>CAVUSU010000009.1:0-16567 GCA_963744235.1 uncultured Acidobacteriota bacterium | reverse complement strand
CCATAGCGCCGGTCGGGCGAAATTAGTGCAGCTATGGATTCGAGTACGAACGGCGGAGAACCATCTTTGGGGTGCGGCGGCTTGCCGCCGCCTTGCGATTGCTAACGCGTCTCCCAAATTTCTGGCGGCGCGCCTCGGCCAATGCAAATCGCGCTTCCTGGGCGCGAGAATATCACGGCGGCAGTCTTGTTTTTGGAGCCAGTAGGAGCTCTCCGCAGGCCCACCACATCAGCACGGCTTCACACTTTGCGGAAAAGCGAAGCGGGTGTCATCCCGAGCGCAGCGAGGGATCTGCTTTTCGTTGAAACGCCACCAAAAAAGCGAATTCCTCTCACTCCGCTGCAACGCTCACGGTCTTCTTCACCTTAATGTCAGCCGAAGAACTTCCCAGCATCACACGTGCGACATCAGCGCGCTTCGCGCTCAACTACTTTTTGCTCTGGCAGGTTGTCTATCAAGTGTTCTATGCTCTCTTTCTTGGAAAAGGGGCGACGGAGGAATTCTAATGTCAGGGATCAAGAGATTTTCTAGGCAGCTGAACTACGACATTCTGAGGTCGGCGGTGGTCGCCGGTCTGGTGCTTTTCGCGATCACCTACGCGTGCGATGCCATACTGTACTCTCTGGGCATTGCTGCTGCGAAGACCATCCTCAACGATGTTGCCATCGCCCTTACTGGCGCGGTCTTGTTGGTGATTTTTCTTTCGCAGAGCCGCAAGAACCAGATTGTCGAGCAAGCGAAAGCAAGAGCGATGGTTGTGGAGGCGGTAAGTCACTATGTTCGTGATGTATTCACGCCGCTTGCGCTGGTCATGACCTCGCAAGACAGCGCCGAAAGATTGCGCATTCTTGATATGGCCACCGACAGGGTCGATTACGTGCTGTCTCAGGTGCTGCCGACCGTGGGAAGCGCTGATAAATCGCGGCACGTTTAGTTTCCGACGCGGACGCACTTCGATTCTTGATTCTCACCGTGAGGCAAAGACTCCGTGACGATTTAGTCGTTCCTACCGCACCTTCAGCGCCACTGCATATCCCGTCAGCAGTCCGTGAAAAAATGCCTGCCGCACTTTTTGGTTCGAATCCCCGTAATGCCGCGCCGCATCGTCGAGCGCCCGCAGCAATTTGGCGCGGCCAGCTTGTTTGCTGCCGTTCTTTGTCAGCTTGTTCAATAGAGCGTGCACCGCTGCGTCATCGCCAATCGTGAATTTATGGGTATGTTGTGCCATGGCCATCCCCGTCCAAAAGTAAATACCAGCCACAAAACGAAGCTTTCACCGACCAGCATACCGCGGCCGCGCGCTCCGCTCAGATACACTAATTCGCGTATTTCCTCGGCGCAAGGCCGCCAACGAGCGGGGCACGCAGCCGATGCCCGAAAGCAGATTCCGCGTACAATCTATCCCACAGGGGGCACGATGACAAAATCGTCCGTCCTTACGTTTCTTGTAGTGCTCGTGCTGATTTCCATTTCGACATCGCTGTGCGGTCCGCTGGCGCGAGCCCAAACCACTGACGCTGCAAACTTATCAAAAGAGGCGATGTTCCAAGGCCGCAGTTCCTCTATTACAACGCAGGTGCTCTTGCAAAGCCCCGCCGGCACGGACACGGAGCTACAAATCATTTGTCTTTTCGAATCCACCCCGGAGAACACCCTTCACGGATCGCTCGCAGAGGTCAACGAAAAGTTACAGGGTGTTCTCGATCAGATTCGCAACCCGGCGCTGTTCCGCGGAGAACTCGGCGAAACGCTCTTGATCGCGCCTTCGACGGGAAGTCTGCCGGCAAAAAACCTGCTGATCGTTGGCTTAGGAGACTCCCAGACGTTCACACCGCAGCGCATGGATCTCGTCGGGTCGATCGCTTACCGCGAATCCAGCCTTCTCGGAGTTGTGCATCCTTATTTCGCTCCCACGGTCCTCGATGGCGGTGTGGCCAGGTACACGACTGGCGAAATATCGGAAAAATTCATGACCGGCTTCCTGCGCGCCGCGCGTACGGAGAAAATCCTCCAAGGCCTAGGCGCTTCAAGAGGAAAGCTCGTTCAAGATTTGACTTACCTCGCTGGCCCCGCACACGCCACAGACACCAAGCAAGGAATTCAAAGAGCGCTCGCCGATAGCGGCAAGTAGTCAGCCACTGAATTTCCAAACAACTTGTTGTACCATCGGCGCCAAAGTTACTTCATAAGAGTTGCGTCACCAGGGTTGCGTCATAAGATCCGGGTCCACACTAAAATGCCGCACAAATATGAGGCTCAACTTGACGCGATCACCACCGGCTACAGATTCTTCCTGCTCTTTCTGTTTTTGCTGTCGACGCTGATCCTTTATCCCTATGCTGAAACCAGCCGCTTCAGTTATTACGCTCTTCGCGTTCTCGGGAGCGCTGTCATCATCGTTAGCGTGTACGCGGTCAGTTTTCGGCGCAGCGTTCTGCTCTTTGCGGTGGTCCTCGCCGTTCCTGCGTTCGTACAGCGTCTGCGGCTTCCCGAACCTTCTGCCAGCACATTTTCGATCATCAACATCGTGCTGAGTTTCGTTTTTGACGTCTTCGTTGTCGTCGTTATTTTTCGCCATGTTTTTTCCAGGGAGCAGGCCAATTCGGAAACCATCTTCGGCGCGCTCTGCATCTACCTATTGGTAGGATTCACCTTTGCCAGTGTTTATGGCATGGTCACCGTCCTACAGCCCAACGCCTTCTATCTCGACCCGCGCACGAGCTTTCACAGCATTCCCAATCGCTTCGATTTCGTTTATTACAGTTACGGCACCATGACGTCGCTCGGCGCCTCCGGAATCACGCCAGTTTCACCCCAAGCACGATCGCTCACAGTCCTCGAAGCAATTCTCGGCGTCCTCTACCTGGCAGTCCTAGTAGCAAGATTGATCGGAGCCTACCGCACCAGCGCCGGTCAGGATCTCTGATGCCATAATCTCGCAAGTTCGGAAGCCCCGATTGCCGGAAAGGCGCGCGAACCGTAAGAGATACGGCACAATGCCTCCTATGTACCCGTACGTTATAATGGCGATATGTTAATATGCGCTCGCATCACGATGAAGTAGTTTCCGGTCGCTAAGAAATAAAACCGCTCTCGCGTTGGCTGCCGCTCGCGCCATTCACGCGCCGTAGGAGAAAGCTCCGCCATGAAAGCTGCGCCGAAATTCCTCTACGTTGCGGTCCCGGTGATCTCTATGACCTCCTCTGACTAATCAATCTGGCACCTACGGCATACAGGGTGTCCCGGCTGGCGGCAACAATCCCGGCTCGCGCCAAAACGGTATTACCTTCACCGACACGTCCGGGAATTTGTAGCTCTTCGGCGGAGCGGGAATGGATTCAGCGGCGCAGGCCGGTCTATTGAACGATGTCTGGAAATATAGCGATGGAGAATGGATCTGGATCTCGGGTTCCGCGTTAGTCAACCAGAACGGCGTGTACGGTACGCAAGGCATGCTCGCTCCCGGAAATATCCCTGGCGCTCGTTTTGTCGCGAATCGTTGGCTCGACGCAAACGGAAACCTGTGGCTCTTCGGCGGCTACGGCGTCGCCGCAGGCGCCGAAGGAGACCTCAGCGACCTCTGGATGTACATGCCATAACACGAGGTGCCTAATCCCCGGCCGTAAGCTTCTGTTTCACCAATACCTGCCGTTTCACCGCACAACAAAATTGCCCCCAAAGTGTTTCTTATATAGAGGCTCACAACGGCCATGTCAGACATAAAAATCATCGTGTGGTTTTCGTGGTTTTTAGCTTTCAATTGGCTGCAAAGACTGGTTATCCTGTCCCCACGCCCGATAGCAGCGACTCAACCAACGAGGCCGACTCGATGACCAAGAAGTTCTCGCTGTGCCTGTTCACGCTCCTGGCGATGGCCTTGTTTTTGGCGCTGCCCGATGCCGCCGTGGCGCAAGACCAGGATCAGCAAGATCAGCGGGGCCAGAGCGATCCTCCCACTCGCGTAGCGCGCCTGAATTACATTCAAGGTTCCGTTTCGTACCAGCCCGCAGGCGAAAATGATTGGCTCCAAGCCAATCCCAATCGTCCGCTGACCACTGGCGACAATCTCTGGGCCGACAAAAATTCGCGTGGCGAAGTTCACATCGGAGCCACCGCCATTCGCCTATCCAGCGAGACCGGCATTTCGTTTCTGAATCTCGACGACCGCACCGTCCAACTGCAACTCGCGCAAGGCACCATCGAAGTCCACTTGCGCCATCTCGAACCGGGCAACGCTTTTGAGGTAGACACACCCAATCTCGCGTTCACTCTCACCGCTTCCGGTGAATATCGCATCCAGACCGACCCAGACGGCAATTCCACGGTCATCGTAGTTCGTGAAGGAGAAGGCCAGGCAACCGGCGGCGGTGAAACTTACGATCTCCCCGCCGGGCAGCAATATTTCTTCACCGGCACCGATCAGCTCACTTACGACGCGCAAGCAGCGCCGGAATTCGACGACTTCGAAAACTGGTGCCAATCGCGTGACCAGTTCGAAAACAATTCTCGTTCAGCAAAATACGTCTCGCGAGACGTTGACGGCTATTACGATCTCGATCAGTACGGTCAATGGCAGACCGACCCTGATTACGGCGCGATCTGGGTTCCCAGCGCCGTGGTCGTCGGTTGGGCGCCTTATCACTACGGTCACTGGGTTTGGGTCGGCCCGTGGGGTTGGACGTGGGTTGACGACGCCCCATGGGGCTTTGCGCCATTTCACTATGGACGCTGGGCCTACGTCCGCGGCTATTGGGGCTGGGTGCCCGGCCCGGTGGTTGTGCGTCCCGTCTACGCGCCGGCCGTCGTTGGTTTCGTGGGTGGAGGCGGTTTCAGCGTCGGAGTAGGATTCGGCGGCGGATTCGCGGGCGTGGCTTGGTTTCCGCTGGGCCCCCGCGATGTTTACGTTCCAGGATATCGCTGCAGTCCGCGCTACTTTCAAAGCGTCAACGTAACTAACACGCGCGCGGTTAACGTCACGCAAGTCACCAACGTGTACAACACCGTTGTCATCAACCGCAATGTGACGGCCAATCGCGTCAACTACACGTATGCGAATAACTCCGCAGCCGTGACCGCCGTCTCTCGCGAAGCGTTCGTCGGTGCCAAGCCCGTTGCGGCAGCCGCTGTGCGCGTCACGCCCGAGCAGCTTCAGAGCGCTCGCGTCACCGAAGCCAAGCCGCTTGCGCCTACTCGCGCCAGCTACGTCGCGGCGACCGCCAAAGTCGCCTACGCCAAGCCGGCCGTGCCGTTCAGTCAAAGGCAAGTCGTCGCGCGCCTCAATCCGCCGGCGCCGGTCGCCAGCCACGCGGCTCCGCGAGTCGTCAATGCGGAAACAACTCCACGAGGCGCAGAACCAGCCGCACGTGGCGGCGTACCTCCAGCGCGAACGAATGGTGCCGCGGAACCCGCGGTCCGCGAGAACAATCAGCCCGTGCGTGAGAATCCTTCCGCTCCGCATCCCAACGTGTACACGAACGAAAACATTCCGCACGCTCCGCCACCCAGCGCTGCCGAAAAAGCGCAGGAAGATCGTGCGTTTCAGCAACAGAAATCCGAGGAGAAATCGCAAGGAGCGGCCGCAACTGAACAGCACCCACCGGTGAAATTCGCGCCACCTTCCCGGGCGAAAGAGGAAAATTACGACGTTCATCCTCCGCTGAATCGCAAGACCGAAGCTCCACAACAGCAACAGCAGCAGGAGCGTCGCTCCGAGCCGCCTGCGAAGGCTCCGGCGCACGAGGCTCCGCCACCCAAGGAATCGCGCCCAAAGAGCTAACCGGTTTGGTCGTTCTCCCGACATAACCCGGGAGGGAATTTCTATACGCTTCGTCTCTCATTCCGCGACTTTTCACCCCAGTCTGTGTTTCACTAAAAGAAGCCAAGCGTGTCCCCCAGCCACGCCGGCTCGAAGCACAAAGATTCGAGCCGCAAAATTGGATTTGACGGAGTGGTTCTAGCAGCGAATCTCAAATTCAAATACGGAGTGCGCCTGTGAACATGTCACCCACAAAATCAAGCAGAACCTCACGTTACCTGCTGTCGCTCATCGCTCTCGTTCTCTTTCTCGCTCTGCCAGGAATCTCCGCTGCGGATGACGACGATCCTCCGGGTCGCGTCGCGCGCCTGAATCTCATACAAGGATCGGTTTCCTTTCAACCCGCCGGCACTCAGGATTGGGTGGAAGCCAATCCCAATCGTCCACTCACCACTGGCGACCAGCTCTGGGCCGATCAGGATTCGCGCGGCGAACTCCACATCGGCAGCACTGCTATTCGCATCTCCGATCACACCGGCCTTTCGATTCTGAATCTCACCGACAACGTCGTGCAGATTCAAGTCGCGCAAGGCACCGCTGATTTCCGCGTCGTGCATATGTATGACAACGAATCCTACGAAATAGACACCGCCAATCTGGCCTTCACCATTCTGCGCCCCGGCGAATATCGCGTGGACGTCAATCAAGACGGCACGCAGAGCATCGTCACTGTTCGCAACGGCGCCGGTGAAGTGACCGCGGGCGGCCAGGCCTACAAACTCGATGGCGGCCAGCAGTACATATTTTCCGGAACCGATCAGGTGAACTACGACGCCGAATCGCTGCCGGATCCCGACGGTTTCGACTCGTGGTGTAGAGACCGCGATCACCGCGAAGACAGTTCGCAGTCCGCACGCTACGTCTCGCGCGACGTCATCGGCTACGATGACCTCGACACCTACGGCACATGGCGTACGGATCCCACCTATGGCCCCGTTTGGGTGCCTACAAGCGTTGCGGTCGGGTGGGCTCCATATCACACCGGCCACTGGGCGTACGTCGCTCCTTGGGGATGGACGTGGGTTGACGACGCACCGTGGGGCTTTGCGCCATTTCACTATGGACGCTGGGCCTATGTCGGCAGCTCTTGGGCATGGGTGCCCGGTCCGGTAGCCGTGGTAGGCGTCGGAGGCCCTGGTGTTGGCGTCGGCTGGGGAGTGCGCCCGGTGTACGCGCCCGCGCTCGTTGGCTTTGTCGGCGGAGGCGGGTTCAGCGCAGCCATCGCCATTGGTGGCGGTGTTGGAGTGGCCTGGGTTCCGCTCGGTCCGCGTGACGTGTGGGTTCCCGGCTATCACTGCAGCCCGGCGTACATGAACAATGTCAACGTCACGAGCTCGAGAGTGGTAAATAGGACGCAGATCACGAACGTTTACAACACCACGGTCATCAATCGCACGACCGTCGTGAACAACGTCACCGTCAACAAGGTGGTCTATTCGAACCAATCCGCTCCCGGCGCAGTCACCGCTGTCCCGCAAAGATCGTTTCAAAGCGGACAGCCAGTCGCAGCCTCTGCTGTAAAAGTCACCCCGGAGCAAATCTCGAATCCCAAAGTTGTCGCGGCAAAACCGGCTGAGCCCACGCAAGAGGCCGTCAAGGGCCCGTCGCGTCCGGCTCCGGCCTCCGCGCGGCCGCCGGCAGCGGTCGCTGCCCATCCGGTGGTGACGAAAATGACCCCGTCGCCCAAAGCAATTCCCGTTGGGCACACTCAGCCGTTGACGACCGCGCAATACAAACCGGCGTCTCAGCCTGGAACTCGCCCCAACACTAACTTCAAAGCGGGATCGCAACCGGCCAATGCAGCCAAGCCAGCGAACCCGGCGGCCAATAAACCGACAAACAATGCGGAAGCTGCCAGACCGGCAAACCCAGGCAACCCCGCAGCGAACAAGCCAGCAAACCACGCGGAGGCAGCCAAGCCGGCGAACCCGCCGCCTGCGAATGAAAACCGCGCGGCTCAGCCTCCGAATGAGTTCACGCCGCCGCCGTCACGCAACGCGAATCCCGGCGCGAACAACAACAGCAACCCAAACACGAAGCCGAGTCCCGAAGCCGCGACAAGGCCCGAGCCCGCCAAGAGTCCAAACGCCGCGGCTCCGCCACCACCGAATAAATTCTCGCCACCGCCATCACACAACGTGAATCCCGGCGCGAACAACAACGGCAACACGAACACCAGAGCAAATCCCGAAGTCGACCGGAAGCCGAACGTCGCGGCTCCGCCGCCGAAACCAGCTACTCCTCCGCCTTCGCAGACGAATGCGAACAGGAACGAAGAGGCCAACAGGCCGCCTGCGGCAGTCAAACAGCCCGCTCCTCCTCCGCAGAAACCGGCTCCTGCAGCGCGACCCGAACCAAAGCCCGAGCCGAGGAATCAGCCGCACAACGAACCAAAGCCGGACTCCAAGAAACCACCGAAGGATGAACCAAAAGATAAACATCCCGACAAGCACTGATCAGGGCAATTTCTGATCAGGACAACGCCCCACCCAACCACGCAACGGCCCCGAGCAATCGGGGCCGTTTTTTTGGTACGCCGAGCATGTTCGATAGCCTGGAGGTGAAAGTCCTCTTCACAACCTGATAGAGGTGAAGTGATAGCGAAGCGCAAGGGCGTCGCCGCGAGGCGGGGTCTGAAGGAAGCGTGGAGCAAAAGCGCGAGCCAATGTACAAGAACCGAATCTGAGGCGTGAGTGTCGGGCGAGCGGGCCAATGATCGCGAAGCCCATATCTATCAAGGACGCAAAGCGTAAATTCGGTGGTTGCGCGCGGAAAGCGATCGAACTTATCTCGGGAGATCTGCTGCACGTCGCGAATTCGCGACTGAGAGTGGAGTAATTCACCCTGATCCTGCAGCAGAAGTCAGCAGCGGGCGTAGTACTCACGCCGGTGAGGAAGGCCCAAACAGTGAGAGAGAGTAGTAGAACGTCGAACTCACGGGTGGCACTGCGCCAGCCAATCAGCTTCGGCTGAGCTTTGCAGGTTCAGAAGACGGTGAAGCCGAAACGGAAACCTGCAGAGCGGCGAAGCCCTTGCGGCGAACGCCGTCTCGAACCTCCGGCCCGCGAGGGCTTAACTCGCTGAACCGCCGTATGCGGACCCGCCTGTACGGTGGTGTGGGAGGGGTGAGCAGGCGACTGCTCCCCCTATCCCGATTGTGCCGAGCATGCTCGATAGCTTGGAGGTGCAAGTCCTCTACCCATCTTGATGGAAGAGAAGGGTTAGTGAAGCGCAAGGGCGTCGTCGCGAGGCGAGGTCTGAAAGAAGCGCGGAGCAAACACGCGAGCCGATGGACAAGAACTGGATAGGAGGCCTACGGTGCCGGGCGAGCGAGCAAATGATCGCAAAGCCCACATCCATCAAAGGCACTGGTGGTAGATCCGGCGGTTGTGCGTGGAAGGCGATCGAACTTACCTCGGGAGATCTGCTGCATGTCACGGAACCGTGACTAAGGGTGGAGCGATTCACTCTGATCGTGCGGCAGAAGTCAGCAGCGGGCGTAGTAATCGCACAAGCGATGAAGACCCAAACAGCAGGGAGCGACAAGTAGGACGCAGGACTCGATGAGCGACAAGCGGCAGAAGAACCAGCTAGTGCTGGCCTTTACTGAGGAGGGGAGGAGTGAAGCTCCGAAGGCTTCTCAGGAAGGGACCGAATCGCGCACGGCGAAATGCGAAACCGAACGTCCAGCTCATCACGAGCAGTTGATGGAAGAAGTCTGCGAGCGAGAAAACTGCTGGCAGGCCTACAAGCGAGTTAAAGCGAACAAAGGAAGTCCGGGAATCGACGGTATGAAAGTCGGAGAGCTCTCGGGCTACCTGAAGCAGCACTGGCCCTCCCTACGGGAACAGCTGTTGCGTGGGACCTACCAACCACAACCGGTGCGACGGGTGGAAATCCCGAAGCCGGACGGCGGGGTGCGAAAGCTTGGTATCCCGACGGTGCTGGATCGATTCATCCAGCAAGCGGTGATGCAGGTTCTGCAACGCAGATGGGACCCCACATTCTCCGAACACAGCCACGGGTTCCGGCCGAAACGCTCGGCGCATCAAGCGGTAGCCAAGGCACAGCAGTACATCGCCGCAGGCCATCGCTGGGTGGTAGACCTCGATCTTGAGAAATTCTTTGATCGGGTCAATCACGACAGACTGATGCGCGCGATCGCGCGGCGGGTGACCGACAAGAGAATGCTCCGATTGATCGGAACGTTCTTGAAAGTGGGAATGCTGGAGAACGGGCTGGTGAGTCCGACGGAAGAAGGGACACCGCAAGGTGGCCCACTTTCTCCGCTTCTATCGAACATCGTACTCGACGAACTCGACCGTGAACTCGAACGGCGTAAGCACCGCTTCGTGCGGTATGCGGATGACTGTAACATCTATGTCCGCAGCCAACAGGCGGGGCAGCGAGTAATGACGAGTGTCACTCGTTTCCTCACACGTCGACTGAAGCTCAAGGTGAATGAGGCGAAGAGTGCGGTGGCTCGACCGGGAGAGCGGAAGTTCCTGGGGTTCAGCATCAGCAGTAGAAAGGAACCCAAGCGGCGCATCGCGCCGAAGGTTCTACTACGCTGTAGGCAGAAGATTCGGGAGCTGACGCAACGGACACGAGGAATCAGCCTGGAACAGATGACGAAGGAACTCGCAGCCTACTTGCGAGGTTGGAAAAGCTACTTCGGCTTCTGTCAGACACCCTCGCTGCTGAAAGCTCTGGATGAATGGATACGGCGTAGGATGCGATCCATGATCTGGAAGCAGTGGAAACGTGGGAAGCAGCGGTACGCGAAGTTACGTCATCTAGGGATCGGTCGAGACCTCGCCGCACAAACGGCGGGCAGCCCACACGGCCCTTGGCATCTGGCGAACAGTCCGGCCCTGTCTTACGCGCTTCCTATTGCTTACTTCGACTCGCTTGGTCTCCCTCGCTTGTTCGCTGGCGACGCGTAACCCTCTGAACCGCCGGATGCGGACCCGCATGATTGCATAACAACGCCGGCTCCTGAGACCCGAGTAGACTGTGGTTTGTCGAAGACCATGGGCTCGGGAGAAAGGAGCCGAACATGATCATTATAGGCGTGGATTATCACCCGAGCGATCAGTACATCGCGTTTGTCGATACCGAGACAGGAGAAAGCGACGAACGGCGATTGAACCACGGGGATGGAGAAGCCGAGAGGTTCTACCGGGAACTGGCGGCACGAGGAGTGAACGTGCGCGTGGGGATGGAGGCCACCGGATATTCACGCTGGTTCGAGCGGCTACTGGCAGAACTGAGCATCGAGCTGTGGATCGGGGATGCAGCGGAGATTGAGACCAAACGCGTCCGCAAGCAGAAGACCGATCGCAAGGATGCCAGACTTCTATTGAAGCTTCTGCTCGAAGATAATTTTCCCAGGATCTGGGTACCTGGTCCGGAGAATCGTGATCTGCGGCAACTGGTTTGGCATCGGCATCGCTTGGTGCAAATGCGCACACGGATCATGAACCAGCTGCAGGCTCTGGCCATGAACGAAGGACAGCGACGGAAGAAGAAGCTGTGGAATGAGCAAGGACGAGCGCAGCTGGAAAAACTTCCGTTAGCTCCCTGGGCCTCGCGGCGCCGGAAAGATCTGCTCGAGTTGCTGGACCGGATGAATCCTCCGATCGAAGAGCTAACCCGAGTGGTCGAGCAGGAAGCCAGGAAACGGCCTGAAGTGCAGCGGCTGATGACCCACCCTGGCGTAGGCCCCCTCACCGCACTGGCTTTTGTGCTGATCATCGGGACTCCGGAGCGTTTCAAATGCGGCAAGCAGATCGGCAGCTATGTCGGACTGATTCCTGCGGAGGATTCCAGTGCCGGCCATCAACGGCTGGGTCACATCACCAGGCAAGGCAGCTCTCTATTGCGTTTCTTACTGGTGGAAGCAGCCCAAGCGGCAGCGCGCTGTGATGCGGACTGGAGACGACGGTACATGCACCTGGCGATGCGCCGGCAACGGAATATTGCCAAGGTGGCCATGGCCCGAAGACTCGGAGTGCGGTTGTACTGGATGTGGCGAAACGGTTGGGAGCATGTACAGTTAGTGAATTTCGGTTCGAACGCGGGACAGCTCGGTACCGGACATGGCGTGAAGTAGAACGCCGTCCACATGAATGGGCATCCCGCTCCTTCGCGAGAGGGAGTTTGAATTAATAATCATGGTCTGAGGTTTAGGATCGAAGAGATGTATGGGTCGGACTGAAACCGACCGAAAGATTACAGGCGAGCCGTGGTTATCGACACTGGGCCAAAGAAATTGGCGAAATCAAACGCTCTTCGGAGTGGGCGGAGAAGACCGTTCCAAAAAGATTTGACAGGGCTGGCGTTGTTAGAGATGTCCGGTGGTGTGGCAGGGGCGGACGGGTGACCGTCCCCCCTATGCCGATCTCGTGAAATTTGCCTCTGCAGGGCAACGCCTCTACCCGGAACGTGTTGCCAAACTTCTTTCATCCTGAGCGCAGCGAAGGACCTCTCTTGCACTTTTTTTGCGAGACCGGTCCTCCAAGAGTTGCGAGAGCTTTCACTCCCGCCACGCAAGACGTAAAGTCGTCAGCGACACCCAGCGCCGGAGGCGAGGCACAAGTTAGCCCAGCGCGTGAGCGCTGGGAACGCCGGATTTGGCAAGCCGAGCGCCGTAGGTGCGACACAAGCTTGGCACGCGAGCCCGTCCGCTTTTTTCTTTGCCTCCTTGCCTCTCTGCCTCCTTCCGCCCGCGGTGCTATCATTAAGTCTCATCGTCGCCGTAACCGAAATCTTCCCAGGGAGGCCCCATGCCATCCGCCAAAATCTTAATGCTCGTCGGTGATTACGTCGAAGACTACGAGGTAATGGTTCCGTTCCAAACTCTCCAGGTCCTCGGCCACACCGTCCACGCCGTTTGCCCCGACAAAAAATCCGGCCAATCCGTCCGCACCGCCATCCACGATTTTGAAGGCGACCAAACATACTCCGAAAAGCCTGGTCACAATTTCACGCTGAACGCCAACTTCGCCGACGTGCATCCCGAAAATTACGACGCCCTCGTAATCCCCGGAGGCCGCGCGCCCGAATACCTACGCACGAAGCCCAAAGTCCTCGAAATCGTCCGCCACTTTTCCGAAGCCGATAAGCCCATCGCTGCGCTCTGTCACGGTGCGCAAATTCTCGCCGCCGCGCACGTGATCAAAGGCAAGCGCCTCAGCTGTTATCCAGCCTGCGCCCCGGAAGTCGAAAATGCCGGAGGCACCTACGCCGCAGTAGAAATGACAGACGCTGTAGTGGACGGCAACCTCGTCACCGGGCCAGCCTGGCCCGCCCATCCCGCGTGGCTGGCCAAATTCCAAACCGTCCTCGAGCGCTACTTAGCCGAACACGCCACCACGAAAAAAGCAGCAGGGAAGGCCTCCGCGTAAAAGCGGTGCCAGCCTCGCTCGCCGAGAATCGCCGGAAGCGGACAGCGCGTCCCAGAGGAAGGTACACTCCGAATGACCGCCCAAGAAGAGTTTTGGAATTGGTCTATCCGGAACGAGCCCGGCTTGATTTGGATCCTAGTGAGTTAGCCGATCGCCATCCGATCTTCCGCTATTCATAGCGCAACGCAATCACTGGATCGGTACGCATCGCGCGCCGCGCCGGGACGTAGCACGCGAGCAGGGCCACAGCCAGCAACAGCAGCGACACTCCTGCCAACGTAAGCGGGTCTGACGCCTGCACACCATACAAGAAGCTAGCCATAGTGTGGCCCATCGCGAGAGCGGCTATCAAACCGATCGCAATCCCCAGGCCGGCGAGGCGGCTGCCGTGCCCCAGAACCATCGCCAGCACGTTGCGGCGCTGCGCGCCCAGCGCCATGCGGATGCCAATTTCCTGTGTGCGCTGCATCGTGGAATAGGAAATCACTCCATACATTCCGATCGATGCCAGTAGAAGCGCCAGTGCGCCGAATGCTCCCAGCACGAACATCGCGAAACGCTGCCGAATCATGGAACCATTCACCAGAGTTTCGAGCGTCGCGATATTCGCCAGCGGCAAATCCGGGTCCACCGAATGTATGGCGTCGCGCGCACTGGCGGCCGCCGAAACAGGATCAACTTTCGTGCGTAGCACTACGTCCATTGTGAGCAGCGAGGGCCAGACCTTCTGCGTATAGGGCACGTACATTTCCGGCGGCGGCTCCTCGCGGAGTGAGAGGCGCTTGGTGTCCGCAACGATCCCGATGATCGTCGCGGCCGGGTAAAGCCTGCTCAACGGGCCCACTTGCTTGCCGATGGGGTCCTCGCCGGGCCAGTATTTTTTGGCCATCGCGCTGTTGATAATAGTTACGGGCACGGAATCCACGGTATCCGATTCCAGAAAATCTCGGCCGCGCAGCATGGGCGTACCCACTGCGACGAAGTAACCGGGTGACGCCATGGTGTAATTCGAGTACGGCCTGTCGTTTGGATCCGTTGCCGGGTGCCCGGGAATTCGCAACGCCGTGCTCTCGGTCGCGCCGCCCATCGGCACGGTCTCGGTGATTCCGGCGGACTCCACGCCGGGCAAACCTCGCAATTTTTGCAGCGCGCTTTGGTAGAGCGCAACGATCTGGTCCTGGTTCGTGTATTTCGAAGCTGGCAGCGACAGCTCGAAAGTCAGCACACGCGCGGGATTGAACCCAGGGTCCACGCTGAGCAGATGAAAAAAGGTTTGGGCAAGAAGCCCCGCGGCGATCACGAGCACGAAGGCTAGCGCAACTTCTGAGACCAGCAGCGCGTTGCGAAGCTTTGTAGTGGCCTGACTCTCGCCGGACTTCGGGCCGCCTTCCTTGAGCGACTCGATAAGATTTTCACGCGTGCCTGCGATGGCAGGAGCCAAGCCGAAGCAAACTCCCGAGAAAAGCGAAACTCCGACCGCGAACCCCAGAACACGAAAGTCGAGGGCCGTTTCGCCGAGGCGAGGAATGCTCGATGGGCCAAGAATTTTCATGAAATGGATTGCGGCTGCACTCAGCAGGGTTCCCAGAAGCCCGCCGAAACTCGCGAGGAGAAGGCTCTCGGTCAAAAGCTGCCGGATTAAGCGGCGCTTGTCCGCGCCGAGCGCGGCACGTAGCGTGAATTCTCGCTTGCGTCCCAGAGAGCGCGTCAGCAGCAGGCTCGCAACATTGGAGCAGGCAATCAGCAGCACAATGCCGACCGCGCCAAGAATCAGCAGCAAGGGACGGCGCGTCTCTCCGGCCAGTTGCCGGGCCATGGGCGTCAGGCGCGATGTGAACCAGCCCTTCGCTTGAGGAAATTGCGCCTGCAGGCGCTGCCCCAGAACATCCATTTCTGCCTGGCCCTGCGCGACTGTGATGCCTGGTTTCAGGCGGCCAACGATCGCAAGCTCGGAGGGTTCGGCGGGGATGAGTGCGCCGCGGGAAAGCGCCAAAGGAATCCAGAGCTGAACCTCCCGCGCAAAAGTGAAACTTCCCGGCATCTCCTGTGCGCGCGGAAAAACGAAGCCTGCGGGCATTACGCCGAGAACCGTGTATGCGTCACCATTCAATTCAAGAGAGCGGCCGAGAATCGCAGGATCCCCGCCGAATCTGTCGCGCCACAGCTGATAACCGAGCACGACGGAGTGCTCATGGCCGGGTTGGTCTTCGTCATCTGTAAATGTTCGTCCTAGCACCGGAGATACGCCGAGGGCGGGGAAGAATCCGGCGGACGCTCGAAGGCCATCAAGACGCGCCGGATCGCCTGAGCCGGTTAAATTGAAGGAATCACTCTTGAACGCGCCCACAGCCTGGAACGTCTGCGATTCCTGTGAAAGAAATAGAAACTCGATACGGCCCCAGGGAAGGTCGTTGTAACCGAGATTCAACCCGGGTGGCGCTTGCCGCCAGGGGAAAACGATCTGTCCCGAATTTGGGTAGGGAAGGGGCTTCAACAGAACCGCATTCACCAGGCTGAAGACGGCAGTGCTGGCGCCGATGCCCAACGCCAGTGTCAGTACGGCAATGGCGACAAACCCGGGATTCTTGCGCAGGATGCGCAAGGCAAAGCGAATATCTTGCGTGAGAGTTTCGAGAAACGGCAGCCCACGGCGGTCGCGGCAGGATTCTTTCGCTGCTTCCATGCCGCCGAATTTGAGCACAGCCTGGCGACGCGCTTCGACGGGAGACATGCCATCCCGCAGATTGTCTTCGATGTGGAGTTCGAGGTGAGATTCGAATTCTTCCGCAAGTTCACGCTCGCGGCGCCGCCCGCCGAACAAGCCGGTTATCCGTAACAAAAATGCGCGAAGTGATCTCACCAATGTTTCTTCCCGGCGCCTGTGAGCTTCGAAGCGCCAGCGGCTCTAAGACGAACTCCCGGATTCCGGCGAAAGAAAGCGCGCTACGATCGCGGTGGTTTGTTCCCAATCGCGCGCTTCTTTTTGCACTTGTTTCGTGCCGGCGCGCGTCAGCTTGTAGTATTTCGCGCGCCGATTGTTGTTTGACTGGCCCCACTCGGAAGCGATGTAACCTTCTTGTTCGAGCTTGATCAAGGCGGGATAGATGGTCCCGTAATTCACGGCCAAACGATTGCCGCTGGTCTGTTGATGCGCCGGGCGATGCCGTACCCATGCAGCGGACCAAGCGCCTCGAGCGTCTTCAGAATCATAAGCGCCAGGGTACCCTGCCAAACGTCATTCTTATTGCGTGACATATGGGCCCTTCTCCTATGGGAAAACCATAGCGAGGATGCCAGACATTCTATGGGAAAGCAATAGGAACGTTTGCCGATCGACGGGCTT
>CAVUSU010000008.1:0-662515 GCA_963744235.1 uncultured Acidobacteriota bacterium | reverse complement strand
CGCCCAAACCTAAGCCCCGCCTCACAGTCCTTCGAACAGCGCCGTCGAAAGATAGCGCTCCGCGAACGAGGGGATGATCACGACGATCGTCTTGCCCTTGTTCTCCGGCCGCCGGCCGACGTCGATCGCCGCCGCCAGCGCCGCGCCGGAGGAAATGCCGACCGGCACGCCTTCGAGGCGCGCGACCAGCCGAGCCATGTCGAAGGCGGTCTGGTTGCCGACGGTCACGACCTCGTCGATGACCTCGCGATCGAGGATGGCCGGGGACAAAGCCCGCGCCGATGCCCTGAATTTTGTGCGGCCCGGGCGCGCCGCCGGAGAGAACCGGCGAATCCTCCGGCTCGACCGCGACCATGCGCACGCCCGGTTTCCTGGCCTTCAGCACCTGCCCGACGCCGGTGATCGTGCCGCCGGTGCCGACGCCGGAGACGACGATGTCGACCGCGCCCTCCGTGTCGTTCCAGATTTCCTCCGCCGTGGTGCGGCGATGAATTTCGGGATTGGCGGGATTCTCGAATTGCTGCGGGATGAACGCGCCCGGCGTCGCCGCGACGATCTCGTTGGCCTTGGCGATCGCGCCCTTCATGCCCTGCGGCGCGGGCGTCAAAACCAGTTCCGCGCCCAACAGCGCCAGCATCTTGCGGCGCTCGATCGACATCGATTCCGGCATCACGAGAATCAGCTTGTATCCGCGCGCGGCGGCGACGAAGGCGAGCGCGATGCCGGTATTGCCCGAAGTCGGCTCGACGAGCACGCCTCGGCCCGGCGAAATCTTGCCAGCTTTCTCCAGCGCGTCGATCATCGAGACGCCGATGCGATCCTTGACGCTCGCGATCGGGTTGAAAAACTCGAGCTTGGCCAGAAGCTTGGCGCCGACGTCCTTTTCCAGCGCCAGGCGGTCCAGGCGGACGAGCGGCGTGTCGCCGATCGTCTCCGTGATCGAATTGTAGACGCGTCCGCGGCCCGGCGCTTTCGGACTCGTCGGCCATTTCGCTCCCTTCCCTGTGGATATCGCCCGAGGCGAAACGCCCCCGAGCGACATCCTACCCGAATTGGACAAAATTCGTACAGGGAATCTCCTTATTCACGCGATCAGATCGCAAAATCCGCGGTGGCCTTCTCGTCCTCGAGCACGTGCGATTTTTCCGCGATCTCGCACAGATCCTCGATCGTGATCGCGTCGAGATTGTGCAGGAAAGGCTCGCCCGCCTTTCGCACGCTCGGGTCGATCACCTTTTCCATCAGCTTCGAGCGCGCGCCGACTTCGTCGGGATCGGCGGTGCTCAAGCCGACCGCGGTGCGCACGATTTCGCCGAGCGTCACCCGCCGGCGCTCGCGCGCAAGTTCATATCCGCCGCGCGGACCGCGCACGCCCTTCAGGATCTTGGCGTGCACCAGGCCTTGCAGCAGCGTCTCGAGATGCCGCGGCGGAAGCCTATGCCGCGCGGCTAGCGCCTTGGCGGCGACCGGCGACGGCCGCGAATGCAGCGCGATGTCGACGACGGCCGCAATCGCGAGCATGCTCCGCCGAGAAAGCAGATTCATTATCATTCTCCTCCTCGATCTGCGCGAAGGTTTCCATCTGTAGAGCCAAATCCCCGTTCGCCGCGCGATGTTCCCGACAATTCGCCATCTTCGATCAGACGCAATGCGCGCGACGGGGCTCACAATCAATTGCGCGATCCGCGCGCCGCGGGAAATTGTATATGGATGCGCGCCATGATTGATCAGGATGACGCCGATCTCGCCGCGATAATCGGCGTCGATCGTCCCGGGAGCGTTGAGCACCGTGACGCCGTCTCGCAGCGCCAGCCCCGAGCGCGGGCGGACCTGCGCCTCGTAGCCGCTCGGAAGCTCCAGGGCGATGCCCGTGGGAATCGAGCGCGCGCTCTCCGGGCGCCAGAACTCGCTCCCGTCCCTGCGACAGCGCGGCGCACAAGTCGAGACCCGCGGCATGCTCGCTCTGATAGCTCGGCAGCGGCAAGCCCTTCGGCGTGAGGCAGCCGCACGAATCTTGACCTGGATCACCGCGATCGGTCCAACAAATCCGCGGTCAGCGATGACGAGACGCTGCGCGACCGCGTCCTTGCTCTGGTTCGGCCAGATCCGAGACGCTATCGCGCGTGACGATGTGAACTTCATTGTTCGACCCGCCAAAGACGCCCGTTCCCTCGCCGACCGCATTCGCCACGATGAGGTCGCATCCTTTGCGCTCCAGTTTTTCGCGCGCGTTCTCCACGACGTTCTGCGTCTCCGCGGCGAAGCCGATGACCAGAGCGGGCTTGCCGCGCCGGATTTCGCAATCGTCGCGAGAATGTCCGGATTTTCGACCAATCTCAGCGCCGGCGCGCCGCGCTTGGTTTTCTTCAACTTTTGCGCGGCGACGTCTTCGACCCGCCAGTCCGCGACCGCCGCGGCGGCGACGAAGACGTCGGCCGGCAGCGCCGACTCGACGGCGGCGAGCATCTGCAACGCCGTCTCGACTCTTACGATCCGGACGCCCGTCGGGATTTGGCAGCGCGACCGGCCCGCTGACCAGCGTGACCCTGGCGCCAGCCTCGGCGGCGGCTCTGGCGATCGCGAACCCCTGCAGCCCGGACGAGCGATTGCCGATGAAGCGGACCGGATCGATCGGCTCGTGCGTGGGCCCGGCGGTGACGAGGACATGCCGCCCGGCGAGCGGCCGCGCGCAATGCCGGCCGACGCCGGCGGCAGGCGAGTACGGTCGCCGGCAATCCGCCGCGATCGCGGCGACGATCGTCATCGGCTCGGCCATGCGGCCGGGACCATATTCCCCGCACGCCATCTCGCCGTCCTCCGGGCCGACGAACGCGACGCCGTCGGCGGCGAGCCGCGCGACATTGCGTTGGGTCGCCGGATGCGTCCACATGCGGACGTTCATCGCCGGGGCGACGAGCACGCGCTTGTCGGTCGCCAGCAAGGTCGTCGAGGCGAGATCATCGGCGAGGCCATTGGCCATCTTGGCGAGGAAATCGGCGGTCGCCGGCGCGACGACGATGAGGTCGGCGGAGCGCGACAGCTCGATATGGCCCATTTCCGCTTCGTCGAGCAGGCTGAACAGGTCCTGGCGCACCGGCGCGCCGCTCAGCGCCGCAACCGAAAGCGGCGTGACGAAGCGTTCGGCCGCCGGCGTCAGCACGCGCTGAACCTTGGCGCCGCGTTCTCGCAAGCGCCGGATGAACTCCAGCGATTTGAACGCCGCCACGCCGCCGCCGATGACCAGCAGAATGCGCGAGGCGGAAAGATCGAGCTCAGACATATCCGCGGAAATGGTTGCAGCATTGCGCGAGCGTTTGCGAAATTCCCGCGACCGAACGGCCGTACAGCATGAGCGCGATGAGCGGCCAGAAGCGACCGCGAATATTCCACGCGGCTAACGTAGGCCGATTCGAATCGCGATCCAAATCAACAGAAGCGACAATGACCCAGAGCGGCGCGGCAAAATGGCGCAACTTCGCCTGCCGCTTGCTTCGACCTCGATCTGCTCCCCACTGCTCGAGCCGCTGCGGCGCTTCGACGAAGGCGCGGCCGAACGCCACGAGGACCCGGCCCGCATCCTCCAGCCGCCCGCGCGGGCCCGAGGTTTTCCGCGATCCAGCTCGCCGACCACCGGCTCCGCAGTCGCCCACATGTTGAGGCGGGGATCGAGCTTTCGCGCCACGCCCTCGACGACGACCATGGTCTTTTGCAGCAGCACGAGTTCGAGCCGCGTCGTCATGTCGAACAGCGCCGTCACTTCGAACAGCAGCGTCAGCAGCCGCGCCATGGAGATCTGGTCGGAGGGGCGGGCGTGGATCGGCTCGCCGATCGCGCGGATCGCCTGCGCGAAATCCTCGACGCGGTAGTGACGCGGCACATAGCCCGCCTCGAAATGCACCTCGGCGACGCGCAGATAGTCGCGGGTGATGAAGCCGTAGAGGATTTCGGCGAGAAAGCGCCGCTCCGCGCGGCCGAGCCGGCCCATGATGCCGAAATCGAGCGCGACGATGCGGCCTTGCGCGATCGACGAGGAAATTGCCCTGGTGCATGTCGGCGTGGAAGAAGCCGTCGCGCAAGGCGTGGCGCAGGAACGATTGGATGAGCCGGCGCCCGAGCAGCGGCGTGTCCAACCCAGCGCCGCCAGCCGCTCCGGATCGCTGAGCGGCGCGCCGTCGATCCACTCCATCGTCAGGACTTCGCGGGTGGTGCGGTCCCAGTCGATTTTCGGCGCGCGAAAATCCTCGTCCTTTGCGAGATTCTCGCCATATTCGGCGGCGGCCGCCGCCTCCAGGCGAAAATCCATCTCCATCCGCACCGAGCGCGCCAGCGTCTCGACGATCTGCACCGGCCTCAGCCGCCGCGTTTCGGGAAACAGCCGTTCGGCCGAGCCGCGCGGCGAAGAACATGTCGGCGAGATCGCGCGCGAAACGGCGCTCGACGCCGGGGCGCAGCACCTTGACGGCGACGATCGCGTCGTCGTCGCCTTCGCGAACCGTCGCCCTGTGCACCTGCGCGACCGAGGCGGCGGCCACCGACTCGCCGAAATCGGCGAACAGCGTGTCGAGCGGCGCCGAACGCGGTCTCGATGTCGCGACGGCGACGCTCGCGCGGCAGCGGCGCGACCGTCCTGCAGTCGCTCCAGTTCGGCGGCGACGTCGGCGCTGACGATGTCAGGCCGCGTGGCGAGAAACTGGCCGAGCTTCACGTAAGACGGCCCGAGCCGCTCCATGGCGCGCGAAAGCCCGTGGGCCTGCCGCCGCGCCGGCGCGCCAGCAGATTGAGCCGAGCGCCAGCGGCGCGCGCGCGAAAGGCGGCAGCGCGCTGACGTCGACGCCGACGAACGCGCCTTCGCGCGCCAGCACGAACGGCGCGCGAGCGAGCCGGGCGACGTGGCCTATCGCGGCCAAGCCCCGGCAAATCTCAGAGTTTCCAGCCGGAGTGGATCGCGACGATCCCGCCGGCAATCCGCTCGTGAGCCGACGCGCGCGAACCCGGCGGCGCCGATCATGTCGGCGAAGCGCTCCGGCGTCGGGAACTGGCGGATCGATTCGACGAGATAGCGATAAGGCGCGCCGTCGCCCGTGACGACGCGGCCGAGCGCGGGAATGGCGGTGTTCGAATAGGCCTCGTAGAGCCGGCCGAGCCCGGGCGCGTCGACGCGCGAAAACTCCAGGCACAGAAACCGGCCGCCGCGCCGCAGCACGCGATAGGCCTCAGCCGAGCGCCTTGTCGATGCGCGGCACGTTGCGGATGCCGAAGGCGATCGTGTAGCCGTCGAAGGATGCGCTCGTCGAACGGCAACTGCCTCCGCGTTGGCCTCGACGAATTCGAGCCGGTCGAATTCGCGCCGGCGCCGCGCGCGCCGCTCGCCGACGCGCAGCATGTCGGCGTTGACGTCGGCGACGGTCACGCGCGTCGCGCGCCGCCGGCGCGGGCGATGCGGAACGCGACGTCGCCGGTGCCGCCGGCGACGTCGAGATGAGCGATAGGCGCGGTGACGCGGCGGCGCGACCTTGGCGACCAGCATGTCCTTCCAAAGCCGATGCAGTCCGCCCGACATGAGGTCGTTCATCAGGTCGTAGCGGTCGGCGACCTTGTGGAAGACGTCGTCGACGAGGCCCTGCTTGGCCTCGAGCCGCACGCGGCGGTCGCCGAATTGGGTTTCCTCGCGGCGAGGCGTATTTTCGCGATTTGGCGAGGGCATAGGTTGCTCCGAGGACGGCGGGACCATAGCGACTGGCGCGGCCGATGGCATCTTTTTTGAGGGCGCGTGCTTTACGACTGGGTCGGGAAAACCTAATGGCGGCTCCGCCAGACGCGCCTTTGAGGGTGCGCCTGGGTCATTCCCGTTTGCGCCGCCTCAGCATATAAATATCCATGATCTCTAGCCCTTGCGCGCCCTGGCGTCCTCCCGCACGCGCATGATTTGGTCGGCGACGTCAAGCGCCCGCCCCGAGACGGCGTCCTGTTCGTCGTTCCAATATAGGCGCCCCAGCAATACGGTACCAAGCCGAGGCCAGACATAGAATTGCTGATAAGGTACCGGGTCGTCTGGTAGCTGGTTGGCCGAGAGCTCGTTAGGCTGGCCACCGAACAAGACGGTCTCGGCTGTGTCCGGTATCCCGGCGGGCTTCCTGATGGGAATGACTGGGCCGTGAAGCCCGACGATCAACATCGGCCACTCGTCCGGAGCCAGGAGACACGCTTCCGCCACGCTGTCGTCTGAGAAATGGCCGAGCGCGAAGCTCTCGCATCCGATCGATCGAGCAGCAAGCGCGAGAGCCTGCCAGGCATGTCCGATGTCGTGCAAGCAATAACGAAACGCCCGGTCGCGGTATTTCCAGGCTTCGCGCCACGCAATGCTGGTCAGAACGAAGACAATCGGCGCCGAGTCGTGCACGAGCTTCCCGCAGAAATCTCCAATCGCGCGTTCTTCTGCCATGTGGGACGACGGAAGATAATGATAGAGACCGTCCGGCCAATCGATGAGACCACGCGTGCAGAAGTGAAATTCCGTCGGATGGAGATTGCCGGAAGAAGGGTTCACGCGTAGCGCGTAAACAGCCCCGGTGGACGAGACTCGCTTCGACGCGCTGATCGAAGCCGAATAGAACATCAACTGCGAAAGGAATCCCGCACCATCCTTGACGGAAGTACTTCCCGTTTTGCCTTTGAGTATTTCTTGTGCGGAAATCTCCGGAGAAGGCGGGTCGGCCGGCAGATCGAGGATGGGTACTCCGCCATAGTGGCGAAATGGACTGGGCATGTTGGCCCAATCGAGATAGTACCGAGTGCGGCGCAGCGATTCGGCACTGTGCTTGGTTAATTCATGGTATTCGCGCCAGTTCATGTAAGGAGAACTGCATAATACGCGGGCCCAAGCGCTGGAGAAGGAAAGAAAGCTGCCTCATCTATTGCTCGCGCGGGAATCGAGAGATACCGCGATGGTGGAAACCCGTGGCCATGCGGTACTCCGGGCGGTGAACCCACTGGGCTTATGCTCGGGTTCGCCGGCATCGGACAAAACACGGAACCCATTCATGCTCCCTGCTGCGCGGATAGCTGCCCATAATCGGCCCGATCGTACTTCCGTCGGTGCCGAAAAGAATGATTAGAGCTTAACCGCACCTCGCGAGCCCCCGGGTCAGGTTCTTTTTACAGGATTCACTCCTGTTCCGAGACCGTACCCTCACCCCACGCTGTTAGTGTATTGCGGCTAGTCTGAGGGCCTCGATGAAAATCATTCGGAAATCGCCGTCTGCAGACGGATTTAACGGAGCTGGATTTAACCAAACGCGTGCAATCGCCCTCACGTGTCTCGCGCTCATGGCGATGGGAGTGGGATGCCTCGGAACGTCGGCCGGGCCCAAAACACCGCCCCCCGGACCGGCGATCGCTGCTGCTGCAGCTCCGCCCGCCACTCAGAATTCGAAAGTAGCTTTGTGGCCGATTGCGCTGCGGTGATCAGTACGTTCGCTTACGCCTGGTGAGGAGTTCAAAAGGGTAAACAGAAAATTGTCCAGACGTGGATATTAGTCACCTCCTGCCTGCATCCAATCCAATAGGAAGCACGCTTCAAAAAGGTGGCGGAAAGGCTTTGTGCAGTTCCGTTGAGATTCCTCGACGTGAGGAACTGAAAATGGGTGAGGAACTCTAATCTCGGTACTGCAGATTCCGCGGCGGTTTGTTGTGGTGTTTGTTGTGGTGTTGTTGTGAAGGGGCAGGCGGGTTCCGCCTGTCCCTTTGCATTCTGGAGGCAAGGATGAGCACACACGAACTAAAGGAAAAGGTTAGGGAGTCAACGACCAGCAACTCTTCCAGTAACGGATCCGATTCGACATTCGTTCATAAGTCTGGTTCCCACAGGGCCACCGGCCCGCGAACGCCGGCCGGAAAAAGAGAGAAGCAAGCTCAATGCAGTCAAACATGGCATCTTCTCGAAGGCTGTGTTGCTGCGAAACGAATCGCGAACGGAATTTGATTCCGTATTGAACAGGCTCAGGAACGATCTCCAGCCGGAGGGAATGCTCGAAGAAATGCTCGTCGAAAAGCTTGCCACCAACTTATGGCGGTACCGGCGGCTACTAGTTGCCGAGGCTGCGGAGATCGAGATGAGAGCAGAGTTTGTTGAATGGGATGAACAGGAACGCGAAGGGACGGAGGCCAGGAGCACTTTCAGAAAGCTAACCGACTTTGATTTCGACCCAGAGAATCGGAGCCTCATGCAGAAAATGGAAAACCCCGTAGTTCTGGAGAGATGCCTGAATCTGCTCGAGAGCCTAAAATCACACATAGAGGCTCGCGGCTTCGAGCCCGGTGTGGACCTGGGCATTTTGAAAGAGCTCTATGGCTATCATCAACGGTGGGCGGAAACTCCGCTCGATTCATATAAAGCCTGGGAGAGTACTGCAGAATGCTCTGACGAGGAACGCGAACAAGAAGGCTATCCGTCGGTAGGAGAATGCAAGACGCACTTTCTCAAAAGCTTACAGGCGGAGATTAAACACCTTAGTCGGTACAGCAAAGAAAGAGCATCGATTGAATCTGAGCGGATCAGATTGGAATCTCTGCGCTGGAACGTTCCCAACGCTCCTCAATTGGATCGCCTGCTCAGATATGAAGCGACGCTTGAGCGCGCCTTCAATAAAGGTCTGATTCAGCTGGAACGGCTCCAGCGAATGCGTCGTGGCGAAGCAATAGCGCCCCCGCTCAATGTGAATCTATCTTCCTCCTGAGAGCTCCTGCGTCTCGATGCAGGGACCTATTCATCGGGCAGGTCCTGCCGAGGCGCGACGCCAAGAACCAACCATGGTGATTCTAGTTCTGGAGCTCGGCGTGAGCCTTTCGCGCGATTAGGACATAGCCTTTTCCTTCGAATTTGGCGGTGTTCGCTCTTTTCAAATCCAATCGGATTATTGTGATTTTACTGCCCGGATGTGGCCCGCGCTCTGTTCTTACTTCGAGTTTTCTTCTGGTCGCGAGCGCTCTGTTAGTACGACAAAAGGCCGAGTTTACCGAAGAAATTGCTCGGTAAGAATCTACGCAGCAATCGGCATCAACCGTCAAATGGCTGATTTCAATAGGTATTTCCCCAGCTCGCATGGCAGTCAAGATGCACAAGGTAGCTTTGAGATTGTTCTGGAATACGATGAACTTATTCGGACTGGAGGCTCCAAGCGCGTTCTAAATTCGGTACTTTCAAACGACTTAGAGACGGAATCGGATAAATCGCCTGGCGTCGTTGTGCCTGAGTGAAAAGAAAGTATTTGCCGGTGCCTCAATGGATTTTTTGGTTTGGCGTCGGCTCACTCCCAGGAGAAGAATATGGAGAATCCAAGTACTCAACGGAGAGCGATCGGTTTACTCGTGGCTTTTGCCACTGTCCTGACGCTGATAGCGATCTGGACCCTTCCCGAAACTGAAAGCTAATGCAGCGTTGCCGATCAGTCGCAGGACCTATTAACCAGAATTGCCACGGTTGAAAAGGATTTCTTAGAGACACACGTAGAACAATGATGTAGGCGCCACCCGGTCAGACAGATCACTTGTTTGGGAAGTATGATCGGATTACACTGCCGCGGGCCTGGCGAAAAATCTGTCCAGTCACAAGAAAGGAGCTATCTATGAAGAATAAGCTCACGATCCTCGCGGTCTGCCTGGCCGTAGCTTTCGCGGTGTTCGCTCAGAAGAAGCAAGATGACCGTTTGGCAAAATCAGCCGATGCGATGAAGGAAATCCTCGCTGCGGACAATGGTCTTCCGAAGAATATCCTCGACGGTGCGGTGTGCGTCCTCATCTATCCAAGCGTCAAGAAAGTAGCTGTCGGCATTGGGGGCAGCTACGGGCGGGGCGCGCTCGTTTGCAGGAAGGGCGCCAAGATGGATGGTGCCTGGGGCGCACCAGCGATGTATTCGCTCGACCAGGGCAGCCTTGGTGTGCAACTCGGTGCCACAGCAACCGATTTTGTGCTAGTGGTCATGAACGACAAGGGCGCAGATCAAATTCTGTCCGGCAAAACAAAGCTGGGAGCAAACGCGGCGGCCGCCGCTGGTCCGACGGGCGCTCAGGCAACGGGCTATAATGCCGCGGCGATGAAAGTGGACGTTCTGACATATGCGCGCACGAAGGGGCTGTTTGCTGGTGTGTCCCTGGAGGGTGCATCCATGGACGCGGATAACGATGCCAACAAGGCCCTGTACGGCAAAGAAATCGGCGCCAAGGAAATCGTGACCGGTATCGGGCCAGTTCTGCCAGCGGCTGAACCACTGGTCAGCCTGCTCGACCAGACGTCGCCAGCTCGCAGGTAGCTCGAACGAGAACCCATATTCGAATCCGGACCGTCGTGAGGAGAACTATCAATACTGATGGTCCAACTACTCGAAAGCAGCGATGAAATCGAGATCTGGAGGGTTCGTAGCGAGGGTTGCAAGTGAGGACGGGACGTTCAAGCTCCATTTGAGGAGACGACTTAAGGCTGCGTTGCGATAGCGGATAGGGTAGGCAAACATCCACAGGTGCCTCTGCCTGATTAAGTGTGGTCGATTAATCTAAAGATAAAGAAAGGGGCGCAGATTTTACTTGACACGCCAAGATACTTAACCTACTGTGGTTAAGAAGAAAGGGATTCTGTAAGCCAGCGTAAACCAAATACAGTTAATCTGATATGGCCCCCTCGCCAAGGCCACAGGCCATCGCGCCCATTGCGCTGACCCGCAGAATGATTTGATAGCTAGATTTGGTTTGCCTTCAGGCAAGTCACCCTTAGCTCATGAGTTTGTTGGATCCGAGCTCTGCTCGAGAGGAGTTGCCAATGGCAGACAAGATCAAAACCGGGAACCGCCCCAATTAAAGGAGGGCGCACTCTCGTCGGGGGCCATGCGTTTCGAGAGTGAGTCCGGCGTCCCGGTTGCCGACTCCCTGAAACTGGAAAGCAACAGGCCCGCAGCAGGAAATTGACCGCCAGAAGAAAGAAGCCGACAAGCTGGGACCGGCGCGACTGAAGAACGTGAAGGCTCTTCGCTTTTCTAGCGTGGGGCTTAGTGCAGCAACGACCTTACTCGGAATTTACAGAATCGATTGAACGGAGGTTCGAGAAATGACTGTGAATGTGACTCCCCTACACGACCGTATTCTGGTGAGGCGGTTGGAAGAGAAAGAAACCGCCAAGGGCGGCATCATTATACCCGACACCGCCAAAGAGAAACCACACCAGGGCGAAGTGATGGCCGTCGGTGCTGGCAAGATCGAAAAGGGTAAAAGGATTCCAATCGATGTGAAGGTGGGCGACCGGATTTTGTTCGGCAAATACACGGGCAATGACATCGAGCTCGATGATCAGGAGTATCTGATCCTCCGCGAGGAGGAAATCCTGGCAAAGCTTAGCGGGATCGCCAAGGCGGCGTCCGGGAAGAAATAATTTCGCCGATCCGAAAGGTTTCGAATGGGTTCCAAGTTCGCATGCACCCAGGAGGGTGAAATCCGATGGCAAAACAAATTGTAACTGGCGAGAATTCACGGCAGGCGATTCTACGGGGCGTCAACATTCTCGCTGACGCGGTCAAGATCACGCTGGGTCCCAAGGGGCGCAATGCTGTGATCGAGAAGAAGTTCGGCGCGCCGATCATCACCAAGGACGGCGTGACCGTAGCGAAGGAAATCGAGCTGCAGGACCCGCTCGAGAACATGGGCGCTCAGATGGTTCGCGAAGTCGCTTCCAAGACTTCCGACGTTGCCGGCGACGGCACCACCACCGCGACCGTGCTGGCCCAGGCCATCTTCCGCGAAGGCGTGCGGACGGTAGCGGCCGGTGCGAGCCCGATGGCGCTGAAGCGCGGCATCGAAAAGGCTGTTGAAGTTGCCGTCGATGAAATCAAGAAACTCCGCAAGGACGTAAAGGGCGACATGATCGCGCAAGTGGGCACCATCAGCGCCAACACTGACAAGCAGGTCGGTGGCATCATCGCTGAGGCCATGAAGAAGGTGGGCAAGGACGGCGTCATCACCGTTGAGGAATCCAAAACGATGGAGACGACGCTCGAAGTGGTGGAAGGCATGCAGTTCGACCGCGGCTACCTTTCGCCCTACTTCGTCACCGATCCCGAGCGGATGGAGTGCGTGCTCGAAGACGTCCGCATCCTGATCCACGAAAAGAAAATCAGCTCGATGAAGGACTTGCTTCCCCTGCTCGAGCAGATCGCCAAGATGGGCAAGCCGCTTTTGATCATCGCGGAAGACGTTGAAGGCGAAGCGCTCGCGACACTCGTCGTGAACAAGCTTCGCGGCACGCTGCAGTGCGCTGCCGTGAAGGCGCCCGGCTTCGGCGACCGCCGCAAGGCCATGCTCGAAGACATCGCCACCCTCACCGGCGGCAAGGCCGTCACCGAAGACCTCGGCATCAAGCTCGAGAACGTGAAACTCGAGGATCTCGGCAAGGCCAAGAAGATCACCATCGACAAGGACAACACCACGATCGTCGAGGGCGTTGGCAACGCCGCCGAAATCGAAGGCCGCATTAAACAGATCCGCGCACAGGTCGAAGAGGCCACCTCGGACTACGACAAGGAAAAGCTCCAGGAGCGCTTGGCCAAGCTGGTTGGCGGCGTAGCGGTGATCAAGGTGGGCGCAGCAACCGAGACTGAGCTGAAGGAAAAGAAAGCTCGCGTCGAGGACGCCATGCACGCCACACGCGCGGCTGTCGAGGAAGGCGTTGTTCCCGGCGGCGGCGTAGCGTTGGTCCGCTGCATCACCGCTCTCGAGAAGCTTAAGCTGCATGATGATGAGGCCATCGGCGTGAACATCGTGAAACGCGCGCTCGAAGAGCCCACCCGTCAGATTGCCCAGAACGCCGGACACGAGGGCGCTGTGGTCGTCGGGCGCATCCGCGACTCGAAGGATGAGAACTTCGGCTTCAACGCAGAGACCGGCGAATTCGGCGACATGGTCAAGGCGGGCGTTATTGATCCAGCCAAGGTCACTCGCCTCGCTCTGCAGAACGCCGCGTCTATCGCCGCACTGATGCTGACCACGGAAGCCCTAGTGGCGGACATCAAGGAAGACGGAATGAAGGCCGCGGCAGGCGTGAGTCAAGGCGGCATGGGCGGAATGTACTAAACCTGCCAAGCCCCTTGCGCCACATCCGCACCAATTGGGACGCGGACGAAGACCCACAACGGGCGCTCGCCGATGAGTCTATTCAGGAGCGACGCTGCACGGAGCGTTTCCGAAGGCGACGCGCGAGCAGGAGCCGGTTTGCCAGTAACATAGAGTGCTGGTCCGAGCGCGGATGAGACATGGTACGTACGGGGTTTGTGAGGTTTGCCAGCAACCAATCACCAAGGTGCGTCTCGAAGGGGTGCCGTGGGCACACCACTGCCGCGACTGCAAGGACCAGGAACACCCAGCCGCTTAAATGGTAGATCAGCGTGGCTGCTCGATCTCAGAGCTTGTGAGTCTGGCGCGAATCCGTCGGAAGGAACTTCAAGGCAACGAAGCGATGGAGCTTTGTGTCCTCTGGGATGAATCGGTTGAGTTGCAACTCTATCGCGGCGGCGCGTGGGTCAGGATCTGTTTCGGCGTTCAATGTGCTGTGCCATTCCGAGCAGGAGCGTCCGTTGCTGGTCGTTCATCCGCGAGAACAGCCTTGCGAACTTGCGTAGCTCATCGCGTTCATTCCCCTTCGTGCCCCACATTGCCTCGGACTTCGTTGCTGGCGGAAGTTTCGGCTTCTCCGGTGGCTCCTCGCCGTCGTAGAAGAATTGGTACAGCGGAATTTCGAGCGCCCTCGCATATTTCTCCAGCGTCTCGATTGAGGGCACAGTGTGCCCGTTCTCTACACGTGACGTGTAGCAGCGGTGCAAGCCAGTTTGTTGCTCGATGTCGCCTTGGCTGAGATTCTTTGACTCGCGGAGTTCTCGGAGTCTTTGTCCGATGACCATGGACGAGAGCGTACACCCGCCGCATTACCTTCTCAATCGGTTCTCTGTCGAGGCCTTCGCCGGTGTGAGATAATTCCGCCCATGAAGGCGACCATCGCCGTCATTCCCCGAGGCTTTCTGGTCCTTTCGGTTTCTCTCGCGCCTCTACTGGCGCAGACGCCCGGCCAGCAGCAGCAAGAGCCGGAGTTCATCAAGCAGGGTCAGCAATTGATGGGCGAGGGAAACTTGGATGATGCGCTGGCGCTGTATCGCAAGACTCTCCAAATCTCGCCGGAATCCGTTCCGGCCAACATCGCTGCGGGGAGTGTCCTCGACCTCATGGGTCAGGGTGAGGACGCCCGCCAGTATCTTAAGGTGGCAAGCCAAGTTGCGGGCACGCCTGAGCAAAGAGCAACGGCGCAAAGGGCGATGGCGATGTCCTATGCCTTTGAGGGAAATTGCAAGAAAACCGTCGAGTACGAACAGCGGGTTCTCGACTACTACCGGAGCGTGAAGAACTTTTTTCAGCAAGGCGAGATTGCCGACGAGGCCGCTCGCGTTTGCATTGACTCAGGCGATTTGGACACCGCTTATCACTGGTATCAGGTGGGCCACGACACGGGATTGAAGGAGCCCGACATCAAACCGGCTCGCCAAGACCTTTGGGAGTTTCGTTGGGAGCATGCGCAGGCCCGCATCGCTGCCCGGCGAGGAGACCAAGCGGAGGCGCAGAAGCACGTCGCCGCGGCGAAGGCGATTCTCGACAAGGGCACGAACCCCGAGCAGGCGCAATTCCTTCCCTACCTGCAGGGCCATGTCGCGTTCTACGGCGGAGATTACAAGACGGCGCTTGAGGAACTGCTGAAGGCGAACCAAGACGACCCGTTCATCCAATGCTTGATCGGCCAGACCTACGAGAAGCTAGACGACAAAGACAAGGCGCTGGAGTTCTACCGCAAGGCCTCGAAAGCCATCGCTCACAATCCTCCCGCCGCGTACGCGGAACCTTTGGCTAAGAAGAAACTTGCCTCGCTCGGAAACTAGGTTTTCTCGGTCTAGGACACAAAGATTTTCGGTGCGGTTACTTGCTTCTCGCAGTACGCCTGGTGCGCCAGCTCTGCTTTGAGATAGAGTTTGTTTGGAGGCTTCATGGACATTCTATCTGCGATTAAGCGCGAAGAGCGGAAGCTCGAAGGAAAACTGGGCAAGTTGCAGAACCAGCTGGATGGAGTAAGAGCGGCAGCGAAGGCGCTGGGTAGTTCGGCAAGCCGTGACCTCAATAGCGCGAAGAAGCGTGTGCTATCAGCCGCGGCGAGAACAAAGATGTCGAGAGCTGCCAAGAAGCGGTGGGCAAAGATCAAAGCGCAGGGGAAGAAAACTCTAGGCTGAGAGCGAAGAATCTCGGCACCGTAAAATCACTAGTCTTCGAAGAGTGAGCATTCCTGCTTCATCCTGTGCGGTTCCAAGCGGCCCGAGACGTGACCGTCCTATCGGAACACAAGGTTAGTCTTCGATGAGCTAGAATGGGTTGACCTCGGGAAAATGAATCTTCAGCTTATAGCAAATGAAGAGAACCAAGATCGCGCCCAGGGTGGAAAAAATGAGGCCGGCCGGATGATATCGTTCGGTTGTCGGGCGCGAAAACATGTGGGTAACGCCGCCGCCAATGATCGATCCGAGGATGCCGAGCACGATCGTCCAGAAGATCGTCATGTGCACGTGCATCACCGATTTCGCGATAACCCCCGAGATTAGCCCAATAAGGATGTACCAGATTAGGTGAAACATACTTTTTCCTCCAGCGTTTGCCTTCGGAACGTCGTCGAGTATAACCCAGGGTTGACAATCAACCGAGATTTCCATTTTGACTTCCCGGCCGACCGATAACGTACACCCACCCCCATCAGTATGCAATGTTCCAGCCAGATTTTGGACTCCAGAACCCTCTCGGCGGTCGAAGGAAGATCACAAAGCCCAAGAGTGACGCTTTTGTGACCGGCTCCTCAAACAGCCGTCCTTCCCTGGGTTCTCTGCTCACCAAAATCTGATCCGGCGTACGGCTCGCCGATGTGGGATAACTCCCGATAAACGCTGCCAGCTCAACCGGTCGACGCAACACCCTCTATTCAGTTAATCCGACAATACTTCCTCCAGGGAATCGATCTGTGAGGCTGTACTCAATCAGAACCTAAACAGGGCAGTCTCTTGTCTGCATCAACGCCCTTGACCGAATTAAGCTTCGCAGAGCCCTGCAAGTCGACTTTGAGCTAGTGTTGCGTCGACCCATTGAGACCACCCGGATAATCGGACATTTGCGGGAAATGTCCGGCTACCGCGTTGATCAGGCACTGATAGATTACGACAAAATTGGTGCTCGCCTAGACTGAGCAACAGTCTCACTGTCTTGGTCCTAACGAAGGGATCCGCAATGCGCCTGACGGTCTACCTTCTCTTCCTACTTCTATTCGGGCTAGGCGTGTACACGCTGAGAATCTGCCTGCGCGATTTCCGACGAACACGCGGCTCTGGGACCTTCAAGCCATACCTTTACCTGCTTGGCATTTTGCTTTCTGTTGGCCTGCTTGTTTTCGGAGTCATCGGCTTTTTTTTCGCGGTTGTCGGACCACTGCACTAGGGGTAAGGGTGTCGGTGTCGTAAGTGCCGCACCGACCGGAGCGCTCGACGGCCAATCAAAAACCGACAGAATTCCCGTGGACTCGGTGACCAAGAGAATCACATTCACGTTCTCGGTAGATCCAAAAGGCAACGCGCTCAACGTGAGGGAAACGAAGGTCCTCTGCGTCCTGGCGATGATGGAGATCTGGAACCTTCCTCAGTCGGAGGGTTCTCGCTAGGAAGAATGGGCCGCCCTCGCGGCTTGTGGCGGAGGCCCTTCCCCGAGATACCGATCTATCGCCTCACCTGCAAGGGTATCGAAGGACCTGAATTCGTCTCGGAATGGAAACGTGAATTCGACCGGCTGTTTCACGCGAAGCGGTCGGACGCGCACCGAGATCGTGACATCACTCTCGTCAACGACCCAGACTTTCCACTTCCTGCCCTTACGCTCTACGGTGGGAATCTTTACCGCCATTTGTGATGCGGCCACTGTAACACTTTTTGGACACGGCGAAACGCTTAGGTCGAACCTCCGCAAGTTTTGGCGGAGCCGACTGAGGACGCGTAGGTGCCTGCGAATATCAAACGCATAGAAGGAATTGTGGAGGCTCTTAGCTTGGAGCCAAATAGAATCACCGCGAAATTTATCATGTTTGGGTGGTAGTGGACGTGTAGTCAGATAATCGGAAACTTGCTCTCGGACAGAAGCAGTTTTTCGATTACCGCGTTGATCTGGACATTCGCAGCTTATCCGGCGAACGCGCGGCGATTTCGCAGCTTGTAAAAAGCAAGAGCGATCATGTTGCTCACGAACACAGTCCCGGCGATTTTCGCCGCGTAACCGACTGGATTCACTACATCGACGAACGGATATACCGAGATCAGCAGACTGAACAACGAAGCGCAGAACCCCACGAGTGAAATCCACTTCAACCAGCGGGGAAGTGATTTTCGCAACGCGCTCGCCCCCACAACCGGAATCGCAAACATCGCCATGTACATCAGTTCGTAATGCGTCAGGCTAGCGTTGGAAAGCACTTGATACGCTTCTTGCGCATGAACTCCAAGGCTTCCAAGCACAACCAATGTCATCACCAGTCCGGACGAGCATAGAATCGAATTCACGGGGGTCTTCCATCGCGGATGCAAGCGCGTGAACCACGCAGGCAAAAGATTGTCCCAACCCACCGCCATCGGTAACCGCGTGTTGCCTGTGAAGAGATAGCTTGCGATGCCCAAGGTCCTCAACTCCAACAGGACAATCGCGGCGACGGCCATTAAATTTCCTACTCCGGAATCGCCTAGGGCAATTCGCAAAGTCTGCGGAATAGGAGCAATGAGGTCAATGAATCCCGGCTTGGCAAAGAACACAACTGAGCCAGTGCCCAGGATGAACATCGCGCAGATGATAGGCGAGGCGAGCCACACAGAGCGGGTGATGTTCCGCTCGGGTTGCTGGCTTTCACCGGCAAAGATAGCGATATATTCGAGACCGCTCAAAGCTCCCACGAGCATCTGTCCGAAGAGCGCCAGCGAAAACAGATTGCGCGGCGGGAGGGCCAGTCCAAGTCCAATTCCGTGACCGAACGGCTGCTCCCCCAGCCGATGCCGCCAGAGCGCCCATAGCGGCAGCAGAATCAGCCCCGCGAACAGCACGATCATCGACATGGCACCGACGTTGTGAACCCATTTTCCCCACTCCAGTCCGAAAACTGCCGCGACCGTTACGGCCGTCATAATGAGCGCGATGATGCCGATTGAAGCTAGATGACTCTCGGGAAGCCACGCCGCTTTAGGACCTATCAGGTAGCTCAGTTCCGAAGGAGTCTGATACAGAATTGCGGCGATCACGGCGATTGCGTAGACCCAAAGGTTCCACGCTGTGAGAAAACCACCGACCCCACCGAACGCTCGTCGCGCCCAGACATAAGTCCCACCTTCCAACGGCATAATCCTGTTGAGGCTGATCACGACAGCCGCCATTGGAAGATAAAACAGCAGCATCGCCGCCACCCAAGTGAGCGCCTGCGCGCGGCCCAAACCTGCGGCCACGCCAACCCAGTTTCCACCTACAACGCCAAGCACCTGAGCCAACACCAAGTCGCGCAACCCCAAGTGGCGTTGCAGTCGGCGTTCCTGAGTGACTGTGGCTGCGTTCTCCATGGAGCGGAACCGGTGGGGCGGATGTTATCCGCCAGGCGCGGGAAAAGTAAACGAGGATGTCGATCTAGGAGTGGTTTTCAATGACTGCCCGTCGGAAGACCCGCAAGAAGTCCGAGCAGCTAAATCGGAGTGGGGCTCCGGGCCGTACCACTGGCTACCCGGAAGCAATTCCAAGTGGACGTGTAGTCGGATTACCGGACAATTCAAGTAGCACTTCACTTGCCCGCGAACCGCGTCAACAGGGGCAACTGATCAACGCGCATGTGATTTGACTATGGTCCGACTCGCATTTAGCATCCCACTCATGCGTTGGGGCCGCGTGGCTTGATGGCTTAGATTAGAAGACGACCGTGAAATGGAGAAACGAGATGCTACAAGAGTTGCGATTCGGACTGCGCATTCTGCTGAAGCAACCGAGCGTTAGCATCATTGCGATGCTAACGCTAGCGCTGGGTATTGGCGCGACCTCGGCGGTCTTGAGCTTGATTCAGGGAGTGCTGCTAACGCCGCCTCCCTACCGGCAGCCGCAGCAGCTCGTGCTGGTCACGACTGCCCGAACAGACGGCCAAAAAATGGACAGCCCGCGCGGCTGGCCGTCGCAGCAATGGCAGGACTGGCAGAACGAGGCGAAATCCTTTGAAGGAATTGCCGCTTACGACTGGACCTTCAATTTTCTGGTCCGCAACGAAGGCAGCCAATCGATGCAGGGCATGTGGATTACGAAAGACTATTTGCCTTTGATGGGATTGAAGGCAGTTGCGGGGCGAGGCTTCGAGTCGTCCGATTTTGGGTTGGGGCCGGTGAAGGTAATCGTCATCGGGTACGAGTTTTGGCAGCGCGCGTTCAATGGCGATCGCCAAATTATCGGCAAGACAGTTCGGATTAGCCGGTGGGATGCCCCGCCTACAGTGATCGGGGTAATGGAGCCGGGAGCACGGTTCCTGCCTTCCCCTGGTGCGGGGAAGGAGCCGAATTACGACGTCAACGCGACCGTGGATTTTTGGATTCCTGCAATGCCGGACCCGAAGCATCTGAAAGACCCCTATTGGAATGTGGTGGCGCGACTGCGGAATGGAACACCGCAACAGCAAGGACGGCAGGAACTGGCCGTGCTCGCCGCGCGAGAAGCGCAGACGGAGAAGGAATTTGAAGGGTTCACGCCGCAGCTCGAGTCCCTGACGGACGAAATGAATCAAGATGGGCGGAGAATTCTGCTGCCTTTGTTAGGAGCAGCGGCGTTGGTTTTGATGATTTCGTGTGGGAACGCGGCCGCGTTGCTGCTGGTGCGCGGACTGCAACGCCAACAGGAGTACGCCGTGCGCACCGCTATGGGGATGGGGCGCATTGCTCTTTTGCGACAAGTCTCGACCGAGACTCTGTTACTCGCTTTGATGGGCGGAGCATGTGGAGTGGGGTTGGCCTTCGGCGTCGTGAAGTTATTCAAGCTGATTGCCGCACACGCCATTCCGCGGCTGGACAACGTGACCGCTGGATGGGCGGTGCTGGGGTGGGGACTGGGCGCTGGGGTGCTGGCTTCGTTTTTTGCGGGAGTCTTTCCGGCGTTGCGGGCCTTCCGTTTGCATCCGATTGAGGTGCTGAAGAATGCCGGGCCGAAAGGGACAGCCGGAATCGGCGAGCGGCGGCTGCTGCGCGTCGTGACGATGCTGCAGACGGCACTGACGCTGGCGCTACTCGTCGGCGCGGGGCTATTGATTCGCACGATGGTGAATATTGCGAGGGTGCCGTCGGGCTACAACACCGGGCGCATCTTGACCATGAGCGTCACCGACGTGCAGGCCTGGTCAACCTGGGCCAGCTTTCATCGACAGGCGTTGGAGCGAGTCGCGGCGATTCCTGGCGTGCAGTACGCGGCGTTTGCGTGGGGAGTTCCGCTGACAGGCAACAATTGGCCGGCAACTTTGGAAATCGAAGGGCAGCCTCCGGCGTTGAAGGAAAGCGACAAGTCGGCTGTGCCTTTGCGGGCCGTCACGCCGGATTATTTCAAGTTGATGGGCGTGCCGCTGATGGACGGGCGAGAATTTCGCCCGACGGATGATGATAGAGCGCCGAAAGTGGCCATCGTGAATCAGACGTTCGCGAATCGCTACTTTCCGCACACGACTACCATCGGGCGGAAGTTCTGGCTAAGCGGTCGAGACAAACCCGGCACCGAAATTATCGGCGAAATCTCCAATGCTCGCACCGATGACCTCACACAAACGGCGTCGCCGGAAATTTATCTTCCTCTGTGGCAGGCGACGGCGTTCTCGAAGCATTTGGTGGTGCGGACGACGGCGGACCCGCGCGGTGTGGTGGTGACGATCGAGCGCGAGCTGCATTCCATTGATCCAACGGCTGCCATCGAGAACGTGAAGACTCTGGAGCAGATTCGGGATGATTCGCTGGCGTCCCGCACTTTCGCGATGCGCTTGCTGATCGCGTTTTCCGTTGTGGGAAGCGCCCTCACGCTCGTCGGAGTTTACGGCGTGCTTTCACTGTCGGTCGCATCGCGGAGAAAGGAACTGGCCATTCGCAGCGCGCTCGGCGCCAAGCAAAACGACATTCGCAGGCTGATCTTCGGCGAGGGATTTCGATTGATTGCTGGCGGCGTGCTCGCGGGCGTAGTGCTGGCGATCGTTTTGTCACGCGCGCTCAGGTCGTTCTTGTTCCAGGTGCAGCCTAACGATCCTGCCACGCTGATCATCGTTGGAGCGCTGTTCATGGGAGTGGCGCTGCTGGCTTGCTGGGTGCCGGTTCGTCGCGCTGCCGGTGTCGATCCCCTCGAGGCCCTGAGATACGAATGATCCTTCGCAGATTCGCGCGCAACTCTTCCACGGAACAATCTTCCGCACCATCTAGGGGTTTGGCGACATGGACGGCCGTTGCTGCCAAGTGACGGGCTATCCGGAAGTTATTCCGGGCCAGAAGTCGGCTTCTAGGAAGCTGCGGGTGCTAACTCCTGTGTAGTCGGATAACCGGACATTCGGTCGGGGCGAAAAGCAATTTTCCGGTAACAGCGGCGGTCTCAATGGGTCGACGCAACACTCAGCTCGAACCCACCTTGCATTGAGAACAAAAGCCAAAACGCCTGTTAGGATCAAACCAGCCGGAAAGCTGCCCTGGCTTTGTTTTGGCCGCGTACAGCCAAAAAGATGGTTCTCCCACCGAAGCATTGTCGAATCAAAGCGTTGGATGGTGTTGCGTCGACCGGTTGAGCTGGCAGCGTTTATCGGGACTTGGGCATTCGACCGACGCCACAGAACCCCGTTGCTCGATCGTTTCCGGGTTGCCGACAATTCACCCTGAGCAACATTGGCATGTTATGCTTGCGACTCTGCTTCCCCCAATTTTCACAAGCACTTCAATCGAGAGAGGTCGAAATGAAAGTGAGACGAATCGCCCTGCTGGTGTCGCTAATTGTTTTCTCCGCTTCCTCTGCTAGTGCGGGGCAATCCGCACAGCCGGGTGATCAGCAGTCACTTGCTGCGATTCGCGCCGCTTGTGCCCAGGATGCAGAGAAGCTGTGCCCGGGAGTGCAACCCGGTGGAGGCCGAATCGTGGCCTGCCTCAAGGAACACAAAGACTCGCTGTCTGATCGGTGCAAACAGGCTGCGGGGCTGACTGCGAACCCGAGCAATAGTTCTGCGCCTAGCTCTTCGAGTGCATCGCCGGCTTCCGAAACCCCGGCATCTTCCGCTCCGGCCGCCCCCACCGGCCCCAACGCCGCGGCCACTTCCGCCGCAAAGTCGCCCCACGGCTCCTACCTGCGCATGAAGCAAGTGCAAGTCATCGCCCATGTCGTAGATCCTGCATTGGGGGGCAAGGTCGACCTTCCGACGAACGATCTGTTGATACCTTCCGCGTGGGACTTCAAGGGTAGCGTGGCCGGTAACACCACTGAGGGATGTTTTTCAGATCTTTATGCGGTGTCTTGGGAGGCCACGAGTGGGGACGGGTCAGTCGCTTTTCAAGGTGCCCCAAACGACAGTTGGCAATATACGGATGATCCAGCAGCGTTGCGCAAGTTGACAGACCCCAATCGCCGCGCACTCGGCCTTCAAGGCAAGCCTTGCCCGGTGAAGAAACCCATGAAAGCTGAAGAATATTTTCGTCAAAACGTGCTCAGCGTGTTCCCAAGCGGGAGTACGGTTGTTTCGGTTGAGCCGTTCCCCGAGCTTAACCAGATGGCACGCAAGCAATTGGGGCTGCCGCCAGATGATGCGGGCAACGGCGGCAGCGCTCGAACCGAGGCCATTCGGGCGCGTGTGGAATTCCAAAAAGATGGCAAGACATTTGAGGATTGGGTGTCGCTGGTCGTGGTGACACGTATCTTTCCCCAGGGTCGGAGCGCATTTTACGATTGCCACGCGATCGACGTGATGGCATTGAGGGCGCCGAAAGGGCAACTCGATGTCAATGATAAGCTTTTCAAAGTGATGATCAGTTCGGTTCGACCAGAGCCGAAGTGGCAGGCCTATTCGAATGGAGTTATTGCCAAACTCTATCAGGCGGAGGCTCAAAAGGAAGCCACCATGGACGCAATCGTGGCCGCCTTTCAACAGCATGTCGCCGACACCATCAACGGCGTCACCGCCAACGCACAGCGGGGTGCGCAAAACAGTGCTTTCGGATTTGACCAAAACATACGTGGTGTGCAGACGTTTCGGGATCCCACGACTGGAAATACGATGGAACTGAGTAACCAGTTCGATCACGCCTGGTTGAACGGGTCAAACGAATACATCATGAGTGATGATCCGAACTTCAACCCGAACGGGCAACTCTCGGGAAACTGGAATCAACTGCAGCCCGTGCGGCCCGAGCCCTAGGAATTTAGCTACGACTTCAGTCAGGAATAGGGGCGAGGCAACGCGCCATGAAGTCCTCCGGAGCGGTGCTGTGCATTCGTCTGAAGGACAGGAAGAGAACTGACTAACGGGTGCACGTGACCTGAACCGGTGAGTTGCTTTGCTGACTCATAAAATGGCAGCTGGCAACCTGACGGCCACAGAGGCGATTCGGAGCGATTGACGGGCAACTCTTCCCATTCGACAAACCGCAGTCTACTCGGGTCGAGGCAGCCGACATTGTTATGCAATCATTTGCCGTACCAGGACCCCAATTTTCCGGTAACCGCGTTTATCGGGACCTTGGCATTGTGAGGACGTAATCGGGGTTTTTGCCAACCGGCCCCGGTTCGGATTCTTCATCGGAAACTGACCTTCCCTGCGTCTCAGGAATCGGGGCGCCGCTCATTATGTGTTCGACGCTTGAGGCGCGGAAAATCCCAATATCCCCAGAGTGCCCCTCCGATCAGGAGGAGTCCCCCGAAAAGACTCAGGAGATTCTCATCTAGATGGGTACCTTCCCATGAGTAGCGAAATATCAGAAAGGGAGACATAAACGGCCATACGAAAGGAAGGTATGTATCAGGCGAGCCCCCAGTGGCTATCTCCATGAAGGCAATGTAAAGCCAGGCGAGAAAGAGATAAATCCCGTAGCCTGCGAGAGCACCAAGAAAGCAGCGCCGTACTTTTCCCATGCTACCTCACCGGTGCCCCGCTTGACCAGAGTTTGAAGGCGGCCCCGGAGTTCGTGAGCACCGTTACCAGCGGCACCGGGAGAGGAATATGACGCGTCGTCATTCCAGCCTCGACGTAACTGTACTATGAGACGACTGCCGCTAACAGGCGATTACGTTCACAATCCGCCGGAAAATTGTGAAACAAGGCGCGTCTTAAGGTGATAGTGCCTGGTAAGTCGGATAACGGGAAACTTGGGGGCAATTTTCCGGTAACCGCGTTAATCAGGCGCTGAGGACACAGCTTTAGTTCGGGTCGTTGCGAAGTTTCTGCGCTCGCCCAACGAACCCCATTTCTTCAAAGCAATGATGCCTGCCCGCTGTTGTCCCGTATCGGAACACCGGTGAAGGAGGTCGCTCTATTGCCGCCTTGGAAACCCGCAGCAATCGGCTCGTCAACGCCCGAGCCCGTCCGCCGATGACAAACCAGAGGGAAGTTTGTGTCCCATCTGGTTCGACGAAGGATCGTCGCGACGAGAAGTCCTCTGTCTGTGTTCGCTCGCGCGGTCGGGATACTCTCGTTGTCCTTCTTCCTCCTTCCGGCCCACGCGCAGAACACAAATACCGATCTCACCAGCCAAAGCCTCGAAGACTTGATGAAGATCGACGTTGTCTCCGCTTCCAAGAAATCGGAGACCCTTTCAAAGGCGCCGGCCGCAATCTTCGTCATCACCGCGGAAGACATTACCCGCGGCGGGTTCTCCTCGGTGCCGGATGCGCTGCGCATGGTGCCGGGCTTATACGTAGCTCAGCAGAGCGCGCACGTTTGGCTGGTGAGTGCTCGTGGCTTCAGCAACACCTTCAACGACAAAATGCTGGTCCTCATCGATGGCCGGATTGTGTATTCGACGACGTTCGGAGGCGTCTACTGGGATGTGCAGGACCCGCCGCTCGAGGATATCGACCGCATCGAGGTAATTCGCGGGCCGGGTGGCACCCTCTGGGGCGCAAACGCCGTAAACGGCGTGATCAACATCATCACCAAGGAATCAGCAAAGACGCAGGGACCGCAAATCTCCACTTCCGCGGGTGTCAACGAGGGCTACGCGGCTCGCGTGCGCTATGGCGGAAGCGTGGGCGAGAATTTCGCCTACCGTCTCTACGGAACGAGCAACTACTGGTTGCCTACCGTCAATGCAGCCGGCGCCGATAACTACGACACTTGGAACATTTCGCAGGGGGGTGTGCGCTTCGATTGGACGATATCACCAAAAGACGTCATCACGTTTGATGGAGAAGGTTATTCGGGCCGCGTCCGAGATTCAGACGAAATCTTCAGCCCGATATCCGCTCCCCCGTCCCTCGATTACGGGACCGTGGTCAAAGGCGGTCACTTTCTGGCGCGTTGGAAACACAGATACGGGGAGCGGGCTTCCACGGATGTCTTGGGTTATTGTGACTGGAATAATCGCGTCGCTATCATCGACACGGATTACCGAACCACGTGCGACGTGGAACTGCAACACAACTACGCAATCTCGAATCGGCAAACGCTGACAGTGGGCGGCGGAATCTCGACCACGCAGGATACGTGGCCGTCCACGTTCACCTTGAGCTTCTTGCAGCCGTCCAACCGCTACACCACCTACAGCGGCTTGATTCAGTACGACGTTATTCTGGTTCCAGACACGCTTCGTGTGATCGCCGGTTCGAAGTTCGAACACAACAGTTATACGGGCTTCGAGTATCAGCCGCAGATTCGCATGGTCTGGAGCCCCAACCATTCGAACACGATCTGGGCGGCAGTTTCCCGCGGGGTGCGAACGCCCTCCAAAATTGATGAGGGCATTCGAGAACGGCTCGCCCAAATCAATCCCAGCCCGCCGCCGCTCACATTCATCCTTCTTTCAGGAACGCCGGCCGCCGAGTCGGAAATCCTTCACGCTTACGAACTGGGATACCGGTACGAGTGGAAGGACAAATTCTCAACTTACGCGGCAATCTATTACAACGGTTACGGCGACCTCACCGGCCTGAGCGCGCCCGGCGCGCCGATCGTCAACACTTCGCCGTTCTTCATCGACATTCCCGAGGTCGTCGAAAATCAGGAGCGGGGCCAGACGCACGGACTCGAACTGACGGTCCGCTACGCACCGATTCGCCGTTGGACAATCTTGACGACGATCACCGAACTCCGCGGCAGCTCGACACCTGGCACGGGGTTCCCCGCTGTGGCGAATAACACAAGGCAGCAGGTGAATGCTCAATCGCGTCTCGATCTGACGCGTCACCTCAATTTCGATTCGAATTGGTATCATTACAACGCCATCGCGGGGAAGTTGCCGCTTCTTAATCGCGTCGACGTTGGCGTCTCGACGAATCCCTTCCATGGATTCACGTTCTCGGTGTGGGGCCGAAATCTTTTGCAGGATCGTCACTTGGAAACCGTTCCCCAAGTCTTCCTCGGGGGCGAAATCCGCCGCTCCGTCACTTTCAAGATTCTCTGGGAGCCAAAGATCAGCAATATACCGGCGAAATAGGGCGCCTCGCGGCAGGCTCCATCCGAGCCACCTTACAAGACAACATCCGCGGGCAGGTCCGCGACTTCGTGTCCGGTAACCCGGAACTGAATGCGCCTCTCACATCGAGCGTTCAACACAACGTCGTGGCGAGTGGCGGAGTCTCTAGGCGAACAGCTTCATCGCGTCGGTGGAACTTGCCCAGATTCAGAATCGGCTCTTCTCGGAGTGTGGCTGTAAGGCTAAAATAGGCGAATCAAGCAGGAATATGAAAGCAGCAGCCTGCCGTGACTCACGACACCATCACAATCTCGCCGGGTTCGCGCTTTCGAGCCGCCCTGGTGCTGGCGATCATTGCGGATGCACTCCAAATCGTCATTTTTCCCTTATTGATCGAGGGCGCTGCATCGCCTGCTGATGACATGCTCGATTTCGGCGTTGGAGCCGTGCTGGTTTACCTTCTTGGCTGGCACTGGGAATTTCTGCCATCGTTTATTGCCAAGCTCGTGCCCGGAGTCGATTTAGTTCCTTTCTGGACCATGGCGGTTGCAAACGTCTATCGGAAATCGAAGCGGATCGCGATCACCACAGAAGAAAGTCGTGAGGAGCACCCGACGCTGAAAGACCCACGGAGTTCGTAAGCCGCAAATTGCCAGTGATCTTTGATAAGCCGGCAACCCGGAGGCTATCGTTTCCTACCAATTGGACGTGTAGTCGGATAACCGTACATTTGCTCTGCTGAGAGGGCAACTTTCCGGTTTCGGCGTTTACCAGTCACTGGCCTGCTAGTCATGTCCGGACCTCGGATTGAGATAGCAATTCTTGCCAGTGTGGGACATCCTACAGACAGCAGGATCCAGTTTCGTGCTATTGTGCATATGGTTTCTTCCGCTATGCGACGTGTATCCACCAGGATCGCTCGCGCCCCGCAAAAAGCAACTTCCATGACCACTGCCTTCGATGTGAAACTGTTTCTCGACTCAACCGGTCTGGGGAGAAAGGTCGGCAAGTTTCAAAGAAAAGAAACGGTCTTCGCGCAAGGCGACCCTGCAAAGAATGTCATGTACATTCAGGAAGGCGGCGTGAAGCTTACCGTGGTGAATGATGCCGGCAAAGAAGCCGTTGTGGCAATTCTGGGACCGGGTGATTTTTTTGGGGAAGGGTGTCTTGCGGGCCAGTCTGTTTGCATAGCGACCGCGACCGCAATTGCGCCTACGACCGTACTCGTCATCGAGAAAAAAGAGATGATTCGCGTGCTCCACCGGGAACACGAGTTCTCCGACCGCTTCATCGCTTACATGCTCGCACGAAACATACGAGTCGAGGCGGACTTGGTCGATCAGCTGTTCAACTCCAGCGAGAAACGGCTGGCGCGCACTCTGCTGCTGCTCGCGCGCTATGGTGCACCGGGCGATCTTCAACAGGTGCTTCCCAAGGTATCGCAAGAGATGCTGGCGGACATGATCGGTACGACGCGCTCGCGCGTCAACTTTTTCATGAACAAATTCAGGAAGCTGGGCTTCATCAAATACAACGGCGAGATCCACGTCGATAATTCCCTCCTGAGTGTTGTCCTGCACGACTAAGTTAACTGTCGCGCGATACGGAAAGACACCGCCCCTTCCGAAAGGGACGCAGTCAATATCGACAGTGTTCAAAATTGAGCAGTTTCGCGATCGGATTGTGTTGCATCCTGTCCGTATGAGAAGGGCAGAACTCACGCCCAGGCAGATCTCCTCCGTCCCCTGTCCCACGTGTGGTGCCGGCGTCCGGAGCGTTGTGTGCTGCATTCAGGTGCTCCGCGTTCAGAACCACACATAGAGCGCAAATTTTCCGCTATTGAGGCCACCGAGGGGAAATCAAGCTAATTCCCAGTTAGTCGGATTGCGAAGCCCGACTATGGTTCAAATGGACGTGTAGTCGGATAATCGGAAACTTGCTCCCCCGGGCGGAAGGCAATTTTCCGGTAACGGCTGCCAGCTCAACCAGTCGATGCAACACCATCCAGTGCGTTGATTCGTCAATGCTTCCGCAGGAGAACTTTCTGTTTAGCTGTACTCAGTCACAACCTAGCCAAGGCAGTGTTCTGGCTGATCTAACCATAGCGGGCGATTTTAGCTTTTGTTTTCACTGCAAGGTGGGTTCGTGCCTAGCGTTGCGTCGACCCATTGAGACCACCGCGTTAATCAGGAGTTTGCTGGGCTGCAGGCAGCCAATCTGGATGACTTCCGGTTTGCCGACGATCCGCCCCGAGAATCTCGCCTTTCGCGTCCCACAACGCCGTTTGTAGAGACCGGAATCACGACCCCTGATCACCTTGACAGACGCAGCTAACCACTCCACACTGGCATAGTCTACCTATGTCATGGGGGTTGATGATTTGAATCGAGACGAGATTCTTCCTGGAACGCTCTATCTGCTGATCTTGAAAACTCTGGCGCGCTCCGGCGAGATGCATGGATATGAAATCGCCAATTCCATTCACCGGATGTCGGATGACGTTCTTCAAGTCGAAGAAGGCTCGTTGTACCCGGCGTTGCAGCGGATGCTCATCAAGGGATGGGTGACCGCGACATGGGGCACGACGGCTGGCAACCGCCGCGCTCGCTACTACCAGCTGACCGCAGCAGGCCGCAAACAACTAGCTGTCGAGATGTCGCAGTTCGAACGCGTCATCGGGGCGATCACGCGTGTGATTGAGGCGGTCTGAAAGGAACTCCGGGATGAACTGGCTCCGCGAACTCGCAAGGCGACTCAGGATGCTGATGCATCGGCGCCAATTCGACGCGGACCTCGAAGAGGAGATGCGCCTGCACCTGGAGTTGCGCCAACAGGAACATCTCGAGTCGGGCATGACCGTAGACGATGCTCGGGCCGCCGCCCGGCGCCGGTTCGGCAACGTAACCTCGTTGCGAGAAAAGAGTCATATCGCGTGGGGCTGGGAATGGTTCGAGCACGTCGTGCAGGACGTTCGCTATAGCCTGCGCATGCTCCGCAAAAATCCCGGTTTCACTGCTGTTGCCATTCTCACTCTCGCTCTCGGCATCGGCGCCAACACCGCTATTTTCTCACTCGTGGATGCTGTATTGCTGCAACAGCTTCCATTGCCTGAGCCAAACCGCGTCTTAGTTCTTAACCGGTGGGGAGGCTCCTCGATTCCTTATTCTGAATTTCTGGACTTGCAAACTCAGCACCGGTCCTTCGAACTCCTCGCTCTGCACCGCCGCGATACTATGAATCTGACCGGCGCGGGTGAGCCAGAGCGCGTCGTCGTCCGCATGGTCTCTCCCGATTTCTTCCCCATCGTTGGACTCCAGCCCATCCTCGGCCGCACCTTCACCAAAGACGAAGACCGCTTGGGCGCTACGCCCGTCGTTGTACTCAGCGAAGGCCTGTGGCGCGGAAAGTTCAGCGCCGACCCGAAACTCGTGGGCTCCAGTGTGAATGTGGCAGGGCAATCCTACACCGTTATCGGGATCGTTCCTCCCTTGCCGAAACTCTTCGCGCAATCCGACATCTTCTATCCTATCGGTCAGTGGAGTGAACCAGCGTTCCATGAACGCGGCAAAGGATTCGGCGCCGTCGGTCTGGCTCGCCTGAAGTCCGGCGTGACTCTTGTCCAAGCCCGTTCCGATTTGAGCCGCATTGCCGCCAACCTCGCTTCGGCTTACCCTAAGGAAGACGCGCAATTGACCTTAACAGCTCTTCCTTTCCGTGCCGCCAATCTCGGCGATAATCTCCCGCGCATATTACTACTCCTCTCCGGCGCCGTCGGATTTGTCCTCTTGATCGCATGCACCAATGTTGCTAACTTGCTCCTCGCGCGCTCGACCAGCAGACAGCGCGAGCTTGCCGCTCGCATCGCCTTGGGCGCAACCCGCAAGCGCATCGTGCTTCAATTGCTTACCGAGACTTTTCTTCTGAGCACTCTGGGCGGCGGTCTCGGCTTTGGCCTTGCCGTATGGGGAACGCGCACGATGATTGTTGCTGCGCCGGCAGGATTGCTGCCAGGAGATGGCGCAGCGGCCGATCTCCGCGTTCTCTTCTTCACCCTTCTTCTTTCCGTCCTCAGCGGCGCGCTATTTGGGCTGATTCCCGCGCTCAAGGCTTCGCGCGTCGATGTACAAGCTACGCTGAAAGAAGGCGGGCGCGGTAGCTCGGGAACGCATCATCGGGCCCAGAACATTTTGGTTGTCTCCGAAATTGCGCTGGCCATGGTTCTGCTCATCGGCGCCGGCCTCCTCATTCGCAGTCTCGCCCGTGTCTGGGCCGTCAATCCAGGATTTGATCCACACAACGCACTCACTTTCAGCATCGCGCTCTCCCCGGATAAAGCCAACAACGCGGTAAAGGCTCGTCTGATGTACGTCCAGTTGATGGACCGCCTTCGATCGTTGCCCGGCGTGGATTCGGCATCAGTCGTTTTGGGAAACCTGCCGCTCACGGGCGTATCGGACTTCTGGTTCTATCGAGAAGATCGTCCAAAACCGGACAAGGACTCGGACATGCCCGACGCGCTTTGGTACGCTGTCGGACCGGACTATCTTCGTGCCATGCGCATCCCCCTCCTGCGCGGACGCTTTATCGCAGCGCAAGACACCGAAGGCGCGCCAGCCGTCGTCGTCATCGACGAAAGAATGGCCCGCAAGCTGTTCCCCGGCGAAGACCCTCTCGGCAAGACTCTTCACCTCTTATTCTTCGACGAGAATGTCCAAATCGTTGGTGTCGCCGGAACCGTCAAGCACTTTGGTCTCGACGTTCCTCCAGACGCCAACTCTCAATTCCAGCTCTATATTGCCTTCCGCCAGATCCCCGATCGCCTTGTTCCCTTACTGACCAAGAATTCCGCTGTTGTTGCGCGCACCTCCGCTTCCGACCGCGCCACGTTTTACGCGATGCACCAGCTGGTGCGAGCCGTGGACGACCAGCAAGTCATGTACGGCGAGGGAACGATGGACCAGCTCCTCGACGGCTCGCTTGCCTTTCGCCGTTTCTCGATGCTGCTTCTCGGAGTCTTCGCGGGGCTTGCGCTGCCCTGGCTAGCATCGGCACTTATGGGGTCATCTCGCATCTCGTTGGCCAGCGCACCCACGAAATCGGAGTGCGCATGGCGCTGGGCGCACAGCGTGGCGACGTTCTGTGGCTTATCCTGGGCCGCGGGGTGTGCCTCGATCTCCTCGGCGTCGCGCTCGGCATCGCCGCCGCGCTGCCTCTCATGCGCTTGCTCGGCAACCAGCTGTTCGAAGTCACGCCCGCCGATCCGGTTACGTTCGCGGGCGTGGCGCTGTTGCTGACGTGCGTGGCTGTGGTAGCTTGTTATATCCCCGCGCGCCGCGCTATGCGCATCGATCCTATGGTCGCGCTCAGATACGAGTAATCTCCACGGTTTGTTCGCATTGCCTTCCATTGAGCCAGCAAGTGGAACGGGTGGCGCTTTCTGCGGCGCAGAAGAGCGACATGTGGCGCCGTTGGAAGGCGGGACAGTCGTTGCATGAGATCGGGCGCGCATTCGGCAAGCCACATGTGTCAATTCATCTTCTGTTGTCTTATCACGGCGGGATTGTTCCTGCCAGTCCGCCGGCGCTCATTCCTTGTACTCACAGCAGTGGAGCGAGAGGGCATTTCTAGAGGGCTCGCTTCTGGTTCGTCGATTCGCGATATAGCCAAAGGTCTGGAGCGGGCCGCGTCGACGGTGAGCCGGGAAGTTGCACGCCATGGCGGTCGCCCTGAGTATCGAGCCCAGGAAGCGGATCAGCGAGCCTGGGACTCGGCCCTGCGGCCCAAGCGCTGCCTTCTGGCCGTCCACGTGAAGTTGCGGAAGCTGGTTGCGAGTAAACTGATTCTGGACTGGTCGCCGGAACAGATTTCCGGCTGGCTGAAGTTCCGAGTATCCCGCTGACGAGAGCATGCGCGTGTCTCACGAAACGATTTACCGCAGCTTGTTCATCCAAGCCCGCGGAGTGCTGAAGAAAGAGCTGCTGGGGCACCTGCGATCCAAGCGCCGCATACGCCGCTCGCAGCACTCTCGTATCTTCAAAGACTCGCGCGGTCAAATCGCCGATGCCATCTCGATCAGGGAAAGACCCGCAGAAATCGAGGACCGCGCCGTCCCTGGTCATTGGGAAGGCGATCTGATTAGCGGCACAAAGAACAGTCACATCGCGACTTTAGTGGAGCGGCATTCACGTTTTACCATGCTGATCAAAGTGCCCAGCAAAGACACAGCTGTGGTGGTCACGGCCTTGAGCCGGCATATTCGTAAACTCCCCGCGACCCTGCGGCGCTCGCTGACGTGGGATCGCGGACTGGAGATGGCGAAACACAAGGACTTTACGGTAGCCACCGATGTGCAGGTCTACTTCTGCGATCCGCAAAGTCCCTGGCAGCGTGGCAGCAACGAAAACACCAACCTGCTTTTACGGCAATACTTCCCGCGAGGAACCGACCTGTCTGGATACTCTCAAGCCCAGCTCGACCAGGTCGCGCTGCGCTTGAATCAACGCCCGAGAAAAACGCTAGGCTTTGAAACTCCCGCGAGTAAACTGCGAGCAAGTGTTGCGTCGACCATCTGAGCTGGCACGACTAACCGTCCATTGGCTTCTCCTTTCGCAGAGCCGCTGATGGTGATGCAAACGCTCAAACAAGAAGTTCATCGGGCGGATCGAGCGGGGATTTACCTTCGGCGGATGTTGAATTACGAAGGGCGGCGTCAGCGGTGTCGCGCCTTCGGTTTGGGAAGCGTTTCGGGGGAACGAGCTGCCCGACTTTATGACAGGATGCGTCGCGGGCAGAAATCCTCCGGCGGCGCATTGGGCAATATACATTCGGCGCCGGAGCGGTGGTTGCTCGGTGCGTTCAAGTGCCCTGTTGGAGGCCCTGAGCAATAGGCTTTCGTACCTTGAACCGATGCAACCCCCCTACCCCGACCAATCCGAGACCGAACAGAAGTAGAGAAGACGGCTCCGGCGTCGTTGGGGGCAGCGCGGAGGATGTGGGTGAGCATGAAGTAGAGGTTGTATAGCAGCCGCCTATCACCGTAAGGTCTGCGAAGTTAACTCCATCCACCCCGGGGCCTCCACCCGTCGGTGGCACCAGCGCCGAGAGCATTACTGGGTCTGGGGCCAGATCGAACGCAAACGAATAGCACCCGACGGAGAAGTTACACAAATTATTCATCGTCATTGTGATCACGCCCGACGCGTCTTGCGAGATAGTGCTATCCGGGAAACTGTTAACAGCAAACCCAGGGAAAGACACGCCGTCTATAGTTACTTGAATAGCATTGGCGCCACCACTGCACCAACTCCATACGCTAAGCTCTAAGCAGAAAAGGGAGGGACGCAGGCCAATACTATAACCGTTGCCCGACGCTCCCCCGCTCAATAACAGGCCGCCGGGTGCGCAAAAGTTTGGGTTGGTAACGCATGAGGCCGGCGCAGCCTCCAAGGAGCTTGTACTCGAACCGCCGAGCGCGCTGTCTGCTCGAGTTAAGGCGGGCATTAGAAGAAAAAGGCTCAAACTCCAAATCGCGCTAATCAGTCGCAGCCTCATGAGTTCCTCCCAGTGACGATGAGTACGTGGGACGACGCGAGCACAATGCTACGACTGCTGATCAAGGTCAATGGACTGACCCCGGACAGTCTCCGAATTCTCTCCGGACTACTAAACTATTCAGAAAGCATCAGTTACTAAGCCAGTCTGCGTTCAGGCTTGCCGGTCGGAGCAGCGCGTGCTACGATTCAGCCACGTCCTCAAGAGCAGGCCAGATCACATGGACCCGTCAAAGGGGAACCAGTTCCCGTTTGCTTTCGGCCCATACGAGGTAGACCTCCACGCCGGAGAGCTCCGCAAGGGCGGTACTCGCGTTAAAATCCAGGATTTGCCGCTGCGTCTGCTGGGCATTCTCGCCGAAAACCCAGGAGAAGTCGTTACCCGCGAAGAGATACACAAACGACTGTGGCCCGGCAACACGTTTGTGGATTTCGAAGATGGACTACACACGGCGGTCCGCAAGTTGCGCGAGGCCCTCTGCGACGATCCCGAAAAGCCACGTTATGTGGGTACCGTTCCGCGCCACGGTTACCGCTTCATCGCCGAGGTCGAAATCCGAAACGGCGGCAACGGCACACCAATCCCGCAAACGGATCTTGCAGCTCCGAAGCCTGCCACGACACATGAAACCGCTTCCCGTCTTACCGCTACACCGCCGGGCTCCGCCGTTTTCTCCGTTCCTGCGGCGACACGCGGTGCGCCCGCAGTCCTGCGAAGGCGGGCCGGCGACCGCGTCCTCTGGCAAATCCGCTCGGTGTCTGGCGGGGCGATCGCCACGGCCGCATTCCTGCTGTGGTGGTACACGCCGCTGCCACCTCCCCAAGTGACGCGCGTCGATCACCTCACGACCACCGCTCTCATCGACACTCCTGTCAAGCTGGTGTCGGATGGCGCGCGGCTTTATTACATGGAGCGTGATGGCGACCACTGGAATCCGATGGAAACCGCAGTCAGCGGAGGCGAGGGACGGAGCGTCGAAGCCGGCGCGACGAGCGCGCAGGTGTTTGACATTTCACCCGATTTTTCCGAACTCTTGATCGGAAGTTTTGAGGTGCGCGGCGAGCTGAGCCGCCTCTGGACGATTCCCGGTCAAGGCGGCGCGCCAATGCGACTAGGAGATGCGACTGCTTCCAGCGCTGTTTTTTCGCCGGACGGGAAGCAGATCGCGTATCTCAACGGCTCGAACCTATGGATGATGGATGCAAACGGGTCGAACGCCCGCTTGCTTGCGGCGCTGCCCGGGGCGCCGTTCTGGCTCGCGTGGTCTCCGGATGGGCAAACGCTTCGATTTAGCCTCACGCGGATTCTCAGCAGCGAAGGGAACTCGATTTTCGAGATCTCGAGTGACGGAAGGAATCTTCACGAGTTGCTTCCGAACTGGACCCACCCCGGGTCCGAATGCTGTGGCTCCTGGACTTCCGACGGTCGCTATTTCATTTTCACTTCGTCTCGCGGCGGGGGATCAAATCTCTGGGCCCTGCGCGAAAAAGGATCCGGGTGGCGCCGCAGTCCGCGAGGCCCATTTCAGTTGACCCTTGGTCCCGACAGTCCCTGGGGTGGCACACCGAGTCGAGACGGTCGGCAGATTTTCTTTTACAACGGAGCGTTGCGGGAGGACCTCGAGCGTCTGGATCTGGCCACGGGGCAATTCTCCAACCTTGGGCCGAACTCAGGTGTCATGCATGTCACCTTTTCGCGCGACGGGAACTGGATCGCTTACATCGATCCCGCACACGAAGGTCTCTATCGGAGCCGCCTCGATGGGACGGACCGCCTCGAACTCACCGGACACGACGAGAGCGTCTCTTTTCCGCGATGGTCTCCCGACGGGAAGTGGCTCTTGTTTGGCGGGATAACGTCCAGCCGTATGAGTATGACCTACTTGATACCGGCGGTGGGTGGCGAGCGGGAACCGCTCTTGAAGAGCCAAGCGGAGGTGCGTGACGCAGATTGGTCGGGCGACGGCCGGAAAATCGTTCTTGCTCGCTCGCTTGGGCCGAAAGATTCCGACGGCCGAGAGCTGCAGATCGTGGATCTTGCCACCCGGCAGACAGAAAGAGTGCCGGGATCGGAGAATTTGGCGATGTCCCGCTGGTCTTACGATGGACGATTCATTGCGGCCACTCAGGACGATCAGAGCCAGTTGAAGTTCTGGGATGTCGCCCGAAAGCAGTGGCGTGTGATCGCGCGCGGCAAGGCGCTGGGAATCAGCGTTTGGTCGCCTGATAGCCGGTACCTCTATTTCCAGGATCTCCTCGGCAAAGGAGAAGAGGTTTGGCGTTATAACATTCGGTTCGAGCGCGTCGAGCCGGTAGTGGAGTTCTCTAAAATCCTGAAATCCGGCGTGGGCCGGTGCGCCCTCTTCGGCATTACGCCCGATGGGTCGCCAGTGATTGCCTTCAATCGCGGCGCCTACGATTTATTCACAGCCAGAGTTACTCTGCCTTAACTCGATTCGGAACATACCGCGGCGCATCATTGCGGAAATGAGTTTATGTGGAAAGGATCTTCGTCCCCGGCATTCTGCCAGGTTCGCCATCCTGGCGGATGGGCAAGGAGACCTTCGCGCCCAGCGCAAGAGCTGCACGTCTCTTCCGGACATTTTCCGTCTGCAAGCGCCTGATAAACGCCGTAACCGGACATTTCCCGTAAATGATTGCATAACAATGTCGGCTCCTTGACCCGAGTAGGCTGTGGTTTATCGACGACCGCAGGCTCGGGAGAAAGGAGCCGAACATGATGATTATAGGCGTAGATTACCACCCGAGCTTTCAGCAGATTGCATTCGTTGTAGAAGAGACGGGTGAGTGTGGTGAACAGGAACTGAACCACAGTGATGGACAAGCAGAGAAATTCTATCGAGACCTGCAGCAGCGAGGAATCTGCGTGCGGGCAGGAATGGAGGCTACCGGGTATTCACGCTGGTTCGAGCGGCTACTCGCTGAATTAGGTTTCCAGCTGTGGATCGGCGATCCAGCGGAGATCAAGGCCAAGCGAGTGAAAAAGCAGAAGAACGATCGCAATGATGCTCGACTCCTACGCCGGCTGATGCTGGAAAATAACTTCCCGCAAATCTGGGTACCGAGCCCGGAGAATCGAGATTTGCGACAACTGCTGTGGCACCGGCATCGATTGGTGCAGATGCGCACGCGGATCATGAATCAGTTGCAGGCGTTGGCCATGAACGAGGGCTATCGCTGGAAGAAAAAGCTGTTCAGCGAACAGGGGCGAGCACAGTTAGAGAAGCTCACGTTGGCTCCTTGGGCCAGTCGACGCCGGCAAGAGTTGTTGGAGTTGCTGGACCGTATGAATCCGACGATTGAAGAACTGACGGCCGCCGTGGAGCGGGAAGCCAGAAAGCGACCCGAAGTTCTGCGACTGATGACCCATCCCGGTGTTGGTCCGCTTACGGCACTGGCCTATGTGTTGATCATCGGAACTCCGACTCGGTTTCCTCGTGGCAAGCAGATCGGCACCTACGTGGGGATGATTCCGAGTGAGGACTCCAGTGCTGGCAAGCAACGGCTAGGGCACATCAGCAAGCAAGGCAGTTCCTTGTTGCGCTTCTTGCTGGTGGAGGCGGCCCAAGCAGCAGCGCGTATCCATCCTGACTGGAGACGTCGGTACATCCACCTGGCGATGCGACGACACAACAGCATTGCCAAGGTAGCGATGGGACGCAGGCTGGCGATCCGGTTGTACTGGATGTGGCGGAATGGATGTGAGTATTCGCAGTCGTTAGAGTTCGGTTCGCACGCGGGACAGCTCGGTACCGGACATGGCGTGCACTAGAACGCCGTGCAAATGAATGGGCATCCCGCTCCCTCGCGAGAGGGAGTTTGAACGAGTAATCCTGGTCGAAGTCTTGATCGAAGAGATGTTTAGGTCGGACCGAAGCCGACCGCTCGATTACGAACGAGCCGTGGCCGTCGATGCAGGGGGAAAAGCGAAAGAAACGAAAGAGGAAAACTCTTTTAGGCAAAAACAAAGAAGTGTCTGCAAAAAGAATTTGACAGGGCCGACATTGTTAGAGATGTCCGGTAATCCGTGCAGGATCAGCTGGTCGACGCAACACCATCCAATGCGTTGATTCGACAATGCTTTCCTGAGAGAAGCGATCTGTTTGGCTGTACTCGGTCAAAACCTAGCCAGGACGGTGTTCCGGCTGATCTAACCCTAGCCAGCGATTTAGCCTTTGTTTTCAATGCAAGCCGGGTTCGACCCTAGTGTTGCGTCGACCCATTGAGATCACCCGACTTACCAGGCGTTGGACCGAGTTGCCTAAACGGATTCTTGTTTTTGGACAGATGTCTCGTTTTAAGATGATCTGTGTGCGTGAGTTCAGCGGATCTCATTAGAGTTCCATGGAATTCAAAACACTGGGAACAACGCAAGTTCAACTACCTGAGATCGGGCTTGGCACGTGGAATTACTCAGGCGGAATCGAGCCGCTGCGTGCCGGCGTGGAACATGGCGCTAGCTTTATCGACACAGCTGAATCTTACGGAAACGAAGAGATCGTCGGCCAGGCAGTCAGCGATTGTCGTGATCGCGTGTTCTTGGCCACAAAGGTTTCGCCTCGCAATTTTCACATGCGAGATTTGATCGCGGCAGCCGAGAGAAGCCTGCAGCGCCTGCAAACGGACTATATCGACCTCTATCAGCTTCACTGGCCCAACTACAGGGTTCCAATCGAAGAGACGATGGGGGCGATGGAAGAGTTGGTGGACGCGGGCAAGATTCGCTTCATTGGCGTCAGCAATTTTTCCGTCGACGAACTAAAAAGAGCGCAGGCTGCGCTGATCAAACACAAGATCGTCTCGAACCAATTGCGCTACAGCCTGGTTGAGAGAACCATCGAAGGAAGCTTGCTGAGGTACTGCCAGCAAGCGGGGATTACGGTCATTGCATTCAGTCCACTCGGAGAGCGCTTCTCGAACGTTCTCGCCAACGATCCAGAAGGAATATTAGCCCGAGTCTCCAGTCGAACCGGAAGGGCCGCGGCGCAAGTCGCGCTAAACTGGGTCACCGCGAAAGAGAACATCATTACGATTCCGAAGGCTTCGACTGTCGAGCACGCCGTCGAAGATTGCGGGGCTTCTGGCTGGCGGCTCGTGAAGGAAGATTACAGCCTGTTGGAGAAGAAAATTCGTTTCAAGCGTCGGGGACGCCTCGAAGCGATCGTTCGTCGTAAGACCAAGCACGTGCTTCAGTTGTTCGGCCGCCACGTTTGAGCCCTCACCTTCAGAGAATTAGCGCTCTCAGCTTTAGCGTGCCTGATTGTGACTGGATCCACGGCACACTTGGAGGTCGTCCACTTGTCCGTGAACCCTTGGGGGGTCCTGGTACGACACATGTCCGGTAATCCGACTATACGTTCACTTGAACCATAGTCGGGCTTCGCAATCCGACTACCTGGGAATTAGCTTGATTTCCCCTCGGTTGCCTCAATAGCGGAAAATTTGCGCTCTATGTGTGGTTCTGAACGCGGAGCACCTGAATGCAGCACACAACGCTCCCGGACGCCGGCACCACACGTGGGACAGGGGACAGAGGAGATCTGCCTGGGCGTGAGTTCTGCCCTTTTCATACGGACAGGATGCAACACAATCCGATCGCGAAACTGCTCAATTTTGAACACTGTCGATATTGACTGCATCCCTTTCGGAAGGGGCGGTGTCTTTCCGTATCGCGCGACAGTTAACTTAGTCGTGCAGGACAACACTCAGGAGGGAATTATCGACGTGGATCTCGCCGTTGTATTTGATGAAGCCCAGCTTCCTGAATTTGTTCATGAAAAAGTTGACGCGCGAGCGCGTCGTACCGATCATGTCCGCCAGCATCTCTTGCGATACTTTGGGAAGCACCTGTTGAAGATCGCCCGGTGCACCATAGCGCGCGAGCAGCAGCAGAGTGCGCGCCAGCCGTTTCTCGCTGGAGTTGAACAGCTGATCGACCAAGTCCGCCTCGACCCGTATGTTTCGTGCGAGCATGTAAGCGATGAAGCGGTCGGAGAACTCGTGTTCCCGGTGGAGCACGCGAATCATCTCTTTTTTCTCGATGACGAGTACGGTCGTAGGCGCAATTGCGGTCGCGGTCGCTATGCAAACAAACTGGCCCGCAAGACACCCTTCCCCAAAAAAATCACCCGGTCCCAGAATTGCCACAACGGCTTCTTTGCCGGCATCATTCACCACGGTAAGCTTCACGCCGCCTTCCTGAATGTACATGACATTCTTTGCAGGGTCGCCTTGCGCGAAGACCGTTTCTTTTCTTTGAAACTTGCCGACCTTTCTCCCCAGACCGGTTGAGTCGAGAAACAGTTTCACATCGAAGGCAGTGGTCATGGAAGTTGCTTTTTGCGGGGCGCGAGCGATCCTGGTGGATACACGTCGCATAGGGGAAGAAACCATATGCACAATAGCACGAAACTGGATCCTGCTGTCTGTAGGGTGTCCCACACTGGCAAGAATTGCTATCTCAATCCGAGGTCCAGACATGACTAACAGGCCAGTGACTGGTAAACGCTGCCAGCTCAACCGGTCGGCGCAACACCATCAATGCATTGATTCGACAATGCTTTCCTGAGAGAAGCAATCTGTTTGGCCGTACTCGGTCAAGACCTAGCCAGGGCGGTGTTCCGGCTGATCTAACCCTCGCGAGCGATTTGGCCTTTGTTTTCAATGCAAGCCGGGTTTGACCTGAGTGTTGCGTCGACCCATTGAATGCACCGCCGTTACCGGAAGTTTGGTGGGCAATTGTCCGATTATCCGACTACGCGTCCACTTGGTCGCGCCCAGAGCAGTTTGACGAGACGCTCCTGCGAGCAGCGTTTTCCGTCAAGGATTACTTCCGTGTGGCCCGTTTCTCGGCGAAAGCACTACTCCGGTTCCGAGTTCGAGCGAGCCCGCGGCCAGTTCCGCTTGCGGATTCACTTCTTCTGAACCTAAGAGGCGAACTACTCGTAACGGAGGGCTACTATCGGGTCCACGCGCATAGCGCGGCGCGCTGGAAGGAAACACGCCACAGCGGACACCGCAACGAGCAGCAGCACCACGCCCCCAAATGTCAGCAGATCGATGGGCTGAACGTCGAAAAGCATGCTGGCCAAGAATCGCGTGAGCGCAAGGGACGCAATTACTCCGGCGATCACCCCGCAAACCACCAACAGCATTCCCTGGCGGAGCAACAATCCGAGGAGTTCGCCGCGCTGGGCACCGAGAGCAATTCGGATGCCTATTTCACGGGTGCGCTGCGCAACGCTATACGCCGTAACGCCATAGATTCCGACCACCGAAAGCGTCAGCGCGATCGCGGCGAAGGCGCCAATGAGAATCAAGGCAAATTTCCGCCCTTGCACGGAAAGGCCCACATAGTTTTCGAGCGGCATGATGCGCGAGATCGGCTGCGTCGCATCGATGGAGTGAATGGCTTGCTGTGCCGCGGAGGAGATGGCTGCGGGAGCGCTTGGGGCGCGAATGACAAAAACCATCAGGCCGTCCGGGAATGGCCATTGCTGGTGCGGGATGTACATCTGCATGTCGGGATCAGCGTCGAGCCCAACGTGGTGCACATCTCCGGTGATGCCGACGACTGTCCACCACGGCTGATCCACCCCCCCGAGCTTGACGCGCTTGCCGATCGGATCTTCGCCGGGCCACATTCGGCGCGCGGTGGTTTCACCGATCAGCAGGACTTGGGGCGCGGTCGCTGTGTCGGCGAGAGAGATCTCACGGCCACGAAGCAAAGGAATTCGCATCGTTTCGAGGAATCCTGGAGTGATGCAGTAGCGTTCGGCGCTCGGGTCTTCTTCGGGATTGGCGTGCATTTTGCCTTCGACGTGAAAGCTGTACTTGTCCATATTTCCAGCCAGCGGAATCTGACTGACGGCAGCGGCAGATTGCACGCCGGGAAGCGCACGCAGGCGTTCGACGGCATCGGCGAAATATTGACGCACGACCGAGTTGTCATTGAAACGCTGGCCGAGAACCGAGGTCTGCATGGTCAACACGTTGGCGGGATCGAATCCCGGCGAAACTTCCAGCAACCGGCCCAAGCTGCGTAGCAGAAGGCCCGCGCCGATCAGCAGCGTCAGGGAAAGCGCAACTTCGGAGACGATCAGCAGTCCGCGCAATCGGCGGCCCCGCGCACTCCCGCTGCCGCGCATGCCCTCCTTCAACGAATCGTGCCTATTGTTTTTCGAGAGGTGATATCCAGGCGCAAGGCCCGCGGCGATGCCAGTGAGCAGCGCAACTCCCACGGTGAATAACAAGACCCGCCAGTCAAGGTGCACTTGATCGAGGCGCGGCAGATCGCCCGCGCCGATACTGGCCAGAACCTTAGGCGTCCAGTACGCGGGGACGAGTCCCGCTGCGGCGCCCAGCAGGCCGAGAACGCAGTTTTCCGCGAGCAGTTGGCGAATGATCCTGCCGCGCGTCGCGCCCAGCGCGGTGCGTACGGCAACTTCACGTTCGCGATAGGTGGCGCGAGCAAGAAGCAGGTTGGCAAGATTCGCGCATGCCACCAGCAAAACGAAAGAGACGGCCCCGAGCAGGATGTAGAGCGGCGCACTGGCCGGGCCGAGTAGTTGCTCGCGGATGGGAGTCAGAATTACGCCGATATCGTCGTATTCCTTGGGATATGCTTTGCTCAGCGCGGCGGAAATTGTGTCCATCTCGGCGTTGGCTTGGGTAATGGCTACTCCGTCGCGCAGTCGACCAATGGCCACTAAGTGGTGACAGGTGCGGCAAGCCCAGGGCTGCGAAACGTCGTAGCCGAGCACTCGCCAGATCTCCACGGCGCCCCCGCGCGGATCCTGGTTCATCAAGGATTGATACCTCGCAGGCAAAACGCCGGCCACGAGGTACTGGGTTGCGTTCATATTGATCGGTTTGCCGACGATGTTGGGGTCGGCGTTGAATTTGCGCTGCCACAACGAGTGGCTGAGCATCACCACTTTGTTGGCGTTGGGAGCGTCTTCTTCGGGCAGGAAATCGCGTCCTATTTCCGGATGGATGCCGAGGGTGCGGAAGTAGTTGCTGGTGACGCGGAGGCCGCTTAATTGTTCGGGTTCCCCGACCTGGAGCACGGGCTGCCACGAACTGTAGATGGCAATTTCCTCGAAACTCTTATTCTGAGATTTCCAATCGAGGTACGTCGCGTAGCCGACGTTTTCGGGGGAGCCGTCGCGGCTTTTCTCCCACACCATTGTAAGCCGGTTTGGGTTGCGATACGGGAGCGGCCGCAGCAGGACACCGTTGACCAAGCTGAAGATAGCAGTGTTCGCGCCGATGCCGAGGGCAAGGGTGAGGACGGCGACGGCGGTGAAGCCCGGAGACTTGAGCAGCATGCGAACGGCAAAGCGCAGATCTTGCCAGCAGGTTTCAACAAAAGATTCCCAGCCGGCAGAGCGGACCTCTTCCTTCGTAACGTCCAGGCTGCCACGCTCCAGGCGCACGGCGCGAAGGGCATGCTTGCGGCTCATACCCTGCTTCATTTTCTCCTCGGCCGCCATCTCAAGGAAGCCGTTTAGTTCTTCGTCCAGATCACTATCGACCTGTTTCTTTCGAAACAGCGACCGCAGCCCGCTCGCTATGCTTCGCAAAAATGACATGGTCCCTTACGATGCCTGCAAGATTCTGGCGATGGCCGCCACTTGCCTTCCCCATTCCCGCGTTTCGGTATTGAGCCTCTTTCGTCCCTGCTCCGTCAGGTCGTAGTACTTTGCGCGCCTGCTATTCTCGGTGGCTTTCCATTCGCTCTTGATCAACCCAGTTCGTTGCAGCCGTTGAAAGGCCACAAACAGCGAACCTGCATTGAGGCGGAAAACGCCCTTGCTCATCTGTTCGAGCCGGACGGCGATCCCATATCCGTGCATGGGTTCGAGCGCGAGTGTTTTCAGAATGAGCATGTCCAGAGTGCCTTGGACGAGATCACTCGGTTTCTCCGCCATAGACGCATTCCTCCTGAGCATCAAGGGGAAGAATACACTCCTCCTCCTGATTGTCAAGAGGAGAACGATCGGGTGGTTAGAGTACGTTCCTCCCAGAACCGCAGCCCTAGGTCCTGATAAACGCGGTTGTATTGACTGTTCTGGCCAACTTCCGGGTGGTCGGCAAGCCAGGAGTAATTCGGTAACTTCCGGAATTGCCCGTCATTCGACCGAAATTTCGCTTGACTCTGGACCGCACTCCAGCTCGTTCAAGAAATCGAAGCAACCGCGAGCCTGAAACCCTGATTTCTCGGAGCCGCCCGTTTGCCGCTTGCACTCAGAATCCCTCAAGGTGCGCGCGGAACATTGCTTCCTCCTGTGCGTTGGCGTCACATCTACGCTCGCTTGCGTCTCGATCTTCTTTTCGCGGGCGGAAGAAACCTCCACGCCGGTGCCGTCCTCGACCGTGACCGTCAAATGGTGGCCTTTCGGGACCCTGGCGCGGAGGTTAGGAAGCCTGCGGGCAATTCCGCGGCGAGCGCCGCGGCATCGAAGCTGCGACGAGCGTGTCTACGCCGGCCCGGGTCAGTGTCTGACACATCGCGTTGCAGCGCGGCTTGGTCCGTGAGTGTTGCCTGCGGACGGCTGCGAAGAGCAGAACGGTGAAGGAGGAAAAAAAGATCATACAAAACAGGGCTCGGTTGCGTTATGCTGGTTCAAGAACTGGAGCCGAATTCTAGTCGTGGGCTCCGTTGAAAGTAACTAGATTAAGGACGCTGGACGCGTTGTGGTGGTGGTCGTTGCGTGTCCATTGCGTCCTTTTTTTATTTTCGACGCAGATTTCCAAAGACGGACAGGTGAGGATGAAGGTTTCGGAGTCAAATGCACTGTCGTCCACGACAGAACAAACGGGGGTAGTCCATGTGTCCAAGGAAATCCAAAGGAAAGCACGAGGCTGCGAATTCACGAGAAGAAAACAACGCCCGCCCTTCGATGCCGGCTCATTCGGTTTCCCTCCCAGAAAGCGATTCCCAGAGAGGTTCGCGAGACCATCTCCCGGAACGGGCAATTGATTTCGCTGAGCTGGAAGATGGCTCACTCGCGGAAATGGTCGAGGATCCGGCCGACTCGACGAAATCGAGGCTCGCCGTGTACGCCAACGGAACCGTGCGGTACACAGATAAGCTGCACGATGGGAACAAAGTTTTGGTCCCGCTACCGCGGACGGACCTCCTATCTAAACATGTGCGACTGCCACAGGGGGCTGAACCCTTCGGCCGGCTTAAAGATCTCTTTGGCGATGTTGCCCTTTTTTTCCATTTTGGTCTCGATGTAGACATCGATTCGGTCATGTTGATGACCGCGCACGTATTCAGCACTTGGTTTCCCGAAAAACTGCCGTTTGCGCCATACCTGGTATTGGTCGGGCCTCCCGGCTCCGGGAAAACGACGGCATTGCGCATTCTGAGTTTGCTGTGCCGCCGCAGCCTACCGACCTCGGACATCAGTTCGGCAGCGTTCTATGAAGTCTGTGATCGCATGCATCCGACGATCTTGATCGACGAAACTCGCACCGCTGGCCACCCGCGAACGCTGTTACATCTCTTAAGGTCCAGCAGCACACCGGGTTTCTATGCTCTTCGAAAGGGCAAAGCTGAGATGGCGTACGGCCCCAAGGTGCTTACGTGGCTCGAATTGCCGAATGATGCCGCGTTGAACAGTCGGTGCATCATTATTCCGATGCACAAGACTGCACGGGCAGATCTGAATGGCCCGGACAACTCGAAGACCCTGCAGTTTGCGGCAAAAGTACGCATGCGTCTGCTCCAGTTCCGATTCGAGCACTACCATACCCTCTCGCCGCCAACAATTCCCGCCGGTTTACGATTGTCTGCGCGAACGCTCGACCTCTACCGCGCAATCGCCCTTCCCCTTGGGGCAGATCAGGAAATCTGCGAGCATTTGGCTCACTTGATTGCGGCCCAGCGCCGATTTCAACCCAGCTTGTTGTCACCTCCCCAGGCGTCGGCCGTCCGTGTCCTCTACGGATTGATCCATGCACTCCCGAATGAGGCCGGCTTCACGCTCAAAAAGCTAACCGATACAATGAACTTGGATCTTGCGTCGCGAGGCGAATCCTGCGCTCTGATTGAGCGCAAGACTGGCGATATCCTGACATCGCTCGGCCTAACGAACCGGAGCCGGACGAACCCCGGAAACTATGTGTTGTGGCTGGACCACTCCTATCGCGTCCGAATCCATGGGATGGCCCGCGACTACGAGGTGGACGACATCCCCACCACGCCGATGGCGCACTGGAATTGCCAGATCTGCATCAAGGCCAACAACAGCACAGCATCGGAGCCAAAGCGAACGCCGGAAGCTGTGAACCAGAAACAAGGTCGGGCAGATGAGCCCAAGCATGAACGTCATGAAAGTCATGAACATCGTTCAGGGAGGGGAACCCGATCCACAGTCCGGTCAGTCAATCGGTTGCGTAGGCCGTAATCGTAGCCGCGGGCTTGGTCCAACCGCGGAACAGCAAGTGTGTCAGTGGTGTACATAGGTCCTTGTGGGCAATCCGCTTAAGGCGGGGCGCCCAAGCAAGTGGGCGAACGCCTACTGAGGTATTTCCACCCAGATCGTGCACTTGTTCGGGTCCGACTCGTCACCTTTTTTCATCTGCGCCGTAACCGCAAGCAGATGCTTCCCGGGCTCGAATACGAGCGACGGGGTCGTCGCGGTAATTCCTTTCACGACTCCGTTCGCGCCTGCAGGCGGAGCGAACGACATCAGTTTCGTGCTCTTCGCCACTCCCGCCGAAATGTCGTACAGATTGAACTGCGTCACGCAGGTCTTCGCGGTCTTCGCCGGGCAGACGGGCGTCTCCGTAAAGTCGTAGTTGAATGTGATACTGATCTTGTGCTTCGAGCCCGTACCCTGCGCTCCGGTCATGACCCCCGTAGTCAACACGATCGTCAAAAGTATAAGCGTCCTCACCCGAGCCTCCCCGCCAAGTATTACACGAACCTCTGATGGCGACGACCCCATGAGGACAAACAGCGACATAACAGACAACAAATATCATTCGAGAATCCGACCTCCACCGTTCTTCGCGCAACGCGCAACCGACCCGGAAATTAACTCGTGCTAGACTCGAATCCGCGGCTGCAAATTCTTGCGCCATGACGATGAATTTAACCCCAGCCTTGGAAACCGCGACACAGTCGCCGTCTCGCGCGTGGTCCAATCGACTTTTGATCGCAGCGCTCGTCGGAATTTTCTTTCTCACCCTCTATCCGTTCGAATTTTCGCTCCACACTAAGCTGCCTCTAGGCGCATCTCCGTTCTTTCTTGGCAAAGCCGGCAAAAGCGACGGACCACTCGATATCGTTCTGAATGTCCTTCTGTTTATGCCGTTCGGCTTCGCGTTAGGCGCACAGTTGCGAAGCAGAGGCATGTCGTGGCTGGCGGCCCTGCTATACATCTGGAGCGTGGGAGCCCTCGTTTCTTACGGCATTGAATTTCTGCAGATTTACATCCCCGCGCGCGATTCGGGTTGGGAAGATGTATTCACGAACTCGGCGGGAGCGGCGATTGGATTCCTCACCTTTGCATCATTTGGAAGCACATCATCGAACCTCTTGTCGAAATTGGAACGAAGCATCGAAACATGGCTCACCGTGCCTCGGGCGGCTCTCATGCTTCTAGCGTACTTGGCGGTCTGGACTTTGTATTCGGTCCAGTTGCAGAAGCAGACGCATTTGGAAAACTGGAACTCGGACTGTTTCCTCGTCTTCGGAAATGATGCGACGGGTCGGCACCCGTGGCGCGGTAAGCTGTTGCGAATAGAAATATGGGACCGCGCTCTTGCAGACAATCTCGCGAAGCAGCTCACCAGCGGCAATGACGCAAGCCCGGATAACGCCGGGGCGCTCGCCAAATTCGATTTTTCGTCGATTCCAGCCCGCCAGGACGATGCAAGATTGATTGTCCCATTGTCTCTTCCAACGGCGGCAACATCGCCCAAGACGAGTCAAGCTTCAGTCGATGGGGTGGCGTCGATCGCTTCAACCCGGCCCGTTTCTGATCTAATCGACGACTTGCAGCGGACAAACCAATTCTCAATTCGGTTGGTTTTCGAACCGGAAGACATCGCCGACGCCAATGGCCGCATCGTGGCAATCTCTCAGCCATCAGGACTTTCGGATCTCTACCTGCGTCAGGAAGATGCCAACCTGGTTTTTTGGTTTCGAAATAGGCTGTCGGTGGAGCGGTCTACGCTTGCCTGGACGATCTCAAACGTGCTCGCCACCGGCCAGACTCGCGACCTTCTGTTTTCTTACGATGGCTCGGACCTTTATTTCTACGTCGATGGCAGGAAGCTGCAAGATCGCTATCTGGGTCCCGGAACGGCTTTCGCGGGACTGTTTCACCGCGCAAAAACGGGCGAGGTCAACGGCTACAAAGACATCTACTATGCTGTTGTGTTTCTCCCGATAGGATGTCTGCTTGGAATAATTGCGAGAAAGATATCGCGGCGGATTGAAGCGCTCATACCGTTCGCGCTAAGCCTCCTGCTCGGTCCGCTTATTCTCGAGTTCGCCCTCGCGCAAGTAAGCGGCCGTTCCCTTTCTTTCACAAACTTGATCCTATCGGTTGGCTTGGTTGTCGCGGGAATTTTGTGGATCAATGCCGATCGAGTGTCAACGCGTCGTGAAAATCGCGGCGACTACGCGCGGCCGTAATTGCTCTTGTACCAATCCCAGGTGCGCCGCAGCCCTTCCTCAAAATGCACAAGGGGCTCGTAGCCGAGCACCTTGTGGGCAAGTGAAACGTCGGCTTGGGAGTCGCGGATATCGCCCGCTCGCGGCAGATCGTACTTCGCCTCGATTCTCCTTCCGGTAATTTTCTCAAGCAGTTTCACCACGTCGTTCAGGGTGATTCGCGCACCCGTTCCGCCGTTGAACACCATTCCCGATGCGCCTTTCGCTTCGCAGGCGCGAAGAGTTTCATCCACTATATTGTCGATGTACGTGAAATCGCGAGACTGTTCTCCATCCCCGTAGATAACGGGGCGCTTGCCCTCAATCACCGCCAGCATGAACCGCGAGAGCACTCCCGAATATTGCGAAGTAGGATCCTGGCGCGGTCCGAAAACGTTGAAGAACCGCACCGATGCGTTTTCCAGGCCGTAGACGCGCCCGAAAACCTGCGCGTAAATCTCGCCAACATATTTCGTCACCCCATAGGGCGAAATCGGCGCGGGCTGCATCGCCTCCGTCTTCGGTTGAGTGGGCGTCTCGCCATACGCCGAAGACGAGGCGGCATAGACGAACCGTCGTACTTTCGCGTCGCGCGCCGCCACCAGCACGTTCAGCGTTCCATCGATATTCACGGAATTCGTGTCGAGCGGGTTCTCCACGGAACGTGGCACCGACGTCCGCGCCGCCAGATGAATCACGTAATCCGCTCCCTTCGCAGCGGATTGAACCGCCGCCAGATCAGTGATGCTTTCCGGGCGGAACTCGATTTTCTTCCGCACGCCCGTGAGGTTTTCCTCTTTCCCTGCGGAGAGATTGTCGAGGACCACTACTTCCTGCCCGCGCCGTACGAGCTCGTCCACGATATTCGAGCCTATGAATCCCGCACCGCCCGTCACAAGGTAGCGCAATTCAAACCCTCCTCGGGAACGCGCCTTGCGATTGTGGCCGGATCCCGCGAACTCCCGTGAGAATTGATGGGTTGCCTCAGGCGTCTGAGGTTCGTTTGAATATAGCTCGCGGCCGGTGAGTCAGGCAACCTGGATGCCCTTAACGTTGACGCGGAGTACTTAAGGCTGGGGTATGGTCACTGCCACTTGGTTTGAAAACGCGCTCTCCACCTGGCCCGTGTCCACTGCGGTCACAACGTAGTAGTAAGTTTGCCCACCCGACACGCCCGCATCCATGAAACTCGTGGACGTCTCCCTTGCTGGGTTCAACTTAAAAAATGGTCCTGCCCCAACCAGCCCCCGATACACGTAATACCCCACCACTGTCGATGTCGCGCTCGCTGCCCACCGCAGCGTCACTGTATGCGCACTCACATCGCTGCTTGGGCTCGTCGTTGACCCCGAACCAGACACTGAAATCTTTGCCGGCGAACCCGGAACGCTGCTAGCTACGGTTACCGTGCCGCTTGCGCTCCCCGATTTCGACGGATCGAACTTCACTGTCACCGCCGAGGATTGGCCGGGTGCAAGCGTAATATTCGACGCACCGCTCACGCTAAAGCCGTTGCCCGAAATCGACACGGACTTAATATCCACATTCGTATTGCCCGTGCTCTTCAAAGTTACTTCCTGACTCGTTGTCTTCCCGACGGCCACACTGCCGAAGCTCAGTGCTGTTGGCGTCACGGAAAGTCCGGCAACTGCGCTGTCACCCTTGCCAACCAGATCCACGGTCACCACTGAGTCGTCGGCTGTGCTCGTAATCGAAATCGTCCCCGACTTGGCTCCGGTTGTCGCTGGCTTGAACGTCGCCATGAACGAAGCGCTTTGCCCCGGCGTCAGCGTCAGGGGCACCGCCAGACCCGAAACGCTGAAACCGGTCCCGGTCGTCGATACCTTCGTGATCTTTATGTTGGCACTACCCGCAGCTTTGAGTTCCATGGGTTGAGTCGCTTCGCTGCCCACTACCACGTCTCCAAAGCTGCCGGACGACGGCGTTACGGCGATGGATGCGCCCGTCCCCATTCCTTGGAGACCGATAACAATGGGAGAACTGTTCGCATCCGTGACGAGAGAGATGCTTCCGCTCGCCGCGCCAGTTGATCCCGGCACAAAATCTGCCACGAAGTTCGCGCTTCCCCCCGCCTCGATCGTGAGCGGAACGGAAATTCCGTTCACGCTGAATCCGCTGCCTTTCATCGTAATCCGCGTGATTTTCGCGCTCGCCGTTCCCGTGTTGACGATATTCACGCCCTGTTGCGCTGTGCTACCAGCCGCAACATTCCCGAAATTCACCGTTAGAGGCGTTATATCCAGCAGTGCAAATCCCGCTGCGGCAGTCTTTACGTTTGGTTTACCAGTCACTCCAATGCAGGCCGCCATACCGAAGCTTGCGAGGCAGACAACCGTAATCTTCGCAAAATCGAGCGAGGACAAAGTTCCCACCTGAATGTGTGATTGCGGCGCACACGCGCGAATCTGACCCCCGCCGCGTTCGCAGTGTGGAATGAGTGGTTTGTGGGAAACTACTGGACCAAGGGACACTTATGGTACAGGTGTGCCAAACTGGTCATACGACCAGTGCCATTCGCGGCTTTCCGTCGCATTTTGGCAGCGCTCATGGGTCCCGCCCGCGCTGTGAGGGACCGCCGTTCGCGGTTCCCTCCCTACTATCGAGCCACCGTTCTATGGCACAGTCACGGTCGCGGGGGTCGAGTCGCTGCTCTCCACTCCGCTCCCGTCGACCGCCGTCACCACGTAGTAGTAGGTAATGTTCTGCCCCGATGTAACGCTTGAGTCGCCGTAAGACGTGGATGCCACCGTCGAAGAAGTCACCCTTGTGTATGAGCCCGGGCTCGTACCCCGGTAGACGTAGTAACCCACCACGCCCGATGTCGAGCTGGCGGTCCACGAAAGCCCTACCGAGTGCAAAGTAACGGCCACCCCCGTGCCGGACAACCCGATCGACGCCGGAGAATTTGTCGCGTTGCTGCTTACGGTCGCGCTTCCACTCACTGCCCCGGGGGAAGTCGGATCGAACGATACCGCCAGAGTCGCCGTCTGGTTGGGAGTCAGCATCAAGCCGGCCTGCACGCCTGAAGCGCCGAACCCTGTTCCTGCGACACTTACGTTCGAAATGGTGACGTTTGAATTCCCGGTATTTGTCAGCGTGACCGTCTTAGAAGTTTGGCTTCCATCGTTTACGTTCCCAAAACTCAGGCTCGAACTGCTTGCGCTCAGCGTCCGCGTTACCGCCGCGCCGGTACCGGTGAGGTTGATCGTAAGCGGCGAGTTCGGCGCATTGCTGACCAGAAAAATTGACGCTGAAACGCTTCCGGTGGAGGTTGGGGTGAACGTTGCGTTGAAGCTCGCAGATTGGTTTGGCTGAATTGCAAGCGGGGTTGAAAGGATCGTGCTAAACCCGTTTCCACCGCCGGTCATGGTGATTTGCGAAATCGTCAGGGTCGCATTACCGCCGTTCGAAATCTTGATCGGCTGCGAGTTTGTGTTGCCCGTCGCGACGTTGCCGAAGCTGACGCTCGACGGGGTTACCGCTATTTCAGCCTGGGTGGCGGTTCCGCTCACAGCCACGATGGTCGGGGAGCCAGGCGCCGTGTTCGCGATCGCGACACTCCCGGAAGCCTTACCCGAAACTGCAGGCGCAAATTGCACCTCCAACGTCGTGCTCGCCCCAGCGTTGAGTGTCTGTGGGAAAACCCCATTCACCGTGATTCCCGCACCCGTCGCCGTGGCGCCGGAAATCGTTATAATCGCGCTGCTCGAGTTCGTTACCGTTAGATTCTGTGAAGCGCTGCCACCAACATTTACGCTGCCGAAACTCAATGACAACGGAGCAACCGTTAAGCCTGGCTGCATTCCCGTCCCCGTCAGCGAAACCGAAGCCGGCGAATTCGACGCGTCACTGGTGACTGAGAATGTCCCGCTGGCGGCACCCGTGGACTGCGGCGCAAATTGGATCGTCACCGTAACACTTTGACCCACTGCGACCGACCCCGACGGGCTCGCCCCCACAACCGTAAACCCCGTCCCCGAAATCGTCGCCTGAGAGATATTCACCGCCGCCGTGCCCACATTGGTAAGGCTCGCGCTCAGCGTCGTTGTACTCCCCACCGCCACATTCCCAAAGCTCACGCTGCCAGAACTGGCGCTAAGTACCCCAGTCTTGGGGTCTTGCGTCACCGTCCCGGCCGCGCTGGTGTAGCCGGCACAAGCGGATAGACCGCAGCTAATTGCGATTGCGCCCAGCAAAGCAAGCGCGGTGAAGGCGTTTCTGAGAAAACTAAGGTTAGACTTATCAGTAGCTTGGGAGATCCGCGCCATTCGGCGCCCGACTCCACTCTGCGTGAGCAGTTTCATAACACGCACAGTGTAGGGACCGCCCGAGACCCCCATCTACTGGACGGCAGGCTAAAGATGGAGCAGTGATGTTCTCCTGTTCACGCGTTCATGCGGAACCTGAACTCGGTACTGGGGCAGGTGAGGGTCGCAAAGTAGTAACAATAAATTGTAACAAGATGAAAATACGCCAGTTACGCTAATTCCCGTAACCGGAAAGCTTCCCTTTCGAAACTGTACCGAAGGAACAGGGCCGCGCCTGTACCCGCCGGGCAAGAATCGCCACCGCCGCGCCACCTGTCCTTAACGGCTGTCACCCCTTGCGACTGAAGGCTCCCCTGGGCAATAATCGCGCGGCAAGTCCAAGGACCCCAATGCAACGAATTGAGACCTCACTTCCCGGGGTCTTTGAGTTCCGGCCCGCCGTGTTTCAGGACCCACGGGGCTTCTTCATGGAAACGTACCACCAGGCAAAGTTCAAAGCGCTCGGTGTCACCGACTCGTTTGTGCAGGATAACCATTCCCGCTCCGCCGCCGGGACCCTCCGGGGCCTCCACTACCAGTTGAAACGCCCCCAGGCGAAGCTTTGCCGCGTAGTCGAAGGCGAAGCCCTGGACGTCGCCGTCGACATTCGCCTCGGCTCCCCAACCTTCGGCAAATGGGCTGGCGTCACTCTCTCCGCGAGCGCTCACAACATGGTCTATGTCCCCGCCGGCTTTGCGCACGGATTTCTCGCGCTCACCGAAAACGTCCAGTTCCTCTACAAGTGCAGCGACTTCTACGATCGCGACGACGAGCACGGCGTCTTGTGGAGCGATCCCGATCTGAACATCTCGTGGGGCGTCTCCTCGCCAATCGTGTCTGAAAAAGATTTGAAGTTCGCCAAGCTTTCGCAAGTCCCTCGCGAATTTCTCCCCCTCTACAAATGACGCCGCGAATCTTGCTCACCGGCAGGAATGGCCAGGTCGGCTCCGAACTCGCCCAACTCCTTCCGCGCTTGGGCGAAGTAACCGCTCTGGGCCGGAAGGAACTCGATCTATCGAACACGGACGACATCCGCCGCGCCATCCGCGACGCACGCCCCTCGCTGATTGTCAACGCCGCCGCATACACCGCCGTCGACCGAGCCGAAAAAGAAGAGCCGCTCGCGCGCGCCGTCAACGCGGACGCGCCTGCGGTAATCGCGGAAGAAGCGAAGAAAATCGGAGCCGTCCTCGTCCACTATTCCACCGACTACGTTTTCGACGGTGCCAAGCGCACTCCCTACTCAGAGGACGATCCTACGAATCCAGCCAGCGTCTACGGAAGGACCAAACTTGCCGGCGAAGAAGCGATCCGCGCCGCAGGCATTCCCCATCTGATTTTTCGCACCGCATGGGTCTACGCAACCTCGGGGAAAAATTTCCTGCTCACGATTCTGCGCCTCGCCGCCGAACGCGAAGAGCTCCGCATCGTCAGCGACCAGTTCGGCGCGCCCACATCAAGCCGCGAAATCGCCCAAGCCACCGTTCGCGTTCTCGATCACGCACGCCTTTTCCCCGTAGGGGCACAGCATGCTGTGCCCGCTTCACCAAATCCGTTCGCCTTCCTCGCAGACTTCACCGGCACCCACAACATGACCGCCTCGGGCCAAACCACCTGGCACGAATTCGCCACCACAATCCTCGACGAATGCGCCCAACTCCCGCGCGACATCCCCTGGTTCGCCGCTGCCACCGGCAACCGCCCCCTCATAGCGAAACGCGTCATCCCCATCACCACGCAGGACTACCCCACTCCGGCCCGCCGCCCCGCCTACTCGGTCCTCTCCAACTCCCGCTTCGCGGCAACCTTCGCCTTCGCCCTCCCCGCCTGGCGCACCCAACTCACCTCCGCCCTCTCACTCTGCCTAGCCATCTCCTCGCCACGCGCACCCATCCGCGCCGCACGCGCGAAATGCTTTTATAGCGCGATCATACTGGCGGGCATAATACAGGATCGCGCCCTTATCGGCGGCAATGATCAGCGATAGGGGATCAAGTTGTCGCGCTCGCTCACTCTCCCGCAGAGCCTCGTCGAAGCGGCCTTCCCACGACAGATACTCCGCATACCAGTGGTGGGCGGTGGCGTAGTTGGGATCCAACTCAATAGCGCGCCGGTATTCCTTCTCTGCTGTTTGCCAGTCCCAATCGTAGTTCTCGGTAATCAAAGCCAAGAGGTGTGTGCTTCCGCTAATCGGTCGTCGATTTCCATCGCCCGCAGCGCTGCGGCGCGCGCCTTCGGCATCAGTTCATTTGCGGAACCAGACTTATAGCCGCTCATCAGAGCGTACGTATCAGCCAGTCCGGCGTAGGCGCGGGCGTAGTTGGGCTCTTTGGCCAAGGCCTCTTGAAAAATCGTCATCGCCTGCTGAAATCCCTTCGCTGTCCTCTTGTTCCAGAAATAACGGCCCTTGAGATAGAGATCGTACGCCTCGTACGAATTCGGAGACGCAGCAGTCCTTACCATCAGCGGCTGATCCACTTATGCTCATCACCGAGCGTGAGCTGAATCTCGTCAGCAATTTCTTGCGCGATCTCCCCTTGAAGCGCCAGCAGGCTGCTCAGTTCGCGGTCGTACTGTCGCGACCCACAGGTGCGTCTGGTCTTTCAGTTGAATCAGCTCGGCTGAGATGCGCACCTTGTCTGCATCGCGTCGGACGCTGCCCTCGAGAACGTACTGCACTCCCAGCTCACGGCCGATCTGCGTCCAATGGCTCCTGGCTGTGTTTGTAGTGCATCACGGACGTCCGCGCGATCACGCCGACGTGGTCCGGATCAATGCGGCCGAGTTGCCAGATCATTTCCTCGGTCATGCCGTCGCTGAAATAGTCCTGCCCGGCATCTCCGGTTAGGTTCTCGAAAGGGAGAACCGCCAGCATCAATCTTCCTGCAGTCGGCTGCGGGCGCTCCCGCAAACGCGACCATTTAACGTAACCAACTAGTCCCCCGATCAATACAATCGAAATACCAAGAACGACCGCCCATCGCCGAACGCGCGACCCCTGCGAAGTTCGGTTAGGAGGGATGTGCTTGCCTCCGAGAGTCTCCTCGATTGTGGCTGGGGGCGTGGTTTTGGCTTCGGTTACCTGAGGTGACTGATCCGTTTCGACGGGGACGATCATGCGGTATCCGAGCTTCGGTACTGTTTCGATGTACCGCGGCACGTTCGGCGGAGTCATTTAGGACTCCCCGCAACACTTTGATGCAAGTGTTCAGTCCCTGCTCGAAATCCACGAAGGTTTCAGCGGACCAAAGCCGTTGGTGCAGCTCCTCGCGGGTGACTACGTCTCCGGCCTTCTCCGCCAGTATCTTCAAGACCTCGAAGGGCTGTGGGCGCAGTTTGAGCTTCGTCCCTCCTTTGTAGAGTTCTCGGGTTCGAATCCGCAACTCGTACGGACCAAATCGATAGATGGTGGCCTGTCCGGGCATGGGCGTACTTGGGGAACGTGGGGCAACTTTGAGTCATATCATCTCTCTTGGCAACATAAATTTCCTGCAATGAGATGTTTGGACGTTCAGTTTAATTCCATCCCATTGTCAGCAGCCGTCCATTGACCTTTCCCTGGAAGTTTGACATTTGAGAGGTCCATTCTTGGCTTCCTGTGTCCCCGCAGGAATCGTTCCGCCGCCAGATGGCAGTTCTCCGATTGGGAGGCGCATTATGAGCTTCATTCGTCACCGCTCTCCACTTCTCGTGCTAGCTAGGATCTTGAGGCGTATGTGGGAACTCCTCGTCACGTCACAATTCTTTTGCGGGCGATGGGGAGCGCTGGTCACCATACTTCTCTTAGCTCTTGCCTTCCCACATCACAACGCAGCCAAAATCATTTACGTCACCACTCTTCAAGACAAGATCAGCAGCACCGGAGGCTGCTCGCTGAAGGAGGCCATCTATTCGGCGAATTTCGACGACAACCTCGCCATCACCGGGTACGATCAAACCTTCAATACGAATACTCCGCAGGTCATCTCCACCCAATGTGTGGCTGGCAGCGGCGACGACGTCTTGTCATGCCAGCCGGTCAACTGCTCCAGTTGAACTTCCCCGTCCAAGATGCGGATAACCCCATGGGACCAACCGCAACTCCGATGATTACTTCCAATATAACGATTGAGGGCTATGGCGCTACGTTGCAATGGGTACCGGCCTGCTACGCGGGTTATAGCCAAATACCCTGTCCGAACCCCGACCTTACCTACAACGCTCGACTCTTCGCAGTGGGTCCCTCAGTCCTCCTAACAATCCGCAACGTCTACGTCAAAGGCTTCTTGACGCACGGGGGTAACGGCCAAGACGGGGGCGGCGGCGGCATGGGCGCGGGTGGCGCCATTTATGTGGAAGCAGGGCACCTCATCCTCCAGAACTCCACTTTCGACGGCAACGGTGCGGTGGGTGGCAATGGCGGCGGAAAGGGTCATGGCAACACTGGAGGCGGGGGAGGGGGCGGAGGAATCGGCGGCAGCGGAGGCTTTGCGGGGTCGGAGCCGAATGGTTTTGGGGACTTCCTGGATTCGGGTGGCGGCGGTGGTGGCGCAGGATTCCTCGGCAGCGGCGCCCAGGGATTTTTCGGTCCCGGCTTTGGCGCGGGTGGCGGTGGCGGCGGAACTGTCTTTAACTCCGAGTCTCAAGCGGGTGGCTTCGACTGCGGGGGAAATGGAGGGTCCGGCGAAGGAGACAACCCCGGTTTCGGGAACGCCGGGTCGACTGCCCCATGTCCCGGAGGCGGCGGCGGTGGTGGCGGCTGGGGAAACTTCGGAAGTGGAGATGGCGGCGCCGGTAGTTACGGCGGCGGCGGCGGTGGTGGTGCCCAAGGTGGGGGAAATGGGGGTAACGGCGATTTCGGCGGTGGCGGTGGTGCAGGCTGGGCCGGTGCATTCGGCGGCACTAATGGCGGGACGAGCCTTTTTGGCGGCGGTGGTGGCGCCGCGGCAGACGGATACATCGCTGGAGGGGGTAACCCCGGCAATGGAGGTATGTTCGGCGGCCGCGCTGACTCACGCTATGGCGGCGGTGGAGCCGGTCTAGGCGGCGCCATCTTCAACGACACTGGCGGCGTCCTCGTCGAGAACAGCACTTTCACCAACAACTACGTCACGCGCGGCGTTTCGGGCGGCGGCAGCGCTGATAACGGCGCCGATGCGGGTGGAGCGCTCTTCACGGTGGACGGGCATCTGAGGGTTCAGAACGCCACGATCGCTAACAATCAGAGCACTGGATCCGGCGGCGGAATCGTCGTGGTTCAGACGACACCAGACAAAGATGTGCTTTTTGGCCTCGATAACACCATCGTCTGGAACAACGGTTCGATGGACGCGCAGGGAAACCTGACTCAGGGAAACAGCGAGTGCTCGATCATCGGATCTGCTGTCGCTGCCGATGCTGCAGGAAACCTGATTCAGAACAATGATAACTGCCAGAATGTGGTCTCGAGCGACGATCCGCAACTTGGCCCGCTGCAAAACAATGGCGGCTTCACCCCGACGATGGCCATCGCCGAGAATACCCCGGCCTGGAACGCGGCCGACCCCGGCTCGTCTTTGGGAGCGGATCAACGAGGACAGCAGCGCCCCGCGGACGGCGGATTCGATATCGGCGCGTTTGAGCTGTGCGTGAACAGGAGCATCAAATTTGATGTGTGCCTTGGGTTGGAGGGTTTGCCGAATCCGGTTGCGTTGACGATTCTCGTCCAGCCCCCAACGTCCGGAACAACCTCGCCGGCCCCAGGGAACCATAGCCCGCAACTCGGTTCTATTGTCCCGTTGCTCGCAATACCGAATCCGGGTTATGCCTTCAGCAGTTGGTCGGGAAATGTCGGCAATCAACAGGGCGCCTCTACTTCGATCGTCATGCTCGAGCCCCAGACCGTCACCGCGAACTTTACTCTCTGTAATTGCGTGGTCGACGTCACCGGGTACATCGCCATCGTGCGAGGCGGCTTCGTGCTGAATCCGGCCACGGGCCGCTACGCACAGACAGTGACCCTGACAAATAATTCCGCTGCAACCATCATCGGCCCGATTTCACTCGTGCTTGATAGCCTGAGCGGCAACGCCACGCTGTTTAACGTCGGCGGGTTTACCGATGCTTCTTGGCCGCCCGCGGGCAGCCCATTCCTGAATGCCAACGTCAACCTCTTACCAGGACAGAACGCTGTGTTCGCACTGCAGTTCACCGACCCAACCCATGCCGCCATCACTTACAACACGCGCGTGCTGGCCGGACCGGGCGCAAGGTAAAATAGAGGAGAAAGAAATGATCATCAACCGAATGCTTCAAATCATCGCTCTGACTACCATGGCTGTCACGCTGGTGGCAACCTCGGTCCGGGCGGATTCGTTCACCGTAACGCTCAACACATCGCCTTTGTCCGGCACGCAGACACTGGCGTTCGGACTCACCGACGGCGACGGCGTTGTCGACAACACTGTGAAGCTCACCGCTTTCAGTTTTGGCGTCGGCACCGCTCTGGGTTCGCCTAGCTATATCGGCTCTGGTATCAGTGGCGATCTCACCAGCGGAGTTACCATCGACGACAGCGGCTTCAGTGCGTTGTTCGAACAGCAGTTCACCCCCGGCTCGTCCCTGTCATTCAATCTGAACACCACCAACAACTTCGGCGGTGGCACTCCGGACGCATTCGCCATGTATGTCTGCGATTCGACGCTTACCACCTGCTACTCCGATGATACGAGCACGGGAGCGATGTTGGTGCTCAACCTGACGGGCGGGACGCTTGCGCCCTCCGATTTCATCCTGAACGCGGCGAGCAACCAGAACCTGGATGCTCCCGTCGTGACAACAGCATCCTCCAACCCGGTTCCAGAACCGGCGACATTGCTTCTGCTCGGCCTCGGCGGGGTTGGCGCGTTTGCATTGCGTCCTAGCCCTTCAGGCAAAAAGCGAACCGTCGTGACTCTCTGAGCGGAGCACGCACCGACCCTAACAACCTGGCAGCACGTATTCGTATTGAGGTTGGAATGTGCAAGACGTGGGCTTTTTCTGCCATTTTGGGGCCGGCCAAGGGGCTCAATTGCGTCCCGCACTTTACTCACTTAGCGCAATTTTTCGTTCTATTACCGTGCGCATTCTGGTTAGCGCGAACGGCAGCAGTTTCGCGCCTGCTGCCACCCGCGACGGAAGTAGTAGTAACGCGAACCGGCGAGCGCAACCGCCACAATCACCACCGCGACCTAGCAACCACGTGAGGAAATTTTTCTGACTAAAGGAATTTTCTACCTGCAATCAGGTAAATGCTGTATGACTTATCTAAGGTATCTTCCCTACTGTCAGCCGTTTGAAAAAACCGTCGTAGTTTGGCACGGCAACTGCCACCGTTCGAGAGTTTCGGGGGGATCCCAGTTCCTCACGCGCGCAGTTCAGCTTCCGGGAACGGCCAAAACTCACGGTCGTTTCAAAAGAAGCTGGTAGTTCCCGCTTTCAAGGCGGCGACCCTGGCTCGCCGGTCGAGAAAGCAAAAAATGAAGTCAAAACCCAATAGCTTCGCCGATTGCGTCCTGGGCAAGCAGACACGAGGCTGATCGTGAAGAAAGTTCGCGTTTTTTCGAAGTTGGTTCACGCAGCAGGAAAGAAGGTGGAAACACAACCTAGCTTCTTTGTTTTCTGTGAGAAGACCACGGGGGTGGCGCAATTTCGCGCAGGCTCCTTGGCCGACTCCGACTGCAGTCTCGACCGCGTCGCGGGCCTGCTAGCGATGCAGTGCCTGGTTCGAGGTCACGATCCGAACGACTTCACCGTTCTCGTTCCCGCCGACAAAGATTTCGTGGGCAAGCTCGTTACCCGCGCCACATATCTCCTCGAAGAAGGTCGCGCGGTATCCGGTCCGGCATCCTTGAGTCCTCGCCAAAAGGAAATCCTGCACTCGGTCCTTTGCAACCGCGCAAACAAAGAGATCGCCTCCAAGCTGAACATCACCGTCCGCACCGTCAAGTTCCACATCTCCTCTCTCTTGAGCAAGTTTGGCGTTGAGAATCGCACCGAGCTTGCGCGCCGCGCCGCCGGATTGTTGCGCCCGGCGGTCCTAGATGGCGGAGGGACTGCTGCCGCACAACCTGATGATGAAAATGTCCTTCGTGAACTTGGTCCACGACCCGTGAACACGAACTATCACGTTGAGAATAAGTCTCGCAGCGTACGTTTTCCGGGCCGCATCCTCACCGCGTAAAAGCTCCGCCTCGAAGCGCGCCGAAGCCGGCCCTGTCAATTCCTCGGCTCGGGTGCTCTGAGATCCACCAAGCTTCTTAAGTACAATCCCCGCCGCCATCGCCCGATTTTCCGCACAACAAGCACCACAAAATGATTAGCCTCCTTAATTAGTCATCATTAATCACTTAAAAGCCTTCAACAGGTCAGGTAAAGACAAAAGTCGTCAGAATCAGGCATACCTGGTGAGAGTTTCTAAACATCGTAAGTGTTCAAAACGGTACAGATTCGTGTGTCGCATCGGCATATGGTGTAGCCGGAAAAGGTCAACCTCGCAGCCGCTCATCCGGATTCTCGCGGACGGATTCGGTCGTCCATGTGAGGGGCTCCTATGTCAAACCTGGCTCAGCGCGATTTGCAGTCGGATCCGGCCACCTTCCCGGCGGAGGGCTCGGCTTCTCACAGACGCCGTCCTATCCGCGTCCTTTTCGTTCACCGCGATGCAAACGTAGTTGCGACCTGCGTGGAAGAGCTGAAGAAAGCGCAATTCGTTGTTGCCGCTGACGTCGTATCCGCCCTGGCGCCATGCATAGAACAGCTCAACTCCCACTCTTATGATGTGGTCTTGGCCGAGTATCCCAGCCCGAGTTGGGATGGATCCCAAGCTTTGCAACTTCTCCATCAAACGGTGCAGGAAATCCCTCTGCTGTTCGTGACCACTGCGATGGGAAGTGAGTCCCTGGCGGAGTTAGCCGGTCATGGCGCTTTCGATTACGTCGAACGCGAGTATCTCGCCCAATTGCCGATGGCTGTTCGCCGCCTCTTGAATGAAAAGAAACTGCGCGCAGAGCTGGAAGAGGCCGAAAAAGCTTTGCGGCATTCGCAATCGCTGTATCGAGCGCTGGTGGAGAATCCCGCGTACGGAATATGCCGGTGTGATGCGGACGGCAAGATTCTCGACGTCAACGATGCTTTCCTCGGCATGCTTGGTTATTCCTCCAAGGCGGAACTCTTGGCGGCGAACCGTACGTCTGAGATCGTCTTCGATCTCGGTCAGGTGAAACCGCTGGCGCGAGGCGCTCCCGAGTCAGTTCCAATCGCGCCCGTGGAAATAGAGTGGAAGCGGAAAAACGGCACCACTCTGAAAGCCAGGCTCAGCGGTCGCGGCATCTTTGACGAGCGTGGAGATTTTGCAGGCCATGAAATCATCGCGGTTGACATCACCGAGCAGCGCGCCCTTGAGGATCATCTGCGCCGCCAGGCGTTGAGCGATTCGCTCACCGGCTTGGCCAATCATCGCCGCCTCTTCGAAGTTTTGCACGCTGAAATCAGTCGATCGAAGCGCACCGATCGCGAATTCTCGCTCCTTTTGCTGGATCTCGATGGATTGAAAGAGATCAACGACCGCTTTGGGCATTTGGCCGGAAACAGGGCGCTGTGCCGGCTTGGGCAGATCCTGGCGGACTGCTGCCGGTCCGTAGACACCGCCGCGCGGCAAGGGGGGGACGAGTTTGCTTTGGTTTTGCCCGAGACCGGCGTAGTCGCCGCCACACTGGTGGCAACGCGCATCTGCGATCTGCTTGCGAAAGATACCGAGGAACCGGCGCTTTCCGTCAGCGTGGGAGTTGCAACCTATCCGAAGGACGCCGATAGCATCGGAAGTCTTCTATACGCCGCGGACAGGGCACTCTACGGGATGAAAGAAAAGCAGCCAAGAGTTGCTCGTGCGGGCCATATCTCGTAACTGCCTTTCCAGATTCGGGCTGCGGCGATTTGTTTTATTGGTTCTGAACTTGGCCTGAAACGGGGGATCTCAGATGAAGCAATATGATTTTGGCTCGCGCAACAGGCCACAAAAGCGCAAGACGCGCGGCAATCGTGACGAGAGAATCCAATACCTGTTGAGCTCGGAAGAACAACTGCTTCAATCTATCTCGGCCCGTGCACCCCTCGCGGAAGTCCTGAATAAAATCTGCAGCGTCCTGGATTGCGATATTGGCAACGTCGTTTCTCTCATTTCCTTCCCGGAGGACGATGCGACCGATCTCGCCGTCGTTGCCACTAATGCAAAGCATTTCGGCTTGTACACTTTTTGTTCTGCGGGCGTTCTTGCCGAAAACGACGAACTCCTGGGATCGCTGGAGATGTACTGCTGCGTTGCGCGCAGCCCTTCTTTTGAGGAATCTCAATTGATTCAGCGCGCGGCGTGTCTGGCCGCAATTGCAATCAGGCGTGACGACGAGACGCGCGCCGATGACAACGGGCGCTTTCATGCACATAGGTCATTCCGAAGGTATGGGCTCCAGCCGCCCGCTTTCCTAAACTAAATCTCAAAACGAGCAAGCCCCTCGCACCACCTCGAAAAGAACTCACCACGCCTCGGACGGAACCGCGAATACAAAGCGAATCGATCGATATGTGCAGAATTGAACAGACTGTAATCATGCCGGCGCTCAGTATCGGGGTGCACGGAGAATTTTGTATTCGAATCCCGGGAGAATCCTATGATGTTCAGACCAACCTTGCTTCTTTGCGGAGCCATCGTGATTACGGCGGCCCCGGTTTGGGCCGACAAAATCTCGTATACCGACGTCGTGAAAGAATCATCGAACATTGAAAGCCCCGTGAAAGCGGCGCACCACCCGGACCTGAACCTCAATGCGCCCTTGGTTCCAGGTTTTCCGGCACAGCCGGTGCAGTCAGTGTTAGTGCTCATCGACACCTTTGACACGAACGAAGCGTCTGCGGAAGAGCAACTTGTTCCCCCGGAAGTGACGCGTGGCTCCGGCCTCCTGATGAATGCTCCTCTGAAAGCGGAATCCCTGCCGGAGCTCACGCCCGAATTGGCGCTCAGCCCCAGCGTTCACGCCAACGACTCTTTCGATTTTGGAGGCTGGGTGTTTTACGAATCCAAAGACAAGCTCCGTCGCTCACTGCCGGACACAAGCCTTCAGGCTGCCAGCATGAGTCAAGTTGATTCCCATAAGCTCGCGTCCTCTGTTTTGCACGTCGCGGGAGCGTGGCGTACGAATGGACACCGAGACAGGCGCACTGACAACGACAAAGATCCAAAAAAAGACCTCACGCCCACTGTCGGTGTACCAGAACCTGGATCGTTTTCCCTCTTGCTGCTCGGCCTCGCTGGCGTCGGATTCTTGACCCGACGGCGCGAGATCTGCTGATCGCGATATTAGTCGGCGAAAGGTTCGGCTCGATTTGATCGCGTAGCGGCATTTCCGTCTTCTTGTCGCGCCATCCAGTCGCTCATTTTTCTCCCTGAAATGTAAGAGCTTGCCCCTGCCGTCGTGCCCTCCTGAATCGTCGCGCCTCGATCGCATGAATTGTGAAATCAAAATCCGAAAAGTGTTCACAACGGTACAGATGTCCGTCCTCTCTCTCACTAATGTCGTCTCTGCGTTATTCGTCCACCCTACGAAGAGGCTCCAGTGCAGTTAGGGAAAAACGAGATCGCACAATCACAAGGAGAAAAACAATGCTTGGGGTAATCGCCGCAGTTCTAATTGTTCTTTGGTTGCTTGGATTCTTCGCATTTCACGTAACCAGCGCGTTCATTCACGTTGCCCTGGTCGTGGGAGTGATACTGCTTCTGGTGCATTTCATGAGGGGCCGCACGGCAAGCGTCTAGAATGGTCCCCAACGCGAAGATCATGTTTCGCGTTCGAGGAACCTGCTTGCGTTAGTCGCATCGGGCGACTCGGTCATCGATCGAAGGGGAAACACTATGCAATATGACTCACACCAAAGAGCAGCCGAAATGCATGAGCTCGCCGCTCACGCGCACCGCGCTGCCCTCGCGTCTCACGGTAAGGGAGATCACCTCACCGGACACGAGCTTTCCAGGCAGGCGTTGGAACACGCCAAGAAAGCTTTCGAGTGGTCGCAAGATGCCCATCGGAACTCCGCAGAGTCGGCGGGAAAACCTTAGAGTAAAGGTAACCACCAAGGGATACGGAATTAAAACCATTTCAGAGGACACAACAAAATGAAGCCAAGTACCGAGAATGAGATTGAAGGCAAGATTCATGAAGTAAAGGGCAAGATCAAAGAAAAGGTAGGGCGGCTCACAAACGATGCCGACTTGGAAGGCGAAGGCATTGGCGAAAAGATTGGCGGGAAGATTCAAAACAAAATCGGCAAGGTGGAAAAAGTTGTCGAGAAGCCGTGACTTGGAAATCCCTCGCGCAACCCACCCGTCACGCCTCTTGGATTTTGGATCAAACATTTGGGTCTAGAAATCGATGAAAAACTGGAGATAGCACATGAATTTCTCAGCGGTAAGCACGACACAAATAGCCATAGTCATCGCAGTCGTCGTGATTGTGGCTGTCGGCATCGGTATTTGGCTTTCTGCACGTAAACGTCGAACGGCAAGATTACGCACTCAGTTTGGTGGCGCCGAATATACCCGCGCGGTGAAAGAGGGCGGAGGCCAGCGGAAAGCGGAAGCGGCGCTCGATAAGCGCTCCGATCGCGTGGAGGGTCTTCACATTCGGACGCTCGGTGCGGGCGATCGTGCTCGCTTCGTTGAGTCCTGGCGCAGGGTCCAGGCCCGGTTCGTTGACGGTCCCGGAGGTGCGGTGACGGAGGCCGATCAGTTGCTGGGCGACGTGATGGCAACACGTGGATATCCCGTAAGTGACTTTGAGCAACGCGCCGCGGATATTTCCGTCGACCATCCGTTGGTTCTGGAAAATTACCGCTCCGCGCACGAAATCGCCACGCGTCAAACTCGTGGGCAGGCCAGCACGGAAGAATTGCGCCAGGCCATGATCCACTACCGGACCCTTTTTGATGAACTGGTCAGCGAGCCAGAAGTGGCGCGCGCTGCAGCGGCATCATAAAGCCTTTTTCAAACGACATGAGCGTTCAGAAACGAAAAGTGTGTCAGGCCGTTGGAAGTGCAAGATACGAGAGGAGCAATCGAAATGAACGAAGCAATCAAGCTGGATGAACAAGAAACAGACGCAGGGGTTACGACCGCGGCTTCGACCGGTGTCGGTCCGCGACCCGAGGTGCAAGCTGTCGCAGCTCCGAGCTTCGGCGCTGGCGGCGCCTCATCCGCTGGAGCCGCAACTGCTCCGGCTATGGATGAACAGGCCGCGCCGCTCCTTTCACCCGAAGAAGCGAAGGATTTTCGCGCCCGATGGGATGCAGTCCAGGTGAGTTTTGTTGACGAGCCTCGGCGAGCCGTCGAGGAGGCCGATGGTCTCGTCGCGGTGACAACGAAGCGCTTGGCCGAAACATTCGCGGCCGAAAGAACGAAACTCGAGGCCCACTGGGAGCGCGGTGAGAATGTCTCCACCGAGGATCTCCGCCTCGCGCTGCGCCGCTATAGGTCGTTTTTCGGACGCCTTCTCTCGGTGTAACAAGCCGGGCTGCTGGCGCAGACGGAGTCCAATCGTTGGTGGTTCCATCGGTCGAGATTCTAGTTTTGAAGTAGTGCGGTATGGAACATACACCGCGAGCCGGGGCGTACATAGTTAGGGCTGCAGGATTCTGAATCTCGGAATTGGAGGATTACATCATGCGACGTATACATCGATATATCGGCTCACTGATCTTGGCTTCAGTCATTATTGCTCCAGCCCTGATTGTAGCCCCTGCCAAGGCCCAGGACGCCGGCGTACAGGTCCGAGTCTACGATCGGGACCATCGTGATTACCACAACTGGGACGACCGCGAGGACCGCGCCTACCGGCGCTACCTGGCGGAACAGCGCAGGGAATATCGTGAGTACAACCATCAGAACCACAGAGAGCAGAGACATTACTGGAATTGGCGCCACAGCCATCCGGACCGGGACTAAACAAAGACCGCTAAAGACCGGCGGGCCTTAGTCGTGCAGGACAACGCTCAGAAGCGATGTGTTGATCTGAAGCCCGCCGTTGTACTTGATGAAGCCCAGTTTTCTGAATTTGTTCATGAAGAAATTCACGCGTGAGCGCGTTGTGCCCACCATTTCCGCAAGCATCTCCTGCGATATTTTGGGCAGCACCATTTGCGGTTTATCTTCCGTGCCGTAACGGGCCAGCAGCAACAGCGTCCGGGCCAGCCGCTTCTCGCTCGAATTAAAGAGCTGATCCACCAAATCTTCTTCGATTCGGATGTTTCTCGAAAGCATGTAGGAGATGAAACGATCGGAAAACGCGTGTTCAACGTGGAGGACGCGAATCATCTCTTTTTTTTCAATTATGAGTGCGGTCGTCGCCGTAATTGCGCTGGCGGTCCCTATCCGAATCGGCTGACCCGCCAGGCATCCCTCGCCGAAGAAATCGCCCGGTCCTAAAACCGCCACGACGGCCTCTTTTCCCGTTTCGTTCACTACCGAGAGCCTCACGCCGCCCTTTTGAATGTATAGGACGTTCCTGGCCGGATCGCCCTGCGAGAAGATCGTTTCCTTCTTCTTAAACTCCGCAACTTTCCTGGACACACCCCCGGTATCAAGGAAACCCTGTAAATCAAAAGCGGCCTTCTTCCCGGACGTTGGTTTAGCATTTTGCGCGGCTGCCTGCGGCATTCTCAAAGCCTCGCTTTGTCTTCGATCGTCAGATCGCTTGGGAACTCTGGGTTCATGTTCGGCGCTCCCCGCTCCGCGCCCTTGGCTTCCAGCGCACGACCTCAGCGGCTGGGTGTTTTGGCTCCGAGGCTAGCGCAGGCGATTCCTCCAGCATTGCTGCCAGCGCTGCAGCCTGCCGGACGATATTCTTGACCACCTCGATTGGAACCTGCTCGAAATGTGTTTCCCCGTTTCGCATTCCAGTCGCGATTAGCTGCACGTACCGTAGCAGTCCTCCCGTGATACGGGGAGAATCTTTTGCTTGTCGTTCGTATCAAAAAAGCCCTTTTAGGAGGGAGTCGGGGCGTTAGCGCGACCGGAATCAGTTTCCCTTGATGTCCTCGACTTGGGCGGGCAGCTTTATGTCTCTATAATTTCTGTTGTACGTCGTCCACGCGTATGATACTAATGGGTAGCGTTAGTTATACGTTTGCAGTCTGGAGGAGCAGATTGAAAACGAACCGAGCCGTATCCCATTTCAAGACGATGGAGTTGGGCGAAGTTCCGCGTTCACGAAATGGCAAACACAAGGTGATTGTTTCCATGATTCTGCGCGACCTGGACCAGCTCAAGGACGGTGCAGCCCTCAAGGTGCCTTTGGCCGAACTGGGGGACAGCAAAGAAAACGTCCGTTCAGCGTTGAATCGCGCTACCCGAAACGCCAAGCGTAATGTCGCAACAGCCACGGACGAAAACTTCTTATACGTTTGGAACGTGCGCAAGACCGAATAAACACGCTAACGGAAAGTTTGCTACCCGTTCTACCCCTTCCTCATTCGGGGTGTGCCTTCTGGCTGGAGGCAACGTTGCCTGATCCTGGCCATAACTAACTTGACGCCTGCGCAGTTACCCTCGCCTTTGGAACTCCGCTAATCGTTCGCCCGGTAAGGCAACTCTCGTCTGCGGCCATCGTCCAAAATCCGCAATCAGCGTGCGAAGGTGTGCATAAGTGAACAGACGCTTGCCGTTTCCCCTTCTAAGATGTGGAGCTGTGGGTGAAGCTAGCGGACCAAGGCGAAAACAAGTTCAACAGCTTCCCTTCGAACGACACTGGAGATCGCAGGTTCCTTCCCACTCCATCCGGTACTAGCAGTCCTTAGATCACAGAGAGATTCGGTGCATCGCCTTGGATCGGTCGGAGTGTCTGCCTGCGAAGAGAAGAGATAGCCGATGCCTTTAATGCAAATCTTGGTAGCGCTGATCGTCGTGGGAGTTCTGCTTTGGCTGGTCAACTTGATACCAATGCAGGGAACGATTAAGTCCATCCTGAACGCAGTCGTGGTGATCGCCGTAGTTTTGTGGCTGCTGAACATTTTTGGACTTTTTCATTCGCTATCCCACATCCGCATTGGGACTTAGCTGAAATTGAATGAATCACAGTTGGAGAACCCGGACGTCATCCGTTGGCGGAACCGGAGAAAGACAAGTCCGCCGACGTGGCGAGCGAGCGGCGCTTGAAAATCATGGAGGCAACACTTATGAAACCAATCGGTCTTATTAGCACAGGAGTTCTACTCCTTATTCTCGCAGCAGCTGCTCCCGCGTACGCACAGGAACAAGCAACGAAACCAGAAAAGCAGGAGCAACAAGCCAAGCCTGAAAAGCAACAACAGGCCAAACCGCAGAAACAACAGCAAGAGGCCAAGCCTGCAAAACAGGAACAGCAACAGCCGGCTAAGGCTCAGCAAGAGAAGCAGGCGCAGCAACCGAAACAGCAGCAACAGGCCAAGTCCACACGGCAAGATCAACAGCAACCAGCCAAAACTCAGCAAACTCAGGCTAAGTCACAGAACCAGCGCCCGCAGCAGCAGGTCAAGTCCACTCGGCAAGACCAGCAGCAACCAGCCAGGGGACAGCAAGGGCAGCAACACGCTCAACGCACTCCGGCCGAACAGCAGAGGCAACGTTCAGTGCCGGCGCTGCGACTCAGCGCCAGGGGCGAAGGTAGGGTCCCTGACGATCGCTTCCGTTCCAATTTTGGGCGCCAGCACACATTCCGCATCAGCAGCCCTCAAATGGTCGACGGGTATTCCCGTTTCCAGTACGGCGGCTATTGGTTCGGATTTGTCCAGCCGTGGCCGGATGGTTGGTACTACACCGACGACGTTTATGTTGATTACATCGACGGTGGATATTACCTCTATAACCCCTACTATCCCGGCGCTCGAGTTTCCATTAGCGTCGTGATCTAGCTTCACCCATCCAGTTTCAGGGGCGACTCAGATTCATGTAAGGTCGCCCCGGCATTCTTGGGAGAACGGCAAGTTGCTGAATCGTGAAAATAGGAGAGAACAATGCTAGGAACGATACTGATCGTATTTTTGGTGATGGCGCTTCTCGGTGTACTCCCCCGGTGGGGGCATAGCCGTGGCTGGGGTTATGGCCCGACGGGGGGCGTGGGACTGCTCCTGCTCATCGTGGTCGTACTTTTGCTTCTCGGCCGCATCTAGGAAGCGCGACCCTTTCATGTTCTTGGCGGAACTTTCGCCACGCGGTCGTGCTTGCTGAGCGCTTCGCGTCAACGGAGGCTCGGCGAAGAGTCGAGCCTTTCTTGCTTTCGAGCTGTGACATCAGTTCGCTGCCTGAGGTGAAAAATGGATGAGTCTAAGCGGCAAGCAGTGAAGTTTCTGGAAAAGGAAATCAAGACGTACATCGCGCTGGCCCTGTTTTTGTCAAAAGAAGGCACCAAGGAACGCGTGCAGTTGGGTGGCAAAGAAGTCCTTATAGGCCCTACTTACTACAAGGAAAGAATGAGAGAGGCCAGGAAGCTCGTAAATGAACTCAGAAAACCGAGTTAGGGTCCAATCACCTCCGGCCGCATTTCCGGGCGCCGCGCGTCTTTTGTACATTCGCGTGTTGGTGCTCCTCCTAATCGTGTTGATGTCCGGTGGCTCCTCTTTCGCATACTCTGTTCTCACGCACGAGGAGATCGTGGATCTTCTCTGGACCACTGAGATCCGGCTCCTCCTCCTCGAGCGATTCCCGGAGTTATCGGAGGACCAATTGAAGGAGGCGCATGGCTACGCCTATGGAGGCGCGGTCATCCAGGACCTCGGCTACTACCCGTTCGGGAGTGTGGAATTCAGCAACTTGGTGCACTACGTTCGCAGCGGAGACTTCGTCCGCGAATTACTCCTGCAGAGCCAGGATGCCAACGAGTACGCTTTCGCCCTGGGCGCTCTCGCACACTATGCCTCCGATATTACGGGCCACCCCGCTGTCAATCAGTCGGTTGCGATTGAATATCCCAAGCTGCGCGCCAAGTACGGTAACTCCGTCAGGTACGCGCAGGACCATACCGCGCATCTGAAGACGGAGTTCGGATTTGATATGGTGCAAGTCGCGAAGAATCGTTATGCCTCGCAGCAGTATCACGATTTCATCGGATTCCAGGTATCGAAACCCCTGCTCGAGCGCACGTTCCCTATCGTTTACGGAGTCGAGCTCAAAGACGTCCTCGCCCACGAGGATCTCGCAATCGGTTCCTATCGCTTTGCCATCAGCCGGATGATCCCGCAAATGACCCAGATCGCGCTGCGGACCCACAAGAAAGACATGATGAAGGAGACGCCCGACTTTTCGAAAAAGAAGTTCCTCTACCGCCTCTCGCGCTCCGATTATGAGAAAGAGTGGGGAAAAGACTACACGAAGGCCGATTTCGGCACTCGCGTCTGGGCAGTGATCCTCCGATACATGCCCAAAATTGGTCCTTTCAAGGCGCTGGCGTTTAATAATCCCACGGCGCAGACCGAAGACCTGTATTTCAAGAGCATCAATTCCACCGTCGACCGATACCGCGTTTTTCTCGAGGAAGTTCGCACCTCCACTCTCGAACTCCCCAATTGCGATCTTGACAGCGGCAACCAGACCGTGGCGGCTGAATACCCTCTGACGGACGACACCTACGCAAAGTTGTTAGCTCAATTGACGCAGCGCAAGTTCGATCTGACTACGCCCGAGCTTCGTGACGATATCCTGCACTTCTATTCCGACCTCTCCATGGCGATCGACACAAAGAAAGACGCGACTCAATGGCAAAGCGTGCTTACATCGCTCGATCAGTTGAAACTAGTCACTCCCGTTCCTACTCTCGCCGCCAGCCCCGCAAAGTAATCGCCCACTTAGATTCACATTGTGTGCACAAGTGCACAGACTGCATGGCCCAATAGAACTAACGTCTTGCGTGAAGAAAGCCGTTCCCATCAGCTAACCGTAGAACGCAATAGGAACGAGTAACTCTTATTCTCTCTCAGGAGGCAAACGGAAATGAAAATCGTAAAGACAGTTCTGGTTGTCGCTGCACTCTCTATACTAGGCGCAATGTCGCTATCAAGCGTCCGGGCCGATGAATGGAACAAAAAGACCGTGATGACGTTCAGTCAACCGATCGAAATCCCCGGGCAAATTCTTCCCGCCGGGACGTACACCTTCAAGCTGGCCGAATCGCCGTCCGACCGTCACATCGTCCAGGTCTTCAACGCAGACGGCACTCACATCTTCGCCACGGTCCTGGCCATCAACAACTACCGCCTCCAGCCTACCGGCGACACCGTGGTTAAGTTCGCAGAGCGCTCGGGCGATAACCCGGAAGCTCTCAAGGCTTGGTTTTATCCGGGCGATAACTTCGGTCAGGAATTTGTTTATCCGAAGAAGCGCGCCGTTGAGTTAGCTCTGGCGTCGAATGAAGCGGTACCCGCACTCGCCGCTGATACAACCGACCTGACAGCGACGCCGATTGTCGCGGAGACCCCGGAACAAAAAGAAGTGCCGGTAACCGAAGCGATCCAGACGGCTCCGCCGGCCACCGTCGCTCAGGACCCGGCCCCTGCACCAGTCGCAGCCACTCCTGCGCCGGTACAAGAGGCGACTCCAGCACCAGCCGTAGCACCAGCGGAGTTGCCGCGGACGGCCAGCACAGTTCCACTCATCGCGCTGCTCGGTTTTGCATCGCTCGGCGTCGCGTTCACGCTGAAGCGACTCGCGAGCTAAGCTCACAGCCTGACGAAACTCCAGTGCGCCGCGGATGTGGTCACTAACCCCGCGGCGCGAGGAGATTTAGCCCGTGAAACTCACGATCCCATCTCACAAGCGCACGCTTGTTCGAGCCGGCTTTCTCATTGCCGCCCTGCTTCTCGTTTGCCGTCTTGGTGGCTACTCACAATCGCCCCAATCTCTGCCTCCACCTTCGACACCTTCGACGGCCGGCCAGTCCACAATTTCCTCCAACACGGATTTAGTCGTCCTGCCCGTCAATGTAACGGACGCGAAGGGAAACGTTGTATCGGGGCTGAGTCAGCAGAATTTTCGTGTATACGAGGACGGGCGCCTGCAAAGAGTCACTTCGTTTCAGCAGGGAGATACTCCCGTCACGGTAGGCCTGATCGTCGACCACAGTCGCAGCATGGGCCCGAAGCTTCCCGAAGTAGCCGCCGCTGTTTCCGCCTTCGCGCACTCCAGCAACCCCCAAGACGAGATGTTCGTTGTGGATTTCAATGATGACGTTTCGGTTGAGTTGCTCGGCGGAAAAGCCTTCACCAATGACCCCGCAGAACTCGGAAAAGCACTCTTCTCCGTCCGCGCCCGCGGACGAACCGCCCTTTACGACGCTGTCGCGGAAGGCCTCCTCCACTTGCGCCTCGGCCACTGCGACAGGAAAGCCTTGATCATCGTCAGCGACGGGGGAGACAACGCCAGTCAGCAGAAATTCTCGCAGGTTCTCTCGCTCGCCCAGCAATCCCAGGTGCTCATTTATTCCATCGGGCTAGTCACCGACGTGGGAGAGGAAGACCCGGGTGTGCTTCGCCACTTCTCCAAAGCTACCGGAGGCGTCGCCTACTTTCCGGACCCGGCAAATACTGTTACAGCAATCTCGACGCGGATCGCCCGCGATCTTCGCGAACAGTACACGCTTGGCTTCACGCCCGAGAAAGCGAACAATCCTCACGCTTTTCGAAAGATAGAAGTGAAGGTCGCTGCTCCCGGCCACGGCAAGATTCACGTTCGAACCCGGTCCGGCTATGTCGGAGCCGAAGAAAAATCGTCGTCCGCGCAGGCGGCGAAGAGCGCAAAGTGAACGCTCCTCGCTCCATCGCAAAGAAGCTTCGGAAATCGCTGCTTCTTCGTGCGGCATATTATTTCTTCTTGGCCGGCGGCATTCTAGGACTTGGGTACGCCACCTACATCGTCGCGGATGCGCGGGTGTATCAAGCGGTCGAGGAATCCAGACTCTCCAATATGCGCCCGGTCCAAGGGCCTCGCGCCGTGGCGGTAGGTGACGTGATAGGTGAGATGAAGATTCCTCGCCTCGATCTCCAAACCATCGTCGTCCAGGGGGAGTCATCCAGGGTGTTGCGCCTTGCTGTGGGTCATCTTCCCGAAACGGCTCTACCCGGCCAGCCGGGTAACGTCACACTCGCCGGGCATCGCGACAGTTTCTTTCGCCCCTTGCGCACGATTCAACCAGGCGACGCGATTACGATCAAGACGCCCGATGGAGAGTTCCAGTATCAAGTGGAATCCACTCAGGTGGTATTGCCCACTGACGTTCAGATTCTGCAGCCCTCCAGCGCAAAGACCTTGACCCTCATTACCTGCTTCCCTTTCTACTACGTAGGCCCGGCTCCCAAACGATTCATTGTCCACGCCCGCCAGATCGGCCCCTCCGCCAGTGCAATCTCCAACCGTTGACGTGCCTCTCCATTTTTTGGGCGCCAAACGACGATTGAGATGTGTGCTGAAGTGAACACATGGCCCGCCCCGCCCATCATTCCACCTGGCTGGACGCAGACCGCCATTCCGAATTGGCTCGCGACCCGCAGCTCCGGCAAGTCACACCTGGTACTTGATGTCACCTTGCGTCCCGGGGGTGAACCCACTTGTGTGCACAAGTGAACAGACTACTTCGCTGAACCCCTCTACTATTCTCCCGTGTAGTGAACTCGCGGATTGATCCACGCGCTTCACCCTGACCGCCTCGGCTTCAAGCCTGTTTCAAAGAAAAGGTAGTGAGAGGTGAGTGAGGGAGATTCTCCTAGTCGTGGACACTGGGATATATGAAATCGATCTCCTTAATCGGGATTGTGCTGGTGGTTTTGGGTGCGCTGGCCCTCGCCTACCAGGGCATTACCTACACCCATCGGGAAAAGGTCCTGGATCTTGGGCCGATTCATGCGACCGAAGATAAGACGGAGCGAATACCACTTCCGCCGATCCTGGGAGGCCTCGCGCTCGTTGGAGGAATTGCCCTGCTTATTGCTGGCGCGAAAAAGACGTAACGGAAGTTTTCGGTCGGGGATATACGGACGATGGCTTTATCGCACGGCTTCCCCCCGGCTAATGGCGTGGTCTAAAGCGCCTCACAATGGTTTCGGAGAGTACGACCTCCGCGGCCGCAATTCTGATCATGGAGGTCAGCGATGATACGTAAAGTTGCAATACTTGACACAGTTCTGCGCAACTCAATTCTCGTTGCGTGTTTAGGTCTGGTCGCAACAGCGCCAATTTTTGCGCAGGACCAAAACAAAGAACAGAAACGCCTCGAAAATTCCGGCGTCGTGATGCAGGAAATCATGAACACACCGGAGAATATCCCTCAAGAGGTCATGGAAAAAGCAGAATGCGTGATCGTTTTTCCGTCCGTTCTCAAGGCGGCCTTCGTTGTTGGCGCAAGTTACGGTCGCGGTGCGATGGTTTGCCGCACCGGCTCGGAATTCAACGGACCGTGGGGCGCACCGGCAATGTATGCGCTTGAGGGTGGCAGCATTGGCTTTCAAATCGGCGGAGAAGCTACCGATCTCGTTTTGTTGATCATGAATCGCAGAGGCGCGGAGTCGATTCTTAGCAGTAAAGTCAAGCTGGGCGGGGATGCTTCCGTCGCGGCGGGCCCGGTGGGTCGTACCGCTTCCGCCGACACCGACGCATGGATGCGTGCCGAGATCCTCAGCTACTCCCGTGCACGCGGTGTCTTTGCCGGCATTTCGCTGGAGGGTTCCACGCTTCGTCCCGATGACGACGCCACCGCCGACGTTTATGGCCGCAAGCTCACTGCAAAGGAAATCGTGTTAGGTGGGAAAATCGAGGTTCCTGCATCCGGCCGTCACTTGATTGCTGTGTTGCGGAAGAATTCACCTCGGAACGAATCGAAAGCAGCCGCAGGTAATTAGTCACCTGCGGTAGGACAACGACTCGAAGGTTTTGCTGGCCTTCCTGCTCGTGAACTTCCTCCAGCATCGCGGGGAGCGAACGGACCAGATCCTTGGTCCGTTCCACCCGTTCCCCTCGGACGATGCCTCTAGTGTTATAGTAGCGCTCGCCACTTGTCATCCCGAATCCCCGCGGCGGGTTTCAGGGTTTGCACTTGTAAACCCTGAGCTCAAGAAAGCCGGGGTGAGGGATCTGCTTTTCGCTTTGGGGTCGCTTCTTTTTCCTGGTGCTAGCTAGTCACCCAAGCCACCTTTACGATAGACTCTCTGCCGGAGGACTCATGGACATTCGATCTGCGATTAAGCGCGAAGAGCGCAAGCTCGAAGGACAATTGGGCAAGTTACAGAACCAGTTGAAGGGGGTGAGAGCCGCGGCGAAAGCGCTCGGCAATTCGGCGGGCCGCGACTTCTCAAGAGCTAAGAAACGCGTCCTCTCTGCCGCTGCCAGAGCGAAGATTTCGAAAGCCGCCAAGAAGCGTTGGGCGAAAGTTAGGGCCGGGGCGAAAAAAGCCGTTAGCTAACCGCCGTAGGTGTTGGCTGTTGACACTCTCGACCTTCCCACCGTGGCTCTCATTCGCGCGGCGTTCGTCGTAGCGCCGGCGTCCCGCCGGCTCTTTCATTTCACAGGGTTGATGCTTGCGTCGATTCTAGAAGCGAAAGGGCGCGCCATCCGCCGACACAACTACTCACCTCGCAGGCTTCGGCGAACGAGGACCAGGATGACGACACCAATTAACGGGTATCCGGTTAGGATTTGCGGGGCAAGACCCATGTTCCCCACTCCTGCCGCGGCACCCACGTCTTTGAACCATGACACGTCGGTCATTCCGAGTAGTCCTTCAGTAACCCAGTAGGTGATCTCCGCAGCAAACACAGCGATGCAAAACGTAACGCACTTCTCCGAAACCGGAGCAGGAGCACGCCCGCGCAGACCAGAAGAGCAAGAAAGGCGACGTTGATCGAAGTCATTGCGAAAAAAGTGACCACGAAACTATGGGTGACCGGAACGGGTTTGGATAGCCTCGCCGTTGCTTGGTGGTAGTTGCGGACAGTCTCGTATACGAACCACCCGCCTCGCACCGCAAAAAGAAAGTTAGCAACGCCGAAAACAGTGACGATAACCCCGCTATACCGCTTCATGCGCCCCTCCTCCTATTGGCACAGCACGCAATGCCAGGCTTCGGCTCCGTGGAGGTGACGATCAATCAAGTGCCACCCAGGCGGTTACAAATCGGCCCTCACCTGCGTATCTCTAAGAGGAGGCACCGCGGGTCATGACTCCAAATCGCGCGCTCGTAGGATTCCTCTGGACCGCCGTGATCCTTCTCGCCTTTATCGGGCTTGCGGTCGCGACGCGCCGAACCCTCGTGCTTTTCAAGCCCGGAACGCTCAGCGCGCAGACCGGCCCGGCAGCGGATCTCGACGCTCACTTCGCCAATCACCGCACCCTGACGCTTGCGCACGTTCTGCCGGCCGCTCTCTTCATGGTGCTGGGCCCTTTGCAGTTCGTGAGAAGCCTGCGCGCGAAACATCCGCGGTTTCACCACTGGTCGGGACGCATCTTTCTGGCTGCCAGCGCCGTCGTCGGAATCACCGGTCTTACCATGGCTTTCGGAAAAACCGTCGGAGGTGTGGACGAGAAGGCGGCCATCACTCTGTTCGGAACTTTCTTCCTGCTCGCGCTCGCAAAAGGCTTGTGGCACGCGCTTCACCAAGAGTTCGCGGCGCACCGCGAGTGGATGATTCGCGGCTATGCGATTGGACTTGCCGTCGCCACAATCCGCCCAATCATGGGAACGTTCTTCGCAGCCGCCGTGATGCGCGGCCACACGCCCCACCCGAAAGAATTCTTCGGTACCGCCTTCTGGATCGGTTTCACCTTGCAGATGATCGCCGCAGAAATCTGGATCAACCACACAAGACCCACCGCCGCTCACCTCGCAGTCTTCTCGGGCGAAGCCTCTAGCGCCTCAGTTTCCTAGATCGAGATCGCATTCGAGCTGTCTCGACGAATCGGCGCTTCGCAGCCACGTAGTCATCAGTACAGGTGAAAGCTCACTTCGATGATTTGCCTCACCGCTACCGGCTTGCCGTCAGAATCTTTCGCGGGTGCGAATCTCCACTGCTGAATAGTTTCAATCGCTTTATTAGTGAGGCCGTAGGGGAGGCGTTTCATCACCTTGATGTGGGAAGCTTCACCATCCACGGTCACCACCGCGCTCAGGACGACCGTGCCTTGGAACTTCGCTTGTCTCGCTGGTTCTGAGTATTCGGCGGCTGGGCAATACACGCACCGGGGAAATGAAAGCCCACTTTCGCCTGCTGCTGGAAAACTCTTGTCAACACCCTCATCCGTTTCGGGACGCGCGATGACAGTCTCAATCAGCTTCGCGCTTTCGTCGGAGATGGCGACCGTGGCGTTTCTGCTGTCGATGACGTCGCCGCCCTTGCCGCCGATTCGCATAGCGCGAACTGAAATCTTCAGATGATCGCCATCGCGCGCAATCGTTCCGAGCACCGCCGCATCGAGCTTGAGGACCGCGGCGAACGCTAGGACGGATTCTGAATCAAGCGAGTCCTCGGGACCGACGTACATTTTCTTCATACGCTCCGCCACTTCGCGGCGATCTTCCACGCGGAGATGCGCGCCCGATTGAGAAAGGGCGCGCGAGAAATCGTCAGCTAGCTTCGTCCCGAGAGCGGTGATCGCCTGGCCCGGTCCCACGAAATCGAAAACAGCCACCTTCTTTTGGTTCGAGGACCGGAGGCTTTGCGCCATTTTCGCCGCGACATCTCCGAGGCTATTAATTTCAGCTTGCTGAGCGCTGGCCCGCGGAGCGGCCAGGAATCCCAGGACCGCGATGAGCGAAAGACAGAACCGAACCCTTCGCGCGCATTGACGAATTGATGAGAGGCTCATCAGAACCGGCCAATCACTCCCTGTTGGGCCGTCTCCTGTATAGCAACACCATGCCCCGACTTTCAACCCCGAACTGTGACCCTCAACCCGTTTTCTTACGGTACTGGGTCTTGAACCACATGATAACCTGCAGCCGGAGGCTAGGACACGAACGGCCAGGCGGGACAAACCCTGACATGTAAACGGGATTAGAAATCGACGCAAATGACTGAAAACACTAACTCGGAGGTCGCTCTAATATACGGTAGGGGTAGGGGATATTCTTGTTCTGGCGATTAGACAATTCGACACCACAACGAGAACGGCGCCTCCCGGCCCTTGGCGCGCCGAAGCGCTTTGCGCGAAGGCGGCTCGCCCCTCATCCCTCGCCCCTTCTTTCAATCGGTACACTTTGAAAACGGAAATCGCCCTAACCCTATGAAAACAAGCCGCCGAAAAAATTTCAATCGGTACACTCTATGACCCTTCGGAGCGAGACCGATGTGGGGCCGGGATATGGATATAATGCGGGCTATTGGTACGGAGGCTGATGCGTGAGGCGAAATTTGCGGCGGGTACTGGGACGCGTAGCGGCGGCGCTGGCGATGCTTGCGCTTGAGGGCATCGGCCTAACCACCGGGGGCCCTTGCTTCGCGCAGATCATACCGAAGCAGCCAGCCAGTCCATTGTCGACGCAAGCGCCTCCTTCGGGACCGGGCGTGTGCGCCGTCGGGAAGTCCTGCGCAGAAGTGGCGCCGGTGATCATCGCCAGCGCGCTGGGTGCTTCGCCTCTCGAGGAAAATCTTCGATACCTCACGGATACGATCGGCGGACGCGTCACCGGCTCGGCAGCCGCGGATCGAGCCGTCGGTTGGGCGGTCGAGGCGTTTCGGCATACGGGCGTGGACGAAGTCCTTACGGAAAAATTCACGGTGCCGGTGGGCTGGGCCGAGGGACTAACCCGCGTGGAAGTTTTGTCACCCGAGCCTTTTCGCGTCAGGCTGGTCGCTACTGGCTGGTCGCCGCCTACTCCCGAAGGAGGGATCACGACGGACATCGTGGACGTGGGCATCGGCGACGACGCTGGATTCGCCAAGGCGGGTGACATCGCGAAGGATGCCATCGTTCTCGTGCACTCCCACCTGCTGGTCACGTGGGACGACCTGTCAAACGAATACAAGTTTCAGCCGGGGATTATCGCCCGTGCTCTCAACGTCGGTGCGGCAGCCATTTTCTGGATGTCCACGCGGCCCAACCTGCTTCTCTATCGTCACACGAGCACCGGCGACGGCAAGCTCGAGGACTTGCCGCAAGCGATCGTCGCGCGAGAAGACTCCGACCGCATCGCGCGATTTCTGGCGTCGGGGCAAAAAGTTCGCGTCCACTTCGAGATGCCCAACCGCGTGAGTGGTCCCGTGGACTCCGAAAATGTCGTTGCGGAAATTCGCGGCCGCGAGAAGCCGGACGAATTCGTAATCGTCGGCGCGCACCTCGACTCCTGGGAACTGGGGACGGGCGCGCTCGACAACGGCTGCAACGCGGCGATGGTGATTGATGCGGCGCGCGCGATTCGAGCGTCCGGGAGCCTGCCGCGTCGGTCCATTCGCTTTGTGCTGTTCACGGGCGAAGAGCAGGGAATGCTGGGCTCGTGGGCGTATGCGCGCGCGCACCGGTCCGAGCTCGACCGAATGATCGCGGCGGTGATTTTCGACAATGGCAATGGCCCGGTGACTGGGTACTCGCTCGAAGGCCGCAAGGATGTGCTGGCCACCGTGCGTGATGCGCTAGGTCCGATTGAGTCCCTCGGCGTAAAGGAGTTTACGCTCGATGCCGGCGCGGACACCGACAATTTCGATTTTCTGCTCGAGGGCGTGCCCACGCTCGTCGCCAATCAGGAGCCTGCGAACTATATGCTGAACTACCATGCGGCGTCGGACACGTTCGACAAGGTGGATATTGCGGAGCTGAAGAAGCACGTCGGTATCCTCGGCGTGACGGCATACGCGCTGGCCGATCGTGAAGAGCGCGTCGGACCCCGGCAAACGCGAAACGAAATCGAGGACCTTATGAAGAAGACGGGCCTCGATGAAGAAATGAAACGCGAAGGACTCTGGAAAATATGGGAAAGCGGCGAGCGGGGACGAGCAGAATGAGCGCCGCGACGGTAGCCTTGCTCAGTCCACGATTTGCTGCTGAAAAGAGGGCCGCGCGCCGGTGGCACGCGTCGCCGGTTTTGGGGAGATGCGTGCGTCGCGTATAATATCGTGTTCGATGTCCATCACGGTGCCTGCAAGCGGCGGTCGAATCCCTGCAAACGTGACTTCCGATACGAAGGCGCGGCGGATCCTGGCGATCGATTACGGCCGCAAACGAATCGGGCTCGCGATTTCTGATGAACTCGGTATCACCGCGCGGCCGTTGACCACGATTCACCGCGTGAATCGGCGGGAGGATCTTCGGCGCCTCCGCGAGATTTGCCGGAATCACTCGGTCGCGCTTATTATCGTCGGCCATCCGTTGCACATGAGCGGCGAAGCGGGCCAGATGGCGGCGGAAGCGGCCGGATTCGCCAAGAAACTGGAAAAGGAGATCGCCGTGGAGGTAGAACTCGTGGATGAGCGATTGACCTCCTGGGAGGCCAGGCAGACAATAGCGCAGACTAACTCTGCGTCGCGGCGAAAGCGCGGTTCCCTCGATGACGTCGCCGCTGCAATTCTGCTTCGCGACTATCTCGGGCAGCGGGTCGGCCGGGGACTCGACCCAAAGCGACCTGACTTGCGCTCCAAGCTTACGGAGAACGATTAACCAATGCTGCGCCGGCTAGGCCTCCTCGCTCTTCTTGCCATTGCGGCGCTCGGCGCCGGGGCGGGTTGGCTCGATTCGCAAATTGACAAACCCTATCGGGGCCGCCGGCCCGAAACGGTCTTTGTGGATATTCCGCACGGAACCTCACGGTGGCGAATTGCAGGTATCCTTGCTCACGACGGCGTGATCCGCAACCGCTTGGCATTTCTGCTATTCAGCATGTGGCATTTCCGCGCACCGATACAGGCTGGCGAGTATCTCGTCGACCGTCCGCTCAATTCGCGCGAAATGTTCTGGAAACTCGCCAAGGGCCAGATTTTCGTGCACACGGTGATCATTCCTGAAGGTTGGACGATGTACGATATTGCGGGCGAACTGGACCGGCAGAGCATCTGCCAGCGCGATGAGTTTTTGGCCGTTGCGCGCGATCCTTCGCTAATTTCCGACCTCGCACCGCAGGCACAAAGCCTGGAGGGCTTTCTCTTCCCCTCGACCTACGAGTTCACCAGGCATACGACATGCGAGCAGGTGGCAAAGAGAATGGTGCAGAATTTTCACGCCGTGTGGGAATCGCTCGCTCCCCCGGGCTCGCAGCAGTTCCCTCAGGGATTGACGTCTCAACAGGTCGTCAGCCTTGCCTCGCTGGTGGAGCGCGAGACGCCGAATCCAAACGAACGGCCGCTGGTTGCCGGCGTCTTTTACAACCGTTTGCGCCTGGGCGATCCTCTCCAATGCGATCCCACGGTACAGTACGCCCTGGAGTTGACTGGACGTTTTGAACGGAACATTCGGCCAGCCGATCTGCACATCGATTCGCCGTATAACACCTACGAGCATCGCGGATTGCCGCCGGGACCCATCGCAAATCCGGGCGAAGCCTCCCTCAGGGCCGCGCTATTCCCTGCGACAACCGACTACATGTATTTTGTGGCAAACGCGCAAGGCGGGCATTCCTTCAGTCGCACCCTGGCGGAACACAATCGCAACGTTGCGCACCTCCGCCACGTGCTGGCGGGCGGCACTCCTTCCGATCCTCGCGGCAGGAGACCCACGGAGTGAAAGCTGTGACTTCGCGTCGACCCAAAGAGCGCGCACGCGGCGAGTCTTCCACCACGAAGAAGGCTCTGATTCTGCAACTCGCGCGAGGCCTCACCAAGCCGCGCTTTACTCCGGCGGAAATCGAGCAGATTCGAAGGCAATTGATCGCTCAACTGGGCGCAGGCGGAAAGACCTCCACCGACTATATTGTGACCGTGCTTCAAGAGGCTGGGATGCGCGTGGTGTTGTCGACGCGCTCGGACACGGAAGGACGCTACGAAGAAGAGTTCAGCGACCTCCTGCATTTCTCTAATCTGGACGAGGCGGAGATGTGCCTCGTCCGGCTGGACGAGCTTTTGCGAAAATTCGCCGTTGAAGGCGAATCTGCCGCTGCCGAACGAGTACGCGAAGTGGCCCGACTTGGGCGGCGTCGCGCGGAAATGATTGCCCACAATCACAAAGTGGATGAGTTGAAACGCGCGGAAAAGACCGAGATCGCGCAGTGGTTTGCGCTCTGGCTCGAGACGCCCGATGCGTTTTTCGACTGGCTAGAAGTTCGAAAGAAATCACCGGGGTTCCAGCAGAAATTTCCCGCAGCCGGGGATGCGGAGTTCTAGGTGTACGTCTTGGACGTAGAGCCGCTCGATCTTGGGCCCGATGTGCGCGCGATTGGGATTGAACTCGTCGAGGCCGACGAGAACCGTGAGCCGGTTCGTGGGAGTGAAGCGGCGAAGATCTGGAGCCGCGTATTGCGAGCTACGGCGATGAGTCAGCCCTGGGTGCTCGATTTTTTCAGTCATATTGATCGCGTGCGGCAGTTTTGCGACACGCATAAGATCGCCTATCACGAAGCAAACCAGCGGTTGATCATAATTCCTGCGCCGGAAGCCGCCTCCCTCGATATTCTCTTCGACCGTTTTCAGCGGGAGACGTTCGGGGTGCGCGCCGGCCTTCAATTGAAGCCAGGAGGCGAAGGTGACCCCCCGTTGGAAGGCGAACTTGCACGGCGCGGCGTAGATGCTTATCACAATGCATTCCCGAAGTACTTCTTCTGCGCCGTCTGCGCGTTTGAGGACGGCTCACTGGTCCTGCTTAAGCGAGAAACTCTGGGCCAGCGAAGTGATTCGCCTTGTGCGCCCGACTTTAGAGGGCCAAGACGTTGAGGTGCAGTTGCCGTCGTGAAAGTCCTCTTCTTGACCGCCGTTGCACAGTCGGCGACGTTGGTACGTCTGTACCATTCCCCTATCCAAAGGTTCTAGTACACTTAGCACTAGAGAATCCGCAAAATGGCCCCGCTTTCCCGCGAGCTGATAGTGCCTGGCGATTCAACGGCACCGAACGCTCGCGCCTTTGTCCGCAGCCTTAATGTTCTCCTTAAGTTCACACGGCTCTATGGTTTAGAGCACACTCGCTCAGCCACGCAGTTCGATTCCACTTGGGTGGAACTTCAGCAGTGCGTCCAGGCGTCGCGCGAAAACGGGCTGCTCCTTGGAGCCTCGGGGTCCCAGCTCCTCTTGGACGGCGAACCGCTCGAATCCAGCTTCGCGGAGCGCAGTTTTGCGGACCTCCTTAACAATGCCGGCGTCGCGAGCATCTGTTTCACCAAGTCTGTAGAACGCGAAGAGTTCGCCAATCTGGTACGGGCGTTCATGGAGACAGGGCCGAAAGCAGCGCCGCTCGCGGAACGCCTCGAGAAATATTTTGGAGTGAAATACCAATCAGGGATTCGAGTTAACGAGATCCGGTTTGTGGCGGAGGACGCCGGATTCTCCGATGCGCGACTTGCCGCCCAGCTGACCGTCAAGACGCTCGGCGCTGAAGCCGATCGCATTCAGGACTGGTTCCGCAGCCCGGAGAAGATGATTCAGCTTATCGCGGCAGCGGAAGGTTCGCACGGCAGTGGTAGTGGTCCGGGCGGTGGACCCGGAGCAGGTCCGGGGGCCGGTCCTGGTACGGGCCCGAGTGGCACTGGTGGCGGTGGTAGCGGTGACGGGAGCGGCATGGGAGCCGGCAGCAGCGGTTTTGGGGGCTCCGGTATAGGTTCGGGCGGCGGGACTGGCACAGGTTCCGCAGGTGGCACGGGCACGGGTCCGGGCGGCGAATTCGGTGGAGGCTTCCCGGGTGGCCCAGGCGGCGGATATCAAACCGGCTCAGGCAGTTCGGGCGGAGGGGATGGCGAGCTCGAACTTCCGGTACTCAAAGAGGCCGAGCTCCAAAGCCTGCTTCGACTGCTCGCTCAGTTTGGCGAAGCCTCGCAATCGAACAATCCCAACCAACTTGACCAGCAAACCTGGCAGCAAAAGCTAGCCTCACTACCGCAGAACGCCCAGGTGACGCTCCGCCAGGCCTTGGCGGGCGTCGCGGCTAAGACACCTTCGGCGAAAGTCGACGAGACCATGCTGCTGCGTTTGGCCGAGGATCTCGCGATTCGCTTTGCACTCGATCGGTTTCAGCGAGGCGAGGTGCGGGTCAATGCCGTCCGGCAATTGCTCGATCGAATGGGTCACGAGCTTGACACGCTGCGCAAGCTGCTCAAGTCGCGCGAAGAAAAGATGGCGACGGCCGGGATGAACGTCGAGTCGCACGCGGATGTTCTCGACCGGCAGTTCTGGGCTGCCGTGCCGGAATCGGGCAAGCGTTCGGTGCTGACGTCAACGGAAGCGTGGTGCATCCCGCCGCGAAACGTACAGCAGTACGTGGAAGAATTGCTGGGCCGGGGAGAATCCGAGGCTGCAGGAGACATTCTGCTGCACTACGCCTCCTGCGTTCGCAACAAAGACGCTGAGGCGCGCAAGAAAGCCGCGATCGGGCTGGGGCAGCTCGCCGAACTCTACAGCAAAGCTGCGAGCCAGCGCTTGCAGGACGCACTTACACAAATTGGGCAGCAAATGGCGCTGGAGAAAGAGCCGGAATTACAGACGCTGTTGAGCGCAGCGTTTGTCCGCCTAAGCCAGGAATCAGCGTCTCGACGATACTACCGCGCGATGCAGCAGTCGCTCGACTCTCTCTCGGACCTCGAAGAATCGAAGCCAAGTTGGGTACAGAGCCTCCGGCCGCGCATCGGTGTCGAGAACAGGCTTGCCGAATTCATCGAAGAAGCGCTTGCCGCGGAAGCATTGCCCGAAGGCTTCATGGGCGTGCTGATGCGCGTCCCGCAGCTCGCCGCCGAGCATCTCGCTGTTCGCCTGGCACGCTCCGGCCGACGCACGGAGCGTGAGTGCGTCGTGGAGATGGCGACCGCAGTAGGCGCGCCGTGCAGCCGACATTTGAAGGAGACGCTCAAGACCGAAGTGCCTGCGAAGGCGGCAACTGTTGTCGGTTTGCTGAGCCGCCTCGATCCGATTGCGGTTAACGACGATTTACCAGCCCGTTTGCGAGAGGGCGGGCGAGGTTTTCACGACGCTGTGGTGCGCCAGCTATCGATTGCGGGCGCCCCTGAGCGTGGGCAAATTCTATCGAACTCGATTGAGGCGTTCGATAGCATGGTGCTGCCGTTGGCGCTCGACGAAATCGGCATGTGCGGCGACGCAGATACCGCTCCCAAGCTGCTGCGATTGGCTGAAGGCGAGCTTCTACCTCAAGCTCCCGAGTATATTCGCGTGAAAGCGATTGAAGCCTTGGGTCGGATGCGCGCACCCGTTGCGGTGGGTCACCTGAGGAGGTTCCTCGAGACGAGAAAAACATTCGGCTGGGCGTACCCGGAGGAAATCCGGATGGCGGCCGCCCAGGCGCTCGCTAAACTCGATCCTGAGTGGCTGAAATCGTTCCTTCCACAGTCTGGACTTGACGCGAAAGTTCTTGCCCTTGCGCCTCTCGACCCGATACCGGACCGGGATGTCGTGCGCCATCGCCGATATCGCCGAGTTCGCCTGCCTCGCACTGTTCCTGCAGTGATTACTTCGGCGCGCGGGAAGTATTCGTCCGGGATCAGCGTATTGAGCCTGGAAGGCGGGTTATTGAGTGGAGACATTCAGCTGGCCGTCGGCACCGAGGCGACTCTGAAAATACCGGCTGGGCTTCGATCGATCAGCATGCAAGCCATCGTTCGATTCGTGCGCTCGCAGCAGGCGGGCTTCGAGATGGTCGGCATGGGACTCGAGGATCGGTCCAAGCTCCGCCGACTACTGGTGTCGCTTGGTGGCGCGGACGCTCCTACTACTGCTGGCACGCACCCGACAGAAACCTAGCCTTTCACCGTAAGTCAGTTCCAAGCTGAGCCGCAAGGATTCCCGCGTAACTAGCATCCACGGTTATATGCCCCTTCGTTGACCCCGCTGGGCTACACTGTTAAATTATTAAGTTCGTGTTCACGACTCGACACATTCTGAGGATACCTGGGTTCTTTTGGATGGCGTTCCTGGCGGTGGTGGCGGTTTTCTCTGCTGGTTGCGCTGCGAACGAGAAGACGGCGACGAGGCCCGCCGGCACCCCCGTACCAGTTCAAACGGCCACGAAGCAGCAGCTGATTGCCGCTTATAACGAACAAGCCGGTGCAATTCATTCGATTAATGCCTCAGTTTCGATGAAGTTGACCGCTGGGACTGCCTACTCCGGTGTGTTCAAGCAGTACCACGAAGTGAATGGCTTCCTTCTTGCTCAAGACCCTGCGAGCATACGCGTGATTGGGCAGGCTCCGATTGTGGGGACGAACATTTTCGACATGGTGAGCGACGGCGAAACGTTCCACATCTTCATTCCGTCGAAGAATAAATTTTTGGTTGGACCGGCAAATTTGAAGCGCGAATCGGCAAAGCCGATCGAGAACTTGAGACCGCAGCACTTGACCGAAGCGATCTTCTGGACTCCGATTCCGGTGGACACCCCTGTCCTTTTTGAAGCCGATGAGGAACCCGGGGCACGGTACTATGTTCTGACGGTTCTTCGGGGCACGGTGGGCGAAAGTGCGTCAAGCGGGAGTTCGGCAGACTGGCAGATTGCACGGAAAACCTGGTTTGATCGCGCGGACCTTAGCATCGCACGATTGCAGGTTTACGATCCGACTGGCGACGTCAGTGCGGACGTCCGATATACGCGATGGGACAACTTTGGTGGCACGCGGTTCGCGCGCCAGATCACGTTGACACGGCCGAGTGAAGACTACGGGCTGAGTATCGGCATCAACAAGCTAACGGCAAACCAGCCAGTTCCCGCCGATCGCTTCGTGTTGCAGCAGCCGCCGGGAACGGAGTTGGTTGACGTGGGCGCGGAAGCCAAGGAGCGCCAGCCTTGATCGGTCACATGATTACTCAAAACGTGCTGCACCGCCCGGTGCGCACCTTGATTACGGTGATCGGAGTAGCCGTGGAGGTAACGCTGGTGATTCTGGTAGTGGGGCTCACGACCGGATTGCTGACGGAATCCGCTAAGCGCACAGAGGGAGTGGGCGCCGATATGATGATTCAACCGCCCTCCGCTTCCATTTGGGCTGCTTTCAGCGGCGCTCCGATGCCTATCAGCATCGCCGGAAGGTTGAGGAATCTTGACTACATTCAGGCCGTTGCGCCGGTGCTCGTTCAGTTCAACTCGGTAAACGGCCTCGATGTCGTGTACGGGATCGATCCGGACAGTTTTCGCGCCGTTTCGGGCGGGTTCGTTTTCCATTCCGGTCGCGATCTCCAGGGCTCGGAAGACATTTTGGTGGACGACGTCTATGCGCGAGCAAAGAAAATCAAGACTGGCCAGAACCTGCACATACTGGGGCATGATTTCAAGGTGGCGGGCGTTGTGGAGCACGGCAAAGGGGCCCGCCTTTTCGTGCTGATCTCCGGGCTTCAGGAAATGTCCGGCGCAATCGACAAAGCCTCAATTTTCTATGTGAAGTGCGACCGTTCCGATCACACGCCAGCGGTGACGGATGAAATTCACGGTTTGCTGCCGGGCTACGAGATTCGTCCGCTCAAGGATTTCATTAATATGATGACGTCGTCGAACCTGCCCGGGTTGAGCGCGTTCATCAACGTAATGATTAGCATCGCAGTGGCGATCGGGTTCCTTGTGATCTTTCTCTCGATGTACACCACGATCATCGAACGCACGCGTGAGATCGGAGTTCTCAAGTCGCTCGGAGCCTCGAAGGGCTATATTGTGGAGATCATCCTGAGCGAAACTACTTTGCTTTGCCTCGGTGGGACCGTCTTCGGAATCGGACTTAGTTTTCTGATGCGTTGGCTTTTCACCTCTATTTTCCCGTCGATGACGATCCTGATTCTACCCAAGTGGATCGTTATCTCGGGGTTGATAGCCATCGTCGGCGGATTGCTCGGTGCGGCTTATCCCGCTTGGGTGGCTAGCCGCAAGGACCCGGTCGAGGCGCTCGCTTATGAATAGGCTCGGCGCAACGTCAGTATGACGATTACATCTCTAGCCAAAACTCTCGATGCACACTCGTACGGTGCTTTCGCTTATCTCGGCGGTTGTTAGGAAGAAATGGCAAACGCTACTAGAATTCTTCTATCGTCGGAGGTACGCTCACCCGCACGGGAGCCGGCTTTGGAGCCGATACTCAAAACCGAAAATCTCTGGAAGATTTACCGCACCGGCAAAATGGATGTGCCGGCGCTTCGTGGAATCGACGTGGAAGTGTTTCCGGGCGAGTTTGTTTCCATCATGGGGCCTTCCGGCTGCGGGAAATCCACTCTTTTGCACGTAATTGGCGGACTGGCGCAGGCGACGCGAGGGCGCGTGCTGCTCGATGGCAACGATTTGACCACCATGAGCGATTCTGCGAGAACCTTGCTCCGCCGGCACAAGGTCGGTTTTGTGTTTCAGCGATTCAATCTGCTGCCCACGCTGGACGCGTACCACAATATCGCGCTCGCGCAGCATATCCACGGAAACGGGTTCGATCCGCACCGTTTTGAGGTGGTGGCAAATCTGCTGGGCCTTTCGCAGAGGCTGCATCACAGGCCGTCGGAACTCTCCGGAGGAGAACAGCAAAGAGTGGCATTGGCCCGCGCCATCATCAGCGAGCCGAAAATTGTTCTTGCCGACGAGCCTACCGGGAATTTGGACACGAAGAGCTCTGAAAGCGTGCTTTCGCTGCTGCGCCAGTTGAACAAGGATTTAGGGCAGACCGTGGTGATGATCACGCACAATCCGGAAGCGGCCACTTACGGAAATCGCGTGCTGCATATGCGCGACGGGATGGTCGTGAACGGCACTTCAGTTCACTGAAATGCGCAAGCTGTGGCGAGGATGCGTTCGCACGATTTTTTGGTCATACGAGCGCGGAAGTTGGCCTTACGACCTGATGGTTGTGGCGATTCTTGCGTTCGTTCTGCTGACGCCGCGAAGCTGGTTTCACGATCAGCCGCAATCGAGCACCTCCGACAATCCAGGCGTACAACTCCTCGAGCAAGACTCGAGCGGCCAAACACGCACGTACCGTCTCGACGCAAAATTGCTGGCTCCTCAGAAACGCGCAGCGAAAACGACTCCAGAACTCGAGCGCGAAACGCACGACATCCTGAGCGGAAATGTGGATGATTTGAAGGGCCGCACCTTCCAGGTCCTGCGGATCAGTCCCGTGCTCGCCAACGACGGCTCGGTGCAGTTTTACGACGTTGCAGTTCATCTCTAACCAATCGACACGCCCGGGTCTGGCGGCCTGCGATTCGTCGTAACCGACCGCCGGCCGGTGCATCCTAAATAGTGTGGTATCATCCCGCGCTTGTTTCTGTGCGTTTTTTTGGGGCGTCACATGGGGAAATCTTGATGCGAACTATTGAGGCCAAGCTCTTTGGCCTTTGCAGCTCCCTAACGTTGGCGTGCGCGTTGGCGTGCGCCGCGGCGGAGCAGGGCCACGGAGGTTGGACGGTGGGAGCCGTGCTGCATCAACTGGACGCCGCGGCGAAGGATTTTCATAGTCTTTCCGCCGACGTCGACCGCACCAAAGTGACGGTGGTGGTGAACGATCGCTCGACCGAGACGGGAACAATCCGGGTCCGCGGTGACAAGATGCTGCTACAGATGAACGCTCCCGACGCCCGGACCATTTTGCGCACGGGCGACAATCTATATCTCTATAACCCGGGGCTGAAGCGCGTCGAAGAATACAACCTCGGCAAGAATCGAGCGATGGTGGACGAGTTCCTGCTGCTTGGATTCGGTACGCAGGGCAAGAGTCTTGAAAAGGCGTACAAGGTAACGCTTGTCGGCGAGTCCACGATCGACGAGAGGAAGACCGTCGAGCTCGAATTGACTCCTAAATCGGACGCCGTCCGCAAACAGATCTCGAAGGTCGACCTGTGGCTCGATCCTTCATCGTGGCTGCCGGTGCAACAGCAGTTCTACGAGACTGGTTCGGGCGACTATTCGATTGCGAAGTACTCGCACGTAGTGAAGAACCCAAACATACCGGATTCGGAGTTCAAGCCGCATTGGCCCAAGGGGACGGAGAAAGTCAAGCCTCAGGGGTAGCGGTTCTCGCCGCTTTTCCCGATTGCAACTTCACGCGCGCAGCATTCAACGCTGAAACCATGATTCGCAGATCGCTGACGTTGGTACGGTAGCTTGTGATGCAGGCACGCAGGACGGGAATATTGCCTCGAACGCGAGTCGTCGAGATCCAGGCGTCCCCGGAAGAAACCACTTCGTGGGCTATCGCGTCGAGGTAGGCGGACAAACGACCATCGGGCGACCGCCGGTCCTGAAAACAGCAAATCGGCAGCTCGGTTGAATTCACGACATCCCAATCGGCGGCTTCGAGTTCGCGTCGAAGTTGCTGACCCACCTGAGTCATCTGCCGCAGCGTCGCGGCGTATCCCTCCCAACCTGCTACCGCCAGCGACAGGAATATCTTCAAGCCTATAAAGCGTCGCGACCAGTGAAGCGAGTGCTCGTAGGCATCGAAACCCGTCCCGTCGGCTTTGGGCGGCACGTAGGCCGCCGAAATATGAAACGCGCGGCCGAGAATCTGCGGATGGCGCGTCAGCAGGATCCCCGCACCCATAGGAGCGGAGAGCCATTTGTGAGCGTCGAGTGTGATGGAGTCTGCGCGTTCGATCCCCGCGAGCAGTGGACGCAATTCCTGAACAAGCGCTGCGGCGCCGCCCCATGCGGCGTCCGCGTGAAACCAGAGGTTCTCTCTGGCGGCGATGTCGGCGATCTGCCGGAGCGGATCGATAGCGCCGGCGTTCGTGGTACCGGCTGTACCCACTACTAAAAACGGCGCGAAGCCATTGCCGCGATCCCTGCGAATCGCGGCCTCGAGTTCCGCCGGCTCCATCTGCAAACTCGAATCGACTGAAATCTCCCGCACCGCCATGCTGCCTAAACCGCACAAGCGCGCCGCCTTGTGGAACGAATGATGACTCTCTGCGGAGACATAGAATACCGGTTGGACCCGAAGCCCGCGCAAGCCACCGCTTTCAAGTTCCGGGAAAGCGTGTGTGAGCGCCACGATCAGAGCCGTGTGATTCGCTTCCGAACCGCCCGACGCCATCACCCCATCACATGTCGCTGGATCGTAGCCGAACTGCGAACCGAAGGCGCGTATCAGATGCCGCTCTACCTCGGTGGCGAAGGGATTGTGCTTCCAAACCGCAAGCTGCGGGTTGAAAGCCGCTACAATTGCGTCCGCCGCTATTCCAATTGTTGTCGGAGTTGGATTGAACAGGCCGAAATAGCGCGGATGGGGCGTATGAACCTGCGTCCGCGACAAAGCATCCGCCGCGAAGCGGACGGCGTCCTCTGGTGACATCGGGCGCCCGAAGTCAACACGGGCGACAAAGGAGCGTACAGCCTCGGGTGACGGCTCGGCAGATACGGGCAGATCGCGAATCCCAGAGATGTACTGCTCCACAGTTTCGACGAGCGCGTGCCACATCTTCTCCCGTTCCGCCGCACCGAGCAGAAGCAGTGAATCCTCGTCGCGATTTCCGTTCATGATTTCATCGTGGTCCGGCACGACTTGACCCGCGTTTCAAGAAGTCTTGCGTGAGGTCTGCTCTTTCGCGAGCAACGCGCGTTTGCGATCGAGTCCCCAGCGGTAGCCGGCGAGGTTGCCGTCTTCGCGCACTACACGGTGGCATGGGACCACAACGGAAACGGGATTCGTCGCGCACGCGCGCGCGACAGCACGAATCGCGCTAGGACGGCCAATTGCGCGGGCCACTTCTCCGTAGGTCTTTGTGGTTCCGTAAGGAATGCGGCGAAGTTCTTCCCAGACGCGCCGCTGAAAAGCGGTTGCCTGCACGTCCGTCGGCAAGTCCAGATGTGGCTGTTGCCCCTGGAGATGGTCGAGAATCTTTCCCACCCAGGATTCGAGGCCGTTGTGGTCGCGTCGAACATCCGCGCGCGGATACTCCTTCCGAAGGGCGGCTTCGAGCCGGGCATCCGATTCCCCCAGATACAAAGCGCTAACGCCGCGATCTGTGGCTCCGACGAGCAACCGTCCCAGCGGCGAATTGACGATTGTGTAATGAATGCTCATCCCGGCTCCTCCTTGACGGTACGTGGCCGGAGTCATCCCAAGGTGTGACGGCGCGCGTTCGTAAAGGCGGCTGCTTGAGCCGAATCCTGCGTCGTAAAGTGCGGTGGTCACGTTATCTCCTTTTTTCAGACCTGATTTTAGCCGGCGCATCCGCTGCGCGTCGGCGTATTGGCGCGGAGTGATGCCCATGATGCCGCGGAACGCACGCTCGAGCTGGTGTGAACTCATACCTACCGGGGCGCTGAGGGCTGCAAGTGTCAGCCGGGTCTCGCTGTTTAAGTCGATGGCGCTCGAAATTCGCGATTCGATTTCCCTGCAAACACGAGCGACCATGTCGATCCTGGGATCGCGGATGGCGATCGAGCGAGGCCTGCAACGCTGGCACGCGCGGAACCCTTGCTGCTCGGCTGCGGCGGGCAGCACAAAGAAAACTACTTGTTCGCGGCGCGGCTTCCGCGATGGGCACGACGGGCGGCAGTAAATCCCGGTTGACCGCACCGCGTAAACGAACACTCCATCTGCCGCCCGGTCTCTTCCTCGCACGGAATCCCACAGGGCTTGATTAGCGCGATCGGCGTTTTCGCCTCGACCCATGGTTTGCGGTGTCAACTGGCTCATAGCTTGGCCTCGCTCATGTGCCAACTTACCGAATCCGAATCTCCGCCGCTATCCGTTTCTTGCGTCCAAACTGGGCCAAATTGGGACCCCTTTAGGAGGCTCGCCCCCCGTTTATATATACAACACCTTTTGTTCGCCCCCTGTTGACGCAATACAGTGTCGACTGCATATTTGCAACCCAAGCAAGGGGTCCCATCTCGAAGCCGGTCTGGGGGGAGATTTATGGGGGCTGCTCCCGAACGGAAAGAGCAGCGGCCCGCAATTTCGCCGCTGCGTGATTTCGAAAGCACTGAAAACGTTGTCGCCTTCTCCGGCAAACCCGGGCCAAGGCGATTTGCCCGCGTCCCGACGCATGCCATCGGCGTGGCCAGAGAACGGCGCCGCTACCCGCGCGCGAAACTGTCGCTACCGCTACGCCTGATTCGAGTGGGCGAAGTGCCAGAGGATTTTCCGGTGACGCTGGTCACTCGAAACATCAGTTCGAGCGGCATCTATTTCCTGGCGCCACGCGACCTGGAAGCAGGCACGTCGATTGAACTGGAAGTCGGCCTCGTCGACCGGCCTCTCGGGTGCGGCCGCGTTCAAATGTACACAGCGGCTCACATCATTCGTTCCGATCAGACGGACACGCCCGGTTGGCGAGGTTACGCCGCAACGTTCGACGATTTTGCCCTGCAGCGGGACGATGTGATTCCTCTGCGATATCACGCGCACTGAGCTGATTCTACAGATTTTGAATTCTTGCGGCGAGGCTGAGACGCCGCCCTTCCATTTCCTGATACGATCTCCTTCTTGTGACCCGCATCCGTTTTCGCGCGCGAGTGGTGCTGTTCGATTGGGACGGCACGCTTCTCGATTCCTACGCCGCCGATTCAGGCGCTTACCTTGAGATGTTTCGCGAGCTCGGTATCACGTGGGGTGCTCGCGATTTCGAGCGGCATTATTCTCCAAACTGGCTGCGAGTCTATCGCGCTGCTCGGCTTCCGCGCGCGAAGTGGGAAATAGCCGACCGTCTATGGAAGGTCGCATACCGACGGCAGAAACCCGAATTGCTTCCGGGTGCGCGATTGGTGCTGCGCGTCTTGCATCAGGATTTTCGGCTCGGGATCGTATCGAGCGGCAGCCGATGGCGGGTTCGGAATCAGCTCCGCCGGTTCGAACTGAAGCGCTACTTCTCCGTCTGCGTCTGCAGCGAGGATGCTCACAGGCGGAAGCCGGACCCTGCGCCGTTGAGGCTTGCTTTGCGGCGGCTGAAGGCTTCGCCGGATGAAACGGTTTACGTTGGTGATTCACCGGAGGACATCGAGATGGCGCGGCGCGCTGGCGTCCGCCCCATCGGCGTACTCGGTCCATTTCCCACCGAGGCGCGGCTGCGCGCGGCAAGGCCTGACTTGCTCTTGGCTTCTGTGCGCGAGGTGCCAAGGCACTTGAACGTGCTGAAATGAATTGCGCTATCTGATTTGAGGAGACGCGCTCAGCAGCTGAGGTGAGCCAGGCGTTGCCCCGGGATTAGTACTAGCCGGTGCGGGAACGGTTTGCTGCGGATTCGCCTTGAAGTCAGTCGACCGAATGATGAGATGCAAATGAAACTGGTCGCCGCTTGACGTGTTGATGTAGTCGTCGGAGCTGGTGTACGTCGGGAGCCAGTACTTCTCCTGAACGTTTTCGCGATAAGTCTCGAACATCGTGAACGGAAGTTTCGCCCCACTATCGCCATCGCTATCGACTTCGCTGACGAACTTTCCATAGCTTTTCACGATCGCAAAATCGTGGTCGTCTACCCAGATTGCGCCTTCGAAGAAGCGGCGCGTGCGGCTCAACTGCTTCGGCTTGACCTGGAAGACGTAGGTGTTTAGCTCGTCGAGTTTGTCCTGGCCGGCGTAGAGGAAATTGTAGTTTCCGATTTCGCCGCTCGTCAGAACGAAGAGCGGAAGGCTGGCAATCGTACGGATGTCTTCCAGGGTTAGCGTCGTCGTCTTCAAATTGGATTGTGGAGACTGAATGACGCGCCAGTACTGATTGCCGTCAGGCTTCGTATACACTTCGCCGCTCGCGGTGAACTTTCCAGGCGGCCCGCTGAGTTCCTGGACGCTGATCGCCTGGGTGAACGTGAAGGTTTTGTAGGCTTTCGCCATCACATCTTCACTGGCGGCAAAGCGCTGGATGATCTCTTGCGCGGGAATCGGCGGCGGCCCCGGATGCGGAACCGACGGAATTCTGTGAACTTCGAATTTCGGGGGAGGCGCAATCGGCCCCTGTTGATCCTGCGCGCCGGCAGGTAACGGCAGCAGCACGCCGCTGAACAGAATAGCAATAAAGCAGGTTCGCATTTTCTCGATCGCTCAGTTCTATTAGATGCGCTGAGGCCTCGTCGAGTCAAACCGTACGCCATGACTCAGCCGGCCGGTCACGGTGCGGTGAGGACGTGAATGCGCATTGAGTATTGCGCCGCGTCCGCGCCTGGAGTAAGAGGCGGAAATACGAGCCGGAAGAGGGCGGAAAAGAACTTGGGCTCAATCGTCAATCGCGCGCAGGCGTCGGAACAATCCCAGCTGATTTCGATTCCAGCGCGGCCCGGGCTGTGGATTTCAATTTTCGAGATGCCCTGAGGCGGTTCAATCGGCTTGCCGTCCGGGGCGAAGTCCTCGCAATCTTGATCTAGTCCTTCGGCCTTAGTATCGGGCGGTGCCGAGGCGGCGGGCGCTGCGTCTGGTGATGCTCTCCGCTGCCAACAAAAACGCGTCGATGTTCCTGATCCAACTTCGCCTGATCCAGCCTCCGCCGGAAATGAATTGACAGCTACAAAGGACTGCAAATGGGCGACGGGTAGATCGACGGCCCCCGTGGCCCCGGCGTGCAGCGCAATTCGATAGTCGACGCGCAGACTGTCTGCATCGGCAAGCTGTATTGACTTTTCGATCTTGGCACCGGCGGGGAAAACATCCGCAGCCTCATATTGCAGATTCAGCGTCGGGTGCGCCGCATCCTCGCTCCATGCGGCGGCATACGGGCGATTGAAGAGGCCATACTTCCCGCGCGCTCGGGACTCACTGATTCCCGGTGGATTTTCCGTGAAGGAGAAATTGTCGCGGAACAGACCTACACTCGTCGAGACGCTCGCGCCCCACGATTTGTCAATCAACGCGAGCGCCCGGCCGCCTGATTCCGGCGAAACGATCAACCGCAGGCGGTCGTTCTCGAGCACCCACTCGTCGTTCCCGTCGCGGTCGAAATCGAATCGATAGCGGTCTGGGACGCCCACCGTACGGAGTAGGATGGTTATCGGCAAGACGCGGCGGTCATGGGCCGTATGTATTTCAATCGCGGCGCGAAAGAGATGGTCGGGGGGTAGCGGATTGCCGGGTAGCTGCGTTTCCGCCGTCTTAAACTCAAGCGTTTCACTCGCTGTGCCGTGAGCCGGAACCACCAGACTCTTCGAACCGTGCAGAGGTTTGTCGAATGAAAGTTCGGCGTAGCTGTTTGCGAACTGGTTCCGATTTTCCCCAATCAGCAGCACGCTGATCTTTCCGTCCTCATTGGGAGTCACCAACGCCGGATACGTTCGCAAGAATGCGTTCGCGCTGGTTGGAAAACGCACCGCGTTCTGGACGTAGTATTCAATATCCTCGGGAGGGGCTTTGCGGGGCTGGTTTCGCTTGTCCACCTCGACTAGGTGTGGCGTGTAGTGCACGTCAAGTTTGAGGGTACGGAGGAAGGTGGGAGCTGCACCGCGAGGAATGGTCAATTGCAATTCTTGACTGTCGGGGAGCCATGTCGAGTCCGGCTTAGTGTCTGCTTCGTCGAGTGAAACGCGCGAGGGCTTCATGCCGAGATGAACACGAACATCAGCTCGCGCAGGGACGTAGAACGTTAACTCCAGGGTTTTTCCCTCGCGCCGCGCATCGAGAAATTCCGCGCCGGCCAACGGGATAGAGTCGCCGCACGAAAAGCTGTTTCGATCAGCGGCACAAAGGGGCATCCCCAGAGGAAGCAGGACGGATTCACGCGGCGGCACCACCAGATGCAGCGAAGAATACTCTCCCTGCGTGCCCTCTGGCGGATGCCGACGGCGAAAGGATGTCGACATTGGCGTCCACCGTATCGTGCTCGGCCAAATTCGTTGCGCTCAGAAATCCTCGCCCGCCTTTTCGGCCGCCAAACAATTCCGTGCCTTCGTTCGTCACAATCTCGGAAAGGATGAGGGCGTCAGTCCCCTGAGGTTTGCCGGAGAATCTGACGGCGGGCAGAATGTCCGCCGCTGCGAGAAACTCATTGAGAACGCCAATAGCCCCATCGGATGCCTGTCGCGCCTTGTTGACCGCCAGACTCTCTTCGAGCGACACCCACGAATAGAAGTCCCGGGACGATTCGATCACTTCGCCTTTTCCGAATTTCCACCGACGCTGGATCCCTGATTCGGAAGAGACGGTTGAGCCAGAGGCATCTTTCCAAAGCTGCCCGATGATCTGTCCGGCCGGGCGTGCCGGAAAAACGACGAGCACGCCCCCTTCCTGGACGTATTCGACGATTGTCGATTGAGCGCGCTCGGAAAGTTGGAATTGTGGTTTGTCCGGATCGAAAGTCGGCAGAAGCAAGAGCGGATCGCGCAGCAACTGGTTGACCGGTTGATATTCCGGATCAAGAAGTTCACTCGAAAGCGTGGCGAGCGTGCCGAGCCTCTCGATGCGCATCACGGATTCGGAGACGTTCTGAATGTCTGCCGCTGTAAGAACATCCTGAGGAAACGCCCCAAGTGGATAAATGATTCCGAAATCAGCGCGTTTGTGCGATGAGGCGAGCATCCCGCCCCAGGCTTGCAGCAATTGGGAATTTCGGTGCACCGCCTCAAGCCGCGGCTGCGGGTCGCCGTCTGGACTCAACGCCGCGTCCCAGCGATACGATTGATTCGCCCACGGCACCGAATAGCCCGCAGGTGTGAAAGTGTCCTGAAGAGGGAAAGAGTTGAGTCCGTGGAGGCCGTTGCCGATCAGTAAGCGAGAACTGAGCAGCGTATTCTCGGGCAAACTGGGCTGCGGCCGGTCGTCGTCCCCAGGCGCATACCACCCAGCTTGATACTCGATCATCGCAGGCGGAAAATTCGGCTGGGTCTTCAGTTCCTCCGAGAAAAATTCGATTTCCGCGGCATCAATTGTGGTAAGCAAGCGCGCGCTCGCGTCAGAAGCCTCGCGAGGATGCATATACCATTGGCCCATCGCACCGATGGGTGGATTTTGCGCCGATCCCGCTGCCGATACGCGCATATCCGTTGGATTGATGAAAACGCGCACGTCGAGCCCGCCAGCTGCCAGCATCCCGCGCAATTCTTCGACGTATCGCCAAAAATCGGGGCCCACGCGATTCGTGCGGCCGATCCCAAAATCGTCTCCAAGCTGCGCAAACAGAAGAGGACCGCTCACGTCGCGGGGCGGAGCGTCGCGATTTTCGGCCTTCACACGAACGACCTTGCGCGAGCTGTATGGAGCGAGCTCCTTCGCGATAGCTGCGAACCAGGACTTCGTTGCTTCCATGTGAGTGGAATTGTCGAGCCAGCCTCGCGCGGCCCCTTCCGCGTCGTGGGCATTGAGGTTATCGAGCGGAGGGTAGCGCCCTTCAAGCCAGTCGAGAGGATCCATGTGGTATTGCGGACGCTCGAGCAGCCAGCCAGGATAGCCGCCGTGGCGCCATTCGTTCAAAATCTCAGGACCAGGCCGCGCAACGATCTTGAATCCTTTCTGCGTGGCGAGAATCAGCAGGCTTCGCAAGTCGCGACGTGGATTCGAGTGGCCATCAAAATCAAGTTCTCCTTCCTTTGCCTCGTGCCAGTTCCAGGGAATGTAAAGATCGAGCGTATTGATGCCGAGCGACCGATAGCGATCGAGCGTCGTCTCCCAGAGATCGCGCGGGATCCGATAGTAGAAAAATGCCGCTGAGTGCACGAAGAATGGCTCGCCGTCAAACCGCAGTTCCGGATATCCGCCGTGTTCCACGATTTCCAGCCCCCGAGGCTGCTTGGAGTCTTTGGGCGGGCCGTCTTGCCAGGGCGCTGCCGGAATTTCCATGCGGCCCGTGGGAACTGCCTTAGGGGCGCCGATCGAGGCGATGATCGAGCCAAAAGCGAGCGCGGACAGGATGCTCAGTTGCCATGCCACACGAGCGAAGCGAAATCCCGCGGAGCCTCGATTTTTCGAATTGCGTCGCGACATGGCCGGGCAATTCTGCCATGACTCCGCGGCCCCTGAGCCCGCGAATTGCGTTTGCCGGGAGACGGCCCCTATCGATAGCACGTCCTAGCGTGTCCGTCGCTCTAAGCCGCGGAGCGGCGACCGTACTTAGCCCGGCCGGGTTTCAGGATTCGAACCCTAACATATTGAAAGAGCGAAGCGGAATGCCGGGAACAGAGAGGAGGAAAGAGGTTGGTCCCGGAGGGACGGTTGACCAGGTCCTATGAGTCCTATCTCCGTATTTTTGCGAATTGTCTCTTCAAACGCTTCCGTGCTAGCGTCCTTGGGTTTTGCTCTCGACGACGAGAGCACGAAGGAGACGGCGGGGATGCTGATTTCTAATCGGTACACGCGAATATTAGAAATCACGGCAACTTCAATCCTGCCAACAAAAACGCTCTTTCTAATCGGTACTATCTGTAACCGAGCAGAGCCGCAATACGAATGACAGACTGAGACCACAATTCGGATACCCGAGGGGATCCCCCTTACAGGGAAAGCTTGCCGAGTACAACACCCGCGCGCTTCCGCGGTCGGACTTACGCGTTCACGATGTGCCGGGCTTGGCGGCTCTGCTAGAATCAGCCGTTTGTGGCGGGGACTAGAGCTAGCCGTGCCCGAAGAGAAAGTGGCAAAGCGCTACTATGTGAGTGGAATGGTTCAGGGAGTTGGCTACCGTTATTTTGCCTCACGCGTCGCGCGACAACTCGGTATCACCGGCTTCGCAAAGAACCTGCGCGACTGCCGCGTGGAGGTGTATGCGATTGCGCTGCCCACGGCTTTGAATGCATTTCGATCAGAACTCAGGCGCGGGCCGTCGGGCGCGATCGTGGATGACGTGACCGAGGCCGCCGCTGAAATCGACCCTCAATTCGCGCACAAATTCTCGATTGAGTACGACGACTAAAAAGAGGACGAATGGACGACCTAAAAGCACTGATCCGCGAGGTTCCGGACTACCCGAAACCGGGAATCTTGTTTTACGACTTGACGACCCTGCTCAAGGACAAGCAAGGGTTTCATTTGCTCGTGAGCAGGCTTTGCGACCACTATCGCGGCAAGCAAATTGATCTCGTTACAGGCATCGAGGCGCGCGGCTTCATCTTCGGACCGGCGCTCGCATACGCGCTCGGCGCCGGATTCGTGCCGGCTCGGAAGCCGAAAAAGTTGCCATCGCAAACGGCGTCGGTCACTTATCAGCTTGAATATGGCAGCGATTCACTGGAGGTTCACGTCGACGCCGTACGTCCCGGCCAGACCGTGCTGATTTGCGACGATCTTCTCGCGACCGGCGGGACGGCGGCGGCGGCTGTGAAGCTGCTGCGGCAGCTCGGCGCGCAGATTGTGGGCGCGGTGTTCGCCGTAGAGTTGACGTTCCTCAACGGCCGTGCGAAGCTCCCCGACGTCGACGTGTTTTCGCTGATTCAGTACGACAAATAAGAGAGCTAACCAGATTTCTCGTTTATCGGCGTCTTTCCATCGCTATGTGCCGCCGGCGATTTTCGCTCGCCTCGCTGGCGAACTGCTTCAAACAGCATGACTCCGGCCGCCACCGAAACGTTGAGCGAGCGCACGGGGCCGGTGGTGGGCAGGGAGACGAGAAAATCGCAGCGCTTGCGCGTCAGGTCGTGAAGCCCTTCGCCTTCGCGGCCAAGGACAATTCCGATAGAACCGGTGAGATCGACGTCCGTATAGCTTTTTTCGGCGCGCTCGTCCAGGCCGACCAGCCAGTAGCCCGCTTCCTTCATCTCTTCCATCGCGCGAACGAGATTCTTCACGCGCGCCACCGACAAGTGCGCGAGAGCGCCCGCTGATGCTCGTTCCACCGTGTCGGTCAACCCCGCCGCCCGGCGCTCGGGAACGACCACTCCCCTCGCTCCTGCTGCCAGCGACGTGCGAACAATCGCTCCCAGGTTGTGCGGATCTTCGACGCCATCGAGTAGAACAAGGATGCCGCCAGCGGCTTTGTCCGCGAGCAAATCCTCGAGCTCCACGGTTGGCTTCGCGGCAGCGAGCGCGGCGATGCCCTGATGCTCGCGGGTTCCAGCAAGGCGGTCGATCTGCTCGCGTTCCTCGAATCGAACCGGAACGTTGCGAGATTTTGCGAGCCGCACAACGGACTCGATGCGATCACCGTGGCGGCCTCGCGCAATAATGATGCGGTCGAGCGCACGGCCCGCATTCAGTGCCTCTTCCACCGCATGGAATCCCGTTAGCCAGTTCATTGGTTTTTTGGCAGCCGGCTAATCAAGCGCCGCGCAGAACTCCAGCATTCGTTGCCGCGTATTTTTCACGTGGACGGCAAAATCGAGTTTTGAAGCGGAATCAATCAACAAGATAACCCTATCAAGTTCGCCTTCTCCTGCTCGGCCCGCGAGGGCCAATCGAATCGGGTGAAACATGGCGCGGCTGCGATATGGGACCACCGACTTCAAATTCTCGACGATTTGTTTGAACCGGTCGGAATCGATGTCTTCGCCTTCAAGGACGCGATTCGCGAGTTCACGAAGCACTTCCCGCGCACCCGTGCGCGCAAGTACCTCCTGACTCTCACGCTGGCGCAGCAGCTCGGCCGCATCGTACGAGAAAAGCAGCTCTAGTAGACCGCCCAGGTCCTCGGGGCTGGCAACGTGAGGCCCAAGCAGCTCTGCAGCGCGGGCAAGCCACTCCTGCAGAGCCGGAGCGATCTGACGACCATCCTGCATACTGAACCAGCCACGCTCTCGGAGAATCTCCTCGATGTCTGCGGGCGTGCAAGAATGGACTCGCTCCCCTGCGGTTTCGATCGGAGTATCAGGAGGCATCGGAAACGATTCTAGCTCAGTAAGCCGCACACCGACGGGTCAGCTTTCGAGGTTCGCGATGGCGTGCGCGGCGATAGCTTCCCCGCGACCAATCTCGCCCGTGCCTTCGTTTGTCTTGGCTTTCAGATTGATCTGGTCGGCGGAGATGCCGAGCGATTTTGCGAGCGCCGCCTGCATTGCGGGGAAGTGAGGGCCGAGTTTCGGCCGCTCGCAGATCACGATCACATCGACATGCGAGATGCGAAGGCAGCGATCGTCGAGCAGCTTGCGCGTGTGCTCGAGAAAAAGAAGGCTCGAGACTCCTTTCCATTTCGGATCCGTGTCGGGAAAGTGTGTGCCGATGTCGCCGAGGCCCGCGGCTCCAAGAAGCGCGTCGCAGAGCGCATGACTCAGGACGTCACCGTCTGAATGTCCCACCGAACCCTTATCGAATGGGACCTCGATACCGCCAATCATCAGCTTCCGGTCCTCGGCCAGGCGATGCAGATCGTAGCCAATCCCTGAGCGCGTCATTTTGTTCGTCGCTCCTGATGGAGGTAGAAGCGGGCAAGGTCCATGTCAGCCGGGCGCGTGATTTTCAGGTTGCGTTCGGATCCAAGGACGACATAAACCTCGTGCCCAAAGCGCTCGACGATTTGCGCTTCGTCCGATCCGGTGACGTCGTCCTGCTGAGCTTTTCGGAAGGCATCGCGGAGAACCGCGTAGGAAAACGCCTGGGGCGTCTGCGCTAGAACGATTCGCTCGCGAGGAATCGTCGCGGAAATCAGCGCGACATCCTCCGGCAAGCTTGCCCGTTTCACTTCTTTTACCGTGTCGATGGCGGGAATTCCAAGGATCACCGCGCCGCGGTTGCGCGCTTCGGCGATCACGCGTCCTATCTGTTGCGGTGTGACGAACGGGCGTACCGCGTCGTGCACAAGAACGAGCTCCGTGGATGGGTCCACTTGCGCGAGCGCATTCGCGACGGATTGCTGGCGCGTGTCGCCTCCATGAACCACCCTCGCCGGGCGCCCGATCCCGGATTTCGCAACCTTATCCTGCAGGGAGACTACATCCTCGGCACGCGTCGCGATGAAAAAATCCGTAATCGCGGGGCTGGCAGCAAGTCTCCGCAGCGTGAAGATAACGAGAGGCAGACCGTCGAGCTCGAGAAACTGCTTCGGCACGTCAGCGCCCATCCGGGTGCCGAGTCCTGCAGCGGGAATGATGGCAGCGATTCGAGCCATTGAAGGGCCACTAGTCTATCGCAAGCAAGACCTTGCGAGCGATGGCGCGCTTGCTAAGAACGGCCCGTGTCTGGGTACAGCGGACGCGCTGGCCGCTCTCCACCTGGCGTTCCCTCGGTAGGTCGGGAACCCATGTGCGATTCCGAGGCAGCTCCCGCCCCTCGCGGTTGTTCGCCGCGCTCGTCGTAACGTCCAAAGATCATTTTGCCAGCGGTGGTCTGATGGACGGAAGTGACGCTGATATCCACCGTCTTGTTGATCATTTTGCGGGCGCCGTCGACAACTACCATCGTGCCGTCGTCCAGGTACGCAACCCCCTGGTTGTATTCCTTTCCTTCGCGCAGGATAAAGACCCGCATGATCTCGCCCGGCAGGACGACCGGCTTGAGCGCATTCGCGAGCTGATTCACGTTCATGATTTCGATCCCCTGAAGCGTCGCGACTTTATTTAGGTTGAAATCATTGGTGACAATTTTAGCGTCGTAGCGCTTGGCCAGCTCAATCAGTTTCATGTCCACATCCGCGATATGGGCAAAATCATCCTCCGCGATCTGCACGTCCAGGTGCGGCATCTTCTGGATTCGCTGCAAGACCTCGAGCCCGCGGCGTCCGCGTTGCCGTTTCAGCGGATCGGCCGAATCGGCCACAAGCTGTAGTTCGCGAAGAACGAACTGCGGAATGATGATCGTACCGTCCAGGAACTGCGCGTCGGCGATGTCGGCCACTCGGCCGTCGATGATGACGCTGGTGTCCAGCACCTTGAACGTGTGCTTCGTATTGCGTTCGCTGCCGAAAAGGCCTCCAAGCGCCTGCAAATTCAGCATGTCGCCCTTGTTCGCGCCGAGCACGAGGCCGATGTATGCCATCACGAGGAAAACAGCCAAGCTGAAAAACGAACGCGTGCTCTCTGGCATCGTGGTATGCGTAAAGATGAGGGAAGTCAAATAGGCGCCGAGAATACCCATGAGTGAACCGATAGCCGCGCCGATGAGGCGGCGGAGGCTGGCCCTGCGAAGCCGGACCTCGAACAGGATCACGCAAATCGCAAAGAGCAACCCCGCTAGCGTCGCCATTTCCCTGGAGAGACTGAACGGGCGGAAGTGGTATCCCGCCCCGGCGCACACGGTCACGAAGATCAGGCGCATGGCGAGCATGTCCCAAAAGGTTCCAACTTGATCCTGGGCCGAACGGGACAGCGAGACAGATTTCGCAGGTGTACTTTCTACAGGCGCGCCAGCCGACGGGCGGCTCGGCGCGTTAGAAGGCCTTTGCATGGTTGCACCCGATGAATTGTATAAACGCTGCGAGCTCTGCGCTCACGCAGCGACGAGCATCTTCCTCCTGCCGGCTTTATCGACAGTATTTGATTCGCCGGTACGAATGGAATGAAAGAGACGCCTATAATGCGCGCAGTATAACACCGCAAAACCACAACTGCTTGGAAATAGAGGCGATCAGAGGTAATAGCGAGGAACGCGTTTCCCGAGCGCGCAGAGGAGCTCCGACGTGACCGTCCCAATTTCGCGGGCAACCTCCGATACGACGATTTGCGATTTTCCGTCCTTGCCGTAGATCGTAACCACATCCCCAAGCGCCGCGTCGGGAACGCTGGTGACGTCCAGCGTCGTCAGATCCATGGAAATGGTTCCGACCAGGGGCACGCGTCGTCCTCGTACGATCGCGCAACCGTGATTCGTTCGCTGGCGCACGATGCCGTCTGCGTACCCCGCATTGATCACCGCGATGCGGGAAGGCCCGCCAGTGACGAATCGTGCGTTGTAGCCCACTCCCTCGCCAAACGGAACTTCTCGCAGGCTGATGATTTGCGCCCGCATCGAGAGGCTCGGCTCGATCGGAATCTCGCACCGCACCTCGTGCTGCTTTAGCGGCGGCTCGAAGGACTGATAGTAGCCATAGAGAATCGCACCCGGGCGCACCATGTCGAACCAGGTGGTTGGCCGAGCGCAGATGGCGGCACTGTTGGCCATGTGAACGATGCCGGGCGAAATTCCAAGTGCGCGCAGCCTGTCGAGACAATCCTCAAAAACCTTCTCTTGCTCCTCTGTTTGCCCTGACTCGAAATTCTCGGATGACGCGAGGTGTGTGAACGTTCCTTCGAGTTCAACATGCTTGCTGCTGGCCAGCACGTTCGCGAACGCCTCGATTTCCGATGGGGAAATGCCCAGGCGGTTCATTCCCGTATTGATCTTGAGATGGAAACGGAAGCGTCCGGATTTGCTGCCTAAGGTTTTCGCGACGGCGCGTTCCAGGTGTCGGACGTCTTCGGCGCGCGTAACGGCGGGAGTAAGATTGTTTTCGATGAGACGCTTTTCTTCGCCGGGCCAGAAGCCGGTGAGGACCAAGATTCTCTTGCGGATGCCCGACTCGCGGAGCTCGATTCCTTCGTTGGCGCAAGTGACGCCGAACCAATCGACCCCGGCCTTCTGAAGCGCCTTCGAAACCGGCACCGCGCCGAGGCCGTAAGCGTTCGACTTGACTACCGCCAGGATGCGCGGCTTCGGACCTATGTGCTCGCGCACCACTCGCAGGTTGTGCAGGATTGCCTTGAGCGAAATCTCCGCCCAGACCGGCCTTCCCTTCGCGTGAATGGTCTTGGTCTTGATCGTGGTCATGAGTGTGGCCTTTTAGAATGCCAGAGTCAGCGTGAGTGACGAGCAACAAATTCGCTCCATCAAAATCGTCCGCGGCGTTTGGGTAAACATGCCGACTTTTAGTGTGCAACCAGATTGCCGTGAGACAAGAGGGCTTTCCAACGGGAGACAACGATGTATCTATAGTCTTATCCTATATTTACGGGCGGTACCCTTAGTCTCAAAAGGCCCGCGATCACACGGGCCGTGTGCCGCCGCACATTGTATGGGTGTGGACTGACGCGATTTTACTCGTCGCGGCCGGCGCTCCAAGCGTCGGGCGCGGCCTCTTCGAAGCGAGTGTGGCGGGCCAAGAACACGAAGTTCAATGTGCCGGTGGGTCCGTTGCGCTGCTTTGCGATTATCAGTTCGGCTTTCGCACGATCCTCTTCCGGCAAATCGGTCTTGTAGAAGTTGGGGCGATTGATAAACATCACCACGTCGGCGTCCTGCTCGATAGCGCCCGATTCGCGGAGATCGGCAAGCTGTGGCTTGCGCTCTTCGCGTTCAGGGGCGCGGGTGAGCTGGCTGAGAACGACGATCGGAAGCTTCAATTCCTTCGCGAGCCCCTTGAGCGATCGGGAGATGCTCGAGACTTCCTCCTGACGGTTGGTGCCGCGGCCGGTGTGCGTCGGAACCACGAGTTGAAGGTAGTCGACTATCATCAGCGAGAGCCCGCGGTCGCGCTTCAGCCGTCTCGCTTTTGCTCCCATCTCCAGCACCGTAGAGGACGCGGAATCGTCGATCCATAGCGGCGCCTCGCCGAGGTTCGACAGCGCGCCCGTGATTTTTCTCCAGTCGTCGCGGTTCATATGACCCGTGCGGAATTTGTGGGCGTCGACGCGCGCTTCGGACGCGAGCATGCGCAGCAGCAGAGACTCCTTCGACATTTCCAGGCTGAAGATCGCCACAGGCTCGCGTTTGCGCAGAGCAACGTTTTCGGCAATGTTCAGGGCCAGTGCGGTTTTGCCCATCGAAGGCCGCGCGGCAAGAATCACCAATTCGGAGGGCTGCAGGCCGGCGGTCTGATTGTCCAGATCGGTGTAGCCGGTGCCAAGTCCGGTGATCCGTCTGCCTTCGCTGAAGATGCGTTCGAGGCGTTCGTAATTCTCCCGGACCAGCTCTTTGACACCGATAAGCCCGGCTCGAACTCGGTCCTCGGCAATCTGGAAAATCGCAGATTCTGCGCGGTCGAGAATCGTGTCGGCATCATCGCCTGCGGCAAGGGCCTGCTCCTGAATTGCCGACGCCGAGAAAATCAGGCTACGCAGTACGGCCTTTTCTTTGACGATGCGCGCGTAGTGCTCGACATTCGTCACTCGAGGCAGACCGTCTGCCAGTTGCGAGAGGTACGAGATACCGCCAGCGGATTCAAGATTACCGCTGCGGGTAAGGTCCTCCATCAAAGTGATCGTGTCGATCGCCTGCTGCTTTTCGCCGAGCTGTATCATCCTGTCGAAGATCTGGCGATGCTGCGGCAGGAAGAAATCGTCAGAGCGCAGTTTTTCTATGGCCGCATTGAGCGCGTGATTATCAAGGAGAATCGCTCCGAGAATGCTGCGTTCTGCTTCTAGATTGTGCGGTAGCGGGCGTTCGAGGACGGTGTCCGTTGCCATTATTTCGCTTTATTTTCGCCTATTGTAGCCGGGTCCGCAAGCGGTTCTTTTGATACCAACAGAACGACGCTCGCCTGCAAAGAAACTGACGTGAGCGTCGCTCAAATCACGGCTTCGAGTGTTTTCTCTTCGAAGCTTCCAAGCGAGCGCGGAGCATTGTGGCAGTTCGCGCACTGACGTCAATCGGTCGTACGCTGTGGATGTTTAGGAAAAGTGGAAAACTTCATTCGAAGAAGGAACGCGAAGTGTTCGTTGGCTGCCGTCCACTCACGAGAGACTGCACTCCAAAGACAGCGCGCACGCTCGGACACGGAGAACTACTCTCTCTTTTTTCACTGCGAGTTTGACGTTGGCATTGACCTCTCGATGAAGCCTGACGGGAATCTCGTACTCGCCAACGAGCTTGATCGGATCGGCGAGCGTGATCTTGCGTTTCTCGATGGTGTAGCCCTGCGCGGCGAGGGCTTCGGAAATGTCGCCCGGAAGTGACGGATCCAAAGAGCTGGTCGTTTTCACCGGCCTTGCGAACGAGAGTAAGCGAAACACTCGCAAGAAGCTCGGCCAGCTTCTGCGCTGATTCCTTTTCCGTGGCTTCCTTCTTCGCGAATACGGCCCGCATCTTTTCAAGCCGCTTCATGTTGCCAGGCGTGGCCTCGAGGCCGAGCTTGCGCGGCAAAAGAAAATTCCGCGCATAACCTTCCGCCACGTCGACGAATTGGCCGCGTGTTCCGAGTTTTTCAACGTCTTCCTGCAGAATGATTTGCATGTTCCTCAACCTCGATTTTCTATGAACGACGCACGACGGCAAATGCGCTCGTCGCGGTTGCCAGTGCTGCCAAATCAGGCAGCGCCCGCTATAGCTCCGCCGCGAACGGTAGCAACGCGATGTTCTGTGCGCGCTTGATTGCCACGGTGAGCCAGCGCTGATGCCGCGCGCACGTTCCTGTCATGCGGCGCGGAAGAATCTTGCCGCGCTCCTGAATGAATGGCGCAAGAATTTCAGCTCGCTTGTAGTCGATGAAATCCGCCTTGTCCACGCAGAACCGGCAAACCTTCTTCTTGCGAACGAAACTCCGCTTGCCTCTCTTGGGAGGCCCGCCGGGGCGTCCGCCGCCACCGGGCCCGCCTTGCTGACGAGGTCCCGAAGGGCCAGACGATTGTTGCTGAGGTGCATTACTCTCTGCCATCAGGTTTCTCCGTTATCCCATTAATCGACTAGGCTGATGCCGGGCTCGGCTCTCCGGCGCTTGCTGGTGGTGCGGTTGGCGGAGCAAGTGGTGCAGCCGGAGCTGGCGGGGCCGTCTTGCGAGGCCGGCGCGCGGCCCTCCGGTCGCGATGGCGCTTCAGCTTTTGCTGTCGCTTCAGTTCTTCATCGACACGGACGGTCAGGTATTTGATCACCGGGTCCGAAACCTTCAACCGGCGCTCGAGTTCCTTCACGACTTCTCCGTGAGACGACTTCAGAATCATGTACACGTAGAATCCCTCGCGGAGCTTGTGGACGCGATACGCCATGCGTTTCCGGCCCCACTTCTCGGTCTTCTCGATCTTGGCACCCTTTTCGGCGGCGGTATGCTCGAGCGTCGCTATCACTTTGTCGATGTCCGCTTCCGGCGTATCCGGGCGGCAGATGAAAATCAAATCGTATTGTCGCTCTTCCATGTTTCCTCGATTTCTTGCGTTCTTTACGGTACTACTCCGAACTCTCTTCCGAAGGCGGCACGCGGCGATTGAATTTCGACATCGCTTTGCTTGCGCCATCGTTCAAGATCGATTCGACTGCTTCGGCCGCTTCAGCCGACATTTGCTCCGCAGTCTCTCGTTCCGTGCGTCCCATCGGGCGGAGCACGTAGTCCCGAAGCTCGCCCCAAACCTTGTCCGGCCCCACACCCAGTCGAATGCGGATAAATTCCGTGCCGACAGCCTGCACAAGCGATTTCATTCCGTTATGTGTGCCGGCGCTGCCGCGCTCCCGAATGCGGAGCATGCCCCAGGGCAAATCGACGTCGTCAACCAGCGCGATCATTTCCGCTGGATTCGCTTCGTACTTTTCAAGCAGCAGTCGCACGGCGACGCCGCTCAAGTTCATCATCGTCTGAGGCTTGGCGAGTAAAACGGCCTGTCCCATCAACTCACCGCGACCCACCAATGATTTCGCCTCCGGCCTCGTGATTCTAATTCCGCCGCGCGCGGCCAGCGCATCCAGCGCCAGAAAACCCACGTTGTGCGGCGTCTGTTCGTATTCCCGGCCGGCATTGCCGAGGCCGACGATCAATCTTGTTGGCCTCATAGGCGCTGCATCTGCCGGCTCCGGCGCATCCTTGCGCCCCAGCATTCGCGACAGGAATCTCGTCTACTTCTCCTTGCCCTTCTTTTCCGACTTCTCGGCCTTTGGAGCGGCCTCGGGAGCAGCGCCTTCTTCGCCCTCTTCTTCCTTCTTGCCCTTCTTGATGACTTCGGGCTCGGCAGGCGCAGTCTCAGCCGCCACGGCTGCTTCGGGAGCTGGTTCTTCTTCCTTCTTTAGCATGACCACGTGCGCAATCACGCGCTGCGGGTCCGTCACGAGCTTGACTTTGTTCGGATCAAGAGGCAGATCACCGGCGCGGAGCTGTTTACCGATAAGCATTTCGCTGACGTCAACCTTGATTTCTTCCGGAATGTCGGTCGGCAAGCACTCGACTTCCACTTCGCGCGTCACCGTCTCGAAAACACCCCCCTGCATCTTGACGCCCTGTGGTTCGCCGAAGGTGTGCACCGGAATCTTGACTCGCATGCGGACGTCCATAGCGATGCGCAGCAGGTCAACGTGTAGGAGCTTTCCGCTTACCGGGTCCACCTGCCAATCCTTCAAAATTGCGCGCTCTTCGTTCGTGCCCGCCACCTGCACGGTAAAGATCGTGTTGTGGCCCGACTCGGAGCGGAGAATTCGGCTGAGTTGCTTTGCATTGACGGAAAGCGCCACCGAGTCCTTCTTCCCACCATATAGAATTGCCGGGACCTGCCCAGTTAGGCGAGTGCGGCGTGCGGCGTTCTTGCCGCGCTCCTCTCGAATCTTTCCTTCCACTGTGAATGTTTCCATGACCTTTTCCTCGGTTTGTTACAAACCTAAATGAAGAGCTCGCTGATTGAGGTCTCTTCGTGAATCGATTGAATTCCGCGGGCCAGCAGCGGCGCCACGCTGAGCACGGTGATCTTCGGCAGGTTCTGAGCCGCTTGGTTGAGCGGCACGGAGTCTGTGACCACCACTTCGTCGATCTTTGACTTCGTAAGTCTCTCCACTGCAGGGCCCGAGAGCACGGCGTGCGTGCAAGCTGCAAAAACTCTTGTAGCCCCGTGTTCGAGCAGCGCCTCCGCCGTCTTTACCAGCGTCCCCGCTGTGTCGATGATGTCGTCAACCACCAGCGCCGGGCGTCCGCTGACGTCGCCAATCAGATGCATCACTTCGCTCACATTCACGTCGATTCGCCGCTTGTCAACGATGGCCAGCGGCGCATCGATGCGCTTGGCGAAATAGCGCGCGCGCTCGACGCCACCTGCATCCGGCGAGACCACCGTCATCGGCCCCAGCTTCTTCTTCTGAAAATACTCCACCAGCACGGGTGCTGCGAACAAGTGATCCACCGGGACGTTGAAATATCCTTGAATCTGCGGCGCGTGCAAATCAAGCGATAGCACTCGGCTCGACCCCGCCGTTTCGAGCAAATCGGCGACGAGTTTCGCCGAAATCGCCACACGCGGGCGGTCCTTGCGGTCCTGCCTCGCATACGGGTAATACGGAATCACCGGCGTAATGCGCCACGCCGACGCGCGCTTGAACGCGTCGATCATCAACAGCAACTGCATCAGGTGGAAATCCACCGGATTGCTGCAAGGCTGCACAACGAAGACATCCGCTCCGCGAACGTTCTCCAGAATCTGGTAGCGGGTTTCGCCGTCCGAAAACTGTCCGTGCTCGGCGCGTCCTCGCGTGACTCCGAGATACTTGCAAATAGCATCCGCAAGAGCGACGTTCGCCGTGCCGCAAAAGACCTTGAATTTGTCTTCGGCCAACATTCTCCCTCAGCCAGAGGCACGCCAACTCAGTGCCCGGCCATACTCTTCCCTGGACAGGGTTTTTGCTACGAAAGCCGAATCTTCCGGAAACGCACGAGCGGCTCGGCGCGCCTGCGCTGGGTTTCGGAAGATTCCGAACACCGCCGACCCGCTACCCGCCAGCGCGGCATCTGATGCTCCTCGCTTGAGCAATCCGTCCCGGATTTCACCGAGTCGCGGATGGCGGCGGAAGACAGGTCCTTCGAAATCGTTCGTGACCTTCCCCTGCCGGCTCCAGCACAGAGCGCAGAACCCCCAAATATTAGGGTGTTCCGCGCGATTTGTCAATTCGGTGGAGAGCCACTGGTACGCGTCCTTCGTGCTGACACCAATGTCGCGCGGCGAAATGACGAGGACGGCGCGCCGCGCCGCATCTGGCAGTGGGTAGATTTCGTCCCCGCGATTCACCGCAAGAGCGCGCCCGCCAAACAGAAAAAAGGGGACGTCCGCGCCCAATCCCGCACCGATTTCTGCCACTTGCCTCAGCGGCATCCTCGTCTTTGTGAGCCGCAGCATTCCGATGAGTGCTGACGCCGCATCGCTGGAGCCGCCGCCAAGGCCGCGGGCCACCGGAATACGCTTTTCGAGCTGCGCGTGAACTCCGCCACGAAATCCGATCGCGTGGCCGATCGAGTCGATAGCCCGGTACACAAGGTTCTCCGGCCCGGCCGGAAGACTTGGGTCGTCGGTTTCGAGACTGATTCCCGGATGGGGCGACAGCGACAATTCCAGAGTGTCTTGCAGAGAGATGGCCTGAAAAATCGTGCGCAATTCGTGGTAGCCGTCCGGACGGCGTCCGAGAACTTGCAGGTGAAGATTGATTTTGGCGAATGCAGGGAGCCGCACCGGCTTGTTCATAGTCGATTTCAGGATTTTCTGATGCAAAAACGTCGACTTCAGGCTTTGCGTCGACCTTCGGACCAAACCCTGAAACGCGGCGAAGTTTACTGTGGTTTGGCCGTGTCGATAGAGGATTTTTGCGCGAGCCGCTTTTTAAGGTTCTTCAGTTGCGAGTCGATCTCGTTCACTTTCTCGGCGTCATAATCGGCGGGAACCGCTTTCTGCCATTCCGAAAGTGAGCGCTCCATCAATTCCGCAGCGCGCTCGGTTTGTCCCATTTTCAGGTACACGTCCCCGAGGTGGCTCAGGATCGTTGGATCGTGGCTATCGCGATCCACCGCTTTGCGCAGAGATTCTTCGGCTTCCGCAAGCTTATTCTGTTTGTAGTAGGCCCAGCCCAAACTGTCGAGGTAGGCGCCGTTATTCGGGTCCGCCTTGACGGCTTTCTGAATGAGTGAGGTCGCCTCATCTAACCGGACGCCACGGTCCGCCAGCATGTATCCGTAATAGTTCAGCGCCGAGGCGTTATTTGGATTCTGGTCGAGGACTCTGCGGAATTGCTGTTCGGCTTGGTCGAACTTTTTCTGGCGTTCGTAGATGGCTCCGAGCATGAACCAAGCCATCTCTTTGTCGGACGACGTGCGGGCCATCTCTCCGGCTTTCTCGGCGGACTGTTCCGCCTCGGAGTACTGCCGCCCGCGCTCCTGAACCTGCGCGATATCGACGTAAATCTCCTGATCGCTGTCGTTCCCTCGTAGCAAGCCCTGGAGCAACTTCGTGGCCTGCTCGGCATCTCTTTTTTCACCGTAAAGCATTGCCAGGGTAACGGTAAGATTCGGATCCTTCGGCGAATCGGCCAGAGCCTTCTTTGTCTCGATGATTGCCCGATCGATGTCGCGGTTCTCGCGATACGTGTCGATCAACAGCATCTGGGCGCGCTTCTGCGAATCCCCACTCAGCTTCGCCATCTCGCGGAAAGTGTCAATGGCGGCCGGATAATTCTGGGCCTGGCGATATGCCCGGCCGAGTTGCTCGTACAAAATGCCAAGGGCGTTTGACGAATTACCGCTACCAGCTTGCGCCTTCATGCCCGCAATCGCGTCACTCAGAACTTTGACGGCATCGTCGTATCTGCCCTGATCCTCATAGAGGAGGGCCTCGTTGAACAAAACCTCGAGGCTGCCGGGAGAGAGTTGTTTCGCTCGCAAGAGGCTGGTCTCAGCTTGATCGAACTGGCCCAATCGTCGGTAGAGTTCGGACATCCGCAAGTAATTATCGGCCGTGCCTGGTTCGAGCTCGGACAGCTTCTTGAACTGCTCGAGCGCTTCCGCGTACTTGTCCTGCGCAATCAAGGCCTGTCCGAGTCCGTGGCGATGGCTCGCTTCTTCTGGCTCTTCCTCGACGGCCTTGCGGTACGAGTGTTCGGCCTTCGCGTAGTCCTTTTGCTGCGAATACGCGTCTCCAAGAAGATCATAGAGGTCGGGAGAGGAAGAATCTCCCGCAGCCTGCGAGAGTAGGTTCACTGCCTCCTGGGAACGGCCTTCATCAATCAACAGCTGGCTGAGTTGTTCGAGCGCCTGGCCGTTGTCCGGCTCATGCCGCAGGATGCCGCGCAGAACCCTCTCCGAAGCGTCGTGCTGGTTTTCGAACCTATAGAGGCGGGCCAGCCACAGCGCGGAATAAGAATCGTCCGGTTGCAGTTTCAGAATCGCCTCGAACTGCTCCACGGCTTTGTCGAGACTTTCTTTCTGGACGTCGCCCGCGGCCATGTCGCCAAGCGTGCGAACGTAGATGCGGGCGAGCAACCGATGTGCTTCGACGTTCTTCGGGTCGATCTTGAGGGCTTCCTGCGCGTCAGCCACTCCTTCACGGATATGCTGAGACTTGGCCTCAATCTCCGCCAGCCGCTCCCGCACTACTGCAGAACCAGGATCCATCTCAAGGGCCTTTTTGTAAGCGTCCACCGACTGCGTGGCTAGTTCCGCGCGGCCCGTCATTTCGTACTGCTGCTCGAGCGTGTGACCCAGCGTGAAGTAGTAGTAGAGGTCGGACTTGGCTGGCTCGGAAGACGGCTTGCCGGTGCATGTCTGCCTGTTTGCGTCCTGTGATCTGGAAGCCGGCGATTGCGGCGACGAATTCTCCTGGGCCCGAACCGACGGTGCGCTGCAAAACACGGCCAAAACGGTGATGTTTAGAATTGTTTTCATGACAGGTCGCAAAACTCCATTATTATACACGGGTATGAGAGGGTCAAAGGTTTCGCCCGCTCCCGTTCTCGAAAAGAACGCACATCTGTGAGACGCAGCCGGAGCGTTTCGGGGTGCTTGCTGGGAGAATGTTTCGGAACGATGTTTGACTTTGTGTTTATGAAGAGCCCGTTCTACGATTTCGCGCTTCGAGGATGTGAGATGAATGGCGTAGCTTGGAAGGGTCGGATCAGGGCCTGGAAATCGGGGCTGATGTCGTTGGCGCTACTTCTCTTGATGCTGCCCGGCGTGGGCGCGCGGCAATCGCCAAGAGGCACCTCGCCAGCCCAACCCTCGAATCAAGCTACGCCATCCGCACAAGCCGCTCTCACGCTGGCTAGTTTCGCGTGGCTCGAGGGCCACTGGCAAGGCAATTGGGGACCGCGCACGGCCGAACAGGTCTGGACGTCGCAAAAAGCCGGTCTCATGTTGGGCACGTTTCGTCTCGTGGAGGACGATAAGACCCTCGTGATCGAGCTGTTTACGTTGATCCAAAAACCCGACGGTATCGAGTTTCGTTTCCGCCATTTCACTCCCGAACTTGTCAACTGGGAAAAGTCGGATCCGACGCTGCTGACTCTCGAGAGCGTCGATCCGAAGCAGGCCGTCTTCGTGAATCCGGTGGACGGCCAGCCGAGGCGCTCGATCCTGACTCGGATCGACCAGGACACCTATGTGGCGCGTTCCGAAATTGTTCCGGACAGCGGTGAAACACAGGTGGTGGAAATCACTTACCATCGCCAAAAGGAGAGTCCAGTGGGTAACGCCCCAGATGCGCGCAACCGATCTGGAAAGGATCGGCACTAATGGCGGAAATGCCTGACGCCGGTAAACACCATTGCTATTCCCAATTTGTTTGCAGCGGCAATCACGTCGGCGTCGCGCACTGACCCACCCGGCTGAATTACCGCGGTGGCCCCCGCTCTCCCGGCTTCCTCGATTCCGTCAGGAAAAGGGAAAAACGCGTCGGACGCTAATACAGTATCCGCGAGCGGAAGGCCTGCAGTTGCCGCTTTCATCACCGCGATTTTTACTGAATCGACGCGGCTCATTTGTCCCGCGCCGATGCCTATCGTCCGCCCTTCCCGCGCGAAGACGATCGCGTTCGATTTGACGTGCTTGCAAACCTTCCATGCGAATAGCAGGGCACGCCGCTCCGCGTCGCTAGGCGCCCGTTCAGTAACCACCTTCAAATCCGTCTCGCTGAGCGCGTGCCGGTCGGGTTCCTGAACCAGCACGCCGCCTGAGATTCGTTTGAGTTCGAGTTCGTCGGGCGCCTCGTCGCGCGGGTCTAGAACCAGCAGCCGCAGGTTCTTCTTCGGCGCCAGTTTGTCCATAGCCGCCGGTTCGTACCCCGGCGCAACGATGCATTCAACGAAGATCTTCCCCACTTCCTCCGCTGTCGGTGCATCGAGCGACCGGTTGAACGCCATAACCCCGCCGAACGCCGAAACCGGATCGCATGCAAGCGCGCTCACGTATGCCACTCGCAGCGAATCATCTTCGGCAGCGCCGCACGGATTGTTGTGCTTGATGATCGCCACTGCGGGCCGCTGAAATTCGCTCACTAATCCCCACGCCGCGTCCAAGTCAACAAGATTGTTGTAAGAAAGCTCCTTACCCTGGAGCTGCTTTGCGCCCGCAACACCGATCGCCGCTTGCCCTGTTGGAGTGTAAAGCGCGGCAGCCTGATGCGGATTTTCGCCGTAGCGCATGCTTTGGCGTCGCTCGAGCGCGATGTGAATCCGCTCCGGCAACGAATTGGGTTTCCCGATCGTGACGCTTTCGTTCGTCGCGAGCCGCTCAAGTTCCGTGGCTATTTCGCCGTCGTAGCGTGCGGTGCGCGCGTACGCCTTGCGCGCAAGCCGCAAGCGCGTGGCAAGGCTGAGTTCACCTTTCTCACGCAACTCGGCTGCAATCGCAGGGTAGTCAGCAGCTTCGGTAACCACTCCGACGCTATGAAAATTCTTGGCTGCCGACCGTATCATCGCCGGTCCGCCGATATCGATATTCTCGATCAGCTCTTCCGGGGTGACCCCTGGCTTCGCGGCTGTCGCCGAAAACGGATACAGGTTCACCACTACCAGATCGATCGGCGCGATTCTATGTTCGGCGGCTTGCTGGCGATGATCCGCCTTTCCGCGATGAAAGAGAATTCCTCCGTGAACCTTGGGATGCAGCGTTTTCACGCGTCCGCTCAGCATCTCCGGCCAGCCCGTCAGCTCAGCAACGTCACGAACGGGGATTCCGGCATCGCGCAGCAGCCGCGCGGTCCCGCCCGTCGAAATGATTTCGATTTTCATCGACGCAAGCTCGCGCGCGAATTCCACGACGCCCGTCTTGTCGTACACACTGATTAGCGCTCGCTCAATTGCCACGAGGAAGTCCTCCACACGAAAACGGCCTGTCAGTGTAAACACTCGCGCTGAATTTCGGAAGGGGACCGGAGTTTCGGCAGCCAATCGCGAAAAGGGAGTCTTTACCTCGAAGAGCGAGCGGAATTCAACGTGCGCGAATCACAAGCCGCGGATTCCTTAACCCGAGACCCGCGCCTTCAATTTCACGCGTCCGCCTTCGATGCTGACGCTGTACTCCACCGCATTGCCGCCCTTGTCCTGCAGGTCTTTGGTTTTTTGCCGGACGAAGCGCTCGAAATCCGTCAGGGTAGGCGCTCCAGCTTTTTCGCCCGTTTCCGTGCGCGCCTCGATCAGTTTCCTGTAGAGCTCTTCGATTTTCTTTTGCTCGCGCGCCGGATCGGAGAAGGTCATGGCGAAGGCCCCCGCTCCCGCACGCTTTGATTCGGACTTGGCCTCTTCCGTAGCCGTCGCCGTCGCAGCCTGGCTGGCCGCAGTACGGCGAGCACGCTCCTCTTCAATCGCCTTCGCGGCGGCCCCGAAGTGGTGCTGCTTGACTCCGCTCTCCTTCTGCATAAGCTTCTTGCGCCACATGTCCTGATACTTCGCGTACGTCTGCGTCAGGTTATTGTAGCGGAAGCGTTGCGCATAGTTCATATCGGCCCCGCGCTCGGCATAACGTTTGATCAGGTTATCGCAGCGCCATTGCGTATCCGCGGGCGGACGTGGCCGTCCTCCCCCGAAGTATTGCTCGTACTCGATCTTCAGGGTACGGATGTCCCGCTCGATTTGACCCAGCTCGTCGTCAATTGTAGCCATGGGCGCTGTAGGTAAGGCGAGACTCCAGCCTAGCGAGACGGTCCGTTATCGTCAATGCAACTGCGTGGTGTTTTGTCCCAAGATGAAACGCCGCGCCGGTTCAAAGGCGACGGTGCCTGCCATTGCGGACACAAACGCGGTTGTGCTCAAATGGCAACGATGAAGCCTCCTGCCGATACCGCAGGTCGCATGCAGCCAAGTCCGTCTGCGCGTTTGCGCGAGATCCCATCGGTGGACGAGCTGATCGGAAGGCCGCGTTTGCATGCATTGAGCGAAACTGCCGGTAGAGGAGTCGTTACTCAAGTCACGCGAAACGTGCTGGCCGAGCTTCGCTCGGGGATGCTAAACGAGGGATCGGGCTCACTGGTTACAGTTGGCAGTCCGCAAACCGCTGAAGCGCTCGAAGCGCGCATCGTGGGCGAAGTGCGCAGCTTGCTCGCGCCGTCGCTGCGCCGCGTGATTAACGCGACCGGCGTAATTTTGCACACGAATCTTGGACGCGCGCCCCTTGCGCACGCCGCCATCGCACATTTGGACGAGACAGCGACGCGCTACTCGAACCTCGAATACGACATCGAAAGCGGCCAGCGCGGCAAGCGCGATGCTCACACTTCGCAGATGCTTGCCGAGCTGGTAGGAGCCGAATCAGCAATCGTGGTCAATAACAACGCCGCTGCTGTTTTCTTGATCCTCAATACGCTTGCAAAGAGCGCCGAGGTAGTGGTTTCGCGTGGCGAGCTGATCGAAATCGGCGATGGCTTTCGCATTCCAGACATCATGGCTGAAAGCGGAGCATCGCTCCGCGAAGTGGGCACCACGAATCGCACGCGCATCCGAGACTACGAGCGCGCCATCAACGAGAACACGAGGCTGCTGCTCCGCGTGCACCCATCGAATTTCCGCATCACTGGATTCACGGAGCGGCCGTCACTCCTGGAGCTCGTTGCGCTCGGCCGCCGGACGCAGCTTCCCCTCTACGAGGATCTCGGCTCGGGATGTGTGACTGACTTGACCGCCGCGGGCGTGTCCGAGCCTCTGGCGCATGAAAGCTGCGCGGCGGGCGCGGCTGTGGTCTCGTTCAGCGGCGACAAGTTGCTTGGCGGCCCGCAGGCGGGAATTATCGCCGGTAAGAAGGAAATCGTAGAACGCATCCGGCGAAATCCGCTGTTCCGCGCGCTACGTGTGGACAAGCTGACGATTGCGGCGCTTGAAGTCACGCTGAAGGCTTATCTTCGCGGCGCCGTCGACGAGATTCCGACGCTGCGGATGATTCGCGTTCCGGCTTCTGAAATTGCTCGCCGAGCCGCGCAATTCGTCGATCGGCTTCGCGGAGCAGCGCCGAAGGATTTCTCGGTAGAGGTGCGAGACGGCTTTTCAGTGATCGGCGGCGGCTCGACGCCCGATCAACAACTGCCGACGCACTTGATCTCGATCTCGAGCCCGCGCCGGTCGGTCGCCGCTGTCGAGGTGCGCCTGCGCAGACCGGAGAATGGCATCCCCGTCATTGCGCGCATCGAAGACCATCAACTCTTATTTGATTTGCGAACGGTTTTCCCGGACGAGGAATCCTCTCTCGCAGCAGCTCTCATATTCGCGGTTGGCTAGAGGTTACAGGTGATTGATCACGCTCGCGACGCAGCCGGCACCGAAACCGTTGTCGATATTCACCACGCTCACGTTCGACGCGCAACTGTTCAGCATCGCGAGCAGCGCCGTCATTCCGCCGAAGCTTGAACCGTAGCCTGTGCTCGTAGGGACGGCAATCACCGGCGCCGCCACCATTCCCGCCACCACGCTTGGAAGCGCACCTTCCATCCCGGCAACGCAAATGATTACCCGCGCCTCGGCGAGTTTTGGCCTGTGTTCGAGCAGGCGATGCAGTCCCGCGACGCCGACGTCGTAAATCGCTTCGACGCGATTCCCCATTGCACGCGCTGTGACGACCGCTTCCTCGGCGGCCGGAATATCGCTGGTCCCCGCCGTAACGACCAGAATCAACCCTTTGCCGCGGATCGCACGATCGCGAAGAATGGCGATCGTGCCCGAGAGTTGGTGAAACTCCGGCCGCGCCGAACCCGCACGCTTGCCGGGGCGCGCCAGCCGCTTCACCGCGGTAAACACCTTCTTGTCCGCACGCGTGATCAGAATGTTATGAGAAGCATTCGCTCGAAGCATGCCGCGCACGATTTCGGTCACCTGTTTCGAAGTCTTTCCGCGCGCAAAGACGACTTCGGGATAACCCTGCCGCAAGCTCCGATGATGGTCAATCTTCGCGAAGCCAAGGTCCTCATAGGGAAGCTTACGCAGGCGCTCGATGGCCTTCTCCGGGCTGAGCTTTCCCTGTTTGAGCGCTCTCACGAAATTCCTGATGTCAAGTTCATCCATGTTGCTTCTCGCCGCCAGATTTTAGCATTCCTTGCTCGCTCCGGTGGCAAGCATGCGGATTCATGCTAGAGTCGCGCGGGCCAGCGGGTATCCCGCTTCAGGAACTCAAAATTCCCGCTCGTTTCTTGGGAGGCGACCATGTGGCTGATTTGGACGATCGTAATCGGCATTCTCGCGGGCTTTCTCGCAGGCCAGGTGGTGAAAGGGCACGGCATGGGCGTTTTGGTGGATTTGCTCGTCGGGATTGTGGGATCGGTCTTGGGCGGATGGATCTTTGGGATCGTCGGCTTGGCCGCTTATGGACTAATCGGACGACTGCTAATGGCGTTCGTAGGCGCGGTTGCGTTGCTCCTGATCGTTCGCGCATTGAAACGGGCGTAACGCAGGCGGTTGCTAGTTCTCCGGCCGCCCGTTCGCGTCCACCACGCTGACCGGACCGTACTTTGCGAGCACATCCTGAATCAGCTTGCGGTCGCCGACGCACACCCACTGCATGTGATCGAGGTCGACGAATTTCTTCGCCGCTGCCTGCACTGCGGCGGCATCCACGCTCGCGATGCGATCCGGGTACTTGTCCCAATAATCCACGGGAAGCCCGAAATGTTGAACGATCAGCCAGTCGTTGAGCACTTGCGCAGGCTGCTCAAGCGACAGGGCGAATCCTGCGGCGATGGCGCGATGCGCATCCTCGAGTTCGCTCTGCGGCACCGTTTCGTCGTTGATGCGCTTGAATTCGAAGAGGAACCGGTCCATCGCTTCGCCCGTGACGGGCGTTCGAACCGGTGATGCTCCCATCCAGTCGCCGGGATAAACTTCCGCGTTGAAATAGCTGTAGGCGCCGTACGTCAAGCTGTGCTCCTCGCGCAAATCGAGGAACAGCCGGGCTTGGGGCCCTCCACCGAGGATTTGGTTCATCACGACGAGCTTGTAGTATTCGGGATCGGCGCGCCGAATGCCGCGGTTGCCGCCGATGATGAACGTCTGCACCGAGCTCGGGCGGTCCACGAGCGTGACCCTGGCAGCCTGTTGCATGGCGGCTTTCGAAATCGCAGTCGCAGACTCGGGGGCTCCCGCCCATTCGCCGAAATATTTCTCGATCTCCGCGCGCATGTCTGCCGTTTTGAAATCCCCGACGACTCCGAGAATCGCGTTGCTCGGAACGTAGTGTTTGTCGTGGAAACGCTTCAAGTCCTCCGGCGCCACCTTTTCGATCGACTCCTTCGTGGCGGACGCAACGCCTGGCGGGGTGTCCCCGTAAATCACGCGCCGGAACGCTTGCTGCGCGAGAAAACTGGGATTCGAAAGGCGCTCCTCAAGGCTTGCTTCCTGGCGTTCCTTGTACTTCGCGAGCTCGTTTTCCGAAAACGCGGGATGCAACACCACGTCGCTCATCAGGTCCAGAACCTTCGGCGCATCGTTGATCAGGCCGGAGGCGTTCACGGAAGAGTAGCTGGTCCCGAAACGCGAAGTCGCCGTCAGCGAAGCTCCCAGCGAGTCGACTTCCGTGGCGATTTGGTCGCTCGTGCGGCGGGCGGTCCCCTCGCGCAGCATGTCCGAGGTGAACGACGCGAGTCCGGGAAGATCGGCGGGATCGGCCAGTTGCCCCGGTCGAATCCACATCGAAAATGTTACGGTGGGCAATTTGTGATCTTCCAGAAGCAAAATCGTCAAGCCATTCGGTAGTTTCACGACGGCCGGGCGCGGCAACTGCACCCGGAGGATTTCTTTGCTCACCGGCGCGCGATTGAGGCGCTCGACTTTGCTGACGGATGTCGCCTTGCTCTGCGCTTGCGCGTAAAGCGCGCTTGAAGCGGTGAATGTGGCAAACACGGCTGGGATCGCCACTCGCCTTAGAATTGCCGTCGTCACTCGTTCTCTGTTGGAATTCGGGCGCGCGCTCATTGTGCCCCCTTGGCTGCCGACGCCCTGTCCTGTCCGGCTGGGATCGTTACCACAACGGTTCGCTGGTCGCGCTTCAGGTACTTCTTCGCGGCTGCGTTCACCTGGTCGAGAGTGACAGCACTCTGCTGGTCTTCAATAGTGTTGATCAGATTGGGATTCTTGAATTTCACGGCATAGTCGCCCACCAGAATCGCAGTAAAGAGAGACGATCTCCGCTGGTCTATAAACCGCCGCAAAAGCAGCGTCTTCGCCTTCGCCAATTCGTCAGAAGTCACGCCGTCCTTGACGGCTGCGGCGATTTCGTCGTCGATTCCCTTTTCCAGATCCTCCACTTTCACGCCCTGGCGGGGATTCGCGGAGATGTAAAGTTGGCTCGGGCCAATTCGAAAATCGGTGGACACTGAAACGTCCGAAGCTAACTGCTTATCTTTGACGAGGTGTTGATAGAGACGCGAGCTCTGCCCCGTGCCCAGAATCATGGCAAATTCCTGCATTGCGAAATTGTCGGGCGTGTTGCCGGGTGAAGTGTGGTACGCGATGTCCACCTGCGGCAGGCGGGCGAGCGAATCGTAGATCGTTTCGCGGCGCTCCCCGTAGTGCTCCTCTTCGTTCAAGTCCACCTTCGGAGGCAAGGGCTGCGACGGAATCGTACCGAAATGTTCCTTCACCTTTGCAAGGACTGTATCGGGATCGAAATCGCCGACGAGCGTCAGCACGGCGTTGTTGGGTGCGTAGTGGATTCGAAAGAAATCTCGCACGTCCTGAATGTCCGCGGCGTTCAGATCGGACATCGAACCGATCGTCGAATGCTTGTACGCGAAATTGTCATAAGAGAGTCCATCGAGATCGAGGTTCGAGCGTCCGTAAGGCTGGTTGTCGACGCTTTGACGGCGTTCTTCCTGCACGGCGTTGCGCTGATTGTCGAGGTTCGCCTGCGTGATATTCAGCGCCTTCATGCGATCGGATTCCAGAAAAAGCCCCAGATCGAGCTGGTTCTTCGGCAGTTCTTCGAAGTAGGTAGTGCGGTCTTCGTTGGTGGTCCCATTCATCCCGCCGCCGTTGTTCAGCACGAGCATGTAGTGTTCGCCTTTGCCCACGTTTTGCGAGCCCTCGAACATCATGTGTTCGAAGAGGTGCGCGAAACCTGTTCGTCCAGGACGCTCGTTGCGACTGCCAACGTCATAGCACACGTCGATCGAATAAACCGGCGCGCTGTGATCGGGAATCAAGATCACCCGGAGCCCGTTGTCCAGTGTGGTCTGATGCAGATCGAGATTGGGCAACTTGGTGTCTGCCCATGCGATCGCGGCACTGAGCGCAACCAGCATCACGAACGCGTAAGGCAACACCGAAACAAGGCTTCGCTTCACGGTCATGTCCCACCTCCCCGGCGGTTGCTATTCTGCACTTTTCGGAAATTGTTCGCAATTGAGGGCGAAACTTCCCCGGCTTAGACGCGATGTGCGCGCATAAAGTGATCACGGCCGAGGGGGAACGAACCGGCTCGCCTTGACTTTGCCGAAAGGCGGCACCTACACTCGCAGTTTCGGCTCAAGAAAATGGCGAAATCAGTGAGTCGTGTCATCACGGTCGGCATCACCGGCGCGAGCGGCGCGGTCTACGCGCGGCACGTTCTGCGATTGCTCGATGCGGATGCTCGAGTCGAGCACGTATTTTTTGTCGTGAGCGACGCAGGCATGCGCCTGCTGGCCACCGAGCTTAGCGTCGTCACGTCGGATGGTAGGAAACTCCCCTCGGCTGTCGCAAAAACCCCCGCGAAAAAGATTGAATACCTTCCGAACAAAGATATCGGCGCTAGCATCGCCTCCGGAAGCGCCATCGTGGACGCGATGATCGTGGTTCCTTGCTCCGTCGGGACGCTGGGTGCCATTGCCAGCGGGATCGCGAACGATCTGCTCACTCGCGCCGCCGATGTTTGCCTGAAGGAGCGCCGGCCGCTGATCCTTTGCCTGCGCGAAACGCCGCTCAATCGAGTGCACCTGGATAACATGCTGCGCGTGCACGACGCCGGCGCCACCCTTATGCCTGCCATGCCGGCGTTTTATTACGGGCCCAAAACGATCGACGATATCGTGAGCCAATACGCTTGCCGCGTGCTCGCGCAGGCAGGCCTGCCTCAAGAGAAGCAGTATCGCTGGAAGGGCGGAAAACCTTAGAATAGTTGCATCGTGCCGCTGAATATGACTAAAAGCCGAATTCGCACCTTGCTGGAGATGATCAAGTTCGAGCACTCCATTTTTGCGTTGCCTTTCGCGCTGGTGGGCGCGCTGCTTGCCGCTCGGGCAGGAGGTGGTGTGCCGACGTGGCGTCAGATCGTATGGATCATCGTCGCAATGGTGGGTGCACGTTCCGCCGCGATGACCGTGAACCGTATCGCCGACATCGAGTATGACCGCCGGAATCCTCGCACGGCAAATCGAGCGCTGCCGAAAGGCGAGCTTTCCGTTGGCTTTGCAGTCGCGTTCACGATGGTTTCCTCCACACTACTCGTCGTTGCGGCGTGGCAACTGAACCCGCTTGCCCTCCGGCTTTCGCCCGTGGCGCTCGCGATCCTGTTCTTCTACTCCTACACAAAGCGCTTCACTTCATGGTCGCACCTCGTGCTTGGTTTTTGCCTCGGGATTTCTCCAGCGGCGGCTTGGATTGCGATTCGAGGGTCGCTCGACCGCCGAATGCTGATTCTCTGCGCGGCAGTCACGCTGTGGGTGGGCGGATTCGACGTTCTATATGCTTGCCAGGACGTGGAATTCGACAAAACCGCCGGCCTTTATTCGATTCCGAAAAAGTTTGGCATAGCGCAAGCGCTGCTCATTGCACGCGCGATGCACATCGTCATGGTAGGCCTGCTGGTTTGGCTCGCCTGGAGTTTCCACTTGACGTGGCCCGCCTGGGCCGGAATCGTAGTGGTTGCTATTCTGTTGATCTATGAGCATTCGCTCGTAAAGCCGAACGACTTGAGCAAAATGAATGCTGCGTTTTTCACCGTGAATGGCTATATTAGTTTGTTGTTCTTATTGTTTTGGGGCGCAGCCGCTGTCATAGCTCGCCCGTAGAGTTTGCGCGAACACCACACAAGATGAATGCTGGATTTCAGGCCGCGGGATTTCAAACGTCCGACCACCGGCTCAGGCCAATCGCGGAAAGAGTTCTCGCCAGCGAACGGCTTTCGGTCGAAGATGGACTCGCGCTGTACGAGTCGCATGATTTGCTTGCAATTGGGTGGCTCGCCAACCACGTTCGCGAGCAACGCCACGGCAACATCTGCTACTTCAACATCAACCGGCACATCAACCCGACAAACGTGTGCGTCGCGCATTGCCGACTGTGCGCGTTCGGACGTTCGCCGGATGCGCCAGGAGCTTATACATTTGCTCTCGACGAAATCTGGTCGCGTGCGGCGAAGGGAGTTGCCGAAGGCGCGACGGAATTTCACATCGTCGGGGGCTTGCATCCCGATTTGCCGTTCGAGTACTACCTCGACCTGATCCGCGGCCTCAAGGAGCGTTTCCCGCAAGTGCACTTAAAAGCATTCACCATGGTGGAAGTGGGCTACTACGCGCGCATCTCGAAGCTTTCGATTCGCGACACGTTGGTGAAGATGAAGCAAGCTGGCGTGGATTCGCTGCCGGGCGGCGGCGCCGAGATTTTTCATCCGCGCGTCCGGAAAATCATTTGCGACCACAAGGTGAGCGGGCAGATGTGGCTGCAAATCGCGCGCACGGCGCACGAGGTTGGCCTGCGGTCGAACGCGACGATGCTGTACGGCCACATCGAAAACGGCGAGGAGCGCGTCGATCACTTACTCCAGCTTCGCGAACTGCAGGACAAAACTCACGGGTTCGTCGCGTTTATTCCGTTGGCATTTCATCCGGCGAATACCGCCCTTTCCCACTTGCCGAATCCGACAGGATTCGACGACCTGAAGACAATCGCAATATCACGCCTGCTGCTCGACAATTTCGAGCACATCAAGGCCTACTGGATCATGCTCACGCCGCGGATCGCGCAAGTGGCTCTGCGATTCGGGGCAAATGACCTGGACGGGACAGTGGTGGAAGAGAAGATTTACCACGATGCGGGCGCCACAACGCCGGAGCATCTCTCGCGCGCCGAACTCGAACGGTTGATCCGCGCCGCCGGGCGTGTGCCAGTCGAGCGCGACACGCTCTACAACCGTGTCGACCGCGAGAAAATGCCATTCCCAGTCACGGCTGCGCGGTCCGGCAGCGACGGCTTCATCCCCGAAACATCCCTCACGTTGAACATCTAACGCACCGGGTCGCCCCGCCTGAGAAGATCTCAGCGACGAGCCGAAGTGACTGATCCAGCAAATTGACTATGGGTTCTGCCGGTCCTTGGAGTCTTCCGGAACGCCAAGAACCTGGACTTGGATGGAGCGCTCGCGCGGGCCATCGAGCTCGGCAAGAATGATCGATTGCCAGTTACCCAGCGCAATTTCGCCGTTGCGCACGGGAACGGACAGCGTGTGTCCCAACAACATCGCGCGGAGGTGCGAGTCCGCATTCTTGCGGTTGCATTCGGAGAGTTTGGGATCGTTGTGCCGCCAGTAATCGAAGCGGCCCACGAGCCTTTCGAGGAACGACTTGATGTCGTCGAGCAGCGCCTGCTGAAATTCATTGATGAAGATCGCCGTGGTGGTGTGCAGCGATTGGACGAGTAGAAAACCGGCTTTCAAGCCGTGTTTACGGACCACATCATTCAAGTCTCGCGTGATGTTAATCAGTTCAAGCCGTTCCCGTGTCTTGTAGCACAGCGTTTCTAGATACATTTGCAGCGCCGCTGTTGGACGGACATCGGGTACGAGTCTGGCTGTTTTCAGCGTGGCCATTTTCCCCTCAGTGCCCCTGGTAGTCCGATTTCTGGTCGGGCTGTAAAATTGGATGCCGCTTAACCCATCGAGTTGCTTGTGCCGTCATTATAGTTTCCACCGCAAAGTAACGCCATCGCTAAACCTCTCTATACGCGCCGCGTGTCTCAAGAAGCATTCCGTCCCGCGGCTGATGCGGATTCTTCAGAAGTCGAAGCGATAGCCAAGAATCATTTTCGCAATCAGGTGATCGGTGCTGCGTGTAACCCCAACGCCCAGGCCGAAATTGATCTCCCACTGCGGCGCGAGATTTAGATCGACGGCGGGAAAGAATTGGTGCTGCTGCTGGTAGACCGGGTCGAAGCCCGTAACTGGCCCCACGGAACCGTAGTACTCGAGGCCCCCGCCAATCTTAGAGTTGAAGTAGTAGCTGAATTTGAAATTCGGAGAGAAGACCAGGCCCTGATTCACGTCGGGTCCATGGAAAGCGCGATCGAACGTGGGGTTGATCGACCAGTACCACCGGCGCGTGTCTTTGTCCAACTGCCGACCCAGCCATCCATCCACGATCGGCCGTATCTCCCAGGTCCAGGTGTCGACGGAGAACTGTCTTCGCTGATATCCAATCTCGTTCGAGATGCTGACACCCACGGGCCAGTGCCATTTGTCGGGAACTCGAAAACGAGGGCGGATGTGGTCGCCCACCCATTGCCAGCCCTGGCCAGAACGCGCCGAGGTGAAAATGTAGAACCCCGTTTCGAACCAATCGGTGAATCCATGAGTAATTTCGATCGTTTCGTGCTCGGCGTGGTTCGTTGGGTAGAGCCCGTCGATCATTTGCTTCGAGCCGTCGATGGTGAAGTTGCTGTGAAGCTCAACCATTGTGTGGCCGGGCAGAACCGTATCGGCCCCGTACACTTGAATCTCATAGTTGTCCTGCGCCGCGGCGGGAAATGAAGCGAGCAAGAGAAGCGCCAAAACCGAGAATGGGAAAATGGCGGCGCGTCGACTAAGTTTAGACAGGCGCGTCACGAGCCCAGCCCTCTTTTCGAAAAACTTCTTACGCGTGCGGATGAGACTTGTCATAGACCGCCATGAGCTGCTCGACGCTTGCCTGCGTGTAGCGCTGGGTGGTCGACAGCGAGACGTGGCCCAGCAGTTCCTGAATCGCTCGAAGGTCCGCGCCATCGGCAAGCAAGTGAGTGGCGAAGGCATGCCGGAGTGAATGCGGATGAAGATCCCAGTTCACATTGCAAACCCGCGCGTATTTTTTCACTAGTAGCCGCACTGCCTGATCGGTGAGCCGGTTCCCCTTGTGACTCAGAAACACGGCATCAGCCGCCGGCTCGCGCGCGCCCGCGAGAATTTCCTCGCGAACCGGCCAGTAGTTTTCGAGCGCCAATCGCGCCTTCTCGCCAAACGGAACAATGCGTTCCTTTCGCCCCTTGCCCAGGACGCGAACCATCTGCCCCCGCCGGTCGACGTTCGAGACGTTAAGGCCCACGAGTTCGCTCACGCGCAAGCCCGACCCGTAAAGCAGCTCGAGAATGAACCGGTCGCGCTTCAACATCAGCTTTTCGTGATCCCGCTGTCTTGGCGTCGGAGCGCGTCCGCCTGCCCTACGGGGCGGGATCGAGAGATTGTCGAGAAACCCGTTCATCTCCTCCGCAGTCAAAACCCGGGGAACCCGTTTCGGGAGTTTCGGACTGCTCACGAGCCGGGCAGGATTGTGCTTCACAAGGCCTTCGCGGATGCAGAACTTGAAGAATGTCCGCAGGGCCGCGAGCTTCCGGGCGATCGAAGATTTCTCGAGGCCCTTGTCGTACATCGAGCTCACGAATTCCCGGATAATCTTGTGATCAATCTGATCGAGCGGCAGTGTTTTTTCGCCCGGCGGAGTGAGGAAGGCGCGGAACTGGTTGACGTCATTTCGGTACTCGCCAATCGTGCGCGGTGACGCATCTTTTTCGTACTTCAGGCACGCGATGAAGTTGTCGATTACTTGCTTCATCCCAGGGTCCCCGTAAGGATTATACACGGCGGCCAACACTGCGCCGCCCGTTTGCATCTGTTAATCGGGGTTTGTACAAGTCCTTTTGCTTGATTGCACTTAAGCGGGGCGAACGCGTGCGGGAACCGGGCGTCGACGGGGGGACCACGGTGTTCGCTGTGGCATTGGAAGTTACCGTGAGTGCCGTTAGAATGGTTGGCTCTCGAAGCAGGGTTTGTCCTAGGAGTGATCGATGGCGGGTTTTGACACACAGAGTTTGCTTGGCTGGCCGGAGAAGGCAGGTTGGTTCAGATTCGAAGTTGTAGGGACGAAGCTCGGCGCTGTGGCTCGCCCCAGTTTTCCCTTTTCGTTGCACGGAGGCATTGATGCAGCGAAGTAAGCCGGCCCTTCCCCTGTTGTGTCTGCTATTCCTGACCATCGTGGGTCTCCCAAGCTGCGGCGGCGGCAGCAGCACGAATGCATGCAACAACGTCGTGTCCATCGCGGTTACAACCCCGACAAACACGGTCGCTCTCAACACGCAGGCTACCTTCAGCGCTGTAGTTACCCTTGCCGACTCGACGATTACCACCAACACCGCGGTCACGTGGCAAGTGAATGGCACGACCGGGGGCAATGCGACCATCGGCACGATCGCGTCTTCGACAACCGACGTTAACCAAGGAATCTACACGGCGCCGGGAGTGGTACCGACGACGAACAATGGCCAGGTGATGATCACTGCAATCATTACGCAGAGCGCGACCTGCGGTTCCACTGCAACAGCGACGATCACGTCGAATACCGTCACCGTTACGATTGGGGCGGGGACGGGAATCGCTGTGACTCCGACCCAGTGGACGGTCCCGGCCGGCGGAAGCAAGCAGTTTCAGGCGTTGCTGAACAGCGTTGTGGATTCCAAGGCGACCTGGACCGTGACCTCCACCAAGGGCGGTGATGTCGGATCGATTGGCCTCACGACCGGACTTTACACGGCTCCCGCCGCACCGCCGCCGGGAGGCATGGTGACAATCACAGCCACCGATGGAACTGCGACGGCGACCGCGACAGCAACAATCATTTATTCGGACGCTTCGCTGCGCGGACCGTTCGCCTTTTCCTACACGGGCGACAATGCCTCCGGCTTCATCGCCGCGGCCGGCAGTTTCGTTGCGGACGGTGCGGGCACCATCGATAGCGGAGTGGAAGATGTGGTCAGTTTCGGTAGTCTCGTAGCCACGCGAGTTTCCATTCTCGGCGGGAGCAGCTACAAGGTTGGCCCGGACGGAAGGACCACTGCCGTCGTACTGACTTCGCACGGGACCGAGACGTGGCAATTCGCGCTTACCTCTGACCAGCACGCCCTGTTGACTCGCTTCGACACGAGCACGACAGGCAGCGGCACGATCGATCAGCAGAATCTGGACGCCCTGACAAACTCGGATTCGATTATCTCCGGGGCCTATGTTTTCAGCGTGACGGGCGGCGACGCGCAGTTTGATCCGGAAGGAATCGCCGGCAGGTTCACGGCAAACGGCGCTGGCGGAATTCCGGCGACGGCCTCGATTGTGGATCAGAACGATGACGGCACTGTGAAGGCTTCCGATATCACGCTCAACGGTTCTTATTCTTTTGACTCGACGTTGGCCGGCACGGGGCGCGGCACGCTGAAGCTTTCCTCGACGAATATCGGCTCGCTTCAGTTTGCCTTCTACATCATCGACGCCACTCACATGCATGTTGTGGAGATCGACCAGACCAGCTATCTCGCGGGCGACGTTTACAGCGCGCCCAGCGGCAACTCGTTCACGAACGCGAGCCTCGCTGCCTCCAACTACGTTTTCACGGCTGGAGGAAATTCGAGCACAGGATCTTATGCCGAGGGTGGCGTATTCACTTCGGACGGAAACGGCAACATTTCGGGCGGAGCGCTCGACATCAACAACGCCGGAACGGCAACCGCGAACACGACCCTGAATCCATGCGCCTATTCCGTCGATCCGGCGACGGGACGAATCGACCTGAAGCTCTTGACAACGAGCGGAGCGTGCTCGTCCGGTGCTGGAACGCCGGAGTTTGCGGTGTATCAGACCGCGCAGGGAACGGCGCTGATGCTTGAGCTCGATTCGGCGGCGGTGGCGACCGGCCTGGCGTATGTGCAGCAAGCTTCTCCGGCGGCGCTGTCGGGAGATTTTGCGCTGGGGCTCGCGGGGCAGGGGATATTCCAAAACGCTCCCGCATCGTATCAGGCCGATGCAGACGGTCAAGCTGTGCTGGCCGGAACCGTGGTGAGCTCGGGGAATCTCGACATCAACAATTACGGCGCCGTGTATCCGAGCGATCCGATTGCCACGGCTACCAGCTCGAAGCCCAGCTCAATAGCGGCGCCGGGAACAAATGGCCGCGGGACGGCGATCTTCGTCACAACGGACCCGCCTGGGACGTACAACCTCGTTTATTACATCATCGATCCGAATACGGCGCTACTGCTGGGGCAAGACAAGACTCGCGTGGAAACCGGGGTCGTCGTGCGCCAATTCTGATTTAGGATTGGCCACAGGGGCCCGCCACGGCGGGCAAGCACCGAGAAACAGGGAAAACTGCGTTGAGTTTTGCCTGAAAGTGTACCGATTGACGCGAGCACCGGCCCTTTGTTTTGTTGGAGTTGCGGCGATTTCCGTTTGCAAAGTGTACCGATTGGCTTTTGTTTCGCTTTTCGGCGGTGGCATCTTCGGGACTTCCCTCACTTCCTCACCCTCCTTCCCCAAAGACACACTTTTTCAACTCAGGGTTTGCAAGTACAAACCCTGAAACCCGTTCAGCTCAGGGTTTGCCCGCCGCAGCGGGCAGGCAAGTACAAACCCTGAAACCCGTGCGCTGGCCTGAAAACATCCAGGCGCACAAATTAATTATTCTGATTTTATTTAATGGGGTATTATATCATAGTAAACACAGATTAGCAAGAACCAGTACCGGAGTTTTTTTGTGCGCCGAGCTGGGCAGTCTACTACTTGCCTAGGGGCGCGCCACGTGGCTCGCGGTCCAGCCAGATGGCCGCGATTTAATCTTTTGGCAAACCTGCGCTAAACCTGTCCGTTCGACCAGTCGCTACGGTAAGCGACGATCAACTACTGTGGAGACATGCTGAGGCTCGATTATGTGTCTTGCGTTCTAACGGTTGTCTCGACGGTATTGATCGGGAAGAAGATCTGGCACGGCTGGCTGTTCGCGGCCCTAAACAGCCTGGTCGTATGCTTTATTGGGATTCGGACGGCCCAATTCGGGTTTGTTCCCGCCAACCTTTTCTGCATCGGACTCTACGCAAATAATCTTACGAGATGGCGCCCCAAGGGCGAGCGAAGATTGGTCGCTGAATCAGGCACGGAAGGGTGACTTCCCGAGCGCTCTAGCGAAACTCCACGCTGCCGTCGGGCTTAGATGATTTCTTCGTTCTCGGATGCCGGCTTCCAGCCCAAGCCATCGACGTAGAATTTCTTCGCAGTCCCCAGGTTTTTCACTCCAAGGGTCACGACGCTGATGCGCTGGTCCATCGTTTGAGATGCCCCTTTCAGCTACTCCGTGACTGGCCAATCGATATCGCGGCATGTTTGAGCGAATTTCTCGCAGTCGGGAATCAGAGGATCGCTAACGGTGGCTGGGCGCGGCTCGGAGGTTTGGTGTGTTTCGCCGTCGGGACCAACGAAGAAGCTGCGCATGCAGGCATCGCCGTAACTCTGGCAAAGGGCGGAAAGCGCGCAGCGGGTTGAGTTGGCGGCGGGCGGAAAGTATTTCAGCTCGTAGGGAGGCACATGCAGGACATTCGGATCGCTGGTGGCGCTGTCAACCGGACGCCAACTCAAATTCGAGAACGATGCGGGAGGCAAGCCGCCGTTTTTTTGCATGAAGCTGCGTATCTCAGAGCGAAGCGAGAGCGCCTGTGACGTGAACAAATCATTGGGAGTCTCGACGAGCCCGGGGGCAAAGCCCGGCTCAGGATGCGTGTCGGACCATCCCGTCTAGATGAAGATTCTGCCGCGGCTGTCGACGGCCATGGGGTCAACGCGCGGAAGACCCTTTTTGAGAGGCATGGCGAGCAAGCGAAAATCGGTGAAGGTGTGGGTCGACGGGCCTTGCTGGGGCGTGTAGGTGAATGCGTAGCCGGACGCCGCGCCAGGATGGGCAAGGCTGGGATCGCAAGCGACGCCGTGGGGAAGCTGGAGGTCAGACGGCAGCGCGTTCAAGGATGCCGGGAAGCCGGCGTTCGGATGGGCCGCGTGGTATTCGATGAGGCAACCGCTGAGAAGCGCGAGGGCGCGGTGCGCGTCGTAATTTGTCTTCATGGAAGCGACGCTGAATGCCTCGGCAGCGCGTTGTTGCTTCTGTCCAACGCGATATTCGTTCATTCGCAGTTGTCCCCAGCCTACGAACAGATAGACCACTGTTGTGCAAGCCGCGATGGTGAAAGGGGTCCACTGACTCTTTCCGTTTAGGATCGCGCACCAGACGATCCAGGCACTGATGGGAATGAGCGCGAGAAACGCCAAGAAGGCGTGTGACACTCCCGGGTCAGCCCTGCCGGTCGTTTGGTTGGCGGAAAGGCCTAACATCAGAAACATCGACAGAAAAACAAACGGCGAAAGCAGCAGAAACGATCCGAAAAGGCCGAAAGCAGTGCCGGATCCGGTGGCCGTCAGTGTCCGCTTGCGCGTCTGGAGGAGCAGGACGAAGGCCGTCAAAAACGGAAGCAGGAAAAACGCGCACTCGAAGGCGATGAGCCATCCGGGAGTTCCGGGCAAGAGCGAATGAGCGCGGTCGTGCAGAGTTGCCGGGGCCGTTTCGAGGGAGAATATCAAAGCACAGGCGGCTGCGAATGCCAGGGCGAGGCCGATGCATATGCCGACACGCCAGATCGATGGCGTTGCAGGGACTGGCGTTGTCGAGGCCGACGTCGTTGAGGCTCGGGAGGCGCTCGTCATCCACGGGCTGGTAGTGCGAGGTGCAAACGTCATTGTTAGCGGACGCCTCCTAGTTTCAGGTTAAGCGAAAACAATCGTCGACTAAGAGCTGTTTTGCGACCTTCACCGTATCTCTAACACGTGGGTCATTCGACACAACGGGCCTCTTCAAAGCGAAGCCCGCGCCACGCGCCTCAGGAGCTTGCCTCTTGACAAATGTGATGCTATAATGCATCACATGAGAAAAGCGAGTGTGCGGGACCTGCGATATCGCTTCACGGAGGTTGAAAGCCTTTTGCGCGACGGCAAAGAGATAGAGATCACGAAGCGCAAGCGCGTGATTGCGCGGCTGATACCCGCTGCGCCTCCAAGTCCGGGCAAGCGGCCCGACTTTCTGGCGCGTCTGAAGAAGCTGTACCCGAACGGTTCCCAGAAAGTGACCGGCGCCAAGCGCGTGGCAGAAGAGCGAGACCGCTATTGAGCGTCTATGCCGACACCAGCTTTCTTGTTTCTCTGTACATTCTGGACGCGAATTCCGCGGCGGCGTCTGCAAGAATGGAAAAGAGCAAGCTGCCCGTCCTACTGACGCCGTTCGGCGAACTGGAGCTTGAGAATGCCATCTCGCTCCGCGTGTTTCGCAAGGAACTTCCGCTCGGGAAGGCAAAGGCGGCTCGTTCGCTGTTCGCGACGGACGTTGAGAACGGCGTGTTTGCGGTGCGACCCCTTCCAGCCACTCTGTTCGATAGAGCCAAGAGACTCGTGCGATCCCGGACGCCCCGATTGGGCACGCGAACGCTGGACGTTGTGCATGTTGCCTTAGCCCTGCTGTTGCAAGCGGACACGTTCCTTACGTTTGATCGCAATCAGGCGCGGCTGGCGAAGGCGGAAGGGCTTTCGGTGTGAGTCGGAGGCAAGGAAGCAAGGAGCCGCCTTGGCGCAAGGCGCTTCGGCGCGCCAGGGGCGAGGCAAAACCGACCGAACGTCCGGCTCGCAAAAGAGTGTGAACTCTCTACCGATTTTGTTTCATCCAACCTGGGTGCCAGAAACGAGGAGAGATCATGAAGAGTGAACGAGAAGGAATCAATTTTAACGCGAAGCCAAGCGGTACGGGTTGCGTCGAGTGTCTGGCTTCGGGCGGATGGTGGTTGCACCTTCGCCGATGCGCGGAATGCGGTCACATCGGCTGCTGCGATAGTTCGCCGAGCCAGCATGCGTCGAAGCACAGCGCGACCACCCGCCACCCGATCATCAATAGCTTCGAGCCTGGGGAGGATTGGTTCTACGATTACCGAACGCAAGAAACTTTTGCGGGCCCCAAACTACCCAGCCCTCACTCGCATCCGTCGAGCCAACCCGTGCCGGGACCCGCGGGCCGGGTACCCGAAAACTGGGAGAGCCTTCTCCACGAGTAGCGACACCGAGCGTGACAATTTGAAAGTCCCGGGGCTGAAGCCCGGATATCGTAGCGAACTTTTTCCCCGGGCCTGAAGGCCCGGGCTTCCACCCTAAAACCGGTGCTCGTTGGGATTCTTCATCGGCGGAAGGTGAGGTCGAGAACCTCGACCGCGGTGTCGGGCCGTTGCACGAATATCAGCCGGCTATCGAGTGCCGTCATCTCGCCTCGATAACGCTGGAGAATCAGCCAGGTTCCCGCCAGGGCCGGAACGAAAACGAGATATCGGAGCGGATCCTCGAGAGCCCATCGCTCCGCCGTGGACATCCACGAAGTAAAGATGGCGAACCCTAAGAAGTAGAGGACCACCGTAACGAGGGCATTGCTCTTGAACGCCGGCGGCGCGCAGGTAAACGGGATTTTACAAAATCGCATCAGGAGTATTTCAATCAACAGCAAGCAAAGAACTCCGACGATCGCCGTATGCGTGATGCCTATCCACCAGCCCCAGCGCCAGGAATAAACGGGAAGGCAAGCAATGGCCAGGAAGGGAATCAGGAACGTCAGCATGATCTTTCTTGCGAGCGGGACGCACTCGCCTGTTTCCGGGTTTACCGCGAGCCTGAAAATCCAATTTGCGCGAAGCGACACAGGAATCTCGAATGCGAAACACACACCGAGGAGCAGGAAATAGCCGAGAATCAAAGGAATACTTAGCACGTCGGCGGACGGCAATCGCGATGAGCCAGTGGAACTGGTCGGAGCGGCAGTTGCGGCTTCAAACAGCGTTTGGGACGCGAGAACGATTCCGAGGCCCGCAAAGCCGCCTACCATCAGCGTGTGGTTCTCGCTACGAAACAGGGTCTTCAAGGAGAATCGGAAGCACGCGCGCTCGAACGGAGTCTTCAAGAAGAGATTGTCAAACCATCGGAAAGCGCGCAGACCGGCAACGCCGCCCGTTGATGGGAGGTTGGCGACGGCTTCGGCGCTCTGCGTGAAGCAACGCCGATAGCTGAGGGCATATGCGCCCAGGGCGAGAATCAAAGCAGTGGCGGAGCCTACAACGGCGAGCCTGCCAAGCGAAGCCAACGCCGGGTCGGCAACACCTCGCAAGAACTGACAGAGCCCGAGAAACCACACCGGCGACACCAGCTTGATCAGCGGGCGCGAAGCTGCTGGAAGGTTCTGCACGAATTCGACCATCGCGAAACTGGTCGAGAGGATAGCCATCAGGAAAATCGCCATTCCGCAGCGGACATAGACGGAGCACGTTCGGAAGACGCGGTACGGGAGCGTAGCCATCAGCAAGCCCAGGATTGCTAGGACGACGAAAAAGCTGAATGCGCTTGCCAGCAGGACGGAAAGCAAATGAGTCCCAAGAAACACACCAAAGTATGCGAAAGACGACTCCGAGCCGCACACCATCAATGGAAAGAGAACCGACGAAGCGGCGTTTACGTCGAGCGCGAGCACCACAGCCAGCAGCAACACGGCCGTGAGATTTGCCAGGAAGATGTTCCGGCTCGAAATCGGCAGCGGCGCCAGGTTCGAATAATCGCGGCGATCAGGAATCAGGCTGTCCCATTTCCAGACGGCGACGGCTCCCGTGACCACCATCGCGAGGACAATGAAGAAGTATTCGTCGGGCAGCGACGCGGCGTAAGCGTCGAATTTTGTTTCGCCACGAAGAAAGCGGAACAGAGAGCCGTATTTGCCTAGCAAGAAGATTGTGGCGAACGCACCGGGCATGGCAAGCAGCGCAAGCATAGTCCCGACGCCGAAGTCGAGTTCGCCTTCACTGGACTCGTTGCCGCCGTGAAGAATCCGCCCGACGCAATGTCGGACGAGGCGCGCAAACGGTTTCTGAGCGGCTCGTTGGGTGGTTTGTTCCGGCGCCTCAGCGGCCTTGGGACTCAAGCGGTCCTCATCACGTCGATGATGTCGTGAGCGGTTCGTACCGCATCACGTTCTTCCACCAGGTGCACGAAGGCACCTTCGAGCGAAGATTGGCCCATGGCCTTTTGCAATTCAGACGTCGCGGCGTACGCCAGGACTTTGCCCTTGCGCAAAATCATCACATGCGAGCAGACCTTCTCCACCACTTCGAGCACGTGCGAGCAGTAGAAGACGGCCTTGCCTTGTTCGCCGAGAGACTTGATGAGGTTCTTCACGATCAACGCGGAGGTGACGTCGAGGCCCGAGAGTGGCTCGTCGAAGATGAAAAGGTCGGGATCGTGCAGAAGGGCGGCGATGAGGAGAATCCGCTGGCGCATTCCCTTCGAGTAGGACCCGATTGAAGCGTGCTGCGCGGGAGTAAGCGAGAAAAGCTCGAGCATCGCGTCGATCTTTTTCTCCAGCGCCGCGCGCGGCAGGCCGCGAAGAGTTCCGACAAGGTCGAGATATTCCCAACCGGAAAGAAAGGGGTACAGCTCAGGTTCCTCGGGAACGTAACCGAGCCGCTCCCGATATTTCACCAGATCGCGCTGGATGTTTGCGCCGCCGGCGAGCACCTGGCCGCGCGTGGGCTCAATCAGTCCGGTGAGCATCCGGACGGTGGTGCTCTTGCCGGAGCCGTTCGGTCCCAGGCAGCCCAGCACTTCGCCGGGATTCAGGCGGAAGGTGACATCGTTCACGGCCGGAACAGCCGTGTAGCATTTGATCAGATTTCGGGCTTCGAGTGCGGGCATGATCCCGTGCTCAGGCCGGGTTGGACGGACTTTGCTGACGATCGATTGGACACCGGGGACGGAGCAAAGTGCCTGCAGGCTTCCGGGAAAAGCCGGTGACCACGGCAGGGTGAAGCCCGAGGGCCTGGGGTGCCCCATCTGCCCGACGCGGAGAAAAGGGGACGGGAGGACGCGCCCGCCCCATGCGTCTCGTTGTATGAAATTGTTCAGTCGGTGGCAGCCGCTTTTTGTTCAGCTGCGATTATTGTTTCGATGCTTAGCCCCAGCCCCTTTGCCACGCCCGTGCCGTACGCCTGATCGGCCTTGAAGAAGTGCTGGATCTGGAGCTCCTGGATGCGCTGAGGCACGCTCTTCATGCTGACCACAATGTTGTCAATCAGCCGCTGCTTCGCGTCCGCAGGCATGAGCCGAAACAAATTCCCCGGTTGCGAAAAGTAATCGGTGTCGGACCGGTGACTGTGCCGCCCCACCATCCCGCTGACCGCCCGCTGCCGCTCAACATATGCGGGGTTCTGCGTCGGGCCGCCGAAACTGTTCGGCTCGTAATTGGGCGCCGAGCCGTAATTCCCGTCGGCTCGCATGGCGCCGTCGCGGTTGTAGGTGTGAAACGGGCACTGCGGCTTGTTCACCGGCAGCGTGTCGTAGTTCACGCCGATGCGATAGCGGTGTGCATCCGGGTAGGAAATCAAGCGCGCTTGCAGCATCTTGTCCGGCGAAAAACCCATGCCGGGCACAATATTCTTCGGGTCAAACGCGGCCTGCTCGACTTCGGCAAAATAATTTTCAGGATTGCGGTTCAACTCGAGTTCGCCTACCTCCACGAGCGGATAGTCCTTGTGGGGCCACACTTTGGTGAGGTCGAACGGATTCAGATGATATGTCTCCGCATCTTTTTCCGGCATGATTTGCAGGCATACGCGCCACTTCGGGAAGTCCCCTTTCTCAATCGCATTGAAGAGGTCGCGCTGTGAATAATCCGGATCGATACCTTCCATCGCGCCGGCCTGCTCGCGGTAAAAGTTCTTGATCCCTTGCTTCGTTTTGAAGTGCCACTTCACGTAAACAAGCTCGTTCTTCTCATTGATCAAACTGAACGTATGGCTGCTATACCCGTTCATGTGCCGGTATCCGTCTGGAGTTCCGCGGTCGGAGAAGAGAATCGTGACCTGGTGCAACGATTCCGGCGAGAGCGACCAAAAATCCCACATCATCGTGGGCGATTTCAGGTTGGTCTGTGGGTCGCGCTTCTGTGTGTGAATGAAGTCGCCAAACTTGAGCCCATCGCGAATGAAGAAGACGGGCGTGTTGTTGCCAACCATGTCCCAGTTGCCTTCTTCGGTGTAAAACTTCAGCGCAAATCCACGTGGGTCGCGGGCGGTGTCTGCCGAACCCTTCTCGCCGCCCACCGTGGAAAACCGCAGGAACGTGGGGGTCTTCTTGCCCACGGCGTTAAACAGCTTCGCCGTCGTGTATTTCCTGATCTCCGCGTTCGTGCACACGAAATGTCCGTGGGCGCCCGATCCCTTCGCGTGCACCACGCGTTCCGGCACTCGCTCCCGGTTGAAATGCGCCATCTTTTCGAATAGCAGGAAATCTTCAAACACCACCGGTCCGCGCGGTCCCACTGTGAGCGAATTCTGGTTATCGCCCACCGGGCGTCCGGCGTCCGTCGTCATTACTTTCTTGGTCTTGCTCTCATCTGGCATAAAGCCCTCCCGGTACGCCAGACTAGCGCCCCGGCGTGTATACTTCCAATATATACTTCGCATAGAGGGGATAGGCATAGCCTATGGAATTCCATCAACTGCGCTACTTCTGCGCCATCGTCGACACGGGCAATTTCAGCCGCGCCGCCGAGCGGTGCCACATCTCGCAGCCCTCGCTGTCCCAGCAAATCCTTAAGCTCGAAGACGAAGTCGGGGCCCGCGTGTTCGACCGCGTCGGCCGCTCGGCCCGCCTCACCGAACTGGGCCGCGCACTTCTTCCGCATGCGCGCGCAGTGCTGCGCGGCCTGGAAGCGGCTCGAAACGAAGTGGCGGGGCGCAAGACTTCGATCGGCGGTCCGATTTGCGTCGGTGTGATCCCCACGATCGCTCCGTATTTTCTGCCAACCATCCTGGCGTCGTTCTCCCGCAATTGCCCGCAGGCGCGCGTCACCATCGTGGAAGAAATCACACCACAACTGCTCGAAAGGCTCCGGGCGGGAACCATGGACGTGGCGATCGTGGCGCTGCCGCTGGATGTCCGGGGTCACGAATTCGAATCATACAGTCTCGTGACGGAAAGACTTTTTGCCGTCCTGCCGAAACAGCATGAATTGTCGAGACGCCGCACGGTTTCGCTCAGCGAACTCCGGCACGAGCCCTTCTTACTTCTTCGCGACGGCCACTGCTTTCGCGAAACCACGGTGGCGGCCTGCAAACGCGCCCGCATGCACCCGCAAATCGTTTTTGAGAGCGGCCAGTTCAGCAGCGTTCTCAGCATGGTCTCCGCCGGCCTGGGTGTTTCCGTCGTGCCGGAAATGGCGGTGGAAAAGCGCGCGGGCTGTTCCTTCATCCCGCTCGCGGATGACCGCGCCAGCCGAACCGTCGGGGCGGTGATGCTCAAAGGGACGTCCCGGACCCGCGTAACCGAAGCTTTCGCCGCTCAACTGGGCTTGCGATCGCGACTGAACCGGCCGTCCAGCTAGAAATCATCAAGCTCTGTTGAAATTTTAGGGAAAATCCAGCGTTGTCCGCCGCCCTGTGCTCGGGCTCCGGATTTTTTTGCGGTTTGCCTAAAACTGCTATTTTAGGATTTTGCCGGGGCGCCGGCGCCTACGGGTTCGGGTTGTGCTTGCGGCGCTGCGGGCGGCGGCGTGCCGATGGAATCGAGCGGGGGCAGGGGCGCGCTAATTTCCCAGTCGCAATTCTCTTTCACGCAAGCGCGGAAAGTGCCGAGCTTGGTGCGTTTTTCGACGATGTAGGGCGCGCCGCACTTCGGGCACGGCTCGTTGATGGGTTCGTGCGGCGAAGTGAAATCGCAATCGGGGTAGCGGCTGCAGCCGTAGAAAATGCGCGCGCGACCTCCGCGACCTTTCGTTGAGCCGCGGCGAACGAATTCGCCCTCGTTGCACTTCGGGCATTTGATCCCGAGCGTGATCGGCCGCGTGTACTTGCACTTCGGATAATTCTGGCAGCCGATGAAATCGCCGAAGCGGCCCGCGCGTTTCAAGAGCTCGCCGCCGTCATCGGGACATTTCTCGCCGATGGGGACGTCGGGCTGGCGCGCCTTGCGCGTGCCCTCGACGAGGCGCCGCGTGGTCTTGCAATCGGGATATCCGGTGCATGCGAGGAAACTTCCGAAACGCCCGCGCTTGAGCGCCATTTCGCGGCCGCAATTTTCGCAGTACTCGGTTTTGCCTTCCTCGGCGTCGCCGGGCAAATCGGAGGCCATGTCCTGAATGAAGTCGCATTCGGGATAGCGCGAGCAGCCCAGGAAAAATCCGTGGCGGCTGATGCGCTCGAGCAGTTCGCCCTGTCCGCATTTTTCGCACTTCTTGCCGGTGGGGATGCCAATCTTGTAGGAAACCATGTGCTCGTCGGCGTGCGCCAGGTCGACGATAAACTTTTCCCAAAATTCCCGCACTGCAGTGCGCCAAGGCAGCTTGCCTTCCTCGATTTCGTCGAGCTCTTCTTCGAGACGGGCGGTGAAGGTGACGTCGAAGACGTCGTCAAACGCCTTCACGAGCAAATCGCTGACGCGTTCGCCGAGCATCGTGGGCGTGAAGCGGCCCTGATCTTTCTTGACGTACTCGCGTTCGACGATCGTGGAAATGATCGAGGCGTACGTGGAAGGCCGGCCGATGCCTTTTTCTTCCAGGTCTTTCACAAGAGTGGCTTCCGTGTAGCGTGGCGGAGGCTCCGTGAAGTGCTGGTCGGGGCGAATCTGATCGAGGCGAAGCACCTGGCCTTCGGTGACGCGCGGCAGCGCTTTGCCCTCGTTCTCCTCGTCCTTCTCGTCGTCGTCGCGGTCGGCATTCGCCGCGGGCATTTGATAGACGCGGAGGTAGCCGTCGAACTTCTGCACGGAGCCCGTGGCGCGGAACGTGTAGTCGCCAGCGGTGATGTCGATTGAGGTCTGATCGAAAACCGCGGGGAGCATTTGCGAGGCCACGAAGCGCTGCCAGATTAACTGGTAGAGCTTGAAGACGTCGTCCTCGAGATACTTGCGGACGTCTTCGGGCGCGCGCGAAACATCGGTGGGACGCACCGCTTCGTGGGCTTCCTGCGCGTCCTTTTTCGATTTGTAGAAATTGGGCTTTTCCGGCAGGTAGTTGCTGCCGAAACGCTCGGGAATCAGTTCGCGGACCTGGGCCAGCGCATCCTGCGAGACGTGGACGGAATCGGTGCGCATGTACGTGATCAGCGCGATCGAGCCCTCGCTGCCGAGCTCGACGCCTTCGTAAAGACGCTGAGCGAGAGCCATGGTGCGCTTGGCAGTGAAGCGCAGGCGGTTGTATGCGGCCTGCTGCAATTTCGAGGTGGTGAAGGGCGGAGGAGGATTGCGGCGCTTTTCCTTCTGCGTCACCGACGCAACCTGCCACTTCGCGTTGGTGACCGCGGCGACGATCTTTTCCGCCGCTTCCTGGTTCGATACTTCGATCTCTTCGCCCTTGAACTTGCTCAGTTTGGCTTCGAAGATCGGCGGCTCGCCCGAATCGAGCATGGCGTGGATCGTCCAGTATTCCTGCGGGACGAACGCGCGAATTAGCTGTTCGCGCTCGACGATCAGGCGCAACGCGACCGTCTGGACGCGGCCGGCGGAGAGGCCTCGGCGCACTTTGTTCCAGAGGAGCGGCGAAACCTTGTAGCCGACAATGCGGTCGAGCACCCGGCGAGCCTGCTGCGCGTCCACCAGATTCGCGTCTACCTGGCGGGGCTTATCGAACGCGGCGCGAATAGCCTTCGGCGTAATCTCGTTGAAAGTGACGCGGAAAATCTTTTTGGGATCGATGGGAGGGATGCTGATCTCGTCGCGGTCCTTCTTGCTCTTGCCTTTGCCTTTTGCCGGCGCCTTTTCGGTGTCCTTGGCTTCTTCGGCAGCTTTGCCGTTCCCGTTGGTGGATTCTTCCTCGGTGAACTTTGCTGGCTTCGAGAGCACCATCGCCAGGTGGGCGGATATGGCCTCGCCTTCGCGGTCCGGGTCGCCCGCCAGGTATACGGCGTCAGCGGTATTCGCGGACTTCCTCAAATCATTAATGACCTTGCCCTTGCCGGAGATGATCTGCAGAGTGGGCTCAAAAATCCTGGCATCGTCGAGGGTGATTGGTTTCCGCGGCGGCCCCTTCTCGGCGGCGGCTTTGCCCTTCTTGCCCTTGCCCTTCTTCCTCTTCTTGGGCTCTTCATCGGGCAGTCGAATCCCTATGGTCTTCTTGGGCAGGTCCATCACATGGCCGATGGACGCTTTGACGGTGAAGTCGCGACCCAGGTATTTATTGATAGTCTTCGCCTTGGCAGGCGATTCGACGATTACGAGTGACCTTCCCATTCTGTTCTGTGTTCCTTGTGAAACATTAAGACGGAGGCCGGAGCGCCAGTGTTGCGAAGTGGCGACCCACCATCCTAACCTGTCGTCCGTTGGATGATTACAACAGGACTTTCAGGAATTGCTTGCCAGGTAACTGGCGTACCACGCCTCGAAGCTCCAAGTCAAATAGAGCCGCCAGCACCTCGGAGGACGTTAGCCCCGATTTTTCCACTATTTCGTCCACATGGCGGGCCTCATCGGGCGTCAAAAGCTCATAAATCGGACGCTCCGTAGGGCCCAGAGCTTCCTCCACCAACAGGGTTCGTTCTTCGGCGCTGGCCGCCTCGACAGGAACCAGCTCCGCACGCACGGGGGTGGGTAACTCCTCGACCACGTCTTCCCAGCTGGTTACCAGCTTCGCTCCCTGCTTAATCAGCTGATTCGGCCCGAAGCTCGATGGTTGCGTGGCGTTTCCCGGGACCCCGTAGACCTCGCGGCCGAACTCCATCGCGAGTCGGGCGGTGATCAGGGAGCCGGAATACTGGGCGCCCTCGACGACGACGACTCCCAGGGACATCCCTGCTATGATCCGGTTGCGGATGGGGAAGTTTTGAGGCGCAGGGAAAGTCCCCATAGGGAATTCGCTGATAATAGCGCCGCGCTTTTCGATCTCGTCGAAAATCTTCTTGTTCTCCTTCGGGTATACGACGTCGATACCGCAGCCCAGAACCCCGATTGTGCTTCCCGATCCGGAGCTGAGCGCCCCGCGATGGGCGCTGGCGTCGATGCCCCGCGCCAGGCCGCTGGCGATCACCAAGCCTCGGACTGCCAGATCCCTGGCAAGACGCTCGGCCATTTGATTCCCGTAAGGGGTGGGACGACGCGCGCCGACGAGCGCCAAAACGTGGCGGTTCAGAAGTTCAACGTTACCGCGAACATACAGGAGGGGCGGCGGGTCATAGATCTCGCGGAGACGCGCGGGGTACTCGGGTTCGTCCCACGTGAGGAGGCGGCAGCCCGCCGCCTGGGCCTGTGCCAGTTCCTTTGCGGCGTCGCTCAGCGGGCGACGAGTGTGAATCGCCTGGGCCACGGCTGCTGGCAGGCGCTGACCTTCGAGCGCCGTCAGGGAAGCGTTGAAGATAGCGTCGGGACTGCCAAACGCGCCGAGAAGCTTTCCGGCCATACGCGCACCCAAGCCGGGGGTTAGGGCCAGCGCCAACCATCCCAAGTATTGGTCAGGTTCCATCGGGTGCGCCAAAGTGCGGGCTTATAGCACAGGGAGCGGTTTCTGTAGACGCGTAGAACTACGCATGCCGAGAGGAGGAGACATGCGAAGTGTCCGCAAGGTGAGCGGAGCACCCCAAATGACTGTGTTATATTGAAAATTCACGAGACATGAAAAAGAAACTGCGTATTTCGATCGTTGAATACCTGAATACTGCTCCGCTGGTGTGGGGATTCACGGATGGTCCGCTGGCGGGCAAGTACGAGTTGTCGTTCACGATGCCGTCGCAGTGCGCGGAGGCTTTGCGCCGGGGCGAAGCGGACATCGCGATCATTCCTTCCATCGAATATCAACGGATCGACAATCTGGTGGTGCTGCCGGAAATGGCGATTGGGGCAAAGGGCGAAGTCCGGAGCATCCTCGTCGTCGCCAAGAAGCCAATCGAGATGGCGAAACGAATCGCGCTCGACGCGAGCTCGCGGAGTTCGGCGGCTCTGGTGAAGCTGCTGGCAAAAGAATATTGGAAGATCAGCCCGGAATACGTGGAAGCCTCGCCCGATCCCACGGAAATGCTGAAGCGAGCGGACGCGGCGCTGGTGATCGGCGATCCGGCGCTGCGCGTGACGCTCAAAATGGACGCGCTCTCCGGAAAAGTGCCGAGCAACGAGCAGTGCTGCCAGGGCGATCCTGACGAATTGCCCGTTCCGGGCTTCGAAACTATTTTTGTTTACGACATCGCGCACCAGTGGCGCGAGATGACCGGGAAGCCGTGCGTGCTCGCGATCTGGGCGGGGCGGCCCGAGGTGGTCACTGCGAGCGTGGTGGCCGACTTTCAGGCTTCGAAGCAGTACGGGCTGAAACGGTTTCGCGAAATCTCCGAGGCGGCTTCCATCAAGCTCGACCTTCCGCCGCGCGCCCTCGAACGTTACTTGACCGAGAACATTCATTTCGATCTGGACCGCGAATATCTGGCCGGTTTGAGGCTGTACTTCGAAAAAGCGGCGGCGGCGGGCTTGATCCCGCGCGCGCGCCCGCTGGAATTCGTGAAGTCGCGCAAGTCGCGCGCGAAATCGGCAGTGCGCCGGGGAGCGTAGCCGCGTGGAGCGAATCGGCACGCTGACGGCGCTTCGACGCTATCCCGTCAAGAGCATGGCCGGCGAAGATCTGGCCGAAGCGCGCGTCACGTTCGCTGGGATCGCCGGCGACCGCGTGTACGCATTCATTGACACGCAGAATCGCTCCGACTCTCCGTGGATGACCGCGCGCCAGGGCCACACGATGATCCTCTTTCGTCCGCGATTTCTCGATGCTCCTTCGGCGGACGACGCCATCCCGAGCGCGGACCGATATGCGACGGAAGTAACCACGCCGGAAGGCGAGAAATTTCGAATGGGCGACGCGGAGTTCACGCGGTATCTCGAGAAGCGATTCGGCCGATCGCTGCGGCTGCGGTTTTCCGAGCGCAGCATGACGGACGCGCGCCCGGTGTCGATTCTCGGGCTAAGCACGCTCCAGGCTCTGTCGGGCGAAACTGGAATCGCGCTGGATCACCGAAGATTTCGCGAGAATTTCTACGTCGAATGGGAGGATGCGCGGCCGTTTTTCGAGGATCAGCTGGTCGGGCGGGAACTACAAATCGGCGAAACGGTGACGCTGCAAGTGGTGAAGAAAGACGGGCGCTGCGTGATCATCACGCTCGACCCCGACACGGCCGCTTCGTCGCCGCAGATTCTGGAGCGCGTTTCCCGCGGGCATGACGGATGCACGGGCGTGTACGGGGCCGTGCTGCGCGAAGGAATCGTGCGAGTGGATGACCCGATTTACGCCATATAGGTTAGATTTTTAGGTTAAAATCGACTCGGTGGGATTGACTCCGCAAGAAGCGCTCGACCTATTCAATTCCGATGACCTGATCGGCATCGGAATGGCCGCGAACGAAGTGCGTCGCGCGAAGACCGACCCGCGCGTCGCCACGTACCAGATCGACCGCAACATTAATTACACGAATTTCTGCACGGAGTATTGCTCGTTCTGCGCGTTTTACCGGCCGCTCGGCGCGAAGGACGGCTACATCCTGCCGCTCGAAACGATCTACGAGAAAATCGAGGAGATGCTCGAACTGGGCGGCACCGGCGTGCTGATGCAGGGCGGCCTGCATCCGGATTTGCGGATCGAGTTCTACGAAAACATGCTGAGGTCGCTGAAGAAGAAATTTCCGCAGGTGCACTTGCACTGCTTTTCCGCGCCGGAAATCACCTGCATCGCGGAAGTTTCAGGGCTCTCGCTTCGGGAGACGATTGCGCGCCTCCGCGACGCGGGCCTGGATTCGATTCCGGGCGGCGGCGCCGAAATTCTGGACGACGAAATTCGCGCCAAAATCTCGCGCCTGAAGTGCAAATCGAGCGAGTGGGAGGAAGTTCATCGCACCGCGCACGCGCTCGGCATGCGAACTACGGCGACAATGATGTTCGGCTGCGGCGAAGAATATCGGCATCGCGTAAACCACTTCGAGACCATTCGGCGGATCCAGCAAGACACGGGCGGGTTCACGGCGTTCATTCCGTGGATTTTCGCGCCCGAAAATACTCCGCTGGGAAAGAAGATTCCGGAAGCCACCGCGTTCGATTATCTGAAGACGCTGGCGATCAGCCGCCTGTATCTCGACAACATCGACCATATCCAATCGAGCTGGCTGACGCCGGGAATCAAGATTTGCCAGGTGGGCTTGCAGTTCGGCGCGGACGATGTGGGCAGCATTCTGATCGAGGAAAACGTGGTCTATGCCGCCGGAGTGCGCAATCGGACGAACGAAGCCGAACTTCGCCGCATCATCTCCGATGCGGGCTACATCCCCGCGCAACGCGACACCCTCTACCGCTCGTACGCTCTAAAATAGTCAGATGGTAGCTGCCAAAAAGGCAGAACCCCCGAAGCCCACGCCGAAGTGCGACTGCGATTGCAAGAGATGCGACACAGGGTATCACTGCGGACAGAGACCGAAATGCGAACATCCGACGTGGCGGGATTTGTCTAGTGCCCGGCAGCGGCCAGGGAAGCCTCGGAACTAGCTCCGTGACTGAGGGTTTTCTTGCGCTGTTCTTTCCCCATCCATTCGACGAACAGTTGTTCGAATTCCTTCTGCGTGTAGACTCCCTTGTGAATCAACAGCGTGTTCATGGCGTAGACAGTGGCCATGAAGCGCTCATCTCTGGACGCTAGCTCGATAGCCTGATCGAAAGACATGGCTTCCCTCCGGCCGCATAACTTGCCCCCAGAAACATAGTCGTGCGCACCCCTCAGGTCAAAGGGATTCTGCTTGTGCGTGCTATGCGACGCGCCACTCGAGGATGCCGAACTCGCGCCAGTCGATGTCCGCGTCAGCTCGTACGCTCTGGAGTAACGCTCCGCCCTCGCGCGCCGGGGCGCTCTAGGTCGTCAAGTTGTAAATCAAGCCGTACGGATCCTTGACGTAGCACCTGGGAAAATCCGGCTCATCCTTGACGATTTCAAAACCGTTTTTTACCAGTCGGGCCTTGGCTTCTTCGACGCTCTTCACCGTGATTTCAAAAACCGGCCCTCCCAACGCTGGCCCTCGCTCAATGAAGAAGTTGATGTGCGGGCCATGGAGGCTAATCATGCTGGGCTTCTCATCGGTGATTTCGAATCCTAGATGCTTGGCGTAGAAAAGCGCGGCCTTCTTTGGATCTGCAGCTTGAATCAAGATATCTGTGCCAAAGCTGTTTGCCATGTTCGCTCGCGTTATCGACTGTGATTTGCGTTTGGAGTTCACGCATGCCCATGTTTATACACCAGGGCGCTTAATGGCAGGGCCAATCGGTCTCTCGTCCTGTGGGCTTGCCTTACACTATGCGACGCGCCACTCGAGGATGCCGAACTCGCGCCACTCGATTTCAGCGTCGATGAACATGGCGTCGGGCGGCCCGATGTCGCCTTTCTTGTAGGACTTTGTGGTGGGCTCGACTTCGATCCGAATCGGCGGTGGTTGTCACCGGACTCAAAGTTCGCAGTGTTGAATTCGTCTTTAGACGACGCTATACGGCTGCGCGTTCGTCACCGGCTTCCACTCGCCGGCGTCCTTATAGAGGACGCGCCACGACTGGGACAGGCGGCAGAAGCGGCGATCGTCGAACCAGTAGACTTGCGACGATGAAACCTTCGTCGGCGACTTGAATTCGTATTCCACCCACGCGGGCGTCCCGACCGCCGAGCGCATCTTGAAATACCGGTAAGATTCGTCGGCTGAATGCAACGGATCTTTTCCGTCGTAGAGCGCGCCGATGTCGCTGTTCTGGTCGTTGTAACCGGTCCAAACCTTCGCCAAGCCGCCCGAGGAATTCACGCTCTTGATCGGATCAAGAGGAACCGGAGTCAGCCAGGCTTTATTCGGGTCGCGAGGCAGCCAGACAGCCATCTCGCCCATCCCGCGGTTGGCCCACGCGTGGTAAGGGATTGCGACAAGTTCGTGCGGATGAGTTTCGAGTGACGCGCCATCGGCGGCGCGGCTTAACGCCTGGACTTTGCCCGTGATCACTTCCACGCCGTTGAGCGAATCCGCGCGCCATTCGCTCTTGAACGCGGCGTCGTCCGGCACGACGATGTTCAAAGCGTGCCCATTGTTGTCGGGCCATTCCGCGCAGTAGACAATCGGCCCGCGCTCGAGCGCGACCATGTCCTGGTTTTCGCGAACTTGCTCCTTCGCGTGCACTCGCCGCACGGGCATCGGGAGATTCAATTCGACCACATCTCCTTTTTGCCATTGGCGCTCGATTCGCACGTAACCGAGCTCGGTTGTGACGCCCCGTTCCGTTGTGATGTTGAGGAGATTTCCGTTAACCGCCATGCCCGGTTGTTCGTTGTTCTTGTCCGTGTACCGGTAAAGGTCGCCCGGCATCACTCGGTTCCTCGCCCAGCCGGGAATACGGACGAGCACCGCAAAATTCTCCGGGCGCTCCGGATCAACGCTGATCTTCACTTTGCCGCCCCATGGGTATTTCGTTTCCTGGCGCATCGCCACGGAATTCCTGCTGGGAAGGTCGATCTTTGCGCTGTTATTGACGAACAGGTTGACGTAAATCGAGTCGGCCGACTGCGCGTAAACGTAGCTCCCGAGCGACGCCATCAGCCGGACGACGTTGGGCGGGCAGCAGGGCACGTTGATCCAATCGAATCGCTCGTAGTCGCCGAACGATTTCAGCGGATTCTGGTAATAGAAACGATCGCCCTTGAGCGAGACGCCGCCCGCGAACCCGTTATACAGAATCCGCTCCATCACGTCGATGTAGCGGGCATCCCGGTGAAGCAGGAACATGCGGTGATTCCAAACCACGTTTCCGTAAGACGCGCAGGTCTCGTTCCAGGCGCTCAGGTTCGGCAATTCGTACGCGGCCCCGTACTGTTCGTGGAACCGGATCGAGCCAATGCTGCCGGTCAAGTACGTCTTTCGATAGACGGCGTCTTCCCAGATTTTGGCGTCGGCATTGGCGTACTCGGCGCTTCCCGTGAGGGCTGCGATGTCGGTGAGGGGAATGTACAAATACGTGGCGCGAACACAGTGACCCACGGCCGCGTCCTGTTTCACGACGGGTTCGTGATCCTGTGCGTACGTGCGATCCCGCAGATATTCGCCGCTGCGGGGATAGTCCTCTTTGCCGCGCTCATCGAGAAAGAACTTCGCCAGCTTCCGATATTTCTCGTCGCCTGTTTGGCGGTAGAGCGCGATCAATCCGATTTTTTGGCCTTCATGTTCGGAGATGTATGTTTTCTTGCCCGGACCGAAGTTTGCGTCGATGACGTCGGCGTCTTCGAGCGCGGCGTCGAGCATCTTGCGTTTGCCTGTGACTGCATAGTAGGCCACGCCGCCTTCGAGAAAATGTCCCGAGACGTGAACTGCTTTGTTGGGATCAGACATTCGCGGCTTGAGTCCGGCGACGAGTTCATCGATAAGTTGATCGCAGTACTGCTCGAGCTTCGGGTCGGGGCGCTTGGCGATCATGTAGGCAGCGCCTTCGATCAGCCTCGGGCTGCCAAAATCTTCCGAGTGTTCCTTCATGCGGTCGAAGCAGTGCCAGATCGAGACGTTGCGATTCACCTCCATGCGCGGCGCCCAAAAATCGTCCGTGATGTCCACTTGCGTTAGAGGGACAGCCTTCGCGGGATAGTCCGCGGTAGGATCGATGGCTCCGGTCAAGAAGCGAAAGAAGCCGAGGCTCGGCAGAATGCAACCGGAGAGGAGGAGGGAGCGACGAGAGAGTTTAAGGTCGTCCAAATTATGCATAGGGACCTCCTGAAGGGTCAGGCATCGCAGGGCAGAGGAGCCGAGAAGAGCGACGGGGTGAACCGTATAATGTATACTCTCGTCTGTCAAGCTGACCACGCGACCACCGCTCGCAATTTTCGTTGCTCGACTACACCTCGCGTGAGGAGGCCCTATGAGTCCTCTTGAGCCGAAATCGCGAAAGGTTCCTCGCCGCGATTTCCTGAAGGCTGTTCCCGTCGCCGCAGGCATTCTGGTCCAATCCTCGAAGGCTGCCGCCACGCTTGGATTCGCGTCCCCGGCGCGGGCTGTTGCCGCGAGCCCGTCCGATTCCTCCTCCCGGTTACGAATCCAAGCATTCGATTACCAGGGCGTGAAATTGCGCGACAGCCGGTGGCGAACGCAGGTGCAGACTGCGCGCGACTATTATCTGAACGTTTCGAACGACGACATCCTGTGCGGGTTCCGTGCCGCTGCGGGTCTTCCTGCGCCGGGCAAACCACTGGGCGGATGGTGCTCGAAGGATAGCCAGACGGTTTTCGGCCAATGGCTGAGCGGCATGGCTCGGATGTACCGAGCGACGGGCGACTCCGCGCTGCGCGACAAAGCGTCTTATTTGCTTGCCGAATGGGCAAGAACAATCAAGCCCGACGGCGACTGCCGCATGCACCACTATTCCTACGACAAGATGGTCTGCGGCCTGGTGGACATGAAGCTTTACGCCGACCATCCCGACGCGGTTCCGCTGCTCGAGAAAATAACCGATTGGGCGGCGAAAACGTTCGCGCACACGAACATGATCGTGGTGCCGAGCCACAACACGCTGTACTACGGAATGCCGCAAGAGTGGTACACGCTGGCGGAGAATCAGTTTCGAGCGTACCAGCTCACGGGAAATCCGAAGTTCAAGAATTTCGGCGAAGTCTGGCTGTATCACGATTACTGGAACAAGTTCGCGAACAGTTCATCGCCGATGGATGCATCGGGCGTGCACGCGTACAGCCACGTGAATACGTTCAGCAGCGCCGCGATGACGTATGCCGTTACCGGCGATCCCAGTTACTTGCAGATCGTCAAAAATTTCTACGATTTCATGCAGAACACGCAATGCTTTGCGACGGGCGGGTATGGTCCTAACGAGCGATTCGTGAGCTCGGACGGAAGCCTGGGCAAATCGCTCGAGACCAGGTCCGATACTTTCGAAACGATGTGCGGGTCGTGGGCGGGATTCAAGGTGTCGCGCTACCTGACGCAATTTACCGGCGAAGCGAGATATGGCGACTGGGTGGAGCGATTGCTCTACAACGGCGCGGGCGCAGCGCTTGCCCTGCGGCCAGGCGGAAGAAACTTTTATTACTCCGACTATCGAACCAGCGGCGGCATGAAAGTGGATTACTGGGACAACTATACGTGCTGTTCGGGCACGCTGTTTCAGGACATGGCCGACTACCACAACTTGATCTACTACAAAGACGATTCGAGCCTGTACGTCAGCCAGTATCTGCCTTCAGAGGTTAGCTGGAGCAGGCCCGAAGGCGACGTCACACTCGTTCAGGAAACGGGGTATCCCGGAAACCGAAATTGTGACGCTGGCGTTGGCTATGAAGCAAAGCGCGAACTTCCCGTTGAAACTTCGAGTGCCCGCGTGGTCGAAAGATATGTCCGTGAAAGTGAATGGAACCGACGCCGGGATTGCGTGCAAGCCGGGCGAGTGGGCCGTTCTGAATCGCGCGTGGAATTCGGGAGACCGAGTGGATATTCGGATTCCGCTGCGTTTGCGAATGTCGGCGGTGGATCAGCAACATCCGAATCGAGTGGCGATCGTGCGAGGGCCCGTAGTGATGGCGCTCGATTACAACTATCACGATCCCGCGTTCACGCTGCCCAACAACGAGGACGATCTCAACAAATGGCTTGTGGCGGACGGCTCTCCCATCGTGTTTCGCGTGGCGCGGCCCGATGGGCGTCCGGTGAGGCTGAAATTCCGCCCGTTCTACGAGTTCGCCGAGGATTTTCCCTACCTGATGTACTTCGATTTGAGCCAGCAACCTTACGCGCTCTGGTAGCGCTCAGTTTTTGCGAAGCCGAGAGGCGGCGTTACTAGGGTTTGCGGACGGTCAGAATTACTTCGGTTCCTTCAGGCAACGTAACGGTATCGGTGGGCACGAAGACGCCGCCCAAGAAACGAGCGCAAATGCTTCGCGATGAAGCGGTAGAGGACTGCGCTGACTTGGGACTCACGGCCGGAGCGCCCTGAACTTGGCTACCCGTATGAGTTTCGGCGCTTAGCGCGCCCGAGCTATCGAGCGCGAGATTCGCGAGCGCGTCGGCATCGCGGTTCATTTCGCGCGGCACGTGCTCGATCACGAAGTATTCGAGCTGCCGCGACAGCTTCGCGGCGCGTTCGTGAAGAGGCTTCAGATCGGCGCTTTTCACTTTGTAGCGCCCTTGCATCTGGCGGACGAGCAGTTCGGAATCGCTTCGAATGCGGAGCGCCTTGATGCCGTGGGTCACGGCGTAGTCAAGCGCGGCCAGCAGCGCGTAGTATTCAGCCACGTTGTTCGTATCCCGGCCGAATTTCTTCCCGAGTTCGAGAACCACTTTTCCGTTGGGATCGCGCAGAATCACGGCGTAGGAAGCAGGCCCGGGATTGCCGCGCGATGCGCCGTCGACGTTGGCAATGTAAACGCCGGCTGGCGCCGCAGCATGCGTTTCCGAGAACAGGCGAGCGCTGCCGGGGGGCGAACCCGAAGGCCGAGCCGATCGAGTCATCGTTCGGCGCGCCTGTCGAATTTCGTTTCGGGCGCGATGCTAGGCTTCATTGGCTGCGGGGTTCGGCTGCCTGGTGGCCGCCGCGGTGGCCGCGGCAGCGGTAGGCTCGACGTAGTAGAGGATTCGCGTGCAGGTCTCGCAGTGGAACATCTCTTCGCTGCCCATGCGCCGCATTTCCTGAAAGACGTGAGGCCGCACGCGCATGCCGCAGGCGGAGCATTTCTCGTCGCGCACTTCCGCCAATACGATGTGGTGGTGCTTTTTCGAGATGCGGTCGTAGTGGTCGAGCAAATTCTCGGAAATCAAGGCCACCACGCGGCTTCGCTCGGCGTCCAACTGGGCGATTTCCTGTTCCGCCTGGGCTTTTTCGGTTTCAATTTTTGCGCGCTGGCCGGCGGCCACGATTTCCACTTCCTTGAGCAATTTGTCGGAGGCTTTCACGCGGCGGTCGTACTCTTCGGCAGCCACCATTTGTTCGAGGAGCCGGTCTTCGGCCTTGGCGATTTCCGCTTCCGCCATTTCTACTTCGTGTTGAAGAGCTTTGTAGGCCTCGTTGGTCTTGATCTGCGAGGTCTGGTCCTTGTACTTGCGGACTCGTTCCTTCCATTGCTCGACGTCCAGTTCGTATCTCTTGCGGTCTTTAACGGTGGCGAGTTGCGAGGCCTTGCTTTGATCGAGCTCCGCCTTGGCGCCGGCCACTCGCGCATCCACTTCGGCAACTTTTTTCGGGACTGCAGCGAGCCGCGCGCGAACGTCGTTCAACCGCAGATCAACGCTTTGCAGCTCCAGGAGGTCCTGTAGAACCTTCATCACAGTCCCCTTATTCTAACATATCGCCTGCGTGTGGCCGGGCGCTGCGCGGGACGCCCTCTGGGTCCTTCGTCCACTGCGTCCTTTTCCGGGCCTCGCCCGTATTACAGATATGATAGGCAGCGCAGCGATACCGTGGGAGGGGCGCATGGCCGTTGTGGACAGCGATGTGGCCCGGCTTCGGCGGGGAGACATAGACGCGCTCTCGGAGCTGATTTCGCGCTACCAGAATCGCTTGTATCGGTATCTGCTGAGACTGGTTCGGCAGCCGGCGGAAGCCGAGGACCTTTTCCAACAAACTTGGGTGCGCGTGGTGGAAAAAATTCGCGCTTTCGACCCCAGCAAGAATTTTGATGCGTGGCTGTTCACCGTGGCCCGCAACCTGGCCTTCGATCATCTTCGCCGGATTCGGCCTGAGAGCCTGGATGAGCCGGGCCCGAATGACTTCTCGGCTGAGACGCGGGCCGAGAGGCTGCCGTCGAACACACCGGGCGCGTTCGACCGCTTTCTGGAGCGCGAGCGCGCAAGCCAGATTGCGGCTGCGCTCACCGACTTGCCGGTGATCTACCGGGAAGTGCTGGCGTTGCGCTTCGAGGAAGAAATGAAAATCGAGGAAATTGCGCAAGTGCTGTCCGCGCCGCTTTCCACCGTGAAATCGCGGCTGCGCAGGTCACTCGAGCAGATGCGGCAGTCTCTCGACACTCGCTATCCCGGGACGGACTGGCAATGAGCGAACACGACGAAATCCGAGCGTTGCTGGCGTTGGCCGCGGCGGGCGCTTTGGAACCGGACGAGGAAGACCGCGTGGCCGGGCATATCCGGTCGTGCGACGCCTGCGCGGCGGAGGCGGATTCGTGGCAATCGGTCGCGGGCCAATTGCGGCGGCTGCCGACTCCGCAGCCGTCAGCAGGCCTTGTCCAGAGAGCGAGAGCGTTGGCTGAAGCGCGTTTTGCCGAGGAGGCAGAAACTCGCTGGCAGCGCGGGGTGATGATTTTCGTCGTGACTTTTGCGTGGGTGCTCACGATCGTCAGCTGGCCGCTCGTCCGGCTGGTCACCGGAGGCTTGCTTGACTTGCTCGATCCACGCCTGAATCAGACCTGGATCACCTTTGCGGGATTTACGACGCTCGTCTGGCTGGCGGGAGGAACCGCGGCCGTGTTGCTCGCGCTGCGTCAGCGGCGCGAAAGGAGACTGGCATGAACCGCTTCACTCAGGAATTGAAAGTCATCCCCAGGACGGCATGGATTATCAGCGCGGTGATCTACCTCGCCCTGACGACGCCTTTGTACCTGTTCGTGATACCCAACGATCGTGATCTCGCACAGTGGCCTCGCTGGGGCCAGGCGCTGTTTGTTTACGGAATGCTGGCCCTTATCATCCCGTTGATCGCATTGATCGGGTATGTCTACGGCGATGCGAAGCGTCGCGGCATGCGGTACGTGATGTGGACGCTTCTCGCGTTTTTCATCCCGTACGGAATTGGAGTGATCCTGTACTTCATTTTGCGCGACCCGCTGCCGAAGCCTTGTTCGGGCTGTGGAAAGTTGGTGAAGCCTGGATTCGCTTTTTGCCCGCACTGCGGCACCACCATGCAGCCGACCTGCCCCAACTGCGGCCGCGCGGTGGAGTCAAGTTGGACCAATTGTCCCCAGTGCGGCCAGAAATTGCCGGCGCAGTCCCCGCGCGCGGCGTAGCGGAGTCTTCTGGGCTAGAATCGAGACGCTTCCAAGGAGATCGAATGCCATACGTCCAGGTAACGTGGGTGGCAGGGCGCACGCCGGAACAGAAGCGCAAGCTTGCCGAGCGCATCACGGTGGCACTGATCGAGGACGGCCGCGCGAAGCGCGAAAATATTCAGGTCACATTCGTCGACCTTCCGCCCACCGATTACGCCGAAGCCGGCGTCACCGTCGCCGACCAGAAGCGCGCGCCCTGACTCAGGAACATCTCGCTCGCAACTTTGACGGATTAGGTTGATGGGTGAAGATCGCGGCGCACCATCACCGCATCGATGAAAAAGCCTATGCCGATCGAAATCGGGATGATCCCGAAGACGGCCGCTTCCAAGGCATCGGGCTCAAATCGTGAAAGCGCCATGAACGCCAGCGTGTAGCCGATCCCTCCGGCCGTAAGCAAAATTGCCGCTTTGCGCGAACGCGCGTGGGGTGGCAGCTCGTCGGCGATGGGCACCGGAACGCCTTTGGCAATCGCGGCAAGGCGTTCCTCGCTGCGGAGTTTACGAACGCGGTACCACGCGTAGATGATCGCGAGCGGAACTGAGAAGCTCATCACCACAGCGGCAAATCCGATTGGTTCCATTGTGTTTCTCCTCTTTGATTTCCCGCGGTGCGGGAATTGTGGAGCCGATTTCTAGCTCGATTTCAATGGAAGGTACGCAAGAAGGGCGGACGATGTTCCGTCGCTTGGGGAAACACGCGAGGGGCAAGGGGCAGGCGGAGGATGCCGCCGAAGTTTTAGGCGACGCGGTCTTTCGAGCTGAACACGGCGTGAATCAGGAGGTTGTGGAAGCTATGAGGCATGCTCTTGCGCCCGCTACGCGGGCTAAGAGATTATTGTGATCATTGCTTTCCCACGGCTCACGCCGTGGGCTACCGCATATCACGCGCTTCGCGCGTTTGCATCAGACACTCCGCAAGCTCAGCACTTTGATTACTCGCTTCGATGTGCACGAGTTCAAAACGCGCGCCGGTGCGCAGGGATCGTGTCAGTCGGGGCGGCGTACTCGGTTTTGCAACGTGTTCTAGCTACGGAGTGACCTCGACTTCCATGGTTTGGTCGACGGAGTAGTTCTGGCAGCCGGGGCTTGTGGCGGCGGGGCAGTGGGCGACCGCGCGGAATCCTGAAGCGGATGTTTCCACGTCGTAGGTGTAGCCGTTGCGACCCGTCTTTTTCATCGTCAAGCCGCCGCTAGAGATCAGATCATCGAGCGAAGCGTACGAGCCGTGCTCCGCTTGATAGGCGCGCTCGGCTTGCGCGATTCCGATCAGGTCGTTTTTTACTCCCACGACGTCGATTGTCTGCGCGGGCGTGGCCGACCCCATGCCGGAGTTTTGCATCCTGGTGAAGTAGAACTTGTAAATCAGACCCGCGATGAGCGCCACCACCAGAAGCCCAATCATGCTTTTCATCGGTGCCTCACGATTGTCTCTTCGAGAATCGCAGGATTCTCGCGTCGCCCGCTCCTGCTACTCTTGAAACCTTGCGTGAATCCCAACATTATTGTGACAAGATTTGTGGAGAAACGAAGAGGGTATTGCTTGATCGCGAGCGAAAGCGTCAAGCATGCGAAAATCATTCCGCTCGACGGATAGGCAGGTGTGATGCGAGTCGCCGCGATCTATGACATTCACGCGAACCTCCCCGCGCTCGAGGCGGTCCTCGAAGATATTCGCCAAGAAAAAGTAGACCAAATAGTGGTGGGGGGCGACGTGCTTCCGGGCCCGATGCCGCGCGAAACAATCGACTGTTTGCTCGGCCTCGATGTTCCGGTGCAGTTTATCCACGGCAACGGCGACCGCGAGGTGCTCGCGCAGATGAGAGGCACGGAAACGGAGTGGTACCGTGCTGCGCCGGAACAGTGGCGCGAACCTGTCCGCTGGACGGCGCAGCAGCTTCATGCCGAAGATGAAAAGTTGCTGGCCAAATGGTCTGAAACGCTCCGCGTACAGATTTCCGGGTTGGGCGAGGTGCTTTTTTGCCATGCCACGCCGCGAAACGACACGGAGATATTTACGCGCCTGACCCCTGAAGAACGCCTCTCACCTATCTTCAAAGGACTCGATGTTTCGATGGTCATCTGCGGCCATACCCACATGCAGTTTGACCGCATGATCGGAGCAATCCGAGTTTTGAACGCGGGAAGCGTGGGAATGCCTTTTGGGGAACCAGGCGCCTATTGGCTCTTACTCGGACCAAGCGTTGAGCTTCGCCGCACGCGTTACGATCTCGCGAAAGCTGCTGAGCGCATTCGAGGCACGAAGTATCCGCAAGCTGAGGATTTTGCTGCACGCAACGTCCTCCAACCCCCGTCGGAGGAAAAAACACTCGAGGCGTTTGCACGCGTCGAATTAAAGTGACGTGCGTTGAGGCGCGGGCGTAGGCAATCTTTTTCCCGTGGCATGCGTCTAACGACAAAGTACTGCAACGCTATGGCGCGGCGTTGGCGGCTGGCTCCGAGTGCCGATTTGACACCCGGGGGCGGCATCGGGATACTTGAAGATTGAACCGGGCCTCAGCGCTCCACGCGCGGTATATCCCCCTGAACGGGAGCAATCGAAAGATGAAGAAGCGTATTGGAATGGGTGCGGTTGTCGTCCTAGCGGCGTCTTTGGCGATCGCGACGCCCGCGCAAGAAAACGGTGCGGCAGTTCGCCCGCCAAAATTGGATTTCACGACGCGCACGTTGTCGAACGGACTGAAGGTAATCTTCCTCGAAGAACACTCCGTGCCTGTGATCAATCTGCAGATTTGGTATCACGTCGGCTCGAAGGACGAGCGTCCGGGCAGAACCGGGTTCGCGCACATGTTCGAGCATTTGATGTTCAAAGGCTCCGCCCACGTGGGCCCCGACGAACATTCGCGGATGGTCGAAGCCGTCGGCGGCTTCGACAACGCCGAAACGAACGACGACTCGACCGATTTCTTCGAGACCTTCCCGAGTCAGTACCTCGAAACGGCCCTATGGCTCGAAGCGGACCGCATGGGCAGCCTGAATGTGGACGAGGCCAATTTCAAGTCTGAGCGCCAGGTGGTGGAGGAAGAACGGCGCGTCCGCGTGGACAATCAGCCGTATGGCACGATCGAAGAAGACCTTCGGGCCGCCGCGTTCAGCGTGCACGGCTATCATCACACGCCCATCGGAAGCATCGCGGATTTAGACAATGCGACCGTGGAGGACGTTCGGACTTTCCACGACACCTACTACAAGCCGAACAACGCCACGCTTGTCGTCGTCGGGGATTTCAACTCCGATCAGGCTCTCGCCTGGGCAAAGAAATACTTCGAGGGCATTCCTGCTTCCGCCCAACCGATCCCGCGACGCGACACGCCCGAACCGCCGCAAACGGAAGAGCGCATGGTAAAGAAGTCGTATTCGAATACGCCGCTTCCGGCGGTGGTTATCGGCTACAAAATGCCCGCGCGGTATGCCCCGGACGCCTACCCGCTGGATCTCGCTTCCAATATATTAGCGGGAGGCGAAAGCAGCAGGCTCTATCAGGCGCTCGTTTACAAGAGCCAGATCGCCGTTCAGGCGGCCGGCTTCGGCAACTTCACCGAGGACCCGAACCTCTTTTGGGCTTTTGCGATCATGAATCAGGGTCATACCGGAGATGAGGGAGAAAAGGCGGTTGTCGGCGTGCTCGATACCTTGAAATCGCAGCCTGTCGATACGAAAGAGTTCGAAAAAGCCGAGAATCAGGAAATAGCGGGATTCATTCTGGGCCGAGACACGGATGAAGAAAAGGCCGTCGCACTCGAAAACGCGGCCGTGATCGGCAAGAATCCCGATCTGGTCAACATCGAACTTGACCATTACTTGAAACTGACGCCGGCGGACATCCAGCGCGTTGCGAAGGAGTACTTCGTTCCGCAGCACGCTACTGTCTTGTTCATTACGCCTGCATCGCCCGCGCAATAACAAGAGCAGATTTCAGGAGCGACGAAACAGTCATGAAGAAGCGCACAGTTCACGCGTTGAGTTTGGTTTTAGCGGCTGCTTGTATTGCAGCTTTCCCTCTTTTTCCGGCATTTGCCCAGCAGTCTGGCGCCGCAACCGCTCAAGGGAGCGCCACGCAAGACGAAAAGAAGAATGGCACTGGACTGGTTCCTCCGGGCGTGAAGCTTGTTCCGGAAATGCCGCAGGCTGGTCCGCCAAGGCCTTTCCAGTTCCCGAATGCCGCCGAGAAGACTCTGCCGAACGGCCTGCGCGTTTTCGTCGTCACCGACCACAGCGAACCGGCCGTGGCTGCGCGGCTTTTGATCATGTCTGCCGGAAGCAGCAAGGATCCGTCCGGCGAGCCTGGCGTTGCGGCGATGACAGCGAATCTTTTGAACCAGGGAACGGGGAAGCGGTCCGCGAAAGATATCGCCGAGGCGATCGATTTTGTCGGCGGCTCGCTCAACGCCGCGTCGGGCAAGGATGCGACAACGGTGACGCTCGACGTGGTGAAGAAGGATTTGAATCTCGGCCTTGACCTGATGTCCGACGTGGTTCTGCATCCGGCGTTCAGCCCGGATGAGCTCGAGCGCCAGCGCCAGCAGCTTCTCTCGAATTTGACCGTGCAGTATTCGGATCCCGACTACCTTGCCTCGGTCGTTTTCTCGCGCGTCGTCTACGGCGGCTCGCCCTATGGCTTGCCCGGCGACGGCACGCCCGAGACCGCCAAGAAACTGAATCGCGACGACTTGGCGAAATTTCACGACGCGAATTACGCGCCGAATCAGTCTCTGCTCGCGTTTGCGGGAGATGTCACGCCCGAAGAGGCTTTCGGCGCGGCGGAAAAGTATTTCGGCGGCTGGCAAAAACAGGATATTGCCGCCGCGGTGCCGGCGTCTCCCTCGATGCTTTCGGGCCAGCACATTTGGCTGATTGACAAGCCTGACGCCGTGCAAACCCAGATTCGCGTTGGCAAGCTGGGAATCCGCCGCAACGATCCGGACTACATCCCCGTGGAAGTAACGAATCGAATCTTCGGCGGCGGATATAACAGCCTGCTCAATACCGAGGTGCGCGTGAAGAAAGGGCTCACTTACGGAGCCTATTCGCAATTCAGCCCGCAGCGCTATTCGGGAGCGTTCCTCGTGGGCACGTTCACGCGCACCGACAAGACAGTGGAAGCCACGAAGCTCGTCGTCGACTTGCTCTCCCGAATGTCCTCGGGAGGAACCACTCCGGAGCAATTGAAATTTGCCCGTGATTACCTGGCCGGTGTCTATCCGATCCAGTCGGAAACGGCCGAGCAGGTGTCGGGACGCGTGCTTACGGCAGCGGCGTATGGTCTCCCGCCGGATTACAACCGGACTTATCCGGACAAGATTCGCGGCGTCTCTCTCGATCAGGCGAATGCGATGGCCAAGAAGTACCTCGCGACGACCGACCTCGACATCGTGCTGGCAGGCAACATCACGGCTTTTCGGGACGCGCTCAAGAAGGCATTCCCGGATGCCAAATACGACGAAATTCCGTTTGACCAGGTGGACGTGCTGGCCCCCGATTTGCGAAAACCGAAGGCTGCGGTGGCCGAGGCGACCCCGGAATCGCTGGAGCAAGGCAAACAGATCCTGAACTCGGCTGCCCGCGCGGCTGGAGGCGACGCCCTGGCTTCGGTGAAAACTGTTGCGATGACGGAAAACGGAAAGCAAGTGGGAAACGGCGACGTGCCCGTCATCGTCAAGTGGACCGTGGCCTATCCCGATCATTCGCATGGTGACGTTTCCTACGGTGGCCAGGCCATCAAACAAATATGCGACGGTAAGTCTGCGTGGATCGTCATGGGTTCGCAGGCGCACGATGTAACCAAAGTCATCGGCGAGTTTGAGCGCGGCATCGCATTGTTTGGCGGTGGCTGGGGACTCTATCAGCAGGTGCTGGCCGGAAAAATCACCGGGCAAGCGATCGGCGAAACCGATGTCGACGGCAAGAAGACTCTGGGTGTTGCGGTCCAGGCGCCCTTCGGCAGCGCGAAACTGTTCTTCGATCCCGCGACGCACCTTCTCGCCGCTGCCCGCTTCCAATCCACAGGCCAACAGGGCCCCGTCGAGAATGAGCAGCACTGGAGCGACTACCGCGCGGTAGATGGGCGCCAGTTCGCTTTTGCCACCGTCACGTATCGCGACGGAAAAAAATTCATGGAATCGAGCTATGAGGACGTGAAAGTGAACCCGCCGGCCGACGAGTCGCTCTTCGCAAAGCCGGACGCCGCGCCCGCTTCAAAATGAACGAAAGATCAAACGCCGCACGCGCGAGCCGTTACTTCACAGCCAAAATCACTTTCCCGATGTTCTTCCGGTCGTGAATGTAGCGGTGAGCAGCGGCAGCTTCGGTGAGCGGAAACGTTTTGCCGATCACGGGCTTGATTTTCCCTGCTGCGTACATCCGGAAAATTTCGTCAAGCTCGCCTCTCAGCACAGCCCCGCGCGATTGCAAGCCTCCCAGGCTCACCCCAATCACGGCGATATTGCGGCTCATCAGCTTGAGCGGGTGAAAACGGGGCATTTCAAGCAGCGCTTTGCCCGCGCGCAACAAGTGTTTCTTGCCGTCGGGCCCAGCAGCGGCCGAAAAGCCGTAAACGATCAGGCGCCCCATCGGTCCCAGGCATTGTGCGCTACGCGCGAAGGATTTCCCGCCGATCGGATCCATCACCATTTCGATCCCGTCCGGCGCGAACTTGTGCACCACGGCGACGAAATCGCTCTTCTCGTAGTCTATCGCGTGATCGACGCCGATTTTTCTCAGGTACTCCTGCTTCGATGGTCCAGCGGTTCCGAAAATCACCAGCCCGCGCGCGCGCGCCAGTTGAACGGCCGCGATTCCCACTCCTCCCGCGGCGCCGTGAATCAGGATACGGTCGCCCGGCTGCAGATTCCCCATCGTGAACATCGAGTGGTGCGCGGTGAGGTAGTTCACGGGAATGGCGGCGCCGTCTTCGAACGTCATGCCAGCCGGGAGCAGGTACGCGCTTCGCGCGGGGACGGCCACCCATTCCGCATACGCGTTGAAGTGAGTGGTGGCGGCCACCGCATCGCCTCGCTTCAGCGGCTCGCCTTCGCTGGCCCGGCCGCCCTCGGCGCCCTCTGCTACCTTTTCCACCACTCCGGCTATCTCGAGTCCGGGAACGAATGGAGGTTTCGGCGTGCCGGGATACACGCCCATGCGCTGAAGCAGGTCCGCGAAGTTAATACCCACCGCCTTTACCCGGATCACGACTTGGCCGGGTTTCGGTTGCGGATCGGGGACTTCCCTCGCCTCAAAAACTTCCGGCGGCCCATACCGCCTTACGACCATCGCTCGCATCTAATCTCCTTGCTCCAGTGGCAGGCTGGAGTGTTGCAAAACGGCTGGACCTGTTTGTACTCTCGCCGAAGGCTGACATCAAGTCCCGGCTTTTCGTTTGGGAATCGAGACTTCCTACCTTAAACTATTGGACTTCGCCCAATGATAAAAAGTGAACCGAGAACCCGAAGCTTTCTTGCAATCCTGATTCTTTTGCTTGCAGCTTGCACTTCGATGGCCGCCGACCGGCCGGCGAATCCGCCCGCCGTTCCCGCCGTCCTTACCGCCATGCAGGAAGAAATCGACCGCTCAATGGCGACTTTCTCGAAGGGCGATCCGTCCTCCTACTTCATCAGCTACACAGTGGCGGACCGCCAGGCTTCCGAAGTTTCCGGGTCAAACGGCGCGCTGCTTTCGAGCGGCGACAATCGCGCCCGCTGGCTCGAAGTTCAAACGCGCGTGGGAACGCAGCAGCTTGATGACACTCACAAGATCGGCGACCGCCCGCCCAGTTGGACCAGCCCCGGCACTTCGACGGTGCTTGACGACGACATTCCGGTGCTTCGCCGCGAAATCTGGCGCGAGACCGACCGACAGTATCGCGCAGCCTCCGAAGCCTTGATCAAAGTGAAAACGAGCCAGCAGGTGCAGGTTCAGACCGCCGAAGGCGCTGCGCCTGACTTTTCGCACGAGGCTCCGCGGACATCGGTTGGCGCCCGCGCCGAAATCCACGTCGACCGCAAGCCCTGGGAAGAGCGCGTCCGCCGGTATACCGCTGCGTTCAGCAAGTCTCCCGCGGTGCTCAATTCCATCGCCACGTTCAGCGCGCTCGGCATGAATCAGTACCAGGTGAACACGGAAGGCACAAAGCTCGCTTTCGGCCAGGTTCATTACCGGCTCGAACTGTTCGTCCAGAGCAAAGCGCCTGACGGAATGGACATCAATCGCTACGCGAATTTCGACTGGCTCGATCCCAAGAATGAACCCAGCGACAAGGAAGTTTTCGATTCGATCGCGCAGTTGATCCGTGAGACGGAAGCGCTCGATAAAGCGCCTCTCGTGGATCCGTTCGCCGGGCCTGCCCTGCTGACGGGCCGCGCCGCCGCCGTTTTCTTCCATGAAGTTTTCGGCCATCGCGCCGAAGGCTTCCGCCAGAAGGACATCAGCGAAGGTCAAACTTTCACCAGCAAAGTGGGCGAACAGATTCTTCCTGATTTCATCTCGATCAAAGACGATCCCAGCGAAGCCACTCTGAACGGCCAGATGCTGCTCGGCAACTATGCATTTGACGACGAGGGCGTCCCGGGCGTGAACACGGTGCTCGTCGACCACGGCGTCCTGAAGACTTTCCTGATGTCACGATCGCCGCTCGTCACCATCCAGCACTCAAACGGGCATGGCCGGCGGCAGCTTGGTTTCGTTCCAGTGGCGCGCCAGGGCAATCTGATCGTCACGAGCACTAAGACCTTCACGGACGCCGAACTTCGCCAAAAATTGATTGAACTCGCGAAGCAGCAGGGAAAGCCCTTCGGCCTGCTGATCGACGATATTGCCGGTGGATTCACGTTCACCGGGCGCGGACAGCCGCAGGCGTTTCAGGTGACGCCGCTCGTGGTTTACAAGGTTTTTGCGGACGGAAAACCCGACCAGCTGGTTCGCGGCGTAGACATCGTCGGAACGCCGCTTGTCTCCTTGACGAACATCGTCGCGACCGGCGACAAGCAGGAAATCTTCAATGGCTACTGCGGCGCTGAGTCCGGCTCAGTGCCGGTATCGGCCGTCGCACCCTCGATTCTGATTTCGGAGATGGAGTTCGCAAAGAAAGAAAGCTCAACGGACAAGCCGCCGATCCTTCCGCCGCCGGCACACGATCCGGAAGCGAAAGGTCAACAGCCTTGAGACAGAATTTCGCCACGATTCTCCTGTTCGCGCTGTCCGCTCTTCCAGCCAAAGCCGCCACGACGATCGCCAAGCCGGCGCCAACACCCGCCGGCATGCAGGCTCCTGTTCCTGCCGGCGAAACCGACAAGACCCTCCAGGCGATGCACGACGAACTGGAGCGCGCCCGAACGCGCCTGCAGATTCCCGGCGTCGAGAAGCCTTTCTACATCGAGTACCGCCTGCTCGACTTCGACATTCGGAATGTATCGGCTTCCTTCGGATCCCTCGTGTCCAGCACGACGACGCGCAATCGGTTCATGAACGTCGACGTGCGGGTGGGTAACTATCATCTCGACAGCTCGAATTTTGTCAGCGAAGACGGGTTTCAGGGCTTCCTCGGACCGGCGGGTCAGGTAGGAATCGACCGCGATTACACATCGCTGCGCCAGGATCTGTGGCTCGCGACGGACCAGGCGTACAAAGGCGCGGTTACGCAAATGTCGCTCAAACAGGCTTTCCTGCGCAGCCTGACGAAACCGCCCGAGATCGACGACTTCTCCGCCGCCACGCCGATCGTCAAGATTGATCCGCGTATCGAGCCGGATTGGACTTCCCGCAACTGGGAGGACGAGGCGCGCAAAGCCTCCGAGGTTCTGCGGAGTTTTCCGCAAATCTACGGAAATCGCGTGAACTATTACCTGGTTTACGTCACGCAGTATCTGATGACCAGCGAAGGCACCACTATTCGCACTTCCCATAGCCTTGCCGCTGTCGAAGCGGGACTCGATACCCAGGCCGACGACGGCATGCCGCTCCACAATCTCTATGCCGTTTACGTGCGGCGACCTGGTGATTTGCCTGACCCGGCAGCGGTGAGCAAAGGCCTCGGTCAGGCCGGCACGCAATTGATGGAGTTGCGCTCGAGCCCTCTGGTTCCGGATTTTACGGGTCCGGTGCTCTTCGACGCACCCGCCGCGGGTTCTGCCCTGGCGCAGATACTCGCTCCTTCGCTTTCCGGTGCGCGGCCGCCCCTTTCAATGGTCCCGGCATTCGATCAGATCATGGACCGCATGGGAGGCCGCAGCGAATGGACCGGCCGCGTGGGCACGCGCGTTTTCCCAACGACGGTGTCTCTCTTCGATGATCCAACCACAGCCGAATTTGGCGGCCAGCCGCTGATCGGAAGCTACGAAATCGACGACGAAGGCGTAACGGCCCAGCGCGTTTCGCTGGTCGAGAATGGCGTGCTGAGAAATCAGTTGATGTCGCGCCGCCCCGGACCTGATTTCCAAAGTTCGAACGGCCACGCGCGCTCGGCCCTGCTATCCGAAACGCGCCCTCTTGCCAGCAATCTTTTCCTGCAATCGAGCGATCCTCTGAAGCCTGACGATATGAAGAAGAAGTTCCTCGATGCCTGCAAGCAGGACGGGCACGAATGGTGCATCGAAATCAGGCAAATGGATAATCCCGCTGTCTCGTCGCTGAATCAGCAGGATTTTTCGGATTATCTCGGCGAGATCGCGGGAGGTGTCTCGAGTGGCGAACGCCTGCCGCTCCGTTTGTACCGCGTATACGTTGCGGACGGCCGCGAAGAACTGGTCCGCGGCGGATCCATTGAAGGGCTCACGTTGCGCAGTCTGCGCAATATGACGGCTGTCGGAAGCGATGCGGCCGTCTACAGCTACATGCAGAATGCGCAGAATGGTTTTGCCGGAACGGCGCTTGGCGCATTCGGGTCAGCGCAAGGCGGCATTCCCAGCGCCGTCGTCACGCCCTCGCTCCTGCTCGACGAAGTGGAAATTCGCGGCTTCCATGGCGAACCCCGCCGCCTGCCACCCGTCCCCGCGCCGCCGCTAAAATAGCCGCCGCCGCAAGATTTTCTTTCCTGCCGCGAATCCGGTGCTCCGTCCCGCAACTGCGTTGACTCACTGGGACTCGGTGCCTAATATGGTCGCGCTTTGAGGAGTTTTTTCGTTGATTGGCCAAACCATCTCGCACTATCGCATCGTCGAAAAACTGGGCGGCGGCGGGATGGGCGTGGTCTACAAAGCCGAAGACACCGAACTCGGCCGCTTCGTCGCGCTCAAATTTCTCCCGGATGGCGTCGTTCGCGACACGCCGACTCTTGAGCGCTTCCGCCGCGAGGCCCGCGCAGCATCGGCACTAAACCATCCGAATATTTGCACGATCCACGAAATTGGCCGGGTCCCGCTTCGAGCGGGCGAAACAAACGGCGGCCATCCGTTCATCGTGATGGAATATCTCGAAGGCGAGACGCTCAAACATCGGATCGAGGCAGGGGCGCTGCCACTGGACGACTTGGTGGAACTCGGAATAGAAATCGCCGATGCGCTCGACGCGGCGCATGCCAAAGGAATCGTGCATCGCGACATCAAGCCCGCCAACATTTTCGTCACGGAACGGAAACATGCCAAGGTACTCGATTTTGGTCTTGCGAAAGTGTCCTCATCGGCAAGCAGCGATGGATCGGCCACGGTGACCCTCGACGCTGCTTTGACAAGTCCGGGCGCCACCGTCGGGACTATGGCGTACATGTCACCGGAGCAGGCGCGCGGAGAGGATCTAGACGCGCGAACGGATCTGTTTTCGTTTGGCGCGGTGCTCTACGAGATGGCAACGGGACGGATGGCATTCCCAGGCGCGACGACGGCGATCGTGCTGGATGGGATTCTGAACCGCGCGCCCGCGGCCCTGGCGACCCTGAAACCGGAGTTGCCGCCGGAACTCAGCCGCATCGTCACAAAGGCGCTGGAGAAAGATCGCAACCTGCGCTATCAGACCGCAGCAGAGATTCGCGGCGATCTGCGACGGCTCAAACGCGATTCCGAGTCGGGCACGAACCCAAGAGGGACGGTCGCGATGCAATCAGCGCCGGCTCACGCTGGGAGTCGTTGGAGAGTGGTCGTTCCCGCGGCAGCGGTTGTGATCGTGGCGGCTGTCGCCGCCTACTTCTATTTTCATCGCGCGGCAAAGCTCACGGACAAAGACACGCTCGTCCTGGCCGATTTCAACAATGCCACCGGCGATCCGGTCTTCGACGGCACCTTGCGGCAAGGGCTTTCGGCGCAACTGGAGCAGTCACCATTTCTCAGCCTCGTTTCCGACGAGCGCATCGCGCAAACGCTCATCCTGATGGCCAAGCCAAAGGATGCGCGGCTTACGCCTGCCGTAGCGCGCGAGGTTTGCCAGCGCACCGCGAGCGCCGCCACCATCGAAGGGTCCATCTCCAGTTTGGGCGCTGAGTATGTGGTGGGCTTGAAGGCGGTGAATTGCCGCAGCGGCGACCTAATATCGCAAGAACAAGTGACAGCCGCTGGAAAAGAGCAGGTTCTCAACGCGCTTGGCGACGCCGCGACAAAACTAAGGGCCAAGCTTGGTGAATCACTGGCTTCGGTGCAGAAATATGACGCGCTTCCGGAGAACGTCACAACGCCCTCGCTCGAAGCGCTACAGGCCTATACCCTGGGCAATCAAACGATTGAGGTGGCGAACGACTACGCTCGTGGGATACCTCTTTTCGAAAGGGCCATTTCCCTGGACCCAAATTTCGCCATGGCTTACTTGCGGCTGGCCCAGAGTTACCAGCCCTTAAGCGAACTCGATCGCTGCGCTGAGAATGCGCGCAAGGCTTACCAATTGCGGGAGCGGGCAAGCGAGAGCGAAAAGCTCGCCATTTCGTCATTTTACGAGCTTGCCGTCACCGGAAATCTAGAAGCCGCCCGCACCTCTTTTCAGGCATGGGCGCAAACTTACCCACGTGACGAAGAACCGCAAGTGTACTTATGGATCGCGTATACCCTCATGGGAGATTACGAGAAAGCTCATGTCGCCGCGCTGCAAGCGTTCAAACTCAACCCCGTCAGCGGCAATAATTACGTGAATCTCGCCTACACCTACCAGTGGATCAATCAACTCGATCAGGCAAAAACCACGGTATCGGAATCGCGTGCGCACGGCATCGACTCGCCCTGGCTTCCTCTGCTTCTTTACAACGTGGATTTCCTTGAACACGACGCTGCGGGAATGCAGCAGCAGGTCACCGATGCTTCCGGGAGACCGGGAGTCGACGATCAAATTCTTTTCCTGCAATCAGAGACCGCGGCTTACGGGGGCCAGTTCGAGAAGGCTCGCGAGTTGACGCACCGCGCGGCCGACTCCGCCGAACGAGTGGATGAAAAAGAAACGGCCGCGGAATACCTGTCACATGACGCAATTCGGCAGGCGCTCGTTGGGAATGTGGCAGTGGCCAGGCAACAGGCGCAGGCTGCACTCGTGACGGCAAAAAGCAGAATCGCTCAGGCGTTCTCGGCGATTGCGTTTGGCCAGGCGGGTGATTCCACGGAAGCCGAGCGCATTGCCGCCGATCTGAACAAGCGTTTCCCTCAAGATACAGACGTTCAGTTCGATTTTCTGCCGATGATACATGCGGGGATTGAGCTTCGTGGCTGCGACGGCGCGCGAGCAATCTCGGCACTGGCAGTATCTGCGCCATACGAATTGGCGGAAGGAAATGCCTCGTTCACTTTCGCGCTATATCCCGTCTACTTACGAGGAGAGGCATATCTCGCGGCAAATCAAGGCCCGGCAGCCGCCACTGAGTTCCAGAAAATTCTGGACCATTCGAGTGTCGTAGGAAACGAACCCATCGGCTCGTTAGCGCGTCTCGGCCTGGCCCGTGCATACTCGCTTCAGGCAGCATCCGCGCAAGGTGGCGATGGAGCAACCTCTGCTCGCTCCAAAGCCCGCACCGCTTATCAGGATTTCTTCGCCCTGTGGAAAGACGCCGACCCTGATGTCCCCATCCTTATCGCGGCTAAATCCGAATACGCGAAGCTGCGTTGAGAGACCGTGAGCCACTGGAACTTGGCGCGCCCGCGCGGCGGCGTATAATCGCGCCGTATCGGCCCGTATAATCATTCGACAATGCGCGAACCCGCTGAGCAGGCAACCCACGAAAAGCGTCTGGCAGCTCTCGCTTCCGTGGGCTCGGCGGTTCTGCTTGTCCTTCTGAAGGTCTTCCTCGCGGTTGTCACAAGCAGCCTGGGCGTCATTTCCGAGGCTCTGCATTCGATCCTCGACCTGGTCGCGGCCGTGATCACCTATCTTTCGGTCCGCGTCTCAGACAAGCCCGCGGACGCGCAGCACCTCTACGGCCACGGCAAAGTGGAAAGCTTTTCGGCGTTCGTCGAGACCGGCCTGCTGTTTCTCACCGCCCTCTACATCATATGGGAAGCCTTTCAGCGATTGCTCTTCAACACCGTGCACATTTATCCCAGCCTTCAGGCGATTGTCATCCTCGCGATCGCCATGGGAATTGATTTCGTCCGGGCTCGCGCTTTGCGGCGCGTATCGCGGAAGTACCCAAGCGAGGCTCTCGAAGCCGACGCTCTGCACTTTTCCACCGACGTTTGGAGCACGTTCGTCGTAATTCTGGGAATCACGGCGGCGTGGATCGGCATGAGATTCGGGATCGGCTGGCTCAGCCGGCTGGACGCGGTAGCAGCTTTGGGGGTCGCGGGCGTGATCATTTGGATCGGCTCGCGCCTGGGCAAGCGAACCATGGATGCGTTGCTCGACGTCGCGCCCATGGGCCTTCGCGAGAAAATTACGAACGCCGTCGACGACACCGAAGGAGTATTGCAAGCGGAACGCGTGCGCGTCCGGCGCGCCGGTCAGCGTTATTTTGTCGACGTCACGATCAGCGTGCCGCGCACCGCCAGCCTCGAACAGGCCCACTCCGCGAGCGACGCCGTCGAAAAGCGGATCGAGCAGATCGTCCCGGCGGACGTCGTGGTCCACGTGGAGCCGCGAGCTCCCACCAACGAGCACCTTTTCGAAACCATTCGCGCGATCGCACAGCACCGGGGCCTCGCCGTGCACGAGCTATCGGCCCACCATCTGGACGGCCGGCTTTTCGTTGAGCTTCACCTAGAGGTGGACGAAGGATCAAGTTTGCGCGAGGCGCACCATCGTGCCACCGAACTGGAAGAGGACATCCGGCGCGCGACGGACGCCCACGCGCTCGTCAACATCCATATCGAGCCGCTCGGCGGCCGGATTCCTACCGCTGAGGAAATGAAAGACCTCTCGGTTTCCGTGCAGGCATTCCTGAATTCGCTCCAGTCCGAGTATCACGAGCTCGTGAACTGCCACGAGGTTCACGTCCGCACCGTCGACCACAAAATTCTCGTCTCTTGCCACTGCGCCATGGACGGCAGCTTGCCGATTACACAGGTTCACGACGTAACGGCCGCCCTCGAAGACCGCGTCAAAGAGCGCTTTCCGCAGATTTTTCGCGTAACCATTCACCCCGAGCCCGTGGAAGAAAGCTGAGTCGCGAAGCGAACGCTTGCGCGCTGAGCGCGATCAGCGCCGGAAAGCATTCGAGTACGTACCTCGGCTCGGGCGTTTCCACCGCGTATGCAAAAAACACAGTCCGCACCACGATGAACACGATCAGGAAAGAAACACCCGGCCGGCCTCGCGCCAGCCAGATGCCCGCCAACCCAAACCCGAAGAAGATGACGTTGCCGAAAGCGAATGCCACTGCTCGCAGGAAATCCGGCCGGTCATCCTCCCACTCCACCGAAAACGGGGTCAGATGGCCCGAGATCGGAAGAAGCTCCACGCGTGGCGTAAACCACAAAGCGAAACACCGCAAGAGAGGGACCTTCACATACGTTCGCAGCGGATAACGCGCGGTTCGCTCACGTGCGATTTCGCGAAACTTGCTGTCGAGGTCAGACTCGATCGTCAGTTGTTCGTTGTACTCGTCGAGCAGGTCGCTCACGCGAGCCCGCTCTTCCGGCGAATCGAATGCGTACGGAGGAAGTGAGTCGATCGGAATCTCCTCTTCGTTCAATTTCCAGTGAGTGAGGTAGACATCCCGGAAGCGCCAGAGCCACGTATTCGTCCAATTGATGAAGCCGTGCGGCGTATATTCGCCCGGCAATTCGCTGTAGCGAGGAGCCAGGAACCGCACTTCGTGAAACACGCGCCAGTTGCGCGCGGCCCAGGGCGCCAGCGGAAGTATCAGGCCGATTCCCATCAACGCCCCCGCTCGGAAAAGTTTTCCCCAATCGGGCGGTCGCCGCCATTTGGCGAGCAGAACCAGTCCCGCCGCGAAGAGGATCAAGGGCGTTTCGGGCCGCACCAGCGTTCCGAATCCCACCACAATTCCGCCCAGCAGCCAGTGATTCGCGAAGAAACCTCGCCCGGCAAAGCCGTCACTCGGGGCGGGACCAATTTCCGCGTGCAGCAGCACCAAAATGGCGAGCGCCGTGAGAAAAATTGTCAGCGTTTCCGTTAGGACTACTGCCGTGTAATTCGCCGTGAACGGGCATAATGCCGCGAGCCACAATGCCGCAATCCCCACCCGCTGGCGGCGCCGGCTGGGAGCCAATCGCGCGGCGATCAACGCAATGATGAAGCACGTCGCGACATCCACGACGGCCTGGACGAGCATCACGGCGCGCGGCGAATTCCCCGCAAACGCGAAAATCGCCGCGAGAAATGCCGGGTAGCCCGGCGTCCGCATGTCCACCGGCGTCAAAACGCCGTTGATTGGAAAGCCGTAGACTCGATTCTTCAGCCAGTTCCACGCAAGTTCGATGTAAAATGGCGCATCGCCCGAGTCCGTGACCGGAAATTTCAGAACGAAAAAGACTCGGAGGGCAAGCCCAGCCAATGCAGCAAGAGCGATGCTTGCGCGCATCCTATTGGAGACTGCCGCGGAAGCACTCTTACCAGCGGACCTTTGCTGCAGAGATTGCCGACTACTCATTCCAGTGTGATGAGAACGCGTTTCGCGGTGCGCCTTGCAAAATCCAGAGGTTGTGCATAGTCTTCACGGAGATGAAACGCCTGCAACTTGGCCCATAGCTTGAATTGACTCATGCCTGAACGCAAGCCCATTTTCTACGATCAGGAGCGGCGTCGCTGGCGCAGGACGCGGCTCGCGCTCGAAATCGCGGGTGGATTCTTCACGCTAGTTCTGATCGTTTTCCTGGTCGACGTTGGCCGCAATCCTGAATTGCCCGACATTCTGCGTCCAGACATTCATGGCGGCCTGCACCCGATCCGCGGCAAGCAGAAGGCAAAACCCATCCGCGCCGGACGCAAGCGCAAAGTGGCTGCGCTTGGCAACGTGCCGGAGAACAACAATCCACTGCGCGCGGCATTTTACGTCTCGTATGATCCGAACAGCCTCGCCTCGCTCCAACTGCACTACAAAGATATCGATCTTCTGATTCCCGAGGCCCTGCATTCGCTCAACGCCGACGGCTCACTCGGCGTCGTCACACCTGATGGAAAGTTCCATCCAGTCCCGCCCGACGGCCATGTTTCGATCGTGCCCGATCCCAAGCTCGCCGCCTGGATGGAAAAAGTGGAGGCCGCCGGCACCGAGTTGCCCGTCATGGGGCTAATGAACAATTCGGACGGCACGGTGTGGCAGACCGACAAGCTCACTGTGATGCTGACGTCTCCAGCGGCGCGGCAGCACCTGATTCAAACGGCTGTGTTGTACACGCAGGCGCAGAAGCAGGCCGGCATCGTTCTCGACTTTGAAAGCATTCCCGACGCCAATCAAAAGGATCTCACGCGCTTTATCGAAGAGTTGGGCAAGGCGCTCCACGCAGCAGGCCTCAAACTGATGATCGCTCTCCCGGCCGCCGACTGGGAGTACGACTACAAGTCGATCGCGCACTATTCCGACGCCATTATCTTGATGAACTACGACCAGCACTGGCAGGCTTCGCCGCCCGGCCCGATCGCCGCACAGGATTGGTTTGTGACGAACATCGGCAACATTCTGAAACTCGTGCCCCCGGAAAAGCTCGTGATGGGCATTGCAAACTACGGCTACGACTGGCCCGCCAAATCGAAAAAGGTTCCAAAGCCGACGGCGCAGGTGGTTACCTTCCAGCAGGGAATCATCACTGCCGATGAATCCGAAGCGGACATCGAATTCGATGGCGACGCGTTGAATCCGCATTATTCCTATGAGGACGAGAACAACGAAGTTCACAACGTATGGATGCTCGACGGACTGACCGCATACAACGAGCTGCGGGCCGCTGAGCGCGCCGGAGTCCAGGGCACCGCTCTCTGGCGCCTCGGCGAGGAAGATCCCTCAATCTGGCACGTTTGGGATACCAAGCATCCCGACGACGCCGCACGCGCAAAACTCGAAGAGGTGCCTCCCGGATACGACATCATTTTCGAAGGCCAGGGCGACGTCTGGAAGATCACGGCGACTCCGCAGAGCGGCCACCGGAAATTCGACTACGACGCCTCCGTGGATCTGTTCACGGACGAGAGCTTCGACGGCTATCCTCTCTCATGGCGAATCCAGCAAATGGGAGCGGCGCCGCACAAAATCGCGCTCACCTTCGACGACGGCCCTGATTCCGAGTGGACTCCCAAAATCCTGGACATCCTCAAGCAGAAGCAAGTGCCCGCTGCGTTTTTCGTGATCGGCGAGCCTGCCAATCTGGAATCGCGAATCGTCAGGCGCGAGTACGACCAGGGCAACGAAGTTGGCAACCACACTTTCACCCATCCGGATTTCGAGACTGCCACGAAAGAAGGCGTTCAGCTCCAGTTGAATCTCACCGAGTTGCTTCTTGAGAGCAGTCTCGGCGTTAAGACCTTGCTGTTTCGTCCGCCCTTCGGCATCGACCACCAGCCCGAAACTGTAAGCGAAATTCAGATGTTGCCCGTCGCGCAATCGATGGGCTACATCATCATCGGCGCGCGCATCGATCCGCACGATTGGGGTGAACCGAACGGGGGCCCGCCTCCGCAGACAGACACCATCGTCCAGCGCGTCCTCACGGACGCACAAAATGGCAAAGGATGGAACATCGTTCTCCTGCACGACGGCGGCGGCAACCGCAGCCACACCGTCGAGGCGCTGCCGCAGATCATCGACGGTCTGCGCGCAAAAGGTTTCGAATTCGTCTCCGTGTCCGAGTTGCTCGGCCAGTCCCGGGCGCAAATGATGCAGCCGCTGAACACGCGGGAATGGCTCCTGGCGCGCGCCGACGCATTCATCTTCGATGTCTTCCGCTGGTTCCGAACCGGAATCGCATTCATCTTTGTCGCGGGAATTCTGCTGGTCAGCGGACGCGCTCTTTTCATCGGTGTTTTGGCGCTAGTCGAGAAACTGCGCGCCGCGCCCCCGGACAATCCCGATTACAAGCCTCGCGTCACCGTGCTCGTCCCCGCGTACAACGAGGAAGCGGTCATTCTGGACACTGTGAAATCGGCGCTCGCTTCGAATTATGCCAATCTCGAAATTCTCGTCGTTAACGACGGCTCCAAGGACCGCACGGCTGAACTGGTCCAGCAGAACTACGGCCGCGACCCGCGAGTCCGCCTGCTGCTTCAGTCAAATCACGGCAAGCCCTCGGCGCTGAATCACGGCTTGGGGGAGGCCACCGGCGAGATCGTCGTCTCGATCGACGCGGATACCGTGGTGGATCCTGAAGCGATTCCGAGGCTCGTTCGTCATTTTGCCGATCCGAAAGTAGGCGCAGTTGCCGGCAACGTAAAGGTGATGAACCGCAATCGCTGGCTCACGCGCTGGCAGGCGCTCGAATACATCACCAGCCAGAACCTGGAAAAGCGCGCTTTCGATTTGTTGAATTGTATTCCGGTTGTGCCGGGAGCTGTTGGCGCCTGGCGCACGGAACTCCTCCGCAGCATGGGCGGATTCTCCGGCGACACGGTGGCCGAAGACACAGACCTGACGCTCACCATCCGAAGGAACGGCTGGAAGATTCTCTACGACGAAGACGCCATCGGCCGCACCGAAGTCCCGGAAACGATGGAAGCACTAATCCGCCAGCGGTTCCGCTGGACTTTCGGCACGCTTCAAGCCGTCTGGAAGCATCGCGACGTGACGGGAAAACCGCGCTACGGCACTCTCGGTTGGATCGCAATTCCGAATATTTTCCTGTTCCAGATTATTCTGCCGCTCGTGTCGCCGCTGATCGACTTGCTCTTCCTGCTCTCCATCGCTCTTTGGGGCCTTGCGCAACTTCAAATTGCCCAGCTTCCCCAGCTCTGGACTTTACAGGACGTCGAGCGCTCGCTGATTTTCTTCGCCATCTTCATGGTCATCGACCTTTTCACCTGCGTCGTCGCCTTTTCCCTCGAACGCCACGAAGACTGGACGCTGCTCGCGCCGATTCTCATCCAGCGCTTCTACTACCGCCAGATGATGTACGTCGTGCTCTTCCGCGCGCTGAAGGAAGCAGTGCAGGGCCGCCCCGTTGGCTGGCTCGGCGTCGAACCGCAAATGCCCGCCCCCTCGTCGCGCACAAAAGCCGCAGTCGCCCCCGCTCGCGAACCGGAAGTTTCCAATCCCGCCCGCGGCAACGACTAGTCAGAGTTTCTTAGCGCAGGCACCCTTCGCCCCGTTCGCCTCACCAAAGCTCTCGTTTGTGCTAAACTCCACCGCGGAGACAGGGTATGCGAAAGGGAATGGTTTCGGTTCTCTGTGTTCTGGCGCTTTTGATTTGCTCCCCGCGTCCGGCGGCAGCGCAGTCCGATCCCGCCGGGCCACAGATGCCCCGGCTGCTTCTTGCGAGCCCACAATCGCAGGCCAAACCTTCAGAACTCCCGAAAAGCGCTGAATCCGACGCTGTTGATACTCAGGCGGAATTCACAAACGCGTTCACGAACGACCTAAGGACTAACAAAAAACTCTCATTCCTCAGCGATCGATCGCAAGCGGGCAACGGAACGGGGATGCAGGCGCCCATGGAGACCAACTCTTGCGCCCATATTCTCATCTACAAGGCGCCCGTGGTGGATTCGAAGATGATCATTGAGGTCCCCACAGAATCCACTGTGGACAAGCCGAAGTTTGAGGGATTGCAAGTCTGCCGCGAAGACGTGCGCATGGCGACAATGACGCCTCAGAGACCTCCGCTTGTCCCTCCCAAGCCGAGTCTTGGGCTGTTACTCATCCGAATCCGACCCTAGCCGTCTTGGATATCACGGTCCGCGTCCGGCGAACCAAAAGGAAAGGTGGGCCGTCTAATCCCCAAGTCAAACGGTCCACAATCACGGGTTCACGAGTCGCGCATCCGGGTTCGCTTAGGTCAAGCAAGTTAGAAGTCAAGAATCACGGAGAAAACCATGGCCTCGATTTCCTTCCAGGTGAACGGCAAACCGCAAAGCGTCGAGGTTGATCCCGATACTCCGCTGCTGTGGGTGCTGCGCGACAACCTTAGCCTCACGGGAACCAAGTACGGCTGCGGCATCGGCCAGTGCGGTGCGTGCACGGTTCATCTCGAAGGCAATCCCACGCGATCGTGTTCGATAGCCGTCTCCGACGTCGCCGGCAAGAGCGTCACGACGATCGAAGGGCTTTCCGCTGACCGCAGTCACGCGATTCAACAAGCATGGATCGCCGAGCAGGTCCCTCAGTGCGGCTACTGCCAATCGGGCCAGGTAATGGCTGCCGCCGCCCTGCTCGCGAAAAAACCCAAGCCGACCGATGCCGACATCGACCGCTCGATGTCCGGCAACATCTGCCGCTGCGGCACCTACCAGCGAATCCGCCGCGCGATCCACCGCGCCGCCGGCCAGCTGGGTGCCGACTCTGCCGCCGCTATTTCGTCGGCCGCTTCGGGAACATCTGCATCGCAGATTCTGCATATCGATAATTCCGAGGTGCCCGCATCCGATCACTGCACCGCGTGCTTTGTCTCCGCTCCGTCGCAAGGAGGTGCCCGATGAGCGCCCCAGCCTCCAGGCTCACGCGCCGCAATTTCCTGAAGACCGCCGCCGCCAGCGGCGCCGCGCTGGTCGTCGGATTCCATTGGTCCACCGCCTTCGCGCAAAGTGAGAACGACGCCAAGAACCAGGAAAAGCCGCGCGTGAATCCCTTCACCGCTTGGATTCACATCGATAAAGACAGCAACGCCACCCTGATCGTTCCGAAATCCGAAATGGGTCAGGGCATTCTCACATCTCTCGCGATGATCCTCGCCGACGAGATGGAACTGGATTGGCGCAACGTCCACGTCGAGCACGCGGACACGAAGCCCGAGCTCTATTCGCTCGGTACCGGAGGCAGCGGAAGTATCGCGGAATCTTATACCAACCTGCGGCAAGCGGGCGCAGCAGCGCGGGAAATGCTCATCAAAGCCGCGGCGCTCAACTGGGGCGTCGATCCCGTCTCCTGCCACGCAAAAGATGGCGCTGTCATCCATAATCCGCGCGCGCATCGCCTCACGTACGGCGAACTCGTCGAAAAAGCCTCCAAACTTCCTGTTCCAGACCTCCACAAGGTCGCGCTCAAGAATCCCGACGACTTTCATTACATCGGCAAAGGAATCCCTCACATCGACATCCCATCGAAAGTGGATGGCTCCGCTCAGTTCGGCATCGACGTACGCGTTCCTGGAATGCTTCATGCCGTGATTGCGCGATGCCCTGTCTACGGCGGAAAAGTGAAAAGCTTCGACGCAACGAAAGCCAAAGCCGTGCCTGGCGTTCAGCAGGTGGTGGCGATTGAGCCGGTTGTCGACGACTGCCACAGTGCCGGCGGCGTCGCCGTTGTTGCCGATTCCACCTGGGCCGCCATGAAGGGCCGCGACGACTTGCAAGTCGAATGGGATCTCGGTCCTTCGGCAAGCATCAACTCGGCGTCCCTTCGCGAGCAAATGAAATCCCTCACCGCGAAGCCGTGCAAACTGGTGCGCGCCGATGGCGACGCGGATGCCGCCCTCGCCAAATCCAGCAAGACCATCGAAGCCGAATACGAATTACCGTTCCAGGCTCACGCCACCATGGAGCCGATGAACTGCACGGCAGACGTTCGTGCGGATGGCGCAACCTTGTGGGCTCCCACGCAAAGCCCCGATTGGATTCAGGGTACCGTCGCGAAAGTGTGCGGTCTAAAACCGCCTTCCATTGTCGTGAACACAACCTTGATGGGCGGCGGATTTGGCCGACGCTATCACACCGACTTTGGCGTCGAAGCCGCGCAGGTATCAAAAGCCGTCGGCAAGCCGGTTCAGGTTCTCTGGACGCGCGAAGACGACATCCAGCACGATTTCTATCGTCCCACCTTCCATCATCGAATGGCTGCGTCCCTCGACGACTCCGGCAAAATCACCGCCTGGCGCCATCGCCTCTCCTCGACCTCGATCGCGCTTTTCTGGCGGCCCACTCCGAAGCCCGAAGAACAGGAAATCGGCGGCGCCCTCTGGCCGCCGTACGCTATGAGCAACTTCCGCATCGAGTACGCGCCCGCCACAAGCGGCATTCCCGTGATGTGGTGGCGCTCTGTGGAAGAATCGAGCAGCGGATTCGTCGTCGAGAGTTTTATTGACGAGCTCGCCGCCGCCGCCAAAATGGACCCGCTCGAATATCGGCTGCGCCTGCTCGGCAAAACCCATCTCGTCGGCCACAAAAATTCCGACGACGACGTGCTGCTCGATACGGGCCGCCTGAAGGGCGTGCTTCAGCTCGCCGCGGAGAAAGCGAATTGGGGCAAGCCGCTCCCTGCCGGCCACGGGATGGGCATCGCCACGTTCTATTCGTTCAACACCTACGCGGCGCACGCAGCGGAGGTTTCCGTCGAATCCGGCGGCACCCTGAAAATCCATCGCATCACCAGTGCTGTGGATTGCGGCCGCGTGATCGATCCGAATGGCGTGAAAGCCATGATGGAAAGCGCCGTGGTTTACGCGCTCACCGCGATGTTCAACGAAATCACGGTCGAGAACGGTCACGCGAAGCAAAGCAACTTCGACACGTACGACATGCTCCGCTTGCGCGACATGCCGCCCGTCGAAGCCTTCATTGTGCCGAGTACGAAATTGCCCACAGGCATGGGAGAGCCCTGCTTGCCGCCCGTCGCGCCCGCCGTCACAAATGCAATCTTCGCCGCCACCGGCAAGCGCATCCGCCGTCTCCCGATCCGTCCCGCCGACCTCGCGTAGGGTTTTGCTCGCAGGGGGTCGCGTTGGTCTGAGTTTCGAAGGCTGCTGCGCCCTTTGACCGTTTCGACGTTCCCGCCTTTGGTTCGTCGTGGGCGTTTCGTAAGATGTTTCGTGGGAGCCCCCGACTTTAGTCGGGGGAGCACGGACTTTAGTCCGTGCGAAAGAAGCCACCCACATAAGGCGGGCTTTAGCCCCGGGCCCTCCTTCTTTTCCATTTTCTCCTTTTCCCTCTTCCCTTTTCCCTCCTCGCTTTCCGTATAATTCCCCGATGGGAATCGCTCCCTCACCGCGCGTCGCTCCCGCGCCACACCTGCGCCTTCACTGCGTGAACGTATTCGTCCGCGATCAGGATCGCAGCCTGCGCTTCTATCTCGATCAGCTCGGATTCCATCTGGCCTTTGACGCACGCCTCCAATCCGGTGACCGCTGGGTGGCCGTCTCGCCTCCCGACGGCAGCGCGATTCTCGCGCTGATAGCTCCCAAACCCAGCGCTCAGGAGTACAAGCTCATCGGCCGGTCCACCCGCGTCGTCTTCATCACCGAAGACGTCGCCGCCAAGTTTCAGGAATGGTCCCGGCGTGGCGTGCGTTTCCAGACCGCGCCACGATTGAAACGCATCAAGTACGACCGCCAGGCACAACCCGCAAATCCCGCCGATTCGTCGGGACTCCTCGGAGCGGAAACGCCGATCTGGGGCGGAGTCTTCGCCCGGTTCAGAGATATCGACGGGAACTCCTTTGAGCTTGTAAGCTTCGACGAGGTCACCCACGCCGTCGAGGCGCAGCGCCGCGCGGCCGCCGAAAAGCTCGTATCCGATCGCCGCACTGCCCAGGAAATGGAAATCGCAAAGCAGGTGCAGGCCAAGCTCTTTCCGCAAACTCTTCCGCCGCTGCAAACGCTCGACTATGCGGGCATCTGCATCCAGGCTCAACAGGTGGGCGGCGACTACTACGATTTCCTGAATCTTGGGCGCGAGCGGCTGGGCCTGGTGATCGGCGACATTTCAGGAAAAGGAATCGCTGCGGCGCTCTTGATGGCTAATTTACAGGCGAACGTGCGCAGCCAGTGCGCCATCGCCTTGGACGACCCGCTGCGCCTCTTGCGCTCCGTGAATCAGCTCTTCTGCGAGAACACCACCGACAGCTCCTACGCCACCCTCTTCTTTTCCGACTATGACGCGGATGCGCATCGCTTGCGCTATGCAAATTGCGGACACCTCCCCGCTCTCCTGCTCCGCAGCGACGGAGCTTTAGACCGGCTCGATTCGACAAGCACGGTGGTGGGACTTTTCAAGGATTGGGACTGCTCGATCGGTGAACGCCAGATCTTTGCCGGGGACACTCTCGCGCTTTACACCGATGGCATAACCGAATCCTTCGGCGACGCGGGAGAAGAATTCGGCGAGCACCGCCTGATCGAAGCGTTGCGGCGATATCGCCACGAGGAATCAGCGTCGCTGGTAGAGGCAATCGTCGGCGAAGTTCGCCGCTTTAGCCGCGAGCAGCACGACGACATCACCTTGATCATCGCCAAGTGCCGCGCCGCGTAGTCCGTCACTTCAGCTGCGCGTACTCGGACTTTGGCGAGCCCACAAAACTTCCCTTTCTGTGGAACCTTCCGTCGCCAAACTGCGTAAGGAATGAAGAGGTCGGCTATGCAAAATCTACTCGGCAATCTTCGCTACGCTTTGCGGCAATTTCGGTTGTCACCGGTTTTCACCGCTGCGGCCGTACTCACGCTGGCTCTGGGAATCGGCGGAACCACGGCCATATTCACATTAATCCACGCGGTGATGCTCCGCTCGTTGCCGGTGACTGATCCCGGGACCCTCTATCGCGTGGGCGAAGGCAACGATTGCTGCGTCGAAAGCGGCACTCAGGACGTCTGGGGAATGTTTTCGTTCCCCTTATACGAACGCCTGAAGTCAGAAGCGCCGGAATTTGAAGAAGTCACTGCGTTTCAGGCCGGCGGCAGGCGCGTCAGCGTCCGCCGTGAAGGCGTCGAAGGAGTCGCGAGGCCTCTGCGCTCCGAATACGTTACGGGCACTTATTTCCAAACGCTCGGCGTCGGCTCTTTTGGCGGCCGCGTTTTCACGCCGGATGACGACAAGCCAGCCGCTGCACCCGTGGCCGTCCTCAGCCATCGTGTCTGGCAAACCATGTATGGCAGCGATCCTTCGGTGGTAGGTTCAACCTTTATTATCGAGGGCCATCCTTTCACGATGATCGGTGTCGGGCCTCCGGGGTTCTTCGGCGAAACGCTGCGCGGCGACCCTCCCGACATCTGGCTCCCGATGCAACAGGAGCCACTGATCGATGGCGACGGCGCATTGTTGCGCCAATCCGCCTCCGCATGGCTCCGCATGATCGGCCGCTTGCGGCCGGGAGCTTCGACCGACGGAATGTCTCCGCGCCTCACCGGAGTGTTGCGCCAATGGTTGCAGCATGATTCCGGCTATCCCGCCAACTGGATGCCCGACGTAATTCGCATGCTTCCGAAGCAAACGCTCACCGTAGTGCCCGCCGGCGCGGGCGTCGCCGTGATGAAAGAAGACTACGGGCGCAGCCTGCAAATCCTTCTTTCGGTTTGCGGCTTGGTGCTGCTGATCGCCTGCGCCAACGTGGCGAACCTGCTGCTCGCGCGCGGTGTGACGCGTCGCGGACAAACCGCCGTGCGGCTTGCGCTCGGCGCCACGCGCCGCCAAATCATTTCGCAAGCGCTCACCGAAAGCATTCTGCTCGCCGTCGGTGGCGGCATCGCAGGACTCCTCGTGGCAATGGCGGCGGCGCGGCTGCTGCTCGCGCTTGCCTTCCATGGCACGCATTTCGTTCCGATTAGCGCAGTGCCGTCGCCTTTGGTGTTGCTGTTCGCGTTCGGGTTGGCGCTGCTGACGGGAATCATTTTCGGCGCGGCTCCCGCGTGGTTTGCCACGCGCACCAGCCCGGCGGAAGCGTTGCGTGGCTCAGGCCGTAGCACCAGCGACCACGCTTCTTTCGCGCGCAAAGGCCTCCTGGTCGTGCAGGCGACGCTATCGGTGGTCCTCGTGGCGGGCTCGACCATGCTGGCGCGCAGCCTGAACAAACTCGAGCACCAGGATTTCGGCTATCGGATTCAAGGACGCGTGCTCGTTGCGCTGCACAATCCGCCCAGCGGCTACACGCTTCCTAGGCTAGAGGCGCTCTACCGCCAGATTGAAGAGGGCCTGAATCGCCTCCCGGGAGTGCAGGGCTCCGGGCTCGCGCTTTACAACCCGCTCACCGATAACTGGGGCGAAATGATTATTGTCGCTGGGCATGCTCCTCCGAAAATGGGCGAGGAAGATGGCGCGTCGTGGGACCGCGTGAGCGCCAACTATCTTCAGAATTTTGGCATGTCAGTCTTTCGCGGACGCGATTTCACCGCCGCGGACAACGAAACCACCGCGCCGGTAGCAATCGTGAATCAAACCTTCGTCAAGCGCTTCTTCAAGAGCGACGAAGACCCGCTCGAGCAGCACTTCGGCCTCGACTTGCCGCAGAATGCAGGCACATTCCGCATCATCGGCATCGTTCGCGACGCGAAGTTTGCCGGCTGGGGCCTCGACAAGCCGGCGCAGCCCATGTTCTACGTGCCGCTCGCGCAGAATGTCGACTACAAAGATCCCCTGATGACGAGAGTCGAGGTGGGTTCGCATTTCGTGAGCGGAGCTATGTTGGTCACCAATACCCCCACCGGCGTTCTCGAGCCGCTCGTTACCAGGATGTTGGCGGAGCTCGACCCCAACATCACCATCACCAGCATCCTAACCATGCAGCAGGAAGTGGAGCTCTCCTTCGATCAGGAGCGCGCCGTGGCCAGCCTCGCCGGCCTGTTCGGAATCGTGGCGTTACTACTCGCCGCCATCGGACTTTACGGCGTCACCGCCTACACCGTCGCGCAGCGAACCAACGAAATCGGCATTCGCATGGCGCTCGGCGCGAACCGCGTGAATGTGGTTCAACTCATCCTGCGCGGCGCGTTTCAACGCGTGCTGATTGGGTTGCTGCTCGGTTTGCCGCTGGCCGTTGGCGCCGGCCGCCTGATCTCAGCTCAACTCTACGGCGTTTCGTCTTGGGACCCGCTCGCGCTGACGGTGGCCGCGGGCGCGCTCGGGGTCTGCTCATTTTTCGCAGCCATAATCCCCGCGGGCCGCGCCGCGTCGATTTCGCCCATGACGGCCCTCCGCACCGAGTAGCTGCGGCGAACTTGCGAATCGCAGTCCTAGCTCTTCGCTAGCGGCTCTCATCGGAGTGGACCATGCGAATTCCGAATACGCCTGAAATCTCGTTTCCATTCGTGGCTTCGAAGCGCACGGTCACTTTCTGTTTGCCCTGGACCAACTCGGCGGGAATCGCATACGCGATGTCGAAAAACCGCACGTCCTGTTCCGGAGTGCGCCGGTCCATCGACTCCTCTCCCACTTTCTTGCCGTCCACCAGAACATCGAAGGAACGTTTCCGCCCGTCGTTGCTGTAAGTCACCACCATGCTCATAGGATGAGCCGAGTCCACCGGCAGATCGAACGAGAACCACTTCGTCCCCTTGCGTCCGTAGCGTCCCTGCAGTTGAACCGGCGATGTATCCTCGCCCTGCTGGTTGAAGTCGCGCTCCGTCTGCATTTGGCCGGGCTGCGCGAAAGCCACTGTCGCCGTTTCGAGCTTCTCTTGCTTTTCTTGTTCGGCCAGGTAAGCGTCGGATTTCTTGTGCCATTCGTCGGGGGTGTAGACGTCCCAATAAATGGCGTATCTGCGCCGCGGCAGTTCGTAGAACGGCACGAACGTGATGTCTTCCTTCAAGCCCACCGCTGATGTCCGAAATGTTCCGGGCTTGCCGCCGACGGGCTTCAGCCAGTTCTGGATGGGCTCCGCGGTCACAAACACCGGCGCCGCGTCCTGGCGCGTTCGCGCGCTCGCCGCATTCTTCTTTCTTCTTCAGCGCCCAAATCTCCGGCCAGCGCGAGCGGTCCCCACATCACCGCGAGCCGATTCGGATTATCGGGCAGCGGCTCCGTCCGCAGCGTCTTCGGCAAAACCAGCGCCACCGTATCACCTTTTTTCCATGCGCGCGTGATCTCCACGTACGAGTCCGCCGGGGGAATATCCGTCACGGCTTTGCCGTTCACCTTGACGCTGAAGCCCGCGCCTGCCCAGGAAGGCCGCCGCAAAGCCAGCGTGAATTTCTTGGCCGATGTCTGCGTGAACTTCAGCGCCGCCGACTCACCGATCGGGAAATCGGTGCTCATCTCCAGCTTGACGCCCGCCGCTTCCCAATTTGCGGTCGTGGGAGCGTACAGGCTCACCCAAAGCTTGTCGCCCGATTCGTAGTAAATGCCGTAGCCGTGAAGCGCATGGCTCTCCATGCCGGAGCCTACGCAGCAGGTGAAGTCCTCGAATTTGTCCTGGTATTCGTGCTGCACGCCGCGGCCAACGGGCACCATGTAGCAAACGCGCCCGTCATCGGGATCCTGCGACGCGAGGATGTGATTGAACAGCGCCCGCTCGTGGAAGTCGGCGTAGCGTATATCTCCCTCCAGGGAGAAGAACTCGCGCGACATCTTGAGCATGTTGTAGACGTCGCACGATTCCGCCGTGCGTCCGTCCACCATGTCGTTCAGCTTGTCCGGTTGCCCGAAGTACTCGTTCTTCCCATGCCCTCCGGTTGCAAAACTGTGATGCAACGCCACCTCGTCCCAGAAATATGCCGCGGCCTTGTAGTCCGTTTGGTTCCCGGTGTAAACGTATCGCGTCAGCGATCCCAGCATTTTCGGTACTTGCGTGTTTGCGTGATGCCCGGCAAGAACATCCTGGCCTGCGGCGAGCGGATCGATCATGGCGCGATGTTCGAATTTGTCGGAGAGAGCCAGCCACCGTGGGTCGCCCGTGTCGGCATAGAGATCGGCGGCCACTTCGTTCATTCCGCCGAACTCCGTCGCCAGCATTTTCTGGTCTTGATCGTCGTCAAGCTTGGAAACAATACTTTCGGCCCAGCCTGCGAACTTGATCTCCACTTCCAGGGCCGTGCGATTGCCCGTGTATCGGTAGGCGTCGCGAAGTCCGGCAAAGATTTTGTGCTCCACGTACCACGGCGACCACAAGCCGTTCAAATCGAACCCGCCTGACCGAATCACGCCCTGGCACAGTTCCTGGAAATGAACCTTTCCGTCGACGCCCTTGCTGTCGGCCAGCGCGCCGATGTATCCGTCGCCGCGCGCGTCCTGCACTTCCTTCAGTTGGCTGACGATGTAGTCGGCTCGCTGCTTGAACCGCACATCGCCTGTTGCGGCGAACATCAGGCTCACAGCCGAAAGGTAGTGCCCGCTGATATGACCTGTCAGTTGCCGTCCGCTTCCGTCCCAACCTCCGTACGGCTTGGCTTTCGGCTCCAGGCCAGCGCGCTCCCGCAGGAACGCCAGCATCCGGTCAGGTTCGAGTTCAAGCAGATATTTCGCATCAAGGTCCTGCGCAGTCTTCAGCGGTCCGCCGGTTAGCCGCACGCTGTTCAGCGGCAGCGGCCGCACCTTAAGAATCTTCGCCTCTGAGATTTGCGCGGCGTTCTGCGCCTGCGCAACAGCACGCCCTGGAATGAACAGAACCACCGCCAGCAGCGTGATCCCGAAAATGACGCCCAGTCTTCGCATCAGCCTCTCCCGAATCCGCGCGCATATCATATACAAGTCCGACGCCTCTCCGTCGCCTTACATCGCCAATCACGAGGACCCGCTCCGCTTTCTCGACCGGAGAGGGTTGAGGGCGAGGCGTGAGGGGTGGAGCGCCGGTGAAAGTATTCGCCTGGATTTCGCTTTGGCGAAAATATACCCCTCTCCCTTTTGCTTATTAGAACTGGTCGGTGGTGAATGTTTTCAGTCATTTGCGTCGATTTCTAATCGCGGATTCGTTATTAGATTTTTGGGCCGGGGGAGAAAGTGGGGCGAAGGGTGAGTGAGGGGCGTGGGGCGAGGGGTGAGGGGCGAGGGCTGCAGATGGAGCACGCTCGAACACCGGAGATTGTACCGATTAGCGCGGGTGCCGACCGTTTGTTTTGTTGGGGTTGCGGCGATTTCTATTATTAAGCTGTACCGATTAGAAAGACAGTGGCGAGTGACCCGCCAGCAATCGGCGCGGCAAGCGAGTGGCGAGTGACAAGGGACTAGGACCAAGACCCGTCTTCCCCTGCTTTCTCCGCCACAAGCTCTCACGTCTTCATCCTCCTTTCCTACGGACACACGTCCGCTCACGGCCTGAAACATCCAGGCGCACAAATTAATTATTCTGATTTTAATGGATACGGCTTTATATCATAGTAAACACAGATTTGCAAGAACCAGTACTGCAGTTTTTTTGTTGAGGCCGCATGCGTCAAACGTGGCGCAAGAAATCCGACCTCGGCTTCAGGCCCGCCGAATTGGGGTTGGAGCCGAATTGGTACGGAGAAAGCGAAGACGCACCCTTTGCAAAAAAAAACCCGCAAAGAGTGCGGCACCCTGAGAAACAAGGGCTTAAGGCTGCGCCACCCGCCTCCGCTCACCACAGTAGGATCGGCAGCATCCAGTTCAGATTAAACTCCTGTCACCGCCGCAAAGGAGGGTCAGATCCTCAGCTCGTCAAAACATGAACATTACTCGCGAGGTGCCATAACATGAGCCTTCGGAGTGAACCCCATCGAACGACATTTCGTTTTCATCGACGACGAGTGGCGGGGCGCCCGGAACTTGAAAAATACCCTGGATCCTGACGCTGTGGGAATTGAGGTATCTAATGTCCATAACCTTCCTCTTTTCGAGGTCATAGACTACGATCGAGTGGTTGTCGGGCCTTTCTATTCGGAGAAGCTTGTGCGGGTTTACATACAAACGATTGTCAACAATTTGAGCGATTTCTTTTCCGTCATCGCTGTACGTTTTAGCATTAATCGCAAGGCCTCGGCCTTGTGAGGTTCTTCGGACGTCCAGAACGTCGATTCCTCTTATTTCGAGGACGGCAATCTCGTCAAGGGTTGTCCATCCTAGGTTGCCTCCCAGATAAAGCCTGAGAGCGTTGGGGGGAACCCCTCCCATTCTGAAACATGAGCTAGGTAGTGGTGGGTCCGGTTCATCCGCGGGAACCAACAAATCGTTGAGTTTCTCGATGAGGTCAACTTCCGTGGCGACATTCCCGTCCTTACGATAGTAGACCGTGGCGGGTGCTCCCTCCTTGAGGTTGGCATTTTTCTTCGTCTCGGGCGTTAGTGCAAATGTCTTCTTGACCGTTACGGCGTCGCCCGTGGATTCTTTTTCAACTATGACTACGCTGTAATTTGTTATTGAAGTGATTTGACCGCTAACATGGCCGCAGCAGTTGTTGCACTTCTCTCCAATCGGAAAGTGATTGCAGTCGCAATCGGTGCATTGTTGTGCCCCTGCCGCTCCACTGAGAAGCAATAAGAAACAGACGCAAAGCGCGTTGGCCCATTGTCGATTCATTAGACGCCTCCGGTATTGGAAGCGTCGTTAGAGATGATCGACCAGCCTACATAAATTAGCAGCCAAACGCCCAAGAGGATCAGTCCTGTGAACATCCACCAAACCTGGTTTCCGAGGTCCTTGTCGAGCGTTCTAGTTATCCCTTCCACAGTCGTTGATGGGACCAAGAGATACGCCAAGTCAGCTTGCTGCACCCTTGACCCGCAATAAACGGACCGTGCCAGGCTTGCCCACGCAAAAGGGAAAAGTAGATACGTGGCTCGGAGTTTGCGAGACCGTGGCCAGCGGTGAGAGTTCCCGAGGACCAGAACCAAAGAGCCACCGACGATAATGAAACTCCATTGCGCTAATGACTGAGCATAGGAGGCGGCAGCCTCCAGGGACTTTGCATTGAGCTTGTCGGGAGCCTGTGCGTGAGCGGCGGACGCGGAACCACACAAGATGCAAAGACAGAGCGCGACAGAGAGCCTGTGACGGGTACGCATTGTGATACGGTTCGCTCTCGGACAGTGCCCGAACAGTAACCGATGGATTTCGTCATGTCAACGACGTAAGGGCCGCGGGACACCTGTCCCGACTGCATCGTTGCTATCTGCCTGACGCAAGCGGATGACTTCGGGCGTATGAGGGTGCTTCCGGGTCTATGTCGAAATCGCTATGATTGTTCGTCGCTTCCTGAACTCCGTGGGATTTCTCGGGCGGCAATGGAGCTAGGGTTCAAGCATGTCCGATCTTACCTTCGTGGAAAGGCGCAAGTTCGAACAGCTTCTTGGAATGGGCAGCGGGTATGTGTTGGACTTCTCGAACCGAACTTTTGCGGAATTCGTCCTCGAAAGCACCGGGCGCGATATTTTCGACTCGCGCTACGACTACGCAAGCGGATCGAAGGCGAATCGGTTGCGGGCTTTTTGGCAAAAAGAGGGCAATGCGACGGTCGGGAAGCTCTTGGGTGACCTGCTCGACTACAGAGGTGAACCGGGGCCGTCCGAAGAGGTGTGCCGTCTAATCGTCGCCCGCCTTTTGGAGGGGACCCCAAATCGACAGTCGCCTCAGCCGGTGACTAGTGCAGAGCATAGGGAGCAATCATCCGATCAGCGGCGTCGCTCGCAGGTGCTTGATCAACTGAGGCAAGCATTTCTTAACCTCGCAGTGGAAATCGACAGAAACAAGGCCGGACTCGCTCTGGAGCAGCTACTCAACTGTTTGTTTGAGGCATTTAACCTTCGGCCTCGACAACCTTTCCGTGTCGTTGGAGAACAGATAGACGGATCCTTTGAACTCGACGGTGAGATCTACTTGTTGGAGTCGAAATGGGAGAAGAATGCGCTGGCCGAGTCGCCCTTGCTTGTCTTCAGGGGCAAGATCGAGGGTAAGTCCACCTTCACGCGCGGCGTTTTCATCGCGCTTAACGATATTACTGCATCGGCGCGTGATGCCATCACGAGAGGCAAGGCGCCTTCATTTTTCGTGATGAATGGACACGACCTGCTGATGATTCTGAGCGAAGCAATTGGCCTGACTGACTTCCTACGAAGGCGTGTCCGCCTGCTCGCTGAAGAAGGCTGTGTCTGCATTCCTTTCCACGAGCTCTCATAAGGTCATCATTTTGGCAGGAACAAACATCAACCTACTCACGGACGCTGTCTACCGCCAGCCAGTCTCTCCAGACGTGATACGCTAGAGTTTGCACCGCTAAGCCTTAGACCGAAATCGGCTGCCTCGCCGCGGCGAAACGACACCCTTATGAATACGAAGGAATACGAAGCTTCCATCCATCGTCATTGTCGGGCGCCCCAACGTGGGCAAATCCACGCTGTTCAATCGACTTACGGGCACGCGGCGCTCGATCGTCACGAACGAGCCCGGCATCACGCGCGACCGCATCTACGGCACGGCGGAATGGGAAGGGCGGCCCTTCGAAGTGGTGGACACGGGCGGAATCGTGCCCGAGGACAAGGCGGGCATTCCCGGCGAGATTCTGCGCCAGGCGCGGCTTCGCGATCCAAAACGCGACGCGGGTGGTGCAGGTGGTGGACGGCCGCGAGGGACCCGTTCCGCTCGACCAAGAGCTGGCGGAACTTCTGCGGCGCGCCGGCAAGCCGCCGGTGATCGCGGTGAACAAGGTGGACACGGCAAAGCAGGACGATCTCGCCGCGCAATTTTACAAACTCGGCGACGAAGTTTTTCCCGTCTCCGCCGAGCATGGAACCGGACTCGACACGCTGCTCGACGCGCTCACGGCCGAATTCCCTCGCGGCGAATCCATCGAAGAGAAGCCGGACGTCAGCATCGCCATCATCGGCCGGCCCAACGTGGGCAAATCCACGCTGCTGAACCGACTGGTCGGCGCGGAGCGGGCCATCGTCTCACCCGAGCCGGGCACCACGCGCGACGCCGTCGATACGGTGGTGGAGCACGACGGCAAATCGTACCGCTTCCTCGACACCGCCGGAATCCGGCGCAAAGGGAAAACGAAACTCGTCGCTGAAAAGCTGAGCGTCATCATGGCGAAGCGGCATCTGGAGCGCGCCGACATTGCGCTGCTGGTGGTGGACGCGTCCGTGGGCGTGACGTCGCACGACGCCACCATCGCAAGCTACGCCGAGCAGTCTGGCCGCAGCGTGATCGTCGTGATGAATAAGTGGGACCTGGCGATGGAAGCCGCGCGCGGAAAAGCGGACAAGGAAAAGAAGCACGGCGTTAAGGGCGTGAGCGCGAGCGCGGAAAGGCTGCTTTCCGACTACGAGCCGATTGTGAGGCAGAAACTGAAATTCCTGAGCTACGCACCGATCGTTTTTGTTTCCGCGCTCACCGGAGACCGCACAGGCAAACTTTTTTCGCTGATTGACCGCGTGGCGGAAGCGCGCAAGCGGCGCGTCTCGACGGGCGAGCTGAATCGCTGGCTCGCGACCGTCGATCTCGATCGCGGCACGTCGCCCGCAAGCCGCAAGGTGAAAATCTACTACGTCACGCAGGCCACTACCGCGCCGCCCATGTTCATCCTGTTCACGAATCAGAAGCTGCCGCTGCATTTCAGCTATCAGCGGTTCCTCGAGAATCGGTTGCGCGCCGCGTTCGATTTCACCGGCACGCCGATCCGCTTCACGCAGCGCCTGAAGAAGCGCGAGCGCGAGGCCCGCACCCCGGAGAGAAAAATTGCGGATCGGCCCCGAAAACGCCGATAACCTGGCCCATAAAACGCCCGATAAATGGCTCGATAACGCGCCTGACAACTCGGTTGACATCGGCGGAAATCGGCCTACGATAATCAGAAGATATGGCAAGCGCCGCGCAAACCGCGTCCGAAATTCCGGACAAGAGCCTGTTCACCATCAGCGAAGTGAGCCGACTGACTTCGACGAAGGCGTTCGTCCTGCGCTACTGGCAGAGCGAATTTCCGGTGCTTCAGCCGGTGAAGGCTCCCAACGGACGCCGCCTGTATCGCCGGGAGGATATCGAGATCGTCTTCGAGATCAAGCGGTTGCTGTACGACCAGGGCTTCACGATCGCGGGCGCGCGCAAGCACTTCGCGGAACGCGGCGGCGAAAACGCACCGGCAGCACCGTCGCCGGCGGTGGCTCCGCGCGCGGAACATCGCTCGCGCGCGCACCAGAAATTCCTGCTCGATTTGCACGAGGAACTGCTCGCCATCTTGACCCTTCTCGAACGCGAGTGATACGCTCGTTAGTGCTTGAAAGCGTCGGGACGTGGCGCAGCCTGGTAGCGCGCACGCTTGGGGTGCGTGAGGTCGCTGGTTCAAATCCAGTCGTCCCGACCACCTATCTCCCCTTTCAGTTATCCCGTTCCGCCACTCCATGCCCGATTCGAAAACCCTGATGCCGAATATTCTGATTACGAATGATGACGGAATCCATGCGCCGGGCCTGCGGGCGCTGGTGGATGCGCTGAAAGACACGGCGACCGTAACGGTGGTGGCTCCGTCGCACGAGCGGAGTGCCGCCGCGCAGTCGCTCACCCTGCGCCAGCCGATTTACTACGACCAGATTGCCGAGCGCGAATTCTCCGTCGAGGGGACTCCGGCGGACGCGATGATCCTGGCGTTTCACACGCTGCTTAAGGAAAAGCCCGACCTGGTGATTTCCGGAATCAACCGCGGCGGGAACATGGGCGAGAACATCTACTACTCGGGAACGGTGGGGGCCGCAATGGAAGCGGCCATCAATCGAGCGCCCGCCGTAGCGATGTCTCTGGTGTGTCGCGGGGGCAAGGAAGTGGATTTTGCATCGGCTGCGCAATTTGCGCGGACGCTGGCGCCGTTCGTAATGGCGGAAGGGCTGCCGAAGGGCGTGCTGCTGAACGTCAACGTGCCGCAACCGTGGAACGGGACTGTGCGGTTCACGCGGCAATCATCGAAGATCACGCGCAACTTGCTTCAGCCCGGCACCGATCCGCGCGGCCGGCGCTATTTTTGGCTTTCCGAGCAGCAAATCACCGACGGAATCGATCCTGACACCGACCAGGCCGCGGTTCGCGACGGCGCGATTTCGATCACGCCGCTCGTGCTCGATCACACGGATGGGCGTTCGCTGAACCATCTTTCGCATTGGGCGAAACTGCTGGAAGAGCCGCTCGGGATGAAAGCGAAAGCAGATCCCTCACCCCGTCTTTGAGCTCAGGGTTTACAATGCAAACCCTGAAACCCGCCGCGGGGATTCGGGATGACAAGGTGGTGGGGAACTGCGCGGACCGGGGAAGTCAACAGAGCCACTTCGATCGTTCTAGCGCGCGGCGGCTGAGTGCGTGCCTTTCAGATCGGCGGCGAGCAGGCGGTGGAAGAGGTGCTCGCCCGCTTCGCGCCGCACGGAGAGGCGGCCGGCCTGATACGCGCGCGAGCTGAGACCGCGCTGCACTCCAGCGCAGATCACGATGTCTTCCTGCTGCACGCGCTCGCTCACTTCGATGCTTTCGCGAATGTAGGGCATTTTCGAGGCGTCCGTGTCTCCGAAGTAAAAATCGAAAATCACTTCGCAGCGGTCCACGGCGAGAGGAATCACGAAGTTCGTGTCGAGGTAGCCCTCGTACCAATTCAGCATGAAATTCGGGTATTGCCAGAAATAAAAAGCGCGATCACCTTTGCGCGTCGCGGCAGCGCTGGCTTCGGAGGCGCTGTCCACCGCGACGGGACTCGATTGCACGCAGCAGCGATCGACGTTTTCAATCGTGTAGTTCTTGTAGTCGAGCACGCTATTCAGGCCCTTGTGCATGTGCGGCACGTGATAGCCGCCGTCGAGAAAATTATCAACGTACACCTTCCAATTGCACTCGAGCGTGTAACTTCTCCGCTCGACGAAATTCAGTTTCGCGAAGCCCAGAGGGCGGGCTAGCCCCACCAGCGCGCCGAGAAAATCCTCGAGCGGCGCCGCGTGCGGATCGAGATTGACGAAAACGAAATTCTCCCAGGTTTCGACGCGCACGGGAACGAGCCCGTTCTGCGCGCGGTCGAAATCGCGCACCCCTTCAAATTCCGTCATGCCGCGGAGTTCACCTTCGAGTGAATACGTCCAACCGTGATAAGGGCATCGCATGTGCTGCGCGTGCCCGCAAGGTTCGTTCATCACGATCATCGCGTGGTGGCGGCACACGTTGAAGAAGCCGCGCAATTTGGCGTCGCTCCCGCGAACGACGACGATCGGTTCCCCGGCCAGATTCGCGGTAACGTACTGGCCGCTTGCGCCGAGCTGGTCGGTGCGGGCCACCGCTTGCCACGTCCGCGCGAACACGTTCTGCTTTTCGAGTTCCGCCACGCGAACATCCGTGTACCAGGACGCAGGGATCGTGTGCGCCTCGGCGAGAGGAGCCGAGTCGTTGTAGCTTGCCAGAATCTCCTTCAGTGTCTGTTCCATCGGCGTTCCTTCACCACAATTCCGAGACGCAACCCGATCGCGCGTCACCGCGGCACCAAAAGATACCTTTTATTCGCCGCGAGCGCGAGTGCCGCGTGGGCGCGACGAGGCAGCGCGGTGGCATAAGTGACGCTTTCAACATAGAAGCAGCAGCACCGCGACGGGCGGACCCAGCGACCCAGTAGACTAACGGATTGGGCTTTGCATTCCGAAGTGCGCACGCCCGCCTTCGAATGCAAGCGCCGTTCCGGAGCGCGCCGCGCATGGCGAAATCGCAGCCTCAATCCAATTCGACCGCTGTCGCGGCACCCGCGAGCCCCTGGATCTATAAGCCCTGGCTCGACCTGCTCGTCGGTTGTGGCGCCTGGTCGGCGCCGCTGCTCGCCGTGGCGATGTGGCTCACGCCGGCGCACCCGCACGCATGGGTGGTGGGGTTCTATCTGCTGGCGATCATTTTCAACTATCCACACTTCATGGCGACGATCTACCGCGCATATCACACCCGCGAGGATTTCGAGAAGTACAAGATTTTCACGCTGCACGTCACGTTGCTGCTGATTCTGACGGGAATCCTCCTGCACGCGTCGTATCGCTTTCTGCCCTGGGTCTTCACTCTCTACATCTGCTGGAGCCCGTGGCACTACACGGGTCAGAACTATGGTTTGCTGATGATGTTTGCGCGGCGAAGCGGCGCGACGGTGACGCAGGCGGAGCGGCGCTGGCTGCGGGCGGCGTTCGTGGCGTCGTACTTGATGTTGCTTGCGAGCTTCGAAACGGGAGGCTCGAACGATGCTCTGATTCTTTCGCTCGGGTTGCCGGCAAAAGTGACGCTGCCCGCACGGATTATCCTCGGTGCAGCCTTCGGGATCTTTGCGTTTCTCGGATTTCGGCGTTTGGTTCGTCACGCCGGATTCTCCGCGATGGTTGCGCCCCTGACGCTGCTGCTGACCCAGTTTCTCTGGTTCGTCCTGCCAACGCTGCTCGAATTGCGCTCCGAGTATCAGATCCCTCAAACACGCTACAGCAGTGGAATTCTGGCGGTGCTGCACTCGGCGCAGTACATCTGGATTACGAGCTACTACCAGCAACGGGAAGCGCGCGCGAAGGGCAAGTCTGGCTGGCGAATGACGGGATACCTTTTGACGCTGCTCGCTGGAGGCATCGCGCTGTTCATTCCAGGACCCTGGCTGGTGAGCTATCTCTTTCACTATGACTTCACGACCAGCTTTCTAATTTTCACCGCGCTCGTAAACATCCACCATTTCATTCTCGACGGCGCCATTTGGAAGCTCCGCGATTCGCGGGTTTCCTCGCTGCTGGTTGATCGCGGAAAGGCATCGGCGCCGGCGGGACCGGAAAAAGCCCTGAAAACCGATCCAGGTGAAACGCGGCGACGGTTGGGGCCCGGAGTTCTCTCCGCTCCGGCGTTCCGCATTTCCGTCGCGGGATTGCTGTTTCTGTGGGGCGGAATTGACCAGGTCCACTTCGCGCTCGGCTCCGACGAGGGGAATCTTGCTTCCCTCCAGCGCGCAGCCGATATGAACCCGTATGACAGCATGCTGCAGGCGCGAATCGCTTCGGCGGAGACGCAGGCGGGCGAGCACGACGAGGCCGTGACGGCGCTGACGCGAGCCGTGGAAATAAGTCCGCACAATGCTGCGCTTCAGCACTCGTGCGCCCGGGCAATGATCGAAGATGGACGCTACGAGGACGCTTACGAACGCTATCGACAAATGCTTACTGTGTTTCCGAACGACGCCGATGCGCTCGTCAACTATGGGCTGCTTGCCATGCGGTTAGGCCATCCGGACGAAGCTATCGATTCGTGGGAACGGGCAGTGGGAACCAATCCCAATCAGCCGAACGCGCAACTCTATTTATCGGAGGCGCTCGACCAAAAGGGCCAGCCGGGTGCGGCCGCTCCGCACTGGAACGCCTTCCTTCAACTTGCGTCGGCGCATCCCGACGATCCTGTGGCTTCGGCTACGCAGCAAATCTCGGCAACAATTCAGTTGGGCGATGACGAAACGCGTTCAAATGACGACTCTGCGGCACTCGCGGAATACCAGTCCGCGATTTCGATGGCCGAACGAGCGGGGGACGCTCGACTCGAGAGCCTCGCTCTCGCACATTTGGCGGATTTGCAAGAGAAAGCAGGTGACCCCAAGGGTGCGGCACTCTCGTACGAACGAGGACTGGCGTTCGACCCTAAAGCCGCTGATCCGCGCAGCGAGGCTTTCGACTGGTTTAATTACGGGCAGTTTCTGCGCCGACACGGATTGCCGGATGAGCTGGCTTACGCCTGTTTGCTCCGGGCGGAGAGTCTCCTGAGGGGCGATAGCGGGCAGGAAACTGCGACAGTTCGAGCCGCCCTTCGAGAGATGGAGAGCCACCTCGGTAAAAAAGCTTCTGCAGATAGAAAGGATCTGCCGCTACTGCTTTCCCGCGCGACGAATTTGCCTCCGAGATCCTTCTAACCCACGCTCTCGATTCCTGCTCTGCAACACTTTCGGGCGGTTAATCAAGCCAGTCGAACGAGCGCGTCACGGCCTTTTTCCAGAAGCGATAAAGACCGGCTCTCTTCTCTTGGTCCATCTCAGGCGTCCAGGTGCGATCGATTGCCCAGTGCGCGCGCAACTCTTCAGTGTTTTTGAAGAAGCCGACTGCAAGACCAGCGGCATAACACGCGCCGAGGGCCGTTGTCTCGCGGACAACGGGCCGCACAACGGGCCGATTCAAGATATCGGCTTGGAATTGCATGAGCAGGCCGTTTTCCACCATGCCGCCATCCGTGCGAAGCACGTCGAGCTTGATTCCCGAATCCATTTCCATGGCTTCGACGACTTCGCGAGTTTGAAAAGCCGTCGCTTCGAGGACTGCTCGGGCCAAATGAGCTTTGTTAGCGTAGCGCGTGAGACCAGCGATGACACCGCGCGCGGTTGACATCCAGTAGGGTGCATACAATCCTGAAAAGGCTGGGACGAAGTAAACGCCTCCGTTGTCCTTCACCGTCCGAGCCAGCGCCTCGATATCGGAACTTTTATCGATGATTCCAAGGTTGTCACGCAGCCACTGAACAAGCGCGCCAGTAATTGCGATGCTTCCTTCCAACGCATACTGAGCGGGTTGTTTACCCAGCTTGTATGCGACGGTTGTGAGCAGCCCGTGCTTCGATTGCACCGGCGCGGAGCCCGTATTCATCAGTAGAAAACACCCAGTGCCGTACGTGTTCTTCGCCTCCCCAGCCTTGAAGCAGGCCTGGCCAACGAGAGCCGCCTGCTGGTCGCCAAGAAGTCCCGCAATCGGAACGTTGTCGATTGGCGCGAGCTGTGCGGCGCCATAGATCTCGCTGCTGGAACGAACCTGCGGCAGAATCGCTTCGGGAATTCCGAATGCGCGCAGGATGTCTCGGTCCCATGCCAGAGTTTCCAGGTTCAGCAGTTGAGTTCGGCTTGCGTTCGTCACATCGGTGACGTGGATTCCGCCTTTGGGCCCACCCGTCAACTTCCAGAGTAGAAATGTATCGATGTTGCCGAACAGAACTTCGCCAGCCTCCGCTTGCTCTCGAACACGGGGAATATTGTTCAAGATCCACCGAAGTTTCAGTCCGCTGAAGTATGTGGCGAGCGGAAGGCCTGTCTTCGTTCGGAACCGGTCCTGTCCGCCGTCGCCCGCAAATTCGCCAACGGAGTCTTCCACGCGCGTGTCCTGCCAAACGAGCGCGTTGGAAACGGGCTTGCCGGTGTTGCGATTCCAAACGACCGTAGTTTCGCGCTGATTCGTGATGCCGATAGCCGCGAAATCTTTGGGGCCGAGTCCCAGCCGCTGCGTTGCATCTGCGATCACTTCCTGCGTGCGGCGCCAAATTTCCTCCGGATCGTGCTCCACCCAGCCGGGCTTGGGATAGATTTGTTCGTGTTCCTTCTGCGCGATCGAGACAATGTGTCCGCTCTTATCGAAAACGATGAAACGAGTGCTTGTGGTCCCCTGATCGATTGCCCCGATATATTTCGACACGTCGCCTTCCTTTAGCGTTAAGCGAAACCACTCGCACCAGTCGAATCGTGCTCTTGCGCGAGGCCGGCAAGCATCAACAGCCGATTGATTTTCTCCGCGTACTCGCACGCGGCGGCGCGGCTCTTGTCCGCTGACCAGCCGAGCTCCCGCCCCAGAAGAGAGCCGACGACCGGCGCAGCTCGAATCGCTGAACGCCAACTGTATAACTGAAGGCCGAGCCGCCGAAACAGAACGTCTTCGATCGTCATCGCCATCTCCGTGCGAGCGGAGTGAATCACTTGCGCGCGAACCGCCGGGAAGTCCGGCACGATCGGCGTCGCAAGTTCGGGGTCTTCTTTCGCAAGCTCGAGAACTTTGGCCGCAGCAGTGCCGACTTTTCCGGCAAGATAGCGTGCTGTCGCTTCCGGAACGCGATACCCGCTCACTAGTTTCTTCCAGTAATCGGAAGTGAATCCTTCAGAGCCAATCAACGGGCGATCCCTCGTCAGGGATGCCCTTACGATCACACCGAGGTGCTTCTGCACGGCATCGACCGTGTGCTCAGCCATCGCACGATACGTGGTCCATTTGCCGCCCATGATGCTGATCAAGCCGCTTTGCGAATCCACTTCGAGCTCGTGATCTCTGGCCAGCTTCTTCGTGTCGCGCGAATCGCCCCTGCTGACAAGCGGGCGAGCGCCAGCGATTCCGCTGACGACCAGATCAGGCGTGACCGGAGTCGCCAAATACCGATTCAGGTGGCGCAGAAGGTATGCGATTTCTTCTTTCGTGACATAAAGCTCGTCGTGAATAGTAACTTCTTGCTCGGTTGTGCCGACGAGCAGGCGCCCGTTCCACGGGATCGCAAACAAAACGCGGCCATCTTCCGTCTTCGGAATCAGCATCGCGTCGTCGCCTGGCATCACTTCGAGCGGCAGGAGAATGTGAACGCCTTTGCTGAGCCTCATGCGAGGAGGGGCGCTGGGCGTGGCGAGTTGGCGGATCGTATCGGCGAAGGGTCCGGTGGCGTTTACGAATGCGCGCGCGCGAACCGTGAACTTTTCATGTGTGAGATGGTCTTCGACTTGGCAGGCAACTAACTTGGCGTCGCGTGACTTTTCAAAGGCGGTCACGCGCGCATAATTCAGGGCTTCGCCGCCCGCCTCGGCGAACGTTTGGATCAGCGCGATGTTGTAACGCGCATCGTCGAATTGCCCGTCCGCGTAGGCCACGGATCCGACGAGATGATTTGCGCTGAGAGTGGCGACTCGGCGCAGCGTTTCCGCGCGCGAAAGAAAACGGCTCGGGAAGAGGCGGGCGCCGCGGGCCAGCTGGTCGTAGATTTTGAGCCCGGCGACAAAATATGCAACGTCGAGCCAGCGGAAGCACGGAGCGACAAATTCCATCGGCCGCGCGAGATAGGGCGCGTTGTTCAACATGCGAATTCGTTCGTGGAGCGCGCGATCGACGACTCGAAATTGTTTTAGATCGAGGTTCCTGACAGCTTCCTCCAAATAGCGCACGCCGCCGTGAACGATCTTCGTGGAGGCGCTGGAGGTTGCGCCGGAAAAATCGGCGGCATCGAGAAGAACCGTCGTCAAGCCACGGAGTTGCGAATCGAGAGCACAGCCCGAACCGGTGGCGCCGCCACCAATCACGCAAACGTCGAATGCCTTATCGGCGATGTTACGCAGCGCTGCGCTTCGACTCTTCATGATTTCCTTCGGCTAAACCCTGCTGGCGGAGCTTGTTGCAATCTGTGCCCTGGGAACAAAGCCATAGCCGGCGGCCCTTCATACACCCGCGACTGATTCAGGACAAGGGAGCGAATCGCGGCTCCCGATATTGGAGCGGCGGTTCAAGAAGCGTCCCATATCGTTCGTGTTGTCAGAAAAAAAACGAATTACCTCAGCGCTGAACTCACGAGGAATCTCCCGAGAAGGTGCAAAGCTGCGCGGTACGACTAGAACTCAGCAGGGTGCAACCGGGAAAAGAGAATTCTGCGAAACTCGCGACGGGGCGCACTCATTCTACGGCACACCACAATCGATGACGTCAGGAGTCGAGCGGGATCTCCGGGTCACTCACTGTGTCAACAAATAGCCCGAGAGGGTGACGCTTATGTTCGTGCCGGAGTTACTGAGTTCAAAGGTTCCGTAGATGATGGTTCCTGGATCCACATAAATGTGGGTATTTGTATTGAGCACTCCGGAGAAACTGTTGGAGCTTTGAGGAACATTGAAACTGTGGGTCACATAGTTCCCCTGGAAAGAAGCGTGCACGTCAACGATCTGATTTGCCGGTTGGCCGGTTATGAACTCGACTTGGTTGATCACAGCCAGCCTGACGGTTCTGCCGTCACTCGTGGTTGTTGGTATCGCGGGACTCTGACCTGTACAAGAGCTGGCGTACGTGGAAGTGCAAAACGAAAACAGAAACGGGTTCGCATCGGTGTTATCCACGTTTCGTACAAAAACTGGAGTTTGGAGTGTATTGCTGAAGTTCAGGTTTCCTCCCGTTATACCCACGGTCGTGCCCGGCGCCAGACCTACCGTTGGCGTGTTTCCGATGTTAACCGTGGGAACGCCCACAATTGAGGCATTCACTGCTCCCGTGACTGGAAGGGGCGCGTTCACTACGTTCACGTTTGTAGCCACCGCCCCACCGGCGTTTTTCTGTGGAACGAGCGAAATTACAAACCCGAGCGCGCCGAAGGCCAACGTGAAAAGCAGCAACTTGACGAGTCTTCCCATGTGTCACTCTCCTGTACCGCAGAATCAAATTTGGCGACAAACCAAAACATGTCACCTCTGAGCGGCTCCGGCGCTCCTGGACTTGCGCCATACAAGCGCAGGCAAGCTCATGCTGATGAGCAAGAGCGCGCTCGGTTCCGGCGTTGCTGCCGACTGCGAACTGACACTGACGTCCAGTGCATAGGCCCCGGTGGTATTCGGACAATCGGTGCCGTTGATCGCAAGATTGCAGAACACGCCGCCGGTAAAATCGGAAAAACCTTCGCCGAGCGAGCCATTGTCGAAAATCGCGTTGGCGATGTACTGACCGTCGCTCAACACGATCGTGTAGGTCCCCACCGCAAGAGCGTCAAGAGTCATCGTCACGTCGCCACAAGTTGCGCCGCCTATGTCCACAGTGTGCGCGGGCGAACAGCCCGTGAAGCTTCCGTAGTTCGTCACATCCAGCGACGTACCAAACGGGTTGGCGGACGCGTCTGTGAGGATCGGGGCGCCGCCGCCCGTGCCCGCGAAAATCGCGAGAAATGGATCGGTGCCTCCCGGCGCGATCACCGTGCCTTGCGCGTTCGTGCCGCCGCCGAAGCCGTAGGTCTGGAGTACGACATCGCTCACCGAGGTCAAAGTGAGGGTCGTTTCAAAGGCGGTTTCGGGCGAGGAAAGTGCGCCGACAAAAGACTGCGTCGACGAAGTATCGGCGCAGGCCACTGGCGGAGTTCCCAGCAGGGCCAATAGTGCCGATCCCGCCGCGAAGCAAGCGATCCGCAATCGTGTGGATATGTTCATAGCGCCTCTCTTGGCAGCGCTCCCACCAAGCTATGCTCTGGCATGCACGGGTCGCCATCGTCGGGACGGGCGACTTGAGCGCGCGTCAAGGGTTCTCTTGCACTTTGGCGGCAGATACTCTATTGGGGCGTTGCAAGAGTCAATGCGCGAAAGGTAGGATTTTTATAATTTCTAGATATGCGAGCAACTTATTGAAGACAAGCGAGTAAGCGGAATTTCGCTGGACAAATTGGCCTCCTTTTGATTGTATATCGGCAGCGAGTCTCCGCAGAACACCCAGAGTTGAGGCCTCATGGCCAGCGCCAAGCATGGCTCGACCCTTATTCACTTCGGTGATTTCTGCCTGGACCCTGCCAATTTCGAATTGCGGAAGCATGGGCTGCGTGTCCGACTACCTCAACAGTCGGCCCGCGTCCTGACCCTCTTAACCGGCCGCGCAGGCGAGGTGGTGACTCGCGATGACGTGCGGCGAGTCCTGTGGAGCGAAGACACCTTCGTCGACTTCGACCATGGACTGAACAATTGCATTAAGCAAATCCGCGCGGCGCTCAACGACGACCCCACAGACCCCCAATACGTCGAGACCGTTCCCCGCCGCGGCTACCGTTTTATCGCCAGGGTTGAATCGGCTGAAACTGAAATTCCGTTAGCTCCGGCCGGAACAAACGGCAACTCGGACAGGACCGGCGCCACCCTGGTGGAGATTCCGCTAGAGTCCGCGGCTGTCTCGCTGACCCCGGGACCGCACGCAGATCGCCAGCTTCAAGGATGGGGCCTCGGAGGCGGGAAGAAGTTCTTGGCGAGCACAGGCCTTGCTGCGGCTATGGTTTTGGGCTGGTGGTTTCTGCGGCCGACGCCAGCACCTCACCTCATTGCTTTGCATCAGCTCACGCACTACGGGCGCGCGGAATTCTCAAGCTGGATGGTTACGGACGGCGTGCGACTGTATTTCACACAACGCGTGGGCGGGAAATGGGAAATTGCGCAAGTGTCAGTGGCAGGAGGTGAACCCGCCCGCGTGCCGACACCGTTTACGAACAGTACACTCTTCGACATTTCGCCCGACAGTTCGCATCTGTTGCTTGGCAGCTTCGAAGGAGATGAAAAGCTACTGCCCTTATGGGAACTACCCATCCTTGGCGGGGCGCCGCGGCGGCTCGGCAACTTGCACGCACAGAGCGCGGCGTGGTCGCCCGATGGGCGGAGCTTGATTTATGGATCCGGGAGTGACGTTGACTTGGCCAACGCGGACGGCAGCGACCCGAGAAAGATCGCGACGATCGACGGCAAGGCTGATTTTTTCCGTTGGTCACCGGATGGACGAGTGGTGCGTTTCATGCGGTGGGACTCGAGAGATGTCGCGGTCACTCTTTGGGAGATCCGACCGGATGGATCTCACCTTCGGACCATAACTCCCGAGGGTAACTCCGCCGCCCCGGGCTGGCTCGACGGAGAATGCAGCGGGGGCTGGACGCCAGATGGAAGATACTATCTATACCGTTCTAACCGAGGAAACGGCACGGTAATCGATGCGATTCGCGAACGAGCCGATTTCTTTGGCGCCTTGCGTCGATCTCCGATTCGGCTTTATCTCAGCTATGGCGATGGTTTTTGCGGAGTACTTCCGGGGCGCGATGGCAAGAATGCCTATTTCGTCGGAATGCGCGAGTTGCGACAGCTCGTGCGCTACGACGGAAAACTCCAACAATACGACCCTTACCTCGGAGGTGTTCCCGCACGTTGGATAGATGTTTCTCGTGATGGCGAAAAAATCGCCTACGTTTCTATTCCCGATGCGAGCGTCTGGCGAGGCTCGGTAAATGGAGGCGAGCGAAAACAGCTCACCTTTCCGCCGTTGATTACGGGACATCCTAAGTGGTCACCTGACGGAAAGGAGATCGTCTTTGAAGGAGTCCGGCCGGGGGAGCAGCAAAGCGTCTATCTGATTTCGGCCGAGGGAGGGCAGCCAGAGGAATTGACGAAAGGGGACTATGGAGACGAGGCACCGCTTTGGTCACCCTCTGGCGATGCCATCATTTTCGAACGCTTCCGCGCAGGAGTTGGACGCGTCGGAACGTTCTCGGTTGACATCAGAACGCACCAGATCACCAAACTCGATGTGCCTGAGCACTTGGCATTCATGCGTTGGTCGCCGGACGGCCGCTATGCCTACGCATCTGGAGACTCGGTCCGCGCAACTGCGCCTCTAGAGCGCACTGCCTTGTATCTTTTCGATCCGCTCGACCAAGACGTGGAAGGAGGCGGCGGATGCCGCTTTTTTGAATATCGTCGGCTGGACCCCGGACTCAAAATACATCTACTACCAGGACATGTATGGAGGCGAGACGCAACCCGTTTTCCGCGTGCATGTCCCTGACGGGAAGATTGAACGGCTCACCTCTCCCGATCTCGCGCTTCCTGCCGATGTATCAGCCTATACGCTGATCGGAATCGGACCGGACGGCGCTCCGCTGGCGTGCGCTATCCGCAAGAACTCAGACATTTATTCCGTAACCTTGGATCTTCCCTAACGCGTTCGGATTGAAGCGGCGTTTCATCTGGCCGCTCTGCGGTGCAGCCCGATTCTAATTGAGGATTCTGCCGCGCCCCTGCTGAGCCGTTTGCGGTTTTACAAAGACCTCAAGAACTCGATGATGGCTTCCTGGTCTTCCTTCTTCAGTTTCTCAAATTGCTGGGTTACGTGGCTCGCCTCGACGCGGTGCCGCAGGATGGCATCGTGAAACGTCAAGGAAGCTCCATCGTGCATCAATCGCGGACGCAAGCGGACGCCCCACAAGGGGGCGGTGCGAATTTTGTTTCGGCTGCTCTCGAAATCCTGCTTCGAAAGATAGTCCGACATCATCCGAAACACCTTGCGCCCGTAGTGTTCCTGAGTGGCTTGCAGTATCCCGTCACCCGTGCCGACGTCGTGCATTAAGAAATCCCCATACGGGTAAAAAGTGATTGAGCCAAGCGCGGCCGGAATCGTAAACGTTCCGCCGTTGATCTTCGTTCCGGCGGAAGCCGTCGTCAAAGCTTCGACGTGGCAGGTCGCACAGCCGATCTTCTCAAACAGAGCGGAGCCCTTCTTCGCCACCGGGCCTTTCGCGAGCTGCGAATCGCGCGCGGGCGCTTTCGTTGCTCGGACAAAACGGGCGAAGTGGTCGATGTCGGAGAGGCCGTCCGGTCCGGGAGTGTCGTTCGGTTCCGAAGCGGCGTTACAAAGACTAGTTACTTCATCCGGTTGAAGACGGTTGGTGATCCCCATCTCATTCAGGTATGCGTCGCCGGCGAACGACAACAGGCTCGCGTGCTGGTCCTTCCACCCGAAACGCCCCACTGCCATCTGTCCCGGCGCTTCCACGATAGGTACGCGGAGAACCTGGCCGCAGATTTTCCGCGGCGAAGACTTGCACTGCTTTTCGGCAAGATCGACGAAGGTTTGATCAGCAACCGCCTCGACGAAGCCGTCGCCCAGGAGATTCAGAGAAAGGCGAAACGTCCGGATCGTCTCTGTATCCGGAACTCGTTCTTGAATCTCGTTGTTGGGAAAGGCCCCACTGGGACAAATAGCGCGATCGTTCACGAGCGACCGTCCGGTGATCACTTCCGCGCCGTGAGCGATGGGGATTTCAGGATTGTGGAAATGCCCGTCGGGGCTCTGATGGCCGACACGCAATTCCGTTACCTGCGAGGCGGCACCCGAAACAGGATTCTGGTGGCACTCGCGGCACGACTGCGCGTTATAGAGCGGTCCGAGGCCATCGCTCAATTGCTCGACTTCCTCGAATTTCGCCTGGTCGACCTGATGAGTCGCATCATCCACGATGCCGTTGCTCTTGTTATCGAAACCGGTGGGCGCGTCCGTGGATGGAGGCGCAGCAGCGGCGAGAACGAGACCCAGGACACCGAAAGCGAACCACGATCGCATAGCTTTCTTCTCCCCTTCTTGCTACCCCTCGCGATGGGAGATGCAGCGAAGAGCAGTCTCGATTCGTTCAGGAGTGGCGCGGATCATTTCCCCTGGCGCGAGCGTCAGGGGAGCTGAGGGGATGGGTTCTCAGGGATGAATACTAACTCTCCGGTGTGCGCACTTCAAGTTCCGTCTCCTCAATCGAATTCTGACGGAGGCGCTGCGGTTTGCACTGTCGGGCCGACGGGGCCGATAACGATTGGCGCGAGGCCAGCCTGCTTGAGTTGGGCGTTGGCCGCGGGTAGCTCCTTGGCCTTCAAGGTGCTCCACTTCGCCAGCGTTGCCGTGAGAGTCGCCTGCGCGCCGGCGAAGGCTTTTCTCGCTTCGGCGGTGGGCGGCCCGTCGCCACTGTTTATAGCGAACGCGATTTGCGTGAACTCTCCGCTGAGGAACGTCAAGCTCGCTCGTTCTTTGGGCGGCTCAACCGGAATACCATAAGCCGCCGACGCGGGCGGCGCGCCCCCGACGGATTCCGCTTTCTGGTCGAGCGCATCGAGCGCGGAGGCAAGCGTTGCATTACTCTGCGCTTGCGGGCGCAGCTGACGAATCTGGGAGCGCAGCTGTTGTACCTCGCGCTGCGCTCGAGTGATGTCAGCTTCGCTGTGGGCGACTTCCGTTGCAGCCGCAAACTGCTGCTGCAGGGCCGCGAGCGGAATCTTGCTGCGCGGATCCATTTTCACCACGAGCGGTTGCGTGAACGTTTTGCCCCCAAGAGTCAACTTCACGGTGTACAAACCGGGAAGTGCGGCTATTCCGCGCGGACCAAAGCCGAATCCGCCTCCGCCACGGCCGCCGCCCGCACCAGGAGTGTAGTGCAGATCCCAGATCCAACGATGCATCCCGGCGGCAGTGGAGAGCGATGGAGGTGCGGTCCGCCAAAAAGCCGGAAATTCGAGCGTGTTCGCTTTCACGACGGGCGCGTGGTCTTCGTTGGAGTAGCGGCGGACGACCTCATTTTTCCCGTCGAGAATTTCGATCATGAGCGGGCCGGGCAAATCTGCCTTCACGTAATAATCGATCATCGCACCCACGGGCGGATTTTCGGCAAGAGCTTCGTCGCGAGGCATGGGACTGCCGTAATCCGCGCCAGCATGCATACGAATTGCGTCGGCGGGACGAAACAGGTATGCGTCGGACTGCGCAACTTTGTCCGTGACCTGGCGCAAGGCTGTGATGTCGTCGAGCACCCAGTAGCTGCGGCCATGCGTGGCGACGATCAAGTCGTCGCCGTGAATCGCAAGGTCGCGCATCGATGCTGGCGGCAAATTCAGTTGCAACGATTGCCAGTCGTCGCCGTCGTTGAACGAGACGTAAACGCCAAGCTCGGTGCCGGCAAAAAGCAAGCCCTTGCGCTTCGGATCTTCTTTCACCGTCTGCATGTACACGCCCGCGGGCAAGCCATTCGTGACGCGCTGCCACGTCTTGCCGGAGTCCCGCGTGCGATAAATGTAAGGATCGTTGTCTTCGAGACGATGGCGGTCGACTGCGGCATAGGCTTCGCCTGGGTCAAAGTGCGACGCTTGCATCATCACGATTTTGCTCCACGGCGTGAGTTCGGGCGGAGTCGCGTTGCGCCACGTCTTTCCGCCGTCGGACGTGGACTGAATGTAGCCATCATCGGTGCCGATCCAAATCAGATCCGGATGCGAGGGAATCGGCGACGGCGCAATCGTGTAGATCACGCCGCGGCGTTTACCCGACGGAGCATCGGCAGCAGCAGCTTCATCCAGGTTCGAGGGCACGCCGGGATCTTCGCGCGTCAGATCCGGGCTGATCTGCGTCCAGCTATTTCCACCGTCGATCGTTTTGAACAGGAATTGGTCGCTGAAGTAGAGGGCGTGCGGATCAGCTTCCGAGAACACGAGTGGAAGAGTCCACGTTCTGCGAAACGGTGCTTCCTGCTGGCGGCTCAGCTCCGGCGACACAAATCGTATTTCGCCGGTGAGCAAATTGCATCTCACGACGTTGTTGTCGCCAAAGATTATTTCGGGATGCAGCGGATCGGGCGCCGTGTAACCGCTCTCGCCGCCTGCGCAAAGCCCGGTCCAGTCGTGCATCGAAATCTCGGTGTGGCTGCTGCGCGTAGGAACGCTCATAGCGCCGCTATCTTGCTGGGCACCAGTAACCCAATACGGAAAACGATAGTCGGGCGCGGCGTGATAGAGCTGCGCCGTGGGCTGGTTGTACCAGGAACTCCAGGTCACTGCGCCATCTTCGCTGACCACCGTGCCTTGATCGCTGGCAAGAATCATGCGTTTCGGATCGTCCGGATAAATCCATAGCTGGTGGTAGTCGTCGCCGCCGGGCGCGCCTTTGATGGCTGTCCAGGTCTTGCCTCCGTCGGTCGAGCGATAAACGGAAGTATCCGAAACATAAAGTGTCTCGGGATCTTTCGGGTCGACGACGACGTTGGAGAAATACCATCCGCGAATCCAGATGCGGGTTTCGTCGGACATCCTGCGCCACGACCCGCCGGCATCGTCGGAGCGATAAATGCCGCCCTGCTTCGCGTCGACGATTGCATACACGATTTTCGGATCCGCGGGCGCGACGGCAATTCCAATGCGTCCGACACCCTCGGTGGGAAGCCCTTGAGTGAGCTGCTGCCAGGTATCGCCGCCGTCGGTGGACTTGAATATTCCGCTACCTGGGCCGTAGGACGGCGCATAGATGCTCCATGGCGGGCGCCGGGTGTTCCACAGGGTCGAGTAAATCGTGCGCGCATTCTGCGGATCGAAGGCCAGGTCGATCGCGCCGATGTCGTCACTCTTGTGCAGGATCAACTGCCAGGTCGCGCCGCCGTCCTTGGAGCGATATACGCCTCGATCCGGATTAGCGCCATAGGCGTGGCCCAGCGCGGCGACGAAGACACTATCCGGGTTCTGCGGATCAACGAGGATCCGGCCAATCTGGCGCGTGTTGTCGAGGCCGACGTGCGTCCACGTCTTTCCCGCGTCGGTGGATTTGTACACTCCGTTTCCGTAGGAGATCTGCGAGCGCATGTCCGCTTCGCCGGTGCCGACGTAAACGACGTTCGAATTGGAGGGGGCCACCGCAATTGCGCCGATCGACGCGATCGGCTGCGAATCGAAGACCGGAGCCCAAGTGCGGCCGGAGTTTTCCGACTTCCACACGCCGCCACCCACCGCGCCGAAATAAAACGTGTTCGGCTGACCGGGAACGCCGGTGACTCCATTGGAGCGTCCGCCGCGAAACGGGCCGATCAACCGCCAGCGCAGACCCGAATAGAGGCTCGATGGAAATTCCTGGGCCAAGGATATTGGCAGGATGAACGCGAAGATTGCGGCGGCTAGTCCTAGTGCAGCGAAAATACGCGGTGCTGTTCGCGATAGTGGAAGCATGGAGCGGTTCTCCCCACCCCGGGTGTGGCTCAGGGGCCCGCAGAGCATACAACACTGCCTTCCTTTTCTGAAAACGGGAGAATTTCATTAAATTTCAATAAAACTTATCCGTTGACATGTCTGGAACGCGTGCTATAACTAGCGCTGGGTGGCGGTCCAAAGTTTGACATTATCCTGCAGTCCAATTTCGTCCGGCGAGACTTCGACGCGGTCCATTGTTTTTTGGGGATCGTTATTTTGAGGAGAATTCAATGCAAGTCCTTCGCAAATTCCTTTGCGCGTGCGTTCTTATTTTTCTCGGGGCAACCCTGGCCTGGGCGAGCATCACGGGAACGATTTCGGGCATCGTGACCGACGCAAGCGGCTCCGTGGTGCCCGGTGTTACGGTGACAGCAATCAACACTCAGACGGCGATTCGTTCCGTGGTCAAGACGGATGCAAAGGGTTTCTATAGTTTTACGGATCTCGCGGTCGGGACGTACAACATTCAAGCGGAGCAAAAGGGATTCAAGATTTACGAAAAAGATGGCATCGTCGTTGATGCCAATTCCGCGATCCGCGTGGACATCGCTCTCGAAGTAGGCACCGTCGCCGAAAAGGTGACCGTATCGAGCGACACGGTGCAAGTGGAAACGCAGAGCACCCAAATGGGCGAGGTCATCAACAGCGAGAAGCTGACGGCGGTTCCGCTTGACGGGCGAGATTTTACCAATTTACTTGATCTTCAGCCCGGAGTCGTCCCTAACGCTTACGCGGGTCAGGCCTCCGAGATGGGGAATCGCCCAGTGGCCGGTGGCTCCGGCAACGCCGGAAACCAGTCTATGAACGGTCAGCGCGAAGCCGCAAACGGGTTCATGATCAACGGGGCTAACGTCGAAGAAGGTAAGAACAATGGAACCGCTGCGATTCCGAATCTGGACTCGCTCGCTGAGTTTCGCATCATCACCAATAACTTCGACGCCGAATACGGCAACTACAGCGGCGGCCAGGTAAACGTCGTCACCAAGTCTGGGGCAAATGACTTCCATGGTGATGCCTTCGAGTTTCTGCGAAACACAATCTTTGACGCGCGAGACTATTTCGCTAACACGCCGGGGGACACGGCGGGCAAGTACAACCAGAACCAGTTCGGGGGAACGCTTGGTGGGCCGATCAAGAAAGACAGGACGTTTTTCTTTGCCGACTATCAGGGAACCAGACAGATCATTGGCGAGACCCGCACGACTGATGTGCCTTCCCCTCTGGATATAACCGGCAACCTTTCCGATGGCATCGCGGGAACATTGGGCGGCTCCGTGAACAGCGATTGCAGCGCCAATCCTAGCACTTGCTGGTCGCAGGTCTTGTCGAACAGGCTGGGTTATGGGGTATCGCCGAATGAGCCGTACTATCAGTCTGGCTGCACTTCGACCACTTGGACCGGCCCGACCGACACACAGGCTGCGTCTTTCCTAACCAGACGATTCCCATGACGGCGTGGTCGCCCGTAGCTACCGCTATCATCGCCAAGAACTATATCCCGCCTCCGAACGGTAGTTTCGTGAATTCGCACGGTCAAACGATCGACACGTTCACCAGTAACACGGGCGAACAAAGGTTGCGCGATGACAAGGTCGGCCTGCGAGTGGATTTCAACACCCGCCTTGGAATGCTTTCCGGCTACTACCATGGCGATGACTACGTTCTTCATAGCCCTGGCCGCGTTGCCCCGGGATTCGGGTCGCTCGACAGGGGTCGCGTTCAAGTGGCGGTGGTCAGCCTCACGAAATCGTTCGGCTCGACGTCCGTGAACGAGGCTCGCTTCAGCTATCTCCGAAGCGCGCAGGTTATCGGTTTTCCCAGCGGAGGCCTGGGCGTCCCGCTCAGTTCCCTGGGTTTTGTGACGCCTTGGGGGCCTTCCGGCGGCATCTCGCCGATTTCCCCGAGTATCGAAGGCGTGCCGTCCATTAGCCTGGGCAGTGGTCTCGCAAGCATCGGCGTTGCCTCATCACCGACAAAGCAGTTCAACAACACCTTCCAATGGCAAGACAACTACACCAAGATTATCGGAAGGCATAGCCTGAAATTTGGCGGGCAGTTTCACTACGATCAACTCGACGACAGAAACTACTTCGATGAGGACGGAGGTTTTGGGTTCAACAAAGATGAAACAGGGGCGTCATTCGCCAGCTTTCTTCTCGGAGCTCCCTCTTCTTTCACTCAGGCCAGCCAGCAGCTACTCGATTCGAGATCGAAATACTTCGGCGTGTTTGCTCAGGATAGCTGGAGGGTTACGCCCGACCTGACGTTCAACTTCGGCGTACGGTGGGAGTTCGTCAATCCCTGGTACGACATCCAGAATAAGCTCGAAACGATCATCCCGGGCGTGCAGTCGGTAGTTTTTCCTGGCGCACCTACCGGATACTTGGTTCCCGGAGATCCATGCACCCCCGGAGGCGCTCCCGGCTGTATTCCTAGCTCCCTCGCTCCTACGCAGTATCACAACTTCTCGCCCCGTCTTGGCTTGGCTTACTCGCCGAGCGCAGATTCTGGATTTATCGCAAAGCTGACCGGAGGACCCGGCAAGACCAGCATTCGCCTTGGCTACGGCATTTTCTACACGAATGTCGAGGACCTCGGGCTCTTTCAGGAACTTGGAGACGCGCCTTACGGCGAGTTCTATTCCTCCACCACTCCGATGGATCTAGCTACACCCTACGACTTTCGATCCTCGGGAGCAGTGATCCCCCAGGTGTTCCCGTTCACGTTCCCTCCCGCGAACGTCAGCGCCAAGAACCCCGACACCACATTCCCCTGGGCTACTTACGAACCCATCAGCGGAGCCTTGGCTTATAACTACCACAACGTGACGCCTCGAACCGAGGACTACGAATTGTCCGTTCAACGGCAGTTTGGCGCCAACACGATTCTAAGCCTTAGCTACGTGGGAAATCAGGGACACCACCTCGTGACGGAGCTCGAGGCCAATCCCGGGAATGAGGCCCTCTGTAACCAGCTCAATCAGCCGCCCTTCACTCCTACTCCGGGACCCCGTTACCCTTCTGCGACGGCACACTGGCGGCGCGGAAACCAACAACGGGAATGGCCCTTATGTTCTGCCGCAAGGTGTCACCACCTATCCGAGCGCGGCAACGCCTGTTGTCGAGACCACCGCGCCATGTGCGAACAACGCCGCCGTCACCTGCAACGCGATCAACTCCCTTTACACGGTTCTTGGCCCGAACATGGGCGACAACCCGTACATATCCACGATCGCGCAGTCCTCTTACAATTCCCTTCAGGTCAGCGTTCGTCACAATAGCGGGTTATCCAGCTTCCTGCTGGGCTATACGTACAGTAAGTGCCGGGACAACGCGTCCGGTTTGGAAGAAGGGGTGAATCCGTTCAACCCTCGTCTTAGCACAGGTCTCTGTTTCTTCGACGTCACCCATAATTTCATCGGTAGCTACGAACAACACATTCCCTTCGATCGACTTTTCCACGCCACGTCGGGGTGGGCCAATAGGCTCGCGGCGGGCTGGGCAGTTTCTGGAATCACGACATTTGCTACCGGGCTGCCCGTGCAAATGTCCGAAGGTGACGACAACTCTGCCACCGGAACACAGAACACTGAGGCACCCATCGACTTGCCGAACTATAATCCTGCCGGCGGGTCACTTTACGCCGACAAAAATCCGAGGCACGGCAACGCATACTTCAACACCAACCTCTTTTCTTTTGAGGGAACCGACCCAATTAGTGGTGCCTGGATGACGGCCCAGATTGGGAATTCGCCGCGCACCTTCTTCCATGGGCCGGGCTTGAACAATTGGGATCTTGCTCTGCTGAAGGACACGAAACTCACGGAGTCGAAGTCGCTGCAATTCCGGTTCGAAGCTTTCAACGTGTTCAATCACGCTCAATTCAGCAACCCGGACGGTAACATCGACGACGGGACTTTCGGGCAAGTAACCTCTACTTCGCAGGGGCCGCGCATCCTTCAGGCTGCGCTTAAATTTTTGTTCTAGTGGTACGAAGGTTTCGCTTCTACGTGATTCGAGAATGCGGCGAAGGTCGGCTAGGAGTCTGTTCGGCGGCCCAGTAAGATCTTGCGCGGGTCATCGCGGCGTCCATTGCGGATGGCTGGTGAAGAGGCCGCTCACGAAGCCAATCTGGTAGACGAGAAAAAGCCCGAAGCCCAGGCTGATCAAGCCCGACGCAAGTCTCAGTCCCTGGTTGAGACGAGTGAATTTCCCTTCCGCGTACGCAAATGGAAGCACGATCGCTCCGGTGATGAGCATCATGCCCGCAATCGTCCCAATCCCAAAAACGAGAAGATAAACGAGCGCCCATTTGGGGTTTCGAATCGTCGTCAACACCAGAAGCGCAACCGCGGCGGAACCTGCCAGCCCGTGAACGAGGCCCACCAGCAAAGGCCGCAGACCTTGATAGAGACCGATCCGGCCGAAATGCCGGTCGAACCAGTTGAGTGGCGTTTGTTCGGACGCGTGTGGATGCGCCTCCGGGTCGTGTGAGTGGGGGTGCGTGTGAATGTAGTCTCCGTGGGCGTGCGGATGAGAATGCAGAATTCCATGCGCGTCGCTTCCCGGAGAAAACCTGTCGGTGATCCACTGGAGCATGCCCGTGAGATTCAGGACGCCGAGCAGAATTAGCATGAGTCCAACGGAAAATTCCATCGACAGGCCGATTCGCGCGGGAATCACCCAGCCGAACAGGATGATTCCGCCTCCCACGACGAGAATCGTGAGCGTGTGACCCACGCCCCAGAAGGCGCCGATAAGCGCGGCGTGGCTGACCTTGCGATGGCGGGCGACAATTGTGGTAACGGCAATCACATGGTCGGGATCCGTGGCGTGCCGCATCCCGAGAAAGAATCCCAGTGCGATGATGGAGAGCAGGCTGAACATCGTCAGGTCAGACGGAGACCGCGCCGTGAACTGCAACGGCGCGACGCCATGCATCTGGATTTGCCCCAATAAACTAACACAGGAAGCTCGGTGGCAGAATCGCTTGTCCTGCTGCCCGCGACTTTCCCTGGTTTTCTACGACAGGCGATACGCGCGGATTGCATTATCGCGAAAGAGCTTCGTCTGATTGGTTTCTCCGGCCGCCTGCGTTAGCGAGAACAACGTCTCAACCCATTGTCTATATCTGGCAGCCAGAGTGCACACCGGCCAATCGCTTCCGAACATCACGCGATCCCAGCCGAAAGATTCAAGCACGTGATTGACGAAAGGGCGCAGGTCGTCGGGTTTCCAATTCGCCGGATCGGCGTAGGCAACAAGGCCCGAAACCTTGCACTGTACATTCGGGAACCTCGCGATTTCCTGAATATGCTCACGCCACGGATGCATCACGCGCTCCTTCACCTGGGGAACCCCGCAATGATCGAGAATAAACGTGACGCCAGGGCATTGCGATACGAGATTGATGGCGATCGGAAGCTGGCGCGCGAGAACGCAAATATCGAAGGAGAGGCCGTACTCCTCTAGTTTGCGAACGTTCTCGATGAACGTCTTGCCCTGGCCTAGTTCATCCGGATGTGTATGGAGAATGCGCCGAATGCCTTTCAGTTTCGGCTGGCCCCGGAGCTTTTCGAGATGGGCCTCGAATCCGTCCTTTTCTGGCCGTCCCGAGGCGACGACTCCGGCGATCCGGCTGTCCGGTTGATCCGCGAGTCGAAGGATGTGCAAGGCCTCATCCTCGACCTGCTGCTCATCTACATCGCATTCGACAAAAACCGTCTTTTCAATTTCATGGCCGCGAGTGGCTTCCTGATAGTCACTGAGCCGGAAAGACCGGTTGAGCCTGGGCAAGGACTCGAGCCAGGCATAGTGAAAGAGGTCCTTGTCCCAGAGATGCTGGTGTGTGTCCACGATTTTCATCAGCGCTCTAGTCCATGTGAAACACTTCTTCCATCTCGGCCCACCACTCTCCTTCTTTGCGCGTATCGAGCGGGAGTTGCATCGGCATCATCACGGCCCACCATTGCTGAGTTTTGGGATCGGCGGCCATTTTGGCCATGTCTGCCTTGTAATCGTTTCCGTGGTATTCAAAATAACCAAACAGAAAATCATCTTTCAGAAAAATGGAATAGTTGCGGATATTACACTTTCGGATCATGTCGAGAACCGCGGGCCAGACAGCGGCGTGGTAGCGTTTGTATTCGGCAATCGCCTCTGGCCTCACCTTGATGACCGAGCCGTAGCGTTTCATCGCATCAGCTCCTTTCCCTGAGTGAAATGCTCCTGCTACGTAATTCACCGTGAGCAGCAGAGTCAAGGGGATTCGAGCGGCACGACCCGAACGCACATTCTGCTGGACATTGTCAGCGCTCCCAGTACAAAGTTCTTCGGCATTCGATCATGAAGATCTCGCTGTTCATTCCATGCTTTGTCGACCACCTCATGCCTGAAGTGGGTCTCGACACAGTCCACGTGCTGCGGCGCCTCGGATACGACGTCGATTTTCCGCGCGATCAAACCTGCTGCGGCCAGCCGGCTTTCAATTCGGGTTACTGGGACGACGCGCGGCCGGTGGCAGAGCGGTTTCTGCACGTCTTCAGCTCGGCGGAGGTCATCGTTTGCCCCTCCGGTTCCTGCACCACGATGGTGCGCAATTTCTACCCGCAACTCCTTGCGGACTCGCCGATGAAGGAGAAGGCAATCGAAGTGGGCCGCAAAGTGTTCGAGTTCTCGGAGTTCCTGAGCCGGGTGGCGAAAACAGCGGATGTGGGCGCAGCGTTCCCGCATCGCGTGACCTACCACGACGCCTGCCATGCGTTGCGCGAACTTCGCTTGAAGCAGGAACCGCGCCAGCTCCTGCGCCACGTGCGGGGTCTCGAGCTGGTGGAAATGCCGTACAGCGAAGAGTGCTGCGGCTTCGGCGGCACCTTCGCTACAAAGTTCGCGATGATTTCCGGCGCGATGGGCAACGCGAAGGCCGGCAACGCCGAAGTTTCCGGCGCTGAATACATTACTTCCACCGATCCGAGCTGCCTGCTGCACATCGACGGGATTCTTCGCCGCCGCAATTCGAAGGTACGCACGATTTATCTCGCTGGAATCCTGGCGCAGACCGCTTCCGCCGCCGAACGACGGGCAGGCGCTGTAGCAACGGAGACATCGCGATGAGCACGGCCTCGCGCGAGTTTCTCCGCCGTGCCGCCGAAAAATCGGCTGACCTCAACCATCGCGAGATCCTGCGTCGTGTCGTCGATAACTGCAACACGTCCATGGATAGCGGCCGCTTGCGTTTCGCGAATTGGGAAGCGGCGCGCCAGCAATGTCACGAGATCAAGTGGGAGGCGCTGAACAATCTCGATCGCTATCTCCTCGAATTCGAACAGCGCGTGAAAGACCGCGGCGGCAACGTTTTCTGGGCGGAGAATTCCGCAGAGGCATGCGGGTACATCACCGATCTTGCCACTAGCCGGGGCGTCCATAAGGTGGTGAAGTCGAAATCCATGGTCGCCGAGGAGATTCATCTCGGGCCTGCCCTGGAAAAAGTCGGCATCGAAGACATCGAGACCGACCTCGGCGAATTCATCGTTCAGCTCCGCAAAGAGGCTCCGTACCACATCGTCTCGCCCGCAATGCACCTCACGCGGAAGGATATCGCCGCTCTCTTCAAGGAGAAACTCGGCGACATAGACACGGACGATCCGCAGGAACTCGTCGCCGCCGCTCGCCGCGCGCTTCGTCGGGCTTTCTTTTCAGCCGAAATGGGAATCAGTGGCGCTAATTTTCTCGTCGCCGACGCCGGAATGATCGCCCTCACCACGAACGAAGGCAACGCCCGCCTCTGCACCAGCGTCCCCCGCATTCACGTCGCGATTGCGGGAATCGAAAAAGTGATCCCGCGGTTGCAGGATTTGGCGCTTTTCTGGCCCGTGCTTGCCACCGCCGGAACCGGCCAGCCAATCACCTGTTACAACACACTGACCGGCGGACCGCGCAAGCCGAACGAGGTCGACGGCCCCGAAGAATTTCATGTCGTGTTGCTCGACAACGGCCGCAGCGAACTGCTTGCCGATGCCGAGCGGCGCGACGTGCTGCACTGCATCCGCTGTGGCGCGTGCCTGAACGCGTGTCCGGTGTACCGAACTGTCGGCGGTCATACGTATGGCACCACATACCAGGGCCCGATAGGGAGCGTTCTGACGCCTCATCTGCGCGGCCTGAACGAGTTTCAGCACCTCTCGTACGCGTCATCGCTGTGCGGCGCCTGCACCGACGTCTGCCCCGTGAAGATCGATCTCCACCATCACCTGCTTGAAAATCGCCGCGACGCGGTGCGAAGCGCGGATCGCCCGTTCACGGAACGCATCGGATTTAAAATCTGGCGCTGGGCCATGCAAAGTGAAGGGCGCTTTGCGCTGGCGGGATGGTTTGCACGCGCGGCAATGCGTATTGCCCACAGCATGAGGCTCGAAGGCACCGCGCTCGATCCGCTCGGCCCCTGGTCGAAGAATCATGCTTCGCCTGCGGTTCCGAAGAAATCCTTCCGCGCACTCTGGGGAAAAACAAATGGCGCAGACTGAAAACGCGAGTCGCGACAAAATCCTTGCGCGAATCCGGGCTGCGTTGCGCGAGCCAGCGCCGCGTCACGAACCCGCGCCACAACCGAAAACGATCTTTGCGCCCGTGACGGAAGCGCTTGCTCGTTTTCAGAAAGAGTGCGCGACCAACATCACCGAATGCATCGTGACGCCGAATCGGCGTGCCAGCGCTAGCGCGGTCAAGGACGTACTTGCCTCGATACCGCCCGGCGACATTTTCGTACAAGACTCGCCTGAGCTGCGCCAGTTCGCCGAAGAATGGTCGAAGGACCGATCGATTCAATGGTCGAGCGAGGGCCCGCCGAGAGAGTCGTCACAAGCCACGATCACCGCATGCGAAGCGCTTGTGGCGCAAACGGGCTCCGTCCTTGTATCGGCAGCCTGCGGCGGACGTGGCGCTTCCGTAGTCGCGCCTGTCCACATCGTCATCGCAACGGTTGATGAGCTAGTGCCGGATCTCGACGCCGCGCTCGCGAGCGCTCTGGAACGCGGAATCGTTTCGGTGAATTCCTATCTGTGTTTGATCACCGGCTCCAGCCGCACCGCCGACATTGAAAAAATCTTGGTAATGGGCGCGCACGGCCCTCGACGACTGATCGTCTTTCTGTCGCTCGCTTAATTCCTTGAATGTCGCGCGATCGGTTGCTTATATCGCTTGACGTAACTTTGCTTAGGTTCAAAACTAAAGGTATCTCGAATCTTTAGGTGCTGTGCCATGCCTGCGTCAAGCAACGACATCAAACAAGAACGCGTCCTGAAACTGAGTCCCAAAGACAATGTGCTGGTGGCCCTCGCGGATTTGCGCAAGGGCGAAACGATCGCATTCAACGGCTCGGCATACGTGCTGGCAACGGACGTCCGCGCGAAGCACAAGTTCGCAACGGAGCCGCTCAAGACAGGCGACGACGTGGTTATGTACGGCGTGCTCATCGGGAAGGCAATGGAGCCGATCGCCAAAGGTGAGGTGATCACGCCGCGAAACACACATCACCAGGCTGCACCGTTTCACGAAAAAACCGAGGAGTATCGTTGGACTCCCCCCGATGTATCACGGTGGCGAGCGAAAACATTTGAGGGTTACCACCGCGCTGACGGCCAGGTGGGAACGCGAAACTACTGGCTGGTGGTTCCACTCGTCTTCTGCGAAAACCGCAATATCGGCGTACTGAAGCAAGCGTTCGAGGAAGAGCTCGGATTCGCGGCGCCACAGATCTACCGCCAGCAGGTGGCCGATTTCGTGCGGCTCTATCGCGAGGGCCGCACCAATGAAATTGGAGGCCACGCTTCCATCCCAGGGGGACCCCGCTCCCAGGTGCCTCGCGTATTCGAAAATATCGATGGCATCAAATTCCTGATGCACGAAGGCGGCTGCGGTACCACGCGCGAGGATTCCGATAATCTCTGCGCTCTAATCGCTGGCTACATCCATCATCCCAATGTCGCAGGCGCCACGGTTCTCAGCCTGGGTTGCCAACATTCCCAAGTGGCGATTCTTCGCGAGCAGATCAAGCAGCGCGACCCGCGTTTCTCGAAGCCTCTTTTCGTTTTCGAGCAGCAACAGAGCGGCACCGAACTCACGATGATGTCGGATGCTATCCGCAAGACCTTCTTGGGCCTGGTCGAAATGGACAAGAATTCCCATCGCGCTGCCGCTCCGCTTTCGCGTTTGTGCGTCGGGCTGAAGTGCGGAGGCTCCGACGGCTTTTCCGGCATCTCCGCGAATCCTTCCATCGGCCATACTTCGGATCTGCTCGCAGCCCTGGGTGGCCGTTCGATTCTCTCGGAATTTCCTGAGCTCTGCGGTGTGGAGCAGGAACTCGTCAATCGCAGCACAAATAGAGAAGTCGCCGATCGCTTCATTCAACTCATGCGCGATTACGCCGCGCGTGCGAAGGCCGTGCGGTCCGGCTTCGATATGAATCCTTCGCCCGGCAACATTCGCGATGGCTTGGTCACCGACGCGATGAAGTCCGCCGGCGCAGCGAAAAAAGGCGGTACGTCTCCTGTCACTGCGGTTCTCGACTATCCCGAATACTCCACTGAACCCGGCCTGAACCTTCAGTGCACGCCCGGCAACGACGTGGAGTGCGTCACCGCGCAAGTCGCCGCCGGGGCCAGCGTCGTGCTTTTTACCACCGGACTCGGCACGCCAACCGGCAACCCGATTGCCCCCGTCGTGAAGATCTCCACGAATTCGAATCTCGCCCATCGCATGGCAGACATCATCGATTTCGATACCGGCCCCATCATCGAAGGAAAGGCCAGCATCAACCAGATGGGTGAAGCGATTCTCGAACTCGTCACAAGAGTCGCGAGCGGCGAAGTGAAGACCAAGGCTGAACTTCTAGCGCAGAACGATTTCATTCCGTGGAAACGAGGAGTTTCCCTCTGACGAATACCCCGAGAAGCTCGAGCGGATTTCGTCTCGACGGCAAGACCGCTATCGTCACCGGCGCAGCCAGCGGCATCGGACGAGCCATCGCCCGCCGCTTTGCCCTGAGCGGCGCCAGCGTCTACGTGCTCGATATTCGATTGAACGAAGCGGAGGAAGCCGTCCACGAAATTGTGGCTGCGGGCGGCCAGGCATCGGCTCATCAGTGCGACGTCACGAATCCGGATGAAGTCCGCTCGATATTCCAGGAGGTTGCGCGGCGCGGACCGCTTCACATCCTCGTCAACAACGCGGGGATCTCGCACATTGGAAAACTCGAAGCCACCACGGAGTGCGACTTCGATCGCGTCTTTCAGGTGAACGTCAAGGGCTTCTACCACTGCATGCTTGCGGCCGTCGAGCACATGAAAACCAATGGTGGCGGCGTCATCCTTAATATGGCTTCAATCGCCGGCTCCTCGGGTCTTGCCGACCGGTTCGCTTATTCGATGAGCAAAGGCGCGGTCATCGCCATGACCTTTTCCGTCGCCAAGGACTATCTGGCTTCGAACATCCGGTGTAATTGCATTTCGCCGGCGCGGGTTCATACACCTTTCGTCGACGGCTACCTTCGCCAGCACTATCCAGGACGCGAGCAGGAAATGTTCGAAAAGCTCTCGCATGCTCAGCCAATCGGCCGAATGGCCGAACCCGACGAAGTTGCCTCGCTCGCTCTCTATCTCTGTTCGGACGAAGCTTCCTTCCTCACCGGCGTCGACTACCCTCTTGACGGAGGATTTTTCAACCTCCGTGGCTAATCTTTCGCGCTCCCGCCCGCGAATTTCGGAGATGCCATGGATCTGCAGCTAAGAGACAAAGTCGTTCTCATCACCGGCGGCGCGAAAGGCATTGGCGCTGCCATCACGCGAGCAGCCGTTCGCGAAGGCGCCATTCCCGTCATCATCGATCGCGACGCGGAAGCGTGTGAGAAAATCGTATCCGAATTGAAACTCGGTCAGGGTCGCGGCCATCACGTGGTCATCGAGCTTCAGTCAGCCGCGAATTGCGCCAAGGCCGTCGAGGAGGCAGTCCGCGTCTTCGGCCGCATCGACGCCCTCATCAACAACGCGGGCTTCAATGACGGAGTCGGGCTCGAACACGGCAGCCCCGAAAAATTCGTCGCTTCGCTTCAACTCAATCTTCTCCACTACTACAACATGGCGCACTACGCGCTGCCTCATTTGAAAGCTGCGCGGGGGTCTATCGTCAGCATGAGCTCCAAAACCGCTGTCACCGGCCAGGGCGGCACTTCCGGTTACGTCGCGTCGAAAGGCGCCATTCTCGCATTGACGCGCGAATGGGCCGCCGAGCTCCTGCCGTACGGCATCCGCGTCAACGCTCTCGTTCCGGCGGAAGTCATGACTCCGTTATACAAGCAGTGGGTCAGCACGTTCCCCGATCCCGAAGCAAAGCTTAAGAGCATCGCCGCGAAGATCCCTCTGGGAAAGCGAATGACGACTCCCGACGAGATCGCCGCGATGGTTGTGTTCTTGATTTCAGCGCAAGCGTCGCACATCACGGGACAACACATTTACGTGGACGGCGGCTACACTCACCTCGATCGTGCCTTGACATAGCTGAAACACAAACCGCTCCTTATCAGGGAGCGCAAGCATCTCTTTCGGTTACTGTCGCTCGAATCGGATGCATAAGAGAAATTCACTTGACGCCTCGAAGCGTATCCGCATACTGGGTGCGAATTTCAGGTGGGGCGCCGCGATGGACCAGCAAATTTCTGGCCGAGCTTTTCGAGTGGGCATCGCCGGGCCAGTCGGTTCCGGCAAAACGATGCTGGTCGATCGGCTGACTCAGCGGCTTTGGCCGGGCCGCAGCCTTGCCGTCGTGACGAACGACATTTACACGAAAGAAGACGCGGAATATTTGCTTCAGCAGGGGACGCTGCCGGCCGAGCGGGTACGCGGAGTGGAAACGGGCGCTTGTCCCCACTCGGCGATTCGCGAGGACGCGTCGATGAATCTGCACGCTATCGCTGAGCTCGAAGACGCCCTTCCCGGGCTCGAACTCATCTTCGTCGAAAGCGGCGGCGACAATCTCGCGGCGGCGTTTAGTCCCGAGCTGGTGGATATCTGGATTTATGTGATTGACGTGGCCGAGGGCGACAAAATCCCGCGCAAGGGCGGACCCGGCATCATGCGCTCGGACTTGCTCGTCATCAACAAGATCGATCTGGCGCCCTACGTCGGCGCTTCACTCGAGGTGATGGATCGCGACTCGCGCAAGATGAGGAGCGGCCGGCCATTTCTTTTCGCGAACCTGCGCGATGGAGTCGGGCTGGACGAGATCGTGACATGGCTCGAAGAAAAACTGAGATTTCCTTCAGCGAATCGCCACATCGTCATCGACGCGAAAGCTCCCTACGTCGGCCATCGTCACGCGCATGGAGATGGCTCTAGCCACAGTCACGGCGACGCTCACGAGCACAATCACGAAGCAGGGCATCACGATTGAGGACCATCGATGCGGCGTGACTTAGACGGTGCTCTGAATCCACAAGTCACCGAGCTTGCCGAACTCCGACTCCTGCACCTTGCCGACAGCGCCCTGCCCATCGGTGCGCTTGCGCATTCGTTCGGGCTCGAGTCCCTGGTATCGAACGGAGTCCTACAGGTCGCGGACCTTCCCCGCTTTTTCGATGGCTATCTCGAAGAGGCAGGCCTGGTGGAAGCCGTCTTTTGCCGCGAGGCCTACGGCCTTGCAGGTGGAAGCGCCCCGAAGTTCTCGACGCACCGCTGGATCGAACTCAACGACTCGTTGAGTGCACGAAAACCCGCGCGCGAGAGCTGTGCCGGAAGCGCCGCGCTGGGCCGCAATTTTCTTCAGGCGATGATCGCGCTGGGTGATTTTCCGCTTCTTCGCGAGGTTCTCGAAATTCGCCCAGCGATGATTCATCACTGCGCCGCCTTCGGCCTGGCGAGCGGCGCAATCGGGATCGAAAAAGAACGTGCCGTGCTCGCCTTTCTCCATCAATGGATCGCGAGTCTGGTTTCCGCGTGCCAGCGCCTGTTGCCGCTGGGACAAACGGAGGCCACACGCATTCTCTGGAATCTCAAGCCGGCAATGATTCAAACCGCGCGCCGCAGCGCCGCGTGCTCAATCGACGACGCCTGCTGTTTCACTCCGCTGCTCGATTGTGGCGCCATGGAACATCCCGCGCTTTCGACTCGCTTGTTCATAAGCTGAGGATTCTTTGGACACGACGCTTGCTGCTCAGGAGTCCGGCCATGGAATCGTGGCGGACATCCCCTCGCTCGGTGGCGTCCAGGCTGCATTGAAGCTTGATTTCGTCCGAGATCCACTGACCGGCCACACGATTCTTGCCGACAGCTGTCAAGAACCGCCCCTCAAAGTGGTTCGCGCCTTCACGCTAGAGGACGGGTCCGCGCTCGCTCATCTTCACAACGTGTCCGGAGGGCTGCTTGGCGGCGACCGCCTCGCGTTGTCCATCCGAGTCGGCGCCGGTGCAAGCGTCCAGGTCACGACCACCGGCGCGACGCGCGTTTACCGTCCTCGCGAGGAAGCCCGTTCCGTAACGCAGGTAAACGACATCAGCGTGGGTGAGAACGCCTTGCTCGAGTACGTTCCCGACGCCATCATCCCATTCGCCGGTGCGCGGTATTCGCAGCGCACCACGATTCATCTGGCTTCCGGAGCGGGCCTTTTCTGGTGGGAAATTCTCGCACCCGGCCGGGAGGCTCGGGGCGAGATATTTGAGTACGCGTGCGTCGAGATGAAGACGGATCTGCTGGCCCTCGGCCGGCCAATAGCCGCCGAACGTGTTCGCCTTGAACCGCGAAGCCGGAATATTTCCGACCTCGCTCGGCTTGGTCCGTATCGCTATTGGGTAACCTTCTATGTGTGCCGCGTCGGCCTTAAGGCCAACGCGTGGCTCGCCGCCGAGCAGCGCCTGCGCGAAGTCGCGGCAGGCCTCACCCGATCGGGCGAAATGCTGTTTGGAGTCAGCGCACTCGTGGCGCACGGGCTGGTGATTCGCTGTCTTGCGCGCCGCGGACGTGGCGTGTTGAACGCGCTTCACCCGCTGTGGAACGCAGCGAAGGTTTTCCTTTACGATCGCGAAGCCGTGCCGCCGCGCAAAGTAAATTAATCGGGAGCTAGCCTTGCACCTCACTCCGCGCGAACAAGAAAAGCTGATGATCGTCGTCGCCGCCGACCTTGCCCGCCGGCGTCAGGCACGCGGGCTCAAGCTCAACTATGTTGAGGCCGTGGCCATTCTCTCAGCCGAAATCATGGAATCAGCACGCGACGGCAGGAGCGTGGCCGAGATTATGAGTTCGGGCACCAAAATTCTCACGCGCGACCAGGTAATGGACGGCGTGGCGGAAATGATTCATGAAGTTCAGGTGGAAGCAACATTTCCCGACGGCACGAAACTTGTGACCGTCCACGACCCGATCAAGTAGCTTGGTCCGAAAAGGAGATTCGGTGAAACCGGGTGAATATCTGCTGGACGATGCCGCGGGTCCTATCGAAGCGAACGCCGGGCGCCGTGTTGTACGTGTGCTCGTGAAAAATACGGGCGACCGGCCGATCCAGGTGGGCAGCCACTATCACTTCTTTGAGGCCAACCGCGCCCTAGCTTTCGATCGCTCCGCAGCGTACGGCATGCGCCTGAACATTCCGGCCGGAACGGCCGTGCGTTTCGAGCCCGGCGACGAAAAGGAAGTCGATCTCACGGACTTCGGCGGCCGGCGCGTTATTCATGGCGGCAACGGTCTGGTCGGCGGAGAGCTGAATGCCCCGGGCGCGAGCGAAAATGCCGTCGACCGCGCTCGCAAAGGAGGCTTTCAGTTCAGCAACGAGGCAGAGCAACGATGAGTTTGAAAATTCCTCGCCGCACATATGCCGACTTATTCGGTCCCACCAAAGGCGACCGCATCCGTCTTGCAGACACCGATCTCATCATCGAGATCGAAAAAGACTATACCCACTATGGGGACGAGATCACTTTCGGCGGCGGAAAAGTAATCCGCGATGGAATGGGCCAAAGCAGTACAGCGAGGCGCGAAGGTGAACACGGCGCGCTCGACCTTGTCATCACGAACGCCGTCGTCCTTGATCATTGGGGCATCGTGAAGGGCGACATCGGAATCAAGAACGGCCGGATCGTGAAAGTGGGCAAAGCCGGCAATCCAGACACCATGGACGGCGTGGATCCCGAATTGATTGTCGGCGCCTCCACGGAAGTGATCGCGGGAGAGAATCTGATCGTCACCGCGGGCGGCGTCGACAGCCACATTCACTTCATTTCGCCGCAACAAGTCTACGAAGCGATTTCGAACGGCATCACCACGATGATCGGCGGGGGCACCGGTCCCGCAACCGGCACCGCGGCAACTACGTGCACGCCGGGCGCATGGAATCTTGCTCGAATGCTGCAAGCCGCCGAAGCGTGGCCCATGAATTTCGGCCTCCTGGGCAAGGGCAACGCTTCCACCAGCACGCCTCTAATCGAACAGATCGAAGCCGGGGCCTGCGGCCTCAAGCTACACGAAGATTGGGGGACCACACCCGCCGCGATCGATGCCTGCCTGAAGGTTGCCGACGAGTACGACGTCCAGGTGGCGATTCACACCGACACGATCAATGAGGCAGGCTTTCTCGAAGCCACCGTCAACGCGATCGCCGGGCGCACGATCCACACGTACCACACGGAAGGCGCGGGCGGGGGTCACGCTCCGGACATCATCCGCATCGCGTCCTACCCGAACGTTCTGCCGTCTTCCACAAATCCGACCCGGCCTTATACCGTGAACACGATCGCCGAGCACCTCGACATGCTGATGGTGTGTCACCACCTGAATCCACAGGTGCCCGAGGATGTGGCTTTCGCCGAAAGCCGCATCCGCCCGGAGACAATTGCGGCCGAAGATATTCTCCACGACCTCGGCGTTCTCAGCATGCTCTCCAGCGATTCCCAGGCCATGGGACGAATCGGGGAAGTGGTCACCCGCACTTGGCAGACAGCGCACAAGATGAAAGCGCAGCGCGGTCCTTTGCCGCAGGATTCCAGCCGCAATGACAACGTACGCGCCAAGCGCTACGTCGCGAAGTACACGATCAATCCCGCCATCACGCACGGGATGTCTGCGGACATTGGTTCGATTGAGCCGGGAAAACTTGCGGACCTTGTCTTATGGAAACCCGCGTTCTTCGGAGTAAAGCCCGAGATGGTTGTCAAGGGAGGCTTCATCGCCTGGAGCGTGATGGGCGATCCTAACGCTTCCATTCCCACTCCCCAGCCGGCGCTGTACCGGCCGATGTTCGGAGCTTTCGGCGCGGCCACTGCCGCCACCAGCGTCACATTCCTTTCACAGGAGGCAGTTTCCTCCTCGCTGGCAGCAAGGATCGGACTCAGGAAAATCATCACTCCGGTGCGAAATTGCCGCCGGATCGCAAAGAAGGACATGGTTCACAACTCCGCGACGCCGAAGATCGACGTCGACCCGGAAACCTACGAGGTTCGAGTGGACGGCCAACTAATTACGTGCGAGCCAGCCAGAGTCCTGCCGTTGGCGCAGCGTTATTTCCTGTTCTGATGCGTTTCTGAAACCCGATAACTCAATCTGCTCCTCCTACGAAGGGTGCGCCCGTTAGCAAAAGGGCACCCAGCATCCTGCGGCTCGTTGACTTGCCCTCCTATCTAAATTAACTTGCCGATAATCCAGATCATGCGGGGTGTTTGGTGCGACGAGCCGGTTTAGCTCAGTTCATTGCAGTGTGTGCGTTGTTGGCGCTAGCCGCGCCGTTGCATGCCCAACTCGGGCCGCCGACAATCAATTCGCTCAATCCCTCTACCGTTACTGCCGGAGCCTCGGGCTTTACACTCACGGTGACCGGCAGCGGATTCGTTCCGGCGTCGGTGGTTCGTGTCAATGGCAACAACCGGGCCACGATGTACGCAAGCGCCAACCTTCTAATGGCCACCATCCTTGCGTCTGACATCAGCGCCCCGGCCGCACTTTCGATTACGGTGTTTAACCCAATTGCGACTAGCCCCAACGGGGGGATTTCGTCGAATGCCGTCGCCCTTCAGGTGAGTGCCGCGCCTCTTCCCACCCTCACTAGCGCCGCTCCGGGTTTCGTAGCGCAGGGCGCCAGCGAAATCCGCATGACGCTCGTCGGCACGAATTTTCGGCCCGGCGCGACCGTGGTGATTTCGCCGCCCATTGCCAGCGTCTCAAATTCAACCGCGAACGTTCAGGCCCCCGATATCGCAGTCGAGAGCGTTCAGCGCGTGAACGGTAACCTGATGGTGGTGGTCATCAGCCTCGCGTCGGACGCGAACGTCAGCCTGAGGGCCGTCGACGTTGTCAACACCGACGGAACCAACACGGGCAGCCCTGTCGGCGTCGCCGGAGCCGTTACGGGTTCTGGAACTACGCAGCCGTTGCGCATTTCGTCCAGCACATCGCTTGGCGCGCCACTTTCGGTGGTCACAATCGCAATGACGCATCCGCGCGACGGCACGCTGGTTATGCAGGGAGACGAACTTTACGGCGAAGCGGTCCTCGCCGGCACGGGAAGCGGCACCGTAGTCGGTGAGTGGCTCTGGGACGACAACGTCACCGAGCAATTCTCCGTGGTATTTGCCGGGGGCGAGCGCGTAACCCTCCGAAGCCAGCAATCCTTTCCGACTGCATTTCTCGGCGAGCATACCGCCGAACTTCGAATTACGCAGCCCAACCAGCTTCTCTCGAAGCCGGTTCACGTCGTGGTGAATCCGGGCGACTGGAAGCTTCAAAAGATTCTCGGGCCGCCTTATGGGGCCGGATTCGGATCAGATGCTCCACCGCTTTTGCGATGGGCACCCATTCCGGGTGCAGCGAAGTATCAAATTGGTTTTTCGACGCGGCCCTATTTCACTTCTATCGAACAGTGGCACGAAGTGACCGATAACCAGTGGCAAGTTCCAGGCGAAATCTGGAGCGGTCTGCAGGATGGCGCGCTCTACTGGACCGTCCGCACGATCGACAATTCCGACGCGCCCCGTAAACCGCTTCCGATGCGCCGAATCATGCATTTCCCGGCGGGCGCGCTTTCGTCTGTATTCGCTGCGCCCGGCCGAACGGCGGCCGGGAACCCATTGCTCTCCTGGCAGGGGCTCTCGATCACGGTCTTCTACCAGATCACCGTGTCGGAGGACTCCGACGCAACGAAGTTGCTGCGACGATATCTAACGAAAGATCCGCGTCTCGACCTGCGCGCCCTGAACGGGAAGCTTGTTCCTGGCCAAACATACTATTGGCAGGTGCAAGCGATTCTGCCGGACGGTCTCGTGATTCTTTCGGGGCCTCCGCAAAGCTTCGTCGCCCCGCAGAATGCGCAAGCTCAAGTAGCGCAAGACTCGCGCTTCGTCCTGGTCGCGTCTCACGCATCGCGCGCGAGCAACAGTCGAGCCGCTCTGCCGCGGGACGTGGAATCACTCATCGCGAGCCGCTCTCCTCTGCCCGATAGCTCAGTCACAAGCACGAAACCGGTGATTTCGATTCAATTCAAATCCCCTGTGAATCCCGCCGACATTTCTTTGATGGTGGACGACACAGACGTCACATCGCTCGCTCAATTTGCGGACACGCAGGTCTCGTACACCCCCGCTCTCGATCTTCCAAGCGCCACGTACTCGGTGAATTTGACCCTCGCAAATGCGGCGACGAGCTGGAAATTCACGGTGCAGGGACCGGCAGTGCAACCGGTTCAAACCGCTGGCACGACTGGCGACTACCAGCAGGGAACGGATGCGGAAGTGCCGCCTCCGCCAAGCACCCAGACCGCCTCCGCAACGATTCCGCCTCCGCCGGCTAATACGCCGACGCCCAAACCGGCCGGCGGCAAAACCGAAAAGCCGGCAGCAGTCATTGGTCCGCAGATGCAAACTCAGCTTGGCTCAAACAGCCAGTGGGCTTCTGGATCGGCTCCGGACACAAACGCGGTCACATTCGGCCAGCAGATGTCGTTTCAAGACGGCCGCTGGCGCGTGGAGATGAACGGCAGCGGAATCCTCACTACCACGTTCAATCCGGAAGCTCAGCGCTCGAGTCTTGGTCAGGTGAACGACTACGTTCTTCGCACGTCCTACGACGCCGGAAACTGGGGCGCAAATCTTCGATTCGGGATCCTTTCTCCGGCGCTCTACACGAACTCCGAATTCGTTACCACCGCCACTGCGCGACAGGGCGTTGAGATGACCTTGAAAACCGTGGCGGGATCGTTCGCCTATTTTGCGAACACGAACGACAACGCGCTCGGCGGCGGCGCCGGCGTGAGCTTTCATCAGCAGATGATGGGTGCAAGCTGGCTGGCTCCGTTGCCGAAGAAATGGGCCGAGTTTCGCCTCATGTGGCTCACCGCGCAGGACACGGGTGCGCCAACGACGATCATGTTCAACGGCCAAGGCCAGCCGGTTCAGACGATTGATCCGGTGGGAACAGCCGGAGCAGGCGACGCGTACGGCGCGCTCCTGATCCTCCACCTGACCCCGAAATGGCAGTGGACCTCCGAATACGCGTGGAGCTACGACAACCCCGATATCGCGATGGCAGGTTCGCATCGCATGTTCGGCCGTGCGTGGCGCTCCGGAATCAATGGCTTGATTCACAAGACGACGCTGAGCCTCGTGTACCGCGATGTGGGGCCTAATTTCGCCACACCTGCCAACCCCAGCCTCTCGCTACTCAGCAATCCCGATCGCCGCGGCGTCGATTTCTCCACTTCGACTCCCACGTTGATCGGAATGTTCACGCTGGGCTACAGCTTCCTTGAAAGCAACATCAACGACGCGATGATTCCTGAGCAGTTGCTGCATAACATAACCGAGTCGTGGTCCAAGAACATCACGCCGAAAACGATCGTCGCGCTGAGCTCGCACCAGACACTCACGCTCACCGGGACCATTCCTTCGGCCGTGTTGGCATTGCCGCCCGACCAGCAGCTATTGGTCGAGCCGGATCAGCGCGACTACGGCGCAAATCTCACCGTGACGCGACAGGTCGGGAAAGTTTCGCTGAGTCTCGGCGGCTCGCGCGACTGGTTCCGCAATAACAATATCGCGGGCCAAAACGTGATAACGTCTTCGATTTTGGTGGGCGCAAACTGGGCGGGCCCGCAATGGTTCCAACTGAATTCGAACCTCAGCGTGAATTGGGTCGCAGCAGACAAAGCCACGGTCGGTGGCACACGCTCCGTGAGCGGCTATCTGCAACCCACCTTTATATGGAAGCGTACTGGCTTTCAGGTTGTCCCCCTCGTCTCGGTGAACACCGTTCGCACCGAACTGATTTCGGGGATGCTCACGAACGACACCATGACCGGGCAGTATGGCGGACGTGTCGCCTGGACGATGCCTGGCCGCTTGAAATTCAGCTCCCTTTCGATGGAAGGCGAGCTCACGCGCAATCGCGACAACGTGACGGGGATGGACTTTCGCGCCACGCAATTGCTCGGAGTTTGGACGTTAGTCTGGAATAAGCATCTGGGGCCGAGATAACTTGAATCCGCGAATGACTCGCTGCATTGTCGGAAAATTACTCGTCGCGCTCGCGGTGTGTCTGGCGCCCATGGCCACAATGGCGCAGCTCACGCCGGGAAAGCCTGCGCAGACTGCCCCGCCTCCGCCTCGCCTGCGAGGTTTCACGCCGACGAGCGGCGCGCAGGGCACCACCGTCACCCTCACTTTCACAGGAATCAATTTTGTAGCGCCAGCGTCTGTACAGTTTGGGCCGTCCACCGGACTAACACCTTCCGCAGTCACGGTTTCCAATTCGAATCAGATTCAGGTGACGCTCAAGATTGATCCGAGCGCCCCGCTCGGGCCGCGTCAGGTCATGCTAACTGTCCACGATCATTCGCTCCCAACGCCGACGCCATTCACGGTCACCGCCGGACAGCCATGCCCGCCCAACATTAATGGCATTGCGGCGGTGGCGTGCCAGCCTGCGCCGGGAGGCCAAACAGCTCCGCCTGCTTTCCGCGGTTACAGCCCCACGCAGGGCGCTCAGGCGACAAACGTCACCCTGACGTTCACGGGCGCCGATTTTGCTTCTCCTGCTTCGGTCGGATTCAATCCGCCCACGGGGCTAACGGTGCAAAGCGTTCAGGTGAGTTCTGCGAATCAGTTGCAGGTGCAGTTGCAGATCGCTGCTACTGCCCCGCTCGGCCAGCGCAACGTCTCACTGACGGTCGCAAACCACTCGCTGCCCGTGAAGCCCGCGTTCACTGTGACGCCGAGCCTGAAACCCTGCACGGGCCTCACTGCCAACGGTCTGCCGTGTCCCCCTGCGGGCGCGGTCATGACTATTCTCCGCATCACGCCGAACCAAGTCGCGGCGGGCAGTCAGAATGTGGAGTTAAAGATCGAAGGAACGAATTTTGCTGCCGGTGCGCAAGCCGCGTTTGCCACGGAGAGCGGCGCTCTCGCGAACGTCTTTCCACAGGGGCCGGCGCGGTTCGTCAACAACTCTGAAATCCACGTCATTGTGAACGTTCTCCCCGGTGCGATCCCCGGGGGCCGCGACGTCACGATCACGAATCCAAACTCCGCGAACGTGCTGGGCAAGGGTCTGCTCAATATCACGCTGCCGCCGGTGTCGAAAACAAGTGTGCCGCCGAAAGTAAAGATCGTTCCGATCTCATTTCAACACTTCACGGAAGGCAAGATCTACCTGCAGGCTCCGAAGTGGGGCAATCAATGGGTGGGAGACGTCGAGGAAAACTTCGGAATTCCGCCCCTGAATGATGAAACCGTTTTTCAGTGGAGCGAGCAGAATCCCGGGACTGCGGACTATTTCGAACTCCGAATCTACGCGAGCGATGGAAGGACGGTCCTTACGCGCCAGCGCATCGGCGGTTCCACATTTCTCTTGTACGGCCAGCAATCGAAATCGGTCCCAACGTACTTTCGCGTCGATCCAGCCTTCCTCCAGCAGGTCTTGTCGGCCAATTCTCTTCCCAAGTTGAGCGTGATCTTCCAGCCGTGGCAACCACAGCAACCTTCTGGCGGTGCGCTGAAGCTTGGATACCATCCACCGCCGACGCCGCCCGCCGCTTCCACGCCGCAACTTCCCCAGGGCGATTTGCAATGGGAAGTCGCGGGATTCCGCACATACAACAAAGACGGCTCCGCGCCATCGAGTTCTCAAGGCACCGGGAAGAACGATAAAGCAATAATCTTGAATTCCAACCCTAACCTGGTCGCGGGCGCCGGCGCGAACTCGGGTGCGAGCAACGGCGCGAGCGGCCAAACTGACTTAGAGGTGGAAATCTCCGATCGCTGGCCGCTCTCGGCGGCGCAAGCTCCCACGGGCCTCGACGACTGCTCGAAAGCTGCCGCCTGCGGCAAAGGCCTGCAGATCACCGACGTAGGCGATCCTAGCGTCACAAAGAACGGGAAAATCATTCCCGGCGCAACCTCTCCCAATAACTACGTCGGTGATCCATGGGTTTTGAGCGGCAGTTTCGATCTCTCGCGCTCTCCGTACGCCACGAATCCCACTTCGACTCAAAATAAGTGCAGCGGCTGCCTATTCGGTCCGGTCCAGGATTTTCAGTTCAACAATCTCTTCATCGACTGGGGCGACGGCCACGTGGACCCACTCTCCGCTCAGCCCGCCGACCTGAACAACGTCACGAACTGGAGTCCCGGCGTGCAGCTCACGTTGCCCGCGTGCATGCCCAGTCCCCAGTGCCCATACGCCGTCTCGCACACGTACAATTATCCCAACACCTACAACGTACGCGTCTTCCAGCTTGCCGACTCCGACGTGCAGCAAGTGAACCCGAGTCTTGTTGCCAGCAGCGCCGACGGGCCCGGCGTCAATCCATACATGGCGGCCGGAGCGCTCACCCAGCTCAGCGGCAACAAAGCGCTGCTTTCATCGGGCGGAAACTCCGCCAAAGTGGCGTTCAATGCGTTTTCGAATCAGGCGACGCAAATGGCGCTCGGTTCAGGCGCGCCTTCTCCCTCCACAGTGGCGGGCCGCGCGTACATGATCTACTGCAACCAGATCATCATCACTACGGTGGAAGATCCGCTCGCCGACGGGCCGCTCTACCTGAAAGGAATCGACAATCCGGATTTCGGCAGTCACGACATCAACTCAAATCCGATTCGGATAAAGACGGGATTGACCGGGCAGGATTTGTCAAAATCGGCTTCGAAGCAAGCAGCTCCGCAGCCGAAGGTGTCGGAGACAATCACGGCTGGGCAGAACGCGGGCCAAGCAAAACCACCCGCGGCCAAAGAGCTGTCGATCGGGGGACCATTAAGGATCGGCGGATCTGGCGGGCCCGCTCCGATTGCGATCTGCAGCGCGTGTGACGACTCGTTGATCGGGCAAACGACGCTTCACTATTTCGGCCATGGCCGAGCGCGCATTACCTGGCACGTTGACGGCTGGCGCGTGGCCGCCGCAGTCGAGTGGGGAACCTGAGGATGTCGGCCCTTCCACTCCCCGGCAAAATCTCACGCGGCAGCAAGCCGCGAACTCGAAGCCCAGCGACGCGAAAATCAGCGACTACGCCTTGTATTCGAGCCGCCTGAACCTTCAGATGAAGCCCTCCGCCGATCATGCCGTGTGGGTCGAAGCGCTGGTCTTGCCCGCGCCGCCGCCGCCGAACTTGAGCTTCACCGTCGCAAAATCCATCAACTCGATCCTCAGCAATACAAAAGCGGATCCACCGGCGGCCCAGCAGGCTCAATCTGTTCTCAACGTTCTAACGCCTCCCGCGAACAGCGGTTTGCAGCCGTTGAAGGTGGGCTTCCTCTCGCCTTCGAATCATGCTTCGGCGGGGATGGGCGCGGTTCAGTACGTCAATTCGTCGCTGAACCAAATTGTGGCTGCCGGTGGCGCGGCGTTACATCTGCCGGAGGGCGCGTACGTCAGCTCGAATCCGAGCACCTACGAAATCACGGAAGCCGATGCGAAGCAGCCTTGCAAATTCATGTTCCCCGTGAAGGATGGCGGCTTCTTTGAGGTCACCGGCCTCCAAAATCACGCCACCGAATCCGGCGGCAAGTGGAATGGCACCGGAACTTTGCTTTTTAATCTCGCCAGCGAAAACGGTTACGAACAGTATCCCGGCGTGTCGATCAAGATTCAGGATTGGCAAGTGGATACCGACGGGACCGTGAAAGTGGGTGCGTTCGACGCGTCGCCCGCTGTGAAGCTCGCCGGTGACACGCCCGCGCTCACTGGAACGGTCGACCGGCTGCAAGGCACCGCGGGCCAAACCGTCACAGCTACGCTCAGCGTTCAGCTTACTGACAAGACGGTTCGGCTTCCCGGGGTGGAAACTCCGCAGCAATGGTCGGGCGTCTCTGCGACGCTCACCTCGGCGGGAGACTGGTACGCCAAGGGCCTTACGCTGCCTCAATCGCTGCTTGGATGGAGCGCCTTCACAATCCAATCGAACGATGTTCGTCTCGATTTGAGTCTCAACGACGGCGATGCCCCTGGTTCGCCGTGCGGAGGTGGCAGCGGCTCGCAGTGGCTCGGCGTTCGCCTCGGTAGCGCCATCATTGTTCCGTACACGATGGACCTCGTCGCCCCTCAACAGGTCCAGCGCACCGTGCAGAACTGGGGATTCGACGGCAGCGGCGTCTGCGGCACATTCAACACCGGCGCCTTCACCGCGACTCTTGAAGAAGGCTCCGTGAGTTTCAAGTCCATCAGCGCAGTGGCGCAGGGCGGAACCTTCAACGCGCTGTATCAGGGCATGGACGTTCACGTTCCGTGGCTTAACACCGATTTGACCGGAGATGCGCAACTGCAATCGGGTGGCGGCAAACAGGCTTCGATCACGTTCCCGCTGACTGGCTCCGCGCAGCCGCAGCACTACACGAACGTTACACTGAAAGCTTCGAACTTGCAGTTTACGAAAGTTCAAAATGTCGGCTGGGCTGTGCAGGCCGATTCGGAGTGGGACCTCACCGCGGAAAACAAGCCGCTTGCTGCCATCAAAACGAACATGTTCTTCGGCATGGATGGCCGTGCGTACTTCAAACAGGGGAATCCGACGCAGGACGTTCAACTAGGCGGAACTTCTTCCCTTGGCAACACTCCGCTTGAACTCGTCAAAGCGCACCTGTCCGCATCGCCTTCCGGCGCGGACATCCTCGACTTCGCGATTCAGACTACGCTCCACTTGTCCGAGGTGATGCCTGCCTCGAATGTCCAGATCAACTACAACATCAACAAATCCAACACGCAGTATTCGGCCGCCGGCCCGACGAATACGCCGTTCATGGTTGACGTCGCGTATCCGGCCGGACAGCCTTCCAGTGAAGGTAAGATTCATCCCACATACAACGGCGGCGCCAATAACAGCGGCGGCGACGCGTACTCCGGCTCGGTGGATTTGAGCTCGCTTGGCGGCCCTCCGATCACAGGAGAGTTTCGCCTGGGTTATCGAGGCGGGCACGACTACTGGCTCACCCGCGTCACGATCGGCTTGGGACAGGAAGGCGTCCCGCTGATTCCCGTGCCGCCAGTGATGAATCTCTACGCCATTCGCGGCGGCCTCGGCCATAATTTCCCGCTCAACGCGTTCTCAGATGCTGGGTCGATCACCAGCGAACAGCCTTCCATGGACAACTCGTTCCTCTTCATGGCCGGAATGCGCGTGGGCATGCCCGACGAGTTCACCTACATGCTCGACGGTGACCTCACCATCAAAGCCACTGGCCAGGACGCCGGCGCTCGCATGGACTTTCATGCGTGGCTGCTGACGCACGATACCTCCGGCAACGGTAATTTCCAGGGCTTCTTTCAGTACGCGGGTAGCAATTTCGACGGGCGCGTCTGGGGCGGCCTGAATTTCATGGGTGGTCTTGCGACGTTCGATCTGGGCAACAGTGCAAGCAACGCCGCCATCGACCTCCATTTCGGCGGCGGTTCATGGCACATCTACGCGGGCAAGAAGGAAGGCCCGCGCATTACGGCACACTTTATCATCGACAACACGAGCGCCTACATCATGCTCGGCTCGGAAGTGGGTCTCGCGATTGGCGGCGATTCGAATTTCTGTCTGTGCATCGGAGACGGCTCCGTGGCCTCCGCTTACATCAAGGGAGACATCGATATCGGGGTGCAAATCACACCGCAACCGCATTTCATCGGAGACGCTTCGGCAAACCTCGACGCAGGAGTTTGCGCATTCAACGCTTGCGTCTCTGATGGCGTTTCAGTGCAAGTCCATCTCGAGGCTTTGCCGCTCGATATGAGCGCCACGGCGTCGTTAACTCTGCCGATCCCATTTTGGAACCCAACCGTTACATTTAGCGCGCATTTATAAAGGAAGAACCGGTTGATGCGAACACAACTACCGACTCCACGTAAAGGCGCACTCGCCGCGGCCTTTCTCGCGCTCGTCCTTACGGCTCAGTCGCGCGCTTTCGCTCAGGGTACCCAACAATCGAGCGGCGGAGTTTTCGCGGTTTCCGATGGCCACGGCCAAGTCTCGCTCATGTGGTTTCCGCAACCGGACCGCTGGCCCATGGGCGGCTGGAAGATCGAAGATTCCACAGGCCGCGTGGTCGCGGCGCATGTTTCGCTGGGAGATCCCGAAGCGCTGAAGGCCCTTTCGGATTCCGACGCTGCGGCGATTCAAAGCTTGCCCCAGACTCTCGCGTCGCCCGAAGCCACTGGAGCTCGCCGCCAGCAATTGTTCGGCATTCTTGCCATAAATGCGTTAGGGAGCCCTGCTTACGCCCGCGCTCTTGGGCTTTCCTGGACCCTGCAAGGCGTTCCATCAGGCCAGCGAACGTACAAAGTCTCCGGCCTCGACGCGTCAGGCCAACCCACCGGCCTTACTCTCACGAGCGCGCCAGTGGATTCTTCCGTCGCCACACCGCTTCCTCCGGCCCCAGCGAATCTCAGCGCGCAGGTTGGCCGGAATGGCGTGTCTTTGATTTGGAGTCCCGCGCCGGAAAATCTTCCGGTGCCCGCCATCGCCTATTACATCGTGCGAGACAGCTCCGGACAGAAGGGAACAGAAATCACGGCAAAACCCGTGATGATGGGAACGAAGTGGAATGCCAAGAATTCAGCGTACGTCGATCAAGGCGCGCCCGTGGAAGACACGCTCGCCTATCACGTCTCGAGCGCCGATGTCTTCGGACGCAAAGGCCCGCCCGCTGACATCAGAATCTTCTTTCCCGATTTTGTCAGCCCTCGATCCGCCCGAACCAGTCCTGGCAGCTTCGGCAGCCGGCGGTGTATCCGTCACGTGGAAAGTTGGCACGAACCCGCACACCGCGGGTTACGTTGTCGAGCGAGCATATCTTCACGATGGTCCGTTCGAGGCGCTCACCCCACAGGCAGTAGCCGCGAACTCAAGCGAGTACGCTGATTCCAGCGTGCGCGGCGGCACCGCGTATTACTATCGCGTTCGCGCCGTCGGCCCTCGCGGCGATCTGGGCCCGCCTTCGCATGCCGCGATGATCCAACCAAAGAATCCGGGCGCGCCCCCCAAGCCTGCAAATCTGAAAGCAGATCTCGGTACAACACGTGTGCGGCTCACGTGGACTCCGGTTCAATTTCCCGTTGCGGGCTATTTCATCGAACGCCTCGGCGGAAGTGGTTCAGACGCGAAACCGGCTGCCACGGCGGCAACCGGGACCTGGGTGCGGCTGAATTCGCATGTCACGCCCGAAGCCCTCTACGACGACTTCTTCGGTGCGACTTCAGACGCGAAATTCTCGTACCGCATTGTGGCCGTGGCCTTCGACAATGCCGAAAGTTCGCCGAGCGACATGGTCAGCGTCGTTTTGCCGGACACGACTCTTCCCGGTGTTCCAGTCATTACCGGCGCCGATGGATCGAACGGCAAAGCGGCCCTCACATTCGCGCCGGGCCTGCCGGAGGAGAAGACGGCGCAGTTCCTAGTCCTGCGTGGCGGCTCGCCGGAGGACATGGGTGTCGTGATCGGCGATCCGCTGCCCGGCTCATCGCGCAAATTCGAGGACGCGTATGTGGAACCGGGAAACGATTATTGGTATCGCCTCGTAGCGGTCGACAAGAATGGCAATCACAGCGATCCGACCAGAGCGGTTGCCATCCGAGTGGGTGCGCCTTCGATTCCATCTCCCGCGGCGCCCACGGTTCAATTCACCACCGATCCGTTCCCGCAGGCCAAAATCCAGTTCGCGCAACCTGCCGCTGGACTTGCAGTGATGGTGGAAGTTCGTGCGGGTGAAAACGGCCGCTGGCTCGCCCTCGCAGGACCAATCGACGCCCAATCTCAGGCGGTCGATCCCAATCCCCCGCCAAAGGACCCAGTCTTCTACCGAATCCTGTATCGCGCGAACAACGGAGCCACAGGTTCGCCTTCTGCTCCGGCGCAACTCCAACGAAAATAGCGCACCTGCACGAATCAATTGGAGAGTGATCGAAGAACAAATGAGGAACCCCGGATCACTCTTGGGTTCCCAAGAGCGACCCGGGGCAAACTCACGTACTTGCGGTCTACGGCAGGTAGTAACGGAACGACGTGAACCACATATTCTCGACGCTGTGCGGACTGCTAACACCGGCGCCCGGTCCGCTGGCCGGAGCTACGCCCTCCCACGTATGCCGCACGTAGTAGGAATACTGCGACCCGAACTGGATCGTTCCTCTGGGACCCTTGTAGAAGCGGTACCAGAATCCGAGGCTGCCCTCGATCAGTGCCCGCGTGTCCGACGTGCAATTGGCCAGCGAGCCAGGAATGTATCCCTGGGATCCCGTAGTTCCGGCTGGCACCGTCGTATTGGGGAGTACTTCCGAATAGCAGCCGGCATTACTCAACCCTGGGTTTCCATAGCCTTCCGCCTTACCGGCTAAGGTGGCGTACGACGCGCGAGACGAGTATTCGCCGCCACCGTTGAGGTTGACGTCGAATTTCGGAGTCAGATGAAACTGGAGCGTGCCGAGCGATTGATAGTTACGCAGCAAAGCAATGGTGCCGTCAGGACGGATTGTGGCATCTGACAAGCCGCCGCTGCCGTACCGGCCGATACCGCTGCCGCCGAAGAAGTGGAAGCCGAGGTCGACGTGCTTCTCGAACAGGGCCCACCGAGCGTTGGCACCGGCGCCTCCGCCTGTCCTCGCGTCGTTAAACGCATCGGCGGACGACGGCGGGGTCACCGTTGCATCGGATGGGCACACCGGCGGGGCTGACCCGGGAACCGCTACTTCGCATGGAAACACGCGATCGCGGAATCGGCTGAGGACGCCGAAAACTTCGTAGTGGCCAAAACCGGGCTCCGCCACTGCCTTGAAGACCAGGTCGGGAGCCGGATTGTACGAGTAGTTGGCGAGCGGGTTGTAGAGGCCGCCGCTCGCGCCAGTAGCGCCAAGCAGGAAGTTGTTGTAAACGGTCGTTGTGCCGCCCACCTGATCGTCGTTAGTTGCGCTGCAAGCCGTTCGCGCCGGTAACCGGGCAATCAACCAATCTGTAGCGCCGGTCGTCACGCTTGTCGTCGGGTTGCCGTGGACCGTGAACGTCGTCTGCGGCTCTTCCACCGCGAAGCCCAGCCAGAATTTATCTCCCCAGTCCTTCGTGAACCGCAGTCCATATTGCCGCGCCCAGCTGAATCCGATGGTATATTGAGAGTCGATGGTGTTCGGCAGGGCCTCCGTGCGATTGTCCATGCCCTTTGTGGTTTCGGTCACGAGGCCCCACATTTGGCCGCCCGTCACTTTGAAGCCGTTGTCGAACGCGGCCTGCGCCCAGAATTGACGCTGACGGAATACATAGCTGTTGCTCTGGTTGTCGTTCGAGGTGCTGCCGCCGCCCAGGAAGTCACCTTCATAGTAGCCGCCGATTTTCACGTTGCTCAGCTTGCCTTCCACCAGCATGCTGATCCGCGACTGCCGGCCGCTGGCATTGAACTCCGAAAGGTTGCTATTCGAGGCGCCCGGCATCGGAGCCGAGTTGAACGGCGTGTTGACGTCCGCGCTCAACGCCTTGCTTCGCCACACTGTTTCCGCGGCCATGAATCCGCCAGGGGTCAGCGTGACTCCCTTGAAGTGCAGCGCCACCGGCTCGTCGGGCTTCGCATCCTGAGCAGGCGCTCCAGGGTTCGGTGTGTGTATCCCGCTGTTTGAGACGCCCGCCGTGATGATTCCCGACGACGGCATTGAAGAAGCCGAACTGCTGCTCTCCGTTCCGCCAACCACGGCCGCCGGTCCTGCGGGCACCGAATTGGTCACGTTCAACTGCTTCTCGAGCACCTCCATCTTCTGTTGCTGTTGTTTTAGCTGCTCGCTTTGCGCCTTGAGCTGTGCGGCCTGCGACTCGAGTAAGTCACGGAGCTGCTGGAGTTCCACCTCAAGAGTCGCCGATTCCGCCTTGGTTGGCGTTGTCGCGCTCGGCGTGCCGTCTGTTTTCGACGCCGCTGTCGATACGTCGGTTTTGCCCTTTGCGGCAGCGTCATTCTCTGAGTTCGCCTTCGCCACCGTGTCGTCGCTCGTTCTGCCTGACTTCGCCATCACTGGCGACGCGACGAGCCCGACGGCCAAAATCCATGCCACAAGTACTCGCATCCCTTCCTCCTCTTGAAATGGACCTGCTTGAAATGGACTGCTCAGTATCGTTCGATGGTTCGGACAACGAAAAGGAACCGGTTATTCCGGGGTAGTGCCTGACCGCACCCCAACTGCGTTCACACCCGTCGCTTGTGGCGCGGAACAGGCAAGTTATGCAGGCCTCTTGAATCTCCTGTGACTGGAATGTTAATTCTGCGTTACTGCCTTAAGTCCCCGGTTTTGAACAATAAAGACACAGGAGTGTCTGTTCCGGCATTTAGGATACGGGGTCCTTGAAACCGAGGTACAAATGAAGTATTTCACTTCAACCTGCGCAATCTAACCCGATGCTGGCGAGCGCATAAGCGTCCTGTAGGAGTAAGGAGAGGGATGAAGCCAGAACCAGCCTACACCGGAATGCTTGCGGCCGCGTTGGCGGAGGCCCGGACAGGCCTTGCCGAGGGCGGGCTTCCGATCGGTGCCGCGATCTTTGACGTCGACGGGCGTCTCATCGGAGCGGGTCATAACCGTCGTGTGCAAAACGGCGACCCTTCCTTGCACGGCGAGACGGACGCCTTCCGCAACGCAGGACGTCAGCGAAGGTACCGTGACATGATCATGGTCACGACGCTCGCACCCTGTTGGTACTGCAGCGGACTCATACGCCAGTTTGGTTTTGGCACGGTCGTCGTCGGCGAGAGCCGCAATTTTCAGGGCGGCATCGAATGGCTGCGCTCACTCGGCATCCGCGTCATCGATCTCGATTCCGAGGAGTGCGTCTCCATGATGGCCGATTACATTCGCGATCATCCCGACGTATGGAAAGAGGACATCGGCGAAGAGTAACTGCGAGGCGCGCACAGAACGCAGTCATCCCGCTTATACTCCCTGAATGACCAACCCCTTCATGGCTCGCGCCATCGAGCTCTCGATCGAAAATGTTCGCTCGGGGCAAGGCGGACCATTCGGCGCCGTCGTCGTCAAGGACGAAAAAATCATCGCCGAAGCCGTGAATTGTGTTACTTCCACCAACGATCCCACCGCACACGCGGAAATTATCGCCATCCGCCAGGCATGTGCGAAACTGGGTGTCTTCGAACTGCTTGACTGTGAGATTTACACGTCGTGCGAACCCTGCCCGATGTGCCTCGGCGCGATCTATTGGGCGCGTCTCGCGCGCGTATACTTCGCCAGCACGGCCCTCGACGCCTCGAAAGCCGGTTTCGACGACTCGCTCATCTATCGCGAAGTCTCCAAGCAGCACTCCCAACGCAAGATTCCGATGATTCAAATCATGCGTGACGACGCCCTCGAAGCCTTCGCCGCATGGGAGCGCCAGCTCAACAAACATCCTTACTAGCAGTCGTGAACCGTTCGGTCCACTGATAGCAATCTACCGCAATTTGTCGGGCCTGGTAGAATCGACGCGATCCGGCGCGGTTTCCGTCAATTTGTAATCCTTGTAGTCGATCGAGAGAAGTGCGTGACCCCCGAGGCGTATCCAGCTTTCCGTCCTGTTCTCGAGGGGAAGCCAAAAATCATCCACCCTTCCGTATCTGTGTTTTATCTCTACTTTCTTGATCCAGAAGGACGGGTTCTTCGCGGGCTCCGCCTCAATCCGAGTGACCGCGAAGTCTTTCGCATCGACCCATACCTTGCCTCGATACAGATACTTGTTGTCGGTCTTCGGTATGACGTTGAGCACATACTGTGGGGCGTCCGAGGAACCTTCGACGTCCGCCAGACTGAAATCGTAATTCTTCGGGCTCAGCGCCGCTCGCTGCCGGTTCTCCTCGGTGGACGCTTCTTTTTCCTCTAACAGCAGCCTCTTCAAGATGTGGTCAACGATGAATTTCGAACCACTCTGCGACACGATCGTGAATTCTTTCTTGTCCGGCGAGACGTAGCTCAGGCTGACCGTCATTTCAGCTTCCCTGTTGCCAAAGGTTCCGTGATATTGCATGCGATAAGTCCGTGTACTTTGAAACTTTCGCAATCCCGCAGCCCGCTCGCGGTTTCTCTCCTCTAGACGCCCGACGACTTGATCCACGGTTAGCGAAGGTGTCCCCACCGCACCCGATGGCGCGGCCGCTTGCTGCGCGTTTGAGGTGGGCGCGTTAAGAAGAGCCGGCGCGACGCACAGCGCGAGGAGGACAGCGTTCGTTCGATTCATCGAATAGTCCAGGCGTGGTAAGCGACTGAAAAAAGAACCACCGCCCCTTGGTCCCAAACCAGATTCTATACCCTATTGAAATCTGTGGGTATTAGGTGATTCTAAGTGCCTGATTCTGGGCCATTTGCGGTCTTGCTCGTTGACCCTTGTTGAATGTTGCTCGCCATCATTTCGCAGAAGGTCCTGAACTCCTTCGCCAACTACGATGGAACTCTGGTTCTATCGACTGCGTCCGCGCGCGAGCCCATCCTTATCCCTTCGCCAGGAGTTCGTGTGCATGGGCTCGCACGAAAGAAACCCGCTGCTACAGGTCCGACAACTGAGCGTCGAATATCGCTCGGAGCGCTCCAAGCCGCATCAGGCCCTCGATAACGTGACGTTCGAAATCGCGAAGGGTGAAGTCGTCGGCTTGATGGGCAAATCCGGATGCGGAAAGACGACCGTGGCTTTGGCCCTGCTTGGCTTGCTGCCGCGCGGGCGCGCGAAGGTTTCCGGCTCGGTCCTGTTCTGCGGATCGGAGCTGCTCTCGATGAACGAGCGGGCCTTGCAAAAGGTCCGTGGCGCGAAAACTTTCCATGATTTACCAGGAACCGGAAATCGCGCTGAGCCCATTTCTGCGCGCGGGAGATCAGATTGCCGAGGTCGTCCGCGCCCACTGCGACTGGAAATGGAATCGCTGCCAGCAGGCTGCTCTCGCCGCGCTCGAGCAGATCGGGTTCGACGAGCCGCGTCGCATTTACCAATCCTATCCGCACCAGCTCAGCGGAGGACAGCGCCAGCGGGTCGTCTTCGCCCAGGCGCTGGTTTGCGAACCAGCCCTGATCATTGCAGACGAACCCACCGCCTCACTCGACGCGCGCAATCAAGCGGAAATGATCGAACTGCTGCGCGGGATAAGAATGGAGAGGCAAGTTTCTTTGTTGCTGATCAGTCACACGCCGGAAATTCAAGCCAGCCTTGCCGATCGCCTGCTCGTGATGTCGCAAGGCTGCGTCGTCGAACAAGGCAGTTTCGATCAACTCTACTGGAATGCGTCGCACCCTATCACCAATGCGATGCTCCGGCCGAGTAGCCGCAAGAAGGCCAATACGGCGTTACGCATCGAAGCCGAAATCGACGCGCAGGAGCAGCTCGTTCGATGAGCGTCCGTCGAATGCCATCTCAACCGGTTGATCCTCCGGAGCCGCTTCTAAGCGTTCGCGGACTTGCGAAAGAATTTGCGGAGCATCGGCCGTTCGCGCGCGCGCGACGCACCCTCCTGGCATTTGATGAAATTAATCTGACGATTCGCCGGGGAACCACGCTCGCCCTGGTGGGTGAATCCGGCGCGGGCAAATCGACGCTCGCTCGCTGCCTTGCCCTTCTCGAAAAGCCGACGCGAGGCGAAATCTGGTTCGAGGGTTCCAATCTTCTCGCGCTCAGCGAGCGTGAACGCCTTCCGCTACGCAGCAAAATTCAACTCATTCACCAGGATCCGGCCTCCGCGTTGAACCCGGGCATGACGGCGGTCGAAATCGTTGCGGAGCCGCTCGTGATCCAACGCCTGGGCAAAAAGGATGAACAGCGAATCCGCGCTCTCGAACTCATGCGGCAGGTCGGGCTCTCTGCGGAATCCGCCGGCAAGCGGCCGCTCGAATTCAGCGGCGGACAACGACAACGACTCGCGATCGCTCGCGCCTTGGCTTTGGAACCGACCCTTCTAATTCTCGACGAAGCTTGCTCTGGCCTTGACCTCCAAACCCAGGAAACGATTCTCGATCTACTCGCAGACCTGCAGGCGGCGTTCGCGATGGCGTTCATCTACGTGTCGCACGATCTCCGCGCTGTATCTGAATTCGCCCACGAGACTGCCGTGATGTATCAGGGGAGAATCGTCGAACAGAAGCCATCGGCCGAGCTATTCGAAAATCCCGAGCACCCGTACACGCAGGAACTGCTCGCAGCCATGCCTTCGATCGACGCGATCTGCGCGGGCCGGCTGATCGGGGTGTCGCGATGAAATATCTTGGCCGCAGACTCGTTCACGCGATTCTCCTCTTGCTTGCAATTTCGCTTTTTTCGTTTGTGCTTCTGCAACTGGCGCCGGGGGATTTCTTTGGCTCCATGCGCGTCAACCCTAGAATCTCGCAGCAGACGATCGACGGGCTGCGCGCAACCTACGGAATCGATAAGCCATTTCCCATTCGGTACGCGCACTGGCTGGCCTCGGTGGCCAATGGTCAGCTGGGCGTTTCGCTCGCTTACAATAGCCCCGTGGCGCCGCTCCTGCGCGTACGCGCACGCAACACGCTGCTGCTTACGGGCATATCCACTTTCTTCGCGTGGCTGCTCGCGATTCCGATCGGACTTTTCAGCGCCACCAGGCGAGGGAAGGCAATGGATCGCGCCTCCGGTGCCGCAACTTCCACACTCCTGGCGATTCCGGACCTGTTGTTGTTTCTCGCGCTGCTCTTGCTTGCCGTCCGCACCGGATGGTTTCCAGCGGGCGGTATGATTTCACCGGGACTTGAGGACGTCGGATTCTGGAGCAGGGCGAGAGACATCGCGCGTCATGTCGTTTTACCCGCGCTGGGACTGACGATCGTCACGCTGCCCGTGCTGGTTCGGCACGTTCGCTCTGCGGTGATCCAGGTTCTTGAGTCGCCGTTCATTCGCGCCGCGCGTGGCCACGGTATTTCGGGCTCGCGACTCCTTTTCCGGTACGTGCTCCGCGCCGCGTCGAATCCGCTGATTTCGTTGCTGGGTTTTTCCATCGGCACCATGCTGAGCGCGTCGCTGCTGGTAGAAGTCGTTTTGAGCTGGCCGGGCCTGGGTCCTTTGCTGGTGGAGGCGATTCTCTCGCGCGATGTTTACGTCGTCGTGGGAGCTGTCATGCTTTCGTCCGTGTTCCTGCTCGCGGGCAATTTCGTGGCGGACCTGCTCCTCTTCGCCTCCGATCCGCGCATTCGAGTGGAGCAAGCGGAATGAAGCGCAATTACAAACTTCGCGCCGCGCTCGCCCTGCTCGCAGCGTTTCACGTGTTCATCCTTTTGGCAGGCTTCCTCGCGCCCTATGGTTTCGCCACCCAGGACCGCGACATGGCCTTCGCTCCGCCCACTCGTATGCATTTCGTGGATGCGCAGGGCAAATTTCACGCGCGGCCATTCGTCTGCGCGTTCAAGAACAACATTTCCGATTCAAGTTATGCCGAAGACCTGTCGTATGCGTACCCGCTGCGGCTGTTCGTTCCCGGCGCGCCCTACAAGATTGCCGGAATGTTTTCCGCGCGCGTCCATCTCTTCGGAGTCGACGCGCCGGCTCGGATTTCTCTTCTTGGCACGGATGGATACGGCCGTGATCAGTTCTCGCGCTTTCTCTATGGCGGGCAGCTATCGCTGTTTGCCGGGATAATCGCTGCTGTGCTGTCCGTCGGCATTGGAATTGTCGTCGGCTCGCTGGCGGGATTCTATGGTGGCTGGATTGACAATGCGTTGATGCGCGGCAGCGATCTCTTCTTCGCGCTACCGTGGCTCTACCTCCTTTTCGCGGTACGAGCCGCGTTGCCTCTGCATGTTCCGGAATGGGAAGTCTTCTTGCTGCTGGTCAGCGTCATCGGCCTGATTGGCTGGGCGCGCCCGGCGCGGCTGATTCGCGGGGTCGTCCTCAGCGCGCGCGAACGCAATTTTGTTCGCGCGGCGCGCGGTTTCGGAGCGTCAGACGCGTATCTGCTTCGGCGCCACGTGTTGCCGCAAACGTATGGGGTAGCGCTCACGCAATTGGCGCTTCTGATTCCGCAATACATCTTGGCCGAAGTCACCCTGAGTTTCCTCGGCTTGGGCATCGGCGAGCCGGTTCCCAGCTGGGGGAGCTTGCTCGCGACGCTGCAGCACTACGACGTTCTCTCATCTTACTGGTGGATGTTCCTTCCCGCCGTTTTGCTCGTGCCTCTGTTCTTCGCATACCACGCGGCAGCCGATGCGTTACAGGAACGCTACGAGTCCATCTCGCTGTAAAAAGCGCTCAATCTTTGCTAAGAGTTCTTTATGGGGAAAGCTCGTTCCAGGCGAAGCCCGGTCGTTGCGTTCGTCCTTGCTTGCCTGTGCGCGAGTTCGATCTCGCTGGTCTCCGCCACGCCTCCAGCGCCGGACTGGATGGTCACGGACAATCCCATCGGTCATTCCGGCGGCCGGCTCGTGGTCGCGCTACGCTCTGAACCCAAGACGCTGAATCCGGTCCTCGCCGTCGATGCTCCGTCCCGAGACGTTATCCGCTGCCTGACTGCGGATCTGATCCACATCAACCGCGAATCGGAAAAAACCGAGCCGGCGCTGGCGAAATCCTGGACCGTTTCGCGCGACGGAAAGCAGTACACGTTGCATCTCCGTCGCGGGCTGCAATTTTCCGATGGCCAGCCTTTCACGGCAGACGACGTTGTTTTCACCTTTCAGGTTTATCTCGACGAAAAGATTCACTCCCCACAGCGCGACTTGCTCATCGTCGGCGGCAAGCCAATTTCAGTTCAGAAAATCGACGCTGCCACGATCCAGTTCGATCTCGCCCAGCCATACGCGGCCGCTGAAAGGATATTCGACAGCCTCGCCATACTCCCGCGACATCTGCTCGAGGCGGCCCACCAGGCCGGGACTTTTTCGCAAGCGTGGGGCGTGAGCACCGCCTCCCGCTCAGTTCGCCGGTCTGGGCCCTTTTCGGTTGAAGGAATATGTTCCGGGCGAGCGAATCGTCCTCGAACGCAATCCGTTTTATTGGAAGGAGGATCACCAGGGGAAACGCCTTCCTTATCTCGACGAAGTCGTCTTTCTGTTCGTTCCAAGCGAGGACGCCCAAGTGATCCGGTTCCAGTCCGGCGATACGGACGTTCTCAGTCGTTTCAGCGCACAGAATTTTTCGGTTCTCGATAAGCAGCAGCAAGCGAAGAGCTACCATTTGTTCGATTTGGGCCCGGGTCTCGAATATAACTTTCTGTTCTTCAACTTGAATGATCTTGGTTCGAAGAATCTCCCAGAGATTGCAAAAAAGCAGGTCTGGTTTCAGGATTTGAAGTTCCGCCAGGCTGTTTCTGCGGCCATCGACCGCGAGGGCATCATCCGTTTGGTTTACTCCGGCCGAGCCACGCCGTTGTGGGGCCACGTGACTCCGGGGAACAAGCTCTGGCTCGACGCTAATATTCCTCGTCCCCCGCGGTCGCTCGATCGAGCCCGCCAACTCTTGCAATCCGCAGGGTACTCATGGAAAGGCGACGCCAGTCTCGTCGACCCCCGCGGCAATCCTGTCGAGTTCTCGATCCTGACAGGCGCTTCCAACGCCCAGCGCGTCAAGATGGCCACGATCATTCAAGACGACTTGAGCCAGCTGGGAATGAGCGTTCACGTCGTCTCCCTCGATTTTGGCGCCGTCGTCGACCGCTTCATGAAAACTTACGACTACGAAGCCGCCATCATGGGGCTCGCGAGCGGCGATGCCGATCCAACTCCCGAGATGAACGTGTGGCTCTCGAATGGAAGCACGCATCTTTGGCACTTGAACGAAAGCCAGCCTGCCACTCCCTGGGAATCGGAAATCGACCGGCTTATGGAGCAGCAACTCATCACGCTCGATTATTCGGCTCGTAAGAAGCTCTATAGCCGCGTTCAAGAGATTGTGGCCGAGGAGCTCCCGGTGATATGTCTCGCAAGCCCGAACATTCTCGTCGGCGCAAAGGACGGCGTGGGGAATTTTCAGCCGGCCACTCTCGATCCCTACGCGTTGTGGAACATCGAGCAGCTCTATATCCGCTGACTCGCGATGAAATCGATGCCTCCCTCAAAAACCCTGGTACTCGACGAAGAGCAAGCGGTGCGGACAAACTCGGTTCTCGTTGGCGAATGCCTGCGGGGAAGCGAAGAAGCATGGTCTGCATTGATCGACAAGTACAAGAGGCTCATTTTCTCAATCCCCATCAAATACGGGTTTTCGGTCGATGAGGCCACCGACATTTTTCAGAGCGTCTGCCTCGAAATGCTTGCCGAACTTCCCAAGCTTCGCAAGGCCGAAGCTCTGCCGAAGTGGATCATGCAGGTAACGGCGCACAAGTGCTTTCATCGCAGGCGCCAAATGTTGCGCACCGAACCCTCCGATTCCGACGGAGAACCTCCCGAGCAGAGCACTCCGGCGCGAGCCGAAGCAGTCCTGCGCGAGGCCGAGGAAGAACAGACTCTGCGGCAGGCGATTGCGGAGCTGCCGCCGCGATGCCGCGACCTTGTTCACATGCTGTTTTTCGAAGAGCCCGCGCGCCCCTACCAGGTAATCGCGCAAAGCCTGGGAATCGCTACCGGATCGATCGGATTCATTCGCCAGCGTTGCCTTGAAAAGCTGCGTCGGCGGCTGACGGAGACCGGCTTTTAGTGTGCGCCGCGACGAAGAGCAAGCCTTCCGACGATTCCCTGATCGCGCGGCTTTTGGAGCTCCCCACCGAGCCGGCTCGCACGAAATTCCTCGCACGTCACGCGCGCCTGAATCGCGCTGAGACTGTCGAGCGCCTGATTGCCGCAGTTCTGGCGGCCGGGCGTATCGATACGCAAAAAGCGCTGGCGCTCGCTGAAACCGCGGTAGCAATTTCCAGCAAGCTAAAACAGACGGCTACACTAGGCCTCAGCTTTCGGGCAAAGGCTAACGCCTTGTACTTCGCGGGAAAAAATCAGGAATCGCTCGAGTTTCACGCCAGGGCGCTCGAAATCTTTGAAACGCTCGGGAATGAGGAAGAAATCGGCCGCACCCTCACGGCCTCGCTCCAACCCTGCATTCTGATTGGTGAGTATGAGCGTGCTGTTGCCGCTGCGGACCGCGCTCGCGCCATTTTCACGCGTCTGGATGACAAACGGCGGCTGGCCAGGCTCGAAAACAACGTTGGCAATATTTACCACCGCCAGGACCGCTTCGAGGAAGCCCTCGCGTGTTACGAGCGCGCTTACGAGCAATTTCTTCCCTACGGAGATTCGGAGGAGTTGGTCGCGGCGCTTTCAAACATGTCGATGTGCCTCATCAGCCTGAATGATTTCCCGCGCGCGCTTGCGACCTATGAACGCGCGCTCGCGCTCTGCGGCGAGAACAAGATGCCGTTGCTGCGCGGTCAGGCCGACTACAACATCGCTTATCTCTATTACTTGCGCGGAGAGTACAGCCGCGGCATCGAAATGCTTCACGCGGCCCGGCGGCGCTGCGAAGCGAGCGGCGATGCATATCACGTCGCCCTGTGCCATCTGGATCTTGCGGAAATCTACTTGGAACTGAATTTGAGCGCCGAAGCGCGTGACATGGCTCACGAAGGCTATCTGCGGTTCCAAAAACTCGGCATGGGCTACGAAGAAGCGAAATGCCGGTGCTATGAGGCGCTCGCGCACAGCCAGCTCGGCAAGGCGCTGCGTTCCCTGGAGATCTTCGCTGAGTCTCGCGCGAAATTCGTGCGCGAAAACAATCTCGTCTGGCCCTGGCTGATTGACCTCTACCAGGCGATCGTCCTCTTCAATGAAGGCCGTCTCTTTGAATCGCGGCGGCTTTGCAGGCGCGCGGCCGAGTTCTTCGACACGTCATTCCTGACGGGCAAGGCCGTGGTCTCACATCTCCTTCTCGCGCGTCTCTCGCTGCGTACTGGCGAGCTCGCGGAAGCGCGTGTGTCGTCCGCGCGCGCCCTCGAGCGGTTGGGCCACCTCGAGGCTCCCGTCCTTCACTACCAGGCGCACTTCATGATGGGAGAAGTCGAAAGAGCGTTGCGAAACTTCCCGGCCGCCTACGATTCGTATCAGAAGGCGCGCGCGGCACTCGAAGCGCTGCGCAGCAGTTTGCGCGGAGACGAGCTGAAAATCGCGTTCATGAAGAATCGGCTCGAAGTGTATGAGAGCCTGGTCGAACTATGCCTCAGCGATCCGCTGCGCAAGAATTCCGCCGAAGAATCGTTCGGTTACATCGAGCTGGCTAAGTCACGCAGCCTTGCTGAACTTCTGATGCACCACGGTCCTGCCATCCCCGTGGCCGACGAAGGTCAGAGCGACCTCGTGCGCCGCATTCGAGAAATGCGCGAGGAGCTGAACTGGTATTACCGCCGCATTGAAATTGAGCAGTTGGGAGCCGAGAAGCCTTCGCCGGAGCGCATCGAGAAACTGCAAGAACAGGCGTTGGCGCACGAAAACGAACTCCTGCGGGCCATACGCGAAATTCCAGCGGCGAAATTGCCCGAAGGCACCGGGTTGCCAGCTGGAGCCGCGCTCGAAGGCCTTCGAGAAAGTCTGCCGCGGGATACCGCGTTGGTCGAATACTTTGGTCTGGGAGACGAATTCGTTGCGGCCGTCGTCACGCGCGAGACGCTCCAAATTGTCCCTGTCACGCCGATGTCTCGCGCGGCTGACCTGATTCGGATGCTCAGGTTCCAGATTGCGAAGTTTCGCCTTGGCCCGGAGTACGTGCGCACGTTTGAGAGAAATCTCCTCGAAGCCGCGCAGTCTCATCTTCGCGACCTTTACAACGAACTCTTCGTTCCCTTGCTCGAACACATCGGTCGCGCGAAGCATCTCGTGATTGTTCCGCACGGTGTGCTTCATTACCTTCCATTTCACGCGCTGTTCGACGGTGCCGACTATCTCACGGAGCGGTTCACATTCTCTTATGCACCCAGCGCCGGAATCTACGCGCTATGCCAAAAGAAAAACTCGAAGGCCACCGGTGCCCCCCTGATTCTCGGTGTGCCCGACGAACGCGCGCCCCTGATCGAGCAGGAAGTCCGGTCCATCGCTAAAACCCTGCTTGGGTCGGAGTTGGTTTTGGGCGCAGAGCCGGCCGAGCGGGCTCTGCGTAACCAGGGAGCCCACAGCCGCCTCATCCACATCGCAACGCACGGCAGTTTTCGCCAGGACAATCCGATGTTCTCTGGCATTCGCCTGGGAAGCTCCTACCTGAACCTTTACGACCTGTACCAGCTCGAACTCGAGGCCGAACTCGTCACCCTGAGCGGGTGCGCTACGGGGCTCAACGTGGTTGCCGCTGGAGACGAACTCCTGGGCTTGATCCGCGGGCTTCTCTATGCCGGAGCTCAGTCCCTCCTTTTGACGCTGTGGGACGTCAACGACCGAAGTACCACCGAATTCATGTCGTCCTTTTACAAGGCGTTGCAAAACGGCGAAACCAAGACGTCCGCTTTACGAAGTGCCACGTCCGAATTGCGCCAGAACTATCCCCATCCTTACTACTGGGCCCCTTTCTTGCTGATAGGAAAGACGTTACCCTAGTCCAGCCATCCGTAGGAAATCCGCTCCCTCCCCTATATTTTTCAGCTCCCTGCGCACCCTTCTGTGTTGGTGATGGGGATTTCTGGACTGAGACTAACAGGGGGAGGGAATGAAACATTTCTCGACAGAAGACTGGCTCGATTTTGTAAGAGGCGTTGTCGCAAAGGACCGAAAAGCTGCCATGCAGAACCACTTGAGCGCGGGTTGCAAGCAGTGCGACACCGTTGTGAGCCTGTGGAAACGGGTTCACATCGCTGCGCAGCGCGAAACGGCATACGAGCCGCCGGCGGCGACCTTGCGCACTATTAAGGCCATGTACTCGATTCACGGGAAGCCTGCCCTCAAAACGGCGAAGGCTGTCTTCGCGCAGTTGCTGTTCGACAGCCTTAGTGCACCTCTCCAAGCCGGAGTTCGGTCTTCAACCGCGGACGCCCGGCAGCTCCTGTACGGTAGTGGCGACCATCGAATCGACCTCCGCTTTGAACCACAGGTCGACTCGGACAAAATCTCTCTTGTCGGGCAGTTGCTCAACTCTGCCGACCCGGCACGTGCGATGGATGCGGTGCCGGTCGCCGTATTGAAAGGGCACAAAGTCGTCTCCGAATCCGCTACAAACCGCTTCGGCGAGTTCCATTTCGAAGTGGATCTGGAAACCGACCTCCAGTTGCGAGTCAGCCCTCCGCAGGGGCCTGAATTCTCGATCGCGCTGGTGGACCCCGTCGGATTAAGCAGGGTTGATGACGTCCAAGTAACTGATTCTACAGGTTTAAAGAAGCTCCTGAGGGGAAGCAAGAAAAGTACTAGGAAGAAGGTTTAGTGCGAGGGGTACCAAAAGAGGCCGACTGTACCATTGCCGCGTTAGCTCGTTCCAGCCAGTCTGGTACGGTCACAACGCCAAACATCCCGGCCACCCCCGGTGCCCTCTCAAAAGGAGCTGCTGCAACCATGAAGCGTCGATTCTGGGTCATCGCAATTCTTAGCATAGGTTTGTGGGGCCAGCCGGCCTCCGCTCAGGGACTTCTCGGCGGACTGCTGTCCAACGTCACCCAAACGCTCTCGAGCGTGCTGAACGGGCAGCAACAGGGCGTCATCGTCCGAACCAATAAGGGTCTGCTGGGCCTGCAGAATGTCTGTTTACTCAGTGGCTGCAGTGTTACCCGGAATCTTGATGGTGGCCAGAACCAAGTCTTCCTGGTGCAGCCTGTCCAAGGACTCCTCCCGAACCTCTTGGCTGGCGTCCTTCGACTCGTCGACGGGATCCTGGACGCGGAAGTCGATCAGGCGGTTCAGATCCCTATGAATCCAAATAGCCAAACGATCGTGGGCACCATTCCCCCGGGGCTCTGGAATTCGTATCCGGTAAATTACTTTGGCGCGCCCGTTTGGCAGGGCTACGCAACGCAACCGGCGGCGCAAATCCTTCGGGTCGACCAGGCGCAAGACACGTTCAACGTTACTGGCGCGGGCACGATCGTAGCGGACATCGATACGGGAGTTGATCCGACGCACCCCGCTCTGCAAGGCGTGCTGCTCCAGGGCTACGACTTTACCCGGAATCAGCCGGGCGCGTCCGAATTGAACGATCCGCAGCCTTCGAACACGAATTGCTCTTCTTGCCCGACCCTGAATCAATATTCCGCGGCGCGTCCGTCTGCTTCTTCACCCAAGCAGTCTTCGGTAGCCTTAGTCGACGGTAACGGCCCCTCCGATTTTGGTCACGGCACGATGGTTGTCGGTGTGATTCACCTCACCGCGCCTCAAGCAACGATTCTGCCGTTGAAAGCGTTTCAATCGAACGGCACCGGAAACCTTTCGGACATCCTCCGCGCCATTTACTATGCCGTGCAGAACCACACGAACGTCATCAACATGAGCTTCGATCTCACCACTTCTTCTGCGGAGCTCAACGACGCCATCAGTTACGCGGCCAGCAACAACGTGATTCTCGTAGCGTCGGCAGGCAATGACGGCAAGCAAGAGGTCGTCTATCCCGCCGGGCTGCGAAACGTGATGGGTGTCGCCTCCACGAACGACTCCGACCAGCGCTCGAGCTTCTCGAACTATGGGAACCAGGTGGTTTGGGTCGCCGCGCCGGGCGAAGGCATCATCACCACGTATCCGTACGACACATATGCCGCGGGATGGGGAACGTCTTTCAGCGCCCCCTTCGTTAGCGGCACCGCAGCGTTGCTTGTCAGTGCGCAGTCAAAAGTAACGCCAAACCAGGCGGCAGCCGCGATCGCCCACGCACAATGGATCGGCGCCAATATGGGCAACGGGCGGCTCGACGTGTACCGCACCTTGCAGGCCCTTGGATTGAGCCAGTAAGCGTCGGCGGAATATCTCGGCGATGATCATCGAAACCATAGCCAGCGTGTCCGGGCAGCCCCCAAAGTTCAGGGGCCGCTCGGGCGCGTCGGCGCTTTCGCGCCGATTTTCCCGCAAGCGTGATCCAATCCTGGTCTCCTGTTCGCCTGCAGGTGAGAGAAGCTGAAGAGCAGGTTCGGGCGTTGCGCACCTCGCTCATTTGCGCGCTGAATCAACTCCTCGATCTCAAAGACCTCAACACCGGCGTTCACAGCACTCGACTCGCGGAATGGGCTCTGCACGTCGCGTGCGAGCTCGGCCTGGATCAAAACGGTCTCGGTGACATCGAAACAGCCGCCCTTCTCCATGACATCGGCAAGGTCGGGATTCCCGATGCCATCCTCAACAAGCCAGGCAAGCTCACACCCGAAGAATACGAATTGATGAAGAAGCACCCTGAATTTGGTTGGGCCGTGTTGCGCCAGGTTCCCGGGATGGAACGCGCCAGCCTCCTCATTCTTCACCATCACGAGAGCTTTGATGGAAGAGGTTACCCCGGCGGATTGAAGGGCGAGGAGATTCCCACTGGATCGCGGATCGTCTCCGTGATTGATGCGTTCGACGCGATGGTGTCGAACCGTCCGTATCGCGCGGGGCTACCCTTTGAAGAAGCCGAAAGACGCTTGCTGGAATCAAGCGGAACGCAGTTCGATCCCGCCGTGGTGAAAATCTTTCTTCCTCTCGCGCGCGCTGAACTCTCCGCGGTCTTCGCCGCCGCGGGTACTAGCCCGCAAGCCGTCCTTTGATTCCCGGTTTCATCGCGAGAGTTTCCCGTCAAGAAAATCGTCGTTGAAAAGAATGGTCGGGGCGAGTGGATTTGAACCACCGGCCTCCTGGTCCCGAACCAGGCGCTCTAGCCAGGCTGAGCCACGCCCCGAAACCGCGCAGATACGAATTATCCGCAGTTTACGCGACAATCGGCCCTGCCGCAACCGCCCGCCCGCCCGATTCCGCAACCTCTCAACCACCAGCCACATCAAGTGGCACAGCGACTCTTCGCTGTGCGCAACGCCCGCCGCGGCTAGCGCGCCGCCGAGGACTTCGCGTCAGATTTCGTGTCGGGCGTGCTGCGCCCGAACACCCGCACGAAAATCGCATCCACCGCCCGCAACTGCCGCCGCAGATCAAACGTGTGCGCCAGCGCCTTTTCATCCAGAAACTTCCGAATATTCGCGTCAGCCGCGATGCGCTCCTTGAAACTCGTCTCCGACTCCCACGCCGCCATCGCATGACCCTGCACCCACTTGTACGCGTCTTCCCGCGGCGCGCCGTGCTCCACCAAGTCCTGCAACAGTTGCCCCGAAAACACCAGCCCATGCGTCGAATCCAGATTTCGCAGCATGCGCTCGGGAAACACTTTCATGTTCGCGATAATCTCGGTCGTGCGGTGCAACATGTAATCCACCAGGATCGTCGAATCGGGCAGAATCACGCGCTCCACCGAGCTATGCGAAATATCGCGCTCATGCCATAGCGCCACGTTCTCGAGCGCCGCCACCGAATTCGCTCGCACCACGCGCGCGAGTCCGCAAATCTGTTCGGAGCTCACCGGATTCCGCTTGTGCGGCATCGCCGAACTCCCGCGCTGCTCGCCGCCGAACGGCTCTTCCACCTCGCGCACTTCCGTCCGCTGAAGGTGGCGAATCTCCTGCGCCACGCGCTCGAGCGACGCGGCCACAATCGCCAGCGTCGACGCATACTGCGCGTGCCGGTCGCGCTCGATCACCTGTGACGTGATAGGAGCGGTGGCCAGCCCCAGCCGCGCGCAAATCTTCTGCTCGATTTCCGGGCCCAGGTGCGTGCAGGTCCCCACCGCGCCCGAAATCTTGCCCACCGCGATCTGTTGCGCGGCCATCCGAAAACGTTCCAGGTCGCGCCGGTTTTCCGCGTACCAATTCGCGATCTTCAGCCCAAACGTAATCGGTTCCGCGTGAATGCCATGCGTGCGGCCGATTTCAGGAGTGTCCTTGAACTCCCACGCGCGCCGCTCGAGTACTTCTCCAAACCGCTCGATCCCTTTCTCAATCAGTTTCGACGCTTCGCGAATCAGCAGCGCCTGCGCCGTGTCCACCACATCGTTCGACGTAAGCCCATAATGCAGCCAGCGCGCGGCTTCCGGATCGCCCACCGATTCCTGCACCGCGATCGTGAACGCGATTACGTCGTGACGAACCTTCGCCTCAATCTCATTGATCCGCGCCACGTCCACACGCGCACGTTCGCGCAATTTCGCGGCCGCCTCGCGCGGGACCACTCCCGCCTCCGCCAGCGTCTCCGTCGCCGCCAGTTCCACCTCAAGCCACTTCTGGAACCTGTTTTCCTCGCTCCAGACGCGGCCCATCTCCGGTCGTGTGTACCGTGCAATCAACGAAATCCCCCGGCGTTTCTTCGCGAACTACATCTAGATGATACCCGAAAAGGTTTGAACGTACCGCCGCGGTCTTTAGCGCGGCAGCTTTTCGCTTCAATCATTCTCATGCATTCATTCCCTTTTTTATCTCAGGGTTTGCCCGCCACGGCGGACAGGCAAGTACAAACCCTGAAACCCTAGTTGAGGTTTTCCCTCGCGCTCTGCGCGATTCATTTGCCTCTTTCCTGGTTGGCGGTTCGCTTAAGCTGAACTCTTGCCCCCTCTACCCCACCGTAGATTAGAAGTATCTCCGGATGAGTGTTTTCTTGGACTTGGGACGATTTCTAATCCCGGTCTGCTATTTGGAATTTGGCTGCTCGGCACGGGTGGTTTCCCCCACCTCGAGCGAAAGTGGGGCGAACCAAAAAGGGTGTTCTTGTTGCGGTTAGAAAATGTCTTGTGGTTTGTTTTCATGGAATTGCGGCGGTTTTTGAATGTGGGGTTGTTGCGATTAGCTTTTTCTTCGCCTCCCTGGTTCGTGATCCCGACAGTTCGGAGCTGCTCGTCGTGGGGTACTGGGTCTTGGTTGCCGTCGATATTCATCATCTCATCCTAAAAACTCAGCCGCAGGTTATCATAGAATTATCAATTTGTCAAGACCCAGTACTTATAGAACTGCGTGGATTATGGAAGGCGGAAACGCGGAGGATCAGAATCCAAGGCGCGCACCCTTCAAATTCGAAGGGATTCGACACCGAAAATCAAGGGCTTAAGGCGAGCCACCGGCCGCCCGATGGAGGGACTCCTGCGGAGGACGGAGACTATTCGTTCCCCGCAGCCAGAAACGATCGTTGGCGTAGGTAGGCGCTCGTTCGGACAGTGTCACCCTTCAGGATTCGCTGATAAGCCTCTACGACTTGGTGTTCTGTAAGGTCCGCCGGAAGCAAACGAAAAACGCTGGCGGCGATGTAGTCAAGACGCTCCTCGAAAGCCTGCCAGCGCCGTCCCAACCTCTCTGCAACAGAGCCAGTCGTGTTAGAACCTGCAAAAATATCGACAACGAGATCAGCGGGGTCAGTCAGCAATCGTATGAAGAACTCCGGGTAGCGCTTCGGGAACCTGGCGGGGTGCATTTCCGTTCCGACCAGCTTGCACCACTTGGTGTATTGCCCGTTCGACTCGCTATTAGGGATTTGAAGTAAGTTGGAGGGTATGGCACCGCCGTTATCTTTCGCAAAGCTCATCCCGATGTCGTGGCCTGAAGGGCGGACCTTCGGCTTGTAGTAAGACTCCGGATTAGAAAGGAGCTTCTTCATGCGCTCGCTGTATGGGGTCAACACCTTCGAAATGTCGGCCTTTGGCCAGTCGGTCTTGCTGAACCACCAGACAGTGTTCACCGCGTCCTTGGCCCTCATCTTCCGCTTATTCACCCATTCGATTGGACTTGGCAGTTTCGATGGATTAAACCAATAGAAGTCTTCGGCCAAGAAAAAACCTACATCGTCACAGAGCCGGATCAACGTGCGAAAGTTGTAGAGACTACGAGCTGCAAGCTTGCCCCTTTAGGTAGGAGCCACCGAGGTCGAGGACAAAACTTCCATCCTTTCGAAGCTTCTTGTGAACGAGGCGACCGAACTCGGTCAGCCAATCGACGTATGCGTCCTGGTCCACATTCCCATACTCTTTTTGCCGTTGGAGCGCGAAGGGAGGACTGGTGATGACGAGATTGACGGTGTCGTCGTCCAGTTTTGCGAGTAAGCGGCGAGAATCACCCCGAGCCGCAAATCCAAGCCCGGTCTCATAGCAAATCTTCACTGATCTCTGCCTCCCTGATGCTACTTAAAGTCCGTAGACGTTAAGTCATCCCACTGGCGATAGTTATACGCCTTGGGGAAGCGAATCTCAACACGCCGACATTCTAGCTGAGAATCTACGCCGAATCCGTCTCGAGCAGAGTCTCAGCCAAGAAAAACTTGGAGACTTGGCGGGGCTGCATCGGACCTACGTTGGCTCAGTCGAGAGGGGCGAAACGAAATATCTCAATTCAGATATAGAAGCCCTCGCGGTTGCACTGAAGGTGGACATCGTGACTCTTCTGGACGAGGCGAGACGCCGATGAAGGCTCATCCAGACTGGAGTTGATGGAGAGGCTGTTGGCGCACGTGCGTGAGTATCAACAGCTTGCCAGGAAACATGGCATAGCGGACATTTTTCAGGACAATGGGGGCAAGCTCCTTCAGGTCACACTGCTCCTAGGCCTGAAGGTCCTGCCTGGTCGTGAGGGTAACGACGCAGTGGATGAAGCCGGTAAGGAATATGAGCTAAAGTCGGTGAACACCGACCTCACAAAGAGTTTTTCAACTCACCATCACATCAACCCGGTCATAATCGAGAAGTATCGAAAGGTGGATTGGATATTTGCCGTCTACTGCGGTATCGAGCTTCAAGCGATCTACCGCGTTACGCCCCGTGACCTGGAGCCGTTTTACGAGAAGTGGAACGCGAAATGGCATGAGTCCGGTGGAAAGGACATCAACAATCCGAAGATCCCACTGGCGTTTGTTCTGGAAAAAGGGGAACTTCTATACGGGCAGCCCCCGACTCCCCGGGCGGTCGAAGGCCCTCCCAAGGAAGCGGGAAAGGAGCAGCCGGAGTTCTAGGGTCTCGGATTCCTACAGTCACTCCGAAGGGGCGAGGTAATACACAGGTTTGAGCGGCAGGAGGTGTTTGTCGGATTCGTCAATCTTCGAGTAATTCTTCACCCATAAATCCACGAGCTTTCTTAAATCGAGAAGCGTGAGCTTCCGAGTCTCTTTGGTCCTCGCTTCTGATTCGGCGTCGGGAGTGAAGCCGCCAGTCGAAACGAAGATCCCGACATCCTGTTCACCCACGAGGGACATAAATGATCGCAATCCCTCGACGTTGATCTTGTCCGCTCGGCGCTTCACCTGTACCTTGATACGCGGTGCGCCCGTGCCCAAAGGATCATTGTGCGCGACAATGTCGATTCCCTTGTCGGGCCCGGGAGGGGCAACCCACGATACGTGATAGCCCATAGCACGCAGGAGCGCCGCTACTAGCTTCTGTAGGTCAAAAGGCTTTATCGTCTGGATGTATTCCTCGATTTCGGACCAAGCGTTCTCCTCAGCTTCTTCAAGCGTGCTCGAAGTTTCTTCGACTTTTGCGATTACGCTTGGTTCGTCAGCTCCCGATTCGGCGGCATCTTTGGGTTGCATGTCGGCCCACTGATAAAAGAGAAGCCGATTTGCGCGTCGAAATTCCTCGGGGTCCGGGTATTTGGAGTAAGCTTTCTTCCCTTCATCCGTGAGGTACCACTTGCCCTTGTCTTTAATCATCCAGCCTGCTTTCACAGGTGCGATCGTCGCAAACCGTATCATCTTGCCGTACCTTTGAACGCCAGGCCTATTTGGGTAATCTCTTTTCAAATTGTGTTGGCGGCACCACTTGCTCCATTCGTTTGAGAACATCCTTCGCGGGTAGACCCTCCGGATGGTCGAGCAATATTTTGAAAACCCCGCGTTGGAGTTCACCGATTCGTCTTACAGTGACTTCCGCCATTGGGAATCCTTTACTGACTTTCGAGTACGGGGAGTTGAATACCATAGACGTAACTAAGCGGCAAGCAACCGATGACGGATCGGCTGGTAGAAGGGTGCTGACAATCGGGAAAGGGGAAAAATGAATCGCGCACAGCGCGAGGGGAAAGCCCAACTAAGGAGTGACCGATGTTTTTTGGCGTGCGTCTTTCGCACGGCACAAAGCGCCGGCGCTCCCCGGACTGAAGTCCGGGGGCTTCCACCCTGAAACCCGAGTCGGGGCTGACACGAAACCGAGCAAAGGCGGAGAGAGGTCCCTCGGCTGCGCTCGGGATGACCCGCCCAACAAGACGGCGGGCGGGCAGCGGCATACGCTTGAGGGTTAACCCCACCATTTTCATTGCGATGGCGGAAATCTCCGCGCCAGGCGACTTACTCCTCAGCAGGGCAAATTCAAACGGAGGAGAATCCAAAAATGAAAGTGACCGTATCGTGGTTTGGCGTGGACGACTTTGAGCAGACGAAGAAGTTTTACGGCGACGTGCTGGGACTGAAGAAAACGTTCGAGATGCAGACGTGGGCGGAGTTCGCGGGGGCCGAGGGCGAAGCGTCCATCGGATTGGCCGCAAATCCGCATGCGGGCAAGGAGCCGGGCGCGACGGTGGTCCTGCGCGTGGACGACATTCAGGCCGAGCGCAAACGGCTGGAAACGAAAGGCGTGAAGTTCGAGGGGAAAACCGAAGAGATTCCCGGCGTGGTGAAGCTCGCGACGTTCCGCGATCCTTCGGGGAACCGGCTGCAGTTGGCTCAGCCGCTGATGGGACATTGATCGGAGGCAGGAAACACGCACAGAGACACTGAGAAAACCCAGTCGGCTTCAGGGGCTAAAGCCCGTATTAATTGCGGACTCTACGGCGGGGCTGAAGCCCCGCCCTCCTGAGGATTTATGGAGCGAGCGTTAATGTCGGACCTAAAGGTCCGACCCCCTAAAAACCGACCGGTTCTGCGAACTTTTCAGCAGTACCTGACGAACAAGCAGATGGGGCCGTTTCGGTTTAGACTGGGCGGCCCTCAAACTTTCGAAGCGAGGATTGGAATGGCGAGTCAACCGATGTCGCAACTGTCGCAGGAAGAAGAGTCGGCGCTGGTAGGCCGCGCGCGCGAAGGCGATCGCGCGGCGTTCGGCTCGCTGGTGGAACCGTGGCGCAAGCCGCTTTTCGGCTACATCTATCGCATGGTGACGCTGCGGCAAGACGCGGAAGACTTGCTGCAGGATGTGCTGGTGCGCGTGCTCGAAAACATTCGCGAGTATCGCGGCGAGGCGCGGTTCAAGAGCTGGCTTTTCGGCATCGCCACGCACGTCTGCCTGGACCATCTGCGCCACAAGAAACGGTGGCGCGTGGAGGCGCAGCTCATCGGCGAGCAAGAGGCGACGGCGAATCCGGAAGCGTACGAGATGCTGGTGGAGCTGACGCGCGCGCCGGAATTCCGGTTCGAGATTCGCGAGCACATCGCGTTTTGTTTTTCGTGCATCGCGCGGACGTTGCCGCCGGAGGAGCAGGCGGCGGTGATGTTGAAGGAAGTGCTCGGATTCACGAACGAGGAGGCTGCCGGGATATTGAGTGTTTCCGAGCCGGTGTTCCGGCATCGGCTGGCGGCGGCTCGCGCGAAGATGACCGGCGACTACGAGGGCTTGTGCGCGCTGATCAACAAGTCGGGCGTGTGCTACCAGTGCAAGGGTTTGCGTGAAGCCACAGTGGCAGAGCATCGGGGCGCGAATCTGGTGCAGATCGAAGTGGCGCCGGGAGTGGCGGTGAATCCCGAGAATCTGTTCGATGCGCGCCTCGAGATTGTGCGGGACGCGAACCTGGCGGGCGGGACGTCGCGCGCGATGCACGATCTGTTTTTCACGAGCCTGACGCGACGAGAGGAAACGCGGGAATGAGCGCGTGCGCTCGAGCGGGGTGGCTCAGACGAAAAGAAACAGCAGATCCCTCGTCGGCTGAGAAGGGCCTCTGTCGGGATGACAAAGCGGGAGGCGGAAGAGAGGTCCCTCCGCTACGCCGTCGGGATGACGGCACCAAGGATTAGAGTTCGAAGGGGCCGAGCGGGGTGCGCTGCGAGGCGACGTACAGCGCGCCGCCAAAGCTGAAATCGGCCGGGCGGCGGCCGAGAGCTTCTTCGGCGCAGATGCGCGCGACGTCTGGCGTATTGTTCTGCTCGGAGAGATGCGCGAGGACCAGATATCGCGCGCGGCCGTCGAAGACTTCCGAGTCCGCCAGAAAATCGCTGACCACCGTGTTCGAAAGATGCCCGGTGCGGCTCATCACGCGCTGCTTGATGTACCAGGGATACGGCCCCACCTTGAGCATTTCGAGATCGTGATTCGATTCCAAAATCAAAAAATCGGCTTCGCGGAGATGGTGTTTCACTAGCTCGGGCATGTAACCGAGATCGGTGACGATCGCCACCTTCGTACCATTCACGCGAAAGGCGTAACCCACGGGATCGGCCGCATCGTGCGGAATCGCGAACGCGCTTACCTCGATGTCGCCGATTTCGAATCGCATCCCCGGGCTGATGTGCTGGATGCGATCGATGCGCGTTTTCGGGCTTGGCTTCTCGCCATCCTCGTACATTTTCTGCATCTCGCGGTACGTGGGCTCGGTGAGGTAAGCGGGGCAATCCCAATCGCGAGCGAGCTGCGCGACGGCGCTCGAATGATCCGTGTGTTCGTGGGTGACCAGGATGCCGTCGACGCGCTCGGGGCGCGCCCGGCCAAGGACCTCGAAGCGGCGCAGGATTTCCTTGCGGCCGATTCCGGCGTCAATGAGGAGGGTGGTGTGTTCCGTTTCGAGCAACGTGCAGTTGCCCGTGCTGCCCGACGCCAGAATGGATATGCGTAACGAGATGCGCTTTTTCTCCGCGTGCGATGCCGCGAAGGATGATGGCAAACCTGCGCACCGACGTCAATACGAAGTCGCGCACGCGGTGCTATTTCCGACGCCTATTCCGGCGCGAAGGCATGGCGGAGCCGACCAAGAGACATGGCTGTGTCAGATCGAAAGTTGGTCGCGGGTGAGCTGGAAGCCGTCGAGGCTGCCGACAACCGATGCGGCGAGGCGGTCGGTCTGGAAGAATTCGCGGGCGATCTGCTGAACTTCTTCGGGCGTCACGCTTTCGAGAAGGGCGATCAATTCTTCCGGCGTGAAGTGGCGGTCAGAAATAAAGATGGTAGCGCGCGAGGCTGTTCATACGGTGGCCGGTCCCTTCGAGCGCGAGCAGCGTGGCGCCTTTCAGGTGGTCTTTCGCGCGGCGCAATTCTTCCTCGGTGAGCGGCTCGTCCTTCAGGCGGCGCAATTCTTCGAGAACGCAGTTAACCATTTGTCGAAGCGGTCTCGAGCGACGTGCCGGCGTATACGGAAAGCGCGCCCGCATCCTTATAAGCGTTCAGCTCGCTGAAAATCGCGTATGCCAGGCCAAGGCGCTCGCGAATATTCTGAAACAGCCGCGACGACATGCCGCCGCCCAGCACATTATTAAGGACGGAAACGCCAAAGCGGCGCCGATCAGACATCGGCAACGCGGGAACTCCGATGCAGATGTGGAGTTGCTCGAGTTCGTTCTTGTTGCGCAGCGTGATATGAGGAGTGGGCTGCGGCGGCGGATCGGCGAGCGCGTCCTGCGACGGCGCGAGTTTCGAGAAGCGGCTGGCCACCAGCTCCACCATTTGCGGATGCGTCAGATGCCCGGCCGCGGTGACTACGAGATTGTTCGGCGCATAGCACTGCCGAAACCAGGATTGAAGCGTTTGCTGCGTGAACGACGAGACCGTTTCCGGCGTGCCGAGAATCGGCCGGCCCAGCGGATGCGGATTCCAGAAATTCTGGGTGAAGAGCTCGTGGACGAGATCTTCGGGATTGTCCTGGGTCATGCGAATTTCTTCGAGAATCACCGACCGTTCCTTGCTGATGTCTTCTTCGTCGAATTTGGGATCGAGAACCATGTCGGCGATGATGTCGAAGGCCTTCGGGAGATGCTCGTCGAGAATGCGCGTGTTGAAGCACACCATTTCCTTGGCGGTGAAGGCGTCGAGCATTCCTCCGATGCTGTCCACCTCGCGCGCGATATCCTGCGCGGTGCGGCGCTGCGTTCCCTTGAACACCATGTGCTCGATGAAATGCGAGATGCCATTCAGGTGGGCCGGCTCGCGGCGCGATCCGGTGCGAAGCCAAATCCCCACCGAGACGGAATGGACGTGCTCCATCCTCTCGGTGAGAATCACGAGGCCGTTCAGCAGAATTTCCTTTTGCACGTCGCGAGCGGTTTGTGTCATGTAGCTATTCTATTTTTGCACGCGGCGGCGGCAAATGTCATCGCCGCGCAGAATCCAGTTTCCAGATTTTTTTCGAGCAGTGGTGTCCAGAAACGCGATTACATCAGCTTTTCATCAGGAGAAAGTTTCCCATACTCGCTTGAATAGTGGAGCGGAACGTCAGAGTACGCGCCTTTATCCATCAGATACACTTCGCAGGTGGAATACGGATACGAATAAATGTGGATGCTCGTTGCGCGGCGCCCGAATTCGGGAAGGTTCAGCACCTGGTGGACCGGCTGCTCCGGCTGCACAACGCCGGGATGTTCCGGATCCATGTCGTAGAAATCGGTCGGAACCAGTTTGCAAGTGCCGCGCGAGGCGTCGCGATCCTGCACCGCAAAATTCTGGACGCGCAGGCGTCCGATCGGCGCCGCCATCCAGCAGTTTTGCCCGCGGTGATTGTGAATGCGGCTTACCTGTCCGACTTCCCAGCAAATCGCCATCACTTCGAAGAGATCGCATTTGAAGATCAGGTTCCGCGTGTAATGGCTCTTGGCGTAGAAAAGATAGGGAGTGAGCGTTTCGGGAAGAATAAGATTGCGTTGCGTGAACTCCAGGACCTGCGGGATCGTGAAATCCTTCGGTGTGATCGTGCAGAGACGTTTCACCCAGTCATCAATCGCAAGAATTCCCATGGTTGCGCCCCAAAACGTGCAGAGAAAAGCCTGAAAAGTGATTATAACTCCACTTTGACGCGCTGCGACGGCGGAAAATCGCGCGAATCAAGCGTGTTATGATCGAAATGCGAGTGTCTATGGGAGCTTTTGGCAACGATCGCAACCTGCTCGGTAAGGGCCCGGAAGAGCTGCGCTCAGTCGTTGAGTCTCTCGGGGAACCCGCTTACCGCGGCTCGCAGATTTATCACGCACTTTATGCGGAGCGCCGGTTCGATTTCGCGGCGATGACGAACCTTCCGGCATCGTTGCGCGGACGTCTGGCAAGCGAAGCCTCGATTTCTTTGCCACGAGTGGCGCGGCGCTATGGCTCGAGCGATGGAACGACCCGCTACGTGCTGGGGTTCGCGAGCGATCGTGCGGGGGCCGACACCACCGGCACGAAGAGTGCAACCGTCGAGGCCGTCTTCATGCCTGAGGACAACCGGCAGACGATTTGCATTTCCACGCAAGCGGGATGCGCAGTGGATTGCCATTTCTGTTTGACGGCGACGCTGGGTCTCGTGAGGAATTTGACACCGGGCGAAATCCTGGGACAGGTGCTGGTCGCGCTCGAAGAGAATCGCGACGCGCTCAAGCCGCAGACCAACGTCGTCCTGATGGGGCAGGGCGAGCCGCTCTTGAATTACGACGCGGTGATGGCGGCGATGCGAATTCTGCTCGATGCAAACGGCATGGCCATCTCCCCTAAGCACGTGACGCTTTCGACGAGCGGGATCATTCCCGGCATCGAGCGCCTCTCGCAAGAGAAAGTGCGGCCGAAGCTTGCAATTTCCCTGAATGCATCTTCGGATGAGCAGCGGGACCAAATCATGCCCATCAATCGCAAGTATCCGATTGCGAACCTGCTCGATGCTTGCCGCCGATACTCCCTGCGGCCGTGGGAGCACCTCACGTTCGAATACGTCCTGCTTGGAGGATTCAACGATGCCCCTGACGATGCGCGCCGCGTCGTCAGGCTTGTGTCGAACTTGCGCGCGAAAGTGAACCTGATTCCGTGGAATCCGGGTGAGCTACCGTACGAAAAGCCTGATCCATCCCGCGTAGAAGAATTTCGGAGAATCCTTGCTGACAAAGGCGTGCTGGTTTTCGTTCGCTATTCGCGCGGGCAAGACGTAATGGCCGCTTGCGGACAACTCGCGCTGCTGGAGTCCGCGGCGACGTCCTCGAACATCACGCAGATTTCGCGAGCCACCCTTTAGAACCTTGAAACCACAGATGAACACAGATAGGTCTTAGAAACAGAGAAGAATCCGAACACCTCTACAGGAGTCCGATCGCAGTCATCAGCCGGCCAGTAGTGCGTTCGCGGCGGTAGCTGAAGAAAAGGTCCGTCCGGCAAGCCGTGCAGAAGCCGGAAGCCGAAATGCTTTGGGCCGCGACTCCGGCTTCCATCAGAATCGAGCGATTTGCCGCGATGAGATCCAGATGAACGCGTTCGGGCGGAGGCGCATGCCCCGGCGGCTTCATCGTAAGCCAGGGCAGCCAGTTCGGATCGTTGTCGCCTGAGGCGACTCGATCGAACGGCCCTTCAAACCATTGGCGGGCATTCGCGAATTTTGCTCCGAACTCTCCGGCAACTTCGTGGCCCACTTCATAGCAACAGCGCCCGATTCCCGGACCGAGAGCGGCGATGACATCTGTGGGTTGGCTGCCAAATTCCATCTGCATTCGGCCAAGAGTTTTTGCTGCGATCCGTTGAAGCGTGCCTCGCCAGCCCGCATGAATCGCCGCGACAGCTTTGCGCTTCGTGTCCACCAGAAGAATGGGAATGCAATCAGCGGTTTGAATCGCCAGCAGCACGCCACGTTCGCGCGTGAGGAGAGCGTCCCCCTTGGGGGCCTCGGCTCCGGCGTTTGGGTTCGACAAGCTAATCTGGTGCACAATATCCGAATGAACCTGGCGCAGTGTGACCACTCGCATCGCACCCGCCCCGATCGCGGTGAGAAATCGCTTCCGATTTTCCGAAACGTTGTCGCGCGAATCCCAATCGGTGAACCCGAGATTCAGGACGCGCTCGGCTTTCGTACTGGTCCTCAGGTTGCTATCGGGCGGCCGCGAGCTGGCTTACTCCTCCCAGGCGCGTGCTGAAACCATGAACGAGCCAATCAAGCTTCGCAAGCGCAGGAGATTGGACAATCTGCAGGCCGCCGCTCGGGCGCAACTTCCAACTCGAAGCGTCTTTGGAGCGCCTCTTGGCCTGCGCGCGAACCTGTCGTCCGCGGGCCTTTTTTAACAGTAATCGCCATTGTGTCGCCGATGTCTCGTCCAGTGCCCGCCACAATTATAGGTATAATCGCCGAGCCGTGCGGAGCTGAATCAGCGGTGGTTCAACATTCAGCGGGCATAGAGGGCACGTGATCGTCGGGCTAGGGTTGGACATCGCGGAAATCGACCGAATTACGGCGGCTATCACTCGTCATGGGGCAGCGATTCTCGAGCGCCTCTTCACGCCGACGGAAGTTGCCTATTGCGAGAGCCACAAGAATAAGTTCGAACGCTACGCCGCTCGGTTCGCGGCGAAAGAGGCGGCGATGAAGGCGCTGGGCACAGGCTGGACTCACGGCGTGCGCTGGCGCGACATTGAAGTGGCAAACGCTCCGGGCGGAAAGCCGACGCTCCGTCTTCAAGGCGTGGCGCGACAGTTTGCCGAAAAGCTCGGCGTCAGGAATATTTCTCTCACCATCACGCACAGTGGGAACCTGGCTCTCGCGCAAGTAATCTTCGAGAATTGAGAGCAGCTTGTGTCGCGCCTACGGCGCTTGACGGCGGCGTAAGGCGATGAGCCTATGCGCGGCTTATTCCGGAGCGCTGAGGCGCTGCTTTCGCTGCATAAAATGCTGGGAATTCCACAAGTGCACGGCACCGTCTGCTATACCGGTGCCGACGCGAATGCGACTTCAGTGGGGGAAGTGGTGAGCCGAACGTCATGCCACTGATTGGCGGCATGCGACCCCGCGATTCGGACCTTCAAGTAATTGCGGGTTAGCGCTTCGGTCCAGTTTTCTCCCGCGCGATTGAGCGTCAGGGCGCGCACCCTGCATCCCGTCAGCGAAGTACGGAACTCCGCAGCCTTCCTCTCACTGAGAGACCTTAGAGAGCGAGCGCGTTCTCGAATGACGTGACTCGGCACCGCGACGCCGACCTTCGCCGCCTCGGTTCCGGGGCGGGGCGAAAACGAAAAGACGTGCAGATAGGTGAAAGGTAAACGCTCGATCAACTCGACAGTCACCGCGAAGTCCTCATCCGACTCGCCCGGAAGCCCGACGATCACGTCCGCGCCGATTCCTGCGTCCGGCAGCGCTGCGCGGATGAGCTTGATGCGCTCCGCGTAGTGTTCCGCGCGGTACCAGCGGTGCATCGCGCGCAAAATTCGGTTCGACCCCGATTGCAGCGGCACATGAAAATGTGGCGCGATTCGATCCGACGACGCCACCAGGGCCACGAAATCTTCCGTTATGTCCTGCGGTTCGATCGAGCTGAAGCGAAGTTGCTCGAGCTCCGTCTCATCGAGGATGCGGCGCACAAGCGCCGGGAGTTCGGCGCGCGGCGACAAGTCGCGGCCGTAGCTGCCGAGATTGATTCCGCTGAGGACGATCTCTTTCGCGCCTTCCTTCGCGGCTTCCTTCGTTCCGCCCGCGACGAGAGATCGCACCTGCGCGACCACTGCGTCGGGGGTCAGGCTTCGGCTATTGCCACGAACGAAAGGGATCACGCAGTACGAGCAGCGATTGTCGCAGCCGTCTTGAATCTTCAAGATGGGGCGCGTGCGATCCCCGGCGACCAATCCGGCCGGAGGAGCGAACATCGAGGCCTGCGCGAAAATGTCGCCGGTGAGGATTTTTGCGGGACCGCGAGCCAGCGACATTGAGTCGCTCTGAATTTCCGTGAGCAGCACGACCTCACAGGCCGCCCCAGGTCCGGCTCGCGCAACGAGTGGCCGGACGTCTTCAGCGATGAGTGGACCAATGTCGGACTGATGCGAATTGCCGACGACCCATGTAACTCCGGGCACCGCCGCGACCTCTTCCGGAGCGCGCTGCGCATAGCAACCGGTAACCACAATGCGCGCGGCCGGATTCGCGAGATGAACTTTGCGCACGGTGTCGCGCGCCTGCGCGTCGGCCGCCGCCGTAACCGTGCACGTATTCAGCACGACTACGTCGGCATGCGAATGCTCATCGGCCAGCGTCAGGCCTTGCGAAAGCAACTGATGGCGCACCGATGCCGCGTCGGCGTCTGTCGCGCGGCAGCCGAAGTTCTGAATGCTGAAAGTGGTCATGCCAGTGGTCCCGGCGGAGCTACTGAACCGGGAGGAGCAGAATTATAGCAGCACGGAAACCATGGATTTGACCCGAATACGGGTGATTACTGTCCGGCGGTGCGGCGTTGAAAGCACAGCAGGATCAAGTCCGCCCGGCGACGCACGCCGAACTTGGCCAGGAGGTTTGAAACGTGAAATTTGACGGTTCGCTCAGAAATGTGCAAACGATCCGCCACTTCCTTGTTCGCCAAATTCTCGAGCAAGCCATTCAGCACTTCCTGTTCGCGCCGGCTGAGTTCCGCGGGAGAATCTCCGCGAAGTCTGCGCCCCTGCGTGCTGCTCAGAATGGAATCGACAAACCGCGAGAGGACCGTCCGGGGAACCCAAAAACCGCCCGCGGCCACTAGCGGCAGAGCGCGGGGCAGTTGCTCGCGAGCTTCCTCGTAGTTCAGGATTCCTTTCACGCCCTGTCGAAGCAGGGTGTAACTGTCGGCTTCTTTTAGCTTGTCGCCCACCACCAAGAGCCGCGCAGTAGGGAACCGGTCGAGGATGTTGCCGAGAAGCGCTCCCGTTGCCTGACGGGCGGCGTGAGCGTCGATCACATATACGGCGCCGCGCGGCACCTCAAGATTTCGCAGGTCCGGGGCGAGCATCGAATCGAGCTGCTTCGAAACAATCTGAAATCCCGAGCTCTCCAGCAGCCGCCGAAATTCATCGAGGACCATCGGATGAGGAGAAAGGAGACAGACCTTTAGGCTCGATTTAGCCACCGCTTTAGCCATGGGTATTTTAGGCTAACGTAAGTGAATTAGCGGAGCAAGCAACGGAACGCGGGCAAGTTCCTACCAGATACGGGTCCGCACACATATCGTTCGGAACGGAAGCGAGTTCGAAAGGAAGCAATTTGCCAGGCAGGAAGGGGGTTAGACACCCTGCCGGGCAAACCGACGCTAAGCGGATGAGCCTATGCAGCCTTCTGATTTAGCCCGTTTACGAAGCTCTTGCGCCGAATCGCTATCGCGACGGCCAATAGTCCCGTCAACATGAGGGCGAAGCCACCCGGTTCCGGCGTGGCAACAATGAACTCCTGGGGCGGTGTGTTCGCGCAATAGCCGCCGTCGCATCGAATGGGATCCGTGGTGTTCGGCGTATAGATCAGGATGTTCGCGAACTCTCCGGACCAGAATGTTTGGCCTTGAGCGTCGTTGATCCACCACCACACGTTTGCCTGATCGCCGGCGGAAAGTTGGTTGAGTGCGTTGGGGTCAAAGAGCGTCCAGATTGCGAATTGGATATCACCGGCTTGTCCAGGCCCGGCTGACAGCAACTGGAGCGAGAGCCATGCGGCTTCCTGGTAAAGATTGGCTGAGTTGCCCAGATCCACCCACTTCGTGCCGCCAAGGCTGTCGAGCGTGGTGACGTTCGCCGTCCACGTCTCGTTGATGTAAGACTCGTCGTCGTAATCGTCGCAAACCACGGATGTCGACACGCCGTTGATCTCAATGTTGTATGGACCGACGTCGACACCGCCTAGCGAACCGTTATTCCCCGCGCCCGTAAGCAACATGCTGGCGGTATCCGCCAAGGCCGTCGGAGCAAAAAACAGAACCGCTCCGACTAGAACTGATAGTGACACTCGAACAAGAATCTTCTTCATTGGGCCCTTTCAGCTTCGTCTGCCGTTCTTCAAACCGCATCTCGTGTGCGCCGAATCTCGAAGAGCGAAGGCACGGCTTCGACACCTTCAAGTGCTACATCTGTCGTTGCATTTCGAATACCACGCTGCCAGGTCCTAAGCTACTGATAAATAAGCCTGTATCTCTATGAGACAGAGGCCGCGATGCCCTGGAATTGCCATCCACGGGCAGGTGACTACCATGTGCCAAAAAAGGGCGGCGAAGCAGGTTTCTGCAGAACGGGGCAGCCTAGTCTATGGGGAGGGACGTCGTGCCGGGCACTTCCACATCGATCTTGCGTTGGGGCCGCTTTGCGGGAAGTCCCGCCTGGCGAACTTTGTAGAGCAAGGCTCGGTAGCTGATTTTCAGCACTTCGGCGGTCTTCCGGCGATTCCAGTGATTTGCTTGCAGGACCTTGAGGATCAGGTCGCGCTCCATACGCCGCGTAACCTGCTGTGCGATGCGCTTCAGAGGGATGTTGCCTTCGGGGGTGGCGTCGTACAAAAAGGCGACAGGTTTCTTCTCGTCTCTGTCGGCATAGAACGCCTCCTCGGAGCCGAGTATGACGTATCGCTGCAGACAATTTTCGAGCTCCCGAACATTTCCGGGCCAATCGCGCTGCTGCAGGAATTGCACGGTCTCTCGGGATAATGGACCAGCATCCCGCTTGAAACGCTGATTGAAGAGCAGGCGGAGATACTCCACCAGATACGGAATGTCATCGCGCCGTTCACGCAAGGGAGGGAGAGTTATGCTGATTACGTTGATGCGATAGAAGAGGTCGGAGCGGAAAGCGCCGGTTTCGATTTCATGCTGAAGTTCGCGATTCGTCGCGCAAATGACGCGGGCATCCATTTGCTTTTCTTCATGGTCGCCGATACGCGTGAAGTGACCGTCCTGCAGCACATGAAGAAGTTTGGCCTGGAGGCTGGCGTCCAACTCCGCAATCTCGTCGAGGAAGAGGGTCCCGCCCTGCGCCATCTCCATGCGGCCGGGTTTGGCCGCGATCGCCCCTGTGAATGCACCCTTCTGAAACCCAAACAGTTCGCTCTCCAGCAGGGTGCCGGGGATCGCGGGGCAATTCACCTTGACGAAAGGACCACCTCGCCAGGGCGATCTCTCGTGTATAAACTTGGCCAGGACCTCTTTGCCCGTCCCACTCTCGCCGAGAATCAAAATGGGGACGTTGAGTCCGGCCGCTCGGTCGACGCGCTGGCGAACCGCCTGCATGGCCTCTGCTGGGCCAAAATAGATGTGCTCCGGGGGCAATTCGATTGCGTTCGGGGCTAGGAGTCTGGTTTCGGCGGCTGAAGCCATTCGGCTAAGGTCAGGGTAATCCTGTAATCGGACCGGGTATAAGCCTGCATTCGGGCAACCAAACCAGCCACGTTGTCTGATTCACCCATACCCGACCAAGGTGACAACACCCATACGCAAGTAATTGTTTTCATGGGCTATAGGTTCTGCACCGGAGGAGGTTCCAGTACTCGAAACCACTCGCCAGACCCGTGGAGAGTCCCGGCCAACCTGAAAATGCTTAGCACTTTCGGGAAGCCTATTTCCTTCGTGACTTGAAGGGAATTCGATGACGGTGCTTACTGTGCAAAGAGGAAACAGGCCCTCATCGGAACGTGGGACGTGCCATCCGGTCACAGTGAACAACGGGTCTTGCGGTGGGTATTTTTGAAATTTCTATCTTTGCGGAAACATCAGGGCCTCGAGCATGTCGGCTCGCGCCTTTTGATCTGACGCGAACAACTGAAGCAGGTCCGTGACGGAAATCATTCCGCGAAAGCCTTTGTCAGCGTCAACCAACAGTAAGTGATAAATCCCGTGCTGATCCATGAGACGCAAACAATCCTCAATCGAGGTTTCCGGCGTGGCCGTTACGAGCTGCCGAGACATGATTTCCGAAACTCGCATCCATGCAGGGCACTTGTTCTCCGCGGCGACTTTGTCTGAGATGTCGCTTTGCGAGATCACGCCGAGCAGGACGCCGTCAGCGTCGCATACGCCCACAGCCCGCACCTGATGGTCGCGCAGGTATCGAGCTGCGTCGTGTATGGTCGTGTCGTCTCTAACAGAAAAGACTTCGCGGCGGGAAGAAACCAGGTCCGCTATCTTCATCGGACCTCCTAAAGAATCGAGCACATGCTAGAACGAAAGAACCACAACCTGCAACAAAAGTTCACAACTAAATGTGCGTGCCTTCTCCGCGGATGATGTCGTAGCGCTCGATCACCGCGGCGACGCCGATCGTTTCGTGTTCTTCGTCGCGTCGTTTGTCCACTCTGACCACACGGCCATGAGCGCGGACAAACACTTCGGTACCGCGCGTGATCTCGGCAGGCAGAGTCAGCGTGAAATCCAATTCCGTACCCGGCGAGAGTTCTTTGTGCATCATAAAATAGACCCCTCGCGTCGATATGTCGCGAGTGTGGCCGCTGTGTGATCCAGGCTCCCTGTTAATCGGCAGGCGGACGTTTACCGGCAGCGAGAGGTCGTACCGGCGGGCCATGCGACGCTCGGTCATCCACGCTCCTCAATAACACGATTGAAGTTCACGCACAAACCCCCCGCAGTAAGATCAGCAATCACGCTTCCAAAGGGAATCCGCCATTGCCAGACCCAGTACCTTCGGCTCCCAGTACTCCGTGTCAGGCATGATCCGGCATCGTCAAAAAACGGCCGCGATGGCAACCCCTTTGAAAACAGCAACAAACGTTTCTTTGCTTTGCCTTAGGCGAGTGATGTGAACCCGGTCGCAAGTGAAACAAGAATCACCCGTGACCCACTTCGGGCACGAATACTAGACCAACCTTGTCACCTGCGGTAGCGGAAATTTCTTCGGATGTGCTCTAGATATGCAACTCTTTTCAGAGGCCTAGGACTACCTGAGGCTGTGGGAATGGCTGCGTGTGCGAATCAAACCTGGCCAAACTATGAGCCGCGGACCCCTGGTATGGCAGGAGCGGGCACGGCCGCTTTTTCCGTTGCTTCCCTTGCGGCTGCCTCCTTGGCTGCCGCTTCCTTCGCCGCAGCCTTTGCCGCAGCAGAGCGTGATCCGCGTCCCGAGTCCAGATTGAATTGCCGCATTTTATAAAGCAACGCTTTGTAGCTGATGCCCAGCATGCGCGCCGCATCCTTGCGGCACCAATTCGTTTTTTCCAGCGCATCCGCGATCGCTTCCATTTCCGCTTCGTCCTTCAAGCCGCGCACCAGCGCCTTCAAACCTTGCTCCTTTGGTGCGGGAGTTTCTTCGCGCGGCGCAAGGCGCTGTTGCTGGCCCGTCATTTCCAGGAGCTCGCGGAAACTTCCCTCGTCGTCCTCGAGGATTACGTAACGTTTTACGAAATTCTCGAGCTCGCGCAGGTTTCCCGGCCACGGATAACGCAACGCCGCTTCCAGCAGATGTTTGGAAGGCTCGGTGGCCGGCTTCTGGTATTTCTCGCTGTACTTGACCAAAAAATGTTTGAAGAGCAGGGGAATTTCCGCTGTGCGCTCGCGCAGCGGCGGAACGTGGATCGAAAGCACGTTCAGCCGGTAGTAGAGATCCTCACGAAAGCGCCCCGACCTCATCGCTACCTTCACATCCATGTTCGTAGCGGCAAGCACGCGCACATCAACGTTCACCACGGACCTCGCGCCGAGCCGGGAGTATTGCCCATCCTGCAGGACGTGCAAAAGTTTCGCCTGCAAATGCGGGCTCATTTCCGCAATCTCATCCAGGAAGATCGTGCCCTTGTTCGCCATCTCAAACTTTCCGGGTTTTGACCTGACCGCGCCGGTGAATGCGCCTTGATCGTATCCGAAGAGCTCTGATTCCAGCAGCTCGCCCGGGAGCGCGGCGCAATTCACCTTCACGAAAGGTTGCTGCCGCCGGTTCGAGCGTAAGTGAATCATCCGCGCAACCACTTCCTTGCCCACTCCGCTTTCTCCGCTGACGAAGACGGGCACATCCACGGGAGCAATCTGCAGAATCTGCTGGCGGATTTTCAGCATCTGGGGGCTGGCGGCGAGGAACGAAAGATCCTCGGTTAACTGCTCGCAATATTCACGAAGCGCGTCGTTTTCCGAACGCAATTGCTGCTTCTGCCGCACCTTGAGAAACGCGGCATCCAGTTCGGGCTTTTCAAAAGGCTTCGTAAGATAGTCGAGAGCGCCGAGACGTATTGCTTCCACGACCGTGGTGACCTCGTTGGAGCACGACAACATAATCACGTTCAAGGATCGGTCCACCTGCATCAAGCGGCGCAAAGTTTCCAAACCGTCAATCTCGGGCATCAGCACATCGAGGATGATGTAGTCAGGACGCTCGCCTGCGCCGACGCGTTCCAGCGCTTCTTTTCCGCTGGCGACGCTCTGAACGCTGAAACCATCCACTTCGAGGAGCGTTTGAAGATACTTTCGGATGCTAGGTTCGTCGTCTACTACCAGGATCTTCTCTTTGTCAGCCATTGTGTTCCTGCGAAACCGAATTTCCTGCTATTCCATTCAAGCTCGAACCGCTTACTCAATTCGCTCGTTCGGCCGACTCATTCGACATTGATCGGCAACAAGAACGAGAACGAACTCCCGCGCCCCACTTCGCTGTCGACCCAAACCTTGCCTCGATGCGCCTGAATCAATCGTTTCGTAATCGCCAGCCCCAATCCCATTCCTGAAGATGATGGATCCACGCGCACAAATTCCTCGAAAATCTCCTGATGAAACTCCGCCGCGATACCGCCGCCTGTATCCGAAACGGCAACCAGCACGCTGTTGGAGCGGCCGCCCCGATCGCGACGGCGTTCTTCCGGCGGAGCAGCTTCGCAAACGCGCCGTTCCCAGAAATGCGGCTCAGCCACCAACGTAACGCATCCGCCGGGCGGGGTATGCTTCAACGCATTGTCAACCAGATTGGCCATGCATTGCTGCACTTTCTGGTAGTCGAAGCGAAAAAGCGGCAGGTCCGGATCCAGTTTCAGATCGAGCCGCACGTTTGCGCGCTGAAATGCGTCCTGCCAGCGGCACGTGAGATCGTTGATGCAGTCGCGAAGATCGTTCTCGCGCAATTGCAAAACGAGCTTGCCGCTTTCCAACGCCGAATAATTCAAGAACATCGAAACAAGACGCACCAGCCGGTCGCAGCTTTCCTTCGATTCCTGCAGAATGTCTCGCTGGCGGTCGCTCAGCTTTCCGAGAGAACCTGAAAGCAGCAAATCGTAGTAGCCCTTCATCACCGCAAGCGGCGTCTTCAATTCGTGAGCGGCAGACGCAAGAAACACCGTCTTCTGGCGATTCACTTCCTGCAAACGCAGATACGCAGCCAGGAGGTTCCGGTATGTAATTTCCCGCTCCTGCATCAACTCCTGTACGGTCTGCCGCATCTCGGCTTCGTGCGACGAGGCTTCCGCGAGCACTGGCTCGATGTACACAACCAACCAGTCGGGTTCCGGCAGCCAGCGAATTCGTGCCCTGCTCTTTAGGTCAGAGCCCTCGAAAGGAAGACTCAGCTCCTGTTCTCCACTCTCAAGCTGGGCCAAAATCCCCCTTCGATCACACTTCAGAATGTCCCGGAATAGGTTCGTTTCGGGCTTGGAGCTCACTCCCGCCGCGCCCAGAGCATCCTGGGCGTGCAGGTTGGAAAAAAGAACTCGACCGTCTCGTCCTGAGACGAGGACCGGCCGATCCAATGCGTCCAATAGGCTGGCAACCAGTTGGAATGCAGCCTGGTTCCCTGCTTGCTGGGTTGCGGTCAAACCTTCCGGCAAGTCTCCTCCTGAAACGATCCTAAAGACACACCCTCTCTGCGGCAGAGAGACAGTGAAAGAAATCGTATGCTCGCAAAGGGACCCAGGAGTGTCAATGGTAAAAGCGGCCTAAGTTTGCACAATGGTGGAAACCGAGTGGAGTAAATTTGCACACTCTTGGGGCTACCCCCTGTAGCGTGTCCAGTGTACCACGACTTAAGGGCCTGTAATTAAATGACTTAATAAAGTGGTCGCGAAACCACAAACTTGCATTCAAATTGCGAACTAGTGGGAGTACTAAAACTGAGGTACCGCAGACGTGAGGGAAACGGCAGTCCATCAAAGGGTAGGGATGTCGCCGCTTTACGAGGAGCGGCGCCGCTTCCAGAGGATTCACCTCCAGGTGCCTCTCTTCATACGCGGGCGCGACGCGCACGGAGAGCAGTTCCTGGAACTAGCTAAGACTCTTGACATCAGTGGCTTAGGAGCATTCATCACCTGCCCGCGCGCCCTCGCAGTGAACGAAATCATTACTCTTACCATCCCTGCGCCATCCATAACCTCCTCTGCACTCGTTCCGGCCGGCATGCCCCCAATTCAGGGGAGAGTCAAGCGTCACCATGAGGCTGGGGATGTTCACCTCATTGGAGTTGAATTTCTCAAGCCCATCGGCTGAGCTTGGTCATACTCTGCACTCCGTACGTGCACATCGATACGCTTAAAGGGAAGTACTTTTCACATCTCGGCAAGTCAACGCATGCTGGCCGGTGAGGTTCGTCGCGCCTCGTTTAATCCTATTCCCTACAGCAGCTTACAGATTCCCGCTTCGAGCATGGTGATCTTGGATTGGACTGTGCCGTGCTACACTCTCTCTTCGCCCCCGCAGGCGGTCTCCCCTAAAAGTTAGGGTGGAGTAGAGCTTTCTCGGACCAATTAATGGCCCAGCCCGGCGAACCATCTCAGCCGCAGCCCTCGTCCGAAGAGTCTTTTCTCGATCTCTTGGTCGAGACCCTCCACGGTCTCGATGACTCGATCCGTGCGCCTTTTCTGCGTCAATTCTTCCGAACTGTCGCGCAAATCGACCTCAGCGAGCCTCAGTGCGTCGAATACTGGTTGATGATTCTCCAGCGCCGGCGGGAACTCTCGGAAAGCATCGGCAGGTCCTTTTCATTGAAGGCCGCCATGATCGACGTGCTGGCCTCAGCAAACCTCCTGCGCGTTCCCATCATGATGGAGTATTCGGAGTTCAAGAAACTTCAGATCAATGCGGCGACGGATGCGCTCACAGGACTCTACAATCGGCGTCTCTTCGACGAGTACTTCGAAAAGGAACTCAATCGAGCGAAGCGGTACACCCACCAGCTCGCTGTCGTCATCCTGGATCTCCACCGGTTGAAGGAAGTGAACGATCAGCATGGGCATCTCCAAGGTGACCAGATCCTGCAGCTCGCTGCCGCAACTTTTCGCAAAACGCTTCGCTCCTCTGATTTCGCTTTTCGCATCGGCGGAGACGAGCTTGCCCTGCTCCTCCCGCAAACGGATTCCGAGCAAGCCCTCACGCTATCCCGGCGTGTTCGCGCGCAATATGAAGCCGACTTGCGTCCCCTGAATCTGCAGATCGGGGTGACTTTGGACTTCGGCACGGCGGTGTATCCCGAAGACGGTGACAAAAAGAATGATCTCTTGGAAGTCGCGGACAGACGGCTCTATCAACTGAAGGCCGCCAGCCGCTCGACTTCTCGCGTCGTCCCGTTTGAACCCGGCAGCCCTCGGGATAATTCACCCGTTTCACCTGCCGGACCCTCGGCTGCGACCAGTCCTGAAACGCCATCTCCGAAAGCCGAAGCCGAACCGCTCAAAGTCCCAGTGCCCGGGCCGGCCCCCGCCCCTTCGCGAGTGGAGAAGCGGAAGTGGGAGCGGGTATCGCTCTCGGGAACCAAAGCCTATGCCGTCATCGCGGACGCCGGCCAAAAAACCGCGCGCGTGATCGATCTCAGCTACGGCGGTGTCTCGCTGCTCATGGACAAGCCCGAGGAAGTCGCCTACCAATTCAGTGCCGTTTTGCACGTTCCGATCCTGCCTCCGGTTCGGGTAGTTCTCCGCAGGACGTACGCCATGCGAGTCGAGAGTGGTCGCACGCGCGTTGGCTGCTCCTTCGTTTCTTAGAGATACATTCCGGTATGCGTCAGGTCCGACGCTCGCGGTGGAAATCATTCCAGGAATCAGTTATAATTGAGGTTTCGCGCTGGCCTAGCGACGCGACTTGTACGTCCCTTTCGCGCAGACCGGCCAGCAGAACGGAGTCTTGCAATGAAGGAAGGCATTCATCCTGATTACCACGCCGTGACGGTGCACTGCGCGTGCGGCAGCACATTTCAGACGCGCTCCACTTCCAAGGGCAACATGATCCGCGTTGAAATCTGCTCGAGCTGCCACCCCTTCTTCACGGGCAAACAGAAGCTCATCGACACAGCCGGCCGCGTTGAGCGGTTCCAGAAAAAGTACGCCGACAAAGCTCCCAAGAAGTAACTGCCAGTCTCGGCGCCTTTCTAGGACTTCTTCGCCGAAAAGAAGCTAGGGGTGCGCGCGGACCTCTCCGGCTGCGCACCTCATCCGCGTCCGGACGGTGTACAATGCCGAAAGATGGTCACGCGATTCTCTCCTACGCCGGACTCGCCGCAAGAATCTCGGGTTGAAACAGCGCCGCCGCGCGTGACCCTGCGAAACTATTTCGCTCATCCATTCGATTCCGCGATCGCCGCTGCGCGCACGTGTTATTCAACGCGCCTCATCAACTCCGACGAAGTGAACGACAAGCAGCGCGTCACCATCGGGTCCGCTACCTATTACGGCGGGCATCATACCGTCTATCAACACGCGCACTTTGAATTTGGCCTCGAAAATGTGAGCCGCCAGTTCGTGTGGTGTTTCCTGCACGCGCATCCTTTCTACAACTCCGAGCAGCAAAGCCAGCGATACGTGCGTCTCGACCGGCCGCAGGCCTACGTCCCGCCGGAAGGTGCCGCGAATCCGAATTTCGGACCCGCTGAGCGCGCGATCTACGAAAATGCAATTGCGCGCTCGTGGCAGCACTACCGCGACCTGACCCAAGTCCTCCAACCCGAAGCTCGAGGCATCCTCGCGGATATCTGGCACCTCAGTTCGATGTCGCATCCCAAGCGCGTGCAAAAAGTGGATCGCCAATCCGAAAAACGCGCGATCGAAGTGGCCCGCTACGTTCTGCCCGTCGCGGCGTTCACGACGATGGTTCACACCGTTTCGGGCATCGTGCTGCACCGCCTGTGGCGCATGCAGTCCGTGAGCGACTCTCCAGCTGAAGCGCGCCACGTGATTGGGGAAATGGTGGAGCGCGTCCGTGAAGTGGACCCGCAGTTTTTCGATCGCTTCGACAACGCGCCCCTGGAGGATCCGCCGGAATGGCACGAACCACCGCGAGACGGCAAAGCGTTCGCGCGGGAGTTTGACGCTCGGCTGGGTAATTTGACGTCGCGCCTGATCGACTATTCGCCGCGCGCCATCGAAGCAATGGCGGAAGCCTACCGCGCCGTCGCCGGTTTTACCTCCGCGGAGTGCCCTGACGCCGAGGCGCTCGATCGCATGCTCGATCCCGCCCGGAACCCATACCGGCGCGAAACCTTGAACATTGGAGTCCACGCGCCGTTGATGCGCCCGCTGCAGCACGCGAATTTCACGTTCGCCAAAAAAATTAGCCACACGGCCGATAGCCAGGACCAACGGCATCGCATGGTGCCAGGTTCGCGGCCGCTCCTGACGCTCTCCGATACGCGCTCGCCGGACTACATCACGCCGATGCTGGTGCGAGAGAATCCGCGAGCGTCGGAAATTTATCATCGTGCGATGGAGGAAGCGTGGTCGGCGAAGAACGAGCTCGTCGACCGCGGTGTTCGGCCCGAGTTTGCTCTCTATTTGCTGCCCAATGCCAAAGCCATCCGGCTGGTGGAATCAGGATCGCTCCTGCACCTTCTGCACAAATGGACGATGCGCACCTGCTTCAACGCGCAGGAAGAAATCTATCAGGCGTCGATCGAAGAAGTGGACCAGGTGCGCTCAGCGTTTCCGCAGCTAGGCCGCTACATTGGTCCGCCCTGTTACCTTCGCGCGGGAATTTCCACGCCCATTTGCACCGAGGGGTCGCACTTCTGCGGCATCAAAGTCTGGGTCGACTTCCCCAACATTCAGCGCCGGATATGACGCGGCGCGGCAGCCTCGTTTATTACTTTTCCGCTTGGGTTCTCGGCTGTTTCTTCATGTGCACGCTGATTTGGATCACGTGGATGTATCCCGTGAAACTGGAACATCCGGTGGCAGACTTCGCGTTTGGGCTGCTTTCCCTCTACTTTCTTGGTCTCGCCTCCGGGGCACTGGCCTCCCTGCTCGTGGGATTTCTGCTCCGGCGCGCGATGTTGGCTCTGGAATGCAAAACTCCAAGCCATTGGGCTGTGGCAGGCGCAATCATGACGCCAATTGTGATCGCGGTTCTAGGAATATGGGGCCGGCATATCGCGATGCAACAGCGCTCTGGGATGGGCTTGCTGGAGATGCTCACGTACGGTCCGAAAACGGTTCTCGAGGCGGGTTGGTGGCTGGCAGTTCCGGCCGGGGCCGCTACGGCGTTTTTTCTGTGCCGCATCCAACAGGCTTTTGCGCCGCAGAAAACTGCGGTTTAACGCTTGAGGATGCGGGTTTCGTTCACTGAAACAAGCTCATAACGAACTCCGCGCCAGCGGATCTTCTTCGTCAGCAGCGACAGAATAAAATTCCACGAAAAGAGAAACGGAACGATCGGCGCAAGCGCCATCCACACCCAGCCCCATTCTGTTAGCTTCGCTTTCCACTCGGGCAGGAGTTCGTTCACCGCGATAGTTCGCATTGCGCCCTTCATCGCTGCCAGCAGTGGGACCGCCAGGGCCAGCAGTGCGAGCTGCCCCCACGGATCGCCTCCTATCATCGCGACGACGATGACGATGAACGCGTAGATGAGCGTCAGTGAATACGCGAGATGCGAAATCATGCCGAGCACCCACCGCCGCGGCGAAGAGACGCGCGTGATCACGATCTGCCGGGTGGTGAACTCGAGCAGCTCTTTTCCGGTCCAGGGATGCGGCGTGGCCGCCAGGCATTCGGGACAGAATACGATTGGTTTGCCCGCTTGATTCAGGGCGTTCGTAAGCGCAAAGTCGTCGCTTACCGCCCCGTTCCAAAACTCAAGAACCTGAGCGTCGTCAAAAGTTCGGCGTCGAATCGCCGTGCCGCCGCCCCAGCAAAAGTTATCCTTTTCTTTTCCGAGCATCGTGGCAACGGCTGCGTTCCACGCCGACGCCATCGCGCTAGCGAATCCGCCTTGCCCGATGCTGCGGCTGGGAATCATCCAGCGGTAGGCGGTTGTTGCTCCAATGCGCGCGTCCTGAAGCGGAGCCACCAGTTTGGTCAACCATCCACGATTGAGCCGCACATCGGAGTCGGTGAAAACAATGACCTCGAATTTGTCGGCTGGCAAAGATTCGACCGCACGACGAAGGTTGTAGACTTTTTCTCCGCATTCCTCCGGCGGACCTGCAATCACAATGTGAACCGGCCGCTTGCTTGCGGCCTTCACACGCTCGATCACCTTCAACGCCGGATCGAGGCTCGTCGCCAGCGAAAAATAAATCTCATAGCTCGGGTAGTCGAATTGCGTGATCGCTTTAAGATTGTCCTCCAGGCCCAGCTCGTTTCCTTTGCACGGGCAGATCACGGCCGTCACCGGGGCGTAAAATCCAGCGTGCGAACCCATCCGCCGGCGAACCATGCGAAACCACTCGAACCCGGTCCACAGGGAATAGAACCCGATGGTAATTTGTAGAATTATCAGAATGTAGAAGGCAGCGGTCACTGGCGCGAGAATAGCAAAAACCAGCCTGCGAATGTATCGGCACGGCACCGCAGTGTGCCAAAGAGGAATACCCTTACAGGGCCCGAATGCGGCGTTGCATCGTCATCGAGACCCTACTCTTCGCGCAGCGCCTTCAGCGGATCGATCTGGGCCGTCCTGCGCGCCGGCACGTAACAGGCCAGCATCGCCACGGCCGCCAGCAACACGGGTGCGCCGATGAGCAAGCGCGGATCGTTGGTACCGACCCTGAGCGCCTCCACGAAAATGTTGGTCAGCGCCGAGAGTATTTTTGCCATCGCTATCGCGCCCAAAAATCCCAGAACTGTTCCGACGCTCACCAGAGCCGCGCCTTCGCGCAGCACCAGCCGCAGCACCTGCGCCCTGCTTGCGCCCAGCGCCGTGCGGATTGCGATCTCCTTGCGCCTTTGCGCCACTGAGTAGGCCGTCACTCCGGCGAGTCCGATTGCGGCCAACACCAGGCCGAACGCTCCAATTCCGCCGTATGTTTGCACAGAGAACCGCGTGGACGACCGGCTGCGCTCCAGATAATCGCTGAGTGTTTGCACATCGAAGATGTTCAGCTTGGGATCAATGACGGCGATCTCGTTCCGAATGCCGATTGAGGCATCTGGTCCCGCACCTGACCGCACCAGAACGGTGATGCCCCCGGCCGACGGCCGCGCAAAATCGCGCGGCGTCAGCGGCAGGTAAACTATGGATTGGCTGATTCCGATTCCATTCTTCAAGTCGGGGACCACGCCGACCACTTCATAAGATCGCTTGCCGTCCTTAACACGCTTCCCGATGGCATTTTCATTTCCGAAGAGTTTTCGCTCCGATGTCGCATTCAGGACTACGGGCAAAGATAAAGTATTCGATCCGTCTGCCTGGCTCCTTTGATCGCGTTCCTCGAATTCTCGCCCAGCCAGCATCGGCTCGCTGAGCGTCGCAAAATAGCCCGCGCCCACGGTCTCCTCGATCACGGACTGCTGCACGCGAGAGGATTCCGCCGAGTCTTCCGCAGTCATTGGCGTGGCGTCGTCCTCGTCATTGTCTATCGAAAAGGGCGCCTGCGCCGCCAGCGCAATGCTGCGCTCCCGCCCGGTGGCCTTGAGCCGTTCGGAAAGATTTTCGAAAAAAGCTTCCGCTTTTTCAGGGGCGTAACCATCCCGCACCGGGTCGATGGACAAGAGATACATCGTGTTCGGGTCGAATTTGGTTTGGACGCTGCTTGTTTTGCTGATTCCCATTACCAGGAACCCCGTCATCAGCAGCAGCATGAGCGATGCCGCCACTTGTGCCACCATCAGCAAGTTGCGCAGGCCAAAGCGCCTATAACCCGGCAACTGCAGCATCGAGCCCTCTTTGAGTGCCGGAGTGAGATCGGCTTTCGTCGCTTGCAGGGCGGGCGCCAGACTGAATCCGACGCCGCACACGAGCGCGAGGCCGAACGCAAAAATGGCTGCGCGCCAATCCAAGTGGAAATTGGTTTCGACGGGCACTGCCGTGGGCGGCATGAAGCGAGAGTTCAACACGGAGAGCCAGTACGCGAGCGCGAATCCCGCCAAGCCGCCCAGCAGCGAGAGCAAAATGCCTTCGCTCATCATCTGCCGCACGAGCCGGAAACGGCTTGCCCCGATCGCCAGGCGAATCGCCAGCTCCTTTCGGCGATTGGCGCCGCGCGCCATCAGCATGTTCGCCAGATTCATGCACGCAAGCGTAATCACCAGGCCCATGAGCGCAACAAAGAACCCGGCCAGCACGGGCCTCAACTCCCTGGGAATCGGCACTCTCGTGCCTGCCGGAAGTAAAGTTACGCATCTGCCTTTGTCCGTGCGTGGCGGCAACGACGGATCCTGGTCGTCGAGACGTCGCGTGATCGCGTCGAGAGCGGCCTCCGCGGAGTCAATGGTGACGCCGGGCGCCAGGCACATCATTGCCAGAAACTCCCTGGCGTTGTGCTGATGCAGAACGTCGTTCGCGAGCTCCGGTGCGACTCCGGCCTGCGCTGTGATCGGGACGAACAGCTCGGCAGGATTCACGGCCAGGGCGCCATGGAAATCCTTCGGCGTGATTCCTACAATTGTTGCAATTTGGCCATTCAGGCGAAGAATCTGCCCCACTGCGTTGGGAGAAGAATTGAGGCGATTGCGCCAAAAACGATCGCTAATCACCACGACGGGGGCGTCGCCAGGTTTCTCAAACTCGGGACTGAGCACTCGTCCGCGCTGGGGCTGGACGCCGAGCACGGAAAAATAATCGGGCGATACAAGTTGCCCGAATACGCGCTCGGGCTTTCCACCTACGTCGCCTTGGAAGGTGACATTGAACGGGATGCCGGTCTCGAATGCAGCGACCCCCGCGAACAGACTCTTTTGCTCCCGATACTGCTCGATGTAGTAGTAGGAGACGGGCTTCTCAGGCATCACCAAGTTCTTGGCGTTCGCCGCTGCAGGCAGATCACGAAATATCAACGCCCATTTCGAGCTGTATACGTTGGTGGTCAGCCCGATTCCGAGTGCCATCGAAATGATGCCGACCAGTGCAAATCCGGGCGACTTGATCAGCGCGCGCAACGCATATCGCATGTCGCGGCGCATTTCGCTCAGGTATTCGACCGGCACGCGAATCGCGATGTCCGCGATCAGCCGTATCAGCCCGGCCACCCCCTGTCTTTTGGTAATCTCTTCCACCACATCCTTGCCCAGTTGCGTCACGTCTGTGCCATAAGCCAATTTGAATTCGTGTGGGAAAGCCTGGGCCAACCGCCGGTAGATCCGCCATGCGAAATTCATTCCGTCACCGCGGCTTGCTTCACTCGAATGGTGCGAACCAATTCCTGCAGGCGCTCACATTCCGCGTCGAGGACTCGCTTGCCGAGCGGCGTCAGCCGGTAGTAGCGGCGGCGCGCGTCGTCCAATTCCGGCGCGGGCCGTTCGTCGGATTCCTCGATCAGTTCGGCCTCGATGAGCCGCTTGATCGATCCATATAAGGTCGCCGGCCACAGCCGCACTTTCCCGGTGGTGCGATTCAGGACTTCCTGCATGATTCCGTAACCGTGCTGCTCTTCCCCTGCAAGCGAGAGCATGATGTGAAACCAATGAGCCTTGAGAGGAATGAACTTTTGAGGATCGACTCTAGTCATGCGAATATCTATATCACACGATATCTATATTTGTCAATACGCATAAACCTTGTGCCACTCGAAGTCGGTTTGGGAGTCGTAGCAACCTCGATTGCCTAACCAGCAGAACGATTGACTCCCTCCGGACTCAACGCTAGACTGCGGGCAATTTTCCAAGCCCAATAATCAGGAGGGATACTCATGGCTACCAGCGCGCCTCAACCAATCAACGAGGCAAAGCTGCACGAGTTCGTGATGAGAGCGGTAGGTGAAATGGGAGCCGCCATGAACGCGGCCCTTATCATCCTGGGTGACAGGCTTGGTCTTTATAAAGCGATGGCCGGCGCCGGCCCGCTAACTTCGCAAGAGATCGCCACCAGGACCGGCACCACCGAGCGCTACGTCCGCGAATGGCTGGCGGCCCAAGCCGCCGGCGGATTCATCACTTACGATGCCGGGTCCAACACTTACACGCTGCCGCCGGAACAGGCGCTTGCGCTCGCGGACGAACAGAGCCCGGTTTTTCTGCCTGGCTTTTTCGATATCGTAGCCGCCTGTGTGAAGGACGAGCCGAAAATCAGGGAAGCATTTCGTTCGGGCAAGGGCGTGGGCTGGCATGAACACGACCACGGACTTTTCGCCGGGACTGAGCGTTTCTTCCGTCCGAATTATCGCGCGAACCTCATCAAGTCCTGGATTCCTGCACTTGCCGGCACCGAAGCAAAACTGAAAGAAGGCGCGAGCGTCGCCGATGTTGGTTGCGGGCTCGGCACCTCGACGATTCTAATGGCGGAGGCCTATCCGAATTCCACCTTCGTCGGCTTCGACTACCACTCGGGCTCAATCGACATGGCTCGTGAAGCCGCCAAGAAGGCCGGCGTCGCCAATCGCGTGAAGTTCGAGGTCGCGAAAGCCAAGGATTATCCCGGCAAAGGCTATCACTTCGTCGCTTTCTTCGATTGTTTGCACGACATGGGAGACCCGGAAGGCGCCGCTCGCCATGTTCTTGGGACGCTGGACCGCGACGGAACGTGGATGATCGTGGAACCCTTCGCGAACGACAAGCTCGAAGATAACCTCAATCCCGTCGGCCGAGTTTTCTACGCAGCTTCGACGATGCTGTGCACGCCCGCTTCGCTCTCTCAGGAAGTTGGTTTGGGCCTCGGAGCGCAGGCGGGCGAATCGCGTCTATCGAAGGTCTTGCGGTCGGCGGGCTTCACGCGCGTGCGGCGTGCCGCTGAAACACCATTCAACATCGTGCTGGAAGCGCGTCCGTAGAAACGCGGCCCGCGTCGGCGCGGAATGCGCGCCGCTGCGCATCAATTCACGCGCCGCTGCGAAAGCACTTTGCCGAGCACGCGATCGGATGCCGCGTCAAGTTCCCGATGGAACTTGCTGGCGGCACGGCGAGCTTGCTCCATGAGTGAAGGGTCCAGCAGGAAGGCGACGCGGTCCACGAACGGACCCGCCGCCATCAGCCGCGCTTCACGCCTCGTGTGCCGCCGGTCCTCGCGTTCGCTGAGGGTTTCGTAAAGCTCGAGGTCGCGCCAGAACTCGTCCGCGTCGTCTTGGGTCCAGTTCAACGCTTGCCCCAGAGCAACAAAAAATTCCTCGCGGAAAAGATCGAGCACCGGAATCGCGAACTCCCACCCGCGACTCTTCGCCGGCATCTTCGCCTTCGGTTTTTTCCCGCGCGCCGCCGTTTTTCCCCGCGTCGATTTGGCGCGACGTTTCGGCGTCCGCACCGGGACGCGAACTTTCAGCCGCTTCGGCAGAGCGCCTTCCACGCGCAGGACCATCGCCAGAATCGCCTCGCGGCGAATTGTTTCGAGCTGTTCGCGGTAGTGCGCGGGCTGGTCGGCGCGGCCCGGCCGGCGATGCTCGGCCGCGTAGATGTCCAGGAATCGCTGCACCATTTCGTTCTGGTCGAGCGTTCGCAGCAGCAGAGTAGCTGCTTCGCGCGCGCGTATCACGAGCTCTCGGGGACGCAGAGGCATGCGATTTCACCTGTACGCGAAACCGGCAAAGCCCGCAACCGAAATCTCGGTTGTGCCCTAAAAGAAAAAGGCCCGGAGTTTCCTCCGGGCCTTTGCGGCTGTCTCTTGTTTCTTACCGCTGTTCCAGTTCTCGATGCTTAGTGCACCGGTCCTGGAGCTGGCGGCCTCTCTTGACCAACAGGCCCTCCCGGTACGGGCCGAACCTGCTTGTCAAACTTGCCCAGCGCTATTTCGAGAGCCTCTTCCGCCGTATGGACGAAGTGAATCTGCATCCCTTCGAGCATCTCCGGCTTGAGATCCTCCTGCACGTTCGGCTGGTTCTCCGACGGCAGTATCACCTCTCGAATCCCCGCTCGCTTCGCACCGAGTACCTTTTCCTTGATTCCGCCCACCGGCAGCACGATTCCGGACAGCGAAATCTCGCCCGTCATCGCCACGCGCGGTCGCACCGGCCGCCCGGTGAGAAGACTCACGAGGGCCGTGACCATCGCAACACCGGCCGATGGCCCGTCCTTCGGCACTGCTCCCGACGGAACGTGAATGTGCAAATCCTGCTTGCGGAAAAAGTCCGGATCGATGCCGTAGCGCTCGGCGTTCGCTCGTACCCAGGTGAGCGCCGCGCGCATGGACTCCTGCATCACCTCACCCAGATGCCCGGTCATTGTGAACGACTTTCCGCCGCGCATCTTGCTGGCTTCGATGAAGACGATGTCCCCGCCCACGGGCGTCCAGACCAACCCGATGGAAACGCCGGGCATCTGCACCCGCTCTTCCACCTCTTTTTCGAGCCGCACCTTCGGGAGGCCCAGCGCTTCACGAATCACTTCCGGCGTCACGACGAGCTTGTCCGTCTTGCCTTCCGCGATGCGTCGCGCTTGCTTCCGTACGAGCGTCGCAATTTCACGTTCGAGGTTCCGGACCCCGGCCTCTCGCGTGTAGTGCGTGATCACGTCGCGAAGCCCTTCGTCGGTGAACTCGATCTGCTCGCCGAGCATGAGCCCGTGCTCCTTCGTCTGGCGCGGGATCAGGAACTTCTTGGCGATGTTGATCTTCTCTTCCTCGGTGTAACCCGCAAGTTCGAGAATCTCCATTCGATCGCGCAAAGGTTCCGGAATCGGATCCATCCAGTTCGCGGTGGCAACAAACAACACTTTCGAGAGATCGAACGGCACGTCGAGGTAGTGATCGCGGAACGTCGAATTCTGTTCCGGGTCGAGCACTTCCATCAACGCCGCCGCCGGGTCACCCCGGAAGTCGCGCCCGAGCTTATCCACTTCGTCCAGCATGAAGACCGGATCGAGCGTCTCGGCGCGGCGAATTCCCTGAATGATCTGACCGGGCAGAGCGCCGATGTACGTCCGGCGGTGTCCGCGGATTTCAGCCTCGTCGTGCATTCCACCCAGCGAGATGCGGACGAACTTCCGTCCCATCGCGCGAGCGATCGACTTGCCGAGCGACGTCTTGCCCACTCCCGGTGGCCCGACGAAGCAGAGGATCGGACCCTTCATTCCCGGTTGCAACTTCTTCACCGCCAGATAATCCAGAATGCGCTCTTTGATCTTTTCGAGGTCGTAATGATCCTCGTCCAGAATCTGTTGCGCTTTCAGGATGTCGATTTCCGTCTCCCCCGTGCCGGACGTCTTGTTCCATGGCAGCGACGTCATCCATTCCAGGTACGTTCGCGAAACCATGTATTCCGCCGAAGCCGGAGTCATCTTCGCGAGTCTCTTCAGCTCGCGTTCGCACTCCTTCTTCGCCTCAGGCGACATGCCGGACTCTTCCATCTTCTTTCGAAGCTCTTCGAGTTCCACTTGCCCGTCGTCTGATTCGCCCAGCTCCTTCTGAATCGCCTTCATCTGCTCGCGCAGCAAAAACTCGCGCTGGCTTTGGTTCACCGATTCCTGCACCTGCTCGTGAATCTTGTTCCGCAGCTCCAGCACTTCCTTCTCTTTCGACAACTCGTTGATCAGCGTCTCCAGCCGCTTGCGAACGCTGAACGTCTCCAGCAGCTCCTGACGAACCATCGTGTTCAATGACGGCAGGTTCGCCGCGATGAAGTCAGCCAGGCGTCCCGGATCGTCGATATTCATCACTTCGGTTTGCAAATCATCCGAAAGCTGCGGTGAACGAGCCACCACTTCTCGAAACAATTCTTGTACGTTCCGTCCGAGCGCCGTCAGCTCCGCGTCTCGCTGGTTTTCCAGGTCCGGTTGCCGCTCGATCTTGGCTCGCAAGAACGGCTTCAGCCCCACTACTTCGATCACACGAATTCGCTCGAGCCCCTCAAGGAACGCAACCACGTTCCCATTGGGCATCCGAACCATCTTGTGGACCTTCGCCAGCGTGCCCACGGTGTGAATGTCAGCACCCGTCGGCGTCTCTACCCGAGGGTCCAATTGCGCCACCACGGCTAGCAGCTTCTCCGGCCCCTGCAGCGATTCCAGCAGGGCTAGCGAACTCTCCCGGCCAACGGGCAGCGGCATTACCGCGCCCGGAAACAGCACGGTATCCCGCACTGGCAGGACGGCCAATTCCTCCGGTATGACTCTCGCTTCCTTTGTCACGGTATCCCCCTAAAACTCAAAGAACAAAGACAACTCCTCGACATGCCTAATCGGCTGCCTAAGACCTTAGATGCAGCTCGAATGTAAAAAGAAGTGTAAATCTTTCGGTCTGTCCTATCAGGAAACGTGAGTCTATCATACTTAAGTATTTGCGCGCAAACAGACCCCTGAATCATGCCTCCTAGACGCCAGTATAACGCTTTTCCGTACAATAGATTAGCCACCTTTAGGATCTCGCGGAAAAGCCGCCTCCACCAAGTGAGCCGCCTCCTCACGGCTCGAGATCCTGCCATCGAGCTGAGCCTCTTCCACCTCATCCAGGATCGTCTTGAAAAGGGGTCCTGGCTCGAACCCCATCTCCCTAAGGTCGTCGCCAGTCAGCAGTCTTGGCGGCCTCACCTTCTCCGGCGGCGTCTCGGCGAGGAACCTCCGGACAAACTCATAGTTCTCGAGATTCCGATGACTCGACAGGCAATCCAGCCGGTGCAGCTCCAGATGCTCGTCAAACCGGTTCAAACGAACAAACCTCTTCAGGGTCGACGCTTTCATCTGCGGTACGTCCTTGAAGCGAAGATGGTTTGCCACCAGCGCCGCGATCTGCTCCGTGTCGTCGTTCGAGAATCGCAGCCGCCTGCAAATCTCCTCGGCCATTTTTGTCCCTACCTCCACATGTTCGTCGAAACGGATGCGCGTTCCCGGCCCCGCAGCCGGTTTGAACGTCGGAGGCTTGCCCACATCGTGAAGCAACACCCCCCATGCGAGCGTCGGTGAACACCCCGCCTTCAGTCCCTCCAGCATGAGCAGCGTGTGCACCCACACGTCTCCTTCCGGGTGAAATTGCGGAGGCTGTTCCACCCCTTTCATGCTCGGCGATTTCCGGCAGGACCTCTTGGAGCAATCCGCTTTCATCGAGTAGCTCGAATCCCCGCCGTGCCGCGCCTTCGGTGAGCAGCTTCGTCAGCTCGTCGCGAATTCGCTCGGCCGACACCTGATTCACTTGCCCCGCCAGCTTCACGATGGCCATGAACGTCGCAGCTTCAACCGCGTAGTGAAAGCGCGCGGCGAAACGCACCGCGCGAATCATCCGCAGCTTGTCTTCGCGAAACCGCTCCTCCGGCCGCCCGATCGCTCGGATGATTCCGGCTCGAAGGTCTTCGCGCCCACCCACAAAATCGAGCACCTCGTCCGTCTCGGGGTCGAGCAGCAAGGCATTGATCGTGAAATCGCGGCGCCGAACGTCCTCCTGCGGCGTTTTCGAATACTCCACCCGGTCCGGGTGACGTCCATCGGAGTAGCCGATATCCGAGCGAAACGTCGCCACTTCCACTTGCGCCGCATTCGTCCGTCACTATGACGACGCCGAACTGCGCGCCCACATCCAGGCTGCGCGGAAAAAGTTCCTGAACTCGCTCGGGAATCGCATCCGTCGCGACGTCGTAGTCTGCCGGCTCCCGCTTGAGCAGAATGTCGCGCACGCATCCGCCCACCAGATAAGCCTGATGACCATTCCTGCGCAGAGTGCGGCAGATTTGATTGGCCAGTTCGCGCGCGTCCATGGCGCGATTATGCGGGAAACGCGCGGCCGTTGGAAGTTGGGCGGTGGGTCAGTTTCGATCGGAGGCGAGGCCTGCTACTAGCGGCTTGTCGAAGAGCGTCAAGTGGCAGGTGCGCGCAAACGCTACATAGCAGAGAAGGCGGAGAAAAAGCATAACAAGCGAGCAGAGAACGCTGCTATGTATTTGGTATCAGGGGCTGCGCGATGATCTCTACGCGATCAGGAAGGTCAAAAATAATCCGCTTCGTGCCCCCTTCGCGGCTAGGTTTGCCAATCAGCCTGTAGACGTAAGTAATCGTAATCCTGGTTGGTTTTGATATAGGGCAAAAAGTCCACTGTCGAACGTTTCCCTCCGAGACACGCGTGAGTATTTCTTGATCGCCCGTTCCTTTTGCTTCCAACACCTTCCCTGTCACTCCGATTTCTACATCAACCTTGGCAGTACCTTCCAGCCCTGACAATTGACCACCTGAATTGTACTGAGCGGTACTTGCAATCGCTGGATAAACGGGAGGGACTAAGGATTGAACAGAAACTTGTGTGGAAACTTGCCCTCGAGGGCCGGTCGAGATGGTCAAACCAAGTACAACAAAGAGAATGGCAGCACTCATGGTGACGACCCCCTTTTATTTGAAACTACTTATCGTCTGATTGCAGTTCGCTTGAATTGCTTTGTCGTTTACGCGTCCTATTTTAGTAGCGTTTGGGACATTGTGGTGCTGGAAATTGGCCTTTCCGAGACCGTGTGCGAAACTGCCGTATAATTCCTTTCCGTGTCCACCTCAGCCATCCCTCCTGCTGACGCCGAGCGCAAAGGGCGCCGCCGCCTGCGTTCGTTCTGGGCCCGCGTCACCGAAGGGCTCGAGCTCCAGCAGCTCTGGGGGCAATTCGTCGCGGAAGCAAAGTCAAGTTACAGCCTCTATTCGAAGGACGTCGATTGGGAAGAGATCCAACGGGAAAAAAGCAAACTGAAGCGGTTCGTGTTCGGAGCCTGGGGTCTCTTTCAGGCGATGCTGATGAAGCTCTCGCCCGCTCGGCGCGTGCTTCTGCTGGTTGCCATCGTCCTGCTGACGTTCCAGGTGGGGTCTCACTCGGGCGAGGGCCACAATGAAGTCAACTTCAACCTGGGAGGACTTGGCGCGCTGATTCTGTTCGTTCTGCTGGCCCTCGAACTGGCCGACCGCGTGACGATGAAGCGCGACCTCGAAATCGCGCGCGAAATTCAGCAATGGCTGGTGCCCGATCATCCCCCCGTCGTTTCGGGAATGGACATTGCGTTCGCCACGCGGCCGCAGAACACCGTCGCCGGCGATTACTATGACGCGTTCCTGCGGCCGACGTTGCCTCACGATTCCGCCACCTCGCCGTTGCTGGTGGTCGTTGCGGACGTGGCGGGCAAAAGCGTTCCCGCGGCGCTCCTGATGGCCACGTTTCAGGCAGGTTTGCGAGCGCTTTCGGCCACGCCGGAATCGCTCGACGAAATTGTCGTCGGGCTCGATCGCTACGCCCGCGCGCACAGCTTGGACGGCCGCCGCTTCACCACCGCTTTCCTCGCCGAGATCAATCCCGAAACGGGCGAGATGCGCTACGTCAACGCCGGCCACAACAGTCCGATCCTTCGCCGCGTGACGGGCCAAATCGAAAGGTTGGAGACGGGCGGCCCGCCGTTCGGCGTTCCGCTTTTCGCCGAGCACGAACCCGCGTACCCCTCCGCCCGCGTTCAGCTCAACCGCGGCGACCTGCTCGTCATCTTCACGGACGGCGTGATCGAAGCAGTCAATGACCGCGGTGAGGAATTTGGCGAGGCGCGGCTTATCCCTGGCGTTCAATCAGCGCCGAACGAAAGCGCCTCGGAGACATTGAAGCGCGTCATGACCCAAGTGAACACCTTCGTTGGCTACGCCCGCCAGCACGACGACATCACTTGCCTCGTCCTTCGCGTGACGACGTAACTTCTAATCCCGATCGTCCCGATCTCCGAGCGAACCTCCGAATTGCACCTTCGAGAATCCGAATTTGTCGCGCAGCCGGTCCGTCGCGTGCGCCAGGCGCTCCAGCTTCTCGCGCCGCCCGGGATCGAGAAGATCGAAGCTGCCCCGCGGCTCCGGAAAAATTCGATAGCGCCACGCCCACCAGCCGAAGCATCTCCGCGCCCATCCCAGGCGTAATTGAAAAGCGCGCGAATCACCGCCAAAAGCACGCCATCCAGATCGCTTGGCCCGCTTAACGTTTCGGCGCGCGTAATCGTTTTGAATTTCGTGTTGCGCAGTGTGAGCGTTACGGTTCGCGCGTGGAGTCCCGCATCGCGCAGCCGTTTCGTTGCCTTCTGGCACAAATAGCTCAGCGTCGACTCGAGTTCTTCCGCGATCGTTCGTATCGTGCCCGAACGTCCGGTTGTGCGAAATCGACTTCGGCTCCGCATCGATGAAAAACTCGTACGAATCGATCCCGCGCGCTTTGCGGTACAGCGCCGTGCCCCACTTCCCGAACGCTGCTTCGAGCCGCTCGAGCGAAACGGCGTGCAACTGCGCAAGCGTTTCGATTCCGAGCCGCTTCAGAGCTTCTTCCGTCACCTTGCCGATTCCGGGAATTCTGCGCGTCGCAAGCGGCGCAAGAAAAGCAGCTTCGCTTCCGGCCGGCACCCACACGAGCCCGCGCGGCTTCGCCTGCTCGCTCGCTACTTTCGCCACCAGGCGCGTCGCGGCCAGCCCGCCCGAACAAGGCAGGCTTGTAGTCGCCGTAATTTCCTTCAGCAGCTTATGACACGCGCCAAGCGCAGGGCCGTTCACGCGCTCCGTGCCCGTCAGATCCAGGTAGGCCTCGTCAATCGACGCCATTTCGATGGTCGGCGAATACTTCGCCAGAGTCGCAGCCACGCGATCGCTCCATTGCCCGTACAGCTCGTGGTGGCTATCGAGAAAAATCGCTTGAGGGCAAAGCTTCGCCGCCGTGCGCAGCGCCATCGCCGAATGCACGCCGAATCGCCGCGCCTCGTAGCTCGCCGATGTAACCACGCCGCGCTGGTCGCGCTGTCCGCCGACCACCACCGCCTTGCCCTTTCAGTTCCGGCCGCGCCAGAAGCTCCACCGACACGAAGAACGCGTCCATGTCGACATGCAGTATCGAAGCGCAGGCGTCCGATGGAACCACCGGCTCGCCGCCGCGATTCGCATCGCGCTTCGCCCGGTATTGCGCCAGCTTCGGCATAGAGGGGAACCAACGGTGGAAATATACCCCAGCTCGGCCGAAGGCGAAAGAAATACGAAACTGAAACGCGTCGCCAAGCTAGGTGATGGGTCAGTTTCCCGTAACGCAACTAACAGGGCACTAGTCAGTCTGAAGCAACCTTAGGTCAAGCAGGACCACAATGCAGCTCATAGAGAGTTGACTCACTCTATTATGATTTTTCTCTTGGGCAGTCCATTGCCAACAACCGTCGAGACGCCCTCGGGCGTAATCGGTGCCGATCCTGAGGGCCGTCCCGCGACCGTACTGACCGTGTTGGTCGAACCGTCGACCTTGCGGATAAAAGCACCGTCTCTGGCAGTCCGACCACCGAAATAGATGTTGTCTTTGCTGTCCACCGCTACACTATCGACACCATCGACAGAGATGCTTCGTGCGGGCGCGCCCTCCTTAAAGCAGCACTCTTTGCCATTCCCCGCTGCGACCTTCACTGAAGACATCGAGCTGTCGATTCTGAGAATGCGACGACCGTAGAGTTCTACGACGTAGAGGTTGTCCTGTGAGTCAAACGCGAGCTGGAAGGGACCATTGACGGCAATTTCGGTCATCCTCCGCTTTGCCCCGTTCAACGGGACAAAGAGCCAGAATAGGAGACCTGTACAAACCACCAGACGTCCAGCGAGCTTGCCCATTTCTCGGCCTCACGGAGATTGTGCTAAACAGTAGCGTCGCCATGCAAGTGGTCGTCGGGGGTGGCCTAAGTGCCTGGTAACGTCGAAATCGGAAACTGACCCTTTGCGGCGAGCTACGCTCGGTCGGAAGAGATGACGCGCGGAATTCCGGCGAGGTCGTTCGTGATTCTCACGTTGGTCCAGCGAAGCTCCGGTTTCAAGAGCCCCCGGACGTGCGCTGCGGAGTTGTAGCCGAGTTCCAACACGATAATCCCGCCGCTATGAAGAAGCGAGGCCGCCTCTTCGATCAGCCGCGAGTAAATCTCCACGCCAGTTGGCCCGCCGAAAAGGGCCGCGTCCGGCTCGTGGTCGCGCACCTCACGCTGCAATTGTCCCGCACCGTGGCGTGCCACATACGGCGGATTACTTACGATCAAATCGAGTTGCGTCTCACCGCCCGCAACGCCACTCAGCAGGTCACAATTCACGAAACGGATGCGGTCCGTCACGCCATTCCGTGCCGCATTGCGCCGCGCAACTTCCAGCGCCGCTGCCGAAGTATCCGTGCCAAAAATTTCAGCGCGCGGCAGCTCCCGTGCAAGCGCCACGGCAATGCACCCAGACCCAGTGCCGACGTCGGCCACGCGCAGCGGCGCACCAGCGCCGCGCCGCGCGCTCCAAGCCGTTCCAGCGCGACTTCAATCACGTGTTCCGTCTCGGGGCGGGGAATCAGCACCGCCCGGTTCACCTCGAACTCCAGTCCCCAAAATTCCTGCTTGCCCGTGAGGTATTGTGTCGGCTCGCCAGCCGCGCGCCGCGAAATCAGCGCGAAATACTTCTCCGCAACAGCCGCCTCAAGCGGCGTTTCCGGATACGAGTAGAGCCACGTGCGGTCGCGCCCGAGCGCGTGCATCAGCAGCAACTCAGCCGCAAGCGCATCGGAGGGAACATTCGCCGCGCGCAGCCGCGCGATTCCTTCCCTTAGCGCCGTGCGAACATCGACGGTGCGTGGCGTCGTGATGCTGCGCGTTTCAGGCATTCGTCGAAGGCGGCAATGTCACGCCGCGTCCAGTTCGTCGTTGAGCCGCTCCGCTTCGAAATGCGTCATCAGCGCATCCACCATTGGGCCAAGCTTCCCGTCCATCACTTGATCGAGCTGATGCGAGGTGAAATTGATGCGATGGTCGCTGACGCGATTCTGCGGAAAATTGTAGGTGCGGATCTTCTCCGACCGGTCGCCCGTCTTGATCTGCCCGCGTCGCTCGGCCGCGATTTGCGCGTGCTGCTTTTCCTGCTCCATCTCGTACAAACGCGCGCGCAAAACGCGCATGGCCTTCGCGCGATTCTTGATTTGCGATTTTTCGTCCTGCTGCGAGACCACAAGGCCGCTCGGAATGTGCGTGATGCGCACCGCGGAGTACGTTGTGTTCACCGACTGCCCACCGGGCCCCGACGAGCAGAACGTGTCGATGCGCAAATCTTTCGCTTCGATCTTGATGTCGATTTCGTCCGCCTCGGGCAGCACCGCCACCGTCGCCGCCGACGTGTGAATGCGCCCCTGTTGCTCCGTAGCTGGGACGCGCTGCACGCGATGCACGCCGCTTTCGTACTTCAGCTTCGAATACACTTTGTTCCCCTGAATCGCCGCGACAATTTCCTTCACGCCGCCGATCGACGACGCCGAACTTTCCAGCACCTCCACGCGCCAGCCCTGCGATTCCGCGTAGCGCGAGTACATCCGGAAGAGTTCGCCCGCGAAGAGCGACGCTTCGTCGCCGCCCGTGCCCGCGCGAATTTCCACGATCACGTTTTTCTCGTCGTTCGGATCCCGCGGCAGCAGCAGCACTTTCAACTCGCGCTCCACGGTTTCGCGCCGGGCCTCGAGTTCCTTCGCTTCATCGAACGCCATCTGCTTCATTTCGGGATCGTCCGCGGCCTCCGCCAGCAGTTGCTTCGCGCCCTCGAGCGCCTTCGCGATTTCCTTCCACTCGCGGTATTTCGCCACCATCTCGCCCAGCTCCGAGTGCTGTTTCGCGAGCTTCTGGTACCGCCCGGAATCCGAGTGAACTTCCGGCGACGAAATCTCCTGCGTCATCTCGTCGTAGCGCGATTCAATCTGGTTCAGTTTTTCGTACAGCGTCAAATTCGCCATGGCAGAAACCTCGCAAAAGCAGAAAAATCGAAAAGGAAAAGCGGCAAACGGAAACAATCTGGCGTCAGCATCGCCCGGTGCGGGCGGAAGAGGAATCGCTAATAAAACGAAGCAAACATCCACATATAGAGTAGCGTCAATCCGAAAACCAGTCAAACGCCGCGGCCCGTCTTGGTCCGTGAGATCGATAGTGTTGAGGCCAACCCGTGACTTTACTCTTGACAGATGGTAATATACATCTCTACTTGGTCTGGTACTGAAATGCACCACGGAGGAGGTTTTTCAAAATGCAGAATGCAATGCACTTCAACGAGCAAGTCTGCAAGCTGTTCCATGGTGCTTGGGGATGGGGGCAACTATGAAAGCAGCAGCGCCGACCAACACCAAGGTTGCCGACGAAGTATGGATCGCCGCGGCTTTGCTTCATCGCGAACATCCCGAGCGGCCCGATTTTTCCATTGAAGAAATCGTTGAGCGCGCCGCCAAGGAATCCCTCGCCCCGACTCATCGACCGGGCGTCTACGTCCATGTGGTCCAGCACTGCGTCGCGAACCGCGCACCGAACCCGGGCCGCTATCGAATGCTATTCGAAACATTCCCCGGAAAACGGCGCTTGTTTCGCAAGGGCGATTCGTACCATCCAGCGCGAGAAGGCGCGAAGATCACACCGAATCTCGAGGACATGCCGCATGGATACGCTGGACTGCTGAGTTGGTATCGCGATTGGTCATCGGAACGAGAGAAGTCGGCTGCGAGGAAAGATCCCCTGCTGGTCCTTGCGGGTTCGGGAGCGCACCTCTGGTCCGATGAACCCGGTGACGCATACGTGCGGCGATTGCGCGAAGGCTGGGAATGAGCCGCGTTTTTTGGGACACCAACCTTTTCATCTATCTGTTCGAGAGCCACGGCGCGCTCAACACTCGCGTGGTGAAGCTGCGGCAAGCGATGCTGGAGCGCGGCGACCTGCTTGTGACTTCCGCCCTGACGTTGGGCGAGATTCTCGTCAAGCCCGTGGAGCACAAGGACACGGACCTCGCCGCGAAGTACGAGGGAGCCGTGACCGCGACATCCCTGCTAATCGCCTTCGACGCCCGCGCCGCAAGAATCTACGCCTCGATCCGGAGCGACCGATCGATTCGCGCGCCGGATGCTATTCAACTCGCTTGCGCGGCCGCCGCGGGCGTCGATCTTTTCATAACGAACGACGAGCGGCTCAGCACCAAGCGCGTCGATGGCATCCAGTTCATCGCGTCGCTCACACGCGCGCCTTTGTGACACGTTATCCGCAAGCAGGGACTAGCGCCTTTGCGACCCGGCGCGTGCTGTACTACGATGAGCCTCACGATGACCGACGCGGCAGCCCCCAGCTCAAAAAACGGCGCAGGCGCGGGCGACATGCTGTGGGGCTTCTGGTATCCCGCGCTGCGCAGCCACCAGGTGCACCACCGCAAACTCGCGCGCGCCATGCTGCTCGAAGTTCCGCTCGTCATCGGGCGCGACGCCGCCGGAAAACCGTTCGCGCTTCGCGACGTGTGCCCGCATCGCGCGTTCCCGCTCTCGTTCGGCCAATTCGACGGCGCGAACGTCGAGTGCGCCTATCACGGCTGGCAATTCGACGCGCACACCGGCCAGTGCCGGCACATCCCGTCGCTCACCGCCGATTCGAAACTCAAATGCGAGCGAATTTACGCCGGCAGCTTCCCCTGCGCCGAGCGCGACGGCTACGTGCAAGTCTTCATGACCGACCCCGCAGGCGCTGCAGCCGACACGCCCACCGAGCCTCCGCCCGAGCTGCCCACCTTCAGCCCGCGCTACCAGATCGCGCGCCTCGCGGCCGACCTCCCCTGCACGGTCGACCACGGCATCATCGGCCTGATGGACCCGGCGCACGGCCCGTTCGTGCATCAAGCCTGGTGGTGGCGCTCGCGCCGCAGCATCCGCGAAAAGTCAAAGCAGTTCGAGCCCATCCCCAACGGCTTTCGCATGAGCCCGCACGCGCCGTCCGCCAACAGCGCGCCATACAAAATCCTGAAATTCATCACCGGCGAACCGGCCACCACGACCATCGACTTCGTTCTCCCGAACCAGCGCTTCGAACAAATCCGCGCCGGCCGCTACTGGCTTTCGAGCCGCACCACCGTCACTCCCGTCCGCCGCGATCTTTGCCGCCTCGACTTCGTCGCCGCCTGGAACATTCTTCCCTGGTTTCCCATCGTGTCGTTCATCATCCGCGTGCTCGGCCCGCGCTTCATTCGCCAGGACACCGAAGTCATCAAGAAGCAGGCGCTCGGGCTGAAGTACGAAGACCGGATGATGCTGGTCGACGACGCCGACCGCCAGGCCCGCTGGTACTTCGACCTGAAAGCCGCCTACCTCGAATCGCAACGCACCGGCGCGCCGCTTCACCATCCGATGTCGGGCCCGGTCACCCTCCGCTGGCGGTCGTGATCGGACCCCCCGCGCCCTCCTGCAACGCCCCGCCAGGGCGCGTCCCAGAACCGCCACAAAAAAACACTGGACATTGGCCATTAAAAGTGCGACACTCTACTTGCGTTTGTTGCTCTTGTAAAACCTTTAGATTCGTTGAAGGGGCTGCAGGTCTACACTTGCAGCCCCGTTTTTTTTGCGGCTGGAGGCGGCGAGCAGCACAAATAGCCTAAACAAAGAGGGTTCGGGGTTACCCTGAGCCTTAAAAAGGAAGTATAAGTGAAAGAACAAGGAACAGTGAAGTGGTTCAATGCTAGCAAGGGCTTCGGATTCATCCAGCGCCAGTCCGGCGAAGATGTTTTCGTCCATTTCTCCGCAATTCAGGGAGATGGATACAAGTCGCTGAACGAAGGCCAAGCGGTTGAATTCGAGGTCACGACGGGCCCCAAGGGCCTGCAGGCATCGAACGTCGCCAGCCTGTAGTTCGAAGTAGTTTAACGGGGCGGGCCCGCCATCGGCGGGCTCGCCCATTTTACGCACCACGCAGTTTTCGTTTCTCATAAAGGAGACTCCGTGAAAGCTCTCCAAGAAGGCGCATACATCAAGCACTTCCAATATGGTCTGGGCGTCGTCACTGAATCCGACTCCGACCGCACCTCCATCGATTTCGATCTCCACGGCCCGAAGAAGTTCGTCACCAGCATCATGGTCGTCGAGCCCGCCGAGGGGACGCCGCCCAAGCGGCGCACCAAGCGACGCAAGAAAGTGGTCGTCGCCGCTGCCGCCGCGCCGGCTGTGGGCGCGAAGTGACCCAAAACAATATCATCGTGCAATTCGTCGGATTCGAGGTGAAAACGCTCGTCCGCGAATACACTTTCACGGTCCGCGAACCCGAAAACGTGGTCCGCGAGTTTACGCTGACGATCACGAACGAAGCCTTCAATGGCCGCCGCGTCCGTTACCAGGACGCGCCCGACGTCTGCTCGCTCAAGCTCCGCCGCGAGCTGGCCACCTATGAAAATCATCCGCCCGGCACGCATTACCGCATCACCGACGCGGACCTCGAGGATTATCGCACCACGCATTCTCCTCGATCGTCGAAGCACAGGTTTAGCCGTAAGACCGAGCAGGACTTTTAGCCAGGAGGGCGGGGTTCTGACCTCGCGCATCAGTTGGTAGGTCTTGGGGCGGAAGGGCGGGGTTTCAACCCCGCCGCAAGAGTTTGATTTCTTCGGGGGTTTCAACCCCTGAAGCCACGTAGAGGAATCAACATGAAGAATCTGTTTGTCGGCAATTTGAGTTTTCAAACCACCGAAAGCGACCTGCGCGCCCTGTTCGAACCATTCGGCCAGATCACGCGGGTCCACCTCGCCACCGACCGGGAAACCGGCCGCGCGCGCGGTTTCGGTTTTATCGAGATGGCCAACGACGCCGAAGCGGCCAAAGCCATTGCGGCTCTCGACGGCAAGGATCTCGGCGGGCGCAATATCAAGGTCAATGAAGCGCGCCCGAAAGAACGCTCCGCCGGCCCGCCGCGTGGCAATAGCGGTGGCGGAGGCGGCGGCCGTGGTCGCGGTCCCAGCTTCTCGAACGAGAATTACACCGAGGCTGCCCGTCAGCCCCGCGAACCCCGCTGGTAATTTTTTTTTCCGTAGGGGCACGGCATGCCGTGCCCGGTTTTTAGGGTGGAAGCCCCGGAATTTAGGGGCAGGGTCGCAGGGTTTGTACTTGCCTGTCCGCCGTGGCGGGCAAACCCTGACCTGAATTAGAATGAGCGCTTCAGCGCTCCGGGAACGAGCCTTCGATTTTAGATCGGGCGCTTTAGCGCTGGGCTCTATCCCCTGTTGAAGGCAAGAGTCGTTATAGAATCCGGCTCTTCGCCAAATCATTAAAAAGGAGATCCTGTGGCTAGAATCACCTTTCAGAAGCGCCAAAAAGAAATGAAGCGGCTCGAAAAAGCGCGCGAAAAAGCCGAGCGTCGCGAGCAGCGCAAGGCCGAAAAGCGTCCGGGCGAAGGCGCCCCCATCGAAGGCAACTCCCTCGAAGGCACCGACCTCTCTTTCCACTACGACGACACCGAAGCCTCGCAAGAGTAGGGCTTGTAGGGCCGCGCCTTTCGCGGTTTGTGCGTCCGCCGCTCCTTTGGCAGAAGGCCGGCATTCGTTTTTCTTCGCGGAAGCCTGCCCGCCATCTTGTTGGGCGGGCGGGTCATCCCGGATCCCACGGTTTTTGCTGGGGTGCGCGCTTTTTGCGTCCCGGATGATTCTGCGGGAAGGAATTTGCTTTTCCCGCCCCGCTTGCGCTTGCCCGCCATCTCGTTGGGCGGGCCGCTCGCGGCGTCTTTGGGAGTGTGGCAGCTTGCCTGTCCTGAGCGAAGTCGAAGGGCTACCGCTTTCTCTCCGCCGAAGCCTGCCGCGCCTTCGTCTGGCGGGCTCGCTTCGGCAGCCTTCTCGCGGTTCGCGAACCACCTGCCCGCCCTGCGCTGTCATCCCGACGGAGGCGCTTTCCGCCGACGAGGGAACGGAGCCGCCTCCGCGCCGTACTCATTCCGGGAGAGGCAGCCTATACGTCGTCCGGGCGCACCTGGCGTCGAGATCTGCCGGCCTTGATCAGTTCACTCAGTCGATGTCCGCGCCCCTCAACATATTTTAGGAACAGCGCAACGGTTCCTAGCCGCGGCAGCCACACATCTGGGTACAGTCCTTTCCAGAGTACGAGCTGAGTGATACCGTACCACGCGACGCCCCCGAGGCAGAGCCCAATGAGAAGGGCAATCTCGGGTTCGAAGAGCCAGGACACAAGGTACAGGCTAGCCACCCATGCTATTAGGATTGCGATGTCCCACCCCGGCCCAAGGGGCCTAAGATAATGGCCGTCGAGTAGCGATTCTATATAATTCGCTTGGAGATACATTCCCGGTACGTCCATTCCGAACAAGGTGTGTCGGTCCTTCCCTGGAGTGTCTTCACCAATGACGACGACCTGTCCCCCTGGCTCAGCACCAGCCTTCATGTGCTCGGAACACTTCAGTGAATATCTCGATTCAATTTCCGCTCTGTCCGGACCGGAACACAGGAAATCCAGTGCGTTAAGGTGTGATATCGAGTCGGGTCCGATGAATGCAGTAAAAGGGTGCTCGCCATTAGCACGAATCGCATTTAAGCGCTCCTCTTGTTTCAGCTCGGGATCGGCCAGAACCGCTGCTAAGTATGGAAGTGTCTCTATAAGTGTGTCACTTGGACTCTCGTTGTTCTTGAAGGCTTCATCGTCCCTGTAAACGTACCAAGCGAGAGGCACCTTGCGGAAATCCGGGTTGAGTCGCGAGGTGCCTAGGTTGACTGCCAACTTCTCGGTTGCCCGGCCGGCGGCGTCTCGCTTCTTGCCAAAGTCTAACGATGGGCTCAGGATCAAGCACGCGCCCTTGGGATCTGACTCTGGAGAATGAGTTCCTTGGGAGGCCACGATCGGCCGTGGGGAGTTCTGAACTGCAGAGATCAGAGCCAGCGTACCAAGGTCACCCGGGTCGCATGAGTCCGGTGCAAAGAATTTGTCTATTACAATCACCGCGGCATTGGCATCGCTTAAGCGTTGAACGAGCTTTGCTACGTACCAGCGCTGCTCGCAAACGTTGTTCAACACTTTCGCTGGCTCTGCGTCTCCCCTAAGTGCCACAGCCGTTACTCGACGGCTGCGTACATTACGGTATCCGACAGCAACGAAGTTGCCATACACAGTGGCAGACGTTTCAATATCCCCGCGCGCAGCCAATTCGCACTCGTTGGTTGGCGCTTCCCTCTCGTGTGGAATCTCGAGCCAAATCGCGAGCGCGAGTAGCGCCAACAGCCAAATTACATTCCCCGCAATGCGGATTCGATCTGAATGATTCATATCGGCGCCCCTTTGTGCTCACTGAGGCTGAGTTGTCTTCGCGCTTTTTCCCGGTGTTGCGCCTTCAGGACCCGGTTTTTCGGGCTTTCCATAGAAGGTAAGGAAGGGTATGAAGGGCGTGACTTCAAACGGCATATTCTCTCGAGCGGAGTACAGCGTCACAGGCTTCGGCTTAAGCAGCTCAACGCGGTCGCTCCACGGGTCAAGCTTGATGCGCGCGCCGATCGGCAAAGCCGCAATCTGGTCGATCTTATCTTGCTGGAGTTGCCGAGCCGAACCGGACAACTGGGCCGCGAGAATCGCTTTACTTCCGAGACGCGGGTTAATCAGCGCCGAAAGCGATTTCGACTCGGTGTCGAGTTGCTTAAGGAACAGTTCCGCATTGCCCAGCTTGTCTTTGTACGGCGAGTTCTTCAGCAACTCCACCGCCTTCTCGCTCGCTTCTTGGACTTGAGCCGGATTATCCTGGAACGAGAAGTGGCTCAGAGCTTCCACCGTCGAAACGTTGGTCGTATCGTTGAAGTCCCACCGGGTGGTGGTGGCTGGCTTGGTGACAATGATGCTCGCCAGTTCCCGAGCAAGCATCGTTGCGAGACTTGCTTCATCGGGAAGGGCATCAAGGAGGCCGCGGCTAAGGACGATAGTGTGGCCGATCGAGAAGGATTCAAGCGTGCCAGTGACGAGAACGCGGCAGTGAACTTCCGGCTCGATGTCGAGATTGTTTGTGACTTCGAGGTTGTTGACGACCGTTTCGAGGACTTTGTCAACTTCCCCTGGAGGTGCCAGCAATCCGCTGCGCTGCAACCGGTCGAGCACGTTGATCTCGGCTTGGTGCTGCCATTCGCGCTCGGCGTCGCTCAGAGATCGATCCTGCTGTTGCGCTTGCACCTGGTCTTGAATTGCGGTCGGGGACTCGACGGTGTGCTCGCTGAATTCTGTTTTGTGACTTACATTCTTCAAATCATAGCCCCAGAGACGCGTCTGTGACTTGAAGCGGACGTGCCCACCGATGTCCCTCAGGTCGGACTCCTGACTGAAGACGAACGCCGGAAGCCAAAGGCCCGGCTGCAAATTCAAGCGCCAGCTATCAAAGTGGAGCTCGTATCGATTGATCCCGGTCACGGGCGTATACACGCCGTTGAAGCGAACAATGGTGTAGTCCTGATTTTCGGCCCAGACGCGGCCCTTGAAGCGTCCGCGGCCGGAATCCGGGAGCGGCGTGATGTCAAACACGGCGCATTTCACATCTCCCAGGAATTCCATGCGCACGTAATCGAACTGATAGTGCTGGCGGTCGAATCCGTTAGTGTCGATGTAAATCATCTCGAGAAAGCGGTCGGGCGCGTAGAAGGATGAGAAATTGCCCGTCAAGTGAGAAATGGGATTGAGTGCGTCGACCCTTGCCTTTCCTTTTGTGGGCATGAAGTTGTGGATGACATCCTGCGAGAGGTCGGCCTGTCCGACGAAATAATGGTCCCGGGCCGGCACGGAGCCGGAGTCCTTGTCGGACTTCAGATCCTGAATATAGATTTCGATGATAGGGTTGAATCGGCGAATTGTAGCGACTTCGTCATGCTCCCGAGCGACGATGCGATCGATTGCTTGCCTCACGCTGGTGACCGGTGGAGACGAGGGTTGCAGCCTGTCGGATTGGGCGGACGTTTGATCAGCGCTTTGCTGGGTCTGCACCTGCGCGAACGCGATGTAGTGGAGCAAACTCGCCAGGGAGACGAACAGAAAAGAATTCCGCCACATGTGCATGGCCTCCCACCTCACGGCGCCCCACCCGCGAAAACGGTGGGGACTCATAGTTAGTACTCGGGTCGATCCGGACGACAACCAAGCCGAAATATCGGGGAATGGTACGTCATCAAATGGTTGATGGCAAGGAGACGATCCAAAGAATCAAGACGGTCTCCTCATATATCAATATCCTCGCCTTTTGGAAATCCGACGGGCGGCGCACCGTTCCGCATAGTTGGCCTCGCCTTTGAATTTTCGGTGCCCGATATCCCGACACCTCGGTCCGAAGGTTCAGGATCGAAGGCTCCGTCTCTTGTTTCGCGCTTGCGGTTGACGCGCCAACGCTAACCCCCAAAAAAACTGCGGTACTGGGTCTTGCAAATTTGTGTTTACTATGGTATAAAGGTCCATCCATTAAAAATAGAATAATCAATTTGTGGGCCTGGATGTTTCAGGCTTGCAGGGCGGGTTTCAGGGGCTTGTCCCGACGCTTCGGGATGCCTGCCCGCCATCTTGTTGGGCGGGCAAACCCTGAGTTGAAGAAGTCTGTCTGTAGAAGGAGGACGAAGACGTTATGAAGAAAGGCGAACAAAAAGCCAATCGGTACACTTTGCAAACGGAAATCGCCGCAACCCCAACAAAACAAACGGTCGGCACCCGCGTCAATCGGTACACCCCGCGCTGTCATCCCGAGCGAGGCGCTGCTCAACCGACGAGGGATCTCTCTTCTGTTTCGCTTCCTCGCCCCTCGCTTTACTTTCTCCCCAGGCCCGAAATCCTAATAACCAATCCGGGATTAGAAATCGACGCAAATGATTGAAAACACTCACTCGCGACCCATTCTAATAAGCAAAAGGGAGGGGGGTATATTCTTGCCAAAAGCGAAACCAGGGCGAACACTCCCACCGGGTTTCAGGGCTTCTCCCGAAGCGCCCGTCTGCCGTCTATCTCGCCACTCGTCACTCGCCACTGGTCACTGCCTCCTTTCGCCCCTGCACCAAAGTTGTACTTACGTCCAGTTGTACCGGAATGGAACAGCGGGCTCATCATGGGCCTGCCCCTCTCTCTCAATCGACACAGGACGAATTTGGGCGCGGCGCTCCCCCGCCGCGCCCGGGCATGGGGAGGTCACATGAAATTGCGACGCCTTTGTTTGGCTTCGGGTCAGGCTTTGGATCGGCTTTGGATCTGGGGGGCCGGCGTTGGCGCTGCTTACGGTGCTGGTGATGGCTTTCGTATGGCCGTCAGCCGCGTTCGCGGACGGCGCTGCCGTGAAGTGCGCGCCGAACGAAGAGCGCGCGTGGCTGTACGACTCGGTGACGAGCTTCAACGTGGAGGCCAAGCTGAAGTGCGGCGAGAACGTCGAGGTGATCGGGCAGGAAAATGGCTACGTGAAAGTTCGCACGGCGAACGGGACGGAAGGCTACCTGCCGGCGAGCAATCTGCCCAAAATTCCCGCCGCCCCTGACGTGCCCGGCACCGATGCGAAGCCTGCAGAACCTCAATCGCTGGCGAGCCTCGCGCGCGCCGCAGCCGCCCGTCGAGCAAGCGCCGCATCTGCGCCCGCAGCTTCCGCCGCGCCGGTGGCTGCGCCGAACTCAGTTCCAAGCAGCGCAGTGGCTAGCGTGGCCGCCGCTCCCGTGGCGGCAGCTCCAGTGGCGGCAGCGCCCGTCGCCGCAGCGCCGGTGGCAGTAGCGAAGATGGTGGCGCCTGCTGCCGCAACCTCTGCTGCTCCGAGCGCCGCTCCAGCGCCGCAACCTAAAACTCCGGTGGCTGCTGCGCCCGTTCCTGCGCAGCCTGCCACCCTAACGGTTTCGAGCACGACGGCAAGCCCAGCGGCTGCGATTCCCGCTACCGCGAACCCGGCTGCCGCTGCGTCGCACGCAAAAGCGAAGGCAGCGTCAAAACCGGCGACACCTACGACTACTGTGACGACGAGCGCGAAGACTCCTTCAGTGAATGCTCCAGCGCCCGCGAATCCGCCTGCGCCGCCGCGCCGCGCCTGCCACAACCGCGCCGCTGCACGTTGCGTCAGCGACGCCGGCTCCGAAGGCGCCGAGCGCGCAGCCAGCCGCGGCAGTGGCGGACATATACGTGGGCGGCGGGACGAATTCACCTACCACCATGGCAAAGGGCGCGCCGAAAGCGGCCTCGAATGCGCCGATGGTGCGCACCGTCTCGCAAACCTCGGAGGACGATGACGATTCGTACCTCACTCGCCCGAAGAACGAGAGCGAGGATCCTTCCTGCCAGACGTACTTTTCAGGCTACGGGCTGTCGCCGGGCCAGTTCAAATGGCTGGTGGAAAATCGCGTGAAGAAATATCCGAGCATCTGCCCCGCGGCGTCGCCCGCGATGGTGGACTACGTGATCATCTTCACGCACGACGTGGACTTCTTCAATTACACGATGCCGGCGCCGGTTCACTACGAGGCGGGCGGCTTCTCGGACTGGACGCCGATCCTGCAGTACGACATGTCGGTGGTGTCGCACAGCGACGTGGACAAGAGCAAGCGCGAGTACGTTTGGGTGTTCCACGTGAAGCGCGGGGCGTACGATCCGAATAAATTTTCGCCGCACCGGCGGTTCCAGTACACGAAGATCGAAGGGAAGTATTCGAAGACGGTGGAGGATGCGTTCGAGTTCATCGGAAGTCAGGGCGGGGAACGGTGAACGCTGCGCGGGCGGCCGGTTGCGTGTCTGCGCTTAGCGCAATCGGCCGAAGTCGAACGTGGCTTCGATCTTTTGCCCGCCGGGCGTGAGCACATCGATGTCGACGGGATCGGATTCGATCTTCTCGGGATCGTATTCGAGTTGGATCCTGGCGCCGGTGACCCACGGCGTTCCGAAATCTGCGTACGCGTAAATGGGCCCGCCTCGGCGGTTTCTGGCCGGAATTTCCTTCTTGCCCTGGATCAATTGCACCTTGAAGTCGTTCGAGAAATCGGGCACCCACAGATAGGGGTTTGGGCCGGTGGTCTCAGGTATCGGCGAATAGCTGGGCGTCAAGACGATGTCCACGTGCACGCGAAGCGGCAGCGGCTTTCCCTGAAACTCCTCGACTGCGCTGGGAGCGTGATAATTCAAGGTGGCTTGACTGTGTCGCGCCACCTGCGTGAACGGCGTCTCGAGGCCGATTTCCTCGACGTAAGGTCCGGTCTTCGATATCGGGGGCATCGGGAAATGGTGCGCGTACTTCGAGAGGTAGTCGGCGGTTTGCTCGTCGTTGCGGTTCCCGAGGAAGTAGGCGTCGCGGATTGCGGTGGAGCTGAGCGGGTAATCGAATGCCGCGGCGGTGATGGCGATGCCGAGCGCCAAAGCGAGAGTCAGAGTTGCGGACGCGAGAGCGCGCTTGGTCATGGGGGCACCTCTTCTTACCGGTTTAGATGCTCGCCCGCGGCCAGCGAGTACAGGAGTATTTCCTATTGCGCCTATTTCACAACGGTGCTGAGGAATGGGTAATGCTCGGCGGCGGCCATGAAGAACAGCATCGGGAACGATAGCCAGAACGCCACGCGCGATGCGTTGTAAGCCCACAGCGCGAGGCGCGCCGCTTCGGCCGGCATCGGTGTGCCTTGCTCGATGCTGGCTCGCGTCCACGCAATCAGCCGCTTCTGCGCGCGCCACACGACGCCCCACGCGTTGAGCAACATCAGCAGCCCGATGCCTCCGCCGACGCTGATGGAAAGGTGGCTGTTCGACGATTCTGGGCTCGCGTTGAGATCGAGAACGAGCCACGACGCCGCCACCACGATGATCGTGATTGCAATTGCCCGCAGCCAGGAGTTGCCGAGGATTCCCTTGAGTGGAAGTTGCAACGGATAGATCAGCGCGTAAGCGACCAGCCAAACGAGCAGCCACCATCCAAACCAGCGGAGCGTCAGCGATGGGTCGCCGGCGTTGTGCGCGTCGGCTGACAGGATGATGGAGTAATAGCGCAGGCCGACGATCACGGTAACGAGCGCGGACCAACGGAACCACCACATTGCGCGCGTCATCAGCACGGGAAGGACCTTGGCTTGGACGGGCGCGTCGAGCTGTTTCATCGTCGCAAAGCCGACGAGATTGAAGAAGTAGAGCAGGCCGATCCAAATGATTCCCGAGACGAAATGGAGCCAGCGCAGGACGATCTGCTCGTTCGGAGCGGGGCCTTCGGGAAAGCTGAAGTGAGGGACGAGCGAAACCAAAAGCGAAGAATGGGGAATCGGCATGATTCCTCTCCAGTGAACTTGAAAAGAAGGCGCGAGCCAAATTACCGGAATTCAAAAGGAAAGGTCAATCAACGATTTCCGGAAGCGGGGCGCACACACCTCCACGGGTGTGGCGCTGCCGACGTGTCCATACCGCGACGCGTACGCGACGAAGCGTTGGGCAGTTTGTCTACCCGGAGACTAGGCGTTCCTCCGACGCCGCGCCAGCAGGCCAACGACGCCCGTCAGCAAGAGCAGAGCCGAAGAAGGCTCCGGCGCAGTCGCTGTGCCAGTCAAGGAAAACGCCATATTGAACGTAGGCGCCGGGCCGCCGTTCGAGTTGGGGCCAACGATGTCGGTCCCAACACGCAGCCAATCGGGGGCGAGGTTCTCGTTCCGGACCCAGGCTTGCAGATCGCCAGTAAACGGTGTGCCAGGAGCGACAATGGGTCTCGGGGCCGAGAGCCAGTAGAAATCGCCGTTCGAGAGCTGGACCTGAGGCACGAAAAAGTAATGGTCCGCCCCGAGGTTGAAGGGAGCTGCGAAAGAAACGTCGAACCGCACTTCCTCGCCCGTAATGGCACCTTCCCCACCCGTTACAGAATTCGGCTTCGGGTTGATGCCATTCAAGACCGAGTTGGCAGCCGTGAAGGTGGGGCTGAGGACGGTCGTCGTGAACGACAAATTCGGCACTGAGCTGTCCCGGGAGTCGAGCTCCACATCCGAGGGCGAATTCGTTCGCGTGGGAACATTGGGTGTTCTTACGGGGTTGGAGTCGTTTGGAAACACGCGATAGATCTCCACAGTCACGTCTGTGACTGTCGCGCCGCCGGTCGGTACTAGACCGTAAAAGCTGGCTCCTGTGATCTGCGTTTCGGAGTTTAGGACGAAGTCATCCGCCGCCTCGATTTCGATATTGCCGTTGCCGGATGGACGTGACGCTACAGCGATTTTGCCGTCTGGAAGTCCGGAGCTGAAAGAAAAGGTATCCGCGGCGACCGGGCCAGCCACGATGGTAATCAAGGCGAGCGCCAACAGAAACCGGATCATTCGGTTCATTGTATCCCCCGTTTTATGCGCGAAGGTGAGTCAGGAGTTCAATACTGCACGCTAGGGACTCGAGCCGCGCCCAAAACAATCGAGACGGACGGACCCCCGCGCATTTCTGGACGGGTTGCGCGCACTTTCGCTTCCAGGTGGCAGCCGTGAACACGTGAACCTTAAACTCCAGACTGTAAAGCGGATAGGGCTCGGTCAGCGCCTCCGTAGGCTGCTGCGTTCCAGCCCTATCTGCAATTAATTGCAGAAAAGTGGAAGCGGTCTGCCCAGAAGCCCAATCCTCCGTCTAGGATCCGACCGGATTGCTGCCCGACGCTAAGCGTGCAAGCGCCGAGCGCGCGTGCTCCGCGATGAGGGCGTCGTCGGAAGATGCGAGGCGGTGGAGCGTCACGAGCGCGCGGCGGCGAGCCGGGGAATCGCCCGAGAACTGCGCGTTTCCGAGAGCGACGCACGCGTTTCGAATCAGGCCTCTCCACTTCGCGCGCTTGACGGCGCTCCCGCGAAACAGTTCGCTGAACTCGCGCTGTGAAAGCGCGGCCAACAGTTCCAGCTTCGGAGCAAACATAAAAATTCGATCCGCAGTCACGTGGCGGGGCTGAAACTCCTTCGCCATTGTCGCGGGGGCCTTGCGGTTCCACGGGCAAACATCCTGGCAGATGTCGCAGCCGATCACCGCGCTACCCAGGAGCGGGCGGAGGTCCTCGGGTATCGCGCCGCGGGATTCGATCGTCAAGTAGGAGATGCACCGGCGGGCATCGAGAACGTATGGGGCGGCGAAGGCCTGCGTCGGACACGCATCGAGGCACAGCGTGCAATTGCCGCAAAGATCGGCCGGAGGCGCTTCACCGGGCGCGAGGGTGGGCGCGAGCTCGAGCGTCGTAAGGATGACGCCGAGGAAAAGCCACGAGCCGAGGTGTTCGTTGATCAGGCAGGTGTTCTTCGCGAGCCAGCCAAGGCCGGCGTATTTTGCGGCAATGCGTTCGGCGACGGGCCCCGTATCGACGTAGGCGCGCGCCTCGAACGGCTCGGAGAATTCCACGCGCATGGCGGAAAGGAGAGTTTCCAATTTGTCGCGGAGCACTTCGTGGTAGTCGTCACCCCAGGCGTAACGGGAAATCCAGCCGTGCGGCGAGTCGTCACTTGGAATCGCAGCCGATTCAGTGGAATACGGCTCAGCCGAATTGTAGTTGAGCGCGACTACCACTAGATTGCGCGCGCCTTCGAGAACCAGCGCCGGATTCGCGCGCCGCGGGTCGTGCATATAGTTCATCTCGCCCGCGTAGCCTCGCGCCAGCCACTCCGGCAGGTGAGCGAGCTCCGCAAGCTGCTCGGGAAGCGCGACGCCGCAAAGGTCGAATCCAGCCGTGCGCGCCCGCTCGCAAATCCACCGAGTTTTGCCGGCGGGAGTCACGCCTCATCATGCCCCAGACCAAGCCGAACCGAAACTCGTTCCATTAGCCTCCACGGCAAACGGCTGATACAATGCTCGTCCATGGCCGATTGGCGGCAGATTCAAGCACGCATCCGCAAGGCGAAGACCAGCTCCGACCCTTCCGCAAAACTCTCGGAACTGTACCAACGAACCCGCGACGCGATGGTGGCTTGGGAACTTGGCGCGATCGAAGAAAAGGCCGGACGAACGGATGAGACCGTGAAATGGTACACAATTGCCGCGCAGCGTTTTCGCCGCGCGGACTGGAAGAAGAAGGCTGAGGAAGCGCTCGCGCGGCTCGGGGTCGCGCTGCCGCTCGCGGAGCCGGCTGCGAAGTCTGCCGCCGCCGAGCAACATGCGGATGAGGCGCCTGAGGAAGTCCATTCCGACCTGCGGCCGGTTGCAGCCGCGCCTGCGCTCGGCGAAATTATCGAAGACGAATCTGGCGCGGAAATATCCCCTCAGCAGTCTGCGGTATCCGAATCCGTAGAAGGCGAAAAGAAAAAGCGCCGCCGGGGCCGCCGGGGAGGGCGCGGTCGTCGCCGCAAAGGCGCGGCCGCGGCTCCGTCGCTTCCAACGCAGGCGTTCGTGGAGCCATCCGCACCGACGGCTCCCGCGCGGGAAGTTCGCGCTTCGGCTTCGCAGACTATCGTGTCGGAGCGGCGGCCCGAACGCCGCGATCCGCCAAGGCATATCGAGCGCGTTGAACAGGCGGTCCCGCAATTGCCATCGGAGCGCACCGCGCACGGCCGGGCGGGCGATCCCGCATTGGCGTCGCGCATGGCACATCTGGAATCGATGCTGCGGCGGCTGCTCTCGAGCCCGCTGCATCACGTGGATCAGTTGGACGAAGCGCCCGCGGGCCCCGGAGTTTTTCTGCTGTCGGATTCCGATCAGGTGACGTCGTATTATATTGAGTCCTGCCAGACGCTTCGCATCGGAGTTGGCAACCTGATTCGCGGCGGCCGCAACAGAAGCACGAACCGCACCGGCAGCCGAAACGTTTCGGAAGGCGATTTGAAAGAAAAACTCGCCGAGCACCTGGGTATCAACGAATCGAAAGTCTCGCAGTACATGAAGGACCACTGCGTCATCCGCTGGATTCAACTCGACGACGACGCACCGCACCTGGCTCACTTCGCGATCGGCGTCCTGCGCACCCCGCTCAACATCGAATAGCTCAGCCTGCGTTCAGCGCCCCGAAAACCACATAATGTGGAAAAAAAGGGGGCGTTCCGGAAAGTCGGAACGCCCCTCTTGAGATCGGTTCGTCGAGGCCCTAAAACGTCAAGTGCAGCGCCATCTGAATGAAACGCGGGCTGCCGAGAGTATGTGTGATGATGCCCAGCCTTCCGGATGGTATCGCGGCGAACCCAAATGGGCCGTTTCCTCCGTTGCTCGGGCATTGGCTGAATTGGTCCGTGGGTGGGTTACAAAAGGCGGAGTTGAAGCTGACGTTGTTGTTGGGAGTGTCAAAGCTGGGGTGATTGAAAATGTTGAAGAACTGAGCGTCGTATTTGAGGGAAAACCGCTCCGTGAGTTTAATGGTCTTAGAGACGGCGAAATCGAAGCGCGTTTGGAAGGGTCCGCGGAAAATGTCACGGCCAATATTTCCGAATCCAACCTCGACATTGTCGCACGTCAGGGTGCCACTAGCCGAAGAGCAGGGGGGAACCGGACTGGTTGGATTCGAAGCCGAGTTCGGGGGAATGATGAGCTGGTTTACACCGAACGCGTCCTTATTGAGGACCGGGTTCGCTACATTTATGCCCGTAGTCCCTTGAAGAATCGCGTCACCCACCGTCTTTCCTGGTGCGAGCGGAACTAGCGGATTGGTGATGTTGTCGAACTGGCCGTAGTAAATCCCGCCGACAGAACCGGAAAAGTCGGAAACACTGTAGGGTTGGCCGCTCTCTGCCACAGTGATGCCGCTGATTCCCCAGCCGTTTACAACCTTGGCAGCGAAACCATTCGACTTCACTGCGTCGGGAATTTGGTAGAAGTAGCTAATGGTAAGGACGTGAGTCCTGTCAAACGCAGAATTGCCATAAGCAGTTCGCGGCTGGCGGGGATCGTTTCCATTGAAGAAGAGTCCTTCCGACAGGCCGCTGCCTTCGTCCAGCGTATGTGACCAGGTATAGGAGCCCGTGATAGTTAAGCCGTGACTCAGGCGTTTATTGACACCGAGTTGTAAGGCGTTGTAATGAGAAATTCCTTCGGCTTCCCAGAATTCAGAACTGGGGCTATAGCCCAGGTATGGGGTACGGAGATCGGTGTTGCCGTCGTCGAAAGTCTGTATTCCGCCAAGAGTTGGGTCCTCCTGAGGGATTCCAGGAACGTTGAAGCCGAAGGAGTAATTCTGTCCGTTCACTGGGCTATTCGGTGATGCAAGCAGAGGCTGATTAAATGGAATTGGCAGGACTTGATGCAATCCGTGGTTGCCGACGTAACCCAGGTCGAAGAGCAGGGTGTTCCAAGGTTGCCACTGGAGATCGAGCGTCCAATTCTCAGAGTAGGGCAGCTTGTTGCGCGGGTCATACCCGCCAAAGAGGAACGGCGTCGCACCCTGAATGATGCCCGATGTGGTGATGCCATTTGCCTGCGGATTCGAACAAACTCCACCGTTAAGTCCCTGGCATGGGACCTGTGCTGCGATCTGAGAGAGGTTGGCCGGCGGGGGAGGAGGTGCAGCGGTACCAAAGGGATTGGTGAAACAGTCAGTGCCGCTCAAGCATGTGCTGGGCACATCGGCCACGAAGGGCGGGTCAAGCGTCACACCAAACGGTCCGCTAAAGCCGGAGCCGGCACTTGGTGAGAACTCGGTGAAAAATTCGCCGCGGTCAACATACATTCCGAATCCGGTCCTCACGACCAGGTTCTTGACGAAGCCGGGACTCCAAACCAATCCAATTCGAGGCTCGAGACCCCACTGCCTGCCAGTCAGTCCCGAGTTGTTCGTGCAGACGCTCGACTTCGTTCCACAGAATTGGCTGTTGTTTCCGGCCACGACCAACCCAATATTATTGATCGTGTCGGTGCTGAGGTCGTAGGAGTAGGCGCCCGGAGAGAAATTGTCGAGTAGCCCGTGCTTTTCCGTCAGCGGGCCATCCCAATCCCAACGCAACCCAAGATTCACGGACAGGTTAGACCTGAGTTTTACATCATCTTGAGCGTAGAGGCCGCTTTGGTGGGAACGATAGTAACGGTTGCTAGAGCCGTTGAAGAAGGTTGATCTTCCCACGCCTGCCTGGACGAATCCCTGGAGGAAGTCCGTAAAGTTATTGAACGACAGGAAGGCGACCTGGCTGTTTTGATTGATGACGTTAAGCTGGGTATAGCCCAGGTTGAATCCAAACGAGAACGTGTTGATTCCATGAACCCAATTCGCTGTCGAAGCCCATTCAAATCCGTTTTGGAAAAACCCGGCGTTCGCGAAATTGTCGAGCGGGCCGACCGACAGAGCATCGAAGGAGCTGGGTGAGTTGGAATTATTGGAGTCCCCGGTTGTAATCGTGATGCTTGGAAACTTGCCAGCGTTAAAGAGGTTCATGCCGAACGCTGTTGGAGTGAAACCCGAAGGTTGGGTTGTCGTGGAAAATGCTGTTTCCCGGATGAACCCGAATTTCTGTTCCCAGGTGAAATTTGGGGACATCTGTCTGGTGTTTTCGATCGAGACCACTTGGCTCCCCGCTTTTAGCGTCTGGGGAAAATCGAGCAGGGAGCTTTCGGCGAACGGATTGGTGGTTGGGTCGCGTTGATAATAGTATTTTACGGCCAGCCGGTCCTTTGTACTGAAATCATAGTCGATATTGCCGTTCGCCTGATCGGCAGTAAACTGCGATGCAGGTCCCTGCAGCGTCGCCTCAAAACCCTGCCCGTTATTGAAGGCGGTCAGGTTGTTGGCACTAGGTATGAAATAGCTGCCATTCGGTAACTTGGCATTCAAAATTTTCCTTGCTACTGGGTCGATGGTGCCTGTGAAGCAGTCCGGGGGGGTGTCGTTTGCGCAATTGCCAGTGGGATTGATGAAAGAATTCGCGGCCGCGATCAGCCCGGGATCAGAGCGATCGTCGGTCAGGCCAGGCGGAACAGCTACGTTGGAGATGCCGTTCAGATGGTCCGAGATACGCTGGCCCTGATAAGAACCGAAGAAAAACACCTTGTTATGGATGACGGGGCCTCCCACAAAACCGCCAAACGTGTTCCGATGGAGCGCCTGCCGCGGAATTCCGTCGGCATTGAAAAAGTACGGGTTTGCATCCCATCCCGTTGTCTGATGATATTCGTATGCGCCACCGTGATAGTCGTTGGTACCCGATTTTGTGGTGAGCTCGATGTGTGCTCCGCTATTCGCTCCCTGTGAGGCATCGTACATGGATGTGTTGACGTGGATTTCCTGAATCGTTTCAGTGGGCGGGGAAGGCAGGGCTTCGCCAACGGCATCAAATACGGAAGTGGCTGTGAAAATCAGACCGCCTCCCTGGAAAGACTCGCCGGTATTGAATGTCAGGCGGTTGTCGCTTACCTGGCTCGACGAATTTCCGTTGAAGAGGTTGTCGGCCGTAATTGCATTCATCGAAAAGCTGTTGCTCGTGTAGCGCTGCCCGTTCGCTGAGATGTTCTGGTTTCCGAGACCCGTATTCGTACCTGAGCCGCTCAAGAGGTCGGCGTTCACACCGGGGGCCAGGATAGCCAACTGCGTGAAACTCCCTGTGCCTAGTGGAGTGTTTTCAATCACATCCGTGCCCAGGGTGTAGCCGTTGGAGACGTCGGTCTCGTTCAGCAAGGGCGTGGCGGTGACTACCACTGTCGAAGAGACCTTACCGGGCGACAGCTTTGTATTGACTGTGGTGGTGCGGTCTCCTTGAACGAGGATTTGCGAATAAACTTCCTTTTCGAAGCCGTCCTTGGAGAAGGTGACTTCATAGGTCCCGATGGGGAGGTCGACGAGGCTGAAGGAGCCGTCGTCTTTCGTCGTGGCGTCGACTTCGAGGTTTGTGCCGACGTTGCGGATTTTGACCGCAACCTTCTGCACGACCGCGCCGCTGGGATCCGTCACGGTCCCGTTGATGGCCCCGAGAGTCTGCTGAGCGTGAGCCGGAACGGACGAGAGAAACAGTAGAGCGAACACACCGAGAACACTCGAGAGTCTTGCGATCTTCAACACTTCCCACCCCCTTGCGACTAGTCGCAACTCCTGCGGGCTTGTACCGCGCCTCGCGATGTGAGTCAAGATGACGCCTGTGGATATTCAGCGGCGAGACCCCACTCGCCGGGATTAAGGTGTTACCGTGGGCCGGTGAATTTCAGGAGAACGTTCGGTTACAGTTTTATGAAATGGGAGGGGGGTACGAGCTGCCCCAGATAGCCCACGAGGCCAATCCGCCTGGCTTCCCATTGGCTGCGCCGCAATACCGTTCAACCCCCCATTTGTACCTTTGGACGCAGATGCCTAGACGCCCGGTCTAAATGGGCCCAAACTTTGGTACTGTAACGGGTTACGGGCACTTCGCCCGTAGGGGTCGGGCTTCCGCGGGGGAGCATTTCCAGTTAGTTTCAGCATCTAAAGTTTCGGGGGGATACAGGCTTATGCCAATGACAGTTCGCAACCGGCTTTGGAAATCGTTCGATTGGGTTTTGTGCAGGACCGCAGGGGTGACCTTCGACACGATTCAGTACTTCAACAAGCACAATCCGAATCCGTCGTTCACGCCGAAATGGTCTGACAAGCCTTTGCTGAAATCGTGGGAGAAATCGAAGCCGACTCTGGGCTGGCCGCGCACAACGGATTCGCTGTGCCCCGACTGCGTCAAGGAAGCGCGCGAAGCCATCATCAACGGCAAGAAAGACTGGACCGACCTCGTCCACGAGAAAGTGGGGGAGATCAAAGCGCAGATTATCGAGCGCGACGGGCAGGTGTGGATGGTGAAGGAATGCGCCATCCATGGGAAGTATGAAGACTTAATGGCGGTCGACGCGAAGTTCCTCGAGTGGATCGAGAAGAACTTCCCCGGGCGCGACATCCCTGCGCACAACGACGAAGACCTGCATCGCCACGGCTCAAGTACGGTGCGTCATGGCCGGGGCTCTGTGCTGACGGTGGACCTCACCAATCGCTGCAACATGATGTGCGATCCCTGCTTCATGGACGCAAACCAGGTGGGCTACGTCCACGAGCTGAGCTGGCCTGAAATCCAGGAAATTCTCGAGAATGCCACGAAGATCAAGCCGCGCCGGCAAATGTCGGTGCAGTTTTCGGGCGGCGAGCCGACGATGCATCCGATGTTCCTCGACGCCGTGCGGTACGCGCGCAAGGTGGGTTACAACAGCGTACAGGCGGCTACCAACGGCATCGAGTTCGCAAAGAGCAAAGAATTCTGCAAGAAGGCCTTCGAAGCGGGAATGCGCTATGCGTACCTGCAATTCGACGGTATCGGCAACGACGCGAACAGCCATCGGCAGGTGGGGAATTTGTTCGATGTGAAGTTGCGCGCAATCGAGAACATGCACGAAGCGGGCATCGAAATCGTGCTGGTGACGACGATCGTCAACAACGTGAACAACGATCAGGTGGGTCCGATCGTCAAGTTCGCGATGGACAATCCGAAGAAGATCTCGTTTGTATCGTTCCAGCCGGTTTCGTTCACCGGACGCGATGAGGACATCACGCCCGAGCGGCGCATTCGGCAGCGCTATACGCTGTCGCATCTGGCGCAGGACGTCAGCGCGCAAGTGGGCAAAGTGGAACCGACGCGCGATTGGTTCCCGATTTCGTATATCGCGACGTTTGCCGGCTTCTCGGACATGGTACATGGCCCGGATTCGCAGTGGGGATCGCTCTCGTGCGGTTGTCACCCGAATTGCGGCGTCGGCACGGCGCTGATGATCAACAAGGAAACGAAGGAATGGGCGCCGGTTCCGCGGTTCCTGGATGCGCCTACTCTTACCCGCGACGTGACTTCGATCACGGACGCGGCTCGCGGCAAGGGTTTCTCAAACTTCATGATGGCCATGGCGCTGCTCAAGAATTACAAGCCCTTCCAGGCGCCGCCGAGTTTGAAGCTGAAGGACCTGTGGATGAAGTTTGACAAGACCTGGGCGCTCTCGAAGAACGCGGACAAAAAGTACGGCCGAACCAATCCCGAGCGCACGTTTGAAGACGCCATGAAGCGCCGCCAGCAGGACCCGTGGAACTTCCTCTTCATCGCAGGCATGTGGTTTCAGGATCTATTCAACTACGACTTCCGCCGCACCGAGATGTGCATCATCCCGTACGCGACCCAGCAGGGCGAGATTTCGTTCTGCGCGTACAACACGGGCATCGGCTGGCGGAAAATTATCGAGAACATGTACAAAAATGCGACTGTCGCCGAGTGGTACAAGGAGCACGGGAAGCACGACGTTTTTGCCAAGGGCAAGAAGGTCAATCTGGAGGCCTACGAGCACTCGCTCAAGGTCGATGCCGGCGACGCGGCGCGCGTCCGTCATCTGGAGCACGACATCCCGCTGACCGCTGCCGAAGAAGACCGCGCACGGCGCCGCAAGGCAACCGAAGAAGCAGCGAAGGTCCGCAAGATTTACGAGGAGCTGGTGCTCAAGCGGCCGCAGGAGAACGTCGTTCAGATCGGCACGATCCAGCAGATCCAGACGGCGGTTCCCGGCGCGGGCGTGAAGCCCGTGCAGATCGCCGGCTCGAATGGCAATGGCAACGGCCACTCGAATGGAAACGGCAACGGTGCGCACAGTCCCGTTGGCGCCAACCAGGAACTCGCCGAGCCGGTGGCCGGCGACTAGCCTTCAATCAACTTTCGGGCACTCCCTGGCATTTTCACCAACGGCCCCGGCGCAAACCGGGGCTGTTGCTTTGGGGGTTGTTAATCTGCGTGATCGTCGGTCCGGCACGGAACAATCCTCTGCTTGCGGTGTCTCATGATTAACAAGGAGACTGCGATGAGACACGGCTTGAGCTTGGGATACTCCACCGCTGCTGCAATGAGCCATTCCGAAAGTGACTGGAAACAGAAACTGCGGAGGGCTGGCCTGTTTCTGTGCGCCTTGGCCTTGCTGGGCCTCTTCTTCCACTTCGTTACACACTCGCTGGACCGTAGTGTCGCCCCTCGTGGCGACGGCGAGATCGGATGGAATCTGACGACTCAGTGATGGGCATGGCGCTTGCGGGTTCGCCTCGTTCCACGGATAATTGTGACACGAACATTCCGGAGCCTACTAGATGCCGATTTACGAATACGTTTGCGATGATTGCGGGGAGCGCTACGAGCGCATCGTGATGAGCCAGCGCCAGAAGATTACGTGCCCGAAGTGCGAGAGCGCGAAACATACGATACAGCTCTCTGTTTTTGCGGCGCCCTCGAACGGCAGCAAGTCCCCGACAAGTCCGTCGACGTCGACGGCGTCGTCGGGCGGCTCTTGCGGCTGCACCCCTCGCACCTGCGGTTGCCACTAGCCCTTCTGTCTTCCGATTCAGACTAACGCGAATAGTTCAACACATTTGCGGGCGTCGCGATTCCCGGGATGAGCCGGGGATCGGGGACCGGTTTACCGGGCACGATGGGCAAGGGGAGGACGCCGGCCCAAATCGGTAGCGAATAATCCTCCTCGTCGTCCTTCGGCGGGCCGGTGCGAACCTTGGCGGAGACCTCTTCGAGTGGAAGCGCCAGCACGGACGTGGCTTTCAGCTCCTGCTCAGTCGGCTGGCGAATAGCATCCCACCGCCCCCGCATGATGTGCTCGGTGAACGCCGCGAGAGCGCGGTTTTTCTCGGCTGGATCTTCCACCGGAGTGGCGCGGCCCAGAATCACCACCGACCTGTAATTCACCGAGTGATGGAAGGCCGAGCGCGCCAGAACCAGGCCGTCGATCAGCGTCACGGTGACGCAGACTTGGACGCCGCCGGCGAGCGTGCGCAGCATGCGGCTGGCGGACGAGCCATGGAGATACAAGGTGTCTTCGACGCGGCCGAAGTTGGTGGGGATTACGAAGGGCTGGCCGTCCACCACGAAACCCACGTGGCAGACGAATGCTTCATCAAGAATTTTGTGCACTGTCTCAGCGTCGTAGCGGCCGCGGTCAGGCAGGCGGCGGACCTTCGTGCGTTCCGTGGGAGTGAATGAGCTCATGAAGGGAGCGTAAAGCCCCTGATTGCCGCACGCAACTGCCAATCTGGACTAGCAACTGTCTCCTTAAATGCTTGGGGGCTCAGTTCGCGGTGGAAGTTGGCTTCGGCTTTGGGTCGCCGCGAACCACGCGCAAGCCCGTGTATTCCGTGTCCGCGGGGCGGTAACGCGCTTTCGCGTCTGAGGCGCGATCCGCGCTGCCACCGAGCGTTTTGCCCGTGCCGTCCGCCGCAATCGCCCACTCCGCGACGTTGCCACCGAGGTCGAACACCAGATCTTCGTCTTCCTCGCCCTGACCCGAAAACGTGCCCACCTGTCGCAGAAGTGGCGCATTCCCTGGCAGCGTCTTGAGTTTCTCTTCGAGACGCTGCGCATCTTCGGGATTCAGAGGGTAGCCCGCCCAGTAGTCGAGTGTGTTCTCTCCCGGGCGGTCTTTGTAGAGTGCCGTGACTTCGCCCTCGTTGGGCAACCGGTACGTCTGGCCGGTTTGCTTGCTCAACCACGCGCAATAGGCCTTGGCTTGATCGAAGGTGATTCCATTCGCGGGATAGTTCTCGGTGCCGGAATCAATCTTGTAGCCTCTGTCGAACGAAGCGTATTGGGCGCGCGTGACTTCGAACCTCCCGATCTCCAGATCGCCGCGCTTTACGACTTCCGGAACAAGCGCTTTGCCGGACATCAAGCCGAAATTCGCGCCCGACTTCGGAACCGACTTCTGCCGCAGCGCTGCATCGAGCGGCGAGCCTTTCTTGAATGCTTCATTTTCGGGTGGATTTGCGTGGAAGAGGTATTTGTCGAACCACGCCGTCTCCTCGTTCACTTTGCGAAGCTGATGCGAAAGCTTGCGCGGCCCGTGCGCTTCGCCCGGGAACAAAACGAGCTTGACCGGAACTTTGCCCAGCCAATAAAGGGCGCGGTAGTACGTCCAACTCTGCGCCGTGGGAACCTGGCGATCGTTGGTTCCATGAAAAATCAGGGTCGGGGCCTTGACGCGATCCAATTTGAAGACCGGTGATTTCTGGATGTAGAGCTGCGGATCTTCGAGCGGCGACTTCCCGAAATAATAATTGTCAAAGGCCTCGCCGAAATCGACGTTGGCCCAGTCGCTGATCCACTCGACGTCTCCGGCCCCTACGGCAATCACCTTGTAGCGATCGGGATTCGTGATGCTCAACTGAATCGAGAGAATCGATCCGTTCGACCAACCGAGAGCCCCGATTTTGTCGGGATCGACCAAGCCTTTCGCGATCAAACTGTCGACGCCCTTCTCGATGTCGGGGATTTCCAGGTCGTAGTAGTGCCCGCAACAGATCGACTCCACCCATTTCAGGCCGTAATCCGAGCTGCCGTGGTAATTCGTCTTGAGCACGAACGCACCACGTTCGTTCATCAGTTGCTGCGAGTACGCCCAACTCTCCGACCACGAATCGTGGTCGGCGCCCGCCGGGTCCGCCGTGTGTTGCGACGACCAGCGGGTACTTCTTGCCCGCCTCGTACTTGAACGGATAGAAAAGAATGCCCTCCACGTCATCGTCATTCGCGCCCTTCCAGTGCAGAACTTCGGTTTTGGCGATCGTTCTCTTTTTGTACTGAGGGTTCAGATCGGTGAACTGCACGGGCGAAGTGACTTTCGCGCCGTCGAGTTGGGCGCGAAACCATTGCGGAGGAGTGCTGGCCGTCGAATACTCGTAAACCAAAGTGTGGCCGTCATCTCCGAGAACAAAATCAAAATAGTTGCGAGGCGTGTCTCCGGTGATCCATTCATGCGACCAGGTGGAACCGTTGCGCGTATAACGCGCTGCCTTCTTATAGACGCCGTCGTCGAGCAACGTGATGAAACCATCCTTCGTTATCTCAAGATTGAATCCCATTCCGCGATCCCAATCGAGATTCACTTCGGCAGGCGCGCCTGACGCGAGGTCGTAGAAATAAAGTTTCTGAATCGAAGCAGTGTAGAACCGCGGAGAATCGGAAAACGGCGCCTCGACGTAAAATCCGGAATTGTCCCGCGCCCATCGGATTCGGTCTGGGAGAAGTTTGCGTCCCGGGAAAATCTGGGTGCGTTCGCCCGTCTTCAAATCCACAACGTAAGTCACCGGGGGCGTCTTTTCGTCCCAGGCGTAGCTCAACTCGCGGCGCGCCACAGCGACCGCTTTCTTGGAGTCATAGGATGCTTCGAAGGACTGAATCCAATCGGTGTTGTCGGTCAACCGCGTGACTTTCTTGTCTTTCACGGCGAATTTGAAAAGCCGCACGGGAGGCGCGTGGGCCTCGTCGTCCACGGCGTCGCTATCATCTTTGCGCTCTTTCGTATCGCGCTCGTACAGCGAAGGATCTTCTTCCGCGCTGAACAGGATGGTGTCGTTGTCGAGCCACTCGAACTGATTGATGCCCCGCTCGAATTCGGTCACATGCCAGGGTTCGCCGCCCGCGGCGTTCATCAACCAGAGCTGCATATGCGCCGAGTTTGGTTTGGGCTTCGGCAGCGCCCGGCTGCTGAGGAATGCGATCGTCTCGCCGGACGGTGACCAGCGCGGGCTGGAAACGTCGTCTTCACCCTGCGTGAGCTGGATTTCCTTTTTCTCCGTGAGGCTTGAAAGGTAGAGATTGCTGACGCGGACGTCTTTCTCCTTGTCCGCGGTGTTTTTTACCCATATGGCCCATTTGCCATCGGGCGAAATGCGGAACTGGCTCGCGTTTTCGGTGAAGACGAAGTCGTCCGCCTTCCACGGCGATTTCTTGCTGGTTTCATTCGGCTTGGCATCGTCCGCCGCGGTTGCGGGAGCCGCGGCCGCAGCCACCGGAATCACCGCCAGCAGCAGAGCCCACACGAATAGTCGCAATTCTCGAGTCATCGTTCCCCTCCGAGTTCGCCCGACGCGGTGCAGAAGCTATCACATCGACGGACGCCGCAAAAGACCAACCGGCTGCCAACGCGAGTGCGGAATTGCGTGCCAGAGACCAGGGCACAAAACATGAGCTATACTTTTCGGGTGAAACCAACGCCCGCGTTGACGAAAGACACGATTCAATTCTTCCGCGAGCTGATCCGCAACAACAACAAGCCGTGGATGGACGCGAACCGCGAGCGCTATCGCGCGGTGGTAGTCGAGCCGTTGCGTACCTTGCTCGAACGTCTCGCGCCTCACGCCCTCAAGTTGAATGCGCGATTCGTCACCAGCGGGCGCGTGGGCGACAACTTTTCACGCATCAATCGCGATATTCGATTCGCGCGCGACAAATCGCCCTATCGTCCCCATATGTATCTGTTCTTCTCGGAGGCGGGCGGCGAAGGCGGTCAGCTTTATACCGGAGTTTCCGCGGACGCTGTCACTTGCGGCTTTCGCATCTATGGAGGCGGACGCACTTCGCCACTCGTCCAGTTCGGACGCGTGCGTGGACGAGAGAATCCCAAGTGGATCGAGCGGCAAAAACGCCGCTTCAGCAAGAAATACGAAAGCTATTGGTATTCAACTGAAAAAGGCGAATGGACGAAGCACAAGGGCTGGCCAGCGGCGCCCGAGCAATGGAAGAAGTTGCAGGCGTGGATCGTACGCCGGAAATTTTCGCCCTTCGCCGCGACGCGTGGCGGCTTCGAACGCGAAGTGGCGAAAACCTTCGCGCGACGTGTATCCGTTCTACGAGTTCACATCTTCGCCGAAGTGGAAACCTTAACCGGGAGACAGGCCGATGGCAATGGGTCGCGAACAAGCGCGCAAGGAACACACCGAAAAAACCAGCCACGAGCAGTTCAGCGAGACAATTTATGGAGTGGTTTGCTCCACCTGCCACAATTATATCCTCATCGACAAGACGAATTGCCCGCCCACCTGCCGCGAACACGAAACCTGCCGCCAGGCCTATTCTTAACTGGGACCACTTACACGCTGATTGGCTCCAAACCAAGATCGAATCTCGAGTCGTTCAGCAGGCCAGATTGACGCTTTCGCTCGCGTCTCGTACGATGCACTTCGCTTGGGCAGCTCGACTAATGAAACGCGCGTTCACGATTCTGCTTTGGGTTGCAATCGGCCTTGCGGGGGCTGGAGCACTGGCAGCGATTGCGTTTGAGCGCCGCGAACCGCTGAACGCCACCTGGTTCGTCGTCGCGGCCGTGTGCACGTATCTCGTCGCTTACCGTTTCTACTCCTCATTTCTTGCCGCGAAAGTCCTCGCGCTTGACGCCAACCGCGCAACGCCGGCCGAACGGCTCGAAGACGGGCGCGATTTCGTTCCCACGAACAAATGGGTCCTGCTCGGGCATCATTTCGCGGCCATCGCAGGACCTGGACCGCTCGTAGGCCCGACCCTCGCCGCCCAGTTCGGCTATCTTCCGGGAACGCTGTGGCTCATCGTGGGCGCCGCGCTAGGCGGGTGCGTGCAAGATTTCACGATTTTGTTCTGCTCGATCCGGCGCGACGGAAAATCGCTGGGGCAAATGGCGCGCGAGGAAGTGAGCAAGCGCGGGGGCATGATCGCGCTTATTGCCGTCCTGACGATCATGGTCATCTTGCTCGCAGTGGTGGCGCTCGTCGTTGTGAAGGCGCTGAAGGAATCGCCCTGGGGAACGTTCACGCTCGCGATGACGATCCCTATTGCCGTCGTGATGGGGCTTTATCTGAGGTACGTCAGGCCGGGACGAGTTCTGGAAGCTTCGCTGGGCGGAATAGCTCTGATCGTGTTCGCGGTGGTGGCTGGGCAATGGGTGAATGCGTCGCCGGGATGGTCGCAGGCGTTCACGCTGAGCGGTCCCGCGCTGGCAATTGCGATCATTGCGTATGGCTACGCGGCTTCAGCCTTGCCGGTATGGTTGCTGCTCGCACCGCGCGATTACTTGAGCGCCATGATCAAGATCGGAGCGATCCTGGCGCTGGCCGTGGGAGTGATTTTCGTCCGGCCCACGCTGGCGATGCCGCCTCTCACGCGGTTTGTCGACGGCAACGGGCCCGTGTTCGCGGGAAAGATCTTCCCATTCTGTTTCATCACGATTGCGTGCGGGGCCGTTAGCGGATTTCATGCGCTGATTGCCTCGGGAACGACGCCCAAAATGATCCTGCGCGAAGGCCATGCGCGACTGGTTGGCTACGGGTCGATGCTGATGGAGTCGTTCGTCGGGGTGATGGCGATGATCGCGGCGTGTGCGCTGCAGCCGGGCGTGTATTTCGCGATCAACAGTCCGGCGGGAATCGTCGGGAAGACTGCGGACGCCGCGGCGAAAACGATTCAAGGATGGGGCTTCACTCTCGACCCGCAGACGATGACGTCTCTCGCGCAACGTGTGGGTGAACGCACCTTGCTAGACCGCACGGGCGGAGCGCCGTCTCTGGCGGTCGGGATGGCGCAGATATTCAGCGGAACAATCGGCGGTGAGCGCCTGCTGAGCATCTGGTACCACTTCGCGATCATGTTCGAGGCGCTCTTCATCCTCACCGTCCTCGATGCAGGAACGCGCGTTGGCCGGTTTATGGTGCAGGAACTCGCAGGACACGCGTGGAAACCGCTGGGACGCTCGGGATGGATGCCGGGAATCCTCGCCACGAGCGCACTGATGGTGGGCGCGTGGGGCTATTTTCTTTGGCAAGGCGTGATGGACCCGCTGGGCGGGATCAATTCCCTCTGGCCGCTGTTCGGGATTTCGAATCAATTGCTCGCCGCGGTTGCTCTCGTCGTGGCTACGACGATACTGCTGAAAATGGGGCGAGGGCGTCTTGTGTGGGTGACGGTGGCGCCGATGGTGTGGCTGGTGGTGGTCACGACGACAGCGAGCTACCAGAAAATTTTCGACGCGAATCCGCGAATCGGCTTTCTCGCGCAGGCTCAAGCGCTCGCTGCACAGATTTCTTCGGGCGCCGTTCCGGCGGACAAGATTGCAGACACGCAGAGATTGATTTTCAACAACCGCCTGGACGCCGGCGTTACCGCCGTTCTGTTTCTCATGGTGCTCGTGCTGGTGATCGAAGCGATCGGCGAATGGATTATGCTCATTCGGAAGCGAAAGACCGCCGCCCTGCACGAATCACCATATATAGCGACGCAATGGGTCGAAGGGGATTAGAATAGTCACATGGACCGCACCGGAGCGCGTGCAACGCTTCGCCAGTACGCTGCATCGACTCAGTAGTAACGCCCCCAGCGCGAAATTTCCGAGTTCCTCGAAGGCCCGCACCGGACGGAACGGCCCTTTCAGGCAGGGAGAAGTGAAATGGTAACAGCGCGAATCATCGGAACAACCTTTCTGCTGTTCGTGCCGGCGCTAAGCGGCGGCCAAATCGCGCTCGCCCAGGATTCAACTCCCGTTTCCGTTGCGTCCGCGGCTTCGCCCCCAGTTGCTGCTCCTAACGCGCCGCCTGTGGTTGTGCAACTCACGGTACCAAAGGGAACGCCCCTTCAGATCGCGCTCGACCAGGAAGTGAGGCTCCGCGAAGCTGGCGAGCCGATTCACGGCCGCCTTATGCAGCCGATCTATGCGTTCGACAAGCTGGTGATTCCTGTCGGAACCGAGGTGACTGGGCGCATTTCGAAGGTCGACCCAATCTCACGAAAGCAACGCACGCTTTCCATCCTGAACGCGGAGTTCACGCCCCCGCACAAATTCCAAGTGGAATTCGATGACTTGATCCTCAAGGACGGCAAACATATTCCCGTCCACACGGCCGTGGCCCCTGGCTCGGGACAGGTGATTCAGCTCTTGAGTGCCGGCAGCGGCGAAAAAAAGAAAACGGTGAAGGACGAAGCGTCGCAGAAAATCGCCGAAGCGAAGCAGCAAGCCAAGCAGGACTGGCAGACTGCGATGGACCAAGTGAAAGCGCCAGGCAAGAAGCACCGCATCGAGCGCTTTGCGATCGCCCAGCTTCCGGTGCATCCGCAGTACATCGAAGCCGGCACTCTGTACTTCGCGGAACTCGAAGATCCGCTCGATTTCGGCACGGAACCCCTCAGCGCGACGAACGCCACTAGCCTGGGCGCGACGCCTCCGCCCGGAAGTCTCGTACACGCGCTCCTGGTAACGCCTCTCAATTCGGGGATTACGCGCAAAGGCGCTGAAGTGGAGGCCGTGTTGTCGCAGCCTCTCTTTGACGGCGATCGCCTGATTCTTCCGCAGGGGAGCCGGCTGAGAGGTTCGGTCGTGCAGGTTCAGCCTGCGCGCCACATGCACCGCAACGGGCAAATCCGTCTCGTCTTTCACCAGCTTTGTCCCCCGAGCGGAGCCACTCAAGAAGTGGCGGCGAGCTTCGAGGGCGTGCAGTCCGCTACTGGAGATCACGTGAAGCTTGATTCCGAAGGCGGCGCCCAGGCCACATCGCCCAAGACGCGCTACCTGCAGACTGGTTTTGAGCTGGGGCTAGCCGCTTTGTCGGCGTCGGGTGACGGGGACGCTGACGTTTCGAACCATGCGGCCGGGGGCGCGGGCGGATTCAAACTTGTTGGGATCGGACTCGGAATCGTCGCGCGGTCGGAGCCGTTCGGAATAGCAATGGGCGCCTATGGCGCCAGCCGTTCTGTTTACACGCATTTCCTCTCGCGCGGTCGAGACATCGATTTTCCGAAAGACACCGCCATGGAGATCGGATTCGGCGGTAAGATCAACCCGCACCTGCATCCACCAGAGACCGTAAAACAATGACGCGGCAAGAGAACGTACGATCGAAGGGACCTCTCCTGCGCGCGTGGCGGTGGCTACGTCACGTGACCGGCGATGCCGCGTATGAGAACTATCTGCGTGGCACTCACCGCGAACGCCGACGCTCCGAAGGTGTTTGCCCGACCGAACCGATGTCGCGCTCGGAGTTTTACCTCGATAGCCTCTGCCGCCGTTATTCAACCCCCTCTCGTTGTTGCTGAAGTGCCCGAGACTCGTTGACGCCCGCAGTGATCCACACGTATAATTGACGTTTGTCGTTTGCCCTTGGAGGCAGCATGTACGCGGTTATTCGCAGCGGGGGAAAGCAGTATAAAGTTGAGCCGGGTGCCACCATCGAGGTGGAGCGGCTCGACGGCAAAGTAGGCGGAAAGGTGACTTTCGAAGACATTCTCGCGGTCCGCACGGACGAGAAGAAAGTCCTCATCGGCGCCGATGCCACTAAGGCCAAGATTACAGGCAAGATCGTCAAGCACGGTCGCGCCCCGAAGGTGAAAGTGCTCAAGTACAAGACGGGCGGGCAGTACAATATTCAGCGCGGCCACCGGCAGGGGTACACCGCCGTTCAGGTCAGCGACATCGAGCTCGCATAGGGCTCTCATAGAGGTTGTCATGGCACATAAGAAAGGCGGCGGGTCCTCCACAAACGGACGCGACTCGCACGGGCAGCGCCTCGGAATCAAGAGATTCGGCGGTCAGGTTGTGACGGGCGGCAGCATCCTCATTCGCCAGCGCGGAACGCGCTATAGGGCGGGCAAGAACGTGGGCCGCGCCAAGGATGATTCGCTGTTTGCGCTCATCACGGGCGTGGTCCGCTTCGAAGACAAGGGCGGACACGGAAAGTTCATCAGCGTCCTGACTGTCGAAGAGGTTGCGTCAGCGGCAAGTCCGAAGGCCGCCGCGACTGCCGCCGACTGAAATTCCAACCTCATGCTTCGCTTGAGCCCCGCATCCTGCTTTTCCCACGGGCGCTCGCGCATGCTGTTCACAACCCCACTCTCCCAGAGAACCTTCCGTGTTTGCTGACGAAGCCAAAATCATGGTTAAAGGAGGCGACGGCGGCAACGGCTGCGTCGCCTTTCGCAGGGAGAAGTATGTCCCGCGAGGCGGTCCTTCGGGCGGCGACGGCGGGCACGGCGGCGACATCTTCCTGGAAGCGAACCCGCACGACAATACCCTGCTGCGCTATCGCTACAATCGCGAATTCCGCGCGGACCGCGGCCGCCACGGTGAAGGTTCCAAGTGCCATGGCCGCTCGGGCGAGCCTACGGTCCTAACGGTTCCTGTCGGCACGGTCGTATTCGATGCTGACACGAACGAGCAGCTTTTCGATTTCACGGAGCCCGGCCAGCGGTTCCAGGCAGCCCGCGGTGGACGCGGCGGACGCGGAAACGGTAACACTCATTTCATCCGGCCCTGGCATCAAGCTCCCCGCGAACACGAGGATGGGCAGCCCGGCCAGGAGCGTCATCTCCGGCTTGAGCTGAAATTGCTGGCGGACGTTGGCCTGGTCGGTTTTCCGAACGCAGGCAAATCTACTTTGATTTCGCGAATCTCGGCCGCTCGCCCGAAAATCGCAGCTTATCCTTTCACCACTCTGGAGCCGCACCTCGGCGTGGTATCCGCCGATCCGGATGCTGCTCCGGGCGTTGGCCGTACCTTTGTCGTAGCCGACCTGCCCGGACTGATCGAAGGCGCGCACGAGGGCGCGGGGCTGGGCACGCGCTTTTTGAAACATATCGAGCGTACGCGTCTCATCGCGCATCTGGTGGACACCAGCGACGCCAACGATCGCGACCCGGTGCAGGACTTCGAGATCATCGAGCACGAACTTGCCTCCTTCAGCCCTGAGCTCGCCGAGAAACCCATGATCGTCGTGGCCACAAAGCTTGATGCCACCACGAACCGTGAGCATCTGGAGGAACTGCGCGCCTACGCCGCGAAGCGCAACCTTGAATTCCACGCGATCTCATCGGCCACAGGCGAAGGCATCGTCCCACTGGTCCGCGCCATGGCCGACGCGCTGGACCGCATTCCCAAGCCTTCGCCGCCTGTAGCGGCATCCGAGGCGTCCGAGCCCGATGTGCTGCCTGCCGCGGAGTCCGCCGAACCACACCGAGAACCGCATTGACTCCCCACTCCGGGCACAAGTCGCACGCGCCTCACGCCGCCCATGGACCGCAGGGCCCGCAGCATGCGCATGGTCGCGCGATCGCGCTTTTCGGGGGCACGTTCGATCCCGTCCACGCCGGGCACATAGCGGTGGCGCAAGCGGTGCAGCGCCGGTTTCACCTCGACGCCATCCATTTCGTCCCATCGTCGCGTCCGCCGCACAAAACCCGCTCGGAGTTAACGCCCTTCGACCATCGGTACGCGATGGTCGCGCTTGCTTGCGCGGATCATTCGGGCTTTCTGCCGTCGCTCGCAGAAGCGCCCCTGGACGGCGCGGCGCCGCACTTTTTCTACACGGTAGACACGATCCGCCGGTTTCGCCGCGAGCATCCGGACGATCACATCTACTTCATCGTGGGCGCGGACCAGTTCCTCGAAATCCCCACGTGGAAGAACTACGAATCGCTTCTCGATCTGTGCGATTTCATCATTGCGAGCCGACCCGGCTTTCGCATCGACGCCCTGCGGCTTGTAGTGCCGCCGGAAAAACTGGGCCGCGGGCCCAAAAACGATCCGCACAAGATCGTGCTGCGCAAGTCCGTGATTCACCTCCTTACCACCGTCTCAAGCCACGTCTCCTCCACCGAGGTCCGGGAGCGGCTCGAGCAGCACAAAAGCATCCACGGGCTTGTGCCCGCGCGCGTAGAGGAATACATTCTCGGGCAGGCCCTGTACCGGTGACTCTGAACTCCCTTCGTTCCGAAATTCGCCTGGCTGTCGAAGCGGCTCAGGATAAGCACGCGGTGGACATCACCGTGCTGAAACTGGCGGGCACGGGAGCCTTCGTTGAATATTTTCTTCTGTGCTCCGGACAGAGCCAGCCGCAGATCAAAGCCATCAGCGACGCGATCGAAGAAAGACTCGGCAAGGAAGGGGTGCGCTTGGCGCATCGCGAGGGCAAAACCGGCGCCGAATGGATGCTGCTCGACTACGGCGATTTCGTCGTGCACGTCTTCAGCGAACGCGCGCGCCACTACTACGACCTTGAACGGCTCTGGCGCACCGCCGAACGCATCGATTTTCCCGCGCCCTCTCAGCCCCCTGGATTTCACGAAGACTCCGGCAGCGATTCACCGCGTCAATGAGCGCCACCAATATTGTTTGGGTCGCCGTCGATCCAGCCTCGAAGCGCGTCCTTGAAATCGCTGAGAAGCTGGCCGACACCGCAACCACGATCCTGATAACTGGCGAAAGCGGAACGGGCAAGGACCAGCTCGCGCGATGGATTCACGAACGCGGCCCGCGTCGCGACGCTCCATTCCTGAAGATTGACTGTGCAAGCCTTCCAACGGAGCTCGTGGAATCCGAACTCTTCGGCCACGAACGTGGAGCCTTCACGGGAGCCGTCGCGCGCAAGCCGGGGCGCCTCGAAATGGCGGAGGGCGGCACGATTGTGCTCGACGAAATTGCCGCGCTTACACCGGGCATGCAGGCCAAACTTCTGCGGGTGCTTGAAGAGCGGACCTTCGAGCGTCTCGGCGGAACGGAAACGCTGCGCATGGACGCGCGCCTCATGGCGCTGACGAATACCGACCTCAACAAAGCGGTTGCCGACGGGCGCTTTCGCGAAGACCTTTTCTTTCGCCTGAACGTCCTCGCCCTCGGCGTTCCTTCTCTTCGACAGCGGCCTGAAGACATCACCCCGCTGGCATCGCACCTTCTGGAGCGGCTCGCGCCGGTGCATGGCCGCGAGGGAGCATCGCTCGATCCCGCAGCTTTGCGGTTGCTGCAATCGTATGGCTGGCCTGGTAACGTGCGCGAACTCAAGAACGCGATCGAGCACGCTTTGATATTCGCTAAGGAACCAGTGCTGCGCGCGGAAGACTTTCCGCAAATTCTAAGCAACGCCGGTGACGCATCCGTCCGCATCGGCGCCATGCGGTCGCTCGAGGATCTCGAGCGCGACGCCATCATCGCCACGCTCGAAGGCACGCACTACAAAATTGGCCGAGCCGCCGAAATCCTCGGCATCAGCCGCAAGACGCTCCTCGAGAAACGCAAGAAGTACGGTTTGGTCTGAGACTTTCGCGAGGTCGCAGCGCATCCCTACATCTATGAAGCTCAGGCTTGTAATGCTCGGGAAGACTCGAAGGCCGGAAATCCGCGCACTCGTAGAAGACTATGCCGGCCGCATCGGGCGTTACGCGGAAATTGAAATCAACGAGGTTCGCGACGGCAGTCCTGCGGCGCTTCGCAAACTCAAACTCGATTCAGCCGCAACAGTCGTACTTCTTGACGCGGCGGGAAAACAGTTCACTTCGCAACAATTCGCGCGCTGGCTGGGCGATCTTCGCGACCGCGGCGTGCGTGAACTCGTCTTTTTGTGCGGCGATGCGGAGGGTTTCCCGGACGAGCTTCGCGCCACCGCGAAGCAGAAAATCGCTCTCTCAACATTGACGATGCCCCACGAATTCGCCCGCGTCGTCCTCGCCGAGCAAATCTATCGCGCATTCGCCATTCTTGCCGGCCACCCCTACCCGAAGTAGCCGCTCTTCTGCAACAATAGCTCATCATGTCGATCACGATTCGTTTCGACAAAGGCGCACCCACCGCTTCGGCTGAACTGATGATCAAGAAGCCGCTGCCCGACTACGATCTCGAAGAAGCGGAGGCGCCGGTTCCCCGCGACGTGGACCCCATGCTCGCCTCCCAGGGCTTCAAGGACTTGCTGGACGAGGTCCGCTCGATTCTCCAGAGCGAGCTCGCCACAGGGAACCTCGAAATCGCGCAGCTTACAGGCGCCATCTGCCACGACGTCGGCGTCTATCGCCCGGGAATCTGGCTCGTACTGCGGGAGCGCGGCGCAGGTGGCGACATGTCGGAAGCCGGACGCGAGCACGTCACCGCTGTCGCCGAAAAACTCCGCGAGGCCTTGAGTCTGTCGTGATTGGCCGCCCGTCTTGACGTTTTGGTCCGGCGCGGCCAGTATTGAGGATTGTCGTGCCGGGGCGATGAATGCCTGAGGGCAAGGGACTCCTGATTGTCTACACCGGGCCGGGCAAGGGGAAAACCACTTGCGCCCTCGGAACCGCCTTTCGTGCTGTCGGTCAGGGCTTGCGGGTCCTGATGGTGCAGTTCATCAAAGGCTCCTGGCACTATGGCGAGCTCGACGCAGCCAAGATGCTGGGCGACGACAAGTTTGAAATCCGGCCGATGGGCCGGGGCTTCGTCAAAATCGGCGGCGCGGAAACCGATCCCGAAGACATTCGCATGTGCGAGCAAGCCTGGGAATACGGCCGCGAGCAGATTTACAGCGAGAAGTATGACCTGGTGGTGCTGGACGAAATCAACTACGTGATCAGCTATAAGATGCTCGATGCGGAGCGCGTGGTAGACTCGCTCGAAAAGCGGCCCGAGCGCGTGCACGTGATCTGCACCGGACGTAACGCGCATCCGAAGCTGGTGGAAGCCGCCGATCTCGTGACGGAAATGCGCGAAGTGAAGCATCCCTACACAAAGGGCATCCTCGCGCAGCGCGGCATCGATTATTAGATAGACTGGTTTCTCCCATGGCTTGGTTCAAACGCGATAAAAAGTCGATTGAGAATCCGACGCCCGTCGAAGAGCGCCGCGTCCGCACCGAAGGCATGTGGACCAAGTGCGACGGGTGCCGCGCGATTATCTGGAAGAAGGATTTGGAGGCGAACTGGGAAGTGTGCCCCAAGTGCGAGCGCCATTTCCGCCTGGGCGCCAGGCGCCGCCTCGAACTTCTGCTCGATGACGAGCATTGGGTGGAATTTGACGCCGACCTCGCCTCGAATGACCCCCTTCAATTCTCCGACACGAGGCCCTACGCGCAGCGCCTGAAAGACGCTCAAAAGAAGTGCGGAATGAATGACGCCATCCTCACCGCCGAGGGCGCCATCAACGGCCGCCGGGTCACTTGCTGCTCGATGGAGTTCAGTTTCATCGGCGGGTCCATGGGAGCGGTGGTGGGAGAGAAAGTGGCGCGCGCCGTGGAACGCTCGCTCGCGCAGAAGCAGCCATTGATCATCGTCTCCTGCTCGGGAGGGGCGCGCATGATGGAAGGCGCGGTCAGCCTGATGCAGCTCGCCAAAGTGGCCGCGGCGCTCGGGCGGCTCGACGAAGCTCGCGTTCCGTTTATCTCGATTCTCACCGATCCCACCACCGGCGGCGTCACCGCGAGCTACGCGATGCTCGGCGATTTGAATATCGCCGAACCAGGCGCTCTCATCGGCTTTGCCGGGCCCCGTGTAATCGAGCAGACCATCCGCCAAAAGCTGCCTGAAGGCTTTCAGACGGCTGAGTTTCTCCTCGAACACGGTTTCCTCGACGCCGTCGTCACGCGGAACCAACTGAAGCCCTACATTTCGCAGGCCCTCGACTTCTTCCTCAACCCCGCATGAACCCCTCATGAATTATGAGGAATCCGTCCGCTCCCTGTTGGCCCTGGGGCGCGAACTCGCGGCGCCGCGGCAACCAGCACTGAGCTCCGCCCCCGGAGCGCTCGTCCAGAAACTCGGCCTCGAGAACATTCAGACTCTGTCGGCCGAACTCGGGAATCCGCACCTCTCAGTCCCGTGCGTGCACATCGCAGGGACGAATGGCAAAGGCTCGACGGCTGCAATGGTCGAATCGATCTTGCGTGCTGCGGGTCTTCGGACGGGTCTTTACACCTCGCCGCACCTCGAACGTATCAACGAACGCATCCGCATTGACGGCGACGAGATTTCAGACGAAGCCTTCGCGGCTGCGTGGACGCGTGTCCAGGCAGCAATCGAGTCGTTGATGGCTTCGGGCAAGCTCGCTTCCCATCCGACTTTTTTCGAGTGCGTCACAGCCATTGCGTTCCTCGCATTCGCCGATCACAGGATTGGTTTCGCGGTTTACGAAGTCGGGCTCGGCGGCCGGCTCGATTCCACTAACATCGTTCAACCGGAGGTTGCGATTCTTACTCCGATCGATTTCGACCACGAGAATTTCCTCGGCCACTCGATCGAAGAAATCGCAGGCGAAAAAGCTGGGATCATCAAACCCGGAGCTTCGATCGTCGCTGCTCCCCAGTCTCCGGAAGCCATAAGTGTCATCAGGCGGCGCGCCACGGAGCTGAGTGCCCGCTTGGTCGAAGTTGACGCCGTTTGGAAGGTCAAAGATGTGATAACTGCGGGGAACGGCCGCTATCGCGCCGTCGCTTCCTCCTCGCTCTCGAATCGCACAATCGATATTGCGCCCGCGCTCGCCGGCAAATTCCAAATTCACAATGCCTTGACGGCCGCGACCGCCGGATACTTGCTCGCAGAACGCGGATTCTCTGTGGAGTCCAACGCAGTCCAGCGGGGAATTGCAGAAGTGCGCTGGCCCGGCAGGCTCGAGAAGGCTATCCGACGAACCCTCCATTTACCTGGACGGAGCGCACAATCCCGCTGCCGCGCGCGAGCTGCGAAAGTTTTGGGAAGAAAACTTTGCGGGCCGCCGCATTTTCCTGGTCTACGGCGCGATGCGGGACAAGGCTGTGGACGAAATTGCGGGAGTGCTCTTTCCCGTCACGCAGGGCGTAATACTCACCCAACCGCGTCAATCGCGAGCTATTTCGGCGCCGCTCCTCGCGGAAATGACCGGCGGCCTCGCCCCAACCACCATGATCGTTCCGGACCCCGTTGACGCCCTCGAGCGGGCGTTAACGATTGCCGCGCCCCACGATGTGATTTTTGCGACAGGCTCTCTTTTCCTCGTCGGCGACTTGCGCCACTATTGGAAATCGCGCGCTGCCAAGATCTCACACACCAGCTGAAGAATTCGGCGATTCCCAGCGCCGGAATGCCGCTTCCGCGGACATCAAAATGAGACGTTAAGTCTTGCCGCCCCAGGCGCTTTCCCAATTGTTCGCTTTCGATACAAAATCGGACCTACCGCAATCCCACCATCGAACAGACATTCCCGCACTCGAACAACCAAGAAAATTGAGACAATAAATTTACCTAAATTCGGAAACAATCGGCGGCGTTCCTGCGTAAATTCCGTCATGAGTGGGCAGCCAAATTCGACTGTTCGCGTCTAATGATGTAATTGCCGGAGGGTGTTTATGACGCGTGACGAGAGACGAAGCATCTTGGAGTCGTTTGGCCGCGCACCCGCTTTGCTCTGCGCCGCGCTGCGCCAATTTCCGAAAAAGATGTGGTTGTACAAACCGATTCCCGAACGATGGAGCATTCACGAAATCATCCTTCACCTGGCGGACAGCGAGGCAAATTCGTACGTGCGGTGTCGCCGGTTCATCGCTGAGCCCGGCAGCCCCGTCTTCCGAATCGACGCAGCGCGATGGGCAGGTTCGCTCGGCTACTTTCACCAGAGCACGCGCGAGGCCCTCGACATCATCCGCCGCCTCCGGAAAATGACGCATCAGCTCCTCATCACGGTTCCCGAAAGCGTATGGCTCAATACGGTGGAGCATCCGCGGGACGGCCGAATCAGTCTCGAACACTGGATCGGCCTGCAGGAGCGGCACATCCCGCACCACCTTCAACAAATGAGAATGAACTACGATGTTTGGGCCAAGACGCATCCTCCGAGAAAGCCCGCCACGCGCCCTCCCAGCGCAGCCACGCGTCAAATGGTCACTGCTCCAGCTGGCTTTTGTTGACGCTTCCCCCAGACGGCAGTCTCCGCAAGGGGCTGAGTGTTCGCCGCTCTTAAAGGTCTCATCTTAAGTGACGCGACGTTTCCGCTTGGGAGCGACTCCTGGCCAGTGGCCTGCGGACTCTGTGCTGCGATCCACTCGATGTCCAGCTCGGCCAGGGCCCGACCGAACTGCGTGCGTGCCGGGATCTGGCGCAACTGCTCGAGTCGCTCGGGACACCGAGAGGTTACGAACAGGCGGTTTACATCGGGCCTCCCGGCCCCTAGAAAAGCGGACATTTCTACTTTGCAGAAACCGGAGATTCTCACTTTGCGGCGACACAGCCACACCCGTTCTTGCCTCTCGCAGCCGACAAAGGCATACTCCGTGGCTCGCTGGCAGGGGCGCATCGCAGTTCCAGAGGCAAACATGAAAACCTTACTCTTTTTTCTCACACTCTTCGGGCTGGCTCTTTTCTGCGTTTCCAATCGCCAGCGCCGCGTCCTATGCGCGTTCGGGGATGTCCTCAGCCGCTACACCCTCGGATGCTGGCCAAACTTCCGCTACACAACAGCCGGAGAAGAAAGTCACCGAGTACACCCTTCCGCCAGACCTCTATCGAAAAGCGCACACGCTTGGCCAGATTGCGTTTTGGGGCCAGTTGGCTGCCACTCTTTATTCCTGGATTATCCTCTGGTTCGTCCTGCGCTGGAAACTCGGGCCGAAATATCGCGACTGGGCTGAAAAAGCAGGCTCGGTGAGATTTCTGCAGGCGTTGGTCTTCGCGCCCCCTCTGATGCTTACGATCGCGGTGCTGAACATCCCGTTCGACATCGTCCAGGAATGGGTACTGCGGAAATTCGGAATCAGCATCCAGGGTTGGGGATCGTGGGCCTGGGACTGGACGAAAGGGCAAATCGTATCTCTCATCATCGGAACCATTCTCATCTGGATTCTTTACGCCGTCATTCGCAAGAGTCCCCGGCGCTGGTGGTTCTACTTCTGGCTCGTTTCGCTGCCGATCCTTGTCCTTCTGATTTTCATCCAGCCCCTCGTCATCGACCCGCTGTTCCACAAGTTCGAGCCGCTCGCTCAAAAGGATCCCGCACTCACTGTAAGTCTTGAGAAAATGGTCCAGCGCGCTGGACAAGAGATTCCCCCCGAACGAATGTTCTGGATGAACGCCGGCGAGAAGACGACGGGTTTGAATGCTTATGTCACCGGCCTCGGCGCGTCGAAGCGCATCGTCGTCTGGGACACAACCATCGCGAAAATGAACACGCCCCAAATCGTTTTCGTGGCCGGCCACGAAATGGGCCACTACGTCCTAAATCACATCTGGAAAGGGCTGGCTTTTGGCGCCGTGGGACTATTCGTTCTCTTCTATCTGGGTTTTCGCACGATTGGCTCGGTTCTTGCGCGGCGAGGAGAAGGCTGGCAGGTTCGCGCGGTCGACGATTGGGCGTCGCTGCCCGCGCTGCTGCTTCTCATATCGGTGTTCTCATTCATCGGCTCGCCGATTGGAAGCGCCTTCAGCCGGTATGTCGAGCATCAAGCAGATCAGTATGGCCTCGAGGTGACGCACGGGTTGACGCCGGATTCCAGCCAGGTGGCGGCCCAGTCCTTTCAGATTCTCGGCGAAGTGGACCTGTCCGATCCCGCCCCGAATCCCGTTGCCGTCTTTCTGTTCTACGATCATCCGCCCATTCCCGATCGCGTTCGCTATGCCTTGTCCTACGCCCCCTGGGATCACGGCGAGCAACCCGAATTCGTGAAGTGACGCATTCCGTTTAGGGGGTCGGATCTTCAGCTCCGACATTTGGTCTGCAAAACGAGATGGGGCTTTAGTCCCTGAAGCCAGACCCTTTTCTCGCGAAATACTCCGTCACCGCGCGTGGATCGTCATCGCGATTCCGTGCTTCGGCCGCAATGTCACAAGCGGTTCGGGCACGACCGGCCGTCCCGGCGCGAGCCGAAACTGAAATTGCTGCGCCAGCGTTCCGATCACCAACGCCGACTCCAGCATCGCGAACCCCTGCCCGATGCAGCGCCGCGGACCATCGCCAAACGGAAAATAAGCTCCCGGCGGCAGCCGGTCCACAAGTCCGTCGAGCCACCGCTCCGGGCGGAACGCGTCTGGCTCATCGTAATATCGTGAATCGCGGTGCATCACCCATTGCGACATCAGCACCGTCTCGCCCGGCCCAAAATCGTAGCCGCCGATAGTAAAGGGAGCGATCGCCGTTCGCGCCAGCAAGTATGCGGGCGGATACAGACGCAGCACTTCGTTCACCACCGCATGCAGGTAAGGCAGCCGGCCAAGATCCGCCACCGCCGGCGGGCGTCCGCCGAGCGTGCCGCGCAGCTCTTCGTGAAGCCGCGTCTCAGCCGTTGGGTTTTGGCTGAGCAGATACCATGTCCACGCCAGCGTCAGAGCCGTCGTTTCGTGACCCGCCAGAAACAGCGTCATCGTTTCGTCGCGAAGCTGTTTCGGACTCATTTGGCTTCCGTCTTCGTCCATCGCGCCCATCAGCATCGACAGCAAATCGTTCCGGTGATTCGAGCTTGGCTGCGCCTTCCGTTCCGAAATGATCCGGTAGACCAGCGAATCCAGGAAATCGTACTCGCGCGTCGCGCGTTTGTTTCGCGGCGTGGGCCAGTTGGCGGGAATATTGATCGGCTTTCGCGCGCGGCCCAGCGAATACCGCATCAAGAACCCCATCGCGCGGCCCACCTTCTGCGCTTCGCCTGGAAGTGTCGTGCCAAAAAGAGTGCGTACCCCAGCCTCGAGGGTCAGCGCCATCATTTCCTCCGCCATATTGCGCTTCTCGCCGTCGTGCCAGGTGCGTGCCTGCGCTTCCGCGCATTCGACCATCGTCGATGAGTACTCGTTGATGCGATGCCGGTGAAACGCGGGCTGTGCCAGCCGCCGCTGCCTTCGCCAAAAGTCTCCTTCGCTGATCAATAGTCCTTGCCCCAGGAGTCGTTCCGTCGCCTCCTTGCTCAGCGTGCTTTTGTGGAATTTGCCTTGTTGGAAGATGAGCACCTGCTGAATGTAGTCGGGATGATTCAGCAGGATCCGGCTCTGCAAAATCACCGGGATGCGGACAATGTCGCCATATTCGTGCGCCGCGCTCCGCATCACCTCCAGCGGATTGCGCAGCAAGCTGAGCGAAACGCCGAGGAATGGCAGCCCCTTCGGCCCAGGCAGCGCGCGATTTCCATTTGTGGCCATCGAGTTTCGTCAGGCACGGCTTCAACCGCGCCGAAGAGCTCCCGGTCCTTCTATCAAGTACGCCTCGCGCCCCCATTTTACTTCATGATTGTTGGACCCGCGCGCCAGGCCAGTGAATCCAATCAAGTGCTTTTTGTCGCTGGCCCTATGATTGGGTAAGATACATGACACCCGAACCCGCGTTAAGAACAGGGGATTCAGTGGACGTTGAACAGCCCGATTGGCTCGCGCAGATGGAGGGCGTCCTCGAAACGCTCAACGAGGGCGTGATCGTCGTCGACGATTGCCAGCATATTATTTTCACGAACTCCGTTTTTCTTGAGATGACGGGATTCTCGCCGGACGTATTGCTTGGTCAGCCGTCGACCGATCTTTACAATCCTGAAGACGCGGCGTTCGTTCAGGCGCAGCGGGAAAAGGGACTGCGCGCTGGGCACAACCGCTTCGAATTCGTGGTTCCGCAAAAGAACGGGGAACGGCTCCCCGTTATCATCAGCGCGCGCACGCTGGAAGATCCCGACGGTCGCCAGTTTGCGGTGGTTACTTTCGCAGACATTTCCGAGCAGAAGCGCGCCGAAGCCCAGCTTCGCGAAGCGAACGTGAAGCTTGAGGAGCGCCAGAAGGAAATCGAGGACGAATTGGCGCTCGCGGCCCGCGTGCAGCAAACCCTCGCGCCCAAGTCGCTCGTATGGGGCGGCCTGCGTGTTGATACTTACTATCATCCCGTTCGCAGCATCGGCGGCGACTTTGGTCTCGTTGCCCCGCAGAATGACGATCATCTAAATCTGCTCGTTTTCGACGTTTCCGGCCACGGCATCGGCGCGGCTCTGGTCGCAAACCGGCTCTACAGCGAGACGATGACGCAGCTTCGCGCCCGCTCCTCTTTCGGCGACATGTTCCGGCAGTTAAACCGCTTCGTGATGCAAAACATCGGCAGTTCCGTTTTCTTTTTCACCGTTGCAGCCGCGCGGGTTGATCGGGCTGCGCGCCGCATGGTGTTTGCCGGCGCGGGGCATCCGCCCGGCATGGTCGTCACGCCCGGAGAGGAGCCGCGTTTGCTCGAGTCCCGCAGCATGGTCCTGGGGGCGCTTCCAAACGCCGTCGACGTCGAGGCGACGCTCGATGTGGATCTCGATCCGGGCGACCGCATCGTGCTCTATACCGACGGCATCACTGACGTTTTCGATTCTCGGGGAGAGATGCTCGGAGTACCCGGCGTGCAAAAATTTGTGCGCGAAGCAGCGTTGCTGCCGTTCGCCGAGATGAAGCAGGGAATTCTCGACCGCGTCGCCGAATGGCGCGAAGGCCCGTCTTCCGACGATGTCTCCATCGTCCTGGCCGAAGTCCTCTGACCCCCACTGATGAATCGGATGGTGAACCGGATGGCGGATCTCGATTTCTCCCTCAACATTCCCGCGCCGCCGAACGAAGTCTTTGTTTTTTTCGTGCCCCAGCGCATGCCGCTCTGGTATGCCGCGGAAATGGACTCGCAGTTTGAAGTACAGGGCGGCTCGTCCGAGTTTGCCGCCGGCCAAAAAGTACGGATTACCGGGAAGCTCGGCCGCCGCGAAGTCGCGCTGACGGTGGTCGTCACTGCGTACGAATGGGAGCGCCTTCTCGAATGGAGATTTCAAGATTCCTACGGCGTCCGGGGACTGCAGCGGTGGGAGCTTGTGCCGGTTGTGTCAGGCACTCGCCTGAGTATGCGCGACTCGTATGACATGCCGGGCGCGCTCGGCCGCTTCTTCGATCGTATTTTCACGCGTCACGCAGTCGCTCGCCGCGACCGTTCGTGGCTCGCGCGACTTCAGCAGCTCGCAACGCGTCAAGCCTAAGCTATGGCCGGGACGCGCCTCCAGCGCGTTGTCATCCCGAATCCCCGTGGTTTGTGCGGGGTGAGGGATCTGCTTTTCGAGTTGTTACGTAGCTACGACCCGCAGGAACTTCTTCTTGCCCACTTTTAGGGCGACCATCTCGCCCGGATTCAGCACCACCATCCGCTTGACGTCCTTCTCCACTTTTCCGTTCACTTCCACCGCGCCCTGCTTGATCAATCGTTCCGCTTCGCTTCGCGAGCTCGCCAGCCCCGTTTCCGTCAGGACCTCGGACAGCCGCCGCGTTCCCCATGCTAATTTCATCTCTGGTATTTCCGTCGGAGCCTTCCGGTCGCGGAAAACCAGCCGGAATTGTTCCGCCGCTTTTTTGGCCGCCTCTTCGCCGTGGAAGCCCGGCCACGACCGTATGCGCGAGCTGCATCTTCGCGTCCATCGGATGCAGCACCCCGATGCTCACTTCTTCGCGCAACCGCACGATCGCCGGCGAAGGGAAGTCCGTCAGCAAGTCGTAGTACGACCACATCACCTCATCGGAAATCGACATGATCTTGCCAAACATCTCGGCGGGAGCTTCGGTGATCCCGATGTAGTTTCCCAGGCTCTTTGACATCTTCCGCTCGCCATCGAGTCCCACCAGAATCGGCATCGTGAGCGTCACCTGCGATGGCACGCCGTACTCTCGCTGGATCTCGCGATGCACCAGCAGGTTGAACTTCTGTTCCGTCGCGCCAATCTCCACATCGGATTGCAGCGCCACAGCGTCATACGCCGTCAGCAGGGGATACAGCAACTCGTGAACGGCAATTGGTAGGTTCTTCTCCAGGCGCGAACGGAAGTCCTCACGCTCCAGCATTCGCGCCAGCCGGTAGTGGGCGCAGAGCCGCACCACGTCATAGCTCGACATCTTTCCCAGCCATTCGCTGTTGTAGCGAACTTCCGTCTTATCGCGATCCAGAATCTTGAAAACCTGCTCCAAGTACGTCTTCGCGTTGGCGTCCACCTGTTCGCGGCTCAGCGGAGGCCGCGTCTCCGATTGCCCGGTGGGATCGCCGATCATGGCCGAAAAATCCCCAATCAGAAAAATTGCCTGATGCCCCATATCCTGAAAGTGTTTCAGCTTGCGCAAAACTACGGTGTGGCCCAGATGGATATCCGGCGCCGTCGGATCCACGCCCAAGTACACGCGCAGCGGCTTGCCCGTCAGAACCGAATTCGCGAGCTTCATCTTCAGCTCGTCTTCGGGAATGATTTCCGCCGTACCCTTCTTCAGGTACGCAAGCTGCTCCAGCGCGGGTTTGAATTTCCCCTCGGCCACTATTTCCTCTCCGGTGTGATCAACACGCGACGCCCCTCGATCCGGTATCGTCCTTCGAGCACGATCCGCACAGCCTCCGTGTAAATCCGGTGCTCCTCGCGCAACACTCGTTCCGACAGCGTTTCCACCGTGTCGGAATCCTCGATCGGCACCGCAGCCTGAACGATAATTGGCCCCGCGTCGAGATTCTCATCCACAAAATGCACGGTGCAACCCGTGAATTTTGCGCCGTGCTCCAGCGCCTGCCGCTGCGATTCGAGCCCTGGAAACGCCGGAAGCAGCGACGGATGGATATTTAGAATTTTATTCGGAAACGCAGAGACGAAGTAGCGCGATAACAACCGCATGTATCCAGCAAGGCAAACCAGTTCGACATTCTTCTCTCGCAGCGCCGCCACCACCAGCTTGTCGTACGGCTCGCGCTCGAGCCCCTTGGAAGGAATCGCCTGTGCCGGAATGCCGCGCGCGCGCGCCTTGTCGATGCCCGGCGCCCCCTCGCGATTGCTCAGCACGATCGCAATTTCGGCATTCGGAATGCGCCCCGCCGCCACGCTGTCGGCCAGCGCTTCGAAATTCGATCCGCGCCCCGACAGCAGCACGCCGATCCGCCTAGTCATGTCCGCCCGAAAGTAGCACAGTTCCCAAAACCGACCAAACCCTCGGCGACGGGCCCGTGGCGGGAAGTACGGGCAGAAATGGGGGCGCCCAGCACATCTGTTTTGTCTAGGATTAGAAAGGCAGTGGCGAGACGGCACGTCGAGCATTATCGTGGTCGTGGTGACGCGAACGTGCCCGTCGCCTTAAGCCGCGGAGCGGCGGTTGTACTTAGCCCGGCATGGAGCGAAGCGGAATGCCGGGAACAGAGAAGAGAAAAGAGGTTAGTCCCGGAGGGACGATTGACTCAGTCGCGCTCGAGGACAAATCCATTCTTCTCGAGAAAGTCCTTCCACTCTTGAGCGAAATCGCGCTTACGGTGAGGTTCGCGTTGGTTTCGAATGTACGCTTGGGTTTTGGCAAGCAGAGAAGCACTGACGCTGAAAGCCGAATAGCCGGCCTGCCATTCAAACCGCCCACGGCCGAAATTCTGATTGCACCACTTTGACGAGCCCGCCTTGATCAATTGAACGGCCTTGGCTAACGCGACGGTTGGCGGAAGCGCGATCAACACATGGGCGTGGTCGTCAAAACCTCCGATCGCTATTGGCGTGATTCCGTTGCTGCGCGCAATGCCCGCCATGAATGACCACAGGCGGGGCCGCATTTCAGCTGGAATGATTTTTCGGCGGTCTTTCGTGCTGAACACGCAATGGACACGGTTCGCAACGTGGGAGTCCGGCATGGGCGCGACGATGGCATGTCAATCGTCCCTCCGGGACTCGTTGTTCGTTTCTATGCGGTTCCCGGCATTCCGCTTCGCTGCATGCCGGGCTAAGTACAATCGCGCCTCCGGCGCTTGGTGAGGGAGCCGTGACTGAGCACAGTCCGGTTACTTCGGCGGTGCTTGGCGCCGCGAAGGGAGACGTTGCGTCGCTCGGGTTTACCGGTGCTAGGCTTACAGAGGGAGCTTGCCTGAGTACACCACGCGCGCGCTTCCGCGATTGAAGTTCTCGATGCGTCCGACCAGGTAAAACTTTTCGCGGCGGCGCTTCAATTCAGCTTCGACGCGCCCCACGTGCTTCGCGGGGACCACCAGAATCATTCCTACGCCGAGGTTGAACGTCTTCAGCAGTTCGTCGCGGTCGATATTTCCGATTCTCGCGAGGTAGCGAAAAATCGGCAGCACGGGCCACGACCCCAGCTGCACCATCGCCTGCACGTTTCGCGGCAGCGCCCGCGGAAGATTCCCGGTGATGCCTCCGCCGGTGATATGCGCCATCGACGAAACCCATCCGCGCGCCAGCACGTTTTTCAGCAGCGGCCAGTACGCGCGGTGCGGTTTCAGCAGTTCCGCGCCGATTTTGTTGCGGATGTCGGCCACGTACGTATCCGGCTCGAGCTTCGCCACGCCGAACACCAGCTTGCGCGCGAGCGAATAGCCGTTGGTATGCAGCCCGCTCGAAGGCAGCGCGATCAGCGCGTCGCCCGGCCGCACCCGGCGCGGATCGAGTTGCTTCGACTTTTCCACGGCGCCGACGATGAAGCCGGCCAGATCGTATTCGCCCGCCGGATAAAAATCCGGCATCTCCGCCGTCTCGCCGCCGATCAGCGAGCAGCCCGCCTGTTTCGCGGCGCGGCTCATCCCCTCGATCACCTGTTCCACGATGCGCGCGTCCATCTTTCCCATCGCCAGGTAATCGAGAAAAAAAAGCGGCTCGGCGCCCTGCGTCAGAATATCGTTCACGCAGTGATTCAGGATGTCCGCGCCCACCGTCGAGTGAATTCCCGCGGCGAACGCCACCTTCAGCTTGGTCCCGACGCCGTCCGCGCTCGCCACGAGTATCGGCTCGCGCCAGCGCTTTGCGTCGAGCTGATAGAGCGCGCCAAATCCGCCGATCGGCGCGAGCACACCTTTGCGAAACGTCCTGCCCGCCATGGCGGCAATGCGCCGCTTGGCTTCTTCCGCAACGGAAATGTCTACGCCTGCGTCGGAATAACGCATGGACTTCGCTCGTCTCTTCGCGAGGGCTGGAGGGGTCAAAGAATTAGAATATATGGAACAGTCGCTTCCACCGCACTTCGCCTAGGATGGATGAACACGCTGAGATACGTGGCAAACCGTTCGCCCACGTGCCCGGGATCCCAAACTTCCTCGGGCGCGTCGATCGACATGTAAATCATCACCGGCGTTCCGATGATGTTTTCTCGCGGGACGAATCCCCAGTAGCGGCTGTCGTAAGAATTCTCCCGGTTGTCGCCCATCATGAAATATTCGCCCGCGGGTACTTGCCACGGCCCGCGGAACTCATTCGGGTTGGGCGGCTCCTCGCGGTAAGGCTCGGCGAGCGCCTGCCCGCCTACGTAAACCACTCCCTTCTTGATTTCCAGCGTGTCGCCCGGCAATCCAATCACCCGCTTGATGAAGTCGGGATTGCCCTCTTGCGGCAGAGGCGCGCGGAACACGATGATCTGCTGCCGCTTCGGATTGCGCCACAGCGGTACGTGCACGTTGGTGAAGGGAATGCCGGCGTCATATCCGATTCGGCTCACGATCAGGTGGTCGCCGATCAACACCGTGTTTTCCATCGAGCCGCTCGGGATCACGCGCGCCTGCACCAGCGTTCCTTCGATGAACAGGAACGCCAAAATCACCCAGAACCACGAAACCACTTCGCGCCAGACGCGGTCCTTCGTCGCATCCTGCCTTTTCGCCTTCTCCACCGCCACTGCTTCCGCCTCAGCTGCCACGATGAGCCTCCACTTCGAGTTGCACCAGCTCTGTCGGATAGCTGCCGGTGTAGCACGACGTACAAAAATTTCCATCCGTGTCTTCCACGGCCATTCGCAGTGATTCAAGCGAGAGATATCCGAGTGAATCCGCGCTCAGGTACTGGCGTATTTCTTCCACGTTGTGCTGCGACGCGATCAGCTCGTCGCGCCGCGGCGTGTCCACGCCGTAATAGCAGGGCGAAATCGTCGGCGGGCAGCTGATGCGCACGTGAACCTCCGCGGCTCCCGCCTCGCGAACCAGCCGCACGATCTTGCGGCTCGTTGTGCCGCGCACGATCGAATCGTCCACCAGAACCACGCGCTGCCCCTCGATCATCCGCCGCACCGGATTCAACTTCAGCTTCACGCCGAAATCGCGAATCGCCTGCTCGGGCTCGATGAACGTGCGCCCGATATAGTGATTGCGAATCAGCGCCATGCGGAACGGAATTCCCGAATCCGCCGCGAAACCAATCGCCGCCGGCACGCCCGAGTCAGGCACCGGAGTCACAATATCCGCTTCCACCGGATGTTCGCGCGCCAGCAGCCGCCCCAGCCGTTCGCGGCTCTGGTTCACGGGGCGCCCGAAAATCACGCTGTCCGGCCGCGAGAAATAGACGTGCTCGAAAATGCAGTATTGATGCGGCTTTTCCGGCGCAAACCGGATCGATTCGATCCCGCTTCGCGAAATCCTCACCATCTCGCCGGGCTCGATTTCGCGCACGTACTCCGCGTCGATCAAATCGAACGCGCACGTTTCCGACGCCACCACCCACGTGCCGCCCAAACGGCCCAGATTGAGCGGCCGGAAGCCGCGCGGGTCGCGGATCGCGTACAGTTCATCCCGCGTGAGCATCACCAGCGAATACGCTCCCTCCACTTGACTCAGCGCGTCCGCCACCGCGCCGGGAAGGTTTCGCGCGGCGCTCCGCGCAATCAGATGCACCACCACTTCCGTGTCGCTCGTCGTCTGGAAAATCGACCCGCGATGTTCCAGCCGCCGCCGAACCTCCATCGCGTTCGTCAGGTTGCCGTTGTGCCCCAGAGCGAGCTTTCCCTTGTTGCAATCGATCACCACGGGCTGCGCGTTCATCACCGTATTGTCGCCCGCGGTGGAATAGCGCGTATGGCCGATCGCGGCGCTGCCCGGCAAGTGCGCGATCACTGCAGGCGTGAAAATCTCTTGCACGTGTCCGAGAGACTTGTGCGAGTACACGTCCGCGCCGTCGGACGAAGCGATGCCCGCCGCCTCTTGCCCTCGATGCTGTAACGCGTACAGCCCGAGGTAGGTCAGCTTCGCCGCTTCGGGGTGGTCGAAAATGCCGAACACGCCGCATTCGTCATGGAAGTGATCGTCCTGAAAGGTTGAAATCATTCGCTTTCGATCGCCCTTTGCAGAGATTTTCGCCAGATTCCGTGAAACGAGCCCATATCTCCTTCGACGACCAAGGCATCCCTATATTTGATGCGGAATTGGCCGCGAGTGACAACGCCGATCCGCTCAGCCCGCACATTCCATTGTGCCGCAATCGCGCTGATGCGGGCAACAGAATCAGCCGGCGCCGATACCACAGCGCGCGCCCCTCGTTCGCCAAACAGCGCCACCTCTGTAGGCTCGCTGGGAGCTGCCGATTCGAGACTCACTTCTGCCGCGAGGCCATCGCTCGCAAAACAAGATTCCGCCAGCGTCACGGCAATCCCTCCGTCGCCTACATCATGCGCGGACGCAATCGCGTGCTCGCTCGCCAGCTTCACCAGGCAATCGATCAGCCTCTTCTCGGCGGCAAGATCAATTGCGGGAGGCGTTCCCGCCACCACGCTTTGCATCGTCTTCGCGTATTCCGATGACGAGAACTCGCGCTGCGCATCTTCCACCGACCGCGCCGCTCCGCCCGCGTCGAGCAGCAGTATCACATCGCCTTCGTTGCGGAAGCCGGAACCCACCGCGTCGTCCGCGTTTTCGAGCAGCCCCAACACGCCAAGCACGGGCGTCGGGTAAATCGGCTTGCCCAGCGTTTCGTTGTAGAAACTGACGTTTCCGCCCGTGATCGGCGTTTCCAGCACGCGGCAAGCTTCCGCGATGCCATCAATCGCCTCGGTGAACTGCCACATCACCTCAGGCTTCTCGGGATTGCCGAAATTTAGGCAGTTTGTCGCCGCGATCGGACGCGCGCCCGTGCAAGCCACGTTGCGCGCAGCTTCAGCCACAGCGTGCATGGCCCCGAGCCGCGGCGCGAGAAATCCCCAGCGGCCATTTCCATCCGTCGCCAACGCCAGCGCCCGCTTCGTTTCCTTCAGCCGCAGCACAGCGGCATCGCCCGAACCCGGCCCGATCCGTGTATTCGTCCGCACCATCGAGTCGTACTGCTCCGTGATCCAGTACTTTGACGCAATCGCAGGCGAAGCCAGCAGCCGCCGGAAATTCTCGGTCAGGTTCGTCCCCGCGCGGGCAAACTCAACGAGCCGACCCTGCGCCATCTCGGCGGCTTTCGGCGCGGCAATAGGCCGCTCGTAACGCGGACCCTCTTCGGCCAGCGCGTGCGCGGGAATTTCGGCGACAAGTTCTCCGTGGTTCATCAACCGCAGCTTCCCGTCGTCGGTGACCCGCCCAACCTCCACCGCGTCGAGCCCCCACTTGTGAAACACGTCGAACACTTCTCGCTCGCGTCCGCGCTCCGCAACCAGCAGCATCCGTTCCTGCGATTCGCTGAGCATCATTTCGTATGGCGTCATGTTGCTTTCGCGCTGCGGCACACGCGCGAGTTCGATCTCGATTCCCATCCCGCCGCGCGACGCCATTTCCGAGCTCGAGCTCGTCAACCCCGCCGCGCCCATATCCTGAATCGCGACCACGGCTCCGGTGTGCATCGCCTCGAGGCACGCCTCCAGCAGCAGCTTTTCCATGAACGGGTCGCCCACCTGCACGTTCGGCCGCTTCTGCTGCGATTCTTCGCTGAACTCCGCCGAAGCGAGCAACGACGCGCCGTGAATGCCGTCGCGCCCCGTTTTCGCGCCGGCGTAAATCACCGGATTGCCCACGCCGCGCGCGCGCGCAAAGAAAAGATCGTCCCGCCGCCCAATCCCCAATGCGAGCGCATTCACCAGCGGATTATTCGAGTAGCACGGCTCGAATTGCACCTCGCCGCCCACAGTGGGCACGCCAAAGCAGTTGCCGTAAAACCCGATCCCGCGCACCACGCCATCCAGAATGCGCCGGTTGCGCGCGATTTCTTCCCGCATTCCGCTGTCCTCGTGAAGTGCCTTTGTAGCGCCGGGCTTTAGCTCGGCATCTTTTCTTGAAGCACGTGCCACTGACGCGTCATCTGTAATCGGCCCAAACCTTAGTGAATCCAGCACCGCGATCGGCCGCGCTCCCATCGTGAAAATATCTCGCAGAATTCCGCCCACGCCCGTTGCCGCTCCCTGGAACGGCTCGACAAAGCTCGGATGATTGTGCGATTCAATTTTGAAGACGGCCACAAGCCCGTCGCCGATATCGACGACGCCGGCATTCTCTCCGGGCCCTTGCACCACGTGCGTCCCACGCGTCGGCATCCGCTTCAAGTGCACGCGGCTCGACTTATACGAGCAGTGCTCGCTCCACATCACGCTGAAAATTCCAAGCTCGGTGAAATTGGGGTCGCGCCCAAGGATTTTCTGGATACGCGCGTACTCGTCCGGGGTAAGGCCGTGCTCGGCCGCGAGCTGAGGCGTCACCTTAATTTCAGTGTCGATCACGTAGGTGTTCTCTGCGTCCTCTGCGTCTCTGCGGTGAGATCGTACGTCTGTTCACCGCGCACTTCTGTCGACAATGACAGGTCTGACGCCAGGGTATACATCTTGTTAAACGAGGAACTATGCGTGGACACGAACCCCATCAGCCTGTCGACCCTTGCGCTGCAAAGACAAGCTGTCAACCATCGACCGGAAGATGAAGAGCCCGTCGGCCGAACCCAGCGGCGATTCCACCGCGCGCTCGGGATGCGGCATGAGGCCCACAACGTTACGTTCGCGATTGCAGATTCCGGCGATCGCGTTCAGCGCTCCATTTGGGTTGGCCGCGAAATCGTCGACGCCCGCCGCGCTGCCGTCCGGATGAACGTAGCGGAAAATCACTTGCTCGTTCCGCTCCAAGTCGGTCAGAGTAGCCGCATCGCAGAAATAATTGCCTTCCATGTGCGCGATCGGCATCTCGAGCACTTGGCCACGCTTGGCCGCGCACGTGAACGGAGTGTCTGTGTTCTCCACGCGCACGTGAACCTGCCGGCAGAGAAAACGCAGTTGCTTGTTGCGCATCATCGCGCCGGGAAGAAGCCCCGCCTCGAGAAGAACCTGAAAACCGTTGCAGATGCCGAGCACGAGTCCGCCCGAGCGCGCAAAACGCTCCACAGCTCGCATCACGGGAGAGAACCGCGCGATCGCGCCGGTGCGAAGATAATCGCCAAACGCGAATCCGCCCGGCAGAATAATTACGTCGAAGCCCGAGACCTGCTCGGATTGGTGCCAGATAAATTCCACCGGCTGGCCGATGACGGAACCCACCGCGTGGTACGTATCGTCATCGCAATTCGATCCCGGAAATTGCACGACGCCAAATTTCATTTTTGGCTTCCCCCGGAAAGCTCATTCTAGCACAGCGCTCGCGCTCTCCTACGGGATGATCACCCCCGGCAGCCCGCCGAAATGGGGATCGCCTGTGACGAGTTCTGCATTCTGCGCCATCGAGCTCGCGTAAATGATGGCATCCGCCATCGGCAAACGATGATCGAGACTGACCTGCGCGGCGCTGATCGCCAGGACATCGTCGAGCGGCACCACGGTGCGTCTCATCGCGTCGGACGCAAACGCATCGGCGGCGCTTTTGCCGCTCTCCATCAGCAACTTCTTGTAAACTTCATAGATAACGATCATGGGAACGATGACGTGGAAATCCCCCGCAACATACGGGGCGAACCTGTCTGCGTTAACGTCGTCGGTCAGATACTCCAGCCAGCCGGACGAGTCCACGACAATCCGCTTAGAACCGTTCACTGTGGTCGCGGTAGTCATCGCGCCATCGAATTCCCTTCGCTATGCCGCGCAGTTCCTTGATGGAACGCGGCAGCGAGACCTGGAGCCTGCCGTCCAGCGCGTATACAAGGAGTTCTTGGCCCGGCTCGATTTTGAGCTCTTCGCGCACTTCCTTAGGGATTACAATTTGAAACTTCGGCGACACTTTGACTTTGACCGCACTCATGAACGGACCTCTATAGCATGATATCGACGGTCATCTTGTATGTCAAATCTCTATCGATACATATGGATGGTTATTTTGTAGTCTTAGCGGCGCAAGTTGCACAAATGAAGATGTTTGACCATCAAGCTCGTGGCTTAGCGAGCCGGGGCTACTTCTTGCGGGCGGCCTCGAAAGCGTCCCACGCGGAGTCGGGTATATCGATTGCGTCGTTGAACTCGCCTGCGCCTCGGAGCCACAACCCTCCGTCGATCACCACACATTCGCCGTTGATGTACCCGGCTTGCTCGCCGAGTAAGAAGGCCGCGAGGTTCGCGAGCTCCTCGTGCCGGCCGAACCGTTTCATCGGATGATAATTCTTCGCGCGCTCCTCGAAATCCTTCGAAGGCATCAAGCGCGACCACGCCCCTTCGGTGGGGAACGGCCCCGGCGCGATCGCATTGAGACGAATCTTATAGCGGGCCCACTCCACCGCTAGCGACCGCGTCATCGCCAGCACTCCCGCTTTCGCGCACGCCGACGGCACAACGAATCCCGATCCGCAATTTGCCGCCGCGTACGTGGTGACCATATTCAGGATGTTGCCGGGTTGTTTCGCAGCGATCCATCTGCGCCCCAGCGCCAGCGTGCAATGAAACGTCCCTTGCAGCACGATTCCCACCACGGCGTTAAATGCATTCGGCGAGAGCTTCTCGGTGCGCGCCAGAAAATTCCCCGCTGCGTTGTTCACCACCGTATCGATTCCGCCAAACGGACGCCCGAACTCTTTCTCCGCAGCCGCGATCGCATTTTCCACCGCGCCGAAATCGCGAATGTCCGCGCAAGCGTACCCGGCATGCGTTCCCTTCGCATGAATCGCCGCCGCAGTCTCTTTCAACGGATCCTCGCGACGCCCCACCAGAAACAGGTTCGCTCCCAGGTCCGCAAATTGCAGCGCCATTGAGCGCCCCAGACCCGTGCCGCCGCCCGTGATCAGAATCGTCCGGCTCTTCAACAGATCTTTCTCGAACATCGGCTGCTCCCCCGTCGTTACACAACAGACTAACCCAATCTGGCTTGCTAGAACTCCAAGTGAGCGCGCAGGCCGGGCACCGTCACCGGCCCGCGCGCCTTGTTGTATCCAGGATTATTGATGTGCTGCACGTCGGCCGAAACAAAAAAGCCGCGCCAAACGTGCGCCGTGTAGAAGCCCTCGAAGATTTTCTCCGGGCCATACGTCAGCGCGCCGTCGCCGAGCAGAAACCCCAGTCCCCCGAGCGCGAGATATTGCTGATGAGCCGCCACGATGCCGTTCGCCACGAAGGCTACGCCCGCGCGGTCGTTTCGGCGACGCCACGCGCTCCCTTTCGAGAATCCCCCGACTTCCACGGACCGATCCACCTCCGTGTACGCGAACGACTCGTTGCGCCCATCGCTCCAGCCGAGCCTTCCAAAAACGCCCACGTCCGAAGTGATTTCCTGCTCAAAATTCAGCCCGAAGCCGTATTTGTGGCGTCCTTGCTGCCGCGTGGAAGTGATGTCGGGAGTTGACGTTTGCCCCCCGAGATAATCCGCCACAGCCTCGCGATAATTTCCCATGTTCCCGTGATTCAGATAGCTCAGCAGACGCACCACGCCGCGCCGATTCCGGATGAGGCTTCGACGCGCCTCCAATTCGAAGTTTTCCGCGCGTGCGCGCGCGATATCCGCGTCCAGATGGATTCCGTTCGCCACCTTCGGCATCAACGTTTCGCCGAACCGCGCCGTGAACCAGTGATCGTCGTATTCGAGAATGGCGCCGTCCGTGTAGCCGCGAGTATTCGCTGCGTAGTCGTACGCGCCATTGTCATCGACGGTCCAGTTCAGGAATTGAAAGTGACTGTCCGACCCCCACGTATTGACGTCGAAGAAGTCCACCAAATCGAATTTTCCGATGCGGAACTCGATTCTTTGCGCCGGAACCGACGTGGCCAGATGAAGCTCGTCGCGTTCTTCTTCGGCCGGCTCATCCGTTAGCGGGATGATCTGCCGCAACATGAGCCGCGCAAGATACGGTGTCGCTGCAAGCGGTACACCTTGTACGGTCCGCACAGAATCCAGGTTGGTGTAGCCGGCGAGGCCGTTCGCGGTCCCGATGCCGCCGCCGGTCGCATACTCTGCGTCGGCGAACACTTCCGTCGTGTGCGTGAGCTCATAGCCGGTATAAAGCGTCAGAATGTGCGTCGTAGCGCTCTGCGCCCCCGGTGTTAGGCTGTTTGTTCCCGTGTATTTCGCCGGAAACGTCGGATGCCATTGGAAAACGACGTTTGCTTGACCCGAAATCCAGTAACGGCTGGACTCCGAATGCGGAAAAAGTGTCAGCGGGTCAGAATAGGAATAGTCGGGCGTTGAAGCCGTCTGGTCCGTTTGCTGTTGAGTCTGTAGAGTTTGCGTGGACTGCGTGGAAGCTTGCGGAGATGAATCAGATTGCGTGGCCTGAGCCCAAGCTCCCCGCGCGGCAGCCAGACACACCATCAACAGGCAGACGACTCGCAGGCCGAGTTTGGCGAGAGCGCGGCTCATTGCTAGGTGGAGGAATCGAGCGTTCGCGTGATTCAGTTTCCACGCCGAGAGAGTAAACCATGTTTTGTCCAGAGTCTACGTTAAATCCCCGTTAAAAATGGCTTTGCCGGGACACCGAAACAGAAGCTGCCATTGGAAAAACGTGGCAGATTCTACTTAGCGCGAGATCCCAATATCGTAAGCCAGAACGATCTGAGACATTAAATACTGGTAGTGGGCGTCGGTATCTTGCAGGTCCGCTTCCGTCTTTTCCAAATTTGCCTGGCTGAATTCCACGATCGACCCAAGTCCCAGCTTGTATCTTGCTTGCGCCAACTCCAGCGCCAGGTTCGCCTGGTCGCGAAGTTGTTGGGTTAGCGACAATCGCTCGTAGGCCTTCTTTGTGTCCAGCCAGGAGTTGCGAACATCTCTGGCTATGTTGTTTTGCAGGTCTTGCAGCCGCTGCTGTTTTGCTTGTGTCTCGATGTCTGCGCTCTTGGCCCGCGCATTAAACAGAAATCCGTTGAAGACAGGTATGTTGATGTTGACGCCAGCCGCTCCGTACCAGTTGTCGACGTGTGGATCGCGCACCGGCGCCAACCCCACCGCTGCGGTCGCATTCACCGTCGGCATCCATAAATCATGTTCGGCCTTGCCGAACTTCGTCGCCGATGTCACTTCATCTTGGAGGGCCTTCACCTCTGGCCGAAGTTGCAGCGCTTGCTGGATCAAAGGAACGGCGTCGGCGGCCGGAGGAAGCGCTTGGGGAGTGGGTTCGACAAGGACAAAATCCTGACGATCGGGATATCCCAGTATGGCTGAGAGAGTGGAAAGCGAGGCTTCGTAATTGTTCTGCGAATCGAGCAGCAGGAGCTTTGCTCGCGATAAGTCGACGGTGGCGAAACTCAGATCCAAATCAGATCTGAGTTTTGCATCGGTGAGTGCCTGAACCTTGTCCACGAGGACCTGGCGAGCCTTAACGGTCTGGTCCGCCACTTGCAGAAGCGCCTGCGTTTCCAGGCTGTCGTAGAATGCCTGGTCAACGGCCAGAACAATTTGTTGCCGCGTGGCCACCGCATTCTCATCTTCCGCCCTTGCGTGAAACTCTGAACTGGAAACCAGGTTGTTGGTGCGGCCAAAATCCGTGATCAATTGGCTTACAGAAGCACCCACGGCTGCGCGAGGGTAGATCACCGGATTGTTCAGGTACCCTGCTGCAATTCGGCTGCCGGCTCTGGATTCCACGCCTGTCAAGCTTAGGTCTGCCGAAGGCAACAGCGCCGCGCGCGCTTCGCGCACAAACTCGTGCGCCTCCAGAGCCGTCAGCTTCCCCACCGTGATTTGAGGGTTTTTTTGTAATGCGATCGCTTCCGCTTCCTGGAGGGTCAGGGATTTGGCGTTGCTCTGCGGCGAATTGTTCTGTGTCGATAGACCCTCGGCTTGTTGATTGGGCGTCGATGGCGTCTGCGCGGGCGCTGTGCCAGTCCACAGTCCTAAAACAAGAATCAGCATTGTTACTTGTTGTTTCATGCCCGCACCTCCGCACCTTCTTCTTTTCGATGCACAAGTAAGTACGCTGCTGGCACCAGGTAAACCGTCACCACGACGGACGCCAGCAACCCACCGATGATGGCCCTCGCCAGGGGCGCATAGGCTTCGCTGCCCGCTTCCAAGCCCAAGGCCATCGGGATCAAACCCAGCAGTGTGGCGAGCGACGTCATCAGGATGGGACGCAATCTCTGACGCGATGCTGTGGCCACGGCTTCCTTCACCGATTTCCCTTCCTTGTGCAGGTGCCGGGCAAACTCCACGATCAAAATACTGTTCGACACCACGATTCCCACCATCATCACCAGGCCCATGAGCGACATCACATTGAGGGTTGTGTTGGTCACCAGCAGGAACAGCAGCACTCCCGCAAGCCCGGGCGGTACCGCCAACAAGTATGATGAGCGGATCCGTCCACGACGCGAATTGCGCCACCAGAATCAGGTAGACCAGAACGACTGACAGGATCAGCCCGATCCCGAAACTCTGAAATGATGCGCGCATCCCCTGAACCGAACCCCGCAGCTTCACGCGGACGCCTTCGGGAAGCCTCGTCTCCCGGACAATTTCCTCGATCTGGCTGGTGATCTTCCCCAGGTCTTCCTTCCTCGGCGCAACGTATACGTCCATCACGCGCGCCAGTTGGTAGTGATCCACTTCCGTTGGGGCTGAGATCCTGTTCACGGTCACGACGGAATCCAAAAGAGTGGGTTGTTGTATCTTGGGACCTCGCAAGGGGATTTGTTTGAGGTCGGTCATCGTCTTCACCGCGTTTTCCGGGTATTGCACGGTCAGGAGGTACGGGTTGCCGCTCTTCGGATCCACCCAATAATTCGGTGCGATCATCGCGTTGGAAGTCAGTGCGGTGATCACGTTGTCCACCACTTCTTTCTGCGATAGCCCCAGTTGAGCGGCCTTTTCGCGGTCCACATCCAGCATTAGCGCTGGATAGTCCACGTCCTGCGGAATCAGCACATCACTCACGCCCGAAAGTTGCCTCGTCCGCGAAGCGATTTGCGATGCCACTGCATGCGCCGCATCCGTGTCGCTGCCGCTTACCTGGATGTCAATCGGCGCCGGCAGACCCAGATTCAGCACCGCATCCACTAATCCGCCCGATTGGAAATACGCCGTGAGTTGAGGCAGCTTTTTCTGAATCTGCTCCCGAACGCGTCTCATATATTCGTAGCTTCCAACCTTGTGTCCTTCCCGGAGGCTCGCCTGCACGAAAGCTGTATGGGGCGCTGAATTCGGCGTGTAAATCACGGAGAAGTCCGCTGTGATGCCGATGTTCGAAACCACCATCTGCAAATCACTGTTCGGAACCACTTGACGTATGATCTCCTCCACTTCCTTCACATATTCTTCCGTCAGTTCCACGCGGGTGCCGGAAGGGGCTTTAAGGTTGATGACGAATTGGCCCGCATCCGTGCGCGGGAAGAACGCCACGCCCAGCAGCGGATAAAGCGAAAGACACAGCAGCGATACACCCACGAGTCCGGCAACCGCCGCCACGGGCCTCAACAATGTCGACGCCAGTGTCTTGTCGTACTTCACCAGCATTCTTTCAAACGCCAGATTGAAGCGCTTCACGAACCGTCCTGAAGCCGATATGGTGTCACCTCCAAGTTCTTCATCCGCCTCGTGCTTGTGCATTAGCTTCGCGCAATACATGGGGACCACAGTCATCGCCACCAGATAGGAGGCGAAGAGAGCAAGGACCACCGATGAAGCCAGGGCCATGAATAGAAAGCGACTTACGCCATAGAGGAACACCACGGGAAAGAACACGATCGCCGTCGCCAGCGTCGCCGCCAGCACCGCCAGCGCCACTTCGTTTCCCCCTTTTTCTGCCGCCACTTCCGGCGTTTCGCCCATCTCCAGGTGCCGGAAAATGTTCTCCAGCACGATTACGGAGTTGTCGATCAATCGCGAAAACACCAGAGCCAGTCCGCCGAGCACCATGGTGTTCACGGTTCCGCCGCCTGCACTGATCGCAAGGAACGCGGCGAGTGCGGACAAAGGTATCGAGAGAAACACGGCTGCCGTCGCCCGCATGCTTCCGAGAAACAACAGGATCATCAGGCCGGTCAGCACTAACCCAATGGCTCCTTCGTTCACCAGGTTCTTGATGGCCGTCTTCACGAACACGGACTGGTCGAACACGACGCGAGTGATCAATTGCTTCGGGACGTCCACAAGTTGCTTCAGGGCCTCCCGAATTCCGTTCACCACCGCGATCGTGTTCGTATCTCCGCCCTGTTTTAGGATTGGCAAGTACACGGAGGGCTGGCCGTCCACCCTGACGATGTTGGTCTGGATCGCTTGTGCGTCAACGGCCTTGCCCACATCTGCCACCATCACCGAAGACTGCCCCAACGTCTTCAACGGCATCGTGTTGATCGCGTTTGCATCCGCCGCCTGCGCGTTTGAATACAAGTTGTAGTCGAACGGCCCGATCTTCACGTCGCCTGCAGGCAGGATGAGGTTGCTTTCATTGATCTGCCGCACCACATCCATCGGGCTCAACTGGTGCGCCTGTAACTTCAGCGGGTCGACGTAGACCATGATCTGCCGATACTTCCCGCCGAATGGCTGTGGTACCGATGCCCCCGGCACGTTGGCGATCTGGTTTCTTACGTTGTATTGCCCAAGGTCATGCAGGTCGGTCTCGTTCAACCCTTCACCCTTAAGCGTTACCAGGCACACTGGCAGGCTGGATGCATCGAACTTCAGCACCACCGGCGGCAGCGTGCCCTGCGGCAGCCGCCGTAATTGAGCCATCGCCAGGTTTGCAACTATGCTGACATCCGAATCTGCGTCGGTTCCGGGTTGAAAGTAGATTTTGACAAGACTCACGCCCGGCAAGGACCTGGATTCGATGTGATCCACGCCGCTCGCCAGCGTGAAGAATCGTTCAAACGGGTTGGTGATGCTTGCTTCGATTTGCTGAGGCGGCATCCCCGAATAAAACGTTGCTACCACCACTACCGGGATGTTGATGGGCGGGAAGAGATCCACCGGCATGCGCACAAGCGTCACCGTACCTACAATCGCCACCATCAAACAGCAGACAATGATGAAGAAGGGATTGCGAATGGAAAATCCGGCCATCAGCGTGTCCCTCCCATCTCTGCATCGGGGAGTTTCACGTCCTGAGGTCTGACGCTCTGGCCGTTCCGGAATTGGCTCCGGTTGCCGATGATGACTTGTTCGCCCTCCTTCAATCCCGTGAGCACTTCCACGCGCGACTTTCCCTGCAGTCCCAGCTTCACGTGCCGCTCTTCAACCACGTCGTTTGAATTCACCACCAGCACGGTGGCGTCTCCGTTGCTCTGAGTTACCGCTTCCATCGGAACCACAAGCGCGTCATTCCGTTCCGCCAGCCGCAACACCGTTTCCGCATACATCCCCGGTAGCAGCTTCTCGTCTCTATTTTCGAAATCGATTTCGGTCTCCATCGTCCGCGTCTGAAGGTCCAGCGAGCCGGCAAACCGCGATACCTTTCCCACGATGTCCTGATTCAGTGCCTGCACGTGCACCTTCACGGGGTCGCCAAAATGAATTTGCCCCGCGATTGATTCTGGGATCTGCAGCACCAAACGCAGCTTCGATACTTCCGCCAGGCGCACCACCGGCACTGATTGCGAGCTCGATGATGTCCCTGCCGCGATCAAAGCGCCCGTATCGGCGTACCTCGCTGTAATCACCCCCGCGAACGGGGCGACGATTCGTGCGTAATTCGAAAGCGCCGTGTACTGCCTCTGGTTCGCTTGCGCTACTTCGCGCGCCTGTTGCGCCGCGCTGAGCGACGCCTCGGCGCTCGACACTCCCGCTTGCGATTCCAGATCTTTTGCTTGTGCATCATCCACTTCCTGCTGAGCCACCAACCCGGCACGCTGCTGCGCTGCTTGGCTCAGTCGGTCGTACATGGCGTGAGCTGCCGAATGCGTCGACTTTGCGCGTTCCAGGTCGCCCTGCGCACGATGGATTTCCTGCTCCGACCTTCGCACCGCTGCGTCCGCACCTGCCAGTTCCGCCGTTAGTTCAGGCACTTCCAGAACTGCCAGCAGTTGCCCTTCCTTCACGTGATCGCCGACGTCGACGTAAATCTTTCGGATGTATCCAGCCACCTTGGCATGGACATCAACGTCTTGGAACGGCTTGAACGCGCCCGATATTGTGAGCGAGTCCTCAATCCTGCCGCGTTGCACGTGCGCGACCCCCGCCAGCACTTGGCCGGATTCGCCTGACGCGGATTCCGAATCGCCCGCCTCAGTCGGCGAATGGCGCAGCCAATGCCAACCTGCCGCGACGATTAGAACCGCGGCGATTCCCGAAACGGCCTGCATTTTTCGTGTCATGTATTTTTCTGGTCTTCTGCAAGAAGCGCCAGTTCCTCCGGCTTTCCTGCACGCGAAAGGAGTTGGGCTTGTCGCCGCTGGACTTGCGTTCTGTCGGGATACAACGCTAGATGGTTATGCGGATGGGGGAGGACGGAACCACAAATTTGCGGATAGTTCCGACGGAATGGATCGATCAGCAGTGACATCGATTGTCGAATGAAACGCCTCTTCGACTGTTGGCGCCAGGTTCTCGCCGATGCATTCTGCCGGCACTGCGTGCGGAGCAATTTTTTCCGAGACGGGCGGGAAATGTTTCAATTCCGCTGCCGCCACTGTGGCACGCTTCGACGCTGGGTGTTGCAGCGATAGCCCGGTCCCCGAGTGAACCATGAAGAGAAACGGATTGTAAACAAGGAGCACTGCAAGGAGCAGGCAAACGGCTGCCTTCCAGGGGCACACACCACATACTGGTCTTGCAGCGCTCGGTCTGGCTTTCATCAGGTTCAACGATTCAGAATAGTAAGAGACGCTTTCAGGGTCAAGGGATGTCCAGGGCCAACTATCCCCTCGCAGGCAGGAACAAGAGTGGGAACTGTGAGGTGCAACTCGTGGGAAATCTCATACCCCAGGCATCCGATTGCCCATGGGAACCATCTTTAGTAGTCTCTAGGTTTGCGCTTATGTCGGCGGTTCCGACCTATTGACCCAGGGGTGAGAAATTTGCGGGGAAAATCTTGGCTGGTTTTCGTGCTTCTCGTTGCGATGGCACTCGTGCTGCCATCGTGCAACAACATCATTAACTATCCTGCGCCAACCATCCAGGCTCTTCAACCCCCCAGCGCCAACGCCGGCGATCCATTATTCACACTCACCGTCACGGGCTACAAGTTCACCCCAGCTTCGCAGATTCTGTGGAATGGAAGCCTGCAATTTGTCACTTTTTTTCAGTCCATCAACATTCTTACGGCGCAGATACCGGCATCGCTGGTTCAAAATCCGGGCACGGCGCTCATAAGCGTGTTCACGCCTCAGCCCGGCGGCGGCACCACGACCACCCTTCCCTTTGCAATCAACCCGCGCACGCCGCCAGTTCCCGCCATTTCCAGTCTCTCGCCGAAATCCGTTCTGGCGGGTAGTGCCGCGTTCCAGCTTTTCATCACCGGGTCCAACTTTGTCGCGGGGTCCACAGTCACCGTAAACGGCGACAATCGCGCCCCCACCGTGGTGAACTCCACCCAACTCAACGTGCCAATAAATTCCACGGATATCGCGAGCGCCGGTCAGGTTCAAATTGTTGTCGTGAATCCTGCGGGCCCTGCCTCGGCCCCCGGCGGAGGAAGCTCCACGCCCTTCGATCTCATCGTCACAAATCCAGTTCCAGCGATAACGTCCCTTTCACCAGCAGACTTCACCGCCGGAACCACCGCGACCACCGGCTTCGGCATCACTGGTTCCAGCTTCGTGCCGAGCTCCATAATCGAAATTGACGGTTCGCTCGCGGACCACAGCTTTCGTCAGCAACACTCAGGTCGAAACTCAACTAACTGCCGGCGACTTCGCCGTTGGCGGCAGCCATCAGGTTCGCGTCGTGAACCCTGGTCCCGGCGGCGGCTCCTCGAACATCCTCGCGTTCGCCGTCGATCCGACGCTTACGATCGGCCTGCCTGTGTTGATCGACGTGGGACTCAACGGCGCGGAGGCGAATCAAGGCGTATGCGGACAGAACTGCGGCGCGGGACCGCTGACGCTCGCCACTGCCGGTCCGTCGATCAGCTCGGGTGGTTCGGCCGTCGCGTTTGCATCCACGTCCACCAACTTCTTCTTGCACCAGGCCAACGCGGGAAGTGACATTTTCATTCGCACCACCTGCCTCGGCAGCAGCTGCGCCCCCGTAACGTCCGACGTCAGTATCGGCCCGAACAGAATCGCCTCCAACGGCTCGAGCTCCGAACCTTCCATCGACAGTACCGCAGCCCATGTCGCCTTCACGTCGACCGCCACAAACTTGGTCGCGGGGATTCCGTTTGCGCAGAACATTCGCCAGGTCTACTGGCTGCCCGTATGCTCTGCGTCGGCCGCCACCTGCAGCCCCGGCGAACTCGTCTCCATCTCGGCTGACGGCATCAATCCCGGGAACGGCGAAAGTTACAATCCCTCGCTCAGTCCCGACGGCCGCTACGTCGCGTTCGTTTCTCTCGCCACGAATCTCGTTTCCGGAGTCACCACGCTCGACGGCGTCACGCCGCAAGTCTTCGTGCACGACACTTGCAACGGTCCCACCAATGGCGTCGGCTGCACTCCCACCACCTATCTTGTTTCCACGCCCGACGGCACCACTCCCGGGAACGCCCCCAGCTCCGAGCCGAGCGTCTCGAGCAGCGGCACCTACGTTTCCTTCACGTCGTCCGCCTCGAATTTCGGCGCCACCGCGCCGAACCCCAACAGCTCTCAGGAAATTTTCCTGCGGACCACTTGCCTCGTCACCACCACATGCACCGGCGTGACCACCCTCGTCTCCACGCCCGACGGCGTGACGCCCGCAAACAGCGCCAGCTCCGAATCGAAAATCGTCACCGGCGGCCGCTTCATCGCCTTCGCCTCCACCGCCACCAATCTCGTTGCGGGCGCCGGCCCCGTACAACAAATCTACATGTTCGATACGTGCCTCAGCGCGGCCACTGGTTGCAGCCCGTCCGCCACTCTGATCTCCACGCCCGACGGCACCACGCCCGGCAACGGCTTCAGCGAATACCCCAGCATCGCCCAGGGTTCCAGCGTCTCCACCACCACCACCGTCGGCGAGTTCGTCGCCTTCGCCTCGAAATCTTCGAATCTCGGCTTCAACACCGCGAACGGCGTCGAAAACATTTTCATTCGCAAGACGTGCCTCGGCTTCGCGAGCACCATCACCACCTGCGATCCCGTCACCGTCCTCGCCAGCCAGCCTCCCGGCACCAATCCGCCGCAATCCAACGGCGACTCCCTCATCCCCGCCATCAGCGGCGACTGCCACACCGTCGCCTTCATCTCCTCCGCCAACAACCTCGTCCCCAACGACACCAACGGCTTCGCCAACGTCTTTCTCGCCCTCACCACTTTCTAGCTTTCGTACCGCCGGCGTCTCGCCGGCTGTTGTTTTTCTCCGTAGGGGCACGGCATGTTGAGAACCCGCCGTAGGAGGGCTGTGCCCGCTCCCGCATTTGCTTTTAACGTTGTCATCCCGAGCGTAGCCGAGGGACCTCTCTTCCCGCCCCCTCGGCCGCCGAAGCCTTGGCGAAGGCGGCTCGCCCCACGCCGTGGGTTTTTGTAGCGCCGCCTTTCAGGGCGAAACGTTGCCTCGCGGAGGGTAGCCGACCCCTTCGCCTCGGGCCAGAAGTTGCGGTTGCCTTTGGTTGAAGCAGTTGAAGTTGGGGGTGCCGCACTCTTTGCGTGCAAAGGGTGCGTCTTCGCTTTTTCTCAGTTCTCTTCTCGCGATTTTCTTCGCATCGGTCCATCACTTCGGTTCTAGATCGGGTGTGCACAAACCCTTCTTGCGATACTGATAGAAACGGTAGCTGCTCCACGGCCACAATTTCGGGGCGGTGACCAGTCCACGTTTCACCGGATTCATGTGCATGTAGTTGAGCTTCTCGATTCTCTTCTTCTTGCTCAAGTGATGAAATGCAGATCGCGCTTCCCATACCGGCGTTCGAGACGCTTCTTCAAGACAAAATCAAACCCCGCGCACCCTTTGCTGAAAAACCGCAAAGAGTGCGGCACCCCTAACTTCAGTTCAAAGGCAAAGGCAAAGGAAAAGGCCAAGGCAAAGGAAAATCAACTTCGGCGTTAACTATCGCAGTGGTATCATTCGCTTTGTCGTGCGTCAAGCATGAGTCTGCGAATGACAGAAGAATCGCGGTGCGGAAAGGGTCGGCCACCCGCCTGGATAGAACCAGTGGCCCTGGACGAAACGTGACGCAAAAATTCACTTGGAACGAGAAGAACCCGTGCGATCAGTAGAGCGGATTAGCAAAATGGGGACACTATGCCTCCTGTTATGCTGTGTGTCTGTTGAGGGTGGCTGCTTATTTCGTCCGATCTCAGATCGAGACGTGGTAGGGACCTACGAGGCAACCGCTCAGTGGGGTAGGTCAACTTTAGTCTTACACTCAGATCATAGTTTTGAGCAGACGGTCGTGCGGGATGACCACACTCAGGCGGCGACCAAAGGGACTTGGAAACTGGATTTATTCGCCGGAAAGAACGCATCGCACGGGATAGTAGTGTTCAAGCCGTTCCTAGACGTCGCTCACGACCATAGAGGCGATTCTGTTGACGGGAGTGTCCCTTCAATCAGCCGAGGCTGGTTTGGCGGCATGATCATAGCCGCCGATCCTGACTTTGGCATTTCCTTTAATAAGGAATAAACTGGGGGCGCGCCCCACCCTTTGCGGTGTCTCGAGACTTCGGGCGGAAAGGGTGCGTCCTCCGACCCCTCGGAATCGGGCCGGGTTTCACTCTCAACTGTAAACTGTCAACTTCGAACCGCACTCTCCCCAGTACTGGGTCTTGCAAATTGCCAGTTACTATGCTACCAAAGTGGCATTCGTTAAACTAAGAATAATGAATTGTGTGCCCGGACTTTTCGGGCCGCGCGGGACGGGTTTCAGGGTTTGTACTTGAAAACCCTGAGTTAAAGAAGTCTGTCGGTACGAAGGAGGACGAAGACGTGAGGAGAGTCCAGACGAGCCGCCGTCCGAAGGGCGAAACAAAATCTAATCGGTACACTTTGCAAACGGAAATCGCCGCAACCCCAACAAAACAAACGACCGGCACCCGCGTCAATCGGTACAAAAACCAGCCCTCACATCCTCAGTCGAGCTTCCTCCTCGCAGCTTGCCCGCCATCGGGTTGGGCGGGCCCGCGCGACTCCGGCCCCCTCGCCCTCATCCCTCGCCCCTCGTCCCTCCACTCCTTGGCTCCCTGCCTCCTTGTCTCCGTGCCTCAATGCTTATCCCGCCGCAGGACGGCGGATCGCGTCGTCGCCAGCGTGAACGTGAGCGACTCGCGCGGCACGCTCGTCACATACCCGCCGATCAGCCAGCCGAGCCCCGTCGGAATATCTCGCGTCAACGACACGGTCTGGCACTCCACATACGTTCCTCCGTCCTTTTCCTCAAATCGCCAGTACGTATTCATCCGCCACAGGAAACCGTCGTCGTGGCCCACCGGCCGCAACCGCTCCTCCGGTTTTCCCGCGTCGTCCACTTGCTGCACGCGAGTCGTTCGCGACCGGCTCCACGCGTGCGTCGCATCCACGATTGCGTAATGAACTTCATGCTCCGTGTCCACAACTGACGTGATTACTTTTCGCTTGTAAAACCGCAGGTAAATCGCGTAGTCGTCGCCCGCGTGACGCAGAATTTTCGACCGCACCACGTCCGGCGCGTAATAATCCTGGTGATGGTCGTAGTCCTCGACCAGCGCCAGCGTCTGCGCGAGCGTCGCGCCGGGAACGAACGCCGTTCCGATCCAGTGATGAATCATTCCGCCTGGACATTCGATCCGCTTGCCTTCGTCGAGCGTATCGAGTCGTTCGATCAGAACGCCGCCCTCGCGCAACCGCGACTGCGCCGCCGCGCGCCGCTCTTCCGGCAATCCGCTCGACCCACAGGAAACCGCGCTCCCGATCCGCCAGCTCCGCATCGATCCGACCTTCCGTCAAACTCATGTAACGGTCAAATGCACCCAACGTCCTCGGCCCCAGTTCTGCGCCCGCCAGTCGGCGGAACCACTGTCAGCACGAGGCTTACGACCAACGCCATGGCAATGCACCGAAGCGTTTGCTTCGTTGGCCTGTCCGGTTTCCCCGTCACCTGGCGCTCCATCTGATCCTCACGCCCTCGCTGATCCACTGAATCCATTACACTTGGCCGAGGCACGCAGCATGTGCAAATCCCTAGGACGCAAAGCAGTTGCCAAACGATGCCAGAGTTAAACCAACGAGCTGGAAGGAAACCACTGACGTGAACAGAGATCAATGACCTTGTGCTTTGGATAAGCCCTTCCCGGTGAAGGGGTCAGGGGGGAAATATTCAACGGGAGGGCTGGACGGGTTGGGTAGCGTGCCCGGCTCCTCTCGGAACCGTCGTCCCCGCATCGCAAGCTCCCAACCCGGCCAAGCCATAATCGATTACACGCCGGTGAGCAACAATGGCCCCGGAGACTCAAAACTGCGGTACGCGAGGTTCAGTACTATCTAACACTCCTGGAAACAGCAATTTACACGTTCGTATCCCATGGCCGACTTTTTGCAGCTCTGCCGGTAAGTCCCCTATTTTCCGGAACTTTCACGCGCCGAAGCTGGAGACGAGCCGCACTTCGCGCTCGAAATAGCTTTTTGCACTCAAGCTTCTATTTCCCCTTGACGTTCTACAAGAGAGGTGCGACCCTCGACCCCTGTAGAACAACTAGGGGGCGACATTGAGCGGTTCAGCCGACATATTACAAGGCACGTTGGACCTGCTGATCCTAAAGACGCTGCTTCTCGAGCCGATGCACGGCTGGGGAATCGCGCAGCGAATTCAACAGGTATCGAAAGAGGTCCTGCAGGTCCAGCAGGGGTCGCTGTATCCGGCGCTTTATCGCTTGGAACGCAAAGGACTGATCCAGGCGGAGTGGGGAGCATCGGAAAACAATCGGCGCGCGAAGTACTACTCGCTGACGAAAGCGGGACGCGAACAATTGCAGAAAGAGCTGGCGGAATGGGAACGGCTGTCGTCTGCAGTCGCGCTCATTTTGCAACGAGCCTGAAGTTTGAGTGGCTGGGAGCTTCCCATGAGACTTCGGTGGTTTCAACGGAAACACGAGTTCGAGCAGGGGATGAACGAAGAGCTGCGCGACCACATCGACAGGCAGACCGCAGCGAATATCGCCTCGGGCATGGCGGCCGACTTAGCGCGGCGCCAGGCGACCTTGCAACTCGGCGCAGTCGAGGGCGTGAAGGAAGATTGTCGCGAAGAGCGGCGCGGATTCTGGCTAGAGACGCTCTGGGCCAATCTGCGGTACGGCGCGCGCATGCTCCGAAGAAATCCGGGATTCACGGCCGTAGCCGTTCTTACGCTGGCGATCGGCATCGGCGCGAACAGCGCGGTATTCTCGGCCATCGATGCAATTCTTCTTCGGCCTCTGCCGTTTCCCAACGGCAACCAGCTCATGAAAGTGATGCAGCACAATCGCACCGTCAAAAGGCAGCTTTGGTTTGTGGCGCCCGCTCGGGTGGAAGACTGGAACCGGATGAATTCAACCTTCCAGGCGATTACCGGGTACTACACCGAGGACGACTCAGAAACCTCGGGCATCCTTCCAGAGAAAGTGACGCGCGCCTTCGTCGCTCCGCGATTTCTGCAAGTGTGGGGAATCGCGCCGGTGCTCGGCCGCGATTTCAGCCCAGAAGAAGAGCATGTTGGCGGACCCAACGCCGTAATCATTAGCGACCGTTTCTGGCGTCGCCGTTTCGGCGGCGATCCCAGTGCGGTAGGGAAGACGCTGCGGTTTGGCGAATACTCCGAGACGATTGTCGGAATTATGCCTCCTTCCTTTCTATTCCCCGAACGCGACGTGGATTTGTGGGTTCCCGCGCCTCCCGATGCGCCAGTCGCTCAAAGCAGAGATAATACTTGGTACACCGTCATCGGCCGCTTGAAGCCGGGAGTGACCGCTGCGCAAGCGAGCGCCAACCTCGCCGCCGTTCAATCGCAACTCGGAAAGCAGTTTCCCAAACCCGATGCCGATATCACCGTTGATGTGCAGCCATTGAAGGAAACCATCGTTGGCGGGGTGCGCCGCTCTTTCTGGATTCTGTTTGGCTCTGTTTCGTTGCTTCTCCTGATTGCGTGCACGAACATTGTCGCCTTGCTGCTGGCCCGTGCTTCGCAGCGGCAACACGAAATTTCGGTGCGATTCTCGCTGGGCGCCTCTCGGACTGCCATCGTCAACCAGTTGCTGGCGGAAGTGTTTCTCCTGGAGCTGGCGGGCGCCGCGCTCGGCTTGATCGTCGCGGCCGCGGCATCGAAGGTGTTTCGAACTCTCGCCGCCAACCTGCCTCGCGTCGAAGAGATTCACCTCGATGCGCGAATCGTGCTGTATTCGCTGGCGTGTTCTGTGGTTGCAACGATTCTTTGCGGGTTGTTTCCGGCGATCCGCAGTGCGCGCAAGAGCATTTCCATCTCGCTCGCACAAACCAGCGGCAGACAAGTATCGACGCGGAATCCGGTTCAGTGGCTGCTGGTGAGCGTGCAAGTGGCGCTTGCTGTCACTCTGCTTGCCGGTGCAGGACTGCTTCTGCGCAGCTTCCAGGCGCTCGGCCGCGTTTCGCCTGGGTTCGATGCGAGCCATGTCCTCACCTTCCACATCAGCGGGGGCTGGGGAGAGACGGTTGATATGAAAGGCCTCACGCAGCGTGTCGACCGAACCATCGAGTATTTGCAGAATGTGCCCGGCGTCGAAGCAGCCGCCACCACAGGGGCTCTGCCCGGAGTGCCTTCGCTCTACCAAACAGAACTGAAGATTCTGGAAGGACGGGCCGATCCGGAGCGCAAAACCATCGCGGAAATGTGGTTTGTATCTCCCGGCTATTTCGCAACCATGAAGATTCCGCTTGTGGCAGGCGAGTTGTGCCGAGAAAAGCCTTACTCGGCGAACGTGGTGGCCGAAATGGTTGTGAATCGCAGTTTTGCAAATACCTATTTGCCCGGACTAACAGCCGTTGGGCGCCACCTTCAAGTTCCGGGCAACACATTTGTGCCGGCCGGTGAAATACGAGGAATTGTGGGAGATGCCCGCGAGGGAGGGATTGCTCGTGAGCCAGGACCGGTTGCGTATTGGTGCATGAGCGCTCCGCTTCCCGATCCTTACTACCTTGTTCGAACGCGCACGGAACCAATGGCGATGGCGGAAACAATCCGGCGGAAGATTCACGAAATTGAGCCGAGCCGCTCTGTGTTCGACATCGCGCCGCTCGAAGAGCATCTGAGCGACTCTTTTTCGGAGGATCGTCTTCGCATGGTTCTGTTGGGGTTCTTCGCGGCGACCGCGGTTTCTCTCGCTTGCGTGGGATTGTACGGAACGCTCAGCTATTCGGTGACCGTGCGGCAGCGCGAAGTGGGCTTGAGGTTGGCTCTGGGCGCCCGCCGGGGGCAAATCGTGACGCAGTTCCTTTTTCAGGGAATGGGAGCGTGTTTGCTGGGCTGCGTAGCCGGTTGCGGCCTCGCGGCAGCGTTCTCGCGCCTGTTGTCCGGAATGCTCTACGGTGTCTCGCCAACAGACGTTGTGACATTGTCCTCCGTGGTGTTCATCATGCTGCTCGTGGCTGCTCTCGCCTCGCTGGTGCCGGCAATCCGTGCCGCTCGCGTCGAGCCCATGCAGGTACTCCGCAATGAGTGAGTACTTGGGCCTTAAAAGGGCTCCTCGGTTTTTCGAGGGTTTTGACAACCAGACGAAAGGCGACGCTGGATTATTTTACTGCGGCAGGAAGGCGGAGCGTGACCTCCGTTGTTTTGCCATTGCGAATCAATACCCGCCTCGTCCAGTCGGTGAATACACCGTAGAGGCTGGCCCGCAAGTCGTATTGTCCGATGGAAAACCGATCGAACTCGAAGTGTCCGTTGGCGTCTGTATGGGTTGCGTGTGGATGCAGGCCGTCGGAAGTTTGGATGATCACTACAGCGTCCGCAACCGGGTTCCCGTGGGAATCCACCAGAGTCCCCGCGAGCGTGCCTACCGCTTCGCGCGCGTTACCCGCGGCGGAGGTCATGAGGATCGCGGCGCAGGCGAAGATGGCAAGCAACCGTCTCATGATGGCCCTTTTTGCGGCGACCGCAACTGCAACTCAACTTCCGTCTGTTTGCCGACACTCACTTCGATAATGTGCTTCCACTCGCTGACGAGTCCGTTGTGGGTCGCCCGCAAATCGTAGTAACCATGAATCAGCTCGGGAAAGAAAAAGCGGCCCTGCGAGTTCGTCTTTGTCGCATGCGGATTTCCGCCCGTCGCTGACTGCATGGTCACGGTCGCTCCCGCTACAGGTTTCCGTTGCGCGTTAAGCACCACGCCGGCGAGCGTGCCCATGCCGCCAGTCTCTTGCCCCGTGGCAATGAACGCCATCGTGGCAAGAAGCAGAACGGCAAGCGTAGCTTTTCTCATCCCGGCTACCTTTCCCTCATACCCATCTATTCTAGGCCGCGAGCGGGTTTTGGGCTTCGAGTGTCACGGGCGCGTTTCAGCGTCGGTCACCTGTACTTGCGGCCAGTCCCGTCAGTACTTGTAATGGCGGCTTGCTGCAGCGTGCGCAGGCTGATTCTGGCGGCCCGTATCGGGATTCAGGCCGCGCTCCAGGGCGGTGAAATACGTGAGGAGTTGCAACGGGACGAGATGGACAAAGGCCGAGAGCCATTCGTCGACTTCCGGGACAATCAGGACGCGCTCGGCGGAAACATCATGGTTCGCGGACGGAACGATTACCGCCGCGCGAAGCATTTTCAATTCTCCGGCGGCGCGAAGAATTTGACGTGCACGGTCGTCTGTCTCGCGCCCTGTGAGAATACCGATGATCGCGCCGCGCGAATCGATCTCGGAAAACGGCCCGTGCAGAATTTCTTCAGTTTCGAAGCCTTCCGCGGCGATGTAGCAGGCCTCTTTGATTTTGAGAGCCGCTTCGCGAGCGGTCGTCCAGCCCACTCCGGCGCCGAAAATAGCGATACGCGAAAGAGGGGCGACCTGTTTGGCCAATTCGCGCACTTGGGGTTCGAGTGCAAGCGCTTGACGCATTAGCGCGGGAAGCTGCCGAAGTGTCTTTGCTGCATCCGAATTGGTCGGCAAGTTTCTTGCGTTCCGCGACGCGCAAAATCAGGATCGCCAGCGCCGCGAGCGCAGTGGTGTAACTTTTCGTGTAGGCAAAAGAAACTTCCTGCTCGCACGTCTCGATATGAAAATCGGCGCCGCGAATGCCATCGCCGCCAGCTTGGCCGGTGATAGCTACAGTAAGCGCGCCTGAGGCCTGAGCAGTCCGTAGCGCTTCAACGGAGGCCGTGGTCGTGCCCGTGTGAGTGATCACGACGACGGCGTCGTCCGCGCCGAAGGCGATGGGATGGTGAATCAGCTCGAACGATTGCTCGAAATGGACTAAGAAACGCCCACCTGTGAACTCCCGCATCCAGCTTTCCGCGATTTGCGCTGCGTGGAGTGAAGTCCCAATCCCGACGAACGTGATCCGGCTCTTCTCCGCCACCGCATCGGCGATGCGCTCGATCGCCGCTCGATCTGCGAGCACCTTCTCGATCAGCGGCGCCTGCGCCTGAATCGCATCGTAGGTGTAATAGGGATGAGACCTGCGCAGTTCCGGCATTTGCTTTTTCTCGCGGCGCCGTGATTGGATGTCACTTGCGGTGAGCATTCTACTCAAATGCCGGACTGAATCAGCGGCTGATTTGACGTGAAGAATGAGCTCGCAAACAGGGAGACCGAATGCCTCGTTACATCTCGCAACACACGCTGGCCTGTTTGACGCGGCAGGGCGCTAACGAGCTGGCGCGACGTCTGCGCAGCGGAACGGCTGTCACCACGCGACGCGTTCTGGTGAACCTGCAGGAAGGCAAGATGCTCGTCGAATTCGATGCCGCGAGCCGCGAAGAACTCGAAAAACACCTCGCAGTGGAGAAGATGCATTTTGACTGGCTGCTGCGCATTGAACTCGAATCCACTGGTGGCGATCTCCAACCGCTGTCGTAACTTAGAGCTTACGCTGATTCGTTTTGCCCGTTCGGTCGCTCAAAAAAACCACAAGGCCATTGCCATCCGGGGAGTTCAGGTGTAGGATTTTTGCATGGCGATTTGCCAACAGAGGGCGGCGCAGTGCTGTTGTTGTATGTGTTGCGCACACGTGTCCTCTGGCACGGGGAGGCTAGCTACCAGGTAACGGACTCTAGCCCAGATTTTCCAAGCCCACCGTCAGAGGTTGAACTGGCCGGTGGGCTTTTTGCTTTTCAGGGCACTTTGAACTGACGGAATCTTCGAATCGAAAGGGAGGAAGCGATGTCTGAATATAAGCACCCGGAAGTACTGGTTTCCACGCAGTGGGCAGCCGATCATTTGAACGATCCCAAGGTGAGGCTGGTGGAAGTTGACGTCGACACGACGGCCTACGATCAGGGACACATTCCCGGAGCCGTGGGCTGGAACTGGCAGTCGCAACTTCAAGACAACATCCGGCGCGACCTGATTGACAAGGCCACGCTGGAGGCATTGCTCGGCAAGTCCGGCATCTCCAACGACACCACGGTGCTGCTGTACGGTGACAACAACAATTGGTTCGCCGCATACGCGCTATGGCAGTTGAAATACTACGGCCACAAGGACGCGCGGCTGATCAACGGCGGCCGCAAGAAGTGGCTGGAAGAGAAGCGTCCGGTGACGACGGACGCGGCGAAAGTGGCGCCTGCAACGTATCACGCGACCGGCCCGGATAACTCGATCCGCGCACACAAGGAGGAAGTCCTCCAAGCGGTGGAACACAGGAACGGAACCCAGCTCGTAGACGTGCGTTCGGTGGATGAGTTCACCGGCAAAATCATCGCCCCTCCGGGCATGACCGAAACCGCTCAGCGTGCCGGCCACATCCCCGGCGCGGCGAACATCCCCTGGGCCCAGGCTGCCAACGAGGACGGCACGTTCAAGTCCGCTGAGGCCCTGAAGCAGCTATACGAAGGCAAGGGCGTGACGGGCAAGGGCGAAGTGATTGCCTATTGCCGCATCGGCGAACGCAGTTCACACACATGGTTCGTGCTCAAGTACTTGCTCGGCTACGACAACGTGAAGAACTACGATGGTTCGTGGACCGAGTGGGGCAACTTGATTGGCGCGCCAATCGAGAAAGAAAGCGCTGCGGCGGCCCGGTAGTTCACGCTGTTGCTTCCCAGTTGACTGTTTCGGCGAGGGAGAGCATGCCCGCTCTCCCTCGTTCCGTCCGCGCGGTTATCCTGCTTACGAAGAGGCAAAACGCCGTGTGGACGTATTCTCTTGGACCGTTCCTCTCGATTCTTCCCACTCGCTGGCGTGACGAGCATCTTTGGCGTTTCCAAATCCGCTGGTCTCGCGCGGCACTCGTTTCCGGACTTCTCGAAGCAGCCATCTCCGCGCCCTTGGCTTGGGTTTCGCCGTCGCGCGTCATCACGAGTCTCGCCGCTTATTTCGCGGCGGAGGGTATTGTGCGTTTCTATGCTGCAATCTCGACGCACGAAGCCGTGGGCTCGTTTCCCCTGATTGCCGCGGCGGACATCTATCGAATTGTGAAAAGCAGCCGGGCAAGGCCGAAATTGCCGCTGGTTCGCGATGAGATCTCATCGGGAAACGAAACTTGTGACCTGAAAATTGCCTCCTGCCGCCCGAAGACCGATTGGAAATATCCATTCACGGTTCGATACGCCGGCGCTTACTTTCAGGTGGTTGAGTATGTTGATGTCGGGGCCGGCTCCCGCCCATACATTTACTCGCTGCGACGACTGCCGCCTGGAGAGATTGCCGGCGGACTGAAGGACTACGATCCCGAAGACATTTTGGCCGCAATCCAGCCACTGGAACGCATCGAAAGCTAGCCTCAACTCGTCCTGCCGTTGACTGTTTCGCAGAATGAAACTCCTCTGGCTCTCTCCTTGTCGTTGACGCAGCTATCCTGCTTACAGAGGCTCGGCACGTATGTGGGCGACGTACATTCTGGGACCGGTCTTCACGCTCCTGCCGCGTCGTTGGCGTGAGAAGGTGTTCCAGACCACGCCGAATCGGCTCGCTCGGGCAGCTACACTCTCCGGAATCTTCGAAGCAGTGATGGCGTTCGTCGGCCTCCTCTTGTGGTATTCGATCTATGTCAGGCTCGCGGCGGAAGCGCTTGCGCACTCTTCGGCGGGGTCAAGCGGTGCTGACGAGCGAATGGGGCTTTTCGCCTATGTCTGGTTTTGGCTGAACCCAATTACCTGGATCATCGCTTACTTTAGTTTGGAAGGAGTGTTGCGATCCCTAGCCGCGCTTTCGGCCGGTGAATCCTACGGGACGTTGCCACTGTTCTTGGCCGAAAGACTTTACCGGAGAGCCTCGCAATCGACAAGAAAGCCAGAGTTGACGCTCGTGCCCGATGAAATCACACCCGGCGACGCCACGTGCGACCTGAAGATCGCATCCTGCCGCGCCAAGGCCGATTGGAAATATCCCCTCACGATTCACTACGCCGGAGCCTACTTTCAGGTGATCGCGAACGTTCACCTGGGTGCGGGCCCCCGTCCGTACGTTTATTCGCTGCGGCGTCTGCCGCCCGGAGAAATTGCTCGTGGCCTGAAGGAATATCACCCAGAAGATGTACTTGTGGCGGTGCAACGTCTCGAACGAATCGAAAAGTAGCACGCGCGACGAACTCGGCCGTTCCTCAGGGCAGCGCGTTTGCCGGTACGCCGTTATGGCGTGCTTCGTCTATCAGCGCACTGATTTTAGCCACAATGTCGTCGCGCTGTTTCTGCAACCTCGCGAGCTGGTCTCGCCAATCATCGGGCCGCACACCGCCGTATTGCCGTGTTGCGCTCACCTGCTCACCGTTGAGCGCCGCTTGTAAATCGTGAATTTTGTCGTCGAGTGGCGGAATCTTCGCCTGCAGCTTGTCGATTTGATCGCGATACCACCTCGCGTCCTTGCCTTTAGGTGCGGGCGAAGGCTTATCACCGGCCTTTGCAAGCTTCGGAGCTGCATTCCCGACGGTCGAGATCGACGATCGGTCTCGAAGATCGGTCATGTCTTCGTCCGTCCAGACCTTCTTGTCTGGAGCTTGCGAAGTTGCCGTGGGGGCGGCCGGTTGTGACGCAGCCGATTGCCCGGTGCTCTGCGGCGAACTGGTCTGCTGCGATGATTGAGGTGCCTGGCTCCCAGTGGCCCATGCGACACCGTCGGCCAGGCAAAACGACGCAAGGAGAGTAAGGGTTCGTCGGTTCATGGCGTCTCCTTACGGAAACACTAGCATCGGGATTACTTCGAGCATGGAAAATCGAAAAAGTACTCCCACTGACAGATACTGGCCTGAGGGTTAGGGATCCGCGGTCACGATCTTGCCGGTTGCAATCTCATTTTGGACCACGATAAGGGCGTCTTTAGGAGCACCTACGCGGCGGTACTGGCCGGATTCAACTACCTGATGCACTTCGAAGGTAAACAGGAACTTGCGTCCGGTGAAATCGTATTGATAACGTGCCGGCAGCCAAACGTCCCGGGCGACCGGGACCTGATCGAAAGAAAACACGCCTCCACGGTAGAGTTTGCCCAGTATTCCGCCGCCCACCGATATGTCGCGCATGACGTGAGCTTCGCCATGAACCAGCTGATTGGAATCATGGTCCACCCACACCTTGGCGGTAAAGTGGGTCACCACTTCTTGCATCATCGAGTGCGGATGGAAACTGGGGTTCGGATCGAGTTGCACGACATCGCAGTCGTGGCCGTTCCGTATTTCGCGTCCAACCCATTTCTCCGAGAAGGCCTCCCGCGTAGAATTCACCATCTCCTCTCGATCGTGCTTCTTTTTCTCGAACTTCGTATAAGCCGTTTTCGACCTGGGGTCGTCTGGGTGCAGAGCCAATTGCAAGACGTCTTTCCATGCCTGCAATTGCCTCCGGTAATCTGCGGGGTCGGTGGTCTTTCCGTTATCCTTCAGCAGTATACGAAGCGTCCCCGTTCCGGTGGGGACCACGCGGAAGGTCCGGTCCTGCACCGTGTGACGATCCGCACCGTTCGAGCGATCGACCTCCCTTTCGACGTGTTCGTACTGCTCGATGGTTTGGTCGTCGGCGTTCTGGTTCGCGATCAACTCGTCGGTGCGCGCCTTCATTTCAGCTTCGGATGGGGCTTGGCCAGGAAGTCCAGATTGCCCTTCGGGGACGGGCGAGTCCATCTGGCCGAAGACGGGATCAAGCAAAACAGGCATCGCCGCTAGGGCAAAGATGCCCAAAGAGACAGCAAAAACCGACAAATCCAGCCGTCGCATCGCGCGCCTCAACAAATTATGATTCCTTGGGCTAGGGCTCGGTTGCAGCGTTCATTTTAGCGGGAATTGCGTCGGATTTGGCATTAGATGGCGCGGAAGGTTTCGAACGGCTAATCCCTAGTTTTTGCCGAAAGTTGTGAACTTTTTGGGTCCCCTATCCGTCTATTATAGAGCGTGGAAAAAGGCTCCCATTTTCTCAAGGAAGCACGCCAGACGAGTGTCGCCCTGCGTGAGACTCTCTGGCTTGCTATGGACACTCTGCGCGCCCATAAGCTGCGCACGTTTCTCACTCTGCTCGGCGTGATTCTGGCGGTCACCACTCTGGTGTCGGTAATGTCTGTCCTGAACGGCCTGAACCTGTACGTCGCCAACAAGATTGCAAACCTGGGCGCGAATGCGTTTATTGTCGACCGTTTCGGCATCATCACAAACGAAGAGCAGTGGTATAAGGCGCGAAAACGGCCACCCCTGCGGCCGGACGATCTCGAGGCTCTGAGCAGCGATATGAAGCTGGCGACCGCGGTGGTGGGGGAACAACAGACTACGGCCGATGTCCGGTACGGCAATGACCTCATGGAAGACGTCAACATCATAGGGGCGACGCCTTTCTTTGCTCCCCTCGAAGCGATTGACGTCGCCAGCGGGCGTCTCCTGACGGAATCGGACGAAATCCACCGTTCAGGGGTCTGCATCATTGGCGCGGATCTGGCCAAGAAATTCTTTAGCGGCGTTGATCCCATCGGCAAGTCGATCCGGCCGGGCCAGGGAAATTATGAGATTGTGGGCGTGGCCAAGGAGCTCGGAACGGTGCTGGGGCAGTCGCGAGACAATTTCATCATGATTCCTTTGGGGACTTACCGAAAGGAATTGCTGACTTCAGACGATTCCATCACGATTTTCATCCAGGCTCGCAGCCCGGAATGGATGTCCGCTGCGGAAGATGAAGCTCGCGTGATACTCAGGTCGCGGCACCACGTGCCCTATCAGGACGACGACAATTTCGGGATTATCGAGCCCAGTTCCCTGATGAGCCTCTGGCAAGACCTGACGGGCAATATTTTCGCGATCGCCGTTTGGGTCACATCGGTGTTTCTTGTCGTCGGTGGGATCGTCATTATGAACATCATGCTGGCCAGCGTCACCGAGCGGACTCGGGAGATCGGCCTTCGGAAATCGTTGGGGGCGCGTCGGCGCCATATCTTAATGCAGTTTCTCGTGGAGTCGTCCCTGCTCTCTGCGACGGGAGGGGCGATGGGAGTCACGGCGGCGCTGGGGATTGCATATCTTGTGCGCGCGACCACACCCATTCCGATTTCGACTCCAGTCTTCGCGATACTGGTGGCGCTGACTCTATCCACGGCCGTTGGCCTTTTCTTCGGAATCTATCCCGCAATGCGCGCGTCGAGGCTTGACCCCATCGATGCTCTCCGGGTGGAGAACTAATCATGAAGCTGCGGCAGGACTATCGCGAAAATCTGCACCTCGCGCTCGACACCATTCGAGAGCACAAACTGCGAAGCTTTCTGGCGATCCTGGGCGTGATGATCGGAGTCGCGCTGATCATCCTGGTCGTCGGGCTTATTCAAGGTTTCCGCGCAACCGTGCAGGACATGATTATGCAGGAAGGTATCGATACGGCCTGGGTGGACCGTTTCAGCCATGGCCCCCACATTGGCCGGCGTCCGAAAGAGGAGCGCCTTCGGAAACCGCTCACACTGGAAGACGGTCTCGCAATCCAGCAACTGTGTCCCGCTATCAAGCAAACATCTATTTCTGCCTTTCAATGGTCTCAGTCTCACGATGTGCGTTACCAGAGAAACGTAGTGCAGGGAGGCGAGTTCCGCGGGACTTTCCCCTCATACCTCCAGGTGTATTCGAACGCCACGCTGAAAGCGGGGCGGTTCTTCACGGACGCGGAGAATGAGCACCGGGAGGACGTGGTCGTGGTCGGCCAGGATGTAGCCACCGCGCTCTTTCCCACCGTCGAAGACGCAATCGGCAAGGAAATTCTCGTGGACGGCTCAACGTACCGCGTCATCGGTGTGTTCGAAAGGCCCGTCGAAGGTTTTGAAACGAACAACGACGATCGCCGCGTCGTAATTCCCTTCTACACTTTCATGAAGCTGTATTCGACGGGCTACGAAATCGGGATCCGCTTCCTGGCTTACCCCGGCCGTCTCGATCAGGCGGTGGATGAAACACGAGAGGTTCTGCGGCGCCGGCGGAACGTTCCTTACGACAAGCCCGACAATTTCTCGGTCCAAACTCAATTGGAAGCAGCGCAGCAGTTCAACGACATCATCTTCGGCGTGGTGGCCGTAGTGATTGTGTTGAGCTCGATCGGCCTTCTGATCGGTGGCGTGGGCGTGATGAACATCATGCTCGTCTCGGTGACGGAGCGCACGCGCGAGATCGGCGTGCGCAAAGCTATTGGCGCCCGAAGTAGAGACATCACCTGGCAGTTTCTCTTCGAGGCCATGACGCTTACCGGCAGCGGCGGCATCATCGGGATCCTGTTCGGCAGCTCGATTGTTTTTCTGATTCCGCTGGTCACTTCGATGAAGGCTGTTGTGCCCGCCTGGGCTGTGATCGTCGGCTTTACTGTGTCGGTGAGTATCGGGCTAATCTTCGGTGTATGGCCGGCGACGAAAGCCGCAAAGCTCAATCCCGTGGAAGCCCTTCGTTACGAATAGTCGATTTATCGTCGCGAAATCCCGGCAAGGAAACCGGTCAAGAATCAACTGGACGGACGCTATGGCTCCGGCTCGGGTTCAACCGGACTGTCTGGATTAAGATGAGACTTTCCGTCCGGTCCAATCACGTAAGGGAAACCAACCGTATCAACGGGAACACCTGGGAGCAACCCGGCGGCGACCATCTCCTTCGTGGACGCCGGATAGTGGCCGAATTTCTTCCGGTATTGTTGGATGAGCTCGTCAAGGTGCTCTTCATCTTCCTGCGCTTTCAAGGAACGCAGTTCCTTCATCGCCGCCTTTCGAACGTTCCGGTCCTTTGAAGATTCGTACAACTCCAGGAAGATCATTCGGGATGTCTCGATCGAACCGCCCTTCTCAGCCACACGAGCCGCCATCCGCGTCATGATCAGGGGAGCGTGCGGCTTCAGGCCTCCCTCTGCATATACGGCTGCGGCCTTCGGGTAGTCCTTCAGACGCCAGTAGTACAGGAACCCGAGATCGTAGTTGAGGAGCCATTGATCTGGATTGGCGTCGATTCCGCGCTGGACCAGGTTCACCGCGAGGTCGGTGCGTCCAGCGCCGATTGGTTTGGGCTCTGACAGGAAAATGGCGCCGAAACGGTACGCGACAATGAGATTGGGATCCAGGGTCGTGCTGATGTCAAGCAGCGGCCCCAGAAGCTCAAAGTTTTCGTGAGGAGTTCCGATTCTCGATCCGTAATACTGCACCGCGCGGGTCCAGTAGATATCCGCAAGCAACGCATCATATCCGAGGCTCAATTTTCTTGCGAGCGGGCCGGAGCGAAGAAGCAGGTCTTCCTTTTGCACCGCTTCCGAACGGGCTCGGACGTCAATCCGCGCCTGCAACGCGGCCGTTGCCAGCAGGAGCAAAGGAATCGCGGCAAAAGGAGCCGCGCTTGATAGACGAGACAAGCGAGTTTGGTTCCCTTGGCTCATTTCAGGTTTCGGCGTGAAAATATCGCGGACGCAGCCACAAGCAGCAGAGTCACGTACAACGCGGCATACAACGTGTTCTGCCACACCAGTGCGAACGGCACAGAGCCGCCGTGCCCCGCCGTTGCAATCGCGTTGAAGTTGTGGAAGTTCGGAAGGACGTAGTACACGACGCGCGTGCCCGCTTGAATCATGGGATTCTTGGTGAAATCTCCAAAGCTGCGTATGTCGCTGGCGAACATTCCCGTGACGTAAATCCCCAGCGTGAACAGCGTCGAAAGCATCGGACTCGAGAAGCACGAGAAAAACAGCGCCAGCGCCGTGACCAGCGCCAGTTCGAGCAAAATGAAATAAATGGCGATCAGAATGGATACGTCCGAACGGACAAACGGGCGTCCCACGTAATACAACGCGGCGGCCAGCCCAAGCGTCATCAGCGATGTGTTGACGAGAAGCGTCAGCACCAACCCCGCGTATTTTCCCGCCAGGAATTCCCAGCGCCGGATCGGCTTTGACAACAGGCTGTAGAGCGTCCGCTTCTCGATTTCCTTGTACACCAGCCCCACGCCCACAAACACAGCCATCACCAGGCCAATAAGAGAGATTGCCGACAAGCCGAGATTCACGATCACCAGGCGCTCGATGCCGATCGAAATCTGGCCGACAAAAATCGCCGCAGCCATCATCAACAACGCAAAGAAAATCAGGTTGTAAAGAACGCGATCCCGCACCGCTTCGCGGAACGTGTTGATCGCCACCACTCCCGGCATCGCGCTCATCGTGTCAATACCTCCACGGCGTGTGAAGCCGCTTTCTCGCGGCCCACCAGGTGGAAGAAGTAGTCCTCCAGGGTCGGGCGAACAGGCGTGACGGAAAGAATTCGCGCGCCGCAATCGCGCAATTGATCGAGTGCTTGGAAAAGTTCCGCCTCCGGGACTTCCACTTGATAGCGGGCGCCGGTCTTCGTCGCTCGCTCCCGCAGGGAGGACGGCACGGCGCGCTCTGCGGGCATTTCAAAAAGGATCTCCATGCCTTGCACTTCGATCGAGACGATCTCTCCCGGCGCCCCAATGCCTTGCAGCTTGCCGTCTACCAGCACGGCCACTCGATCGCATAGCATTTCCGCGTCGGACAGGATGTGCGTCGAAAAGAAAACCGTGCGGCCTTGCCTTCTGAGGTCGAGGATGATGTCGCGCACTTCACGGCGGCCGACAGGGTCAAGGCCCGACATCGGCTCGTCCAGGAAGATGACCTTCGGATCGTGGAGGATGGCCTGCGCGATTCCAGCTCGCTGGAGCATTCCCTTCGAGAATTTCCGCAGTTGGAGGTTGGCCGCCGACGTAAGGCCCACAAGCTCGAGAAACCTTGAAACGCGCTCGTTTCTTTCCGCGCGATCGTAGTCAAAGAACCTCGCGTAGTAGTCGAGCAGTTCGCGAGCCGTCAGGTAGTCGTAAAAATACGGCTGTTCCGGCAGGTAACCGATTTCACGGTGCATCCCGACATCGCCGATCGACTTCCCGCGAACCCGTGCGGTGCCGGCGGTCGGGAAGATAAGGCTCATTAAGAGCTTTAAGGTGGTCGTCTTCCCAGCCCCGTTCGGTCCCAGGAAACCGAAGACTTCTCCTTCTTCTACCTGAAGCGTGAGATTGTCGAGCGACCTGCGCATGCGCTTGCGCCAGAAGCCGAGAGGGTAGTCCTTCGTCAGCCCATTGATTTCGATAGCCGGCGTACTCATGGCTCTATTATTTATTTTTTCCAGCAAAAAAGCCTATGTCAATCGTTGCGATGTTGCTTCACAGACAGCAACAGCATGCTTTCGGGGTGCCCGGCGAGCCCGGTTACGGTTCCGGCTGCCGGGGGCGAGGAGTCTGCCTCTCGAGTGCGCGCAAGCTCTGGAACGCAGGATCCGACTCATACCTGCGCGGAAAGCTTTTTTCGTAGGAAGCCAGGCCCGCACAGATCGTTTCGTGGAACCGATTGAATCCAAATGCTTTCATTTCCTTCATAGCTCGTTCGGCCGTCCATCCTTGTTCGGCGATTCGATAGGACGCCACCATCATCCCGGTGCGGTCGATCCCGGTGTTGCAGTGAACGAACACCTTCTTGTCCCCGTTCTTGCGAAGAAGTTCTAGGAATTGCGCGAAGTCCGCATCCTTGGGACGCATGCAGAACCAGTAGGCTGGAACATACCTCATTCCTAGTTTTGTCACGATGGCCCGCTCGTTTTTGCGATCTCCCCGAAGGTCGACCACGATTCTCACGTCCATATGAGCGAGTCTCGCAAAGCCGACTTTCGTGGGCTGGGCGCCTCGATAGAGCATCGGGGTGACTTCGCCGAATTTCGGCACTCCCGGAACGTTGGCCTTTCCCTTAGGCGCTAGAGCTGCGGCATGTGGCAGAAGGGCAGGGGTCTGTCGTCCGAACGCGGGACTAAGGAGCGGGGCGCATGATGTCGCCGCGATTGCAACAAAACAGACTCCTTCCCTGATTCGTCGCATGAGAATGGATTCCACGGATTGATTATACGATGCGCTCTCGATGTTCAACGAGTCAGGGTTTGGGTCCGGCAGGCGGCGTCGGCTTCTGCGCGGCGACTCGCAGGTTTTGGAACGCGGGACTCGAAGTCGCTACCGTAGGGAATCGTTGTTCGTAAGAGGAGAGTCCGTTGCACAGGATGAATTCGTGGAATGACGAAAACCCGAAAGCCCGCATTTCTCGCAGCGCCTCCTCAGGTGTCCAGTTTTGCTCATTCATGCGATAGGCCGCCACCATCATCCCGGTTCGATCCACGCCCATGTGGCAATGCACAAAAACCTTCTTGTCCGGGTTGTCGCGCAGCACCGTAAGGAACTTCGCGAAATCATCATCCTTCGGACTGCCACACTGCCAGGGGATCGCCACAAACTTCATGCCCGATTCCGTCACTTGCTTTTCTTCGACCTTGCCTTCGCTTCCGTCGCGCAGGTCGATTACGATGTTTACCCCCATCTTGGCCAGATTCTCAAATCCCTTTCCCGTCGGTTGCGCGCCCCGATACAGGGTCGGCGTTACTTCTCCGAGATTAGGGAGTCCCGACACTTTCAGTTTTCGCCCGATCGCATGCGTTGTGGAGGGTTGCGAAGGCGCGCTCGATTGTTGCGCGAGCGCGAGGCTGAAGAAAGAAGCGCAAAAGATCGCCGCGATTGCAAAACGGTGCACCTTTTTCACGAGTCTTTGCATGCCGTTGACCTACAAACATATGATGCTCCTGCGATGCCAATAGTAGGCTTTGGGGGTCCCCCGCGCACGTACCACTACCAATAGACGCTTTGGACACGGGCTGCCTAATATTTTGTGGTCCGCCCTCGAAATTTTCTTGACAAGTTTTCCACAAGCCCCGATACTTCGCTCCCAGACTCGGGGGGAAGTTCGACGATTATTTTGGCTGTGCATCGTCGAGCCAAGGGACAGAACGCACCGGGTTCACCGAATACTCAGAGGGGACTACCCCACTTCGCACCGCGCCAGCACGAAATTGGCGCGGCTTGGCTGGGCTTTTCCCTTTTTTCAGCTCGATGAGCTGAAAAAGCCACTCTTCACGCTTATTGTCCCGTTCATTCCGGGACAGTTTCTGGTTTCTTCTCGTTACACAATGCAACGCCCGGACCCCGAAAGGGAGTAAAATGAACTTGTACCCTCCCCTCGCGGCGTTCCGGCATAACATTCGACGGCTCGACTGCCGGCGCGGAGGCAGATGATGGCGGAAGCTAGGATAGCTTTGAACGGAAGTATGGAAACGGAACAGATAACTCGGCGAAAGACCGGTTTGGACTTCCAGCGGCGGTTCACCGATGGAAAGGTGTCTCCGTTCGACAAAGTCGAATGGGAACGCCGTACCGCACTCATAGGCAATGATAAAGGCCAGGTAATTTTCCGGCAGGAGAATGTGGAGGTCCCGAAGTCTTGGTCGCAGACCGCCACGAACATCGTGGCCTCAAAGTATTTTCATGGCAAGCCGAACACGCCGGAGCGGGAGACGTCGGTCCGCCAGTTGATTGGCCGTGTGGTCGAAACGATCGTCCGCTGGGGCGAAGAAGGCGGCTATTTCGCAACGCACGAAGCGCGAAACGCATTTCACGACGAACTCGCGCACCTGCTGGTCGAGCAGAAGATGGCTTTCAATTCGCCCGTGTGGTTCAACGTGGGCGTTCAGGCCAAGCCGCAATGCTCCGCGTGCTTCATCAACTCGGTCCAGGACAACATGGACTCGATCATGAACCTGGCGAAGACCGAAGGCATGCTCTTCAAGTGGGGTTCCGGCACGGGAACCAATTTCTCCTCCCTTCGCGGCAGCCGCGAGTCTCTGTCCGGTGGCGGCATTGCGTCCGGTCCTGTGAGCTTCATGAAGGGCTTCGACGCGTTCGCCGGCGTAATCAAGAGCGGCGGCAAAACGCGCCGTGCGGCAAAGATGGTGATCCTCAATGTGGATCATCCCGACATCATGGAGTTCATCGAAAGCAAGATGAAGGAAGAGCGCAAGGCGCACGTCCTGATCGAACAGGGCTACGATCCTGCCATCGACGGCGAAGCCTATTCCTCCGTCTTCTTCCAGAACGCGAATCATTCCGTCCGCGTCACAGACGATTTCATGCGCGCCGCCGAAGAGGACCGCGACTGGTGGACGCGCAACATCAACGATGGCAACGCCGTGGATAAGTACCGGGCGCGCGATCTCATGACCAAGATGGCGAAGTCAGCCTGGCAATGCGGCGACCCCGGCATGCAGTACGATACGACGATCAATCGCTGGCACACCTGCAAGGCCACCGACAAAATCTACGCCTCGAATCCGTGCTCGGAATACATGTTCCTCGATGACACGGCTTGCAACCTCGCGTCTCTGAATCTTCTGAAGTTCCTGGGTTCGAATGGCCAATTCGATTCAGAAGGATTCCGTCACGCGGTGGACGTCACGATTACGGCTCAAGAGATACTCGTCGACAACGCCAGCTATCCCACCGAAAAGATAGCGCGCAATTCGCACGACTATCGTCCGCTGGGCATAGGCTATGCGAATCTGGGCGCGTTGCTGATGTCCCTCGCTCTCCCCTACGATTCCGACGGCGGCCGCGATTTCTGCGGCGCAATCACCGCTCTCATGACCGGGGAATCCTATGCGCAGTCCGCCCGGATCGCCGAGCGCATGGGGCCGTTTGGCGGCTATTTGCGCAATCGGGATGCGATGCTCGACGTGATTCGCATGCATCGCGATTCGCTCCGGCCCATAAAAGAAGAAAATGTGCAGCCGGCCCTGCTTCGGGCGGCTCGCGAGTCGTGGGATGATGCCCTCGCGCTCGGCGAGAAATTCGGCTACAAGAACTCGCAGGTTTCAGTGCTCGCGCCCACCGGCACAATCGGCTTCATGATGGATTGCGACACCACCGGCATCGAGCCCGATCTCGCTCTGGTTAAGCAGAAGCGGCTGGTGGGCGGTGGCGTCATCAAGATCGTCAACAACACCGTGCCGCAGGCGCTGATGCGTCTCGAATACGCGCCCGAAGACGTTGCGAAAATCGTGGACTACATCGACGCAAACGCGAAGATCGAGGGTGCGCCGGGACTCAAGCCCGAGCACCTGCCCGTCTTCGATTGCTCGCTCGCGCCGATGGGCGGAGGCCGCTCCATTGCCTGGCGAGGTCACCTGCGCATGATGGCTGCGGCTCAGCCGTTCCTTTCCGGCGCAATCAGCAAGACCATCAACATGCCCGAGGAATCCACGGTCGAAGACATCATCGAAGCCTATACGGAGTCCTGGAAATTGGGGATCAAGGCCGTGGCGATCTACCGCGACAACTCCAAGCGTTCACAACCTCTCTCCGCCGCAGGCAAGAAAGAAGAGGAAAAAGCCGCCGTGCCCGACCCCACCCCGGTAAAGGCCGTTGGCGATGTCGCTGCCCCGGCCCAGCAAGAGCTGTTTGGCGGAACAAAGCGACGCAAACTGCCCGCCGAACGCAATTCAATCACCCACAAATTCTCTATTGGCGGTCACGAAGGTTACATCACGGTGGGAATGTACAAGGACGGCCACCCGGGCGAAATCTTCATCAAGATGGCCAAGGAAGGGTCCACGCTGTCCGGCATTATGGACGCCTTCGCCCTTTCCGTGTCGATCTCGCTGCAGTACGGCGTCCCGATGCGCGCCCTGGTGGACAAGTTTGTGAACTCGCGCTTCGAGCCTTCGGGTTACACCGGCAATCCCGAGATTCGCTACGCGAAGTCCATCGTGGATTACATCGGGCGCTGGCTCGGCGGGAAGTTCATCTCGCGCGACTATCTCGATGGCGACACCGCTGCGGCGGAGTCCGAGGACATCGCCACACCTGCCCCCGGCACAGCCGCGAAACCGAACGCGTCAGTTACCGTCATGAAGGCGCCTCCGGATTCCGAACCTTCCACTCGTGCGCGCGCCGCAATTGACGACGCGCCGTCCTGCTCCGAGTGCGGCATGCTCATGACTCCCAACGGAAGCTGCTACAAGTGCTCGAACTGCGGCAGCACCTCCGGCTGCAGCTGAACGAGTCTTCACAATCAGCTATCGGTCGATCAGGGCGGGGCTCAGGCTCCGCCCTTCTTTTTTCCTGAGTGGATTTCTCGTTCGCCGTGGTGGCGAAGGCTAATCGAGTCGAATTCAGGTTTGCGGATCATCTCCCGATTGAGGAGATGCTGTGCGCCGAAGAGCGTGGATCGCTGTGTAAGCAAGGAGCAGGATAGCGACCGCGACGCCGAACCAGACGACGTATTCGTGGCTTTCCGTCCACGGCCGCGGATCGGACCAGTCCGAATTGATTTCCTCAGGTCCGGCCTGCGCCGCCACACCGTCGTCCATCTGGCGTTCGCTCACACGGCGCGCAAGATCGTATCTCGGGGGCTTGGCTTCACTCTCGCCGTAAATCAGCCGGTAGCTTCTGCCGGGCTTTTGCTCGAAGATAATTCGCTGCGGCGAGACGTACAGCTTCGGCGCGATTCCGTCCAGCGGCGCATCGTTGCCATTCGCCACTTGGACGCGCAAATATCGCTGCGGCTGCATGGTAGGCACCGAGAGCTCCTCGAACTCGTGGCCGTTTTGCGTGAATCGGGAGATTTCACCTCTCGCGATGGGAAACCACAGCGAATCGTCGTCGCCGGTTTGGATCGTCACTTCCCGAACAAACTCACCCGGACCGACGTCGAACCGGATTTCGCGAATCGGCACGCCGGTCGAGCCGAGATCCACTGACCAGGCGCTCGCGTTCGGCCCATCAGGCTTGGTGGGAAGAAGCTTGATGCCGAGCGCCGCTCGTTCCGGCGGCGTGCCGGACTTCAGCGCAACCGTCGCGGACCGGACCGGAAACTGCTTGGTTCCGTCGAGGATTCGCACGCGCAGGTAGCGGGCATTGTTCTCTGAAAACGGCACGCGTTGCAATCCCTCGCGGCCTTCTCTGCGGAAGCGAAAGATTGGCGCGCGTTCCTGCACGATGCGCCAGAGTTGCGCGTCGTCGCTCGCATCCACCTCCACCCACTCCATGAATTCATCTTCGCCGATGCCGATCTCCACCGAGTCGTGGAATCTGGGACCTTCGCCCAAATCCAGCACGAGCTGGGTGAAATTTCCGGGCGAAAAACTGTTCTCGACGATTCGCGTCGGGTACGGAATGAACTGCACAAAGCCTTCGCGAGTGCGATGCACGTAGGGCGCCTCGGTTCCGGCATCGTCGATCACTCGAACGTCCGTGAGAAGAGTCTGAGCATGCAAGTAGACGTCCTCCGGCAATATCAGGTTCACAAGGCGTGTTTCGTCTGTCGCGGGTAAATCTATCTCGCGGGAGTAGCGCCAGTGCTGCCAGGCAACCGGCAGCGGCGCTGCTGCCAGCATCGCCAGCGCGCAAAGCGCGATAGCGATCATTTTGCCCGTTTGGCTGCTTTTCATCGGAGTTTGCCGCTCACGATCCCTTGAGCGCTTTCGCGCGTTTCTGATAGAAGAATGACACAGCGAGCAGCACAAGCCCCAGCACCAGAACGACGCGATCCTGTAGAGCCGGTCGAGGAACGTAAGGTCCGCAGAAGAACACTTTACGATCGCTATGCAGAGCAATCCAAGCCCTTGCCAGCGCACCGTCAGCCTCTTTTCGCAACACTCCTACGACGAGTAGCACAAACGCATAGACGATCCACAGCACCGAGAGCCCCAGTTCTTGCGCCAGGCCGCGATCGATACCCACCGACGCTCGCCCGAACGCGTCCCACACATCCATCGAAAGTGCCAGCAGAAAGCAGAAGTTCGCCGCGATCGCGAGAAAGTAGTACATCTGTGTTTCGGCGGGACCCAGGTCGCAGTCAGATTGCTTCGCGAAGATGAACGCCGCCAGCCAGGCCGCCGCGCCAATCGCCAAAGTCAGGAAGCGTTCGTTGAGAAGAAACGTGTCCGGAGTCGAAACGGAAAAGATCAGAATCGCCAGCCGGACGCCGACGATGGAAAACAGCACAAAACCAGCCGTGCGCAAGGCCAGCGATCGAACGCGCAAACCGCTCCAGATCAGCAGCGCGCCTTCCACCGCGAAGGCAATCGTGATCCACTTCCCGTCGAGCCGAATCGGAATCGCGAGCGTCGCGAACGTAAGCGCGAGTCCTGCATAAATTGTCCTCGCCGTCTGATTTGCGGGCGTGGTTTTGCCCGGCAACGCACGTTCGGCCAGCAGGTGCGCCGCGGCAAGCCCGAGCAATGCGAGCGTAAGCCCCCAGCGGTATTCCGGCCACAGCATCAGCCGCAGCGCGATCAAGTATTGAAATGCGTTCGTCAGAACGATCGCGATGTCGACGCCCGAAAGCTCGCCTTCACGCGTGCTCCGCACCGCGGGAAGCGCCGCAAACACCACAAAAAACACGGTCGCAAAAAAAACCGTATTGCCGAGCTCGTAGCGGCCGTAGTATTCGCCGTACCATCCCCAGAAATAAATGAGCGTCCCGGCAAATTGCAGTGGCGCGACCCATCTCCACTTCTTCCCCCACGCGATCGCGAGCATCCCGCCGCCGAGCACGATCAAGTAACTGAAGAGCGCAACCTCTTCGTTTTGCCCCGTGCTTACCAGCAGTGGGGTGAGCAATCCGCCCGCGAGGGCAAGCACGGCGATGCGCTCGGAATTGCGTCCGATGGCAACCACGGCCGTTGCGGCCGTAATCGCGATCATGAGCGGAAACGCATACGACTGCGGAAAAATGTGATAGTAGTGCCACCCGGACCAGACAGAGAGATAGAGAATCCCCGCGCCGAGTCCCGCGATTCCTTCGGAGTAATACTGGTAACCACGATTGAACACCCACTGGCTGAGCGGATACATCAGGCCGCCCACCAGCAGGCCAATCGTCACGCGCCCACCAGGGCCGATCCAGTTGTTGTCGAACGCATACTTCAAGAAGAACGCCGTCGCGAGCGCTACGGCAAGGATTCCCACATAGTTGAACCAGCGTCCGGCAATCATGCTTTCGACGTCGGTTTCGCCATTGGACCGCGGCGGTGGCGGCGCCGTGGAAGCATGATGTGGTGGTGCGGGCGGCGCAGGCGGACGCGGTGGCACGGCTGAACTCGAAGCTGGAGCCTGGAACGAAACGGTGCTGCGTGGCGGCGTCAGCGTCGCGTGCGACGGCGTCGGAGGCGCTCCGGGCAATGGCGGAACAGGTGGTCCAGCGATCGCGGCCGCGACGGGCGGCTTTGGCGCCGGCGGTTGCACTGGCTGCACCGGAGCTGTCTCCGGAAGCTTTGCGGAAACCGGCGCCGCCGGAGTTGGAGACGCCGGCGCGCCCACGCGCGAATTGGTGGGCGCATCTCCAGCGCCGTTCAGGGCGAGCGCTCCCACTTTTCGATCCACGGATTTCACGCGCTGCTCCAAATCGTAAATGCGCGAGGTCAATTGCGGTATCTGGTTCACCGATCGTTGCACGGTCAACGTCCGCACGAATGCGACGATCGCCATGATCGGCACCGCGATCAGCACCACGACCACGACCAAAATCAGCATCGATTCCATTGGGTTCATGATGAGAGGGTTCGCGAGAAACTGTTTGTATTACAGCATGCAGACTGCGGCGGCACAACGATGCCGCGCTCGCCTGGTGCTATGATTGAAACTCGATCGACAACTGAACGACGCTCACGAAGAGGGTTCTTACGAAAGTGGTTGAGCCGTCAGGACTTAAAGAGGGGAAAAAACGGGCCGGAAATTAGTAGGGGGCCCCGTCGGGCCCCCTGTTTGCTCTACCCCCAAGATTCCGGTCTCGGCGCGGCGAAACCGGCCCACCCCGGGATAAGAGACAGCCATTTCAATTAGATTGCACGCGGGTTGCCACCGCGCCTCACGAATCTCGGCCCGCCAAGAACGCTGCAAATGCAGGACTTAGCTCCAGTAGGTTCGATCTGCCCGGCTTCAGGACCCTGCCAAAATCCAGTTTCTTAAAATATCTACTGTATATTCTATGTTCTTTGGAAGGTTGAGCCTCTGCGGGCCGCGTTCAAGCGTCATTGCTGGGCCCCGATCGAGGACCGGATGGCCGAGGCGAGGGCTTCGGTCCAGTGCCGCACATCCTCCTCGCGCTCGGCCTCCACCATGACTCGCGCCAGAGGCTCAGTGCCCGAGTAGCGCAGCACGACGCGTCCCGAATTGCCGAGGGCCTTGCCTGCCTCTGCCAGTAGCCGCGATACCTCGGAAAGCGATTCGAGCGCAGGCTTGGATCGCACGCGCACGTTGACAATCTTCTGCGGAAAAATCTTCAAATCCGCCACCAGTGAATCGAGCGGACCTTCCGTGGCAACGATCGACGCGATCTTCACCGCCGTCAGCATCCCGTCGCCGGTCGTTGCTTCGTCGAGAAACAGAATGTGGCCCGATTGCTCGCCGCCCAGATTCGCCCCAATCCGCTGCATTTCTTCGAGCACATAGCGGTCGCCAACAGAGGTGCGCGCCAACCTCAGTCCATCCCTTTCAAGCGCCCGTTCCAGTCCCAGGTTCGCCATGGTGGTTCCGACGATGGTGTCGCCTTTTAGCTGGCCTTTCGCCTTCAGGTACCGCCCCACCACGAGCAGCACGCCGTCACCGTCGATAAGCCTGCCCGATTCGCTGGAAAAGATCGCGCGATCCGCATCGCCGTCGAAGGCCACTCCCAGCGCCGCGCCTTCGTCCACAACTCGTTTCTGCATCGCTTCCGGATGCAGCGATCCGCCGCCGGCGTTGATGTTTCGGCCGTCGGGCGCGTCGTTCATCGCCACCACGTCGGCGCCAAGCGACCGAAAGAGCCGAGGCGCCAGCTTGCTCGCCGCGCCATTCGCGCAATCGAGCACGATCTTCATTCCGTCAAATTTCGCGCCGGGAAGAACCTCCTCGCGAAGTCCATCCAGATAATCTTCGTGTAGTTTCTCGTCGCCTTCAAGCCGCATTGCCGTAGCAACGGGCGTCGAGCCATCGCTCGACAAAATAAATTTCTCGAGACCCGCTTCCACCGAATCAGGAAATTTCATCCCGGACGAAGAAATCAGCTTCACGCCGTTGTCGTGATACGGATTGTGCGAAGCGGAGATGACCACGCCGGCCGCGAAGCCCTCACGATGAACCAGCCACGCCACTCCGGGCGTCGTGAGCACCCCGGCGGAAACAGGCGCTGCGCCTGCCGTCTCGAGTCCGCGCGCGATTCGCTCCGCAATGTGAGGCCCCGATTCACGCGTGTCGCGCCCGATCAGCACGCGCGCACGCCCTTGCCTTGCTAGCTGTTTCTCCGTGCCCTCAAGTTCTTCTCTGTGTCCTCTGTGGTCATGTTTCGTTTTTGCCTGTGCGCGCAGAAAATCTCCGAGCGCTAGGCCCACGCGCACCAGCGTCGCATCATCCAGCGGATACTCGCCGGGTACTCCGCGAATGCCGTCCGTGCCGAAGAGTTGTTTCGCCATTTGAGTGGCCCCAGGAGCCTCGTCGCACGCTTGCGTGCGCGCATCAAGGAGGGCACTCGATTCTAGCATTGCAGGCAAGGAGTCAAACAGAGAGGACGACGCCTACGCGCTATTTCACAAACGGGGCGCGAGGCATTTTTGAAACGAGTTCTACGCGCTTAGCCAGCGCCCCACGGGTTGCCAGCCTTCCACGTGGTCGCAGATCACCTTGATCACCGCCGTGATGGGAATCGCCAGGATCAGTCCCATCGCGCCCCACAGCCAACCCCAGAACAACAGCGCCACCGTCAGCGCCAGCGCATTCAACCGCACGCGCCAGCCCACCAGCGCCGGAACCAGCAGATTCGCCGCAATCAGATGAAACACCATCAGCATAATGAAGATACCGATGAACGGCCCGACGGCGTGGAACTGCTTCAATCCGATCAGCAGCGGCGGCATCCACGAGAGAATCACTCCCAGGTACGGGATAAGATTGAAGAGGCCCGAAACGAGCGCCGTCAAGAACGGGAACTCCAGGCCAATCCCCATAAAGAAAAGCCAGCTCGCGATCACCAGGATGAGTCCCACCAGCGCTGTTCCCACCACGTAGCTGCGCAGCACTTGCGTCACGTCTGACAGTGTTTCCTTCACGCCCGTTCGCTGTGTGGCTGGAAATAATTGCATCGTGGCGTGCCACACCTGGCGTTTCGCCGCGAGCATGAAAAACACCAGGAACGGGATGAACGTCGCCGCAAGCAGGAACGAATAGAGCGTGCTCACCCGCGAGAGGATCGCGTTGCGCAGCGCATGTGGCTCCTGCACCTCCACGGTTCGCGTGCCGGCGCCCGTCGCTTCGTTCCCTGTTTCGATTTCCGAAACGCGCGCCTCGAAGAGCGCCATTTTCTTTTGCACCACATCCGCCGCAGCGCGCAGCGGCTTGCGGTAGTTCGGCCAGTCCGCGCCGAACTGGTCCACGCGCTCGATCAGCGACCACGCCAAAAACACCACCAGCGCGATCGTCACCAGCACGACGATAAGCGACCCAAGAGCGCGCGGGACGCGAAGGCTCTCCATCCAGTTGACCACCGGATCGAGAAAATACGTCAGCAGCACCGCCACCAGCAGCGTCACCAGCACCGACGACGCAAAATAGCAAAACGCAATCACAATCCCCGCCGCAATAATCCGCGCCGGCGCTGAACTGGGCGTGCTGGCTACCTTCGTTTCTTCTAGGGGCATTGCCGGTACGATAGCACACCCTTCGCCAACCTCGTACGAAGTGTGCCCATAACAATAGGAGCGAGCGCCCCGATTTAAATCAGCGCCGAAGGCGCGACACCCAGCCAACGACGTTGAGCCGGATACAGCTCGACAGCGTATATTAGAGCTTATATAAACGCACTGTGACGATCCAAGGGTCCAACAGCATGAAGATACGTAGACCAAAGCACGCTTCTGCTTGGCCTCTACACGTAGAAGGAGGGCCACCGCGATGTTTTTAGATTTTTACGGTCTCTGCGAACAGCCTTTTGGCGTCACTCCAGACCCCGCGTACCTTTATCCTAGTCGTACGCACGGCCAAGCCCTCACCGCTCTCTTGTATGGCATCAAAACCGGCCGTGGATTCATGGCGCTCATCGCCGACCCTGGAATGGGAAAAACCACTCTTCTGTATCGGCTCATGGATGAGCTGCGCGAATCCGCGCGAACCGTCTTTCTGTTCCAGACGCAGTGTGATTCTCGTGAGTTTTTCTGCTACATCCTCGGTGAGCTTGGCATCGAGACCGCCGGAATGGATCTCGCCTCCATGCACAAGAAGCTGAACGAGATCCTGTTTGGCGAGATGCTCGCCGGCAGACGCTTTGTGTTGATCGTGGACGAGGCGCAGAACCTCGAAGCGCCGGTGCTCGAAACCATTCGGCTCCTTTCCAATTTCGAGACGACGCATTCAAAATTGCTGGAAATCGTCCTTGCTGGACAGCCTCTCTTGGCCGAGAAGTTGGCGCGGCCTGATCTCTCGCAATTGCGGCAGCGCATCGTGATCTTAGGCCGCCTGGAACACTTGAGCGCCGCCGACACGGCCTCTTACATCGAGCATCGCCTCAAGGTGGCCGGTTACTCCGGGGGCCCGCTATTCGCACCCGATGCCTTGGCTCTGATTGCAAAGCAGAGTCACGGTATTCCGCGGGAGATCAACACCCTCTGCTTCAACGCTCTGCTCTTGGGAAAGGCGCGAAGATGCCGAACGATCACCGGTGACATCGCGCGAGAGGCCGCCGGATATCAAACGATCGGCGGCGAAATCCCGCGCGAATCTGGCGTGAACGTAACCGCCGTTCATTCCCTCCCGCCGCAATCGCCCGCGGAAGGCGGGCCCGCTGCCGCAGCTCCCGGCGACCCATTTTTCGAGCTTGCCGACGAGATCAATCGCCGGATCGCCCGTCGCGCCTACGAGCTGTTTGAACTCAGCGGATTCACGCACGGCCATGCCCACGAGGACTGGCTCCTGGCCGAGTCGGAAATCCTGCTCGATCTCCCAGTGGACATCACGGAAACGGAAACCGAACTCAATGTCCGCGCTGAAGTGCCGGGGTTTGGCGAAAAGGATATAGAAGTACGAGTTGCACCTCGTTCCCTGTGCATCATCGGCCAGCGGCACCACTCGTCGGAGCAGAAAGAAGGGCAGACCCTTTACTCCGAACGAAGCGCCGCACAGATTTTTCGGGTGTTGGACCTGCCATCTCAGGTCGACCCGGATCGCGTGAACGCAAAAGTGAGCGACGGCATCCTTGAAATCAAATTGTTGAAGGTCGGGCTCGGCAAGAAAGTTCCCATCCTCATTAAGTCCGCCGCCGCTTGACGGCTCCGCGGCTCCTTTGCCGTTGAACTCCGTAGGGGCGAACGACCGCAAAAGGTTTAAACGTAGCGCCGCGGTCTTTAGCGCGGCAGCTTTTTCCTCAGACCATTAGAATGGCCGTGCAACGCCGAGAAGGAGCGCCATGGAAAGTACCGACCATCTTCTCCCCGGAAACGAAACGAAGGAAACGAAGCTCTTCGATCCTCAGGACGCCCCCGCAGGCAGCGGCACGGAAGTGCTCGATGCAAGCGTGGTCCGGCGTGGCGATCGATGGTGGATGTATCTTGCCGGCCAGCCAGGCGGATACGGCGCCACGCAACTCTTCAGCGCTTCACTCGATCCCGGAGCCCCCCTCTCCGCTCTGGGTTGGAAACTCACTCGAGGCGAAGCTGGCGAATTGGCGCCGCTCGCCGGACAGAACCTCAGCCGCCCGTGGGACGGTAATGGTGGCCGGCATTGCCCCTCGTACGTAAAAGGATGGGACCCGCACAAGCGCGAACGGGTGGAGCGCATCTACTACGCGGGAGCCGCGGAAAACTTGTGGGGACCCTACGCGATTGGCTTCCTGGAATGGAACGGGAAGGCGTGGATCGATCAGCCCACGTCTGCGTTTGCCGCGAATGAAGAGTGGGAACACGGAAGTGTGTACGAACCGAACCTCATCTATCACGGCGGCAAATGGAAGATGTGGTATGTGGCGGGCTCGAACCACGAAAATTACCTCGTGCACGGCTACGCTGAGAGCGACGATGGAATCACTCGATGGAGCGGGCACATGATCTTCGCGCCCCCCGAGATGAAGATGTTCGATTTCTGCGTCCGCGAGCGAGCCGGGTCGTACGATGCGATCTTCGCGCGCGTTTGGGTCGGGGAGGGCAGCCCGCCCGCCGAGACGGGACTGTGGTGGTGCCGCGCAGATACTGCGTCGGGAATTTTGTCTGACTGGAGCCGCCCGGTCCAGATCATGACCGCGGAAGATCGCGGATGGCACAGTGGTCCCTGGAAACCCTCGCTCCAGTTCGACGACAATAATCCGAGCCGCGCATTTGTCTTCTTCGACGGATCGTACCGAACAAGCGACCCGGGCCCATTCCCTTTCGCCTTCACCCTAGGTTGCCTCGAAATCGATCTGCCGATAACACCCGCGAAAGCCGGACGCTGTTCGTAGCGCCGGGCATCTTGCCGGCTTCTTCACCCAAGTGCCGTAGGCGCGACACGCTAACCAACCACGAATTTTCGTGGGGGTCAGGATGGAAAGGCGGGGTTTCAGAGTCTGTATGAGAACGCGGTTTTCGTCAGGGCACGGCTTCAGCCGTGCCGCAACCAGCTCAAAATCAGAGCGGTTTCAACCGCTGACGGCCCGCCATAAACGAACCGGACGCCGTCCGTCCTGAGCGGAGCCGAAGGGCAGGCCGTCGGTAGCTCGAACGACCGCAAAAGGTTTGAACGTAGCGCCGCTGATGTGCTGAGCATCGCCGAAAGGCTGTCGTCAGCCTGCTCGCCATGGCAGGCGCGGCAGCCTTTTCTTTTCGCCGTACGCCGTTCGTAGCGCCGGCATCTTGCCGGCTCCTCCCCCATGCCTTAGCACGTCGTGTCCGCCTGTCCGTCCAGCCGGGGTGCCCGAGGCTTCGCGATCGAAGGGAGGGTGTCTTTAGATTATCCGCCAGGGTAATCAGCTCTTGGGCGTAAAGAACACCACTTCCATGTCCCAAACGGCTTGCATATTAGCGAGGCGCGGGTCGTCGGGCAGTGTCGGGAACTCGCCGTCCTGCAAATACTGCTTGGCATCGGGAATGAACTCAGCATCCCCCGAGAGCACTTTCATCTTCTTCACCTTTCCATCGTGTCCCACTTCAACCTTGATATGCACGATGGCGTCGATTCCCGGGTGCTTCGCATCATTGCGGAAGGCCGCAGCTTGAACCGTTCGTCCGCGAATGGTTTCCGGCGGAAGCGACATCGGTCCTCGCGTCGCGTTCAACCCTTCCGCCCAGAACGGATAGGTTCCGCCAACCATCCTGAATCGGCCGTCGAGGTAAACGAACGAGCTAACCCATGAGGGAGCGCCGATTTTCGGGTCGCTCACGGTCGAGGTGAACCGGTAGGTCTCTATTGTCACGGCGTCTTTCGGCCGTGGAACCAGCGATTCGAATCCGACGTCCGAAAGTGGCCGTGCATTCTGCGATTCCTCTACGTTCAAAGCGAACTCAGGATACTTGCCGAGGTTCCCGGTGACCCACCAGACGTGAGACTGAAACTTCTTGAGCCCTTCTCGATAAGTTTGCTGCTCCTGTGCCACGTGTTCAGCCGCGAAATTGGCAGCGATCCACCCATTCGCATCGGGTATGCTTAGCGTGTCCAAGGCTCCTTGAATCAGGTTTTTGTCGTTCGTGCGTACCATACGGACTATGTCCGCAAATTGCTCTTCCATGCCGCTTCGGGAGTCTGCATAAGTCTTTGCTGCTTGTGTCACCAGGTTGTCGGATGTTTGGGCTCTTGACGCTGGCGCAAACGTGATGGTGCACAACCCAACGCACAAACCAGCTTGCCTAGCAACCCTCATATCGGAACCTCCTCCGAGCCAGCCCGTTTTGCCGCGCTCTCGTGGTATGTCAAGCGTAAGCTGATGCCCTATGGAATGCCCGGATTCTACTCGCGGTTCCTGCTCGGTACAACCGCACGGCGGGTGGCCACCCTTCGCCTCGGGCTGAGGTTGATCTGCAAGTTCAAATGCAAGAACCGGCGCAAATATCATCCCGCTTCGTAATGCGTCAACTGGAGACTCCCTGACAGAACTAAGAATCGCGACTTGGGATGGGTCGGACACTCGCCCTCGTCGGAACTGAAGGAGTGCAAGCAATGCGTCGAGGATTACTGGTGCTAGTTTTGCTTTCAGGCGCCGCAGTCGGAAGCTCGAGTCCACATGATATGTTGCGCCTGGTGAGCCAGGAGCAGTGCGCGTCAGAGCATCGAGAGTGGGTAGCCCAGGCGTTGCAGAAAATGCAGACGATTAAGCCGGGTATGACGCGAAAGAACCTATTGGACGTTTTCACGACAGAAGGTGGCCTGTCCACGGGACTACAGCGCACATATGTTAGTCGAGAGTGTCCGTATTTTAAACTTGACGTCGAGTTCAAAGCGGTCGGGCGACCGAGCCGCGACGAGGACGGACGCGTGACGTTGGTCGAAGACAACGGGGACATCATTGTGAAGATTTCCAGGCCCTACTTACAATTCAGCATAATGGATTAGGCGCACCGCCGGCTGCGGCACCCTTCGGCGCCTGGGTTTTGCCTCTGAATTTCGGGGTGCCCGATCCCTTCGCGGTTTTTCGAAGGGTCGGTGTTTTGAATTTGTGCTTCCCACGAAATGCATCACGCACCACTCTCCCCGGCGCGACAACCTCCCGTTGAAACGCCCCAATCTGTGTTTATCAGTGTTCATCTGTGGATTAGGGTTTGCCGGGCGAACTTCTTGGTCCTGTGAGTTATAGAACTACTACCGTAACTTTGTTACTACCCACCCGGCGAATTCCGTGCTACCATGGCCCGTTTTTATGAGCTACGAAATCGACAGCACGGGCCAATGCGGGGGCCAAAATCGAACCTATGAAATTTAGAGGGGAAATTCTAATAACCGGAACGGGTTTCAGGGTTTTCACTTGCAAGGCCGCCCTTGCCTCGCATTTTCAATCGGTACAGTTTACAAACGGAAATCCCGCTAAGTCGATGAAAACAAGCCACGGAAAAAATTTCAATCGGTACACTTTCGCCCGCTATCGTTTGGTGGGCCCTTCGGACGCTTCGCCCGATCTTCGTCCCCCGCCGAAACTCCAAAACTGGCACCGGGATTAGAAATCGACGCAAATGACTGAAAACACTCACCAGCGACCGTTTCTAATATACGGTAGGGGTAGGGGGGCATTTTTCCCCTGGCGAAAGCAAGGCGAATCCCGGGACCCAGGGTTTGTCGCCGTGGCGCCCCTCGCCCCTCGTCCCTATTTGCGCAGGGCCGCGATGGATTCGCCGAGCGCGGCCGCGCTCTGCGCCTCCTGAAACATTCGAATGGCGGCAATTCCGCTGGCTCCCGCGCGAAGGCAAGCCGCGGCATTCTCCTCGGTCACACCTCCGATGGCGATCACGGGAATCTGAATCGCGGCGCAAACTTCTGCCAGCCGCTCGACTCCTTGAGACGGACCGAAAGCTTGCTTGGAGGGAGTGTCGAAGACGGGCCCGAAAAAGACGTAGCTCGCACCCGCGCGTTCGGCTTCGCGGGCATCGTCGAGGCTGTGGCAGGAGACGCCAATCTGAAACCCCGTCGGCGCATTTCCGCTTCGGCACCAGCGAACCACGTCGCCGACGGGAAGCGATTCGCCGCCGAGATGCACTCCGGCGGCTCCGGCCGCGAGCGCAACATCGAGACGATCGTTAACGTAGACGCGTGCCTGACTGGCGGCGGCCCGCGCCACTTTGTTCCGCGCCTTGCCAGGCACCCCGCTCGCCTCCGCGTTTGCCACCGCAATGGCATCGCGCGTCAGATTGAGGAGCGCGTCCCCCGGCAAATCCTTCTCGCGAATTTGCACGCAGTCCGCACCTGCCTGGACGGCAAGACGAATCTTCTCAAGCAACTCGCCTATCCGATCAACAGGCGGGTCAACTGCGCCGAGCGACAGCCGGTCCGTGACATAGCAAACTACCATCTGGCTTACTTCGGGTACGTGGCGCGATTCAGGCACGGCGGTTTACGTGCGGGTGACAACGGCGGGCGTCCGGCGGCGGAAGGATTCGAGAGCCAGCAAGACGTTCATGACGCCCAATCCCGAAACGGCACCGCGCAGGAAGGGATTCTTGAAAAAGAAGCCAAGCGCCGGATACTGGAACAGGAAATAGTTCATTTCCCAGACGTCCGACCACGGAACAAGAACGAGGACCAACCCCAGTTCAAGCCATACCAGCAGCAGCAGCACGCGGAGAATGCGGCTCGTCATCGGGTTAGGATTATGTGGGATTATCCGCGGAGTGGCAACATCGGGAGTGTTGCGACGGCGCTAACTAGACGTGGGATTCCTGCTTTTGCAGCGAAGAAATGCGGTCCGCCACGTCGCGGTAATCGATGTTCATCGCATAGACTTGCTGGAAGCTATCGAGCGCGCCTTTCGATTCGCCGGCCGATTCGAGCGCGAGTCCCAGATCGTATCGCAGCGCCAAGATACTCTCCTGTTCGAGCCCGGGTGTTTCCAGGGCGCGCCGGTACCAGACCGAGGCAATCTTCGGCTCGCCCTTGTCCATGAACGAAAGCGCCAAGAGCGTCGAGCAATTCATTGCGTAGGCAAACGGCTTTCCCTTTTGAATGGCCTTCGCCACCTTTTGAAATTCGCCGATGGCTTCGTCGAGCAGGCCCATCTCGCGGTATGCGATTCCGAGATTGTAGTGCGTCTCGAGATCCTCGTCCTCGTCGCCCATTTCGCCCAACTCGCTGCGAAACTCCTGAAACACTTCGGCGAGTTGATTGAGGCTTTCGGCGGTGACTTCGGGGACCGGTTCCTGAGCAACAGGCGGCGGTGGCGGTGCGGCCTTCGCCGGCGGACGCGTCGACGCAGCCGCAACAGGCGCGGGAGCTGCGGGCGCGAGCGGCTCGTGCTTGGAGGTTTCCGCCATTACGGATGGAGCATCCATGCCGTCGATTTCGGCAACGAGCTCGCTGATCAGGTCTTCGGTGGTGAGCGGACCGCCTTTTTGCGAGCCCGCAGATTCTGGCGCCAACTCCAGTTCGAAATCCCCGTGGCTCGCCGCCGCACCGTCGGCTTCTGACGAAGCTGCTACGGGTTCTTCGATCAACTCGATTACCGGCTCGGGCGCGACGTCTTGCGTCGGAATCGCTTCGTGAACTGGTTCCGGCTCGGGTTCAGGCTCCGCCTCGGGCGTCGCATCGATTACGAATGTTTCCGCTTCCACTTCCTCCGGCGCGGATTCGGCCTCGGGCTCGTTCGTGACTTCGTCAGCGACTACGGGCTCCGGAGCAGGCTCTGGCTCGTGAGCGCTGGCGATTTCCTCTGGCGCCGGCGCGGCGGACTGTGCCACCTCTTGCGCCATGGCCTCCCATTCGTCCGACAAATCCACTTCCTCGGTTGCAGCCTGAGGTTGCGGTGCGGAAGGTGGAGGCGTTGCGCCTTCAGCCTCGACGTGAGCGGCAGGGGACGCTGCAGGCGGAGTTTCGGCCGCTGGTTCCACTTCGACCGGAGCCAACGGAATCTCGAACTCCGCGGACGGCGGCACTACGACGGGTGGCGGAGGCGCATCGACTGGTGCTTCGATCTCGGGCGCAGCGTGAACCGATGCTTGGGCTTCGGCAACAGGCGTCGCTGCGGAGATTGAGGCAACCGCCGGCGGTGCCGTCGGCATATCCTCGTGGGAAATGCCGGCCACTTTCTGGAATCTTTGTCGCAGTTCGGCGAAGCGGTCTGCGTTGATTGTGTCGTTGCGCTCGCGGTGAATCTGCTCAAGCAGAGACGCGGTCTCGGCCGTGCGGCGCTCGTTGCCTCCGCCAAGGTATAGATCGAGCAGGCGTTCGAGGGTCGGCGTGTGACGCGGAGCGCGTTGCAGAACATTCTCGAGGAGATGCGTGGCCTTCTGCGTCAGCCCGTAACTAGAGAAGAGGTCTACGTCTGTGAGCGCTTGTGCGACATAACGCTGGGTTTCCTCGTCGAGCTCCTCTTCGACAATCGCCGGTGCCGGAGGCACGTCGGGCTGCGCGGTCGGCTCTTCCTCGACGGAGTCGGCGCCGACACAGACACAAACGACTCAGGCATCGGCTGAGGCATCGACGGTGACGCCGCCACGTCAACGACCTCGGGTTGTGCCGGTGCGCTTACGCCGCCAGCGCGCGCACGAAGGTGATTGAGTCTCTCGACGAGTCGCTCGTCATTCTTGTTCCGGTCGACGAGTTCCTGAAGCAGCTCTTCCGCGCGCGGATAGTTGCCGGCGTCAGCATACGCGTCTGCGAGTTGGCCCAGCGCCGCACTGAGTCGGAATGGGTCGCTGGTATGCCGACAAAAGTCGACGAGCATCTCCAGCCCTTCAATTTCGCCCGGATCTCGCTCTGTCGTAGTTGTAAGAGACTTGAGGAACTTGTCCTGCTCCCCCGCTTCAATCATGGGTTCGCGGAGTTCGCGGAGCAGCGGCAGGACATCGGCTGTTTGTCCTGCTTCGATCATGGCATCCGTCACCTTGTGAAGCTGCGCAAAGTGCGCGTGCCCGCGCGCGAGTTGCTTTCGAGCGCGATCGACTGCCTTTGCAGGATGGCCAGATTCAAGCTCCAGGTCGATGATGAGATCCGTAACCTCGCCGCCCGCATCGGCTTCCGGGTGAGTTTCAAGAACCTTGATCGCCTGGTCGTTCTTTTTGAGCGTCGCGAGAATCCTGCCCTTCAGAAGGATCGCGACTGGGTTGGTGGCGTCGACTTCCAGCGCACGATCGATGAGTTTCTGCGCTTCATCACCCTCGCTGCGCTCAAACAATCGCTGCGCATACGAAAGATACGTCTGGGCCGCTTCCTTTTTTTGGCCCATGACGTTATAGAGCTCGGCGAGCCGCATCTGCACGCGCGGATTCTCAGGTTCCACTTCCAGTAGACGATGCAGAATCTCGACGGCCTTTACCGAGCGATTGGCTTTGAGGTGCGCCTCTGCAATTTGAATGAAGAGGGGTCGCGCTTCGCTCAGCACGCCCTGCTGAACGTAAAGGTCAGCCAGGCGCTCGAGCGGCGCCATCTCCGCGGGCGCCAGCTTTGCAATTTTCTTGTAGATCGCGATTGCTTTGCTGTTGAAACCGTCGCTGAGATAGACCTGCGCCAGCCGCTCGAAGTACTCGATGGCCTGCGTCATGTCGCCCTGGCGCGCGAACAGATCGCCCACGGTCATCAGGGTGGCTTGATCTTTCGGATCGTGGCGGAGGATTTGCTGGTATTCGCCTATAGCCTGAGCGACTTTGCCCTGGTTGAGGAATTTCAGAGCGCTCTCGAGCGCTTTGCTCTTATTGAAGGCCATGAAGGATTCTGAGTTCCCGTCCCGCCCAGCGCCAAACCCGCTCTGGCGACACTACAGCTCAGCCTCGAAGGTTAGCACGCGGGAAAAAGGGGGGTCTACGAACTGCCAACGGGATGGTGACGAAGGGGATAACAGGGGGTCAAACTGCTCACCAACGGGCCACTACGAGCCTGCCAACGGAAGCGGCGGACAAACTGCTTCTTGCTGCTAGCCGCCCGTGATCTCGACGACGGCGATCAAGGGCAACGCAGTCTGAGTTGCTCCGGTGGCCCAGCAACGCGCTTCCCGGACTGGCGCGTACGAAAAACGGTGCAGCGGAGTCGGACCGTGCCGATGGAGGGCCTCCAAGTGGTCGGGCGTTCCGTAGCCCTTGTTTTGAGCCAGCCCGTATTGAGGGTAGAGCTGATCGAACTCTTCCATGCGGTGGTCGCGCTCGACCTTTGCAAGAATCGATGCTGCGGCGATAGAAACAGACCGCGCGTCTCCGTGAATCAGGGCCTTCTGTTCAATCGGGAGATCAAGCTCGAGAGCATCGAGGAGCAGGTAGTCCGGAAAAGGACTCAGCTGAGAGATGGCGGCGACCATTGCCTGTCGGCTGGCCTGGTAGATGTTCCAGGCATCGATGCGGCTGGCATCGATCTCGGCCGTGGCCCATGCCAAGGCGTGCTCGCGGATGCGGTGCGCGAGTTCGCCGCGACGCTCGGGAGCCAGCTTCTTGGAATCGTCGAGCCCTACGATGCGGCGCTTGGGATTCAAGACGACGGCTGCGGCTACGACGGGTCCGAAGAGAGAACCTCTGCCCGCTTCATCGAGTCCGGCGATGCGCTGCCAACCGCAGTGTCGCGCTTCGCGCTCGTATCTGGAGCAGCAGAGGCGTCCCATCGGCTGCGAATTCTACCACACAGCGGTTGCGACAGATTTCACAACGAGCGGATTTATTCGGTCTTCGCGGCGCCGGCGGCAACGGGTTCGAATTTTTCGGCTTGCTTGATGCGCGCGGCCTTGCCCTTTCGCGCGCGGAGGTAGTTGAGCTTGGCGCGGCGAACGCGGCCTTGACGGACTACTTCGATGGAACTGATCATCGGCGAGTGCACGGGGAAAATGCGCTCGACGCCGATGCCAAAACTCACGCGACGCACGGTGAAACTCTCACCCAGCAGCTCGCCGCGGCGGCTCATCACGACGCCTTCGAAAGCCTGGATGCGTTCCTTTTCGGCCTCGCCCTCTTTTAACCGTACGTTCACACGAACTGTGTCACCGGGGCGGAAAACGGGATGGTCCTTGCGTAGTTGAGACTCCTGCGCCTTTGCGATAATCGGTTTCATGGCTCTTTTTTCCCGGCAGACCCGCTCTGGTGGGGCCAGCTCACAACAGACAATCGACAATTGTATCGAATTCGCACGGTTCTGCCTACATGAAATTGCCGACGGGCGGCGTCCGCTGGGGCGAGGCATGAGGGATGAGGTGACCGGCACCGCGCAGGGAGCCCCTTCGCGTAAGGCGCTTCGGCGCGCCAAGGGGCGGGGCGGAAGTGACTCGTGGCGAGTGGAGTGCAAGAAACAACCTTGAAACCCTGAGTCGCGCGGTCGCCGGGTCGCGCGGGCCCGCCCAACCCGATGGCGGGCAAGCTGCGAGGGACAAGCACGACTGAGGATGTGAGGGCTGGTTTTTGTACCGATTGACGCGGGTGCCGGTCGTTTGTTTTGTTGGGGTTGCGGCGATTTCCGTTTGCAAAGTGTACCGATTAGATTTTGTTTCGCCCTTCGGACGGCGGCTCGTCTGGACTCTCCTCACGTCTTCGTCCTCCTTCGTACCGACAGACTTCTTTAACTCAGGGTTTTCAAGTACAAACCCTGAAACCCGTCCCGCGGCCCGAAAAGTCCGGGCACACAATTCATTATTCTTAGTTTAAGGAATGCGCCTTTATAGCATAGTAACTGGCAATTTGCAAGACCCAGTACTGCGAAAAGTGCAGTTCAAAGTTGACGGTTTACAGTTGAAAGCGAAACCCGGGGAATCGCGCGAGCCCGCCCACCCAACAGGACGGCGGGCAGGCCCAACAGGATGGCGGGCAGGCGGCGAGGGAAAAGCTCCCGCCACGGCGGGCAGGCAACTGAGGAGCGCCAAAGGCGCGTCGGTGTCAAGGCCGATTCCGAGGGATCGGAAGACGCCACGCTCCACGAACCGGAGCGTGGGGCACCCCCCGCGGGTGGAGTTGTCGGTCTCGGTTTGTTGGTTGAGCTGGAGCTTGCGATCAGAGCGTTCGCCAACAACAAATTCAATAAGGAAAGCCCTGGGGCACCCGCCCGACTACGTCATCCACCTAGCTCTCAGCTTGCCTTTCGGTCCAAGACCGAGAGTTCGTCGACGTCCATAACCACCGGGGTGTACTCGAAGCCCATCATGGACTGCCGAAGTTCGCCCGCTACTCGAACAGGCTTTCCAATCGCGGAGTGCGCACTCTGCCAGCTATCCGGCCCGGAGTCTTTGCGGAAGAAAATCTCGATTTCGCCAACATTTCGCTGGGTTTGATATTCGCCAGAACCACGCACGTTGACCGGCGCCACCAGGCGCAAGACATAGACTTTAACCCTTCGGTCGTGCTTCGGATCGTCACCGTACCCAGGGGGGCCGAGCTTGGTTTCGACAATTATCTTCCCGTCGAGCGTCGTCTTGGAGGGAGCATACTGTACCCAATTCGTATTCGTGCCGGGGTGCTCCTGTGCGAACTCCGGGTGCAGAACGGTAAAGGAGAGAACAAGGGTCATAAACTTCGCTGCGATCAGTTTTCGAAAAGTCATGGGAACTCCGGAAATATTTGTGTGCCAACGTTGTTGAATCCCTCGATCTGAGCAATTCCAGCAGTGAAGGCCTTCATTTGGTTTTGGTTCAGAGCCCCCACCTTTGCGCCGCCAGGAAGACCCATCCCGTGAATCATTTCTTGGTAATGGGCGGTGTCATTTTCCGTCGGCGGCGCAAACCTGGAGATAGTTTGATCGACAGTGAGCGACGAGTAGGAGTCGCTGGAGAGGAGCCCGGTGAGGGCGCTGAATCCTTCTTCGGCGTCGCCAAATATGATGAATCTCCCGTCATGACCGATCTGCCCGGGCCGGCGGATATTCGAGTGATATTCAATGTCGCCGGGGTTGGCATCACGCCATGCGTGGTGTCCGGTTCGGATCTCTAGTGTGCCGTCTGAGTAGATTATGTAGACCTTTCTTCCGTGCGCCGAGGCGTAGATAGGCTTGCCCCTGTGTGCGATGTGGTGGTTCTTCTTGGGGCCGGAGACGCTTACAGTGTTGGCGTTCTGCTGCGTGGAGACGGTGATGGCACCAGCTGCGCCGGTGTTTTGCGAGGTCGGTTGTTGGTCCGGGCACTCTTTAAGCTCGACGCCGCAACCAGTGATTGTTTGGAACGCGTTCGTGCTGGGGTTGTAGCCCGAATGGCCGTCGAGGTCGGCGAAGGATTCCGGGTTGTCGCTGACCATGGCGTAGAGGTTGAGGGTTTGGGGATTTGTGAGGTTGGCGTAGGGGACGGGCGCGGGGACGGAGGACCAGTCGGCGGAGAGCCAGCGGCCGTATTGGGAGGAGTAGTAGCGAGCGCCGAAGTCGTCATTGTTGGTTTCGGTGTCGCGCTCCTTGCCCTCGAACTTGTAGTTCTGTGAGCACGTGTTGGTGACGACGCGCTCGCCGCCGAAGGGGTAGAAGTCGGCGTCGTAACAAACGCTTGTCTGCCCCGCCTGGACGATGGTGCGGGAGGTGGCGAGCATGTCCTCTTCGTAGTAATAGATCGTTCCTGTGGAGACGGTACGCATGGCGATGCGCTTGCCGCCGAAGAAGACGTATTCGTTGGTGAAGTTACCGTTCTGGTCGGATTCATCGAGGATTTCGGTTCCGGCGCCGTACCAGTAGATTTTGTAGATCCCGTTCGGCGCTGCGGACTTTTCGAGGCGATTACCGTCTCCATCATAGACGTAGTTGGTGATGGAGTTGGTGTCCGCTTGAGTGATCTCACTTTCAGCGTTGTACGTGTAACCGGCCGAGCCGGGTGCGGGCGTGAACTGGAGGTTTCCGGCGGCATCGTAGCCGAACCCGCTGGAGGACAGCTGATTGTTTGCGTTGACCGAAACGCTCAAGTTTTCTTGGGTGCACCCGGTGTACCCGGACACTGCTCCAATCGCGGTGAGGTTCGCCCACTGGTCGAGAGTGTAGGTCTCGCCCCAGCAGTAGGTGCCGGTAGTGGAGGTGGTTTCGCCCGTCGCAATGCGGTTGACCTGATCGTAGACAAAGGTCTGCGTCCGCGCGGTGGTGCGATTATTGGTGATGCCGATGACGTTACCGTTGTCGCCTGAGCCCAGATTGAAATTGTACTTCAAGTCGAGGATGTTTCCCGCGGTCGCGCTTCCCGTGCAGGCGGTGTTCGTGGGGAGGGCCGTGCCCGTAGTTGCATACATCCAGCACGGTTGCAAGCGCGTGTTAAAGAGATAGGTGGAGACGAGGTTTGTTCCGTTTTTGATTTGCTCGACCGATCCGAACGCGCCGTAGCAAACGCCGTTACTAGACAGACCGTTTGCGCACGTGCCCAGCGCATAGTTGATGCTATTGGCGACGTCCTGGGCCTCGCTCGGACGTCCGGCGGAATCGTAGGTGTAGGTGATCATGCGGGTGCTTGGGTAAGTGAGAGTGGCGAGATCCCCAGCCAAATCGTAAGTGTACGTGGTGCTTTTCGTGACACTGTTTGTGATGCGCTGCTCGACGAGCTCGCGGCCCATTTTGTCGTAGGCGAGATTTTCGGTGCCTCCAGCATCGGTCATGGTGGTGCGGTGGCCGATGTTGTAACAGTTATTCTGGCCAAGCCCAAGGCAGGTGGACTGATCCTGGTCATACGTGTAACTGACCGACGGATCGCTATTCGAGTACGTGAGGCCGGTGATTCGGTTGAGGGCGTCATAGGTGGCTGTCGTCGTGATCGAGCGGGCGTCGGTTTTGTAGATGACGTTGCCGTTTGCGTCGTAGCCGTTCTGCTGGCATGTGCTTCCTGAGACCGTGCCATAGCAGATGGTGCCGGATTCAGGATTGGTTGATTGAAGCAACTGCTTGAGAGAATTATAAGCGAAAGTGCGACCGTGGGTCCCTCCCTGGACGACGCCAAGGAGGTCGTTCAGGGTGTCGTAAGTGTACGTAGTTATCCAGATCGGCTCGCCTGTGCCGGGGCAGACGTTGACTGTAGCCGTTGTCGAATTGGGTTCGTCCACTTCGATCAATCGTCCGAACGCATCGCTCTTGCTGCGGCGCCAATGCGCCGCCTCATCTGTCACCAGGGTTTCTGGGCCGCAGTATTGGGTGGTGACGACCGAATTATCCGGCTTGGTCACGCTGGTGGTTCGGCCCAAGGAGTCGTACACGTAGATCGTCGACCCATATGTTGGATCGGATGTGCTGCGGTATGGATTATAGGACTTGTAAGTTCGACCGAGGCCGTCGTAGTTCGTCAGTGTCGTGTCAGTTCCCTGGGGGTCGGACGTCAGCTGCGTCTGCGTGACGTGGCCTACTCCGTCAGTCGTGGCTACGCTGACGATGCTTTGCGAAGAGTTCATCACCTTTGTAGTCGTGACGCTAGGCGTCGGCGGCGCGTCATTGTAGGCGACAGTGGTCTTACCACCGTCGGGAAAATCTGTTTCGGTTAGACGGTCCAAGCTATCGTTATATACGTAAGTTGTCGTCTGGCCGTTCTGGTCTTTCGATTTAGTCAGTTGGCCGTCCGCATAGCCGTACGAAAGATTGTCGACGTGGCTGACGCTGTTGGTTGGAGGGTAGGTCACCTGCGTCAAATATGCATTAGTATTGCCTGGCGGCGTGCCGCTCGTATAGCTATCCGTGTAAGAGTAGTTGGTCGTATGTTGCGAGGGAATTCCGCCGGTCGCGTTACCATTGGGGTCGATCATGGAGAGAACTTGGCCGGTTTCGTCGTGCGTGTAGGTAGTCTTCGGGCTTCCAGTTGCACAGGCTGGGGCGGACTGGATGCACTGCTTCACAGCGGTCGTGACATTTCCCCGTGGTGGGCTCTTGGTATAGGCATAGTTGGTCTCGTCGTGGCCGGTGGGCGTTGGCGATACGGAAGCCACGGAAGCCTGATCGTAAGAATAGTCCGTCTCCGCGACTCGGGTTCCAGTGCCGTATGTGATGACGCTCGACTGCTGGTCAAAGATCGAGGGACCGCTTGTGTAGATGGGTGTAGCCGCGAAGGACTGATGCGCGATTGTCGTTTCGCGAGTCGGCGTAATCCCCGAAGGAGCCGTGGGGGTGTTCTGACAAGTGCTCCCGGAAGGAAGAACGCCGTAGTCATACTCCTTCTTGTCCGCCAATTGTTGGCCAGTGGCATAGGAAAAATAGGCACCTGAAATTTGATTGTTGTCCAGTACGTCGATCTCGCATCCCAATAACGGCGGCATTCCCCACTGGCCCGACATAGCTTTTGTGACCGTCTTCAATAACGCGCCATTGGTCCCGTAGTAGGCGACGGTTGCCTCGGTCGGAACTAAATGAGTCAGCCCAGTCTGTGGAAGGTTTGGGGGATCGGCCACAGATACGCCGGAATAGGTGTAGGTTGTCTGAAAGCTAGTTCCTCGGACCAAGTCATGGGTCGTGACCGTCGTTGTTTTGCTCGTCCAGCTAAAATTTGAAGTGTTCCAGGTCGTGGAGTAAGAAAAATCCTGCTGCAAGGCGACGTTAGTGCCATCGAAGCTGACGTATCGGTGAGTGACCGCAGGAGAGTCATAGGTTTCAAAACATGAATAGTGGTTACTATATTGGTCCACATAGACGTAACTGATGATCGACGACTGCGGATTGACTCCCCATGTATAACTGACGTAACCGCCAGACGGATAGGTGATCTTGCTCAGAAAGCCCGAAGTCGAATCGTAGCTCAACACATATTGCTGGCCGTTCGGCAACGCAACGGCTGTAACGCCTCCGTCCCCGCTCGCCGTTGTAGGAAAATTTCCGCAGGTACTTCTGACCACTTGGTGCGTGATAGATATTCCCGGATAGGAATTGGAGGTTACCCACGTCAGGGTGTATGGAGTTGACAGGCCGGAGACTGTAACGTGACTCCCCGTGGTTCCGAAGTTTGAAGCCGAAACGAGCGTCCGGCCCAAGGTGTCTGTTTCCGTTAGGCTGTACGTCGAGCCAGGCCCACAAGTCGCATATGCAGGAGTAATAGCAAGGCTGACGGTGTTTCCGTTCCGATCTTCAATCGAGCTAGGTATTCCAAAGTAATGGAATTGGTTGTTGAGGTCCTTAAAAGAATAACAACTCCACAAGCCATCGGAAGCATCCGGAAAAGCGTAGACCATCCCGTCGGCGTCAGCGATCTTAGGGGTACCGTCTGCGTATGCGACGGTGGGATATGTGCCGTTGGAAGGATAAGAATATGTCGAATAGGATGTGCTCGCCCCGGGCAAGGCTGCTTGATAGGCGCCGTCTCCGCCCGTAGCTTTCTCATACATGTTGCTATCGCTGCATGCCTCCGTCTCCTTGCCGTTGGTGAAGAGGTTGGCGATGTTAGAAATCCCGAGAGCGTGCCGGCCGCCAGAAGGATCGGTAAACACGAAACCCGTGGAGGCGTCACAAGTCGTGGAGCCGTCAGTCGGCTTGATCTGCGGGACAAACTCGACCGAACCACTGCTAAGCTGGGGCACCGTGTAAGACCACCCGCCCGCCGCGAAGGGACCCTGGTTGGAGCTTGCAATTATTTGCGTCGGGGTTTGTATCGCATTCCGGATGACATACCAGGCACCATTTGAATCGTACGCAAAGGCGAAAGGCAGAGAGAGCTTGCGACCCTTCGGCGTGGGTACGTCGATACGCAAGCTCAACGAGCCAGTCGCTGGGTCCACCGTTTCATTCAACATGTGGATGTAATCACGACCGGGAGTGGGCGTGGAGGTCGTATCGATCACATTCGTGATCTGTGCCACAGCGGGAGCCGTCGCTGAAAGACTGAGGCACAGGGCACAAAAGAACTTGAGATGGAATGCGCGAAGGGTAATGCGGGAGCCGGGAGCCGCTTTCGCCAAGGCTTCGGACGGCTGTGGGGACGAAGGTCATGGTGCCTCCCAAGTGAGGGTATTCTGCGGCTATATACTCCTGGGGATAAAATGGGTCAAGTTAATTAAAGGTGAAAATGAGAGGGCTGTGGAAAACACCGGGGGCGGGGGAAAACCAGAGGCGAGAAAAAGCAGATCCCTCACCCCCATTTGCCAAAAACGCGACTGGGTTCGGGATGACAGGCGCACGGAAGAAGAGAGGTCCCTCGTCGCGCGAAATGCGCGCTCGCTCGGGATGACCCGCCCAACAAGATGGCGGGCAGGCGGTCTGCGGAAAGTGTCCCGCTCGGGATGACCCGCCCAGCAGGATGGCGGGCTGGCCCAACAGGACGGCGGGCAGGCGGCGTTGGGCGAGGGCACGGCAAGGGGCATGCCGCCCTGAAGGGTGGCGCTACACGAACCACGGCGCCAGCACGCCAGAAAGTGCCGTGCCCCCGGACTTCCGAGGCTTCCACCCGCGCCATTCAGGAGAATGGCGTTCCCGGGGCTTCCACCCTTGTCCCAGTGGGGTATACTGCGGCGCAAAGGAAGGTCCACATGGAAAATCCGGGGGAGATGAATCAGGAAGCGGTGGGCGCGCGCAAGGGCGACTACGAGATTCTGGGATTGCTCGGCGCCGGCGGCATGGGCCAGGTGTTCAAGGTGCGAAATGTCTTTTCCGATCGCATCGAAGCCATGAAAGTGCTGCTGCCGAATCTGGCCGACCAGAAAAATCTGGCGGACCGGTTCATGCGCGAGATCAAAGTGCTGGCGGGCCTTCATCACCCGAATATCGCCGAACTCCGCACGGCGCTGACGATCGATAATCAGCTGGTGATGATCATGGAGTATGTGGAGGGCGCGACGCTGGCGGCTCGAATCCACCAAGGCGCGATTCCTTACGGGCAGGCGCTTGGTTACATCGACCAGGTGCTTGGGGCGCTCGGGTACGCGCACAAACAGCATATCGTTCATCGCGACATCAAGCCTTCGAACATGATGCTGACGCCGTCGGGTGTGGTGAAGCTGATGGACTTCGGCATCGCGCAGCGCGGGGATCAAGGCGACCTCACCAAGACGAACACAACCGTTGGGTCGTACGCGTATATGTCGCCCGAGCAAATCAAGGGCGAGCCGGTGGATGGCCGCTCGGATTTGTATTCGGTGGGCGTTTCGCTCTATGAGATGGTGACCGGCCAGAAACCTTTTCCCGCTGATACCGCGTTTTCCGCGATGCAGGCGCACCTGCAAACGGCGCCGAGGCCGCCCATCGAGCTGCGGCCGGATTTGCCTCCGGCGCTGAGCCAGTTGATTCTGATGGCTGTCGCAAAAGATCCCGCTGCGCGGTTTCAAACGGCCGATGCTTTCGCCGCCGCGCTTCAAAGCGTCGCGCCCAGCATCGCGGGCACGGTCGCGGCGGTGCCGGTTGTCGCCGTGCCGTCGAGCGCTGGCGTGGCGTCCTCAGCGAGAGTTTCGATGCCGCCAACGGTGCCGAGCCCCGCAATGCAGACGGCGTCGATACCACCGCCCGCTGCGCAGAATACTCACCGAGGCCTGTACATCACGTTGGGCGCCGTCATTGTCTTGGTGGTTCTTGTTGCCGCAGCGTTTGAGGTTCCGCGACACGCCAAGACCGCGGCATCGCGGCAGCAAACTTCGGCGCCAGCGCCGAACGCGGCGACGGCCGTGGCGCCTGTTACGTCCGGTGGACACGAGTGCGGCTCCAGCGCCAAGCGCTCCGCCAGCCGACGTGCCGGCCGCCAATCCCGCGGCCGCCGGTGGAAATTCCTCTGACGCGAATCCTTCGGCGGCTTCAGCGCAACCGACTCCCGTCGCAACTCCGCCGGCTTCGACGGCGTCTGCACAGCCGTCGGCGGCACGGCACAAGCCGAAGGCGCCCGATTCGTCGACGCCGCACCCGCCAGCGTTAGCCACGCCGGGTCAATCGAACGCGGCCACCAGCGCGCAGCCTCCCGCTCCTGATCCCGCGCAGTTGCAGGCGCTCGACCTTGAGAACGACCAGCTTTCCGGGCGCGCCAGTTCCGTTGTGGCCAGTCTCGATACGCTGCAGCGGCAACAGGCTGCTCAGGGGCTTGGGCTTCGAGGCGACATCGTGGCTTCCAAGCAGCGAATGCAAACCTATCTGAGCAAAGCCGAGGCTGCGATTCAGGCCAAAGACGCCGACGGAGCCAGAAAGTATCTGGATCTTGCGGCTGCCGAAGTGGAAAAGATCGAGAAGTTTTTGGGGCGCTGAGGGGAACTATTGGTTTTTTGAAGCGAAAAGCAGATCCCCCGCCTTTTTTGAACTCAGGGTTTACAAGTGCAAACCCTGAACCCGCCGCGGGGATTCGGGATGAGAAAGAGTAAGGAAGGGCTGATTTCTTCGGCGGCCGACGCGAAAGCTTCGAGCAGATCAGGCCGGTTGCGGAGTGTCTTCTCCAGCGCCTTTTGACGGCGCCACTTCCGAATTTCCTCGTGGTTTCCGCTCAGCAAAATCTCCGGAACGTTCCAGCCTCGAAAAGAAGGCGGCCGCGTGTAATGCGGATAGTCCAAAAAGCAGGGAGCGGCGTTCGGTGAATTTCTGGCGGAACCCGATGCGAAGGGCCGTGAACGTTCGATCTGATCGTCGACCACGCTGAAGGACTCATTCACGGCCGAATCCTCGTTGCCAAGCGCGCCGGGAACCAGCCGCACGGCCGCGTCCATGACCATAGCGGCAGCGAGCTCGCCGCCCGAAAGTACGAAGTCCCCGATTGAAATCTCGTCCGTAGCGAGGTGCTCCGCCACGCGCTCGTCCACTCCTTCATAGCGCCCGCAGAGCAGCACAATACGTTCGAGGGTGGAGAGCCGCCGCGCTGTTTCCTGGCGGAAGAATTTTCCCGACGCAGACAACAGCACAATCGCCGTTGGCGGAGCGCCGGCCTGCTGGTAGCGTTCGGCGCCCAGTATTGATTCGACGGCTTCGAAGAGCGGCTCCGGTTTCATCACCATGCCTTCGCCGCCGCCAAACGGGCGGTCATCGACGGTGCGGTGCCGATCGTGCGTGAAATCGCGGAGATCGTGGATATGCATATCGATCAGGCCAGCTTCGCGTGCACGGCGAATGATCCCGTAGTCGAGCGGCCCGCTGAAGAATCCAGGGAAGATGGTGACGATATCGAAACGCATGGCGTCGCTTGCAACTCCGGGGACCAGTCTACGTCAACTCGGTGTGCGGCCGCGCCTGTTGAACAGATTGTTAGGGTGCTCGTTCAGGAGTCGCGGTTGAGTTCGAGCAAGCCTTCCGGCAGGACGACGTCGATGCGGCGCGCGGCGACATCAATGGCCACGCAAATTTCCTGCGCGAGCGGTATCAGCAGCTCGCCGCGAGGCGAATCGAGCGCGAGAATCGGCGTGCCCGGAAGTCCCTCGCCGATGAATTGCACGTCACGAACGCGGCCAACCATGGAGCCATTTTTCTCGCGCACTTCGCAGCCGACGAGATCGGTGACGTAGTAGCTTCCGGACGGAAGCTGCATGCGTTCGGCGAACGGAATTTGCACTTCCAAACCGAGGAGCTTTTCCGCGTCGGGAATCGAGTGGGAGCCGTCGAAGTGGAAAATCGCCTGTCCGCCGCGACTCTGGCTCAACCAGCACGAACGAACGCCCACACGGCGAGGGGCGGAATTTCCGTCCCACAATTCCGCCGAACTGAGGCGCGTGAGCCGTTCGGGGAAATCGGTGAGAATTTCGCAGGCCACTTCTCCGCGGCGGCCGTGCGGACGCACGACTCGCGCGACCGTTACGTTTGCGGGCTTGTTTGCGGTCACTACTCGAGGATTTCCAGTGTGAAACGCTTCTTCAATTTCATTCCGGCGGCGCCCAGGAGCGTTCGAATCGACTTTGCCGTGCGACCTTGCCGCCCAATCACTTTGCCCAAATCTTCCGGATGAACCCTTAATTCCAACACCGTTACTTGCTCACCCGCGACTGCGTTGACCTGTACTTGATCGGGATGATCCACGAGAGCTTTCGCGATCTGTTCCACCAACTCCTTCATGACCCTTCCTCCACAGCCGGCCGGGCTCAGCAGAGATTACGACTTGAGCGTGTACAAGAGCTAAGTACATGGCTTCTGTGAAGTTTGACGCTTTAGGCAGGCTTGCGGTTGCGTATGAAACTACGAACGGTGTCGCTCGGCTGCGCGCCTTTGCCGAGCCAGTACTGGACCCGGGCGTCATCGAGCTGGACCGCCGCAGGCTTCTTGGCAGGGTCGTAGGTTCCGACGATCTCCACAAAACGCCCGTTGCGCGGGCGCGTCTTTTCCGTTACCACTACGCGGTAGAACGGGTGTTTCTTCTTCCCAATGCGAGCTAACCGAATCATCAACACTCGAAATTCCTCCTAAGTCGAATCCTGCCATTATAGCGGAGCAGACTGGATTCACCAATCGCAAATCCTGGGGCGTCCGTTATCCCCGCTATCTCTTGTCAACCCAGCAGCCACAACGGCAACGCCGCCTGCGCGCATTGCTCGATCATTTCTCGGTCACGGTCGGAAAAGGCGTTCGCGTGCTCGCTTTCGGCGTCGATGGTTCCGATCACGCGGGCACCGGAGGGGTCGAGCACGGGAACGATCATCTCCGAAAGGGTGTTCCCGAACGCGGTGAGATAACGCTTGTCCTTGCGGACATCACCAACGATCACCGCCTTCTTGTCTTTGATTGCCGCGCCGTTCAAGCCTTTACTGATCGGAAACGTTGCAACCGCGGGCGCGCCGGGACCGCTGAAGCCCATCAGCGAAACGACCTCGCGTCCCACCTGGTAGATTCCGACCCAGCGATAGTCGCCCAGCTTCTGAATCAATTCCGCCAAGCGCTTCGCTTTTACGATGCGGTCGTCACTGCCACCCGCCACTGAGCGGATCTGGTCCAACGTATTCTTCATCACAATCGCCATGTCCGCGCTCCCAAGCTAATCCGTCACATGCCTGAATCACTTTAGGCCGGCCAGTTTGCCGATGCCGCGCATCTTCATTTTGGCCATGCTGCCGTACTGTTTCATCATGCGACGCATGTCCGCGTATTGCTTCAGTACTTCGTTCACTTGCTGCACGCTCGTGCCGCTGCCGCGCGCGATGCGTTTGCGGCGCTTGCCGTCGATCAGGTTGCTGTTGCCGCGCTCGGCGGCCGTCATCGAATTGATGATGGCCTCAATCGACTTGAGCCGGCCCTCATCGATTTCCGCGTCCTTCGGCAGCTTTGCGAACGGCCCGATTTTCGGGAGCATGCCCATCAACTGCTCGAGCGAGCCCATTTTGCGAATCTGCTTCAACTGGTCGCGAAAATCCTCAAGCGAGAAATCGTCCTCGCGCATCTTGCGTTCGAGCTCGCGCGCTTTTTTCTCGTCGATGGTTTTCTCGGCGCGCTCGATCAACCCGAGCACGTCGCCCATGCCGAGGATGCGGCCGACGATGCGGTCGGGATGGAACGGCTCGAGCGCGTCATATTTTTCGCCCACGCCGACAAATTTGACCGGCGCGCCCGTCACTTTGCGAATCGAAAGCGCCGCACCGCCGCGCGCGTCGCCGTCCATTTTGGTGAGGACCACGCCCGTGATGCCCAGCCGCTTGTGAAATTCCCCCGCCGACCGCACCGCGTCCTGCCCAATCATCGCGTCGGCGACGAACAGCAGTTCGGACGGATTCAGCTCGCGCTTCAGCGTGGAAAGCTCGTTCATCAAGTCGTCGTCGATGTGGAGGCGGCCGGCCGTGTCGACCAGGATTACGTCGCATGCGGAAAGCTTCGCTTCGCGCATCGCGCCGCGCACGATTTCGAGCGGCTTGTCCGTGCCGGTGCCGGGCCAGAGCGGCGTGCCCGTTGCCTTGGCCACTTGCGCGAGCTGCTCGCGCGCGGCCGGACGGTAAACGTCGGTGGAAACGACGATGGGCCGGTGCCCGTGCTCGGCCAGCCATTTGCCCAGCTTGCCGGTGGAGGTGGTTTTGCCTGAACCTTGCAGGCCGACGATCAACCAAACTGTGGGCGGCTTCGAGCCGAATTGCGGCTTGGCCTCGCGGCCGAGCAACTCCCCCAGCTCGTCGCGCACGAGTTTCACCACTTGCTGGTCGGGCGAAAGTTGCAGGAGCACTTCCGAGCCGATCGCCTTCTCGCGCACGTGCGCGATGAACTCGTCCGCGACGCCCAGGTTGACGTCCGCGTCGAGCAGCGACTCGCGGATCTCGGCGAGGCCGGCGTCAAGATGCTCCTCGGTCAGCTTTCCCTGGCCGCGCAGGTTCTTGAAGGTGCGTTGTAATTTTTCGGTTAGCGTTTCAAACATGACTCAGTTTTAGCGATTGGCCCGGACGAAGAATGCGGAGCCTCTCTTTTCGAATATCAGCCAATCACCGGGCCGGAGGCCCAGAAATCGGCGAATCTCGGGCGGTAGCGTGATTCTTCCTCTGCTTGTCATCCGAACCTGTTTCTTCACCGCAAGTCTCCCAACCCTTTCACGATAGCACAAAGGCGGCCGCTACAAAGGCAAGTGGAGTTCGGCTAGCGGATGATGTGGGCGAGGCGGCCTTGCGTGGGGAAGCGGGTGAAGATGGCCGGGTCGTGGCCGGGGACGATGCGGTCGCAGGGCGGGTGCTTTGAGGCTTCCGGTGGCACGTTTTCGGGGCAAGCGAGCGCAGCCATGCGCTGCTGGGCGGCGAGGTTGGCGGGCTGGTCGGATGGATCAAAGGTGGCGCTGGCGCGGTGCGAGCGGAGATTTTCGTAAAGGTAGACGTTGTCGGAGGCGAGGATGTAGGGCTGAGCCTGTGTCGTGGCGGTGGTTACCGGACCGGCTCCGACGAGAATGTATTGCGACGCGAAGGTGTGGCGCGCGCCTGTGTAGGCGTGGATTCCCGGAATGATTTCCACGTTGTCGCCGTCGACGAGATGCAGCTTGCCGCGCGTGTTTCGCCGGAAAAGTTCGAGAACGTCTTCGGGATCGATGCCGCCGTTGCGCCCGCCGGGCTGCCAGGCCGCGCCCGTGTAGTATTCGTATTCTCCCTTCTGAATCCAGATCGCGGCGTTGGGGAAGAGGTCGATGCCGCCCATGTGGTCCCAGTGCGCGTGGCTGATGATGACGTCGGTGACGGAGGACGGCGCGATGCCGGCCTGCTCGAGGGCTTTATCGGGCGCGAGAAAATCGGTCATGTGAAAGTCGTCGAGCCAGTGCTGGCGGTGGCAGCCGCTGTCGAAGAGAATCGTGCGTCCGCCGCCGCGAATCACCCAGAAGATCATCGCGATGTCGGTGAACTGGTCTTTCGGCGCGCCCATGACGAGCGCGTTCAGCGGAAAATGCGCGATGGTGCCGTAGCGGATGGCGTCAATCGTGTAGTTCGGCGCCAGCGCGGCTTGCACATGCAGTGGATTTGCTCCTGGTTTCGCCGCGGCGAAAGCAAGAACGGCGAACCCGAGCGAAGCGATCAGACTTGGGTACGCGACGCGAGGTCGTTTCTCAGTTGCGTGCATGTCCGTCTCCTATTGCAGCCCGATCGCTCTGGGACAAATCTCTGGTCTTCGGAACGCAAGTCACTAATCGCGAGTGACATTATCCAATATAGCGGGCCAGGTGACTGGTTCGATGGGGCCGACTACGTAGACCCACGAGAGGGAGCCGATGAGGGCGATGATGCCGGTGACGGCGAAGGGCCAAAAGAAGTGGTGGGTGCGGCCGACGAGAAAGCCTGTGAGTATGGGCGCCACGATGCCCGCGAAATTGCCGACGAAATTCTGAAGGCCCATCCACTTTCCGGCGGCGCGTGGTCCGGCGAGGGCCTGTGCGCACGCGAATATATGGGGATTCGAGATGCCGTAGAAACCGCTCCCTGCCATCAGCAGTGCGACGGAAAGAGCGGGAGTGGCGAGGACGCACAGAACGAGGAGCAGGCCGGAGCCGGTGAGGCCGACGACAAGCATCGTTTTGTGCACGCGCGTGGGAGATGCGCCGGAGGCGATCCAGCGGTCAACGAGCGGGCCCGATATAAGCGAGGAAAGCGCGCAGAGGAGAAACGCCACGCCACCGATGCGAGCCATCTTGTTCATCGAGAAGTTCCGTTCGGTAACGAGATAGAGCGGCATCCACGTAAGGAGAAAATAGATCAGGTAGTTCCCCGAAAAATGGCCGACGCAAGCGCCCCACCAGGAACGCTGCATCATGATTTCGATGAGGCCGGGAACCGGCGCGCGGGCGCCGAGCGCAGTGACAGCAGGGCGGGTGCGAGGCCGGTATCGCATCCACGGAATCAGCCATAGCAGGCTGAGCAGGCCGAGTGCGATGAAAACGGGGCGCCATCCGAATCGCGCCATCAGCATCCCGCCGAAGAACGTTCCGAAGGCGGGGCCGGAAGTCTGGCCGGCGGCGATGACTCCGTTGCCGACGCCGCGGTGATGCACGGCGAAATCGCGCGCCAGAATTTTCGAGTAGGAAGGATAGGCAACGGCCTCTCCGACGCCGAGAATCAGCCGCACCGCCAGCAAAGAGACGAACGTGTGCATCAGGCCCGTGACCGCAGTGGCTGCGGACCAAATGAGGAATCCAACCGCGAGGACCCAGCTCACATCGAAGCGGTCGACGAGCCAGCCGCTGGGGATTTGAAATGCGGTGTACGTCACGAAAAACGCTCCCAACAACTTGCCGAGCTGCCAGGGAGTGAGGCCGAGCTCGTCTTTCAGCAGCGGCGCAGCGATGGAGAGGTTGCCGCGATCGATGTAGTTGAGGAAGATGGAAAGCCCCAGAAGGACGAGCACAACGCGGAGCGCGACGGACATCTTTTCGCGAGCGGGAGCGGCTTTGGCCGTCGGCATGGGGGTGGTTCCGCGGCGGCGGATGGTAGCACGGGAAAGAAGGGAAAATGGAAAAAGGCGACAAGGGCCGTGAAACCTTGGAACCACAGATGAACACAGATAAACACAGATGAAGCAACAGGCGCACGACGAGCCTGAACCGCTGTCCGAGGCTGACACAAATCGAAATGGGGCGCGGCGCGCGGATTCGGGGGTTTCTTGACCCTTGTGCGGAGGTCGTCTACACTAATCGTTTGGCTTCAGTACGTAATGCGTTTCTGATGCAGCGCGGCCGATCCGCCTCGCGAGAATGCCGGGCGCAAATGAACCCAAGACAGAGGAGAAACATCTTTGCCGAAACGGACGTATCAACCTCATGTGCGTCGCCGTCACAAGAAGCACGGCTTTCGCAAACGCATGAAGACCCAGGGTGGACGGAAAGTCCTTGCGCAACGCCGCAAGAAAGGGCGTCATAGCCTCACGCGCGTCTGACGCGGCGCGGCTGGGTTTCCCGCGCGCCTGCCGGCTGGTGCACCGAACGGAATACGATGCGGTGTACAGCGAAGGACGGCGCCGGACGAGCCGCGAGTTTACCGTTTTTCTTCGCCCCAATGGCCTCCAAGTGAGCCGGTTCGGATGGAGCATCAAAAAGGCGCTGGGAAACGCGGTCCGGCGCAACCGAATCCGGCGGCGGCTGCGCGAAATTCTGAGATTGCATCGACAGGAGATTGCCCCGGGATGGGACATTGTCATTCACCCGCGCAGCTCGGCGGCGACGGCGCATTTCCTGGCGCTGGGGGACGAGCTTTTGAAGCTGCTGCCGCGCGCGGAGCGGGCGCACGATCGCGACGAGAAATCGCCGTCCTGAACGGGCGCGCGAGATCTATCGGCGCTTGGGTGCTGCTCGGGTTCGTGCGAGTGTACATCGTTTTTCTCTCGCCGTTTTTCGGCGGCGCCTGCAAGTTTTATCCTTCCTGTTCGAATTACGCGCACGAAGCGATCGCGAAGCATGGGGCGCGGCGCGGATTCGTGCTGGCGGCACAGCGGCTGCTGCGCTGCCGGCCGTTCACGAAGGGTGGATTCGATCCGGTGCCGGAGACGGAAGAGTACGCCCGGCAGCCAGAACTTATGGAGTTGAGGCCAGCGCTTATGTCGGAGCCCTTCGAAGCTCAGGGCAAATTGAAGACCCAACCTCCCGCAGGAAGGAAATTGTGAACGAACTCTCGGATCAGGCGCGCGGGGTCATTTTTGCAGTCATCGCAATCGCGATTCTTTTTATCTGGCTTCATTACTTCCCGCCTCCCGTTCCGCCTCCTCAAAAAGGGAATCAAACAACGCAGGCGGTAGCGCCGGGGCAAACGAACGCGACGCCATCGAGTTCCGCAGGAACAGCGCAAACGGCGTCGGCGACGGCAGCCAAGCCCGGCAGCGTTCCGGTGATGCGCGCGGCGACGGAAAAAGTGATCGTCGTCGAGAGCCCGCTGTATCGCGTGGAGCTATCGAATCGCGGCGGCGTGGTGCTGAGTTGGAAGCTGAAAAAGTACCTCGACGATGACAAGCCGCCTAAGCCTCTCGACCTGGTGAACCACGATTCGTCAACGCAGCTTGGCTGGCCGTTTTCGCTGATGCTGCAGGATTCGCAGCTTGAGTCGCAGGCGAACTCGGAGCTTTACCAGGTGACCGCTGCGCGTTTGGAAGGCCACGTGGAAGGAACTACGTCTGCAACCCCTTCGACGGCAGGTGATTTTGAGGCTCCTGTCAGCGTGATTTTTCATTGGAGCGACGGGCACCTCGACGTCACGAAGAAGCTCAATTTCAACCAGGACTATCAATTGTCGGTGGAGATGTCCGTTTCGCTTGACGGCAAGGCGCTGCCGGCGGGATGGCGTGGCGCGGGGGGTTCGGGGACAAGGCGGTTTATCACGCATCGCAGCTCGTCACAGTTTTCTACAGTCAAGTTGGCAAGCTCAATCTGCTGCAATACAAGAAGCTCGGCGTCAACGGGAATCAGACGCAGCCGGCGTTGCAGCCCGGGCCGCTGGAGTTCGCGGGAGTCGAGGATCAATTTTTCGCGGCGGCGTTTATTCCTGACGGGTTAGCCAACATGTCGCTGTGGCACTGGACGCACAATCACAGCGTGATTGTGGACGGGAAGGCGGAGGATCAGCCCGTGGCGGAAATGGCCGCGGGAAGCCAGCAGGCCGAGCCGTTGCGCTTGCGACTGTACGTTGGGCCGAAGGACCTTGCGCTGCTGAGCAAAGTGCAACCGTCGCTTGAAGGGCTGGTGAACTTCGGCTACATGGGCCCGATCGCGAAGCCGGTGCTGATTGTTCTCCAATGGTTGCACCGCTACATTTCCAATTGGGGATGGACGATCATCGCGCTGACGTTGATCATCAACTTCGCGCTTTTCCCGCTGAAGATGAAGAGCTGGCGTTCGATGCAGAAAATGCAGAAAGTGGCGCCGGAGATCCGGTCGATTCAGGATCGCTACAAGAAGTACTCGATGAACGATCCGCGCAAGCGGAAAATGAACGAGGAAGTGATGGCGGTATACCAGCGGGAAGGCATCAACCCGATGGGAAGCTGCCTGCCGATGCTTTTCCAGATGCCGATCTGGTGGGCTCTGTGGCGGGTGTTGAATGGAGCAATCGAGCTGCGCCACGCGCCATTTTTGGGATGGATCCATGACCTTTCGGCCAAGGATCCGTACTACATTTTGCCGATCGCGATGGCCATCACGATGTACTTGATGACGAAGATGACGCCGCAGACGAGCGTCGATCCGGCGCAGCAGAAAATGATGGCGCTGATGCCATTGATGTTTGCGGCGTTTTTCTTCACGATGTCGAGCGGGCTGAACCTCTACATGTTCACGAGCAACATCGTCGGCGTGGGCCAGCAGTATTATTTGAACCGGGCGCAGCCGCTTCCGCCGAAGAGTAAATTCAAAAAGAAGAAAAACGAATGAGCGAAGGGCCAGGGAAGCGTCCTCGAGCAGAAGACCGCAAGGCAGAGAGCGAGCGCGCAGCGCAGCGCCGCTCGACCGGCAGCGAGCCGTTGACGAGTTGCGGAAGCTGCTCGATCTGGCGGTGCGCGAGATGAACCTCGAGCTGGAATACGAGATATCGGCCGAGCCGAATGCGGATGCCGGACAGAATGAAGCGGATGTGGTGGTGCGATTCCGCGGCGCCGACGAAGAGCTTCTGCTGGCGCGAAGTGGGGAACTGCTTGCTGGCCCTCGAACATGTCGCGCATCGTTGGTTGCGCCTCGAACCGGCGCTGCACGATCGCGTGCGATTCGATTGCGGCGACTATCGCGCAACGCGGCTCGAAGAATTGAAGCTGTCGGCGCGAGTGGCCGCGCAACGCGTGCGCGAGACAGGCCAACCGTTTCAGTTCAATCCGATGTCGCCGCGCGATCGGCGGATCGTGCATCTGGAATTGAATGGGGCTCCGGGCGTGCGCACGATCAGCGAAGGCTCGGGTGACCGGCGACAATTGGTTATTTATCCCGCCACGAAGAAGCAGTGAGCGGTGAGTAGTGATCGGTGATCCCGAGGCTTCGGGAGTGATTGGTGCCTTGCGCGAATCGCTCGCCGCATCCCCTTCCATCTGACTCCGAACTTTTACAACTCGATCGTGTAACCCCGCTTGCCGACGTTGATGCATTGCGTCGCGCCGATTTGGTCGTGACGCCCGGCGGTTTCGTGGATGTGGCCGCAAAAAGCGTAGGCCGGTTGAACGCGCTCGATCCATTCGCGCAACGCCGGGCTGCCTGCATGCTTGCCCGGCGCAAATTCGTCGAGCTTCGTGTCGCGCGGCGGAAAATGCACGACGAGGTAGAGCGGATTATTTCCTTCGAAGGTGCTCAACGCTCCCGCGATTTCGTCCTCCGAGTACTCGCCCGGGGTGTTGAAAGGCGTGATGTTGCTGTAGCCGAGGCCGGCCCAGTGTGTTGTGCCATTCGCGGATTTGAGAGTTCGGACTTGGCGGTGAAAATCCACGAAACCGAACTTGTGGCAGAACGCGCGCATTTGTTCGTGCGTTTCGTGGTTCCCAGGAAGCGCCCAGAGGCGGTCGCCGAGAGGCTTCAACACGTCGCCGCAGGATTCCAGATCGCGGCCAAACGTCGACAGATCACCGTTAGAAATGTAGACGTCCGCTGGCTGGGCGACTATTTTTTCGAGGGCGCGAAGGTCGCCGTGGATGTCGCTGAAGATCAGAACCTTCATCGCGTCCGATCCGTAGCAGGCGCCGAGGATTTTCCAGTATTCCTTAGCAGGGCATCGGTGAGCCAGCCTTCCTCGACCACGTTGCCGGTGGCATCGAATACCACGCGATACGTGAAGGGCGCCGGGCTGCGTCTCTGGCGGTTTACGAAGCGATTTTCACCGAAATCCACGATGTGAAGGTTGTTTTCAGCGGAAGTGCGAATCAACGGGAAGCGAGCGAAGTTCCAATAGAGCTCGACGTCGGGCAATTCGAGAGCGCGCGCCGTGAAGGCGTCAGCGGGAGAATCCTGAGTGAAGCGAAATGCCGGCGGATTCGGATCGCGCAGGTCGAGAGGAGCCTGATAGACGCCGTCGGGCGTGCGAATGGCGTCGCCCCACCCAAGCAACGACGGCGGCATCGGCAAGGCGCCGATGCGGACAATTGCGATGTGACTCGCGTCGGCAAAATCGATGACGCGACGCATCGCCGCATGATGCGCAACCGCGCAAGCGAAAAGATAAGCGAACATCACGTAAGCGCCAGTCTGGCACCACGTGGATCGGGATATGCCAAAGCCCCAATCGCGGATCGACGGCACGAAAAACAGGATTGCCATGATAGCGGAGGCTGCAACGAGAACCGAAAAATGAAACGGAGCCTGAAACGCAGCCGCAATGCGCCACGCACCAAATCCGGCAAGCGTAAACAGAATCCACATGGCCGCCGCACGGAGACGGCTTTTCTCACGGCTGCTGTAGATCCAGGCTGTTACTTGCGGCAACAGCACGATCGACGTAAACGTGAAGTCGATGATGAAGAGCAAGTCCCAAGCGACGCGCTGCTCCGAAATCGGAGCCCAGATACGCGTGCCGAACGAAGTCATTCCGTCGAGAATGATGTGGCTGGCTATGCCGACAGCGTAGATGAGAGTGAGCATCCAGAGTTTCGGGCATTCCAGGTTGAAGCGGCGCGCCACCCAGCGCGTGAGTGCCGCCAGCATCACGGCGAAAAGCGGCAAGCACACGAAGGAGTGCGTGACGTTCCGGTGATATTTGATAATCGCCACCGGATCGCGCGACACGGCTTCGACAAACACGTCGACGTCGGGAAAAACAGCCCCGAGGACCGTCGCAAAGATTCCGACACGATGGTCACGCTTCGAAAAATACGCCTTGCCGAGGAGCGCTCCGGTAATGCCGTGGGTTATCGGGTCCATGAAGAAGCCGAAGAACGAAAAGTGTACACGATTGAACTAGTTCAGGCGATTGCTATGAGAGGTGACCGCTTTTCAATCACGGTCCCGATCACACGGGCGGAGATTCCGCGACGTTCGAGCAAAGCCGTGGCGGAATCTGCGGCTTGCGAAGCGAGAGCCACGAGCAGGCCGCCTGAAGTTTGGGGGTCGTAGAGAAGGGACTGGATTTCGTCGGGAATATTCGGCGAAAACTCGACGCAGCCCTCGAGAAATTCGCGATTGTTCTTCAGGCCGCCGGAGAAGAATCCGGCGCGAGCCGCTTCGATTGCGCCAGGGAGATATGCCAAGCGCTCGTGATCGATGGACATTGACGCTTCGCTGCCTGCGGCCATTTCACGTGCATGACCCAAAAGACCGAAGCCTGTAACGTCTGTGACTGCGTGGACCGGATGGCGATCGTCGAAATCGAGTTCAATCGCGTGCAATGCCTCGGCCGAATCCCGATTTAGCTGGATCATCGAAGCGATCGCGGCGGCGACCCAGGATTCCTGCGCATGCCCCTGCTTTAGCGCGGTGGAAATCACTCCGGTACCGAGGGACTTCGTTAGAATCAAGACGTCACCGGGCCGGGCTCCGACGTTGCGCCAAATCGCTTTGGGATCGATCAGGCCGGTGACTGCGTAACCGAACTTCAGTTCGTCATCACGAATCGAATGGCCGCCGATGATCGTGCAGCCGGCTTGCGTCATTTTGTCGAGGCCACCGCGCAGAATTTGTTCCAGTACGTCTGGCGAACCCGAGGGCGGGAAACCGAGGACCGAAAGCGCGGTGATTGGAAGGCCGCCCATCGCATACACGTCACTGAGTGAATTCGCTGCGGCGATTTGACCATAGACAAAAGGATCGTCCGCGATCGGTGTGAGGAAATCGACAGTTTGCACCAAGGCCATTTCGTCGCTGAGTCGATACACCCCCGCGTCGTCGCTGGTTTCGAAGCCAACGAGAAGATTCGGGTCAGTGGGCCGCGGAAGCCGCTTCAGCACGGAGTCCAGCAAACTGGGACTCAGCTTGGCAGCTCAACCGGCGGCCTTGGCCGCTTCGGTTAGCCGAATGCGTTCAACCAAGGTGATTTTCTCCTCAATGCAAGGCTGTTGATTATAGCGCTTCAGCGCCGCGGGGAGGTTCCTTAAGCGTGGGCCGCGGCGGAACGAATCGGGATAGTGATTGCCGTGGTTGATTCTTTTGTCGCGGGCATAAGGCATCGTCCGTCGAAAATGGCGCCGGGTTCGATAATCAGGCAGGGCGTTTCAATTTCACCCGTCACGATCGCTTTGGCCTGAATCTCCACTCGTCCCCGCGCACGAATGACGCCGTCAAATCGCCCCGCGATGATCACCGAATTTGCGATGACCTCGCCATCCACGCGAGCATGCTCCCCCAAGATGAGCGTCGCCTCGGAAGACAAGGTTCCCTTCATGTGCGAGTCAATTCGAAGGGTTCCAGGGGATTCGAGCTTCCCTTCCAAGCGAACGCCCTTCTCGAGGAAGCCGCTCCATTCACCGGATTCTTGCTGCTTCCGGTCGAAGACGCGCCAAGGCATCCGGACTCCTATGTTTGTAGTCTATCCCTGCATCAGCCGATCGTATAGGCGTGTCAAATCACTAGTATCGTAGTATTCAAACGTAATTTGTCCGGGCCGGCTGGCGCGGGCGGGAACGATGAATACGCGAGTTCCGTATTCGCGCTGAAGTTCATCGATTGCAGCCTTCGTGTTCGGGTCGATCTGTATAGGCGTCGTCAACGACCGGGGCTTGGCGTTGCGCGAGGCGATGCGTTCCACTTGCCGGACGGTCATTCCCGAGCGAGCTATCTTTCGAGCCAGTGCAACGCGGTCGTTAGACTCGGTTATGGCGAGCAATGCGCGAGCGTGGCCTGCGGTGATTCGACCTTCCTCGAGAAGGTCCTGGATGCTCTCTTCCAACCGCAGGAGCCGCACTGCGTTTGCAATCGTGGCGCGATCCTTCCCGGTGCGTTCCGCCACCAGCTCCTGCGTGAGGGCAAACTCCTCAATGAGCCGATGGAATGCCCGAGCTTGCTCCATCGGGTTAAGATCTTCGCGTTGAAGATTCTCAACGAGGGTCATTTCGAGGGCAAGCTCTTCAGGCACGTCGCGAACGACGACGGGGACGCGCACGAGCGCAGCTCGTTGCGCGGCGCGCCAACGGCGCTCGCCGGCAATGAGCTGGTAGCGCTCACCCGATCGACGCACTACAAGCGGCTGAATGATTCCGCTCGCTTGTATCGAGCGGGCGAGTTCGTCGAGCGCCTCTTCCCGGAAACGACTGCGCGGCTGGTAGGGGCTCGGGTCGATCAGGTCGATGTCGACCTGAAGCATACCGTCATGAGGGGCCAGGGCCGGTGCTGCCGCCGTTGCCGCTCCCGCTGTGACCGCTGCCGGCACTTGCGGCGGCTGCGGTTCCGGGTCGCGAATCAGGGCGCTCAGACCCTTGCCCAAGGCGTTTCTGGGCATTGGCAATAACCTCCTTGGCTAGGTCGATGTAACTCTCGGCTCCTTTACTACGTAAGTCGTAGAAGATTACTGGCACGCCGTGGCTAGGAGCCTCGGCCAGGCGCACATTCCTTGGGATAACTGTGGTAAAGACTTGGGATCCGAAGAAGCTACGGAGGTCGGCTGCAACCTGTTTTGACAGGCTGGTACGATCATCGTACATGGTTAGCAGGATGCCTTCGATGGCAAGGGCGGGGTTGATTGTGCGCCGGAGGCGCATAAGCGTGTCGAGTAGCTCGGAGACACCCTCGAGCGCAAGGTACTCGCATTGAATCGGAACAAGGACGGAATCGCTGGCGGCGAGCGCGTTGAGAGTTAGCAGATCCAGAGCAGGCGGGCAATCGAGGAGAATGTATTCGTACTTGTCCCGGATGCCTTGAATTGCGGCTTTCAGTCTATATTCGCGTTGATCCATGCCAACCAGCTCGACGGCGGCACCTACGAGGTTCTTGTCAGAGGGAATCAGGTCGAGACCACCGACCTGGGCGTCAATTGTGACGCGCTCAATCGGCTCTCCTAGGATTAAGGTCTGGTACAGGGTTCGGCGGGCCGGGTCCTTCGGGAAGCCTAGAGCGCTGGTGGTGTTTGCTTGGGGATCGCAATCGATGATCAGGGTGCTTTTTTCAGAGGCGGCTAGTGAAGCGCCGAGGTTGACGGTGGTAGTTGTCTTGCCGACTCCGCCTTTTTGATTGGCGATGGCGATGACACGCGCCAAATTGTGCCCCCAGGACGAAGGCGAAATGTAGCAGAAGGTTTTGGGAGGATGCAAGATGTTTCACGTGGAACATTGGATTGAGGTTGAATTGGGATCGGCGACGTACGCGGACTACCCTCGCTGCGGCGAAAGACTCGCTGGAGATGTTCCACGTGGAACGTTGCCCTAGGGCCCTGGGATACGAGTGCCGACGAGCCAAAACCTCTTGTGTGAGCCGGCGATCTTCATTGGCGGGTGCCAATTCCAGCCTACAAAGCCTGAAACTTCGCTTGCGTCCTTCTCGCCCAACCAGAATATGGTCTTTCCGTGAGGATTCAGAGCTTTCGCCGACCAAGAGAGAAGCTCATCGTACCTCCCAACGGCACGAGCCGTCACATAGTCGAACTTTGCTCCATCTGACACGAGATCTTCCGCTCGACCTCGAAACACACGGACGCGGTCCAGACTCAGTTTTCGCGCTACTTCGGACAGAAACGTTGCCTTTTTGGTGTTCGACTCGATCAGTGTGACATCTAGGCCGGGGACAAATAGAGCTAGCGGGATGCCCGGAAGGCCCGCGCCGGAACCAACGTCGGCGAGCCGACCTTTTTCAATCGGAACTGCCGGAATGGCGGCGATACTCTCGCCGATGTGGAATCGCAGGATGTCGTCGGGTTCGATTACGGTGGTCAGGGAGACGCGGCGGTTCCATTGAAGCAAGAGATCGATGTAGGTTCGAATAGAGCCGCACTGGGCAGTGGTGGGAGAGCCGCCGTAAGGCGAAAGGGCGCTTCGAATCTCGCTATCCGTCAATCGAGAGGTCGGTGTCACAAGCTCTGGCCAGTGCTGCTGGAATCGTTATCGGTCGTGGCAACCAGGGTTGATTCTTGTGATTTACCGCGCAATCGCACTGCTGCCAGGAAGCCCACGGTCAAATCAGTTACAAAGTGGGCTGAAATCGGGGGAATGAGGCTGCCGGTCCAAGTGCGAACTACGGCGAAAAGGAGGCCCACGGCAAAGGTTGAGACCAAACCGCGCGTGCCCTGGTAGAAATGGGCGAGCGCAAAAAAAACCGCGGAGAAGAGGATCCCCAACAATACGCGTCCGCCCGTAACATCCTGAAAGACGAACTGAATAAAGCCGCGGTAGATCACTTCCTCGCACAGCGCCACGGTGGAAACGAGGGCGACGAAGGCCAGACGCTCCACGTTGTCCTGCGGGAAGACTTTCAAAGCGAGCTGAGGCAAGAGGCCCTTAAGCTCAGAAGGCCGAGAGGCAAGACGACTGACGCTGAATACCTGATTCGCGAAGAACAGGCCACTGAGGACAATCGATAGACTCACGGTAAGGGCGGGTTGTCGCATGGAAAACCCTAGTTGATCGGGCCGGATACCGTGCGCTGTTGCGCGCCACAAGATGACGGTGACCGCTGCCCACTGGAACGCCATCGTGGAAGCGTAAAGCGTCAAACGGTCCATCTTCGTCGTGCGCGGCAGCGACATCAGTTGGTGAACCCGCCGGCGGCCAAGCCAGGGAACAAGCCCGCCGAAGAACAACAAAATGACAATGAAGTCCCAGTGCATCGTCTGAGATAGAATCATTTTTGCGCGGCTTCGGCAAGCTCAACTCCTGTTGACAGCTGAGGCAGAGCCGCCGTATGGTTCGGAGTTCTTCGTGGAGTTGGAGTCTTGAAACTACTTGTGATCGGAAGCGGCGGGCGCGAACACGCCCTCGTGTGGAAGCTGAAGCAAAGTCGGCTGGTCGACAAAATCTGGTGCGCCCCGGGAAACGGGGGAATATCGCGCGACGCTGAATGTTTTCCTCTGGATGTCGGCGACGTTAAGGCGGCCGCCGACCTGGCCGAAAAGCTACAAGCCGATCTAACCGTGGTCGGGCCGGAGCTGCCACTCGTGCTCGGAATCGTAGACGAGTTTGCAAAACGGGGCCTCAAGATTCTCGGGCCCACACAGAAGGGCGCGCAACTTGAGGGCAGCAAAGTATTCGCAAAGAAGTTTATGGAACGACATTCGATTCCTACCGCGTCACGATACGGAGTGTTTAATTCTGCGGTCGACGCATATGCGGAATTGTGCTCGGTGGATTGGCCGTTGGTGGTGAAGGCCGACGGATTATGCGCGGGCAAAGGCGTCCTCGTGACATCGTCGCCCGATGAAGCCACGGCTTTCATCGATCGAGTGATGGAACGGCGCGAATTTGGCGACGCTGGCCGGCAGATCCTCCTCGAAGAGGGGCTTACCGGCGAAGAGCTGTCGTACATCATCCTGACGGACGGCAAAGACTTCATCCCCATGGCGCCGACGCGCGACTATAAGCGCGCGTTCGACAACGACGAAGGACCGAATACGGGAGGCATGGGCGCATACTCGAGCCAGGACATTTTGCCCGCTGACGTGGAACGGAGAATCATCGAGAGCGTCGTCCAGCCGACATTGGCTGGCCTGCGGGAGGACGGCATCGCCTACAATGGATTCCTTTATTTTGGGCTCATGCTTACATCCGGGGGACCGAAGGTGCTCGAATTCAACTGCCGTCTTGGCGATCCTGAGACTGAGGCCATAATGCTTCGTGCCGAATTCGACTTTGCAGAAGCGTGCGCGGCTGCGACGGACAGCCGCCTTGAGGGGATGACGCCGAAGTGGTCACCCTTGATTGCTATGTGTGTAGTTATAGCTTCCGAGGGCTACCCGGGCCGACCACTAACTGGACGTGAAATTAGAGGGTTGGAAGGCGCAGAGCGTACTTGTGGAGCGCGTTTGTTTCACGCTGGCACGAAGCTCGATGAGGCTGTGTACTACACAAGTGGTGGACGAATTCTAATGATCTCCGGTTCTGGCGCGAACATGACGAGCGTGAGGCGGTCAATATACGACACAATTAGTTTACTGTCGATTGAAGGTGCGCACTACCGGAGGGACATAGGCCTCGGTGTCGGAGCGAAGCGCCCAACAGCTTCCGCTACGAAGGCGGTTTGAGCACGTTGCGAGATTGGTTGCGACTTATCGGGGCTTCAAAAAGGGGGGAAAGTTGAGCGCTGCCGTCGTGGGGATCGTAATGGGATCGGATACGGATTATGCCGTGATGAGCGAGGCCGGCAAGACCCTGGACAAGTTCGGGATTGCTTACGAAATGGAAGTGCTGTCCGCGCACAGGACGCCAGCGCGGGCACACGAGTATGCGACGTCAGCAGTTTCACGGGGACTGAAGGTGTTGATCGCGGCGGCGGGCGCGGCCGCGCATCTGGCTGGCGTGATGGCAGCAAGTACAACACTTCCCGTGATCGGCGTTCCGATGGCAACGAGCACGTTGAATGGACTCGACGCGCTGTTGGCTACCGTCCAGATGCCGGGCGGGATACCTGTGGGCACGATGGCGATCGACAAGGCGGGAGCGGTGAACGCCGCCGTTTTTGCGGCCGAGATCCTGGGACTCTCAGACCCGCAGATCGCGCGCAAGCTGCTGGAACACAAGGAAGATATGGTTCGATCGGTCGCAGAGAAGAACGCGCGGCTGCAAAAGCTCCGTTCCGAGAAGCAGTAAGAAAGCTAGTCGGGATGTTTGATAAGTGAGGGCGCCTCGTCGGGACGGGTTGGTTGCTTCGCTTGATTCGGTCTTTTCGGTTCGAGCGGCGGCGCCAGAATCCAGGCGAAGCCCGTTTCCTCGCCGATGACGGCGAAAGTTTCGCGCTCGTTCGGCGAAGCGATGGCCGCCAGCGCGGCACGCAAAAACTGAATCGCGTCCTCGGAACGAATCTTCTTACTATCCCCCTGAAGAAACTGACCCGCCACCGCACCCATCGTTGGGTCTGAAGCGACAAGCTTTGCGAGGCGGGGATCGTTCTGGCGCAACAATTCAATCAATGATGTGGGAGCGGTCTCCGGCGGATAAGCGAATTCAACCAGAGTGTGCGGTTGACCCTTTTCGGGCGGCCAGAACTGCAGGTATTTCGGACGAAGCACGCGGGTATCCCAAAAATCACCGCGCTGCTGTTCTTGTTCGATTCCATAGCTGACCTGCCAGATCTCCGGTCCGTAGCCGGTGAGATAATCCGTGACGATCAATTGAGCGAGAGGCTCGTCCGCGGGCCGCTCGAGTTTGGTGTAAAGGCCGTGTGCGACCTGATTGAGGCGTTCCATCACGCCCTGGCCAATCGATTCAATATCGGAGGCTTCGCCACCGGCTTCTACGTGACCCAAGTGAGGTCCGCTCGGGGCCGAGTGGCTGTGGAGATGAGGCAGTTCGGTGTCGAGTCTTGCGAGGGTTTCCTGCGATGAGGGAGAGAACCACTCAACGGCGCCGAGGGGTACGGCTAACCGTTCGGAGCTCAGTTGAACCGGGCTCGGCACGCGACTCTGAGGTTCGATCTGGTTTTCGACCGTGCCGACGAGGATTGCATTCTTGACCACGGCGATGACGACGCGCCCGGCTGCAAGGTTTGCGACGATTTCTTCACGCGGAACTTCCACGTTCTGCTGAGAGGAAGCGATAGAAGCCAAAATGAGGAAGCCCAACGCAAGCAAGGCGAGGAGTGCGGGGGGCAAGGTTCGTTGCGTGCGCGAAACCCAACGCCGCAGAGGCAGAATTCGGCGTCGTGCTGGCGGGGACATGTTCAGTTCCCCAGTGGGGCGTGGAACTGTGTCCGGGCAATGGCTTGGATTGCAGTTATGGTGATGACGCTCGCGATATCGTTCACTGAGCAGCCTCGCGACAAGTCATTGACGGGTCGCGCCAGCCCCTGCAGGATGGGACCGAGCGCGGTCGCGCCGGCGAGCCTCTCGACAAGTTTGTAGGCGATATTCCCAGAGTCGAGGTCGGGAAAGACCAGGACGTTCGCGCGACCGGCAACCGGGGATCCCGGCGCTTTAGTGGCGGCGATTGACGCGACGAGGGCGGCGTCAACCTGGAGCTCGCCGTCGATCGCTAAGTCGGGACGTCGCGCTTTCGCAATTCGGGTGGCCTCGCGAACTCTCTCGACGCGGGGATGCGTCGCGGAGCCTTTCGTCGAGAATGAAAGCATAGCGACACGCGGTTCAGTCTGAAGAAACTCGCGCGCATTTTCGGCTGTTTCGATGGCGATGTCGGCAAGATCTTGCGCCGAGGGTTCCGGGACCACGCCACCATCGGCGAAGAGAAGCGCGTTGTTATGACCGAAGCTGGTTCCATTACGCGCCGGCAGCACCATGAGGAAGAAACTCGAGAGGATTCGAGAATCCGGCGCGAGACCGACGGAATGAAGGGCAGCGCGCACGGTGTCGGAACTGGAGTTTACGGCTCCGGCTACGGCTCCGTCCGCGTCACGAGCGACGACGCTCAGCGCCGCGAAATAGAGGGGTTTTCTGGCGAGATCGTGCGCTTCTTCGAGCGTGGTGCCGCTGGCACGGCGACGATCGAATAGGATTTGCGCGTAGTGGGCGATTCGAGGACTCGACGCGGGATCGAGAAGCTGAATGCCATCGAGTTTCGCACCCAGGCGGTCTGCCGCCGCGCGAATGACTGGGGCTCGGCCGAGCAGCGTAGGCTTGCCAGAGGCTTCAGCGACCACGCGAGCAGCCGCTGCTATAACGCGGTCGTCCTCGCCTTCTGCCAACACAATTCTCTGCGGATAAGCATGCGCCCGTCTCTGGAGGGTTTGAAGCAGCTCCATGGACCTACCTTACCACAGGCGGCAAAGGGAGCGGTGTTCGCCGGGCTCAACCTGCTCGTCAAGAACGGGTGCGCCGTTGGCGCCTGGAATCTAGTAAAATTCATGCGCTCACCTTTGATTGAGGTAGTCGGCACAAAATGGGGATTCTTAAAATCATAAAGGGCTCGGGACTGCGTGCTCCTGGCCGTCTCCGACACAACGGCAAACGAGTGTCCGATATTCTCGAGGCGCACCAGCGGTTCGTGCGTGGAGACGAAACTGGGACGCGCGCGGACCTTTCCGGCGCCGATCTTTCTCATGCGGATTTTCGACGCGTGAATCTGGCGTATGCCGATTTTCACGGCGCGAATCTGGACGGCGCTAACCTGCGCGAAGCAAGGCTATCGTCCGCGGACCTGGGCAACGCACGGATGCGCAAGGCCGACCTGCGAAAGGCAGATCTGACCGAGGCGAATTTGAGCGGAGCCGACCTGACGGAAGCGTTGGTCGGTGGTGCGGAGCTTTTTCGCACGGACTTGCGCTCCACCGTCTTTCGCAGAGCGGACTTAGGCGCAGCAAATTTGCGGGATGCGCAGGTTAGCGGCGCCGACTTTCGCGGCGCCCGGCTGCAAACGACCATCCTTCGAGAGACAAATCTAGACGGTGCCGATCTTTCCGAAGTCGACCTCTCGACCACGCTCCTTCCGCGGGACTACAAGCCGAGCTTCCCAAAGAAAAGCGAATGATCCGCAGGACCACCTGACGGAAACACGCCGCGAGGCAAAATTGTCAGGCCCGTGTGACTGCGGTATCCTTTTTGAAACGCGAAGAGTTTTGCTCGCGAGCGGGAATCCGATTTGCCGAAAGCACAGGCAAGGAATTCATGACGAATTTGCCCTGGATTTTGGTGGAAGATTACAAGCAAGGAACCGGCTGGGTGCGTACCGAACAGCGCGACGCGCGGGCCCGCGCTTATTGCGAACTCCTGGAGCAGGGACAGATTCTATTTTTTCGAGAGCCTCCGTTCCGGTTTCCAGAGGCAGACCGGGATTTCCTATTGGCTCAAGAGTGGACCGATCTGAGGCTGCACAAAAACGTCTCATACCGGCCGAGCGAAGACGTGCTGCGTGGGATTTCCGGAGATAGCGGAACCGTCGAGCGCATACAATCGATCTTTCGGGACTATAGCGGTCAGGTGGTCGAGTTCTTGAGTGCGTTTCTTTCACCCTACGCCGGGCGATGGGCGCTGGACTTTGCGAGCTTTCGTCCGATCGAAGAAGAAAGACGCGGGCTGCCGCTACACAAACGGAACGACCTGCTGCACGTGGACGCGTTTCCGAGCCGACCGACGCGAGGAGGACGCATCCTGCGAGTGTTTACAAACCTGAATCGCGATAAGCCGCGGGTGTGGAACACGACAGAAGATTTCGGTTCACTCGCCCGAGCACACGCGGAGCACGCAGGGCTACGACAGATTGCGGAGGACGACGGGTTCGTGAGCCGGACGGTACAAAATTGGGGCGCGAAACTCGGTTTCGGCGGATTTGGCAGGACGCCGTACGACATGTTCATGCTGCGGTTCCACGATTACCTGAAAGAAAACAAGGAGTTTCAGCAAAATTGCCCGAAGGTTCGAATGGAGTTTCCGCCGCTCGCAACGTGGGTTGTGTTCACCGATTCAGTAGCGCACGCCGTGCTCTCCGGGCGATTCGCCCTCGAACAGACATTCTTGATCCCTCCGTCGTCCCTGGTCGCGCCGCAATTCGCCCCGTATAAAATTCTCGAGAATATTGCCGGCCGCCCGTTGGTTTCCTGAGGTTGAGAGACTGAAAGCCTGTGTTTCAGCAGCAGGGAATCACTATTTGCCTGCCATAAATTCGGCAGGATCTTCGCCGTAGCCAACCGCAGCGCCGCGCACCGCGCCGGTGGGGCGGCGGCGGGTTTCGATGCCGAGGCGCTTGATTTTCTGGTTCAGGGTAGACAGTGGAATCTGAAAGCGCTCGGCAGCTTCCGTCTGGTTCCAGTTCGTGCGCTCGAGCATGTCGACGATGATGCGGCGTTCGACTTCTTCGAGGATCTCGAAGAGTGAAGGCGCCGGAACGGACCCGCGAGAACCGACTTCGCCCGGAAGCGGCGGCAGGAACTCCGCGAGCTGCAAACGGACACCTTTGACGATTTCGCGCGTGCGCACACTTTCAGGAAGCAAATCCACGTCCACCGACTCGTGCGTGGAAAGCACAACGGAGCGCTCGACGACGTTCTCGAGTTCGCGGACATTGCCCGGCCAATCGTAGTCCATCAAGAGCTTCATCGCGGCGTGCGTAAAGCCTCGCGGCGGCTTGTTGTTTTCGCGGCAGAACTGGTCGAGAAAACGCTCGACGAGCAGAGGAATATCTTCCTTGCGCTCGCGGAGAGGGGGCAATTGCAGCGAAATGACGTTGAGGCGGTGATACAAATCCTCGCGGAACCGGCCTTCGCGGACGAGGTTCATCAAATCTTCGTTGGAAGCGGCAAGGATGCGGACGTCGACTTTAATGGTGTCGGTGCCGCCGAGGCGCATGAACTCGCGTTCTTGAATGACGCGCAGGAGCTTGGCTTGCGTCTCGGCACTGATCGTGGAGATCTCGTCGAAGAAGATCGTCCCCTGGTCAGCGACTTCGAAAAGGCCCTTCTTCGATGAAACCGCGCTGGTGAAGGCGCCTTTCACATGGCCGAAAAGCTGTGATTCCAGCAAATCGACGGGGATGGACCCAGTGTTGATGGGAATGAAAGCCTTCTCCGCGCGCGGGGATGCGGAGTGGATTGCCTTGGCGATGAGTTCCTTGCCGGTGCCGCTCTCGCCGTTGATCAGCACGGTGGAGCGGGAAGGAGCGACCTGCGCGACGAGGTCGAAGACGGCGAGCATCTTCTCGCTCTTGCCAATGATGCTCGGGAAGTTATAGCGCTGCTTCAGGGCGCGCTTGAGCTGGACGTTTTCTTCGCGCAGGCGGCGGCCCTCGATCGCGAGCGAGACTTGGGCAATCAGTTCTTCATTCGACCACGGCTTCGTGATGTAGTCCTGAGCGCCGCTTTTGAACGCGGCCCGGGCCATCTCGATCGAGCCGTATGCCGTGATCAAGATGACCGAGACGTAGGGATCGCGGCGGTGAATGTCGCGAAGAAGCTCGATACCGTTGCGGTCTGGCAGGCTTACGTCGAGAAGGATAAGGTCGAAGGGACGCTCTTCAATCTTCTGCAAGCCAGACTCGCCGGTTTCGGCAAGGGTGACTTCAAAATCCTCGGAAGTGAGGAGCGCTTCGAGGCCTTCGCGGATTTCAGCTTCGTCGTCTACAACTAAGATCGATCCTCTAGGCATGGACTGCTTTCCTGGCTACGGGAAATTCGAGCCGGAACGAAGTGCCTTTGCCCGGCGTCGAGCGCACGTCAACTTTCCCGGCGTGCTCTTTGATAATACCGTAGCTCACCGACAGACCAAGCCCGGTGCCCCTGCCGGAAGTCTTGGTTGTAAAGAATGGGTCGAAAATGCGTTTGAGATGCTCGGTTGCGATTCCTGTTCCGGTGTCAGTGACTTCAACTTCCACGGAGCCATTGTGCGCCGCGGTGCGGACTTCGAGCATGCCGCCGGTCGGCATAGCGTCGCGCGCGTTCATGAAGAGGTTCAGGAACACCTGCTGCAAACGCGTAGTCGAGCCGAGGACGAGCGGCAGCTGGTGCGTGTAGTTCTTGATGACGTTCACTTGCGCCGTGCGGAAAGGATGCTGAACCAGAGTGAGAGTTTCCTCAAGAACGGAGTTCAGATCGACCGCACTGAATTCAGGAGTTCCGGTGCGCGAGAAGTTCAAAAGATTGTTCACAATCTCGCTGGCGCGGAATGTCTGCTTGACGATGCGCTCAATGGTTTTCTGGCGCGGGTCGTCCGCGGGAATTTGCTTCGCGAGCATCTGAATGTAATTCGAAATGACGGCCAGCGGTGTATTCACTTCGTGAGCCACGCCCGCCGCGAGCAGTCCCAAAGAAGTGAGTTTTTCGGTCTGCACCATTTGCTCTTCGAGACGCATGCGCTGCGTGATGTCGTCGACCAAGATCAGCCGGCCGAGGCGCCCGCCATTCTTGCCCACAAGAGGCGCAATCGAGACGTTGACGACGAGGCGGCGTCCCGCTTGCGCGTTCAAATGATATTTGTAGATACCCGAAACGTGAGCGCCGGACGCGTGCGAAGCGATTTCGGCAAAAAGGTCCGGAGGAAGAACCTCACCGAGGGTGCGGCCGATGGCGTCGCGCCGCGGGATTTCAAGAAGGGTTTCGAGTTGAGGATTCCAGGATTCGACGCGGTCCTCGAGATCCACAGTGACCACTCCGATTTTCAGGGATTCGACGATATTCTCGCTGAAGTCCTTCAGGCGCTCGATCTGGAAGGCTTTTTGCTCGAGCGACTGATAGAGGCGCGCATTCTCGATCGCAATTGCGACGTAACCCGCAATGGTGGAAAGGAGCTCGATGTCCTCGCTTGAGAGGTAATCACCGTCGACCGTCTTGCCGAGGCCCAGAACCGCAACCGTTCGATCGCGAAAACGACAGGCAATGAAGTAATTCAGGTCAAGCTGTTCGAGGGTGTGGCGGACTGAATCCGTTTCCTGAGCGGCCGAGCGCGCGGACTCGAAGAAGAGACAACCGCGCGCGAGCGCTGGACGATCGGGATCGAGGAAACTCAAATCCAGATTGTCCCCGCAGTCGAAGCCCGTCGAACGCGACAGAAGAAACCGGCCAGTGCCTTCGGGATCCTCGAGAAACACAGCCAGGCGATCAACCAGAAGAGTCTGGGAGATTCGGTCCAGGGCGGAGCCCAGGAGCGGCTCGAGACGGACTTCGTTCGTCAGCGCGCGGCCGAACTCGATCAGGGTCCGCCGATAGTTGAGGCGGTCGCGATAGAACATGCGATCCAGATGGGCCTGAGCCCAGTCGCGAAGGGGCTGGAATAGGAACGCAGCCACAATGATAGCGATCACCGCACCGGCGGGCCCGGTGGGCCATGCAGTATGGAAGAGCTCGCCGATCAGAGCCACCGCGGCGAAGTAGGCCGCGGCGATGGCAGCCATAGCGAACGTATGAGCGAGGCCGCGCTTGAAGATGATGTCAACGTCCATCAAGCGGTAACGGATGACGGCGTACCCGTAACACAACGGGATCAGAGCCAACGAGCAGGTGGATGCCTTCATCCAGGAATGCATCTGCGCTCCCGAGACAAAGGGAAAGACGTAGAGCAACAGGAACGGGAGAATTCCCGCCAAGGTCCCGCCTGCAACCCATTTCAACTGCTGCCGCAGCAGCCCGCTAGACGTGCGCGAATAACTCCCGAAGAGGATGGCAGCAGCCACAAGAAAGTAGAGGCCCAGATAGAGCAGTTCGATTTGATCCAGAGAATGCTCGCTGCCGAGCGAGGGCACGAAACCCAAGTAGCCCTTTGAGACGAAGACATGAAGAGCGAGCAGCGCTGTGGGAACGCTGTAGAGCGGAACGAGCCTAGACCAAGGAATCCGACGACGCTCGGGAAAAACCAGAGCGAAATGGACCAGCAAAGCAGGCTGCAGCAGACAGGCGACGACGTTGCCCCAGTATATAGTCTGGTCGAAAGAATTCAGCTTTCCGGTGTAGTGGAAGCTGTAGAAGACGAATGAGACGAGGCAAAAAACATAAAAGTGAATGGCACGCGGCGCGCTCCATCGGCGCATGAAGATGAAAAGTCCGATGAAAAGATACAGGAGCGCGGTGAACCGTAAGTAATCAGCAATCGAATAGGGGTCTTGGTAGGGAACAATTACCAGCGGAACTTGAATGTGGTCGCCTTGGCGACGTATTCCGTAAACGATCTGAGTCCACGGTCCGGCGTGCGAGAGGATTCTCGTAACATCGGTTGGACGGTCGACCTGCGCGCCCCGGAGTGATTCGACTACATCTCCTGCCTTGATCCCGGCCTTTGCAGCTGGAGAATCTGGCTCGAACCGCCCAACCGTCGCGCCTTGGACCTCATTCGCCCAGTCAATGCCGTCGTATACGGGAACGACACGCCTGCTCTGCTGATAGTTGAGGACGGCGAAGACGATGGCAGCCAGCGTGAGGAACGCTAGAATGACTGCCCCGAGGCGCATCCGCAGACCGTCGTTCATCGAGCTACACCCGCACCCTTCTAGTTCCGTATGCTAGCACGTCTATTTCCAGCAAACAGTATTTTATACATATAGTTATCTGCAGCATTTTTATAGACTTACAGAGAGAGCGGCCAGATTCATCGGGTCGTCTCCCGTTTGTGGAAACCATGTTCCCAATTCCAGTAGGGACAGGAAATAACTAGAATTGCAGGCTTAAACCACCCCTGAAGAACCGATAAGAGGGGACCAGGACTACCCTGCCGTCATTCGTTGCCAAAGGAATGTAGCCTTGCGCGAGCAGGTTTCCTACGTTGGCCATGAGCTCCATGTGGCACTGAAAGAGGCTCGGGAGGGGTTGCCGGACTTCCATGTTGAGGTAAGGATCGACATGGTAGATCGACTCGCCGTACGCGTCCACGCGAGATGCACTAGGGCCATCGATCCACTTGTACCCAGCGCTCAACCGTGTGCCAAAGCGGGGAACTTGCGCGGTGATCCGGCCCGCCAGGCTATGACGATATTGGGTGGAGAGTTCGTTCCGCAGAATCATCGCACCGGAATCTTCGTTCGGGGCCAAAGCGCCGGCGTATGCGTAGACGAGGGTCGCATTCAAGTCATCAGCAAACCGTTGCCTGTATGCAACGCGAACCCCGGTTGAGCCGGAGTTTCCGCCGTCGTAGGCGAATGCGTCGGAGAAATAGTCCTGAAGGAAATCGGGACTGCCGCTGTTGCCCCGTCCGATCAGCGCAGTGTGGCTTGACCGGTCGTGAAAGACGGCCGCACTGACATCTGAGTCCTTGCTCAACGCATGGTCGACCGCAAATTCCTCGTGCCAGCCATTTTCGAGCACCGGCCGCCCATCACGGATCATCAGAATCGGGAAATCGTCGAGCGAATCGAGAGCAGATTGAAGAGCACTCTGCGATCCAGATTCCTGGGGCGAGTGCGCTGCGACGATCATCGAGGCGAGCCAGGTAGGCGTAAGGTGGACGGCCACTTCGCCGTGGGGTCGCAACGCCTGGGTGGTGCCGATGAACCCGGCCGCAAGGAATTCGGCGCCATATCGAACGCTTACTTTGTCGCCGAGAGCGAATTGATCGGAATCCGATACTCGCAGACCCCGGAAGATCGGGCCCATGGGGCCCAGCTGTGATTGCCGAGCCTCGAGAACCAAGGTTGGCCCCGCACCGGCCTCGCCTGAGGGTAGCCACTCGGCGGCGAACCCACCGGCGGGGACCGCGTTGCTGTAGCTGAACTGGCCGGCCATCAAAAGACGCGCTGTCGACCCGACACCCATGTCGTACACAACCGCCGTTCCAGGGGAATCGGCAACCGCTCCGATCGATCCCGGATGGTCGGAACCGGAAGTAAGCTGCATTTGCACGTGGTCTGCATGCTTCTGCGCCGCGGCCTCAACGCCACTCATCTGAGCATCCGAAGTTAGCGGACCGTCGGTCCAGCGAAGCACCGATCGATTGCCGGGCGAAGTACGCAGAACCCATGTCCAATCATCGGGCGCAATCTTTTGGTCAGGTTGGCGGCGTAATTGTTCGAATGACGCAAAGACCGAGCCGAGAACTACTTGGACGAGAGTGGTACGCTGGTCGCTCACTTGGATGTGCTGTTCCATTGCGGGCAGGAAACCAGCCAAGGTGACCTTCAGCGTATAGGCGCCGACGGGAAGAATGGCGGTGGAAAATCGCCCGCGGTCATTCGTGAGAAGATCAAGCGGCGTCGGGCTGAGGAGTTGCTCGGAAGAAATCAGGACGGTTGCGCCCATCTGAGGTGTGCCGGCAGAATCGACCACGAGACCGGAGATTTTGCCCGCGGTGGGAGCAGCCGTCGCCGGAAGTGCGATGAAGCACGCCAGCCACGCGAGGACAAGGGCGCGAATCAGTTTCGAATTCAAACTGCTTTACCTCCCCTGGGGAGTTGCCTGAGCCTGAGCCACCACAGGCGCGGGGGCCTTGACCGTGAAGTCGGCAACGGGAGTGATCGTTTGTTTTGCGAGATTGTCGGTAACGGCAATCTCAAGCTTATATTTACCCGGAGCGAGAGACCCGAGGGTGATTCTATCCTCGAGGGTCATTTCTTCTCCGTGCTCCGGTAGCTTGTCCTGCGGAATCGCGAACTTTAGCACAGGGTCAGTGACTTTGTCCTTTAGAACCCGAAACTCTACAGAAGCGTCGGCCTTGTGCGTCTTGTCGTCGACTTTCAGGTTGTAGACCTGAAGGAAGACGCCCATCGAGTCATTGGAGGCGAAGGCCGAGTCCAGCTTGGGGCGCACTTTCATATCTCCCAGGACGAACTGGCCGAGACCGATGTCCTTTGAGGAGACGCGGTGGATGTCGTCGGCAAGAATAAGCGAACTCGAACTGAGCTGGTCATCCTGGAATCGCGGGACTGCGAGCCGCGTATTGACGACGCCGACGTTGTTGCTGTTCACGTCCTTGATAACGATATCCAGGCGATAGAGGCCCGGACTGAGTGGAACTGCCTTCTGATAAATCTGGGAACTCGTCAACCTCTGCTGGAGCAAAGCAGCGGGAATTCCGTCACTCAGCGTGTCCTCGAAAGTCTGAACGATTCGCCCCGTCAGAGTGGTGATTCGAGCGAAGAGGTTCAACGTAGCGGTATCGACGCCGCCCTTCTCAATGAACATCAACTGGCGCGTGGGAATCTGCACGGTGATTGGCACTTGAACGACATCTGAGGTCAGGCGCAGGAAATCGAATCGGTAGTCGAATTTCACCTGATCGCGAACCAGACGGGAAGTGACGACAGCTTCCAGATCCTTGAATTTTACGGGAGGCGCTTGTTGGATCTTGGCGTACAGCTCCAGTCGAGCGAATTCGTTGTAACTCTCGGGTTGTCCGCCAATGCCCGACTGCGCCATGTGGGTACCGTCGGTGTTTTGGAAGCGCTGCGTCTTGCTGGCCTGGCCCATGGCTTCCGCGGTTGTCAGACCAGCGCCGGGGACAAAGGTTAGAGCATCCTTTTCGCTCGGGTCCATCGTCAGGTGGTACTCGCCGGTCATGGTGGGGTCAACGAATTCGATGATCACGTTCTCGCCGATACCCTCCAGGTAGCGATAGCGCCAGTCTTCAAAGGGATAGGTCGAGGTTTCGCCGCCGCCTTCCTCAGGGGGGCGCTCGTAAGTGCCGCCGCTCGGGTGCGAGTCGGTTTCGTCCGCGGGACCCCACATGATGTAGATGCGACCCCGGTCCGTCTTCCAGCCTGGGACGCCAGAAGCGTAGTGTTCGTTAGCGTAAGCGATGCGGCGGTAATGCTCTTCTTTAAAGGTGTTCTCGGGGGAATCGGGATCAGGATTGCGGCGCGCCCAGAAAGCCTCGATGAACTGCTCGCGCTCTTCATTGGTGGAAAAATGAAGGAAGGCGCTGCGCTCTTCCGGAGTGATGATATAGATGACGTCTTCGTTCAGCCACTTCTTATATTGCGAATCCAACTCCTTGAAGAGATCCTTTTCCTTCTGTTTTCTTTCTTTTGCGGCTTTCTTGACGTCTTGCGGGGATTGTTGCTGATCCTGCTGGGTCTGCTTTTCCTGTTGCGCGGCTCGGGCGCCGACCAAGGGGGCGAATGCCAACGCCTCTGCTAGAACGATGGATACGAACACCTTAGCTGAGCGGCCCATATTTCGCACCTTTGCCCGGATGGGTGAAAATCTTAACCTGTCCTCCAGGACAGGTCAACACAAGCTTTTCTTCCAGGCCACATTGGCAACTAGGAATCAGTTTTGCTGCGAAGAGGTTGCCTGGAAGATTGGATCTTCACGATCGAGGGCGGTCTGAGCCAAATTGGGACACGGCCAGATAGGTCGTTCGAAGGCTTTGATTTCGAGTCGAATGGACTTAGAATGGTGCTCCACCGCCAGCAAAGGGGGCGTGAGCGTGTGCCCCGCGGAAGAGCAACGGTTATACCTGTCTTTCTCCGCAGCCATGCGTCTAAAGCGAGAAACATTCCAGGCCCTCCGGGCGTATGTACAAGGTGGATGGAGAAATCTGTAAACGCGACATCTTGATAATCGGAAGAAAAGGGTTGATGAGATGAAGACGTGGCAGAAAGTCGGCATTGGGGCGGGGGTTGTGGTCGTCCTTGGGAGCCTTGTGTTGTTCAGCGTCTACCAAGTGAACAAGGGCGTTGAGACAGTGCAGTCGGGGCAGGTGGCCCGGCAAGATCTGACGTCGGTAGTGACGGCGTCGGGCGAGATTCGGCCCAAGAACTACACGAACGTGCTGGGCGAAGGTATCGGTAAGATTACGGACATTGTCGTGAAGGAAGGCGACCACGTGAAGAAGGGCGACGTGCTGCTGCGTCTGGAGAGCATTCAGCCGGGAGCGGACGTGGAGGCTCAGTCCGATAACGTCCAGGGTTCGGAAGCGGGCATGAAGGCTGCGTCGGCAAACTACGACGCGGCGATGGCGACACTCTCACAAAGGCAGGCCGATCTCGAGAAAGCGAAACTTGACTGGGCGCGCTCGCAGTCATTGTACAAGGAAGAGCTGATCGCGAAGTCGGATTACGATGCGGCCCATGCGAGCTATGACAGCGCCGTCGCGGCGCTTGGTGCTGCGAGCGCTCAAGTGGAACAAACGCGGGCGGCACGGGAACAGGCGCGCTTGCTTTCGGAACAAGCTCGAGCGGTGCTGACCCATCAACAGGACGTTCTTCGCAAGACTACGTATCGGGCGCCCATCGATGGGATCGTGAGCTATATCGCCGTGCGCGTCGGGGAAAACGTCGTGCCAGGGATTCAGAACGCCGAGGGCAGTTTTCTGATGACGATCTCCGACATGAGTGTGGTGACGGCCGAGGTGAAAGTGGACGAAACCGACATCACCAACGTGCGTCCCGGAGACCCAGCGGATGTAACCATCGATGCGGTGCCGGGCAAAACGTTTAAAGGGCACGTCAGCCAGGTGGGCGAGCTCGCCATTCTGCGCTCGTCCGGCCAAGCCGCCACCACGCAGACAACGGCGAACACACAGGAAGCGCGCGATTTCAAGGTTGTCGTGACGCTCGACACGCCGATGGAGTTGCTCCGGCCGGGCCTTTCGTCCACGGCTAAAATTCAGACTGCGCAAAAGAAAGCTGTGCTGACGATTCCGATTCAGGCGCTTGCCGTTCGCTCGCAAGAAGATCTGGATGCGGCAAAGCAGCCGAAAGGCAACGTGACGCTGGCGGCGTCGAAACCGGCTGGCAACGCGCAGAAGACAGATATTCAAGGCGTTTTCGTAATCCGGGCCAATAAGGCTGAGTTTGTACCCGTCCAAACCGGGATCACCGGAATCACTGACATTGAAATCACCAGCGGCTTGAAAGAGGGCGATCAGATCGTTACAGGCAGCTACAAGGTGCTGCGAACTCTCCGCCCTGGCACCAGCGTCAAGGTCGACAATTCGGCGCCGAAGCACGAAGAATCGACGAGCTAGGCGCGGTTCTCGCCAGACGTACCCGTCCACAGTTATAGCGATGCGGGCGTATACGACCGCACCCGAAGTTGTGCAAAATGAGTCGAGATTCAGTTAGGGAGCCGAGTCCCATGGCAGTGGAAGAAGTCGTCGTCCAAGCCTATCGAGAAGACCTGGTCACATCGGGGATCGTCATCCAGACGGAGGACCTCTGGAAGACGTACGAAATGGGGACGGAGCAGTTGCACGCGCTACGCGGCGTGAGCATCGAAATCCGCAAAGGCGAGTATGTCGCGATCATGGGGCCCTCGGGTTCGGGGAAATCCACCCTGATGAATCTGATTGGCTGCCTCGACACACCGACAAAGGGCAGCTATTGGCTTGCAGGGCGCCTCGTCAGCCAGCTAGATGACGACGAGCTCGCTTACATCCGCAACAAGGAAATCGGGTTCGTGTTTCAGACGTTCAATCTCCTGCCGCGCGCCACCGCGCTGCACAACGTCGAGCTCCCCATGATTTACAACGGGACGCCGGCGGAAGAACGGATGGGACGCGCGAAGAGCGCTCTTGCGCAAGTGGATTTAGCGGAGCGTATGATGCACAAGCCGAACGAACTCTCCGGCGGGCAGCGCCAGCGTGTGGCGATTGCTCGCGCGCTTGTGAACAATCCTTCGATCCTGCTCGCGGACGAACCCACCGGCAACCTCGATTCACAAACGGGCGAGGAAATCATGGCGCTGTTTGCGCGCCTGCACCAGAAGGGCAACACCATCATCCTCGTGACCCACGAGGCGGACATCGCCGCGCACGCGCACCGCGTGATTCGTCTTCGCGACGGCAAAGTGGAAAGAGACGAACGCACGCGCTAGGGCGCGTTGCGGGCATTCAGGCGCGGGGCACTTCGCTCATCAGTTCGATTACATTCCGGTCCGGATCGCGAAATGCCGCGAGCCAAAGGTCGTGCTTTTCGAGCCTGGCGACCATTGCGGGCTTGGCTTCAAGAGTGATTCCGCGTTGCGTCAGCGTGTCGGCGGCTTTCTGGATATCATCCACACGAAAAAACAGGATCGGGTGAAAGGTCTCTCCGCTTGGCTCCGCGAGGCCAAGCATCAGTCGGATTCCCGCACAATCGAAGAACACCATATTGGGAACGCGAAACAAGAATTTCATTCCGAGCATATCCCTGTAAAATCTGACAGCGCGATCCAAGTCGGTCACCGATGCGCCGATTTGCCCAATTTGAGCCAGGCCGAAATTTGAGTCTACCGGTGTCATGGCTTCACGCTCCTGTGGTTGGTCTGAAGGGAAATACTGGCACGGCGGTGCCGCCAAAGCTTCTCAAGTCTTGCTAATTCTGCACCGAGCCACCGTTGGCCGCGAAGAAATATTCGCTGAAATGAGCCCACACCATTAGACTGGGCCGAACTCAAAGTCTTCGAGACGTAACCAATTACCGGAGGATGCTGATGCGCAAAAAGGATTGGATCTTAGTAGACACATTCGCTGCGATTCTTTGCCTGGCGGCTCCGGCTTTCGGTCAGGCGCACGATGCCAAGCCGCAAACGGGTGCGAACATGCAGCAGGCACCCTCGCCAACGAGCCCGGGACCCGAGCAGGCGTTCCTGGCGAAGCGGACGGGCGATTACGCGCGCGTGATTAAGTTCGTGGGGCAAGACGGAGAGTGGTCCGGAACATCGAAGATTTCGGTGATTCTTGGCGGGCGGTTCATTCTGGAGGAAAACCACGACGTCGTTATGGGTCGTCCGGTGGAGGGCGCACGACTCTGGGGCTACAACAACGTGACCAAGCAATACGAAGCCGCGTGGATGTACACGATGTCTACCGCGATCACCAAGCTGACCGGCACCAGCGACGACGCCGGGAAGACCGTCGAGTATACGAGCACGTCCGACGAACCGCGCCTTCACGCTCGAGTCCGACAGATTGATGACGACCATTTCGTCATCACGCTTTCGACCGCCGGTCCCGATGGCAAGGACTCTCCGTTTCAGGAGACGACTTATACGCGGAAGAAGTAACTCCGATATGCGAGGAGGTCCCGATGACGTTTGCCGAGATGGGCAAAGGGAATTGGCGGACTGGTCGCTCCACATCAATTAGCGCGAAAAGAAATTGCGAGCGAGAAAAAGCACGTTGGCGGGCCGTTCAGCGAGCCTGCGCATGAACCAGGGAAACCAATGCGTACCGTAACAAATAAAAACCGCACTGCGATACCCTTCGCGCGCGAGCCGCAACTGTTCAGCGGTTTGAATGCCGTATAGCATCTGAAACTCGAATTCATCCTTCGCGATTTCTTGCGCAGCCGTCCATTCCGTAATGCGCTTGATCAACCGCCGATCGTGAGTGCCAAGCGCCGCGCGCACGGCGGCCCGTCGAGAATCCGGACCCAACAGTATCTGCGCCAGCTGAAAATAGTTCTCATCCGCGTCGGCTTTCTTCGCGAACGCGATTTCAGGCGGCTCGTTGTACGCGCCCTTTACCAGCCGGACAGAGCAACTCTCCGAGATCAGCCGCTCGATGTCGCGCTCCGTGCGAAACAGATAGGCTTGCACGCAGACGCCAACGTTGCGATGCGTCCTGCGGGCCTGCACGCAGAAATCGAGCGTGACGTCCACGTAGGGACTCTGTTCCATGTCCACCCAAAGCGTTCTGCCGGGCGGCACTTCCGGCTGCGATGCGTCCGAAGTTCGCCAAGGAAAAATCAAAATCGAGATCAAGGCCCAACTGAGTCAACTTAATCGAGAGTTCGCTGGCCAGACCAAGATCGCGGATTCGCGCCAGCACGTCCAAGTAGTGCTGCGTCACGCTTTCGGCTTCGGCGGGGTCCGCGACGTTTTCTCCGAGATGGCTCAGGATGGTGCCCAGGCCGCCTTGCTCGAGCCGCTGAGCGGCTGCGAGCGCATCCTCCGCATTTTCTCCCGGCATGAAACGCTCGACCGTGCGGCGCGTGAACCCGTAGCGTGGAGCGCGCTCGCGCAGCCACGAGCTTTGCGATGCTTTCAGGAGTACGCTGCGTATCAGGCTCATGTGCGGATCGTCGAGCTATTGCGGCGAGGTTAGTGTCTTGATGAAGCGATAGTAGAAGTCGACGCCTTCGTAGAATGAAGCGATCGGCAGCCTTTCGTCACGGCCGTGCGAGCGGTCGTCGTTGATATCGATGAAGACGCCCGGAACGCCGTACGTCGGAATTCCGGCTGCCCGCGAAATCGCGCCATCGCTTGCGCCCGCGTCCATCACGGGAATCACGGGCACGCCCGGCCACATCTGGTTGACTACTTTTTGAAGGCCTCCCATCACATCGGGCCGCAGAGGCGACGGAGGGTTGGTCCTGGGCCCCAATCCCGAGCTGTCCACTTGAGTGACGCTGATTTCTGGTTGCGCGAGAATTTTAGTCAGTTGCTCGCGAATTTCACTTGTCGGATGGCCTGGCAAAATCCGGCAATTGACGTTGGCGCGCGCAAAACCGGGCAACGCATTGTTGGCGTGACCGGCATCGAGGCGCGTGGCCACGCAGGTCGTCCGCATGCGCGAATTGTAAAAGGGCGTCTTCGACAACCGCGCGGTCGCAGCTTCGTCAGGCGGAGTTTGCACGATTGCCTTCATGTCCGCCCCCTCTTGACCGCCGACGATGTCCGCTTCTTTTGCGAAATACGCCCGCGTCACCTCGTTGAGCTCGATAGGAAACTGATAATGCTCGAGCCGGGTCAGCCCTTCCGCGAGCAGGTAAATCGCGTTGTCCGGAACGGGAAGCGAGCTATGCCCGCCCCTGTTGTGAACCTCGAGCGTAAAGTCGGCGTAGAGTTTCTCGCTTGCCTGAATGCCGACGAGCAGGCGTTTGCCCTGGTCCATTTCGAAATCGCCTGCATCGGGATTGAGAATGTATTCCGCGTCGATCAGGTCGCGATGATTCTTCAGCAGCCAATCCACTCCGTTTGACGCGCCACCTTCTTCGTCGGCGGTCAAGGCGAGGATGATGTCGCGATCCGGTTTGTAGCCTTCGCGCTTCAGGCGAATGAACGTGGTGACGAGAATCGCGTCACCTTCTTTGATGTCTTCCGTTCCCCGGCCGTAGAAATAGCCGTCTTTTTCGGTGAACTTGAAGGGATCGAGTGACCAATCTTCGCGACGCGCTTCGACGACATCGAGTGGCAGATCAACAGCACCGGCTTGCGCGCTCCCACCCCGTGCAGCCGCGCGACCATATTGCTCTTTCCGTGGATTGGGGCCAAGCACCTGGACGTCGCTCGCAGGAAATCCCGCGTCGAGCAAACGGTTCGCCATGGCCTGTGCGGCGACCGTGGTACTGCCGACGGAATCCGTCGTATTGATTTCTATGAGCTGCTTGAAGATGTCGTGCGAGAGTTGTTTGGTGGCGTCGTCAATCTGCGCGCACATCGCCCCTGGCAAGACCGCACAGAGTAAAGCCGCCATGATGATTGAATTCCGAAGTCTCATTCAGTCCCCCGAAAGAGCGTGTCATTGTAGCTCAGTTCAGAAAGGAGGCGGGGCGAAGGGCTTTTCAGTGGGCGGCTCGAGGATGAAAATCACGTAACGGTAGAGTGCCAGCTTCATCGACAGGCTCACCGAATGCGGTCCAACGATGTCGCCAAACGCTTCGTGAACCTCGTGTGATTGGTCTTCCGGCAGCAAGCCGAGAAGCTCGCCGAACCGGTTCTTGGCCTTGCCGAATTGGTCGTTTTCCTCCGGCGTGAGCTGAGGATTTGGATCCTTTTCCTGGTAGCTGCGATAGAAATCGTACCGGAATTGTTTCTCGTAGAGATTTATGTAGGCGGCCTTCGCTGCATTAGGAGAAGGCTGCACATCGGCGATGGCTTTCGCCGTGAAAGCTTTAACGTCGCTCTCGAATCCGAGGAAATCTGCGCGCGCTTTTTTGTGCGGACCGGCTCCTTTCTTGGCGAGAGTGGCCGCCAGACCGTCTGTTCTCGCGTCGTAACATTTCCCGTAAACGGCAGCCGCGCGCGCGGCTGTGTCCGGGCCGATTTTCTCAGTGAATTTGGCCACCCAGTCGACGGAGGTCATCTGCAGAATTTGCGCGCAGGTCATCCCAAGCCGGTCCGCAGCGGCCGTCGCCGCTTTCTGCGGCGATTTTGTCTGCGCCGGAGATGCGCACGCGAAGAAAAGCGAAGCTACGATTGCTGCGATGGTTTTCATGGACGAATGCTACGTCATGGAGAGTTACTTGGCGCCGGAAACTTGACGAGAAGATCGGCGCGCTCTTTCAAGGTCGTGGTTCCCGCCGGCAGAATCAGCAGGCCACGCCCGAAGCAGCTTTTCAGCCGCACCACCTGCGCGCTTTGCCACTGCGCACCGGTGGGGCGGATTTGAATCGCCCCTCCCGTGCTCTGTTTAAGCAGCGCCGCGAATCGAGGCTGATCCTTTTTGTCGCGCTGGTGGAAGATCACGAGCACGACCCCCGGCTCCTTATTGGCGTGAACTTCCAGAATCTTGCACGCGATGACGTTGGAGGCCGCCGGAGGCGCCTGCTGGTCGTGCCCGGGAAGCGCAAGCGCCGGAATTGACGCCGAAGCAAAGCACAGCGCCAGGGCGCAAACCGTTAGAGACATTCGTTGGAATCGCATTTTGTGACCTCATCGAAATTTTGGGCCGAGTCCCCCCGGGGGCCTAATGCCGCCCAATTCTGTCAGATTTTCAGCGAGGAATCTCGCCGAGAAGCTAGGGGGCCTTGCCTCGGCGCTTCGCGCGCGGCGATCGTAGAAGGGCGCGTTCCATCAGGACGTCGAGCAATCGCGCCAGGCGCTTCTGACGTACGGCTGGCGATTTGGCCTTGTCGAACCAAAGGAGCGTCTGCCGGCGCGAGCCGGACCCCATTTGCTCAAAAGCTTTGCGTGCTTTGGGGCGAGATTTCAGCGCTTCGAGGATTTCGGCCGGCACCGGCAGCGCGCGCGATTCACGATCGATCCGCAATTCGACACGGACAAGATCGCCCACATCGGCGCGCGCTGCCTTGCGCAGCGTCACATTGAACTGAAGCCGGTAGCGGCCGCCTCCGGCTGGCGTCAGGGTTGTGCGAGCGCAGCGGCCGTTTGAAATCGCCACCACCGGGATGTGCTTGTTCTTGCCCGACTCTCTTTCAAGCGCATGCCCGACGTCTTCGGGGACGTCGACGTACCGCAGCATCCAGATCTTGTAGATCTTGGCTTGAAATGGATGAGTAGTGGGTGCCATCGTGGAATTATGCGGCCGAACAGCCCGTTAGAAATAAAAAAGGCTCCGATTGCTCGGAGCCTTTTTCGTGAGAATTAATCCTGGCGGTGACCTACGTTCCCGCGCAGTTACCCGCGCAGTATCATCGGCCCTGCGAGGCTTAACTTCCGTGTTCGGGATGGGAACGGGTGTGACCCTCGCGGTAAGACCACCAGAAACTTGAAATCGAAACTCGCCTCGCGAAAATCGAAAGGGAGTTTCGATGAGCAACTGAAGGAAGTAAGCGAACCGCAAATCTCCACAAGTAGCACGATGTGAAAAGAGCCTTTCCTTACGTCCACGCCGCCCATCGAGTCCAAAAAAGCTGGACCTTCAGGGAGACGCTACGCGTTGGGAAAGTTTTATGGTTAAGCCGAACGGCCGATTAGTACGGGTCAGCTACACGCATTGCTGCGCTTCCACCTCCCGCCTATCAAAGTCGTAGTCTTCGACTGGCCTTCTTATCCGCCCGCAGGCGGATTGGGAAACCTTATCTCGAGGCGAGCTTCTCGCTTAGATGCTTTCAGCGATTATCTCTTCCCGACTTCGCTACCGAGCGATGCCACGGGCGTGACAACTCGATCACAAGAGGTCGGTCCATCCCGGTCCTCTCGTACTAGGGACAGCTCCTCTCAAGTTTCCTGCGCCCACACCAGATAGGGACCGAACTGTCTCGCGACGTTCTGAACCCAGCTCACGTACCGCTTTAATAGGCGAACAGCCTAACCCTTGGGACCTTCTACAGCCCCAGGATGCGATGAGCCGACATCGAGGTGCCAAACCTAAGCGTCGATGTGAACTCTTGGCTTAGATCAGCCTGTTATCCCCGGCGTACCTTTTATCCGTTGAGCGATGGCCCTTCCACGCAGAACCACCGGATCACTAGATCCCACTTTCGTGCCTGCTCGACCTGTGTGTCTCGCAGTCAACCCGGCTTATGCTCTTGCACTCCACGGCGGGTTTCCAATCCGCCTGAGCCGAGCTTTGAGCGCCTCCGTTACCATTTAGGAGGCGACCGCCCCAGTCAAACTACCCGTCTGGCCGTGTCCTCCACCCCGTCTAGGGGTGCAAGTTAGAGCGACAGAACTATCAGGGTGGTATTTCACCGTTGCCTCCCCCTCAGCCGAAACCGAGGGTTCCCAGGCTCCCACCTATCCTACGCAGGCAGTACCGTTAATCATGACCAGAGTGCAGTTAAGGTGCACGGGGTCTTTCCGTCTAGATGCGGGCATCCGGCGTCTTCACCGGAACCACAAATTCGCCGAGCCGTTCGCCAAGACAGTCGTTCGATCGGTACGCCATTCGTGCAGGTCGGAACTTACCCGACAAGGAATTTCGCTCAAACTGTTATCACTCCACTCTCATCGAGTGAAGCAGGGCGGGCATTTCTGCCACCCTCTGCATGTCGCCATGCAGATCGGACTCTATCTTCTCTGATTTACTTTCAGAGTCTGGCTTGTAGTCTCTGAGGATTCTCAACAACGATGACTTGCCGTTGAGCCTTTCCTGCTGATTGTCTGCACCCAACGCGTTTTCACGCGGCAAAGAAATCCGCGTAGCGTGGGATGCTCAGACTTTCCAGCAAATAGCCAGATTTTACTAAGGCTAGCGATTTGAGCAACATACGGCTTAACCTTAGGACCGTTATAGTTACGGCCGCCGTTCACCGGGGCTTCAGATCAAGCCTTCGCTACCTTGCGGCAGCTAAGCCCTCCCTTTAACCTTCCGGCACCGGGCAGGCGTCACCCCCTATACGTCGTATTCGACTTAGCAGAGAGCTGTGTTTTTGTTAAACAGTCGCCGAACGCATTTCACTGCGGCCCCCTCGGGCTATAAACCCTAGCGGGGCACCCCTTCTCCCGAAGTTACGGGGCTAATGTGCCTAGTTCCTGAGCGAGCGTTCTCTCGAGCGCCTGTGGATATTCACCTTGTCTACCTGTGTCGGTTTGAGGTACGGGCACCATGCGAACTCCTTAGAGGTTTTTCCCGGCAGCGTGAAATCAGAGACTTTGTGGCCGTGTGGCCTCGGAACCGGTCTGACCGTTGAATGACCCCGTGGATTTTCCTGCGGGATCCGGCTTGCACTGGGCCATCGGGACGTCCATCACCCGACTCCCTTATCCTTCTGCGTCACCCCATCGTATAACGTTCACATGGCGGGGCAGGAATGTTGACCTGCTGTCCATCAGCTACGCCTCTCGGCCTCACCTTAGGACCCGCCTAACCCTGAGCGGATTAACCTTCCTCAGGAAACCTTAGACTTTCGGCGACGCGAGTTCTCATCGCGTTTATCGCTACTTATGCCGGCAGAGTCTCTTCCGTGGCGTTCAGTAGTCCTCTCGGTCTACCTTTGCCACCACAGAATGCTCCCCTACCAAATGACAATTCCCGGAGGAACTGTCAATTTCGCAGCTTCGGTCGCAGACTTGAGCCCCGTTGGATTGTCGGTGCGTGAACACTTGACCAGTGAGCTGTTACGCTTTCTTTAAAGGATGGCTGCTTCTAAGCCAACCTCCTGGCTGTCTGTGCGCTCACACGTCCTTTCCCACTTAGTCTGCAGTTGGGGACCTTAGTTGGCGATCTGGGTTCTTTCCCTCTCGACCACGGAGCTTATCCCCCGTAGTCTCACTCCCGTGCTGTTGTCCACGGCATTCGGAGTTTGATTGGATTCGGTATCCTGGATGGGACCCTAGTCCATTCAGTGCTCTACCACCGTGGCAAATCGCACCAGGCTGCCCCTAAAGGCATTTCGGGGAGAACGAGCTATCACGGAATTTGATTAGCCTTTCACCCCTACCCTCAGCTCATCCGAGCGATTTTCAACTCACAACGGTTCGGTCCTCCAGTCGCGGTTAAGCGACCTTCAACCTGGCCAAGGGTAGATCATCCCGCTTCGCGTCTATTCCCACAGACTGATCGCCCTATTCGGACTCGCTTTCGCTACGGCTCGCTTTCGCTTAACCTTGCCTGTGAGAATAACTAGCCGGCTCATTAAGCAAGAGGCACGCCATCAGGCATTCCGTATCCGAAGACACGGCATAGCCCTTTGACTGCTTGTAAGCATACGGTTTCAGGTTCTATTTCACTCCCCTCGCAGGGGTGCTTTTCGCCTTTCCCTCACGGTACTAGTTCACTATCGGTCGCCAACGAGTATTTAGCCTTGGAGAGTGGTCTCCCCAGATTCCCACGGGGTTTCTCGTGCCCCGTGGTACTCAGGATACCGCTTCGAGTCCGGTAAGCTTTCGGCTACATGGCTATCACATTCTTTGGCCCCGCTTTCCAGCGGGTTCACCTAGCCTCCGGATTGGTAACTCTACTCACGCGGTCCTACAACCCCCCGATATAAATACCGGGGTTTGGGCTGTTCCGATTTCGCTCGCCGCTACTATCGGAATCTCGTTTGATTTATTTTCCTCCAGGTACTGAGATGGTTCACTTCCCTGGGTTTGCTCGCACCCGCCTATGTATTCAGCGGGCCGTAAGCTGGTTTTACCAGCTTGGGTTTCCCCATTCGGAAATCCCCGGATCAAAGCCTGCTTGCGGCTACCCGGGGCTTATCGCAGCTTGCCACGTCCTTCATCGCCTGTTGGCGCCAAGGCATCCACCGTACGCCCTTAGTAGCTTAACCATAAAACTTACCCAACACGTCCCGGCCCGTTTAGGACCGGAATCCTGACGAACATCACGGCAAGGCTCTTGCAATCCCTTGCAGCATTGTTCTTCAAGGCACCGTGCATACGCCCTTGGCCGTTTCCGGCTGGGGAAAACACACGATCCGCGCGTGGACAAGTTCGCCTTTCCACATTGCGCTACTTGAGCAAATTTGCGGTATTGCGTCACGCGAACCTTGAAATTCGCGCGCGCAATGCCTACTTCCTTCAGTTGTCAAAGATCGTTCGTTCCACCCAGCAATTTCCGATCGAAACGTCTCCGCTCCCGGCGGAGCGCATCATCGGTTTGGAGCCGATGCTGCGAGCAATAAAAAACCCGGCGTCGAGCGCCGGGCATATCCGTCCATTCGCTTGGGCTGCGTTTAGTCGCGCGCCTCCCGGACGGATATGCTCGAAGCTCGTTTTGCAGGTACCCGGTGTTTGTAACCAACCGCACCTCATATTTAAGTCGGCGGGCCCGGTCCGTCAGAGGACTCCCCGGCGTTTCAGGGCTCCACCAACATCAGGAGAGTATATCAAAGTTCCGCATTTCGTCAAGTGCGAGTAATCTATTTTTCACACTTTCTTTTGTGGATTTTACCGCCCTATGTGGAAAACCAGGCCTGTTCGGCTGAAATGCTGTTTGGTCACGACTTCGGGCGTCAACCACGCTCCGAATTTCAGGGTCGATGGTTCCTCGAAATGCGGCGGCGAGGTCTGGAGGTATTCCAGCAGAACATCGGTCATCGCCCGCAGATCCGCCGGAATTAGAGATACGTCACAACTCCTCGACTCGCGGGCTATCCGATGCTACAGTCTTCGCCAGCGGTAAGAACCGTTTACGGTGCCTGAGCATCATAACCTCTCTATGGTTTCGGGCGCGCCTAATCCGAGTCTTACGTACCGGGAAATCCTCACTGCCTGGGGCAGAATCCTCACGGGCCGCGTTCCCCTCCTTTCGATCGAAATCACCCGCGAATGTCCGTTGAGCTGTCCTGGATGCTACGCGTACGGCGAGACGCATTTGGGCGGCGGAGTGACCTTGAGCCAGCTCAGCGATTTCCGGGGCGACGCGCTTGTGAGCGGCGTTCTCGATCTCGTGCGCAAGCACAAACCGATGCATGTTTCTCTGGTCGGCGGCGAGCCTTTGGTTCGACATCGCGAGTTAAGCCGCATTCTTCCCGAGCTTGGTGAGATGGGAGTCTTTACGCTGGTTGTAACAAGCGCGGTGATTCCCATTCCAACGGAGTGGATGGCGATTCCACGCGTGCGCGTCGCGGTGTCGGTGGACGGACTGCCGGCCGAGCACGACATTCGCCGCAAGCCGGCCACGTACGAGCGCATTCTGCAAAACATCGCGGGGCGTGAAGTAAACATTCATTGGGTGATTACGCGTCCCATGCTCGCGCGCCCCGGTTACCTGGAAGAATACGTCGCCTTCTGGAGCGGGCGCAGCGAAGTGGACCGGATTTGGGTGAGTGTGTACACACCTCAAATCGGCGAGCAGAGCTCGGAAACCTTGACTCCTGATGACCGTGCCGCAGTAGCGAGGCAGCTGCCAGGCTTGGCCGCACGTTATCCCAAGCTATTGTTCGGGCCGGGCCTTGCTCAGGCATTCCTCCAGCCACCAGAGGACCCTTCCGATTGCGTGTTCGCGAAAATGTCCGTCAACTACTCGGCGGACTTGCGGAGTCGTGTCGAGCCCTGTGTCTTCGGAGGGACGCCGGACTGCTCACAGTGCGGATGCGCGATAAGCACCGGCCTGCATTGGGTGCGAAAGGCCAAGGTGGTCGGCCCTCTGAAGGTCGATCATTTCATTGGGGGCTCGTTGAACGTTGGCCGCCTTGCGAATCGCGTAGGAGCGCGCTCGGTCCAGTCGTCTAGATGGTATCCGGGCGCTGCGCCACCTCCGAATGACGACTTTGTACAAATCCAGTCGCCATGAAACGCAGCAAGACTAACCCTTGTTGTGCTTGAAGAATTCCACCTGTCGCAGGCGCTTTTCCGCTTCTGCTTTCGTTTTGTACGGTCCGCCCAGGTTCTTGCCGGTTTTCTCTGACAGCACCTTATAGCCACCCTTCACTTTCTTGATCACGGGTTCACCTCACCACAATTTTAGTTTGCCGCCCGTACCCGTCTCAATTCCGCTTTTGCTTCAGGCTGACGGGTGATAGACCTGTACCCCGCCGCTCGACTGCCATTACAACAAGTTATGATAGTGCTCCGTCGGTTTGGTCTACGGGCGGAAGGAGGGTTGAAGTGCCATGACGACTGAGAAGAAGCTGAGCCCTGTGCTTGTTACTGGTGGGACCGACGGCCTGGGGCGGGCGGCGGCTGTACTGCTTGCAGAACATGGTTACCGTGTTTTCGCCAGCGGACGCAATGCGGAACGCCGTGCCGCGCTCGATCAATTCGCGCGCGAGCGCAAATTGCCGCTTGAGACGCTCGAACTCGACGTTTGCGACGATGCGTCGGTGAACAACGCGGTGGCGGAAATTGAGCGCCGCGCTGGTCCGGTAGAGATCCTGGTCAACAATGCCGGCATTGCAATTGCCGCGGTGATGGAAGAAATCACGCTCGCCGATCTGCGGAAACAATACGAAACGAATATTTTTGGCGTACTGCGCACCACGCAGCGCGTGTTGCCTGAAATGCGACGCCGACGCAGCGGGCGCATCATCAACATGAGTTCGATTGCCGGCAAGGTGGCAATCCCGATTATGGGACCCTACAGTTCGAGCAAGCACGCGCTGGAAGCCATTAGCGACGCGATGCGGCTCGAAATTTATCCCTTCGGTATCCATGTGGTTCTCATCGAGCCGGGCGTAATCCCCACAAACATGAGCCGAAATGCCGAGGAGCTTTCCACGGCCTACGTGAAGGGAGCCGAGCAAAGTCCGTACCGAGCGATCTACCAGGCATTTCGCACCAGTTGGACCAAGGCGACGAAAGCCGCACCAGATACGCCAGAGGACTGCGCGCGCGTCATCTTGCGTGCGATTGAGGAGACGCCGCCGCGCGCGCGTTACTTGGTCACGCGGGAAGCGAAAATCAGCGCTTTTATGCGACGCGTTCTGCCTGACGGCGCTTTTGATGGAGGAATCAAGAAAAGGCTGGGACTCGATGAAATCCGAGCATCGTTCGAGAAGGAGAGAAACAAGTGAGCAAAAGCGGCAATTCCAGGTGGCGAAGATTCGGCTTAGGACTCGCCGTTTTGCTCGCGCTGCCAGCGTTGGTTCACGCGCAGGCCGATCCCCAATCCCGCAGTGAAAATCAGCCGGTGCAGCCATTTCGGATCATTGGGAACATCTACTACGTCGGAGCCAGCGATATCACCTCATTCTTGATTGCGACGGCTTCGGGAAACATTCTCCTTGATGGGGGCTTCGCGGAAACTGCCCCGCAAATCGAGGCGAACATTCGGAGGGTCGGTTTCAGGCTCGAGGACGTAAAGTTTCTCCTCAATAGCCATGCGCATTACGACCACGCCGGAGGCCTGGCGGAATTGAAAAAACGCACCGGCGCGCAGGTCGTCGCGATGGAAGGCGACGCGACGGTGCTCGCCGGAGGCGGCCGCGGAGATTTCTTCTTGAAAACCGGTTTTCCTGTGGTGAAGCCGGATCGCGTGATTCACGATGGCGATACCGTGAGTCTAGGCGGCATGACGATGACAGCTCATCGCACCGCCGGGCACACGCGCGGCTGCACGAGTTGGTCGACCGTCGTCACGGAAGACGGCAAGGAATATCACGCCGTGTTCGTCTGCAGCCTGAGCGTGCTATCGGGATATCGACTGACGGGAAAGGAGAGCTATCCGGGAATCGCCGCCGACTACGAAAAATCGATTGCGGTGTTGAAGGCTCTGCCGTGCGACGTTTTCCTCGGGCCGCACGGTTCTTTCTTCGACTTGACCAGCAAGCGCGAAGCCCTCGCAAAGGGCGCGACGCCAAATCCCTTTATCGACCCCGCGGGCTATCAGGCGTATCTGGCGCGCAGCGAGCAAAGTTTCCAGGCTGAATTGCAACGGGAGCGCGCCGGGCATTAACGAGTGCCTAGGGGTTGGTCACTTGGATGGAGATGCTGGTGTAGCGCAGGGGAACGTAACGCTTCTCCCAGGCTTCATGAAGCGCGCTCTCGGCGTAGTTATCGGCGGCATCGCGATCGCGGAATTCGATCGCGTACGCCCAGCTGAAATCGCGCGGCTCGAGCCGGTCGGCCTTCAGCCACACGTTTCTGATTCCCGGAATTTTCGCGGCCATGTCCCTGATTCCGTCGATCACGTCCTGCTTCTGCGCATCGGTGACACCCGGATTCCATTTGATTTCGACCAAATGAACGATCGTCTTCGGCTGACCGAACCTGTTTTGGCCAGTGATGTAACCTGACGCGAACAGAGCCGCAGCGAAAACCAGAGCGGAGAATAATCGCGCCGTTTTGGTCAAATGAACTTTCATAGTTCCTCCCACACTTCGACTCAAGCAGAAGTTTACGTGACCACGCGGAGGCCGGACAAGTGCTGCTCCAAATCGCGAATTGTCGGTCGCGATTTGCATGTTGACCCGCTTGTTTCGACTCAAGTAGGATGCGCAGCCAAGTTTCTTGAGCCACACTCGGAGTGGGTCCAGTTAGCCAGGAGGCGCGATGTTCTGCTCAAAATGCGGCGCCAACGTACCGGACAATGCGACGTTCTGTAGTGCGTGCGGGCAGCCGACGGGAGGTCTTCCTGTAGCGCCCGCGATGTCCGCTGCCGCCATGCGACCCACAGTGCAGTACGCGGGTTTCTGGCTTCGCTTCGTGGCGCTCGTCATTGACACGATCGTGCTCGGCTTCGCGGGCTTCCTTGTCACGTTGCCCTTCGTGGCTTCGATGGGATTTGGCAGTTTCATGCGCGGACGGCCGCCGATGAACCCGGAAGAATGGGCGCCGTTCTTTGCCGGATTTGGGCGAGTCGTGCTAATCCGGTTCGTCTTGAATTGGCTCTACTATGCGCTGCTCGAGAGTTCTGCCTGGCAGGGGACGCTGGGCAAGAAGGCGCTTGGACTTGAGGTTACAGACCTCCAGGGCCGGCGAATCGGCTTTGGGAGAGCTTCCGGTCGCTTCTTCGCTAAGTTTATTTCCGTGCTGACCCTGTTCATCGGGTTCATCATGGCCGGTTTCACCGAGAGGAAACAAGGGTTGCACGACATCATCGCGGGCTGCTTGGTAATTCGGAAGGTCTAGTCGCGCAAGGTTCGCGGTTCAAGGAAAAATCATGTACTGCTCGAAATGCGGAACTGCGGTAGCGGATGGAGCCGCGTTCTGCGGCACATGCGGTCAACCGATGGGTGCGATCGGCACGGCGCAGGCGAACGTTGCCGCCGCTCCGGGCGGCGCGGCTCCGATTTATCCGGGGACCGTGGTGCCCGGCGTCGCGGCGCCGGCCGCGCCCATGATGTCAACTTACGCTCCGCCGGTGGCAGGCGCGGCTTACGCCGGCTTCTGGCTCCGCTTTATCGCGGCCATCATCGATGGACTCCTTCTCGCCGTTCCCGTGGTGTTTATCGCAGTTTTTATTGCGGCAGCAATGGGCATTTCTGGTGCGTTCCAAAATATCCGGCCGGGTGATAACCCGAGCGCGATTCTTGCATTGCTCGGCGTCGGCTTCATCTTTGCCATCTTCGCAGTATCTATCGTCGGCGGCTGGCTGTATTTCGCACTCATGGAGAGTTCCTCGCTGCAGGGAACGCTTGGGAAAAAGGCTCTCGGGCTCTACGTAACGGACATGCAGGGAAACCGAGTGACGTTTGGTCGCGCGAGCGGCCGTTATCTTGGGGGCCGGTTCCTGGGACACGTGCCGGGCTTCGGCGGGCTTTACTTCATTGTGGACTGTATCTGCGCGGGATTTACGGAGAGAAAGCAGGCACTGCACGACATGATTGCCAGCTGCCTGGTGCTAAGAAAAATCTAAAGCCTTCTGCGCGTTTAACTGGCAGCTCGCCAAGGTCCGTTTCGGAAGCTACACACCCCAGCCGTATCGTTCATGGTGGACAAGCACGTCGCTCATCTCGCCCCGGATTTGTTCCGTGAATTCAGAACAAGGAACGGAGCGAGCTCCTGGTTCCGCGATGTCCACCGTGCGATAGCCGTGCTCAAGCACGCGGTCGACCGCCGTTTCGATCCACTGCGCTTCTATCTCGAGACCGAACGATTCGCGAAGCATCAGGCTCGCGGAGAAAATCGCGCCGAGCGGGCACGCGACGTCTTTGCCGGCGAGTGAAGGGGCCGAGCCATGAATCGGCTCGTAGAGGGCTGGTTCGTTCTCTTTGCCGCAGCTCATTGAGGGAATCAACCCAATCGAGCCTGCGATCGCGGCGGCTTCATCGCTCAGGATGTCTCCAAACATGTTCGAGGTGAGAATCACGTCGAACTGCTTGGGATTAAGCATGATCTGCATGGCGGCATTGTCGACGTACAGGTGCTCAAGCGTGACGCCGGGATAGTCGCGAGAAACGGCTGCGACGGTCTGGCGCCAGAGTGCCGAAGTGGCTAGCACATTTGCTTTGTCAACGCTGGTGACGCGGTGATTGCGCGTCGAGGCGCGTTCGAATGCATACCGGGCGACGCGCTCGACTTCAGCGGCGGTGTAGGAAGCCACGTCACGAGCGCTCGCGTTGTGGCCTTGTCCACTGGTTTCGTGTTCGCCGAAATAAATGTCGCCGGCGAGCTCGCGGACAATTTCGAAGTCGCAATCCACCAGCCGGTCGGGTTTGAGCGGCGAGATAGATTTCAAAGCGTTGGAGAGTCGAATCGGACGCAAATTAATGTAAAGGCCGAGAGCTTTTCGAAGCTTCAGGAGGCCACTCTCGGGCCGTTTTTCAAGGGGAAGAGAGTCCCATTTCGGACCGCCGATGGCGCCCAGCAGAATGGCATCCGCAGAGCGACACCCGGCGAGAGTTTCGGCGGGCAGCGGTTCGCCGGTGCGGTCGATGGCGGCTCCCCCAAAAGGCAGTTCGCGGAACTCGAATTGGTGCCCGAACGCGGCCGCACAGTCGCCCATCAACAGCACGGCCGCACGCGTGACTTCGGGACCGATGCCGTCCCCGTGCAAGACCGCGATGGACTTCCGCACTGCCGTCATAGGGAGGCCCTTCTTTGTGTCATCGGAATTCTCTCAAGTGGCGGTCGCAGCGCTCGATTCACGGGTGGCCGACGAATGGGCTTGTCCGCGGCGCACCTGATGGATGATGGCGAGCAGATCACGATCGGTCAGTTGCTTTGCCGCGTCCGCGCGCGCGATTGCCGCCGTGTAGCAGTCAGCAAGTTCCGCATCCGTGGTTTCGTAGCCAAGCTCTTCCAGGCGCGCCCGCAGCGCATTGCGTCCTGAATGCTTCCCCAGCACTAGCTGTCTGGCGGGAACTCCCACTTTTTCGGGAACGATGATCTCGTAGGTCAGCGGATTTTTCAGAATGCCGTCCTGGTGAATCCCTGCTTCGTGGGCAAAGGCATTGGCCCCCACGACCGCCTTGTTGGGAGGCACCGGAACTCCCGTGATCGTCGTGAGCAGCCGGCTGGTGGCATAGATCTTGTCAAGGGTGACATTGGTGGTGGCGTCGTAACGGACTTGCCGTACGTGCAAAGCCACGACAATCTCTTCCAGTGAGGCATTGCCGGCCCGCTCGCCGATCCCATTGATGGTGCACTCCACTTGCCGCGCGCCCGCCCCAATCGCGGCGAGCGAGTTCGCTACTGCAAGGCCAAGGTCATTGTGGCAATGCGCGCTCAGAACCACGTTGGGGTGCGCGTGAAGATGCGCACGCACCCGGCGGAAAAACTCGGCGTACTCTTCGGGCGTGGAGTAGCCCACGGTATCGGGCAGGTTGATGATCGTCGCGCCTGCTTCTGCGGCCGCGAGCGCCACTTTGCAGAGAAAGTCGATTTCGGTGCGGCTCGCATCCTCTGCTGAAAACTCCACTTCTTCGCAGTGCTCCGCGCCAAAGCGCACCGTTTTGGCGATTTGGTCGAGCGCCTCGGATCGCGAAATACGAAGCTTGTGCTTTAGGTGCAGATCTGAAGTGGCGAGGAAAATGTGCAGCCGGGGTTTGGCGGCGGGTTCGAGTCCGCGGAGGGCCGCATCCACGTCGTCCTGCCGTGCGCGGGCAAGAGCAGCGACGCGGCAAAACTTGATTTCGCTGGCGACCGCTCGAACGGCCTCCAGGTCGCCGGGCGAGGCAATCGGGAACCCAGCCTCGATGATGTCAACTCCGAGCTGTTCGAGTTGGCGCGCCAGGAGCAGCTTCTCTTCTCGATTCATTGAGAAGCCGGGCGATTGCTCGCCGTCGCGCAGCGTCGTGTCGAAGATGTGGACCCTGTCCATGGATACTCCTTTAGCCATGTACAGTGAAGCGCGGATATCATGAATAGTCCAATTTATAATTGTTGCATGCACAATAAACCGCGCTTATGCAGTAAAATACACTCACAAGGAGAATCGATGGATCTGGCATCACTTCGCGTCTTTCAAACGGTGGCTCGCGAGCATAGTTTCTCGCGCGCCGCCGAAAAGCTCTATCGCACACAACCGGCTGTGAGCATTTCCGTTCGAAAGCTCGAGGATTGGGTCGGGCAGCCCTTGTTCGTCCGCGGCTCGGGAGCGCGAAACCTGACGGATGCCGGCGTCCTGCTGCTGGAGTACGCCGAGCGGATGCTCAATCTTAAGGAGGAAATTCGTAAAGGAATCAAGGAGTTGCACGGGCTCGAGCGCGGCGAAATCTCGATTGGGGCTAACGAAAGCTCGATTCATGCCTTGTTGCCGGCGCTCGATCGCTACCGAAGACTTCATCCTGGAATCCATATTCGAGTCCATCGCGTGTTTTCCAGGGATATACCCCGCGAACTGCTGAACTACCAGCTTGATCTGGGTGTGATCTCATATATTCCCGAGGAGCGCGAACTGGGAACCACGGAATTCCTTCGCGATTCATTGGTGCTGGTGGCGTGGCCAGGTCACCGCCTGGCGAAGCGGCGAGAGGTAGAGATCGCGGAGCTTGGCGAGGAAAGCTTTGTGGCCCATATCGTTGAATCGCCCTATCGCCAGCGCGTGGTGCAGATGTTCGCCAAGCATCATGTTCCGCTGCGAATGGACATCGAGTTACCGACAATCGAGAGCATCAAGCGGTTCGTCGAAATGAAACGAGGCCTAGCCATCGTGCCGCGGATGTGCGTGGAGCGCGAGATTGCCCGCGGCGATCTGCGTGAATTGCGCCTGAAGCAAATGCGCATGCAGCGGCATCTTTATCTGGTGTACAGGCAGGACCGTCCGCTTTCAGCGGCTGCGCAAGAGCTCGTCACAATCCTTCGAGGGAAACCCGCTGCGCGGCGCTCTCAGGAGCCAGCCGATTCCAACCGCACGTAGCTGCTGGCTAAGCTTACGCATGCCATTCGCGTCCGATTCGTCTCAGGCTTTCGCTGCGAACTCGTCGAGCGCGGCGCTGACGCGAGACAATGCTTCGCGTAGGTTCTCAGTGCTCCCGCCGACGCCAATCCGGAAGTGTTCTGGAGCATCGAAGAAACGGCCGGGGACCACGCTCGTCTCATACTTTTCCATCAACAGCTGACAAAAGGCGTCGGCGTGTCCCGTCGTGAGTTGCGGAAACACGATCGTGCCGGCCTCGGGCCAGATTGTGACGAGGTCAGTTCGCGAATCGAGGAAAGCCCTCAAAAGTCGGCGGTTCGTATCGAGCAGCCTCTTCGAGCGTGCCGCGATTTGCGGCAACTGATCCAGGGCCACCACGCTCAATAGATCCGACGGATATGGAGAATTTGAGCCGAAGAGGTCGTTGAGTCTCCACATGCGCTCCGCCAGAGCGGGCGCCGCAAACACCCAACCGCAGCGCAAAGCCGTGAGGCCGTAGGCTTTCGTCAGGCTGCTCGTCACCACGAAGTTGGGCCCGAGATGAAAAGCCGATTGCCAGGGCGAGTCAAAACACATTTCGAGATAGACCTCGTCTACCAACACGTGCGCGCCGACGCTTCGCGCAATCTGCCCTACCATCTTGAGCGCTGAGTCGGGTGTGCGCACGCCGCTCGGATTGTGCAGATTTGTGATGGCGATCATCCGGGTTCGCGGGGAAATAGCTCGCTCGATTTCGCGGGGATCCACTTGGAACCCTGTCTCTATTTTGCGGGGGAAGCGCCGGATTTTGGCGCCAAGATACTGGGCGGCGGCAAAGATGGCCTCATAACCGGGCTCTTCGAGCAGCACTTCGTCCCCCGGTTCGAGCAGCGCCGCCATCGCCAGATGGTTCGCCATGGAGGTTCCCTGCGCGTGGACCACAGACTCGACGGGCACGTTCGCTCGGGCGCCGAGTCGTTCTAAGAGCGGCTTGTAACCGTAGCCGCCCGGAGCGGAAAGCGACAGATCTTGGATGCGAACATGGATATCCGCAAGGGGGTAGTGCATGACGTCGCTAGCGGACAGTCCAAACGGGGCCTTCGAACGCAACTTTGCCCACTCGAGATAGACCGACCGAATTTCACGCCGGGAACTCATGCGAACCTGACTCACTTGGTCTGGCCGTGGGCCAGCCTTTGCAACAGGAAGTAGACGGGCACCCCGGCAAAAAGGATACACAGAGCGATGCCTGAATTTCCAGGGTGCTTATATATTGTATTTATAACAATTAGCCACGCCAAAGCGACGAACAATCCCGTGGTCCAGGGGTGTCCTGGCACGCGATAGCGGCGGCCTGCGTCGCTGTCGTCGATTGTCGGCAAACGCTTTTCACGCGCACGCAGCACGAAGATGCAACTGGCAGTCAAACCGAAAAACAACCAGTCCATTACGACCACGTAGTTGAGAATCTGTTCGAAGGTTCCAAGGAGCATCACAGCGATGGTTACGACGCCCTGAAGGGCAATCGCGAGAACCGGGGCGCGGCTACGTGGATCGAGCCATGCGAAGGCCCTCGGCAGCACGCGATCCTCAGCCATAGCAAAGTACAGGCGTGGATAAGTAAGCATCGCCTGGCTTAAGAATCCGAGCGTGGAGATCGCTATTGCAACGTCGATGATCCGGGCGCCGAAACTGCCGAGTGCGTTTCGCATCACTTGCGAAGCGGGCGTGGTGGTCGCGGCTAGTCCAGCGGGGCCCAGCACCCAGACATAAACGAAATTGACCGATACGTAGAGCGCGATGACACCGAGCACTCCCAACAAAAGGGCGCGCGGAAGATTCTTCCGCGGCTCGCGGATCTCGCTGGCGATGAAGTTCGCGGTTTGCCAGCCGCCGTAGGCGAACATTACCGGGACCATTGTGGCGCCGAAGACCGTTAGCAGATCAAAAGAGACTGGGCGGTCCAGGAAGGGATGCAAAGCGGGACCTTGCCCAGCATGACGCGAGATGAACCACACTCCGCAAACGACGACGAGCGTCACTCCCACGATGCGGAGCACCATGAACAGGCTCTGAACGCCGCTTCCGGCGCGAACACCCAGGCAATTAACGAAAATCAGGAGCGCGACGGAACTCACCGCTATGAGGTTCTCGGGAACGGTCGTTTGCGTTAGTTCTCGAAAGTATTTTGCGAACGTGACGGCAACCACCGCAGTTCCTCCCGCGCCGATCACAAATAGTTCTGCCCATCCATAGAGGAATCCAAGCGCCGGATGGTATGCGTCTCGAATGTATGCGTATTGCCCACCGACTTCGGGCATTCGGTCCGCCAATTCGGCGTAGACAAACGCCCCGACCAACGCGAGCGCACCGCCAGCGATCCACGAGCCCAGGATCAATGCTGGTGTGTGAACCAGTTTCGCGACGACATACGGATTGATGAAAATCCCGGAGCCGATAATGCCGCCCATCACCACCATCGTCGCGTCAAATAGGCCCAGGCGTGCGGCGAGGCGAGGAGCTGTTTGCGAGTCGACGGGAGTGCGGTGATCGGTCTCAGGCATGGGATGAATACTCTAGCCCGCCATGGCGCTTGTGCGCCTTTGGTGCGAACCCCAGAACGAATAGAGTGCGATCACCACGTAGGCGACCAACGGCACCGAGTACGCCAGCGCAAGACTGTGGGTCTTCACGGAGATGAAGCCCATCACCGGCGTCAGCACCGCTCCGCCCACGATTGCCATCACAAGCAACGAGCCGCCTAATTTGGTGTTTGGTCCCAGGCCTTTCAGTCCGAGAGCAAAGATTGTTGGAAACATGAGCGACATGAAAAAGCTGGTCAGAAACACGCACCATAAACCCACCCAGCCGGGCCTGAGCACCCCAATCGACACGAGAACAATATTGGCCACGCAATAGGCGCCCATCAACCTGCTCGGCTTTATGAAACGCATCAGCCAGGCGGATGCAAAACGCCCCACTCCGAAAGCTGCCAGCGTCCCGATCAGAAAATAGCCGGCCACTTTTTCAGGTTGATGAGCGTATTCCTGAACGTAAGTAATGAAGTAGCTCCACGTTCCCACCTGCGCGCCGACGTAGAAAAACTGCGCAACAACCGCCAACAGAAAATGGCGATAGCGGAAGAGATCGAGCAAATTCCCGTGGTCGCCCGACTCGTTTTCGTGCTCGCTGCGAATCGATGGGAACTTCGTTCGCACGATAAGCACCGCCCAGATCAGCGCAATGGCTCCGATGACTAAATAAGGCTTCACCACACGCAGCGTTTCGGAACGAAGGTACGCTTCGTAGGTATGGTTCGCCTGCTCGGCTGCGATTTGCTGCGGTGTTAGCTCAACGCCGGAAAGAATGAAGGTGGTGCCGATCCACGCTGCGGTGATAGCACCAATTGGGTTGAAGGCCTGGGCGAAGTTCAACCGGCGTTCCGAGCCATCCGGGTCGCCCAACTGCGCGATAAATGGATTGGCCGCGGTTTCAAGGAACGACAGGCCGCTGGCGATTACGAAAAGGGCGAAGAGAAAGAAGCCATAGCTGCCCGCAAGCGCGGCCGGCCAGAACAAGAAAGCCCCGGTTCCGAAAAGAACCAGACCCGTGACAAATCCCGATTTGTAGCCCGCGCGCCGCATCAGAAACGCCGCCGGCATCGCCAGCAGAAAATACGCAATATAAAAAGCGGACTGCACGAGGCCGGCCTGAATTCGGTTGATCTCGAACGATTTCATGAAATGGCGGATAAGCACGTCGTTGAGGCTGTGCGGAATAGCCCAGAGGAAAAACAACACCGTAACGAGCACGAAAGGAAGCAGCTGTCCCGACGGGAACAAATGGGAACCCGCGTGAACATCAGGCCGGGACGAGCCAGGCGTCACAACGGGCGACGTTGCGGATTCTTCGGCCTTGAGATTCATCTCACCACTCTCACGGCGTCAGTCTATATAGCACGGTCCCATGCGCCGCGAGTTGCACATCGAGCGACTCTACAGACCGCAGGTCTTTGTGCTCCCACAAATCCCGGACCGCATACTTCCCCTCGGGTAAGCCCAGCTGCTGCCATGTGAGCTGAACATTCTGCGAGGAAGTGGTCAGATTAAACGCCGCGACGTAAAGCGAATTGGCCGTTCCCGATTGCGCAGTCCAAATCGTCGTTTGGTCGCTGCTGAACGCTACCCGGTTCCCCTTCGATCGCTGATCAACCTCGAGGACCTCAGGATTTGTCAGGAGCGACAGGGTCCATTCATCTGCCGACGGCAGATCGCCGCCGACCATCAGGGGCGACGGAAAGATCGACCACAAGGTGACCAGCGTGCGCTCTTCGTCGTGTGTGAGCCGCGTGGTCCTGGGTTCCCCCCAACCAGGCGCGGGACCGAGGAAGCCCAGCGGCAACATGTCTGCGTCCGGCCAGTGGCCCGGCTCAGCCATTCCCGCCCACTTTGCCACGTTCGCAAACTGGTCGCCCAGCCCCTGCGGATACTCGACGGTGCTATGCCACAGATCCCAGACGTCGTCAGAAATTCGCCACATCTGAGCGTACTTTCGCAGCTCGTCCACTTTTTCTACCGACGCCGGCCCCGGCGAAAGGCTGAGCACAATGGATCGTCCCGTTTTCCCGAGCGCCGTGCTCAACAGCCGGATTTCGTCGGGACGATACGGGTGGCTGCTGATGCAATCCACTTTCACAAAATCCACGCCCCAGCTCGCGTACAGCGTCGCAATGGAATCGTAGTATGCCTGCGCGCCCGGTTTGGCTGCGTCAATTCCAAAGTTATCCGGATTCCACGGACACGTTTCTTTCGGGTCCGCCGCATCCAGCGCGTGATAGCTCGAGCCTGCGATCGGGAGATTTGCTTCCACGGCTTTCTTCGGAATGCCGCGAAGAATGTGAATCCCAAACTTCAAGTCAAGCGAATGTAGATAGTCTCCTAAGGGTTTGAAGCCCTTGTCCGGCACGGAGGAGACGAAGCGGTTCGGGGCGGGCGTATACCGGCCGTACGCGTCCATGGAATATTGCGCGAGCTTGGAGTTGCCTTCCGGCGCGGGATTCGTCACGAACCATTCCATGTCGACCACAATGTATTCCCAGCCGTAGGGCTTCAGATGTTTCGCGAACCATGCGGCGTTCGCTTTCACATGGTCCTCGTCAATCGCGGTTCCGTAGCCATCCCAGCTGTTCCATCCAAGCGGGGGTGTCTCGGCCAGCAAAGATGTTGCGGCACTGGCAGGCTCCGCAGCGAGTCCCACTGAGGGAGACGACTCATGCTGCGGTTGTGCTTCGGCTCTTGCCGGCTGAAACAAATGAGCCCTGTCCTGTCTCACAGAGATGAGAAGAAGCGCGAGCAGGAGGCCGCAAGTCCCCACAGCCTTCTTCATCATTGTCCGCCTCTCAGACTCGGCAAATCGCGAAGTGGAATTCTCGCTTGAACCGCAGTGTGGATTCTACAATCGTCCCCGGACGTTATGGCTAGCAGTATTTCGCGGCCTCATTCGATGGCTGGCAATTCGAGCAATCAACGAGTTGATCGCGAGTCATGCTGCGAACGGCATGTCCGGGCGTTGGCTTGGGCCGGGAAGAATCCAGGGAAAGCGCTAACCTACGTGCATCGTCGCAGGCCACAACCGATAATTAGCTGGGGAAGGAAGAGCCTGGCGGACGTGACCGGATCGAACCGGCGACCCCCTGCTTGCAAAACGATCGCCCATAATGAAACGACCTTCAAGTCGAGCGCAGCGCCGTGAAAATCAATCCACGGCGGCGCGGGAGCGGACTTCTTCGGAGGTCAGGCCGTAGAGTGGCGGCGTGGCGACGCCGAGCAATGACAAGTAAATGTAAACTTGCCCGCGATGATGTATCTCGTGTTCGACCATCAAGCGCAGCCACTTCCACGTAGTGATGGGCGCATCAGCGGGTGTTTTGCATCTCTTCTGTAGATCTTCATCGGTGAGTCGTCCGAAAATTTCCATGGATTCCGCGTGCAAGCGTTCGACAAACGCCATCACATTGTCGTAACCGTCCGCCAGTTCTTTCCCGTGCGTCGTGTAACGAGCCGGACGCCCTTGCACGTTTTCCGCCCACATATATCGCTCCGCTACCGCCAGATGCCGCAACAGATCGCCCAAAGTAAACTTGGCCGGTGCGTAGGCCCAATCGATCTTGTCCGGCGGAATACAACGCGCCACGCGCATAGTGCGCTCCCGCACGTTGCCAAAATAATGAAGGAATGGGCCGATCGTCCGTATCTCCATGATCCTCCCGTCAAACCGAACAGCCATCGGCCGTGTGTCCCCGATTTCCCGATTTCCCCGAAGAAACTCAGTGCACTCCTTCGGATGGCGCCATCACAATAATGTAAGCGTCCGGCTGGCCCGCCCTAATCACGCGAGGCATGTTCGGCGCACTTGGCGGAGAACCGATATCCTTGTCGGTGACATAAGGCGCATAAAACATCAGATGCGGCCGAATGTGAACCAATTTGTTCGACGTGGGAACCAAAAGGTAGCCCAGGTCTGAAGGCATGTAAACGATTCCGGGCTTGCGCGGAGCCTGGAACTTCCCAGTCCGATAACCCTTATCGAGATCAGCCTTGACTTGGTCCTCGTTCTTCCCCTGCGCGCGTTGCGCCTCCACGAAGAGCCGGGTAAGGAGCGTCGTTGCGCTTCCTTCGGCGTCAAAACAAGTGGGTTCCAGATTGACCGGCGCTTGCCGATCCACAAAGCAGGAGAAGCCATTGCTTCCGTCCCGGACTTTTACGTAGCCGGTGCTGTCAAGAACATAGACAGTAGCCTTGCCGGAAACCTCGGGAGGGCCCGCGCTCTCGGCCAGCTTGATTTTCTCTTCGCGCGAAAGGGAAAAATCGTACGCTGGCTTGACGGTATTGGTCTGGGCGACGGCGGCCAGATTGCTCATCGCCAGAATCGCAGTTCCCACGATTTTGCAGAAAGGCGTCGTCATAGCTCACCCTCTGAAGGTTAGTGGCAGGCCGGAAAAAGTCAGCCGCACCACGAAATAATCTCACCTCTAAGTTGCGTGACACCTTGAGTCTTATTGGTGCGATTCGAGATCACCTCAGGGGTCATCCTTTTCCAATTCGACGACCGCAACCAAATTAGCCGCCCGAAATTCAGGATGCGAGCGCTACCCGTCACGCAGGGCGACGAGCGGGTCCACTTGCGTGGCGCGGCGCGCAGGGACGAAACACGCTAGCAACGCAACGGCGGCGAGTAGCGCAGGGAGCGCCGCAAACGTGAGCGGATCATTGGGCGAGACAGCATAAAGCATAGAGCGGAGGAAGCGCGTGAGGATCAACGCTCCGACGAGGCCCGAGCCGAGGCCGACGGCGACGAGCGTCATTCCTTCACTTAGAGCCATGCGAAGAATGTCGCGGGGCTGGGCGCCGAGAGCCATGCGGATGCTAATTTCGCGCCTCCGTTGACTGAAGGTGTAAGCCATGACGCCGTAGATTCCGATTGCGGCGAGCAGAAGGGCGACGCCCGCGAAGAAACCCAGGATTTGGAGTGCAAAACGGCGTTCCGCCATGGATCTTGCTATCACGTCTTCCATTGTACGCACCGCATAAACCGGCACGTTCGGGTCAACGGCCTCTACTTCACGCCGAATCGCGTCACCGAGAGTGCCCGGATCGCCGGCTGTGCGAAGGTAGATGACCGAATTGTAGGAGGGGGCCTGGAAGTCAGAGAGATAAATATGTGGCGCCTCCTGGAGCTCGAGCGAATCGGTCTTCACGTCACCCACGACGCCGATGATATTCAACCAAGGATTGGTGGACTGGTTGGGACCGGACTTAACGCGTTTTCCAATCGGACTTTCATTCGGCCAATACTGGCGAGCGAGGGTCTGGTCCACGATCGCAACGGGGAGGGCTTGGTCGTCATCGGAATCAGTGAAGTTTCTTCCCGACAGGATGGGGATCTGAAGGACGCGGAAGTGCCCCGGGCTGACAGCGGCAGTTTCCGCCACTGGTGAACGTTCGGAGTCCACGGGACGGCCTTCAATCGTGAAGCTTTTTTGGTTCCGAGAGCGCGCGAGCGGCAGGCTGCCTCCACCGCCGATGGAGGCCTCCTCGACGCCCGGGAGAGCGGAGACGCGCCGGAGAAGCTCGCGCATGAAGGCAGCGCGCTTCGGGACGGTCAAGTAGCGATTTTGACTGGGATCATTCGGCACCGACAGCCAGATCTGTGCGGTGACTACATTGTGAGAGTTGAAGCCGGACCGGACTTGGAGGATTTGCCAGAAGCTGCGGAGGAAGAGGCCGGCGCCGACCAAAAGGACCAGGGAAAGGGCGACTTCCGACGCGACCAGCGCGCTCGAGACGCGCATCTGGCGCTTGCTCGAGCCCGAGCCGCGGCTGCCTTCTCTGAGGCTTGCGATTTGATTGGGGCTGGCGCCTTGCAGGGCGGGCGCGAGGCCGAAAATAATTCCGGTCAATATCGAAACCAAGAACGCGAAGAAGAGGACGCTTGCGCTGATCGTCACTTCATTCAGCCGCGGAAGATCGGGGGGAGCGAATTTCAACAGAGCGCTTTTCAACCACACGACGGTAAGCAGGGCAACGCAGCCGGAAACGAAAGCGAGGAGAACGCTTTCCGTGAGCAACTGGGCGATTAGGCGAACGCGCCCAGCACCGAGAGCCAGGCGGATCGCAATTTCGCGCTGGCGACCAGAGCCTCGGGCTAAGAGAAGATTCGCGAGGTTGACGCAGGCAATCAGCAGCACGAACCCGACTGCTGCGAAGAGAACGAAAAGATCGGAACGGGCGTTGCCGGTAAGGTCTTGCTGCACGGAGACGAGGCGCGGAGCCCAACCTACGGTCGGGGGATAGTCGGTGGCGTAATCCCGCGCCAGGCCAGCGTCGAACGTTTCGAGGCGAGCTTGCGCTTCGGTAACGCTCAAGCCGGGCTTGAGACGCGCGATGGCGCCTGGAAGCATGCGAACGGAACGGAGCGGTGGCACAGGAAATGGCGGCGCGTTATAGCCGGCAGCGACGTATACATCTTCTACGGTTTCTATAGTTCTTCCTGGGTGGCGGAATCCGGCGGGCATGACGCCGAAGATCTGGTAAAGATCGCCATCAAGTCGAAGGCTCTTGCCGATGACGTTCGGATCGGCACCATACTGGCGGCGCCAGAAGCCGTCGCTTAAGACGACAGCATTGATGAAGCCAGGGACTTCGTCCTTCTGTGTGAAGACGCGGCCGATTTGAGGCCGCACTCCTAGCATGGTGAAATAGTTCCCGCTGGTGGCCAGAGCTTCGATGCGCTGAGGGACATCAACCCCGGTGAGGTTTGCCGGAGTTGACCAGACAACGCTTATGTCTTGAAAGATGCCGGCACGATCGCGATAGTCCCAAAACTGCGGGACTGACATGCCGACGTCCTTGGTGTTCGACGAGCGCAGATCGTCAAACACGCGCACGAGCTGGCCTGGTTGTGGGAATGGGAGCGGGCGGAGCAACACGCCATCAACAATGCTGAAGGCGGCAATATTTGCACCGATGCCTAGTGCTAGGGTCAGAATCGCGACGAGGGTGAAGCCAGGCGTCTTAAGCAAGTTGCGGGCGGCGTAGCGCACATCTTGAAAGAACGAATTCATGTGCCCTCACTTCACTACCTGACACAATCCAGGCAGGACTACCAACAAAGATAAAAGCAGCTGATAGAGCAAGTCCGCCTCCAAACTGCATGGCAATTAGCAGGCCCATTTGTAAGGGCTTACGGTGAGACAGCGAGCGGCAACGCAGTTAGGATGTCCGATGCCGGGACGAATATGTCTCGGATTCGAGCATTGACAGTTAGCTATTTGACGAAGTATAAGGCCGCAGATCGCAGACAGTAGCCGTGTGAGGGACAAGCGCACTGTCAACAGGCGCTGCGATAGGCGGGGGCACGGATGTACAGAAATCGAGAGCGTGAAGATCCAAAACACGTGCAACAGCGGCCGAAAGCGGCTGGGAGCAGTTGTTTTAGGCGCTATCGATCGTAGGTGCTTGCACGATCGTAAAGCAGCCTGCGGTTCACTCGCGTTCGCGAAGCTCGATAAATTCTGGCGTGCTCCCGCTGATAGGCGGCATGCTTCCCTATTGGCCTTCTACACCTTCGCTAGAATCGCTTTCTTGATTTGCCGGATTTTGGCCTCATCGCGCTTGTAGAAGATCCACTTCTTGATTCGCTTCGGGCGAGTCAGCCCGGCCTGGCACAGAATCTTCATGTGTTCGCTCGCGGTCGGTTGACTCACGCGGAGCTTGCGCGCAATATTGCAGCCGCAAACACCATCCTTCACCAAATCGCCGTCGACTTGAGGAGGGAAATGCTTCGTCGGGTTCTTGAGCCACTCAAGAATTTGCAGTCTGCGTTCGTTCGCGAGGGCCCGAATTGCAACAGTCGAGATCATATCTACGATTAGGAACCTCCCTAATCATAATAACACCGATAGGATAGCTCCGAAGTGGCCGAATGCGTCACGCACGCAACATCCGACCGAATAGCTGATATCCCGATTGTCGGACCACTTAGAATCGCATCGTAGCTTCGGTCAGCGGCGTCACATATCCGCCGACATCAATACCAACCTTGCCGTTTTCACCCTGAATGCAAACATGCAGTATGCTACGCCGGCCCATCTTAGTACCTTGCTCGCTCATGAGGCGTCTCCCCGCAGTGCCGGGTGTCAGACAATTCCGCATCATGAAAGAAGCCAGTGGTCCCGTGGAGCTTCCCGTTGCTGGATCTTCCGATATTCCGTAGAGGGGAGCAAACATCCGCGAGTATGCCCCTTCCAGGGTTGGAGTAAACACAAAAACGCACAAGGGCTCGGAATCTGGCCCGATGAGCGTTTTTAGTCGTCCAGCATCCAGAAGCGCACGGTCGACGATCTCGCTATTCTTGACGGCCACAAAGATTGTCGGATTGCCTGCACTCACCAACTGAGGAGCCACATCGAGGAGATCATTCACGTTGAGAGTTAGCATGTGTGCGCAAGCTGACGGCTCGTACGTTTTGCCATATTCGATCGGTGGAGTACGCAACCAGATGAGGGGCCGCGGTCCCAGCTCAACTCGAATCGGTATAGGACCTACTTTCTCCTCCAAGACAAAATGGTCTACATGGCGGGAGACTATTCCTTCCGCCAGTAACACGAAGCTCGTACCTATCGTCGGGTGTCCGGCAAAAATCAGCTCTTTGGCCGGGGTGAAGATTCTGACATTCGCCACGCAGTCCGATCGCGTTGCTGAAAATACAAAAGTGGTTTCAGACAGATTGAGCTCCCTCGCAATTCTTTGCATCATGTCGTCGTCTAGGCCGGATGCATCTGGGAAAACCGCCAAGGAGTTCCCCTCGAAAGGCTGGTTGGTAAAAACGTCCACTACGAAATACCGATACGATCGCTGAGTTTTCATTCTTGGGCCCTCGCTTTCTTTCGAACTTTACAATCGAGCGAATCCGTGTCATATTATATCGTCTGTTAGCTAACTGTCAATACGATGGAGGAAAAAGCGTGTCGGTATACGAAAGGCTCGACGCCCTCAACATTTCGTTTCCTGAACTGACGCCGCCGGTGGCAGCTTTTGTACCTTTTCTACGCAGCGGCAATTTGCTCTTCTTGGCTGGCCATATCGCCAAGACGAACGGCAAACCTTGGGTGGGCCAGCTTGGAGCGAATCTCACGACCGCGCAGGGTAAAGAGGCCGCTCGTGCCGTGGCCATCGATTTAATGGGCACACTTCATGCCGCGGTGGGTGACCTAAACCAAATCAAGCGGATCGTGAAGCTGACGGTGCTCGTGAACAGCACTACAGCATTCACCGAACAACATCTGGTGGCCAATGGGGCTTCGGAGCTTTTCGGAGAGGTCTTTGGAGATATTGGGAAGCACGTTCGCAGCGCCTTCGGGGTTGCCCAAGTGCCGTTTGGATCCTGCGTGGAAATAGAACTGGTCGCAGACGTTCACAAGTGTACGTTTGGCGATGAAAGGATGACTTCTCGATGAAGGCGATCTGAGTAAGCGAATTCGGCGGTCCCGGAGTCCTGAAACTGGAAGACATGCCTGCCCCTCGACCGCCCTAATCCGGAGGAATCCTGGTTAGTGTGAATGCTGCGGGTGTGACCGAAGCATCCTACGCGCAGAAGTGCGGGACTGGCAGCGCTTAGTTAGTGCTTCGATTCGTACGTTTGCGATGAAACAAGCGGCTAAGCGCCCACGCGCCTTCGACGACCAGCTTGAGCGCCTTGGCATTGGCGCTCGTCGAAACCTGGCCAGCGCGGGGCTGTCCGTCAGGCGTGACACGTGGACGCCGGACACGGGTGATGCCGGACGGCAAGCACCCCGGGAGACATGCAGCCCCGTGCAGCACGCGATCATAAGTGACTCCTACGCAGTCTACCGGGAGGACCAATGGCAGAGACGTTCGAAGCATACCGAACTCGAGTGCTAAGCTATCTTGGCGATGAGGAGCCCATCGGTGTACAACAAGCCACGCCATCGCAACTCGATCGGCGTCTGCGCGATGTGGCGCGCCGAGGAGTTGATCCGGCGTCCCGCACCTGAAAAGTGGTCAATCGCCGAGATCGTAGCGCACTTGGCGGACGCGGAGCTGGCGATGGGGTGGCGATTGCGAAACATGCTGGCGAATCCGGGCGTGGCCTTAACGTGGTGGGATCAGGCCGTATGGGCGGAGCGCTTGGGTTACGCGCAGCAAGATGCGAGCCTTTCGGCAGGGGTCTTTCGGGCGCTGCGCGAGAGCAACCTGCGACTCTTGGAGTCGGTCCCGCGCGCACGGTGGGTGGAGTGCTATGGGGTCCACGAGGTACGCGGACGGCAAACGGTGGAGGAGTTCGTCCGCTTGGAAGCGGCACACGACTTGAACCATCTTCGGCAGATCGACCGCATCTTGGGTGGGCGTATGTAGTGGTAGCCGTTTTGCTGCCAACGTCTCGGCGAGGCGCACTCAGTCGGTTGTGGCGTTGAAAATGGGAATAAAAGAGCGTGAACGACGTGTAGAGGTTTTCTTCTATGGCCTGTTCATGGACGAGGAACTCCTGCGTGGGAAGGGCCTTGAACCGGAAGCAGCGCTCGTTCCCACGCCGGGTGCGAAGGTCTACGGGTTAGTATTCTCACTCACGCGGTCTGAACTGGATCGCCTCTATTCTGAATCGGATACTTCTTGAAGACTTGCGCATCGCTCTGGCGGAGCAGTTGCGTTACCCACTCGCCCAGATGAAGTTGCGGATGAAGCGCGAAGCCCTGGAGAAGCTCAACCGTCGAGCCAACGAAATGGTATCAGTACGGGAGGCCGATGCTTTTTCGATCGCGCCATTGTGCACCGAGGTGCTCCAATGATGCATCCGCGCACAGTGTGCACGAAAAACGGAGCATTCCGGGTTGAGGTGATTTTTCTAAGTCTTTTGCAATCAGGAAGAAGTTGGTGGACGTGACCGGGATCGAACCGGCGACCCCCTGCTTGCAAAGCAGGTGCTCTCCCAGCTGAGCTACACGCCCACACGTTAAGAACTTATTTTAATTTTAGAGTATTTGCACGCGATTACGAAACACCTCTTTTGAAGGCGGCAGCTCTTCCTCGAGAGTTGCGACGCGCGGCGCAAATGCGGACAGGCTGAAGTTTGATAACCGGAGCCAGGTAAACTGCTTCTCGCTTCCGGGATTCTCTGGTAGCATTGAGATTCGCAAAATCTGCAAAATTCTCGTAGGGAGCGATGCAAGAATGGCACTCGCATGTGAAGTCTGCGGCAAGAAGCCGAGTTTTGGTAACGTAATCAGTCACGCCCATAACGTGCGTCGTCGCCGCTGGAATCCGAATCTAAGACGTGTAAAGGCGATCGTGAAAGGTGTGCGCAAGCACGCCCGCGTCTGCACAAGCTGCATCCGCTCGGGTCGCGTCAAGAAAGCTGCTTGAAGCAGTTCCCGCCGGAAGGAGCGCTGGTTGAAGCAAGGGGGTCTAATCCTCGCGTTGCTTGCTGTCTGCGCTCTCGCCTCGTGCCAGAAGGAAATCGCCCCTGGTCCGGATGTTTGGGCAAACGTAAACGGCAAAGAAATCATGCGAGAGGAGGTGGAAAAGAACTTTCGCTCTCGTTTGAACCCCGATTCGCCCGCTCCGTCTCAAGAGGAGAGGCTCTCACTCAAGCTAAGTATCCTCGATGAGCTGGTCAATAGTGAGATTCTGTTGCAGCGCGCCAGCAAAATGAACCTCGTCGCGAGCGACGCCGAAGTGGAAGACAAATTCACGGCGTCGAAAAGCCCCTACACCGAAGAAGAGTTTCAGCGCAAGTTGAAGGAATCGGGGCTGACCGTTGACGACTTGAAGAGCGACATCCGCCGACAGCTTTCCATCGAAAAGCTTCTTAACCGCGAGGTCGTGGCGAAAATTTCGATCACGGATCAGGACGTCGCCAACTTCTACGGCGCGAATCGCGGCCAGTTCAATTTCGTGGAACCGCAATTCCACCTGGCACAGATACTGGTGTCGCCTCGTCCGGACCCCGCCGTTCACAACCGCAAGAACGACAAGGCGGCAAACGAGGCAGAAGCCGGCCGGAAGGCCGCAATGCTCTCGCAAAGGCTCAGCGCCGGGGCGGACTTTGCTCAGCTCGCGATGGACTATTCGGAAGACCCAACGGCTTCCACGGGGGGTGACCTGGGCTACAACCCGGAATCGTCATTCAACCGATCGGATCCGCTGCTCAAGAAAACCGTCCTCTCGCTGAAGACCGGCGAGGTGAGCCGTCCAATCCAAGTGAAAGATGGCCGCTACTTCATTTTGAAGCTGGTCGGGAAGGAGTCCGCCGGGCAGCGCGAACTGTCCGATCCGCAGGTTCAACAGGGAATTCGCGACATGCTGCGCAATCGAAAGGAGCAGCTTCTCCGTGCCGCTTATCTCACCGAGGCGCGAGACGAGTCGCACATCGCAAACTATCTTTCCCGAATGATCTTGGAATCGGCAGGCAAACTTCCCGCCGAGAAGTAGGCGGTCGCGCTAAACAACGATCGCGAGAACGTCGCCTGAGTTAACAGCCTGTCCTTCCGTCACGAGCATGCGCTCGACCGTGCCTGACTTGGGAGAGCGAACTTCGTTCTGCATCTTCATCGCTTCGATCACCACGAGTCCCTTGCCTGCTTCCACGATGTCGCCCGCCGCCGCGAGCAGCCGAACGACCTTTCCGGGCATGGGTGCCATCACTGGCTGTCGCCCTTCCGCTTCGATTGCGCCGCCGCGATAACGCTTCCATTGTCGCGGATCCAAAATCTCGGCCGGATACTCGCGGCCGGCAACGCTCACGCGCAATGCGCCACCACCATTGTCGATCCTTGCTTCGAAGGACTGGTCTGCGATCAAGATTGAGTAAATCCCCGGAGCGATTTCGACGGCGTCCGTCTCCAAAGGGCAACCGTCAACCACAAATCGCAGTTCGCCGTTTGCCCGTGAGATTTCGACCGTTCTTTTGAGATCGCGGAGTTTGATTTCGATCTTCACGTTGGGAGTGTGAGAAACGTCTGGCTATTGTCGCGGATCGTGACTCAATTGCGCGCGGCGTCCCTCGAGTTTCCACTCCGATTTACCAAGACTCGGAGGGTCAGTTGTTTGGTCGTCCGAGCAGCCGTTGCATGATAGATGCCACATGGCCAGCGCGACGGCCGCTGCATCGTCGACATTCGATTTCTCTTCCTCGCCTGCAACGACTCCAGGCCGCGGCTGGTGCAGGAATTCGTCGAGCCAGCGCGTATGAACGTCGGCGTTTTGAAAGTCAGGGGAATCCAGGATGCGGCGAAACAACCCCACATTCGTGCGAATGCCGGTGGCGTAGTACTCGTCAAAGGCTCTCTTCAGGCGAGAAATTGCTTCCTGGCGATCAGCGCCCCACGCTATCAGTTTTCCGAGCAGCGGATCGTATTCGTTCGGAATCGTCCAGCCGGCATAAATACCGTCGTCCAGCCGGATTCCGGGGCCTGCTGGGATTCCATAAGCAATGATCCTGCCGGGTGACGGGGAGAAATTGTTTTCGGGATCCTCGGCGTAGATGCGGCATTCGATCGCATGACCGCGCATCACGATTTCGTCGGCCGTGAACGGAAGCGGCTCACCCGCCGCGACCGCGATTTGAAGTTTCACGAGGTCGAGGGAAGTGACCAACTCGGTTACGGGATGTTCCACCTGCAGCCGCGTGTTCATTTCGAGGAAATAGAAGTTGCGTTCGGCGTCGACCAGGAATTCGACTGTGCCTGCATTCGCGTATCCGCCCGCGCGCGCGAGTTGCACCGCCGCTTCTCCCATAGCGTCACGCAATTCCGGCGTCATAATGGGCGACGGCGCTTCTTCGATTACTTTTTGATATCGGCGCTGCACGGAGCATTCGCGCTCGCCGAGATGGAGAATGTGGCCCTGATGATCGCCAAAGACTTGAATTTCGATGTGTCGCGGCCGGACCAGATATTTCTCGAGATAGAGCCGCGCATCGCCGAAAGCGTTCTGCGCCTCCGAAGAAGCGTCGCGCCAACCCGCATCCATTCCGGCTTCCCGCTCGATTAACCGCATGCCCTTTCCGCCGCCGCCGGCAACGGCCTTGAGGACAACCGGAAAGCCGATTTTGCGAGCAGCGTCGAGTGCATCGCCGAACTTCTCGATCGGTTCGACGGTTCCGGGAACGGTGGGCACGCCTACGGCACGCGCCAGTTGGCGTGCGGCAGTTTTCGAGCCTAGCTTTTCCATTGCTTCTGCCGAAGGCCCGATGAACGTAATTTGCGCTGATGCGCAGGCGCGTGCGAACGTGGGATTCTCTGCCAGGAAGCCATAGCCGGGGTGAATAGCGTCGCAACGGGCTCGTCGTGCGGCGCCGATAATTCCGTCTATCGCGAGATAACTCTGGCGCGACGGGGCTGGGCCGATAGCGTAAGCCTCGTCAGCAAGACGCACGTGCAGCGCGGCGCGATCGGCATCGCTGAACACAACTGCCGCCCGAATGCCCATTTCCTTGCAAGCGCGCACGATGCGCACGGCAATCTCGCCGCGATTTGCGATCAGGATTTTTCGGAACATGCAGCCCCAGCAAGATGAAAGCGGATTCTAGCATGAGACCGCGGCGGCGCTTGGCAAGCTCCAGCCAGAGCGGATATGATGCGCCGTTGCGTTGCCTCAAATGAGCGAGACCATGATGACGTCCGAACAGGATCAGTGGAAGAAAGCCGCCGCCGAGGCGGCTGCGAAGATTGTCGAAGACGGAATGGTGGTGGGATTGGGCTCGGGGTCAACCGCCGCGTTCTTTGTGAGCGCTCTGGCGCGGCGGATTTCGGAGGAGCGGGTTCGAATTGTGGGCGTTGCGACTTCGGAGCAAACGGCGCAGCAGGCGCGTAATCTAAGGATTCCGCTCGCGACGTTTGCCGAACAACCAGAGATCGACCTCACGGTTGATGGCGCGGATGAAGTTCAGCCTGGAACGTTGTTTCTTATCAAAGGGCATGGCGGAGCGCTCTTGCGCGAAAAGATCGTTGCGTCAATGAGCAAACGGATGGCGGTGGTCGCTGACGAAACCAAGATTGTCGAGCGGCTTGGCTCACTCGTGTCTGTCCCCGTTGAAATTGTGCCGTTTGGTTGGGAAGCCACGGAACGCAAGCTCCGAGACCTTGGCGCGAATCCGTCTCTGCGGCTGGGCGACGATAAGAAGCCATACATTACCGACGGCGGGCACTACATCATGAATTGTGCGTTTGGACCTATGCCCGATCCGAAGGGCGTGGCGGACGATCTAGACCACATCGTCGGCGTGGTCGAGCATGGCCTCTTTTTGGGATTCGCCACGGAGGCCCGGATCGGCGGCTGCGATGGCGTCGGCGTTTTGAAGAGAACCTCTTAGAGCGAGGCGGATGAACAAAGGGACCCCGTATCGCATAGTTGTCCTGGCTACATTTCTTCTAACTGCTTTCTCGACCCCACCAGGCACCAGCCCTCGACCACCGGAGGCCAGGGGCGCTCCTCCCCAAGCGGGAGCTCACGCTGGTGCGACTGAACTTCCGATCCGCAGCCTCGATCCCAAGAGCCAAAGCGCGGTTTTGATCGATCCCTCGACTCACAAAGAGATCACCCTGCTTGCCCATCAGAATTTCGGCTCGTGGACGCTGATGGCTGTCTTACGTAGACCGCAAGGAGATCTTGCGGTCTTCGAAAACTTGCAGGACCGCAGAGGCAACATTGTCTATGCCGGCGCGCAGGGCGTCGTGCTGACGCTGCCGAAGAGTCTTGAGCCGACGAGTGTCGCGCCGAATACTCTCTATCATGGGCGAACGCTCGACCAAATCGCCAAGACAAGAAATGACACGCTCGGGGAGGAACTTCTCGCCGGCAAAGATGATCCCAAGTACGAGGACGTCGCAGCGGCGGTCCCGCCCCTGCGTGTGCCATCGTTCATCGGCACGAACCGTTCCGACGACAAGCCGACCTTCGACTATGGAGGCTTCAGCGACGAGATTTACCTCGACGTTGGCAAGCTGTTTCCGGAAATCCGAGAGGCGCGCGCGCGGCGCGACGTATGGGAAGGGCTGGTTGGCGGCTGGCTTCCCGTAAATCGTTTAGTTTTTCCAGCGTCCGACCAGCAGGCTGACCAGCGGTACTGGGAAGAAACGATGTTCGCCGAAGAGCCCGGCCATTTCTGGACTCAACCGATTTGGTTCCGGGTTCTCCTGGTGGATGGCGGACAACTGAAAGAAGCGCACTACTACTACCACCATTTGCCGTTCCCGCCGCGTGGAGAGCCGCCCGCAGCCGATTTCTACGACGCGCTACTGAACGTGCGGACCGTGTGGAACCGCGACCTGAACCCGCCGATGAAGATCGACGTGCCGGACAAGAAGATCCTCGATTTCTGCCTGCACGCCCTCGCGCTCGAGAGGATCACGCGCGTTGGCGATCACCCTAAATACGGCTATCCGCCGCTGGGCGGTATCAACGTCTTCGGCGGCTACGGGTACAACAACGTCGACACTTTCCAGGACACGTTCAACACGAGCCTCGACGTGTTTCTCGAGTGGGGGTTCACCAGCATTGCCGGCCGTTATTTCGACGACTACTTCACGAACTTCGTTCGCGACGATGGCTCGATCGATACGCGCGGGCCCGAGATCGGACAGTACGGCAAGATGCTGACGGAGGTGGCGAAATACTGGGAATACACGCGAGACGGGAAGCTGATGCGGAAGCATCAGAAGAAAATCGAAGGAATCGTCGACCTGTTCTACATGCTGCGGAAACAGGCCAAAGAGGTTCCGCAGGACGATGTCTCGTACGGGATCATTCGCGGGTGGTCTGAGCATGACAGCAGCCTGAAGATCGATCCCTACCGGTTCATGCAGCCGCACTTCTCGAATAACGCTGAAGCTGCGCGCGGATTCCACGATCTCGGAAGCGCGTGGATTGAGATGGGGCACAAGCTTCCCGACGCGCACCTCGTGGCCGAGGGCCAGCGACTGCTGGCCGAATCCGCGGCAATGAAGAAAGATATGGAAACCGCGGTCGCTAAGTCCATCGACCGGAGGCAGAATCCTCCCTACATGCCCGCCGTGGCGGGGGACCACCCAACTTACGGCAAAGAGCGTGCGTACGCCGAGATGCTGGAATCCGGCGAGCTTACAGAGGAACAAGCCAGAATCATCGTGGACAATCTTGCGGCGAACGGGGAATCGATGTTCGGCCTGTTGCGATATGGGGCGAACATCGACGGGTTCCTCGACTACGGTCCGGCATATGCGCGCATTCAACGCGACTGGATTCGGGAGTTTCTGCTTCTGTATTACGCCCACATGTCGCACACCTACTCGCCGGGAACCTGGACGTCAGTGGAGAGCTCGAAAATCGACGGGACGCTCGGCGGGCCGTACTGTGCTCCCGCCGAAGTCGCGATTCCGACGTTCACGAAGTGGATGCTGGTATTTGAAGATCCGGATGAACCGGTCGTCTGGCTGGCGAAAGCCACACCGAGAGCCTGGCTCGAGGAAGGGCAAAAGATCTCCGTGCAGAATGCGCCGACGCGGTTCGGAAACGTCGGTTACGAGATTCGCTCGGATATCGGGAAAGGGAAAATTTCGGCGGTTGTTCGTTTACCGGAGGGATATGCGGCAACCACCAAGCTTCGCTTGCGCGCTCCCGAAGGCAAGGCAATCCACGCCGTAAGGGTGAATGGCGCGAGCTGGAAAGAGTTTTCAGCCGAGCAGGAAGTCGTCACTGTTCCTCCGCGATTTAAGGGTGAAATCCGAATCGAGATTTCGTACTAACTAGGTTTCGCCCCGCTCCGAGCGAGGTTCCCCGCCACGCTATGCCTGCAATCGTTGCAGGTCAGCGCCCTCAGAGTGGGATGTTGCCGTGCTTTTTCTTTGGATTGATGTCGCGCTTGTTTTCGAGTGAGCGCAGGGCGGCGATCAATTTCGCGCGGGTTAGCGACGGTTCGATGACCGCGTCGATGTAGCCGCGCTCCGCGGCGACGTAGGGATTCGCGAAACGGTCGCGAAAGTCCTCAATTTTTTCCTGGCGGAGTTTTTCGCGGTCGGCCTCGGGAGTGCGGTCGAGGTCGCGTTTGTACACGATGTTCACCGCTCCCTCCGGTCCCATCACCGCGATTTCAGCGGTCGGCCACGCGTAATTGATGTCCGTGCGGATGTGCTTCGACGCCATGACGCAATAAGCGCCGCCATAGGCCTTGCGCGTGATAACCGTGATTTTCGGCACGGTAGCTTCGGCGAACGCGAAAAGCAGCTTTGCGCCGTGTTTGATGATTCCGCCCCATTCCTGCTGGGTGCCGGGCAGGAAGCCGGGGACGTCCTCGAACGTGATCAGCGGAATATTGAAAGCGTCGCAGAAGCGCACGAAGCGCGCGCCCTTCACCGATGCGTTGATATCCAGGACTCCCGCGAGAAACGCGGGCTGATTGGCCACGATGCCAACGGCGCGGCCGTCGAGGCGCGCGAAGCCGACGACGATATTCTTGGCGAAATGGTCGTGTACTTCGAAGAACTCGCCGTCATCCGCCACCCCATGAATTACATCCTTGATGTCGTAGGGCTTCTGCGGATCTTCGGGGACCAGGGAGTTCAGTGCCGGATTTGCGCGATCACAGGGATCGGTGGACGAGCGGCGCGGCGGATCGTCGATATTGTTCGACGGAAGATAGCTGAGCAGCTCGCGGATCATCGCGAGGCATTCCTGATCATCGCGAGCGACGAAATGCGCCACTCCGCTCTTTTCGTTGTGCGTTATCGCGCCGCCCAGTTCTTGTTTCGTGACTTCCTCGTGCGTGACGGTCTTGATCACATCAGGACCGGTGACGAACATGTACGAAGTGTCGCGCGTCATGAAGATGAAATCCGTGATCGCCGGAGAGTAGACGGCGCCGCCCGCGCACGGCCCCAGAATCGCGCTGATCTGCGGAATCACGCCGCTGGCGAGCGTATTGCGGAGGAAAATGTCCGCGTAGCCTGCGAGCGACATCACTCCTTCTTGAATCCGCGCGCCGCCGGAATCGTTCAAGCCGATAAGGGGCGCGCCCTGACGCATCGCGAGGTCCATGACTTTCGTGATTTTCGAGGCGTTGGCTTCGGAAAGCGAACCGCCGAACACGGTGAAGTCCTGCGCGAAGACGTAGACGAGCCGCCCGTCAATGCGGCCGTAGCCCGTGACGAAACCGTCGCCGGGAGGGCGCTGGTCGTCCATGCCGAAATCCGAGCAGCGATGGCGGACGAATTTGTCGAGCTCTTCGAAGGAGCCTTCGTCGAGGAGGAGATCGATGCGTTCGCGCGCGCTCAGCTTTCCCTGTTTGTGCTCGCGTTCGCGGCGTTCGGGGCCGCCGCCCGCTTCGGCTTCGGCGCTCAGCTTGCGAAGCTCGTCGAGGCGGTCGGCGTGTTTGCGATGGCTCGTCATTTGGGATCAGGCTCTGGAACAGGAATCGGGAGGGCATATTTGTACCGATTAGAAATTTTTAAGTGGTTGATTCGCAGTGAGTTAGGGCGAATTCTAATCGTCAGTGTACCGATTAGAAAGCGAGGCAGGGAGGCAAGCAAGCGGTCAGTCAAGAAAAGCGCACTCTTCATCGACGTTGTGCGTGTTGATCGCATCGCTTCCTCCTCCCAGCGCAAATTTTGTTGAGCGCAAAAACAGTTCAAGGTAGCACGGGATCAACGAATCGAACAGGTTCAAAATCGGGATAGTAGTCCTATGACCGTGGATTTGAAATTGGAAAGTTGAACGGGGGGCAAGGAGTTTTCGCATCTGATTGTGCGATGAGAGTGTCTCCGTCTAAGTTGCCAGACACCATTCTTGTCGCAGCGTCAGTCGTGGCAGGCGGGCGGGTCGGCCGCGTTCGTGCCGGGGGCCACCGGGAGCGGCTGCAAATTGTATTTGCCCAGGATCGCGTTGACGCTTGGCAGCGAATCACCGTTGAGTTTGCGCCAATCGGCTAAGTTCTTATCGAGCGTCTGGCACGACTCGTCGATCGCGGCTTGCGCCGAGTCCGACGGCGCGGCGTCGCCCACTTGGATCATGAAGAGAATGCGAGCGAGATCGCGGTTCACAGGACCGATTCCGGGCGCGAAGGGATTTCCCTCCTCGACTGTGGTGATCTTCTTGTCGAGATCCTGAAGCGCGTCCACCGCATCCTTTCCGGGTTTTGCCAGCTCTGCATTCGGCGTGGAATGACCCGACTGGCCGGTTCCAGCGGGTTCCGGCGGGGCAAGCTTTTCAAGGCTCTTCTGGCGGTCCGCTAGGGCAGTGCGCAGCGCGGCGGCGGCGTTGTAAGCGTCGGAGCTTGCTTTGAGGCCTGACGTCACCTTCTTGCTGGCGTCGAGCTGCTGATCGAGCTCAGCCTGTGAAACATGAACGCGCGGATCGAGCGTGATCGTGAGCGGCTGTTTCATCAGAACACTGTTGCCGATGAAAGTGACCTCATACTGGCCCGGCGTAACGAGCGGTCCAATGGCCTGCTCGCGCGGCGTATCCTCCGGGATGGCGTGGTCCGACAGTGTGTATTCCACGTAGTCGAGGATATTGCCGTAGTAACTGTAGTTGAGAGCGGACGGCGGATTGTAATGCAAGTCCCAGACGAAACGGTTGAGTCCGACGTTTTTCGAGAGCGAGGGCTGCGGGCCGAACCAGTAGTCCGGGACGTTTTTCGGAGTCTTGTCCTCAGGAGGTGCGACGCTGGTGAAGCGGCGGACGAGGGCTCCCTTCGCGTCGTGAATTTCGATCGTGAGTTCGCCGGCCGGAGGAGACTTCAGGTAGTAATAAAAAATCGCTCCGTCGGGAGGATTCTTGCCCGTGGGCGTTTCGGGCGGGAGCGGAGTCTCCTGATCGTTGTCGAAGCGAACGCGCGTGGCCGTGGCGGGGCGAAGCAGATAGGCGTTGGAGGTTGCGACGTCCGCGCCAGCCTGGCGCAGCGGCGAAAGGTCGTCGAGAACCCAGAGTGCGCGGCCGTAGGTAGCGGCGACGAGGTCGTTGCCATGAACCGCAAGGTCACGAACGTCGGACACGGGAAAATTGAGCTGGAGCGATTGCCAGTGATCGCCGTCATCGAACGAAACATAGACCGCGTTTTCGGTTCCGGCATACAGCAAGCCCTTGCGCACGGGATCTTCGCGGACCACGCGGGCGCCCCATCCCGGTTGCAAGCCGTCGATAATTTTCTGCCATGTCTTTCCGCCGTCGTGTGTGCGGTAGAGGTAGGCCGTTGAATCATTTCGAACGCCGGCGGTGACGTAGGCGGTGTTCACGTCGTGGTGCGAGGCTTCGAGAATCTCGATCGAAGTCATGGCAGTGAAATCGGGCGGCGTGACGTTTTTCCATGTCTGGCCATTGTCCTGCGTCCACTGAACGATTCCGTTGCTTGTCCCTGCCCAGAGGACGCCCTGCTGAAGGGTGGAGGGGGCAATCGACGTGATCGCGGCGCGCGAAAAACTAGGACGCTCGCCGGGTTTTTGTTCGGCGCTCGGAGCCGCGGAGCGGTTCGTGAGATCGGGACTAATCACCTGCCAGCTATCGCCTCCGTTCAGAGTCTTCATTGCGTATTGCGTGCCGAGGTAAAGGGTGTGCGGATCCTGAGGCGAAAAGACGAGAGGCGGCATTTGTGCTGCGCGGTACTTCGAGCCGCGAACGAAAACGTGCGTGATCTGGCCGGTGACTTTGTCGAATTTTACGACGCTGCCATACCACCCGCCGGAATAGACGATGTTGGGATTCAGTGGATCGGGCGCGATATAACAAAACTCGAAGCCACCGATTGAAAACCAGTCGCGATAACTGATCTCGCCGAAGTCACTGCGGCTGGGGACCGCCACCGTGCCGCTATCCTGCTGCGGGGCATAGGCGACGTATGGAAACTGATTGTCGGTAATCACGTGGTAGAACTGGCCCGTTGGCTGGTTATACCAGGAGCTCCACGTTTTGCCGCCGTCGACGCTGATAATGCCGCCCTGATCGACGCCAAGGAACATGCGGTCGGAATTCTGCGGATCGATCCATAGAACGTGATAGTCGTCGCCTCCAGGCGCGCCTTTGTATGCGACGAACGTTTGGCCGCCGTCCGTGGAGCGATAAGTGGTGGTCTGCATCGCGTAAACCACGTCGGGATTTCGTGGGTCAACGTAAACGTGACAGATGTACTGATTGCCGGTGATGCGCGGGTCTGACGTGATCTTTCGCCACGTTTCGCCGGCGTCGTCCGAGCGGAAAAGGCCGGGAGCCGCGATGGCGAACACGCGACGGCCGCGATCACCGGGCGCGACGGCGAGACCGACACGTTCGAGAGGATCGGCAGGAAAGCCCGTGCCCGGGAGTTGTTTCCAGGTGGAACCTTCGTCGGTGGATTTGTAAATCCAGGCCGTCTGTTCCTTTTCCTTGCCGGCTACGGGCGGCGCGCGGAAATCTCGCGGGTGCCACATTCCGGCGTAAAGCACGCGCGGATTACTCGGATCGGCGACCATGTCCGAAATTCCGGCAAGCTCATCTTTGTACAGCGTTTTCGACCAGTTCTTGCCGCCGTCCGTAGTTTTGTACACGCCGCGCGTTTTGCCTGCGCCTGCGGTGCCGAGAATCGGATGGCCCAGCACTCCTACCACGACGATATTCGGATCGCGCGGGTCGACGATGACCGCGCTGATGTATTTCGTATCTTCCAGACCGATATGCGTCCACGTGGCGCCGGCGTCGGAGGATTTGTACATGCCGTTGCCCTGGGTCTGTTCGCCGGAGCCGACGTAAACAATGTCTGGATTCGATGGCGCGACGGCAACTGCGCCGATGGAGGCGACCCCTTCCTGGTCGAAGATCGGTTTCCAGACACGGCCGCCATCGGTGGTCTTCCAGAGGCCGCCGCCAGGCGTGCCCATGTAGTAGACCGCAGGATTGCCGGGAATGCCTGCGACGGCGGAGACGCGTCCGGCACGGTAGGGCCCGATCAAGCGCCAGCGCATGGCTGAGTAGAGGCTAGGATCTACCGACCCGTTCGCCTGTTGCGCGCGCATCGGCAGAGATGCGAGGCCCAGCGCGGCGATAGACAAGGCCAGCGCCCATAGCAGAATCATACTTCGGCGATGCGGGTTGGCTGAGACGCGAGTCATCTTGATTCCCCCGAAAACGCACAGTTTACCACCGGCGCGGATTAGACGAACCGATTTGAGGATGGTATCGACGAAAGGCTTTGAGTCGGCTTGATAGGACTACCTGATAGGACTAGTGGATGCCGGACCAGTCGTCGGCGAGGAGGATCGAGTTGCTGGGATTTGAGGGGTCGTATTTCACGCTGGCGGTTTGGCCGACGGCGATGCGCTTCAGGTGGGCCTGCTCTTCGAAGCCGGTAACGTCCTGCGCGGTCTCGTACGTGACGCCAGAGATCGAGTACGTGTAGTAGAGGAGTTTTTGCGTGCCGTTCGAGGATTGGTTCGACCGTTTGGCAGAAGCGGCAGCCGGCTTCGGAAGCTGTTTCGGGTCTACCGCGGGTTTCGCGTCCAGCTTGACGTCGGGTGGGCTTGTCTTGTGGTCGACAACCTCGAGAATCTGGCCCTCGACGATGCGGCCAACGCGATTCAAGTAGGCGCGACGCTCGCGTTCGAGTTCGTGGGAGTCTTCAGGCTTCTTGCGAAACAAGAAAAATGCTCCAGCGGCGGCCAGGACTGCGAGTCCAGCCACGGGAACAACGTCGCGCCAGTCGGCAAGAACGAGTATCAACGCACGCCTTTGCGCATCCCGGCAGCTTCGGTGATGTCACCGAGCGTCTCGCGCGCCTTGTCCCAATCTTTCAGGAATGCTTCGAGGCCGCGATCCGTAAGAGGATGCTTGAACAGCATTTCAAAAACCTTGTAGGGCATGGTGCTGATGTGCGCGCCCATTTTCGCCGCTTCCACCACGTGCAGCGGATGGCGCAGGCTAGCCGCAAGGACCTGCGTCTTATAGTCGTAAGCGCGGTAGATTTCGAGAATTTCCCGGAGGAGCGCGAGGCCGTCGATTGAAATGTCGTCGAGGCGGCCGAGAAAAGGGCTGACGAAGTAGGCGCCGGCTTTAGCGGCGATCAGAGCCTGCGCGGGAGAGAATACGAGCGTGACGTTCACTCGAACGCCTTCGCGAGACAAGATGCTCAATGCACGGACGCCGTCGGGCGTCATGGGAATTTTCGCGACGACGTTGGGATGCCAGCTGACCACCTCGCGCGCTTCGCGCAGCATGCCCTGCAGATCGGTGGACACGACTTCGGCGCTAATGGCGCCGTCTTTCACGATGTCGCAGATTTCAAGGATCAGCTCGCGGAATGGCTTCTTTTCCTTGGCAGCGAGCGTGGGATTCGTCGTGACGCCGTCGAGAATGCCGAAGGATACGCCCTGGCGGATTTCGTCGAGATTGGCCGTGTCGAGGAAGAATTTCATGGTTTCACCGTATTATTAACGATTTTTAAGGGGCCGGAGTTCACTTTTCGCAGCCGATGACCGCGTTTAGTAACGTGCCGATACCTGCGATGCTGACCTCAACGACGTCTCCCGCGGCGAGGGGACCCACGCCTGAGGGCGTTCCTGTGGCGATCACGTCGCCGGGCTCGAGCGTCATCACCTGCGCGATCCAGCGAATTATAACATCACCGGAAAAGATCATTTCTGCCGTGCGGGCGGACTGTTTCCTGACCCCGTTCACGAAGGTTTCGAGGGTAGCGGCCGCCAGGTCGAGCTCCGTCTCAAGTACGGGGCCGAACGGGCAGAACGTGTCGAAGCCCTTGGCGCGGGTCCACTGACCGTCGCGCTTTTGCAGGTCGCGTGCGGTGACGTCATTGAGGCAAGTATATCCGGCAATGTAAGGCCGCACATCGTCGCCGGGGGACAGGTGGAAACATCGGCGGCCGACGATGATGGCGAGCTCGCCTTCGAAGTCAACTCGCTCGGAAATCGCTGGCAGAACGATCGGTTCTCCCGGCGCGATAATGGCGGAAGGCGGCTTCAGGAAAATCAGAGGTTCTTTCGGCGCTTCGTTGCCAAGCTCTTTTGCGTGATCGAGATAGTTGCGGCCGACGCAGACGATCTTGCTGGGCGTGGAGGGAGGCAGGAACTTGATCTGGTGGAGCGGCCATTTCCGCGCGGTTCGCCGGGCGTCCCCCCAAACGGCGCCGTCGATTTCCCAGACGGTGTCGTTTTCGATGATGCCGGTGAGGGGATGGGGATGAACTTCCTGGGAATCGACGCCCACCTTGGCGTCAAACTCGAGCGGCTGAAAACGACAAAGCTTCATCGGTGGTGGGGCCTGACCTCATCCGCGCGGCGGCGGCGGGGTGCAATCGGCTGACGTCGCGCCAGAATCACCATCGCCCCCACCCATGAGCCGACCGCCATGACGCCGTAGATGATCGCTCCTTCAATCAGCGCCTGGAAAGGAGTTCGAAGCACCTGGAACAAATCGCGGAACACCATTCCGGCGATGTCGTATGCGACGACGAATATGCCCCACCCGATCATCGCGGACGCAAACATTTGCAGGGGTCGATTCAGGAAGCGAAAAACCGGAATCAGCATGAAGAGAACGAACAGGCTGTAGGATGCCGCATTGCGTTCAAGGGCATATCGTTCGAGGCCGGGGATGCGATTGGCGGCAACGAGAGCTCCCAGCATCACGATAATCAGGAGCGAACCCATGTAGAGTCCCGTGATCAGGGTGGCGTGCGGCGACCTGTCGTGATGCTCTTGGGAGACTTCTTTCCGATCTCCGGTTGGCAGGTGATCGATCATGGTTTTTCCTGGCTTTCCGCCGGTATTTCTCCCGTAACAGACACGCCAGGAGGACTTTCGTTTCCCGAGCGACCGACCGCGGTGATGGTGTAGAAATACCGGCGTCCCGCTATAGCGGACATATCACGAAACGCGGGCACGGGCAACAATTCGGGGTTCAGACGCGTGCCGAGTGTTCCATCTTGTTCACTACGATAGACGTTGTAACCCGCAATATCGGTTTCCGAATTAATGGCCCACGAGAGCTCGAGGTGAGCGGGCGTCTCCCCAACCTTCGGAACGAAGACCGCGACAAGGCCCTGAGGCGCCGATGGCGGGAAGATATCGCGCGGCGTAAGGGAGGCCAAATTCGAATCGGATGACTCCAGGTCATGGCCGGTGTATTGCACGACGCTTCGGACGGAATACGTGTAGGTGGTCCCAAACTCGATTTGAGTGTCCTGGTAGGTTGGGGATGTGGTTTCCGCTATTTTTGCGAATTGCTGCTTCACTCTTTTTGCTGGGCTGGTTGCGGGTAGCGGCGCCTCAACGCCGGGAACGGTCTGGTAATTGTCAGCACTGGGTGCGATTTCGGCTCGGTAGATGCGGAACATTTCAATGGGCGGCGCGGGGCCTATTAGCGTCCTTTGAGGAGGAGTCCAAAGCAGCGTGATGCCGGAACGTACGACTTCCGTTTTCAAGTCGTCGATTGGATCCGGGGCCGGATAGATTTGCAGGGCGGCGACGTTCGAATCGGGTGACGGCCTTTTCTCGGAAACGCGCGTGCGAACCGTGTAATTCGCGATTTCGTTTGGATGTTGCGTGAAGTCTTCCGGCGGAAGCGAGTTCACATAGCGGATGCGGCCTCGCTCGTTGTAGCGGCTGACCATATCGGAAGGGATCGTAATGAGCAGCGAGGGGGCCTCGAGCGGCGCTGAAGGCGTGGCCCGGATTGAAGGAGTGAAGCTTCGCCAAACGTCGATAGCGGGCGGCTGCTTGAGGGGCCTTCGATCGACCGTCTCACGGGGCAGAGTGAACGTGAGCACGACAGCGTTTCCCGATTGCTGGGCGGCGAGGTCCGTGATGGCTGCCGGCTCCGGCGGGCGCCGCTCGATAGGTTCGCCGGGAGAAGCGCAGCCCGAAAGTGAAACCAAAATCAGGAAAAGGGAAGAGAGAAAATGGAAAACGGGGAGAAACTCTCGAATTCGCGCGAGCGAGAGCTCGCGTACCCCTTTTCCGATTTCCATCTTAAATTTTCTACAGAATGTAGCGGCTCAGGTCCTGGTCTTTTACGATGTTCGCGAGTTGCTTTTGCACGTAGGCTGCGTCGATCTTAACCGTTTTCTTCTTCATCTCGGGCGCTTCGAACGATATCTCCTCGAGGACCTTCTCGAGGATCGTGTGCAGGCGGCGAGCGCCGATGTTTTCGGTGTGCTCGTTCACGGTGGCGGCAAAGCGCGCGATCGTGGCAATCGAATCGTCGCTGAAAGAGAGCTTGAGGCCTTCGGTATCGAGCAGAGCCGTATATTGTTTGATGAGTGCGTTCTTGGGTTCCGTGAGGATGCGGATAAAGTCGGCTTCGGAAAGGGAGCTCAGTTCGACGCGAATCGGAAAGCGGCCTTGCAGCTCGGGGATAAGGTCGGAGGGCTTGGTCGTGTGGAACGCGCCCGCGGCGATGAAAAGAATGTGCTCGGTGCGAACCATGCCGTAGCGCGTGTTGACCGTAGTGCCTTCGACGATCGGAAGGATGTCGCGCTGAACGCCTTCGCGGGAAACATCGGGGCCGTGACCAGATTCGCGGCCGGCAATTTTGTCGATTTCGTCGATAAAGAGGATGCCCATCTGCTCGACGCGATCGACGGCGATACGAGTGACCTGGTCCATATCGATCAGCCGGTTTTCCTCTTCCTGAATGAGGTAGTCAAAGGCCTCGGCGACGGTCATCTTCCGTTTCTTTTTCTGCTGTCCGAACATGCCGGAAAGCATGTCCTTCACGTTGATGTCCATTTCCTCGACGCCCTGATTCGAGATGATTTCGAAGGCGGGCATCGAGCGCTCGCGCACTTCCACCTCGACGAGGCGCTGGTCGAGCTTCCCTTCGCGAAGTTGCGCGCGAAGTTTCTCGCGCGTGCGCTGAACCTGTTCGCGGCGCAGCGCTTCGTTGGCGGGTGTTGCGTCAGTGGGGATCGGCGAAGGAGGCAGAAGCAGTTCGAGGAGGCGCTCTTCAGCGGACTGTTCGGCGCGCTCGGCCACTTCGTCAAGCTTTTCTTCGCGGACCATGTCGATCGAAGTCTCCACGAGATCGCGGACCATCGATTCGACGTCGCGGCCCACATAGCCCACTTCCGTGTACTTCGAAGCTTCCACCTTCACGAACGGGCAGCCCGCCAGGCGGGCCAGTCGGCGCGCGATTTCGGTCTTACCGACGCCGGTGGGTCCGATCATCAAAATGTTCTTCGGGAGAATATCTTCGGCGATTTCGGGCTGCAGCTTCTGGCGGCGGACGCGGTTGCGCAGGGCGATGGCCACCGCCTTTTTGGCGGCGTTCTGCCCGACGATGTATTTGTCGAGCTCGACGACGATTTCGCGCGGAGTCAGCTCGTCAAACGACGGCAGCGGCTCCGGCTCCGCGGCTTGCGAATCTCCCGACAAATAGATCACCATGTCTTTCTCCGACTTCCCGCTCATAGTTCTTCGATGCTGAAATTCGCGTTCGTGAAGATGCAAATCTCACTGGCGATGCGCATCGCCTCCATGGCAATGTCCTTGGCGCCGAGTTTCGTGTTCTTGGCAAGAGCCCGCGCGGCCGCGAGCGCGTACGAACCACCCGATCCGATGGCAATGATGCCATCATCGGGCTCGATCACGTCGCCGTTGCCCGAAAGCAGAAAAGTGGCCTTGGCGTCGGCGACGACGAGCAAAGCGTCGAGATGGCGCAGCGAACGATCCGTACGCCACTCTTTTGCAAGCTCGACGGCGCCCCGGGCGAGATTGCCGTGAAACTCCTGCAGCTTGTTTTCAAAGCGCGCGAAGAGTGACAGCGCGTCCGCCGTGCTGCCTGCGAATCCCGCAATGATTTTGTCGTTATAAAGACGGCGCACTTTCTTGGCGTTATGTTTGATGACGCCTTCGCCAAGGGTCACCTGCCCGTCGGCGGCCAGCACAACTTTGTTGTCTTTCCGGACGCACAAGACTGTTGTGCCGTGCATCGGCGGCGATTTCCGCGTGATTGGCATCCGGCCATTATACTCCGCGGATTCGCGATGAGCCACTGAGTCACAAGGGACGCAGAGAAATGAGTCCAACACTCCGGCGCGAACGTTGCGCGATTCGGACTCAGGCGAGACCCTTGGAGAGGGCCTCGTAGAAGGAATCGAGCTCGGCGGGCTGGGTGAAGATGTCGGTGGCGATGCGGAAGTGGTCGGGAGCGCCGGCGACGCGCATGTTTCGCTTTCCGCACTCAGCGACCACCTTTGCCAGGTCGCCGTTCCATTTCTCCTTGTTGGGCTCGAAAGTCACCAGGGCGCCGAAAAACGGGTCGGAACTCGCATTCGTGATCCGGAGCTGGGGGTAGCTTGCCACGCGATTGCGGACCTGCGTGGCCAGCTCGTGCATCCGCGCGTACACCACATCGGGACCGAGCTGCTGATGAAAATCGAGGGCCGCTTTGAGCCCGACCATGACGGAAAGATTCGAGGTGCCGAACCACGAAAACCGGTACGCCTTCATATCGTAATTGTTCCAGTTGGCGGTGGCGATATTCACCCAAAGATCCTTGAGCCGTTCTTCGCGGATGTAGAGCGTGCCCGTCCCCTTCGGCGCCATCAGCCATTTGTGCGGGCTCGAACCGTAGAAGTCGCAGCCGATGTCGTGCAGGTCCAGCGGAATCTGGCCGATTGCGTGGGCGCCATCGATGTGCGTGAGAATGCCGCGTGAGCGGGCCATCGCGCAGATTTGCTTGGCGGGCAGAATCACTCCTGTTGCCGTTGTGATGTGGCTGAAGAAAATCAAGCGGGTGCGGGGAGTGATGGCCTTTTCGAAACGGGCGACGATCTCGTCGGCGCTCGAGGGCGGCTTGGGAATTTTCACGTAGTTGAGCGTGATGCCAAAGCGCGCGGCTTTCTGCTCGAGAGGGCAGAAGCCCCCGGGGTGTTCCTGATCGGTGAGAAGTACTTCGTCTCCAGCGGGAATGTCGAGGCCGTTGACGACAACATTGTTCGCTTCCGTGGCATTGCGTACCAAAGCGAGCTCATCGGGACTGACGTGCAGATAGCCTGCCAGTGCCACTCGCAGCTCGTGCAAGCGCGTGTTTTCTTCGTAGCCGAACCAAGGATAAGGCGCCTCGCTGAACTGCTCGGCGGAAAGAATGTGGTCGATCATCGCGCGGAGCACGGGGAGTGGCGTGCATCCCACGGAGCCGCAATTCAAATTGATGTGGTCGGGCGCGAGAAGCCATTGCTTGCGAAGCTCGGCCCAATAACGCTTCGGGTCGCTTGAGAGAAGATCCTTCGAGGGCAGCGGCGGAGCCGGGTCACACAGGACCTGCTCGGCGCGCGCGACAGGAACTCCAAGGAGAGTTGCCGCGATTGCCGCACGCCGAATGAACTCACGCCGCTGAAGCATTGTCCCCTCCTGGGTGCCGCCGGAACGCGACATTATGCTCCTACCAGGCTGACGGAAGGAACTGCAAAGGGGGAAACGCTAGAACGGAAAAAGAATCTACCGCTGAGGCGCAAAGGACTCAGAGAAAGGCTTGGGCGCGAAGCTGGTATCTTTACCTTTGGCACCGTCGGCGTTGTCCTGCTTATTCTGTTTGTCTTGCTTCTTTTTGTCTTTCTTGCCGATCTTGTCCCAACGCTCGTCGAGAGATTCCTTAGTGAAAAGCGAATCGGGGACATTGGTGTTGTACTGGATTTTGTCGAAGAAGACCTGGTAAACCTTAAAACCATTGCGCTCGCGCGTGATTTGAAAAGCAGTTTGGATCCCGTCGATGGGATGATAAAGCGAATAGTACTCGATCTCCTGGCTCTTCAACTGCGTGCTGGGATCGCGAATGTCGACCGTCTTGCGAATCGGCAGATGAGTGGAGCGAGCGAAGGCGATCCGAATCGTGCGATTCTCGCTGTCGACGAGTTCGATCCAGTCGGCTTCCTTCAGGTCGACTACATCGCCGCCCGCATAACGAAAGATCATGTTCGGTTCATGGATGCGGTTGCGAAAAATATTGTAGATGTCGATCTGTATGTTTTCCTGGAATCGCGCGACGTCGCTTGTCGCAGCTTCGGAAACGCCGCCGCGATCGAGCACCCAGCCTTTGTCTTTGTTGTTAACCTCAATGATGTTGCGCTTGGGAAGATTTTCCTGGCGCTCTTTGAAGGGCGGCTGCTCGTAGTCGATGAATTTTTCGAACCCGTTTAGATCGCCAGAATGGCCGAACGCGCTTAACTGGCCGGTATAGGTGATGTCGTGCACGTTCAGATAGGCTTGACCTCCTAACGCGTCGATTCCCTGCTGGATGATTTGCTTCGCCTTGGCCGCGCTCTGGTCGGGCATCAGGACTTCGTCCTGCGCGGTGGCCACGGTCACCGAGGCGAACCACGCCAACAGGACGAAAGTTGCAATCGAAGCGATGCGCCAGCCTATCCGCAAAGCACCGAACCTCCGTTTACATTGATTACTTCACCGGTGATGAAGGTTGCCAAGTCGGATGCGGCAAAGAGAACCGGACCCGCGATTTCCTCGGCCGTTCCCGCGCGCTTTAGGGGAATCGCCACGACCGCGCCTTTTTGCATCTTCTTGTCGCGAAGCACGGACGCGGACATGTCAGTATCGACCCATCCCGGCGCGACGCAATTGACCAGGATGTTGTGGCGCGCGAGCTCTGTTGAAAGTCCCTTCACCAGACTGATGATAGCCCCCTTGCTGGCTCCGTAGTGCGTGTGAAACGACTCACCCCTCTGGCCGGCCGTGGAACTGATGGCCACGATCTTTCCGCCATGTTGCGCGATCATGTGCGGCACCGCAAAGTGGATCACCGCGTACACGCTCTTTAGATTGACGCGGATCATTTCATCCCATTCGCGCTCGCTCAACTGCTCGATCGGTTCCGGCTTTTCGTTCCAGATACCTGCATTGGCCACGAGAACATCGAGCCGCCCGAGCCGTTCGCGCGTGAAATTCACGAGCGTCTTGGCATCGGCCATCTTGCCGAGATCGGCTTTCAGAGATTCGATGCGCGTTCCGTGCTTTCGGGCTTCCTGCTCGACCTGCGCCGCTGCCTCTTTATTCTTGTTGTAGCTGAACACCACATCGGCGCCCGCCTGCGCGAAAAGCTTTACCGTCGCTGCGCCTATGCCTCGCGAACCGCCTGTCACGAGTGCCGCCTTGCCCGCCAGCGAAATCATGCGTCCCCCAAGTCGGAATCGAATCAGAGCCAGATTGACAATTCAAAATGTAAGCAGGAAAACCAGTGAAGCGTCTTGCCGGCTTGCCCGTTGGGCCTTGCTTCCTATGCTCGCGCTGGGACTTTCCGCGCCGCAGTAACCAGGTCGCGAAACAGCGCCTGAGCCAGCGGATCTGCCTGGCTCATTCTCTCCGGATGCCACTGAACGCCCACAATCCAGTTCGTGGCACCCGTCCATTCGACGGCTTCGATCACGGCGTCAGCCGCGCGCGCAGCGACGCGCAGATCGCGGCCGGGCTCCAATATCGATTGGTGGTGCGAGCTGTTCACGCGCACATTGGAACCGCCCGCCAAATGCACGAGGCGCGACTCCGCGTCGATCTGGACGCTGTGAAATGGCTCGGGCGCGCCCTGCTGCCGGCCCACCCAATTATGCTGAACGCTTGTGTGAAGCTCGCTGGGAATGTCTTGCACCAGCGTTCCGCCGAGGAAGACGTTCAAGCTCTGGATGCCGTAGCAGATCGCCAAGACGGGCTTTTGGTCCCCAAAAGCCTCTTCGAGCAGGGTGAAATCCGTTCGCTCGCGCGCACGATCCGGGTCGCCACTGTGCGGGTGCCGCGCAGCGCCAAAAAGAGCGGGATCGACGTCTGCGGGGCTCCCTGGAAGGAGGAAGGCATCCAGCGATCGGGCGATCCCCTTGAGCTCTGTAGTCAGAAGATTCAGAGAAATTTCGACGGGCTCGGCGTTCGCTCGCAGAACAGCATCGATGTAGAGATCGTAGCGGCTGCGATCTTTCGCAACTTCTTCCTTTTCTGTGCGATAGGGAATACCAACACGGGGGCGATGGGCTGACTCGGCGGTCATGAGGTCCTCATCCTACCATCGCGGGGAGCGACCCGGCAACACTGGGCAGAAGTCTGTGTCGGTAGCACATGATATGTCCGGTCGAGTTAGCACATGAAATGTCCGCTTTTGTAGGGGCCGGGAGGCCCGATGGAAGAGGAGCGGATCAGCATGAGTCAGCGGGAACGAGAGCGATTGAAGGTGTTGCACGAAGTCGAACAAGGTCATCTGAAACAAGTCGAAGGCGCCCAGCGCCTGAAAGACCCGGCAAAAACCGCATCCGCGCAACTGCCAGGACGGACAGGGTGCCTTTTAGGATGCTGCGCGCGATGACGTTTGCCGTCGCCGCAGGCGCGCGACTAAGATAGGCTGTTGGGGTGCGGCCCTCGAGGAGGAGTTCATGAATATCGCGAAATTGGGTCTCGTTGGCCTGCTTTTGTCGTCGTCAAGCATTGCATGGGCGCGGCAGCAATCGAGTCAGTCCACTCAGGCGCAGCCGTCCGACCAAAAGCAGGACGATTCGCTAGGCGCAGCCGCGCGGCGCGCTCGCGAACAGAAGAAGGAGACTCCGAAACCCGCCAAGGTTTGGGACAACGAAAACATCCCGTTGAAAGCCGACGCCATCAGCGTGATCGGCGACTCCGGTTCGGGAAACGGCAACGCCGGGCAAAACGCGACTCCTGGCGCAACGACGAGCGCCGGTCCGACTTCGGCGAAGGATTCTGCGGCGCAAGCGCGCGAAAAAGCCGCGGTCTCGGCGGAGCTTGCCGAGGCGAAAGAGCATCTGGAAAGCTTGACGACAGACCTCGATATCCTCGTGCGCAAGCTTGGGCTCGACCAGCAGATGTACTACAACAAGCCGGAGTATGCCTCGGACAAAGACGGCGCCGCGAAGTTGAAAGCGGAGCAAGACGATATCGACGCCAAGAAGCAAGAAATCGAGGCCGCGCAGAAAAAAATCGAGGAATTGACCTCAAAGTTGAACGCGACCGCCGCGAACAGCAGCAAACCCGTCAGCAATCCGCAGTGAGTACGCCCGGGCCAGGGTCTCGCCGGGTTGAGTCGGGCTCTTGCGTAACATGCGGCAAAATCTCAGCGCCTCTCGTTCGCAACCGACGCACTACTAATAGCGTACATTCCGCTTGACACACTAGAGCCCCACGCGCACAATTCCGCGCATCCTGAGTTTTCGGCACGAAGATTCGGGCACTCGGGATGGGATTTTCGGGGGCAGCTTGGCGGTGCGCAGTTCCCTTCCCGCCGCAGGCTGGCAATTTCACCAGAACGAGAGGAATCTATGCAATATCTATCGGGTTGGACGGTTCAGTGTTTGAATCCGGATTGTTCGGCGCGCGGACATTGGCTGCGAATCCAGGGCGCTGCGCCGGAATCGTGCGCCAATTGCGGCGGGCCGCTGCACAATGTGCCGCCACCGCTCACGCCGCGTTTGCGGATGCGACCGCGACCCATCGCGAGTTACCGGCCGATCGGGCGCCCGCGATAAGGATTTCGGTGACGCTCCCTCTTTGATTTTCGTTGACGCTGCGGCTTCGTCCCCGGCCGCAGCTTCAAGCAGGCGACGACAAGAAGGCCCGGGCTAATTGTAAAACGGCTCGGGCCTTTCGTTTTCCAGTAAGCGGTCCTGGTTAGTTGGCGAGGCGTATCTTCGGCACTCGGTTATCTGTGTTCCGGGTGTACGTTAGGGATTGTGCGACCGAGAGCGCTGGACGCCGGGATCCGCTTTGCCCCACAACTTTTCCGCGGTGGCAAATTCCTGCTGGGCATTTGCTGAGTCGCCGCGATGCTCGGCGACGAGACCCAGGTCATAGTACCCGCCAGCATAGCTAGGGTCGTGTTGGATCATCCTTTGCGCGGTAGACTCCGCCAAGTCCCAATCGCCTGCCTGGCGGGCGTCACGGGCAATGGAATCGAATTCGAATAACGCCTCGCTCCATGCATCCGGTCCGGGAACGGCTTCGATGGTGTCCTCAATCTGCTTCGTCAGAGCGTTGCCCTGGTTCCATTGCTTCTCTTGCAGGAGGAGCTCGGCGCGGAGAGTGGCGGCGTCTGGCAGTCGGGCGATCACCGCAGCGGGAATATTCTCGCTCTCCCGTTCGGCCAGAGAGAGCTCCTTCTTCGATTCCTCGGGGCGATCCATCGCGAGTAGAACTTGTCCCGCAAGCGCATGGCCCGCGAATCGAGCCAGCGGCCATCGGCTCGTGATCAATTCCTGAACCGCCGCCAGAGCCTCTTGCGGCCGGTCCTGTTCAAGCAAGAACTGTGGCCATGACTTGCGATTGTACTCGGCAAGATCCACGTTGGCCGGCAAAGCAAACGCTTCGCGGTAGGCGGCTTCGGCCGCTTTCATTTGTCCAAGCGCCTGGTAGCACATCGCGAGCAGATTCAGGTTGTGCGCGTGGTGCCAATCGTAGCGCGCGGGGATATTCTCGGACTCATAGTAGGCAGTTTCCAATTGCTCTGCTTTGAGGAATTCCTGAATCGCTTCTTCAGTGCGCCCCAGGCGGCGCAGATCATGGCCCACCATATGATGAGCATGCGGAATGGCGGGAGCCAGCCGCGCGTAGGCTTCGCTCTGTTCCAGAGTTTCTTTTGTCAGCGCGAGATTTTCGAGCGTATGAGCGAGGTAATGGTGGGCGGCGAAATTGTCCGGCGAGAATGCGAGCGCGGTCTGGTAGAACGCAATCGTATCCGCGCTGCCTCCCTGACCGTGGGCGAGCGGAGATCCTTCGTCGGCGAAACCCCGCAGGATCCAAAGCCAGGGATCGCGAGGAGTGATTCGTAGCGCGTCGGTGATGGCTTGACGATAGGCAAAATATTTCTGGAGATTCGCGCCGTCCTCAAGGTACTCAATCTGCTTGGCGCGAATGGCGATCCGGGCACGCTCGCGCTCACTTATATTTTCGGAGACAGACTGCGCCTTTTCGAATTCCGCGCGCGCGGAAGAGACATCCTGCAAGCCGATGTATGCGTCGCTCAGACCGAGGTGCGCCATTGCCAAGTCGGGATCCAGCCGCAACGCCTGGTTGAACGATCGGGCCGCTTCGATCCAAACGAAGGAATTGAGATATGCAAGTCCCTGATCGTAGAAGGCTTGGGCTTCGGATGATGACGTGGTGACTTTTTCGTGAACCACTCCAATGCCCTGGCGAAGCGGCAACGGGCGGGCGAGAATCTCGCGCGGCACCATTCCCGCGGCTTCGTGACCTTCGTGTTGTGCCGGCGCCGGTAGCGACGCCGATAGAATGCAAGCCACCGGGAAGCGAGGCAGCGGACAAGCGGTGTCGCGCGTCCGGTGAAGCGTCGATGTTCAACTTTCCGATAATCTTGTCTGCGAGACATTCTCAAGTTTCCGTAATCTCGACCGTGCGGAGATAGTAGCCCGCATCCATTTTCCGCGCACGGACGCGAGGCTCTTTCACTCGCAGGCGGATCATGCAGGTGCCTGCTCGTTGCGGCGTCCACGCGTGCGACCAAAAGCTCCAAGGGTCATTGGCGCTGTGTTGGAATCGGTCAACCGGAACGTAGCCCTCTTCGGGGTTGAATCGAATCTCAAGGCTAGTCACCGGCTGGGAGCCCCCCCACAAAATTCCGACGACTCGATATTTAATCTTTTCGCCGACAGTCCATTGCTCAACTCGGATCGGCATCGCGGCCTGGTCGACCGTCGCGGGTTCATAGTCCCGCGCAAGCTGGGGGACGCCTTTCTGCAAAGTCCTCGCCGCGTATTCTTGCATCTGGGAGGTTGCGCCGACAGCGTCATCGACCATAGTGATTTCGTTCACCCATTTTATGCAGGCGCATCCATACCAGCCGGGCATGACCAGACGCACCGGCGCTCCATGATCGGCGCCGAGCGGCTGGCCATCCATTTCGGTAGCCAGAAAGGCGCGCGCTGATCTCAATTCGTCAATTGTGAAGATCCAACTGGCACCGGGGACGGAACTTGAGGAGGGAGCGGCGTAACGGTCGAAGCCCGAGATCAGCACGCGGCTCGCGCCAGGCGTGAGCTTGGCGGCATCGATGATCGCTGAAACAGGGACGCCGGTCCAATTCGCGACGCTCATCAGCCCGAAATGCACGGCGCGAACGTTCCCCGCACATTCCATTAGATGCAGGCCCATCGGCTTTGCCTGCTTCGCGAGGTCCGCAACGCTGAGTTCGAATGGCTGCTGCACGAGGCCGCCTACGGCGATCGATGAAAGCTTCGCGCTATCGAGAAGGCGCGAGGCTCCGGTGCGGATGTAAAACTCTTCCGCGGGGGTGACTGCGTTTCCCGGCGTCAACTTGGAGAGGTCGGTGTATAGACGCTGATCGAGTTCCGCTCCAAAAGCCTTGCCCATTGGCACGGGCGTTTCTTCTGTGAAGTTCACTACCCCAAGTTTTCGACCGTTTCGAAACGGCTCTTCGCCTTGATCCCGGGAGAGATCCTGGGTAGAAAACGTTTCGAAGCCTGCGAACAAAGCTCCGCACGTCAGAAGCGATCCACGAAGAACTGTTCGGCGGGACAGCGTTCTGTCGAATCTAATGTTCACCGGACTCCCTTGCCGCGAAAAGCAACTCAAACCGCGCAGCCGAAGGAGTTTACACCGCGGAATCACCGCCGGAAATAAAGAAGGCCCTCGCGTGAACGAGGGCCTTCCGTGACTCGATAGGGACGGGTTCGCTCAGAACTCGAAGCGAGCGGCGAACTCCATTTCGCGTGCACCGCCTCGAGGCCCTGCCGTGCCGGTCAGCTCGCCGAAGGTACCCGGGCTTGTTGGGTCGAGCGATAGGGTTGTGTCGTCGAAGTTCACGCTGTTGAAGACGTTGTATGCCCTCGCTTGGAGCTTGAGCAACGTGCGTTCGGTTATTCGGAATGCTTTACTAACACCTACGTCGGTCGCGGCATACGCCGGGCCATTGATGTCGTTCCGTGAACCGGGAAGCCCGGGCGGAGTGAAATCAAAGTTGGCGTAGGCCGCTGGCGGAGCGCCGGTGCCAAAAAGATTGGGAATCCCGTTCGCGCCGTTGCGGGTGAGGCTGTTCGAGACTGGTGCCGTCAAGGTACCGGATGTTGTGAGGAAGAAGTTGGTTGGGAAATTGAAACCATTGCCGGGACTTTGGGGGAAACCGGAGTGCAAGCGTATCGCCCCCGATACTTCCCATCCCCCTACAAATGCGTCCAGCACGCGATTGGCGCTTCCGAAAAACCGCTGGCCATGGCCGAAGGGCATATTGACCACCCAATCGCCATTGAAGTTGTGCCTTAGGTTAAAGTCCGATACGCCACGCCCGAGGCGGTGAAAAAATGGGTTCTGGATGAGCGCGTTTGACGCTTGGGTGCCAGGGCCGGTGTCGCCGAGATCGACGTTCTCCGCGCCAGAAGCATTGTCGATGGATTTCGAGAAGACGTAGTTGGCTGCGAAGCTGAGGTTCCCAACGCTCCTCCGGACAGAGATCTGGAGGCTGTGATAGTTCGAGCTGGCCCAATTGGTCCAACCGGGCATCGTCGAGAACTGGGGCTGGAAAAGAACGAACCCGGTTCCGTTTGGGTCAACCGTCGTGTTCCACGGACTGGGAAGGCTACCTGGACCGACGAAAGCATCGATGGGAAACAGCCCGCATGACCAGCTCGGACCTCCAGAAAGCCCCACAACGTCTTGAACAGCGAATGCATAGAACGCCTGAGTTGGCGTCAGACTTGCGTAACCGTTACCGGGATAGAAGGAATCCGCGAACGCCGGCATGTTTGGCAGCATGTTATTGAAGAAGGGGATGTCCTTGATGCCGGCCAAGGCAGAGGGGCTCAACGGATTGATTGCGGGAGTAGGGTTAGCGGGTGTAAAGGCGGCGATTTTCGCGATCTGCTGATATGCCGACCACATATCCTGGCCGCTTTTCGGGTCTTTAATATCGAGGTACTGAGCATAGTCGATTTTCCCAAGGAGACGACGTCCGAGCGTTCCCACGTATCCGACGTCGAGGACCAAGTGATGTGGCAATTCCCGCTGGATGTCGGCATTGAAATGCATCGAATAAGGCGTTCTCAGACCGGGATCTACAGCGAACCCAACCCCTGACACATTCGCCACTGGCGTGAACGGGAACGTTGCGGAAGTGGGAGGGGTGAAATATTGTGTGACATCCGGAAGACCAGTGCACCCAGCCGCAAGGGTGCAAGTGCCAGCGAACCGCGGTGCAGGAGTCGACGTCGACGGACAAACATTGCCGCCGAGGCAGAATGCCTGGGAGCTGTTGGTCAAAGAGGTCGCGGTGCCCGGTGATCCATCCTGGTCGCTCGAGAGCGCGATTGGCTGGCCGATGTTATCGTAAAAGATTCCGGCCCCCAAGCGGATGGAAGATTTTCCAGCCCCGCCAAAGAGGAAATTGCCGATCCCAGAGCTGTAGCCGGGCGAATAAGCCAGGGACAAGCGCGGTCCAAAATCCTTGTAGTCAGGCTTGTACCACGAATAAGCGCCGTGGTTCGCTTTTCCCGCAGGCACCCAACTCAAGAGCGGCGAAGCGGATGAGGGAATCCCGTTGTCCATATTCGTTACGCGCTGCTTGAACCAAGCCATGATGTCAACGTTGGGCGCAACCTCGAAGCCATTGGCTTCCCACACCGGGGTCTCGTAGCCGTACCGCAGCCCGTACGTTAGGGTCAGGTTCGAACGGATGCGCCAGCTATCCTGCAAATAGACCTCGAAGGAGCGCTCGGCGAAGGTTCGGGCGTCGGACAAGCCCAGCGGCTGGATAGCGCCCGTAGACGGATTGCCAAAATAAGTTCCGGTCGCTTCCGAGATAGGACCCGTCAGCATCATGAAGGCCCGCGTTATAGCTGTGGGGTTTGACGGTAGGGCGAGTGTTGGTGTGGCGGAGTTTGCGTTCGCTACGATCTCGTTGGAGGCGGCCGCGCATCCGACGCAGAAGCCGTCATCGGCAAAGTAGCCCGGAAACGACTCTGATTGATTGGTTCGGTGATTCGTGATGATGCGAAGAACGCCGCCCGTCTGAAGCGTATGCTTGCCGAATGACTTACTCAGGTCGTCGTTGATTTCGTGCACGGGAATGGCGTGCGTATTAGCACGCGCGCCGAAGTTCTGAACGTCGCTAAAATCCCGTATGTCGAACTGAGGTCCGACCGTCCCGGAGAACGCAATCCCTTCGCGGATGAAACCGTAGCGGGCAGTATTAACAAGAGTTGGGCTAAGTTGGGCTTGATATTGGACGGCTAGGCCCCGGCTGTTATTCAACAAGGACTGAGCCGCAGGCTCGCCTGGGAATTGGGCGCCGGTCAAATCGGTCCTCAACCCCTGCATCGAGCCTCTCAAAAAAATCGCGTGATGTCCGTCTGCTGTAATGTTGTAATCAAACTTCGCGATGTAGATATTGTTGCTGGTAAGCTCGGGGGCGTTGAATCGATAGCCGATAAAGTTCGCAATGGGCCCACCGGTCGCGTCGTCTCCTACCGTTGGATCGTTCCCGTGGGGAAACAGGCTCATGTAAGGGACCATGGCTGGGTTGACCCCCAGTCCCAGTGGATCCAATTGCTGCACGCTTGTAGGCGCGCCACTTTGCGGTTTTGCCGGGATGCCAAAATAGCCCGCCGCAACCGGTTGCATCGCGGTCAGTCCTTGGACTTGGGTGGCGGGACACGCAACAGTAGAACTCGAGTCGCACTGGTAGATCAAGACGCCGTCGCGGAGTGAGTCCGAAGGAACCGTGCGAGTCTCAAGGCCGTCGATCACGTCGCGGCGCTCTTCATTGTTGAGAAAGAAGAAGGCTCGATCCTTCTTGATCGGGCCGCCGAATGTGCCGCCGGCCTGGTTGCGCTGCAATTTCGGGCGGTCCACACCGACATGATTGTTGAACCAAGAGTTGGCGGAGGCGCCTGTCGTGCGGTAGTACCAATACGCGGCTCCATGGAATTGGTCGGAGCCACTCCTGGTGACCATCTGCACCTGCGCCCCGCCGGTGAGGCCGTTCGTCGCGTTCGCGTTCGTGGTGGTAACGCGAAACTCTTCGACGGAATCGGGCGTCACTGGCAGCGCGCTCATAAATGCGGACTGGTTCTGCCAGTCATTGGAGTCTACGCCATCGAGAGTCACGTCCGTCTGGTTGCCGCGGATCCCGTCGACGACTCCTTCGCGGGTATCCATAGTGGCGATCGATCCCATGTTCAACTTGTCCGTATCCGACAGCCCCGTGAAAACAACTCCGGGCTGAAGAGTTAGCAAGTTGACGATGTTGCGCGCAAGGATCGGCAGATCCTGCACCTGCTGCTCGTTAAAAGTGTTGCCGACGGTGGCGTCCTGAGTGTTGATCGTAGGAGCGGCTGCCGATTCCACGACTACCTGCTGCGACATCGCACCAAGTTCGAGCCGAGCATCCAGTAGGGTCGGCGTCGCAACGAGAACACTTACTTTCGCCTGAATGAATGTCTTGAAGCCTTCCTTCTCAATTTCGACTTTGTAGTTGCTCGGGGCGAGCTGGGTAAAACTGTAGCTGCCATTCTTGTCGGTGGTCGTCGCGTGTGTGGCGGAAGAAGAAAGATCAGTGGCGGTGACTCTGGCACCGCTGACCGCAGCACCGGTAGGATCGGTGACGGTTCCTCCCAAGCTGCCCACGTCTTGGCCGCGAGCGGACCGAATACTGACGAAGCCAAGGACAACCAGCGCGAAAGCGCAGAAACCAGCTAGGCGCAAAAAGCCGGCGAAATACTTCACGGCACACCTCCCAGGAGTCGCCCCTAATCTAATAAGGTGGGTAGAAGTGCGGAATGGTCATTGGCGAAACCGACCCGCTGGACGCATGCTCCCCCGAGCATTCGCCAAAAAGCGCAGACACCCCACAACACACCCACTCTCTGGGAGCTATATAATCCCGGATTCAGACAATGTCAACCACAGATGATTTGAATAAATAATCTGAATGTGCTGGTTTCGTCCCGAGTTTCGGATACGAGCCGAATCAGGCGACTTCGTCTATGCGGCGACCGATATTGGGATTTGCGGGTTCAAGGCTTAGGGTGACTGATGTGGCTGCCCAAAAAAAGTGAGCGGCCGGTGGGGGTGCCGGCCGCTCGTGGGCATGGGGTGATGGAGGTGCAGACATTCGAGGCGGCGTTTCCGCGCCCCGAATACTTAGCCATAATGCCTGCGGTCCGCGGCAGCGTCGATAGGCCAAAGGGTTCAATTCGTCCCGGTACGAACGTACTCCATTGAGAATTCGAGGTTTGTTCGCCGCAGGTCTTGGGTGGCGAGTTGACCAATGGTCCGCGGGTTCGCTGCTTTCACCCTGGTGAAGGTGGAAAAGTTGAACCGAGGGCGGCGCGGTGATAGGCTCCGTCGAGGATTTCACAATGCGTTTCCGGGACGCATCGAAAAACCAAACGCTGACCCGACGCTGATCCTACGCTGCCATCGTGGGCGCTACCGGCACAAAACTCGATCGTAAAGCCATCGTCGAGGGGCAAGCTCTTGCGACGGTGCGCCAGCTCCTTGCGGAGCTGGGGAACTCACGGGGACTGGAAGACCTCTGCGCCCGCGGCACCTCGGCGCACCTCGAGCGCGAACTAGGACTTGGCAGCCTTGAGCGCGTCGAGCTGATGCTGCGCCTGGGCAAGGCCTGCGGAGTCCGGCTGCCCGAACACGTCGTTGCCGAAGCAAATTCAGTGGAGGACCTGGTCGAGGCCATTCTCCGCGAAGACGGCGACGAAAACGAGTTGTCGACGACCGCTCCCGATGCTGCCTTTGCGAACTCTCCCGTCCGAGGGGGTTCCACTAAGCTCAGGCCGGAGCTCGAACGGCAAATTCGAGCCGCCGAATCACTGACGGAGATCATCCGTCTTCGCGGGCTCGGCGAGCCGGGACGCGCGCATATTCACCTCTACGAAGAGAACGACGCGCTGCGGACGATTACGTTCGGCGAGCTCTACGAGCGCGCTTCCGAAGCTGCAGCGGAGCTTTCGCGGCGCGGACTCGAACCGGGGCAAACCGTCGCGATCATGCTGCCAACATGCGCGGAATTCTTCTCGACGTTCGCCGGCATCCTTCTTGCAGGGGGCATTCCGGTTCCGATCTACCCGCCGTTCCGCGCCGACCGCATCGCCGAATATGCAACGCGGCAATCGAACATCCTCAAAAACGCCGAGGCCCGATTTTTGGTGACCTGGCGGCAGGCTGAGGGCCTTGCCCGATTGCTGCAGCCGCGCGTTCCAACTCTGCGGGAGGTGCTCAACGCGGAGAAGCTGTGCGCGACGCCAACTGTTCCAGAGAACGTGAGTAAGGAATGGCGGCCAGTGGAGAGCCTCTCTCACAATGCCCGCGGCGAAGACATCGCGTTTCTGCAATACACGTCGGGCTCAACGGGCGACCCGAAGGGCGTCACGCTGACGCACGCGAATCTGCTGGCGAACATCGGATCGATTACCTCAGGGATCGACCTGCGGCCCGAGGACGTCGCGGTGAGCTGGCTGCCGCTCTACCACGATATGGGACTGATTGGCGCGTGGTTTGTGCCTTTGTTCACGGGAATTCCGCTGGTGGTGATGTCGCCGGTGGCCTTCCTGAGCAGGCCCGCGCGCTGGCTCTGGGCGATTCATCACCATCGGGGGACGATCAGCCCTGCGCCGAATTTCGCATTTGAGCTTTGTGTGCGCAAAATCGCCGACGAGGATCTGAAGGGTCTGGATCTGAGTTCGTGGCGCGCTGCGTTGAACGGAGCGGAGCCGGTGCAAGCAGCTACGATCGAACGGTTTGTGGCGCGGTTCGCGCCCTACGGATTCGATCGCGGGGCGCTGCTCGGCGTGTATGGCTTGGCGGAGGGATCTCTTGCGGTATCGGCGCCAAAGCCGGGATCTGGAAGCAGAGTCGATCGCATCGACCGAGCGACTTTTGAATCATCGGGCCGCGCTGTGGCCGCAAGCGCAAACGATTCGGCGCCGCTGGAATTCGTCGGCGCGGGGAGGCCGCTCCGGGACGTGGAATGCCGCATTGTGACCCGCGAAGGCCGCGACGCCGACGAACGCGTCGAAGGCGAGCTGTGGTTTCGCGGGCCTGCCGCGACGTGCGGATACTATCGAAATCCCAGCGCGACGCGCGACCTGATGCGCGAAGGCGGCTGGCTCAATTCAGGTGACCGCGCGTACTGGGTTGACGGCGAACTTTTCATCACCGGGCGCGCGAAAGACGTGATCATCAAGGGTGGCCGCAATCTTTATCCGCATGAGATCGAGGAGATCGCGGGACAAGTGGCCGGAGTGCGCGCGGGCTGCGTGGTCGCGTTTGGTGCACCCGACGCGCGAAGCGGCACGGAGCGATTCGTCGTGACCGCCGAGATACGCAACGCCGCCGATTCAAAACGCATCACGGCCGACATTTCGCGGGCGGTCCAGGAGGGGATGGGATTGCCGCCTGACGTAGTGGAAATACTTCCGCCGCAATCGATTCCCAAGACATCCAGCGGCAAACTGCGCCGCAGCGAAACGCGGCGACTGTATCTGGAGGGAAGGCTCGGGAAGAAACGAGAAGCGCCCTGGGTGCAAATCGCGAAGCTGGCGGTGCGCGGGGCGGCTCCTCGAACGTGGGCTTTGGTCACTCGCGGCGCGCGGGTCGCGGCCCAACGCATTTATGGCGCATACGCGCTCACGGCCACGGCAGCGGTGGTTGCGCCGCTATGGGCGGCCGTCTCGCTCACACGCGACCCACGCCGAGCCTCGCGATTGATCCATTCGGCCGCCCGGGCAATTCTATGGTCTACGGGAATTCGCGTGGAGATTGAAGGAACCGAGACGCTGGCTGAGCTATCGGCATCGGGTCCTCGGTCAGGTCCGTGGATCTTCGCGCCTAACCACTCGAGTTACGCGGATACGGTGGCGATGATGGCGCTGCTGCCGCCAGGTGTTCGGTTTGTCGCAAAGGGCGAAGTGGTGAGTATGCCGTTGTTCGGAACAATGGCTCGCCGAAGCGGTCAGTTCATGTTCAACCGGAGCGACCCGAATGCGAGGGTTCGGCAGGCGGAGGACGTAAAGGCGGCGCTCGAACGGGGCGAATCCGTCGCAATCTATCCCGAAGGAACGTTCACGCCGATCACGGGCATTCGGCCATTCCAGTTGGGCGCTTTCAAAGCTGCCGTCGATGCGCAGCGGCCGATCTGCCCTGTGGCCATTCGCGGCACGCGCCAAATTCTCCGCGACAAGACGCACCTGCCGAAGCCGGGGCGCCTGACGGTGACTTTCGGGCCGCTCGTGGTGCCCAATCCGAGCGCGGGAAACGACTGGCACGAAATCGTGCGTCTGCGCGACGAAACCCGCGAGATCATTTCCCGAAATTCCGGCGAGCCGCTTCTTTAGTAGCTCGTTTTAAGACTCCGCTACGCGACTGCGAGATTCAAGACTTGTTCGTCCGCCGCTGCTCAGTGATCACCTAGTACAAAAGTGACGGTGATGTATGTTTCGACCTCGACCGGAACGCCGCTGAGTAGCGTCGGGCGATAGCGCCATTGCTCCACGGCTTGGCGCGCCGCGCGAGCAAGAATTTCGCTACCGCTTAGAACCTCGAGATGCTGAACGGAGCCGTCGGTGGCGATGACTGCGCGCAGTCGCACGGTTCCCGAAAGGCGCATGTTTCGCGCAATCATCGGGTAGATCGGCTCGACGCGATGAATGAGCGCCCCTTCCATAACGCCTTCACTGACCTTTTGTCGTATCGGCCGGATTGATTCCGGCTCGCGGGGCGGCGCGATATGAGGTCCGTTCTCGCCGCCTCCCGGAACGTAGGGGCCGATTCCGGCTGGCCCTGGCCCCTGGTCGGAGCCAGCCGGGCCAGCATCGACATCCGGAGCATCTTCAGCGCTGGGCTCTTGCCAGCGATTTGATTCTTGATGCGGATGGTAAGTGAATATTGGCGTTATTCGAGGAACGGGGTCGCCGTGTCGGAGCGGTTGGAGCCTTTGCGTAGCTCTTCTTGGACCTCCGCCTCCGTGATATGGGGGGAGCGGCGTCATGATGGTGCCGTTCGGAAGAACGCCAGGAGTAATCAGCGGCCAAAGCAACATGGCAGTGAAACACACAGCTTCGAGGAAAACTGAAATCACCAGGGCCTTCCGGCGCAACCATCGCGCCCTAGAGATAGCTTCGGGGTCGCTATCGACCATGCATTGAGATAGATTCCCCAGACCGCTCATAGACACACTCCTCCTGTCGAATTTGCGTGCGAAAAAAGAGAATCAGGAACGGGTCGGCGGCTAACATCCGCCAACCCGTTTGCTACTGGGGAGGTCGCGATCCCTTCATTGTGATAGACACCACGCCAGGCGGCCGGTTCCCCAAATCCAGCGCAAAACGGACCTGGGCGCATTGCCATGGCAATCCATCCTGGGTTGGCTGTTTGCAACTGATTTGACAACAATGGTTTAGAGTTTTGGGCAACGAGGTTGCACCTTAGAAGCGAGCGGGTGCGTCTAAGGAATGTGCAGAAATGCCAAGAGAGGTCTTAGGGTAGAAATCATGAGCAAAAATTCGATTGAAACTATCGGAGTACGGTACACGGGGTGGGCCGCGCTAAACCGCGATCCGCTGGACGACCGCGTGGAGTACACGTGCCCTCATTGCGGCTCCAGGGGAGCCAAGGCAGCTCGGCGGCCGCGCGCGGCGTATCACTTCACGGACGGGTTCGTTCAGGACTTGCAAGGCGAGATGACGGCGTGCCGCGCGTGCAAACAGTCACTCCGGCTCTCGCCGGTTGTGCTGGTCCATGACAAGCACGAGAAGCTGCGGTTTGACGCGGTCTTTACGCCGGATCTCGAAGTATCTAAAAACTAGCCCCCCGAGATCTGGCGTAATATTTTCAGAGTTGGGCGGAAAAGCTGTGCCTTCACTTACCTTCCGCGGCGCAAACCAAAGGGCGAGGAGACTTGCTCCTTTGCCAGATTTAGTCAACAATGCCCCGGTCCGAGAATCGGAATCCTGCAGCCGTACAACTGAAACCCCAAAAGAGGCGGCGCCGCGCGATCTAGATCATCCACTTTGAAATAAATGAGTTTGGAAGACTACCGCGCCGCGCTTGCAACAGGCAGGAGGTACCCCTCGCGATGAGCAACATCGTTGACCCAAAGACGATTGGCGGCGCACGGGATGCGGTCTCGAGGCGCGACTTCATCAAGGGGGTCATTGCGAGCGGCGCGGCAATCTCCTCAGCCGGCTATCTGTTCCGCGCGTCTACTCTGCTGGGCCAGACTACGGGCGGCACGGGAGAACGACTCCTCACACTCAACGTCAACGGGCAGCAGCGCCGTGTCGACGTCATGAAGCAAGAAACCCTCGCCTGGACTTTGCGCCATAAGCTCGGGCTTACGGGCACGAAGCTGGGTTGCGACCGAGCGGAATGCGGTTCTTGCACCGTGCTGATCGACGGCGTGCCGCACTATTCCTGCTCGGTGCTGACACACACGGTGCGCGATCGGAAAGTGCTGACCATCGAAGGACTCGCAAGCTCCGACGGCACGCTGCACCCAGTTCAGCAGGGCGTCGTCGATGAACAAGGCTTCCAGTGCGCCTTCTGCATGCCGGGTTTCATTATGACGGCCGTGGCCTTCCTGAAGGCAAATCCAAATCCCACTCGGAGCGAACTGGCGCAGGGTCTTTCGGGGAATCTGTGCCGGTGCCAGGACTACGACAAGATCCTCACCGCGATGATGCGCGGCGCAGAGAACATGAGGAGGGCAAGCCATGCCTAAGGGAGATCCTGGATCTGTCGAAACGACTCCGCGTGTGTACGGCGTTGGACACAAATTGATCGGCAAAGATTACGTAACTGCCGATCTCTACGCGAAAGTTACGGGCCAGGCAAAGTACGCCGAGGACTACAACGCCGAAGGAATGCTGTTTTGCAAGCTGCTGCTGAGCCCCTTGCCGCACGCGCGAGTGAAACACCTCGACATACGCGAGGCGCTCGCAACGCCCGGCGTGAGAGCGATTCTAACGGCCGACGAACTTCCGCCTCCGGCCGATAGCCTCACAGACAATGGCACAGTAATTCGAGCCAACCCAAAGAGCGAGCGGGCGCTCACGATGGAACCGCTCTACCAAGGCGAGCCGATTCTCGCTGTGGCCGCGGTGGATGAACTCACTGCCGCTGAAGCGATTGAAAAGATTCGAATCGAGTTCGAGCCGCTGCCCTTCGTCATCGATCCGCTCGATACCTTGCGTCCGGGTGGACCCAACCCGAGAACCGACGGAAACATCTGGGTGCAGTCTCCGACGCCCCCGGCCGTCGCGGGAGCTCCGCCACAGGGCCCGCCACCTCCCACGATCGGAGCGCTCAAGTGGACCGAGGCGGAGTTCGCTGACGCGAAGTACGGGCGCCTGCCGATGGGTAAGGCGCCTGATGAATGGTCGTACGGCGACATCGACGCAGGATTCAAGAATGCGGCGCTGGTACTCGATGAAACGTTTGTGACGCCGGACACGAGTCATCAGCCGCTTGAGACGCGTAGTGCCCTGGCTTACTGGCAGAACGGAAAAGTCTACGTTCACACCGGCACGCAGAGCACCGCGCAAACCGTTCCTGCTATTGCAAGGTGGCTGAACATCGACGTGAGCAACGTTGTGCTGATCAGCGAATACACCGGAGGCGGCTTCGGCAGCAAGGTGACGGCGGGCATTTCGCTGATTATTCCGGCGCTGTTATCGAAGAAGGCCAATGCGCCGGTGATGATGCGGATCAGCCGCGAGGAGGAGACGTTCATTGGCCGTGCGCGGCCGAGCCTGCTAGGGCGGGTGAAAGTGGGCTTTTCCAAGGAGGGGCGGATCATCGCGCTCGACATGTTCGTTATCTCGAACAACGGTCCCTATGACGCTAACGGCGATGTCCCGTCATCAGGCCGCATCGTTTCTCTTTTGTATCAACCGGAAGCGATGCGCTGGCGCGGAGTCACGATACTGACGAATACGCCCCCCAGAAGTGCGCAGAGCTCGCCTGGCGGCCTGCAGGGCATCGTCATCATGGAACCGGTCATCGCGAAAGCTGCGCGCAAGCTCGGGCTGGACCAAGTCGCAGCCCGCCGAATCAATTGCCCGGAGGGCAAGGCGCCGTTCGGGCCGGAGGTGAAAGGCAAGCGGCCTTATGCGACGAGCGCGTTCCTAAAGGAAGCGCTCGACCGAGGGGCGGAACAGTTCAAATGGAGCGAGCGCGTCGCACGCACCCCGAAGCGGATCGGCACGAAGGTGCGTGGAGTGGGCGTGGCGCTGAGTTGTTACGTCGGTGGCACGACCGGCTTCGATGGGATCCTGGTCATCACGCCAGATGGCCGCGTGAACTTCCAATCCGGAATCGGCAACCTGGGAACGGAGTCGGTGATCGACGTGCATCGCGCGGGAGCCGAAGTTCTCGGCGTGCCGTGGGAGAAGTGCGACATCACATGGGGCGACTCGTCGAAGAATCTTCCGTTCACCTGCGTTTCCGGTGGCAGCCAGACAACCCATGCGATGACACGCGCCGCCTACGCGACCGCGATGGATGCCCGGCAAAAACTCAAGGAGATTGCGGCCAAGAAGCTCGGCGGCAAGCCAGACAATTACGATGTCGCGAACGAGCGGGTGTTTCGCAAGGGCGGCGGCGCCGGCATGACTCTCGGGCATGCCGCGAAGTACGCGATTCAACTCGGCGGCATCTACGATGGCCACGAAGTATCCGCCGACCTTAACAAGCGGACTAAGGCGTCGGCGGCAGCGCTCGCGGGTCAGGGTCTTTTGGCGGCCGCGAAGGACAATCACCCTCGCGATGGCGCGACGTTTTCCTACGTTGCGAGCTTTGCCGAGGTCGAAGTGGACGTGGAAACCGGCAAGTACGACATCGTCGATTTCCTCGCCTACGCCGATGTGGGCTCGGTAATTCATCCGCGTGCGCTGGGCGGCCAGGTGCTGGGCCGGTCGGTTCTGGGCATTGGGCACGCGATTGGGCAGAAGTGGGTTTACGACCCTAACTACGGCGCAATGCTTTCGAGGCGCTTTTACCAGAGTAAGCCACCAACGATTCTGGACGTGCCCGTCGACATGCAGTGGGCGGCGCTCGATATTCCTGATCCGGAAACGCCGGTCGGCGCGCGCGGTGTGGGCGAGCCGCCCGTCGGAGGCGGGTGCGCCTCGATCTTGAACGCTCTTTCCGATGCGCTGGGAGACGAGATCTTCCAGCGTGCTCCAGTCAACGCGGACACTATTCTCACGTCCCTCGAAGCGGGACGTCCCATGCAACATCCACTAAGGGCGCACATTTAGCGGAGACGTAATAGGAGAGGCCATGGCTGTGATTCGAGACGTCATGCCGGCTTTCGAGCTGGTTCAGCCGAACTCAATTGCGGATGCGCAAAAGGTGCTCGAGCAACAGGGCGAGGACGGCTGGGTGCTGGCCGGAGGCATGGATAGCTTCGACTGGCTCAAGGACCGCATCAAGAAGCCGAAGGTTGTGGTCGATCTGAGCGGGGTCTCGGAACTCAAAGGAGTTCGCACCACGGCCGACGGCATCGAGATCGGCGCGATGACTACGCTCACGGAAGTGGTCGAGCATCCCGTCATCAGAGAGAAGTATAAACTGCTGGCCGACAGCGCGGAATTGGTGGCGTCGCCGCAGATCCGCAACCAGGGCACGCTTGGCGGCAACGTGTCGCAGGACGCGCGTTGCTGGTATTACAGGGCTGGATGGCCCTGCTACCGCGCCGGAGGGAATATCTGCTACGCCGATACGCCGGAGGGCCGTAACCGGGAGCATGCGATTCTGCAGGCGGACCGCTGCGTGGCGGTGAATCCTTCTGATTCTGCTCCCGCGCTGATTGCGCTCGATGCCAAATTCGTTATTCGCACCTCCAAGAGTGAGCGCGTGGTGGACGCCGAGGATTATTTTATCGGCCCTGAAGTGGATATCACGCGACTGCACATTTTGAAGCCCGGTGACCTGCTGACGGCCATTCGAATTCCGTCTACATGGGCCGGTGCGAAATTCTATTTTGAAAAAATCCGGGACCGAAACGTGTGGGACTTTCCGCTGCTCAACGTGGCTTCAGCGATGGTGGTGTCAAATGGCAACATCGACCGAATCCGTATTGCTGTGAATGGTGCCGCCGCTCGCCCTCTGCGCCTGAAGCTTGTCGAAGATGCGGTCCAGGGAAAACCGCCGAATGCAGCAACCGGAGAAATGGCGGGGAAACTGGCAGTGCAGGGCGCTGTCCCTTTGCAGTTCAACGCCTATAAGATCCCGCTGATGAGAAACCTGGTAAAGCGCGCCATCGGAGGCGTGGAGGAGGCAAAGTGGACCCCCTACAATGGGCAATAGATCCGTGGGGGAAAACTGTCCCAATCCACATTGCGTGGTTCCTGATATGGGTGGCGGCTATTGCAGGATTGCTCTTCGTCATCGTCCACGCGATTTACGTGCGGTATTTCGCGAAGCCCAGGGAGTTCGAGCCTGAAGCTGCTCCCGTAATCCTCGCCAAGATCCCCGAAAAGGTGCCGCGGCACTCACTCACCGCCCGAGCATTTCACTGGATCATGGCGGCCTCCATGTTCACGCTGTTGTTTACCGCTTTCCTTCCGAGAGTAGGCGTTCAGTTTGACTGGGTTACATATCACTGGATCGCCGGAACTGTGTTGACGGCTTCCGTGATATTCCACGTCTTTCACGCTTCGTTTTTTTTGGACTTCTGGTCAATCTGGCCAGACAGAATTGACGTGCGCGATGCGCGGAGAAGAATCCTGCGGTTCATGGGGAAGCCCGCGCCGCCGCCGGAGAGGTTTGCGAAGTATCCGCTCGAAAACAAGCTCTACCATGGCGCTATCATCGTGGCCGGTCTGTCTGCAATCGTGACCGGCGTGTTCATGATGTTTCGCGTGCGCACGATCTTTTTTCCTCGCAATCCGTATCTATTCAGCGACATGACCTGGGGAATGATGTACGTGCTGCACGGTCTCGCGGGCGTCGGACTGATCGCGTTGATCATGATGCATGTCTACTTTGGCCTGCGACCGGAGAAGCGCCCCATCACGAAGTCGATGATCTTCGGCTGGATGAGCCGAGATTTTTATCTGGAGGAACACGATCCAGCGCGTTGGCCGGTCGAAGCCGCCGCGTCGCCTTCGAGATCCCAGGAAACGAAGACCGAGGGGTTGCCAGATGTTGGCTGATATTTCAGAACGGTGCGACACGATCGAAGAATGCTACGAGTTCATGCTGGCTTATGCGGCGCAAGGGCTCCCGAGTGACGAAGGCAGCCATTCAGGCAGGCAAATCCGCGACTACCTGGGACGCGCCGTAACGGCGATTTCTGGTCTGGCCGAAGGCTGTGCAACGGCGGTGAAGCAAGAACACCTTGAATCAGTCGAGCGCTACAAGGCATTCTTCGAAGTGCTCGACCGCGACGCGCGCGACTCTCTGGCCGCCATTGGGCTGGTCCTCGCGCAGCCTTCCATCAGCTCTCAATTGATCGACAACCTGAACGCTTCGATTCATCTCCGTGCGCTACTCACGGATTTGTTTCTCGTCAGCGAGATCGTAAGGACGCAATCTGCCCGGGCGAAGCCACTCGCTTCGACCTAGTACGTGACCGTTGAAATGGATTCTCGAGCTTGGACATGCGCTGCGGGAGAATCCAGATTTAGAGTCTCCCACTTCGGTTGCGAGTTCAGCGATAGCCGTCGCGAGACCGGCAACGGGCGTATAGTTTATCGAGTTCACGCCGTTCGTGCTGGGCCTGGCGGCTCCGGTAACCGTGGCGCTCGATTGCGCGATCCAGTTCGCGTTGTTCGTGTGCGATCTTGCGATCGCAGCCGCGGTCCCAATCCGCGGCCTTGGCTGCGCCTGCACCGCCGACCAAGACAAATCCGCCCAGCGCGATTGCAAGTAGCTTCGCTCTCGTGAACATAAATGCCTCCTCTTTAAGAGTCGGGCAATAACATGAAGCCCGCTGGGTGGCTCCGCCTTCATCGCTGCCTAAATAAGGGACGTGCCAAGGCCTGCCGTGGTTGCCTTGCGCGGTGGTTGTGAGCGAGTGACCTGCGCGGAAGTTAGTCTTCGTCCGCTACTAAGTGGTACTTTTCCATGTCGGCGCGGACGCGGTCGAAGGCCTCGTCCACCGTGTCAGCAAACTCGAGCAGCTTGTACTCGCGAGCGTTGATGGTTCCGCTGCGGACCATGTGCTTCCAATTCAGGATCTTGTCCCAGTATTTTCGGCCGTAAATCAGAATCAAGTGATGCGAAGAGAGCTTCCCTGTCTGCATCAGCGTAAGCATTTCCCAGAGCTCGTCCATCGTGCCGAAGCCACCGGGGAAAACGATCAAGGCTTTTGCCATCTGCGCGAACCATAGCTTGCGCATGAAGAAGTAGTGAAAACAGAAATTAAGCTCGGGACTGATGTACGGATTCGGGCGTTGCTCGTGCGGCAGCTGAATACTAAGGCCGATCGAGGAGCCGCCCGCTTCGGCCGCGCCGCGGTTCGCCGCTTCCATGATTCCGGGGCCGCCGCCCGAGCAGATGACGAAGCGTTTCGGGTCGGTGCCGAGCGTCATGGCCCACTGCGTGATCCGCTTGGAAAGCGCGCGCGCCTCTTCGTAGTAGCGCGACATTCCTAAATCGGAGCGTGCGGCACTGATCTTTTCCCGCCACTGGCCGTTCCGCCGGCCGCGCGAACTGTGCTGAACTTCATGGAGATGATCGAGCGCTCGATCGCGTGAAGGAATTCTTGCCGAACCGAACATCACGATTGTGTCGGCCACCTTCTCCTTTCGCAGACGCGCCAGAGGATCGAGATACTCGGCGATGATCCGAAGCGGACGCGCTCCCAGGCTCTCCATGAACTTCTTGTCTTGATAGGCCAGCTTCGGCATGGGCAAATGCCCCGAACGTCTCATGCTCTCCCCCTCAAAAAGTGGCGAACGAACATTCTATTACCTTTCGCGTCCGGTCGCGGCAAGGGCGTGAGACATGTCCTCACAATGCATACTGGCAACGCTCGAGGCTTCTCCCGAGGCGAGCGTTCAAAGCAACGGGCCTCGCTCGCAGGGAATCGTAATAGAGTGAAGCCAATGAAACGCCGGAGATCAACGCTCAATGTGGCGTGCCTCGTCGGGTTCGCGATCGCCTGCACGGCTCTCGCCACCCCTTCCTGGGGACAAGGGGCCCCCGCAGGCCCGCTCCGTCCCAAGCCGGGGGTTCAGCCGGAGAAGGAACCTGCGGCCGAGCAGCAAAAGCGCGCGATTCGCGCGCGCGTGAACGTAGTGACTACTCCCGTGACGGTGGTCGATCCGCGCACGGGCGAGATGGTCCTGGATTTGACGCAGGACAAATTCCATGTGTACGACAACGGCGCCGAGCAGAAGATCAACCACTTCGATTTGGGGGGCGATCCACTGTCGATCGTGCTCGTGGCCGAAACGAGCTCGCACGTCCAAGCGATGCTGCCCGCAATCCGCAAGTCAGGAATCGTATTCACCGAGACCGTGATGGGCCAGACCTCCGAAGCTGCCGTCCTCGGCTACGATGATACGGTAGACCTGCTCCAGACCTTCACCTCGGACGTTGAGACCGTGCAGAGCACGATCGAGCGCCTGCCTGTAGGATCGTCGAGCATGCTTCTGTATGACGCGATGTCTCGCGGGATCGAGCTTCTCGAGCAACGACCTGCAGTGCGACGACGCGTCATGGTGGTTGTGGGAGAGGCGCAGGATTCAGGAAGTGAGAGCAAGCTTGGACATGTCTTGCGGCATGCGCAACTGGCGAACGTCACAATCTATTCGATCGGACTGAGCACCACCGCAGCCGATCTGCGCCAGCCAGCCGGGCAATATCAGCCGCCGCAACTCGGGCCTCCCGGAACTTATCCTGTGCCGACACCGAACGGAAAGCCGCCGACGCCGGAACTCGAGCAGCAGGTGCAAGGGAATATGGATTTGGGAGCGTTGTTGATCTGGCTGGTGAAAACGGGAAAGAACGCGATTGGTCCGAATTCGCTGGAGATTGCCAGCAAGGCGACGGGCGGGCTGCACGTGAACACGATGCGCGACCGTTCGATCGAAAAAGCGATGGACGAAATCGGTGGCGAGCTTCATTCGCAGTATACGCTCGGGATACCGCCCGCCGGGCGATGAGCCGTCCGGGTATCACGAAATTAAAGTGACGGTCGACAAGCCCGGTGTGGATGTGCGCACCCGCCCCGGCTACTACATCCCTCCGCCGGAATCGTAACCCCGCTCTGGTCAATTTCCTGTCCATCAACCGGCTCCCTTTACTTCTTCTCCGGCTCGGGCGCGGCGGCGGTTTCTTCTTCCAGGATTGCGGCCGCGGCGGCGATGCGGTCGCCTTCTTCGAGGCGCAGCAGGCGGACGCCCTGCGTGGAGCGGCCCGCTTCGCGAATCTCACCGGAGTGAACGCGGATTACTTTGCCCTGGTGCGTGATGATCATCACGTCGGAATCTTCCCGGACTTGTACGGCCGCGACGACCGGGCCGTTGCGATCGGTGGATTTCAAGTTGATTACGCCTTTGCCGCCGCGCGACGTGACGCGATATTCCGCAAGCGGCGTGCGCTTGCCGTAGCCCTTTTCGGCGACGGTGAGCATCAACGACGTGATCGATTCGCGGATGTGGTCGCTCTCAAGTTCTTCGAGGTTGCGCGTTTCTTTCTTGAACTCCTTCGCGATGATTCCGAAGTCGGGCTGCACTGCTTCCATGCTGACGACGTAGTCGCCCTTCGCAAGGTCCATGCCATTCACGCCGCCGGCGGCGCGGCCCATGGAGCGAACTTCCGTCTCGCGGAAGAGGATCGCCTGGCCGTCGTGGCTCGCGAGGAAAATCATCTGCGTGCCGTCGGTGAGTTTTGCGCCGATCAGCTCGTCGCCCGCGTCGAGGTTGATGGCGATGATGCCGGAGGGGCGCGGATTGGAAAATTCGGCGATGGCGGTTTTCTTTACGGTGCCGCTCTTCGTCGCGAGGAAAACGTAGCGGCTCTCTTCTTCCAGATTGCGCGCGGCGACGACGGCGGTAAGCTTTTCGCCTTCCTGGAAACGGACGATATTGTTGATGGCTTTTCCGCGCGTGGCCGCGGCGGCCTCGGGAATTTCGTACACCTTCAGCCAGTAGACGCGGCCTTTCGACGTGAAAAGCAATATGTAGCTGTGGGCCGATGCGGTGAAAAAGTGCTCGACGAAATCGTCGTCGCGCGTCTTGGCACCGATGCGGCCTTTGCCGCCGCGAGACTGGTGGCGATAGGTTTCCACCGAGGTGCGCTTGATGTAGCCAGCATGGCTGACGGTGATGGCCATCTCTTCGTCTTTGATCAGGTCTTCGAGCTGGATTTCCTCGACGCGGTCGACGATCTGGGTGCGGCGATCGTCCCCGTAGGTTTTGAGCACTTCGCGCAGCTCGGCGACGATCACGGCCTTCAGTTTCTTTTCGCTCGAGAGGATTTCCGTAAGCTCGGCGATGCGCTCGCGGATCTGCGCGAGTTCCTTGAGGATTTCATCGACGGAGAGCTGCGTGAGGCGGTGGAGTTGCAGCTCGAGGATGGCGTCGATTTGAATGTAGCTGAGGCCGAGGCCTTCGCCCGAGCCTGCCGCGGTGATGGAGTACTTCTTGGCGTCGAGCTTGACGCCGCGAATGGCGGTTTCCTTGCCGCCGACCAGGACGCGAACGGTCTTGTTTTCGAAGAAGTCGTGCAAATTCTCGCGGGCATTCGCGCGGCTGGCCGACCCGCGGATGATCTTGATCACCTCATCGATGTTGTCGAGAGCGATGCGGTAGCCGAGCAGGATGTGTTCGCGCTCGCGGGCCTTGCGCAGCTCGTATTGCGTGCGGCGGCGAACCACATCGATGCGGTGTTCGAGAAACAGATGAAGGAGCTGGAGCAGGCCGAGTTCGCGCGGCTGGCCGGCAACGATGGCGAGCAGGATCATGCCGAATGATTCCTGCATTTGCGTCATCTTGAAAAGCTTGTTGAGGATGATTTCCGGCTCTTCGTCGCGCTTCACCTCGATGACGATGCGCATCCCGTCGCGGTCGCTTTCGTCCCGAATGTCCGATATGCCCTCAATTTTCTTATTCTGGATCAGCTCGGCAATGTGCCCGATCAGTCGCGACTTGTTCACCTGATACGGCAATTCGGTGACGACGATGTCCTGACGATCTTTGCCGCGTTGTTCGATGGCGGCCTTCGCGCGGACCTGGAAGCTGCCGCGGCCGGTCTTGTAAGCCTGCTCGATTCCTTCGCGGCCGTAGATATAGCCGCCGGTGGGAAAATCGGGGCCGGGAACGATCTTCATCACCTGCTTCAGCGTGGTTTCCGGGTTTTCGATCAGCAAAATGGCGGCTTCGACTGTTTCCTTCAGGTTGTGCGGCGGAATGTTGGTGGCCATGCCGACCGCGATGCCGGAGGAGCCGTTGACGAGCAGATTCGGAATCTGCGTGGGAAGGACGACCGGCTCTTTTTCGCTCTCGTCAAAATTGGGAACGAAATCGACGGTTTCCTTCTCGATGTCCGCGAGCATTTCCTCGGCGATTTTCGAGAGGCGCGCTTCGGTGTACCGCATCGCGGCCGGCGGATCGCCGTCGACCGAGCCGAAGTTGCCCTGGCCGTCGACGAGGGGATAGCGCATGTTGAAATCCTGCGCGAGACGGACGAGCGCGTCGTAGACGGGCGAGTCGCCGTGCGGATGGAATTTGCCGAGGACTTCGCCGACGATCTTCGCGCACTTGCGGTAGGCCTTCGTCGAGGTGAGGCCGAGTTCGTACATGCCGAAGAGAATGCGCCGGTGGACGGGCTTGAGGCCGTCGCGCACGTCGGGCAGGGCGCGCCCGATGATTACGCTCATGGCGTAATCGAGGTACGACTTCTTCATTTCCGATTCGATATCGACCGGCGTCATTACCGACTGATTCTGTTCGTCCGCCATTTAGACCCTTTCGTGATTGGTGATTATTGGCGATTGTGAGCTACGTTTGTTTGGCAGCTCGCTCGAGCACGTAGGCCTTCACAGATTCGAAGGCCGATGCGTTGTTCGAGAAGCGCTGCGGCGCGAAATACTCCTCCAGTTCGTGAAGTAATGCGTCACGCTCGGCGTCGCTGGCGCACTCGAAGGCGACGCCCTGCTCATTGTTCGGCGCGATAGTGGGCGTCGCGAGGAAGTCGGAACAGCTTAGCCCCCGCAGGCCCGGCAAAATCTTCCATGTAAGCTGGCATTGCATCCGGCTAAATGTCGAGGTTGACGACGTCGAGGGCGTTTTCCTCGATGAATTTGCGGCGCTCTTCGACGTTTTCGCCCATCAGCGTGGCGAAGATTTCTTCGGCGGCGACCGCGTCTTCGAGCCGCACCTTGAGCAACGTGCGCGTTTCGGCGTTCATCGTGGTGGCCCAGAGCTGCTCGGGATTCATTTCGCCGAGGCCCTTGAAACGCGTGATCGTGAATTCCTTCTTCGCGTCTTCGAGGACGTAGCTGAGCAATTGCGTCGCGCTTTCTTTCGTGGTCTTGTCGCCGTTGTGCGCGATGGTGAAGGGCGGCTTGTCGTTTTCGGCGATGGCCTGGCGCAGAGTGCGCAGGCGTTTGTATTCGGGCGACGCAGCCAGGGCCCAGTTGATGCGGCGCTCTCCGCCATTTTTCAGCACGAGCTCATGCAGGCTGTGCTCTTCGTCAAACTCGAATTTCGCATCGAGCTCGAGCTTCGCTTTCTCGATGGCTTTGACGAGGTCCTGCAGCTTCTTTTTATCGGCGAAGTCGGCTTTCTTTTCGAGCTCGCTGTCGGCGAGGACTTCCACGAGCTTCGGGTCGCGCAAACGACGTGCCATTTTCGCCGACACCTGGTCGTATTCCTGAATGTTCAAGAGGAATTGCGTAAGGGCGCCGCCTTCGAGCGATTTGCCGTCTTTTCCTTTCACGACGTGCTCTTCGGTGGCGCGCTTCATTAGTTCGCGCGAGAATTCGCGCTCGTCGCGGATGTAACGGTCCATCTTGCCGCGCTTCACGCGATAGAGCGGCGGCTGCGCGATGTAGATATTCTCTTTCTCGATCAGCGCGCGCATGTGGCGGAAGAAGAACGTGAGGAGCAGGGTGCGGATGTGGCTGCCGTCGACGTCCGCGTCCGTCATCAGAATCACTTTGTGGTAGCGGAGTTTCGACGCGTCGAAATCGTCTTTGCCGATGCCGGTGCCAAGGGCGGTGATGATGGCGCGAATTTCCTCGTGGCCGAGCATCTTGTCGTAGCGCGCCTTCTCGACGTTCAGGATCTTGCCCTTGAGCGGCAGGATGGCCTGATAGCGGCGGTCGCGTCCGCCTTTTGCGGAACCGCCGGCCGATTCGCCCTCGACAATAAACAACTCGCAATGGGCCGGATCGCGTTCCTGGCAGTCGGCGAGTTTGCCGGGGAGGCCGCTTGAATCGAGCGCGGACTTGCGGCGCGTGAGCTCGCGCGCTTTGCGGGCCGCTTCGCGGGCGCGGGCAGCGTCAATGCATTTGCCGATGATGCGGCGTGCGATGGAGGAATGCTTATCAAAATATTCGCCGAGGCGTTCGTTGACCAGCGATTCGACGAGACCTTTGATATCGCTATTCAGCTTGCCTTTCGTCTGGCCTTCGAACTGGGGCTGCGGCAGCTTCACGGAAACGACGGCGACCAGGCCTTCGCGCACGTCGTCACCATTGATCGAAACCTCGTCCTTTTGCTCCTTGAGCATGCCGAGCGAGCTGGCGTAATAGTTGATCGTGCGCGTGAGAGCGGAGCGGAAGCCGGCGAGGTGCGAGCCGCCGTCGACCGTGTTGATCGTGTTCGCGAAGCAGAAAATGTTTTCGGCGTAGCTGTCGTTGTATTGCAGCGCGATTTCGATGTCCACCGTGCCGCGCTTGCCTTCCATGTAGATCGGCGAATCGTGGAGAGTCTGCTTGCCGCGGTTCAAATGCTTGACGAATTCGGAAATGCCCCCGGTGAATCGAAACTCGGTTTTTTTGCCGGAGCGCTCATCATCGAGCGTGATCTTCAGGCCTTTGTTCAAGAAGGCCAGCTCGCGGAGGCGCTGCGCGAGCGTATCGAAGCTGTAGACGGTTTTATCGAAGATGGACGGATCGGCGTGGAAGGTCACCTTTGTGCCGGTTTTCTTCGTTTTGCCGGAGGCTTTGAGCTTCGTCGTGGGAACACCTTTTTCGTAGGACTGCTCCCAGACTTCACCCTCGCGCCAGATTTCCAAGTCGAGCCAGTCGGAAAGCGCGTTGACGACGGAGACGCCGACGCCGTGGAGGCCACCGGAAACTTTGTAGGTGTCGCTGTCGAATTTTCCGCCGGCGTGCAGCACTGTCATGACGACCTCGGCGGCGGGCTTTTTCTCGGTAGCGTGCATGTCGACGGGGATGCCGCGGCCGTTGTCGATTACGGTGACGCTGTTGTCGTCGTGGACGGTGACGTTGATTTCGTCGCTGAAGCCGGCCATCGCTTCGTCGACTGAGTTGTCGACGACTTCCCAGACGAGGTGATGCAGTCCCAGATCACCGGTGGAGCCGATGTACATTGCGGGACGTTTGCGAACGGCTTCGATGCCGCCGAGGACTTTGATAGAGGTCGCGTCGTACTTGTGCCCACCGGGGCCCTTTGCGGCCGGAGTCTCTTTATCACCCATGAGTCGTACGTCTCCTCAGATGTTGTTCGGTCGTTTGCCGAAATTCGTTGACTGCTTTCAGGGAAGGCGTGTCGCGCGGAAGTGCTCGACGGTTGCCTTGCCCATTGGCCCCATTTCTCGAAGCTCTTGCCGAGCTGGGACTCGAAGGGTTTTTCAGCGCTCCATCCCGTCCGCACCATGCGGATGTGGCGGAGCCTTCTTTTCCCCCGTTGCGGGGGTTGCGCGGCGCTTTACTCGCTCTGGCGCGGGCAAGCGCAAAAGGCGCGAATTCAGGCCGTGCAAAATGCCAAACAGGAGGAATCTGGAACGAATAAATTCTACTCAAGACTCATGGATTTCACAAGTGAAATCGGCCTGTGTATTGGAGTTTATCGCGCTTATTTTCAATGGTTTGCGGGTTGTTTTGTTGGGGATTAAACGGCGCTGGGGCGATTGATCTGGGGAGGACAGAATTGTGCAACGTTTGGCGTCTCTTGCAAGGTAACAGTGCGGCCAAAAACTCAAATGCGCATGGGCATTACGACGTAGCGATAGCGGCTGGATTCGTCGCCTGTGGGACGGAGCTGGCCTGCGGATTGATCGTCTTTCAACTCGAAACTGATTGGTCCATCGGCGGCGGCGCCCAGAAAATCGAGCAGGTACTGCGCGTTGAACCCGATGGCGATGGGATCGCCCTTGAATTCCTTCTCGATGGTTTCTTTTGCTTCGCCATATTCAGGGCTTGAAGCGGAAATCTCGAGGCCTTCTTTCGCGAGCATGAACTTCACGGCGTGAGAGCGCTGGTCGGCAAGCTGCGAAACGCGGCGCAAGGCATCCTGCAATTCAGCGCGTTCGAGCACGACAGTCTTGTTCGCTTCGCGAGGCAGAACGGCTTCGTAGTTGGGGAATTGGCCGGTGAGTTTGCGCGATGTGAGCAGGCGTCCGCCAAACTGAAAGAATAGGTGGCTTTCATCCTGGGCAAAGTCGATGGCGCTGTCGTCGCCAGACTGCGCAGCGAGACGCTGAATTTCGGTCATCGCTTTCTTTGGGAACCAGGACGCGCGTCTCGGCGGAGAACCCTTCAAATTTGTGATCTGTCTCGACCATCGCGAGGCGGTGACCGTCGGTGGCAACCATGGTGAGCGAGTTCGGCTTGAGCACCAGGAGCGCGCCGTTCAGTGTGTACCGCGACTCTTCGAGGGAAATTGCGAAGGTTGTTTTCGAGATGACGTCCGCTAGGAGTTTGGCGGGAATTTTTACGAGCGCATGCGGAAAGCTTGGCAGCGCCGGGAAATTCTCCTTCGACATTCCCACCAATTTGTAGTTCTTGCGGTCGCAAGTGATCTGGACCCAGTGATTCTCGAGAAGCTTGAACTTGATCTCTTCGTCCGGCAGTAAACGGACAAGGTCGAGAAGTTTTTTTGCGGGAATCGTGCCGGCACCTTCTTTTTTGACTTTGGCCTCGCAGGATGTGCGGATGCTGAGTTCGAGATCGGTGGCGGTGATCGTCAGCCGATTGCCTTTTGCTTCACACAAGAGATTCGAAAGGATCGGAATCGTCGTCTTGCGCTCGACGACGCCCTGCGTGAGATCGAGCTCCTCAAGCAGATCGAACTTCTTTACGCTGAATTCCATCTGGTGCAGCCCCTCGCTTTTTCTCTTCTGCGGTTACTGTAACAGCTTTTTCTATGATTGATGAATATAAGAAAACCGCCGTAGCCGCCGCAACTGTGAATCCTGCGGAAAACGGTCCAACTCTCATACCCTCTTCGTTTGCGGCCAAGCCGCTGCTGTGGAAGTTTTGTGCGCCACTGCGGAAAAAGCCGGCCGGGGATTGAGCCGCGAAAGTCTTCCACAACCTTTCACTAGCAGAAGGGCCCCCGGCCGGTCACCTACCTCCTAAACTCATCCGAATGAGTCGAGTAGCCTGTTGAGGGTTTTGTTGAAATCTTTATCGACTTGGCGGAGCGCATCTATTTTATGAATTGAATGGAGAACTGTTGTGTGGTGCTTGCCGCCGAATTGTTTCCCAATCTCGGGCAGCGAGGCAGAAGTAAGCTGCTTCACGAGGAACATGGCGACTTGTCGCGGGAAAGCAATCACGCGGGAGTTGCTCCGCACCTTCAAGTCTTGCGCGCGCAAACCGAAATGCTCTCCGACGGCGCGCTGAATCTGCTCGATGGTTACCTTCTTTTCCTGCGTCTCGATAATATTTTTCAGCACCTGCTGCGCGGTTTGAAGATTAATCTGGACGTCCGTAAGAGAGGCGTAGGCCATCAATCGAATGAGGGCACCTTCGAGTTCGCGGACGTTGGATTTAATGGAGCGAGCGATGTATTCAGCCACATCGTCAGGCAAATGGGCCCGCTCACTCTCCGCCTTTTTTTGGAGGATGGCGATCTTAGTTTCGAGATCGGGGGGTTGGATATCGGCGATCAGGCCCCATTCGAAGCGCGAGCGCAGCCGTTCCTCGATGGCCGATATTTCTTTCGGCGGGCAATCGGAAGAAATCACGATTTGCTTCTGTTGGTCATAGAGCGCGTTGAACGTGTGGAAGAACTCTTCCTGCGTCCGTTCGCGAGTGGCGATGAACTGGATATCGTCGACCATCAAGACATCCATGTTGCGGAAGCGATCCCGAAGTGCTGCCATCCGCTCGAACCGGATCGAGGCGATCACTTCGTTGGTGAATTTCTCGGCGCTCAAGTACGTGAGCCGCAGAGCGGGGTTGCGCTTCTTGAGATCGTGCCCAATCGCCTGCATGAGGTGGGTCTTGCCGAGTCCCACACCGCCGTAAAGGAAGAGCGGGTTATAAGACTTCGAAGGTTGCTCGGCCACGGCTTTCGCCGCGGCGTGCGCGAATTGGTTTGAGGCTCCGACGATGAAACTCTCAAACGTGTAGCGCTGGTTCAGTTGATTGTTGGTGGATTCGAAGTCGAGCCTAGCCTGCGGCGACGGTGAAACCGGCGGGGTCCCTTGAATGGGTTCTGCCTCGACGGAGAGGAACTCAAGGATGAGCTGAGGGCGCCCGATCTCGGTAAGGACAGCTTTCAGGATGTCCCCGTAGGTTTCCTTCAGCCGCTTTGAGAAAAGCTTCGTCGGAACCCGAACCACGATCCGGTTGTCTTCGGCGCGTTCCTGCCGGGTGGGTCGAAACCAGGTAGCGAAACTATGTGGGTTGACGCGACGTTCTACCTGCTGGAGGATTTTGTCCCAGAGAGTATTCATTTTGAGAAAATCAGCCCCTACTGCGATTTCCACCGGTGTGGAAATGTTGTGGAAATCCCACAATGGCTTGGGTGCGGCCTTTTTCGCTTGGACCGTTCAGGCTCGATGCCGCAAAGGTTTGCCCCGCTCCGCGGCTTTCATGAGTGCTCGGCTACAAATTACGGCAACGCTTAGAAACGCGAGCCGGGATTCTGCCTAAACGCGATGTAATGAGCAAGAGAAAACTGAGCGAACGAGAGGCGCACACTCACACAGGATTCACAGTTTTTCCACAAGGCGAATTCAGCCGCGAAACCACGGGACGGCGTCTCGCCTTTGCATCAGTGCCAAAAGTTTCGTGCGCGGTCGAACGCGTTCGAGCCAGAAAAACAAGCGAATAGCTTGGGCGTTCACCCTGAGCAGCGAGACGTGCAATCCCGCCAAGTGCCAGAGTCTGGCGCGAGGTCTGCGCAAGTTTTCCACAGTTTGCGAGCAAACAGAGGCTGTGGAAATTCTTGCAGGCACTGAAAAGAGGAAGCAGCTCGCGCGAGCTTTGACAGTAGATGAACGGTCATTTATATTCGCGAGAGTCTTCCAACACTTGCTGTGGAGGTCCACTCCATGGAGCCCTTGACGTCTGGAAACCCCGCCGCTGGAAAATTAAAGGGGAAAGTGGCACTGGTGGCAGGCGCCACGCGCGGAGTGGGCCGCGGAATCGCGCTGGCGCTTGCTGAGGGCGGTGCGACGGTGTACTGCACGGGGCGTAGCACGCGGACAAAACCAGCCGCGCCCTCCGCGGCGGACTCACAGAGTGGCGCCGAGGCTAAAAAGAAAGGCTGGCCGCAGCATTACTACGCACACCGTCCCGAGAAGATCGAGGACACGGCTGAAATGGCGTCCGCGCGAGGCGGAAAAGGAATTCCGGTGGTGGTTGACCACCTCGAGCCTGGCCAAGTGGAAGAACTGATTGCCCGGATTCGCAAAGAACAGGGGCGCCTGGACATTCTGGTAAATGACATCTCGGAGAGCGCTGAACAAGAGTTCGGCAAGGCGTTCTGGCAGCTCGATATCGAGAAGGGTTTCGCGATGTTCCGGAACGCCGTGCATACCCACGTTCTCACCAGCCATTTCGCGGCCCCGCTCCTGATCGAGAGCGCCAAGAAGAATGAGAGCAGCGGTCTGATTATCGAGATTGGCGACGGAGATTCCTACGTGTATCGCGGGAACCTGTTCTACGACATGGTGAAGACAACCGTAATCCGGCTGGCGTTTGCCATGGCGCGCGAGTTGAGGGGCAAAAACGTGGCAGCAGTGGCGCTGACGCCCGGATTCCTGCGGTCGGAAATCATGCTCGAGCATTTCGGCGTGACTGAGGCGAACTGGAAGGACGCGCTGAAAAAGGATCCGGACTACGCTATTTCGGAGACGCCGCTGTATGCGGGCCGCGCCGTTGCGTCGCTCGCCGCCGATCCAAACATCATGAAGAAATCGGGGCGGGTATTCAGTTCGTGGGGGCTTTCGGATGAATACGGATTCACCGACGCGGACGGCAGCCGTCCACACTGGGGAAATCATTCTCGCGGGAAGTACGGCTTCACGAATACGTGCGACGACGGATTCTACAAGTATTGGTTTGGCGGGCCGATCGACACCCTCTACGCGAATTGGCCGTGACGGGAATTAACTTCGAGCAGTTCGATTCCGTGTCAGCGCGGCTGGGGCACGACTTGCGGGACAATATTGAGCTGTTGCTTCGGCGCGGAGAGCTTGTCGGGGCGAGCGAATTCGAATATTCCCCACGGGTCCGCGGCGATGAGAAGGCGATCGGATTCAACGAGCACGGCGACAGGTTTAAGCGCAGTCCCGCCGGTCAGAGTCAGGTAATAGATTCCGACGGGATCGCCGTCCCTGCTGAAGTGAACCAGAGTGTCGCCGATCCCGGCCCAAATCTCGTGGGTTTCCGGGTCGGCTGCCATGGCCGTGATGATGGGCTTGTCAAAGGACGAAACGCGGCCGAGATCGCCAAGGTTCACGCGCATGCCGCCCGTGAAAGCGAGTGAGTTAGAACCGAAACGTCCGCGATATCCATAATGCGAAAAGCCGCCGGGACCGCGCGCTCCCGTTCCTGCTCCCGCCGAAGGCAGGGAGCCTAAGCCGGTGGTGCCACTCCTCGGCCCACCCGCGTGCCCGCCCAGGTCGCCGGGTCCGCCGCGAGGACCTGGCCCGAAGCCAAACGGATCGAAAGAGCCAAGCACGAAGGCTCCGGTCAAACCGCCCTGATTGAATGCCCCTCCGGTCGTGTCGCCAACGGCGCCGGACTGATCCGTCGCTCCCGTGCCGTTCGAACCGAACCCACTCTGAAGTTCCGCCGTCATGCTGGAAGCGTCGACACTGGATGACGATTGGCTAAGGTCTGAAGAGCTCGTCCCGAAGTCGCTATTCGAAGAATTGAACTGCAGAGCCGCGCCCTGCGAGGTTGTTTGGTCGCTGACACTCCCGAAGCCCATGCGGCCTCGCCCGCGACCGCCGAAACCTGACATACGCCCCATGCCCAATTGGATGTTTGTTCCCTGGCTCGATACCTGGCCTGAGAACATCGCTCCAAAGGGACCGCCTCCGCCACCCATCGTTTGCTGCTCCACTGCTTGATTGAACCCCTCGCCGCGCCTCAGCGCTTCACCGAAACCCGTTCCTACTCCGCCGTTGAACTTGAGATCGCCTGACGAACCCAGGGTTATGGATCCACGGGTTTGCTGCGAGAAAGACTCGTCGGAAAGGCCGAAGGTGAACTCGACCCGGTCGTTGGGCCGCGTGGGCGTTTCTCCAAACACATGCTCCGGAATCGAAGCCTCGTAGCCTACATATCCGTACCGGTCGTACTTTCGCACGGTCGGGTCCGGAACCGAGGTGAACGCAAAATAAATTCCCCCCACGGAGTCTCCGGACACCTTTCCACGACTGATGAGCGGCTCTTTGTCTGGCGGTTTATCTCCAGCTTGTTTATCGGGCTGGTCGTCGACTTCGATGGGGTCTCCGAAATTTCGCACGACTTTTCCGCGTTGATCGATGACCTCCACCAGGCGCTTGGAGGTCAGGCTGGTGACGGCAAACTGGCCGTCGGAGAGCGCGACGACGGAGGTGGGAGCGACGACGGGAGTGCGGGAGACCAGCGAACCGTCGGGCGAAAAAACGTCAATGGCGTTGGCACCGCGGTCCGCAACGACGAGGAGGCCGTCGGGGCTCAGGTCGATATCGACGGCATACCGGATTGTTGCGCCGTTCGATTTGGCATTGGGAATCTGGCCGATGAGGTTGCCGTCAGGGCCAAACACGGAGACGATAGTCTCGGGCTTCGCGAGAATGTAGTACCGCCCGGAAGAATCGCGTTTGAGGGCAGTAACTCCGGCCCCGACTCCCGGGAACACCTTGTCACGCGATTCGACAACGGTCCTGAGACCCTGTCCAGCGGCGGGAAACGCCAAAGCGGCCAGCGATAGCCCGATTACTGCCAAGTTACTCAACAGGAACCACCTGCAACGAGACACAACCCACCCCTTGAGCGGCCTTTTGATAATTATCCAGATGCGTCTATTCATTCCCGCGATGCCCGCGCAGAGTTCCGCGTTCTTGGGACGTAACAGGGGCGCCTCTGGATTCACGACTACAAATTTCAGTCGAGGCGGAAGTTCAGGCGGTCAATGGAGCGGGCGCGGCCGGTGGTCTCGTCCGCATCGATCAGCACCGCGTTCATTTGAATGTCGCCTTCGGCGACGGCGAATCGCGCCGGCATGGCATCGAGGAAGCGCTGGACGATTCCCTGTTTTTCCATGCCGATTACGGAATCGTGAGGGCCGGTCATGCCGACATCCGTGATGTAAGCAGTGCCGGCGGGAAGGACGTGATTGTCGGCGGTCTGAACGTGCGTGTGCGTGCCGAGAACCACCGTCACCTTGCCATCGAGATACCAGCCCATGGCCTGTTTTTCTGAAGTTGCTTCGGCGTGCATGTCGACGACAATGATTTTTACGCCGGCGGGAACCTGCGCCAACTCGTGCGCGGCGGCGCGAAATGGGTCGTCGATGGGCGTCATGAATGTGCGGCCCTGCAAATTGAGAACGGCGTAGCCGGCGCCGTTCTTCGCCACTCCGACGAAGAGTCCTTTCCCGGGCGAGCCGTTCGGAAAATTCGCGGGGCGCAGCAGGCGCGGCTCGTGGGGGAAGAAATCGAAAATCTCCTTGCGGTCCCAAATGTGATTGCCGCCGGTGATCACTTCCACTCCCGATCCGAAAAGCTCCTCGGCTAGGCGCGGCGTTATGCCAAAGCCGGACGCGGAGTTCTCACCGTTGGCGATGCAGAGATCGATCGACCGCTGCGAAAGGATGTCGGCAAGCCGGTCGTGGACGATCTTGCGCCCCGGCGAACCTACAATGTCTCCGATAAAGAGGATTTTCACGCTGACCTTTCCTGGAGCCGAAACGCCGAACACAGAGTACACAGAGAACGGCGGAGTTCACCGGGAAAAGATAATCGGAAATGCGGAGGGGTCCACTTCGCCGTGCGGTGCTAGGCCCTGAACCCCACGAATAAGTGGGTGCCCTGCGCCTGCTTTCAGGCTTCCCCAACCGAAGCCGGGGCGTGCGCAACGGCAGGACGACGTGAGCTCCCTGGGATCCAGTGTTGGTTCAAAAGGCTTTCGCAACGTCACCTGCGTTGCAGACCATCTCCGCAGTTCATTTTAGCAGGAATCGTCAGCGTGGGGTTTTGATGGCAGAACCGATTTTGCAATTCTGAGAATTGCAGCAAGGCTTCGCTCGACGTCTTCGTGGTCCGATACCCAGCTTGAAACGCTGATTCGCATTGCAGTGCGTCCATGCCACTGGGTTCCACCACACCAGCACGTTCCCTCATTCTGCACTTCGGCAATGACGCGTCTGGTTTCATCCGCGCTGCCAAATGACACGAGAACCTGATTCAAGACCACGTCATTCAGTATTTCGAACCCGGCCTGGTGGAGGCGCTCGGCAAAAACCTTCGCCAACGAACAATTGCGCTCGATCAATTCCTTGAGGCCGTCGCGTCCGAGGGACCGAATTGCCGCCCAGAGTTCGATTCCGCGCGCGCGCCGCGAGGATTCGGGGGTGTAATGGCAGGGTTCACGCATGCCGCCAGTCTGTAGATAAGCGGCAGCCACGGCCATTGAACTTCGGAGATGCTCAGGTTCGCGAACAACGGCGAGCCCCGAGTCGTAGGGCACATTGAGCCACTTGTGGCAATCAATCGCCCAAGAATCAGCGGCGCCCACGCCGTCCAAGAGGTGGGCGTAGCGCGGCGAAGCCGCTGCCCACAAGCCGAACGCAGCGTCAACGTGGACCCAAGCTCCGGCCTCGTGAGCGCGCGCACAAATGTTCCTGGCGGGATCGAACGCTCCTGTGTTCACATTCCCGGCCTGGATGCACACCAAAGTGCGTTCATCAAGCTGGGGCAGCGCATCGGCGATCATGCGGCCTTGGCCGTCGGTCGGCACCGAGGTTACGCGCGAACGACCCAATCCCAATAGGGCGAGCGCCTTCAGCAAAGAGACGTGAGCTTCGTCACCCACGACGACCTTAATCGGCGGAGCGGCAAACAACCCATCTGCCTCAACGTCCCATCCCGCCCGCTTGAGCAGCGCTGTTCTGGCGGCAGCGAGGGCTGTGAAGTTGGCCATCGTGGTGCCCGTAACGAAGCCAACGCCACAGTTCGCCGGCAGGGCCAAGAGATCAACAATCCAAGCGAGTACAATTTCCTCGATCTTCGCCGCAACCGGCGACATAACGGAGAAAGCAGCGTTCTGGTCCCAAATTCCGGCAAGCCAGTTTGCCGCCAGGGCCGCGGGCACGGTGCCGCCGATAACAAATCCGAAATAGCGCCCACCAGTGGTGGCAACTGTGGCAGGCGATCCCACGTCGTCGAGCAGAGCCAAAACCTCGGCAGGGTCGCAAGGGGCCGACGGCAAGGGGCCACCGAGCGCTTCCAGGCGCGCTATGGCGTCAGGTGACGGTGCGACTCGCCGTCCCCGGATGCCCGCCGCGTATCGCGCCGCTCGAACGGCAGTTTCAGTCAGCAATTGGTTCACGGCCGCCTCCCGCCCTGCAAAAGTACCTTCTTCGTATAGAGCCAATGGGTGTTCGCGTCTACGTCCAAATTGGCGATTGCGGGTTCCCGAGTGCTAACAAGAAACGGCGCCGTTTCGGGCCGTGAAGAGATGAGTTCGCACGGTGAGGAAAAATCGCACCGAGACTCCATGTCGGAAGGAGTCTCGGTGTGCTGTGCTTGAATAAGGTGTTAGAAGTGGAAGCCGAGCTCGGCGGTCAAGGCGCGGGGAGTGACGTAGTGCGTGCCGCTGAACGTCGAGAGGAAGTTGTACAGAGCGGTTTTGTTGGTGATGTTGATGGCGGTGAAGCGAACGCTCCACTTGTAGCGGTCGCCGTTGAACAAGATTGTCGTGACCGACGGATACGTCGAACAAATTCCGCGGCTGGATGCGCTGCGGATTGTGGTCGTCGTTCTCGGAGTTTGGCGCGGGTATTTTCACCAAGTTGGAATGGAGCTGGGACGCGGGGCATACGAAAAACCCGTTTACAGCTGGCCCGGTGGGTATGGGTGTCGTCGGCGTCGCGCCGACCCCGTTACAGGTGAGACCTGACTCGAACTCCTGATCGGCAGTAAGAGGCAATCCGTTGAGGTTATTCACCAAGGCTATGTCACCCGCTGGGATGTTGGCTAGTCCGACCGGCGGCGCACCCCCTACCCCGGGATCATTACTCGACGTCGAGAACGAGCAGGTTGCGGTTTGGGCCTCGCAGGGCACAAAGCCGCTTACGAGTCCGCTGTCGTACCGCCAATTGAACCCGATCCACGGCGCGCGCTTGAACGGCTGGTATTGCAGGTGGGTGGTCTGGTTGAACACCTCGTCGTGGTCGATGCGGAATACAGCCGGTGGCGGAGGAGGCGTGATTCCGCCGACTGCCGGCGGGAAGAAGCGTGCGGCGACGTGCGACAGCACGATAAACGCCGTGAAGCCGTGAAAATCCGGAACGCTGCCGCGAACGGCAAAGCCCGGAATCTTGGAGTTGTGCCATTCGATCGGAAGGAAAATGGGGCTGGTACCGAAAACGTTGAAGTCGTAGCCATTATGCGTGTACTTCCAGATGTAATCGCCGCTGAGGACGAAGTGTTTGCCGAAGGCTTGCTCGAGGCCGGCGTGAAATTCATTGCGAAAGCCGGGAGCTAACGCCGAGATCGCCGTACCGAAATTGCAGGCAAAGCCCTGGGCGATGGTCATGATCGCGTTGACTACGGGGTCGGCGCATCCGGTGCCGGAAAGGATCAAGTTCTCGTTGAACGGGCTTTCCATCGTGCGACCGTAAGAAACGCGGAGCACGGTGTTTGTTGGCTTGATGTTGTAGGCGACGCCGAGGCGGGGCTCCGGCTGCCGGGAGATGGCATCAAGGCCGTTATAGAGGTCTCCGCGAATCCCGATATTGAAGGTCCAAGATCCCTTGGTGATGGTGTCCTGTATATAGAGAGCAAGCTCTTTGACGTCGGTGTGCTGGCGGTAGTGGTAGAGCTGCCCGCCAGTGGTCAAATCGTATGGTATGAGAGTGCATTTGGGGTTAGTCGGATCCGGGCAGACGGCTCCTGAGAGCAGTGCGGGATTCACGATTCCAAACCGGTCGCTCTCGGTAAGGAACGTCTGTTCGTAGGTAGTTCCCACCTTGATGTTGTGAATCCCCTTGACGTACGACCAGGCTCCGCGAACACCTGCGTTCGTCAGGAAGCGAAGCTGGGAAACGGTTTCATCCTGAAGTGCGCCCAGGTCGTCGAAGAAATTGTTGCTCGGGTAATAGTTATATTGGTCGTGCCGCACGAAGGCGCCGAGTGTGAGCACGCTATCCGAGTTCACGAGCCGGGTCCACGTGGGCGCAACGTTGAAAGTTCTGATTTGCGAGCGCTGATCGGTGGGGCCCAGGGGAGTGTTGGTGTTCGGGACAACCACAACGGCACCCGGGGTATATGGTGCGTCGCCATTCAAGCACTCTGCGGACAAAACCGTGCAGGTTTGGAGTTGCTGGTCGAAGCTATTGGGAGTTTGGAACCAAGAACGTGTGGATTCCAAGTTCCACTGGATTGTGTCCATATCTGAAAGCTTGAGGTCAAAGCGGTCGAAGAAGTTCTCTTCGTTGCCCCGGTCATGCAGCACGACGAACTCGGGAGGATCGAGGAACCGGCCGGTGTTCAATCCGCTTAAGGAGATGAAGTTCCCCCACTTCTGGCCGCCATAAGCTAGATCGAAACCCACGTTCGACGTGCCGAAGGTGCCATAGTCGGCGGTCACGGTGCCATGCGGCGCGGTCTCTCCTAGACCGGACCGCGTCGTCGCCACGATGACCACGCTGGTTTTGCCGCCAAACTCCGCGGGCGGCGCGCCGTCGATGACCTCCAGGGACTGAACCGAATCGACAGGAATCTGGTTCGAGAAGACTTTGCTCTGTTGGTCGGTGATGGGCTGGCCGTCAACCGAGAATGAATTTTCGGCGTGATCGCCGAGTCCGTGGAAGAGTCCGTTCGAGTCTGCGGCAATGCCGGGACTAGAGAGCGTCACGAGCGAGCTCAGGGAAGACGAAGGGCTTTCAAGCGGCAGCCGGTCGACGATGGCTTTGTCGATGTCGGTGTGCGCGGTTGAGTCGTTCTCGATCAGATCGCCTCCGCTTTCCACCGTAACCGTGCTGGCTGAACCGGCCAGTTTCAACACAACCTTAAGAGTGATCGGGACGCCGGATCGAACGTCCACATCCTCGGCATGAGGAGCAAATCCGGTAACGGATACCGACAGGTGGTAAGGATTGAACGGAATATTCGGGAAACTGAAATTTCCCGCGCTGTCCGTTGCTACCGAGCGCTCATACTGGCTGACTGGGTTGTGAATGGTGACTGTGGCGTTCGCGACCACGCCGCCCGACGGGTCGGTGACCGTTCCGGAAATTGTGCCGGCGTTTCCCGTCTGTGCCTTGGCGGGCGATCCGGCAACCAGCAGGCAAACCACCAATAGAAAGCCCTGAATAATTAAGCCGAAGCGTTTCATGAATCACTCTCCCAATTTAAGTGTGCTCCGGGCGTTTTCGGCGCCGGTGCCGGTTAGAAAATGGATTGGGCTCCGCCCTCACTTTGTGAGGCGGGAGTTGGGAGACAGCGCGAGTCGAAGATTAAAGCGATGCAGGAGGTGCGCGGGAAGAGAGCTGGTGAAATTGAAGCTCAATCGCGGGGTCGGTTGAAACCGGTAGCGTCAACCGGGCAACGGCAGCCGGCGCGGCCAGAACCGGTGCAGCAGAAGTGTCGAGCGACACCGAGTGCGAAAAATGGCAAAGCCGGCAATGATCGTCGCCGACGGAATTGCCGTGAGTGTGCGTCGCAACCTGAAACGCAAACAGGAGCAGGAAGCCCGCCAGAAGCGCGGCCAACACTCGATGTGTTCTGCGGTGCGACATGGGTGTTACGGACACCCCCCTAGGTATGGTACTTAGACGCGGCTACGGGGGCAATCGTTTCCGTTGACTTGTTGGCCGGTCTAGAAATGGCCACAAGAGATTTGAACTACTATACTACCCTATAGTATAAATGGAGGTCGAGGATGGCACACACAAAGCGCGACCAGGAAAAACTGTTGCTTCGAGTTCGGAAGATTCGCGGCCAGATCGACGCCCTGGAGCGAGCGCTGACCGACGAAGCTGAATGCGCCTCGGTTCTCCAACTGATGGCTGCTTGTCGCGGCGCACTGAATGGCTTGATGGCGGAAGTGATCGAGGGCCACGTTCGTTTCCACGTCCTGTCTCCGGAAACCAAAGCGAGCTCGCCGGAAGCCGAAGCCGCGGAAGAACTGATCGACGTTGTGAGGACCTATCTGAAATAGCCTGCCGGGCCATCGCGCTCGGTTGGCGATGGTGACTCTGCCGTGTCCAATACCGTAGGAAGGCCTCACTCGCAATCGCCAATCGAGCGCAAGCGGGAAAGCGAGCCCGAGGGTTTGGAAGACCACGTACACGAGCACTCGAATCCGCTCAACTGGCGTGACCTTAACCGGGTTCTTTTCGTAGCGGCTGCTGCTGGCGCTATTTGGTTTCTGCGAGGCACCCCGAATCCTTACATCATTGCGCTCGGCGTGGTTTGCACTGCTATCGGTGCGTTTCCGATCTTTGCCGAAGCGTACGAAAACATCGTCCAGCGCCGAATGACAATGGAGCTGTCGATGGCCATTGCCGTCGTCGCCGCTCTTGCCATTCGGGAAATCTTCACAGCGCTCGTGATCACTTTGTTTGTCCTCGTCGCGGAGATTCTCGAACACCTCACCGTTGGACGCGGGCGCCGGGCGATTCAAGGGCTCCTGCATCTGCTTCCGAATACGGCTACAGTTCAAAAGCCCAACGGCTGGCAGGATGTGCCCATCGATCAGGTTCGCGCCGGCAATGTCGTTCTCGTGCGGCCGGGAAGCAGAATTCCTGTGGATGGCAGGGTAGTTGCGGGCAATTCCTTTGTCGATCAAGCCGCGATTACCGGCGAATCTTTGCCCGCTGAAAAACTTGCGGGCGCCACTGTGTATGCCGGCACGATGAATCAGATGGGAGCACTCGAGATTCGCGTCGAACGACTCGGGCGCGACACGACCTACGGAAAAATCATCGAGGAAGTAGAACGCGCCGAACGCTCGCGCGCGCCCATTCAGAAGCTGGCCGACCGTCTGGCAGGCTACCTCGTATATTTCGCGTTGTCGTCGGCGGCCATGACGTTCTTGATCACGCGCAATGTGCGCTCGACGATTTCGGTGGTCATCGTCGCTGGCGCGTGCGGAATTGCTGCGGGAACTCCGCTAGCTATTTTGGGCGGAATCGGCCGAGCCGCGCGGCAAGGGGTGATCATCAAAGGCGGCCGGCATCTCGAATCGCTAGCTCGCGTAGACACGGTTCTTCTCGACAAGACGGGAACCTTGAGCTTCGGAACGCCGGAGATCGTCGAGATTCTCCCCGTGCCCGGTGTTAGCTCTGAGATATTGCTCGACACAGCCGCCATTGCCGAGTCCTGCTCCGAGCATCCGGTTGCGAAGGCGATTCGCGATCGTTCGCGCGAGCTTGGCATTGCCAGCCGAACGCCGGAAACCTTCGACTACAGGCCCGGGAAGGGCATCGTAGCCAAAGACGGCGGCGAAATGATCGTAATCGGCAATCACCTGCTGTTCGAAGAGCAGGGGATCACAATCTCGGCATGGAACTCGAACGGGTCCAGCGGCGAGGTGGGCATTTCGAAGGCAGGGCATTTCCTCGGCACGATTCGCATCGGAGACACGCTTAGACCTGAATCCCGAGACGCGATCACGGCGCTAAAATCGATGGGGCTTCGAACGATCTTAGTGACGGGCGACTCTCGTGCGGTTGCCGAGCCGGTCGGCCAGGGATTGGGAGTGGATGAGGTGGCGGCTGACCTGCTGCCGGCTCAGAAGTTGGAACGCGTGAAAGGCCTTATCGCCGAAGGGCACATCGTCGCAATGATTGGCGACGGCGTCAACGACGCACCGGCGTTGTTGCAGGCGAGCGTCGGAGTCGCAATGGGGTCAGGGACTGATGTGGCTCGCGAGAGCGCCGACATCGTCCTGATTGGCAATGACCTAACGAAGTTTGTCGAGGCTCTAAAAATCGCGCGGCGCTGCCGCGGAATCATATATCAGAATTTCAGCGGCACGCTGGTTGTCGATGCGATCGGGATTTGTCTCGCGGCAGCCGGATTCCTGAATCCTCTGCTTGCAGCTTCCATTCACGTGAGCTCGGAGCTTGCGTTTATCCTCAATTCTGCGCGGCTTCTTCCCTCGGCGTCTGCGACTGCAAAGTTCTAGCCGGAGGGGACTCAAGCTCTCGTCGTCACACCTGCAATACGTCTCCTTCGCGAGCGACCATCTCATACAGCACCGGGTTGACGAAGAAGCCCAGGAGAAGCCGCGAAAGGAGTCCCGCCACGATCACGATCGCAAACGGCTTCTGCGTATCGGACCCGATGCCGGTGGAAAGCGCGGCCGGCAGCAAGCCGAGGCATGCCACCAGCGCCGTCATCATGATGGGACGCAGCCGCAGCAAGGAAGCATCGCGCGTGGCGGTGCGGATATCCTTTCCCTCCAGCCGCAGCTTATTGATGAACGAAACCAGAATGACGGCCGTTTCCACAGAGACACCGAGCAAGGCCAGCAGTCCCAGCACGGAAGAAACGCTGAAGGGAGTATGCGTCAACTTGAGCGCGATCAGCGCGCCGACCGGCTCCGTCATCACGACGCCGAGCGCGATCGTAACCGGGAATTTGAAGTTTCCGTAGAGCGCGAAGAGAATCATAAAGATCAGCAGCATCGCGAGCGGCCCGATGATTGCCATCTGGTGTTCGGCTTCCAGGAATTCGCTATATTCGCCGCCCCAGGCCAGCGAGTAACCAGCGGGCAGAGATTTTGCCACGTCCGCGATGGCGCGCTGGCCGTCCTGGACGGCGCTGGAAAGGTCGCGCCCCTCGATGCTGTATTGCACGCCGATGTAGCGCGAATTGTTCTCGCGGTAGATGAACGAAGCGCCGCTCGCCTCGCGGATATTCGCAAGCTCACTCAAAGGAATCTGTTGGCCCGAGGGCGTGCCGACAAGCAGGCTTCCAATCTGCTGGGCGCCTTCGCGGAATTCCGGCTTCATCCGCACAACGAGATCGAACAGTTTCTCGCCCTGAATCACCTGCGTCGCTGCCTGCCCTCCTACGGCTGCCTGCACGATGGCTTCGACGTCGGCCACGTTGATGCCGTAGCGCGCGATCTTGTCTCGGTCGACGTCAACCAACAGGCTCGGCTGGCCCAGCTCACGGACCACGGTCAGTTCGGTGAATCCGGGTACCTGGGAGAGACGCCGCTTGATCTCGAGCGCCGTCTGCTGAAGAACATTCAGATCTTGGCCGTAAACTTTCACGGCCAGCGCGCTTTTGAGCCCGGTGAGCGCTTCGTCCACAGCGTCTTCCGCCGGTTGCGTGTAGTTGAAGATCACTCCAGGAAACGTCTCGAGCTTTTTCTGGAGGTCCGCAGTCAGCTCGGCTTTGTTGTGAATCGAGCTCTGCGTCCAGGAAGAATCGCCGTACGGTTTCAGGCCGACGTAAAACTCGTCGTTGAAGAACCCGGTCGGGTCGGTGCCGTCGTCCGGGCGGCCCAGCTCCGAGCCGACGTCGGTGACCATCGGATATTTCATCAGGATGTTGCGCACCTGAGGGCTGAACTTCGCGGCCTCCTCGTAAGAAATCGTATAGGGCATCGTGGCGCGGACCCAGATGGCGCCTTCGTCGAGGTGCGGCATGAATTCCCCGCCGATGAACGGGATGAGCAACAGCGTAAGGACAAAAATCAGCGTCGCTACAATCAGCGTCGTTTTCGGGCGGTCGAGGCACCAGGTCAACTGCCCCCCATACGTTTTCTTCAGCCATTCGAAAGGTTTGTTCCTGGCCTCGTGCACGCCCTTCCGGAACCAGGCTGAGCACATCACCGGCACGAATGTCAGGGTCAGGATTAAAGCTCCGACGAGCGCGATCGACATCGTGTCCGCCATCGGATGAAACAGTTTGCCCGCCGGACCGCTGAGCGCATAAATCGGGATGTAACCGGCGATGATGACGGCCACGGAATAGAAAATCGGCCGATCGACATCCTTTGCCGCCTGCAGGATCACTTCGTGGAGGTTGTATTCCTTTCCCTCGCGCAGCCCGAGCTCACGGTAAATGTTTTCCACCATCACCAACGTACCGTCGATGATGATCCCGAAATCGATGGCTCCGATCGAAAGCAGGTTCGCGGCTACGCCGCGCGCGTGCAGGAAGATGAACGAAAAGAGCAGGGCCAGCGGAATCGTCAACGCCACGATCACCGCCGCTCGGAAGCTCACGAGAAAAAAGATCAGCACAATCAGTACGAGCGCCATGCCGCGCAGCAGGTTTGCCTCGACCGTGTCCGTCGTCAGCCGCACCAGGTCGCTGCGGTCGTAGAAAGGCACCACTTTCACGTCGGGCGGAAGGACATGCTCGTTCAGATCCTTCGTTTTCGCCTCGACGCCCTGCAGCACGTTCTGCGTTTGCTCGCCGCGCAGCATCATGATGACGCCTTCCACTGCGTCATCCGTTTTGTTGAATCCGAATTCCCCCAGGCGGGGCGCGTGGCCAATCGCCACTTCACCAATGTCGCGCACGCGCACCGGCACGCCGTTCTGCGTGCCCACGATGATGTTCCCTACGTCAGCCTCGTCTCGGATGAGACCGAGCCCTCTCACGTAATAAAACTGCCCCCCTTGAGAGTAGAATCCTCCGCCTGTGTTCGCGTTGTTCACGGAGAGCTGGTTCAGCACCTGCGGCACGGTGATGTGATAGCCGTACAACTTCGCCGGATCGAGCAGCACCTGGTATTGCATTACGGTGCCGCCGAACCCTGAGTCATCCGCCACGCCGCGTACCTGCTTGTACTGGCGCTCGATCACCCAATCTTCATAGGTCTTCAACTCCTGCGGCGTGCGGTCCGGGCTCTGCAGCACGTACCGGTAGACCAGCCCCGAAGGACTCGATAGTGGGGCCAGCCCTGGAGTAACGCCGGTTGGATACGTCACTTCGCTCAGCCGTTGAAATACCACCTGTCGCCCGAAATAATCATCGGTGTCCTCATCGAAGGTCAGGATGACGTCCGAAAGGCCGTAGAGCGAAATCGATCGCTGGATCTCCATCTTCGGCACGCCGTTCATTTCCACTTCGGTCGGCAGGGTCACCAACCGCTCCACTTCCTCCGCCGCATGCCCCGGCCACTGCGTGATGATTTCCACGCGTGGCGGCGAAAGGTCGGGATAAGCGTCCACCGGCATGCGCTGAAACGAGACGACTCCCGCCACCGCGATGAACACGGTGAGCATCATGATCAAAAACCGCTGGTTGAGTGAAAACTGGACGATCCGATGAATCATGAAAGCTCGCGGCCTCAGTGTTGGAACGAATTGGCGAACTGCAGAAACAGGCTGCCGTCTCCCACTACTTTGTCTCCCGCCGAAAGCCCTTTCAGAACTTGTGTTTCCCCGCCTTGGCTCGGCCCGATCTCAACTGCCCTGCGGCCGAACTGATTCGGCCCACTCTCGACGTATACGAACGGTTGATTCTCATCGTTGCGCAACACCGCCGCGTCGGGCACGGCGATCGCGTTCTGCACCATGCCGGCCGTCACTGTCGCGACGCAGTACATGTTGTTCTTCAGTTTCTCGCCCGCGTTGTCGACCACGATCCGGGCTTGCAGCGTTCGCGTGTTCGGATCAAGCGCCGGGGAGATGAACGAAATCCTCCCTCGGAAGGTGTCGGGATAGGAATCGGTGGTCACGGAGACAGTGTCGCCCACCTTCACGTAAGAGAGATCCCCCTGATACACGTTCGCCAGAATCCACACCGTGCTCATGTCCGAGATTACGAACGCCTGCGTCGTTCCCGGCGTCAGCAATTGCCCGGGCGAGACGTCACGCTCGACCACTTGGCCCGCGATCGGCGCCAGCAGAGGAATCTCCGGCGTTGACGGCATCTTCTCCAGATCCTCCGGCTTCGTGAGGCCCAGAATCTTCAGGCCTTGCTCGGACGCATCGAGATCGGCCTGTGCCTGAATGCGGTCGGACTCGGCCTGCAAAAGGTCGCGTTCTGCGATGGCATTGTGTGCGTAGAGGTCCTGAGCTCGCGCATAGTTCTTGTCCGCCACGCGATAGACGTCCCGCGCCTTCAAATAGGCCGCGCGCATCTGCGAATAGTCGGGACTGCTGATCATGAGCAGCGGCTGGCCCGCGCGCACTCGCTGGCCCGGTACCACCAGGATGCGGCTCACGGGGCCGCCCACCTGCGTAATTACCGGCGTCGTGTGAAACGCGTTGTAGGCTACCGCCCCGGTCAAGCGCAGCGAGCGCGTCAGCGTCTGCGGCGCTACACTCACCACTTGCACGTGCGACATCTGGTCTTGCGGAATCGTAAAAAGCTCAGGTGTCTCCGATTTCGTTTCCTTGGCTGAATACGAGGTCATTTCGCTCGCGCGCTCGCCTGAACTGCAGCCGGCCAGCACGCATGCGACTGCAAGCGACACAGCGATTCCCCAATCTCGCCGGTTGATTGTTCGCGCCGTTTTCATGGCAAAGACCTCGTTCCCACAGCTTCGCGAAGCTGTTCTACCGCCGTGAGGTATGCCGCTAGCGACTGGCGGTAGGCGAGCTGCGTCGCGCGATAGCTGCGCTCGGCGTCGAGAAAATCGAGCAGGCTTGCGGCGCCGCGCTTGTACGCGTAGTCGCTGATGTCACGGTCTTCTTTCGCTTCATCCAGGTAGCCCGAGCGATAGAGCGCAATCACCTTGTCGTTGTCGCGAACCCCTTCATAGGCGTCCAGCACGTCGGTCATCACCTGGTCGCTGGCCGCCAACTGCTGCTCTTGCGCCTGCGTGATGGCATATCTCGTCCGGGCGATTTCTCCCTGGTTGCGGTTGAAAATCGGCAGGGCGATGTTGCCGAAAAGCGAGGCGCTGTTGACGTCTCCAGTGTGCGTGTAGTCGATTGACGCGGTCACATCCTGCTTTCCGTTTGCCTTGGCCAACTCGTACTGGCTTTTCGCCGCTGCCACACCCTGCACCGCCGCGCGCAGGTCCGGGCGGTCGCGTAGTGCTGCCGCTTGCAGATCCTCGAGATCGAGCTTCAACACCTGATAATCGAAGTCACCAGCCACATCGAAATCGGCTGACACCGATTGATACCCCACCAATTGCCGCAGACCGGCGAGCGCCTGCATCTTCGCGAGCGTGGCCTGCGAGACGTCGGTCTGGAATTGCAGCAATTGAAGCTTGATCTTCAGGAAATCATCCTCGCTGATGTCGCCTGCTTTGTAGCGCGCCTGGCTAATGTCCACCGTATTTTGGAAGCTCTTCATATCCTGCTCGGCCAGATCGAGCGTCGATTCGGCAAGCTGCACGCTGATGAACTGCGAGGCCACCTGGAACATCAAAGTGCGCTCGTTGTCGGAGACCGTTGAGGTGGTTACCGCCGTCTGATCCTTTGCCGCTTGCAAGCGATGCTGGCGCTTCCTGCCGCGCTCAAACAAGTAACCTATGCCGATGTCGAACTGCGCGTTGTTCTCAATGTAGGTGGAATTGAAATTTCCCGGCTCGAAGAACGGCAAGAACTGCGCGTCGCCCGAAAGAGTCGGGTTTGGCCGCAAATTTGCCGTCGTTTCCTGCGCTTCGCTCTCTTGGATCGTGGTGCGGGCGGCCAGCAGGGTGTGGTTGTGCTCGAGAGCCATTTGAATCGCCTGGTCGAGCGTAATTCGCACCGGCCCTTGCGTTTGTGCCGAAAGCGACAGGCCAAACGTCAATCCAGCAAAACACACAGCAACAGCGGAACATACAAGACGTACACGTTGTATACGCATAGGCGCTTTTACCTTCACCTCTGGGACTTACACGTGAATTGATCGGCCGCGAGGCAGCCACGGGATCGCCGAGAAACAGATTAAGCGGACGGTGGGGCGCGAGCGGGAACGTGGCGGACTAGCGGAGTGGGCGCGAAAAATGGCTCCGGAGGTTCAGGCTTCGTTCCGATTGGGGCGAAACAGGAGAGCGGTCAACCGCGAGGGGCTGACCCATGGGCTGGTGGTTCAAATGGCAAATCGAACAGTTTGCTTCTGAAGAACTTGGATGGTGGTGCCAGACGCCGCCAAGCGTCACCGCCGCCATTAGCGTCAGGAGCGCCAGAGAAACGACAACAAACCGAAATGGCTTGCAACGGGGCATTTCAAGCGGCGTCGCGGAAAGCTGAGCTCAATACTACATCAGATGTACGGGAGCGAGAATCGGTTACTCAGGGAAGTTGCCGAAACGGCGAACTGGAGTCAGTTCGAGCGCTCGATCGCCTTCTCGACCAGGTCGACGCACTTCTCGACGCGTTTACGCAGAGGCCCTTCGAGCTGTTGCTGACGTTCGCGAAGCGTGAAAAGTTCGTCCGCGATGTTGAGACTCGCAAGCACCGCGACTTTGACCGAATCCACGATGTGGGTGGCTTCGGCTACTTCGCGCATTTTCGCGTCTACGTACGACGCGAGTTCCTGGAGATATTCGTCACTCTGGCCTGAATTGACGCTGTATATCTGGTCGTAAATTTCAATTTTCACGTTCTCACGCTCCCGCCGGGGCGCAACCATTTTCTTTCATCCCTGGGGCGGGCGCAAGTACTTGCATTGCTTTGATTTGTTGGGGAACGGTGAACTTTCTCAGGATGCGCGCAAGGTGGCGCCGAGGTTTTTTTGCAGCGCCTCAACGATGCGCGAGGAAAAATCGGCAAGCTGCGCGTCCGTGAGGGTCGCCTGCGCGCTCTGGAACGTCACGCGAATCATCAGCGAGACTTTTCCCGGCGGCACTTGGCCTCCGCGGAACAAGGTCCGCAGGCTCGATGCTTTGAAGCTCCGGGATTCCGAGAGAACGAATCGTTTCCGCGACGCTTGCGAACGAAACTCCGTCGTCGAGCACCAGCGAGAAATCGCGTTCGACCCCGGGAAAGCGGGGCAGGGGCGTGAAACGCAAGGCGGCGCGCGCAGACTCGATTCCTGCGAGCAGAGGCTCGAGCTGCAGTTCCGCGACGAAAACATCCTGGCGCAGCTTGAATTCGTCGGCGATCCGCCGAGCCAGCTGGCCCACGACGCCGACCGGCTTGTCACCGCTTGAGCCTCCATTTCGATGGGCGAGCGAAATCTGTGCGGATCGCGCCGAAGCGAGCCAGCCGGGACCGTTCGCTTGCCATGACAATCCACCCGCGAGCGCTCCAGTGTCGTCGAGGTCGCCTTTCAGATCCGCAAACGAAAACTCGCGCGCGTCTTCGTAAATCGTTTTCTGCCGCGCGAGGCCGGTCGCCCCGAGCGTGAGGACCGGCGTTTCGATGGGTTCGCCGTTGCGCACTTCGTATGCTTTGCCGATTTCGAAGAGCCGCAGATTTCGCTGCCCGTGGTTCAGGTTCCATTCGATCGCGCCCACCATGCTGACAATCCCCGTCGAGCGCATCACGGATGCGTCTTCCGCGAGCGGATTGCCGATCACAGCCGGCGTCACATTTTCAGGACGGAACAGCTCATCGCGTTTTGGATCGACGAGGGGAATTTCGACGATTTCCTGATAGCCGAGAGCCACAAGGCGTTCGCGCAGGCGGTCCATCGCCTCCGCATGAGGCAGGCGATGCGCCGGCTGCTTGGCGGGCGGAAGTCGCGGCGGGAATTTGTCGTACCCGTAATGCCGGGCCACTTCCTCCACTAAATCGACACCGCGCGCGACGTCGTGACGCCAGGATGGCTGCGTGCACTCCCACCGCGCCGCAAGCGAACCCGCGCTGCCACGATTCGCATCGATGCGAACCGGGTGGAACCCCAGTGCGCCGAGAATTTCTTCGATGTCGCGGTCGGGCACGTCCGCGCCCATCACTCGCAGAAGTTCTTTCCGCGCGAATTCGATCTTGAGCGGCTGTTTCCGCCCGGGATAGACGTCCACAACCCCGGCCAGAATCTCGCCCCCGGCCAATTGCTGAATCAATTCGGCGGCGCGCCGCGAGACGAGTTCCGCCATCTCCGGATCGGCGCCGCGCTCGAAACGGTACGACGCTTCGGTGCGTAAACCGAGCGCCTTCGACGCGCGGCGAATCGCGATGGGATCGAACCAGGCGCACTCGATCAGAATGTTCCGCGTGCTGAAGCCGATTTCGCTTTCCGCGCCGCCCATTACGCCCGCCGATCCCCACCGCATGGGTTGCGTCGCTGACCACGCACATATCTTTCGTGAGCGTGCGCTCGATGCCGTCCAGCGTGCGAATTTTTTCGCCGGGCTTCGCGCGGCGCACGGTGATTCGGTGCTCGTTCAATTTATCGAAATCGAATGCATGCGAGGCGTGGCCAAGCTCGAACATCACGTAGTTGGAGACATCCACCACGTTGTTGATCGAGTTCTGGCCGATTGCAGCAAGGCGCTGGCGAAGCCAATCCGGCGATGGCTGAACTTTGACGCCGCGCACAACGCGCGCCGTGAAGCGGCCGCACAAATCGGGCGCTTCGATTCCCACCCGCACGGCATCCGCGGCCTTTTCCGCGGACTCCTTCAGCTTCGGCTGAACCGGCTTCACCGGCAGCCGGTAAATGGCCGCCACTTCGCGCGCCATCCCATAGTGGCCGAGGCAATCGGGGCGGTTTGACGTAATTTCCGCATCGAGCACGGGGCCGGCGGACGTCTCTTCAATCGAATCGATGGCGACGCCGGCGAGCGAGAGCCGCGAACCCAGCTCCTTCGCGGGTGCCGTTACCTCGACGAATTCCTTCAACCAGTTGTAGAGAATTTTCATGGACGTGCCGCCGAATCGAAATCGTAGCGCTCGCCTGCCGAGCCTGCGATACGCATCCGAATCAAACCACGCTAGCGTAAACCGGGGCGCGGACGCAAATTGAAACTCGCGGAATCGCCCGCTCGCGGCCCGCGGCTTGACTTGGGAAGCGAGCAAGGGAGATGCTACCGCCCGCCCAAGATCCATAACTTTTGGAGGATGCGGATGCGATTTCGCGTGCGTGCACTTATCTTAATCTTATCTGTTGCCTCTGCGGGCGTTGCCGTTACCGCTACGCAGGTTGCCGCTCAACAGCCGAGCGCCGCAGTCGTCACGGCGGCCGATTACCAGCGCGCCGAAAAGTTCCTGACTTACAACACATCACCGCTTGTATTTCACAGGGTGCGCGCCACGTGGTTGCCGGATGACCGTTTCTGGTATCGCAACACCGGACCCGACGGAATCGAGTTCGTGATGTTCGATGCGGCTCGTGGCACGCGCCAGCCTGCATTCGATCACGCCAAGGTGGCTGCGGCGCTGTCCTCGGCGGCGGGCAAGACTTATGACGCGGCGCACCTGCCGTTCATGACGTTTGAGTTCTCCGCGGATCAGCAGTCGATCTCTTTCAGCCTTCGGGGACAAGAGTGGAACTGCGACTTACAGGCGAATCACTGCGCATCCACGGGCAAAGCAAGTGGACCCGCTGCCGGGCCTCGCGACGACGTGAAGTCGCCCGACGGCAAGAGCGCCGCCTTCATTCGTGACTGGAATCTTTGGGTCCGCGACGTTGCGAGCGGCAAGGAGACGCAACTCACCACGGATGGAGTGAAGGACTTCGGGTACGCGACTGACAATGCCGGCTGGATCCACAGTGACCGCCCCATTCTGATGTGGTCGCCGGACTCGAAGAAAATTGCGACGTTCCAGCAGGACCAGCGAGGCGCGGGAGAAATGTATCTCGTGGAAACCAAGGTCGGCCATCCCAAGGCTTGAGGCGTGGAAGTATCCGCTTCCGGGCGACAACGCGGTGACCACGATCCAGCGCGTGATCATCCACCTGGACGGCCCGAAGGTGATTCGCCTGCAGCTTCCGCCCGATCAGCACCGCTCCACGCTGTGCGACGACGTTGCATGCCGGGGCGGCGAGTGGGCCGACGTCGAATGGAGTCCGGATGGGACGCATCTGGCGTTCGTCTCCACCTCGCGCGACCACAAGCGTGAACAGTTGCGCGTCGCCGATGACGCCAGCGGCGCGGTGCGCGACGTCCTGGAAGAAACCGCGGCCACTCAGTTCGAATCGGGCCAGGGCCGCGTGAACTGGCGTTACCTGACGGCGTCGAACGAAGTGATCTGGTGTTCCGAGCGCGATGGCTGGTCTCACCTCTATCTCTACGATTTGGTCACCGGCCGGTTGAAGAATCAGATTACGTCGGGCGAGTGGGCTGTGACGCAGGTGCTGAGGGTGGATGAGAAGAACCGCAAGGTCTACTTTCTCGCCGACGGCCGCGAAAAAGGCAACCCGTACTTGAGCCATTTGTACCGCGTCGGATTCGACGGCAAGAACCTGGCGCTGCTCACTCCCGAAGACGGCAATCACGACATAGCGATGTCGCCTTCAGGCCGCTTCTTTGTAGACAGCTATTCCAAGCCTGACGTGCCGCGGGTCACAGTGGTCCGCGACGAAACTGGGAAAGTGGTGTCCACGGTCGAGAAGGAGGACGTCTCGCGCTTGGTGGCTGCCGGATGGAAGCCGCCGATTCCTATCACAGTGAAGGCGCGCGACGGCGTCACCGATTTGTACGGGCTGATGTTCGAGCCAACGAACCTCGACCACAGCAAAAAATATCCGATCGTCAACAACATCTATCCCGGGCCGCAGGGCGGAAGTGTGGGCAATTGGTCGTTCGCCGACTCGCGCGGTGATTGCCAGGCGCTCGCGGAACTTGGATTCGTGGTTGTGCAAATCGAGGGGATGGGCAACCCGCTGAGGTCAAAGAAATTTCACGACTTCTACTACGGCAACATGGGCGACAACACTCTGCCCGACCAGGTGTCCGGGATGAAACAGTTGGCCGCGAAATATCCCTGGATCGATATCGAGCGAGCCGGCGTCTGGGGACACTCGGGTGGCGGTTATGCGACGGCCGACGCGATGTTTCGCTACCCCGACTTCTTCAAAGTAGGTATCTCCGAATCGGGGAATCACGACAATCGCGAATACGAGGACGACTGGGGCGAACGCTATCAGGGTTTGCTGGCGAAGAATGCGGACGGAACTACGAACTACGACGATCAGGCGAATCAAAATCTCGCGAAGAACCTGAAGGGACGCCTCCTGCTAACCCACGGCACCATGGACGACAACGTTCCGCCGTACAATACATTGCTCGTGGTGGATGCCTTGATCAAAGCGAACAAGGATTTCGATCTTTTGCTGCTGCCGAACCAGCATCACGGTTACGGCGCCGAGAGCAACTACATGATGCGCCGCCGCTGGGACTACTTCGTGCGTTACTTGCTGGGCGCCGAACCGCCGCACGAGTACCAGATGCATCCGCCGGCGTCCGGACGCGGTCCGGAAATGTAGGACCGATGGGAGAAGATGCAAATTACCAAATGACCTTGAGATTTTTGTAGAGACCGAATTTCTCGTCAGAGGTCACGACCGGAATCTTCTCGACCAACGCCTGGGCGATGATCTGGCGGTCAAATGGATCCCCGTGATGATAAGGCAGGCTAAATAGCTCGTAGGCGTGATTCGCAGTGTAGGGAAGAATGCGCACTCGGAGGTCCGCGATGCTGGCAAGAGCATCCTCTCTCCCGAAACTGAACTTTCCCTTTGCTTGCTTGATAGCCAGCTCGGAGAGGGAAATAGCGCTCATCTCACGTATCGCATTTTCGTCTTGCAGTGCGGCTAGCGCTCTTTTTGAAAGGAGTTCGGGCGAAGTTGTCGCCCATACGAAAGTGACGGTGTCGAGGAGAAGGCGCATTTCCTAGCGTCCTTCAGGAAGGCCTCTACTTCATCCTCGGTCATTGGTTTCCACCAGTTAGGATCGTTGAATACGACCTTTCCTCGCAGCGTCCCGAACTTCGGCCTTTCCCCGGCGCTCTTGCTGGTGCGGACCAAATCCGCAACGGGCACACCGCGGCGGCAAATCGTCACGGATTCACCATTCTCGACTGCCCTGATTAGCTCTGGGAGTTTGTTCTTCGCTTCGGCAACGCTTACTCTGATCGGTTTCATCTAAGCTATCTGGATAGCATGCCAAGTTTCGTTTTGACGGCTGCGCTTTTCGTCAGGGAAACTGGCGGAGGAAGCGGACGTCATTCTGGAATAGCAGCGGAACTTCGGGCACGCCGTACTTCATCATGGCTAAACGGTCGACTCCCATTCCGAAGGCGAATCCGGAGAGCCGCTCGGGGTCGTAATTCACGAAGCCGTACACGGCCGGGTTCACCATGCCCGCGCCGAACAACTCGATCCAGCCGGATTGCTTGCAGACGCGGCAGCCAGTCCCGCCGCAAACGTGGCACGTCGCGTCCACTTCCGCGGACGGCTCCGTAAACGGGAAAAAGCTGGGGCGCAGCCGTGTCTTCACTTTCGGTCCCAGAAATTCGCGAACGAAATATTCCACCGTCCCCTTGAAATCGCAGAAGGTGATGTCGGTGTCGACGGCCAGGCCTTCGATCTGGTGGAACATGTAGCCGTGCGTGGAATCGGGGTTGTCGCGGCGATACACCTTTCCCGGAACGATGATGCGCACGGGCGGCTGCTGCTTTTCCATCGTGCGAATCTGCATCGGCGAAGTGTGCGTTCGCAGCAGATAGGGCGCGCGCGTGCCTTCGATGTAGAACGTGTCCATGTTGTCGCGGGCGGGATGATGTTCGGGAATATTGAGCGCCTCGAAATTGTAGTAAGGCGTCTCGATTTCCGGCCCTTCCACCACGCTGAAGCCGATCGAGAGGAAAATCCGCTGAAGTTCGTCGAACGTCTGGCGGATCAGGTGGCGAGTGCCGATGGCGCGCTCAATACCGGGAAGTGAGAGATCCATCTTGTCGCGCGCGGCGGTAGACTGTTCCTCAGTGGTTTGATCGCGTCTCGCTTCTTCGAGAACGTGATTCGATGTGCGCCTTTAGCTTGTTCAATTCCTGGCCAACGACGCGCTTCAGTTCCGGCGGAGCGGGCTTGAGCCAATTGTCCGTGATGAGCGAGAGGAAACCTGACTTGCGACCGAGTCCATGCTGGCGCACGGAATCTCCCATTATCCGACACCGACGCCGACGCGACTTGTGCGTTCGAATCGCCCGCGAGTCCTCTTCGAACTCGGCCACAATTTTTTCCGGCGAATCACACACCGAGTTGCGCGAGGGTCTGTTTCGTCGAATCGGTCGTCATGGCGAGTGGTCAGCACTCGAGGCCGTGCCGCAGCGACATAGCATGCTCCGCGGTTTCAGCCCGGGCGGGCCTGCAATGCCAGCGCCGTCATCAAGCAACGCTACATTTGCCGTCCAGATTCGCGCGGATGCTACGCCGCGGGCTGCGACGACTTCGCGGGTACGGCGCTTTCGCGAGGTGCTGCTTCGCGGAGCCGACCAGCGCGGTGAATCCTTCGGCGTCATGCACCGCCATGTCCGCCAGAATCTTGCGGTCGATCTCGATGCCGCCGAGCTTGAAGGCGTGAATCAACTTGCTGTAGGTGGTGCCGTTATTGCGCGCCGCCGCCCCGATGCGCTGAATCCACAGCGTACGGAAATCGCGCTTGCGATTTCGCCGGTCGCGATAACTGTAGCGCAGCGAGCGGTTCACCGCCTCTTTTGCCGACCGGTAGAGCTTTCCCTTCGTGAGGAAAAATCCTTTGGCGTGCTTAAGCAGTTTTTTGCGCCGGGCGCGGCGCTTGGTTCCACGTTTTACGCGAGGCATTGCCTTGTTCTCCTATGATTGGACGTCGAAATCGGTGATCGTTACGCGGAGAGGGTGCGGAGGCAAGGCACCGCTCCCCGAAACGGGCGGGAACGGAGCAATCGCTGCTGCGCAATTCTCCGCGGCGTGTTCGTTGAGCTCCCGCGTAAATCGGTGCGGGAGCAAAGCAAGCTGAAAATTTCAGCTCGTCCGGCTGGCAGGCCCGCCGCGGCGGATTACGCTCTGCCTAACACGGTGAAACCCGAAACTAAATTCCGTACGGCAACGCCCGGCGCACGTTCGGCACGTCGGCGGGATTCACCTCGACGTCCTTGAGGAGCTTCCGCATGCGGCGCGGCTTTTTTGTTCCCAGCAAATGGCGCTTGCCGGAGTGCCAGCGCATAATCTTGCCGGTGGCGGTGATCTTGAAACGCTTCGCAGCGCCCCGGTGCGTCTTCAACTTCATTTTCTTGTTCTTCTTCACAATGCCCTCGTCATTCTGAATCTTGTTTAAGCCTGGCCGCCGGCCGCGGATTGCGCAGGGCGTGCCGGCGTCGCAACGGCGCCCTTCTTGGGAGCCAGAAGCGCCAGCAGGATATTTGCTTCCATGCGCGGCCCGAATTCCACCTGCGCATGGTCCATAATGTCCTTCAAGAGACGATCCATCTTCGTGCGGCCCACGCTCTGGTGAGCCATTTCGCGGCCGCGATGGAAAATCATCGCCTTCACTTTGTAGCCTTCGCCAAGGAACCGGATAATCTGGTTCTTCCGCACCTGGTAATCGTGCTCCGCGGTGGAAGGCCGGAATTTAACTTCCTTGATATGCGAACTCTTCTGGTGCTTTTTTTGCTCGTGGGCCTTCTTGTTTTGCTCGTACAGGAATTTCCCATAATCCACGAGCTTGCAAACAGGTGGCACAGCGTTGGGCGAGATCTCCACCACGTCCAGCCCGGAGTCACGGGCTTTCTTCATGGCGTCGAACAGAGACATCACGCCGAGCTGCTCCCCGTCTTCGGCAATCACGCGGACTTCACGAGCGCGAATGCGCTCGTTTACTCGAAGGCCACCACCCCCACCACCACTACGCTCTGCGATAAACCCACCTCCAGGGCCCGGCGAACTCGTCCGATCGCTGCCCGCTTCCGCCCCTAGAAACAAAAACCCGCCAGGAAGGACGGGACAGAAAGTATAGCACGCCTCTCGGGCCCGCCTGCAATAGAGCATTTACCAAACCGGGAGGGACGCCGATTCAGGACGAAAGCTCTACGGTCCCTTTCGCTCCCGCTATTCGCGCCCGCAATTGTGATTTGGCGGCTCGCTCGACATCCAATTCCACTCCGACGCGCGCAACGACACCCCGAAATTCTTCGGGATTGCTGCTCGTTGCCCCGAAGTGCGTGAGTCGGCAACCTTCAGGGGCATCCACCGAGGGATGCACGGAATCACTGCTCCATTCGATGAAGAAAGGCAGCAAGCCGCCGCGGTCGTCCTTCAGTCGAAGCGCCTTCCAGTGAAGAATCTTGCCGTCGGGTCGCGCGCGCGATCCGTCCTCTGGGCCGTCAATCGCGAAGCCCGCATCCGTCACTTTCTTCGCCACCGCGGCAATGTCATTCGTGTGGACCGCCCACGTCAGCAGGCGCGGCTCATGCATTTCGCGCAGCTCGGGATAGGCGACGAGCGAACTCTGCTTCGGGTCGGGCGCGATGATTTCCAGATAGCGTCGCGTGCCCAGCCGGAGAAGCGCGTTCTGAGTGCCGCGCCCCGGATGCACGCCGCCAAACGCGGCGCGGACTCCCGTGCGTTCCTCCATGAAGGCGATGCCCCGGTCAAGGTCATCGATTCCCAGGAGAATGTGGTCGAGCATGGGAGGGACGTCCTCGGCCGCGCGCAAAACCCGGAGCGCCACGAGTGCGGCCCCGGTAGCCGAAAGAAATGACCGCCGCGACACAGGTGTAGGCATGGCTTAGCTCGTGGATTTCGATTCAATTTCGGCGCGCAGGTCGCTGATGAATTGTTCCATCGGTCGCGGGCCGAGATCGCCCTTCGCACGATGACGAACAGCGACGGTGCCTGCCTCCGCCTCTTTGCCGCCAAGGATCAGCATGTACGGAATTTTCTGAAGTTGCGCGTCGCGAATCTTCGCCTGCAGCTTCTCGTTGCGGTCGTCGAGGTGAACGCGAAAGCCCGCATCCTTCAATCGCTGCGTCACCTTCTGCGCATAATCGATGGTTTTCTCGCTGAGCGGCAGCACCGAAGCCTGCACCGGCGCGAGCCACACCGGGAAGGCGCCCGCGTAGTGCTCGATCAGCACGCCGAAAAAGCGCTCGACCGAACCGAACAGCGCGCGGTGCACCATCAGCGGCTGGTGACGCGAGCCATCTTCGCCCACGTACTCCAGTTTGAAGCGGCGCGGGAGATTGAAGTCGAATTGCACGGTGGTGAGTTGCCACGGCCGTCCGATGGCATCCACGAGCTTCACGTCAATCTTCGGCCCGTAGAACACCGCCTCGCCCGGCATATATTTGTACGGGACGTTCATGCGCTTCAGCGTATTGATCAACGCGCCCTCGGCGCGCTCCCAATCTTCCACTGTGCCGGCATAGTCCCCGGGCTTTTCCGGGTCGCGGGCGGAAAGCTCCACTTCGTAGCGGTCGAAGCCGAAAACGCGCAGCACTTCCCACGCAAACTCGACGCAATCCTGAATTTCCCTCTCAATCTGGTCGGGCATACAGAAAATGTGCGCGTCGTCCTGCGTGAACCCGCGCACGCGAAGCAATCCATGCAACACGCCCGAGCGTTCGTAGCGATACACGGTGCCAAGCTCGGCCAAACGAATCGGTAATTCCCGATAGCTGCGCAGCCGCGATCTGTAAATCAGGATGTGGCCCGGGCAATTCATCGGCTTGAGCTGGTAGTCGTCCTTCTCCACTTCCATCGGGCCGAACATGTTGTCTTTGTAAAATCCGGTGTGCCCGCTGATTTCCCACAAGTGCAGGCGCATGATGTGCGGCGTGAAAACGAGGTCGTAGCCGCGCCGAATCAATTCGTCGCGCAGCCAGTCTTCCATCTGTTTGCGTATGACGCCCCCCTTCGGATGCCAGAAAATCAGCCCTGGGCCGGCGTCTTCCTCGATGCTGAAAAGATCGAGTTCCGCACCCAGCTTGCGATGGTCGCGGCGCTTCGCCTCTTCCAGCTTGTGCAGATACTCGTCGAGCTCCTTCTGGTCGACGAAGCAGGCGCCGTAAATCCGCTGCATCTGCGGATTGCCCTCCTGGCCTTTCCAGTACGCGCCCGCGACGTTCATCAGCTTGAACGCCTTGATGCGGCCGGTGGAAGGGATGTGCGGACCGCGGCAGAAATCGATGAATTTCCCGGTGGTGTAGAACGACACCATCGGCTCCGTGGCCTTTTCCTCCACCAGCTCGCATTTGAATTCCTGGTTCGACTTGCGATAGAGCTCGAGCGCTTCCGGCTTGGGGATCATCTTGCGCTCGTTCGGGATGTCCTTGCCCGCAAGCTCGCGCATCTTTGCTTCGATTTTTTCCAGGTCTTCGGGTGTAAACGGCTCCTCGCGCACGAACTCGTAAAAGAAACCATTTTCGATGGGCGGGCCGATGCCAAGCTTCACGTTCGGATAAAGCTCCATCACAGCGGCTGCCAGCAGATGCGCCGCCGAGTGGCGGAACACCTGCACCGCGTCGGGATCCTTGGCAGTCAGAATCGAGAGCTTGGTGCTGTGCTCGAGCGGCCGCGACAGATCGATAAGCTCGCCATTGGTGCGCGCGACCAGCGCTTCCTTCGCGAGCCGCGGCGAAATTTGACGCGCGATTTCTGCCGCGGTGGTGCCGCGCGGCACTTCGCGAGTCGCGCCGTCCGGCAACGTGATTTGAATGGTGTCCATGCTGCGAAATCCTTCGTAGTGGAAACAGCTAGCTTACTGGCCGCAGCAAAGCGGGTCAAGACGCGACACGGCTATTCGAGGGAGACTTCAGCGTCGGCGGGACTTAGCCCTGGAGCGGCGCACCAGGCGGCGGGCAGCGCGGCGAACGGTGCCGCGTGGCTTCGAGCGCGTGCGAGGTTTTGCTTTGCGGCGCTGCGGCTTTGACGGCTTGGCGTTCGCGGCGCGCTTCATCTCGGCGCGGCGCTTGGCGGCCCAGCCGGGCTTGTTCGCCTGCCGGCCACGCGCTATCGCCAGGGCATCGGCGGGAACATTCTCCGTGATGATAGAGCCAGCGGCGACGTACGCGCCGTCACCAACGCGCACTGGCGCCACCAGCGCCGTATCGCTGCCGATGAAGACGCGATTGCCGATCTTCGTTTCGTGCTTTGCGACGCCGTCGTAATTGCACGTGATCGTGCCCGCGCCGATGTTCGCGTCGCGGCCCACCGACGCGTCGCCCAGATACGTGAGGTGCATCGCCTTCGCGCCTTCGTGGACGACGCTATTCTTCACTTCCACGAAGTTGCCGATGTGCGCGCCGGGACGAATGTCCGCACCCGGTCGCAGCCGCGAAAACGGGCCCACCTGCGCCGTCGCGCCAACGCGGCTCGAATCTAGAATCGAATGCGCGCCCACGGACGCGTCGTCGTCGACGCGAACGTCCTTCAGAATGCTTCCGGTACCAATTTTGCAGCGCGCGCCGATCCGAGTTTTGCCCAGCAACTGGACGCCGGGCTCGATCACCGTGTCAGTTCCGGCGGTGACCTCCGGATCGATCACCACCGTTTCCGGCAAATAAATCGTCACGCCGGACGTCATCAGCTCCGCGGCTCTGCGCGCGCGAAAGACACGGTCGACGTCGGCAAGATTCGCCCGCGTGTTGCAACCCAGGATTTCGTTCGCGTCAGGCGCGATCTGCGCCAGGACGCGCTCGTTGCGTTGCCGAAGCAGGCCGACCGCGTCGGTCAGGTACAGTTCGCGATGAAAATTATCAGGGCGAAGGGCGGTCAGTGCGGGCCAAAGGTTTTCGAGCGTGAAGCAATAAATGCTGGAGTTCACTTCGCGGATGGCGCGCTGCTCGGGCGTGGCGGCTTTCTCCTCGACGACGGCTTGCACGCGGCCCTCGGTATCGCGAAGCACGCGTCCGTAGTCGGTCGGGTCATCCAGTTCGGCGCTAAGCAGCGTCGCCGCAGCCTCTCCCCGACGGTGCGTATCGAGCAGCGCCGCCAGAGTTTCCGGCCGAAGCAGGGGCGCGTCGCCCGGAATCACCAGTGCGAGCTTCGCGCTCTTCCGGATGGCTCGCCGCGCAACCTGCAACGCGTGGCCGGTCCCGCGCTGCGGCTGTTGGAGGACGGGTTGCCCGCCAAGTTCCGTCGCAACGGCGCCAACCTCCTTCGCCTGGTGCCCCACAACTACCAATATCTGCGTCGGCTTGAGCGGCTGGCAGGCCCGGATCACATGTTCCAGCAGCGTCCGTCCGCCGGCCCGATGCAACACTTTCGCCAGCTCGGAACGCATCCGCGTTCCCTTGCCCGCAGCCAGAATGACGACGACCGTGTCGCTCGCAGCAGCCATATCGCAACTATTGTCTCCGCGCCGCGAAGCTTTGGCAATCGAAACGCGAGAATCCGTTGATATTTTGCTGTTGAAGTGATAACCAACGAGCAATTCCTGGGGTCAAACGCCGCGAATCGGAGGCGCAAGAATGTTCTGCACTCTTTGCGGAGCTAGCAACGCGGACAACAAACCCACCTGCGTACGCTGCGGAGCCTCGCTGGAATCGACGGGCGCACCTAACACCTTGGGTGGCGCGACCCCTTTGCCGACCCAGACGAGCGGCAAGGCGATAGGCAGCCTTGTCTGCGGAATCCTCTTTTTCTTTTTTCCCGCTGCGCTCGCGGCCGTGGTTCTCGGTCACCTTTCTCTTTCAGACATTCGCAAATCCGGCGGCAGGCTCCTGGGCAACGGCATGGCTACCGCCGGCCTCGTCCTGGGTTACATCGGGCTCGCAGCGATTCCGTTTCTCCTGATCATTGCTGCCATCGCCATCCCCAATTTGCTCCGCGCGCGAATGGCGGCCAACGAAGCGTCCGCGGTCGGCTCACTCCGAACGATCAGTATCGCTGCCGCCTCGTACTCCGCCACCTATCCCAACGGATTCCCTCCGAGCCTTGATTCTCTTGGCGGTTCAGGGACTGCAACGTGCGATCACGCCGAGCTCATCGACGCTACGCTCGCGTCGGGTCAGAAGGCTGGCTATGTTTTCAGTTATGGCCTGGTTTCGCAAAGCAGACTCGCGCCTCGAGTCTCGCCGGAGGCAATCCAAGCCGGATGCAACCTGGCAGGTGGAACCGGCTACGCGGCTTCGGCCGATCCCATTGCCAGGGGAACCACCGGCCAACGCAGTTTCTACACCGACCAAACCGGCATCATTCGGTTCGACCTGAGTGGCGCCGCGACGGCAGATAGCGCTCCGCTGCAATAATCTTGCAATAGTCTATTGATCTGGTTGCCGTGGTTCAGGAGAGAGCGTTCGCGGAAACGGGGACACCCGTTGCGAGGCTGGGTTTCTCGGTAGCCTCTTCCGTCGTTTCCACCCAGAGCGAGCGGTCGGCGAGCAGCCGCGTCACAAGTTGCGTGTGCAAAGCGTGACCCGCCTTATGCGCGACGATGCGCGCCTGAAGCGGACGTCCTACGAGTGCAAGATCTCCGATCAGATCAAGCGCTTTGTGGCGGCCAAATTCATCGCGGAAGCGAAGTGGGCCGTTCAAAATTCTTTCGTCATCCAACACGATGGCGTTCTCCACCGAGCCGCCGCGGATCAGCCCCATCGCACGAAGACCGGCGAAGTCCTTCATAAATCCGAAAGTTCGCGCCGGGGCCAGTTCGCGGCTGAACGATTTGCGATTCACGGTCAATTCCACGTCCTGGGGACCCACATCCGGGTGGTCGTAGTCCACGAAGCAGTGCACGCGGAATTCGTCGCACGGATAAATGCCGATGCGCCGGTCGCCATCCGAAAACTCCAGGGGCTTTAGCACACGCAGGTACTTACGCGCACGGCGCAATCGGCGTGTGCCGGTCCGGGCCAGCATGTCGATAAAGGGCTTCGACGACCCGTCTAGAATCGGAAGCTCGAGCGCATCGAGTTCGACGTACACATTGTCGATCCCGCAGGAATACAATGCCGCCAGCAGATGCTCGGTGGTCGAGAGCAGCACGCCCTGCCTCATCAGACTGGTGGCATAGCTAACGCGGGCGACGTTGTGCACCTGCGCTTCGATCTCGAAGTTGTCGAGGTCAACGCGGCGGAAGACGATCCCGGTGTTCGCGGGTGCCGGAACCAGCCGAAGACGGCACCGCACCGCTGTGTGAAGTCCCACCCCTTCGATTTCGGCGGGTCGCTGAATCGTGAGTTGATGAGACATGGCTGGCACTTTAATCACCTGCATCTAGCAGTCCGGAGCCGTGGCAATCGAGTCCTTTGTTTTCAATATCTTATAGACAGCGTAGCACCGCTTTCGGGCAGACTGTTGCAATCATACAACAAATGTGCCCTTTCTTGTGTGGCCCGGTTCGGACAGTCCAGCGTGCCGGTTTGAGTCGCCCTTCGGTTGCGGTCCGAGGGCTTGAGAGTGCGTTAACGCCAGGCCGCCGTGTTCCGTCTTTCCCCGTGAGTTCTGAGGACCGTCACACGACCATGAAGATCAAGTTGCTTCTTCTGACGCTGGGAATCGGGGCGGCATCATTTGCCGGCACTCGGCTCACGGCGGTTTCGGCTCCCGATTTTGACCTGAAAGTCATCCCGGTCGGCAAAGCGCCAGCTTCCATCGCCATCGCAGACGTGAATCATGACGGCGAGCCGGACATCATCGTCGTCAACACCGACGACCAAACCGTCAGCGTCCTGCTCGGGGACGGCAAACGGCATTTCGCTCCCGCGCCGGGCTCTCCGTTCCCGTGCGGCAAGGGCCCGAACGATATCGCCGTCGCGGACATGAATGGCGACGGCAACCCCGATCTGGTGATCGCGAATACCGGAACGCCGTATCTCACCATTTTGCTCGGTGACGGCAAGGGAGGCTTCAAACCCTCACCTCACTCTCCCTTTGCTACCGAGTCGCATCCGCACGTTCACGGCGTTGCGGTGGCAGATTTCACGGGCGACGGCAAACCCGACGTCGCCACCGACAGTTGGGGACACGACGAGATACTCATGATCCCCGGCGACGGCGATGGGAACCTCATCCTGCCGGGCAAGCCGTTCCACACCGGGAAGCGCCCGTACCAGCGCTTGCGCTCCGCCGACTTCAACAAGGATGGAAACCCCGACTTGGTCACCACCGACTTGGGCGCCAACACCGTCACGATTTTGCTCGGCGACGGCAAAGGCGGATTTCGCGGCGCCCCCGGTTCGCCGTTCCCCGCCGGAGTTTTCCCCTGGGCCGTCGCAGTGGACGATTTGAACAACGACGGCAACCTCGATCTGGCGGTCATCCCGTACGATCGCGACATTCACGATCCGAAACAACTTGGCGTCACCGTTCTACTGGGCGATGGTAAGGGTGGCTTCATCACGATGCGAGGTTCGCCTTTTTCGCTTGCCGGCTGCCAAGGGCCTGACCGTGTGGCAACGGGTGACATCAACGGCGATGGATTCCGCGACATCGTCGTCTCTTGCGCGCAAAACGACAAATTGATCCTGTTCCTGGGCTCGAAGGACGGCGCATATCAGATTTCCACTCGCGACGTTCACACCGGCTGGTCAGGTGTCGCCATAGCTGACCTCGATGCTGACGGCAAAGACGACATCGTTGTATCGAACAACTCCTCCGGCACCGTGACGATCCTTTTCAGCAAGTAATCCGGCGACGCGAGCGACAAAAGCAGACCGCGGGCCTGCCGGTGTGGCCCGATTCGGACAGGTTGTCGTACAATAATGGTTTAATTCGATGGCATCGCCATTCACCATTCTGCCCGGGGCGAACGCTGAAGCCCTGACCTCGCTACCTCCCGCACACCCGCGTCCTTCGTGGCTGAAGGTGCGATTCTTCGGCGGCGCGAACTACCAGGAACTCAAGCGCATCATGCGGACGCTCGACCTGCATACGGTTTGCGAGAGCGCCCGCTGCCCGAACATGGGCGAGTGCTGGGAGCACCGCACCGCCACGTTCATGATTCTCGGCAACATTTGCACGCGCGCGTGCGGATTCTGCGCCGTTCCGAGCGGGAAGCCGCTGGGCCCACCGGAGGAAGATGAGCCGGAGCGAGTGGCCGATGCCGTCGAGCGCATGGGACTGCGCTACGCCGTTGTTACGTCCGTGAATCGCGACGACCAGCCCGACGGCGGCGCCGCCATCTTCGCCCGCACGATCGCCGAAATTCGCCGGCGCGTGCCGGGTTGCAAAGTGGAAGTGCTGATCCCGGATTTTCGCGGCGAGTGGAGCGCGCTCGAAACCGTGATGGCGGCGCGCCCGGACGTCCTCAATCACAATATGGAAACCGTCCCGCGGCTGTATCGCCGCGTGCGCAAAGGCGCGGTCTACGAGCGTTCGCTCGAATTGCTGCGCCGCGCGCGCGAATTTGACCCACAGATGCCCACGAAAACCGGCATGATGCTTGGCCTCGGCGAGACTCGCGATGAAGTCTCGCGCGCGATGGAGGAAATCGCGGCGCAGGGGACGCACATCCTGACGCTCGGGCAGTATCTCCAGCCCACACCCGAACACCTTCCGGTGGAACGCTTCGTCCATCCGGATGAATTCGCCGAATTCAAGCGCCTCGGCGAGCAAATGGGATTCAAGCATGTGGAAGCCGGCCCGCTCGTTCGCTCCTCGTATCACGCCTTCGAACAGGAAGAATCCGCCCGCGTCTGATTCGGATGAAATATGGAAATTAGTGAAGGGTCTGAAGAAACGAGTTTGCCAGGTTGCGCGTTCGCTCCGGGCACAACGAACCCTGTTGCTCGTTCTGCACCTGTCGGAAATATTCCGCGGCCTTCGCGTCGCGGCCCAGCTCGGCGTTCAGATTTCCCAGCAGCAGCAGGAACAGCGGATTCTGCGGATAACGCGCCAATAGCGGCTGGGCGATATCGAGGGCCTCTTCGTACTTCTGGTCGTACTGCCGCAAAGCCCTGGCAAGAATGAATCGGACATGCACTGCGAGCACCGTGCCCTGATTCATTCCGATTCTCATCTGCTTCACCCCCAGTTCCTTGTTCCCGCCCGGAATGCCCATAAAGAAGCGAAGGAATTTCACCACGGGCGACAGCGTATCGACATAGTAGTTGTAGACTCCCATCGCGGCGGTTGCGTCCGCTAACTCCGGATCGATCTCGAGCGCGCGCAGCATCTCGGACCGCGCGTTCACGGCCGCTCGCGCCGCGTTGCGAGTCTCGCTTCGCAGGCCGTAGACGCGCACCTTCAGCGCGTAACCCATTCCCTCGAAGAAGTGCATCTGGGCCGTTTCCGACTTGGCGAGCTGCGCTTTCGCGAGTTCCACGATTCTGTCGGCCAACTTCAGGTATGCCTCGTCTTCCGGCCGCTTCTCGTGGGTCCAGGCCTCGATCATGCCGTACTTGATCTCGCAAGCGCCGCAGTACCGCTTCCACCACAGCGCTTCGCTTTCGATCACGTAACCCTCCGGCTGTTGTGGTTCGGCTTGCTGAATCGCCCGAGCAAGCGCGATCGCGCCGTCGGGATCGCCCTGGTAAATCGTGTCGAGCGCCTTCCGCTCGTCAGGCGTCAGCGTGATGTTGCTCGCGCGCGCCAAGGGGGCGGCCAAACTTGTTAGACAGAAAGCTAAGAGGAAGATCCAGCGCGCGCGCTTACGACAGTCGATCGTCATTTCACTCTCTTCAGCCAGCCGGCCAGCCAAGCCGCCGTAACGTACATCGTGAAGCATTCCAGCGCAAACGGAAGGAAACCGAGAAATCCCGGAGCGGGCATCTCGAAAATCTTCCAGCGCTGGAACATCGGAAACGTATAATGCCACTTTGCCGCGGCCCAGTAATTCCAGAATTCCCACAACCACCCGCAGATCCAGCCCGCGCCCAGGAATCCATAAAGCCGCCGCCGAAAGCCCTCCGAAAGGTCCCCAATAAACGACGGGAGCGCAAGCTTTCGGTTCACGGGGTCGAGCAGCAGTAGAAATCCCACCCAAATCAGTGCAAAAAGATATGCGGCAATTCGCTGCGGAAGCACCAGCGGAAGCACCAGGCAGGCCAAGCCGCACACGATCAACGCGTTCTCCGTTCGGCTTGAGAGTTTCCATGTTTTTCCCGGCAACGGCGGCAGCATGGCCTGGACGAGATCGGCCGTCTCGAAAACGGCGGGAGTAATCGTCGCGAACGACAACCCATAGCCAAGCAGCGCCACCGGCCATTGAGCGGGAACGCCCACATACGTCCAATTGCGCAGCCGCAAGTTGTAGGCCTCGAAAATCAGCCAGAGCGGAATTGAAAGCAGTGCCATCCGCGCCAGCGTAATGGGCGCGTCGTTGAGTCGCGAGCGTCCTGTAAGCGCAAGAACGGCGGCATCGGCGATCAAAATGTACGCGCTCCACGCAATCGGCGTGAAATATGTGGCCACGGGCTCGATGCCGGCGAACATCAGCCATTCCGCGCCCGCCAGCGCGACGATTCCGAGCCAGCCATGAGCAGGAAAGGGGCGCCGCCGGCGCGTGCGAAAAAATCCGGCAACCATAAGAGTCACGGTCACCGCCGTGATGGCGATTCCGAGAGCGATCATCGCGAATTCATGGTAGCGCATTTGCCCGCGATTTCAGGATGCGGTGCCGGGCGTCCTCGACACGGAGTCCCTCGAGCGCACGACCCGAGCGTGCCGGTGGCTTTCTTGTTATGCTTTCCGCTCGTTCTCGGCGAAAGCATGAGCGAACCCCAAAAACTCGAACGCGGACTCGGCCTGCTCGAGGCGACGTCACTCAACATGACGTTCATGGTCGGAATCGGGCCGTTCGTCGTGATTCCGTTCGTCGTGCAAGCGATGGGCGGGCCGCAATGCTTGCTCGCGTGGCTCACGGGTGCTCTGCTGGCCCTTTTCGACGGATGCATTTGGGCCGAGCTTGGCGCCGCTTTGCCGCAGGCCGGCGGAAGCTACGTTTTTCTGCGCGAAGCATACGGACCCGGCCGCTGGGGACGGCTCATGTCGTTCCTCTATATATGGCAGACGCTGTTCCAAGGCCCGCTGAGCATTGCTTCGGGCGCGCTGGGCTTCGCGAGCTATTCCACTTATCTCGCAGGCAAGGCGAGCCAGGCCGGCATAACGTCATCTTTGCAAAGTTCGGCGCCGGAGAAAGCAATTGCCGCGGGGATCGTCATCCTTGCGGTGGTGTTGCTCTACCGGCGCATCACCACCGTCGGCAAGATGTCGATCGCTTTGTGCGTGATCGTCGTAGCAACGATTCTGTGGCTGGTTTATGGCGGCGCCACCCACTTTCAGCGAAGTCTCGTGTTTTCCTTTCCGCCAGGCGCGTGGGATCTTTCATGGGTGTTCGCGGCAGCCCTCGGGCATGCGACGGTGCAGACCGTGTACTCGTATCTCGGCTACTACAATGTTTGCAATCTCGGCGGCGAGATGAAGAATCCAGAAAGGAATATTCCCCGCGCCATCTTCCTGTCGATTGTCGGGATCGCCCTCCTCTATTTCGCGATGCAGACGAGCATCCTCAGCGTCGTGCCCTGGCAGGAGGCGGCGAAAACGAAAGCGGTGGTCAGCCTCTTCGTGGAGCGAACCTTTGGGCCGAGCTGGGCCACGTTCGCCACGGTGCTGATTCTGATCAGCGCGTTCGGCTCGATCTTTTCGGCCACGCTCGGCTATTCGCGCATTCCGTACGCTGCAGCCCTGGACGGCAACTTCTTCTCCGCGTTCGCGCGCGTCCACCCCACGAAGCGCTTCCCGAACGTTTCGCTTGTGGCGCTGGGCGCCACTGCCGTCATTTTCTGCTTATCGTTGCGACTTATCGACGCGATTCGCGCCATCCTCGCGATGCGCTGCCTCATCCAATTTATCGGCCAGGCCGTCGGTCTAATGATTTTGCACCGGCGCTGGGGACGCGATCGGCTGCCCTTCCGGATGTGGCTGTATCCGCTGCCCGTCGTCATCTCCATACTCGGTTGGATCGGAATTTTTTTCGCAACAGGACGCACCCCGATGCTGGCCTCGCTCGCAGCAATGGGAATTGGTACTCTTGTATATTTGGGACGCGCGCGATACGAGCGCCAGTGGCCATTTGAGCCCTTTTGAGCCCGTTTGAGGAGGTCGCTTGATAAAGAGCTGGACCAGAATCTTGCTCGGTATTCTTTCAGTGTTGATGATGGTTACGCCCGCTGCGGCGCCGGTCGCCGCGCAGTCGCTGCCGAATGCCGTCGAAGCGATCAATAAAGCGCGCGTCTCAACGCGGATCCTCTTCATCACGGCTCATCCCGATGATGAATGGTCGGGCTTGCTGACGTATCTTTCGCGCGGACTCGACGCGGACGTCGCGAACCTCTCGATTACGCGCGGCCAAGGCGGGCAGAACGCGATCGGGCCGGAGCAGGGCGGCCAGCTTGGAATCATTCGCACGGAAGAATTGCTGGCGGCGTGCAATGGCTACGGCGTGCGCCTCTTTGTCACGCGGGCGGTTGACTTCGGTTTCTCGAAAAGCGCCGAAGACACGATGAAGATTTGGGGCGACGTTCCGCTCGAGGACATCGTCCGCGTGATTCGCACCTTTCGTCCGCAGGTCGTGATCAACGGTTGGGGAGGGGTTCATTCCGGCCACGGACAGCATCAGGCAAGCGGAATCCTCACGCCGCAAGCCGTCGCCAAAGCCGCAGACCCGAATGCATATCCGGATCAAATCGCGGAGGGCCTGTCTCCCTGGAAAGTCAGCCTCGAGCTTCGCGGCGCCCGCGACAACACTTCGGCCGCCGTGGAACTGCCGGTAAATGACGTTTCATCTCTTTGGGGCAAGAGCTACGTCGATATCGGCATGGAGGGGCACGCGCATCACCGCTCCCAGGGCACGCCCGCGTTCTCCGGTAATCCCTTTTTCCGTCGCCCGATTTTTCTCATTTCGGAAAATCAAAAAGGTGAGGACACGGGCAAATTCGATCCGAAGCTCCTGGCCGAGCCAATCTCATCCGCCGCTGCGCAATTCCCGGAATTGCAGTCGGTGATGCAACCGGCGCTGGCTTCGGCCGAGCAGAAGCTTTCGGATGCGAGCAAGTCCGCGCTCCAGCTCGATCGCGTCGCAGCCGCGAAGTCCCTCGAGGACGCCGGAAAACAGATCGCGAGTCTTCGCGACGCGATTGCGAAGCAGCAAGGCGCCGGCACAACCGCCGCTCTTTGGGAGCTCGACCAGATTCGCGCTCGAATCAATAACGCCCTTGTGGAAGACGTCGCGCTTCCCGTTAACGCAAACGCTGACCGTCACGAATTGGTCGCGGGTGAGAGCTTCTCGGTCGCGCTGAATTTCCCAGACAAGCCAGCGGTCCCGGCCACGTGGACTGTGGACAACGCGACGCTGAAATTGCCGCGGGGTTGGACGCCAAAACTCGCCGACGCGAAAGAAGGCAGCAGATCGTATCGCTTCGACGTCGCCATCCCGGCAGACGCAAAGCCATCGAACGAACCGGCATACGCAGTTCTGCCGTTCCCTCCGCCTCTTGTGAAGGTCGCCCTGCGTGTGAAGGTTGACGACTACGAGTTCACCGTCGAAGAACCCGTGGATTCGATGGAAGCCAAGACCACCGGCATCCTCACGTATCCGCTCGAACTCGTGCCCGCCGTCACCCTTACCGTTGAACAGCCGCAAATCATGGTGCCCGCAAAGCGCGCATCCGATCCGGTCACTCTCCTTGCTCGCGTCCGATACCACGGCGCCAACGCGGCCAAAGTTTCGGTCGGCTTCGACGCGCCCAAAGAATGGACCCCGCAACCGGTGGCTCCGCTCGATTTTTCGGCTCCAGGCGACCGGCTGATCCGGCTCACCGTGAAGCCCACCGCGGGAATCGCCCCAGGCGCATATCCGCTGCATCCTTTCGCCAAGTTTGGGAGCGCGGTTTTTCGCACGTCACTCGAACCTATCCCGACGCTGCCGACGCGCGACTGGAGCGAGCCGGATGATGCGACCGTTCACGTCCTGGATCTCGTCGTGCCCGCAGGACTCCATATCGGCTACGTCGCGGCAGACAACGATCCGCTCCCCGAGGTTCTGCGGCAGCTCGGTATTCGCGTGGATCTGCTGGACGAGGTGGCGCTGGCGTTCGGCGACCTGAACCGCTACGACGCAATTACGGTGGGCATACGCGCCTACGAATTGCGGCCAGACGTCATGCGCTCGAATCGGCGCCTTCTCGATTACGTGAGTCGCGGCGGCACGCTGCTCGTTCAGTACCAGCGCGACTTCGCATGGAACAAACTTCTGCCCGGCCCGTTTCCAGCGAAGATGCCCGACCAGACTTCGCGCGTCACGAATGCGAATTCGCCCGTCGAGTTCCTCGCGCCTCAAAACCCGCTTTTGAATTCGCCCAATAAGATCACGCAGGCCGATTTCAAAGGCTGGGTGCAGGAGCGCGGTCTTTATTTCTGGGGCTCCTTCGATTCGAAATATCAGCCGGTGCTGGGCCTGAAAGATCCCGGCGAACCAGAAGCCAAAGGCGCTCTCGTCTACGCCCACGACGCCAAGGGAATTTACATCTACACGGGGCTTTCGTTCTTCCGGCAATTGCCGGCCGGAGTTCCGGGGGCGTACCGGCTCTTCGTCAACCTGCTAAGCCAGACGCGGCGAGCCGCGTCGCCGGCAACGGGAGCGGATGACTGAGGCGCTCCATCTCGATTCCGCCACTTTTTCGGCAAAGTGTCCGGCCGGATTCGCCGAGCCGCAGATGGTCCGCATCCCCGAAGGTTGGTTTCAGATGGGGAGCGAATCGGGCCAGGACAACGAACGTCCGGTGCATCGCGTTTGGATTGACGCGTTTGAGCTGGCCGCATGCCAGGTTACAAACTCGGACTACCGCCGATTCCTGATTGCCACAGGACATCGCAAACCTCTTCATTGGGACGATTCCACCTTTTCGCATCCCGAGCAGCCCGTCGTCGCGCCCTCGTGGTTTGACGCAGCTGCCTATTGCGATTGGCTGAGTGGCGCCGCCGGACGCCGCTATCGATTGCCCACCGAGGCCGAATGGGAGCGCGCCGCTCGCGGCGGCCTCGAGCAGAAACAATTCCCTTGGGGCGATGCGCCGCTCGAATCGTTGCCGAATTACGCCGAGCGCTGGAAGACCGCACCCGAGCCGGTCGGACGCGCCGAACGAAACGCGTACGGCCTCTGCGACATCGGCGCGAACGTGCATGAATGGTGCGCGGATTGGTTCAGCGCGGATTATTACAGTGTCTCGCCGGAGCGCAATCCCCAAGGGCCAAGCGAAGGGACGCGCCGCGCCTCTCGCGGCGGCTCCTGGAGGCATTACACGAAAGTCTCTCGCTGCGCCGCCCGCTCGAGCATCCCGCCGGAATTTCAATACGCAGACTACGGCTTCCGCGTCGCCCGCGATCTGTCGGACTGATTTGCACCCATGGTTCAACCACGCCGGCATAAGAATGGGTTCAGGAAGGCTGATTCCCACCGCGACTAATATTCCCAGCCGCGGAACGCGATCTGTTATGCCTTTCGCGACACCGAGAGGAAGGCATACCGCCAAAATACCGATCCAAATTTTCTTCATCCGAATTCCTCGCAAGAGGCGCCTGCGAGTGCGGTCATCGATCACGATTTCAGGAGCCGCTCCCGATGCAGGATTCTTCTTTGCTGTTAGCCTGCGCACGATCGTCACCACGATGAGCGTCGCAAACCACGCAAACCACCCAATCGCCATCTCGCGGGGTGACAGGATGCCGTAAACAGCCCCGAGCACGATCAGCCCAAACGAGCCGAAGATCCCTACGATTGCTACCGTTCTCCAGAATATGTCCTTCTTTGCCACGATCCTTACGCCTTCTTGCTACAGCATCATTTTTGGCTCGCGGGAAGCGTCAGCAGACAGATTACACTGGAGGACAACAATCGGTCGGCCCGCAGGGTCGACGTCACGTCACCCGAAAACAGAAAGGCCGGCCTTGCGGAGCTAAAAATTCTTGAAAGCCTGCCAGAGCCAGATTCCCGCCGTTGCCACTAGGAGCAAACCTGAAAGCACCACCAGCGCCGTAATCGGCTTGCTGAGTTTTTCAATCCGCGCCACAAGAGCGCGTTGCTCGGTGGCCATCGACTCCCCGGCTGCATCGAGAAAGATTTGATCTTCTTCGCGGGTCTCTAGCGTACTGCGGTAAATCAACGCTACCACCAGCACGGCGGTCACGACACCCCAGGCGATAAGCAGCGCGTACAACGCGTCGTGAACATTTTCCATCGCGACCTCCCGGCCCGCTGGAACAGGAACTCCGTAGGGGGGATCGGCCTTCGGCGGGCCATTTGCCGCGGATTATAGCACTCTAGGGGAAGGAAAGAGTCAAACGGCCGGGAATTCGTCGGGGAACTGGATGCCCCAGAAATTGCGCAGCGGGTACAGGATTTCGACGCCGAGTTCGAAGAGGCCGTCGTCGGATTTTGGCTGGCCGATGCGGATCACTCGAAACTCCCGAGTCTCCTGGGAAAGTCCGTTCAATACCTCGATTTGCGAACCGAGCGCCGGAGAATACGGCGACCGAAGCAGCGCGCCGCAGCGGCTCACCGCGATCGCTTCAGCAGGAGTGTCCAGAGGCTGGCCGAGCGTGCCGTTGCTGAATATCTTCACGGGGATGCGGATCAAAACGCGGCTCGAGCGCCGCCTCTCGATCATCGCTTGTGCTGTTGCCATTGCTGCCGCTCCTCCTCGTGCCCCGCGCCCAAAGACCCGTTCCCCCCGAACTATTACACGACTAATTTAAGGTTGCATCGCCAAGTGGTCAAGGCTTCATCGTCCCACTGTGCTTCGTTGACAAAGTAACTCTTGCGCGGCAAGATGGGCTTGCCTCGCTTAACTGCAACACGTGCCCAAGTGGCGGAATTGGCAGACGCGCTAGCTTCAGGAGCTAGTTCTCGCAAGGGAGTGGAGGTTCGAGTCCTCTCTTGGGCACCACACAACTCGAAGGAGTGTCGCGGGTGCGCTAATTCCCAAGCGCCTCGGCAATCCAGTAAGTCCTGGTTATCCTAGTACTTTGTGCGGCCGCAAGCCTTCTTTCTGCCTATTTTTCTGGCGCAAAATGCTTGCGCCGATCCATCAGCCCGGAGTATATTTTCCCCCCGGCTCACTCATTTATCGTTGAGGGTATCCATGAGAAATGCGTTCTTTCTTACTGTGTTTTGTGTCGCTGTCTTGATCTTTGCGGCTCCCGCCAAGGCTGACGGAACTGACCCGAAGATGATTCCGCAGAGCGGCAATGCGGGAGGCTGCGGGTCGACGCCGATTACGTTGCTACCGTTCACTTTTTCAGCAGATAGCAGTGGCGACAGCACCACCGCGGGCGAGTGTTTCCTGAACTCCGGTCTCGAACCAATAACTTCGCTTCAGGTTACAACCAAGGCTCCGCCTGCCGTCCAGGGCGGCCCTTGCAACAGCAACTTATACTCTTTCGGGGGCAGCCCTTTGTTCGCGGACGAATCCTGCACCTTCGACCCCAACACGCAGCTGCTGACGGTGACTTTCTTTGGGACCGGGGACAACTACCCCGGAGTTCCTGTCAAGACAGACTTCTACATGGACCTGGCCGGCTGGAATGCCGACGAGTCCTTCACGGGTACTGCGAACCCGAATGCCCCGGAACCCGGTTCGCTACTGCTGCTCGGTTTCGGGTTGGGTGCTCTGATTGCTGTTCGACGCGGGAAACTGGCGACTCAAACCCTCTGAAAATCTTCCTTCGAGATAAAAGCCCCGCCCGGCTGTTGGCCGCGCGGGGTTTTTCATTTTAGAAAACTGGTTAAGGTCAATCCTTTCCGCTGCTCCTACCCGCAACGAGGCGCTGAAACTCCGGAAGAGTCTGAAGACTCCGCAGTTCAGGCTCGTTTCTTAGTTCCTCCGCCGGGTACCCTTTTGCGAGAGCGGCGCGGACCGCCGCCAGCGCTTGCTGAGGCCGGTTCGCCAGCGCGTTCACAATCGCCTCATCGTCCAAGAACTCCACCGCATCGGGTTGCAGCGTGCGCGCCCTGTTTATGAATTCCAGGGCCCGGGCCGTATCTCCCCTTTTTGCATAGTAGAGCGAAAGGCTGGCCATCGTATCCGCGTTGCGGGGATTCACCCGATAGTCTTCGAGCGCAAGGTTAATCGCCTGGTCGTACGCTGCGCGAGCCGCATCCGTCTGCCCGCTGGCGCGGTAGGCGTCGGCCAAATTACCCGCGATAGTCTGAGAGCGAGGCGCAAGTTTCGCCGCTTCTTGATACGCTTTGATGGCATCGTCATACCGGTGCAGGTAGTAGTACGCAGTGCCGAGATTCGAGGAAGTTTCCGCGCTTGGCTCGATCGCCATCGCCTTTTGGAACGCCGGAATGCACTCCGCCCATTTGCTGACTTGAAAATACACAACGCCGAGCCCGTTATAGCCGTCGGCCCTGTTCGGAACCAGTTGCGTCACGCGTTGATAAGCCGCCAAAGCTTTGTCATTCTCGCCGAAGGCCAATGCGGCGGAACCCAACATCGCATAGTTCAGCCAGTAATACGGATTCAGATCCACGGAATGCTGGTAGGCAGCTAAAGCCTCGTCCTTGTGCCCCGTCGCTCGCCACGCGCTGCCCAGACGCCGATAACCCTCGTCCGAGTTCGGAGCAAGTTTCAGGGCGCTCTGGAATTCGGCAACGGCCTCCGCGTTCTTGCCGGTCGCCATATAGACGCTGCCGAGAGAAAAATGCACTTCAGGCTTGTTTCCGACAAGTTGCTCCGCCTGCTCGGCCGCGCCGAGCGCTTTCTCTGGCAGTGACGCGTCTTTGGTGAGCTGGTAGAGGTCAAGGTCTGCGTCAGCTAGGCCTGAGTAAGCCAATCCGAAGCCTGCGTCCTTTTTCAGGGCTTCGTTGTACCGGTCGATGGCGAAGTGCAGGGTCTGTTCGGTGCGCTGGTTGCGAATCGCGGAGCGGCCGCTCAAATAGAGTTCGTACGCGTCCACGTTTTCTGTAGGACGCGCGGCGCCCAGCGCGAGTTCGTCCGCGGTTGGCTTTACGTTCAGCGCCCCCAGCACCTTGTTGTAAATCTCATCCTGCATGGTGAAAACGTCTTGAGGCAGCGCATCGAATTGCTTCGACCATATTGTCTTGCCGGATGCCGTCTCCTGCAGACTCAGACGCGCATGCAGTTTTCCGCCCGCCTCATCGAGCGAGCCCGTCAGATAAGACTGGCTGCCAAATTGTCGCGCCAGGTCTCGCGGCGGGTCCTGCCCATTCACGGAAGCGTCCGCCGGCAGCGTCTCGATCTGCAGGCCCCCAAACTGCGATAGTTTCCCTGACAGCGAATCTAGAATGCCCTCCGCCTGCGATTCCAAGGCAGCCTGGTTCTGTGGCACGCGCAACGGAAGCAACAGAACACTCTTGCGTGATGCTGAGCTAACCCCGGATTCCACCGCTGCAGGAGCACCGGAGCCAGACGTCGCGGAATGATGCCGCTGCAAAAACACGGCCAGAACCGCCAGTCCGCCCAGAGCGAGAACAACGCCTCCCGACAGAATCCAACGAGGTTTGTCCCAGCCGCCCCCTAGTGCTTGCTGCTGCGACGAAGCCGGCTCGGAGACTTGGCCCGCCCGCAGATCGGCCAGAATTTCCGCCGCGCTTTGATAACGAAGCCCGGGATCCCGCTCCAGGCAGCGCAGAACAATTGCCGAAAGATACGTGGGAATTCCCGGATTTAATTCTTCCGGTCGGCGCGGCAATTCGTGAACCCGCTGGTACATCAGCTGATATGTCGAGTCGCCGGTGAAAGGCAGCGTGCCGGTAAGAATCTCGTAAAAGATCAGGCCCAGCGAGTAGATGTCGGCGCGCTGATCCACGGGCTTGCCCTGCACCTGCTCGGGCGACATATATTTCGGGGTGCCAAGAATGGTGCCCGCGCGCGTGACCCCGACAATGGATGACTCAATCGATTTCGCCAGGCCAAAATCGGAGATGAAAACGTGATCGCCCTCGCCTACAAGTATGTTTTGCGGCTTCAGGTCTCGGTGCACCACGTTTGCGGACTGCGCGGCCTGCAACGCCTCGCAAAGCTGCGCCATAATGGGCACGGCCCGCGACAAGGGAAGCGGTCCCTCTTTTTGCAGCAGTTGGAGAAGATCCCCGCCTTCCACGTACTGCATTGAGATGAACTTCATCCCACGGCATTCTCCAAGGTCGTGAATGCGAAGGATATTGGGGTGCGTGATCCGGCTGGCGAGCTGTAACTCCTGCTTGAAGCGTTGCAGCGCCAGAGGGTCCTCTACCACATCCTGGCGAAGGATCTTTAGCGCCACGATGCGGTCGAGTTCCTTGTCGCGGGCTTTATACACTTTGCCCATTCCCCCAACGCCGAGAAGGGCTTCCACTTGGTAACGAGGCCCAAAATCTTCGCCGACAGGCAGCGACACCGTTTCCAGCCTGTCGATCGTTGCTGCGTCATCGATTCCAGAGAGGGATGCCCCGCACCCCGTGCAGATTTCCGATTGATCCGGATTTGGGGTTTGGCAGCGCGCGCAAATCATGTTTCCGCCTTGTTGCGCTACGGAAGCCTCGACGAAATACGTCGATTATCGTCCACCTGAAAAAGGGCCGCAATACAGTCTGGGCGAGAATCCCCTGTTGGGCAACATGGAATCGACCACGTGAGTGGACGAGTTACTTCGAAGATTCTTCGGCGGCGGTGACGGCTCCGTCGCGCGCTTCCAGCCGGTAGAGCTTCCCGCCGAACGGAACGTGGTTCGCGACGATGTGCTCCTTGATCGCGTGGTCCGTCCGTGGCACCGGCTTGAAATCGGGGCCAACGTCCGCCAGCGCCTCGAGCCCAATTAGATCGAGCAGCGCGCCCCAGCAGTAATGTGGTTCGTCGCCGCACGTCCCGTCCGTGCTGTTGTAGTTCTCGCAGTCGAGCCGCTTCTCGGTCCAGTTCTGCATGAATAGTTTCACGCTGCGTCGCGCGTACTCCGCCTGGTGCGGACCATCGGCATACCGCTTCACGCCCAGCCACACAAGATAGTTGGCCGGCGCCCAGACGTGCCCGTGCCAGTACCCCTGCTCCGGCCACACGGGATCATCCTTCGCCACCGTGGGAAGCAACGCCGGAAGCCAGAACTTGTCCTCGCGGAACATCCATGCCAGCGTTTTCTCCGCGCGCGTTTTATCAGCCGCGCCCGCGATCAGCGGATAAAAATTCATCGGTGTGAGCCGCGTCAGCCAGTCGCTGCCGGGTTTTCCCGGCCCAAGCTTCACCACCGTTAAGTTCAACGCGGCCCCGCCGTGATCGTTGCGAACGTAGTCCAGCACAATCGGGTACGTTTTGCCTGCTTCCAATTTCACGTCGGCGTTGCGCCGCTCCCTGTCGTCCACCACCCACTTCTCGATCGCCTGCCCGCCAAACGACATTCGCACGTGATCGCTTCCGCCGATCTTGAACCGGTACGTGCCCGATTCCGGCGCTGTGAACACCGCGCTCACTCGCGCGCTCCAGTCCATCACCGGAACGCCATCGGCTGGACTCGCGTCCCCCCAGTTTTCGTCCAGCCTGTACTCATGCCGCTGCGACACTTCGCGCTGCAGCGCCGCATCGCCATAAAAAGTGACGTCGAACCCGCTCTTGAACGCCGTCACCGGATTTAGTTCCGGTCCCTCGCTCGCCGGAATTTCCCAAAACCGGCTGCAATAGATTCCCAGGTCCTCATTCCACAGGCGGTCGTTGATCCGCTTGTTCATCTCCACATGTTCTGTTTCGAATCGCTTCGCGTCGTCTGCTTTGCCCAGCGCCTTCGCGATTCGCGCCAGATACTCCGCGTCCATCGACCACATCGAGCTCAAGTCCACTGCGTCGGCATTCATCGTGGTGCCGTCCATGCGCGTCCCGATGTACGCGACGTTGTCGTCCCAGCCCGTTTCATACTGAGCGCCCTGCCATTCCTGATGTTCCGAGCCCCATTCGAGCAAGCCATTGTGGTTGCCGTCGCGCGCTTTCATCCACCAGTCGTGCCATGTCACCAGGTGCGGATACACTTCCGCCAGAAACGCCGTATCCGGATGTCGCTCGTGGATTTTCCAGATGCACATCGCCGCCACCGGCGGCATCGACCGGTACAGCGTGTCGTACTCCACCCCCCAGTGCGCAAAGCTCGGCACGCGTCCATCCGGCGTCTGGAACGAAAGCATCCCGCGAACAGTGTTGTGGCTTTGCTCCGGATCCTCCAGGCTCGAGAGCAACGACATCAAGTGGTAGTCCCACACAAAATAGGGGAAGAGGTCGGGATCCTTAGTCATCCACCAGCCGCGCCCGATGGCGTTAACGATTCTCTGGTTATCGCTGCCGTAGAGCCGCGTGTTGTTGAGGTTGTCCGCGATCGCTCCCAGGAAATCGCCCCAGTCTCCTTGCGCGGAAATCCGGCTTGAAGCATATCGTTTGCCCGCTGCATCCAGCGTCGCGTCCACTGAATCGAGCGAAGGCAGCTCGCCTACGCCGGCGACAAAGCGCGTCTCCGCATTTGGCTCAAGATCGAAAACCACCTCTCCGTTTGCTCCGCCGATCGCTCGCACGAACACCGGCGCCGGGCTCGACCGGAACGCGAACGGAACGAACGCGGCGTCCCGCGGCTTGATCCCGTAGCCCGTGAGACCGTCCTTCGCCGCCGTGTACACCGCATGAAAGTGCGGCCAAGTGTTGCCGGGAAATCGCACCGGGAACGCCACCTTTCGGTCCGTCTCGATTTTCCCCGCCACTCCGCCCTTGCCGGCCCTGCCCCATGTGAAGCGAATGTTCGCGCCCGAATAGCGAAAGTTCGCCTGCGCAAACGAGAAATCCGGAGCCGTCGTTCCCGGAGTGGCAAAAGCCGGGTCATTCGCGAACCACTTGGATTTGCCTTCGGGGTCCGACGCCGGATCGATCAGGAACGCCGTCTCATCGTCCACAATCACGGCGATCCCGTACGGCGACGCCACGAAGTAGTTGCCGATCTTGACCGACTTGTATTCCGGCTGCGCGTCCAGCGGAACCACGGCCACGGCAGTCGCGGCCGCCAGCGCCAGAATTGCCGGGAACGATTTGAGTGTTCGCATCTTCACTCCGAGGAAGGTCGAGGGAACTCCGCACACAGCGGCGAACTCTAGCAAAACCTCGCAATTCGGTCGAGGAAACGTTTCCTCGCTTCTCTCCGTGTCCCCAAGCTTTTCTCAGCGCCCTCTGCGTCTCGGCGGTAAATCCGGTTTTCCCATTCCAGTCTTGCGCTTTCTTTCATCTGTGGTTCCCTCCTTTGATCTGTGTCCGCCTGTGCCCTCACCCGGCTTCGCTCTTCCCTCGCCCCTCGTCCCTGCCCACCCGTACAGGTTAGCGCCACTGGCCATCCGTTCAGTTACCTGACCCTACACATGTAGCAGTTACTTCACTTCTCCCTAACCCCTCTCTCACACAATAGAAGTCACTTGGGGAAAGAGTAGGTAGATCGATGAGCCGCGCGCGTGTGATTCCGTTTTGCTTCCTAACGCTTTCTGTCTTTCCATCCGCCAGTTCCGCTCAATCGAAAAATGACGATCGGTCGCTGGTTCGCTCAAGCAGCAGCGCCGTCATTTCTGTCCACGAACTCGGCATCCCCGACAAAGCAAAAGACGCCTATAACAAGGGAGTTCGGCGCCTGAACGTGAAGGATTGGGCCGCTAGCGTCCCCGAATTCCAGCGCGCCATCAAGTCCTTCCCTGGATTCTACGAAGCTTACGACATGCTGGGAGTAGCACAACTGGCCATGCAAAGCTGGAAAGATGCGGAATCGGCGTTTCGCAAGTCACTCGACCTGAGCGGCGGGCGCTACGCGTCGCCGCACTTTGGCCTGGGGCTGATTCTCTGCATCGACTACAAGCAGTTTCCCGAAGCCGAGGCGCTCATACGCGACGGTCTCGACCTCGATCCGGAAGACGCCTCCGGCCACTTTTCCCTCGCCTGGGTGCTGTACACGGTGAGACGGCTTCCGGAGGCAGAGAAAAGCGCGCGCGAGGCCGTGCTTTACAAGCCCGCTTTCGCCGAGGCCCATCTTCTGCTCGCTCAGATTCATCTTCGCCAGAACAATTCAGCCGCGGAGATCGAAGATTTGGATGGCTACCTGAAGCTCGATCCCGATAGCCCCCGCAGCGCCAGAGCCAGAGCCGCCCGCGCCGACGCGCAGCGCGCCCTCTCGCACGAAACCGCCAACCCAGTCACCGCCCAATCCATCCCCTAGCCAGGCAAGAATCAGGGAGGGTTTCAGGGTGGAAGCTCCGGACTTCAGTCCGGGGACCGTGGCCTTCCGGCCACGCGAGACGAACTCCCTAAGAAATTGGGGCTTTAGCCCCTGAAGCCAAGTCTTTCTTTACTTTAGCGATTTTCTTCCGGAAGTCCCGGACCTCTTAGGCTTCTCGCCATCCTCGGCCCTGGCATCACCGTCCGCCTCATTCGGGCGGCGTTTTTCGTAGCGCCGGCGTCCCGCCGGCTCTTTTATAAGCAAATTCGCAAGGTCAAACCTGGAGCTCAAATCCCACGTCAAGAAGTCCGCGGTCTTTAGGATCTCAACGGAGCCAGGAAGAGTTCTAGTGTTTTTCGTCAGGTTGTTTGGATTCCGAATGCCCCGGCTTCCAGGCGCGAACGCGTTCCTGAAAATCCTTAAACTCCGGGGTGGATACGATAGCATCGCTTCTTTTCGGCAAGATCTCGGCCATCTCCTTACGCATCGCCTTGAGCCGCTCTCCCACTGGCGGAAACGGGCTCAATTCTTTCGGGACAGTCTTTCCAGGCGAGACTGCGGGCCAACCTCCTCTCTCGGTCAAAAGCACGAAACACTCGGGGTTATAGCCGGTCTTGTAGACGTATTGCAGCCCGAAATAGTCCGCCGCGAGTACATCCTCCCGTTCCACCTTGAGCAATGTAAGCATCGCTCCGGCCTGAAAAGGTGTGTTCCCAGCCGGCACAGGTGCCCCGTTCGGTGTGAACACTGGAATGCCCGCAATCTGCGTCAGTTGCCCTTGCGTGGCCTCCTTCGCTGCGGAGCGCATGGCCGTATGGGCGATGCCGTGTGCCAGCACTCCAGCCAATTCCGCTTCTCCCTCGAGTTGGAGCAAAAGGCCACGGCTCACGTATTGACGCCCGCCCGGTAGAGTGAACGAGCTGACTGAATCTGTATCAACTACAAAGAACGTCACTGGCATTTCTGCGTCCGAGTTCCGTGCTAGCTTCTGCCCCATCCGATCGACGTACCCCGTGATTGCGAGGTCATCCACGAATTTCGCCGATTGCTCGAATTGCTTCCCTAGCTGGTCCCCTAGCGCCTTCTCCTTATCCAACGAATAGAAGTTCGTCCCCCTCACAATTTTTCGGTGCCCGATCGCAGTTATGTCCGCATCGGATTTCGAAGGTTTCCATTGGGGCGAAGGTGAAGCCACCGCACTACACGCCGAAGCGGAGAGCAACACAACTAACGCGGTGATGAGTCGGGGGATTTTCACGGTTGCGCAGTTCTCACCGTGAACTCCGCGAAAGGCGTGATCGTTTGCTTCGCCAGATTGTCGGTGACGACCACTTCCAACTTGTACCCGCCCGGAGCGAGTGACGCCAGCGCGACCTTTTCCTCGATAGTCATCTCTTCCCCATGCGCTGGAAGCCGATTCGGCGGAATGCTGAACTTGAGCGAGGGCTCGGCGTCCTTGTCCTTGGTAACACGGAGTTCCACGCTCACGTCCGCCCTATGCGTCTGGTCGTCCACTTTCAGGTTATACACCTGAAGAAATATGCCCATCGAATCGCTTGGCGTGAAGGTCCCGTCAATTTTTGGCCGTACCTTCACGTCGCCAAGCACGAATTGCCCCAGGCCTATATCTTTTGACGATACGGGAGAAATGTCATCGGCCAGGATCAGCGAGCTTGAAGTCAGCCGGTCATCTTGAAACGTCGGAACTCGGAGGGCAGTGTTTGCCACGCCTACGTTACCGCTCGTCGTGTCCTTGATTACGATGTCGAGGCGATAGAGCCCCGGGTTCAGCGGAACTTCCTTCTGGTAAATCTGAGAACTGGCGAGCGAATGTTGAAGCAGTGAAACCGGAACTGACTGGCTCAGCGTATCCTCGAATGTCTGCACGACACGCCCACTAAGAGTTGTCACTCGTCCGAAAAGGTCAAGCGTGGCCGAATCGACGCCGCCTTTCTCGACGAAACTCAATTGTCGCGTGGGAATCTGCACGGTGATCGGCACCAGCACCGTGTCCGAAGTAACGCGCAGGAAATCGAAACGGTAATCGAACTTCACCTGATCCCGCACCAGCCTGTCTGTTGAATAAGGTATGAGATCCTTGAATTTCACGTGTGGCGGCTGCTGAATCTTCGTGTATCGATCCAGCATTGAGAACTCGTCGTAACTCTCCGGCAATCCTCCGAATGGCTGACCGAGATGTGTCCCGTTAGTGTTCTGGAACCGTGCGGTCTTGCTGGACATGCCCATCATTTCCGGTATCGTCAGTCCCGCGCCGGGCACGTAGAGCAGCGCGTCCTTCTCGCTGGGGTCCATCGTCAGCTTGTATTCGCCGGTCATCGTTTTGTCGGTGAACTCGATTTCTACATTCTCCCCAATGCCTTCTAGGTCTCGATAGCGCCAATCCTCGAAAGGATACGTGGAAGTTTCGCCGCCGCCCTCCGCTGCAGGTCGTTCGTAAGTACCTCCGCTCGGATGTGAATCGATCTCGTCCGGCGCACCCCACATAATGTAAATGCGGCCTCGGTCCGTCTTCCAGCCCGGCACACCCGAAGCGAAGTGCTCATTCGCATAAGCGATGCGACGGTAGTGTTCTTCTTTAGCAGTGTTGTCGGGAGAATCCGGCTCGGGATTGCGGCGCGCCCAGAATTGCTCTTTGAATTGGTCGCGCTCTTCACCCACTTCCTCGATTGAGGATCGAGTTCTTTCCGTAGATCCTTTTCCCTCTGCCTTCTTTGCTTCTCAGCCTTCTTCGCTTCCTGCTCGTTCTTTTGATCTTGTCGAGGAGATCGCGCGTGCGTAAACGGTGCAAACGCCAACCCCTCCGCCAAAACGATAGATACCAGCACTTTGCTCGAGAAGTTCATATCCTCACCCCTTTTGCCTGGAAGATAGGAGGAGGTCGAGAGCGGTTTCCCCAGGCTTTGTGCGTCGTATGAGACGCGTCCGCCGCCGCGGGTTGCCTCGGTCGCCCGGTTTTCCCAGAATCTTCAAATTTTTAACAGTACTAGGTCTTGACAATTTAGTTATACATGATAACCTGCGGCCGTAGGCTGGTGAATGACCAGCTGGGAGGGGGCCGGAGTCAGAGGGCCTGGAGGCCGTGGCCGCTATGAAAATTGGAAAGAGGATTCTAATAACGGGAACGGGATTAGAAATCGACGCAAATGATTGAAAACACTCACCCGCGACGCAGCCTAATCTACCGTAGGGTAGGGGGTATTTTTGCCGATCAGGGGTCTCAGATTTGTCCCGAAGCTTCGGGATGCCTGCCCACTGCGGCCCGCAAACCCTGCGTTCAAAGAGGATCGAGCATCCAGAGTCCTCCTCGGGCGGAGGGGCCCTTCAAGAGCGAAGAACAAGCAAAAGGCGAAGAAAAATCTAATCGCAACAACCCCACATTCAGAAATCGCCGCAACCCCATAAAAATAAACTACAAGACTTTTTCTAACCGCAACAAAAACACCTGTTTCGCTTCACCGCACTTTCGCCCGCAACACCTCTTCTACTTCCTCTACCTATCCGCCTGTAATAAACTCCTCGGCCGAGTAACTCCCTCGCGAGAGGTGCACTGAAATGCTCGACCGCCGCCGCTTCCTTGCAGCCTGTTCCGGACTTGGATTGGGTTCGACGCTTCTTCCAGGCGTGCTCTGGACGCTCGCCGACGACAAAGACAAAGTGACGATCGAGATGATCGACGAAGCCGCGGCCATCGCCGACGTGCCGCTCCCCGCCGAGTATCGGCAGATGATGGTCGACACCCTGAATGAGCACGTCAAAAATTACGAAGAAATCTACAAGCTCCACATACCGAACAGCGTCGCGCCCGCCCTTGTCTTCGATCCGGTTCTCGCATCCACAAAGTTCGAAACGGAGAAGCGGCCGTTGCGCATTTCAGCCGCCCCTGCAACGGCCGCGAGCGGAGTTCCCAAGAATCTCGAAGACGTCTGCTTCCACTCCGTTCGCGATCTCGCGGAGCTTGTCCGCACAAAGAAAGTTTCTTCCGTCGCCCTCACCGAAATGTACCTCGAGCGGCTGAAACGCTACGACCCGCAGCTCCATTTCGTAATCACCTTCACCGAAGACCGCGCGCAGGCAAAAGCCAAAGAAGCCGATCGCGAAATCGCCGCGGGAAAATATCGCGGCCCGCTTCACGGCCTGCCGTGGGGAGGAAAGGACCTTCTCTCAGTCGCGGGATACCGCACCACGTGGGGCGCGGGCGGCTTCGAAAACCAAACCTTTGACGAGGACGCCACCGTCGTCAAGCGGCTCGATGCAGCCGGCGCCGTCCTGATCGCGAAGCTCAGCCTCGGCGCGCTTGCGATGGACGACCACTGGTTCGGCGCGAAAACGCGCAACCCCTGGAATCCCGCGCAGGGTTCGAGCGGATCGTCGGCTGGCTCCGCATCCGCCACGGCCGCGGGCTGCGTCGCCTTCAGCATCGGCTCTGAAACTCTCGGCTCGATTTCTTCGCCGAGCACGCGTTGCGGCTGCACGGGACTCCGCCCCACCTTCGGCTTCGTGCCGCGCACCGGCGCGATGGCGCTCTCGTGGAGCATGGACAAGCTCGGCCCCATCTGCCGCGCGGTCGAAGACACCGCGCTCGTCTTGCACGCGATCTATGGACCCGACGGCGGAGATCGCGCGGTTCAGCCGGCCGCGTTCAATTGGGACGCCGACCTCGATTGGCGCAAGCTGCGCGTCGGCTACCTCAAAACCGATTTCGAGCATCCCTTCGATAATCAGGAAGAGGCGCCCGCGAAGGTGGAACCCGAGCTTTCCGCCGAAGAAAAGAAGAAACTCGAGGAACAGAAGCAGCGACGCGAGCAGTTCCGCCTGCGCGCTGAATATGATCGCCGCTTCAATAAAGCGGCCATCGCAAAACTGCAAGCGATGGGCGTGAATCTCGTCGCAGTTGAATTGCCGAAATTTCCTTACGATTCGATGGCTCCGCTGCTCGAAGCGGAAGCCGCGGCAGCCTTCGACGAACTCACGCGCACGGGCCGCGACAAACTCCTCACCGATCAGGGTCCCGGCGATTGGCCAAACACGTTCCGCACCGCGCGTCTGATTCCCGCGGTCGAGTATATTCAGGCGAATCGCGCGCGCATGCTCGCGATGGAAGCTGTTGCGAAAGCTCTCGACGGATTCGATGTGATCGTCGCCCCCACGAACAGTCAGCAGCTCGTCGTCACGAATTTAACCGGCCATCCTGCGTTGATTCTGCCGAATGGTTTTCGCGGTGACGACGCTCCGCCCACGCGCAAGAACGACAAAGGCGAAATCGAAGGCGACTACGGCGGTCCCGGCACGCCCGTCAGCCTCACGTTCCTTGGTCAACTCTACGGCGAAGGCCGCCTGCTCGCTTTCGCCCGCGCCTATCAGCAGGCCACCGACTTTCACCTGCAGCATCCCAAGCTGAGCGTCTGATGCTATCCTTTTCCCGGTGCGCGCTCTCTAGGAAGCAACCTTGCCTTCCTTCGCTTGGAGCCGCGCGCGAAAAATCTACGACCGAAGGACGCCTCCCGTGAAATCTCGAATCGTTTTGCCGCTTCTGGGCTTGATCCTTTTCACATTGTCCGCTTCCACGCCGCCGTCTCGCTCACTCGCGAAACCGGACGCAATCGCAACACCGCCGCGATCGAACGCTGCTGCTCCCGAAAGCCAGGTGGAGCGCGGCCGCTACCTCGTCGAGGAAGTCGCGGAGTGCGGCGAGTGTCATTCACCGCGCGATTCGAGCGGCAATCTCGACCACTCTCGCTGGCTGCAGGGCGCTCCCATCTGGATCGTGCCCGTGCATCCCGACTCGAACTGGGCCGAGCGCGCGCCCGCTCTTGCTGGATTTCCCGGTTACACGGAAGAACAAGGCGAGAAAATCCTCGAACAGGCCATCGGACCGAACGGCCTTCCGCTTCGTCAGCCGATGCACCAATACCACCTGAAACACGAAGACGCGGTCGCCATCATCGCGTACCTGAAAACTCTTCGCGGCGGCTCTTCGCCGCAATAGGCGGGAGGACACCATCGACTTTCAGAAAAAAGCGGTTCAGGGCCGCGATCCGCGGAGCAGGCGAATCGCTTCCGGCAACCCGCCGTCTGCTTGTCCGTTTTGCGGACCTTCGCGGCCGCTCGGCTTCGGCTCCTCGAGGTCGGTCGCCACTTCCCCGGGGGCAAGAAAGAGATTCGCCTGAAGTCCATGCTGTTTCGTGTAAAGGTCAAAGTAGCGCCCGCCAGCTGGCGTAGAGAGATTCATGCGTGCCGCGCTCGATGATTCGCCCCGCCTCGAGCACCAGAATCTGATCGGCGCGCCGAATCGTCGACAGCCGGTGCGCGATCACGAACGTGGTTCGCCCGCGCATTAGATACCGCAAGCCTTCCTGGATCAGCGCCTCCGATTCCGAATCGAGGCTCGACGTGGCTTCATCGAGAATCAAGATCCGCGGGTCAGCAAGAATCGCTCGGGCGATGGAGACGCGCTGTTTCTGCCCGCCCGAAAGCTTCACGCCGCGCTCGCCGACGATGGTGTCATACTTCTTTTCGAACGTTTCAGCGAATTCATCCACGCGCGCGATGCGGCACGCAGCGAGGATTTCCTCTTCGGTTGCATCGGACCGTCCAAAGGCGACGTTGTCGCGAATCGTTCCATCGAATAGAAAACTCTCCTGCAGTACCACGCCCAGTTGCGTCCGGTAGGAATCGAGACGCACTTTTGCCAGATCCACGCCGTCGACGAGCACGCGGCCGCTCGTCGGCACGTAGAACGCCGCGATCAAGCCGATGATCGTCGATTTGCCCGCGCCCGAGGGGCCAACTAGCGCCGTCACCGTGTCCGGATCGGACTGGAAGTTGATGTCGTGCAGCACAGGCTTGTTCGCGTCGTACGCGAAACTCACATTCTCGAAGGCGACACGGCCCTCGACGCGATCGAGCCGCACCGTGCGCGCGGGGTCCTGGTCTTCGGGCATTTCGGCCAGAACTTCGCGCGTCCTTTCAAGCCCCGCGAGTGCCTCGGTGATCTGCGGGCCGATCGACGCGATTTGAGCCACAGGGGCGATCAGCATGCCGAGGAACAAGCCGTAAGTAACGAAGCCGCCCGGGGTCATCTTGTGCGCAAAGATTTGGTTGGCGCCCATCCACATGATCGTTGCGCTGATCAAGCCCATCAACACGGTAGCGGAAAGGCCCATCAGCGACGTGGCCGTCAGCGTTTTCAGCACGTTATCCAGCAACCGCTGCACGCCGCCGAAGAAGACTTTCTCTTCACGCTCCTCCGCGTGGTATCCCTTCACCACGCGAACGCCTCCCAGCGATTCCGTGAGCCGGCCCGTAACCTCCGCGTTGATCTTCGGTCTCGCGCGGTAAATCGGACGAATCACCTTGAACGCGCGGCTCATTCCGATGCCAAAAACAATCAGCCCCACGGCCGCCGTCACCGTCATCGTGGCGCTCGTCCGGAAAAGATAGATCAGCGCGAACGAGGCAGTCATGATCCCGCCCACGAAGTCGATGAGGCCCGTTCCCAGAAGATTCCGCACGCCTTCCACGTCGCTCATGATCCGCGAGACGAGCACGCCCGTCTTGTTCGCGTCGTAGTAGGCTACCGGCAATCGCCCCACGTGCGTTTGCACTTTCACGCGGAGCTCAGTGATCAACCGCTGTGCCGACTTCGACATCACTTGAGTCAGCTGGTACGAAGTCAGTCCTTGCACCAGGGTGGCCCCTAGCACCGCGAACACGATCCGCCCAAGAAGGTGATGCTCTCCCTTGATGAAGACGTTGTCGATCAGGTACTTGGTCGACGCCGGAAGAACCAGCCCAGCCACACGGTTCACTACCATCAGCAGAAATCCCAGAACGATAATCCCGCGCCGAGGCTTGAGCAGTGCCAGCACGTCCGGAAGAAGCTTCCAGGCCTGCTTCCCTTTCGCGGATTTCGTTTGTTCCACTTTGTGTTCAGCAGACATACGTTGTGACCTGGGGACCGCCTTCGAACCGTTCCGAAGGCTCACTCCACTATACCTGCGCATTTTGGCCCCGTCCAAATCGGATGCTCGGCGACGGCGGGAGACGCCACAATTCCTGAGGATTTTTCCAGATGGCTCGCACCAGAGCTTATGTTGTTGACATCGCTTCGGGGTGGTAGACTTTTTTCATGGCCAAGAAGAAGCCAACCCGGAAGAAAAAGCCAAGCCCGAAGAAAAAGCCCGCCAAGGCGAAATCAAAGTCGACGGCTCGGGGCCGCAAGAAACCGATTCGGAGCAAGAAGCCGGCGACCGCTCGAAGCGCAAATCCCGGTCCGCGCGCCCGCATTCATCAGGGCGTCGGCTTGAAGAACCGAGGCGTGGACAACGCTGACTCGGAAAGCCTTGCAGATAAGGCTGGCCAGTCTGGCGATGTTCAGGGACTCTCGGGCGTCGAAGATGTCGACTCGGAGAGCGTCGAAGAGCTGCTCGAAGAAGGTCAGGCCTTCGAGGCGGAGGTTGTAAGCGGCGTTGAAAACGCTCCCGACGCCGACCAAGGTGAAGTCAAGACGAAGGAAGTCCCCGAGGACGACGTTCCGGCCGAATATCGCGATTACCGCGAGCAGTGAAGCGGCGCCCGATGGGTCGTCGCCTGTTCTTTGACACACACTACGGCAGGACGCCGTACACGTCGAGTTCGGTCTGCGTGCCGATGTATGCCTTGCCGTTCGCGATCATTGGAACGGAGAATTTTACCCCTGCACCCGCCTGGTCGCCCGCGGCCTGATTTGAGTTGTACAGCTCGTTCGCGACATTCGTAGCATCAAACGCGTGAAGTACTGCAGGGCCGGGTGCCCCGAAGTTTGTCGCATCGATCGCCCACACGATTGCATTCGTCGTTCCGCTCGCAGAAATCGAAGCCGTCGGACCGGGAAAACCCACAAACACGTTTCCTGATGACGCGGGACTTTGGCTTATCAGACCGCCGCCGAACGTGTAGTCGCGTATCGCATCGTTGGTGCCCCAAAAGTAGACGCTGTTGTTCCAATACGCCGGCGTACCCCACAATTGCGAGGAAGTATTCTGCAATTCCTGCACGATTTCCGGATCCGACGTGCAATTTGTTGGCGCAACCGCTGGACAATAGTGTGCGTCCGCGGCGGTCATTTGATCGCGGTCGACGATGTAAATCGTTCCTTCCTTACCCACTTCGACTAATTCGTGCGGGTGGCTGCCCGACTGATCGGGCAGAAGCACGACGCCACCGGACCCCAAATCCGTGTCGTTGTTCTGCAGCGTTCCCTGGTCGAACGGCGTGAAATAATCCAGCACCGAAAACGTGCTGCTTCCCAGGATCAGCTTCACGATCGTGTCTCCGAATTCGGTCGCGAAGGAGTTGGTGGTATCGAAGTCTCCGTTGCCGGTCGAGATGAAGACGTTACCGCTCGAGTCCGCTGCAACGCCTGCTCCGGACATCCAGATTCCTCCCAGCCCGCCGTTCGGGGTGGTGACGTAAACCGCCTGTTGCGTAAAGGTCTTGGTGTCGTATGCAAAGAGCCAGCCGTGATACGGCGAAGTGTCGCAATGAGATGCGTACCCTAGGTAAATGATCCCGTTGAGCAGCAGCAGGCCCGGCCGATTTAGATGGTGCAGCCCGTCAAAGGTCAGACTCCCGTTCGAACTGCCGTCGCCGGTTCCCGGGACGCTGGCCGAGATCGCCACGGGGCCCGGAGCCTTCTCATTTCCGGTCGTGATGTCGATGGCGTGCAGGCGATGAACGAAGTTCGCGCCTTCGTGAGACTTGGTCTCAACGTACATCGTGCCCGTGCTCGGATCAATCGACGGCGTGCTCGTGATTCCAGCCTGCGGAACCAGATCCACGCAACTCGAAAGGAGGTCATTTTGAACGTTCACTGTTGTTGCGCCAGCTGCTGCCCCGTGCTTCGTATCAATCAAATTGGCGTGCCATAAAGGATTGGCGTTCGCTCCCGTATTTGTGTCGGCGTCGAATGCGTAGACGCTGTCTCCTTCCGTCGCAACGTAAACTACGTTGTGTATCGCACCGCCGATGGTGACGTTCGGCACGTAGAGCGGCTGCGCGTAGATGTGTCCGTCCACTGCATGTGAAAATAGCTTCCCAAACTTCGGGCCGCCGACATTCGCCGTCGTCAGCGTAGTCTCGTTCACATTTTGCCCAGTCCGGGAAATGTCGTTGTGGTGCATGAACACACCGGCGAACCCGTTTCCGGTGTGACTTGTCACGCTCAGAATCGAAACGCCGCTCACGGATGCGCCCGCGACCGTAACCGATGCCTGAATCGACGAGAATCCCGCGATCTGGCCGCTCGCAAGGGCGCCGCTCGTTGCCGTTCCGGATGCGTTCACCGTCGCCACTGTTGTGTTCGACGAAGTCCACGTCGCCGTGCTTGTGAGGTCTTGTATGCTGCCGTCGCTGTAGTGTCCCGTTGCGGTAAACGATTGCCCCGCCCCACCGTCGGCGATGCTTGGATACTGCGGGCTCACCACCAATCGGATGAGAGTTACCTCCGTGGCCGTCACAGTCAATACCGTCGAGCCGCTGATGGCACCGAGCGCCGCCTGAATCGTAGTCGACCCGCTTCCGACGGTAGTCGCCAGCCCATTTGAACCTGTTGTGCTGCTGATCGTCGCGACACTCGCTTTCGAGGAGGTCCATCTGACCGACGTTGTGATGTCCTGCTTGCTCGTGTCGGAGTAGGTTCCCATCGCGGTGAATTGCTCGGTTTGTCCTTGAGCGATCGTTTGGTTTGCCGGAGTAACTGCGATGGAGGCCAGAGTGGGCTGGACCGTCAACTTTGTCGAGCCCATGATGCCGCTCATCGTCGCTTGGATGGTGGTTGATCCAGAAACCACGCTCGTCGCCAGCCCATTCGAACCGGTGCTGTTGCTGATCGTAGCGACACCGGAACTCGATGAACTCCACGTGACGGAGGTAGTGATGTCTTGGATACTGAAGTCGGAATAGGTTCCCATCGCTGCGAATTGCTCGTTTTGTCCCTGCGCGATAATTGGATCCAAAGGAGTCACAGAAATGAATGTCAATGTCGTAGGCCCAGCCGAATGTGAGCCGCCGCAGCCGGGCATCCCCGAGAGCGCGAACGCCAATACGAAAAACACACCGAGTCTGCAGATCAACCGAATGCGGCACTTCATTCTTGGTCCTTGAACCCTAGCCTTGCAAACAGGCACTTCTACTCGAAAATCAAGCGAAAGTCTTTCAGAATCGAGCAGATACAAGCCGTGACTAGGATAATAGTATCGGGCAACCGCCACCGTTTCCACAGTCATTTCGGGCACTGTCCAAGCGATTAGCTAAGCTCTGATTACCCAGTCGTCAGGGGCGCTATTTCGATGCCCGCCGCACCTTGGAATCGCAGTAACATTCCCGTAATACTTGGTGTGTAGGCTTCCGAGACTCGAATAACCCCATGGCCGCCAAACCGCCCTCAGGACCTCGGCTTTTCTTCAACCGTCATTTCTCGTGGTTGCAGTTCAACGAGCGTGTTCTTGAGGAAGCCCGCGACCCGGTCAATCCTCTGCTCGAACGTGTGAAGTTTCTTGCGATTACGGCCAGTAACCTGGACGAATTCGTCGAAGTTCGCGTCGCCGGCATGTTGCAGCAGGTGGAACACGGTAACCGCGAGCCAGGACCCGACGGCCGCGTCCCCGAAGAAGTGCTCAGCGAGTTGATCGCCCGGATTCACCGGTTCGTCGACCAACAGTATTCGTGCTGGCGGGAGGAGCTTGTTCCAGCCCTCGCGGCGGAATCAATCCGCGTCCTCGGCCTCGGTGAGTTGCGGTCCGAGGCTCGCGCGCACATCGAAGATTTCTACACGAAGACGGTCGAGATGCTGCTCACTCCGGTGACGGTCGACCCGGCGCATCCGTTTCCTCACGTCCTCAACAAAGCGCTCTGCCTCGCGTTTCTCCTCAAGAAGAAGCGTCGCGGCTCGCATACCTATCTCGGCGTCGTTACCGTGCCCCGCGCCTTGCCGCGGCTGGTGCTGCTCCCTTCGGCGCAGGGTGCCACCGAATACGTTTTTCTTCACGATGTTGTGCGCGCCTTCGCGGACCGGCTCTACCACGGATATGAAATTCTTTCCGCCGCCGCCTTCCGCGTCACCCGCAACAGCAACCTGTATCTTGAAGAAGAGGAATCGCGCAGCATCCTGGAAACGGTCGACGCCCAAGTGCATCGCCGCAGGAAAGGCTCGGCCGTGCGCCTGGAAATCGAGGCCGGCGCCGATCCGGGGATCATCGACAGGCTGGAAGCAAATTTCCGGCTCGCTCCGTGGCAGGTCTTTCGCCAGAACGGTCCGATCAATTTGCCGCGCGTGCTCCACCTCTATGACCAAACTCCGCGCCCCGACTTGAAATTTCGCAGCTTTGCCCCGCGCGAACTCGCCCTCAAGCCCGGAGCCGCGTCGATCTTCGCGTTGATCCGCCAGCGAAGCGTCCTCCTGCATCATCCGTATGATTCCTATTCCGCGGTCGTGCGCTTCATCGAAAGCGCGGCGCAGGATCCCGACGTGCTTTCCATCAAGCAGACCCTGTATCGAACCAGCGAGAATTCGCCGATTGTTCGGGCCCTCATCGACGCTGCTGCGAAGAAGGAAGTCGCCGTGGTCGTCGAGCTAAAGGCGCGTTTCGACGAGGTGTCGAACATCCGCTGGGCGCGCAATTTGCAGGAAGCGGGCGTGCAAGTGTTTCACGGCGTCGTCGGCTTGAAAACGCACTGCAAGCTGGCCCTGGTCGCGCGGCGCGACCCGAATGGGCAGATTCGCCGCTACGCTCACCTCGGCACCGGAAATTACAATCCTTCCACGGCGCGCTTCTACACCGACCTCAGCTTGCTCACCTGCGATCCCCGCATCACTGCGTCCGTGCACCACGTCTTCAACTATCTCACCGCCTATTCGGAACGGTCGCAGTACACGCCGCTTTTCGTGGCCCCTCTCAACCTCGGCAAGAATTGCGCCACCCTGATCGAGCGCGAGGCCGCTCACGCTCGCGCGGGACGTCCCGCGTTCATCGTCGCGAAAGTGAATTCGGTGCTCGACGAAAAAATTATTCCCGCACTTTACGACGCATCCCAGGCGGGCGTGCAGATCGAATTGATCGTCCGCGGAGCGTGCGCCCTTATTCCCGGAGTTCGCGGATTGAGCAGTCGTATCAGAGTCCGCAGCGTCATTGGGCGCTTCCTCGAGCACAGCCGGATTTTTGTTTTTGGCAACGGAGGCAATACGGAAGTGTATCTCGGCAGCGCCGACTGGATGCACCGCAACATCTACGAGCGCGTCGAGGTAATGTTCCACGTGAAAGATCCCGTCCTTCGCGACCAGATTCTGGCGGAAGTGGTCGTTCCGTACCTGGGGGACACGCAGAAGACGCGCTTCCTCATGCCCACCGGCGAATACGTCCGGGCACACGAAGCGCGCAAGCTCATTCACTCAAAAAATGGTTTTCGGTTCAATGTGCAGGAATTTCTGGTCACTCTTGCCGAAGGCACCGACGGTCTTGCATCCGTTCCCACTGCTCCCCGGTTTTTGAAGGCCGCCCTTGCTGCCAGCCCCAAGGTCGAGCGGCAAAACCCTAAGCTTCTTGCGGAACCGCGCCACTCCCGCTCTGTATAATCCCGAACAATGGAAAAGCTGGTCGCGGCCGTGAATTGGCTTCTCGGTCCGGAAGGTTCCGACGACCGCCATCCGGGCCATCTTTGGCCGCGTTGGATTTTTCTTCGCGCACTCGGCCTGATTTATTTCTCCGCGTTTTATTCGCTGCTCTTCCAGATCAAGGGATTGATCGGCCCCGAGGGAATTCTTCCCGCTGGCGACTATCTGCAAGCCGTCGCAGCGGCCACCAGACTTCCCGGACCTAAATTTTGGTTTGCGCCGACGCTCCTGTGGTTTGGCTCAAGCGACCACGCGCTGATGCTGCTCTGCTGGGTCGGCCTCGTCGCCTCCATTCTCGTAGTCTTCAATTTCTGGCCGAAAGCATCCCTGGCGATTTGCTTCATCTGCTTCCTTTCCTTCATCGCTGCGGCCCAGGATTTTGCGAGCTATCAGTCAGACGGCATGCTCCTCGAGGCGGGATTGATCTCGCTGTTTTTCGCGCCTCCTGGTCTTTGGCCTGGCCTGGCTCCCGATCGTGGCCCATCGCGGCTCAGCCTTTTCCTTCTCCGCTGGGAATGGTTCCGCATCTATTTCGAATCGGGAGCTGGGAAGTGGCTGGGCCACGACCAGGCCTGGCGTAACTTGACGGCGATGGACGACTACTATCAAAACGGTCCTCTTCCCACATGGCTCGGCTACTACGTCCAGCACTTTCCGCATTGGTTCCATGTCTCTACGGTGATTCTCACGTTGGCGATTGAGATTTTTGTTGTCTTGATGCTCTTCCTCCCGCGTCGATTCCGAATCGCTTGCTTCTGCATTGTTACGCCATTCGAAATCAGCATCATCCTTACCGCCAACTATGCGTTCCTGAATTATCTCGTGCTGTTTCTCGGCATCTTGCTGCTGGATGATCGGTTCTTTGAATGGGCTCTTCCGCAGAGTGTTCGAAAGCTCGTGCAAGGAAAGACGCACCCGTCTTCGGCGGTCTCAGCGTCCCAGCGAAGTTGGCAAGAGAGTTGGCGGAAATATACCCCGCCTATCGGAATGACGATATCCGGAATCTGCCTGGGTACGGTCTTTTACGTTGCCACCGCGCAGCTTGTGTGGAAGGTCGTCCCCGACTTTCCGTTGCCGCAATCGCCGGTGGAATGGCTCGAACCGTTTCGCATCGCTAATGTTTACGGCTTGTTTGAACGAATGACCCACCAGCGCCTCGAAATCGAATTTCAAGGTTCCGCCGACGGCAAGACGTGGACCCCGTATCCCTTCCGTTACAAGCCGCAAGACCCCGCGAAAGCTCCCGGCATCTACGCTCCCTACCAGCCGCGCTTCGAATGGAATCTGTGGTTCGCGTCCCTGGGTTCGTGGCAGCAGTACAGATTCGTACTGTGGACCGAGGAGCGCCTTCTGCGCAACTCGCCCGACGTACTGGAACTCTTTGCGGGCAATCCATTTCCCTCCTCTCCGCCGAAGGAAGTTCGCTCCGTGATTTATCAATACTGGTTCACGGATTTGAAGACCAAGCACGAGCAGAGACTCTGGTGGCGGCGCGAGTTGCTCGGCGAATATGCTCCAGCGCTCGAAATGCAGCCGGACGGCAAGCCCGTGCTACTGGATATCCCGCTGGCCAACCCTCCCGAACCCTAGCTGCCTGCCCCGGTCCTCGGGCGTCCTCTCGGTTCACAAAGCATCTTTTGCCTCGCAGCCCAAAGTCCGCTAGCCTGTGCTAGAAGATCAGCCCATCGATGAAGCGCAAGCCGAAAAGCATGCAACAGGAAGACCGTCCCGAGGCAGCGGTCACTTCTGGCCAGGTGACAGCCCACCTCGCGAAACTTTCGAAGCCCGCCAGTATTCGCGAAATCGCGCATGGAATGGGACTGAAGCATGTCGGCAGGCGCTTTCTCCCAAGAGTCATTCACCAACTGGCGCGTGACGGCGAAATCGAAGAAAACGGCGGACGCTACAAGCTCGCGGGAACGCGTCATGCAAAGAATCCGCCCCCCGCTCGGAGTAGCGCGGTGTCCCGTCCCGCTCCAGCTTCGCATCAACCGCCAAAACGCGCGCACGATCCGAATCTCGTCGCGGGCCGGATCGTCGCGCATCGTGATGGTTATGCGTTCCTCATTCCCGACTCCCCGATACCGAGAGTCGAAGGCGATCTGTTCATCGGACGCGACAATCTCGCCGACGCCATGCATGGCGACCGCGTGCTCGCTCGCGTTGAAAACCGCCGCCCCGATGGGCGCGCGGAAGGCCGCGTCGTTCAGATTGTTGAGCGCGAGAATCCCACCGTTGTGGGCCTCTTCCGCTACGGTCCGCATGGCAACCACGTCCTGCCCTACGACACTCGCATCCATCACGAAGTCCTGATTCCTCCGGGCGACGAGCTCACGCCGGAGTTGCGTCAGAAGCTCGGCACTCCGACTGCGGGCGCGCCGGTCCCGAACCGCCGCTTGCGTATTCCGGAGCTTGACGGCGCCGTCGTGGATGCCGAAATCACACGTTTTCCGAAAGGCGGTCTCGCGCCCGCAGGACGCGTCCTGGAAATTCTCGGCAGGCCCGGCGACATTGGCGTCGACACGGAAATCGTCATTCGCAAGCATCACCTCCCCCACGTCTTCCCCGAAGAAGTTTTGGCGGAAGCCCGCTCCGCCCCGCAACAGGTGAGCCAGGCGGATTTGCTCGGCCGGCGCGATTTCCGCAATCTTCCGATCGTCACAATAGATGGTGAAACGGCGCGCGATTTCGACGACGCGGTCTACGTCGCGCAACTCGAAAATGGGGGCTATGGGCTGCAGGTCCACATTGCCGACGTGGCGCACTACGTTCGCCGCGGTTCCCCGCTCGACCGCGAAGCTCGCGTGCGCGGCACGTCTGTCTATTTCCCGAGTCGCGCCGTTCCTATGCTGCCGGAGGAATTGTCAAACGGCATCTGTTCTCTGAATCCGCAGGTCGATCGGCTCGTCATGAGCGTCCTCATGGAAATGGACGTCTCTGGAAACATGGTCCATGCCGAATTTACGCCGGGTGTGATTCGCTCCGCCGAGCGGATGACGTACACCAACGTTCACAAAGTGCTCGAGGGCGATGCCGAAATACGCAGCCGCTACGCTCCTCTCGTAGAGGAATTCCAACGCATGAAAGAGCTCGCCCTTTTGCTGAACCGCCGGCGCAACGCGCGCGGCTCCATCGACTTCGATTTGCCCGAGCCGGTGATTGAATTCGATGCGGACGGGCGCATGCTCAGCATTGGACGCAGCGTTCGCAATATCGCGCATCGCATCATCGAAGAATTCATGCTCGCCGCGAATGAAGCCGTGGCTCAGTATCTGGAACGCCGCGGCATCGCCTCCCTGCATCGCGTCCACGAAAAGCCCGACCCGAAGAAAGTCCTCGAGTTCGAGGAGTTGGCTCACGCATTCGGCTATACGCTCGGCGTCGAAGACATTGCGGAGCGCCGCGTCGCGGTGCGGCACGGACACACGCAGGCAGCCGCGCGCGATACTCGCACGGGTCGCGCGTCTCGCGGACGCACGCGGCCCATGAGCGTCACGCTTCCCGCATTCGAAGAAATCGACATCCGCCCGCAGCACTATCAGCGCCTCGCCGAAAAGATCGCCGGAAAGCCCGAGGAGCGCATCCTTTCTTACCTGATGCTGCGCTCGCTCAAACAGGCGCGCTACGCTGCCGATCCCCTCGGCCATTTCGCGCTCGCGGCGAAGGAATACACACACTTCACGTCGCCCATCCGCCGTTATCCCGATCTGATCGTGCATCGCGTCCTGAAATGGGCGCTCGATAATCCTTCCGCCGAACCGCCCCGCACCTTCTCATCGAGCCCGGCTGTTTCCGGTAAAGACCGGCCAGTGGCGACTCTCGGGCCCTATCGCCGCGTTGAGCTCGAGGAAATAGCCGTCCAAAGCTCGGAATCCGAGCGCCGCGCCGACGCCGCCGAGCGCGAGTTGATGGATTGGAAGACCGCGCAGTTCATGGAAAGCCATCTTGGTGAAGAATACGAAGCCCTGATTATTTCGGTGCAGAAGTTCGGCTTCTTCGTCGAGCTGATAGAAATCTTTGTCGAGGGTCTCGTCAGCATAGATCGGCTCGAGGAAACCACCGGTCAGCGCTGCGTCTATCGCGAACACGACTACACCATCGTCACGGAACCTCATCGCGGCTCGCGCGGTAGCGCCACGCAGCGGCTGGTGTTCAAGCTTGGCGATCGCGTCCGAGTTCGCGCCGAACGCATCGATCCCATGCGCCACCGCGTCGAGTTTTCGCTTGTCTAGTGGGAGGACGCCCAGTATCTTGCAACTTCATTGGGAGGCTCGATGGCTCGTAAGTGCCCGAATTGTTTCGCGACCGTGCCTGCGGCGAAAGTCCTCGTATACACCAACGAACTCGTTTGCCCGTCGTGCAACAGCCCGCTTGAAGTCTCGGCATTGAGCCGCAATATTTCCGCGTTCGCGGCCTTGATCGTTGCGGCAGTCGTCTGGCGAATTGCCTCCGCTTACTACTCGGGCCATCCCGGCGCCCTCGGCTGGGTGCTCCCGATCTTGTTCGCTTTTCTCGCCTACAGCGTTGCCGCGCCCCTCGTCCTCATTTTCATGGCTGACCTGCAACTCAGGCAGCTCCGGACGCCCGCCCTCATCGCTGACGCTGCGCCTCATCACCACCCCTCACATTAAGTCCTTCTAATTGAGTCTAATAGCCAATAAATTCAAACACTTACAGCGATATTTCAAACCCTCGTACCATTGACCGTTCTTTTGCTCGCCGCCAAGCTGGACTTGCCATGGCCCGCTATTCCCTTCTCGTTGGCAAACATGTCGAAGCGTACTACCGTGCAGGAGATATCCATCTCTCCTCGCACGGCACTCTCGTTGCCGAAACGGACAGGGCCGTCTTTCTAGAGGAACGCTTCACTCATAACGGCAAGGAAAAAACGATTCGCGTCGAAATCCCCCACGAATACTTGATCCGCCTCTGGGAATCGCAGCCTCAGCCAGACCCTCTCTCCGCAAGCTCTCTTGGCAAAATCTAAGGCGGAAGGGCGTCGTTTCATCCGTTGAAGCTGTGTTCGCGTTGTGCCTAACGCCTCCGCGCAGTTATATTTGAACTTCGTTTTTTGGAGGCGGGGATGAAACCGACGGTCGGACTGATTGGACTCGGGCTCATGGGCAAGCCAATGGGCCGGAACCTGCTCAAAGCTGGATTCCCACTCGTCATATGGAATCGAACGAAGGAACGAGCGGACGACCTGGTTCGCGAGGGAGCGAAGTTCGCTGCGAATCCCCGCGAGGTGGCGTCGCAAGCCGACGTGTTGATTACGATCGTCAGCGATCCGCCCGCTGTCGAGCAGATTCTCTGGGGCCAGAATGGCGCCCTCGAAGCCTTGCGACGCGGCAGCCTTTACATCGATTCAAGCACGGTTTCGCCGGAACTCGCTCGGCGTGCCGCAGCCGCTTGCGCCGAACGCGGCGTAGACTATCTTGATGCGCCCGTCACCGGCGGCACCTGGGGTGCCGAGAAAGGTGAACTCGTTTTCATGGTCGGCGGCGAGGCCGAAGTCTTCGAGCGCGCCAAGCCCGTCCTGGAAGCCATCGGCAAGCGATTCTTTCTTCTCGGACCCAATGGCGCCGGCCAAACCGTGAAGCTTGCCATGAACATGATCCTCGCGCTGCAAGTCGAAGCCCTCGCCGAAGCGCTCGCGCTCGTCACTAAGGCAGGTGTTCCGGGAGAGCGTCTCGTCGAAGTGTTGCAGTCGAGCATGGCGCGCGCGGCCGTGCTCGACGTGAAGGCGCCGCTAATTCTGAAGAATGATTTTCCGCCAAGTTTTCCGCTGCGTCTGATGCACAAGGACATGCGGCTGGCGCTCGAACTCGCCCGTCGTCAAGGAGTCCCGCTTCCGGCGGGCACGGCCGCGTTCGCAGCTTATAGCGCCGTCAAAGACGAAACGAAAGAGGACGTGGACTACGCCGCCGTAGCCCGCTTCTGGCACCCGCAATCGTGAAGGAGTCGGGTATAGCGCACGGCTCTCAGTGTCCCCAAGCATTTCTCTGTGTGAACTCTGTGGTAAGCTTTCGTTTTTCTCTTGTGGTTTGCTTTTCGGTTTTTCTCGGCGTACTCAGCGTCTCTGCGGTGAGATTTGGGTTTTTCTTACCTCGCGGTTGCTCTCGATAGAATCCCCGGAGGAAAAAACGCCAGCGCCAAATCCCGCGAAGTTCGCAATCCAGCCGGTGCCGCCACAATCGCCGGAATCGCGTTGACCACCACCGCTGCCGTCGCCACATCCCCGTGCGTCCCGCCGGGAATCACCAGCGACAAATTCGGCTCGCCCTCCAACTCAATCGTATCCGCGGGCTGCTTCGCGCCAACATACATTCGCAGCTCCAGGAATATCTTCTCCTCGCCACCAGCCGTGCCGCGAGCCACTTGGTGCACTCCGGCCACTTGCCCCGCCACAACCTCTAGAAACTCGGTCTTCACGGTTTCCTGCGCGATCACCGGCTCAATCGTTTCCGAAATATTGTCGATCGCGAAGCCCAGCCCATCCGCCACCATCGCTACGGACTCAGGCAAGCCGTGATGCTTGATCACGCCCGCATTCACCTGCGCGCGAAATTCTTCCGGCGCCAGCCCCGCGCCGATCTTCTTTTGCAGCGGCAACCGCCGTTTCGAAGCGTCCACCACGCGCACGGCCCGCGCAGAGTCCACCCGTTGCGAAACGGCGCTCAACGTCAGCACTAGCTTGTCCAACACAAATCCCGGATTCACGCCCGTTCCTACAAGCGCCACGCCTTCGTCTTTCGCCGCCGCATCCAGCTTCGCCGAGAGATCGGGATGCTTGCGAAACGGGTACGCCAGTTCCTCGCACGTCGAAACCACGCAGCATCCCGCGCCAACGCATTCCAGAAGCTGCTCCATCACGCTGGCGAGATACGACGAAGTCGAGTGGACGACCACGTCCACCGGCCTCTCCAGCGTGGCGTGCGCGTCCGCGGAAATCGAAACTCCCCACGGCGCGTCAGCCGCTCCCACAATTTCGCCCAGATCGCGTCCCACCTTCGCCTGATCCTTGTCGATCGCGCCCACGATTTCGAGCGACGCCTTCTGCCGCATCAGCCGCACAATCGACGCCCCGATCGGCCCCACGCCAAACTGCACCACCCGTATCTTCTTCACAGTAGTTTCCTTGGCTGAAAAGTAATTGCATAACTTAAAGCGGAATCGATGCCACTGCAACGTTAATTCGCGCCGATGCCCTTCTTGCGGCGCGCGGAACGCGCGTTGGGAGTGCGGTAGCTTGCTACCGCTTTCTCTTCGCCGAAGCTTGCTTCGGCGTTGCCTTGCTTCGAGCTTCAACATCATTGTTCGCCGTATCGAGGAACCAACGATCCGCTTGTCGCGCCGCTCTGCCGCACAGCATAATGAGCCGACGTGCCCCGCCCGACCGAGCCGCATCCCTCACAAAAGCATTGGTCGCGCACGGCCCTCCAAACGCTTCTTCACTACGGCGGCAGCGCGCTCGTACTGGTTCTCCTGTTTCGATTCCTTCCCGGCCGGCAAGTCCTGCAAGCGCTCGGAAAGCTCCCGGCACGCCTCTGGCTACTCGTTCTTGCCGGATATCTTGCGACACACTGCCTCGGCGTCGGCAAATGGCGCCTGATGGTGAACACGGCGGGAGCGGGCCTCAGCTATCTGCAGGCCGCGCGCTGTTATTTCACGGGACTCTTCGGCTCGCTCTTCCTGCCATCGCTGATCGGCGGCGACTTGGTGCGCGCCGCCCTCGCCATGCGCTACGGGAAAACGAAGGCAGGAGTGCTGCTTGGCAGCTTCATCGACCGCATCATCGACTTTGCAGCCTTGGCACTACTGGCAATCGCCGGCGCGCTGCTTGTTCCCGGCGCCCTCCAGCCGCAAAGCCGCCACGCCTTTCTGTGGCTTGGTGCAGCTGCGATCCTTGGCGCCGCCGTCGTGGCGGTGGTCGTCGCAGTGACGCCAATCGGCCACCTCTCGTTTCGGATGCGGCGTCGCGCCGCCAGCCTCCGTCGCGCGGCTCGTTCCATGGCTCGAAGGCCGCTGGCAGCTCTCGCAGCGCTCTGTATCGCTCTTGTCGCGCAGCTTTCGTTCATCAGTTTGAGCATCAAGCTCGCGGAAGCTTGCGGATTGCACTTCCCGTTTCGCGTCTGGCTGTTCGCGTGGCCGCTCGCGAAACTCTCCGCGGCGATTCCGATCACGCAAGGAGGAATCGGCGTCCGTGAAGCGGCGCTCGCGGCGCTGCTCGTCCCGTTCGGCGCGCCACCAGCGCTCACCGTCGCGGCGGGGCTTGCGTGGGAAGCGATCGTCATCAGCGGCGCGCTGCTGGCGGGCGCCTTCGCGCTAATCACCGGACGATTGCGTTAGACACTTTGCGCACGAGTAGGCTTGAAAGAGGTTGGAATTTCGAATTTTCTGCGGCGAACCGTTAAAAGCGCGGCGTTCGCGTCGCGCGGATGTAGTCGCGCAGGGAGACGACGTTCGGGCCGTACGAGCCCACCCGCCCGGCATCAACCGGCAAGCCCAGGCCCTCGGCCTGTTCGATGCTCAGGCCGGCGTCATCCAGTTCCGCCAGGCTATAGCCTTCCGTGGGCACAAGGCGGTTGCGGCGCGCCATTTCCACAGGACGCGGCGGCCGGTGCGTGTGCCACCGCTTTCGCACGATGTCGAAGAAGTCGTCCCAGTCTCGCCGGTTCCACATAGCGCCTCCTCCCCACCCGGTCAATTGCTTGGATGCACGAGCGGCGATTTCGGTAGCCGAAAATTCATCGCCGACATCCCCCAGCTCCGGTTACCGGAGTGCTGCAAATTCTAACCCCGCGTCCTGTGGAAAGTCGCAACGTGTATCCTTAAGGTTATTGCGCCTCAGGCGCATCAATCGCGACGCCTTCAAGGACGCAATCACCCTCTCGACCGCGCCTCGCCACGCAGCTACCTCCAACCGCGCCTCACTGCTATACTCGCTATACCTTATAAACGTTAATCGGCTGCATAAGTTTCACTAAATCTCGATGAGCACCCCCGTTATCGTCGTTCACTACCACGAACTCTGGCTGAAGGGCGGCAACCGCCGCTTCTTCCTGGGCAAGCTGTTCACGGCGCTGCGGCAGTCGCTCGGCGGCATCCCCATCGAGCGCATCGAGCAGCCCGGTGACCGCTTCCTCGTCCGCCTGCGCCCAGGCGCTTCGGTCGAAGCCGCCATCGACCGCGTCCAGCGCGTGCTCGGCGTCGCCTACTACGCCGTGGCGCATCCCGTCGAACGCGATCTCGACGCCATCTGCCGCGCCGCATGGGCCGAAGTCGAGCCGCTGCGATTCTCGACGTTTGCCGTGCGCACCAAGCGCAGCGACAAAACCTTCCCGCACGGCACGATGCAGATCGAAGCCGCCGTCGGCCGCTACCTGCTCGACCAGCTTCGCGCCGCCGGACGCAGCGTCCGCGTGAACCTCAGCGCGCCCGAGCTCACCTGCCACATCGAAATCACGCCGGGCCCGGCGCTCGTCTACGCGCGCAAACTCGAAGGTCCCGGCGGCCTGCCGGCCAACACCGCGGGCAAGCTGACGTGCCTGCTTTCGGGCGGCTACGATTCCGCCGTCGCCGCGTATCACATGATGAAGCGCGGCGCGCACCTGAGCTTCGTCCACTTTTATGGGACGGGCGCGCGCCCCGGCGAATCGTCGCTGCACGTCGCCACCGGCCTGGCGCGGCAGCTCGTCCGCTACCAGTTCAACCTGAAGCTCTACCGCGTTCCCTTCGAATCCATCCAGCGCGAGATCGTCCGCTACGCGCCGGAAGATTTTCGCATTCTGCTGTACCGCCGAATGATGCTGCGCATCGCGCAAGTGATCGCGAAACGCGAACGCGCGCTCGCGCTCGTCACCGGAGACAGCCTGGGCCAGGTGGCCTCGCAGACGTTGCGCAACCTCGTTGCCGTGGACGCCGCCGCCGCGATGCCCGTGTTTCGTCCGCTGATCGGCACGGACAAGCTCGAAATTCTCGCCACCGCGCAAAAAATCGGCACGTACGATATTTCCTCGGAGCCGTTCCACGATTGCTGCCCCGTGTTTTTGCCGCGCCGCCCCGCGCTCTTCGCCAGCCCCGCGGACCTCGACGCCGCCGAATCGCACCTCGACGTCCCCGCCCTCGTCACGCAGGGTCTCACCGCCTCCACCATCGAGCGCCTGAAATACGCCGCCGGCGAAGTCACCGTAGCCCCGCCCGTCGCCGCAAGAGCGAGAAAAGCAGTGGCGAGTGACTAGTGGCGAGTGGCGAGAAAGGCAAGCAGCTCGTGACTCGCGATCCCGAAGTGTCGGGAGCCGTCGGCCTTGGGCGAAAGTGCGGCAAAGCGGAATAGGTGTTTCTGTTGCGGTTAGAAAATGTCTTCTGCTTTAGATTCATAGGATTGCGGCGATTTTTGAATGTGGGGTTGTTGCGATTAGCCGCCACAGCGGCCAGGGCTTTTTTTTCGCCTCCTTGGCCGTGGCGGGGTACTGGCGTTCTTCGGGCGCCCTCTGCGTGTTGTGTCATTTTGTCGGTCATAAAAATAAGCCACGGTAGCACAAAACGGGGAGGAATGGTAGGTTCAAAGTTACGTTAGTAGTCCTATAACTACTGAGCCGACAAAACCCTTTAACCACAGATGAACACAGATGAACGCAGATAACGCGGAAGCAGAGACCCGACTGATCCAGGCTGAGGGTTTGCCCGCCACGGCGGGCAGGCAAGTACAGTTGTGCAGGTTTACGGAAAAGGCGTACCAAGAATGTGCAGGGAGTTGCACGATAGATCGGTAAGCGGTTTGTTTTCAGTGACAGTAGAAGGGCCAGCCGTTGCAGGAAAAGAGTTAAGTCGGTGTCTCTTCCGGGGCCGAGATGGCGGCTCTGACCGCGCAGCAGGGGACATGAAGCATGCGGTGGCTGCGGCCGCGGTTTTTAAGTTGTGGGCCTCCGGGCAAATACTTGGGCCAAGTTCGATCGAGTCAGCGCAAGAAGCTGGGAGGAAATCCATGCGTATTAAGCTTTTGGTAATCGGTCTGCTTTTGACGGCCATTTCCCTGCCTGTGCGCGCCAGTTCAGTGAACTACACGATCAATTTTACGACGAGTTCCGGATCGCCAGGACCGACGAGCGGCTCCTTCACGTACGATTCGAGCACCGGCACGTTCTCAAATTTCGTGGTGGCGTGGGACGGTTATAGCTTCAACCTAACATCCTCCGCGAATGCGCCATTTGATGCCCATCCGTCGGGATGCACCGGAGAGGCGTCGACGGGCGCGTTTTCCTTTGCGCTGCTTTCGCAAGCGCTGACGTGCCCGTCAGCACCGGAATACTTTTGGTTCGGACAACCAAGAGTGGGGCCAACCCAAGTTTTTCGCCTTCGAAGATGAGGTGTCTTCGAGCGGTTACGATCAGATCGGCGCGACCCTGCCGGAGAACTCGACAGGCACAGGTTCTGCCGAGGGCAATTGGACGATTAGCGCGGCGGCGAACACCCCAGAGCCAGCGGGGTTGCTGCTTCTGGGAAGCGGATTAGTGGGTTTGATGTTTGTGGGCCTTAAGCGGCGATTCGCGTAGTCGCGCGCTGCGGACGGGAATTTCATTTCGTCTCGGGGACCGAGGAAAACCCCGACCCTTCGCACCCGAAAATTCAAAAGCGTTACCCCGCGTAAAGCGTGTTGCACCCGGCGGTCTTTACCTACCGGAGAACGAAAGGGGGTTGGAAGATGCGAAAATCATTGTGGATCGTTCCCGTACTATTACTATTCGGGGTCATCGGGTTTATTTGCACAGCGCCCCCCGCAATCGCGGACACGTTGAACTCTTTGACAGGCAGTGTGAAGGTAACTACCGTAACCATACCAGCGGGTACTACAACGTCGGCCACGCTCCACCCTGGGGGCGTTGCTAGGGTGATCAACGAGTTTCAATACCAGGGAGGCTCCGGGGTTGGGGGGGCGAGTGCCGATTCGTTGGGTCCCTTCGCGCACGTGCAAGGGGAATCGCATGGTCTAGGAGGGATCAGTGCGCTTTCACAGGTCTCCTACTACACCGACGTCAGCGCTCTTGCAGCGGGAATTCCGTATTGCTCATCTGCTGGCTGCGATGTGCCTGTGACGTTGCAGTTCCAATTGGAGGCCACCGCCAGCGCCTCCGGCCTTGAGGCGGCTGCCGACGCCGAGGCCACGGTTGATGCTTACTTTGGTGGAGTCGGCGATGTGCTGGGAGGGTCGGAGACCATGCAGTGCGTCTCCAACGGCCCAACCCCAAGTTGTACCACCTTCGCGAACACTCCTGTGACCACAGGATTTGTGTTTGTAAACGGTATCTCCGATCTCAGTGATCAAGTGCTTATCAAGATATCGGCAGGTGGCAGTGCAGGAGGCACTTGCGATCTGCGAGGCACGATTTGCGGCGGTGGAGTGAGTAACGGTTCCTTCAACGTGGCTGCCGATCCCATCGTGCAGATCGCTGACGAGCTGATCCCAGGGACCAACATCAATTATCGAGACGCGTTTGCGCTGAGCTTCAGCGACGGGGTCACTCAGGGTCTCGGAGGTCAGACGACAGCTCCGGAGCCGGGCGCGTTCAGCCTCGTGCTCATCGGGATCGGAATTCTGCTGGTAACGCGGAAACGATTGGCTTCAAGTGTACGCCAGGCCGGTTGAACACATCGCCTACAATACAACCGGCGCACCACTAAACACTCGCCGCTTCCAGCGTCGAACGAACTGCCCACGCTAACTGACGGCGTGTGAGGCAGACCTAGTCGGTTTTCTACGCTGGCCGGAGATCCCGATAGTCGCCGTAGGCCGCCGGAATTCCAGCAAGCCCAAATCGCGAAGAACCTGGAGCTGTTGGCGGATTTTGTCGCGAACGTGTTGGTTTGCGGGATGCAGAGCCGCGAGTTCGTCATCGAGTTCGTAAACTTCCGAGAGAGAAAACTCGCGCTTGTTCAGCGATCGGACGGCGTTCAGGACGTCGAGGGTCCAGCCGCGTTGCTCTGGTTTGAGCTTTTCAGCGGGCGTATTCGCGCGTATTGCTGGCGCACCTGCTTTGTGGGAACTGGCACTCCGTCGACGATTATTGGAATCCGTGCATCCTCCGGAATCGCGCCGAGCAGGATATTGCAGCCGACCCAGCCGGCGCGGCGGGCGGTGGCTGCCAGCGGTTTCCTTTTTTCGATGGCGGAAAGGGGAAAGGCAAAACTTGGAATCATTAGCAGATTTCCGACACTCCATCGGTCGAGATGGTAGTGAAGGACGAGAAGATTCGGAGTGCGGTTTTCCTTTATTTCGCGCACCATTTTGCTATACGCGGAATCCAGGACTCGATTGCCGAAGGCGTGGGACTGCGACTTAAGCTGAAAACGAATGCGGCACTTCGGGCACTCAAAATCGATTGCCGGCGTGTTTGGCGGAGAAGGCTCCAGGCTCAGTGAGGTGCAGTTCGCGCAGTAGAGATTCTTCAGGCCCCATAATTCGGTGGCGATCCGCGCACGCTGTGACGCGCTCGTGTAGGCGGCGAGGCCAGCGGTCGGAAGAGCGAGTTGCACGCCCCGCATTAGATCATTTTCCCTGTGGGAGATAAATCTCGGTTTCGGTCTTGATGACGAAGCTGGCCCGTACCTACGGTTCGACTCCGACGATCACGAGAGGTACGCCGGGTACGCCGCGCCCTTCGCGAATCAAGTTGTATAGCTCCTTTTCGTACCAAGGGACTCCAGTTGACATGTTCCGTGCTCGTTTCCCGCTTTTGCGGATCGTCGACGCAGCAAAAGACTTCATGGGCACAATTTCGATGCCGACATCGATCACATCGCCGACGTAGAAAGCCAGGTGTTTGACAAAGAGGTCGTACGCGACGGCAAAGTACTTCCCAAATTGCACCTCGACCGCCACCCGATCCTTCACGAAGTCTGTCTGGTTGAACGATCGGGTTGCTTCCTGACCCGCGGCGAGTATCTCTTTTTTCTGCTCCTCTGGCGGGAGGTTTAAGGTTTTTCGAATCAACTTCACGTCTTTGGTCACCCAGTAGGTCGCGGTTCGTTGCTCCCACTTCCTCTGTGCGAACGAGGACCTGATGGCCTTGTTAATTTCGGGAGGGGAGTAGAGCAACTCGCCCATCATCGTTTTTTCCTTGGAGACTTTTGTGCGAAAACTTGAGGCGTCGACGCTGGCTATCACATCTCTGATTTCGCGCCACAACTTGGGCTTATGGACTTGGATAAATTCCAATCCATTCAGATGGGAGTAGTGCGCCGCGATTTTTCAATCAAGTTCGCCTAGTACGATGTCTAATTGGCCAGAGAAACGTTCCGAGAAAGCCTGAATTCCAAAGGTACCTGTGCGATCCGATCGTTCGGATGCGGGACATATACCGGCCGGTCCAAGGGCCGCCGAGGTACCCGCCGTTCGAGAGCAAGTCGGACCCTGCGGGCGGCGATATCGGTATATTCGCGGCATGTGTCGGCCCCCGCTGCTCGCCTATTTCGTAGGACCGCGGCACAAGCCGAGCTGCCGACCCCGATGTAAGGGTCCACGACCAAATCGTTGTGATTTGTCAGCGCCAGTACGAGCCGTTCTACCAACTCAATCGGAAACTGGCACGGATGCGCTGTCTTCTCTACGTGGTTGTGCTTCACGTTCGGAATAACCCAGACGTCTCCTGGATTCTTGCCAAGTGGGTTGCAGGAATATTGGCCGGCCTTCGGTCCTTTGAAGTACTTCTTTCCAGGATATTTCTGCGGCACACGGATTGGATCGAGGTTGAACACGTATTCGTCGGACTTCGTGAACCATAGGATTGTTCCGTAACGTCCTGATAGCCTATTTTTGCAGTGGAGGCCGTGCTCGAAGCACCAGATGATGCGATTTCTCAGCTTCAGCCCAAGAGTCTTTGCAGATTTTGTAGATGTAGACGTCGAGCGGGAAGATTTCGCCGTCACGCGCGATGTGGTTCCCTACCTGCCAGCATAAGCTACCATCATCGGCCAGTATTCTGGCGCATTCGGCCAGCGTGGCGGCCTGCGCAGTCAAGTAATGTTCGAACAGGAGCCGTTTTTCATATTTTTTCCCGATGTTGTAGGGGGGCGACGTGACGACTAGCCTAGCTTCGCCGGATGGTATCTGCGCTAGGAGCTCAAGTCGATCACCCGTGTAGAGAACAATTTGAGATTTCTGCGAATAACGATCAGGAACCCCATGAGCTTTCTTCAACTGTTCGTTCCTCCCCTCGCCGGACGCGAAGATACCAGAGAAATTTGATTGAGCGATAGCGGAAATGAAGCGACCGTGCATACCGTCGGGCGTCCAGCGAAGATAATAGCACTTTTCGCCTTATCTTCGCCCGTGGCGTTGCATATCCGTTGCCACACCTCAACTTGGCTAATTTCAATGTTTTCAGTGTGGTTTCCTGACAGAGCTGATGCTGCCTCGTTCCGGATTGGGCCTCCAAGTTCAGGATGACACGACAAGGCTCTCCTTAGCAGGACTTCACGCCCGCATTAGATCATTTTCCCTGTGCGAGATAAATCTCGGTTTCGGTCTTGATGACGAAGAGGACTTCATTTTTGGATGCACCGCTGCCGTGGAATCTCGCCCACGCTTCCTGCATGTCCTGCGCGGCGACCGTGAACACGACCTCGCGTTGCGACGCGCCGACGAAATGGAAATTGCGGTTCGCGCTGAACCAGGCGAGTTCGGGGAACGTCATTCACGGGCGATCTGGATCGATCCATAGGATCGGGTTGCGGATCAAGATCGAAGTGGAGGCAGACGACGGAAATCTGCACCTGTACCAAATTGGAACAGAGGCGGACGAGCGCCAAGTGAATCCAGGCCTGCTCGAAATCGACGCCGACAATCTGGCGGGAAAGGCGAAGCGCAATGAGTGCAGTTGTGCCGCTGCCGAGGAAGGGGTCGAGGACGAGGTCGCCTTCGTTTGAGGCGGCGAGGAGGATGCGTTCGAGGAGGGCGACGGGCTTTTGCGTGGGGTGTTTGCCGAAGCGCTTTTCGTCTTTGGCGGGAGGGAAGATTTCCCAGACGCTTTTCATTTGTTTGCCGCGGTTGATTTCCTTCATGTGCGCGTAATTGAAGGTGTGGCGGCTCTTCGAGTTTTTGGCGGCCCAGATGATGGTTTCGGTGGCGTGGGTGAAATAGCGGCACGAAAGATTGGGCGGCGGGTTGGGCTTGACCCAGGAGATGTCGTTGAGCAGCTTGAAGCCGAGCTGCTGCATGGCGAAGCCGACGGAATGAATGACGTGGCTGGTGCCGCTGACCCAGATGGTGCCGTTGGGTTTTAGGACGCGCTGGCAGGCGGCGAGCCAGGACAGATTGAATTCGTGAACTTTGTCATACCTGGCCCTTGCCGGGCCAAGTTCGGAGCCGGGTAGCTTGTCCCAATCGCCTTTATTGACGCTGACCATGCGGCCGGCATGGCAGGTGATGCCGTTGTTCGAGAGGAAGTAGGGCGGGTCGGCGAAAATGAGGTCGACGCAATTTTCGGGAATGCGCGGCGAGGATTTCGAGGGAGTCGCCCTGAAAAATTTTGATGTGGTGGACGGGGTCGTGAAAGACGGGAGCGGGAAGTTGGGGCGATGCAGTGGCGTCAAGCGAGTCCGAGGGGCGAGCCGCCTTCGCCGAAGGCTTCGGCGCGCCAGGGGCAGTGGCGTCGAGTGCGGGGGCGGGGGCGATTTGAGTGGGTTTGCGCAAGGGGCGGAACGGATCGGATCGTTGATCGAATAGGCAATGGTGTCAAGCGAGCGGAGGGGCGAGCCGCCTTCGCGCGAAGCGCTTCGGCGCGCCAGGGGCAGGGAGCGAAAAAGACTAAAACCTCTTAACCACAGATGAACGCAGATAAACACAGATAGATGCCGGGCAAGGAAGCAAGAGCCGCCTTCAGAGAGGCGGAAGAGAGGTCCCTCCGCTACGGCCAGAAATGCGCTGGCCTTCGGTCGGGATGACAAACGTAGGAGAAGAAAGCGGTGGCGGGGACGCAAAGCAGGAAAGCAGATCCCTCACCCCCGTTTGCGTCCTATCACCTCAGGGTTTGCCCGCCGCGGCGGGCAGGCCAAGTACAAACCCTGAAACCCGACGCGACTGGGTTCGGGATGACAACGAAGAGCGGGTGCGACGGCGGGGTCCGCCAAGAAGAGGGCGGACGCACAAACCGCGCTGAGACATGGGTCCCTACGGAGGAAAACAGAACGGCGGGGCGCAGGGCCCCGCCGTCAGGAGGAGAATCTGTGCCAACCTGAAGGTTGGCGGAACAGGTGCGACGCGAAGCTGGCGCCTAGCGGTCGCGGCCGCCGTAGCCGCCGCGGTCGCCACCACCGCCGCCACGGCCACCACCACCGCCGCGGCCACCGCCGCCTCCACGTCCGCCGCCACCACCACCGCCGTGCCCGCCGCCACCATGACCGCGGCCGCCGCCACCGCCCCCACCACCTTCACGGGGACGCGCTTCGTTGACGACCAGAGCGCGGCCGAGAAAATCTTTGCCGTTCAGCGAGGTGACTGCTTTTTCCGCTTCCGCATCATTTTGAAATTCCGCGAAACCGAACCCGCGCGGCTGTCCCGTGAAACGATCGCGAAGCAGCGTGAGCGAATCGGGTTGCAACCCCACTTCCGAAAACAGCGCGGTCAACTGCTCTTCCGTGGCCTTGAACGAGAGATTACCGACATAGAGTTTCTTCACTGTCCCACTCCTCGTGCCCTGCCCAGGACAGAGCACACACTTCTGAAAGGCGCGCGCTGGAAACGCGACGAACTGAACGCGTTTGAAACGCGGCACACCGACGCTGAAGAGACAGGATCCACGGCCACGGGCAGTCAAAATTGGCCCGGCTGCTCCGGACTGAAGCGAGCACCCCAGCAAGTCAGGGAGCATCTTGCGGCAAGTCCCCCCGGCAGTCAACAACTCCGCGTTGGGGGAAGGAGGGCATGGGTCAAGTGCGGTAGCTGGCGTTGATGTGGACGTACTCCTGCGTGAAGTCGCAGGTCCACATGCGAGCGCGGCCGCGGCCGGAGCGCAAGTCGACAACGATGGGGACATTTTTCGCGAGCATCTTTTCGTGCGCGACGCGCTCGTTGAACGGATGTTCGCGGCCGCGGCGACAGACGGGGATTCCCGCGAGCCAGATGTCGACGCGCTCGAAATCGAAATCGACGCCGGAGCGGCCGGCGGCGGCGAGGATGCGGCCCCAGTTGGGGTCGGCGCCGGCGAAGGCGGTTTTTACGAGCGAGGATTGCGCGATGGTGCGCGCGATTTGGTCGGCGGCGCGGTCGGAGGGGGCGCCGCGAACTTCGATTTCGATGACGTGCTGCGCGCCTTCGCCGTCTTCGACGATCGCGAGCGCGAGGGACTTGCAAACGTCCTCGAGCGCGGCGGTGAATTTTTTGTAGTCGCGGCTATTGGCGGCGATTTTGGGCGCGCTGGATTTGCCGTTCGCGAGCACCGCGCAAGTGTCGTTGGTGGATGTGTCGCCGTCGACGGTGATCGAGTTCAAAGTGGGCGCGGCGGCAGCGCGAAGCGCGCGCGAGAGCAGGGCCGGAGAAATTGCGGCGTCGGTGACGATGAAGGACAGCGTCGTCGCCATGTTGGGATGAATCATGCCGGAACCCTTTGCGCAACCGAGAATGCGCACCGGTTTTCCGCCGATGATGCACCTGGCGGCGGCCCATTTCGGGACCGTGTCGGTGGTCATGATGGCGCGGGCGACTTGCTCGAAGGCGTTGGCGTCGGAGTCGAGCGCGAGGGCGAGAGCCGGAACGGAGTGGAGAATTTTTTCGACGCGCAATTGCGCGCCGATCACTCCGGTGGAGCAGACGAGAATTTCTCGCGGCGCACAGTGGAGCGCGCGAGCCACTTCCGCGGCGGTGGAACGAGATGCGGCGAGACCTTCCGGTCCGGTGCAGCAATTCGCGTTGCCGGAATTGATGATGACGGCGCGAACTTTTCCGCGCGATTCCTTGAGGTGCTCCTTGCAGACGCGAACTGGGGCGGCTTGCACGCGGTTCGTGGTGAAGATTGCCGCGGCGTTGGCGGGAGCTTCGCTGATGATGAGCGCGAGGTCGAGGCGCGATTTCTTCAGGCCGCAGTGCGTGGCGGCGAACGTGAAGCCGTGAGGAACGTCCGCGTTCGAGAGCGGCGCGCTCATGCGGAGTGAGCCGTCATGGATTTTCCTCGAGCTTGACGAGGCGCGACTTGAAGTTTTCGAGAGCGGCGCGAACAGCGCCGGGAGCGGTTCCGCCCAGCGTGGCGTGGCGCGCCAGCGCCGATTCGAGCGTGAGAGCGGTGCTGAGATTGCGGTCGAACGCCGGCGAGAATTCTTTCAGGCGGTCGAGCGGCATTTCGCGGATCGATTTGCCCTCCTGCTCAGCCGCGCGCAGAACCTTGCCCACGATTTCGTGCGCTTCGCGGAATGGGACGCCGAACGCGACGAGATAGTCGGCCACTTCGGTGGCGACGAGGGCTGGATCCTGCGCGGCTTCGCGGAGACGCGCTTCGCGGAATTTGGTGGCTGCGAGCGCGGCGGCGGCGATCTGGGTCATCGCGAGCGCCTGGTCATGCGCGCCGAACAGCGGCTCCTTATCCTCTTGCAGGTCGCGTTGATAGCTGGAGGGCAGTCCTTTGAATGTAGTGAGAAGCGCAAACAGATCGCCATAGATTCGGCCAGTTTTGCCGCGAATCAGTTCCCAAACGTCGGGATTTTTTTTCTGGGGCATCAGGCTGCTGCCCGTGGAGTATTCGTCGGGGAGTTCGACGAAACCGAATTCAGGCGACGCGAAGAGAATGATGTCTTCGGCGAGGCGCGAGAGATGCATGGCCAGCGTGGCGAGAGAGAACAAATATTCGAGCGCGAAGTCGCGATCGCTGACCGCGTCGAGGCTGTTTGCAGTGGGGCGCGAAAAGCCGAGGTCGCGAGCGAGCGCTTTCCGGTCGATGGGAAACGCGCAGCCCGCGAGCGCGCCGGAGCCAAGAGGGCAAGCGTCCGCGCGGGCGGCGGCGGAAGAGATGCGTTCGGTGTCGCGGAGGAAAGCTTCGCCGTGGGCGTGCAGCCAGTGAGAAAGCAGCAGCGGTTGAGCGTGCTGCATGTGAGTATTTCCGGGCATGGGGATGCCGAGATTTTTCTCGGCTTGATTCAGGACCGCGCGGGCCAAGGCGGCGAGCGCCTGGCGAGCGTCACGAGCCGCATCCTTTATATACATGCGGATTTCGGTGGCGATCATTTCGTTGCGGCTGCGGCCGGTGTGAAGTTTTGCGCCCAGCGGGCCGAGCTTTTCGATGAGCGCGCTCTCGACAAAATGATGAACGTCCTCGGCTTTGGAATTGTCGAGCCAGGCAGGGTCCGATTGGGCGCGAAGCTCGAGATCGTCGAGCGCGGCCACGATCCTTTGGCCTTCGTCGTCCGCGAGGATTCCGGCGGCCGTGATGGCGCGAGCCCAGGCGCGGTCGAGGGCAAATTCCTGGGGGAGCAGGCGACGATCGAAACTCCAGGAGCGTTCGAATTCGTAAAAGGAAGCGTCGGGGCCGCGCTCGAAGCGCCCGCCCCACATTTTCTGGTTACCCGGGGCGTTCATTTCACCTCGGCGGCCCGAGGAACTTCGGCTTCGAGCGGGACGGTGATGGGAAGCGCGAAAAGATTGATGAAGCCTTCGGCGTCCTTCGGGTTGTAGCCGGTCATCGTGAAGCTGGCGAGGTTGGTGCGATAGAGCGAGAAGGGCGAGCGGCGCGACGCGACGCTGACATTGCCCTTGAAGAGCGTGAGCGCGACGGAGCCGGTGACGCGCTGCTGCGACTTCGCGAAGAATGCGTCGAGCGCTTCGCGCAGCGGCGTGAACCACATTCCGTAGTAAACCATTTCGGCGTAGCGCAAAGATAGAATTTGCTGGTAATGCGCGGTTTCACGATCAAGAGAAAGCGATTCGAGTTCGCGATGCGCCGTGACGAGCAACGTGCCGCCGGGCGTTTCGTACGCGCCGCGCGACTTGATTCCCACGAGGCGGTTTTCGACCAGCTCCATACGGCCGACGCCGTTCGCGGCCGCGATTTCGTTCAATTGCTCGATCAAGGCGAGCGGGGTAAGTTTTGTGCCGTTGACTGAAACAGGGATGCCGGATTCGAAACCGATCTCGACGGTGGTGGAACGGTCCGGCGCCTTGGCGGGCGAGACAATCCACTGCCACATGGATTCTTCGGGGGCGTTCGCCGGGTCTTCGAGCACGCCGCCTTCGTGGCTCAAGTGCCAGATGTTGCGGTCGCGGCTATAAATGTTTTTGGTGGTTTGCTCGACGGGGACGTTGTGCGAGCGAGCGTAGTCGATCGCCTGTTCCCGCGAAACGATATTCCATTCGCGCCAAGGCGCGATGATTTTCAGATCGGGCGCAAGCGCTTTCGCGGCGAGCTCGAAGCGCACCTGATCGTTGCCCTTGCCTGTACAGCCGTGCGCGAGGGCGTCGGCGCCGACTTTTTTGGCTATTTCAACTTGGCGTTTCGCGAGAAGAGGGCGCGCAAACGAGGTGCCAAGCAGATATTTGTGTTCGTAAACCGCGCCGGCGCGGAGAGTGGGCCAGATATATCCGGTGATGAATTCCTCGCGCAGGTCTTCGACGTACGCGGCGCTTGCGCCGGTGGCCAGAGCTTTTTTGCGGGCGGCCTCGAGGTCCTCCTGCTGACCGAGATCGCCGATCATGGCGATCACGTCGCAGCCGCTGTAGTTCTCCTTCAGCCAGGGGATGATGATGGAGGTGTCGAGACCTCCGGAGTAAGCGAGCACGACTCTCTTCGGCAATTCTTTCTCCTTCGCGGTATTCCCGATCATACCTCGCAAAGCGAGGGTGAGGGGGCGCAGCAGCGCCCGTACGAGATTTCTAGTTCAATAGCGTGAGCAGGATCGCCTTCTGAACGTGGAGGCGATTTTCTGCCTGGTCGAATACGATGGAGCGCGGGGAATCCATCACGCCATCGGTAACTTCGAGTCCGCGGTGCGCCGGGAGGCAATGCATGAAAACGGCGTCGGACGCAGCGCGCGAAAGAAGCGCTTCGTTGACTTGATATCCAGCGAAGGCGGCTTCGCGGGCCGCCGCTTCCTCTTCCTGGCCCATGCTAGCCCACACGTCCGTGTAGACCGCCTGGGCGCCGGCAAGAGCGTCTTCGGGCGAGCGCAGGATTTCGATTTTTCCGCGCGTTTCCCGCGCAGCGCGTTTTGCATCAGCGACGATTGCTGGATCCGGTTCGTAGCCTGCCGGGGTAGCGATTCTCACGTGAGCGCCCACGCGGGCTGCGATCGAGAGCAGCGAATGGCACATATTGTTGCCGTCGCCGATGTAGGTGAATTTCAGGCCGCGCAGGTTGCCGAAACGCTCTTCGAGAGTGAAGAAATCGGCGAGGGCCTGACACGGGTGAAAGCGGTCGGAAAGCGCGTTGATGACGGGGACGCGAGCGTTTGTGGCGAGCTGGTCGAGCGATTCCTGCGCGAAGACGCGGGCGACGATGCCATGCACCCAGCGCTCGAGGCATTTCGCGACGTCGACGACCGGCTCGCGATCACCCAAGTGATTTGCCGTGTGATCGAGGAAGATCGAGGTGCCGCCGAGGCCGGCGATCCCGACCTCGAAAGTGACGCGCGTGCGCAGCGAAGGCTTTTCGAAGATCAGCGCGAAGACTCGGCCAGCCAGCGCAGCGCGATGTCGATCGGGGTGAGCCTTCACATCCGCGGCAAGATGAAAGAGTTCGCGGATCTGTGAGGGACTCCACTCCATGCCGGTGAGGAGATCGTTTGTGAGCGTGAGCGTTGTAGCAGCGTTCATGTTTACCTCGTGGCAGCCAGAGCGACAGGCTGCGTGTGCGTTTTCGTTTGCTGGGGGACAGGTTTTCCAGATGACTGCGAGCCTTTGGAAGCGCTTGCGAGCACCGCTTCAAATTTCCGGAGGAATTCGGCCACGTCCTTCGAGCGGATGATGAACGGCGGCAGAAGCCGAAGGATGTGCTCGTGCGTGCAGTTGATGAGCAGGCCGCGGCGAAGCGCTTCTTCGACAAATGGCGCTCCGTCGATCGAGAGATCAACGCCGAGAAGCAAGCCCTCGCCGCGAATTTCGCGGATAAAGTCGAAACGCGAGGCGAGCTGTTCGAGTCCGGCGAGGAGCTCAGCGCTACGCGCGCGAATATTGGCGAGAAGCTTTTCCTGCTCGATGACGGTAAGAAATTCGAGAGCGGTGGCGCAGATCAAAGGACCGCCGCCGAACGTGGTGCCGTGCATTCCCGGCGAGAAAGCAGAAGCGAAGTTTTCGTTTGCGATGACTGCCCCGAGAGGCAGCCCGCCAGCGAGCGGCTTCGCCACAGTTACGACGTCGGGCAATGAATCGAATTTCTGGTATGCGAAGTGCCGGCCTGTGCGGCCGAGGCCGCACTGAATTTCGTCGGCGATCAATGCCGCGTCATGCTGGGTAGCAAGGGAACGGGCGCGCTGCCAGAAGGCTTGGCTGACCGGGAAAACTCCCCCTTCGCCCTGGATGGTTTCGAGGACGAAAGCGCAGACCGAACCATCGAACTTAGACTCGAGATCCGCTACATCGTTGAAGCGAACGAACTCGACGCCTGGGACGAGCGGGGCAAACGGCTCGCGGTACTTCGGCGGAAATGTAATCGAGACAGCGCCGAACGTGCGCCCGTGGAACGAGTTCTCAAGAGCGAGAATGCGAGTTTTTGGCGCGGCGCCATTCGCAGCGTTGCGGTGGGCATAGGCGCGAGCAAGCTTCAGTGCACCTTCGATCGCTTCGGTTCCGCTGTTGGTGAAAAAAACTCGGTCGAGGCCGGACCAGGCCACCAGTTTTCGCGCAAGGGGCGCTTGATAAGGATTGTGGAAGAGATTCGAGATGTGGACGGCGCGAGCCGCTTCCCGCCTAATCACGCGAACCAGACGCGGATGCGCGTGGCCCAACGCGTTGACGGCAATGCCCCCGAGGAAATCGAGATACGCGCGCCCCTGCGAATCATAGAGGCGGCAACCGCGTCCGTGCGTGAACACAGCCGGCGGACGGCGGTAAGTGTTCATGAGGAAACGCGCTTCATCGGCGCGAATCTTCGACGGCGAAACGCGAGCGAAAGCCGAACTTTTCTTTTTCGCCATGCTTATTGCGCGGCTCCATGCGCGGACTTGGTGGTGGTGCGAACCACCGGCAAAACGCGAGTTCCGGGGACGCGGCTTCCGCCACCTGCGGCCGAAAGCAGCGCACGGGGGTGGGTTCCGCCGACGATGCGCACTTCAGCGACGCCGGCTGCGAGGGCGCGCTTCGCCGCCTCGAGTTTCAGAATCATGCCACCGGAAACTTTGTTGGTCCGGATGAGGTCTTCGATGTCGGTGCCGCGGACGGCCCGGAGCACCTTTTCGCCGTCGAGGACGCCAGCCACGTCGGTGAGATAAATCAAACGGTCGGCGTGAATGAACTCAGCGGCGGCCGCGGCCATGTGGTCGGCGTTGATGTTGTAGATCTCGCCGTCAGCGCCCAAGCCGAGGCAGGAGGCAACCGGGACAATACCGGCGCGCCACATCGATTGAAGAAAATCGACGTTGACTTCAGTGAGATAGCCGACGAATCCCAGGCTCGCGCCGAAATCGTCGAGCTGCATCGGCTCTGCCAGGAAGCATGCGGCATCGGGCGCGCTGATTCCCACGGCGGGCTGGCCCGAAAGAGAAATCGCGCCAGCGAGTTTCTTGTTGAGCAGGCCCGCGAAGACCATGACGGCGACGTCGCGCGTCTGGCGGTCGGTGACACGGAGGCCATTGAGGAAGCGGCTCTCGATTCCCATGCGGGCGAGAGTGGCGGTGAAAATTTTGCCGCCGCCGTGAATCACGAGGAGCTCGTGTCCGTCGCGCGCAAGCTCAGCAATCTGGCGCGCGATGGTCTGGATGTGTTCTTCGCGCTCGAGCAATGCGCCAGCAATTTTGATCAAAAGTCTCATGTCACCTCACCCTAAGGTCATATCAGGCCCGAAGTCTCGGGGTAGCTATGCATCACGTTCAAGTTCTGCACTGCTTGTCCTGCCGCGCCTTTGCCAAGATTGTCGAGGCAGGAAACAATCACCAGCCGCTCGCCCGAGGGATCGAGCGCGAAGCCAACGTCGCAGAAATTCGTATGAGCAATGTCCTGGAGCTCCGGAAGGCAGCCCGCTTTCGAAATTCGGACCATCGGCTTTCCCGCATAGAACTGGCGATAGAGAGCTTCCACTTCCTCCGTTGTGCGCGGGTGGCGGAGCCAGACGTAGAGCGTCGAGAGGATTCCGCGTTCCACCGGGAGCAAGTGAGTGGTGAAAACGAAATCCTGCGCGGCAAGGCCGAGATGATCGGAGACTTCCGGCGTGTGCCGGTGGGTGAACACGGAGTAAGCGCGGAAGTTTTCGTTAACCTCGACAAAATGGGTTTCACGTTTCGGCTCTTTGCCAGCGCCGCTCGCGCCGGATTTGCAGTCACAGACGATTCCGCGAGCCGTGTCGATCCAGTTCGAATCGACGAGCGGCCGCAGGCCCAGAATCACGGACGTGGGATAGCAGCCGGGATTCGCAACCACGCGCGCTTTCGACAGCGCATCGGAATACAGTTCGGGCAGGCCATAAACGGCTTCGGCCAGGATGGCGTCGGGCGGTGGCGTGAGCTTGTACCACTGCGCGAGCTTTTCCGGCTCGCGGAAGCGGAAGGCGCCACTTAGATCAATGATGCGCAGATTCGGATTGGCCGCGAGCAGCCCGGGCACGAGCTCGATAGAGGCTTCGTGGGGCGTCGAGAGAAATACGACTTGGGCGCCGCTCTTCGCAATCGCTTCGACGGACAGCGGCTTGCACGGAGCTTCGCCCCAGCCGCGAAGCTGCGGGAACAGCTCCGTGAGGCAACGGATATTCGAGTGCGCGTCGCGCAGATAGAATGTGGGTTTTTCGATGTGTGGGTGCCGAAGAAGGAGCCGGGCCAGTTCGAACCCTGCGTAACCCGTTGCTCCAACGACGGCGACCCTTGCGGGCTCGGTCATCGGAGCAATTCCTCCAGGCGTTTCCGGACGGTGTTACAACCGGCGCGCGATGCGGCGATGATGAGGACGGTGTCGTCGCCCGCCAGCGTGCCGGCAACTTCTTTCCAATGCTCGGCGTCGACAGCGGCCGCGAGCGGTTGCGCGCCGCCGGGCGGTGTTTTGAGCACGAGCATGTTCTGGGCGGGCCGCATGTCGAGCAGGAATTCCTTTACGGCGCGGCTGAGAGTGGCGGCCAGCGGAGCCGCTTCCTCAGCGACTGCGGCCGAGAGGGCGCGGTATCCCTCCGCGGTCTTGACGAGGCGGAGCTCGCGAAGATCGCGGGAGAGGGTGGCTTGGGTGGCGCGGACGCCCAAGTGAACGAGCTGGCGGCGCAATTCATCCTGGCTCGCAACGTGCTGGCTTGCGAGGAGCTTCAGGATTTGTCCTTGGCGGAATCGTTTGTGGGCGCCCATTGCCAGTTTATGCGTGAATATTCATGCGACTGCATAATCATACAGTGTGAGGCAAACGTGTCAAGCGTTAATTGGCGTGAGGGCGCGAGATTCACCAATAGGAGTCAGCCAAGGAGCCAGCCAGTTGCGAGGGCTGCGAGGGCGAGCTTTGCGAGCCAGCCGAGAGAATGAGAAACGACGATCAGGGGATGGAGTTTGATGAAGAGAGCGTTCGTGATCGTCAGCGGCAGCGGGACCATCAGCCAGACGAGCGCCGCGAACTCCAGGGTGGAGCGGTAGCCGTGAATATTGAAGACGACGCACGTGGCCATGAACGCCGCGGAAGTGAGAAGGCCGAGAATCATGCTCCAGGTGATCGCGCCAGTGTCGTCTTGGCGGAGCTTTTGGCGCCAAACTTCGGGATAAGCGAAGTACTTGTCGTGGAAGAGGACGCCGGCGAAAAGCCAGTCGGTGAACGAACTCGCCACGCCGGCTGCGAGGACGGCGAGGAGAAAATGTTTCCAATTCATGTGCGCCTCCGCGTGCGAGAGGACTGCCCCAGGAAGAATTCGGGTGAGCCGACTACAGATTCCGTGTACGCGAAAATATCACGAAACGCACGTAGAAGTAGATATACAATTCGGCGCGGTCGCGGTTCGCGCGCGGGGTCGGGTTACGTTTTGGGGGCGTTGATGAAGCGATTTGGGATTGTCCTGCTTTTCGCAATTTGCGCAACATCTGGGTGCTTCGCGCAACAAGCCTCGACAGCAAACGTCGTTGCGGTGAAGGCCGGGAGAATTCTGGATGTCCGGACCGGAAGTTATCTGAATGACCAGATCCTATGGATTGAAGGTGACCGAATCAAAGCGGTGGGAAAGTCGGCGGACATCCAAAAGCAGTTACCGTCCACTGCGAAGCTGATCGATCTCTCGAACGCCACGATTCTGCCAGGGCTCATCGATTGTCACGTTCATTTGACGATGAGTCCGGGTTCGAGCGGCCCCACCGGACTGCGGCTTTCCTATCCGCGCGAGGCGTTGATCGGAGCGCGTAACGCGCGTGTGACGCTCGAAGCGGGGTTCACGACGGTTCGCAACGTAGCAGCCCACGGATATGCGGACATCGCCCTGCGCGACGCTATCAACGCGGGTGATGTGCCGGGTCCCCGGATGCTGGCATCCGGCCCCGCTCTCAGCATTACGGGGGGCCATGGAGATGAGAACTACCTCGCACCTCAGTTCGCTTTTTCAAGCGACGGCGTGGCCGACGGAGTGGATAGCGTAATCGCGAAAGTCCGCGAGAACATTAAATACGGCGCCGACGTGATCAAGTTCATGGCGACCGGCGGAGTGCTTTCGGAGGGCGACAATCCCGCGCTGGCGCAGTATAGCCCGGAAGAAATGAAGGCGATCGTCGATACGGCGCACGGCCTGGGACGCAAGGTAGCGGCGCACGCGCACGGCGCCGTCGGAATCAAGTATGCGGTGCTTGCGGGCGTGGACTCGATCGAGCACGGAAGCTACATCAATGACGAAGACATTCAGTTGATGAAGGAGCACGGAACGTATCTGGTGCCCACGGTTTACCTGCAAGATTGGCTCGGCGAGAACATGAAGTTGCTTGGCCTGACTGCCAACATGATCGAGAAAGCCAAAGTCGTGCTCCCGATCGCGCAGAAGAATGAGTCGCACGCATTCAAGTCGGGCGTGAAAATTGCATTTGGAACGGATGCGGCCGTTTATCCGCACGGTCTGAACGCGCACGAGTTCGGAAAGATGGTTGAAATGGGCCTCACGCCGCTGCAGTCGATTCAGGCTGCGACCGTGAACGCGGCGGACCTGCTCGGCTGGTCGGATCGAGTCGGAACGATCGAGGCAGGAAAGTTTGCGGATTTGGTTGCCGTGAATGGCGACCCGCTCGCAGACGTGCGTGTGCTCGAAAACGTGCGGTTCGTAATGAAGGGCGGCGACGTAATCAAGAATCAATAGACGGCGCCAAGGGAAACGACCGAGACGCCGGCCCCGAGGGAGGCGGAGTGAAGAGCATCAAAGTGCTCGCGATCGACGGCGGCGGAATTCGCGGAATCGTTCCCGCCGTGATCCTCAGCGAGATTCAGAAACGCCTCGGGGCCGATCTGTACAACGTATTCGACCTCATTTCCGGGACTTCGACCGGAGGGATCATTGCGCTGGGGATCGGAACTCGCTGCAAAAACGGACAGCCGTATTCTCCGGACGAGCTGTTGCAATTGTACCTACAGAGCGGGTCCGCAATTTTCAAGAAGAATCTGCTGACATTGGAGAAGGAACTGATTCTGCCAAAGTATTCGCCGGATGCGCTGGAAGCAGCGCTCAAGAAATTCTTCGGCGACGCGGAGTTCGAGACGGCCCTGACTCCCCTCCTGATTTCGAGCTACGATCTGCAGGGACAGCTCCCTTTCTTTTTCAAGAGCCACAGAATTGCGGCACAGCCGAATTACAATTGGCCGGTAGTTTCCATTGCGCGCGCCACTTCCGCGGCGCCGACATTCTTCCCACCGTTCCCTCTGGTCCGGGATGCCGAGAACTACGCTCTCGTCGATGGTGGCGTGTACGTGAATAACCCTTCGATGGCTGCTTACGCCGAAGCTCGGTCGCTTTACACGGATGCGGCGGAATTCGTGGTGGTGTCCGCCGGAACAGGCAACCGGCAGGATCAAATTCCGTATTCGAAAGCGAAGGACTGGGGATTGCTGGGCTGGGCTGCGGAGATTGTTCCGGTATTCATGGACAGCGTTTCTGAAGCCGTCGATTACGAAATGAGAGCCATGCCGAGATGCGCTTACTTTCGCTTACAGGTGGAGAACCTGTCGCCTGCGTCGAACGACATGGACGACGCGACGCCACAAAACCTGGCAGACCTTCAGACCGTTGCTCGAGATTACGTTGCCTCCATTTCCGCGACCCTGGACGTAATCTGCGCTCAACTGAAGGAAGGACGCGGAAGCGATTTGCCCGGAATAGGACGCGCGGCCTAATCTTCCCAGGGGCGCGGCGACTTCTGAACTTAGCGAAAATCCTGATTCTCGCGAGGTGAGCATGCGTCGATTGCTTGCGCTGATTTGTCTGGCGTGTCTAGGTTTCAGCAGTGCGGGATTGGCTCACGCGGACGATCACGTGAAAGCCCTGCGTTTCGGGAAGATTGTGGATGGAAAGGGCAAGGTCTGGGCCGACGCCGTCGTGCTAATTCATGGCGACCGCATCACCGATGTGACGACCGACGCGAGCAAAATCCCCGTCGATGCGCAGGTGATCGATCTGCGGAGGTACGCCGCAATACCAGGTTTGATCGACGTTCATACACACACGACTTACTACTGGGACCAAACGTCGCCTGTTCATCCGTTTGACCAACAGGGCGGCTCTCGTCTTCCCGCAGTGTCCGTGTTTCTCGCCCGGGAAAACGCGCTTCGAACCCTCGAGGATGGCGTGACAACCGTGCGCGATCTGGGGGCAAGCGACTGGGATGACATTGCCATGCGCGATCTGATCAATCGGGGCGCGATGATAGGCCCGCGGATGTTCGTTGCGGGATGGGGTATTTCCGTGGCCGGCGCGGCGCCGCGTCCAGGTTATACGGAACCGTTTCAAGGCGAAGCGAATAATTTGCCAGAAGTCATGAAGGTTGTCCGCGAGGAAATCGCCGCGGGCGTTGACGTGGTGAAGATGTACGCATCGACGGGCACCGACAAGGACGTGACCGGGTACCAAACGTTTACATACGACGAAATCAAAGCCGCTGCCGACCTGGCTCACAAGTACGGCAAGCGGCTCGCGGTTCACAGCTACGGTCCCGACGGCGCGCGCGACGCGGTGCGGGCAGGCGCCGACTCGATCGAGCACGCCACGGACATGGACGACGCCACAATTCAGGAAATGGCGAAGCGCGGGACCTTTTACGTGCCCACCATCGACCACAACCGCTGGTATGTGGAGCACCACGAAATCTTCGGCTGGGGGCCAGATATTGTCGCGGGCCTGAATGATTACATCCGGCGCAATTTTGAAACGGCTCGGCGTGCATACAAAGCTGGCGTGCGTTTTGCGATGGGCTCCGACGCGCTGTTCACGATGTGCGGCGAGAATACGCGCGAGCTGGGTTGGTTTGTGAAGCTCGGGATGACGCCGGAACAAGCGCTGACGACGGCCACGAAGAACGCCGCGATGCTATTGGGAAAGGAGAATGAGCTGGGTTCAATTGCGCCGGGTTATTTCGCCGACATCGTTGCTGTGGAGGGCGATCCGCTGGCCGACATCAAGGTTGTAACTGACAACGTTCGCTTCGTGATGAAGGGCGGCGAAGTGATCAAGAATCAGTGAGCGGTGTGTGGCAATTGGAATCCACGCGCTAAGCTCGCGTGCGACGAAGGATCAAGATGACGGACAAAGGCTCCAAACGAGCTGCCATGGTCAAGAATAGCGTGTTTTGTTTTTGGATCGTGGCGGCTCAGGTTTGGTACTACGCGCGATTCATGCCGGCGTTCGACCCTCTTCTCAAGTCTGTTCGGCACCGACTATGGCCTTAGTGCGATCGCTGGGCGCCCTGGGCGGTGTCGCGCTTCTTGCGCTCCTTTTTGTTTCGTTTGGCCGCCGGCTGCTTCGATGGACCAAGACACCTTCGCTAAGTTCGGTTGAAAATCTGTTGCTGAGCGCCGCCGCGGGCGTGGTCGTGTTTGAAGCGGGCGTCGCGCTGGTTTCATACACAGGCAGATTCCGGATTGGCATCGGCGTCCTAGTGATAATGGCTTTGATGGTGGCGATACCGGAGCTTCGCGGCGTTTTCCGAAACGTAGTTGCAACGGTTCGCGGAGCAAACTTTTCCGCGATCGAAAAAGCTCTGGCCGCAGCGGTTTTCCTGGTGGTGTCGCTGGAGGGGATCTCGGCCATGGCGCCCCTGACTGGCTCCGACGCGCTTCACTATCACTTCACCGCGGCCGAGTTCTATCTAAGGGATGGATTTCGCCCCAACTTCTTTGTCGTCCACAGTTTTTTTTTCGGCCAAAGCCACCAGCTGATTCTCACAGGCCTGTCGTTGGGGAGTGAGAAGCTCGCCTTAGGGCTGGTGTATTTCGGAGGAGTGCTAGCCGCGGGGGCGGCGGCCTGTGTTGCGCGGCGCTGGGCCCCACGCGCGTGGGGGTTGCTCGCAGCGCTGGCGTTGTTGTTGACGCCCCTCGTGTTTTGGCAGATGACGTTGTCTGGCGCGCCCGATGTGTGGATGGCCTTCTTTGTGACCATGGCGGTGATTTGCATCGCGAGTTACCGCGAGCAATCCTGCGTAGGACTGGCGTTGTGGGCCGGCGTGCTTGCGGGAGCCGTCGCGGGAGCGAAGTACACCGGATGTATCGTGGCGGCTAGTCTGGCCCTGGCGTTCTTGTGGGAAGCGCGGTCGCTGCGAGCACAGGTGTTTTTTCTCGGAGGCAGCCTTTGCGCGGGCATTTGGCCCTACGCTCGCAATTTTTCTTGGACGGGCGATCCGTTTTTTCCGTTCGGAGTTCGCTGGTTCAGCCCAAACAATATCAACCACTTCACCCTTGCCGCAGTGATGTTGTACACGGGCGCCAGCCGACATGCCGGCGCGCTGAAATTCCTGAGCATGGCAACATTTGCGGCCTTTGATCCGGCGCGTCCTGGTTTCTTCCAATACTACGGACCGCTGTGCCTGGTTCTGGCGCCCTTTGTGATTTTGGCGATTAGAAACACGCCGTTATGGCGCGCCGTTGTGATTACGTGGTTAGCGTCGAGTCTGGGGATTACCTTTACCTCCGATATGGCGCGGTTCTTGCTGCCGGTGTATCCAATCGCGCTAGCCGCGTCGATTTCCTCCGTTGCGCGGCTGCGGGAATCATCGTGGAGACTCGCGAAGGCTTTGTCCGTGGCCACCGTGGGCTGCGTATTGTTGATGGGAATAGCGGGATTACTGATCTACGAGCGATATCCACTGGCCGTTTCGGCGGGACTTGTGAGCCGGGAAGAATACTTGCGGCAGCGCGCTCCGGATTATGAGAGAGCGGAGTTCGTCAACCAGGCGTTGCTAGGGACGGGAAGCTCTGAAAAGACGCTGGTTTTCTTCCGGCACATTTATTATTTGAACGTGCCGTTCGTCTATGGCGACCCCGGCGGGAGCTGGCCGATCGACCCGGAAAAACTTGAGTCACCTGAGGCGTGGCTTGCCCTCTTTCGCCGGGAGAATATTCGGTGGGTGGTGCGTTCGCCGGAATACCCTGCCGCCATCGCCGGCCCCTTACAGCAATTGGAAAACGGGGGAGCTTTGGTACCAGTGTTTGAGGGTGAAACGGCGGACTTTGTGGGGAAACGGATCGAGGATGTGAAACGCACGACGCCCATCGTCATCCTGCGGGTTCGAAGCTGATGTTAGCTTCGCACCGGGATCTCCCGGTTAAGCCGCTTTCGCTGGCACCGGTGAGCGCGAGTCAGCGGTTCTTCGCCGGGGCTAACGAGACAGGGCACTTCATTGTGGATGTAGTTCCGCGAACGACGAGCTCAGGCGCCACGGTAATTTGTTTGGTTTTCGAGCGCACCGAAGGCGTTCGGACGCTGTGCAACACGGTCTCCGCGGCAATTGCTCCCATTTTTCGCAATGGCTGACGGACGGTGGTGAGTCCGGGGTTCTGGTAGGCCGCGCTCTGAATATCGTCGAAGCCGACCACCGAGACATCTTCGGGTACGCGTAAACCCGATTCGTGAAGCGCTCGAATCGCTCCCATCGCCGAAATATCATTGAACGCAAAAATCGCGGTGAATGGATGGCGGGATTTGATGAGCGTTGCCGTCACTTCATATCCAAGGTGCGGCGACGGAGAGTCTCCTTCCATCTGGACCGTGAGTTCCGGGGAGACTGAAATCCTAAGTTTGGCGGTTACGTCAAGAATGGCGTCCCAGCGCACGTCGGTGTCAGAACTGAACGCCTGCCCCTTGATGAAGGCAATGTGTCGATGTCCGAGTCCGACGAGGTGCTTCAGCGCCAGATCCGCAGCCAATTCATGGTCCAGCACTACGTTGACGATGCCCGGTGCTTCGTTATGCCCCGAGACCGTTACGACCGGAACGCGCAGTTTGTGGCGCCATGGAGTGTCGACTGCAATGATTCCGTCCACGGCGCGATCGAGAAAGAGCTTTGGGTATTCGTCGATTAGATCCGCGCGATGCCGGTGGCTGGCGACGAAATAGAAGTAGCCCTCTTGCAACAGGTAATCCTCGATGCCGCTGAGCACGCCGGTGGCGTAACCGTCGCTGACCTCCGGCACCATGACGCCGATCGTGAGGCTGCGCTGCGTTCGCAAGGAGCGCGCGAAAAAATTGGGGCGATAGTTGAACTTGCGGGCGGCCGCAAGGATCAGGTCCTTGGTGTCCTGGGAGATCGTGTCGGCAACTGCAGCGCGGTTGATAACGACTGAGACCGTCGCGGGCGAGAGGCCGAGGTGGTCGGCCAATTGTTTCAGACTGACGGACCGATGCGCGGGGTGCGAACGTCGAGCAGGTCCAATTTTTTTCGGCGACACGCTGGGGAGTCTCCCATAGTCCGATTTGTCCGGCAAGACAATCGATTGGGAAAACAGCTTGACCGCCGCAAATCTCGTGTGCTATCACAAGTGACGGGTGAGGGTTAAATCGTTTTAGATTCGGTTTAGTACTCCAGGTGCGCGCGGCGTCTGGGGCAGTGGTTTGTGAAATTGCCCTCCACCATTGAGGAGCGTCACATGAATTCCAGGAACTGGCTCGTCCGCACGATCTCGCTCGCCGTCTTTTTTGTCATCTTCGCCGCCACAGCAAACGCACAATATCGCGCGGGCATCCAGGGAACCGTTAGCGATCCGTCAGGCGCGGCCGTTTCCGGCGCGAAAGTGACGGTTACAGCCAAGGACACGGGCCTATCGCAGGAAACCACGACGGACGCAAGTGGCGTATACAACGTCAACCGCCTCGCTCCTGGGCTGTACACGATCGTCGTGGAGAAAGGCGGCTTCCAAAAAAAGGTCCTCGACGACGTCAATATCCTCGCGGAGCAGGTGAGCTCGGTGAACGTGGCCCTCGAGGTTGGCCAAGTGAGCCAATCGGTCACCGTCAACGGGTCCAGTCTGCCCACAATTGACACTGAGACAGGGCAACTCAGCGGCACGCTGTCGACAGGGGAAGTGCAGAACCTTCCGTCCTTTGGCCGCGACCCCTATCAATTACTTCAACTTGCCCCGGGTGTTTTCGGCGATGACGCCCACAACAACGGAGGCGGCTCGCAAAATATTCCCGGCAGCGCCGGACCGGGCGGCAGCAGCGCGACGAGCAGCATTTTCCAGACGGAAAACCAGGTCCAAGTTTTCGCGAATGGGCAGCGCAACGAAGCAAACAGCTTTGCGGTCGATGGTGTTTCCGTGAACAGTCTGGATTGGGGCGGTGCGGCGACTATTACGCCCAACGAGGAGTCGGTTAAGGAAGTCAGGGTAACCGCCAACTCCTATGATGCCGAATACGGTCACGGCAGCGGAGCGCAAGTGGAAGTAGTTTCACAAAGTGGCACGAACACCTACCACGGGAGCGTCTTTTTCAAGTTGGACCGGCCGGGATTGAACGCTTTTCAGGCATATAACGGTCCCAGCAGCCCGGGCGCCGATACGCGCGTCAGCAATCGTTTCAATCAGATTGGCGGCAGCGTCGGTGGACCGATCATCAAGAATCGTCTGTTCGCGTTCTTCTCGTATGAAACGCTCAGGAATAATTCGGTAGGTACGGGGGACGTGTGGGTGGAAACGCCTCAGTACCTTTCGGCGGTCCAAGCCCTGAGCGGCAACATCTCGGCAGGCTTGTTGGGTTTCCCAGGTGAGGGCGCGTCGTACAGTAAAGTTCTTCCCTCCACCTGCTCGCAAGCTGGCTTTACTTCAGCAGCAAATTGTCAGCCAGCGGGCACGGGCCTGGATATTGGGTCGCCACTGACGTCCACCACCTGTTCCATTGCTAACCCGGGCTATGGCAAACATGACCCTACGTATGGCGGTGCCACGACTCAGTTCGGTGTGGGGTGCGGTCTGGACGGCACGCCGGATATTCAATTTGTGCAGACCACGAACCCCACGATTCTTACGGCCACTCAATACAATGGCCGCCTCGATTACCAGGTCACGAGCCGGGATCTGGTGACTTTCAGCGTCTACTGGGTGCCGAACGATGCGACTTTTTACAATGGCCAAGCGCGTGCGGCGAACCTATGGAACTCCAACCGGCTCAATTACTCCGGTGCTTTGCTGTGGAACCACACATTCAGTTCGACGCTAATCAACGAAGCGCGCTTTAATGTATCGCGTTGGTATTTCAACGAGGTGACGAGCAATCCTCAGGAACCGTGGGGACTACCCCAGGGCACTATCACTGGGTTGGCGAGCACGTGCTGTATCCAGTATGGCGCTAACGGCCCTGGAATTTTCTACAAGACTGGATACAACATTCGAGACACGGTCACAAAAGTGCTGAACCGGCACTCCCTGAGATTCGGCGTCGATATTTACAAGGAGCAGAATACTCAGACACAAAGCGGAGGCGCGCGCCCAACCTACAACTTCAATAACCTTTGGGACTTCGCAAACGACGCCCCTGTTCAGGAAAACGGCAACTTCAATCCTGTAACCGGGGTGCCAACTGAGCTGACGAGTTACATTCGCGACAACGACGATGCACTATTTGTGCAGGATGATTTTAAGTTGAAACCGAACCTGACGATTAATCTCGGCCTGCGCTGGGAGTACTTCGGTCCCTTCCACGAGAAATACGGGCACCTCGAGACCGCGGTGCTCGGGGCGTCGCCGAACCAACTAGCCGATATCAGCGTGAAGTCAGGCGGGAACCTGTATAACGCCACCCACCATAATTTTGGTCCGCAAATTGGTTTTGCCTGGAGCCCGAGTTCGCTGCCTCTTCTCCACCATGACCTCCAAAATCGACTCGTGGTTCGCGGCGGGTTCGGCATCGGCTATAACCGGACGGAGGACGCCATTCCGCTAAACGCTCTCACGAACCCTTCTCCGATTTTCGCAAATTTCTCCCTCAACGGAGCCAACATCGTCTACGCCGCGCCGTCTAGTGCTCATCAATTTGCTCCCTATCCAGCCAATCCTAACGCGAAGCTTACCTTCGATCCGACTACGAATCTCCCGACAACCGGAGCGCCGATTACGTTGAGTGCGTTGCCAGCGACCCTACTGTCTCCCTATACCTATCGTTACTCGCTCGAGACACAGTACGACTTGGGACACGGCATGGTTGCAACCGTCGGTTACGACGGCAGTTCATCCCATCGCCTGCTCCGATGGGTGTTCCAAGGGCAAATCCTTTTTGAGCCTCAAAATCCCGAAGTTAACGGCTTGCGTTACTGGACGAATGACGTCAACGGGAACTACAACGCCCTGCAGACGGAATTTCAGAAGCATTTTTCGCATGGATTCGAGGTGGATGCGCAGTACACGTACAGCAAATCGATGGACGAAGCCTCAAACAACTTCTATTTCGACCAATATCCCTTTAATGCGCAGGCGGCGTACGGCCCGTCAGACTACGACGCCACACATAACTTCAAGCTGTGGGGCTTGTGGTCGCCGAAACTTTTTAGCGGCGACCGCGCTTGGATGGAGAAGGTCGCCGGCGGGTGGACATTCAGCGGCATCTGGAACGCACACTCGGGTTTCCCGTGGACGCCAACTTACGGCGTCCAGGTGACCGGTGAACCCGATGGCAATGCGTGTAGTCTGCTCTTTGATGACAGCGGGTACTGCGGTGTGAGGCCAGCTGCCTATCTGGGGGGTGCGGGCACCGATTATAGTAACGCTGCTTTCGAAAGCGGTCCGATACCGGGTAATCAGACATTGCGAAACAAGAATTTCGCAAACGGGGCCTCGACATACTTCACGCCACCAGCGCTTACGGTGACCGGTGTTCCCCCCACACCAGGAGTAGGGCGCAATTCGTTCCGCGGACCGCGTTATTCTGCCGTGGACTTTACAGTTGCCAAAGCGTTTGGGTTCCCAACCATGAGAGTGATCGGCGAGAATGCAAAATTGGAGATCCGAGCGAACTTCTATAATCTGTTCAACCAAGTAAACCTTGGATCGTTCGGGAGCCAGCAGATTGGAACCATTCAGTTGGACTCCACGACAGGCGTGCAGACGAACCCTACGACGGCCAATGACAGTCACTCATTTGGTCAGACCGGATTCGCGCTGGCCGGACGCGTGATTGAGGCGCAGGCACGGTTCAGCTTCTAAATTTGTAACTTGAGACAGCCAAGCGGCGGAGGAGGAAGGGTAGAATCTCCTCCGTCGCTCACGTATCTACCCTGCGAGGTTTTCGGCCATGAAACGGCCCGCGCGAGTGGTCTATGCGGTCGCTTTGCTTCTGTTTTGCCTGGTTCCCATTTCCACGCGTCCGCAGGGCCACGCTGCGGAAATCATTCCGATTGATGTCAAGGCCGCGGCTCGACCATTCCCTCATTTTTGGGAGCAGATGTTCGGATCGGGGCGAGCGATTCTCTCTTTGCGAGAGAGCTATCGCGATGACTTGCGCGAGGTGAAGAAGGCGACTGGATTCAAGTACGTTCGCTTCCACGCCATTTTCCACGACGAAGTGGGCGTGTACGATGAAGACGCCTCTGGCAATCCCATTTTGAACTTTTCCTACGTCGACCAGATATACGACGGCCTTGTCGGCAACGGCGTGCGGCCGTTCGTGGAGCTGAGCTTTATGCCGAAGAAACTGGCGGCCGAGAACAACTTGCACGCATTTTGGTACAAACCGAACGTTTCTCCGCCCAAGGATTATGGTCGCTGGGGCGATTTGGTGCGTCAATTCGCAAAACACCTGGTGGATCGCTATGGAATCGACGAAGTGTCGCAATGGTATTTCGAAGTCTGGAACGAGCCGAACCTGGATTTTTGGACCGGCGTACCCAGGGAGCAGACGTATTACCAGCTCTACGACGCGGCCGCAGGGGCGCTGAAGAGCGTCAGCCCGCGGCTGCGCGTTGGAGGCCCGGCCACCGCACAAGCTGCTTGGGTGGACCGATTCATTCGGCACGCGGTTGAAAGCAATGTCCCCATGGACTTCGTATCGACACATGTCTACGGAAACGACAAGGCGGAGGACGTCTTCGGCACGAAGGAAGTGATTCCTCGCACGCAGATGGTTTGCCGCGCCGTGGCGAAGGTGCACGATCAAATCAGAGCGTCCGCGCGGCCGGACGTGCCTTTGATTTGGAGCGAGTTCAACGCCAGCTATATGAACGAGCCGGACGTGACCGACACGGAGTTCATGGGCCCGTGGCTGGCCGACACGATTCGCCAGTGCGACGGTTTGGTCGACATGATGAGCTACTGGACGTTTTCGGATGTTTTTGAGGAGCAGGGCGTGGTGAAGCGGCCTTTTTACGGTGGATTCGGCCTGATAGCGGAAGACGATCTTCCGAAACCGTCATTCAACGCTTTTAAACTGCTTCACCATCTGGGCGACGCCAGAGTTCCGGCAGATGCAAAGGACGTACTGGTGACACGCCGAAAAGATGGCTCGCTCGCGATCGCCGTCTGGAATCTCTCCCTGCCCGAGGAAAAGGGCGCGGAAAAGGACATCACTTTACAATTGCAGGGTTTGACTGGGACGCACAGCGCTACATTGGATCTGGTGGACGCGGATCACGGTTCTTTGCTCAAGGCTTACGCCGCCATGGGGAGTCCGATCGATCCAACGCAGGCGCAGATACAATCGCTTCGAAAAGCCGCCGAACTCCCGCCATCGGTCTCGCTACCGATTCATGAAGGACGCATCGATTTGAAGCTCGCCCCTAAAGCGCTCGCACTGATCGAAATTCGCTGATTCAAGTGCTCGGCCAGGACGGAACGTCAAAGCTGGTGCAACGTCGCCATTCCGCGGCGCTTGTGTGGAAGCGTGACTCCTCGATACTGCGTTAGGCTTGAATCCGGCACGCTCCATCCCGCGGCGCGCTTCCTCGTTCTTCATAAATGTTTCCCACACAAATCCACTTCGTAAGTTTTCCGCCATCAGAAGGGAGATCCCAACATCGATTCCGATCACGTCGGGATCGTACCAATTTGTCAGCGGGTTGAACGCGTCGACGAAACCGTAACGCTTCCACGCTCGCTTGCCGTAATTCTCTCGAATGTTTCGCAGCACGCGCAGGGATTCGGCGGTGAGGAACGGAAGCGATCCCGCCGCGGCGCAAGGTATGACGGTTCCATCAATCGGCCCCGTCGGCGGAGGGCCGCCCCAAGCGACGTAGCCCTTCGCTGAATCGGAGGACGATATTCCCCATAGATCGGGCGAGTAATCGGGAAACCGGTGCGAAAGGTTCAGACAGAAGAGACGGTGGGCCTGCGTGGCGGTAATCGAATTCGAAAAATAGTCGGCGTAGCGGTCCTGCTTTCCTCGGAAATCGAACCAGGCTTGCGAATACTGATGCACGAAAATGGGGGCAAGCGAGCCGATGTAGTGCAGATGATAGTAGTTGAACTGCGGCCGCTTCCAAGCATCCCAAGTCTCCGGCGGCAAGGGATGCGTCGGGGATCCCAACCCGAGCAAATAGATCATCATGAGTTCGGAATAGGAATCCCATCGCGCGCTCAAGAAACCGCTTTCGGGGTGCCAGCCCATGGAGAGCGCCTTGCCACCGTTGAGAAACCAGGGCCAGTCGACACGCTCGTAGATTTGAACGGCAAGCTTCTGGATTTCGTCATCGCGGAAAAAAGCGCGGCATGTCAGCACTCCGCACAGGAGCAGCGAGGTATCGATCGAAGAGAGTTCACACTTCCAGGCACGTTCACCTGTCCGGAAATTCACAAAGTGGTAGTAGAAACCGTGCTGAGTCTCCATTTTCTGCGCCAGGAAGCGCAGTGTCACGAGCGCTCGGTCGCGGGCCTGGGCCATCTCGAGGTACCCGCGCTGGCTAGCAATGCAAAGGCCAGTGAGGCCAAAGCCGGTGGCGGCAATGCTCGCGATTTCGCGCGAATCCAGACTAGTCGCCAGGCTTCGGTCCCTCACCAATCCAGTCAGCGGGTCCGCGTTTTCCCAAAAGAAGAGCGAATGGGCGCGTTCGATTTCGTCGAGAAAGGCTTCGTCGTCCGCGGAAATCGTGCGCGGAAGGGCCGCGGGAAATGGCTCGCGCAGCATGCCGCCCGGCAATGTCCGAGATGCGCTGAGACCCGAAAGTCCAACGACAAGTCCGGTGCGGAAGAGATCTTGGAGTATCTCGCGGCGAGAGAACGTGCGCGCGGGAGGTGGTAAGGTTGCATCCATTCGATTTCCGAGAGAAATTGCCTCTCTCAGTGGGGAGCCTAAGGCTAAATTCTATCACTCGTTTGGCTGCGGCCCTTCGTGCTTCAAGTTCGAAACCATCGATCTACTTGCACAAGTTTGTCGAGCGAGGGCGGCGCTGGTTCAAGTCTGCGGGCCGCCAGAGAATGGCCGCGATTATGTTCACTGAGGCGTCGATCGAGATCGTTGGTCGAACCGACGCAATATCGGCCCGTCGATTGGCTTTGCAAGATATAGAGGCATGCCATAAAGGAGATGGTAGGCCCGTGCGGGCTCGAACCGCAGACCTCCACCGTGTCAAGGTGGCGCTCTAGCCAACTGAGCTACGGGCCTAGTGGCTGAAGTATCTTAACATAGGGGCGGCGGAGCTTTCGCTGGTGGCTCGCGAGCTGCGCATGCAGAATAGGGCCTGAATGGTTCCCGTGAAATCGAAGACCTTACTTGAAGTCTCGCTGGACTCTGTCGAGTCGGCCGTTGCGGCTCAGCGCGGCGGAGCCGGGCAAGTGGAGTTGTGCGCGAATCTATTGGAGGGCGGGACGACTCCGAGCGCGGGTCTGATCGCCACGGTGCGGAAGGCGATATCGATCGGGCTGCAGGTGATGGTCAGGCCTCGAGGCGGAGATTTTTGCTACAGCGCGCAGGAGTTCGAAGTGATGAAGCGCGACATCCTGATGGCCAAGCAGCTTCGCGCCGACGGGATTGTGCTCGGAATTCTGAGCCGCGATGGAACTGTGGACGTAAAACGCACGCGGGAGTTGGTGGAGCTTTCCAGGCCGGCGGGCGTTACATTTCATCGCGCGTTCGATATGACCAACAATTTTTCGAAAGCGCTCGAGGCCGTAATCGAGTCTGGAGCGGCGCGGATACTGACTTCGGGTGGAGAGGCAGCGGCAGAGAACGCGGTGGACGCGATTCGGGCGTTGGTGGAAGCGGCACGGGACCGGACTGCTGTGATGGTTTGCGGCGGCGTGCGCGAAAACAACGCGAGGAAAATCATCGAAGCGACCGGGGCTCGCGAGGTTCATGTGGGCCAGCGCGGAGTTGAAGCGGCTGTGCGGAGCCAGATGCGGCACCGGAACGAGAAGATTTCGCTGGGAAGCGTTCCGGAGCAGGAATATCGGCATTTTGTTGTTTCGGAAGAGCGCGTTAAGAATTTGGTTCGGGCTCTGGCGACATCTACTTGAGAGATTTATTCAGGAAGGCGATGGTTCGGTTCCACGCATCCTCGGCGGCCTGGGGGCGATAGCCGTCCTTGTTGTTGGGATTTTCGAACCCGTGTCCGGCGCCGTCGTAGATCTTTATGTCCACCTTGCGGCCAAGCGTTTCCATGCTTTTCTGGAAAGCCTGCACGTCTGCCGGGGTGATGCCGCGGTCGTCCGCGCCGAAATTGCCCAGGAAAGGCGCGCCGATATTCTGAAGGTCATTTGGATCCGTGGGGAGAGCGCCATAGTTCACTACGCAAGCGCCTAGGCGCGGCACGTGCATGGCGAGCTGGACCGCGTAACCGCCGCCCAGACACCAGCCGATTGTGCCAACGCGTGTATGATCAACGTCGTTGCGCGTGGTGAGATAGACGATGCCTGCCATCAAATCGAGTACGGCGCGATCATCGGGCAGCCCGCGGCTCAGCTCGTGCGCCTCGCCCGCATCGGCAGCGACCTTGCCCCGATAGAGATCTACTGCGAGAGCTACGAATCCCTCCGACGCTAGCTTTACCGTTTGCTCCTTCACCCAGTCGTTGAGGCCATACCATTCGTGAACCACGATGAGCCCGGGATAGCGTCCTGGTTTTTCCGGCGTGGCGAGAAAACCGCCGATCGTATCCTTGCCGTTCGGGAACGTAACCGTTTCAGTTTTTGGGCCGTCGGCGCGAACCGTGATTGAAGCGGCGAGCAAGCTCACGGAGATCACGGCCGCGAGCATTCTGAACGTAACCTTCATCTACCATCCTCCAAAAATTGCGGACTCGACGATTCTAGCCCTTTGGGATTTGCGCGCCAACTTACGAATCGAAATCACGCTGAGCGCTCCACCTGCACGGCTGTGCCATAGGCGAGCACTTCGGTGACGCCCTGCATCACTTCGGTGGCGTCGTAGCGCACGCCGATGACCGCGTTCGCGCCCTCCTGCGAGGCGTGCTGCATCATCAGTTCGAGGGCTTCCTCGCGCGTTTTTTCGCACATTTCCTCGAAGAGAGTGATGTTGCCGCCCACGAGCGTTTCGAGAGACGCGCCGATGGTTCCGAGGATGCTGCGCGAGCGGACAGTGACGCCGCGGACGAGGCCGATGGTTCTTAATACGCGGTAGCCTTGTAGTTCGAAGGCCGTGGTGACCATGTTTGGGCTTACGGTCAAGTTTTTTCTCTCTTTCGCTGCTCAGCGTCCCCGTTCTCGCTGAACAAAAACCGAGATGCCGCCCCGAAGGGCGGCGCCACAAAACCGTCTCGCGCTCATTGGCGTGTGACGACAGGGATTTCGACGTTCGATGGGTACTGCCTCGAACGGTAGATGCGCTGCGTGGCTTTCTGATAGTCGCTTGCCTTGGCCTCGAAAATGTTCGGCACGTATTTTTGCGGATTGCGGTCGATCACGGGGAACCATGTGCTTTGCACTTGCACCATAATTCGATGGCCCTTTAGGAACGCGTGGTTGTTCGTATGAAGACTGAAGGTGTACGGAGTCACGCGTCCCGCGACGACCGGTTCGGGTTTTTCGAAGCTGTTACGAAACCTGCCGCGAAATACTTCGTCCGCAACCATCAACTCGTAGCCGCCCATTTTGTGATCGGGCTCGTATTTTTCGGGGTAGACGTCGATCAGCTTCACGATCCAATCGCTGTCGGTTCCGCTGGTGGAAGCGAAGAGGTGCGCGACGATGTTGCCGGCTACGGCGACGTCTTTCGGGAGAGGATCGGTCTCCCAAGACAGTGTGTCCGGGCGATGCTCGACGAAGCGCTGGTCTTCGACGAGCCACGTGTACCAACGGCTCCCTTCCGAGTAGGTTTCCTCAATGGGACGATGGCGATAAGGCACTGGATTCGCGGGATCGGAGACATAGGTGTCGAACTCTTCCGCGGCTTGCGAGTTCGGCGCAGAAGTTTCTTCGGCGCCCGGAGAATCAAAAGAAAGGCCGCCGTTCTCGCGGAAATACAAGCGGCTCGGCGTGACTCCTTCGCGTGGGGGCCAAGCATCCCAGTTTTTCCACTGATTCGAGCCGGTTTCGAACGTCGTCGCTGCGCTCGCGGGAAGTTCGCCCTTGTCCTTGAGCCAGTATGCGAACCAGGGCGCCTGAATCTTCGCGCGGAAATATTCGGCTGTGTCGGCGCCGAAGTCGATGTTGCCGAGCTTATTGCCGGTGCCTCCGGCCCAGCCGCCATGATTCCAGGGGCCGACCGCGACGTAGTTGTTGTGCTTCGTGTCATGAGGCTCGAGCAGTTCGTAGATTCGCATGGGACCGAAGAAATCTTCCTGGTCCCACCAGCCGGCAACGTTGAGGTTCGGCACCTGGAGCGTGAGATTCTTGAAATAGCGGGTGAAGGCTTGCTTGTCCCAGAAGTCGTCGTAGTTCGGATGCGCGACGAAGTCGTTCCAGGTGGGAAGCTTGCCGTGCAGATAGAGCGCGTTGGCATTCGAGAGCGGACCGAGGGCCAGATACCAGTCGTAGGTATCGTACTTATCGAACTGAAATTGGAAATTCGTTTTGTCGGTTTCCATCAGCGCCGCGTATTCGAAACCGTAGCTGAGGCGAAACGCCCCGTTGTGATGAAAATCGTCGCCGAGAAACATGTCCGAGGGAGAGGCCTGTTCGGAGACGGCTTTCAGCGCGGGATGCGGTTCGATGAGAGACATGGCTGTGAGCCAGCCGCCGTAGGAAATCCCCGCTTCGCCGGCGCGGCCGTTGTTATTCGGGATGTTTTTGACGAGCCAGTCGATGGTGTCATACGTGTCGGTGCCTTCATCGATCGAGTGCTGATCTTTGGGATCGCGCGGGTCGCGCTGCATGACGAACTTGCCTTCGGAGCCGTAGCGGCCGCGGATGTCCTGAAAGACGAATATGTAGCCGTCGGGAATCATCTCGCGATAGAGATTCAGCTCATGCGAGTAGCCTTTGTCATCGTCAGAGAGGCCGTAGGGAGTGCGCGTGAGGAAGAATGGGAGCGGTTCTTTGGCATCTTTCGGGACGTAAATTTCGGTGTGGAGTTTGATGCCATCACGGGCGGGAATCATCACGTCGGTTTTGTTGAATATGGCGGTGTAGTCGGGCGCCTGGGCGGAGGTGCGCCCGCGCGAAGCGGATAAGAGCAGGAGCGCGGTGCCGCCGAGCGCGAAGCGCAGACGAGAACTGACGCGAGATATTCGGCGGATGCGGATCAAAACGTTTGCCCCTTGCGCAACACTGTAGCGGCGGGCGGAGAATACCATATTCCATATCGCGAGGCGGGACGTCTCTGCAGGGCCCCGAAAGTGTACCGATTGAACTGGGAGGCGAGTGAGTGTTTTGAGTAACTTACGAGGATTTCCGTTTGCAAAGTGTACCGATTGAAAAAATCATATACTGATTTTCTGGCGGCGACTTTAGGCCGTTTGCGTGTTGTGTATTGTCGATTGCCCAGCACCATAAAAATAAACGAGCGTACAACGGGCGCGGCGAAAAAGATATTCGCAATACTACGGAACTATGAGTTGGAGTACCTGAGTGGGAGTCGTGAGTTCTAACATGGGTCGAGTTGCCTGTGGCGTTCCGCTTAGCCACCCGTCGTAAATGGGAGTTGGTATACTCAGAAGGGCCAAGCAAGAGGAGGTCGGCGATGGGGGAGTTGGCGGCGGTGGTGGGGACGGGGATGGCGGGATATTACGAAGAGGTGCGCGAACGGGTGCATCAGTGGGTGGATCCGCTGACGACGGAGCAGATTTGGGCGCGGCCGTATCCCTACGGGAACAGCGTGGGACATCTGCTGCTGCACCTGAGCGGCAACCTTAATTACTACATTGGCGCGCAGATCGCGGGCACGGGCTACAGCCGACATCGCGATTTGGAGTTCGCGGACACGCAGAGGAAGCCGAAGGAGCAGGTGCTCGCGGATTTCGATCGCACGATTGCGATGGTGGTGGACACGATTCGGAAGCAGTCGCCGGAAGATTGGACGAAGCCGTTTGCGGGGGAGCGCGAGCCTCTGGCAAAAGACCGTTTCACGGCGGTTTTTCGTTGCGCCGCGCATGCGTATCATCATGTGGGGCAGATGATTTATTTGTCGAGGGAATTGACGAAGTCGGCGGGGCAAAGCCCGGCCGGACGATTGGTATAGGTGAAGGCGCGACCTATGAAGATTCAGTCGTGTTAGAATAGCCGTGCGTTTGTTGGTCCCAACATTGAGGCGGAATCGATCGGGGCTGCAAGGCGGCATTTGCAGCCCTTTTTGTTTGGGGGCGACGAAATTCCGCCAATCGGGAGATTGGCGTTCCCAGGGCTACTGAATATGGCGGCGATACGAAATATTGCGATTATTGCGCACGTGGACCACGGGAAGACGACGCTGGTGGATGCGATGCTGCACCAGAGCGGAATTTTCCGCGAGAACCAGGATGTGCCGCGGCGCGTGATGGATTCGAACGAGCTGGAGCGCGAACGCGGCATCACGATTCTGGCGAAAAACACGGCGCTGACGTTTCGCGGAACGAAAATCAATATCGTGGACACGCCGGGGCACAGCGATTTCGGGGGCGAAGTGGAACGAGCGCTGCGCATGGTGGACGGCGTACTCGTGCTGGTGGACGCGAGCGAGGGGCCGCTGCCGCAGACGCGCTACGTGTTGCAGAAGGCGCTGGCTGCGAAGCTGCCGCCCATCATGGTGTTGAACAAAATCGACCGGCCGGACGCGCGTCCCGCGGCGGTTCTGGATGAGATTTACGATCTTTTCATCGATCTCGACGCGACCGAAGACCAGCTCGACTTTCCGGTGATCTATACGAATGCAAAGACCGGCGTGGCGCACCGCCAGATCGGCGACGATTCGACGACGCTGCTGCCGTTGTTCGAGGAAATCATCGCTTCGATTCCTGCGCCGGCGGGCGATCCGACGGGCGTGCTTCAAATTCAAGTTACGAATTTGGACTACAGCGATTTCCTGGGGCGCGTGGCGATTGCGCGCGTTTTTCAAGGAACGCTGAAGCGCGGGACGGAAGTGGCGATCTCGAAACTGGATCGAACGATCCAGCCGACGAAGATTACGAAGCTTTTTACGTTTCGCGGTCTGGAACGCGACGAAGCGGAGGAAGTGTCGGCGGGGGACATTGTGGCGATCGCGGGCGTGGAGGGAATCCAGATCGGCGAAAGCATCACCGATCTCGCAAACCCCGAGCCGCTGGAGCCGCTCTTGATCGATGAGCCGACGCTGACGATGGTGTTCACGATCAACACTTCGCCGTTCGCCGGGCGCGAGGGGCAGTACGTGACGTCGCGAGATCTCCGCGCACGGCTCGAGAAGGAACTGCTGACGAACGTCTCGTTGCGCGTGGAAGATATGGGAACCACGGACGCGTTCCGCGTTTTGGGCCGCGGCGAGCTGCAACTGGCGATTTTGATCGAGACCATGCGGCGCGAAGGCTACGAACTGATGGTGGGCAAGCCGGAAATCGTGGTGCGGACAGAGAACGGGCGGCGGACCGAGCCGCTGGAGTTGCTGATCGTGGATTGCCCGGAAACTTTTATTGGGATCGTGATGGAATCGCTGGGAAGCCGACGCGGCGAAATGAAGAAAATGGTGAACCATCACTCCGGGCGAGTGCGCATGGAGTTCAGCATACCGTCGCGGGGATTGATCGGGCTGCGCAGCCAGTTGTTGACCGACACGCGAGGCACGTCGCTGATCCATTCGCTGCTCGAGGGTTGGACCGACTATGCGGGCGACATGGCGATGCGGCTGACGGGAGCGCTGGTGGCCGATCGCGGGGGCGTGTCGGTGGCGTACGCGATCTGGGGAATCCAGGAACGGGGCGAAATGTTCGTCGGGCCGGGCGTGGAAGTGTATGAGGGAATGATCGTCGGCGAAAATTCGCGCGAAGACGACATGAACGTGAACATCACGAAGGAAAAGAAGCAGACGAACATGAGGTCGTCTTCGGCGGACGAGGCGATTCGACTGATCCCGCCGCGCGAGATGACGCTCGAGAAGGCGATCGAGTTCATCGCGGATGACGAGTACGTTGAGGTGACTCCAAAGTCGATTCGGCTGCGGAAGAAGGTGCTCGACGCGAAAAGGCGGCCGAAGCGGTGGCAGGAAATTCGCGCGAGCATGGAAACGGGCGGATAGAGCGAGTTTCAACAATCTTCAAAGGCAGGTTTTCAACTCAGGGTTTGCAAGTAGAAACCCTGAAACCCGAAAAGCGCGGCTGGGTTCGGGATGACAGCGCAAAACGATGTCAGCGTAGGGCCAAATTGGGCCGAGATTGTGTTCGGTTGCGGGACGGAATATTCCCACGAGCGGGCAAGCGAGGGGAATCGGCGCCTGCAAAACCCATCTAATACTAAGATTACAAAGGCTTTATAAGTGTTTACGCACCGGAAGGCAATTTGCGATATATAGGTGTGTGAGGTTGTCTCAGTGGACATAGAACGACCGGATGTAAAGCGCAAGAAGAAGATGCGCCGGATTGCGTATATCGGCGTGGCGTTAGTGGTGGCGGTTGTAATCACTGGAGCGCTGTCGCGGCTGAAGCCGGCGGCTCCGGGCATAGATAAGGCGACGGTGTGGCCTGATACGGTGAAGCAAGGGCCAATGCTTCGGGACGTGCGCGGATTGGGAACGCTCGTGCCGGAGACGATTCATGTGATCTCGGCGGCCACAGATGGAGTGGTGAAGGAACGCTACCTGCTGCCGGGCACGGCTGTGAAAGCGAATACGGTGATCCTGGATTTGGTGAACCCGCAGCTGCAGCAACAAGTGCTGGATGCGGAATACCAGTTGAAGGGCGCGCAGGCTACGTACGAGCAAACCAAGGCGCTGCTGCAAAACCAGTTGATGGATAAGCGGACGCAAGCGGCAGCGATCAGTTCGCAATACCATACAGCGGACCTACAGTCGCAAGCCAATAAGCAGCTGAACGAAGCGGGTATTGTAGCCGACCTGGTCTACAAGCAATCGGTGGTTCAGGCCGAAGAGCTGGCAAAAGAGAACGATTTGGCGCAGAAGGAAGTGGAGACCTTCCAGAACTCAATCCAGTCGCAACTTGCGGTGCAAGAGGCGGCGATCGAGCAGAAGAAGGCGCTATACGGCCTCTATTCATCGCAGATGGAGGAGCTTCACATCCGGCCGGGGATCGACGGCATGTTCCAGGAACTGGATGTGGATGTCGGGCAGCGTGTGACGCAGGGGACGCCGCTGGCGAAAGTGACGCAGCCATCGCAGTTGAAGGCGGCGTTGAAGATTGCGGAGACCCAGGCGAAGGACGTTCAGCTAAACCAAAAAGCTGCAATCGACACACATAACGGCGTTATTCCGGGCCACGTGATACGAATTGATCCATCGGTGGTGAACGGAACGCGCACAGTGGACGTCAAACTGGACGGGCCGCTGCCAGAGGGCGCAGTGCCGGACCTGAGCGTTGAGGGTACGGTGGAAATCGAGCGGCTGCCCAACGTGATGTTTGTGGGCCGGCCGGTGCATGGCGAGCCGAACAGCACGGTGGGCCTGTTCAAGGTGGTTGGGCCGTGGTCCGACGCGAAGGAAGCGGTGCGGATCCAGGTGGAACTGGGCAAGACGTCGGTGAGCTATGTGCAGATTATGAAGGGCTTACAGGTGGGGGATACGGTGATCCTCTCCGACATGTCGGCCTATGACAATTTCGACCGGGTCGAGCTGAAGTGATTGTTGAGATGACTTTGAGATAACGGGGAACTTTTCAGGGCGCGGCATTCGTATTGAAGGTTACAGAGTTCGAAGGAGCCTAGAATGAACAGCACCGAAAAAGGTTTGATTCGGCTGGATGGAGTGACGAAGGTTTTCTATACGGATGAAGTGGAGACACATGCGCTGAGCGGCGTGCACCTGGAAATCAAGAGCGGGGAGTTCCTTTCGATCGCGGGGCCTTCGGGCTGCGGCAAGTCGACGCTGCTCTCGATTCTTGGGCTGCTGGATTCGCCGACGGAAGGCAATTACTGGATCAATACGCAGGCCGTGGCGAATCTTTCGCTCTCCGATCGCACGCGCATCCGGAACCGCGAGATCGGGTTCATCTTTCAGGCGTTCAACCTGATTGGCGACCTGACCGTGTTCGAAAACGTCGAGCTGCCGCTTACGTACCGGAGCATGGCGTCGGCGGAGCGCAAGAAGCGCGTACAGGAAGTGCTGGAGCGCGTGGGTATGGCGCACCGCATGAAGCATTACCCCTCACAACTCTCCGGAGGTCAGCAACAGCGCGTGGCAGTAGCGCGAGCGCTGGTGGGCCAACCGTCCATCCTGCTGGCTGACGAACCGACCGGAAACCTGGACTCAAAAAACAGCGAAGCCGTGATGGACTTGCTGCGGCAACTGCACCGTGAAGGCGCGACGATCTGCATGGTCACACACGACCCGCGCTATGCGAGCATAGCCGACCGCTCGATCCATCTCTTCGACGGACGCATCGTTGAAGAAACGATTGGTTCGCGCACGGCGACGGTTTAGGTCCGAAAGATTTCCTAAATTTTCCTGGTCATTAGCCGAAGAAATCTGTTCGGCGCTGACGGATGGGTGTGTCTGCTCGGCGTGACTCGTGTCTTGTGACTCGTGAAAACCTTTTCGGTGCGCGGTTTTGAAATGGATTGACGAGAAGTAGGCCTGGCCGGTTGCGATATCCAGGAGAGAAGCATGACCTTGCTGCAAGACGCGAAATACGGGTTGCGGATGCTAATGAAAAATCCCGGCGTGACGCTGCTGGCGGTGTGCGCGCTGGCGCTGGGCATTGGCGCGAATGCGGCGATTTTCAGCGTCGCCGATCCCCTGCTGCTGCGTCCTGAGCCGTTTCCGAATCTGGGCCGGCTGGCGCTGGTGTTCAACAAGGTGGCTCCGCTGACGGACGAGAATTCGCTGTACCCCGCCGACTATGACGCGATTCGCACGCGGAGCAAATCATTCGAGAAATTCGCCGCGTCCGTTCCGGAGGACGTCAATTTGACGGGGCAGGGCGATCCCGAGCGAGAGCAAGCGGCGAGAGTGACTACGGATTTTTTTGACGCGCTCGGAGTGCGGCCGATTCTGGGGCCCGGGTTCACGGCCGAGGATGGAGAGCCGGGACGCGATCAGGAAACGATACTGAGTTACGCATTGTGGCAAAGCAAGTTCGCCGGCGATCCCAACATCATTGGAAAAGAAACGCACATCAATGGGCGGAGCTACACGATTACGGGAGTTATGGGGAAGGATTTCAGGTATCCAACGGCGACAGATCTGTGGACGCCGATTGCGTTCACGGGAGCAGACAAGACCGATCGCGAAAACAATTACTTGTTCCCGGTGGGATTGCTGAAGCCGGGAGTTTCGGTTTCGGAAGCAGCAGCGGAATTGGCCGGGATCGGACAGCAACTGGCCCAGGAATTTCCGAAGTCCAACAAGCGGCTGGGCATACGCGTGGTGCCGTTCCGAACCTATGCGACCGATGAGCTGACGCACAACTTCATGTTGCTGCTGCTGGCGGCCGTGGGTTTCGTGCTGCTGATTACTTGTGCGAACGTGGCCAATTTGCAGCTTGCGCGCATGGCGGGACGCGCAAGGGAAATCTCCGTGCGCTCGGCGCTCGGGGCGAGCCGGTGGCGCGTGGTGAGGCAACTGCTCACCGAAAGCGTGATTCTGGCGCTGGCGGGAGCGGCGGCGGGATTGGTGCTGGCCAACTGGGCCGTTGGCCTGATTGTGGCCTACATGCCCGCGGAGCTTTCGCAATACGTGGCTGGATCCAATCGGATCGCGCTCGACTGGCGGGCGATTGCGTACACGGTAGGAATTGCCGTTCTAGCGGGAATTGTGGCTGGACTTGCGCCGGCGCTAAGCCATTCGCACGCCGATATTTCGATTTCGTTGAAGGAAGGCGGGCGCGGAGGGCCGGGACGCGCTTCGCACCGGCTGCGCGGCGTGCTGGTGGTGGCGGAAGTGGCGGTGTCGCTGGTGCTGCTGGTTGGGGCGGGCCTGCTCGTCAAGGGATTCCGCGCGCTGCTCGGCGAAAACGAGAAATTCGCGCCGCAGAGCCTTTTGACCATGAAAATCGCCCTTCCGGCGGCGAAATATTCGGAACAGGCGAAGCAGGCGGCGTTTTTCCAACAGGCACTCGGGCAAATGGAAACGATTCCGGGCGTCGAATCCGCGTCGCTGGCAACCGTGGTGCCGGATGGGGACGACTTCAGTTATCACCCGTTCATGGGTGAAGGCAAAACGTGGACGGAAGATTCAGGGCACATCGCGCTTGCGGAATCCATCAGCGCGAATTATTTCCGCACGCTGCATTTGCCGCTGTTGCGGGGACGCGAATTCACGGACTCCGATGGGCCGGACGCGATGCGGGTAGCGATGGTCAGCCGGTCGATGGCGGATCGCTACTGGCCGGGAGAAGATGCGATCGGCAAACGGATCAAGCAGGGGAAGCCCGATTCGAAAGAGCCGTGGCTGACGATCGTCGGGCTGGTCTCCGACACGAAATACAACCCGTACTTTCAGAGCGTGGACGGCGTCGTTTACGTGCCGTACGCGCAAAATGCCAATATCAATGCGGCGTTTCTGCTGCGGACGAAGGGGGACCCGCTCAGTTTTATTCCAGCCGTGCGCGCGAAAATCCGCGGCGTGGATGCGAACCAGCCGATTTACGAACCGAAAACACTCGCGCGACTCACGTACGAAGAGCTGATCGGCATTTCCTTTATCGCGGCGATGATGGCGGTGCTGGGATTGATTGCGCTGGTGCTGGCGTCGTCGGGCGTTTACGGCGTGATGGCGCATTCGGTGACCGAACGGACGCACGAAATCGGCATTCGCCTGGCGCTGGGCGCGGAACCAGGACAAGTGCTGCGGTGGATTGCGGGACGCGGAATTCGACTCGCGGCGATCGGCCTCGGAATCGGGCTCGCGCTGGCGTTTGCTCTCGCGCGGTTGCTGGCGAACTTAATGATGGGCGTTTCGGCCACGGATCCGTTGGTTTTTGCCGGTGTACCAGGGCTGCTCGCCTTTGTGGCGATCGCTGCGTGCTACTTGCCAGCGCGGCGCGCGATGCGCGTCGATCCGATCGTGGCGTTGAGATACGAGTGAAGAAGTGACGAGTGACAAGTGACGAGTGACGAGAGAAAGACAGCCGGGTAGTGATTAGTGATTGGTGGCGCGTCGCAAATTGAAAGTGTGAACGGCGGGCTCGGAAGGCTCAGGAGACGAGGATGAATTTGGTGCAGGACGTGAGATTCGGAATCCGGATGCTGGCGAAAAGCCCGGGGTTCACGGCGGTGGCGGTGTTGACGCTGGCGCTGGGGATTGGCGCAAACACGGCGATCTTCAGTTTCGTCAACGCGTGGATTCTGCACCCGCTGCCCTATCCGCAAGGCGACCGGTTGGTTGTCCTCCTGGGCCAAAACAAAAAGACGGGAACCACCAACAACAGCATCGAACCCGGGAACTTCTACGATTTTCAGCGCGAGACGAAGGACTTCGAAGAACTGTGCGCATGGAATCCCACATCTTTCAATCTAACGGGAGATGGTCCACCGGAGCGGATTCAGGGGCATCGGGTAAGCTGGAATTTTTTTGAGACGCTCGGCGCGAAACCCACGCTGGGCCGCACGTTTTTGCCGCAGGAGGACCAGTCCGGAGCCGGCCACGAGGTAATCCTCAGCCGGGGACTTTGGGAAACACGATTCGCGGGCGATCCGCACATTCTGGGCCGCAACGTCCAGATCGGAGGCGAGTCTTACACGATCGTGGGCGTGATGCCGGCGAAATTCCAACTTCCACTGGCGGGCGAAGCGAATATCTGGCTGCCTCTGGCGCTTTCTTCGCAGGAGCGCGCCGACCGTCGGAATAGCTGGCTCTCCGTGATGGGGCGACTGAAGCCAGGCGTCTCGATGGCGCAGGGCCAGGAGGAAGTGTCCGGCATCGCGTCGCAGCTCGAGAAAGCTTATCCAACTACGAACAGGGACTCTGGAATGCTTCTGCGGACGCTCGAATCCGAAATCGGAGAGCATCAAGGGAACGAGGAAGTGGCGATCTGTTTCTGGATCGTGGGGCTGGTGCTGCTGATTGCGTGCGCGAACGTGGCGAACTTGATGCTGTCGCGCGCAACCGGGCGAACGAAGGAACTGGCGGTGCGAACGGCACTCGGTGCAGGACGAGGGCGTCTCGTCCGGCAACTCGTTACCGAGACGGTGCTGCTGTTTCTTGGCGGTAGCGCAGCCGGAATAGGCGTTGCGTACTGGACACTGGCGTGGGTTGAAGCGGCGATTCCGGCGAAAATACGCGGCTATTTGGTGAATTACGGCCAAGTGACCCTGGATTACCAGACGCTGCTTTACACATTCGGAATTGCGTTTGTCGGGGGAATAATTTTTGGACTGGCGCCCGCGATCAGCAGCACGAAATTGGATGTGTACACGATGCTGAAGGAGGCGTCTGGCCGAACGTCGAGCAACCGGCAGGGCGCGCGACTGCGGGGAGCGTTTGTGGTCGGTGAGATCGCTCTGGCCGTTGTAATCGTGACTTGTTCAACGTTGCTGGTGAGGAGTTTGCTCGGACTCATCCGCGCGGCGCCAGGTTTCCAACCGGAGAATCTGATGGTGACGCAGCTGGACCTACCGCCGACGAAATACAAACTGCCTGTAGATATACGGAATTTCTCGGAGCAGGTGATCGGTCGCGTGAGAGCGCTGCCGCAGGTGGAATCGGCCAGCATTAGCCAATCCATTCCGTTCGGAGACTGTTGCGCGAACGCCTCGATCTACGCAGTGGACAAGCCGGCACCGAGCACTGGCGACGTTCCTTGGGCGGACTACAGTGCGGTGATGCCGGAATATTTTTCAACAATGGAGATCGGATTGGTGAAGGGGCGACATTTTGCGGCGTCGGATGGACCATTGGCACCGCCGGTGGTGATCGTCAATCAAGCTCTCGTGAATTATTTCTGGCCAGACGAAGATCCCGTGGGACGGAAGCTGAGGTTCAACCAGGACCACGACGTTACCGCGACCGTTGTGGGTGTGGTTCAAGACGTGAAGCTTTACAACTCGACAAGCGGAAGGCACAACCGGGAGATGTACGTGCCGTTCGGCCAATTCCCATCGAGAGAAATGGGAATTGTGGTGAGGTCGCGCGCGGACCACGCGACGCTTGCTGACGCGATTCGCAGCGCTGTGTGGTCGGCCGATGCCGAGCAGCCGGTTTCGCTGGTGCAGCCTCTGCAAGCGATGATGGATGAACAGTATTCCGGCTTCCAAATCACGGCGAAGCTGATGGGATTCTTCAGCAGCCTGGCGCTGTTTCTGGGAGCGATCGGGATCTACGCGGTGATGGCGTTCAACGTGACGCAGCGCACGCACGAAATCGGGATTCGGATGGCGCTGGGCGCCGATCCCCGGCAGGTTCTGAAGCTCGTGCTTAGAAACGCCGCGAGTTTTGCGGGCTTGGGCATTGCGATCGGCGTGGTTGTGGCGCTGGGTGCGTCGCGTTTTCTAGCCGTGTTGCTATTTGGTGTGAGTCCGACAGACCCCGTCACTTTTGTTGGCAGCGCGGTGCTGCTGGGCGTCGTCGCTTTTATCGCGTGCTACTTTCCAGCCAGGCGCGCGATGCGAGTGGATCCAATGGTGGCCCTTCGGTACGAGTGACTGGTGATTAATGAGTGGTGAGTAGTGAAGCTGCGGAGATGAGCATGAGGCTAGTGCAGGACGTGAGATACGGGATCCGGATGCTGGTGAAAAATCCGGGGTTCACGGCGATTGCGATTCTTACGCTGGCGCTGGGAATCGGGGCTAACACGGCGATTTTCAGCGTCGTCAACGCCGTCCTGCTGAAACCGCTGGCGATGTGGGACCCTTCGCGCGTCGTTTATCTGCAGGAACAGTGGCGAGACATTTTTCCGGACGTTTCGGTGGGCAACTTCGCCGATACAAAACGCCAAAGCACCTCTTTCTCAAACCTGTCCGCCTCCAATAACGCGAGCTTCAATCTAGCCACGCCGGAAGCTCCCGAGCGGGTGGAGGGTGAACTTGCCACGGCGGACTACTTCGCAACCGCTGGAGTGCAGCCGATAGCCGGCCGCGTCTTCACGGCCGAGGAGGACAGTCCCGGTCACGCGCAGGTGGTGGTCATCAGCGAAAAGCTGTGGCGGACGCGCCTTCACGCAGATCCCGCGATTGTGGGACAAGCGCTTCGCATCAACGGGATGCCCTACACGGTAATTGGCGTCATGCCGAAAACATTCGATCCGCTGCTGAACAGCAGCGATGTTTGGATTCCGGAGGCGTTCACGCCGCAGCAACTCAGCGATCACGACGACCACTATCTAAACGTAATCGGCCGGCTGAAGCCCGGCATCTCATTGGCGCAAGCACAGTCGGAACTCAACATCATCGCTTTGCGGCTGCAGCAGCAATACCCGATCGACGACAAAGATCGCGGCTTTCGGCTTCTGCCGCTCGCGACGGCCCTGCTCGGCGATCAGCAGTCGGTACTGCGAATGTTGCTTGCAGCCGTCGCGTTCGTACTCCTGATTGCCTGTGCAAACATCGCAAACCTGCAACTGGCCCGGTCGCGCACGCGGCAAAAGGAAATGGCCGTGCGGGCAGCTCTGGGAGCGTCACCCCGGCGTATCGTCCGGCAGCTCCTTGCGGAGAACGTTGTGCTCGGCCTCGCGAGCGGCATCGTGGGCATCTTCTTGGCATTCTGGGGAGTTTCGTGGATTGTCGCGAACGGACCCGCCAACGTGCCTCGGCTGGATCAATCGAGCGTGGACGCGAGCGCGCTTGCGTTTGCATGCGGCATCGCGTTGCTATCGAGCTTCCTGTTTGGCCTTGCGCCGGCAGTGCGCTCTGCTTCGACGCAGTTGAATGACGCACTAAAAGAAGGCGCACGAGAATCGAGCGGGAGTCGCGATCGAATTCGGAGCGTCCTCGTGGTGGGTGAAGTGGCTTTGGCGTTGATGTTGATGGCCGGGGCGGGGCTCCTGATCCGCAGCGCATTGGTGGTAGCGCATTTGGATCCGGGCTTCGACGCGTCAAATCTGGTTGTTGGCCGCGTCGGACTCCCCGATGTCGCTTATCGCGATCCAAGTGTCGCGCGGCAAACGTTTGAACGCATGATCGCGGCGTCGGCTGCTTTGCCCGGCGTGGAATCGGCTGGGGTGGTCTCTCGCGCTCCGCTCGCAGGCGGAGGGAGCAGCAACGGCCTGCTTGCGGAAGGCAGACCGCTTGATCCATCGAACCTCGTTAACTCGTTCTTGCAGATTGTTTCCCCAAGCTATCTTTCGACCGCCCGCGTGCCACTGAAGGCGGGACGCGAGTTCACCTCACAGGACACGCGGGACAGAACGCTGGTGACGATCGTCAACGAAACGCTCGCTCGCACGATGTGGCCGGGCGAGAACCCGATCGGCAAACGCTTCGCGTGTTGCGAGGCCGGGCCGAAAGGCCGCATGGATCCCGTGTGGCATGAAGTGGTGGGCGTTGTGGGAGACGTGCGTGCGCGGGGCCTCGATCGGCAGGTGCAGCCGGAGTTCTACCTTCCCATGGCGCAGATGCCACCCGCCTCGTGGGATTGGATTGGCCGGACGATGGACCTGGTGGTTCGCACGCGGGGCGGCGCGTTTCCGGCCAATGACTTGCGGACGATGGTCGCTTCCATCGCTCCGGGTGTGCCTATCTACAGCCTATCGACCATGCAGCAGAAGATCGCCGGAACGCTCGAAGAATCGCACTTCGATACGTTTCTGCTCGCGCTCTTCGCCGGCATCGCGCTGCTGCTGTCGTCGGTGGGGATTTATGGAGTGCTCTCGTACGTAGTGGCGCAGCGGACGCGTGATATTGGCATTCGCATGGCGTTGGGCGCAACGCCGGGGCTCGTGATGCGCGATGTGCTTTGGTATGGCCTGCGTCTGACGGGCATCGGGCTGGCGATAGGGCTTGCGGGTGCGCTGGGGGCCGCACGCTTCCTTTCCTCGTTGTTGTATGGCGTGCGTTCGACTGACGCAATTACGTTTGCCGCGATCTCGTTCATTCTCGCGTTGGTGGCGCTGATTGCCAGTTATATCCCGGCGCGGAGAGCGACGCGGGTGGATCCGATGGTGGCGCTTCGGTACGAGTGACTGGTGAGGAGATAAGCATGATGCAGGACGTTCGATATGCGCTCCGGAACCTGGCTAAGAACCCGGGCTTTGCCGTTGTCGGGATCCTGACGATCGCGCTTGGCATTGGGGCGAACACCGCGATTTTCAGCGTGGTCTATGCCGCGCTTCTGAGGCCGCTGCCTTACTACCAGCCAGAGCGCATTCTGACAGTGGGCGAGACGCGAAGCCAAACTCCCCTCCAGGACGAAGCAACGGCAAACACATCCTACCCGGACTACATCGATTGGACGGAGCAGGCAAAGAGTTTCAAGTTGCTTGGAGGCTATTCAGGCGACCAATTCATTTATTCCGGCGCGGGGGATCCGGAGACTCTAGAAGGCGGACAAGTGACTGCGAACTTCTTCGCAACACTTGGCGTGAAGCCGGCGTTTGGGCGTGATTTTCTTCCGGGTGAAGATCGTCCGAACGGACCCAAAGTGGCCGTGGTAAGCCATGCTTTCTGGCAGCAGCGTCTGGGAGCGAACCGCCAGGCGGCTGGGCAGACGCTGCGGCTCGACGGCAACAGCTACACGATTGTCGGCGTTCTTCCCGAGGAATTCGAATTTGCTCCGCTGAATTCTCCGCCGGTCTGGGTACCGATCAATCCCGTCGATGGCATGACACGGCGAAATCTCCGATGGATGAACATCATCGGCCGCCTGAAGACGGGGATGACTTCGTCCGAAGCGCGTTCCGAAATGGATACGATCAATGCGCGGCTGGCGGCAGCCTATCCACAACAGGACGCTTCCGTGCAGATCGTGATGGGGACTCTACGCGGCCGGATCGTGGGCAAAGTGCAGCCTTTGCTGCTTACTCTGCTCGGTGCCGTGAGTTTCGTCTTGTTGATTGCGTGCGCGAACGTGGCGAGTCTTTCCCTGGCCCGCGGAGCGGATCGCAGGCGGGAAATTGCGGTTCGGATGGCCCTCGGCGCGGGGAAACGCGAACTGATCCGGCAATTCTTGACAGAGAGCCTCTTACTCGCAATCACGGGAGGAGCACTGGGACTGCTATGGTCGCAGTGGGGCGTGTATTTGATGTTGGCGATTATTCCGAAAGACGAACTCGCCATGATGCCGTACCTGAAGTCGGCGCAAATCGATCCAGCCGTGCTGGCGTTCACGTTCTTTGCGGCGGTGATCACCGGGGTTTTGTTCGGCGTGGCTCCGGCGCTGCAGATGTCTCGCACGGACGTGAATGAAGGGCTGAGGGATGAGGGACGAAGCGCTTCGGCCGGAGTGGAAAAGTCGCGCCTGCGCGAAGGGCTGGTGGTGGCGGAAATCGGGCTGGCGCTGGTGTTGCTGGTGGGGGCTGGGCTGATGGTGAAGAGCGTAGGCGCATTGATGCACCAGGATCCAGGATTTGACGCGAAGAGCCTGCTGACGTTCGCCGTGGGGCTGCCCGATAACTCCTACAAGAACGATGCGAGCGCCCTTCAGTTCGCGCACACGTTCACGGAAAAGCTGCGAGCGCTGCCCGGCGTTGAGGGCGTGGGAATCACGAGCAAACTGCCTGTGACGGGCGGCGGCAACACGATTCGGTTCGTTGTGGAAGGGCGGCCGATCGCGCAAGGGCAAGAGGATGAATGCAACATTCGAGACGTCAGCGCGGAATATTTCAGCGCGATGAAGATTCCGTTGATTACGGGACGCTACTTCGGAAGCACCGATATCGCGGGCAGGCCGCCGGTGCTGATCGTGAATCAGGCGTTCGCGAAGGAATTCTTTCGCGGCGAAGACCCTGTGGGGAAACGAATCCGGTTCACCTATTCGCCGAAGGAGCCTTTCCGCGAGATCGTGGGGATCGTGGGGAACGAGAATCAGGGCCAGCTCGACGAGCCCATGGCGCCGACCCTTTACCCCGCGTTTGAGCAGGACGTAGATTCATATATGTACTTCGCAGTGCGAAGCACGTCGAATCCCACAAGCCTGATTTCTCCCGCGCGCGAGATTCTGCGAGGCATCGATCCGCAGCTTCCCCTGATCGAACCAGCGACGATGGAGCAAACCATTGCGGAGTCCCCGGCCGTGTTTCTGAGGAAGTTTCCATCGTTTCTGATCGGAAGTTTTGCGGGACTGGCGCTGGTGCTGGCGATGATCGGGTTATACGGGCTTGTTTCGTATTCGGTGTCACGGCGGACGCGCGAGATCGGCATTCGCATGGCGCTTGGCGCACAACGCGAGGATGTGCTGCGGCTTGTGCTGCGAAGGGGTTTGCGACTTGCGATCTACGGCGTTGGCGCGGGTTTGGTGGCAGCGGTGGCGCTAACACGTTTGGTATCGAGCCTGCTATTTGGCGTCAAGCCTGTGGATGCGGTGACGTATCTCGGCGCCGGATTTGTTCTTGGAGTGGTGGCGGTGGCGGCGTGCTTCGTACCCGGGCGGCGAGCAACGAACGTGGATCCGATGGTGGCGTTGAGGCACGAGTAGTGAGTGGCGATCCCGAGGCTTCTGGAGTGATTCGAGATCGGGGAGGGAGACGAGCATGACCTTGATGCAGGACGCGAAATACGGGATGCGGATGCTGGTGAAGAATCCGGGATTTACGCTGGTTGCCGTGTTGACGCTTGCGCTAGGGATCGGCGCCAACACGGCGATTTTCTCGCTGACGGACCAGGTGTTGCTGCGGCAATTGCCGGTGCGGAATCCGGATCGATTGGTCATCGTGCGCGGGGTAGGGTTCAAGACGGGTCACGTATCGTCGGACATGGATGACTCGACTTCGTTTTCGTATCCGGAATACAAGGACATACGCGACCAGGCGCCGGCGTTTTCCGGCTTGCTTGCGCGATTCGGAACGTCGCTGAACGTCGCGGCGAACGGCGAGACAGAACGGGGCGCGGGAGAACTCGTATCGGGGAATTATTTCGAAGTGCTCGGCGTCAATCCTGCACTGGGCCGCGTGTTGTCACCAGCAGATGACACGGCGCCGGGAGCGAATCCCGTAGCGGTGCTGAGCTACGGATATTGGACGCGACGATTCGGCAAAGATCCGGAGATTCTGAACAAGCCGGTGACGGTGAATGGGACATCGCTGACGATTGTGGGCGTGGTGCAAGCGGGGTTCGGCGGCGTACAGATCGGACGCGACACAGAAATGTTCATTCCGATGTCGATGAAAGCGCTGATGACGCCGGGTTGGGACGGCATGGATGCGCGCAACGACGCCTGGCTGAATATCATCGGGCGGCTGAAGCCTGGATTCACTGTCCAGAGCGCCGAGGCGGCGATTGCGCCTACGTTCCGCTCGATCGAAGAAGCGGAGGTTCCGATTCTGAAGATTTCGCCGGGAAGCAAGCAAGAGAAACGGTTCCTGGATCGCAAAATCGTACTGGACACGGGGGCGCACGGGCGTCCGATTTTTCAGTCAAACGCGGAATCGCCGCTACTCGTGCTGCTGACGATGGTGGGGCTGATTCTGCTGATTGCGTGCGCGAATCTGGCGAGTTTGCTCGTGGCGCGAGGAGAGGCGAGACAGCGGGAGATGGCGGTGCGACTAGCGCTGGGAGCGGGGCGATGGCGGCTGGTGCGGCAACTGCTGACAGAGAGCTTTCTGCTAGCGCTCTTGGGAGGGTTTGCCGGCGTGATTTTTGCGCAATGGACATTGGGAGCGCTGGTGGGCTCACTCAAGCAAGGCATCGGGGTGGCAGGCCTGGAGACGCGGCTCGACCCGCGCGTGCTTTTGTTTGCTCTGGGGATTTCGGCGCTGACCGGAGTTCTTTTCGGGCTCGGTCCTGCGCTGCGGGCCACGAGAACCAGCTTGCAGAGCACGCTGAAGGATCAAGGCGCGAGCGTATCGAACGCAAAATCGAACGTGCAGTTACGAAAGTGGCTGATGATTTCGCAAGTGGCGCTGACGACGATGCTGCTGGCTTCAGCGGGATATTTTGTGAAAAGTCTGATGAACCTGGAGCACCAAAACCTCGGCGTGAAAGTGGATCATGTGGTGCAGTTCTCGGTGGCGCCGTCTCTGAATCGATACACGACGCAACAAACGGTTGCGCTGTTGGATCGAATCCGCGAAGCCGCAGCGGTGCTTCCCGGCGTTCGCGGAGTGGGCGTTGTGAGGGAGGCGTTGTTCCAGGGGAACGATTGGGGCAGCAACCTCACAATTGAGGGATACACCGCTGGGCCCGACGAAGACATGCACGTGTTTCGCAATTCTGTCGGACCTGATTACTTTTCGGCGATGGGCATTCCGCTACTAGCGGGGCGGGAGTTTCGCGACGGTGACGCTGCGGCAAGCCCGAAAGTAGTGATTATCAACGAAAGGATGGCGCGCAAATATTTTGCGGGGCGCAATCCTGTCGGCATGCACATGGTCTGGGGGTCGCATTATCCGCCGGTTCCGCTCGACATCGAGATTGTGGGCGTGGTGCAGAACAACAAACACGATGATGCGCGGGACGAATTGCACCCGTTCGTGTACCAGCCTTACGCGCAGGACAGTGGTCTGACGACCGCGACGTTTTACGTGCGCACGAATCAGGACCCATTGGCTCTGGCGGGAACGATGCGGCAAACCGTGCAGGGATTCGATTCGAATCTGCCGGTGTTCGATGTGCGGACACTGGCGGAGCAAGTGGAGGACTCGGTTTATTCCGACCGGTTGCTCTCGTTCTTCTCGATCTCGTTGGGCGCCCTGGCGTCGCTGCTGGCGGCGATTGGGCTTTACGGCGTGCTGGCATATATGGTGGCGCGGAGGACGCGCGAAATCGGCATTCGCATGGCGATTGGCGCCGAACCGAAGGATGTGTCGTGGCTGGTCTTGCGCGAGGTGATGGGGATGTCCGGGATCGGGCTGGTGATTGGGTTGGCGGCGGCGTTCGGGCTGGGACTGCTGATTCAGTCTCAGTTGTACGGAGTGAAGGCGAGCGATCCACTCGTGTTCGCGGGCGCGACGGTGCTGCTTGCGGTGGTGGCGTTCCTGGCCGCGTGGCTGCCGGCGCGTCGGGCGGCGAGCGTGGACCCGATGGTGGCGCTGCGGTATGAGTGAGGCAGTGAGGAGTGACAAGTGACGAGTGACGAGAGAAAGACAGCGTGACTCGTGAGAAGTAACCGTGATTGGTGATCCCGAAGTTTCGGGAGCGACTCATAACTAGGGAGAATCATTCATTGAACTCCCGGGGCACGAATTGCGTATGTGTGATGTGAGGAGGCACTCATGAAAGGCACGACTCTTTTTCCGATTTTGGCTGTTGCGGCGATGTCGATTGTTCCGTTTCAGGCCGCTCGAGCGCAGGATAACGCGCCGCAGGGCGAACACGAATGTTCGGCACACAACTACGAGAGAAACCGGCTGGCGACGTACGCGGAAAGCCGCGATCAACGGCTGGCGGCGAGCTCCACAAACCGCGTCGATCCGGGAGAAAACGGATCGGTTCGGATTCATGGCTGGAGTCAAAGCGACGTGCTGGTGCGCGCGTGCATTTTGACGGCGGCACCGTCGGAGTCTGAAGCTCGGACGCTGGCATCGCAGGTGAAAATCGCGGAAGGTCCCGGACGGATTGAGCCTGACGGCCCATCGCAAGACCATCGTCACCATTGGGACGTGTCGTACGAGGTCTGGATGCCAAACGCCTCGAATCTGGAGACGGAAGCCCACAACGGAAGCATCGGGATTGATGATTTACATGGCGAGATTCGGTTCCGCACGGTGAACG
>CAVUSU010000007.1:0-1397839 GCA_963744235.1 uncultured Acidobacteriota bacterium | reverse complement strand
ACTACGCCGTCGGATTGGCAAGACTTCTCCCGGAAACTGAAGTTAACGGATTTGATTTGGATTCAAGGGCTCGCACAATATGTGCTCGTGCGGCAGAGGAGAATGGTGAAAGCAGGATCGCGATCCGCGGCCTATGCGCAGCAAGGACATTACAAAGATATTGGAAGGGTCTGCGCGCGCATTGCTTGTCGTTGATTGCGAGGGTTCCCGAGCTGGAAATTCTGGATCCGTTGAAAATACGTGGACTCGCGCGCTGCGACATGATAGTTGAGGCCCACGATTGCATTGATCCAAAAATTACATCGACACTTGAAGAAAGGTTCCAGGACTCCCATGAGATGCGGCGGAAAAACCGTCAGGGAGGACGCAATCCGAACAAGGCAGAAAAACTGAGGGAAATTCGACGAATCTGACCGCTGGCTCTTGATGAACGAGGGCCGCGTAGAAAGTATGACGTGGCTCGCCTGCTGGGCCAAGTGACCTGGAATCGCGGGGCTTAAGCAGGCCAAGGTCCATCAGGCGGAAACGGCAATCGATAGGGCCTCACAGCTGGCGGAAAAAAGTCAAGACAACGACTTCCGTGGTCCGATCGACATCATGGCAGTTCACGGTCAGGGCATCGGAAAAGACCGATGACGCCGCCAAGAGCCTTAAATCAGTTCCTGCCCAGCAGACGCAACTCAGCGATGTTCCCTTGCAGTTTGAAGCCCGCTTTGCCTTCAGGGGAAAGTGAAATCTGGCGACTCTACCTCCGGCCGTTCGCGCTTGACCGCCCTGGAGAGCAACACGAACGCAAGAGGTTTTGTCCTAATCGCGCGGAAGGCTCACGCCGCGTTGCAGAACTTGAGCCGCCATATGGTTGGCCGTACGTCGTCGCGCCTTGGCAGAAATATGCCCAAATTACGCCGGTCAAAACCAGCGCCGGGAGAGTGGGGAGTCTTGTCTCCTCATTCTAGCAGAGAGCCTGGTAGCAACTATAGGATTCTTATTCCGACCCTCGTGTAGCCTTGCACAGCTCCCAGGACCTCATACTTCACGCGGTACGAGCAAGCAACTCATGGAGAAAGCGCGGTACTCGTCGAGCGGACAGGAAAACTCGTCGAAGAAAAGAACGACATCGCCGGCTTTCAGAACGCGAGCAAGCGTGGTGAGAACGAAGAGGTCGACGTAAACATATCGGCGTCCAGATGGATCACAAGTCGCCCGGCGAGATCATTGGCACCGAGGAAGCTGGGCAGCGTCTCCTGAAAAATGCCCTTTTCGAAACTGCAACGGGGGTCGCTAATGCGGGGGATTTCGCCGCCGGTACTGAAATGGCCTGCTTGGCTCGGTGGCGCACCACCGTTTGGGAAGGCCGGTGAAGGTGTTCGAATCCCACGAATCTTGACTCTGGATGGGTGATTCGGTTGAGCCACCAGGTGAGGGACGCGCCACGGTATACACCAAACTCCAAATAGGTTATCGGCGTGAGGTCTAGTCCTTCGCTTCGTATTACGGCCTCATGGAGCCAGCTGCGGTCCTTCCCGCTCTTACCCTCGACACGCGATGGGACCGGATGCGTCCTGCACCAACGCGAGAACTGCACCCAATAGGCAATCGACGTGAGACCACAGGCGGGCCTTTGAAGGTTCACGTGTCCCAACGTATTGGACAGCACTGTAGAAATAGCCGGACGGAACCCTTGGGGAATATTGGAAAGCTCTCTTGACCGATATCAGCACGGTCCCCTACTGACCAAGGTAGGCTCATAGACCGTCTCTTGCAGTTTGCTGGCGTCCGCTCCATCTGTGGACTGCTGCATCTTGCCGAAACAAAAAGTTACGTTACCTCGATCTTCAAAACGAAAGCTCTTTGCGGCCGCCTTCACTGCGGCCCTGCACCCGGGCTTCGCGCGGTCATGGAGCTCCAACGCAATGGTCCGCACGCTTTCGAGATCCATCGCCGCACGCTTCGAACACTACTTTCTCTGCTCCTTCGATGTCGAGCTTCAAAAGGTCAATAAAGTGAATTCCAAGTTCGCGCATCGACGTACGGATCGTCACGGCGCGTACCCGCGTTTGGCCGCGTTCGATTATTTGGAAAGCTCCCTTGAGATGGACTTCCGAAGCCCCCAGGCAAACTTCGCTGTCCTCTTTCCAAAGCGCCGCTTCTACCGGAATAATGTTCTTATACGGGGCGACATTTCGAAGGAGGGCGGCAAAGTTGGAGGGCTCGGGTTCTACTGCAATGATTATCGCCCGTGGATAAAGCCAGGCAAAAGCAATACTCGCCATCCCGATGTGGGGCGCCTGCATCCACAATCACGCGCGGGTTGAAGTTCGGTATGCCCGGATCATAGTCTTTCTCTCTGCAAACCAAGACATCCCTATAAGCACAAAAGTCCGATGTCCCCAATCGAAGGTGGACCGCATGGTCTGTACCGCGAGGGACGACAGCAAGTTCTCGCGGCCGTTCGATTAGACGAAACGAAGCTGCCGCGCCCACGCCACGAATGCCGCAAAGGTCGTAGTACCATCGGAGTCCTTCGAAGACACTCATAGGTCCGACACCTCTGTTCCGAACACTTCCGGGGGGCGAAACAGTGTGGATGACAGAATTACACGGGGGAGTCTATACGGAGCCGAGGGCTTCGACAAGGAAAATCCCGACATCGATCGGCTGAAAAACCTCACGTCCTCTGATGCGAGGGGTGGGACATGGCTGCTCAGAACTCTGCCGGAGTCATGGCGACGCGAGCGAGCGGAGATGTGATGCCAAACTGCGGCAGTGCTCAACTGGCATCGAGAGAAACCGCTCTTCGTCCTCCGGTTTTCCCGAATAGCTGCACGATTTAGGTCTAGAAGCGGTTCTCGGGGCTCGGCTGGATGATTCTGCTCCTCCCTCTCGCGCGTAGGGCAAGATCAGTTCTGCGGCCAGGTTCTAGCTTGCCCAAAAACTTTTTGCGGCGAGCCTCTGAGACATGGCCCCCGAAGGCCCTTGGCTCGCCATTTCAAAACACGCAAATGGTTCTTGGGGGGTCCGGTCAAGAGAGGTTGGCGTACAAAACGCTCGAATCGCACTAGGGAGTTCCATTCAACAGTCCGAAGACGAACAAGCCTGCGCCAGTGGTAACGTAGACCTTGCCGTTTGCGACGACAGGGGAAAGGAATTCTACGGCGGTGCCATCGGCGAAGGAGTCTCGCCCGTTCGGGGCCTGGTTCGAGTCATAGAGTTCGGTAGCCACATTCGTCGCATCGTACGCGTACAGTATTTCTTCGTTGGCACCGCCGTCAGGACTCGTTAATCCCCATACGATTCCATTCGTGGTGCCGCTTGAGGAAATAATCGGAGTCCCCCGAAATTGTGGACAGAAGTGTTCGAAGACGAGGTGGGGCTGCTGCTGAGAAGTCCGTTGGTCAGGCTATACGCCTCCAGTTGCGTCTCCCTGACCCCAAAAGTCAAACATTCCCGTTCCAGTAGGCTGGCGAGGCCCACATTCCACCCAGCACTCCTTGCAGTTCCTGCACGATTTGAGGATCACTGTTGCACCCAGATGAACAATAATGCTGGTTCAGCTTGGTCATCTGATCGCGATTGATCAGATAAATGGTCCCTTCCTTCCCGGCCTCAACCAACAAATGTGGGTACTTCCCGGTTGGTCCGGAAGCAGAAGAACTCCGCCTGACCCCAGATCTCCGTCACTAAGATCTAAATTCAGTTGGTTGTACGGAGTGAAGTAATCCAATATCCCCAGATTGCTACCCGCCATTTTCAGAATGGTGTCGCCCAGTTCTGTCGGCGGAACGTTGGTCGTATCGAACGTCCCATTCCCGGTCGCAAGAAAAACGTTCCACTCGCATCAGCCGCCAGACCTTCTCCGCTCATCCAGATACCACCGCCTCCACCGTTCGGAGTTAGCACCAATGCTGCCTGCTGCGAAAACGTCGAAGCCGTGTAGGCGAATAGCCATCCGTGGTACGGGCTGATCCCCTCGCAAAGAGAGCCCGACGCCATGTAAATCGTCCCGTTTGACAGTAATAGCGCCGGCCGAATGAATTGTCCTTGCCCCAGCTTGCTGAACGTCAGTTGCCCGTTCGAGCTCCCGTCTCCCGTCCCGCTTACCGTCGCGTCGATCACCTTGGGGCCCGGCGATTTTTCGTTCCCGGTCGTGATATCGATTGCATGAAGACGATTCACGAGTTGTGTGCCTTCCAGCGAAAATGCCACCACGTACATTGTGTTCGTCGTTAGATCGATCACCGGAGTGCTCGTAATACCCATCGTCGGAGACATCAGAATGGGGCAGTTCCCGGGCGTCGTCACGCTCACGGGCGCTGCTGTAGCTCCCGCTGGCGCGCCGTGCGCCGTGTCCACCAGGCTCGCTTTCCACAAATAAGTCGCATTACCCCCTGTGTTGCTGTCGGCATCGAACGCATACACCGTATCGTTCTCTGTGGCCGCAAACACGACGTTGTGGGTGCCCTTCCCCGGAATCGCTACATTCGCAACATACAACGGCTGCGCGAACATTTGACCATCCACCGCCTGCGAAAACAGCTTCCCAAACTGGCTCGCGTTCACATTCGACGGCGTCAGAATCGTCTCGCTCGTGTTCTGCCCCGTCCTCAAATTGTCGTACTGGCGCGTCGTGACCGCCGCCAGCCCTGCAGGGGCCACCGTTAGCTTTGTTGTGCCGCCGATCGATTCCATCGTGGCGTGATGGTCGTCGAGCCCACGCCCGCCGAAGTAGCCAGCCCATTTGATCCTGCCGAATTGCTTATCGTCGCGATCCCGTGGCTCGTCGAGCCCCACGTCACCGAATTTGTCAGGTCTTGCATGCTCTGGTCCGAGTACGTTCCAGTCGCCGTGAATTGCTCCGTCGACCCCATCACGATCGTCGGATTCACGGGCGTGACCCCGATGGACACTAGTGTGGGCGACACCGTCAACATTGTGGAGCCATTTACACCGTTGAGACTCGCTTGGATCGTCGTTGATCCCGATCCCACGCTTGTCGCCAAGCCATTCGACCCTGCCGCGTTGCTGATCGTCGCCACGTTCTGGGCCGACGAACTCCATGTCACCGAGGTGGTGATGGTCGCCGAGCTGTCGTCCGAATAGTGGCCGGTCGCACTGAATTGCTGGTCCGAACCGCTCGCGATAGTTCGGATTCAGGGGTGCCACGGCTATGGAAGTCAGAGTGGGAGTGCTTGGCGGGTGCGTGGCCGTGGATGTGGACGGAGGGTTGAAACAGCTCCCGTGCAGCAACGCGACGAGGACCAGAATCACGAGCAAGGCTCGAGCCCTTGCCCTGTGAAAATGGTGCCTGACAAAATGACCTTCTGAATTGATAGGGCCTAGACCCGTAAGGCGGTTCATCGTTCCTTATTCCAGCCGGTCCCGGGCATGCAATCTCCGTGCAACCCTGCAAGACAGGCTGACCTGTGAAGGATCGACGGCTAAGTGGGTTGGGCTTGTGCTGAGTTCTTCCTACCGGGAACCTTTACTACCGTCCGCGATGGCGTGCAAGGAGCTATCGCGATTCACATAATACTTTTCGTAGTAGGAAAGATATTCGCCCTCTCGAACGCCCTCCATCCACTCGGAATTGCTCTTGTACCAGTCTATCGTCTGCCGCAGTCCTTCGTCGAGAGAAATCGTTGGGCTTCCAGTCGAGTTCCTTCTCCATTTTCTCGCAATTGAGAGCGTAACGGCGGTCGTGGCCGGGGCGATCCTTTACATAGGAAAGCAAAGTCTCCGGCTTGCCCATCATGCGAAGTAGCCGGCGGGCCATCGTGAGATTCTCTTCGATGTCCAGACCGCCGATGTTGTAGACCTCGCCGATGCGGCCTCGTTCGAGAACGGCGAAAATACCGCGGCAGTTATCCTCCACGTGCAACCAATCGCGTTGCTGTTTCCCGTCGCCGTAGATGGGAAGTGGCTTGTCGTCCAGCGCGTTGGTGATCATCAGCGGCAAGAATTTTTCCGGAAATTGAAACGGGCCATAGTTGTTGGATGAACGAGTGATCAGCGCCGGGAAACCGTAGGTGCGCACGTAGGAACGCACGAGCAGATCCGACCCGGCTTTGGAAGCGGAATACGGGCTGCTCGGCCGCAAGGGCGAATTTTCATCGGCGAATGCCCCCGGAGGCATATCGCCGTAGACTTCGTCGGTGGAGATGTGGACGAATCGCTGAACGTCAGCTTGCGGGCGACCTGGAGAAGGATAAAAGTGCCGGTGACGTTGGTCTCGATTGACCGCGGCAGGTTCGTAGATGCTTCGATCGACATGCGATTCCGCGGCAAAGTGAACGACGGCATCGCAGCCCTGCATCGCGGCTTCGACGGCAGCAGCGTCGCAAATATCGCCTCTGACAAATGAGTAGCGCGGATCATCTGCAACGGATTCGAGGTTGGCAAGATTGCCGGCGTAGGTCAGCTTGTCGTAATTGACGACCGAATAGCCCTTGCTCAACGCGAGGACGATGACGGATGAAATTCGAGCCGATGAATCCTGCGCCGCCCGTGACGAAGATCTTCATCGAGCCACTTCCTGGCGGCGTGGACGCACTGTCGCGGGTCATTTTGTTCGCGCCAGTCTCGGCTACGAGATTGTTGGCGCGGAGCAACGATTCGAACGTCCCGGCATCGGTCCACCAGCCGTCGAGGACTTCGTAGGTGAGGCTGTCCTCTTCGATGTAGAAGTTGTTCACATCCGTGATTTCAAGCTCGCCGCGTCCGGAAGGTTTCAGGCGGCGGATTTTCTGAAACACGGTGGCGTCGTAAAGATAAATTCCGATCACGGCGTAGTTGGATTTGGGAGCTTTGGGCTTTTCCTCGATGCCAACTACGTGGTCGCCGCGAATCTCCGCCACGCCGAAACGCTGCGCGTCGGTGACTTCTTTCAGGAGAATCTTCGCGCCGCCTTTTTGCTTCTTGAAATTTTCGACGGCGTCGCAAATGTTGTTTTCGATGATGTTGTCGCCGAGGACCACGCAGATGGGCTCGTCGCCGGCAAAATATTCCGCCAAGCCGAGGGCTTCCGCGATGCCGCCTTCGCCTTCCTGGTAGGTGTAGTTCAGATGCTTCAAGCCGAAATCGCGGCCGTTGCCGAGCAGCCGCAGAAAATCGCCGGCATTTTTCCCGCCGGTGACCAGAAGAATTTCTTCAATGCCGGCATTCACGAGCGTTTGGATCGGATAATACACCATCGGCTTGTCGTAAATCGGCAGCAGATGCTTGTTTGTGACGCGAGTCAGCGGATTTAGCCGGCTGCCCGTCCCGCCCGCTAGCACTACACCTTTCATGTGTTTCCTCTCGTTTCCAAGGATCCACTCTAAACCCTAGTCTTGAGAATCTCTCCGAAGAATCGACCAAAACTTCGCGGGCGCACCGGCAGCCGCTGTCTTAGTGGAAGCACTTATCGTACCAAGATTCTGCCTTTTGCCGCCGGCGCGTTGTGTAAGGGATGTTGTTTCAGTTAGATGCGCGGCTAGAAGATCTTTAGTCGGTTGATCGATGCCATTGGCATTTACCGACGGAAAAACACTCCTCAAAAGTGGGCAAAGTCTTCCACTGGGACGCTTGGGTGCGAGAGAGGGCACAGAAGCCAATAACCGCAACTGCGTTCTGGGGATCAGGCCCGATCGGGCTTCTACTTGTGCCGTTTCCAAGGCCCGACCGTGAACTGCGCAAGAGTATTCAGTCCGGTGGCTGGGTCGCCAACCCCCACGTTGCTGAGCAGAAGATTATGTGCGGCATTGAATTTGAGCGAAGGATCGGGATCCGGAATCCACAAATGGATGGCGTATCGGCCGGCCTGAAAGGCGCCGATGCGGAGTTCATCCGAAGAAGTGTGAGGCTCTCCCGGTCTCAAGATCGAAAAGTCGGCGCTCGGAAGCGGCCGTCGGACATAGTTCCGACCGTCCTCGCCATCGACAGCCAAGTAGATGGTGCGGTGTTCGGAAATCTGTCTTGTTGAGTCATTGGTGAAGGTCAATTCAACAAGCATGTGACCCTCGATGTGCGGGTTAAAGGAGAGGACGGCGCGATTGAGTACGATGCGCGGCAAGTCCTGTTTGTTAGAATCGTAACGGGCTGCCGCCAGATAGACACAAGTGATTGTCATGTCTCCCTCCCCTGCAGATTTCACACTTTGGCGATCCCGAGTCCTTGGGAGAGATAAGGAAGGTTTTGGGCGACGTTTCGTGCGAGCCCGCTGGTGGTAGCACTGTGCGAAGCTCGTCTTGTGCGAACGCGGACGCAGAATTGGATCGCCAGCATCGCAAGCAGGATTGGAGGTCCTGTGGCTAGTCTCATCGCCGACCCGATTGAATCCTCATGCTGTCTCCTCTGAGCACCCAACTGTGGAAAGGAAATGTACCACCATCCATCCTGTAATTGCGCGGTTTCCTCCCCGAGCGACTTGGGGTCCATCGGGGGAGATCGACGAATGGGGAGTGTACTGCCCAGAATCTGAAAGTCGGCTAATTACGATTAATATAGTAGAACGATTCGCTCGGAGCTCTCGCTCCGATTCTTGAGGGTTCACGTTAGGGACTCAGCGAGTTATAGGACTATGAGTAAGTACCGATTACTCATAGTACTGCGGACATTCCTGTCGAGTCCTCGGATTCAGAAAATGTAGAGTTTCTTGTTCCAAGACGCCAAACGAATGGTATCCTTCCCAAGCTCCTGCAGTGCTTGCTTTCAAGTCACAGTCTATCCAGATACGGAAGGATGCGAAGAAAAATGGGACCTGGGCTCATGATATGGAGAACTGCGAACAACCGACTTCCTATTCGGCACTCTTTACTGACTTCCGGAGCCAGGGCTCTAGGACTTCTGCTGGCAGTAGCTTTGGGAGCGGCCGCACAAGTGAACGTTACGACGCGCCAGTACGACAATGGGAGGACGGGGCAGAACACGAGCGAGACGATTCTGACGCCGTCGAATGTGAACGCGAGCCAGTTTGGGAAGCTGTTCTCGCAGGCGGTGGACGGTCAAATGTTCGCGCAGCCGTTGTATGTTGCGAATGTAGCGATTCCGGGGAAGGGCACCCACAACGTCGTGTTTGCGGCCACAGAGAACGATACGGTGTATGCGTTCGATGCCGACAGCAACACAGGGGGTAATGCGACTTATTTGTGGAAAGCGAGCCTGGTGGACACGGCGCATGGCGCGCCAGCGGGAGCTACAGCAGCGCCCGCGAGCGTGACGACGCCCGGGAACTGCCCAATTCTGATGTCTCCGACGATGGGTATTACGAGCACTCCGGTGATCGATCTGACGACGAACACGATGTACGTGGTGGCGTTTTCGCTGGAAGGCACGCAACTCGTGAATCGTCTTCATGCAATTGATATCACGACCGGGAACGAAAAATCGCCGGGCCCCAAGGTGATCGACGCGACGGTAAGCGGGACGGGAGACGGGAGCTCGAACGGGCAACTGACGTTCAGCAAGCTGGGGCAAGGGCAATTCATTCGGCCGGCGCTATTGCTGTCAAATGGGACGATTTACATGGCGTCGGGCTCTCTTTGCGAGGGGATCAGCCCGTACCACGGATGGCTATTCGCCTACACGGCTTCGACGTTTTCGCAGCAGGCAGCATTGGTGCTAACTCCGAACGGTGGAGGGGGTGGTATCTGGATGAGCGGAGAAGGTATGGCGGCTGATGCGAGTGGGAACGTTTTTCTTGCGACCGGGAATGGGACGTTCGATACGACCAACGTTCCGCCGACAGAACTGGGCGACACCATTCTGAAAATGGCGGGTAGCAATCTGGGGATATTGGATTACTTCACTCCGTACAACCAACTGAATTTAGATCTTAGTGACGGAGATCTGGGGTCAGGCGGAGTTCTTCTGCTTCCGGACCAACCGGGGAACTACCCACATTTGTTGGTTGAGGCCGGGAAGGAAGGGACCATTTATGTGATCAATCGCGATCAGATGACCAAGCTGAACCAGCATTATTGTTCATCTGGGTGCAACAGTGATCCTCAAATCGTGCAGGAACTGCAAGGAGTGCTGGGTGGAATGTGGGCCTCGCCAGCCTACTGGAACGGGAATGTTTACTTTTGGGGCCAGGGAGACGTACTGGAGGCTTATAGCCTGACCAACGGACTGCTCAGCACCAGCCCCACCTCGTCTTCGAACACTTCTGATCCACAATTTCGGGGTGACTCCGATAGTCTCATCGAGTGGCACCACGAATGGAATCGTATGGGGATTAAAGAGTCCGGACGGCGGCGCCGACGAAGAAATACTGTAGGCGTACGATGCGACGAATGTGGCTACCGAACTCTATGACTCGAACCAAGCCCCGAACGGGCGAGACTCCTTCGCCGATGGCACCGCCGTGAAATTCCTTTCGCCCTGTCGTCGCAAACGGCAAAGTCTACGTTGGCACCACAGAACGAAGTTGTTCGTTTTTGGACTGTTGAGCGGATCGAATCCGCCAGCAGCGACTCCACAAATTGCGCCTGGATCGGAAACTTTCGTAAATTCCGTCACCGTGTCGATCACGGATTCGACACCAAACTACACAATTTACTACACGACTGATGGCAGCACGCCAACACCGGGATCTGGCACCACGAAACAGTACAGTTCATCGCTCAGTGTGACTTCAACAACGGTTGTTAAAGCCGTCGCAACTGCGACGGGTTACGCGACCAGCAATGTGGCGAGTGCGACCTATACGCAGCAACAAGCGGCGCCGCCGACGTTCAGCGAGGGGACGGGAACGTATACGGGGACGCAGTCGATCACGCTAAGTGACACGACGAGCGGCGTCACGATTTATTATGCGATCAACGCTACGCCCACGACGTCGTCGACCAAGTACGCCGCAGGGAACCCTATTTCAGTGAGTTCGAGCGAGACAATCGAAGCAATGGCGGTGGGCAATGGATACGCGCAGAGCACCGTGGCGAGCGCGACCTACACAATCGGTTCGCAAGCGACGCCGCCGACGTTCAGTGAGGGGACGGGAACCTACACTGGGACGCAGTCGATCAAGTTGAGCGACACGACTCCTGGGGCGACAATCTATTATGCGATCAATAGCGCACCCACGACGTCGTCGACCAAGTACATCGCGGGGACGCCATTTCAGTGAGTTCGAGCGAGACAATCGAAGCGATGGCGGTTGCCAGCGGATACACGCAGAGCACTGTTGCGAGCGCCACTTATACGATCAACCCGGTGCAGACGTCGACGATCACCTATGTGCAAGGGACCTACACCAATCCGAGTTCAGCCTCTGCAGAGAGCGTTGTTTATCCATTGGCTCAAGTGACGGAGACCTGAACGTCGTGATTGTTGGGTGGTGGGAGACGAATACCACGATCGTCTCGGTTATCGACAGCTCTCAGAATATCTATTCACTTGCGGTGGGCCCGACGGTACAAGCGGGAGATGGCGTGGGGGCCATCTATTACGCGAAGAACATCACCGGGGCACCGGCAGGGACCAACACGGTTACCGTCACCTTCAGCCAGCCCGTGAGCGCTCCCGATCTTCGGATTCTGGAGTACAGCGGAGTGGACACAGCGAATCCGGTGGATGTAGTGGCGGCAAATACGGGGAGTTCCGCAGCGCCGACGGCAGGTCCTCTGACCACGACGGTGCCGAATGACATCATCGTGGCGGGGAACTTTGTGTACACGTATATCACGGCAGCGGGGAGCGGATTCACGAACAGGATGTTTACGTCGGACGGAGACAACGTGGAGGACGAGCTCGTCCCGGCAGTGGGGACTTACACGGCGACGGCAGTCGAGAGTCCCTCTGGCGCATGGGTGATGCAGGCTGTCGCCTTCCGACCAGCGGCTAGTACGCAGTCGCAGGCGGCGACTCCGACGATTAGTCCGACGGGTGGAACGATTGCGACGACGCAGCAGATCAGCATTTCGGATACGACACCGGGCTATGCGATTTACTACACGACGAACAACACCGCTCCGAGTGTGACTCCGTCTGAGTTGTACTCGGGACCTTTCACTCTGTCTGCGTCGGGCACCGTCAAAGCGATGGCCGTGGCGAGTGGATATACGAACAGCAATGTCGCCAGCGCCGTCTACACTTTGCAGCAGGCGGCGACTCCGACGATTAGTCCGACGGGTGGAACGATTGCGACGACGCAGCAGATCAGTATTTCGGATACGACACCGGGCTATGCGATTTACTACACGACGAACAACACCGCTCCGAGTGTGACTCCGTCCGAGCTGTACTCGGGACCTTTCACTCTGTCGGTGTCGGGCACCGTCAAAGCGATGGCCGTGGCCAGCGGATATACGAACAGCAATGTCGCCAGTGCCGTTTACACTTTGCAGCAAGCGGCGCCGCCGACGTTCAGCGAGGGGACGGGAACCTATACTGGGACGCAGTCGATCAAGTTGAGCGACACGACTTCTGGGGCGACAATCTATTATGCAATCAATAGCGCGCCCACGACGTCGTCGACCAAGTACGTCGCGGGGAACCCCATTTCAGTGAGTTCGAGCGAGACAATCGAAGCGATGGCGGTTGCCAGCGGATACACACAGAGCACTGTTGCGAGCGCCACTTATACGATCAACCCGGTGCAGACGTCGACGATCACCTATGTGCAAGGGACCTACACCAATCCGAGTTCAGCCTCTGCAGAGAGCGTTGTTTATCCATTGGCTCAAGTAGACGGAGACCTGAACGTCGTGATTGTTGGGTGGTGGGAGACGAATACCACGATCGTCTCGGTTATCGACAGCTCTCAGAATATCTATTCACTTGCGGTGGGCCCGACGGTACAAGCGGGAGATGGCGTGGGGGCCATCTATTACGCGAAGAACATCACCGGGGCACCGGCAGGGACCAACACGGTTACCGTCACCTTCAGCCAGCCTGTGAGCGCTCCCGATCTTCGGATTCTGGAGTACAGCGGAGTGGACACAGCGAATCCGGTGGATGTAGTGGCGGCAAATACGGGGAGTTCCGCAGCGCCGACGGCAGGTCCTCTGACCACGACGGTGCCGAATGACATCATCGTGGCGGGGAACTTTGTGTACACGTACATCACGGCAGCGGGGAGCGGATTCACGAACAGGATGTTTACGTCGGACGGAGACAACGTGGAGGACGAGCTCGTCCCGGCAGTGGGGACTTACACGGCGACGGCAGTCGAGAGTCCCTCTGGCGCATGGGTGATGCAGGCTGTCGCCTTCCGACCAGCGGCTAGTACGCAGTCGCAGGCGGCGACTCCGACGATTAGTCCGACGGGTGGAACGATTGCGACGACGCAGCAGATCAGCATTTCGGATACGACACCGGGCTATGCGATTTACTACACGACGAACAACACCGCTCCGAGTGTGACTCCGTCTGAGTTGTACTCGGGACCTTTCACTCTGTCTGCGTCGGGCACCGTCAAAGCGATGGCCGTGGCGAGTGGATATACGAACAGCAACGTCGCCAGCGCGGTCTACACTTTGCAGCAGGCGGCGATGCCGACGTTCAACGAGGGGACAGGAACCTATACGGGGACGCAGTCGATCAGGCTGAGCGACACGACTTCTGGGGCGACAATCTATTATGCAATCAATAGCGCGCCCACGACGTCGTCGACCAAGTACGTCGCGGGGAACCCTATTTCAGTGAGCTCGAGCGAGACAATCGAAGCAATGGCGGTTGGGAATGGATACGCGCAGAGCACCGTGGCGAGCGCGACCTATACAATCAGTTCGCAAGCGGCGCCACCGACGTTCAGTGAGGGGACGGGAACGTACACTGGGACGCAGTCGATCAAGTTGAGCGACACGACTTCTGGGGCGACAATCTATTATGCAATCAATAGCGCGCCCACGACGTCGTCGACCAAGTACGTCGCGGGGAACCCCATTTCAGTGAGTTCGAGCGAGACAATCGAAGCGATGGCGGTTGCCAGCGGATACACACAGAGCACTGTTGCGAGCGCCACTTATACGATCAACCCGGTGCAGACGTCGACGATCACCTACGTGCAAGGGACCTACGCCAATCCGGGGTCAGCCCAGACGGAGAACGTCACCTATCCACTGGCACAAGTGAGCGGAGACCTGAACGTCGTAATTGTTGGGTGGTGGGAGACGAATGCGACGATCGTCTCGGTTACCGACAGCTCTCAGAATATCTATTCACTCGCGGTGGGCCCGACGGTACTAGCGGGAGACGGCGTGGGGGCCATCTATTACGCGAAGAACATCACCGGGGCACCGGCAGGGACCAACACGGTTACCGTCACCTTCAGCCAGCCTGTGAGCGCTCCCGATCTTCGGATTCTGGAGTACAGCGGAGTGGACACAGCGAATCCGGTGGATGTAGTGGCGGCAGGTACGGGGAGTTCTGCAACGCCAACCGCAGGTCCTCTGACCACGACGGCGGCGAATGACATCATCGTGGCGGGGAACTTTGTGTACACGTATATCACGGGAGCGGGAAGCGGATTCACGAACAGGATGTATACGCCGGATGGGGACAATGTGGAGGACGAACTGGTTCCGGCGGTGGGAACTTACACGGCGACGGCGGTGGAGAGTCCCGGCAGCGCATGGGTGATGCAGGCTGTTGCCTTCCGACCAGCGAGTCATTGAGAGCCAGAAACCGAGTCCGCAAAACCCTAAAAGTGGATTTCACCCCCCACTGACTCCTGAAAAGGAAGGCGGTTGCCAACCTCGGCAAAAGAGTTACTGTTTTTGGGTAATCGCATAGCCTTTTGAGGAGCCAGACTGAGCTACAGTCCTGGCCGTGACCCTACCATCACATTGATAAATAACACGTTAGCGATGACCTGTTCACTGATTGTCTGCTCGTGAAGGCGCATGTCACGGACTACGACGTGCATATTCACAACAGTTGGGATATGCCACTATTTGACCGGCTCCCAGGGCGGGCTTCAAGCGAGACGGTTCTGAATCAGAAGCCGCAACAGTCGTAGCTTAAGCGCAAACGAGAAACCCAAGATGACGAGCAAGAGTCAGCCGCCCGGTGTCGAACTCAAATGGCCGATCGACCCGCGGTGGGAGGGTGTCACCCGACCCTACAGCCCTCGGGATGTTGAACGGCTGCGCGGCTCGGTGCTTGTCGAGCACACACTTGCGCGGCTTGGCGCGGAGAGACTGTGGAGCTTGTTGCATTCGGAATCCTTCGTACCGGCGCTGGGAGCTTCGACAGGCAACCAAGCTATCGAGCAGGTGCAGGCCGGTCTGCAGGCCATCTACGTCAGCGGCTGGCAAGTGGCGGCCGATGCGAATGATGCGGGGCAGATGTACCCTGATCTGAACCTTTACCCCGCCAGTAGCGTGCCTAACGTGGTTCGCCGGCTCAACCAAGCACTCCTGCGCTCCGACCAGATTCATCACGCCGAAGGGAATCATGATGTTCATTGGCTGGCGCCTTTAGTGGCAGACGCGGACGCGGGGTTCGGAGGGAACCTTAACGCGTTCGAGTTGATGAAAGCGATGATTGAGGCTGGAGCGGCATGCGCGCATTTCGAGGACCAGCTCTCGTCGGCCAAAAAGTGCGGGCATCTGGGCGGGAAGGTGTTGGTTCCGACATCTGAAGCGATACAGAAGCTGGTGGCAGCAAGGCTGGCTGCCGATGTGATGGGCGTACCTACCTTGATCATGGCCCGCACCGACGCAGAGAGTGCGAGTCTCTTGACAAGCGACATTGATCCGCGCGACCGTGAATTCTTGATTGGCGGGCGCACAACAGAAGGCTTTTACCGGATTCGATCAGGGTTGGCTTCCGCCATCGCGCGGGCTAATTCGTACGCACCGTTTGCGGACTTGATTTGGTGCGAGACCTCGCGTCCTGACTTGCATGAGGCCAAGCAGTTCGCCGAGGCTGTTCTAGCGTGCCATCCTGAGAAGATTCTGGCGTACAACTGCTCCCCTTCGTTTAATTGGCGAAAGAACCTCGACGACCAAACGATCGCTCGGTTTCAAAGAGAGCTGGCCGCGATGGGCTACAAATTTCAATTCGTTACGTTGGCCGGATTCCACGCTGCGAATCTGTCGATGTTCGAACTCGCCCGCAAGTACAAGACTGATGGGATGGCCGCCTATTGCCAACTGCAAGAAGCCGAATTTGCGAGCGAGGCCCATCACGGCTATGAAGCAGTGAAACATCAGCGCTTCGTAGGGACGGGATACTTCGATGACGTTCAGAAGGCCATAACGAGCGGTTCGGCTTCGACCACGGCGCTCGAAAGCTCGACCGAACAGGCACAATTCGCGAAACTGGCCTCCGGTAATGGGAACGGAACCGTGCACGTGGGTTTGAAAGACCAGCAGTTCGTGGAAGGCTAAGACCGACGCACTCTCAGATATTTTTCGCCGAGCTGGCACTGTTTACGTCCTAAGATGGGGCATCTTCCCCAAGGGACGCGGAGCTTTAGAGATGGCTACTGCAACGTTGTCGAAGACTCATGCGGCCGATCGCTGGATCGTCGTCGAACCGTTCGAATTCCAGGAAAAATTCAATCGCAAGAGCTTCGAAGTCGCCCACCATCTCTCCTCGCACCCGCTTTTCCAGCTCCCGAAATTATTGGAACTCGCAGAACGTACGCTGGCGAATCGCCCAGGCGACATTTACTATAATGCCGGAGAGGTTCGCGTCGAACAGCGGTGGGACGAAGTCCCCGACGCGCCCTTTTCTGCTCGGGAGGCGCTGCAAAGAATCGAGAACTGCGGCGCGTGGATTATTTTCAGAGCTGCCCATCGTGACCCCGAGTACCGCATTCTGCTGGACCGAGGTATGGCGGAGATCAAGTCATTCCTCTCGCCCGCGATTAGGTCACAAATCATGGAAGAGGACATCATCATTTTTGTGACTTCTCCCAAGCGAGTGACAACCTATCATATCGACCGCGAATGCAACTTCCTTCTTCAAATTCGAGGCACAAAGACGCTGCACGTATTTGATCGAGACGATCGCGAGGTTCTCTCCGAAGAAGAGATTGAGCGCTTCTGGTCGAGGGATTTTAACGCGGCGGTCTATAAGCCGCACCTTCAGAACCGAGCCGCTTCTTACACGCTCGCGCCGGGTACGGGAGCCCACATCCCTGTAAACTGCCCACACTGGGTGGAGAATCACGACAATGTATCCGTGTCATTGAGTGTGAACTTTCAATTCAATGATACGGCGCGGGCGAACACTTACCGTGCCAACTTTTTACTTCGGAAACTTGGTTTGAACCCAACGCCGCCCGGCCGGTCTCACGCTCTGGATGTAGTGAAGTCATATGGGATTGTGCCGCTCGTTTGGACCAAGAGGGCTATCAAGCGGTCGTCGAAGCGAACCTGATTTCGCCGCTCGATGGCCATGCGATTCATTCGCGGAAGTGCTTAGTTGGTGCCCGCCGAATAAGTTCTGTGCGCCTACCCTTTGCGTGTCCCCCGACCGCCGCCGTGCTCTACTTGTCGGCCTTCACGAGAGCCCGGGATCCTCCGCCCACCCACTCTCGAACGATCGAAGCAGATGTTGGAACTCGAAGAGATAGATCGGACAAGAAAAGAATCGAGCATATCCGCATACGCTTGAGTTATAACGCACGCTACGGCCGATTCGAGAATAGGCGATTGTGTGAATCATGAGCGTGACCGAGATTGCGATGGCCATTCCGAGCACTGAGCCGTTCCGAACAATCCTCTCGCACATTGCGAAAGCACGGAGCGGCCGCAGGATCCTCAATTGGCTCAGCGCTCCATACGGTTTGTTCGATACGTTTGAAGAGGGATGGCTGGCTGCGCGGAAAGCCAGGCCCGCGGGTCACGAACATCCGGATGACATCGCGATACACCTTGCCTTGTCCATGGATCTGCGTCCCAGTGATTATGCCGCGCTCTATTGGCTTTGCCAGATTCCTTCCGCGGACATTCGAATATTTGATTTCGGCGGCAACGTGGGAAACCTTTACTACAGCTATTCACCTTATCTGAGAGGAAAATTCCACGCTATTGAGTGGACCGTGCTGGATTTGCCACTGGTTGTTGAGGAAGGCAAGAAATTATCTGCGAGGTGGGAAACTCCGGAAATGCGATTCACACTTTCCACCGCCGATGCGCTTGGCTGCAGCGTCCTGCTTGTCTCCGGGGCATTTCACTATTGGGAGAAGAGTGTACCGGCATTCTTGGAGCAATTCGTCGAGCTGCCCGAGCATATCATTCTGAATCGCACTCCGGTTCACGACGCCCAACCATCGTTTATTAGTGTTCAATGTACAAAGTCCTACGCTGTCCCATGCATCGTCCGAAACGCGCCACAACTAGTGGCGGAATTTACTGCCGCGGGATATACCCTCATAGATCGTTGGCCTGCTCTGGAACTTAAGCTGAGGCCTCCCCTTTTCCCCGACCATGCAGTTCAACATTATTCAGGGTTTTATTTTCGCCGGGGAAGAGCGACGTAAGGATGGCATTCAGAGCGTTTCTTTCCTGTGCCAGCATTTCGTGCAATGGGCGACACCCGACGGGTTGCCACGGGTCGAGCCAGAATGACGGGCGCGGGCGGGCTATTTGTAGAATTGCGATTTAAATGCGAACAGCCGGTCTCCACATGGCCAAGAACGAAACAAGTTCGATGAGAACGCACCGGATGGTTCTGGCCGCTCTATGCGCGATTGTATTGTGCGGAATCCTGGTGGCAGGCCTCTGGCCGTTCAATCCATGTCCTGAAAATGAAGTAATTTGGTTACCCAAAGAAAATGGCCTGCGTTTTGGCGATTACGGCACTCTTTTCAGCTCCGGTGAATTCCATCTTACAAACTCTCTTACTGACAAATCGTGCAGTCTCGAAATCTGGCTGCAACCGGGACTGACAAACGACTCCAACAACATCCTTGCCTTTTATTCGCGCGAAGACCCCCTGCAATTTAGCATCGGGCAAACGGGCGATAGCTTGTTCATACGGCATGGCATTCAGGACGAGAAGCGTCCCTTGCGACATCTTGTGATCGTCGTGGACCATGCGTTCCGCAAGGACCAGAAACTTCTGGTCAGCATTACATCAGACGGACAAGTCGCGGACATCTACTTGAATGGCGTACGAGCCGCGACCTCGAAGGATTTCGGGCTTACGAGTGGAGCGTTCGGTGGCCGCCTCGTTGTAGGCAATTCTCCGATTGAAAACAACAGTTGGTCGGGACACCTTTGGGGAATTGCCATTTACAAAAGGGCGCTCTCTTCCCTCGAGATCCGGCAACATTATGGCGCTTGGGTTGATGGCGGGAAGGTAGAGATTGCCGAAAACAACGGCCAACTAGCAGCCTATGTATTTGACGAGCGCGCAGGGAGAGTGGTTCACAACAAAGCACTTTCGCAGCCGGATTTGCATATTCCGGAACACTATACGATTTTGGCTCCAGCGTTCCTTGAGCCGCCCTGGAAGGAGTTCCGCCCCAACTGGGCGTACTATAAGGATGTCCTCGAAAATATCGCTGCCTTCATCCCGTTGGGGTTTTTTTTCTGTGCGTACTTTTCTTCCGTATTGCGGATCAAGTGGGCGGTGCCAGGGACGATTATCCTGGGGGGAGTGGTCAGCCTTACCATCGAAGTGCTCCAGGCGTTCCTTCCCATGCGCGATTCTGGAATCACAGACATCATCACGAATACGGCTAGGGACAGCCGTCGGGGCACTGTTTTACTGCTGGAAACCTGTTCGGACTCAGTTCACCAAATTTAGCGATTCAGAGAAGCAGACTGAGGCACGAGGCCCGGTGTGAAGGCTCCAAAACCCATTAACCCCTCCTGCTCGGCCGTGAAAGCTCGAGAGTGGTTCTGCCGGCCTTCTTGCCGGGCCTTGGGAGTGGACGCGCACGGCGAGGCCCTTATAAGGCGAGATCAGGTGGCCGAGTCTCGAACCAAATCTTAATCAAAGCGATGAAGTGCCGCCAGCCGATGCCCGGCAGTTTTCGAAATTTGTAAACCTGCGTCGTACCGGCGGAACGCAGTCGATGGTTTACCGGGAGTTCCTGAATGGAGAAACCGTGACGGTGGACGCGAGCAACGAACTCCCACCAGAACCCCTGCTGCATCGCACCGAGCTCATCGACAAGTTGGTCGACAACCGCCTTCCTGACCAGAACGTAAGGGCAGCTGGGGTCATGGACCGGGACTCGATAGAGAAGCTGATAGATTCCGTAAAAGGTCCGGGACATCGCTTTGCGGAAAGGATTGTCCGCTCGATTTACGCGCCAACCCAGAACGAGGTCGGAGTCGGCCCGCACCTTCCAAAATCGCGGAAAGTCCTTAGGATCGCACTGACCATCTGAATCCAGGCACAACAGATAAGGCGCCTCGAGAGCCCTCATTCCGTCGATAACGGCACGCGAATAACCCTTGCGTTCCTCACTGAGGATAAGATTCATCGGCAGCGATTGCGCGAGATGGCGCAAGATCTCTTTGGTTTTGTCCTTGCTCCCGTCTTCGCAGATCAGAAATCGGAGAGAAACCTGCGGTGAGAGCTCGTCGTAAATTTCTCGCACAGTAGCCTCAATGCTGTCGGCTTCATTGTGGACCGGCAGCAGGATTTCGAGTTCCGGCTTCGCATTTGCCATCTAACTATCGCTCCGTCAACAGTGATTCGAGGCGAGCGGAAACGCCCACCCGGTCGTGGGTTCGGTAATACCACGCAATCGTTTTAGCCAAGCCGTCCCGGAAAGACGCAGGCCGTTACGCACGGTATGTGTTCTCTTGCGCGGCCGAGGATCGCGGAAGCACCCCTTACGTTCTTAGGTCTCAGAATCATTCACTTTCTCGTCGAAGCACTGTTGCGGCCGGCGTATTTATCGTCTGACCGGCGGCGCTGAAAACGACGATGTAGTCGAAAACCGATGCTCGTCCGCCAACCCCGCGATACTCAGCCCATTTCTCCGGAATCCCGGCACACTCCAGACAGACGACGGCGCACGGCTCAGGATGATGTTCGTATTCCGCGTATCGCGTGGATAAGTTGTGCACGCCGGTGTACCAGACCGTCCGCGTCCGCCCGTCGGCATGAATCATCGCGAACAGCGGATAGACGAAGAAGGATTTCGGGCTCCTCGGAAGCTGAGATGCGGGCTGCGGCGCGTACGAATCGAAGGCGACATTGCCACAATTGAGGCGATTCACCTCGCCTGCGGCAGCTATGTTGGCGAATGCAATATCTTCATGCCCGTCGGAGAAGTACAAGAGTGACCGCGGATGATAAACGTCGTCAACGCGATTCCAGGGAATCAGTGACCGAGTACGGTTGGCGAGCGCAAAAGGCAACGCGTAAGCGACGAGCGCAATCCCAACCGCGATCCCGGCTTTGTGGGAGAAATACTTGTCCATTGCCCACCCGATGAGCGCCGAGCCCAGTACAAAGATCGGCAACTGGTGACGGCCGGCCCATATGTCCCACTTCAACAAGGTGCTGAAGAATAGGAATGAAAATATGAGCCCCAGGGCAAACCAGAACGGCTGGCGATTGTCAGGCCGGGTGCCCTTCCAAAGCGCTGCCGCGACTGCAAACAGCAGCAAAAGCAGTTGCAGAGGGTTACCTGCATGAAGCTCATGCAAGGAGAAATGGTTCAATTGGAAAGTGTCGCCCAGGCGGATTGCTCGCAAGTCATCCGGGTTGGCGCCGAGTCCACGGATCGCGACCCGGAACAACTTCTCGATCTGCGAATTGGCCGCAGAACTGGGGGTCACAGTGTGAAGGGAAATATTGCGGAGCACATTCGCAAGGCCGGCCTGCGGGCTGAAACGGTCCATCATCCAATGCAGCCGGGGGCCACCATCCGCGAAAGGGAGGCCGAGTGGCGAGCCCGTTAGCCCGTAATCCCGGAAATATTGGGCGCCGTTGACGGCCAGGATCAGCAGTACGAGCACCGCGCAGCGCTTCAGGAATCGGATTCGCGCAACCGGCGATCCCATCAACCAGCAGGCGAGGACAAGAAAGGGCAGGTACACATATGCTGTTCCTTTCGTGAGGACAGCCAAGCCCGCTGCCAGACCGAGGCACGTGGTGTTCACCCAGCTCGGGTCGTCATTCCAGCTCAAGAAGAAAGCGACGGTGGTCATGACCCAGAAAGAGACGACGTACGTATTCATGGGGCCTGAAGCTTCGAGAACGCCCTCTGGTAACGTCGCGCACGCGACGGCGGCCAGCGCTTGACCGCGAGTACCGGCCCCCAACTTTCCCGCGATCAGGGAAACGCCAAGCACGCTTCCAAGCATGCTGAAGAACTCGACAAAATTGACGAAGCGATCGGTGCCCCAAAGGAGATACGTTTGCATCATCGCGTATTCCGCCCACGGGCCGAAAATCAAGTGAGAATAGTCCGGCGTTGGGAAGAATCGCACGCTATGGTGACTCATCCACATCGTTACGCGGCCCAAGTGGTATTCCATGGCGTCCCACATGTTGGGCGGGCTCAAGAAGGCGGTGATTCCAACCAGAAGGACAATCAGGCTTGCTGCGATGAGTAAGCCTTTTGTGCCAGGATCGAAGTGGGTCTGGGCAGGCTCCCTGAGCTGGGAAGGGGACGCCATGCGCCGTCTGATTGCTCCCAGGAAGAGGAAGCTGACGACACAGATGACCAGCCAGAAGATTGCAACGTAACCGCGCGTCAGGAGCCGCGGCAAACTCAGCGTCTCCGTTATTACGACAACGCAAGTGCCGCAAAAAACGGCGGCTGCCAGAGCTGCTCTCCGCCATTCAATCTTCTGGGCGCGGAAAATGAAGTAGAGGACGAGGAAGGCGGCAATGGGAAGAATTAACAACATTCCGAATTCCCTTTGAGCGGGACCGGCACTTCATTCGTTCGAGGTCACATGCACCTCAAAGAGATCGGCTTTCCCGGGCGCTTCTTTCATGACCTTGTCAATCGATGAGCGCAACGCAGCGGCCAAATGCTTCACGAATGGTTCCAGGAGCATCCCGGCTGGAAATACCGGCAGCGTGAGGATTTCTTGACCGCCGAGCGCCAAGCGGTCCCAATTCATGTCCTGGCCGAGATATTTTGCGTACTGCCTCACAGGACGAAAGTCGGATAATGCGCCATTGTATGGCCGCGGCACGTAGTTCAAGATCGCCCGATCGTTGACTGCCCAGATTCTTGCCGGCAGAAGCGCCTCAGATTTGTTTCCCGGTTGTTCCTTCATGAACTTCTCGAGCAGCATACCTCGCCAAACGTTCGATCGGTGCCGGAGAACGATGACTTTCTCCTTGAAGAACCTGATCCTGTCCTTAAAGTTCAGGAGCAAGAAATTCCGCGCATGGAATATCAACCTCTGCAGCTGGAAATGCGCTTTCGTCCAGGCGGTGCCGGGACGGACCCGCGACCAATTGATTGTGTCAAACAAGGCCAGCAAAGCGACCTCCTCGCCTTGCGCCTTGAGTTGTTGAGCCATTTCGTAGGCGACCGTCCCGCCCATGCAATAGCCGCCGAGCAAATAGGGTCCATGCGGTTGAGCTCTTCGCATCTCCTTGACGTAGAGAGCCGCCATATCTTCAATCCGCGTGAGGTATGGACGCTCTCCATCGAGCCCCTGCGATTGCAATCCATAAAAAGGCTGCTCGGAACCGAGATGGCGCGACAACGCGCGATAGATCAAAACGTTTCCGCCTCCGCCGTGCACGCAAAAAAAACGAGGGCGGTTACCCTTTGGCTGGATGGCTACGAGCGGAGACCAATCGGGCGCCGCCTCCTCATCGCGAAGGATTGCTGCAAGATCCTCCACCGTTTGAGCTTCGAACAGCGTCGAGAGCGGCAGCCTCTTCCCGAAAGTCTTCTCGATTTGGCCAAAAAGGCGAACTGCGAGCAGGGAATTGCCGCCAAGATCGAAATAATTCTGGCGAACACCCACCGGCCGAACGCTCAGGGTCTCCTCCCAGATCTCGGCAAGTTGCCTTTCTGCATCGTCTCGCGGCGGCACGATTTCGACTGTAGACGGATCGACGGCTGCGACCGGTGCCGGTTTCGCCTGGAGCGAGACTGGCAAATCGGAAATCCGCAGATCCGGGTTCTCGGAAAATGCCTCGAGTACCTTTCGATAATCGTCCAGAATGCAGCGAATGGTGACAGGCTCAAACAGGGCGGAGTTGTACTCTAGTTGGGCGCGAACACCTTCGCGCCGATCCAAGAGTCCCATTTGCAGTTCAAAGTGTGTGCCAAGACCAAAATCGGGCATTGGCGTGACCGTCAGATCGCGCAATTGCCGCGGCTGTAGGAATGCCGTCTGGTAGAAGAAGTAGCATTGCGAGAGAGGGTTCCGGCCGCGTATGGAGCGCACTTCCAATTTCTTGAGGAGCTCCTCGAACGGCATATCCGCGTGACTCAGCGCTTCCAGGGTGATATCGCGAACCCGTTCGAGTAACTCTCGCAAAGTCGGGTTGCCCTTCAGATCTAGCCGCAGCAACACCGGCCCCGCAAACGGTCCAATGAGCGGTTCCGTTTCCGTTCTTCGGTTAGCGACGGGCGAGCCAATTACAAAGTCATCTTGATTCGTATAACGGTGAAGCAGCGCGCTATAGCAGGTCAGCAGGACCATAAACATCGAGACATCCTGTGATTTGCTTAGGCTCTTCAGCGACCTTGTCAGAACTTCGGGCAATAGCAGAGTTTCCATGGGAGCGGGAGATGCTGCCCGATTTCTTCCCGGCCGCCCCGTTGGCAGGTTCATCAACGGGAGAGGCGAAGCCAGCTGCTCCCTCCAAAAATTTAATTCTTGCTTGGCGCTTTCCGAGCTCAGCCATTCCCGCTGCCAGTGGACAAAATCGGCGTACTGAATATCCAGCGGGGGTAATGACGGTTCCTTGGCCTCCGCGAATGCCTCGTAATTGGTCCACAGTTCGCGCTGGAGCACATTCTGGGACCATCCATCAACGAGAATATGATGAGTCGTAATTACCAGCACATGTTCTTGAGGCCCGAGACGGAATAAGCGAGCTCGAATCAGTGGACCGCGCCCCAAATCAAATGCAGCCGAAGCCTCGGTGCGTATCGCCTCCCACAGTGTTGCCTCGCGGTCTGTCGAAGGCGTGTCTTCGAGAGGGACCACGCTTAAGGAAATCGTTCGCGACGCCGCGATTACCTGAACCAAATCCTCATCTACTCCCTCGAAAGTGGTTCGCAAGGTTTCGTGCCTGTCCACGAGAGCCTGAAGGCTCTTTTCAAGTGCAGCCACAGACGCTGACCCTGTAAGGCGCACACAGGCCCTCATGTGAAGGGCAGGATTGCCAGGCGCAAGCTGCTCCAACACCCAGAAGCGCCGTTGCGCGGCGCTCGCCGGCATCACGTAGGATTCCGCAGAAGGCTTGGCATATGAAGGGGTGACGACAGGAGCCATCATTTCCGACGGGACCATTTGGTTCACGGCTGCGGCGCCCAAAGACTTCGGGGCAAGTCCCCGTCCGGCGAGTGAAAACTCCGAAAGGCGGCGGCTTGATGTTTCAACGAGCTTTTCGAGCACTGCTCGATAGTCCTCGAGCAGGCGAGTGATCGTGCTGGCCTCAAAGAGATCGGTGTTGTATTCACAAGCCAGCCGCCATCCTTCGTTCCGCAGAATCAAGAACACATTCAGGTCGTAGAGAGCTCCCTGGGACTTCGACGGGATAACGGTCAGCTTGATTCCGCCGAACTCGAGAGGTTTCACGGGATCTCTCTGACAGATGAAATTGATCCGGAACAGCGAGTGGTGGCTCGGATAATCATTGGGACGCAACTCCCTCAACAATTGCTCGAACCGGAGATTTTGGTTGGCGATGGCTTGCATCCCAACTTCCTGCACGCGGCCGACTAACTGCTGAAAGGAGGGGTCTCCTGACAGATCCATCCTCAGAACGACATTGTTGATGAAAAGGCCGATCATCGGCTCCAATTCCACACTCGTTCGGCCGGAGACCTGCGTCCCCACTCCAAAATCGGTCTGTCCGGTGTGCTGGTAGAGAACGACGGCGAGAGCAGCAAGCAGCGTGTTGAAAAAAGTGGCACCCTCGCCGTTGGCGATATCCCTAACCGCATCGGTCAGTTTCACGGGCAGGAGCATCGAGGTGATGGTTGAGTTGTAGGTCGGGAAAGATGGTCTTGGATGGTCGGTCGGAAATTCGAGTAGCGGGAGGTTCTTGAGCTGTTCCTTCCAATAAGCAACCTCGCTCTGCACGACCGGACCTTGCGATTGCTCGCGTTGCCAGACCGCAAAATCTCCGTACTGGATCGGAAGTTCAGGAAGAACCGGTTCACCACCACCGGAATACGCCACGTAAAGGGCGCCCAATTCGTTCGAAATGAGACCAATCGATATGTAGTCCGCGACGGAGTGGTGCGGATTCACCAGCAACACGTGCTCATCATCGGCCACCTGCAGCAGACTGACGCGGAAGAGAGGACCGGCTGCCAGGTCAAAATGCCAGTGAGCCTCCTTGACCGAGAGTCGGTCGACCTCGGCATCTCGCTCCGGTTTCGGAATGTGACGAAGATCCGTGATTGGAACCACGATCTTCAAGTCCGGTCTAATCACCTGTGCCGGCTGGCCGTCCACGACCGTGAACATTGTGCGCAGGGATTCATGGCGGCGGACGATCTCGTTGAAGGCTGCCTCAACGTGACCAGTATTCAGTGTCCCCTGGAGTCGAAAACGTACCGGCACATTCCAAGTCGGATTGCCGGGTTTCATCCGGTCGAGGCCCCAGAATCTATCCTGGCCTAGCGACGTGGGAAGAACGAAGACCTCTCCCGCGTCCGCGGCTTTATGTTTGCCGTCGGCGGATGGGGCGGGATCAGGCTCGGAGAGGGCTGGGTTTGCGAGCCGCTTTTCATTCATTGTATAAGTTGTTTCACCCGGTATTTCTCTCGCGCGACCGGCACAATAGAAGGCATCGCAGGTTTCGCTCCGTTCGTCTTTTCAGCTTCCATGTGAGCCAGCAACGAAGCGATCGTCCGGTATTTCAAGAATTGCGCGGGCGCGAGCTTGATCCCTGCTTTATTGGCTCTTGCGGCTATCTGAAATATATGCAGCGAGTCTGCTCCCAGTTCGAATAGATTGTCCTGAACGCCCACCTGCTCGATATGAAGGACCTCCGCCCAGATAGCGGCAAGCATCTTTTCCTGGTCGGTGCGAGGAGGAACGAATTCCCTCTGCCGCGCGGGCGCTACGTCCGGAGCCGGGAGGGCTTTTCGGTCAATCTTTCCATTGGGTGTCAACGGCATAACGTCCATACGAATCACGGCGGACGGCAGCATGTAGTTGGGCAGCTTTCCGGTCAGAAATTCTCGAACGGCGGTTACGGTGAGAGCCTGCTGGTCGGACGTAAGATACGCGACCAACCGTTTGTCGCCCGGAACATCCTCGCGAACGATTACCACGGCTTCTCGGACCCCAGGGTAGCGCACGAGGCCGGTCTCGATTTCCCCGAGCTCGATTCGGAATCCCCGCAGCTTGATCTGGTTGTCCAGCCTGCCGAGAAATTCAAGACCACCGCCGGGCAAACGCCGCATCAAGTCTCCCGTCTTGTAGAGCCGGGCGTTGGGCTCGCTACGGAAGGGATTGCGAGTGAATTTTTCCGCGGTGAGTTCCGGCCGGTGGAAATAACCACGCGCCAAACCGTCTCCTCCGACGTGCAGTTCCCCTGCTAGACCGAGGGGGGCCGGCTGTCCGTGACCATCCAACACGTAGAACTGGGTGTTGTCGATCGGAGGACCGATTAGCACCGGTCCAGTTCCCTCCTTCACCTCTGCCGTCGCTGACCAGATCGTCGTTTCCGTGGGCCCGTACATATTCCACACCGAAGCGGCCCGTTTCGTCAGTTCATTCGCCAATTCCCTCGGAAACGCCTCGCCACCGCATAGCACCTTTAACCGCGGATTGCCGTCCCACCCGGCCTCGAGCAGCATCTTCCACGTGATCGGAGTTGCTTGCATGACGGTTGCGCCAGAGGAGACCAATTGAGCGAGCAATTGCGAGCCATCGGCGGCCACTTCGCGGCTGGCAATGACGAGCTTTGCGCCGACGCAGAGCGGCAGAAACAACTCTAGCCCAGCGATATCGAAGGAAAGCGTCGTCACCGCAACGAGAGTATCGGTTGAATCCAGGCCCGGCCTTTTGCGTATTGACGAGAGCAAGTTGACAACAGCGCGGTGCGAAATCTCGACGCCCTTCGGCTTTCCCGTCGAGCCGGATGTGTAGATTACGTAGGCGAGATCTTCGGACGCGACGGCTGCGTGAGGGACGCTCGCGCTTTCTTGCGCGATCTCACTCCAATGTGCATCGAGGCAAACCATGCGACTTGCGGATGCGGGGAGATTTTGAGTCAGTTTTTCCTGCGTTAACAACACCGGCACACCTGCATCCGTCAAGACGAACGAAATCCGTTCTGCAGGATAGGTCGGGTCCATCGGCACGTATGCGCCGCCCGCCTTCATCACGCCCAGCAAGGCGACGATCATTTCCAATGAGCGTTCGACAAAGATTCCCACCATGACGCCGGGCTTTACGCCAAGTTTTCTCAAATAGTTTGCTAACTGATTGGCACGGCGGTCGAGCTCTTCATACGTCAGTTTCTGATCTCCAAACGCGACCGCAACCGCCTTCGGGCTGGCGCTTGCTTGGGCTTCGAACAATTGGTGCACGCACGCGTTCCGCGCGTAATCGGCCTGCGTTGCGTTCCAATCCGCCAGAATTTGCCGCCGCTCGGATTCCGTCAGAATAGGCAGTTCGGACACGCGCTGATTGACGTCTGCGACCATTCCTTCAAGCAGTGCCTCATAGTGGCCCAGCCATCGGGCAATTGTGGCTTCGTCGTAAAGCCCCGTGTTGTAATCGCAGTCCAAAATCAGGCCGTCTTTTGACTCGACGACATTCAAGAAGATGTCAAAGTTCACAAAGCTTTTCGGATTGGGATCTACCGTCGCGTCAAATCCGTCAAAGTGGAGCCCTTCGCCAACGCGCTCAAGGTTGAACTGCACCTCGGTGAGGGGAAGACGGCTTGGGTCGCGGTTAAGGGTCAGCTTCCGGACGAGTCTCCCGTACGTGTAATTTTGATGATCATACGCCGCGAGCAGCGATTGGCGCACCTGCGCCAGGTAAGTGGCGGCCGTGGGGTCCCCGATAGTCAAACCTCGCAAAGGCAGGAAGTTAACGCAGTGGCCGACAAGCACTCCTTCTTCGACCAATGACTGGCCCGCAGAAGGTATGCCGACAACGATATCGTCCTGTCCGGTGAGACGGCTCAACAAGATTTGCATGCCGGCCAGCAAAGTGACAAAGAGCGTACACTTCTGGCGAGCTCCGAGACGCTTGATACTGTTGTAAACGTCCGCACCGATCTTTTTCCGATAGGTGGCTCCCGCGAATTCCCTGACGGCCGGCCGGGGACGGTCTGTCGGGAGGTCTAACGATGCCACTGGTTCGCGGAATTGCTCGATCCAGAATTTCTCGTTCTCCCTCCCTTCCTGGCTCTTGAAAAAATCCGATTGCGAGCGCGCATAAGCCGCAAAGCTCACGGCCGTTGGCAAGTCGCACGCGACACCCTTGTTGATCGCGTTGTAGAGCTTGGCAACTTCGTCTAGCAGGACGTTTGTTGACCACCCGTCGCAGACGATGTGATGGGAAGTGAAGAGTAAAAGCTGATAGCGAGCTTCCATCTTCACAAATTTCGCGCGAACGAGTGGGCCTTGATCCAACTTGAAAGGAGTGTGCGCGTCTTCCTCAACGAGTTGTTGAACGCGCGCCTGGCGCTCTGCCTGGCTCAGCGCGGAAAGGTCTAGCACGGGGATATCGAGATCGAGCCTCGGAGCAAATCGCTCACTCTTTCCTTCGGAATCAAACGTGGCGCGCAAACCGTCGTGACGGCCAATCACCTGCTTGAGGGCTTCGCGAAGAGCCGGTTCGTTCACTGTGCCCCGCATGTGCAGTGTGAAGGATTCGTTGTAGCTGCATGAGGCCTCCTTGCCCAGTTGGTCGGAAAGCCATACTTCAAGCTGAGATTCAGTCATGGGCTCTTCGACACCCTGAGAGGAAACGGACGCAGCCGCCGCAGTCAAAACGGGTTGCTCAATAATTTCCGAATGCGGAACTCTTCCCGTCGGTTCGGGGAGAACCCCTCCCTCTTGCATCTCCGCTACGGTTTCTTCAAACGCGCGCACGATGCGATCCATATCCGCGTCGACGTGAGCCGTCGTCATGAAGCAGGGGAAACCCTCGAGCAGGTGAATCCCTTTGTCGCGCAGATGGTAATAGAAGAGACTTGAAAACTTGAAGTCAGCGGGGAAGGTGAAATAGAACACGCTCGCAAAGTTCTCGACGTGGGTCGGCACCTCATTCTTCCGGAAGATTTCGTTGAGCCGCCGCACAAGATCGCCGGTTCGTTCCGTCAGGCGTTGCTGCAGCGCAGGGCCTTGCTCCTTGAAATACTGAAGGACGGCCTTCGCCGCCGCGAGCGCCAAGGGGTGACGGACGAATGTCCCGGCAAAGAACGTGACGCCCACCTCTGGATAGGAATCATCGCCGTATTGCCACGTCCCTCCATCGAGTGCGTCCATGTACTTTGCTTTGCCCGCGAGAACACCGATGGGCATACCGCCGGCGAGAACCTTTCCATAGGTGGCGAGATCGGCGCGAATTCCAAAAAGTGCCTGGCATCCGCCTGGATGAACACGGAATCCGGTAACCACTTCGTCGAAAACCAAACACGTGTCTGACTGTTGCGTGATATTGCGCAGCTCTCTCAGGAATTCAACGGGTTGAAGGTCGGGATGGCGGGTCTGGACGGGTTCGACCATCACGGCCGCGAGATCCTTGGCATTCTGACGAATCCACTCGAGCGATTCTGGCGCTCCGTACTCGAGGACTACGACGTTTGTGACATTCTCGCGGGGAATTCCCGGAGCGACCGGAACCGCAACCGGCACACCGCCCTTCTTAATTCCTTTTACCAGCACTTCATCGAACATGCCGTGATAATCGCCCGCGAAAAACACCACTTTGCTGCGTCCGGTGACCGTGCGCGCCAGCCGCATCGCCGCGATCACTGCTTCCGAACCGGTATTGCAGAATGTTGCGCGCTCATTCCCTGTGAACTCGCAAATCGCTTTTGCAACTTCGCCCGCGAGGAGCGTCTGTGGACCGATTTCAAATCCTTCGTGAAGCTGTCTTTCGATGGCCTTCTCTACGAAATCCGGACGGTGGCCCAGCATGATGGGCCCAAAACCGTTGAGAATGTCCATGTACTCGTTACCGTCTACGTCCCAAAGATGCGAGCCCTCTGAGCGCACGGCGATGATCGGATAAACCATTTCCTTCCATTCCGATCGAAAACCTGCAACTACGCGCGGATCAGCCAGCACCTGACGATATTCCTGAGTCTTCTGCTTGGAACCGGCCGTGCGCCTGGTGTATCGCTCCACTAACGCTTTGATATGCGCTTGCTGCCGGGCAGTCAGCTCTGCCGAGGGTCCCTTTGGAAGCGGTTTGAAAGGCGTGAAGCCCTTGAGCTCTTTAGTTTCCTTCTCCGCTGCGGCGGAAGTGGGTCCGACCTTGGGGGCCTGTACCGGCGGAGCGGCGGCCGCCGCGCTTGGAAGAGCAGGCGGCGGCACCGTGCCTGCCGAGGAAACTCCGCTGATCGCTTCGAGCTGTTTGGCGAAAAGTTGGTTCATGGCCTGGAGCTGCTCGCGCATCAGGCGCTCGACAGGGGATTCAGACACGGGAGCACCTCCATTCCCACTACTCATTGCGTTCGGCAGTTCCGCGGTCACGGAAGAGATCGGAGTTGTCCCTGCCGCAGGAATTGCCGACCGTGACGGCAAGATCGGAGCGGGTTCTGCAAACAATTCGGCTGGCAGCTTGCCATCGACGTATTCGGCCAGCGCGTCCAACGTGCACTGATCGCCAAGTAGCTGCCGGAATGTGATTTTCAACCCGAACTTCGTTTGCAGGGATTGCGTTACCTGAGTTAGGAAAAGTGAGTCAAATCCCAGCTCGAGGAATGTCGCCGAGCTATCCGCTTGCAACACATCGACGCCCGAAAGCTCTTCGAAAATCTCCGCGAGCATGGCGCGGAGCTTGGTGACGCGGCTCGGTGCGCTTGCCGCTGAGGCTGGGGATTCCGTGATCGGGTTCACAGCTCTTTGGTCCTCCAGAATGGGGAGACGCATAGTGTCTGATGGCGCGAATTCTGACGGCGCAGGGGTTCTTGCGGCCGTGTTCGATGGAATCGCGGGAGTTTCAAGCCAGTAGCGCTTTCGTTCAAACGGATAAGTGGGCAGGGAAACGCGTTGCCGGTCCTCGCCGGCGTGAACCGCTATCCAATCGGGCTGCACTCCACCCATCCAGGCCGAGCCGAGTGCGTTCATTAAGCTGGCGGCATCGCCATCTCCGGAGTACCCGTCGGAGAGGGAAGACACAATGATCTGGTCCGCTGCTGCGCCTATGTTTTGCCGCGCAAGAGTCGCTAAGACATTGCCGGGACCCACTTCAATCAGAATTCCATTGGGATTCTTCCGAAGTTCTGTGACGCCGGTGGAGAATTGAACGGCCTGGCGGAAGTGGCGCGCCCAGTATGTGGGATCGGTCGCTTCTTCGTCGGTGATCCACGTACCTGTGACCCCCGAGACGTATCGTATCTGCGGGGGATTCAGATCAATCTGCGCAGCCCGAGCGGTAAACGGTTCGATGATGGGATCCATCATCGCCGAATGAAACGCGTGCGAAGTCACCAGACGGCGGCACGCGATTCCTTCGCGTCCCAGTTCCTGCTCGAAATGATCGAGTGCGTCGAAAGGTCCGGCAACGACACACAACGAGGGCGAATTCACGGCTGCGAGCGAAAGCGTTCCGTTTAGACGCGATCGAACTTCCGATTCCGGCAGCCGCACGGATAACATGCCCCCGGGCGCCACATCCTGCATCATTTTCCCACGGGCTGCGACGAGTCCCAGCGCGTCCTCCAGCGAAAAGACTCCGGCGAGGCACGCGGCGACGAATTCCCCTACGCTGTGGCCAAGCATCGCCTGCGGCCGGATTCCCCAACTCATCCATAGCTGTGCCAGCGCATATTCAACAGTGAAGATTGCCGGCTGCGCTACAATTGTGTCGGTTACCCGCTTTTTCGCCTCTTCGGACGCTCCTTCTGGCGGATAAAGCAGCGAGCGGAGATCCGTGTTAAGGTGCGGCCGCAGAATCTCCGCGCACCGGTCCACCGTCTCGCGAAAAACCCGCTCGGTCTGGTAGATTTCGCGAGCCATATTAGCGTGTTGTGAGCCCTGGCCGGGAAAGAGGAAATAAACTGGTGGATTATCGTTCGGCCGCACGCGCGTCTGCATCCGCTTGTGATCGCGCTTTGAAAGCGCGGTAATCGCTTCCGTCACGTCGGAGGCGACGACAGTGCGGCGGCAAGGAAACGGGCGGCGCCCAACCTGCAGCGTCCATGCCGCGTCCGCCAAACTCACATCCGGATTCGCCCGCAAATGCTGGGTCAGGTTGTCGGTCGCGCGGTCGAGCGCAGCCTCCGACCGAGCAGAGAGTACGAGAAGTTCGACAGGCCTTGTGGGCGTGTCTAATTTCCGGGCCGGGGCTTGCTCGATGACCAGGTGTGCGTTGGTCCCTCCGACGCCAAAGGCGCTCACGCCCGCCCGACGCGGTGCCCGGTCCGATTTCCACTCGGTAAGCTCCGAATTCACATAGAAAGGGCTACTTCCCAGATCGAATTTTGGATTCGGCTTCTTGAAGTGAAGCGTGGGCGGAAACACTCCGTGCCGGACGACGTGGGTCGCGTGGATCAGACCTGTCACGCCAGCGGCGATGTCCAGGTGGCCAACGTTTGTTTTTGCCGTACCAACTACACAAAAGCGTCTCGCTGATGTTTTGTGACGGAATGCTTTCGTGAGCGCAGCGAGCTCAATTGGGTCGCCCAACGGGGTCCCCGTTCCGTGCGCTTCGATGTAGCCAATCGTTTCCGGGTCGATACCGGCGGCTTCCTGGGCCAGCGCGATCACGCGCGCTTGCCCCTCAACACTGGGTGCCGTGTAGCCCACCTTTGCGGAACCGTCGTTATTCGATGCCGAACCGCGAATCACCGCATAGACTTGATCCCCGTCGTGCACTGCATCTTCCAGCCGCTTCAGCATGACCACTGCAACGCCTGCGCCAAAGACTGTCCCTTGCGCGTCTGCGTCGAAAGTCCGGCAATGGCCGTCCGGCGAAATCATTCCGCCGTCCTGATAATAAGAGCCGCGCTTCTGGGGGAACGTAATCGAAACCCCGCCGGCCAGGGCCATATCACTCTGGTAAGTCAGCAGCGACTGGCAAGCCTGAACTACCGCCATCAAGGAAGTGGAGCAACCGGAAACCATGGTGAAGCTCGGTCCACGTAAGTTCAGCTTGTAAGAGACACGAGTGCACAGGAAGTCGGGGTTGTTCCCCATCATTTCAGGGTAACTTCCCACTTGGTAGGCTCCCGTGTAGTTAGGGATGAAGCCTGGATTGTTGCAGAGCCGGGTGAGGAAATAAGAGCTCTGGCTAGTGCCTCCGAACACGCCAACGGCCCCCGGGTACTTGTAAGGGTCATATCCCGCGTCTTCGAATGCCTCCCAGCAGGACTCGAGAAAGAGGCGCTGCTGGGGATCCATAAGCTCCGCTTCGCGCGGAAGAATACCGAAGAACTCGGGATCGAAGAAATCTACATCGTCAAGAACAGATCGGGCCAAGACGTAATTCGGGTCCCGCGCAAGCTCCGCCGCGTTGGGGTCCTCGAGATCCTCAACTCGAAAATGAGAAATCGCCTCGAAACCGTTCAGCTGATTCCGCCAGAATTCAGCAACGTTCCGGGCACCCGGAAAGCGCCCAGCCATTCCGATGATCGCGACACCCTCCATGAGAGGGTTCTGTGGGGCAGGTGAACTCAAGAAACGCCGCCAATCCGGCTTTCACGCTGGCGTGCGAACGCCTCGCGCTGCTTCTGGGCGCGCTCTTGCACGGAGGACAACGAAGATTCCGCCGGTTGCTTTTCGGCAAGGCGGCGAGCCAACGTTCGGACCGTCGTGAATTCGAACAAATCCGTAACCGGAATCTCCAGTTGCAGCATCCTCTGAAGATTGGAATGGACGGCTACGAGCAGCAGTGAGTCGCCGCCGATGTCAAAGAAATTGTCGTCCAGCCCCACGCTCTCGACGCGCAGAACCCGTTTCCAAAGATCGATGATCATCTGTTCCGCTTGTGATGCCGATCCCTCCGCGGTTGCGCCGCGTTCGGAGGCAAATACGGGAGCAGGCAGCGCCGCCCGGTCCACTTTTCCGTTTGTCGAGAGGGGCAGTGAATCCATCGAAACGAAAAGAGCGGGCACCATGTATTGCGGCAGTTTTCCCTGGAGGAACTGTTTCAACTCCTTCGGAGAGGGGCCTGGCTGTGACGAAGGCGCGTAATAGGCCACCAGGCGCTTGGTTCCATTTTCGTCCGTGTGCGGCACAACCGAGACATGTTTAACGCCTCGGTGCATCGTTAGGACGGTTTCGATTTCGCCCGGCTCGATGCGGTGGCCGAGAATCTTGATTTGATTGTCAATTCGGCCGAGAAATTCGATGTCACCGTCGGGAGTCCAGCGGGCCAAGTCGCCGGTGCGATACATTCGCTCTCCGGAACTTGCGACAAACGGATCCGGGAGAAATTTTTCGGCGGTTGCTCCCGCATTGTTCAGATAGCCGCGAGCCAAACCATCACCCGCGGTGTAAAGTTCCCCGGTTTCTCCCACTGGCACTTGCCGCATCATCTCGTCGAGAATATAGACGCGCGTATTGGAAATAGGACGGCCGATCGGCACTGAGGCGAAGGCCGCCTGCTTCTTCGCCACCGGGTAGTATGTGCTGAAAGTCGTGTTCTCCGTGGGTCCATAGACGTGGTAGAGGTCGCAGCCCGGCAGAGATTCGTGAACCCGGCGAAAATGGCGCGGCGAGACAAATTCACCGCCGGTAAGGAGCTGGCGGACGGGCTGGAGATCGTCAAGGCGCTGATCCACCATCAGATTGAAGAAAGCCGTCGTCAGAAAAAGAGTCGTCACTCCATTTTCCCGCAGCGCCCGCCCAAGTTCTTCCAGGGAAACTGTGCGGGGCGGCATGACGACCAGCCGTGCTCCATTCAACAGAGGGCCCCAGATTTCAAATGTGGAGGCGTCAAACGCGATAGGCGCAAACGACAGAAAAACTTCTTCAGGACCAAAGCGGCAGTAGTTGGTATTTCGTACGAGGCGAACGATCGCGCGATTGTCGATCATTACGCCCTTTGGCTGACCCGTGGATCCAGAGGTATACATCACATAAGCGAGGCTATTTGCGCTGCCCAGAGGCGAAGGATTCGCGTCCTCTGTCGGAGAGGAGACGGCATCCAGATCGTCCACGCAAATGGAACGGATGTTGCGTCCGTCAAGCACGGCAGGTGCAAGAGATCCTTGGGTGAGCATTACCCGAATGTGCGTGTCCTCGATCATAAAATCCAAGCGTTCTTTGGGATACGCGGGATCGAGCGGGACGTAGGCTCCGCCAGCTTTCACGATCGCCACGAGAGCGACGATGAGATCAAGGGAACGGTCCATGCAACACCCGACCATCGTCTCCTCACCAACACCCATCCGGCGCAGGAGATGAGCGAGCCGGTTGGCGCGCACGTTGAGTTCCGAATACGTAAGCCGCTGATCGCCACAGATCACAGCCGCCGCACTCGGATACTTAGCCGCCGTTTTCTCAAACAGTTCCGCCACGCTCTTGTCGCGCGGATAATCGGTTCGAGTTGCGTTCCATGCCACGGAAGGTTCGCGAACAAGTGGCTCGGATCCTTCGTGATTTGTCACGCTCGCCGATCTAGCTGTTTCGGGTATCATTTCTGCGTCTCTCGCCAATCCGGGAACCCTGGATCGCCTCTACGGGAGGAGGATCTCCTTCTCGCCGAACAATCTCTCCGTCGTGACGCCGCTCGCTCTGCAAGTCTCGATCAGCAGATTCGACTGAATAATGGGATTCGATTTCTCAGTGTACTTGATGCTACTAATGTAATTCAGCCAGGGTTCTTGTCCCATAGCGTAGACGTACACTTCTTTGCATTGGAACTGGTTCACCATGGCGTTCGCACGTTCGAAATTTGAGCCGGCCAGCCGACGTGACTGGTCCTTGGGTCGTTCCAGTCGCTGCGTGAGGAGCGGACCGTAGATCCAGGAAACAGGGGCCCCGTCGCATTCCATTCCCACGAAGAAGACTTCCACGTCTCCGGTTTCCCGATGGATGTGCTCGTACATTTTCGGCGCAATGTTGCAGGAGTCGGCCGCGAATAGGAGCGAGTGTTTGTCGATTCGGATCAGGTATGCGGACTTTGTTAACACATTGAGATCGCCGTGTTCCCCAAGGAATGGTATGGCTCTGATCGACCCGCGGGGAAAGGGAATCTCATCCATCTCGCCAACTTCGATCACATTGCGGAAGCCGCACTGCTTCAAAAGAAGGCGCAGCGACGGATCCTGCAGCGCGCCCCCTCCATTTCGAGGCACAACGATGTTGCGAATACGGTGACGCAGCTGCAGCAATGTCTCGAATAGAATATGGTCCTGGTGGTTGTGAGTAATCAGAACGTAGTCGATCACGTCGGGCAAGTCTGCGTATGTATATCGCGAAATATCACTCTCGTAGGTATAACTGAGAATCGGGTCGAGCAAGACACTTACATCCTGGGTCTCGAGCAGGATGCAGGCGTGCCCGAAATACCGCCAGCGCGCTCCCTTTCCCTCGTATTTAGCGTATGGCTTCGGCTTTTCTGATGTCAGGAACTCCCGAAAACGGTCCGCATCTTGATCATTCAACCCGAGAATGTCACGGATGGCTTCGAAGGAGGAGGGCTCATTCCTCATCCGGAAAAGCGCATCAAGCTGCTCGCTTGCAAAAGGAATCTGCAGCTGTACCGAGTTGCCTTTATCAAGTCGCGGTGTGCTGAAGACGAAGGGCCGGTCATCTCCTGCGACTTCCGACAGCATCACGCTCTGCATCGTAGTGTCGTAGAACGGGCTCTTGTAGAGTAGAGGCTCGATCAAGCGAAACGATGGATGGTTGTTGAGGTCGTAGACAAGCTCTACATATCCCTGTAGACAGGCGGGAATCTCGGCGTACAGCGCCTCAAGGCTATAGCCGACCGCTTTTTCTCGCAGCAGGGCGTCGAGCTTTTCGATGGAGCGTGAAAGATTGACGAGGTTGCTGCGATCGCGGAGGGTCCGGTCGCGCAACTGTTTCACCTGTTCTACATGGTTGCCGCCAAGATCGATGAACGGGCCGCCGAGCAGCGCCGGGTTCTTTACGGCCGCCTGGTGCGTTTCCGGAGATTCGATGTAGGAGTCCATGATGCGGAGATGACGTTCGGTGAGGTTGCGCGCCGCAGTCGCCGGAGGAATCAGGTGCGCCCACGCATACCATGCGTCGACGAGGGGTTCCACCATCACATTGGGTTTCAAGCAGTAAGTGCCGTTATTCATCTCGTCTTCGAGTCGCCTTTCCGAGAGCTCCGGAATCCCCGGGACACCGACATCCAGGGGTGCGCGTACAGCGTTCCCGGTACGTAATGTGCAACTGACCGGCCACTCGGTCTACATCGCAAAGCCTTCACAGGCAATAGGTTGCGGTTGCTTCGGAAGCTGAAACGGCGAGGCCGGAATGGAAAGACTTTTCCCAAAAATGCTCCCTGGCCTCCATTCCTTCTCTATTTCTGCGTGTCCAAGTAGTCGAACCGATTCCATCTAATAAGTGGTTCATTTTCTGTTCGTTCCGACGAGCTCGTCTCAAGTGACTGATCGGCACGCCCTAGCTATGCATGACCATCAGATGTATTGCACTTCGCTCCCAACCACCGTTGATTGGCGGCTTTAAACTGGAATATGATGTTTGGCCCCGGACCCGGGCCATATCCATGAGCTTAAATTGGTCGATTCCCGCCGCCGGCAACCTTGGACTTGGCGCCGATGAAATACACGTGTGGCGTGCGTCTCTCAATCTCGCCCCAACCGTCCTTCGGCACCTTGAGGTTACTCTTGCGCCGGATGAAAACTCACGCGCGGATCGCTTTGTCTTCGCGGGCGACCGCAGGAGTTTCGTCGCCGCACGAGGCATTCTGCGCGAGCTGCTCGGCCGATATCTGCAGCGACCACCCTCGGATATCGATTTTTCCTATGAGCGCCGGGGCAAGCCGGTCTATCGAGATAGGAGCGTCGAATCGCCAATCGATTTCAATCTCTCTCATTCGCACGGTCGTGCCGTATACGCGATTGCTCGCGGGCGACATCTAGGCGTTGATGTGGAGATGGTTCGGCCCGCGGTAGCCAGTGAGGGGATCGCAGAACGATTTTTCTCCCAGCGTGAGTGCGCGGAATTGCGCGCATTGCCGGCTCATTCGCAAGCCGAAGCATTTTTCAATTGTTGGACGCGCAAAGAGGCGTACATCAAGGCCCGAGGCGACGGGTTGGAGATTCCGCTGAACAGTTTTGACGTCACGCTCGCGCCTGGAGCACCCGAGCGCTTTCTCCGGGGTGTCGAGTCTCGTTGGCACCTTGTTGCTTTTGCGGCGTATGAGGATTACCCCGCCGCCCTGGTTTACGATGGCGCGCCATGCAAGATTCATTTCCGTTCTTGGGCTGAACCTGAAGGGTGGTAACTCCCGAGTTTGTTGTTGAGGGGTCACTCTTGATTGAGGTTCTATAAGGATTGACCTCGTAAATGGCTCATTTTGGTACTCTTCTGGCTCCCTAGCCGTTTCACAATCGTAAGCAACTCAAAACACGTGCGTTAGAGACGAAGAGTCCCGGGGCCCGTAGAACCCCCTTAGCCAAGGAAACGTCTTGGCAAATGGTGGCAAGACTTTTCACTCAAGGGCCTATAGGCAAGAACCTAGGCTCCGGCAACGGAGGAGGCCATTTGCTCGTGGCAGGCCTCAAGAGGCCTGTTTTCAATGGATTGAAGGGTTTGCTGAGCGAACTGAGATTTGCCTACGACCCGAGATAGTCTGGCAGGCTGATTGCGAATTAGGACGTGTGAGTATGTAGGGTTTACGGCGGTAGCCTAGCTGGACCGGCTTGAAGCAGCTAAACCAAGGGAGCTACTCAGACCGAATGGATCCCCAGACTAGCAGTGAGAGATGGTTCGCACTCCAAGTTAGGACGCGCTGGGAGAGTTCGACGGCGGTTCTGCTGTCCGGTAAGGGTTACCAGACTTTGCTGCCGACGTTCAAGACGAAGAAGCGCTGGAGCGGAAGGCTCAGAGAGGTAAACTCGCCGTTATTCCCAGGTTATGTGTTTTGCCAATTTGATGGTCAGAAGCGTTTACCCGTCCTAGTTACCCCCGGCGTGATCGCTGTTGTAGGAAGAGGCCGAGTTCCGGTTCCGGTGGAAGATTCAGAGATAGCTGCCATTCAAACGGTTGTTTCTTCCGGATTGCACGCGGAGCCGTGGCCATTTCTGGAGGTTGGGCAGAGGATTCGCATCGACGACGAAGCGCTGAGAGGCTTAGAAGGGATTCTCATCAATTTCAAAGGAAATCAGCGCATTGTGGTTTCGGTTTCGCTTCTGCGTCGTTCGGTTGCCTTGGAGATCGATCGATCGAGGGTAAGCCCCGTTCACACGCCGCGAACGAGTGCTCTCGAACCGCTGACTGCTTCGGGCCTGCTTGAAGGAGTGATTGCTTAGAGAAGTCCCGAACAGAAAGCAGATTGTTTACACGATTTGCGATTTTCGCGACGGCTGCGCACCACGGAAGTTCAGGTTCACGAATGGATGGGAATGCAAATGGAAAATAGCTCACTAAGAATACCGCTTGCGACCGAACATGCAAGACGTCGCAACGGTCAGAACACTTCGTTCCAGTTGACCCGTCGGTCCGTGAAGCCGGAGGCATTGGTCCAGCAGGAGACCTTCCACACGATGCTGACACTCGAACGGCGGCGAGCCGAAAGATCCCGCAAGCCGTTCGTCCTGATGTTAGTCGATGCGCACGGACTACCGGAAAGCAGGAAAGCCGAAAGATTCCTGGGGCAGTTGCCGTCTGTGGTTTCGAGTTTGACGCGAGAAACCGACGTCGTCGGCTGGTACAAAGAGAACGTGATTCTGGGCGTCATTTTTACGGAAGTCAGCCTGGAAGGCGAACGGCATATTACCGACATCCTGTCCTCGAAAATTATGGGTGTTCTTCACAAGGAACTCGATCGCGAGCTGTCGTCTAATTTGATCGTCACCGCTCACTTGTTCCCCGAAAGCGGGGATCCCGAAGGATCGGAGCCGATTGCTGACATCAAGCTTTATCCTGAGCTGTCCCACAAAAGACCGACCAAGCGCTTTCCCTTGGTAGTGAAGCGCTTGATTGATGTCGTTGGAAGTGGCGCCTTGCTACTTCTTCTCTCGCCGATTCTGCTGGTGATCGCGATAGCAATTAAGCTGACTTCCCAGGGCCCAGTAATCTTCGAGCAGGAGCGGCTGGGGCACCTCGGAGCACGTTTCAGATGCCTGAAGTTCCGCACGATGTATGTCAACAACGATCCCAAGATCCACCAGGAATATGTCCAGCAGTTTATCGCTGGCGAAGCCCGAGTGCAGGAAAAGGAAAACAGAGAAGCTGCACCTGCTGTCTACAAAATAATTAGCGATCCCCGCGTGACACCCGTTGGGCGCATTCTGCGCAAGATGAGCTTCGATGAGCTTCCGCAGTTTTGGAATGTCTTGCGGGGAGAGATGTCGCTGGTGGGTCCGCGCCCGCCGGTGCCTTACGAGTTCGAGGTTTACGACATCTGGCATCGTCGCAGAGTCTTCGAACTGAAGCCGGGAGTCACGGGACTGTGGCAAGTCAGCGGTCGCAGCCGTACGCGCTTCGAGGAAATGGTGAGATTGGACCTGAGATACTCCCAGTCGTGGTCACTCTGGCTGGACCTCAAGATCCTTCTGGCTACTCCACGCGCGGTCTTTACCGGCGATGGGGCCTATTAAGCTTTTCCGCGTCAGTTTCGGGATGGTCCTCCGCAGGACATTTTCTCCGAACTGGCCCGTCTTGTAGCCGCTTGTTTGAGTAGTCGCATTCTTCAGGGAAGTCACATTTCTGAGGCGCTGGTCGCAACGCACTTGATCCTGTTAGAGCCCGTCAACTGATTCCGAGCGTCTACAGGACTCTTCGACAAACACAGAGGACCTATGATACGAGTCGGCGTAATTGGTTACGGATACTGGGGCCCCAATATCGTTCGGAACTTGCACGGATTGGACTCCGCTCGAGTGGAAATTGTGTGCGACAAGAGCGCCTCGGCGCTTGCGCGGGTGCGAAAAGCATACCCGGGCATCAAGACGGCTTCCGATCCGGCAGAAGTCCTTTCTTCTCCCGAAGTTGATGCCGTCGCGGTGATCACTCCGGTGTGGACGCATTACGAGCTGGCGAAAGCGGCCCTCGAAAACGGAAAGCACATTTTCGTCGAGAAGCCGTTCACTTCGAGCGCCGCACAGGCTGAAGAGCTGATCGAACTGGCGGCCCGCAAGAAACTGACGATCATGGTCGACCATACGTTTCTATTTACCGGCGCAGTGCGTAAGATCCGGGAACTGGTCGATCAGCACGTTCTGGGAGATCTGTACTACTACGACTCTCTGCGAGTAAATCTGGGCCTTTTTCAACATGACGTGAGCGTAATCTGGGACCTTGCACCGCACGACCTCTCCATCATGGATCACCTGATAAAAGATGACCCCGAAGCCGTCGTTGCCACCGGTGAAAAGCATTTGAATGGCCACGAAGATGTGGCTTTCATTACGGTTTATTTCCCGCGCAACGTTATCGCGCACATCAACGTGAATTGGCTGTCCCCTGTGAAGGTTCGAACCACGCTGATCGGCGGGCAGAAGAAAATGCTGGTGTGGAACGATCTGGTCGCTGACGAAAAGGTCCGCGTGTACGACAAGGGCGTTGAGGTTTCATCCGGAGAAGGGGTCCGGGATGCCTTAGTGAGTTACCGCATGGGGGACATGTGGTCGCCCCAAGTAGAACAGCTAGAGGCGTTACGCGTCGAGATGGAGTACTTCGCGAACTGCATAGAGACCAGTAAGACTCCTTTCAATGACGGTTTGGCGGGATTGCGCGTCGTGAGGATGTTGGAAGCGGCAGAGCGCTCAATCAGGAAGAGGGGAGAGCTTATCCGCCTGTGAACGAATATTGCTCAATTGCCCCCGACGTTAAGCTAGGAGAGCGAGTGAAGCTCTCTAAGTTTATCAATCTGTACGGATGCCAGATTGGCGACGAAACTAAGATTGGCGCTTTTGTGGAGATTCAAAAGAACGCGCGAGTGGGTCGCCGTTGCAAGATTTCCAGTCATACGTTTGTTTGCGAGGGCGTGACAATCGAAGACAACGTGTTCGTCGGCCACGGCGTGACGTTCATTAACGATTCGTATCCGCGCGCAACGACCTCGGAAGGAGACCTTCAGACAGAAGCAGACTGGAAGGTAGAGGCCACAGTCGTGAAGCGCGGCGCGTCCATTGGTTCAGGCGCGACGATTCTCTCGAACGTGACCATCGGAGAGAACTCAATTGTAGGCGCGGGAAGCGTTGTGACTCGCGACGTTCCGCCAAACGTCATCGTTGCCGGAAATCCCGCAACCGTTTTGCGTTCAATTACCAATGAGACGAGGATCGCATAATGACCCAGAGCTCGAAAATCCCTTTTGTGGATCTCGTGACGCTTCACCGCGAACTTGAACCGGAGCTAGCCTCGGTTTTCAAAGCAGTGATGAATACGGCCGGCTTCATTGGCGGGCCAATGGTCGAAGGCTTCGAACGGGATTTCGCGCATTATTGCGACTCGAAGTTCTGCGTCGGCGTGAATAGTGGGACGGACGCGTTGCGGTTCGCGCTCACGGCGGCCGGTGTTCAGCCAGGCGACATCGTCCTGACGGTGCCTCTGACTTTCATCGCCACCACCGAAGCCATCTCGCAGGCGGGAGCACGTCCCGATTTTGTTGACATCGATGCTTCTACCTACACGATGGATCCGGAAAAGCTAAGCGAGTACATGGAAACGCAGTGCGTGGTCAATCGCGAAACCGGTCAAATGATTCACCGGAAATTGCAAAAGCCGGTGACGGCGGTAATTCCGGTCCACCTGTATGGCCAAACTGCCGACATGGATCCAATTCTGAAAATCGCGGCGCGTTACCGGATGATTGTCATCGAAGACGCGTGCCAGGCTCATGGTGCGGAATACTTCTCGAAGGGGGAAAACCGTTGGCGCAAGGCCGGGTCAATGGGTCATGCAGCGGCCTTCAGCTTTTATCCCGGCAAGAACCTTGGCGCCTGCGGCGAAGCTGGCGCCGCCACGACGAATGATGAGAGGCTGGCTCGCAAGATGCGAATGCTGCGAGATCACGGTCAATCCCGAAAGTACTACCATGACATCGAGGGATACAACGGACGTCTCGATTCCCTCCAGGCTGGCTTCCTCTCGGTGAAACTAAAGTATCTGACGGGCTGGAACGAGCAGCGCCGCGAAAGTGCCCGCATATACGACGAGCTACTTGCGCCGATGTCGAGCATCATTACGCTGCCCCATCAGCCCTCGTGGTCCAAATCGGTGTTTCATCTTTACGTAGTGCGTACTCAGAATCGAGACGAACTTCAAAAACACCTGGAGGACGCAGGCGTCGGGACGGGTATCCACTACCCCATTCCGGTCCACCTCCAGGCAGCCTACGCAGCTTTTGGCTGGAGGCAGGGAGACTTTCCTGTAGCAGAGACGGCGGCGGAACAAATCCTGTCGCTACCTATGTTTGCTGGGCTACAATGCCAGCAGCAAAAACGCGTAGCTGAGGCCGTTGCTGAGTTCGCTTCGCTTCGATCTATCAGCTAGAGAGTCATCGGCCAGAACCCCAAGCCCTGGACCGATCTCGAGATGTCTAAATATTTCAGCATTCTGAATCACCACCGTGCCTGATATCGATAGGTTGGGAAAGAGGATGATCTCCGCGACTCCCCAAAGCGAGCCGGCAGTGGCCAGACCGCGCCAGCGGGATGTGAGTGTGTTGGATGGAGCGGAGCGCTCTGCGGGGCCCGCGACGGGAAAGAAGATTTGGATTGATCTCGACAATTCACCACATGTCCCCTTTTTTCTTCCGATCATCGAGGAGCTTCAAAAACGGGGACACAGGGTCGTCTTGACAGCGCGCGATTCCTATCAGGTTTGTGAGCTTCTGGATTTCCATCAAATATCGTGCAAAGTCGTCGGCACGCACTGGGGCAAGAACCGAGCCCTCAAGATTTTCGGAACCTTGTTGCGGGCGGCGCAGCTGTTGCCATTTCTTTTGAAAAACAAGCCAGAATTGGCAGTCTCGCATGGATCCCGCGCTCAGTTCTTGAGTAGTGTTCTCCTCGGAATACCGACCCTGACCATCGCCGACTACGAATTTACCGCGAAGGTGGGATTTCTGAGGCCCGATTGGGTTTTCCTTCCGCAGTGCATTCCGGATACCTTTACGCCGAGAGCTAGAAGGCAAGTCTTGAAATATCCTGGGTTGAAGGAAGACGTATACGTTCCGCGGTTCCAGCCGGATGCCGCAGGCAGAAGCCAATTTGGGTTGGACGCGAATGATCTCGTGGTCACGGTTCGCCCGCCTGCGACGGAAGCACACTATCACAATCCGGAATCGGAAGTACTGCTGGACGCCGCGCTAAACCTCCTCGTGGAAAAACCGGCTGTTCGAGTGATCCTGCTTCCGCGAAATGAAAGGCAAGCAACGGCACTGCGAAAGGAATGGAAAAAGTGGATCGAGAGCCGCAAGATCCTGATTCCCGAGCGTGTCGTCGACGGCCTTGATCTCATATGGTTTTCCGACCTTGTAATCAGTGGCGGCGGGACGATGAATCGGGAAGCAGCGGCGCTAGGCGTGCCTGTGTACAGTATCTTCCGTGGACGCATAGGCGGAGTTGACAGGTATTTGGCTGACAGTGGTCGGCTCGTTTTGCTCGAGACCGAGGAGGACGTCCGAACCAAAATCGTCCTTAAGCGCGGGGACATGGCCGAAAGGAAATCAATCAGCCAGAGCGCGGCACTTCAAAGCATCGTAGAAGGAATTATTTCAATCGCGGAGCGTCGATGTCTTCCAGCCCATCGATAGATTCAGGACGCTTTAGTGTCGAGAAGCCATTGATGGATCCTCAAGGCTTGGATCTAGACATTCGGGCCCTGAATTCTTTGGCTCTCCAGGGCCTCGTCCCGATGTTCGATGCAGAGGAACAGCTTTTCTGCCATCGAGTCGTCCGCTCGGACCACGGGCTTGTGCGTGAGGGACTCTCGCGACGGTACACGATCATGACACTGCTTGGACTTCATGAAATTGAGCAGACAGGAGCGCGATCTCCATTCGATACCCAATCGGTTTATGGTTCCTTGAGCCGCGATACCGCTTGGATTTCTGGCGTCGGCGACTTAGGCCTTATGATTTGGCTAACCTCCGCAATTTCTCCGGAGCAACTCGAAGAGTTGTTCCAGCGCGCCAATTTAGAGACGGCACTGGATCGTCATGAGGATGGCCGCCAAGCTCGAACTACGGAACTCGCTTGGTTTTTGACCGGTATCTCGAACGCCGCTTTGGCATGCCCGAAGATGGTCGCCGACCTAACGGACCTGGCGGTCGAGATCTATCGCCGGATAAAGGAAAACCAAGGCGAATACGGATTCTTTGGCCACATGTCGACGACGAAATCCGTGCGTGGCTTTTTGAGAGGCCGGATCGGCAACTTCGCCGATCAGATTTATCCCATCCTTGCCATGGCCAGATTCGCGAGCGCCTTCGGCGTGGACGAGCCGCTGGGCTCGGCGCTCGAGTGCGCCTCTGCCATTTGTGGCGCGCAAGGACGCTTCGGTCAGTGGTGGTGGCTCTACGATTCTCGTGGAGGCCAGATTTCCAGTCGGTACCCCGTGTATTCCGTGCATCAGCAGGGGATGGCGCCGATGGGGTTATTTGCACTGGAAGAAGCGACGGGTCAAAGTTTCGGAAACCATATTTACAAGGGTTTGCGATGGATTTATGGCGCGAACGAATTAGACTTGGACATGCGCGATTTTTCGCAAAGCCTAATCTGGCGCTGCATCCTTCCCAAGAGCAGGCAGACTAAGTATTGGGATACTGCACTGAGTCTGGTTCGACAGACAAAGGAAGATGCCACCGCAGGTCCACTCGAGATTCTTTTTGAGGATCGACCGTACGAACTGGGGTGGCTGCTTTACGCATTCGGAAGGTTCTCCGCAATCCAGGGTTAGCGTTCGGGACCCGCCAGAGAAACTTGTTCTCCACGAGACGTTAGACGCTTCTCTCGATCGAATGAGCTCAAACACTCAAATTAAGATTCTTACGGTCGTTGGCGCTCGCCCCAATTTTATGAAGGCGGCGCCGATCATTCGGGCGGTTCGTGAGTACAACGCCCAAGCGAGCGGTTCCAGGGTTCAGAATCTGCTCGTTCACACGGGCCAGCATTACGATCCGATAATGTCGGACCAATTCTTTGACGATTTGGGCTTGCCACAACCCGACGTGCATCTCGGCGTAGGATCAGGTTCTCAGTCTGCGCAGACAGCCGAGATTCTCCAGAAGTTCGAAGGTGTGTTGACCCAGCACAGTCCGGACATCGTGGTCGTCGTGGGTGATGTCAATTCGACCCTGGCATGCGCGCTTGCAACCTCCAAAATGCCGGCTACGGCCGATAAAGCCCGGCCTCTGGTGGCGCACGTGGAGGCGGGGCTGCGTTCCTTTGATCGCACGATGCCCGAGGAAATCAATCGGATCGTTACCGATCATCTTGCTGACCTGCTGTTCGTGACGGAGAGAAGTGGACTTCTGAACTTGCGGCGCGAATCCATTCCATCTGAGAAGATTTTCTTTGTAGGCAACACGATGATTGATTCGCTGCTGGCAGCGAAGGACCAGGCTGATAAGTCGCCGATTCTAGATCAACTGGGATTGCGCACGTCAAATAACCGCAATGGTAGCCGGGGGAAGACGCAGCCTTACGCGTTGCTTACGCTTCATCGCCCTGCGAATGTGGACAATGCCGATGCGTTCCAAAACATCCTGCAAGGACTCTCCAAGCTGCGTGATCGTTTACCCATCATCTTTCCGGTGCACCCCCGCACACGCAAGCGCATCGGAGAATTCGCAATGGAGCGGTACCTCGGGAGCTCCGCTAACGAACGCAGCTCTGGCATCCGCCTGATTGATCCGCTCGGCTATATTGATTTTCTTTGCCTCATGAAGAATGCCCGTCTCGTCTTGACTGACTCAGGCGGCGTCCAGGAAGAGACGACCTGTCTCGGCGTCGCGTGCGTGACAATCCGCGAGACCACGGAGCGACCTGTGACAGTCACAGACGGGACCAACGTGGTTGCAGGGACCTCGATACCGGGCATTCGAAAAGCAATAGAGCGTCAGATGTCGCGAAAACGCCGCGGCCGCATTCCAGAGAAATGGGACGGGAAGACGGCGCAACGCATAGTGAAAATCCTGGTTGCTGCTGCTGATGGAGGCGGCTCCAACCGAGCTCCACCGTCACCTCCAAAGCGTGATCGTCGTTTCGTGATGCAGCAAGTTTGATCTAGCGGCCGCCATGGAAGGCCGATCAAGTGGCTGAATCTGTTGGGCTTACAGAAAGGCGTTTGTTCCCGTCAATCCGAAAGAAGGTTGTTTAGTGCTGGTCTAAACCTGACCTTGGGAACAGTTGTAGCGCGTACTCTCGGATGTTAAGTTGTTGATGATTCGAGGGGGCAGAGGTTGGCTGTCTTGCGGTTGCTTCTCGGCCTTCCGATCGTCGGCACCTTGACGCGTCTCAACCGGGAGTTGAAATGAGCCAGAAAACGCTGAAGTTTCTCATACTTATCTTCGTGATGCTCCTTCTCGCTCAAGGTGCAGGTGCGACGACATACTACGTGGACTATTCGAGCGGCAGTGATTCCAACAACGGAACCTCGAAGACGACCCCTTGGAAACGCGCGCCCGGCATGCCTGGTTGCTCCGGGAACTGCGCGTCAGCGAATCCCTTGCCGGGCGACAGTATCGTGTTCAAGGGGGGCGTTACGTGGCCGATGAGCACAATCGGTGGGTGCTTCGCCATCACAAGCGGAGGGGCGGCTGGAAGTAGAGTTTATTACGGTGTCGACAACAGTTGGTTTAGCGGAGGTTCTTGGACGCGACCAATATTCAGCGGCCAGGGCGCAGTTTTGCCCACTCTTTGCGGCCATCTATCAAACGTGTTTATGATCATTCAGGCGAACTACGTGACGATTGACAATATCGAATTCACGGGAGCTTTGTGGCAGCAAGGCGCCGGTTTTGGAACAAACGCCTACATTTACACAGTGGGGAATCACGTCACGATTTCAAACAGCTATTTCCACGGATGGAACAGTATTTGCGGTGGGCCGGGATGTGATCCGAAGGGTACGATTGTCGTGAACGATCAAACATGGCCCTATACCGACGTCTTATCCTTCAATATCTTCGATGGTTCTGACACTTTGCCCGTGTTAGCGGACCCGAACTGCCTAGCCGATGTCTTGCCTCGGACGGAGCCGTCCAGGGAAATGTGGGCCAGGCTGATCACAATGTCTGCCGGTATATGTCGAACTGCTACATCGGAACCTTCACGAGCTTTCACGACAATTTGATAGAGTATCTGCGGGCTTCGATTGACCCGTCGATGCACGAAAACGGCCTAGAGAACAATGTGGATTGCAACGCAAGAATCTACAACAACGTGTTTCGGCACTTGCTTGAGCCGCGAGGCATAGAGGGATCCTTTGTGACGCTTTGGATCGCTCCTTACCCGACTGCTGCGGGATTCGGTACATGCACGGACTATGTCTTCAATAACATTTTCTACGACTTGAGCACTGGCAATTTCGCCGACTTCGGGATGCCACTCAAATCTGGCGGCGGAGACTGGCCTACGGCAGGGTCTGTGAATTATATGAACAACACGCTCGAATGTGGACCGGAAGGTGCACTCTTTCGGGGGCCTCCTGCGGCAGTCTGTGTAGGATGTAGTCCCCGATATGCTAGTTGCGCAATTGAGAACAACCATTTTATTACCGCTGTTTCTGAGTTCAACCTCCCAGGGTGCGGGAAAAATTGTGCAAACAATGTTTTCCAAACTCCCGCAACGGCAAATGCTCAGGGTTACCGTAGCGACGAGGTTCACCCTTTTTCTCCAACTGCGCAAGGTGACGCAACTGTCGGAACCGGCACTAATCTGAGCAATCTATGCTCGATTGACTCTGACCTCGCCAATCTTTGTAGTGACACGACTGATGCAGTCTCATATGACGCGTCGAACCATATTGCTATATCACCGGCGAAATCGACGAACTCCAGAGTGACCCCTCTGGAACGCAGGTGCGTATCAGTATCCCGGCGCGGGCAATCAGCCCAATCCTCCAACGGGGTTGACCGCGACGGTTCAGTAGGGATAATACCTTAATCCCGCAAGTCTCATCCGTGTCGGTGTGCAAATACCGTCGCCGACCCATCAGATCCTTAATACAGCTATGCTCTTCAACAGTCAGATTTTTCTTTTTGTCTTTTTGCCTGTCTGCTACTGTGTTTACTGGCGACTAAAAGACAAGAACCATCGCTACGTGTGGTTAACCATAGCGGGATACGTATTCTATGGGTCTTGGAACTACAAGTTTTGCTCGTTGATGGCATTTTCTACCGTAGTGAGCTACCTGGCGGGGCGGGGGCTGTTGCGTTGGGACGATCCAGCCAGGCGGAAGTTCTGTGTTTTGGTGCCTGTAAGCGTGGACCTTGCTTTGCTTGGGTTCTTCAAATACGCGAACTTCGGGATCGATACCTTTGCACATATCACAGCTTGGCTCAAGCATCCTGTCACAGTACATGCGATGGACATCATTTTGCCGGTAGGGATTTCGTTTTATACGTTTCATACGATCACTTATATCGTCGATAGCTACCGGCGAGTCATAACTCCCACTACGAACTTTCTTTGAATTCTCCTGCTATGTCGCACTGTTTCCGCAATTGGTGGCGGGTCCGATTGTCCGGTTTCGACAGGTAGAAAACGATCTAGAACACTTGGATGCCGCCGAACGCAAGGGCTTTCTTAACATCGGTTGGTCATTCTTCGCTATTGGTCTAATGAAGAAAGTACTTATCGCTGATACCATCGCTAGCGTAATTAATCCTGCACTTCAAAATTACGCTGCATTGTCATCTCTCGGGGCTTGGCTGGTAATCCTGGGATATACCTACCAACTGTACTTTGATTTTTCGGGATACAGCGACATGGCCGTCGGCCTTGGGTATCTGTTTGGCATTCGCTTGCCTCAGAATTTCAATTCACCTTATAAGGCTGTGGACATCGCGGATTTCTGGCGACGCTGGCATATTTCGCTTTCAACTTGCCTGCGCGATTACCTTTACATTCCCCTGGGAGGAAGCCGGGACAGCAGATGGTGGCTAACCTACCGTAACTTGATGATTACGATGTTGCTGGGGGGCTTGTGGCACGGGGCGAGTTGGACGTTTGTCTTTTGGGGCGGCTATCATGGCCTTCTCTTGTCGGCCAACCGGGTCTTCGACACAGGATGGCAGCGAGTAAATGTTCATATCCGGCGTATCGGTCACTTTCTTACTGGTGATCATTGGCTGGGTATTCTTTCGGTCTGACACGTTTGGTATGGCACTCACCTTGCTACGCAAAATGTTCTCTTTCGAGAAGGGCATTCTGATGAGTGGCCTCGCTTGGTCTCGCCATTTCTCTTGTTGTGGCTGCGGCCATAGCTCACCTAGCGCCCAATACCTTCGAGCTAAAGCATGAATGGCAGCCGCCAACCGTTGCGGCAATGGCGTTGGCCCTGGTCGTATGCTTGGTTTTCATTGCTGCGGGTCAACGCTCCCCGTTCCTCTATTTCCAGTTCTGACCGGTGAGACCGTAGATGACAATTTCAAAATTCTTTCAGCCTGGGTATCTGCTTCCGCGGATAATGGCACTCCTCCTTGTTGTAGACATTCTGCTGCGATTTCTCCCATTGGGAGGACTTGCGTTTCGGCCTTTGGAGGCAGCGCAGAGGCGGTCGCCAACGAGCATCGGGCCTTTTGAGCCAAATGCGCAGTTCCACGTCGCTTCGTCATACGGAGATCTTTCGTCGATGGGCAACATGCCTTCGATGAGGGAATACCGCAACGTGACGTTCACGACAGACTCCCTGGGCTTTCACAATGCCACTTCAACCCACGGAGTTCCGGACATTCTAGTACTGGGAGATTCGTTTGCCCTTGCTTCTGAAGTAGCGGTGGACCAATCGTTTGCCGGAGTGCTCTCATCTTTGCGCGGCCGGACCGTATATAACGCTGCCGGAGAGGAGCCGCTTCGACTTGCCCCACTGCTTGAACTCTCGCGGCGTCTGCGGATGCGGCGTGGATACGTGGTTTATGAATTCTTGGAGCGGCATCTGAGCGAGTCGCCTCCGCTAACAACCGCAACAGGAACGACCGGATTGCACGCACTTCCACCTAGATTTTTCGGCACGACTCGTTGGGAGGAACTAAGGCTGCCCATCTGGCACCTAGTCGAGTTTTCGCCCACCCAGGCGCTCGCGCAGAAGATGGAGAAGCTTCTTTGCAATGGCGTTCTGCTTCCAAACCGATACTCGCAGAACGTGTTGGTTCGCCAGCTTACGAATGGTGACAACCTTCTTTTTCTGGCTTCCGACCGCGTAAGTGAGTCGGGTGCGGAAAGGCAAGTTGCAAGCTGGGCCGCCTATCTGGAATGGCTTGCGCGAGAACTGAAAAAGGACGACCTTACGCTCGTCGTGATGCTGGTCCCCAATAAGTATACAGTCTATCAACATTTCCTTTCACCGGTAGATAACGGATTTGATGATGCGAAAACCCTTTGCCGGCTCCAGGTGCTTTTGGGCAACGGTGGCGTCCCGGTTGTAAATCTGGTGGAGCGTTATAGACAGCAGGCTTCTTCTGATTTAAGCGTGCACGATTACATATATTGGCGGGATGATACGCACTGGAACGAGCGGGGAATGCGCATTGCCGCGGATATGGTCGACGTGAAGTTAGCGGAGGAGGATTTACAGCTTGCCCTAAATTCCGGGCAGCCTACTAGTCAGTCAAACGGCAGCGAACTAAACGTACGATGAGCGGAGCCTGTGTTTGAATCTGTCGCGGTGGCTACTCGTGCAAAACCAGGACGAAACGACTACGAGATGACAAATACCAACTTAAACATTGCTCGTCACCTGACCAGCGGTCGTCTACTTGCCCGCAATACGGTGTGGAATCTGGGCGCGAGCGTGGCAGCGATCTTTATAGCCCTGTTTTCTGTTCCTATCTTGATCCGGTATCTCGGTACGGCCAGGTTTGGCGTGATCAGCTTGATTTGGGTAATCGAGGGACAGTTTAGTTTATTCGATCTGGGACTCAGCCGCGCGCTAACCAAACTCGTTTCAGAGAAGCTGGGCGTTTCCCGACACGAGGATATCCCTGCGATTTTCTGGTGCTCCCTCTTAATTATGGGGGCCTTCGGCCTCCTGGGCTCGATTCTATTGAGGTTCCTCGCCCCCTGGCTCGTTCACAGCGTCCTTAAGGTCCCTGCGAATATACAAGCAGAAACCATAACCTCCTTTTACCTTGTGGCCTTTTCGCTTCCGGTCGTGATCAGCAGCGCCGGTCTTCAGGGGTTTCTATCGGCCCACCAGCGATTTGATCTCTTGAGCGCGGTCCGTGTGCCAATAAGCTTGTTCTCATATTTGGCGCCCTTGTCAGTCCTTGCGTTTTCGAAAAGCTTGGGACCGGTGATTCTTGTGTTGGTTATGGCGCGATTCTTGTCATGGTTAGTTCACTTGGCGCTGTGTTTTTATGTTTCGCCCGAGCTCTATCATAAGATCAGCATAAGGGACGCTCCGATTCGACGCATGTTTCACTTCGGCGGCTGGATGACTGTGACCAACATTGTCAGTCCCATCATGGTGAATCTCGATCGATTCCTGATCGGCGCTTTGATCTCGATGGCCGCAGTTGCCTACTACGCAACGCCCTATGAGGCTGTAGCTAAGATGTGGATTATCCCGAGCGCCCTTGCTGGAGTCCTGTTCCCTGCATTTTCGACGGCGTTAGTCCACGACCGAGAAAAAGCGACCCTTCTTTTCGAAAAGGGAGTGAAATATACGTTTTTGGCACTCTTTCCTATTGTTATGTGCGCTCTGACCCTGGGTCATTGGGCTCTGTATCTATGGTTAGGGCCTGTTTTTGCGGAAAAGAGTACGACCGTCTTACATCTGCTCGCCCTCGGTGTCTTTACGAATAGCCTTGCCCTGGTGCCGTTTTGGCAGATACAAGCGGCAAATCGACCAGATCTGGCGGCCAAGGTGCACCTTGTGGAGCTTCCGTTTTACTTGCTAGTGTTTTGGGCGCTCACCAGTAGGTACGGCATTGTTGGAGCTGGCGCCGCATGGCTTCTTCGAACCTCAATCGATGCCCTCGTCATGTTCTACTTTTCCGGCAACTTGCTGCCAGAAACGAAGATATTTAACAAGCGGTTGCTTTGGGCAATATTGGGAGTGACACCTTTTTGTGTAGCTTCCATGCTAATTAAGACAAACATCGTGGGTGTTCCATACCTCATAACTGTCTGCGTCCTATATCTCATTGTCACCTGGGTTTGGTTTCTAACGCCGCAAGAACGGGCGTTGGCACTGAACCCTTTGCGCTTCTTTACCAAACTCGAACCAGGGACGCGATAACCGGTCGCGGCATGAGCAGAACTGGAATTTCTGTAGCAATGTGCACCTTCAACGGAGCCAAGTTTGTTTCCGCTCAATTGGAAAGCCTGGCGGCACAAACATTGCTCCCTACTGAGCTCGTGATCTGCGACGATTGCTCCACCGACGGCACGTGGAAGATTTTGGAATCCTTCCGTCGGGACTCCAAATTCGAGGTTCGCCTAATTGCCAACAGCGAAAGGCTAGGGCCGGCACGTAACTTCGATCAAGCGATTAGGTTGTCCAAGGGAGACGTAATCCTTCTCGCGGACCAGGACGATGAGTGGTGTTCCACGAAAATAGAAACGCTCATCGACACGCTGAAGCGGCACCCAGGCGCGATGTACGCTTTTTCGGATGCCGAAGTGATTGATGAGCGAAGTGATCCGGTCGGGGCTGGGCTCTGGGAAATGAAGGGTTACCCGCGTGAAAGCCTTCCGACTCTTTTTACCGCGGATCCGGTGGAGTTGTTGCTGGCGCAAAACATCGTGGCTGGCTGCACCATGGCCTTCCGCGCAGATTTAAAGGGCCTCGTCCTTCCTGTTCCGGACACTTGGATTCATGATTATTGGATCGCGCTGCTCGGTTCCTTATTTGCCTCCGGGGTTCCTGTCCCTGACCGCTTGCTTCGTTACCGCAAACACGCGTCGCAGCAGGTGGGGGTGGGATGGCCGAGGCTTTCGTATAGATTGAGGGGATCATTACAGACACGGAGAGAGGATTATTGGAGGAAATTCTTGACCTTGCAAGATCTCCGGCATCGGGTCAGGTCCATTTCTCAGACGAAGCCATGTTTTGAGAAACACTTGGAATACATCGATCAGAAAACCCAACACTGGGGTGCTCGCGCTGCGACTCAGGAGGCTGCTGGATTCAAGAAATTGGGCTTGGTGGTCCAGGAATGGCGAACCGGCAGATACAGACGATTCTCCGGATCGTGGCGTAGTGTGATTCGGGACCTGTGCCCACAATTCTTGCTCAGTTGAAGCGGATGGAGCCCGAACGCATGAGAAGCAAATTCGATAGCCGAATTCTGCCATCACCGCATATCCGCGACACTAGCAAAATGACCACACCCAAACGACGGTTTCTGTGGATAAGTAACCATACCCCCTTCTTGGTTGACTTTGGGGGTGGCCAGCGATCGAGCATGATTTATCGCACATTGCGCACCATGGGAGACGTGGACGTTTTGTTGCTTTGCCCACCCCGGTCTCCCGGCCGAACGGTGGAGCAAACACATGGCAAACCCGAGGGCTTGATGGAGATAGTGGAACCGTTGAAGCGTGGGCAGCTATTTCCGTGGCGCTACGTACGGCCCTGTGCGCCTTACATAGTGGATAAAATCGCTTACAACCTTGGACGGAGAGAAGTGGATTATCAGCGCGATCCGAAGGTTGGGGCTGCGCTGGATCGCATGCTCGCGGAGCGCCCCTATGACCTTATTGTGGGACGTCATCTGGTGTACCCGTCCAAGGCAGGAGCCTTAGCGTACGCACCAACTATCGTTGATGTGGATGACAATGAGCTAGAGGTGTACCGCTCGATCATAAAGGATCGTGGAACAGGTTTTGTGCGTCGAACAGTGTTGAGGCGCCGAGTTAAGTCGCTGGGTAAGATCGTTCCAAAACTCATGAATCAGAGCACGTGTTTGTGGGTATCTAAAGAAGAAGACCGTGCTATTCCCGGTTGTGAACGGGCCTCCGTATTGCCGAACATCCCGTATGGAATGTCCTTAGCCGATCCACCTGGTTCGTTGCCCCCCAATAGAGATAGCAAGACCATTCTGTTTGTCGGGTTTTTGTCCTATATATATAACTCCGAGGGAATCGATTCCTTTCTTAAGGAATCGTGGCCCTTGGTCCGGCAAGCCTATCCGGATGCTGTTTTGCGCTTGGTTGGCTCGCGCCTGAACACCGAGGATCACGATCGTTGGGCGGCGGTGCCCGGCGTCGATCTAGTGGGATTCGTTCAGGACCTGCGTGAGGCTTATCGAGATTGTGCCTTCGCGGTGGTACCTGTCTGGGCCGGCGGCGGCACCAACATTAAAGTGGCTGAAGCCCTCATGTATGGCAGAACCTGTGTTGTTTCTCAACCTGCACATCGCGGCTACCAGAGAATCTTGCGAGACAATGAGTGTTTGATGGTCGGGAGGAACACACAAGAGATGGCCGTGCATTGTATTGACCTGCTGCGTGAGCCGGAGCGAAGAGCAAGGCTGGCCGAGACTGGGGCGCGGGCTCTCGCCAGTGTTTATTCATTTGACCGCTTTCAGCGGGAGGTGATTACTACTGTGGAATCAGCCTTTCGCGTTTCACCCCGTTTAGCGCGACAATGATATTTTTAGAAGATGCTCCGGCGGTAGTTTCAAGCGAATGATTGAACTCCAAAAATTCGGCGGCGGCGGAGAGACCTTCGTCCATCCAGTCGTATTGTGCGCAATGCTCCTGGCGATGGTGCTGATCTTTACGTTGAAGCAGCAGAGCGTTCTCATGCCGTTCTTAACGGCGCTCTTCCTCATCCCCGGGAACCAGGTCCTCATTCTGGGTCCATTCCATTTTCAGATGATGCGGATCTTGATTCTGCTTGGCTGGACGCGAATGTTCCTAATCAAGAGTTCTTCGCATGAAGAAATCTTCGCCGGGGGCATGAACGCGATCGACAAGGCGCTGATCTATTGCACGGTCATCAGCGCCGTAGACTTTGTGCTGTTGTTCCGGGAATGGGGAGCTCTGAATAACCAGTTGGGGGCTTTATACACCACTTTCGGACTCTATTTTCTGTTTCGGTTCTTCATTCGTGACCAAGAAGACGTGGAGCACATGATCCGAGGGCTTGCTTACATCTCAGCTGTAATCGCGCTGATCATGGTTTTCGAGCAGGTAACAGGCCGCACTCCTTACGCGTTCCTGGGCCGAACCGTCGCAATACGAGAAGGGAGTTTTCGGGCCTGGGCTGCATTTGGGCACCCTATCCTTGCGGGAACGTTTGGTGCCATTACTTTTCCGATATTCGCCGGGATTTGGCCGAAGCGCGCCAACCGAAAAGCCGCGTTGGTCGGAATGATCGCAGCGTCATTGATTACGCTGGCATCGGCATCGAGCACGCCGATTCTTGCATGGGTGATGAGTATCATGGCTCTTTGCATGTGGCCCATCCGCAGAATGATGCGGGTCATCCGGTGGGGACTCGTCCTGACGTTGGTTTCGCTTCATTTGGTAATGAAGGCGCCGGTTTGGGCGCTTATCGGGCGTGTCGATGTCATCGGAGGAAACTCCGCCGCCCACCGCTACATGCTTGTGGATAATTTCATCCGCCGGTTCGGCGATTGGTGGCTGCTTGGCGTGAAAAGCACGTCCGCTTGGGGCTGGGACATGTTTGACCTTGCCAATCAGTACGTATCGGTCGGCGAAGTCTACGGACTTCTTCCGTTCATCTTCTTTATGGCCCTCATCGTCTACGGCTTCAAATATATCGGAAAGGCAAGGAAGGCTGCTGAGGGCAATCTCGAGCAGGAAAAGTTCATCTGGGCGCTCGGCGCTGCAATGTTCGCAAATGTCGTTGATTTCTTTGGAATTTCCTATTGGGACCAGACCATGGCAGCTCTGGTTTACCTTTTTGGTGATCATCCAAGTGACGACGCTGCCTCTCATCGGAAGGCCGCGGAAGCACAATCGAAACCGCGCGTCCGTCACTAGGATTTCGTGCAGCCGATCAACCTCGGCCTATTCCTGAAGCAGGGCGGGGAACTCTTCCGCTGACAAGCGCAAAAGACATCGCTCGGTGGCCCTTGCGCACCGATCGTGTTCGATGATGCAGAAAAAGCAGCGAATCACGACAATACGCCACAAATAATTGCGAGAGGCGAATGATCAGCAAGGCAAAACGCGTTCGAGTGTTGTATAGCTTTCCCCACAAGCTGGGTGCGGATCGGATCTGTTACACCGCGTGGCAGCAGGTGAACGGCCTCGCCGCAGCGGGAGCGGACATCCTGGTGTTCACCGGTGCCCTCCGGAGGGCCGTCCCAGCAGGGGTGCGAGTTCAGCCGACACTTGCGTGGGGCAAGCTGCAGGTACCATACAGGGCTATCGGCAGCATGCGCGCGTTTGCTCTTGCACGACTATATTGTTTCTCGTCGCCTTGAAAAAATGATGGGGCAAATAGACGTGATTCATACGTGGCCGCTCGGCGCGCTGCGGACGCTGGAAACGGCGAAGCGGCTCGGGATTCCGACGGTACTTGAACGCCCAAATGCCCATACGAGATTTGCATATGAGGTCGTTCAGAAAGAATGCGAGAAAACTCGGTGTGCCGCTGCCGCCGGATCACGAGCACGCGTACAAAGAAGATGTGCTGCGAATCGAGGAAGAGGAATATCGCCGGGCGTTACCGACTCCTGTGCCCGAGCCGATTTCACAGCTGAAGACTTTTCTCGACCGGGGTTTTCGCGTCCGACAAACTGACGCGGCATATTTATGGAGTCGATGAGAACTGCCTTCTATCCTGACCCCAAACTTACGAGACCAAAGCGCGGTTTCACAGCTCTATACGTGGGAGTTGCAGCGGTAAGAAAGGCAGTGCACTATGCTCTGGAAGCATGGTTGCGGTCTCCCGCATATCAGGATGGTCCTTCTTGATTGCCGGAGACTTTTTGCCAGCATACGCGGAGAAGCTTTCTTCTATGCTCTCGGATCCCAGTGTGCACGTCCTGGGACATCGGAACGATATACCAGAACTGATGCGAAAGAGCGATATCATGGTCCTTCCGACCGTCGAGGAAGGGTTTGGGTTGGTTTGCACCGAAGCCCTGGCAAGTGGATGTGTTCCCGTTGTTTCGGAGGCTTGCACCGAAATCTGCCCGCATATGGAAAACTCGCTTGTGCATGAGGTGGGGGACGTTGATGCCCTCAGTCAACACATCACGTTCATGTATGAAGATCGGCAAAGCCTGGCAAGGCTTCGCGCTGCGGGGCTGAGCAAGGTGCCAGAGATTACGTGGACTGCTGCCGGAAGGATACTCCACGACATGTATCGTGAGACTATTGAGATGCACCGGGAGAAAATAGCATCAGCAGTGAAGCCCGTCCTCGAAGTGTCCGTCTGATTCTCTGTGTCGACTGGCAGCAAATTGAGAAGCGAACCCACTATGGAAGTGTCGATCATCTACGTGAACTGGAACTCCGTCGCATACCTGCGGGAATCCATCCGCAGCGTTTACGACCAGACTCACGACATCCAGTTTGAAATCATCGTAGTTGATAACGCATCTCCCGCGGAGGACGTCGGCGTTCTAAGTCAGGAGTTCCCTCAGATCACTTTGATAAAGAGCGACAAGAATCTTGGTTTCGCTGGTGCAAACAATCTGGGCTACAGACATTCGTCGGGCCAGTACATTCTGTTCTTGAACCCCGACACGAAGTTGACCAGTCCGGCGATCAATCTGATGGCGAAGCGGCTCGAATCGCTTTCCGGCGCCGGAATCGTGGGGTGCAAGCTACTGAACGGCGATCTCTCGGTGCAGACCAGTTGCATCCAGAAGTTTCCGACGATCTTGAACCAGATTCTCGACACCGATTATCTGCGAGATCGGTGGCCGAGCAGCCGGTTGTGGGGGATTGCTCCGCTTTTTTCCGACAACTCGGAGCCCGCGAAGGTCGAGGTAGTGTCTGGCGCTTGCTTGATGATTAAGCGTGATGTTTTTGAAAAGGTTGGTTTTTTTAGCGAAGACTACTTTATGTACGCCGAGGATTTGGACCTCTGCTACAAGGTAGATCGGGCCGGGTTTGTGAACTACTACGTCGGCGAAGCAATGGTGGTTCACTACGGCGGGAAAAGCAGCGCTCCGCAATGGGCCACGGTTATGAAATGGAAGGCCGTCTTGCGGTTTTGCCGTAAGACGCGGGGATACTTTTATGGCTTCCTTTTCAGGGTGGCAATGATTCTGGTGGCGATGAGTCGCCTTGCCATCATAGGGATCCTCTCCATATTCGGGAACCCGCTCACGAAGGAGCAAGACCGCTATTCGGTGTCCGCCAAGTGGGGCGCGATCCTGAAAACGCTTCTAAGTCTCGCGTGACGAGCCATCTGTTGCTCGCATAAATTGTAAGAGTTGGAACCATCCAAGAAAACGAGAAGGAACTAGGGGCAATGTTGAAACGACTGATCAATTTGAGTGTCAGCTTTGTTGTCTCGATCGCCGATTGGCTCAGCGACAAAGTCAATCGATTGTTGGGCCGCCCTCGGCGATCGACTTGCGTTGTTCTTGCCTATCACTCAGTGCCATCCAAGCAGCGTGCGCAGTTCGCTCGTCAGATGGATGTTTTAACTCAGCGGGCAAAGCCGGTTCGAGCCGACATCGAGTCTCTCCCGAACGACGGGGGACACTATGCCGCAATGACATTCGACGATGGGTTGCAGAACATCCTCGCGAACGCTCTGCCTGAGCTCCAGGCCAGGAACATACCGGCGACACTATTCATCGTAACGAGCGCTCTCGGTGGTAACCCGAGTTGGGAGCACTTCAGCGGCGACGATCCTGCCCAGGAAAGGGCTATGACCGAGCAGCAGCTTCAGGAATTGCCGGGTGATTTGATAAGCGTGGGATCGCACACCATGACTCACCCTGTGCTACCTCGAATCGATGATGATCAGCTCAGAAACGAGCTCGCCGGATCGCGGTCCAGGCTCGAGACCATCTTGAACCGCGACGTGAAGCTATTCAGCTTTCCGTACGGCGCTTTCGACCAACGAGTCACCGAGGCTTGTCGCGAGGCTCGCTACAACAGGGTGTTCACAGCGCTGCCTGTCCTGGCTTTCGCTCAACCAGGGGAATTCGTTACGGGTCGCGCGGGAGCCGCTCCCACTGACTGGCCGATCGAATTCCGTCTAAAGCTGGTTGGCGCCTACAGATGGCTTCCATACGCTTATGCTCTTAAGCGAAAAATATTTTCCGCGCTGCGCGGTGGCGGAACGCAACCGCTTCCGCTTAAGGCTGATCCCAAGAGGGTGGCATGATCTCCATAACCGAAAATCAGGGTCGAATCATCGAACTCCTTACTGAGATCATAAATACGAAGGGCCTTACAGTGGCCTCTCTCGGTCCGGACACAGTTCTGGATCAACTTGGTTTGGAATCGCTGGATTTTGCTCAAGTCGTGATCCGAATGGAAGAAATCACTGGAAAAGATCCGTTTGCAACGGGGACCGAGTATCAAATCAAGACTCTTTCTGACCTCGCAGTTCTCTACGACTAACCGAGAAACTAATCGATGCTGAGCCAGCTTATTCTCGAAGAGGCGCTACCGCTGCGGCAACAGGCGGTTGTCACCCGGAGTCAATCGACCACCTGGGCAGAGCTTCGTGAAGAAACCTTGCGGATCGCCAATTCTCATCAGGCGCTAGGGAAGCGTCGCGTGGGGCTTTCTTTTCCGCCGGTCGCCGCAAGCTATGCAGCATTGGCTGCATTGGACAAGTTGGCATGCGATACGTTCCTTCTCGACGCTCGTCTTCCATTGGAGGAAGCGACGCACCTCGCCACAAAGTTGAAATTGGGGGCCCTGGTTGTTCCGTCGGCGGACGGAAAGTCAACCGATCTTGAAGTCCACGAATTGCCCGACGGTGAACCCTGGAGCGGAAATCATACCGTCACGATCCTCACTTCCGGCAGCACGGGAGAACCGAAAGCGGCGCGGCATACGTTTGAGAGTCTCAGCCGACCGGTGCGAAAGGGTTCTGGAAACCTCGCGCCAAGATGGCTGCTAACGTATCGCCCGAATCTCTATGCCGGATTGCAAGTCATGCTGCAGTGTTTCGTGGACCGGGGGACGCTGGCTGCGGCCAACCTGGAGATGGACCCACAAACAACGGCGCAGTTCATGAGCGACACGGGAGTTCAGTTCGTTTCGGCGACGCCATCCTACTGGCGGCGGCTACTCATGTTTGCGGATGCCGAGCTACTCAGAAAAATTCCCCTTATCCAAATTACCCTCGGCGGCGAGGTGATTGATCAGCCGATTCTCGATAATCTGCGACGTCATTTTCCAGCGGCGCGATTGGTCCACATTTACGCCACCACCGAACTGGGCCGCTGTTTCTCAGTCAGCGACGGCATAGCGGGTTTTCCGGCAACATACCTCGATACGGTTCTTCCCGACGGCACTGAGTTGCGACTTCAGGAAGGCGAACTGCTTATCCGTTCTCTCAATTCGATGAAGATGTACGACCCGCTCTCTGTCGAGCATGCATCTGCTTCAAATTGGTTTGCCACAGGTGATTTGGTGGAGGTTAGCAACGGCCGCGCCTATTTTGTGGGACGTCGCACCGAGATGATTAACGTGGCTGGCAGCAAGGTGTATCCGGTGGAAGTGGAGCGCATACTTCGAGCGATTCCAGGGGTGGCGGATGTGCGAGTCTTCGGGAAGGCATCCTCGATTGCAGGAGAGTTGGTGGCATGCGAGATTGTTCCGGACTCGGACCAAACTCGCGAGAGATTGAAGGAAGAAGTGGTCCGCATTTGCCGGGCAAAGCTTGCGAGTCATCAGCAACCGCGACTGATCAAGTTCGTCGATCGAATTGAAGTATCCGCGGCCGGAAAGACTCTCCGAGGCAGGACTTCATGAACAGCGGATCGGGGCCGCAAGGACGACACGTTATCATCAGCGGAGGCAGCAGAGGACTTGGGAAGGCAATTGTTACGGAGCTCTTGGTCGCCGGTTATCGCGTGAGCACATTCAGCCGGAATAGCACTGAGTTTGTCGAACAGCTAGCTGGAAATAAGGACTTCTATTTCTGCAATGCAGATCTTGCTGACGGTTCGTCAATCTCGACCTTTCTGAAGGCCGCCGACAAGCAGTTCGGGCCGCCCTATGGCCTGATTAACTGCGCCGCAATCGCGGCCGATGGGGTACTGGCTACGATGCCCGAAGAAACAATCCGGAAACTGGTGGCAGTGAATGTCGAGGGGACACTCAAGTTTACGCGGCTCGTTGTCCGGCGGATGCTTACTAGCAAAATGGGTGGTGTAATTCTGAATATCTCTACGATCAGTGCTTTGAGAGGGTTCAAAGGCCTTGCGGCTTATGCCTTCACGAAAGGAGGCATCGATTCTTTCACACGTGCGCTGGCACGAGAATTAGGACAGCAGCGAATCCGAGTGAATTCCATTGCCCCCGGGTATTACGACACGGAGATGAGCCGCAACCTAAGCGAGGAGCACAAGGAGCAAATCCTTCGCCGTACTCCTCTTGGGCGGCTCGGCGTCCCCGAGGACGTCGTGGGCGCCGTTCTATTCTTTTTGTCGGATCGAGCTGCCTTCATCACCGGGCAGGTGCTGGTGATCGACGGAGGCAGTACGGTTTGAGATGAAAGCCTGAAATGTCTCCTGCCAGCCCATCGCGGCTCCAGGATCGTGCGATTTGGCTTCTTTGAGACGCAATCCGAACCACCAAATTAGAAAGGGTGCCGCTAAGTGCCAGGCATAAGGCCATTGGTCGAGTCCGACGTTCCGCGTGTTGCGGATTTGATTTGGAATGTCTTGCATGGTCATAAGGGACCTGCGCCCGCAAGCTTACAGGGCTACGTGCTTGATCTCTTTCTTCGCAATCCGTGGCTCGATGACGGAATCGTTTCGCGTGTGTATGAGGACAGCTCCGCGAAAATCGTGGGCTTTTTTGGGGGTGTACCTCGACGGATGTCGATCCAAGGCAAGCAGGTTCGCCTCGCCTTTGGTAGTAATTTTGTAATGGATCCAGAAAGCCGCGCAACCATGGCGGCGATTCAGCTTGTCCGGGCTTTTATGAAGGGGACGCAAGATATTTCCATCACCGACTCTGCAAATGACAACAGCCGGCAACTCTTGCGCAGCCTCGGCTTCCAAGTAGTGCCCATCTACAGTCTTCAGTGGGCGCGCCCGCTCCGCCCGTCGTTCTATGCAATGGATACCCTGTCTCGAATGAAGAAGAGCCGGGCGGTGCTCACGATAGGGCAGATGGCAAAGCCAATTTGCAGTGTTGTGGATGCGCTGGCCACAAGTATGAAAATCAGCCCTTTCCGGCAATCCGCACCTCCTTCGGCCGACGAAGAAATGGATACTCCTACACTTCTTCGATGCTTGACGACTATACCGGCGAAGAACTGGCTGGTGCCGGAGTATGACGTTGACTCAATGAACTGGGTCCTCGATTTCATCGCGAAGAGGAAAGCGCTCGGAGATTTGCGTAAGGGTGCGGTACACGACAAGGGCAAGATCGTAGGTTGGTACATCTATTGCATTGGAGCAAGCGGAGTGGGCGAGGTCTTACAAGTGGGGGCTGAAAGTCCTTCCACTGGCCTTGTTCTCGATCATCTTTTTTACGATGCGTGGAAGCGAGGATTGATTGGCCTCCAGGGCCGTATGGAGCCTCAGTTTATGGAGGAATTGACAGCAAGAATGTGCTTCTTTTTTCGACATGGCAGTTGGACACTGATCCATTCCAACAAGCCTGAACTGCTATCATTGATTCAGAGCGGCACAATGTTTTTCTCAAAACTGGATGGCGAGTGGTCCTTAAGACATGGAGACAGAGCGACATAAACTCTGGGCGATCGCGGACTCTTCCATGTTCCAACCGTAGTCCGCGTCCGATGATGGTCAAAAAGTAGAGAGTGAGGCCGTTCCGTCTCTCAATTGAGCATGGTTCCAACAGGCGAAAAATACGTCGTTATTAGTCCCGTCCGCGACGAAGAACCCTATCTGAGGTTCACCATCGAAAGCATGGTAAGGCAGTCGATTCGCCCTCGAGAATGGGTGATCGTGAACGACGGCTCAACAGACAAGACGGGGAAGATCATCGACGAGGCCGCTCGCCAACATCATTGGATTCGTGCCTTGCACCGCGAAAACCGTGGATATCGAAAAGCTGGCGGTGGTGTTGTGGAAGCATTTAATGAAGGTTATCGGGCCCTAGGCTTTCGAGATTGGGATTTTATCGTGAAGCTTGACGGAGACCTTTCTTTCGAGCCCGATTATTTTGCGCAGTGCTTCGAAAGGTTTGCGCGTGATCCGAAACTTGGCATCGCGGGCGGCACAATCTATCACATGATCAATGGTCAAAAAGAGCTTGAGGAGTGCCCAAGGTTTCACGTGAGAGGAGCCACGAAGATCTATCGACGAGCCTGCTGGGAAGCTCTAGGCGGCTTCTGGCCCGCGCCCGGATGGGATACGATGGACGAGGTAAAGGCCAATATGTTTGGCTGGACCACCGAAAGCCTTTCCGACCTTCACATCATCCACCATCGATATACCGGTTCCGCCGATGGCCGCTGGGGTGGCCTCGTTAAGAACGGGAGAGCAAACTACATATGCGGCTACCACCCGTTGTTTATGTTGATCAAGTGTATTCGTAGGCTGGCGTCCAAGCCTTACCTTGTTGGTTCGGCTGGACTGATGTATGGTTTCGTTACCGGCTACCTCAAGCGTATTCCCCAGGTGAACGAACCGGAAACGATTGCGTATCTTCGGCACCAACAACTGAGTCGTCTCGTCGGGAAGAAATCGATTTGGCAATAGCTAGCGCCTGATCTAGCAACACCGTTCGTTGGATCGTGAGGTCCGCGTGTGCGGCATTTGTGGAAAGCTGGTTTTTGAGCGGGGGGCGAGTGTCTCGCCCGCGCTCGTCAGGGCCATGGCGGACTCGATCCGACATCGCGGGCCTGACGATGACGGATACTATTTTTCCGGGCCTGTTGGCTTGGGATTTCGCCGGCTTTCGATCATCGATCTGAGCGGCGGTCACCAACCCCTATCGAACGAGGACGGTTCCGTTTGGATCGTTTTCAACGGAGAAATCTACAACTATCAGGAGTTGCGAGAGCTCCTTCTGACCAAGGGGCACGTGTTTAAGACGAATTCCGATACCGAAGTGATCGTCCACCTGTATGAGGAATTCGGTGAGAGTTGCGTCGAGAAATTACGTGGAATGTTCGCTTTTGCGATTTGGGACGACCGTCAGGACGTTCTCTTCATTGCGAGAGATCGCCTTGGCATAAAACCTCTCTACTACTACTTGTCGGACAAAGCGCTGATTTTTGCGTCAGAAATCAAAGCGATTCTTGCCGATCCAGAAGTAAAGCGCGAAGTCGACCCGATGATGATCGATCGACTCTTGACTTTCAACTTCCTGCCTGGCGAAGAAACGCTGCTTCGAAACGTACGAAAACTCTCGCCTGGTTTCTACATGGTAGTTCGCCGGAACAAGGCTGAAATCCGGCAGTACTGGGATCTGCATCCTTCGCCATCCACCCTGAGCCTGGCTGACGCTGAGACTCAGCTCGACGCTCGCCTGGAAGAGGTTGTCCGTCTTCACATGATCAGCGATGTTCCCGTTGGGTTTCTGTTGAGCGGAGGCTTTGATTCAACGGCTCTCTTGAGTATCGCAACGGGGATGACGCCCTATCCGATTAGCAGCTTCACTGTCGGATTCGCGGATGCGGGCTTTGCCGACGAACGACCCTACGCAAAACTGGCGGCCGAAAGATTCAAATCTGTCCATCACGAGATAACAATCACCGCAAAGGATTTCGAGAACTTCCTGCCGAAGTATGTCTGGCACATGGAGGAACCCGTTTGTGAGCCTCCGGCTGTTGCGATGTACTACGTATCGCGGCTTGCAAGAGACTCCGTCAAAGTGTTGATTTCAGGAGAAGGGGGAGACGAGGCATTCGCCGGGTACCCGATCTACAGGAACCTTCTTTGGCTGGAGCGCTTGAAAAAGGCGCTGGGACCCTTGAACGGGAGCGCCTCGGCGACCTTGTCGTTCGCCAACCAGTTTCTCCACTCTCACAAGATCGAAAAGTACGGACCGTTACTGGACATGCCGCTTGAGTCTCATTATTACAGCGGCCTTTCGAGTCCGTTCCGATTCTTCAATCAGCATGCCGGAGAACTGTACTCGAAAGACTTTGCCCGGCAAGTCACCAAGGAGCACTCCCTCAGCGTCATACAAAAATACCTCCAAAATGGAGGCACCAACGATCTCGTAAACAGAATGTTGTACATCGATATTAAGACGTGGCTTGCGCATGACCTGCTGCTGAAAGCCGACAAAATGACCATGGCCAACTCCATCGAGCTTCGCGTTCCGTTCCTGGATCACGAGTTGCTGGAGTTTTCAGCTTCGTTGCCCGGCAGTTACAAGGTGCATGGTTCCACGACAAAGTACATCGCCAAACGAGTCCTGAACAAAAGAATCCCGCGAGAGATCGTGGAACGGAAGAAAGTTGGCTTTCCAGTTCCTTACGCGGCATGGCTGAGAACAAATCTGCGGGACTGGCTGCGAGACATCCTATTGGATCGCGAAACCCTTGCCAGAGGCTATTTCCAAAAGGCTTGCATCGAGAGGCTCATTTCGGAAGATTTGAGTCGAGGTGGTTATTCAAAAGAGCTTTTCTCCCTCGCGGTTCTGGAGCTGTGGCATCGAGAGTTTCTGAAGGACAACGCTTCATCACGAAAGACTGAAAATATCGAGGCTGGTTTGGAAGTATGAAGTCTCACTGCCCGCCTTACGTTCAGCTTTCTTTTTTGAAAGACCGCGAGCGCAACATTGTAGTTGCAACGAGCGATAGACGATGCAAATTTATCGATTTGATCCCCTGCAGGATGCGCGCTGGCCAAAACTTCTCGAAACGCACCGGTACGCCTCCGTTTTTCACACTCCTGCGTGGTTGGAAGCTCTTCGGCGGACCTATGGGTACAAGCCGATAGCATTCACACTTTCGCCTCCGACGGGCGAATTGAAAAACGGACTCGTGTTCTGCCGGGTTTGCAGTTGGATCACTGGTGGGCGGATGGTATCGTTGCCTTTCTCCGATCACTGCGAGCCTCTGGTCGACCGTCTAGAAGACTTGGACTTTCTCATAGGCTGCCTGCAAGCGGACATGGAGCATCAAAAGTGGAAATATCTGGAGGTTCGTCCAGTCAACGGCATCTTCACCAGGAAAGGGTGAAGCGTCTGGCTTTCGAAACGCGAAGGTCTATTACTTGCACTCGTTAGACCTCCGGCCGGAGTTGGATGATATCTTTCGGAGCCTTCACAAGGATTCCGCTCAGCGCCGAATTCGTCACGCCGAGCGGCTGAATCTGGTTTCCCAGCATGGGAGATCCGAACAATTGCTGAAGGATTTCTATGGCCTGCAGAAGTTGACGCGCAGACGCCATCATTTGCCGCCGCAGCCCTATGCCTGGTTCCGGAATCTGCTAAGTTGTATGGGTAGTGCACTCGAGATACGATTGGCTTACAAAGATCGAGTGCCCGTGGCCGGGGTTCTGACGCTGCGCTTTCGAAATACCCTTTACTACAAGTACGGCGTTTCCGATGCCAGGTTGAAGAATATGGGCGCAATGCCTTTTCTCCTTTGGGACACGATTCGAGATGCGAAGAAAGCGGGACTGGAAGAGTTTGACCTTGGCCGGTCCGAGAGTGACAACGAGGGCCTCATCGCATTTAAGGACCACTGGACGCACATACACAGGCAGATCTCCTATTGGAGATACCCAGCTTCTGATTCTCTTGCATCATCCGAAGACTGGAAATTGAGGATGGCAAAGCGGATATTCACGTTAATGCCAGACAGAGTGCTCGACGCCACGGGGAGACTGATTTACCGTCACATTGGGTAGGCAAGGAATCCCCGAGATAGATTTGCTGAGTTGCGTCTCGAGTTGCAAGAGAATAGCGGAGCTCAGAGCCCACGCGCGTGGGAACGAATCGACTAGGAATGGCAATTCGTGAATCGCTATAACCAGAGTCTGGGTGAGTACGTAGTGCCACAAAGGAAACCGTCGAAAGACGATATGGGCCGCTGTTTGAACGAATATTATCGCCTTCCAAGCGACTGGAATGGCCGCTTCCTCTGCAAAGAGGGGTGCGGCGATCCGGGTTTCTTCAGATTTGGCTCAGAGGTCTGCTACGGACGGTGCGCATCGGGCCCGACTGCAAAGGTGCCACGCGGAGCTTTATATGACGCTTTTGGCAGCGTATACCTCGAACAGGGCAGCGTTTGCCTTCCGTTTAATCCTTCGGAAGTGATCGACAACCTCCGCGGGGAGCGGTATACGAGCCTTCTCTCCTCCGGCAGAAGAAACATGTCTCGTAGCGTGTTCGTTCGCAAGATGTATTACGGACTTCGGGAATTCCTGCCCATTAGGGTTCGGCGCCAACTTCAGCGAGCTTATTTCAGCGGCTGGCGGGAATTGGGGTTTCCGAACTGGCCAGTGGATTCCACCGTTGATTCGCTACACGAAGATTTCTTGCGTCTTTCGATGGCCGCGAAGGGAATCAAACGAGTGCCTTTCATTTGGTTCTGGCCAGAGGGCGCCGCAAACTGTTTGATCATGACTCATGACGTCGAAACTGTGAGCGGCCGGGATTTCACGGATTCGTTGATGGATCTGGATGATGCATATGGAATTAAAGCGGCTTTTCAGGTGGTACCGGAAGAGCGGTATGAAGTTCCGGATAGTTTTGTGGAGGAGATTCGCGCGCGGGGGTTCGAGTTTAATGTCCACGATCTGAATCACGACGGAACCCTCTTTCGGGATCATAGAGAGTTTCTCCACCGCGCGGCGAAGATCAACGAATACGTCCGCAAGTATCAGTCGCTTGGATTCCGCTCTGGGTCCATGTATCGCAACCAGGATTGGTACAACGCGTATGAATTCCGATATGACATGTCTGTCCCGAGTGTGGCGCATCTGGAGCCGCAGCGAGGCGGCTGTTGCACAATCATGCCTTACTTTATCGGTGATATCGTGGAAATCCCGCTGACAACCGCTCAGGATTACTCGTTATTTCACATTTTGAAAGACTATTCGCTCGATGTCTGGAAGACGCAGATTTCCCTCATTCAGGCGAAACACGGGTTGATTAGCTTCATCATCCATCCGGACTACGTGATCGAATCGCGTGCTCGAAGAACATTCGAAGGCCTGCTGGACTATTTGCGTGAGATGATTTCGCGGGAGAATATCTGGCTGACGCTGCCGAGAGAGGTCGATCGGTGGTGGAGAGTTCGGAGCCGCATGGCGCTGGTGCCCAACGGTCCCAATTGGGTAATCGAAGGGCCGGAAAAGGAGCGCGCTCGCGTTGCTTTTGCTGTTCTGGACGGCGACCGCCTTGTGTACGAGTTTCAGGAAGCGAAATAGTTCGGGCAATCTCCGGAAACAGCCTCATGGACCCAATCACAGAAAGCACCGAACTAAGAGCCCTGCCGGTCGAGTGGAACAGGGCGAAGCAGGGTCGTATCCTCGGCTTCGCTCTCGTGAGCATTTTGCCGCTGGCGTTCGTGTGGATGTCGATGAGACAGCTCGCCGCGACGACTCTTGAGAACGACACTTACTCGCACATACCGTTGATCCCGGTGGTCAGTCTCTTCCTTGTTTATTCCGAAAGGCAAAGAATATTCTCGCGGTTATCTTCGGGATGGAAGGTCGGCAGTTCGCTTCTGCTGGCAGCTGTGGCGTGTTTTGCCCTGGGAAGGTTAAGCCCATGGACCGGAAACGTAGAAAACGGGCTGTCGGTTGCGATGCTGGCCACCGTGTTGGCATGGGCAGGCGCGTTCTCGCTGTTCTTCGGCGCGGATGCATTGCGCGAGGCGAGTTTCCCGTTTCTGTTTCTGGTGTTCATGATACCGATTCCGGAACCTTTGCTGAGCCGCACAATCCTGTTCCTACAAGAGCAGAGCGCCAATGCCGCGGGATTGTTCTACCGAATCTTTGGGATACCGGTTTTTCGACAGGGCTTCGTTTACACTTTGCCAGGCATTTCGATCCGTGTGGCTGAAGAGTGTAGTGGTATTCGCTCCACGTTGGCTCTTCTGATCATGGCCGTCTTGGCAGGCCACTTGTTTCTCCGAAGGTTGTGGAAAAAGGTCTTCTTGTGTCTTCTGGTTTTGCCATTCGCGATTCTGAAAAACGGCTTACGTATCATGACCCTCTCAGCGTTGGCGGCTTACGTGAACCCAGGGTTTCTTTACGGGAACCTCCACAAATACGGAGGAATGGTTTTCTTCGCCGCAGGCTTGATCCCACTGGCCCTGATTCTCATGCTGCTCCAGAAAACGGACGCTGTGGCCAGCCGCTGAAGCGAGTCGCAGAGTTCCCCTCATTGCCGTACGCTCATCGTAGGGCAATCCGAATGACCCGCACGTCCCCGTACAGCCTAATCCACGGGAACCCGCGAATGGTATGAGGTATTAATCTTCTGGTTCCCGCCACATCGTGCCAGGAGTTCTCGGCGCCATCGGACATGCTACGCTCTGAATCGCAGTTCGTTCGATCCCGAGGAAGAAGTCGAAAGCGCAGGCGTTTAACAGGTAGTTCAGCTCAAAAGACGCATCATCCGAGATCGGCCCGCGCACCAAGCTCGTCAGCGGTGCTTATCCCGGCTTGTCGCAGGCATCTTGAAGCTACCTCACAGGGTGTGTAGTCACCATGACTATTTGCGACATTGCAATTCTCGGCGCGGGCCCTTATGGGCTTGCCGCCGGCGCTCATTTGGCGCAAGTGAAGGGTCTCGACGTTCGGGTTTTCGGCGAGCCAATGGATTTTTGGCACTCGCACATGCCCGAGGGCATGTTCTTGCGCTCGCCGTGGGCAGCCTCCCACATTTCCGATCCCCGTATGGCCCTTACGCTGGACGCGTTCGAGAAAGTGGATGGTCATCAGATTCCCAAGCCAATTCCGCTTGACCGATTTGTCGAGTACGGCCTCTGGTTTCAGCGCGAAGCAGTTCCACAGATTGATCGCAGGCGGATCAAGAGAGTCGAGCGTCACTCGCAAGTCTTTCGTCTCACCCTTGATGATGGCGAGCAATTCGAGAGTCGCCGTGTCGTGATCGCCGCCGGCATTGCGTCATTTGCCCGCCGCCCTCAGCAATTTCAGGGATTGCCATCCGAACTCGTGACTCACGCTTCAGACCAGAGAGACGTGCGCCAGTTCACCGGCAAGCGGGTACTGGTGATCGGTGCCGGCCAGAGCGCGTTGGAATCGGCGGCACTGATGAACGAAGCGGGAGCCGAAGTCGAGGTTGTTGTTCGCGCTCGGGACGTCCACTGGCTTGGATGGAGGGCACGCCTCCAGAAGCTGGGCCCTTTCGCCAAGCTCCTCTATTCGCCGCACGATATTGGGCCGGCTGGCGTGAGTCGCATCGTAGCAGTCCCCGGCTTGCTCAAGTATTTTCCGCGCGATCTTCAGGACCGTTTCCGCGTGCGTGCTCTTCGTCCTGCGGGTGCGCGCTGGCTCGCGCCCCGCTGCAAAGACATTCCCATAACGACGGGACGGTCTATTACGTCCGCTATTTCTTCAGGTGAGAAATTACGCGTCCGCCTCGACGACGGCAGTTCGCGCGATGTGGATCATGTCCTCCTGGGAACGGGGTACCGCGTGGACATTTCGCGTTACCCGTTTCTGCCGCCGGAATTGAGCCAAAGCCTGAGTCAAGTGAACGGCTTCCCAAAGCTCGGGCCTGGATTCGAGTCCTCCGTTCCAGGTTTGCATTTTCTTGGGGCGCCATCCGCATGGACTTTTGGGCCGCTCATGTACTTTGTTTGTGGCACTGATTACGCCGCTCGCCGGCTTGCACAGTACGTCACTGCCGCACGTTCCACAAACGGTGCTAAATGAAATCCCCCGCTCAATGACTAGAGCCGAATGTCACGTCGAATTGTGAGCCCCAGCCAATCCACTAAAGACCGCGTTGGCGCAATCGTAGTTGGTGGTGACTTCCACGGATTGGGCATTATCCGCAGTCTGGGACGCCAGGGGGTACCCGTCTGCGTTGTCGACGACGAGTATTCGATTGGCCGCTTCTCCAAATACTCGACTCTATCGGTTCGCGCTCGACCCCTTCGCAAGGAAGAAGACACGATTGCTTTCTTTCTCGATATGGGCCGCCGCATGAATTTGAAAGGCTGGGTGCTCTTTCCCACCCGAGATGAACTGGTGGCCGCTTTCTCGCGCCACAAGGAAGCACTTTCCGAGTATTTCCGAGTTCCTACTCCGGAATGGGACACCGTTAAGTGGGCCTGGAACAAATGGAACACATACTGCCTGGCTGAGAAACTTGGCATTCCTATTCCAAAAACTTGGTGCCCGCGAAGCCTCGAAGACATCGACAAAATTGACGCCAATTTTCCGCTCGGCGTTAAGCCTGCCGTCAAGGAAGATTTCTTCTACGCCACTAAAGCGAAAGCTTGGCGTGCAAACAACCGGCAGGAGTTGAAGGCCCTATTTCAAAGGGCCTCGCGCCACGTGGGCTCAAACGAGGTCTTGGTCCAAGAGATCATTCCCGGCGACGGAAGTACTCAATTTTCTTGTTGCATGTTCTTCAAAGACGGCAAGGCTATCGGCAGCATGGCGGCGCAACGCCTGCGGCAGCATCCCCCGGAATTCGGCCGCGCTGCCACATTCGTCGAGAGCATTGAACTGCCGGAGATCGAAGAACCAACTGTACGTTTCCTTAAGGCCATTAACTATTACGGCCTGGTCGAGGTCGAATACAAACTGGATGCCAGAGACGGCAAATACAAACTGCTCGATGTAAACGCGCGAACCTGGGGATTTCACGCTCTTGGCCCCAGCGCGGGAGTCGACTTTCCATATCTCTTGTATGCAGACCAGGTGGGCGAGCCAGTTGAGGTATGTCACGGACGGCCCGGCGTTGGCTGGATACGCATGGTCACCGATCTGCCCACCAGTCTAGGCGGAATACTCGCAGGCCGCCTGGACCTTAGCAGCTATATGGGATCGCTCAAGACTTTCAGCGTCGAGTCCGTTTTCAGCCAGGAAGATGTTTTGCCGAGCCTCGTAGAAATCGCCCTGATACCCTACCTGTCTGTAAAACGCGGGTATTGAGCGAAGTATCCGCCTGTCTTTGCCTTCCTTAGTGGCAATGGGGCCTGCGCCCGCCTCTTTGCTTCTGCCTTCTGTGGCAAACCGCCCGCCTCTAGACCTCTGTGCAACCTCGTGAATCGTGTCGTGGACTAGCGCGACGGTCGTCGACCTTTCTTTCCGCTTTAGCGATCCGCCTGTTTGGGAACTACTTCGACTTGCTGGCCGGTCGAAATTAGCGTCCGATTCTACTTGCGCGCTTCTTTTGGTCCGTCGGACACATATCCGTAGCCGTAACCTTCATAGTAGTAGGATTCGTAGAGGTGGCCCTTTTCGACCGCGTTCAGCACGACGCCAACGATGTTTTTGCCCTGCAGCTCCTGGCAAGCCTTTTGGGCGACTTCCGAAGGAGTCGAGCCCGAGCGCACAATGAGCAGGAGCCCGTCACACATGTCGGCCAGGACGCTGGCGTCCGCAACGGGCAGACATGGCGGAGAGTCGAGGATTATCCAATCAAAAACCGGCGCCATCCTGTCCAGCAGAAGCTTCAAGCGGCCGTTCGAGAGGAGCTCACTCGGGTTCGTCGCCTCATTCCCGCCGGGTATGAAGCACAGGTTCCCGTCTTGGCCGCTTTGGATGACGGCGAATTCATCCACCTCACCGCGCAAATAGTCGGTCAGCCCTGGTGAAAGGGGAGCGCCCAGCGGCAAATGGAGCCGTGGACGCCGCAGATCGGCGTCGATAATCAAGGCTCGGCGGTCGGGTTGGCGCACAATCGCTTGCGCCAGATTATTGCTCACGAAGGTCTTGCCTTCGCCCGGAATGGAGCTGGTTATGAGAATCGTGCGAAGGGGCTGATTTCCGCGCAGCTGATACAACCGAGAGCGCAACGTTCGGAATTGTTCGGCGCCTTGCGTGGCGGGGTCCGAATCAAAAAATACGTTCATGCTTGGATCGAGGTGCCACTTCGGCTTCGCGCAGCGGGCGCGAATCTCATCGAATCGAAGATGGCTTGTGGACAGCGGCGGCATCACGACAGTTCCCGCCATCGCATCAAAAGCCGGTTCGACAGCCGATTTCGGGGCTGCGGCAGATTCAACGGGGGCGGAGATGACTTGCGCGGGCGCGAACAGCGAATCCGTTGTCCCGGAATTTTGTTGTGCCGCGCGATCCTGCTCGGCCTTCTTAAGCGCTTCGTGAATACGGCTCATGGCTTCCTTTCGCGTGCGGCGTAGGGAACGACATTCGTTTGCCGCAGGCGTCCCAACAACTCGTCCAGATTCTGGAGCAGAATTTGCGTGTCCACTGACTGTTGCTGCGGACCTGAAAAGACAGCCGGGGGCACCGTCGGTGCGATTTCGTCGAGCTGGAACTCCCGCGCGACTTCCTCCACCAGATGCGCCGGCACCGGGCGCAAATGGTCGACGTAGGCGTTAATCAGAGAATGCTCGCAAAGCAGATTCACAACACGAGGAATGCCGCGCGCATACAAGTGAATCGTCTCAATAGCCTCTTTCGAAAAGATCGGTTCGCCGTTCGCGCCTGCGATGCGGAGACGCTCGGCGATGTATCCGAACGTTTCCTCGAGTGTAAGAGGTGACGTACGGCAGCGTAGCGTGATCCTCTGGCGAAGCTGGCGAAGCTGGGGCAGCTTCAACTTTTCTTCCAATTCCGGCTGGCCGGTCAGCACAATCTGAAGAAGCTTTTCAGTGGACGTTTCGAGATTGGTGAGCAAGCGAATCTCTTCCAGCACGTCCAGCGAGAGATTTTGCGCTTCATCCACGATCAAAACAGCGGCCTCACCGGCACGATAGCGTTCGAGCAACCATTGGTTGAGGCGCAACAACACCTGACTCTTCTCGCGTGTTTCGCACGGAATCCCGAAGTCGGCCATTGCGTAGTCAAAGAGTTGATTAACGTCCAGCTTCGAATTGAAGATGAAGGCCGTTGCTACTCGCTGGCCATGCAACCAGTCCAGCAATCGATTCAGCAGCGTCGTCTTGCCTGTTCCGACCTCGCCCGTGAGCAGAATGAAACCCTTGCGGTTCTGAATCCCATACGTCAGTCCCGCCAGCGCCTCCTGTATGTGCCTCGTCAGAAAGAGGTAGCGGGGGTCCGGGTTAACGTTGAAGGGGCTCTCTCGGAGCCCAAAGAATCGTTGATACATAGTCTCCTCAGGCGCGAGCGCTTGCGCCTAGTTCATCGCCGCCTTGCAGTCGTTTTGGAGATCGCTTCGGCTTGTTGCTCGCGAGGGGCCCGATGGCGGGCACCACTGCGATCACCGGCAGTCGAAGCAGAGTCTCGACATCTCGTTCGTTGCGAATGGATGTGTCCTGCATTTCCAGGAAGAACGCGAGGCCCAACCCCAGCGCCAATCCTCCGCCGAACCCGCCCAACGCAAACAACGGGCGATTTGGGAAACTTGGATGATCGGGCAGATTGGCCGGGTCCAGGACGGTGAACTGCTCGCTTTCCTGTCGGCGTTCGAGGTTGGTTGCCATCGCTGCTTGATCACGGTTTTTCTGCAGTTCGTTGTACGACTCCAGCGCCGTCTGGTAGCCTCGCGTCAGTTCCGTGTACTCCTGCTCGACAGAAGGGCTTGATTGCACGCGCTCCTGGTATTGTTTGATCTGCCGTTTCACTTCCTCCTGCTCCCTTGTTTTCTCAGCGATCATTTGGTCCAGACTGTGGATTTGGGCTCGCAGCCGCTGGATTCCCTCCGGCTCGAGCGACGGTTTCGCTCCCTTCTCCGCGGGACGAGGGTCGCTGCCGGTTTCCTCTTGATCCGCGATTTTCTTTTTGAGCGTGGCAATATCGTTTTTCGTCCTAACTACATCCGGATAGCTGTCCGTATACCGGCCCTGAAGCTCGGTAAGCTGCGTCTGCAAGAGAGCGAGCTGTTGCTCGTAAGTTTGAGGATTGTGGCCGTTCTGAGCGGCTTGCCAAGCATCGAGTGCTTGATTCAAGTTCGACTGCGCAAAGCTCTTATCTTGCTGAGCCCGGCTCAACGCTTGCGTGGCCGCGTCCAGTTGTGACGTAAGACCCATCAGGATGTTGAGGTTCGTCTGCTCCTGATCTGGCAATGAGCCCAGATAACGGCTTTTGAAGGCCCGCACCTTCTCGTCCTGATCGTCGAGCCTTTTCTTTGCATCCGCTAGCTGCTGCGCCAGGAACTCCGTGGTGTCTTCGGAGTGCTGCTGACGAAGCCGAATGTTTTCCGCGATAAACATCGACGTGATGGCAGTGCAAACGTTTTGGGCCGTCCGCGGATTATCCAGAGTCACAGTTACATTGAACCCGGGTAAATTGACGGAAGTCTCTTCCATCGGCCGGATTGGCACCACATCGATCGCTTTTTGCAGGCGGCCAACCAGATCCTCCATCGGCACCGCCTTGACGTCTGTCGAATACAATCCAAACTGCGTGATGATCGGCTCGAGTCGCGACCTGCTCAAGATCTGTTGCTTCATGCTTGCCAGGCGCTGGCTGATATCCTCGGTCACCACCGGACGGATAAAGTCTTTTGGCACCGTCGGCTGCTGGATCAGCACCAAGGTCTGGGACGTATACTTAGAGGGCAGGAACTTCGAGACTCCATAGGCCAGAGGTCCGCCGATGATCGTGAGAACAGCGATCAAGACCCATCGCCGCCGTAACATTGCGAGGTAGTCTGCCGGAGTTAATTGACGCGTCATTTCTATCCCTTTCCGTTCCTGCTAACCTGCTCCTCGCTTCAAAAGGCGCGCGGACGATCACGCCAGCCGAGCCCGATCGAAATGAGGTGGCGCACGAAGCTATCGCCGCACGTTTGTCCAACACAGAATGAAGAATTTGAGTTCTGATACTCGAGCTCATAATTCACAAATAGATTGAGTCTGCGGCCCCAGGGATGACTCAGGTTCCCACCGCCGAACCAATAGCTGTAAACCTGGTTTGAAGGTGTGGATGTTGTGGTCAGACCGCTGTTACGCGAGTATCCGAATTGGAGGCCGCCATTCAACGAGCGCGAGATCACGCGGCTCGCCGTACCGGTTACTAAGTCTCCTTCTGCCCCAGCAAGTACCCCGGAACCGCCATTCACGCCGTGGGCGTAAGACAACGCAACTCCAGTCCGGCGAAACTGATAAGTTAAGGAAGTGTTCAAGGACCAATACACTTTTGTCGTGCCCGGTGTCGAGCCCGACGTTGTCCCGCCACTGCCTGCTGAGCCGCCGGAAATTGGCACTTGAAAGAAGACGATTTCCGGTCCAGCCGCAACTTGAAATGCCAGCCGGCCAGTAACGCGCCGCCCATAGGAAGCGTTCACTCTGTTGTCGTTTATCAGCTGGTTGAACCCGGGATATCGCAGCGCACTGAAGTTGTACAGCAGAGCGAGCGTATCTTGTCGGTTCAGCTGATAGTTGTATCCACCCTGAAACATCACGTCGTGATAGTCCAGGAGATCATTGTCGAAAAAATGCAGCAGGGAGTAGCCACCCAGGAAAGTGAAAGAGGATCGTCGCGTAACGAAGAAGTCTGCTTGAGCAATCGAGCTGTTCGCCACCCGCTGCCCTCGAGCGGTCAGGATGGATTCGTCGGGCACAAACCCATTCTGAAGACCGAGACCAGCGCCGAACCCCGACAACCCGCCAAGGCCGGTGTAGCCGAAACCCGCTTCGGGTATGTATGTTGCCTGCTCGAGAAGCGACACGGTCCAGCGGCGAAATGTAAGCCGGTCTCCGAGTTCGAATTCCTGAGTCACCGTGTTCCCTATAGCGGAATTGTTCGAGAACATTCCTCCCCCGAGATAGGTGAGGCTCAGATCCGTGTTCTCAGACGTTCGGTGAAGATCAAGTCCCGCCGTTATCGAGGTTTCAGTCACCCAGCCGCCGCCACCCGTTCCGCCCAAGGCATTCGAATCGAAAGTGGAACTCACGTTGGCGCTCGGTTGCCAGAAACTGTGTTCCGTTCGCGGCATTCCGAGTCCGAGCTCTTGAGCTCCTGCGAGCGACCGATTGTCCGGGCTGATATCCGACGGGCCGGTTTCCTGTTCCTGGTCGCTACCAGCCAAAGACGCAAGCGGCGAGTGGTAAGCCGGAATCGGCTGCGAGGGCTGCTCGGTGGTCTGCTGCTGTTGTTGCTGCTGCGTTTGGTCCTGTTGCTGCTGTTGCGGCCGAGCAACCGGCGCAAGAATCAGAAAGAATGACAGCGGCGCGTAAAATCGGTGGCAGAAGTTCCGCATCGGTATGTCCTAAGGCACCACGACCGTGTCACCGGCCTTCAAAACGATGTTCTCATCGGGGCTCCGGCCGGCTATCACGTCCTTGTAGTTGAAGGGATACTTCTCGGATTTGCTGCCCTCGGTGCGAAGAACGTAGATTTTTTTCGTATTCGCAAACTGAGTAAATCCACCGGAACTGGACAGCGCCTGCAGAACCGTCATCCCAGGGAGCAAAGGATAGGCTCCGGCCCGATTGACTTCCCCCAGAATGTAAATGCGCTGACTGTTGATCACGCTCACGATCACTGTAACCTGAGGGTCCGTCACGAACTTCTTCAAGCTTGTCGTAATGTCCTCCGCCAGTTTTGTGGGGGTTAGCCCGGCCGCTTGTACATCATTCAGCAGCGGCAGGGAAATTTTTCCGTCGGGCCTCACCGGAACCTGGCGAGTCAACTCGGGCTCCCTCCAAACATTGATATCGAGAACGTCCTGCGGTCCGATCACGTAATTCGGATCGCTTGTCGCGGATTTCGTGGCTGTGGCAGGCGCGGGTTGCGACGTCTGGGACGTCGGTTTCGCATCTGTATTAGTCTGCGCAGCTGCTGGCATGGCGAGTGCCAGCAGCGCAAGGGCCGTTGCCAACTCCAATCGTTTAGACGTCAATTTCGTTCTCCCGCGTTCTTCAATTCGTCTCCGTATCCTGCAATCCGATCTGCTTGAGCTTGTATAACAGTGACTTGTAGCTGATCTGCAATTCCTGGGCGGCTCGTTTGCGGTTCCAGCGCGTCCGCGCCAGGGCCTTCAAAATCAATTCTCGCTCGGCCTCGCGGGATGCCGCTCGCGCGGCGACCTTCAACGAGAAGCTGGGCGATACTGCGGCGTTCGGCCGTCCACTCGGACGAGATTGCGACAGTTCCGAAATGGCTAGCGACTCGTCGTTGAGCACCACAATTTTTTTCACCACGTTCTCGAGTTCTCGGATGTTCCCCGGCCACGAATGGTTGACAAGCGCCTCTAGCGTGCGCGCGCTGAGTGTTGGCCGCGGTCTTCCAAGCCGAGTCGCGTGCTTCGTCAAAAAGCATTCCGCGAGCGGTTGAATATCCTCTCTCCGATCTCGCAGAGGATGCAGCCGCAAGCAAACTCCGTTGATGCGATAAAACAATTCGCTGCGGAAACGCCCGGCGCGGACCTCGTCGTCCATGTTCCGGCTGGTCGTCGAAATCACGCGGGCCGAGAGGCAACCGTTGCGCGGAGCAGCATCGCCATCGGGCAGAGCGTACAGAAGCTTTCGTTGGCACGCCGCATCGAGCTCGCTGATCTCGTCGAAGAAAATCGTGCCGCTGTTACTCCAGGCCCCGTTCCCGTCGGCAGTCAGGTCCGCATAACCGAGAAACTGACGTGCATCCGTGGACGCGCACGATACCCGAATCAAAGGAGCGTCGCGCCGTGTTGACAATTCGTGGATTCGCCTTGCGAACGTCTCTTTGCCCGTTCCGATCTCTCCCGTAAGGAGAATCGGCAGGTTCGTCACCGCAATTTCCGCAACCACGCTTTCCAGCGTCACCATCGCCGGACTCACGCCGACGACGAACGCGCCCTCGGTCGCCAACGGTATCGTAGCCATGGATGTATGTCCCATATGGGTTTCTGCCGCCAGCGTCCCGCGTTGCCCAGTACCGAAGCGCGTAGTGGCCTAGTGTCCTGTTTGCAATGCTCTTGCCAGGGCATGCGCACGCAGTGCGGGGAGCGGGTGGTCCATAAGTCATGCCGAATCAGTTGGTTGACTTGCCTACCCCGGACGTTCACCCTGGCTCAAGATAGCGACCGTCCTATTTGGATTCCACGAAGTGGCAAGTCGATTTCCCTCGCCCATAAGCTCATCATATTAAGTCACTTAACTGTGTGGACTCGCGTGTCTCCGCTTCGCAGCCGAACCGAGAGGGGGCAAAAAGTGGTAACTCGCGTCTACATTAAGGAATTCGATTTCCACGCATGTGACCGAGGTTTCCTCATTCGGCTACCCTCGGGTTCTATCCAATTCGGTCCCCTTTGCCGTCCGTTTCGGAGTAAACTTCAATTTCTCAGTACCTTGCGGGATTATTTGTACTTTCCGCCGTTCCCGACTGACCGGACGCCGGATTGCAGGTTAATTGTGAGGCTTTTGAAGGGAGCTGTCCGTCGATATGCGCACATTTAGGATCAGCAACCACAGGACGATTGTCTGGAGCCTCGCGATTTCCGCAGCGCTGCTCGGGGGGTGCTCGAGAGACCCCCAAGTTCTCAAGAAAAAGCATTACGACAAGGGCATGTCCTATTTACAGAATGCCAAGTATCGCGAAGCGGACATCGAATTTCAAAATGCCCTTCAGATCGACCCGAAGTTCGCGGACGCACATTACGGATTTGCGCAGTCCCTCCTCAAGCAGAACGACTGGATGCACGCGTACCAGGAACTGATGCGAACCGTCGAATTCGCGCCCACGAACTGGAACGCTCAGCTCGACATCGCTAACCTGCTACTGGCCGCTCATAAGCTCCCCGATGCTCGAGACCGCGCCGAGATCATCTTGAAGGACAATCCGGCAAACGCGGCAGCCGAGGTGATCCTTTCAAACGTCGATGCAATGCAGGGCGACGCGGCAAAGTCGCTCACGGAAGCGCAAAAGGCGATTGAAATGGCTCCGGCGCGCTCCGCCTCATACCTGAACGTTGCTATCATCCAAGAACACGCCAAAGATTTCGCGGGTTCCGAGCAGAATTTCAAGAAGGCTTTGGAACTTGATCCCAAGAATGTCACCACCACGCTTGCGCTTGCCGAGTTCTACGAACGACAGAAGCGCTGGCCGGATGCCGAGCAACAGTTTCAAGCTGCCATCGCGCTTGACCCCAAGAGACCGGTGTCTCGCGCGACGCTGGCGCAGCTCTACCTCATTGAAGGAAGGAAGGACGCGGCGGAACAGAGCCTTCGCGACGCGAAAAGCGCTATCGGAGACAATCCGGCCGGATATCGGCTCCTCGGCGATTTCTACCTGGCACAAGGCCAGCCTGACAAAGCTTTGGCTGAGTTTGCATCTTTGTACTCCGAGCATCCGAAGGATTTGGCCGTCGCCAATACGTATGCAGAGCTGCTGATTAACCAAAACAAATTGGACGACGCCACCAAGGTGGTTGACGCCACCCTGAAGAACTTTCCCTCCGATCCCGCAGCGCTGACCTTTCGCGCCGAAATCCTGGAACGTCAGGGCAAACCGCAAGATGCCGTTCACATTCTCGAACCGGTCGTGAAAAACAATCCGGACAACGCCGGCGCGCACTACCAGATGGGCGTCGCGTACGCCGCCGTCGCAAACTACGGCCAAGCCGAAACCGAATGGCGCGAAGCCGTGCGCTTGCGTCCGAACATGCTGGACGCGCGGCGGGCGCTGGCCGTCCTGGCGATGCGCAAGAATGACACCCCGACCCTTCTAGAAAGCGCCGACGAGATGATCAAGATCGCCCCGAGAATGCCCGAAGGGTACATATTCCACGCGAGAGCTCTTTTCGCCCAGGGAAATCAGGCCGGGGCCGAGGCCGACTTGAAGAAGGTAATCGAAATCGCTCCGCAGAATGCCACCGGTTACGCTCAGATGGGCGAGCTGCGAATGGCGCAGAAGCGGCCCGACGAAGCTGCGAAGTTTTACGCGCAGGCTCTCGAACGCGATCCTTCGTCGGCGGAAGGGCTGACGGGCCTCGTTAATGTGAGTTTGATGCGAAAGGAACCGGCGAAAGCGTTGAAGGAAGTTCAAGATCAAATTGCGCGCGTCCCTGCCAGCAGCCGCTTTTATGTGCTGCTCGGGGAAGTTGAGCTGAAGAATCAGAATTCCACCGAGGCGGAGAAGGCCTTCGAGAAAGCGACGGAGATCGACAAGAATAATGTGCAGGCCTTCATGTTGCTCGCGAGTGTGCAGGCGTCGCGCGGCTCAGTCGACCAGGCCATCGGAGAGTACCAGCGCGCCCTGCAAGCGAACCCTCGCGATTCGCGGCTGGACGTTGCTCTCGGCGAGCTTTTCGAAACGAAAGGCCAGTGGCAGCAAGCGCAAGACCTTTATCAGAGCGCACTGCAGATTCAGCCTGACTATCCCGTGGCTGCCAACAATCTCGCGTACCTGATGTTGGAGCACGGCGGCAACGTGAACGTGGCGTTTACCCTGGCTCAAACGGCGCGCCGGGGTTTGCCCGACCTTCCTAACTCCGCCGATACGCTCGGATGGGCGTACTACCATCAAGGCGTGTACAACGCTGCGATCGACCTCTTCCAGGAAGCCATCAAGGCCGACGCGAAAAATCCGACGTATCACTATCATCTTGGCATGTCATATGAGAAGGCAAACAACTACGCGATGGCGAAGAAGGAGCTCGAGTATACGCTGCAAGTGAGCCCCAATTACAGCCAAGCCACAGAGATTCGCCGAGTCCTTGCCGAATCAGCCGCAAAGGCGGAGTGACGTACCCGGGGTTCCCCCTGACCTTCAGTGGATCCGAAAATCAAACAAAAAACGCTGCGTCTGCTCACGAACGGAATGTACATTCTTACGTCGCGGAGCGGTGACCGCGTGGCCGCATCTACGGTTACCTGGGCATCGCAGGCCTCTTTCAAGCCGCCGCTGATTATGGCTGCTCTCCGCAAAGAGAGCACCGTCCTTGCCTGTATGAAGGAGAGCGGCGTGGGGGCGCTCCATGTCCTCGATCGCAGCCAAAAGGGAATCGCGCAGAAATTCTTCGCCGCGACAAAGAGCGGCGATGGCGCCTTGAATGGCGAGCCTTACACCCAAGGCAAAACTTCCGCTCCGATCCTCAAGAATCTGCCCGCCTGGCTCGAATGCAAAGTACTGGACATCCTCGACGAACACGGCGATCACGCGATCGTCATTCTTGAAGTGGTGGACGCACAAGTGCACAAACAAACCAAGCCTCTCACGGTGGCCGATTCGCCCTGGCACTACGGCGGTTGACGTTTCGGAGCAAGAAGCACCCGGCGTCGCAGACGCTGGATCCCGCAAAGATCGCTGGTTCAACCGTCAGCGAACCTTCGCTGATTGGGCGGCCACGGCCGATTCGGCGGTTGGTGCGCGTTTTGCTTGGCTTAACGCAAGAACCGCATACGAAGTAGCGGCGTCGTCCATGAAGCGAGCGCCACCGTAAAACGGATTGTAGTGCCGTTTGTTCACAGAGTAGGCTGTCCAATGGCCGTCCCATCGGCTTTGGTTGTGGATTAGCCAGGACACGGCTTGCTTCAAATGGATGTCTTCAGGTGAGACGCCCGTCTGTTCTAGCGCCAGAACGATCAGGCCGGTGGCGTATCCGTCGCTGTCTTTCACCTCAGGAGTTCCATCTGCCCGTTTCCATCTCTCCATCAGCGAGGCGACGCACCAGCCTCCATCCGTCTGCTGCTTGCGTAGCAATTCGTCGATGATGGCTTTTTGTTGGGCGCTGTCGAGGATTCCGGGCAATTTTGCAGATGCCCAGAGCAGAATGGCCCGGTTCATCAGCGTCTGATTCGGTGCTTCGCGGACAAGGTAGTCGCTCAACCGCTTGATGTTATTTTGGATCTCCGGTGCCGAGTGGTAATTCTCGGGGGCCATCCCGACGGCCACCGCCGCGAGACTTGCTCCGTAGTATGCCGAATCGGGTGCTTCCCACGGTTCGTTATCGAACTGAATCCACGGCCATTCGCCTCGATCATCCCCGGTCGTTTTCTGCGTCGCCCACATATTTTTGAAGGCGGCCCTCCCATCGTTGCTGAGGCGGCCGCTCTGCGCGTCGTAACTCGCAAGGATCAGCGCATTCAGGACAGCCTCCGTCCCTCGGGCCTGCGTGGCCATCTGACCGTAATACGGTTCGACTTCGTTCCAGAGACGCACTCTCTTCGTGACGTCGTCAAGCAGCCTGCGTTCGTTGACGGAAGGGGTCGCTTCGCCAAGCGCCGCGCGTAGCATAGGTCGCGAAAGGGCGTAGGGCATCACCGTGTGGCACGACACGCAGAACGTCCCGTGATCCCGAGAGGCCCTCGGCCATTTGATCCACCAACTTTCTCTCACATCCAAGTAATTGGCAGCGGCCTTCTGGTTCCATGAATCAGCGGTCTTGCCGTCGTGGTTGGAGCAAGCGGCCAGAAGTCCAACGATAAGACACATCGTGGCAGCGCCCGTTCCCTGGACAATCGCCTTCATGGGGAGTGCTCCCTGCAATTCAATATGGCGGCATAGTACACCAACAAATCATCGCGTGCATCCCGCGCGGGGCCCGGCGAATTCACCAATTGGTCATCCATTGACGCCGGAGTAAGACGGACGTACACTCACTCGGCGTCCTGAACGCGCACCTACCGCAGACGCACGACTCCGGTTGACACGCTATGGCCGTGGAGTCCCCAGGGTTTCAGGGTTTGTCCCCGAGCTTAGGGGTTTAAGCCTTGAGTCTTCTAATGATGGCTCGAATGGGAAGGCTCTCTCACCTTTCGGCGGCTGCTCGTTGCGGCGTCCTTCTCGCTTGCTCAATTGTTCTGTCAATCGCGACCGCACGAGCGCAATCTTCCCAGCAGAGCTCGACCGTTCCACAAACCCAGCAATCCTCCTCCGACCCTGCGCCGGCCCAGCCGACGCCGGCTCCCGACAAGCCCGAAATGGACACGCGCGATTCAAGCATCCCCCTTCAGTCGCGCGTAAACCTGGTCCCGATTCGGGTTGTGGTTCGCGACCCGAAGGGTCATGTTGTCACCGATTTGCGCAAGGAGGATTTCCAGGTTTTTGAAGACGGAAAACTTCAGGACATCTCGCACTTTTCCGTGGAGACACCGGCGTCGTTTACGCAGACCTTCGTGCGGCCTGACACTCCACCCGGAACGCCAGACTCCGAGAAGCCGCCCTCAGATTTCGTTCCTCCGTCGCGTTTCGTAGCGTTCCTGTTTGACGACGTGCACGTCACCATGCAAGACCTCCTGCACGCGAGAATTGCCGCCACCCGCTACGTGGACGAGGCTCTGCAGCCGACCGATCGCGTCGCGATCTTTACCGTGTCCGGCCAGTCGGAGACGGACTTCACGAAAGATCGCGACAAACTGCATGCCGCTTTGCTCGGCCTAATCCCGCGGGTGGTTGCCGGCAGCAATACGACGGGAAACGGCGAATGCCCGCCCGTCGACTATTACGAAGCCGATCTGATTGAAAACAAGAATGACCAGACAGCCTTGAGTGTCGCCACTCAAGACACTCTGGCTTGCATGTTCAACAACGATCCTCTCCAGCTTTCCGCGGCGCGCGACATGGCGCTCTCGACGGCGATGCGCATCAACGAAGCGGGCGAATCCCAAACGGTGTATTCGTTCCGCCGCCTCGAAGAAGTGATCCGTCGGATCTCGGCTCTTCCGGGTCAGCGAAGTCTCGTCCTCCTTTCTCCCGGCTTCATCTATCCCGGCCGCGAGTACGATCTGTCGCAGATCATCGATCGGGCGAACCGTTCGAATGTGTTTATCAACACGCTTGACGCTCGCGGCCTTTACACGCCAGATATGGGTGACATCAGCCGGCCAGACCCAGGCAGCCCGCTCGCAGCTGGTCCTCGCTTGATGTATCGGTCCAGCGCTCAATTCGCCCAGTCGGATGTTCTCAACGTTCTCGCCGACGGCACGGGCGGCCTGGCCTTCCACAATAACAACGACCTCACAGGCGGGCTCCGAATGATCGCGTCTGCGCCCGAGATTTCCTATGTGGTTGCGTTCGTTCCCCGCAACCTCAAATACGACGGCAGATTCCATTCGCTGAAGGTGACTCTCGTCACAAAACAGAAAGTGAACATTCAAGCGCGGCGCGGTTTCTACGCTCCCAAGCACAGCGTATCCGTTGCGGAGGCTGCAAAGCAGGACATCGAAGATGCGCTGTTTTCTCAGGAGGAGCAACACGGTCTTCCCGTCGAGCTTCATACGCAGTATTACAAAGTGAATTCCGCGAATGCGAAACTCGCGGTGATGACGCGAGTCGACATCGCTCATATGCGCTTTGAAAAAGCATCGGGCCGCAACCAGAACAACCTGACGATCGTTGCCGCCCTCTTCGACCGGGACGGCAACATCGTTACGGGAATCGAAAAGAACGTCGAAATGCATCTGCTGGACGCGACGCTGCAAAGGCTGAGCCGCACCGGCCTGACGGTTAAGACCAGTTTCGACGTCAAGCCGGGCGACTATGTCGTGCGTCTTGTGGTGCGAGACTCAAACGCCGCGCAGTTGTCTGCGGAAAACGGCGTTGTGGAAATTCCGTATTAGAAGCCAGCAAGGAAGGTGAATCATGAATCTCCGGCGTTTCACACGGTACGCGAGCTTGGTAGTCTTCTGTGTTGCCGTTTGTTGGTTTTTGCGGCAGGCAATCGTTTCGCCACCGGCGATTCGCGCCCAGCAGAATACGCAGGCGGCAGGTCAGCAAGCGACGACGCAACAAACAGCGTCCGACCAGGCGCAGATGCCGGCCGCGCCGCCCGTCAAGTCCGAGTCGCGCGTCGTCCGAGTGGATGTGGTTGTTACGGACAAAAAGGGAAATTACATCCACGACCTCACTGCCACGGACTTCCGCCTCTACGAGGACAACAAGCAGCAGGAGATCAACAATTTCGCGTTCGGCGGCGCCTCGAATGGCTCTGCCGCTTCCGACAGGCACTATATGGTGCTGTTCTTCGACGACTCCACGATGGAGTTTGCTGATCAGCCGCGCGCGCGCGATGCGGCAGGCAAATTCATCGATGCCAATGCCGGCCCCAATCGTGTGATGTCGGTGATGGAATTTGGAGGCGCGCTCCGCATCATTCAGAACTTCACTGCTGACGCCGATCGCCTCAAGCAGGCTGTCGCGGGCATCAAGTTTTCTGCTGTTTCACCGAACGCCACCGATCCACTCGCGCCCACGACGCAGTCTTCCGGCCTTCCTCCGGTAGCAGGCTCCAATCCCGAAGCCGACTTTGGCGCGTACACTCTTCTGCTCAGCATTCGGAGTCTCGCGAAGGATCTCGCGTCAATTCCGGGGCGCAAGAGTCTCATTTTGTTTACGTCTGGTTTCCCGCTCAATGACGAACGGCAATCGGAGTTAACGGCAACGATCGACGCTTGCAACAAAGCTAACGTCGCGGTGTACCCGCTCGATGTCCGCGGTTTGGTCGCGCCCGAGCAGCCTCTTGCTGCCAAATCCAAACGACCCGGCGGCCCGGGCAATTCTGGCGTCGCTCCATCCTCCTGACGCCGAATCGCTCGGCCAGCCCCGACTTCTGCTCGCTTCGTATCCGATGTCTTCGCCGCTTTCACCAGCAAGCTTGCAAGGCCGTCCGGGCGGCGGCGGTGGGGGTGGTGGCGGCGCCGGCGCGGGGGGTGGTGGAGGGTCGCTCAGGAGGCGGTGGAACGGGCGGCGGTTCCGCTGGAGGTGGGGGAACCGGTGGTGGCAAGGGCGGAGGGACAGGCGGCACGGGAGGGACTGGCGGTGGTACCGGTGGCAAAGGTGGAGGAACGGGCGGCACGGGTGGAGGGGGCAAAGGCGGTGGGAACGGTGGGGGAGGCACGCCACCTCGAGGCACCCCCGGAAATCCTTACGGGAATCCGAACTATACCCAGGCGCGCGCGATTATTCCGTCGTTCCCGCCATCGGCAACCACGAATCAGCAAGTCATGTATGCATTGGCGACTGGAACCGGAGGCTTCCCGATTCTGAATACGAACGATTTGCTCGCGGGACTCCAAAAGATCGCGCGCGAGCAGGACGAATACTATCTGCTCGGTTACGCGCCGCAAAATTCGCCCGAGGGCAGTTGCCACACCCTCCACGTCAAGGTCGACCGGGGCGGCACGGAGGTTCGATCCCGCAGCGGATACTGCAACGTGAAACCCGCCGACGTGCTGGCCGGCAAACCCATCGAGAAAGATCTGGAGTCGCGCGCGTCCAGCGCCACCACGGCGAGCAACATGGGAGGCACCCTCGAAGCGCCCTTCTTCTACACGTCGTCCAACGAGGCGCGCGTAAACGTTGCGATGGAAATCCCTTCCGCGTCACTCACCTTCGATAAAGTGAAGGGGAAGTACCACGCGGACGTCAACATCCTCGGCATCGCTTACAAGCCCGACAATTCAGTGGGCGCGCGCTTCAGCGATGAAGTCACTCTCGATCTCGAAAAGGACGAGTGGAAGAAGTTCACCGAGTCGCCGATGCATTACGAAAACCAGTTCACTCTTGCCCCGGGCGAATACAAGCTGACGGTGGTCCTCTCCGGCGGGGGCCAGAATTTCGGAAAATACGAAACGCCCCTCGTCGTCGATCCCTATGACGGCAAAACGTTCACACTCAGTGGTGTCGCCCTCAGCAACGATTTCGCGCGGCTCGCGGATCTCGGCGGCGCTCTCGACGCTGACTTGCTGGCAGACCGCACTCCGCTCATCTTCAAGGACCTGGAAATAATTCCGTCCGGAAGCGACCGGTTCAAGAAGACGGATAAAGTCGCGCTCTACGCGCAGATATACGATCCGCATCTGCAGGATCAAAACCCCAAGCCGGTGAAAGTTGCGTTTCGAATTGTGAACCCGCAGACCAACAATGTCGTTTGGGCCTCAGGTGGCATCGACGCGATGGGATTCGTCCAGAAGGGGAATCCGGTAATCACAGTCGCTCTGAAGGTTCCTGTGGACACCGTTCCGCCCGGAACTTACCGCGTCGAGTTGCAGGCCGCGGAAACCGGCGGAGCGGTGACGAAACTGCGCGCAGCCACCTTCACGGCCGAGTAGCCTGTTTGGCTCTGTTGACATCCTGGGGCCAGACGCGGTCCTCGCGACCTTATTTTCGACCGCGCACTTACCCCCACTTGTCATCCCGACCGCAGTCGCGGGCGGTTTTGTATTCCCCGCGCTTTTCGCGGGCGCGGGATGGAGCGGAGGGATCTCTCTTCGCCTTTCCGAGCCAAAGTCCACCAGGACGTCAACAGAGCCCTTCTCCTTCAATTTTCAGGCGGGGAAATAGTGCATCTTCTCGAGATCGGAGATGAGACCGGGCCCGGTTGGGCGCCATCCCAGCCGTCGCTGCGTTTGCACGCTCGAACCGGTAAGGTCGCGACCAACGAACATCCCCAGCCAGCCGAAATGGGCTGCTGCCTCCTCGGACGATTTGGACACGGCTGGCACCTTCAGGCCGCGGCCGATGGCCCCAGCAATGTCCCGGACCGGCACTCCCTCTTCGGCGACCGCGTGATACCTGGCGCCTGCTTCCTGCTTTTCGAGTGCCAACCTGTAGAGGCGGGCAACATCGAGGACGTGCGCGGCCGCCCAGCGGTTGAGTCCGTCGCCGACGTACGCCGACACACCCTTCTCGCGAGCCACCGCGATTGCAAACGTAACGAGGCCCTGCTTTCGTCTGTCGTGAACTTGCGGAAGGCGCACCACCGACACGCGCACGCCACGCTTCAGCAACGCCTCAGCCGTCTCTTCTGTAGCCAAGCGCCCCTGCGCCGTCGTCGCAAGCCCGGAGGTGACCAACATCGGCCGCTCGGAGCCTTCGAGCACTGAACCGAGAGTCTCGATGGCGCGCTTGTCGATCTCGCAATTCTCCTTGAATTTCGAGAAGTCATGGATAAACGCGGTGTGGATCACAGCATCGGACATGGCTGCTCCACTGCGCAGGCTTTCCAGGTCTTCGAGATCACCTCGATGCACTTGCGCGCCGGCGGCGACTAGAGACTTGGCGCCCGCATCCGAGCGAGCCATTCCAAGCACCTGATGCCCCGCGTCGATGAGTTCCCGAACGATGGCAGAACCAATAAAGCCCGTTGCTCCTGTAACAAAAATCTTCATAAATCGCTCCTTTGCGTCAAGTTATCGGAATAAGAAATTACTGCGTGGACCCGCTTGCCGCCCGAACAGTTTCGGCAATCGCGTTGAGCGCAGCGATCGCATCCGACGGCAGTTCGAGTGCTGCGCCGCCGAGGTTGTCTCGGAGATGGTTTATGGAAGACGTGCCGGGGATCGTCAGAATGTTAGGAGACCGCTGAAGAAGCCAGGTAAGCGCGACCTGCATCGGAGTTGCTTCGACGGACGCCGCTACCCGATCGAGTTCCGACGATTGTAACGGCGTGAATCCTCCCAGCGGGAAGAACGGCACATAAGCGACGCCTTGCTTCGCGAGGGCATCTACGAAGGCATCGTCATCGCGATGTGCCAGATTGTAGAAGTTTTGGACGCAAACGATCTCTGTGATTCTCTGACCTTCCTGCAATTGCCGGGGAGTGACGTTGCTCAGGCCGACGTTACGAATCAACCCTTGACGCTTCAACTCGGCGAGCACGGTCAAGGGTTCCTCGATGGATCCTTCCGATGGTGCCATCATTCCGCCGACTCGAAGGTTGACGACCTCTAGAGCGTCGAGGCAGAGATTCCGAAGATTGTCGTGAGCGCCGTCAATCAACTCTTGACGCGAAAGCGCATGTAGCCACGACTTGTCTTCGCCGCGTCGGGCACCTAGTTTGGTCACAATGACCAGGTCCTCCGGATAGGGATGTAGAGCCTTCTTGATGATTTGATTGGTCACATGCGGGCCGTAATAGTCGCTGGTGTCGATATGGTTGACGCCAGATGCGATCGCCTCTCGCAGGACAGCAATCGCAGCGTCTACGTCCCGTGGAGGCCCCCATATATCAGGGCCTGCAAGCTGCATCGCGCCGTAACCCATACGGACCAGCTTGATTGGGGTGCCGCGAAGTGTAAACACGCCACCAAGTTTCGTCTCTTTTGTCACTGTGTTTCTCCCTTCTCTTGATCCGCTTTTTTGATTTTCTTGCGCGCAACATTCGAACGTCTAAAAAGACTCTCCAACCATTTCTTCGCTCTTCTTCCAAAGTGCCTCGGCAGCGTTGGGATCGAGCGCATATCCGCGCACCCCTTCGCTTACGCCGCTGATCGTCACTCCGTCGGGCACGATTTTCCCCACATGGCAGTTTTCGCAATAGCGGCCGCCGATATCCCCAGCCGGCGCGACGAAGCCGGCCCATACGGACGTTGCCGCTCCCTGCGGGATCGTCTTCCACTGGAACGGCCCCTTTCCCTCCGCGACGAGCTGTTCGTTCATCTGTTTGATCATGCCTTCGAGGCGGCTGGCGTCCATGTGCCGGCCGAGGTCGGTCTGAATCACTCCTGGGTGCACGGCCGCGGCTCGCACTCCACGTTCGCGGTGCCTTTGGTCAAAGGCGACGGCGAAGAGAATGTTCGCGGTTTTCGACCGGCCATACGCGACGAAGGGATCGTAGGCCGTTCTCTCAAAGTTCGGATCGTCGAGGTCGACGTTCGAGAAACGGTGGCCCGCCGAAGACAGGTTGATCAGTCGCCCTCCCCTGCGGATGAGAGCCCCAATCCGGTTCACCAGGACGAAGTGGCCCAGGTGATTGGTGCCGAACTGCATCTCGAAATGGTCCGTCGTACAGCTAAACGGCGTGGCCATCACGCCTGCGTTTGCGATGATCACATCGAACGGCTCGCCCTTTTGTAGCAGTTGATCGGCGCACTTCCGGACGCTCGCGAGGCTGGCCAGATCGAGTTCGACGAGCTCGAAGCTTCCACCGTTCGCCGCCGCGTCCTTTCGTATTTGAGCTGTTGCCGCTTCGCCCTTGGCCAAGTCACGCGCGGTGCCAGTTACGTTCGCGCCATGGGCGGCGAGGGACCGAGCGGTCTCTACGCCGAGCCCAGCCGAAACGCCTGTCACCAGGACTCGCTTGCCGTGTAGGTCGATACCGGCCAAAACATCTTCTGTGGTTGATGTAGCTCCAAATGCCTTCGCCATCTTTTTCCCTCCCGCCGGTCCGCTTGGAGTTGCCTATTGACAAGCGGCCACGGCTCGCATAAAACGGAGAGTGTCTCCGCACCAGATAAGATAATCGGAGATGGTCTCCGGTTGCAAGTTTTTTTGACTTTTTTTACATGCCCACGAAACGGTCACAACCTCCCGGCGAAAGCCCCGCGCTGACGCGCAGCGGAATCGCGAACGCATTTTGGAAGTCGCCAAGGAGGCCTTCACCCGGTCGGGCGCCAATGCCAGCTTGGACGATATCGCCAAAGAATCAGGCGTCGGGCCAGGAACTTTGTATCGCCACTTTCCCACGCGCGAGGAACTCCTACAGGCGGTTTATCGGTCTGAGTTGGAAAAGCTGGCCGGAGCCGAGCAGAAGTTTGCTCAAAGTATGCCGCCCGTGGAAGCGTTGCGAGCCTGGCTGCTGTTGTTCGTTGATGGCATAGCGGCCAAACAGCTGATAGCCCCTGCCGTGAATACGCTGGTGGGCGATCCCAAGAAGGTGTTCGAAGCTTCTTACGCGCAGGTCCAGGAAGCGCTTCGCTCCCTGGTGAAGCGCGCAATCAAGAGCGGTGACATACGGAACGACCTTGATCCCATGGATCTTCTTCGCGCTCTCGTCGGCGTCGCCAACGTGGCCACCAGCCCTGACTGGCAGCAAAGCGCCAAGAGACTCGTGGACATCCTCATCACCGGCTCACGCCCGCCGACTCCGAAGTAACGCATCGGAAGTAACGCAAATGTTGCAGTCGGGAGCATTCGGAAAGGGTCCGCCCTCGCGCCGTCCCGAAGCTTCGTGAGCAAAAGTGTGCGTCTTCGATTTTATTCCCGCTTCTGCCTTCTTGGTTATAGGACTACTACAGTAACGTTGTAACTACCATCTCACCCAGTTCTGTGCTAGCGTTGGCTGTTTTTATGCTCAGCGAAATTGACAGCGCGGGCCGAAGCAGGGGCAAGAATTCGAATCTATGAAATTTGGTCAGAGGATTCTAATAACGGAAACGGGATTAGAAATCGACGCAAATGATTGAAAACACTCGCCACCAACCCATTCTAATCTACGGGTAGCAGGGGGGTATTTTTTGTAGTCGCCATTGGCCACCTCGGCGCCACTACAAAAAATGGGAGACGGCGGCATCGGTCATCACTGGGCACGGTTCTGTGCGAAACGCATTTTGGCAGAAAATGCCGCAAGCCCTTCATTTTGCAGAGGTAGACGTTTTCGTGACCGAAACTACTTCCATACCCTCGCTGCTCTTCGGAACCGCGCCCAGACTGCGTCCGCGAGCCGCAGGGCGAGAATCTCTTTGCTCGTAGCCGGTCACTTTGCTAGCATCAAGATTGCTGGTGGGCTGCATCCCAAACTCCGATCTTTCGAAATGGGAGCGGCACCGGAGGAAAAAATGAGTGCTACACCCTTTAGCGGGGGCGGCAAAATCACCGTTCCCGACATCCTTTCCCGTAAGTCCTCTTCCTCAGTCGGATCGGAAGCAAAAAACAAGATCACCTGCCTGACGGCATACGACTATCCAACTGCGCGCCTGCTCGATGAAGCAGGCGTGGATATTCTGCTGGTGGGCGATTCGCTCGGCATGGCCGTGCTGGGCTACGACAGCACTATGCCCGTCACGCTCGATGAAATACTGCATCACCTTCGAGCCGTGCGGCGAGGAACGCAGCGAGCGCTGCTGGTGGCGGACATGCCATTCGGCAGCTTTCACGTTTCGCTCGAGGAATCGGTTCGCAACGCCGTGCGTCTGGTGAAAGAAGGCGGAGCGGAAGCGGTAAAGGTGGAAGGCGGCGAACGCCGCATCGAACTGATCGCGCGGCTTGTGGAAGCGGAAATTCCGGTGATGGGCCATGTGGGCCTGACGCCGCAATCGGTTAACGCGATGGGCGGATTTCACGTGCAGGGAAAAACGGCGGAAGCGTCGCGGCAGATTGAGCGAGACGCGCGCGCCGTGGAAGCGGCGGGCGCGTTTTCCGTGGTGCTCGAATCCGTGCCGCGCGAAGTGGCTGCGCGTATCACGGAAAAGCTTCATATTCCGACGATCGGCATCGGCGCCGGGCCGGATTGCGACGGCCAGATTCTCGTGTTCCACGATCTGGTGGGCCTCACGATCGGGCCACACGCCGAAATTTGTGCGGCAGTATGCGAATCTTGTCGGCGAAATTTCGCGCGCGGTGTCGCGAATATTGCGAGGATGTTCGCAGCGGGCGGTTTCCGTCGGATGCGGAGTCGTATCATTCGTCCGATGAAGCGCGGGAGACTGCGCCGCGCACGCGAATCCTGATGCCGCGCGCGATGCAGCGCCGAGCTGAAATATGAAAGGAGAGTTCAGGTGAACGTCGAAGATTTCCGCTTCTGTACGACTTACAATTCCTGGGCGAATCATCGCACGCTCGATGCGTGCGCCGCGCTGAGCGAAGAACAATTTACGCGCGATCTGGGATCGAGCTTTCGCTCCGTGCGCGACACGCTCGTGCACATCTGTCGGCGCCGAATGGATTTGGCTGGAACGCTGGCACGGGCGCATCGCCCAGCGTTTCCCGACGGCGGCTGATTTCCCGGATCTTGAATCGGTGCGGCAGCCGCTGGGCGGAAATCGATCGCGATCTGATCGACTTCGTCGCATCGCTTACGCCCGAAGATCTGCAACGCGTGATTCCGTTACAAGACGATTGCAGGCGAAGCGTATGCGCAGCCGCTCTGGCAGCTGTTGCAGCATCTGGCGAATCACAGCACGTATCATCGCGGGCCAGATCGCGACGATGCTGCGGCAACTGGGCGCGAAGCCCATTTCGCACCGATTTGATTGCTATTCTATCGCGAGCGCGGCAGTCGCAGTCCGAGCCGTGCATCCTCGATGGCCTGCGCTCGAAGCGGTCACGATTCTCCGCTAGCCGGAACGCATGGAAACCATTCGCACGGTTGCATGGATGAAGCAGGTGGCGCGGCGCCGCGCGCCGGAAGATCGCGTGCTCGGCTTTGTTCCCACGATGGGCGCGCTGCACGAAGGACATTTGTCGCTGGTTCGCGCAGGCGCAGAGAGCAATGCTCGCCGGTGGTCGTCTCGATTTTCGTGAATCCGAAGCAATTCGGGCCGTCCGAGGATTTGCAGAAATATCCGCGCACGTTCGAAGCGGACTGCGCCGCGCTTGAAGAGCTTGGCGTGGATTATTTGTTCGCGCCGTCCGCCGAGGAAATATATCCGAGTGGTTTTCGCACGGCGGTTATGGTCGAAGGACTGAGCGACCGGCTGGAGGGGCGTTCGCGGCCCGGGCATTTTCGCGGCGTTGCGACTGTGGTTCTGAAGCTTTTCGAGATCGTGCAGCCGCACTTCGCCTTCTTCGGGCGCAAAGACGCGCAGCAGGCTGCGCATCATCCGGCAAATGGCGCGGGATCTGAATCTCGACGCGGAGATTGTGGTTTGCCCGATCGTGCGCGAAGCGGACGGTCTGGCGCTTTCTTCGCGGAATGCGTATCTGAGCGGCGATGAGCGACGCGCGGCGACGGCGCTCTATCGTTCGCTCGACGCGGTGCGCGCGCGAATCGAGGCGGGCGAGCGAAATGCCGCGCGCCTGCTTGTGTCATGCGGCGCGTGCTCGATGCGCGAACCAGGAGTGGCGGTTGATTATGCGGAGATTGTGGATGCGGAGACGCTCGAACCGGTGGTGAGCCTGCGCAAAACCTGCTACGTGCTGATTGCGGCGCGTGTCGGCGGACACGCGGCTGATCGATAATGCGCTCATCGAGAATGATGCCGAGCGAGGACGGCGAGGCGTCTCCTTTCGCGTTACTGCTCTAGCGCACTTCAGCCTTCGCTGAACCGCGGCGAGGACTTCGGCGGCGTGGCCTCTCGGCGTGACCTTGTCCCAGATTTTGCGGATGTTCCCGTCGGGGCCGATCCAGAACGTCATGCGCACGATTCCCAGAAACGATTTCCCGAAGAAACTCTTCATTCGCCGCGCGTCGTAGGCTTCGATCACCTCGAATTCGGTATCCGCGAGCAGCGGGAAATTCAGTTTGTACTTGGCCTTGAATTTCGTCTGCGCCTCCACGGAATCGCCGCTGCATGCCGACGATCGCCGTGTTCAGCTGCTTCGAATTGCTCTGATTGCTTCGCGAAACTCCACGGCTTCGTGCGTGCAGCCGGTGGTGTTGGCCTTCGGATAAAAATAGAGGATCAGATTCTTGCCGCGATAATCCGCGAGCGAAACCGTTCTTGCCGTCATCGGCAGTGACGCTGAAAGTCCGGGGCCTGGTCGCCTTCTTTTAGCATGTTGGTTTCTCCGTTGGAAGTGTGCAGATTACGACTCGCGAGGAACGCGCTTCACAATTTCATTCACGATTTGCGGATTCGCCTGGCCGCGCGTTTCGCGCATCACTTGTCCGACAAAAAACTTGAATACGCCTTCGTTTCCGGAGCGATATTTCGCCACGTTGTCCGGGCTTTTCGCGACCACCTCCCGCGCGATTTTCTCGATCGCGCTCGGTATCCGTGATTTGCGCCAGGCCTTCGGCGGCGATGATTTCCGCGGCGCGCTTGCCGGTATCGAACATCGTCGCGAAAACTTTCTTGCCGCTGGCGGCGGTGATTTCGCCGCTTTCGACTTTGGCTGAGCAGCTCCGCGAGCGCTGCCGGGGCACGGGGCAATCTTCGATATGTCTTTCCCGCGTCGTTCAACCGGCGCAGCAGCTCGACCGAAATCCAGCTCGCCGCGGCCTTGGCCGGCGCGCCCGCGTCGACCGCGGCTTCGAAATAATCGGCCAGCGCGCGCGTGGCGGTGAGCACGCCGGCGTCATACGGCGTGAGCCCGTAGTCGCGCAGAAAGCGCGCCATTTTCGCATCGGGCAATTCGGGCATGCCGCGCGCGGACGTCCGCGATCATCTGTTGCCGAGACCGTCACGGGCAGCAAATCGGGATCGGGGAAATAGCGATAATCGTGCGCGAATTCCTTCGAGCGCATCGGCTCGGTGCGTCCCGCCGCGACGTTCCAGAGCCGCGTCTCCTGCATCGACCGTGCCGCCCGATTCCAGCACGCCGATTTGCCGCTCGATTTCGTATTCGAGCGCGTGCGCAAGATAGCGGAACGAGTTCAGATTCTTCACTTCCGCCTTGGTTCCGAATTTCGGCGCGCCGCGCAGGCGCACGCTGACGTTCGCGTCGCAACGCAGCGAGCCTTCTTCCATGTTGCAGTCGCTCACTTCCGTGTATTCGAGGATCTGCTTCAGCGTGTTGAGGTACGCGTAGGCTTCGGCGGGCGTGCGCAAATCCGGCTCGGAGACGATTTCGACAAGCGGCACGCCGCAGCGGTTCAAATCGATGTAGCTCCAGCGGTCGGAGTCCGGCGAATCCTTCGTGCAGGCTTTTGCCGGCATCGTCCTCCATGTGCAGGCGCGTGATGCCGATGCGCTTCGTTCTCGCCATCGACTTCAATTTCGAGCCAGCCTTCGGTCGCCAGCGGCAGTTCGTACATCGAAATTTGATAGCCCTTGGGCAGGTCGGGATAAAAATAATTTTTGCGCGCGAAGCGCGAGTGTTCCTGAATCTTGCAGTGCAGCGCCATCGAAGCGCGCAGAGCCAATTGCAGCGCTCTCTTGTTCAGCACCGGCAGCGCGCCGGGCAAGCCGAGACACACGGGGCAGGTATTCGAATTCGGCGCGTCGCCAAATCGCGTCGAGCAGCCGCAAAACGCTTTCGTCAGTGTCTGCGAGCTGCGCGTGGACTTCGAGTCCGATCACGGCTTCGTATCGCGCCATCACTTCCGGCGCGATGCGCGGCGTTTCTTGCGTCGTTCGGGTCATGGCAGGTGGCGAAATTATAGCATCCGGCCCCGAGTTTGAGGGCGAGCCGCCTTCGCGCGAGCGCTTCGGCGCGCCGAGGGGTGGGGGGCGCGACCGGTGAACAGATTCGTGAGATTGGCCACAGAGGCGCAGAGCCCTCAGGGGAATTGGGCATGGGACTGGGAAGCCGTGCCTCCCAGAGTTGGCTCGAAGTGCTGCCGATCCCTTCCATTTCTTGTAGGTGCTCCATTGTCGGTGACCGACGCTGCAAAAATACCCCCACCCTACGGTTATTAGAACGACCTCCGAGTGAGTATTTTCATAAGCTTACGGCGATTTCTAATCGCGTTCCGGTTATTAGTAGGGAAGCATGTACTTTACGCAAGGGAGGGCCGTGTTCGTGAGGCACAAGGTACTGCGTGTCATCTTCCTTATCGCCGTGACAGGGTGTGCTTCTCTTCTAGTGCAAGACTATAGGTTTTATGGTACAGACACCGAAAGGCATCCCTTCGGGTTTGTACTGAAAACAGTAGACAGTCTCGTAAGGCGGGGAGGATGGCCCAACAACGTCCTCGTATTTAATCGCTCCGACGACGTACACTTCCCACTGTCCACTTTTGACCATCAAGCCTTGGATGTTGTTGATCGTTGGGCCATCCTCAGCGCCGACTGTTACTGGTGCTACTTGCGTCGCCAAAATAGTCGAATCGTCGCGCCATTGAGGGGTCCACGAAACGACCTTCTGTCGAACGTCAGACGTTGGTCCGACGAGAACTTGGGAGGTCGTGAAAACAGCATTAAGCGCGGGGGAATGCCCTGTGTTAGCGACCTCAATGGCAATCATAATCCGGTAGAGGTCATCTCCAACTTTAATGAATGGTACGTCTCTGATGTTTGGTTTCTTTGTAACGGGGTCTGTAACAGTCTCTATACCGGAGAAGCGCGGATTGGCAATAATCCAAGGACGCTGCTCGGCCCGGAAATGTTCGTCGCTTTTGTTCAACGCTTGTTGGGTCAGACTATTCGTCCTATGGGTTTCACAAACGTAGAATCCGAGCCCGACGAGTGCAAAAACCTCGACCCAAAATCGGATTCGTTTAAGCTGCCGCTTGAAATCATTCCCAAACCCGTTAGGGCTATTCTCGGCTTCCTCTTCTCCGTCTTCTTTATCGCTATCGGTGTTACGTGCTTCCATCGTATCGCTCCTGAATCTCAAAGCGGTCCGGTGCTCGCTAGAATTATCAGTACTGGTGTCATCTTTGTTTTGATAGGTTGGTTGTGTACTGCATTTGCTCTCTCGTGAAAAGAACATCAAAACAAAAACGCTTTGAGCGCACCATGACTGCGTTGTTTCGAGTACCCAAGAAATACATGGTGCGAAAGATAAAGAAAAAGGCCAAGAAAGGCAAGGATTAGGCTGCTTTGCGCCGCCCTGGTCCCCGCCTCAGTCAGTTCGCTGTACCTAATCAAAGGATTTTTAATTAGGTCGGTCCCGGAAGATCGGGGGCGACTGGTGTTCAGGCCAGCCGCCCTTTCTCGCCTATTTACCTCGTAATATGCGTTCGATAACTTGGATGAATAAAGCCAATATTCAGAACGATTTTTGTTACGAGTTCAGCTCGGCGAAGTGAGGATGTTTTACGCATCCATCACCTTCCTTATGGCGGGACGGACCCGGCCTGAAATTGACTGTCACCGAAACAGGGCCGTTAGACCTAATCGGGGCGGTTGCACGTCGCCGAAGCGATTCGCAGGCCGGGACGAAGTTTAACGCTACTGGTAAGTCGGCTTGCCAGTAACTTGGGTACCAAAACCCACTCTTCCGGTAACGGCGTTATACGTCTAATTGCTGGGGGCGGCCCGTTTGCCAGGCAAACCGCCCGGTGAGGATTTTGAGTGGTCTAACCTGGAAATTCTATTGGCTGCGGCGTAAGCTTGTGTGAATGAGACGCATCACTTCCTATGGAATGTCGGCCTTTATCGCGTTTCTGGCAGTAGCGCAGTCGAGTTCTTCAAAGTTAGGAACACGCCCTACCGCGCAGAACCGAGACACTGTTCGGAGGCTTTACGGCAGTCCTGTCAGCGAGGTTTTTCGAACGCCACAAAACCTGACGGTCACTGCGTCTTTCGCGTCTAATGGCAGCCTTTGCCGGGCAGTCATTAAATCTGATGTCGAAAGCGGAATCACTGACTTGCAATTGCACACTGTCTTGGAGGAACTCGCGCCCCCAGCCGTTTTAGGCAAATTCAAGATCGCCACTTTTCTAGACATCATATGTATGAAGCTTCGGAAAGCAGAGAGCGCTACGTCTGATTCGACCGGAAAAACTGCGACGGAGTTGGCGGTAGACGCGTGCGGCGAGTGTTCTGGCGCTTCCGAAGAATATGAACGAGCCTACGTCACGAGGTATGGCAATACCAACCAATACAGCTCTGTGCACATCACTTTTCGCCAGCCTGAATGCGAAGGATTGAATACGGTGCATCCTTAGCGCCCCAGCGTGAGGATTACCAACATCCGGACCGCTCCCAACAATTTTGGTAACCGCGCGGTGTAGTTGGGTGCTCTTTCGAGAGCGATTGGCCGAGTAGTTGGATAACCGGAAATTTGGGAGCAAATGTCCGGTTACGGCGTTTTATCGTCCAATTGGTGCACCCGCGTCCGAATACCGGAGCCTGGGTACACGGCTCAAGATGGAATCACACAGTCGGCGTCTCCTTATACGCCCAAGCGCCGCAAACCGAGGCGATGAGCACGCCGACAAGCAAAATCAAAGTGACCGTCAAAGTAAGATGCCCCGGAACCAAATCGGTTGCTATTTGATCGCCCGCTGGAATCGCGTATGCGAAGAACCAGTAGGCAGCGCCAGTGAGAACGGCGGTCCTAGGACCCGATCCAAGACGGGGCCGCGCTACAGCGTATAGCCAAACCACGCCAATACCAGCTACAAAAGAAGAAATGATGAACAAGGGAATCGCGCCCGGACGCATTTGCCGACCGAGGGCTTTCTCGAACGTGTCCCACTGGGCGGCAAATACGACACCGTTTGTGACGTATTCGAAGATGTTTATGATCAAGCCAGCCAGCAAACCACCGAGGAGCGCACGCGCTACATTGATTTTTCCCATCGAATACCTCCGCGATTGACGGTCAGAATTTGATAACTCGAAAAGGGTAAGGGGCCGCTGGAGGGAGCCTACGAGCGGTCCATGGCAAGAGTCAAGAGGATGCTTGAGCCGGCGACCTCGAATTTGTGCGCGAATCGCATCATGGCGCGGGAGTCTAGCGCATGCCGGAGTGAGCATTCAAGGTGCTAGCCGGCATCGTTGACGTGGACGTGTTTCCCCACGAATTCCACCTGGACGTGTAGTCACCTAATCGGATAGATGCCGTCCTAGTACTGCGCCGCATAAATTGACGGGAACGGAGAATACTTTCCCCAATTCTGCATTCATTTGCAGATCGTTTAGTGGCCGGAGTTGTAAAATGATTTCGTTTCAGGATAGCGAAATTGGCTACGATCGTGCGTGCAAAGATTGGGTCGGCAGCGTCGTGCTGTGTCCACGCCGAGCACCGGAGGAATTTTCTATGATGCGACGATCTTTGTGGATCATCGTTCCAATCCTGTTGGCGGCGATCGGAGCGCCCCACGCCCATGCTGATGCGATCACCGACGGCACCCTTCATTTCACGCTGTCTACCGGCTCGCTCGCTGCGCCAACCGGATCCTTCGTCTTCGATAACACGACGAACCAATTCACGTCTTTTCTAATCAATTGGAACGGTCAAGTCTTTGACTTGATCAATGCGTTCGCCGCCGCTAACGACAATCCCAACACGTCCTTATACCAACAGGTGTACTGGTCATCGGTCGCCCCTGGACCTTGTGCAGGGGCAACCGGCGCAATAGCGAACTTCAATGTCCTCTCCAACGGAGGGACATGCGGCCCCTTGACATACGTAGCGGACAGCGCTAACTCTGAAATGTCCGTCGTCCTGGAAGGTGACCCGTTGGACAAACCTATCGGAGCGGACAGCAATGGGTTTGATATCCCGGCGGGGACTAGTGCGGGCGGATTCACCGTTTCCGAGGTCGCGATCACCCCGGAATCCGGCACAGTCGGCCTAATGCTGATGGGGATTGGGTTCCTACTGGTGATGCGAAAACGTATAGCTCCGGGCCTCCAATAGGGCACTAACACATCGCTCACGGTTGCACAGCTAAACGCACACCGCTTCAAGTAGCGAACGTATAAGCTCAATTCGCCTGAGTATTTTTCCGCGCGGCGCATTTTGCATTTTTCCTCAATTGATTTTTCGCTTGGGGCTGACACAAAACCACGCTTCCATCTAAGGGTCAGTCTTTGCCCCAGGTGTACTTCAAGCCGAGACGGTAGTTCAGGCGCAAGGCTGGGTAGCCGACGGAGTCGGAGTAGTGGCGATTGAACAGGTTATCGACGACGGCGACGGTGGTAAATCCATGGCCGAGGTTGATGCTGTTGGCGACGTCCCACTTGACGTAGCTGGGATCGCTGGTGATGCAGAAGTTCGCGATGGTGGGGTTCGGGGTGCAGACGCCGTTGACGAATGTGCTGTCGAAGTCGCTGTCGGCCCGGCGCCCCACGTAGTAGCCGGTCAGGTTCCAGTTCATCCGCCGGAAATGCGCATTGGCGACCAGATCAGCGGAATGAAGTGGACGCTTGAAAAGGCGGCTGCCGGGCACCATTGCCGGATCATCGAAGCCGCCTTCGCCTGCCAGGGTCTTCGAATCGTCGTACGTATAGTTCGCGATGATTCGCAGCCACGAGGCCGCTTTCATTTCGATGGTGGAGTTTGCGCCGTACGCGCGGGCTTTGTCGGTATTGAAAAAGCTGCCACCGAAAGCAGGACAGTTTGGACTCGAGATTACGTTCGCAAAGCTGACGATGTTGCGAAAATCGTTGTGGAAGAAAGTGGCCGAGAATCGCACACGATCCGACGCGAAGTATTGGTCGATTCCCGCGTCGATGGTGCGGCTTTGCTCCGGCGCGAGTTGCGGGCTGCAATCGGCGGGGAGAATCTCAGGTTCCTTGATGCCCTGGCCATAGGACGCCCGGAGTCTCGTTGCGCCCCAGATGCGATTCCCATCGCGAACGGCGTACGAGACGCCGACTCGCGGCACGAATCGCGTGCCGAAGAAACCGTTGTCTTCCACGCGGCCTCCTACTGTCGTCGTGACTCGTTGGCCAAACCGGTAGTTCACTTCGAGGTAGCCGGCCTGATTATGCCGACCCTCGGTTGGGCCATTTTCGACTTCATAGTCGTATCCGCCGGTGGCAGAACCGTTGTGAAACAAATAGCTCGATTGCTCGTGGATGCCTGCGCGGTTGTACTCGGTGACGGCGCTGAACCCTCCGAAAAGCGGTGTGTAGTCGAAATTCCAGTAGCGCGATTCGAAGCCGGAGATTTCATGGTGCCAATGCTCACCCGTATTGAAGCTCCAGTTCAGATCGGAAGAGAAATCGTGAAATCCATTGTGCTGGCCGACGGCGGACTCTCCGGGCAACAGAGTCTGGCCGGGCTGGCCCGCATCGCTCGAGTTGTTGCGCAGCGTGAGTCGAAGGGAATCCGTATCCGAGAATTTCCATCCGAAATTGCCGGAGAGAGTTGTATCGCGGAAGAAGTTCCCGGGCCCTTGACCCTGACTCGAAAAATATCCGGCGCCCAGAGAGTAGTCGAACGCGCCAAGCAAGCCGCTCAATTGGCCGGCGCCGTGGCCAGTGTCAAAAGTTCCGCTGTCTCCTTCGAGTGAGAGCTGGGGAGTGCGCGTGCTTCCGCGGTGCGTGAAAATCTGGATCACGCCGTCCATCGCGTCGGAACCGTAGAGGGCGCTCGAAGCGCCGTGGACGACTTCGATCTTGTCGATGCTATCGAGGGTGAAATTCGAGAAATCGACGAGGCCTCCGGGCTGGTTTACCGGCACGCCGTCGATGAGCACTTTCGTGTAATTGGAATTTCCGCCGTCGAGGAAAAACGTGGTTGTGCCGCCCATGGGACCGAGCTGAGAAAAGCTCGCACCCGGAACGGACGCGAGGACCGACGTGAGCAAAAGCGGCTGGCGTTCCTCAATGTCTTGCCGAGTGACAACGTCGACGGGTGCCGCGACGTTCTTCAGCAGCTCAGGCTCGGCCAAGGCCGTAACTACAACACTGGAAGAGAGAGGCTCAAGTTCGAGGCGGAGGTCTAAAGCGCGAGCTTCGCCCGGCGCGAGAGTGATTTCCTGTTCCACGCGCGCGAAGGAGGTGTGCTCGATTCTGAGCCGGTAGCTGCCGGGCGCGAGCGTGAGAGAAAATCTTCCGCCTGCGTCGCTGTGAGTTTCGACGGGTTTCGCTGGGGAATCGATTATCTGAGCCGCAATCGTGGCGCTCGAAATTGCGGCGCCGCTGGGGTCGGTCAACGTGCCGCTGATTGTTGAGGTTGATTGTGCCGGCGTTACGGAGGGCTGGAAAAGTGCTAATCCGAAAAGGATTGATGCCGCCAGGAAACTGTAGAGTCTCATTGTTCCTCCTCTCCCTCTCGCGCGGGAGTTGAAGGTTGTCCCGGTAGGCGCGCGGCGAGCGTGCGAACCTGGATTGAGACTCCGCCGGTCTCCTGGCTTGAGCGGCAAGGCCCGATTTGCTCGGGCCGGATTATCGGCGGCCTTCCCATCCTGCATCGAACTCGATAGTTCGCTGCCGAGGACAGTGGCTTATGCCGAAAAATTCCGCCTTACAGTCGCGCGGCGGCGACGGCTTTTCACCGTCTTCCCGTGCGCGGAGTCTCGAGTGATTGTGGACGGCGCCGGTTATGCGTTGGCGCCGCTTGCGAAGCTCGTGATGCGAGTTTCGTCGGGCTTCTGGGCTTAGATGTGTCGCGTCTACGACGCTCAGGCTTCTAGGCGTCGGCGCTGAGAATTACGCGCGGACGTCCGCTCGGCCGCATCTGGACTTCGAGAGGCGCCGCAAAGATCTCTTCGAGCAAGCTGCGCTCGTACACTTGGGCGGGAGTGCCCACGCGCAGGCACTTGCCTTTATGCAGAAGCACGACGCGGTCGGAAAATTCGGCCGCGAGGTTCAGCTCGTGCGTAACGACGAGCACGGTATGCCGGTTTGCGTCGGCCAATTTCCGCAGCCTGCGCAGCAACTCCACTTTGCCGCCGATGTCCAGATGCTGGGTGGGCTCGTCGAGCAAAAGCAGCGACGGCTGTTGCGCAAGAGCGCGCGCAAGAATCACGCGCTGCTTCTCGCCGCCCGAAAGCTCGCTCATCCAACGATCGCGAAACGAGTCGGCACCCACTTGCGCGAGGGCATTTCCGGCGAGAAGGCAATCCTCGTCCGTCTCGAAACGCAGGCGGCGACCGTATGGATACCGGCCTTGCAGGACGTATTCCCAAACGCGCAACGGAAAAAGCAATTCACTTTCCTGTTGCACAAGCGCGATTCGCTGCGCCCGCGTCCGCAAATCTAGCTCGCCGATTTCGGAGCCGCCCACTTCGATGCGCCCCGAAAGAGGCTTGACGATTCCCGCGAGCAAGCGGAGCAACGTGGATTTGCCGCTCGCGTTGGGACCCAGGATGGCGACAATTTCGTGCTGACCCGCTTCGAAGCTTACTGGACCGAGGGTGAACTCGGGCGCTGAGCGATCTGTGGCTGAGTAGGCGTAGCTCACCTGTTCGACTTTCAACCGCACGGGCGAGGACATGGGCGGAGCCGCGAGAGATGCTCCGCTGCCGGTGGCCGCGCTCATCGCACTCTCCTGCGAATCAGGTAAATGAATACCGGCGCTCCGGCGATTGCGGTCATCGCTCCGACCGGCAATTCCGTTGGTCCAACCACTGTGCGCGCCAGCAGGTCCGCGATCACGATGGCAATTGCGCCGCCGATCGCCGAGGTCGGAATCAAGAGGCGGTAGTCGGTGCCGAAAAGCATGCGCATCACGTGAGGAACGAGCAGACCCACGTAGCCGATTGCGCCACTGACAGATACGGCGAGTCCGGTTAACACGGAAGCTGCAATATACACGACCAGTTTCACGCGGCTTACGTTGACACCGAGATGCCGCGCCTCTTCCTCACCCGTCAGGATCAGATTCAGATCGGAGGATGTGGTGTACATGGCTATGGCGGCTACAAAGAAAATAGCGAACAGAAATCCGAGCCAGCCAGCAACGTTCGTCGTGGGCGGCGGCGTGGCGAGAGAACCCATCAGCCAGAAAGCCATTCCGCGCATGTCGCGTCCGCTGAGAGTGGTGATCAGGAACATGATGACCGCCGAAAGGAACGAGGCCGACACGATTCCGGCAAGCAGAAGGGTGGCGCTGTCGAGGTGTCCGCCGCGGCGACCAAGAAAATAAACGGCCGCAATCGTGATGGCCGCACCCGCAAAAGCGGCGGCCTGAATCGCGCCGGGAATCTGCGGCACTGCGATCAGGCTGAGAATTGCGCCCAGCGCTGCGCCGCTCGATACTCCCAGCACGTAGGGATCTGCGAGGGGATTGCGAAGGAGCGCCTGAAAGCCGGCGCCCGCCGTGGAGAGTGACGCTCCGACGAGAATTCCCAAGGCGATGCGGGGCAGTCGCAATCCAAAGACAACCAAGCGAAACTCCGTAGGGATGCGATCGCCGCGGCCAAGCGCGCCGTTCACCAGGGTCATAACGATGTCGCGGACGCCGATGGGATATGCGCCCATGCGGAGTGAAATAACGACGGCGACAAAGAGCACGGCGCAGAGCAAACCGGAAATTGCGAGCACCCGCCGTGCGGTTAGCGTGCGCATTCGAGGCACCTCGCAGGCGTCGTCGTTGGCGATAATGAGAGCAGTTGAATTCTTGAATCCGCGCTCTGGTCGCGCGGGATCATCGAAAATGCATTCGGATGGATTTGGTGGGCAAGCTCTTCGATGGCGTCGATCAACCCCGGCGCGGGGCGGTCAATTTCCTCGCTGATGATGGCCACGTGTCCAGAGCGGACAGCCTGGAGATCCTTCCAGGCTGAGCGTGTGCGCAGATCTTCGAGGGTGCGCGAACCCTCGCCCGTGTGACTGCTTGCCAGCACGATATAGTCGGGCTGGAGACGCACAACTTCCTCGAGAGCGACTTGCGGCCAGTTCTGGCTTGAAAGAACAACGGATTCGGCGCCAGCCCAGCGAAGCGCGTCGGCGATAAAGGTGTTCTGCCCGATCGAGATCAGCGGATCGAGCCACACCACAAACAGAACATGCACGAGGGGAATATCCGCAAGGAGGGTGTGGAGAGTGTCGAGCCTGGCATCCAGCCCTGCCACGAGCGCGGCGCCTTGTTGCGGTGCGCCAGCCAAGGTTGCGAGACGGCCAAAGGAATCGACCATGCCGCGCACGGCATGCGGATCGGTGGTATAGACGGGCACGCCGAGGCGCGCGAGCGCATCCACAGTTTCGCGCCGGTTGATGGATGTCGTCGCGAGGACGAGATCCGGGTGCAGCGCGACAATCGCTTCGATGCTGGGATTCTGGGGCGAACCGACATGGGGTTTCGCTTTTGCTGCTACCGGCAGGTCGCAATAATCCGTGTCGCCCGCGAGGCGGTCTTCGAGCCTCAGCGCGTAGATCGTTTCGGTCAGATTCGGCGCGAGAGAGACGATGCGGCGGACTTGTGTCGGGATCGCAACGCTGCGGCCGACTTCGTCGGTGACCACGCGCGATTCCGTGCCAACCGTGACCGATTGGATATTCGGGAGCGAAAGCCACGGCTTGACGGAGGCCGGCAATTCTGCGGCCGCCGATCCAAGCGCAAGAAGTATCACCAGACTTCGCACGCGACAATCACCGAACAAAGTGTCTCCCGACAAGCAACAAAAAAGCCTCGCGAAAGGAAGCGAGGCCATCGCCACACCCTCTCTCGCGAAGAGTGTCAGCTTCGACCGGCTTGGCAGGTATCCTGACTTTCGGCGTCGCAGGCACTACGTGCCGGAATCGCCGATCACAGTGGCGGGACCGTGGCCGATTTTGACGGCCTTCCCCATGCACCGAGCCGGTTGAGTTGTCGTGGGAAGTGTAAGTTCACTGTCGCGCTCGTGTCAATCTCAGGTCAATCTCACGCAGTGAAGAGCGCGAAGCTCAGCGGTTCTTCCACTTCGGCGCGCGTTTCTCAACGAGAGCGCGCACACCTTCCTGCGAATCTTCCAGGTCGCCGAGCTCGTTCAGGAACACTTTCATCGAACTGCGCACCGCATCGCGCAGCGGAAGACCCATGCAGCCGATGATGGCCTTCTTCGCCATGGTCAGAACGGGCCCGGATTGCGAGGTCACTTTCGCGATCACGTCGTCTACTTTTTTCTGCAGCTCGTTTTCAGGAACGAGCCAGTTCACCAGCCCGAACTCACGGGCGCGTTCGGCAGTCATTGTTTCGCCCGTCATTACAAGCTCCAAGGCAAGCTTCGGGCCGAGAATGTTGGGAAGGATTGCGGCTGCAAGCGGTGGAAAAACGCCCAATTTGATTTCCGGCTGAGCGAATTTTGCTCTCGGCGTGGCGATCACCAGATCGCCCAGCGCGGCAAGCTCCGCACCGCCGCCGAAGGCCGGTCCATTGACCACGACGAGCAGCGGCTTCGACGTGTCCAGCATCGCCAAAAACGTGTTGTGAAAAGCTTCGAGCAGCTGAAACACCCGCCGCTGCGTGTATTCGCCGAGCTCGATTCCGCCGCAGAAAGCCTTGCCGGATGAGTCCAGAACGATCAGCTTGACATCGCTACGGCTACCGAGGGAATTAATGCCGGCGGCCACTTCAGCGAGCATCCTCTCGTTGAGAAGATTATGCTCCGGGCGATCGAGCGTCAGGCGCGCCACCTCGCCTTCGATCCGGTACCTTACATGCTGAAAATCTTCGGGTCTTGGCGGCGCGAGCGCCAGCGTACCGAGGACTTCCATATCCACATCACGGGTCTTTTTTTGCATCGAATGGCTCCGGTTAGAAGCTTAGACAGTTTCGATTTCCACTGCCACGCCCATTCCGCCGGACACACACAAAGCGGCAAGACCCCGCCGGCCAGCAGCTTGTTTGGCGGGCCTGCTGCGTTTCGCTACGAAGCTCATGCAGGAGGGTGGTGAGGATGCGCGCGCCCGAGCAGCCGATGGGGTGGCCCAACGCGATCGCGCCGCCGTTGGGATTCAGGCGCTCCGCGTCGAAGTGGAGTTCGCGGTCGCATGCGATTACCTGCGCGGCGAAGGCTTCGTTCAATTCGATGGCATCGTAGTCGGCAACTCTTGTGCTGGTGCGTTGCGCGAGCGCGCGGATTGCCGGAACGGGGCCAATTCCCATGACTCGCGGGTCAACGGCCGCGACGGTGGCATCGACGATGCGCGCGAGGGGCTTGAGGCCGAGGGCGCGCACTTTTTGCTCGCTTACCAGCACGACGGCCGAAGCGCCGTCCGTTATCCCGCTGGAATTGCCGGCCGTGATTGTTCCGGTTTTGCTGAAGACGGGCGGGAGCTTTCCGAGTGCCTCGATTGTCGCGTCAGGACGCACGTGCTCGTCTTTCTCGAGACGGGAGACGTTGCCCTTTTTGTCGATTTTCTCAATCGCTACGATCTCGGCGCTGAACCGGCACTCGGCCGCCGCGCGCGCGGCTCGCCGATGGCTCTCGACCGCGAATGCGTCCTGTTCTTCGCGTGTGATCTTGTACTGCTCGGCGAGAATCTCCGCCGTTTCGCCCATGATGAGCTTCGAAAGCGGGCAAAGAAAGCCGTCGCGATACATCGCGTCGATGAGCGGCTGATTGCCCATCTTGAATCCCCATCGGCCTTCCATCAGGTAAGGCACGCGGCTCATCGACTCAGCGCCGCCAGCCACGATGATGTCTGCCTGCCCGAGGCAAATTTGCTGCCAGCCAAGAAGCACGGCCCGCAAACCCGATGCGCATGCCATGTTGACGGTGAACGCGGGTACGTCGTCGCCGAGTCCCGAGCGCCACGCGATCTGCCGAGCGGGATTGGGGCCAACGCCGGCTGGGCGCGCGTTGCCGAAGATGAGTTCGTCGACGTGCCACGGAACAGTTTCATCGACAGGCGCGCTGGCCGGTCCCGCGCCGTCCCATGGCGTTCGCTCGTCGGGTAGCGGTGACCCAAACGCGCGTTGGAGCGCCGCTCGAACGGCGACGACGCCCAAATCCGGCGGGGTGAAATCCGCGAGCATGCCGCCGAACTTCCCGATGGGCGTGCGAACCGCGCTGAGGATGTAAACGGCGTCAGACATTCTAAAGCCACGTCTGCAAAGATTTTCGAGGCCGAGATGTATCGCGCCTACGGCGCATATTCATTGTCCGGGGAGAGAATCGCGATTGCAAGCGCGCGAAACTGCGCTTCGCGAACCGGATACGCTAGTGCAAGGGGTTGTAATTGACCCTGCGCGCCGCGGGCCGCTATAATTAACTGTTTCGGTTCAGCCTAATCAACGCGCCGAACACCTCGCCGGGGATCTCACGCAGCGCTGCACCGTTCGATAGCGCCTTGAATCGGGTCGAGAGTGCGGCGGCGTACGCTCAAACGCCGAACGGGCGGTGAGAGGTACGGCCGGAAACTTGAAAAGCGAAATTCAGGAGCAGTCATGATCAAGGCAACACTCTTGCGCGCGGGCATGATCATCAAACACGACGGCGATCTCCACGTGGTCTACAGCGTCGACCACCGCACGCCGGGCAACAAGCGCGCCGCGATGCAGACGAAGATGCGCAACTTGCGCACGGGCTCGATGATGGACTACCGGTTCCGCGCTGAAGAAACAATCGAAAAAGTGGTGGTAGACGAACTCGAATTCGAATACCTCTATAGCGACGGCGAAGGCCATCATTTCATGGACTCGGAAAACTACGAACAGCTGGCGCTGCAGAACGACATCGTAGGCGATACGAAGGATTACCTCATCCCGAATATGCCGGTGAAGATCGAGTATTACGACGGCAAACCAATCGGCGTGTTATTGCCCGACACGGTTGACCTGGCAGTGGTCGACACCGAGCCCAGCATCCAGAAGGCAACGGCCAGCGCGGTGATGAAGCCCGCAAAGCTGGAAACGGGGCTGGTGGTGAACGTTCCGCCGTTCGTCAACACGGGCGACAAAATCAAAGTCGATACCTCCGAAGGACGCTACATTCAGCGCGTCCAATAGACCTGACGCCGGCTCTTCGCCGCGGCCAACCGGACTACGGCTGATTACGCTTCTATAAATTAACTTGCGCAAGTCTCCTCGATTCATTAGCTTTAAGAACCCGCGCTTCCTAGGTTCCTGAAGAGGTCCATGAATCTGATTCGCGCAGTGGAGCGACCGTAATCTTCCATGCCTACCTGCCCGAGTTGCGGAAAACCGTTCAGCGGATTCTCAATTGGCGCCAGCCCGGCTACGGAGTGTAGGGACTGCCGTAAGGCGAAGGCACTAGCCGCTCAGACTCCCCAGATTGTCACCGAGTTTCCTAATCAGACCGTGAAGGCGGTCGTACGGCAGCCAATCGTGACCCTCACGATCGTCGGATTGAATGTCCTTGTGTATGTGGCGATGGGTTTGTCTGGCGCTTCGTGGACTGACCCTAGCATCACGCACGCGATCCGCTGGGGCGCCGATTTCGGTCCGCTAACCCTGAACGGACAATGGTGGCGGCTCTTCACCAGCACCTTCGTCCATTTCGGCATTGTTCACATTGGCTTCAACATGTGGTGCTTGTGGGACCTTGGGCGCTGGCTGGAATTTCTCATGGGGCGCAAAGCGTTCATTGTCACCTACGTGGTAAGCGGGATCGCGGCAAGCATGGTCAGTTTGGCATGGGATCCTTGGCGGGTCAGTGCGGGAGCCTCTGGCGCGATCTTCGGTGTCGCCGGCGCTTTCGTTTCGTATCTCTACCTCAAGAAGACGCCCATTGACCGGAGCGTCGTTCAGAAAAAGCTCCGGAGCCTGGGAATTTTCATAGCCTACAACTTGTTTTACGGACTGCGTTCGGGCGTCGATAACTCGGCACACTTGGGCGGCCTGGTTGCCGGCGTGATTCTGGGAGCTGTGTTTCCCTCCCTGATCCGCGCAGCGGCGGGTCCCGATGCCGCTGGTCAGCCCTCCGCCCTGGTCGAAAGCGCTTCGTCTACAGAATCGAACCAAACGCGGACGGCGGCGAAGGTTGCGGTGTGGTCGCTGCTTCTCCTCGGGGCTGGAGCGGTGCGTCTTTACTCCGTAAACGTTCCCACCGCGCTTTACGGCAAGGCGATTTCGCAGGTTAAGGCGGGTCACATCGATCAAGGCATCATTGCGCTGCAGCAGGCCGTGAAGCTCAAACCAACTTTCTTGCTCGGGTACGCGCTTCTTGGCGAGTTGGAAGTCGAGCAGAGTCGCGCCGAGGAAGCGATTCCTGTGCTCGAACAAGCTTTGACCCTTGCGCCCAACGCGTACGACCTTCAGCACAATCTCGCGCTGGCATACCTCGGCGCAGGCCGGTCTGCCAAGGCCGCCGCAGAAATCGCTCAGGCACTCCAGAACGAAAAGGATGACCTCTGGCGCGGACATTTCATTCTTGCTGTGGCGGAGCTCGAAACCGGAAATTCGCAGGTGGCCGCGGTAAGCCTTCAAGGAGTGGTTGAGGAACAGCCCGGCTTCTATGAAGCTCAAGACTGGCTGGCGCTGGCATACTTCGAACAGGGGAAACCTGACGCCGCACGTGCTGCCTACTCGGCCGCGCTGAAAAACCGGCCTGAAGATGCAGTGGCTAGCGCGGGCTTGCGCTTAATTGAGTCAGACCCAAAACAGTTGAGGCCGGCCCCCAGCCAATTCGGGACCATCGCGTTGCCGTATTCGAAGCTCGTGCTGAAGTCCGACGTGTGGCCTTTGTTCCCCTAGAACCTTCTGCTCGTGGGTGGCGAGGGATTCTAGGGAAGCGGCTGACGGTCCGTCGCGTAGAGGACCACGGGGAAGCCGCGACGAGTGGTTTCGCGTTCGAAGCGCATGCCGAGTTTCTCCATGATGTGAATCGACGCGAGGTTTTCGGGCTGCGCGACGGCTACGATGCGTCGCAGGCGTGCTCGTTCGAAGGCGTCGCGCATTGCTTCGCGGGCCGCTTCAGTGGCGAGGCCCTTACCCCACCAGGCTCTTGCGAGCCACCAGCCGATCTCGATGTCCTGAGTATCAACCATGGGTTGCAGGCCGCAGAATCCGATCATTTCTTGCGTGTTTTTGTCGATCAGCCTCCAGAAGCAGAAGCCGCGCGCTTCAACGCCGGCAACTTGTCGCTCGACGAATTCGCGAATGCGTTCGTCAGGCCAGGGCTGGCCATTCGAGATGTAGCGCATCACTTCGGGATCTTGGGCGATAGGCTTGAGTTCCAGCCAATCGTCTTCCTGCCAGGACAAGAGGCGCAATCGGGTGGTTTCGAGCATAGGAGCGCGTCCGGCCGCGACTACCCTGGCGGTGTCATCCCGCCGCGTTGGCTTTTGCTGCTTCGGGTAGCTTGATCAGGCGCGCTTCGGTAATCGACGGAATGGCCAGGATGTGTTGCACGATGGCTGCGTCGACTTCTCCGTCGAGTCGCACCAGCGCGACGGCTTCGGCTCCATGCACGGGCTGGCGGCGGCCCAGCGCGAACGTGGCGATGTTCACGCCGAGACTCCCTAGCGCCGTCCCGATTCGGCCAATCACGCCCGGTACGTCACGGTTGCGCGTGAGCAGCAGCGTGCCTTCGAGCGGCGCCTCGAGGCCGATGCCGTCGAGCGACAAAATGCGGGGAGAGCCATCCTGGCCGACGATGCCTTCCACGGTCAGGTCGTGGCCGCCGTCAAGCAACGAAACCTCGAGCGTGTTGGGGAATCCGCGCTCGCGCCGGCGCGTGGTCTCCTCGACGACAAGCCCTCGTTCTGCCGCTGCCTGACCCGCATTCACGAGATTGACTTTTTCGTCGAGCACGGAGTTGAGCAGGCCAATCAGCACGGCGCTGCGAATTACGTGCGAGCCCAGCTCCGCAGGTTCGCCCGCATAGCGGATACGGACGCGGCTGAAGCTGCGCGAGGGCGCTGCCTGAGCAACGAGCGCACCCAGGCGTTCGCCCAATTCGAGGTACGGACGCAATCGGCGGTACTGTTCGGCGGACATCGCGGGCATGTTGACGGCGTTGCGAATCAGGCCATCGGCGAGGTAGTCGCGTACCTGTTGCGCGATGGCCGTGCCCACCTCCTCCTGCGCTTCGGCCGTCGATCCGGCGATGTGGGGAGTCGCAATCAAATTCGGAAGGCCGATCAGCGGTGAATTCTTCGGCGGCTCGACCGCGAAGGTATCAACTGCGGCTCCCGCGAGCTGACCCGAGCGAAGCGCGTCGGCGAGCGCGGCTTCGTCGATGAGTTCTCCGCGCGCGCAATTGATCAGACGCGCGCCGCGCTTCATTTTCGCGAGCGAGGCTGCGTTGATCATCTTTTCGGTGGCGGGGCTGAGCGAGGTGTGCAGGGATATCACATCGCTGCGGCGCAGCAATTCGTCGAGAGGCACGAGCTCGACCTCGAGCTCGCGCGCGGCCGCGGGTGTGACGTAGGGGTCGTGCGCGAGGACTTGCATTTCCAGGGCGCGTGCGCGGCGGGCAACTTCCGTGCCAACGCGGCCGAATCCCACGAGGCCGAGCGTTTTCCCGCGCAGCTCCGTTCCCGACGCGGACGATTTTTCCCAACGGCCAGCATGAATCGAGGCGTTCGATTGCGGCACGGAGCGCGCGAGGGCAAGCATCAGCGCGAGTGTGTGTTCCGCAACGCTGACGCTGTTCCCGCCCGGCGTGTTCATCACGAGGACGCCGCGATGCGTGGCTGCTTCCACGTCGATATTGTCGATTCCGACGCCGGCCCGTCCCACCACTCGGAGGCGCTCCGCCTTTTCAAGCAGCTCGCGGGTCACGCGGGTGGCGCTGCGCACGATCAGGCCGTCAGCATTCGCGAGTTTGCTTGGCAGCGCTGCGGCGGCCGGCGAAACAACTTCCCAGCCTGTTTCGCGGAGCAGCTCGATGCCTCGCTCGCTAATTTTGTCTGCAACGATAATTTTCATGGCGACGAGCGTATCGGGCGTGATTCTGTCTGTCAAATGCCGCGAGGAGACAAAAAACGAGATGACGGCGCATCGAGGCCCGAAGCACTGAAGGAAAATTCAACTGCAAAATATGACCGTTGAAAACAGCGAGAGAGACTCGAGAACACGGAGGAAAAAAAGAGCGGCTCGCCTGTCATTCAACGAGCCGCTCTCTTGGGGTGGGGGAATGGTCCCGTCGGACCATTACCTTTCAGCGGGATTCGGGCTTTGTCGGTTTCGGCTCAGTTTGGCGCTGCGGTTCGGGCTTGGGTGCGGGCGCTGGCTTCGGCGCAGCCTGACGCTGCGGCGGGGGAGCCTTCGGCTGCACTGACTGCCTGGGGGCAGCTTCACGTTGCGGAGCCGGCTTGGGCGTACTTTCGGTGCGGGGAGGAGGAGCAGCCCTGCGCTCCGGCGGTGCGCTTGGGGTCGCCCTAACGGGTTGGACCTCGGGGCGCGGTGAATTGTGCGTAGCTGGCGTTGCAGCGGCGCGCTCAGGCGGAGGGGCCGGGCGTTTCGGGGCCGGCTTATTCTCAGAGGCGTTATTCGCGGCTGGCCTGTTCTCAGTCGGGCGGGTTGTAGCAGCTCGGCTCTCAGCCGGCTTGTTTTCGGTTGGGCGAGTTGCAACCGCTCGATTCGCGGCTGGCCTGCTCTCAGTCGGGCGAGTTGTAGCGGCTCGGCTCTCAGTGGACTTGTTTTCGGTGGCGGGAGCTGCAGCCGCTCGATTCTCGGTGGCCCTGTTCGCAGCCGGAGCTCCGCGAGCTGCTACGACGCCGTTGCCGGAAAATTCTCCCGGTTTGGATGTTGCCGCGATTGCGGGACGTCCGTGATTGACGGAAGCCAGCATTTCATGGTTCTGACCGGCGGCCTGCTGATGACTTGATTGCGCGGATGTCGCGGAATCATGTCGTGCATGAGCGAAGGTTTCTTGCGCAGCAGTGGGTCGTGCGCTGATTCCACCGGATCCGCCGTTATAGCTGACGTAGTTTGTTCTGTTGACGACGGTCCTGTTGTACGTGTTGCGAAAGTTCCCACCGCGCACATTGTTCACGTACGTGTTGTAGCTGAACTCATTGTTGCGCCAGTAGCCGCCGTCGTAGCCGCGGCCACCATAGCCGTACCCATAGTTGACGCCGCCGTAGAAGCCGACTTCAGAGCCCCAATAGCCGTCATTCCAGGAATACCTATCATTACTCCAACCCCAATAACCGGGCGTCCAGAGGTAGCCGACTGTGGGTGGCTCGACCCAAGTGCCAGGCACCCAGTAGTAGCCCTCATCACCGTAGGCCCAATAGCCGGGCGTCCAGAGATAGCCATCCTGAGGGCAAGGAGGTTGCGCATAGACGACCAGTTCCGGCGGAGCGATGGTGATCGAGGCGCTGAACTGAGCGAGAGATGTGGCCGGCACAGCAAGTATGATCAACAGCGGTAGAAGATATCGAATCAAGCGGAGAGAACGCATTTTTCATTACCTTCCCTAACGATCCTTCGTTTGCCCGGTGTTGCTTTGGTGCTGCGGGTTGCGCGGATTGGAGGGTGACAAGACATAGACAGGATGACGCAGGTTCATTGCTGAATCTGTTCAATATGAGGCACTTTCGGACGCTCGTCTAAACAGCAGCAGGGACATGCTCTAGGTGCGATTGGCCGTTAGTACAGGGAGGGACAGGCGAAGGGCAAGCGCACATGGCGTTAACAAAATGGACATAGGTCTCTTGCGGCTCTCTCGCGGCAGGTGATAGGTTAGAGTCCATTTCGGATTCCGGCCGCCCGGAATCCTGGAATGTAAGCGCATTAGGGCCGCGTACGACGCGCCGCGCAGGAGTTCAGTTGGCACCGTGGACAGTTAGCGACACCAAGATTCCCCAGGGTCGTTTGGCGCTGGTCTCATATTTGTCCGTGGCACTCGTCATCACTCTTCTGGTGGGATTCTGGAAACTGCAGGTGGTACAGTCCGGCCATTTTGCGGATCTCGCCGAGCGGAACCGTATCCGGTACATCCCGATTATCGCGCCGCGCGGCGCAATGCTGGACCGCGAGGGACGCGTACTCGTCGACAGCTATCCTTCTTTCAGCATCCTGCTTCTGCGCGATGAGCCGAAGCTTCTCGAGAAAAGCCTGCCACAAATTGAAGAAGGGCTCGGAATCACCAAGGAAGATTTGCAACAGCAGCTTGAAGCGGCGAAGCTCGAGCCCAAGTTCCAGCCGATTGTGATCAAGCCGGCCGCCAGCCAGGGAGATATCGCGTTCGTCGAATCGCACCGAGCCGATTTGCCCGTGCTCGAATTGATGATGGTGCAGCGCCGGCGTTATCCGCATGACGACATGCTCGCAAACGCCATCGGGTACGTAGGCGAAGTTTCGGTCCAGGACATGGAGAAAAGCGACGGTCATTACCGGCCTGGCGACATTGTCGGCAAGGCGGGACTCGAACACGAATATAACGAGACGCTGGAAGGCACGGACGGCATGCGCCGCGTGGTTGTGAACAGCGTGGGAAAGGCGATGCGGGCGCTGGAAGACGTCGAGGCGCTGCCGGGTAAACCGATCCAGTTGACGATCGATTACGATCTGCAAGCTCTCGCCGAAGCGGATTTCGCGAACAAGGAAGGCGCCTTGATCGCGATGGATGCCCACACTGGCGAGGTGCTGGCGATGGTCAGCCGCCCCACATTCAATCCTAACGATTTCGCTGTGCGAATTCCGGCTTCGGAATGGGGGCGCCTCAACACCGACCCCCAGACTCCTTTGCTCAACCGCGCGATTCAAGCGCAGCTCGCGCCTGGCTCCGTCTTCAAGGTTGTGATGGCGACCGCCATGCTGGAATCAAAGGCCATACCCGAGAATTACACCGTCTACTGCCCTGGCTATGCGACTTTTTACGGGCGGGTCTTTCATTGCGATCACGCTCATGGCGAGGTCGATCTTCACAAGGGCATCGTCGCGTCCTGCGATGTCTACTTTTACAACGTGGGGAAGCTGCTCGGTATCGACAGAATTTCGACCTACGCAACGGACCTGGGCCTCGGCCAGCGCACGGGAATTGATTTGCCCGGCGAAGAACCTGGCCTGGTCCCTTCGGAAGAGTGGTCGCAGCGCGTGAACCATCACAAGTGGTATCCCGGCTCGACCATCTCCGTCGCCATCGGCCAGGGCGCTGTGACGGCCACGCCTGTCCAACTGGCCCGCATGATTGTGGCGATAGCGAGCGGCGGCACCTTGATCCGGCCTCACTTCTTGAAGAACGCCACCGACCTGAAGGCCGAGTCTTTCCATCTTTCAGAGGACACGGTGGAAAAAGTGACGGACGGGATGTGGGGAGTGGTCAACGAACCTGACGGCACCACTTCCGGACTCGTAAAGCTCCAAAATATCGATTTCTCCGGCAAGACGGGCACCGCTCAAGTGGAAAGCTTCGACCTGCAGCATAAACTCGGCAAGAAATTAAAAGAAAACGGGTGGTTCGTGGGCTACGCTCCCCGCCGCAATCCGGAGATCGTGGTAGCTGCACTCGTACAGTCCGGAGGTTGGGGCAGCACTTCGGCCGCACCTATTGTCCGCGACCTCGTGAAGGCTTACTACGAGAAGAAAAACGCGCACATGCAGCAGGCCACCGCAGAAACCGGAACACCGCCTGTTGCGGCTCGCCCGCTTGTGGCAACGGTGGGAGCGCAGCATCAATGAAAGACCGGCCCCGCGTTCACGACTTCGACTGGACCCTCCTCGCAATCGTCGGCGCAATCAGCGGATTCGGAGTAGCAGAAATCTATTCCTCGACGCACGCCAGCGGAATGGCCGGCATGCAATACCGACAATTGATCTGGATTGCGGCGGGCATCGCCGGGATGTTTCTGATTTCGCGGATCGATTACCACACGCTGCTCGACCAGGCGCCGGTGCTCTATGCAGTGGGGATTGCCACTCTTTTGATCGTTTTGGCGATTGGCCAATCGCGATTTGGGGCCAAGAGATGGATCGCTTTGGGGGGTGGCCCCAATTTGCAAGTGTCAGAACTTATGAAGTTGATTATAATCGTGGTGTTGGCTCGTTTCTTCAGCGAAGTACGCACCGACCGGCTGACGCTAAGGGATTTAGTGAAGGTCAGCCTCTTGACTCTGATTCCGGTCGGGTTGATTCTGAAGCAGCCGGACCTGGGAACAGCGATGGTGCTGGTTCCCGTAGCCGTGGTGGGCGCGTTCCTGGCTGGTATTGAATGGAAGCACGCGGCAGTAGGTGCCATACTGATTGCGATTCTGGTTCCGGTCGGCTGGCACATGCGGAGCCACCTGAAGCCGTACCAGCAGCAGCGTATTGAGACGTTCCTGCACCCCGAGGAAGATCAGCGCGGCGCGGGCTATCAGATCCTGCAGTCGCAGATCGCGGTGGGCGCCGGAGGTTTCTGGGGCAAAGGATTTGGCAAGGGCAGCCAGAATCAGTTGGGCTTCGTGCCCGTCCGATATTCGGATTTTATTCTGGCGGCGATGGCGGAAGAGCAAGGGTTTATTGGAGTTTGCGTGGTTTTGCTGTTGTACCTGGGTTTGATTTTGCGGCTGGTGGATAACGCGCAGAAAGCGAAAGACAAGGCCGGAATGTTCGTAGTGATGGGAGTCACGGCCATCCTGGGATTCCACGTCCTGGTCAACGCTTCGATGGTGATCGGATATATGCCGGTCACCGGCATTCCCCTGCCGTTGATGAGCTATGGAGGATCGGCAACTGCCTTCGTGTTTTTGGCACTGGGCCTGGTGATGAACGTCCGCATGCGGAGATTCGTCAACTGAGCCTCAACAATTTTTGTGCCCGCGCAGCGTCAGATGGAGTGATCGCGAGCGGGAATTCAGTTTCAAGCGAGAAAGCATCGGTGAGGAAAGCGACGAGACATCAAGGCACGTCTTTCCAGGGCGGCGCGTTGTGGCAGATGGATGCCACCGCCTCCCGTTCCGCCGGCTCAGGCGCGCGAGGCGCTTTTGTGTGCCGCGGCGGTCCGATGCGCTACGAGGAGTTTTCAAATGTCGAAGGAAATGGTTATTTCAGCGAACCCGCACGAGACGCGGGTAGCGATTTTGGAAGAAGGTCAGCTTTGTGAGTATTATGTTGAGAGGGAAAAAGAATTTGCGTTAGTTGGAAGCATTTACAAAGGCCGTGTCACACGCGTGCTGCCGGGCATGCAATCGGCCTTCGTCGAGATCGGCCTGGATAGCGACGCCTTCCTGTACGTCAGCGATTTCCTCGAGGATATCGAAGAGTTCGACCACGTGGTCGCCACGGTAGAAGGCAAAGCCCAAAAGATAGAAGATGAAGGCGGCCAGGCGTTTGCGAATTCGAGCGCGACAACGCCCGCGCTCGAGCCCAACGATGTGGATTCGGGGCCCGCAGTGGCGCCGGCAGGCGAAACGGCCGGCGAGGGGCCAGGCGCCGAACAAATGTCGACAGCATCGCCCGCGTCGGCCGAGGGGCCATCAACGTTTGCGCCTCATGCGCCGAGCCGGCAGACGCAGCCGCCAGCCTACAACGCGCCGCGCTCCGATAGGCCGCGCTTCGACAATCGCGGCCGGGATCGTCGCGACTTCGGCGGCGGAGGGCGCGGCGGCCGCGGAGGACGAGGGCGTCCGGGCCAAGGGCGGCGTGGTGGCAGTGGGCGCGGAGGCGACCATCGTTACGGCCGCGAACTCCCGCAATCGAAATACGCCTCGCCGCGCGCGCACGAGGACCACTCCGAACAGGCGCCGCCGGGAGACCACACACCGATAATTCTGCCGGGTGAGTCGCTCGCAAAATATCGCGACCGCGTCCCGTCAGCGGCGCCGCCAGCTGCTGCGACGGGTGAGCACGCTTCGGTCGGGTCTTTGATTGGGCAACCGATTGGGATCGGGGAACAAATTGCGGCGCCGGTTGCGCCAGCGATCGTTCCGCAGGAAACGCAACATGACGATTCAGCTCCGCGACGCGCGGAATTTCATGCGCCGGCTTCGTCGAGGCTGGAACCGCTGCCCGGGGAGACGCTCTCGAGGTATCAGCCGAACGAGCCCTCCGCAGCCATGCATCCCATCGAGTTGCAACACAACGACCAAGAAGATCACGCCGAACAGCATCGTGCCGCGATCGAAGAGTCGCACGAATATCACGCCGCGGCTGAGCACGAAATGGCGGAAGCGGAAACGGATGAGCCGGAGCACGACGAATCCGGGCACGAGGCCGAACTTCACGAAAGAGCGCACGAAAACCCCGAAGTAGCCAGCCTAAGCGACGACCAAGCCGCCACTTTGGCCGCTCACGTCTCGGAAGCGCAGATCGAGGAAATTGCCGACGCGCACGAGTCCGCGAACTTCCGGGCCGAAGGGTCCGGCGACAACGAAACAGAGGATTCCGAAAGCGAGCGCCACGATGTAGAAGATGTGGGAGACGAGGAACTCGAAGAGGAAGAGGCTCAGGCGGAAGCCGAGGGAATGCTCGCACCTTCGATGGAAGCAGATGCCGAGCACGGACCCGAAGGCACCGACGCCATCGCGGCAGCGGGGGCAGTTGCCGACGGTGGCTCGTCTCAGCAGGCCGACCTGGCGCAGCGGCAGGAAAGCCAGCCGTGGAAAGCGACTGTTCGCGGCGATTTTCGATCCCGCATGCAACATCCGGCAAGACGCGGAGGGCGCGACCGTGGGCGTCGCGATGACCGCGATCGAGGCCGGAGACCGCAGCATGGCCAGGGCCATCACCGGCCGCAACCGCGGCGTCCGCAGTTGATTGCGGACATGCTGAAGCAGGGGCAGGAAATCATCGTGCAGATCGCGAAGGAGCCGCTGGGCAAGAAAGGCGCGCGCATAACGAGTCACATTGCGTTGCCCGGGCGTTTTCTTGTGTACATGCCGACGCTCGACCACACCGGCGTTTCGCGCAAGATCGCATCCGCCGAAGAGCGGGCCCGCCTGCGCCATTTGGTGAACGACGCCAAGGGAGCAGCCGGCGGCGGCTTCATCGTGCGAACGGCGGCGGCGAGCGCAAGCCCCGACGAAGTTCGCACGGACGTGGAGTTCCTCACGCGGACGTGGGCTGAGATCAAGGCGCGTTCCGAGCAACGCAAGGCTCCGTCGCTGTTGCATCGCGACCTGAATCTGGTGGAGCGCATCCTGCGCGACTTCGTGGGCGCCGACTTCGGCGCGATCTGGGTGGATTCGGAGGAGGAGTTCACGAAGGTGGTGGACTTCATGAGCCGGTTCCAGCCGGAGCTGGTGAACCGGGTGAAGCTGTATACGAAGGAGAACCCGGTCTTCGAGGAATTCGGGATCCAGCAGGAAATCGACAAGGGACTGCGGCCGAAGGTCTGGCTGAAGTCCGGCGGCTATATCGTCATCAACCACACCGAAGCGCTGGTAGCGATCGACGTCAATACGGGCAAATTCGTGGGCAAAGGTTCGAACCGCCTGGAAGACACGATCGTCCGCACGAATGTGGAAGCGGTGAAGGAAATCGTCCGGCAGATGCGGCTGCGCGACCTTGGCGGCATCATCGTGATCGACTTCATCGACATGGAGGACCGGCGCAACCGCGAGAAAGTTATGGCGGCGCTCGAAGACGCACTGCGGGCCGACCGCGCTCCTTCAAAGATGCTGCGATTCAACGAGTTCGGCTTGATTGCGATCACGCGCAAGCGCACGAAGCAGGCGCTGGAGCGTACGCTCTGCCAGCCGTGCCCGTACTGCACGGGGTCCGGGATGGTGAAGTCGATTCCGACGCTCTGCTACGAAATCCAGGCCGAAGCGCGCAAGATGGCGCCGGAGATGGATTCGGGCAGCATTACGCTGCGCGTCCATCCGGAAATCTCGAAGGCGCTGAAGACGCGCGAATCGGGGCTGGTGGAAGAGCTCGAGCGCTGGACGAAAAAGAGCGTCATCATTCAGGCCGACCCAACGCTGCACTGGGAGCAGTACGATATTTACTAGAGGCTGGCTAGAGGCTGGAAGCTAGAAGCTTGATGCTTTTTTCTTGACGCTTCGAACCTACACAGGCCCTTCTCGAAGAGAAAGCGGCACCAAGCTGGCGCACTCCCAAAGCGGCCTTCAGCCTAGGATTCCCTGAGCGGCTTTCGGGAGGCGCGCCACCTGGTCCGGCGTCAGCTTGAAATTGTCGGCGAGCATCGAGGGCGGATTCGCCGCGAGCCATCCTGAAATGGAGATTTCTTCGTAAACGGGGCTGTTGAAAACGATCAAGATCCGCGTCGTCTCGTCGCCGACCTGCTCGACGAAATGCCCGAACCCCTGCTGGATGAAGGCAACTTGACCGGGCTTGAATTCCTCCGTGGCGACTCGTCCGTGCGCTCCGAAAATCGTGACGCGCGATTTCCCCGAAAGATAGTATTGCCACTCATCGGCGTTCGGATGCCAATGCAATTCCCGCAGCGCGCCCGGTTTCAGTTCCTGGACCACGCCGGTGACGGTCTTCTGGATCGGGAACTCGAGCGACGATACGATCCGCTGCTGGCCGCCTGGGAAGACGATCGGCTTCGTCGCGCCGAGACGGAACTTATGAGGGAACTGGTTTTCCTGCGGGTCGCCATTTCGAAACGCCTCCGGCATCGTCGGCGGCACTTTTCCCGGCGTGATGTACAACTCCTGTTTCGGCAAGTTCGCAACGACTGATTCGGGAAGGCCCAGGTTCCGCGCCGCCACCGCCGCCGGTGTGTGTCCCACCCAGTCTGTGATGCTGAAAGTTCCGAACTCCGAAAAGTAGCCACTGTCGAAGACGAGCACAAAATGCGCGTCGCCCGGTCCGAGGCATTGCAGCGCGTGGCCGTGTCCTTTCGGGAAGTACCAGACGTCTCCGGGCCCGAAGTCAGATGATTCGGCCTGGCCGTTCGGCGCGATCACTGTGGTGCGCACATCGCCTTCAATCAGGTAGGCCCATTCCGCTGCCACGGCGTGCCAATGCAGTTCGCGCAGCCCGCCGGGTTTCAGGCGCATCGAGACTCCCGCCATACTCTTTGATACAGGAAACTCGCTGACGTTGGCTTCCTTCGCCGAGCCTGCTTCGCCCACCCAGCCTTCGGAGGCTTCGATGTCGTACTTGAAGTTTTCGAGCGGCTCGTGCTTGCCCGGCGCGCGCTGGGCTGCGGCGCAGGTTTCTTCCGCGGCGCCCCACACAGTCAGTCCCGCGGCGGCCAGCGAAGCAGCGCCAAACAGTTCACGCCGCGTTATCGAATCTGCGTCCTCGCCGATTTTCGAGCTCATATTTCCTCCCACTGCATTTTCCTGATGTCTACGAGTAGCGCTGCTCTTTGAAGGGGTCGCCGTAGATGTTGTAGCCGTTTTGCTCCCAGAAGCCGGGAGCGTCCTGTGCCATGAATTCGATGCCGCGGACCCATTTCACGCTTTTCCATGCGTAGAGGTGCGGGACCACGAGGCGCGCGGGATAGCCGTGCTGAGCGGGGAGCGGCTCGCCATTGTGTTTCAGCGCGAAGAGAGTGGTAGGCCGTAGCAAATCCGCGAGCGGGACGTTGGCCGTGTAGTCATTTTCGGCGTGGACCATCACGTATTTTGCTTCGGGCTTCACCTGCGCCAGCTTCATCACTTCCGTGAACCCCACGCCTTCCCAGCGGACGTCGAAGCGGCTCCAGCGCGTGACGCAGTGCATGTCCGCGGTGACCGCTTTCATCGGCAGGTGCGCGAATTCGTCCCAGGTGAGCCGCACGGGTTTCTCGACGAGTCCGGTGATGCGAAAATCCCAGGTCTTCGGATCGAAGCGCGGGACGGGACCTTCGTGCAGCACCGGCCACTTTAGCGTTGCTGATTGGCCGGGAGGCAGGCGTCCTGCGTCGCGCATCGCGCGTTCGAGTTGTTTGCGTTCGGTGGTTTCGCCGAAGATCATTGCAAGACCCTAAACCACAGATAAACACAGATGAACACAGATTCCGGAAACTCTAACTCCAGACAAGACCTCGCGCCGAGCGGCCAATTGATAGCTGCGGCTACGAAAGGCTATTCCACTTCGACTTCGATACCGCCCACGAAGCGGGCTGCGACATTGTAAATGACCGCTCCGAGGCCGCCCCCAATCGCTCCGAACACCGCGAACAGAATCGGGAAGAAGACAATGGAGAACGACGCCAAAGAGCGGGGCCAGAAATCGCGGCATGCCCGGCATCGCATCCTGGCCGGAAAGCCCGACGACCAAGAAAACCATGGCGAACAAAATTCCCTCGAAAAGTCCGAGCGCTCCATAGCAAATTGCCGCAAGTCGCATTACCGACATCGGGTTGAACTTCTTGATCTTTCTCATGCTCGCCCTCCCTGGTCTGCAGATCGCGATGCGGGCGGAGACTAGCACGATTTGGCACGGTCCTCCAACGGGGGCCCGTTCGACGCGCGGTGCTGTTACGCGGCCCGTGCTCCTACGGGAAAACGTCGGATGCTGGCTGCGTGTTATCATGACAAGTTCCGGTGAAACGATCTTCGCGTAAGGAGTTTTCATTGGCTGCGCGCATCCTGAACGGCAACGCTATTCGCGATCAGATTTATGCGGAACTTGCGGGCGAAATTGCGTCGCTTGCGGCGGCGGGAGTGCGGCCGGGGCTGGCGGCCGTGCTGGTGGGCGAGAATGCGGCGTCGAAACTGTATGTCAACAGCAAGATCGCGGCGTGCCGGAAGCTGGGACTCGCGAGTTTTCTTGTCACTCCGCCCGCTTCAATCACCACGGGGGAGCTACTCGGCGTCGTGGGCGAATTGAATCGCCGCGACGACGTTGACGGAATACTCGTGCAGATGCCGTTGCCGCCGCGGGTAGACGCGAAACAAATCCTCGATGCGGTGGATCCCGCGAAAGATGTGGATGGGTTTCATCCGATCAATGTGGGGAAGCTGGTGGCGGGGCGGCCGAATCTTGTGGCTTGCACGCCGGCGGGCGTGATGGAAATTCTGCGCCGCAGCAATATTCCGCTCGAGGGCGCGAACGCGGTGGTGATGGGCCGAAGCGACATCGTGGGGAAGCCGATGGCGTTGCTGTTGATTCACGCGAACGCGACCGTGACGGTGTGCCACTCGAAGACGCGCGATTTGAAGGAAACGGTTCGTCGCGCCGATATCGTCGTGGCGGCCATGGGTCGCGCGGCGATGGTAACGCCGGAGTACATTCGTCCGGGCGCGACGGTGATCGACGTCGGGCAGAATGTGGTCACGGACCGCGCTGAGGCCGAGCGCATTTTCGCGAATTTCCCGGAGAAGATCGAAGCGTTCCGCGCGAAGGGCTCCGTGTTGGTCGGAGACGTTCATCCCGATGTTGTGAACACGGCGGGCGCGTTTACGCCTGTTCCGGGGGGAGTGGGGCCGCTAACCATCGCCATGCTCATGAGCAACACGGTGAAGGCGGCGCGAATGCGGCGCAGCGCCCGAACAACCGCGCCCGTCGCTGCGGGCTCAAGTTCCTCGTAGTTTGCGGAAAAGGAAAAGGGAACCTGGAACAGCTGTGGGAGCCCCCCGCTTTAGCGGGGGGAGCGCGGACTTCAGTCCGCGCGAAAGAGCGAAGCAAGTAAGCCCGGGGCTTTAGCCCCTGAAGCTACGAATCGAATCGATGCTTAAGATCGGACTCACGGGCGGAATCGGGACGGGGAAGACCACGGTGGCGTCGATTCTGCGGGATCGCGATTGCACGGTGCTCGAGATGGACGCGATCGGGCACGAACTGCTCGAACCCGAGCAGGCTGCGTACGACGAAGTGGTCGGTGAGTTCGGGCTGGGGATTCTCGGCGAGGGCGCGGTGGTGGATCGAAACAAGCTTGGCACGATCATTTTTGCCGACCCCGCAAAACGCGCGCGGCTGAATGCGATTCTTCATCCGCGGATACTCGATGTGGTGCGGAAATGGTTCACGGCGCTCGACCGGCCGGGCGGTCCGGAGCTCGCGTTCGTAGAGGCGGCGCTGATTCTGGAATCGGGTTTCCAAAAGGAGCTCGACCGCATCGTAGTCTGCTGGTGCCGGCCCGAGCAGCAGCTCGAGCGCCTGGAGCACCGCGGCTTCTCTCGCGGGGAGTCGCAAGCGCGCATCGCGGCGCAAATGCCGATCGATGAAAAGCGGGCGAAGGCTGATGAAGTGATCGACTGCTCGAAATCCATCACAGAAACCGAGCGGCAAGTGGACGCGCTGCTCGGAAAACTGAAACAGTTTGGCCGCTGCGGGCGGAAACATTTCCTGAGGCGGCCGCGTATTCATTGCAAGGGGAGTTGGGACCGCTGCGGGGCCACGTTTGCGTTCCGCGGGAGGGGTCGACCGCAATGGCTATGATGCCTGACGAAACAGGACGCCGAGCGTTCCGGTTGCTCGCGATTGGCGCGATTATCGGCCTCGGAGCATATTGGGCAGGCTCGCGATACGGCCAGCATGAGCCTGCGTCGGTGAGCGCCGTTCCGGCCGCCGCTCCTGCCGCGGCGAGCGAGGTGGCGCTCGATCCCACGGAGACGGAGAACGTCCGCATCTACAAGCAGGCGTCGCCGTCGGTGGCGAACATCCTCACAAAGACCGTCGAGTACGATTTCTTTTTCAATCCTGTTCCGGTGGAGGGCGCGGGCTCCGGATTCCTGATCGACACGGACGGCCACGTGCTGACGAACAATCACGTGGTGCAGGGCGCGCAGACGATCGAGGTAGCGTTCGGCGATCACGCCAAATACAAGGCAAAATTCATCGGCGCCGACACGCTGAACGACATCGCGCTGCTAAAGATCGATTTGAACGGGCACAAGCTGGCGGCGCTTCCGCTGGGTGATTCGCGGGGATTGCTGGTGGGGCAGCGCGTGCTGGCGATCGGCAACCCGTTCGGATTTCAGAGCACGCTCACAACGGGAGTGGTCAGCTCGCTCGGGCGCACGGTGCAAACTGGCGAGAACACGTTCATCGACGAGGCCATCCAGACGGACGCATCCATCAATCGCGGCAACTCCGGAGGGCCGCTCCTGAATTCGCATGGCGAAGTGATTGGCATCAACAGCGCGATTTACGCGCCGACGGGCACCACGGCCGGCATCGGCTTTGCGATTCCGATCAACACGGCGAAGCGCGTTGCGGAGGATTTGATCAAGCAGGGACGAGTGCGCCGCGCGACCATCGGCGCCGAAGGACGCACGCTCTGGCCCGATCTTGCCGGCGCTTTGAATTTGCCGGTTCAGCAGGGAGTGTTGGTCGAGCGCGTCGTTCCGGGAGGACCCGCGGCTCAAGCGGGAGTTCGCGGCGGGAATCGATCGGTGCAGGCGGGCCTGCGCGACCTGCGAATTGGCGGCGACGTGATCACTGCAATCAACGGCGAACCCGTGAACAGCCAGTCCGATTTGAACTTGCTGCTGAATCGCGCGCGGCCCGGCGACACGATTTCGCTCACGATCATTCGCGACGGCAAGAAAATGAATGTGCCGGTGAAGCTAGGCGAAGGCTAGGCAACCGACTGCAATCAATCTTCGACGAAGGATTTCAGCCGCGAAAGGGCCTGATCCCACTGCTCGGAAACGAAATCAAGGTACTGCTTAATTTTCTTGGTCGGTTGCGGATCGAATTCGAACAGGCTCTTGCGCCCTCTGCGGACACTGTGCACGATTCCCACGGTCTCCAGCACTCGGAGGTGCTTGGTAATTGCTTGCCGTGTCAGCCTGGAACCTTGCGTTAGTTGAGAGATCGAACAAGGCTGCCCGCCGCAGAGTTTTGCAATCAGGAATAGCCGGGTCGTGTCGCCTAGAGCTGCAAAGACGAGTGCCTGCGTCCGCCGTTTGGCAGCCGCACCGCTATCGCTTCTGTGCGACATAGTTCTCGACGTTCTTCATTTGTTCCGTCCAACCGCCATCGTTTCTGCGGAACGCCTCGAGACGGCGGTCACCGGGAACCTTATCGAAGCCGGACTCGGTGAGTATTAGTAGTGTGCCATTGGCGGTCTTCTCCAGCCTGAATTCGACGAGGGTAGTCGGTTCCCCTGAGTAGTCAGGAGAGTAGTCGGCTTTGTCCATCGACTTTGGGTGCGGCCATGTGAAGGAGAACAACCGCTCGGGCTCCATTTTCTGCACGACGGCCTCCCATTTGATGTGCTCACAGCCGGGATACGTAATCCAGCCGCGCGAGACTTGACCCGGTACAAAAGGGCCATCCAGCTTCACACGAAACCATTCACCAAATTCACGGTAATCCGTCAGTGCACGCCAGACGCGCGAAATCGGGGCCTTGAGTTCGATGCGCTTCTCAATACGGTCACTCATCTTAGGCAACCTCTGGGTTGCATATTAGTACAGCCCACCAACAAAAGGCAACCCTTTGGTTGCTCTTTAGGAATCCCTAATTTCGATAACTGCAAACCGCCTCAATTTTTCGCGATAGCCTTTCAATCGGCGGGCGTCTTTCGCGCCACTCTTCGCGCAATTTGTCCTGTTCCGCTTCGGTGAGCTTGAACCACGATTCCGCCAGGTCGCGCACCTGCTCGAGCGCGGCCCGCATCTCCGATTGTTTCTGATTCATGATGTCCCTGTCGGCGTCTGTGGGAACGCGAATTGGCGGCGACGTGATCACCGCGATCAACGGCGAGCCGGTGAACAGCCAGTCCGATTTGAACTTGCTGCTGAATCGCGCGCGGCCCGGCGACACGATTTCGCTCACGATCATTCGCGACGGCAAGAAGATGAATGTGCCCGTGAAGCTAGGCGAAGGCTAGCCGCATCCCCTCGGCCAAAGCCAGCCGACTGCTTTCATGGCACTCTTCTCGCAGCTTTTGAGCCACCCGTAGCCGCGGAACGGCGATTGTACTTAGCCCGGCGGGTTTCAGGGTTTGATGATTCAAACCCTGACATCCAGAAGAGCAAAGCGAAGTGCCGGGGTAAAGCGCATACAAGACCAAAGTCCCGTAGGGACGATTGAATCTTCAGCTTGTTAGTTCGAGCCGCCGCTCCACCAGTTCTCCCGTGGCTTCGTCCACCATGGCAATCTGCTGATAGCGCGTGTGAAAATCACATCCTATAATCAACCCGCCTCGGCGGGCTCGGCTCCTTTCTTCCGAGCCCCGGTTTCTGGGTCCGGTGGACCCACCGGGGTCCCGAGACCGGACCTTGGTCGTCTACCGCTACCAAGTCTACTCGGGAGAAGGAGCCGACAACGTCATCTAATCAGCCCGACGCCGCCCGCCAACCAACGGCGCGTGGACAAGCGAAGGAATGATTGCTAGAGTTGGCCCATAAAAAGGAAAAGGCCCGATTCACAGTTGGACCCATTGTCGAATTCATGAATCTTGAGGCCCGTCCGGGCGCACGCCCAACTGCATTCGGAGTGCCCCGGCGCAAGGAGCTTCCTCCATGGGCTTTAGCCGGTGACCGACCTAGAAAAAGCGCTTTACGCAAAGTGGATCTCGCGGTTCGGACGAACGAAAGTCAAGGACCTTGCCAAGGGGCTTGATGCCGGGAGGTCCATTGCAGAGAAATCAAAGGCTCTCGTCGAGTCGAGCAGCGAGAAAGTACTTAGGGCACTAATCCTTGAAGGCTTTGATGGATTTTTCCATCAGACCGTGTATCTTCGGAAGCTGCCAAAGGCAAGGAAAAGCGTCGAAGCTCTTAACGCGATTCCAGTGCGAGGGAAGGCTGTCGGTTCCGTTGTGTTGGCAGAGAGGACCGGTGAAGCGACAGACGCAGAGTCCCGCTGTCTCGTGATGGTTACACAGACCATGGAGTTCTTGCCAAAGGAAGGGCCGACAGTTTCAGCCGATATCCCGTTTCCTGCCGCCGTCGGAATAGCGGCAGGCAATCTCACCGTGCAGGTCCTCACAATGCAGAGCACCTTAAAGATATGGGGCGAGATATTAGAAGAAGAGCTGCGGCGCATGTTGACGCCCGTACATGCAGATGCCATTTATGATGAGGCGTTGAATTTTCTCCGCACATCGAAGGTAGATGTCGGAAACTACGTTGACTACTCCGGTGCCGCCGTCAAGCTCATGAAGAGGGCGGACATCAACACCTACTCTGGGGCGTTCGAGATTGGATCAGTTGGCTCAACAAAGCATGACACAGTGCGAGGCAAGGGAAAGAGGTCGTTACGGGACTCGATGAACGCCAAATTCGAGGAGCTCGTTTCCGCCGACCGAATCATCAACGCCGAAGTAGAACTCACCAGAGATTACTTAGGCCTGAAGGCAGGTTCTAAGATCGCGCTTTATCCGACCGTTGGAAAGATGGCATTCCGCTCAAGGCTCCAAGGATGCGACCCGGATGAATTCGTTAAAGAGATGGCTAAAGCTTAAAGTTTGGCCATGGATTGTTGCCCGGTTCTTTCGGCTGCAAGAAATCGAAAGGTTCATCGAGTCCACCGACGAACGTTATCTCGATGCCGCCACGTGGGCAAAGATTCGAGGCATATCCACAGCCGAAGCGTCCCGGCAGCTCGAAGAGGGCCTCAGACGACAATATCTGGAGGAATGCCTGCTCTACGAATGGCCCGATTCTCCGATTCGATTTCTTATTCCGGACACCTACATGGGCCGCACAGTTCGGCTCGCAGATGTGGGCTATATTGGCGAGGATGACCAGCGCGAGATTTTCGTGTCTCCAAACCGGGTACGAAAAGTCTATATTGCCGCGGACAACGGAACATAGAAATTGGCGCTCACAGGTCCGAAAAATCTAGAATCAACTCCGGTCGTAACCAAGAAGGCTCTGGAACTCGCCTCCGACCTAGCTTATATCGACCTCACTAAGTTTCGCTTCAGAATTGGCTGCGCCCTAATAGGACTCGGCATCGTTGTATTCTTCCTCGGGCACCTCGTTCCAATGGCCCGATACTTTACAAGCGACTTCACCCCGCGCTCCTGGACGCTCACGAAGATACTGTTAGCGTTTGGAGTAGCATTTGCAGGCAAGGAAGTGGTAGAGGCGCTGGCTAGCGCCGTTAAGTCAATTGGGAAGTTAACAGGATGACGATTGGCGCTTGCTACCGCAAACGCCGGGCCGCCACACTCCTTCTGACCTGCTCCCCTAAATCCGCACAAAGGTGAGTATGATTTCGCACTGCGGAAAGCGGCAGCTCAGTTGCCATCAACTTTGTTCCAAAAAACGTAGACACTCACTTTGCCAGTTTTCGAGTCTGTCTGAGTCTCGACTTGTTTCTCGAAATGGCACTCTTTATCCCCAAGCGGAGCCTTCGAGAAGTCGCAATCGTGTGGCTCCGCTTCGATGTGAACCTGGTCGGAGTCGGTGCCATACCGGAACGCATACCAAGACTCCGGAAACAGCCGCGGCCACAAAAATCCAAGCAGCGCAAGTACGACCACCGTCAAGAACAAGCCGCCGAATCCTGTCCCCTTTGAAGTCTTATTTCGCGGCGGGCCTTCTAAGGCTCGCATGTTTGTAGTCGAGCAGACCCAACCGCACACCTCACAAGTCGGTGGCGACCCCGAAAAAGGGCGGATCGCTTTGCACTTGCCACAGGACAAATTCACAGTCATACGTCAGGAGCCTGATTGAACCGTCGGAAGACGGCCTATTCGATTTTACCGCCGGGCTTCTTGAAATGATTCGGGTCTACGTCATCCCAAACGGTCATACAAACATCTCTGGCCGTGAGTTTGGCGTTTGACTGAATCCCCATACCACCGACGCCGTGCGATTTACTGTCGGCTGGGCTCGGGTCTGTCAGATAGCCGAGCATCCAAGTCCACGACTGTTCGCCAACCTTCGGATCATCGTGACCCGACACCATAATGTGTACGGCGAAGTTGGGTTTCTTGTCAGTTTTCAAGTAGAACGTAATGCCGCTACACTCCTTCGAGTCTTTGAAACCTTCCATGAACTCGTTCATCAACGCCGCCTCGTGCATAGCACGTTTGTCGTGGACGACCTCATTTCCTGGAAGTTGTTTTTCCAACTTCAACTCTTCCATGTAAGCATCTTGGTCAGTGATGGCCGAAACGTCTTTGATATGGGCGAAGCCTAGTGTGGGAAAGTCTTTCTTCGCGGCTTGTTGCTTCCCTGCGGCGGCAGCAGGCTCAGGGTTCTGACTCGTTTGAGTGTACACCGATGCAGAAAACCACAACGACACAACAACAAGAGTCAGCACTGCTATCATAAGGTGTCGGCAGCCTATACTTCACTTACCTATGAAGTCAACGTCCGCGTGCGATCTTTCTGACAATCGAGTAGAATCCGCATCATGAAGAGGGTACGATTCGCCGTTGCATTTGTTTTGCTCAATCTTGGCGCGTGGGCGAGCCTTTGTCTCGCGCTGGGAGTTGCCGTGGCGGGTGGCCGACCATTTTGTCTCGGGCTTGAAGTTGCGGTGGCCTTCGGTTGAAGCAGTGGAGTTCGGGGTGCCGCACTCTTTGCGGCAGTTTGCAAAGGGTGCGTGTGTTTCATTCCCCCTCCGTGGCCGGCCCTTCTCGCGCAAGCCAAGAAACTCGCCTCAAGTCGCGCCTGAATCTTCCGGCCGGGCCGAATCTCCGGATTTTTTTCCACCCAGTCCTATGAATACTATTTCCGTATTATTACGAATTGTCTATTCTACGCGTTCATGCTAACGTTCGTTGTTTTTCGGTCTCGACGACAGACCGACAGGGAGGCGAGGGATGAAATCAATCGCTACACTTCCGAAACAGAAAGCGCTGCAAGTCCTCGCGCTCTCAACCACTTCCCAGAAATCAATCGCTACAAAATCACACTCTTTCAAATTCTCCTGCCACTCGCCAGACGGCGCTGCACCCACCAAACGCTCCTCCGATCCAATTCCTAATCGGTACAACCGAATAATAGAAACGCAGCTAACTCCAGTCCTGTCATCACAAAGCCCATTTCTAATCGGAACTATCTGCCTATCCGTCGAGGATAGGCATCCCGAACCAGGGCATCGTGAAGGTGAGGGATCTTTCAGGGTGAAATCCAAAGCGAGAGGCGGCTCTTTCGAGCGCAAAGGAGGGCACGGGTTTCAGGGTTTGATGATTCAAACCCTGACAATAAAACGATGTCCATCATCCAATCACAATTCGATCAGGCTCGGCACAGCGCATTAATCTGTGGGCTTTTCGCGCCAGTCGTCGCGCAACTTGTCTTGCTCCGTTTCCGTCAGGTTGAACCACGATTCCGCCAGGTCGCGCACGCGTTCGAGCGCGGCCTGCATCTCGGCTTGCTTTTGCTTCAGGGTGTCGCCATCGGCGTCGGTAGGGACACGAATCGGCGGGGCGACGAACATCACGGCGCGCGAGAAGGGAAACGGCAACCGGAAAAGGTCCCACGACCGCTTGAAGGTGTAGCCGCGCTGCACCCCAATGTGAAAAACGGAAATCGGCGCTCCCGAGCGCCGCGCCAGAATCACGGGGCCGGGTTTCGCCACGTAGCGCGGGCCACGCGGGCCGTCGATTGTGAACGCGACGTGGTGTCCTTCTTCGAGCTGCTTCGCCATCGCCGCCAGGCCTTCGACGCCGCCTCGGCTTGAACTGCCCTGCGCGGTGCCGAAGCCGAGACGCTCGATCACGCGCCGCGTCCATTGGCCATCGAAATTCACCGTGTTCATGACAACGATGCCACGATTTCGCCAGATCCATATCGCCGCAAGGATGCAGCGGTGCCAGAACGCGCCGATTGCTTTTTCGCCTCCTTCGCGGATTTGCAGGGCGTTGTGAACGCCAATCACCTCGTACCGAAGCGTCGGCCCGAGCAGGCGCACAGCCCAGTACACGAACCAGGCGATGACCGGGATCTGCATGCGGCGCCAGCGAGAAAGCTCCGGCATCAGGATTCCGGACGGAGTCTTCGCGGTCTTCTCGCCAGGGTCCGTTGGGCTGCCGGGGAGCGGCGAAGCCGGCCCGTCGGGGTCTGGGGCGGGTCTTGGGGTGTTGTCCTCTGGCGTGGTGTCCACTGCTGTATAGTATAGGACTCCCCATGAGCCTCGGCCCCCAATTCGGGCGCCTTGCTGGCGCGAGAGAGCTGTATTCGCTGCTAGGACTGCGCTTGCGCCAAGCCGTTCCGGTGGCAATGGCGCTTGCCTTCTGTTTGCTGAGCGCCGGTTTGTTGACCGTCTGCGCCTCGATGGCGAGAGCCGACACGCCTCAGAAGATCGTCGGGCACATTCAGGGTAACGACGCCTCCGTCGAGACCCTCACGGGCGGCTCGGACACAATCTCGAGCGCCGAATCCGGCGCGGACGTCTCGAATGGCAGCCTCGTGACGGTTCACTCCGGTCAGGCGCACTTGACGCTGATCTCGGGCGGCGAAGTGGACATCTGCGGCCCCGCCAAGTTAACGCTGTTACAGGCAGGCAGCGGAATCACGCTTGCGCTCAATTTCGGGCGCGTGCGAGTGCAACTTCCCGCGTCGGCGGACCTGCGCATCTTCACACCCACGATTATCGCAACGCCGCTCGACATTCATGGTGCGCCGCGAGACATCACCGCCGGCCTAGATCTCGACGATTCGCTTTGCGTGACGGCGGCTAGCGGCGCGCTGTTGCTCGAGAACCAGTTCACGGGCGAAAAACTCGTCGTGCCGCAGGCGGGCGAGTTCTCGCTCGCTCAGGGAAAGCTCGTCCCGGTGGCTGGGGCAGCAGGAAGCTGCCAGTGCTTGACCATGCAAACGCAGGTGATTACGCCGGCGCCGGAGCCTTCGCTTGGCTTGACGGCTCCGGCCCACGTGGAACCACCGCCTGCCGCCGCACCGACGGAGGCTGCCAAAGCCGATCCGCCAGCGCCCAAATCAAGCGTGGAATACAGCGTCCTGGCCTATGCGAACGAGGTGCGTCCGATCCCGCCGCCCCCGAAGGCTGCTCCTCCCGCGCCGCCCGCGGAGTCGATACCCGAGTACAAAATCGTGATGCCTCCGCTGACGTTTTCGGCGTCATCGCCCAATCCGCCGCCCGATCCGACTCCCGACATGATTTTGCTGATCCGCACGGTGCATGTGGAACCACAATGGGAGTTTTCCGGCCATGTGGACGCGCCGGCTGGGGACTCGAAACAGCACGCGAGCAGCACACCGGCGGCGTCGAACTCGCAGCCGCAAGCCGCGCCGGCACCGCCGCAAAAGAAACAAGGGTTCTGGGCGAAGGTTAAGAGAATCTTCAGCGGCAGCAGTTCGTAGATTCGGGAGACACGCGGCTTGGCTAAGCGACGGGAGGCATCATGGCGGCACTGATTCAGGACTTACGCTGCGGCGCGCGCATGTTGCGTAAGAATCCTGGTTTCACGGCCGCTGCAGTGATCACGCTGGCGCTCGGCATCGGAGCGAACACGGCGATTTTCAGCGTGGTCAACAGTGTCCTGCTTCGTTCGTTGCCCTTCTCACGCGCTTCGGAACTTGTGGATATTTCCGCGCGCAGCAGCTCTTACGACCTCAGCGATCTTAGCCTGTCGCTGCCGGACATTGCTGATGTCCGAGCCGGTGCGCCGGCTTTCGCCTCTCTCGCAATCTACCAATACTCTTCGATGGATTTGTCGGGAGAAGGCAAGCCCGAACATGTCGAGAGCGCCGAAGTCTCCGAAGATTTCTTCCCAGTCCTCGGCATTCGGCCGCTGTACGGAAGGTCCTTTATTTCCTCCGACATGCAACCCGGCGGCAACGCGGTCGTCCTCGGCTATTCCTTGTGGCGCGAAAAGTTCGGCGGCGATCCAGCCGCGATTGGAAAGAGCGTCACACTGGATGGCCAGGCCCACACCGTCATCGGCGTACTGCCGGCTCAGCCATCGCTTGGCTTTGTTACCGATTCCCTACTGTGGACGCCGTTCATTCCTCATAAAGAGGACCTCGCAGCTCGTGAGAACCGTGACTTCTCGGTGGTCGCGAGGCTCAAACCGGGCACCCGGCCCGAACAGGCGCAAAAGGAACTCGACACAATCTCGGCGCGGCTCGCCGCTTCCTATCCAGACGCTGACAAAGGCTGGACTATTCACGCGTCCTCGTTGAAGACTTTTCTTCTCGGCGACGCCCGGACTCCCCTGACGATTCTCTTTTGCGCGGCCGGCTTTGTGCTGCTCATCGCCTGCGCCAATGTCGGCAACCTTTTCCTGTCCCGCGGGTGGGCGCGCCGCCGCGAATTCGCGATCCGTTCGGCGATGGGCGCCACTCGAGGCGCGCTTGCGCGCCAGCTCGTGGTGGAATCCGTTCTGGTGGCTCTTCTTGGCGGCATTTGCGCCTTTTTATTCACAGAGTTGACCCTCAAGGGACTGCGCACTGCGCTTCCGCCAGACATCCCGCGCATCCAGGACCTGCGGATCGAAAGCACGGTTGCATGGTTCACGCTGGGAGCATCGCTTCTGGCTGCGTTGCTAGCCGGGCTCGCGCCTGCGTTGCTGAGCTCGCGTGAGAACCTGAGCGTTGCCGTGAAAGAAGGTAGCGGCGCGAACGGCCGCAGCGCGGGTCACAACTTCCTGCGCCAGCTGATGGTAATCGGTGAGGTAGCGATTGCGGTTGTTTTGGTCGTAGGCGCCACGCTTGCTGTGCGAAGTTTCGACCGCCTCCTCAGGGTCAACCTCGGCTTTCGCTCTGACCATCTCGTAACCATGAAAATAGACTTTGCCAAATTTCGTTTTGCAAATGCCCCGGAGGCCATCGTTTTCGTTCAGCAAATACTGGACGAATCGCGCGCAATTCCCGGAGTGACGGCCGCGTCGGCGGGACTGGTGTTTCCCTTGAGCGACGAAGTGGCGGAGTCGACTTTTCAAACCGAGCAATCAGCGAGCGATCAAAGATCGGGTGATCAGAGCGCCCTGGTGAACGTGGTTGCTCCGGACTTCTTCCGGACGTTTGGCATTTCACTTCTAACAGGCCGCGACTTCAACAGCACCGACGCAAAAGATAGTTTGCCCGTCTATATCGTGAATGAGGCGTTTGCGCGAAAATACTTTGGCTCCGTCGACGTGATTGGCAAGCGATTTTCCACGCGCCGGGAATCGGGTCGCCCGGTCTGGGGTCAGATCGTTGGACTTGCCGGCAACGTCCACCAGGCCAGCCCGGGAGCGGAGCCCAAGCCGGAAATCTACGCTCCGTTTTATCAGGCTCGCCGGGCCACCGGCGTCTATTTGGCGGTTCGCACGAAACCCGACCCTCTTAAGGTGGTCTCGGCGATTCAGGAGCGCATCTGGTCGGTGGACAAGAATCAACCCATCACGGCCATCCAGACGATCGACGCGCGAATTGCGGCCGTCAATGCCACGCCCCGATCGCAAAGTCTCTTGCTCGGAATCTTCGGTGGCCTCGGCTTCATTTTGGCGCTCGTGGGCGTTTACGGTGTGATGTCCTATCTCGTGTCTTTGCGGACGCGCGAGATCGGCATTCGCATGGCGCTCGGCGCCGAACCCGGCCAAGTGCTTCGATTGGTGATTGCGCATGGGCTAAAACTCACGCTTACCGGCGTTTTTATCGGCGTTGCCAGCGGGCTTGTGGTCACGCGCTTCATGCGCAGCTTTCTCTTTGGCATCAGCGCCACCGACCCACTGACGTTCGCGAGCATCGCCGTCGTGCTTACGCTGGTGGCGCTCGCTGCGTGTTTCATCCCGGCGCGGCGAGCGATGAGCGTCGATCCCTTGGTTGCGCTGAGACACGAATAGGCGTCGCCACGTTCTGACGCCGGCGGCAAATTTCTCGCGAAATCATGATTGATTAGCGATCATGGAGGCCATGCAGCCGAGCCCCCCGAGTGTGCCCCCGCCTGGTCCGATCGGAGTTCCCCCTGAGCCCCCCTCGCTGGCCGCTTCCAGCAAACGGCTACTGCCGTGGCTGGTCGCCGTGGCGTTTTTCATGGAGTCGCTCGACACGACGATTCTGAATACGGCGGTGCCGACAATCGCGGCGGCACTCCACGTTGCTCCGCTGAGCATGAAGTCGGTGCTGGCAAGCTACACGCTGAGCCTTGCGGTGTTCATTCCTATCAGCGGGTGGATGGCGGACCGATTCGGAACGCGCCGTGTGTTCGCCTCCGCGATTGGGATCTTCACGCTGGGGTCATTTCTGTGCGGCATATCGACCAACATCCATGTACTCGTGGCGTGCCGCCTCCTGCAGGGCTTAGGCGGATCCATGATGGTGCCCGTCGGGCGGCTGACCATTGTGCGGACATTCGCCAAGTACGAACTGGTTCGCGCCATGAGCTTCGTCGCTATCCCCGCGTTGATTGGTCCGATGCTGGGACCGATCGCCGGCGGCCTCATCGTCGGATACTTACACTGGAGGCTAATTTTCTTCGTGAATATTCCGATTGGCCTCGTGGGTTTGTTGATGGTTTACCTGCATCTGCCGGACTACCGGGAGCATACCGATCCTCTCGACGTGATGGGCCTGATTCTTTTCGGATCGGGCGTGGGGTTGCTTTCGTACGTCCTGGAGGTGTTTGGCGAACATACGCTAAACGCGCGCGAAATCCTGGGGCTTCTAGCGCTATCCGTCGTTCTGCTGGCGGGCTATGGATTTCATTCGACGCGGGCCGCGCACCCATTGCTCCGCCTGACATTATTTCGGATTCGCACGTTCCGCGTAGCCGTGGTCGGCAGTTTCGTGACGCGCCTTGGCATTGGCGGCATTCCATTTCTCTTTCCGCTGCTGTATCAAGTGGGTCTGGGTTTCACGCCGATTCAATCCGGCCTGCTGATGATGCCGCAGGCGATTGCCGCCATGAGCCTGAAGGTAGCGATGCCGGGAATCTTGGCGCGCTTTGGCTATCGAGCCGTGTTGGTGTCGAACACGCTGCTCATGGGGTTGCAGGTTTTTCTTTTCGCCACCATCGGAAAGGGCACGCCCGTGTGGCTGATCGTGGGGGAATTGTTTTGTTACGGGTTCTTCACGTCGCTGCAATATACGAGCATGAACACGCTGGCCTACGCGGACGTCACCGAGGAACAGGCCAGCGGCGCGAGCTCGATCGCAAGCACGGCGCAGCAAATGGCGATCAGTTTTGGCGTGGCTTCGGCATCGCTGGTGACCGCCTTCTTCATCCCCGATCGCCATACCTCTGATGCCTTGCAATTCATTCACGGCGTCCACCGGGCCTTCTTCGTGCTGGGCGGGATGACGGTTCTCTCGACGATCGTTTTTCGCGGATTGAAAAAAGGCGACGGCGACGCCGTGAGCCAGCGGGGGGAACTCCACGTGGGGTAAGGGTCGTGCGGGCCGGTCTGAGCCCACCCCTACCGACGGAATTGCGCCGCGGCTGATTTTTGATTGCAAATCCGACCAATGTTATCGTACGTCTGCCTCAACAACTCTCCGGCATAGGACGCATGCCGAAAACGATCTCATGCCCCAGCCGACGGAACTGAATCGCTGATGAACATACTGGATCTGGTAGTTGGCAAGCCCATCCGGACCAGCGACGAACGCGCCGAGCAGGTGGGTCCGGCGCAGGGCATTCCGATCTTTGGTCTCGACGCACTCAGCTCGGCTGCTTATGGCCCGGAAGCCGCGCTGAGCCTGCTGATTCCGCTAGGTCTTCTGGGCGTTCGCTACCTGATTCCGATCAGCGCCGCCATCATCACGTTGCTCGTGATCGTTTACTTTTCCTATCGTCAGACGATCGCCGCCTATCCCTCGGGCGGTGGCTCCTACACCGTAGCGCGCTTCAACCTGGGCGCGAGGGCTAGCCTGCTTGCCGCGGCCGCGCTCCTTGCCGACTACATCCTCACGGCCGCCGTGGGGATTTCCGCGGGAGTGGGCGCCCTGATTTCGGCGATTCCGTCGTTGCTGCCGCACACGGTTTCTCTTTGCGTCGGCATTCTGATCGTCATCACCATCCTCAATCTTCGGGGGGTGCGCGACGCCGGCATTGCGTTCGCGGTTCCCACGTTTCTGTTCGTGGGCACGCTTCTCATTACCATCGGTGCAGGCGTTCTTCGTGTCGTCCTCGGCGGCGGGCACCCGACGCCGGTAACTCCGCTCCCGCCGCCGCCGCCGATGATCCAGGCCGTCAGCTACTGGCTGCTGCTGAAGGCTTTCGCCAGCGGTTGCACGGCATTGACCGGCGTCGAAGCCGTTAGCAACGGAGTGAAGGCCTTCCGCGAGCCTGCCGTGAAAAACGCTCAGCGCACTCTCACCGTGATCATTGCTCTTCTGGCGGTGCTGCTGGCGGGAATTTCGTTCCTCGTGAACGCTTACGGTATTACCGCCACTGATCCAGGCGAGCCGGGCTACCAGAGTCTTCTCTCGATGCTGATCGCCGCCGTTTTCGGCAAGGGCGGTTTCTACTACCTCACCATTGCGTCAATCCTGGCGATTCTGTCGCTTTCCGCCAACACGGCTTTCGCTGATTTTCCGCGGCTCTGCCGCGCCATCGCGCAGAACAATTACCTGCCGCACGTCTTCGGATACCGGGGGCGTCGGCTCGTCTATACCTACGGGATCGTTGTCCTGGCGTTACTCGCCGGCGGTCTTCTCATTCTTTTTGGGGGCGTCACCGATCGACTCATTCCGCTGTATGCCGTGGGCGCCTTTCTGGCATTCACGCTTTCGCAGGCCGGCATGGTAGTGCATTGGTACAGACATCGCGGTCCGCATTGGTTGAAGAGCGCGATGGTCAACGGGCTGGGCGCGCTCGTGACGGGTATTACCGTTATCGTCGTCCTGGTGGCGAAATTCGCGGAAGGGGCCTGGATTACGCTGCTCTTCATTCCGTTGACGATCTTTTTCTTTACCATGGTCCGCCGCCATTACCACGCCGTAAAGATCCTGACCACCTGCAAGGTTCCTGTCGACACGGAAAGCATCAGCCAGAATCCGATCGCCGTCATTGCCATTGACCGCTGGAGCAACGTCACCCGGCAGGGCATTGAATTTGCCGCGCGGCTCTCGCCCGAGGTGATCGCCTTGCACGTCGAGCCAGCCGAGCACTCCGAATTGCTGCAAGACGACTGGGAGCGCTACGTCGAACAACCCTTCCGAGCGGCGGGCAAGGAACCACCCAAGCTACAGCTTCTGCCCTCGCCCTACCGCTTCATCATCATTCCCATTGTGCAGTTCGTTCTGGACCTTTCGAAAAAGAATCCGGCGCGCAGCATCATCGTGGTGATACCCGAGCTTGTGGAGGACAAATGGTATGAATACTTCCTCCACAATCAGCGGGGCCGGCTTCTGGAATGGGTGCTGCTCGCCCGGGGAAATGAACGCATCTTCACGGTGAGTGCGCCCTGGTACATCGGCGAGCGAACCTGATTGCAACTTGAGGTTGGAGAAGATGACTGATGGGGCTATCAGCGGCGGGGAGCATTGGCCAAGGAGACGTCGGCAGCGCGACCAATCGGGAGTTGCCCAGCTTCCTGCGCTAGAATTGGGCTAGTCGGACCCAAAAGGGGTACCTCCGTGAACGTTAAAACGAAGCTTGCTTTCGTGTTTTGCGGTCTTTTGTTCCTGGCCGATCTTGTTTGCGTTCCGGTGACTTTTTCTCAGGAGACGCCACCGGGAACTCCCGCTCAGAACCAGAAGCCTGCGGAACAGCCGGCGGCCGCGGAACAGTTGACGCCTTACCAGAAGTCACAGATGGAGCGGACCTTCAACGACTGGCCTTTCCTGGCGAAGTACCGAGATGCCGATAAGGCACTGCCGCCTCCGTTGCCAGGTGAAACGCGGGTTGTGTTCATGGGAGATTCCATCACGGAAGGCTGGGGGCAGAAGGCAACGGCAACAACTCCCGATCGAGGCGAGTTTTTTCCGGGTAAGCCCTATATCAACCGCGGTATCTCCGGGCAGACTACGCCGCAGATGCTGGTTCGTTTTCGACAGGATGTCATCGGTCTCAAACCGAAAGTAGTGGTTTTGCTCGCGGGGACAAACGATATCGCAGAAAACACCGGGAAAGAAACGTTGGAGGAGATTGGGAACAACATCGCGTCCATGAGCGATCTTGCGCGAGCGAATGGGATACGAGTTGTCTTGTGTTCCGTATTGCCAGCCAGCGATTTTCGGTGGCACAAGGGCCTGGAACCTGCGCCTAAAATCAAAAGCCTGAACACCTGGATCAGAGAGTTCGCCGCTAAGAATGGATTTGTATTTGTTGACTACTACTCGGGCATGGCCGATAGCGAAGGCGGTCTCAAAGCCGAGCTGAGTCCGGACGGCGTACACCCCAACAGGGCGGGCTATGAACTCATGGCGCCCCTTGTCGAGAAAGGGATTGCGGAGGCCTTGAGGCAGCCCCTTCCCTGATTGCCTCGGGCGATTCGCCGAGGGCGCCTAGTTAACAGTGGTTGGAACAGGCACTTTGACTGACACCGGTTTGCGCAGAGCTTCCTCGATCTGATTCACCAGCATCTCGCGCGAAAACGGCTTATTGAGGAAGGCAGCCTCACTTAGCAAATCGCCGTCAATTTCGTTAGGTTCCAGATATCCGGAGACGTACACGACCTTTAGTCCAGGTTTCAGGCGTTTCATCCTCCTGGCGAGTTCCGGCCCGCGCATTTTTGGCATCACTACGTCCGTCACCAGGATATCGATTGTGTCGTCGTGCTCGGCAATCTGCATTGCCCGAACGCCGTCCTCGGCTAACAACACGCGGTAACCTGCCGAGGTCAGAAACTCACGAGCCAGCGCTCGCACCTCGGACTCATCTTCCGCCAGCAACACCGTTTGCCGCTTGACCTTTCGAACGGGAGAACTCCGCGTGACCGCATCGGCGTCGAGCTTCTCATCCACTCGGGGAAGGTAAATTTCAAATCTACTCCCGACCCCGACTTCCGTATCGACCCATATGAAGCCGCCTGTTTGCTTCACGACGCCATAGACCGTCGCAAGTCCCAGGCCCGTTCCCTTGCCCGGCTCCTTGGTGGTGAAAAACGGTTCGAAGATATGAGCCTTCGTTTTGGCGTCCATTCCAGTTCCAGTATCGGCCACGACGAGCCTCACGTAATCGCCTGGCTCGACTGACGGGCGAGTGCGCCCCAACTCCGCATCTACCGTCACGTTGTGAGTTTCAATGGTTAATTGGCCGCCGCCTGGCATAGCGTCCCGTGCGTTAACGGTCAGGTTAAGGAGCACTTGTTCGAGCTGGCTCGCGTCCGCTTTCACTCGACCCAGCGATTCATCCGCCCGGAAGACGACCTCGATATCCTCGGGTATCAGCCGTTTCAGCAACTTCCCGATGTCATCGACGACGGCGTTCAGATTCAATATTTTGGGTTGCAAAGCCTGCCTTCGGCTGAACGCAAGCATTTGTCGCGTGAGAGTGGCGGCACGGTCGGCGGCCTTTCGGATCTGCTGGCTGCTCAACAGAACCGGATCCGCGGGCGTCATGCGATCCAGAATCAATTCGCTGTGGCCCTTGATTACCGTCAGCAAGTTATTGAAATCGTGAGCCACGCCGCCGGCCAGCCGTCCGAGGGCTTCCATCTTCTGCGATTGACGTAGTTGATCCTCGAGCTCTTGTTTCTGCGCCTCGTTTTTTCGCAGCGCATTGCGCATGCGATCGAACGCGCGCGTCGCATGGGCCACCTCATCGCCTCCCTGCGCGTACAGTGGATAGGCGTAATCACCGCGCTCGAGCGCCCGGAATCCTTCCAGAAGATGTGCCAGCGGCCGCGTGAATGTGTCGGAAATCAAGAAAACAAATCCAGCGCCGGCAAATACTCCGAGGAGACCCAGGGCCAGCAGCAAATGATTTAGTTCCGTGAGGTAAGCAGTGGCCTCGCTGTACGATTTCAGAACGGTTAAGCGCGCGACCGGGCCGGGACCACCATTGAGCTGCAGCGAATCGGCGAAGAATTGCTCGTCCCCAATCTGGACTTCCCGGGGCGACGGGCCACTCTGCAGTTTTTTGCCGGCCTCCTGCTCCTCAATTGCGCGGAACGTGCTGGCGACAACGTTTTCGCCATAGCTCAAAATTACCTGCCCTGCCGAAACTCGCCCCATATCGTGGACCGCCCGGTAATCGATCTCGCGACCTACGATAACTGAGCCTGATCCATCGCCGATCTTTTGCAGGGCGACTTGATAGAGGGATCCGCCGACGTACCACCAGTCGGCCGCAGAGTTTTTCGCCAGCGACCGACGCAGCATTTCCCGGGCTTCCGTTGCGGGGAAACTCGATTCGCTGGCATGAAGTACGACGATCTTGTTGGAATTATCCGCCACCGCGACAAGATCGCTTCCATACGATTCCAGTGGACCGGCTGCGCCTCGCATTGGATCGGCATCCGCCAAGTCGCCAGCGATTGCCGCCTTCGTCGCGAGCAGGTCCGCCTTTCGCGCCAGCTCGCTCTGATGCTGGCGGAGCAGTACGTCGAAAGCGAGCAGCGACGTGCGGGCTTCGCCGACGACCTCTTGCCGCGCATGCTTCTGGCCCGAGTAGCGGACCACGAGCAGGGTCACGCTGCTCAGACAGGCCGTGGTTAGCGCCAAAGAAAGCAGGAGCTTTGTGCGTAACCTTAGATTACTCAGTAAGTTAGGCGTCTTTAGCACCACAGGTAAGGATCCCCTTTGAGGCTGAATTCCTGGGATAGTTTGTAGTCAATTCGGGATTCTGGAGGTCGGGACGAAAACGGGAAATAGCTCGTCGGTACCCCTTCGGAAGTACCCTCAAAACGGACCGACAACCCAATGAAAGAACGTCACTCTCCGGGCATGCCCTGAATCCATAACTGCTTGAGTGGCTTCGAGGGCCGTAAGGCCTTGGTCTTCTTCAGCTTCTTGGTCGCTTTCTTCTTGGATGCCATGGTTTTTTCTCCTTCCTTCCGCCCCCAGGGGCGCTCTCGTCCCTGTATAGGCAAGCCCCGGGCCAAGTGTCCAGAGAGAAGTGTGACGGATGTCCTTTGGAATCTGCGAAGGCTGCGAGGGTTTCCGTCCGCACGGCAGCTCGGCAAAATGAAATCGTTGAGTAAGTCAACAATCCGTTGAAAAATTCCACCGGGAAGCCAATCGCCGTGGTCAGTGGTTACTCGGCACGCGCCATCTGCTCGGCCGATATTTCATTCGCCGAAATGATCTAGCGCGAATAGAGGCGCTGAATTCGTTGCATGCGGAAAGCGGGCTATACTATCGGCCTGCGCAGGGAGGTTCGAATGGCGAATCTGGAACTTGTGGCGCCTCTGCCGGCACGCGATTTTGTCTCGGACACTTCGCCCGCCGTCGAGCGCGTTCAATGGTTCGTGCTGGCGGGCGTGATCGCGGTTACGTCCATTACCTTCGGCTTGTACTGGGATATTTCGTGGCACCAGACGATTGGCCGCGACACGTTCTGGACTCCAGCGCACCTGGCGATTCATTTCGGCGGTATTCTGGCGGCTGTCACGTGCGCGTACCTGATTTTCTTCACGACGTTCGCGCACAATGCGGCTGCTCGCGCTGCTTCGGTGGGAGTCTGGGGCTTTCACGGCCCGCTCGGCGCATTTCTGACGGCGTGGGGCGGCGCCACGATGCTCACTTCCGCGCCATTTGATAATTGGTGGCACAACTCGTTCGGCCTCGACGTGGAAATCCTGAGTCCGCCTCATGTGGTGCTTGGGCTGGGGATTCTCGGAGTGGGTATCGGTTCGCTGCTCGTGCTTGTAGCGCAGATGAATCGCTCGAGTGGCGAAGCGAAAAAGAAGCTGGGGCGGCTCTTTCTGTATCTTGCAGGGCTCTTGATCGTCCTTCATCTCATTCTGCTCAGCGAAGATTGTGATCCGACGTCAATGCACAGTTCCATTTTCTACGAGATGATGACGTTCGGGACTCCGCTGCTGCTCGTCGCATTCGCCCGCGCTTCCGGACGCCGCTGGGGCGCCACAATCATTGCCTCGATCTACATGGCATTCATGCTCGCGGGACTCTGGATTTTCCCGATGTTTCCCGCCGTGCCGAAACTCGGCCCCGTGTTCACCAACGTGACGCATATGGTGCCGATGGGCTTTCCGGTGCTGCTGATTTTTCCTGCCTTGGCTCTCGACATCGTGCTCAATCGTTTCGCGAACCGCAACCGGTGGCTCCAGGCGGCCATTGCCGGAAGCGCCTTTCTCGCGGTGCTCATCGTCGTGCATTGGCCCTGGGCCAACTTCATGATTTCGTCGGCGGCGCGCAATGCGTTCTTCGGCCAAAACTATTTCCCATATATGTTTCCGCCGTCGACGTACCACTTTGCGTGGGAGTTTCAGCACTCGGATGCCACGCGGGGCGCGTTCTTGATAGGGCTGGGCCTGGCGTGGATTTTCGCCATCGTCTCCTGCCGCATTGGCGTGGCGTTTGGCGACAAGCTGGCGCACTTGCAGCGCTAACTCGATGAATCTTCGCCGATCCATCTCACTGCTTCTTGCCGTCGCGATCGCTTCCACCTGCGTCGCGCACGTTGGCAGCCCCAACGTCTACTTTCAGGGCGAGGCGGGTCCGTACCACCTGGTGGTGATGGTCCGCACGCCGCAAATGATTCCCGGCGTCGCGGAGATTGAAGTCCGCAGCGACAAGCCCGGCATTCGCAACCTCAAAATCACTCCACTGATCATCGTTGGCGAGGGCTCGAAATACCCTCCGCCGCCCGACGTTCTTGAGCCGGTGAAAGGCGACCCGCAATTCTTCGCCGGGAAAATCTGGCTGATGGAGTCGGGCTCGTGGCAGGTTCGCATCGAAGCTGATGGCGACCAGGGTTCCGGCACGATTGCGGTGCCCGTGCCAGCGGCGGCGCGGAACACGCTCCCGATGCAGAAAGAACTTGGCGCGCTGCTGTTCGGATTGATGATTTTGCTTGTGGCCGCGATTGTTTCGATCATTGGCGCTGCACGCCGCGAAGCTCAGCTGGAACCGGGCGAACAGCCAAGCCCTCGGCAGAGGCGCGGTGCACGCTTGGTGATGCTCGGCGCTCTTGTCGCCGTGATTGTGATTCTTACGCTCGGCAGATGGTGGTGGACGGACGCTGCCGCGGCGAAGGCGAGCACTATGATTTATAAGCCGCCGACAATGCAGGTGTCGCTTACGCCGGACGACAAAATGGAATTGCGTATCGGCGAGTCCAACTGGCACATTCGCCGTCCTGAAACGGTGATGACCGCGCTCATCCCCGATCACGGCCACCTGATGCATCTTTTTCTGATTCGCACGCTGCAGATGGACAAGTTCTACCATTTGCATCCGGAGCAGACCGATCAGCAATCTTTCACTGACAATCTGCCGTCCATCGCCCCTGGGCACTACAAGATTTTCGCGGACATCGTCCGCGCGTCCGGGTTCCCGGACACGATGGTTGCCGACGCCGACATCCCGGAAATGGCCGGGAAAAGCTTCACCGGCGACGATTCCGAAGCGAGCGCGCCTGCGCTCTCCGAAAATGGCCAGGACAATCTCGTGGCGGCGCTTCCCGATGGCGGACGTATGGTTTGGGAGCGCGACTCCACTCCGCTCGCCTCGAACCGGCTGCTGTGGTTTCGCTTCCGTGTCGACGACGCCAAAGGAAAACCTGCCAGCGATCTCGAGCCCTACATGGGAATGGCTGCGCACGCGGTGTTCGTGGGGTCGGATTTCAGCGTGTTCGCGCACGTTCATCCGGATGGTTCGGTGCCGATGGCCGCGCTCACTCTTGCGGATGCGAGTTTGGGCGCGAGCCAGAATTCGTCGGCAGCCTCGATGGGGATGGGGATCCCTGGCATGACGATGCCGTCGGCTGCGCACGATCCGTTGCCTGCGGAGGTTTCGTTTCCTTACGGGTTTCCAAAGCCGGGCGTTTATCGTATTTTCGTGCAAGTGAAGCGCCGCGGCTTGATCGAAACCGGCGTGTTCGATGCGCACGCGAATTGAAGATTGGGCTACAGTGCCTTGCGAATGCGTTCATTGCCAATCGTCGTTCTTCTCGCGTTGTCAGTTCTCGGCTTTTCGCCCCGCGTCTGGTCGCAAGACGCTGCAAAGCAAAAACTCCCCAAGCCGCGCGAACTAGATTCCGGAATCATTTGGCAGCGCGATCCCGCCACAGGAGAGCTGAAGGCCGCAGCGAGAACCAAACCCGGCGATGGGCCTTCCGAAGGCGCCACTCCAAACCCCGCCGCTATCCGCAGCACCACGCGGATGGTTTCCGTCACATGCAGCGTCGCCACCGCTGACGGCACTGTGGTCCCCGGCCTTACGCGAGCTGACTTTCGCGTGTTCGACGACGCCGCGGAGCAGAAAATCGCGTACTTCGATGCGTCGACGCAGCCCGCAAGCGTGGCGATCGTGATCGACGCCAGCCCGAGCGTTTTGCGCGATTCCGACGAAATTAAGACCGCCGCGGACGCGCTCGTCGATGCGCTGGCACCGCTTGACCAGGCTGCCATTGTAGATTTCTCCGCGCACACCTACTTGCAACTTCCGTTTTCCGATGTGCGCGAACTGATGCGCCGCGCCGTCGCGCGCGTGAGTGTTCGCGAGCTCTTCGGCGACACGGGCGGCTCGAATATTTACGAGGCCGTGTATCTCACGGCGCACGAACTGTTTCCTGGCCGCACGGGCCGCAAGGCAATCGTGCTGCTCACGGATGGCCAGGACAGCGGCCTGGGACTTACGCTCGACCCCGTCAGTGAAGTTCCATCGGCGGCGTCGCCCAACAGGCTCACGTTCGAAGATATCGCGCGCCTGCTGGCTGCGGAGGATATTCAGGTGTTTGCCGTTTCCACGGAGAATCGACCCAAGATCTTGACCGCTGCGTGGCTCGCGTCGCATGCGGGCGAAACGCTGGTCACGCCTGCCGTGAACAAGCAACGAATTCCCGCGTATACCCTCTACCTTGCTGAACTTGTGCGCCGCGCCGGCGGCCAGCTTTATTTTCTGCGCGAAGCGCCGACCCTCGCGGATTCGTTTCGCCGGATCGCTCAGAAAATCCGCGCGGAATATACGCTCGGATACTACCCTTCACCCGATTCGGCTGCGCCGGCTCGCGCCGGATGGCACCGCCTGCGCGTGCAGCTTGCCGATCAGCCGGGCGCAACCGCCTCTCACCGCGCCGCATACTACGTTCCGGCCAGCCCTTAGTCCGGCCGGCGCTCGCCGTGCCGGGGTCGCAACTCCTCACAGGCGGCCCGTCACACGAATCTGCTTTTCAACAAGAAAAATCGTGATTCAATAGCGCCCTTATGTTCCGGCGAAAGCGATTCCGGCTGAAGCAGCCCTCGCGAACCCTCGATCTTGGCGCGCGCACACTTGTGATGGGCGTCCTGAACGTAACGCCCGACAGTTTTTCCGACGGCGGCCTTCATTTCGATACGGAAGCGGCTGTGGCGCGCGCTTTCGAAATCGAACGCCAGGGCGCGGACGTCGTCGACATCGGCGCCGAATCCACGCGGCCGGGCTCCGAAGGAATTTCGGCGCAGGAGGAACTGTGGCGGCTCCTGCCGGTGCTAGCGGCGCTTCAGGGAAGACTCAAAATCCCAATTTCGGTGGACACCAGCAAGTTCGAAGTGGCCGATGCGGCCGCGGACGCCGGAGCGGAAATTCTGAATGATGTGACCGCGCTGCGCAACGACCCGCGCATTGCTGAAGTGGCTCATAAGCGCAAGCTGCCTCTGATCCTGATGCACATGCGCGGCGAGCCGCGCACGATGCAAAAACGGCCATTCGCGCGCGACGTTGTGCGCGACGTGGCATCCGGTTTGCGCCGTGCCGTAGCGATAGCCCGCCGGGCGGGTGTTGCCAAGTCGCAAATCATCCTCGACCCCGGCTTCGGATTCGGGAAGAGCTATCCGCAAGGCTACGAACTGCTGGCGCGGTTGCCGGAACTCGCACGCCTTGGCTTTCCGCTGCTCGTCGGCACGTCGCGCAAGAGCTTCATCGGCGCGGCGCTCGACCGCGCAGCCGCCGGCGAACGCGTCTGGGGCACTGCCGCCACCGTGACCGCGAGCATTCTCGGCGGCGCGCATATTGTGCGCGTTCACGACGTTGCCGAAATGGTGCAAGTTGCGCGCGTTACCGATGCCATTCTCAATCCGAAATCGATCCCGCCGCAGCCCCAGTCCCAATGAACGCATCTTCGTCTCAGCCGCCGCCGTCGTCCGGTTTCTTTGGCAATTTCCGTAGGCTCACGCCGGCCCAGCGCAATACCTTTCTCGCATGCCTCTTGGGATGGTCGCTCGATGCTTTCGATTTTTTCATTCTGGTTTTCTGCGTCAGCGCAATCGCGTCGCAATTCCAGGTGAAAGTGTCTGCTGTCACCGAGGCGATTTTCATCACGCTGGCGATGCGTCCGATTGGGGCGTTTCTCTTCGGTTTTCTCGCCGACCGCTTCGGACGCCGCCGCGCTCTTCTCCTGAATATTTGTTGTTACTCGTTCTTCGAGCTGGCTTCCGCGTTTGCCCCGTCGCTCCGCGGGTTCTTAGTCATTCGAGGACTCTTCGGCATTGCGATGGGCGGCGAGTGGGGTGTGGGAGCAGCGTTGGCTTTCGAGACGCTGCCCACGGAGGGCCGCGGCTTCTTCTCAGGCCTGCTCCAGGAAGGCTATGCGCTCGGCTACCTGCTCGCTTCTTTTGCGTACGGCATTTTCTTCGACTTCATCGGCTGGCGGGGGATGTTCGTGCTGGGCGCGCTCCCGGCGATTCCTGTGATTTACCTGATTCTAACGCGAGTGAAGGAATCGCCGGCGTGGCTGCAAGGTCGGGTCAGGTCAACCGGGGGCGATAGGGAGGTGCGTCTGGTCCCCGGCATTCTTACATACGTCGGCAGCTTTCTCTTGCTGGTGCTGTTGATGTTCGCGTTCAATTCCTTCAGTCACGGCACGCAGGACCTGTATCCCACGTTCCTCCAAAAGAACCACGGATTCTCGACGCACACCACGGGACTCATGGCGGTGATTTACAACGTGGGCGCGCTGCTGGGCGGAATCGTTTTCGGGTCGTGGTCGGAAAAGATCGGACGTCGCCGCGCTATCGTCGTGGCGGCCCTGCTTGCGATTCCGGCGATTCCGCTATGGGCTTACTCTGACACCGCGCCCATGTTTGCGCTCGGCGGCTTTCTGATGCAGTTCATGGTGCAGGGAGCGTGGGGAGTAGTTCCCGCGCACTTAAACGAGCTATCGCCGCCCGCCGTGCGCGCCACCTTTCCCGGTCTTGCCTACCAATTCGGTACATTCCTCGCGTCGTGGATTACCGTGATGCAGTCTCGGCTCACCGAGCAGCGTTACGCCGGTAACTTCGCGCCGGTGTTGGCGTGGACCGTCGTGATCGTGGCCACGTTGGTGGCAGTCGTCACAGCTTCAGGCAGGGAAGCGAAAGGCGCCGACATGTCGCGCCGCAGCTAGCGCTGCCACTCAGGCCGTGCTCGACGCTTCAGGCTTTCTGTTGCCAAGTCACCCATGGATTACCTTCCCTCATCCTGTTTAATACATCGGATTGGGTCCTGCATTCAGTCGATGACCATGATATAATGACCATAGTCAAGGAGTGGTCGTCGATGAAGAAAATAGCTGCCGGTTCATTCAAGACTCATTGTCTGGCACTCATGGACGAAGTTCATTCGAAACGGGAAACCATTGTGATCACGAAGCGCGGCGAGCCGATCGCGAAGCTAGTCCCCTTTGGGAAAAGCACAGACGATATCTTCGGTTTCTTTGTGGGCAAAGGCGCAATCACTGGAGACATCGTCTCCCCCGCACTCTCGAAGAAGGAGTGGGGAAGCCTTAAGTGATTCTGGTTGATACGCACGTCGCACTTTGGCTCGCGTTTGATCCCTCCCAAATCTCCGCGAAAGCACGAACCGCGATCGAGAACGCCCGTGAAACGGCAATGGGCTTGGCGATCTGCGACGTCACGATCCTAGAGTTGGCAACGCTGGTCACTAAAGGCAAAATCCGTCTGGACGTCAGCCTCGAATCCTTTCTCGAGGAACTCGAATCCAGGTTCGTCGTTCTGCCCATCACTGCTCGAGCATGCGTGCGCGCTGTGAGCCTTCCCTCATCCTACCCCAACGATCCAGCAGATCGCATCATCGGAGCCACTGCGCTTGTCGAAGGATTGCCTCTGGTGACTGCAGATCGCGCGATCCGTCAATCTGCAGCGCTCCGCACAATTTGGTGACAAGGATGAGATTCAAAGGCGCTCGCGGACTGCGGCCGAAACAGGTAAAATCGCATCCTTACTAAGGAAGTCAAGGAGCATTCCATGAGCGTGACTTCACCCGCAGGATCTGCCACTTCGACGATTTCGAACATCAAAGAAAAGGCGCGCCGCCTGCGAATCCTCTCGATGATGGCCACCACCGCGGCAGGCTCGGGCCATCCGACGTCGTGCATGTCCGCGGCTGAACTGGTGGCGGGCGCTTTCTTCTACGCCATGAAGTTCGACCCGAAAAATCCAAATTCACCGGACGGCGACCGCTTCGTCCTCTCGAAGGGACATGCCGCGCCCGTGCTGTACGCCGCGCTGGCCGAAGCGGGTGTGTTCCCAATATCGCGCGTGATGACTCTGCGGCAATTCTCGAGCGAGCTCGAGGGACATCCTACGCCGCGCATTCCCGGCGTGGACGCGGCCACCGGCTCGCTCGGCCAGGGACTTTCGGTGGGCGCAGGACTCGCGATCGGCGCGCGCCTCGACAAGAGTCCCACGCGCGTCTACGTGCTCACCGGTGACGGCGAACTGGCCGAAGGTCAGATCTGGGAAGCGGCGTCCGTTGCGGGTCACTACAATCTCGATAATCTTACCGTGCTGACGGACATCAACGCGCTCGGCCAGAGCGAGCCCACGATGTACCAGCACGACATGGACGTCTATCGCCGCAAGTTTGAGTCGGAGGGCTGGGCCGTGCAAGTGATCGACGGCCACGATGTAGCGGCTGTGCTTGCCGCGTTCGACTGGGCGAAATCGACCACCGGCCGCCCGCAGGCGATTATCGCTCGCACGGAAAAAGGGCACGGCTTCAGCCAGGTTGCCGGAAAACTGGGCTGGCACGGCAAACCATTGTCGAAGGAGCAGCTCGCGCAGGCGATTCAGGAGCTCGGCGGCCCCATCGACGTTCCGCCCGATCCCGGCAAGTCCTACGAGCGCACTGCGCTGCCGCGCCGTGCTGATTTTCCTGCGCCCGCCGCGCCCGACTATGAGGCAGGGAAACCGGTGGCCACGCGCGAGGCCTACGGATACGCGCTCAAGCGCCTGGGCGCCGTGAATCCACAGCTTGTTGTGATGTCGGGCGACGTCGACAATTCCACGTTCTCCGAAGTTTTCGCGAAAGCCTTTCCCGACCGCTTTTTCCAGTCGTATATCGCCGAGCAAAATATGGCGAGCCTGGCGGTTGGCCTGGCGGCCCGCGGCAAGACGGCGGTGGCCGATACGTTTGCGTGCTTCCAAACGCGAGCGTACGACGAAGTCCGCATGGCGGCGATCAGCCGGTCGAACATCAGCCTGTGCGGCTCGCACTGCGGCGTCTCGATCGGTGAAGACGGCCCTTCGCAAATGGCGCTCGAAGACCTTGCCATGTTCCGCGCGGTACATGGTTCGATCGTTCTCTACCCGAGCGACGCCGTTTGCGCCGAGCGGCTCACCGAATTCATGACTCGCCAGGACGGGATCACGTACCTTCGCACGTCGCGCCCGAAGACGGCGATCCTCTACTCGAACGACGAAAAGTTCCCCGTCCCCGGTTTCAAAGTGCTTCGCCAGAGCGCGCAGGATCGCGCCACGGTGATCGGCGCCGGCATAACTCTGCACGAAGCGTTGAAAGCGGCTGACCAGTTGAAATCACAGGGCATCGCGATTCGCGTGATCGACTTGTACTGCGTGAAGCCGATCGACGGCAAAGCACTCGCCGACCAAATCAAAGCCACAGGCGGGAAGCTCGTCACTGTGGAAGACCACTGGGCCGAAGGCGGCATCTACGAAGCCGTCCTCTCGGCATTGGCTCACGTTGGCGTGGCTCCCGCGAAGAGCCGGCAACTCGCGGTCACGCGTATGCCGCATTCCGGCAAGCCTGATGAGCTGGTGGATGCCTTCGGCATATCCGCGCGCCACATCGTGGCCGCCGTGAACGAACTCGGATAGGCCAGTCCGCGACACGAAATCTTTTGAGAGGGCAACTGGGTGGCTGAAAAACTGGTACTAGTCGGCGTGATGCCCGAAGTGATCGCTCTTGATCCCGGCGATCAGGTGACGTGGTTCTCGAACGCGGGCAATCTCAAGATCGAGTTTGATGCGCATCGCTGCCCGTTCTCCTCGAACGTCCTGCAGGCGCCGGCCGGTGTCCGGCTTCAGAGCGGCGCGGCCCGCGCAGGCCTGAACCCCGGCTCGTATAAATACCGCCTGTCGCTCAACGAGATTGTCATCACGCACGGCGAAATCCTGATTCGCGAGAAGTAACCACTCCATTTTCGTCGCGCGCGAACAGCCCTCGTACGCCGCCACGTTCAAACGACTTGAAAACTCGTGTTACCATGGGCGCCCTCTGCCGGGGCGGAGCAGCTGAATTTCAAAACGCCGGCGGATGCGGAGGCGCTCATGGATGACCAGCCAGCTCCAAACAAATTCTCTCGACGCGAATTCGGGCAACTCGCCGCCACTTCGAGCCTCGCGGTTGCCGCGTCAGTAATCGCTCCCCAAGCCCACAATGAGCAGGAGCAGAAAGCCGCGAACGAATGGCGCCGGCGGGCCTTCGAAGCAATCGAGAAATTCGACGTCCCGATGGCCACCGAGCCGGGATTCGTATTTCGCCCGTGAACGACGACACCCTTTTCGATAGCCTCGCGGGACTCGGCGCTCTCCTGCGTGCGCGAAAAGTCTCCTCCGTCGAACTCACCGCAGCCTGCCTCGATCGACTTGAGACTCTCGGTCCCCAGTACAATGCCGTGGCCACGGTTACGCGGATGCTTGCCGAGCAGCAAGCGCGGGAAGCCGACGACAATTTCAAGCGCAAACACATCGCCAGCCCGCTGCAGGGAATCCCGTTTGGCGTGAAAGACCTGCTCGCGACGAAAGGCATTCTTACGACGTGGGGCTCGGAACCGTTTCGCGATCAGGTGTTCGACTACGACGCAACGGTGATTCGCAAGCTCCGGCAATCTGGCGCAGTCCTTTCAGCGAAGCTCGCTATGATCCCCCTGGCGGGGGGCGGCGGCTACCGCTATTCGAATCCTCACTTGCAAGGGATGTGCAAGAACCCGTGGAACGTTGAGTATTGGGCGGGCGGTTCATCAAGCGGTCCGTCGGCAGCCGTGTGCGCCGCTCTCGTGCCGTTTGCCATCGGTTCGGAGACGGGCGGATCCATTGTCGTGGCGGCAGCTTACACGGGAATCACGGCGATTCGCCCGACCTATGGACTTGTGAGCCGACACGGCGCGATGGCCCTTTCGTGGACGCTCGATAAGCTTGGCCCCATGTGCCATTCCGCTGACGACTGCGGGTTGGTGCTGAGCGCAATCGCCGGCGACGACCCCAACGACCCAAGCTCCGCGGGCCGCGGTTTTGACTATCCCCAATATGCCGGTCCGCCCCAACGCGAATTGCGGGTCGGATACTGGCCGGGCGACTTCACAGAGTCGGCCAAGGAGAATACTCGGCCGGCCTTTGCCGCAGCTCTGGAGGTGTTTCGGAAAATGGGTGTGCGGATGGTGGAAACGAAGCTGCCCGAGAATCCGTACCGTCAGGTGAGCGGAGTGATTGCTGGCAGCGAAGTCTCCACGGTGTTCGAGCCGCTGATCAAGGACGAGGCCCGCTTTAGCCTCATTCAGGACCAGGTGCAAAAGTCGGGGCTGAAAGCCGGACTCGAGATTATGGCTACCCAGTATCTTCAGGCGACGCGCGTTCGCCGGATCCTGCTGGAGCAGCTCCGCCAGTTTTACAAGCAGGTGGATGTTGTGATGTGCTACACGGAAAAGGAGTCGGCGCCGCGGCTTGATAGCGAGCCACTGGACTACCATCCGGCTGGTCAAAAGCCGCAGCCGCCTCCTCCCGGAAACACCGATCTGATGGCGGCGTCGAATCTCGCAGGCTTGCCCGGAATCACCATTCCGTGCGGCTTTACCACCGACACGAATCTGCCCGTCGGCTTGCACCTGGTGGGACGGCCGTTGGAAGACTCGGTCGTCGTTGCCCTCGGTCGTGAATTCCAGCGGCAAACCGATTGGCATCGCCGCCGTCCGCCGCTGCCGAAGAGCACCGCCGCGTCGCGCAGCTAGGCGCCGGACTGCAAATTCGGCAAACACCACGATGAGCGATGACATTCTATTCGGCAGCCTCGCGGAGCTTGGGCAGCTCCTCCGCACCCGCCAGATCTCCTCCGTCGAGCTGACGAAGGCTTACCTCGATCGGCTCGAGACCCTCGGCCCTCAATACAACGCCGTCGCCACGGTTACGCGGCCGCTCGCCGAGCAGCAGGCGCAGGAAGCCGACGATAACTTCCAGCGCAAACACATCGCCAGCCCGCTGCAGGGAATCCCGTTTGGCGTGAAAGACCTGCTCGCGACGAAAGGCATCCTTACGACGTGGGGCTCGGAACCGTTTCGCGATCAGGTGTTCGACTACGACGCAACGGTGATTCGCAAGCTCCGGGAAGCGGGCGCCGTGCTTGCGGCGAAGCTCGCGATGGTACCGCTCGCCAGCGCGGGCGGATACCGGTTCACCGATCCCCACCTCTTCGGCAATTGCAAGAACCCGTGGAACCCGCTCTATTGGGCGGGTGGCTCTTCGAGCGGCCCGGCGGCTGCTGTGGCCGGGGCGATGGTGCCGTTTGCGATCGGATCGGAAACAGCCGGCTCGATCGTGGTGGCTGCTGCCTACAGTGGAATCACAGGAATGCGTCCCACGTACGGGCTCGTCAGCCGCTATGGCGCGATGGCACTTTCGTGGACGCTCGATAAGCTCGGTCCGATGTGCCATTCCGCGGAGGATTGTGGCCTGGTCCTGGCCGCCATCGCCGGGGATGATCCGAACGATCCTAGCTCGTCTGGACGCAGCTTCGAATACCCGAAATACGCGAGTCCGGCACCCCGCGAGCTGCGCGTGGGCTACTGGCCGGCTGACTTCACGGAATCGGCGGCCGCAAACGCGCGTCCCTCATTTGCTGCCGCCCTCGAAGTGTTTCGCAAGATCGGGGTCCGCATGGTCGAAGTTAAACTGCCGGACGTTCCTTACAACGGAATCACGGGGGTGATTGCCCGCACAGAGCTCGCAACCGTGTTCGAATCTCTCATAAAGGACGAGGCCAGATTCAATCTGATTCAGGACGGAGAGCAAAAAGAAGGGATGAAGGCCGGCCTCGACGTTCGCGCGACGCAGTATTTGCAAGCGACCCGCATTCGGCGGCTGATCCAGGAGCAGTTCCGCCAAATGTTCATCCAGATCGACGTGCTGGTGAGCTACACCGACAAGCGCTCCGCCCCTCGAATGGACACCGAGCCGCCTGACCCGCCCTCCACGCCGGGTCCGCCCACCGGGAATACGAGCCTGATGTCCGCTTCGAATCTGGCTGGTCTGCCGGGAATTACGGTCCCATGTGGATTCACCACCGACACGGACCTTCCGCTGGGAATGCATCTGGTGGGACGTCCGTTCGAAGATTCAGTGCTGGTGGCGTTCGGAGCGGAGTTCCAAAGGCGGACCGATTGGCATCGGCGCCGGCCGCCGATGCCCAAACTCGTCGCCTGACGGGTAATCCTGAGTCGTCAGTGGAATCCAGAGATCCGGCGTTAATCGCCGGCGACCGCGGATACGCGCTCTTGCGCGACCGAGTCTGCCAAGACGCGGCGCAGCGGCGCCAGCATGGCCGCCGGCACAGCCCGCTCGTGGGGCACTTCGATCTCAGCCACCTTGCGTGGGAACTCCCGCCGGCGGTCGAGCCACAGCCCGAATTCGCCCAGGAGGTCGCCCGCCACGTTGGGATCGTCGGTACGCTCCACTCCCCAGAAGCGCAGCTTTTCCTCATTCTTTTGCAGCAATTGCAGCGACCCTTCGAGCTTCTTCATCGCCGCATTGAATGACGAGGCGAGGAAATAAACGGGCAAAGTCCAGCCCTCGGCACCGCCACCAAACGTGGCACGCACGCGAACATTGTACTTCCCGTTTTGGTTCCGCTCGATGGCGCACTGGTACTCGTTGGCCTGCATGGTCATCCTCGGCTTCCGTCCTGCGATTGCGACCACGTCGAACGTCCCTGGCGTGGATACTCGGCGGCGGATTCTACTGCTGCTTGTGGCGCTTGCCTTCCTGCCCTTGGCGATGTTTGCCGGCATAGAAACTCCTCGTATTCTGCGATCCGTGCAAGCTGCGTCGGCCGGGAAGGCTCGTGCCATCTGGTTAGATCCGAATAAGGCACCGCTGCCAGAAAACCGAGGCTCGCCTCCTGGGTTGAGGCGCGACCCCGCTGGCGAACGGGGCAAGCTGCGGATAGAGAGATTGTAGCTAACTAGGGGAGAGGGGGCAAGAGCCGGGGACGCATTTTATAAGTTGCTTATTAACAGCTACTTAGACGCTATCCGACACGGCTCAACCGATCGAGCACTTCCTGATTGACCGTGAGTTTGCCTTCGTTCTTCAATCGATCCACGAGCGCCGTTTTGAATGCCGCAAACGCACCTTCTTGCTTCGATTGTAGGAGTTGCTTCTCGATATCAGGCCTCTGCTTCAGGAAGTCGTCCGCGTTGGCCTGCTCGTGGGAGACGACGCGGTACACCAGCCAGTTGCCGCTGACCAGTTTGGGGGCGCTTACCGTTCCGGAGGGCATGCTGAAGGCAGCGTCAAGCTGGCCTCCTGAACCAATGTCGGGCACAGTGCCGGTGCGCGAGAAAGGCTCCCCGGTCTTAACGTCGAAACCAAGGCCTTTGGCGGCCTTATCGAATGCGGCGCCGGCCTGGGCTTGCTTCGCCAGCTCATCAGCTTTCGTGCGCGCAACATCCAGCGATTTTTCCTGCTGATAATCGCCCAGCACGCGATCGTGGACTTCCGATAGCGCCGCCTGATGAGCGGGCAGGACGTCCTTTGGAGTGAGGATCACGTATCCCGCGTCGATGTGGAGCGGCGCGCTGAGTTCGCCAGGCCGCAGCTGGAACAACGCGCTGCGCACCTCCTGCGAGGCCCCCAACGGCCCAATAACGTCAGTGCTGGGCACTGGTGGAACAACTCCGGATTCGAGATTGAACTTGCGCGCGATATCTTCAATGGGCTGCCGGCTCGACTGGCGCACCGCGCTGGCCATCTGATTAGAGATGTCGTTGGCTTGCTGGTTTGCCTGCTGGTCCGCAACAATGGGCAGAATCGACGCGCGGACTTCCTCGAACGTCTTCGTGTGGGCTGTCTGCCGATCAAGAACCTTGATGATGTGAAAGCCGTACTGCGTCTTCACTAGATCCGACGTGGCTCCCTTCGGCAGACTGAACGCCGCCTGCTGAAACTCCGGCACTGTCTGGCCTTCGACTATCCAACCCAGGTCGCCGCCCTTGGCCTTGGACCCTTGGGGCCCGTCATCTTCGGAATACTTCTTAGCCAAGTCTTCGAAATTCGCGCCCTTCTTCACCTGTTTCAGGACGTCTTCGGCTTTCTGCCGAATTTCGGCCACCTCGGCATCGGTCTTGCCCACGGTCTTGAACAGAATGTGCTCCGCATGCACGCCATTCTGCACTTTGTAGTCGTCGATGTGATCGTTGTAGTAGGCGCGGAGGACTTCGTCGGCCGGATGCGTTTGCGCGCGGAGCTTGGCAACATCCAGGAACGCGTATTGCGCCGAACGTTTCTCGGGAACCTGGTATTTTGCGAGATTCTTCTTGAAATACGCCGAAAGCTCGTCATCGCTGGGATGGATGGATGCGGCGATATCCGCCGGCTTGATCAAGACGTACTGAATCGCGACCTTTTCGTTGCGGCGGCGGAACTCCTGCTCGACTTCCGCCGGGTTTACCGTGATTCCGTCGGTGACGAGATGCTGGAATTTCTCCGCGAGCATTCCCTGCCGAAGCGCCTCTTCGAACTCTGGCACGGTCATCCGCGTGCGCATCTGCACTTCGGTGGCGTACTGATCCTTTAGCCACGTGCTGCCGGAAAACGCCGTCGGGAGAATCTGTTGGATACGGTCGCGCTCTTCTTGCGGAGTGACATCGATCGAGAGCCGCTTCGCCTCATAGTCCATGGCGTGCGCAAACACCATCTGGTTGAGGATTTCCTTGGTGTACAGGCCCCGCATCATTGGAGGAAACGGTTGTCCCTGACTCATCTGGTTGAGCTGGCGCTGAACGTCCGTAGCCGAGATCGCCTCTCCGCCCACAGTGGCGACGGCGTCCGAGGTCCCGCCCCCGGCCAGGCTGCCGTTGGTCAGGCCGGGAATCAAATACAGCAGCATTGACCCGCAAATCATGAGCAGGATCACGGTCATTGAGATCTTGATCCAGCGTTTGCCCTGTAAATCTCGCTGCTGAATGCTCTTCAACATAGTTCTACGAAGCCCCTTATCGCCTCTTGAAACCGCCAATTATAGAAGAGTCTCGACCGCGGCTCAACGAGAATCGGGGAAGCGAGGCCGTCGCTTATGGCCGAAGATTTGCGCTCATCACAGGACCGGTGTCACATCTGTCCGTCTGAAATCATCACCTTTGAACAGGAGGGGTTCTTCCGTCGCCTTTGCCAGCGCGTATGCGAAGCAGTCTCCGAAATTCAACCCCGCGGGGTGTCCGCTCCCTTTGCCGAAATCGCGGTAGGCTTCACGGGCAATCCGCGCCTGGAGTTCCGTTACGGGGTCGACAGCAAGATGTGCCTCGCGGAAAAGATCGTCGAATCGGCGGCTCGCGATAGGATTTCGGCTCCCATCGATAACCACAGCCGCTTCCACGAAATTCACTGCCGAAACGCGGCGGCTGCTCGCGCTGGCTATTGCCTTCGCGCAAGAAAGCGCTTCCGGCTCATCGCGAAGTATGGCGATGATTGCGGACGTATCGATGATCATCGCGGCAAGCCCTTCTCGTCGTACAAAAGCTCGCCATGATCGACGGAGCGGAAAGGTTCACTCAGGTGCGCTGCGCAATCCTTGCCGATCTTTACGAGACGATCCGCGAGCCCATCTCCTAGCTCACTCCGCATTCGGTCTAGGCGTTCGCGAACCGCCTCGGTTACGGCGGTGGTCAGGCTCTCGCCAGTCAGCTTTGCCAGCTCTCGAGTCAGCTTCTGTGTCTTTTCGTTCTTAATGTTCATCGCCATCGTCTACACCATTCTACCATAGATGATGGACTATTCTACCATAGGGCGCGCACCGCGCAACCTGCGCCACGCTTGTCGCGCGTGCTTCAAAACTCTAAGCGGGCCTGGAACGCGATGATGCGCGGCGAGCCATCACCGCCGAGGCCGACGCCGAGCAAACCGGTGGGCGGGGCGGTGGTGTAAGTGAGGGCGCCGAATCCTGCCTGGGTGGAAGGCTGCCCTGGAATTCCGGCAAGGATCATGCTCGGAAGCCCGAAATTCGGGTGGTTGAACACGTTGAATAACTGGCCATCGACCCGAAGCTTTAGGCTTTCAGAAAGTTGAAACCACTTCGTCACGTAGAAGTCGCTCCAGAAGAAATCCGGTCCGCGTAGAGCGTTACGGCCCAGGCTTCCAAACTGGCAATTTTGGGGTGTGTCTCCTCCATGGCAGGACCCTGCGGGCACGGTTTGCCCTGACGCGATCTGCTCCATCGGATCAACGGTCGAGACGAAAGCATCGGGGTTGAGCCACTGAATTGCTCCCTGCGGTGTAACGCCGGAGATCGGAGTGTGAGCATACAGCGGGACGCCGCGAATCGCGCTCGCGAACTGCGGCCCGCTGCCATTCACAATTCCCTGCTCATTCGCGGAGTACGGCGCGCTCAAAACGGAAAAGGGAACACCGCTGTGCCAAAATGCCGTCCCGGAGAGCTGCCAGCCGTTGAGTGCGATTCCGAGTTTGCGATTCTTAACTTTCACCGGCAACTCGTAGACATACTGGCCATTCAGGTTGTGCCGAATGTCGTAGTCACAGGGACCGTAGTCACGAGCGAGCCTTCCAGGCAGGGGCGAGAGAATTCCTCCCGCCGCGAACTGTAGAAATCCGCCGTTCGAGACCTGGTCCATGCAGCGGCTGAACGTGTAATTGATTTGTCCCTGCAGGCCGTGGCCCAGCCGCTTCACGGCAGTCAGTTGGAGGCCGTTGTAATGGCTGCTCGCGCCGGTGGAAAGCTGCGTAACGCCGGCGAATCTCGGGTCAATGGGTTTCAGGTAGGGGAACGGCTGAAAGCAACCCTGGCACACCGTTTGGTAGCCATTCACTTGTGTCTGATAAGGCTGACTCAGCGCGCGCGTGCCGACGTATTGTGCCTGCAAACTCGCCGTCGTTCCGAATTGGTGTTCGATTCCCAGGCTCCACTCCATGAAGTACGGCGCATGGAGTTTGCCGTCTGGGACGGCTGTGATCGCAACCGGTGGAAGGCAACTTGTGGAATTTGACTGGGGAGATGCGCACGAAAGCTGAGCCTCGGGAAATCCCGAAGTAAAAATCCGATTTGCGGCAACGGTGGCGTCGACGGCGCTGTTAGGCACCCCGGGCGCGATGGCTGTGCACCCGAACATCGGGTCGCAGCCCGCAGATCCGGGTTTGCCCACTGTGCCAAGCACTCCTCCCTGGAACGTCTTATCGTACGGAGGATTGGTACCGATCAGGTCCGCCACACTCCCCGGCAAGATGTCGCTGAAAATCCCGAAGCCCGTCCGGAGCACGGATTTTGGTTCGAACTGCCACGCAACCGCCGTTCTGGGCTGCCAGATGGCGAGCGGGGTCGAGGAAAATAGGTTTCCCAGGTGACTTTGGATTGCGGCGTTCAGCGGCTGACTCACATCGTGAGAGATCGAACCAAAGGAGCCTTGTAGGCGCGCGATTTCATTATGCGGGCTGAGAGGATTGGAATTGAACGTGTCGCGCACGCCGAACGTCCAGGTCAGTTTGCGAGTCACTTTCCAGGTATCTTGCGCGTAGAGATCGAGATTCAGAAAGTTAAACGGCTCATTTGCGTTCGAAGGGAACGTCTCCGACGCGGTGTTCGCGGCTCCATAGATGAATTGCTGCAACGTCGCGTAGGTCACAGTCGGAACTGTGCCTTCCCCGAAGTCATAGTCGTTCAGCCGGAAGACTCTGGTGTTGGTGCCGAATCTGAGCTCATGGCCGCCGCGGCTCCACGCCAGATTGTCGTTGATGAAAAACCGCGCGGCGCGCCGCCCTTGAACCCAGGTGTTGTCGAGCCCTCCGATGGGCGTGAAAGGGTTCGCCCCGCTGCCCTCGAGCACAATCGGGAAAGCCAAAAGCGTCTTCTGCAGGTTGCTTGGCCCAAACAAGCTCTCGTACCAGGAGAATGCCGGATTGAAGTAGTTCACCAGATTCTGCGAAAACACGTGCGTGTATCCCGCCGCCACCGAATAGAGAGGCTGCGGCGAAAACGCATTGAACAAGGGGTTGATGGGATCCGTCCACGCGGCTTGCAGCCCGGTGTCGGCCTGAAAACGCAGCCACGCCGTATTGTTCTGGTTGATGTTGTAGTCGGCGCGGAGTGTCTGCACCTGCTCGTGGTCGTCGCTGGTGTGCGAAACGCTTTGCTGGTTCGCGCAACCCGCCGCGATCGGACAACCGTCTATCGCGGTCGGTGTACCGCTCGTATTCCCATACAGCGAGAACATGCTCCGGTAGAAGGGAACCTCCTGCGGCGCGGCGGGGAAAATGATTTTGGGCTGACCATTCACAATCTCCGTGAGTCCTAATGGAAGTTGCTGCAGCACGTATTGCTGGAAGGCGGCGCTGGGAACGATTGTCGGCGTGACGATCGGCAGTGCGATCCGCACCCATTCGCTGTCGAAGAAAAAGAAGAGCTTGTCGTGCGCAATAGGCCCGCCCAGGCTGCCCCCAAAATGGTTCACGGTTGATCGCGGCTTGTGATTCCCAGGCGTCGCGTTTGTGAAATAGTCCGCCGCGTTCAATATCGAACCGTTCCAGATCTCGTAGAGATTTCCGTGAACCTGGTTCGAGCCCGACTTGGTGACGTAATTCACCTGCGACGCGCCGTAGCGCCCCTGGTCCATCGAGTACGAAAGCGTGTTCACCGTCACTTCCGAAATCGAATTCAGGCCCAGCACCAAATTGGTCGAAAGCCCGCTATTGAGATTGGTCAGCGGGTCATTCGTTTCAAGCCCGTCGACGATGTAGCCATTCGAGAGAGCGGGAAGTCCGTTGAACTCCACGTTGCCATAGCCATTCGTGCCGCCAACGAAATCATTTCCGCTGCCGGCCGTGTTGACGAGCGCGCCAGGAGTGAATTGCAGCGGATACGTCAGGTCACCGCCGGGATTCGGGAGGTTTTCCAGGCCCGGCGCGTTCAACGTGGTGGCTGTGTTCGCGTTCTGCGGATTGATCAGCGGGGCGTCGGCGCTTACCTCCACGGTCTCTTGCGACTCAGCCGGCTTGAGTCTGAAGTCCACCGCCTGCTTTTGGCCCAGGCCGGCAAACACCGCTTCGACCTCCTGCGGCGCGAAGCCGGCCGCTTCCGCCGTCACTGAGTACGTGCCCGGCGCCAGTTGCGGAAAATTGAATCGTCCGGCCTCATCGGTCTTCGCCGTGCGCTTCAAGCCCGTTTCGCGATTGGCGATCGTCACCGTAGCCCCCGCCACTGTCGCATTCGTGACGTCCATAACTTCACCCACGATGGCGCTGGTGGTTTCTCCCTGTCCGAAGATCTGCGCCCCGAATAGCAGGAAAGTGAAGGCCACAAGCACTGGCCTGGAAATGATGTCTCGCTTCATGGCAAAGGCTGGCCCTAATTAACTGCCGCTATTCTATGTTATTAACCATGGTTAACAAAACTAATAAAGCGAAGTTTACACAAAGAGCTAAGGGACCTCTGGCCCCAGTGGAGACCTGGCTTCAATCGCTCAAGACGAAGACGTGTGCGGCGCTGGCCCGCTGGGTGGTATGATCGCGCGCGATTTACGGGGAGAATGACGATGCGATCGCGAATTGCGGCTGCGAAGTTCGCTACTGTGGGATTTGCCGCTCTCGGGTTTGCGACGGCGGCAATGGCACAGGATTCGGCGCGCGTGGTGAAGTACGAGCCCACGTACGCAACGGTGAAATTTGCCTTCGGGCCGGGCGAGCCGGTGGCCCGCCTCGCCGCAGGCGAGGTTCTCGAAACGGACACGCTGAATTGCACTGCCGACTGCGCCGGCATTCCGCCGGACAAGCTTGAGTTCGCCAAGAACTCGAATTTGCTCACGGGCCCCTTCTACGTCGAGGGCGCCGCGCCGGGCGATACGGTCGCCATCGAATTCCTCGAAATGCATCCGAACGGCGATGGCGAAGGCGAGATTGCGCCGGGCTTCGGAGCAATCAATTCAACAAGCTACACGCCGATGCTGAATCCAGCGCTGCCCAGGCACAGTTGGCATTACCCGATTTCTCGCGACGACGGCACGGCCACCTTCACCGCGCACGATTCGGATTTCAGCGTGAAAATTCCCATGCATCCGTTCCTCGGTTGCGTCGGCGTAGCGCCCGCCTTGGGCGAAACGCGCGACTCGCTCGTGCCGGAGCAGTTCGGCGGGAACATGGACTCGTCGGAATCGAGCGTCGGCAACACGCTCTACCTCCCCGTCAACGTCCCGGGGGCGCTCGTCTACGTGGGAGATGGACACGCCGCCATGGGCGACGGCGAAATCGGCGGCACGGCGATCGAAGTTCCCATGCACGTGCGCCTGCGATTCCACGTCATCAAAGGACACAAGATCGAATGGCCGCGATGGGAAAACTCAAACGAACTGATGGCTGCGGGCATCTACCGGCCGCTCGACGATTGCCTCCGCATAGCCTTCACTCAGCTCGTCGGATGGATTCATTCCGACTACGGCTTGTCGGAGATGGACGCGTACGAATTGCTCTCCAAGACGGCAACCATTCACCTGGCGGAAATGGTGGACCCCAATTACGTCGTGATCGCCAAAATCGACAAGAAGTTCCTACCGCCGAAGAAACGCTAGACGAGCTTTAGCTCGCCGCTCAAATCCCCCAAATCGTTGACACTTCGGCTGCGGCACCTGATAATCGGGGCGTCGGTGGTAGCGTCCCCAGCATGTTTCACCGATGCCGCCCTCGTCCTCGTTGTTGCGGACTCAGGGTAAACAGTTCCGACGAACCCGGTTCCAACTCACTAGATTAAGGCACAGGCAAATTCCTTGATATCGTTGTACACACTCGCACTGTGGCTGGCTCCAGACGTCAATCCGGTGGCGGACTACTGGCGCCGGAACATGGACCCGCTGAAGAATCCGTTCAAAGGCCTTTACCAGCTCAATGGGTTCGACTTCGCGGTCATGCTGCCGTATTTCGTCGTGATGGTGATCCTGGCGGCGTACGGGATTCACCGCTACGCGCTGGTCTACAACTTCTTCAAGAATCGCAAGAATGTCGCAGGTCCTCCGCCCGAAATGAAGGTGTGGCCCAAAGTCACGGTACAGCTTCCGATTTACAACGAGCGCTACGTGATCGAGCGCCTGATCGAAGCCGTGGCGCAATTCGATTACCCGCACGAGTTGCTCGATATTCAGGTGCTCGACGATTCCACCGACGAAACGCAAGCCGTCGCGCGGGACTGCGTCGACCGCTTCCGCGCTCTCGGCCTGCCGATTTCTTACATCCATCGCGACAATCGCGAAGGCTTTAAGGCCGGCGCCCTTCAGGAAGGACTGAAGTCCGCAGCGGGCGAGCTGATCGCGATTTTCGACGCGGATTTTATTCCGCCGGCCGATTTCCTGCGCCGCACGGTGCCATATTTTGTCGAGCCCAAGCTCGCGATGGTGCAGACGCGCTGGACCTACATCAACCGCAACTATTCGCCGCTCACCGAAGTTGAGGCGATCCTGCTCGACGGGCACTTCGCCATCGAGCACTCTTCGCGTTTCCGCAGCGGCCTGTTCTTCAATTTCAACGGCACGGCCGGCATCTGGCGCCGCAACGCCATCGAAGACGCGGGCGGCTGGCAGCACGACACGCTCACCGAAGACACCGACCTTTCCTATCGCGCGCAACTTCGCGGCTGGCGCTTCCTCTATTTGCCCGAGATCGAATGCCCGTCGGAATTGCCGGTGGAAATGAACGCCTTCAAATCGCAGCAGGCGCGCTGGGCCAAGGGCTTGATGCAAACGGCCAAAAAGATTTTGCCGCGCGTGTTGCGGTCAAACGCCCCGGCCGCCGTAAAGGCCGAAGCCGTCTTTCACCTGACCGCGAATATCAGCTATCCGCTGATGGTTTTTCTCTCGATTATTTTGCTGCCGGCGATGATCGTGCGCTTCTATCAGGGCTGGTTCCAGGTGCTGGCGATCGACTTGCCGCTGTTCCTGGCTTCCACCTGCTCGATTTCGTCGTTTTATCTGGCGGCGGAGCGCGCGTTCTATCCGAAGACGTGGAAGCGCACGTTCCTGTATTTGCCGTTCGTGATGGCCATCGGCATTGGACTTTCGGTGCGCAACGCGTTTGCCGTGATGGAAGCGATTTTCGGCATGAAGTCGGAATTCGTCCGCACGCCGAAATATCGCGTCGAATGCCGGCAGCGAAGCGAGCAGCGCGCGCCTGGGCGCAAGAAAGAGCTATCGCAAACGCGCCGGCTGGATGCCGTTCGCGGAAGTTGCGCTCGGTTTGTATTTCGCCGCCGCCGTCGTCTACGCCGTTCAGAACGAAAACTACGCCACGATCCCGTTCCTCCTGCTGTTCGTTTGGGGCTACCTCTATACGGGCCTGATGTCGCTAGGCCAAACCTACCTCGAACGCCTCCGCTTCGGCGTCAACGCCGCGCCCCCCGACACCCGCACCGCCACCACCGGCGTCCCCGGCTTCTGAATAGCTATTGTCGTCAACTCTCCGCTGGCATATCCTCTGCACGGATAAGATGGCTGCTCGCCAGGAACTCCAAGCGTTAGCTAGGCTGAGGCTTCGAGAAGCGGAAGCACTCTTCGCAGCCGGTTTGTATGACGGGTGTGCTTACCTTTGCGGATACGTGGTTGAGCTTGCTCTGAAGGCTAGGATTTGTGCGACACTAAGTATTGGCGAATATCCTGAAAAAGGGAGTCGCCTGAAAGATGCATTCAGAACCCACGACTTTGACGATCTGAAGCTTCTTGGTGGAATGGAGCAGGAGTTTTCGGCCAGTCATCCCGTTCGATGGGCGAATTGGTTGGTCGCCACCAAATGGGAGCCGGGATGGCGATACAAGCCCGAGGGAAGCTACGATCGGGCGGTGGCAGAAGCGATATTGAATGCTATTCGCGCGAAACCCGAGGGAGTATTGGAGTGCGTATCTTCACGCTGGTAGATGATGTTCAAAGGATTGTGGAGCAGTTCCGAAGGCAGCGGGGCGAGTTTACGCTCGCGATGCTCTATAACACCGGTGGACTCCAAGCGGACTCGAGCTGGAATTTTATCGTCTCCGCCCCATGGACCGATGAAATGGGGTTCGCCGAAGCGACGCGTTTCATTGCCGAAAGTTTGAGCAGAGACTTGGAATTTCAGGACAAGCACGCGATTTCTAGAGTTACGGTTCTGAAGACGACGGATCCGTTCGTTCGGGACATGACGCGGCTCTATCCCGATATCGGTGCCGCTGGTCCGATGCCGATTAATCAACTCACCGCTGGCTCCGTAAACGAAGGCAGTGGCTTTGTCCTTTATTCGCAAAAACTCGCGGCCTAATCCACTTATGGTGCCGAGCCGTCCCCGCGAGTATTGCCTCTTGTTTGCGCTGCTGCTACACTAGCGCGGCAAGAGCGTAACTGCTGCTCCTGCCAATTTTTTAGCGCGCTCTATGCGCGACACTTTCCTCTTAAAGGTCATTCATGTCTGGACATTCGAAGTGGGCCACAATCAAACATAAGAAGGCCGCCACAGACGCCAAGCGCGGCAAAGCTTTCACCAAGATTATTCGCGAGTTGACGATTGCCGCTCGCACCGGCGGCGGCGACCCCATCACCAACCCCCGCCTCCGCACCGCCATCTCCGCTGCCAAGAACGAGAACATGCCCAACGACAATATCGAGCGCGCCATCCAGCGCGGCACGGGCCAGCTCGAAGGCGAGATGCTCGAGGAAGTAACCTACGAAGGCTACGGCCCGGGAGGCGTCGGGATGCTCGTCCAGGTGGTCACCGGCAATCGCAACCGCGCCGCCAGCGAAATCCGACACATGTTCTCGAAGAACGGCGGAAACATGGCCGAGACAGGCGCGGTGAACTGGATGTTCCACCGCAAGGGCGACATCACGGTTCCGAAAGACGCGGCCGGTGAAGACAAAATGATGGACATCGTGCTCGATGCCGGCGCCGACGATTTGCGCGACGACGGCTCCTTTTGGGAAGTGGTGACGCCGCCGGAAAAAATGGAAAAGGTTCGCGATGCCCTGGCCACCGCCGGAATCACGCCGGCCTCAGCCGAGGTGGGATTCATACCTCAGAATTACGTCAAGCTTACGGGCCAGCAGGCGCAGCAAATGTTGCGTATGATGGAAGCGATGGAAGAGCACGACGACGTGCAGCACGTCTACGCGAACTTCGACATCGACGAAAAGGAAATTCAAGCAGCCGTAGCAAGCTAGTTGGCGTTTCCCTCGGGATTTCGGTTGTAGGTCAGCGACCTCAGTTGCCACTTCCTAGACCCCGTTTTGGTTCCCGGGCTCCGATGTTGATGTGCAGGGCTGGAACCGCGCGGCTTGTCGCGTGTAACCAAGCCGCGATCTTTTCGTTATGATAGGTGCTTCATCGAGTCATCGCCAAGCAACTCGGAGGCTGAATGTGAACTCTGCCGACGCTGTGGTCGATCTCGTTCAAGCGTTCACGGGACGCGCATCGCTGGACCTGTGAACTTTTGTTGGTCAGGTGTTTAGAGGGGACGATGGGATCGACGGCGGGCGACGAATTTCGCGACTTACTCACTCTCGTGCGGCAGAGCGGGTTATTGGCAAAGCAACCGGCATATTACCTCCGAAAGATACTTCTGAACGTGGTCTTGTTCGTCAGCGCTTTCCTGCTGATCAAAATGTTTCACAATCCGTGGGCGCAACTTGGCGAGGCCGCTTTCCTGGCGTTTGTCTTCACTCAACTGGGCTTTATCGTTCACGACGCAGGCCATCAGGAAATTTTCAGTGGGCCGGTTGGAAACGAGGTCGTCGGCCTGCTTCACTCGAACCTCTTGCTCGGATTCAGCTACAGCTGGTGGCTCTGGAAGCACAATCACCATCATTGTTCTCCGAACCACGTTACGGCGGATCCCGACGTCGATTTGATTCCGTTCGCATTCACGAAGGACCAGGCCGCCGGAAAACATGGCCTCGCGCGGCTCTCCGTGAAATACCAGCATTTTTCTTTTTTCCCTTTATCGCTGCTCGAAGCATTCGTGCTGAAATACGATAGTCTCCGATTCCTGATGCGCAACAAGGTGGCGCATCCCTTCATTGAGGTGAGCCTCCTCATTCTTCACGTGTGCTGGTATTTGGGCCTGCTGTATCTCCTTCTGGGCTGGCCGCGCGCCATTCTGTTGGTGATAGCGCATCAGGCGTTTTTGGGCCTGTATTTGGCCTTGATATTTGCTCCGAATCATCAGGGCATGCCTCTGCTCGAAGGCAACACGGCTGTAAACTTCCTGCGTGAACAGGTGCTCACAAGCCGAAACATCAAGCGGATCCCGGGAATCGATTTCTGCACGGGAGGGCTGTCGTGCCAGATCGAGCACCACCTGTTTCCCACGATGCCTGCGAACAGACTTCGCAAGGTTCAGGAAATAGTCAGATCCTACTGCCGTTCGCACGGTGTTCCCTACCATGAGACTTCTTTGGTCCAGTCCTATCGGGAGATCTATCAGAATCTGCGAGAGATCAGTTTGCTTGTCGGAAAAGAGGCTGAAGGCAAGGCAAGTGCAAATTGAAGACGTTTGCAAATTCATCGATGGGTTCTTCCGCGTCGCCTACGCAGAGTACCCTGCCTTATAACCGCAATTGATCGCGGTCCCTGCCTGTCACCTTCTTGACGCCCCTCCGTTGTAAAGCGCACAATTCGCGTCCGGGAGGAACCTCATGAAACTCGCGCTCACGGTTTTGCTTCTGGCCACGGCTGCTCTCGCCCCTGCACACACTCAGAGGAACACGCCTGCGCAGGGAACTGACGCAACCACGCAGGCGCTGATACGCCTCGAGAACAGGTGGGTGGACGCGCTGATGAAATCTGACGTGGCCACTTTGGATTCCATCTTCGCCGATTCCTACGTGGACACCGATGAGCACAGCCATCGAAGCGACAAACAAGGCGTGCTTTCGGTCCTGAAATCAGGCGAACTGAAGATTGAGTCCATAAAGCTTTCCGACATGCAGGTATATGATTACGGTGATGCGGCAGTCGTCACCGGAAGCGCCTCTCAGGCCGGTAGCTTCCAAGGGCAGCCGTTTGCCGCCAAGATAATTTTCACCGACACTTTCGTCAAACAGAATGGGAAGTGGCGGGCGGTCGCATCGCATCGTTCCGCCGTTTAAAACGGCTTCAAAAGTCCTGCAAATCGTCGGTCGGCAACGCCACGCGTACTGCGTTTAGCACTGCGAATAGGTCGATGACCTCTTGCGCTACCGCTCCCCCAATGGGCGGCAAGTAGCCCAGAGCAGCGGCAATCATCCCCACCATACTCGCCAGCATGCCTCCGAGGGCGCTTTGCAGCGCGATTCGGCGCATTCGCCCGCCGATGTGCATCAGTTCATCGATCTTCCCGAGCGATGGTTCCAAAATTACGGCGTCCGCTGCCTCTGTAATAATGTCGCTCTGCGATCCGAAGGCCACGCCCACCGTCGCCGCCGTCAATGCCGGCGCATCGTTTATTCCGTCTCCGACGAAAAGCGTCTTCGCCTTAGCGGTTTCCTCTCTCACGATCGCCACTTTGTCCTCGGGACTCTTTCCCGCGTACACTTCACTGATTCCGACGCTATCCGCCAGGTACTGCACTTCGGATTGCCGGTCGCCTGAGACCAGCATCACTTTGCGTACTCCGTGGCGTGGTTTCAAATGCTGGATGAACAAGCGGCTGTCGCTTCGCGGCGCATCGTGAAATCGCATCGCAGCTGCGTAGCGTCCGTCGATGAATACGACGCATTCCAAACCGCTGCTCATCGCCGGTAAAACTGCTCCCGCTTCTTCCGCTTGTTTCCTTCCTGTTATTCGCACGTTGCGCCCCTCCACGGTGCCTCGCAAGCCTTCGCCCGGCGCCTCGCTCAATTCGGTCACTCCGGCGAACTTTGTCTTCTCCTTTTGGGCTTCGCCCACAATCGCTCCCGCCAACGGATGCTTCGAATACTGTTCCAAACTCGCTGCCAAACGCAGCACGGCCTGCCTCTCAAAACCATCGGCGCAAATGATTTCAGTGAGCGTCGGGCGTCCGTACGTCAGCGTGCCGGTCTTGTCGAAGATGAGCGTCCGGCAGGAGTCGATCTGCTCCAGCACCGCCGGATTCTTGATGATGATCGCTCGCCGCGCCGCCAGTGAAATCGCTCCGATAATCGCCGTGGGAATCGCCAGCAGTAGGGGGCATGGCGTCGCCACCACCACCACCGCGAGGAAGCGATGCATATCTCTGCTGCCGACCGCGGCGGCCATCGCCAGAATCAGAGCGATGGGTGTGTACCATGCGCCCAGTTGATCGCCCAGCCGGCGTAAATGGGGCCGCTGCTGCTCCGTCGATTGCATCACCTTCATGATTCGCGCGTACCGCGAATCGACGGCCAGCTTTTCCGCGCGGATCACCAGCGCCGCATCGCCGTTGATGGCTCCGGAAATCACCTGCGATCCCGCCATTTTCGAGATTTCGTAAGGTTCGCCGGTCAAGTACGCCTCGTCCATTTTTGCGCGGCCTTCGATCACTACGCCGTCCACCGGGCAAATCTCATGCGGCAGCACGACCAACACGTCGCCGATTCGAATCTCTTCTAACTTCACATCCTTCGTGCCGTCCGCGCCGCGACGGTGCGCGACACCCGGCATTCTGCGCGCGAGCGCGTCCAGCGTCGACGATGCCCGAGCCGTTGCAAACTCTTCCAACGCGGTGCCGCCCGAAAGCATCAGCACCACAATGGCCGCCACCAGGTACTGGCCCAGCGCCACCGCGGCCACAATTGATATTCCCGCGAGCAGGTCCGAGCCGAATTCCCGTTTGATCAATTTCTTCGCCAGATCGAAAATCAGCGGCGTTCCGCCCACCAGCAGCGCCACAATCAGAGGAGCCAGTGCAATTCGCAGCGGCGCATGCGTCCCGTAGCGCAGCACCAGATGCAACACGATTGCAATAATCGTGAACCCCGCGATGTAGGTTTCTTTGGGTACTCGGGAAGGAGACGTGCGAGCCGCCGCCATTGTTCATATCTTACAGGAATCGCCCCGCTGGGGAATACGTCCGCAGTCTGCGGAGAGGGAGTTCTAATCCGACCAGCCAACGTCAGGACGAGGCACCGTCCATCACAGCTTGAGTATCATCTCGTTCGTTTGCTGGAATCCCATCGTTTCATACAGAGTGCGTCCCGCAGAGCTTGCATGGAGCGAAACACCGCCGAATCCCGCTGTTCGGCACCACTCGATCATCACTTCCAACAATCGTTTCGCCACTCCACAGCGCCGCGCTTCCGGCTCCGTATACATATTAAGAATCCAGGCGCGTGCCGCGCGATTCTCGCCGGGATAGCCCGGCCAAGCCGCCACCACGATCCCGCTGCCGCCCACGATCTCGCCGTCCGGTCCCTCCGCCAGCCAACCTCGATACGTGCCGATCCGCAAGGCTTCGCTGAGATATTCGCGCGACAACTTCTCCGCGCGGTCCAGCACGGAAGTTTCTCGAAATCCCATTTCGTCAAACATTGCCCGTCGGTGATGCAGAATGTGCTTCAGGTCTTCGAAGGTGGCTTCGCGTATGTGAATTTCCATCGCTTCAATATTGTCCACAGCTTGTTGCAAACTGGTAGAGACAAAATGGTCTATCATCGGTCGCTCATTTGGGCGAGCGGGTTTGCGGGCAACGACTCTGTAAGAATTCGGTGCTGTCGGAGGTGCTGAACTATCCATGTACATTCACATGTTCGCCTTTCGTTGGAAGCCGGGCGTGACCGAAGAGCAGAAGGCGCGTGTCATGGCCGAGATTCGCGGGCTGCAGGGGCGAATCCCCGGCCTGCTCGAAACGGCTGTCGGCGTAAATATCTCTCCGCGCGGACAGGGGTACGAACTTGGGGGCGTGATGAAATTCGCTGACAAAGCTTCTCTCGTTAGCTACGGCCCGCATCCCGTGCACCAAAAATTGGTCGGCTGGTTGAGGCCCCTCATCGAGCCGGTGGAAGTGGACTTCGAGGTGGATTAGAAGAATCAGCGGGCGAAAAAGGGCTTTCTCCGATTGGTGTGCGCACGTACACTTGTGCGCGAGATGGCCACCTTTTTGGCATCCAGCAATACGAGCCGAGGCACGGTCAAGGATCCAGTTGCGAAGCCGTCCCGAATTGCCGGGACGCTGCGCGTGCTGGGCGTAGACCCGGCAGTAGCCGGCGCCACAGGATACGGCGTGATTGAGTACGACGGCCCGGTCCCGACGCTGCTGCGCTTCGGCGCGCTGAAGTTTCCGGCGCGGGCAACCTTCGCATCGCGCCTGCGCGAAGTTCACCGCGTGATTGCGCAGCTCGTCGAGGAATTCGCGCCAGACGCCGTCGCGGTGGAGTCGGTGTTCACGGCGCTGAATATGCGAACCGCGCTGAAGCTTGCGGAGGTGCGTGGCGTGGTGCTGCTGGCCGCGGCGCAGGCGTCGATTCCGTCTCACAGCTATTCGCCGCGCGAAGTGAAAGCCAGCGTCGCCGGCTACGGCGGCGCATCCAAACAGCAGATGCAACAAATGGTCAGTTCGCTCCTACGGCTTTCGAGCGTTCCCGAGCCGGCCGACGCGGCAGACGCGCTCGCTGTGGCGCTCTGTCACGCGCACCTCTCGCAGGCGCGCGAGCGACTCGCGGCGTCGATTCGCGTTCGTGCCGCTGCCGTCCCTCCGAGCAACCGAACTCGCGCGGCGCGCGTCCCTAACTGAACATGACGATGAGGAAATCGCTTTTCGCGTCTGCCGGGCTAATCTTGTCCGTTGCGGTGTGCGCGTCCTCGGATTTCGCGGCGCCCGGAGGCTTCGCCGCCGCGCTCGCGGGCAATCCCAGCAGCGGCGCCACGATCACATTCCGCAAGGTCTTCAAGTCGAGCTACCCCGAATTCGTCGAGATCAAGGTGAGCGATGCGGGGCCGGGAACCTACGACATTCGCCAGCTCGATGAGGAGCCGAATCCGCGTCCGCTCGACGTGGGCGCCCCGCTGGCGCAGCGAATTTTCCAGCTTGCCGCGACGCTCCACGATTTTCAGGGCGTCAGCCTCGACGTGCACCGGCGCATTGCCAACCTGGGGCAAAAAACGCTCCGCTACGAGAAAGGCACTGAGACGCACGAGGTAACCTTCAACTACACGCTCAACGATTCCGCCACGCAACTCCTCGATATCTTCGAGGGAATCACGCGCGAAGAGACCGACCTCTCCGATTTGCAGCGCACCGCGAAGTATGACCGGCTCGGCGTCAACGACGTGCTCATGCAGATCGAGAACGACTACAACAAGAAATTGCTCCCCGAACCCGACAGGCTGCTGCCCACACTCGATCTGATTGCATCAGATCAGAAGATCATCGACATTGCCCGCGAACGCGCGCGTACCCTGGCCAGCCACATCCGCAGCGGCCACTGACGCCGCCTCTCCACATTGTAGGGGCGGTTCGCGAACCGCCCGTCCGCGGCCCTTGCATTTGTAGCGCCGGGCTTCAGCCCGGCACGCTCTTCTCGGGATTATCGAACCTTCGCCATGTCGAATGTAGCGTCGGCGTGCTCGCCATCCGGGGCGTCTACTTCAATGGTCAAGTCCGAGGCGTTAATCTTGTCCGCGCCGCATTCGATCTGAACGTGTTCACCCGCGCTTTCGTTGCGCGTGTTTTCGTCGCGAAACCGCGAGAGCGGCCATCGCGTTGTGGATTGCACAGCGATTTCCTTTTTGTCCTGAATCAGCTTAACCACCACCGGCCTCGGCTCCCCCGTCTCAGGAGCGTCGAAATAAACGTCCAGATACACGCGCAAGACCATCGCCTTGTCCAAGAAATCGCTGATCGCATCCTGTGCGGTGTAGTTCGGAGTATCGCGGGAATGTTCGGCCACGTACAAATACGGCGTCTCTATAGTCACCAGCGAGCCCACCGTCCGCTTCTTTGGCATTTTGAGGCTCTGCCAATACCCGGAGTAAAAATCAGCGTCATGGCTCTTGGTCCCTGTTCCCAGAAGGAACGCTTCGCGTATGACGTAAGACGAAAGCGGATACTCGTACGCGAACGCCGGCAGCGTCGCAGCGGCAGCCAGCAAGATCACAAGGAATGCCTGGCTCTTGCGCGTTTTCATCGCGACTTCCTTGTTCAACCAGGGTTAGCATTTAGACGCCGCGGCCGCGGACTGCGGGTACGACGCGAAGAGGTGTGTCCAGGATGGAACGGGGCTATCGGCATTCGCCGCGTGCCGAATCCGGGTACTACTGTGGAAACTATGGAACTTTTTGCTTTCCCGCTCGGAACGCCCCCATGTACAGATAGATGTCGTGCTCGGTATACGTCGCACGGATTTACGTCCATCCCCTCGAAAGGTTTCCAGCATCAGACGTACTGCGGAATTTATGGGTGCTAACGCATGGGTGCCAAAACAATGAAAATAGCTAAAGCTCTCGTCTACTTTGCTTTCGTTTCGCTGGTCGTAGCCCTCGCCTCCGCGCAAACCGGTTCGGTGCGCTCGCGGCTCACGCAGCCTGTCGATGAATCGAAGCTGATGGTGCTGCGCGGCAATACCCATCCCTTCGCGCGGCAGCAGTTCGATCGCGGCGCGGCTCCCGCGGATTTGCCGATGGAGCGCATGATGTTGGTGCTGAAAACCACTCCCGAACAGGGAGCGGCGCTCAACAATTTGCTTGCCGAGCAGCAAGACCGCTCCTCGCCGAATTATCACAAGTGGCTCACTCCAGAGGAATTTGGCGCGCAGTTCGGCGTGTCCGACGCCGACATCCAGAAAATTACGGCGTGGCTCGAGTCGCACGGCTTCCACGTGGACGACGTCGCGAATGGCCGCAATGTGATCCAGTTCTCCGGCAGCGCCGCGCAGTTGCAGGCCGCATTTCACACGGCGATGCACAAGTACGCCGTCAACGGCAAAGAGTATTGGGCCAACGCCAACGATCCGGCGATTCCCGCGGCGCTCGTGCCGGCAGTGACGGGCGTAGCCTCGCTCAACAATTTCCCCAGAAGAGCCGCGCATCGGATGGCTGGCACGTTCACACGCGAAATGGCTACTGGAAAAGTGAAAGCCATCAAGAAGCAGTTCACATTTGCTGCCGGATGCCAGGGCACCACAGGCTCCAACTGCTACGCCTTGGCTCCATACGATTTCGCCACGATCTACAACGTGCTGCCCCTCTGGAACGCAGGCATCAACGGGACCGGCCAAACGATCGCCATAGTCGCCGATAGCGACATCAATCCCGCCGATCTCACAAGTTTCCGCTCGCTCTTCGGTTTGCCCACCGCCACCTTGAACAGAATTTACGGCCCCGGCAGCAGCGCTTCCGTTCCCGGCGTGGTGCCCTGCGCCAGTGGCGGCAACGAGTGTGAAGCGGCCATCGACGTACAGTGGTCAGGCGCAGTCGCTCCGGCCGCCACAATCGATCTTGTTGTTTCGCAAGGGACTAGTACCACGTTCGGCACCGACATCTCGGCGGAATACATCATCGACGGCCACGTCACCCCGAAGCCGACGGTCATTGGTTACAGCTACGGCTCGTGCGAGTTTCAGCTCGGCGCCGCGGGCAATGCGTTTTACGGTGGAAGTCCCACCTCGCCAGATTCAATGGGGGAATGGAAGCAAGCGGCGGCGGAGGGGATCACCGTCGTCGTCTCGACGGGTGACAACGGCGCCACCGGTTGTGATCAGCCTACGGGCAACCCTTTGTTCAATCAGCCGGCCATCTATGGACTCGCGGTCAACGGCATAGGGTCTTCACCCTACAACGTGGCCGTCGGCGGCACCGATTTCAACGACGTTTCCAATCCGGCTACGTATTGGAATTCGTCGAACGCCAGTTCGACGCAAGCATCCGTCAAGGGCTACATTCCGGAGACCCCGTATAACGACTCGTGCACCAATCTGGCTTTGGACGTTCTCGTTGATAGCTCTGCCGGCCAGGACGCCGAAACGAACTGCAGTACCTTTTACAACGATGGTGTCACTAACCCACCGCAAGCCGGGACCTTCAGCCCCAGCGAACTTGTTGCCCCCTTTGGAGGCGGCGGCGGCCCCAGCACTTGCATCGACACCAACTACAACACCACCACCGGGACCGGAAACTTCTCGAGTTGCACCGTTGGCTATGCCAAGCCCTCGTGGCAGTCGGCACTGACGCCTGCAGACGGCAAGCGCGATCTGCCCGACGTCGCGATCTTCTCCGGTGACGGCACCATTCAGAATTTTTACTCCTACTGCGAAACCGACGAGGATCCAAACGGGGCCGCGTGCAGTCTGGCGTCCCCTTTCGCCGACGTTCAGGGCGTCGGCGGCACATCGGTTGCTGCCGAAGTCTTCGTCGGCATGATGGCCCTCGTTAACGAAAGCACCGGGTCGGCACAAGGCCTTCCGAACCCGAACCTCTACGCCCTCGCCAGCCAGAGCTGGGCTAATTGCCCTTCGGGCGGGACTCTGACCAGCGCCTGCATCTTCTATCAGGTGACGTCAGGGAACATCTCGATGCCTTGCATGAATCCAGACACAAACTACGGAGTCGCGTCGGGATGCGTGATCGCCACCAACGGCGACGCGGTGGGCACCACCGTAGTGAGCGGCTCACCCGCCTACACTGCCGCCGCCGGATATAACATGGCCACGGGCCTGGGCTCGCTGAACGTCTACAATCTCGTCACCGACTGGAACGTCGGCACCGAGATCAACAACAATACGAAGGATTACGTCATCTCCGCTGCGCCCTCGTCCGTCACTATCACCACCGGCGGCGGCACGGGAAGCGTCACCTTCACCACCGTCCCGCTGAACGGTTTCAGCGACACCATCAACTACACCAGCGGCACATCGTGCTCGGGTATGCCCTCGGGCGTTACTTGCGCCTTTGCCTCCAACGCGAACGGCACAACCACCCTCACGTTCACGAATACCAACTCTTCAAACGTGCCGCCCGGGGTTCGGCTGCTCAGGGTTCGACCGCTTGGTCCCGCAGGCTGGGGCATCCGCGCAATTGCCTACCTGGCTTCTGCGCTGGCGATGGCCATGATCTTCGCCTTGACGCGCCGCAAGAATCGTCGTTGGAGCACGGCGGTAGCGTGCGTAGCATTCCTCGCCTTCATGGGAATGGTTGCGTGCGGCGGCGGTAGCTCCACCCCGCCACCACCGCCTCCGCCTCCACCGAACGTAGTCCAGCCCGTGGCAGTCACAATCACCGGCACCAGCGCAACCGGAAACGTCAAGCACACAACCACGATCATGCTCACCGTCGAATAGCGATGCGGGGACGTCCCGGGAACGCCAATCTCCCGATTGGCGCCTTGCTGTAGGCATTCTCCTGAAGGGCGGGGCTTTATCTCCGCCCTTCCTCCGACGCCGTTTCTTCGTAGGGGCACGGCATGCCGTGCCCGCCGCAGGACCGTGCCCGCCTCCGTCTTACATTGTCATCCCGAACCGGTCGCGCTGTTTGCGAACGGGGGTGGGGGATCTGCTTTCTGCGTAGCGCCGGGTCTCAGCTCGTCCGGCCGTGGCGGGGCCGCCCGCAGCCTCGAACCGTTTACCGAAGTTTGCTGAGATCGAAAGTGGTCTCGGCGTGCTGGCCTTCGGGCGTTTCGATTTCCACTCGTAGCGGCGCCGGCTCGATCTTGTCGGCTTCGAACTGAAGCTTCACATGTTCCCCAATAATTAAAGAAGGCCCGTGGCGTTGCGCCGCAAGGAAAGGCGTGTGCTCCACGGAGCTCGGCGCAAGCTCCTTGTCGTTCTGCGTGATTCGAAACTTCACCGATTGCGTTTCCTCCCGGCCCCGGCAAATATCGAGTTGCGCGCGAAAAGCACTCGGCTGCTTGGACAGAAACTCTTCCACCGCGTCCTGCGGCGCGTAATTCGCCGTTTCGCGCGCATGTTCGGCCACCTGGAAAAACGGGGTCTCCACGCTGACGTCGGAAATGTACGTCAGCACCTTGAGCGCAGGCAGGGTGTGAGTGTATGGGGCGACGAAGGTTTCATTCTCGCCATTGGTCGCCGTGCCGACGAGGTACGCATCATGGATCGCGGTAGACGACAGCGGATACTGGTAGGCAAGCGCGGGTAACACCGTCACGACGCCCAGGGTCGCCACCCCGAGCAGAAGCAACCCCGGAAACCGCAAGGCAGTCTTCATGTGTTCACCCCCAAAGTCGGTAGCACCATAGTATCCCTCTGCGATTGCCTGGCGAGCACCAACGTGCGAAAACGACACGAGCAGATGACCCGGGAACCCTCAGGAAGTGACCCGGGACCGCCAATCTCCTGATCGGCCTGTTGTTCGTCTGCTTCTCTCTGAAATCTGAAATTTCAAATGGCTCTGTTGACTTCCCTGGTCCACGCGCCATTCCTCACCACCTTGTCATCCCGAATCCCCGCGGTTTGTGCGGGGTGAGGGATCTGCTTTTCGCTTCTGGAGGCCGCTTGACCCAGGGTCTCAACAGAACCATTTCAAATCGCTCGGGAGCCCGGCCTCCCTACGGTTGAATTCTTCAACGTCCCGCTGATTTATTCAACACCTTGGGCTGTCCAGCCGCCCCGCCGGACCAAACCCTCTCGCAGCATTCCCAACATTCCAAAGGACATCCGCCACAGTCTTTCCCACTGGACATCTGGCCCCTGATTTGCCTATAAGGACGTAAACCGCCCATGGGGGCAGTCCGAGGCAAGGAGAAAAACCATGGCATCGAAGAAAGGCAGCAAAAAACTGAAGAAGGGCAAGAAAGTGCAGCCGACGAAAACCCTAACAACGTACAACGTAGGCACCGGCGTCGCGAACTGACCCGAAGGAGAAAAAACGTGGCGAAAAAGAAAGCGATCAGGAGGCTGAGGAAAGCCAAGAAGCTCGAACCCACTAAGCCGCTCAGCCTCCACCAGAAGACCGCGGGAGATCAGGACTAGGTAGGGCAGCATACAGCAGTGCAGCGATTTGGACGGCAAGAAAGAGCCCCAAAGGGGCAATCTCAAAGTAAGGAGAAAAAACATGGCACCAAAGAAGGCCCGCAAGAGCGCCAAGCGCCTGAAGAAGTCCAAGAAACTCGAAGCCACCAAGCCGCTAACCGTGATGTCGAGCGGCGGCGACCGACCGACTGAAAGCTAAGAGTCACAATGCGAGCATGTGCACGCCGCTCGCGAACGAAAGGAGAAAAACCATGGCTGCGAAGAAAGCGACCAAGAACCTCAAGAAAGCCAAGGCCTTGCAGCACACCAAGCCGTTAAAGATTGTCGACAAGACATGGTAGTGGCTGTCCAGCATTTGGGTTGAGAATCCAAAGGAGAAAAAACATGGCACCAAGGAAAGTCAGCAACACCGCCAAGCGCCTTAAGAAAGCGAAGAAGCTCGAAGCCACCAAGCCACTGAAGCCGACTATGGGCGACATAGTCGTGACAAAACCGACGGACGTTTCCGCCCCCTAGCATCGGATTGCGCGTCCAAAGGAGAAAAATCATGGCAGCGAAAAAGAAAGCCACGAAGAAGATGAAGAAAGCCAAGGCCCTGCAGCACACCAAGCCACTCAAGGCCCTTGAGAAAGTATGATCGTAGGTTGTCTACCCTCGCGCTTGGCGAATCCCAAGGAGAAAAAAACATGGCAGCGAAAAAGAAAGCGGCCAAGAAACTCAAGAAGGCCAAGGCCCTGCAACAAACCAAGCCGCTTTTTGGAGAGACCCAATCAAAATAACCTTTGCGTAGCGCGTGAGCGGCCGGAAACACAGATTAGATCGAGACTCCGGGGTTGCCAACCGGGTTGGCAGCCCCTTTTTTTGGAGATATTGAGATGCCCCCGCGGCGACACATTCCACGCATCAATCCCAAGTTCGCCTGCTTCCCACTCCACATACGCCGTTCTCGAATCGAGCGCTTCGGTGTCTTCGCGGAAGTGCCGATCCCAAGCGGCAAAAGGGTCATCGAGTACATCGGCGAACGAATCAGCGACCGGGAAAGCATGCGTCGTTTGATTCGGAAATTTCAGTCGGGAAAGTCGGAGCGGACCTACCTCGCCCGCCTCGACCGGCGCTGGAAGATCGATGGCTCGGTGGGCGGCAGCGGCGCCGAGTTCATCAATCACAGCTGTGATCCGAATCTGACGATGCGCCAGCTCCGCGGCCAAATCTTCCTTTACAGCTTCAAGAAAATCCGGGCCGGAGAAGAGCTCACCGTCGATTACGGCTTCCGCTGCTCCTGTCCCTGCCGCTGCGGCTCCGCGAAATGCCGCGGCACCATGTGCCACGTCTGACCTCGCCTCACCTCCTGGTTATAGGACTACTAACGTAACTTTGAACCTACCCATTCGCTCCGATTTGTGCTACCATGGCTTGTTTTTATGATCAACAAACTCACACCAGCACCCACCGGGGTAAACCAACAGGCCCTCCTGCCTGGCCTCTCGCCATTTTTTGTCAATCGGTACACTTTGCAAACGGAAATCGCTGTAAGTCACTCAAAATAAAAGGCGGCGACCTCGTTCAATCGGTACACCCAGAACTGTCTTCCCGAGCGTGGCGCTGCTCAGGCAGACATATTACCCGCTGGAATAAAACGCGCCACCCTATCTCATTCAGGAGTATTATCACGGGCAAGGCGATTCGGGGCTCGGAGGTCTACCATGACTAAGCGCACTTTTCTGCTGGTTTCGCTTCTTGCGGCAACCCTCACTGCAATCCTCATCACGTTCCTGATCGCCGCACCGGCTCAGGCTGGCGACACTGGTTACAGCTACGCGCGGATTGTGCGGCTCAGCTACGTGAGCGGCGACGTGCAGATTGTGCGCACGGACAAGTCAAACAACTGGGAGCCGGCGAGCCTCAACATGCCGGTGCAGCAAGGGTTCGCCCTGGGCACGAACAACGGCCGCGCGGAAATCGAGCTTGAGCACGGCAGCACAATCTGGCTGGCCGAAAATTCCGTTCTGCAGTTCACGGAGATGGCGCTGTCGAATGGCGGACGCATCACGCGCATGACGCTCTCGCAGGGCACCGCGACGTTCGCGGCGAGCCTTGCGACCGGCGACGTCTTCGAGGTGTCCACGCCGTCGTTCAAAATCACGCCTCCGAATAAATCGCAGTTCCGCGTGGACATGTTCAGTGAGGGCGGCGCCGTCAGCGTATTCGGCGGGAAGGTATCCGTCAACAGCGTCAAGGGAGATCAGACTACCGAAGTTCCGAAGGGACAGACTTTCGCGATGAACAGCAAGGCGACGCAGACCGCGTTGAAGAGGAATCCCGCGAACGACGAGTGGGATCATTGGGTAAGCACGCGCGAGACGGCCCAAGTCAACGGTCAGAATCAGGCGCTGGGTTACACGAACGCGCCGTTCACCTACGGCATGGGCGACATGGGCATGTACGGCTCGTGGAATTATTTCCCGGGCTTCGGTTACGGATGGCAGCCGTTCGGAATGTCGGCGGGATGGGCGCCGTTCACGGCGGGGCAGTGGATGTTCTATCCGTCGCTCGGATGGAGCTGGGTGAGCTCGGAGCCGTGGGGCTGGGTGCCGTACCACTTCGGCGGGTGGCAATACTCAGGCGCCTTCGGGTGGATGTGGATGCCTGGAGACTATGGGATGTGGACGGCCGCGCCGGTGAATTGGGTGGGCGTCGGCAACCGCATTGGGTGGACGCCCCGTTCGATGAGTGGCCCGGTTGGTGGCGCACCTGCTTCGACGGCGGTGATCGTCAGCTCGAAGACGCTCGGCAAGAGTGGCAAGAATCAGGTGATGAGCGCGAGTGAACTGGCGGGCAGATTGACGCCGCTGAACTTTGAACCCGGCGGCGAACGGAAAGCCCGGCGCGGCGGGGCAGGCGGTGAGCGCGCGGGCTGTCGTGCCGACGAGCGCGAACCTAAGTGCGTTGCGCACCGGGTTGGCGGTGAATGCGGGCGCGGCGTCGAAGACGGACGTCGGCGCGGCGCATCTTGCGGGTCCGCCGACGAACTCCGCGCTGACGAATGCGGCGCCGACGCCGGCGAAGATGCCGAGCCGGCCGCCCGAGCGCGTAACGTTTACGCAGGGTAGTGGCATGCCAGGATTCGGGATGCCGGCGAGTCAATCGGCGAACGTGAGTTCGACGCACATGTCGACGTCCACGCCAACCTCGACGGCGCATCCATCAGCGGCTGGGTCGTCCGGCGGTCACCCTCGCTGAGGGCGCGTCGAAATAATTTTTAGGCGACGATGAGTCCGGCGTAGCCGACGACCTCGTTGAGGTCGCCAGTGACGTCGCCTGACGTCGCGTAGCGCACCAGCTTCGCGTTTTTGGCGCCAAGCTGAATCATCGCGACGAGCGCCGCCACCGTCGCCGCGTACCCGCACATCGTAATTCCTTCCTTGCGCACCGTATCGTAAAGCCCGCGCGGATCGAGCGCGAGAATTCGGTCGATCGCTTTGCGATCTTTTTCGCGCGTGATCGCGTCGCTCTCGTAGTGATTCATATCCGAGCTGGCGATCACGAACACGGGATCGCTCTCCGCTGACACTACCTGCGCGACAGCCTGCCCGAGCTGTTCCAGCGCGTCATAGCGATCGCTCGCTAGCACGACGGGAACGAAACGAAGGTCCGGCACAAGACGTTGCAGGAAAGGAATCTGCACCTCGAGAGAATGCTCGCGTTCGTGGGCGATCGGGTCCTCGCGAAGTAGCGGAAAAGCGTGGGCGAGTTTCGTCGCGAGCTCGGCATCGATCGGGGCTTCGCCGAACGGAGTCTGCCAAGCGCCGTCGGTCAGAATAGCCATCGGCTGACCCTGTGGAAAATGCCTCGGGCCGAGAAGAAGGCATCGGCTGGGAATTTGAAGCGAGGAATAGACGGCGCCGGCGACGTGTCCTGAATACATGTAGCCTGCGTGCGGCACGACGCATCCGAGGGCCGGAATCTTCTCCGTGTCAGCCGGAGCGTAGATGTCAATTTCTGCAGCGAGTTCGCGCGGGTCGGAAGGGTAGAAGCGTCCCGCAACCGCAGGCGAGCGGATCATACAAACCAGTTGTAGCACAACGGGAAGAACACGGAGAGGTCAGAGCGGCTTCGAGGGTTTCCCGTGGATTGCCAACGCGACCGTCTGGCCCTTCTGGAACCGAATCTTCACTTTGTCGCCGGACTGGTAGCCGCCCTTATTGAGCGCCTTCTGAACTTCCTGCTGGGCCTTGGGCGAGTAGGTGAACGCGTGAATCATGCGCTCGTCCGCCTCTTCGCGCACGACGATGGAATTCGAGTCGAAGTGAATTACCTGCGCTTTCAGCCAGATGGGTTTCGCCGGAACTTCCTTCACCGCCACCGGAGAAGCAGTGGTCGTTTGGGCGGCGGCAGTCCCGGCAGAAATCGCGCTCGCGAATGCCAGCGCGGACAAAACGGCGAAGCTCTTATAGCTCTTCATCGAAGGAAATCTTCAGCGACTTAAGAAACTTAATATCCTGCGGCGTGATTTCGATCTTCGGATCGATGTCTTCCTCTTCAAGAATCTCTTCATCCACGCGGATATGCAACGACTCTAGGAAGCGGCGGTCCTGCTGAGTCATTTTTGCGTCCTGAGACTGGCGGCGCGCGAGACCGATCGTGGCGTCGAGCTTGAGCACGATATCGAATCCGGCAGTGCGCACATTCGAAATAGCTTCGGCGATGCGGTCGGATTCGGACACGCTGTCGTTGATGGCATGTCCCAGCTCGCGCAGCAATTGTTTCATGCGGTCGTCGAGTTGCAAGGGCTCACCTCCCTGTGAATGCCCTTCCTATAACAATTCTAGGTCCGGGGCAAGACCGAAACAAGGGCTGGCCTGAGGATACGTCCCTCAGGCGTTACCTGTACGGCCTTCGATGCAGGGTGGCGCGAGTAAGGGTGCCCGGGCCGGTTATGGGGACCCGGTTACCGGACGCCAGCGCGGGGCAGCATCGATATAGCTTTTTAGCGCGGACAGAATTTCGTCACCGTAGAGCTCCGTCTTGCGCTTGCCGAAGCCGGGAACCTCTCGTAGTTCGCTGAGGGTGCGAGGCTTGCGCTGGCACAACTCATCGAGCGATGTATCGTGCATCACTACGAACGCCGGAACCTCGTGCTGCTTCGCAATCTCGCGCCGCCGGTTTCGCATATATTCGCGCAATGACAAGGCGACCTTGGTCCCAGGAAGCAGCGGTAGACCCTGATCCCTTCGACCCTTGCGATCGCGGCGCGCTCGCCGCGGAACCTTGGCAGGCTCCAGCAGCCACTCGGCGCCACACCCGCACACATCGCAGGCTCCGCAAGAGCGCCATTTTGGGTTCTCGCCGAAGTGGACGCAAATCTGGCGGTGGCGGCATGTCTTCGAATCCACGAAGCGACGGATGTTGTGATATCGCTGCCACGCGCGCTCTTTCTCGGCCGAGTCTTCGATCTGCTCGATGAAGTGCACGAGCAAGCCGATGTCGTATTTCTGCCAAAGCAAGAGGCAATCGGCGGGCTGGCCGTCGCGACCCGCGCGGCCCGCTTCCTGGTAGTACTGCTCGATGGCCTTGGGCAGCGAGAGATGGATCACAGCGCGCACGGACGCCTTGTTAATGCCGAGGCCAAACGCAATGGTGCCCACGAGAACTCGAACCTCGTCGGACATCCACCGTTCCTGGCTGCTTCGCCGCGCGGCCGGGTTCATCTTGCCGTGGTATTCCACGGCGGGGATTCCGTTGTCCTGGAGGAAAGCCACGGTTTGACCCACGCGCGCGATCGTGGGCGAATAGACGATCACGTGCCCGTCCGAGTGTCTTCGCACGGCTTTGAGGAGCAAATCCATTTGGTCGGCCGCCTTGCACTCGCGCACGATGTAACGCAGATTCGGCCGGTGGAAGCTCGCGATGTACTTGTCTGGATTCTTCAATTGGAGTTGGTCGATGATGTCGTGGCGAACGCGGTGGGTGGCGCTGGCGGTGAATGCCGCGATGGGCCGATCGGGAAACTCCGTTCGCAAGCGGCTCAGCTGCCGGTACTCGGGCCGAAATTCGTGGCCCCATTCGGAGATGCAGTGCGCTTCGTCGATCACGAAAAACGAAAGGGGCACGCGCTGCACCCAGGAAGCGGTATCGGCGCGCGCAAGCCGCTCGGGAGAGACGTAGAGCAGGCGATACTTGCCCGCGCACGCGGCGCGCGTGATTTGTGTTTGCTCGGTGGCTGAGATCGAGCTGTTGAGCACAGCGGCGGGGATCCCCATAGTCGTGAGTTGGGCCACTTGGTCCTGCATCAACGCGATCAAGGGCGAGATAACGACGGCGGTCTTATCAGGCATCAGAGCGGCCGGCAATTGGTAGCAAAGCGACTTGCCGCCACCTGTGGGCATTACCACGCACGTGTCGTGGTCCTCCAAGAGACTGCGGACGATACGCTCCTGCCGCGGCCGGAAGGAGTCGTAGCCCCAGTAGCGCTTCAGGGCTTCGCGCAAGTGGGAATCCGAGACCATTGCGCGAGTATAGGGCCGGGGCATGGCTGGGTCTAGGGCGGCGGTGAGCGGCCTCGCTCGTCCGTTGTGGGGCATTTGCAAGCATTGCGATTGGAAAAAGTGGGGCGTAAATCAGGGGAAACGCTCTAGAATCGGGGTCATGGATTCGCGAACCCTGCCTGTCCTGCGGCGATCGACACAGGTGACGTTGCGCGCGTGGTGGCGCGCGATGCGGCAGCTCTTTCATGAGGCGATCGGAGCCATTTTCGCGGTTTTTTCGTTTTATGGCGGGCTTGCCGCTTGGCGGGAGTGGAAAACGCACTCGATTCGCTGGCTCATCGGGTTCGCCATCGGCTACGCCGTCATGATGGCGGCGTTTTCATTCGTCGCGTTCCGCCGCGCGCGCAGCATTCAGTAAGACGGAAAATGGAAAATAGAAAAGAGAACACGCGACGGTTCGTCTTCCACCTTCCTTTTTCCATTTTCTCCTTTCCGTTTAGTTTTCTGCGATGACGCACAATCCCGACAAGCCCAAGGATCTTTCTGAGCGCAAGGCCGCGTCCACCACGGGCCTGCCCATCGACAGCGTCGTTACGCGCGACGACCTGGGAGACTGGGACGCCGAGCGGCAGCTTGGCTATCCCGGCGAGTTTCCTTTTACCCGCGGCGTTTATCCCACGATGTATCGCGGCCGCCTGTGGACAATGCGGCAATACGCGGGCTTCGGCAGCGCGACGGAATCCAACCAGCGTTACCGCTACCTGCTTTCGCAGGGCCAGACGGGCCTTTCGGTGGCCTTCGATCTGCCCACACAGATGGGCATGGACTCCGATCATGCCCTCGCGCTCGGCGAGGTGGGCAAGGTGGGCGTGGCGATCAATTCGCTCGAGGACATGCAGTCACTGTTCGATGGCATTCCGCTCGAAACCGTTTCGACCTCGATGACGATCAACTCCACCGCGGCGATTCTGCTGGCGTTGTACGTCGCGGTGGCCAAGCAGCAAGGCGCGAGCCTCCGGCGTCTTGCCGGAACCGTACAGAACGACATCTTGAAGGAATACATCGCTCGCGGGACGTACATCTATCCGCTGCGGCCGGCGATGCGAATCGTCACCGACATTTTTGCGTGGTGCCGCGACGAGCTTCCGAACTGGAACGCGATTTCGATTTCCGGCTATCACATTCGCGAAGCTGGTTCCACCGACGTGCAGGAAGTGGCGTTCACGCTTGCGAACGGAATCGCTTACGTCGAGGCGGCTGTCACGGCAGGCTTGCAGGTGGACGAGTTCGCGCCGCAGCTTTCATTTTTCTTCAATGCGCACAACGAGCTGCTGATGCAAGTGGCCAAATTTCGCGCTGCGCGGCGCCTCTGGGCGCACACGATGCGCGAGCGTTTCGGCGCGCGCGATCCGCAGTCGATGATCTTGCGCTTTCACGCGCAGACGGCAGGTTCGTCGCTCACCGCGCAGCAGCCCGAAAACAATCTCGTGCGCGTTGGGCTTCAGTGCCTTGCGGCCGTGCTTGGGGGCGCGCAATCGCTGCATGCGAACGCGCTGGATGAGGCTTTGGCGCTGCCCACCGAAGATGCCGCACTTTTGGCCCTGCGCACGCAGCAAATCATCGCACAGGAAACCGGCGTGGCTAACACGGTGGATCCCGTGGCGGGCTCGTATGCCATCGAAAAGCTGACCAATGAAATCGAAGCGCACGCTCGCGACTACATCGCGAAAATCGACGCGATGGGAGGAATGCTTCGCGCGATCGAAACGGGCTACGTCCAGCAGGAGATTCAGAAATCCGCGTACGAATATCAGCGAGCAGTCGAGTCGGGCGAGCAGGTGGTAGTCGGCGTGAACCGCTTTCAGGCGGAGGACGAACGGCCGATTCCCACGCTGCAAATCGATCCTGAAATTGAGCGCATGCAGGTCGCGCGGCTGAATGCGCTACGTTCCAGGCGTGATGCGGCCAAATCGCTAGCCGCACTCGAGGAAGTGGAGCGGCGCGCCCGCGGCACGGAAAATCTCATGCCCGCGATTCTCGCCGCCGTCGAGTCGTATGCCACGGTCGGCGAAATCTCCGACGCGCTGCGCCGCGCCTTCGGCGAATACCAGGAATCCGTCGTCATCTAAAACAGGGGCGAGTGGTGGGAACTGACCGCCATGTAGACCCTAAGCTTGCCCCTCTCGCTGGTAGCGCGTAACATTGTTCTCATGGTGCGCAATTATCACGCCTTCTTTGGTAGGACCCGCACGTTCTCTGCGAGGAATTCTGAACTCGATCCGACTGAGGTCCGGCCCTTCGGAGCGTCCGGAGTGGGTCTGCTGACCGGGCATCCCGTAGGACTCGTCGTGGTCGCAGGAGTGATCCTGATGGTGATGGTGCAACTGCCGGAGGCGAGGTGGTTCTTCGGTGGGTCACTGCTTCTCGGTGCTGCGATCGGACTCGTACTCTGGCTTCGTCACCGTTAATGCGATTGCGGATTGTCCCTGTGTCCTCTTTCTGTCCTCAGTGCCTCTCTGTGTTAAGTTTTTAGCGCGCGCTGAGCAGCGCGATTGGCAATCAACTAAGCAGGCAGGGCGTCGTATCGACGGGGAGTGACACCGGATGTTTGGCATCAAGCCGCAGGTCAGGCTGATTCTTGCTTCGAAATCGCCGCGGCGCGCGGAGATCTTGCGCAACGCCGGAATCGCCTTTGGCGTGCAAGTGGCACACGTTAACGAAGCCCGGCGGCCGCGCGAGTCCGCTCACAGCTATGTACTTCGCCTGGCTACGGCAAAGGCTCGCGCCGTGGCCGAACCTCTGAAGCGCAAAAAACAGCACGCGATTGTGATTGGCGCGGACACGGTGGTGCTAGCGCACGGGAGGATTCTTGGCAAGCCCGCCGATGTGAAAGAAGCCCGGCGAATGCTGCGCTTGCTCAGCGGCAAATCGCATCAAGTTCTCACCGGCGTATCCATCGTGTCTCTGCCGGGCGGTGCTGAAGTTCACCACGTGGTAGCCACTCGCGTAAGGTTCCAGAGGATTTCCAATGCGGACATCGAAGACTACATCGCGACCGGCGAACCGTTCGACAAAGCGGGGGCGTACGGAATCCAGGGTATCGGCGGCCGTTTCGTAGCGTCAATCGACGGGTGTTATTTCAACGTGATGGGGCTGCCGCTGGCGCGCGTGTGGTCGATGCTTAGCGATTCAGGATATGTGAACAAGTCCGCAGGGCACGTTTGGTCGGCGCTGCGCGATCTCTCTCGCGGCCCTTAGGCACAAACGAAGGATCGTTCGCAAACAAAAAACGGCGGCCTGATCTGGTCGCCGTTTCGAATTTCTGTCGTCCCAATCCTGCACCGAGTTCAGCGAAATCTTGCGTGCGCTACTTTTTCGGCTCGCTGGGAGTCGCGGCCGGCGGGTTTGCCGCCGTGGAGCTTGGAGGCGGATTCGTTTGCGGCGGCTGTTCGCGCATGCCGTCCTTAAACTCCCGAATGCCCTGGCCCAGACCGCGCATCAACTCGGGAAGCTTTCGGCCTCCAAATAAAACCAGCACGATCAGCAGGACGAGAAAAATGTGCATCGGACTGAGTTCCATACAAGACCTCCAAAGGCAGACTGCCTCGCGACCTCGCTTTCGATAGGGCGCGTTCGGCGGGCCGCATTCAAGCCACTTCAAGCGATAGACGGCTAAAGTATAACACGCTCGTCCCCAACGCGCCGGGTGACATGCTCGCGATCGAGGTATTCCAGCAGGGGAATCGCATATTTGCGCGTGATGCCGGTGAGCTCCTTGAATGCCGGCACCGGCAGGCGCGTGCCATTCTTCTGCTTGTACTTGATCACCAGATCGCGCAGTTGCGCCACCGTCGCGCGATGGAAGACGAGGTCTTCGGTGATCCTTATCAGCACTTTCTCGCGCAGCAAGATTTGCAGAATTTTCTGCGCGCGAGGGGCTTCGACCGGCACTTTCTCGAGGACAGTTGCGAAGCTGGGAACTGCAAGTCCCGCGCGTTCGAATTCGCGTTCGATCACCTCCTTGGCCTGCGCCTCTTCGGGTGAAAGCGCGATTCCCCGCCCAGCGCGCTGCACGAGGTCACCGGAAGTCGTGATCGCGCCGGACTTCGCCAGATCTTCGAGCGCAAGCTCGAAAACGGCAGCATCGGGATTACCGACGCGGCCGCGGAGATCTTGTCTGGGAATGCCAGGCAGCAGCGAATTCGCGCGATGGAACTCCTCGACAGCTTTGCGGACCGCTGCGGCGCAATCGGAGACGGATTTGAATGACGCGATTCGGAACCGTTGGTCGCCGAGGATTCGGATGTGCTTTTGATGGACGAGTGCTTTTGATGCGACGCGAACTTCAGCTTCCACCCATCCGGTTCGGCCCATGATTTCATCAAGTGCAAGCGAGCGCGGCTGTCTTTCCGCGAGCGCGGCCAGAATCTGTTCGTGAGTGCCGTTCTCGAGCGTTTCGAGGAACGGCACGACCGACGCGTCGCTCCGGCGATGCCGAGGAGCGCGGGCGTCGATCACGATACCGCCTCCGATTGTGACGACCGGAGAGAACTGCCGGAGGATAAAACGGTCACCGGGCAGCAGCAGGACTTCGTCCTCGAGTCGCAGTTGCGCGAGAGCCGATTCTCCCGGTGCTACCGTGGCTTTTTGAACCAGCACGACTTCCGCGATCGTTTCAGCCGTGCCTTGATGGAAGTGAACGCGCGTCCGATTTTTGAGAGATCGCGCCGACGCCAGAAGACTGACCCGCGCGTCCAGCCGCGCGGTCGGCTCGAAAATGCCGGGGACGCTCAGCACCATTCCTCGCTGGATTTCGCGGTGTTCGATTCCGGCCAGGTTCACCGCAGTGCGCTGGCCGGCGACTGCCTGCTGGATTGCGTTTCCGCCCGAATGAAGCCCGCGAACGCGGACGCGGCGGCGCATTGGGTAAACTTCAACTTCATCTTCGATTTTCACCGAGCCCGAAACGAGCGTGCCGGTGACGACTGTGCCGAAGCCCTTCATGGCGAACGAGCGGTCAATTGGCAGGCGAAAGTGCCGCGAAGCCTCTTTCGCGGGCGTTTCGCTCGCGGCGCGCAGGAGTTCACGTTTGAGCGCATCCAGTCCTGCACCCGTTTTCGCGCTGACGGCCACGATTGGCGCGCCTTCCAGGAATGAACCGCGCACGAATTCCTCGGCTTCGAGCCGTGCCAGCCCGAGCACATCGGAATCGACCAGATCGGCCTTCGTGATCGCGATGAGTCCGCGCGGAATTCCGAGGAGGCGGCAAATATCGAAATGCTCGCGCGTTTGCGGCTTGATGGATTCGTCCGCCGCGATCACCAGCAGAACCAGGTCGATGCCGCCGACTCCCGCCAGCATATTTCGGACGAAACGCTCGTGGCCGGGCACGTCGACAAAGCCCACGCGCACGCCATCAAGCTTCAAGAAAGCAAAGCCGAGATCAATGGTGATGCCGCGGCGCTTTTCTTCCTCGAGACGGTCTGGATTGGTTCCCGTGAGGGCCTCGACGAGCGAGGATTTGCCGTGGTCGATGTGGCCGGCGGTGCCGACGATGACGTGCTTCACTGTGTCCATGGTGTCCAGCCGATGCTAGCGGAGGAAGAAAGAGGGGTCAAACGGTGGGTTGGATACGAGCTATCTCCCGCTAGATTCGATTTCTTTGGCGATGGCGATAGCCGCTTCGCGAGGATCGGGTGCGCCGGTGATCGGTCGGCCGACGACGAGGTAATTCGCGCCCGCGCGGATAGCCATGGTGGGAGTGGCCACGCGCGCCTGGTCATTTGTGGCCCCGCTTGACGGTCGCACGCCCGGCACGACGATAAGTAGCTTGGGCCCGCAGGCTTGGCGAATCGCCCGCACCTCGTGGGCGGAGGAAACCACGCCGTCGAAGCCAGCTTCTTGGGCCAATTTCGCCAGCGCCACGGCGCGCGAAGTAGTGCTGCCCGACATTCCGATTTTTCGCAGCGCGGCCGCGTCCAGGCTGGTCAGGACGGTGACTCCAAGGAGGGCAGGGCGGGTCTTTCTCCCAGCGAGCACCTCGCGCGCGGCGCGCATCATCGCGGTGCCACCCGAGGCATGCAGGGTCAGCAGAGTCACGCCAGGCAGGTCTGCGGCAGCACAGACGGCTCCCGCCACGGTATTTGGGATGTCGTGGAATTTCAGGTCGAGGAAGATTTCAAAGCCAAGGCCCGCGAGCTTCTCAACGGCTCGCGGGCCTTCGGAGGTAAAGAGCTGGCTTCCGACTTTGAAAAGGGCGGCAGCCCCGCGGATTCGACGCGCCACAGCAAGGGCTGGCTGCAGCCGGTCGTAATCCAGGGCCACGATTAGTCGCGATGATCCGAGTTGGGTCGTGAAGGTACCTCGAGAAGTTCCAGGCGAACTCTTGCGAGACCGCGCTGGTCGAAGCCGAGCTTCTGAGCAACTGCGTAGGAGACATCCAACTCACGACCTTCAACATAGGGACCGCGGTCGTTGATCCGCACCACCTGGCTGCGGTGGTTGCGCGTGTTCACGACGCGGACGATTGAACCTAAAGGCAGGGTCGGGTGGGCGGCTGTTGCGCCATACATGTCGTATGGCTCACCCGTGGCGGTCGGCTGACCGTCGAAATCCTCGCCATACCAACTGGTGGTGCATTCCCACACCGCCAGCGGCTTTGGCTGGCGAGCAGGACCGGATGCAGATTTTGCTGGGACAGGGCTGTTCTGCAGAGACGTTGCCGATTGAGATGGGCTGCTTAGATTTCCGGCCACCGTCGGATTGGCTGACGGCGTCAGAACAAGCAGGCCCAACCCTAAGAACACCGACTCAAGCATCACAAAGGCCTTGGCTCTCATGTTCACCTAACTTTATTTGAATCAGCATATTGTACCTTACGGGGTCGTTCCCGCCTACTACTTTACGTCTGTAATGCTCCACGTAAGCTGCTGATTTCAAAAAGGTTTTTGTTCTGGCACCACGCTTCGAGACCTTTTACGAGCTTCTCTGAAGCCCGCGGGTCCACAAAGTGCGCTGTGCCCACCTCTACGGCTGAAGCTCCAACGAGCATATATTCAGCTACATCGGCAGGGCTTTCAATACCACCAAGCCCTATGATCGGTATCTTCGTTACCCGACCAGCCTCATGAACCAACTTCACCGTTATAGGTTTGATCGCCGCCCCCGACAACCCTCCTGAGGTACTACCGAGACGTGACCTTCGGGTGTGTACATCTAAACACATGGCCGGGTAGGTGTTCGCAATCACCAAGGCGTCCGCCCCGGCCGACTCCGCCGTCTTTGCTATAAGTCTAATATTGCCAACAACCGGAGATAACTTCACCCACAAAGGGCGCTTTGCCGCTCGCCGGGCAGCCGCTACAACCTCTGCCGTAAGCCCGGGGTCAGTACCATATTCCGCTCCTCCCTTATCGACGTTCGGGCACGAGATGTTCAGTTCGTACGCCGCGAGGCCCTCTGTGCCCTCCAAGACACGAATCACCTCAACGTATTCCTTTATGGTGCAGCCAAAGACGTTCGCGATAATCGCCGCGTTGTAGCGCCTCAGAAGAGGTAGTTTCTCCGCGACGAACGCACGCACGCCCACGTTCTGCAGCCCTATGGCGTTGAGCATCCCGCTGGGGGTGTCGCACATCCGTGGGGCGGGCGCTCCGGCCATGGGCTCGAGCGATAGGCCTTTGACGATGATGCCGCCAAGGCGATCGAGGTCGACAAGGTGGGCGAACTCGACGCCGTAGCCGAATGTGCCGCTCGCAGCGATGATTGGGTTCTGGAGAGAAACGGAGCCGACGCTAACTCGGAGGTCTACCTCTTGGGTCTCCGAGGGCCGTGGCGCGATTCGTGCCGACTCGGGCGAAGTCACTGGAGAAAAGTTTAACACGCCGGTCAATCACATCCCAGGTCGCCTGTGGATATCTCGGAACGGAATCCGAAAGCGCCGACTGGGGTCAGTTTCACGCGGACCGACTCACCGGGAGTTGGCAACGCACGGCCGGGCAGTCGAGTGCGACGACACTACGAGTCGCCCGCGGTTCGGTCGAGGCTGCGCCGGTAAACGGGAGCGGCCCAGAAGCGGGTAGTTTCATTCCTGCTCGTTCAAGTGTCACAGTCGCTCGAAAGGCGTGCCGCCTGGGCGAGAAGGTAGTTGCGTTCCGGGAGGTTCGCCGTCTTGGCTGCGGCCGTCCGATAGTGACTGACGGCGTCCTCGCGGTTTCCAGCGAGTTCCAGAAGATGCCCTCGGACAGCGTCCAAGCGGTGATGATCTGCGACGCGGGGATCAGCATTGAGGGCGTCCAGCAGTTCCAAGCCCTTTGCCGGGCCGTGCACCATGGCCGCGGCAATCGCGTGATTCAACTTGACCATAGGGTTATCGGACATGCGCCTGAGCAAATCATAAAGCGCCAGGATCTGCTGCCAATCCGTGTCATCGGCTCGAGCGGCTTCGTCGTGAACGGCGGCAATGGCGGCTTGCAATTGGTACGGGCCGACCGAGCCTTTGGGTAACGTGGCCGAGACGAGGGCAGTTCCCTCCGCGATCTGTTGCTCATCCCAGAGTGCACGGTCTTGCTGCCCGAGAGGGATCAAGTCACCGGTGGTGCTTGTTCGCGCGAAGCGGCGGGCGTCAGTCAACAACATGAGCGCCAGCAAACCAGCAACCTCCGTATCGTCCGATTGCAGATTGTGAACGATGCGGGTGAGGCGCATCGCTTCGTACGAGAGATCAGCTCGTCGCAGGTGGGGTCCGGCGCTGGTCGTGTAGCCCTCGTTGAAGATAAGGTACAGGACATGCAGAACGGCGCGGAGGCGCTGCGCTCGCTCTTTCGCAGTCGGCAATTGAAACGGAATGCCGGAGTCCTTGACGCTTTGCTTAGCCCGGCTGATGCGCTGGGCCATGGTCGCCTCGGGCACGAGAAACGCATGGGCGATTTCCGCTGTCGTCAGGCCGCCCACTGCACGCAATGTCAGCGCAATGGCCGAAGCCGAGGTCAGCGAAGGATGACAGCACATGAAGAGAAGGATTAGCGTATCGTCGTCCTGGGGCGGAGTTTCGATGCCGGTCGACTCTGGCGTGAGGGCGGGATCGAGGGCTAACTCGCTTTCGCGACGCCGGCGGGCAGATTCGCTTCGAATGTGGTCGGCCATCCGTCGGAAGGCGACCCGGATTAGCCAAGCGCGGGGATTCTCCGGAACGCCATCGCGCGGCCATTGTAAAGCTGCGGCAATCGACGCCTCCTGTACAGCATCCTCCGCGGCCGCGAAGTCGTGAAATCTTCGCACCACGGTCCCGAGCACCTGCGGCGTCAGTTCCCGCACCAGGCGCTCGATGGGAACGTCCAAGGGTTGTTCGCTCACAGCAATTCTTCCACTCCCAGGATGTCAAATCCCTAAATCAGCGAAACCGCTCAGGACCTGTCGCACCTCGATGGGCATGCTACCCGGCTTCCCTCCAGGGCCAGGTGCTGCGGATGCCCGCGCCGCGACCTTGTATGCCTGCTCCGGGTTTTCGACGTCGATGATCCAGTATCCGGCGAGGAACTCTTTGGATTCCGGAAAAACTCCATCGGTCACGGGTTCACCGTCTTTTCCCGCTCGAACGGTCTTTGCTTGCGCCGGCCAGCCCAGACCCTCAGTTGCCACAAACACGCCTTCGTCCTTTAGTTCCTTGCTGAAGGCCCGCATGAAAGCAACATTCGCCTCGAGGTCCTTTTTAGACCATTTGGAGTACGAGTCAAAGTCAGCCTTCGTGGCATTCATCATCAGAATGTATTTCATTTTCTTGCCCCATTCGATTTAGATCGCCTGGCGGACGTTTCCTTTGCTCGGAACTTGGCGATGCGTTCGATCAACTTTGCTGGGATAGGCTCGGAGAGCGGAAACCGTATTGTGCCCTTGCTGATTTTGTACGGTGCAAGCTCGCCTTTGAACGCGGCAACAAGACGTTCGCCGGCCGGGTAGAGCGAGTAATGCTGTTTCCACCCGGCGAAGAAGAGCACGCGTTCACCCTTCAACTCGTATGCGGGGATTTGGTAGGAAATCAGCTCCTCCGCTCTCGGCAGGGCTCTTCGGATGATGCTCCGCACACGATTGAGCACGCCCCGAACGTGATCGGGCTGCGCGTCAATGTAGTCGTCAACCGACGTGAAATGAGTCTTCATTTGTCTTCCCTCCTGCTTCAGCGCCCGACTTGGGCGTTCTTCCGAAGCCCGCCCCAGCTCTCGAGGTTTCCCTCACGATTTCGGGACATGGTTCGCAAACTGCCGAACTTCGATTGGCATATTCGTTGGCACTCCGCCCGGTCCCGGCGCCGCCGAAATCCGGCCCGCGATCTCGTACGCTCGCTCAGGGCTTTCAACGTCAATGATCCAGTAGCCCAGCAGGAACTCCTTCGATTCGGGGAAGATGCCGTCAGTGACCGGCAGGCCATTCTTCAGGCCTCGGATCACCTTCGCTTCATCCGGTCCAGCCAGGCCTTGTGTTGCCACAAACTCCCCAGATTCAGTGAGTTCCTTATTGAGGCTGACTAGAACCGCCATGTGCCCGTCGATGTCCTTTTTCGACCATGCATGATACGTATCGACGCCTCCCTTCGACCCGGACATCAGCAAAATGTATTTCATGTGTTTAGCCCCTTTCTTTTTTGCGCCCGTTTCTGCGCTTTCATAGGCTAGTCGGAGCACGCAGTGGTTTCTCTACATCGGGTGACGACAAATTTCAGCAAAAAAGAGACTTTCCACGTGGCAGATGGCGGCCCACTCGGAAGTAATCCGAATGACTGATTAACGCACGAGGCAAGAAACTGGCCTACTGGCGGAAGCGAGTTGGCTGTGGGGCGCCGCAGTCTGTGCTAGGATAACCCACGAAACAACCACTTAGAGTTGCGAGTCAACCTGGCCCTATGCGCGTCGTTGCCGCAACATGAACGAGCAGTCGGACTCCTCGAAGAACCCTCCGGAACCTCCACCGGGACGCCCCGTAGCGCAGTTCAAGGTGGGCCGCCTCTCCTTCACGGGCCGGTCAGCATGGGCCGCCACGCTCATTTCCTTCGCATTGATTGTCGCCCTCATCACTTACTCCAGGCCCGCGCCCGGTATTCTGCTGTCCGGCATCCTCTGGTTTCTCCTCATAGGGTATTGGAGCATCCCGGTCAAGAACGCGCCGGCGGCAAAGAGCGCGGAATCCGCGAAGTCTCGCCAGTTGCATGAACGTCTGCTCTTACTCGCGATTTTGTTGCTCTTCATCCCGGTTCCGGGTTTAACGCGCCGTATTGTCCAGCCCACGCTTGCGCTCGTAGTCACAGGCTTGACCATCCAGGCGGCTTCCATGGCGCTCTATTATTGGGCTCGCCGGCATCTCGGCCGATTCTGGAGCGGCGCCATCACCATCAAGTCGGAACACCGACTGATTCGCACCGGCCCGTACCGGCTCTTGCGCCACCCCATGTACACCGCCGTGCTGGGCATGTTTGTCGGAACCGTGGTCGTCTCCTGGCAAATTCATGTCCTGATGGCTCTTGCTCTCGGCATCGCGGTGTACTTGCGGAAAATTCGCATCGAGGAACGTACGATCCGCGAGGCCTTCGGCGCGGACTATGAATCCTATCGGCGCAAAACCTGGCGTTTGATTCCGGGGCTGTTCTAGGATCTTCCGCGCGGCGTTTCCCCTCCGGGTGCTGCCTTAGCTTTCCGAGTCATCGATCCGCCCCTAACTGGGTCAGTTTCCGATAATCCGACTGACCGACCACTTGCTGCGATCAGCGGATATGGTATGGTTCGGCGGGCTACCATGCGGGTGCGCTATCGGACGGAGAGTCTTCTTGAGAGAGGTATTCTTCAAACCCCGAGTCGGAGCGATTGAAGGTGCGTACCTCGGCCTCTCTGGCGATCTCGTTCTGCTCCGTGAGGCCTCGCTTCCAGACCGGTGCATAGTGTGTGCGACTCCCGCTCACGGCAACACCCACCGTGCTGAATTCGAACCGTATCGTTTTCCCGCGTGGCACGTGCCGGTTTTTTACGACGTTCCTTACTGGATCTTCGGCAGTGTCTATATTGTAGATTTCCCGTTCTGTTCGATCTGCACGTCCGAAAATTTTGACATTCAAGCGACGCGGATCGACCGCAAGGTCGGATTCTTCAGGGGTGTCAGCAACACTTTGTTGAAATTGTTTCCGAGAATTCCGCTGGAGGTAGCAAGAAAATTGGAAGGTACGTGGTCACAACGATTCTTGCGATCCGTTATGCGGTGAGTTTCAGGAAATCCCGCCACGGATATTCTCGACAAAGAGCAAATGGACCAGAAACGCCGTAACCGGACAACTGGGTCATGGCACGAACTCGGCCGACCCACTCCTGTTCACTTCCTTTTCAGCACGTCCTGCAATCGAATTGAAAAAGGCTCGCGGGCAACGATTCGTAACTGTGGGGGATTCTTGCCGAAGCCAGATAGAACAACCTCCGCTTTATCGGAGCTGTCCCAGAAGGATTCACCAAGATATATATCGCGAATGAAGAAGTTGTTCGCTTTTTTTGGCTTTGATTGCCATTTTAAGGACAGGACCGGACGGATGGTCAACGTGGTCGCTATTCTTTCAAGCTCTCCCAGAGCTTTGTGCAACTCCCAGCGGTCGCGGTCATCCTGATGCGAAGAACATTTCCTGTTAGGCGGACGTCACCGGTTTCGAACGTCGCATCATGAAGGTAGCTCCGAAGGAAAACCATATCGTGGAGGAGATTAGGTGTCTCTCGACAGACAAAGTCGATAGGGCTTCGCCTATTCGTGCGGAAGTACATTCCAAAATCCGGCAGAGTTACTTGTTTGCCCACGATCTCATTCTACCCACACAAGTCTCTCACGCGACAGCGTCACACTCAGCTTTCGTACAAGTGCCCGGTTACCGGAACCTTCCCCGCGACGCGGACTGGACTTGGCTGCGAGGTGCCGCGGTCTGTGCTAGGATGACGCACGAAATAACGGCAAAGAGTTTCGAGTCAACCTGACCCTATGCGCGTCGTCGAAAAAAGGCAGCTGCTCTCCAGCGAAGAAATCGGGCGTACCGTGAACCGCCTCGCTCACGAAATCGTCGAAAAAAGCGGTGGAACGAAGGATTTGGCGCTGATTGGAGTGCGCCGGCGCGGCGTTCCTCTGGCCCACAGGCTTTCAAACATCATTCGCGACTCTTCTCACGTCGAGGTTCCCGTCGGCATCCTGGACATCACGCTCTACCGGGACGATCTCTCGACGGTGGGGCCGCAGCCGATCGTGCAATCCACCGAAATCCCGTTTCCCGTGGACGATCGTGATCTGGTGGTGGTCGATGACGTGCTGTATACGGGCCGAACGATACGCGCCGCCATGAACGGCCTTTTCGATCTGGGGCGCCCCCGGCGCATACGGCTCTGCGTTATGATCGATCGCGGCCACCGCGAGCTTCCCATCGAGGCGACGTTCGTCGGCAGAACCGTCGAAACCAGCGATACCGAGATCGTGGAAGTCCGCCTCCAGGAAGTGGACAAGGAAGAACGCGTCGTGCTGGTGGACCGGGTGGCCTAGGCCTCCGGCAGCCTGCGGAGGCGAAAACGTTAAAGGGAAACTGTGCTGCAGCGCTTGCAACACCTGCTCGGGATTGAACCCCTCACACGCGAGCAAATCACTTTTCTTCTCGATCAGGCTAAGCCTTTCCAGGAATTCCAGCGGCATCCGTTGAAAAAACTTGCCACGTTGCGCGGCAAGACCGTCGCGATCGCGTTTTTCGAGGCTTCCACGCGCACGCGGATCAGTTTCACGACGGCGGCCTCGCGCCTCGGCGCGGACACGATGAGTCTCCAGGCCGAGTCTTCGAGCCTGAAAAAGGGCGAATCGCTGCTCGACACGGTGCGAACCCTCGAAGCCATGCGGCCCGACGGAATCGTGATGCGGCACAGTTCGTCCGGCGCGCCAGAATTTGTAGCCGCGCGGCTCGAAATCCCGGTGATGAATGCGGGTGATGGAACCCACGAACATCCCACGCAGGGCCTGCTCGACGCACTCACGATCCGCGACCGAAAGGGAACTCTCGAAGGGCTGAACGTCACAATTCTTGGCGACATCCTCCACAGCCGGGTTGCGCGGTCGAATATCCACTTGCTGACGAAGTTCGGCTCCCGAATTACGCTGTGCGGCCCTCCCATGTGGGTTCCGCGCGAACTCGAAGCGCTTGCGCCAAACGTGCGGCACGTTGTGCGGATTGAGGAGGCACTCGAGGGTGCGGACGCGATTATTGTGCTGCGCGTCCAGACCGAGCGCATTCACGAGCCTGCGCTTGCCGCCGAGGAATACGTGTTGGGCTACCAACTGACTCCGGAGCGACTCCGGCTCGCGAAGGGGGACGCCATCGTGCTACATCCCGGGCCGATGATTCGGGGCCTTGAAATCGACCAGGCGGTGGCCGACGGGCCGCAATCGTGCGTCTTGGAGCAGGTAACAAACGGCCTCGCTGTTCGCATGGCCCTGCTCTACCATCTTATCGGCGGCGCGCCGGTTGACGCGCCCCATCCAGCCAAGGAATGATCGAATGCTGCTGATTAAGAACGGGCGAGTGCTGGATCCGGCGAGCAAGACCGATGCGACGCTGGACGTCCTGCTCGACGGGGAACGAATCGCAAAGATCGGCGAAAAGATCAGCGCAAACCTTTCGGCAGCTGATGCCGAGATTTTTGACGCCGCAGGCCTCGTCGTCGCGCCAGGTTTCATTGACCTGCATTGCCACCTGCGCGAGCCGGGGCAGGAGATGTCTGAAACAATCGAGACAGGCACGCGCGCGGCGGCCCGCGGCGGATTCACGGCGGTTTGCTGCATGCCGAACACGCAGCCAGTGAACGACAACGCGTCAGTCACGCGGGGAATTGTGGAGCGGGCCGTTGCGGCAGGGGGCGTTCGCGTCTGGCCGATCGGCGCCGCGTCGGTCGGGAGCAAAGGCGAGGCGCTCGCCGAAATCGCCGCGATGAAAGATGCGGGAATCGTGGGCGTCAGCGACGACGGCAAGCCAATCGCGACCGCCCGCCTGATGCGGCAAGTGATGGACTACTGCAACGCTCTCGGGCTCCCGGTGATCGATCACTGCGAGGACGCCTCGCTCTTCGCCGGTGGCGTGATGCGCGAAGGTCTCGCGTCGGTGCGACTGGGGCTGAAGGGAATTCCGTCGCAATCCGAATCAATTGGCGTCGGGCGCGACGTGGAAGTGGCGCTGCTCACCGGCGCGCGGTTGCACATCGCGCATATGTCCACTCTCGGTTCGCTCGAATACGTGCGATTTGCGAAGCAGCGAGGCTTGCGCGTCACCTGCGAAGTGACGCCGCATCATTTCACGCTCACCGATGAGGACGTCCGCTACGACACGCATTACAAAATGAATCCGCCGCTTGCCTCGCGCGAAGACCGCGATGCGCTGATTCAGGGTCTCGCCGACGGCAGCGTCGATGCGATCGCCACCGACCACGCGCCGCATCATCCCGCGAGCAAAGATGTGGAATTCGATCGCGCGCCTTTCGGTGTCACCGGTTTCGAGACGGCGCTCGCGCTCGGCCTGAGCGAACTTGTGCACAAGGGAAAGCTTTCATTGACGCGGCTGGTCGAGCTCTTCACCACCGGCCCCGCGCGCGTTCTCGGAATCGAACGCAAAATCGCTGCCGGCGCGCCCGCCGACCTCACGATTTTCGCGCCTGACCATGCCTGGACGTTTCGCGCGTCGGAATCCGCCAGCAAATCGCGCAACACCCCGTTCGATGGCCGCGCGTTTCGCGGCGCGCCGATCGCAACCATCATCGCCGGCCGCGTCGTCTTCAAACGCTAACGCGCAACTCTCCGAACTCGTGGATTCTCTAGTTCGAATATCTAGTGTGCGGCTGGTTCGGCGGCGGGGTGCATTCCGTGTTGGGGGACCTCGTGGACGCCACGGGCGGGCGCCTCCTGGTGGAAACGGAAAAGCTGATTCAGCGGGCCAGCGCCCTTGCCGATTGGGTATGACTTGTCGATCGCTTTCGTGACGTACGCTTTCGCGAGAATCACGGCTTCGCGCAGTTGCTGGCCTGATGCCAGCTGAGCTGCAATCGCGGATGAGAAAGTGCAACCCGAGCCGTGCGTGTTCGGGCTCTTCACGTGGTCGCCACCGAACGTTTCGATGCCTGATGCTTCGCAAAGAACATCGATCGGCTTTTCGAGGTGGCCACCGGTGACAATCACCGAGCGCGCTCCCATTTCGAGGAGTTTCTGTCCCGCCGCTTTCATGCCGTTCAGGTCTTTCACTTCCATACCGGTGAGAAATTCCGCCTCGGGTATGTTGGGCGTGACGACGCTCACGCGCTTCAACAGTTCGTCGCGCACGAACTTCAGTCCTCCCTCATCGAGTAACTCACCGACGCCCGCGGTTGGCCGCGAAACAGGGTCCAGCACCACGTGAGCGAATTTGTGCTTGTCGAGAAAGTCGGCAACCGCGGACGCGTTCGCGCGATTCGCGAGCATTCCGATCTTCACCGCTGCAATGGTGCAATCTTCGGAAAGCGCGTCCAGTTGCGCGCGCAGAGTTGCGGAAGGAGTCGGATGGATGTCGCGCACGCCTTGCGTGGACTGCACGGTAAGCGCGGTCACTGCCGCGACGCCGTAGCAATTGTGCGCCGCGAAAGTCTTCAGGTCTGCAGCCACGCCCGCGCCGCACGAAGGATCGAAGCCAGCGATGGTGAGAAGTATCGGTGGCGTGTGAGATGCGTGGTTATTCAATTCGTCGTGCCCTCCGCGCGAGGCACAAATGCCGGCTACGCCCGCAGCAGTCGAGGTACGAACCGCTTGCTGGACATGCCGGCAATTTGAAATGTACGCGCGTTGTCGCCCGCTACGCAAGGATAAACTTACCCCGATCTTGATTGCCGTCGTTTGCTGCATGGGACTCGCCAATTCTGCACATCGGGTAGTGATGTTCCTCAATAACCTAAGCGCTTAGGAAGTGTGGTACAATATACTTGTGCCGACGGCTCTGAGGTTCCATGGGCTACGCGTTGTGATTTATCCCAACGACCATCAACCAGCTCACGTTCACGTGATGGGACGCGGACGCGAAGCCGTCTTCAATTTGAACTGCCCTACGGGACAAGTCGAACTGCGGGAGAATTACGGATTTCGGAGGCGCGAAATAGCGAACATCCGTTCGGTTCTCACAAAGCATCTGACGGAACTCTGCCGGGCATGGGAGAGAATTCATGGCGAAGAATGACGATTTCGTGACGGCAAGCCATCGAGCCAGAGAACTCCAGGTCTCCATTCCGAGGGTTGTCTCCGCTCGTTACGACAGGCAGCGCGGGCGAATCGTGATCAAACTCAGACCGGACCTGGAGCTGAGCTTCCCGCCAACGGACGCGGAGGGTCTGGAAAAAGCGAAGCCATCGCAACTTGAGCACATCGAGGTCAGCCCGTCGGGCTTTGGCCTTCACTTTCCAAAACTCGATGCAGACATTTACGTTCCGGGGCTACTTGAAGGGATCCTCGGCTCAAGGAAGTGGATGGCGGCAAGACTCGGGCGAGCTGGTGGGAGGTCGAGGAGCCATGCCAAACAAGCGGCTTCCAAAACAAACGGCAAACTCGGTGGACGGCCTAAAAAGGTCGCCGCCGGAAGTCGTTCCTCGCGCTGACGTTTGGGTCAACACGGCTTAATAGTTACGGGAAGAGGCCGCGGACGAGCGTTGCGTCGGCCACGCGCCCGACTGCGAGCACGTACGCACCGGTCCGCATGTGCGTGCGGTGCTTGCGCATCGTGTCGTGGACTTCGTGAAACGCACGGCGCATCACCGATTCGAGCTTTGCGTTCACTTCGCCTTCCGACCAGAAGAAACCCTGCAAATCCTGCACCCATTCGAAGTAGCTCACCGTCACGCCGCCCGCGTTCGCCAGAATGTCGGGCAGCAGCATGATTCCCTTGCGCGCCAGAACCTCGTCGGCATGCGGTGTGGTGGGCCCGTTCGCGGCTTCGGCGACGATTCGAGCTTTGATCGAATCCACGTTGTTGAGCGTGATCGAGTTTTCGAGCGCCGCGGGAATCAGGATGTCGCACTTCATGGTGAGCAAGTCGTCGTTCGAGATGCGCGACGTGCCGGGCATGCCTACCACCGTGCCGGAGCGTTCCTTGTAACGCATGGCCTTCAGCGGATCGATTCCGCGCGAATTAAATACGCCGCCGCGCGAGTCGCTGATCGCAACGACGCGCGCCTTTTTTTCCGCGAATAGCTTTGCCGCAAGCGAGCCTGCGTTGCCGAATCCCTGGATCGCGACGCTCGCTCCCCGAAGGTTGATTTTCTTTAGCTTGCACGCTTCTTCGCACACCACCAGGCAGCCGCGCGCTGTGGCTTCATTGCGGCCTTCCGACCCGCCGATTGAGACCGGCTTCCCCGTGACGACACCGAGGGTCGAGTAACCCTTCGTCATGGAATATGTGTCCATGATCCAAGCCATGGTCTGCGAATCGGTGTAGACGTCTGGCGCGGGAATATCCTGCTCGGGACCAATGATCGGGAGAATCTCCGAGGTGAAACGGCGCGTCATGCGCTCGAGCTCGCCCTTGCTCATGCGCTTTGGATCGCAGATGACGCCGCCCTTTGCGCCGCCATACGGGATGTTCACCGTGGCCGTCTTCCAGGTCATCCACGTGGCCAGCGCTTTCACTTCGTCGAGCGTGACGGCGGGATGATACCGAATGCCTCCCTTGGCAGGGCCGCGCGCGACGTTGTGCTGGACGCGAAACCCCGAGAACACCTTCACCTGTCCGTTGTCCATTTTCGTCGGGATGGACACTTCGAGCACGCGCTTGGGTGAGCGCAAAATCTGGCGCAGACCCTGGTCAAGCTTCAGGTATTCGGCCGCGATGTCGAACTGGATCTGTGCAATGCGGTGCGGATTCAGGTCTTCGCGCGGCGCGATGCGCGGAATCGGCTGTGGGGCGGGTTTGACCACCGTGGCCATCTTGCCTCCTCCAGACGTTGGGATCTGCGCGCGCGACCGGCGATCACTTTCGCCGTCCGTTCGGGCCGTCCTAAGTCATGGACGTGTCGAAGTTTAGCCAAGCTGCGAAGGATGTCAATGGAAACCACCGTAAAGTCGCAGTGGGAAGTGTCGCACCCGTCTACAGGGCGTGTCGCCAGATACCTGGTAAACTGCTGATTTAAAGCCGCTTATGGAATGGTTGAGGTTCCCTCCGCTTTCACGTGTCGCCTGCGCGAGAACACGTTGACCGTGGCGCCGCTGCCGCGTTAGGCTGCGCTCGGGTTGTCCCTTCAGCAGTTTAGCGCGAACGAGTGGCGGAACGCTGCAATCCAGCGTCGGTTCGCTCGCGTATCTTAAGAATGGAGCCATTGCGACCTCGTGAATCCGGAGACGGGAGCGGAGTTGAACGCCTCGGACGCGGCGCTCATCGAACGAGTCGTGCAGCGCGACGAGTCCGCGTTGGCGGCGCTGTACGACCGGTACGCAGGCATGCTCTCGTCTCTGCTGAACCGGATTCTGCGCGACACGCAAGCGGCGGAAGAGATTTTGCAGGACATATTCTTCCAGCTCTGGCGGACGTCGTCGCGATTCGATCCGTCGCGCGGGTCGCTGGCGGGCTGGCTGACGGTGATTGCGCGAAACCGCGCGATCTCGCGTCTGCGCAAGCACAACCCAACCTCGGGCGAACAACTGGACGAGAACAGCGTTGTGGTTCCCACGAATCTCGATAGCCTCGTGGCGCAGCGGGAATTGATGGGGCGCGTCAAAGGGGCGCTCGATCGGCTGCCGCAGGAGCAGCGTGCCGTGCTGGAGCTGGCGTACTTCGAAGGGCTGACGCACAGCGAGATCGCGCGCCGCACCGGCGACCCGCTGGGCACGGTGAAGACGCGTTTGCGTTCGGCCGTGGAAACTTTGAAACGAGCTTTGCAACCATGAACGGGCATCCAACTCGCGAAGAAGACTTCGATCTGTACGCTCTCGGCGCGCTGGAAGGCGACGAGAAGCAGGCGATCGAATCGCACGTCACCTCGTGCGCTGATTGTGCGCGCAAACTCGCCGAAGCTCGTGGCCGAGTAGCGCTGATGTCGTTTGCGGCAGCTCGCGTGGAACCCGCGCCACATGTGAAGGGGCAATTGATGGCTCGCGTTCGCGCCGAAGACAAGAGCGGTGCCGCAGCACGCTCTCCGCGCGAAGCTGAATCCGCTACGGGCGGTGTTTTCGGGCGCTGGTGGGCGGCAGTGCTCGCGCCCGCGGCAGCGGCGCTCGCCATTGCCACAATCCTGCTTTGGAACCAGAACGAAAGGCTGAATCGCGAGATGGCTGATCTTCGCGCGACGGTGCTCACCCAGGAGAGAAACCTCGAAGAGGCGCACCATGTGGCCGATCTCCTGGCCGCGCGCGACACCATTGTCGTCCCGCTCGCTCCCATGCCCGGGATGCCGAAAGGAATGGGGCGAGTGACATATAACCCGAACATGGGTACGCTCATGTATGACGGCACTCTCACGCCGCCCGCAGATGACAAGTGCTATCAGCTTTGGCTCATTCCGACGCAAGGCGCGCCTATCAACGCGGGTGTGTTCCATCCTTCGGCCGGCCAAACCGACCACTGGATGATGAAGCTGCCCGAAGGAATCACGCCCAAGGCTTTCGCGGTGACTCTCGAACCCGCCGGCGGCATGCCTCACCCCACCGGCCCGAAAGTTCTCGTGGGAGCTATTTCCTAAATCCAACGGCGCTCTCTGAGCGTACTGATGCTGTATCCACTGGGCCGCAGGCTTGGGTAAGAGCCGGTTGCCCGCTACAAATCTCTTCCGGAGGAAATAGCCATGAAGAAAGTTCTCAGCATGTTTGGACTGCTCGCGGTGCTGTTCGCCACGATCGGCCTGTCCGCAGTTGCCCAGGATGCGAACAAGGACATGAAGACCATGACCTGGACCGGCTGGATCAGCGACAGCGCTTGCGGCGCGAAGGGCGCGAACGCAAAGGCCAAGGCTTGTACGATGAAGTGCGTGAAGGACAAAGGCGCTTCGTACGTGTTCGTCGATACGAAGTCGAAGAAAGTAGTGCCGATTCATAACCAGGATGCGGTGACCGAAGCGAATCTCGGCCAGGAAGTGAAAGTCACCGGGCACATGATGGACAACGGCTCGGTCCACGTCGACAGCATCGCCAACGCCGCGATGTGATTCGAGGGGCGAGGGTGAGGGTGAGGGGCGAGGGTGCACGAAGTCCCAGCCGCCCCTCCACTGCTTCGGTTCTCGCTATTCGTTGCTGCTCATCTGTGTTCATCAGTGTTCGCTGTGGTTAAAAGGTTTTTGACCTCGTTTGCTGCCACCTGTCACCTGAAACCTGTCACCTGGTTTTCTCAGCGTCCTCAGCGCCTGCCCGCCCTTTTGCCGGGAGGGTCTCTGCGGTAGGTTTTTCTCTCATCTGTGTTTATCTGTGTTCATCTGTGGTTAAAAGGTTTTGGTCTCGGTCCCTGACCCCTCGCCCCGAATCCGATCCGCGCCCATGTAGGGGCGCAGCGCCTCCGGAATGATGATGGAGCCGTCGCGCTGCTGATAATTTTCGACGATTGCGATCCACGTTCGCCCGACAGCGAGGCCTGAGCCGTTCAACGTGTGCACGAACTCGCTCTTGCCTCCGCCCTTCGGCTTGAAACGAATGCCCGAGCGCCGCGCCTGAAACGCCTCCGTGTTCGAGCAAGACGAAATCTCCATGAACTCCTTGCTCGACGGCAGCCACACCTCGATGTCGTACGTTTTCGCCGACGCGAATCCCATATCTCCCGTGCAAAGCTGCATCACGCGATAGTGCAGCCCCAGCTTTTGCAGCACCGCTTCGACGTTGCGCACCAGCGATTCCAGCTCGTCGTAACTTTGTTCCGGGCGCGTGAATTTGAACAGCTCCACTTTCTGGAATTGGTGCTGGCGCTTGATGCCGCGTGTGTCTTTTCCGGCCGCGCCGGCCTCGGAGCGGAAGCACGCCGTCCAGGCGCACACTTTTTCAGGCAGTCGGTCGGCATCGAGCGTTTCGTCGCGATGCAGGCTGGTCAACTCCACTTCCGAAGTCGGCGTGAGCCACAGGTCCGTGCCTTCCAGGTGAAACATGTCCGCGGCGAATTTGGGCAACTGGCCCACGCCGGTGAGGGAAGCGGTGTTGACGACGAACGGCGGCAGAATTTCGGTGTAGCCATGTTCCTGCGTGTGGAGGTCGAGGAAGAAATTGGCGAGGGCGCGCTCGAGCCGCGCGCCGAGTCCTTTGTAAACCGCGAAGCGCGCGCCCGCAATTTTCACCGCCGACTCGAAATCGAGAATTCCCGCAGCTTCGCCCAGTTCCCAGTGTGGACGCGCTGTAAAGTCCATCGCGCCTGTGGCGGATGGCGAGAAGTGCCTCGATGGATCAGGCGGAGGGGACCATCGCCGCACTTCCACGTTGTCGGCCGCGCCCTTGCCCACCGGGACGCTCGCGTGCGGCATGTTCGGCACCATCAGCAAAAACTGCTTCAGCCGTTCGTCAAGCTCGGCGATGCGCGCGTCGTTTTGCTTCACCTGTTCGGAGACTTCCTTCATCCGCGCGAGAATCGCCGCAAGCGGGTCCGGTTCCGACCCGCTTGTCCTGCCTGTCCCGAGCGAAGCCGAGGGGAGCGGTGTCGAAGGGCTCGACTTTTTCAGGCTGGCGATTTCGTCGCTGGCCTCGTTGCGCTCCGCTTTCAGCAGCTCCGTCGAATGAATCAGTTGGCGGCGCTCTGTATCGATTTCGCGGAACGGAGCGAGATCGAGCGAGACGCCGCGGTCACGCGCCATCTTTTCGATCACGTCGAGGTGCTCCCGCACATATCCGAGGTCAAGCATAGGAGAGGAAGAATACATGAGGGCAGTGGCTAGTGGCGAGTGACGAGTGACGAGAAACGGCGGGGCTTCGGCGTGGTCTAGGTTCGTTTCCACCTCCTGTTCGCGGGCGGCGAAGAGAAGGCAAACCGGAAGAGATGTTCTTGTTGCGATTAGGTTTTGTCTTCTTCTTTGTTTTGATGTGATTGCGGCGATTTTTGAATGTGGCGTTGTAGCGATTAGATTTTTGTTCGCCTCTTGGGAGGAAGAGTGTTCGCCTTGGGTTCGCTTTTGGGAAAATATGCCCCCGCTGGCTTTTATTTTGAGTGAGTTACAGCGATTTCCGTTTGCAAAGTGTACCGATTGACGAAAAATGGCGAGAGGCCACGCAGGAGGGCTTGTTGGTTTACCTCGGTGGGTGCGTGGTGTCAGTTTGTTGAGCATAAAAACGAGCCATGGTAGCACAAAACTGGGGCAATTGGTAGGTTCAAAGATACGTTAGTAGTTCTATAACTAGAAGGCGGAGGTAAAGAGGCAAGGAAGCAAGGAGGCAAGGAACTGCTCCATCGCCGTGCTAGGCTCGCAACAGGGCTTGTGGGTCTTTCCGCGCGATTGCCAGCAACTTCAAGTCGGCCCCTTGGGGGCGTCGCGTACCTTGCTCCCAGCTCCGAATCGTATTCGGGCTGACATTCAGGAATCTGGCGAAAAGGACTTGGCTCGCGTTGAGCGAGTGCCGGATGGCGCGAATATCTCTGGGCCGCAGCTTTCTAGGAGGCGGAGGAAGTTCGGTGACGCGCAAGTCTGTGAGACGGCCCTGCTCGAATGCCAGCGCATCCTGAAGGGACTCACGGAGATCATCGAAGACCTTTATTCTGATTTTCTTGGTCATTGGTTTTCCTTTCCTATTCCCTGATCTGGCTGGCCAATTGCGCGAGCACGGCGCGCTGCGCAGGGCTGAGATCCTCTTGTTCGTTCTTATCGAACAAGAGCAAGAGGTGAATGTGGTCCTTGCGTTCCAGATACAGGTACATGTACCGAAAGCCGCTGCGCTTTCCCTTCCGGCGAGCCGGATTCGCAACTCGCGCTTTGCGAATTCCTCTCAAGCCTCTGACGACTTCTCCGCGCGAAGGGTCAGCCAGGAGTTGGCTTTGAATTGCAGACAAAACTGAGTCGGACGCGTCCCTTGCGAGATCGAGAAGCCGGCGCGTAAACGCCTTTGACTCGATAAATATCACACTGAGGTATATACCACATAGTGGTACAGAAAATCAAGGCATTTAGCTCGGGCTCTTTCCCGATTGCATCTTTGCGGGTTGCGTCACGCGGAGCCGGCCGCGCTCTGCGGCTACCGAGTGGACAGAGGGTGCGGTTCGCGACTTAGTTGAACGCGGGGGAGGCGCTTGGAGTTGGCTGCGGGGTGGGCGGGAGGAGCTGGCTTTTCTTGTCGTTGGAGGCGGGGCAGAATTTGGCCTCGCCTTGGAGTTCGGGGTATTCCTTGCACAGTTGGGAGAAAATTTCCTGCAGATGACCCACGACGAGTTGCTGTCCCGTCTTCATCGAATCCGTCACTAAGTCAGCCAAGTGATCGTTCATGTGTCGCCCCGCAGGCGTTTCGTAGAACTGGGTGACGGCTTTCACGTCGTCGTCGGAGAGATACTTCGAGTAGACCGCAACGAGATCGTCCGTGAACTCCGGTCCCTGAAACAAGGCGAGGAGCTTGTCCAAATAGGCTGACACAATCTTCTCCCGATTTGGTGTGGCCGGCATCGACGCCAACACTTGGGCCCTCAAGGGTTCGAAAGCTGCGCGACCGGCCGACTGCGCCTTTTCCACGGCATGAGTTACGTCGAGCAAGTGGAGAATGTCGGCTTTGAGCTGGGGGTCGATGTCAGTCGAGGCCTGCGCTGCCGGCGCTGAGGCCGCGGCCGACCCGGCAGGGGCTGGAGCGGATCCTCCGAGCGTGAAGTCTACGGAGACCGTAGTGTCAACCTCGAGCGGCTCGCCGTTTAGGGTTGTCGGTTCATATTTCCATTGCTTGACGGCATCCATGGCAGCCTTCATCAGAAGCGGATGTCCTGAAATGTACTGCACTGTCTGAACGGAGCCATCCTTCGCGATAATCACGTGAAGGATGACGGTGCCGGAGATGTTGGCTGTCTTGGCGGCTTGGGGGTAGACGGGGAGCGGCTGGAACTTGAGTTTTGCCGATTCCACATTTCCGCCCACGCGAATCCGCTTAGAAACAGGCGGAGCGGACTGCGACGCTGGAGGCGTGGCGTTTTGCGTTGCATCCTGCGCCTGGAGCGTGGCGCTCGTTATGAGAAAGAGTGCAATTACGGCGGCGAATCGAAGGATTGTGCGTCGCATCGAGTGTCTCCCGAATTCCGCTACTTGGTTACGTAGGCCCAGAGTATACGTCGGTACCAGCTACCTTTTCTGCAGAAAGAGGAGGCGGGCCGCCTGAAGGCGGCCGCTACAGAAATGCGGGCCAAGCAAGCCCGGCCAACAAGATGGCGGAGTACCGGCGCCACGAAACCCGGCGGAGGCTTGTCGAGAGAAAGCTGCCGCGCTGGAGACCGCGGCGCTACGTTTAAACCTTCGGACGGGCAAGAGACGGCAGACGGCGGTGCCGCCGTTTGCGGATTTTCAGCTTTTGCCGATGTGGATGAGTTCTTCGCGGACGGCCCCTTCGTTTTCGCTCCGTTCGACTAATCTCAGGGCGGGCAGGAGCAACGGGAAGAAAAAAGCAGATCCCTCGTCGGCTGAAAGGCGCCTCGCTCGGGATGACAGCGCGGGTACGACACGGGCACAACGCGCTGCGGTCCCTTCGGCCCTGCTCAGGGCAACCAGGACTTAGGCGGCATAGCGTTGCTTCGAGGGGTTCGTGGGCGCGGCGGACGCTCCAAGACGTTCGCACGGTGCCGTGGTGCGGGGCAGCGATGAGGTGTGAAGGCCGGAACGGCGCGGGCACGGCATGCCGTGCCCCTACAGTATCCAAACCAAAGGACCCCGTGCTGCGACGCACGAACTTGCAATTGCGGGCGTGGGTTCTCAGAATAGCGTCCGCGACACGAGGCGGCGCATCGAAGAGCCATGCATCACACGATCACAGATGTATTCGAGTTTGCGCTGATTGCGCTGACGTCTGTTTTCTTTCTGGTGGACCCGTTTGCGGTGATTCCGATGTTTCTGGCGATAACGGCGACGTCGCCAGAGGCGGAGCGGCGGGCGATGGCGCGGCGGTCGGCATGGACGTGCGCGATCGTGCTTGCGACATTCGCGATCGCGGGCAGCCTGATTTTCAAGATGTTCGGGATCACGCTGCCGGCGTTCAAAATCGCGGGCGGGATTATCCTGCTGCAGATCGGGTTGGACATGCTGCAGGCGAAGCAGTCGGGCACCAAGGCGACGCCGGAAGAGCAGCAGGAGGGTGCGGAGAAGTCGGACGCGAGCATCATTCCGCTGGGGCTGCCGATGCTGGCCGGGCCGGGCGCGATTTCAACGGTGATGGTGCTGGTGGGCGAGTCGCACTCCTGGTGGCAGCATGCGATCGTGTACGCGACGATTGTGATTACGTCGGTGGCGTCGTACATGGTGCTGGCGGGCGCGGACCGCGTGCGGCGCTACCTGGGCGAAACGGGAATTCGGATTCTGATGCGGTTGATGGGATTGCTGCTGGTGGCGCTGGCGGTGCAGTTTGTGGCGAATGGGCTGATTGATTTTGGGTTGCTGAAGCCGTTGAAATCGGGTTTTTGAGACGGCCACAGGGCCGCAGAGAAAAGCATTTACCGCAGAGGCCCTCCACCAAGACGGCGGGCGGGCGCAGAGAGCGCAGAGGAATGCGAGAGGCGTAAAGAATCTAACCACAGAGGACACGGAGAAAAGCTGGAGGGCACAGAGAAGGCTTGGAAACTACAGCGGAGAGATTCCTCTCTGCGGGCCGGCCGTTCGCTCCGCGAACGAAAAACAAGAGCCGGCCCTCCGCTCGGAATGACAAAACGGTTGTGGTACCTGATCAGTTCTTGGGGAAGTTGGGGTCGGCCTTCACCTCTAGGATTTGCTTGGTGTGGCGGTCGCTGTGAGCGGCGATGAAGAGGAACCACTCGTAGGCGTCGACGGGGCCGAGCGGGCCTTGTGAGACGTGCGAGCGCAGGTCGGCTGCTGGCAAGCTCTTGAGCGCGTCGATATTGCGTTGGCGGCTCTTCAGGAAATGGTCGAGCGTGTCGGCTGGCGACCAGCGGCCTGTGGGAACGAGCGGGCCGGGAGCTTGCGCTTTGTGCGAGCGGTCCGGGATCATCGCGAGGATGGAGGCATCGGTTTTCTTATAGTCGCGGTCGGCCGCGCTGGGCGTGCCGGTCAAGGCCTTCTGTACGCCATTTTCGTAGAGGTAGTCTTCCGCGAGTGCGATGTGCTCGAGGGTTTCGGCGACGGACCAGCGGTCGGGCGCGGATTTGAATTTCCACTGGGCGTCCGAAAGACCCTTAGTGGCGTCGATGATGCCCTCCCGAGTTTGTTCGAAATATTTGACTCCCTTGTCCCTGTCTTCGGGGGAGAGACTCTGCGCGAATGCGATGGTGGTCAGGAACAGAACTGCAGAGAGGAAGGCTGCTGCTTTTTTCATCGTGGAGCTCCTTTTCTTTAGTAATAACGTTTTGGATGGAAATTTGTTACGGCAAACAAAGCAAAGGCCTGAGGTGTAAAGATCTGAGGTACATAATGCCGCAAAGTGGCCGGAAGCAACCCTCAGGTACGGTACTCCGGCAAGAATGCCTGTGCCACAAGACTGACGGCCAGCAGCTAGAAATCGTCGTCGTCGGGCTTCTTCAGGCGCGTGATTTTCAGCGCGATGCGGAAATCATGCGAGCGCGCTTCGCTCAAGATTGCGCGGCGAGTTTCGCCGGGCAGCTCCGATGGTCCCATAACGCCGGCCGAATCGCGCGGAAAATATTTTACGAACAGCGCCGCGACGTGCGCGGTGGCGTACGAAATGGGCGTTGAAATCAGGCCGCGCTGACGAATCTGGTAGAGGGTGGGGAAGCTGGCGTCCCAGCGGACGAGCAGGGGTTGGTCATTCTTCGCGCCACGGACGAGTACGGCGGCGGCGAAGCGGGCGTTTTCGAGAGTGCCGTTGCGGATGAGTTTGGCGACCTGGCGAGGCGTGGGCGTTTTCGGGAAGCGCTTGCGGACTAGACCTTGCGAGCGATTCAGGCGTCCCTGGCGATACCAACGATAGAGGCGCTCGAAATCGTTGCCGCCGATTTTCGCGTCGACGTCGCGGACCGGGATGACATAAGGCAGCATGCAGACTTCGTCCTGCGCGGCGAGATAGACGGGCGTTTCGCCGATGGGCGGCGAGAAGCGAAATTTTTCACGCTCGGCGAAGCGCTTGGCGAGCTTGAAATGGCCGGCGCGATAGATGCGCGGGCTCGAGATCGCTTCGTCATAGGCGCCGTCGGCCGACCAGGTGGAAACGGGATCCTTGCTCTCGGTGCTTTCGAAGAGGCGGATTTGGATTGAGTCGACCGTGTCGAGGAGTTCGGCGCCGCGTTTAGCGAGCAGGTTCGTAAGGCCGGGAGCGGCGCCTGTGCAAATCAGCGCGGCGCGATTTTTGGCGACGAAGCGTTTGTGGAAGCGGAACTGCTCGGGGCGAAACAGGTTGCGCGTGAGGTGCGCGTTCAAATCGAGGTAATGCGCGCGAAGACGCAGCGCCGCACGCAAAATGATCTGGTTGAAGACGGCGGGGGAGGCGTTGACGATCAAATTGCAGCCGCGCCCGGCGCGGACGATGGACCAGAGGTTGCGCGCGTTCGCTTCGACGCTTTCAATTTTGCTTTTCTTACCGAGAAAGCGGCGCGCGCGGTCAACGTCGCGGTCGCCGCACCAGACCGTGTGGCCCTGGCGCGCCAGCAGTTGTGCGAGCAACGAGCCAGTGCCGCCGGCGCCGAGAACGAAGATGCGCATCGGCTGGAAACTCTACCATATTCGTTGCGCTGCCGCGGCAATGGGGCCTGCGCGTGTGCTTTCGAGCGCAGATTTCGCGGTTTCGGCGAAGCGCGGTGGGGCGGCCGCGGAAACCTCTTTGCCGGCAAGCGATCGACGGCGTAGAATCTAGCTGATTTCTCCGATCCTCGAAGCCTACGGGAGAGAAAACCTACGGCTCGAGGGCGACGCCCCGGTTTCACAGGGCTGAGGGTTCGAGCGGAAACGCTCGTTCCTCCCGTTTGGAAAGGAGAGGGGTTCAGGGGTTGTTCTTGCAAACCCTGAGTCCACAAGTTCGAGGCGCGATGCGTCTTTGGACTTGTCGCCCGATTCCGAACGCGGAGTTGGGCGTTTTCATTTCACGATCATTAAATCCGATGGCGACGATTGTTGCGGATGGGCATCAAAGAAGCGAGTGGGTAATCGAAGCGGGGTTTGAATGCCACTGATTGACAAACACGGACGGCCGATCACAGACCTGCGCGTTTCCGTTACCGACCGCTGCAATTTCCGGTGCGTGTATTGCCGGTCGGCTGATCCGGATAAGCACATGGCGCACGACGAACTGCTGGACTGGGGAGAATACGAACGCCTCGTGCGGATTCTGGTGCGGATGGGAATTCGCAAGGTTCGCGTGACCGGCGGCGAACCGCTGGTGCGTCCCGGAGTGGAAAGTTTCATCGGCCGGCTGAAGGCGCTCGGCGTGCAGGACCTTTCGATGACCACGAACGGGCACCTGCTGGCGGAACGGTGCGATACGTTGATCGCGGCGGGGCTCGACCGGATCAACATCAGCCTGGATTCGCTGGACCGCGCCAAGTTCGAGCAGGTGACGAGGACGAAAGCGTTCGATCAGGTGATGGCGGGGATTGACGCGGCGCAGAATTCGGCGTTGCGGCCGGTTAAGGTGAACGCTGTGCTGGTGCGCGGGCTGAACGACGACGAAGTGGAAGCCTTCGCGGAGTTTGCGCGAGAGCGCGAGCTGATCATGCGATTCATCGAGTTCATGCCGCTCGACGCGGACCGCGCGTGGACGCGCGAAATGATGGTGCCCGCGGCGGAGGTGTATAAACGGATTTCCGCGCGGTGGCCGTTGGTGCCGGTGGTTCACGAGCGCAGCGAAACCGCGCGCAAGTTCCGATTCACGGACGGGCGCGGCGAAATCGGGCTGGTGGCGCCGGTGACGCAGCCGTTCTGCGGCTTCTGCTCGCGGATACGGCTGACGGCCGACGGGAAACTTCGCACGTGCCTTTTCAGCAAGGACGATCACGATTTGAAGTTCCTGCTGCGCGGCGGGGCAAACGACCGCGAGATCGGGGACGAAATTCTGTCGATCGTGGCGCAGAAGGAAAAAGGGCATCGCATCAACGAGCCGGGCTTCGTGCCGCCGTCGCGGACAATGGTCTATATCGGGGGATGAAGGGGCGGACAGGACGCGGCGGTCTTACGCGGGAGCAAGGACAAGATGGCGGATGAGGATGAATCCAAGGTTTTCTCGCTGACGGAAGCGGAACGCCTGCGGTTACAGGTGGAGCCCATTCTGATCGAGGCGATGGAATCGCGGCGCAAAATGGCGGAGTTCGAAGAGAAGCTGGCGAAGCTCGCTGAGCGGATTCAGCGGTCAGGCGGCATGCAGGTGAATTACGAGGGAATCGCGCAGTGGCGAATCGAACGAAACCAGCTGGAGGATTCGGTTCGGGCGGCCATCGATCGCATACATTCGACGGGCTGCGTTGTGAAGGATCTCGACGTGGGACTGCTGGATTTTCCGTCGCGCATCAACGATAAAGAAGTTTATTTGTGCTGGCGCCTTGGCGAGGACCGGATCCGGTTTTATCACGGCCAGGACGAAGGCTTCGCAGGCCGCAAGCCCATCGATCCGCGCGACGCCGACTACAACAATCCCGTCCAGTGACGCAACAGCCCGAAAATCGGCTGAAGGATTCTGCTAGCCCGTATCTGCGGTCGGCGGCGCATCAGCCCGTGGACTGGCACGAATGGGGCGAGGACGCGTTTCAGAAGGCGCGCGCAGAGTCGAAGCCGATTCTTCTCGACATTGGGGCCGTGTGGTGCCACTGGTGCCACGTAATCGACCGCGAGAGCTATGAGAATCCTGAAATCGCAGCGCTAATCAATCAGTTCTACATTCCAGTGAAAGTGGATCGCGACGAGCGGCCGGACGTGGATGCGCGCTATCAATCCGCCGTGAGCGCGATTTCCGGGCAGGGCGGCTGGCCTCTGACGGCGTTTCTTACGCCGGACGGCAAGCCGTTTTTCGGCGGGACATATTTTCCGCCAGACGATGCGATGGGCCGCCCGGGATTCCGGCGGATCCTGATGTCGATTGCGGAGGCTTTCAAGTCGCGGCGTAAGGAAGTGGATAGCTCCGCGCAGGCGCTGGAAGAGGCTGTGGCAAAGGCGGAAGTTTTTCAGGGCGCGCGCGGAAGCCTTGACTCGTCGCTGGTTGATTCGATTATCGATTCGGCGGAGCAGATTTTCGACAAGACACACGGCGGGTTCGGGCACGCACCGAAATTTCCGCATTCGTCGGTGATCGATCTGATGCTCGAGCGACAAAAGTGGCCCGGGGGGGCGAGCTTGCAAACGGTGGTGGAAAAGACGCTCAACGGGATGGCGGCCGGTGGATTCAGCGACCAGATCGGCGGCGGGTTCCATCGCTATTCCGTGGACGAGCGGTGGTGCGTGCCGCATTTCGAGAAAATGTCGTACGACAATTCCGAGCTGCTGAAGAATTATCTGCACGGTTATCAGGCGCTGGGTTTGCCGCGTTATCGAGAGGTGGCTGAAGGTACGATTTCGTGGGTCAACGAAGTTCTGTCGGATCAACTGCGCAGCGGATTCTACGCGAGCCAGGACGCGGACCAGACGCTCGACGATGATGGCGACTACTTTACATGGACGATCGACGAAGTCCGCGACGCGCTTTCACCGGAAGAAGCGCGAGCGATCGAGATTTATTACGATGTGAAGCCGCACGGCGAAATGCACCACAATCCCGAGAAGAACGTGCTGTGGATTGCGGCGAGCGCGGAGACCGTGGCTCGCGAACTGAAGCTAAGCGCCGATGATGTGGCGCTGCTGCTAGCGCGCGCGAAGGGGAAGATGCTGGAAGCGCGGCGGCAGCGGCGGCCAACTCCCGCTATCGACGAAACGATTTATGTTGGCTGGAATGCGATGTTCGTTTCGGCGTACCTCGAAGCGGCACGCATCCTTGGCCGCGAGGATTGCCGCGCGTTCGCGTTGAAAACCCTCGATCGCATACTCGTCGAGGCATGGGATGAATCGAAGGGTTTCCTGCATCGAGTTGGCGGACCGAGATTGGAAGGCTCGCTCGACGACCAGGCTTTTGCGGTAGCAGCGCTGCTTGATGCTTATGAAGCGACGCTCGATCGCGGCTACTTCAAAATAGCGGAACGCGCTATGAGAATTGCGGTGGAGCGATTTGGCGATTCCGAAGGCGGCGGGTTTTTCGATCGCGCCAAGGACGCGGCCCCGATGGGCGGACTCGAAGTGCGGCGCAAGCCGATGCAGGACTCGCCCACGCCGGGCGCAAATTCGGTGGCGGCGATTGTTCTGGACCGGCTGTACGCGTTCACGGGCGAGAAGCTGTATCGCGATTGGGCGGAAAAGACGCTTGAAGCGTTTGCGGGCCGCATCCCGCAGTACGGATTGTTCGCGGCAACCTATGGACTTGCGGCGCTGCTGCACGCGCGCGGCGTTTTGCAGGTGGTTGTGCTGGGGAAGGCGGGCGATGCAAACGCCGCCGAACTCGAAAAAGCCGCGAACGAAATCTACCGGTTCGGGAAGGCTGTCTTGCGCGTAACGCCGGAGAAGATTGCTTCTGCGTCGCTCGCACCGGCATTGCGCGAGACGCTGCCGCATCTGGATGCGACGAAGGCGCAGGCGCTTGTGTGCGTGGAGACAACGTGCCACGCGCCGGTGTCGGATGATGCGAAGCTTCGGGCTCTGCTCAGTGAGATAGGAACTCGCGCTGCTGGGGTGGCCGGAGCGGCGAGGCCAACGTAGTGAACGAATCAAGATCCCAAAGCTAAAGCCAGCGCCATACTACCAAGCTTTTCCCGGGCCTGAAGGCCCGGGCTTCCATCCGAGACTGGAACTCCAGGAGGGCTCTGGCAGCCTTGCACAGGCAGGAGTGCCTGTGCCACTAAAGCAAGTCTGGGGCTCTGTCGAAAAACTCGAGCTATGAGGGTGGACGATCAATTGTTCCTTCATGCCCCATGTTCCAGACCGCAGTGCGCACAGCGAGTTGGCTGTGGCAGCTTTGCACAGGCAGGAGTGCCTGTGCCACCAAAGCAAGTCTAGGGCTCTGTCGAAAAACTCGAGCTATGAGGGTGGACAATCAATTGTCCCTTCATGCCCCATGTTCCAGGCCGCAGTGCGCACAGCGAGTTGGCTGTGGCGGCCTTGCACAGGCAGGAGTGCCTGTGCCACCAAAGCGAGTCTGGGGCTCTGTCGAGAGACTGGCAGGCTTGCACAGGCAGGAGTGCCTGTGCCACCAAGGCGAGTCTCTGTCGAAAAACTCGAGCTACGAGAGTCTGGGAGTCCGTCGAAAGACCCGAGCTATGAGGGGTCGACGATCAGTTGCCCCTTCATGCCGCCATGTCCCAGGCCGCAGTGCACACAGCACTTGAACGTATAAGTTCCGGGCGACTTGGCCTCAATTTCCACAGTTACTTGCTGCCCTTTCTCGAGGCGGTAACACTCTTCCGCTGGCGGGGAAGTGAGCACCAGACCGGGCTGCGCGCCCTTCGATGCTCCGTCCGGGACCGTTGAAATCTTGAATCCGTGCGGGCGATCCGTGGCCGTAATCTTGAGCACTACTTTTGAGCCAGCCTTCACGTGCACGGCGGACGGGCCAAAGTCGTACTTTTTCGCGGTCATCTCGATGACCTGCGGACTTTGGTCTTGCGCGCGCGTCACACGAGATTGGAACGAAAGCCAGATGGAGGCGAGGGCCATCGCCGTCGTGGTCAAAACGAAAATCCTGAGTCCAGTTCTCACTGTGTTCCTCCTTGCGAATTAAAGGGCACCTCTTTGATGGCGAAAACGGCTATTGCTGTTGGCCGCGCGATTCGGGCGGCACGAGTCCGTTGAGGCGGTAGTAGACGACGCACTGACCGTAGTGGTCGTTTGCGTGTGCGATAGCAGAGGCGAATAGCGCCGCGCGGGTGCTCATCTCGTTGCCGAAAGGAGATTTCACGGCTTCGAGCATGCCTTTGTCGCCCTGCCGCGTGATCACGGCGGCGCCGTCGGCGTAGACCTTTTTGATGTATTCGACGATCTGGGCGCGCGTCTTGTAGGTTGAGCGCGGCGGCTGCTCGACGTCTTTCGGTGGCTTGGTGCCGGTTGCGGCTGCGATGAAGTAGTAGTTCGCGCCGGCGGCGTGCAGGAGTTGCTCGGCGAAAGTCCGCTGTACGGGAGTGGCCTTGTAATCGAGCTTGTCTTCAGGAAAATCGGCAGCCATGTCGGCGAGTTTTTTGCCCGTGTAATTCCATTCTTGAAGAATCTCGGCGGCGAGGCCGGCCGAAGGTTTCGGCGCGGCTGCGGCTTTCTGATCTTGCGCGCGAATGGGTGCGGCACAAACGAACAAAAACAGTGCTGCCAGTATCGATACGGACAAAACGCTCACACGTTTGCGCATCTGCTTCTCCTTTTTTCGCCCCCGCGTTCGAGCGGGCAGAGGTTAGCACTTTTCGGCGGGTCAGTCGATTCGTGGGGCTGCGAGGGCGTTTGGCGCCAGAGCCCCAATCGCTGCGCGGAGCGCGAGTTGCCGGGCGGAAGACCGAGTGACATAATGACGCTTCACGGAACGCAGATACGCTGCAGTGTGTGTTCATGGGGGACGTTATGGCTTTGAGGGATGCATGGATTGAGAAGCGAGCGGCGGCGATGAACGGCGGAGCGCGGAATTTTTCGCAGATGCACTTTGCGCGGCAGGGCGTCGTCACCGAGGAGATGGAATATGTGGCGAAGCGCGAAAAGCTGACGCCGGAGGTGGTGCGCAGCGAAGTGGCCCGCGGGCGCGCCATCATTCCCGCCAACATCCATCATCGGAATCTGGAGCCGATGGGCATCGGCGTCGCATTCTTCTGCAAGATCAACGCGAACATCGGGAATTCCGCGACGACTTCGAACGTGAACGACGAGCTCGAGAAGCTGCATCGCGCGGTGCACTACGGCTCCGACACGGTGATGGACCTTTCCACCGGCGGCGATATTCCCGCGATTCGCAAGGCGATTATTGATGCGTCGCCGGTGCCGATTGGCACGGTGCCGATTTACGAAGCGATCTCGCGCGTGAGGCGCGCGGAGGACCTGAACATCAACGTGATGCTCGAAGTGATCGAGGAGCAGGCCGAGCAAGGCGTGGACTACATGACGATCCACGCGGGCGTGATGCGGGAATTTCTGCCGCTGGTGCGGAACCGGATTACCGGAATCGTCAGCCGCGGCGGCGCGCTGCTGGCGCAGTGGATGAGCTTCCACAGAAAAGAAAATTTCCTGTACGAGAATTTCGACGCGATTTGCAAGGTTTTCCAGAAGCACGATGTGAGCTTTTCGCTGGGGGACGGGCTGCGTCCGGGGTGCCTGGCCGACGCGAGCGATGAGGCGCAATTCGGGGAGCTGCGCGTGCTTGGCGAGTTGACGAAGAAGGCGTGGGAACAAGACGTACAAGTGATGATCGAAGGGCCGGGTCACATCCCGTTGGACCAGATCAAGCTGCAGGTGGAGAAGGAAGTGGAACTGTGCCACGAGGCTCCGTTCTACACGCTGGGGCCGCTCGTGACGGACATTGCGCCCGGCTATGACCACATCACGAGCGCGATTGGCGCGGCGATGATCGGCTGGCACGGTGCGTCGATGCTGTGCTACGTGACGCCGAAGGAGCACCTGGGCTTGCCGAATGCCGACGATGTGCGCCAGGGCGTGATCGCTTACAAAATTGCGGCGCATGCGGCGGACGTGGCGCGGCATCGTCCGGGCGCGCGCGATCGCGATGACGCGCTGAGCTACGCACGTTTCTTGTTCGACTGGAACAAGCAATTCGATCTTTCGCTCGATCCGGAAACTGCGCGAGCGATGCATGATGAAAGTTTGCCGGATGACTTTTACAAGGAGGCGAAATTCTGCTCGATGTGCGGGCCGAAGTTCTGCTCGATGAACGCGACGCAGATCGCGGAGGCGTACGCGGGGCAAACGCAGGAGGACCGGCAGCAGAGGTTCACGCAGCTCCTTGCGAAAGTGGAGAAGTAGGAACGGAACAAAATTGCGGCTGGAATCGTAATTCTGAGTAGGGAAGGGACGTGGCGGCGGGTGGTCCCGAGCCGAAAGGGGTGATCGTATGATGGTTCTATTGTTCGCGACGGTGCTGTACTTTCTGCCGGCGATCATTGGGCACAACAAGCGGGACTTCGGCGGGATATTGGTGGTGAACCTGTTTTTCGGGTGGACGTTCGTCGGCTGGATCATCGCGCTGATTTGGGCGTGCGCGGCGGAGACGAAGCCGCACGTGCTGGTGGTGGCGGGGCCGGGCGGGGGACGATACTGCTGCCAGTGCGGAACGGTGGGCGCTCCTGGCGGGCGTTTCTGCGGAACCTGCGGAAGGCCGATCTGAGAACCGTCACGAAAAACCTTTAAACCACAGATGAACACAGATAAGGCTCAAGGCGAAAACCCTTAAATCACAGATCCCGAAGCGTCGGGACGGATGAACGCTGACAAGGCTTAAGACCTACCATTTTTTCCTCCATCTGCATTTTATCTGTGTTTATCTGTGTTCATCTGTGGTTCCATTTTTCTTTGGAAGGTGACCGTTGGGACAACCGCAAGAATCGCTACGCGAGGAATTCAATCGCTGGGCCGACTCGGGCAAGGGCGAATCGATGGAGCACGATCATTGGCCCATCACGCGGCCGGCGCTCGAGATGATGCAGATCGCGCGCGACGAAAACGTGATCGACATTGGGTGCGGGGCGGGCTGGCTCTCGCGAATTCTGGCGCGCGGCGTTCCCGATGGGCGCGTGGTTGGCATGGATATTTCCGACGAGATGATTCACCGCGCGCGCGAGGCCAGCGTCGAGTGCGAGAACCTGGTGTTCGTGGTCGGCGCGGTGGACGATATTCCGTGGGAGCCGAATTTCTTCCAGAAGGCGATCTCGGTGGAGTCTTCCTACTACTGGCCCGATCCGGCGAAGGGCATGCGCGAAATCTATCGGGTGCTGGGCGAAGGCGGTTCGGCGTGGATCGTGATCAATTATTACCGCGACAATCCCCATTGCCATCAGTGGGGCGAGATGCTAAAAATTCCCACGCACCTGCTATCGGCCGATGAATGGACCGGGCTGTTTCGCGACGCGGGGTTTGCGCATGTTGCGCACCAGCGCATTCCCGATCCGACGCCGAATCCCGAGGTTTACACGGGCAGGTGGTTTCGCGATGCCAAGCAACTGGCCGACTTTCGGCGCGAGGGTGCGCTGCTGGTGTACGGCAGCAAGTGATCCCGAAGCTTCGGGAGTGATTGGTGAGTTGTGCGACTACTAGGATTTGAAATTTCGGATTTGGGAAAAAACGCCAAGACAAAGCGAACCACAGAGTTCACAGAGAAAGGCCGGAGGCCACAGAGAATAAGGCGATGCCTCGACCTCCCGCATTCACGCGCCAGCGACGGCGCACGGCTATATATGGGGCCCGGTCGCGGGGGCGAGTTCTAGCCTGCCAAGTATTTCTGGAGAGGGTCCCAATAATGTTCGTTCCACCCGGACAAGAGACTCTCCGCTGCGCCGTTTGGGAAGCCTGTGTGGCCAAAGACAATTCTTGTTCCGCCAGCTTCTTCCTTGAGGTCGAACCTTGCGATCGAATAGATGCCCGGGCCCCAGTAACTCACGCGCCAGGCTTGCACGATTCGCTCGTTCGGGACGAGTTCGACGTGGCGGCCGACAATGACCCCTCCGAAGCACGAAAAGGTTCCGCCGACATTCGGGCTGATTTCCGCGGGAGGGGCGTTTTTGACGGGGCTTAGCTCGGTCACATGAGTGAACTGCTTGGCGTCGGTGAGGGCTTCGTAGACACGCTTGCGGCTGGCTTTGAATGTCACCTCTTGATGGATCGCTTCTGCCGTATGGGAAATTTCCTGGGGCGCGGCGTTTCCGGACAATCGTGAACTTCCGCCCAACGCAGTTCCAGCGATGCCCAGCGCGGGGAGCAACGACGCCACGCGCACGGAAAATTCCCTCCGATTCAAGATGGTCGAGGTCATGTATGTTCCTCTCTCCCCAGGGGCGCAAGTATATTCCGCTGTGGCCGACAGCGATACAAAATCGAGGCGGGGAATGGGAGCGTTTTGATATACTCGCGCGTCTTTGAGTGCGAAGTCGCACGGGGATAACGGGGTAGAATAGGGCCATGGGCGTTATCGATAACCGGTTCGAGCGAAGTTACGTGCTGTCGACGGTGGATTATGTGTTCAATTGGGCTCGGAAGAGCGCGATCTGGCCGCTGACGTTTGGGCTGGCGTGCTGCGCGATCGAAATGATTGCGTCGACGACGTCGCGATTCGATATTGCACGGTTCGGCGCGGAGGTGTTTCGCCCGTCGCCGCGGCAAGCGGACCTGATGATCGTGGCGGGCACGGTGACCTTGAAGATGTCGCCGGTGCTGAAGCGGGTGTGGGACCAGATGCCCGACCCGAAGTGGTGCATTTCGATGGGGGCGTGCTCGAGCGTTGGCGGGCCGTTTAATGTGTACTCGGTGCTGCAAGGCGTGGATCGAATTGTGCCGGTGGATGTGTATGTGATTGGGTGTCCGCCGCGGCCGGAAGGACTGTTCTATGCGCTGCTGAAGCTGCAAGACAAGATCGACCAGATGACACTGGCGAAGCGGCCCACGGCGGTTCGGTTGCATGAAGGAATGGTAGAGGATTTCAAGAAGGGCGTGATGGTGGCGCAGTCGCCGGCGCCTCGGTAGGATTGGCCACAGAGCCACAGAGCACACAGAGAAAGGCAAACAGAAGGAATAAAGACGGAGAAGGGCCGACAGAGAAAGGCAAAAACGGATGGCATTTGTGCGGGCGATGAAGATTGGCGAGATTCCGCCGGGGATGACTCGGGAGCTGCAGCTTGACGGGAAGGTGATCGCGCTGTCGAACGTGAGCGGGAAACTCTACGCGATCAACAACGTGTGCCTGCATCGCGGCGGCCCGCTGGGAGAGGGCGAGTTGAGCGGCCAGGTGGTGACGTGCCCGTGGCACGGCTGGCAGTACGATGTTACGAGCGGCAAACTGGTGACGAATCCGGCGGTGGGCGTGGAGACGTATCCAGTGGAGCTGCGCGGCGACGACGTGTATGTGGATGTCGGTTAGATACTCATTCTAAATAGATTAGCGTCTAGCGATCAGAACGGGCGACTCTCCAGCCGTCCCGCCAGTGTGACTCTGGGACGTAAAAAATCCTGCTCATAATTATGTCCATTTGGCGCGAGTCCGTGTATAGTGCGCGCGACAACTTTTAGGAATGACGCAACCTGCCCAAAGAGCTCGTCGATGGCTCCTGGCCGTTGACCCGCGCGTCTATCACTGGGACACCCTTTTCGTGAAAGGCAAGGAGATGTGGCGGCACGCCGGTCATAAGCCGGACGCGCTGCGGCAGCTCAAGCAAGTTCACAAGGGCGACCGCGCGCTGTGCTATCACGGGAAGGCGGAACACTCGGTGTATGCGCTGGCCGAAGTGAGCCGCGATCCTTACCCCGATCCGCACCACGTGGACGAAAAGAAATTCGTGATGGACCTGCGGGCGATCGAGCGCCTGCCCCGGCAGGTGACACTGGTGGAACTGCGCCAGAATCGCCTGCTGCGAAAAATCAAGTTTCTGAAGAACACGCGCCTCACGATCTGTCCGCTGACCGACGAAGAGTATTCGGAAATTCTGCGCATGGCGGGAATCGTGGCATCGCCGGGCATTCCACTTCCCTGAAGACCGAAGATCGAAAAGCGAAAATTGAAAATGGAAAATGGGGACGCTCCTATACAATTGCGTCCGAAGAGGAGGCGTTTGCATGCGTAAGGGAACCGGCATCGTTTGCCTAATCGTGATTTGTGTGACTGGATTGATTGGAGCGGGATTTGTGCTTGCGACTGAACGACGCGGCGCCCTGCGAACGCAACCAGGGCCAGATGCCGCAAACAGCGAGCAGGCTATTTGTGCGGAGTTGGCGAAAATATCGAGCGGGCAAACGCGGGTGGTGGATATGACGTACGCGATCAGCGAAAAGCTGCCAACGTGGCCGGGCGACGAGCACGCGTTTGAGGCAAAGACAACGGCGACGCCCGAGAAGGATGGTTACTTCGCGCGCGGATTTTGGATGCTGGAACACTTCGGCACGCACATCGATGCGCCGGCGCATTTTCCTCCCGGGAAACTGACGCTCGATCAGATTCCCGTGTCGCACTTTTTCGGCCCGGCGGAGGTGATCGATGTGCGGGAAGAGGTGGAAAAGGACGTGGACTACCGGCTGACGGCGGCGCGCGTGGAGAAATGGGAAGTCGCGCACGGGCGCGTGCAGACGGGAGCGATCGTGCTGCTGAGGACCGGATGGGATTCGCGCTGGCCCGATCAGGCGCGTTATCGAAATTCGGATGCGCAGGGCTCGATGCACTTTCCGGGGTTTTCCGCGGAGGCGGCGAAGCTGCTGATTGCGCGCGGCGCGGTGGGGCTGGGCGTCGATACGCTGAGCATTGATTATGGGAGGTCGAAGGATTTCGAGGTTCACCGCACGGGTTTGCCGGCGGGCCTGTTCAATCTGGAGAATGTGGCCAATATTGGGGAGCTGCCGGCGACTGGCGCGTTTTTGATTGTCGCGCCGATCAAGCTGGAGGGCGGGTCTGGCGGAGCGGTTCGGATCTTCGCGATTCTGCGGTAAGAAACGCCGCCTGCGTTCGATGTGCTAAGGTTCAAATTTCATGCCGGAGCTGCCTGAAGTCGAAACGGTTGCGCGCGGGTTGCGAATGGTGTTGCCCGGGAGGCGCATTCTGCGTGTGCGCCTGGGCAAGACCGATTTTATCGATGATCCGGCTGCGCTGGAGCGGGAGCTTCCCGGCAAAACGATCGCGAGCGTGCAGCGGTACGGAAAATTTCTGGTGCTCGAGCTTGAGCGGGCGGATGGCGGCGCGGGTGAGCTTTCGTTGCTGATTCATCTGGGGATGACGGGGCAGCTCGTAACGAGCGCGGCCGAGGCGCCCGTTCGACCGCACACGCATGCGTTTCTTTCGCTCGACGACGGCCGCGAGTTGCGGTACACGGATATCCGGCGCTTCGGGAGCATTCGGATTCTGGCGAATGGCGAGCACGCGAGCGCGCTGGGGAAGCTGGGGTTGGATCCGCTCGAAGCAACGGAAGCGGAATTCATCGGCAGGATGCGCGAGAGACGTGCACAAATCAAGGCGCTACTGCTCGATCAGCGCGTGTTGCGCGGCATGGGGAACATTTATACGGATGAGAGTCTTTGGCGCGCGCGCGTTCATCCGAAGCGGCTGGGCGCGAATTTGAAAGCGCCGGAGCTTCGGCGGCTTTATCGCGCGATGCACGACGTGCTGAACGAGGCGATTCGCTTGCGCGGGTCGTCGATTTCGGATTACGTGGATGCTGAGGGGCAAAGCGGCGAGTTCCAGTTGAGGCATCGCGTCTATCAGCGCGAGGGGCAAAAGTGCTTTCGGTGCAAGACGAAGATACGCCGCGCGATCGTGGCGGGCCGCAGCAGCTATTTTTGCCCCAGGTGCCAAAGGGCGCCTCGCCCCTCTTTCTCATAGAGCATTGTCCATGCCTGTACAAGCCTGAAGTTGTAGCAGGGCATCTGCCGAACACTTGCCTGCAGCGTGCCCACCACCGCAGGCAGCCGAGTACCAGCCCTGAACCCTCCGGCCCATGGCCTTGGCTCGTGAGTACTATTGCCTCGGGCGGGGCTGGATTCTAAATTCGGGATGGTATGAATCCGCCGATTCGGGCAGGCAGACAACTCCGAAGAAGCCACCGACTGGTTTTGTCCATGCCCGTGCATGTTTTTGGGCAAGACGTCTTCAAGGAATCCTTCAACGAGTTCACACGCATGCTTTCGGTGAGCGCCCATGGCGGATCGCTCGCACTGGCGGCCCGGATAGAGAAGAACCAGCGGATTCTGGTTGTGAACAAGATGACCGGCAAGGAGCAGGAATGCCGGGTCGTCCATGTAGGGTCGATGAAGGACGGCAAATGGACCGTGGGAATCGAGTTCGCCGAACACGTAACTGACTTCTGGAAAGTCCACTTTCCGTCACCCGCTTCCAGGCAAGCGTACGCTCGCCGCTGACCGCCAGGCGTAGCCAAGCAGGATCCTGGCTAGCCCGCGAACCTCCCCCAAGGGAGTGTCTTAGCCCTCACCCCTCGTCCCTCATCGTTTCCGCTCCTGTGGCATAATTGAGCTACGGGGGCTGGGGGAATCGGGCTGCCTCTCGTCGGTTCACGTTGCTTACGGCTGCAAGACAATTCCATGACGGCCAGGACGAAAATTCGCCGGAAGCTGCTGGCGGCGCACAGGAAACTGAGCGAATTCCGCATGATTGCGAAGGGGCTCGCCTCGACGCGGCATCCACTGCTGGTCCACATCATTCCCATCCGGCGGTGCAACCTGGCGTGCACCTACTGCAACGAGTTCGACGATTTTTCGAAGCCGGTGCCGACCGAGGAGATGTTCAAGCGCATCGACCGGCTGGGAGCGATGGGCACGTCGATTATCACGATCAGCGGCGGCGAGCCTCTGTTGCACCCGGAGCTGGACGCGATCGTCGAGCGCATTCGCAAGAATGGGATGATTGCGGGGCTTATCACCAACGGCTATCTGCTGGTGGCCGACCGCATCGAACGGCTGAACCGCGCGGGCCTGGAATACCTGCAAATCAGCATCGATAACGTGACGCCCGACGACGTCTCGAAGAAGAGCCTGAAAGTGCTGGACCAAAAGCTCGAGTTGCTGGCGGAGTATGCGGATTTTCACGTCAACATCAATTCGGTGCTGGGGAGCGGAATCGCGAATCCCGAGGACGCTTTGAAGGTGGCGCATCGCGCGGTGGAATTGGGACTGACTTCGACGGTGGGCATGATTCACGACGGCAACGGCCAGCTTCAGCCTCTTGGCGAACGCGAACGGCAAATTTTCGAAGAGGTGATGTCGCTTGGGAAGCGCGGGTTTTCGCGCGTGAACTATTTCCAGCACAACATCGCGGCCGGGCGCGAAAACAATTGGCGCTGCCGCGCCGGCGCGCGTTATTTGTACATCTGCGAGGACGGGCTGGTCCACTATTGTTCGCAGCAACGCGGCTATCCCGGCATTCCACTCGAGAAATACGGCGAGGCCGATCTTCGGCGCGAATTTTTGACGAAGAAAGGCTGCGCTCCGAACTGCACGGTTTCTTGCGTTCACCAGATCTCGACCATCGATTTCTGGCGCGCGCCGCAAATCCTCGAAGCGGGTAACCCCTCCTCTTCGCCCGCGCTCGTGCAACTAAGCGGCTCGGCCGAGCGCGAATAACGCTCGCGCGACGCGCATCGTTGTCGCGGCAGAAATCCCGCCCTCAAAATTTCTTGCAAACAGACAGGGCTGAGAGTAGAAGTCACTCATCAATTGTTTTCGGCCAGTTCGCGCCTTCGGGTGAGGGGGCGAGCGAGAGGTCATCCACGCTGGAGATTAGGCGGCGGCCGCCATGGCTGCCGAGGGCGAAAAGACTCAGAAACGGGGACTGGGGAGGGTGTGGCAATGCGACTTCGCGACTCTGTTTTGCATCGGGTTTTCTGCGGCTTGTGCTGCGCGCTGATCGTTGGCGGACTTTTGCTTTGCGCTGCGGGGTCGGCACGAGCGCAGGTGGACACGGTCAACGTCTCGGGCACGGTTCTCGACCCGCAGGGACTTGCAGTGAAGGGCGCACACCTGACGCTTAAGAACCTGGCCACCGGCGCGGAACGCACCTCGACGAGCGACGCCAACGGCCGTTACGAGATTATCGGCGTCCCGCCGGGAACTTACTCGATGGCCGTCGAGGCAGACGGGTTTGCGACGCTGACGAACTCCTCGATGACCCTAACCCTGGGCGCGACCGGGGAATACAACCCGCAATTGCAGCTCAAGGCATCCACTCTAATGATCAGCGTGGAAGCAGCGCCGGAATTGGTGGACACAGCCAAAACGGACGTATCGACGACCGTCAACCAGATGCAGATCAACGACCTTCCGATCAACGGACGGAACTACATCAATTTCACGCTGCTGAATTCACAGGCGGCTCGCGACGAAACGCCCTCGATCGGAGCGGCTCCGACCAGTGGCCTGAATTTCGGCGGGCAGCGGGCGCGTTCGAACGAAGTTTCAGTGGACGGCGCGGATGCCGTGGACAATTCCGTGAATGGCGTTCGGGCTACCGTGTCGCAAGAAGCGGTGCAAGAATTTCAGGTGATCACGAGCAATTATATGCCGGAGTACGGGCGCGCGATGGGCGGCGTGGTGAACATCGTGACGAAGTCAGGCTCGAACGAAGTGCACGGGGATGTGTTCGGATTTCTGCGTGACAGCGCGATTCAGGCGCAGAACCCGTTTTCGGTGAACGCGGTGTTCGATCCGGCGACGGAAAGCATCAGCACGGTTCCGGTGAAGCAGTCGTACACGCGCGTGCAGGCCGGAGCGACGATTGGCGGGCCGATTCAGAAGGACAAGACGTTCTACTTTTTTAGCTACGAAATCACACGCCGGCAGGAAACCGGATTCTCGAGCATCGGCCAGAGCAACTTTAACCTCGAGAACCTTCCCACGAACGCTGTGTATCCCCAGCCCTGTTTCCCCGGGCAGGCAGCGGGCCTGGTGACGTCGGATCAGGCGAAATATATCGGCGCCAATCCCGGAATGCTCGGCCAGGAATATTTCTGCGCGGCATCCCTGGCGTCGCAAACGGCCTTGTTCGGCAACACGCCGTCGCTCTCAGGGACACCTCTGAACATTTTCCCCTCGAGCAACGCTACCGTGCCTCCTTCCTTCGTCGGCCTCGTATCGACGATCGGAAACTATCCGACCTCGGAAGGCACGAGCCTCTATTCGCTGAAGCTCGATCATATCTGGAACTCGAAGAATAGTTCCTTCATCCGCGCGAACGTCTCGCCGTCGACGCTCACCGGCATCCAGGTGAACGCCGAAAACCAGAACTTCGGGCAGAATGCCGGCTCGAGAACGTCGGTGCAGCAATCGCGGGACTTCGCAATCGTGGGCCAACACACTACAGCGATCGGCAACAACCTGTTCAACGAGTTTCGTTTCCAGTATGCACGGCGCGGTTTGCACTACGGGTTCTCGAACCTTCCCGGCGGAGACCTTCCCGCGGTCAACATTACGGGCTATGCGTTTTTCGGACGCGAGCCATTTTCAACTGAAGACCGCACGGAGAAACGCTACGAATGGACCGACGACCTGACGTGGACCAAGGGAGCGCACACGTTCAAGTTCGGCGGGGACACGAATCTTCTCCAATTGCGATCGTCGAAGTCTGAAATCTTCACACTGAACTACGGCGGCGTCTATTCCTTCGGGAGCGTGGATGCGAGCTCTCTCATGTTCCCCTCGACGGCGCCCGCGTTTTCGGCAGTTCAGGCTTACGGGCTGGGCCTGCCTACTTCGTTCATCCAGGGAATTGGAACGTCCGACCGGCCGTTCGACAACAAGACGCTGGGCGTGTTTGCGCAGGACAGCTGGAAGATCAATCGCAAACTAACTTTGAACTATGGCGTGCGTTACGACATCGAATGGCTGCCGACGTTCACGCCCAGCACGAGTCTGAATGCGGCGGGCGAAAAGGCCTTTGGCGTGGTAGAGGGAATTCCGACCGATTCGAATAACATTGCTCCTCGGATTGGCATTGCCTGGGACCCGTGGGGCAACGGCAAAACGGTAATCCGCGCCGGGTACGGCTTCTTCTACGACCATCCAGCGCTCGCTCTGGCGTTCCTCGCCACCGCGGAGGACGGAGCGACGTCGGCGCTTCTCGAGACGGCAGGTGGCGCCCCTTGTGCCGGGGCCGCCTGCAACGCTGACGTAAATCCTTTTGCCTTGAACGCAACGAACATCTTTCAGGGAATATTGACCAGCACCACGGTTGGAGGTCAAGTGGTTGGGGTCACGAGTTGCACGCCCTCCATGGCGGTGCCGTATACGATGTGCTACGAGCCCAACCAGCAGCGCTTTAACCCATTTCAACCCAATTCGCTGTTTACGAATCAGAATTTCATAACGGCAGGCTTTCCTCTCACACTTTTGCCTTTCACGATTCCGGTCACCAGCAATTTTCAGTACGCGCTGGCACAGCAAGCGAACCTTACAATCGAACGGGAGCTCAGCAAGGATTGGAAAATCAGCCTCGGGTATAACTTCACTCACGGGACGCACCTGGATAGGACGATTAACACCAACGTCACGGACCCAGGCATCCTTGCCGCCAACGCAAACAACGCGGTAGCCGTCGGCCTGGACAACCCCGGTACGAATCCTTTGACTGTGTCAGTGCCCGGTCCCACGCAGATCAATGCGGCCTGCGCGGGCGGGGTCTCGGCATACAACGTGCCCGCCCCTAACGTGCTGGGGAATCAGGGGAGCATCGCCCTATTGGGTCCTGCAGGGACGCCTCTGGTACCTGGGATTATCGGGATTGGTTATTCGCTGCCGAACTGCGGTGGCACTCAGGTTGGATTCATCAGCACGCCAGCCGTGTTCAACTATTACCGTCCGTCCGGTCCGAATCCGTCGTTCGCAGGACTCGTCCCCGGCGGATACAACACACTCGTCGGTCTTGCGGGAGCGGCCAACTATCCCATGGGCAAGCCGGGCATTCAGATTCCGTGGAGCGATGTGAACCCGCAGACATCCACTGGGAATTCCATCTACCACGCGTTCACGCTAACGGTGACAAAGCGCTTCTCGCACGGGTTCGAGTTGCTTTCGGGCTGGACCTACTCGCACACAATCGATGATTCCACCGATCTTTCGACGCTGCTCAATCCGCAAGACAATACCTTCCCGAATCTTGAACGAGGTAATTCGAATTTCGATCAGCGGCATCGTTGGATCACGAGCGCTGTTTTCCAGAGCCCTTATCACCAGAAAGATGCGGGCTTTTGGAACAAGGCATTCGGCGACTTCATTGTTGCACCCGTAATCGAAGTGTCCTCCGGCCGCCCATACAACGTTCTCATCGGGTCTGACCCAAATCTTGATTTCGGCACAGCGACGAACCGGCCTTCCGTTTTGCCGCCGGGTGTGACGCTTCCGGCTGGCTTTCCGCCGCCAGTGTCGTCGCCATATATTCCCGGCGTCAGTTTCATTATTCCCGCGAATTGTATCGATTCAAAGGGTGCGACTTTCAGCTTCCAGACAGTTCCGTCTCCACCGTATGGCTGCACCGGCGATCTGGGCCGCAACGCGTTCACGCGGCCGGGATTCTTCCAGATCGATCTGCGGGTGAGCCGCAAGATCCCGATCGGCGAACGCGTCAATCTGGAAATCATTGCCGACGGATTCAACATGCTGAACCGCCTGAACGTGAGCGACGTGAACCCGCTGTGCGATCCCACATCAGGAACCTGCACGGCCGGAACGCCGACAGCGTCGTCTGACCCGCGGACATTCCAGTTCGCGCTGAAGGTGAATTTCTAGATTCTCCCGGTTTTTGCGGGTGTTCCTCCTCGGGGAGTTCCTGTGCCGTACGCAGGGGAACTCCCTTTCCTATTCCTATTTTCTGGCCCATCTGCGCGAAATTTGATTCCCGAAAAATCTTCTCGGCGTTCGTACTTCGCGCTACAGTGGTTCTGGGTTCGGAACGCGGATATTTTCTGGGGGAATGGAATGGACGCAGTTGTGTGGGTTGTCGTCGCCGGAGTGGTGGCGCTGGCAACCATCGTGATCGTAGCGGCGATCGTGCGTTCGTCTGGCCAGCGCGCGGAGCAGCAACTGACGGCTGCGCGGCAAGAGATGCAGGCCTCGCTGGCGACTCAAAGCCAGGGTTTCTCGTCGCAGCTGAATCACCTGATGCAAAGCGTGACGCAGCAGCTCGGCCAGGTGCGGCAGGATTTGCAAACGGGAGTCGCGTCATCGGGGCAACTGGCAACGGACGCGCAACGAGAAGTGGCGAAGCGCCTGCAATCGTCAACGGACGCGCTGGTGCAGATGAGCCAGCGAATCGGTGAAGTGCAGCAGACCAGCCAGGACCTTTCGAAGGCGGCGCAGACGCTGCAAGCGGTTCTGGGGAGCGCGAAGACGCGAGGCATCCTCGGGGAAGTGACGCTCGAGCGGCTGCTTGCCGACGCCCTGCCGCAGTCGGCTTATGCCACGCAATACAGGTTCGACTCGACGGGCGCGATCGTCGACGCCATCGTGCACAGCGGCGAGCGCCTGCTCCCGATCGACTCGAAGTTTCCGCTCGACGCCTATCGCAGGCTCATGGACACCGGCGAAGAAGCGCGGCGTGAATTCTGCGGCGTGGTGCGCAAGCACGCCGATTCGATCGCGGAGAAATATATTCTTCCGCACGAGCGCACGTTCGACTATGCGCTGATGTTCGTCCCGTCGGAAAGCATCTACTACGAGTTGCTGATGAGCGAGGATCCGAAGCATGGGATGCTCGACGAATACTGCCGCACGAAGCGAGTTTTCCCGGTGTCGCCCAACACCTTTTACGCGTACTTGAGCGCCGTGGCCGTCAGCTTGCAGGGGCAAAAACTGGAAGAAAATGCCCGGCATCTCCGGGCCAACCTCGAGGGCCTGAAAAAGCAGCTTGAATTGTTCGCGGACGTATACGAGAAACTTGGAAATCACCTTCGGTACGCGCAGCAGAATTACGACGACGCGGACAGCAAACTTGGGCGGGCGCGCAATTCGCTCGAGCAGATGTCGCAGGGAATCCTTCCGGAAACGCCCGAGCCCAAAGTTCTAGCCGCGTCCACGGAATAGAGAGTCGCCAATCTTCTGTCTTCGCAGGGACGTGCAACCGGCGCCCATGACGCACCCCACCAGGAAGGATTTCGAGCTACAGAGCGGATTGCGCGGCTTCGAGCAGGGTGCGGAAGTCGCCCGCCATTGTGATGGAAAGAATTTGCTGCAGTTGCGACTGAACCTTGGCTGAATCGCGCGGGTGACGCGCAAGATTGCCAGCCATCTTCTTCAAGCTGGCCTGCAGATTGTGAGGCGCCAGCGGCGCGGCGGCTTCCAGGAAGCGGCGAGCGGCTTCAAGATCGGGGACAGGGGCCAGCCGAGCGCGGAAAGAAAAGTCGCCCGAACGGACCGCCTCGACTCTGATTTCCGCCGCATTCGTCTCCCCGCCGCTTGTGGTGAGTTCCTGGGCGTCGCCCTTTTCGAAGTGGATTACGCCAGGACTCTCATTTTCCACGACGACGCGCAACCGTTGGTCTGATCCGCGTGCTCGAAGAATCAGCCATCCTTTGTTGCCGGGCGTCAGCGAGGAATTCGGCGGTTCGAAATCCAGCGACACAAGCGATGTGGTGGCTTCTTGCCGACCGCTCGAAGTCTTGGTGGAAATCGTAGCGGTGCCGGGCGTGGCCTTCGGACCGGGTGCCACGACAAAACATTCAGGCGAGGCGGCGAGAACCAAGGCGAGGTCGCCATTGATCAGAACGCGGTCCAGCTCAGCCTCGCCTCGAAATCCGCCGGCGCAAATCGAGAAATGGTCGCGCAGGGATACGGCGGGAGCAATCGTGATCGGCGGCGGCGCGCTTGCCGGCGATGGCGAATCGACGAGCGCGGCGACGGAAGTTCCCGACGCGCGCGCGATCAGGAATCCGCCAGAGGCAGGGACGGTGAAGAAGGCGCGACCTGTGGCGTCGCTTTCCACGCGTTCGCCATTTGCGAACTCGACCGCGATGTGGGGGGCTAGCTTGCCGTCGACGCCCAGCGTCGCCAGCGTTGCCGGGGCTCCTGCAACGAGTTTCGGCGGAAGCACAAGCGTAACGGCCCATGCGGTGGGCGACGCCGTTTGCGCTTGTGCAAACGCGCTGTGAGTAGCTGCAGCCGCGAGGAGGGAGATCGCGGCGCATACTGCGAGCGAAATGATTCTCGAGAGAGAAATGGATGCTGGTGCGCGTCGCATGTGGCGACACGCTAGCGCGAAACGCAAGCGGAATTCAAAGGTTAGTTTGCGCAATGGAATTAGATTTCGGATGGCTGAACCCTTGCAGACTTATTCGTCCAATCGAACGACGAATGTTGTGAACTGATCGTTCGCGTGAAGCTGACCGGCCAGCTGGCGAGCGGCGTCTTGCGTCGCGAAACGGCCCACCCGCACGCGGTAGAAAAGGCCGTTCGGCGAGTCGTACGTTACGATGCTCACAGGCGAGTACGTCACCTGAAGCTGCGTTTTCAGCCGCTCCGCATTCTCTTGTTGCAGGAACGCTCCCACCTGGACGCCGAAAAAGCCCACCGTTGGGTTCGGGCCAGCAATAATTTCGAGGCGAACCTGGGCTGTACCGGGGCCGACCATGTCGATTGCGAGCGCCGCCGACATCGAAAGGTCGATTACGCGGTTCGCGACGAACGGGCCGCGATCGTTGATGCGGACTTCGGTTTGCTTGCCGTTCTGCAGATTGGTGACGCGAACCACTGCATTGAACGGCAGTGTGCGGTGCGCCGCTGTGAACTGGTGCATGTCGTAGATTTCGCCATTCGAGGTGCGATGGCCGTCGAAGGGAATGCCGTACCAGGATGCGACGCCTTCCTCGACATACTGCCCGGGAATCGCGGGTTGACGCTCGACGGCGGGCGGAGGTGCCGAAGGGGGCGACGCAGGTTGACCACCGGGCTGCCCGGGTTCTGGAATCGGAGTCTGGCCGGGTGGCTGAGTGGAAACCGTGCGGTGGCCGCAGCCCGCGATGGTGAGCACCGCCATTGCGAATGCAAATATGGTCTGGGCGAACTTGGTTCGCCTGCGATGAAATGCGACTGGCCTATTGGAAAATTCGCCACGCGGGGCGGGAGGCTTCACGCGGCGTCCCGGTTCACTTCTTTCGGCATATTTTCGGTATTATAGAACGCGATTACAACGGCTGCGCGATTAAATCGCGCTCTCGCAAGGAAACCGATTGGCTCTCTCGCCACGTCAGCGCTGGAAACTCGACAGATTCAAGGAACAAATCAGCGGCGCATTCGGGGGTAAACCCGAGGAGGCGCGGCCGAAGCTGTGTCCGGCGTGCGGGACGCTCGTAGGCGCCAGCGCTACGCGATGCCATCAGTGCGGCGCGAGCATGACGTTTTCGCTCGCGGCGGCGAGCAAGTCGTTGAGCAAACTCATGCCGACGACTTCGCCGGCGACCTACGCGATCTTGACTTTGAGCTGCGTGATGTATGGCTTGAGCCTGCTATGGACGATCAAATTGAATGGGATGCAGGCGCCGGCCGGCGGAGGCTTGGGCGCCCTGATGGGCTTCGGTGCAATCGACGGAAATATTCTGATGCGGCTCGGAGCTTCGCTACCGTTGCCGATTAACCTGTTCCAGCCGTGGCGCTTCGTGACGGCGGTCTTTCTCCATGGCAGCGTGATGCACATCGTCTTCAACATGTGGGTCCTGATGGATATTGGACCGCAGATTGAAGAGCTGTACGGTTCGGCTCGATATCTTTTCATCTACGTCGTCACCGGAATCGGTGGATACGTGGTCAGCAGTACGTTCGGGAAATTCAGCGTAGGTGGATCGGGCGCGCTGCTGGGCTTAATCGGTGTGCTGCTTGCGATTACGACGGGACGACGAAGCGCCGGCATGCAGATGTTGCGCGGCCAGATCATCCGCTGGCTTATCTATATCGCGGTCTTTGGTTTTTTGTTTCCTGGAATCGATAACTTCGCCCATGCGGGCGGACTCGCAGCTGGATTCGTTTTCGGTAAGATCATGATCGATCGAGCACCGGTTTCCCCCGAAGAGCGCAAGAGCGCGCAACTGCTCGGCTGGGCGAGCGCGGTCATAGTGGTCGCCAGTTTCGCGATGATGATTGTTTTGAATTTGCGCGTAGGATCGGGTTCCTAATGGCCGGCGTGGAGCTGGCGCGAGACCACGACGCTGTAGTGAATCCCTGAAATCATCACGAAAGCCGCCACCAGGTAGCCGCAAAGCTGCTGCGCGATGAATAATGGTGGGTCATTCCAAATAGCCGCCACGAGGACCAACACGATCAGAACGATTTCGAAGAACGTTGTGGTCTTTCCCCAGATGCTCGGTGGAAACTGCCGGTAGCCGACCGTTATGAGGATCACGGCGCACGCCACCAGAAGCAGGACGTCGCGGCCAAGCACCAAAATGGTGAGCCACCACGGTATTCTCGCTTTCAGCGCGAGCACGAAATAAGAGGAAGAAAGCAGCAACTTATCCGCAATCGGATCGAGGTACGCGCCCAGCGGAGTTTTTTGATTCAATCCGCGCGCGAGCAGCCCGTCGAGGCCGTCGCTGATTCCCGCGGCAGCCAAAATTCCGAGCGCGGCGGCCCAGTGTTCGTATTCGATAGCGATGATGAAGAACGGCAGGAACGCAAGCCGAAGGAACGTGAGCTGGTTGGGAACGGTGAGGATACGCGTGGCCATTGGTATGTTCGGTCGTCCGTCCGGCAGGTCGCGGGCCCTCGATTACGCGAACTGCCCAAGATAGTCGACGAGCGAGCGGCCGACCTTTCTTTCGAACACTTCCGCCAAAGAGGGAATTGAGCCGCGCGCTTCGTCGAGCGCGATGCGCTCAATGCGCACCATCGGGAAGAAGAGAGTCGGCAAGCCCATTCGGTCGCCTTCGGGATGCAGCACCTGGCTCACGAAATCGTCGAACGCGCCGAGGTCGATGCCGCGCAGCGTGACTCCGGCGGTGGACATTTCGAGGAATTCGCCCCAGACCTTTTCCTTCGGGCTGTGCAGGCTTACGACGACGATCGAGTGCGGCTCCATCGAAGCTCCTTGAAAATTTGCCATTCCTTGAACGCGTTGCATCATCCTATCGCAGGTTGACGCCGCCGTGCTTCCCACCGAGGGTCGAGAGTCAGAAGAGTTATATGTTGCTTCTTCGCGCTCTGACCTACGCCGCCATCGTTTTCAGGTCTGGCGCCTTCGTCAATGTGGGCTCCGTCGCCCTTTGCACGTCCTCAGCTGTGACGCCGGGCGCGACTTCGCGCAAGACGAGTCCCTGGGGCGTGACTTCGATCACGCCAAGTTCGGTGACGATCAGGTCGACCACGCCCACTCCAGTGAGCGGCAAACTGCACTGCTTGACGATCTTGGGCTCGCCTTCTTTGGTGGTGTGTTCCATCGCGATGATCACACGTTTGGCGCCGGCCACCAGATCCATCGCGCCGCCCATGCCCTTGAGCATTTTGCCGGGGATTGCCCAGTTCGCGAGATTGCCTTTTTCGTCCACCTGGAGAGCGCCCAGCACGGTCAAGTCGATACGCCCCCCGCGAATCATGCCGAACGATTCTGCGCTCGAAAAATAAGAGCTGCCGGGAATCTCGGTGATGGTTTCCTTGCCCGCATTGATGAGGTCGGGATCTTCCTCTCCTTCGTAGGGGTAAGGCCCGATGCCGAGCATGCCGTTCTCCGATTGCAGGACGACTTCAATGCCGGGGGGAAGATAATTGGGGATCAGTGTGGGCAAACCAATGCCGAGATTCACGTAGTTGCCGTCGCGCAGTTCGCGGGCCACGCGCCGCGCGATCAGCTCTCGTTTGTCGATTTCCGGTGACATGCTGTCTCCTAGCGCTTCCGCACAGTGCGGCGCTCGATGCGTTTCACGTAGTTCGTGCCCTGAAAAATTGCGTCGACGAAGACGCCCGGCGTGTGAATGCAATCGGGATTCAGCGCGCCAAGGTCGACGATCTCTTCCACTTCCGCGATCACGTAATCAGCGGCTGTTGCCATCACGGAATTGTAGTTTCGAGCCGTCTTGCGGTAGACGAGGTTGCCCCAACGGTCGCCCTTCCACGCCTTGATGAACGCGAAATCGCCGCGCAGCGCGGGAACGAGCACGTACGGCCGGCCGGCGAACTCGCGAGTTTCCTTACCCTCGGCAGCCATCGTGCCATAGCCCGTAGGCGTGTAGAACGCGGGAATGCCCGCGCCGCCGGCTCGAATTCGCTCGGCAAGGGTGCCCTGGGGATTCAATTCGACGTCGAGCTGCTTGCTCAAGGCGAGCTGCTCGAACGTCTTGTTCTCGCCGACGTAGCTCGCAATCATTTTTTTCACTTGCTTGGTTTGCAGCAACAGGCCGATGCCGAAATCATCAATGCCAGCGTTGTTGGACACCAGCGTCAAATCCTTCGTCCCTTTGCGGCGGAGGGCGGCGATCAGGTTTTCGGGGATGCCGCAAAGGCCAAAGCCACCGAGCAAAATTGTGGCGCCTTCCTCGATACGCGAGATTGCGGCGTCCGCATCCGTGACGCGCTTGTCCATCCTGGGCTCCTTGAGGCTCGGCGGCAGAAGATTCGACGGAGAAGTTTACTGCAATTCGCGGGGGTTTTCGCAGCGGATGGAAAATCCGTGTTGGATAAGAGCTTTTTACTTGGACCAAGGCGGCACGACGCCGGTCATCCGTGCGTATGCGACTAATTGCCCCATGTGCTCGTTCGCGTGAACGATGGCGCGGAGATAGATGCCGTCCACGGTCGCATCGCGGTCAGAAATCTTCACCTTGCGCTCCAGATCCTTGGGTGTTGCCGCCGCATGGGCCGTTTTGACCGCGTCCAGCGACCGTTTCAGCCAGGTGATCACGTCCGCTTTCGAGGTGACGGTTTTTTCCATGGTCTCGGTCATGTCAGCGGGCGCCTTGAGGCCGGTGAGGCTCAGGTAAAAGAAATTCGCAGTCACTATGTGCATATACACTTCGCTCGTGGAGCGCACTCCGGCTGCGGGACGCCACGAGAATTTGTCCGCGGGCGTCGCCTCTGCGAGTGCAATCAATTGCCGGGAGACATGCATCCACTCTCCGTCATAGCCTTGCCAGATCCCCTCCGGCACCTGGGCCTGCGACGTGGGTGCAAGTAGGAAACTCAAGAAAAGGAACGATAGAAGTGTCTTCACGGTTCGGCTCCTTTAGTCTCTTCTTCGTTATTGCGGACTGCGGCGGCTGACGCCAAGGCGCGCCGCGCGCTTCAAACTGCCCACGAGATCGCCCACCGCCTTTGCGGCGGATTGTGCTGACGAAGATTTCTCGACCTCAGCAACGATTGCAGAGCCCACGACTGCTGCGTCCGCTATTCCACCCAGCACGGTGACGTGGGTCGGCAGCGAGATGCCGAATCCGACTGCGATGGGCAGAGCCGTGACTTTGCGAATGCGCCGGACGAGCCCGGGCAATTCTTCTGGCAGCGATTCGCGCACGCCAGTCACCCCCGTGCGCGAGATGAGGTAGAGGAAGCCGCTGGACACGCCGGCAATCTTCGCGAGACGCGCGTCAGTGGAAGTGGGGGCGGCGAGAAAAATCGTGTCGAGTCCGCGCGCATGCAGGACTGCGCGATAGTCGGCCGATTCCTCGAGCGTCAAATCGGTGGCGAGGACGCCGTCAGCTCCTGCGGCGGACGCCGTGCCGGCAAACTTCTCAATTCCCATTTGCAGGATCGGGTTGAAGTAGCTGAACAGCACGAGCGGGACTTCCGTGTGTTTGCGCAAGCGGCGAACAAGATCGATGACTCCGGCCAGCGTCGTTCCGCTGCGCAAGGCACGTTCGCTGGCGCGTTGAATCGTAGGACCATCGGCAAGAGGATCGCTAAAAGGGACGCCGAGCTCGATGATGTCGGCTCCGGCTTCAGCTGCAGCGAGCACAATCTTCTCGCTGGCGTCGAGTGATGGATCGCCTGCCGTGATGTAGGCCACGAGGCCGAGCTCGCCCGCTTCCGAAAGGTCGCGAAACCGCTTTGCAATTCTTCCAGATGGTTTGGTGACCGGCGGAGCGGTGGGAATGGCGGCGTCAGACATAGCGCGAGAGAGTTTCCATATCCTTGTCACCGCGACCGGAGAGATTCAAGATGACAAGGTCACTCTTCTTCATTTCAGGAGCGCGGCGCACGATTTCGGCAACTGCATGCGCCGATTCGAGCGCGGGAATGATTCCCTCGATGCGCGCGAGCGTGCGTGCCGCGTGAATCGCTTCATCGTCGGTGACGGCGGTGTACTTGGAACGGCCCAGATCGGCGAGCCACGCGTGTTCGGGCCCAATCGCCGGGTAATCGAGGCCCGCTGAGACGGAGTGCGTTGTTGAAATCTGGCCGTCGGGCGTCTGCAGGACGTACGTGTACGTTCCCTGCAACACACCGGGGCGCGCACCTGCGAAACCTTCCGCTGCGGCGAGGCGCGCCGCGTGTTCCCCAAGCGACTTGCCGCGGCCGCCTGCTTCCACGCCGATCATCTTCACGCCCGAATCGCCGAGGAAAGCGTGGAACAGGCCAATTGAGTTCGAGCCGCCGCCGACGCATGCAACGAGATAGTCAGGCAGGCGATTCTCAGCGCTCAGAATTTGCGCGCGTGCCTCTTCGCCGATTATCTTGTGGAAATCGCGCACCATTTGTGGGTAAGGGTGCGCCCCGAGAACCGAGCCGAGAAGATAGTGCGACGTGCGGACGTTCGTGACCCAGTCGCGCATCGCTTCGTTGATTGCGTCTTTCAGCGTGCGGCTTCCTGAATCGACGCCGATTACTTCCGCGCCGAGCAGCTTCATTCGAAAGACGTTCAGGCGCTGGCGCTCCATGTCTTCCGTGCCCATGTAGACGGTGCACGTGAGGCCCAGTCGCGCGGCGACCGTTGCAGTGGCCACTCCGTGCTGGCCTGCGCCGGTTTCGGCGATCACGCGCTGCTTGCCCATGCGCTTGGCCAGCAAACCCTGGCCGATGCAGTTGTTGATTTTGTGCGCGCCCGTGTGCAGCAGGTCTTCGCGCTTGATGTAAATGCGCGGGCCGCCGAGTTGGTCCGTGAGGCGCGAGGCAAATTGCAGAGGCGTGGGGCGTCCGGCGAAATTCGTCAGGAGGTCGCTCAATTCCGCCTGGAATGCGCTGTCGGCGCGCGACGCGAGGTAGGCGGCTTCGAGCTCTTCCAGCGGCGCCATCAGCGTCTCCGGAACGTAACGGCCGCCGTATGCGCCGAAGCGGCCTCGCGAATCCGGAACGACTTGTGGAATCGAGCTCATGCTTTCTCCGTCGGGCGGTGCAAGCCATTCACGGCGCGCATCAGCGCTTTGATTTTATTGGCGTCCTTCTTCCCCGGAGATTTCTCCGTGCCGCTACAGACGTCAATCGCGTACGGCCGCACGATCGATATGGCATCCCGGACATTTTCGGCCGTGATTCCGCCGGCGAGAAAAATCCGCGGGCGGTTCTTCGTGCCACGCGCACGCGCCCATTCGAACGTCTTTCCGCTGCCCCCGCGAACGCGGCCGTCAAAGCCATCCAGCAGAATTGCCGATGCGGCCTTGAACCGGCGAAGCTGCACGGCGCGAAACGATTTTCCCACGCGGACCGCCTTGACCACCGGCAAGGAGCGCACGAGGCGAGAAACGACCGCCGGCGATTCGTCGCCGTGCAGTTGGATGTAGCTGAGCCCAACCTCGCGAGCGGTTTGGAGCACGGTAGCCTCGTTCTGGTTCACAAAGACGCCGACGGCGGCCACGCGCTCCGGCAGGCGCTGAACGATCCGGCGGGCCTTGGCGGGATTGATGTACCTGGGGCTGCGCGGGTAAAAATTGAAGCCCAGAAAATCGGCTCCGGCTTCGCAGGCGCGTCGCGCGTCGGTCCAATTTGTGATTCCGCAGATTTTCACTTTCACTTTTCTCATCTACAATTCATGCGGCCGTATGTCCCGCACCTTGGGCTCCGAGAAATTGCCGCAACGGTTCGGCCGGGTCAGCGGTCTTCATCAGATGCTCGCCAATCAGAAAGGCGTCGAACCCCGCGCGCCGCAGCCTAACCAGGTCTTCGTGAGTGCGCAGGCCGGACTCGCTGACGGCGATGCAGTCATCGGGAATCTGCTCGATAAGTTCGAGCGAGGTTTCGAGGTGCACCTGAAAGTTGTGCAAGTCGCGATTGTTCACGCCGATGATGCGTGCCTCCGCAGCGACAACGCGATCGAGCTCTTCGCGGGAGTGAACTTCAACCAGCGGCTCCATTCCCAGCGAGCGGCCCAGGTCGAGCAATTGCCGCATCGCCGAATCGCCGAGCACCGCAGCGATCAGCAAGAATGAATCGGCGCCGGCCGCGCGCGCTTCCCACACCTGCCACGGATCGACGATGAAATCCTTGCGAAGAATCGGAATCTGCACAACGCGGCGCGCCTCCTTCAAGTCGGCGAGCGAGCCCGAAAAGAAATCTTCCTCCGTGAGCACGGAGAGCGCAACGGCTCCGGCCTGCTCGAGACCGGCGGCGAGCACAGCCGGCGCGTATTCTTGGCGAATCACGCCAAGGGAAGGCGAAGCTTTTTTCAGCTCAGCGATCACGTTGCAGCCGTCGCGAGAGAGCGCCGCCGCAAAGTCGCGCGCGGGAGGTGCCTTTTTCTCCACCGCAATTTTGAGCGCGACTTCCGGCAGCACGCGCTTGCGATGCGCGACCGAGGCGCGGCGCGCGTCGACAATGCGATCAAGTATGGTCTTCTCGCGTGAGCCAATTTCCATGGCGGAAATGCCGGCAATCCGAGTTTTGCTCGCAGGTGCGCCCTCAGGCGGCCTGAAGAAGAAAATCGCTGCGACTATGCTAGCCGCGCCGTCTGGGGATGTCAATTTCGCGCGAAACTGGATAGTGGATCGTTTCCGATTTGCCGCATCTACCGAACATCGTCCACTGCCATCGTCAGAATGCTCCAACAGCCCTGGTGTAGAATGAGGCGCCTTGCTCTCGCCCAACCTCATTTTCGTGCTGGCGCTTTACCCGGTGGCTAGCTTTGCCGCGCCGGCGGCTTACTTCCTACTATGCCCAGAGGAAAGTCGTTCGCTCCCAGCCTTGCCGTTAAGTGCTAACGATAAAGAAGGACAAGCCAAAGTTATTCGTCTTGGTGTAAATCAGCCGTTGGCGTTCTATGGTCTTTTGCTTTGCTGTGTCATTCTGTGGCTCTGGTTCTCGCAGATTGTTTTTTCTCCTGCGGGTTTCAACGTCAAGGGCTGGGTGTCAGGGATATTGAAGGGCGGGTATATTGGTTTGTCCTGGGCTGGAATCTGGCTTTGGTTGTGGCTCGTGCTTTCCAACCCCCAACGCCTCCGTCGCGAAGTTCCTGGGTACGGAGCCCACTTTGCGAAACAGGTCATCGTTTGCGTGGTCGGCGCATTTTCAGAGGAATTGTGGCGTGTTCTCTGCATTGCGGCGCTGCTCGCCTCCGGATACTCTGCGGGTTTCTCGGTCACGGTGGCGGCGGTAACATTTGCCGTTGCATTCCTGGGAAGCGGACTGGAGCGATCGATACTTGCGGGCTTGGAGGGATCAATCTTTGGCTTACTTTTCGTTTGGCAGCGATCCTTCTTTGCCCCGTTTGGGGCTCATCTAGCTGTTCAGGCCGTTTACTTATGGGGTGTCGGACAGTTTTCTGCAGAAGAGCAGCGGAAGTCGTGGATGCGCAGCATTCGCTGCCCAGTCTGCAAGGCCCAATTGAGCCGTTTTCAGATAAAGATAAGAGACCCCTTCGAGTGTCCTTCATGCCATGGGGAGATTAGTGTTTCGGACGGTTACCGCAAGGCAATGCGTTGGGTTGGGCTGTGCGCTTACCTATTTCTTGGCGCTTCCACAATGCTTTTGCTCGAAAACCAAATATCAGACACCTTGGCGACCTTGCTGCTCTGGCCCATTGCTTTCGGAGCTGGCACAAGTGGCTTGTTGCTTTATCAGAGGGTGTTTCCGCCTCAGCTTCAATACGGAAGCCCAACGTTCATAACATTGAACCTCGAACACCAGCGCACCGATGTGAGTGATGGCGAAAATAAGCGAGACTGACCTTAGTAAGCGGGCTGCGGTGTGAGTAGGCCCGTAAATTCGTCAAGTCGCGGTATCGAGAGCATCCATGACTTTCCACAGAATACTCTGCCCCTCGTCTAGTGGGCCAACAGCGGCTGCGAGAATCGAATGGGGATGCCGAAATTCGAGCCGCCGAAGCCTCGCAGGACCGCGTAGGTGACGCCAATTACTTTGCCTTGCTGATTGAAGAGAGGCCCACCGGAACCGCCGGAAGTGGTTTGGGCGTCGAAGACGATCTTATCGGGGAGGATGTCGCCGATGTGGCCCTGGGTGATGAGCGGCCGAATTAGATTGCGCTTCGCCAGCTCCTCAAGAATCTGCGAGACGTCACCGCTACCACCCTCCGTGATTTTCTTCACGGTCTCTTCGTCAGCGCGGGCGAGAATCGCGTCAAGGCCGGTGGCGTAACCCATCAGCACCACGGGCTCGCCGGGCACGGCGGCGCCCTTCGTTGAATCGAGCGCCAGCAGCGGACGTTTCAGATCCTGCAAATCGAAGCGCATGGTGGCGAGATCAATGTCGGGGGAAATTTCCTGAATCTCGCCGTGAAACGCGCGAGCGTCACCCGGAAAGTAGGCGCGGATCGTAGAGATTTCGGGCTGAAAGCCTTGCAGAGTGAGGCTGCCGATTTGCTCATCCTTCCACCACGGTTGAGCGACGTGATGATTCGTGACGACGCGTCCATTGGGGCCTGCCAGAAAGCCGGTGCCGAAAATGTCGGCCTTCACTTCGGGTCCACGTCCCTCGGTTGTGAGGATCGGATTGCCGTCGCTGTCGCGGAGCGGCTCGCCCTGGGGATTGAGCCCCCCGTAGCGGAGGCGCCGGCCGCTTTCCTTTTCGCGAAACGCGACCGCGACGTGCAGGAGGCAGACGCTCTGAACGTCGGTGGCGATCAGACTTTCGGCGGCGCCTCCTTCGCGCTCGAGTTGCTTGAGGCGCGTATTGGTGTCGGCGAGTTCCTTTTGCAGCGCCGTGACGTCATCGGAGCTGGCGTTCGCCATCTTGGCCTTCAAATCCTGAGCCTGTTTTTGGAGTTGGTCTTTCCCGGTGGCTGCCGCGCCGGATGCGGCTTGCTGCTCGCGTAACTGGCGAGCCCTGGCCACAAGGTTTTGCTGGCCGATGAGGTTGCCGTCCAGCCTCGCGATGATCGCGTTCATGTTCTTGGTTTCGTGCTGCGCGCTTCGCGCGAACAGGAAATAGACGGCGACCATTACGATGACCGCCGCGAATGCGGCTCCGACGCCGATTTTGAGTCCGCGGCCGAGCGAGAAAGCGTCGCTCGTCATTTTCTCAGTTACGGCGAGGGCTTCGAAGGCGGTGTGAGCGATATGCTGGCCCTCTTCGGCGATGCGCATTTTGTCGCGCAGGTCTTTCTCGGCCCTTTGCGCGCGCAATTGGGCGCGGACGCGAGACAGAATTTCGGCGGAATCCCAGAGGCGCGAAATGGCGTCGTCCGCGCCCAGATCAAGAGCCTCCGCGCGCTCAGCGGCCGATGGGCCGGTGAGAATGACGACGCGAACTCCTTCGGTTGCCGCCGACGCGTGAATTGACGCCAAAATCTCGCGAGATGCGGGATCGCTCATGTTTACGTCGAGGAGGGCGACCGCGGCGCCGGCCTGGCGTATCGCTTCGAGCGTTTCCGCGGGTTCCGAGAGGACGACCACGTCGTAGCCCGGGGCCTGAAGCGTCTCCCGCAGGGTCTCACGCGCGGCCGGATCGCTTTCGAGGATGACGATTTTGTCGCGAGGCTGGTTCATGGGAATTGCCTGACGCGGCGCGCGCGCCTGGCTTGTGTCGGTGCCTATCCTAAAAGGAAATCGATGAACTGCAAAGATGGTTCTGTCTCGCTCACCGATTCAAGCCTTTGATGCACGCCAACATCGTCTGGACTCGTGCTACTTTGCAATGGTGGAATCGCGGCGCGTAAAGGGACTGGAACAACTGAATGCGGAGATCGTTGAATGCACGAAGTGTCCGCGGCTGGTGGAGTATCGCGAGCAAGTGGCGCGCGAGAAGCGGCGCGCGTTCATGCAATGCGACTACTGGGGCAAACCCGTCCCGGGATTCGGCGATCCCCAGGCCAAGCTGCTGATTTTGGGTTTGGCGCCCGCAGCGCATGGCGGGAACCGCACGGGACGGGTGTTCACCGGCGACCGCTCCGGCGATTTTTTGTATGACGCCCTCTATCGCGCCGGCTTTGCAAACCAGCCCACGTCGATCAGCCGCGACGACAGCCTCGAGCTGAAAAATGCGTACATCGCGGCCGTGGTTCGCTGCGCGCCCCCGGCAAACAAGCCTTTGCCATCGGAGCTAGCGAATTGCCGACCCTATTTTGAGCGGGAACTCGAGATTTTGCATCCGCGAGCAATCCTTGCGCTCGGCGGCATTGCGATGTTGGCGTATCTTGGTACCCTGAAGCGAAACGGCAAGATTGAAAGCTTCGCGCGATTCCGGTTCGCGCACGGCGCGAGCTACAAATTCGGCGGTGAACTGCCGCGCCTCTTTGCGTCGTATCACCCAAGCCAGCAGAACACGTTCACAGGCAAGCTGACGAAGGCCATGCTCGTGCGCGTCCTGAGAAATATTCGCCGGTTTCTCGACAGCGGCGAAGCACACGAGCCACGGGAAATTTGACATGCCTCAATCGCGCTTGTTAGCCTCGGGGCACGCGACCATCCTCGCACCCTCCTTCACATGAGCACTCGACCGGACACCGACCCAATCATCGAATTTCGTAATGTCAGCTATCGGATTCGCGACGCCAAGGGGCAAACGGCCAAGCTACTCGATGGCGCCAGTTTCACCGTGTTTCGCGGCGAGACGCTCGTGCTGCTGGGGCGCAGCGGCGCCGGCAAGACGACCGCGCTCAAACTCATCAATCGGTTACACGAACCCGCCGAGGGGGATGTGCGGGTCGAAGGGAAGTCAACTCGCGAGTGGGACCCGATCGACTTGCGCCGCCACATCGGTTACGTGATTCAGGAAACCGGCCTGTTTCCCCATTACACGGTCGCCAAAAATATCGCGTTGATCCCTCACCTCGAAGGATGGCCGGAGGATCGCATCGAGAAGCGAGTGAACGAATTGCTCGCACTGGTCGGGCTCGACCCGCAACAATTCCACCAACGATATCCGCATCAGCTTTCAGGGGGGCAGCGCCAGCGAGTGGGAGTGGCCCGCGCGCTGGCAGCCGATCCGCCAATCCTCCTGATGGACGAGCCGTTCGGCGCCCTCGATCCGCTCACGCGCGGCGAAATCCGGCACGAATTTCAGACGCTGAAGCGAAACCTCGGAAAGACGATCGTGATCGTGACGCACGACATCAACGAAGCGCTGCTGCTCGGGACGCGCATCGGTTTGGTGGATGGCGGCAAGCTCGTCGGAACCTTTTCCCCTGAAGAATTTATGCGATCCAAAGAACCGAGTGCGGCGCCCTACATCGCGCAGCTTCGAGAACTTGAACGGGCCGGAGGCACACATGAGTCTGGCTGAGTTTTTCGTGCGGCATCGGAGCGAGATCCTGCAGTCGACCGGCGAGCATGTCTGGCTGGTGGGTGCGGCGATGCTGCTCGCGATCCTAATCGGAGTGCCGCTGGGGATCGTGGTTGCGCGGCGTCCGTGGCTCTCAAAGCCAATCCTCGGAACCGCGAATGTTGCCGAGACGATTCCCAGCCTGGCGCTATTCGGATTCTTGTTGCCGGTGCCGTGGCTGGGCGATCGCGCTGACCGGCTCGCCATCGTGGCGCTCACGCTGTATGCGCTGCTTCCCATTATTCGCAATACGTCTGCCGGCATCACGGGCGTCGATGCAGCGGTGCGTGAAGCCGCGCGCGGCATGGGAATGACGGATCGCCAAATCCTGTGGAAAGTGGAGCTGCCGCTGTCGATTCCAACGGTAATCGCGGGAGTCCGCATCGCCACCGTTCTGACGATCGGAATTGCGACCATCGCGGCCGCGGTGGGCGCGGGGGGCCTTGGGGAATTCATTTTTCGCGGGCTGGCGATGGTGAACAATCAACTGATTCTGGCGGGCGCGGTGCCTGCGGCGTTGCTGGCGCTGGGAGCCGACTTCATGCTCGGCGTGCTCGAGCGGCGGTTGCGGCCCGCGGGATTGACGGCACACTGATGGCGACATGAGCCGGGCTTGGCTGCCAATCTGCGCTCTTGCTTTGCTGTGCGGCTGCGGCGCGCGGCGCGCGGACACGATCGTCGTTGGGTCGAAGAACTTTTCGGAGCAGGCGCTGCTGGGCGAGATTCTGGCGCAGCATATCGAAGCTCGCACGCATTTGCCTGTCGTACGCCGTTTCTACCTTGCGGGTTCCTACATTTGCCAGCAGGCTTTGCTCTCGGGCCGCATCGACACGTATGTCGAATACACTGGGACTGCGCTGACGGCGATCCTGCACGATCCCATCGAGCGCGAGTCTTCTGCAGTTTTCGGCCGAGTTCAGGACGAATACAAGCGGCGATTCGGGCTGGACGTGATGCCGTCGCTCGGCTTCAACAATACTTTCGCGCTGGTGGTTCGAGGCGAGGATGCCCGGCGGCTGAATCTGAAAACCGTCAGCGACGCCGTTCCGCAGGCGACGCGGTGGCGCGCGGGCTTCGGATACGAGTTCATGGAACGTCCGGACGGTTATGCAGGCCTCGCGCAGACGTACGGATTGCGGTTCGCAGACTCCCCGCGAATTCTCGACCTGGGGTTGCTGTACCGCGCGTTGCTGGACCGGCAAGTGGATTTGGTGGCGGGAAACTCGACGGACGGGCTCCTTGCGGCGCGCGACCTGGTGATACTCGAGGACGACAAACATTATTTCCCGCCGTACGACGCCGTCCCGGTGGTTCGCGAAGACACGTTCGTGAGGCATCCCGAGGTTCGCGCCGCGATTGCCGATCTGGCAGGGAAAATTTCAGATGCGGAGATGCGGAAGATGAACTACGCAGTGGATGGCGAGCACCGCGACGCTGCGGAAGTTGCGCGCGAGTTTCTGAAATCGGCAGGCCTCAACTAGATCGGGGACTATATCCGCTTATTTTTCTCCGCCGGCAGCCACGGAAGGCGTGGCGGCAGCGGCGTCATCGCGGAATGAAAATTCGTTCTTTAATCCTGTAAACGGCTTCCCATCCACCTCAGCGTAAGGATAGACGAAATAGTTCAATGGATCGCCGTTTTGGGGTGGGTTCAGACGTATATCACGCCCGAGCGAGAACATCACCCGATTCGGATCGGTGGCGCCGAAGAAATAGTCGCGCTTCGATTTGTCTTTCGAGGCTTCCGAAGCATCTACGGGAATCCAGCCGAGACCCTCGATGTAAAACTCAGCCCAGCAGTGGTAGCCGGAAATCGCACCTTCGTGAAGGCTCGCGGGTAAGGGGAAACCGATCTCGAATCGCGCCGGGATTCCCGCCGCGCGAGCCATTCCGATAAAGACCGAATGAAAATCGGTGCAATTGCCGTGCTTGGCGTCGCAAGCCCAAACTGCGTCGCCGCGCCCCCAGCCCGTCCCATCGTGGTCGTAGTGCATCGTGGAGACCACGTAGTCATATATCTTGCGGGCTTTTTCGAGGGGCAGCGCAGCATCGTTGGTCTGTCGATAGGAGAGCTCGGCGATCACTCCATCGATCGGAACGAGGCGATCAGGCTGGAGGAAGCGAGCGGTGGCGACCATGGGCTGACCCGGAATATCACTCACCGAAGTAAGCGAGACGCGATGCTCGAGCCGTTTCGCGTGAAACGTGAGAGTAACGTCAAACGGCGACTTGGCGTGAGCCGCATCCACAGCGAGATAGGCGTAGCGATTGTTGTATTGAGACTCCCTGTGGACCGTGTACGGAAACGGGCTTTCGACTTTAAGGCGCGAAACCAATTGGTACAAATCCTGGTAGGGCAGAGGAACCCACATCCGCAGTTCGCGGCTGCCGTCAGGTAAAGCCGAGACGTGGACGACGTACTTAAATTCGAAACTCCGGGAAGGTATTGCGGAGTCGTTGGGCAAAGCGGCTTGGGAAATCGCCGCCTTGGAAATCAAGAAAGCGGTCATTGCGAGGAAGACAAGCGCCGAGCCCGATCGTCTCAAGTGGATGCTCCTTCTGCCACGGAATGGCGAATTTCGCATCCTATGGTGCCACTAAGGTGCCAGTAAGCCAAGCGAGAGGCGAGCGCGGCCCGGGAAGAATGAAGCGAAAGCGGCCGAGGTTAATTCTTAGCGATCTCTAGTTTGTCGAGCTCCTCTGCGAGTTCGTCTCGCGCCACGAGGCCTTTGCGGAGGAGGACGCGAATGACGGCTTCGAGGGCTTCGGCGGTAGTGGGAGCATGTTTCGGTGGCGCAGGCGAACTCGATCCATGATTTGGGCGCGCTGCCTGCGCGCGAGGCAACTCAGCTTGCGCTTTCGACTGTCGCCTTGCCGCCGACTGCCCGACGGCCGCAATCTCTGGGGTGCCGGCCGCCGCCAGCGAAAACTGTCTAAGCTTTTCGAACTGTGCGGGGCTCATGCTGGCAAACGCGACTCCCATGCCGAGGCCCATATGGGATGATCTCACTTTACCCGAGCCACGCATGGTGATGTCGCCGGCGGTCAACGCTAGCTCAACCATTGTATCAACGGGCAGCGGCGCAAGCATCTCGACATAGCATCCTCCTAGCGAGATATCCGTAACTGTTCCCGGCAGGCCTTCGGAGGGGCCGGGGATCGAAACCTGCGCTTCGACTCGGCACGACCGGCGGCCAAACAATCGGCGCTCTCCGCCGTTCCACGAAACCTTGGCCGGTTCTGCGCCGGAGGACTCGCCAAAACTATCCCGATCCCACGTCCTCGGCGGCACGCCCCAGATGTACTTGCGTTCGAGGCAGCGAACGCCGATCTGCCCGGCCTTCCCTGAACCGTTCTTCCCCACCCACTGGACCCGAAACCAGGCCTTCTGATCGTTGAACTCGATCTCGATTTTGTGGCCAGGACCGACGATACCTTCTAGACCCTTGACGCACGCACCTGCAGAGCTGACGTCGCACGTCACCGTGGATACCGCGAACGGACTGCCGCGCGAATCAAACCCGCGGACGACAACCGGAAAGGAAATGGCGGTGCGCGGTTCGCTCCGGCGCCCCATAAAACCTCCTGTAAAGCGCGCCTAGCTTACGCAACCGCATGACTCTGAGAGGTGACTACAGGTTAGGGTGCGTTTCAGACCGGGTCAAGAGAAGAACGACAGTTTTTGTCAGTAGAGTAACCGCGACAGGGCGCGAGAACGCGAGGTGACGCTCCGCCTATTCGGAATCTTGGACATTTTTAACGTGTGCTTCCAGGGCCGTACAGTATTGACGCTGAGCTTCGAGTTCGCCTTGCAGCTTTTTCACCAGCAATTCGAGCCGCCGAACTTCGTTGCGGAGCTTTTGAACTTCCGCGGGCGGAGCGGTCACCTTTGGCGGCGCAACCGGCGACGCCGCCCATGATGCGGCGGGTGGCGGAGGCGCGACGGCAATCGGGCTCTCGGAACGCAAGACGGGAGCATGCGAACTTGGTGCCGCCGGCTGACTCGGCGCAAACAGGCTGCTCAGCGCGCGAGAGCCCGAACGCTGCGTGTCTGCGGACGGATCAACTTCCGGATCTTCGCCCCGGATGACGCCGGCCGCGTTCGGATTCAAGAGCTTTTTCACGCGAATGACCAGGTCCTGCGGTTGAAATGGTTTGCGAATCAGCTCGTCCGCTTTGACGGCCATTGCTCGCTCCGCAACGGCCTTGTTGACCACACCCGACATGAGGATCACGGGAACCGCGGCGAATTCCTCTTGCCGCTTGATGAACTCGCAAACCTCGTAGCCGTCCTTGTCTGGCATGATTACGTCGGTGATGACGGCGTCCGGCGGATTTTCGCGGAATTGCGCGAGGGCCGAGACGGCATCGGGACAGGTGATGACGTGGATATTTTCCTTGCGGAAGGCGATCTTGATCACTTCGCGCATGGTGGCGCTGTCATCGATAAAATACACGGTGGGAGTGCGGACCGGCGCCGCAGGCTGCGTGTCGCTCATGACGACTCCTTCTCCACTCGGTCGCGTTCGCTTTCGTCGAATTCGCGCATGGCATCGAGCAGCAGGTCGGTGGCGGAACGCAAAACGGTCCGCTGCGACGCCGTCGCGCCATAATTGAACTTGTAAACTCCGGTGTCGGCGCCGTGGCAGGTTTTCACGATTTGGGTCACGGCTTCGTCACCGAAAAAAGTGCCGCACTCCGCGTGCACGATCTCGCCGCCCTCGAAAAATATGATCCCATCGGCGTCCGATGCATTGATGTGCAACGCTCCAGTCTGCCGCGCTTGACCCAGCATCTGAATCACGCCCGGAAGGTCGAGATGCGAAAGGCTGCCGCTCAAGTCCGTTTCCGAGGTCGTCAGCATTTGAGTGGGCTGAAAACCTTCCTGTCGACTCACCAGAAAACTTCGAATGTGCGCTGCTATATCCGAGGGGGAGCGCCTGCGATCGACGAAATCGTCGCATCCCGCGCGGTAAGCCTCAAGAAGCGCTTGATCGCCGCCTCCGCCGATGGCAATCAGCGGAATGTTCGCCGTTTTCGGATCGGCCCGGAGAATCGGGGCAATTTCGAGCGCGCCCATCTCCCGCAGATTCGTGGCGCACAGAATCGCCATGGGCGCGTTCCATTCGATCATTGTGAGAGCGTAGGCGGCTTGCGTGCTGGGCACCACGTCGAACCCCTGCTGCTTCAGGGCGTCGCCCAGACGCTTAGCGAAGTAAACGTTGCTGTCGATCAAGAGAATGCGCGGGAGATTCGCGGGAGTAGTCATGCTTCCGCCTCCGGCGCGAGATGGCCGGCCGACGGGGCCGACTGCGAGGTAACGAGCGCCTCCAAATCGAGAACGTCGAGCATCTCGTCGTGGACTTGAACCGTGCCCATGACGTAGCTCGGCTGCCCAGGCGGAGGCGCTTGCATTTCACCGGTGGCGAGCTCGCACTCGCCATCCACAGGAATCGCGCTCAGCTCGGTGGCCTTGCCGAATTTGCGGCGGGCGATCAAAAAGAAGCGATGCGCCAACATCCGCTTTCCCGTCAGGACGGAGCCAGCGTCGTACACGGGAATGATGCGCGCGCGGCGAACGATTACGCCGGTGAGCAGCAGAGACGCATGCGGAAAAGTGTGCAGGCGGACGGGCGGCGCGAGTTCCGTGACGATACTCGCGGGAAAGGCGAACCGGCGCTCGCCCACACGGAGCAGGACGAACGAGGTCGACGCCGGATTTTCTACAACGGTCATGCCTGAACCACCCCTTGCATTTCCCGCAGCGACGCCGCAGCACTCGCGGCCCGGTCAAGGCGGTCAAACTCGTCGCGCGTGAGGAATCCGCCCGGATGGATCACCGGGATTACATGATCCTCGAGATAAGCCAGCCCGCGATACCAGGCTCTCTCCTCGCCGCAAAACGCCCGTGGCAACGGGTACACCGCCGGTATTTCCGCCATGCGGTCGATACCGTCGACAAGCACCACGACTCGGAACTCGCGAAAGATCATAGCGAGCGTCGGCCGCACCACTCGGAGACGAAAATGCGCACAGCCATTCACGACGTAGTAAGTCCGGCGTCCCCGCTCAATCGTGTGGCGGACCTTCTCCACTTCCGAAGACTCGAGTTCATTTGCGGCACCCGCCAAAGTATCCGTGCTGCGAATTTCCCGGACGGATTCGGCCGCGATCGCAAACATTTGACGTCCGATCGTGAACAAAATCACCTGTTCCGCGCGTCGGCCATGCAGCTGTCTGGCCGAATCTGGTATGGCTGGCCTCATCGAACTCCCACAGGCGCCAGCCGGCACAATTTCGTGATTCGTCTCTCGATCGCCGCCGAAATTTCGTCCAGTGGAGTCACTTCGTCCACCGAGCCGGTCTTGATCGCCTCGGCCGGCATTCCAAAGATCACGGAAGTAGCCTCATCCTGCGCTACGACGTAGCCGCCGGCGGCTTTCACGGCTTTCGAGCCCTTCGAGGCGTCACTGCTCATGCCCGTAAGGACCACGCCGACCGCGAGCCCCCGTGCGTAAGCCGCGATCGTTTCGAACGCAACGTCGGCGCAGGGCCTGTAACCCTCGATTCTGGGACCGGCATCGAGCGCGATCTTTCCGGTGGATGAGATGCGCAAATGGTGCGACCCGGGGCACAGATAGATCGTTCCGGGCTGCGGCGCTTCGTTGTGCTCCGCTTCCTTAACGGGCAGCGAAGAAACTTCCACGAGCTGGATGGTGAATTGTTTTGTGAATGCCGCGGGCATGTGAAGCACGAGAAAAACCGCAGCCGGAAACTCCTTCGGCAGCCCGGCCACTACCCGCATCACGGCCGCGGGCCCGCCCGTGGAAGCGGCGATGACGACCATCGGAAATTTTCCGCCATTTTGCGCGGCAAACGCCGCGCCCGTCCCAGTCGATGAGACGCCTGCTACAGGCTCACGCGCTGTGACCCTGGAGCGAGTTGCCGTGCGAATGACGCGTACCTTCGCCGCAAGCTTCAGTTTTCGCGTGAGGTCTTCCCGCACGTTCCTCATGTCGAGATCGATGCCACTCGACGGCTTGGGAACGAAATCGATGGCGCCAAGTTCGAGCGCCCGCAACGTGCTGGCTGCTCCTTCACGTGATTCCGAGCTGACGATCACGATGGGCCGCGGGTGTTGCGACATGATCAGTTCCGTAGCCTGGAGGCCGTCCACGTGCGGCATGTTGATGTCCATCGTAATCACGTCGGGGCGCAGCGATTCGGCCATCACAACCGCGTCGCGGCCGTTGCGGGCTTGTCCCGCCACTTCAAGCTGCGGGTCGGCGTTGATGATCTCCTCCAGCACCTTGCACATAAAGGCGGAGTCATCCACCACAAGCACGCGGATTTTCTTTTCGGTTCCTTTCGTCATATCAACCCTGCTGCACCGGCACTCGCACCGCTGGACGCGCCTGGTTCGCCTGCGCTTGGGAACCGAGGAGGCTGTCAACGATCGACATCAATTGATCTTCCTGCACCGGTTTTGTCAGGAAACCTGACGCGCCCTCTTTGATCGCGCGATCGCGATGCTTCGCACCCGCACGAGACGTGACCACCAGAACCGGAATGCGGCGCGTGACGGGATCCTGGCGCAAATGGGCCAGCAGCTCGTAGCCGTTCATGCGCGGCATTTCGAGGTCGGTGATTACAAGGTGGCATCCCACCTGGGCGATGATTTCGGAAGCTTCGAGTCCGTCCGACGCAAGCTTGACGCGATAGCCGGCCTTTTCGAGCATCCTGCCGACGAATTTCCGGACGCTAATGGAATCGTCCGCTACGACGACGACTTGGTCGTTCTCGACCGGGTCCACTGCCTCCGCCGGGATGCTGCCGGCCGCGACGGCTTCCGCACCGGGCGCAAAAACGCGAGCCGCCGGAGAAGACGCAGGCAATGCGTGCCGGTCGCTGGCGTCCGCGGAGACGAGGCGATTCAGGTCGATCAGCAAAATCAAGCTGCCATCCGACGCGATCGTGGTTCCTGGAAACAGCTTGACGCGCCTGAGATAGTCGCCGAGGTTCTTGATCACAATTTCATCCTTGCCCAGCACTTCCTCGACGACCACGCCCACCTGTTTCCCGGCGACTTTCACAATCACCATGTGGAAATAGCCGTTGAGCGGTTCGAGAGGCGGCAAAGCAAGCTGAAGGTCCAGGCGGACGACCTCCGTGACTACGTCGCGGACGCGCGTGAGCAGCTTGCCGCCGACATCTTCAATTTCATCGGGACGGAGGCGGCGTATTTCCTCGATCACCGCAAGGGGCAATGCGAAAACGGAGGCGCCGCACCGCACGAACAGCGCCTGGGAAATAATCAGCGTTAAAGGCACCTTCACCGTGAAGCAGGCGCCCTGACCCAGTTCCGAGCGCACCTCGATTTCGCCGTTCAGCGCGTGCACATTCGCTCGCACGACGTCGAGACCCACGCCGCGGCCCGCGAGTTCCGAAGTCGAGGATGCCGTCGAGAATCCGGGCCGGAACAGAAACTCACGGAGTTCGCGGTCGCTGAGTTCCGCCGCGGCAACAGGCGACATCGCTCCCGAATCAACCACGCCTTGCCGGACGCGCTCGTAGTCGATGCCCCGGCCGTCGTCTTCCACTTCGATGAAAATGTGATTTCCTCGATGATAGGCGCGAACCGTGACGTGGCCCTTTTCGCGCTTGCCTGCCTCGCGGCGAACGTCCGTCCTTTCAATCCCGTGCGCCACCGCGTTCCGAACCAGGTGAATCAGCGGGTCGGAAATGTGCTGAATGATGTTGTTGTCGAGTTCCGTCTCGGCGCCTTCGAGCAGGAGTTCCACGGGTTTGCCCGTGGCTTTGGCGGCATCGCGAACCGTTCGCGAAAGCCGGGTGTAGAGGTTGCCGATCGGCACCATGCGGGCGGCAGTAATTTCGTCCTGCAGGTTGTGCGCGAGTTTCGTGAACTCGTCGATATCCGAATCGACGCGGCCCATGAATGCCTCGAGCTGCGTGAGCACTTCGGTGACGTCCGCCGAAATCTCAGTCAGGGACCGGGACAGGATGTTGACGTCGTCGTACCGGTCCATCTCGAGCTCGCTGAATTCGAGCAGTTCGCTCGACATGATTCGCGGGACCGCCGGCGGCTTTCCGCGGAAAGTGTCCATCTGCGGCGGCTGGCTGCCGGGAATCAGGGACCCACTGATGCGGCTGAACTCGTGTTTTTCCTGAAACTCCGCAACTTTTCCGGAAAGCCTGCCCTTCGAGAAATTCAAGACTTCGACGAGTTTCGCCAGCTCGGTGAGGCGCCCCAGCATTCGCGTTCGGTTGATTACGAGCTCGCCGACGGCGTTCATCATGCGATCGAGCCGCTCCAGCGAGATGCGCACCGATTTCGCCTGAGGCAGTGGCTGGGCTCCGGCCGGTCGTTGAGCACCCGAAATTGCGCCCGTCTGGGCGCCGGCAGATTCCATAGAGGCTGACGCGTTCGTTTCCTGAGTCTCCGACTCGGAAACCTCGGGAGTGAGTTCCACGATCCGTGCGAGAAGCGGATCGACGGCCGCAGCCATTTCGGCGTCACTCGACCACTGGCGGTGCAGAAACTTCTTGAGCACGTCTACCGATTCGAGGCAGACATCCACGATCTCTGCGTTCGGCTGCACCATTCCATCGCGCAGGTAGCCGAGCAGGTCTTCGACCCGATGGGCGACCGCCGAGATGCGGTGGAGTCCGACCTGCGCCGCGGATCCTTTCACCGTATGCATGGAACGGAACAGCCGGTGGATGTCCTCGGGATTCGGATTGGCTTCGAGAGCCAGCAGGCATTCCGTTACGGCCTGCAGGTGCTCTTCGGCTTCCGGTATGAAGAATTCGAGAACTTCGTCGGGGACGTCTCCATCCGCGGGCAGCGTCGCGGCAAACGATGGCCCATCGAAGACATGCGGAATCGGCTCGCCCTGGCCAACTTCGCTGGCTTCCGTCTCTCTCGGCGCTTCGGGAGCTTGCTGGGACGGGAACGCGAAAGCGTAACGCTGCTTGAATGCGGCGATGTCTGGGGCGGTCTCGAGTCCCGTCGAACTGATCTGCAAAAGATCGAATTCAAGCACGGAGATCGCGTCGGAAATGAATTCGGTGAGCGGGCCATGCATATCGGGCGTCAGCCGCGCGTTCATGGCGTAGTGGAAGACATGCGCCATCTTCGCGGCGACTTCGGAGAATTGGGGGAACCCGTAACTGGCGGATGTCCCCGCAAGCGTGTGCGAGGCAATGTAGAGCTTTTCGAGGTCTTCGGGCTTGGTCTGCGGCTCCTGCAACAGCCCGGAGTACTCCCGCAGATACTGGAGGTTCTCGGAAGCCTCCTGCAGGAACAGCTCGACGGATTCCTGGCTCGGCCCGTTCACAGCCTTCCCTCCACAAGCGCAGGCGCCTGACGCGCCTCGCTGGCCACCGGTTTCCGGTACAGGCGGCAATCCGCGAGAACGATCGACTCGAACTTCATAGGCACGTGCGACAGCGTCTCAGCGTGGCCCAGCAAGAAATATCCGCCGGGCTCGAGCGCGTCATAAAAGCGCCGAAGAATTGCCAGCCGCCGCTCTTCCGAGAAGTACATGAGCACGTTCATACAGAAAATGCAGTCGAGCTTGCCCACGTAGACGGACTCGACCAGATTCATCTGCGCGAACGAAACCATTCGCCGGATTCGCGGCTTCACTTGAAACCCATGCTTTGTGGACGTGAAATATGCCTCCACTTGCCGCAAAGACACGTCCTGCAGGCTACGCTTCGCATACGCGCCGCGCTCCGCGTGACGCAACGCGCGCCGGCTTACATCGGTCGCGAGAATTTCGATTTCCCAGGCCTCCGCGAACTTCAACGAGTCGCAGAGCGTGATCGCGATCGAGTACGGCTCCTCGCCCGTCGAACAGCCCGCGCTCCAAATCCGAAGCGTTCGCGGACTCTCCCAAAACTTTCTCTCCTGCACTTGCGGGAGAATCCTCTTTTCGAGCGCCTCGTACACGCTCGGATAGCGGAAAAACGAAGTCTCCTGTGTCAGCAGCCGCTCGAGCAGCGATTCATACTCGATGCTCGATCCACGCACGTGACGGAGCAGCTCGCTGCCGCTGGACCAGGCCTTCTCCTCGAGGTGCTCGCGCACGCGCGTCGAGAAGAAGCGCTCTCGCGAAGAATCGAACAGAATCGCGGAGCGTTGCTCGATCAAGACTCGGATGTCGTCGAGCTCAGCTTCGGTGAGCGTCGCGTTCATGACTGGATGCTGTTTCATGTCCGGCACGCCTCAACGCCGCCTTCGCGCCGCGCTTGGAACCGGCACTATCGCTGGGCGCCCGCCGGCACCGGGGCGCGCGCGTCCTCCACCTGTTCTTGCGACCTCCCTGATTGCGACCGGAATTGTGCCAGCGCTTCATTGAGCTGCTCGGACAGTTTCACCATGTTTCCGACGGTAGAAGCGGTTTGGCGGGCGCCCTGTGTGGTCTGGCGTGTAATGCCCGAAATGATTTGCATCGCGTTGGCCACGCCTTCCGTTCCGCGCACCTGCTGCTTTGAAGCGAGTGAGATTTCCTGAACGAGTTCGGCGGACTGGCGAACGACGCTCGAAATCGCTTCTAGCGCTTTGCCGGCTTGATCCGCGAGGCCCGCCCCGACTTCCACTTCGCGCGTGCCTTCCTCCATCACCACCACTGCTTCGTTCGTCTCGGCCTGAATGGCCTTAATCAAAGCCGCGATATCTTTCGTGGCGCTGCGTGAGTGTTCAGCCAGCTTACGCACTTCGTCGGCGACCACCGCGAACCCGCGCCCTGCTTCTCCCGCGCGCGCCGCCTCGATGGCCGCGTTGAGAGCCAGCAAGTTGGTCTGCTCGGTGATGTCGTTAATCACGTTGATGATTTCCGAAATTTCCAGCGAACGATCGCCGAGCGACTTGATTTTCTTGGCAGTGGCTTGCACCGACGCCCGAATACGCTGCATGCCCTCGAGCGTATCGCGCACGGCGCGGTTGCCCTGTTCCGCTGCGTCGAGCGCGCGACGAGCTGCTTCGGCGCTGGCTTCCGCGTTGTTCGACACCTGCTTCATGGAAACCGTGAGCTCTTCCACGGCCGAAGACGTATTCGTGATTTCCTGATCCTGCTGAGTAGCGCCGGCCGTCATGTCGTCGGCCGCTTCGAGAATCTGGTTGGCGCTGGTGCTGACGTCGATCGCGGCTTTGCGGACGCGTTCGAGAACTTTGGTGAAGTTGTCGAGCATGAAATTCACCGAGTCCACGACGTTGCCGAGCGCGTCGTTCGTCACTTTGCCGCGGATGGTGAGGTCGCCGCGGGCCACCTGATTGATCGTGTTGAGCAGGTCCGTGATGCTGCGCTGTAGGGAATCCTGCGCCTGCTGGTTTGTGACGGCGTGCGCGACCTTCGCAGCACTTCGGTTGAAGTTTTCGGCGATAAACGCGAATTCGTCGCTGCTTTCAACCTCCACGCGGGCGCGGGAGTCCCCTGCCACCAGGCGCTCGGAAAACTTCGCGAGTTCGCCCACCGGTTTGAGCACGCGCTTGCTCAGCACCATGACGATCGAAATTGCGCCCAGCACCCCCAGTGCGACACCGCCAAGCAATGCTCCGTTGGAGCTTCCGGCGGACGTCGTTTCGGCGGCGTGCTGCCCGGCGTAATAGCCGAGCCCGAGCACCCCGAACAGGGCTGCGGCGATCCAGAAGACCAGCAGCCAGATGGTCGAACTCAAACGAGATTTCATGACTTCCTCCACAAAAAGTGCACGTCAGATTACCGGCGCCGGAAAAACGTCCGTGAGTCTCCGAAGGTCCACAACCAGCGCCAGGCGATCCTCGTGTCGCAGCATTCCCCGGCAATGCGGCACGTCGGTTGGCGTCTGGTCGAGCAAAGCGTCTTCGGTGGCGGAGTACGTCCCGATCACTTCGTCCGCCACGATGCCGAGCCGCAAATCATCGCGCTGGGCGTCGCCCTTCAAAGCAGCCACAACGACGTGTTTCGGCAGTAGTCCCGGCCGCCTGCCTTCGGTGAAAGCGATGTCCACCAAAGGGACGATCGTTCCGCGCAAGTTAAAAACTCCCATCAGAAACGCAGGCGCCAGAGGGATGCGCGTCACGATCGGCCAGTCAACCACTTCCTCGATTTCGAGCACCAACAGGCAGAACCGCTCTCGTCCGGCGCGAAACACGCAGTATTGGCGCTCGGGCCGCCGTTCCTCGGTGTAGATCTCATCGAGGAACTCGGCTTCGAGTCCATCCGGCCAAGCTGCGGTGTCGTGCAAATCAGCCATCAGGCAAACCTTTTCACGGCGCTGATCAACTCGTCCGGCGTGAAGGGCTTGGCAACGTAGCCATTCGCTCCCTGCTGCTCGCCCCAATAGCGGTCGCTGGGCGCCGTCTTCGACGTCACCAGAATCACGGGAATATTCGAATAGGGTCCTTCGCTCTTGAGATCGCGGCAGACCTGAAATCCGTTCCGCTGTGGCATCACGACATCCAGAAGAATCACGTTAGGGCGCTCTTCCTCAATCGCTTCCTCGATTTTCGTGGGGTCGGAAATGCCCACCGAATGAAAGCCGCCTTGCTGCAACATCGACAGCATCAATTTCACTTCTGCCTGCGAATCGTCGACCACTAGAATTTTCTTCACGCGTTCCGTACCTCCTCCAGAGAGATATCCAAGAACAATATTTGCAACTGTGCAGCCACGCGTTCAGCGGCTTTCGCGAATTGCGACCGCAACGTAAACTGATTGTATCCGTTGGACTTACAACCCTCCGCCATGCGTCGTCGCGCCAGGCTAAAGGATCGAAATAAGACCTTCCGTCTCAGACTGAGACTCTTTCTCACTGGCCTTCACTTCACTCGCAAGCGATGAGAACCGCTGCATGATCTCGTTGAGACGCAGCGCCATCACGTGAATTGTTCGAATCTGCTCGCGAGAGTTGCCGGAGACCTGACCAGGCTCAAGCAGCAGCAGGTCGGCGTTGCCGACTACAGACGTCAGTGCGTTGTTCACGCCCGGGCGCATCTCCAGCATGTAACGCCCGAGCATCGCGTACCGTTGGTATTCAATAGCCTGCCGCTCCGCTCGCTGCGCCCGCGTAACCGCTTGAACGCGCCGGAGGGCTTCCATCGACACGGTGATCAAAGTCCTCATCCACGCGTCATCGCGGGCAATCACGAGCAAATGCGAATGCTCGGCTCGCAGCGAGGCGGCCTCCTTTTCGTCTCGAGCGACGTGCAGAGAGGCTGTGGTTGGAAACGCGCTGAGAGAGGAAAGAATTTGGGAGGATTTGCCGTCAAGAACAGGGCCGACAATCACCAATCCATACCCGGCTGCTCCAGACGGATGCCACACGTCGCTCGTTGCGAGCGTGATTTCCGGGATGTGCTTCTCCGCCTGCCAGCCCGCAGCAACCGTGCGAGCGAATTCCGTGTCATCCGAAACGATTAGGATGCTGGAGCAATTCAAACGGAATCCCCGTTCATTCCCCGATCAAGGCTGGAGCTTTTCCGCTTCCTCGATGCAAGAAAGCAGGCGCTTCGTGCTGATTCCAAGATTCACGGCTGCTTCGGTATTTTTCGTCCGCTTCGACTGTTCCACTCGTCCCTGAAAATATGAAACTTCGCTCTTCGCAAGAACGAGAGCGGATGCCAGGGCTGTTTCTTCTCCGGAGCGTTTCCGCTGGTCAGCCGCGACGGCAATCAGCGCGCGCGCGACAACGGCGCGGCGAAGGTCTTCGGATTCCTGGCCGCCTTCCGCAACGAATGCGGCCACTTCCCAGGATGAGAGCAGCACTTTGGTGTCCTGCAAGACGACGGTGGACATCGACCGGCCCCGCGATGGCGGAGCGGCGATGAGTTGCTCCCAGATCGCTTCCAGGCATTTCTCGGCTTCAGCTGCGGCTGTCGGCGCCGCGGGAGTATCCGCTGCGGAGGTCGCAGCCTTCCGCGCGTCCGCTGGAGCCGCCGCCTTTGACGCAGGCGCCTCGGCCTGCGGTGCGGCTTCCCGCTGTTCCTCCGGAGGGGCTTGATCCGTCTCCGAGGCGGCTCGTGTTTCGATCCTTGGCGTCGCCGCGCCGCCCTTTGTTGCGAATCGTTCGCCGGAATGCCCCCAACCCAGCGCTTCTTCCAAATCCGCGCGCAATGCCAGAAGCTGCTCAAAAGCCCGCGTAACTGAGTTTTCCGTGTAGTCCTTCTGAAACGGCTGGCGCCAGTTTTCACAGAAGAATCGAAGCTGAATCGTGCTTTCGGCGGCGGAAAATCCTGCACGCCGGCAATCCACGGTCTTCACGCCGCTGGCATCGAGAGCCTCCACAGCCTGCCGGACAGCGCTCAGGTCGGCATGCAGCAGGCGAATGAACGCGCGCCGCAAGAGGAAATTGAACCGGCAGAACGCGACGAGGGCGGCCGGGTCGTAAAACATGTCGCCCGCCGCGTCTTTCAGCAATCGGCCCTGCTCGAGAAGCCCCAGTTCGAGCATGTCGCGCAGGCTGTGACACTGATCGGTCTTGTCGAGAATCTGCACGAGCGGCTGGCACCATTCGAGCGGTGTCGCATCCGCTTCGGTCAAGACAGGGCGCAGGACCTGCGCCACATCTTCCAGCCTGATCTCGTTTCGATAGAGTTCTTCCGGCGCGCAGAGAGCGAAATATTGCACGAGCAACAAGTCGATCTTGTCGCGATCGAGTATCGTTTTGTCGGGCTTTCGCAGTTGGCGGTGAATGAAAGCACGAAGAGTCTCTTCGCTGGCGTTGAGGACTTCCGGGGGAAGTTGGCGGATCTGGTACGCTCGAAGCTTCGCATCGACGGCGTCGAGCCATTCCAGGTCGCGATCGAAGACGTCACGCGTCGGCCTCGGAGGCGGCGCCTCGCCCGCGGGATATGGCGGCGGTTCCAAACTGAACTGATTGGCCAGCGCCGCATACAACGGATACGCGAGCCGGGCTTCGCTCCACTGCGCTGCAAAATCCGCCGGACTGGCGGAAGCGGACTTCTTTCCGTCGGCGGACGGATTCATCGTCGTCACAGGTGTTTTCGGGCTCATGGTTTGATGATCCAGTTCTCCACTTGACCAACGAATCGCGCCGCCACCGCCTTCATCCCGTCGTGATACCGAACAGCGACGACTTTCGCGCGCGCGTCCAGCGTTCCGTCCGAATTGACCACTCGAACGCGATCCTCGAATTCAAGCGGCAACGTCGAAGCGAACAGAACCTCTTGCGCAGTGCCGAACTCGATCACCGTCTTCTCCTGCAAACTTTGCCGGCCCGTCCCCATCGCCATCACGCGAACCGGAAGGCGCACCGGCGAGGCGCTCGGGAAAAGCTTTGCCAACTTTTCCACGCACGTTTGGTCTGCTATCGCAGAAACGATTCCGGCTTGTTGCGTCACGGGCCCCCCACGCTCTTTTCCGTTCTCACGCCCGAAAATGACAGAGCGCAAACAGACGAATACGGAAATGGCGCGAAGCATTGATTGCACGAAGGCAGCCAAAAGGTCGATTCGGACGCTCTGGCCTAACTGCCCATGTCTGGTTGCACTTACACGAGGCACAGATTGAAACGCGTTCGCAACGTCTCAGGCTGATACAGATTTGTCTCACTCGCGTCGCGCAGGCGCGATCGAAGACCGACTCGAAAACCAGGAGCAACTTCTTGGATTATTCTGGATTATTCGTGCACGGCTTCGACGAGTTGCTTGCTGGAAGAACGCAGAGGGATGTTGTAACGCTTGAGTTTTCGATACAGAGTTGCGCGACTGATGCCGAGCATTCGTCCAGTAAGCGCTTTGTCGCCACCGGCCTGTTCAAAGACGCGAAGAATCGTCATGCGTTCGAGATCGGCCAGCGCCGTGGTGGACAGCGCAGCGTCCTCGCGCGCGAGCGCGGATTCGGAAGCGCCGCGAATCTCGGGCGTAAGGTCGCCGACGTCGATTATTTTGTGATCGCCCAGAGCGACTGCGCGCGCGATGCAGTTTTCGAGCTCGCGCACGTTTCCCGGCCAGTCGTATTGAAGGAAGCTCTTCATGGATGCAGGGGTGACCTGAATGCTTTCGCCCGGGGCATAGCGATCGAGGAAGCAGTGCACGAGTTGCGGAATGTCCGAGCGGCGCTCCCGCAGCGCGGGCAGGTGAACCGTCACCACGTTCAGGCGGAAATAGAGATCCTTGCGAAAAGTGCCCGCGCGGTACGACGCTTCCAGGTCGCGGTTGGTGGCTGCGACCACGCGCACATCTACCGGGACCTTTTCGTTGCTCCCCACGGGCCGCACTTCCTTTTCCTGCAGCACGCGCAGCAACTTCGCCTGCAACTCGAGGGGAAGCTCCCCGATTTCGTCCAAAAAGATCGTTCCGCCATTGGCAGCATGAAAAAGGCCGGCCTTCGACTTCAGGGCTCCGGTGAACGCCCCCTTTTCATGGCCGAACAGCTCGCTCTCCATCAGCGTTGGAACGAGCGAGCCGCAATCCACAGCCACGAACGGCATTTGCGCCAGCGGCCCGTGAAAATGGATCGCGCGCGCCACCAGCTCTTTCCCGGTTCCGCTTTCGCCGGTAACGAGCACGGGTGTGCGCGTATCTTTCAGGCGCGAAACCATGCGCAGAACGTCTTGAATCTTGGCCGAGGAGCCGGTGATCCCATTCAGATTGACGTCGGCGTTCACGCGCTCGCGCAAGAATTGATTTTCAGTGACGAGGCGCACCTTCTCGGCCATTCGTTGTAGAAGCTGCCGCAATCGCTCCACGCGGAACGGCTTTTCGATATAGTCGTAGGCGCCGTGCCGCATGGCCTCGACAGCCGATTCGATTGACCCGTGGCCCGTCATAATGGCCACCTCGGCGCGCGGCAAGAGTTCCTTGATTTTCCTGAGCAGATCATCACCGGTAAGGCTGGGCAACTTCAAATCCGTCACCACAAGCTCCGGCGGCACAACCTCAACGGACTCAAGAGCTGCTTCGGCGGTTTCCGCTTCGGCACACACGAAGCCCAGGCCCTGGCCGACGGTCATACAGAGGCGGCGGATGCTCTGCTCGTCATCGACCACCAACAATCGAAGGCGTGAATCGTCTTTCATGGCTTACCTATGGCTTTCTCCACCGCGGCCATGAGCTGATGAACGCGAAATGGCTTTTCCACACACGGCGTGCCCGCCTGCTGCAGCAAGTAGATCGTTTCGGCGCTGGCCGTATCTCCCGTGATGAAAACAATCCTTGCGGCGAGTGCAGGCCGATGTCTTCGCAACCAGTCGTGCACATCGGCTCCGTTGATTCCTCCGGGCGTCCGAAAATCCGAAATCACGCCTTGGAAATCCGCCGAGGCGAGCATTTGCAAGCCGTCTGCCGCTGAGGGCGCAGTCACCACTTCGTAGCCGCGCCGGTCGAGGGCCGTTCGAAGGAAGGCGGCTACAGAGGGCTCGTCCTCAATGACGAGAATCCGGGGCCGTGCGGCGGTGGCAGCGATTTGAGGCGCCGTCATTGCGCCGCCTCGCTGGAAACCAACTCCGGAGTGGCCGCAGCAACAGGAAAGCGCACAGTGAATGTGCAGCCCGTGCCGTCAGGATTGTTTTTGGCGACGATTTCACCGCGGTGGGCGCGAACGATTCCGTAACAAATACTCAGTCCGAGTCCTGTTCCCTTGCCGACTTCCTTGGTCGTGAAGAATGGATCGAAAATGCGATCGGGATGGGAAATCCCGGCGCCGTTGTCGCGGAATTTGATTTCGAGATGGTCCTTTTCATGCGATGTCGTAACTTCAACTCGCCCCGGCCTGCGCGTCTCTTGCACGGCGTCGTACGCGTTGTTCAAAATATTCAAAAAGGCCTGCTGCAACTGATGGGAGTCGCCGAGAGCGAGAGGAAGATCTTCGGCATAGTTCTCGTGCAGCTCCACGCCGTGATTTGAGAAATCGTACGCGCGCAGCTTCAGCGTTTGCCGCAGAATTGAATTCATTTGCACCGGCTCTCGCTGCGCCGGCATCTGGCGCGCGAAACTCAGAAGATTCTGGACGATCGCGCGAGTGCGTTGCGCTTCCTGCAGGATTACTCGCAATTCTTCTTTGGCCGTATCGGGAACGCCCGGATTTTCGAGCAGCAAGTCCGTGAATCCCACGATTGCAGCCAGCGGATTGTTCACTTCATGCGCCACGCCCGAAACCAGTTGTCCCAGGGCCGCCATTTTTTCAGTTTGCATCAACTTTGCCTGGAGATTCGCGGCGTCCGTGATGTCGGTGATGACCACCACCACGCTGTTGATGCCGCCGTGATCGTCGCGCATCGGGCTCAGGCTCAGCGAAAACTGTCCCTGCGTGCCATTTCCGCGAAGCAGTGGAATCTCGAGCGGTTCCGTCGCGTCGCCCTGAATTGTCCGTTCCAGAGATTGGGCCAGCGTAGGGCGGCGCGCGGGCGGCACCATTTCCGTCAGGGGGTGGCCGAGAAGTTCTGACTCGGAATATCCGGCCTCGAAGCAGCGCTGATTCGCATAGCTGATGAGGCCTGCCGTGTCGAGAACGAGAATCATGCTCTGCGTGTTGTTCAGGATATTTCGATTGAAGTCGCGTTCGCGACGGTAGCGGCGCTCCGCCTCGCGCCGGTCCGTGATGTCCTTGAGAACGTGAATCGTCCGGAATTCGCTCTCGTTGTGGGCGCGAATCCTCGAAGTTGATATCAGATACGTGCGCTCGGATTCGGGATGAATGTGTTCTTCGCGCGCCGAATGCAGGTCGCGGCAAAACGGGCAGCCGCCCGGTTGAGCCACAGCGCCAAGAATCTTCAGCTTGCCGATCTCCCGGCCAATAGCGTCCGTCAGGCGGATGCCGAGTTGATTCGCAAGAACGCGGTTCAAGCGAAGCACGCGATTCTGCGAGTCGTGGACGACGATGAAATCGGAAATCGCGTCGAAGTCTTCCACCCATTGCTTGCGTGATTGCTCTACCCGCGAAAATAGCTGGGCGTTCTCTATGGCGACGGATGCGTGGCTTGCGAGTGCCTCCAGCAGTTGCCGCTCGCTGGCGGAAAGGTCACGCCCGAGATCAGCCAGGCACAAAACTCCGAGAGGTTCGCCTTCGCTGCCGGTCAATCGGGCGAGCGCGACTTCCGACCACGCCAGCGCTCCTGCAAGTTCGCGTCCCAACAGGCGAGCAGCCGAGCCCGATGGAGGCGTTGCGGGCGCAACCGGCTGCGCCTGGGCGAGCGCGACGGCCAGCTTTGATTGAACCGAAAAATCCCAGCGATGCGCGGGCCCGGTGAGGGCTGCGATCTCCCATTCCGTTCCACGCCGCACCGCGAGGACGGCGGCGCGGGCGCCAAGCATTTCTGAGGCACGAGCCGTCAGGCGGCGGGCAAATTCAGGAGCGCCGATCGACGGGTTGAGCTCCAAGGTCGCGGCCAAGAACTGCGCCAGCAGATGCTCGAACGGTCCGGCGAGTTGAGACGGGATTTCCACGGTCTTCTTCAGTGTGCGCATGAAGGTCACGGTCTACGCCCTGATTAGCCTGTTGACGTTACTTTGGGGCGTTGCTCATTGACGTTACGGTGCATTCTCAATTTGAGTCAAGCGAACCGCACGTCGGTGTTGCTTATCGAACAATCGAGAGAGTGTCGCAAGGTGAGACCCTCAATTGCATGGCCGCCATCGTTTGAGACGGCCAGCACCAGCTTTGCTCTTTCATAGCACGATCTTAGGAACGCATAACTACAGCACCCACAGGGCTTTGCAGGAGTCCCGCAACGCGATCGAACCCCATTCCATACCTTCTCTGAGCATGGCATCACCTTTGCAATTCTTCAGGCGGGGTTTTCCGTTCTGGGGAGGAGACTGCAATGAAGGTAGCACTCAGAGTGGCTAGCGTGGGACTAGGCGTCGCGTTGCTGGTTGGCAGCTTCGCGATTGTCTCCCCAAGGGCAACCGCGCAGGAGTCGGCCGGCGAGACAAAACGCAAGCTGAAAAGCAAGGTAGTTCCCGAGTATCCGACAATCGCCAAGCAATTGAGCCTGGCCGGCAAAGTAAGGGTCGAGACCACGGTATCCGCCGATGGACACGTGACCAACACAAAAATTATCGGGGGCAATCCTGTGCTGGCAAGTTCAGCGCAGGACGCCATCAAGAAATGGCGCTTTGAGCCTGCTCCGAAAGACACCGTGGAGATTATCGAAATCGACTTCACGGGGAAGAACTAGGGCGTTCCTAGCGAGGGGGCTTCCTGAAAGTGAGGAAGCGGAGGTTTTGCAATGACGATTGGCAAGAAATTGTACCTGGGATTTGGCGCCGTTCTGGGAATCATGATCGTACTGCTCGGCGTCAACATCATCACGGTGAAGCATGAACATGATGCGCGTGGAACCGTAGCCGCCACGCTGAACGACGTGCAAGCGATTGAGAGCGTCCGCTATCAGATGATGGAAAACCGGCTCTTCCTCGGGAGCTACCTGCTCAGCGGCGACCTGCGGGACGAAGACAAGACCAACAAGGGCATCAACGATCTCCAGGAACTTCTCAAGCAATCGGAAGCAAAAGTGGACGACACGATCCTGCGCTCGGCGCTCTCTCAGGTTCAAGAGAATGAACGCGACTGGGCCGAGAACTTCGCCAAGCCAATGATTGCGAAGCGCCACCAGGTGGATGCGGGCGATGCGACGGTCTCCGATCTGCAGATCTACTACCTGCAACACGACCCGTCTTCGTGGGTGAATAAATCCACGGGTGTCCTGGATGAATCCAGCCGCAACGTCAAGAAGGCGTTCGAGGAAGCCGACCAGTCGGCCGCGTCCGCCACCCTCTGGAACACGATCATCACGACGATGGGCATGCTCTTCGCGGCCGCGATTGGCGGCCTGATCGCTTTCTACACCGCGAAATCCATCAAGGAGCCCCTCAATCACTTGATTGAAGTCGCGCACCGAATCGGCGAATCCGGCGATCTCGATCAATCGATCGATATCCACCGCAGCGATGAAGTGGGCGTTCTCGCTGAAAACTTCAACAAGATGATCGTGCATTTGCGGGAGATGGCCGCCGTATCCGCGTCTATTTCCGAAGGTCAGCTCTCGGTAACGATCCAGCCGCGATCGCAGCACGACACGATGGCAAAGGCGTTCGCGCGAATGACCGAAGGACTGCGCGCGATGGTCCGGCAGGTCCGCGACAGCGCCTCGCAGGTGGCCAGCGGCGCCGGCCAGATGGCGAGCGCTTCCGATGAATCGGCTAAGGTCAGCGTCCAGGCCGCGTCGGCGATCGACGAAGTCACCAGCACGATGCACGAAATGAGCATCAACGTTCAAAACGTGGTCAAGAATACGCAGGTTCAGGCATCGAGCGTCGCGGAAACGTCCGCGTCGATCGACCAGATGGTCACTTCGATTCAGCGAGTGGCCGACACAGCGAAGCTTCTTGTCGAAATTTCCCACCGTTCGCGCGAAGAAGCGCAGACCGGCATGGTCACGATGGATAAAGCCACTGCGGGGTTGAATCGCACGAGCCAGGCGATTCAGTCTTCCGCAGAAATTATCGACGTGCTCGGCCGCCGCGCGGATGACATCGGCAAGATCATCGAAGTGATCGACGATCTGGCCGAACAAACCAACCTTCTGGCGCTCAACGCCGCCATCGAAGCAGCGCGCGCCGGCGAACACGGCCTTGGCTTCGCGGTGGTTGCCGAAGAAGTGAGAAAACTGGCCGAGAAATCCACCCAGTCCACCAAGGAAATTTCCGAACTCATCGAAGGCATTCAAAAAGAGGCCCGCGAGGCCGTGGAAAACATGGAGCACAGCACCACCATGGTCCAGGAAGGTCTTACGTTGAACAAAGACCTCAGCGTGGCGCTCGAGAAAATTTCCGACGTAGTTTCCGAGGTTTACAAGTTCTCGCAGGAAATCGGCGCTGCCACCATGGAGCAATCCAACGGCTCGGCGCAAATCGCGAAGGCCACCAATCGTCTCACTGAAATCACGCAGGAAATCAACTCTTCGGTGGAAGAGCAGGCTTCCGGCGCGCAGGCCGTGGTTCGCGCGATGGAAAGGATGCGCGAATTGGTTCAGCAATCCACTTCGAGCTCGACGGAACTCGCCGCCGCGGCCGATCAGATGTCGAAGCTCTCGCGCAACTTGCTTGAATCGATGGACCGCTTCGTCCTCGAAGAGCACTTCAACGATCCGCGGAGAGGCGGCTCGCGCCGGCCCTCCCTTGGGGACCATTCCACGGTTCCTGAATATGCGGAAACGTTTCGCTCCTGAGGGTGCATACGGCGACTATGGACAAAGAAATCCAGCTCGTTGGCTTTCGAATCGGGCGAGAGACTTTCGGCCTCCCGATCGCGATGGTCCGTGAGATTGTCCGCGTTCCCGAAATCACTTCCGTACCGAACGCGCCTGACTACATCGAAGGCGTAATCAATTTGCGCGGGCGAATCATTCCGGTGGTCGATCTGCGCAAGCGTTTTGGCGACATGTCGGGCGCGACGAACAAGAAGAACCGCATCGTTGTGGTCGAACTGGAAAATCGGTCCATCGGCCTTCTCGTGCATTCCGCGTCGGAGGTCCTCAGGATTCGGCCTTCCGATATCGAAGCGCCGCAAAATATGTTTCAAGAAGGTGAATTGAGCTACATCACGGGCGTAGGCAAATTGAAGGGACGCCTGGTCATCTTGCTGGACTTGAGCCGGATTCTTGAGCGCAGGGAACTGCGCCGGCTGGAAGAGTTCGCCGACTCTGCCACCCCGGTTGCCGCGGGCATTGGCGAGCGCAGTTTTTGAGCAGAAGCGGGAGCCCCAACACCGAGGAATGAATGTCCACACTTGCGACGGAAGTCCCACTTACTGATCCGGAATTGAAGCTGTTGCAGACTCTCGTCTACCAGGAGTGTGGCATGTATTTCGACGAACGCCGCACGCATTTCCTGCGGGATCGCCTGCAACGTCGCCTGAAAGCCTGCCAGATGGATTCGTTTTACAGCTACTACCGGCTCCTTACTAGCCGCGAAGGCAAGAAGGAACTCATCGCCCTGCTCGAGAACCTCACCGTAAACGAAACGAGTTTTTTTCGAATTCGTCCCCAGCTTGAGCTTTTTCAGAAGGTGGTTCTCGAAGACCTCTTGAAGAAGAAACAGGAACGCCGCGACTGGTCGTTGAGGGTATGGAGCGCTGGTTGTTCCACGGGCCAGGAGCCTTACACGCTTGCGATTTTGGTCTGCGACGCCCTCGCCTATTACTACTTGCGGAATCCGCTTCCATTCGAAATGCCCACTCCTAAGCCGCTGATTCATCCGCCCTGGAAGGTGGAAATCGTGGCCTCGGACATCAACTATTCGGCGCTACTCACCGCACAGCAAGGCATCTACACCGACGCGCAGATGGAGGCGGTGGATTACACGTGCAGGCTGCGCTACTTCGAGAAGATCGGCGACAAATATGCGGTTAAGCCGGCGCTGAAGGAGCTGATCCAGTTCGACTTTCATAACCTGAAAACGGAATACCTGCCCCAGCGCAACGACATGATTTTCTGCCGTAACGTGATGATCTATTTCGACGAGGCTGAGCAGAAGCGGCTGATCGAGAAGTTTCATCGGTGTCTCAACCCCGACGGGTATCTGTTCGTCGGACACGCGGAAAGTCTTTTTGGATTGACGACGAAGTACCACATGATCCACGAGAACAACGCGACCGTGTATCAGCGACTCGAGGCGGCGCAGTGACCTTTTCTCCCGACGACCGGTCCTCCGAGCTTCGCGATCTCTTTTTCGAGAGCGCCGAGGAAATCCTCCAGGACATGAATGAAGCGGGCCTGGGCCTCGAGGCGCATCCCAAGGATCCGGAAAAGCTGCGAAGCGTTCGCCGGGCCGTGCACACGCTGAAGGGCGATTCTGCGGCTTGCGGTTTCCGGCAGTTGAGCGAGCTCGCGCACGAGCTTGAAGACGTCCTCGTTCCGGAGTTGGCCGAGGAGAAAGCCGATTCGATCGGTGAGGTGGTTCTTACTGCTGCAGATACCTTTCACGAAATGCTCGCGGCCTACCGGAACAACCTTCAGCCGCCGGCTGGCGGGCTCCTTCGCGATCATATCCGCCGGCTGCTGAACAAACCCGAGGGCCAAGCGCCGAAATCCACGGCCAAAGCGAAATTCGAGTGGACCGAATACGAACGGCTCATGATCGCGGAGGCGATTCGGCGCGGCGAAACCGTACATCAAGTGGCCGTGCACCTGGATCCGGAATCGCTCCTGCCTGCTGCGGCCTTTGAGCTCACGCGGAAAGCGCTCGAGGGTGCCGGCGCTGTGCTCGCGCTGCACCCGCAGAGCGTGGCGCCAACGGATCAGGTCGCGCTCGTGGAGGCCGCGCTTTCTTGCAACAAGCCGCCGGCCTGGATTCGGGAACGATGCCACGTGCCGTCCGTTGTGACGAAGATTGACATCGAGAAGGTCGTAGCGACGCCAGGGGCTCCTCGAGATTTGCTCGAAATCCTTCTTGAATCCGAGGCCGCTGCCATTTCAGCCGGCGTCAAGCCGGACCGGTCGCCATCACTGCTCGCACCGGAAGAGGAAGAGCATGAATCGTCTGCTCCGGCCGGACTTGCTCACGCCGTCGCCGAAAATACGTTGCGCGTCGACGCAGGCCGAATCGACACGGTGATGAATCTGGTGGGCGAACTCATTATTGGGAAATCGATGTTGCAACGGACGATCGCGGAGTTCGAACGGCAGCACTCGAAGGACCCGCTGCGCGGCAAATTCTCCGACGCGCTGGCTTTTCAGTCGCGCGTGCTCGGCGAGCTGCAAAAATCCGTGATGAAAATCCGGATGGTGCCGGTCGAGCAACTCTTCCGGCGATTTCCGCGGATCGTGCGCGACGTTGCCAAGCAGCGCAACAAAGACATTGCGCTCGAAATCTCCGGCCAAACAACGGATCTCGACAAGAGCATCCTGGATGCCCTGGCGGAACCGCTTGCGCACGTCGTCCGCAATGCCGCCGACCACGGAATCGAGTCGGCGCCGGAGCGCCTGGCGGCCGGCAAACCCGCGCGCGGAACCGTGCGGCTTAACGCCTATCACGAAGGCGATCAGGTAGTCATCGAAGTCTCCGACGATGGCCGCGGCCTTGATAGTCGCAAGATTGTCGAACGCGCCATCGAACACGGAATCACGACTCGTGACGATGCTGCCCGCTTCAATGAGGCGGAATCGCTCCAACTGATCTTCACGCCGGGACTGAGCACCGCCGAGGAAGTCACCGAGATTTCCGGACGCGGCGTCGGGCTCGACGTCGTCAAAACCTCGCTCGAAGCGCTCAAAGGTTCGGTGGAAATCGACAATGAACTTGGCCGCGGAGCCACGTTCCGCTTGCTCGTCCCGCTTACGCTGGCGAGCATTCAGGCCCTGCTTTTCCGGGTCAACGCGCGCTTGTACGCTGTCCCTCTCGCCTCCGTGGTCGAGATCACGCGAGTCACCGAGGAGGAAATCCACCGGGTCGACGATTCCGAAGTCTTCCAATTGCGCGAGCAGGTTCTCACATTGGTGCGTTTGGAGAAACTCGGGCTGCGCGCGGAGGGCGAGCGGGCAAAACGCCTCTTTGTGATCATCATCGGCGCGGGAACGCGGCGTTTCGGCCTGGCTGTGGATAGCCTGATGGGCGAAGAAGAATTGGTGATCAAAGCGCTCGAGGATCGCCTCGTGACTTCGCCGCTGGTGAGCGGCGCGTCGATTCTGGGCGACGGCACCGTCGTGCTCATCCTGAACGTCCCGGCCGTGGTCTCGTATCTCTCCAGAATCCCGGCCGTCGGAGCCACGGCATGAGCGGAAAGATTCGCGTCCTCGTGGTCGACGATTCGGCGTTGATGCGCAAGCTGATTCCCCAGGTACTGCTGCGGGACTCTGCGATCGAAGTCGTGGGGACCGCGGCGGATGGGGCGATCGGCCTCAAGAAAATCGAGGAGCTCAAGCCCAACGTCGTAACGCTCGACCTCGAGATGCCGCGCATGGACGGAATCGAGATGCTGCGTCAGATCACGCGCAAGTATCACGTGCCCGTCATTGTGGTGAGCGCGCACTCCGACCGCAGCGCCACCATTACCCTGCGCGCGCTCTCTCTTGGCGCATTCGATTTCGTGACGAAACCGCAGGAAGCCGCGTCCGGCCGCATCGAGCAGATCGCCTCCGAACTCGCCCTCAAGATCAAAGTTGCGGCCGCCTCTGGTGCGCCGAAGGTGATCATCACCGTTCCCACATCGAAGCGAAAGGAGCCGCGCCCGTTTTCAACGCAACCTCGCTGGCCCACGAAGATCATCGCCATCGGCGTCTCCACGGGCGGACCCAACGCCCTTCAGTATCTTTTCGCTCAGCTTCCAGAGGACTTCCCCGCATGCATTCTCGTTGTCCAGCACATGCCCGACGGGTTCACGGAAATGTTTGCCAAGCGCCTCGACGAGTCTTCCGCTATCGAAGTGAAGGAAGCGCAGTCGGGCGATTTGCTGCTGGCCGGACGCGCCCTGATTTGCCCCGGCAATCGCCACATGAAGGTCCGGCGCATGCAGCACGGAGACATCGCGATTCTGGTCGATCAGCCGCGCGTCAACGGCCATCGGCCGTCGGTGGATGTCCTGTTCCAATCCGTCGCTCAGGAGATCGGAGCCAAGTCCATCGGCGTTCTGATGACTGGCATGGGCGATGACGGCGCGGTGGGAATGGGAGCGATTCAGGCGGCTGGAGGCATCACGTTCGCCCAGAGTCCTGACACGTGCATCGTGGATAGCATGCCGAGATCGGCGATCGAGCGTGGTTTCGTTACTCGAATCGTATCCTTGCCCAGCATTGCCAGTGTTCTGCAGTCCAAGTCTGCGCCAGAAAGTCCAAGCGACCCTACTGGTTCAAAATTTTCGGTAAACGAGGCTACAGGAGCTTCGCGGAGGAGGTAGTCATGAAACAGTTCGACGCATTAACGCGAAAGAAGGACCATCAGCCCGTCCGTTATCTGATCGTGGACGATTCTGTCTTCGCGCGGAAAAGCCTTGCGAAGATGGTGGAATCGTTCGGCGGACAGGTCGCGGGTGAGGCGGGGGACGGCTGCACCGCGATCACCGAATACACGCGCACCAAGCCGGACATCGTCCTGATGGATATCACCATGCCGCAGATGGAGGGCATCGAGGCCGTCGAGCGCATCGTGCAGGAACATCCGGACGCGCGCGTCGTGATGGTTTCCTCCGTAGGGTACCAGGACAATATCCTGGCGGCGCTTCAGAAGGGCGCGCGTCATTTCGTGCAGAAGCCGGTGAAACCCGACGCCCTGTATGAAATCATTCGCTACGTCCTGAATGACGACGGCGTCACAGCGGCGGTCGGCGCTCGAGGGGAGAACTAGAAATGAGAATGGATCTCATCCAACCCTTCATCGGTTCGCTCGATACGGTTCTCGCGGAGATGACTAAGTCCACCGCCACGATCGCCGATCTCTCGATGGAGGAGGAAGGCTATCGCAAGAAAGGCCTCGCCGCCATTGTCACCTTCAAGGGCCAGGTCGAAGGCCGCATCGTTCTCGATATGGAGCCGGGCGTGGCTGCTGCGATTGCCGGCTACCTCGCCGGCGCCGAAGTGGATCCGGGGGACGCGATCGTATCCGAGGCCGTCTGTGAACTCGCGAACATGGTGATCGGCAACGCGGTTACGCAACTCAACGACCGCGGATTTCAGTTCAAGGTTTTTCCGCCGCAAGTACTCACCCAAGAGCAATGCGAGAAGGCAGGTCAAAGTTCTGAGGCGACCGTGCTGCGTTTTGAAACTCCCAGCGGGAACGTGCATCTGAACATCGCCATGCACTACCATGCCCGGCGCGGGCGGGAACGCTCAGTGGTTTCCGTTCGTTAACCTTCCTCGCGGCGCCGCAACCTGCCGCAGGGGATTAGCGGGCGCGAGGGCCCACTCTCCGATATTCCGTGCCGTGCCGAAATAATCCTGCCTTGGGCATTTCTTCCGAATAGACGATTCGTGCCGGCAGAAAGATATTCGCCGCATCAGGCGAATACGGAACAGCCACTTCCACGGGGGCATCCACGTCATAGCGGCGTTTGCTGCGGAAGCACATTCCCACCGGCGAGATATCTTCGCAGACCGCCAGTTCGTCATCTGCGTTCGACTGGCGGACGCAAGCGGTCAGCCGCGTTTTCAGGCGCAGCCGCTGGCGTCCGCGTTGTTCCTCGTCCGGCGGACCGGCGGGCGGCTCAGCGGTTTTTCGCGCGCGTGCCGCGCGGGCGGCAATCTTTTTCTCATCCTCGTGCGGAGCCTGCGTCCATATGCTCGGCACGCCGCAGGTCTTGCAATGACGCGCGATTCCGCGATTCGTTTCGAAGCCCTGCAGCTCGATATCACTCAAGTAGGCCACTTCACGATTGCGGCAGTAATTGCACTCAAGCAGCATCCGAGCCACGGCTTCGGCGGATTCTCCGATGGCGGGGAACTCGATGCCCCAGAGATCTTTCTGATCATCCAAAATCTCAACGCCGTACAGGTAGCCGTCTTTCTGGCGGCCGAACTGCCCCACTACCCGAACGTCGCCTTCCCGATGGGCTTCGGCGGGCGCCTGCCTGCGGAGGTGAATCTGGCTCTCCGGCTGAAGCTCGCGATCGAGCACGATCACCGCTCCGGTGCGGTTGATTAGCAGCGTGCGGGCCGAGTCCTTGAATTCGTGCCCGTGAGCATCCCTGCCCGAAACCTCCAGCAACAAGGTCAGCGAAACCCGGTCGCTGCGACGCAGCGCTGCCGATGCCATTCCCAGCCTCCTGGAGGACGAAGCTTCCCCGCTCGTCAAGATAGCACACCCCTGCATTCACCGGCCGGTCGCAACCGATCAGGTTCTTCAAACGCTTACCGTCCCTCGATCTTCTTGGCACGTCCAAAGCTCCACCGACGGCCCTGGCCACCAAGTTTGGGTTGCCGTCGGCTGCCCTGTGCGATATACTACCCGTCGGTTGCATAGCACAAACCCGAGTATCGGAGCAGAGCCAATGGAATGGGCCACCCCAAGTCACGAAGAGATTCAGTTGAATTGTGAAGTCAGCTCGTACGCGGACGCCGAGCTGTAGTAGCTGAATGCGTGTCAAAGTCCTCGGCTCGGCCGCCGGGGGCGGATTCCCGCAGTGGAATTGCGGATGCTCGAACTGCAGTCGGTTGCGGAAAGGCCTACTTAAAGGGTCTGCCCGAACGCAGACTCAGGTTGCGATTTCCCCCGCAAGGGGTTCCTGGTTCGTCATAAACGCCTCCCCTGATCTTCGGCAACAACTCTTGGCTGATCCTGACTTCGCTCCTGCCCCCGAAACGCGTGGCACCCCCGTCACGGCCGTCTTCCTCACAAGTGCGGACGTAGATTGCGTTATGGGGCTTCTGCATTTGCGTGAGTTTCAGTCATTCCGCATCTACTCAACACCGTCGGTCCGGCGCATCTTGACCGAAGAAAATACTCTTTTCCGAACGCTGGAACGCGCGCGCCCTCTAGTGCAATGGGAGGCACTGCCACTGGAAGAGCCAGTCCTTGTCTCGCAGCAGGAACCCGCGTTGTTCTGCACAGCTGTGCCACTCGGCGGCAGCTTTCCGGACTATGTCAGCGACCCGCTTCGCCGGAGTTTGCCCGGGAACGAGGCGGTAATCGGACTCGAGTGGACGCAGAACAAGAAGCGATTCCTCTATGCCCCGAGTCTGCCGGTCGCCGGAGACACGTTCCGGCGTCGCGTGGCGCAGAGCGATCTGTCGCTCTTGGATGGCACGTTCTGGACGGACGATGAACTTATCCGCATCTTGGACAGTGGCAAGACCGCCCGACAGATGGGTCACTTGCCAGTGTCCGGACCAGACGGCCTTCTCGAAAGCATGCAACTCGTGAAGAATGGCCGCCGCGTTTTGATCCATTTGAACAATACCAGTCCTGTCCTTGATGAGGAGAGCGCGGAAAATCGCGCTGTGCGTCAAGCGGGGTGGGAAATCGCTCACGACGGAATGGAGTTTGAACTGTGAACGAGCCAGGCTCACAAGCTCTTCTGCCGGAAAATGAGTTTGTGGCGCGATTCCACGCCATTGGCGAGGAGCGCTACCATCATAAGCACCCCTTCCACCTGCTCATGCACGAGGGAAAACTCACTCGGGGACAACTCCAAGCCTGGGCGCTGAATCGCTACGCATACCAGAGTCGCATTCCTATCAAGGACGCGGCGATTCTGGCGCGTAGTGACGACCCGGCCTTTCGCCGTGCGTGGGGTAAGCGGATTTTGGATCATGATGGCGACGGCACCAAGCCAGGTGGCATCGAGAAATGGCTGCGATTGGTCCAGGCAACCGGCCTCTCTCCGGCGCAGGCAATTCGCGGCGAAGGCATTCTGCCGGCCACGAATTATGCCGTGGATGCCTATGTCCATTTCGTTCGCACTCGCACGCTTCTCGAAGCAGTCGCATCCTCGCTCACCGAAATGTTTTCCGGCAAGCTGATCGTGCTGCGAATGGACCGCCTTCGCGAGCATTATGCGTGGCTTGCCAGCGGCCTCGATTATTTTCAGGCAAGAATCACGCAAGCGCCCGAGGATGCCGATTTCGCGCTCCGCTGGGTTGTGGCGCACGCACGAACGCGCGAGGAGCAGGAATTGGCGCTCGCAGCGCTTTGCGCCAAGTGCGATATTCTTTGGGCCATGTTGGACGCCCTCTACTTTGCGTATGTGGAGCCGGGCTGGCCGCCGCCGGGCGCGTTCCGTCCCGCTAAGGAAGTCGGATGAGGCCGCTGCCGGATAGCCGCCCGCGCCTGGCGCCCGGATGCCGCCTAAATGAACGAAGCAGCCCAACACGCATGCTCTTGATGCCCGAACGAGTGCTGCGACTCAATGGCCCAAGCCTTGACATTATCGAGCGCTGCGACGGCCAGCACACCGTTCAACAAATCATAGCCGACCTGCAAGCGGTGTACTCAAAAGCGGACCCTCCGAGGGTCGAGAGCGACATTCTTGAATACCTCGGGCAGCTCCAAGAGCAGCGAGCTCTGGATTTCGAGTGACGATGTGACGATTGCATCCATCCCTGCCCCGCTGGCCCTTGTGGCAGAGCTTACTCACCGCTGCCCGCTCCACTGCGTCTACTGCTCGAATCCCACTGAATTGATCAGACGCGAGAAGGAGCTCTCCACCGAGGTGTGGGCCCGCGTTCTCAAGGAGGCCGCCGACCTCGGCGTGCTTCAGGTGGACTTCACCGGAGGCGAGCCTCTGGCGCGGCCGGACCTCGGCGGCCTGATCCGTTCGGCGCGCACCGCAGGACTATATGCAAGCCTGATCACATCAGGACTGCCGCTGGATGAGAGCCGCCTCGAAGGGCTTGCCGATGCGGGGCTCGATCATGTGCAACTCAGTTTTCAGGGCGCGCGCGAGGAAAGCTCTATCGAATTTGCGGGCCTGAAGGCGCAGGCACAAAAGAAGCTTGTCGCTGGGTGGGTGAAGCAGCGCCGAATCGCGCTGACGCTCAATTTCGTGATTCATCGCGAGAATGTGGATCAGCTCGACGAAATGCTTGCGCTCACGGAGGCAATCGGCCCATCGCGCGTCGAGTTCGCCCACGTCCAGTATTACGGTTGGGCTTTTGTGAACCTCGCGCGCCTTCTTCCCACGCGCGAGCAGCTCGACCGTTCGCTTGAGATTCTGAAGAGCGCCCAGGAGCGCCTGCGCGGAAGAATTCGCGTGGAATCCGTCGTTCCCGACTACTACGCGAAATTTCCCAAGCCCTGCATGGGTGGATGGGGACGCAAAGTTCTGCTCATCACGCCGGCTGGGGATGTTCTTCCCTGCCATGCTGCGAATATTCTGCCGGGGATGAACTTCGAGAACGTACGGGAACGGCCGCTCCGGCAAATTTGGGAAGAGTCAGACGCTTTTCAGAGATTCCGTGGCGAAGACTGGATGCCGGAGCCTTGCCGGGGTTGCGATCGCCGCGCCCAGGATTTCGGGGGCTGCCGCTGCCAGGCATACCTCCTGGCGAAAGACATGACGGTCACGGACCCGGTCTGCTCGCTTTCGCCTCATCGAGGCCTGGTGAACGCCATTCTTGAGGATGTGAACCCCGCATCTTCGAAAGGGGTCACGCCGAGGGTTGACTGGGTTTATCGGCCCAGTCCTGCCAGAAGCTGAGTCAAAGCGGCGAGGACTTTATCTTCGAATCCCAGATATGCTGAATCAAGGGTGTGGGACAAGATCGGGCGGAGGGTACTCGGGCAACTTTGCGTCCTTGGCGTCGGTGCGCTTCACTTCGAGTTCGTCGATCAAGAAGGAAGGAGCAATCACGGTGCTCGGCACCGCGCTTTCGCGATTGCTTACCAGCGGATCGTTCCCAGCCGCCACTACATCGTGCCGCAGAGTCCGCGCGTCCAGTTCGTCGAACACCGCGCCTCGCACCAGCTCTTGGTGCCCATCCGGGTAGACTCGATAGAGCAGCCGCGGGTTAAAGCCGGCGAGAGTCTCCACGTAATATCCGAATGGTTTTCCTTGCTGTTTGCAAATCTCAATCAGCTTCTTTTTCAAATCCTCTGGTGAGAGCGGCTGCTTGGACTCAACAATTAGATTTCCGATTGTGGGTGACGGCGCCTGTGCCACGGCAGCGCGGCCGTGGCCATTCGATTCCGGAAAATCGCGAATCGGTTCCCGGCCCATCAGATAGTTCACGAGCACTCCATTCTGAATCACCGGTACCTTCGCTGCGTGCACGCCTTCATCATCGTAGTCGTAGCTGCCCGTCAGCGTTTTGCCTTGAAACGTTTTGAGAGTGGGATCGTCCACCACCGACAAGAACGCCGGCAGCACTGGTCCTTTGTAGTTCGACGCGAAATCCCCCGTCGTTCGAGCCGAGTCTCCCGGCTTCGGGCGGACTCCGAGAACGTTTCCGCCGATCATGCTGTAGAAAATGTCGGTAGCAGCGTCGGACGAAAACAACACAGGCCCTCGATAGTCCTCGTCAACCACGAGGGCTTCCCGCAAGGCCTTCAAAGTCGCAACCATCTTCTCTGCGTCGGCCTGAACCTGCTGCGCTGTCGGCATTTCCTTTATATTCGCGGCCACGTAGTAGGGCGAACGCTCGAGCGTCATCCCATCGGCCGCCTGCGTGGCGCCCGCCAGCGTCAACGAATACACCGTGTAGCCGTGCCGCGTGACCGTCCCCTCCGTGTTGATGAAGTATTCATTCAAGCACCGGAAACGAAGAACCGCCGAAAACGCTTCCATCTTCGGATCGGTGCGGAACAGCGCCGTCGACTTCTCCAGAATTTCGGTCCACGGCTTGGGCTCGAAGTCGAGCTTGGCCAGAGGCTCGACGGATTGGGAGGGAGTCGTATGCGCGAAATCGTCGAACGGCTGGTCGGAAGCGTATTGACGCAGCGTCGCTTTTTTCAGGGCGAGCGCCTCGCTCGCTCTTTTGTAGGCGCCGTCTGTCGCATTCCAGAGTTGCCGGCGAAGAGCGATTGAATCATTCTCGAGAGGAGCCAGGTCCACCGCTCCGACGCCGGGACCGTAGTAGCTATCCTGCTTGTAGTCGCCGACGCGGACGACCACGCGGATATTGCGCGCGTGCGTGCGCTGATTCTGCCGCAGCGCGCCAAATGCAGCTTCCGCGTCATACTGTTCGAAATCGGATAGCCGGTACTCGATATAGTACGGCGGCAGAACGTTGTCCATTTTAAGCTGTGCCTTCGAGCGGTCGAGCTCCTGGCGCATCGCGGCGAGAATGGGATCGGCGGACGCATCCGCCGCCGAAGTGGCCCCGGCAGTAATCAGCTTCGCGCCCTTCGGCTGCTGCGCGGCCAGAGGAACTGCGCTAGCCAGCAGAATCGCCAGCATCAGCCCGGCCAATCCCTGCGAAACTCTCGACGTTCGCCGAATCGCGTTCATAGCCTTAGAACCCCCACTCGGGCATTTTGAACCAGTTCGCGGAGTTTGCAACGCTCGCATGATTGGCCACTCCTAAAGACTATTGGGATGCAAGGGCGAGAGGCCAGCAAAGCGGCTGAAATCTGCCACGTTCAAGGTGAGAACGTGACTGACCCCGTGAACGTTCATGGCGGCTGCCAGCCGAGCATCGTGCACTTGAACTCCCGAGACGCTGTACAGCACGACAAGGCGGCGCCACTCCCTATACACGGCTTCGCTGTCTGGCAACAAGCGCATACCCGCTTCGATCGAGCGGACTTCGCGATCCGCCTCACCAACCGTTAAACCAAGACCATTACGATCAACTGGACGTGTCATCGCGTTCCAAAGCTCGGCGATATTCTGGTGTGTGTAGTACAGAGTTGTGCCGTCGCTTGCCAGTCGAGCGAGAGAACTATCCACTAATTTGTGCTGAGGATCGGAGCGCCGCGTTGCGCGTAAGAGAATGTTCGTATCGACTAAACACGAAGCAATCGCCATCTACTCGTGTTCCTGATAAATCCATTCCCTGGAGATTGTTGCGGGAAGTGGCGGAATCTTATCTGAAAACTGCGCCAATGAGTCTAGCCACGAACGAATCTCTTCAGGCGTGCGCGGGTGCCCGGCTTCCGAGGGCCCTGCGGCCAACTGCCGGGCCAGGATCTCTTCGATATAAGCCTCGACGCGCAGCCCGCGCGCCTTCGCTTGCGCGGCGATTTCGTCCGAAATCTTCACCCTGATTTCCATACACAAAATGTAGCACGAAGCGTGCCGGGCTTGCGATCCTGGCCAATCAGATGTACCAGCGCGCCACCGGAGGGTGTTTCGGGCCTCGGATTCTAGTACGACACCGAGTTTGTGCCGGTGGTCTTAGATGTTGAGGGCACAGAACTAGGAGGAGCGAGGATTGGCGGCCGCTCCGTGCCCTTGCGGCGCTTCTGAACCTCGATCTCCGAGAAGAGCATCGCGGGAGCAGCGGCGGACACGGGAACTTGTCCCGATTCAGCGCCGCAGACGCCGTTGAACACCTGCTGCGTATCTCCGGTGAGGATGATGTTGTTCAGCGAAAGCAGCGGCGTGCCCACGATATCGACGCCGCGCACCAACTCATCGGGCTTGCCATCCGCATAGACGCGCCACACCATCACCGGAATCACCTGAAACGCTTGCGGCGTGGCCCGCTGCGTCAACGTAAATCCGCCCTGAATATCCTCGAAATACAACCCGTACGGTTTGTTCTGTTTCTTGATTTCCTCCACGAACTTTGCCTTCAGTTCGGAATCTTTTACCGTGTTCGTGGAGGTGACGATCAAATTCCCCTGCCGCCCTGTGGGCATAAGCCCCGGCTGGCGCCGCCCGTGACCGTTCGAATGGCTGAAATTCGTGATCGGCATGCGCGACATCAGGAAATTCTTCAGCACGCCATCCTCAACGGCCGTCACGCGCTGGGCCGGCACGCCTTCGTCGTCGTAGTCATAAAAACCCGCCAGTTTCACGCCGTTCAATTCTTTCATCGTCGGATCGTCGACGACGGTCAGGAACTTCGGCAGTACGCCCTGGCCCACTTTCTTCGTGAACGTCTGCCCTTCGGCCTCGTCCTTTTGGCGATGCCCTTCAAGCCGATGGCCCAGCACTTCGTGAAAGAAGACGGCGGCAGCCCGGCCCGAAAGCAGCGCCGGACCCGCATAGGGCTCCGCAACGGGCGCGGCGCGCAGAGCTTTGAGGTCCGTTGCAATTTTCTCCACCGACCCCGCGAGCGCGGCGTCGGACGGAAGCAGCTCGAGCGAAGGCGCCTCGAAAGACTCCACGCGCATCAGGTCCATTCCGTCGTCGGCGCGCGTCTCCGCCTGAATAATCAGGCGGCTGATTGCAGACGGCCGAACGAGAGCCGTGCCCTCGCTCGTCGTCAGATAGGAACGATTCGCGCCGGATTCGAGGATGACGATGGAACTGTAGACCTCGGGATACTTCAGGAATCCCGCCGAAACCTTTCGGGCGCGGTCTTCCCACGCCTTCTGATCGAACGCCAGACGCGGGCGCGCTTCGTCGAGGTGAGTCTCGGGCTGGTCCTTCGAAAAGTCCGGTGACTTGTCTTCTTCCTCCGACCGCACGGCCTGATTCGTCTTGACTCGCAGAAACGCGCCAGACGCCTGCTCGTATTCGCGGTCCGTGAGCTGCCACAGGACGCGCGCTGTGGCGTCCGGATCGTCGCCCAGCGGAAGCAGGCCTGACACGATCCCGCTCGGACGGCTCTGGCTGTGCGTATTGTCCAGGCCCGGCGAACCCACCCGCATCATCACGTCCGCCTGGCGCCTGTTGAACTTCATGGAGACGAACAGGCTCCCGCTTGTGGCCCCAACCGTGTACCCCGTCGCGTCGTTCACCGCATAGCTCAGGTAGTACGGTGCGGGATCGGACTTCGCCAGCGACGACGTTGCGCGCTTCAATTCGCGCTGCATCGTATCCAGCAGAACGTCCTGCGCGGGCGGCGAAGACAGCGCGCCAATGGGAATGGAGCACGCAATCAGCAGAGTCAGAACGGCGGGCCGGACAAAGAATCGGTTCATTCGAATGATTGGACGAATAGAATAGCGAATCGTTACTGTTTTAACGAACGTGTCAATCTAGCACACTGCCGCGCGCGTTGGTAGCACAGGCGCTCACATGGTTTCTCGCGCATCGCAAGGTGGAACCGCAACTCTTCTTCGAGGTCGCGGTCAAGCTGACGGCGCTTGGCGAGCGCTTTGATTTTCAGCCGCAGCTCGTTGAGCGATTCGCGGATCATTTGTGTTTGTCCTGACGTCTCAGGCCGCTCGAGGATTCGCGCGGTGACGACGCTCATTCGAGTCCAGTGCAATCGCACCGCAATCTTTCTCTGGTGGGCAGACGATTCTTGTTATGATGGCTTCGGGAGTTCGTAACTTGAAGCAAATTCGACAACTTGGCGCGCCGTTCCGCCCCGGACGCCGGCAAAGCGTTTATCGGCACGTAAAGAGCTCGTTAAAATCACGACGAGACTTCCTCGAGAAGCGGCTTGTTCGAGGCAAGAAAAGGAGACGCCGCAAGTCCCAGACGTAATGGAATCACCCAGATCTTTCCCCATGCTTCCCTGAAGCGCGAACCACGTTTCTTCTTCGGTATCTGGCGTTACAGCAAACGGATGTTCCAAATAGACACGCTCCTCTGATTTTCCCTGCCCCTCCGCTTTCATGGAATGTATCGTGAGGTAGCGACATCGAAAGCCGTGAAGGATACCGTTCGTGAAAAGACTGCGAATTGTCGTTGCGCTCACGACGAACGACAACGACTACCAGATCGAACAAGCTGTTGCCGCGGAGCAGGCCGCTCACCGTCTCGGCGTTGACGTTGAGATTCTTTACGCCGGCAACGACTCCATCCAGCAGAGCCAGCAAATCCTCAAAATTGTTCAATCGCCGAAAGATTCTCTTCCGGACGCCATCGTTTTCGAGCCTGTTGGCGGTACGGCTCTTCCTCAGGCTGCGCGAGCCGCGGCTGCTGCGAACGTCGGTTGGGTCGTCCTGAATCGCGAAGCGGAATACATGTCGGAACTGCGCCGCGTCACGCGCGCCCCGATTTTTGCGGTCAGCTCGGACCATCTCGAGATTGGACGAATTCAAGGGCAGCAGATTTCCACGCTCACGCCCCAGGGCGGCACTGTGCTGTGTATACAGGGTCCGTCCGAGAACTCCGCGGCAAAAGACAGAACCAAAGGCATGCAACAAACGAAGCGCTCCGACATCAAGCTGATTATGCTCAAGGGGCAGTGGACCGAAGAAAGTTCGTATCGAACCGTTTCCTCTTGGATGCGTCTATCCACTTCGCAAAAGTCGCCGTTGGACCTGGTGGCAGCACAGGACGATTCAATGGCCACTGGCGCGAGGAAAGCGTTCCAGGACCTTTCTGACGCCGGTTTGCGTGAGCGGTGGCTCAAATTGCCGTTCATCGGCTGCGACGGCTTGCCGAAGACCGGCCAGGAATTCGTGAAGACAGGCATTCTCGCCGCTACCGTGGTCGTTCCGCCGAATACCACGCTCGCTCTCGAAATGCTGGTGAACTCCTATCAGACCGGCGCACAACAGCCCCATCTCGCGCTCACTGTGCCCGTGTCGTTTCCCTCCATAGCCCAGCTTTCGGCCGGCCAGCTGAAGAAAATCGGGATTCTGACGAAGTAGGAGGCGCCAACCTTCGCAATCCCTTCTCTGTGCCCCTTAGGAAACAACGCTATTCGGCCATTGCTAAACCGGGAGTAGAATTCTCCTCAGTGTTTTCGCCACAGCGTTCTATTTGAAAGGTCCTGCCGCCCCGCCCGGCAGGCAAGTCGACGAAGGGACGGCCATGATTTGCCTAGTATTCAGGTCCGTGCGTATTTTCTCGCGGCTCTCGTTCTCTTGCGGCAGCGCGATGCTGCTGGCGGCTTTCCTGGCTTCCGGAGCGAGCGCGCAATCCGACGCCGCGCGCGACAAAAATGACTCCCCGAAGATTCTCGCCGGTTACTTTGAGGAGTGGAGCATTTACGCCGCGAACTACAATGTCGCAAACCTGCAGCAGAACCGCGTGGCCGACAAAATTTCGCATTTGATCTACGCGTTCGCGAATATTTCGGTGAACACCTCCGGGACGCCTTCCGCGTCGTGCCAGATCGCGGACTCCTGGGCCGACTACCAGAGCCCCTATCTGCCAAGCGTCAACGCCACGCCATACACCGGACCCATCTACGGCAATTTCGCCGCGCTTCAGCAATTGAAGCAACTTCATCCGAATCTCAAAATCCTGATTTCGGTCGGCGGAGCTTCCGCCTCAAATACGGCCGCGTTCTCCGCAATCGCTGCCAGCGCGAACCTGCGCTCTCAACTGGCCGCGTCCTGCATCGACATCTTCGTCAACGGCAACATCGCGCCGGGCCTTTCCGTTCCCAACCTGTTCGACGGCATCGATATCGACTGGGAATTTCCGGCGGCGAGCGACAAACAGGATTTCACCGCGCTGCTCCGCGAATTCCGCAAGCAGCTCGACGTGCTTGGCCAGCAGAACGACCGGCGCTATCTGCTGACCATCGCCGCTCCGGCCGCAGCCGAGCACTACTCCAATATCGAACTCCACAAGGTGGGCGAACTTCTCGATTTCCTCAACGTGGGAACGTACGATTATCACGGCTCCTGGGAATCGACGGTGAATTTCGAAGCTCCCCTTTTCGATTCCCGCCAGAATCCCGGCCGCTCCAATAATTTCTACATCGAATTTACGGTCGAGAGTTACCTCGACGCGGGCGTGCCTGCGCGAAAAATCGTTCTCGGCGTTCCCTTTTATGGTTATGGATGGACGCAGGTGCAGGACGAGCACCGCGGCCTGTATCAAGGTTCCAGTAGGCCGGCCCCTTCCCCGAATGGAGACTCGCTCGCAACGCCGGGCGTGGCCACCTACGCAAGCATCCAGCGCCTGACTGGATTCACGCGTTCTTTTGACGCCGAAACCCTGGCGCCCTGGCTCTACAGTTCGGAATCCGGAACGTTTTGGACCTACGACGACCCAATCTCGGTGGCGATTAAGATGTTCTACGTCAATCGGCGCGTTCCTGGCGGCCTGGGCGGCGCTTTCTTCTGGGCGTTCAAGGACGATGACCCCGCTGGAACGCTTGCGAAGACGATGGCCTCGGAGCTTGGCCGCCGCTGATCTGAAAAACCGAGCAGTTTAGGGGGTCGGAGCTTGAGCTCCGTCATAACTGCTGCTTATTCGTCAGGTGTTTTAACCCCTGAGGCGCGCGTCTTCGCTGTTCATTCCTTGGTTTGAGCGAGCAATTCTTCCGCGTGGATTGCGCCTTCAGGGGTGTCCTCATGCTTGAAATAGGCGAAGACGTCGCCGGCCGCCCTCAAGCCATTCACCCTTCCGAGCAATTCTTTTCGCGCCTTGGCCGATTCCAGCTTTTCGGGATCTCGCAGCCGCAAATACGAAAAGTCCGCGGTCTGGACGTTTGGAGTCTCCAGTTTCTCGCTCTCCGCGATGCACAGCGCCGCGTTCGCCTCGCGGAGAAGCCCGAACACCTCCTCGTTGAACCACGAGGCGTCTCTGAACTCGAACGCCACGCGCCGTCCTTTCGGCAATTCCGCCAGAAAATTCTTCAGCCGCGCCGCATCGCACTTCAGGAATGGCGGAAGCTGAAACAACACAGGCCCCAGCTTGTTAGCGTCTTGCAGCGGTTCGAGGGCCGCGATGAATTTCGCCGTTGAGTCCGCTGCCTCCTTCAAGCGCTTGATGTGCGTGATCGATTGGTGCGCCTTGATCGCGAACTTGAAATTCGCGGGCGTGGCTTCCACCCAGCCCGTGAGCAGCTTCTCGGTGGGAAAACGCCGGAAGGTGTAGTTCACCTCGGTGGAATTCAGGCGGCTCGAGTAGTATCCCAGGAACTTCGCCGACGCCAGCTTCGCCGGATAAAACGACGGCTTCCACGCCGGATACGCCCACCCGGAGGTCCCTGCGTAAACTGTTCCCATGGCCGCTTATTCTAGCCGCACCGCAGGGAGTCGAACGAAGGATTCTTGGTAGCGATACCGGGACTCGAACCCGGATTTGAGCCTTGAGAGGGCTCCGTCCTAACCTTTAGACGATATCGCCGCCGGCGGAAACTCGATTTTCGCATGACCGAATGGGTGCCGCAAGTGGCCCGCTTCAGGTGATGGAGGCCTTGCGAAGCGCAGCGGATATCGTCGCGGGTAGGATGCGCCGGAACGGCAGCGCGCTGAAAAATCGCTGGCGGCAGGGGTCGCAACGGTAGGCCGGGAACGCAAGCCATCTTTTCAGCGTCAGCATCATGCCCCTGTCGACGCGGTCGGAGGAAATGTGCTCGAGGTCGAAATTCCCGCAGCGCGGACAGTGCGCGTAACCCCAGAACGACAGCGCCACCACCGAAGCATGAAACCGCAGGTCGCACGAATGGCAGCGCCAGGGCCGCAGTCCCAGGACGCTGGACAGATGGTCGAATGCGCCGCTTCGGTGAGACCGAAAGCAGTCGACGCTCCGGCACTGTGGGCAGATCATGGCTGGGACAGGACCGCCTGTTTCGGCGCGGCAGAATACCGAATCCGCGCCCCGCAAGCAAGATTCTCTTCTTCCTGTCAGCCCCGGACCTTTAGTCCGGGGAGGGTGGCCTTCAGGCCGCCCGGAAGAAGCTCATACAAAATCCAATGGGCTTCAGCCCTTAGCCACACGTTTCCCCGAGGGTCGCTTGTTGTAAAATATCCCTCGACAAAATATTCCTCGAAAGGAAACACATGCCCGACTACACTGCCGCGCACGCAAGCGCCGGCATCGACGCGAGACTCCCCAAGCTGGACGCCTGGCCGAACCATTTTCGCGGCTACGAAATCACGATCAAGTTTCCCGAATACACATCCGTTTGCCCGAAGACTGGCCTGCCGGACTACGGCGCGATCACGATTTGCTATCAGCCGGCCAAGCTCTGCCTCGAGCTGAAGGCGCTGAAGATGTACCTGCTCGCGTACCGCAACCTGGGAATATTTTACGAGAACGCGGTCAACCGAATGCTTCGCGACATCAAAGCAGCCGTGCGGCCGGCGTGGTGCCAGGTTACCGGCGAATTCACCCCGCGCGGAGGCTTAACCACCACCATCGAAGCCCACTGGCCCCCTCGTCGCGGTCCCGCGCCTCGCTGACCCGCCGCTTCGCTTCCCTTGCAACCCTAGGGAGAATCTGGCATCCTCCCCTTGCAACACAAGGGGAGTCAGTGGACACCGCCAAACTCGAATTCTTTCGCGGCACCTTGGACGTTTTGATCCTCAAGGCACTCGTCTGGGGGCCGCTTCACGGCTACGCTGTCACCAATTTCATCCGCCACCAAAGCGAAGATGCGCTCCTCGTCGAAGAGGGCACTCTCTATCCCGCTCTTTGGCGCCTCGAAAGCAAAGGCCTCGTCGCCGCCGAGTGGGGTCTCTCGGAAAATAATCGCAAAGCCAAATTTTATCGTCTCACCTCGGTCGGCCGCCGCCGTCTACGTCAGGAGGTAAGAACCTGGGAGGCCTACGCCGCCGCCGTTGCCAAAGTGCTCGGCGCTACGCGTCCTCCGTTGCCAGAGGAAATTGGATGACATTCCCGATTTGGCGCCGCCATTCCCGCTTGTCGGGCGCCGACCCTGCCTCCGACGTGAAAGACGAACTGCGCTTCCATCTCGAAGCGAAGATCGACGACCTCGTCCGCCAGGGTTGGAACCCTGAAGCGGCCCGCAGCGAGGCCGAGCGCCAATTCGGCGATGTGCGCGCCATTCAGGAAATCGGTCAAAGCATGGGAGGGAAAATGGAACGCCGCCGCCGGTTTAGCGAATACTGGAGCGACACCCTTCACGACGCGCGTTATGCTCTTCGCACACTGCGCCGCGACCGCGGATTCACCGCTGTCGCCCTCCTCATCCTCGCGCTCGCCGTCGGCGCCAACATCTCCATCTTCAGCGTCGTCAATACGCTGCTGCTGCGCCCGCTTCCTTTTCCCGATTCGCAGCGCCTCGTCTGGATTGCGCCTCCTCCGCAGACTTGCGGCTTTTCCTGCTCCACCTATTCCGCCGACGCCTACGAGGCGTTTCGCTCGCTGAGCCGCTCCTACGCCGACGTCACCGGCTATGAAGCCTTCACCGTTGAAAACAATTACAGCCTCTCGCAAGACGGCGACCCACAGCCCGCCACGGGCATCGAAGTCATCTCCAATTTCTTTCAGGTTCTCGGCGTTCGTCCCGCGCTTGGCCGCACTTTCGCGCCCGAAGAAGCGCTCCAGAACGCTCATCCCGTTGTACTCCTCGCCGATCCTTACTGGCGCCGCCAGTTCGCTGCCGATCCGTCGATCGTCGGCAAAGAGATCACGCTGAACGGCAAGCCCACCACCGTGATTGGTGTGTTGCCGGCAAGCTTCGACTTCGGCGCCGTATTTTCTCCCGGCAAGAGAGCCGATCTGATCGTGCCGCTCAGCCTGGATTTCGAACGCAATTGGGGCAACATCGTCACCCTGCTGGGCCGGCTGAAGCCCGACGTTACGTTGGGTCAAGCCCAGGCCGAGGCCTACCTCGTTGTGCCGCACCTTTGCTGGAACAACAAAATCCCCCGCTCGTGCGGACAGTATGCGGGCAACCAAACGATGCAGTTGCGCACCCTGAAAGAATACGTCAGCGGCCATCTCCACCGTTCGCTGATCGTTCTCTGGGCCGCGGTTGGCGTCATCCTTCTCATTGCCTGCGTGAATCTTTCCAATTTGCTGCTGGCCCGCGCCGCCGCCCGCAGCAAGGAGTTTGCGATTCGTGGAGCGCTCGGCGCCAGCCGCATCCGCATCGTGGGGCAGTTGCTCGTTGAGAGCCTGGTTCTCTCCTGCGGTGGCTCCGTGCTCGGACTCGGCCTCGCCTTCGGGCTGCTCCTGTGGCTTGCTCATCAGGGTTCGCTGGCTCTTCCGCTCCTCGGAGCAGTCCGCATCGACGGCCAGGCGCTCGTCTGGACTGTCTGCATCGCAGTCCTTGCCGCATTTCTTTTCGGCCTCGTTCCCGGTCTGCGGATGGGCGCCGGAAACCTTCAGGAAGCTCTGAAGGATTCAGGCCCCGGCGCTGGACTCGGCCGCAGGCACGAGCGCATCCGGGCCGTTCTTGTCGCCTCTGAAGTCGCGCTCGCTTGCGTGCTGCTTGTCGGCGCGGGACTCCTCTTGCGCAGTTTCATGAAGGTTCTCGACATCGATCTCGGCTTCCAGCCCGACCGCGCGGCCTCGATTCGCGTCGAGTACGACGATTCCGCGGCCAACGACGCCGCCAGCTCCGCGAAACGCGGAGCCATTTTCCGCCAGATGATCGAACGCGTTGGCGCGCTGCCGGGCGTCGAAGCTGCCGGCATCGCGGACTTTCTGCCGCTCGGCCCGAACCGCGCGTGGGGTTCGCCGGTCCCGAAAGGCAAGGTCTATGACAAGAGCGTGCAGTTGCCCTCGCCGCTCGTCTACGTCGTCACTCCAGGATTCTTCCGCGCTATGGGCATGCGCATCCGTGGACGCGATTTCACTTGGGACGATGTGTCCACGTCTCCGCGCGTCGCCTTGATCAACGCTTCCGCCGCACGCTTCTATTGGCCCGGCGAAGATGCCGTCGGCAAAGTTCTCACCACCGGCAGCAACAAAGGCGATTTGAACATCATCGGCGTGGTCGACGACGTTCACGCCGACAACGTCGAACACTCTATCGGCTGGCAAATCTATTACCCGGCCACGCAGGAAGGGCCCGACGACGCGCAGCTCGTCGTCCGCTCCCAGTTGCCTCCGTCCTCGCTTGCGGCCAGCGTCCTTCAGGCTCTGCGCGAGCTGAACCCCAAGCAGACCGCCGCCGAATTTCGTCCCATCCGTACCATCGTCGATCGAGCGAATTCGCCTCGCCGTTTCTTCATGCTGCTCGTGGCCGCCTTCGCAGGACTCGGATTGCTGCTCGCCGCGCTCGGCATCTACGGCGTCATCTCGTACTCCGTCACGCGGCAAACGCAGGAAATCGGCATTCGCATGGCGCTCGGAGCCAGTACCGGCCGCGTTCAGCGCGACGTCGTGCTCAGCACTTTGCGCCTCGCTGGCATCGGCCTCGCGTTTGGAACGATCGCGTCGCTCGTGTCCGCGCGTGTGATCGCCGCGCTTCTCTTCTCCACCTCTCCCTGGGACGCAGCCACGTACGGCAGCATGATCGTGGTCTTGATCCTCGTGGCCTTGGTCTCCGGCTACCTGCCCGCGCGCCGCGCCTCCCGCATCGACCCCATGACCGCCCTCCGCAACCCCTAATCACCACTCACCTGCCGGGGTGCGCGATACAACTAGACCACCGAGCTAGTTCCCGCTCTCCCGTTGAAAGTGCAGGAACAGCGTGAGGTATCGCCGTACGTTGCTGATGATCAGAAAGTGCTCGCGGACATGCTCGCGTCCTCGTTCACCCAGTTTCTGGGCGATCGCCGGATTTGAGAGCAGGAAGCGAATCTGGTAGGCAGTCCCTTCCACAGAGTGCGCGAGCAGCCCCGTACGCTTATGAATCACTTGTGCGGGAATTCCGCCGACGGCGGATGCCACCACAGGTTTCTTCTTCCAGAGCCCTTCGGTCACGGTAAGTCCGAATCCCTCCTGGAGGCTTTTTTGAATGATCACGGTCGACGCTCGCTGTAGCGCATTGATCTCCAGGGCGCTCCACGGCGGCAGGTCCAGGATGTGAACGTCCGGGTCCTTTCCTGCTACCTCACGCACCTCGGCCAGGACTGCCTCGCCCTCCGGATCATCCGCCGCGCCGCCGCCCGCCAGCACGAGCTGACAATCGAAATAACTCTTCACAAGCTGGTACGCTCGAATCACTCCGACTGGATCCTTCAGGCGATCGAACCGCGAGATTTGCGTCAGAATGGGCCTTCGCGAATCGATCTGAAATCGCTCCAGGATTTCAGCCACAACCGCCGGTTCCAGCTCCCGGTTCTTCTCCGAAAGCGGGTCGATCGACGGATAAAACAGGTACTGCGGGATCGGCAACTGCCGGGCAAAAGATGGTGAAGAAAAAATAGCTGCATCGTAGCGCGCGACGAATGGCGCAAGGAAGTCCCAGACGCGCCGATTCGGGTGTGACAAATCAATGTGGCAACGCCAGATCCAGTGTCCTTTCCTTTTCGGCCCCGAATCGATCAACGCCGCGGGCTGAGGATCGTGAATCACCGTGAAATCGGAGTCGAATTGCAGTCGCGCCCGATTTTGTTCCGTATACGCAAGAAATGTCGCGAAGCTCTGCTCCGGCAGGTGGTACGGCTCACCGTGCAGCGAATTGTGAAACGCCTTCGTGATCGCGAAAAAATCGTCCCCGCCCGTGATCACGTCCCATTTCACGGAAAGGTCAAGTTCTCCCATCAGCGGAACCACGCGGTTCAAGATCTCCGCCACTCCGCCGCCTACCGACGTCGAGTTGACCATTTGTATTGAGCGGCCCTTTATGCGTTCCGCGAGCGCGCGCAGCTCAGCAATCTCCCCGCTTCCAAGCGCTTCGCTGTAATCGTCGAGCCTGTTCGTCAGCGGTTCAGTTTGCACCTGTGTCATCGCCGCAGTTCCCCTTCGATGAGTTGAATGATTTGCGTTCGTGCGCTGTCCAGCGTGTTCGTGTAGACGTCAATCTGATCCACTCGCCGGGCCAGTTCCTTTTGCCCCAGGTCCTTTGCGAGCCAGTAAGAAAAGTCGTTCGTACGAAGGTGAAGCCGTAAACGCGAAGTGATGAAATGGAACTGCAAGCAAGCGTGGGGCACGCGGTTCATGCAATCGCGGAATTCCTCCAGCGTCCATGCCTCCAGTGGCAGAGCCACTTCTTCCTCCACTGTCTCGCAAAAGAAGAAAGGCTCGAAGGCTGCTTGAGCGGCCTCTCCGGGATTCGCCGAACAGTAATTGCTCACCACCCGCCGCAGGTCCGATCGCAGCTCAGCGAGAGACACGTAGTCGCGGATATCCAGTGAAGCGAGTTGTTCCGCCAAAGCAGGCCGGTTGCAGGAACTCAGCACCCATTGCGCGAAATCGTTCGAAAAGCCTTCGGTGAGGAAATGATGCCGCCCCAGGCTTTGGAAAGTATGATAAAAAATCGAGCCATCGCTGCAGGCCTCAAGCCCCTTTTGCATTTCGATCAGGTTGGAGGCCGTGTGATTCCCGATTTGTATCAGGTATGACGCGGTTTCAAACTGAAACGGCTCGCTTGCTCTCATTGCAGCTCCTTCTCCAGCAGGACCAGAAACCGCAGCACTTCGCTCGGACCGCGCACATAAAAGTTGGCCCGAGTGCCGTTCGCTTTACCCACCCTCACGGTGATTTGGCCCGGCAGAACCGTGAAAGCTTCCTCGTCCGTCTCATCGTCGCCGAAGTACATGACGGCGGTCTTGTCCGGCAGTCCCTGAAGCAACTCGCGCACCGCGACGCCTTTCCCCGGAACCTCTCGGGGCACCACTTCCCACACTTTATCTCCCTGCAGGATGCGCAGAGTATCCCGCGTCGGTGCAAGAATCTCGCGAAGGATCAGATCCGCGGCCAGCGCGATCGCTGGCCGTGCGCCCCGGTAATGCACCGCGAAGCTAAGGCCCTTCTCCTCGATCCACACACCGGGCAGGGCGTCCATTTTTGATCGTGCATCCCGTTTCGCGCGCAGAAGGTCTTGCCGCGACCTCTTGCCTAAGACTGTCGATTTTCCCGCTCGCTCGGAGCCGTGCAAACCCACGTGATGAATGCCTTCCACTCCAATCATCGTCTGGAGAGTCCCCAGGCGTCGCCCACTCACCACCGCGACGAACAGATCCTTGCTCATCGCCAGCCGCCTCAGAATTCTCCTCGCGCCCGCCGCCAGCAGGACGTCGTCCGGACGTGGCTGTAGTCTTGCCAGCGTTCCGTCGAAATCCAGCAGCAGGGCCCGAGAATCCGCCTTTCGCAACCGCGCGATCACCTCGGGCCAGGCATGAAACAGAGACCGCGCGCCTCTGCTTTTCTTCCGAGGCCGTCGCTCCGCTCTGAGGCGTCCTGACGCCTCTCGTCCAATATTCCGATCCGCCTTAATCGTTTCCTCCGGACGCTGCTTTGCTCGAGACAATCGCCAAGCCACTCGCGCGGCCATTTTTCTTGGCTGGCTCATCGAGAGAAAAATGCCGATCCTCGCCATCCTCAACCCGGATTTCACTCAATTCCGTGATCAAGTTCCCCGCCCACCGGTACACGTTGTGCTCCCGGACGGTCCGCCGCAGACGCTGCATTCGCGCGTGCCGCTCCGGGGCGCTCATTTCGAGCGCCGTGTGGATTGCTTCGCTGAGCTGTTCGATGTCGTAGGGATTGACGATAATCGCGTCGCGCAGCTCGCGGCTCGCGCCGGTAAATTGGCTCAAGATCAGCGCGCCTTCTTCGTCTTCCCGAGCCGCCACGAATTCCTTCGCCACTAGGTTCATCCCGTCGTGAAGCGACGTGACCATGCAGAGATCCGCCGCCTGATAGTACGGCTGAATCTCGCCATGCTCGTGGTGACGTTTGAGCAAGACAATCGGCTTCCATTTCGGAGTTTGAAACCGTGCATTGATTCGCGCCGCTTCCGCCTCCACTTCCGCGACGAAATCGTGATAACGCTGGATTCGCGTTCGGCTCGGCGCCCCGATTTGCACGAACGTGAACTGGCGCTGGTAGCTGGGCCACTTTTCCAGGAACCGCTCGATCCCCCGGAACCGCTCGAGGATTCCCTTCGTATAATCGATCCGATCCACCCCGATCCCCAGGAAACTCGCCTCGAGGCCCTGGTGCTTCAGCAACGCGGTTCGCACCACGTAGGGCGACTCGGCAACTTTGGGTTCGGCGCGGCCTTCGCGGAAATCAACGCTGATAGGAAAGGGCCGCACAAGCGTTGTCTGTTCGTGGCGCTTCACGGCAAAGCGCTCCCATTCGATCCGGCTTTCGAGGGCCCGATCTACCGTCTCGAGGAAGTTGTTGCAGTGCGCCTGGATGTGAAAGCCAACTAGATCCGCGCCCAGCAGCCCGTCGAGAAGTTCTCGCTGCCACGGGCAGATTCCAAACGCTTCCGCATTCGGCCAAGGGATATGCCAGAAAATCGCGATGCGCGCGTCCGGCCGCGCTTCTTTGATCATTCGCGGCAGCAAGGCGAAGTGATAATCCTGCACGAGCACCAGCGGGTGTTCCGCCCCGGCCATCTCCTCCAGTACGGCGTCCGCGAATTTGCGGTTTGCGTCCTGATAACACTGCCAGTCCGAAGCGCGGAAAAGTGGCCGCGTATGCGCAATGTGGCACAGCGGCCACAGACCTTCGTTTGAAAACCCGTAGTAGTAGCCCTCTTCTTCTTCTTTCGTCAGCCAGACTCTCCGCAATGTGTATTCCGGTCCCTCGGGAGGAACGCGAAGGTGGTCATTTTCGTCCACCGTTTCGCGATCCGCGTCACCTGACCCGGCCGCGATCCACTTGCCATCGCACGCCCGCAGGATGGGTTCCAGCGCCGTCACCAGACCGCTTGCCGGGACAATCATCTCGATTCCCTTGCCCCGATTCACGTGCATGTAGGGTTCGCGGTTAGACACTACGAACAGCGGACTCTGAATCGTCTTGCTCTGAATGCTCACTCGCAAGCGCTCCGGAGTCCACGTCGAGTCGCCCGTTTCGCGCAACCGCGCCTCTTCCTCTGCCGCCGCGCGCGCCTCCGACAGGCTTTGCGCAAGATTCACTACCTCGTCGGAAAACGGGCCGAGGAAATCCTCTTTGGGCATCACCGGACGCGGAAGCACGCGCCCCACCCTCAAGCCCTTCATCCATTCCGCGGTTCGAGAAAGCGGAACGATGATGGTCCATCGAATGATCAGGACCGTGATAAAAACGATCAGAAGCACCTGCGCCACCACGTGCCACAGCGTCTCCCGCCAGATCCGCAGGCTCTGCGCTTCGATATAGCTCGCATCGTGGAAAATCGCGATGAATCCGGCGGTCGATCCTTGGCGGTGCAGCGGCAGGAAATAAACGTGCATGTCTTTGCCGCCCAGCTTGACGAATTCGCTCACTCCTTGGTCTCGCGTCGCCTTCAGCGCCGCCGGAATCGGGAGTGGATTGAATCGCCCCGCTAGGTTTGAGCTCTCGGCCAGCACGTTGCCTTGCGCGTCATACACCACCACGCCGGCCAGTCCCTCGCGATTTCCGAATCTTTCTACGATGTGACGCAGTTGATTGCGCGAGTTCGTTTCCACCGAAGGCTCGGTGATCTCCTGCAGACTCTCCGCAAGAATTGCGGCCCGCCTTTCCAGGTCCGCGCGCAGCCCGCGTTTCTCCGAGCGCACCTGGTTCCACGCCACTCCAAATGTGACCAGCGTGATCCCCACGACCAGAAATGCAATCAGCCGGAGACTCAATTTCACAAGCGATTTCCTCCTGGTCCTTGCACCTCAAACCATGGACGTTGCCGCCGGAAAGGAGGCTCTGGGCGAGGCCTCCTGCTTCGACTTCAATTTAGACTTTATTAGGAGACTTCTTCTTCGATGTTTCGGACGCGGAAGGGGTCACATTGCTCGCGTCGAGGGTGCCGGTCATTCTCTCGCCGCCGAATTTCGTCTTTTCCATTTATGCCTCGAAATCCATTGTGGCTTGTCGCCCTGTGATGTTTGCACGGAGCCTGCCAATTCAAGCGCCCGCGTAAGTGTTGCAACCAGATGAGTTACGACGTTCTCGGATTGATAACCGCCGGAAGGTCAGCCAAACCCTTTGGAGATTCTGCAACCGCCTCGTAATTAGTTCCTAGCGCCGGTACCCCCAGATCGCTAGCAGCCAGAGCCGGCGCGATCGCAATAAGTCTCAGTCTGGCAGCTCACTCCGAAGAACATGCCAACGTCGGCATGAACATTCCCTAACCACAAACCATCGGGCCTCGCGTCCGAGTTTCTCCGTAGGGGCACGGCATGCCGTGCCCGGTCTTTCTCGGGTAGCACGGGCAGTCGCGGCGGCGACCCGAATCCGTTTCGAGCCACAGCTCGGTCTTGGGTCAGTCCCGACTTTCAGTCCGGGGAGCACGGCCTTTAGGCCGCGCGAAAGGCGCACTAGAATGAAGGAGCTGCCGCAACCTTAGAAAAACACTGAGGGAGAGACGCCGAATCGCTTGCTCAATTTCTCGATGTGGGATTTGTTGAGGTCGCGTTTCTTGTGCAACACCTCGGACACGATGCTTTCGGACCCAAACACTGGGACCAGGTCTTTTTGGCGAAGATTATTGGCGTCCATCAACGTCCGCAGGACTTCCAGGGGGGACGCGTCAGGAACCGAGTGATGCTCTTCCTCATATGCTTCGATCAGGGTCATCAAGACTTCGGCGTACTTCTCTTCTTCACTCGTGGGATTCTCTTTCCCAGCCAGCTTATCCAGGACCGATAGGTATTCCTCATGCTGGCGTTCCGATGTAATCGGCGTGGGCGAGCTCACTTCCAGCGCGTATTTTCCGGACACAGCGATCATGATTTTTGCCACTCCTTGTCGTCGTATTCACCGTGATCCAGTATGCGCCGGATGTAAACCATTCTCCACTTGTACTTGATGGTCGCGATTAGCCTGCATCTGTTGTGGCTTATATTGAACACCACAAAGCGCCCGACCGCGTCTGAGTCTATTAGCAGCTACAAGATTGTCCTTTCTAGTGCATCGTTGCGGGCGATGAGTAACGCGACTCCATTTTGGGATGAAGTCTTTGTCGGAAGTTCCAAACCTGCACAAATGAGATCACTATCTTCGTTTCGGTTTTCCATTATCTGAATCAAAATAAAGCATTTCTCCTCTATCCTCCCGCAACGCAGCGATTGGAATGAAACATGCCTTCGATGTGAAACATCGATCCGCCACGAAAAAAGACGGCGACTCAAATATTGCTCCATGCGGAAGCAAGATGAAGTCAGATCGATCAGTCATCCCCACTCTCATCGTCGCAGATGTAACGTGGATTCCGAGGGTTGGCTTGCCCCTCATTTTGGGGTTCCTTGGAAGCACGGTCGCTTGCGGCCTCCCTGCGACAGCGGCCACCCCAGAATCAGTCGTCGTATCCGTAACGCCGTCCTCAGCCTCCGTGCCCGTCTCGCAAACTGCGCAATTCAACGTATCGGTACAGAACGAAAGTCAAAATAAAGGTGTCACTTGGACCTTAACGCAGTCCGGCATCTCCTGCAGCCCTGCTTGCGGGATGGTTTCAACAGCGGAGACGAGCGCCACCTATCATGCCCCCGCGAATGTGCCCCAAGGCTCGACTGTCGTCCTCACTGCGACCTCCCTTGCCGACAGCACGAAATCGGGTTCGGCGCAAATCACGGTGAGCGCTCAAGCGCCTTCGGCGATTTCCGTCTCGCTTGTGCCGATCTCGGCGTCTGTTCCTCTTTCGCAGACTCAACCATTCACTGCCGCCGTGCAGAATGACAGTCAGAACGAGGGTGTTACCTGGACCTTAACGCAGTCGGGCGCTGCGTGCGCCCCCGCGTGCGGCTCCATCATCGGATTCACTTCGCAAACCGCCATCTATTCTTCCCCAGCGGGCATCATCCCCAATCCCCCGACCGTGACAATTACTGCGACATCGCTTGCCGACGGTACGCGGTCAGCATCAGCGACAATTACAGTTGGGGCTGTTTCCCCCGTTAACAACGTGAGCCAATGGATTGCCGTTACAGGTTTTGGGGGCCGAGCCGTAAGCAGCGTACCAACCACAACAGCAACCTGCACCTCGGGCTTGACGACCGTAACTCTGGCTTCCGACCCCGGTTTCCAAAACGGAGACGGGCTTACTCTCTGGGCCTGTGGACCGACAGCGGCCCTATCGCAACCAGGACCGCCAACTGTCACTACCGGAGACTCTGTTACAGAAACTGTCCCCAACGCTGTACTCGCGCCCACCGCAGGCCTCTCCAGCTACAGTTACAAGATCATCGCAGCGGACAACGCGGGAGGGTTCTCACCGGTGAGCGCTCCGACGACGATCATCACGGGACCAGCCACGCTCGGGGAGAACACTTGCCCCGTATCCTCAGAGTCACTCTCCGGCTCGACGCTTACGGTCGTCACGTCCACGCACTGTAATCTTTTGCCGGGGACGCTCGCCCACATACACGGCTCCAATCTTGCAGCGCTTGATCAATGGATTCAGGTGTCGAGTGTGACGAACCCTACAACCTTCGTGTTCAACAACCTCGCTCTTTCGGGCACCATGGCATCGAAAGGAGGGACACTAGTTTATTGGACGGGAAACCAACTCACTTGGACGGGTCAACAGGGAACCTGGCTCCATGGAATTTGCGCCGAGCGCCCCGGCGACGGCTCCTACCACCTGATTGGGATTAGCCTCCCCTACGTAGAGGGTCTGCCCTCCTCTACTACCTTTACTGATTGGGGAACAACCCTCACAACGTTTCCTGCGATGCCCGCCTATTGGACCGACTCGCTTTGCACGAACACTTCACCCACCGCCGACTACCTCTCGACGATCATTTTCAGCGGTGCCGGAACAGCTTCGCTCGTGGTTACGGGTGCTGCTTCCAACTCAACAAACGACACGACAGCCCTGTTCGACGACGGGCCAGCGTTCCGTGCGGCAGCCAAGTTCGTTGCGGGCTACCACGAGGCCGTGTTCATCCCCACGCCCACCGATCCCAGCGCGTACTATCCGATTAACTCTTACACGAACATGCTTGGGGGTGTGAGCGTGATCCACAGCGGCCCTATTGTGGCCAGCGAGACGATTCAGGCACCGACTCAGTGGACAGGGCCCTGGACCGCCGCAGGCGCGTTGCAGTTTGCACAGAAGTCTACTCCCGTCATTGGTTGCCACGTCTCTCCCTGCTTCTACATTTATGGCGGGATTCCTTATGTTGACGGAGTCCAAATAACGGGCGGAGGCAACCAGGCGTACGTCATGATTTGGGATGGCGGCGACCAAGGAGGACAGCTCAATAACCTAAACATCGCGACCGGGGTTGGAGGAACAGACTACTCTGGCATTGGCCTAATCGTACGCCACGGCGCTTACTTCGTTCAAATGCAGCACGTAACGATAATTGGGGGCCCCAACGGTATCGAAGCTAACGTGGATCAGTCGTGGACCCCCCAAGAATACTTCTGTGGGGACCCCAATATGGCCGTAGGCGGCTCGGTGTCCCAAGACCACGTGGCCCTTAACAGCCGCACCGCCTACATACTGAATTACGGGGGGAACGCCGCCGGAGAATTTCAAATGTCCGACGCCTACGCGCAGGGTGGGCTCATGCCGCTCTTAGCGACGCAGAATGTGAACGGCTACATACAGCCTCCGTTATACCTCGCAAACTTTGTGCAGGATACATCCCCCCAGGCCCTTATAGCTACCTGGGGATCTGTGAATGGTGGCGGAAACGCTCCCCAAATTGTCTACGCTGGCGCGACTGGCCTGTCCATAGACACTGGCGGAATGCCCCCCTTTATTACAGGCAACGCTCCCGTGAGCATCTCGTTGCCTTCCTCATACGTGCTGCCTACTGGCGGCGGTCAATATGTGAACGTAAGCGCTCAGCCTATGTCCGTCACGGGCGGAACTCAGTCGAACACAAATGAGTTCGCTGTTGGCTTAGCGCAGCCGGTCATTAGCAGCGTCACGATCAGCCAAGGAGGGACTTTCCCCGTTGAGTCTGGAATTCTGTGTGTCAACGCCGTGGGGTGGAATGAAGGATGGAGTGCCCCGGCTTGCATCCAGTTCCAAACCACGAGCGGAAATCAGACCATCACGGTTACGCTCGCCGGGCCGGTGCAAGGGGCAAAGGGATACATTATGTATACGGGCGAGGGCCGCTGCTTCGGGTCAGGAAAGGGCTGTATTGGGCAAATCACCACGGCAGGCACTTCCTATACTCAATCCACGGACCCCGGATGTTGTTCGCAGATTCCAACTAACAACTATCCGACGGACGGCTCGTCTTGGATTAGTGGAAATGGGGTAGGAGGGCCGCAACTGACCACCTACAACGGACAATACGACGACACCATTGAGCCCGGTGGACTCACGGCGAACCAAACCCTGACGGAACCAAATGCCAGCGGGACTATCGCCCTGGCTGGCAGTTCCGGGATCAGTGCCGGTTCAATCTCGATCTCCGGTGCAACGATTGGAATCTACAAATTCTTGGCCCCATATTCCTCTGCTCCAGACTGTGTTGTCTCGCCATCGGGGACATCCACTGCACCTGCGTCCCTAACGTACGATGTCTCAAGCTCACCGAAAGTCGTGACGGTAACGCTGGCGAGCCCTGGAACGGCTAACTTCAATTTTGTTTGCTACCCTCCGACGAACTGATTGACCTGACCGGGGATTTCTGTCCCAGGTGAAATGAGAGAGCATTCACGTGGAGGAAGACCGGTCATGCCGATGCCCACTCGCTGGCACTGAAGCGCGGGCCTGTTCCTGAACAACTCAGCGTCGACTCAAAAACCCTGCCGTCCTTGATTAGCCCCACTTTAGGAAATCGAATCTATCCCGTTGCCGAACTGTTGAATTCCGCGCAGGCCCTCCGGCCTGACAAAATTGACCAGATCGCTGCCCTGCCTTTGGGTTCCCGCATCAAGCAGAGCTACCAGCTAGAGCTCCTGAAATCGAAGAATCCGCCGTTACAGTCGGCGAGAGAGAAGATGCCCCCCGAAATCACTCCCTTCGTTCCATTGCTGACGCGTTTCCAGGGCAAGAAGGCCCCGGCGGACTCACAACAAGCTGTCGTGCCCGATAAGGGGCAAACACCTCCCCAGCCAAAGGAGTAAGACGCACGGTACCGGGGTCAATTGTCCCCGGGGCGCGCTCCCCAAGAGGGCAAACGTACATGTACGTTTGTAACCAAGCGACTTCGAGCAGGATGAAGTAGCTTTCTGCATCCGCTGTAATTAATATCACAGTACTTTTACCATGTTGACATCGCATGGCGCATTTGTTAGAAACTTCAAACGCACCGGTTGGGGGCCAAAGCAAAGACAAAGCGAAACAGACTGGACCGTCTCTTCCCCAGTCGAGGGACACCATGGGTGCTAGAGGGGTTGGTGTGCCCCGGCAATTGCGGATTGCCGTGTGGAGCAGTGATTTTCACGCACTTAGACTTTTCGCGCGACCTAAAAACCGTGCCTCGTATCCGAGCGAGGCTAATAAGTGACCGCGCGGGTCCGCGCATTTGAATACATCCGTTGCATGCGGGGCGGGTCCCAAGCCAAGTTGCTTCGCTGCTCGGATGGCGGATATTACGTCGTCAAATTCCAGAACAATCCCCAGGGCGTCAGAATACTGGCCAACGAACTACTAGCCACGCTACTAGCGAAGAAGCTAGGTTTGCCGGTTTCAGAACCGGCCATCGTGGAAGTGCATCCAAGGTTGGTTAAGTATGCGGCGGGACTGGTGATCGAGGAAAGGAACGGCCGCACTCCCTGCCGTTCGGGGCTGTGCTTTGGATCTCGGTATGCCGGAGATCGGGGAACCGCGTGCCGTTTGCAGTTAGTCCACGATCTTCTTCCAGAGTCATTAGCCCGCGTTGAAAATATTTCCGATTTCGCCGGAATGCTTGCGTTCGACAAATGGACTGGCAACAAGGATGATCGCCAGGTAGTTTTCACTCCGGAGGAGGACGGCACTCCGTGTCGCTCCTACCGGGCCCGGATGATCGACCAGGGCCACTGCTTCAATGCGAGTCTCTGGAACTTTCCCGACAATCCAAGGTATGGTGTGTATTCACGCCGCGCGGTCTACGCCAGCATCAGTGGCATGAATGCATTCGAGCGTTGGCTGTGCCCGCTTGAACACGAGATTGACCGGAGCGTGCTGGACGGCGCTGCGCAGGAAATCCCGCCCGAGTGGTACGAATATGACCGCGGCTCTTTGAGCCAGCTGGTTGCAACGCTGGACGACAGGCGTAACCAGGTCCGCGATTTCCTCCAGACAATGCGGAGAACCGTTGACGGGGTTTTTCCAGCTTGGGCGCTTTCAAATGCAGTTGCTGCGTGAACGAGGCGATTGCCGGAGGACGGGTCAGCAGAAAGCCGGTAAATCCTTTAAGTCTTTCCCAAGACTGTGCTTCTGAATTACCTCCCGACCGTCAGCCCCCGGTTCCAGTAGTTATAGAACTACTATGGTTACTTTGTTACTACCCATCCGACCAATTCCATGCTACCATGGCCCGTTTTTATGAGCTACGAAATTGACAGGTCGCCTGTACCTGCAGGCGCGCTTGAGTCGCCCGTACTTACGGGCGCACATAAGGAGGTGTGTCTCTGTGATCGTGGCCGCCGTGCCGGCTCTGCGGCTATCCCGGCGCTTCGGGACCAGCCTCCGGGGAGGCGAAGAAAAAGCCCTGGCCGCCGTGGCGGCTAATCGCAACAACCCCACATTCAAAAATCGCCGCAATCCCAAGGAAACAAAGGAGAAGACATTTTCTAACCGCAACAAAAACACCTGTTTCGGTTTGCCTTACTTTCGCTATGACAAAGAGAGGTCGCCTGCCGAAGCGCCTTCCGCGAAGGTGGCTCACCCCTGGCCCTCAGCATCTCCCGAGGCCCGGCTTAACGATACACAGGATAGACTTCCAACGGCGGGTCGGCGATAATTCACGGCGAGAGCGAGCTACTGCCGCTCCGGAGGGAATCGAATGAGTTTGACGCCTAACACGCCCAGCCCCGAAGATTCGCACACTCAGGTGCACTACACGGAGCAATCGGCCCTGCCTCGCTGGGTAGTTGTGCTGTTCGTCGTTGCGTTTTTGCTGGTGGGCTATCTCCTTTATGCAAATTACTCGGCGGGACAGGCTTTCCACCAGGGGCTCGACGCCGCCGACAAGAAGACCCAGGCGCTCGCCACTGAGATGGATAAGACGAATTCGCGAATCGCCGACCTCAAAGGCCAACTCGACGTGACGTCCCAGAAACTCAATCTGTCGGAGGACGAGCTGGCCCACGCGCGCAGCCTGGCGCAAACCATTCGCAAACAGCAGCAGCAAAGCGACGCGCAGCTTCGCCAGGAAATCGGGCAGGTTCAGCAGGATACTTCCACAAAGTTCGGCGAAGTGGCCACGGACCTCAACGCCACCAAGACCGATCTCTCCTCGACGAAAGCCGACCTCGAAGCCACCAAGGGCAAGCTGCAGAGCACGATTGGCGACCTCGGCGTCCAGAGCGGCTTGATCGCCCGCAATCATGATGACGTCGAAGAACTGAAGCGGCTCGGCGACCGGGACATCTATGAGTTCTCGCTGGGAAAAACGAAAGGGCCGCAGCATGTGGGTCCGATCCAGATTCAACTCCGCAAGACCGATCCGAAGAAATATAAATACACCCTCAACGTAGTGGCGGACGACAAGGCCATCGAGAAGAAGGACAGGACCGTCGGAGAGCCGATCCAGTTCTACGTCCACGGGGCGCGCGCGCCTTACGAAATCGTAGTCTTCGAAATTTCGAAGAACCAGGCCAAGGGCTATCTCAGCACGCCGAAGTCGGCGAACGCATCCCCGCCCGCGGCCCCCCCCGCGCCGGGAAATTAATAATGGCGGCTGGCCTCTGAGAGCGAAAAGCAGATTCGCCCAAGGTGACGTTCGAGATGACAGATGATCTTGGCGTCGCTTTTGTCGTCGCGATTTTGGTGGCTGCTTTCCGTCGGTCCGTTTGTTCCGTTTGCGCGTGGCGCCCAAAATTCCACTCCGCCGCAGCATCCCTCTCGAAGCCAAAACGGAGCTTGTGAAGCTGGACGTGAGCGTCCTCGACAAGGACGGCAAGTTCGTTGGTGGCCTCGAGCAGAACAGTTTTCGAGTCCTCGACAACGGTGCCGAGCGCCCGATCATCTTCTTCGCGCCGATGGAGGCTCCCGCGCGAGTGGTCGTGATGATCGAGACGAGCCCTGCCGTCTACATGATCCAGGACGAGCACATCGCGGCGTCGTACGCGCTCCTCAACGGCCTGGCCGACGACGATCAGGTTGCGCTCGTCACGTATTCGGACTCGCCCAAGGAGCTCCTTCCCTTTACCTCCGATAGGACGGCGCTGCAGAACGCGCTCGGCGGCAATCAATACATGATTGGCATGGCGTCGCTGAATCTGTACGACTCGATATCGGCAGTGGTGGATGGAATCACGCCCGTGCCGGGAAAGAAAGCCGTGGTCCTGCTCAGCACCGGGCTTGATTCTTCGGCGCCCGAGCGCTTCGAGGCGTTGGTGCAAAAGCTGCGCACCCAGGATGTGGTTATTTTCGCCGTCGGTCTCGGCGGATCTCTGAACGACAATCCCGCGCAAGAGTCGAAAGCCGAGAAGAAGTTGAAAGCCAAAGAGCGTAAGAGTCGTGAGAATGCCGGCCCGACCACGCTTGAGAGAGCTAGAGCCGCGCTTCTCTCCCTGACGGCGATGACCGGTGGTCGCGCGTATTTCCCCGAGTCAGGCAACGACTTCGCGCCTGCCTACCAGCAAATTGCCTCGGCCCTGCGTCATCAATACGTCCTGGGGATCGCTCCGCAACACGATGGGCAGGTCCACAAGCTAAGCGTGACCGTACCGGACGCCATTGCTGCATCGAAGAAGTCAAAGGGCCGATCGGCGTACAGTATCTCCGCGCGCGACGGATATATCGCGCCCAGCCCATGAACCATCCGATGAGCCATCCTTTCCCGTCTGGCGTGGAGCACGAACAACCAAAGCTGCTTTGTTCGCGTCTCTTGCACCGTATGATCGTGCGATCCAGATCACATCGACCAGGAGGTTTAGTGAATTGGAATCGGCGGAGGATGATTCTCGGGTTCGTGTTGTCAGGGCTGTGTCTCTGCCTGGGTGCTAGGCTTTTGGCCCAGAACCAGCCGAGCCAGAACCAGACGAAGACCGCGGCCGTTGTACCCCACACCCCCTGCGAAACCGCCGAATCGTCCGCGATTCGACTTTGGCGGCAATGCAGCAGCGATTCCCGCGACCTTCATTCAGAACGTGGCGTTTTTTCCGATCAGCTTGAACCAGAGCAAGCCCTCGCTCTTCGCGGTGGACACGAGCGCAAGCGTCACGTCGATCGATCCGAGCCGCGCCGCCGAGATTGGGATCGCGCCGAACCGTGGGTATTGGCTTGTTTTCCTGGGAGGGGCCATTCCTTTTACATCTGTTCCCGCCGCTGCGCGGGGCGATTTTGCCGCGCAAATCGGACGTCCTTATGAGGGAACGCTCGGCGTGGACTTTCTGTCCGCGGTGGTGGCGGAACTCGATTTCGGACGCGAAACCGCCCGCATCTTCGACCCAGCGGCATACAAGTACAGCGGCAAAGGGACGGTTTTTCCACTGCGGCTTTCGAACGGAATGCCCGTGATTCGCGCGAAGTTCGTTTCGCCGCGAGGGAAGGATGTGGAAGCCGATTTCGCCGTGGACACCTCGATGATCGCGGGAATCGTGATCTCCGAGAAATTCGCGGGAGCGCGCAAGCTGATCTCGTCCCACGGAAAGCCGATGAAGGGCTACGACCCGCAGTTGACCGGTGGCGAAGACGTCTCGCTTTTTCGCCTGAAGAGTTTTCAGATCGGCCATTCCGGCGCGCCGGACATCGTGGCAGAATTTTCCCGTTCGAGGCTGGCTGATGCCGATGACCCGAAACTGGCAGGTGTTATTGGCGGCGCTATGCTCCGGCGGTTCAGCGTCGTTCTCGACTATCCGCACCAGCAAATCATCTTCGACGCGAATTCCCGTTTCAAAGATTACGACGAAGAGGATAAGAGCGGCGTCGCCGTCGTCGCAAAAGGCCCGGGGCTGAAGACATTCGAAATCGTGCACGTCGAGCCCGGAACACCGGGCGCACAAGCGGGGCTTCAGAAGGGGGACGTCATCGCGGGGATCGATGAGGAAGCCGCCGCCGATCTTACGCTTGCTTCCGTCCGCAATCTCTTCCGTCAGGTGGGGCACACGTACAAACTCCTCATCCAGCGCGGTGACCAAACGAAGCAGGTTTCAGTCCAGATGCGCCGTTTGCTGTAGCGGAACGTTCAGCGCTCAAATCTTCGCAAATTGCCGAGACGGTTCCCTCGAGTCAGACAGCCAAACTCGATTGTTAACACTCTGCTTATGGCCGCGTCCTACTTAAGACAGGACGCAAGAGAATGGAAGCTCGTCTTGACGGCAACCTGCCGATCCGAGAAGCTGCGGTGCCGGAAGATCCAACTGTGGAGAACACCTCCGAGGACGCCCAGCTCATAGCAGCGGCGCGCGATGGCGATCGCAGCGCTTTTGGCAAACTCTACGAGCGCCACACTCGCATGGTGCATGGTGTGCTTTTGGCGCACGTGCCTTTTGCCGAAGTCGACGATTTGGTTCACGACGTCTTCCTCGTAGCGCTGCGCAAGCTCGGGTCCCTTCGCGAGCCAGGAGCGTTTGCAGGCTGGCTGATCACCATCGCACGGAATCGTGCAACGGATTTCCATCGCAAGCCCCGCGCGTCGGAAGAGCTTCCTGCGGAAATTGGCACTACCGATCCCGAAGAATACGAGGCCCGCGCCGCCCTCGAGGCAATCCGCTCTTTGCCGGAGGCCTACCGCGAGACTTTGGTTCTCAGGCTCGTCGAAGGCATGAAGGGGCCGGAAATCGCGGCGCGCACAGGGCTTACTCCGGCCTCGGTACGCGTGAATCTTCACCGCGGCATGAAGCAGCTCCGCGAGAAATTAGGAAGGGAACGACCATGAATGACGATTACCTCTGGGATGGCTCTGGAAGTCCCGACCCGGAAGTGGAAAGGATCGAGAATCTTCTGCTGCGCTTTCGCGGCAGCCAGCGCGCACTGGGATTTCCCGAAGTCAGCCGCGAGCGTCGACCGGTTCCCGCGCAAAAACTCGCTTGGATGCTCTCGTTTGCTGCGGTGATTTTGCTGGCTGCATTCTCAGTGTGGTACGCGCGGGGATGGTTTCGGCACGACTCTTGGAGTGTTTCCGAGGTCATCGACACACCGCAGCTTAACGGCCACGTGTTGCGGCAGAGTGGCCATTGGAAGGCAGGTGATCTGCTCGAAACGGACTCGACGTCGCGAGTCGAACTCGAGATGCCTGGTATGGGCCAACTCGAAATCGAGCCCAATTCTCAGGTTACGCTGCTGGAAGCAAGCGCGGACAAACAGCAGTTCCGCCTCGAACGCGGAGAGATTCGCGCGGTCGTAATTGCACCGCCGTACGTTTTTCTCGTTCACACGCCCACTGCCTACGCTATGGATATGGGTTGCGCCTACACGCTGCACGTCGATGACGACGGCACGAGCCTGTTGCGCGTCACCGTCGGCTGGGTGGATCTGCAACGCGGCTGGCGGCAATCCCTGGTGCCCGAAGGTGCCGCAGCGGAATCCCGGCCGGACATCGGTCCTGGCGCACCTTACTATGAAGATGCGTCCGAGCGTTTTCGGCAGGCGCTCGAAATCGTGAATTTCGATGAATCAGACCCGAAAGCTCGCTCGGCCGCTTTGACCACGGTTCTTGGCGAAGCTCGCAAGCGCGACGCGTTCACGTTGTTGAACCTCTTTAAGCGCGTGGACGTAGAGGACCGAGGCCGTGTGTACGACCGCCTTGCGGCACTGGTTCCTCCTCCCCCGGGCGTAACGCGCGAAGACGCGGTTAACGACGACCCCAGGAAACTCGGCCCTTGGTGGGAGCTACTTGGCATCGGGCACGCGAAGAAGGGCTTCAAGGCGCCACCTCGCATCGAGGAGTAGTTCGAGTCGGCTCACTAAAAACCACAAGCCCGCGTTGCTGTTAACACTTAGCAAATTCCGGCCGTCTTTTAATCGAGAAGGCTGGGTCCCAGGCGTCGAGAATTCGCGCCGAGGCTCTTCGCTCGAACCGCGTCACGATTTCCGAGAGAGGCATCCACCGTGAGTGCCAAAAGATCGCGAAGTCTAATGCAGGTTTTGCTTGTTGTGTTGTTGTCCTTTGCTCTCGCGCCACAGCGGTTGTGGTCCTCGCCATTTCTGTACCGCGTGAGCAAGACCTACACCACACTCGAGTTCACCGTCACGAAGTGGATGGTTTTCAAGGAGCAGGGGCTTTTTCAGGATTTTCAGGGCCAGTTGACCTACGATCCGCAGCATCCGGAAAAATCGCGCGTTGAGGTGACGGTCCAAGCAACGAGCATTGACACGCGAGAGTCAACGCGGGACAAGGTGTTGCGGTCGGATGACTTTTTCGACGTCGAGAAGTATCCGACCCTCTCCTTCCAGAGCATTAGCGCGGTGCCAACGGGACGGGACGCGCTCGACGTGACCGGCGACCTGATGATCCGCGGCGTCACGCATCGCATCACGATTCCCGTGAAAGTTCTAGGCGTGCAGGAAATGCCGAACATTGGCAGCTTCGTGGGATTTGAGACGAGCTTCACGATCGATCGCAGAGACTACGGCGTCCTCGGCAGCCGTTGGAGTGGCGGAAAGCTCGCCATTGACAACACGGTGTACATCCACCTGATTCTCGGCGGAGTGAAAGGCTAAGAAGCAGTTCCGCGGGAACCCGCGCGAAAGAAGATCCATTGCTGGCGGAGAACATCTGGTCATTTCAGTCCAACCAGAGCGAATTTCCATGAACCGTCGCTCTGCCGCTTCAGCACCCGCATCCCTTTGTCGTTGACGCTGACCGGATTGTCCTTTGCAGACGTCCTGTACGCGGCTGCAAAATCGCCCACCTCAATAGCCCAGCCATCCGCGATTTTGACATCTCTTATGTCCGGCGCGTATTTCAACACTTTGAAATTCGGATAGTCGGTCCGGAATTTCGCATAGGCCTCTCCCATGGCTTTGATTCCCACCACAGGCGCGCCGGGGAACCCGAGGTTTACACCATCGTCCGACCAGAGGGTGGTGAGTGCCTTCGGGTCTTGCGTCAGTGTGGCCTCAACGTCTGCCCTGTGAAGTTTTTCGATGGCCGCTAAGTCCGCCACGTGCGTGTCCTTTCGCTGAAGCATGCCCATAGCGCTTCGGGCGAAGTAGCCGATACCGAGTCCTACAAGAAGCGCGATTGTTACAAACGCAGAAGTCCGTCTCATAGGGCCTCCTGTCGTGCCCGGATACAAACCATTCGTGGGAGAGCTGCTAGTCGAACTTGTGCATGGTTGTGGCCATGTGGTGCAGGCGGTCGTCGACTTTAGCGAAGATGCTGCCCGGTTCGAACTTGCCTGATGAATCTCGCTTGCCCGCGCGAACTCCTGTGAGGATTTCGATTCCTTGCTCGATGCTCGAAACTGGGTAAATGTGGAACCGCTGGTTCGCGACAGCTTCGATGACTTCGTCGCGCAGCATTAAATCTTCGACATTCTGGTCCGGTATAAGGACGCCCTGCTTTCCGGTGAGCCCCTTAATCCGGCAAACGTCGTAAAAGCCTTCGATTTTCTGGTTGACGCCGCCGATCGGCTGAACGTCACCCTGCTGGCTGACGGAACCTGTGACTGCCAGGTCTTGCCGAATGGGGCAGTCGGAAAGCGCCGACAGGAGCGCGTAAATCTCCGTAGAGCTCGCGCTGTCTCCATCCACTCCGGAATACGACTGCTCGAAGCACAGGCTCGCAGCCAGAGACAGCGGTTTATCCTGCGAAAAAGTGCGCCGCAGGAACCCCGAAATGATCTGCACGCCCTTGTCGTGAAATCGGCCGCTCAAGTTCGCTTCGCGCTCGATGTTGATGATGCCCACCTTTCCGAGCGCCACCGACGCAGTGATGCGAACGGGCTTGCCGAACGCGTAGCCGCCAATTTCAAGGACGCTCAATCCGTTCACCTGCCCGACCCGTTCGCCTTCCGTGTCGATGAAGACAATCTTTTGCTCGATCATCTCGCGGATTTTAGTTTCGAGCAGATTGTGCCTTTCGATCTTCGCCTCGTGCGCCTGGTGCACGTGTTCAGCCGTTACGATTTCGTTCCCGTTGTTGCGCGCGGCGTACGAAGATTCGCGCGCAAGATCGGCGAGGTCGAAGAAACGCGTCGTGATTTTTCCACGGCGTCCAGCATGACGAACGCCGTGTTCAAGAATGGCAGCGACGGCGGTTCGATCGAAGTGGAGCAGCTTTTCGTCGTCCACCAGTTTCCGCAGGCGCCCCGAGTACTGCCGCAAAACTTCATCGCTCCACTTCATTTCCTCGTCAAACTCGACGCGAACCTTGAAGATCTTCTTGAAATCATCCTCGAAGTCATAGAGAAGCTCGTACATCTCGCGGTCGCCGATCAGGATGATTTTGGCGTGAACATCGATCGGCTCCGGTTTCAGCGCGGCCGACCCAAAAGGAAAGAACACGTCCACGGGCTGAATCTCGAGCTTTCCGTGATTGAGAGTCCTCTTAAGCGTTCGCCACACGCCCGTTTCGGTGAGCGCGTCCAGCGCATACATCACCAGAAAGCCGCCGTCGGCGCGAAGCATCGATCCGCCCCGCAAATCCATGAAGTCCGAATTCCAGCCGCCACGCGCGTCGTAGCTGCGATGGATCGTCCCAAAAACGTTCGCGTAGGTCGGAATCGTCTCGAAGATGACCGGGCATTTTTCGCTCTCGCCGTGCGCGAGGATTACATTCACTCCGTAGACGCGAAACGGATCACGTTCGGAGCGCTCTTGTCGCGGGCCACCGCCACCTTCCGAAGGAGGCTGGTCGTCTTCTCCTTCGCGTTCCTTGAAGGGATCCAGGTTATCGAGAATGTGGTGGCGGACTTCCTCGAGGTATTCCGAAATCTGAGTGCTCGGATATTTTTCCTTGAGTTCTTCGATGACGCCGTCGACCAGCACGGAAGCAGCTTCCTGCTCGAGATAACTCATCTCGCTCGCAAGCTCACGCGACAGCGAGAGCGTTTTGCGGTAGACAACGGTGAACTCTTGCCGGAACTGATCGTACTTGCGCTCGAGTTCCTCGGCGGCCGTGTTCTCGAGTTTCCCGTCCTGAACCATTTTCGGGATCTCTTCGATCGGGACCATTTGCCCGTCGAGAACGGGGAAGATTTCAGGCAGGGCGACCGCGCCGACTTGCATGCGGCCCAGCGCGAACTGCTCGCGCGCGATGCGCCGCGTGAAATCGTCCATCAATTCCTTTTCGCGCAGCGTGAAGCGTTCGACGATTCGCGTTTTTTGACGCTGGAAAGGCTCGCCTTCGAAAACCTGCGGTATGCGCCGGCGCAGAAAATCGATCCCGGACTCGACTTCCTTCTTGAAAGCGTTCGCCTGGCCTCTCGGCAGGGTAAGCAGGCGCGGCCGGTCCGCATTCTTGAAGTTGTTGACGTAGCAGCGGTCGGGTGCCGGTTCGCACTGCGGCCGGAGTTCCTCGATCATCCGGACGATCATGCCTCCACGGCTGGTGCCGGAAAGCCCGCAGACAAACAGGTTGTAACCAGATGCGGTGAGCTCGACGCCCATGCGCAGAGCGCGCAAGGCACGGTCCTGGCCCAGGTCGCCGCTGACCGGTTCGATGGCCGCTGTGGTTTCAAACGGGATTTGCGCCGGGTCGCAGCGCCACCGAAGCTTTTCCGGCGGCAGCGTCTCATGTTTGGGGCTTGAATTCTTCGGCATGACGGAGTTCTTCGCCATCAAAGCGCGCTACTCTAGCACGCCCCCGTTTTTCTTCCCACCCGCTTTGGATGCGCTGTTTCTATGGGGCGACCTGGGCGCGTACACGTCGAGCATGCTGCCGGCCATCGCGACGACGATCGGACCCAGCACGGCGCCCAGCATCCCGAACACGGCGATTCCTCCCAGCACGCTGATGAAAACGACGAGCCCGCTCATCTCTGCGCGTCCACTGATCAGCCAGGGCCGAATGACGTTGTCCACGGTGCCCACGATCACGATGCAAGCGATCACGAGAAAAATGCCGCGACCGATGTGCCCACCAGCCATCAGACTGATCGAAATGGGCACCCAGATGAGAGCGGAGCCTACCACCGGCACCAGCGAGAAGAATCCCATCATCACGCCCCAAAAAATGGGCGCCTGAACTCCGGCGATCCAGAACGCGAGTCCACCCAGCAAGCCGTGGGCGGCTGCCGAGGCGAGACTCGACGTTACACTAGCGAAAATCACGTCGCGGATTTGCTGAATCATGCGGTCGCGGTGGTCTTTCTCGAACGGGAGCAATTCTCGGAGTCGCGCGACGATCACATCGCCGTCGCGATATAGATAGAACATTGCCAGGATGGTGACGCTGAGATGGAAGAGAAACTCGGCGGTGTGACGGAGCAAAGTACCCAGGCGCGCCGCCACATACTCGGCGGCCTGATCAGCGTAGTTATGCACGAGGTCTGAGAAATCGGCGGGTATCACGGTTGGGAAGCGTTGCTGAAGCCGCGTCCAAAGACTGCCAATCCACGAGTAGTGGCCTGCTTCCACTCCGACTTGGATCGCCTGGGCCGCGCCGACCGCCTGACGGACGAACTCTGCCATCACGAGCAGCGTCGGCACGATCAGGACCAACGTCACGCCGGCCGTAGTAGCGAGGGCTGCTCTCGTGCTGCCCCACCGCTTCACAAGCCTTTCGTAGACCGCATAGGACACCACAACCAATATCGCGGCCCACGCGAGCGCAACGAGAAAGGGCGCGAAAACAAGGTAAACCAAATAGGCCAGCAGCGCGATGATGCCGTAGAAAAGCGCGGTGCCGATCTTTTTTTGCGAGCTGGATTCAGCGGCCAACCGTTCTCACTTTCCTTGTCGTATTGGTTGCCGTAGAGACTGATAGTGGCAATCAGCGCGTTTGTCAACAACGATGGGTGGAAGCAGGGTGTTATAATCGACGCCTGCTCGAGGCCAGATACTTTATGGCTGATCGAAATGACTCGTCCGAGTGACTGAGCTAAAGGATTGACTTGGCCTGCCAGCACAAACGCACGCGCTTGATCGCGAAAGATGACGACTCCCAGTACGTGGAGTGTCTCGACTGCGGCGAAATCCTAGAAGCGGGCGAGATCAAGACTAATGAGACCGCGGAAGGCCCCGGATTTGGCGAGTCTCTTTCCGACGCTTGAACCGTTTCTCCTGAAACCGCTGGGAATGCCTACTCGAAAAGACTGGGTTTAGCCCGCCGGATGTGGGCGTACAATGCGCCCAACGTTCTCGTATGTTCGCCGGGGAGGTAACCGTGGGTAAATATCCAGCCGTGTTGTCGGCTGCGCTTTTGGGTGCGTTCTGTGCGTCCGCGCAAGATGCCGCAAGACCTGCGCAGGCAAGCGCTCCCGCCGAATATAAGATCCCGCCGGAGGCAATCAAGGAAATCAATCCGGTAAAACCGACGCCCGAGTCACTGGCACGCGGCAAGAAATCCTATGGCTTGGATTGCGCGATGTGCCATGGCGCGGACGGTGGCGGCAAAGGCGACCTCGCCGCTGACATGAAGGCGCCGCTGCTCGATTACCGGGACCCGAAGGCATTGAAGGACAAGACCGACGGCGAGCTGTTTTACATCATCAAGAACGGAAAGGGCGAAATGCCTGCCGAGGGCGATCGAGTGCAGGCGAGTCGAATCTGGGATATGGTGAACTACGTTCGGTCGCTGGCCAAGAAGGAACCCACCGCGAAAGCCAAAGATCAGAATCCTTAGCGAATGGCGAGTTTCTCGATGATGCGACCCACGTCGGAGGTGGAAACGTCGTAGAGAGAGTGCTCATCTTCCTGCTCGAGCCGTTCGCGGAGATATTCGGCGGCGATGTAGCTGGCTTCCCGGTCCGATAGATCACGCCCGAAGCGGGACTGAAACGCGACGAAACCGGGATGCGCGAGACCGAGAATTACACCCTTCCCATCCACATAAAATTTGCAATCCATCGTATCGGCGTGGCGCGTAGCGATTCCATTCCAACAATGGGAAAAGCGGCATTTATATGCGTAATCCGTGACTTTCGACGGAACGTCGAACGCGCCGATGAAATCGCTCATAGCGCCCGCATTCGGAATCGTTGGCGTCTTTGCAGTTGCCATTGTTCCCGTTAGTGTCGCGCGCCCACAGGCGCAGGCAGGGTTGCTTGATGGTAGTTCTGAATAGCCGCCGCCACGCCCGCGCCTGCCGGCACGCGGTGGCCCTGGTCGAGCAGCACTTTCTCCAGCGCGGCGAGCAGGAGCAAGACGTTCTGTTTCTGGCTCGAATAACCCATCAAGCCTACTCGCCAAATCTGTCCCTTCGTCGGACCGATGCCGCCCGCGATTTCGATGCTGAATTCGTCGAGAAGCTGATTACGAACCTTCCAGTCGTCTACGCCGGTTGGGATTTTCACGGCGGTCACCGTAACGAGCCGCTCCGCTGGATTCGCGACGAAGAGTTCGAGGCCCATCGCCGCGATGCCGGCGATCAGCGCCTGCTGATTATGAAAATGGCGTTCCCACCGCGCTTCGAGTCCCTCTTCGAGGACGAGCCGCACCGCTTCTCGCATTCCGTAGATGAGCGGGATCGGCGGCGTGTGATGGTACGTGCGCTCCTTACCCCAGTAGTCCATCGCCGGAGTCAGGTCGAAATACCAGCTTTGAACGGGCTTTTTGCGCGCGCGAATCACATCTTCCACGTGTGAATTGACGGTAATGGGAGCCATTCCCGGCGGCGCGCTCAATGCTTTCTGCGAGCCACTGAAGCAAATATCGATTCGTTCACGATCCACATCGAGTGGTATCCCAGCGAGCGTCGCGACGGTATCAACCACAAGCAGCGCGCCCAGTTCGTCCGCTACTTTGCGATACGGCTCCAGATGCTGCACCACCCCTGTGGAAGTTTCCCCGTGCGCGAGCCCGACGAATTTGATCTTTCGTCCTTTGCCCGCGCGTCGAATGTCCTCGGGGTCAACGATGCGTCCTAGGGGAGCCGTCACGCGAATCACCCTTGCGGGGGTTCGGTCCGCAATTGCAGCCATGCGTTCGGAGAACATTCCGTTTGAGCAGACGATGCACTCGTCGCCTTCTTCCGCTACGTTAAAGACCGACGCTTCGATTCCGCCTGAGCCCGAGGCCGAAATGGGGTACGTGATTCGATTGTTGGTTTGAAATACGCGGCGAAGGAGCGTTTGAACATCGGTCATCATCTCCAGAAACCACGGATCCAGATGGCCCACCAGCGGTGCCGCCATTGCCCGGTAGACCCGCGGGTCCATCGAGGATGGCCCGGGAGTCAGCATCACCCTTGCGGGAGGGACGAGTTCGCCGATCGTCTCGCTCATCTTCTTATTCCTCGCTGCGGTTGAAATCGCAATTAGGCCACATTGTGGGTCGGTGGCTGCACCGCAATATTATAGAGCCTGCCGGTGGGAACGCCAGTATTCTCCCCGAGCCTCAAGCCGCAAGCGAACCCACCAAAATGGTTCCGGCGGCCCTGTGCCGGCGCCGCGAAACGAGGCCGAATTGGCACTCGCGCCGCCAGCCACGAATGGCGCGAAAGAGTAATCAGGTGTTGGCCGTTTCGCAACTGTTTCGTCGTCGTGTTGAAAGGCCTATACCCGTATGCTAAATTTCAAAATTGGCCTGAATTTTAACAACGACGGCCATTCTCTACTGTGACTGAGAAGCCCAAGATTTCGCGTGTCGAAGTGTACTGGCACACGGTGAAATACCGCACCGTGGCGCTCTACGCTATCGTGATCACGACGATCATGCTCACGACGACGTATCTTGTGTTTCCCGAAGTGTCCGCGAGCGTAATGAAGCACCTCTCTGACGCTGTGGGGCCACGCGAAAGTGGAGTGGCGGCGCCGACTTCGGCCCGGCAGGCGCGCTTCGTGAATCTGGACGGCAGAGTTCAAGTGAAGAAGGAAAACTCGGTGCAATGGACGAGCGCCGACTATCAGATCACGCTGGACAAAGGAGACCTGATCCAAACTGGGACGGATGGCGTTGCTCGCATCGCGTTCGCAGATGGGACGACGTACACTGTGAAGGGCGACACGCTCGTGACCGTAGAAGAGAACATCGTGGCGCAGGATCGAGCGTCGCAAGTGGCCGTGCACATCAGTTCGGGCCAGGTGGACCTGGCAACCGGAAAGTGGGAAGTCCCCGGCTCGTCGGCGCAAGTGTCTTTTGAAAATGCGGTTGCGTCGCTGCGAGAGAACAGCCACGCTGCAGTGAACAGCGACCCGACAACCAACGAGCAGCAAATCACGGTTTCCACTGGCAGCGCTGAATTGAAGCGCGGCAACGAGCACGTCGACATCGGGCAACACGAACGCGTGTCGTTCCCAACGGGCGGCCAAATTACCAAGACAGATGTGCTGGCTCCTCCGGAACTGGTGGAGCCCTCGAACCTTGCGCCGGTAACTGTGGTCGATCCGAAACATGACCCGGTTCATTTTTCCTGGAAACCCGTAGCGATGGCGCGACAGTATGAATTCCAGGCGAGCACGACCGCGATGTTCAATCACATCGTGATCGACCGAAAAGTGTCGGGAAGCAGCGCCGATATTGCGATGCCCGATCCGGGAGATTATTTCTGGCGGGTTCGTGCCATCGACGACGCAAACAATGTGAGCGACCCAAGCGACTCGCTCCGATTTACGCTGGTGACCCAAGGCAAAGAACAGGAAATGCTTCTCGAGGTGGACGATACGCAACTGCAGGGAAGCATTGTCGAGGTGATCGGCCACACGGAGCCGGGCGCCACACTGATCATCAACGGGGAACAGGTGGCCGACATTCATCCGGACGGCCGATTCCGCTATTTCACGCAACCGATGTCGAAGGGGAGCCACACGATCGCGATCACGGGGCAAAACCGGCGAGGCGGATCGTCGACCAAACGCGTGGATGTCGTGATTCCCTGAAAATTGGCTATCGCAAGATTGATTGTGCTGCCGCGGCAGCGCTCGAGTGGAATCTGAGGGGGAAGCGAGAACGTGACGAAAAACGGTTACAACATGCGGTCGGTCTTCAGTCTGTTTTCCTCCGACCTCGCCATTGATCTGGGAACCGCGAACACGCTGGTGTTCGCGCGAGGCAAGGGAATTGTGGTGAATGAGCCATCGATCGTGGCCATCAACAAGAACAGCGGCGACGTGGTGGCGGTGGGCCGCGAAGCCAAGGAAATGCTCGGCCGGACGCCCGGCAACGTGGTCGCGATCAAGCCGATGAAGGATGGAGTGATCGCGGATTTTAAAGTCACCGAGAAGATGCTGACGTATTTCATTCAGAAGGCGCACAACCGCCGCGTGCTGGTGCATCCGCGGATCGTGATCGGGGTGCCGAGCGAGATTACACCGGTGGAAAAGCGCGCCGTGCAGGACTCCGCGTATCGCGCTCGCGCAAGCGAGGTGTATCTGGTGGAGCAAGCGATGGCCGCAGCGATCGGAGCAGGCCTGCCGATTGAAGAGCCGTCCGGCAACATGGTGGTGGACATCGGCGGCGGCACGACGGACATCGCGGTGATCTCGATGAGCGGGATCGTCTATTCGCGCTCGGTGCGGGTGGCGGGCAACGAAATGGACGAAGCCGTGATGCATTACCTGAAGCGCAAGTACAACTTGCTGGTGGGCGAGCGCACCGCCGAGCAGATCAAGATCGAAATCGGATCGGCTTATCCGCTCGAAAAGCCGCTTACGCTCGAGGTGAAAGGCCGCAACCTGATCGAAGGCGTCCCGCGGACGGTCACGATCGACGACAGCGAAATTCGCGAGGCGCTGTCGGAGTGCATCTCGACAATTTTGAATGCGATTCGCGTTGCTCTCGAGCGCACGCCTCCCGAGCTGTCGGCGGACATCAGCGACCGCGGAATCGTGCTCACAGGCGGCGGCGCGCTGATCAAGAACCTGGACAAGCGCATCCGCGAAGAAACGGGCCTGCCCGTATCGATTGCAGATGATCCGCTGGCGTCGGTTGTGCTGGGAACGGGCAAGATGCTTAGCGATTTTCGTCTGCTGCGTCTCGTGTCGATCGACTGATCGATTGATTGGGAAACAATGGAAATTTCCTCTCGCCATCGTCCGCTCGCCTTGCTGGTTTTCGTTGTGGCCGCGCAAGTGTTGCTGATTGCGTTTCAGGTGCGGCACACGGACCGCGGGCGGCGCGACGTGCCGCTGGTGCGCTATTGGGCCGCGTCGCTGATCACTCCTATCGAGCGCGCCGGAACGTGGACGCTTTCGAAAATCGGCGGCGTGTGGACCGGCTATGTGGCGGTGCGGTCGACTCGAGACGAAAATGTGCGGCTCCGCACTGAGAACGATCAGCTCAAGCTGCGTAATCGCGAACTGGAAACCCAAGCCACGGAAGCGGAACGTCTGGTGGCGCTGACGAACTTCCGCCAAGCTCATCCGGAATCGCCCATGATCGGAGCGCAGGTGATTGGATCGAGCGCTCCGATGATGGGGGCACAGATCATCGGCGCGAGCGCCGATCCGAGTTCGCACACCATGTTCATCAATCGGGGGGAGCGCGATCACATCCGCCGAAACATGGCCGTGATTACTCCCGACGGGATCGTCGGCAAGATCGTTGAAGTGTTTCCGAGCACGTCGCAAGTTCTGCTGATCAGCGATAAAGAAAGCGGAGTGGGCGCTCTCTTTGCCGATTCGCGAACGCACGGCGTGGTGAAAGGCAACGGCGATCCGGAGCCGCGCATGGACTACATCGTGAACGATGAAAAAGTGCAAATCGGCGAGGAGATCATCACTTCAGGAGAAGACCGGATTTTCCCGAAAGGCCTGCTTGTGGGAACGGTGATGGACGCGAAGGCCGCGACTCCTTTTCAGCTGATAAGGGTCAAGCCTGCCGCGAGGCTGGACCGGCTGGAGGACGTTCTGGTTCTGCTCACGATGCAAGAACTGAATTTGAAGAAGGCAGAGGAGGCCCCGGCAGGTGTGCCCGCGACGGGAACATCGAGTTCGCAGCCGGCGGCTTCTTCTCAGGGTGCCAAGCCCGCAGTTCCGCAGCCCTAAGATGTCACTCATGTTCAATACCGGGATGCAGTCGGACACGAACGTCGAGGTCCATAAGTACTACGGCGGCACCATCATTGGCGCGGCCATTCTCGCGCTGGTGATGCAGGCGTTCCTTCACAAGTTTGGGCACTGGTCGGAAATGATCGAGCTGCCGTTGCTCGTCACGATCTATTTTGGTGTGAGCCGGCGCAATCCCGTTTCCGGGTTGTTTCTCGGCGCAGCGATCGGCATTTTGCAGGACGCGCTGAGCCACGACAATCCGATAGGTTTGTATGGCATTGCGAAAACCCTGGTGGGTTACCTGGCGTCGTCGGTGGGAGCGAAGATCGATACCGAGCATCCCATCAGCCGCTTCGGGCTGGTGTTCGTTCTGTTTCATTTTCATCAGGCTGTTCTGGCCATTACGCAACGAGCCCTGCTCAGCCGCCCCGCTCCGATTTTCAACCTGCATCTCTTTCTCAGCTCGATCGTGAGCGCCGGCTTCGCCGTTCTGCTTTTCGCTCTGCTCGACCGTCTCCGCAAACCGCACTAGTTTCTCCTCTCGCCTCCGAGTCACTACTCCGCTGCTCTTTGGAACGCGGCAAAACGTGCGCGGCGTGTGCTATTCTTTTGCGCCGGGAGAGCGACGAAATGGGTTATATCGAGCGAATTCAGAGCGACTTGACAGCGGCGATGAAAGAGAAGGACGAGCTGCGGTTGAGTGTGCTCCGGATGATGAAATCCGCGCTGAAGAACAAGGAAATCGAGAAGGTGCGTCCGCTGGACGATTTGGAATCGCTGCAGGTATTGCAAACATTGGTGAAGCAGCGGCGCGAATCGATCGATCAGTTCACGAAGGGCGGGCGGAAGGACCTGGCGGAGAAGGAAGCGAAGGAAATTGCGATCATCGAGGATTATTTGCCAGCCGCGCCCAGCGATGAGGAAGTCCATCAGGCGATCGAAGCGGCTATCGCTGAAGCGGGCGCCGATTCTTTGAAGCAGATGGGCGCGGTGATCAAGGCGGCGCGCGGACGGTTGGAAGGCAAGAGCGTCGATGGGAAAGTGCTGAGCGACAAGGTGCGGGAGCGGCTGTCGAAGTAGGACCACAGGCGGAGAAAGAAAGAGAAAAGCGAGAGACGCTGACTCGATAGGGAAGGTAAAGAGTAAGAGAGGTCCCTCCCTGCGTCGCGCGCCCTCGCTGCGCGAGGGAAATACAAAAGCGCGCGCGACTCCGCTCGGGATGACAGTACCTGGATTTGATAGTGCCCCTCGTGAGGCCTTCCCCATATCGACGCCGTATCCGACAGCCTGAATGAATGCTTCCCCAGACGATTCGCGTGAAATATACCGAGGAGGAAGCGGAGTACGTCAGCATTCGTCCGCTGGTGCAGCAGGAGTTTCGCGGCGCGGAACTGGTAGACATGATCGTGAGCGTCACCGGGAAGGACGTGCCGCGCATTCAGCAGATTCTTCGGTCGGGCACAATCGTTTTTCACTCGTATCGCTATTGGTGGCAGGGATTGGAGGCGGAAGCGGGCGCGCTCGCGGAAATCCTGGCGAAATACCCCGAGGCGGAGCCGTCGCGAGGATTTCGCGCCGCTGAGTGCTCCGAAGTGATTCTCGAGTCGAGCGGCGTGCCCGCAACGCGTTCGATTCGATTGCGCCGCGACGCGGCTGGCAAGAAACGGTTGCTGCGTTCGCGCAGCTTTTGGGATCGCGTGATGGATCTTGCCCGCGATGCCGCGCCGGCGTATCGCGAATACTCGTACGCGCTTTGCGGGGACGTTTATTGGTCGGCGCTGACAAGGGAGCAAGTCGCGAGCCTGGTAGTCGAGGCTGAGCGCTACGCTCCGCGCGCGCTGCGGGCCCAACTGGGGATGTTGTCCTTGGTTTCGCAGATTGTGTACGTTTGCCCGCGGCCCTGAAACCGGCCCCTTCTCCAGTTTTCTGTATCTGCGGCGAATTGTCTAATCGCAATTGCAAAATATACCCCCCACCCCTACGGTTATTAGAATGGGTCGCGAGTAAGTGTTTTCAGTCATTTGCGTCGATTTCTAATCGCGTTCCCGTGGAACGCCGATTTCTCGGCGTCGGCATTGGGCGAAAGCGGGGAGAAGCGGAAGTGGTGTTTTTGTTGCGGTTAGAAAATGTCTTGTGGTTTATTTTCATGGGATTGCGGCGATTTCTGAATGTGGAGTTGTTGCGGTTAGCCGCCACGGCGGCCAAGGCCTCTTTTTCGACTCCTGCCCTTCCGCTCACGCTGCCTCCTTTATGCGGCCTGTAAGCACAGGCGACACACACATCCGCCGCGGCCCGAATCGAGTCCGGGCACACAATTCATTATTCTTAGTTTAAGGAATGCGCCCTTTATAGCATAGTAACGGGCGATTTGCAAGACCCAGTACTGTGGAGAGTGCGGTTGAAAGTGAAACCGGGATCGATTCCGAGGGGCCGAAAAGACCCACGGTTCGGAAACCGCGAACCGTGGGGCACCCCACGGGTGGAGTTGTCGGTCTCGGTTGATTGGGTGCGCTGGAGCTTGCGATCAGCCCGTTCGCCAAAGACAAGTTCGAGAACGAAAGCCTGGCGCACCCGGCGGTTGAAAGTTGACAGTTTATAGTTGAAATGAATCCCGGAATCGCGCGATCCCGCCCGACAGGATGGCGGGCAGGCGGCGAGGAAGGAACTCAGCTGAGGAGGCGCCTTGAGGCGCGTCGGTTTCAAGGCCGATTCCGAGGGGACGGAAGACCCACGGTTCGGAAGAGCGCGAACCGTGGGGCACCCCACGGGTGGAGTTGTTGGTCTCGGTTCATTGGTTGAGCTGGAACTTACGATCAGAGTGTTCGCCAAAAACAAGTTCAGGAAGGAAAGCCTGGGGCACCCGGCTTGCCAACAAAAAATTCAAAAACTGGAGACCTGGAGCACCCGGCACTCTCAGAACTTATTATTCCACCCGCGCACTGGCATGATGTTCAGACACAGCTTCACGATCAATATTGTCAGCATCGCTTCAAGCGGGCAGCTAATTACGTACGAAAAAGCTGGCCAATCTCCTATGCGGTCGAGCAGCGCCACGTAAAACGCACAGTGAAGACCTAGAACAGCAGCTAGCAGGAACCAGAGCCTCGCGTCCTTCCGCGCCGACCAGTACATCTTGACCAGGGCTACAGCCAGGAGTCCTGTGAAAAATGTGAACGAGGACCATTTGCGGCTGACGCTGATGTGGTTAAGCGATGAAAGTACAATCGCCACCAGGACGAGAATCCCAGATTCCGACGTATAGAAACACGTCTCTGAGTCGCGTTTTCAATGGCAGGCCCCGCTAAGAGCGGCGGGTATTTCTTTCGAAAATCCCGCGCCAGCTTGATAGACGGCGTAGCCGGCCGCAAAACTCCCGGCGAATGTCTCGCCGCCCTCCAGCATGCCTCTCACAGTCGAGGACCGAAGGGGTACCGTCAAGCCTTGATTGTACGCGTAAACGCCCGCCGCCGTAGCTGCGCCAGTCTGGATGCTTGACTCAACAATCGGAACGTTTGGCCAATTATGTTCCCAAGAAGTCAGCTTCATCTGCACCTTGCAAGAAGGTCTCGAGGCAGCCGCCCGGTGCCAGCTCTGCGGATTGCCTGATTGCGGCCTCTACATTCCATAGTTGAGGGTCCCTGGAGGAGTGTGCTGAGCTTCGGGCCAGGATTTCGAAGCCCCGACTAGCAAGATCCTCTGCGAGGCTCGCTGCATTGGCTGGACTCCACGACCAAAAATGGCACTCGATTGTTCGCGGCTCCCCCAAGTCGACTCCTTTCTCGACAAGTGTTTGACGAAGAGCGGCACTTCTGGATTCGTGACCCTGGATGATCGACTCTATCTCCGACTCTGAGATCGGCATGTTTACGTTCATTGATTGGCCGGGCCGTCCTTCCGTTTCCACGAGGTGCTAGGGGTTGGAGCGGCGGAGGACGGCGCTGGAGCGCTCGTCGGCCGAGACCTGGCGGAAGAAAGCGCGGACTTCGTCGAGCTTCTCCGTGGGGATGTGCACGCTGGTGATTTCGTAGGTGCGTTTGTAGTGCATGGTGCCGTCGGTGACCTGAACTTCGCTCTTGTAGGTGGCATAGTCGCATTGGGCCTGGACGGGAGGGGGCAGCTCGTCGACCACGTAGCCAGCGGGGAGGGTGATGTCGAAGATGTCGTCCTGGCGAGTGGCCTCGGTGAATTCAATCGGGTATTTCCGCGGCTTGCCATTTTCCGTGTTGAAGACGAACCCTCCCTTGCTGCCGATCACGCGCGGCCGGACAATGAGCAAATTGCCGGCGGTCTTGGCGTAGCTCGAGACCACGAACTTATAATTGAGAGTGAGATTGTCGTCATACTTTTCGAGGTTGCCGACGGAAGCGCCGGTGAGAGCGAAGTTATTCAGAAAATTCCCGACAAAATCTTCGACAACCTTCGAGCGCTTTCCCGGCGGCGTCTCGAGGAATTGCTCGCGGCTCTGTTCAGCGGGACGCCCCAGCGAACTTCCTGAACTTCTCCCGCCAGATTGCCAGCGGCACTCAGGTCGAGCTTGGCGGTGCGCAGGAGGCGGTTGGTGAGAGGGGGCAGCAGCGGGGTGTGGAGCAACATGCCGCCATCCTGAGTGACGACGAGCGCGTATGAGTCCTGCTCGTAGGAAGGCAGATATCCGAAGGGCACATATTCGTTTGTGGGATCGAAGAACAAGAGGCGGCCGAGCTTCGGATCATCCACCGTCGCGTGGAGCGAGGGATCGGTGATTCCGTCGGGCAGGCGAATGGCTGAAATCGAGTGGCCAAATTGCAGCGCGGGGAATTCCGGCAGAACGACGCCACGTTCCGGGCTTATGAGCACGTTGTAGGACTGGCACCCCGATTTCCTGAAGCATCGTGTTCAAGAGGGTGGCCTTGTCCTTGCAGTCGCCGTAGCCGTGCGTCAGGACGTCACCCGCCGCGTGCGGTTGGTGGCCACCGATGCCGATCTCGATGGCTGCGTAGCGAATCTTTCGCTGAGAATATTCAGCGAGCGCCTTGATCTTGGCCGCGGGGTCCTGCAGCCCGGCCGTGAGTTCCGTCACTTTTTGCTTGAGGGCGGGAGTAGCAACTCGCCTTGGAACCACCAATCCGTTGTACCAGGCGCCGATATCTTTCCACGAGCCGGTGGTTTTCGACCGCATCGACGGATCGCGCGGGGAAATACTTTAGGTAGAAATGAGCCGCAATGGAGTTCCACGGCGGCATCTCGGGCTCGAGCTCGATGGCCGGGCTATCCACCACCTCCCAAACGTACTGATTGCCGGAAACCTGAGGCTCCTGTTTGGGATGGTTTGCCCACTGAACGCTGAACTCCCAACCCGGTGGGAGTTGGAGGGAAGACGCGACCGATGAACGGGCACGGTTTCCTGGAAGTACCAATCGTCATCAAGGACCTCGGGCCGCTGCCTTTGGACGACTTCGTATCCGACGACGCTGCCGGGGTTGGCCTCGGCGAATTTGAGGACTTTGGCGCGCTCGTCGCTGAAAATTTCGTAGGTGGTGAGGCTCGTTTCGATCGCGTCCTTCTCTTTGAGTTCAATTTCGTGACCATCGGGGGTGATGGTCCAGGCCTTGAAGGAGGAGACCTTGGTTTGATTGTCAAACCGGACGGCGGCGAAACCGTAGTCCTCTCGAGCCTCAGGCCGGAGAAGCTTGTAGGCGCGGCGAGAGACTCTCTCGGTGTCGCCGTTGTCTTTGACGGTGAATTGCCCGTCGTCAAGCAACATGACTGCAACGGTGTCCTTCGGGTAGTCAGGCAGCTTTTCCTTCGCGGCAGCACGGAGCCAGTCCGGTGCCGAATCCGCGTGAGCCGATACCACGAACCAGGCCAGCGCGCCCACGAGCGCCGCCGCAACCAGCAGCGAAACGCTAATTGCTTTTTGCCGAGGCCGAACCTGCAAGTACGAATTGGGTTTCATCGTTTGCCTTTACTTTGTTAAAGAACGACCGCAGCGATTCGTAATACTTCACCGGGTAGTTGACACCTTGCTCAGTGAGGTGCCGCTTCGTTTCGACCAGGTTGTTCTGCTGTGTTGCCGAGACTTCGTACGTCACCGCTTTCAGGTCGATCTTGGGGATGGCGGGCACCGACTCAATCTTGTATCCGGAGGGGGTGTGGATTTCACGTTGTCGGTTTCTTCGAATGGGAACGAGAAGTTGACATCATTGACACGCTTGGAGGATTTGAAGGCGTCCGCCTGGGCCGAATGGAAGATGGTCATGGGCACGAGCATCCTGTGGCCGGCCGCGGTTCCGATCCCCGGAATCTTCACCGTTCCTTCGACGCGAAGCGGCTGAGATGTGTCGTCCCAGTTCGAGACTGCAGTTCCTTCAAAGGTCGATCCACCGGGCAGCCATCCGCGAATATCATCGGCGAGTTCCTTCTTTCTGCCGGCTTCATCTTCGTCGCGGTTTTGTGCGCGACGAAGGGCGGCGTGCTCGCCGACAAAATCAACTTGGAGCTTGCCGGTGGCGTCGCCGTTCTCGTCCAACTCGAGGTCGCAATTGCGCACTAGTACTGCGTCAGTGCTTTTCTCGTCGGGGGTGTTGGTAAACTCGGGGCCGTCTTTGCGCAGGCGAATTCCCTGAACGCCATTCTCTATCCAAGGAAGCAATCCGAACGGGAAGTAGCGCGCGCCGGGATCGGCAAAATATTCCTGGTTGCCCGCTCGGACCCAAGTGAGGTCATCGGAAAGCTGGCTCGCGTCCCGGCCCTGCGGCGCAACAGTTTGTGACGTTTGCCGGAGCAACGTAGAGCTGGGTGGCATCGAAGCCGGCGGCTCTGGCGAGTCCGATGAAGAGCATGTTGATGTCGCGCTCGGAGCCGAATCCGTGCTTCAGCACATCCTCGGCGTTGGTGTTCGGCTTCAGACTTTCGCTTTTCGCTTCTTTCTTGCTTTTCTCATCCTCAGCGGTGAGGTTGCGGATCTGCTGCGCGCGGGCATACAACTTCCGCAACTTCGAATCGGGTGGATCATTCGCGGCGGTCACGCGGGACACTTCAGCCTCGAGGGCGCCTCGCTTGTTGATGAACCTTTCCAGATTGTCGTTCCATTTCTTGTCAATCCGCTTCCAGTATTGCTCCATGGTTTCGTTGGCGGGCTCGTTCGCATCCATGTAGAAGAACTGACGCGGGCACGGAGCATTCCCGCGGGCGGCATGAGTTCCTCTTTTTCCACGCCCGGCACATCGTGCAATTCAACGAAGTAATAGCCGTCGTGGGTCCGCTGGAGGTTGAGCTTTTCCTGAACGTGATATTGCCTTACCGCGAACTGCGCCCCTCCCGCCTGAAAGCCGTTCACCGGGCGGAACAAGAAGCGAACGTAGCGCGTGAAGACTTCGCTTTCAGCGCTCCATTCCTCGTAGCCGATGTAATACCTTTGGGAGTCGAGTTGAACGTCATACTTGTACTCGATGATGGATCCCGGCTGAACTTCGGGCAGTGTGAACGTCTTCGCAAAAACCTTGATTCCACCGCCCTTTGCTTCCACCTTGTCGAAGGTCTTGCCGTCAAAATTCGCGATGCTGCCGTCTGCGTGGATCGTGCGGCCATGGATGCTGGTGATGCTTTGCTCGCCCTTCGCGTAGTAGATCTCGATGTCGGCGTGCTTTAGTCCTTCCTTCGTGAAGATTTTCGTGCGCGTGTAGTTCTCAGTGACGGCCAGGGGCTCGTTCACCTTGGTTTCGCTGTAAAGAATCATCGCGTCGGCGCCCGGAGCTTTCGGGTTGTCCTTCAGGGCGAGGTCGGCGGGATCGATTGGCTGCCAGTCGTCTCCGGCTGGGGTCAGCCGGGGTAGCGCGAAGTAAACGGCAAGCGACAGGAGCAGGAGACCGAGCGTCGTTCGTCCGAATCTCGTCATAAGTGGCCCCTCCGTCAGACTTCTCGACCCTTGAGTTCTTGGGTGTTTGACGACACTTCTACTGAATCCATTGTCAAGCGGTGACGTGAAGGGAAAGCTACTCTGTTCGTCAGCCTATGTCAATTGCTTCTATGGGGTTCTACTGGTTGGTTAACTTCCGGGCGGATTAGAGGCTGTGGCTGACACAAGACGGAGTTGGTGCCTTCCTGCATCGCGTGGCTCCGTTCAGGTGCGTTGAAACAAGCTCCCGCACTCCCAAAAGGGGCCCCGGCCTGAAGGCCCGGGCTTCCACCCTAACCACCACGAGGTGGCATGCTTCTGCCTTGCCTCGCCTTACGTCAGGTGCTACCTTGCCCGGCTTGCGCGCGGCCAATTTGGGCGAGCGGAAGCATGGCGGCGCTTGGTCTCGGGCACAGCATGCTGTGCCCCTACTAAGCAAAAGGCTAAATGCAAGACATCCGGTCATGAACTGATAATGGCAGGGTGAAGCCGAGGAGGTGAAGGGTGCCGACGAAAACGTGGAGTTCGACCGCGCCGCCTGGGGAATTTCGTCCTTATGTGGAGGCTGACGAAAACGTGAAGGAATTCAGCCTTCGCGCTGTCATTCTCGGCGCGCTATTTGGAATCCTTTTCGGCGCGGTCTCCGTGTACGTCGGGTTGCGCGCGGGCTTGACCGTCTCGGCGTCGATACCGATCGCGGTGCTATCGATCAGCATCCTGCGCGCGTTCGGGCGTTCGACGATTCTCGAAAACAATATCGTGCAGACGACGGGCTCGGCGGGCGAGTCTGCGGCAGCGGGCGTGATCTTCACGATGCCGGCGCTGATTTTTCTGGGCTTCTCGCTGAACACCGAATACTGGCGGATTTTTTTGCTTGCGCTGATGGGCGGCTGGCTGGGCGTGCTGTTGATGATCCCGCTGCGCCGGCAGTTGATCGTGAAGGAACACGGGAATCTGACGTTCCCCGAGGGCACAGCATGCGCCGACGTGCTGGTGGCCGGCGAGCGCGGCGGCTCGTTTGCCAGCCGCGTTTTCTGGGGGCTGGGCATCGGGGGCGTCTACACCTTTGCCATGAACACGCTCGGCCTGTGGACCGGCCAGCCCGATTACCAGCCGCAATGGCTGCCGGGAGCGTCGATTCGCGCGGCGATCACGTCGGAGTATTTGGGGGTGGGCTACATCATCGGACCGCGGGTGGCCGGGATCCTGTTCGCGGGTGGAGTGTTTTCGTGGCTCGTGTTTATGCCGGCAATACGCTTTTTCGGATCACTCTCGCCGAACACGGCGCTTTACCCGAGCACCATTCCCATTCCGCAGATGACGCCCGACCAGCTGTGGGCGACCTACATTCGACCGATGGGGGCGGGCGCGGTGGCGGCATCTGGGCTGATCACGCTGATCAAAACGTTGCCGACGATTTTCTCGGCGCTGAGCGCGGGATTGAAAGATGTACGCGCCAAGCAAGCGGACATGCCTGTCGCGAGCCGGACGGAGCGCGACATGTCGATGCGCGTGGTGGTGGTGGGTTCTGCCGTGATTATGGTGATGGTGTGGGCGTTTTTGACGTTCAAGCCGATTCCCGGCGCGCAGACCGGATTGTTTTCGAATCTGCTGGCGGCGGCTTTTGTGGTGGTGTTCGGGTTTTTGTTTGTGACGGTGGCGTCGCGAATCAGCGGCCTGATCGGAAATTCGTCGAATCCCATCAGCGGGATGACGATTGCGACTTTGATGGCGACCTGCGCTGTGTTTCTGTTCGTGCACTGGACCGCCAATTCCTACGCCGTGCTTGCGCTGACGATCGGCGGACTTGTTTGTATCGCGGCCGCAATCGCCGGGGCGACGTCACAGGACCTGAAAACGGGTTATCTGGTGGGCGCGACGCCTTACTGGCAGCAGGTGGGTTTACTGGTAGGCGTGATGGTTTCCTCGTTTGCGATCGGCGGAACGCTGATCCTGATGAACGTGGGCCTGGCGCAGTATAAGCCGATTCAAATCGCGCTGGATATCAATCATCTTCCGTCTGGCGTGGAGAGGCAGGAGGATAACTACGCGTACCAGCAGAAAACGTATGTTCTGGTCAACTCGCTCGGCTCGCACGAGATTCCTGACGGGAAGTATCTCTACGATCCGGGAACGCAGCGGATTGAAGTTCAATGGGTACAGGGAATCGGCAGCGACCAAGCCGCGGCGCCGCAAGCGCGCCTGATGGCGACGGTGATCAGCGGAATTCTGAATCAGCGTTTGCCGTGGCGGCTGGTATTCCTCGGCGTGTTTCTCGTGATTGCGGTGGAGCTGCTGGGGGTGCGCTCGCTTCCGTTTGCTGTGGGATCATACCTGTCGATTGCCACGACGCTGGCGATGTTCTCCGGAGGGCTGGTGCGTTGGCTTGCCGAACAGGGGACGGAGAAGAAGAGCGACGCGGAAAGCGAAGTGAGTCCCGGCTCGCTCTACGCGAGCGGCCTGATTGCGGCTGGCGGCGTGTTCGGTTTGCTCGCCATCGTTCTGAATCTCATGCAGGACTCGGAGCTGAGCAAGCATCTTCCGGGCCGGCTTGCGCGGGTGCTGCACTTGCCGTGGCCGGAAAAGCTGTTCAGCGGCTGGGGCGAAAGCCATATTCCGAATTTGCGTCACGCGCCGTGGCTCGGAGTGGTCCTGTTCGCGGCGCTGGCGGCGACGCTCTTCGTGTCGGCACGGAAAAAGCTGAACCAATCGTGATTTTGGCAGCAGATCGAATCGGAGCTAGGGCAAATCCTTCTGCATCCGCTCTACTACATCCTTCGGCTCGGTGACTGGAGGATTGTTCAAATATTTGCCGAAGAAAACGAGATAGCGCTGCAGACGGTCGACCATGTGGCGCGGTTCGACGAATCCGTGATTCTCACGCGGATACACGACGTACTCGACCGGAACGTGGCGCTCGTAAAGAGCGCGATAAAATTCCTCGGACTGCGGAATCGGCACGCGCGTGTCCGACTGGCCGTGAAGAATCATCGTCGGTGTCTTCACGTTGCCCACATATTTCATGGGCGAATGATCCCAGTACTCCTGAAAATTGTCCCACGGGGCTTTCTCGTCGAAGTAAAGCCGCATGTAGCGGTGAATGTCGCTTTGCGAATACATGGAATAGAGGTCGGGCAGGCCGGCGCCGGGTGAAATCGCTTTGAAGCGGTCGGTCTGTGTATCGATCCAGAAAGTCATGTATCCACCGTAGGACCATCCGAATGCGCCGAGGCGATCGGGATCGGCCCAACCACGGTCGACCATTGCTTGGACGCCGCTCATGTCGTCCTTGTAGTCGCCATTGCCCCAATCATTTTGATTGCCGCGAGTGAATTTCTCTCCGCGGCCCACCGAGCCGCGAAAATTCGGCTGCAGCACCAGGTAGCCGTTTGCGGCCATCACCTGCGCCGTCGAGGAAAATGAAAGCAGCGATACTCCTGTCGGTCCTCCGTGCGGATTCAGCAGGAAAGGAACCTTGTGCGAGGCGTCGAAGCCGACGGGCTTGGTCACCACGCCGTCAATCTCGATTCCGTCTTTGCTGCTCTTCCAGCGAACCACTTCCGTGGCGCCGAGCGCGTATTCCGCGAGCCACGCGTTCTGATTCGTTACTGTGTCGAGCGAGCTGAAGCTGAGGTCGGAGCGAAAGACATCGTCCGGGTGCGTGGAATCGGACCACGTGCCCACTGCGATCCCGCCCTTCGCCGCGCTGATTTCGGCGAGCTGGATCACGCCCTCCTTTGCGGCAATTTGCCGCACGCCCCCGGCGGACGCGTCCGCCGCGAACACCTGCTCCGATTCACGGCTCGCGGTGCTGAAATAGACCGTCTTCCCGTCGGGACTCCAAACGGGCTCGTTGGCGTCCAGTTCGAAGGCACCCGTGAGCTTGCGCGGGGCGCCTCCGTCAGCGCCCACCACAAAGAGATTCACCTGGTAGATCGATTCGCCTGCGCTGCTCAAATAAGCCACCCACTTGCCATCGGGTGACCATCGCGCCGTGTGCGTGGGATCGGCGGTATCGGTCAGTTTGCGCTGCTTGCGGGTTGAGATATCGAGGACCATGGCCGTTTGCAGACTGCTATCGTCCTGCAGCGGGGTTGGGTTCGACGTAAACGTGATGTGCGAGCCGTCGGGCGACCAGCGCGGATCGCTCACGGTAAATTCGCCGTGCGTGAGCTGTTTTTCCTGGTTGTTCGCGATATCCCAGGTCCAGAGGTGCTCCATCTTGAAGTCGTGATCCATGACGATCGCATCATCTTTCACTTTCTTGCGCTTTTCCCCGTCGGCGCTTTCCGGAACGGTGGCCACGAGAAGAAGCGTCTTGCCGTCAGGAGAGAATTCAAAACCTGCGACGCCGGACTTGTGTTTCGTAACTTGCCAGGCCTCGCCGCCATCGGCGTACAGGAACCAGACCTGCGGCTTCGCGTCCTTTTCGTCACCCGCCTCCATCGTGAAGGCCAGGATTTTGCCGTCGGGCGACCACTTCGCATTCGAGACGCTTTTCTCGCCGCGCGTGAATTGCCGCGCCGCGCCGGTCGGCCCTGCCGTGGGAACCACCCAGAGTTGCGTCACGAATTTGCCCGGCTGTTCATCCTTCTGGGACGCGTCGGCATCCTTGCCCATCTGAATCTCCGACACGAGATAGGCCACGCGCGCCCCGTCTGGCGAAATCCGCGGCGAACTCACGCGCGCGATGCGCATGGCTTCCGCCGTCCCGAATAGTTTCTTTCCGTCTTTGGTGCGAACAACATTGGTGTGAGCAACAGCGGTTTCCTGTTTCGAGGAAGCTTCTTGGCCCTTCACATTCACGGCCGCAAAGCTCAGCATCACGCTCAACAGTAGAATTTTGCGCATCGTTGTTCTTCCTGACTTTCGGTTTGAGTTTAGTTCTTCGGTGCGATTGCTTTTTCCAGGTCGGCGGCGGCCTGATCGATTCCTGCGGACACGTTTTCAATCACCTGGGCCACCTTCGGAATCTGGCCTTCCGCTTCCTTCCACTTTTTCTCGTCCATGTATTCTCGAACGGCAGCAATCGGTTTGGCACCATAACCCGTGTAGGCGCCGGGCGCGTAAACCTGGTTCTTGAACCATGGGCGCTCCGGCAATCCTTGCTGGTTCAAGAACAGCCGTGGAATCCGCAGCAAATCCGCGTTCACCTGGTCGAGGGATTGCTGCGGGATCACTTGTGAGCCCTGCCCCTTCCATTTGGCGAGGGCCTGGGAATAGAGGTCCGCGCTTTTCTTCAGGCGTTCGATGGCGTTCTTCAGAGGGCTGAAATTCATGAACGGCGGAACGGCCTCTTGCGGAGGAGGCACGAAAGTCTTGTGTGGATCGGCCGACGCCTTGAAGACGCCCTCCTGCAATTCGAGGTTCTGTTCGGCGATTTCGTCCTGTTTGTCTTTCAGGAGCTTTTCGAGTTCGGCCTCATACTTTGCGATAGCTTCGGCCTGGGGTGAGTAATCCACGGGAATCAGATCCGCATCCGCCAGCCGCAAAATCACGGTTCCGGCCGTCTGCGCGAGCGCGCGACCGTAGGAAAAATCGGTGTCGACGAAATGCGTGTACCAGTAAAAATCGTCATAGATCGAGTGATACTGATCGCCTTCATCCTCTCCGCCAAACTCCATGTCGAGCGCCGAGACTCCGGCGAAGTCCTGGAAGGCTGTGAAATCCGATCCATCGCCCAGCATGCCAATCTCGAGGTCGTCGCGCTTGCGGATTTCGCCTCGCTTTTCCGGATCCTTCTCGGCACCGATCCGCGCGAGCCGCGCACGCTCATACACCGTCATCTTCGTCTCCGGATCCTGCACGTCTTGAGCGACGCTGCTTACGAGTTTCTCGAGATCCTGAGTCCCGCCTGCATAGAACTGGCCTCTCTCGTTGCTGTCGGAGTTGAGGTATGCGACGGCGTGCTTTTGCAAATCCTCGACGTGCGTCTCGACCCACTCCGTTGAGCCAAGGAGCCCAGGTTCTTCACCGTCCCATGCGCAATAAATGATGGTCCGCTTCGGCGTCCAACCCTGTTTGTGCAACTCTCCCAGCATCCGCGCTTCCTCGAGCATTTCCGCCTGACCCGAGATGGGGTCGTCCGCGCCGTTCACCCAGGCGTCGTGATGATTCCCGCGAATCACCCATTGGGCTGCGTCGTCGGCCCCCTGCAGCGTCCCAATCACGTCATAGATGGGCTTGATGTCCCAGTTCGACGTGATCTTCAGGTGCACTACCGCAGCCCCTGGCCCGATGTGATACGTGACGGCCAGCGCTCCACGCCATGCCTCCGGCGCGATCGGACCAGTCAGAGCGGCGAGCAGCGGTTGCGCGTCGGCGGACGAAATCGGCAGGACCGGGATCTTCGTGATTGTTTTCGCGTCCTTGATCGCGAGGCGCTTCGCGTTTTCCGTTGCGCCGACGCCCGGAGTAAGTGGATCGCCGGGATAGTCTGTGTCCATCACGCTGCCTCGCTGCACGCCGTCGCGCGGCCGCCATCCGCCAGCCGGATACCCCTCACCCTGGGAATAGCCGTCTTGCTGGGGGTCGGAGTAAATGATGCATCCGACCGCGCCGTGCTCGCCCGCGACCTTCGGCTTGATGCCGCGCCAGCCCTCGCCATACCGCGCAATCACGATCGCGCCCTTAACCGAGATACCAAGCCGGTCGAGCTGCTCATAGTCCTCGCGGTTGCCGTAGTTCACGTAGACTAGTGGAGCGGTTACGTCGCCATCCGCCGAATAGGCGTTATAGGTGGGCAATTGTTCAGAGGCCTGATTTGAGGTGGGGTCCACCGCAACCGCCGATTCGCTGAGCTTTGCCTTGAACTGTGTGGGCTGCAGCAGTTCCACGACGCGCTCCTTCGGCGTAGGGAACAATACCTGGAACGTCTCGATGTGCGCGTCGAATCCCCACGACTTGAACTGCGCGAGAATCCATTCCGCGTTGTCTTTGTCGTACGGAGAGCCAACGTGGTGGGGCCGCGCACTCAAACGCCGCATGTTTTCGCGGATATCAGCGGGGACGATTCCATCGCGGAATTTCTTCTCGAGCGCGATCTCGGCTGCTGAGGATTGCCCGCTGTAGCCGGCGAGTTGCGGCGAATCCGTCGGGATCTGCTGGCCTATGCTGGGCACCGGCAAAAGCAACAGGGTCGTTATAAGGACCGAAGAAAAGAAAGCGCGAAGCACCGTCATGAATTCTCCTTGGGAGTTTGTCTTGAAGCGGGAGATTCCGAAGCAAAGATTCCGAGCGTTGGCTCGCCGGATTGTGAATGCAACCTCCTGGCCGCCCGACACTGTATACCCGACCTCGTGAGTCAGCAACAGCGTCTATCCTTGGGCACGGCACGTCTTTGACAGTGCGCTCGCGAGGCCTTAGACTTGATTGGTGTGGGCTCCTTTTCGCGCGGCTACGGGTACCGATTTGACCTGAGCGGGTATTTTCCGCGCGCCATCAAGACGATTTGCCTCACGTGCGTCGGCGTTTTTCTTCTGCAGACTTTCTCCGGCCTGTTTTTCCACCAAGAAGGCTATCTCTTCTGGCTGCATTACTTCGGATTATCACCACTGGGAGTTTTCAGCGGATTCGTCTGGCAGCCGTTCTCGTACCTGTTCCTTCATTCCGGAATTCTGCACATTCTGTTCAACCTGCTCTACCTGGCGATGTTTGGCGCCGACCTGGAACACATGTGGGGGTCGAAGCGCTTCTACGCTTACTTTTTCCTGTGCGGAGTAGGAGCCGGCCTCATCGATGTCATCGTCAGGCTCGCGCTCGACCCGCACCTTCGCGGCCTCGCCACGATCCCGACCATTGGCGCTTCGGGCGCCATTTATGGAGTGTTGCTGGCGGCGGCGGTGGTGACTCCTCACCGGCAAGTGTGGATTTTCCCGCTACCCGTGACGATATCGATGCGGTTGTTTGTGATCGTGATGGGCGCGATCGAATTCTTTATGACGATTGGCGCGACGGGAGATGGCGTGAGCCACGTTTGCCATCTCGGCGGCATGCTAGTGGGATTTATCTATCTGCGGCGAGGAACACACCTCTACAATTTCCGCAATTACTTTTCCGACTGGAAGCGGCGGAGGCTCCGCAAGAAATTCGACGTGTACGTCCGCGAACACCGCGAAAAGCCGCCTTCGGATCCTGACAACTGGGTGAATTGAACACCTGAGAGAAGGCTGCCAGGCTGAAGCCTGGCGCTACAAAGCCAAATCAAGCTATCCGCCGCCGATGCGGATCAGGCGCATCAGGTTTGTGGTGCCGCGCGTGCCAATCGGCGTTCCAGCGATCACGCCGATGATATCGCCGCGTTTCACCAGGTGTTCCTCACGCAGGCGGCGCTCCGCCGCGGTGGCAAGCTCGTCCACGTGGCGAATGCGCGCGATGCGCCTCGGCAGCACGCCCCAGAGGAGGCCGAGCCTGCGACGCGTTTCGGGGTTCGGTGTGAACGCGACGATCGGCGCGCGCGGACGGTACTTTGAAACGAGGCGTGCCGAGAATCCCGTTTCGGTGAATACCGCAATCATTTTCATTCGCAACTCTTCCGCGGCGTGACAAATAGCCTCGGCGATCGCTTCGCTGATGTCCAGTTCGGCGAACCGCGCTGGGCGCAACTGGTCGGTGACGCTGGCCTCGGCCTCGCAAATGATGCGGTCCATCATCCTGACCGACTCGAGGGGGTAAATCCCGGCGGCGGTTTCGCCCGAAAGCATCAACGCGTCACTTCCATCGAAAACGGCGTTTGCCACGTCGGACGCTTCGGCGCGCGTGGGCCGCGGATTCTTCTGCATCGAATCGAGCATTTGCGTAGCGGTGATGACGGGAACGAGAGCGTTGCGCGCCCGGGTGATGATCTGTTTTTGAACGACGGGCACGCGTTCGGGGTTCATCTCGACTCCGAGGTCGCCGCGCGCCACCATCACCCCGTCAGCGACGCTTAAAATCTCATCGAGATTCTCGACAGCTTCCGGCTTTTCGATCTTGGCGATAACGGGCGTGGCTTTCCGCGCTCGGGCAATGGCTGCGTGCGCTGCGCGGACGTCCGCGGCGGTTCGCACAAAGCTCAGGGCCACGTAGTCGACGCCCAACTGCAGGGCGAACGCGAGGTCCTTGCGGTCCTTGCGCGTGAGGGACGGGATGTCGAGCTTGATGCCCGGAAGATTGATGCCTTTGTGCTCGCCGAGTTCGCCGCCGTTTTCCACCTGGCAAATCACTTCGTCGCGGCGCGCGGAGATCACTCGCAGTTCGATTTCGCCGTCGCTGAGCAGAATGCGGTCGCCCTTCTTTACGACTTTGGGCAACTCGTGAAATGTGGTGCTGATTCGCTCGTCCGTTCCCGGAATGTTCCTGGTGGTGATTGCGAGACGCTGGCCGAAACGGAGCCGCACGGGACGGCCCTGCGCGAGTTTCCCGGTGCGAATCTTCGGACCTTGCAGGTCCGCGAGAATGGCGATCGGCTTTTGGTGATGTCCGGAGGCGCGGCGGACGGCGGCCACTCGCTGGGCATGCTCCGCGGGAGTGCCGTGCGAAAAATTCAGGCGGGCGACGTCCATGCCCGCGCGCACAAGATGATCAATCATTTTCGCGGTCGAACTGGCGGGTCCAAGAGTGCAAACGATCTTTGCCCTTCGAGGATTCATGGGAGTTACTTCGACACCGCGAAGTCGGTGACGACGTGATACAGGAATTCCATGCCTTTGCGGAAGGAATCGAGCGGGATTCTTTCGTCGTTGCCGTGCATGCGGAGGGCGTCGTCCTGGGTAAGCGGGAAGGGAAGCAGGCCGTAAGCCTGAACGCTGCGCATGCGCAAGGGCGCCGAATCGGTGAAATAGGTCGACATGTAGGGTAGGACGGGGGCGCCAGGGAAGTCCTGGCCGGCGACGCGCGTGACGGAGGCGTAAAGATCGGACGAAGGCGAGGACGAAGGCGCGGCCTGGCCGCCGTTGGGCTCAGTTTCGAATCGAATCTGAGGATCGTTCACCGCCTGCTGCAACTTGCTGAGCAGCGGCTGAAGTTGATTCCCGGGAAGGAGGCGGATGTTGACGACGCCTCGCGCCTCCGAGGGCACGACATTCGGGCGGATACCCGCTTGAAGCATCGTCGGCGCAATCGTATCGCGCAGCATCGAATTCCACACCAGATCCGCATCCGATATCCAGCGCGCGGCGTGATCGGCGCGGTCGGCCTCTTCGAGAGCGCGCATCCATTTGCTGGTTTCTTCGTCTTCCACCTTCGCGAGCCCGTCGAAATATGCACGCGTGACGGAGTTGAATTGCACGGGCGTCTCGAAGGTGCCAATCTTCGCGATGGCCGCCGCAACATGGGTGACAGGGTCATCTTTTCGTGGGATCGAGGCGTGGCCCGCAGTTCCGGTGGCGATCACGTCGATATTCTCAGCAACTTTTTCGGTGGCCTGAAGTCCGACGTAGAGGACCTTGCCGTTCTTCACCACCACTGGGCCGCCCTCGTTGAGCCCGAATCCGGCTGCAATCTTGTCCCAGTGCTTATCGACCGCGAACTTGATTCCGAACTCGCCGCCCGCTTCCTCGTCGCCCTCGGCGAGCAGAATTACGTCGCGATCGAGGCGCGCGCCCGAGCGTTTTAGCGCGATCAGGACAGCCATGTTCGCGACGGTCATTCCTTTGTCGTCGATGGAGCCGCGGCCGTAGAGGTAGTTGTCTTTGATGACGCCCGCGAACGGGTCCACCGTCCATTTGGATTTGTCCACTCCGACGACGTCCAGATGACCCATCAGCAACAACGCGCGCGACGGATTTGGCACCGCCGTGGCCGAAAGACGCGCAACGAGAAAGCCGCGTCCCGGAGTGCTTTCGAAGATTTCGGAGGCGATGCCTTCGCGCTGAAGGATGTCCGCGAGGTATTTGGCGGCGGCGATCTCGTTGCCGGGCGGGTTTGTGGTGTTAATGCGAATCAGCGCCTGGAGCCAGAGGATAGCTTCGCTCTCGAGCCTGGGCAGGTCGAGACCTGCGGCAGGAGCAGCCTGCGTTTGTGGCGGCGCGCTCGGCGGCCGATTTTGGGCCGCGCAGATGAATGCTACAAAGAGAACCATCGACAACGTTCCGCAAATCCTGCGCGCCATCCGTTTACCTCCGGCGGAGTGAAAGTAGCTCGTACGACAAGCGAATTTTCATACTATCATGGCATTTTCAACCGGCTGGTGAACCGCCCAAACCGGGTTTTCTGGATTGCAAGTAACCATCCAGTGCAGAGGTGGCCGCATCCAAAGCGTCGTGAGGTCGACATGCGATCAATGCCGTGGGTTCGAATGGTTTTACTGGCGGTTCTGATAGCCGTGCTGGGCGTGCCGCCAGACGCTTTCATCGCGCGCGCGCAACAGGAGCAGGGGCCAGACAAGCTGCCTGCGCAACAAACCACGCCGCCCACACCACCCTCGGGCCAGCAACAGCAACAAAAGCAGTCGCAAGCTCCTGCCCCGCAGTCGCAGATCTCAGTGGAATCGAATCTGGTGAACATCGACGCGGTGGTGACGGACCAGGACGGCAACATTCTGACCGGCCTTAAGAAGGAAAACTTCCGCGTACTCGACGACGGGCAGCCGCAACAAATCACGAACTTCGCGCCGACGGAAGCGCCGATCACGATCGTGATCTTGATGGAGTTCAGCCACCGGTTTTACGGGGGTGTGTTCAGCTACTATGCGAAGTATTGGGCTTACGACTTTCTCAATCATCTGAATCAGAAGGACTGGGTGGCGTTCAAGATATTCGATCTGAAGACCAGGCTTGTGGACGATTTCACGCAGGACAAGCAAAAAGTAGGGCAGGACATCGCTTCACTCTATTTCCCCGATTTCAGCGAATCGAATCTATTTGACGCGATACTGGAGACGCTCGATCAACTCCGCGACGTGCACGGCAGGAAATCGATCCTCGTGCTCGCCACGGGCTTCGATACGTTCAGCAAACACACGCTGGATCAAACGTACAAAGTGTTGAAGGAGACCGACACCACAATCTTCTGCGTTGGGATGGCGGAAGGTCTGGATTTGTCCCGGCCGGGCGGAGCCGGAGTCGGCTACCTTCAGGCGAAAAATCAGATGACACAATTCGCGAATATGACTGGCGGTTACGCCTGGTTCCCGCGTTTCTCCGGCGAAGCGTCGGACATTTTCAATTCGGTGGCGGGGTTTCTGCGCGCGCAGTACACGATTGCGTTCACGCCTTCCACCCCGCAGGACGGCAGGTATCACAAACTGAAGGTGGAGGTTGTCGATCCGCAGGGCAATCCGTTCATGGTGGCGAATAAGAAGGGCAAGGAAAAGAAGGTGACCGTCTACGCGCGCCAGGGCTACACGGCGCCAACCGCGCTGCCCGCAGGAAACTGACCCCGCGCCGCGACACGGAGTGGGTAAAGACCCGGCGAGACGCCGCGCTGCAAAGGCAACCGATCGGCGTTACTCAGTAGCCCCGCGCCAAGTCCACACGATTTACAAGTTCGCGTCCGCTGAACCACCGCTCCAAGTTCTCCATCACCAAGTCGGTCTGGCGCTCCCACAAGTGTTCGCTAACGGCGCTAACATGCGGCGTGATGAACAGGTTGTCTGCTTTCCACAGAGGATTTTCGGGCGGCAGCGGTTCTTGCGAAGTCACATCGAGCGCGGCGCCCGCAATTTTCCGTTGCTCGAGAGCATGAATCAGCACCGACTCGTCCACCAGCGCGCCGCGCGCGACGTTGACGAAATAGGCCGAAGGCTTCATCAACGCAAATTCGCGCGCGCCTATCATCCGTGTTGTTTCGGGAGTCTCCGGCGCGGCGAGAATCACGAAGTCCGCCAGCGGCAATGCTTTGTGAAGCATCGAGGCGGGAAAAACTCGTTCCGCCAAATCCGTGTCAGCTTTTCCGGACCGTGTTACGGCCCAGATTCGAACTCCCAGCGGCTGCGCGATTTTCGCCACTTCGCGGCCGATTGCACCGAAACCGATGAAAAGGATGGTCTGACCGCGGAGTTCGCGCGGCCGGAGGGCCACCGGGACTCCATCCCACAATTCCTGCTGCGCCCAACGGCTCTGTTGCTGGTAGCGGAAGCAATCGGGAAAGCGCCGCGCGAGAGCGATGAGCGTGCCCAGAATATGCTCCGCCATCGGGACGCGGTGGACACCGCTCGCGTTGGTGACTTCGATGCCGCTTGCGCGCAGTTCCGGGTACATGAGTTGACCCACGGCGGCGGCGGTTGAATGGATCCACCTGAGCTTCCGCGTGAGGGCAAATTGCTCAGGGCGCAGCGAGAAGCCGACGAAAATGTCGGCGTCGGGGAGCTCGCGGTCGAGCCCGTCGTAATTAGGCAAGTGCACGACTTGCATTTCCGGCCAGCGACCCCGAATTCGTGAAGCCATTTCGGGCGGCGGATTCCAAAGCGAAAATCGGTGCCAAACACAAATCACCAGCTTGGTTTCGGCTGAGCGCGTGCGTCCGGGTTTTTCGGGGCCGTCGGTTTTTTTCAACACGGAGTCTGAGGTGCCATCCGGCACGAATATATCTCATTCCTGATTCAGAGAATGCACCGCGTAAGCAAAGCAGGCGAAGACGAACAGGATGAATCCGGCCGCTTCGATTGCGAGCCGATGCGGGTCGCCGAGACCGATCGAGCCGTAACGCAACAAGTCGATTTCCCACGTGAGCGGATTCATCAGCGCGGCGCGCCGCAGAAAAGCAGGCAGCGGACCGAGCGGGTAGAACATCGAACTGAAAAACAAGAACACGAAATAAAGCGCCGAAGTGACGCTGTTAAAGACGTCGTTGCGGCGAATCCTGAGCGCCAGAATCGTGTAGAAGAAAAACCAGGCCGCCGTTCCGATCACGATCGCGATGGCAAGCACCGGGAAAAGGTCGAAGCGCAGCTTGATCCCGAGGACCCACGCGCCCACGCCAATCGTGAGCACGGCCTGCATCACCGCAATCAAGACATTGAAGACGAGCTTCCCGAGCAAATATTCGGCGCGACTCATCGGATACGTCAGCATCTCGTAGAAGATTCCGTTGTCGCGGTCCATGAAGAAAGACCACGAGCTGTTGGAGGCGATGGCAAAGCTGGCCATGCCAAGCACGCCCGCGAGAAAAAACGAGTTGTAGTCGAATCCGGCGGTGGAATGGGGCGAGCCGAACGCCGCGGTCAACCCGACGCCGAACACGAGCAAGTTGAAGAGCGGATAGCAGAAATCCCAGAAGACGAATGTCACGTTCGTCGCGCGGATCTTGCTTTCGCGGTAGAGAATCGCCGTGATGGCTGACATGGTTCCTCGCTCAGTCTTTCTGGGTCAATTCGACGAAAACGTCTTCGAGGCTCGCGCCGCGAATTTCCACGTGGAGGACGCGGCCCCTTTTTGCAAGCGCGCCGACGATTTCGAGGGCCTCGCCCTCTTCTGCTTTCAGCGCGATTTCTATGGTATTGCCGGTCACCTGTGAGCGGAGCGGACGAAGGCGCGCGATTTCGCCTTCGATGCCAGGCGGCAAGGCATCGAACGTCACCACGATTTCATAAACGCCCTGCGACAGCAGTTTCAGCGTATTCAGATCGCCGCGCGCGATCTGGCGGCCCTTGTTCAGGATCAGGATGTCGTCACAAAGCTGCTCCGCTTCGCTCAAGACTTGCGTCGTGAGGACGATGGTGCGGCCATGCGCCGCCTCGTCGCGCAGAGAATCCATTACGGCGCGTTTCAGAATCGGGTCCATGCCGGTGGAGAATTCGTCGAGAAACAGCACCGGCGTGGAAACGAGAAAGACTTTCGCCACCTGCACGCGCCTGCGGAAGCCGCCGCTCAGGTCTTGCACCTTGCGGTCAAGCTCCGGTGCCAGGCCGAAGAGGTCGATCACGCGCTCGGCGCGACGCCAGGCTTCCCGCCTTTCAATGCCGTGAAATCGCGCGTAGGTGAGCAGGTTGTCGCGAACGCTGAGAAACATCTCGACTGCGGTTTCTTGCAGAACCGTGGAGATGCGCCGGCGAACTTCGAGCGGCTCGGCCAGAACGTCGATACCTTCGATGAGGGCGCGTCCGCTGGTGGGCTGAATCAGCGTCGACAGAATTTTCAGCAGAGTCGTCTTGCCGGCGCCGTTCGGGCCGAGCAGTCCGAAAATTGTGCCGCGCGGAACTGAGAAACTAAGGTCATCGACGGCGCGAATGGGTTCGCCGGCGCGGCCGAAAAGGCCGCCGCGCGCGCGATAGATTTTGACTAGATTTTCGATTTCGAGAGCGAAGCCGGGCATGTGCGTCTCACTTATGCTCGCGCGAGTTCAGGCGCGAGAGTTTGGGTGGATCGAGAAGACGTGAAAGAAATTCGCCCGCTCGGTTAGCGGGAGAGCGTGACGGCGCAATCGGCCACTCGAGCCGACGTGCGAGCTATTGGCAGGATGGAATGATGCCCATATGCAATTCTCTCTGAGAACGCCTCTAACGTAGCTGAGGCGTGCCGAGTGAGTCAAGCATTCGCTGTTAGCTTCGAGAAAGGTGAAGTAACGGCGCGCAAAACTCAGCTCGGATGCGACGGATCGGGGGACGTCGCGGATTCGACGTCGATGTAGAGCGAGCCATTCGGCGAGCCCGTCCCCATGGCCGGGGGATAGCATTTGCCGTCCACACTGTAGGTGGCGGCGCAGTGGCGGGTGAATTCGCGTCGACGCGGCGACTGCGCGAATTGCCAAACCGAAGCGAACGGAACGCCGCTCGCCGAGGGTTGCGGCGGATTTTTGGGATACGAACAGCCGGGCGACGGCGGGCAGGCATCGTTGTAGACGAAGTAGACGAGTTTACGCGTGCTTGCGTGGTCACGAATGTAGTTCGCGGTGACCGTAAACTCGCCGTGTCCTTCGCTGGCAGGCATTCCGGAGCAATAAATGCCGGGGCGAAAACCGGCTGCGGCGATGGCGTCAAACCAGGTGAGCAGATACGCGAGTTGGGCGGCGTTCATGCTGCCGCCCTCTTCCTGGTCAAGGAAGATCACAGTGCCGGGCGCGAATCCTTCCCGCTGCGCCCCGGCGGATGCGGCGTGACCGTCACTGACACCCTGCGCGCGGGCGTTCGAGACGGAATGCAATTCGCGTTCGAGGCGGCCGTTGAAGAGGACGAGGAAGCCGAAGCCGTGTTGCGCGAGTGCGGCGCGATGGCCGTGCCAGGTGTTGGACTTCGCGCCGGGAGGATTGTTCAGCCAGTAGCCTGCGAAGGCGAACGTTTGCTTCAAAGTTGGCAGGGCGACATCGCCTGGGTAGTCGTTCGCGTCGAAGCCGAGATATGTCGGCGTGTCGTTAGCATTCCGCGGATTCTGACCAGCGATGAGGATTGAGAAAGCGGCGAAACACGCAAAGGCAAGTCTACCGCTGAGATGCAGAGCCCGCATAGAACACCGAAGACACAGAGGACACCTCTTCTAGCGAAACTACTGCAGGCTGAGGAAATTTTGAAGCAAGCGAAATCCAGGCTCCGTGAGCACCGATTCCGGATGAAACTGCACGCCTTCGACGAGGAGCTTGCGATGGCGCAAACCCATGATCGTGCCGTCCGACGTTTCCGCGGAAATCTGTAGTTCGCTGGGGAGCGTTTCGCGCTCGACAATCAGCGAATGGTAACGCGTCGCGACAAAATCCTGCGGAAGGCCGCGGAAGATGGTTTTGCCGTCGTGGTGAATGTCGCTCGTTTTGCCGTGCATGATTTGTGGCGCGCGAATCACGCGGCCGCCGAACGCCGCGCCGATAGCCTGATGCCCCAGGCAAACGCCGAGAATGGGAATTTTCCCCGCGAAGCGCTCAATCAAGGGAACACTGATGCCAGCTTCTTTTGGCGTGCAGGGCCCGGGCGAAATCACGATGAAACGGGGGTGGAGATCCTCGATTTCATTGAGTGAAATCTTGTCGTTGCGGCGCACTTCGAGTTCCTGCCCCATCTGGCCAAGGTACTGCGCCAGGTTATAGGTGAAGGAATCGTAGTTATCGAGCAGGAGGAGCATCGAAGAAGCCAGTCTAGCACGGGCCGTCAGGTGATTACCCGGCCGCCGTACGCACCTCAGATTTCTTTTCCATGCGCGATTTCAAGCGCGGTGATCACGGCTCGGGCTTTGTTCACGGTTTCCGCGTATTCCTTTTCGGGAACGGAATCGGCAACGATTCCGGCGCCTGCCTGGATGTAAGCGCGGCCATTTTTCGCGACGAGCGTACGCAGCGCGATGCAGGAATCGAGATTCCCGGAAAAATCGAGATACAGGATCGCCCCACCGTAAATGCCACGCCGAGTAGGCTCGATTTCATCGATGATTTCCATCGCGCGAATCTTGGGCGCGCCCGAAAGCGTTCCGGCCGGAAAACACGCCATCAGCGCGTCAAAGCAATCCAGGCCCTCGCGCAATTTCCCGCGCAGGGTGGAGACGAGATGCATCACGTGTGAATAGCGCTCGACGAACATCAGGCGCTCAACCTTGACGCTGCCGTATTCGCAAACGCGGCCAAGATCATTGCGGCCAAGGTCAACGAGCATGATGTGCTCGGCGCGTTCTTTGGGATCAGCGAGGAGCTTGGCCTCGAGTTCGCGGTCTTGTTTTTCGTCGCGGCCGCGCGGAAGCGTGCCGGCAATCGGACGGTAGAACACATCACGCCTCTGGACTTTCACGAGCATCTCAGGCGAGCTGCCGACGATCGAAACGTCGTCGAGACGCAGGAAATAGAGGTATGGCGAGGGATTGACGACGCGAAGCGCGCGGTAGATGTCGAATGGGTCTGCGCTGATTTCCGAGGAGAATCGCTGGCTGGGCACGACCTGAAAAATGTCGCCGGCGCGGATGTACTCCTTGGCCTTGCGAACGTCGGCCATGAACTGTGCGCGGCTCATGTTGGAGCGAACATTTACGTTGGTTGCCGGCCGGGGACGGCGCTTCGGCGGCAACGGGCGTTCGAGCATGCGCCGGGTGCGGCCGATTTCGCGGACGGCGGCGTTGTACTTTTGCTGCAAGCTGCCTTTGCCTTCCGTGAAGACGTTGCGCGTGATCCAAACGCGATGCTGAACGTGGTCGAAAGCCAGCACGCCCAAGTAGAACATCATCACGCAATCATCGAGGCCCAGGTCGTCGCGCCCCCGGGCGGGGATGTTTTCGAGAAGGCGAACCATGTCGTACGCGCAGTAACCGATCGCGCCCGAAATCAGCGGCGGCAATCCGGGCACGCGAACCGGATGGAAGCGAAGCGTGAGCCGGCGCAATTCTTCGATGGGATTGCCTTCGAATCGTGTGCGCTTGCCGCCGGATTCGAGCGTGCAATTCCTTCCGCGCGAGCGAAACACTTCGACGGGATTCGCTCCAACGAAAGTGTAGCGCGCGATGTTCTCGCCGCCTTCGACGCTTTCGAGCAAAAACGCATAGCGCGCGTGGTGCGCGATGCGAAGGTACGCGCCAACCGGGGTGAGAAGATCAGCCGTGTACGTTTCGTAGACCGGGACCAGGTTCCCCTTTTCGGCGAAATGGCAGAACGTCCTGAAGTCAGGCTGAATCATTTTCGGAGTCGACGTCTTTCCTCGTTCTCAAGCGCGCTCAAGGCGGCTTTTCGCATGATTTCGAAGGGCGCGCGCTGACCCGTCCAGATTTCCCACTGCGCGGTTCCCTGCGCGATGAACATTTCGATGCCTGAAACCGTTTCGATGCCACCCTGGGCCGCGAGACGCAAGAGCTTCGTTTGCCGGGGGCGGTAGATCGTGTCAAAAACGAGGCGGCAATTCAAATCGCGAGCGTCGAGCGGCGAATCGTTGACCGATGGATGCATGCCGACGGGCGTCGCGTTCACGATTGCATCGAAGAATTCGCGACGGAGGCTCGCACGCGTCACCACTTCGCCATGCACGGCTTTTGCGAGAGCCCGGGCGCGGTTTGCACGCCGCGCGCAAATGCAAACGGACGCGCCGGCTTGTGCGAGAGCGAACGCCACGGCCCGCGCGGCGCCGCCGGCTCCAACGATCAGCACGCGGCTCCCGCGGAGAGGAATGCGCGGTTCGAGAGCGCGAAGGACGCCGACGTAATCCGTGTTGTACCCGTAGAGTTTGCCGCCGCCGCGCACCACCACCGTGTTTACGGCTCCGATCGCAGCAGCGAGAGGATCGCATCCGTCGAGATGGCGTAAAACCGCCTGCTTGTGCGGCAGCGTTACGCTGAAACCTGCTATCCCGAGTGGTTCGATCGCTGCCAAGAAATCGCGCAGATCCCGAACGAGAAACGGCAGGTAGACGGCGTTCATCCGGCGGGCTTGAAACGCAGCATTCTGAATAACGGGCGAAAGCGAGTGGCCAACGGGGTTTCCGACAATGCCGTAGACGCGAGTGCGACGGTCGAGGCGGTCCGCACGGTAAAGATTCTTCATCTGGTCGAGGGAGACTTGCCCCGGCGCGGTGGCGTTCTCGACGGGACCATAGGACAAGGCACTTCCTTCCCGGAGCGCCAACACGCGAAGCGGGAGTGCGATATCGCCCATCGGGACCGCAACGACGTTCCGTCGGCGATGCGCAATTCGAAGAAGTTTCAGGCCGCCGGCGAGCGAGTCGCATTGCGCGGCTATCTTGATGGCATTGGACGCGGGGCGGTGAAGGTCACTTACGATTCGGCCCAGGCCAAGCGGCATGCGGCGAAAAAAATGGGCGGAGGTCAACTGGCGGCCTTCGCCGACTAGCACGTCGAGCAATTCGGGCGGACACTCCCGAACGGACTCGATCTCTAGGTCATACCACGCGCAACCGGCCCGCAAAGCCTCGGCAAGATGAAGAAGCTGGTTCGCGATCGAACCTCGGTACTTGCCGCCGGCAGCGCGACGCCTGCAAGTGGCGATCAGGGTTGCGCGCGGCTTCTTCGATCGAAGTTGACGCAGAAACCGATCGATCTCACTATCGTCGACCAGCCAGTCGAGGCGCAATTCCACGGTACGAGTGAGACGGAGCGCGCTCGCGAGTTGCCGCCACATGGTGCGCAAGTCTGCGGCAGCGGCGACGGCACAGATTTTGTCCTTGGCAATCACAGTCTGTTAGGCGCTTTCGAACTCGAAGAACCCCGTAGGCAAAGCTCCAAAACGGCGTTCCCTGACCTTTCGTACAGGGGAGTCCAGGCTTCTACCATGCGGTGCACAATGTGTAAAGCGTGGAGGATGCTTATCTTGACGCTCCCAAAAGCGTCTGTTACGGTCGATTCATTGGCGCCGAGTGTGCGGCGCATCGAGCTTAGGCTTAGGGCGGGGTTGTCGGCTGCGGCGGACAAACCGTGAAGCCTGTTCAAAAAGGAGCACGAATTATGCGCGGGAAAATCGTCTTTGCCGGACTCATTCTGGCTATTTCGGGAGCAGCCTCGGCGCAGGCTCAAACGCCCGTGCCGATTGAAAACGACCTCTATTGCTCCGGGACCGTCACCACGGAGGCCGTTCCGCGCAGCAGCTACGTGATTACAGGTGAAGGGTCGAACTATAGGATCACCTTTGACTACGGCGACTACGTCTACATCAATCGCGGTGGAGAGCAAGGAGTCAAAGTAGGCGACGAATTCTCGGTGATGCGGCCCGAGGTCGACCCGATCTCCATTCAATGGACGAAGTGGCAGCACGCGATTCTTCGGAAAATGGGGACCGTTTGGGCGGATGAGGGGCGCATCAAGGTGATTGTGGTCGACCGGAACACGTCGATCGCCCAGGTTGTGCAGGAGTGCGACTTTCTGCAGCGGGGCGACATTATCGTGCCCTTCGCGGAGCGTCCTGCGCCGCCGATGAAGTCTGAATCCAACTTCGATCGATTCGCGCCCCCGACAGGGAAAGCGCGGGCGATGCTGATCACCGGCAAGAAATTCCAACAGGAGATGGGAACGAACGACATTGCCTACGTGAATCTCGGCCGCGACCAGGGAGTGCGGGTGGGCGACTACTTCCGCGTTTTCCGTTACACCGGCACCGAACACGAGACCGCCTTTCAGACGCCGCGGACCGCATTCGATATCCAAGGCTCGGAGGGACCCACGTTCGGGCTTGGAAGGGCTCCCGGGAAATGGGATTGGAACAATACACCCCGAGAGGTTCTTGGCGAGGGAGTGGTGGTGCGAACCGGGCCGAATTCCTCGACGCTACTGCTGACGTTCACCCTGCGTGAGGTTTACGCGGGCGACTACGTCGAAGTGGAATAAGGCAATTTCTGAGATCCGTGCGTGTTTACGCGCGCGTTGTTTAGCTCGGATTCGCTGAAAACTTCCGCGGTAAACGCCTGGATGCGCGTCTCCGGATCGTTCCAGATGGCGCTGTCGAATCCGGCCTTCATGCAAGTCTCCTCGAGAAATCTCGAGGCAGTCCAGCCGAATTGAGCGGCCACTTGTGGGAGCAGCACACCGCGCTGCCAGCCCCGGCTAACCACCAAGCCGTGCTTTCCCGCTTCGATCTTTTCCGGAGTTATCTCTTCGAGGGGCGAAAGCACGGAGATTTCGATATCAATTTCGGCCATTTCCTCGGGGCGAACGGGCGAAAACCGCGGATCCTCGAGCGCTGCACTCCTGGCGCACCGAGCAACCACTTCGTTCAGAGGCTCCCGAGCAGGGAGCTGGCCGATGCACCCCCGGAGCCGCGAGCCGCGGCGCAGAGTCACGAACGCACCGCCGGGCTGACGGAGTGTCGCACTCGCGGAAAAATCCGGGGGCGGATCGCCGCGCTGGACTGCGCTGTTGCACGCGTGCCTGGCAATTTGCAGAAGCAGTTTTTTCTCGCAATCAGCGAGTGAGGACATCCTGAGGCTTTTCTTTCGGCTCCACGATTACAACCGTGCTGCGGCGTCGCCGTTGCTGAACTCGAAAATTGATCTGGCTCCAGAACATCTGGAAATAGTGCACCGCCGAGCCAATTGCGCTCAAAACCACCAGCCACATCAGGACGTTTCCGAGAGACTTCAGTGCCGGATGCTTCGCGGTGAGAATCACAGCGCAGCCTGCGAGAACCTGCAAAATCATTTTCGTCTTGCCCAGCGCCGATGCGGGAATGATCAGCCCCTCCACCGTCGCGATGTCACGCAGGCCCGTGATCACGAATTCCCGGCCGATAATGATCACCACCATCCACGCGGGAACCAAATTCATCGCCACCAGTGAAATGAATGCCGCGGAGATCAAGAGCTTGTCGGCGATCGGATCGAGTAGGATGCCGAGAGTAGTGATTTCTTTTCTGGAGCGGGCGAAGTACCCGTCCATCACATCCGTGGCGGCCGCGAGCAATAAAATCAGGACGCCCCAGACCTCGAAATGAATCGGGAGGCCCCAGAAGTTCCAGTTCGGTTGCTGCGTGAGAAGAACCACCACGAGCAACGGGACGAAGAAGATTCGCAGAACGGTCAGACTGTTCGGCAGGTTCATAGCAATCTCGGAAAGGCTCGGCCAAGCCCACCATTCAGGCCAAGGGATAATCAATATAGTCCCGCACCCGAAGGGAGTCAACGGTACTGCGGGCCAGAGGGCTTCAAAGGGTCATGTTATTGCCTTGATGCGCCACTCCGCAAATATCGGAGAAGTCGTGGCTTAGATAAGTGGATTGCTGCAACCCTGTGCAAATTCGCTGTGGAGGTAAAAGGGGATTCGCGAAGGACGTGGCGCTACTCTACGGATGAGATACCTCTCGCAAACCATTGCCGGATAAGCAATTAACTGTATGTCGTCGCGGAGTTGAGCACCGGGGTCTGGCATTTGCCGCGTCCCGGACCGCAAAAAGCGGGAGCGCTTTTCCACAGGGTTTTCCACCGTTTTGTGGCTCTTCCTGCGTGCCGAAAACCTCTGAAAAAAGGCATCTTCGGCGTTTTTTGGCCAGATTAGGGACCGTCAAGCTTTAAGCGGGTCTCCAGACAGGTCCAGGGGTCTATCGGTGCTCGGGGGGACGGCGCGCGGTCGAAGTCTAAACTGATCGAGACGCCTGGCAAGCGATTCGGGAATCTCGGCATCGACCAGGAAGTGGTCGTCCAGGACTTCGGAGTGCAACACACGGCCGCAGGCATGAACCAATGACAGGTTTCGCCCGTCAGAAGTGGGAATGCGAAAGCGAAGTTTCACGAGCGGATCGACCGGCATCGCCGCGTCAATGGTGGCCAGCAGATCCTGAAGGCCTTCGCCCGTACATGCAGACGTCAACACACGAAGATCCCTGCTTCCGTTCGTTTTCTTCAACGCGGCAAGGTCTTCCTGGCCGAGTCGATCCACCTTGTTGAGCACGTGCAACCGGGGGCGGTCTTGCACGCCGAGGTCGGCAAGAACTTTCAAGACTTCAGCGTCCTGCTCGGCGTGGTGCGGATTGGAAATATCGGTAACCTGCAGAATGAGAGCCGCTTCTTGAACTTCCTCGAGGGTCGCGCGAAACGCCGCGATTAAATCCGGGGGCAGATCGCGCAGGAATCCTACCGTGTCGGACAAAAGCACTCGGCGATGCGACGGAAGTCGAACCGCCCGGATTGTGGGATCGAGCGTCGCGAACATTTTCGGCGAAGTGAGTACATCCGCATGAGTGAGAGCGTTGAACAAAGTGGACTTGCCCGCGTTCGTGTAGCCCACCAAAGCGATCATCCCGAGCGGGACAGCCTGACGCGCCTGCCGGCGCGTAGAGCGCTGGCGACGAACGGTTTCGATCGCTTGCTGGATCTTTCGCACGCGGTCGCGTATTCGCCTGCGGTCCGTTTCGAGCTTCTGCTCGCCAGGTCCGCGGGTTCCAATGCCGCCGCCGAGGCGCGAAAGCTCTTCTCCGCGTCCGGTTAACCGCGGAAGCAGATAGTTCAATTGCGCGAGTTCCACCTGCAGCTGACCTTCCCGCGTGCGGGCGTGACAGGCGAAGATATCGAGGATCAACTGAGTGCGGTCGATGACGCGGCAGCCGATTCCCTTTTCCATGTTGCGGAGCTGCACGGGAGTGAGGTCGTGGTCGACGATCACGAGCGGGACATGGTGCGATTCGGCCTCGATCCGAATTTCGTCAATCTTGCCGCGGCCAACGAGGGTGGCGGGATCAAGCGCGTCGCGCACCTGGAGCAACGTCCCAGCGATGTCGGCGCCCGCGCTGATCGCGAGTTCTTCGAGCTCCTGCAGCGAGTCCCGGCCGGTCGTCGTTGGATTCCCGCCACGTCCGCGCGACGGTCTTTTCAGGCCAACACCCACGAGCAACACGCGTTCTCGATTGTCCAAGGATCGCGGAGCTTTCATTCGGGGCTGACGCGGGAGCGGGGCCGAGCCCTGCAGGAAGTGAATTTCATCTGGGCTTAATTATACGATTTTCCCGCATCGGGGGGAAATGACGTTCTGAGGTGGCGTCTGCCACACTCGGTGGCTCAGGAGATCGGGGGAGCTGGATTCCCTGACGCGGCGAGAATCACACGAGACAAGAGATCGCCGAGGCTGGAGCGCATCGATTCGGAATTCGCAACGCGGCTCGCGCGATCAAGCCAGCCAAGCCAAACCAGCAGAACTAGCTCTGCCCACGATTCCGACGCCGCGTTCTCAAATCCGATTTCTCTAAGAACGTCCGCGATGAAGCGAGTCTTCTCTCGATCGGCCGCGGCGACGCAGTCCGCCACTTTCTCGTCCTTGCGCGCCCAACCCCGAACCGCCAGTTCCAATCGAACGCGCTCTTCCGTTGAATTCTGCTCGACGAACCACGCCCATCGCGAGGCCGCCGCGCGGCCGCTCGGCTCGAGTCGGTCACGCTCACCGGTCTCCCAGTGGCCCAGTATCCTGCTGAGCAGGTCCTCGCGGTCGCGGAAATGCCAATAAAAGCTGCCTTTGCTGACGCGCAGGTCGCGCGCTAGCAACTCGACTCGGACCGATTCAATGCCGTCCGAAGCAAGTCGCGCGATGCCGGCTCGAATCCAGTCGCTCGGCTGAAGGTGGGGAGCTTTGAGAGCGGTTGCAGTGGCCATACGCTATCGTACTTTCGCCTGCAAGATAACCGAGACGGAAGAATGAATCAAGCAGTGATCATTTCGAGGCCAGTTCGCAGGGCGGCAGGATCATCGCCGAAGCTGGAGAGCCACGTGACACCGGGCTCTTTGCGAAACCATGTAATTTGGCGTTTGGCGAAGCGGCGTGTGGCTTGCTGAATTTGGCGAAGGGCTTCGTCGAGCAAGATGCTGCCTTCGAGATGGGTGCGCAGTTCCGAGTAGCCGATGAACTGAAAGGGCTTCACGTCGGCAGAAACGCCTTGCGAGATCAACCGCCGGACTTCCTCAAGCCAACCGGATGAAATCATCGCCAGGACGCGCGCGTGAATTCTTTCGTACAGAGCCGCGCGCGGCGGAAGAAGGCCGATTTTGGTGACGCGGTAGCCCTCCAGCGGGCTTCGGCCGCCGCTGTGCACATCGTCGACCGGCTTGCCTGCCAGCAGGCGAATCTCGAGCGCGCGAATGACTTTTTGAGTATCTCGCGCAGAAATGCGTGCTGCCGCCTGCCGATCGAGGCGGGCGAGCAACCCATGAAGGTGTTGCGCGCCACGAACCTGAACGCTTTCACGCAATCGTGCACGCAATTCTTCGGATCGCGTTGGCGCATCGGCAAGGCCTTCCAGCAGCGCGCGCAGATAGAGGCCGGTGCCTGCGGTCAAGATCGGCAACTTGCGGCGGTGCCGGAGATTTTCGAGCATGGCCAGTGCGTGCCGCCGGTAATCGCCGGCGGTGAAAACCTCCGATGGCTCGACGAGATCGACCAGATGGTGCGGAATTCCGTGCTGCTCGGCGGGAGGAACTTTCGCCGTGCCGATGTCGAAGTGACGGTAGACCTGCGTTGAATCGCAGACGAGGATCTCAGCTCCGAGCTTTTCGGCGAGCGAGATGCCTAGCGCGGATTTTCCAGAGGCGGTCGGCCCCAGGATAACGACGAGCCGCGGAAGCTCGGTCATCCCGAGAATTTCCAGAAGCCCCAGTATCGGAACAGAAGGACGAGCAAGACCAGGACCGCGAGCAACAGCGCGCCGACGACTTGGATGCGATTGAGCTTCACAAAGAGGGTCAATAAGAGCTGTCGACGGGAATATTATAGAAAAATCCGAAGCGGAGTTCGATGTAGTCGGCTTTGAATTGCGAGGGAAGCGGTTCGAACGGGCTCGACGTGCGTATGGACGATAGAGCAGCGGCGTCCAACGGCTCCCTGCCGGATGTTCTCTCGAGCGACGGATCGGGCAGACGAACGCTGCCATCCCTGTATACGTGGAAGGTAATCGTTACGATGCCCTTTTCGCCCATTCGGGCAGATTCTGGCATCACCGCGTACCAATTCCGTCTCACACTCTCGACCAATCGCGAGAGGTAGCTGTTAAAGTCCACGCCTTCGGTAGGCGTCAGCATGGACACGCCCGGTTGCATTCCCGGTCCGCCACGTCCGCCGCCTCCACCGCCCTGTGGGATATTGCCGCCGGGAGCTGTGTACACACTGCCACGGCCTTGGCGGTTGATCGCGTCCCTAAGCTGATCATCGAGCGCCTTGTTGGGAGACGCAGCCGGCAGATCGAGATTCAGCCGCCCGGGAGTTGGAGTTGGCGGCTTGATGGGCTCGATATGGGACGGCTCCAGCGGGGGCGGAGTCTGGGTCGGCGCGGGACTCACAGGCACACGCGGCGTGGGAGCCGAGGGAAGTTCCGGCGCGGGCCTTTCAGGCGGCGTTTGCACGGGCGGGGGATTGGAGACCGGCGGCGCGAGCACCGGCGGGGCCACCCTGTTCAGAGTTTTGCGGTCGATGCGAATTTTCGGTCCCGGGGGAAGAGCGGGCTTGGAAACCTCGGGCGGACTGTAAACGAAACTAAGCTGATTGCGAGCGAGATCGATTTCGTCTTGCGTCGGCGGGTGATACGGAAAAATCTTCGGCAAAAAAATGACGAAAATCACAAGGCCAATGTGCACGATCACTGAAACCGTGCGAATGATCGCGTCATTCTTGGTGTCGCGTCTGGTGGTAGGCGCGATTAAGAGATTGGGATCGCCGGTAATGAAGACGTCCGGCGCCACAACTTCCCGGAGTTCCGCTGTCATCGCGTGTGGCTGTTTTTCGAAGCGGCGGATCTCCCCGGCTGTAGCTGGTTCCACATATGCCGGGACCACGACGCGCGAATCCAAAATCGCGATCGAATGGTACTGCGCCGCTTCCTGCAATTTCTCGAGCGGCTTGGCGGGCATGCCACGAGGGACGAGAGTGCGGTCGACCAGCACGCCGAGCGGAAGGTAGGACGGGATGGTCGACTTGCCGTCCAGGGGCGGCGCGTCCGAAAGTTCCGGAGGGACGACGGTGCGGTCGTCCATGTAAGTGGTTGTGCGGCGGGCAGTCTTCTTGAGGTCGTCCGGCGATGGCGGGCGCACGTCAACTGGGACAAGAGTGCGTGAAATCATCGAGTTTCCTGTGGAGAGAAGGCACTCAGTTGGACGCGGCGCGCGTGATCGAGGATGCCTCCCATAACTCGGTCGGCAAGTTCGAGAGCGCGTCGGCCGGCAACCCCATCCACCACCGGTGCGCGGCGGGTGCGAACGCACTCGAGGAACGAACTCAGTTCGGCTCTCAGAGGTTCCACGGGTGTGGTGGGCAGTTTCTCGAATCCGATTTCAGGTTGGGGCTCGCCCGGCTGAACGCGAACGCGAAGAACATCCTGACGCGTGAAATCGAGCGAGATGTATTCATGCTCCTGAAAGAAGCGCATCTTCCGGACGCGCTCCGTGGAAACACGGCTGGCCGTGAGGTTAGCCACGGTGCCCGTCGAAAATTCCACACGGGCATGGGCGATATCGATCTTGTCGGTGATCACAGGAATGCCGACGGCTCTCAGGTCCACCACTTCCGCATCCACCAGCGCGAGCAGAATATCGAGATCATGGATCATCACGTCGTAGACCACGTCGATATCGAGGCTGCGCGGCGTGAAGATGCCGAGGCGGTGCACTTCGAAGAACATGGGACGCGAAACAATTTCTTGCGCCGCGGCTACCGCGGGGTTAAATCGCTCCACGTGACCTACCTGCAGGATACGGCCCGCGCGCTTTGCGGCGGCGATCAAATCGCCGGCCTCGGCGAGCGAAGCGGCCATCGGCTTTTCCACGAGAACATCGTGGCCTGCGGCCAGCAGCTTGCAGCCAATGCGAGCGTGCTCCTTGGTGGGCACGGCGAGACTGACTGCGTCGATTCGTTCGGTGGCGAGGACATCGATGCCGGCGAAAACGCGCGTCTTGAACTCTGCAGAAATCTTCGCTGCTCGATCTGGATTGGTATCCACGATGCCTACGAGGTCGGCGCCCTCGAGCTCGCGCCACACGCGAACGTGATTCCGGCCGAATTCGCCCACCCCGACGACAGCGACGCGAATAGGCTTTGCGCTCACGATTTCTTCGCCTCAACTTTTGCCGGCTGCGATGCTGATTCCGGCGCAAACGCCTGAATCGCAATACCCGCTCCGTCGGCTGCGGCGATGAGCGCGTCGCGATCGAAAAGCAACGTGCGGCCGGCATCGATGGCGAGCGCGGTGGCGTTCGAGCCTCGCATCACTTCAATTGTCTTCAGCCCGACCACCGGCACGTCGAAACGCATGTCCTGTTTTGGCTTGCTCACTTTGACGACGATCAGACGCTGTCCGCCGGTTATACGAGCGGCGCGCTCGATCGTTTCGTCGGTGCCTTCCATTGCCTCGATAGCCACGCAGGCGCGGTCGCGGATTACCACGGTTTGGCCGAGATCAAGGCCCGCGATCTGCCGCGCGACCTGTCGCCCATATTCGATGTCCGCGGACTCATCTTCGGTGGGCGCTCGGCGCGTGAGCACGCCCGGAGCGGGCAGCAACGGCCCGAGAAACTTGGTGGAGTCGACGAGTTCAATGCCTTCGTCTTCCAGGACGCGCGCAACCGCGCCGATCAGCGAGTCCGTATTCTTCGACGGAAGCGAAAAGAGCAATTTCGCAAGACGCCAGTCCGGCCGAATCGAGCTGAAGATCTTGTTGTGTTTCACCTGTCCTGCCATCACGGCCCGCTTCACTCCCTCTTCGTGCAACAAAGAAATTGTGCGGCTCAACTCGCCGAGGCTCACCCAGTGAAGCCGCTTCGTCGCGCGTTCGAGCGCCGGAGACGCTTCCTCTCGGATCGCGATCACGGCCATATCGATGCCGCGGCTGCGGGCTCCCTCGAGCACCAGGAACGGGAAATCGCCGTTCCCAGCGATGAGGCCCCATTCTCCGGAATTGTTTTCGTGAGTCGCAGGCACAGGTCACCTATTTGGTCACACCGCGCTCGGCCGACTCGATGAACCGGATTATGTTTAAGACGTCTTCGGAGTGCGAGAGGGTTCCACGCATTTCTTCGACAGCTTGCGTGGTATTCAGTTTGGAGCGAAGAAGCAGGCGATAAGCGTCCTCAATGAACTCGATGCGTTCGGGGGAAAATCCCTGGCGCTGCAGGCCGATGGTGTTTGTGCCGTAGCATCGAGTCTCTCGCGGCGATACGACTTTCGAAAACGGAAGCACGTCCTGCGTAATCACAGTGTGCGCGCCCACGTAGGCGTGGCGTCCCACACGGCAGAACTGATGCACCGGACTGAAGTTGCCGATCGTGGCGTAGTCCTCGACGGTCACGTGGCCGGCCAGTGTGGCGCCGTTGACAAAAACGGTGTAGTCGCCCACCTGGGAATCGTGGCCGATATGAGCGTACGACATGATGAGATTGTGGCTTCCCACTCGCGTGACGCCGCCACCCTTCAGCGTCCCGCGGTTCACCGTGCAGAACTCGCGAAATTCGTTGGCGTCGCCCACTTCGAGCGAAACGCGCTCGCCCTTGTACGTCAAATCCTGCGGATCGCCGCCGACAACCGCAAATGGATATACGTGGTTCTCGCGTCCCAGCCGCGCCGGCCCGTGCACCACTGAGTGGTGTTCGAGGATGCAGCCGTCACCGAGTTCAACTTCATCGCCAACGACGGCATAGGCGCCGATCCGCGAGTTGCATCCGATGCGCGCCGAAGAGGAAACCTGGGCGCGCGAATCGATTTCGCTCATTGCGCCTTCTCGGCGGGCACTTGCGCGGGAACTGGCTGTGCGTCGCGGTCCACCATCTTGCACATTAGCGTCGCTTCGGCAGCGAGGTCGCCATTCACAGTTGCCTGCCCTTGGATCTTGCAGAAATCCCCGCGCCAGGCCATAACCTTCACTTCAATCTTGAGCTGGTCGCCAGGAACTACAGGGCGCCGGAAGCGCGCATTGTCGATGGCGACGAAATATACAAGCTTTTTCTCGCGATCGGGCACCTCCTGCAGAAGCAGCAGGCCTCCCGTCTGTGCCATCGATTCGATGATCAGCACTCCGGGCATGATCGGTTGTCCCGGGAAGTGACCTTGAAAGAACGCCTCGTTGATGGTGACGTTCTTGATTCCCACGATGCGCTTCCAGCGTTCCATTTCTTCGATGGCGTCCACCAGGAGAAATGGGTAGCGGTGCGGCAGAATTTTCTGGATCCCGTTTACGTCGAGGATCATCGTTGACCTCTGGTTTTGGCGTTTCTCATTTGCCTTGAGTGCGTGCGACCGGCGCGAACTTTTCCTGCGCGAGTTCGAATAATTCTATACGAAACTTCGGCAAAGCGGGAATCAGCGTTGCCGGGACATGACGTGGCTGTTAGCATACGCGCGCGATGCGCGAAGAACGAGCTCCCATGCGAGAGATGCTGCGGTACCTGCGCGGCCGCGAGGATCACATGGTGCGGCTGCTCGGCAAATTGGTGCGCTGCGAGTCGCCTAGCTTCGATAAGCGCGCCGTGGACGCATGCGGGCAATTGGTGGCAGCGGAATGGCACCGGCGGGGGGCGAGGGTCCAAATTCTGCGGCAGGCGAAGCGCGGGAATCATGTGCGTGCGGAATTGTGGCTCGGCGAAGGGAAGTCCGCGGGCCAAATCATGGTGCTGGGGCACCTTGATACGGTGTATCCGCTAGGAACGCTTGCGAAGATGCCGTTTCACGTGTCGGGCGGGAAGGCGTGGGGACCCGGAACATTCGACATGAAGGGCGGGCTCGCACAGGCGTTGTTCGCGGTGGATGCGTTGCGCGCGGCGAAGATTCGCTTGAACAAGCGGATGGTTTTCTTTCTGGAACTCGGATGAAGAAATCGGCAGCGACTCGTCGCGGGGCGCTATCGAAAAGGAAGCGCGGCGCAGCGACGCCGTACTGGTGCTCGAGCCCGCGTTCGGTCCGGATGGGCGACTGAAGACCGCTCGCAAAGGAGTCGGCACCGCGGAAATCCTCGTGACGGGCCGCTCTGCGCACGCGGGAATCGACCCAAAGAACGGAGTTAACGCCGTGCACGAGTTGGCGTCGCAAATCGCGCGGCTGGGAAAACTGAATAAGCCACGGCGTGGAATCGTGGTGCAGGCGACGGTGGTTGCAGGCGGGACCGTGTCGAACGTTGTGCCCGACCGCGCGCGAGTAGAAGTGGATATCCGCTACTCGCGGCTGGGCGACGCGGAACCGCTTAATCGCAAACTGCACGGTCTGAAGCCGATTCTGCCGGGCGCGCGAATCGAAGTTCGCGGCGGCGTGACCCGGCCGCCTCTCGAACGCACGGCAGCCGTGCGAGAACTCTTCGGGCGCGCGCAATCCTTGATGCGCGAGATGGGATTCTCGCTCGGCGAGGCGTCGACTGGCGGCGGCTCGGACGGCAATCTCACCGCAGCGCTCGGCGTGCCCACCCTCGACGGCCTTGGCGCAGTGGGAGATGGCGCACACAGCCCTCGGGAGCATGTCGTGATTCGCGCAATGCCGGTACGGGCGGCGCTGCTCGCGGGTTTGCTGGCGACGCTCTAAGGCAGAAACAATTCGAGGCAAAATCCGAAGAACTTATCGCTGAGACCCAGAGCGCGCACAGAAACCCCAGGCGAAATTTGAATTCTAGCGAAGGTACTCGCGCTTCAGATAGGTGATCGCTTGCTGCTCCAAATCCGAATAATCGGAGTGCAGGGTCTCGCGGACCGCGGCTTCTGTCGAAGGTGAAGTGGCGATGCGGTCGAGCAGGCGGCTGAGGTCGCCGACTCCTCCCGCCTGAATCATTGACTCGACCACCGCGAGCGACCACGCATAGGCAAATCCGGCCAAGTTGTTGGGCAAGCTCATCCACGAGCCTTCGAGCGAAGCAAGACTGGGCGCGGCGCCTTGCGCCGCGGCGGCCACTAACCCGCCAGCGTTCGCACTGCTTCGGCGGCCTTCCATCCACTGGGCTAGACCTTCCTGAAGCCAAGTCGGGGCGCGACCCCGCGATTTTTGCGTGATGAAGCTGTGCGTCAGCTCGTGCTTCAACACGTGCGCGAGTTCCGGGGTAACGCCGCCAAGGCCTTGCACCGGAATGCGGAGCCGGCCATCGTTCAGAGCGCCCACCCAACTGGGTGCGCGCGTGATGTCGGCAAATGCCTGCTCGGTGTAAAGAATCACGCTGATCTGTTCGGGCGGTGTGTAGTCGAGCTGCGATTCCAGGTCGCGAAAATCGTCTTCGAGAGCGCGCAAGATGCCGCGAGCGAGATCAGGCGTCGCTCCTCCGTAATACTTTAAAGAAAAGTGAGCCGTTTCTCCTTCCCGATAGCTCTCCTCTTCGGCTTTGTCGCGCTCGGCCTTTTCGAGTGCTTGCTCGACCTCGGCGTCCGGGCGCAGTTTTTCGGCGCGTTTCCATTCTTCGACGGCCTTGTCCATTTTGTTCGCGCCGTAATAGGCCCACCCCATCAACTTGGCGATGTTGGCAGCGTTCGGACCAGAGTCGCCCTCGATGCGCCGTGCATGTTCGAGCGGATCAAGCGCGGTGGTGAATTGGCTTTGGCGAAGGTACAGGACGGCCAGATTCAGCAGGAGCCCGACATGGTTGGGAGCGAAAATGAGCGCCTCACGATAGTGATCGATGGCTGCGTCCGTATCGCCTTTGCCCACCAGGAATTGAGCGGCTGCGTAGTGAGCCGCGGTCACCTTAGCGACGGCTTCCGGGCTGCCGGAGCGCGCGTCACTTTCCAGGTGGGCGATGTAGGCGAAATCGATCGAGTCGCCGTGAATTGCCAGCTGCTCAATTTCCTCGTAGCCGCGAACCGGTTCAACCTGAGGAGCAGAAATCGGCGGCTGCGAGTCGGCCTTCGCCACTGAGGAGTATGTGAAATCATCATGCTCGATCCGCGCGACGATCGACTTCGGAATCGACATGCGGCCGGAGGGTGTTTCATAACTTACGTGGTCGGCGTCTTCGGTGACGCTCGAAGCCATGATGCGGCGCCCGTTTTTCAAGACGATCGTATCCGCGGCGGCAGAGGATACCGCAAGCAAAAAGAGCATCGCGAGACGTGTTGCGCGGCGCACAGACCAATTTTAGCAAATGGTTATAACCACTTTGGTCTTGCTTGCTGGCTCTTGCCCTAAGCGGTACAGTCAACGCATGCCGCGCTTCGCGCGCTCTTCGCTCGTGGTTGTGTCTCTCGTCTTGTCGGCAGCGTGGACTTTCGTACCGACGGGAATTGCCGCGCTTCTTCAGCCCGCGCTCGGGCGGGCGCAGACCCCGGCGGCGCAAGCCATTCCTTCGGAGCCGCGAGCCCTGTATCAGGCGCTCAACGCGCTTCGGCCTGATCCGGCGCGCGTGTATTCAGTGCGATCGCTCAGTTTGCGCCGCGACGTAATCAACCTGACCTTTGATGAAGGCAAGCTGGCTTTTGTTCAAGCCCTCGCCGGCCGAATAACGGGCGTCGTATTTGCCGGCCGGGGCCACGCGATTGCGACTCCGCATGACCCGGGAGAACGGCGCTCGCTGGCGCAATTCGTCGGCGTGCCGATACTCGATCAAACATTCTCACGAGCGTATTTGCGGTTCGACGATGGCACGGCCGAAGAGATCGAAAGCGACCTTCAAAAAGCAGGCGATGAGGCAGCCAATGACCCCGAGTTTACCGCGAGCTGGGAGGCCTTCTCTGCAAGTTCAAATCCGCTCCATTCATTACGCATCATGGAAGATTGGCTCGCGTCGGCGCCTGTGCCTTATTTTCAGGCAAGCATCCTGAGCGACACGATGGGCTCTCTCGACCTGGTTCTCGATGGCCGGCAATACGAGCAGGTCTTGTTTGGCCAGCCCCGTATTGCCAACGGCGCAGCGTCGTACGACGTGTGGGCTTCGTTTCGCGCGATGGATACTTCCGACGTTCCGGGCGAAGGCTTCGCGCCTCTCGATTACACCGTCGACACCAGGATTGCGGACGACCTTTCGCTCGACGGCACCACGACCCTGCATCTGGAAGCGCAGCATGGCGGCGAGCGCGTGGTTCCCCTCCAGCTTTCGAGGAATTTGGCGGTCACCGGAATCAAAGCGGAGAACGGCGCGCCGCTCGTCTACTTCCAGAATGAGGATCTAAGCCAGCGGGAGATTCAGTCTCGCGGTAACGACATGCTTTTGGTCGTGCTTCCTTCCGCGCTTCCGCGCGGAGCAGAGCTCCGGCTGGCGGTTTCCTATCACGGCAGGGTCATCAGCGACGCGGGAAACGGCGTGCAATTCGTGGGAGAGCACGAGACATGGTACGCGCATGTCGGACGCATCGACCGCTTTGCTCCCTTCAGTCTTTCGTTTCGCTGGCCAAAGCGGTTCTCACTGATTGCCACGGGCAGGCAGATCGAATCGACCGACGACGGTGAGTTTCAGAGCGGACGATGGAACTCCGATGTTCCATTCGCCGTTGCTGGATTCAATCTGGGCGAGTACCAAAGGGAAACCGTCGGGAACGGGCACCCCAATGTTGAATTGTTCGCAAACAGGCAACTGGAAGATGCCATTCTGGCGCGTCTCCAGGGGCACCGACTTGAGATCCCCATTTTGCCGGGGCCGCTACCCAGGCCGGCGTTTGCAGGAGACGCCCAGCCGGTTCCTCCTCCGCCAAACCCGGCAGCCGTTCTGAAGAATCTAGGCACCGAAATCCTCGATTCGATTCACTTCTTCGAGAATCTCGACGGACCGTTCCCATTTGGCGATTTGAAGGTCACCCAAATTCCGGGGTCGGTCGGGCAGGGCTGGCCTGGGTTGGTTTACCTATCCACGCTGGCATTCCTTCCGCCAGAAGCGGAAGAGCGCGCCGGAATCGGCCAGCGAACGCAGGCGCTTGCGCGCGAGGTAATGCCGTTCCACGAGGTAGCCCACCAGTGGTGGGGGAATCTCACGGTGTCGGCTACATACCGTGACGTTTGGATTCAAGAAGGAATGGCCAATTATCTTTCCCTGCTGTACGCGGACGGCCAAAGGCCGGCCGGACGCCGCATGGCAGCGTGGCTCGAGCGATATCGCGCGGAGCTGACTGCAAAGACGCCCTCAACCGGCGAAACGGTGGAAGAATCGGGGCCACTGACGTTGGGTTATCGCCTGGGCTCGTCGAAGAATCCCGACGCCTACAACACTGTGATCTACGGAAAGGGAACGTGGGTGATGCATATGATTCGCGAGATGTTGCGCGATCCCGCCGCAAAAGATCCGGACGCTCGGTTCCGCGACCTTCTTCATTCGATTTTGGCGGAGTACCGGTTCAAGCCTATGTCGACGGCGGAATTCCAGCGCGCCATCGAGCAGCATATGACGCCGGCAATGGATCTCGACGGCAATCACTCCATGAACTGGTTTTTCGGCGAGTGGGTGAATGCCACCGGCATTCCTCATTTCCGCGTACACTTCGACGCGAAGCCCCGCGGGAACGAATTTCTCGTCAGCGGAAAGATCGAGCAGACGGGGGTCAATGACGTGTTCACCGCCCCGGTGCCGCTGTATGCCTCGCGTGCGGGAGAGAAACCGCAAAAGCTCGGCGTCGTTATTACCACCGGGCCCGACACTCGGTTTCATTTCGTTTCGCGATTCAGGCCAACGCACCTTGCGATCGATCCACACTTGACGCTGCTTTGCCTTACCGATTAGTGGAACGTTCACAAACGAGCGTGCAGCCGCCTCCGAAATTTCGTTTGCTTCATTTTCTTCGTCACAAGAATTTTTTGCGTTTCGCCTTGCGTCCCTTCCGGTTCCGGTTTTATGCTATGCGGTCCCGAGTGGGTCTCTTGCGTATTGGAAGGAAGTGGGAAGACCCCTCGCATCGTTCATTTAGAGCGCTGGAAGACTCGGGGCCGTGAATTGCCGCGCCACCGGGTGCAGGGCGTCGATTCCCGAAACTTCGTTGCCCCTTCTATCGGTTCGCGCGCATCCATACAACAAGCCCACTGTTCGTCAACAATTGTTCACTGTCAGGGGATACTGAGTGGATCCCGAGGGTTCACAAAACACACTTGACGCCCAGCGACAGGACTTGATTCTTGGGCCGGGCCACACCCTTGCCACCGTAACCGACAAGATCAGCTCGATCGTGCTCACTCGCGGCACGACGAAGGGCTGGATGCTCGGTTTCGGCGCGGCTTTCTCCCTTTTGATGCTGTTCAACGTGGCCGTTGCCTACTTGCTCGTCAAGGGCGTGGGAATCTGGGGCATCAACATTCCGATTGGATGGGCCTTCGCTATCACCAACTTCGTTTGGTGGATCGGAATCGGACACGCTGGAACGCTGATCTCCGCGATCCTTCTCCTTCTGCACCAGAAGTGGCGCACTTCCATCAACCGTTTCGCCGAGGCGATGACCCTCTTCGCCGTGGCCTGCGCCGGAATGTTCCCGCTGCTGCATATGGGGCGGCCCTGGCTGTTCTTCTACATGATGCCGTACCCGAATCCGATGTGGATGTGGCCGCAGTTCCGCAGCCCCTTGGTGTGGGACGTGTTCGCGGTGTCGACGTACGCCACCGTTTCGCTGCTGTTCTGGTTCGTGGGGTTGATTCCCGATCTCGCCACGCTGCGCGATCGCGCCAGGAACCGCGCCTCGCAGATCGTTTACGGCGTACTGGCGATGGGCTGGCGAGGCTCGGCGGTGCACTGGTCGCGCTACGAAACCGCCTCGCTGTTGCTGGCAGGTCTTGCAACGCCGCTGGTCGTTTCGGTTCACACGGTGGTGAGCTTCGACTTCGCGATCGCGCTTGTGCCGGGCTGGCACAGCACGATTTTCCCGCCTTATTTCGTCGCGGGTGCAATCTACTCCGGGTTCGCCATGGTGTTGACGCTGGCGATTCCGATCCGAAAGTACTACAAGCTCGAAGACCTGATCACGATGCGCCATCTCGAGCTGATGGGCAAAGTGATGCTCGCCACCGGACTCATCGTGGCGTACGGCTACATGATGGAGACGTTTATCGCGTTCTACAGCGGCAATCAATTTGACCGCTACATGACCATGAACCGCATGGCGGGCCCGTATAAGTACGTCTACTGGCTGCTGATCTTGTGCAACATCGTGATTCCGCAGTCTCTGTGGTCAAAGAAGGTGCGCCGCAGCGTGCTGGGCCTGTTCATCATTTCCCTGGTGGTCAACGTAGGAATGTGGCTCGAGCGTTTTGTGATTATCGTGGTGAGCCTGCACCGCGAATATGTGCCATCGAAGTGGGACATGTACTATCCCACACGGTGGGATTGGGCGACGTATGCCGGCACGATCGGGCTGTTCCTGACGCTGTTCTATTTGTTCCTGCGCTTCGTGCCCATGATTTCGATCGTGGAAGTGCGTTCCCTGGTTCACGAAACGGAGAAAGAAGAAGGCTCGTAGACAGTCGTTTAGAAATCGGGTTTCAGGGTTTGTCCCGAGGTTTCGGGATGCGAACCCTGGCCTAAAAGAAGACCGATGCCGCAGATTTTTCATCACAGTACGAACTTCATCTCGCGGATGTCGATCTATGGCGCCGTGTTAATCATTGGGGGGCTGGGATACGCCCTCTACGCGATCGCGCTTTCGCCTTGGTACACCGATCAGAACGTTGCGCGCGAACAACCGGTGCCGTTCAGCCATCGGCACCACGCGGGAGAGCTCGGCATCGATTGCCGCTATTGCCATACGTCGGTGGAGAAGTCATCGTTTGCGGGACTGCCGCCCACGCAGACCTGCATGACGTGCCATTCGCAAATCTGGACGAACGCCGGAATGCTTGAGCCCGTGCGCGCAAGTTATCGCGACGACGTGTCGCTCTCGTGGACCCGGGTGAACGCCCTGCCCGATTTCGTGTATTTCGATCACAGCATCCACGTCAGCAAAGGCGTTGGCTGCACCACGTGCCACGGCCCGGTCGCGGAGATGCCGCTCACCTATCGCGCCGGCACTCTGTATATGTCGTGGTGCCTGGATTGCCACCGGCAACCCGAAAAATACGTGCGGCCAAAGTCGGAGGTTTTCAATCCGTATTACAAGCCGCCCGCCAATCAATTGGAATTGGGCAGGCAGCTTGTGAAGGAATACAAGATACAGAGCCTGCAAAACTGTTCGACGTGTCACCGATGATAAAAACGACAAAACGATGAGCTCCGATCCCAAGCCGAACGTTCCACCCAAGACGCCGATTGATCTGGACGCGATCCGTGCCCGGCTCGCCCGCCCGGGCGGCAGGCGCCACTGGCAGAGCCTCGAGCAATTGCAGGACACGAAGGAATTCCGCAATTTCCTCGAGAACGAATTTCCTTCGAATGCCGAGGCGACGGACCAGGATCGCGACGGAGTCAATCGTCGCGACGTTCTGAAAATCATGGCAGCTTCGGCAGCCATGGCCGGCCTCAGCGCCTGCACGAAGCTGCCGACCGAAAAAATCGTCCCGTACGTTAGAGCGCCCGAAGAGATTATCCCCGGCAAGCCGCTCTTCTATGCCACTTCTATGCCGCTGCAGGGTGTGGCGACAGGACTACTCGTCGAGAGCCACATGGGACGCCCGACGAAAATCGAGGGCAATCCCGACCATCCCGGCAGCCTCGGAGGCACAGACGTCTTTACGCAAGCGTCGGTGCTCGATCTCTACGATCCGGACCGTTCCCAGACCGTCTTTTTCGAGGGGCGAATCAGCAGTTGGCGCGTTTTTGCGGCGGAGATGGGAGATTTGCGATCGCAATTCGCGCCGAAAGGCGCGGGCGTCCGTATTTTGACGGACACGGTCACTTCGCCAACGCTTGCAGCTCAGATTCGCAAACTCCTGCAGCAATTCCCGGAAGCGAAGTGGCATCAATACGAACCCTGCGGCGGAGACTCGGCGCGCGAAGGCACGCGCATGGCGTTTGGCAAGCCGGTGAACCCTGTTTACCGCGTCGATCAAGCCAAGATTATCGTTTCGCTGGATTCCGATTTTCTCGTGTCAGGACCCGGACACATTCGTTACACGCGCGAATTTGCGTCGCGACGCGCGCTCCAGGGACCTCAGTCGGAAATGAGCCGGCTTTATGTGGTCGAGAGCATGCCCACAAGCACCGGCGCGATGGCAGACCACCGTCTGCCAATGCGCGCGAGTGAAGTGGAAAGCTTCGCGCAGGGTCTTGCCGCAGCCGTGGGAGTCTTGGTTCCCGGCGGCTCCGCAGCGGAGCCAGCGAAGACGGCGAATTGGCTCAATGCGGTCGCACGCGATTTGCAAAACAATCGCGGCAAGTCTCTCGTGATCGCGGGCGAAGGCCAGCCGCCCATCGTGCACGCGCTCGCCCACGCGATGAACGCGGCCCTCGGAAACGTCGGCAAGACTCTCTATTACACCGAATCACTCGAAGCGAATCCGGTGAATCAATCCGAATCGCTGTGGGAACTCGTCAACGATCTCAACAACAATCAGGTGAAGCTGCTGCTGATCCTCGGCGGAAACCCGGTTTACGACGCGCCGGCTGATCTCGATTTTGGATTTGCGCTGATTAAGGCGAGCATGCGCGTTCACTGCGGCCCGTATCGGGACGAGACCGCGGAACTTTGCCATTGGCACGTTCCCGCGGCGCACTATCTCGAATCATGGGGCGATGCTCGCGCCTACGACGGAACGATCGGCATCGTCCAGCCGCTTATCGCGCCTCTTTACGACGGGCACACATCCTCCGAAGTGGCCGCCACGCTGACGGGTGACTCGGGAAAATCCGCGCACGACCTCGTGAAGGAATACTGGCAGAGTCAGCGGCCCGAAAAGGACAATGCCTTCGAAAAGTTTTGGGAGCGGTCGCTGCACGATGGCCTGATGGCGAACACCGCTCTGCCTGCCATCTCCGCGCAAGTGCATCCGGAGTTCGCGCGGCAGTTCGGTTCGACCGCTACGACTGCATCACCGAATGAGCTCGAGATCGCCTTCCGCCCCGATCCCACGGTGCTCGACGGACGGTTTGCGAACAACGGGTGGCTGCAGGAGACGCCGAAGCCCATAACGCGAATCACCTGGGACAACGCCGCGATGATGAGTCCAGTCACCGCATCCCAGCACGGGCTCGCCCACGGCGACTACGTCACGTTGCGAGCGGGTGGCCGCGCGCTCAAGGCCGGAGTCTTTCTTGTTCCAGGCCATGCAGACAATTCGGTGACGCTGCATCTCGGCTATGGACGCCGCCGCGCCGGCAACGTTGGCACTGGCCCAGGCTTCAACGCGTATTTTCTGCGCACCTCGGTATCGCCATGGGTCGCAGGCGGCCTGCAAATCGAAAAAACCGGCGACACCTACTTTTTCGCGTCCGTGCAGCACCAATACACGATCGATTTCGAAGGGCATCCCGCGGACGACGAGAGCGTAAACGCTTTCCGCCGCGACCTGGTGCAAGTGGCCACGCTCGACGAGTTCCGTAAGGACCCGAACTTCGCCAAGGTGCCGGCGTCCACCGAGAACCACGAACTCTCGCTCTATCCCGATTTCAAGTACGAGGGATACTCTTGGGGACTGTCGATCGATCTGAATCGCTGCGTTGGTTGCAACGCTTGTGTGGTCGCGTGCCAATCGGAAAACAACATCGCCGTCGTCGGCAAAGATCAAGTGGCGCGCGGCCGCTCGATGCACTGGATTCGCATCGACACGTATTTCAATGGCGGCCTCGAAACTCCCGAGATGTACTTCGAGCCTTTGCCCTGCATGCAATGCGAAAACGCGCCCTGCGAGTACGTTTGCCCCGTCGGCGCCACCACGCACAGCCCTGAGGGGCTGAATGAAATGACGTACAACCGCTGCGTCGGCACGCGATACTGCTCGAACAACTGCCCGTACAAAGTCCGCCGTTTCAATTTTTATCTGTATTCGGATTACAAGACGCCCAGCTTGTACGGACTGCGCAATCCGAACGTGACTGTGCGCAGCCGAGGCGTGATGGAGAAGTGCACCTATTGTGTGCAGCGGATCAACGCGGCGAAAATTCAGTCCGAGGTGGAAAATCGCTCGATTCGCGACGGCGAAATCCAAACGGCTTGCCAGCAAGCGTGCCCCGCCGAGGCCATTATTTTCGGCAATATCAACGACAAGAAAAGCCGCGTCTCCGCGCTGAAAGCGCAATCGCGAGATTACGTTCTGCTGGCTGATTTGAACACGCGGCCGCGCACCAGTTATCTGGCGCGAGTGCGCAATCCCAATCCCGAGATTGAGGGCAAACAGACTCACGAGTAACCAAATGAGACGAAGGCCGATTTACGGATTGCTGGCTGAGTTCGAGTCGCCCGAGCAAGTACTCGAAGCAGCCCGTCGCACGCACGACGCGGGCTTCAAGAGCATCGACGCGTTCACGCCGATTCCCGTCGAGGGCCTCGCGGAGGCCGTGGGATTCGAGAAGACTCGCCTGCCGCTACTCGTGCTAATCGGCGGAGTGCTGGGAGGGCTCACGGGATTTTCCATGTGCTACTACGCCAACGTGATCAGCTTCCCGCTGAACGTCGGCGGGCGCCCCTTCAACAGTTGGCCTTCGTGGATCCCGATCACGTTTGAGTTGACGATTCTCGGCGCCGCGCTCACGGCGGTGTTCGGCATGCTCGCGTTGAACGGAATGCCCACGCCCTATCATCCGGTGTTCAATGTGGCGCGTTTCGCGCTTGCTTCCACCGATCGGTTTTTTCTGTGCATCAAGGCGCGCGACAAAAAATTCGACCTGGCAAAGACGAAAGCATTTCTCGAGAGCCTGAATCCGCACGGAGTGTTCGAGATTGAAGCGTGAACTGGTAATTCGGCTGAACGGACCGGTCGGCTCGCCTGCGAGGACGCGGCGTTGGCTGTCGTTGGTCTGATCGCGTTCCTGCTGGCCGGATGCCGGCTCGACATGCATCTTCAGCCGAAATATTTGCCGTACGAGCCGAGTCAGTTTTTCCGCGATGGCCGCTCCGAACGGCCGCCCGTGCCGGGAACGGTGGCGCGAGGCCATTTGCGCCTCGACGATTTGCTGTACACGGGACAAGAGAATGGCGTGGTGTCGAACCGTTTTCCGTTCCCGATTACGAAAGCGGACCTCGAGCGCGGACGCGAGCAATACAACGTGTTTTGTACGCCGTGCCACGATTACACCGGCAGCGGCAACGGCATGATCGTGCAGCGCGGTTTTCCGCATCCGCCGTCGATGCACCTGGACCGGCTGCGCGCCGCACCGGTGGGCCATTTCTTCGACGTGATGACCAACGGCTTCGGCGAAATGTATAGCTACGGTTCGCGGGTTTCGCCGGAAGACCGCTGGCGCATCGCCGCATACATTCGCGTGCTGCAATTGAGCCAGCACACCGCGATTCAGGATGTCCCGGCAAGCGAAAGACTGAAGCTCACGCAGCAGCAAACGTCCTCGGCAGGCGCCCAACCATCCGGACAGTCACCCGGACAATCACAATGACGACGCCAGACACAGTTCGGAGGCAGTTCGAGCGCGTGCAGCGCACAGCGCTTTTGGCGGGTTCGGCCGGCGTGGTGCTTTCCCTGATTTACATTGTCGCGTTTGACGGATGGGACCAGTTTTGCAAGTCGTACCTTTTCGCATTCATTTTCTGGATCTCGATTCCCTTGGGATGCCTGGCGATCTTGATGATGCATCACCTCACCGGCGGCTGGTGGGGCTATCCCATCCGGCGGTTGCTCGAGGCCGGCACGCGGACGTTCGCGCCGATGGCGTTGCTCTTTGTCCCGCTCTTTTTCGGGCTGTTCCAACTCTATCCGTGGGCGCGGCCTGCCGAAGTGAAGGCCGATGAGATTCTAAAGTACAAGCACTCGTACATGAATCCCGCGTTTTTCACGGTCCGAACCGTGATTTATTTCGCGATCTGGCTGCTGCTCGCATTCCTGCTGAATCGCTGGTCCCAGCAGCAGGACCGCACGGGAGACCCAAAGATCGAAGGACGCCTCGAAGCCATGAGCGGTCCGGGACTGATTCTGTGGGGAATTGCCGTCACATATTCCTCGGTGGATTGGGCGATGTCGATCGACTCGCACTGGTTCTCGACCATCTACGGAATGATTTTCATGGTGCTTGAGGCGCTGACGGCGATGTCGTTCGTCGTTTTTGTCCTCCGGACGCTGTCGGATGAAGAGCCGCTGAAGGATGCCGCCACGCCGCAGCAATACAACGACCTGGGAAACCTGATGCTGGCGTTCGTGATGCTGTGGACGTATCTGCAGTTCTCGCAATTCCTGATTATCTGGCAGGCGAATTTGAAGGACGAAATTCCCTGGTACCGGGTGCGCGCGTTTGGACCCTGGGGCGGAATCGCCGTCGTACTGCTCGTGCTGGATTTTGCCGTTCCGTTTTTCCTGCTGCTGCAGCGTCCGCGTGAAGCGGCGCTTGCGCACGCTATCTGCAGTTGCGGGAATGCTCGTGCTCCTGAGCGCTGTGGACGTGTACTGGTTGATCGTGCCGGGATTTGAGAGCGATCGGCCGCATTTTCATCCAATCGATTTTTTCGCCTGGATAGCAATTGGTGGCCTTTGGGTCGGCGCATTTTTCTGGCAACTGAAGCAATGGCCGCTGCTGCCGCTGCACGACCCGCGATTCCAAGGAGCGCTCGAACATGAGCATGGAGACTAATCCGCAGCCGAGCCGGCAGGACGGCTACGAGCGCCGCGATGCAAATACGCGGGTGCTTTTCCATTTCGGATTCTGGCTCGCGGCTCTGCTTGTCGTAGTACTCATCACGATGAGGTGGACATTCAACTACCTGTCGGCCAAGGACCCGCTCGGGCCGCCGCCGACGCCGTTCGAGAATGCGCGCGCGCTGCCGCCGCAGCCTCAGTTGCAGGTCCAACCTCACCAGGATCTGAAAACTTACTGCGAGCAGGAGAAGAATGACTTGGAGACCTATGGCTGGGTGGACTCGCAAAACGGCGTCGTGCGCATTCCGGTAGATGTGGCGATGGACAAGGTCATGCAGCAGGGCTTGCCCGCGCGGCCCGCGGGCGAAGCAACGAGTTCCGCCGCTTCGATGGCGCCCGTGGGTTCCGCGATTGCGCCCCAACCAACAGGTGTCGGCGGCCCATGCTCTTTTGTCGTCGAGCAGGAACCTGCGGGCTCGAAAGAGTAAGTTGGCCATGATTGCGTGCAGGGAAGGGCAGCAGTGAATCGAGAACGCAGACCAAAAAACAAGGTCAGGAATGGCATAGCGACGGCGGCGCTCGCGACCGCGGTGTTACTTGCGAGCACGCTTTTCCCGGCAGCCGCTTCCGCTCAACTAACCGACCCGATTCAAAACATCGGCGTGCGTCCCGAGTTGCTGAAGGATGTCGGAATCGATCAGAAACTGAACGAGTCGATTCCGCTGGGCCTCACGTTCAACGACGAAAACGGCAAACCCGTCGAACTCCGCCAATACTTCGGCGGCAAGCCGGTGATCCTCTCACTCGTCTACTACAACTGCCCGATGCTCTGCACGCAGGTGCTCAACGGACTCGATCGCAGCCTGAAGAACATATCCCTCGACCTCGGGAAGGATTACGCAGTCGTGACCGTAAGCATTGATCCCACCGAAAGGCCCGTGCTCGCATCGGCGAAGCAGCAACTTTACACGGGCATGTACGGACGGCCAGGCGCGGCGGAAGGATGGCATTTCCTCACCGGTAGCGAGCCGCAGATCAAGCAGCTCGCGAGCGCCGTCGGATTTCGCTATGCCTACGATCCCGATTCGAAACAATTCGCGCATGCCAGCGCGATCATGGTGCTCACGCCGGAAGGCAAAATCTCGCGCTACTTCTACGGCATCACGTACCCTTCGCGCGATTTGCGGCTCGGGCTCGTGGACGCCTCGGAGGGCAAGATCGGTTCTCCCGTCGATGCGATTCTTCTGTTTTGCTATCACTATGACCCCGGGACGGGAAAATATGGTCTCGTGATTTCGCGAGTGATTCAGATTGCCGGGGGTTTGACGATTCTAGTCGTGGCCGGCCTGATTTTTGTGCTGGCCCGCCGCGAACACTATGCGCTTCCGCAGGAGCGCGTGATGAAGTCACACGGAAGGCTATGACGAGTCTGGTTCAATCCGGTTTGAATTGCGTCGCGGCGATGACGGCGTCGATCCCGCTGCGCCCGCCGGCGGCTTCTTCGATTGCGGAGAATGTCGACCGCCTGCACTACACGCTCACCGCGATCACGCTGTTTTTCACTGCGGCGATTTTCTCGTGCATTTTCTACTTCATGATCAAGTATCGGCGCCAATCCGAAGACGAGCAACCCGAACAGATCGAGGGAAATATTCCCCTCGAACTCGCCTGGACCGGAATCCCGGCGGTCATGTGCATCGGCCTTTTCATTTGGGCCTCGACGCTGTACGTGCGAAACGCCCGGCCTCCCGCCGCGTCCACCGAAATCTTCGTCATCGGCAAGCAGTGGATGTGGCACGTCCAGCATCCGGAAGGCCCGCGCGAAATCGACGAGCTCCACGTGCCCGTTGGAGTGCCCATCAAAATCACGATGACTTCGCAGGACGTGATTCACGACTTCTACATCCCCGCTTTTCGCGTGAAAAAAGACGTCTTGCCGGGCCGTTACACTTCGCTTTGGTTTGAGGCGACGAAGGTCGGAACCTACCACCTCTTCTGCGCGCAGTATTGTGGCGCCGAACATTCGGAAATGATCGGCTGGGTGTATGTGATGGAGCCCACCGATTACGCCGCATGGCTCGCGGGCGGCGCGAAGAGCGAATCGATGGCCCAGGGCGGTGAGCGGCTGTTCACGCAGCTTGGCTGCGCAACGTGCCACATAGCAGACAATTCCGGGCGTGGTCCGTCCCTCACCAGTATCTACGGCAAGCCCGAAAAGTTGCGTGACGGTACCACGCGCACCGTGGATGAGGCGTTCATTCGCCAGGCCATCATTAATCCCAACTCGCTGCAGTTGCCGAAGTATCCGCCGATCATGCCCACGTTTCAGGGGCAGGTGGACGAAGAGCAGGTGCTGCAACTGATCGCGTACGTGAAGTCGCTCGGAACGCAAGAAAGGACCGCGAGTCAATGAGTACGGCCCCACACGTTCCGCCCGGGTCTCAAGTCAACTACTTGAATGCCACCTACGGCATCAAGTCGTGGCTTCTGACGACGGACCACAAGCGAATTGCCCTGCTCTATCTGGGTTCGATTACGCTGATGTTCTTTGTTGGCGGCGCCGCGGCCGTCCTGATGCGCCTTCACCTGATCGAGCCACAGGGCGCCCTGGTGCAGCCCGAAACCTACAACAAGCTGTTCTCGATTCACGGCATCGTAATGGTGTTTTTCTTCCTCGTTCCCTCGATACCGGCGACGCTCGGCAATTTTCTGGTCCCGATGATGATCGGCGCGCGCGACCTGGCTTTTCCGCGAATCAACCTATTGAGCTGGTATATCTACATTACTGGCGCGCTGCTCGTGCTCTACGCGATCATCACGGGCGGCGTCGATACTGGTTGGACCTTCTACACGCCGTACAGCAGCACTTACGCCCACACGCACGTGATCGCCGCGGCTGTGGGAATTTTCATCACCGGCTTTTCCTCGATCCTCACTGGCCTGAATTTCATCGTTACCATCCACAAAATGCGCGCGCCTGGAATGACGTGGTTCCGCATGCCGCTTTTTCTCTGGGCCATGTATGCCACCAGCGTAATCTTCATCCTCGGCACGCCCGTGATCGCCATCACTCTGTTTCTTCTGGGCCTCGAGCGGATTTTTCACGTCGGAATTTTCGACCCCGCCATCGGTGGCGACCCCCTGCTCTTCCAGCATCTGTTCTGGTTCTATTCCCATCCCGCGGTCTACATCATGATTCTGCCGGGCATGGGAGTAATCAGCGAACTCGTCACATGCTTCTCGAGAAAGAGAATCTTCGGCTACAGCTTCATCGCATTTTCGAGCATGGCGATCGCAGTGCTCAGCTTCCTCGTGTGGGGCCACCACATGTTCGTCACCGGCCAATCTATTTATGCGGGCCTGATTTTCTCCGTGCTCAGCTTCCTGGTGGCGATTCCTTCCGCGGTGAAGGTATTCAACTGGACCGCGACCTTGTACAAAGGTTCGATTTCCTACGCCGCGCCGATGCTTTACGCGCTCGGCTTCATCGGCCTGTTCACGATGGGCGGCCTTACCGGCCTGTTTCTCGCGTCACTCGCCACCGACGTGCATTTGAACGGCACCTACTTCATCGTTGCGCACTTCCACTACATCATGGTGGGCGGCGCTGTGATGGCGTACCTCGGCGGCATCCATTTCTGGTGGCCGAAAATCACGGGACGCCTCTACCCAGACCTCTGGGCGCGCATCGCCGCTGTCATAATCTTCTTCGGCTTCAACCTGACGTTTTTCCCCCAGTTCATGCTCGGCTACTTGGGGATGCCTCGGCGTTACGCTGTATATCCGGCTGAATTCCAGGTCCTGAACGTCATGTCCTCGGCGGGAGCTTCCATCCTCGGCATCGGCTATTTGATTCCACTCATCTACCTGATTTGGTCGATGCGCTACGGCCCGATTGCCGGTCCGAATCCCTGGGGAGCGAAGGGTCTCGAGTGGCAAACGCCTTCGCCGCCGCCGACAGAAAATTTCGAGGAAATTCCCGTCGTCACCGAAGAGCCTTACAACTATCCCGGAACCGAGGTGCCAGTCCGTGGCTGAGATGGCGGCTCACTCTCATTTGCACGACCCGCATGCGCCCGAAGTGGCGCATCAGTTCGAGGACCCCGAACAGCAGCGTGAAGCAGACTCCCTCGGCATGTGGACCTTTCTCGTCACCGAGATCATGTTCTTCGGTGCGTTGTTTGCAGCCTATGTGATCTACCGCTCGTTGCATCCCGCGGCATTCGAGGCAGGCAGCCACTTGCTCGAGGTGAAGTTCGGCGCCACCAACACGGCTGTGCTGATCGGCAGCAGCTTGACGATGGTTCTCGCCATCTACGCGGCGCAAACCGGCAAAAGCAAATCCACGATCATTACGTTTCTCGTCCTCACGATGCTGCTGGGCGCCGCATTCATCGGCATCAAGCTTCACTTCGAGTGGTTCCACGACTACGCCGAGGGCCTCGTGCCCGGCCTCAATTTCGACCTGGCGAAGTACGGCTCGGGCGTCGAGTTGTTCATGGTCTTCTATTTCTTCATGACCGGCTTGCACGCTCTGCATATGGTCATCGGTCTGGGGATTCTCACCGTGCTCGTTGTGATGACGGCGCGCGGGCGTTTTTCGCCGCGCTATTACGCGCCGCTCGACATCAGCGGCCTGTACTGGCACTTCGTCGATATCATCTGGATTTTTCTTTTCCCGCTGCTCTATCTAATCGGCGGACGGTATGTCCACGGGGGGCACTAATGTCCGAGCACATCGTTCCAATCAAGACGTACCTGGCAGTGTTCGTTGCGCTCATCCTGTTGACCGCGCTCACGACAGGCGTCGCCTACATTGATTTGGGGCCGTTCAACACGGTGGCCGCGCTGGCCATCGCCGTCACGAAAATGTTGCTTGTCGTCCTCTTCTTCATGCACGTGAAGTACAGCTCCGGCGTGACGAAGATCGTCATCGTCGCCGGAATATTCTGGCTGGCAATTCTGATAACGCTAACAATGGCGGACGAGATGACCCGCAGCTGGACTCCCGACCCACGCCCTTGGAGCAGCCCCAGCCTCCTCCTCCCCTTCGTCTCCCGGCTATTGTAGCGAGTTCGCAGGGCATGTCATTCGACGTCTACCGAATCTCGACTTGAATTGATTGCTAATCCGAGATAGTGTCTCCTACCGTTTCGCAAGAATGAGGCGATTTTGCGCGCGAATGGGGTTGGGAAATCCATACGTTTATTCGTTGAAGGTGTATGTCTCTGTGCCGCTCTGGCCGCGGCCTCCAGCCCCGCCAGTGCCCAGCAGTGGGACATTCCCCGTTTTTCCGACGACGCAAGGGCCGTCTATTCTGCCGCTTCGAAACCGGTTCCCAAAGCAGGCACCGACGTCCTTGTCCTTGACGACGAAGAAAGCTACGTCTTCGAGACGGACGGTCACGTGCTCCGTACGCGCTACGTTCTCTACAAGATTCTCACGCAAAAGGGCGCGGAAAACTGGGACGATGTGGCGGTATCCTGGGAACCCTGGCACGAACAGAAGCCCACGCTCCATGCTCGTGTAATCACCTCCGATGAAATCGTTCACGCTCTTGACGCCGCTACGATCACTGATGCTCCGGCCAAAGACGATGAAAATAACGTGTACGGTGACCGGCGCGTCATTCGGGCGCCGCTGCCGGCGATCGCGTCGGGCTCTGTTGTCGAGGAAGAAGACGCCTCGCGCGAAAATCCCACGATCGCGGGCGCCGGAATCTTGCGGCGCGTCTACTTCGGTCGCGGCGTCCCTGTGCAACACAGCCGCTTGGTCCTGGAAGCTCCCTCCTCACTGCCACTTCATTACACGCAGGAACTACTCCCGGATCTGAAGCCTCAGCGCACCGAAGTAGGCGATCGTGTGAGAGTTACTTTCGATTACGGCGCCATGGAACCTCTCGATGATGCCGACAAGAATCTGCCGAGCGACGTCGCCCCATACCCGGAGGTCGCGTTTTCAACTGGAAGGTCCTGGTCGCAATTGGCAGACGAGTACGGGAAGGTCGTGGACGCCCGAATTGCAGCCTCGGATGTGAAGGCGCTGGTTGCCAAGTTAATCGCCAGCAAACAGTCACGGGATGACAAAGTGCGGGCGATCCTGCAGTACCTGGCCACAGAGGTCCGCTATACAGGCGTTGAGTTTGGCGACGCTGCCGTGGTTCCCCATTTCCCGACCGAGGTTCTCGCTCACAAGTACGGTGATTGCAAGGACAAGTCGGTCTTATTGATTGCAATGTTGCGGTCGGCCGGCGTGTCAGCCTATGTCGCGCTGCTGGACGCCGGCGAGCGTCAAGACGTCGTGCCTGATCTTCCGGGGATGGGTCTGTTCGATCACGCCATTGTCTACGTCCCGGGCGTTCCGGATTTTTGGGTTGACGCCACCGACGAATACGCGCGCCTCGGCCAGCTTCCAGCGAGTGATCAGGGGCGCTACGCCCTCGTGATCCGCCCGGGCAGCGACTCCCTCGTGCATACGGCGGTGACTTCTTCAAAGGACAACGCCCTGATTGAAAAGCGCGAGTTCTATCTGGCTGAAAATGGTCCGGCCCGGGTCGTCGAAACCTCGCAGCCACTCGGTGATCTCGAGTCTGACTACCGGGCCGAATATGGTGACAAGCCGAACAAGGACGTTCGAGAGAATCTGACCAAATACGTCAAGGATCAATACTTGGCGGAGAAACTTGATCGCATCGATCACTCCGATGCCACGGATTTGTCAAAGCAGTTTGAACTAGTATTGACGTGTGAGCGAGCCAAACGTGGCCTCACCGACCTCGATTCCGCCGAAGCCGCCATTCGTCTTGAGAGCATCTTCAATAGGTTGCCCTCTGAGCTGCAAACTCGTGAGAGCGAGGAAGAAACCAAGCCTGAGCCGTCAAACGAGCAGCCGAAGAAGAAGCGCACCGCCGGCTATCAACTGCAGCCTTTCGTAACCGAGTGGCAATACACGTTTGTTCCGCCGCCTGGATTCCAGCCAAAGCCTTTGCCAAAGGACGCCAAAGTATCTCTGGGCCGGGCGGAACTCACCGAAGAATTCTCCACAGACAAAGATGGCGTCGTACACGCCGTGATTCGTTTCGATACGGTAAAAGGTCTGTTCCCTGTTTCGGAAGCCACCGAAATGCGGAATGCGATTGCTCAATTGAAAGAGGGAGAGCCAATTTTGGTCCGTTTCGAGCCCGTAGCCGGGGCTCTTCTTAACGAGGGAAAAGTCCGCGAAGCTTTCCAATCCTATCGGAGCCTCATTGCCGTTCATCCCAAGGAGGCCGTGCATCATCTTCAGCTTGCCGAAGCCCTCCTCTCGGCGGGGATGGGCGAGGCAGCCCGTGAAGAAGCGCGCCTCGCGGTGAGACTCGATCCGAATTCTGCACTGGCGGAGAAAACGCTTGCGAACATCCTCGAATACGATGTGGTTGGGCGCAAACTCCGGCCCGGCAGCGATTATGCGGGCGCTCAGGCCGCATTTCGCGCCGCCGAAAAACTCGACCCCGATGACAAGGCAATCACCGCCAATCTCGCCATACTTCTTGAGTATGACGATGAAGGCGTCCGATACGCGTCCGGTGCTAAGTTGAAAGAAGCTATCGCCGAGTACGAAAGCTTGAAGCCCGAAAAGCTGGCCGATCTTGGCGTGAAGAACAACCTGGCCTACGCCCTTTTTTACGCTGGAGAATTTGCCGATGCTCGGAAGAACGCCGAATCCTTGAATCCCCAACCCGCCGGCCTAATCGTAGCGTGCGAGGCCGCGTTCAATGGTTCACGCGCCGGCCTGGTTGAGGCCCACAAGCGCGAAAGTACGGATCCTGAGTTCAAACAGGTTGCGGCAACGGCTGGGCAAATGCTGATGAACCGCCGTATGTACTCAGTGGCCGCCGATCTGGTGGAGGCGGGAGCGTCCGGGGACACACCCGCGCGCACCGTTGCATTGGCGTCAATGCTCCGTAAGGCTCGTCCTCACGAGGATCTTCATTACGATGACGACCCGGCCGGTGTCGTTATGCAGTTTTTCCTTGCCACAACAGATACGCAGATGACGCTGGAAAAGCTCAACCGCCTTCTGAGTCGCAATGCCCACTTGGTGAATCAGCAAACCGATCCAGAAGAAATCCAAAGGACACTAAAGCAGGCCCGGCAGATTCGGCGCACGATCGCGCGCTCGGGTGCGTTGCCGGACGTGACAATTGATATCCTGATCGCGATGCTCCAGCCGAACGTCGAAGGTAACGACGCATCCGGTTATCGCGCTAAGCTCCAGATCCCCAACAGCACGAAACTCACATTTTTCGTTGTTAAGGAAGAAGGACATTACAAGATTCTAGATACGATCGAGAAGCCGAATTCAGTCGGCCTCGAGATTCTCGATCGAATTGCCGCGAACAACTTGGAGGGAGCTCGCGTTCTGCTCGATTGGATACGCGACGAACAGCACCTTGCGGGGGGCGACGATCCTCTCGCCGGCCAAGCTTTCCCTCGCTTTTGGACGAAAGGACAGTCGGCGGACGCCCGCCAAATGACCCTGGCGGCGGCCGCCATTCTCGTGCAGACCAAACCTACGTCGACGCAGGGCATCTCGATTCTCGAAGCGGCTCGGAATTCGGCCCTGAGCGATCAGGAGAAGTTGAATATCTCGCTTGCACTGCTGGCTGGCTACAGCAATCTCGATCAGTGGGACAAGCGCCACGCTCTTTCCTCCCAACTCTCGCAGCAGTATCCGGACTCGAGCGACATGTATTTCACTGAGTCGTATGACCTCCGCCGTTTAGGTCGCTTTGACGAGGCCGATAAGCTGGCAGAAGCCCGGCTCAAGCGCCTCCCGGATGACCCGGGCGCCATGCGCGAACTGGTATTCTCTGCAGCGAATCGAGGAGACTTTGTAGTTGCCCGTGAGCGCGGCCTGAGGATTGTCGATGCCGGTAAGGCCGAAGCCCAGGACTTCAACAATCGGGCATGGTTTGCGCTTGTTGCAGGAAAAGTGACGGACGCTGACGTCGAGGATGCTATTAAAGCTTCACAATTGAGCCAGAACAGCGCCGGCATCCTGCACACGCTCGGCTGTCTCTATGCGGCGATGGGTAAGACAAGGGAAGCTCGCGATGTACTAATTCAGGCCATGAATCTTCTGAATCTCGATGAACCCGATTCGAGTTACTGGTACGCATTTGGCCTTCTCGCCGACCAATACGGCGAACGGGACGTTGCGATGGCCGATTACGTCCGCGTCGAAAAACCCAAGGGCACCTTCGACGTTCTGAGTTCGTCCTATCAGCTAGCCCAAGCCCGATTGAAGGTCCTGCAGTCATCGCCTGGGCAACCGAAGGCTATATCAAAATGAGGGCGAGTCCGCAGCCGCCTCCTCCCCGTCGTCTTTAGGTTCCTCTAGATTCTCGCAGGAATCGGCAAGGCTCCCTCTACCGCCTGAACGGATCCCAACCACGAGGCTTCAAGGCTTTCGCCTTGCCGTGCCGATCGACCAGGAGGAGATGTCGTTCCGGGGTGATTTCGCCGATGCAAGTGAGTTCCGCGAATCCCGGTGCGGCGCGCAAGCGTTTTACCTTTCGGCGCGGCACCGTGAAGAGAAGTTCGTAGTCGTCGCCACCGTGCAGCGCCAACTGCAACGGGTTCAGCCTTCGATTCCCCAGCAGCCTCGACGCCGGTTCGGGCACCGGCGTGGCGGGAATCAGCCCTATCCGGACCCGGGCTCCCACGCCGCTTGCCTCGGCAAGGCGCGTCAGATCGGTCGAGAGGCCGTCCGAGATGTCGATCATCGCCGAGGCGATTCGGCGGCGGGCAAGCCACGCACCGAGTGCGACTCGAATTCGCGGGTAAAGATGTGGTCGCACAATCGAGGACACGCTTCGCTGGCGTCCCTGGCCTGCCAGCACAAGTTCAAGCCCAAGCTCGGCGCGGCCCAGCACGCCGCTGACATATATAAGGTCCCCCGGCCGAGCTCCCGAGCGCGTCAGACCCCGGCCCGAGGCAACCTCGCCGAGCACAGTCAAATTGATCGCAACTGCTCCGCTCTTCGTCGTGTCTCCCCCGATCAATCGAATCCCCAGGGACCGCGCGGCGCGGCCCATCCCTCGAAGAAACTCCCCCAGCCATTCACCGGTCCGTTCGACCGGAAGCGCCAAAGCCAGCATAAAGAATCGAGGCGTGGCGCCCATCGCGGCGAGGTCGCTTGTCGCCCGGGCGAGCGACTTATAGCCAACCGAGTCCGGCGGGTGCGTCTTGGCGAGGAAGTGGACACCCTCGAGGAAAGCGTCGCAGCTGAGCACCAAGTCCACTCCCCCACGCGGCGCAATGATCGCGGCATCGTCGCCGATCCCAAGACGCAGGGTACCTGACGCCCGCCCAGATTGGGACGGCACACGCCGTGAAATCCGTCGTATAAGTTGGTCCTCGGCGTTCATCGGATTGCTGCGCGTCGCGATTATAAACAGGAAGTCAACCCCAAGCGCCAGAGTCTGCGCGTCAAAGTCAAAACAAGACCTCTCCGCCGTCTCAAAGTGACACGTCTGGGCCCATACTGGCCCTTCGTACAGTTGTCGCGGCCGGATTCTTAGGGTAACCTCATCACAGTTTAGCCCCGAGTGGCCATTGGGTACACCAGGGCAGTCTGAGGTGCGCCTATGCAAAATGGAAGATTGGGGTTGACGTCATCGGGTGCGGTCATTACAATGCGCACCGTCTCGAACCAGGGCTCTCGGTTCAGGCTTGGTCACTCTTGAGGGAATCGGCTAACCGCTGCGAGGGGCACGCGGTTCAATCGGCCGAAACAAGGCTAATTCGGAAGAAATTCAGACGATGAAGAATAAGCAATATACGTTCTTTATTGCCTCAAACGCCTCGGGCGGCATGCGTCGGGTGCGTGTGCCCGTATACATCCTCCATTTCTTCGCGCTCCTCGCGATTGTGGGGGGGATCACGGTGGCGGCGGCCGTGGGCTCCTACTCCCGAATGCTGTGGAAAGCCAGTAGCTACAACTCGCTTCGGCGCGAGCAAGACAGCCTCAAGCAGCAGTACAAGCAGCTCCAAACCGAAGTTAAGGACACCAACCAACGCCTCGATTCGCTGCAATCGCTGGCCGGCGAAGTGGCCATGGCCTACGGGATCACGCGCTTCCGGCAGACCCCGTTTGGATTGACCGACGCAGCCGCGCAATCCGACGCCGATTTTCAGCAATCCGTTGACGAATTCAGCTATCTCGAACACAACGCGAATGTCGTCTCCGTGTCCAACAGCGGCATGCGCCTCCTGCCAGCCAGCCAAATGACCAGCATCGGTGTGGTGCCCGCGCTTTGGCCCGTGGTGGGGGAGATTACCGGCCACTTCGGCGAACGGCTGGATCCGTTTAGCGGAGAAGGCGCCTTCCACTCGGGAATCGATATCGCCTCGCACTATGGCGACGAAGTTCGCGCCACGGCAGACGGCGTAGTCGAGGAAGCCGACCAGCGCGCCGGGTACGGCCGCCTGGTCGTGATCGACCACGGTTTCGGCGTGAGCACCTGGTACGGCCACCTTTCAGGTTTCAAGGCTGAGGTTGGCATGACCGTCAAGCGCGGCGACATTATCGGCTACGAGGGCCAGAGCGGCCGCTCCACCGGGCCCCACCTCCACTACGAAGTCCGCATCTACAACACGCCCGTCAACCCCTGGCGTTACCTCCGCAACACCTCGCCCACCGCCACCGGCGATTGATTTCCCTGTTCGTCTTTGGTGCACAGGCACTCCTGCCTGTGCGGTCCCTGTTTGTCTTTGGTGGCACAGGCACTCCTGCCGGTGCGGTCCCTGTTTGCCTTTGGTGGCACAGGCACTCCTGCCTGTGCGGTCCCGTGTTTGCCATTGGTGGCACAGGCACTCCTGCCGTGCGGTCCCGGTTTGCCTTTAGTGGCACAGGCACTCTTGCCTGTGCGGTCCCCGCCGACAAATCGTGACGCACCGTTTGCATCCCGAAGACCCAGGATCTCAACAAAGCCATTCCAGCACCGGCCACTGATTTCCTTGTTTGCCTTTTGGTGGCCAGGCACTCTTGCCTGTGCGGTCCCGCCGACATAATCGCGATGCACCGTTTGCATCCCGAAGACCCAGGATCTCAACAAAACCATTCCAGTTCCCCGTTTTCGGCATCCACCTGTCTACTCGTATCGCAACGCCACGATCGGATCCACACGCAGGGCCCGCCGCGCGGGGATGTAGCACGCCGCCAGCGCCACCACCGCCAACAGAACCCCCACCGACGCATATGTCAGCGTGTCGCTTGCGCCCACGCCATATAACAGGCTAGCCATCAGACGCGTCAGGCCAAAAGCCGCGATCACACCAATGCCGATTCCCATCAGCGCGAGCCTTGCTCCTTCCGAGACGATCATTCCCAGGACGTCGCGGCCCTGCGCCCCGAGCGCCAGCCGGATTCCAATTTCGTGCGTGCGCCGTGCCACGGAATAGCTGACCACACCGTAGATTCCCACCGTCGCGAGCGACAGCGCCACCGCGGCAAAAGCGCCGAGTAAGAGGACGTAAAAACGCGGCTCGGATACTTGCAACGCCATTGCCTGCTCCATCGTCATCACGTCAGAAACCGGCACATCTTTATCCATGGACTGGACGGTGCTTTCCACGGCCGCCGTTACCGCGCCGGGTTTCAAACTACTACGAATGACCAGCGTCAAATACGTGGCGAAGGATTTTGGATTCTCCAGGTACAGCCTGGTCTGGAGGTAGGGAAAGATCATTTGCTCCTCAGCGGGGTCGCCCAGATCGGCCTGCTTGGTGTCCTTCACGATTCCGATGATCGTGAACCAGTCGGAGGTCTTGGCCGCATCATCCGGTACCGCAATGCGCCTGCCGATTGGATTTTCATTCGGCCAGTAGCGATTCGCCATGAACTCATTGATGATCACCACGTGCGGCGCGTCCAGCACGTCCTGTTGCGTGAAGTCGCGCCCTTCCTTGATCGCGATCCGCATCGTGTGGAAATACCCCGGAAGCACGGCAAGGAACCGGGCGCTTGGCCCCTGTCCTGGCGCTGCGAGCGGACGCCCTTCGATAACGAATGGAATCCCCCAGTTGTCGCCGTAGAGAGGAAGATGGTTGATCGCGCTTGCCGATTCGACGCCGGGAAGTTCTCTCACCCTCTCCACCAATTCGCGGAAGAAAGCAGGTCGCCGAGGAGGATCCGCGTCCCTCGAACCCGTCAGGGAAACTGTCATCGCGATAACGTTCGCTGGATCGAACCCCGGGTTAACGGCCAGCAGCGCGACAAAACTGCGGAGAATCAGTCCGGCGCCCACGAGCAGCACCATCGCCAGCGCAAACTCCGACACCACCAGCAGATTCCGAGCGCGGCTTCTCCGCACTCCCTCGGTCGCGCTCCTTGCGCCTTCCTTCAGAGACTCCGTGAGATCCACGCGCGACGCCTTCAACGCGGGCGCCAGCCCAAACACCACTCCGGCGCAAGCAGTAATCACCAACAGGAAAACGAACACGTGGCCGTCCAGGGTGAGCGTCTCCAGACGTGGGATTTCCGGCGGAGCAAGCGCAACCAGCAGGCGCACTCCGGAGTAGGCCAGCAGTAAGCCGAAGAGGGCTCCGGCAAGGGACAAAATGAAACTCTCGGTGAGCAATTGGCGGAATATCCGTGGCCCCGAGGCTCCCAGAGCGCTGCGCAGCGCCATTTCTTTTTCTCTGGCCGCCGCGCGCACCAGTTGCAGGTGAGCAACGTTAGCGCACGCGATCAGAAGCACGAATCCCACCGCCGCGAGCAGCATCAGCAGAGCCGGACGTACCGAGCGAACCACAATCTCCTGCAAGGGAATGATCGCGATTTTTCCGTTTGTTCCGGGGTATTCCTTTTCCAGTCGCAGCTGAAATCGTGTTCATTTCGGCGCGCGCCTGTTCGGGAGTCACGCCGGAATTGAGCCGCGCGAAAACTCGCAGCGAAGCGCCGCGCCGGTCGTCTCGTCGGGCGTCCAGCACCAACGGTGCCCAGATTTGAGCCTTCGTGTCCCAGAACGGAGCGAACTGGAAACCGGCAGGCATCACGCCCACAATTCTATAAGGCTCGCCATCGAGCGAAAGAATCTGGCCAACGGCGTCACTGCTTGCTGCCAGGCGATTCTTCCAAAGGTTGTAGCTCACCACGATCACGTGCTCGTGGCCCGTGTGTTCTTCTTCCGGCAGCAGGACACGCCCCAGCATCGGTTGCACGCCGAGAAGAGGCAGCACATCGGAGGTCAAGTGCATCGCCTCCAATTGCTCCGGCCTGTCGCCTCCGCCCACATTTGCCGTCCAGGCCTCCGCCGCGCCCATTCGCTCGAAAGATCGGCTATCGGACTGCCAATCCAGGAAGTTCCCTCCTGCCACTGTGCCCATTTCTTCGTGCCGGACGACGACAAGCTGACTCGGATCCTTATAGGCAAGCGGCCGCAAGAGCACCGCATTGATGACACTGAACATGGCGGTGTTGGCGCCGATGCCGAGGGCGAGCGTAAGCACCGCAACGGCGGTGAATCCCGGAGATTTGCGCAGCATGCGCGCGCCGTAGCGAACATCCTGCCAGAGCGATTCAAGCAGCGGCAGGCCGCGCTGGTCGTGGACCGATTCCTTGATTTGGTCGGCGCCGCCTAATTCGAGACGGGCAGCCCGCAGCGCTTCCTCCGGAGGCATGCCCCGCCCGATGTTCTGCTCGACGAGCATGTCGAAGTGCGATTGCAACTCTTCATCGAGCGCGCGATCCATTTCGGGCTTTGCAAACGTCGCGCGAAGTCGCATCGCCAGCAATCGCAACCAACCCATGCGGCACCTCTTTCGTCACTTACCGGGGACGTCCCGCTACTCGTAACGCAGCGCGACCATCGGGTCGACGCGTGTGGCCCGACGCGCTGGGATGTAACAAGCGGCCAGAGCTACGAGCAACAGCAAGCCAGATACGCTCACGAACGTCATCGGATCGTTCGCGCGAATCCCAAAGAGCTGATTCGCGATAATCTTGGTCGTGGCCAAAGCGGCCGAAGCGCCGATCACAAGCCCCGTCGTAACCAAGATTAGACATTCTTTTGTTATTAGCACCAGAACGGTTGAGCGCTGTGCGCCGAGCGCGATGCGGATTCCGATCTCACGTGTGCGGCGCGACACAGAGTGCGCAGTCGTCCCATACACACCGATGCACGCAAGCAGTAGCGCCAGGATGGCGAACGCGCTGGAAAGCTGAGCGGCACTTCGGTTCTGCCACAGCGAGTCGCTCACCTGCTCCTTGAGAATGGTCACTCTGGTTACAGGCAAACTGGCGGCAACCTGCGCAATAGCTGATGGAATCTCGGTCGCAATCGCTTTCGGATTGCCGGTCACTCGGACCTCGACCGCTCGCGCATAGGCCGAACTATGCGAGTTTGCCTGCGGGACCTGGAAGGCAGCACAGAATTCCATCGGCGGAACTGGATCCCTCAGGGAGTAGTAACGAGCGTCCGCCGCAACGCCGACGATTGTCATGGCCTCTTTGCTGTTGAAGGGAGAACCCAGCGAAAACCTCTTTCCGATCAGGTTCACGCCGGGGAAAAATTCGCGCGCCATGGTTTTGTTGATTACAGTCACCAGCGAAGTGCCGAGACGATCCTGGGGACCAATGTCGCGTCCGAGCAGGATCGGGATCCCTTCTGTTTGGAAGTAGTGTGGTCCAACCAGCTCTTTATGAACTATCACCTCACGCGCTGGCCTCGGCGGCAGTCCTTCAATCGAGAAATTGCTCGTCCAACTAGAGCCGCTAAGCGGCTCCGAAAACGCGACAGTTGCGGAAACAACACCCTGCAGCTCTTCAACACGATCTATCAAAGCTTGATAGAGTCCGGGAGTCTGAACTGGGTCGTATCCCCCCGCCTGGGGATCGATTCGAACTACTAACAAATGGTCCTCATCAAACCCAAGTTCTTGACCAGCGAGCTTTCGGCAGCGTGCGCAGAAACAGTCCGGCGCCAATCAAGAGAACGACACTCGCCGCAATCTGAAAAACAACGAGGGCGTTCGTGACACCAAACCTCAGCCGAGGGCCTGCTCGGTTGACTTGCGTGACGAGATCCGCCCGGCTGGAGCGCAACGCCGGAACAAGGCCAAATAGGGTTCCGGCCAGCATGGAAACGCCTGCCGTGAACAGGAGCACGTGTCCATCAATGGAGGCGTTAACGGAGGGGTCTCGGAGCACCAAAGAGGTGAGGAGCTGGCTGCCCCACCGGGCGACCAGAATTCCAAGCGCACCTCCAAGTACCGCGAGGAGCAGGCTCTCAGTCAAAAGTTGGCGTAAGAGTCTGCTGCGGCTGGCACCGAGCACGAGACGAATTGAGATCTCCTGTTGGCGAGCCGACGATCGGGAAAGGAGCAGGTTAGCGACGTTGGCGCAGACGATCAGAAGAACGATGGCAACAATTGCCGCGAGCACTCGAAGTGCTTCCGAATATGTCGCGCGCAGGTACGAAATGCCATAGGCGCCCGGCGCGAGCTGAATGTAAGAGTCCGCAATTTCCTGGGCTGTTTCTCGATGCGCCTGAGTGAGCAGGATTTGCTTCAGTTGGCCATTCACCTCCGTCTGGGCTTGCCGGAGAGTAACTCCGCGCTTGAGCCTGGCTATGATGTTCAGCCAATACTCCTGCGGATCCTCCGAATAAATCTTGTCGGACATAACCTGTGGCTGAAACACGAGAGGAAGCCATAGGTCGGGACGGTCAAATTTCACATCCAAGAACGTTCTGGGCCCCACTCCGATGACCGTAAACGCCACGCCATTGATTTCTAGAACTTTTCCGAGCATAGAGGGATCAGCGTGGAATTTTCGCACCCAATAGGGATAGTTCAGCACGACAGTCGGCGGAGCCCCAAGTCGGTCATCGTCAGGCGTAAATAGGCGGCCGGCTGAAGCACTTAGTCCGAGGAATGAAAAGAAATTGCCAGTGACCAGTCTGCCGTGCGCCCCGTCCGGACGTCCCGCCGCACCAGCGACACGAATCTGCAGGTCGTTCCAGCCGCTCTCAAACGCGCAGAGTTCGGTAAAAGACGCGCCGTGCGCGCGGAAATATGAGTAATTCTCGTTGGAAAAAAGGCTCCAGCGGCCGGTTTGAGTACCCGAAGCGGAACCTCCGGCAGGAGAATCAGAGAATAGAACGAGCTCGTGCGGGCTGGCCACACAGAGGGTTCTTAAGAGCACCGAGTCGATGAGGCTAAAAACGGCGGTGTTGGCGCCGATGCCCAGGGCGAGCGTGAGAACGGCGACGCTGGTGAAGCCGGGGGATTTGCGCAGCATCCGCGCCCCGTAGCGAACATCCTGGCAAAGCGATTCAAGCAGCGGCAGGCCGCGCTGGTCGTGGACCGATTCCTTGATTTGGTCGGCGCCGCCTAATTCGAGGCGAGCGGCCCGGCGCGCTTCCTCCGGCGGCATGCCTCGCCCGATGTTCTGCTCGACGAGCATGTCGAAGTGGGACCGCAATTCCTCATCGAGCGTGCGATCCATCTCGCGTTTCGCGAACATCGCGCGAAGTCGCATCGCCAGCAATCGCAAGCCAGGTTCATTTCACGCCTCCTCGGCGCCACGAAGCATTCGTGTGATCAAGCGACGCCATACGCTCCCAACCCTCAGTCTCCACCGCCAGTTGCTTCTTGCCGGACTTGGTGAGCGAATAAAAGCGGGCGCGACGGTTGTTGTCCGACACGCCCCATTTCGACCGAATCCAGCCGCGCTGCTCCAGGCGCACCAGCGCCGGATAGAGCGTCCCCTGATTCAACTGCAGCATGTCCGCGGAGGTCTGCTGAATTCGCCGAGCGATTCCGAACCCGTGCAACGGCCCGATCGTATCGAGCGTCTTCAAGACCAGCAGGTCAAGAGTGCCCTGCAGCACTTCGGCTTTGCTTGCTGTGATCATGCGATTCCTGTTGATGCTCAACAGGAACAATGCATCAGCTCATGTAGATTGTCAACAGGTTGGTTTCGGGGTCGTCACCTAATCAGCCAATCCCCGAGTCCTCACGGACGAACGCGGATGATCGTCTTTCCCTTGATCCGTTCGGTCGGGTTGAAGGTGGCGACGGCCTCGTCGAGGGCAGCCACGTTACCGATGTTTGTCCTCAGCCGACCAGTCCGGGCCCGCTGGACGACCTCACTCAATTGGGCGCGATCGGGTACGACTACGAAATCGATAGTCAGGCCGTCAGCGGGCCGCGCCTCGGTCGGGCCGGTAATGGTCACCAGCGTTCCTCCGGCGCGAATCACGCCCGCAGACCGCTTCGCGATGTCGCCGCCGAGGACATCGAAAACCAGATCGACCTTGCCAACGTCTTCCAGGGCGTCGTTATCGAGGTCGACGAACTCCTGCGCGCCGAAGTCGAGCGCCGTCTGACGGCCGGCAGCGCGCCCGGTGCCGATGACGTATGCGCCGGCCTCGCGTGCGAGCTGGCTCGCCATCGAACCGACCACGCCGGCCGCACCGTGCACGAGGACGCTCTGCCCCGCACGAAGGCGGCCGTGCTCGAACAGCCCCTGCCACGCGGTCAGGCCCGGCATCACGAGGGCCGCACCCACAGTGAAGTCAACGTCGCCCGGCAGCGGTGTGAGGTTGCGTGCCTCGACCGCCACATACTCCGCCAGCGTGCCGTCGCGATACCAGTCCGTGAGGCCGAACACCCGCTGTCCAATCGACAGACCTGTCGTGCCATAGCCGAGAGCGGTGACCACTCCGGCCAGTTCGTGTCCGGGGATTGAAGGCGTCCGGTCACGGCCGACGCGATCGGTCCAGGTCGAGGGCCACGTCAGCTCATCCCCGGTGAATCCCGACGCGTGAATCTGAACAACTACGTCGTTTATCGCCGCCTGCGGCTCGGACCGCTCCACCAGCTTCACCCCGGCCGTTCCCACAGCCTGATCCGTCGCCACAATCGCCTTCATAAGTCACCTCCGTGTCGAGTTCTTGCCTGTAAGGTAGCCGCTCCATCCGTTGCCCCTGGACGGGTTATCGGACAGAAACGGATCGATCAAAATCTTGGCCTCGCCCGCCTCGATACGAAATGCGGAATGGCGGGCTGCCCCACGGTTCGCGCTTTTCCGAACCGTGGGTCTTTTCGGCATTTACGCTGGGATGCGCCTCAAGGCACCTCCTCAGTCGGGCCTCTTCCTCGCCGCCTGCCCGCCATCCTGTTGGGCGAGCCTCGCGCGATTCCCGGGTTTCACCTTAACTGTAAACCGTCAACTTTGAACTGCACTTTCCGCAGTACTGGGTCTTGCAAATTGCCAGTTACTATGCTATAAAGGGGTATTCCTTAAACTAAGAATAATGAATTGTGCGCCCGGATTTTTCGGGCCGCGCGGGACGGGTTTCAGGGTTTGTACTTGCAAACCCTGAGCTGTAGACGTGTGTCGGTGCGAAGGAGGACGAAGACGTGAGGAGAGTCCAGACGAGCCGCCGTCCGAAAGGCGAAACAAAATCCAATCGGTACACTTTGCAAACGGAAATCGCCGCAACCCCAACAAAACAAACGACCGGCACCCACGTCAATCGGTACAAAAACGGGCCGCCGCGGGCGGCCCACTCTTGCTCTACTCTCCCGCCGTTCCGAGTCACCAGTCACGAGTCACAAATCACAGATTCGAACCGGGATTAGAAATCGACGCAAATGACTGAAAACACTCACCCGCGACCCATTCTAATAACCGTAGGGGTAGGGGGTATTTTTGCCGTACCGATTAGCCAATTCGCAGCAAATGCGAAAAACAGGAGACGACTCGACCGGCGTAGGACTGCTTTCGCTAGGGGCGTCCTGCAGGCTGGTGACTCGGTTTGGACTGAGGCGCGCCGAGCATCTCCGGAGTCAGGTCGAGGCCGATGCGCACCCATCGATCCTGCTGCGAAACTTTCGCCGCCTTGATCAGCGCTTCCAGGAACGCGGCCTGCTCGCGCGTCATCTGGAGTTGGCGCCGCGTCTTCGGATCCGAAAGGCTCATCGAGCCGATGAGGCGGAATCCGTCGAGAATCGTGGACATCTCGAAGGCGTTCTTCATCGAGTCGCACTCGGCGTCGAACGCTACGTGAATTTGATCGTCCTGCGGCTGGCCGGAGAGCGAAAGTCCCTGAATGCTTCGCACCAGATGATCGAGTTCCGGCGACTTTGCCAAATTCGCGTAAAAGCCAGCAGGAAGGTCGCTGGTGCGCGCGACAGCAAAGACAGGAGAGCCACCGACGCGATTGATGCGAGTCTGCATCGCCGGATCGCGTTGGCCTTCCGCAGAAATGTTCAGGAGTTCCGGGGATTTCTTGCCGCTGGCAATTGCGATCCGCTTTGGCGAGAGGAATTCGAATGAGACGACGGGGTTTCCCGGAACGATATAGATCTTGCGATTGCCATGTTGTTCGGTCTTGCCGCCGGCGCGGACCGCGTACGCTTCGATCTTCTGCTGATCGAAGCGGCCATCCGCGATTGCGAGAGCGGGATCGTCTCCGGCAGCGTTGGCTTCGGGCGCAAGGCTTGTGGGCCAGAACGCGATCGCTGCCTGGTCGAGGTCGCGTGTGTAATCGAAGCCCGTATCCCGAACGAAATCTGCATACTCGCGGTCGGTCTGGGAACCGTTTTTCGTCAGGCCGAGAACGGCGGACAGAGGTGAATTCTGCAACTTTCGCAGTGCCCCCACGTCTAAGTATGCAATCGCGGGTGCGTCGGGCGGCAACTCAGCCAAGATACTCGGAGCCGGTCCACTGCTGGTGTCGACCAGTGGCCGATGCAAGCGGTAGAGATAAACTGCAGCGGTCACGCCCAGGGCGCACACCACTACCGCGACGGCAATCAGAGCACGTTTTGGCGAAGACATCGGCACCGGCAAATTTCCGCGGTTCGCGGCTTGCCGGTCAGTGTAATGTTTTGGAGGCAGATTGCGTAACAGAAAAAGGTCGGCCGCTTGCGGCGCCAGGCAATGGAGTTGGCAACCTTACGAGAGCGCAACGCTTCCAACCTCGAACCGGTGCGAATCCAGCCATCGCGGAAAGGCCGCAAGCATGATTAAGTCTGGCGCGAGACTTTCCTGCGTTTTTACGTTAGCAATTTTTGCGTTCAGCGTGGGAACTCTTGCCCAGACTTCCACTCCGGCGCAAGCGCCGTCCAAGACGCAGGCTGCTGCGGCATCTTCAGCTCCGAGCACCGAGCAGATTTTGGACAAGTACATCGAAGCGAGCGGTGGGCGTGCTGCATGGCAAAAGCTTAACTCCAGAGTGTCAACGGGCACGGTGGACGTTCCGGCCATGAACGTCGCCGGAACCATCGAGATGCGCGAGAAAGCTCCGAGGCGTATTCTGGTTACCGTCACAATTTCCGGCGCGGTTTTTTCGCAGGGTTTTGATGGAACTGTAGGATGGTCGAACGATCCGCAGAACGGCGTGCGCGAACAAAGCGGTCCTGAATTGGCGGAGACTCGGCGCGACGCCGATTTTTATCATCCCTTGGACATGCACACTCTCTACTCGAAGTTCAAAGTGACGGGAACGGAAAACGTCGGTGAGCATCCAACGTATGTGATGGAGGCCACTCCCTCGGAAGGCGGCGATCCGGACAAACTCTATTTTGCGGTGGATACAGGCCTGCTAGTACGAGCCATCAGCCAACACCATTCACCGGAAGGCGTCGATTCGATCGAGGAAGATTTTAGCGATTATCGCGCGGTGGACGGCATCAAAATTCCGTTTGTGATTCACCAGAAGAGCGCGCAGATGGAGTTCACGATCATAATCGGGGAAGTGCACCACAACGTAGCGCTGGATGATGCCCAGTTCTCGAAACCCGCTGCACAATAGCGCACCGGCGGCGCTGCAAGAATGCAATAAGTCATGGCCTGGCAATGGCTTTGCTGGACTTTCCGAAAGTTGCTTGCAATTCCATTGCCTCTGTGATAGTTTTGATGGGTTTGCGGGGCTGGCGTAGCTCAGTTGGTAGAGCATCTGATTTGTAATCAGAGGGTCGGGGGTTCAACTCCCTCCGCCAGCTGAGATTGAGGGATCGGCATTTTGGCAGGGTTGCGGACGAATTCCTCGCAACAAGAGCGCTAGGGCTGGTGTCTCTGGACACGAGCCCTTTCTGCATTGCGGAGTGCCTCACAGCATTGTCCGGGTCAGTTCTGAGCGGTTCTTGTGGGACGCGATTGTTGTGTTCCGAGCAGCTTTGTACGAACGACCGAGTTGTGCCCCGGATGTTTTCGCGGGACGGGTGGGTGAGTGGCTAAAACCAGCAGACTGTAAATCTGCCGCTCCTTGCGGGCTACGGAGGTTCGAATCCTCCCCCGTCCACCAGCTTCTCGTGAGACTGTAGCGCTCCGAGGCGGGTGAAGAATCGAGTGGTTGCAGTGGAAGTGGGCCTGAGATTTGAATCCGATGCGGCTTCCTGCGGCGAGTGTGGGAGCGCGACGGAAGGCCGGTGTGAGCCTGGGTAGCTCAGTTGGTAGAGCGCGTCCTTGGTAAGGACGAGGTCACCGGTTCAATCCCGGTCCCAGGCTCCAGTCTAGCTGTGAGCGAAGTGAACTCTTTGCGGGCGTTGGGCACCAGGGGAGTTGGAATGAGCGGGGGTAACTCAGGGGTAGAGTCTCTGCCTTCCAAGCAGATGGTCGCGGGTTCGAATCCCGTCCCCCGCTCCATCACGCAATGATAGCGAAATACAGGTTCTGAACGCGGCAGCGGCCGCGAAGCCTTGATGCGAGGGTGATGAAAAGATGGCGAAGGAGAAATTCGAGCGGAGTAAGCCGCACGTGAACGTGGGGACGATTGGTCACATCGACCACGGCAAGACGACCCTGACGGCGGCGATCACGAAGGTGCTGGCGAAGGGCAACCCGAAGGTGCAGTTCCGCGCATTCGATTCGATCGACAACGCGCCGGAAGAGCGGGAGCGGGGAATCACGATCGCGGTGTCGCACGTGGAGTATGAGACGCCGAACCGTCATTACGCGCACATCGACTGCCCGGGGCACGCCGACTACGTGAAGAACATGATCACGGGCGCGGCGCAGATGGACGGCGCGATTCTGGTGGTGGCGGCGACGGATGGTCCGATGCCGCAGACGCGTGAACACATTCTGCTGGCGCGTCAGGTAGGAGTGCCGGCGATCGTGGTGTTCTTGAACAAATGCGACATGGTGGACGATCCCGAGCTGCTGGAGCTGGTGGAACTGGAAGTGCGCGAATTGTTGAAGACGTATCAGTTTCCCGGCGACACGATTCCCGTGATTCGCGGGTCGGCGCTGAAAGCGCTGGAAGGCGACGCGAAGTGGGAGAAGTCGATCCTGGAATTGATGGAAGCTGTGGACAAGCACATACCACTGCCGCAGCGGGATGTGGACAAGCCGTTCGCGATGCCGATTGAGGATATTTTCTCGATCTCGGGACGCGGCACGGTTGTTACCGGGCGAATCGAGCGCGGGAAGGTGAAAGTAGGCGAGGAAATCGAGATTGTGGGCTTCCGGCCGACGATGAAGAAGACGGTGACGGGCGTCGAGATGTTCCGCAAGCTCTTGGATGAAGGGATCGCAGGCGACAACGTGGGATTGCTGTTGCGCGGCACTGAAAAAGATGAAGTGGAGCGCGGGCAAGTGTTGTCGAAGCCTGGTTCGATCACGCCGCACACGAAGTTCAAGGCGGAAGCATACGTGCTGACGAAGGAAGAGGGTGGGCGGCATACGCCGTTCTTCACGGGATACCGGCCGCAGTTTTACTTCCGCACCACCGATGTCACCGGAGACGTGAAGCTGCCGGCGGGAGTGGAGATGGTGATGCCGGGAGACAACGTATCTGCGGAGATTACATTGATCACGCCGGTGGCGCTCGAGAAGGGGCTGCGGTTCGCGATTCGCGAAGGCGGCCACACAGTCGGGGCCGGCGCCGTCGCCGAGATCGTCGAGTAACCGACCATGCGCGAAATCATCACACTACAATGCGGCGAGTGCAAAAATCGAAATTATACGACCACGAAAAACCGGAAGAAGCATCCGGACCGGCTCGAGACGCAAAAGTTTTGCAACACTTGCCGGAAGCATACGGCGCATAAGGAAGTGAAATAGTAAAGGGGAGTAGGTTCAACGGTAGACCATCGGTCTCCAAAACCGAGAGTGGGGGTTCGAATCCCTCCTCCCCTGCCAGCTTTTTGGGCGGGGCGACGAACGGCGTATAACGTGGGCATTTAGAATCGGAACTGGCGAGGATATGGCAGACGCGGCACGGACAAACAGGGAAGAAGAATCGCATCGCGTTAGCGGATTCTCGCTTATGGAGCCGGTGGGCAAGTTGGCCGCCTATCCCAAGAGGTTGCGCCAGTTTCTGCACGACGTTCGCGTCGAGATGAAGCAAGTGAATTGGCCGTCGCGGCAGGACGTTTGGTCGACCACGATCGTCGTCATCATTACAGTGACGTTTTTTGGAATCTATTTCGCGATCACCGACTCGTTCTTCAGCAAGGGTTCGGTTTGGCTGCTGAACTACTTCAAAAAATGACGGAAACACAGACGGAAACGCAGATGGCAAAGCAGTGGTACATCGTCCACACCTACTCGGGGTTTGAGAAGAAGGTGAAGGAGAGCCTCGAGGGCCGCGTGGCAGCTTTCGGTCTTACGGACAAGATTGGGCAAATCATTATCCCGACCGAATCGGTGGTCGAGGTACGCGGCGGCAAGAAAGTGATCTCGCCGCGGATGTGCTATCCGGGCTACGTGCTCGTCGAGATGGATATGGACGATTACACGTGGCACGTGGTTCGTTCGACGCCGCGCGTGACTGGATTCGTTGGGTCGGGCCAAACGCCCTCGCCGCTGACGGAAGAGGAAGTTCAGAACATCCTGAACCGCGCGACGACGACGGCGGAGAAACCGAAGCCGAAGCTTTCGTTCGATCGCGGAGAGAAAGTCCGCATCGGGGAAGGGCCGTTTGCAAATTTTACGGGCGTGGTGGAGGAAGTAAACACGGACCGCAGCACGCTGAAAGTTTCGGTCACAATTTTTGGCCGGTCAACGCCGGTCGAATTGGATTTCGCGCAGGTCGAAAAGGTCGGATAACTGGCTTCGGCCGGGCGCTAGGGAATCGGTATTCCGGGATTAGGGGCTAATCAATGGCAAAGAAAGTCCAGGCAGTGGTGAAACTGCAGTTGCCGGCCGCGAAGGCTACTCCGGCTCCGCCCGTGGGGACGGCTCTCGGCCCGCACGGGCTCAACATCATGGATTTCTGCAAGCAGTTTAATGCTAAGACGTCGAAAGAACCGGACGGCATGATTATACCGGTTCTGGTCACGGTCTACAGCGATCGCACTTTCACGTTCATTCTGAAGACGCCCCCGGCTTCGGAACTGTTGAAGCGTGCTGCCGGAATCGTGAAGGGCTCGCCGGAACCGAACCGCAACAAAGTAGCGAAGGTAACGCGGAAGCAGGTGGAGGAGATCGCCAAAACGAAGCTTCCTGACCTGAACACTGCGAATCTTCAATCGGCAATGCGCTCGATCATGGGCACGGCGCGCAATATGGGCATTGAAGTCACTGACTAAGAGCAGGAGACACACGAGATGGGCCGCAGCGCAAAAGTAGGTGGAAAGAACATCGATCGCGCCCGAAAGCTTGTCGAGGCGCGTCCGTACAAGCTCGAAGAAGCGGCGGAGCTTCTCCGCAAGGCGCACTTCGTGAAATTCGACGAGACCGTGGAACTAGTGCTGAATCTCGGCGTCGATCCGAAGCAGTCGGACCAAATGGTTCGAGGCACGGTTGTGCTCCCGCACGGACTGGGAAAATCAAAGCGGGTGCTGGTGATCGCCAGCGGCGAAAAAGTTCGCGAAGCGCAAGAAGCAGGAGCGGATTTTGTGGGCGGCGACGACATGGTCCAGAAAATCCAGGAAGGCTGGACGGATTATGAGGCCGTGATCGCCACTCCGGACATGATGAAGTCCGCTGGGCGTCTGGGCAAAGTGCTGGGACCGCGCGGCCTGATGCCGAACCCGAAAACGGGAACAGTAACGTTCGATGTGGCTCGCGCCGTGAAGGAAGTGAAGGCAGGCAAAGTGGAATTTCGGCTCGACAAGACGGGCTTGATTCACTCACCGATTGGCAAGATCAGCTTCGCGGCGAAGACTCTCGCGGAAAACGCACATGCGCTGCTCGGAGCTGTCGTCAAGGCCAAACCGGCCGCAGCGAAGGGCAAATACATCAAGAAAATCACGCTCACTTCGACGATGGGCCCGGGCATTCTGATCGATCATGCCGAGGCGGATGCAGCAGTTGCAGTTGCGGCGTAAGCGCGGAGCGCAAGAGGGAGAGTTGGATGAAGAAAAAGGCCGAAAAGAAAACGCAGGCGGATGAGCTTCGCACGCAGCTCGCGACTGTCTCCACCGTAATTCTCTCGACCTTCCAGGGGATCACCGTCGAGCAGGACACGAAACTGCGGCGGCAAGTGGAAGCGGCGGGCGGAAAGTACCAGGTGGTGAAAAACACCGTCGTGGAGCGCGCTGCGGAAGGCACTCCGACCGCGCCTTTGCTCAAGAATCTTAAGGGCACAAACTCGATCGCTTACACGAAAACGGATCCTGTCGCGCTGGCGAAGATTCTCACGAAAGTGGCGAAAGACGTCCCAGCGTTTCAGTTCCGGGCCGGGTGGGTGGAAGGCCGTGTTATTTCGATTCAGGAAATCAATCAGCTCGCGCAGCTTCCGAGCAAGGAAGAGCTCATCAGCAAGATCATGTTCATGCTGAACGCTCCAGCGCAGCGCGTGGCATCCGCTTTGGCGGCACTGCCGCGCAACCTCGCGGTGGTGACGAGCGAGGCAGTAAAGGCAAACAAGTTCGGGGCAGGCAGTGGCACGCCAGCTCCTGAGACGGCTCAGTAGTTCGAGTTTCTTAATTCGGAGGAGGATAGGAACGCAATGGCTAGCAAAGTGGAAACGATCCTGGAAGAAATCAAGGGCCTAACGCTGCTCGAGGCTTCCGATCTCGTTAAGAAGATGGAAGAGGCTTTCGGCGTCTCGGCGGCGGCGGCGGCGCCAGTGATGATGGCGGGCGGCGCGGCGGCGGGCGGCGCGGCTGGGCCGGCGGAAGAGAAGACCGAATTTGCCGTCGTTCTCACCGAAGTCGGCGCGAACAAGATCAACGTGATTAAGGCGGTTCGTGAGGTCACGAGCCTCGGCTTGAAAGAAGCCAAGGATCTCGTTGACGGCGCTCCCAAGACGGTCAAAGAGGGCGTCAACAAGGACGAAGCCGCCACAATCAAGAAGAAGTTCGAAGACGCCGGGGCCAAGGTCGAGATCAAGTAGTGGCAGTTGCAGCCGCCTGGGGCTGTAAACGGGGATTCGCCCGCCGCGGCGGGCCGCTCCTTTGGAAATCAGGAACCACAAAATGCGTCCTTCCCGGACCGATGGGGCGGGTGTCTATCCGCATTGTCGATTCCGGCTTGACCCTGAAGAGGATTCTCAATGAGCAATCGTAACGGTAATCGCGTCGTTCGGGAACGCGAACGCCTGGACTTTGCCAAGATCAAGACAACCGTCCAGATTCCGAACCTGATCGACGTTCAGAAGAAGTCATATCAGCGGTTTTTGCAGATGGACCTGCTCCCTAGCGAGCGGGAGGACACCGGGCTGCAATCCGTTTTCACATCAGTGTTTCCGATCCAGGATTTTCGCGGGCTTTCGCAGCTCGATTTCGTGGACTACGCGATCGGCAACTGGGAGTGCAAGTGCGGCCATCTGCGCGGCCTGCACCATTTGCGTGCCACTTGCCGGAATTGCGGCGCATCCGTCGTCACGAATCCGTACAAGACCGGAGACGTGCTGTGCGCGAAGTGCGGCACGTTCAACAAGAATACGCCCACATTTTGCAACAAGTGCGGAGACCCGGTCACGCTGCAGCTCAAGTACGACATGAACGAATGCCAGGAGCGCGGGATGACATACTCCGCGCCGCTGAAGGTCACGATCCGTCTCACGATTTACGACAAGGATCCCGACACCGGTTCGAAGTCCATCCGCGACATCAAGGAGCAGGAAGTTTTCTTCGGCGATATTCCGCTGATGACCGAGAACGGGACTTTCATCATCAACGGCACGGAGCGCGTCATCGTCAGCCAGCTCCACCGTTCGCCGGGCGTGTTTTTCGAAACTGCGAACAATCGCAGCTACTTCCTCGGCAAGATCATTCCGTACCGCGGCTCGTGGGTGGAGTTCGAGTACGACACGAAAAATATTCTCTACGTGCGCATCGACCGGAAGCGCAAGTTCCTGGGCTCGATTTTCCTGCGCGCTCTGGGAATGAAATCGAATGAAGACATTCTGCGGACGTTCTACCAGGTCGAGCGCGTTTCGCTGCGCGACAAGGGTCTCTATTGGAACGCTTCCGAGGGCCTGATCGATCGCAAGCTGACGCACGAGATCAAGCACCCGAAAACCGGCGAAGTGCTCGTGGGCGCGCATAAGCGCATCTCTGAGCCGCTGTACAAAGAGCTCGCGAAAGCTCGCGTAACGCAGGTGGAAGTGACCATTGCGGATCTCGAAAACGCGGTGACGGTAAGCGAGCTCGTGAACCGTCAGACGGGTGAAGTTCTGCTCGAAGCGAACAAACCGCTGACGCCCGAGATGTGGGCCTTGATTTCCGAAGCGGGCATCACGGAAGTAGATGTCTGCTTCCCGGACCGCGACGATGTCGGCATCATCGTTTCCCGCACGCTCGACAAAGACACGATTCGAACTCCGAAGGAAGCGCTGATCGAAATCTATCGCAAGCTGCGTCCCGGCGATCCTCCGACGCTCGAGACGGCCACGGCGCTGTTCAACGGCATGTTCTTCGACGCGCGCAAGTACGATTTCAGCAAGGTTGGCCGGCTGAAGTTCAACATCAAGCTGGGTCTGGAAACGCCGCTCGACAAGCGCACGCTCGATCCGGCGGATTTCGTCGCCGCGATCAAGTATTTGCTGAGGCTGCGCCGCAACATCGGAGCGGTGGACGACATCGATCACCTCGGCAACCGGCGCGTTCGCGCGGTGGGTGAGTTGCTCGAGAACCAATTCCGCATCGGCTTGGTCCGCATGGAGCGCGCGATCAAGGAAAAGATGTCCGTGTACCAGGAAATGTCGACGGCGATGCCGCACGATCTGGTGAACGCGAAGCCTGTGATGGCCGCGATCCGCGAGTTTTTCGGCAGTTCGCAGCTCTCGCAGTTCATGGATCAAACGAACCCGCTGAGCGAAATCACGCACAAGCGGCGCCTATCGGCTCTCGGACCAGGCGGTCTTTCGCGTGAACGCGCGGGATTCGAAGTGCGCGACGTTCACCCGACGCACTACGGGCGTATCTGTCCGATCGAGACGCCGGAAGGTCCGAACATCGGCCTCATCAGTTCGCTTTCTTGTTACGCGCGGATCAACGAATTCGGGTTCATAGAGTCCCCCTATCGCAAGGTGAAGGGCGGCCGCGTGATCGACTTCGTCCAGATCATCAATGCAGGCGACAGCGAGTTCAAAGCAGGTGAGATCGTCGAACGGGAAAAGGTGGAAGCGACGAACGAGGAGTTGAAGCGGCGGCGTGTGGTTGTGGAGCCGTACTGTTTCTACCTCTCCGCTTGGGAAGAAGATCGGTACGTAGTTGCACAGGCCAACGCGGCGCTCGACGAGAAGGGGAAGATCACGACGGAACTCGTCAACTGCCGCCAAGCGGGCAACTTCGTGCTCAAGAGCCGCGACGAAGTGGATTACATCGACGTTTCGCCGAAGCAGCTCGTATCGGTTGCGGCGAGCTTGATTCCGTTCCTCGAGAATGACGACGCGAACCGCGCATTGATGGGTTCGAACATGCAGCGTCAGGCGGTGCCGCTTATCAAGGGCGAAGCTCCGCTCGTTGGCACCGGCATGGAGCGAGTCACAGCGCGAGATTCCGGCGCGGTTATCGTTTGCCGGCGCGATGGCATTGTCGATCAGGTCGACTCCGAGCGCGTGATCGTGCGCGTCGAATCCGACCAGTCGGGCGTGCTGAGCCGCGAGGTCGGGTCTGACATTTACCTCCTCACGAAGTTCAAGCGCTCGAATCAGAACACTTGCATAAGCCAGAAACCGCTGGTTCGCGCGGGTGACCGCGTGAAGCAGGGTCAGGTGCTGGCCGACGGGCCGTGCACCGATCGTGGCGAATTGGCGCTCGGGCGCAACGTACTCGTCGCGTTCCTTCCGTGGCGCGGTTACAACTTTGAGGACGCGATCCTCGTCAGCGAAAAGCTGGTGGAAGAGGATTACTACACTTCGATTCACATCGAGGAGTATGAAATCGAGGCGCGCGATACAAAGCTCGGCCCTGAAGAAATCACACGGGATATTCCGAACATCAACGAGAGCTTCCTGCGCAACCTGGACGAAAGCGGCGTGATTCGCATCGGCGCCACCGTCAAGCCGGGAGATATTCTCGTCGGTAAAGTGACGCCAAAGGGCGAAACCACGCTGACGCCGGAAGAAAAGCTTCTGCGCGCCATCTTCGGCGAGAAGGCTGGTGACGTCCGCGATGCGTCCCTCTATTGCCCGCCGGGCATCGAGGGCACGATCGTCGACGTGAAGATTTTTTGTCGCAAGGGCGCGGAGAAGGACGAACGCCACAAGGCCATCGAAGGCACGCAAGTGGCGAAGCTCGAAAAGAACCTCGCCGATGAGATCCGCATTCTCACCGATGAGCGCCTGAAGCGCTTGAATGACTTGCTCGGCGGGCAGAAGCTGATTGCTGACCTGCACGACGAGCGCACGAACAAGCGCTTGCTCACGAAGGGCACCGAGCTGACCCGCGACATTCTGGAAAAGGTTTCCACAAGGAACCTCAAGCGGCTGCGCCTCAACGACAAGGACCCGCTGCTAATCGAGAAGATCGACGAGGTGGAGGAAATGACCTCGCGTCAGATCGACGTGCTGCGAAAGATCACCGACGAGCGCATTGGAAAGCTCAAGAAGGGCGACGAACTGCCCCCGGGCGTGATCAAGCTTGTGAAGGCCTACATCGCGATGAAGCGCAAGCTTTCCGTCGGCGACAAAATGGCGGGACGCCACGGCAACAAGGGCGTCATCGCGCGGATCGTTCCGAAGGAAGACATGCCTTATATGCCGGACGGGACGCCCGTCGAGATTGTTCTGAATCCTCTCGGCGTTCCTTCGCGTATGAACGTCGGCCAGATTCTCGAAACGCACCTTGGCTGGGCGTCGAAAGAGCTCGGCGAACGAGTCGGGAAGATTCTCGACGACACGAGTTCGCGCGCTGATGCGGTTCGCAAGTGGTTCAAGGACGCGTTCGGACCCACGTCGGTGTGGCGAACGATTTCAGAGCTGGATGACGAGGCGATGCTCGACCTCGCACACAGCTTCCGCGAAGGCGTTCCGGTGGCCACGCCGGTATTCGACGGCGCCCGCGAAGCGGACATTCGCCACTTGCTCGAGTTTACCGAGCTGCCGGAGAGCGGCAAGATCGCGCTCCACGACGGTATGACCGGCGACGAGTTCGCGCAGAACGTCACCGTCGGTTACATCTACATGCTCAAGTTGTCGCACCTGGTGGACGACAAAATCCACGCGCGTTCCATCGGTCCTTACTCACTCATCACGCAGCAGCCGCTCGGCGGAAAGGCGCAGTTCGGCGGCCAGCGCTTCGGCGAAATGGAAGTTTGGGCGCTGGAAGCATACGGAGCCGCGCACATTCTGCAGGAGCTGCTGACGGCAAAATCTGACGACGTTTACGGTCGCGCCAAGATTTACGAGGCCATCGTCAAGGGCGAGCCGGGGATCGAGCCCGGAGTGCCCGAATCGTTCAACGTCCTTGTTCGGGAGCTGCAGTCGCTCTGCCTGGATGTCGAACTGATGAAACGCCAGAAGCCGCAGTTGGAAAAGGCCGAAGCGGCCGATTAACAGCATCGCGCGCCTGCCGGATTTGAAGTTTTGTGGGCGCGCGCGACAAGATTATCGAAACGTTTTTGCCCCAGCACAGCTGGGGAGGGAGGCAGCCCTTGTATCGTTCGAGCCCTTATGATCGCGCAAGCCAGATTGCGGATTTCGATTCCATTCGCATCAGCCTCGCGAGTCCTGAAAAAATCCGGTCGTGGTCGCACGGTGAGGTGACCAAGCCGGAAACCATCAATTACCGCACCTTCAAGCCGGAGCGGGACGGACTATTCTGCGCCAAGATTTTTGGCCCCGTCACCGATTGGGAGTGTTTGTGCGGAAAGTACAAGCGGATGAAGCATCGTGGGGTCATCTGCGATAAGTGCGGCGTGGAAGTCACGCTCAGCAAAGTTCGCCGCGAGCGCCTGGGTCACATCGAGCTTGCGTCGCCTTGCTCTCACGTGTGGTTCTTCAAGGGATTGCCGAGCCGCATCGGTTATCTGCTCGATATCACGATGCGCGACCTCGAGCACATCCTTTATTTCGAGACGTTCGTCTGCATCGAACCCGGCGAGGTTCCCGGCATCAAGGAAAAGGAAATTCTCCCCGAGGAGAAGTTCCGCGAGCTACAGCGGGAATTCGCGGGACGGTTCACCGCCGGCATGGGCGCCGAGGCTATCAAGGAACTCCTGCGCCGCGTCGACGTGGATAAGCTTTCGGAAGAGCTTCGCGAGAAGATGAAGATCGATCCGAGCCTGCAGAAACGGATCAAGTATGCCAAGCGTCTTAAGGTTCTCGAAGCGTTCCGCAAGAGCGGTAATAAACCCGAGTGGATGATTCTGGACGTGATTCCGGTGCTTCCGCCGGAACTCCGCCCACTCGTGCCTCTGGACGGCGGCCGCTTTGCCACTTCCGATTTGAACGACCTCTACCGGCGCGTCATCAACCGCAACAACCGACTGAAGAAGCTGATGGAGTTGCACGCTCCCGACGTGATTGTCCGCAACGAGAAGCGCATGCTGCAGGAAGCCGTTGACGCGCTGTTCGACAATGGCCGTCGTGGACGCGTTCTGCGCGGAACGAACAACCGTCCTCTCAAATCGCTTTCCGACACGCTCAAAGGTAAGCAGGGACGGTTCCGTCAGAACCTGCTGGGCAAGCGCGTGGACTATTCCGGCCGCTCCGTCATCGTCGTCGGCCCGGAACTGAAGCTCCACCAATGCGGTTTGCCGAAGAAGATGGCGCTCGAACTCTTCAAACCGTTCATCTATCACCGGCTGGAAGCTGCAGGCCACTGCACCACGATCAAGCAGGCGAAAGAATTGGTCGAGGCGCAGGAAGCCACCGTTTGGGACATTCTCGAGGACGTGATTCGCGAGCATCCGGTGCTGCTCAACCGCGCTCCCACGCTTCACCGCCTCGGTATTCAGGCGTTCGAGCCCGTACTCGTCGAAGGAAAAGCAATCCGCATCCACCCGTTGGTTTGCACGGCGTTTAACGCGGACTTCGATGGCGACCAGATGGCGGTACACATTCCGCTCTCGCCCGAGGCGCAAGTGGAGGCCTCGGTGTTGATGCTGAGCTCGCACAATATTCTGTCGCCGGCGAACGGTTACCCGCTCGCTGTTCCGACGCAGGACATGGTGTTGGGTATCTACTACATGACGAAGGCCAAGCCGAAGGCGAAGGGCGAAGGCCGCGCGTTCGGTTCAGTGGAAGAAGTGATCATGGCGCTCGATGCCACTGAGGTGGAGTTGCTCACGCCGATCCGCCTGCGTTACACCGGAGAGGTGATCGATCTCACGAACGCATATGACGACCAGGATGTTTCGCACACGGAGCCGATCAACCTGAACAAGCAGTTCCTGCACACCACGGTGGGGCGTGTGATCTTCAACGATCACCTGCCTTCGGAGATGCCGTTCATCAACGGCCTTCTCAAGAAGAAGGGCGTGCAGGCGCTCGTACAGTACGGTTACTTGCGCTTCGGCCTCGAGAAGACCGTGGTGATGCTCGATCGCTTGAAGGAGCTCGGCTTCCTCTATGCGACCAAGGCCGGCGTTTCAATCGGCATCAGCGACATGGTCATCCCGAGCGTCAAGTACAAGCTCGTTGATGCGGCCGAGCACGAAGTGTTCAAGGTGCAGCAGCAGTATCTCGATGGCGCTATCACGAACGGCGAACGTTACAACAAAGTCATCGCCATCTGGTCGGACGTCACTGAAAAAGTGGCTGACGAGATGTTTAAAGCTCTGGAAGAGCAGGACAAGCAGGGCGTGATCAATCCAATCTACGTCATGGCAGACTCCGGCGCTCGCGGATCGAAGCAGCAAATCCGCCAGCTTTCCGGGATGCGTGGTTTGATGGCGAAGCCTTCCGGCGAAGTCATCGAGCAGCCCATCACGTCGAACTTCCGCGAAGGGCTGGCGGTGCTCGAGTACTTCATCTCGACCCACGGCGCCCGCAAGGGTTTGGCGGATACGGCGCTCAAGACCGCCGATTCCGGCTACCTCACGCGGCGGCTCGTAGACGTGGCACAGGACGTGATCATTAACGAGTTCGACTGCGGCACGGCCGACGGAATCTATGTGGAGCCGATTCTCGAGGCCGGCGTCGAAGTCGAGCCGTTGCGCGACCGCGTCGTGGGCCGCGTTTCGCTCGAGAAGATCAAGGACTACGAAGGCAACGTGATCGTCGAGATCAACCAGGAAATCACGGAAGAGCTCGCGAACGCGATTCAGGCCGCCGGCATCGAGCGCGTGAAGATTCGCTCGGTGTTGACGTGCGAATCCCGCCGCGGAGTTTGCGGGCGTTGCTACGGCCGCAACCTGGCCACGGGGCGTTTCGTCGAAATGGGCGAAGCCGTAGGCGTCATCGCGGCGCAGTCCATCGGCGAGCCTGGCACTCAGCTCACGATGCGTACGTTCCACATCGGCGGTACGGCAACTCGCGTCACCGAGCAATCGAAGGTCGAGGCCCGCAACAACGGGTTCGTGAAGTTTATTGACCTGAAGGTTGTCGAGGGCCGCGGAAAAACTCTCATCACAATGAACCGCTCCGGCCTGATCGCCGTTGTCGACGAAAAGGGCCGCGAGAAGGAGCGCCACCATGTTGTCTACGGCGCCCGGTTGCGCGTGGAGGATGGGCAGCCGGTCACGCTGGGCCAGACAATGGTCGAGTGGGACCCGTACACGTTCTCGATCCTTACGGAAACGGGCGGCACAATCCAGTTCAAGGATTTGCAGCCCGGCATCACGATCGAAGAGCAGGTGGACGAAGTCACCGGTCTTTCGCAGCTTGTTGTGACGCTGCCGCCTGGCGACGAAAAGCACCAGCCGACGATCATCGTGAAGGACTCGGCGGGCCGCATGCGGAAGAAGTACCTTATGCCATCGCGCGCCCACTTGATGGTGGCCGACGGTGACGAGGTGCAGCCGGGTGACGTGCTCGCGAAGATACCGCGCGAAACCACGAAGACCAAAGACATCACCGGCGGTTTGCCGCGCGTCGTCGAACTCTTCGAAACGCGCAAACCGAAGGATCCCGCGGTCATCAGCGAAATCGATGGTGTAGTGAAGTATGGCGAAATCGCGAAGGGCCAGCGCAAGATCTACGTCGAGAGCGAAGATGGACGGACGATGAAGGAGTACTCCATCCCGCGCGGCGTCCATATTAACGTTCAGGAAGGCGAGCATGTGCGCGCGGGTGAGCCGCTCATCGATGGTCCGCTGAATCCGCACGACTTGCTCGCGGTCCTTGGCGAAAAGTACACGCAGGCGTACCTCGTGAACTCGATTCAAGAGGTCTACCGTCTGCAAGGCGTCAACATCAACGATAAGCACATCGAAACGATCGTGCGCCAGATGATGCGCTGGGTGAAGGTGGAAGACGTGGGTGACACAACGTTCCTTCTCGAGGAGCAGGTGGACAAGTTCCGCTTCCGCGAGGAGAATGACCGGGTCATCCAGAATGGCGGTCGCCCAGCCACAGGTCGTCCGCTGCTCCTTGGCATTACCAAGGCGTCACTCTCGACCGATTCCTTTATCTCCGCGGCAAGCTTTCAGGAAACCACCCGCGTCCTTACCGAGGCGGCGATCTCCGGGAAGGTGGATTACCTCCGCGGCTTGAAGGAGAACGTCATCATGGGCCGGCTGATCCCGGCGGGCACGGGCCTCGAGCGCTACCGCAACATCCAGCTCCTTACTGAATTGCCCAAGGAGGAGCCGCAGGGGGCAGAGCCCGATCTCACACCGGAGGAAGCCGCGGCGCTCGATTTCTTGCGCAAGGACACCGACGCCATCGCCGAAAGCTAGTCTCTCAATCTGCTGAATACCATGGGGCGAGTCAATTCACTTGGGCTCGCCCCTTCTTTTCTTCTGCTGACCTTTCTCTGCGTCTTCGCCTGTTCGGCTGGACTATTGAGTATTTAGCGTAGACCGTTGGCTTTCTTTGCTAGCTCACACTGCATCCGACTGTAAAATTTAGGATGAGGGAGTGCTCAGCCGGCAGAAATTCGTCCGGCTGGCTGATCGGAGCGCGAGTCAACCATGTTGATCGATCCTTCGAAGGAGCGGCGGCGTCCGTCCGATTCCGGATCGCCTTCGGCGCCTTCCGACAACCTCGTAGATGTACTTTCTCGCTCCCAGCAGAGCTACCGCGAACTCATCGACAATCTCGACCAGGCCGTTTTCACGTTGTCTCTGAAGGGTGAAATCCGCGTTGCCAATCGCCGTTTGGCGGAAGTGTTCGGCGTGTCTTTTCCCGACCTGATCGGCCGATCCGTGGCGGACTTCATCGAATCTCCAACGGTTGCCGACGTCGAGCAGACGTTCAGCACCGCTGACGGAAAGGGCTCCTGGCAGGGCATTATTCCGATTCGTCTGAAGCATGAACGGGAGGACCGCTATTTTTTGTGCTGGGCTCAGGCGGTTGTCGAAGATGGCAGGGTGACCGCGATCACCGGATGGGCGCGCGACGTAACTGCGGAACATGAATCCGAAATCCGGTTTGCGGAACTCTTCGAGTCCCTGCGGGAGGGGATTTTCTTTACGACCCCCGATGGCAAGGTTTTGGATGCGAACCCCGCTCTCGTTCGGATGCTGGGATACGACAGCAGAACCGAGCTGCAACACCGGAATTTTCGCGAAGTCTATGCCAACCAGGCCGATCGCGATGCCCTCATCAGGGAGCTTGAGGAGCAAGGCTCGGTTCAGGACCGCGAGATTGTATTACAACGCAAAGACGGCGCTCGAATCCATTGCCTCGCCTCCGGGTTTGTCATTCGCGATGCCTTCGGACGTATCGTTAGGATACAAGGGACACTGGTGGACGTCACGGATCGGCTCGAAATGCAGCGCCGGTTGCATCAGGAGCAGGAGTTCGTGCGCCGACTAGTTGCGAGTTTTCCCGATATTATCGCGGTGCTCGATCGAGACGGCCGCTACACCTATGTGAGCCAGCGGATTCAAGAAGTGCTCGGCCGGCGTCCGGAGGAATACATCGGCGAGGAACTCGGTACGCGCGCTCATCCCGAGGACAGGCGCAGGCTTGGCGAAGAGCTCCGGAAGCTGCTGAGCGGAGAGAAGGTCCAAGTTCAGGTGGAATTCCGCTCGCCTGCCCAGGACGGAACGTGGCGGCTCCTGAGAGCCAGCGCTGGCCCGCTATTTGACGACACCGGTAGGATCAGCGGAGTGGTGGCTTCGGCTCGCGACGTCACCGAATCAAATCGAATCGAACGGCAGCTCTCACAGAAGGAAAAATTTGCCGCGATGGGACAGATGCTTGCTGGAGCCGCGCATGAGCTGAATAATCCGCTCACCGCGATTCTTGGAGTGGGCGATCTGCTCCGTGAGCGTGCCACCGACGATGCCTCGCGGCGGCACGCCGAAATCGTGTTGCAGCAAGCCCGGCGTGCGGCCGAAATCGTCCAAAACCTGCTGGCGTTCTCGCGGCCGCTGTCCCAGGGTGGATCGAGAATCCGCCTTACCGAACTCGTTCAGCACGTCTTGCAGCTTCAGCGCGAGCCTCTGCGCCTGAAAAATATCGAGGTGAAGCTCGAGGCGCCTGAAGATCTGCCTGCCGTCACCGGCGATCGGAAGCTCCTCACGCAGGCTTTTCTGAACATTATCACCAACGCGGAACAGGCGATTTCGTCTGTTCGGAACCACGGAACATTGCGCGTTTCACTTTCGGCGGAGGGCCAAAAGATCTCAGCGGCATTTTCGGATGACGGCCCCGGCATTCCGCTCGAGAATGTCCAAATGATTTTCGATCCATTCTTTACGACGAAGCGTCCGGGCGGAGGATCCGGTCTTGGCCTGACGATCTGCCTTGCCGTTGTGAAGGAGCACGGAGGGACCATCGACGTCCAGTCGAACAAGGGAGGCGCCACTTTCCGCGTCCTGCTCCCTGCTGCGCCGGCTGACTTGCCAACCGATCCGCTTTCTGTCCGAAAGGCGGCATATGCTGGCACGGAGTCGCTGCGAGGGCGTTCAGTGCTAGTGGTGGACGACGAAGAGAGCATACGCGAGATCGTGCAGGAGGGTCTTGCGGCGCGAGGTGTCAAAGTGGATTGCGCCGCGAATTCAGAAGAGGCTCTCGTATTACTTTCCGCCCACCCTTATGAGTTTGTGCTCTGCGATTTCAACCTGCCCGGACTGCACGGGCAACAGCTTTTCGAGCGCATGCGCTCGGAAACGTCGGATTCGTCTCCGAGATTCGTTTTCATGACCGGCGATCTGGTTGAGCCGGCCACGGTCGCCGCGTTTCGCGAGAAAGGCGCGCAAATCCTCCAAAAGCCATTTCATGTGTCCGCATTAGCCACGCTTCTGGCCGAACTCTTGCAGCCTCAGACCGCCGAAAAATAGGAACCACAAGCAGTGAGGGTTAGTTGTTCTTTGGGGCCGCGCTCGGCGAAAGATCGACGCCGAAATCCCAAACATAAATGCTCAGTTGATCGGCGTCGGTCTTGCCTGGCACCACTTCCATCAGGGCATACTCGCCCGCATTCAGCGTTTGCCCCAAAGTGAATCGGTAGACGCCCTTCGCGACGTCCCAGCGCTGCAGCAGGAGGGCTTGCATCGACGCTTGCTGCGTTTTGAAGATCTCGTCGACATTGGCGATCTGACGTGCCGCGCCGTGTACCTTTGCAGTCACCAGTGCCAGATCAGGATCACCTTCCTGCGTTGTCCGCATATAAAACTCGGGCTGACCAGCTTTGAGGCGAACCTTCGCGCGCACGCCCTGGATCAAAACCGAATGGCGGGAAGGCACGATCGGAATAGGCGAAAGCACTTTCTCTATCTGCCGCTTTTTATCCGTTTTGAAATTGGGTTCGGCTGGCGCCATTTGAAGCACGGCCTTGCCGTCGAACGCGAAAACCCCTTCGCCGGGCGGTAGGAAAACTCCCGGAGCGGCCTCGAGGCTGGCGTCGATGTCGAGAGGCTTCACGATCCGCGCTTCTTCCTGCGTGTGCACCTTGTTGACAAGGGCGGCGTCGCCCTTTGCTTGATCGGCCTCTACTTGCTTTGTCTTGTCCCAATCCACCAGGGACGCGGGCATCTCCTCCCATTGGGAACTGTCGATGTTGTAGTAGCGAATACGGTCGCCTTCGACCTTGTAGTCGCGCACGAGCTGGAAGCTGCCGTCCCTTAGGAAGAGCTTCTTCCCGCGGGGCAACGCTGCCCGGGCCGGGGGTACCGCGGATTGCGGCTGCTCGGTTTGCGGTTCAGAGGTTTTCTGAGGTGGGACCGAGGTGCTCAGCTGCGCGCATAGGAATAACGGACTGAAAGCGAGCAGACTGCTCAAGAACGCTCGTGCGACAGCTAGTCTCGGATCAGCTTGCGTTCTGAGGTGTCGAGTCATTTGGCTGTTCGGGTTCCCAAGACTCAGATGCAAGGTGCGCCTGGGAGGTTGAGCGGCTCAGAATAGCTCTGCGGGGGGGCTTGCGGCAACTGGAGTCCAAGAAGGGAAACGGCCTTCCGATTCTCCGGAAGGCCGTCTATGTTTGCCTCTGGCTGAGAGGGAAGAAACTTAGTGTTCGCAGCGCGGGTGGAGAACGGTCAATATCATCAGGTCCGAGTTGGTGAAAAGCCACTTTTCGGCTTCCGCCTCGGCGGCTTCAGCGGCGCGGGCGATAGTTCCAAGGTGACGATTGCGCGCGAGGCCGCGAAGATGGTCCAGGCAGATCCCCGTCAAGTGCGCGACTTCGTCTTCGGTGAAGAACTTCTGGCTGGACCTAACACGGACCATATGCGAGCTCCTCGACTGCTCAGATGCTAGAGCGACAATAAACGCCGCACCGATTTCCATGCAATAGCCGTTCCGTACTATTCGAGAGAGGACTTTCTGGTAGGACGCGCGCGCAAGAAGCTTTGCATTCTGCGGGTTGGCTCCGAAAGCTTCGATTTCCGCGCTGAAAGTTCTTGAGCCGGGCTCGATGGAAATGGAAAAACGAATACTAGAGGTGGAATGTTTCTACGGTTTGACGGAACTGTTTTCGCAGGCGGAATTTACCGAGGGCGAAAAATAGAGGCTGCGTCCGCATCAAGATCATCGTTTGGCTCATAGAGAAAATCCCCCAGCGCGCTCGAACGCGTGGGCCAACTGCAGGACGGGGCCCTCGGCGAAATGCCGCCCAAAGATTTGCATGCCCACAGGCAGGCCGGCTTTGGTCTTGCCGGTGGGGATCGAGATGCCCGGAACGCCAGCCAGGGAGCCCGTAACCGTATAAATGTCAGCTAGATACATCTGGAGGGGGTCGGCGGTCTTTTCGCCGAGGCGAAAGGCCGGCGTAGGCGTGGTGGGCGTGACGATCGCATCCACCTTTTGAAAGGCGTCGGAGAAATCGCGGGCAATCAGCGAGCGGACTTTCTGCGCGCGCAAATAGTAAGCGTCGTAGTAGCCGGCGGAAAGCGCGTAAGTTCCCAGCATGATCCGGCGCTTCACTTCCGCCCCAAATCCACGCTCCCGTGTCTTTCGGTACATCTCTGCCAAGGTTGCGCCCGGGACCCGAACGCCGTACCGCACGCCATCGTATCGAGCCAGGTTCGAGCTGGCTTCGGCTGTAGCAATGATGTAGTACGTCGCAATGGCATAGTCCGTGTGCGGCATGTGAAGCGGGATGCGCCTGCACCCCAACCGCTCGAGGAGCGCGATGCCCGCCTGCACTTTCTCTCTTACTTCGCTGTCCAGACCCTCGCCGAAGTAATCCTCCGGGACGCCGATGCGAACGCCTTCGATAGGCTTTGCTATGTCGGCAGCATAGTCGCCCACCGGGACCGGGGCGGAAGTCGAGTCGTTCTCGTCTCCTCCAGCGATTATCGACATGACCGCTGCGGCGTCGTCCGGAGTGGTCGCAAATGGCCCGATGCGGTCGAGCGAGGAAGCAAAAGCAATGAGACCGTAACGCGATACGCGTCCGTATGTCGGCATTAGAGCCGGGATGCCACAATACGCCCCAGGCTGGCGGATCGATCCGCCCGTGTCCGTACCCAGAGCGACGACGGCCAGACCTCCAGCAACCGCTGCGGCGGAGCCTCCGCTGGAGCCACCCGGCACTCGGTCGGGGGCAATCGGGTTCCGTACTGGGCCGTATGCAGAATTCTCGTTAGAGCTGCCCATGGCGAACTCGTCGCAATTGGTCTTGCCGAGGATGACTGCTCCGGCTTCTTCGAGGCGCTCGACAGCGGTCGCGTCGTAGGGCGGAATGTAGTGTTCCAGGATCTTCGAACCGCACGTCGTCCGAATACCTTTGGTGCTGATAACGTCCTTGACGGCGATTGGCACGCCAGCGAGCGGTGGCAAGCCTTCACCCCGGGTGACGGTGGCGTCCACGCGGTCTGCCTGCGCAAATGCCCGTTCGGGGCTCAAAGTGAGGAACGCGTTCAGTTCGGGGTCGCGTTTGTCGATGCGTGCGTAGAAATCCGAGGCCAGCTCGCGAGCAGAGATTTTGCGCGCTTGGAGCGCGGCGCGGACACTGGCAATGGTCCAGGGTGCCGCGGCGCTCATCGGGAGCCCTCAATCGGGGATGCCGGGCTGAAGCCCGGCGCTACAAAAGCAGAAACCTGCGCCCGATCCGTTTGGCCTTTCACCGGTCGATCACCTTGGGGACGCGGAAGAAGGGTGGGGCGGCGTCCGGCGCTTGGGCGAGGATGGCGGGCGCGACGTTGCATGGACTTAGCACGTCGTCGCGCAGTTCCGGGTGTTCGTCGTTTTCCTGCTTCAGCAGAACCTGGGCCATTGGCTCGACCGAGGTGAGGTCGAGTTCCTCGAGCTTGCCGATGTAGGTGAGGATCTCGTCGAGCTGACCGCGATAGAGGTCAATCTCTTGGGGTGAGAGTTCGAGGTGCGCTAGCTCGGCGACGCGGATGACGTCTTCGCGGCTAATTTTCATAGGCAAACCGCCCAAGAGTGTACCGATTGACCGAGGCACCCGTCCTTTGTTTTCTGTGACTTACGGCGATTTCCGTTTGCAGATTGTACCGATTGACAAGGGGTGAGGGGCGAGGGTCGAGGGTCAGGGCGAAGACCCCCCGCCTGGAGCTTCCTGTTACCGTTCCCGTCATCCTGGCTCCTAGTAACCAAATTGCCATTATACCATGCTCGTCAAGAGACCTAGTTCTAGGACCATGGTCGCACCTACAGCGCTTAGCTGCCCTGGCAGGAGAACCCTTGAAACCACAGATGAACACTGATGAACACAGATAAAAACCGGAAGAGCGCAAGCGTTCGGTGGAGCGTGCCGGACGGAGGCGTATGGATCTGGAGTCTGGCGCTCGACCAGACGCAAGCGTATGGGCACGGTTTCGACTTCGACTCTGACCCATGATGCGGCGGGCCAGCGCCACGGGGCGATCTCACAGATCTTGGGGGCCCGGGCAGACGGGTAAGTCTGGGGCCAGTTCTCTTAGTAGGCCGTGCAAATCCAGGGGACGAGTGTACATTGCGAGCTTGCCGTCTGGTGTGCGCGGCCAAGTTTCTTTGGGCCGGTCGCAATATACCTCGACTCCGTTGTGGTCTGGGTCGCGGAGATAAATTGATTCGCTGACGCCGTGGTCTGCCGCACCCTCGAGGGGAATTCCTGCGGAAAGGACTCGTTTCAGCGCTCCGGCCAGTGCCGGGCGGCTCGGGTAAAGAATCGCGGTGTGATAGAGGCCCGTCGTCCCTGGGCCTGGCGGCGGCCCGCCAAGACTTTCCCAAGTATTCAGGGCGATGTGATGATGGTATCCCCCGGCGGAAAGAAAAACAGCGGTGTCGCCGAGCTGCTGCGTGATTTCAAGGCCAAGAACGCTGGAATAGAATTCGAGAGCTCTCTCGAGGTTCGCGACCTTCAGGTGAACGTGCCCGATTCGAACTCCGGGGTCGGCGACGTAAGGCGATGGCGCGCTGTTTGTTCGCTTAGCGGGCATGCTGGAGCCTCTATGATGAAACTAGAGAATCGAGTTTCACCCCCGGCTTGGTGGGAGTCAAGGCGGCAGCGGAGTCGATAAGAGTGTGTCGCGCCTACTGCGCTTTTCCGGCAATCTAGGTTGGAACCGCAGCGCTGAAAAATACGCCTAAGTGAATAAGACAGCGACACCGCTGCTATTCTTCTCGCAACGCGACCATCGGATCCACTTGCGTCGCCCGCCACGCCGGAATGACGGTGGCGGCAAACGCTACCGCCGCCAATAGCGCCGGCACTGTCGCGAAGGTGAGCGCATCGGTGGCACTCACCCCAAATAGCAAGCTGTTCATAACGCGAGTCAACGCGACAGCGCCCACAAGGCCCACCGCGATTCCAATGCCCGCCAACTGCATCCCCTGCCGCACCACTAGCCCGATGATATTCCCGGGCTGTGCGCCTAATGTGACGAGCACGCCGATATCGTGAGTGCTCTGCGTGACCAAATGCGACATTACGCCGTAGAGTCCCACCGCCGCCAGCAAGAGTGCGAAGACCGCAAACGCACCTAGCATCGTGCTCGCAAAGCGCTGGCGCGCCAGTGAATCGTACAAGCGTTCCTGCATTGTCCCGATATCGTAAACAACCACGTCAGGATCGACCGCATGGATTTGGCTTACGACCGCGGAAGATAATCCTGCCGGTTCCGATGAGGTGCGCACCGCCAGAAACACTCTCTGGCCGGGAAACTGTTGGTACGGGAAGTAGGTGGCAATCTTCCCATCCGTTTCCAAACCGTATTGTTTGACGACGCCCACCACACCTACAATCGTGATAGGCTTCTTGGGGTCACGGAACCACAAGTGTTTTCCAATGGGATCGCTGTTCGGCCAGAAGCGCTGCGCGAATTTCTCGTCAATGATCACCGCTTGCGGCTTGTCCGCCGTATCATCCTCGGTGAAAAATCGCCCTTTTCGCAATGGGATCTCCATCGTCCGAAAATAATCCGTGCTGGCCACGCGAATATCCACCTGTAATTCCTGTCCTGGCGGCGGGGTATAGCCTTCCACATTGATTCCTCCCCAACCCACCTCACCCGTCAGCGGCAGCGCCGAAATCACGCCTTCCGCTACCACACCGGGCAAATGCGCGACGCGGCTCTCGATTTCCTTGTAAAAGTTGATGATCGGTTTATCGTTCTTGTCGTCTTGGTACTTCCGATCCGCTGCGGTCACTTCCATTGTCAGCACATGATCGGTGGTGAACCCCGGCGGCACGCTTTGCAATCGCACGAAGCTGCGAATCAACAGCCCCGCTGCGATCAAGAGCATCACGGAGAGAGTGAGTTCGGAAACGATCAGCAACCGGCGCAAACTGTGCCGACGAAGGTGCAAACCACCGTCGATTTGCCCGCTACGCCCGCCGGCCTTCAGCGAGCTGTTTAGATCCACTTTGATGGCGCGCCACACCGGCGCCGCGCCAAAAAGAATGCCAGTTGCGAGCGAAACGGCGAGCGTGAAAACCAGGACGCCGCCATTGATGGCGATGTCCTCCAATCTTGGAATATTTCCGGGATTCATCGCGCGCACCACGTAAATACTGAGTTGCGCCACCAGCAGCCCTATCGCACCGCCGAGAAGTCCCAGAAGAACGCTTTCCGTGAATAGCTGCCGCGCCAGCCGCTTCCAGCTGGCTCCCAAAGCGGTGCGGATGGCCACTTCTTTTTCGCGCCCTGCCGCGCGCGCGAGCAGCAGGTTTGCAACGTTGGCGCACGCGATCAGCAGCACCAATCCCACCGATCCGAGCAGCACCAGCAGCGTCCGCCGCACGTCGCCGACAACTTGTTCCTGCAAACCCACGACGTGCATGCCGAAGCTGGCGTCGCGCCTGTCCTTCTCGCGGATGCGGCTCGCAATCACCTCGACATCCGCCTGCGCACGTTGCACGGAGACTCCCGGCTTCAGCCGCGCCAAGATGTTGTAGTTCTCGTCGAACCTGTTTTTCTCGGCATCGGCTCCCAGCGGCAACGGCGCGAAGATATCCATCTTGTCCATGGGAGTTTCTGATGGCATGACTTCAGCGCTAAGCGTGAAATCCCGCCGCAGGACGCCCGTTACGATGAACGGGTTACTGTTGAGCACGATGGTTTTCCCGACGATTCCTGGATCCGAATTGAAGAAGCGCTTCCAAACTCGCTCGCTGAGAATCGCAACATCCGCTTTGCCCGGCTTGTCGTCCTCAGGCAGCAGCAGACGGCCAAGCAGAGGCTTTGCGCCGAGCATCTCCAACAGGCTCGATTGCGTCCTCATTCCAAAAAGCCGCTCCGGCTGCTCGTGGCCGGTCAACACGAAAATCCGGCTCTGCGCCAGAGCCATCTCTTCGAAAGAGTGATTCTCGTTCCGGACATCCATATATTCGCCCGGCGAGGGCCAATCGCGGAAGATTCCAAGCGCCGGAGAATGCAGCCACACGGCAGCCAGCCGCTCGGGGTGCGGATAAGGAAGCGGACGGAGCAGAAGAGCGTCTACAACGCTGAAAATGGCCGCGTTGGCGCCGATTCCAATCGCCAACGAGGCGACAATCACCGCCGTCAGCAGGGAGTTCTTACGAAGCGTTCGCCAGGCATACTGAAGGTCTTGGTACAAGGTGTGCATCGTCCACCCCCTTCCCGAAGTTTCTGCCAGCGCCTGACGGGAGTCAAGGCGGCAGCGGGAGTCTGCGTGAGAACTACAGTTGAGCGACCAGGGGCGTGAAACCTTGGAACCACAGATGAACACAGATAAACACAGATGAAGCAAAAGGCGTATGGTAAGCCCGAACCCGAGTGCGGGGCTGACTGTCACGCACTCAATCGTCCCTCCGGGACTCGTTCTTGTTTTGTGGCTTAGTTCCCCGGCATTCCGCTTCGCTCTTCTGGATGTCAGGGTTTGAATCATCAAACCCTGAAACCCTCCGGGCCAAGTACAATCGCCGCTCCGCGGCTCTGAACCGAAGAGAGTTACGGCACAGCATGGGTTCGGCTGCGCTCACCACAGGTGCCGTGCCCCTACGCAGAAAAAACGACAGGACGGCGGGTGTGAGATCCCGCCCTACGGAAGGCTGCAGCACGCTGCGAATTAGGACTGAGGTGATGACGCCGATGCGGCAGTGGTCTTGGTGGGGGAACCTGGGGTGGGTGTGACCTTGGGAACGGGTGGAACCGTGGCTTTGGGAATGGGTTTCGCGGCGGGCGAGATTGGGGCGGCGCTCTGGCCCAGGCCTTGTTCGGCGGCGTCGGCTGGGGGCGCCGTGTCGGGTGTGTCGACCAGGACTTGCCTCGCGGCTGCCTGCTTCTCGAGCGGGACGACATTTTGGAAGTCTTCGACGGGCAATCCGCGCGTTGCGCCTTGCATGAACTCGAGCCAGATGGGGAGTGCGGCGCGAGCTCCGGTTTCTTTTTTGCCGAGCGTGATGCGCTTGTCGTCGTTTCCGACCCACACTCCGGCGGTGAGTTGCGGTGTAAACCCGATATACCACGCGTCAGTGAAGTCGTTCGTCGTCCCAGTCTTTCCTGCCGAGGGCCTGCCAAGCTCTTTAGCGCGCACGCCCGTCCCGAATTGCACGACTTCTTCGAGCATGGCGGTCATCGTGCGCGCTACGTTGGGCGGCATCACGTCGGTGACCTGCGGCCGGTACTCCTCGAGGACCGCGCCGTCATATGAGGTTACGCGCTTGATGTAGTGCGGCTCGATGTGGATGCCGTCGTCGGGGAAGACGGTGAAAGCGGACGTGTGTTCCATCAAGGTGAGGTCGGCTGCACCGAGCGCGAGAGGCAGATAGGGCGGCAGCGGGCTGGTGATGCCGCATTTGCGCGCGACGGCGATCATGTTCTGGATCCCGACTTTGTCGAGCATTCGGACGGCGGGAATATTTCTCGAGTCCGCCAAAGCGCGACGGAGCGTGATTCGCCCTTCGAATTTTTCGTCGTAATTATGGGGCGTGTACGATTGGCCGCCGCTGCGGAACGATATCGGTTCATCCACCACCGTGTCGAATGGCGAAGCGCCCTGCTCGAGCGCCGTAGCGTAGACATAGACCTTGAAGGAGCTGCCGGTCTGGCGAGAGGCCTGGGTGGCGCGATTGTATTTGGATTCGTCGAAATCGTAGCCGCCGACCAACGCCTTGATGTCGCCGGTAGGATTGTCGATCGCAAGCAATGCAGCCTGCGCGGCGGGTTCCTGTTCGAGCTCAACGCGCGCCGTGATTCCGGTGAGCTCCTTCACCTGGACAACAACGAGGTCGCCAACCGCGAGAAACTGCGGCGGGGACTTGTGGCCAGTCCAGGCGAAATCGGAAGGCGTAAGCATGGCGCGATACGAGCCGATCTTGATGGTGGCGAACGTGGGCTGCACAAGGGTGACGAGACCGGTGACGTAATCATCTTTTTCGATGGAGCTGCGCCAATCGTCGCTTACAAATCTGTCGAGCGCGCCCATGTGGTCGCGAAGAACGTTGGGGAGGCTGCCGCGCCAGCCGTGACGCCGGTCGTAGGCATGCAGGCCTTCGCGCACAGCGCGGTCGGCTGCTTTCTGCATGTCGACATTCAAGGTGGTGTAGACGCGCAACCCTTGCTCGTGAACCGCCGCTGTTCCGTAGGTGTGTTCGAGATATTGGCGGATTTCTTCGACGAAGTAGGGGGCGAGGTCGTTCCGGCCGTTCGTGATGCGCAAGCCAAGGGGTGAGCGGATGGCGGCGTCGGCTTGCGCCTGCGTGATCTTACGATCGTGCGCCAGGAGGGAAAGAACGAGGTTGCGGCGTGCCAGGGCGCGCTCGGGATGCGTGATGGGCGAATACACCGGCCCGCGAATAATGGCGGCGAGCGTGGCGGATTCGGCGAGGGTCAACTGCGCGACGGGTTTGCTGAAATAATATTCGGATGCCGCTTCAAAACCGTAGTTTCCCGCGCCCAGGTAAATCTGATTGCAGTACATCGTGAAAATCTGGTCTTTGGTGTAGTGGCGCTCGATTTCGATGGCGAGAATGGTCTCCTGCATCTTGCGGTGAAAGCTGCGGTCGGAGCGATTGAGGAAGAGGCCGCCGGCGAGCTGCATGGTCAGGGTGCTGGCACCTTCCTTGATTTGATGATGGCGGATGTCGTGCCAGGCGGCTTCGAGGACGCGCGGAAAATCGACGCCCCAGTGTTCTTCGAAATGTTGGTCCTCGGTGGTGAGGATGGCGTCCTTCAGCGTCTTGGGAATCTGGCCGGAGGCGAGCAGGATGCGGCGCTGCAAGGCGAACGTTCCGATCGATTGGCCATCGTCGGAATACAGCTCGGTGACCACGTTGGGGCGATAGTCTTCGAGGGCGCGAATCTCCGGTAAATCGCTGCTATAGACGAACAGCAGCCCCATCGTGGCGCCCACGCCAATCGAGCAGAGCACGAGAAATGAGAAGGCCAGGCGTCCGAACAGCGTCCCGCTTCCGATTTTTATGATGGCGCGATTATTCTCCACGGCACTTCATTTTAGCGCATCCGGGAAGGTGTCGACTGGCAGGGTTGGGGGAGTGTTTACAAGAAGGCGAGTTGAGAGTTCAGAGTCGAGAGAAGGCGGAAAGGGGTGAGGGTGAGGGGTGAAGGGAAAGACAGAAAAAGTGGGAGTGTTGTTGCCACAGAGACAAAGAGAACACAGAGGGTCTTCTGGATGTCAGGGTTTGAATCATCAAACCCTGAAACCATGCCGGGCTACGTACAATGGCCGCTCCGCGGCTTTTGAGTTACATGGGGAGGTGAATCAGGACAGGGTGATTCAACTTCGCCGCTTCGTAGATGGCCTGCATGATGGCGACGTCACGCAGCCCGGTGACGCCGTCAGGCTCAGGCTCACGGCCGGCGCGAATGCAGGCGGCGAGGTGGTCAAGCTCGAGGTGAAATTCCTCGACCGGCTTGTAGACTTTCCCGAACCATTTCGCGCCGATCTGGCCGAACAGCCTTCGTTCTTCGTTGTAGGCGTATGCGGGGTTCAGGGCGGCCCAGCCTTTTTCGGCGTGAATTTGCAGGAAGGAGGCCTTTTCCGCGGCGAAGCTGCTGGAGGCTTGCACGTAAAGGCCGTCGGGGAAAGTCAGTTGGAACGAAATGCTTTCCTCCACTTCTTTGAAGCGCTCGGGATCGGTGGTCCATGAATAGGCGTCTGCAGCCGCGGGTTCCAATCCGGTGAGCCAGCGAATCGTATTGATGCAGTAGATTCCGACATCGAGGAGTGAGCCGCCGCCCGCGAGCTGGCGGCTCAAGTGCCAGAGCTGCGCGGCGGGGAGATTGAACGTGAACGCCGAATGAATGAGCTTGAGTCGGCCCAGCTTTCCGCTGGCGAGCAATTTCTTCAGGTCGAGCGCCGCCGGCTCGAAATACTTCCGGTAGGCGGTCATTAACTTGACGTTGTTGGCGCGGCACGCCTCCACCATTTGGCGGCATTCCGCGACGGTATTGGCGAGCGGCTTCTCGCAGAGAACGTGCTTACCGGCGGCCGCGGCGCGAAGAGTGAATTCCAAGTGAGTACTGTTGTTAGTGGCGATGTAGACAGCTTCGACTTCGGGGTCCCGGAGACAGTCTTCGAAACGATCGTAGGTGAAATGGCGCGAAGCGTGGAACTTCGCCGCAAGCCGCTTCGCTTTCTTCGGGTCGCTGCTGACCAGAGATACCAGCCGCGATTTCTTCGCGTGACGAAACGCGGGCAAAACTGCACGTTCGGAAATGTGCCCGAGTCCGACAACAGCAAATCCGACGCGCTTTAATTGAGTCATGGAGTCTGGAGAAAGTTCAACCCGCCGAGGCAAGCTCGCGATCGGCGTCTTCCGCGGTCGGGTACGGGCGCAACAATTGGTTGACGTGCGTCATTTCAGTGAGCGTTTTCACCTGCTCGTTCATTCCGGCAAATGCGAGCTTCCGCTGAGCCCGCTGCGAAGAAACGAAGGCACCCACCATGGCGCCGAGGCCTGCGGAATCGACGTAAGGCACGCCGGCAAAGTCCAGGATCAAGACGGGTGACGGGTCGTTGCGGACGGTGTCTTGAAACTCGAAGACGGTGTGAATATTCAGCGGGCCTTTGAGTTGGAAGATCTTCGCGCCCGATCGAACGCCGGCGGCTGCCACGATTTGAATGTTCTCTTTAGCCATCGCGTCCGGGATTCTAACGAAATCCCGTCCAAGCGCAATGTGAATATTGCGTTACAACGGTGAGAGGGTGCTTTTCGTGGCCTTTTTGGCCAGCGCGGCAAGAACGCGGGACAGGCAGGGCGATTCGATTCCGTCACTGGTTGAGGAAACTGCGCTGGACAGGCTTTGGGGAAGTCTCTAATCTAGTTTGTGCCACAATTTTGCAGGAGAAGACCCCGCCAATGAAGTGCAGAAACATCCTGGAGGCGATGTTCAACACGCCTCTGATTCGCTTGAATCGCGTGACGAAGGAAGTTCCCGCCGAAGTGTACGTCAAAGCCGACTACCTGAACCCCGGGGGGTCGGTGAAGGACCGCATCGGCATCTCGATGATCGACGAAGCGGAACGCCGGGGCCTGCTCAAGCCCGGGGGCACCATTATCGAAGGAACTTCTGGTAACACCGGGATGGGGCTTGCGTTGGTGGCGGCGGTGCGAGGGTACAAGGTGGTGTTTACCATCACGGACAAGCAGTCGCGCGAGAAAATCGATCTGCTGAAGGCGTTCGGCGCGGAAGTGATTGTGTGCCCGACGGCCGTCGAGCCGGAGGATCCGAGGAGCTACTACTCCGTGGCGAAAAAACTGGCGCGCGAAATTCCTAACGCGTTCTATCCTAACCAGTACGAGAATCAGATGAACCCCGAGGCGCACTACCGCACAACAGGACCTGAAATCTGGAAAGACAGCGAAGGCAAAATCACGCACTTCGTTTGCGGCATGGGAACCGGGGGCACGATCAGCGGCGTGGGGCGCTACCTGAAGGAACAGAATCCGAACGTTAAGATTATCGGCGTCGATCCGTACGGCTCGCTTTACCACGAGTACGTGAAGACCGGCAAGATCGGCAAAGCGCTGACGTATGTGGTGGAGGGGATCGGCGAAGACATCTTCCCGAGCACGATGCACTTCAACGTTCTGGACGACGTGCTGCAGGTGCACGACGAAGAGTGCTTCGTGTGGGCGCGGAAACTCGCCAAGCTCGAAGGCGTTTTCACCGGGGGTTCGGGCGGCGGCTGCGTTTCCGCGGCGTTGAAAGTGGCGAAGGATTGCAAGAAGAGCGATTTCGTGGTGGCGTTTCTGCCGGATTCCGGCACGCGCTACCTGAGCAAGGTCTTTAATGATAGTTGGATGCGCGAGCACGGCTACACCGAAGCGGAAGTGACGCTGACGGCGGCGGACGTAGTTCGCGTGAAGCGGCAGAACGGGAAATCGCGCGAACTCGTTGTCGCGCGGCCATATCAGACCGTGTTCCACGCGCTGCACACGATGCAGCAGCAGGATATTTCGCAGTTGCCCGTCTTCGAGGAAGAAAACTTGATCGGCACGGTGTTCGAGGATCAGATTCTAAATCTCGCGCTGCAGGGAAAAGATCTGCGGAAGCTGGTGATCCGGGAGGTGATGGGTGCGCCGCTGCCGCAGGTTCCTGCGAACGCTCCCGTGGAACGCATCACGTATATATTGAGCCACGATAGTCCGGCTGTGTTTGTCGAGATGCAACAGGGCAAACTCGAAGTCCTCACCAAGTTCGACCTAATGGACACGGTGGCCGGCTTGGTGGGTCAAAAGCGCTGAATCAGCTAGTGTTCCTGCGGCTGCTTCGGGTCCGGTGTTTTTTGCGCTTCCTTCGGATCACCAATTTTTTGCGTGGCGCCCACCCAGAAGAGCTTGAAGTTGCTGTAGTGATGGTAGTGGTGGAGAAAGTGACCGCGATACTGAATGTAAGTATCCACGTTCTCCGGCAGCCACAATTCTGTCTTGTGGGAGCGGAAAGAGACCAGCTCGTAGTCGATCGCGAAATGGACGCGCCTCAAATCGACCGGCATCAATGGCTCGATCAGGTCGGTTTCCAGATGCAAAACTTGCCCGCCGTTTTCTGACAGCCACGCGCGGCCCTTCAGAGACAACGGATACTGCTTGGCTGGCGTGGCGAAGCTCGTCAGCCAGCTCGTCGAGCGGCTGCCGTCCTGACTGAAATGCAGGATCCAAGCGGGGCGATTGTTCCATTTTCCCAAGCCCTCGCATGTCCAGTCAAAATCCTGCTGAAAGGCCGGGTGGAACGCGAGCGCAAGCGCAGGCGCGCCTGCGTCAGCGACGTGCCCCAACAGGGGATTCGACGCCTCGTTGTCGTCCCGTACCTCTTTTACCTGAACGAGGCGCGGAGAGGGCTGTTCGATGAACACGTAGTAATTGAATGTCTTGGACGCAGAGTGTTCCAGTTTGCCGCTCTTCCTTACCTCGATGGTCTGAAAATCCTCGGTCGCCGAAAACTCCTGCAGGGTCGTAACAAGTTTTTGTGCGTTCGCTTCAGCGGTCTTAAGAATCTGTGCCAGCGGGCAAGTTGCTCCCGCGACCACGAATGGCTTCGCGGCGTCGATGTCGGACGGCGCCCAATCTCGGGGCGGAATTTCAATAGGAGGCGGTAATGGAAGGCTCATTGCCAGTTCTTCGGAAGTGGCGGAAAGGTTTCCAACAGCCTTCATGGATGGTTTGGTCTTGGCTGGAGCAGGGTCCCGCAGGACGGCTGCCCAGCGAAGAGCATCCTTAGTGTTCGGATTCTGCGGATTCTCTGTGGCAAACTTCTCAAATGTGGCGGCTGCCTTCTCACGTTCGCCCAGATCCGCTTGCGCTTCACCCAGGACTATTTGAGCCAGTTTTGCCTTTTCCTTTCCTAACTTGAGAGCCTGCTCCGCGTGATCGCGCGATTCTTCGAACTTCCTTTGACGGAGGTACGAACAGGCTAGATACCATTCGGCCTTCCAGGAGGTGCCGTCCAACTGCGCCGCTTTTGTCAGGACCTCGATCGCTCCCTCGTCTTCCTGTTTTTGATAGCGCAAGGCTCCTAGCGCTGTCAGCGCCACCGGCTGCTTCGGATCGATCGATACCGATCTTTCCAGGTACGGCTTGGCTTCGTCCAATTTGTTGGAAAGCAGATACGTCATGCCCATCACGTATTGAACATACGGGTTTCCCGGTGCGAGTTGCAGAGCCTTCTGCGTATGCTTTTGCGCCGACGGGACCTTGCCTTGCTGGAGATCCTCCAGCGCGCGCTGGACTTCTTTCTGAGCTCTCGGCGCGAGCACGAAATCTCCTGCTGGAGGCTGAAACACTAAGGCTTGATCGATGGGTTTCATGAAGACCATGACGCTGGAGACTGCCCCGGGACTATTCGGTACTCCGAATGTTTCACGGGCGATCTGATAGCCGTCCGCCCTTACCTGGACTATATAGTCATTTGCGATTGGGAGGCCTGCGATGATCCAGCCATCACCACTCCGCTGCGGCTGATTTGTAATCGGAGTGTCAGAAGCGTCGGTTGAAATCGTGATCGTGGGAGCTGCGTTGTCCGGCAGCTTCTGGCCATCCTCAGTCCGCAGATAGACCATGACGCTGCCGTACCCAGCGACACCGGCGACCCTTGCGGGCGCTCCCAGCGGTGACGAGCCAAGACCCTGAGCGAGCGAGACCGCCGACATCCCTAGGAGAATCAATGAGCTGGCGAAAAGCTTGGGCAGCACCGATTTCATGCTTCCTCTGGAGGAAGGTCGGTGAGAACAGGCCAGAAGATCGAGAAAATCCGGCCTCTCACCCATTGCTCAGGACCATACGCGAGCGCCGGTTAGGATGTCAACTGTTAGGGCGCGTTCGCGCAGAGGGCCGACCGACCGTCTCTGCGATGGAGCTGGGGGAGCATCTATGGCGGAGCGGCCGCAATGCTATACTTTCAGATTCACTCTTCGGCTGCGGAGCCGGGTGAGCCACCGATACAACCATGCGAATTGAAGACTTCAATGAACGGCTGCGCACCTCGATCCTTGTCGGCGACGGCGCGATGGGGTCGCTTCTCTACGAAGACGGGCAGCGCTGCGTGGAGGAGATGAATTCTTCGCATCCGGAGGAGGTTTTCCGCGCCCACCAAGCCTATATCGAAGCCGGAGCGCAACTCATCGAGACCAACACGTTCGGCGCGAATCGCCACAAGCTGAGCGAACTCGGGATCGCGAATAAAGTGGCCGAGTTCAATCATCGAGGAGTGAAACTCGCCCGTGAAGCGCGCGAGGCTGCCAAGCACGAAGTGTTGATCGCCGGATCGATTGGGCCGCTGGGAATCGCGCTGCAGATGCGCGAGCTGCCGGAAGAACAGATTTTCGCGATTTTCAAAGAGCAGGCGGGGGCACTCGAAGAACGCGGCGTGGATTTGTTCCTGCTCGAAACTTTCAGCGACGTTCAGGAGTTGCGGATCGCGGTCGACGCCATTCGTTCATTTTCGCGGCTTCCGATTGTTGCCGAGCTGACGTACTCGGAGGAAGGCACGACCATCGGCGGCACTCGGCCACAGGAAACGTGGGAAGTCCTGAAGGAGAAGAATATCCAGGCCGTTGGCGCGAATTGCACAATCGGCCCGCAGCTTTTGCTTCCGGTGCTCCGCGAGCTTGCCGGACGCGTATCGCTTCCGCTTTCCGCAATGCCAAACGCAGGTTTTCCCAAGCGCGTTGGCGACCGCACCGTATATCCGCGCTCGTCGCCTCAATATTTCGCGCTTTTCGCGCAGGAGGCGGCCGAGCTTGGCGCTCGTATCATTGGCGGATGCTGTGGCACTACGCCCGAGCACATTCACGCGATCGCGGAAGCGGTAAAGAAGCTTCACCCGGCGAAATTGGCTCCCGGCAAGGCCGGCGGAACCGTTGCTGTGGAAGTGATAGAACGCGCCGAGCGCGTTCGCCGCATCACCGCGCGCGAACCCGACAGCCAGCTGTGGAAAAAGATTCAGGCGCATAAGTTCGTCACCTCCGTCGAAATTGATCCGCCCAAGGGCGTGACCATCGAGCGCATCGTGGATCAAGTGACCAAGGTGATGTCATGTGCGGAGGTGGATGCGATTGACATTAATAGCGGAACGCTCGCGCGCGTTGGTATGGATGCGCTCGTTCTGGCGGGCGCTTTGGAAGCGCACGGATTTGAAACGATCCCCCACCTCACTACTCGCGACGCCAACATTATCGGCCTGCAAGCCATGCTGCTCGGCGCCTGGGCTGTGGGAGGCGTGCGAAATGTGCTGGCGATCACGGGCGATCCCCCGTCGATCGGCGATTATCCCGAGACAAATGGGGTGTACGAGCTGGATTCGATCGGGCTCGTGAAGGTACTCGCTCGCCTGAATCAAGGAACCGACTGGGCGGGCAAGAATCTGGGCGGCGCGACGAATTTCACGATCGGCGTGGCCGTGAATCCTGTGGCGGAAGACGTTGACGAAGAGTTGCGCCGCTTCGAGGCCAAAATCGAGGCCGGCGCGCACTTCGCAATGACGCAGCCTATCTTCGATCCGGAGCATTGGAATGCTTTTCTAAAGCGCCTGGGCGGCAAGTCGCCGATCCCCATCATCGTGGGCTTATGGCCCTTGACTAGCTACAAGCAAGCGCTCCGGCTTAATAACGAGGTGCCGGGCATCGTGATTCCCGAGGCGACTCTGCGCGAAATGGAAAAGGCGGGAGACGCGGCTCGCGAGCGAGGGTTTGCCCTGGCGCGCATCATGCTCGACTGGGCTCACACCGCGCGCAGTGAGGGTATCGCCGGCGCCTACCTGATTCCGCCCTTCAAAAGATACGAAGAGATTCTGGAGCTATTCGGCTAGCGGCGACAAAAACGGGTTGCAGCAATCCTCTTTGTACAGAGTTCTCCCGAGTTTCAGAAGAACCAAAACCTCTTGCGACGCTTCTGCGCACGGGTTCCTGCGTTTTGCGCTCCCAATTCTTCGGCTAACTCCGGAACGTAGGGCAGGGTTCGTCCCTCGAATGCCGCCAGAGGATTGTCGACCAGCAAGGCCCGCGCGACATCTTCGCCGCGTTTCTTCAGCACCAATTCAAAGGCTTCCTTCAGTCTTAGTGGCCGCGATGTTGCATTGTGCGCGTCGCTCGCCAGAAAGTGAACCGCACCGCCCTCGAGCCATCGGTCGGCGGCTTCCTGAGGCGCCTTTCCGAACCTTCCCAGCAATGATTGCGCCGTTATCTGAGCGTAGCAGCCCTGTCGCAGCCAATGGAACAGCCTCTCGGGTTGCGCGCGGATCAAAGGGTTGCGCTCCGGATGAGTGATGATGGGGCGCACACCCGCGAGTTGCAACTGATGCAGAGCCTGGTCAAGCGACGGCGGAATTGAATACTCAGCGAATTCGACCAGCAAATAGTTCTTCTGATTCAAGGTGAAGCGGGCCGCGTCGTGGCGAATATCCTGAAGGTTCTCGAAGCTCAGGTGGAAGTCACAGCCGGTAGCTAGAATCAGGCGTCCCTCAAACATGGCCTGAATTTCATTCCGGCGCTGTTTTACCAATTCGGGAACGAAAGTATGATTTTGGCTCGCGTGGGGAGTTCCGACAACGTGAGTTATCCCATCGGCAATGGCCATTTCGGCCATAGCGCAGGCTACTTCCACTGATTCTGCGCCGTCGTCAAGGCCCGGAAGTATGTGGCAATGAATATCTACCATGCGAAGTGGAGAATAACGCAGGGAAGAGGAGATAACAACGAAGAGGTGGAAGGAGCGAATTGCAAAAGATGGCGAAGCGCAGCGGAATTGGCAAGGGTCTTGCAGGTATAGAGCGTGAAACTGAGTGAAACAGTTTCATTCCCGGAATTAGAGAGCGTTGCGGAGCAGGGAAGAAGACAGGCAAATCCGGGAGCGGGCAAGTTCACGGGGTTGGATTCTGCTGACTGAATAATGATAATAGCAACTCAACGCGGTTCTGTCGGTTTTCGCCAGAACCAATTCCCCCCACCCCTCCTTCCGTGGGGAAATCCACTCACAGCAAGAAAAACGAAAGAGGAGGCGTGTCGATGAATCTAAAAGGGGTTTTCACAGTTGTGTTGTCGGCCCTGCTTGTGTTGCTGCCTGTGGTTCCGGCGTCGGGAGCTTCGGTGGCAGGCCAGATGATCACGCACGGTACGGCGGAGATTAACGGCGTCGCAGTCCCAGCAGTGACGTCAGTGTTTGCGGGAGACCGGATCGTCACGGAAAGAGCCAGCAGCACGTCGCTGAGCTTTGCGAGCGGCAATTCGGTGGTGATCCCCGAATTGAGCAAAGCGACGCTGAGCGAGAAAGATGGAAGGGTAGTCGTCAAGCTCGAGGACGGAGCTATTTCAGTTCTGAACAAGAGCAATGCGCCGATCATCATTGAGGCGCACGGGGCGCGCATTCAGGCCGCGTCGAACGCTCCGGCCGTGTACAACGTGGTTCTGCACGGCAACGCGTTGCGAGTGGTCGCCAGCAGCGGGGCGGCGCACGTCGAGACGTCCGATCATGCAGGGAACGTAACGCCCGGCACGGCGCTGAGCGCGACCTTTGCTCCAGCACCTCCGCAAGCGGGTGGCTTGTCGACGACAACCTGGATCTGGATTGGCGTCGGAGCCGCGGCTGCGGTCGGCCTCGGAGTAGGCATCTACGAAGTCGAAAAAGGCAGCAGCAGTTCGCCGAGCAGTTAATTCTTCACGAGTAGCGCCGAGTAGCGCATTGATGGGCACGGGAGGTTCGAAGGGGTAGGCTGCGGACCTCCCAGAATGTCGGATTTCAACAACGTTCGGCAGCAGAAGATTCGGGTGTGCCTGTACGACAACCGGTCGGGGGATGGGTGAAGCCGATGGGTAGTTCGCAAGTGAGTTTGAAATCGTTCCGGGTGTGCGTGACGGTGCTGACGCCGCTGGCAGCGATGTTGGTCTTGGGTATAGCGACGGAGGCCCGAGAGCCGCAAGCTGCTGGACAGGGCACTTCGCTTTCGAATCGCTATCAGCAAACGACAGAAGACTACAATCGGCGCCTCGTCGAATTGAACCGAAGCGTTTCGGGAGAGAGCCCAATCGCGCCGCCGTCGGATTACCGCATTGGCGCCGACGATCTTCTCGACATTTCCGTTCTGGAAGCTTCTGAGCTGGATCGCGCTCCCAGGGTGAGCGCGAGCGGCCAAATCTCGCTTGCGGTGGTCGGTACGGTGCGTGCCGCGGGCCTTACGACGCAGGAACTGAGCGCCGTAATCGAAGAGATTTTGCGCCGCAACTACATAAAGAATCCGCATGTGACCGTGCAGGTGCGGGAAATGCAGAGTCACTCCGTGTCGGTTTTTGGCGCGGTGAGAAAGCCGGGCGTCTTCCAAATTCGCGGCCCGAAGTCGGTGATCGAGTTGCTTTCAATGGCCGAGGGGCTCGGCGACGACGCAGGCGACACCGTCATTGTCGACCGGCACGACGAGATTCGCGGATTCTGGTCCGCCAAGGCCGCTGGTTTACCGGTCCAGGAGACAACGCCGTCTTTAGGTGCTGTGGCGGACGGCGGCTTCAATGACACGGCAGTGAGTCGAACCGACCAGTGGTCGCAATCATCGGGCACGCGGAGCGGAGGCAATTCAGCGGCGGAGCCAGGCTCATCGGAAACTGTTGAAATCGATCTGAAGAAGCTTTTGGACTCGGGCGATGCCAGCCTGAACGTAGAGGTGTATCCGGGCGACGTTGTGAAAGTGACACGCGCGGAACTGGTCTACGTCGTCGGCGAAGTGGCGAAGCCCGGGGGGTTCCAGCTGAAGAGCAACGAAAACATTTCGGTGCTTCAAGCTGTGGCGCTCGCTCAGGGATTGACACACACATCCGCCGCAGCGCACTCGAAAATCATCCGCACCGATCCAGCCACGGGGCAGCGCCAGGAAATCCCGATCGACCTCAAGAAAGTTCTTGCGGGCAAAGTAGCCGACCCCATGCTCACGGCCCGCGACATCGTGTTTGTCCCGAACAGCGTGGGCCGCACGGCGATGTACCGCAGCCTTGACGCAATGATCTCGGTGGGGACGGGGCTCGCCGTTTATCGGTGGTGATATGGAAAGAGAAAACAGCATCGAAATTTTCCAGCCGGGTCCACGCGCGCTCGAAAAGCGGCGCGGCGAAGTTCTGGCCCTGAAAAGCGAACCGGCGCCTTCCGTCAACCTGCTGTCGTACTGGATCATCTTGCGAAAGCGCCGCTGGACCGTTTTCGCCGTCCTGGCCGTCATCTCCGCGGTGGACGTGATCGCCACCCTAAAAGAAAAGCCGCTTTACGAAGCGAAAGCGTTGATCGAAATCGAGCGGGAAAATCCCAACATCCCCACGGCCGAGGACCTATTCGAGATCGACAACGTGTCGAACACCTTCCTCGAGACGCAGTACAAAGTGCTGGAGAGCGAAAGCGTCCTGCGGCGCGTCGTACGCGAGTTGCATCTCGATCAGTTGCCCGAATTCAACCCGCCGCGTCACTGGTGGTCGCTGCCTTCTCTGAAGGCCGCCGCGATCTCGGCCACTGGAGATTCGACGGCGCCGCGCCCCGATACGGAAGCGGTGCACAACGCGCTGAAAACCCTTTCCGACCGCCTGAGCGTCGATCCGGTAAAGCAGAGCCGCCTGGTGGAAGTGTCCTTTGAATCGCAAGACCCGATTCTGGCGGCGCGGATTGTGAACGGGATCGCGTCGAACTACGTCGACCAGAACCTGGAGCTCCGCTGGGACGCGGCGCAAAAAGCCTCCGAATGGCTTTCGCAGCAGCTCGTGGGCGTCAAAGGGAAACTCGAGAAATCCGAGGATGAAATGCAGGCTTATGCGCGGAACAACGGCCTGCTGTTCCTCGAAAGCGAAAAAGGAACCACGGAAAACATCGTGGACGCGCGCCTGCGTCAATTGCAGGAGGAGCTTACGAAAGCCCAGGCGGACCGCTACCAGAAAGAATCTCTTTTCCGCCTGATCGAAGCGGGAGACTACGGCGCGCTTCCTACCGTATTCGAAAACCACGAATTGCAGGAGCTCACCCTGAGGCTTTCCGATCTGGACACGCAGCGCGCGCAACTCGCGACGATGTTTGCTCCTGATTACCCCAAGCTGAAACAGGTGCAAAGCGAAATCGACGAAGCGCAGGGCACACTCGACGCGGAGCGCAATCGCGCGGCCACGCGAATCCGCAATGACTACTTCGCGGCGGTGCGGCGGGAAGGGCTGCTCAAGGATGCGTTCGGCAACGCGCAACGTGACGCCAACGGGATTGCGGAACGGTCGGTGCAGTACAAGATTCTCAAGCGCGAAGTGGATACGAATCACGAGTTGTACGACGGGCTCCTGCAGCGGCTGAAACAGGCGGGAATTTCCGCCGGCCTCAAGGAAAGCAACGTGCGGATCGTCGACGCGGCCGTGCCTTCCACGAAGCCCGCAAAGCCGCGCGTCGCTTTGAATTTGTCGCTCGGCTTGGTTATGGGCTTTGGGATCGGCATCGGCGCCGCGTTTTTGCAGGAGCACTTCGACAACTCGCTGAAGACGACCGAAGAGGTCGAGCGCATTCTGCAGTTGCCCGCGCTGGCCATGATTCCGTCGGTTGAATCGCTCAACGGGCGCGGCAATCACGCGGGCCAAACGAACGGCGACACCCACCCGCTCCACCTCAAGGCCGGCCGCGCTGGTCGCTGGCGGAAACGGTTCGAGCGGCCTGAACCCGCACTGGTATCTGCTGGACGAACTCTCGGCGAAATACTCGGAGTTGACCGAAGCGTTCCGCAGCCTGCGCACGTCCGTGCTGCTTTCCGCCGCAGACTGCCCGCCGCGTTCGTTGCTGGTCTCTAGCGCGCAGCCTGGCGAAGGAAAGACCACGGTGTCAACCAACCTGGCGATTTCACTCGCCCAGCTCGGGCAGCGAGTGCTCTTGATCGACGGCGACCTGCGCAGGCCGAGCGTTCATCGGGCCTTCGGCATTCGCGACAGCCTTGGCGTGGTGAGCTACCTGACGGGCCAGCAGGACTGGCGCGCGGCCGTGGAAAAGATTTCGGTTCCGGGCCTCGACGTCCTGGTCTCGGGGCCGATTCCGCCGAATCCGGCGGAACTGCTGTCATCCGACCGCATGAAAAAACTGCTTGGCCGAAGTGCTCGAAGAATACAAGTTCGTCGTGGTTGATTCGCCGCCGCTGTTGAACGTTGCCGACAGCCGAATTCTCGCGACTCTGGTGGAAGGGGTCGTGCTGGTGGTGAAGGGGGGCGAAACGCCGCGGGAACTCGCTCGGCGCGCGCAAGCGCACGCTTCCGACGTGGGAGCGCGAGTGATTGGCGTGGTGCTCAACAACGTGGACCTGCGCCGCGAGGAGTATTCGTACTACTACCAGCACTATCGCTACGACTCGTACGACAGCGCGCCGCAGCACAGCGGCGCGGCAGATTGAATTTCGGCCCAGTTTCTTGACTTTTGAGGAGGAAAACAAAAATGGAGATCTACCTCGATTCGGCCGACCATCGCGAAATCGAGAAATGGTCGGCCGAGGGAATCGTGGACGGCGTTACCACGAATCCCAGCATCCTGTTTAAGGACGGGGTGTTCGACCTGGAAGAAGGCGCGAACCGGCTGGCGCGCTTGCTTGGCGAGCGTCCACTGAGCGTTGAAGTCACCACGGACGATCCCGCCGAGATGCTTTCGCAGGGCCGCGCGCTGGCGCGCTGCGCCCCGAACATCGTCGTCAAAATCCCCATCACCAACGCGCACGGCGAATCCTGCCTCGGCGTGATCCACGCGCTTAGCAAGGAAGCCATCGCGGTGAATACCACCGCGATCCTCTCGTTCAATCAGGCGCTGCTAGCGGCCAAAGCGGGCGCGGCCTACGTCAGCATTTTTGCGGGACGCGTTGCCGACGAAGGAAACGACCCGTGCATCGTGATTCGCAACGTGCGCGCCTGGCTCGATGAGTGGGAATACACCGCGAAGATCATCGTGGGCAGCATCCGTACGGTCATGGACATTCAAAACGCGGCGCTCGCGGGCGCGCACATCATCACGATTCCGCCGCAGTTTCTGCCGAAAATGGTGGACCACAAGTACACGCGCGAAACCGTCTTGCAATTCAACCGCGACGCCGAACGCGCCCTGTCGCAAATGTCGGAAGCGCGCTCCGCCGCCGCGTCCGGATGAGTCGCGCGATGAGCGAAAACAAACAATTCGCGGAGAAAGCGTAGAGGCGCACGCAATGACGGCAAGCGTTTCGCAAGCCCGGCGCAAAGCCCTCATCACCGGCATCACCGGCCAGGACGGTTCGTACCTCGCCGAGCTTTTGCTTGCGAAGGGCTACGAAGTGCACGGCATCAAGCGCCGCTCGAGCAGCTTCAACACAGGCCGCGTCGATCATCTCCTGCAGGATTGGCACGACCGTAACGCCAGCCTCTATTTGCATTTCGCCGATCTTTCCGATTCGACCAGCCTGACGAAGCTTCTTTACCGGCTGGTCCCGGACGAGATTTACCACCTGGGCGCGCAAAGCCACGTGCGCGTGAGTTTCGATATTCCGGAATACACGGGAGACGTGACCGCACTGGGCACCACACGTCTTCTGGACGCGATTCGCGAATCGGGCATCCCGGCGCGTTTTTATAACGCCGCGAGCAGCGAAATCTTCGGCCAGGCCGGGCCAGGCTCGCAGAACGAGCGGACGCCGTTCCGGCCGCGAAGTCCCTACGGCTGCGCCAAGCTGTACAGCTACTGGATGACAGCCAACGCGCGCGAAGGCTTCGGCCTGTTCGGCGTGAACGGAATTCTGTTCAATCACGAGTCGCCGCGCCGCGGCGAAATCTTTGTTAGCCGCAAAATCACGCGAGGGGTCGCGCGCATCCTTCACGGCCTGCAGGACAAGCTCTACCTGGGAAACCTCGATGCCGAACGCGACTGGGGGTACGCGCCGGAATATGTGGAAGGGATGTGGATGATGCTGCAGCAAGCGAAGCCGGACGACTACGTGCTCGCGACCGAAGAAACGCACTCGGTGCGCGAATTCGTCGAGCTTGCTTTCGGGCACGCCGGCTTGAACTGGCGGCGGCACGTTGAGGTGGATCCGCAGTACTACCGTCCCACGGAAATCGACCGGCTGCTGGGCGACGCCACCAAGGCAAAGACCATGCTCGGGTGGCGCGCAAAGACGAAATTCGCCGACCTCGTGAGAATCATGACCGAGGCCGACGTGCGTCTTCTCGAGGATACGCTGAGCGGAAAAGTGGAACGGCAGATGTACGCGCGGGCGGGCGAATGAACTCGAACATCAGCTCGGCGCAGTTTACCGCGGAACTGCCGCGGAAGCGCGTGGTGGTCACCGGCGGCGCCGGCTTTCTCGGCAGCGTGGTGGTTCGCAAGCTTCGCGAGCGCGGATGCCGCGAAATCACCGTTCCGCGCCGCGCGCAGTGCGATCTCAGCCGCCGGTCGGACGTCCTTCATCTTTTGAATCACGTACAGCCGCGAGTAATCCTGCACCTGGCAGCCACAGTGGACAATCCCGCCGGAAGCGGTGACGCCGCTGCAAGTTTCTACAACAACGTGCTGATGACCACGCAGTTGATCGACGCAGCCTGCGGACGCGGCGTGGAAAAAATGCTTTGCCTCGGCAGCGCGAGCTCGTATCCGGCTGCGGCTCCCGTTCCGCTTTGCGAAGACGATCTCTTCAGCGGCCTGCCCGAAGCGTCGCGTGTCGCGCACGGAATCGCGAAACGTTTGGCTGTCGTTCAGGCGCAGGCGTACCGCAAGCAGTACGGCTTTCGGTGCATCTTCCTGATTCCCACGAATTTCTACGGGCCGGGCGACAATTTCGATCCCGAAACCAGCTACGTAATTCCCTCGCTGATCACCAAATTCGTCGAAGCCGCCGAAACCGGCGCCTCCGAAGTCACGCTGGGAGGATCGGGCGAACCCACGCGCGATTTCCTGCACGTGGAAGATTGCGCCGAAGGAATTCTGCGGGCCCTCGAGGCTTACGACCAGCCGGCACCGGTGAATCTGGGCAGCGGCATAGAAATCCGAATTGAAGGCCTGGCCCGCAAGATCGCGCTCCTCGTGGGCTATTCCGGAAGGATTCTGTGGGATCGCACCCGCCCAGACGGCCCGATGAGGCGAATCCTTGACATCACGCGCGCGCGCCGCGAGTTCGGCTTCGAACCAAAACGAAATCTCGAAGACGGTTTGCGCGAAACGCTGGACTGGTACCGGTTAACGCTGCGGGCGAACGGTGCAGATGAACGCGCTTCCGGCGCGCCTGCTTCTTGCGAACAGGTTCAGACGGTCGCATCCACTTCGTAACGGTTTCGGAGCGCACAAAGAGAGAAACGCCGTGGCAGAAGCGATGACACAAAAAGACTCGTTGCCGGCGGGCGTGAAAGCCCGCGCGACGTGCCGCACGTGCGAGAGCAAGCAACTGGTCGACGTCCTCGATTTCGGAAGTCCCTTTGTCTCGAATTTTGCCGACGTGCCGGACGCGGCGAACTGGCCGCGCGTGCCCCTCGAACTCGTTCTATGCGCAGATTGCACGGTTCTGCAACTTCGCCACACCACTCCGAGCGACTGGCTGTATCGCCGCTACTGGTACAAGTCCGGGGTGAATGGCGCGATGCGAGTGGCTCTCGCCGACATTACGAGCAAGGCGTCGGAATTCGTGAAGCTTCGCAGTGGCGACCGCGTTCTGGATATCGGCTGCAATGACGGAACGCTTCTACGTTCTTACGCGATCCCGGGAATCGAGCGCGTAGGTTTCGAACCCGCCGAAAACCTGGCGAGAGAAGCTTCCTCAGACGGCACAAACCGCATCATCAACGATTTCTTCAGCGCAGCTCCCGTCGCCGGCGAACAATTCCGAATCATCACTTCCATCGCCATGTTTTACGACCTCGAGAATCCGAACGCTTTCGTCGCCGATGCCGCCAGCCTGCTCGCGAAAGACGGCGTGTGGATCATCGAGATGCACTATCTTCCGCTGACGTTGATGCGCAACGCGTTCGATGCGGTTTGCCACGAGCATCTCGAATACTACTCGCTGCGGTCGCTCGAACCGCTGCTCGCGCGACACGGTCTGGAAGTGGCTGACGCAGAAACCAACGAAGTGAATGGCGGAAGCTTTCGCGTTTACGTCGTCCACCGAGGTTCCGATTCAGCGGGAGTTTTCGAGCGCTGGGGACGCGTCGAAAGCGCGCGCGCCTCCGAACGGCGGCTCGCTCTGGAGCAAGCGGCCACCTACGAACAATTTGGCGCGCGCGTCCGGCAGGTTGGCCAGCGCCTGCACGCCTTCGTTCAAAAGGAGAGCGCGCGCGGCAAGGAAATTTCGGCGTACGGCGCTTCCACAAAAGGGAACACACTGCTGCAGGTTTTCGGCCTCGACCGGCACCTGATTCGGTCCGCTGCCGAGCGCAATCCGGAAAAGTGGGGCAAGTACACGGTGGGGACTTGGATTCCAATCGTCTCCGAAGCGGAAGCGCGAGCTCACGCCGACTATTTCCTGGTTCTGCCGTGGCATTTCCTGACGGACATTCGCAGCCGCGAGCGCGAATTCCTAGAAGGCGGCGGGAAGCTGATCGCGCCGTTGCCGGAACCGCGCGTCATCGATTCCACGGGGACGCATCGCGTGCCATGAGAGTAGCCATTCTGACCACCGAACTCATCGCCAACGGCGGCGCGGCGCGGCAGGCATTGATGCTGGCGCAACGGCTCAACGCCCTTGGGCATCGCGCCACGCTGTACGCGACGGAACACTGCCCGGAAAATTGCTATCCCGAAATCGCCGGCTCGATCGATATCCGCGCGGTCGAACGAGTCTCGGTTGCCGACGTTCAGAAGCGCCGCGGAGCGCGTCACCACAGTCTTTTGCACGGCGCCAAGCGTCATTTGCTGGCCAGCCATCAACTCGCGCGCCTTGTGGACGAACCCTGCGACATTCTGAATCCTCACGTTCGCGGCGCAACGCGCGCCGCCGTGCTCTGCAAACGCTCAGCGGGCGTGCCGGTGGTTTGGATGTGCGAAGACGCGCGCAACTGGGAAGAGCGAGGATATCGGCCGTACTACTCGAAGCCGGTGCAATTCGTTTTCGATAGGCTGATGGCGCAGTTGGAAAAGCCGGTGGTGGGCGAAATCGACCGAGTGGTCACGCTGGACCATCGCGTCAAGAACATTATGGAGCGCTACTACGGCCGGCCGGCGGAAGTGGTTCGCAGCGGCGTCGACGCAGCTTCGTTTGAACGGCGTGACGAAGCACGCGACGACATTCGAGTAAGGCACGGGATCGCGCGCAACGATTTTCTACTTCTGTGGCTGGGAATTCTGGAGCCGCACCGGCGCCTCGAAGATGCCATCGAAGCCCTTCGCCTGCTCCATCTGCGCGCCACTGGTCCGGTCCGCTTGTTGATTGCCGGCTCGGGAGCGGCTGCGCCCGTCTATGTGCGCAAGCTTCAGGAGCTTGCGGCGCGGTATCGCCTCACCGGGTCCGTCCGGTTTCATCTCGCCGCTGTTCCGGAAAACGAAATGTCGGACTACTACTCGGCCGCCGACGCGCTGGTGTATCTGGCCGAGAATCAGTGCTGGGGCCTGAGCATATTCGAAGCTCTGGCATGCGACCTTCCCGTGATCGTTTCGCGAAGCTGCGGAGCGCATGAAGTGCTGGAGCATCGTCAAACGGCGATGCTGGTTGCGCCACGGCACCCGGAAGAGACCGCACGGGCGGTGGCCGAGCTTGTGGAAACGCCCGGCCTGGCGGAAAAGCTGGCGCGCGAGGCGCGCGCGCGGGTGCTGGCGCAAATTACGTGGGAAGTGTACGCGCGGAATCTGGTGCGCGTCTTCGAGCAGGTGCTCCACGATCAACACGAGGGCGTTGCCGCTCCGCGCGAGGCATTCGCATGAGTCTTGCGGCTCGCGTCGGACGCGCGATTTTCTGGGGGCAGGCCGGCCGCTTCGCCGAAGCCGCGATCCTGTTCTTTTTTTCGCTACTGCTCGCGCGCGTGCTGGGACCTGCGTCCTACGGACTCTACGCTCTGGGCATGAGCATTGCGGGCGTGTGCGGCTTTCTCACGCTGCTTGGCTTGGGCCCCGAAACGCTTGGCCGGTTTCTCCCTGAAATCGCGGCGGACAGCGAGCGCCAACGGGCGAACGGCCTGCTGCGAGCGCTTCTCGCGATTCGAGCGACAGCTATCATTTTCGTTGCCTGTTTGGTGTTTTCGTTCCGCAACGTCATTTCCGCCAGGCTGCACTTTCGGCTGGTTGTTGCGTCGCTTGCGGCCGTCCTAGTGGTGTTCGCGGCGCGCAGCATCCTCGACCTGCTCACAAGCTTCTCTTCGGGTCTCCTCGACTTGCGAAGTGTTGCGGTGGCAAAGCTGGCCGGGTCGGCAGCGGCTCCGGCGCTGTTTTTCGCCCTTCTCATCTTCGGGCACGCGAGTGCGGCTGTGGCCTGGATCGCAACCGCGGGGAGTTCGCTGATCGGGATTTTGGTCCTGGCGTCACCCGTCGTGGAAAGGCTTAGCTCCCCGATTGCGGACCAACACGTTGCGGTGAAGAGGATTCTCGCGTTCGGTATGTTCGCGTGGACCACGAATTTCTTCATGTACATACTAGGCGACAATACGGACGTCCTCCTGCTGGGGTTCATTCTTTCGGACCCCGCCGCCATTGGCCACTACGCCGTTGGGGCGAAAATCGTCTTCAGTCTTACGGGACTTCTCCTCGGCTGGGCCGCGCTCGTAAGCGTTGCCTCGTTTGCGGAATGCCGTCAACGGCTGGGAAAAGCGGCGATGGCCAGGATGGTGGAAGCGCAATGGAGGCTGGCCGTCTTGTGCGTCGTTGGACCTTCTCTTCTGTTGCTTCGCTATTCCCGGGAAATTATCACCGCCGCTTATTCCGCGGACTACGCTCCCAGCGTCGCTGTGACACAAGTTCTTTGTGTGCTGATGGCCTGCGCCGCGGTCCTGGGCTTTTCGCTGGGCACAAGCGCGCTCTACGCGATTGGCAAAGAGCGGCTGGCGTGCGCAATCGTCGGAGCCGCAGCAACCTTCAACATCGTCGCCGAAGTTTTTCTCGTTCGCAGAATCGGAATTCTGGGAGCAGCGTGTGCGACGGGGCTCTCCTTCGTTGTGCTGGCGGTGTTGTCGGGCGCGGCAAGCCGCATCTATGTTCCGTGGCGCTTTCCGGCAGAGTTCGTCGGGAAAGTCATTGTCGCGAGTTCCGTCGCGCTTGTGCCAACGTTCTATATCCGGGCTGATTCCTTTATGGCCATGGCCGCCGGCGCGCTTGCGTGGGTTATGTCTTTCTTTTTGGGGCTTTTGATCCTGAAGCCGCTTGGTCCATTCGATTTCGCCGCGTTGACGCGGATTAATCCCCATCTTGCGACGCTGGCAGGGTCATTTTCGGCTCGGCGTTTGGACGCAGCCGTCGAAGGAGCGCCGTGGCAGGAATAGAACAATCGGCCTTTCGAGGGCTTCTCGTTTGCCGCCATTGGATGCGCCAAATTGGCGTTGACGGCGTGGCTAGGCGCCACTCGCGCCTCGCGTCCGTGCTGCGGTCCGTGTACCGGTTCCTGTACAGGACTCTCGATCCTTGTGGGCTGATCACGGTCGAGGCCGGGGGATTGAGGATATCGGCGGAGTCGCAGCAGCGCGACCTTGCGCTGATTCTTCTTGGAAAAGAATGGGAGGAACGGCAGACAAGTCTCTTTGAATCGCTGCTCGGCCCGGGAATGGTGTTTGTGGATGTAGGCGCGCACATCGGATATTACACGCTTCTCGGAGCGCATCGGGTCGGCCCGGGCGGCCGCGTCTACGCGTTCGAGCCTGCCCCAGAAAATTTTCGGGCCCTCCAGCGGAACATTTCCCAGAACGGCCTGTCGAATGTGGTAGCAGAGTCCCTTGCCGTCGCCGGCCGGAGCGGGCGAGCGCAGTTGGCAATATCGGAGACGGATTCGGCGTCGCATTCGCTTGCAGGCTCGCTCGGGAGCGGCCGAACGATAGAAGTGGAGACGACTTCGCTCGACGATTATTTCGCGGGTATCGACACCCCTATCGGCGTGGTGAAACTGGACGCGGAGGGCGCTGAACCCGAGATCCTCGAAGGAATGCAGGAGCTTCTCACGCGCAATCCCGAGGTCGTGCTGTTCGTTGAGATTTATCCGCGGGCAATGGAAGCGCTGGGCCGCTCCCCGGAAGCCTTCCTTGAAAGACTGCGGCAGCTCGGCTTCGGGCTGGTGCCGTTCGACGAGGAGCGGGCCGCCGAGCCTCCACTCGAACCAGAAGGCTTCGCGAGTTTTCTCGACGATCTTCGCGCGAGGGGTGGCGGAACCAACCTCATTTGCCGGCGGGAAAGCGCTGCGTCTGCCAGCAGACATGTTTCCAAGACGGCGCAGCCCGGCGGTCCACTGGTCTCCATTGCCATTCCGACCTACAACCGCGGAGAACTGCTCGAACGCACGCTCGAGACGATCCTGGCGGGCCTTCCCGGCGATTTCGAAGTCGTGATTTGCGATACGGGCTCGACGGATGGTACGCGCGAGCGGATTGCGCGCATCGCAGCCGGCAATTCCCGCGTGAGGTTCTTCTCGCTTGCCGAACGGCTGAGTCTCGACGAGGCGTTGTTGCGCCTTCTCGACCTGAGTCGTGGTGAATATATTTGGTTTTTCTCGAGTGACGATCGCATGAAGCCGGGCGCGGCCGAGGCGGTGCGCGAGCGGATTGCGGGTTCGAGCAGGCCGCCAGCGCTTCTTTACGTGAATCAGGAAATCGTCGGCGAAGATGGTCGCGTACTGGTGGCATCCCAAGGACGCGAACACGATCGTGACTTCGCAGATGGCCGAGAAATTCTGCCTTGGCTTGGCCTGGACCTCGGGTTTCTTTCGGCCAGCGTCATTCGGCTGGCAAGCGCGCGAGAGGTCACTTCCGCCCGCGACTTTATTGGCACGCGCTCTCTCAACCTGCACCTCTATCTTGAGTGCTTGCGCCGCGGAGACCCGGCGCATTATATCGGCAAGCCGCTAATCCAAGCTCGCCGCGCCCAGGGCGCTCCGCCTTACGAATATCGCGACGTATTTGTTCGAGATATTGTCCGGATTCTGAATCACGCAAGACGAAGAGGGTTTGGCTGGTCCCGCGTCTACCGGGCGATGAATCGCGTTGTCGCCGGGCACTACCTGAGACTCGTCGTTTCCTGGCGTGCGGACGATCCAGCCGAGCTTTCTCGCACGTTTCCTGCAATACGCCGCGCCTGTTGGATGTATCCGGCGTTCTGGCTGCTGCTGGTTCCGGCGCGCCTGGCGCCGAGACGACTTGTTCGCGGGATCCGCAACCTCCTCCGGGACCGCCGCAACAAACGCAACGGGCGCAACGAAAAGCGGGTCGACACGGCAGAGGCCGAGCCATTCTTTTCCGCGAGGTGCGTTGTGTCCGACGCGGACATCGCCCTCCCGTGGTCGTTCCGAAGGTTGCTGCATGCAAGAAGGCTGATCGCCTCCTGTGGCGCCGACCGCGTCGTCAAGTCGATACCGCTTTTCATTGCCGTCTACCGGCGGTTGTATGCGCGGCTCTGCCCGAAGCGGGAGGTTCGAACGGAGTTCCGCGGACATAAGTTGCATCTGGACCTTGCCGACCAAACCGTAGCGCGGTCTCTGGTAACGACGGGCGCGTGGGAACGGTACCAGACGCAAGTCTTCGCAAAAACCGTGCGTCGAGACATGGTCGTCGTCGATATCGGGGCGAACATCGGGCAGTACGCGCTAGAAGCGGCTCGCCGCGTTGGCACGAACGGGAAGGTTTTTGCCTTTGAGCCCGAGCCGCACAATTTCGAACTACTCTGCCGAAATATCGCCGCGAACGGATACCGAAACATAGTGCCAGTCCGGAAAGCCCTCTCGAACCGTTGTGGCATCTCCCGACTGGCTGTCTCGGGCGACAACCTGGGCGGCCACCACTTTGCGGCCCAGTCGGAAAAGGATCGTTCGATTGAGGTCGAGACAACGTCTCTCGACGCGTTCCTGCTCGAGAATCCGATGAGAATCGAACTCGTCAAGATGGATGCCGAAGGTGCCGAGTTGTCCATCCTAGAAGGAATGTCCGGAATGCTGGCGGCCAATCCTGACCTGATCATCTTCACCGAATACATGCCGCGAGCGATCGGCGCTTTTGGCGGCAGGCCCGCGAGTTTTCTCGAACGGCTTGCGGCAGCCGGCTTCTCGCTGGGAATCGTCGAAGAGGAAACCGAGCAAATTGAGCCGGTCTCGGTGGGCCGCCTGGATGAAATCACGCTTTCGCTGATGCAGGAAAGAAACGGCAGATTCCATATCAATCTGTTGTGCCTTCGAGGGCGTTTCGCGCGCGATAGCGGAGAGCCGCTCGGATTGTTGGCTATGTCAGCCGCAGCGAGCATGGCGGCGCCGGCGCCGCGACGCTAAGCCGCAACGCGAATGGCGTGAAAGAAACATCGCCGGGGATTAGAGCGTTGGTCGGCAGGTCTGAAAGGGGAATATGTCGTCAGGCACGGTCACAGGAACCACGGCAATCCACGGGCCGAGGCGCGAAAGCGCGAGCCGTATCCGCGGAACCGGAGACGCCCCAGCGCCGTTGTCCAGCCTGCAGCTCCTTCGTCCAGCCTGTTCGATTGCGGGTATTGTGGTCGCCGGCGTGGCATTTTACTTCGGCGGGATGGAAGCGCTGACCTTCGCCGCTGCAGCGATGATCGCGCTTTGGGCATTCGTCGAGCCGCGGACGTCTTTGTGCATGTGCACGGCTTTTATGATGTTCTTATTTGTATTCTTCCAAAAAGAAGCGCCGCTGGGCGAGGAGTTGCCGGAAGAATTCTTCTACTGGGGGGCCGGACTCGCACTGATTACCGCAGGGCTCTGTGGCGCAGCGCTGTTCTCGCGCGACACGGATTGGCCCCTGTTCCGCAAACGAATGAGCGCTCCGGCAAGCATGGCGATGGCGGCGATGTTCGGTATCACCCTCGGGGCCGCCACGAACGGCTTGCTACTCGGCAACCAGCCGTTTGCGGTGGTGCGGCAACTATTCGGATGCATGCTTTTTCCGGTGTATTACTTTGTTGCTCTTGCGCTGTTTCGTTCTTCGAAGGAAATCAACAGATGGCTCCGGAGAGTTAACTGGGCGGTGGCGCTCGGCGCTCTCTGGTACGCGCAGAAGCTCTCTTTCACGAGTCTGACTCGAGGAGTGTACTTCCGCGAACAGTCGCCGCTCACGGGATATGCCGGCGCGATCGGTGTAATCGCCTTTTCCCACATCATCGAGCAGCGCAGCATTTGGCGATGCTTGCAAGGCGTGACGCAGGCGGTGCTTTGCGCAATGGCGATTGTACTCATGGGGAACCGAGCCGCTTTCGCGAGTTTGATCGTTGGTTCGGGGTTGCTCGTGATCGTGGCCTTGCGGCGACAAGGACTAATGGCGATGACGCTGGCAATCGCCTTGGTTGTCGGCGGCATAGGTGGCGGCTTCTACTTCAGCAACCGGTTCCTCGAGAGCCGTGGCCTGGGCGGAGATATCGCGCGGCGATTCATCATCAACGTTTCTGACGACCAATCATTTCAAGGGCGGATGGCGCAAATGGAGGCCGTCATGAGCACGGTGCGCCAGCGCCCCGTTCTGGGCGCCGGCATGGGGAGCGAAACCAAGTTCCTCGCGGCGGCGGAAGGGCGCGTTCGGGTCACGTCGGTCGACAACGGCTGGGGCTATGTGATGCTGAAAATGGGGTTGCTCGGGCTGGCGGTATTTATTGTCCTCATCGTTTTGCTTTTGCGAGAGTCGTTCCGGCATCTCCTCCAATTCCCCGCAGGAACGCTTCGCGCAAACACCATGGCGCTTCTTGGCGTACTCCTGTACGGCATCGTGGTCTTCTGGAGTGGCCCTGCATTTTTCCACTTCACAAGTGCCGGCTTCTTCGGGACAGCGCTTGCGGGAATTGTCGTGCTGTCGGAATCGCGGACGGAACTCCCTGACGGGGGGTTCGCGGCATGATCGCGTATGGAAGGCAGTTTCGGTCCGGGCAGCTCGCAAGGGCCCTCTCGATCGTCGGCTCGGCGGCGAGCCCGCTGCTCCTGAAAGCGCTCCGAAACGGCCCGCAGGCCGCGTTTGAATTTTCAGCCCGCGCTGTAGAAATGTGCAACGAGCTCACGGAAGAAGACGCGATTCCGGCTGTGACGCTCGGCGATCTCGCGGCGGGGCGCACCTCGGGTGAGATATGGATCGATCTTGGGGCGCCGTCGGGCGAGATGCCGCCGGGAGAACTGGCGTCGCTCTGCTCGCTCGCGCGGATCTTCAAACCGCGCCGTGTGGTGGAAATCGGAACGGCTGGTGGGTGGACCACACTGCATCTCGTGCGGAACACGCCCGGCGATTGTCGGATCTTCACGGTCGACCTGCCGCCCGTGAGCGCCTCCCATGCGACTCGTTTCAGCGATCCTCACCTGGTCCGAGCGGCGGGCAACGCCGCTCGTGATTTCGGCAATGAGCCGAAGATTACCCAGATTCTGCACGATTCAACAACCCTGGAGTGGCATCGGTTGTTGGATGGTCCCGTGGATTTCGCGCTGATTGACGGCAGCCATCTCTACGAACACGTTCGCGCCGACACCGAACGTTTGTGGAATGTATTGGCTCCGGGGGCGGTTGTGTTGTGGCACGACTATGCAACCGTGGAGGTTCGCCGTGGCGTGCGGAAATTTCTGCTCGAACTCCATTGTTCGGGGCGGACCGTCCGCCGCCTCGCAGGGACTCATTTTGGCGTGCACATTTGCGCGGCCGCTGCATGCGCCACAACGTTCCCCGGAGACTCTCGTGCGGATCGCCTGGAGGAGGGCCAACCGTGTTTGAGTTGAAATTTCTCTTCTGGGCCGCGGTCGCGTTGATTCTTTACACCTACGCGGGGTACCCGGCCGTTCTGGCACTGCTCACGCGAAGGAATTGGCAGGACGCCGCGCCTGAAAGTGATAGCGTGGCAGCGCGCGAGCTTCCGAGCGCCACACTCATCGTTCCCGCCTGCAACGAAGAGGGTTGGATCGCGCGAAAAATCGAAAACTCGCTCGCCCTCGATTATCCGCGCGAACGCCTGGAAATTATCGTCGCGTCTGACGGGTCGGACGATCGCACAGTCGAGATCGCGCAAGGCTACGAGGCCGCCGGCGGACTCTCGGTGATTGCTTTTGCGTCGCGTGTGGGCAAGCAGGAAATGCTGAACCGCCTTGTGCCGCGCGCGCGTGGCGAGATCATCGCGATGACGGACGCGAATGCGCTGCTCGCTTCGGACGCGCTCCGCCGGTTGGTGGAACCGTTCGCCGACGCTCGCGTCGGTTGCACGATCGGGCGGCGCGTCTGCATCGTGCAGGAACGGAGCGTCGCGAGCTTTGCGGAGAGCCTTTACTGGCGCTACGAATCGTGGATCAAGAGCGCCGAAAGCCGCGTGCACTCCTGTCTGGCCGCTACGGGACAGCTCTACGCCGTCCGGCGCAGCTTATTTCCGCACGTCGAGCGTGTAGGCGAAGACTTCTACATTCCGATGAAGGTTCTGGCGTCCACCGATCGGCGGGTCGCGTACGTTCCGGAAGCCGTCGCTGCGATTCCAGCAGCGGCCAGCCTCGCGATCGAGTTTGAGCGGAAGACACGCGCCCATGTCGCCTTCCTGATTTCGCTGCCGCTGCTCAAGCAGCTTCTTCTTCCTTGGCGCACCCCGGTTTGGTGGCAGTTTATCTCGCACCACGTCCTGCGCATGCTGGTTCCACTGGCGATGCTCGTAGCAATAATCTGCTCGGCGACGCTTGCGCCATCAGCCGGCGCTTACTTTGCTTTACTGATCGTCGCTCAGCTCGTTTTCTACAGTTTAGCTTTCGGCGGCTGGATGTTCGCCGAGCGCGGCAGGCGTCCCAAGATTTTCTATTTCCCCTTCTATTTCGTTTTTGTCCAACTGGCGCTCGCGCAGGCATGGCTGCGCTGGCCGCGCCGCAAATACGACTACTTCTGGCAGCGGACCGAACGTCTGCCGGACGCAAGCTGATCGGAGAAGAGGGGAATGCCGGCGAAACACCGGGACCACCTGGGAGTCTTGCTAATCGGTGCGGGCGCCTTTGGTACGCGCCGCGCGCAGGCAGTTCTCTCGAATCCGCGGAGCGTGCTGGTCGCGGTCGCCGACCCGGTTTTCGAAAGGGCGAGGGCGCTTGCTGAACCCGCCGGAGCGTTTCCGCTAGTGGACTGGCGTGATGCACTGGAGCGCGAGGATGTCGACGTTTCGATTGTGGCTACGTCCACCGCCGTGGCCCCTGGAATCTGTCTGGCGATGCTTGAGGCCGGCAAGCACGTGCTGGCGGAAAAGCCGTTCGGACGCAACGCGGATGAAATCCTCCCCGTGTTGGATGCCGCGCGGCAGCATGAACGGCTCCTCAAAGTTGGCTACAACCATCGCTATCACCCGGCGATCGCGAAGGCGCATGAGCTTTGTCGCGCCGACGCAATTGGCCGGCTGCTCTATCTCCGCTGCACATACGGTCACGGAGGGCGTCCCGGCTACGAGCAGGAATGGCGCAGCCATCCGGAGGTTTCCGGCGGCGGCGAATTGCTCGACCAGGGCGTGCACGCCCTCGACTTGTTCCGCTGGTTCGGCGGCGAGTTCTGCGAGGCCGCCGCTTTCGTTTCGACATCGTACTGGCCGATCGCGCCCGTAGAAGACAACGTGTTCGCCATGCTGCGCACTCGCGAAGAAGTGATCGCCCAGCTTCATGCGAGTTGGACGCGGTGGAAGAACAAATTTTCATTCGAAGTCACCGGCGAGCGAGGGAGTCTCATCGTCGAGGGCTTGGGTCGCAGCTATGGACAGGAGCGCCTTATCTTGCAAGTGCGTTCAAAAACGGGCGGCGCGCCTGAAGAAAAGCGCTTCGACTTTCCGACGGACGACGATTCGCTCGCTCGCGAGTGGGACGACTTTCTTGACGCCATCCGGGACCTTCGGGAGCCGATGTCGAGCGGCAAAGATGCCTGGCGCACGCTGCAGCTGGTGGACGCTCTTTACGAATCGGCGGGAGAGCGCCGCATCGTGCAACTCCAACCGACGGCAGAACCTCGCCTGGCCGCGCAGGCGGCAGGAGCAACGATTCTATGAAAGCATTGGTCACAGGCGGAGCAGGTTTCATAGGCTCGCATATTGCGGATGCGCTGCTCGCACGGAGCTACGAGGTTCGCGTCCTCGATAGTCTCGAGCCGCGAGTTCATCCGAATGGCCTGCCCGCATATGTCAGTTGCGAAATCGATTTCATTCAGGGCGATGTGCGCGACCGCGCCACGCTCGAGCACGCCCTCACGGGAATCGATGCTGTGTTTCACCAGGCTGCCTATCAGGACTACATGCCGGACTACGGCAAGTTTTTTCACTCGAACGTCGTCAGCACAGCGCTTTTGCTCGAACTTATCCGCGAGAAGCGCCTGCCAGTTCAGAAAATTGTCGTTGCTTCTTCGCAATCCGTATATGGAGAAGGGCAGTATGAATGCGCGACTCATCGCCTGATTCTTCCCGAAGCAAGGCCCATCGAGCAGCTCGATCGCGGCGACTGGGACCTGCGCTGCCCAAGATGCCAGGGGGCGCTACTGCCGGTGCCGCTCGTGGAGTCGCATCCGAATCCCGCGGGGGCTTACGGCATCTCCAAATTCGCTCAGGAGATGATCGCGTTGCGCCTGGGAAAACTGCTCGGCATTCACACGGCGGCGCTGCGCTACTCGATCGTGCAAGGACGCCGCCAATCCTTCTACAACGCGTACTCGGGCATCTGCCGCATTTTCACTCAGGCGTTTCGGGCGGGCAGAGCGCCCATAATCTTCGAAGATGGCAAGCAACTTCGCGATTACATCCACGTCTCCGACGTGGTGGCCGCGAACCTGACGGTCCTGGACGACCCGCGCGCAAACGGTCAAGCCTTCAACGTGGGCAGCGGCAAGCCTACAACGGTTCTCGAATATGCTTCGCTTCTTCAGCAAAAAATGAACGCGCGAATCGGCCCAGAAATCACTGGGGCGTATCGAGTGGGCGATGTTCGGCACACCGTTTCGAGTTCGGCAAAGCTGGAAGCGCTCGGCTGGAAGGTTAAGAAGGGCCTGAGCGAAATCTTCGACGACTACCTGGATTGGTTTGATTCCATGCTCGATTCCGGCGACTACGTTACCACCGCGCTGGAAGCAATGAAGCGGTCGGGCGTCGTTCGTTGCGGGATCTCTAGGAAAGGGAACGCTGTCGCAGTCTGAGGAGATTCCGTGGCTACCAAACCGATTCTGCGAACTATTCCCCAAATCGCGCCCCACGGGCTGGCGCGACCTTCGATTGCCGGCAGTCTGGCGGTCATATCGGACTTGCTTAGTCGAGCGTGGATCAAGACCTTGCTCTTCCTCATGGGCGATGTTGCGGCGCTTGCCGCCTCACACCGCCTCGCGAAGATGCTGACTCAGCATTCTCTCCGCGTCCCGGCAACATTCCTGGACCCTTCGGACTACTACCTCTTCTACGCGCCATTTTTCACCGCGATGCTTTATCTGCTTGCGGCCTACAAGAGCCCTGATCTGCGACGTCCCGAAAAAGAGCTAGAGGTCCTATTCAAGGGCATTTCATTTTCATTCGTTGCGCTGGCGTGCGCGAATTTCGTTCTCTTCAAATCGCTCGGGTTTTCGCGTTATCTGCTTGTCGTCTGGTACGCGTTGGCGCTGTTGTTTCTGCTTGTGGCGCGTTTCAGTTTGCGCGCGATCTATGGATCGCTTTGGCGCAGGGGCCTTGGCCGGCAGAAAGCGCTGATGCTGGGCTCGCCCGAGCGCCTCGCAGCCTTCGAGCGGCGTCTCGCGATTCAGCGCTATCGCGGTTACGCGATCGCAGGCGCGCTCGTCGAACCGGGCGCACGCGACCTGGTGAACAGGACTCACACTGCACTGCCGGTTCTCGGGTTCATCGACGACTGGGAAGAGGTTGCGGATGCCGAGCGCGCGCGGCTGATCGTGATTCATTTCGCCGACTCCTCCACCATCGGCTATCCGCTTATCCTGGAAATTGTCCGGCGGTGCCGGGAGAAGGGGCTGGAAGTCGAAGTCCACTCTCATTTGTTCGGGCCGCCCGACCTGCGTTTTGAGCGCGACGAGTTTTCGGGCTGCTTCCGCCTCAGTTCTCAGCCCAGGTGGCCGCGCCTGGCGCACAAATTTGCAAGAGCCGTGCTCGATGTCGCGATCGGAGTTGTTGGCAGCCTCGCTACGCTTGCGCTCATCCCTTTTGTCGCCATTCTGATCAAATCGGAAGACGGTGGCCCCATCTTCCATCGGCGGGAGTACGTCGGCACCGACGGCCGCGTGCATCATTTCCTGAAGTTTCGCACGATGGTTGAGGATGCCGAGCAAATCCTCGACGGGAACGCGTCGCTCAAAGCGAAGTTCGAATGCAGTTTCAAGTTGAAGGACGATCCGCGGATCCTGCGCTGCGGCCGCTTTCTGAGAAAGTACAGCCTCGACGAATTTCCGCAGTTCTTCAGCATCTTGGCGGGACGCATTAGTTTCGTAGGACCGCGGGCGATTACTCCCGCGGCGCGCGAGCGCTATGGAGACCTGGCGCCGAAGCTCCTTTCCGTGAAGCCGGGGCTCACGGGCTTCTGGCAGGTGATGGGCCGCCAGACGACCACCTTCGAGGAGAAAATTCAAATGGACATGTTCTACATCGAGCATTGGTCCATTTGGCTGGACCTGGTCATTCTGGCGAAAACGTTCTGGCAAGTTCTGAGCGCGGAGGGAGCCTACTGAAGAATGGCCGCGAAAGAACTCCAAGATAAAGTCTGTCTCATTGCGGGAGCTTCCGGCGCGATCGGCTCCGCGGTTGCGGAACGCTTTCACCTGGAAGGAGCGCGCCTTGCCCTCGGCAGCCGCACAGCGACCACTTCGTGCTTGACCCATCGCCTTGACGCCGATCGCGTCCTGCATCTCCAGTTTGATATCCGGTCCTGGCAGGAGGTTAGGGATGCTGTCGAACAGACGCATGAGCGCTTTGGAACTCTCGACGTGCTGGTTAACTGCACCGGCATTCAAGGGCCGATTGGCCCTGCGCACGCGGCTGCGCCCGACGAGTGGGGTCGAGCCGTCGAAGTGAATCTTCTCGGTTCGTTCCACCTCGTCCGCGCCGCTGTTCCGCTGATGATTGCGCAGGGAGGCGGGAAGATCATTCATTTTTCGGGAGGCGGAGCTGCCTACGCGCGTCCTTTCTTTTCGGCGTACGCAGCTTCGAAGGCTGCCGTCGTGCGGCTTACGGAGACCCTCGCCGAGGAGCTTCGCGATGCCAACATCCAAATCAATGCGATCGCTCCAGGCCCGGTGCTCAGCCGGATGTGGGACGAAATGCGGGCAGCGGGACCTGCCGGCGGCGACAGAACTGTCCGTGAAATCGCGGAAATGGCAGAAACAGGCGGCGTTCCGCCAAGCCGCGCCGCCGCGCTCGCGCTGTTTCTTGCTTCTCCACGCTCGAATGGTCTTACCGGACGACTGATCAGCGGGGTGTATGACGCCTGGGAGGATTTTCCCGGAAGGATTTCGGACATCATGAAAACCGAAGGCGGCACGCTGCGGCGTGTTCCGCTCGGCTAAGGAGAACTCACAACGATGATCATCACGCGAACGCCGTTCCGCTTAACGCTGGGAGGCGGAGGAACCGATCTCCCGTCGTTTTATCAGGAGCACGGAGGCTTCATCCTCGCGGTGGGGATCGACAAATACATGTACGTCAACATCAACACGCCGATCGTCGACGATAAAGTACGTATCCGCTACGCAAACACGGAAATTGTCGACGACGTCGAGCAGGTGGAGCACACGCTCGCCCGAGAAGGCCTTCGTTACTTCCGCATCAAGAATGGCATCGAAATCGACTCGATCGCGGATATACCCGCCGGCACGGGTCTCGGCTCTTCGAGTTGCTATATGGTTGGCCTGCTCAACGGCCTGCACACGCTGATGCAGCGCCAGGCCAGCGCGAGCCTGCTTGCCGAGGAAGCGTGTCACATCGAGCTCGAACTCCTGAAAAAGCCGATCGGCAAACAGGACCAGTACATGGCGGCGTTCGGTGGAGTCACCACGCTCGACATTGCGCCCGACGGCCGCGTGAAAGCCACGCGTCTCGATCTTGAAACGGATCTGGTGGAAGCCCTCGAAAGCAATTTGCTCCTGTTTTTCACAGGAGAAACGCGCAACGCCACTTCGATCCTCACACACCAGGACCAGAGCACGAAGAAGCGCGACGCAGTGGTGGTTTCGAGCCTTTGCGAGATAAAAGATATCGGAATCGAGATTCGCGATTCCATCATCCGCGGCAACCTGCGCCGGTTCGGCGAACTTCTCGACATCCACTGGCAATCGAAGAAGCGCCTTTCGAACGGCATCACCAATCCACAGATCGACGCGTGGTACGAACTTGCGAGGCAACACGGCGCGGTGGGAGGGAAAATCTCCGGCGCGGGAGGCGGGGGATTCCTGATGCTGTACTGCGAGGAGCGCAAACCTGAATTACGCGAGACGATGCGCAAAGCGGGGCTGCGCGAGCTCCACTTCCGCCTCGATTTCGAAGGCAGCAAAGTGATCTTCGACATTGTCACGCGCGATGGGCGCCTGGCGCATCTCGAACGCCAAAACCAAAAAGAACGCGTCCTTGCCCGGGCCATGGCGGGCGTATGAAAAGGGAGTTGCTTGCGGGCCAGCATCAAAACTCGGATTCAGTCCAGGGGAACTGACTTGAAAACAAAGGCCGTCTTTCTCGATCGCGATGGTGTGATTAACCGGTACGTTTATAATGCGGAATTGGGCACCGTCGATACGCCCGCGAATCCGGAAGAGTTCGAGCTCTTGCCTGGCGTGGCAGAAGGCGTCGCGGCGCTCAACGAGCTCGGTCTTGCCGTCATCGTTGTCTCGAATCAGCCCGGCATCGCCAAGGGCAAACTCACTCCGTGGCTCCTTGACGCCATCACCGAAAAGATGCGGACGCAGCTTTCGCTTTTTGGGGCGCGTCTCGACGGAATCTTTTACTGCCGCCATCATCCCGAAGCGGTTCTGGACGAATACCGCGTGGACTGCGATTGTCGCAAGCCGAAGCACGGCCTGTTCCTTCGTGCCGCCAAGGAGCACAACATCGATCTTTCCGAATCGTTTCTCGTGGGTGACGACGTTCCCGACGTTCTCGCCGGCCGCACCGCGGGCATCACCACTCTTCTCGTCTCGCCGCACCGCTGCACCGTGTGCGAGGAGTTCTCCGCGCGCGGCGCTTACCCGGATCGCGTGGTCCGGGATGTGCAGCAAGCATCGGCGGTTATTGGCGAGATGCTGCATCACAAGGCGCAACGTGACTTTAGGAGTGATCGCCAGGCGGCCCAGGTGGAACCTTGCGTTCTCTCCACTCGCGGCGCCACGCACTCGTCGAAGTACCTTCGCGAAACCGCCGAAATCGCCCAAAGAATCGACTCGCAGCAAATCGAGCGTCTCGCCGGATTGTTGCGCTCCGTGCGTGACCGGGGCGGCCGGCTTTTCCTGATCGGGGTCGGCGGCGGTGCAGGGCACGCCTCGCACGCGGCCTGCGACTTCCGCAAGATCGCGGGCTTCGAGGCTTACGCGGTCACGGACAACGTCTCCGAACTGACGGCGCGGGTCAACGACGACGGTTGGGACACGAGTTACCGGAACTGGCTGCGCGCCAGCCGCCTCCAGCGCAACGATATGGTCTTTGTTTTCTCGGTGGGCGGCGGGGACGCCGAGAAAAATATCAGCACGAACCTGGTGCGCGCCCTGCAACACGCGCGCGAAGTAGGTTGCGCCATCGGAGGCGTGGTGGGGCCGAACGGCGGCTACACGGCGCAAGTGGCGAACGCGTGCGTGATCGTCCCGGTGACGAACCGTGACGCGGTGACGCCGCACACCGAAGCGTTTCAGGCTGTGGTATGGCATCTGCTCGTCTCGCATCCCGTGCTGAAAGCCGCCGAAATGAAATGGGAATCCGTTTCCGCAAATTCAGGCCAACAGGCGCAAGCCAACGAGTTGCAAGAGATACAGGAAAAACAAGCCGCGGCCGTCCGATGACCAGCCAAGCAGTTTTCCCCGGGGCACGAGCCGCTCCCAATGGAGCACAGGGTGACTATCTTCCGCAGCTCGGGGAACGTTCCCCAAATCGCATATTTCTCTACACGATCGAGATCACGTTAGTCGCAACCATATTCCTGGCGGTTGCGGGTTTCGGAGGAACCGAGCCAATTTCCTGGGCGATTTCTCGAGACCTGATTTTTCTTATGGCGGGCGCGCTGCTTTTGCATCGCCGCGAAACCGAGAGGGACCGAAGCGAAAGCCGAAATCCGAGTGTGCCGGCGCTGTGGATCCTGGCTGCGCTAGCGGTTTGGGTGGTGATTCAATGGTTCGCGTCGCGCTACGGAGCGATTGGCTTTGATACGTACGCCATCAAAGTACGCGGGCTCGCGTTCGCCGCCGGCGTCGCGGGGTTTTTCGTCGCGCTCGAGGTTTCGCGCGACCATGCCGCGCGCCAGCGTCTCGCGTTCTCGCTAATTGGACTCGCGCTGTTCGAATCGCTGTACGGCCTCGCCGAGTACCCCGGCGGCTGGCAGTATATCTGGACCTACCATCGCATTTATTACACCGGCAGCGCGACGGGAACCTACGTCAACCACAATCACTTTGCGGGCCTGCTCGAAATGATTCTGCCGCTCAGCCTTGCTCTGGCGCTGTATTACCAGGGCAGAGCGTCGCACCATTCCCGGCAGCGCTCGTTGCGCGATTTGCTCGACCGGCTCGGGCATCCGGAAATTCTCAAAAGCCTCGTGCTGCTCGTCGTTGCGATTTTTCTGTTTGTGGCGATTGTGTTCTCGCTTTCGCGCATGGGATTGGTGTCGGCACTTGTGTCTTTGGCGGTGCTCGCCGCGCTGGCTTCCGTGGGACGCCGCTTCGGACGAGTGAACTGGAAGTTGCTGGCCGCATGCCTCGCGATCGGCGCTGCGATCACGGTATGGATCGGAGCGGGCGGCGTCGTCGAGCATTTCGCGACCCTCTCGCACGATGAGCCGCTGGCGGCGGAGAATGGCGAAGGGCGCGTGGCCGAGTGGAAAAGCGTGGCGAAACTGATCGGCCAGCATCCCTGGACAGGCGTCGGGCTCGGCTGCTTCGAGTTCGCCTTTACGCGGGTGCAGTCCACGCAATTGACGCTGATCGCCGACCACGCGCACAACGACTACCTGGAGCTCGCGGCCGAGCTGGGAATCCCCGGCGCAATTTTGTTCTTTTCGCTCATCTTCTTTGTCATAGCGCGAGCCGGTGGCGCGGCCCTGCGCGGCCACGCGAAGCTCGCGCAGTCGATCGTGGCTCCATTTAATCTTGAGCGCGCCCTGGGTATCGGCGCCGTGGCCGGCGCAAGCGCGCTGCTGATGCACAGCACGGCCGACTTCAATCTCTACATCCCCGCCAACGCCCTCGTGTTTGCCGTTCTGCTGGGAATGGCCTACTCCAATTACCGAATCGGTGGCGATTAGAAAGGCAGTGGCGAGTGACGAGTGACGAGTGGCGAGAAACGGAGCCCGAAGCTTCTTTGCCGTGACCGTTTGCCCGCCCAACAAGATAGTACCACCTCGGTTCCCCTGCTTCGGCTTCACACGTGCGAGAATATGCGCGTCTCTGACACATCGGTGGGGGCGGATCGCGCATGCATGACGTTCTTGTGATTTTGCTGGGGCTGGGCGCGGGGATTTTGATGGGGCTAATGGGAATTGGAGGCGGCACCGTGGTGGTGCCCGCGCTCGTCTACCTGCTCGGGATGGATCAGCACGTTGCGCAGGGAACATCGCTGTTCATTCTGCTGTTGCCGCTCGGGGTTGGCGCCTTGGCGGTCTACTGGAAGAAGGGTGAGGTGGACCTACCGGCGGGGATTATTTGCGCGCTCGGGTTCTTGATCGGCGGATATTTCGGGGGACGCATCGCCGTGGGGATTTCGTCGCGTTTGCTGCAAGCGCTATTTGGATTCTTCCTTATGATCTCCGCGACGCTGCTGTGGCGCCAGGCGAGGCGAGCGCAACAAAAGAAAACGCTACAGCAGGACAGTCATGCCTAAAGATATGCCTGAGGGCATGACTCGAGGCGATTCTCCAGAAAAGAGCCGGGGGGACGCCTTCGGCGTGCGTTCAGGACAAGCCGGCGCTGGCAAGAACGCCGGGCACGCGAGGCTTTGGGGGATTCTTGTGGCTGCGCTGGTGGCCGGGATTTGCAGCGGGGTCTTCGGCATCGGCGGCGGAACGCTGCTGGTTCCGCTACTGGTGCTGATCTTTGGCTTTGGGCAGCAGCGGGCGCAAGGGACGAGCCTGGTGGCGCTTGTGCCGCCCACGGGTCTGCTGGCGTTTATGACGTACTACCACGCGCATCAAGTGGACATCCAGGTGGGGATGCTGATCGTTCCCGGCGTATTTCTTGGCGGTTTTCTCGGAGGCAGACTGGCGAATTCGCTTAGCCCGCACCGAATGCGGATTACGTTCGCGGCGTTCCTTTTTTTGCTGGGGGCGTGGCAAGTGGTTTCTGCATGGACCAAATAGGGAATCGCCTAAGTGTTTCGTTCATTTTGGGCCTCGTTTGGAAGCCGGAACCTAACGCAGCACAGTCTGGAAAGGCAGAAAGCCAAAGGACATCAGGGTGACTTGAGGGCAAAGAGGTGTTTGCGCGATCGGAGGGATTACGTGGTGGCTACACGATTGCATTAGACTTTTTTCGTGGAGACCACCGAGAAGAAACAGACGCTAAACATTCTCGGTCGCGCCGGGCTTGTCTTGATTCTGCTTGGATTTGCGGTGGCCTCGACGCGGGAGGGAATTGCGTCGTGGCTGGGTCGTAAGGGTACGATAGAGCGGCTTGGTCAAGCTCAGGAATGGGATCCGACGGATCCGGGCCTTCCCGTCGCTGCGGCGGAGCTTCTTTCCAATTCGCCGGATGAGGATTCGGCGCGAGTGGCACATTCGCTCGACGTAGCGACGCGCGAAGGACCGAACCGCGCGCTGAATTGGGCGCTTCTCGGCGAAGCGGAGGAGTTCGCTGGAGACGACAAGAAAGCGGCGATGGCGTTCGAGCGGGGGCTGGCGGAGTTTCCCAGGTCTCCCAAAATCAATTGGGTGTATGCGAATTTTCTGATCCGGGCGGGTGACGCCCAGCGCGCACTTGGTCTGATGCGGGTAGCGATTGCGGGCGACCCGGCGCTGCGCACGGGCGCTTTCGACCTTGCCTGGCGCGCCGGCCTGCCACCGGAGGAAATTCTCGAAGCGGTGCCCGAGCGAGCCCGAGGCGCTTTCCGCTTATCTCGACTATTTGGGCCGCACGAACCGGCTGGACGCGGCCAAAGACGTCTGGTCACGGCTGATGGCCCGTCAGGACGCCATCGATCGCGACGCGGCGTTCCGCTATTTCGACGCGCTGCTTTATGCGCGGCAAATCGACGCGATGAATGCGGTTTGGTCCGATCTTGTCCGCCACAACGCCATGTCGGATGTCGCGGCGCGATTTCCCGCTACCGCAGCACGTTCCAATCTGGTTGCCAATCGGGCTTACAACTTGGTGATGAACGGCGGTTTCGAAGCGCCCGTCCTGAATGGCGGGTTCGACTGGCGGCTGGTGCCCGTCGAAAGCGCACAGATTTTCGTCGACACCGGCGTGACGCACCAGGGGTCGCATTCGCTGTACATCGGCTTTGACGGGACCCATAACATCGACTTCGGGCAAGTGGTGCAATACGTGCTGGTCGATCCGGATACAAAGTACCGATTCACGGCGTACGCGCGCGGCGACAAAATCACGACGGACAGCGGACCGCGCTTCGCAATCTACGATCAGATCGACCGAAGAGCGCTTTCGGTGGAAACTCCCAACATGACGGGAACTTTTCCGTGGGAAGGGCAACAAGTGGAATTCACCACCGGCCCCCAAACGCGCCTCGTGGCGATTCAGGTCCAACGGCCGCCGAGCCGCAAACTGGACAATGAGATCGCCGGGAACCTCAGGATCGACGACGTCGAGTTAGTTCAAGTCCCGTAGAATGAGTGTCACGATTTGGAACACTCCGGCGAACGCTGATTTTGCCGCCATCCCGAAACTTGTTATATTCGATTGCTCGTCTTGGTGGCTGAATGTCGTCGCTTCAGCCGAATCCCCGATTCTAGGGGGCCCTCAAAATTCATAACTGAGAGGAAACGGAATGGGTGTGGAGCGCAAGCCTGAGTTCTTTGGCGGCAAAGATATAAAAGTGGGAATCATAGGGTGCGGATACGTGGGTTTGCCGCTTGCGTTACGGTTTGCCGACGTGGGCCAGCGCGTGACGGGATTCGACCTCGACAAAAGCAAGATCGACAAGCTGAACGCGGGACAGAGCTACATCCAACACATTCCAGCCGACAAGATTCGGCAGCACGTGGAGGCAAAGCGATTCGACGCGACGACGGAGTTTGCGCGGCTGCGCGACATGGACGCCGTGCTTATCTGCGTGCCTACGCCGCTAGACGAACGGCGCGAGCCGGACCTGAGTTACGTGGAGAATACGGCGCTTGCCATCGCGCCGAACTTGCAGCGAAACCAACTGATCGTGCTCGAAAGCACGACGTACCCTGGGACTACCGAAGAGCTCGTGCTGCCGATTCTCGAAAAAGGCGGGCTGAAGTGCCCGATTGACCGCGGCGTGAGCGGCGCGGATGTGGCCACGGATTTTTATCTGGCGTTTTCGCCGGAGCGCGAAGATCCCGGCAACAAGCAGTTCGGGCTCGCGCAGATTCCCAAGGTGGTGGGGGGCATAAATCCGGCCAGCGGGCGCGCAGCCGTGGGGCTGTACGCGCAAATCGTGTCGCGCGTTGTGCCGGTGAGTTCGACTCGCGCGGCCGAGATGGTGAAGCTGCTCGAAAACATTTTCCGCTGCGTGAATATCGCGCTCGTGAACGAATTGAAGCAGTTGAGCCTGCGAATGGGCCTCGACATCTGGGAAGTGATCGACAGTGCCGCGACGAAGCCCTTTGGCTTCATGCCGTTTTATCCCGGACCGGGCCTGGGAGGGCACTGCATCCCCGTGGATCCCTATTATCTTTCGTGGAAGGCGCGCGAATACGATTTTGCGACGCGGTTTATCGAGCTGGCAGGCGAGATCAATACGGAAATGCCGTACCACGTGGTGAACGCCGTCGGCGCCGCGCTGAACGAGCGCCAGAAGAGCATCAAGGGTTCGAAGGTGCTGCTGCTCGGAGTGGCGTACAAGAAGGACGTGGATGATTTGCGCGAGTCGCCGTCGTTGAAGCTACTCGAGCTGCTGACGGAGCGGGGCGCGAATCTCGAGTACAACGATCCGTACTTTCCCGCGCTGCATCGCATGCGGCACTACGATTTTTCGAACATGCGGTCCGTGGAACTCACGCCGGAGCGGTTGGGGAGCTACGATTGCGTGCTGATCGCGACCGACCATTCGAACTACGATTACGAAGCGATCGTTCGACACTCGAAGCTGGTGGTGGATACGCGAAACGCGACGCGGAAATTGAAGGGTGCGCGCGAGAAGATCGTGCACTGCTAAAAGGCCTGCGGGAAAAGTCGGACCCGCGCCTTAGGTTATGGCGGTCATTGGTCCTCGGTTTGTTTGGTCTTGATGGTGGCAAGCGACAGCAGTATAAGTATCGTATGCGTGCAATGGGTGAGCTCGGCCGCAAGGGTCTACCCCGCGCGATTCCAGCGGAAGAACTTCAGATAATGTTAGGAACCAGTCAGGCGTTCTGTTCATGGGATGCCTCGAATTCGACGGTCAGCGAGTTAATGGCCCACTGGCCTTTTTTGTTTTCCCACCCTCTGATGGGCGCAAATAAAGAGCCTACAAAATAAGGACTGCTAACCGTGGCGGTTCATGGCCCGCCCGATTCACAGGCGAGCGGATCTTGTCAGTCCTAAAGTAAGTATCCTAGAATCAATCACATATCGCATCGGAGTGGTGTTTACCTTCACGACCGGAATAGGAGGAAAGTCCCATTGTGCCGGCCATTCCCTGTAGCTAAGGTACTAGCACTATGCCACTCACACATACGTCCCCAGCCGATGCGAAAACGTGGATTGCCGACCCCGGCCGCCGCCGAAGTATGCGAGTGCTCCTGAGCGTGCCGATTTCGGTGGCTGGCAAGAACTCCAAGAGCCAGGACTTCACTGAAGAGACGCGCACGCTCGTGGTGAACGCGCACGGCGCGCTGATCGCGCTGGGAGCGTCTGTCGCAGCGGGCCAGCAAGTGACGGTTTCGAACAAGGCGACGCGAGCGTCGCTCGAATGCAGGATTGTTTACCTGGGGAGCTCGCAGGCGGGCAAAGTGCAAATGGGAATCGAGTTCGAGAGACCCTTCCCCGCGTTTTGGCAGATCGATTTCCCGCCGGATGACTGGGTCATTCCCGAAAACTGACGGCATCCAGCGCCGAGGCCGCGCAGTATTTCCTACTTGGAAGCGGAAACCATTTCAACGTGCAAACTGTCGAACGGCAACTCGGCCTTCATTGCAACGGGTGTATGCGCGGCGTCGTGCGCGAGCCACACCACAAAACTGACTCCGGGAACTTCCTTCTCGTGCTGGAACACACGAATCGCGATGCGAGTGGCGGAAAACGCGCCAGCGGGAAGGGTCAAGGCCTCGTCGCGAGATTCCATCCGCGCGCGCATCTCGTAAAGATTGTGGCCGTCGTAGACGGGACTGCGCACCTCAGGCGTCCGCTGCCAGTCGAGCGCACGCAGTGAGTACAGCGCGCCCAGCGGATCGCGCGTTTCCGGCAGGACGATCACGGCCGGTCCGGGCGCTCGCGGAGTTTGCCCTTCCGGGATGAATCTCCACTCCTGATCGAGTTTGCGCCCCATTTCGCTGAGGTACGTTTCATACTGGCGGCTTTCGAGCGATGTCGCGTCGGTGTAAGAATCGAACTGGTCGTCAATCGCGAAGAGAGCACGCACGGGACTTGCGGTGTGCGCCGACGCACGGAAGTGCCACGTCTGCCAGCCGTAGAAGTCGCGGCGTTCGGGTACGCTGAGTTCCACGGTGGCGGCCGTGGCGAACGAAGCCCAGGAGACCTGGTATTTGAGCAGCTCACCGACGCGAAACGGCATAGGCAACTCTTTTGGCGCCGCGGGAGATGCAGCCTTGGGTTTCGCGGACTTCCGGGCCGAAACCTGAAGGCTCCCTGTCGCCGACGCGTAAGGGAGCGCTGAAGAGGTTGCGCCGATCACTAAACTTGCGGCAGCAAGAATTAAGAGGGTGCGGCCACGCAAGATGGGAACTGATCTCACTTCATCGTCCATTGAGGTGAGAAGGGAGCTCCGTCAGCGTGTCGAGCATGACGTCGGGCGGATTGGCGCGGAGACCGTCGGCGCCCAGGCCGTACGAAACGCCGCAAGCCCAGATTCCCGCATTGCGCGCCGTCTGGACGTCCACCTCGGAATCTCCCACCATCATCGCCTCGCGCGCGGTTGAATTCAGATCGCGCAGCAGGATTTCGACGCCCATGGGGTGGGGCTTCTTTTTCTCGAAGCTGTTGCCGCCGTAAACGTAGCGGAAGTAGCGCGAGAGGCCGAGGCCTTCGAGAATCGCGCGGCTGAAATTCACGGGCTTGTTGGTCAAGACGGCCATGGGACGCTGCGCGAGAAGTTCGAGCGCCTCGCGCGCGCCGGGATAGGCGACCGTGTTATCGAGCATGTGCGCGCGGTAATACGAGAGGAAATAGGCGAGGCCGCGGTCGACTTGTTCATCGGTGATCTCGCGGGGCACGGTGCCCTCAGTCAGCGCTCGCCGCACGAGCACCGGGGCTCCATTGCCCACGAGACTGTAAATCGTGTCGTGAGAGAAGCGGCGCGCGGCGCATGTATTCGAGCATAGCGTTGACGGAGAGCGCGAGATCGAGCTTCGAATCGATCAAGGTGCCATCGAGGTCAAAAATCAGGACGCGAACGGCGGTGAATCGGTTGTGATTGTCAGCCATTTTTTGCAGAAGGCGCGGAACCCGCGGATCCCGAGTCTTGAGTCAGATTAACACGACGAAAAGAAACAAAAACAGAGTCCGCTTCCGAGTGGTTGAGGCGGTTTTCGCGCGTTATAAAGACAATGTGGACTGTTTTCGAGTACGTCGTGGCGGGCGGGGATGAGCAATCAAGGGAGGGAATTGGTAGATTGTCGGCAGGAATCTACTGTGCAAGCCACTGGCCATCGCCCAGCGTGGAAGACACTGTTGGCTTTCGCAATTATCTATTTCGTGTGGGGATCCACATTTCTCGCAATTCGTGTCGGCGTCCGCGAAGTTCCGCCGTTCCTCCTGGCGGCGATGCGTTTCCTGGTGGCGGGACTCGTTCTTTACGGGTGGACGCTCGCGCGAGGCGAGCGCTCGCCGACCGGACGCCAATGGGCCTCGGTATCTTTACTCGCTCTTCTGATCTTCGTCCTCGACTACGGATTGCTGTTCTGGGCCGAACAGCGCGTGCCTTCGGGCATAACCGCGGTGATGATGGCTACGATCCCGGCATTTATGGCGTTGTCGGAAATTATTTTCCTGCGAACGCAAAGGCTCACCGTGCGCTTAGGGTCGGCTCTCTTGATCGGGCTCGCCGGAGTGGGCGTGCTGATGAGCCGTTCACTGGACCTTGGCGGAGCGCCGATCGACAGGCTGGGCGCCGTGGCGCTGATCGTTGGATCGGTGAGTTGGTCGATAGCGTCGGCGTTTGCGCGCATGCTGCCGCTGCCGCCTTCCAAAGTGATGAGCTCGGGCGCACAAATGCTTGCGGGCGGAGTGTTTCTGGCTCTCACGGCAGCTCGCGCTGGGCGAATTTCGAAATTTTCATCCGTCGGCGGTTTCGCGCGGCGCGTGGCTCGCGTTGCTCTATCTGATTGTCGCAGGCTCGATCATCGCGTTTACCGCCTACGTGTGGCTGATTCATCATGAATCGCCAACAAAGGTGGCGACTTATGCGTACGTGAACCCTGTGGTGGCAGTGGTGGTTGGATATTTCCTCGGCGGCGAAGCGCTGGGCCTGCGAACGATTCTGGGGACGGTGTTTGTTCTGATCAGCGTGGTGGTGATCACGACGACGAGAGCGAAGAAGGTTGCGGTTGTGGCGGTACCATCCGTGGAAGACGCGGATTGACTTTCGGTCAATCGGGTAACCGAACGTCGCCGGCGACGCGGACCGCTACTGCTGATGGTCAACTTGAACTTCGGGAAAGAGTTGAGGCAGCTTGTTGAGCGAGGCGGGGGGTGCGTCCTTCAAGTAGACGTCGAAGAAGGTGTGCACGTATTCGGTAGTGATGGCCAGGCCGCGGCGCGGGGCGAGGTTGCCGAATCCCAACCGGCGCAGCAGGCCTATGACGTACTGGCTCTTCAACAGAATCTGGTCACTGAAGCTAAAGTGATTCGCGCCGCGGATGGTGATGGAGAGGTGTCCGTTCGGAACGCGGCGGTAAATGGATTGGAAGTTGGCCAGGATTTGACCGCTGGCCGGATCGGGCAGGTCTCGGCTGTGGTCGCTAAGAAGGAACATGAAGGGCTGCGTGAGGCCGTCCTGAACCACACTGCCGTAGGGCGCGCCGTCAATATCGATGCCCGCCTTGCAGCGGGGATCGTCATGACAGAATTGAAGCGCCGTTGCGCCGCCGAACGAGTGCCCGAACATGCCGAGGCGCTTCATGTCGAGGCGGCCCGTGAACTTGCCGGATGGGTCGGCGGCATTCAGACGTTGCAATTGGTCAACGACAAACTTTGTGTCGCTGGTCCACATGGGCAGAAGCTTGTTGATGAGACGATCTTGCTGCTCGGTGGGGAGATTTTCGGGATCGTACTCTGGCGGCCTTGTGATGATGCGACCGTCGGGGAGCACAACGAGGTAGGTTCTGTAAGGCGCGTCGAAACCGACGACGACGTAGCCGTGACTTGCGAGGTCTTCAGCTAGCGTGGTGAAATCCGTGGTCGGTGCGGCGCCGCCGGCGCGCATGATCACGACCGGATAGGAGCGCTCGTCCTGCGCGACGTCTGGATCCGAAGTGCTGTGGGCGTGCACGAGCGACGAGTCTCGCGTAAGGAGCCGCATCAAGCTGCCCGAATGCTGCGCGTCTGCCAATCGCCACGGCGCGGGCACGTAATCCACCGGTGCGGCAGATACCGGAGTTAGGGCCGGGTACCAAATCCAAACCAGTACGTCCCGCTTCGCTCCTGGAGACGGGGCCAATTCGTCCGTCTCGGCGTCGTTGACCCATCTATACGTCGTCCGGCCGACGGCAAAGTGGCCAGTGGGCTCGGGCAAAGTGATTTCTGAGTTGCGCTCGTGCCAAAGTAAGGCGAGAAGCATCGCCAGCGCGACAACTGCGAATAAGGCCAGCGCAGCGAGGGTCTTGATGAGACGCCCGGCAAAGTGGCGGAAGTTCCCGCCCGGATTGGGGGAGTGGGGTAGAGGGGTTGGCTGGGACATAGGGGCATTCTATGAAAAGTACTTTGCATTGTAAAGTCAAATAAACGAGCCTTCTTCCCAGTGGTAGAAATGCCGAGCATTGGGATGTCTTGCGGATCGTCGAGTGATCGGAAGCTAACCCGCGACGGGCGGGTCTGCTAAGATAGCTAGTTTTCGCGTTGCCCACTCTCACGCAGAGGCCCGATGGCTGAGATCCAACCCTTTCGCGCCTTCCGATACAACACCGACCGCGTGGCACTGAAAGACGTGCTTACGCAACCCTACGACAAAATTTCGCCTGCCATGCAGGAGCGATACTACGCGGCGAGTCCCGCCAATCTGATCGCGATCGAAAAGGGGAACGTGTTCGAAGGTGATACGCCGCGGAATAACGTCTACACGCGCGCGGCGGCAAAGCTCGAGGAATGGATCGCGGGCAAAATACTTGTTCAGGATTCTGCGCCAAGCGTTTACATCTACTCTCAGGAGTATTTCGTGCCCGGCACGCATTCGCGGCGCGAACGAATCGGATTCATCGCGCTCGGGCGCCTGGAAGATTACGACGCGAAGGTCGTTTTTCGTCACGAGCGAACCCTGTCCGCCCCGAAAGCCGACCGCATGGAACTGCTGCGCCACACCCGCGCGCAGACGGGCCAGCTTTTCATGCTCTACGATGATCCGACGAGACGCATCGAAGTGCTGCTGGAAGAAACAGCTCACAAGAACGCGCCTCTCGAACTGCGCGACGAATATGACGTTCTTCACCGGCTGTGGCCCGTTTCGGATCAGGCTTTCGCGCGACGGATTCAGAAGGAAATGTCCGATAAGAAGCTTGTGATCGCCGACGGCCATCACCGCTACGAAACCGCGCTGAGCTACCGCAACGAGCGCCGGGCCAAGCGGCGCAAGACCGATCCGTCCGCCGCCTACGAATTCGCCATGATGACGTGCATCAACTCGCATTCGAAGGGATTGACGATTCTTCCCACGCACCGGCTCGTGCGAAATCTCGCCGATTTCAATTTCGAGCGGTTTCGCAAGGCCGTGGGCCCCTTTTTTGACTGGTACTCATATCCCTTTCAGGATGCGGAAGAGCGCGCCGTGAGCTACGCCGAATTCCGGCGGGACTTCGAGGGACGCAGCCGCGAGCGCCGCTCAATCGGAATTTACCCGGGCGGAGTTTCCCTCGGAGGAGGTCCGGCGAACAGCGGCGCGTTTTACTTGTTTTTGCTGCGACGCGACGCGGACCTGGAGACGCTGCTGCCCGATTTATCCGAAGCGCAGCGCCAGCTCGACGTGGTTCTGCTGCATCGGCTGATTCTTGATAAGGGACTGGGAGTTACGGCGGAAGCCGTCACCGCCGAGAAGAATGTGAGCTATGAACGCGAAATGGATGCGGCCGTAGCCGCGGTGGATAAGGGGGACGCCCAGCTTGCTTGTTTGCTCAATCCCGTGCGCGTCCAACAGGTGATGGATATCGCGCTGGGTGGCGACGTGCTGCCTCAGAAATCCACGGATTTCTATCCCAAGATGCTGAGCGGGGTTGCGATCTATCGCGTAGAAGATTGAGGAGTCAGGCCGCGGGAAAAAGGCGCGAAACACTACTGCAAAGCATTACCACAGAGTGCACAGAAAAAAACCTGAGGGCACGAGGAAGCGACTGCACGAGCCGACTCTAGAAGTCGGCCAAGCGCGAGTTAGATATGAAGAGCGCGCGATTCGATTTGCCCCGCTCGATTCGATTGATCGAGGTTACTTGGGGAAGCTTTGGACGGCGGCGGCTTCGTTGGGGTAAGTATCGAAGACCGTCATCAGCTTCGTGACCTGCAAGACTTCCTGGAATTTCGCGCCGAGGTTCACGAGTTTCAAGGTGGCGCCTTGCGAACGCGCGCTGTGGAACGTCGCGACGAGAGTTCCAAGACCGGCGCTGTCGATATAGCTCACCTGCGCCATGTTCAACACGATCTTCTTCTTGCCCGCCGCAAGCAGAGCCTTGACCCGTTCCCGAAAGGCGTTGCTTTCCTCGCCCAGCACGATGCGCCCTTCGATATCGACCACGGTGATTCCGTTCACATCCCGATCCGTCATTCTCAGTGCCACGTTCACGCCTCCTGGAAATCTCGTTGAGTTCTTGGACTTGTAAGTTACCGAAACGGCGGCCGTGCCGGCTGCTGCGTGACCAGCCTCAGTAAAAATCCGAGCAAGACATATAGTAGCCGCAGCCGCGGCAAATCATCTTGCAGCTCCGCTGCTCAAGACGAGCGGAGCAGCGCGGGCAATATCCTAAGGCGAACTCTGGCTCTCGATCTCGTGATGAACCGATCGCCGGCTCGGCATGCGTCGGAGTCGCGGATGCTCCCACGGTCGGGTTTGACAGTGTCATTTCCGGACGCCCCACGAACGGACTTTATAACACATACCTGTCTCTTGGGAAAAGCAAACGTGTAAAGACCAAGGATCTGTCCCAGGTGAAGTAATCCCGGGGGTTTAGACACCAGGAACGTTCCGGAAGTGCCCTTTGCGAGCCTGAAATGCGAAGGGCTGAAGAGGCATCAGCTGTATAATAAAAACAACCGGGCGCCCAGGGGCGGCGTCTGATTGTTCAGAAGCGAGGTCGCCATGAGCATGAACCGCCAGGCAGGGCTCGCCGCAGCAGTGATTGCCACTTGCTTGATGCTTGCGCCTTCCGTAGTGCGCGCTCAGAAGTTGGGAACGCGACCTTCCGGCGCACCGCCTCCAGTTTTGGCACCTGCAGCTTCTTCCGTTCCGGCACACCGGGCTTACTCGGGCAGCAGTCACCAGGCGCGAAACAATTCAACTTCTTCGGCATCCTCGGGTGGGTCAGCTCGCCTCACGAGCGGCGGCGGACCGAGCAGAACGAGCCCTAGGCGGGCGGATGCGGATTTCGGCGGCTCTGCCGCGCTTCAGAACCTGCTAAATATCACGCCGAACTCGGGGTTTGACTACGAATTCGTCAATTCGATTAACGGCGACCTTGCTGCCAAGGCCCTGATCGATCCTGTAACCCAACTCGAAATTGCGCAGGCAGCGCGTCTGCTGAGGGTAACGGGAGGGCGTTTCTCCGGCGCGTACATCTTGGGCGAGGGAGGCTATTACGTTCCGTCGGACTCAGGAGAACAGCCCGCGCCCGCAGCCGAAGATTCGGAGACACAACAGGCGCCGGGGCCTCAGCCCCAAATCATAATCCTGCAGCAAGCGCCGCAGCAAAGCGGGCAGCCAGTCAGCGGTGGGCCGGAAGAAGCGGTTACACCGGTTCAGGACGAAGGTCAGTTCACGCTGGTGCTTCACAGCGGGAAACAGATTCAGACTGTCGCGTTTACCCACACAAGCGACAAGATCGTTTACATCACACCTGACGGAGGTCGCGCGTCGATCGCCTCGGGCGACCTTGATGCCGATGCAACCGTGCGAGTGAACGAGGAACGCGGTACGCTGCTGCAGTTGCCTCTGTAGGTTTCCTCTCGACTCATCAAATTGGGTCATCTATTGGACGGGGCGGTGGGCAGGTTCAGGCATGTACGGACCAGCCTCGGCGGGCAGGCCTGCGCGTTCGAACTGGATGGTGGTGTGGGTAATTCGAAAATTGCGTTCGAGAGCGGCGCAGATGTTGGTGAGGATTTTTTCGCTGTCTTCCATGTGCATGTCCGGGATGCGAACGTGGCAGGAGAGCACGACCATGTCCGTGCCAAGCGTCCAGATATGAACGTCGTGAACTTCCTGGACGCCTGGGACGCGCAGGATCGCGGCGGCAACCTCTTCGAGACGAATCTCCCGCGGCAAACCTTCCAACAAAATGTGGCCGCTTTCTCTGAGGATTCCCGTCGCCGACCACAAAACCATCGCGCCGATTCCAATGCCGACGACGGGGTCCACCCATTTCGCGCCGGTCCAACGAATCACGAGGGCACCGGCGAAAATCGCGACGTTGGACAAGGCGTCGCCCAAATTGTGCAACCACACGGCGCGCACGTTGAGGTCGCGGCGTCCACGATGGACGGCGATCGTGATGCCGCCGTTGATCGCGAGCGCAAGCACCGAAACCCAGAGCATCAGGTTGGTCTGCACTTCCACGGGATTGCGAAGGCGCAACGCGGATTGATAGAGCAGAAAGACGGCGACGAATTCAAGCAGCATCGCGTTAACGAATGCCGCGAGGATGCCGGCGCGATGATACCCGTAGGTTTTCTCCGATGTGGGAGGCCGCAACGCCATGCGCATCCCGATCCAGGAAATGATCAGCGTGGGAATATCGGTGAGATTGTGAACGGCATCGCTGACGAGGGCGATGGAGTGGCCCAGGTAACCGGAGATGAGCTCGACGGCAACCAGCGCGAACGTCACAGCTACGGCGCCGCCTAGCAGTCCGGTCATGCCGCGACCCGGCGCGTGGGCGTCGCCGTGGGCATGCCCGTGAGCGTCGTGGCTATGGCTGCCGTGCGCGTGGAAATGCATCAGGCAAATTCTAGCCGCAGAATGCCGCGCCGGACAGCAATAACCTGTGTTCCTTGGCGTGGACGTACACGCCTCGTGTTGACGAAGGCGATAAGGAACGGACCGTACGAAACGCGATTGACTTACCTTGCCGCCACCGCCTACCATGACACGAATTCGCATCAGGGAGCTCTGGGGCGCTAGGGTCAGGCGTCACGATTAGCCCAGCGATGACGCACCATACTGCCAAGTTGGTCTTCTGGGGAGTGCGCGGCTCGACGCCGACGCTGGAGCGCGATACCTGGCGCTACGGGGGAAACACGCCCTGTCTGGAACTCACCGCGCCGGATGGCACGCGGTTCATCCTCGACTGCGGCACAGGCCTGCGAATGCTGGGCAATCGTTGGACGAATTTGCGCGGCAACAATGGCATCGACGCTCACGTCCTGGTGACGCACTATCATTGGGACCACATCCAGGGCATCCCTTTTTTTCATCCGTTTTTCGAGGCGCGCAATCATTTCCACTTCTACAGCTTCCAATCGAAACATCTTGGCCACGACAGTTTGCGTCAGGTGCTAGAAGCGCAGCTCGCGAAGCCCTATTTTCCGGTAGATCTGAGCATGATGACAGCAGAGCGAGAATTCCGCGAGATCTCGGGCGGCGAGAAATGGGAAGTCAACGGAACGAAGGTCACTGCGGCGTGGCTGAATCATCCGCAGGGCTGCCTGGGATATCGGCTGGACACGACGTGCGGTTCGGTTGTGTATGCCACCGACAATGAGCCGGGCGTCGCCCAATTCGATGCGAGCTTGCGGCAGTTGGCGAGTGGAGCGGACGTACTGATCTACGACGCGCAATATTCACCCGAGCAGCTTGCGTCTGCACACAAAGGTTGGGGCCATTCGAGCTGGCTCGAAGGCGTGAAGATCGCCCGGGAAGCCAAGGTGCGAAACCTGGTTCTTTTCCATCACGACCCGGATTCCTCGGACAAGAATGTGGACGGGTTTCTCTCGGCGGCGCGGCAGGAGTTTCCGGCAACGTGGGCGGCGACGGAAGGCATGACGATCACGCTGAGTGAGCGCGGAGTGGATGTGGCGCTGCGGGGTTCGCGTGTGGGCCAGCGGAGGCGATTGCGCTTCGCCGCCACGGTCAGCGGCCAGTCGGAGGATGGGAAGACTTTCGAGGAGAAAGCGACCGTACGCGACTTGAGCCTGCAAGGCGCCTACCTGTGCCTGAAGAACCGGCCGCGGTTGCAGTCGGAAGTGCGCGTCGTGATCGAGGCGTCGGGAGACAAGGATCGGGCGAGCGTGCTGTCATTGCGCGGCACCGTGATTCACTGCGACCCGGGACGCGAAAAAAGCGAAAACGGAGTTGGAGTTGTGTTCATCGAGGAAGGAGACCCGACCCTTCCGGGAGCCTGAAGCGGGGGCACGTGGATGCAGTAATACGCGAAGGAGCTTCCGTTGCGATTTTGCGGTTAGTCGGCGACCGAAAGACTTGAGAGTTGAGCGTCAAGGTCTGCCAGGGCGCGAGTGAGCTGCTCTTTGTATCTCGGATTCTGGCTTGATTCGATTTCGCGTTGAACGCGGGTGCGCGAGAGGATCAACACTTCACGACGGCGATTCAATTCCGCGTCCGAAGGAGTCAATTGGGCTTTGTTGCTTCGGTTGTCCTTCGATTGCGCCTCCCGGACCTGATCTTCGACGGCTTTGCTCTCCCAACCTCTAGCCATACATCAATTCTACAGTGCCGAGCGGCGGACCTTACGTAAATTTCATTCCAGAGTTCCGATGGAAAACGTTACGCCTCGGACCGTCGCGTCGAAGATCGGACGACGTTACGGGAGAATGCGGGTGTAGAGAAAGATCAGAGCGAGCGACGCAGCGATGCCGAGAGAGAAGCCGCCGAGGTGCAGGCGCGGGTGGATGGCGCGAGCGTAACGGATGCTGGCGACGAGAAAGACAGCGTTGGACACAACGGCGAAAGCAAGACCCGCGAGCACGAAGATTTCCGCATACAGGGCGTTCCAGCCCCAACCGGCAGGGCCCAGGGTCAAGACCGCGAGCGCGGCCGAGCCGAGCGTGACGATGGCGGCGGTGGCGACGGCGTAGCCGCTCGCAAAGCCCACATTCGCGTGCAGCAGAAGAAGCAAGAAGGCAATGGCATATTCCAGCAGCACGACGACGGCGACGAGAGCTCGGTACCGGGGTTCCGTCGGGCCAAAGAGATGTTTTTCGGAAAAGAAAACGATGGGCACGAGCGCATTCGCGAGCGCTGCGACCCACAGCGCGGTACAGAGAAGATGCTTGCGCGGGCGGGGGATGGCGGCGTCCTGCGCGCGGCTGGTTGAGATGTTGGCGGCCACGGAAGTAATCGCGCGGATTATACAGCAGGAGGGAGAATCGTGAATGCTTCTCTTTTCGCGCCTTGGGACAGGCGAACTGTGACTGAGCCCGGCTAGCCAGGGATGGGCGGGCAGCCGGGGAATTCACCGACGAAGGTGTTGCCGATGTAGCCGAGATCGGCGATGCCGATTTTGCTGGTGTAGTAGCCGTCGCAGGTGAGGTCGCGGAGAAAAGCAAAAAAGGCGACGCCCTGGCTGAGTGAAGCGTCTTTCTCCGCATTCTTGCGAAAGGCGATGAGGTCGAGGACTTCTGTTTTTTGTTCGAGAACGCAATCGAGAAAAAGCTTGCCGTAGCGATCAGTACAGAAACCGTCGAGCCAGAAGAGGCCGCCGCCGAGTTTCAATTGGTAGTCGGGATTTTCGCTGGTGAGCAGATCGATGAATTCTGGGGCGCCGGCTTCGAGGGCGCCGCCGGATTTTTCGTCTTTGGGGATGATCATGCCGCAGAGAACCAGGAGAGCGGCATACTGCGGGGCAGAGAAATATTTGGGAGTGTAGTTGCCTGCCGGACTGGAGGACTTTTCCTTGTGAACCATTTGGTGGACGTAGGCGGCGGCTTCGGCGGGGATGATCTGAAGGACGGAGCCGGAAACGGCGCCGACGGCGAGGGTGCGGAGGATGTCGCGGCGGGAAATGGATTCGTCAGGCATGTTAGAGGTTGCCCTTCCGCGCTTCATCGAGGATATATTCGGAGGCTCGCCAGGAGAGAGCCATGATGGTGAGAGTAGGATTTTTGTCGGGGTTGGTTACGAATGGCGCGCCATCAGTGACGAAGAGATTTTTGACATCGTGGGACTGGCAGAAGCCGTTGAGGACGGAAGTTCTTGGATCGGCGCCCATGCGGGCGGTGCCGACTTCGTGAATGATTCGGCCGCCGGCTTCGATGCCGAAGGGGTAATCGCCATGGATGGAGGTGCGGGTTCTGTATTCGCCGCCCATGGATTCGACGATGGAGCGGAAAGTTTCCTGCATGTCCTTGGCCTGAAGCAATTCGTAATCGGACCATTTGAAATGAAAACGCAGAACGGGAATGCCCCATTGATCGACGACATCGGGATCGATTTCGCAATAGCTGTCGGGATTGGAAATCATTTCGCCGCGTCCGGCGAAGCCGATGTAACAGCCGTAGACTTTGCGTGCGCGCTGCTTTAGCTGGAGGCCGTAACCTTCCTCTGCGTCGTTCACGTCGCCGAACATGCCGATCCCGGGCATCTCGCGGCCGCCGCCAAATTCGATGTGATAGCCGCGGGGGAAATCATTCTTGCGATCAAATTTCCACCAGGGCATGTACATGTGCATGCCGCCGGTGCCGTCGTGATTGTGCGGCGGAGTTTTCTCGAGCTGCGGGAAATAGCCATAGCCGCTGCTGCCCACGGAGTCCATCAGATATTTGCCGACGGCGCCGGAAGAGTTGGCGAGGCCGTTGGGATACATGGTGGATTTGGAGTTGAGCAAAAGGCGAGAAGATTCGCAGGCGCTGGCGGCAACGACAATGGCGCGGGCGTCGACGCGTTTTTCGGAGCGTGTCGCTTTGTCAATGTAGGAGACGCCGGTGGCTTTGCCGTCTTTGTCGATGAGAATTTCGCGAGCCATGGCGCCGGTGATGAGCGTGAGCTTTCCCGTCTGCATCGCGGGAGGGAGCAAGACCTGGCTGGAACTGAAATTGGAAGCAGTGGTGCAGCCGCGGCCGCACTGGCCGCAATAATGGCAGGGCAAGCGGCCATTGAGTGCACGAGTGATGATGGCGAGGCGCGATGGAATACAAGTGATAGTTAGCTGGTCGCAAGCTTTTTTGACCATCAGCTCGGTGCAGCGGGGCTTGGGCGGCGGGAGAAAAACGCCATCGGGAGCACTGGGAACATTTTCCTTGGTGCCGAAGACGCCGATGTAGGATTCGACCTTGTCGTAATAAGGCGCGAGATCGTCGTAGGTGATGGGCCAATCGTCGCTGAGGCCATCGCGCGTATTGGATTTGAAATCTATGGGAGCAAAACGCAGGGCGATACGGCCCCAGTGATTGGTGCGGCCGCCGACGATGCGGGAGCGGAACCACTGGAAATTCGAACCCGGAGCCGAGGTGTATGGCTCCCCCTCGATGCTCCAGGCGCCATTGGGAGCTAGAAATTCACCGTAATTTTCGCTCGCTTTGCCGCCGACGCCGGCGCCGCGGTGCGGCAGTTCGTACGGCCACATGAGCATCTTGAAATCTTTTTGTGGGTGGAGATCCGGACCGGCTTCGAGGAGAACGGAATTGAGGCCTCCTTCGGTGAGAATTTTGGCGGCCATGCCGCCCCCGGCGCCGGAACCAATGATGCAGACGTCGAATTGTTTGGGTGAGCGCTGAACCAGGGCCATGGGACGATTTTTCCAGCCGAATTCTACACTCTAGTCGAAGTTAAGTTCTAACCCAAAAAAACACGTAAGGATATCAGAACGCTGGCCGTGGTAGGTTAGCGCATCATGCATTGAAGTGTTCGGAGTCGAAGGATGAGCAATCGACTTAGCGGGAAAGTTGTTATCGTCACGGGTGCGGCACAGGGCATCGGTTTCGGATGTGCGAGCCTAATTGCGGCGGAAGGTGCAGCGGTAGTGCTGGGGGATCTGCAGGAGAAGAGAGGCGGGCTCGCGGCCGCGAGGATTCGATCTGCTGGGGGGAAGGCCCATTTCTGTATGGTGGATGTGAAGAATGAAGAGCAGTGTTCGGGGATCGTCGACGAGGCCATAAGATCTTTTGGAAGACTCGATGGGCTTGTCAACAATGCGGGTTGGTTTCCAAGAGCCACGCTGGAAGGGACGACGACCCAGCTTTGGGACGACGTCATGCAAGTTAACCTTCGAGGAGCATTCTATTGCTGCAAACACGCCGCGCCTGTGATGCGGAAGGCGGGAGGAAGCATTGTGAATATCGGATCGATTTGCGGGATCCAGAGCCTGCCAAATCTCGTCGCATACGGGGCAGCCAAAGGTGGTCTGCTGTCGCTGACGCGAACTCTGGCCGGTTCACTTGCGGAGCATCGTATCAGAGTGAACTATGTTATCCCCGGCTGGGTGCTCACCGAGGGTGAGCTTGCACTGCACAAAGCGCAAGGTCGGGAGGAGGAAACTCTAAGGAAGGAAGGAGAAAAGCTGGGGTTGGGCCGCCACCAGACACCACTCGACACGGCTCACGCCGTTGTGTTCTTGTTGAGCGACGATGCTTCGCAGATTACCGGAACTGTTTTGCACATCGATGCCGGCGCCTCGACATTACCTATCGCACCCGGAGCATACCCGGGATAGGACAGCCTCATATGCCCTCCGCCGAAACCACCCCAGCGGCCCCTTCTGCCAGTGAGTGAGTCGCGTCTTTAACCGGCGTGGGTCTTTACCAGTCCGGCCCCTTGCAGGCCCGTCTTGATCCAGGTGTAGCTCAGGGAGATGCCGTGTTCCTGGCACAGCTTCTCCCCAAAGTGTCGAACGTTCAGATCGAAGTACCGGTCGCGGTACAGTTCCAGCATCAGCTCGACTGTCTCCACCGGCACGCGTTTCGGGCTCGGCCGTCCCAAACGGCGATCGAAGAGCCCGTCATAGCCGAACTCTTGGTAGCGCTGGTACCAGCGACGTATCTGCCGGTCGCTGATACCGATAATCTCGGCCGCCTGGCACCAGCTGATCCTCTTCGCCATCGCTCGCAAAATCACTTCCTGTATCTTCATGGCCCGCTCCACGGCCGACTCCGGATAGAAAATCATGCCTGCCTCCGGCAGGCACCTCTACCTCAAGCCGCGCCAAAAAGCGGACATTTCATGTGCTAACTCGACCGGACATATCATGTGCTACCGACAGAATTCGCTTGCTTCGTTGACTCGGTTGGTCAGGGGTCATAACATGGCGCGCGCAGCCGAGATAACTGCCCGGCCATGAAAGCCCATCTACCCAAAAACGAAGGTGCGCGACTCGAAGCTCTCCGCCGGTACGCGATTCTGGACACGTTTCCGGAGCAGGAATTCGACGACTTGGCTCGTCTGGCGGCCCTTGTTTGCGGCACCCCCACCGCGCTCGTCAGCTTTGTGGACGAAAGCAGGCAGTGGTTCAAGGCGAAGGTGGGGCTGCAACTCTCGGAAACGCCGCGGGACGCTTCGTTTTGCGCTCATGCGATCCTGAAGCCGGAAGTTCTGGTTATACCGGACACACTCGCCGACGAGCGATTTCGGTCGAATCCGCTCGTGACCGGCGAGCCGCACATTCGTTTCTACGCAGGGGCGCCACTCGTCACGCACGATGGGCATGCGCTTGGCACGATCTGCGTGACGGACACCGTCCCGCGCGAACTCGGGCAGCCGCAACGCGAGGCGCTGAAGGCGCTCAGCAGGCTCGCTGTGGCCGAACTGCAGCTTCGCCGCGGTGTTTCCGATCTTTCGCAAGCGATTCGCGAACGCCGCCGCGCCGAGAAGGAAATCGATCAGCTGTTCACGCTGTCTCTGGATATGCTGTGCATCGCCGGCTTCGACGGCTATTTCAAACGGGTGAATCCGGCCTGGGAAAAGGTTCTGGGAATTCCGACGGCGGAATTTCTCGCACGTCCGTACGTTGACTTCGTCCATCCCGATGATCGCGCAGCGACGCTTGCGGAGGGGGCAAAGCTCGTCGAGGGCGGCGAGACGGTCTCGTTTGAGAATCGCTACCGCCGCGGGGACGGCAGCTACATCTGGCTTTTGTGGAACGCGACGCCGAGCAGCAACGAGAAGCTGATTTTTGCGGTTGCCCGCGATGTGACGGAGCGCAAACGCGCTGAGAGCCGCACGGCGGCGGGTTACGCGGTCACGCGCGTGCTGGCCGAAGCCGATTCGCTGGAAACGGCAACGCCGCGAATCCTCAGCGCCATTTGCGAGAGCCTGGATTGGGAAGTGGGAGCGATTTGGCGACTGGATGAGAACGCTCAGGTGCTTCGTTCTCTCAGGGTTTGGCATGCTCCGCACGCCGAGTCTCCGCGCTGGGAGAATGCGACTCGCGAATTGGCGATTGCAAAGGGGATGGGCCTACCCGGCCGAGTGTGGGAAACGGGAGAGCCTGCGTGGATCGCGGATATCCCGCGCGACACGGAATTTCCCAGGGCGCAAATTGCCCTGAAAGAGGGCTTGCGTTCGGCTTTCGCGTTCCCGATCCGAGGCGCGTCAAAGTTTATGGGCGTGGTCGAGTTCTTCAGCACCGAGCCACGCGAACCAGATCGGGATCTGCTTGCGATGTTCGATTCCATCGGAAGCCAGATTGGCCAGTTCATCGAGCGACGCCGAGCCGAAAGCGATCTGCGGTTGTACACGGATTACCTGGAAGCGGCGCGGCACGCGCAGGAGGAAGACGCGCGGAAACTCTCGGAGTTGGTGAAAGAGCTTGAAGTGGAAAAGCAGCGCGCCGAGGAAGCCACGCACGCCAAGAGCGAGTTTCTTGCCAACATGAGCCACGAAATTCGCACGCCGATGAATGCGATCATCGGCATGACGGAGCTGGCACTGGAAACGAAGTTGACGCCGGAGCAACGGGAATACCTTCGGACGGTGAAAAGCTCGGCGACGTCGCTGATAGGCGTGATCGACGACATTCTGGATTTCTCGAAGGTGGAAGCGCGCAAACTCGAACTCGATCGCGTGGAATTTCCGCTGCGAGATACGCTGGAGGACGGAGTGCGTGTTCTGGCTCTGCAAGCGCAGCGCAAAGGACTGGAGCTGGCATGCGACGTGCCGCCCGACGTTCCGGACGAGCTGATCGGCGATCCGCAGCGCTTGCAGCGAATCATCATCAATCTTGTAGGGAACGCCGTGAAATTTACGGAGCGCGGCGAAGTGGTGGTGCATGCGGCCGTCGAGTCCAAATCGCCCGGGGATGCGGTGCTGCGGATCAGCGTGGCAGACACGGGCATCGGCATTCCTCTCGACAAGCAGAAGAGAATTTTCGAGGCTTTCGCGCAAGCCGACAGCTCGACCACTCGAAAATATGGGGGCACCGGGCTGGGCCTGGCGATTTGCGCGCAGCTTGTGGAGCTGATGGGCGGGCGAATCTGGGTGGATAGCGAGCCCGGGCACGGCAGCAATTTCCATTTCACCGCAAAGTTCGAGCTGCAGAAGGGCCCGGCAAAAGAGCAGCCCGAATTCAACAGTTCGAAGATGCGCGATCTTCCCGTGCTTGTGGTGGACGATAACTCAACAAACCGCTGCATCCTGGAAGAAATGATCAAGAGCTGGCGCATGAAGCCCGTCGCGGTGGGGAATGGGCGCGATGCGCTGAAGGCTCTCGCGAACGCTCAGAAGGACGGCGCGCCATTCCGGCTGGTTCTTCTGGATTCGCACATGCCGGAGATGGACGGATTCGAAGTGGCGTCTCGAATGAAGGAAGGCGGGCATTCTGGCGGCACTGATTTGATCCTCCTCACGTCCGCGGGACACCGGGAGGAGCTCACGCGCGCAAAGGAACTCGGGGTTGCGGCCGCGCTTGTAAAGCCCGTGAAACAATCCGAGCTGTGGGACGCGATTGTGACGATACTGCATGCGGCGACGCAGCAGAAGCATCGCGCTCCGACGCCACGCCGCCGAACGAATCGCGCCCGGCGAGGACTTAAGATCCTGGTTGCAGAGGACAACGCCGTGAACCAGGAACTCGCATTGCATCTGCTGGAACAACGAGGCCACACCGTCACCCTGGCTGAGAATGGCCTGCAAGCCATCGCCGCCATTGAGAAGCAGAAATTCGATGTGGTTCTGATGGACCTCCAAATGCCCGAAATGGGAGGTCTGGAGGCGACCGAGACGATTCGCAGCAAGGAAAAATCGTCGGGCAGCCGGCTTCCGATCATCGCCATGACCGCTCACGCGATGCGCGGCGACCGCGAAAAGTGCCTTGCTGCCGGTATGGACGGTTACGTCTCCAAGCCGCTGGACGCCAAGACGTTCTTGCAAACGGTGGAAGAAATTGCCCGAGGTAAGGCTGCCTCGCCACGCGAAACGGCAGAGCCAAAGCCCGGAGTTGAACTCGACGGGGCGGCGCTGCTCCGCCGATTCGACGGCAATCGAAAGCTTTTGAAATCACTTATTCGGATCTTCCGCGAGGACTGTCCGAAGATGATGGCGACAATTCGGAAGGCGGCGTCGGCGCGGGACAAATCGGCCCTGGCCGATGCGGCGCACGCGTTGAAGGGGTCCGTCGGCAACTTTGGGCCCACGGCCGCATTCGACACCGCGAAACAGATTGAAATGTGCGCGCGGGGAGATACACTCGACGGCTGCTGGGAACTGTACACAAAGCTCGAAGACGAGATTGCAAGCCTGCTTCCAGCGCTTCAAGATGTCGGCGGGAAACCCCGGGCCCGGGAACGGCGGCCGCGGTTGAATCGAGGCTCACGGAGAAACCGATGACGCGAATTCTGGTAGCGGACGATGACCGCACGACGCGTCTGCTGATTTCCGAACTACTGCGGGCGGCGAAGTTCACAGTGGTAACCGCGTCCGACGGCGCCGAAGCACTGAAAAAACTGAAGCAGGATAAGTTCGACCTCGCGCTGCTCGATATCTGGATGCCGAAGAAAAACGGCATCGAAGTGCTGGCGGCGATGCGGAAGGGAAAACCCCGCGCCAAGGTAATCGTGATGACGTCGGACGACACGCCGGAGACTTTGCTTGGGGCGATTCGCGAGCAGGCGTACAAGTACATAGGGAAGCCGATCGATCCGCCAGCGTTGATCGCGATGGTGAAAGAGTCACTCCAAAAGAAGACAAAATCGCTGCCGATCGAGGTGGTGTCGGCTCGGCCGGAGTGGATAGAGCTGCTGGTTCCCTGCTCGCTTGAGACCGCGGAAAGAATCGAAGGGTTCATGGCGCATCTCAAGGCGGGTTTGTCCGAAGAGGCCAGAGCCGCGGTGGGGCAAGCTTTCCACGAACTCCTGCTCAATGCCGTTGAGTGGGGCGGCAAACTTAATGCGCATCGTAAAGTGCGGATCTCGTGTTTGCGCGCCAAACGGATGATTCTCTACCGCATCGCCGACCCCGGACCTGGATTCAAGCTGGCTGACCTGAGCCATGCGGCCATTGCGCAGTCGCCCGAAGAGCCCACGAAGCATGAGGAAATTCGGGAGAAAAAGGGTTTGCGTCCCGGAGGCTTTGGCCTCGTCCTGGTGCAAGCCAACGTGGATGAACTCCTCTACAACGAGGCGCAGAACGAAGTGGTGTTCGTGAAGTACCTCGACACCTAGGTAGCCCGATGGGCTGGCTGCTGGATTTGCTCCAAGGAGAGCCCGCGCCCCCAACATACACTTCGCCAAAGTGCCCACCCAACTGCCAGACCCAGTTTTGATTTGACTTAGTTTTGATTTGACTTCGTCGTTGGCGAGACTATTTCGCGGCTGAAGTTCGGCGGAAAGCGGGGCCGATGGGGCTGACTGCCAATTGGCCAGCACCTTCGAGTTGCCGGCGAGGGACTCTAGTGAGCCTGTGCTCGCTTCGCGGTCACCGCGAGGCTAATCGTCTTTTCCAGCTTCTTGCCGCTCTCAAGCCGCTTGGTAGTCCTTTTCGTTGTCATCATCTTTTCTCCTTCGTTAGAATGTCCCCTTCTGGGGCAGACATCAACGTATGAGGCAAACAACTGGCCAATGTCCCGAGAAATCAGATCCCGACTGATGTCCTTTGTACTCTTCGGCTTGCTGTGATGGGGCTTCCCTGCCGCGTCTCCGCCCAAACATCACAAGCGTTGAATAAATAAGCGCCTGTTGAGAAATTAAACGCAAGCAAACTGCTCCACAACGAAGGGCAGAAAGAAGTCGCTATGCCTCAAATGACTCAACGAAGTTTCAATCTAGGGGACTGCAGCCCCTTGATCAAGCGTAAGGAAATTCGGGCCCGCTTTGAGATCCACCTTCAGGCTCCAGAAGAAGGATCGTTTGTCGTACCAGGTGAAAATCATCAGCCTAGTACGGACCCGCAGAGAACCGCGAAAGGCTTCCCTAACGGACGCCAGCCGTTGCAAAATCTTGTGGTCCGGGAAGCGTTCCGCGGAGATACGAGCCGTCCCACTGGAATTGCCACGCCCCCTTGTTCTTTTGCAGACGCAAAGGTCCGGGCTGCATGTCAATCCACTGACTCCATCGTCCTGGCTGCTTCTCGACGTAGGCCTGCTGGCCTGACCCCAAGCCTTCCATTACGTAGGTCTGTTGTCCGCCGGCTTCGCGCAAAACCGTTTTCTTGAACGTGACCGTTCCAGCCCACTCGAAGCCGTTCAGTTTGTCGGATTCGCCCAGTTCCTGCGGCTCAACTCCGGTGATGACCAGCTCGCGATATTGCCGGAGAAAGTGATCGGGCGCATAGGGACTTCCGCCGACCTCGGCTGCCGTCCAGCCGTCGCCTCCCTTGAGCCAATGTCGCTGGAGTTCCGCAAGAGCAGCGGCCTCTGCCTGTCGGTCCGCAGCTGAGAGGCTGCCTGACCCACCTGACCCTTCGGCGCTGTCTGAGCTTGAACCGCCGCAGCCAGCCAACCCAAGGGCCACTGCTAGAGCAAGTGCGACGAATGACGCGTTACAACGAAGTGTTTTCATTCGCTTCCCTTTCTTCCGAAATCTGGCCGAAGATCTCAACCGCTAATTTGTTTTCACGAGATGGTCCATGCCGATTCCAGGGGGACCGGTCAACGAGCCGTCCTTGTTCATGGTGAACACCATTGTTTGCTCGGTGGCACCTTCGAGGGGCCGAATGGTGAGCTTGTCGCCATCCACGGTGTAAGCGCCGTCAATGTGGACCTGACCGTAGTTCAGACCGGCCTTGCCACTCTTCAATTCGAGAGTGACCGAGCCGTCGGCATCCCGATACTTCCCTTCGGGATTGCTCCCGCACGCTACTGCGAGGCCTACCCCAGCAAGAACGAAAACAAGAAGCGTTTTGCTTATCCATCGACTGTTCATGACACTCTCCTCAAGAAATTCATTTCGATTAAAGTCCTACCCACTTTCTGAGGCTCTCTCACTAGGCGTTCGCCGGCTTCTTCAAGGCGCCCGCGCCGAGGACCAGAGCCGTGATTAACATTAACAGGACGACGAGCCAGCTCCATGAGAAAGGACTGGGGACGCCCATTTTTGCCAGGTCGCCGAAGGCCTTACCTTCATTCACCCAAATAGCGATGAAAGCGACGACGAAGTATGCAAGGGGCGCCGCGTTCAAATATTTCGACCACGCCGCGCGTATGAATGGCGCAGCGAAGGGCGCTGCGATGGCGACGAGGCCGAGGAAAGCGAAGAGGCCATGATCGCCACCTCCCCTCAAAATGCTTTCTGGATTATTGAAGTCGGTGCCGAGGAGATTCCAGAAGGTAAAGGACTCGGATGCCGCTCCGCCACTCGCGACGCTGGCCGCAGGGAAAAAGAACCACGCGAGCCAGAACAGCACCGTGGCTCCCAGCGCGACCGCGCCCATGCGAGCAGCGAGCGCGCCGACGCCCTTCTGAGCCAGCTTGGCCGCTTCCTTGCCCCGCTCCTGCGCTACGCCACCGAGCTGATTCAGCCGTTCCTTGGCGATCTGTTGCGAGTCGACCACCGTGATGGCCGCGATCGAACCTGTGCCGTCGAGGTCCACATCGACGGTCATGTTGGCGGCTGGAGCCACTGGAGACTTCCAGACGCCATCCAGCGTGAACTGCTTCTGCTGACCGTTGAGAAAAAGCAGACCTGGACTGGCATCCGGAACCTTGACGATCGTACTTCTCAGCCTGGAACTCAGCTCACCGCTCATGTTCCGTCTCCTTTCTAACAATCGAGTGCCACGACTCCGACGGCGTTACGCCCCGCCGTTGCTGCAAGCCGTTTCGGGTGCTACAGTTCGTTGCCAAGAGGGAAACGGATCTGTCGCACGGGGCGGCCAGTTCCAGTACCTTCCTAGTCTTTTGGGTCGTGGCAAACAACGTGTGTCCCCTTTCGAATCTGTGCAGCCGATGCGCGCAATCTCCTCTTTTGCCGAGCGCAAGTCCTGACGGAACTCTAAAGAATTCTGAAGAAACGATAAGTCCATGAATTCCAATGCCCACGCGGGAGGCAAAGACGATCTTCAAGCGCGTTGCTGGGCTTTCGGCGATTGCCAATTCGACGAGCTGCGCCGCGAATTGCGGGTCAAGGGGGAAGTAATCGAACTCGAACCTAAGCCCATCGAAGTGCTTCATCAATTGCTGCTTCGTGCCGGCCAGGTTGTTACCAAGGAAGACCTACTCGAATCGGTTTGGCCGGGACTCATGGTGGTGGATGGCTCCCTCGCCACGGCGGTGTCCAAGCTCCGCAAAGCGCTGGGCGATGATGAGTCCTCCGTCCTGCTTACGGTTCCGCGGGTCGGCTATCGGCTGGGCGTAGCAGTGAGGATGATCCCCTCCGCAATCGCCGCACCTGAAGCGATGGAACCAGTACCGCCGCAAGCGCAGAGCCGCCGCGCCTGGATATGGATAGGTGCGGTAGTTTTGGTTCTCGCACTGGCTTACATCGGCACTTACAAGAAAGCCTGGTTCTTGGGACAGAAGAAAAGCGTGCCGCCCAGACCCCTGACGTCGCTGGCAGTGCTGCCTTTGGTGAACCTCTCAGGCGACCCTGGGCAGGAATATCTCGCAGACGGGATGACCGAAGAATTGATAACAGAACTCTCGAAGATTCGGGCACTAAGGGTGATCTCGCGCACTTCCGTGATGCAGTACAAAGGCGTCAGAAAGGCTCTTCCCCAGATAGCCCGCGAATTGAACGTGGATGCCGTCGTCGAAGGCGCCGTTTTTCGCTCCGGCAATCAAGTGCGGATTACCACCCAAGTGATTTACGCCGCGACAGATACGAACCTTTGGGCTGAGAGTTACGACCGCGACCTGGGAGACGTTTTGAATCTGCAGAAGGAGTTAGCGCGGCAAATTGCCCGCGAGATCAAAATCACGGTCAGCCCTTCGGAAGAAAAGCAACTGGCGGCTTCCGCGACTGTGAATCCTCAGGCGCATGACCTGTATTTGAAAGGGCGCTTTTTCTGGAACCGCAGAACGCGCGACGCCCTCAACAAGGCTGTGGAGTATTTTCGCCAAGCCAATGAGATTGACCCGAATTATCCCCAGGCGTACGCGGGCCTGGCGGATGCTTACGTTGAGCTCGTTGGTTTCGGGGTTGTTGACTCGGCGGAAGGCGTCCCCAGAGCGAAAGCGGCGGCGTTGAAGGCGATTGACTTGGACGCCTCGCTAGCGGAGCCGCATACCGCGTTGGGTTACATCCTCGCGGAGGAATGGGATTGGACGGGAGCCCGAAAGGAATTTGAACGGGCGCTCGAATTGGATCCTGGGTACGTGATCGGTCTCTACCAGTATGCTTTCTACCTTTCCGTGATGGGAAAGCACGATGAAGCGATTCCGGTGGAACAAAAGGCTCTGGCACTTGATCCTCTCTCGCCGATTGTTTTGTACAGGGCAGGCCGGGTGGAATTCCAGGCGCGCCACTACGACGAAGCGATTGCGTTGTTCCGCCGGATTCTCGAGCTCAATCCAAACGACCAGTTGGGTCTGTACGGCCTTGGCCTGGCTTATGAAGCGCAGGGCAAATTCGATACCGCAATCCTCTGCCTCAAGAAGCAAAACCTGCAGCGAGGCTTCGACGTTGCCGCAGTATATGCTGCCGCCGGAAACCCGGTAGAGGCCCGGCGCCACCTGGACGAGTCGATACGGCGTCTCGCGGACGAAAAATCCTATCTGCGGCCGGGATGGGTTGCGGAAGTGTATGTCTCCCTCGGTGACAAGGACGAGGCGATGCGGTGGCTGGAGCGAGGTTATAAAGAGCGCGACATCTGGCTGGCGCTGCTCAAAGTATGGCCGCGCTTCGATCCCATGCGCTCCGATCCACGATTCCAGGACTTGCTTCGCCGGATGAACTTCCCGCCATAGCCGAGATGAAATTGCCGGTTCCCAAGCCTGGCGGGACCTGGAACCAGGCGTGACGAAGGTAACTCAAGACGGCGAGGGCCAATGCGTTTCAGTTCCGATTCAATTTGTCGTGAAGATCAAGACCGAACTCTGGTTTGTCCCTCGTCCCCGCGATTTTGATGGGAAGTTCGGTGCCGCCGCCTTTTCCGTTGAAGAACGGATCGAGCGCTTTCAGAAAGAACGATTTCACACCCGTCGTCGTCTGCGATAGTTTGGCGTCCATCCGCAGCTTTCCGCGAAAATCGAGTTCGCCTCTATCGAGATTATAATTTCCAGCGAGCGCAATCGACGCGCCCGTGACGGTGAAACTCAACTGGGAGAACGTCACGAGGCCTTTGACGACGCGGAACTTCCCCGCCAACTCGGAGACGGGGTCGCCGTCCGGTGACTCGTTAGGCTTACCTTGACCCTTGAGACTCAGCTTCGCGAGCTTTTGCTCCGCTTGGGGATTGGTGAAATGCGCTTCGCCGGTATCGAACTGGCCTTCGAGCCGCAAACGCTCGATGAGATCCTCGTCGCCTTCACCGATGTCTATTTTCGCGCGAAGCCTGACAGGGCCGGTCATCGCCGGCGGATCGGACTCGACTGCAAGGCGCAGCAAATCCTCGACACGCGCTTGAGTGGCAACGGCATTGAGCAGAATCGTGCGCCCCTTCAGCTTCGTTTTGTCGACAACCTCGCCGTTGACGTTGAGCGTAGAATGCAGGAATTTCGCGACAACGCTTTTTAGGATTGTGTTGCCATTCGTCCCGTCGACAATCGCCGAGAAATCCGTATGGAGCAACATTGGGTGGCGGCTCGTGCGAAGGCTGAAGTTTGGGGTGTTCGTTTCGCCTTCGACGCTCAAATAGTTCAAGGGCCCGCTGAACTTCCCCGTGGACGAAAGGGTCCCACTGAGGCCTTTCAGCGTCCCGAGGTCGGCATTCTCAAATTTGTAGGAGCCGTCCACTGGAGTCACACTCGGATCGTCCGCGTCCCACGGTCCGAAGGTGCCGCTCGAATCGATTTCACCTTTCGGAACCGGGTTCATCAGGATCGCGTGGAAACGCGCGGGACCGTCCAAACCGACGGAGTGCAGTTCCAGGTGATGAAGCAGGAATTCACGCGGCGCCTTGGCGGGGTCGCGCGGGAGAATCGCGAGAACCGCGTCGTCGGTCGTCACTTCGCCGATCGTTACCGGATATTTGCCGGCGAGGTCTTCATGGGTACCGTGAAAAATCGGCTGCTGGCCCGGCTGATGCGGCGGAATTTGGATTTGCAAACCGTCGAGGCGCACGGAGCTGATGAATGGATGCCGACGCAAGACTTCGAATAATCCCGCTTCGAGTGTGATGTGGCGGATCTGAATCAGCGGCGGAACATCCGTTCGACCTTCGTGATGCAACACGACTCCATCGACCGTTACGCGCAAGCGCGGAAACAGTGATGCGTGGAAATCGCCCAACTTCACCGTACTGTGGAAGTTGGCCTCGAAGTACGCTTCAACGCGTCGCCGGGTGGCGTCGCGCAATTGCGGCCCAGCGGCGTAAAGGAAAATCAGAACGGCACTGGCGGCCGCCACGACCAAAACCGCGAACGAAACGACCAATTTGCGCATATGACTTCGTGCTTATGGTGACTCAGTGGATCGAGCGCTCAGTGTGGACGCGTTCCGCTGAGTTCAGGAACGAAATTAACCCAAGCGATCGATTGTCAGCCATCAGGTGAACCCGGTAGTTTCTTTAAGGCTTTGCAGCAGTGCTGCTGACGCTGACGGAGGCAGGTGTTGCGTGTTTGAGTTGTTCGAGTTCGCCCTGAACACGGGACCAACCACGGGAATTTCGTTTCATCGCATTCGGGGCGTTGGGGTCGGCATAGAAGAGGAGAATTTCTGCGCGCAACACGGGGGTAGCGTTAGAAAAGTTGTCTTTTGCAAGGCGATCGACGAGTTCGGCGTAAGCGTCGTCGTTCAGGCGATACTTGCCAGAAGGGGTTTCCGAACCGACGTCGAAATTGTCGTTCGGGAGCGAAACGCTGCCGGTGCCAAGCTCCGTGAGGAGCGCACGGTACCGATCGAGCGAGGCGTTGAAGCTTGCTTCGAACATTTTCTCGGTTTGCGGGGTCGGCGCGCGAAACGTAAGGATCCTGAGAGGTCCGACCTTCGGGATCACGCGAAAGAGAAAAGCGAGGAACTTCTCACGGAGGCTCGGCTTACGATAGTCCCGACCCCAGCTCTTCTCATAACTCGCGCGCGACAGGTTATACAAGAATCGATCGCGGGTCATTCCGGGCAAGTCTTTCTTGATGTCGTCCTCTTTGACTTCCCAGGCCACCTTTGTTGCTCTGGGAATGAGTTCGCTGACGTCGTGACGGTAGGCTTCGATGGCTTTCGCTTCGTGCACCAGAACGGCACTCAGCTTTAGTCCGTACGTTTCCTCGAAGGCTCTGTCCAGGAGGGGCTGCGCGACCTGGAACCCGATGAAGTCGTGGTAGGCATCGGGAGCGTAACGCTCTTTCGCCACTTCGAGAACGTCGAAGCCAAACTCGGCTTTCACATGAGTGAGAGGATTATCCTCGTACGTCACCACGTCGCCGTACTTCTTCTTCAGCTCCGGATACAGCAAAGGGACAGCCAAGTTGACCGCGAGACGGTGTCCCTCGTTATCGGCAGCATAATGTGACATGGCTCCGAGAGCGAAGGCGTACTCGTTGATGTCCTGAGCGTCGCGCAACAAGGCTTCAACAAAATCTCCCGTGCGGACGTAGTGCGCCAGGTCGCTGAAGAATTTGTCGCCGTATGGGTAGTAACCGAGATCCTGAATGATCGCGCCGCCGTAAGCATAGGCATGGGCGTTGCGCAGCTCTTCGGAGGTGGTGTTCGGGAACCGCTTGCGAAGAAGTGGACCGATGTGCGTGACCCAGACCGAGTCAATGATCGCCTCGTGAGAAAGCACCGAGTAAGCGCGGCAGGCGAAAGGCCACGCGAGCGAAAGAATCAACGCGAAGGATGACGCAATCCAGGTTCGGAGCGTTCGTGGCATTGTTTGTTTGGGTATAGCCGTCAGAATCTTTCCGCCTTCAAACCGTGATGGTGCGCGTCACGAGGTTGCGGGCAATCGTCCCCTAGCAGGGGAACAAGCATTGCACGTTAGGCTTGGGACGTCAGCAAAGCAATACCGCGAAGGCCCTATTAGTGGCCTTGGCCAGCACCCTATCCGATTCCATGCCCATCGGGTTCACTACGCACCGCCTTTCGAGCTTTCACGACCCCGGCACTTCCATGGCGAGAATACGTGAACCACCCGATACTCGCGGCGTCGTCTTGTCCTCATGCTGATGCGGACCATGCTAATACCGACCGCGACCCTGGCCCAACTCGGGAGAAGAAAAGAAATGATACCGACATTAGGCGCTGTCTTGCGCTGTCCTTATCATTGCGGGGAGACATTTTACCTGGACGAGGACCTCAAAGAACACTTGAAGATCGCTCACTTCGACTTCGGCTACGGCCGCGATGCTTCGCCAATTGACTCCTACAGTGAATTCCCGTTGCGCCTGAATGTTCCGACTGATTGTGCCCGTCCGGAGGCCTGATATTGTGCGCGGGATGATCCCGCCGCTTTTCTCTAGGAGGCGCAATGATCTCTTACTGGAAGACTCTAGTGGCCTCATCCGACCTCGAAAACCGTCGTGCGCTTGTAAAGATCTTGAGTGCGCAGGGGCTGGAGCCCATCTGCGTCGGCACGGTGGCTGAATGCCGGCAAGTCCTCGAAAACGAAGACGTGGTTCTCATATTTTGCGATCGCCATCTGACGGATGGCGGCCATCGAGAGCTCTTGCGGGCTGTGCGTTCTTCGGGGACAAAGGCTCTGGTGGTAATTACGTCGCGCGAGCCCGCCTGGGACGAATATCTGGAAGCAATGCGCCTTGGCGCGTTTGACGTAATCGCTTCACCGTGCGTCCCAACGGACGTTGAATGGATGGTGCTGCAGGCTGGGCGGTTTGAGCGGAATCGCGCCAGGGCCGCCCGGCACGCGGGCTGGAACAGCTCCTATGGCGAGAGGAGTGCGGGGCAAACCGCTTAGTTTGCCTGAATCCAATTCCCACTTGTATTTTGTTACCGCACACTAAACATGGTCCGCTCAACCGGTGACCCAACAACCCGAGCATCCGTCACCATAACCAGTGTCATTCTGGTTCTCGCAGCCCTTTACTTTGCAAGAGCCGTCCTCGTCCCATTGTCCCTCTCTATCCTGCTGGCTTTCATTTTGAGCCCGCTAGTTTCCTGGCTTGAGAGGTGCCGCGTGGCCCGGGGACCGGCCGTTATTCTCGTTTCCGCCCTGTTCGTGGCCGGCACCGGCGTGCTTGCGTGGACCGTGGGGCATCAGCTCTACCAAGTCGCCCTGGACCTTCCAAACTACAAAGACAACATCGAGAAAAAGATCCAAGTTATTCGCCATGTCAATGACGGCGCACTGGACAGGGCGACGGGCACAATCAGCGAGCTGCAAAAGGATCTGGCTACACCGGCTTCTTCCTCACCGGTGAAATCAACTCCTGGCCTGGAACCATCCACCAAAGCGGCTCCTCGCCCCGTGCCGGTGATTATCGAATCTCCGCGGGACCTCTTCCCGATGCTCTTTTCAATTCTGGGTCCGGTGATGGGGCCGATCGGGATGGGCGTGATGGTGGTCGTCTTCGCAGTCTTCATTCTGCTGGCGCGCGAGAAGCTACGAAACCGACTGTTGAGGCTCGCCGGGCGCAGCTACTTGAGTAAGACAACGCAGGCTCTCGACGAAGCGGCCACGCGCGTGAGTCGATACTTGCTGATTCAATCGGCCGTGAATGTGGGTTACGGCACTTTAGTAGCGATTGGACTTCATTTTGCCGGCGTCCCGAATGCGCTTCTGTGGGGAGTGCTGGCGGGGTTGTTAAGGTATGTGCCTTATATCGGGACTCTTATCGGCGCAGCCTTGCCGACCCTGCTGGCGTTGGGTGCGTTCGAAGACTGGAAGCGGCCGCTGCTCGTGCTCGGATTGTTTATCCTGATTGAGATCGTAGTCGCATATATCGTGGAGCCATTTCTGTACGCCTCTCAGACGGGAATATCTTCGCTAGCCGTGCTTGTCTCTGCTGTCTTCTGGACGTCGTTGTGGGGTCCCGTCGGACTGCTGCTCTCCACTCCACTGACAGTTTGCCTGGTCGCCTTTGGGAAATATGTTCCGCATCTCGAATTCGTCACGATCCTGCTTGGGGACCAGAGCGTCCTTTCTCCCGAGGTGAAAATCTATCAGCGTCTCCTGGCTGCCGATCCCGAGGAATCCCGTGAAGTTGCGGAGGAATACCTCGAGGGCCACTCGCTCTTGGAGCTTTACGAATCGGTTCTTGTTCCCGTGCTGATTCTCGCCGAACAGGATCGCCGCCGAGCAGAACTGGACGAATGTCGCCAGCGATTCCTCTTCCAGAATCTTCGTGAAATCATCGAAGATCTGGGCCAACAATATGCGCCTCCGGCCTCCGCGTCCGAGGAGCAGGAGCACTCGAAGGCTCGTCTTAGAGGAACCGAACGCAAAGAGCCAGAAAGAATCATCGCTCTGCCCGCGCGAGATGAGGGCGACGAACTTGTTGGGCTTATGTTGGAACAGCTCGCCGCGAGGAGTGGGTCTCAAATCGAAACACTGCCGGCGGGATCTCCGGACGAGTTGGTTCATCAAATTGGCAAGCTCCAGCCGGTGGTCATGTGCATATCGGCACTCCCGCCCGTCGCGATTGTGCAGGCACGCTCGGTTTATCGCAGAATAAAGCGCCAAAATGCTGACGCCCGGATCGTGATCGGTTTATGGAAGTTCTCCGGCGAAACCAGCAAAGCCGAGGAACGGCTCGGCGTATCGAAAACCGATCGCGTGATCACTTCCCTCTCAGACGCCCTCGAACTAATTAACGCTTCGCAGGAACCGGCGTTTCAAAACGCATAGAAACGATCCGCGGCCACTCGTGACGCCCTAAGCTACCGCAACTCTGACTGCCGACTACACGATTCCCTTGATGGCCCGTTCGGAGCACTCGAACCTACACTGAGAACCGAAATCATCAGAATTGGGTCGCAAGCAGACTTTAACCTCAGGAACCCAGGGAGACTAATCCGTGAAAAACAACAACTTGAAGGAAGTACTTATCGACGAATTGCGCGACCTCTATAGCGCCGAACAGCAACTGATTAAAGCGCTGCCGAAGATGGCGAAAGCTGCAAATTCTTCGGCTCTACGGGAGGGATTCGAGGAGCATCTCAAACAGACGAAGGAGCACGCGGCTCGTCTGGAACAAGTGATGAGCGGGCTCGGCGAACCTGTGAAAGGCAAGAAATGCAAAGGCATGGAAGGGATCATCGCCGAAGGCGCGGAGATCCTTTCGGAAGACTATGAAGACGCGGTGATGGACGCTGCGCTCATTTCCGCGGCTCAGCGGGTGGAGCACTACGAAATAGCCGCCTACGGCTGCGTTCACGCTTACGCCACGCTGATGGGAGAGAGCGAAGCCGCGTCGCTGCTGGAGCAAACGCTCGAAGAAGAGAAAGAAACCAATGAGAAGTTGACTGAACTGTCGGAGACAATCAACGCTGAGGCGTTTGGGCAAGGCCCGTCGCGGGAACAGAACGTGCCGGAAAAGAAATCCGCGAAAGCAGCAGGTGGCTCGAGGTAGCTGCTAAGGCTGAGGTTCGTCTCATACCGTTCCTTTGGGACGGCTATAGCCGGGAGGCAGACAGAATTGCTACGCAGAAGTCATTCGAACGATGATGCTCGCGGTGGTTGGATCGAACACAAAATACTCTCCCGGGCGCAAGTTGATCAGATGAAGCAAACGAGCTTTGATATTTTCGAGACCCTGCCGGACTCGATCCAAAGGGGGCCGGTCTCAGGGATTCTTCTGAAGATATCGTAGGTCGCGTTCTATCGCACTCCTCGACTTGTCGTTTGGGCGTCATTTTGGCTACGTGCAGGTTGAGAAGTGCAATTCGGCGGCCAGTGGGAGGGGACGAGACGATTCGTAAACCGCACGAAAAAAGAGGGTTACGAACCGCAGACCTTCCGAAAGATGCAAAGATCGTGGACAATGTGTAAGAAATCGAGCTGTTTAATATTTCACAGGCTGGGGGCCTTGCTCTCTTCTCCCTTGGTTTGGCGAGAACAGTTGGGCATTGATTTGCCAATACGCGACCGAGGGAGCGCATGGGATTGCGAATTCTAATCGTGGATGATGAAAAGGCTGTGCGCTCCGCAGTGCAGAAACTGCTAGGGACGCGCGTGGAATGGACGGTAGTGGGGGAAGCCGCGGACGGCGCCGACGCAGTGGGCAAAGTGAAAGAGTTGCAACCAGACGTCGTGATCATGGACGTCACGATGCCGGAGATGAACGGACTGGAAGCGACTCCGCAGATCAAGAAGGTTCTTCCGACGGCCGAGGTGCTCATTTTTACGCAACACGACTCATCGCAAGTTGTGCGTGAGGCGGAGAAGGCGGGCGCGAGTGGATATCTGCTGAAGTCTCAGGCAAGTTGGCTCCTCGCAGCCGTTGAGGCTTTGGGGCAGCACAAATCGTTCTTCCCAAGCAAGAATCCGCTCCAAAACATCTAGATTTCGCATATGATCCCTTCTTCTCCGGGAGTATCGAATGGCCTCATCCGCCGACGAGTCGAATCTCTACACGAGCCAGTTACACCGCGGCAGCCTCCAAGCTCGTCTTGACGCGGGAAGAAGCGATCGGCAATTGGCACAAACCTTCAGTGAAGGACAACCAACCAGCAACGAAGAACTCCGGAAATTTGTCGACGTCTTGAAACAACAAGCGATAGCTTGGCAGACATATGCGGAAGCAATGGCCGAGACGGTGCGAGAATCCATCCTAGTTCTCGACGCCGCTCTGCGGGTGATTACGGCGAACAGCTCGTTTCTCCGAACCTTCAGAGTTTCCAGGGAGGATGTCGAAGGGCGCCTGCTGACAGAACTCGGTGACGGCCAATGGAACATTCCCGCGCTGCTTCATCTCCTAAAGGGGATTCTTCCCGAGCACACCGATCTGCAAAACTTCGAGTTCAGCCACCAGTTCCCTACTGTTGGACAAAAAGTGATGCTAGTGAACGCGCGTCGAATTCATCGTGAGGACGACGCGGAGCAAATTATTCTGCTCGCGCTGGAGGACGTGACCGAGCAAAAACGGACGCTCGACGAGGCACGAAAGCAGGGTGAGCTGCTGCACTTGGCGCATGATGGCATCATCGTCGCGAACCTGAACAGCGCCATCCTCTTCTGGAACCGAGGCGCAGAAGATATGTACGGCTGGACGGCGGGCGAAGCCTGCGGCAACGTGTCGCATCAGCTGCTGAAGACCGTTTTCCCCGAAGCGTTCGAGCAGTTTCGCAACAAGCTTTTCACATCAGGCTTCTGGGAAGGTGAGCTGGTGCATACAACTCGCGATGGTAGGAGGCTTACCGTCACCAGTCGTCACGTTTTGCAGACGGACTCACAGGCCCGGCCCATCGCGATTCTTCAAATCAACCGGGACATTACGGTTCGCAAGGAGGCGGAGGAGTCTCTCCGCAATCTTTCGGCGCGGCTGCTGCTGTTGCAAGACGAAGAGCGCAGACGAATCGCCAGAGAACTTCACGACAGCACGGGGCAGAGCTTGGCCGCCCTCGTGCTGCATCTTTCCGCCGTGAGCGCCAGTATCTCGGCCATCGATCCGTCCTATGCAGAGTTGCTGCAGGATGCGATTAGCTTAGCGCAGAAAGCTTCTGATGAAACTCGCACGCTATCCTACCTGCTCTACCCCCCGACGCTGGACCAGGCAGGCCTGGGATCGGCGTTGGAATGGTACGTCGACGGGTTCACGCAACGCAGCAAGGTAAAGGTCGATTTGGACCTGTCGCTCGGTCCGGAACGGTTGCCCGAAATTGTGGAAAGGACGCTCTTCCGGATTGTTCAGGAAAGCCTAACAAACATATTTCGGCACTCCGGCAGCGAATCGGCCAGCGTCCGGATCGTCTTGGATTCCGAATCAGTGGAATTAGAAGTGGTGGACCAAGGAAAGGGTATCCCCGCGAAGATATTGGACACGCTGAACCGCACGGGAGGACAACTCGGAGTTGGTATACGGGGAATGCGAGAGCGCGTCCGGCAACTCGGGGGTCGGCTGGAGGTGAAATCCGGCTTGCAGGGAACTACGATCTTTGTGAGCTTACCCCTAAGTGAGGCAAACAAAAGTGACTTCCCGCAACCGTTGGTTTAGAAAATAGAGAGGCGGATCAAGGCGAAGTGAGTGGCCGGGACTCTTAGGCAGCAGAGGAGAGGCCGAGGGACGGCGAAACGCCGTCCCTCGGATTCGTGTTAGGCGGTTTTTGCGTGGGGGGAAGCTTTGTCGAGCAAAGCTATCAGGGTGTGGGCGGCATTGGGGGTACGTGGTGCAGGACCAATAACAATATGAGCGGCGCTGATCTTCTGCCCATACAGAGCTTCGTTCGCATCGCCGTCCGGACGCAGGGTTGAGCCTTCGAGCGAGATTCCGGCAAACAGGCCCCGCGCTCGAGAGTACGTCAAAATCTCCGCACGCATGTAGGCGTCGGTATCGGCCTCTGCTTCGCGGCCAACAGGACCCGCCGCTGCCGACAAGTCACCTCCGAGCTTCACCTTGCTGTGCAGCAAACTGGTAGCGCCTCTGGCGTTCATGATTAGAAAGACGAAGTCAGTCGCTTCGGCGCCGACCTGAAATCCAAAGCTTCCGCCTTCGAGGGCGTACATCGCGGGCGCGCCCCAAGGTCCCGTAAATCTTTGGCCCGTGCGGCAGACCATCGCGCCACGTCCGTAGCTTCCGCCGACGACGAATGCCGCCTTAAGCACGGACGGAATCACGACCACGCACTTGGCTTTGTCCAGGAGATCCTGGGGAATGTTGTCCGGGATGTTCAGAATCTCACTCATCACCTGGCCCGAAGTTTCCAGGCGATTCTCCTGCTTTCTCCGATCGGGCGTGTCGGCCGCCAGAGCGGTGGATGTAATCAAGAGAACTGCGACCAAGGAACGAACGATCAACTTCATTTTGCCTCCTCGATTAAGTAGAAAACTCCGTGTGCATCGTTGAGTGGCCCACCTCAGGCGCGCCGTATGACGCCTCCGAGCAAAGCCACCAGGAAAAGAACTAGGAAAATGAAGAAGAGGATCTTCGCGATGCCTGCCGCCGCGACTGCGATGCCTCCAAAGCCGAAGAGGGCGGCCACCAGAGCGATCAGAAAGAAGCCTACAGCCCAACGCAACATGTGCTCCTCCGTTGATTTCGGGGCCTGACCAACCGTTGTTGCCTGCACTTTTACGATTAAACGTCTGGCGGCTCAATACACGCTCCAGCGTATTTTGAAGTGCGGAATGACCCGATCCTTCCGGGTTGTTGAAAATACGAGACTTGCCGGCTCCGCAAAGTGAAGAGCTACAGGAAACACCCTAATGAAGTTACAGGATGGTTCCGATGGATGAAGCGCCCGATTCTGTTTACTGTCCAAAGCGGTTAGCTTTGAGCGACGGGATTTTCCATCCCGGCTGTTGTTCAGGGGTCCCAGATCTTCATTCAATTCAGACGGTGGCAATCCGCCGGTGTGGCGGAGGTGGCCTCCAGGAAGGAGTATCAGTGGAACGGCAACAAATTCGGTGGAACGGTGAATCCGGACATCCCGATCCAATGAGCTCCGAACCGGATTCGAGAAATGAGCTCCTGCTTGTGGAGCAGGCCCAGGGCGGAGATGAGGAATGTTTCGGGCGCCTTGTACGACCTCATATGCGGAAGGCATTTTGCACGGCCTTCAAAATCACCCGCAATCGCGAAGATGCCGAAGATGCGACGCAGCAGGCCATGCTCAACGCATTCCTGCACGTTCATCAGTTTCGCGGGCAGTCGCGCTTTTCCACCTGGCTGCTGCGCATCGTGATGAACGAAGCGTTGATGCGCGTACGGCGGCGGCGCTCCGAGGCCAAGTACCTTTGCGTGGAGCCGGACTCTGGCGAAGGAAGGGTCCTCCTTGATACTCTTCCAGCGGAGGAGACGTCTCACCCCGAGGTTTTGTATTCGAAAGCGGAGAGGAAAGAGACCCTCTGGAAGGCAATCGAAAGCCTAAGCAAGCGGCTGCGAGTGGTGGTTTGGGCGTTGGGATTGCAGGAAAGGCAAGCCAAGGAAGCAGCAGCAATACTCGATCTATCTCAATCTGCGGTAAAAACACGATTCTCGCGCGCCCGGCAACAACTTCGACAATGTTTGGCGGAACGCGCTTGTAGCTGAGGTAAAACCTAATGATAAGCGATCGAATTGACCGACAAGATTCAGGTTTGAAACGCGAAGAGCTTCGCGCGCATCTCACGGCCAGGCCCGCGCGGACTCCTGCCACGCCTACTAAATCTGCAAGCGCGATTCCCGCTTCTTTGGAGACGAGAATGAAGACACTTCGAATTCTGATTGCGGACGATCACGATCTCCTGCGACGAGGCGTCAAGGCGCTGCTGCAGTCGCATCCGGGGTGGGAGATTTGCGGAGAAGCGCACACAGGCCGCGAGGCCGTGGCGAAAGCCCAGGAACTGAGGCCAGACATCGCAATACTCGACGTGAGTATGCCGGATCTGAACGGAGTCGACGCGGCCAGGAGAATCCGTAAAGAGTCGCCGGACACGGAAATCCTGATCCTTTCAGTTCATTACTCGGATCAGCTCATCCGGGATATCCTCGAGGCGGGCGTCCGCGGGTATATCGTGAAGTCGGACTCCGATCGCGATTTGATTATAGCGGTGGAAACCCTGGCGAATCACAAGCCGTTCTTGACTCCGCGCGCCACTGAAGTGATGCTGACCAACTTCAAAGAAGGAAGAATGCGCACTTCGGAAACGCCGACCACAGCCGGCGACCGGTTGACTTCCCGAGAACGTGAAATTGTCCAATTGCTCGCAGAAGGAAAGAGCAGTAAGGAAGTGGCTTCTTCTCTCTGTATCAGCGTCAAGACGGCCGAGACCCACCGCGCGAACATCATGCGCAAGCTGCAGTTCCACACTGTGAGTGAGTTGGTGAGGTATGCCGTCCGCAACCAGATCGTCGAGCCCTAGCGCTGCTCGGTTTTGCTTGCAAAGCTGAACGAGAAACGCGCCTACAGTAAGTTCCGCGAGCCGCCTGACTCATTTTCTGTATTGTCGAACTAGTTGTTGTTCTACGACTATGCCTGAGCGGGTCCGTTCCTAACGGTGGGACGTGGAACGGAACCGGAAAAGAGCCTGGGGGAATATGATTTAGCTTGGGTTTAGCTTGGCGGACTTTTGTACTGGTTTCTCCTTCGAACGGCAACAGAACTGCGGAACTGGAAAGGATGCCAAATGAATGGGCCACGCGCGTCAGATTTCAAGATCCCGACTCCCGAATGGGAACGTTCATCCGGGGAAATGTCCTTCGAAACCGGCGTATCAACGGTCATGGTGGCCACCATCGATCGCGATATTCGTAACAGCTTGACCGGGCTTCTCCAAGTTCATCCGGTGAAGACTGTGTGGGCTCAATCGGTGGAGGGAGTACGATCCGCGTTGGCAAAGGAGAACGTTTCAGCATGCTTCTGTGGTTTTTGGCTGCTGGACGGCACTTACCGCGACGTCATCCGATACCTGAGGGACAGGGCCACAGAGATCCCTGCGATTATTGCGTGCGCGCCCGCTTGCCCTCACGAATACCAGGATTACTTTGCCGCGCTGAATATCCGCGCGTTCGATTTCATGTCCTTCCCGTACAGCGCCTCCCATCTGGAGCTCGTGCTTCGATCCGCCCTTCGGGCCCACGACGTCTCCGCGCGAAAGCGGTCATCCCCACGAACAGACTGGAACGATTCGTCGGATCGAAGTAAAATGCGCAAGGCGGGTTAGCCCGCGGGAACCGGGTTTGTGGGCCCCGAACGAGACGATTTTTTTACCGCAACACCATTCTTCGTCTAAGTGATTCTCTCTATTCCCAGGTATAGCCCGTTCGGACAGGTTAGTTTCGTTCGGGACCGACAAGCGAGAATTCATTTTGACTCCGGCCGGTCGGAATCAAGTAGTGTAATAAAGCGAAGACAACATAATGGCCACGGCGCAGCCCCTCATAGCTTCCCCGGAAATCGAAGAACCAATTCGGGCCGAGCTCTTTAGCCTGGAGCGCCTCGAGGAACATGCTGAGTCGCTGGCGGCGGCCCAGGCAGTTACCGACGGAGCCGACGAAGGTCTGCCCCTTCTTCCAAGAGTGGTCGAGAACGGCCGCGTCCTTATCGAGTACTACCGCGCCACAGCACAGGCAATTTCGCGAGAGCAAGCTATTACGCCGGCAGCGGAATGGCTTGTTGACAATTTCTATATCGTCGAGGAACAACTGCGTGAGATTCGGGACGACCTGCCGCCCGGCTTCTATCGAAAACTTCCAAAACTTGCCTCCGGCCACTTGAAAGGCTACCCCCGGGTTTTTGGCGTTGCCTGGGCATTTGTGGCTCATACAGACAGCCGGTTTGACCCCGATTCCTTGCGTCGCTTCGTAGCTGCCTACCAGCGTGTTCAGCCACTCACGATCGGCGAATTGTGGGCCGTGGCCATCACCCTTCGAGTGGTCTTGGTGGAAAACCTCCGCCGCCTTGCTGAGAGCATCGTTCAGAGCCGCGGCGCCCGCCAAGAGGCCGACACGCTTGCCGATAGCCTTCTGGGAACCGGCGGCCGGTCGGCGCTTTCGCCTGCCACGGTGTTGAGGAAATTCGAGAAAAGACCTCTGGATCGCGCGTTCGCGGTGCAGCTCGTCCAACGGTTACGCGACCTGGATCCGAAAGTCGGCCCGATCCTTCTGTGGCTTGACGAGCGTCTCGCTGCGCAAGGATCAACAGCCGACGAAATCGTGCGCGCAGAACATCAGGATCAGGCGGCAATGAGCGTCACCGTGCGAAACATCATCACGAGTATGCGCCTGATGTCCGCATTCGATTGGCAGGAGTTCTTTGAAAGCGTAAGCCTCGTCGACGAAGTGCTTCGCAACGGGAGCAACTTCGACAGAATGGATTTTGCAACGCGAGACCACTACCGTCATGCAATCGAGGCCCTTTCTCGGGGCTCTGGCCGCTCAGAGATCGAAATCGCCGAACGCGCGGTACAGCGCGCCAGGAAAGCTCGCGGAGGGCCACCGGATAACGGACGATCGGTTGACGAGCGCCTCACCGATCCCGGTTTCTATCTTCTCTCCCACGGGCGGCGAGAATTCGAGAAGGAACTCGGGTTTCGCGTGCCCTGGCGGCGCTGGCTCTTGCGGCTTTACGTACGGGCCGCAGTCCCCGGTTATCTTGGCACCATCGGCGTCTTGACCGCAATTATCCTCGCTTTCCCTCTGATACACGCTCGGGAATCGGGTGTCGGTACGATATACCTTGCCCTGTTCGGTCTGCTGGCGGCAATCCCTGCTTCGGACCTGGCGATCGCACTCGTCAATCGCACGGTGACGGATTTACTGGGACCGCGAACATTGCCTCGGCTGGATTTTCGCGATGGTGTGCCGAAGGAACACAGCGCGATTATCGTTGTGCCTACTCTACTTTCGTCGCCGGCCGCAATAAAAGAGCAAGTGGAACAGCTGGAGGTCCATTATCTGGCGAATTCCGACGGCGATCTTCGCTTCGCACTCCTGTCTGACTGGATGGATGCGTCTGCGCAAGTGGTCGACGGCGATGACGAGCTTTTCGCCGCCGCGGCGGATGGAATTGGAGGCTTGAACCAACGCCATGGTCCGTTGACGGAAGGCGGCAATCGTTTCTTTCTGTTCCATCGCAAGCGGATGTGGAATGAGAGCGAGCAAAAATGGATGGGCTGGGAACGCAAGCGCGGAAAGCTGCATGAGCTGAACCAAATTCTCCGCGGCTCAACGAGCACAACATTTTTATCCGTCGACGGCCGTACCCTGGAGGAAATTGCCGGCATTCGCTATGTGATTACGCTTGACGCAGACACGCGATTGCCTCGAGGCGCGGCCTCCCGCTTGATCGGGACGATGGCGCACCCCTTGAATCGTCCCAAGTTCAGTAAGGCCGAAGAACGCGTTGTGGACGGGTACGGAATTGTCCAGCCGCGCATTACTCCCTCCCTCCCCGCGGAGCGAGAAGGTTCGCTTTTCCAGAAAGTGTTTTCCGGGCCGAGCGGTGTTGACCCGTATGCATCCGCCACTTCCGACGTTTACCAGGATTTGTTCCGCGAGGGTTCGTACACCGGCAAAGGAATCTACGACGTCGATGCGTTCGAAGAAGCTCTCGTGGGCAAGGTAAAAGACAACACCTTGCTTAGCCACGATCTTTTCGAGGGCATTTTCGCGCGGTCCGCTCTGGCGACAGACACCGAGCTTTTCGATGACTTCCCGTCGCATTACGAAGCCGCGGCCGCCAGGCAACATCGGTGGGCCCGCGGAGATTGGCAGTTGCTTCCGTGGATTTTCGGGCGTGGAGGCCTGTCGCGCGAGCAATGGCGGAGCATCAAGATCCCGTCCTTCAGCCGGTGGAAGATGCTGGACAACCTGCGACGCACCCTTTCGGCACCTTGTACGTTCCTGGCGTTGATTGCCGCGTGGCTAACGCCTGGATTGTCTCCGTGGATGTGGACGCGGTTCATTCTGGCGGCAATTTCACTTCCTGCGCTCTTGCCTTTTCTGGCGGGACTGAATGCTCGCCTGGGCGGAACCTCGAAGCGAAGTCACATTCGCGGAGCGCTCTCCGACCTTTCGCTGGGAGCCTCCCAAGTCGGGCTGACGATTACATTCCTCGCCTACCAGGCATGGCTGATGTCCGACGCAATACTGCGGACGTTGGTCCGCTTATTCATAACCCATCGGAACCTCCTGGAATGGGTAACGGCGGCGCAGGCAAAGCGGAGAGTGGATCTGGAGATTCTCGAGATCTATCGGCGGATGGCGGGAACCGTGGTCCTCGCCGTTACTGCGCTTGGGGTTGTTCTATTTCTGCGCCGCCAGGCTTTGTATGTCGCAGTGCCCTTTGTCGTCTTGTGGCTTGCAGCTCCGGCGGTAGCGCAATGGATCAGCCGCCCGCCGAAGTCGGCCGACGCGGAGCCACTGCCGCAGGACGACATAGCATCGCTTCGGTCCACGTCACGCCGAACGTGGCGCTTCTTCGAAAACTTCGTTTCGGAAACAGATCGCTGGCTTCCACCGGACAATTTTCAGGAGGACCCAAAGCCCGTCGTCGCGCACCGCACGTCGCCCACGAATATCGGGCTGTACCTGCTCGCGACACTCGCAGCGCGTGATATGGGATGGCTGGGGACGCGGGACGCAACGGACCGGCTGGACGTCACACTCCAAACGATGGACAAGTTGGAGCGGTTTCGAGGGCACTTCTACAACTGGTACGACACGCGCGATCTTCGACCCCTCGATCCGAAATACGTCTCGTCGGTTGACAGCGGAAATATGGCCGGGCATCTATTGGCGCTCGGCAACGGGTGCCGAGACCTGGTCCAGAAGTCGTCGATCGAATCAAATGTCCTCGCCGGCATTGGAGACTCGATACGTCTGCTGCAAGAGGCGCTGAGCAAAGTTACGGATAGTCGACGTAGTCACACGGTTACTCTGAAACAGCTGAGAAATGCGGTACGGAATTTGGTCAACATTATTGGCGATGCGCCGGCGAACCCCGTGGATTGGGCGATCCGATTCGCCGAGTTGAAAGAGCGTACACAGACGGCTGCCGACATTGCGCAAACTCTGGCGCAGGAGTTGGGCGATCCTGCCGCTTCCGAACTGCGCTTGTGGGCTGAAAGTGCAAGGGGCTGCGTCGAAAGCCATGCGAAGGACGCCGCAATTCTGATTCCCTGGCTGCGTCTATCCTCAGCCGAAATCGTGGGCATGGCACAGCGACCTGCGGAGCAAGCGCCCGAGTGGCTTGCGATCGAGCCCTTCTTCCGAACGATTCCGACTCTCCGAGAAGCTCCCGAGCGATTCGAGGCCGCTATCCGCGAACTTACCGTGCTTGGCGGGAACCGAGCACACGACGCTCTCGGAAACCAGGACTTACTCGGGCGGATCGACGCGCTGGTGAAAGTCTTGCGCAGCTCAGCCGAAGAAGCGACCAGTCTGCAACGCCGACTACTGGGAATCGTTTCGAAGACCGAAGGATTCTTCGAAGCCATGGACTTCAGTTTCCTCTTTGACAAAACTCGCAAGCTCTTTTCAATCGGTTTTCGCGGTAGCGATGGAACTCTGGATCCAAACTGTTACGACTTGCTTGCTTCGGAAGCGCGGCTCACCAGCTTCATCGCGATTGCAAAGGGCGATGTTCCGTCCTCGCATTGGTTCCGCCTGGGCCGTGCTCTAACTCCTGTCGGACGGGGCTCGGCTCTCATCTCGTGGTCGGGCTCGATGTTTGAGTACCTTATGCCCGCCCTGGTCATGCGTTCACCGGCGGAAAGCCTGCTGCGCCAGACGTACACCCAGATTGTTGCTCGTCAGATCAGTTACGGGAATGAACGGCACGTGCCGTGGGGCATCTCCGAGTCGGCCTACAATGCTCGCGACCTCGATTTCACTTATCAGTATTCGAGCTTCGGAGTTCCAGGGCTGGGATTGAAGCGCGGGCTCAGCCAGGACCTCGTGATCGCGCCTTACGCCACCGCTCTTGCCGCCATGATCGCGCCGTCCGACGCGGTGCGAAACTTCGCCAGACTTGCCGAGGCCGGCGGCCTCGGGTCCTATGGTTTTTACGAGGCACTCGACTATACGAGCACGCGAGTGCCGGAAGGCCAGGATGTCGCAGTCGTGCGCGCCTATATGGCGCATCACCAGGGGATGTCGCTGGTGGCCTTTGCGAACGCGTTACACGACGGCGTGATGCAAGATCGCTTCCATGCCGAGCCGATCGTGCAAGCCACGGAATTGCTGTTACAAGAGCGCACGCCACGTGGCGTGCTGGTGGCGCACCCGCGCGCCGAGGAAGTGTCCGCGTCAGCGCAAGTTCGGGAAGTAATCCCGCCTGTCGTGCGCCGGTTCAAGACGCCGAACGACGCGACGCCGCGCACGCAACTCCTTTCGAACGGACGCTACGCCGTGATGCTGACGGCAGCAGGCTCGGGTTACAGCCGATGGCGTGATATTGCAGTTACGCGCTGGCGAGAGGACCTGACGCGGGATTGCTGGGGTACGTATATCTTTTTCCGCGACGAGCAGAGCGGGAACGTTTGGTCAGCCGGCTACCAGCCGAGCGGCGTTGAACCTGACTCCTATGAGGCCGTTTTTTACGAAGACCGCGCCGAAATTCTCCGGCGCGACCGCTCTCTTACCACAACTCTTGAGGTGGTGGTGTCCTCCGAAGACGATGCCGAGGTGCGTCGTGTCTCCATCTCCAACATGGGAGTGCGGACCCGCGATATTCAAGTGACTTCCTTCGCGGAACTGTCGCTGGCGACTCAGGCGGCGGACGCGTCGCACCCGGCTTTTTCCAACTTGTTTGTAGAAACGGAATACGTTCCTGGCGTTGGCGCGTTGCTTGCCACTCGGCGCAAACGCTCGGACGACGAAACTCCAGTCTGGGCGGCCCACGTACTTGCGGTGGAAGCGGAGACAATCGGCGATCTGCAATTCGAAACAGACCGGGCTAAGTTCCTTGGACGCGGACGCAATCTTCGCAATCCCGTGTCGATCATTGACGGGCGGCCGCTCTCCAACACCGTTGGTTCCGTGCTCGATCCCGCGATATCTCTTCGGCGCACCGTGCGCGTACCCGCCGGCGAAACAGTCCGCCTGATCTATTCGACTGTCGTCGCTTCCACACGCGACGAGGTGTTGGCGCTGGCCGACAAGTATCACGACGCTCGAACGTTTGAGCGCACTCACACTCTGGCGTGGACCCAGGCTCAGGTCCAGCTTCATCACCTGGGAATCAGCGCGGAAGAAGCGCATCTGTTCCAGCGTCTCGCCAACGCCGTGCTGTATTCTGACGCGTCGCTCCGGCCCGGCCCGGACATACTTAGCCAAACCGTTCTGGATATTTCCACTCTATGGGGCCAGGGAATCTCTGGCGACTTGCCAATCGTCCTCGCGCGGATCGATGACCCGGAGGACCTGGACCTGATACGGCAACTGCTCCGGGCGCATGAGTACTGGCGCATGAAACAACTTGCTGCCGACGTGGTCATCATCAACGAAAAGGGGACGTCGTATCTCCAGGAGCTGCAAGGCTCTCTCGATGCGCTCGTACACGGGAGCCAATTGCGCCTTTCTCCAGACACCAGCGCCACGAGTGGCAGGATCTTCCTTTTGCGAAGCGATTTGGTATCGGCCCAGACTCGCGCTCAGCTTCAAAACGTAGCCCGAGTAGTTCTTCTTAGCCGCCGGGGAACCCTGGCCGAACAGATTGGAAGGGTGCAATACAGAGAACCCACGGCGTCCCCGCCCTACCAGGCCCGGGATGTGGGAAATCAGGAGGTGCAGCCGGCGCGACAGGACCTGCAGTTCTTCAACGGTTTTGGAGGTTTTGCCGACGGCGGCCGAGAATACGTCGTCGTACTGAGCGAGGGTTTACGTACGCCGGAGCCCTGGATCAATGTGGTCGCAAACTCATCGTTCGGTTTTCTGGCGTCCGAGTCGGGTTCGGGGTTCACCTGGTCTGTGAACAGCCACGAGAACCAGCTGACGCCGTGGTCGAACGACCATGTCACCGACGTTCCAGGAGAAGCAATCTACATCCGCGACGAAAGCACGGGAGAACTTTGGAGTCCCACGGCGCTCCCGATTCGCGACGAGACTGCCACATACGTGGCTCGGCACGGACAGGGGTACAGCCGTTTTCAGCATGGCTCGCGTGGCATCACTTGTGATCTCGTGCAGTTTGTGCCTTCGGAAGATCCGATCAAGATATCGCGGCTGGTTTTACAGAATCGTTCAGGCCGCACCCGCCGACTGTCTGTTACCGCCTACGCGGAGTGGCTGCTGGGGAGCTCGCGCAGCGCGACGGCGCCTTACATTGTCACCGAGGTCGATGCGGCATCCGGTGCGCTGTTCGCTCGAAGCCTATGGAGCGGCGAGTTCGGCGGACGAATCGCGTTTGCGGATCTTTGCGGACGGCAGAATTCGTACACGGGTGACCGCACCGATTTCCTGGGCCGCAATGGCGGGCCGGAACGTCCTGCTGCATTAGCCCGTGGCGGCCCTCTTTCACGACAGGTGGGAGCTGGGTTGGATCCGTGTGCAGCGCTGCAAACCACCGTCGAACTTCGTCCGGGTACGCGCGCGGAAATTGTCTTCTTCCTCGGGCAGGCGAAAGACCGCGATGAAGCGCGGAAGTTGTTGACCCGCTTCCGCTCCGCCAATCTGGACGACGAGCTGCGCGACACAACTCGCCGGTGGGACGATACGCTGACCGCCGTGCAAGTGAAGACTCCTGACACAGCGATGGACTTGCTTCTAAATCGTTGGTTGCTTTATCAAACGCTGTCTTGCCGTGTGTGGGCTCGCGCAGCGTTCTACCAGTTGAGCGGCGCATATGGTTTTCGGGATCAACTTCAGGATGTGTTAGCTCTGGACGTTGCGAACCGAGGAGTCGCGCGCGAACATTTGCTTCGGGCCGCCTCCCGCCAGTTCGTCGAAGGCGACGTGCAGCATTGGTGGCACGAGCCTTCCGGTCGCGGCATCCGCACAAGAATATCCGACGACCTTGTATGGCTGCCTTATGCCGTCACCAACTATATTGAGGCGACGGGCGATACGGCGGCTCTGGAGGAGTTAGTTCCGTTTCTCGAGGGCGATATCCTGCTCGACGGGCAGAAGGAATCATACTTTCAACCTCGCGTTTCAGAGACGCGAGCGACGCTATTCGAGCACTGTGCGCGCGCGCTGGACCACAGTCTTTCAATCGGCAGCCACGGCCTGCCCTTGATGGGTACAGGAGACTGGAACGACGGCATGAACCGTGTGGGGCAGCAGGGGAAGGGAGAAAGCGTCTGGCTGGGCTGGTTCCTGCATACGGTGCTCTGGGAATTCGCGAAGGTTGCGGATGCACGTGGCGAGCACAAGCGTGCGGAAACGTGGCGCTTGCACGTAAGCGCGCTCAAGGCCGCTCTTGAGCGCGAGGGCTGGGATGGCGAATGGTACCGCCGCGCCTATTTCGATGACGGAACACCGCTCGGTTCAGCGCAGAATACGGAATGCCGCATCGACTCCATAGCGCAATCCTGGGGAATAATCAGCGGAGCAGCGGAGCGAGGCCGTGCAGTGCGAGCGATGGACGCCGTCGACACCCAACTGGTGCGGCGGCCCGACGGACTTATTTTGCTGCTGACTCCGCCGTTTGATCACGATCCACACGATCCTGGATATATAAAAGGATATCTGCCCGGGATTCGAGAGAACGGTGGACAGTACACTCATGCGTCCGTATGGACGCTGATCGCCTTCGCTGCGCTGGGCGACGGCGACAAGGCCATCGAACTGTTCAGGATGATGAACCCTATCAATCGCACGAATTCCCGAGCGAATGTGCAGCGATACAAAGTGGAACCGTATGTGGTTGCGGGCGACGTCTACGCGGAGCCGCCCCATGTGGGTCGCGGAGGATGGACTTGGTATACCGGTTCCGCCGGCTGGCTGTATCGGGCGGGCATGGAGTGGATTCTCGGTTTTCGCGTGCGAGGAATGTTCCTCAGCATCGATCCGTGTATACCTCGAAGCTGGCCGTCCTATTCGATCGAGTTTCGGTACCACTCCTCGGTTTACAAGGTCAAAGTAGAGAATCCCTCCGGCGTTGCACGTGGCGTGGCACTTACGGAACTCGACGGCAAGGTGTTCGCCGGTTCAGCGAACATTCCGCTCACCGACGACGCGGCCATACACACCATCCGAATCGTTCTCGGCTAGCTTGCGGACCTGCCTGATTCCCGGCCGGAAGAAATGAGCAACCGACGACCGCATAAAAGGGGTGGCCCCGACTCGGGAACTTCCTTCTCTCGAGCCAGGGCCTCGGGGGGTGAGACCGTGGTTACGCTTCTCGTCTGGCTGTTGCTATTAAAGCGATTCCGCCGACGAGCGCGAGCCCTCCAACGATCGGGGGCAGCGGGATGGTTTTGTGCTCGGTCTTTGTGGCTTCGATCGGACCGATGTCCAGCACCTTCTTGTGCGTTGTATACGTGATGCCCTGGTACGCGAGTGCGATGGCACCCACGATCACCAGGACGAAGCCAAGCAGTAACGCGGTTTTCATAGCCCTCCTTTGCGTTGGCGCCCGCCAAGGTGCGCCGAGCGACGTTCATCAAGCCCGTCTCAACAGTCCGCCGAGGAGCGTCACAAGGAACAGAACTAGGAAAACGAAAAACAAAATCTTGGCGATTCCTACGGCCGCTGTGGCGATTCCCAAGAATCCGAACACAGCAGCGATCAGCGCAATCACAAAAAATGCGATAGCCCATTGCAGCATAGAGCCCTCCTGTGAACTAGCACGAGTATCGCCGACGCTTTTTCTCGATATGCCGGCTGTTACAAAGCAAAGGTTAGGTCGAGTGAAGGTAAATAACCATACAGCCACTTCAGTAGGAGGAACGAAGGTTTGCTGTAGACCGGATCCTTCATTGTCATCGTCATCGGGGCGATAACGGTCATCGTGGTGGCAGCGCTTGCCGGCTGTGCAAGCGGGCGGATGCGTGCTGGGCAGTACCTGATCCCTTCGGAGTCCCTCAAGGCTAATCCGTATTTTGAAACAGCTGGCAGTACGTTGTTATTAGCTCGCAGGATCGCGGCGAAGCGATCGCCTTCAAGGAGGAACGAACAATGAACTGGGATCAAATGGAAGGTAAGTGGAAGCAGTACAAGGGGAAGGCCAAGGAGAAGTGGGGCAAGTTAACCGACGATGACCTCGACGTGATCGATGGCCGGAGACAGCAGCTCGTAGGCAAGCTGCAAGAGCGCTACGGCACGGCCAAGAGCGCTGCTGAAAAGCAAGCGGACGAGTTTGTCAAGTCGTTGAACGAACAGGCGGCGGAAGAGGACGCGGCGGAACGCCGAACAGCGCGGAAGGCGGCCCGAGGCTAGCCTCGAGCCGATCGGATTCTTACGAGACGCCTCGTTTTTTCTTCCATTCTTATAACGAGCGAGGCGTCTCGGCCTTTGCTTTCTTGGCTGCGCTGGTCGCTCAAATCTCATCCTGCTATAAGAAACTTCTCTATCGATACGAGCCCGCCTGCAACCGGAATGAGCGCTGCTTCTTCCGCTGTATCATTCCTATCATTCCCTGCATCCCCTGCATCGGTGCCCATTGTGTTTCGTCTCCGCAGAAATTCCTCGAAATCGCCCGTCGCCAGATTCACACACGCGACTAACCGCAGCCGCCCTTGTATTTCGCGTGCGTGGATTCAAGGCCGCATGTTTTGAGAGTTTCGGGTTCATAGATTTGTTTCTAGTGAAAGATAAACGAAAGACCTGATGCATTACCGGGCGTCCGTCGCGATATCTTCCGATTAAGCCAGAGCGCGAGAAGCGGCCAAGAGGGCACCTAGGTACGAAAGACCGACCCCTGGCAAGTCGAAAAGGAGATCGAAAAAATGGATCGCACCTTGAAAATTGGAAGGTGTTTATCACTCGTGGGGGCATCTCTGCTTATCAGCGTCTCGCTGATTGCAAGCCCCATCCCGCAGGACCAACAATCTGCCGCTGACAACACGAAAACCAACCAGCGCGATAACAACGCCGGCGCGGTAACGGCGGACCAGCAGAAAATGAATCCGACCGACCGGAACATCACCAAGCAAATTCGCAGCTCCATCTATAAGGACAAGTCACTTTCCACGTACGCGCACAACATCAAGATCATCTCTCAGGACGGCAAAGTCACGCTGAGGGGTCCCGTTCGTTCGGAAGACGAGAAAGCCAGTATCGAAGCAAAGGCAGCTGCTGTCGTGGGGGCAACGAACGTCACGAGCCAGATCGAAGTAGCTCCGGCAAAACAATCTCAGTAGACGGCTTTAACTTGAATTCACACTGGAAGGAGTAAAAGGAGAAAAACATGTCAGGAAAAAAGACTGCTGTATTCGGAATATACCCGAGCTTGTCGAGCGCGGATAACGCCACCGAGACATTCGTTCGATCGGGCTTTCCCGCTGGCGATATTTCCGCGCTGCTTCCCGAAAATCTCGGCTCCAGGCAAATCGGGACCGAGAAAGCGACAAAAGCACCCGAAGGCGCAGCCACAGGCGCAGGCTCCGGAGCAATCCTGGGCGGGACGCTCGGTTTGTTGGCTGGGATTGGCGCTATCGCCATTCCGGGCGTTGGTCCTTTCATTGCGGCAGGACCGATCATGGCTGTTTTGGCGGGAGTAGGTGTCGGCGGCGCCGTGGGTGGGTTCACGGGCGCACTCATCGGCCTCGGCATTCCAGAGTATGAAGCGAAGCGATACGAGGGCCGCATGCAGAAGGGCGCGATCCTTCTCTCCGTCCACTGCAATACTTCGGACGAGGTCAAGCGTGCCAAGGAGCTCATGAAGGGCACCGGCGCGGAGGATATTTCCTCGACGGGTGAGTCTTCGGCTGACTATGCGACGGCTGATCAGCATGTCCGCCGCACATCCTCCGGCGGGCGAGTGTAGTTTCCAGGGAGGAAGCTCGGCCAGAGCTTCCTCCTCAACTTCCTGTATCGGAAAGCAAGCCCTGGAAATCCAGGAATCGTTTGCGGGAGAAATTCGAAAAACCGGAGGACGTTATGAGCAGAGGAAATAAATGGACGGAATCGTTTTCCACGTTTGCTGTGGGCGTCGGCGTAGGTGCCGCTCTGGGAATCCTGTTTGCTCCGAGGTCTGGCCAGGATACGCGCGACGTTCTCAAGGAGGGCGCTAACGACCTTGTTGACACGGTGAACGAAGGTCTAGGCAGAGCACGGTCCACCGCGCGCGACTGGGCCCGCCGGACGCAGGATGGCATCGAGGAAGCAAAGGACCAGTTGCGGCAGGCTGCAGACGCGGGCGAGCGCGCTTACCAGGATGCAAGGAACGGTTCGTAGGCTTTCACCAAAGGAGAAATCATGAGACCCCCGAAACTTTTGGTCATGTGGTCCACGCTCTTGTGGTTTATGCTCCTGGCGGCCGGAAGCATTGTTGGGTGCTCGGAAAACCAGAAGTCGCCGGACGTGGCGGACAGCATTCGCCATTCACTCGACCAGGCCGGGCTAAAGGACGTTACCGTTAGCCAGGATCGTGATAAAGGCGTGGTCACTCTGGGCGGGAAGGTGGCTGCGGACACCGACAAGATGCAGGCTGAAACAATTGCAAAATCGACTGCGCCCGGCCAGGTGGTTGCAGACCAGATCGCCGTGATTCCTCCCGGCGTTGAGAGTGATGCCAAGGCGGTGAACTCAGACTTGGACAAGGGCATCGAAAAGAACCTCGATGCCGCGCTCATTCGAAATCGATTGAACAAGCATGTGAAATACGATGTCAAGAACGGCGTCGTCACGCTGACTGGCGAAGTGAATTCCCAAGGAAGGCGAGCGTTCGCGGAGAAAGTAGCGGCGGGAGTTCCCAACGTTCAGCAAGTGGTGAATGAGCTGGAGGTGAAGAATCAAAAAGCAACTTCAACGAACTAATCACGCCGGGCTAGCGTTTTAACAAGCTGACAAGGTCCGGCTCTTAATCCTGCAGAACCTTCGCCAGCGACTTATACACCTGCAGCACGCCGTTATGCGTGTAGTGAATCAAGCCTAGTTTGCGGAACTTGTTCATAAAGAAATTCACACGAGGGCGCGTCGTCCCCACCATCTCCGCCAGAGTGTCCTGGTTGATCTTGGCGGTAAGCGACAGGTCGGTGTTGCCTTGGTCGTACTCGGCAAGCAATAAAAGCGTTCGCGCGAGGCGTTTTTCGCTTGAATTGAAAAGATGGTCGATCAAGTCCTGTTCGATCCGATGATTGCGTGCCAGGAGGTAGTTAATGAACTGGGTGCACGCAGCAGGCTCGTCCTGAATCGTTCCTAGCATTTTGTCTCGATCGATAACCATCACCGAACTCGGGACAAGCGCTACCGCGGAGGCCGCGTGGAAAGTTTGGCTATTAATGCAGCCCTCGCCAAAAAAGTCGCCGGGTCCGAGGAATCCAAGAATGCCGGCCCTCCCTCGCTTCGACACTAACGTGAGCTTCACCACGCCTTGACGGATGTAGTGCACTTCGGTGCACTCTTCACCCTGCGAAAAAATCGTTTCGCCGGCTCCATACTCCACCACCTGCGATTCCGGCAGTCCAGTGGGGAAAAGAATTTTGGCTTTGTCTGCGCGCTTGGAGGTTTTCATATGGGCTCCTCGGCATCAGCCGGGTCTCCTCCAGCGCCTCGGCTGCTGTCTAACCTTGAACAGACAACCAGTCCCACGCGCTCTATGGTGGGAGAGCCCGGGCCCTTTTCTGGACTCCACTAATTCGGCGAGACGCCAAGGAAAGCCTTGGCATCATCGTCGGCAAAATGAGGGATCATGGGATTCGGATACGACATCTTCAAGAAACTCGATGATGGCACTCCCTATTGGCTGGCGCAAGCAGGTACGTTGTCAGAGGCCAAAGAAAAGCTCGAGGTCTTTTTTCGTGACAAACCGGCGGAATACTTTGTTCGAGACGCCTCGACAGGCGAAGTCGTGAGCCGGCGGTCACTCAATTCGGATTAGCAGAACGGTCTGCACGACACACCACGGGCGACGGTCACCGCATACGAATATTCCCCATCCGTTCCTACACTCTGGACCTGATAGAAAGAATTTCCGCGAAGGAATAGTCTCGGAATCGCAGGTAGGACTTTAGGCCCGGAAAAATTGTGCCTCTCACCCCTGCAGCCCGGAGCACCAATGCCGGGCAAAACGAAGGGATGTTAGGCGGAGGGACATGGAATGCGTATTACCGGCGTTATCCGTTTGATGTTGCTCTCGTTCTTCATGCTGGCAATACCGGCCACGGCATTCGCACAAATCGCGGTATCGATCACCATTGCCCCGCCCGAGCTGCCCGTCTACGAGCAACCTGTTTGTCCCGGCGACGGTTACATCTGGACACCGGGGTACTGGGCTTACGATTATGACGCAGCCGATTACTATTGGGTGCCGGGCACGTGGGTAGAAGCTCCCGAAGTCGGTTTCTTCTGGACTCCCGGCTACTGGGGCTGGGGCGGTGACGCCTTCATTTTTCACGAAGGTTATTGGGGACCGACCATAGGCTTTTATGGCGGCATCGACTACGGCTTCGGTTACGTAGGTCACGGCTATGAAGGCGGCCGTTGGGATAACGGACACTTCTTTTACAACCGTTCGGTAAACAACATAAACGTCACTGAGATCCACAATGTGTACAACACGACGGTAGTTAACGAGACCACGGTTGCACGTGTCAGCTACAACGGTGGCAATGGTGGGGTCAACGCACGAGCCACGTCCCAAGAAGAGGCTGCCGCCCGTGAGAGGCACGTCCCTCCCGTAGCCGCTCAAACCCAACATGTGGAAGCTGCCCGCACGAACCCCGAGCTGCGAGCCTCCACGAATCACGGTAAGCCACCCATCGCTGCCACTTCGAAGCCCGGAGCATTTCAAGGTGGCGGAGTCGTAGCGGCCAAAGAGGGTGGGCGCTACAATCCGCCAGCACGCACAGAAGGTAACGGCGCCCATCCCGACAGCGCTCCGCCAGCCCGCTCGGGAGACGCCGCCGCCCATGCCAGCAGTCCCGCAGTCCACGCGCGCGATCTGCCGGCTCCCACACGACCCGCTCCGCCGAACACAGGGAACCCGAAGGTTGACCAGAAATACCAGCAGCAGCAGGACAAGCTAAGTGCCAGGCAGGATCAGGAACGGCAGAAACTCCAGCAGAAACAAGACCAGGAACATCAACAACTGGCAAACCAGAAGGCTGATCAAGCCCGCACGCAACAGCTGGAGCAGAAACATCAGCAACAAACGCAACAACTCCAGCAAAGACACACGCAACAGCAGCAGCAGTTGCAACAAAAACAGCAGCCGCCGCATTCGACCCAGCCGAAACCTCCTGGCGGCAAACCTCAGTAGCGGTTCGTCGAAGCTAGCGGGGCGGAACATTGGGCCAATTCGACTAAATCCCGCCCCCGGGTCGGGCGCTTACCAAGGCCGTCACGACGATGTCGAGCAGCGGCAGGGCCGATATCTTCGGTATAGGTACAGGGTTCGCTGTATTCTCTGGCTCGCGAGTTGTTGTGACAATGGGAGCGCATCTTCGCGAGGCTGCACATTGAGTACAACGAACACTTCCGTCTCCGATTCGGTATCTCTTGCCCCTGCGGCCAACTGGTGCGACCACGAGCATGGGGGACACACCGTTCAGTTTTATACGGAAGATCAGTCACTGATCGATGGCCTCAGCCGGCTCGTCGGAACCGCTCTTGGCGCGGGCGATGCCGCTATCGTGATTGCCACCAAGCCACACCGCGAAGCACTGACGAAGAGATTGGAGGCTCGCGGTTTGGATACACTCACGGCTTCGATGCAAGGCCGATACTTCATGCTTGACGCGGCCGAGACCTTGTCGATGCTGACTGTGGACGGCTGGCCGGATGCGGCTCGCTTCAATAGTCTTATTGGGGGGCTGGTTACTCGAGCGGCGGAATCGGAAGGGGGAAATGCGCGCGTTGTCGCGTTTGGGGAAATGGTCGCTTTGCTTTGGGCCCAGGGAAAGGCAGAGGCTGCAATCCGACTGGAGCAATTGTGGAACGACTTGGGCAAAACGCGCGTTTTTTCTCTCCATTGCGCGTACCCAATCGCCAGCTTCGGGCACGAGCAAGACACCGAGACGTTTCTGAAAATCTGCGCCGAGCACTCCGGCGTGATTCCCAGCGAGAGCTATACGGAACTGATCAGCGAGGAGGAGCGCCTTCGCAACATTTCCCAGTTGCAGCAGAGGGCGCTGGCGCTGGAAAGCGAGAAGGCGCAGCGCAAGGAAGTTCAAGACTCTCTTCAACGCCGCGAGTCAGAACTGGCGGATATCCTTGAGAATGCTATTGAGGGTGTGCAACAAGTAGGCCCTGATCAGAAGATCCTGTGGACGAACAAAGCCCTGTTGAATCTTCTTGGATACACAGCGGAAGAGTATATAGGTCATCGCCTCGGCGACTTCCACTGCCATCAGCATGTCTTTGAGACGTTCTGGGCCAAGCTAATGCGGCAAGAGGAAATCTACGACTATCCAGCGGAACTTCGATGCAAGGACGGGTCTGTCAAGCAGGTTTTGATTCACTCAAATGGCCTCTGGGAAGACGGGCAGTTTGTTCACACGCGCTGCTTCGTTCGCGACGTCACTGACCAGAAGCGCCTGGAGCAATCGCTGCGCGATGTCGAGAAGCAGGCCGCCATGGGGCGCGTTGCCGCTATCATCGCGCATGAGATCAATAACCCGCTCGAGACCGTTATGAACACGTTTTACCTCCTGCGGAACCACCCGTCTCTCGATGAAGACGCGCGGAAGCTTACGCGCATTGCCGACGAAGAAATGGCCAGGGTGCGCCATATCGCCAAGCAGACGCTGGCTTTTTACCGCAACTCCGAAAGTCCCGTTCCCGTTTCTCTCCTTCACACGCTCGAAGACGTCTTGGCTGCGTATAACCGTGAGATTCAGTCGAACCGAATTACAGTGGAGAGAAGAATCACGACGGACGGGACCGTCGTCAGGTTCCCGGTCGAAATCCGTCAAGTTTTCATAAACTTGGTCGGAAACGCAATTCAGGCCATGCCGGAAGGTGGCACGCTTCGGGTTACGCTACGTCCTTGCTTACAGGGGATGCATCGGTCCCAGCGCTCCGGCATCCGCATCAATATCACCGACACCGGCGTTGGCATTCCCGCTGCGTATCGTCACAAGATCTTCGATCCTTTCTTCACCACAAAGGCCGAAAAAGGGACGGGACTCGGGCTATGGGTCAGCCGCGGTATCGTCCAGAAACTTGACGGGACGATTAGATTCCGAAGCGCTATGCAGCGAGGCAAAGCGACAACGTCGTTTGCCGTATTTATCCCCACGGACGGAACGGGCTCCTCGGTTGCCTAAGACACTTACGTCGTACCCGGACGCTGGTTCCGAAGCGCAAGCGGCAGCGACCTTGCCGACAATCCTGTGCGTGGATGACGAACCGACGGCGCTTGCCGTTCGCAAGCGGGTCCTGGAGTCGGCGGGCTATCAAGTGGCTGCTGAGCGGTCCGCTGAGGAAGCGATTCGGCTGTTTCGATCCGAGGTTTTCGACCTCGTTATCCTGGACTACTGGATGCCCAACATGAACGGGCTGGCCCTAGCGCGCGAGTTCAAGCGCATCAATCCAGCGGTACCGATCGTTATTTTCTCGGCCCTCTCGCCATTGCCCGACGAAACCATAGGCGTCGCCGACCGCTGGATTCTCAAAGATGAAGGCCCGGAATACCTGCTGAACGCCCTCACGTCCTTGCTCCAAGCCCACTCCTGAAGGCACCCCTGAGATCCAAGCACGACGCGCTCTGCGCCACCGACGCCCGGCGCACGATTGCCAGAGGCCCTGGGCGCTCCGGAACTTCGTTCCAATCGTTCAATTGGAACTGTCAGGTCTTGTTCACATTCCAGACATACAGGAAATTTTCGTCGGTCGCCGTGGCAACGTTTCGCATGCTCTTTCGGGCGGCGCGGCTTAGTGCGGAACGGACATTCTCTTTTGAATCCTCCAGGTCGGCCAGGGGCACTTTGATCGCAGCGCCGTCCTTCAACTGGCCGAGGTCGCGGAGGATCATGGAAACGATCTTCTTGTGTTTGCCGTTGCGCGACTGCGGAACCTCCAGTTGCGCCATGGTTTTGAAATGGGCTGCCGGTTGAGCCATGTTTATAGGCCTCCTTTTCCGCTAACGTAAAACTAACGATGCGCTATACTATTAAATCGTACCGTCGCGCGTCAATAGACAATTATTAACCTAGCCTCTCGCAAGCGGCGGGCACGGGCTGTCGCGACGGGGGCATCGCCTCTGGTTGCGCTACCCGCTGCCTCAATTTCACTAAAGCCCCTGTTTTCCTGAGCGACGATGGACTAAAGATTCTCCCCGTACGATTCGAAGATTGGTAGGGTGACACTCGTTGAAAGGAGCGTGCCATGCAAAGAGCGGGGACACATTTCGAGCAGCTTCCGAAAGACGAGGTCGACAGGATTGTTGCGGAGCAAATAGGGCGTCAAAACGATCCGTCCGCGACACCAGATTCTTGGGAGAAACGTATGGACATATCAAACCCGGGTATTTTCGAACTTCTGGAACAAAACGCGAAATGGTGGGAACACGCCGCGGTCGCCTGCGAAAACCTCGCGCTTCGGCTTGCGTCTGGCGAGAAAGAGGAATGGCTGCTCCTGTGTGCTGTGTACCGCGAGCGTGCCGACCTCAACGCCCGGCGCATTGAAGACTTGCGCCAGAAGAGCGTGTGCGCAGACGTCTAAATTGCCCGCTCGAACCGGCCCACGGCGCCGGCTCAGCGGATGACTGAGTGCGATGGTTCGTTGTGATCTTGCTCGTTTCAGAGCTTTGGCGAACCTACTCCGCTGTGTAGGTGATTTCAATCCGATGAATGAGGAAGCAAGAGAGGACAAGAACCACGATCGCAAGGCACAGCAAGCCGAAAACCGCGACAAAGCGCGAGACGGGTTCGGCCACGATCGTGAAAATTGCCAGCGGACCTTCAATGGGCAGACTGACGGGGCAGAGATGCTTCAGATAGAAAGTGACGCTGAGTCTTTGCGCCCAGGCAGGAAAGATCGGAGTGATCGCTTCCCATCCCATCAACATGGCTCCGGGGATGATCGGATTCTTGAAGAGAAGGCTGAGAGCGAGAAACACGGCGCCGTAGCCGACACAAGCGAGAGCGGTCACCAGCAGATAGGAGCCCAACTGGCCGAGACCCGGCCCGTCAAACACGTATGCCCGACCCGCTGAACCAAACCGGCTGTATGTGAGGTAAAAGCAAGCAAGAACCGCTGTTTCAAAAAGCAGGACGGAAATGATCGCGCCGGCAAGAAACTTCCCCACCACCAGAACTTCTTTTCTGACGGGAACCAGAAATTGATAGTGGAGTGTGCGCTCGACCACTTCGCCGCGGAATAGCCACGTGAAGATCGCCATGCAGGCGAAAAAAATGCCCAAGCGGAAATAGTAAAGCTGGACAATTCCCGCGAGGACAAGCGTATCGTTTTCGATTTGGGATGGATCGGTGCCGTGCCTGTCGAAGATGTTGTGGGCGAGAAGGATTAATACCGGTATGAAAGCCAGCAGATAAATCCAAATCCTTCGACGCGTGAACAGGTTTCGGCGAACCTCGTTGCGAACAAGCACGGAGATCTGGCTGGAAAACAGCTGCCAGGGTTGTTCCTTCCGCCACTTCAGGATTCGGGCCACGGAATTTTGAGCGCTCATGTCGGTGCGCCGTCCGATCCGATGAGATATTGATAGATGGAGTTCACATCGTCGTCCGCCGGCGCAACTGCATCCACTTCGACCAGGCCGCCGGAAACGATTTTGTTCAGCAGAAGATAGAACTGCTCCGCATCGCGTGTGCGCACCAAAACGCCGTGGCCATCATTCAGAATTTTGGCTTCGACGACGTGATCGAGTTCGAACGCCGCCGCGGCCAGCCGCGCTGCATTTGAGCAACGGACCAGTATCTGCATGGGATGATCGCGGACCTCCCTGCGAACCTCGCGAATCTGGCCCTCGGCAACAACATACCCGGAACTCATCAACACTACTCGGTCGGAGATTCGGTCGACTTCCTCCAAAATATGGCTGGAGATGATGACGTGCATTCCCTGTTTGGCAATCGTTTCGAAAAGCGCGATTGATTCCGCGCGTGCCATGGGATCAAGGCCGTTGAGCGGTTCGTCGAGTACGAGCACTGAAGGATGATGCGCAATCGCCTGAGCCAATCGAACGCGCTGCCGCATCCCTTTGCTATAGCCCGCCACCTTGCGCCGGGCCACCTGTGCCATGCCGGAGCGCTCCAGAGCTTCGTTCGTGAGCTTCGCTGCCTGATCGCGGCCAAAACCGTGAAGCCGCAACGGCCAATAGATGAAGTCGTAGCCATTCACGCCCGGAGGGAAAGAGTCGAACTGCGTGCAATATCCCACTTGCCGGAAAAACTCGATGGGCTGATGCGGTGTAAGGCCGAGGACATAGATTGCGCCTTGCGAGGGCTTGATCAGGCCGGTCAGCAAGTTCATTAGCGTGGTCTTGCCCGAGCCGTTCGGGCCGACCAGGCTTGTGATGCCCGGCTCCAAAGAGAAGCTCACCCGGTTCACGCCGAGAACTTCTCCGTAAAACTTGGAGACATTATCGAAAACGATTTGCCTCGGGTCAGGCGTCATCCGCGCACGGTCTCTCGGGCGCGCAAGCGCGCATTGAGAATCACAAGCGAAAGCAAGCAGACGAAAACCATCATGCCCCAGGCCGCCGGAACTGGGATTTCGTTCCAACCGAAGGAGCCCAGCAGGCCGGACCGTTCACGAAATCCTCTCGCCAAGACAAGCCGGAACATGTACGACAGATTCAGAAGCCGGCCCCAACGGGTGCCCATGATGGCGTTGAACATCTCGCCGAGGCCCGCGGGAATGAAAAATGAGACGAAGATTACCCCCGTAGCCACAATGCGTAACTTTACCCACGCCGATACGGCCAGAGAAATGAGGGAAAGCATCAGTATCCAAATCGCCGAGCACAACACGATGGGAATAACCATCCACAAGTGTGACCACATCCAGCCGCTCGCCAGCCCAGCTTGGAGGCTGAACAAGAGCAAGCAAGGAACCCAAGTTACGGCGGACAGCAGCAGCCATAGCACGGAAAGCTTTCCCAGAACATAGTCGGCTCTGCTGAACGGCCGGCTCAGAAAAAGCGGCAGCGCGCCGTTCGTCAAGTCTCCAGCGATTAGGACGGGGCCAACCCAGCAGTTCAAAAGAAACGCCGCCTGCGTCAGCACGGTCATGATGACCATAAAGTATTGGGTTTCCACCGAGAACAGCCCGGCAGAACGTATTTGCATCAGCATTTGCAGCGTTTTGTTGTTGGCGATGAATATGTAGCCCGCGAAAAAAAGGCAGGGAACGAGGCAAAGAATGAACAGGAGCACGAAGAAGCGCGATTTGAAGAGGTCGGCCAGAGCATAGCGCGTTAGGACGAAAAAGCGCGACCATTGCGGCGTCAGAGATCCCGCGTAGGAATTGTATCTGCGCTTATATACGGCCATCAGGCGCTCCCGTTTGTTCCATTGCGTTCAGGAAGATGTCTTCCAGAGAATCGCGCCGATGATTCATGCGGCGAATTTGCACGCCTCTGTCCGCCGCGACCTTGAATACCTCCCTGATTTCGACGCCGTCTGGCATAACCACTTTGATGCGGCCATTGCCGAAAACCGCGCACTCACAACCGAGACTCTCGAGCGCGGACGTAAACGTTGCCTCGGCGCCCAGGGTTTCCATCTCGAGGAATTTGCGATTGGCGCGCCGCTCCTCGACGAGATTGCAGATGGAAGCGATTTTCCCGCTCCTGAGGATCAGCACCTCGTCGCACGTTTCTTCCACGTCGCGCAGAAGATGCGAAGACAGCAACAGGCAGATATCGCTCGCTTCACGGATTTCGCGAATAAGTTCGATTAAGCGTTTGCGCGCTGGCGGATCCATGCCATTGGTCGGTTCATCGAGAATCAGCACCTTGGGGCCGTGCGCAATCGCTTGCGCCAACTTCGCCAGTTGCTTCATGCCAAGAGAATACGTTCCCACCGGGCGATAACGCGCTTCTCCTAACCCGACATAAACGAAAGCTTCGTGCGCGCGCTCCATCGCTTGTTCTGGGGGAAGCCCGGAAATTTCCGCCATGTAGCGGACAAAACGGACCCCGGACATTTTAGAAATAAAGCTGTCGTTTTCGGGCATATACCCGACCAAAGATCGAAGCGCCCTGCCGTTGGCATGAGAATCGAGCCCGAGCACGCGGACTCTTCCTTTGGATGGGGAGTGAAAGCCTAAGAGGGTGTTGATGAGCGTCGACTTGCCGGCGCCGTTGGGTCCGAGCAGTCCAATGGCGCGGCTCTTCAGAACCCCCGTCAGGCTATGAAGGATCGTTCGGCCACCGAGCTGCACTTCAAGCCCATCCAGCTCAATCGTCGGGCTCGTCATAATGATTCGTTACGGATTGGCCCTTCGCGAAGTTCCATGCTCCGACAGACCCAGCAAGTGGATCAATGATGGTATACCCGGATTCAAGTCAAACAGCTTGCCGCTGCTCGCCACCTCGATGCGGTCGCTTTCCCCATACGCACACAATACGCTCGGCTTGGCGTCGGCCGCCAACTGCTGAAGCATCGCCACCTGCCCGGAATTAAGCTGGGAAGCGAGCGGTTTCAGAATCGGGCTGAGGTTTTGATAAACCATGGCCGAGAAGTTTGCCTGGTTGTCGCTGGGCAGGAGAGCGTGAAATGAGGCGGAGCGAGCCAGCGATGTGCCGTTTTCGTGAGTGTCCAGAGCGGCCACCACCAGCGCTCGAGAGGGCGCCACGATCATATATCCGTCTGCGAAGGTGTAGTCGTATTCCGTCGAAAGCCCGCCAGTTTGCGAATGGATCGCGTAGAAAGTTCGGCCACCGACCTGATCTTGACCAAGCGTTATCGTTACCCCGGGCTGGTTTGATTTTTCTGCTTCTCGGTTAAGGCCCTGCACCAGTTTCTCTATGGCAAGTTGTAGCGTTCCGGAATCGTTGACCTCAACGACTGCTTTCCACGAAGGCGTCGGGAGAACCGGGCCATCGAGAGCCAGGGTCATCTCTCCGCCCAAAGCGCTCGCCAAGTCGTTGCGGATGTCCAGGCCGAGCTCCGAATTTGCCTGAGCCAGATCTTGTTTGAAGTTGGGATTTGAGGCGCCGAAGGTGGTGAAAAGGTCGTCCAGCATGAGCGCCGGTTGTTTGACAACGAAAGAAACTGCCCCCCCTGCGTTGGCGGAAACATAGTCCAGCGAACCCATCGGAGCCGGCGGGGCCAGCCAGGAGGCGATGCCATGTCTCTGTCCATTGAATTCCAGCGTAATCCGGTTGTCTCCTCGGCGGGAGGCTTCGCCGCGCGTGGCGATCAAATACTTTATGTCGCCGAAGCCGCTATTCTGTAACGCCTTCGAGTCGTGTTGCTGGGTCTGCGTGACTCTTAGAATCTGACCGATATTCGCGGCGAATAGAGTTTCGGTACCCTGGCTGTAGACGTCAGCGATTCTCTTGCCAAAATCCGTAGCCGCGAAGACTGTGGCTCGTGAGTCCAGCTGGGCGTTCATCTGTCGAACCGAAGCAGCGTCGCCACCGATCACCAGCATGTCCGGCCTCACAAGCATGAACATTCCGCGCTCGCTACCCGTCAGGGATGAGAGCGACTCCGGAGCCACCACATGCATATCGGATGTGCCTTGCGAGTTTGCCATGCCATCAGCAAGGTGGTTCTGCAAGAAGTCCTTAAGTCCGGGCTCGCGCACCTCGGCCAAGAGGACCGGGCCAGCTCCCACCGACGTCGAGCTTCCCCTGAAGGTAATCACGACTTCCTCGCCCAAATACTGGCTCAGACTACGGATTTTCTCGATCAATTCATCGGGAGTAGGATGCTGATTCGATCTGCCTTCTTTGTTCCACCACTGCTGCAAGACCTCGCTCTGTGACAATTGCTGCTGGAAGATCTGGTTTGCCTGTTGAAGCGCGTCTCCAAGATTGGGAATACCGATATAAAGCACCGTATCCGGCGCCAGCAAAGGGAGGATTTTGCTTTCATAGCGGGGACCCGGCGTCTGAATCTCGTTTAGTTTCGCTCGAAGCTTTGAGAATTCCGCTAGCAACGCTAGTTCATGGTCCAGGTCGCTGCTCCATCCGATCTCTTCGCGAACCGGGACAACGCCGATGCTCTCCGTTGTCGCCAACATGTCGCCCGAGTGCAGAATGGATTCCGATCCACTGTGCTCAACGTGCACTTCTCCCTCAATCACGGCCACCCGCGACCCCTTGGTACCGGAGTTCACGGAAAACACCGTCCCAGTCACGGCCACGGTACAGTCCGGAGCGTTAACATATAGGTGCCCGGTGCGGCGTTTCGCGGCCTGCACGATGATGCTGCCTTGGTCGAGATGGATGGTGGTGTTACGCCGGTTCGCAGTGACTCCCAATTCCGCGCGCTGATTCATTTCCACTTCGGAGCCATCGAAGAGCCTCACCTTGGCATGCGAATTGGCGGCCGTGCGGACGAATTCACCCTGGCCGACTTCATCGCCCACTCGCAATAAGTGCTCGCCCGCCAGCCCGACGCGATACGCTTGCCCTTCGATCGATTCGATGCTTGCTCGGCTGCCAGAAGGGCCTGCGAAGTACCACGTGCGCCCCATCCAAACCACCACGACGAGCAAGGCCAGTCCTGCCACGAGCGACAGTCTGGCAAAACTCCACTGGAAACCGCGTGACGCCGGCTCCATCCGCCAATTGACGCTTGTCCTGCTCTCAACCCCGCGGCCATGATCAAAGGAACGGCACGAAACACACTCCCGCAGGTGATCTTCCACAATCAGCGCGCGAGCCGGAGGCAGCTCTTGCTGATGAAAAGCCGGCAGCAGCACACGAATATCGGCGCAGCCACGGATAGGCAGCAGGGCGCTACTTGCAACTTCCTCACCTTCTCCGGCTTGCAACCTCTGCCAAACGCGTTCTGCCGACGCAGACAGTATTTTGGCGTCAGGCTGCTCCCCGCGGAGTTCGGAAATCGCTTGCTCGAGATAAGCGTCTTGCTTCGATCGAAATAATTTCATAATGCACCTCTCTTAAAACCACGGAGTCCCTTTTTAAGTCGCGCCCGAGCGCGATGCAGGGTTACTGCCACCACTGCCTGAGATGTGTTCATCATTCGGGCAATTTCCGGGTTATCCAGGCCTTCGATATAACGCAGGGAAAACATTTCGGCGGCGCGGGGGTTCAGCTTCGCAAGCTCCCGGCGAAGCCAGTCCTTAATCTCCGTCGAGGAATGCGACCGTTCCGGCGAAAGGCTGGGATCCGATTGCAAGGAGTCCGCCGTTTCCACTGGGACAGTCTCCCGATGGCCCCTCGCTCGAATCAGATCCAGGGCGGCATTGACCGCCGACTTGTGTAAGAAGCCCCGAAGGTGGGCGATGCGGCTTGGGTCGATATCCCCGCGGGCCAATCGGAGGAAGACAGACTGCGCCACGTCCTCGGCGTCTGCCATGCTGCCGGTTATGCGATACGCGGCCTTAAGAACGCACGCCTGGTGCGCTCGAAACACTTCCTCAAGCTCTGCCGCCGCTTGCGTCACAATGATATTTTCTATCGCGGTCGCCAAGCATCCCTCCTCGGCTCACCTATTATCTAAGACGCGATAGCCCGAAACTTCTTAACACATAACTTTGAATCTGAAGCACTTTGCTTGGTCGGTAGTCCCAAGCTCGAACAGACTCGAACAAGCTCTTGACATCCCCTTTCGTAGAACGCCGTACCGGACATTTGGCGTAGTGATACCGCGGATCTCGAATATTCCGTCCAGGAGGCCAGAGCCCTGACCGAAGAGTGCTTGACCGAAGAGTTTGATGGTTGCGGCTGGCGTCTAGAGGGCGGCGCCCTCATCGCAGGGAATAAAAACCTCGCGGTTCAAAAGGCAGCTTACTTGGCTTTCTTCCGTTTGGACGCCATTTGTCGAGCCATCGTGAAAAGGAACTTCCTGTCCTGCCCGTCCATTCGACCCAGAAGTCTGCGGAATTGATTGAGAACATGCGCATTCCGTCCCGAATGTCCCCAAGCTGTAGGGTCTTCGGCCTTGGGTCTTGGGGGAGCAGCCTTGGGAGGCTCCTCGCCGTCGTAGAAGAGTTCGTAGAGCGGGACTTCGAGTGCCCGGGCGAACTTCTCGATGGTCTCGATAGCCGGGACGATATGGTTGTTCTCGACACGAGATATATAGCAGCGGAACAGCCCGGTGCGCTTCTCGATGTCTCCCTGCGACAGCTTCTTTTCTTCTCGTAAACCACGCAAGCGATCACCGATCACCATGCTTGACTCCGGCACCGAGGAAGAATACGAAGGAGGATTCTAGCTCACTTCGGCAAAAACCCTCGTGGTTTTTGCTTCCCTGCGTCTCTTACACCACCCGCGAAAACTTGCGCGAACACGTCCTTCGATTTGATAGCCGCCGCTTTTTGGTCAGGATGGCAATATTGCCCTGGCGAAGGAGCGCGATTATCCCCTCCTGCGAACCACCAGCTACAGCTAATCTTTCGAGCGGCGCCTACACGAATCTCAACATCGTCAAGCCTACGGGAGCTTCAGATCCAGGGCGTAGAGGTCATGGTCGCCGCGCGTGAGATGAAGGACAAGCGAACCCTGCGGCGTAATTTCCTCGAACCCGCAGCGCAGAACGTTGCCATTCAGGAGTGTGTCGCAGATTTGAAAGGAATTCAGAGAGCGGCCGCCAAGCGTTACCTGATGAACGGGCTCGCCCTCCTCCAGGATGTCCTGGAAAAAGAGAGATTGTGAGTCGCCCGACCAGATGGGCGCGCTGAACACGTTGCCTTTGGCAATCGGCACCCATTCTCCGGAAGACCAGTTCAGCAGCGCAATTCGCGAATCATCATCGCCGACTGCGGCGAGATACTTTCCATCGGGCGACCAACGCGTATTGCGGAAACCCTGGGAGCCCGCGATCATCTTCCTTTCGCCCGATTTGCGATTGACTACGTACAGGTGGGAACGGCCTGTGGCGGGGTCGGCGGAGGTGTAGACGACCGCGGATCGGTCCGGTGCCCATTGCGGCACTTCCACAGAGACCTTCTCGGCGACAAGCACCTGGGGCTGGCCACCCGAAGCAGGCACCACATATAGTCGCGAAACGCGCGAGTTATCCGCATCTCCTTCAAACACCACTTCAGCTCCATCTGGACTGATAGCCGGCATCGCGGGATGCAATGAGGCGGAAACGAGCTCCACAGCTTCGCTGCCATCCGGTTTGCTCTTCCAGATAGCATGGTCGCCGTGCCGGGACACTGTCCAGTTCTGTTCCCGCGAGAATCCCAACCAAACGGCCGGACTACCTCCAAGCAGGGTGTGATATTCGCGGGTCTTGGGATCGAACGCCACGTATTCCTCGCGCCCTTCATAGCCGAGGGCGAAGAGCTGATGACCGTCACGACCGGGCAAGAGTTGGTCGAAATGAATCGGGCCGCTGCTGAGCAGGGCGGGTTGGGCGCGATTGAAAGAGAGGATATTCTGTTGAGCCCTCAGGATCCAGACGTTGGCTGCGCCTCCATGATTCAGCGAAACGAAAGCGTAATAGCGGCCGTCGCGTGTCCATTTACCGCAACACTGCATGGGCTGCTCGTCCCACCCTGGCAGGACGGCATGCGCATGCGACCCTTTGGAATCCACTTCCCAAATTTCGGAAATGTCCCTTGTGAAGTCGCCTTCGAGATCCCCTCGTGTGAAACGCAACAGACTGCCATCGGGTGACCAATCCAAGTCGTCTTTGCGCCCCGCGAGGGAAACGAGCCTGCGGGGGTTCATGCCATCGCGTTGAATCGAGTAAATGCCATCGGATGTGGCATACGTGATTTGGGCGCCGTTGGGCGTGAACGTGGCATCACTGGCGATAACGCCGCCTATCGGACGTGGCGGGCCGCCGACTGAGGGCATCAAGTACAGGCGCAGGGAGTCGTCGCGCCGGGTGAACGGAGCGACGATCATTTCCGAGGCATCGGGCGAGACGGCGAAAATCTTCATGTTTTCAAAGGGATTCGGGAAGGGTTGCGGCTCACCGCCCGCGGCGGACATCTGCATAAGGGACCATCTGTGCCCCCTGCGCTCGAGGAAGAAGAGCCGCGCGCCGTCGGTCTGCAGACGACCAAAGGATTCCGCCCGCGAACTGTGAGTCAAGGCACGGACACGGAGCACCCGGGGCATGGATGAAGAAAACACCAGCAGCGAGGGCACGCCCGCCAAAAGCAGCGCGGCCGCGCTCAACCCCAAGCTCCAGCCCAGGAGCCGCGATTTTGTAGTTGAGATTTGCGTCGCTGGCGGAAGTGCTGCAAGGTTCGCCGCTGCAATCACACCCGCGGAACTTGTGTCACTGGCTTCAGGAACAGGCTCGCCGACGGCGGGAGATGCCTCCTGAAACGGGGCGATAAAGCGATAGCCAACGCGAGGGATGGTTTCAATGTACCGCGGACTATCGGCTGTATCGCTGAGGACGGCACGGAGCTTTTTGATGGCAGTATTTAGGCCGTGCTCAAAGTCAACGAAGGTATCCGCCTGCCAAAGCCGTTTCTGAATTTCATCGCGTGTGACGATCTCACCGGGGTGTTCCAGCAAGATTAGCAGGATGGAAAGAGCGTGGCCCGAGAGGCGAAGCGGCACACCGTGCTTGCGAAGCTCCCTCGACGAGAGCTTCAGCTGGAACACACCGAACCGAACAACGCCTGTTCGCATGCCAGAGCCTGCTCGCGCCGAGGGAGGGAACCATCCCCTCGTTCGCGCAGAGAGGTCGAACTGCTCACCAGCTAAGGGAAGTTCAATAGTATCTGAACTTTCGGCGCTCATCAACAACTTACCCCGGCGTGTATTGCCAGCTTGGAGGGAGTTGCGTAGTGTGGCGCATCCATTACGCGGAGAAACCAAAAATGACGTTACATTTGCGCACCCTACTGGCGGCGGGGCTGCTCGCTACAATGACGATGGTGCCGAAGGCACAGGCGAACAGCGTGTCTTACACGGGAACGCTGGCCAATCCGGACAACGGCACCAGCACCTTCGATTCGAGCGACAGCTTTATCCTTTCGTTCGCACTAAGCACTGCCTCCGACGTTACCTTGCAAACCTATGGTTTCGGTGGCGGCAAGAACGCAGCGGGCACGACGATTGCGCCCGGCGGCACCGATCCCTTCGTCGGCCTTTTTTCCGGCACGGGCAACGGCGCCGTTTTCATCAACGGCACGTCACTCGTTCTGACGAACTACACACCGGGCTGCCCGCCGGCGAATACCGTCTCTGATTTTGGCGACACCACTTGCGGCGACGTCACGTTGACGTTCGACAATCTAGCGGCTGGCTCGTACACCGTTTTGCTTTCCGACGGCGAGTACATTCCCCTAGCCGCTGTTGGCGCGGGAACCACTTTGGGCGACGGCGCTTTGGATCTTACCGGCGGCACGTTTTGCAATACCGAGGACGTCTCGACGACTACGCCGTGCCCGAACACCTCAGGAGCGTGGGCGCTCGATGTGACCGAAAGCCCGTTGACGACGACCGCTCCGGAGCCCGCGTCGCTGGCTCTGCTCGTCACCGGTTTTCTCGGCATAGCGGGCCTGCGAAAACGGCGGGCGTAGGCGACGCAGTCGGGTAATTGTATCCGCTGCCGGCGGAGCCCGCGAATTTGTAGCCCGTCGCCATCGACATACATATTCGGGACGACGAAAAGACACGATCGCGCAAAGAGGGAATTACTTGAAATAGGAGAGACGATATGAGCCTCATTCGGAAAGCAGTTTCAGCACTCGGCGGCATCTTCCTTGCCGCGTTATTGATGGCAGCGCTTGCTCCTAGAGCAACTCACGCCGTTGTTGCCGCCTTAGTTCAGGTGACAAACACAGCCGCGAATCCGGTGCCTGTAACTCAAGCTAGCGCCTTCCATCCCTTCCAATCCTCCTGCACCGCCGAGTACACGATAGGCGCGAGCGGAACTCGATGTTTCGTCGCCACTGTTCCGGCCGGACAGCGACTGGTAATTCAGACCGTTTCCGTGGACAACGTGGTTGACGCGGGGCTGAGGAGTGAATCGACGGGGTTCTCTTTCTTTGCGGGCGACGGCTCGGTTTCTCTTGTCCTCTTTATTAATACGCCATTTACTGCGGCAACGCCCAACGGCGTCTATGACGTGTCGGCCGGGACGCAGCAGGTTACGGCCTACGCTGACGCGGGCACAAAGGTCAGTTGCGGGACCAGTGTAAACGGCATGGTCAATCAGCCCGGCTCAACCCTGGATTGCGAGCTGAGCGGGTACACCGTGCCCTTGCCCTAGCAGCCCGAGCACGGCGCGACCGTATTCGGAACGCTTGAACGCGAGAGCAATCTGCATCGAGCGGTGCTTACAAGTTTGAGGAAAACCAATGGTTCCCTTTAGGAGGAGCCCGGCCGATGAAAACATTTCAGCGATTCTTGATGGGTTTGGGTGCAATTGCGATGCTTGCGGTCGCGTTGCAGCTGGCCCAGCCAGACGCGGTCCACGCGATGGTGGCCGCGTTAGTCCGCGACGTGGATAACCCGGCCCGGTTACCGACGGTATTCGCGACTTGCTTTGGGCAAAACGCAGCCGGCGACAATCCGAGCTTTGTCGGGTGCTTAACGAATTACACCATCCCGTCTGGCCAGCGATTGGTAATCGAACAGGTGGAAGCAACGTGCCAGACGCCTTCGGGGAACAATTTCACTTCTGCGAGTCTTGGTCTACAGGGAAAAGGCCAGTTCTTTGGAACCTCACATCCCCTGGTGCTGACATCCCAGGGCCCCGGTGCATCAGGGTCCGTGCAGTACGCGACCAATCAGCCGGTCCGCTATTACGTAGACGCCGATTCAACGCTTTCTTTTGCTGCCTTTACTTCGGACACGACCGCATCCTCGGACTGCACCTTTCAATTGAACGGCTATTTGATCAACTACCCATAGATTGGTGCAGCGCCCTGTCGCTTATGACTACAGACGCCATGACCGACGTTGAGAAAGTACCAAAAGCGCCGCGATATGTTCTCGCACTGCTCGCATTCTCCGTGTTCATCAACTATATCGATCGCGGCAACCTTTCCACCGCCGCGCCCATGTTGAAAGACGAGCTGGGGATGTCCGCCTCCCAACTCGGACTTCTCCTCTCGTCTTTTTTCTGGACCTACTCGCTCTTCCTGATTCTATCGGGGTGGCTCGTTGACCGAGTGAGTGTGAGCTGGGTGATGGCCATTGGTTTTTTCCTGTGGTCAGCGGCTACGACGGCCACCGGATTCTTGCATGGATTCACCGTATTGCTGGTCGTGCGGCTTGTTCTCGGCATCGGTGAGTCGGTCGCTTATCCGGCGTACTCGAAAATACTGGCAAAGTATTTCCCGGCCTCCCAACGCGCTTCCGCGAATTCAATCATCGCATCGGGGCTGGCCTGCGGCCCCGCCTTCGGCATGTTGCTGGGCGGTGTGCTGATGTCCCGGTTTGGTTGGCGGCCCTTTTTCGTGGTCCTTGGTTCCATCAGTCTGGTCTGGCTTTTGCCGTGGGTCCGGTGGATGCCGCGCGGACCGGGGATCGCCGCAGAGATGCAACCAGGGCCTGAGCCGACCACTTTAGAAATCTTGAAGCAGCGGTCGGCTTGGGGAACGTTCATGGGTTTGTTCTGCACCGCCTACTCGCTCTACTTCCTCACCGCATGGCTGCCGTTTTACCTGGTTCGCGAGAGGCATTTCTCGATGGACACAATGGCGAAAATTGGCGGCGCCGTGTTTCTCACGCAAGCCGTGTCTGCGACCATATCCGGACGGATAGGCGATCGCTGGATCGCCGCTGGGGGCACTCGAACCGGAGTACACATGACTTTCATGATTGCAGGATTGCTTGCCACTGGCGGAGGTCTCCTGGCCAGCTCGCTCGTCGGCCCCGCTCTCTCAGTGGGGTTGTTGTTGCTGGTGGGTGCGTCGGTCGGGGCGACCACGGCGAGCATTTGGCCGATAAGCCAGACCCTGGCAGGCCCTCGTGCCTCGGGACGATGGACTGGACTGCAATGCGCCCTTGGCAATGTCTCCGGTGCCCTGGCCTCTGCTGTAACCGGTTTCATACTAGACCGAACCGGCGCCTTTTTCTGGGCCTTCGCCGTCGCTGCTGCGCTCTGCTTTATTGGCGTGCTCATCTGGTTGTTCCTGGTGTGCCCCGTGGAACCAGTCATCTGGACGCGGCGGACTTCGGTTCGCTTGGGTAAGGCGGGAGTCGCTAGCGTGAGACTCTAAGACGCGAGGCTCGAATGCCGGGTGACCCCGGCGAACCCGCAATCAAAGCAACACGTGACAGGAGATCGAGCGAATGGCAACCACATCTGCAAACGTGACGACACCCAGTTCCAACGACGGCTACGCGCTGGGATACACGAACTCCGAGCACGAGCGGTTGATCAGGCAAGCCGTGCGAATCGCCCCATACACCGAGCGGCTATTCCGTGAAGCGGGAATTGGTGCGGGACAGCGCGTCCTCGATCTGGGCTCCGGTGTGGGCGACGTCTCCATGCTGCTCGCTCGAATCGTTGGTCCCTCGGGCAGTGTCGTCGGCATCGAGCGCGACGCCCACTCGATTGCAAGGGCCAATGCTCGGGTGTCGGAGGCTGGGTTACAAAACATTCGTTTCACCCAAGCCGACGTGAACCAGATCGTCAGCGACCAACCTTTCGACGCAGCTGTCGGTCGTTTTATCCTGATGTTTCTTCCTGACCCCGCATCCGTGCTGCGCTCCTTGACTCGGTTAGTTCGACCCGGCGGCGTCCTTGCCTTTCAGGAACCAACTTGGATTCCTCTGCTGGCATTTGCCGCGCGGTTTCCGCTCTGGTCCAAACTTCTTTCCGCGATCCATGAAACTTTCCTTCGCTCGGGCGTAAATCCGGAGATGGGCATCGTTCTCTACCGCACGTTTCAGGAAGTGGGCCTGCCCGCACCGGCGATGCATATGGAGGCACCTTTGGGGAGCGACGCGAATTTTGCGAGCCTGATGTGTGACCTTCTTGGCAGCATCCGCCCGTTGATCCAACAACACAATGTTTCGCTTGAAGCCCTCGGCGATCTCGATACGCTTTCCGACCGGATCCAGGCTGAGGTTGTTGTGTCGAACACCGTCGTCAGCTTCGTGCCGTTGGTGTCGGTGTGGGCGCGCAAACCGATGAACACATAGAAGTGGCGCCGTTCGCGAAGAAACGGGGATTGAGGCATTGGAGAAACCCAGATGAAACGTTTGCAATGAATCGGGACTGGGCAAGTGCCTAGAGTTCGTGATGACGGTTCTGAAAATGAAAAAAGGAGTGAGCAAATGAAGCGCATCGTCACAATCATCGCAACCACGATCACAATTCTTACGCTCAGCCTTGTGCTCGGGATCGCCACTTCGCGTAACGTGCGCGCCGCCGTCAGCGCACTTGTCACGGTTGTTAACACGCCGGCTAATCCGGTACCGGTCACCGAAGTGGTCCCGGCACAGCCGTTTCAGTCCAGCTGTAATTCTGCGCAGCCAGGTAGTGACTTCAATGGCTGCACGATCAGTTCGCCGGCTGGAAAGCGGCTGGTCATCCAGAACGTCAGTGTTCGTACTTACGTTGACCTTGGCGTGAGAGTCTCCGCAGGAGACGTCCAGGTTACCTACAACGGCGTCGTAGTCGGTCAGTATCTTCCAGTACCATACGCCGGACCGCTGGACGGCAACGACATAAACGAGACAGTGCACGAACTGCACCTTTACGGGGACAGCGGCATGGATAGTTTCCGTTGTTCCGCTCGATATAACGCGACTTCGACATACAACCTTATCGACTGCGCAGTTGTGGGTTACCTCGTGGACTTGCCATAGCCCGAGCAATCTTCTTTGTATAACGGAAATTGCCGCAAGCAGCTAAAGCAGGATTTTGAAGGGGCAGCAGATTCGACCGAAGGAGCACGCGCTCGGGTACGCGAACCGCTCGCGAATCCGTTCGGCCCGAAGTCGTTATCTATGTGGCCGGTACGGTTTGTTCCCCATGCGTCCGGGTTGGATAAGGGAACAGTTGGTGGGCCCGCAAGGATTCGAACCTTGGACCAACGGATTATGAGTCCGCTGCTCTAACCAGCTGAGCTACGGGCCCCACGCAGGTTAACGTCCTGATTTTATATTGTTTTGGGGGACTTGCCGCGAATTTTCGAAGCCGTCAGAAACGCCCACTGTAGTAAATTCGTAGTACTTTCTCTGTCCATCTCGACGTGAATTTCAATGGTCCGGTTATCGGCGTTTATCGGGACTTGGCAACTCCCGCGAAGGGTGAGGTTGAATATTTTGCAGGATGGGGGTGTAGCTTAGATTCGCCGAGGACTTTGTACCGACCGCGTAGGGGCTAACTCATGATAAGTCGTATAAATCGCACGTCTTGGTTCTAAGACCATCAATGTTACTAACTATTTCACGAAGGCAGCTGATATCGGCCCGAATTTGGCCTTTTCCATTTCCACTCCAAGGATTGCCCATGCCTCCTTGAGAGAACGCACCACGTGAAAGTTTGGACGGGTAGTCTCTCCCTCTATTTGAAAAGTTCGCGCCATCCCAAACGTGTGATCAGAGGGCGCGATAACAACGCGAGGACGGTCCATTTGTGGCATGGCCGGCGGCAACTTTGCTAGCGCGCGCATCCCACCGGTAGTAGCCTCGAAGGGATCGGCGGCTGACAGATCAATGATGGCGAAACGTGGGTCGAGCGAGGTGACCAACAGCGAACCCATGCGCGCGTGATTCAGCAAATCTTCATCACCCACCTTACCTGAAAATGTGGATCGAAGGATTTGATGGATCGGGTCAAATTCGAAGGCAAAGGCCATAGCCTCTCCTCCGCAATTTTCGTTTTTGGACGTCTCGTTGCGACGGGACGCTACCACCTCTGTCCCATCGTGTCAACTCGGATGCGTGACGCTGTCGGTAGCACATGATTATGTCCGGTCGAGTTAGCACATGAAATGTCCGCTTTTGGCGCGGCTTCAGCCAACGAGTTTCTAAAGGAGGAATACATCGCCCGAGTTCAATCAGCGCTTCCGCGTCCCGCCGACTCAGCCGGGCAGCGCGTTCCTGCCCTGTCGGCATCGGGATTTGGACTTGGTTTTCTCCCTCCACCAGATCCGCACGGTGGCTCGCGACAACGCCGTTCAGCTCGGAGATCGCTGGTTGCAGATCGAGCCCACGGGCTGGCGGGGCAGCTTGGCCGGTTGTCGAGTGATGCTGCACGAGCATCTGGATGGCACGCTGACCATCGGCTACGGGCCCCATGTCGTGGGTCGGTATAACGCGCAAGGTTGGCCGTTGCTGGAGGAGACGAACCCTCGATGCCGCAAGGCTGCGGAAAAGCCACTCCGTGGAAAACCAAAAGCAGGTTTTCCACTCCGCTTGGAAATCCCGCAACACCGGCGGGATTCCCACTTTCCCACAACCACGGCGGCGGCCCATGATCACCCCTAACCGGACAGATCACGTGCTGCTAAAACAGGACATTTTAACTTGCTAACGACACGAAGCAGGCGGATTCCAGGTGATCCCCCATGTTGAGGATTGCGCTTCACCCGGTGTGGCGAGAGAATGGCGCGCGTTCCGGAGGAAAGAGGATGCCAAGTCCTGCCGAGCAATCACAACCGAATCCGGCTTTGATTTTCGAGCTCTTGAACGGGTTCCAGCGTTCGGCGGCCATGAAGGCCGCGATTGAACTCGATGTGTTTACGGCGGTGGGCGAAGGCAATGTGACGCCGGCCCAGCTGGCGAAACGATGCGGCACCACCGAGCGCGGCGCCCGGATCCTATGCGACTACCTGGCGATCGCCGGCATTCTCACAAAAGAGGGCGGAAGCTACGCGCTTACGCGGGACGCTGCCGTTTTTTTGGACAAGCGCTCGCCCGCGTGCATTGGCTCAATCGCGAATTTCATCACGATGCCGCGCACCATCGACCTTTTCATGGACCTGACGGAAACCCTTCGCAGCGGGGGTTCGTCGCTGGCAGGGAAGGCGGCTATCGAGCCCGAGAATCCGATTTGGGTCGAGTTTGCCCGCTCCATGAAACCCATGATGGCTATGCCCGCAAGTTTAATCGCTGAAATGCTCGGTGCGGCGAGCGGGGAAAAATGGAAAGTGCTCGATGTTGCCGCGGGACACGGGGTTTTCGGAATCACCCTCGCCAAGGAAAACCCAAATGCTGAGATTTTTGCGCTTGATTGGCCCAGCGTGCTTGCGTTGGCAAAGGAAAACGCGCAGGAGGCGGGCGTCATTTCGCGGTATCACCTGTTACCCGGCAGCGCCTTCGACATTGATCTCGGCTCGGGCTACGACTTGGTCCTTTTGACTAATTTCCTGCACCACTTCGATGCCGCTACGATCGAGAAATTCTTGTCCAAAGTGCACGCATCTCTCGGCCCGCGTGGACGCGCCGTCACTCTCGAGTTTGTTCCCAACGATGACCGCATCACGCCGCCGATGGCCGCTTCATTCAGCATGATTATGCTTGGTCAGACTCCCGCGGGGGATGCCTACACATTCGCTGAGTACGAGCGCATGTTCCGAAAGGCAGGCTTTTCGTCGAGCGAGATTCGGCCGTTGCCAGGGCCTGAAAGTGTGATTATTTCGCGAAAGTAAGTTCGTGCGCGAAGCCTTATTTTCTCCGACGTGTCTTCCTCACGCACGTCGTCAGCCGAATCCCCGCAGGCAGGCTGATTCAGGGGTTTTAACCCCGAGTAGAAAGGGCGTCAACAAGCATTTAGTCCTTCGATGTGCTTCCGAACGCGACCACGAGCAAGGTCTTCTGTTCCAGCTCGTGGGCTTTGTGCGAGCCGGTGGCCGGACTTGCGCTTGCCGAGCGTTTCACCGAGAGGACTGGGCGGCCGCGTGCCAGTCGCTCCAGCCGTGGTATCAGGAACGCGAGCGCGCCCATATTTGCTGGCTCCTCCTGCACCCAGACGAACTCGCGCGCGCTGGCGTGCCGGTCCATTTCGGCTGACAGCTCAGCTTCGGGCAACGGATAAAGCTGCTCGAGGAACACGATCGCCGTGGAAGTATCCTTCCGTCGCTTTCTTTCGGCTTCGAGTTCATGCCCGATTTTTCCGGTACACAGCAGAACTCTCTTCGCGGAGCCATCGCCACGATCGGGAATCACGGGGCGAAAGCGCGGCGTCGCCAGATCGGCGAGCGTGGATGTTGCCGCTGGTTGGCGCAGCATGCTCTTCGGCGTGAACACGATTAACGGCTTGCGCCACACTCGCAGCGCCTGCCGCCGCAGCAAATGAAAATACTGCCCGGCCGTTGACGGCTGGCAAATCTGAATATTGTCGCGCGCGGCGAGTTGAAGGAATCGTTCGATGCGCGCGCTCGAATGTTCGGGGCCCTGGCCTTCGTACCCGTGCGGCAGCAGCAGCACCACGCCAGACAGCAAATTCCACTTGTCTTCGCCTGCTGAAACGAACTGGTCGATCACGATCTGCGCACCGTTCGCGAAGTCGCCAAACTGCGCTTCCCAAAGGACCAGCGCCTCGGGAAAATCCCGGCTGAAGCCATACTCGAAGCCGAGCACCGAAGCCTCGGAAAGCGTCGAGTTGTAAATTTCGAACCAGGCCGGATCGGCCGCAAGCTCCTCGAGCGGCACAAACTCCTTTTCCGTCTCGATGTCGATTAACGCTGCATGGCGCTGATTGAAAGTTCCTCGGCGGCTGTCCTGGCCGCTCAGGCGAACCGGCACGCCTTGTTTCAACAACGAACCGAACGCGAGCGCTTCGGCCATTCCGAAATCGATAGCTCGCTTGCCGCGCGCCATTTCCAATCGCTGATCGAGCAGCTTCTTCACTTTCGGATGGACTTGAAATCCGGCCGGATACTTCACGAGGGCTTCGCCCACCGCCGTCACTTCCGGCTGAGGGATGCCCGTATCCACTTCCAGGGAAGCGTTGTATTTGCCGCCGCGGAACCGGTTCCAATACGCCGGCAGCTCGCGCATCGGCGGACTCTTTTCGAGCTCGATAGCTCTTTTTTGCGCCTCGTCCAATTCTTCCTGCACCCTGCGGATGATCGGCTGCGGATCGGCGCCAATCTTTTCCGAGTACGTCTGCCAGATTGGCGGATGCGCTTCGATCTTGCGATAGCGCAGAGGCTGCGTAATCGTGGGATCGTCCACTTCGCTGTGGCCGTGCTTGCGGTACCCGATCAAATCCACGATCACGGGAGAACCGAACGCGTAGCGGTATTCCAGCGCCATCCGGCCCACGCGCACAACTGCATCCGGGTCTTCCGAATTGACATGGAAAATCGGAACCGGCAATCGCTTGCCCAAATCCGACGAGAATCGCGACGAATGCTCGTCGCGCGGAATCGTCGTAAACCCGATCAGATTGTTCACGATGATGCTGATCGAGCCACCCACCGTAAAACCTTCCACGCCGCTCATGTTCAGCGTTTCGGCCCAGATTCCCTGGCCCGCGAATGCTGCGTCGCCATGCATCAGAATCGGAATCACTTCACGCCGGCCATTTTCCCCGCTGCGAGCCTGCTTCGCGCGCGCTCGTCCTATCGCGACGGGGTCAACCGCCTCAAGATGACTTGGGTTCGACACCAGGTGAATGCCTACCTTGCGGCCACTCGTTGCCAGAAAATCTCCGGTCGCTCCCATGTGGTATTTCACGTCACCGCCGCCCAGCACGCTTCTCGGGTCAAAGTCTTCGAAGCGCGCGAACACCTCCGCGGCGTCGCGCCCAACGATGTGCACCATCACGTTCAGGCGTCCGCGATGGCTCATTGCCAGAACGGCCTGCTCTGCGCCCTGTTCCGAAGCGGAATTCAGAATCGCGTCGAGCAAAGGCAAAAGCGAAGCCTCGCCCTCAAGCGAGTACCGTTTTGTGCCGAGATACCGTGTTTGCAGAACCTGCTCGAAGACATCCGCGCGTACCAGGCGCTCCAGGATGCTCGCGCGGTCCAGCGCAGCCGCTTCGGATTCCATGCGCTGCTGAATCCACAACCTCGCTCGCGGTCCGGGATGTGCATGAACTCCGCGCCAATGGTGCCGCAATAGAAACGCCGCGCGGCTTCTGCATCGGGGCCCGTGACGTCGAGCTCAGGCATCGCCATCGGTGCGAGATCACCCAGCGGATCAAGGTTCGCCTGCAAGTACCCCCAACGCCGAAACGCATCCCACACCTGTTCCGCATTCTCTTTCGGCGCCGATGAATCCACCACTGCCTGCTGCCTGCTCATGAATCTCCCTGGCTTATGATTCTATTTGATGCTGTTGACTTCCTGGTCCACGCGCCATTCCTCATCACCTTGTATCCCGAATCCCCGCGGTTTGTGTGGAGTGAGGGATCTGCTTTTCACTCTTGGAGGTCGCTTGACATAGGATCTCAACAGAACCATTCTATTTTCCCCGCTGCTTCCATTATATCGGCTGTTGCGCCCTGACGGCGAGGGTTGCGGCTCAGCCCTCGCTCCACGAACCGAGCATCCGGCGAACCAGCACGAATTGGCCCAGATGGTAGGCGTTGTGGTCCGCCAGAACCAGCGCCTCACGAAGTATTGTCTGGCCCTCGCCGTGGGGAATCGGCGCGAATAGATCCGTCTCCGGATTGGCGACCAGCTTCGCCATCGCCTCCAGGTCCGTCTCGAATGCCTTGATGCTCTTGTCCCACGCCGCGTCATTCGGTGGAGCCGACTCTCAGGCCAATACCCGGAAGGGAAGTCCGGAGAAACATGCTTCGGATTGCGCGAGAACTCCAGGATGTCCCATTGCGCGATACGAGCGTGTTCCAGCAGCTCCCACAGCGTGTGTGGCGACCCCAGGAGTTTCGCGCCTCGAAGTTTCGGGGGCATGTCGTCGACCGCGGATTTCCAGTCGATATGAGCTTCGCTCGACGTCAGCAGTTTCCGCAAATGTTCTCGCAGCGCTTTGTCGTTCATTCTGGTCGAACCTTTCTCATCGGAAACGATGTGTTGTTCGCGCATGTCTTGCGCAGTATCATCCAAAACGAATCTCGCATTCGAGGGGGGGCAAGATGACGCGTCCAGTTTTTTCTCGTCGCGATTTTTCGCGGGTTGTAGGTCAATCCCTGGCCTTTGCGGCCACGGCCCCTTACCTGCATGCCGCGCAAGCACGCCACGACCAACCCGCGCCCGAGGGCGCCATTCATCTTAACTTCAACGAAAGCCCCTACGGCCCTTCGCCTAAAGCGCTCGAGGCCCTCGCCACGTGCGGCCACACGGCTTCGCGGTATCCTGACGGTCTCTACCTAAAGATGCGCGACGCGCTCGCGCAGATTCACGCCGTGCAGCGCGACAACATCATGCTGGGCTGCGGCTCCACCGAGATTTTGTGCGTGGCGGACGAAGCATTTCTTGGTCCTGGCAAGAACCTCGTGGTAGCCGGCACCACCTTCGAAGCCGTGATCGAATACGTTAAAGCGGCGCATGGCGAGGTCGTCAAGGTTCCCTTGACGCCCGATTATCGCCACGACCTGGCGCAAATGGCCGCCGCCTGTACGTCCAAGACGGGCCTCGTCTACATCTGTAACCCCAACAACCCGACGGGCACGATTGTGAACCACGATGATTTGGCTGCGTTCGTGAATCGCGTGCCGCCATCGGCGCTGATCCTTGTCGACGAAGCCTACTTTCATTTTGCTGATAATCCCGGCTACGCCACCGCAGTTGACCTCATCGCCGCGCATCCGAACCTCGTCGTCGTTCGCACCTTTTCCAAAGTCTATGGCATGGCGGGAATGCGCCTGGGTTACGCGGTCGGAACCAAAGAGACGCTCGCTCAGATGGTCCCGTACAATCTTCAGCCGTTCAACGGGAACGCCGCCGTGCTCGCAGCCACGTATGCCAGCCTGTTCGACCAGGATTACATCAAGGATTGCAGCAAGAAAATGAACGCCACGCGCGAGTGGCTCTGCGATCAGCTCGCGAAAGACGGGCGGAAGTGCATTCCTTCGCAGGCCAATTTTGTGATGGTTGACCTCGGCACTGATGTGCAGCCCATTGTGGACCAATTTCGCGCTCGGAAGATACTCGTCGGCCGCCGATTCCCTTCGATGGCGAATTTCCTTCGCGTGAGCGTTGGGACGCAGCCGGAGGTCGAGCAATTTCTGGCTGCTCTCCGCGAAATCGCGCCCGCTGGCCGTTCGCAGGCGGGATAAGCGGAAAGCTCTTCTAGGGAAGAAGGGCCCTGCTGAAAGCGAAGGACCCGGATGTTCGGTTGAAATTGGAACGGAGACGGGCAGCGAAGCGAGAATCGCCCCGCTCAGGCAATCGGTCTCAGACGCACCCGCTGCTCTGGGCTATGCGGTCGCGCTCGCTGCGCCAGCAGTGCCGATCGACCGCCGCTGCTGAAAGCATTCGCGGCAATAGACCGGACGTCCTTGCGTGGGCTTGAACGGAACGGTCGTTTCCTTGCCGCACTGCGAGCAAACCGTCTTGGTTTCGACGCGCTGGACGCTTCCGGCGAACCTGAGCCGTCTGCCCTGCGCGCGGTTGCTCTTGCAGGCCTTGCACCGCTTGGGCTCGTTCTTGAATCCCTTATCGGCGAAAAACATCTGCTCGCCGGCGGTGAAGACGAATTCCGCTCCGCATTCGGCGCACTTCAAAACCTTATCATGGTATTCCATACTCTGCTCCGGGACCGGGTTCGGAGAGGGCAGGCAGCGGTAGAATCCGCGTCAACCGGGAAGACAAGATGCCGCGAATCTCTGCGGCATTCGCCTCGCCGGTTGACACAAAGCTGCTGATGGAAAAGACATGTGAACGGATCGCCTAATCCTGCTCACGCCGTTGCTTTTTACGGAGACGCTTACGCGAGAGGGCTTCCTTGGCGCGACGCCTCTCCCCGGGCTTCATGTAGTAGCTGTGCTTCTTGATTTCCTTGATGATGTCTTCCGACTGCACCTTCCGCTTGAAGCGCCGGAGAGCGTTTTCCAAAGACTCACCCTCTTGAATTACAACTTCTGCCACGCGTATTCACCCCCGTTCCCCTGTTGAGTGTCTTGATTTGGCTGATGGACTCAACTAGTTTAGCCGGTTTCAGCCAACCGGCCATTGCCCACTCCTTCTATCGGAGGCTATCCCTCAAGTCAAGGATTAAATTATTAGAACATGCGGTCCAGCGTAGCGACCTTTGTATTAGAGCTGTTCAGTAAATCGTTTTCGACGTCGACGAGCGCAGCACGGTTTGGTCGCCCACTTGGAACTCCGCAGGTTCACGGCGCTGCGATCACTGCGAATGTCGCTGCCCGCGTGCGAAGTTGCTGCTAGAATGCTGCCGTGCGACAGGCGGATTCGGGAGTCGACGAGAATGCAATGCCCTTGATGCGGAATGCGATCGGCGTGCTCCTGGCGGGCGGCCAGGGCGAGCGGCTGTGGCCGCTGACGCGCGACCGCGCCAAACCGGCGGTTCCGTTCGGCGGCGTCTATCGCATCATCGACGTCACGCTTTCGAATTGCCTGAACAGCGACCTGCGCCGCGTTTTCGTCCTCACGCAATACAAAGCGCTCAGCCTGAACCGCCACGTGCGCCGCGGCTGGTCGTCGCTGATGGGCCTCGGCGATTTCATCGAAGTGCTGCCGCCGCAAATGCGCGTTTCGCAGCACTGGTATCAGGGCACCGCCGACGCCGTTTACCAGAACATTTATTCGATCGGCAGCGAGCAATCGAACTACGTCTTCATTCTTTCCGGCGACCACATCTACAAAATGAATTACCAGAAGATGCTCGAGCAGCACGTCGCCGCCGGCGCGGATGTGACCGTGGCGACCATCGAAATGGACCCGGCCGAGGCCGCCAAACATTCGGCGTGCATCGAAACCGACGAGCACTGGCGCATCGTCGGATTCGAGGAAAAGCCGGCCAATCCCAAGCGCTCCCGCGTTCACGCCGGCAAAGTGAACGCCTCCATGGGCGTCTATCTCTTCAACACGCAGCTGCTGGTGCCGATTCTGATCGCCGACGCCGAAGATCCACGCTCCTCTCACGATTTCGGCAAGGACATTCTTCCGCGCATCATCGACAAGTACCGCGTGTTCGCCTACAACTTTCGTCGACGAAAATAAGAAGGAAACTTCCTACTGGCGCGACGTGGGCACGATCGACGCCTATCACGAAGCGAATATGGACCTGGTGTGCCGTTTCGCCGGTCTTCAATCTCTACGACAAGAGCTGGCCGCTGCACACCTGGCAGCAGCAGTATCCGCCGGCGAAATTCGTGTTCGCCGATCCGGATCGCATGGGCGTCGCCCTCGATTCGATCGTGTCCGGCGGCTCGATCGTTTCCGGCGGCCGCGTGGAGCGATCGCGTGCTCGGCTACGACGTGCGCGTGAACAGCTACAGCGACGTGCGAGGATTCGATCGTCTTCAACCACGTGAACATCGGCCGCCGCTGCCGGATCCGGCGCGCCATCATCGACCGCCACGTGAATCTGCCCGAAGGCACCGTGATCGGCTACGATCTCGAAGCCGACCGCGCCCGCTATTCCGTTTCCGAAAACGGCGTCGTGGTCGTCGTTCGCGCCGAATCCATGATCGAAGAACCCGAATAGACCTTGCATTCGTAACGCGGCATCTCGCAGCGAAGTCGAAGTTCCGTCAGAAATTCCGAGGGGGAATGATGTCCACGAAGATCACCAGCGTTCATGGCCGCCAAATTCTCGATTCGCGCGGCAATCCCACCGTGGAGGCCGACGTCCGCCTCGAAGGCGGCGCCTCGGCCGCGGCGCGGTCCCTTCCGGCGCATCCACCGGCGAGCACGAAGCCATCGAATTGCGCGACGGCGACAAATCGCACTATCTCGGCAAGGGCGTGCTGAAGGCCGTCGGCCACGTGAACGCGCGAATCGCGAAAGCCGTCGCCGGCATGGACGCGTCCGACCAGCGCGCGCTCGACCAGCCGCATGATCGAAGCCGACGGCACGCCGAACAAATCGAATTTCGGCGCGAACGCGATTCTCGCCGTTTCGATGGCGGCCGCGCGCGCCGCCGCTGCCGCGTCCGGCCAGCCGCTTTACAAATATCTCGCGCGCTATTCCGAGCGATTCGTCCGCGAACACGCTGCCCGTGCCGATGATGAACATTCTCAATGGCGGCGCGCACGCGGACAATTCCGTCGACGTGCAGGAATTCATGGTGATGCCGCTCGGCGCGCCGAGTTTTCACGAAGCGCTGCGCTGGGGCGTCGAGGTGTTTCACAACTTGAAAGCGGTGCTGAAGAAAAACGGCTACTCCACCGCCGTGGGCGACGAAGGCGGCTTCGCGCCCAACCTGAAATCGAATGAAGAGGCGCTCGAACGCGTCCTCGAAGCCATCACCGCCGCCGGATACAAGCCCGGCGAGCAGATTTCCATCGCGCTCGATCCCGCCGTCCAGCGAGTTCTACGACCGGCCAGCGAAGAAATACGTTTTCAAGAAATCCGACAAGTCCGCGCGCACGTCCGAGCAGATGGCGGCCTTCTGGGCGAACTGGGTGCGCCAGTATCCCATCGTTTCGATCGAAGACGGCCTCGCCGAAGATGACTGGGACGGCTGGAAGATCCTCACGCAGCAAACTCGGGCAAGAAGATTCAGCTCGTCGGCGACGACGCCTTCGTCACCAATCCCAAGATTTTCGCGCGCGGCATCTCCGAAGGCATCGGCAACGCGATTCTCATCAAGCTGAATCAGATCGGCAGCGTCAGCGAAACGATCGAAGCCGTCGAAATGGCGCGCAAGGCGAAATACGCCGCGATCATTTCGCACCGCTCCGGCGAAACCGAAGACGCCTTCATCGCCGATCTCGCCGTCGCCATGGGCACGGGCCAGATCAAGACCGGCTCCGCCTCGCGCACCGACCGCATCGCCAAATACAACCAGCTGCTGCGCATCGAAGAAGAGCTGGGCTCCGCCGCGCGCTTCCCGGGCCGCTCCGCCCTCGCCCGCCACTAGCCGCGCGCCCTTTCGGCGCCCAGTTTTCGCCGCCGTAATGCGGGATTCAAACCAGCCGGCGTTGCGAAGCCGCGGAGCGGCGACCGTACTGAGCCCGGCGGGTTTCAGGGTTTGATGATTCAAACCCTGACATCCAGAAGTGCGAAGCGGAATGCCGGGAAAGCAAGCCGCAAAGAAGAACGAGTCCCGGAGGGACGATTGAGCTTTGAAGCCTCGGCCGAACGCGGTTCGCCTCTTGGCTGTGGCATCGTTCTCATTCCCGTGACAAACTCGACGCCGCATGACTCATAAACTCGCGCTAATCGGGTTCGGCAACGTCGGCAAGGAATTCGTGCGTCTGCTGCGCGCGAAGGAAGCTCGTCTGCGCGAAGACTACGGCATCGAGTGGAAACTTACCGGCATCGCCTCGCGCCGCGTCGGATGGATCGCCAATCCGAATGGACTCGACACTGAGGCGCTTCTTGCTGGTCGTTGCCCCGAGTGCCCCGCGTGGGCAGCGCCGAAGAACGTCCGCGAATGGCTGGAAGAAGCCGACCCGGACGTCTTCTTCGAGGCAACTTCACTCGACCGAAGCGCCGGCCAGCCTGCCATCGACCATCTGAAAGCGGCGCTCGAGAGCGGCGCCCACGCCATCAGCGCGAATAAAGGCCCCATCGTTCACGCATACCGTGAGCTGCGCGACCTCGCTCGCGCGAAGGGTCGCAAATTCCTTTTCGAGTCCACGGTGATGGACGGCACGCCGATTTTCTCGATGTTTCCGCATTCGCTCCCAGCGGTCGAGCTGCGCGGCTTCCGCGGCATCTTGAATTCCACCACCAACGTCGTCCTCACCGAAATGGAAAAGGGGCTCACGCTCGACGGAGCCGTGAAGAAGGCGCAAGAAATCGGCGTCGCTGAAACCGATCCCTCCGACGATCTCGATGGCTGGGACGCAGCCGTGAAAGTGGCCGCGCTCGTGATCGTCCTGATGGACGTGCCGATCAAGCTCGAAGAAATCGAGCGGGTCGGCATCCGCAGCGTTTCTCCCGAAAAAGTGCGCGCCGCCCGCGCTGCCGGCATGCGCTACAAGCTCGTCTGCCGCGCCGAACGCACTCCCAATGGCGATCACGCCGAGGTGCGTGCCGACGCGCGTGCTGAGGCGCCTGCTGGGGTGCGTGCCGGGGTGCGTGCTGGGTGCGTGCAAGTGTTCGCCCGGAACAATTGCCGCTCTCCGATCCGCTCGCCTTGCTCGAAGGAACCACCTCCGCGCTGCGTTTCGATATGGACGTCTTCGGCCTGTCGATCATCGAGCACAAGCCCGGCGTAATCGCCACCGCCTACGGCCTCCTCGCTGATTTCATCCGCGCCGTTTCGGGAGCGCCAATCTCCTGACTGGCGTTTTCTCCTCTCTCCCCGGGAACGCCAATCTCCCGATTGGCGTTTTTTCCCCCTCATGGCAACTTGGTTCCGTGTCAGCCCCGGACTCGGGTTTCAGGGTTTGTACTTACCTGCCCGCCGTGGCGGGCAAACCCTGAGCTTGAACGGGTTTCAGGGTTTGTACTTGCCTGCCCGCCGTGGCGGGCAAACCCTGAGCTTGAACGGGTTTCAGGGTTTGTACTTGCCTGCCCGCCGTGGCGGGCAAACGCTGAGCTTGAACGGGTTTCAGGGTTTGTACTTGCAAACCCTGAGCTTGAATTAGTACACGCTTGTCGTGCGCCTTTTTGCTTCATCTGTGTTTATCTGTGTTCATCTGTGGTTCCAAGGTTTTCACAGCCTTGTCGCTCAACCCTAGTTCTCACACAGAGTCTTTAGCCCTGGGAATTTTGGGGCTCCGTGTAAAATATTCCTATTGACTTACTATTACCTTTGTGGTAACATGCGTTGTTTTCGCTGCCGGCGACGTACAGGGCACGGAGAGGAGGCGCGATGGCAAGTCGCAGGGGCGAAGAAAAAGTCAATCGGTACACTTTGCAAACGGAAATGCCGCTAAATCCGCCCCCATCAACCACTTGGATTTTTTCAACAGGATTATATACTTGACACAACCTCGCCATTCTGTTAGCCTCTGTCTATGGGCATTTACTTCTCGACCTTCGCCAAATGCTTCTTGATTAGCTTGTGGCCTTTGGGCGTGAACAAGTGTCGCATGGCTTCGTCGGTCGTCATGTCCGTCGGGTGTTTCTTCTTTTTCTTGGGGTGAGCTATGGACGACATGAATATGAACCTCTCTGAAATGATTCGGGATTTCGCGGACGAAGCCAAGTGCCGCGCTTACCTCGAATCACTGCGCTGGCCGAACGGCGTAACATGCCCGCACTGCAAGGCGACCAAAGTGTACCCGATTGCGAAGCGCGACCAGTTTGTGTGCGCATCATGCGAGTACCAATTCAGCGTCACCGTGGACACCATCTTCCATGACACGCACCTGCCCCTTGTGACTTGGTTCCTTGCCACGTTCCTTCTCTGCGAGGCCAAGAAGGGCATGTCCGCCTGTCAAATTCAGCGGTCGCTCGGAATCAAGACCTACAAGACCGCGTGGTATCTCTGCCACCGAATCCGCGCCGCAATGGTCGAAGTCAATCGCCAAAAACTCAAGGGCATTGTCGAAGTAGATGAAACCTATGTCGGTGGACGCGCTCACGGCAAAACCGGACGCGGAGCGGCCAATAAGGAAGTGGTCATCGGCATCCGACAGCGACAAGGCGAACTGCGCTTCTTCCATGCTGAGGACGTGCGATCTGGAACTCTCGAAAAGTACATCCGCGAGAACATCAGCGAAGATGTCGATATTCTTATGACGGACGACTTTGGGACAATATCGCGGCGTGGCCCGGCGCATGGGACTCCACAGAAAACACAAGACCATCCGTCACAAGGAAGGGTGGTACGTTATGGGCGACGTTCACACGAACACGGTCGAATCGGCTTTCTCTCTTTTGAAGCGCGGCGTTTTGGGTACGTGGCATCGTCTTAGTGCAAAGCATCTCCAAGCCTACTGCAATGAAATGTGTTTCCGATTCAACAATCGCAAGAACCCGTATCTTTTCCGCGATACGATTCTCAAGCTAATTGCGTCTCCGAACCTCGAATACAAAGAACTAACCGCCGAAACTAAAAATGCGGCCTAATGTTTCTGGGCTTCTCGTATCTCCAAATGTTTCATCTCTCCCTTTTGAAGAAACAATTCATAACTAAGTTCGTTCACGCTTTCCCAAAACCTCCCATCGGCGCCCATATAACTAGCGATGATAGTGGTCGGCGGAGACCAAGCTTTGGAGATGTCTGTCACTGTATCGTTGTAGGAGTCATAGATGAGAGTTTCTAGGTTCCACGCCAGAGCGGTGAGCACAGGACTTCCATTTGCTCTTTCTATGGTGCTCAATACCTGTTGAGGACTATCTCTTTCAAGCAGTGGGATTGACTTAAAGTGAGCTGTTCCCTTGCCAAGAATCACGTCTCCTATCTCCACGTTTAGAGCCGCAATGTCGGTTAATGCCTTGACAACTAGATTCCGTTTGGCAAGTGCATCTATTTTAGACCCACCAGCATTGCTCGGCCAGTCACACGTCACGATAACCTCTGGGCGTCCCCGCTTCGCAATCTCTTGTTTGAGTTTGTCTTCTTCTTCCCGTAACGCACGATATGACCCTTCAACCATAAGGACGAGGGCAATGACTAAAGCGCCGATGAGCCAAATGCGCCAGCCCCAATGTGGGTGTGTGAAACGCTCCCAGCTGACCTTCGCTTGCTCTGAGCCATATTTCCCGATGATTAAATCGATATTCGTGAAGACTGCGACCCAACCCAATTCATAAATCACAAACCACCCCCAACGGGTGATTCGTCGGAAATGCGCGAGGCGTCCCCACATGGCGGGGAGTTTAACACACCCCTTGCATGAAGTATATAATCCTCTTTTTCAATCGGTACACTCTTAGCACCTCGGCCAGCCCACTTCCGTGCCTTCCCAATTTGGAACTCGCAGCTGATGGTGCTAACCCCTATGCATTTGCCGGACGCCCTCGTAAAATGGTCCCCGCCAAAATGAGCACACCAACCATCCAGCAACAAGCAGTCCAGCCATTCGACCTCACATGGGTTCGCGCGCAATTTCCGTCGCTCAATCAAAACGTCAACGGCCATCCGGCGGCGTTCCTCGACGGGCCTGCTGGAACGCAGGTTCCGCAGCGCGTGATCGATGCAGTGCGCGGCTATTACGAACAATCGAACGCGAACACGTGCGGCGCTTTCGCCACCAGCCGTCGCAGCGACGCGATGCTCGCGTCGGCACATGCAGCGATGGCCGATTTTCTCGGCTGCGCGGCCGACGAAGTCTACTTCGGCCCGAACATGACCACGCTCACGTTCGCGCTGGCCCGCGCGATTGGCCGCGACCTTCAGCCAAACGACGAGATTGTTGTCACCACCCTCGATCATGACGCCAACGTGGCGCCCTGGCGCGCGCTCGAAGAGAAGGGAATCGTCGTGCGTCAAGCGGACATCCGCGAAGAAGACTGCACGCTCGACATGAATGATCTTCGCAGCAAAATCACGCCGCGAACGAAGTTGGTAGCCGTCGGTTACGCTTCGAATGCGGTGGGTACGATCAATCCTGTGGAAGAAATCGTGCGCATCGCGCACGAAGCGGGAGCGCTCGCGTTCGTTGACGCAGTGCACTACGCGCCGCACGGACCGATTGACGTCCGCGCCCTCCACGCCGATTTCCTCGCGTGCTCGCCCTACAAATTCTTTGGCCCGCACGCAGGCTGCATTTTTGGCAAACGCGAACATCTGCTTCGCTTGCGCCCGTACAAGGTTCGTCCCGCGGCAGAAACAATGCCCGATCGTTGGGAAACCGGCACGCAAACCCACGAATGCATCGCCGGAGTCGCCGCCGCAATCGACTACCTCGCCGACCTCGGTCGCCGCTCCTCCAGCGCCCGCCAGGGCCCCGCTTCAGCCGGGCCAAGCTCAGCGGGCGAAAGTTCTCGGCGCGAAGGTTTGCTCGCTGCCTATCGCGCGATTCGCCAGCATGAAATGTCTCTCGCCGCCCGCATGATCAAAGGCCTGCTCGAAATCCGCGGCCTGCGCTTCTTCGGCATCTCCGACCCGGCGCGCTTCGCGCATCGAGTGCCGACGGTGGCGATTCGCCTCGCGAATCACACGCCGTTGCAAATCGCCACATTCCTCGGCGACCGCGGCATCTTCACGTGGGACGGAAACTACTATGCGCTGAATCTGACGGAATGCCTCGGCGTCGAAAAAGACGGCGGTTTTCTCCGCATCGGGATCGTGCACTACAACTCCAGCGAAGAAATCGACCGCCTGCTTGCCGCGCTCGGTGAACTCGCCCACTCGCGTAGACTCGGATGAAAATCAATGACTCCCGGTCGGCGCGACAACGTAAACGTACTCGAGCAATTCTCGCCCCGTGTTCTGCACGTTGTGACGCGTGGCCGGTGGAATGTACACCATCATCCGCGACGCGATGGGCATCGGCTTGCGTCCTTCGATCTGTGCCTCGCCGCTACCGCGGAGTATGACGAGGGCTTCTTCGTGATCGCCGGTCGTGTGCCAGCCCACCGCTTCCCAGGTTTTCAGCCTGACGAACCCGCTTCGCATCCCCGCTGTCTGCGGTGCACCCAGCAAGAGCGGGCAATCGCCGGCCGGACATTCGAGCGCCATCTTCAGCGGCCGCTTACCAGCCTCCTGCGATGCCATCGTATTAGCCGCGAGCAGTACAAGCCCACAACGCGCCGCGAAGGTTCTAACTCGCACATCTCCCTCCTCGAAACTAACGTGAACCTATCATGAGCCTCGATCGCGTCCGCGAACACTTCGAGCGGGAAGCTCGCGAATTCGACGAGCTGATCGTCCGGCTGATTCCGCGCTACGATGAAATGATTTCGGCGATGATCGCCGCGATTCCGTTCTCGCCTGACAAGCCGATCAACGTAATCGATCTCGGCTGCGGTACAGGCACCGTGGCGGCGCGCGTCAAACAGCGATTACCTCGCGCGCGGATCACCTGCGTCGACTTGGCGGAAAACATGCTCGCGCTCGCGCGCACCAAACTCGCCGCATTCGATTGCATCGACGTCGAGCAGGGTGACTTTCTCACCTACCAGTTCAAAGGACCGTATAACGTCGCGCTTTCGTCGCTCGCCCTCCATCACCTCGAAACCGACGCGGACAAGCGCAGCTTCTATTCCCGTCTCTTCGCGGCTCTCGCGCCCGGTGGCGTTTTCTGGAATGCTGACGCGGCCCTGGGGGCCACTCCCGCCGTCCAGCAGATGTTCATGGAAAAGTGGAAGGATCACATGCGCGTGACCGTGCCGGAGCGCGAGATCGAAGAGCGCTGGTTCACCAAGCACGCGGACGAAGATCATCCCGCGAAGCTGAACGAACATTTTCGCTGGATGCAGGAAGTGGGTTTTGTCGATCCCGAGGTAATTTGGAGATACTTCTACTGCGGCGTCTACGGTGCGCACAAACCAGCCTGACGCTCATGCGCACCGCCGCCAGCCGCCTTTCGCGCTTCGATCTTCGGCGACTAGGTTTTGTTTATGTCTTGCTTGTCCTGCAGCTTCTTGATGAATCCCTGCAAAATGGGCTTGATCGGATCCGGCGCATTTGGCATCGCGGCGTTGGCTTCCTTCAGCGCATTATCGAAATCTCCCTGGCCGCTGTAGACGCGCGCCATTGCGGCGTGCGCGCGCCAGTGGTCCGGGAACCTCTTCGCCAGAGTCCGGTAAACCTGGAAGGCCTCGTCTGGTTTCTTCTGGGCCTGGAGCTGCAGGGCGTAACCATAGAGCTGGTTAACGTCCGCTTTTTCGAGTGCTTGATTGCGCGCGGTCTTGGCTTCGTCTTTGTGCCCGAGCGCGTCGAGAACCTGCGATTTCGTCATCAGGTTGTCGTATCGTTCCTCGATTTGGATCGACTGGTTCGAATACTTCAGCGCGTCATCAAGGTCCGTCTTTTCGGCAAGCAAATAGTTGGCGGAGTCGTCCCATCCTTGCCACTCGTACTGGTTGCGTCCGCGAAGCTGCTTGCGCAGGTTGTCCTCCACGATTTCATGCACATTGACGCCTACCTTGAAAGGTACTGCGACCTTCTCCCAGCGCAACGTGACGACAGCCGAATCAGGCTTGAGGTCGTCGAAGTCATAAGTCAGAGCATCGTGAAAATCCGTCGCCGCGGGCTTCACTGTTATGCGCAACGCGTCTTCGGACTTGTCGTACGTGAAGCTTCCCCACGCGGTGTTCGTTTTGGAGAAAGCGATCGTCCACTCATTTTCTGCCGGAATCATGTGCAGGCCGTAGGTGCCTGCGGCGAGCGGCTGCCCATCAATCGTCACCGGGTCGCTGAACAAATCGTTGTGTTCTCATTTGCGCCGGCGCGCCATGGTTGCCCGTACGCGACCAGATCGCCCCAGACCTTTCGTCCGTTCACCAGCGGACGCGAATAGTTGATAGTGATGTCCGTGATCCCGATTCGCTGCGTGAGCACGGCGTGTTGGCTCGGCCGCGGCAGATTCATCAGGGCCGATTGCGCGCGGACCGCGGCTGGCGCGGAAAACAGCAACAACGCGAAAACAACTGTTCGAAGTTTGTGCATCAAGCCACTCCTCAAGCGAGATTTTGCGAAGGGATTCGAAATTCTGGATACCACCACTACCGGAAACCACACCCCCAAAGACGCGAACACCCACTTCGCTGGTCGATTTAGACGCAACGTGTGCGCTTTGGTTATCGAGGGACTTCCAACGTACAGAAAGTGTGGTTGAGGCCACACTTTCCTCTTGCGAGTGCGTGATATCCTGACCGGCCATGACAAAACGACCCAAGCCAATCGTACTCACCGTTCTCGACGGCTGGGGATTCCGCGCCGAACCGAAAGGCAACGCCATCGCCCTCGCGCGCAAGCCCAACTATGACCGTCTGCTGAAGGACTTCCCGAACACGCTCATTCACACCTCGGGCCCCTTCGTCGGCTTGCCCCAGGGACAAATGGGCAACAGCGAAGTGGGCCATATGAACATGGGCGCAGGCCGTATCGTTCATATGGACATCACACGCGTGGATCAATTGATTGCCAGCGGCGACTTTTTCCGTCAGCCGCTGCTGCTCGAAGCAATGGAACGTGGCCGGGAGCGGCAACTTCACCTTCTCGGACTGGTGAGCGACGGCGGTGTCCATTCGCACATCGAGCATCTGTTTTCGTTGCTCCGCATGGCGCGAGAAAACCAAGTCGCTAAGGTTTTTGTCCACTGCTTCACCGACGGCCGCGACACTCCGCCTGAAAGCGGCATCGACTTCCTGCGGCGTCTCGAACAGAAGATGCGCGAATTCGGCGTCGGGCGGATCGCCAGCGTGAGCGGCCGCTATTACGCGATGGACCGCGACAATCGCTGGGAGCGCGTCGAGAAAGCTTACAGCGCGGTGGTGCACGGAGAAGCGGAGTCGAAATCGGCCGATCCGATTGCGGCGATGAAAGCGAGCTACGGAAAAAGCGTGACGGACGAATTTGTCATCCCGCTGGCAATCACCACGCAAGCGGAACCAGGAAAGCCGGCCGTGCCGCGCGGCGTGATTCGCGACGGCGACGCCGCAATCTTCTTCAACTTCCGCGCTGACCGCGCCCGCCAAATGACGCGCGCCCTCATCGAGCCGGGCTTCGACAAGATTGCCGACCCGGCGCGGCCGAAGAATCTGACGTTCGTCGCGATGACGCAGTACGAAAAGACCTGGCCGTGGCTGCGCTACGTTATCGCGCCTGAGAAACTCGAGCACATTCTGGCGAACGTTTTCGCGGAGCTCGATTTCAAGAATCTGCGCGTGGCGGAAACTGAGAAGTACGCGCACGTAACCTATTTCTTCAACGGCGGCGTGGAAAAGCCCTTTCCCGGCGAAGAGCGCGTCCTGGTGCCGTCGCCCAAAGTGCCCACCTATGATTTGAAACCCGAAATGTCCGCCGCAGGAGTGGCGGATGCGGTGATCAAAGCGGTCGAGAAGGGCGACTTCGACGCCATCATCATGAACTTTGCCAACGCGGATATGGTGGGTCATTCGGGGAAACTCGACGCAACGATCAAGGCGGTTGAGGCGGTGGACGATTGCCTCGGCAGGCTTTTTCAGGCAATGCGCCCCCGTGGAGGAGCGTGGATCATCACCGCCGACCACGGCAATGCGGAAACGATGATCGACCCCGTGACGGGCGGCCCCCACACCTATCACACCACGAATCCGGTTCCGTTCATTCTCGTAAGCGAGGACGGACGCGCGCAGTTGAAGCCTGGCGGCTCGCTGCGCGACATCGCGCCCACAATGCTGGGTGTCCTAAGTGTGGATGAACCACGCGAAATGACGGGCCACGATTTGCGAACTGACGCCAACTAAATGATCACCGCCAATGACCACTGATCTCGATTCTCGGGTCTCCGTGTTCTCAAGCTTTTCTCTGTGCTCTCTGTGTTTCTGTTTAAGATTTGTGGTTCGGTTTTCTCCGCGTCCTCTGCGCCTGCCCGCCATTTTGCTGGGTGGGCCTCTGCGGTGGATTCTGACTTACGTCTTTGCCCGAACTAAGCGGTATTCGAGAACGCAATCAGTTTTCAAGTTTTTCCCGCGCGGCCCCGGAATCGATCGATTCCGCCGCAAGTTGCACGCCTTCGAGGAAATTGGCCGCGCGTCCCGCGGCCACCAGCGCGGCCGAAGCGTTTGCCAGCACAATGTCGCGGTGCGGCGTGTGCGCCGCGCCCCCGCCGAAAATCTTGTGGATGATCTCGGCGTTTTGCTTTGCGTCTCCGCCGCGAATCGCTTCGATCGGCGCGCGCTTCACGCCGAAGTCTTCCGGTGCCACCAGGTAGTTTCGCACCGAGCCGTCACGCAGCTCGGAAACGTGTGTCTCGCCCGAAATCGAAATCTCGTCAAGGCCGTCGGCCCCGTGCACCACAAACGCGCGCTTCACGCCCAGTTCGCCGAGCGCCTGCGCCATCAGTTCTGTCACTCCGGCATCGTAGACTCCCACGACTTGCGCCGACGCCTCCGCAGGATTCGTCAACGGCCCGAGCAGGTTGAACACGGTCCGGAATCCCAACTCGCGCCGCACTTTCGCCGCGTTGCGGGTGGCGGCATGCATGGTAGGCGCAAACAAAAATCCGATGCCGACTTCCTCGATCGCGCGCGCCACGCTCGCGGGCGGCAGATCGATCCGCATCCCGAGTTGTTCGAGCACGTCGGCCGACCCACAGAGCGAAGTCGCCGACCGATTCCCGTGCTTCGCCACGCGCACGCCCGCGCCCGCAACCACAAAAGCAGTCGCCGTCGAAATATTGAATGTGCCCCGTGCGTCGCCGCCCGTCCCGCATGTGTCCACCAGTACTTCGTCGGCGCGAATGCGCCCGTCCCCGAAAATCCGCGGCGCGTGCCGCCGCATCACCGTTGCAAAACCAACCACTTCGTCAACCGTTTCACCCTTAAATCGCAATGCCGTCAGAAATCCCGCAACTCCCGCCTCGTCTGCTTGGCCTAGACAGAATCGCTTCCATCGCATTCTCCGCCTCGTGGCGAGAGAGATCATCACCTCGCAGAATCAACAGCTTTGCGATTCCAAGGTTTGCGAATCGGATGCCCGATTTCGTACCCAATGGTTGAGTTCCACTTCGATTCAGTAGCGAGATCGTTGGCATGCCGCGCTTGGGCTGCCTCAATTCCTGCCTGCTCCTCGGGAGTCATTCCTTTCATGGTCATTGCCGTGAGAATGGCCGACACTTGTATTTCAGTCGCACGTTTACAGAACCATTCTTCCATCGCGCGTTCCGTCTCCGCGCGTGTCAAATCCTCTCCCGCCAGCAATTTCTCAATCGCTTGTCGAATCATGTGCTCAGCTTGCTCACCCTGATGGTTCCAAGTAAACTGGTTCGCTTTTGCTTCGGAAAATCTTAACACCATTCTAAGGTGCGCTTCAGGAAGCCGACGGAGCATTCATGAAGATTCACGAATACCAGGCCAAGGCGATCCTCGCGAAGTTCGGCGTCCCCGTTCCGCGCGGTGAAGTGATATTCAAAGCGGAAGACGCGCGCGCGGCGGCGCAGCGCCTGGGAACCAAGATTGTCGTCGTGAAAGCCCAGATTCACGCGGGAGGCCGCGGCAAAGCTGGCGGCGTGAAACTCGCGAAATCGCCGGATGAAGCCGCTTCCCTGGCCGAAAAAATCCTCGGCATGAAGCTAGTCACGCCGCAAACTGGCGAAGAAGGCCGCATCGTCCGGCGCTTGCTGATCGAAGAAGGCCTCGACATCAAGCGCGAGCTTTATCTCAGCTTTCTCGTCGACCGCGCGGCCGCAGCGCCCGTTTTCATGGCCAGCGCCGCGGGCGGCATGGAAATCGAGGAAGTGGCGAAGACGAATCCCGAGGCGATTCTGCGAGAGACGATTCATCCAGCTACTGGCATGCAGCCGTATCATGCTCGGAAAATCGCGTTTGGCTTGGGACTCGCGCCGGAAATGCTTGGCGTCGCCACCTCGTTCTTTCAATCGCTGTATCGCGCGTTCATTGAAACCGACTCGTCGCTCCTCGAAATCAATCCCTGCGTGGTCACGGGAGACGGCCGGTTGGTCGCGCTCGACGCCAAAGTGAGTCTCGACGATAACGCGCTCTACCGCCATCCGGAATTCAAAGAGCTGCGCGACCTCGACGAAGAAACTCCGCTCGAGGTGGAAGCCTCGAAATTCAAGCTCAATTACATCAAGCTCGACGGCACCGTCGGCTGCATGGTCAACGGCGCGGGCCTCGCGATGGCCACGATGGACATCATCAAGCTGAGCGGCGGCAGCCCTGCAAATTTCCTCGATGTTGGCGGCGGCGCATCCGAAGAGCAAGTAAAGAATGCGTTCCGAATCCTGCTGAGCGATCCGAACGTGAAGGCGGTCTTCGTAAATATTTTCGGCGGCATCCTGCGCTGCGACGTCCTGGCCAGCGGTGTCGTAAACGCCGCGAAAGAGTTGAAGTTCAAGGTTCCCGTCGTCGTGCGCATGGAAGGCACCAACGTGAAGCAAGGCCAGGAAATCCTGCGCAACTCCGGCCTGAATTTCACGGTGGCGAGCGGAATGAAAGACGGAGCCGAGAAAGTTGTGGCGCTGGCGGGCGGTGCGCGATGAGTATCCTGGTCGACAAAAAAACTCGCGTCATCGTCCAGGGCCTCACGGGCCGCGAAGGCAGTTTTCACGCACAACAGATGATCGAGTACGGCACCAAAGTCGTTGGCGGCGTTACGCCCGGCAAAGGTGGGACCAAACACCTCGACGTTCCGGTGTTCAACACTGTGAGCGAGGCAGTGCGCGAAACCGGCGCGAACGCATCGGTCATCTTCGTCCCGCCGCCGTTTGCCGCGGACGCGATTCTCGAGGCTGCTGACGCCGGCCTCCCGCTCGTAATCTGTATCACCGAAGGCATTCCCACGCTCGACATGGTTCGCGTTGCGGCGGCGCTGAAAGATTCGAAGACGCGCCTGATCGGCCCGAACTGCCCGGGAATTATTTCGCCGGGCAAATGCAAGATCGGCATCATGCCCGGCTCGATTCACAAGGAGGGCCACGTGGGCGTGGTCAGCCGCAGCGGCACTCTCACCTATGAAGCGGTCGACCAGCTCACGCGCCTCGGCATCGGCCAGTCCACGTGCATCGGCATCGGCGGCGATCCCATCATCGGCACGAATTTCTTGGACGCGGTCCGCATGTTCAACGACGATCGCGACACGCACGCCATCGTGATGATCGGCGAAATCGGTGGCAACGCAGAAGAGATCGCGGCTGCCTTCATCAAGAAGAACGTGAAAAAGCCCGTGGTCGGGTTCATCGCCGGTCAGACCGCGCCTCCGGGCCGCCGCATGGGCCACGCGGGCGCCATCATCAGCGGCGGCCAGGGCACCGCCGCCGACAAATACAAGGCGATGCGTGCCGCTGGCATTCATACGGTGCAAAGCCCGGCGGAAATTGGTCACACCGTAGCGCGCGTCCTGGGCGGCCGAAGAGCCGCAAAGCCGGCGGCGAAAAAAAAGATAGCCGCCAAATCGAAGAGAAGATAAATGTAGCTCGGGTCTTCAGACCCGAGGGTTTCCTGTGCCGCACGAAGAAAACGTGGAGGACTCTTGGCAATCGAACGCACATTCGCAATTATCAAGCCCGATGCCGTCGGCCGCGGCCTGACTGCTGAAATTCTGGCGCGCATTCACGCGGCAAAATTCCAGATCGTCGCCATCAAATCGCTCCGCTTGACCAAAGTGGAGGCCGAAGGGTTCTATGCCGTTCACCGCGAGCGCCCCTTCTTCAAAGATCTCACCGACTTCATGAGCTCCGACAAAGCGGTGGTAATGGTCCTCGAGGCGGAAAACGCAATCGCGCGATGGCGCGAAGCGATGGGCGCCACCGATCCCGCAAAGGCCGCACCGGGCACGATTCGCCGCGAACTCGGCACCAGCATTCAGTTCAATTGCACGCACGGTTCCGACGCGCCGGATACCGCCGCATTCGAAATCGGCTACTTCTTCGCCGGACTCGACCTCGTATAAGCGCGTTTCTCTTTCTCGGCGTTCTCTGCGCCTCTGCGGTAAACGGCTTTTGCACTTTTCAATTTGAAATTGCGACGGTCGTCGATTCGCGCTACGCGCGTTATGCATCCGGCCGCCAATCGGCGGTAGAATGGCTGACTCCCATGGACCCGCTGCGCGAAACAGGCAAACTTCTCCTTGTTCTTGGTGGTGTTCTCCTTACAGTTGGCGCTCTCATGGTTTTCGGTGCGAAACTGCCGTTCCGTCTTGGCCGCCTTCCAGGCGACATCGCCTACCAGGGCCGCAACGGCAGTGTTTATTTCCCGATCGTCACCTGTCTTCTTCTCAGTGCCTTTCTAACGCTCTTTTTCTGGATCGTGAATCTGTTTCGTCGCTGATCCCCGATGACCGAAATCAGCCAAGCCTCCCTCTTCGACCTGATGCCGCAGCGGCGCGTCTGGAAAGTTAGCGAACTCACGCAGCGCATTGGCGATTTGCTCGAGGGGAATTTCCCCGACGTGTGGGTCGAGGGCGAAGTCTCGAACTATCACGCCGCGCAGTCGGGCCATCTCTATTTCACTCTGAAGGACGCGCGCGCTCAAATTCGGTGCGTCTGTTTTCGCGATCAGCTTCGCGGGCTGAAATTCCGGCCGGAGGATGGCTTGCACGTCACCGTGCGCGGCTCGCTCGGCATCTACGAAACGCGCGGCGAGTATCAGATCTACGTCAGCTACATGGAGCCGGTCGGTCTGGGCGCTCTTCAGCTGGCCTTCGAGCAACTGAAAAAGCGGCTCCAGGAAGAGGGCCTGTTCGACGAAGCGCGCAAGCGGTCGCTGCCCGTACTGCCGCGCTGCATCGGAGTCGTCACTTCGCCCACCGGCGCCGCGATTCACGATATCTTGCGCGTCCTCAAGCGGCGCTTCGCGAACGTTCACGTGCAGTTGTACCCCGTGAAAGTGCAGGGTGACGGCGCGGCGCTCGAAATCGTTCATGCGGTGCGCTATTTCAATCGCGTGAAATTTGCCGACGTCCTGATCGTGGCGCGCGGTGGCGGCTCGCTCGAAGATTTGTGGGCTTTCAACGAAGAAATCGTCGCGCGCGCGATCTTCGATTCCGTGATTCCGGTCATTACGGGAGTCGGCCACGAATCGGATTTCACCATTGCCGATTTTGTCGCGGACCTTCGCGCGCCCACTCCCTCGGCGGCCGCCGAAATCGTCGTGCGCTCGCGCCAGGAGTTTGACCGTCAGATTTCGGAGCATCAGCGCCACCTGATGCAGCGTATGCGCTATCTGCTTTCCGAATGGCGCCATCAGGTGCGCGACCTCGAAGCGCATCGCGGCTTCCGCCAGCTCGATCTCTTGATGCGAAGGCGCCGACAGGAAGTAGACGACCTCTCGTCCGCGCTCGCGGTGGCTCTCAGGTTGCGGCTCGCGACGTCGCGCCAGCGAGTGACGCGGGCCAGCGCGCGGATTTCGTCGTTCGATCTGCGCGCGCGCGCGGCGGTGTTGCGGCGGCGCATCGAAGGGCAGCGGGAGTCGCTCCGCGCTTTGCTTGAACGCATCGTCGCGCGAAAGCATCGAGGTTTCGAATTATTGAACGTGCGCTTCGCGCGGATCGACTTGCGCGCGCGTGTCGGCCGCGTCCGCGGCTCGTGGGAAAGATGTTCGCAGGATTTGCGGGTGCGAATGGACCGCCTGCTCGTCGCCAAGCGGCGTCGCCTCGAATCTGCAACACTGCAACTCGGAGAGCGCAGCCCGTTCCAATTGCTCGAACGCGGCTACGCCATCGCTTATGACGCTTCGGGTAACGTCCTGCGCTCACCGGACCAAGTCGCCCTCGGCGACGACATTTCCGTCCGCCTGGCCCGCGGCGAAATCGACGCCACCGTCCGCCGCAAAAAGTAGCAACTTGCCTCGGGAGATACGACGGTGTTCATTTGGGCAGTCGTTTGATTTTCCGGATGGCCTGGTCAAAGGGAATCGGCGTCTCTCCGAACTCTTCGCAGCATCATAGGCGCGGATTGCTTCGAGCTCTTCTACGTCTTCCAGCAATCGCTCCTACTCTTTGACAGTGAGGTCGATGCTGATCTTCTGCCCCTTTTTGTTTGTGCGGAACTTGGCTTTCGCGTTTGCTTTCATATATTCGGCAGCGCACTAGCCACTTGCGACACGCGTTAAGATGGCTATTCGTCGTCCGAGCTGCTGGCCACTTTCAGCACGGCGAGGAACGCTTCCTGCGGAATATCAACGCGCCCGACGCGCTTCATGCGCTTCTTTCCTTCTTTTTGCTTTTCGAGGAGCTTGCGCTTGCGCGTGATATCTCCTCCGTAGCACTTGGCGATAACATTCTTGCGAATCGCGCTGATCGTTTCACGCGCGATGATGCGGCTGCCGATCGCGGCCTGAATCGCCACTTCGAACATCTGCCGCGGGATAAGTTTGCGCAGCCGCGAGACGAGCTCCTTGCCGCGTTCGTACGATTGGTCGCGATGGCAGATGATCGTCAACGCGTCCACCGGCTCGCCCCCGACGAGCACGTCCAGCTTCACCAAATCAGATTCGCGATAGCCCGAGAGGTGATAGTCAAGCGACGCATACCCGCGCGACACGCTCTTCAGCCGGTCGTAGAAATCGAGCACGATTTCATTCAGCGGCATTTCGTACGTCAGCATGATGCGCGTGGGCGAAAGGTATTCGAACTTCTTCTGCACGCCGCGCTTTTCCTCGCACAGCGCCAGAACGCCCCCGACAGACTCTTCCGATGTGATGATCATGGCCATCAGGATGGGCTCTTCGATTTTCTGAATCGAACTCGGCGGCGGAAATTCCGTCGGGTTGTCCACTTCCAGCTTCTCGCCGGTAATCGTGGTGATGCGGTACTCCACGCTCGGAGCCGTGGTGATCAGGTCGATGTTGAATTCGCGCTCGAGCCGCTCCTGCACGATTTCCATGTGCAGCAGCCCGAGAAAGCCGCAGCGGAATCCGAATCCGAGCGCCACCGAATTTTCCGGCTGGTAGAAAAATGCCGCGTCGTTGAGCTGCAGTTTCCCGAGCGCGTCGCGCAGCAATTCGTAATCCGTGGCGTTCACGGGAAACAAGCCGGCGAAGACCATCGGCTTGATGGCCTCAAAGCCGGGCAGCGGCGTCGCCGAGCTGCCCGCCTCGATCACCGTATCGCCCATGCGGGCGTCGGCCACGCGCTTGATGTTGGCTACGATAAACCCGACGTCTCCGGCGGCAAGCTCCTCGAGCACCACCGGTTTGGGCGTGAGCGCGCCGAGAGTCTCCACTTCATACACTTCGGCATTCGCGCACAGACGAATCTTCATGCGTGGCGCGATGCGGCCCTCCATCACCCGCACCAGCACCACCGCGCCGCGATAAATGTCGAACCACGAATCGAAAATCAGCGCTCGCAGCGGCGCGTCAGAGGATCCTTTCGGCGGGGGAACGCGCTTCACGATTGCTTCCAGCACTTCGGCCACTCCGAGTCCGCTCTTCGCGCTGATTGGTAGCGCATCGTGCGCCGGGATCGCCAGCACGTTCTCGATCTGCTCTTTCGCGCGATCTACTTGGGCGGCGGGTAAATCGATCTTGTTGATCACGGGAATGATTTCCAGATTGTGCCGCGAAGCGAGGAAGGCGTTTGCCACGGTCTGTGCCTCAACTCCCTGGCTCGCGTCCACCACCAGCAGCGCGCCCTCGCACGCGGAAAGAGCGCGCGACACCTCGTACGAAAAGTCAACGTGTCCTGGCGTGTCGATCAGGTTGAGCTGGTATTCGTTGCCGTCGGCGGCTTTGTAGTGAAGTCGAATGCTCTTGGCTTTGATGGTGATACCGCGCTCGCGCTCGAGGTCCATCGAGTCGAGCACCTGGGCTGTCATCTCGCGCTGGCTCAACGCGCCCGTCAACTCCAACAGGCGGTCCGCCAGGGTGGATTTCCCATGGTCGATGTGCGCAATGATGCAGAAATTCCGGATGAACTGAGGATCCATGGCTCGTCATGGGCGGCCGTCCCGCGGAGGAGGAACACACTGCGCGCATCGGCAGCACCCTTCAAATTATCGAGTGTGCCACAGATTGCAGCCCCCGGCCAGCGCCCACGCGCACCCGATAATTTCCCGTGGCTGCAAAACGCTTTTACGCAATTAGCGTCAGTCGGTCAGACCAGCCCCGTCCCGGAGATGCGGAAAGCCACCGCGTGTTCGCAAGGCTTCGGCCCCGGCAACTCGATCTTCAATGCCGTCGCTTCCTGCGTCCATTTCAACTTCTCGGGCGACCCCAGCAGTTCCACGCGTTCGATCTTGCCCGCAAAGTTAGGGCTGGAGCTCCCGAGCGTGGCAATCGCCGCCTCTTTCGCAGGCCATCCCATCACAAAGGCGTAGAGCGTTTGGCCTTTCGTGGTGAATCGCGCGTCGTCGGCCGTGAGCGCCTTACGCTTGCTCTCATTGAAACTGGCATCCTCGGCGGGCGCGCTGGCCGCCGCACTCTGCCCTGAAATCCTCCACGGACGCGTCGAATAAATCGCCTCCCCATTCACGCTCATCCAGTCCGTGATCTCACCAAGAATCTTCAACTCGCGATCGTCCAGCATGCCGCTCGACGGCAGCGGGAAATTCAACATCAGGTTCCCGTTCTTGCTTACGATATCCACCAGCATGTCCACAACGGTCTTCGGCGTCTTGTAAGTTACGTCGCGGTTGTAGTGCCAGTCGCCGATGCAGGTGTCGGTCTGCCAGGGATTCGCCGAAATCTGATCGAGCACGCCGCGCTCGCGGTCCAGGACGCACATGCCCGCATCGGAATCCTCTTTGCGCTTGCTCGTGTAGACCGCCTCCACCGCGCCGCCATTTCGTTTCGCGTTCGCATTGTAGAAATTTGCCAGCAAGCTCAGGCCCCAGTTCTGGAAGGGCAACTGGCCGTCACTATAGAGAAGGTCCGGCTGATACTGATCCACCAGGTCCGAGATGCGCAGATACCAATGCTGTTTCCACGCATCGGGAATGCCGTCTTCATTCCAGTCGAGCTTGGTGGTCAGCAGTTCGCTGTCGGAGATCTGGTGATACAGATCGGCGAAGGCCCGATTTGCTCCGTCATAGGGCACTCCAGCGTACGCGCCGTCCTTGTCGGCGAGATGACTCACCGCGAACCACTTGTAGCTGATCCAGAGGTGATCGCTCACGCCAAACTTCAAGCCATGCTTCCGCGCGGCTTCCCGAAACGAGCCCACCACATCTCGCTTGATTCCCATGTTTGCCGCATTCCAGCGCTGGTGCTTCGAATTCCACATGTCGAAGTTGTCGTGATGCACGCCCATGCTCATGAAGTATTTCGCGCCCGCCTTCTTGTACAGGCCGACGAGATAGTCGGGGTCAAACTTCTCGCCTTTCCATTTTGGAATCAGATCTTTGTACCCAACTTTCGACGGATGTCCGTAATGCTCGAGGTGATATTTGTATTGCCGCTCGCCCTTGATGTACATGTTGCGAGCGTACCAGTCGCCCGCCTCGACTGAAGACTGCGGTCCCCAGTGCGCCCAGATCCCAAACTTGGCGTCGCGAAACCACTCGGGCACGCGGTACGCAGCCAATGACTCGGGCGTGTTCGTGAACGGCCCTGCCGCGATTGACGGTCTCAGCGATACCTGAGCCGGTCCCCACGCCGCGTGCAGAGCAGGTACAGCGCCGGCCAGCACCGCCAAAGCCTTTCGCCGCGTCACCAATGTTGTTCCTCCCTTCATTTCTACTGAGGCTGCCGAAGTGCTCGGGCCCGCTCAAGCACAGATGCCGGGAAAACCGGCTCGCCCTGGGGAGGCTTGCCCTGCGCGATGGCCCAGTGGTCGAGCCAGCCCGTTCCCTCCTCGCCGACGTAGGTATCGGGCAGGCTGTACGCCTGATCGCCGAGCGCGTCTTCCAACGTGATGAATCGATAGCCTCTCTTGCGCATCAGGTCGGCAAGATCGCCGATGTGGTCGGCCTCGAGCTGGTTGGCGTGTAGCAGAAGAATCTGTTTGGGTTCGTAGCCCATGATTTGTTTCGAGAGTTGCTCTGAGTAGGCGAACACCGCGTCATGGTACGAAAGATATGAGTGAGTGATTTCCTGTTGAAGAGCCGTGTCGCCGTGTTTTTTCGCGTCCTCGTAAACGAACGCAAACATCCAATCCCAGCCGTCCAGTGTGACCGGAGCGATGCGGTAGCCTCGTCCAACAAGAAACGCTTCGGCCTCACGCCGAGTGGCCAGGTCCCGCCCTGTATCGAGGTACGGATGTCGGAAATACCGCAATTTCATCTTGTGCTCGGCCAACAAGAGCGAGATCACAGACTCACCCTGGATCACTTCGTCTTCCCATACCTTCAGCCCCACCTTATTTAGCGACGCGTGACTGAAGGTGTGGTTTCCCAGTTCGAACCCGGCATCCAGCCACATCTGGAGCGCCTTGATTCGTTCGTCCACCTCGCCCCACTTGTAGAGCTTCTTTTCGTTCACGAATCCGACCACGGGAATTTTCTGTTGTTGCAGAGTAGCGAGCAATCGGGTGGTCATATCCGTGATCGTGGCAGCCGGCATGGAGTTCGCGGCGGCCGGCAAATCGTCGATCGTGATGGCCACCCGCCGGTCAACCGGCGCGTCGGATTTCGACATCGCGGAGCTTGCCGCGAAACAAAGCACGCAGAAAAGACAGAAAACGAAAAGGAAAACTCCTCCCGCCTGTTTCATCGATCCGCTCCTCCCATCGACCACGCTCCGGCTCGCTCTTCCACCCGCGCCCCGAGCGAATGGCCGTCAGAATCTACTCTTTCGGTTTTAACTTCAGCTTCGCCTTGTTTTCTTCAAGGAACGTTCGCAGGCTATCGGCCGCGTCGAGCAGCCGAATCCATTGCTCGTAATACAATGTGACCGGAAATCGGCCCAGTCCGTAGACACTTACGCCCCCTTTTTCGCCCACGCGAAATTCAACTGTTCCCCGTTTCCGTCCTCCCACCTGGCTTTCCAGTTCCGCTATGCGTGCCATCAATTCTTCTTTGCTTGGTTCAGACATGTGCTCCACTCCCCCCAATAGTTTTTGAAGCGTTTGAGATGTTCAAGCCGGTGGCAATATATGCCTATATCGACTCACCCGCGTTGGTGCCACGTTGCGCCCGATTCAAATCGCTCGATACTATCACGTCGCTGCCATCACGATTTCGCTGACCGGAACTTGACCGCTGCCGCCGGATACCGCGACCCTCTGCGAACGCCCGGCGAAACTCCCGGATTGCCTGGGCGAGGGTGTTATCGTAGGCTGTACGGGTTTTGGGGCACCTCAGCGCCGGACGCGGCGCGAATCTGCGGTGTGCAGGTTCCGATGAAGCGGGTGCCGGATTCTTGATCTCCGTGCGGGAATCAGTGTCCTGAAAGCGTGGCCCGCGCGCGATTCGTAACGACCGCCGGATTAGCTGTCCCACCCGAATCGGGTGTAGGAGCGCGTTCACGAATTGATAAGCCTTTTCCAGCGCGAGCCTCCGCAGAAGTCGAGAGTTCTTCGCATTCTCGGCTACGGGCTTGCCATCATCTGCCTCGTCTGGGTACTTCGTGACTTCCACATCATGAAGGCGCTGCGCCAGTTCGCGGCCGCGGACTGGCGATGGGTTCTCGTCGGGATGGCGTTCGACGTATTGAGTTACGTGGTCCAGGCTATTCGTTGGAAGTTCCTGCTCACGCCGTTCGGCAAAGTACGGCTCACCACCGCCATACGATCTGTTTACGCCGGACTTTTCGCCAACCTTGTCTTCCCTTTGCGGCCGGGCGAAGTCCTTCGAAGCTATCTGGTCTCGAATTCGGAGGACATTTCCATCGGGCGCGTTCTGGGCTCCGTCGGCGTCGAGCGCCTTATCGATCTGGTCATCGCAACGGCCTCTCTGGGAGTCGTATCGCTCCTCCTTTCCGGGAGCTCCGTGCATTTGCCCCGGGATCTCCAGCGCGCTGCGGACATCCTCGGCGTCGTGACGCTTGTGCTGGTCTCTATTCTTCTTTCGTTGATTTTGTGGCTGGAGTTCAAGCTTGGCACGAACCCGGAACTCTCCCATGGGCGTCATCACCTTCCGGGGAGGTTCATGGCAGCGCTCACGGGTTTGCACGCGATGGGCACCGCCCCGAGTTTCTACCTTGCGGTCATTGCGTCGATCGGCATACCAGGCTGCCAGGTTTTTGGTCTGTGGGCCATGATGAAATCCTACGGCCTTCCCTTGACGGTCGTGGAGGCGGTGGTGGTACTCCTCGTGATCAACCTCGGAGTTTCGCTGCCGAATGCTCCGGCCAATTTCGGCTCCTATCAGTTCTTCTGCGTCCTCGGCGTTAGCATCTTTGGTGTGGAAAAGGACACGGCCACCGCGTTCTCGATGTTTGCTTTTATCGCCCTGAACCTTCCGTTTGTTTTCCTCGGCTTCGCGGCTCTGCTTCGCAGCGGAATGTCCTTGCGGTCGATGCGCGAGCAGGTTTCGGCTCTGCCGCGCCAGGTCTCCAGCTCCAGCGTCTCCTCATAGTTTGCGTTTGTGCCAGCGTTAGTTTTCGGACGCGAACCCGAATTCGTTTTGGGGCGCGTCGTGCGTCCGTTATATATTGTTAGTTTCGCCCCCGCGCGCCGGTATGAACCCGCGCTGCCCTCAAATCGCGGCTCCCCGCCGCGAAGGCATGCGCCGGGGAGTCCCTAGCACGCTTGAAGGGGACGCTGAATCTCAATGTCCGACGTCAACAAACATCTCGAGCGGGCGCGACGCAGCCTCGAAAAGAACAAGCTCCGGGAGGCCGCCGCCGAGTACCAGGCCGCCTTCGACGAAGCTCCATCGAATCAGGAAGCTTTGCAGGCGCTTGCCGACCTTTACACGCGTCTCAACGAACCCGCCCAGGCCGCGCAGTACCACGGCATCCAGTTCGATAAGCTCATCGATGCCGGGGATGCACCCAAAGCCGCCGCCGTCTTCACGCGCTTCCTCCGGCCATTCCCGCAGCCGGCCGACCGCCTCATGCGTTACGCGATGCTCTTGCAGAAGCAGAATCGCGCTGCCGAAGCGATCGAACAGTTTGGCATCGCTGCGGACGGCTTCCAGCAGCAGCAACGCGACGTCGAGGCGCTCGCTTGCTATGAGAGCATTGCGCTGCTCGACCCGGAGAATCCCCAGCGTCACGTGGTCCTGGCCGATCTCGCGTCGAAGCTAAAGCATGCCGACCTGGCGACTCGAAGTTATCTGCGCGCGGGCCAACTCACCCTGGCCTCGGGCGCTCTCGACGAAGCGCTCGAACATTTCGACCGCGCTCACAAGCTTTCTCCCGAAGATCGCAGCGGCGCGCTCTTGTACGCCGAAGCAAAACTCCGCAAAGGAGATGCCGAGGCCGCCGTCACGCTGCTCGATCCATTTTCGCCGAGCGACAAGGACACATCCTTCCTCGCCCTCCTCGGTGAAGCACTCCTCCGAACGGGACGCCTCGATCGAGCGCGCGAAATATTCGACGCGTACTACAAGCAAAAGCCGGATAGTTTCGGAAAGCTCTTCGAGCTTGCGGGCGCTTACGTTCGCTCGGGCCAGGACGACAAAGCCGCCGCTGTGCTGAACCAGGCGAAGGAATGGATGCGCGGTGCGCGCAAGGAAATCGAACTCTCCGCGCAAATGGATCGTATCGCCGCCGCGTATCCGAATTCGCTGAGTGTCGCCCAAATTGTCGCTCGCCTCTACGAAGAATTGAACCGCGAAACCAAGTACTTCGATTCTCTCGTCCGCCTGTTCGACCTGTATCTGGCTGCCGGACGCATGAAAGAAGCCTGCGACGCCCTCGATCGCCTCGTCGACATCGATCCCTACGACTACCGCAATCACGAGCGCATCGCCAAACTCGAGGGCAAGGTGGACCCGGGCTTCCTCCAAAACATTCTCGCCCGCGCCGCGAAAGCCGCCACTGTTTCCACGCGCACCGACGGCTTCACCGGTGTCGGCGACGCGAGTTCGGCGGCTGCCCCCGTGTCCGAGGAACAGCGCGCCCAGCATGCCCTCGAAGACTTGATCGTGCAGGTGGAGATTTTCGTTCAGTACGCTCTCCAGTCAAAAGCAGTCGAGCGCCTCGAACGCATTGCCGAACTTTTCCCCGGCGAAGAGGACCGAAACGAGCGCCTTCGCGCTCTGTACGAGCGTGCCAACTGGTGGCCCAAGGGAGCGCCGCCCAAGCCGGGGGCACCCAAGCCCGCGCCGACGGCTCCTGCCGCGGCCGTGCCTCTGCCTCCACCCCCGCCGCCACCGGCTCCGCTGATCGAAACTACTCCCGCCCCGATCCCGGTTGCGTCGCCCGCCGAGACTCATCGCGATCTCGCGGCAATTGCCGAAATCAATCGCCTGATGTACCGCCAGCCCACTCCGCGCGAAGTCCTCGCCACCACCGCCGCAGAGATTGGCAAGCACCTCGGCGTGGCGCGCTGCCTCGTTTCCGTTGGCGACACCCGCGACGCCGGCCAGCTCACTGCCGAATATTCCGCGCCTGGAGTTCCTGCGGCGGGCCCTCCCCGCATCGCCGCGCTCGCCGCCCTGGTGTCGAAAGCGTCGCCGGATCCCTTTGGTGGAGTCGAGATTCACTCTTCCGCCGCGCCAACGCTCCGCGAGTTGGCCGTCGATTCGGCGCTCGGCGTCATCCTGGCTGACAAAGACACCCAGGCCCCTGCCGGCGCCCTGATCGTTGCCGATGCGAAGCCGCGAAAGTGGAAGGCGAACGAGAGCTTCTTCCTGCAGGCCGTGGGCGACCAGCTTTTGCTCTCGGTAAACCATACGCGCCTGCGCTCTCTGGTTCGCTCGCTCGCCGTTGCCGACGAAAAAACGGGGCTGCTGAGCCGCGGCGCTTATATCGACTGTCTTCTTTCAGAATCGAATCGCTCGCGTTCGCAGGGCACGCCGCTCTCGCTGATCGTGTTGCATATCGACCGCGGCGGCGATCTTCTTCGGCAGCATGGCGATGCCCCGGTGGATCAATACATCGAGCAGCTCGCGCGAGCGCTCTCGTCCGCCGTTCGCCAGACGGACATCGCCGTGAAGTACACGGCGTGGTCGCTCGTTTTTATTTTGCCCGATACTTCGCTCGAAAACGCGCAGGCGCTCGCCGAAAAGCTGCGTCAGATTGCCGTCACGGTTCATCCGTCCTGGGGAGCTGCCGACTTGACTATCAGCGCCGTCGTCGCCGAGGCCTCCGCTCGTCATGGCGATGAAACCGAAGATCGCGTCACCGAATGGATCAACCGCGCGGAAGCCGGCCTCGACGAGGCCCGCCAGCGCGGCGGCGACACTCTCGTCGCCCTCGCAACTCCCTGAGGTAAATGGAAAGGTAAAAAATGTTCGTAACCGATGTCGTCATTCTTGCCGGGGCTCGCACCCCAATGGCTCGCTACATGGGCTCGTTTGACGCTACCTCCGCGATCGATCTCGGCGCTGCCGCCGGACGCGAAGCGATTCAGCGCGCCCGAGCCAATCCATCCGATTTCGACCATGTGATTTTCGGCAATGTTATGCAAACCAGCGCCGACGCCCTCTACGGCGCGCGCCACGTGGGGTTGAAGGCCGGTCTGCCCGAAGAAACGCCCGCCGTCACCGTCAATCGCCTGTGCGGCTCGGGTATAGAGTCGATCAGCCAGGCCGCGCAGCGAATTCTCCTCGGCGAAGCGAAGCTTGTCCTCGCGGGAGGCATGGAGAATATGTCGCAGTCTCCTCACGTGATTCGGGGCGCGCGCGGCGGCTTCAAACTCGGTGAAGGCAAGCTCGAAGATTCCCTCGTCTCCGGCTTGTTCGATAGCTATTGCGGCTTCAGCATGTCGGAAACCGCGGAAAATCTCGCCGCCGAACAAGGAATCACTCGCCAGGCTTGCGACGAATACGCGCTCCGCAGCCAGCAAGCCGCCGAAGCAGCTTTCCGCGCGTGTCGCGTGAAAGATGAGATTGTTCCCGTGGAAGTCAAGAAGGGGAAGAAAACCATCACCGTCACGGAAGACGATCACCGCCGTCCCGACACCACCATGCAAACCCTCGAATCGCTGCCGCCCGCTTTTCGCAAGGACGGCATCGTCACCGCCGGTAACGCCAGCGGCATCGTCGATGGAGCCGCCGCCGTCGTTCTCACTCACACGAAGATGGCGAAAGAGCGTGGCTGGAAGCCGCTCGGCCGGATCGTTTCGTGGGCCGCGGTTGGCGTCCCGCCTCGCATCATGGGCATCGGTCCCGTTCCTGCGATCAAGAAAGCTCTTGCACTCGCGAACCTGAAGCTCGATCAAATCGACTTGATCGAAGTGAACGAAGCTTTCGCCGCGCAATATCTCGCCGTCGAAAAGCTTCTCGGTCTCGACCGTGCCAAAACCAACGTCAACGGCGGCGCCATCGCGCTCGGCCATCCGCTCGGCGCCACCGGAACGCGCCTCGTCCTCACGCTGCTGCTCGAACTTCGTCGTCGCAGCGGCCGCTATGGAATTGCCAGCGCCTGCATCGGCGGCGGCCAAGGCATCGCCATGATCGTGGAATCCGTCGCCTAGTCCCTTGCGGGCCACCCCTCGAGACGAGACCACTTCGAACGCTTAACGGGTTCCGGGCATCGTACCTTCGGGTGTACAGTCTCGGAGACGAGGTTCCTCATGCGGCTACTCCTTGTGGAAGACGACGCTGCAATTCAGGGTTTCCTCAAACGGGCCCTCTCGGAAGCCGGATATCTGGTGGACACGGCGAGCGACGCAAAAACAGCCGAACTCCGAGCGCTCGAAGGCGTCCACGACGCCTTCATCATCGATCTTGGACTTCCTGACATGGATGGACTCACCTTGATTGCGCGGTGTCGGGCCCAGGGCAGCTCGGCTCCCGTGTTGATCTTGTCCGCGCGTCGCTCCGTTGACGAACGCGTACGCGGATTGGAGCAAGGGGGCGACGACTATCTCACGAAACCGTTCGCTCTCGCGGAACTGCTCGCGCGACTCCGGAATCTCCTGAAGAGGTCTTCCGGACCGCAGCGTGATTCCGTGCGGCTGGAAGCCGCGGACCTGCAGCTCGACCTCATCCGCCATGAAGCGCGGCGCGGCGAGCACTTGCTCCAGTTAACGCCGCAGGAGTTCTCCCTGCTGGAATATCTTTGCCGAAACGCTGGACGCGTGGTCACGCGCACGATGATCCTGGATCACGTGTGGCGCATGCGAATCGATCCTGCAACCAACGTCGTGGATGTCCACATCTATCGCTTGCGAAGTAAAGTCGATAACGAAGGCTTCACGCCGCTGATTCAGACCATCCGTGGCGTTGGATACATGATCCGGCATGCCTAAGATCTTGCGTACGACCGCGGCTTGGCGCATTTCAATTTGGACGAGTCTGGCGTTCGCCCTGGGAACGGGTCTCGCATTCGCGATCGTTTACTTTCTGGTCGCCCAGACCATTCGAGGCCGCAGCGATGCATGGCTGAGCGGCGAGGCTGAGGTTCTTGCGCAGGTGTCCGCGGATACCCCGAAGGACCGGCTCTACGGCAGAATCGTTGGAGAAGTGGCGGAACTTGCCACCCGCGAATTGCCGGACGAGCGCAATTCACGCGGGCAAAAGCTGAATTCCGTGTTCTTCCTCGAGGAGTACGCTGATGATACGCAGAGTCCCGTGTGGGTCGGGCCGGGCTCGAGCGACGCGTTCCTGAAGTCCATCCAGAACGCCAACCTTGGTCAGGCTCCAAGGTCGATAGCAGTGGAGGGCTGGCCGACCTCATTCCGAGTAGTCGCCCGGCCGGTAGATGGGCACGAAAAAACGATTTACCTCGGGCTCTCCAATCGTGGAGATATGCATGTGCTCCACAATTTGACCCGCCGTTTTCTCCTGCTCTGGGGCGGTACCGTCCTCCTCGGCTTTCTCATCTCCTACATGAGCGCGCGTCGCACGCTTCTTCGGGTCGAGCACATCACGGAAACCGTCGCTCGAATTGGGAGCCAAGACTTAAGGGAACGATTGCCTGAGTCTGCCAGGCGCGACGAGATTGCGCGATTGGCGAGAACTTTCAATCTCATGCTCGACCGGATTCAATCCTCGGTGAACCAGCTCCGCTCCGTAACGGATGCGGTGGCGCACGATCTCAAGAGTCCCGTAACTTCGATTCGAGGCACGCTCGAATCGGCGTTATGCAATGACTCCTCCGAGAATTGGCGCGATTCCGTCGGCCAGGCAATCGAAGACCTGGATCGGCTCTTGAACTTGCTCAACACAACGCTCGATTTGGCTGAAGCTGAGGCCGGTGCGCTTCACCTCGATTGCACCACCGCGGACCTTTCCGCCCTGATTCAACAACTGACAGAGCTCTACCAGCCGGCCATGTGCGAACGCCACCACGAACTGACGACGGACCTTGAACCTAATATCGTTGTAAGCGCTGATTTGCCTTTGTTGAGTCGCGTTGTCAGCAATCTCCTCGAAAACGAAATGATTCACCTGCCGGCCGGATGTCACATACATATTCAGTTGCGCTCGCAGCAGGACTCAGCAGAATTAGTGCTCAAAGACGATGGCCCTGGCTTTCCCCGTGAGATCGCTGGCCACGCGTTCGAGCGGTTCGTGAAGGGGAAGCATTCTCCGGGCCACGGCCTCGGGCTGGCTTTTGTCGATGCTGTGGTAAGAGCGCACGGCGGAGCTGTTACGATTTCGGATGATCCCGCGGGCGGAGCTGTTATAACAATGTCGCTGCCGGAATGTCGCCGCAGTGAGAGGTCAGTTTTCGGGGTCGCCCTCGCGGGCGCAATCACCTCAGCGCAAGAATGATCTTGGAACTTCGTTTTGGTTTTCTTACGGGGAAGGGGAGAGGCAAATGATGAAAGGGTTCCTGATAGGCTTTGTTTTGGCGGTTGTCCTCTTGATGGGTGGCGTTTACCTCTACTTTGCTGAGGGTATGGCGCCCGCGGCCACGGCGGATTCTCCGATGCCCTTTGAGAAGAAACTTGCGGGCTTGTCCCTGAATGCGCACATCGAGAAGCAACATCTCGGTGATTCTCCTGTGCCCGCTGACGAGTCCGCTTTTCTCGGCGGCGCGGCAATTTACAAAATGCAGTGCGCAGCCTGCCACGGAATGCCCAGCCAACCCCCCGCCGACTATGCCGCGACGATGTACCCCAAGCCTCCACAGTTGTTCAAGGGCACGGGTGTGACCGATGATCCGGCGTCAGAAAGTTACTGGAAGATAGCGAATGGCATCCGGTTGACCGGCATGCCCGCCTTCAAGTCCAAACTCAGCGATACCCAGCTTTGGCAGGTCAGCCAGTTAGTCGCGCATGCCAATGAAATCCCTGATTCCGTCAAGAGGGTGCTCGTCCCTGATGTTCCGGCTCCGCAATCGGCCACTCCGTCGGCTCCAGTTCGCAAGTCTCTCTGAAGAAATCTCACGATGAGCACACCGTTGCCACCTCGAGTCGCTCAATCGTCGATAACGCCATGTATTCGAACCTGATCGTAACGAAAATGAACGATTCGTCATCCATGAGACACCAGGAATTCATCCTCAACTGATACGTTTTCGCATCGTAGTCTGGGATTGCGTTTTCGCGCTCCAGTCTCACGGAGCGGCGGACGCAAGTCCGAAACGGTTCAATATCTTTGGACTCTTGGCGATGTCTGGATTAATTCTCCACAAGCCTCTATCAAGAGGAGAACTTCAAATGAATCGGAAAGCGTGGAAGTTGGTTATCGGCGCGGGAATTGTGGTCCTATGTCTCGTTGTCTCGGACGCAGTGCGTGCTCAGGTTGCTAGCGCCACATTGTCTGGCACCGTCACCGATCCTTCAGGCAAGCCAGCTCCCAACGCCAAGATCTCCGTCAAGAACGTGGCCACCGGCCAATCGACAGACACCCAGACCGATTCGGCCGGCCTCTACAACGTGCCGAACCTTGTCCCCGGCGATTACGAGGTATCCGTTTCGGCCGAAGGGTTCAGCACCAATGTCATCAAAGTCACGATCGCCCAGGGCGCCCAGCAAACCATGAACTTGACGCTGGGTGGCGTGCTTTCACTCGGCGACCTCGGTTTCTCGACCACTCAGACTCAGGGAAGCGCCCAGGATCAGGCCAGGCTCGACAAACGCTCTCACATGCTCAAGGTCCACCAGCGGATTGGCCTGATCGATACCGCTCCACTAATCGCTAGCGTTATCCTGGGAGTGGGAGCTGGCGGCAAGAGCACCAGCACCGCCGATCGCTGGGCCCATCTTGCTCTCGGCTCGGTAACGGGAGATTTGTATTTCATCAGCGCTTACTATGCGATCCGCGCGCCCAGAATTCCGGGAACCGAAACACATGGGCCCATCCGCGTGCACAAAGCGCTCGCGTGGATTCATGGTCCGGGGATGATCCTGACGCCTATACTTGGGGCGATTGCCTTCGATCAAAAGAGCAAGGGGGAAAAGGTGCATGGGATCGCCTCTGCGCATTCGGCGGTGGCGATCATAACCGCCGGGGCTTACGGAGCCTCGATCTTGGCGGTATCTATCAAGTGGTGAGAGCGCCGATGACTCGAACGACGAAAAGAATACGATCGGTCTTCGCGGTCATGGCTGTGTCTGCGCTCGCGCTTTCTGCGCTCGCCCAAACGGAGACTCAATGGCTCCTTGAACAATCCACTCTCACGTACCACGTCTCTCATCCGCTGCACCAGACCGAGGGAGTCAGCCACGCAGCGAAAGGCAAGGGCGTTTGTCATGCGGGACAATGCGATTTCTTGATCGCGGTGCCGGTGAAGTCGTTTGATTCCGGAGACAGCAACCGCGATCTTCACATGCTTCAGGTGACGCGCGGTGGCCAATTCCCGATGGTCAGCGTGCGCACCCATCTGCCGGAAGACGCTGCGGGATCAGCAACGATTCACGCCGATCTGGAAGTCCAGTTTGCAGGTCAGACCGCCTCATACAAGCAAGTCCCCTTGCAACTGGCGACTCAGGGAAACGAGGCCAAGATATCGGGAACGATTCCGGCCACGCTCACCGACTTTAAGATCGACCCGCCATCGCTCCTATCGTTGCCTGTGAAGAACGAAATACCTATCCGCGTCGAGATGACTTGGCAGAAGCAGAAATGATATGTCAACCGGACGATTAATGTGTGCGGTTCTTTTGGCCTGCGGGTGTGCGAGCTCGGCGCCCGCGCAGGATGATGCTTCAGCGTCTGCTCCTGCTTCTAACCCGGTGTTGATACACAGGCCTGTTACTACTACCAGGGCTCCAACCAGTGAAACCATCCCTCTCACGGTGCCGAAGGGCACCGCGGTACAAGTTGTCCTCGACAAGGAAGTGAGAATTCACAATGTTGGGCAGTCGGTCCGCGGTCGGGTCGCTGAACCTGTGTTTGCTTTTGACAAACTCGTGGTGCCGGTGGGAACTGAGGTTACAGGCCGGATCACTCAGCTCAAGGGCGTTTCTGGTGGAAGACGCACTCTCGATGCTTTGAATGCCGATTTCACTCCTCCCCGCAACGTCCAGATCGAATTTGACGATCTGCAACTGAGCGACGGTCGGCACATTCCGATCCACACCACCGTTACACCCGGCTCCGGACAAGTGATCCAGTTCGTCACCGCCACGGATCGAGGGAAAAAGAAGGGCGTAAAAGACATTGCGTCAGAGAAGGTGGATCAGAAAAAACAAGAAGCCAAACAGCAGTGGGACAATGCCATGAAGCAGGTGCATGAGCCCGGCAAGATGCACAAGATTATGAGGTATGCCGTCGCCGAACTTCCCGTCCATCCGCAATACATTGACGCCGGAACCGTCTATTTCGCCGAGCTTGAGGAGCCGCTCGATTTTGGAACCGAACCCTTGACTCTGGAAATTGCGGCGTCGATTGACACGCCGCCACCTCCCGGCAGCTCTGTGCACGTGCGGCTCGTGACGGAGCTGAGCTCAGCGACAGCACAGAAGGGTGAGGAAGTCGAAGCCGTCCTCTCGCAGCCACTATTTGACGGAACCCGCCTGATCCTTCCTCAGGGAAGCCGCCTCAAAGGCTCCGTGGTTCAGGTTCGGCCGGCCCGCCACCTCAGCCGCAATGGGCAGCTCCGCATGGTGTTCCACGAGCTTGTCTTGCCGGACGGCGTCGAGCAAAAAGTGGAGACGACCTTGGAAGGCATTCAGGCGGGCAAAGGACAGGACGTGAAGCTCGATTCAGAAGGCGGCGCTGAGGCCAACTCTCCGAAGACCCGGTACTTAGCAACTGGAATCTCTGTCGCGTTGGCTCTTGCATCCTCTCAAGGTGGCGACCACGACGCCCCTGACGGCGGTGCTGGCGGCAACACCAACGGTCGAATAGCAGGTGGGGCCGGGGGATTCAAACTTGTGGGCCTCGTCATGGGTGCCTTCGTTCATTCGCAGCCATTTGGCATGGCGATGGGCGCATATGGCGCAAGCATGTCAATCTATTCACATTTCATCGCCCGCGGCCGCGACCTCGTATTCCCGAAAAACACAGCGATGGAAGTTGCTATTGGGACTCACGCATCCGCTCCTCCTCCGACTTCTCCGAAGCCTGTTGATTCGGGGACGACGAACCAGTGAAGGTCTCACGATCCAGTATCTTGCGCCGCACGCTTGTATGGTTACGGCACTCAAGCAATGCCCCCGCATGTGAGAAGAGGGGCAGTTCGTAGATCGGCGAGCAGCTAGAGCTGTGAGAGCCGCGGGGGAAACTCCCATGATGGTGTGGATATTGATGGGCGTGTTTGTGGTCTTAGCTTTCCTCTGCGTCTCGGCCTTCTGGCGCAGCGATTTTCGGAAGCGGGGCCGCTAACCTGCGTTGCCCTTGAGGAACGTATTCTAGGATGGCGCTACACGGCTCCCGCGCCATCCTAGCGCCTGCTTCAAATGCGCACAGTTTCGACGGAGCATGGTGCGTGCCGGGCGACGGATTCTGCTACGCCGCCCACCAAGAACCGCTGTACGCCGCGGCGGCTGCTGTGCGCCCGCCGTTACAGTTGGCCCATGCCGCCATCCACATTGAGTTCGGTGCCCGTGATAAACGACGAATCCGGTGTCGCGAAAAACAAGACGGTTCGCGCCACTTCGTCCGCCTGACCCACGCGTTTCATGGGCACCTTCGCAATCAAGCCGCTCAGAATCTCCTCCTGCGCAGCTTTCGGCAGCCCCATCCGCTCGATGATCGGAGTCTCAATGGGACCTGGGCTGACAACATTCACGCGGATGCGGCGGTCAACCAACTCGGCTGCCACGGTCCGCGCGAACGAACGCAGCGCAGCCTTGCTCGCGGAATAGACGCTTGCACCGGGCATGCCGATGGAGTCGGCCACCGAGGCGTTCAGGATGATAGACGCGCCGTCATTCAGATGCGGGATCGCGCGCTGGATCGTGAAGTATGCTCCCTTTACGTTCGTGTCGAAAATTTCGTCGAAATGCTGCTCGGTAGCCTCTGTCACCGGAACAAATTTCCCGATACCCGCGTTTACGAACAGGACGTCGATCTTGCCCAATTTCTTTGCCACGTCGGCGAACAGCCTGTCGATGTCGGCAATCTTTGAAACGTCGGCTTGCACCGCAACGGTTTCAGGGCCCAGCGCCTTCGCCGCTTGCTCCAGAGTCTTCGAACTCCGTCCCGCAATTGCCACGCGAGCGCCTTCGTCGCGAAACACTTTCGCGGTGGCGAGCCCGATCCCGCTGTTCCCGCCGGTAATGACAGCTACCTTTCCTTCAAGTCTTTTCATCTTGTTCTCCTCGACATAGGACGTGTTTCATTGGAACTCAACGTGGCCTCTTTGATTCGTCACGAGAGTTCCGCGCTACTTCGAGGATTTGATGAATATATAAATCTTAAAGATTCAGCGTTACCCGTCGCGCCGCAAGCGCCAACCTCATCGCGGGCCCTCTTGATAGAGACCCATCACGTTCCCCGCGGGATCGCGGAACCTCGCGATCCACGAAGTGCTACCCGGGGAGTCTTGGTGCGCAGCCTCGATGACTATGCCGCCGTGCGCTACAACTTGAGTCAGGGTAGCGTCGATAGCGTCGACCCAGACATACGGCAGCAGGCCGAGCTCGCGCGCAATACTCAAATTGGTAACCCAGGCTCCGCTCACGTTTCCCGTGGCGTCATCGAAACTCGGACGAGCAGTGTCCCTGTGCCGGATGTTCCAACCGAACACTTTTTCGTAGAACGCAGCCGACTGGTGAACATCCACAGCGGGAATCTCTATGTAGCAGAAACGCGGCCGGCGCAGCAGCGCGAGCCGGGAAGCGGCCTCCGAAATTTTGGCCCCCCATTCTTCGGGGCTCACGTCGCGCGCGTGCCGCGCGAACAGCCAGTGGTGACCGTCAAGGTCTTCGGCTCCGTATTGAAATTCGCCGTACTCCGTTTCGTGAGGCTCCTCGACGATTTTGGCGCCCGCCGCTTTCGCCCGCCGGTAGTGCCCGTCCACATCGTCAACGAACACCGTTAAGCTTTGAGTTCCATAGCCGAGTTTTGCCGGGCTTGTGTTTCCTTCTCTCGCTTGCCGCACCATGATCCAGGCGTTGCCGAGATGCATCTGCGCGCCGCTAACAGGCTCTCCGTAACGGTAGTGTTCGACGAAGCCGAACGTTTTGCTGAGCCACGCAATACCTTCGCCAACGTTTTGATAGACGACGTGCGGCAGAATAGCGTCGGGCGGCACGGAGCGATTCTCGATCATTGTCATTACCTCACCAGGCCCCCTGACTTGCTCTTCGGCATGAAGCTATCTCATAAATGGTGCCCGGAATGGCGGGGCTTCAGCCCCGCCGTCAGACCCGCAATAAGAAAGGGCTTTAGCCCCTGAAGCCAAGCTGTTCGATCCAACCGAGCATTTATCTTCGTGTTCTTTCTTTTTCTATCTGTGTTTATCTGTGTTCATCTGTGGAACTCTTCTTTTTCACTCTCCACCGGTCTCCCAATCTCCCAGTGATGTCCGAAAGGATCAACGATGCGCCCCACTCGCCAACCGTACCCTTCGCTTACGGGATAAACCTCCGTCGCTCCAGCCTTCACCGCCCGCGCGAACATCGCGTCCGGGTCCGCGACGGTGAAGATCATTCGCACCGAACCCCCGCCAATCGTCTCCGGGCTGAAATTGTGATGCTCGGGAGATTCATCGCTCACCCAAAACTCCGCGCCATCAACGGAAAGTCTCGCCACCACGCCTTTGTCGTCGCCATCCAGGCGATAGACTTCCGTCGCCCCGAACGCTGATTTGTAGAACTCCACCGCTTGCGCGCTGCCTCGCACCGACAGCCACGGTGCGATCGAGCATCGAAACGAAACGCCCGCCGCCCGGTCTGAAGCCATCTGCCCCTCCTCAGCTTTCACTTGATGATCACTCTCAGTGAGTCCCGCGATAATGATTGGCGAGGTGAAAGATGAAATGCGTGCCTAGCGTGATCGCGAGCAGCAGAATCCCCACGGCCATCGGCCTTCGCTTTCGCCACAGCGCGAGAATCGCGACGACGAAAACCGTCTCCGGCAGCACAATCACGCCCACCCACCACGGCACGGGTCCCAGGTCCCACTTTGGAAACAGATAAAACATCAGCCATACGAGACCAAACGCACCGAGAGCCACTCCGGCGGCAATCGCCACGCCGGACGCCACTCCCACAGCCTTCTTTCCAATGTCGTTCATCGTCATCTTCTCCCCGGCCGCCCGAGTCTTTTCCGAACCAGGCCCTCATTCGACGCGGCACCGAATACTTGAAAATTGCGGTCGTGCTTCCCAACGCCCAAAAGAACGCGGCCCAGTCGTTCTCGATGAAATCGAGTTCCCGCAGCATGGCGCTGGCCCAATCCTGGCTGTCGGACGGAGCGTGCCGCAGCACCGCGCGCAAAAGCTTCGACGCCAGCGTGCGAACGGGAGACATTAGCTTCTCGCTCCGCTCAACGCCGCGCGCCCCACTCGGCCCGTCGAACGCAAAAGGCCGTGCTCGCGCGCGAACCGCATCCCATCCGGCGTCAGCCGATACAAGTGCCGCGGAGGTTTGCCGATCTCGGCCGTTTCCCACGAGGTTTCGAGCAGCTTCCGTTCCGCAAGCCGCATGAGAATCGGGTACAGCGTGCCGGATTTCAGTCCCGTGTTCCGGCTGATGTCGTATCCGTATTTCCAGTCCTTCGGAACTTCCAGGAAAGCGTCGAGCACCTCGAGGGTTTGAGGCGAGAGTCGCAGTTTCATGCGCCAAACTCTACACATGTAGATGTCCCGTGTCAACTCCTCCCGTGCGCATCCCCTTCCGCGATATAGTGGCAATCCAGCACTCGCCAGTGCCCCATTGAACGACGATAGACGACGATGGACGATCTTCTAAAACACGCGGACTCGCTTTCGCTCCTCTGGAAGTGCTTTGCCGCCGTTATTGGAATCCTGCTGATTCATGGCGCGTTTCGCGTGCTCGAACAAACTCTGCCCCGGCGCTTTGGCCGCGCCGACGCGCGCTATAAGGTCCGCAAGTTCGTTGCTTTTTCCGGGTACTTCTCGATTCTTCTTTTTCTCGCGATCCTTTTCGAAGACCGCCTGGGGCGCCTCAGCCTTTTCCTCGGCATCGCCGGCGCGGGCGTCGCGGTGGCTCTGCAGGACGTGCTGGCCAGCATTGCCGGCGCTTTCTCGATCGGTTTTTCGAAGCTCTACGACGTGGGAGACAGAGTTCAGATCGGCGACACTCGCGGCGACGTCATCGACATCGGGCTTCTGCGCACCACCTTGATGGAAACCGGCGCCTGGGTGAGCAAGGACTCCTACAACGGCCGGATCGTTCGCGTCCCCAACAGCATCGTCTTGAAAGCCACCGTCTTCAACTACTCCCAGGGATTTCGTTTCATCTGGGACGAGATTAAAGTCGTGTTTACGATCACCAGCGAGTGCCAGTTTGCACGTGAGATGCTCGTGCGCGTCGCCGGAGAGGCTGTTGGCGGGTACCTGGCCGAGGCGAAGACCTCGTGGAAGATTATCAGCGATAATTATCAGAGTGCGAATCCTCCGCTGGAACCTACCATCACGCTCGCCGTCAATGCCGGATCGCTGGAATTCGGTGTCAGCTACGTGGTTGACTACGACAAACGGACCACCATGCAGGATCAGTTGTTCACTCGAATCGTGCAGGAAGTCGCGAACAGCAACGGCCGGCTCGAGTGGGCCTCCTCGGGAGTCACGGTCATTAACCAGCCGCTGCCTCCCGACGCGACCGCAGCGCCGCCACCGCCCGGCGCCACGGGCCGCGCGGCTGGCTCGCATTAATTTAAATTTCAGACGGATCGTTCACCAATTTTGACGTGAAGGGCACGCCCGTTGCGTGGCGTTTCTGGGAGTGAATCCGGAGCGAGCTGCCAGCCCAGCTTAGTTGGATGGGTTTTCCCATAACAAGAAAGCTGTGAACTCCCAACCTCCGCGAATTTCGCGGCCGAAGGCCGCTTTGGGAGTGCGGTAGCTTGCTACCGCTTTCTCTTCGCCGAAGCCTGGCCGCCGTCTTCTGGCGGGCTTGCTTCGGCGGCCTTCATCTGCAGTAGCCGCACTGTCGACCGCCAGCCCTTCGCGAAATTTCAACTGGCTCTGTTGACTTCCCCGCTCAACGCGCCGTTCAACGCCACCTTAGTCATCCCGAATCCCCGGGCCGGGTTTCAGGGTTTGCACTTGTAAACCCTGAGCTCAACAAAGACGGGGTGAGGGATCTGCTTTTCGCTTCTGAAGGCCGCTTCACCTAGGATCTCAACAGAGCCGTTGCAATTCCTGTTTGTCCTCTTGCTTACCGAGGGGAGTAGGTGTACTCTGCCTCGGTAACCGAGGGGAGTACGTGAGCAAACCCACTGACTTGGTTCAAGGCACTCTGGACCTCTTGTTGTTGAAGATCCTCGCGCTGGAGCCGCTCAACGGCTTCGCGATCAGTCAGCGGCTCAAGCAAGTTTCCGGCGATATTCTGCAAGTCAGCGACGGCTCGCTCTATCCCGCCCTGCACAAGCTGGAACAGGAGGGCTGGATTTCCGCCGAGTGGAAAGCGACGCCGAACAATCGTCGCGCGAAATTCTATTCGCTCACGCGGCTCGGCCGAAGACACCTTGAGAAGGAAGCGGAGAATTGGGGTCGGCTCTCGACGGCAATCTCGCGGGTGGTCAAGCTCAAGGAAGCGTGAACACCGCGCGCACCGAAAGAGCAGAAGGAGACACACATGCCACCGGAACACTGGATTTACACGATTCCACTCCGATTGCGCTCACTCTTCCGGCGTCGAGAAGCGGACCAGGAGCTAGACGAGGAACTCCGGTATCACGTCGAATGTAAAACCGAGGAACACATAGCCCGAGGCATGACGCCGCAGGAAGCGCGCCGCGCAGCGATGCTGGAAATAGGCGGCGTAGAAAAACGCAAAGAAGAATGCCGCGACACGCGCCACGTCAACTGGATCCAGGACTTGCTACAAGACGTCCGCTACGCCCTCCGCATGCTGCGCAAGTCTCCCGGCTTCACCGCTGTCGCGGTCCTCACACTCGCCCTGGGCATCGGAGCTAACACCGCTATCTTCAGCTTGATTAATGCTGTGGCCTTACGCTCTTTGCCCGTGCCCAATCCACAGCAACTCGTGCTTTTGCAATGGACGGCGCGAAATAAACCACACGCGGACTTTTTTGTGCGCTACGGCGGCTGCCCGGCGGACGCGCCCGGATCCTCTTCGTCGTCGGTAACGGGATGTTCGGTGTCGTACCCAATGTTTGAGCAGATTCGGTCCGCGCCGGACGTCTTCTCCGGCGTCTTTTGTTTCACTCGCACGGTTACCGCTCTCAAAATCAATGACCGCCCCGGGCAATTTTGGGGAATGTACGTCTCGGGCGACTTCTTTTCCACACTCGGCTCGCGGGTAGCAATCGGGCGCATGCTCGATTCCCGCGACGATGTTCCGGGTGCAGAGTCCGTGATCGTCTTGAGCTACCGCTATTGGCAAAACGAGCTCGGCGCTGATTCAACCGTGCTCGAGAAACGGCTCTCGTCAACCGCAAGCCGTTTAGGATTGTCGGCATCGCCGACCGTACTTTTCCTGAACTGGATCCCGGTGTACCCGTGGATTTCTGGCTGCCGTTCGCCTCCCAGGCAACTGTAATGGCTCACGCGCCAAGCCGGACTGATCCAAAGTCTTTGTGGGTGGAAGTTATGGCCAGACTGAAACCGGGTGTGAAGGCCAACCGCGCAGAAGCAAAGCTGAACACCATCTTCGCTCCAAGCACGACGACCGGCCCCACGCCGCTCTTCAAGGCAGACGATGCGCCGCGAATCAAATTGTTCAGCGCAGCCGAAGGGCTCGCGTCGCTGCGCACGCAATACTCAAGACCGCTGTTCGTGTTGATGACGGCTGTGGGTCTGATCCTCGTGCTCGCGTGCGCCAACGTCGCGGGGCTGATGCTCGTTCGTTCGTCCGCAAGACAAAAGGAAATGGCTGTGCGCAATGCGCTCGGCGCTGGACGCTGGAGGATCGTCCGCCAACTTCTGACGGAGAGCATTTTGCTTTCCACTGCTGGCGGTGCGCTCGGAATCCTCTTCGCTGAACTGGCGGCGAAGTCCCTGGTTCGCTTCCTGTCCGTCAATTCGTACTTTCCGCTTCAAATCGACGCTGGCGTCGACCGGCACGTTCTCGCATTTACGCTGGCCGTTTCCACCATCGTCGGCATTCTTTTCGGAGTCGCAGCTGCTTTGCGTAGTTCTCGCGTTGATGTCGCTCCGACCCTCAAACTCGGCGGGCAGTCAGGCACCCCGCCGAAGCAATCGTTTCACCTGAGCAACATCCTGGTGGTTGCGCAGGTGGCGATCTCGATTCTCGTGCTCGTCGGGGCGGGATTGCTGGGCCGCACGCTGGTGAATCTGGAAACGACGGATGCCGGCTTCAATGCCGACAATCTTCTTCTCTTCGACGTGGACATGAGCGCAAGCGGTATTCCCTTCGATGATCCGCAGCTTGGTCAGCTGAACCAGGAACTCCAGGACCGCTTCGCGGCCTTGCCCGGTGTGAATTCTGCCAGCTATTCATCCCTTGCTTTGTTGAGCGGCGGGGATTCTTTGACCGAATTGCACCTGCCTGGCGCTTCGGCGTCCCCCGCCTTCGACTCCGACACTCTCGACGTGGGCACGGGCTTCTTCGAAACGATGGGAATACCACTTCTTGAAGGCAGGACCTTCGCGAGAGCTGACTTCGAAACATCGGCGGAGCCCAGGCCGGTGTCATCAACCGCACGCTCGCACGAAAACTGTTCGGCCAAGACGATCCGCTTGGCCGGGTCGTTACCCAGGGCGTACGCCAACCGATTCAAACGCAAGTGATCGGCGTCGTCGGGGACACAAAGTACGAGAGCCTCCGGAAAGTCGTGCAGCCTACCGTGTTCACTCTCGACAGGTATGGTTCGCCTACTTTCGAATTGCGCACGCAAGGCGATCCGAAGGTGCTTATCTCGATGGTTGGTAACGCCGTGAGCCAAGTGAACCATGACTTCCTGGTTCTCCGCATGATGACGCAGTCGGAGCAAATCGACAGGACCATCTATCAGGAACGGCTGATTGCGACGCTTTCGATTCTTTTTGGCATTCTCGCGCTAAGTTTGGCTTGCGTCGGCTTGTATGGACTGGTGGCCTATGGAGTGGTTCGGCGAACGCACGAAATCGGCGTGCGGATGGCGCTGGGCGCGCAGCGGTACCAGATTATGCGGCTTACGGTGATGCAGGGCCTGGTGCTCACTCTGGTTGGCATCGCGGTGGGCATCGGCGTGGCGGCGGGCGTGACGCGCTATCTGGCGAGCCTGCTGTATGGCGTGCGGCCCGTCGACCCGTGGACGTTTGGCGGCATCGCGATCCTGTTAGGAGTGGTCGCCGTTTGCGCGTCCTACATCCCGGCACAAAGGGCAATGCGCGTCGATCCCATGGTCGCGCTGAGGCACGAGTAGCCCATCGCGACTCATCGGCCACTCTCCGGTTTGCGATTTTTCTATAGTACTGGTTCTTGAAATTCACCTCCCGATGTGGTAAAATGCGTTAAATAATAAGATAACCTAATAATTAAATGTGTGCGCCCTGTCAAGGGGGCATGCGGACGGGTTTCAGGGTTTGTACTTGCAAACCCTGAGCGAAAGGGGTGTGTCTGATGGAACACGCGAGACGCCGTTCTCGCAAGAGCGCCGGGACGAAATCCAACGACGATGCCTCGGGAAAGGCCAAATTCTAATAACCGGAACGCGATTAGAAATCGACGCAAATGACTGAAAACATTCACCCGCGACCCGTTCTAATAACCGTAGGGTGGGGGGTATGAATATCGCTTCGGCGAAACCAAAACGAACCCTCCATTGCCGAGTCGCCACTAGCCACTCGCCAATAGCCACTGCCTTTCCAGCGGCGGCGAAACAAAAGCCCTGGCCGCTGTGGCGGCTAATCGCAACAACCCCACATTCAAAAATCGCCGCAACTCCCTCACAGCAAAGAAAAAGACATTTTCTAACCGCTACAAGAACACCGTTTCCCCTTCGGCGCACCTTCGCCTCATCCCGATCGTTTGGGACCAGTCCCGAGCCTACGTTCGGCGTGCCTCGGAGAAGATCAGTTCTCGCCGCTGGCCACTCGCCACTAGCCACTACTCCTGTTTTCCCGTACCCTACTACACGCCAAAGGGAGAAATTGAGCATGGCGATTGAAAAAGTCGGCGTGGCGGGATGCGGCTTGATGGGGTCGGGAATCGCGCAGGTGGCGGCGCAAGCAGGCTATCCGGTCACGGTGCGCGAGGTTTCGGCGCAGTTTCTCGACAAAGGCCTGCAATCGATCGAAAAGAATCTGGGGCGCCTCGTGGAGAAGGGAACTATCGCCGCTGCCGACCGCGACCAGATTCGCGGACGCCTCCGCGGCACGACGAACGTGGACGACCTGAAAGACTGCGACATCATCATCGAAGCGATCATCGAGCAATTGCCCGCCAAGCGCGAACTATGGTCCGCGCTCGACAAAATTTGCCCCAAGACCACGATTTTCGCGAGCAACACTTCGTCGCTTTCGATCACGGAGATGGCCACATTCACGCAGCGCCCCGACCGTTTTCTCGGCCTGCATTTCTTCAATCCCGTGCCGGTGATGAAGCTGGTGGAAGTGATACGGACGATCGCGACAGACCCGAAAGTGTTCGAGGAAGTGGTGGCGTTCGCCGGGAAGCTCGGAAAGACTCCGGTGCGGACGACGGATCGCACCGGGTTCATCGTCAATCGCCTGCTCGTGCCGTACATCCTCGATGCCGTGCGCGCTTTGGAAGAAGGCGTCGCGTCGATCGAAGACATAGACAATTCGATGAAGCTCGGCTGCGGCCATCCGATGGGGCCACTGACGCTGCTCGATTTCGTCGGCCTCGATACGACGTACTACATCGCGAACATCATGTTCGACGAGTTCAAGGAAAAACGCTTCGCCCCGCCGCCGCTGCTGAAGCGCATGGTGCTGGCAGGCTGGAACGGGCGCAAAGCGGGGCGCGGTTTTTACGACTACGCCGATCCGGCGAAGCCGAAGGCGATGCAACTCACATGAGAGAAATCTCTTGGAAGGGCGGGGCTTCAGCCCCGCCGCATGGGCTGGAACAAGAAGGGGCTTTAGCCCCTGAAGCCGGGGAGTGTTGATGGCTTACGAAAATTTACTCTACGAAGTGAAAGACCAGATCGCGCGAATCACATTCAACCGGCCGACGGTGCTGAACGCGCTGAACCGCAAGACGATGGACGAGTTCGGCGACGCCTTGAATGCCGCGCGGCGCGACGATTCCGTTCGCGTGCTGATCCTCACCGGCTCGGGCGAAAAAGCGTTCATCGCGGGCGCGGACATCAACGAACTGGCACAGCGGACCCCGGTGGACGGCAAGGAATTTTCGCTGTACGGCCAGGAAATCATTCATCGCCTCGAAACGATCGGCAAACCGTCCATCGCCGCTATCAACGGATTCGCGCTGGGTGGCGGATGCGAACTTGCCCTGGCTTGCACGATGCGCATCGCGAGCCGTAATGCGAAGCTGGGTCAGCCCGAAGTGAAGCTCGGTATTCTGCCGGGTTACGGCGGTTCGCAGCGGCTTCCGCGGCTTTGTGGCAAAGGCATCGCGCACGAAATGATTCTCGGCGGAGAAATGATTACGGCGGACGAAGCGCTTCGAATCGGCCTCGTGAATCGCGTCACCGAGCAGGCCGAGCTTCTCGCCACCGCGGAGTCGATCGCGCGCAAAATCATCGCGAACGCGCCGCTGGCCGTGAAGTACGCCATGGAAGCCGTCGAGCACGGGATGGAGATGCCGCAGGAAGAGGGCTTGTTCCTCGAGGCGACTCTGTTCGGCCTCTGCTGCGCTACGGAAGATATGCGCGAAGGCACGCGGGCGTTCCTGGAAAAGCGCCCGGCGAAATTTCAGGGGAAATAGGTTCACGCAAGAAGAACAAGAAGAAGATGACGAGTCTCAAGCCCAAAGCAACGCGAGGCGAGCTGAGCGCCGCGGGACTCCGCATCGGCATCGTCGTCAGCCAGTTCAACAGCTTTATTACGGACAGGCTGCTTGCCGGAGCGCTCGACGCCCTCGGGCGCGCGGGAGCGAAAGAAAACCAGATTGAAGTCGTTCGCGTGCCTGGCTCTTTCGAAATCGGCATCGCCGCAAAAAAGCTCGCGGCGACAGGCCGCTGCGACTCAATCATTTGTATTGGCTGCATCCTGCGCGGCGAGACGTCGCATTACGATTACGTCGCGTCGGAAAGCGCGCGCGGTATTCAACTCGCGCAGCTCGATAGCGGCGTGCCGATGATCTTTTGCGTCCTTACGTGTGACACTCTCGAACAGGCGATCGACCGCGCCGGACTCAAGGGCGGCAACAAAGGTTACGACGCGGGCCTCGCCGCGATCGAAATGGCCCATCTCGTCCGCAAACTAGCGAAGAATCCAGCTCAGAATCCCACACACAATCCAGCTCGGGCGGCCGGTGCTCGCCGCTCTCGCCGCTAGCATGGCCACAACTCTTCGTCATAAGTCCCGCGAGTTCGCTCTGCAAATGCTTTTTGAATGGGACATGACGCACCAGGAGCCGGCCGGCGTCGAGCAGAATTTCTGGAAATCCGCGAAGGCAGCCGACTCGACGCGCAAGTTCGCGAATCAGCTCTTTGAAGGCGCTGTTTCGCAATCGGACGCGGCCGACAAGCTGGTGACGGAACTTTCGGAGAATTGGCGTCTGGAACGCCTCGCCACCATCGATCGCAACATTCTGCGGCTCGCGGTGTACGAACTGCGCTTTGGCACTGCGCCCGCGAAAGTGGTAATCGACGAAGCGCTCGAACTCGCGAAGAAATTTTCTTCGGCTGAGGCGCCGGCCTTCCTCAATGGCGTCCTCGACGCTGCGGGGAAAAAACTGCAGGCGTTCTAAGGGGCCGGCTAAGCTTCGATGTGGCCTTCGAAGATGCGCACAGCGCAGCCGCTCACTTTCGGGACAAGACGGCCCCGGTCGGAGCCAACTTCAACGCGAATCTCGCTAGGGCGCCCCATCTCGACTCCCTGTGTGATCACCAACGGATCGCCCGCGCGCAACTTGCCGTGGTGCACGAGGTATGCGCCCAGTGATCCGCCCGCGGAGCCGGTCGCCGGGTCCTCGACGGCTCCCCAAGGCAGCATGCCGCGCGCGAAAGCACTCCCCCCCGCACCGAGCGCGAAACAGTAAGCCATCGACGCGTGGCTCGAAACCACGCCCGCGAGTGCGCGCGTATTGATATGAATCTTTTTCAGAGTGTCGCGGCGCTTGATGGGCACCATCAAATTGAAAATTCCGGTGGAAACAAATTCAACCGGCAACGCGGAGTCAAGATCGGTCGCCTTGAGGCCGAGAGCTTCGGCCAGCTTCGGTCGATTGATTTTCGCGGGCCTAAAGCGCGCCGGCTTCTGCGTCATCGTGACGAGCGCGGGATGGCCGTCGCGGAAAGTGAATTCAACCGGCAAAATTCCGGCGCCCGTCTGCTGCAGGATGTGCATACGGCCTTCGGACGACGCCGGCACCACACCCAATTCGGCGAGCAGAAACCACGTCCCAATCACGGGATGGCCAGCCAGCGGCAGCTCGGTGGTCGTGGTAAAAATTCGGAGACGCGCGAGCGCGCGGTTGTTCGTGGGCTTTTGCACGAACACCGTTTCGGACAGATTCATTTCGCGCGCGATGGATTGCATCACGGCGGGCGAAAGCCCGTCGCCATCGGTAATCACCGCGAGCGGATTTCCCGCGTACGGCTTCGTCGTGAAAACATCCAGGGTGTAGAGTCGCCGCTTCATCGTTTGCCTGGCCTTCGAATCGGACGCGGAATTGATGCTAGATTCGCTCCAACTCTACCAAAGTCCGCTCGTTCCGCACATTCCCGGTGTTGAGGGTGGTCTTCGGTTCGAACAGGACGACATGGACTTCTCCTTCCGCGACGGGAAGATGTTCGACGCCCTTAGGCACGATGATGAATTCGCCCGGCGCGACCATCACATCGCGATCGCGAAACTTCATTCGCATTCGGCCCTGTACGACGAGGAACAGTTCGTCTTCGTGATCGTGGTGGTGCCAGACGAATTCGCCTGTGAATTTCACCACTTTCACGTACGAATCGTTCAACTCGGCAACGATTTTCGGACTCCAATATTCTTTCACGCTCGACAGTTTTTCCTGCAAGTTCACCGCTTCCATTTTTCGATTCTCCCGGGTTCTGAATGTATCGCCGCGCTCAAACCTGCCGCAGGCTGCTCGCAAAGAGGATCTTACTCGGACTGAATCAAAGCGCGAGAACCAATTTGGTCACTTCGTCCAGGACGCGCCGCGTGGTTTCCGGGCGCGTGGTCTCGGAATAGATGCGCAGCATTCGCTCGGTGCCGGACGCGCGCACCATCACCCAACCAACGTCGCCGAGATATGCCTTGATTCCGTCCAAATCTTCACGCGCCGTCACCGGCCAGTCGAGCAGGCGCTTCATCTTCCCGTTCGAGAAATGCTCGATGGCTTTCTCTTTCTGGCCCGGCTTCAAGGTCAGGTCGACGCGACCGTAGTGGTGTGGGCCGAATTCGTCGTGCAGCATCTTCACTAATGCGCCGAGCCGCTTGCCATGCCAGGCCATCACTTCCGCGAGCAGGAGGGCGTTCACAGTGGCGTCGCGCTCCGGCAGATGGAGCTTCGTGCCAATGCCGCCGCTTTCTTCGCCGCCCAGCAGGACGTCGTTTTCGAGCATTTTGTCGCAGATGTATTTGAAACCGATGGGCGTTTCGTGAACCTTGCGCGCGAACTTGGCGGCGACCTTGTCGATCATTTTCGTGGTGGAAAAAGTTTTCGCGACATCGCCAGTGAGTTTTCGCGCGCCAGCGAGATGCCAGAGGAGAATCGCGAAAATCTGATGCGGCGTGATGAAGGTGCCGTCACTGTCCATGGCGCCGATGCGGTCGCCGTCGCCGTCGAACGCAAAGCCGGCGTCGTACTTGCCATCGTACAACGCGCGGCGCAACGCCTCCACGTGCGGCTCGATGGGTTCGGGGTTCACGCCGCCGAAAAGGGGATCGCGCGTCCCGCGAATTTCATCACATGGGATTCCGTTGCGGTGGAACAGATCGCGAAGCAGCCCGCGCGCCGACCCGTGCATGGGATCGATCAAGAAGCGCAACTTTGAGGCGCGCAGACGGTCCCAATCCACCAGGCCGTGTAAAGTTTCAAGATACGGAGCGCGCACGTCGAGCGAATGGAGCAGATCGTGGCGCGGTGGCAACCACGGGACGCCTTGGCGCAACACCTTCTCGAGTTCGCTTTCCACCTGCGAAACGATTGCGGGGGAAGCCGAGCTGCCGTAGCTCGCCTTCAGCTTCATGCCGTTCCATCGATAAGGATTGTGACTTGCGGTGACTTGGATTCCGGCGGCAGCGCTGCGCAGCCGCACGAGGAGCGAAATCCCGGGGGTGGGGCAGGCATCGGCCGCGAGCCAGACGGGCGTGCCGGTGGCAGCCACCGTTTCGGCTGCCACTCGCGCGAATCGCTCCGACCCGAACCGCGTGTCGTATCCGACGAGAACGCCGCGCTCGGGCCGCTCCGCGCGAATCACGTATCGGGCAATGGCATGCGCCACCTTGCGAACGTTGTCGTTCGTGAAGTCTTCGGCGATGACGCCGCGCCACCCGTCCGTGCCGAATTTGATTTCGGTCATCTTCTGGGAGTATATGCCATGGTGCTTGCATGGAGAAGGCGCGCAACGTTGGAAGGAGGAGCGGAGTTAGAGGAGTTAGAGGAGTGCCTTTAATTTCTGCTGCTCGAGCCACTTCACGATCTTGCCCACGTCCTGCGAGCGGTCCCGCGGGCACAAGAGCACGGCATCGTCCGTTTCGACGAAAACGAGATTGCGGACGCCGATCGCGGCTACAAACTTCTTAGGGCTCCAAAAATAATTTCCCTGCGCATCCAAAGCAAGAAACGGGCCCGCCGACACATTGGCGTCTGGCCCTTTGCCGAGGAGTTCGTGGACAGCCGCCCAAGAGCCGATATCGCTCCAGCCGACTCTCGCGGGGATTACGAGGACGCGAAACTCGGTGGATTCCCGCTCACCTCGCCCGGCTGGCTGGCGCGTTGCGGGCTCCATGACTGCGTAGTCGACGGAAATGTTTTCGAGCTTCTGGTAAATTCGCTCCAGGGTTGCGTTATAACGCCGCGTCCCGATCGTCTGGGCCAACTGGCAGAGTGCCTGATGAGTGGCCGGAAGGAACCGCCTAAGACTCTCGAGGAACGTTGACGCGCGCCAGAAGAACATTCCCGCGTTCCACAAGTATTTTCCGGACGCCACGTATTTCCGCGCGAGGCGCGGCTTCGGTTTTTCCGTGAAACGCCGTACCGCAAACGCCCGATTGTTGACTGTGCGAGCCGACGCCTCTCCGCGCTCGATGTAGCCGTATCCGGTTTCGGGGCGCGTCGGCGGAATCCCGAGGACCAGGAGATTTCCGGGTTTGCGCGCCAGCGAAACAGCCACGCTCACCAGCGCGCGGTAACGCACTGCGTCAGCGACATAGCTGTCCGACGGCAGCACGGCCATTACGGCGTCGTCGTGTTCGTGTATCAAATGAATTGCGGCGAGCCCGATTGCCGCGGCCGTATTGCGGCCCACGGGTTCGGCCAGGACGTGCGACGCCCCGACGTTTGGGAGCTCCTTCCGCACGGCCTCGGCTTGCTCGCTGTTGGTAACGACCCAAAAATTTCGCAAGCCGAAAACGGGAACAAGACGGTTCACGGTTTGCGAGAGCATCGTCGCGCGGCCAGTGATGTTAAGAAGTTGCTTGGGAGTGCGCATGCGGCTGCGCGGCCAGAAGCGCGTCCCCCGCCCGCCCGCTAGCAGGACAGCGCACGGCACGAGTTTTGTGCCCTGGGCGCTCACGAGTAAATCAACCTCGACGATGATTGAGGGTCAACGCCGCGCTCCTCGAGCCGGCGAACGAACTCGTTCAGGCTGCTGGGCACGTATGTACGCAGAAGGGAAGTTCGCGACGCTGGGACGAATTGATACGCACCAAGCGCCGCCGGAATGATCCAAACTTGCGTCGGGCCGTAGGCGGCGCGCTCGCGTTGCCACTCAATGTCTCCGGCGCCTTCCAGAAAAATCACGAGATCGAAATGCTCGTGCGAACTCGCGGCCCCGACGGGCTCGGCGAACTCCCACTTTTCGGTGGCGAAGTAGCGGCACGCGATAAAGTAAGTCTCGCTGACGGGGCCGCGTTCGATCCGCAGCGGATCGAGCTTTCCGCCGCTCTGTTTGCCGAACCGCAGGACGTCGAGCGCCTTCTCGATGTGAAGTTCGCGCGACTTACCCTGCGCGTCGCGGCGGTTGTAATCGTAGACGCGGTAGGTCAGGTCGGAGTATTGCTGAATTTCGCAAAGGACGAGGCCCGCGCCGATTGTGTGGGCTGTGCGCGCTGGGACGAATATGGCCTCGCCCGCGCGCACCGGCACACGCTGAAGGCAGTTTTCCGCCGTTCCCTCGACAATGGCGCGCTTGAACACTTCAGGCGTTACATCCGGTTTGAGGCCCACGAGCACTTCCGCGCCGGGTTGTGCGCGCAGCGCGTACCACATTTCCGTCTTGCCGCGGCCGCCCGCCGAGGCATCAAGGCGCTTTGCATATTCATCGTCGGGATGCACCTGCACGGAGAGATTCTCTTGGGTAAAAAGAAACTTGACGAGCAGCGGGAAACCGGCGCTGTGGTCGATCGCGGTCCCGGCCCAGTCGGCGTTCATCGCGGGCCACGCCTCACCGAGCTTTTTGCCCGCGAACGGGCCATTCGCGAACCGGCACTCGAGGCCCGTCATCCAGGCTTCGCCTATTGGCTCACTCAGATTGGATTTTTCGGGGAACAGCGGCGCGAGCGAAAGCGAACCCCAGGGACGGAGACTGAAAATGGGCTCCAGTCGCGCTGGAGAGAGATTCACTTTCCGCTGCCGAAAAACCGGGTGAGCCGCCGCAAACCTTCCTCGATTCGCTCGATTGAAGTCGCGTAAGAAATTCTGACGTGTCCCGGCGCGCCGAAGGCTTCGCCCGGAACCACCGCGACGTGTTCGCGCTCGAGAAGTTGCTTCGCGACAGCAGTATCATTGGGCATTTCCGCGTTGAAATGCGCCGAGAGGTTAGGGAAGACGTAGAACGCGCCCTGCGGCGCCGTACACGTGACTCCGGGAATTGCGCGCAGTCCACCAAGAATCAGCTCGCGCCGGCGCGCGTATTCGGCGAGCATCACGCCGACCGAATCCATCGGCCCGCGCATCGCTTCCAGGGCGGCGTACTGCGCGATCGAAGTGGGATTCGAGGTAGATTGGCTCTGAAGCTTGGTGATCGCCCCGACAAGCGGCGCGGGAGCAAGCGCGTATCCCATCCGCCAGCCGGTCATGGCGAAAGTCTTCGAGAATGACCCGGCGATGATTACCCGCTCCTTCGAGCCCGGCACGCTGGCGATGGAATATGGCCGAGCGTCGCCGTACACGAAATGCGAATAGCACTCGTCGGAAAGTAGCCAGACGCCGTGCTTCTGGCAAACTTCGAGAATTCGCACGAACTCATTCTGCGGAATCACCGCGCCCGTAGGGTTGCTCGGCGAATTGATGATGACGACGCGCGTGCGCGACGTGATTCCTCTCTCGATATCTTCGGCGCGCGGACAGAAACCGTCTTTCTCGCGCGTCTCGACGATTACAGGCGTCCCGCCGGCATACTTCACGATGTCCGGATAACTCACCCAATAGGGCGCGGGAATCACCACTTCGTCTCCGCCGTTTACCAGCGAGCAGATGGAATTGAAAACCGCGTGCTTGCCTCCCACCGTAACGATGCATTCGGCAGGCTGATAGGAGGAGCCGAGTTGTGTCGCGTGCCAGTCGCAAATCGCCTGGCGAAGCGGCGCGATTCCAGGCGTTGCCGTGTACTTCGTGCGGTTTTCGTCGAGTGCTTTGATCGCCGCTCGCTTGATGTGATCCGGAGTGGGGAAGTCCGGCTCGCCGGGACCAAAGTCCACTACGTCCGCGCCGCGCGCCTTGAACCTTTCGGCTTCCTGCATCACCGCCATGGTTTGCGAGACGTTGATGCGGTTCACGCGGTCCGCAAATTGGATTGCTTCTTCGAGTTTCATTCCGGTTGCCGGTTCCATCTTTCCCTCTGCTCCTGGGTAAGGTATCGACCGATTGTGATTGTGCTGCAGCGAAGAACGGCTTTCTTCAACTCACCTTGGCTCGCAGCCGCTCTTCGACGATCGGCGGCACGAGGCCCTGAATCGGGCCGTGCAGCCGGGCCAATTCTCTTACGAGCCGCGAACTGACGTAGCTGTAGGCCTCGCCGGGCATCATAAATACTGTTTCGATCTCGGGCTCGATTTTGCGGTTCATCATAGCCATTTGAAGCTCGTATTCGTAGTCGGACACCGCTCGAATCCCGCGGAGCACGACCCGGGCTCCCTTGGAGCGTGCGTATTCCATGAGCAGGCCATCGAAGACTTCCACTTCGACGTTCTTCCACTCGTAGGTGACGGCTTCGAGCATCTCGACGCGCTCTGGAACGGTAAACAGCGGGTCCTTATCGAGATTGCGAGCCACCGCGACAATGAGGCGGTCGAAAATCATGGCACCACGCGCGATCAAGTCGAGATGACCATTCGTCACAGGGTCAAACGACCCGGGATAGATCGCGGTGACAGCCTTATTTCTTTCAAGAGCCATCCGGTGGTCGATTCTAACCTACAATTTCATGCGAAGCCGCGACAAAAATCCGGCACGCCTGTCTGACTTGCCCGACCAATGTGGCGCGCGAAACAAAGGTGCGGTGTTCGGTCCATGCCACGGGCAAGGCTTCTCGATTTTTGAATGAAACCGCGCTCGTTCGCGGGACGTCCAAGTACAATCCACCGGGTTTTCGGCAGGTCCTTGCGCCACAGAAAAGCTTTCTTATTCACGAAAGGGGCACGGGAATGAGATCGGACCACTTGATTGTTGCAGGATTCGCGGCACTGCTAGTTGCGGGTGTAGCGTCGGCCCAAGGCAATCCGCAGCGGCCAGGACGGGGCGAAATGCCGCCTGGGCAACAGGCAGCGCCGGCGCAGGGAGAGGGCGCGAAGGGCCAGGAGCAGAAGCCATTGCCGCCACCCGAAGAAAAGTCGTCGGTGACGCACCACAGCGCGCGCATCGGCGGCCAGGAAATCAACTACACGGCCACCGCAGCCACGTACGTAATCAAGGCCGACGACGGCAAGCCGAAAGCCGTTTTCTTTTACGTCGCCTACACAAAGGATGGCGTGCCGGATGTTGCGAAGCGTCCGATCTCGTTCGTCTACAATGGCGGGCCCGGTTCGGCTTCGCTTTTCACGCACATGGGAATGGGACCGAAGCGCGTGGTCCTGACGGCGGACGGTCACGGAATGCCCGCGCCTTACTCGATTACCGACAATGAGGATTCGTTCCTGGACGCCAGCGACCTGGTGTTCATCGACGCAGTCTCGACAGGATACAGCCGCCCGGCGCCCGGAGAGGACACCAACCAGTTCTACGGCATCGTCGAAGACGCCACTTGGTTCGCGGATTTCATCTACCAATACATCACGCGAACGGAACGCTGGGATTCGCCGAAATATCTGATCGGCGAAAGCTACGGCACGACGCGTTCAGCGGAACTTTCCGGCGTCCTGCAAGAGCGCCATCAAATCTACCTGAACGGCATCGTGCTCGTCTCCGCGGTGGCCTTCTCGAGTTGGGGAGCGGATGATCGCACTGAATATTTCCTGCCGACGTATGCGACGTCAGCCTGGTATCACCACTTGTTGCCGGCCGATCTGCAGTCGGAAAGCATTGAGCAAGTGGCCCAGCAGGCGCGCGAATTTGCACATGGAGACTATGCTGCTGCTTTGCAGAAGGGTGACAAGCTCTCTCCGGTGGAGCACCAGAAAGTGGTTCAAGACGTCTCGCGTTTCACGGGCCTTTCCCCGAAGTACATCGAGGAAGCGAATCTTCGCGTCAGCCCGTTTCGCTGGTTCAAGGAACTCGAACGCGACAAGCGTCGTACAGTGGGCCGCCTCGATTCGCGTTTCGAGGGGATCGAAGCGGATGCGGCGGGCGAGAGCGTAAACTACGACCCGAGCGAAGCGTCCTATGAAGGTGCGTTCGTTGCCACGTTCCACGATTACGTGAGGCGCGACCTGAAGTGGGAGAGCGACATGTATTACACCGTGTCCGCCAACGTCCGTCCATGGGACCGCACAGGGGATACCCAAGTGGCGGAAGTTCTTCGGGCGGCGATGACGCAGCAATCGAACCTGAAGTTGCTGGTCGTTTGCGGCTACTACGACCTCGCCACGCCGTTCAACGGCATCGAGGAAACGGTCGCGCACATGGGGCTCGAGCCGGTGATCCGCAAGAACGCCAGCTTCACATACTACGAGGGCGGCCACATGATGTACATCGACGAAAGCGCTCACCACAAGCTGCATAAAGACATCGACGAGTTCATCAACTCCGGCTACTCCGTGAGCACGAAGTAGAAGTTGGGTCCGGAAGTCATCCGGTTGCAGTGCGAGCGGCCCGTTTTGCGTCTGCGGATACAGACTCCAATTCCAGTGAGCGTTCGCTGAGGAAATCACGGACCTTGGAGTCCACCTGATCGCGTACGCGACGGAAAGCATTCTTTATCTCTTCGTTTGAACCTTTAGCTGCGGACGGATCCATGATGTTCCAGTGGAGTAAGTGCAGCGTGAACGGGAATATGGGTGCGCGTTCCTTGGCATCATCCGAAACGGTGATCACGTAGCCAAAATGCTCTTTCAGCGATGATTTCACGTCTTTCGCGTGCTGACCGGAAATATCGATCCCTGCTTCCTTCATTACTTCAGCAGCGATTGGATTTAATGAACCGGGCTCGATTCCCGCGCTAGCCGCGATGAAGCGATCACCGGCCAGATTCCGCAGGAAGCCTTCCGCCATTTGGCTTCGCGTCGAGTTGCCCGTCGAAAGAAAAAGAACTTTGGGAAGTCGATTCATGATCCCGCCTCCGTTCTCTCGCCACTCGCAGCAGGATAGTCGGCGTGGACGGTCGGGCCAATCGGGCGAAAGCAGTAGCCTCCCCCGGATCTTTGTGGCAGGTCAGAGTGCCGTCTATGCAGTTCAACCCCTGTTTGGACAGCTTGGCTGCTGTCTGATTGACCAACGCCCTAATCCGACTAAAATGGTCGTGCTTTAACATGATGCAATCAAGCGAGTTGGCCCTAAAGAGTGTCTTGACATAGGGGCGGGGCCAGCCCTAGAATGAATATGCGACTGATCCAGTCGTATATGCATCTATGATGAAGCTCTCGAAAAAGGCGGACTACGGACTCATTGCTTTGAAACACCTCGCGACGCATAGCGGGGCGTCCTACAGCGCCACTGACATTGCAGAGGTTTATGGTATCTCGACGCCGCTGATGGCGAAGGTGCTGCAGAAACTGGCCAAGGGGGGATTGTTGATAGCGCGTTACGGTTCGAGCGGGGGCTACACTTTGGCGCGCGACCCCTCGCGCATCACGGCCCTGGACGCGATCAAAGCCATCGACGGCCCCTTGTTTATCACTTCCTGCGTGACTTCCCACGGGGAGTGCGACTTGTCCACTACGTGCTCGATCCGGGAGCCGCTGCGCCGCGTGAACGAGAGCATCCTGGAAGTGCTCGACAAAGTGACGATTTCGCAGATGACGGACGAGGCGCCGCTGTCTGAGGTGGTTGAATTAAGAGTTTGAAAGTTGGGGTTCGAAATTAGCTGAGGAGAATCGAATGGCAATTAAGCTTCCCGTTTATTTTGATAATCACGCGACGACCCCTGTTGATCCTCGCGTCCTCGACGCCATGCTGCCCTATTTCACCGAGACGTTTGGCAATGCCGCTAGCCGCAACCATGAATTCGGCTGGAAGGCGGAAGAGGCTGTGGAGAACGCGCGCGGGCAGATCGCTCGCCTGATCAATGCGACGCCCAAGGAGATCATCTTCACCAGCGGCGCGACGGAATCGACCAATCTCGCGATTAAGGGTGCCGCGGAGATGTACCGCGAGAAGGGCAACCACATCATCACGCAGGTGACTGAACACAAGGCCACTCTGGACACTTGCAAGCGGCTTGAGAAATACGGTTATGAAGTGACGTATCTGCCGGTGGAAAAGGACGGGCGCATCAATCTTGAGGATCTCCGTCGCGCGATCACGCCGAAGACGATTCTTATCTCGATCATGTACGCGAACAACGAAATCGGCACGGTGCAACCGATCGCAGAAATCGGGAAGATCGCCAAGGAAAAGGGCGTGTTCTTCCACGTGGATGGCGTGCAGGCTGTCGGGAAGATTCCCGTTGACGTCCAGAAGGACGGCATCGACCTGATGTCGATTTCGGGGCACAAGATTTACGGCCCGAAGGGCGTGGGTGCTCTTTACGTTCGCCGCAAGAACCCGCGCGTTCAGCTTGCCTCTCAGATCGACGGTGGCGGCCACGAGCGCGGCATGCGTTCGGGTACGCTGAACGTGACCGGAATCGTCGGCTTGGGGAAGGCATGCGAGCTCTGCCAGCAAGAGATGGCTTCCGAATCCGCGAAGCTGAGCAAGCTGCGCGATCGCCTGAAGGACTCGATCATGTCGCGGCTCGACGAGGTCTATATCAACGGCTCTGTGGAGCATCGTCTGCCCCACAACATCAATATCAGCTTCGCGTACGTGGAAGGCGAATCACTGCTGATGGGCATTAACGATATCGCGGTTTCGAGTGGCTCGGCTTGCACTTCGGCGACACTCGAGCCCAGTTACGTGCTGAAGGCGCTCGGCGTGGGCGAGGATTTGGCACATACGTCGATTCGCTTCGGGCTCGGCCGCTTTAACACTGCGGAAGAAGTGGATTATGTGGCCGACCGCGTGGTGGAGACCGTGAAGCGTCTGCGCGAACTCTCGCCGCTGTATGAAATGGCGAAAGAGGGCGTCGACATCAGCAAGATGAAGTGGGTGGCGGCCTCCGATTCGCACTAAAGGGATTGGGGCAACGGCCGTAACGAGTTTCTTTGGACTAAAGGAGCAAACGAACCATGGCTTATTCCGATAAGGTAGTGGATCACTACAAGAATCCGCGCAACGTCGGCTCGCTGGATAAGAGCGACCCGAACGTCGGCACGGGCCTCGTGGGCGCACCCGAATGCGGCGATGTCATGAAGCTGCAGATGAAGGTGAACCCCGAGACGCACGTGATCGAAGAGGCAAAGTTCAAGACATTCGGCTGCGGCTCGGCGATCGCGAGCTCTTCGCTCGCCACCGAGTGGGTGAAGGGCAAGACGGTGGAGGAAGCGCTGGCCATCAAGAACACGGACATCGTGCGCGAGCTCTCGCTCCCGCCCGTCAAGATTCACTGTTCGGTTCTGGCGGAGGACGCAATCAAGGCCGCGCTTGCCAACTGGAAGACGAAGCAGGGTCAAGGCGAAGCGCAGCAAGCCGAGCCGGCCACAGCGCACAACTAACGCGTAACGCGCGGGGGGTGAAGATCGCGTGCGCGAGCGGCAGGTACCTTAGTTCGCCTGTTGGCGGACGCGGAGCTTTCGTTTGAAAGCGACGGCGAGTTGAATCGAGTCCCGAGGCCTCGGGACACGAATTACGAGAGTTTCCATGATCCATGTTACCGAAAAAGCCGCGACCAAAATTCGCGAGCTGCTGACTAAGGAAGGCGTTCCCGCCGAGTCGGGCGGGCTGCGCGTGGGTGTGCAAGGCGGGGGTTGTTCGGGGCTGAGCTACGCGATGCGGCTCGAAACGGAAGCGCGCAATCGCGACAAAGTGTTCGAAGAGAATGGCGCGCGCATTTTCGTAGACCCGAAGAGCTTTCTCTACCTCAACGACACGACGCTCGATTATCAGGAAGACCTGATGAGGCAAGGTTTCGTCTTCCAGAATCCGCAGGCGGCGCGGAGCTGCGGCTGCGGGAGTTCTTTCACGGCCTGAGGTTTTTCAGCGCAGGCACGCCTGCCCCAGCTTTGAAGGTACCGTCGCGGAGAGTCCCCGAATTTCATTCGAGAGCGCATGAGTGTGACGCAAACGAGAACGGATGCCCCCGCTGCAGCGAAGTGCTGGAGCTGCCAGAAGGCTGTGGATGGCCGGCATTTTTGTCGCGGCGTGCGGCAAAGTGCAGCCGCTTCCGGCCGGCACCGACTATTTCGGGTTCTTCGGGCTTCCGCAGAAGCTGGCGCTCGATGCCGATGAGCTTGAGGCGCAGTTTCACAAGCTGAGCTGGAAGCTGCATCCCGACAATTTTGTCCGGGCCAGCGAATATGAGCGCGAGCTGTCGCTCGAGCGGTCGTCGCAATTGAACGACGCGTACCGCACCCTGCGCGAGCCGATTGCGCGCGTCGAGTACCTGCTCTTGCATCTGGGTTTGCGGAAGGAAGGCACGACGAAGCAGCAGGCGCCACCTGAACTTCTCGAAGAAGTATTCGAGCTGAATGAATCACTCGACGAATTGCGCGAAGCGCGCGCCGAAGGCGGCGACGTCACGATCCTTCGCCCGCGGCTGGACACGGCGCAACAGAATTTTCAACAGAAGCTCGCTGAAGTAGACGCCGAACTCGCGGCGGTGGGCCGCGAATGGGATGCGGCGCTTGACGCGAACGCCGACGCCGCGAAACGCGCAGCGGTTCTCGCGCGCATGAACGAGATTCTGAATCGCCGGAGCTACATTCGGAATTTGGTGGCGAGTGTGCAAAAGGAACTCGCGGAAGTGTAGGTCTTATGTAGCGCCGGCTCGCCCTGAGGTTGTTGGAACGGCGTCTCGCCGGCGGTTTTGATTCTGGAGACTTGGCATGGGACGTGTAGTTGGAATCGACTTGGGCACCACATTCAGCCTGGTTGCGTACAACGATCCGCAAACGGGAAAGCCGAAGTGTATCCCGGGCCCATACGGCTCGACGCTGTGCCCGTCAGTGGTCAGCGTGGATGCAGATGGGCAAGTCATCGTCGGCGAAGCGGCTCGCCGCCGCCTGCTCACGCAGCCCGAGCGCACGATTTACTCCGTGAAGCGTCTGATGGGCCGCGGCGTTGCGGACATTCAGGATGATCTGAAGATTTTTCCATTCCGGATCGATCCCGAAAGCCGCAACGTGATTCGCGTCCGTCTCGGCGATAGACTCTTCACCCCGCCGGAGATTTCCGCCTTCATTCTTCGCGAACTGAGATCATGGGCCGAAAACCACTTCAAGGAGCCGGTCGATCGTGCGGTCATCACCGTGCCGGCTTACTTCAACGACGCTCAGCGTCAAGCGACAAAAGATGCCGGCCGTCTCGCTGGCCTCGAAGTTCTTCGGCTCGTGAACGAGCCGACGGCCGCGGCGCTCGCGTACGGTTTGCACAAGCAGAAGCGCGGCCACGTTGCCGTCTACGATTTCGGCGGCGGCACTTTTGATATCTCGATCTTGAAACTGATCAGCACGGGCGAGGGCGACATCTATCAGGTTCTTTCCACCAACGGAGACACGCACCTCGGCGGCGACGATATCGACAATCTGCTCCTCGAATTTCTAAAGGACAAGATTCTGGGATCCATTCCCGACTATGTGTTTACCTCCGACAACTGGCAGGAATTGCGCAAGGCCGCGATCGCCTTGAAACACGAATTGAGCGCAGAGGGCCAGGCCACGTTGCGGGCGAGTCGCTCGGATGGCAGTCCCTTGATGTGGCAGCCCATTACCCGGTCAGAATTGGAGTCTCTCATGCGGCCCGTCGTGGCTCGGACGATGGAGCCGGCAAGGCGCGCAATGGCTGACGCCAAGCTGACTCCGGCGCAAATAGATGAGGTGGTTCTCGTTGGCGGCTCGACGCGGATTCCCCTGGTGCGAAAGACCGTGGGCGATTATTTCCAGCGCGCGCCGCATTGCGAACTCGATCCTGACGAAGTGGTCGCGCTCGGGGCTGCCGTCCAGGCCAACATCCTCGAAACAGGTGTGACGGACATGCTGCTGCTCGACGTTACGCCTTTGTCGCTGGGCATCGAGACCATGGGAGGCGTCGTCGCGAAAATCATCCCGCGCAACTCGACGATTCCCGCCAGCGCCCAGGAGCTGTTCACGACGGGAGTCGAAAACCAGACAGGTATCGACGTCCATGTGCTGCAGGGTGAACGCGAACTCGCGAAGGATTGCCGCTCGCTCGCGCGCTTCCAATTGAAGGTCGCGCCCGGCCCGGCCGGGCTGGCACGCGTCGAAGTGAAATTCCTGATCGACGCGAATGGAATCCTGCAGGTGGGCGTGCGCGATCTGAAAACCGGCGGCCAGCAGAGCATCGAAGTTCAGCCCAGCTACGGATTGTCCGACAACGAAATCGAGCACATGCTCGAGGAATCGATCGAGTTTGCCGAGCAGGATTTTGCGGAACGCCAGTTGATCGAAGCGCGGAACGAAGCCGAAACAATTCTGCAGGCGACGACGAAGACGCTAAGCGATTCGCGCGCGCAGGAACTTTCGGCAGACGAGCGAGGCGCCATCACGGAGACGGAAAAGAGCCTCCGCCAGTCAATGCGGGGCACGGATTACAAGCTTATTCGGCAGCGCGTGGACGAACTGAATCAGGCCACGATGCACTCTGGCCGAGATTCTGATGAACAGCACGCTGCAAACGGCGCTGCAAGGCAAGCGGCTCGAAGACGTTTAGCTTTTGTGTCACCGACACTCGGCCTTTTTGTTGGTTAGACAAGGAGCATCACAATGGGCGGCCAGAATCCATATATCGAAGAAGTCAAATACACGCCCGCGACGAAGAAATTCAAGGTCACCTTCATCAAGGAGGGGAAGACCGTCGAGGTGGATCCCGAGAAGATTCCGTACGGCCACGACGGCCTGCCGGGAAGCATTCTCGACATTTCGCAGGGCTACCAGATGGGCCTCGATCATGCGTGCGGCGGCGTGTGTGCTTGCTCGACGTGCCACGTGATCGTTCGCGAGGGCCTCGACACTTGCAACGAAGCGACGGATGCTGAGCTGGACCAGCTCGACGAAGCGCCCGGCGTCACACCGAAGTCGCGCCTCGGCTGCCAGTGTGTGCCCGATGGCACGAAAGATCTCGTCGTCGAAATCCCCGAGTGGAACAAGAACTACGCCAAGGAAGCGGAACACTAGAAAGCCTGTCTTGCAACGCCGAAAGGACAGTGATGCCGCCAACGTTTGATTGGGACAACGCCGAAGAGATCGGCATTCAGCTCTCCGAAAAATATCCGGAGACCGACCCGCTCACCGTCCGCTTTACCGACCTCCATAAATGGGTGATCGCCCTTCCGGGCTTTTCGGGCGACCCCAAGCAATCGAACGAAGGCAAACTCGAAGCCATCCAGATGGCCTGGCACGAGGAGTTTCAGGACCGCCAGGGTTAGCGAAAAGCCGCAGCCAAATTGTCTGTGTCAATTGTCTCGAGATCCTTCCCAAACATTGCGTGTGCGTGAATAATGTCATGGTTCGCCTGAAGGCACGGAGCAGAGGAGCCACAAATGGATGCAGATTTACGCTATCCAATCGGAAAAGTTCAACGCGTAGAAAAGTTGACGGACGGCCAGCGGCGCGCGCTTATCGACGCGATCGCCGAAACGCCGGCGAAGCTGCGAGCGGCTGTGGCAGGTTTGAAAGACGAGCAGCTTGACACTCCGTACCGCCCGGGGGGCTGGACGGTTCGCCAGGTTGTGCACCATTTGCCCGATAGTCATCTCAATTCGTTCGTGCGATTCAAACTTGCATTGACCGAAGACGAACCGACGATCAAGCCCTATGACGAAGCCCGGTGGGCGGAATTGCCCGACTCGAAGGCTCCCATCGAAGTGTCGCTTTCGCTTCTGGAGGATCTTCACAAACGCTGGATTCTGCTGTTGAACGCGCTCGCTCCCGCGGAGTGGCAGCGAACTCTTCGGCATCCGGAACGGCCCGGTCCCACGACACTGGACGACAATCTGCAAATCTACGCTTGGCACGGCCGCCACCACGTGGCGCATATCACTGCGCTGCGTGAACGCAACGGCTGGCGATAGGAAAAAGCAAGAAACGAAACTCGCAGACGACCTGACGTTTGAGATTTGTGGTGGCCGCGCGCTGCCCCTGCGCCAGTTTTGATTTTCGTCCACATGCCTCTAGCGTGTGAACGCGACGCCATCTCTGTTAGACTAGATTATTCGCAAACTGCCCGTGGCGCTATGGTGCAACGGTTAGCACGCGGCCCTTTCAAGGCTGAAATACGGGTTCGATTCCCGTTAGCGCTACCAAACGTTCTTTTTTTGAACGTCCTCGATTCTAAGTCAAAGCAAAGGCGGCTCCCATCATGGGCGCCGATTTTCGAGATACCCTCCAATCCATCAGCACGACGCGACGAATCCGGGCCTATTGTTGATGTTCTTCCGCTTGAGTTAAGATGCCGCCGTTTTGCCAACCAGCCGAACTTGAGGACCCATGAAACAAATCGTTGCTAGCTGTTCCCTTTTTTCCATTGTTGCGTTTACCGTACTGTTTGCCGTAGGGGCGACTGAATCCTCGGAAGGATCCAATTCCGCAGCGCCCGTGGTCGGCAAAGTAGCCCGTTACGGAAACGCGGACTCAATCAGCGAAGAAGAAATGAAGATTTACGACTATTTTCTGGCCTCCGACCAGCTCGAAGGACGAAACTTCCCCTCCCGCGGCTACGACGCCGCAGCACTCTATGTGGCGAGTCACTTGGCGGAGTGGGGCTTGGAGTCGGGAGGGAGCACTGAGAACACGAATGGTCCGTTGCAACCCTATCTGATGCCGTTCGAGCTTGTGAGCAGGCAGGTGGTCACGGCGGAGACGAAGGCTTCACTAACGGCGCCTGCTCCTGTTCGCCGTGGTGGGCCTTCTGCTCCCGGCGCCCCAAGAACAACTGAATTGGAATATGGGAAAGACTGGACGATGGGCGGCGGCGGCTTCCGCGGCCCGGCCTTGGGTGAGTCGTTCGACGTGAGCGGACGCTTCGTTTTTGCAGGCAATGGCTACGTGATCAACAAGTCCAAAATCAATCCCTACGAAGGCCTCGATGTGCGCGGCAAGATCGTCGTGGTTGCCGGGCTGCCGCCGGAGATTGCCGCTCAGCGAGCGGCGGCCGCAGCCAGGGGAGGCCGCGGCGCTGACACGCAGAACCCGCTTGGTGAGAATTGCCTCGACTACCTGACCCCGGAAGAATACGCGGCCAAGAACGGGGCGCTGGCGGTGATCGCGATCGCCGACTTTCAGCAACTTTCGGCCATGGCCAGTCCCAATCCGGCCGCATCGTTCAACGGCCCGAGTTTTCAAGTGACAAAGTTTCAAGACCCGCCCGCATGCCCCATCGTCCCGTCGGTAGTCGCCGGACTGCAGGCGACCAACCTGATATTCCAGGACGAGAAGATGAACGCCGCGCAGGTGTTTTATGCGGCGGGCACGAATACCAAACTGGATTCATTGGAGCTGAATGCAGAGAAGAAGCTGAGCCTGCACGTGGTGATCCGCAGCGAGCCAGGACACGGCGAGAATGTGGTTGGCATGCTCGAGGGTGACGATCCCTTGCTGAAGCACGAGTACGTGGTGATCAGCGCCCATCTGGATCATATTGGATTGAGCGCGCCGTTGCCCGACGGCCACAACGTCAATAATGGCGCCGACGATGATGGTTCCGGTTCCACCGGCCTGCTGGCCATCGCCAGGTCTTACGCACAAGGCGCCGCCAAAGGCATTCGGCCCAAACGGACCATCATCTTTCTATGGAATGGCGGCGAAGAAAAGGGCCTTTGGGGCTCCCGATACTTCAACCAGTTTCCGCCGGTCGATCTGACGAAGGTAGTCGCGAACCTGAACATGGATATGATTGGCCGCACCAAGAGTGCGGATTTCTCTGATCCGGATCCCACGCATCTGCTCGTGAAACCGGGCGAGGTTTTGGTGGTGGGCCCGCAGGTCAGCAGCGATGACCTTGAGACGATCGTCGAGACGGTGAATGGCAGCTACCAAAAACTGGCTCTGAATCATTTCTATGACGCGACCGCCCCCGATGCCACCCACGATAACCTGGGCCCGAAACCAAATGGCCAGCGCATCTTCTATCGAAGCGATCATTACAACTTCGCCAAGATGGGAATCCCAATCGCTTTTTTTACCATCGGTTTGCATCCCGATTATCACCGTCCCACCGACACTCCCGAGAAGATCGATTACAAGGAAATCCAAGTGATATCGAAGACCGTTGCCGCCGTTGCGTGGGTACTCGGTAATCAAGCAGGGCGTCCGAAGTTGAAGGCGAGTCTGCCGGATCAATTGGTGAAAGACATGAAGAGCGCGCAAGCGCAAGGCTGGGGGAAAATCACTCCAGTGCTGGCGCCGCTGCCGGGCGAGCCGTATTGAAGGAGCGCGCAGGAAGGGGTCTCAGGCGTAAAGATTAGGATCGAACTCCGCAATCCGATAACCAAACTGCCCGTTCCGGCCAGCAAGTCCATGTTTTACGCCGCAAAGCAATGCGGTTCCAGCCTGGCTACGGTCTCGCGTGCCAAACGTCTTGTTTTGAACTGCTTCGCTCCCAAGACTCGGATTCGAACTCGCCGCTATCGGGAGTGACTCCAACGGTGCCAATCCTCTTATATACATTGTTTACTGTAGGTCCCCGGGAACGGCTCCATGGTATCAACAGCAGTTCATTGAACTTGCGCTAGGCGAGCCCGAAGTGTCGTCACTCGTGTGATGTCGGGTCTTGCTACAGATGTATCGTTATGTGAACGACCCGTTCTCGAAGATCCTTGGTCATCATCGCGAAAAGCCGCACATGCGTGCTGACTTTGATGCGTGGAGACGAGTATGAAGAGAATCGACCCTAACAAGACAAAAGTGAGTGCAAGTCCCGAACTTGCGTTGGACACAAAGAGCAACGGGCAGGGTTCCGCGAGCGCTGAGTCTAAGCACGCGGACCTGAGCGTGATACTCGCGAGTCTACAGACCATGCGGGACGGAGACTTCTCGGTGCGATTGCCGGGGAATTGGACCGGATTGGCCGGAAAGATCGCGGACACATTCAATGACATTGTCACGGCCAACCAGCAAATGGCGATGGAGCTAAAGCGCGTCGGACAAGTTGTGGGCAAGGAAGGAAGAACGCGAGAGCGCATGCGATTCCATCTTCCGAAAGCCGCTTGGGGCGAGATGGAGGTGTCGGTCAACACGCTCGTGGATGATTTACTCAGGCCCACTACCGAAGTGACGCGGGCCATCGCGGCTGTGGCAAAAGGCAACTTGACGCAAACGGTCCAACTGGATGTTGACGGCCGGCCCCTGGAGGGCGAATTCCTGCGCTCGGCAACGATCGTAAACACCATGATCCAGCAGCTCGGCGTGTTCACGGCGGAGGTTACGCGTGTCGCGCGTGAAGTGGGTACCGACGGCAAACTCGGCGGGCAGGCACAGGTACCGGGCGTCGCCGGCACGTGGAAGGATTTGACCGACTCCGTTAACTCGATGGCAAGCAATCTGACGGGGCAGGTACGAAATATTGCCGAGGTGGCCACGGCAGTCGCGAGCGGCGACCTCTCGCGCAAAATCACGGTCGATGTCCGAGGCGAAATTCTTCAATTGAAGGAAGCCATCAATACGATGGTGGATCAATTGCGATCGTTCGCGTCCGAAGTGACGCGAGTTGCACGCGAGGTGGGCACAGACGGCAAACTTGGCGGCCAGGCGATCGTGCCTGGCGTAGCCGGAACGTGGAAAGACCTGACGGACTCGGTTAACGCGATGGCCGGGAACCTCACGGCTCAGGTGAGAAACATCGCTGAAGTGACGACCGCGGTGGCGAGAGGAGACTTGTCCCGCAAGATCACAGTGGACGTGAAGGGCGAAATCCTTGAATTGAAGGACACGATCAACACCATGGTGGACCAGCTCAACGCATTCGCGGGAGAGGTCACACGTGTGGCGCGCGAAGTGGGTACGGAAGGGAAGTTGGGCGGCCAAGCGCAGGTGCCCGGCGTGGGAGGCACCTGGAAGGACCTGACGGATAACGTGAATTTCATGGCCAGCAACCTGACGGGTCAGGTGCGGAACATCGCCGAGGTGGCGACGGCCATCGCCAGTGGCGATCTCTCACGCAAGATTACAGTGGACGTTCGCGGGGAAATCTTGCAGCTCAAAGAAACGCTCAACACGATGGTGGATCAGTTGAACCGGTTCGCCGGAGAGGTGACTCGCGTTGCGCGCGAAGTGGGCAGCGAAGGCCGGCTCGGTGGACAGGCCAACGTGCCGGGAGTAGCGGGCACTTGGAAGGACCTCACGGACTCGGTTAACTCAATGGCCGGAAACTTAACCGGGCAGGTGCGTAACATCGCTGAAGTCACGACCGCCGTGGCGCGAGGGGACTTGTCGCGCAAAATCACGGTGGACGTGAAGGGCGAAATTCTGGAACTGAAGAACACGATCAACACGATGGTGGACCAGCTCAACGCGTTTGCGGGCGAGGTCACGCGGGTGGCGCGCGAAGTGGGCACGGAAGGCAAGTTGGGCGGCCAAGCGCAGGTTCCCGGAGCCGGAACGTGGAAGGATCTCACCGACAACGTGAACTTCATGGCGAGTAACTTGACCGGTCAGGTCCGCAACATCGCCGAAGTAGCCACCGCCGTAGCGAGAGGCGACCTATCGCGCAAGATCACTGTTGACGTGAAGGGCGAAATCCTCGAACTCAAAGACACTCTCAACACCATGGTGGACCAGTTGCGGTCATTTGCCTCCGAAGTGACGCGCGTGGCGCGCGAAGTGGGCACCGACGGAAAACTCGGCGGCCAGGCACAGGTGCCGGGTGTTGGCGGCACCTGGAAGGACCTTACGGACTCGGTCAATTCCATGGCGAGCAATTTGACCGGCCAGGTTCGAAACATTGCGGAAGTGGCCACCGCGATTGCCAGCGGCGACCTCTCAAAGAAAATTACGGTCAACGTGAGCGGCGAAATCCTTCTGCTGAAGGAGACGATCAACACGATGGTTGATCAGCTGAACGCATTCGCCGGAGAAGTAACGCGTGTCGCGCGGGAAGTGGGCAGCGAGGGCCGGCTCGGTGGACAGGCCAACGTGCCGGGAGTGGCGGGCACTTGGAAGGACCTTACGGACTCGGTTAACTCGATGGCCGGAAACCTGACCGGGCAGGTGCGAAACATCGCTGAAGTCACGACCGCCGTGGCGAGGGGAGACTTGTCGCGCAAAATCACGGTGGACGTGAAGGGCGAAATTCTGGAACTCAAGAACACGATCAACACGATGGTGGACCAGCTCAACGCGTTTGCGGGCGAGGTCACACGCGTGGCGCGCGAAGTGGGCACGGAAGGAAAGCTCGGTGGCCAAGCCGAAGTGCCGGGAGTGGGAGGTACCTGGAAGGACCTGACGGACAACGTGAACTTCATGGCGAGTAACTTGACCGGTCAGGTGCGCAACATCGCCGAGGTTGCTACAGCGATCGCGAGCGGCGACCTGTCACGCAAGATCACCGTGGATGTCCGCGGAGAAATCCTTCAGCTCAAGGAAACGCTTAACACGATGGTCGAACAGTTGCGTTCGTTTGCCGCCGAAGTGACGCGCGTGGCGCGCGAGGTAGGCAGCGAAGGCCGACTGGGAGGCCAAGCGAACGTCACCGGCGTGGCCGGCACGTGGAAGGATCTTACCGACTCCGTGAATGCGATGGCAGGCAACCTCACCGCTCAGGTGCGAAACATCGCTGAAGTCACGACCGCTGTGGCGAGGGGGGACTTGTCGCGCAAAATCACGGTGGACGTGAAGGGCGAAATTCTGGAATTGAAGAACACGATCAACACGATGGTGGACCAGCTCAACGCTTTCGCCGCCGAGGTAACGCGCGTGGCGCGCGAAGTAGGGACTGACGGCAAATTGGGCGGCCAGGCGCAGGTCCCCGGCGTGGCCGGCACTTGGAAGGACCTCACAGACAACGTCAACGTGATGGCCGCGAACCTTACCGAACAAGTGCGGGGAATTGTGAAGGTTGTCACGGCCGTCGCAAACGGTGAGTTAACGAAGAAACTCACGGTGAACGCCAAGGGCGAAGTGGCGGCGCTGGCCGACACGATTAACAACATGACGGACACTCTGGCCACGTTTGCGGATCAGGTGACGACAGTCGCGCGTGAAGTGGGCGTGGAAGGCCGCTTGGGCGGCCAAGCGAACGTGCCAGGCGCGGCCGGCACCTGGAAAGACTTGACGGGGAACGTCAACCTCCTTGCCGACAATTTGACGAACCAAGTAAGGGCCATCGCAGAAGTAGCTACCGCTGTGACGAAGGGCGACCTGACCCGTTCCGTCCAAGTGGAGGCCAGCGGCGAGGTAGCTGAGCTGAAGGACTACATCAACACGATGATTGATAATCTTCGGCTCACCACAGACCGCAACAATGAACAGGACTGGCTGAAGACAAACCTCGCGCGTTTCACTGGAATGTTGCAGGGACAGCGCGATTTGACGACCGTGGGGCGAATGCTCTTGACCGAGTTGGCCCCTCTCGTCAACGCCCAGCAGGGCGTGATCTACCAGATGGAGTCGGAGGAGTCCCGAACGATGGTATTGCTATCGGCATTCGCCGATAGCGACCCCGGCGGGCATGCTGATCGCTTGCACGTAGGAGCCGGCCTTGTCGGGCAGTGTGCTGCGGAAAAGCAGCGCATGTTGATTACGGATGTGCCGGAACATGCCGTTCCGATCCGGTCTGGATTATTCCAGGCGGTGCCCCGCAACGTTATCGTGCTGCCCATTCTTTTCGAGGATCGAGTCAAAGCGGTCATCGAACTTGCGTCGCTAAGCGTTTTCACTGCCTCGCACCTTTCGTTTCTCGAACAGTTGACCTCCAGCATCGGCATCGTGCTCAACAGTATTGAAGCTACGATGCAGACCGAAGGGCTTTTGAAACAGTCTCAGCAACTGGCAACCGAACTCCAAACGCAGCAGACCGAGTTGCAACAGACCAACGAGCAACTCGCTCAAAAAGCCCAGCAACTTGCCGAGCAGAACGTGGAAGTCGAGCGCAAGAATCAGGAAATCGAACAGGCACGCCGGGCCGTGGAAGAGAAAGCCAAGGAATTGGCACTCACGTCTAGGTACAAGTCGGAGTTTCTTGCCAATATGTCTCATGAACTGCGCACGCCGCTGAACAGCATTCTGGTTCTGGGACAGCAGCTCACGGACAACCCCGATGGTAATTTGACTCCAAAGCAGGTCGAATTCGCCCGAACGATTCACGGTGCCGGAACGGACCTGTTGAACCTGATTACCGATATTCTGGACCTGTCGAAGATCGAATCCGGCACGGTCTCGGTGGAAGCGGACGAAGTTTTCTTCGCGAGCTTGCTCGATATGATCGGCCGGCCGTTTCGTCATGAGGCGGAAAACAGGGGCCTCGATTTCGAATTGAGCGCCGATCCGAACTTGACGCGCAGCCTTGTCACCGACTCGAAGCGTTTGCAGCAAGTGCTCAAGAATCTGCTCTCCAACGCATTCAAGTTCACGGAAAAGGGCGGCGTGAAATTGTCGGTCTTTGCAGCCGATAGTGGCTGGAGCGACGAACATCCGGTGCTAAGTAAATCAGCCGCCGTGGTCGCCTTCGAGGTTACCGACACGGGTATTGGCATACCGCCGGAAAAGCAGCGAATCATCTTCGACCCCTTCCAGCAAGCGGATGCCGGAACAAGCCGCAAGTACGGAGGCACGGGGCTCGGGTTAGCGATCAGCCGCGAACTCGCCGGCCTGCTGGGTGGCGAGATTCAATTACGCAGTACGCCTGGCGAAGGCAGCACCTTCACGCTTTACCTGCCTCAAACGTATGTCGGTCCTTCAACGGGTACGGCTGGGACCGACGCCAAGTCCTCCTCCCTCCCCGCCGCGATCCTTGTTGCCGCGAGGAATGTGCAAAACCGCTCGATCGAGCAAATTACGATCACCGACGACCGCGAAGATTTGCAGGCAGAGGACTCGATTCTGCTGATCGTGGAAGATGACCCGTACTTTGCGACGATGCTCTGCGATCTTGCCCACGAAAAAGGCTTTAAGGTCATTGTGGCCTCACGGGGCACGGAAGCCCTAGAGCTGGCCCACGAGTTCCATCCCACGGCCATTTCCCTGGATGTTTTCCTGCCAGACATGCTGGGTTGGACGGTTCTGAACCACTTCAAACAAGATCCGACCACACGTCACATTCCGGTTCAAATGTTGACGCTGGACGAAGACAAGCAGCATGGCCTGGCACGCGGGGCGTTTGCCTATGTGACCAAACCAGCGACACCCGAGCAACTGGAGGCCGCGTTCGCTCGCATCAAGGAATATACGATACCCCGGCGCAAGCGATTGTTGGTCGTGGAAGACAATCCCGCGGAACAACTCAGCATTCGCGAACTGCTCGGTTATGAAGATATCGATCTCGAGATTGCTTCCACGGGCGCGCAGGCCCTTGCGGCCATGGAGGAGAAACCGTTTGATTGCGTCGTGCTCGACCTGCGTCTCCCGGACATGTCGGGATTCGAGATTTTGGAGCGCCTTCGCGACACTCCGTCAATGAGCAATCTGCCCGTGGTGGTATTTACGGGCAAGGATCTAACGCCGGACGAAGATGCGCGGTTGCACATGCTGGCGCGCAGCGTGGTGGTGAAGGGAGTTGAATCGCCGGAAAGGCTCCTCGATGAGACCGCGCTGTTCCTGCATCGTGTCGTCACCGATCTTCCGCCGGAGAAGCAAAGGATGCTGGATCTCTTGCACCACTCGGACGAAGCGCTTGTAGGCAAGAAAGTATTAGTGGTGGACGACGACGTGCGAAACATCTTCGCGCTCAGCAGCGTACTTGAGCGTCGCGGAATGACTGTGCTTACCGCCGGGACGGGCCGCGAAGCAATCACTACCCTGGAGTCAACTTCGGATGTGGCAATCGTGTTGATGGACATCATGATGCCGGATATGGACGGATATGAAACGATGCAGATTATCCGCCAGAATTCTTCGTTCCGACGCTTGCCGATCGTCGCTTTGACCGCTAAAGCCATGAAAGGCGATCGCGAAAAATGCCTCGAAGCGGGTGCTTCCGAGTATTTGGCGAAACCGGTGAATACTGAACAACTGCTTTCCGCATTGCGCATGTGGTTTCACCGGTAGTATTCGTTCCAGGTCACCAGGTCGAAGTTCGATTTTGGAGGACGCCGCCTATATTCGCCGTGGACGAGAGAGAAACTATGAACGAACAGGAAAAAATTAACATTCTCATGGTGGATGATCAACCCGGCAAGCTCCTCACTTACGAAGCCATCTTGGGTGAGCTAGGAGAGAATCTGATCAAGGCCCGATCGGGGAAAGAGGCCCTAGACCATCTCCTAAAGACCGAGGTTGCCGTCGTCCTCATGGACGTGAGCATGCCTGAACTGGATGGATTCGAACTGGCGGACATGATCCGGCAGCATCCGCGTTTTCAGAAGACCGCCATCATCTTCATCTCGGCCGTGCATCTCACCGACGTCGACCGGCTCAAGGCGTATCAACACGGCGCGATGGATTACATTTCCGTTCCTGTTATTCCCGAGCTGTTGCGGGCGAAAGTGCGAGTTTTCGCGGACCTGCACCGCAAGACGCAGCAAATGGAAACGCTCAACCGCGATCTCCGCACACTCTCCGCTCGCCTGATTGCGGCTCAAGATGAGGAACGCCGGCGCATCGCTCGCGACCTGCACGACAGCGTGGGGCAAATGATTGCGGCCCTCTCGATCAATAACGCGTTGGTGTTTCAGGAAGCTGAGAAGCTTACACCCGAGGCTGCCGATGCCCTGAGTCAAAACACTGCGCTTGTGGAGCAGCTCTCGAAGGAAACACGAACCATTTCACACCTCCTTCATCCGCCCCTTCTTGACCAAATCGGCCTGTTGCCCGCAATCAAGATGTTCGCCGAAGGTTTCGGCGAGCGGAGCAACGTAAAGGTCACCGTGGACCTGTCGCCGGAAATCGGACGCCTTTCCCCCAACGCGGAGATTTCCATCTTTAGGGTCGTGCAGGAGTGCCTGACCAACGTTTACCGCCATTCAGAAAGTAAAACAGCGCTTATCAAGATGTGGCCTTCCGAGGATAAGCTGCTTACTCTCCAAGTCCGCGATGAAGGCAAAGGGATGCCTCCTTCAAATCGTGCGTTCGCGTCCGCCGGAACAAAACAAGGCGTTGGACTCAGCGGCATGCGAGAGCGTGTGCGAGAGCTGGGAGGCACGCTCGAAATCCAATCGGGTGAGAACGGTACCACCGTCACAGCGTCCTTCCCCGTCGCGAATATGATGGCTGTTGGGGTTTGATTTCAAGGACAAGCACGCCACCAACACTTTTTTCCGTTGCGCAGATTCAAATCTTGGCTGGAGCCAAGGGGTTCAGATGGGAACTCGGTTCCTGATCGTGGATGATAACGAACTCGTTAGGCGTTCGCTTCGAGCAGTTTTGCGAACAAGACCCGGATGGGAAGTCTGTGGTGAGGCGCCTGACGGTGCCACGGCTGTAGAAATGGTCAGGAATCTGCAGCCCGACCTGGTGATGTTGGATTTTCAGATGCCCGGCATGAACGGAATAGAGACCGCCCGCCGGATGCTGGAGATCGCGCCGACCGCGCCAATCGTTCTTTTCACTCAGCATGCCGGTGCTGATCTGGAGAAACACGCTCTGGAGGCAGGCATTCGATCGGTTGTATCGAAAACCAATCCGTCTTCAATGATGGGAATCATCGAGGCTCTTCTCAGCCCTAGGGGTGTCGAGCAAGGCCCCGAGAGCTCGGGTCCGAAAAGTTGTGACAAATAGAGGTCACACAGCGCACCCGAGATACCTGCCCCAAGCTATCGCCCTTAGTTGTGAAAGATCCAACGGGACCGCCATCTGGGTTTCCGTCCGCCCTAAGTGAAACACTGTATTCCGCCGCCCCATCTGTAACATTTCTACTCCTCCGCGCGCGACCGGTCCATGAGCACTTCGTGTCACAAGCCCTAACTCACTGTCCTGGATAGACCTAGCCCTACTCGTAGCTGGCCTGAGACATGCACCATCCAGCCTGAGATTGGACGTTTGTCCTAGATCACTCAAGAGGTGAGAACGTGAAAAGCCGGGGACACAAGTTCCTCAGGACGCGCCAGAAACAAGGCGGCTTTACGATCATCGAGATGGTCGTTGTGATCGGCATCATCATGATCATCGTCTCGATGGCCATTATCCAATTGCAGCCGACCTTGCAGCAGTTCCGAGCGAACGCCGGGATGGACCAGGTAAAAGGCGCGATGCGCCAGGCGCGCGAGATCGCCATCTCGCAGCGGCGTACCATCGTGATCCAGTTCGTCGGCAACAACACGATTCAATTATTTCAAGTAGTTGAGCCCGGAAACGTTCGAGCGGTGAACCCGTTCCTGATCCTACCTATTGAGAACACCGTGACGTTCCAAACGTTTGCGGGAGAGCCAGACACTCCCGACGCCTATGGCATACCCGCCGTTCCGGCGGGCGTTGACTTCAACGGCGTGGTGGGAGGTCCTCCCATCGGGATGCAGTTCCAGAGCGATGGAACCTTCACGGATGCGAACGGCACGCCCATCAACGGTACGGTCTTTCTGGGCATAACGAACATTAAAACCTCGGCTCGCGCCGTGACGGTGCTGGGCGCCACCGGCCGAATGCACGCGTGGCATGGCACGGGATTGTCGTGGTTCCAATGAAACGGAGAAACCGCATGAGCGTTCGGATGACTCAACGGCGTCAGTCGGGTTTCACGCTGCTTGAAACGATGATCGCGGTCGTGGTGCTGGCCATTGGACTCCTGGCGCTCGCCGCCATGCTGGGCGACGGCCTGGCCTATATGAATATGTCGCAGGATGATTACATCGCGCAAGAAAAGGCCAACGAAGCCGTGGAATCGATTTTTACGGCGCGCGACATGGGTCAGGCGACGTGGTCAACGATTTGCAACGTTGGGAACGGCGCCGGATGCATCTTTCTTGCCGGTCCAAACCCAATGTGCGATCCGGGACCTGACGGGATCGTTGGAACGGCCGACGACAATTGCGCAGGTTTGCCGGACGCTATTCTCCTGCCGAACGGCGCCAACACTTTCAATCCGCCAGTCCGCGTCCCGCTCTCGAACTTTACGCGCACCATAGCGATCACGCCGGTGCCCGGCGTGCCGAACCTGAACCAGATCCAGGTGACAGTCACGTACGTGTCGGGCCGGTTCACACGCTCGTACGTCCTGACCACGAACATTTCGAATTTCTCGTAGCGGATTTTGACGGAGGCCGTGAATGAAACGCAATGGCGGATTTAGTTTGATCGAAGTTCTCGCAGCAACCGCGCTGATGCTGATCGTGATGGCGGCCACGCTGCGGACACTCACGGACGCGATTCACGCCAATGAGGGCGTCACGCTTCTGGCGGACACACAAGAAAATCTGCGCGCCTCCTTGAACTACATGACCAAGGACATTGTCCAGGCCGGCGAAGGAGTTCCACAGGGCGGCATTACGATACCCAATACCGGTGGCGCCGGCGCGGTTTCTGCGTTGAATCGCCCGCTGCCTCCAGGAGCGCCCCCTCCAGTCACTTTTCCCACCGGATGGGTGGCGCTTCCCGCAATCTCGCCCGGTTTTCAGTTGGGGCTCGCTTCCCTGGTTGCAAATCCGGCGATACAAGGGGCAACAGTTGCAGGGCTCAAGACGGACATGATTACAGTCCTTTACGCGGACACGACAATGCAAGACGCCGCGGGAAACTGGCTCAATCGTTTTCCGATCCGCCAAGCGCCATTCGCAAATTGTGCCGCTGCGGCTCCGAGTCCAAACGGAACAATCACAACGGCGGGCAATACGACGACGATCGCCTTTGATCCGACCTGCATCAACATCAACACCGGGAACACAGCCATCCAAACCGGCGACCTTATTCTGCTGCAGAACAACGCCAGTGGCTGCGCCGCCAGCGGCGCCTTGGTGGCCAGTGATAGCTGCGATGCGAACAACCCCAGCAACCCCGGCAGCATGGCCCTTCTGGCGGTCACAGGCGTCAACCTCGGAGCGAACACGATCACCTTTACCTGTGGAGATGCGTTCGCCCTGAATTGCTCGGGCCAGCCTTCCGGTACGGTCACCCAGATGCAAACCGCGGGTTCGTGGGCTGGCGTCACGGTTACGGCGACGCGGGTTTGGATGGTCACTTATTACATCAGCAACGCCAATCCACTGAAGCCCATGTTGATGCGTCAGGTCAACATGAATCCGGCGCAACCTGTGGGCGAAGTCATCGAAAACATGCAAATTTTCTACGACGTCCTCAACCCTGGGTCAAGCCCGCCGGCCCTGCAAGTACCGGCCGAAAACGAGGATCCGCTGGGCACTCTGGGCTTCGGCTCGCTGTCTTATATTCGCGACTGCTACATCGTTCTGTATGCAAGATCGGAGAATCCGTACAGCCAGAGCAACCGCTACTTCCGCAATAACCTGCAGACGGTAGTCAGCATTCGCGGGTTGGATTTCTATAACGAGTTTCAGTGAGCCAGATAACAATGAGCCGGACACCTGTGGAGCAGATGCGTTTGGTTGGTTCGTTCAGGACAAGGAGAACTTTGATGAGAAGCCGCCGTGAAACGGGGATGGCGCTGGCAACCGCACTCTTGGTGTTGATGCTGGTGTCGACGATGATCGTGGGCCTGGCGTGGCTCGTGATGACCGACCAGAAACTCGGCGGCAATAGCTCGGATCGTCAAAGGGCGTTCTATGGCGCCGAGGGTGGCATGGAAACTCTGACGGCGGGCATCGAGAACCAGTTCAATGCGAACCCCGGTGTCACCTGCAACGCCATTAACGGTCCCGCAGGTGTGACCTCGACGCCTCCCGTTAACATTCCAGGTATACAGTTTCTGAAGCCAGATGGAACGTCCGGCTACCAGGCACTCTTCAATTGCGTGGCAGGCCTTCCGACGTCCGCATTTTCCACAATCACTACGGGTCCGTACGCTGGCTTGTACGCTCAGTCGACTCCTTATACGCTGCAGGTAACCGCGCGCAGCACGTACAACTCGGAAGTAAAGCTTCAGCGCGAAGTCCAGACCGTAGCGATCCCCGTTTTCCAGTTCGGCATGTTTTCTCAGACGGACCTCGACTTTTTCGCTGGCCCGAACTTCAACTTCGGCGGCCGCGTCCACACAAACGGAAACCTGTGGCTTGCAGAGGGAGGCGGCAACGCCTTGACGATGTCCGGCAAGGTGACTGCGGCGGGCGAAGTCATCACCGCCAACCTCGAGAACGGCCTCGTGACGGCCGGCAACTACGGTGGCGCCATCGATATCACCAATGGCTCGGCTTTTCCGAACCTGCTGGCTCAGGCTACGACGCAGAGCGTTCAGGGAAACGCGAACGCAGTGGGGGCCTTGGGACCGATCAACGAACCCGGTTTTGCCAACGTTGCCAGCGGAGTCTACAATGGCGATATCGGCGTCAAAGAAACCGGAGTCAAGACCCTGAACCTGGCAATCGCCATGCCGGGGTTTGGGCTTAACGGCCAGAGCATTGATCTAATTCGCCGTGGGTTGCCGGGTGACCCTGCAACGAAGCTCGGTCAACGTTATTACGGCATGCAAGGCATGGGCATCCGAATTCTGTTGTCCGACTACGGCGCTGGTGGTACCTGCGCAAACAGCGATATCAGTAGCACCAGCGCGACTGCAATACCCAATCTTTCAGCCAATCTCGCGGCACCGGTGGCAACGCCGGTCGACCTGGCTACGCTGGCTTGGGATACTTCGGCACCGGGCGGCTTCCCTCAAAGTAATGCTGCACCGGCGTGGCTGGCCAATGTGGGGACGGCCGTGTTCCCCTTACCCGTATCCGGCGCGACTGGCGGAGCGAACACCTACAGCGCAGTCGACGGCTACTGGGTGAAGCGATACTACCCGACGATCACCGGATGCCTGAAAATTGATTATCAGAATAACGCGGGTGCGTGGACCGACATTACGCCCACGATCCTGCAACTCGGTTACACCGGCCGCAACATCAACCCTCAGAGTCTTGCGACGATGAGCATCGCAGCGAACCAGTCGCCCAACCTCTTGGGCCTGCCCGGTGCTCCTCAGATCAACGGATCCGGCCCGACAATCAAAGCGGGAGTTGCGACAGTCGGCTGTCCGGACCCGAGTGCCTTCGCGGTAATTCGGTTTGCGAGGGAGCGTGATAACCCGTCTTTCGCGAACGGCGTGGGCGGGTGCCCTAATCCTCCAGCAGCGGTTGGAAATCAGCATGGGACCGACTACTGGCCCAATGTACTCTACGATACGCGCGAAGGAATGCTCCGCGATACTGCTGCGGGCATGAACCCCGCTCCGCAGGTGCCCACTGCCGGCGCGATGTACTACGTGGAACTCGACATTCAGAACCTCGCGCTGTGCCTGACGAACGCGGCCATCTGCCCCGGCCTGCCGGGAAACGTGGCAACTACCACGGGCTACGCGGTCTATTTCTCTGATCGTCGCGGCGAACGGCCTGATCCGACCCCGCCCGCATCTGTGGGCGGCGCGAATGTGCTCACGGGCGGCTATGGCTACGATGACATCGTGAATCCCGCCAGCGCCAGCAGTTGCCCGAACGGTGCGCTCGATCAAGGTGAGGACGTCGAGGGGGATTACAACAACAATGGCCTTGACCCTAATCCTCTTCTCGTTCCGCGAACCTATGGCAATACTTTGAATCCGATGCCGGCGAATTTGTGGCCGATCGGCGGCATGGCTGGCACCCAAGTAACCGCGAACGCGACGAACTTGGTCGCCGTCCGCATCTCGCCAACAACGCGAATTGTCCCGGGAACGGCACCCCGTGGCCGTACGCGGTCGCGAGAGGTACCGAACTACGAGAGAACCCGCCGATCTTCTTCCGGCGTGCGCTGAAGCTTGTCAACGGCGCCTCCCTTGGCCAGATTGCCAACCCGATCGGAGTTTGCGGCGCCGGACCCTGCGGTTTGACGGTTGCATCGGAAAATCCCGTTTACATTCAGGGCGATTACAACAACAACCCGAACGTTGATGCAACCCTCGCGACGCCCAACGCTGATCTGCACGTTGCAACGTCTGTTGTAGCGGACGCGGTGACGCTCCTTTCCGACAACTGGAATGACGTCAACTCGTTTGCCTTCCCGTACGGCATTGGCGGTGCGGTGGGGAACGGTGGCCGCGACGCGACGACTACCACGTACCGAATAGCCGTCGCCGCGGGCAAGAACGTGCCTTTCCTTCAACCCGGTGTCGGCGTTGTGGGGAACGACTTTGGCACGGACGGTGGAGCTCACAACTTCCTGCGGTACATCGAGAACTGGGGACCGGCCACTTTGTATTACCGGGGCTCGATCGTCAGTATGTATTACAACCATCAAGCGGTCGGTAACTTCAAGTGCTGCAACCTTGTGTACGATCCGCCGACACGCGGCTACAACTTCGACAGCGATTTCCAAACGCCGGCCAAACTGCCCCCTCTGACTCCGATGCTTCGCGATGTGAACACCATCGGCTTCACGCAGATGAGTTTGCCGACACAGTAGAAGTTCGCACGCCCTAACCTGAGCGGCTCCCGTTTCCCGGGAGCCGCTTAATTCCCAAGTCTCGTTGTCTTCATGGTTCCCGCGGCCTGGTCCGAGGATTGAAACTCGCGTTTACTCCCGGAGTGATGCATGGGGGTGTCCCGCCGGCGGGGCAAATATCATCCAAAGCTACGCCGAAATCGCCCGGGACGACAAGACCATCAAGCGGCTCGGCGTAGATCATGTAGTTGTGCCCAACGGGCAATCGCTGAATATCAAATGTGCCGTCGAATTTCGACGGTGGGTTCGACGAATCGCACGTCCACCCAGCTAGAGTGCCCGCGATCACCGACCCAGTATCCGCATCGACTGCCACAACGTGGGCACCTGCAACCCCAGTCACGAAGCTGCCAGTCGAGGTCGCGGAATACATCGCCAGCGCGAATAAGTTTGCCGGCAGAACGCGGCCGCGAATCTCGCCCACGTCCATCGCATCGTTCGGATCAGGATACAGGGCGCGAACACCCGTGCGGTCGTCGTCTGCCAGCGGACCGTCAGGAACCTGCGCCGTCGGCCGGTCGCCGAGAAACTGACCCGGTGGTGCAGCATACGGGAACATCATCGACCGCCACACAGCGGAATGGTCGAGTCCGAACCAATGGCCGAGTTCGTGCGCGAGTATCGTTTCCAGATCGTACGCGCCGGCACCTTGCGGCGTTCCGAGTGCCGCCGGCGTTGCGAACGTGGCTTGGCCGTCGTTTCGCACCAAGGAATCTGAGTCGAGTATCTGTCCCGCGAAACTCGACGTCGCACTCAAGCCCACCGACACTCCCCGCGCGTTAGCCGTGATCACTCGCGTGAATGCCAAAACTCCGCTCGCAAATCCCGCGCTTGACTGGTTGAAACAGATCGTGTTGATGCCGTCCACGTTGCTTTCCGAGTCGTTCGAGCACGAATTCGCAGCGCTCACGCGCGCGATGGGCGAGATCAATCCGGGGTACGAGGTCGCGTTGAACGTCGTGCCCGTAACGCCCGACCACGCCGTGAACGAATCCGTGATCGCTTGTTCGATCTCGGTGAGTTGGGCGCTTGTTTGCGAAGCCGCCACAGTCACGATCGTTGGCGGGGCCAATGGTAACGACGTGCTCCACTGCCGGCTGAGCGGAGCCGCGAGTGACAAGTTCCATCGATCCGGCTGCGGGCATCCGCCCGCCGTCGGCACCGTCGTATCGAACACGTAGCCTCGCGCCGCGGGGATTCCCGCGGTCACGACTGTCAGAATCGCTGTCGTCATCAGCGCCGAAGCTTTTCTCACGGCTTGCTCCCTGCTCGCCCAGCGAGCGCGGACTGCACCTGTGCGCGAAAAACCTCCAGCGGCAGATTGCGAATCCCAGATGCCCTGAATTGTCGTGTTTGCGCGTCAAAAGTTTCGAATCCAGCCGTATCCTGAGTCACAAGCTCCGCGCCGTTGCGAGGATCGCGTCCCACACGGAACGTGCCTTGCTTCCAGCTCACGACGGTAAAATCCCCGCGCGCCGTCGGCTCCAGAAACAAAACCACTTCCTCTCGAGCTCGGAATCGAGGCACACCCGAGACATGAGACGTCAGCGAGCCGACCGTTCCCCCGAGAAGCCGTACTGTGAATCGCTCGGACGCCGAACCTTTCCACGTTTCGGCCACTTCAAAAGAAGTGAACGTCCAGATTTCGCCTGCGTCCCAACCGGTCGAGTTCGAAACGCAACGCGCTCGCGCGATCACTCGCGCCAAGTCCGCCATTCGTTCAACCGGCATTTTCTCGAGGGTCGTGCCTGGCACTCCGGCGCAGCCAATCAGCAGGCCTGCACAGAAAACGGAAAATCGTCGACCGAATCGCATTCTTATTTCACCTCCAGCATCCCTGTCGCGACTGCGTGATCGTTATTAAGAGTGGTAATCAATAAAGTGCGTACGCCCGGCAGTGTCGCGCTCGAAATCGTCAAATCGAGTTCGATCATGTTCGAGAACAGGCCTGTGATTCCCGACGCCACGACGCCGATATCGCCGCCGCTCGGGCCCGTGAAAGCGTAGGTGAAGGTTGGATCGAGCCCGTTCCCATGCACGCACAGGCTTACCACTGCGGATCCGGAGGCGGGCCGAGTCACCGTCAGCGGCGAACCCTGAACTCCGCAGTTGTTTCCGCTCGTCAAGAACCCAATGAAATCCACGTTAATTGGTGAAGATGCCGCTGCCGTTGTGGGATCGACCACGACGATGTCTTCGCTGGCCTCGGCGGGCTGCGCTTGCGTCAGCCCAATGGTGTCCACCGAAACGTCGAATGGCACGATGACGAACGGCACTGGGTTCGACAGCGCGCCGGGCGACCCTGGATTCTGAACCTGAATCGAAAAAGTCGCTGCCGACTGCACATCAGCGGGATTCAGCACCGTGGCGCAACTCGTGGCAGTTCCGCAAGTGGTCGCCCGGGCCGCGCCGTTCAGCAGAATCGCGGAAGCGGCGCTCCCACTTCCCGCGACAAAGTTCAGGCCTTGCACTTCGAACGGAAAGCTCTCGACGGCGCCGGCCATCACGCTGGAGGGCAAAACCGCTTCGATCGTGGGTCCGCTTGTGATGGCCACCGTCGCGCTTGCGCTCTTCGTCGGGTCCGCGGCGCTGGTGGCCAACACCGAGATCGCGTTGGGCGAAGGTGCTGTTGCAGGCGCTGTGTAAAGCCCATTTGCGTCCACCGAACCGCACGCCGCGCCGCCGCATCCCTCATCCGCGACCGCGCTTTGCACGCTCCACATAACGTTTGTGTTGCCCGTATTCGCGACGTCCGCAAAGAACTGGGCCGTGCTCGACTGCCCGCCCGAAGGCGCCACGAATGCATAGAGAGGCGACACGGTTACCACAACCGGGCCCGCTTGGCCCGCGATCGTGACGATCGCGCTGCCGCTCTGGGATGGGTCCGCTTTGCTTGTCGCCACCAGTGTCACAGGGTTCGTCGGAGGAACTGACGCGGGGGCCACGTAGTCCACTGCGCCGGCCGCAGGCCCATTCGGTGAGACGCACGGATTCGATGCCACAACGCAAATCTCGCCCACCGAGGGGCTGCCATTCAAAATTCCATTCACACTCCAAGCGACGGCGGCATCCGGCGTGTTCGTTACATTCGCGGCAAATGTCGCGCGTTGCGTGACGCTCACTGTCGCAGTTGGCGGTGAGATGCTGACGGTTACGCTGCTCGTTACAGTCACGTTCGCGGAAGCGGTCACGCTGCCAGCCGTCGCATGAATCGTCACGAGCGTCGACGAAGGCAAGTCGGCTGGGGCCGTGTAAACGGCTGTGCTCCCGCCGGCCCCTGGATTCGCTGCAATGGTTCCCACCGTCGCGTTGCCGCCCGCAATTCCGTTGACGTCCCAGAAAATCGCCGCGCCGCCCGTCGCGCACAACGAAGCAGCAAAGTTCTGTGTCTGCCCAAGCGAAACATTCGCGCTCGCCGGGGAAATCGAGTCCGTCGTGCAGGTAATCGTGACGCTGGCGCTGCCGGTCTTCGTAGTGTCCGCCACACTCGTTGCCGTGACGGTGACCGTAGCGGGGGAAGGCGGTACTGTGGGTGCGGTATACGTCGCGCCGGAGCTTCCGCTGGCGATGATTGTTCCCACCGTCGCGTTGCCTCCCGCGATTCCGTTGACGCTCCACGTCACCGCCGTCGAAGGACTGCCGGTCGCCGTCACCGTCGCCATAAACACCTGCGCGCCCGCTGCTGGCACGTTCGCAGACGCCGGGGACACGTTCACGACCACGTCATCCTTTAGCGTCACGCTGACCGAAGCACTCGTCTGGTTGTCGGCAGCGCTAACAGCGCTGACGCTGACAGTTCCGCTCGCGGGCAGAATCGACGGTGCGGTGTACAGGCCTCCTATCGAGATAGACCCAACGGTCGCGTTGCCGCTGGCCACCCCGTTTACGCTCCAATTAACGCTTGTGTTTGATGTTCCAATGACGATCGCCTGAAACTGCTGCGTCTGCCCAAGAAACAAATTCGCACTCCCGGGTTGAATCGTGATCACGATGACGCCGGGTCCCGTGCCGGGTGGACTTCCTCCGCAGGCCATCAGTGCAGCGATTCCGATCAGCACCAACAGCAAGAAAACGTTTCCAGGAGTCTCGCCGACGCTTGATCGTGAAACACGATCGGCTTGGCCTCGATTAGCATCGCCGTTGCTGCGAGACCGTTGCATGCCTGACGCGATATCGCACGATCTGTGCCACTGAGGAGCAGTGCCGTTCTGCGCAATCCGACCGCACCCGTCCTAGGTGCCCCCAGAGCCAAGATTCGAGTTAAAACGATGTTCTGAAAGAGATTGCCGAGCGGGCAAGAACGTTGGTTGGAAATAAAACGTGCGTCATCACTCGGCGACATGGCGCTTGAATTCGGGGACTCTGTCTCACACTGGAACGCGCCACTCCCATTTCGGGATCGCCGCCATGTCCCATTTCGTTTGGGATCCGAGATGATCGCAACCTGCAAATCTTAGGTGTGGTCGAATCTCTCCTTGGCACGGTCCTCTCGAGTCGAGCTTCAAGATGCCGAGAGAATCTCGCGAGTCTCACTCGCAATTCCCTCAACAAATAGCGCGGTCGGCTGTGGCGCGAACTCGAATCCTTTTCGCATACTTCGTTTGTGCTCGAGGTCAGGCTTTGCGTTCGCTCACTGGTTCTAGTACTAGGTGTACTGTGCTTCCATAAATTGGGATGCTAGACATCTGCGGACGTGAATATCAAAAATACGAAAAACCACTTGACTTGCAACACTCCCTGAAACTAGACTCCGGCCCATTAAGGGGTGTGGTGGTTGTCGTTTCGGTGATGAGTGGGTGGTTCTTGGGGGCGGAATCGGAATGCAGTTGTTCCTTCCTCTTTGTCATTATCGTGTTGGGCGTTCTGGCGGACGCGGCGCAGTTTCCGTGCTGACGCGTTCTCGGGTTGTCGCCCTCACCACTCTCTCGATCTCGACAGATTCGCCACTTCGACCTTTGACCCATCAAGGAGGCTTGCATGTTCTGTAAGCGCATGATTCCAGTTTTCGTAGCTTTGTTGTGTCTTCTCGTCGTCAGCGCCGCGCCCGCTTGGGCTCAGGGCACGTCGACCGGCACCGTATCCGGCACCGTGACCGATAACACAGGGGGTGTGGTCGGCAGCGCCACCGTAACCTTGGTTGACAGGGCGACCAAGGACTCGCGCACGACCACGACGAACGCTGACGGCCGCTACATTTTCGTTAGCGTCGATCCCGGAACGTATGATATCCGGTTGTCGAAAGCCGGTTTCGCCGAGACGGTTGTGGCCGATGTCCGAGTAGAAGTGGCCACTGCGCTGACTGAGAACGTGCAAATGAAGCTGGGCGCGGTCTCTACGACGATCACCGTCACTGAGACGCCCGGTGCCGAACTGCAGACCATGAACTCCACGGTGGGTGCCACGATCGAGCACCAGGAGCTCCTGCAACTGCCTAACACTAGCCGCGACGCAACTACGTTTGCTACGCTTCAGCCCAGCACGAATATCAACGGAAATACTGCCGGCGCGGTCGTCGACCAGAATACATTTCAGCTGGATGGTGGCAGCATCACCGACGATATGTCGGGTGACAGCAACGTCTATGTCAAGAGCTTCTCCGGCGATGTGTCCGGCGTAGGCGCAATGCACAGTCCGGGCAACAACGCGGCGCCTTCTGGGGTTATCCCAGCGCCCGTTGAGAGCATTGAGGAGTTCAAAGTCGGAGTTTCGAACCAGACAGCCGACTTTAATGGAGGTGCCGGTGGCCAGGTTCAAATGGCTACCAAGAAGGGAACCACTGCCTTTCATGGTGCCGTCTACGACTACTACCTCGACGACAATTTCGCTGGCGCAAACACGTGGGACGACAACAACGTTGGTGTTGTGCAGCCCGGTTATCACTACAGTCGCTTTGGGGCCAATGCCGGCGGCCCACTTCATCCGGGAGAAATCTTAGGCGGCAGGACTTTCATGTTCGGCGACTACGAGGGTTTCCGCTTTCCACAATCTGAAAGCTTCGAGCGCAGCTATCCCAGCCCTCTGTTGCGCGCTGGGATGATGGGTGTTAATGGCCAAGTTATCAATCTCAATCCGACTGCGACGCCGGTTCCCGCCGGGTTACCAGCCAAATTCTATAGCACCTATGGTGTCACTGCCGGACAGATGATCCCCACGACGGCGTGCCCGGGTGGCCCCTGCGATCCACTGGGTCTTGGTCTTAACCCGGTTATTTCGAATCTTTGGAGCACCTACCTGCCGCTGCCCAACGACTACACGCACGGCGACGGAGTCAACTACGGGGGCTATAAGGGGAACCTCGCGCTACCCGACGACAGCAACTTTGGCGTGGGCCGCATCGACCACGACTTCGGCCAGAAGTGGCACTTCAACGGCACCTACCACTACTATCACCGGATTCGCACCACTTCCAACCAAGTCGACGTAGGCGGTTTCTTCCCGGGTGACAAGCTGGGTCAATATTCCGCGAACTCCACGCGTCCACAGAATACGTGGTTCTACACTGCGGGCATGAGCACCAATATCTCCTCAACCTTGACCAACGATTTCCACTACAGCGGCACTCGCAACTGGTGGGCCTATGAAACCCATGGCGGCGTCCCCAACGTTGCGGGCTATAACGCAGCGCTCGAAATCGGCGGTGAGACCAGCGGCTCCTTCCAGCCCTACAATACTGACAACCAGAACACTCGCTGGCGCTACTGGAACGGTCACGACAATATGTTCCGCGACGACCTCACAAAGATTTTGGGCAAACACCTGTTTACGTTTGGCGGCATTTACCAGCGTAACTTTGATGCTCACCTGCGCATCGACAACGGCGGTTTCATCAACATTTATCAGCAGGACCTGATCGGCCAGGGTACCGCAACGTCGTTGGTGGGCATCGACATGAGTAACTACACCCCGGCGGGAGTCACCAGCACGAAAAAGTATGGCGACCTCTACGCAAACATTTTGGGTATGGTCACGTCCACACAGAAGCTGTATACACGCACCAATGGAGCCACCCTGTCCCTGAACCCATCAACTTCGTGCGCCATTGCCAGTGTTGCGGCCACCTCCGGCTGCTTGGCTACGCCGGCGGCCCTCAATCAGAGCATCATCCCGTTCTATAATGCCTATTTCAACGATACTTGGCAGTTGAAGCCGTCGTTGACGCTGAGCTACGGTTTTGGCTATACGGTGGAGATGCCGCCGTATTCGCCGAATGGCGCTCAGGATATTGCCGTCGACCAGAACGGAAACCCCGTGAACACGGCGAACTTCCTGGCGGCGCGTCAAGGTGCGGCTCTGCAAGGCAACGCCTATGACCCGCTGTTAGGCTTTGCCACCATCCAGAATGTGAACGGCCATCCCAAGTACCCGTATAACCCGTTCTATGCTGGGATCAGCCCGCGCCTTTCGGCCGCATGGAACCCTCATTTCGACCCAGATAGCCTCATGGGCCACGTCTTCGGCTCGGGCAACACGGTCATCCGCGGCGGATGGGCGCGCGTCTATGGCCGCTTGAACGGCGTCGATCAGGTTCTCGTGCCGATCCTGGCTCCGGGCTTGATGCAGACGGTCCAGTGCTTTGGTCCGATAGCCGGCACAGCTAACGGTTGCGGCGGCGGCGACCCAAGTACGGTCTTTCGTGTTGGAGTTAACGGCACTACCGCGCCCTTGGCTGCCGTCAGCGCCCAACTACCCCAGCCTTGGTATCCCGGCTACAACGACGTTGGTACCGGGGCGGGCGAGGGTCTTGACCCATCTTTCCGTCCAAACCGTTCGGATGAGTTCAACTTTAGCATGCAGCGGCAGATCAGCCCCAAGATCATGCTCGAAGTGGGCTATATCGGCCGCATCATCCGCAACGAATTTGGCGCTTACGACCTGAACAACGTGCCGTACATGATGACCCAAGGCGGACAGACTTTCGCGAATGCCTGGGCCACCCTCACAAAGCAAACGAACTTCGGCGCTAACCCTGGTGCCGCAACCCCCCAACCCTTCTTTGAGAGCGGCCTCAACCCAGCCTTCTGCGCTGGGTTCTCCAGTTGCACGGCTGCTTTCCTGACTAGTCCGACCACGGGCACCAATGGGGCGGCGGCTCTTAGCTATGCCGGCGTTTGGGACGCTTGGACCTCTCTGTCCAACATAGGCGCCTTTAACTTCAGCCGCACCATGCTGAACGATCCAATCCCGAATGCGCCTTGCGAGACGACGGAGCCGGGGTGCAGCGCAAACGGCCAGTCTAGTGACCTCTTCCTGAACGAGAGCAATGGCTATGCCAATTACAACGCGGGTTACTTCAGTTTGTCATTCCACGATTGGCATGGAATTACGATGAAGACGAACCTGACGTATAGCAGAACTCTCGGCACTCAGGCAGTCGTACAGGCCAGCAGCGCAATCACCACCAACGACCCCTTCAACTTGCATAACTCCTATGGCGTGCAGCCTTTTGACGAGACATGGGCCTACAACCTCTACTTCACCTATTCACCGCCGTTCTACAAGGAACAGCAGGGAATTGCGGGAAAGATACTCGGCGGCTGGAGCATTTCGCCACTCTTCGTTGCCGGCAGTGGTTTCCCGGTCGAAGTCCAAACTGCCAATGGCAACGGCGAATCGTGGGGTGAAGGTAACGCGAACAACGAATCAGGTCTCACCGAGAATGCGATCATTATCGGCAATCTCGACTACACCAATACTCGCAAACAGGGCGTAAACGGTAGCGGTGGCGTTGGCATCGCTGGCGCTGGCCAAAACGTCTTCACAGATCCGCAGTCGGCATTTCAAGCGTTCCGGAACCCAATTCTTGGTTTGGACAACAAGGATGGCGGAGCCGGACCTCTGCGCGGTCTGCCCTTCTGGAACCTCGACATGTCCATCGACAAAAACGTCAAGTTCACGGAGCGGCTCAACACGTCGTTCTACGTGGCGTTTATTAACGTCCTGAACCATATGCAGCCTGCCGATCCAACTTTTGCCCTTTACGATCCCACCACCTTCGGCGTTCTCGGCGGTGGCGGTAACGTTCAGGGCAATACTCCTCGCCAGATGGAGCTTGGCATCCGCATCGGCTGGTAATTCGTAACCGTCGGCTTACGGGGCCGTCTCGATCACTCGGGACGGCCCTTTTTGTTTGTCTTGTTTCCTCTCGTGCGTCGCCCGTGGCCCCAGCCCAGTTATAGCACTACAAACGTAATTTGTGATCGATCGCCACTTTCTGTCAATCGGTACAGAAAGTAAACGGAAATGACTGTAACTCACACAAAACAAAGGACCTCCTGTCGCGTCAATCGGTACAGTTCTTAACGGTTAGACCTAGCTCTTCAGGGCGAGGCGGCTAGCCACCAGCAGGTGGCCTTCGGCAGTTCCTGGTTTGTGGTAGGGGGTTACAGGCTCCGGCCCGACGATGGGTCTGTCGCCTGCAGGGCAGGGCAGGCCGTCGTGGCCGGCGAGCAGATGCTTGATGAGGGCGTCGATTCTTCGGTGGCTCTCGCGGCTCAATTCGGCATCTTCCTGAATCGAGACGTCTCTTGACCTGCGAATTTTCTTCGCCTCGCAGAGCGCCGCCATGGCTTCGCTCCTGAGTTGGTTCAGAGCCTCGCACTTGGGCGTAGCCGCCATCGGTTGAGGATTCTACTTGGTGCCCCGAAAGCCGCACAACGGTACTTCCGTACTATTCGCCGATGCCCGCGCATCAATCCGAAACACGACCGAAATCCCCACGGTGCCACGGATGTTTTCGAACGTCGGAATTCTCGGCCCGATCGCGTTGTAACCGAGGGAAGCTTAAGGCGGGGGAAGCCTGCGTAGCAAGGAATGCGCCCGGGCTACCTTTGAGTTTGTATCTTGGAGGCGCGGGTGGGAATCGAACCCACGTATAAAGGTTTTGCAGACCTCTCCCTTACCGCTTGGGTACCGCGCCTTGAACCGTCAAGTATAACGAAACTGTCTCGCGGTTTCAGCACTCAACCAACGCAACGCTTCGGATTCGCACGCAATTTGGTCCGGTCTTCTCAGCGTGCTCAACGCCTCCCGGCCGACCCCTGGGCTTTTGTTGCACGCCCAACCTGTGCCGCTGATTGCAGCAACTACCGGATCCGCAGATCGTACGCCACCCGGGCCTGCACCGGACCCGCGGCCGCGACCATACGCCGCAACTCACCGGCAATCGACGCCGATTCGCTCATGCTCCGTTCGCGCTCGAATAGCAACTCCAAGAAGGTTTTCTCCTGCGGGAAGCGCACGATGCGCACGGACGCGCTCGCAGGAATGTGCGCGAGCTGCTTGGCCACCTCGATGGCGCGGTCCATTCCGCCAAGCTCGTCCACCAGGCCCAGCTCTTTTGCCTGCGTGCCAGACCACACGCGCCCCTTGGCAATCTTATCTACGGCTTCTACCGACATATGCCGCCCGCGGGCGACTCCTTGCGTGAATTCCGCGTAGGTTTCCTGCAACGACTTCTCGATCCACTCGCGCTGTGCCGGCGTGAAATTCTGCTGATCGGAAAAAAGCGTCGCGTTGTCGCTGGTCGTTACCGAGTCCGTGCTCAGCCCGAGCAATGCGTACAGCCCCGCAATGTTGAACTTCCCGATCAGCACCCCAATCGAGCCCGTAATCGTGTTGGGATCCGCCACGATCTTTCGCGCCGGCGTCGCGATCCAGTAGCCGCCGGACGCGGCCACGTCCGACATCGACACCACCACCGGTTTCACGGCGTCCGCGAGTTCCACTTCGCGTCGGATTACTTCGCTGCCGACTACCGACCCGCCGCCCGAATCCACGCGCAGCACGATCGCCTTCACGCCCGAATTCTCCCGCGCCGCCCGTATGTCCGCCGCCACGGAATCGCCCCCCATGATGAAGCCGCCCGTCGGACTTTCCTGTGAATCGCCGGAGACGATCAAACCCGTCGCGTGTACAACTGCTATCTCCGGCCCCCCAAATGCATTCTCGAACATGCGGTAGCGTCCGAGTGATATGGGGTTCCAGCCGCGATGGTGCTGCTTGAAGTAATCCTGCACCTGGTCCCAATAGCCCAGCCGGTCAACCAGCCCGCTTCCCACGGCGTCCCCGGTCATCAGTGGGCCCTGCTTCACAAGTTGCTCGAATTTCGCGGCATCCATGTGGCGAGCCTTCGCCGCCTCGCTCACGTACTGGCTGTAGACGCTGTGCAGCAATGATTCGACTTCTTCTTTGTGCGCCGGAGTGAATTTCTTTTCCGTGTAGGTGTTGCCCGCGGTCTTGAATTCCGCGATATGGTAAAACTCCGGAACGATCTTCAGTTTATCGAGCGTGCCGCGCAGGAACAGCGCCTCCGCTATCATGCCGTGAATGCTCACCGGCGCGGTGGGGACCAGCCAAATCTGGCTGCAGCCGCTCGCCAGGTAGTATTCGGGATTCCCGATCCCGTCGTAGCCGAGATAACAGATGCTCGGCTTGCCGCTCTTTTGAAACGCGACGAGGTGCGAACGAATCTCCTCGAGCTTTCCCCAACCCGTCTCCAGCGGCGCAATACGGACGACGATTCCCGTCACTCGTGAGTCCCTCGCCGCCGTATCGATGGCATCGAGGTAATCGTGCAGCACGGGAACCGTGTTCCCGTTGAGCGCGCTCAAAAGATCGAACGGGCGCTGTTCGTTGATCTCTCCTGACGCATCGATCACCAGCACCGCGTTCGACGCCATTCGCTGCGGCTTCCTGACCGCCCAGACGATCACCACAAAGAAGAGAATCACAAATACGATTACGATTGTTCGCCGCTTTCCCCAGGTCATCGCCGTTCACCTCTCCATTTCGTTAGGCGCCCGAAAACACCCGCGAGCCGCAAACCCTCGCAATTGGCGCGGGCCCAATGATAACTCGACCACGCTGCACGGTGCGTGCCCAACGGCGCTCCGTTATTGTGGTTGGATTGCGCTCGATGTACCAGTTGGGCAAGCACCGGATCCGAACTCCATTCCCTAGGTTTTTCCGGCGGTACCATTCCTAGTAGGACTCTCGCAGTCTGATCAATATGAAAAGCAAGTGGCTCGAAAAAGTGATGACGATTAACAAGGAACTCTTGTTGATTTTGTCGATCATCGTGTTCGCAGCCATCGTGAACTTCTTCGTCGCCGGGCAGAAGCTGGTCCTCTCGTTCTACGACCTGCCGACACTTTTCGCCGCCTACTATTTCGGCCGCGCCCGCGCTGTGCAAACAGCGCTCGCGTCCGCGCTGATCGTCTGCTGGCTGAACCTGATGAACCCCGTCGCTCTGGCCAGCGGTTCCGCCGTCGACGTGCGGCAACTGATCGCCTGGTCTGACATCGCTATCTGGGGCGGATTTCTGTTGATCACGGCCTATGCTATGGGAACGCTTTACGAGCGCAAGGAACAAAGCATGGCAGAGTTGCGCGAAACCTACTACGGCGTGCTTCAGATTCTCTGCGGCGTCGTCTCGAATGACAAATACACGCAGAATCATTCCTACCGCACGTCCGTGTACGCTGCGCGCATCGCCGACGAAATGCGTCTGCCCGAACAGCGCGTCGAAGACATTCGTGCCGCCGCCCTCCTCCACGACATCGGCAAGCTCGAGGTGAGCCGCCAGATCCTGTATAAGGCCGCGAAACTTAGTGACGAAGAAATCGTCGAAATGCAATCGCACTTGAACAAAGGAATCGATACTCTGAAGCCGGTAGGAGGCACGCTGCGGCGCGTGCTACCCATCATTCTGAGTCATCACGACAAATTCGACGGCACCGGCTATCACCCGACCAAGGCTGAAAACATCCCCCTCGAGGCACGCATCATCAGCGTCGCCGACGCGTTTGACGCCATGATCAGCGACCGGCCCTATCGCAAAGCCATCACGCCATTCGAGGCTCGCGACATCATCTTGAAAGGCGCGGGCAAGGATTGGGATCCCAAAGTTGTCGACGCCTTCCAATCCGCTTTCCGCGCGGGCCGCATGGAAGTTTCCGACGTGTTGGTATAGGGCGGGCGCCGGTCAATGCGAGGTTCTGGCAATCGGCTGGCGTGAGGCGAATTCCGAATTCGATTGCGGCACATTCTGCCGTTTCTTGATCACCGCGTCGGAAAACCGTTCCATTTCCTCGAGCTGCGGACTGAATTGCAGCAATAGAAGATCGACGCCGGCTCGCTCGAAATCCCCGATCCGATCCGCCACTTGCTGCGGCGTGCCCACAAGACCCGAGCGCAGGCCCCGATTCGACACCGAATACTCTTCGAGCGAAACGCGATGTTCCAGTTGCGTGTTCGCCAGCCACTGCTGGTAGTTGTTGTAGCCGGCGGCGTTCTGTTTCACATCCGTGATGCGGCGGAGTTCTTCCTGAGCCTTGGCTTCGCTCTCCCGCACGATCGCGTACGCCGCAACTCCGTATTGCATACGCCCAAGATTCTTCTTCTCGCGTCGCTCCGACATGTCGCGAATCTTTTCCGCGATCCGCGCCGGAGGATCACCGTGCATCACGTACGCGTCGCATTTCTGCGAAATCAGTTCTTTGGCAGCTTCGGATTCGCCTCCGGCGTAGATCGTCGGGCGCGGCTTTGAAACCGGCTTCGGCTGCATCACTAGATCGCGCACTTGGTAATACTTGCCGGAGTACGAAACGTGGTCCTGCTTCCACGCCGTATCCACCACGTCGAGCCACTCCGACGTGCGAGCATACCGGTCATCGTGCTCGTCGAAGTGAACGCCATATTTTTGCGCTTCCTCGGCCCACCAGGACGACACCACGTTCAGCGAAACCCTTCCCCCGCTGATGTGATCGATGTTTCCCGCCTGCTTTGCCAGCAGCGCAGGCAAATGGAACGTCGGCCGCACGGCTACCATAAGTTCCAGCGATTGCGTCACGGCGGCGAGCCCGGCAGCCGTCGACCACGCATCCAACGAGGGCGCATCCACCCCCTTGATGTCGTTTAGATTGAGTTCCGCAATCAGCGTGAGGTCGAATCCGATCTGTTCGCTCCGCCGCGCGAGGCGTGACACGTAATCCCACGTGGCTTCCATCTGCTCGTCTTCCACGTTGCGCAGCCAGCCGCCGAAAACTGGAAGCCAATAGCCGTAGCGCACTATCGCACCTCCTGCACAAGGTAATCCACCAACCGCTCGAACGGGTCGAAGCCAACGACGCGCGGGCCGTCGGAAACGAAATTGGAAAGCGCGTTCACGTCGTAGAAATAGAGCTGCCCGTCGCGATCGTCCACGATGTACTCGGCGCCACCGACGTCGATTTTGGCGGCGCTGAAGATCCGTTCCACCGCATTGGCGATCTCCGGCGGGGGCTGGTAGCCCTCGACGCGCAATCCGCTCTTCGCGCCCTCAACCACGCAAGTCGTCGCCAGCTCCGCGCCATCAGTGGTCTTGCATATGTCCATCGGGCACAGGTCAAAAGTTTCGCCCGACGTGAACACTTTGATTCCGTAAAGATATTTGTAGGCTAGGGTCTCGACACGCACGATGTGACCGCCACGCGCGGGAATGTACTCCTGCACGATGCCCGTCGAATCTAGTCCCAGCGCGATCGCGTTGTTCCGAGCCGCTGTCTCAAGCTGCTCCGGAGTGTCAAATCGGACGATTCCCGCGCCGCTTCCGCCAATATTTGGTTTCACCACGATGGGGAAGCGCAGCCCGCGCGCCGCTGCCGGCGCCTCCAGCGCGTGATTGATCACTCGCGAACGAGGGTAGGGCAATCCCAGGGACTGAAGCATCGAGAGTTGGAGCGCCTTCGAAGTCTCCACCCGGAAAGCGTGGCTGCCGTTCACCACGCGCGTGCCCAACTGCTCCAGGTGCGCCAGGTAGTTAATCGTGTAGAAGATGTTGTGGGCTTTTCCACGCGTCCACGCGGAAGGACTCATCCGATTGAAAACGAGCCCGTACTCCTGGTCGCCGTTGGGGGATAGATCGAAGTGGTGCCGCGCCGCGTCCAGCCGAACGTACGAGACGCCACGCCGGTCAAGCTCCGCGAACACAGGCTGAAACCATCGCGGATGCTCGTAGTAAACCGCAATGGGCCGCACTATCTTTGACACTGCCGCTCTCGCTTTCGCCTTCAGCGATTGATTGAGTTGACCGATCGTCTACTGCTGCTTCGCCTCACGCAGGAATCGCGCAGCCTCTTCCGGCGGCGTGGGATTGATGTAGAAGCCCGTCCCCCACTCGAATCCGGCCACCTTCGTCAGCTTCGGCATCATCTCGATGTGCCAGTGGTAGTGGTCGTTGATCTCTTCGCCAATCGGCGAGGTGTGGATTACGTGGTTGTAAGAAGGGAAACCGAGAGTCGTATCGAGCCGCCCCAGAAAATCGCGCAATACCTTCGCCAGATTTCCATAATAGGGTGTCGGCATATTCTCGAACGCAGAACTATGCTGCCGAGGCAAGATCCAGCTCTCGAAGGGAAACCGCGGCGCGTACGGAGCCAGAGCAATGAAGTAATCATTTTCGATGATGACGCGAGTGCCCGTCTCCACTTCCTGCCGGATCATGTCGCAGAAAATGCAGCGCTCCTTTTCATCGTAGTAGCGCTTCGCGTTGTCCACCTCTTCGCGCACCCGCTTCGGCACGATCGGAAGCGCAATCAACTGCGAGTGCGTGTGTTCCAGCGACGCGCCCGCGGGCTCGCCATGATTCTTGAAGAGCAAAATATAGCGGAATCGCCGGTCGTTCTTCAGGTCCAAGATGCGGTCGCGGTATGCCCAGAGCACTTCCTCAACGGCTTTGTCCGATATTGTCGCCAGCGTCTTCTGGTGATCTGGAGTCTCGATGATCACCTCGTGGGCGCCGATTCCGTTCATACGGTCGAACAGCCCCTCGCCCTCTCGGTCGAGCCCGCCTTCGATGCCCAGCGCCGGAAACTTGTTGGGCACCACTCGCAACGACCATCCCGTGGTGTCCTTCCCAGTTCCGTTCCTGCCATACGCGAGAATCTCCGGCGGCGTCTTTCCCTCATTCCCCGGGCAAAACGGACACGACGGGCTTCCCTTGATCTGCACACTCTCTCGCGCAAAATCCATCGGGCGCTTGGCCCGGTCCGTCGAGATAATCACCCAGCGTCCCGTAATCGGGTCCTTACGAAGTTCCGGCAACCTTTCCTCCTCGGCCCGTCATACATCCGAGCCGCCGCGCACATTTGAATCTGACTATTCTACTATGCCGCACAAGTTTGGCGGCAGGCTGGACCGCATCCGTTCCCTCGTTTCCACCGCCATAGGGAGCCAACCAACACATTCCAATACTCTAGACTTGGTTGGCCGTCAGGGCTTCTCTGTGGCCTCTCGGTTGTCCTTCGCGCGCTCTGTGTTGAGTCTTTGTGCTCGCCGTCTAGCTGGCTACAAAGGCTCCCTTGTGCAACCGCACTTCGGGCCGCGCTCCCACTCGATTCTCGATCGCCATCACATCGAACCGGCACTCAACTGACTCGATCCGCCGCGCACGCAAAAACTGCCGCGCCATTCGCGTCAGGTTGCGCCGTTTCTCCCAATTGACCGCTTCCTCGGGCCGAGCCTGTGGTCTCGATGAATCCTGCTCCGTGTCAGTCGACCGCGTTTTCACCTCGACAAACGCCAGCACCTGGCCGTCGTAGCCGACCATGTCGATCTCCCCCTTCATGCCCGGCGAGCGGTAATTGCGCGCCACCAGGACGTAGCCGTGCCGCCGCAAATACCAATATGCGTACGTCTCGCCGCGAATCCCCGTGCGCCGCGCCCGTTCCTTCACGGATTCGCTCTGGTCGGCATCCGCCAGCCCTTTTCGCGCCGCCAAATCCACGATTGCGAACATCAACCGCGCTATCATTTCGCGCTGGCTCCGTCCCGCTTTACCACTTCCAGTTCCCATTCCACGGTTTTCCCGCGGATCACGAAAGACAAATACTGCTCCCAAAATTTCCGGAATGCGCGAAACCGGTTCACAAAAAACTGAAACCCCAGTCCTCTCCATACGCGCAGCAATTCCACATGCACTCGCCGTTCCCGATACTGCGCCGGAGCATAGTAATCGTACTCCATCGGACGATCGCTGAAGAACCACAGCGAAAAGCTCGAAAGGTGCCACCGGTGCGCCGGGCTGCAATAGGACGCGTGATCCGTGTAGTGCGGTGTGACGATCACCACGCGCGCGCCAGGCTTCGCCACGCGATGTGCCTCGCCAAGCACTCGGAAAATATCATCCACTTCCTCGATGATGTGAATCATGCGCACCTGATCGAAGCTGCTGTCGGCGAACGGCAGCGTTTTTGTCCAGTCGCAAAGCACGTCCGCCTGCCCGGCGGGGCTCATGTCGACCCCGATCGATCCTGGATATTTCTTGCGTCCGCAGCCGATGTCGAGAATCCGGGCCATCGGTTTACTTGATCACCTCGAACGTGAACTCCATCAATTTTCCGCGAATGATAAAACTCAGGTAGTGCTCCCAGAATTGCCGGAACATCTTGCTGTGGTTAACGCAAAACTCGAACCCGAGTGCCCGCCACAGCCGCAGCAAGGACACGTGGTTCCGTAACTCCTTCACGCGCACTTTCGTGTACCACATGTCGCGCCCGTGCATCCCGCCCGGATAAAAATAGAGGAACGAGTAAGTATTCAGGTGCCAGCGATGCGTGGGGTCGCGGAACGAGCTGTAGTCTGTGTAATGAGGTGTCGCAAGGAAAATTGTTCCGCCCGCCCGCGTGACGCGATGAAACTCTTCCATCGTGCCGATGATATCAGCCACGTGTTCGATCACATGCTCCGCGCGCACCTGGTCGAATGAGTTATCGCGAAACGGCAGGCCGCCCTTGTCGAGGTGGCAGAGAACGTCGGCGGCGGTGTCCGGGTTCATGTCCAGCCCGATTGAGCCGGGATATTTCGTCGGCCCGCAGCCAACGTCCAGAATTCGCGCCAACCAACCCTCCGCGTCGAATGAAAAACTGGCCTGAGATTATCTGCAAGCCTCCGTTTCTGTCACCCAAAATATGCGGCGAGTTTTCTCTGTGCCCTCAGTCTTTCCTTTGTGGCCCCTGCGTCAGCTTTTGACTCCCTACTACATCTCGCGCTCGATCTCGCTAATCACGCCATCCAGCGTCCGTAGCGCAAACTCCGCTTGCTCTTCATCGATCAGCAGCGGCGGGCACAACCTCAGGGTCGTATCGCCCGATCCGAGCACCAGCAATCCCTTGTGAAACGAGCGCTCGACGATCAGGTTCCGCAGCTCCGGCGCTTTCTCCTTCGTCTTTTGATCGCGCACGAACTCGATCCCGATCATCAATCCTCGCCCGCGGATGTCGCCGACGATCTTGTGCTTCTCGCGCCAATCGGCCGTCTTTCGCATGATGAACTCGCCCATGCGCGCGGCGTTGGCCATGTATTGCTTCTCGATGAGTCGAATCGTCGCGAGCGATGCCGCGATGCACACTGGATTGCCGCCGAACGTTGATGCATGCGCGCCGGGCTTCCAATCCATCACGCTGGCGCGGGCGATCATCGCGCTCAATGGCATGCCCGACGCGATCCCTTTCGCCGTGCAAATAATGTCCGGCTCGACGCCCGCATGGTCACAAGCCCACCACCTTCCGGTCCGGCCCATTCCCGACTGCACTTCGTCCATCACGAGCATGATTCCGTACCTGCGGCAGATGCGCTGCAACCCTTGCAGAAACTCTGCCGGGGCCGGCAAGTAGCCACCTTCGCCCTGAATCGGCTCGATGAAAATTCCCGCGACTTCTTCCGGATCGACGCGGCGCCGGAAAAGCTCATTTTCGAGGTAGCTCAAGCAATCGGCGGACGCAGTTTCCGGCCGCACGCCGTACGTCCCTCGATAAGTGTCCGGATAGGGCATGTGGAACACGCCCGAAAGCAGCGTGCCAAATCCCTTGCGTTGAATGGCGCGGCTGGCCGTCAAAGAAAGCGCTCCGATTGTGCGTCCGTGAAACGCGCCGTGAAACGCGACGAGCTTGTCGCGCTTCGTGTGATATTTGGCTAGCTTGATCGCCGCCTCCACCGCCTCCGCGCCCGAATTTCCGAAATAAACGCGCTTCGGTTCCTTGCCAGGCGCGATCGACGCAAGCTTTTCCGCCAACTCGACCAGGTTCGGATAGTAGAAATCCGTGCCGGACATATGAATCAGCTCGGAGGCTTGCTTCTGAATCGCGGTAACAACCTCGGGGTGGCAGTGTCCCGTCGCAACAACGGCGATGCCCGCCGCAAAATCCAGGAAGATGTTTCCGTCGACGTCCTCTATCGTCGCGCCGCGTCCCGTCTTCGCCACCAGCGGATAATCTCGCGTGTACGACGGCGATACAAACTCACTGTCAAGCTTCACGATTTGCTGTGCCTTCGGGCCGGGGAGCGTGGTAATAAGATGCGGCAACTTGGTCTCAATCGCTTGCATGTCTTCCTCCAGAATGGAATTTAGGATCCACGCGCGCGGGCCGGTTCCCTTGGGTCCACGACGTGTGTTGCAATCCGAGGAAGGGAAACTTAGTCGACGCCAAAAAGGTTGGGGCGGTCGCAGGAAGGCTGGCTATGTGGACAGAACGCGAAAATTGAGCAGAAAGTCATCTGTATTTCCAACGGACGCTGCCGTCCTTCGTATCTTCAACTATGATACCAGACTCCGCAAGCTGCTGGCGGATCTCATCCGAGCGTTTGAAGTCGCGGCGCTTTTTAGCGGCGTTACGCTCTTCGATGAGCGCCTCTACGTCGCCGGGGCTCATGCGCGGCCTCGACTGGCCAAACCCCAGCTTGGCGAGCTTCTCGTCATCGTCATCAATCAGGAGATTCAGGATCTGATCAAACCTTTCCATTGTCGCCACCAGCCGCGTTGCGTCCTGTTGCCGGAACTCGCCTCGATCCATCGCACTGTTCACGTCGCGAATCAAATCGAACACCGCCGCAAGCGCTACGGCCGTGTTTAGATCGTCTGCGAGCCCTGCGTCGAACTCCTTCTCGGCTTCGGCGGCCCGCGCCTGAATGGCTGCATTCGAGCCCGCCGGAAAGTTCTCGGTCTTAAGCCGCGTCATGAAATTGCGCATACGCTCGGTGGAATTTGCGGCTTGCTTTAGGCCTTCTTCCGTAAAGTTCAGTTGCCGCCGGTAGGGAACTGAGAGCAGCAGAAATCGGATCGTCGACGGCTTCTGTCCTTTCGCGAACAGGTCGCGCAGCGTGAAGAAATTGCCGAGCGACTTCGACATCTTTTCGCCGTCGATGATCAAGTGTTCTGCGTGCAGCCATAGCCGCACGAACCGGTGCCCCGTAGCGGCCTCGCTCTGCGCGATTTCGTTTTCGTGATGGGGAAATGCGAGATCGATTCCGCCCGTGTGTATGTCAAGCGTGTCGCCGAGATACTTCATCGCCATCGTCGAGCATTCGATGTGCCATCCGGGGCGTCCCGGGCCGATGCGCGTATCCCAGAAGTGCTCTCCCGGTTTCGGCGCTTTCCACAACGCGAAGTCGCGCGCATCGGCCTTCTCGTAGCGATCCACATCGACGCGCGCGCCGGCCTGAAGTCCACTCATGTCGATTTTCGAGAGGCGCCCATACGACGGAAATTTCGCGATGCTGTAGTAGATCGAGCCGTCGCTCTCGTACGTCACACCCTTCTGCCGCAGCCGTTCGATCAACTCGACCATGTCCTCGACGTGGTCCGTCGCCCGCACGAGTTCTTCCGGCATCTCAAGGTGCAGGGCGTCCATGTCCTCGAGAAACGCCTTGATGTATTTTTCCGTGTACTCCCGGATGCTGATCTTCGCCGCTGCCGCATTTTGAATGATGCGGTCATCCACGTCGGTCAAGTTCATCACCTGTAGCACGCGATATCCGCGCTGCCGCAGGAATCGCCGCAGAACGTCCTGAAACATGAACGTCCGGAAATTCCCGATGTGCGCGAAATCGTAGACGGTGGGCCCGCAGGTGTAAATGCGCACTTCACCAGGGTGCAGCGGCTCGAGCGGCTCCAGCCGGTTGGTCAGCGTGTTGTGAAGTAAGATGTCGCCCATCGGTGACACGGCACAAACATCAGATTCTATCTGACAACTTTGCCTCGCGGCAAACTTCACCTGGACACCTTTCCAGGCGGCATCGCATCCATTGGCTCGATTTGCAGCAGCGAAGGCGGATTGACCGCGAGGGCTCTTGTAGCGGATCTCTTACAGTGTGAAACGGTGGCGATTCTAAGGATTCAACTGCACGCGGCGGCTCACCAGTGTTACATCCCCATCTTGTGATGGCGTTGCAGTCAGTGGGCGCGACTTCAGCAGAAAGCTTCCCTCCTCCGGCAGTCGGAACGTTTGGTCGACCGCGTACACCTCGATGGGTTTCCCTTCCGGCAGGGTAAAATCGATCGCGATTCCCTTTGCAGTCATCGTGACGCAACTGAAGACGGACCATCCGTTCAAGTAATTTCGAACGAGCTTTGATTGGGGCGGCATGGGCAAATCTTCAGCCCGCACGTCTTGAATCTCCGAATTGGGAGGGAAAAAGACCATCGCTTGCGTGGCGCCACGCTCCGAGCGCAGCAGCGCGCGATACGTCCGTTTCCCGTTCACTTCCGCAAAGTCCAGAATCGTGAAAGTCGGCGGCGCCACGTTCAGGTTGGGCGCGTCGGCAAGGAACGCCTGCCGTTGATTCCACGGAAAAGCCCCGTGCTCGGCCAGATGAAATTTCGCGGCAAGCCGAATGGGTTCCGGCAAATGCCCGGAATCGGGATGGACGATCCATTGTCCTTTCCCGGAGTCCGCATCCTGCCAGTATTCGATGTTCACTCGCTCGGGTGCCTTGGCCGAGAAGGCGGGCACAACGGCCGCCACAAAAACGGCCGCCACAGTCAGGACGATCGGAATCCCCGGCACCGCGAAAGCAGGAAGCCCGCTCGCGTCCCGCAAATCGGTGCAGAGCGGAATCACCGGTGTCAGCAACAGCGCCACCGCGATTGCGACGATGGGCAGCCATTGCACGCCGAGTGTGTCGTATAGCATCAAAACAAGACCAAATCCGGCGATCGCCCCCGCCGCAAGCGGCGCAGCCGCAAGCAGTGCCGAGCCCCCCTTGTCCTCGCCACGCCGAAACGTGAACGGCAATCCCGAGAGCGCGGCCGCGCACGAGTTCAACACCAAAAGATAGCTCACTCCCGAAATGAGGTACGCGAGCGTGACCGATAGCACGGACATCCACGTCCATGTGCCGGCCCACAATCCCCAGAACCCCGCCTTCCTTGCGAAGAGTGTTCCGTCTGTGACCACCACCGTCACCGCTAGCGACCACATGGCCACTTGGAGGGGCAGCGGATGCGCTACCCAGTTCACGGGTATCGCCCCTGTCATCCTGACAATCCGCACCACGATCAACGCCAGCGCCGTCGTCGCAAGAATCACCACGATCCACGCGAGAATCCCCCAAAAGTACTCGCTTACTCGCAGACGATGCCTTCGCATCAACAAGAAGATTTGAACACCGATCAGAAGCATCGCAGCCATCGACACCGGCAAACTTGCCCGCGCCGGCCAACGTGCCACCCAGTGATCGAGCACGTCAAAGTACACGGCCTCGCTGTGCGGTGGTGCTTCCACTTCTGCGTTCGCCAGCGCCACAAGCGACGGCAGCGCGTTGTCTCCGTGGTGTTGCAGGCTTGCGGCGTTCGCATTTTCGAAACTGTCCAGCGGAGTGTGGTAATGAACCACATCACTCAAATAGGCGAAATTCAGTCCTTGGTAGCCCGCAGCCTTGAAGACCGTAAAATCCGTGTCGTTCGGCAGCGTCTTGTAGATCGTGTAGAAGATCGAGCTCGTTGCCGGATGCGAGACGCTTCTCGCAAACAGGCGAACCACCCACTCATTCGCGCTCCCTGTCTCAAACATCAGGCTCGGCCCCGACGATCCGCGCGCCTCGATATTCACTGCCGCGCCCACTTCTTTGGCCCAAGGATGGCCGTCGACAAACGCGTGCGCTCCAAGCAGCCCGGCCTCTTCTCCATCATCGATCATCATGATGATCGAATTACGCGGCCGGGGCATCGACTTCAGCGCCCGCGCGATCTCGAGCACTGTTGCCACTCCCGCGCCGTCATCCGACCCCCCTGGACCCGCCGGCACAGAGTCGTAGTGCGCCGCCAGCAGGACGGCTGGCCCCGGTTGTGTTCCCGGTAGTCGCGCCAGCACGTTTTTCACCGTGCCGCACGTTCCAAATTCATCGCAGGCAAATCCGGTCTGCAGCTCGGGCTGGTAGCCGAGCCGTGTCAACTGCTCGATGATCCGCCCGCGCACCACATCGTTCTGAGCGCTGCCAATCGGATGCGGAAGGTCGTCGCCTACAAGCTGGAACAGCACGTCTCGGGCACGAGCGGCGGAAAACTCATTGGCGGCTGCGCTGGAAGGTTTCGGGGCGGGCGGACGGATAGCCACGAGCGAAAGGCACAGAACGACCGCGGGAACGGCCAGTGTGAACAGGATTCTGCGAACTCCCGGCGAATCTTGCCGTTCCAAACCACACCCCTCCTGTGTCGCGCCATGCTAGGCTGCGCCCCTTCCCAAGTCAAACGAAAGCTCACGCCCACGGCGCAGCACAAATTCCCCTGCCGCGCGCCTCGATCAGGGAATACAATCCGTTAAATCGTACGGCCAGAATGTGAAAATTGGGATTTCAGGAGCTCGCGATTTCTCAAATAAATTCAATCCAAAATGCGAATTGGTTCTTGACACTAAAATTCTTCAATCTATAACTGTCCACACAAAAGTTTCTTCGCTCCAGCGTTTTAGTTCGCGATTTCCTTTCGCGGAGGGTTACATGAAGCTTTCGAGATTCGGTGTCGCTGGCGTACTTCTCGCTGTCGGCGTCCTGCCATGCTGGGCGCAGAACTCGACGACGTCTTTGCACGGAAGGGTCACCGACCAAACTTCTGCTGCGGTGGCAGGCGCTCACGTAACGATCGAGGACAAGGCCAAAGGATCTAAGCAAGAGCGGGTGACCACCGAACAGGGCGAATACTCGTTTGCTCAAGTCTTGCCGGGTACGTACACGATCACGGTCACAGCTTCGGGCTTCGGCGCGCAGAACAAACTCGCCGAATTATTGGTCAATTTGCCCGCCACCGTTGACTTCGCGCTTTCGATCCGCGAAGTATCCGAGGTCGTCAACGTAAGTGGAACGGTCGCGACCCTGAATACCACGGATGCGACGATCGGCAACGCCTTCGACAATCAGGAGATTCAGGCGCTTCCGATGGAGGGACGCAACGTCCCCGATCTGCTCAGCCTGCAGCCCGGTGTGCTCTACCTGGGGCGCACCGTGAATTCGATCACAGACAGTCGTAGCGGCACGGTAAACGGCGCGCGCTCGGACCAGAGCAACCTCACCCTGGATGGCGTGGACAATAACGACCAGCTCAGCGGCCGCGCTTTCTTCGGCGTCCTGCGCTCCACTCTGGACTCCGTCGAGGAGTTCCGCGTGACCACCACAACTCAAACGCGGACAGCGGGCGCTCTTCCGGCGCGCAGATCTCCTTGATCACCAAGAGTGGCACGAACAGCTTTCACGGCTCGGCGTATGAATTCAATCGCACCAACTTCGGTTTGGCCAATGATTGGTTCAACAAGCAGGCAGAAGTCGCGATCCGGCCAGCCGAACAAGCCTGGCCAACTGATTCGCAACACGTATGGCGCTACTCTTGGCGGCCCGATTAAGAAAAACAAGCTCTTCTTTTTCCTGAACTATGAAGGACAGCGCACTCAGGAAAGCTCGGAACAATTCCGAACGGTGCCCACCGACTCTCTCAAACAAGGGAACGTGAAATATATCTATAGATCCCGAAGGCAACCAGCAGACGCAGACGTTGACTCCGACGAATATCGCTAAAATGGATCCGAACTGCTCTGCTAACGACACTTGTCCCTGGGGAGCTGGGAAACGACCCGAATGCTCTGCAGCTTTACACCCCATATCCGGAACCCAATGGAACCCTTTTGGGCGATGGGCTGAACTTCGAATCCTTCGCTTTCTCCGCAGCCGCTCCCCAGCATTTGACTACATACATCGCGAAGTTCGATTACAACGTCAACGACCGGAACCGCATATTCGTTCGCGGAAACCTGCAGGGCGATGGTTCCTCCGGCGCGCCACAATTCCCAGGCGGGATTCCAGGCTTTACAACCACCGACAATACGAAGGGCATCGCGGCAGGCGATACCTGGGCGATTTCAAACAATTGGGTCAATAGCGCACGTTATCAGTTCTCGCGACAGGGATATTCAAACGTCGCGGGCGCTGTGGGCAACTTTTCCACACTGAGCGGCAGCGCGCCCGAAGCGACGGGGTCCGCCACATTTACCTTCGTCCCCGTTCACAACTTTGTTGATGACGTAAGCTGGACCAAAGGCGCTCACACGATTCAGTTTGGCGCGAATTTCAGGAGAGTTGATGTCCGGTCGATCACGAATTCGACGTCCTTCAACGCCGCCAACAACAATTGGGCTTGGCTCACCGGAGACGGAATCGCGGGGAGAAATGTCAGCCTTGATCCCGAGGACTTCAATTTCCCGGTCGTCGCCGACGGCAGGACCTTGATGCCGCAAAACATTCCAGAAATTGATTTTCGACCTACCTACAACGATGCTGTTTCCTCTCTGACGGGCCTGCTGCCAGAGGAGTTCTACTACTTCAATTATGCAGTCGCGAAGAATGGGCATACCGGCGATCTGATCCCGAATGGAACTTCGCTCACGCGCGACTTTCGCGACAATGAATTTGAATACTACGTTCAAGACTCCTGGCGCATCCGGCCGAACCTCACCCTTACGTTCGGGCTTCGCCACTCGCTTCCTTCAGCCACCTTGGGAGGTAAACGGCCAGCAGATCCAGCCCACCTTCAGCGCGTACGCATGGTACGCCACTCGCGAGCAACCAAGCTCAGTTCAAGGGCACATCTCGGAGCCCGTGGTTACACTATGCGCCTTCTGGGCAGGCCGGCACAACGCGAAAGCCCTATTGGAACATGGAAAGCTCAACATCGCTCCGCGCTTTGCCATTGCCTATTCGCCGGAATTTTTCTAGTGGCATCTTGGGTTCGGTTTTCGGTGGCCCCGGCAAGACGTCCATCCGCGCTGGCTACGGGCTCTACTACGATCATTTCGGACAAGCGATTGCCTACGCCTATAACGTGGCCGGCTCACCTGGATTGCTGACGTCTAAGCCAGCCGCCCGTAAACTTGCCCACCGTGGATGACTCGCCGCGCTTCACCTCGTTTACTTCCGTGCCGCCGATCGGAGTGACCACTTCACCTGTTCCGCCTTCCGCAGTAACCTATCCGTTTACCACCGATCCTTTCGGTTTCGCTATTGCCGAAACGGCGGACGACAAAATGAAGACGCCCTATTCGGAAGTGGCCGATCTCTCCATTCAACGTGAACTTCCCGGCGGATTTGCCGTCGAGATCGCCTACGTGGGTCGTTTTGGACGCCATACGCTCGAGCAGTTGGATTATTCGGAGCCGACGAACTTCGTCGATCCGACATCCCACATGAGCTACTTCACCGCCGCGAAGATGCTATCGCAAGATGTCGACGCTATGGGAGGCGCGTCTCTTCTAAATCCTCCGAAACCACCGACGCCAATAGCGCCCATACCGTTCTTTGAGGATCTGTTTCCAGGCACCAAAGGTTCGTACGCTTCGGCCACGGCCAGCATCTACGATCAGGAATGGCGCTTCCATCGCGGAGATGAGATGTCCGCGCTTGCCGATCTGGATATCTTCTGCTCCTTTACTCCCGAGGGCTGCGGCGCCGCGCAAACCGGCATGGTTTGGAACAACCAGTACTCCTCGCTTTTCGCCACATCCTCGATCGGCACCACCAGCTATAACTCCGCGCAAATCACGCTGCGGCACGCCATGAGCCACGGTCTCCAGGCCGACGTGAGTTACACCTACGGCCATTCCTTCGATCTTGGCTCCACAGCCGAACGCTTCGACATTTTTGGAGTGCAAGCCAATTCAGGGGCATTCAGCATCATTCAAAGTTCATATAACCCGCGGTTGAACCGCGCGTCCTCCGATTTCGATACCAGGCACCTGATCACGGCAGACTGGGTCTATCAACTCCCCTTTGGCCACGGGAAGGCCTTTGGGGGCGACGTGGGCCGGCTTGCGGATGCCGCGATCGGAGGCTGGCAGCTCTCAGGACTCGGGCGTTGGACCAGCGGATTGCCTTTCCAGATCAATGACGGCGCCGGGTGGGCCAGCAACTGGTCCTATCGGGCGTACATGGTCCAGACGGGATCGATCTCACAAAAAACGACGATCGTCGGCGGAAATCCGAACGCCTTCGCCGATCCCGCTGCCGCACTCAGCAATATGAGGCTTCCGTATGCCGGTGAAGCTGGGCAGAGGAACCAGTTTCGTGGAGATGGCTACTTTGGAATTGATGCTGGATTGTCGAAGTCCTGGGACACATTCGAGAATCAGAAGCTTGAGTTCCGGTGGGAGGTTTTCAACGTCACGAATTCCGTTCGGTTTGACGTTGCTTCCTTAAACAATTTTTCGACTCAATCAGTTGCATCTGGGGCTGTGACGTTCGGGAACTATACCAATACGCTGGTAAGTCCTCGCGTGATGCAGTTTTCGTTGCGCTACAGCTTTTAGTTGACCAACGCTGTAGCAAGAAGTGTTCGAGAAAGAATATACTCCGCCGAGAGTTTGCCTCGGACGCAAGGTGGTCCGGCATGATTTTGAGTCAAACGGAGGAATGGAATGAAGAATCGAGTGCTGCTCGGCGTTTCCATGGCTGCTGCGATCACCGCAACCTTTGCACCCGCGCACGCCGACGAGCCCGCCAAGAAGCAACTGACGCCCGAGATGGCGATCACGCAGCGCTCTGAGTCCGACGTGCGCTTCTCGCCCGACGGTCGCCGCGTCGCCGTCGTTGTAAACGATGCGCTCAAAGGGACGGGGCGCAAGCGTCACATCTGGGTTCTCGACGTTTCCACGCGCCAGCTTCGTCAGTTTACCTTCTCGGAGAAGTCCGAATACTCGCCGCGCTGGTCGCCGGACGGACGCACGCTCGCGTTCCTCTCGAATCGCGGTGAACAAACGCAGATTTATTTCCTTTCGATCGATGGCGGCGAAGCGCAAGCCATCACGGAAGGGAAGCGCAGCGTCGAATCCTTCGCCTGGTCGCCCGACGGCAAGCAGATCGCCTTCGTCGCACCGGAAGCCAAGACCGACGACGAAGAGAAAAAGGAAAAGGACAAAGACGACGCCCACGTTGTCGACAAAGACGATAAGCCCGCCGGCCTTTGGCTTCTCGACGTCGATTCCCACAAAGCGCGCTCCCTCATCGCCCGTCCCTGGAAGGTGGGCGAAGTTGAATGGCTCCCCTCGAACGATCGCCTGATCGTTTCCGCCACGGACCATCCCGAATCCGACGAAGATACCGACCGAATCTTTTCCGTCAGCGTTGCGGACGGCAAAATGACCGAGCTTCTCGCACCTCGCGGCCCCTTCGGCGATTTGCGCGTGTCGAAAGACGGTAAATGGCTCGCGTATGTTGGGTCTCGCGTCGACGGGCCCGAACCTCACGACCTGCATGTGCTTGCCATCGCCGGCGGCACTCCGAAGAATCTGACCGCGGAAAGCCTAGACCGTCCCATCTCGGGTTATGCGTGGCAGTCCGGCGACTCGATCGTTGGAATTGTCGAAGAGGGGTTTCACTCGAAGCTGTACCACATCGCGCTAGACGGCAAGGCCGATGCGCTTCCGGCGCTGCCGGTCAATCCTCACAGTTTCGATTTCTCTCCGAACGCGGATCGTTCGCTTGTTTTTGCGGGCGGAACGGCAAGTCAGCCAAACGAAATCTGGCTCGTCAGTGGCTCTTCCGCCGCAGTTCGCGTTTCGGATTTCAACAAGGAATGGCAATTAGTCCAGTTGGTCAAGCCTGAATTCTTCAAGTATAAGAGTTTCGACGGTACCGAAATCGAGGGAGCCCTCCTGTTGCCCACGAACTATGACGGCCACTCCAAGCTTCCCCTCATCACTCTTGTGCACGGCGGCCCCACCGGCAAATGGTCCGACTCGGTTGAGAACTGGGGCCAAGTCCTCGTTGGCCACGGCTATGCGATTTTCTACCCCAATGTTCGCGGCTCGGTCGGCTACGGCGAAAAATTCGTCGAGGCGAACCGCGCTGATTGGGGTGGCGCTGATTTCAAGGATGTCATGGCAGGCGTCGACGCCTTGATTGCGCGCGGCGTCGCTGATCCCGACCACCTCGGTATCGGCGGCTGGTCCTATGGCGGTTACATGTCCGAATGGGCGATCACGCAGACGACGCGCTTCAAGGCTGCCGTTTCCGGCGCCGGCATGGCCGACCTCATCGCGGAATTCGGCACGGAAAGCCATCCCTCCTACGATGAATGGATGTTCGGCCAGCCATACGAAAAGCCCGAAGGCTTTCTCCATAGCTCGCCCTTCATGTACATGAAAAATGCCAAGACGCCCACCCTCATCCTGCAGGGTGAGAACGACACCACCGATCCGCTTGGTCAGAGCCAGCAGCTCTATCGAGGACTGAAACACTACGGGGTGAAAGCGGAGTTCGTCGAGTATCCTCGCGAGCCGCACGGCCCGCAGGAGGAAAAACACAACCTCGACATCTTGACCCGCATCGTCCACTGGTACGACGAAAACATGAAATAGCTCCGCTTTTGATTTTCTTAAATGTCAGATTCCCAATTTCAAATTGCTCGTGTGTCTGCAGCGATAGCGTCTCGCTGGCGATTTGGTCCGCCCGCGACGGCACTTTGCAACATTGACTGGAAATTTCAGGAGCCGGCTTCTCGGCTTTCTCTGCGGCTCAGCGGTTGAAGTTCTTTCTGAAAGCCCCTAACTGCTCCTGTGCACGTCACACCGCCGCCTTTGACAACGCGCCCCGAATAGCTAATTCTACAAAGGATGATCTGGGGATTATCCCACCTCTTCTATCCTTGGGGATTTCTGCTGCAGATTCTCGCGTTGGTCCACGTCGCGCGCAGGCGGCCCGACAACTACTGGATATGGATCATCCTCTTCGGAGGATTCCTCGGAGCCGCCGTTTACATCGTGGCCGAAGTAATTCCGGACACGCAATTGTTGGGCGGCTTCTTCAAGGGATTCGGTCGTCGCTCGCGCATTCAGCAACTTGAGACGATCGTTCGTCGACAATCCCGCTGCGGGAAATTACGAAGAACTCGCCGATCTCTTGCTTGACCAGAAGCAGTACGCGCGGGCCCGCGAGTGTTACGACAAAGCGATTGCCGCCAGAGCTGATTCCCTCGACGCCTTCTACCGTCGCGGCCTCTGTTCGCTCGCCTTGGACGATTTGCCGCGCGCCATCGACGATCTCGAGTTCGTCACTCGCCGCGATCCCCGCTACGACCACGACCATGCCGCCGGGCTGTTGGCCCATGCCTACGCCCTGAGCGGCAAAGCCGATCAGGCCGAGGCGCTCTTCGCCCGGGTAACTCAACTGTCGAACCTCAACGAAACCCACTACAACTACGCCTGCTTCCTGAAATCGCAGGGGCGCGCCGTCGAGGCCCGCTCGGTCGCGCAGCATATGCTCGACCGCAAACGCGGTATGCCGCGTTACCTCCAGCGTCTCGAGAGGCCCTGGTTCCGCAAAGCCAAGGCTGTCCTCAAGGAAACTTGACTTGAGCCTCTCCAGCACTCACGCAAGCGGCAAAAAAAAATGGCCGATCCGCTGCCGGACCGGCCATCTCAAAAACTTGAGCACAAAAGCAGGACTCGAAGTTAACGCTGCAACAAATCCGCGCTAGGGCTGGCTCTTCTTCGGCACGGCCTTGTGCTTCCCTGTGTTTCCTTTTTCCGGGATGATAGTCGGGTCCACCTTCACCTGATCCCAGTGCAGCATTAGTGGCGAAGGATCGTAGCTCACCAGCGTTCCCGAGAAGCGAATCGGATCATCCTTCTGCAAACGCACCACATCCGGCTGAGGCGGAACCGGCGTTGTGCTTGCTGCTCCGGTCGCTGCTGCGCCTCCCGAAGGCGGCGCCGCCGTCCACACCTTCACATCCATGTTCGCTGTGGTTGCGTTTTGCATATCGTCCGTGCTGGCTCCGGTGTAGACCAGGAAATCGATAAACCCCTCGCCGGGCTTCACATCGATAATTTTTCCCACCACTTCCGGAAACTCCGCGCCGCAGATCGCCAGCCACGTCATCTTCGCCTTGTCGCCGCCACCGCCAAGATCCGCTATCACGCTGAGGATATTGCTCGCCTGCCGAATCGTGTTGAGGTCCGCCTGGCTCGGCAGCGTCCACGTCGCTGGACGATCCGGCGAATTCTGCGCAAGTTGCAGCAACTCATTCAGTTGGTCGGTGGCCTGGTTATCGCAACCTGGCTGTTCGTACGCCAGAATCTGCTTCTGCAAGTAATCCTTTATCTTGTCCGCGTCGGGAACCTTCAAATCAATCGCCCGCGCAAGCGCCCAGAAGCCGTCGAGATATTGCGGAGGAGTCAATCCCAAATAGGAGAGCCCCAGACGGTAGGCCGAAACGGCATCATCCGGCTTGTTTGCCAGCGCATTCTTGAACGCTTGCACGGCGCCGGCGGAGTCTTTTAGTTGAAGATCTGCGAACCCGGCGGCGGCGTAAAAGAACGCCAATCCCGGCATTTTCTGTTTTTTCCAATCGTCATCTGTACCGGTTACAGTGGCTGGTTTCGGCAGCTGATCGAGCAATTTCGCGCCATCCAGCGCCGCATCTCGCTCTTTCGTGAGCTGCTGCTGAATATCAGCATTCTTCGCAATCGTGGGGTAGATCGCCGCGAACACCGAGACGCGCGCCTGGATCGCTTGCAAGCGCGCCTGCGCGTCCACTTTGTCGCCCAGCGCGACGAGCTTGTCCGCCCACTCGATCGTTTTCGGATAATTTTTCAGCTGGCTGTAGGTCTGATAGTAGAGCGTATCGACGTACGGCATCAGCGTCGAATTCGGGTACTTCGCCACGAAATCGTCCAGCAGCTTCAGCCGCGCCTGCGGGTCCTTCTCCGAGTTCGCCGCCTGGAAGGCGTTGTACTCGGGCATGGTGTACGTCGTTTTCGACTGGTCCTGCGCGGCCGCGCCAGGTGCGGCCGTGTCCTGCGCGGCGGCAGGTCGTGACGGCGCGCCAACCAGGACCACTCCCACTGCAAACATCGCCAGCCTGTTGAAACACTTTCGCGTCATCACTTCCCTGCCTCCTGGGCCAAAATCAAATCGACCAAGTTCAAATTGACCTTTTCAAATTGGGCATGCTGTCGAACCGAGTGCCAAATACCTGCGGGCTAACAGGACCAACGAATCCACGGGATTATAGGGAAAGCGTCTCCACCGCGCAAGGCTAAATCCAACCATGACTTCAACCTGCGTATAAGCGTTTCTTATCGCGCTACCCCTGTTTCCCTTGGGTTCGTCGCCCTCTTCCGCGCCTGCTTCCTGATGATAACATGCGGAATCGAGGCGAAGTGTTGCCTCGGTGCAACAGAATAAATCGCCCTAGACTGAGTCATCAGATAAGCCATCCCACCCGGAGCCGACGAACATGGCCACTCAAAGACCGCTCGAAGGAAAAACCTCTCTCATCACCGGTGCGAGCCGCGGCATCGGCTTCGCCATCGCTCGAAAGCTTGGCGAACTTGGCAGCCGCGTGAGCATCTGCTCTCGCGACCCGCAAAAACTCGAAAGCGCCGCAAACGAGCTCAAGCGCCACGGAATCAACGTATTCGCGATGCCCGCCGACGTGACGCGTCCTGCAGACATTGATGCTTTCGTGACGCGAACGGAGACATCCTTGGGTCCCATCGAGATCGTCGTCAACAACGCCGGCGTCGGCTACTTCGGCCCTTCACACGAGGCCTCCGAGGTGAATTGGGACCAAGTATTAGACACCAATTTGAAATCGGTGTTCCTTATGACGAAAGCAGTCGCGCCCGCACTCATCCAGCGCCGCACCGGGCACATCATCAATATCGCGTCTCTAGCGGGGAAGAACGCGTTCCCGGGCGGCGGCATCTATTGCGCGTCGAAGTGGGGCCTGCTCGGGTTCACGCAATGCGTGGCGGAGGACCTGCGCGCCTACGGCATTCGCGTCAGCGCGGTGTGTCCAGGCTCGGTGGCGACGGAATTTTCGCCGCAAGGCAGTCACGCAATAAGGACACAAGCAAAATGTTGCAGCCAGACGACGTTGCGCACGCCGTCGCGATGCTCGTCACGCAGGCACCGCAAAGCTTCATCAGCGAAGTGGTGATGCGACCGACGCAAAAGCCATGAGGTAGCTCTTAGCCAACCTCAACTTACGCTGCGGGGCAACGCCTCGCCCACACGTCCGACTCTAACGAACATGCTTTCCGCAATCGCAACCGCTGTCGTGAGCATCGTCTTGCTCTGTGCTGCGGCGGCTAGCGCGCAAAGGATTGAGCAATCATCGGGTGCCTCCCAGGCCCCCGCCATCACAGTGCGCTCGAATTTGGTGCTGGTGCCCGCACTCGTGAAAAACAAGGCTGGCGAGACTGTCTTCTCGCTCACTGCCGACGATTTCATCCTCACCGATAACGGCATTCCGCAGGCGTTGCGGCTAGAGTCCGATACCGACTCGCAGCCCTTGGCGCTGGCCGTCATCGTGCAGACCGGCGGCCTGGGCGCAGAACACCTGCCTGACTATCGCCATCTGGTGGCGGTGCTGGACGCCGTTATCGGCAATGTGCCGCATCGCGTCGCTGTCGTCAGCTTCGATAGCAGCCCTCGGCTCGAACAGGACTTCAGCGCCGATACGGATGCGGCAGCCAAGACGATCGCCACCCTTCAAGAGGGTGACCCTGGCGCGGCCATTCTTGACGCCCTCAACTACGGTATCAATCTCTTGCGTAAGCAGCCGCCAGCCTATCGCCGTGCCGTGCTGCTCTTCAGCGAGACGATCGACAGCGGCAGCCAAACGAGCTTCGAAGACGCCCTGCGCGAAGTGGACGATACAAACACCACGATTTACAGCTTCGCCTTTTCGAGCACGAAAGCGGCGGTGAATCACGAGGCGTCGAAACTGCCCCTGCCGGGAGGAACTCCTTACTCGAACGTGCCCTACGCACCGGGTGGCTGCATGAGCAAGGACCCAAATGCCGACCCGGACGCTCACGGAAAGCGCAGCGTTCAGGCACTGGACTGCGCGAGTGATCTGCTCCCACCGTTGCGACTGGCGCGGATTGCGTTCCTCGCCGCGAAGGACGGCTTCAAGCGCAACGTGCCTGAGTCCGTCGCGCAACTGACGGGCGGCGAGTACTTTGCGTTCAAGGACGCAACTACACTCGCGCGACACCTGATAACGATCTCGAACGACGTACCAAACTACTACGTCCTCAGCTTCCGCCCACAGTTGCCCACCCCAGGGCTCCATGCACTGGAACTGAGGCTCAAACACAGACCGGAGCTTCAACTGAGCGCGCGCAACGCATACTGGGTAGATGCTGAAGGCCGCGAACAGTAAGTAGCTCGGTCGGCAGCGGCAATATTTCGACCGGCCGGGGACGTTCACTCGCGGTGTCAGCTGCTGCCGGCGTGGCGCGCGAGTTCGGTCATCACCGCGCGGTATTCGCCATCCGAATGCAAGCTCTCCACGGCTTGGCGCAGAGCCGCATTGACGCTGGGGTCCTTCGAGTAGCGGTTCGCGGCGTCGAGCAGCACGCGGCCCTTATCGCCATCGGACGAAATGCCGGTGGCCGAGTGGATCGCACCAATTACCATGGCAGTGGAAATTCCCGGCTTGTCGAGAACCGCGAGCAGCACGCGGCTGCGATCGCCGTCGGAATTGATACTGTCCGTGGCTGCGAAGAAAGCGTCGTGAAACGGCTCGATATTCGCGCTCGTGAGTTCCTCAAGCACCCGCGCCTTATCGCCGTCCGACGAAATGCGCTGTGCCGAATTCGCGATCCCGCTGAACGTAGCCGTCGCGATTCCCTGTCGGCGGGTCAGCGCCACGAGCACCCGCTGGTGATCGCCATCGCTTGAAATCGAGTTCGCCGCATCGAGGAAAGCTTTCCGCTCGGAGTCGTCATCGGTGTACGACGAGACGGCTTCGATCAGCACGCGAGCCTTATCGCCATCCGAGGAAATATGCTGAGCCGAGCGAAGCGCTCGAGCCATGGTGTCGCGATCGCTCCCACGTGCTGCCAGCAGTTTCGAGAGAACGCGCGCATGATCTCCGTCGGACGAAATTGAATCCACCGCATCGAAATAGGCGCCGCGAAGTTCGTCGCTCGACCCATAATGATCGGCAATCTCGATCAGAACTTCCGCCTTGTCGCCGTCGGACGAGATATGGTGCGCGGCTCTGGCCACACCCAGCAGCGTCTCGGGGCTGCCAGCGTCCTTCTGAGTGATGTCGGAAAGCACTCTGCGTTTGTCGCCATCCGAGCTGATGGACTCGGCTGCCTTGAAAAGGTACGGCCGCAGATCCGGAGTGAAGTACTTCGAATCCACCGTAATGATTACCTGGGCCTTGTCGCCATCCGAAGAAATTCCTTGAATCAATTTGGCGGCATCTTCGAGCTGCGCTGTGTTGAGTTGTGCCTGCGAAAACAGCTGCTCGATATAGATGCGCTTCGAGCCGTCGCCGTGAATCAAGCTGATCTCGGTGAGCACCGCTTGCGGACCGCCTTGCCGAAGTATCCGCGCGACACGCGCCGGCGCTCCGATGCCTGATTCGCGAATAATCTGTGGAAGCAGATGGCTAAGCCACGCGCGGCCTTCGTCATCCAGTGGCTTCGTAGTTCTGCCCACCGAGTAGGTTTTCGTCAGATTGCCCGCCGAGTCCGCCTTCACCTCGTACGTGCGCCCTGAAAACCACCCCCCCTCTTCCAGGCGGAAACGGCCGTTGGGTGAGAGTGATTTGACGTCGCTATCGTCGTCGGTGAATTCGATTTTGCCGTCAAGCTGCACATCGAACGAGGTGGTCCCGTTGTGCTCGGTCATGTGCATGTGAGTCTCGCCGCCTTGCTGCGAGGCGACAGCCTCCAATGGCGCAAGCGGCGCCATAGGAGCAGCCGGGGACGAAGGCGCGAGCGGGGCAGGGGCCGCGAGTGCCGAGGGCGCGGGCAATGACGCGGCCAGCGGCGCGGCCGATGCCGCAATTGACGTCATTGGCGCTTGCGGACTAAGCGGCGCGACGGGAGCCAAAGGCGATGGGGCTGCAGTCTGGCTCGTATTCCTGAGCCGGGTCCTGCGCGAACACGATCATTTGCGGCGCACGCGCAGCCTCATAAATCAGAGCGATTACCGCAATCGACGCGAAGGCAACGGGACCGAATGAAAGCTTCGGGGCTGTGTTCCGCGTCCTATCCAGCATGTGGTGAACACGCTGAAACAATTGCGAGCGGTTCCCGGCAGCGCCCGCAGCCAGGATGCCTGCGTGCTCCCAGTGCGAGAGTTCGGCGACCTTTGTAAGGCAGACGGCATACGGCTTGGGCGTTCCCGTCGCTGCGATCACCCAGTCATCGCAAGCCATCTCCCGCACGAGCGACATGCGGCGCCCAAGCCAGAACGCCGCCGGCTGGATCGGCAGCAGCGCTTCGATCAGTTTCTGCGCGAGGTTCGTCCAATCGTCATAGCGGAGCAGGTGCGCCAATTCGTGAAGCACGACGTGGTCAACTTCCGATTCTGAAAGAGTGTCGAGTAGCGATTGGGGAATCAGGATAGCCGGATGGAAAAAGCCCAAAGACATCGGCGCAGCAATCTCGTCAGAAACAAGCAACCTTGTCTGCCTGCGAACGCCGTTCATCGCACACAGGCCTGTCAATCTCGCCTGCCAGTGTTTTGAACACGGCGTGGCCCCTGATTTCAAACGCCGCAGCAAGAGGTAGCTAGCGCCAAGCCGTGCGAGCAAGAGCAGGGTCAAAACCGCCCACAAAATTCCGAACCCAGCCATCACTCCTCTGGAGCGGACTTGAATCGGAGAGCGCGCGGCCGCGGAGACCTCTGACGATGGAATCTGCACACCGCCGCCCACTTCCAGTCTCGGTTCGGGCTGGGATTCGGAACCCGATCCAAACGCTGGCCCCGGCGCAAGTTCAGGCTGCCGAAGTTCCACAGGCACGAATGTCGTTGTCCCTGCTGCATTCGTCGTGGCGACCGAAGCCAAAGCATGTGACAGGCCGGTTGCGGGCTCGGTTAGCGCCAACGGCCCGACGGGCAGCATCGCCACAGCAAGCAACGTGAGCCATAGGACCGTGAAGCGCGTCGTCGGGTTCACACGCGGAAACAGTTTCAGAACAATCCACATCGCCACCGCAAGCAGTGCCCCCTGCCAGATACCGTTCAGAAGAGTTGTCATCGCAAAGTTCAGATGCGTCATTTCTGCTCTCCTTGCTCGCTCGCAGCGATCATCTTCTTGATGCGCCGCAGTTCGTCCCGGTCTATCATTTCTTCTTTCAGAAGGTTTATCACCAACTGTTCGCGCGAGCCGCCAAAGAAGCGGTTCACTAGGTGGCGGAGCGCCTTGCGGCTGGCCTCCTCGCGCGCGACCACGGGTTCGTAGACGAAAGCGCGTCCCTTCTTCGTGTGCCGCAGGTATCCCTTGGCCTCCAGGATGCGCAGTGTGGTCAGCACGGTGGTGTATGCGAGCGGCGGATCTGCTGGCAGCGACTCCGCCACGTCTCCCACCGTCGCCTGCCCTTTCTTCCAAAGGACATCCATGAGCCGGAGCTCGCCTTCCGTCAGGTTTGGTGTCTTTCTCCGCGCCACGCTTCCCTCCATTCCGCAACAATTAAGCAATTAATAGTTCGTTCAGCTTTATACGGCGCGCAAAGTCGTCTGTCAACTATTAAATTAATAGTTCGGGCCGAGCCCAGGCGTTCTTGGTTTGCGCGCACGGCCCCTTGTGTGGCGGATTTTCAATATGGCGTGCCCCGCGGGAGAAAAGGCAAGCGCAGGCGAAACGCCGCCGATTCGGTGCGTTCAGGCAGTGAGGCGGGCGCGAAGGGTCGGGTTCTGCGCCACGTCGATGGCGGTCCAGGCCATGGCGAGCGAGCCATCGAGGACGGCTTTGTCGGCTTCGGCTTTCACACAGTGCGCGGTGAATTCCGGCTGGTGGTTCGAGGCGGGCATGGAATTGATTCCAATCATCGGATGAATCGATGGAATCGAGTGCGACACGTTGCCCATATCCGTGGAAGCGGCCAAGCGCTGCGCGATGACGCCCAGGTCTGGGAACGTGCGACCGAGCGCTTCCGCGTTCTTCTTGTAGAGCAGGCTGATTTCGTGATCGTAGCGGACGTCGGCGTAGGGCTTGTCTCCACCGCGAATTTCAAGTTTTGCGCCCGTGGCGAGAGCGCCCGCTTCAAAGCAGCGGTAGACCTTTGCGCGAACGTCGCTTAGCTCATCGAGATTTTCCGCGCGCACCAAGTAACGCGCCGACGTGTGCGCCGGGACGACGTTGGGCGCGTCTCCTCCGTGCGTGGTGATTCCGTGGACGCGGTCGGTCTGGCGAATGTGCTGGCGGAGCAGGCCGATGGCGGTCTGCGCGACGGTGAGGGCGTCGGCCGCGTTGATGCCGAGTTCCGGAAACGCGGAAGCGTGCGCCTCCTTGCCCGTGTAGTGAACGTCGAACATGGAAGCGGCGATCAGGTGCGCCTCGAGCATTTCGAAGGGCGCGGGGTGAACCATCATTGCGGCATGCACGCCGTCGAACGCGTGGCGCTCGAGCATCAGAACTTTGCCGCTGGCGTTGCCCACTTCTTCGGCGGGCGTGCCGAAGACGCTGATGGTCAACCCCGCATCGTCGGCAACCTTGGCGGCGGCAATGGCGGCGCCGACGGCCATCGCGGCAATCATGTTGTGTCCGCAGGCGTGGCCGATCTCGGGCAGGGAATCGTATTCGGCGCAGATGCCGATGTGGAGTGGTCCGTGGCCGGCTTTCGCGACGAAAGCGGTCTCGAGGCCGCTCACTCCCCGCTGTAACTGGAAGCCGGCGCTATCGAGAGCGTCGGCGAGCCAGCCGCAGGCCTTCTCTTCCTGGAAGCCGAGCTCGGGATGCGCGTGAATCCGGTGACTCAGGGCAAGAATGTCCTGCTGAACGGTCTTGAACTTTTCCTGCGCGCCCGACTTTGCGTCCATGAGGGTGCCTCCACGAACAGGGAGAGAGTGTACTCTCGAACGCGATCGAGGAGACACCCCACGACGGGTCCCTAATTGCAAGCGGTGGAGTCGTTGTTGCAATTAAACAGGCCAGTGATGCTGGCGTGATCGATGACGTGGTCGATCATCGCGCGATAAAGCCCGTCGGCGAACGGCGGAAAAGCCGGCGCGGGAATCAGGTCGAGTTCCTTATCGAGCGCATAGACCGTGAAAACGTAATGATGAATGCCGTCCGTATTGGTGGCAGAACCTGGCGGCGGGCATGGACCCGTATAGCCAAGGTTGAAGGCGTCATTGTAGACCTGCAAGCCCGGGCCGTTGCCCGCGGTGCCCGCGGCTGCGGGAAGCTTGTTGGTGTCGGGCGGGATGTTGTACTGGCCCCAGTGTGCGAAGTTTGCCGAGTCGTCAAACAAGGCCACGACGTAACTACGCGTGCCCTCCGGCCCGTGCTTCCATTCCAGGTTCGGCGAGGTATTGTCGCCGGTGCAGACGCTGCCGAGCTGCCCGCTGAAAACCATCGAAGCGGGAACTTGCTGATCGTTCTCGAACGTGTCGCTCGTCAGCCGGAATTTGTGCTCCCAGTCGTCAGCCAGCCGAAGGGCGTGGCGATCGGGGAGAGCGGCGGCGAACGAAGGCCGCAGCGGCTGCGCGGCTCCGCTGTAACTGACTGAAACGACCAATCCCAGGAAAATCGCGACAAATAGAAGCAGCGGAAGGAAGCGTTTGTTCATGTTGAAACTCCTTTTTCAGCGGGGTCGGGGGTAATTCGCAGTAACGATAATCCGGGCGGAATTCTAGACGTGGGGGACGTGAGGGGTCAAGGGGGAGGGCCATCGGGAAGGCCATCCCGCAAGCCATTGTGGGGGCGCGGGTTGCGGGGGCCGCCGGCGTTTCAAAATCGCATGAATCGTTGCGGTAGGGGTGCGCATCTATTCGTTTAAGCTTGAAGTAGTTCGTTTAAGCTTAAAGTAATTGAGACTCGGAGCCGCATGCCGACTCATTTCAAGGGGAGCGAAGAGCAGGTGAGGTCGCTGAGCGCGTTCATTAATCTGGTACGCGCGTCGGACTCCTTGATGCGGAGGCTGGCGGCGCAGCTTGAGCCGCTTGAGGTGACGCCGGGACAGTTTGCGGTGCTCGAGGCGCTCTATCACCTGGGGCCGATGTGCCAAACAACGCTGGCGGAAAAGCTCCTTCGCAGCGGCGGGAACATCACGCTCGTTGTGGACAATCTTTCGAAGCGTGGCTGGGTGCGCCGGGAACGCCAGGCGGCGGACCGTCGCATGATGCAGATTCACCTGACTCCGCGAGGGCGGGCGCTGATCTCGCGCGTCTTTCCGAAGCATGCTGCGGCCATCGTCAAGGAGATGAGCGCGCTCGACCCGCGCGAGCAGGAAGCTCTCCGGCGCATTTGTCGGAAGCTTGGCAAGGGCGGCGGAGAGTTGTGCGAAGAACGAAGGAAGAAAGTCACCGAAAAAGAATCAAGGAAGAAGGAGACCGAACATGCTGCAAATTAGACCGAGTGACGAGCGAGGCCACAACAAAATTTCGTGGCTCGATTCGCGGTTCACATTTTCGTTTGACCAATACTACGATCCCGAGCACGTTCAATTTCGCGCCTTGCGCGTGCTGAACGAGGACGTCGTCGCGCCGGGGCAAGGTTTCGGAATGCATCCGCACCGCGACATGGAAATCCTGACGTGGATTCTGGACGGCGCGCTCGAGCATCGCGACAATACCGGCGGCAGCGGCGTGATCCGCCCGGGCGAACTGCAACACATGACCGCAGGCACTGGCGTGATGCACAGCGAGTTCAATCCGTCGCCGAAGAATCCGACCCACCTACTGCAAATTTGGCTGTTGCCAAATCGCAAGGGTTTGAAGCCGGAGTATGAGCAGCTTTCGTTTTCCGACGCCGAACTGCGCGGGAAATTTCACCATGTGGCGGGCCCCGATGCGCCGGTGACGATTCATCAGGACGCGGACCTTTACATCGCGCGGCTCGACAAAGGCACGGAAGCGAAACACACGCTTGCGCGCGGGCACGGATGGTTGCAAGTGGCGAAGGGCGCTATTCGCGTGAACGGCAAGGAGCTCGCGGCCGGCGACGGCGTGGCGATTTCGAATGAACCGGAAGTACACGTTGAGGCCAAGGACCCATCGGAAGTTCTGCTTTTTGACTTGGCGTAAGAACATCTAACGAGAGGGAGAAATTTCACATGGCAAATTCATCTTCATCGGGCACATCCTTCCTTTGATCGGCAGAACCCTGATTGCGGTGATTCCTATGGTTAGCGGATTGTTCAAAATCGGGGGCTATTCGCAGATCGTCGGTTTTGCTGCAGCGAAGGGGCTCCCGGTGGCGAACGTTGCAATTGCGTGTGCGGCAGCGGTGGAACTTCTCGGAGGCATCGCGATTCTGCTTGGTTTCAAAGCGCGCGATCGTGGCTTGGGTGCTTTTTTTGTATCTGATTCCGATGACGGCTGGTTTTCCATGACTTTTGGGCGTTGCAAGGGATGGAACAACAAGACAACATGATCCACTTTCTGAAGAACCTCGCAATCATGGGTGGGCTGCTGATACTTGCGGCGAACGGTCCGGGCCCTTACTCGATTGATGAGCGGGCTGTGAAGGCATGAGAGATCGCGCGACGAATTGAAAATCAAGACGAATCGAAATGCCATTCGTCTTGAGTACCAAAACGAGGAGGAACCATGAGTGCAGGCACGAGGAAAGCGGAAACTTCAGAGCCGATTCACGAATTGTTGAGTATGCGATGGAGCCCGCGCGCGTTTGACACACGGCCTGTCGAGCCGGAGAAGCTGCGAGCCTTGTTCGAGGCAGCACGGTGGGCTGCGTCGTCATACAATGCGCAGCCTTGGTATTTCATCGTTGCCACGAAAGATGATCCGAAAAACTTCCAGCGGATTCTCGATTCGTTCGTCGAGTTCAATCAAGGCTGGGCCAAGAGTGCACCCACATTGGCGCTGAGCGTGGCCGGATCGAAGTTTCAGCACAATGGAGAGCAGAATCGTCACGCCCTGCACGATGTCGGACAAGCCGCGGCGAATCTGGCGCTGCAGGCTGCAGCGCTCGGTCTTCAAGTGCACCAAATGGCGGGGATTCTGCCGGACAAGGCGCGCGAACTTTTTTCCATTCCTGAGGGATATGAGCCCGTGGCCGGGATTGCGATTGGCTACCCAGGCGATGCCTCGTCGCTCCCGGAACATTTGAAAGAGCGTGAGAACGCGCCTCGCGAGCGGAAGCCTCTGAAGTCGTTCGTGTTTGCAGGGAAATGGGGGGAGCCATCGCCGATTGTGAAGTAAGAACCATGATTTGAGAGCAACGATGTGTCGGACCTAAATGGTATTATCCCCACCGCACGGACTGGCGCTTCGCTTTTACGTACACCGGAGGCGTGAAGCGTACCGATGATTGAGGACGCGCGATGAAACGCCTGTTCAGCTGTCTGGCATTCTGTTGCTCATGCTGGATGTGGTGCACGCCTGCATTGGCACAAGACGAGATTACTGTGTCGAGCTGCCCCAATCAGGCGACGCTGCCGGTGACCTTTCAGGTGGACTGCTCGCATGTGGCCGACCCGGCGACGAAGCAGCTTTGCAAGCCTTTCGCCGAAAACCAGGCGTGTAAGGTGTTCTTCGCTTACAGGAAAATCACTGGCATCAACCTCGAAGAATCCTGCCCTACGTTCAAATACATGATCTACGACAAGGACAAGTGGCCGCATAAGGAAGGCGACGCCGGAGGGGACGCAGTAAGGTGCGGCGCGGAATTGATGGCCGACTTTTCGGCGTTGATCAAATCGCAGATCGGGCCGTACGACGTCCACGAGATCCTGCACGTCTATCAGGACGAACTCGGAGCGATACCCTATGCTCACATCCTGTTCGGGCCGAGCATGACCGAAGCGCGCCGCGAAATCGGAGACAACAAGGGATATTGGGACGCCATGACCCGGCTGAAAGTGGGTCTGAAAAACGACGAGATGAACTTCCAGAAGGGAACAATCCGTCCCGACGACCAGTGCCTTTCCGCCGAGCTGTACATCGAATCGACGCTGTACCTGAAGGACGCGAACAACGTGGGACAGTTTTATCGCAAGCTCGTGCGCAGTCGCCTGAGGGACATGGCCGACCGGCAAGCGCGTTTCAATCGAATGTACAACGAGGTTTCGGGCGGCACGGCGAAGGAATTCTTGGTGTCGCACGGATGCCCGGCGTTCTAAGGCAGATTGCAGCCGTCCCGGATAGTCGGGCCGCCTTTGAAGAGCAGGTCTGCATTCAACTCCCAGGAAGTCGTCTTTTAGTGCAAGGACTTGCACACTCCTTATGCGCAAATCCACGAAGTGGCCTTATTTTTCGCATAGATCGGTTGGAGACCTACGTGCTCGCGAACCCTTGCCATCTGGAGGTTCGAATGAAGCCCTTAGTCGCCTTGCTTATGTTGGGACTTTTCATTTTCGTTTGCACACCTGCCCAAGCCGATACGGTTGGCAACATTCAAGTCTGCTACAACTGCTCCGGCCCCGCGGGCAACAACTTCGGATTGGGGGTACTGGACGGTCCGATTTTCGCCATCAACAACACCTCTGGGACTGCGATCACCAATGCAGTACTCACAATTGGGGCGGGAGGCAACAACGCAACGGCTGACTCTTTTGATATCGGAACCCTCGCCGCTGGCGGCCAGTTCCTAATCGTACCCGGCGTCACCAACGACGGCGGGAGCGGCCACACCTTTTTCTTCGTCACTGGCTCGATTCTCGACACCAGCGACTCGGGTCCAAACAGCGACGGCGTTCCTTTTTCTTTTACCGGAACCCAGGGACTGGTGGCTGTTTCGGCTAACTTTACTCCTCTCGACACCCATGGTCCTTCACTGGACGGCACGATCCCTCAAATCAATTTCTTGGGCGGGGGACCGGAATCTGACGGAGCCTGCAACAACTGCTTCTTTGGAACGGTTGCCACACTTACTACGAAGTCCACTTCCGGCGTGCCCGAACCTTCCAGCCTGCTCCTGCTCGGTTCGGGTTTGCTCGTGGGCGTCATGTTGAGGAAGGCAGTCGCTTAGTCCCGCAGGCGGGGCTAAGTGGAACGTCGCGGGCGCTATCGAGCCAGCCGACCGCGCGCATCTGCCTGTGATTTTCGCAGTTCGCTGTTTGTAATCTAGAGTGACGGTAGCACTTCGCTTTTCACCCCGCTTTGCAGGCTGGTCTGCCTGTCCATTAGCCAACGGGCTGGGGGCCTTCGCCAGCCCTGCACGTCCATCGGTTACCTTTCCTATTTCCGCTTCTTGGCGCCAAGCCCTAAGGTAGAATGCCGCCGTACCAATCATTAGTTTTCCCGTTTCCGGGGTTTGAAGGGGAGTTGGAAGTGTGCCAGGAAATATGAGTGCGGTTTGGACTGGGCGGAAAAACGCAAGTGGAGGCGGAACATGATGGGCACGTTCGTTCTAGTCCTGTTCGTCATCGCTGTGATCCTCGTTTTGAGCATCGTGCTGGGCTCGTTCTTCACGGTTGAGACGGCGCAGGTAGCCATCGTCCAGCGGCTGGGAAAGTTCGCGCGCGTTGCCGGCCCTGGCCTGAATTGGAAGACGCCCGTATCTCGAGACGGTGGTCCGCCGATTGAGCATGAAGGTGCAGCAGTTCGACGTTCAGGTAGAAACGAAAACGCAGGATAACGTGTTCGTGCAGATACCCGTCTCGATCCAGTACAAGATAATCCCCGAAGGTGTGGAAGCGGCGTTTTACAAGCTGTCCGACCCGGTTAAACAGATTGAGTCCATGGTCTACAACGTGGTTCTCGGCCACGTGCCGAAAATGAAGCTGGACGATACGTTCTTGAATCAGGCGGACATTGCGAGCGATTTGAGAGACAACCTCGACGCGTCGATGAAGGAGTACGGCTACTCGATCGTCAAAGTGCTCATCTCAGATATCGTTCCCGATCAGAAGGTCAAGGCTGCGATGAACGATATCAACGCGGCGCAGCGGGAGAGGGAAGCCACCGTCTCGCGCGCGGAGACGAACAAGATGCTCCTCGTGAAGCAGGCCGAAGCCGAGGCCGAATCGAAGCGCCTGCAGGGAGAAGGCATCGCTAATCAAAGAAAGGCGATCATCACAGGGCTGAAGGATTCGGTGGAAGACTTCGCGAAAACCGTTCCGGGTTCCACTCCGCAGGACGTGATGCAACTCGTCCTGATGACGCAGTATTTCGACACGCTGAAGGACATCGCCGCAAACGATCACAGCAACACGATTTTGATTCCCCACACGCCGAATACGGTGGCCGACCTCTTCAGCCAGATTCGGAATGCGATCATCACGGGGACCGAGCTTACGAGCCACGCGTCGAACTCCCCGATCGCAACGCAGGGGACAGAAAAATGAACTGTGTCGGGGTGGCTTCTTTCGCCCGTCGGCGTAAAGTCTTATAATCCGCCGGACAGTTCCTGGGAACACTGGAGGCAGCGACATGGAAGAGATGATGCACGCGAACGTGGAAGTCTCATGGGATCAGGACAAGTCGAAATGGCTGGTTCGAATCACGAGCGGCGAAGAAGTGATTCGCCGGCACTTCGATGGGCCGAAGAATGCGGACGAGAAGACCTTGCAGTCTGCGGCAAAGCAGACGGCGACGGATGAAGGCTACGAGGCGGACGCTATCAGCATTCGGCGGTAACGGCGCTCCGCAGTCCGCGGGAACGGTTTGGACCGACGAGATTTCGGAATGAACGAAGAGCCGGCTTAAATCTTCGGCAGGACGATTCCTTGCTGCGCCTGGTATTTCCCTTTTTTGTCTTTGTAGGAAACTTCGCAGATTTCGTCGGATTCGAAGAAGACCACCTGGCAGAGGCCTTCGTTGGCATAAATCTTCGCGGGAAGGGGAGTGGTGTTGCTGATTTCCAGAGTAACGAAGCCTTCCCACTCGGGCTCGAAGGGCGTGACGTTGACGATGATGCCGCAGCGGGCGTAGGTGGACTTGCCGACGCAGATCGTCAACACGCTGCGCGGAATGCGAAAATATTCGACGGAGCGTCCGAGGGCGAAGGAATTCGGCGGCACGATGCAGACGGGACCTTTGAATTCGACAAACGATTTCGCATCGAAGTGCTTTGGGTCGACGATCGAAGAGTTCACGTTGGTGAAGATGCGGAATTCGTCGGCGACACGCATGTCGTAGCCATATGACGAAACACCATAGCTGATGACGCCATCGCGCACCTGACGGTCTTCGTAAGGTTCGATCATCTTGTGTTCGAGAGACATTCTGCGAATCCATTTGTCAGACTTCACCGACATTCGAAAACCTCCGTTGCGAGCCCGTCGTCGTCCGCGGCAAGAGGGCACAGGCCGCCGCGGGTGCCCCATAGAGATTCGCGCTCCGCGCCGATTGCAGCAGCGACGGCGAGTGTGCCATGAACGAAGAGTTGCGCAGTGTATTATATGGGGGGCGGCTTGACAACCCGCAAGCCACTGACTAGCATGGGTTTCCGCTTTGTGGGAGGCGCTGTGATCAAGCTGGACATCGTGAACGCAATCGTGCAGAAGACTAACATCACTCGAACGAAGGCCGAACAGGCGGTGGAGACGGTCTTCGAGGCCATGAAAAACGCGCTGGGGCGAGGCGATCGGATTGAGTTGCGACGCTTCGGCGTATTCAACGTCAAGCCGCGCAAGACCGGCATTGGGCGCAACCCGCGCACGGGTCAGCAGGTGAGCATCCCGCCCGGAAAAGCCGTCCGCTTTAAACCCGGCAAGGAACTGCAGACACTCCCGGCTCAGAAACCCTGAAACGAGGAACGAAAAATCGATCGATTCGCGATGGCGTACCCCCTCGCTGCGCTGAGGCATCCAAGGATTCGGGATGTGCGGCATGAGCGATGGAAACGGTAACGGGCACGGGCAAGGAAGGCTTCCCCTCGAAGTGCTCGAAATGAGGTTTCCGCCGCCGGCGGAATTTCCTCCTTACCAGCCTCGACCGCGGCCGCTGTGGCCTGCTCTGGTTCTGTTTCTCCTCACGGTGGTTTCGACGCTGGCGGTGGGCTCCGAGTTTGCGATGTCGTACGCGCAGAATCGCGAGCCGTTCTCGGGCGGCGGCGATCCCTTTACCACCACGATCGAGGTCTTCAAACACCCGCAACTGCTCGTGCTGGGCGTGCCATTTTCGTTCACGCTGCTGGCGATCCTGATGGCGCACGAACTAGGACACTATTTCGCGTGTCGGATCTATGGCATCGATGCGAGCTATCCGTATTTCATTCCGTTCCCCACTCTCTTCGGCACGTTTGGGGCGTTCATTCGAATCCGGTCGCCGATCACCACGCGGCGCGCTCTATTTGACGTCGGACTTGCGGGACCGGTGGTGGGGTTTGCGCTTGCGGCTCCGGCGATGGCGATTGCCGTGGCGTGGTCGAAAATCGTTCCGAACGTCCAGGCCACGGGCGACATGCTGCTCGGTGTGCCGCTACTCATGCAGATTTGTGTTTCGTGGTTTCATCCGCACGTGAATCCGGCGTGGATTCTGCTGCATCCAGTGGGGCGCGCGGCCTGGGTGGGATTGTTTGCAACGGCGCTGAATTTGCTTCCAGTGTGGCAGCTCGATGGCGGGCACATCGTGTACAGCCTTGCCAGCAAGTTTCACCGGCGAATTTCGCTGGTGGTTTCTCTGTCGTTGGTGGGACTTGGAATTCTGGGCGCGCCGTTCCGCGGAATCACATGGATCTTCTGGGGCGTGCTGCTGACCGTGCTGTCGCTGCGATTCAAACATCCTCCTCTGTACGACCCGTGGGAACGTCTCGATCCGGCGCGACGCGCGTGGGCGGTAGTCGCGCTGGCGATTTTCGTTTTGTGTTTCATGGTTTGGCCCGTAACGAGGCCATAGGAGATAAGACTTCAAGAGAGGGTGGTCGGGTCGACGTCTGCGATGACGGCGGTTTCGGGGATTTCCTTGCTGGCGCAGAAATCGAGAGCGCCGCTGAGGGCTTGGGCCAGCGCGGAACGTTTTGGAGATTTCAAGACGAACTGGAAGCGGTAGTCACGGCGGAGGCGGGCGAGCGGGGCCGCGGCAGGTCCCAAGATTTTCACGCCGCGATCCTCGAATGGAGCGAAGTATCCGGCGAGGGCGCGCGACCAGCGAATCGCGTTCTCGATTTTACGATCGCGGATGATCACGGTGGCGAGCGCGGTGAATGGCGGATAGTGCAGCATGCGGCGAAAGTGCGCTTCCTTTTCGTAGAAGGAGGCGTAGTCCTGGCGCGCCGCGCACTGAATCGCGTAATGCTCGGGGTAATACGTTTCGACGAAGACTTCACCCGCGAGCTCGCCGCGGCCGGCGCGGCCCGCCACCTGGGTGAGCAACTGGAACGTGCGTTCGGCAGCGCGAAAATCGGGGCGGCCGAGCGCGAGGTCGGCGGCAACCACACCAACGAGGGTCACGCGCTGAAAGTCGTGGCCCTTGGCGACCATTTGCGTGCCCACCAGGACATCGATCTCACCTTTCGCGAACGCACCGAGAATTTGCTGATACTCGCGCTTTGTGCGGACCGTGTCGCGGTCGAGGCGTGCGATGCGAGCCTGCGGGAATTGCTCGCGGAGATATTCTTCCACGCGTTCGGCGCCGTCGCCAACGAAGTACATGTATTCGGCGCGGCACTTCGGGCATTGCTTCGGCGGATGAATCGAAAATCCGCAGTAGTGGCATTCGAGGCGCTGGCGGCTCTTGTGGTACGTCAGCGCAATGCTGCAATTCTCGCATTGCACGACGGCGCCGCAGCTCCGGCACAACATCGACCATGAATAGCCGCGGCGATTAATCAGGATCATGGCCTGCGTTTTTTCCTCGAGGCGAAGCGCAATCGCCGCGCGCAAAGATTCGGACACGGGCGTGGCCTTGTGCTGGCGTCGAAAATCCTCGCGAAGATCGATCACGCGGACTTCGGCGAGGGGCCGGTTGGCGACGCGCTGTGTGAGTTCGAGCAGGTGGTACTTTCCGGCGCGGGCGTTGTGGTAGGTCTCGAGCGAAGGCGTGGCTGAGCCGAGCAGCGCGATCGCGCCTTCGATCCGCGCGCGATAGACGGCGACATCGCGGCCGTTGTACCGCGGCGTTTCCTCCTGCTTGTAGGCCGACTCCTGCTCCTCGTCGACGATGATGAGGCCGAGATTGTCGAGTGGCGCGAAAACCGCCGAACGCGTACCAACGACGACGCGAGCATCTCCATTGCGGACGCGCCACCATTCGCGCGCGCGTTCAATATCCGGAAGCCCGCTGTGAAGGACCGCGACGGTGGCGCCGAAGCGGGCGCGCACCAGACGTCCGATCCAGAGCGTGAGAGCGATTTCCGGGACGAGCACGATCGTCGACTTGCCGCGCGAAAGCGCCGCGTCGATTGCGCCGAGATAAACCTCGGTTTTGCCGCTGCCAGTGACACCGTGAAGAAGTCCCGCCGCGAATTGTCCCCCCACCAGCCAGCGCCAGATTTCGCCGAGCGCCTGGTTCTGCTCTGAATTGAGGACGTTGGCGGGGGGCGTGAAGTCTGAATCCCAGGGATCTTCGTCTGGCGTGATCGGTTCTTCCCAGGCGATGAGGCGGCCGGCTTTTTCAAGCCGCTGAATCACGGCACGCGAGACTTTTGCTTTCTCGACGAGAAGCGCGAGAGGAAGCGGACCGCGTGTCGAGGTGAGGATTTCGTGGATTCGGTCTTCCGTTTGGTCCGGGGGAGAACCTGCTTTCTCGGGCGCCTGGCGTGGCGTCGTCGCCAGAGAGGCTTGAGGCGCTTCGCCGTTCCAGGCGACGATTCTTTGCATGCGCGATTTGCGGTGGCGCACGACGTCGCGCGCGGCGAGCAAACCACGCCGAACGAGCTTTTGAACAGCGGCTTCGCCTCCCGGCCAGCGACGGACGCGTGCTGAGGACACTGCTTCACCGGTGGCGGAGAATTCGCGTAGGAGCGCAACCTCGTCGGCCTGCGCCGTTGCGCCTTCAGTGCCGGCGAGGAATTGCGAGAGGTAAACCTCGCCATCGTTCGTCAGCGAGTATTCGCGGTCATGGCGGAGCTCGATTTCGGGCGGCAGCATCGCGCGAAACGCTTCACCGATCGGCGCCAGATAGTAACGGCCGATCCATTCACCCAGCTCGATCAGTTTCGGCGGGAGTGCCGGTCGAGCGTCCATCAGCTCGGCAATTTCTTTGATACGAACATCCGGCGGGTTTTCGGGGCGTCGATTCGATTCGGCTAGCGCGATGCCCACCACGGCACGGTTGCGAAATGGGACGACGACGCGACGCCCGATGAGCGGTTCACCGTTCAGCGACGCGGGGACAGCGTAGGTGAACGTCGACCGCAGTGGAACCGGGAGCGCGACTTCGCAATAACGCGGGGACACGGGCGAGTAGTTTAGCAGCGAAAGCCGGGGATTCGGGTTCGGATCGCGGAGACGACTCCATTTTCAGACCAATAGTTGCGGAGAAGGCACGACCGCCGTGCAGCAGACTCCGGCATGAATAGTGATTTGATATCCTCAAAAGAGGCAAGAACACGGACTGCATTGTCCGCGCGTGCGTTTCGGTTAATGGTGTTTGATGGCGTGGCCGAAACGTGCGCCGCCGTTCGTTCGTCAATCATTCAGATATGTGCCCGTTATCGCGCAGGCAAGCAGCGAGGCAACGATGGCCCCGGTCCTAGTCTGGCTCATTCTGTTCCTATGCCTGGTGATCTCGATCATCAAGTACACGCTTGCTCTCATCCTGAAGTGGTCGGCTCCAAAAGCGACGGTCAAAAAAGACTACACGTACCAGCCAACCGTAAGCGTCCTGATGCCTTGCTTCAACGAGGGCAAGACTGTGTACGAAACGATCGACAGCATCAGCCAGAGCAACTATCCAAACGACAGGTTTGAAGTGATCGCGCAAGACGATTGCTCGGTGGACGACAGCTACGAGTGGATGCTCAAGGCGCAACGCGACTTTACCAACATTCAAGTGAGGGTGGGACGGAATACGGTTAACAGCGGCAAGGCCCGCACCGTGTGCAATGCGCTGCACCATTCCACGGCAGACATGATCATCTCGATCGACTCCGATTGCATCTTTCATCCGGACGCGATCCGGGAGCTGGCGGCTTGCTTCTCGGAACCGAAGATCGGGTCGGTGGGCGGCAGGGTGGGAGTAAGAAATCCCAACGAAAGCACGATCACCGCGATCCAGACCTTCATCTACTACGCCGCGTTCCAGCTCTACAAGGTTCCCGAGAACTGGACGCGCAGCGTCGGCTGCATCAGCGGATGCTTGTTCGCCATCCGGCGCGAGCTGCTGCTCGAGATCGAGCCCAAAATTCGCAGCCGTCACTGGTTCGGCATTCCCGTGAACCAGGGCGAAGATCGATTCCTTACGCATCAGACGCTGCTGCGCGGCTACGGGACCTATATCAACAATGATGCCCTGTGCTGGACCACGGTTCCCGTTACGTTGACGGAGCTATTCAAGCAACAGCTTCGCTGGCGGCGCAGCATTGTACGCGATCTTTTCTACACGCTGAGGACGTTGCCACAGCACGTGTGGACACTGCACCCCAATACCGTGCTTACGCTTGTGTTGACGCCGCTGGGGGCGCTTCTGGGCTTGCTGGTGGCACTCACCATGTTGTCGGGCAGTCCAATGGCGTGGGCTGGTCCGGCGCCGCTCGTTTTGTACCTCGGCATGGGAGCGATTCTCGGCTGGGTCATCCGGAAATACAGCGCCAGGGAAGCGGTGAACCACCCGCTCGCCTTCGGCGCCTATTTGGCGTGGTCGCTCGTCAGCAGTTTGTTCATCACCACGCTCGCTCTTTGCACTCTGGATTCGAAGGATTGGGGTACGCGCACCAAGGAACAGGAGGCCACCGATGGCGACGACACTCGTCAAGAAAGTGCCTGCTGATGCGAAACCTTCCGTGATCCAACCGCTGCTGTACAAGTCGGTGGTCACGATTTACCGGGTTTTTGCCATCGTGACGCTTTATGTCGTGCTTGCGGGCGTACTGGCGTACGGCTTCGTGATGGGCTTCTATGCCCTGAACAGTTCTTGGGCTGCGCCGGTGATTCTCTCTCCGTCTGATGACAAGAGTCTTGATTTCACCGAGAAGCTGGTGACGAGCAGGCAGACGCTGGAAGATTTGAACGTGGACAAGCAGCGACTCGAGAACGGCGTGGGTGAAATGAACAAGCACAAGGCCGCGCTGCTGGCGCTCGAGCCTGAGCTTCAGACCGCCATAACGCGGGAAGCGGAACACAACCGGCGCACGGGCCCGCAGCTCCTGGATCTGGAGAAGCAGAAGCAGGCCGACAACCAGAAAACGCAAGCGGTGATGACGCAAGTGAAAGAAGTGGAAGCCGCCATCGACAAGGATTTGGCCGCGGGTCTTATCACGAAAGGGGACGCGGCTACGCAGCGAGCGGCCCTGAATCAGGCCCAGAATTCATACACGGACAGCAAGATTAGCCAGGTCCTGCTTACCGACGAGGTCCTTCAGAAGAACACCACGGATACCAAGTCCCTGGACGTGCTCGACAAACAGGCGGAGCTGATATCGGAGATTGCGCAGCTTGACATTGCGATTAGCGTTGCGCAAAAGCAACTCCACGAAGAGACGCAACAGATCGATCGGCTGCGACAGGCGATCGCCACGGCGAAGCAGACGCCGTATTACCTCATCGTGTCCGGAGATAGCAGCGTGTACTTCGCTTTTGTGCCCTACGACAACCAGGGCCATGTTTCCACTGGCACTCCGGTGTATGACTGCTTCCTGAATATGGTGCTGTGCCAGAAGGTGGGCACGGTCAAGCAGATTTTCTCCGGCGAAGAACATGCCACCCATCCAATCTTCAAGACCGACATCCGCGGCTTCCTGATCCAAATGCAGTTGGACCATCCAGAATCCGCGAAGTCGAAAACCGTGTTTTTGAACCGCAAACCGCTCTTCTTCTGAGGAGACGCCCAGATGCCCTCGACTCAAGCAAAGCCCAAAGCGTTTCAGGCAAGATTCAGCGCAGCCTTAGCCATTGCGATGGTGCTGAGCCCCGCTGCGTTTGGGGGTGACGACAAGGACCAACAGGCCTATTGCAGGTACGTGACTCAGCAGGCTGCGGCTCAACGCGATCTCTTGCTCGTCCCGAACGCAGTGGCGGGCGTGACCCAGCCCAACACCGGCTTGCCCATGCAGTCGGTGTGGGGAGCGTCCAGCAGCCTTTCCAATGTACGGAAAGCCGGGCTGACTTTGGATGCGGCGCGCAAGGATTGCGAGCTCTACGGAGCGGCTTCTTCGGCCCAGCAGTACATCCAATATGCGCTTCCGAGCCTGGAGAAGCAGGCGCTGCAACACAGACTGGATCTGATTCAGCAAGCGTCCGAAGGCCTGGAAGCGCTGCTCGCCACAAACACGAAGATGCTCGATGCACAAAACGTGACCCGGCCCATGGCTTTCGCCTTGCAAACCACACGAATCAAGCTGGAAGCGGATCGAGCCGATACCCAGTCGAAGATCGCCGGCCTGTATACGCCGCAACTGAGTGATAAGCCGGTGAAGGAGCTGGTGGCTGAGAAGCAAAGCGGCGAAGTGAACGAGCGACGAGCTCTGGACAAACTAAATCGGCAGAATAACTGGGACGTATCGCTTTCGGTAGGCGCGCACCAACAGATCAATCCCTTGGTGGGGAACCCTGGAGCGTATGGCGAGGTGACGGTGACCTACAATCTGGCCAGTTGGGCCATCAACAAACATCTGGATCAAGCTGCGGACGCCTACGACGATTGGAAGAAGGTTCAAGAAGGCGATGTCATGCGCAACGCCCAGGTCCTCAAGCAACAGGTGGCGGACGGTATTTCCGTTCAGGACAGCAGACTCAAAGCGCTCCAGGACGAGCAAAAGCAAATCGAAAGCAATCTTCAACTCCTTGGCAGCGCGGACACCACGGCTGCCATGGACTTCCGCAACCAGTTGACCACCGCGCAATTGCTGCTCGACGTCGAGATCGGCGACGCCACCTTTCGGCTCGACCGGCTTAGGGAATTTCTGGGAAAGAACTTCTAACTTAGTGAATCTGACGAGGACCTCCTGCCCGCCGACGAAATTGCGGAGGGTGGGCCTAAGTGCCAGCCGGTGGGGTACCGGTGAAGACTTGCTGAACGATTAGCCACGCGCCGTTTGGCTGCCGTTTGAAGATGAGTATGTAGCTCCCTTGGGAGCTGATTTTGGCGCCGGTGGAGATCGTGGTGAGGCTTTCTTTGAAGTCGCCGCTGTCGTATGCGAGATCGCCGGATGTTTCCATGTTCTCGCTGTGAAGGGCAAGGTCGCTGTTGAAGGTGGCCATTATGTTTTGGAAAAGGGTGCGGAGGGCGGCCGAACCGGTGAGCCGTTCGCCTGAGGGTTGGAGGAAGGCGGCGTCCGCGGCATAGATCTTCAGGATGGGTTCGAGCTGCTTGGTGTGAAGGTCTTGGACCCAGGCCTCGCGGATTTTGGCGAGGGTCACGAGAGTAGAGTTTTGAGGAGCGGCGGCGGTGGTGGAAAAAGCGGGTCCCAGGATGACGGCCAATGTCAGGAACGCCGCGGTGACACCGCGTGCGCGGAGGAACAGCGCTGATTTAGCCGGGCTTGTAGAAACGACATTCATGGCGGCTCCTATTGACTCAGACGTTTCGGAAGAGGTCAGCGGCGACCGCGGTGGTCCAGTTTGTACACGTCCACTTTGCGGCTGAGTGTATTGCGGTGAATGCCCAGGACTTTGGCGGCCCGAGACTGATTGCCGTTGGCGCGGTCGAGAACGCGCTTGATGAATTTTTTCTCGAACTCGGTGACGGCTTCGTCAAGAAGGATGCCGCGCTCGACCATCAATCCGATCAAAGATTCGAGTTGATCTTTCACGATAGCACGCTCCGCAAAGCCTCTTGTGCGCTGCTATGAAAGCGGCGCAACCAATCTAGTCGAGTGAATGGCCGGTGACGCTTCGATAGGCTTCCCGATATTTGTCGCGAGTGGCGGCGACGACTTCCGGCGGGAGAGCGGGGCCTGGGGGCTGCTTATCCCAACCAATGCGCTCGAGATAGTCGCGAACGTACTGCTTGTCGAAGGAAGGCTGTGCTTTGCCGGGCGCGTACTGGTCCGCGGGCCAAAAGCGCGAGGAGTCCGGGGTAAGCGCTTCGTCGATCCAGATAAGTTCGCCATTCAGTAGGCCGAATTCGAATTTCGTGTCGGCGATAATGATGCCGCGCGCGGCGGCGTGTTCGGAAGCCTTGCGGTAGATGGTGAGGCTGACGTCGCGCAGCTTCTCGGCGAGGGGGCGGCCTACGCGCGAAACGGTCTCGTCGAACGAAATGTTTTCATCGTGGCCAGTGGTGGCCTTCGTTGAAGGCGTGAAGATTGGTTCGGGGAGCTTGTCCGATTCGCGCAGCCTGGGTGGCAGGGGAATGCCGCAGACTGCGCCCGATTTCTGGTATTCCTTCCAGCCAGAACCTGAAATATAGCCGCGCACGACGCACTCGATAGGCACAGGATCAGTGCGGCGCACGAGCATCGAGCGGCCCTCCAGCTGCTCGGCATAGGGAGCGAGCTCACCCGAGAAATGGCTCGCGGAGATTACGTGATTTGGGACGATGTCCGCGAGCTTCTCAAACCAAAAAAGCGAAAGCTGCGTCAAGACGCGGCCTTTGTCCGGAATCGGCGTGGGTAGCACGACGTCGAAGGCCGAAAGGCGGTCGGTGGCGACGATCAGCAGGCGGTCGCCAAGCTCGTAAATGTCGCGGACCTTGCCTCGGGCGCGAAGCTTGAGTCCAGGGAAATTCGTTTGCGCAATGACTGCATTCATTTGTGGAGAGGCCACGGAGTCGGTTTCCTCGATTACTGGGAGGCGGGTATTCTAGCGCAGCGAAGAATGATGTCAATCGGGAAGAAAGGGCAAATTTTCGGAGTGGCTGTTGAAATTTTCAGCGGCTTCGTGGGCTTTCGCTTCGGTTTTCTCAGCGTCCTCAGCGCGTGCCCGCCGTTTTGCTAGGAGGGTCTCTGCGGTAAATCCTTGCTTTTGTTTTGGCCGTCCATGATGCTGCGGCTCGCAGAAAAGCCCGCGAGAACACCGAGTTCTCAGGCGGCGGTGGCGGCTTTTTGTTCGGTTGTGGCGGCGGCTTCTTCCCACTTCACCGAGACCAATTTCGAGACGCCTGGCTCCTGCATCGTCACGCCGTAGAGGACGGAGCCCATTTCCATGGTCTTGCGATTGTGCGTGACGACGATGAACTGCGTCTGGCCGCACATGTCTGCGAGCATTTTGTTGAAGCGGCCGACGTTTGCTTCGTCGAGGGGCGCGTCCACTTCGTCCAAGATGCAGAACGGACTTGGCTGATATTTGAAGACAGCAATAAGCAGCGCGAGAGCGGTGAGGGCCTTTTCGCCGCCCGAGAGAAGCAGGATGTTCTGCAGGCGCTTGCCGGGCGGCTGCGCGACGATGTCGATGCCTGCGTCGCCGGAGCTGTCAGGCTCGCTAAGGCGCATTTCGCCGTGTCCGCCGCCGAATAACGATTGGAACGCAATCGCGAAGTGCGTGTTGATGAAGTTAAAGGCTTCCTCGAATTTCTGGCGCGAAACCTGATCGAGCTCGTTGATCGTGAGTTGCGTGTTTTGGATCGATTGGACGAGATCATCGCGCTCGCGGCGGAGGAACTGTTCACGCTGCTCGCATTCCTGAAACTCTTCCAGCGCCATCATGTTGACCGGGCCCATCGCTTCGACGCGCGCTTTCATTTCGTTGTAATTCGTTTCGGCGGCGACCAACTCTTCACCGACGAGCAACTGCGCAGACTGCGCCATCAAGTCTTCGGGGTGCGCGTTCAGTTCGGCGACGCACGTCTGGCGGAGGTAATCACGGTCTGCATCGTTGCGCGCTTTTTCGATCTGGCGCTGGCTGCGCAAGCTGCGAAGCTCCTCGAGGGTTTGCCGCTTGCCGCGAAGCGATTCATCCAGATGGCCGGCGCGCGACCGCGCGTCTTCCCACTCCTTTTCCAGAGTCACTTGCTGCTCTTCGAGCCGCGCTTTCTCCAGCCGCAGCGATTCGGCTTGTTGCGCAAGCAGCTCGCAAGAGGCTTCCAGCTCACCTTTCTCCTGAAGCAGCGCGGCGTGTTGTTGCTGGAGCGAAGCAACTCGCTCGTTTGCCTGGGCGATTTCACCCGCCAGACGCTGCTCGATCGATTCGGCGCTCGCGAGGCGTTCGGAAATGGTTGCGAGCTCTTCGCGACGGGCGATGATGCGCTCCTGCAGAAGCTGAAAGTTCCGGCGCAGTCCCACGAGCGTTTCGGCGGCTTCCGTGGCTTCGGATTCGGCCGCGGCGCGGCAACGAGTGGCCTCTTCATGCTCCTGGCGAGCCTGCGCAGCGCGCTGGCGGGCCAATTCGGCCGCGGAATGGAGGCGCGCGATCTCTTCGCGCTCGGCAGCGAGAGTGGACTCAACGCGCTGGAGTTCGCTGCGCGTTTGCTCCCGTTGGTGAGTGGCGGTGACGAGCGCTTTCTCAGCTTCCAAATGTTGTGCGCCGGCGGCGGCGACTTGCTGCTCGGCGGCTACGATTTCCGCTTCAAGGCGCGTTAGTTCTGACTGCTGCTCCTGCGCGATGCGGTCCAGGCGCACCGCTTCCGTTTCGTGATGGCGGAGTTCGCGCTTAAGCGCGAGCGGACCCGCTTCGCCTTTCCGTCCGCCCGAGACGGTTCGGCCGTGGTAACAGGTACCGTCAAGCGTCAGAAAATAACTGTGGGGATTGTCGTGGGCCATCCGCTCGGCTACTTCGGATGTTGCGACGATGTAGGCCGTCCGCAGCTTCTTCAGGAAGTACTTGGTGGCGGGGCCCAGCGGGTCGCGAAATTCAACGATGCGATCGAGGCGCGCGATGAAATCACCCGGCATAGAGCCGCCGGTTTCCATCTTGTCCACGTCCAGGCCCGGGGCGGAATCGATAAAGAATGTGGCGCGACCGCCCATCTCGTCGCGCAGCAGCGCGATGCCGGTGCGGGCTTGGTCGAACGATTCGACGACGACGTACTCGAGCTCGTCGCGCAAGAACTGCTCGACGGCTCCTTCGTATTCCTCCTGCACTTCGGCGTAGTCGGCCAGCAAGCCGACCGCTCGGAATCCATGCGCTCCGGAATCGCCGGCGTTGAAAAGTTTCTGGACGGCGTCGGCGGTGTAAGCGCGGTCGCTGAGAATTTTCTCGATTGAGGCGTGGCGCGCGCGCTCCGCGGAAAGCGACTGGCGCGTTTGTTCGAGTTGCTGGGACGTTTGCTGCTGTGCGCGGCGGTATTCGACGAGGCGCGCCTGTGCCTCGTGAACGGCTGCGTCCAGCTCCCGCGAGCGAAGTTCGGCGGCCAGGAAAACGAAGTCAGCGGTGTCGACGCGCTGCGCGAGCGCCGAAAATTCGCCTTCGATGCCGCGGATCGCGGCGGCACGATCTTGCTCGGTAGCAGCGTGATGCGCGGCCGCCTCTTCGGCTTGCTGCGATTCGGCCTGTTCGCGGGCGGATTCTTCGACAAGGCGTCCCGTAAGCTGGCGGAGCTGTTCGATGCGCGTTTCAAGCTGCTGCTGTTCGGCGACGCTTGAGGAAGATTCTTCCGTGGACTGCCGCAAGGCTGTTTCGAGAGCCATCGCCTGCTCACGAAGCGCGCTAGCTGCGTCGAGTTGCACGGTGATTCGAGCGGAGAGGTCAGTGACCTGGCGTTCCGCCTGTTCGATTTCAATCGAGAGCCGCAAGGCTCGTGAATCGAACTGAGCGGCCTGTTCGCGATTGAAGGTGATCCGATTCTCGGCCCGGTCGAGATCAAGGGCTGTTTGGCTCAACACGTTCTGGGTCTGGCGAAGCGCGGCATCCACCTCATACGTGCGTGCGCTCAGGCGCTCCTGCTCGGACTCCATCTCGTGAACAGACCGCGATTCGCGTTCTTCGGCGGCGTCCATGTCGCGGAGCAGGTTCTCGAGGCGGGCCGCTTCAATATCGAGGTGCTCCGCTTTGCTGGCAAGAACCACGCGAAGCAGGCCGCGCATCTGTTCGCGCAGCTCGGCGTAGCGGCGGGCCTTCGAAGCCTGACGTTTGAGCGACGCGAGCTGCTTTTCGACCTCGACCAGAATATCGTTGACGCGGGAAAGATTGAGTTTTGAGGCTTCCAGTTTCGCTTCAGCGAGCCGTCGCTTCGTCTTGTACATCGTGATGCCGGCGGCCTCTTCGATGATGGCGCGCCGGTCCATCGGTTTTGAGTTCAGGATCTGGCCGATGCGGCCCTGCTCGATAATGGCGTAACTGTCCGGGCCGAGGCCCATGCCCATAAAGATTTCCTGGATGTCACGGAGACGGGCAACTCGTCCGTTGATGAGGTATTCGCTCTGGCCGGAACGGTACAGGCGGCGAGCGACGACAACTTCTCCAGGCCTCAACGTAATCGCGGGCTTGTCGGCACCGCGTTTCTTCCACGGTTTTTTCTTCTCAGTGGTGTCGCTCAAGGAGGCGGGATCTTCTGTACTCGTCTCGCCCGGCGTCTCTGCCAAGGCTGCGGCGGGCGACTCGGGCATTGGCTCGCCGCCCATACCTTCGTCGCTAGTCGAGACAGTCGAGACAACCTGAGGTCCGTCAAGCACCTTTGCCACCGCATCCGCGAGTTCCGGATCGGTGAGCGTGAGCGTCACTTCGGCAAGACCCAGTGGCGGACGCTTTGCGGTGCCGTTGAAGATGCAGTCAGACATACGCTCGGCGCGGAGCATCTTGTGGCTCTGCTCGCCCAGCACCCAGGAGATCGCGTCCACTACGTTGGACTTGCCGCACCCGTTCGGACCCACGATGCAAGTAATCCCGCTGCCGCTGAACGTGATCGGCGTCTTCTCGCAGAAGGACTTGAAGCCCAACAGCTCGACTTTACGGAGTTTTAGCACCCAGACCTCGCGTCATAGTTTTGTCCATGCGATTTGCATGGCGTTTCTTGCCTGCCAAATCGAGAAGAAGGTGCTGTCTGAATTATCTGGGAAGGAGACAGAGACAAAAACTGTGGCGGGTCGATAGTCAATGGCCCAGCCGCCTGGCGCTGACGGATCGGCGGTACGGGAAAACAAGCTAGCATGGCAACCGGAACGTGTAAAGCGTGGTTTTGCAAGTTGTTCAATATGAGACGGTAAGGGACCTGAAGTTCCTTGCACAAAAGGGCCGGGGGATTTCGCATCGACTCGGCACTGTTACTCGACGCCCTCTCGCGTAAGTGACAGAAGAATATAGAGATGGGCTACCCGGACACTCTGGCAGCGGGATTGCCCTTGTGACACGAGGGTCGGGAACGGAAGGGGCAAAGATGAAACCTATCATCGGGCTTGGGGCATTGATTCTGCTGTTCAGCTTGCCTGCGCACGCACAGTTGGGGACGGTGGGAGGGAGCCCTTCATCCTACAGTGGCGGCTCCTTGAATAGTTCGAACGCCAGCTCCGTGTCGCCGGTCGTATTTCCGCAGCTCTCTCCTTTGCCGGCAAAGCGCTTCGCAATGTCGATCACGAGCGGCTCCAGCTTCGAGTTCGTGCCGTCCTCGTTCATGTGCTTTGACAAAGCGGTGGTGAAAGGCGTGGCTGATTTGGCAGCCAAACCAAAATCGATCGTGCAGGTCGCCCAGGAAAATCGAAATACAGAACGAGCGAAGGCTCAGGTCAGTTTCGTGCAGGACGGCAAGGGCAAGCTCATGAAGGCGCCGGAGTAATCGAGTCGAATTTCTCCGCTTTCTATTTCTGCTCTTTCACCTTCTACTTTGAGGCGAGGTAGCCGCGAGCTTCCTGAAGCTCGGGTCGGTCCGCGCCAGGTCCGCTGACCTCTACGAGCTTCGCGTAATAACTCTTGGCTGCGCCGGCGTCGCCCGCGGATTGAGCGGCTTGCGCGGCTCCCCAAAGCCCGTCGAAACGGTTCGGCGATTCCTTCAGCGCGATTCGATACGCTTCGAGCGACTCGGAGGGGCGCTTCAATTCCAGAAGCAAGTCTGCCAGCATTTCGCGCGCGGGCATCGACACGGAATCGACGCCGGAGGCATCTTCGCGATCGGCCGCCGCGCGCAGAATCTTCACGGCCTGTTCCGATTTCCCCTCCGCGAATTTCAGCCACGCTTGCGCCTCTTGCTGCTCCACCGATTCACCCGAAGAGCTGCCATAGCCCATATGCTTTGCGTGAGTGCGCTGAACGGAAATCGCTTCGTTCAGTTTCTTGATCGCCGCTCGAGCGCCTTGGACGTCGCCACTGCGCGCGGAGCCAACGGCCCGCGCGAAATATGTCGAGTCCTGGGGCTCGCCTTTCACCTCCTGAGGAGTCAATGCGGCGGCTTCCTTCCAGTGGCGCGACTCGAGAGCGGTGCGCGCGGAAAACCAGCTTTCGTGCTCGGCCATGTCCTCGGCGCTGGCGCCTGCCACATTCTTAATGTCCGCGACAACCTGGCGAGCCTTCGCCTCCTGTCCGCTCTGAAGGTAGGCGTAGTTGAGGAAATCCATGGCGTGCAACTGATAGTCGGCATCCGCCTGATGCGCTTCCGTGGCTTTCGCGGCGGCCGCCGAGGCGGCGACGTTCGAGTCGATGGATTCCCGCCACAAGCCGAGTCGCGTGAAAATATGCGTTGGCATGTGAATCGCGTGCGACGAATCGGGTGCTATTTCCGCATAACGGCGCGCTGCGGCCAGTCCTTGCGGCGCGAGCTCAGGCGTATCGGTGGCGTGGATTAGATAGTGGGCGACGCCTGGATTCTCCGGATACTGCACGAAGAGCGGATCGAGAATCGCGATGGCTTTCTTGCGGTTGACGAGTTCATCCTCGTGGTACGCGAGGTTAACGAGCGCGAGCGCGTAGAAAGCGGTAGCTTCCGTATCCGCCGGAAAATCCCGATGCAGTTTTTCCATGGCGGCCACATAAGCCTCCACGCGCGCGGCGTGGCTCAGCTTCGAATTGTCCTGATAGAACGCCGCCGCCGCGCCGATGTAATCGGTCTCGCGAGCCGTTTTCTCAGCAAGTTTCTGAGCTTCTGCGACGTAGCCCCGCCCTTTCGCGAGAGTGTCCGCGTCCGGAAAATCCCACAATTGATGGTAGAGCGACATCGCGCGTCCCCAGTACGCGATCGCGCACTGCGAATCGGTTCGCGCGGCTTCGGCGAAAGCGGCCTCCGACTGTTGGTATTGGAACGAGTGCAACTGCGCGACGCCTTTCTCGATGGCGGGTTGCGCTTGTGCCGAGCAGGACGTGGGGAAATCCACCTTGCCAAATTGGTTGCGCGATGCGGCGTTGGTGCTGGCGCGCGAAGCGCTGCGAGCAAGGCCCACGACGGCAATAGCCACGAGCAAACTCACTGCAAAGAGGGCTGCAAACAATTTCGCTATGCGTCGCATCGGGGTTCACCTCGCGATTGAAAGCCTGATGCTAGCAAAAGCCTCGTCGAAAAGCAGGGAATTTGAGGCCGCAACATCGCCAGTAATATTTCAAAGGCTCACAAGGACGATGCCCGTGAAGATGAAGATGATACCGAGCCATTGCGTGCGCTCGAGGCGTTCGCGGAGGAAAATCCACGAGAGGATCACGGTTACGGCGCCATAGAGCGATGCAAGCACGCTGACGACCGCGACCTGGCCGATGTGAAGCGCGGCGTTATTGGCGACGAATGCCACGGTGTCCATGACGCCGACGGCCACGAGGAGCCACCACACATTTCCAAAAGGCAAGCGCAGCGTTTGGCGAGCGGGCGCGGCGAAAAGAGCGAGCGTCGAGGACGTGGAAAGCCGAATCATCCAAACGGAGAACGCACTGCCCGCCACCGGCACAACGTGGAAACCGAGAAACCAAAAAAGAAAGCCGAATCCGATGGCCGAAAGGATTGCCCAACCGACCCCTTTCGTCAGATGCGCTCGAGATGAAGGGTTGGCCGCCGAGGATTCGCCGCTCGAGTTTGGCGCGAAGGAGGTGGCGGCGAGAACCACTCCTATGAGCGTGACCGCCAGTCCAGCGGCGCGGAGCGGTTGGATGCGCTCGCCACTCAGTAGCGACAAGACGACCGTGAGCGCGGGATAGGCTGATGAAATCGGCGCAACGACGCTCATGACGCCGATTTGAAACGAATAGTACAGCGAAAGCGAGGAGATCGTGTTCAGTACCCCGGCAAACGCCGCGAGCGCCCAGGGGTGCCAGCCGGGCGCGACTCCCCGGGATATGCCGCCCGACCACTCGAGATAGGCAGTGAGCACCAGAAGGCCAACGCACTGCATGAAAAAAAGTGTGCGGTAAGCGCCCACTCGACGAGACGCGAATCGCGCAGCGAAGTCAGCGATGCCCCAGGAGATTGCGCCGGTGAGTCCGAGGAGGATCCCCATTAGTGTGATTGGTGATTAGTGAGTCGTGATTGGTATCTCACCACGGACTTAACGCCGGGGCTTGGGCTGAAGACCCAGGACGGACATCACCTTTTGCAGGTCTTTCCAGACTTCGCTTTTGGCGGGTGGGTTTCGTAAGAGATACGCAGGGTGGTACGTGGCAATGAGTTTTGAACCGCGATAATCGAACCATTCTCCGCGGAAGCGTGAGATACCCTGATTGGTCTCGAGAAGCGTCTGCGCGGAGCAGGCGCCGAGGCAGCAAATCACTTTCGGCCTAATCACTGCAAGCTGGCGCGAGAGAAACGGCGAGCATGTGGAGATTTCGTCCTTTTCAGGAAGGCGATTTTCAGGCGGGCGGCACTTGACGACGTTGCAGATGTAAACGTCGCTGCGCTTTAGGCCCATGGCCTCGATCATTTGCGTCAGAAGCTTGCCGGCGCGGCCGACGAACGGTTCGCCCTGAATGTCTTCGTCGTGCCCGGGACCTTCGCCGATGAACACAAGCTCGGCCTTGGGATTGCCGACGCCAAAGACGATGTTCGTGCGTGCCTTGTGCAACTTGCAGCGCGTGCAATCGCCGATATCGGCGCGGATGCGCTCGAGCGAGTCGTTTTCGATGCGTTCTTCGAAAAGCGAAGGGCCCGACGGGGCTTGGATGAGTGGCGTCAGCTTAGCCGGCGCTGCTGCGGGTGCCGAAGATTGCGGCGACCGGCGTGGCGCGGCCGCGGAGAATTGCGCAGACGCCGCAGAGGCTGTTGCAGCCACCGAGATCGTTGGTGCCGCGGCTGGCGCCGAGGGAAACGATTTCGATGTGGCGCGATCCCGGTAGTATGGGCCAAGGCCAAGCTCATCGGCGTAACGGAACCAACCCTCGAGGCCGGCGCGCGTGTTTTCGGTCATTCGATTTGGGATTATCGCGGACGGCGTGAAAAATCACAAGGCCAGAACCCGAGCGCTAACGGCGGCGCTGGAGTTCCAGGGCGGCGTCGAGGATGCGGTGGGCCACTTCGAGTTTGCTTAGCTTGGGCAACGCGATTTCGCGACCGTCGCGGAGGAAGAGTGTAACGATGTTGGTATCGGTGTCGAAACCGGCGCCTTCCTGTGTCACATCATTTGCAACCATCATGTCCGCGCCTTTGCGCGCCAGCTTGGCGCGCGCATTTTCGGCGAGGCGGTCGGTTTCGGCGGCGAAGCCGATCACGAGACGATTGCCTTTGCTGCGCGAAAGTTCGGCGAGAATGTCGGGCGTCGGTTCGAGCTCGAGTGTCAGATGTTCGCTGCCGCGCTTGATTTTCATCGCGGAGGTTGTGGCTGCGCGATAGTCGGCCACGGCCGCGGCCATGATGACGATGTTCGTTTCCGCGGCTCGCTCGTTAACCGCGCGGCGCATCTCTTCCGTCGTGCGCACGGGGACCCAGTCCGCGCCTTCGGGCGCGTTCAGTTCGGTGGGTCCGCTTACAAGTATGACGTGCGCGCCGCGACGGACAGCAGCCTCGGCGAGCGCGTAACCCATCTTGCCGGACGAACGGTTCGTGATAAAGCGCACCGGATCCAGATCCTCGCGGGTGGGGCCGGCGGTGATGAGAATGGTCTGGCCGGCCAGGTCGGTGCGGAGCCCGAGGACGTCGCAAACCTTGCGGGCGATCGTTTCAGTTGCGGCGAGGCGGCCAGCGCCCGTCATGCCGCAGGCGAGATAGCCTTCGTCGGGATCGACCACGTGAACGCCGCGGGCGCGAAGCGTGGCGAGATTTTCCTGGGTCGCCGGATGTTCCCACATGTTGACGTTCATCGCGGGAGCCACCATGACGGCGGCTTTCGTCGCGAGATAGAGCGTCGAAAGAAAATCATCGGCGATTCCGTGCGCGAATTTTCCCAGCATATCGGCCGTGGCGGGCGCGACGAGGAGAAGATCGATCCGCTGCGCGATGGCGATGTGTTCGATGGCGCTTTCGACGTTGGCGGGCGAAGAGTCGTCCGCGCCGAACATCTCCGTGATCACTTTCTTGCCGGTGAGAGCAGCGAACGTCAGAGGAGTGATGAACTCCTGCGCGGCGCGGGTCATGATCACTTGCACGTCGAGCTTTTCCTGCTGGAGGCGGCGAACGAGTTCAGCGGCCTTATAGGCTGCAACACCGCCGGTTACGCCGAGTGCGATTTTCATGAGGGTGAATTCAAACGACGGCGCGGCTTGTCACGCGTCGCGTCATTTGCGGCGCTTGCCGTCCTTGTCTTCGGACTCGCCCGGGAGCTCGGGCGTTTGGTATTCGAGGAGGCCTTTTAGCAATTCTTCCTCCGCGATGCGAGTGGTCTTGCGCGCTTTCGGGTTGTCTACCATGGCTCTGCCGCCGATCATCAGCTGGCGCGCGCGGCGCGAAACCACCACCACATAGGCGAACTGGCTTTCCGGTACCTCTCTAGAAACTGCCATGAGAAATTCAGCCTCCAAAAGACTTCAAAATTTGCCGAATTCTATCCTCGTTCCGTGCCACACGGCAACGGGAGCCGAGCGCAATCGCCTGCGCTTCTCTGCCGGCGCGCTCGAGGTCGTCGTTGATGACTGCAAAATCATAACTGCTGTAGTTCAGCATCTCTTGACGCGCGCGCTCGAGACGCCGGCGAATTTCGTCTTCCGAATCCTGCCCGCGAGCCCGAATGCGGCGCTCGAGATCCGCGCTCGAAGGCGGAACGACGAAAACGGCGATTGCTCCAGGTAGTTTCTGTTTTACTTGAAGAGCGCCCTGAACGTCGATTTCAAGAACCAGATCTTTTTGCTGCGCCCGCGCTTCGTCGAGCCACTTGCTCGGCGTCCCGTACCAATTCTTTCCGAAGACCTGCGCGTACTCGAGGAATTCGCCCCGTTCCACCATTTGCTGGAACTCGGTTTCTGACACGAAATTGTACCACTTGCCGTCGCTCTCCGTCTTGCGGGGAGGGCGCGTGGTGCACGAAACCGACAGCATCGTGCCGGGAAGCTGCAGGATTTTCTTTACGAGCGTCGACTTTCCCGAACCCGACGGGCCGGAAACAATCAGAACGAGAGGCTCCGGTGAGCTCATTCGATGTTTTGTACCTGTTCGCGCAGCTTCTCGATTTCCGATTTTATTTCCAGAGCTCCGCGCGTGATTTCCAGGCCTTCATCTTCGTTGCCTGGGGTTTTTGAAAGCAACGTGTTCGTCTCGCGCTGCATTTCCTGCAAAAGGAAGTCGAGTTTCTTGCCGACGTCGGCCCCGCCAGAAAGCAATGCTTCGTACTGCTGCACGTGGCTGCCGAGCCGGGCAAGCTCCTCGGAAACATCGCTGCGTTCGGCGGCCAGAGCTGCTTCCTGAGCGAGGCGCGCGGGATCGAGCTGAGCCTCGCCGAGGAGCTCCTTCAGGCGCGTTTCCAGGCGGTGGGCAAACGCCGGACGCGCGCGCTCGGCAAGGACTGCGATCGTGGAAGCGAGAGCGGCGATCTTTCGCAAACGCGAGGACATTTCCTCCCGCAAATGATTTGCCTCGCCTTCGCGCATGCGATCGAGTTTGTCGAGCGCCTCAGCGAGGCAGCGCGAAACCACGGCCTCGAGCTTGGCCATCTCTTCCTCGAGCGACGCCGCCGGCGGGCCAATCACGCCCGGCAAGCGAAGAATCGCGGCCACGTCAGGTTCCGAAGCGAGCGCGAATTGCGCGCGGAGCGAATTTGCCGCTTTGAGGTACGCAGCGGCAACTTCGTGATTGACGCCGACGGCCGCCGCACCTTCGATCTCGTAGTGAACGGTGACGTCAAGATGGCCGCGCCGAACGCGCTCCCGGATGATTTGGCGAATGCCAGGCTCGACCGGCTCGAAGCCTTCCGGAACGCGCAGGTGCAGATCGAGGAAGCGATGATTGACGCTGCGAATCGAAACGCGAAGGCTCCAGCCATTCTCGACGGCGCGTGCTTGCGCATAGCCGGTCATCGACTTGAGGCCCGACGAGCGGGATTTTGACGCAGGCGCGGAGGCGGATTGCGAAACACTACCGGACATGATCAGGAACTCACCGTACGTGAGACAGGCTCGGCATCGCGAAATTGGATTTCGTAGAGACGCGCGTAGACGCCGCCGCGGGCCAGCAGGTCCTCATGCGTGCCGCGTTCGGAAATGGAGCCGTTGTCGAGCACCGCGATCACGTCGGCGCGGCGAATCGTCGAGAGCCGGTGCGCAATCACGAAGACGGTGCGACCCGTCATGAGGTTGTTGAGGGCGCTTTGAACGAGCGACTCGGATTCCGAATCGAGCTCGGAAGTGGCTTCGTCGAGGATGAGAATGGGCGCATCCTTCAAAAGGGCGCGCGCGATAGCGAGCCGCTGGCGCTGGCCTCCGGAGAGGCGCTGGCCCCGGTCGCCGATGACGGTTTGATAGCCGCGCGGCAACTGCGTGATGAAGTCGTGCGCGAGCGCCGCTTTCGCCGCGGCAATCACTTTTTCCTCAGGCATGTTCGGCCGGCCATAGCACAAATTGTTCCAGATCGTATCATTGAACAGGATCGTTTCCTGCGTCACGATCGCCATTTGTTCCCGCAACGAACGCAGCGTAACGTCGCGCACATCGAAGCCATCGATGCGAACCGTTCCGGAACTCGCCGCGTAAAATCGCGGCAGCAAATTGACGAGCGTCGTCTTGCCGGCGCCGCTCGAGCCCACGATAGCGACTACCGTCCCGGCCCGTACCTTCAGGTCGATATCCTTCAAAATGAGCGGGCCGCTATCATACGAGAAATTGGCAGAACCAAACTCGATCAGCATTGAAAAAGGAGGCAATGTTTTCGCGTCCGGCGTATCGAGGATCTCTGCGGGCAAGTCAATGAAGGCGAAAACCTGCGACGAGACACCAACCGCCTGGAGAAAGAGTTGGTAGATGCTGCCGAGCCGTTTGACCGGCTCATACGCTCGAAACAGCGCGAAAACGAACGCGAAAAAAATTCCGGTTGTCATCTTGCCCGCCCGTATCTGGTCGCGTGCATATAGCACGATCATGGAGATCACGGCGGCACCGAGCAAGTCCATCAAAGGCGACGTGGCTGCCAGAGCGCGGATCCATCGCATGTTTTCGCGGAGCAGATTGCGGGCAGTCGCGCTGAACTTCGTAATCTCAAAGCCCTCCATCCCGAAGGCCTTAACGACGCGATTGCCGCTGATTGTTTCCTGCAGGATCTGGCTGAGGTCGGCGAGCCGTGACCGGCTCTTCTCGGTCGCCAGGCGGATGCGCCGAGCCAGTTTGCTGACCGGCCAAACCACCAGGGGAACCAGCAGCGCCGATCCCAGCGCCAACTTCCAATTGATCACTAGCAGAACAAGCACGAAGGCAATCAGCGTGAATATCTGGCGGAAAAAATCAGCCAGATAATCGGAAAACGCGCTTCGCATCTGCTCGATATCGCTCATTACCGCCGACATGACGCGACCAATGGGATTCTCGTGAAAGAATCCCACGGGCTGTTGGAGAACCTTGGCGTAAACGTGGTTTCTGAGGTCTGTAACGCTCGCGAGACCGACGTACTGAATCAGCGTTATGCCAAAGAATTCGGCAAAACCCTTGGCGCAAAAAAGAAAGACCAGCGCGAGAGCGAACACGGACCAAACGTGGTGAACACGCGAAGGAACGAACGAATTGAGGAAGATCGTGTGATGACTGCCCCACGGAACCGTAAACAGGGCGAGACCTTGATTCGACGTGCTCGGCGTCAAGACCACGTCGACGGCCGGCCGGATCGACAGGACGACGAGACCATCGACAGCCGCCATGAATGCAAGCAAGACTACTCCGGCGACCAGAAGCGCGAAATGCGGCGCCACGTATCGGAACAGCCGGCGGAATTCATCTTGTTGCGTCAACCGAGCTTCAGGTTTCATGCTCAAACATTCCAAGGTGAAAATTTGATTTCCTGGCTTCGATCCTGCGCCACTAAGCCGCCGACTTATCGAGGTCGCGATGGACGACCTTCGTTGCGAATCCCTTCTTTTGCAAATCGCGGCGAACCACTTCCGCAAGCGCAACGGAACGGTGCCTTCCCCCCGTGCACCCGAACGCGACGGTCAGGTAGCTCTTTCCTTCGCTGATGTAGTGCGGAATCAAAAAGCGAAGCAGGCTTTCGATCCGCTTCAGGAATTGGCCGGTCTGCGGAAACGAGCGAATGTAACGGGCTACACGCCGGTCTTTGCCCGTCAGCGCCCGGAGTTTCGGAACGAAATGCGGATTCGGGAGAAAGCGCACGTCGAAAACCAGATCGGCATCCGTCGGAGTGCCATAACGAAAGCCAAAACTGACCACGGAAACGAGCAATGGGCGCCGGCCAGGTTTCTGAAAGCGGTCGATGATGAATTGACGCAGCTCGTGGACGTTGAATTTCGTCGTGTCGATGATCACGTCGGCGAGACGCCGAATCGGCGCCATGCGGCGTCGCTCTTCGCGTATGCCCTCGGCCACCGAGAACCCATGGCCGAGAGGATGCGGGCGGCGAGTCTCGCTGAAGCGGCGCATCAGCGCTTCATCGCTCGCTTCGATGAAGACGAGTGTCGCCTGGTGATTGCTGGCTAGGGCGCGGTAAAAGATCGGCAACTTTTCGATCTGCTCGCCTTCGCGGGCATCCACAAGAAGCGCCGCTCGTTCGATCTCGCCGCGGCCTTCGTCGTAAAGCTCGCTGAAAACGGGAATCAGCGCAACCGGAAGATTATCGACGCAATAGAAGCCCAGATCCTCGAACGTGTTCAGGACGGAGCCTTTGCCGGAGCCTGAAAGACCCGTGAGGATGACAAGCTGACGTGGGTCGCGTTTCTTTGAGGGGCGGGGGGCCACGGTTTGAGGCGCTAACCCTTCACGCGTCGGCGGTGAGTGCTTGGGATGCGCAGGTCTTCCCGGTATTTGGCAACGGTGCGTCGGGTAACGTGGATGCCTTCGTCGCTGAGTTTCTTCGTGATTTGCTCATCGGTGAGCGGGTGCGAAGTGTCTTCTTCCTCGATCATTTGCTTTACGCGGCGCTTCAGGGAAAGCAGCGACATGTCGCCGCCCTGGGGACCATTCACGGATTCCGAAAAGAAGCTTCGGAGCTCGAGAACGCCTTGCGGCGTATGCACGTACTTGTTGGCCACCGCGCGGCTCACCGTCGAGGGATGGACGCCCACTTCCTCGGCGACTTCCTTAATCATCATCGGCTTCAAATGATCGGGGCCGTAGTCGAGGTAGTCGCCCTGGCGGCGGAGGATCGACTGGCAGACACGGAGAATCGTGTGCTTGCGCTGTTCGATATTTTTCATCAGCTGAATGGCCGCCGTGAAGCGCTCTTTCACATAGTTCCGGACGTCACGATCGGCGGCATCGCGGGCCAGCAGTCGGCGGTACGTCGGATTCAAACGAAGCTGCGGCAGGTCGTCTTCATTCATGAAAACCTGCCATTCACCCTCGACTTTACGGAACTGGACGTCCGGTTCGACGAGGCGCGGCTCGATTTTGTTGTACCGCAGTCCCGGTTTGGGATCGAGGCGCTTAATCACATCCACCGCGCGTTTCACCAGCTCGACGGGACGATTCAGGGCGCGCGCAACTTCTTTGAGCTGGTTATTCTGCAAGAGTTTCAAATGCTCACTGATGATTTGCTGCGCCAGCGTGTTTTGCGGATCGATCACTTTGAGTTGCATCAAAAGGCATTCCTGCAAATCGCGAGCGCCGATGCCCGGCGGATCGAATTCCTGCACCATCGCGAGCGCTTCCTCGACATCTTCCATCGAATACTCGGCGGATTGCGCTATTTCGTCCAGGGTCGCGGTGAGGTAGCCGTTTTCGTCGAGGTTGCCGATGATAGCCTCGGCTATCCGCCGGACTGTTTCCGTGCAGATGCTGACGCTGAGCTGCCACGTGAGATGGTCGGCGAGGCTGGCGGGCGAAGACAGGAATTTGTCGAAGGAAGGCTTCTCGATCTCTTCGTGCTCGCTGCCGGCGGCCCGCTCGCTCCCTGTATCGAGATACTGGGTGAAGAACGAGCCGAAATCGAATTCGTCGAATGGGTTGGCGGCTTCGGTCTCCGGAACTTTTTCCGTTTCCTTCTTCAGGAACGCCTCATCGGTGTAGCTCTCGGCCACAACTCCCTCTTCGGGGAGTTCCTCCAGGACCGGGTTCGCCATGATCTCCTGATTGATCATCTCGCGGAGCTCGAGACGATTCAGGGCCAGCACGCTCACCATCTGCACGAGCCCCGGCGTCAGAATCTGCTTCTGGGCAACGCGCAAATGAAGTTTAGGCTGAAGCCAGTTCATAAGACTCAGTGCAACCGAAAGCTCTCTCCCAGGTAAATCCGGCGCACTTCGGCGTTGGTCGACAACGCCGCGGGTGTACCGGCAAACAGTATTTTCCCTTCGGTAATGATATAGGCGCGGTTCGTGACGGCGAGCGTTTCGCGAACATTGTGATCGGTCACCAGGACGCCGATACCCGCCGCGCTCAAGTCCGCGATGATCTTTTGGATGTCCACCACCGTCAGCGGATCGATGCCGGAGAACGGTTCGTCGAGCAGCACGAACGAGGGCGAAAGCACTAGAGATCGCGCAATTTCAAGTCTTCGTCGCTCGCCACCCGACAGAACGTACGCCTGGCTATTCCGCACTCCTTCGAGTCCCATCTGCGCCAGCAACTCCTCCACTCGGTCGCGTCTCTGCTCCGGAGTGAGGGGCAAAGTCTCCAACACCGCCAGCAGATTCTCTTCTACCGTAAGTTTCCGAAAGACCGAGGGCTCTTGGGGGAGGTAGCTGATGCCGCTGCGGGCCCGCAGATACATCGGGAGGTCAGTTATGTCCTCGCCGTCCAGCAAAACACGCCCGTAGTCCGGGCGCGCGAGGCCGACCAGGATGTAGAAAGTCGTGGTCTTCCCTGCGCCATTCGGCCCGAGCAGCCCAACCACTTCGCCCTGCTGAATTTCCAAGCTGACGTCGTCCACAACTTTACGGCCCCGATAGGATTTCCTAAGGTCGGCCGCTTGGAATTTCAACATGCCGGTTCATTTCTCAACCCGATGCTTGGTAAGAGTGCGCGAACCTGCTTGCGAATCAATCAAAATCGTATCACTCGCAACAAAGAAGGTCAACGAACGCCCAGCAGTTGTGTTGCCAGAACTGTCGGTAAGAGTGGGCTGCCCGCCCGACAGCACGAATTTTTGGTCGTTCGACGTGTATTCGGCCTGATCGGCCGTCCCGCGGCGATCCCCCTGGCGGATAACCGTGTTGCCCTGAGCCAAAATGCGGTTCAGTTGCCCGCTGCCAGGGGTACCAGACCGCCCGGCGGGGCGTTGTCCAGAGGCAGGATTCGAGGCCGTTGGATTCGTCGCGGGACCCAGGTACACGTCGAGGGTGCGGGATTCGAGCGAACCCTGCTGGGAAGTGGCAACGACGCCGCCCTCGAGTCGCGCCTTGTTTTGGTCGTTCCAATACGTCAGGGAAGGCGCGCGGACTCGCCACAAAGTCGGGCCAGACGCGTCGGGTGATGACCGGGATACTGGCTTCAGCGCCGGCCCCGACGTTTGCGGGAAGACGGCCACGACGTTTCCGGTGGCCTGCATTTTCTTTTCGTCGCGCCACAAAGTGATTTGCTCAGCTTCCAGGACGGATTCGCCCTGCCACAAGCGCGAATGACCCGAATACACAATGCGTCCCGAGGATGTGGCGCCTGAGAGTGTATCGGCCGTGATGTGAGCGGGCCCAGAACCCAGGTTCACGGAGTCGGCTTGCGCGGAAGGCAGGTAAGTGGAAACGACGCCGCCTTCGGCGTCGATGCGGCCCGACTTCTGGCCGATTGTTACGCTGCGAGCGGTGGTGCGGCTCATCGCATCCAGGAGCACCGGTGAGCCGCTGAGGGCAATTTGATCCGCGGCGCGATCAATCTTGGCGTAGGCAGCAGTCGCCTTCCGGTCGGCTTGCTGAAAGTGAACGTTGCCGCTCTCTTCCACCGTGGTCCACTGGCCATCCGGGGAGAACGCGGCATTCAGGGTCTCGGCCCTGCTGACTTGCGGGGGCGAGTTTCCGTTTTGACTTTGAACTTCCACACCGCCGGAACCGAACAACTGGCTGAGGCGGCCGCCTGACGCGAATTGCGTGGTGAACTTCGGTGCGCGGAGTTCGGTTGTGTCGGAGCCGTTCTTTGATTCGATCGTGGTTGGAGCCAAGGTCTCGGCGCTTTCGATTCGCTGTTGATCGGGCCGGTCGCCTGGCGCAAATTTGACGCGCAACGCGTTGGTCTTCAAAAGCTGCGAAACGGCGCCTTGTTGCGATTCCGCGGTAACGCCGTCCGTAGCCCTCATTTCGCGAAGGATGTTGTGCCGAGGTTCGAGCGCCAACTCGACGTGCCCGCTCGAGAAATTATCCGTGCCAGCTAGGCCCTTCCGCGTCCCGGTGACGCCGCCGCTGGCGGCAATGCGTTCGACCCATCCTTCCGGGTTGAGGTAACCCTCAAACCTATCGGCCGCGACGGAGAAAGTGCGCGCGTCACGCAAGCCTCGAAGTGTGGGACGGCCTTCGGCGATGGCATGGCGCGCGTGGAAGTCCTCGTCGAGCTCGACGGAGATCTCTTTCGCGGAAAGTTCGCGGTCACCTTCCCGCACGATCGCCGGGCCGCCCAGGGTTACGGTGCGATTGTCGCGGCGAATCTCAAGGCTGCTTCCGGTGACGTTGATAGGTAAGCCGCCGGCGTGATCCGAAGGCGTCATTTCAAATTCCACCTCGTGCTTCACCTGGATGGTAGCTGTTTGGGTGCTGTAGGTGACTCCCACGCCGCGGCCATGTCCCTGCGGAAACGAAAAATCGACGGCGGCGGGAGTGGAGGCTTCCCCCGTTTGCCCGTCGAAGCTGAGGTTGCTCGTTTTCACTTGCATGGATTTTGGAGGCGCAGCGTTGGACGCAGGGCCGGCGTCTTGAATGTCGATCGTCAATTCGCCTTTGCATTGGATACCGCCTGACTTCTGGTCGTAGCTGCATTCGCGCGTGTGAATGTTGTCGTTGCGGTTTCCTTCGCGGCCGTAGATGGTGATCCATACGTCCTCGAGTAACGCGGGAGTTCCTTCCTTGAACTCCGTAGCACGCGATGCGCGAATCGTGAAAATCGTGCGATCCTTTTCGACGCGCTTGTAGGAGAAGGTTTGCGTTTGCTGTTGAACAGCGGCCGGAACAACGGCGGGAGTCAGGTGCCGCCGGTGAGCGGCGCTGATTGCGCGCTCGGCGTAAATGCCGATCACGAGCAACGCGATTAAGCCGGCGGCGATCGCTGACCACCGAGCGTAACGCGCCGCCTCCTGATTGCGCACGAAGTCTCCCTAATCTGCTTAGAAGCTGAGTATAGGGAAGTGGTTTCCACGGCACAACTTTGCCGGCGTGACAACCGACGGAACTGAGCACGGCCTGCCGCCGGTGAAATCCGTGCCGGGCCTGCGGGCCAAGCACCTCGCAGCGTGCGGCCCTAGTTGCGGTGCTTTCGCTTTGGCGGGGGGATGATGTCCGTGACGACGAAGAGGTCGTTCGAGTTGCCGAAATCGCGGGCGGATGGGGTGACGATCGTCTTTGGCCCGAGGAAGATTTTTTGGTTCCGCGCCAGCGCCGAGCGAGCGTCGTCTTCGCACACGAATTCGGCCACTTCGATTGGCGGCGCGATAGGTGCGGCGGCACTCGCAACGGGCTTGGAAGTCTGCTGCTGCGGCAGGTCGGCTTTCGGAGACGCGGGAATGGGAGCCGGAGCGGGTGCGACCCCCGCTGCAGCTTCCAGCGGTGCGGGCAAAGGCGGCGGATTGTCGGGCTTTGGTGCGCCGCGAGAAATGCCGCGTGCGGCGAAGACTTGTTCGACGATTCGCGCGATTGTTTGCCGGTCGGGAACCACTTCCGCGCTCGGGCGGACGGCATCCGTAGCACTCGCAGGCGCGGACACCGCGGGGGCCGACGCACCTTCCTGAACGGACGTTTTGATGGCGGAACTTAAGCTGCGGTCCCCCAGAGAGCCGCCCGAAAGCCGCTCGCCGGCGGGGATGGTGCGATGCTCCACGGGTCGCGATTCCCACGCGACGCGCTTGACGTTCATCAAGTGCTGCGGGCCGATGTTATCCGAAGTAATGTTGCCGCCGTGCGAGCCGCAGCCAAGGGTCATCGCCGGAAATAGATTCGTGGAGTAGCCGATCGACCCGTGCACGGCCGATGTGTTGACGACGATGCGGAACGCCGGAATCGCGAGCCCGAATTGCTTCACCGCCGCTTCGTTCTGCGAATGAATCGACGCGGTGTGGCCGAGGCCGCCGTACTGCAACAGCTTCGTGCAAGTCTCGATTCCTGCCGCGAGATTCGCCGCGGAATAGAACGCCAGAATTGGCGAGAGTTTTTCGCCGGAAAGAGGAACCTCGCGGCCTACGCCCTCGAGTTTCGCGATCAGAACGCGCGTCGACGCCGGAACTTTGAGGCCGGCCATTTCCGCGATCACCGTCGCGGCGCGTCCGACGATTTTCGGGCTCGGCATGGCCGAGCCACCGGGAAAGACGATTTCGCCGAGGCGACGGACCTCGTCGGGCGCGAGAAAATAGCCGCCCTGCTGGAGGCATTCGTCGAGCACCTGTTCGCGCACGGCCTCTTCCGCGACGATGGATTGCTCCGACGAGCAGATGGTGCCGTAGTCGAAAGTCTTCCCGGCGAAAATGTCGGCAACAGCCTTGCGAACGTTGGCGGTGCGTTCGATGAACGACGGAACATTTCCCGGACCGACGCCAAACGCGGGGCGTCCGGAACTGTACGCGGCGCGGACCAGGCCCGTCCCGCCCGTGGCGAGAATCACGCCCGTCTCGCGGCTCTTCATCAACTCTTGCGTTCCCTGCATCGTGGGATGCGCGAGGCAGATGATGAGGCCTTCGGGTGCGCCCATCTTCAGAGCGGCGCGTTCCAGGACTCCTACCGTTTCGCAGATGCAGCGCATCGCCGTGGGATGAGGGCTTAGGATCACCGCGTTCCGCGCCTTCAGCGAGATCAGCGTCTTGTAGATCGTAGTCGAGGTGGGATTCGTCGAAGGAATCACGGCGGCGACCACGCCCACCGGCTCCGCAATTTCGACGATTCCTTTTTCCCGGTCCTCGCGCAGAATCCCCACCGTTTTCATGCCGCGAATCGCGCGCGCGACGTCGACGGAGGCGAGGCGATTCTTGATGATTTTGTCGGGGACGTTGCCGTAGCCGGTTTCTTCCACGGCCGTGCGCGCAAGCTGTTCGCCTGCGGCTGTAGCCGCTTCGGCGCAGGCTTCGACGACGGCATCAACCTGCTCCTGGGAAAATAAGGCGAACTTCTTTTGTGCTTCGGTCGCCCGCGCAAGTGCCTGGCGGGCTTCCTGGATCGAAATCAGGTCGCGGTCAAGGAGAGTCAAAGAATCGTGAGGCACGGTCCACTTTTTCGCTGCGCGAAGTGCAGCTTTGGGAGTGCGGTAGCTTGCCCGTCCTCTATCTCATAAATAGTGCCCGGAAGGGCGGGGCTTCAGCCCCGCCGTCAGGCCCGCAACAAGAAAGGGCTTTAGCCCCTGAAGCCAGGCTGGTCGGCCCAACCGAAGCATTTATGAGATAGGCTCATCTGAAATTTCAAATCGCCTTTGCATTCATCTGTGTTTATCTGTGTTCATCTGTGGTTCAAGGGTTTTCCCAGTTCTAATCTTTCTCTACGGCGCCGCAGCTACTTCTTCGGCGCTGGGGGTTGGCCGCCGCCAGGCAGAATCTTTTCCACCAGTTCATGCGGGCGCGGGATCACGTGGACGGCGACGAGCTCCCCGACGCGGCGAGCCGCGGCTGCTCCTGCATCGGTGGCGGCTTTAACGGCGCCGACGTCGCCCCGCACCATCACGGTGACGAATCCCGCGCCGATGTATTCCTTGCCGATCACGATCACGTTCGCGGCTTTCACCATCGCGTCAGCCGCTTCGATCGAGCCCACCAATCCCTTCGTCTCGATCATTCCCAGCGCTTCGTAGGACATTCGTCACCCAGCCGCGACGTTGCGCCGCGGACGCCCCTGTTTTGCTCTACGGAAATTTCGTGCGCAGACTAACACGCCACTCAGACCGAAGCAAGCAAAGGGAACGCCAACCTCCCGATTGGCGGCTTGGAAGTTGTTGGGACGCCAATTTCGATTGAAGCGTCCAACATCGTTGCCAAGCAGAGCGCCGTAGGCGCGATAGAAGTTAGCCCAGCGTGTAAACGCTGGGTACGCGTTGCATAAAATGTCTCCAGCGCCGTAGGTGCGACACCTGACGATATTGAGGCCCTCAACCCTGAACCGCATTTTCATAGTACTGGGTCTTGAAAATCGCTAGTTACTATGATATAAAGGGGCATTACCTGAAATAAGAATAATGAATTGTGTGCCCGGACTTTTCGGGCCGCGGGACGGGTTTCAGGGTTTGTCCCGAGGCTTCTGGATGCCTGCCCGCCATCTTGTTGGGCGGGCTCCGCGCGATTCCGTCCGATCAGCTCCGACGTTGAGCCGCCCCCGCCGGACGCACCTTATTACCGGTGGCCTCGGGCTTTTTCCTGGATTTGACTGGGCGTTCGGCATCGCTGGACCATCTGTTGATTTATTTGATTACGGGATTCATCATACTCAGCCTGGTGTACAAATGACTGGTAAATTAGCCATTTTTGATGATTCTGGCTCTTCTGGGCATAGCAATGATGGAGGACCGCCACTCGGTACCCAGGGAGGGGGAGTTATGAATCCGGAGGCGTGCAAGATCACAGGCGAGTGTTAACTGGGCTCAGTTCCGCCGTGACAACTGTGGGCTCTTTTCACGTTGTGAGAAGGGCGGTTGATTCATGTCTGATCCGTTCTGGTTTCTAAAGCCGCCGTATACTTTGCTTGACGCCGGGATGTTCGTCCTCTTTCTGGCGGTGATCTATACTTACACCGGAAAAGCGTACATCCGCTTTCACGGTTGGGTCTATCGCGCCGACGAACCGAAGCGCTATTGGTTGGAAGTTGTAGCGTACTATGTCGTCGGTGTTGGCTTGATTGGACTCTTCTTGTATAGCTTCAACGCGTTCTCAAACTGAGTTTATCTTCTTCCTCGGTGGTCTATACTCGACGCGTCTCGATGGTCAGAGCAGCCTGCGCCGTATCCAATATCGAGCCTCAAAGGTGATCCTTTGCAGCTCTCAGAGCGCCGCGTGCCCCAGGCCTTCCTTTTTTGAATTTGTTGTTGGCAAGCACTCGGATCGCAAGCTCCAGCTCAATCAATGAACCGAGGCCGACAACTCCGCCCGCGGGGTGCCCCACGGGTTGGCGGTTTCCGAACCGTGGGTCTTCCGACCCCTCGGAATCCGCCTTGACACCGACGCGCCACAAGGCGCCTCCTCAGTTGCCTGCCCGCCGTGGCGGGGGGCCTCTTCCTCCGCGGCTTGCCCGCCATCTTTTTGGGCGGGCTCCGCGCGATTCCGGGATCCGCTCCTACGTTGAGCCGCCCCGCCGTACCCACCTTCGGCGCGCCTCCCTGCGCCGCCCTTTCCGCGAAAGCCCCAACGACTCGCTTGACACCTCGATCCCGCCTCTTCAAGGCGGCTCCGACTCAGCGTACACTGGCTGCACGCAGGACAATTTGAGCGTTTCCGTGACCACGAACAACCAGCTCTCTTCCACCGGCTTTTCCTATGATCTCGCCGGCAACATGACCGGCGACAACACCTATACCTACGGCTACAACGCCGAAAGCGAAATCAAGTCCGCTGCTGGCGTGAACTACACCTACGACGGCAACCGCCTCGAGAAAAATCGAATGGCAAACTCTATTGGTACGGCGCCGGCACCGAAATCCTCGATGAGTCCGACCTGAGCGGCAACTTCACCAACGAGTATGTCTTCTTCGGCGGCAGACGCATCGCCATCCGCGTCGACCGCTTCGCGGTCGCCCACAAAAACGTCTCCTCGGGAACCATCGACTATTACGAAGAAGACATGCTCGGCAGTTCTCGCACCATGGTTCAAGCGGGCGGGACCTCGCCGTGCTTCGATGCCGACTTCCTCCCCTTTGGCTATGAGAAGGACGTGACCACCACCTGCACGCAGAATTACAAATTCGAAGGAAAAGAACGCGACACCGAAACGAGCAACGACGATTTCGGCGCTCGCTACTACACATTCCGCCTCGGCCGATGGCTCTCCGCCGACTGGTCCTCCGTCCCCGCGCCCGTCCCCTACGCAAACCTCGCGAACCCGCAAACCCTCAACCTCTACGCCATGGTCAGCGACAACCCCGAATCCTTTGCTGACCTCGATGGCCACGGCCCGACCTGGGCTGTCGGAGCTGGCAACGACGGTAGCGGGAACGACGGCATCACCGGGCTCCAAGGCGGTTGCGTCAGCTCCGCCCTCTGCGAAATGGCAGCCCAGGCCGCCGCGGAGGAAACCCAGCTCGAGGCCCAGTCAGTCGCCGAAGCACAAGCCGAGCAGACCGCGAAGCAGCAGTCGAAGGCGCAAAAGCCGAAGCCCAAGCCCAAATCAAAACAGCTGCTGAAGTTCAACACGATCAACGGAGGGCAGGGTTCTCGCGCCTGGGTCATCCAATGGCAGCTGTCCCAGGAGTCGAAAAAAGGTGGCTGGATTGTTCAGCAGATTTCGCTGACGGACACAACTGGGAAGCAAGTACTAGAGTATTGGGAAGCGTGGGAGGTGTCGACGGGCTCACAATTTACCGTATACCACGGAATTGGCAGTGGCGCCGACGATACCTTTAGTGCAGGGATGTTGTCGCATCTGACCGCCACCGCGAGCGCTAGGTTTTACGAAGGGCTTGACCTTCCAGCTTCGTTTATAGCAAACAATCCCGACACACTCGCAGGCCGCTTGCGTTCGACGACCGCCAACCCTAACTTACCAACGAACGCGGCAACAGACTCTGTCGACAGAACGTGGACATCGCCATACCAGTGAGACCCCAAAGGAGGTAATCTAGAGATGATGAAAAGATACAGGTTGGGTGTATGGCCCGTTTTGCTCGCTCTAATGTGGACAGCATCGTTGCTTCCCGGAGCGGCACAAATGCCAGAATCTGAAACACTGAAACAACTCACAGACAACATCGAGAGGGTACGAACCGCGGCGACTTCAAACTCCCGTGATGACGCCGCCCAGAAGCTTGCGAAACTTACCCGGAAGACAGACCCCAAAAAGGTTGACGACAAGACCTTAGCCGCTATCATAGACCTCCTCGACATTCCCGACGCCCGGTACTGGGTGGCAGTTAGCCTCGGGAATTTAGGCAGTCGCGCAAAAGTTGCGATTCCTAAGCTGCAAGCGCTACTTGCTGAGGAGGACCGTCGGAAGGTCGAAAAGTCGGACGCCGATGGGATCCGATTTGCCTTATCTCGAATGGGCGTGACTCCGCCTCCCCCGAATTACGACGCCAACCAGAACCAAAACAACTAAAGGACGGGTGGAGCACCCTTTGGCGCCTCGCGGACTTGCTTTTGAATCTCAGGGTGGCCGATCCTTCGAAGTGTGAAGGGTCGGGCTTTGACCCCTCTCATCCTTCCGCGCATCTCCCTCCCGCTTCACGATCTGCGCGAAATCTTGCAGTACTGGGTCTTGAAAATCGCCAGCTACTATGATATAAAGGGCCATTCCTTAAAATCACAATAATGAATTGTGTGCCCGGACGTTTCGGGCCGCATAAAGTCGTCCGTACTTACGGACGCGCATAAAGTCGTCCGCACTTACGGACGCGCATAAAGTCGTCCGTACTTGCGGGCGCACATAAGGAGGTGTGTCTCTGTGATCGTGGCCGCCGTGCCGGCTCTGCGGCTATCCCGGCGCTTCGGGACCAGCCTCCGGGGAGGCGAAGAAAAAGCCCTGGCCGCCGTGGCGGCTAATCGCAACAACCCCACATTCAAAAATCGCCGCAATCCCAAGGAAACAAAGGAGAAGACATTTTCTAACCGCAACAAAAACACCTGTTTCGGTTTGCCTTACTTTCGCTACGAGAAACAGAGGTCGCCTGCGGAGGCAGTGTGGTGTCGAGAACGCCGATTAGGTTGTGGGAGCCGTCGTCGGGAGAACGCCCATGCTGGCGGCGGCGACGCTGTCTCGCGTCGTCTGTTTGACGAGGTACATGGCTTCGTCGGCCAGGTGCAGCAGTTCGGCTTTCGTGCGCGAATCGGTAGGATACGCGGCGACGCCGACGCTCGCGGTGATATTCACGTTCAGGCCGGGCTCCTTCAGCCAAACCATTTCACGAATCAGCTTATGCAGGCGGCGGGCGACGCCCAGGGCATTTTCCTTCGACGTCTGCGGCAGCAGGACGACGAATTCATCCCCACCGTAGCGAAACGCCAGGTCGATCAGCCGGCACTTATCTTTGATAGCCTGGCCGATTTCGCCAAGCAGCTTCGAGCCCATCAAGTGGCCGTACGTGTCGTTGATGTTCTTGAAGTGATCCAGGTCGATGAATATCAGCGAAAACTCGAACGCGTACCGATGCGAACGATAGATTTCGGTGTCGAGCATGAAATTCAGATGACGCGCGTTGTAGAGAGTGGTGCAATCGTCCGTAATCGTCAGCTCGTGAATCCGCTGGACGTGCCGCGCATTCTCGATCGCGATAGCCGCATAGTCGGCCAGGGCCTCCAGGAGCGCCAGATCGCGCGGGCTGAATCCATTTTCGCCGAAGCAGTTGATGAGTTCGATTACGCCCAGGCACTGGTCGCGGAAGCGAACGGGGACGGCGACGATCGAGCGTGTCTCCATCTTGGTCCGTTCGTCCACCTGCGAGAAGAAGCGGGAATCCTTGGTCGTGTCCGGGACCACCACCACTTCGCCCGTCTGCGCCACCCAGCCGGCCAGTCCCTGGCCCACTTTGATGCGGACATCTTTCAGGGCGTCCGCCCCCTTGCCCGTCGCGATCTGGAAATAGAGCTCGCCCTTATCGATGTCCATGAGCAGAAGAGACCATGTGTCCGGCCGCAGGACTTCGTTGATCTTCTCCATAATGGTGCGGAGCACCTGATCGAGTTGGAGCGAGGAAGTAAGCGCTTTGCCAAGCTCATGGAAAACGGTGACTTCGTTGCTTTCGGGAACGGCGGGCGGTGCACCCGGACTTCGGCGGCGCTCTACGCCGTCGAAGGGCACGGACGGGACTCTTCGCACCTGCTGTTCGGCCGGGCGAGGCTTCGCGTCTCTGGTATCAGGGGCCAACTTTTACATTATAGTGAACCGCTTTCGCGCACTGCAACGGGGGTTCGCAAACCGATTGCCGAAAGGCCAATACCGCGCGCCCGGCGATCCGGCATCTCAAAGGTCGGCGGCCGAAGCTCGCTGACATTCATTGACACGGGTATGACCCGCGCCTATATTTTTCATTGGTTGCGGGTTCCACCGGATGGCATCGACTTCACCTTTTGGCGAACACTTAAAACGCGAACGAGAAATGCGCGGCGTTTCCCTCGAGGAAGTTTCTTCAGCAACTCGCATCAGCACACGATTCCTGGAAGCAATCGAAAGCGGGCAGTGGGACCAACTTCCCGGAGGTGCGTTCAATCGGGGCTTTATCCGCTCCGCATCGAGATATCTCGGCCTTGATGACGACAGCATGGTGGCCGAGTACACGCTCGAGACGAACGGCAACGGGGACTCGCACGCGGCTCCCCATTTCGCGAGCGAAATGCCGCGTGATTGGCGGCCGATCGCGACGCTTCTCGCTGTGATCCTTGTTGTTCTTGCCGCTCTGATTGCGGGCGGCTGGTTCGCGGCGTCGAAGATCAAGGCTCGGTTGCACGGCCGCCCTTCGGCTAGCGGCGCTGCTTCGCCCGGCGTCGCGAACGCGCCTGCCTTTGCCAGTTCTCTCACTCTGAGCGTCAAAGCCATCAGTCTCGCGGAGGTTCGCGTGATCGCAGACGGGAAACTCGCCTTCGAGGGCCAAATGAAGAGGGGCGAGACGAGGCAGTTCGGCGCGCACGATCTTCTCGAGGTTTCCGCGGCCGACGCCGGATCCGTGGGGCTTGAACTGAATGGACAACCCGTTCCCACGATGGGCCCCGCCGGCCGGCCAGGGCGAGTTACACTCACAGCGAAGGACGTCAAGTCTTCCGCTGGAGGAGCCCATTAGCGTCGAATTACGCGAAGCGATCCGGTCAGGCCACGTTCGTGCGGAGCAAAAGCTAGCGATTTGCACGGGTGGCGCGTCGCTCACGCCGGAAGACCGTGCCGAGCTGCTGGCGGTACTGGCCACCGATTCCGATGCGGCTGTCGCGGATCGAGCCATGAACGTGGCCCTAACGCAACCGCTTGCGTCGTTCATCGCGGCTCTATCGCGTCCCGATGCCGACCCCCGCCTGTTCGTTTACTGCGCCGACAATCTCGGAGATAAGCCCGGCATAGCCGACGCCCTCGCCAGGAATCCACTCTGCCCAACGTCACTGGTGGCTCGCGTGGCGCCCCATCTGACAAGCGACGGCATTCAAGTGCTCCTCGACAACCTCGAATGGCTGACGCGCGATCCGGAGCTGGTTCTCTCCGTGTGCCGGTCCACCGCCGCGACGCCCGCCCAGCGCGAGATGCTCGACGAGATGCAAAAGGGCGCGATGTCCATGAAGGAGCTGGAAGAGGTGGCCGAGGAAGTTGAGCCCGATCCGGTGAAGCGCAAGACCCTGTTTCAAAAGCTGGCGTATATGACGGTGGTTCAGCGGATCACGCTGGCGTTGAAAGGCGGGCGCGAGGAGCGGACATTGCTGATTCGCGATCCGAACAAGCTGGTGCAGAAATGCGTGATGCAATCGCCGCGGCTCACCGACACGGAGGTGGAGATGTTCGCGGCAATGTCCAACTTGTCCGTGGAAGTCCTGCGAACGATCTCGTTGAGCAGAGTCTTTATAAAGAATTACACCGTCGCGAAGAACCTGGTAATGAATCCGAAAACGCCGCTCGATGTTTCCCTCCACCTTTTCCCGCGATTGAATGCAACCGATTTGGTGAAGCTGACGACAAACAAAAATGTGCCGGAGACGCTGCGGTCGATGGCGCAGAAGCTGCACCGAAAGCGCAAACAAGGACTTTCAGAATAGCAGACTCCCCCTGAGTCTCTCGCATCAGACTCCTGGAAGACGAGACGGCCTTACTTCGCGGAACTGCCGGCGAGGGAGGCGGAGATTTTCTTTTTGTATTCCTGGGCCTTGGCGAGGATCTCAGGTTCGTTTAGCGTGAGTAGGCGGCGATCTTCCATCACAAGTCTCCCCGCGATTACCACTGTGCGAGCGTCCGAGGCCTTCAGCGCATACACCAGCTCCGAATAAACGTTGTACATCGGCGTGGCGTGAGGCGTACTGGTATCAATGAGAATGAAATCGGCTTTCTTGCCGGTTTCAAGCGATCCGACTTGCTTATCGAGATGAAGCGCGCGGGCGCCGCCGATCGTCGCCATTTCCACCACCTGCTCGGCAGGAAGCGCGCGGGGGTCCATCCGCGTGATCTTTTGCAACTTCGCGGCGAGGTCCATTTCTTCGAACAGGTCCTGACTATTGTTGCTGGCGGCGCCGTCGGTGGCGAGGCCCACTGGCTCGCCGGCGGCCAGCATGTCGATTACCGGCATCACGCCGGCGGCCGTTTTCATGTTGCTCGAGGGATTATTGATGCAGCCCACGCCGAAGTGCGCGAGCGTGGCGACATCCGCGGCGTTCACCCAAACGCAGTGTGCGCCGACCACGTCCGGCCCGAGCAGGCCGATGCGCTCGAGATAGGCGACGGGCGTCGCGCCATGCTTTTCGCGGCTTTGCTGGAGTTCGAAGGGCGCCTCGGCGATGTGAATCAGGATCGGCGCGCCGTTGCGGCGAGCGAGCGCCGCGGAATCCTGCAGCGTTTTCTCAGAGCACGTGTAGATCGAGTGAGGCGCGACCGCTGGCGTGATAAGCGTGTCGCCCTTCCAGTGACTGAGATATTCCTGGGTGTATTGAAAAGTTTGCGCGAGAGTCTTGTTGTCAGGCGCGGGAAAATCAATGATGGTCTCGCCCAGGACGCCGCGCATCCCTGCTTCTTTCGTGGCGCGCGCGACGGCGTCTTCGAAGTAATACATGTCGGCATAGGTGGTGATTCCGCCGCGCAACATTTCGAGGACCCCAAGGCGCGTCCCCCAGGTGACGAAGTCCTCCGTGACGTTGCGTGCTTCGGCGGGGAAAATATATTTCTGCAGCCACTCGTCGAGCGCGAGGTCATCGGCGATTCCGCGGAACAGGCTCATCGCGGCGTGCGCGTGACCGTTGATCAGGCCGGGAAGAATGAGGGTCCCGCGCGCATCGATGATTTTTGTGGCGTCGAATTGGGCTTCGATTTCGGTGCGCGGTCCTACCCCGACGATTGTGTCACCCCGAACAGCAACGGCGCCGTCTTCAATTACGCGCTTCTGCGCGTCCATCGTGACGACGGTGCCGCCGGCGACCAGAAGATCGGCCTTCTCCTTGGCGGAAGCGGAGAAAACCGTGAAACCACAGATGAACACAGATAAACACAGATGAAAAACTAAGGAAAGACAAAGCCACCGACGTCTCAACGAGCGGTCTTGGTGTTTGATCTTATCTGTGTTCATCAGTCTTCATCTGTGGTTTCCAGGGTCCGTCTCTTACAGAAACGACGAGTCGAAGGCGCGTGGCAGTAATTTTTCCGAGCTCTCCTCTTCGACTTTGCCCTTCAGGTTCGCGAGAATCACGGGAACGTCTCCGCAAAACTCCCAGATGATTTGCCGGCAGGCGCCGCACGGGGGCGTCAGGGTCTCCGTATCTGTAACAACCGTGATCGCGTCAAAACCTCGTTCACCTTCGGAAATCGCCTTGAAGATAGCGACGCGCTCGGCGCAACACGTGAGCCCATAGCTCGCGTTTTCCACGTTGCACCCTGCGTAGATGCGCCCCGATTTTGCGCGTATAGCGGCGCCGACACGGAAATTCGAGAACGGGGCGTGTGCGTTTTCGCGAGCCTGCTTTGCCGCCGCGATGAGTGCGTCGTGATCCGCCATGGGTGGGCATTGTAGCGGAGTAAGTGAAGCAGAGGAAGTAGAGGAGGCAGGAGGTAAGGGAAGAAACCGAAATCCGTGGGAATCTTGTTTTAACAATGAGTGGTTTGCTCCGCGTCCTCGGCGCCTGCCCGCCGGGTTGTTTGTTGGGCGGGCCCGCCCGCCATCTTGCTGGCGGGTCTCTGCGGTGAATTCCTCCTTCCGATCGACCGCCCCCGATGAACGGGCGAAGGATCGGATGAAGCTTCTAATTTAATTATGTAGTTAGTACTTGATATTGTAATAAGTCGCGATTTGTGCTACCACGACCCGTTTTCTGAGAACCGAAAACTGGCAGCGTAACATGGCAGGGCGGAAAGCCGAACATCACCCGATTCTGACCGAAACTCCGTTTGGCAGAATTTCAGCTAACCCCTGCGTTTGCAACAAAAGCTCCGCTTGTGACCGAAACTACTACCACACCCCTCGGGATGCGCGCTCAGGCAGATGCGCCTAAGCGACGTCAAGGGCAATCGGACGAATGACGGCTTGAAGGAGGGCGATGAACTGGCCTTTGACCCGCTCGGTGGTGGCGAGGACTTCGGTGTGGTCGAGCGGGCGGTCGAGGATTCCTGCGGCCATGTTGGTGACGCAGGAAATTCCCAGGACGCGAATTCCCATGTGGCGCGCGACGATCACTTCGGGAACCGTGGACATGCCGACGAGATCTGCGCCAATGGTGCGCAGATAGCGGATTTCGGCGGGAGTTTCATAGTTGGGGCCCGAGAGCGCGGCGTACACGCCTTCGTGAACCTCGATGCCGAGCCGCTTCGCTTCGGCGAGCGCGATTTCCCGATAGGGCTTCGCGTAAGACTCGGTCATGTCGGGGAAGCGTGGGCCAAATCGCTCGTCGTTCGGGCCGATCAGCGGATTCGTGTCTTGCAAATTGATGTGGTCGCGAATCACGACGAGTGCCCCCTGGTTGAACGCGAGATTGATCCCTCCGGCGGCGTTCGTAAGAATCGCGGCTCGAATTCCGAGACGACCGAAGACGCGCATCGGGAACGTGACTTCCTGCGCGGAGTAGCCTTCGTAGAAATGCACGCGGCCCTGCATCGCGGCAATGGCGATGCCGCCTGCTTTTCCGATGACGAGCCGGCCAGCGTGGCCGATGGCGGTAGAAGAAGGGAAGTCGGGAATCTTCTCGTAGGGGATGCGGGTCGCGTTCGTCAGGCCGTCGGCAAACGCTCCGAGGCCGGAGCCGAGGACGAGAGCGATTTTCGGGCGGAGTTTCGTCTTCGATAGGATGAATTTCGCGGCGCGGTCGGCGCGAGCGAATTCGGAATCGCGCGCCGAAGATTTCGAGCGCGTCGAGGTCATTTCAGCATGATTCCGACGATGGACGCGGACATGAGATTGGCCATGGTGCCGGCGAGCATGGCTCGGATGCCGAGGCGAGCAAGATCGGATTTGCGATTGGGCGCTAAAGCGCCGATGCCGCCGATTTGGATGCCAATGCTGCTGAGGTTCGCAAAGCCGCAAAGCGCAAAAGTAGCGATCGTGAAGGAGCGCGGTTCGATCGTGTTGGCAGCAGCCATCGGGCCAAGGCGCTGGAACGCCACGAGTTCGTTGGTTACCATCCGCAAACCGAGAAGGTTGCCGATGGTAGGGGCGTCTCTCCATGGGATGCCGATGAGCCAGGCGATGGGCGACAGCACCCAGCCGAACACTTGCTCAAGGCTCTGAGGAAACCAGGCAATGTGACCATGAACCAAACCGAAAATCCCATCCACCAGATAGATCAGGGCAATAAAGGAAATCAGCATCGCAGCAACGTTGATGGCGAGATTCAAGCCGTCGGTGGTGCCGCGCGCTATTGCGGCGAGCGCATTGGTATCCTTCTCCATGGGCGCGATTTCGACGCGACCTGCCGTGAGCGGCTTTTCGGTTTCAGGGACGAGCATCTTCGAAAGCAGGATGGTGCCCGGCGCCGTCATAATGACGGCACCCAAGAGGTGCTCAACCTTGATTCCGGCAAAGATGTAAGCGGCCATGATGCCGCCCGAAACGTGTGCCATGCCGCTAGTCATAATGGTCATCAACTCGGATTGCGTAACGTCCGGGAGATAGGGGCGAATAGTGAGGGGGGCCTCAGTCTGACCCATGAAAATACTGGCAGCGACGTTTAGAGATTCAGCACCGCTAGCGCCCATCAGTTTCGTCATCACAATCGCGGCGACGCGGATGATGAGTTGCATGATTCCGAGGTAATAGAGAAGCGCAAAAACTGCAGCGACGAAGATGATCGTTGGCAAAACCTGGAACGCAAAAATAGTGCCAAGGTTAGGAATCAGACCCTTCTTGCCCAAAATTCCGAAAACGAAGCTCGAGCCATAGAACGCGAAGTCGAGGAACCAATTCACGCCATCGGCCGCCTTGTGGAAGATCTTCTGGCCTGTTTCCCAGCGCAGGACGATAAAGGCAAACACGATTTGCAAGCCCAGGCCCCAGGCAACCGTTTTGTAACGGATAGCACGCCGATTCGTGGAGAAAAGAAACGCCAGGCCCATCATGGTGAGCATGCCCAGGATGCCGGTCAGGCGGTGCATGCAGCGATCTCTCCTCGCCCAGCAAAAGCGGGCGCCGCAACCAGCGCCCATGCAGTAGAAATCAACGAAAAAAAACAAAACGCCGGCAGACGCCGGCGCTACGAAAACCAAACCTGCTCCGCTACGTGGCGCCGATTATTTTGCGGACCAGCGGCGCGGCTTGCGGCCGCGCGTCACCGATTTCGAAGCTGGTAGTCAACAGCTCCATCGCTTTCGCGAGGCGCGCGTCCGAATTGTAGTGCACGGCGCAAAGAGTGGCGCCTGCTTCGACGGGGTCCCCAACCTTTTTTTCGAGCACCAGGCCCACAGCCGGATCGATCGAGTCTTCCTTCTTCTCGCGGCCACCGCCGAGCACCATGCTCGCGACGCCCACTTGCTCGCAGCGAATCGCCGTGACGAAACCGGCGCGCGGCGACTTCACTTTCGCCAGGTTGTTCGCGCGCGGCAGCAGGCTTGGGTCGTCGACGACTGCAGGATTGCCCCCTTGCGCGCGAATGATCTCGCGGAATGTATCACGAGCGCGGCCGGATGCAATCATTTCCGACGCGAGAGCGCGGCCCTCAGCGACGTTCGTCGAGCGGCCGGCGAGAACAAACATCCAGGCCGAGAGTTCGCCGCACAACTCGCGGAGATCGGGCGGCCCCGCGCCGTGCAGAACGTCGAGGCATTCATCCACTTCGAGCGCATTGCCGATCTTGCGGCCCAGTGGCTGGTCCATATCCGTGATTAGCGCGATGACTCTCTTACCCAAGCGAGTTCCCGTTTCGACCATGAGCTGGGCGAGATACTCGGCGTCGGATTGGTTCTTCATGAATGCTCCGTCGCCGGTCTTGACGTCGAGAACGAGCCCGTCAATCCCTTCCGCCATTTTCTTGCTCATGATCGACGCGCAGATCAGGTAGGGGCTCTCGACGGTGGCGGTGACGTCGCGAAGTGCGTAGAGCTTTTTGTCGGCGGGCGCGATTTCGGGAGTCTGCCCAATCAGCGCGCAGCCGCATTTTTCCAGGACGCAGCGGAAGTCGGCGAGCGACAAATTGACGTTGAAGCCGGGGATGGATTCGAGTTTGTCGAGAGTGCCGCCCGTGTGGCCAAGGCCGCGCCCACTGATCATCGGGACGAAGACCGGCTTTTGGCCCAAGGGCACATCAACATTCGCAGCAGCAACCACCGGGGCGACCACGAGAGAGGTCTTGTCGCCCACGCCGCCGGTGGAATGCTTATCGATTTTCGAGCCGCGCAGGCGGGAGAAATCGAGAACCTCGCCCGAATGCAGCATAGTCTCGGTAAGGGCGGCAAGCTCCGCTGTGCTCATGCCGCGCCACACAACAGCCATCAGGAAAGCGGCAATCTGATAGTCAGGGACGGAATTATCGATTGCGCCGCGAATGAGGAAATCGATTTCGTCGCGGGTAAGCTCCGCGGCATCGCGCTTCTTGCGGATGATGTCGACGGCGCGCATGAGAGGCTCGCGAGCAAGCTAGCACAGCGAACGGAGGTAAAGGAAGTAAAGGAGCGAGAGGAAATAGAAGAGAAGGCAACCTAGAGCGGGGCTGACGCGGCGCGTTCAGCGATGTGGGCGGAGACATCCTGCATTTCACTATGAATATGTCCGTTTGTGGCGAGGATGCTGGGGCCGCCCGGGCGATATGGGAGGCCGGCGAGATCGGTGACCACGCCGCCCGCTTCTCTCACAATGAGCATACCTGCCGCGGTGTCCCACGAGTGCAGACCGAATTCCCAGAAGCCGTCGAAGCGACCGCACGCGACGGAGCAGAGATCGAGAGCAGCGGAACCGTCGCGGCGGACACCGTGTGACCGCAGAGTGAATTCCCAGTAGTAGTAGATATTTCGATTGCTGTCGCGTTGATGCGTGGGAAACCCCGTGGAGACGAGGCTCGTCGCCAATTTCTCGATCGGCGAAACATGGATCCGTTTGTGATCGAGATAGGCGCCTTCGCCGCGCATGGCGGTGAAGAGTTCGTTCGTGACGGGATTCAGCACGACGGCGACGACCGGCTCGCCATCTTCGACGAGGCCGATGGAAACGGCGAAGCACGGGTAGGAGTGCGCAAAGTTCGTGGTACCGTCGAGCGGATCCACGTGCCAGCACCATTTCGCGCCCTCAACACCGCCACGACCGCCTTCTTCGGCGACGATGGCGTGCTGCGGAAAATGGCTGCGAAGTTTCGAGACGATGATTGCCTCAGAGCGTTTGTCCGATTCCGTGACGATGTCGACATCGCCCTTGTAGGAGATTTTCTTCGGGCCGTCGAATTCGTTGCGGAGATTCGAACCCGCTTCGCGGGCGGCATCGACAGCGATTTCAAGGAAATTATTCATGAGTTGCGATCCGGCGCACTGTCATCTCGCGGTGAAGTAGCCCTTCCGAAAGCGGACCGTGTCGCCGGTCTTCACTTTTAGTTCTACGCGCCGGTAGCTTCCAGGCGGCGGCGTCGGGTTCGGATAATAGCCTAACAAATACTGGGTGCGAAGTTCCCGGTTGATCTGGTCAAACATCGAATCGAGCTGATTCAGATCCTCGAGAATGAACATCGCACCGCCGGTGCTGTCTGTGATGGTGATGAGAGCGTGTTCGCCGGCCGTGTTGCGCAGGTTCTCGGTTTTCAGCGTGCGGATGACGATGGAATAGAGCAGGGCTCCCGAGGCGATGGCCGCGCGGCGGGCGTCCTCGAACTTCGCCACACTCGTAGTTTCGCCGGCATCGGTGACAAGGACAATGGCGCGCCGCCGGCCCGGCGCGCGACGCCGGAGCGCGTTCGAACCGAGGACGACCGCGTCGTAGATCGATGTGCCTGCGCCGGGAATCATGCGGTGAACTGCTGCCTGGAGTTTCGGGATGTCTTGGGAGAACTCGGAAAGCTCGGTGACGTCTTCGTCGAATTCGAACACTGCGAGGCGGTCGGTCGGACGAACGACCTGCTGGATGAAATGCGCGGCGGCGTCACTCTCGAATTTGAGATCTTTGAATGTGCTGGCGCTGGCGTCGACCATTAGCGCGAGATCAAGCGGGCGATTCGTCTCGGCTTCGAAGCGCTCGATGGTTTGCGGCACTCCTTCTTCTGAGAGTTCAAATTGGTCCTTGGTGAGACCGGCGATGGGTTGGCCGTGGGAATCGATGACGCTCGCGAGTATGTCCACCAGATTTGTTTGGACCTGAATTGCGCCCGGATGGCGCTGGTCCTGTGCGAGAAGAGTGGTGGCAATGACAGCAATCGAAACGAGCGCCCCCCCGAGCATGATTCGCAGGGTTGCGCTGGATTTTGTCATCTAGGATATAGATGGATCGGGAGCGGAAATGGCTTGCTGAGAAGGTGTCTCGCCGTCGGTCCAGACGGCGCCACCAGCGAAAAACTCCTTCTTCCAGATGGGGACGGCGCGTTTCAGGGCGTCGATGGCGTAGCGGCAGGCGTCAAAGGCGGCGGCGCGGTGCGCGGAGCTGATGGCGATCAAAACACTGGTTTCGCCGATTTCGATGCGGCCCAAGCGGTGAACCATCGCGCAGCGATGAATGGGGAAGTTCGCGCGGACATGAGCACCGATCTCGCGCATTTTCGCGAGGGCCATCGGCTCGTAGGCTTCATATTCGAGATGAAGGGTAAGCTGCCCCTTGAAATTGTTGCGAACGAAGCCATCGAATACGACGAGGGCGCCGTCTTCCGGGGATTTCAAGCTTTCAACGATGGCGTGGGCGTCGATTGGATAGCGAACAAGCTGGAAGATATCTTCGGCGATGGCGCTTTGCTGGCCGCCACTGACGGGAGGCAGGAAGGCGACCTCGTCCCCTGCTGCGAGAGGCGCACGCCACTCGGCATATTCCTGATTGACGGACGCGGCAATCGAGGGGCGGAATTCGGCGAGTTTCGGGAAGCGGCGGCCGTAACGCTCGAAGAGATCTTCGACGCGGGCGCCATCGGAGAGATCGACATCGTCCTCGGCGGTGCCGACAATCTCCTTGAGCTGTCCGAAGAAAAGAACACGAATACGCATCGGCGCCATTTTAACTCTCAGGCTCGGAATGTCGAAATTTCATGACTAGTCTCGATCCGCAGAGGATTCGCGGGATTTGGGTGAGCGGCGCGCGAGGAAGGTTTTCATCGTGCGATTGAGGTCGAGTTGCTCGGCGGACTCTTCATCGCCGACGGTTCGCATCACGTCGAATGCCGGCATGCGAGCGATGGTGGGGTACGTCTTGTTGCTGCCGCGAACGGAGAACCAGATGATGCGATTCAGAGTCTGTGGGTTCGCGAGATCTTCGGACGCAAAGTCTTGATGCTGGCTCTCGCGAATCCATCGCGAGGTCTCGCGGTCCGCGGATGGCTGAACGAGAAGATTATTGAGCGCCACATCGGGAACGAGCGCTTTGTAGGGACGCAGGTCTGGTTCGGATTGGAAGATATCGATTGGGGCGGCGGACGCGTCGAGCTGGTTCATGGGCGGAAGGCCGATGAGCAACTCCATGGTGCGGATCAGGCTGACGGTGTTGTGATACTGGTGGACGAGCGCGCCAGGGCGGTTGTATGCGCTGATGACGAGCGCCGGCGAGCGATGCGCGTCGACATGATCGGGGCCGTCTTGTGCGTCATCTTCAAGGACGAAAATCGCGGTGTCCTTCCAGTAGGGGCTGGACGAGACCTCCTGCACGAGCAGGCCAAGCGCGTAGTCGTTATCACTCACATAGAACTGCGGCGTGGGCATGTGCGGGCGCATGCCGTTCGTGTGATCGTTCGGCAGGTGCATGATCGAGAGGGCCGGAAGCGTTTCGCCCTGGCCTTTGTTCAGCGCGTCGACGTAGCCGCGAAATTCGGTGAGAAACACGCCGATGCGCGAGTAGCCGTGAAACGGCGCGTCCGAGTTCCAAGAAGAAACAAGCGGATCGCCGGCGCCACCTGCTGTTTTCGCTGCGCGATAGGAGTCGACCGTCATGGAATCAGGAGTGTAAAGGTCGAAGGCGCGATACTTCGAGCTCGCATGATTCTCGAGAGCTTTTTTCGACGGGAATACGATCGCAGTGTTGGAGATGTCCGGGTAGTCGCGGTCGCGATTCGCGTTGAAGGCATCAACCTCGGCCTGCGAAATCGTGCCCATGAACTCGCCGAAGTTGCGATAGCTGAGGCCAGCGCGGGCGGCATCGTCCCAAAGATAGAGGGTATCCGCTTCGCCCACATCGCGCGCGCCGTTAATGTACGGTACAAATTGCTTCATAAATGAGGCGATTTCGTCGGGCGTGGCGGGCACCCGGATGATCGGAGGTTCGCCCTTGCGCGGCTCAACCTCAGGTCCGCGGTTCTCGCCTTCGAAATCATATGCGCGGCCGCGGCCGGAATAGTTCCAGCGGAAAGCCTTATCCACGTAGTCGGTTGAGAAAGCAGAGTTTGCCCAGTTGTGGCCGTCGGGGCTGGCTTCGGAGTTAACGAAAAAGCGGTCGAGCAAGCCGAAACGCTGGGCGAGCGCGTGCGCGTTGGGCGTGATTTGCTGTGGCGGGCCTAGGGGCTGTTGCGCGCCTGAGCCGTTGCCGAAGATCGCGAGCGAAGAGTCGCCGTCGGCAGGATGGCCGTCGCCAGCCTGCGTGACGTCGCCGAAAACCTGATCGTAGGTGCGATTCTCGCGAATGATGTAAATGACGTGGCGAATCGGCGATTTCCCGGCGAAGAGTTGAACATCCGGCGCGCCGATCAAGCCGTCGTTGCGCATCACTTGATTTGTGTCTTCGGCGAGCGCATGGGCGTCTGGGTCCGGAATCAGCGAGTAGTTTCCGGCGATGAGGGCGACATCGTACTCGCCACCCGCTCCCTTGTGTCCACCGTGGCCCGCCGGAAAGCGATCATTCGGTCCATTTGGGACGCGACCTGAGTTGTCGACGACGAGCGAGGAATTCTCGAAGCCGGTTCCCTTGCCGTTGCCCACGATGATGTTTCCGTTGGCGATTGCAATAGCAGAAGGATATTGCCCGGTAGGGATGAAGCCGCGCACGGCGCTGCGATCCGAACTTTCGCGGTGGTTGTCATCCGCGTCTTTCCTCGCGTCAGCGCGATCCTTGTGCTCCCCGATCCCGGCGCCTCTCGCCGGGGGTGACAACGCGACGACCGCAACTGCGTTGCTGTGTGCGTTGGCGACGTAGAGCGTCGCGCCATCGGGACTCAGGGCGAGGCCTTCGGGCGAACTGCCAGGAAGCGCTTTCTCGGCGAGCCGGACGCTGATGGTCTCGACCACGCGGTCGCTCGCGGTGTCCACTACGGAGACACTGTCCGAGTTGGAATTTGCGACGTAGAGGCGCGTGCGCGCGGCGTTCAGAATCATTTCGGTGGGATGGCGGCCGACCGGGATGAATGCGACGGGCGTGCCGGTATGCGATAGGTCTTTCACGGCGACGGAAGCTGTGGCCCAGCAGGAGATGTAGACCTTTTGCGTTTGTTGGGCACCGGCGGGCGAGAACGCGACGACTCCGTAGGGATAGACGAAGTGGCCGACGTGTCCGTCGCTCAGATCGACGCGGAGGAGGCGGCGCTCGAAGCGAAGATTCTGGATGATGCCGAGGCTGTCGCCAAGATCGTTGGCTACGAACAGCGTGTTGCCATCCGGGCTGATGGCCAGGCCGCTGGGATAGACAGGTTCTACGCCGTTTTGATATCGCGGCGAGCCCGCTTGCGACGTCAGGCCCGCAACCGAAATAAAGGGTGCGGTTATTTTCGTGTCGGGACCGGCAGAAGGGGGCGAGATCGGTGCGCGCGATTTCGGATTGAAGCGGAAAATCCAGATTTTATTTTCGTAGCCACCGGAGACGTAAAGCGTGTAGGAGCCGTCCGGAGCGGCTTGAGGCGCGAAGACAGCGCCAATATTTGCGCTCTGTGGAGATGGAAAGTAGACGTTCTGGATTACTCTCGGCGCGGGCTGACCGGCGAGATCGATCACGCTCAGCGATTGCTGGCCCTCGTTCGTGGACGCGCTGAACTGGACTCCGTAGCCGCTGTTGACCGCGATCAGGAACCGGCCTCCGCCGTCTTTCGCGGAATGGTCAGGCGTGCGAACGAAAGTCACTGGGAGAGAGCCGACGGCAGGAAGGCCCGTTGTTGCGTCGAGGATGAGGGAACCGACCGGCGTGATGGGGCGGCCTTCGGACGCAGGCTGGTTGGCGATGGGGATTTGGTTTTGCCCGGAAGCGAGGGCCAGCGGAAAAGAAGCCATTCCGAGAATGAGGCAGATGGAGTAGACGGCCGGTTTCAGGGAAGGTGGAATCAAAGTGGCACCTCGTCTGGAAAGTCGCGTTCGAGGGCGACATTGTAACCCGGGTGGTGGAAATCGGGTGGGGCGAAGAAAAGCGAAAGCGGGAATGGTGTTTTTGTTGCGATTAGAAAATGTCTTCTGCTTTGTTTCCTTGGGATTGCGGCGATTTTTGAATGTGGGGTTGTTGCGATTAGCCGCCACGGCGGCCAGGGCTTTTTCTTCGCCTCCTCGAAGGCAGTGGTGAGTGACGAGTGGCGAGAAAGAGCGAGCTTGGAGTGTTCTTCGTGTTTTCGCCGGGCGCGATACACCCCCCTCTACCCTACCGTAGATTAGAATGGGTCGCTGGTTCATGTTTTCAGTCACTTAGATCGATTTCTAATCCCGGTTCCTTACTGGTTCCGATCACTTGGGATCCAGAGACACACCTTTGCGCGAGCCCCTGAGTGCAGGGCGCACACAATTGATTATTCTGATTTTAAGTGATGGATATTCATAACATAGTAAATTGAAAATGTCAAGGACTAGTACTGCGAAAAAAGCAGATTTGAAATTTTTAGATGGAAGGCAAAGGCAAAACCTTGGGAACCACAGATGAACACAGATAAACACAGATGAAAAAAGTAAGGCAAAGGCTCCGACGGAGATTGGATTACGAGGCAAATGGCCCGCGAGGGAAGCGCTGCAAAGAGAAAGCGCAAGCATCTTGCGCACTCCCAAAGTAGGCTGCGCTGAGAAAGGCAAGAGGGTCAGGGCGGGGACGGCGGACTCAGGGGTGGGTGGCGGGAGAAGCGGGAGGGGCGGCGGAGGCGAGGCGTGTGATCTCGTCGAGGCGGGCGGAGGCGCGGCGCAATGCGGCAGCGAGTGACTCGGATTCCTGGCGGAGCAGGGCGGCGTCGCCACGATCCAGCGATTCGCTGACACCGGGCATAATTTCTGCGGCATAGCCGGAGTAACTGCCGGGCGCGAAAATCGTGTGCTTATACCACGGACGACCTGCGAGGCCTTCGGGTGCGAGAAGAGCTTGTTCGACGCCGATGAGAGCGCGGTTGATTTGATCTCGTATGTCCGGTGCAGGGGGTTGGGGTGAACTGGCGTGCAGGGCTTGAGCTGCTCGAGTAGCTGATGCAACGAATTGCGCAGATGCGTCCGAGACGATTTTCGATCCCTCCGTTTTTACTCCTCCGAGCGTTGCACGCGCGAAGAGATCGTCGCTCGCTCGCGTGATCTCGGAGGCGTACTCGACGTAATCGAACGGCAGAAAATCGGCTTCGTCGAGTCGCAGAGCAATCGTCCCGAGAATACGCGCAAGCGCGACGTGGTATGCGAATGAGGGGTCGCCGAAGTGTTTCATCCAGTAGAAATCGTCATAGACCGAATGGTAGACGCCATAGTCGCCCGCGAAACTGACGTCGATGGAGGGGATTCCGGCGTAGTCGAAAAAGGGACAGAAATCCGAACCGGCTCCCAGCACGCCGAGCGGAACCGTTCCGGCAGCGCCAGGACCGGCGGCCGAGCCAGAGGGTTCCTGCTCGCTTGGGGGATGGGTGAGGTGCTCGCGCCATTTGTCGTAGATCTTGCGGCCGGAATTCGGATCCGTAATGTCGCGAGTGACGTCTCGAACGAGTTCGCTGAGCGAAGGGGTTGCAGAGGCGCCGAAGTTCACGCCGGTAACTCCGACATCCGTGTTGATATAGGCCACGGCCTTTTCTTGAAGTTCGGCTCGATTCGCCTCGACCCATTCGGTTGAGCCAATGAGGCCTGGTTCTTCGCCATCCCAGTGGCAAATAACGATCGTGCGGCGAGGCTTCCAGCCGGAACGCGCAAGCTCACCCAGTGCGCGCGCGGCCTCCAGCATCGCGGCGGTGCCACTGCCGGGATCGGCGGCACCGAAGACCCACGCGTCATGATGGTTCCCGAGGATGACCCATTCGTTGTCACTCGTGCCGTGGAGTTTGGCGACGACGTCGGAGATGGGGCGCTGCTGATAATCCATGACGACCTTCAAGTGGAGCTGCGCGTTGCCTGGTCCGATGTGGTACGTCAGCGGTAAGCCGCCCTGCCATCCCTGGGGAACATGCTCGCCGCCCATATTGGCAAGGATGATCGAGGCGTCCTGCGCGTTGATGGGAAGAGTCGGAATGCGGGGGAGACTCGCGGCGTTCGCAGGCGGCAGCCGATTCGCATTTGTTGTGGCCGCTTCTCCGGGCGTCAGTGGGTCGCCCGGGTAAATTTGAGTGTAAAGGACCGAGCCGCGCTGGATGCCGCTTAAGGGACGCCACGGCCCGCGCGGATACGTGTCGCCGATCACGTATCCATCTTCCTGCGGGTCGGAGTAGATAAGCAGGCCTGCAGCTTTGTGTTCTTCGGCGAGCTTCGACTTGACGCCGCGGTAGGCTCGGCCGTAGCGGGCGAGAGCGATCTTGCCTGCGACACTGACTCCAAGTGAATCGAGCGCGGCGTAATCCTCTTCCGTGCCGTAGTTGACGTAGACGACTGGCGCGGTGACGTCCGCGGAGGGCGAGTAGGAATTGAATCCGACGACGGCACGCGAATCGGAGGAATCCTTATCGCCATCGAAGGGCAGCTCGCGCGACGCGAGCGATTTCTTTTCGGGCGCGATCAGATCGAGGGTCACTTCGCGCGGCAGCGGTATCCAGGCGCTATAGGTGACTATCTCCGCTTCGAAGCCGAAGCTGCGGTATTGATCACGCAGCCATTCGGCGACGCGATGACTCGCTTCGGTGCCTGCCATGTGCGGCTCGCTCGTGAGATGGCGGAGATTCGCTTCGGCTCGCGCGGGGCTTGGGATCGACTGGAATTTCTGCTCGAGGTCGCGTTCGGCCTGAATGTGGGCGGGGAAAAAACCACGAATGGCTTGCGGAGGATTTTGATTTCGGGACGCGGTCGCTGCGGGGAAGAAGGCGGCGAGCAGCGAGATGGCGGGAACGATGCGGAGCAAATATCGGTGGAGGGGACGAGGCATCGAAGAATGCGATTCTAACTCATTCGGCGGAGATGGATGCGTTGAACGAGTTGAAACAGGTGATTCCTTGACCGGTTTGAGGGCGCGGCTTAGGCTGAAGTGCTGAGAAACACGGCGAACTGCCTTTACCGCAGAGACCCTCCTAGCAAAACGGCGGGCACGCGCTGAGGACGCTGAGAAAGGCTTAAAGGCAACCGCAAGGATTACCACAGAGGTCACTGAGGGAAACCAGAGGGCACAGAGAAAAGCTGAGCGAGAGAGGGCACGCGAGAGGAACGAGATGAAGATTCTGATTACAGGTGCGTCGGGGCTTGTGGGGACGGCGGCGACGGATGGTTTGCGGGCGGGCGGACACACCGTGGCTCATTTCGTGCGCCCGGGGCGGGAGGCGGCCGCCGGAGATGTCCGCTGGGACCCGTCGGCGGCGACGATGGATCTTGCGGCGATGGAAGGAGCTGATGCAATCATCCATTTGTGCGGCGCAAGTATTGCCGACGGTCGATGGACGACGGAACGCAAGCGAATCCTTCGCGGCAGCCGGTTGGGTCCGACGCGAGTGCTGGTGGACGCGATGGCGAAGCTGCGGCAGAAGCCGCGCGTTTTCCTGGCGGCGTCGGCGATCGGATATTACGGCAGCCGCGGCGATGAAGTGCTGACGGAGGCAAGCTCGAATGGCAGCGATTTTCTGGCGCAACTGACGCGCGACTGGGAAGCGGAATCGCTGCGCGCGGAATCGCTTGGGATACGCACGGTGCTGCTGCGGTTCGGCGTGATTCTCTCGACGCACGGCGGCGCGTTGCCAAAGATGCTGACGCCGTTCAAATTTGGGCTCGGCGGCAGGCTGGGAAGCGGGCGGCAATGGATGTCGTGGGTGGCGCTGGAGGATGTGGTCGGCACGATTCGCGCGTCGCTGGCGGATGAACGGTTTGCGGGGCCGGTGAACGTGGTGGCGCCGAAGCCGGTTCAGAACGCGGACTTCACGCGCGGGTTGGCGAGCGCGGTGCGACGGCCGGCAATCTTTCCGGCTCCGGCATTTATGTTGCGGCTTGCGCTGGGCGAAATGGCGGACGAGTGTTTGCTGGTGAGCCAGCGAGTGCGGCCGGAGAAGCTGATTGTCAGCGGATTCGAGTTTCGGTATCCGGATTTGGAGTCGGCGTTACGGGCGATTGTGGTGGAGGGCCGGGGCTAAAAAGAACAAATGCGAAACACGGAGGACACGAGAAACGTTAGAACCGGGCAAACCCTTAAACCACAGATGAACACAGATGAACACAGATAAAGCCGAACCGGACCATCGTCTTGAGCTTTTGCCTTTGGGCTTTTGAGCTGTGTTCATCAATGTTCATCTGTGGTTTCCAAGGTTTGCTTTTGACTCCATCACTCCATCTCAAATCTCAAATTCAGATTCGAAAATGAGTCAGAGGCTGGGTGGCGAAAGGCCGCCGAAGCAAGCTTCGGCGAAGAGAAGGCGCAAGCAAGCTTGGGCACTCCCAAAGCAGCCTGCGGCTGCGAAAGACGATGGGCTTAAGGCGATTTGAAATTTCAGATTTCAGAGAGGCGAACCGGCGGTGCGAAGTGTGTCGCGCCTACGGCGCTTGGTGGGCTCGCAATTCGGCGCGGACGACGTGAGTAGCAGAGAGGCTGGGGCGCTGGCGGTTGGTGAGCGCCGCAGTTCGATTTGTCTCCGCAAGCATCATTTCAAGACGTTTAGCGTGACTTCGACTTTAACCACGTGACCGGTGATGGGATCTACGGCGGAAGTGCCTTCTACCGACTGACCATTCTTCAATACGACCGTGAAGTCATCTCGGAACGAGCGAATCAGCGGCTCGGTGCTTGGATTTGAGTCACCGGGTTTCCAATCTGTGCCCTTTTGAGGCATCGTGACCGATGAGCGATCAACGACGAGGTCCAAACGGTATTCGCCGTTGTCGCGCTGCAAAGCCAACACATCAATGTTCGTGCCAACGTCCTGGTACGTGAAGGTGTTGGCACCCGTCGTCACGGGAACGCGGACACCAAAGCGCAAGTGAGCCTGATTGCGATTGCGCATTTCCGTGCCCAACATGTTCAGCGTGTAGGGAAGACTGCTGATCTTTTGAGTCCCATCAAACTCGCTGATGACAAGTTGAACCTTAACCGGAGTCTCTGACGGTTGGTCGCTGATGACCATCGCGCCTTCGCGACCTTTCTCCTTAACGTCTGCCTGGCTTGTTTTCTTCACGGTCGTTTCGGCGTCTTGCCCGTAGGCATGAGGAAACGCCGTAAGCATAGCCAGAACTGCTAGCAGAATGCGGGCTGATTTCATGAGTCACGTCCTTCGATTGCGATTTGGTGTGGGTGCATACACAAGAGACGCCGCTCGCGCGGGTTTGGTTCAGGGGCGGCCGGAACCTTCGGCTGCTTCGGGGGCGACATCTGGCTGAGGCGGCGTGAGGGGGACGATCTCGATGGGTTTGATTTCGAGCGGGGCGTTGATTTGATCTTGGGCGGCGAGGAGTTTGTCGCTATCGATGTGGCCCGAGCGAATCGCTGCGGCGAATTGCATTATCGCGGCGAGTTGGCCGGGGGGGACGAGGACTTCGGGTTCGTGAGGTTGCGATCGAGCACGATTTGCCGAGCGGCGACGGCTGGTGATTGCGAAGGCCGTGCGCGGCTGCAGCGAGGTCTTCGGCGCGACTGGAGACGGATTCGAGGTCTGCGACGAACTGGGAGCGCGTTGTTCGTGGTTACCTGCGAGCGGCGATGAATTGTGTTGTGGCGCGCGAGAGAACAAAACGACTAGCAAAGCCGCAAGGGCCAGCGAGCCAACTGCGATCGGCGCCCATGCGGCCCAGTTGAAGCGGACGGCGGCGCGTTCCTCCGCTATGCGGGCACGCAGGCGAGTATTGAAATGGGCGGACGGTTCGCCGGAAACGAGTGATTCGACGCCACGATCGACGAACGCCGCCAATTCGCGCGCGTGCTCGTAGGCTTTGCGGCAGGCTTCGCATTCGGCGGCGTGGGCCAGAAGTTCGGGCTCGCGGCTTGGGGCAAGGCCGCCCGTGGCGGCGTCTGCGATCCAATCGGAGTATTTTTTGCAACGATTCATGCTACGTCATTGACTCAATCGTCCCTCCGGGACTCGTTCTTCTTCTCCTTGCTTTCCCGGCATTCTGCTTCGCACTTCTGGATGTCAGGGTTTGAATCATCAAACCCTGAAACCCGCCGGGCTAAGTACAATCGCCGCTCCGCGGCTCGGAGCTCTTCAAGATTGGGCCAAGAGATTCGGCTAATTGCTTGCGCGCGGCGTGGAGGCGGGACTTCACGGTGCCTTCCGGAACGTCGAGAAGCTTCGCCACTTCACGCGTGTTGCAGCCTTCGATGGCTGCGAGCACCATCACGATCCTCAATTTCTCAGGCAGCGCGTCGAGTGCCGCGGCAACATGACGCTCGAACTCGCGCGTCGCAGCGACATTCTCAACGGCTGCCACGGGTTGGTCTTGCATAGCATTGCGTTCGCGACGCTCGCGGCGCCCCGCCGAACGAATGCGGTCGAGGGAAAGGCGCCAGGCTGTGCGAACCAGCCACGCGCGAAACCTTTCGCGGTCGCGGAGGCGATGAAAATTGCGATACGCGCGAAGCATGGATTCCTGCGCGACGTCTTCCGCGTCGGTGGAATTTCGCAGGACGCCGAGCGCGACACGGTAAGCGAGCGTGGGGCAATCGGCCAGGCGTTGCTCGAACTCGCGTTCGAGCGAAGCGTCCGCGCTCACTGCGCTCCCTGCGAGGCTGTCCGCCACGGCATCCATATCTGCCCCATTCAGCCAGACGCCGGAGATGAGCTTTTGGTTCAGTGGTTTTCTCTAATTTAGGAGTCGGTGCTTTTGACTCTATAAGTCGAGTCGCGTGAGCAATTCTTCCACGTTTGAGTCGTCCACTGTGAGGTCTGGGCGGGCCGCGGCAAAATCGTCGACATCATCGAGGGCTTGAAAGAGGCGCATTTTCGCGAGGGCGTACTCTTCCGTGCCGGTGAGGGTGCGGCCGTTCTGCTTGCTCCAGCGGTCGAGAGCATCGCGGCGAATGAAGATGCGGATCGGGAACATGGTTTTGCGGTCGGCGGAAACGTAGTAGATGTATTCGTTGCCCGGCTCGGCTGGCTTCGTCGAGTGGTGCACATCCTGGAATTGGTATTGGTAGACGTAGCCGCTCGAGGCCGAGTACGTCTTGATGCGGCGAACGGCTTCGGGCTTGGACATGAGGGGATTATTCGGCGGAGGCGTGGGCGTGTCAACTGAGGGAATCTGATTTGAAATTTGGAATTTGAAATTTCAGATGAAAGGCAAATTCTGCCACAGAGCCGCCCCGGCGGCCAGGGACACAGAGACAGAGAAAAACCAGGAACGAAAAGAAAAGAGAAAAGAGAAACACAGAGTTCACAGAGAAAAACTGGAGGGCACAGAGAAAACCAGTTTGAGATCGTGCGGCGCGGGCGGGGCGGACGGCGAAATCAGAAACCCTAGTTGTGCGGGCTGCGCCCGAGCGCCGGGCGATGGGCGTGTCGCGCCTACGGCGCCTCAGGCAGGAAGCCGCCGCGACGCAAAAGAAAGTGGGAACTAAGCGTGCTGGTGAATCGTTATACAAGGTGACACGGTTGTGCGATCGGAGGGGTGAACCCGATGTTCAATGACTTGGGGGCGGATTGGCGGGCGGATGTTCGGTACGGCGTACGAATGCTGGCGAAATCGCCTGGGTTTACTGCGGTGGCGGTGCTCACGCTGGCGTTGGGAATCGCGGTGAATGCGGCCGTGTTCAGTTACGTCAATGCGCTGCTGCTGCGGCCGGCCCAGGGAGTGGCTGAGACGTCGAGGCTGGCCGAAGTGTGGCTGCAGAACAAGAAGGCCGCCGGCGTCGAACGATTCCTCCCGCTGACGTATCAGGACTACCTTTATTATCGCGATCACGCGAAAGCATTTTCGGGGATGGTGGCGTTCGACGGCGATCCGGAACCGGTGATTTGGAACCGGGATGGAAACGGCGAACTGGTGCAGGGACAAATCGTTTCCGGGAACTTCTTTTCGGTGTTGAACGTGCGTGCGGTGGTGGGGCGAACGATGTCTCCGGGAGACGATGCGTCCGCGGCACAACCCATTGTGGTGGTTTCCTATCCCTTCTGGCGTGGACGCTTAGGAGCCGATCCGAACGTTCTTGGCAAGAGGCTGGTGCTGAATGGCACGGAGTACAGCGTCGTGGGAGTTGCGCCGGCCGGATTCGCAGGGCTGGAAATTGGGATCGAGCCGGACTTTTGGGCGCCGCTATCGATGGTGGGAAAAATCACGGGCGACAAAGGCAGGCTGGAAAGCCGGCAATCGTACTGGCTCGAGGGGGTGGGCAGGCTGCGACCAGGAGCCGGGCTCGCGGAGGCGCGCTCCGAAATGACGGTGCTGGCGGATCAGATTGCGCGAGAGCATCCCGACACGAACAAGGATCTCGGCGCGGCTGTTTATCCGGAGACGCTGGTTCCGGGGCCTTATCGAGGGTACGTGGCCGCGTTCACCGGATTGCTGATGGCCGTGGTGGCGCTGGTGCTGCTAATCGCATGCGTCAACGCGGCGAATCTTCTGCTAATGCGAGCGGTGGGACGGCAGCGCGAGATGGCGGTTCGGGCGGCGTTGGGCGCAAGCCGAGGGCGGCTGGTTCGGCAAGTGCTGATCGAGAGCACGCTGTTGGCGGGGATGGCAGGTTGCGCGGGTCTGCTGCTGGCGTATTGGACTGCGCCGCTACTCATGAGCCTGAAGCCCGCGGGCCTGCCTATAAAGCTGGAGGTTCCGGCGGACTGGCGAGTTTTTGTGTTCACGCTGCTGGCGTCTTTGGCGAGTGGGATTGCATTTGGCCTGGCTCCGGCGTTGCGGGGCTCGAAGACGGACCTGACGGCTGCGCTGAAAGCCGGCTCGTACGGCGGCGGTTACCGGAAGTCGCGGTTGCGCGCGGCACTCGTTGTGGGGCAAGTGGCGACGTGCGTGGTGTTGCTGGTGGGTGCCGTGCTGTGCGTGAGAAGTTTGCTGAACGCGCAGTCGATCGATCCGGGCTTCGACACGCAGCACGAGGCGGTTGCGACGATCGATCCGGGCCGCGTCGGATACAGCGAAGCCCAAGGACGGACTTTTTACGAACACTTGCTCGAACACGTGCAGAATTTGCCGGGAGTGACAGCGGCGAGTTGGGTGAGTCACCTTCCGCTGGGCACGGCGCGCGAGATGACGGGTGTTTCCGCCAACATAGCGGGGCAAAACTTCGACAAAGAGGGCACGAGCGCCGACGTGTTGCGGGTTGGCTCGCGGTATTTCGAGGCGATGAGCATTCCACTCTCGCGGGGGCGGGATTTCACGGTGGAAGAGAGCAAGGTTGCGACGGGAGTTGCGATCGTCAACGAGGCGATGGCGCGGCAACTGTGGCCGGGGCGGGAAGCGCTCGGTCAGCGCATCAAATTCGGAGAAAAGAGCGAAGCCGAAGTGATCGGAGTGGTAAAGACAGGGAAGTACCGGACGCTCGGCGAGGACCCTTTGCCCTTGGTCTATCTGCCGATCGGCTACACGCAGGAGGCGACTCTGGTGGTGAAGACGATCAACGATCCGAGATCGCTGCTCGATCCGATCCGGCGGGAGATTCAGGCGGTCGATCCGAATCTGGTTGCGACCGATCTCGAGACCATGCAGCAACACATGACGCTGCCGTTGTTTCCTGCACGGGCAATCGGAATCCTGCTGGGAGTGTTCGGAGCGCTGGCGATGGTGTTGGCGGTAGGTGGGTTGTACGGCGTGATTTCCTATACGACTTCGCAGCGAACGCGGGAAATAGGAATTCGAGTGGCGCTCGGCGCGCAGCACAAGGATGTGGCAAAAATGGTGCTGAGGCACGGTGTTTCGATGGCGGCGTGGGGCATCGCGATCGGAGCGGTGGCCGGATACGGCGTGACGCGCGTGCTATCGACGCTCTTGTACGGAGTGCGTGCGGATGACCCGCTTACGTTCATCGGCGTCGCGATCGCGCTGATCGGGGTGACACTGCTGGCATGCTACATCCCGGCGCGCCGGGCGATGGGCGTGGATCCGACGATCGCGCTGCGGTACGAATGAGGAGAACCACGGCGAGGCTGGCGACAATGGCCGTGAAACCTTGGAACCACAGATGAACACAGATAAACACAGATGAAGCAAAAGGCGGGCGACAAGCCTGAACCAATTCAAGCTCAGGGTTTGCCCGCCACGGCGGGCAGGCAAGTACAAACCCTGAAACCCGAGTCCGGGGTCGACACGGAACTGAGTTGCTAGAAGGCCGCCCGAATTCCCAGGGCTTAAAGCCCGCGGTATCCTGGCGAACTTTCTCCCGAGCCTGAAGGCCCGGGCTTCCACCCTAAAACCCGAGCTGGGGCTGACACAGAACCGAGTTGCCGCACAGATTCTGTGTCAATTGCCCCAGCCTCAGCGCAAATGCGTCGAAGCGAACTGCTAGTTGCTGGCGGTTTGCGCTTTCTGTGCCTGTATTGCCTGCCGCATTTGAGCAATCATCTTTCGAGTGGCTTCGTTCGAGCCTGGATTCCGCTTTTCCCTCCAAGCTTCGAGACGCTTGCATTGCTCTTCGAGAAGGCTGAGGAACTTCGGGCTGCTGAACATGGCCCGCCAGGCGTCAAGAACCGGCTTCACCTGTTCGAAGACCATCCACTGTTCGCCCGTATTCTCGAAGAAGAAATCCTCATCGATCAGACCACGGCTCTCGATGCTCGCTACCATCTCCCAGTAGCTGAGCACCATACGCATGTAAGCGTTCTCGCGGCTGCCGGGAGGACAAAGGCGCATCACGTCCTCGGGGTTCTTTGGGTGAAAGTTCGCCGAAAACCATTCACGCGCTTCGCGCAGGCGCGGTTCCCGGCGGGTGTCGTACAACTTCAGCAGCAAGTTGACCTGCTCGTGCGTTACTTCTCCCATGTTTCCTCCATTGTTTTGAATCAGGGTGAATTCGTTGTGGATGGCAGCGGGCCATCGGCGTTGAGTTGAACTTTGTAAGATTGAGTGAGCGGAATGCGCGATTGTTCGAAGGCCAGCTTGATTCGCCGGCGAAGCTCACGCGCCACTTCATCCTTGCGATTGAGGACCGTGCGAGCCTGGAGCCGGAGCACGGTGCCGTCGAGAGAGAGCGACTCGACGCCGAGGACGCGCGGGCCATCGACGAGAGCAGCCGACCAATCGGCGTCGTTGCGAAAATCTCCGGTGACCTTTTCGAGAGTCGCCAAAGCGCGTCCCACCATCTCGTCACCGGGTACCGTGACGTCGACGAACGTCTGCGACCAATCGCGACTGAGGTTGGCGAGCTGCCCGATAAGGCCGTTAGGAATCGTAACGACGCTGCCGGCGGCATTGCGAAGAACAGTGCGCCGCAGAGTAAGGTATTCGACGCGGCCGGTTTCGCCATTTGCCTGAATCAAATCGCCCACCACAAACTGATCCTCGAAGACGATGAAAATGCCGTTGATCAGGTCCTTCACGAGGTGCTGGGCGCCGAACCCGAGGGCCAAGCTCGCGACGGCGGCGACGGCGGCCACCGGCGTCACATTGAAGCCAAGCTCGGGAAGGACGGTAAGAACCGCCGCGCCGAGGATCACGACTATGCCGACGCTGTAAAGGACGCCAGCCATCGTGCGAGTCTGCTGCTCGCGGAGTATCGCCACGCGCGTCTGCGACTTGGCGAGCTGCACCAACCGGTTTGTGATGGCCTTGAGAACGCGGATGAGGATCAGCGCAATGAGGAGAATTAGCGCAATGCGGGCGGCGTGCGAGCCCGCATTTTCAGTCCACTTCGCGAAGGACTCAGTCATAAAATAGGGGAGCGGCATTATACCACTCGCGGCGCGTCTCGCCGCGCCCCCGTAAACGCATTCCGGAACGTCGAGCGTGACGGATTGAAAGCGTGAGGGACCGGTTGGCACGGGCATCTACCGCATGAGCAAAGCCCGGAGTTCCGGGTAATTCACCTTGGCATTGTGGCGCCTGTCGACGGGAATCTTTCGAAGGATCTGGACGTGATCGATGTGCGCCCATGCGACTTTTCGCGCAAGCTCGCCCGCAGCCTCGGCATGGGTCCCGCGATCCAGTTCGACCGCGAGAAGCCGCTTCCCCCCATGGGCAATGACGGCCGCGCGGCGAATTCCAGACACTTGCTGCGCAGCGCACTCGACGGCGAAAGGAAAGAGGATGCCGCGATCGTCTTCGATTCGCGCATCGCAACGTCCAAGGAGCCAGAGGCGTCCGCGATCATCGAGGTAGCCCGCGTCTCCCGTCCGGTGCCAACGAGTGCCATCGACATCGAACTTTGTTTCTGAGTTGCCCTCGCCGCCGAGGTATCCCGGCAACACGTGCGCGCCGCTGACGACGATCTCTCCCGGTTTCCCTGGTGTCATGAGTGCCGACCGAAATCCTCCTTCCGTGAGCGGGGCAATCGGCGTACCCCAGTGGTCCTCCATCACCTCGAGTCGAATCTGCGGTACCGGGGCACCGGCGAGGAGTCCGCGGCCGTTAACCATGGCTTCGAAATCACTGTCTTGAATATCGGAATAGGCAATTTCGGCGATTGGCTCTGCCTCAGTGGAACCGTAAACTGCAGTGAGCTCGGCTTGCGGCGCCACACCGTGAAGTTTGCGCAACAGATTCGGGAAGACGGGCGCGCCGCCCACGAAGATTTTCCGCAATTCGGCGAGACCCAGACGCCGCTCGAGGCAGTAATCGGCCAGCCGCTCGAAGAATGCCGGAGAGGCCGCGGTACTTGCCGGCTTCTGAGATCGAATCTGGCGGAGCAGGGGCGCGGGTTTGATCGCTCCGGGGTAGCGCAAGTCGGCGTCTGGGATCAGGCTGCACACGCCGGAACCAAGGTTGGCGAGGACGAAGATCGGGAGCGTCGTCAAATCGAGAGTGTCCGGCGCCAGGTGCAAGGTTTCAGTGAGGACGCGATGCTGTTCGAGCAGAAACCCATGCGTGCGCACAGCCGCTTTGGGCGCACCAGTGCTGCCGCTTGTGAACGTAATCAGCGCAGGCGTTTCAGCGGCGGCTTCGAAAACTTGCGTCGCAGGCGCGAGAGAACGCGCCTGTTCCCAGGAAGTCGCTCCCGGCACGCGCATGCCGATGGAAAACTTTAGGGGGATCTTGCGAAGCGCCGGCGATGTGAATCGCAGCAGATGCGCCTTTGCGCTCGCCACTAGCGCCTTCGGAGGCCACAAGCTGCAACATCGCTCTATGTGTTCGCGGCCTGCGGATGGGTCGAGGAACATCGGGACGGCACCCAGGCGGAAAGCTCCGATTAAGACGGTGTAAAGCTCCGCGGACATCGGATGAAAGACCAGCACACCATCGCCGGCCTGCAGGCCAACTTTCCCGAACAAAGCCGCGGCACGTCCGGACTGCGCGTCAAGCTCGCTGAAACTGAGACTGCGGATGCTGCCGCGATGAGTATCGATGATGGCGGGCGCGGTAGGGCGCAAGGCCGCGTGTTGGCAGAGGACCTCCGCGATGTTCATGACGAGAGCAGCCGAGAAAACAGGGTATAGCGCCGCATGGTCACAGCCGAATGGCGGCTGATATTCCGCGAACGGTTTGATTCGTGCATCAGCGCGTGAATCGCGCGTTTGAAACCAAGCTCATGCGCGTTCTGTTGCGCGCGCGCAACGAGAGCCGTGCCAAGGCCAAGGCCGGAAAATCCGGGCACCACCGCGATCGTCTTGATGATGATTGTGTCGTTCGGCTCCTTCCGATTCACTTTCAGGATGTCTGGGACAGCGAACAGAAAGGCAACCGGCTGTTCGTCGCGCTCAGCGAGCAGCACGAACTCAGGCCGCACGAACGGGAGGATTTTGCGGTACTGAGCGAGAAATTCGGCTTCATCAAGCGGTGTGTACAGGAAATTCTGCTGGAAGCTAGCGAGCGACGTCATGTATATGCGACGCAATTCATCTTCCATTTGCGCGGCGTTGGCGTGCCGGATCGAAATGCCGGCGGCGGCGATGCGGTCATCATGCGATGCGGCGCTCGCGTCCGACCGTGCCAGATCGCTATTGAGCGCCGAAGTGTACATGGCGAGCGGAGAAAATCCCGCTGACGTGAAATGCCGCGGCCAGTCATCGGGATTGTCTGGCTCGAGGAAAAATGGCGGCTCGGTTCCGCGGTCGGTGACGAACCGGTATCGCCGCCACGTGTTCCCGTCCATAGGTCCGACGGCCATCGTGCATCCTTGGGCGGTGAGCTGCGCGCATGCGTGGTGTAAAAGATTCTTCGCGGAAAGCGCGTCCACGGCTGCGTAGTGGCCGAGGACGCCGAGTTTCTCCGTGGAGTGCGAAGGTACCTGCTTCCACCACAGCGAGCAGCGGGCTACCAGGGCATCATGAGCATCGAGCAATATCCAGTGCGCATCGGGTGCCTCGAGCAGGAGGCTCTCTGCTGCTACCGGCGCAACGCCACCGGATTTCAGGCCGGCAAGTTCATTCGGAACCCTGATCTCTACCAAACCCGACATTGACGTGGCGCCTCAAATCCCATAGTTAACGATCACCGCGACTGCCGCTGCCGCTGCCGAAACGATGAGAACGATATAGGCCTGCCGAAACCAGCGGGGTCCATCCGTCGGGCAGTCCTCCATGCCGGGCTGGGTCGAATTGAAGATCAGAGTGGCTACGGCAACCGCTATCAAAGCGATCACGCATTCTTCCCTGGCAACTTTCGAAAATCTTTGCACGATGCAATAAGGGAGAAAGACGATCAACCAGGCGAGGAAAATGCTCTGGACGAGGATGGAACGCAGCGGCCTCGAGGGATAGTCGCACCGAAGGCGAGTGACCCCCGCGATCGCGAGGTGCGCGGTCACAGCCGTCGTGAAGGGGAAAAAGTACTCGGGCGCGTTGAATACCTTGCTGAGATAAAGCCAGAGGAGGCCGGCCGACGACACGCACAGCACGGCGCGAATATCGTGAATCCGCGCCGTGTTCCTCGGATTCCGTGGCGAGAGCAGCGGGTAGGATACAAACAGGGCCAACGGCGGCACGAGCCATTTCCAGCCACCCACGGCCCAAACAATGTAACCCACAAAAGCCGCGCCGAGCAGAGCGGTGGTGTCGAGCGTCGCGTGACGGCGGAAGATATGCAGAAGGATGACGAGTCCAAGAACCACGCAGAGGCGTGAAATCAAGGCCCTATCGTCAAGACCCAGATAGACTTTCAAAAGAATGAACCCGCCCAGAGGAATGAAAAGATTGTCGAGGCCTCTCCAGGCGATCGCTTCGAGAAGCATGGCAGTCAATCCCATGCACAACCCGATGAGCAGCGTTTTCGCGCGCGCCGTGTCCGTCATCAGCAGGAGGGGTATGTGTGTGCTCAAGAAAGCCACCATGAAGAATGCCACGGAACCTTCCGCGGACTTCTCGCCGCCCGCTCCGTGATAATGCGTCAGCCCATAGCGGCCGCCCGTGAGCGCGGCGACGGCGTCCGCAAACGTGAGGATCAGAATCGGAATTATGAATAGCAGAACATTTCCCCTGGCCAATGGGAAGAGGATGGCAACAGACAAAGGGAAATAAATCTCACCGCCAGAAGAGCGAGCGACGCTGTGAAGGACGCTGCCGAGTCCTTGCTTCAGGGGACTGATAAGGCGAATGGCGAGCATTCCAGCAATCGAGAGCGCACATAGGACCAAGACCGGCCACGTCGTATGGAACAGGTAAGGCAAGGAAAGGGTGGCGAGGCCAGTGCCAACGTGCGCAAATTTGCGAACGAGCTCCGGATTCGGCGAATATTTTCGTTGCCACACGCGGAGTACCACCAACAGAGTCCCCATCCAGCCCGCCACGAGCAACATGCGAATCCACGGGCTCGCGCTCACACAATCTCCTCGACAACAAAGGCCGAATAGAAGAATGCCTTGTCGCGACCATGAAGCCGCTTGGAAATCTCACTTAGCGGACGGAGCTGTTCGCGCATGGAGTCGGGGCGGCTGCGACTTGCAAGCATATTCCAATATGCCAGGCGGCTTCCGCTCCGGCCGGCGCGAACGATGCACCGCAGCAGCCGCTCGTAGTTTTCCTGCGACATGTATTCGAAGATATCGCTAAGGTTGAAGGCGTCGATGGGCGATCCACTTTCCCGGCCGAGAAATTCCTCGATCGCGGAGCAGTGCCACTCGAGGCGATGGAGATTGGCGCGGATGCAGTCGAAATTCTGGGGACGCAGGGCATAAGGAAGCGCAGAAATGTGGCGCCCGGTGAGAATCCATTGCGCGTAGGGATTTTCCGCCGGATTCAATTCTGTCAGTGCGTAGCGCGTGCGCTCGAGGATGCGGTCGGACACACTGCCTTCGACGTACTTGAAGAAGCTTGGGTCCCGTCCCAGATGCCCCATGATAAATCGCGAGAAAAAAATCTTAAACAGCAACCGCCAGCGCCACGTATTCCATTCCTTCTCGTAGAAATCGATGCGTTGGTCGCGCGTGCCGCCGGCGAGCAGCCGCTCGACCTGCGCTCTCGAATGGACCAGCGGCAAAATGCGCGTTCGAAATGCCGCGAAGTATCGTTCGAACTTGCCGGCCGCTCCGATTCCCTGGCGGACGTCGTCGCCGTGGGAGTCCCAAAAATCGCGCGCCGAGGGCGAAAGCTGATTTCGGCAACGCCGATAGAGTTGTTCGCGCTCGTTGCCCGCGGCGGAACCAATCAGCACGAGGAGCTCCGCGTGGCTCAGTTCGCGGTAGGCGGCGACGCGCAGCTCGAGCGCTGCGAGTTGCGTCGGACTCAAATCGAGTGCGATCACGCGCGCAGGCCCGCGACTCAGCATCGCGAGCGCGTTGTCTCCGGCCGACGCGATAGAAAGACACGTTTGTCCGGGCTGGATATTCAATGCTTCGAGCAAAATATCTGCGTCTTCCCAGCATTGCGCGTAGCGTAGAACGGAAAAATCGGCGCTGGCTGCCGCTTCGCTGGTCATTGACTGTTCACTGGCAACTCATCGGCTGCTCATTGGCCGCTTCCGTCCGGTGAGATTCGGCGAACCACGCCCGAGGTTCCGTCGAGTTCGACCCAGTCGCCATCTTTTAGCCATCGTGTGATGCCCGGAATGGAAACGATCGCGGGAATACCCATTTCGCGGGCGACGATCGCCGAATGCGAAAGCAAACTACCGCGCTCGACAAGAAGGCCGGCCGCCGAAGGAAACAAGAGAATCCAGCCGGGATCGGTTCGCTCGGCGACAAGAATGCTTCCCTTTTTAAATTCGGCGTTGCGAGGATCCGTAATTACGCGGACAGGTCCGCGCACAATGCCCGAACAGCAGCCGATCCCCTTGCGCTCGTCGCCGGTGGATTCTTCCGCTGCGCGGGCACTGCGGAACGAATTTCCCTGATAGACGATACCGCGCGTTTCGAAACGATCATCAGGCGGGTCACTTTCACGAAAAGCCGCGAACTCTTTTTTCCGGGCGGAAGTGAGGGATTTTAAATCAACCGTGGTCGCAGTTCCCTGAATGAAGGCGAGGATTTCCTCCACTTCCAAATAGAAAATGTCGCGGGGATCGTCGAGCAGGTTGATGGCATGCAGGCGCCGACCGATTTCGACAAATATCCGGCGCACCCGCCCGAAGAGTCGAGTGCGTTCGAAACGCAGATTCTCGCGCTGGAGCACGCGCGCACGCGCGTTTCGAAGCACCCAGCCAAAAACAGGCCGCCGCAGCGGATGCCACCCGAGCGCTTTACGCGCCCGTGCTTCGGCGTCAGTCGGCGTGCCGCGCGTGCCAGCACCTGTTCCGGGCGCCACCGCCGCGATCGTGGCGGATCCATTATTGGGGTATCGTCGCGGGTATCGTCGCGGGCCAATTGACCCACGCTCCGAAAAAGCAGGAGCGGATTGTCGTGAAGAGTTGGACTTTCCAGCTTGAGCTCTTCGAGGCAACGATCGCCGAACTTCTCGAGATAGCTTTCGTACTGCGCGCGAAAGTCTGGGTGGCTTTCCAGCGCGGCGAGAATTTCGGGGAGCGCGCCGTCGCAGAGGAGCGCGCAGAATTCGCGGTCATCAGCGACAAGAGCGGCCATGCCGCGAACACGCTCGGCCGGTTCGGCGCTGATCATCGCACTTTGCCCGCGGACGAGATCGCTTGCCAGAGTTCCCTCGCGGCTGCCGCACCAGCGTTCGGCGAGGCCGCGCAAAAGCCCATGGAAAATCATGGCGAAGAAATCGTTCACCAGGGGCGCATCCCAACGCGTCAGCAGTTGACGTTCGAGCTCCAGGTAATGACCGGCAAGCTCATCGGCGCGCATTTCCTCCAGTGGAGGTCGCGGCGCGGCCAGCGCCCGGTTCAGCCGCACATAGAATTCGGCAATGCGCCGGTCGAGGACGATGTGGTTCCAAACCAGTCCAGCGAGCGTGCCGGCAAGTCGTGCTCCGTCGCGGACGCGGCCAGTGAACGTACCGCCTCCGATCTGCGCCACGATCTCATCGGGCATTGGCTCGCGCACGCCCATCATCTGTTCCATGAAGCGGCGGTTGATGGCAAAACCCGGCAGCATGGCGAGCACTCGATACCAGCTCAGCAAGTTGTAATAGACGCGGCCGCGTATCAGACCGAGCATGCGCGAGAACACGCGGTTGTTCGCTACGATCACACTTTCAGGAACGCGCATGATCCGGCAGAACTGGCGGTACACGCCTTCGTAGATGCTGCGCGCGAAGGAGAATGTGAGCGGCGTCGTCACGCCACTGTAGCTTTCGGCGATGTTGCTGTTGTCCCAGAGGTTCAGTGCGCCCTCGGGATCGGCAAGGGCGGCAAGGGAAGTGATGGGCCGGGATTGCAGGAGGTAGAGGCGGCCTTTCTCGTATGCCCACTCAATATCCTGGGGGCGTCCAAAATGATTCCCGCAACGACGAACGAGCGCAGCAATCTCGAGCACCTGAGCATCCGTGAGAGCGGCGCGGCTCGCATCCTGCCCCGGCACCGGAAACGAAGAGACGCCTTCGACATTCGCCGGGTCGAAACGATGCGCGATTTTCTTGTCGGCAATTTCACGGCGCAGGATGCGGCCTTCGCGGTCCACTTCATAGGTGTCGGCATCACATTCGCCGGAAACAAGCGCGGTGCCGAGACCGTAGACCGATGCGACGACGGCCACCCCGCTACGCCCGGTTACCGGATCGGCGCCGAACGCGACACCGGATGTTTCCGAGTCGACCATGCGCTGGACAAGCACAGTGGGCGGCTGTGGCCCTGAACTGAGGCCGTGTTCGTGCCGGTAGGCAAGAACTCGCTCGCTGAAAGCGGAGCGCCAGACGCTGGCTATTTTTTCGGGGACGTCGCCGGGCGCGACAAAGAGATAGCTGTCGAGCTGCCCGGCGAACGAGTGCTGCGGGTTGTCCTCGTCGCCGGCGGAAGACCTCACTGCGAAGCGTCCAATCGGCGCGCCGAGTTGTTCGAGCGCGTGCGCGACTTCCTTCCGCACGTCATCATCCGGTTGCACGACCTCGACAACTTGAGCAACCGCTTCGAGCGACTTCCGGCTTTCAATTTGCCGACGTTGTTGCGCCGAAAGTGATTGATGGAACGCATCCGGAGTCACGACGAACCACGGTGGTATTGGAAATCCAAGTCCATCAAGCGCAGCAAGGGCTGCCGCCTTGCCGCCCAGGTGCGCTCCCCTGCGAGCGTCACGCGAATGAGCGACACTGGTCATCGGCCGCCTCGAAAGACACGCAATAGCAACGGGATGGCCCCGAGACTCAAGTACATCAGCAGACTCCAAATACCGGACATGGCCTCGAACCACCGACCGCGTTTCAGTTTCGGATTGCGCAGGAAGATCGCACCGATGGCTGCGGCAGTCGCAATCAAGACGCCAAGCAGCCAAAGCACCGGCCCGCCAAATCCGATGCGTTCAGCCGCAAGCCACGCAAACAGAGCCGTGGCAAGCATCGCGGTGAGCCAGGCCGCGACTGCCCCGACACGGCTCCACAGCACGCTGTACGTTTCGACTCCCGTCTCCTCATCTTGCGGAGCACGGATTTTACGCCCGATCTCGACCACCATGCCGTTGAAGAAGCTCACGAGGAGGAACCAGAGCAGTCCTTTTGGCGCATGAACTCCAGCTACGAGCCAGTCGCATGCCGTCGTATAAAAATCAATCAGAGGCATGATGAGCATGTGCGTCCACATGTAGGTGAAAGGGTGGCTCTTCAGCCAGGCCTTGACGAAGAATTCCTTGCTCATCAGCGCAAGGTAGGTCCAAACGAGCACGAGCCAAAGTGCGAGTGCCGGCTTCAACCACAATGCCATCAGCAATTGCAGCAACGCGCTGCCGACCCCGACCCATCCTAGTTCGCGCAGTTTGATCAATCCGCGCGGAACGGGGCGGTAAGGACGGTAGCGCGAGTCTTCCTCGAAATCCTTGAACTCATCGGCCAGGCGCAATTGCAAAAAAGAGAGGAAGGCACTGAAAAAAGCCACGATGGCGGCGCCCGGCGCTGGAAGTACACCGGGACCGCGGAGCATCGATGAATAGCTGATGGCGGAAAAACTGAAAGCGGCGATCAGTGGCGCGTGCGCCAGCACGGGAAAGCGCTCGCGCTGATAAATCCACCAGCGACTAGGCATGAAACTTTCCCGCAGCATCCTTCGTTCGGCTGCCGCGGCGAGCAAGTCGCTGGTGCGCTCGGGCGAATTCGCCGGCGCAGAGCGCGCCGATAATTGAAAGTTCGCCGGCAAGCGCCAGGCCCGCGCAAATCTCTGCGAGTTCCTGCGCGTGGCCGGCACCCGCCACTCCGAGAAGTTCGAGGCAGGCGCGCTGGCTCGGAAGTCCGGTTCCGCCGCCGACTGTGCCGACAACGAGGTTCGGCATGGTGACCGAGGCGTACAAGCCGCCATCATCGGTCAGCTCAAACCGTGTGATTCCGACCGTCGATTCTGCGACGCACGCAGGATCCTGTCCGCAGGCGATGTACAAGGCCGCCAGCCCGTTGGCGTAGTGCCCGTGAATTCCGATGCCGCCGCTCTGGACGCCGCCGATTGCGGACATTCTCCAATAGTTGACCATGTCACGCGGCGTGGTATGCAGCCACTTCGACACAACGTCAGCCGGAATCGTCACTTCACTCGTCACTTTCTTGCCGCGCACCGACAAGAACGAGAGCGCCGTGGCTTTTTTGTCGCCGGAGAGGTTGGCTTCAACGAAGGAATACTGGGGTTTGACGGGCGAGTTGGCCAAGATGTAGTCGCAGATGGCCTTGGCGGCTATGGTGACCATGTTCTGGCCGGAAGCGTCGCCGGTGGTGAAGTCGAGCTTCAGATAGACATGATTTCCTTCGATCGTGATGCTCAAGTCGTTGAGCTTGCCATGGCGAGTCGTGGCGTTCGTCTCTCCCGAGAATGCCTCCATTTGCGACGTGCACCAGACCGCAAATTGCCCCGCCTCGACAATGGTGCGAAACGCAAATCCGGGTGCGCGGCTGATCCCCTCGTGCAAGAGAACTGCGGTGCAGCCTCCGACGGAACTGATCAATTGCGCACCGCGGTTATACGAGGCAACGAGAGCCGCTTCCGTGGTTGCGAGCGGAACGTAGTAGTCGCCACGGGCGAAAAGGCCGTTCACGCGGAGAGGCCCGGCAATTCCCACAGGCAATTTCACGGTGCCGATGCAGTTTTCAATGTTGTGCTGGTAGCTCTCGAGTTGTTCCGATGTCCACGGGTCGAGGAGTGCCGCGCGCGTTTCCGCGTTCGCGTTCAGGACGCTCCACCGCCGGGCGACGATTTCAGGCTTGACGTGCGTCCCTCCGGCGATTCTCGACGACGGAGGGTCGAGGCTCGGAGCCAGCCGGCGCGCCGCATCCTCGACTTTGAGTTTCTGTGAAAGGCGGCCGAGATATTTTCGAATGATTTGATGATGTGTAGGCATGGGTCACCTATCCCCGCGCCTGCTGATTTCTGATGTCCGGAACCTGAAACAGGATAGCGAAGCCCGCCGGCGGCACGGAAATTCCTGCGTGTGGCAATCCTGAGAGTAAACATCGAAGAGGCAAAGGTTCGGGAGCGGGCTATGACGCGTTACGCAAAATCCCGCGTTTCAATTGGGTGTTCGGCGATTTTAATTATCAGCGTATGCGACCATCGCGTTGGAGCGCCTGCTCATTCCCAGCCGTCACTGCCGATCGGATCGCCGTCCGGGGGCGGGGCCGGCGTGGCCAGATGGATTTCTGCCGGGTTCTTTTGAAAACGATCGATTTGGTTCTGAGCGAAAAAGAATTGCGCGCGCATGGCCTCATACTTTGGCAACGGCGATTGCGTCGCGATCCATTTTTTCAGCTCGTCGAGCTTGAGCGAAGCGACGCCGCGGACCTCCGCGGACGCGCGGTCGTCAGTCGCGAGCGCCATGAGCTGATCAAGAACCACCGAATTGACCGTGCGCTGAATCGCGCCCTTGTAGGCCGAAGCCGGTGACGCCTTCCACGTGGCGTTAAGAAGGTCGTCGACTAGCTCGGCAAAACTGGGATTGCTGGTATCGAGAGCATGGTACTCGATCATGCGTTGGGCGCGTTCGGGCTGGAGCAACAGGTTCGCGACGATTTCGGCCGCCGCTTCCGCAGGAGCAAGCGCGTCGAATGCCGGCGAAGTACGGCGCGCGAAGTTCTCGCGGCCACTCGGGTACTCCGGCGGACGCGGCGGAATCATCTTCAGCAGAGGCTCGGGTAACGCGAGCACTTGCGGCGAAAGCGTTTCCAGGACGGCGCGGATCGCATTCCGCTGCTGGGCGGCGGGGACAATTGCAGGTCCTCGATCCTTGCTGCCGCGAAGATTGAACGTGTAATCAAGCCCGCCGATCGATTTCGCCACCGCGGTTATTTGATACCGATGGTAGAGGTACATCGGAACGAGCACATCTTCGAGCGTCGCCATCGGAGTGTGTTCGGGAATCGCGTTTTCCGAAAGATTCTTCAACGCCGCGGAGCGCACGGCCATCACGCGAGTCAAACCGTCGAGATCGTTGCTGCCCGTGTCCCAAAGATGCGCGATGGGGCTCGATGAGCCAAGCGGACGCGCGTCCTGATCGGTGAGGAATTCGAGTCCGCTGGAGAAGGCGTCCCCAAGAATCTTGTCGAGCGCAGCCGTCTCGTCTTTCTCTAACGAGAGATCGCGGTAGCCGTAGGTGATCGAAATTTTGTCCCACGCGCCGATACCGACGGCGTAGGCGTCGGAAACATCCGGCAGGCCGTCCTGGCCGACAGTGATTGTCGGCGGCGGATAGTCCATGACGGAGCTGCGATTCACGATGCTCGCGGCATAATTGTGCTCGAGGCCCAGCGTGTGGCCCGTTTCATGCGCTGCCAACTGCCGAATGCGAGCGAGCGCCATTTCGTTGGCCTTCTTGAGTGCGGCCGGATCTTTGCCGAATGGATCGAGCAGGCCTTGCGCGATCAGAAAGACCTGCCGGATCCGCAATGCGTCGAGATTCACGTGGCCGTTGATGATTTCTCCGGTCCGCGGATCATGGATGGCGCTGCCATACGCCCAGCCGCGCGTTGCGCGTGGCACCCATTCGATGACGTTGTAGCGGATATCCATCGGGTCGATGCCCTCGGGCAAGAGCTTGACTTGGAAAGCGTCCGTGTATCCAGCCGCAGTGAAAGCTTGGTTCCACCAGCTCGCGCCCTCGAGAACGGCGGAACGAATCGGTTCGGGGATCGCACGATCCACGTAGTACACAATGGGTTTCACAGCTTCGCCGCTTGCAGCTGATGGATCTTTCCTAGCGAGACGATGGCGCGCGATGTAACGCTTGACGATCGGCTGGTCTACGGGCGTTGCGAAATCCATGTAGCTGATGCCAAAAAAGCTGGAACGCGGATCGTAGGCGCGCTCGTGGAACCCGCCCGGCGGCGCCTGGATGAAAGAAAAGTGCTCGTGAACGGTGACCGCGCGAGGATCGGGCGTGACTTGTTCGATCCAGCGGCCGGGGCTGTCTCCCACAAAAGTCAGCGTGGATTCGACGTCCGTGTTCTCGGGGAAATTCCTGGTGCGCGGAAGATAGATCGCGGAGCGCGAAGGATCGACGCGATAATTGCCCTGCTTCAGCGTAGCGAGTTTCGCGGCGACTTCATGCGCGTCGCTGAGGAAGAACGCAGTCGCGTCAACGAGAACCGATTCGCCGTCCTCGGCACTAGCTTCGAATCCCCAGAGAACGGATTGGGCAAACGCTTCCCGAACGGCTGCTTGTTGCTCGGGGTCGTCCGTCACAGCGCGGTAGCGCTCGTTTTCGGCGACGAGTAAAATTCGCGGACCGCTGCGTTCGAAATGGACTACGACCGTCTTGCCGGGTTGGCCGCGGTCGAGGCCCACGTCATTCGATCCGACGCCATTCGGAAGCGTTTCGTAGTACAGAAACTGCGTGCTCCATCTGTCGATTTGCAGCCAGAGCTTTCCGTCGCGCGCATCCCAGTAATAAGTGAAAAAGCCAGGAAACTTCTGCATGCCTGCGGTTTTCTCGCTGATTGTTGGCGGAGCCTTGCGCGGCGTTTCGGACGCCGAATTCTGTGCGAGTGTGACTGCTGCGAAAATCAAGAATGCCAGGGACGCCACCAAGGCGCGCTTCATCTATGTTTCCCCCTAAGACCGCACGTCGTTATATCAGAATCGAGAGTCACGGATGTGTCCATTCCAGTGCCGCCGTTCCTTCGTTTCAACTCTTTCAACTTCGCGCCGGTTGGCCAGTCGGGCAGGCATCGCGGGAAACGGAGGCTTTCGGGTATGATGGGCTCGATGGGGTCACACGTTGGCCACGGAAGGCAGCGCGCCCGTAGCTCAATTGGATAGAGCACTAGCCTCCGGAGCTAGGGGTTGGAGGTTCAAATCCTCTCGGGCGCGCCACTCTTTTCCGTGATCTAGCTTGGCACCGAAGGCGGCGGCGACGGCGGCAATCAAATCAGCTTGCGAGATGACGCGGCAGCCTTGAGCCTTCCATCGCGACCGAAGGGGTTTCCGCCAGGATGCTTCCCGAGCGCAAGAAACTGGGAAGAAGCTGCAATCGATTGCGCACGGGATCGCGTCGATCCAAGTTAAGTGTCGCGGGCTCAAGGCGCGATTCACTGGCACGTTGATTGCAGTGTTGAAGGTGCGTGAGTGCGTCCGCGCGTTCCACGCCACCGCCGCCCTCGGTGGCGGCTCTGAACAGCGAGGCCCGCAATTCTTGGAGGAGCCATGAGATTCCGCCTCTTCGGGATAGCAACCGTTGTAGTTCTGTTCGCCTCTACACTCGCCCCCCGGGCCGCGGCCGATAGCGCCATCCTGGGATTCACGTCGTACAGCACGGTTCAGCCAGCCGGCATTAACAACAGCACTTTTTTCGCTCAAGCTTTCACGGTTGGCACTGCTGTGACCATTGACGACATTGAGCTCCTGGGGTTGACGAACGCGTCTTGCCCTTGCTCTGCGCGGCTTGACCTTACGAACAACATTGGGCCAAGCGTGAGCTCTTCGATTGATACTTTCTCGTTCGCGCTTCCTGGGGGGACGACGGCCGTGTTTCCTGTGAGCCTTACTCTGGCACCTGGACAATATTTCCTGGTACTCAGCACGGGAGCTGGCTCGTTCGACTGGGATCAGGGAGCCTCGCCCATAACCAGTTCAGTAGCTACCGTCAACGGCATGGACGCAGCTACGGGAGTCGATTCGGCTTTCCCGCCGGCCTCGGATTTTCTGGGCTCGGAATTCGAGCCGCGCGCGTTTCAATTGACGCAAGCCTCCTCAGCTCCTGAGCCGGCGACTTTTCTGCTGCTCGGTCCGACACTGTTGGGCGCCTTCGGTGCCCGAAGGAGGCTGGGGTAGTTACGTTTGTTTCGGTTTCGCGGGCGGTGCCTGCCACTCGCGTTAAGTTGCAATCTGTTGCACATAAGAAGCAAAACCACTGAGGAGTCCGGGTCGGCAGCGGTTCTAACTTACTTGATATCACTAGAGAATAAATGGTAGTGAAATTGCTACTGGGAGACGTGGCGGAGTGTCGGGCGGTGTCAACCAGCCCAGGCAGCGGCTCGGTTTTTCTTGTTTTTCGTCTTATTGGGTGGCTCGGATCGAGGAAATACGGGCGCACTCAAGGAACGCAGCCACGGTGGATTAGGTTTTTGCAACGACAGCTACATGCTAGACGCCGCGGTGGGCGCTTAGCGGAGGTGACCACGGTGTACGACTCGGCGTCACGGAGTTGGACTTTGGGTTCCGCGTGCTCGCGCGTGTTACGCGCCTCGCTGCGCGTTTTGCTGGCAGTCGGTCTGCTCGCGCTCGGTGCTTCGGTTGCGAATGCCGACGAGACGATCGATTTGGGAGTCGTTTCCTTTGATACTCTCAATCCCGGCGCCACCGACGCTTTTACGGTATTCAACTTCACGGGAGTGAATGCACTTCCGCTTGAGTTTCCGGTCACGACCGACCTCACTTTCCTTGGCGCGACTCTGACGATAACTGATACAACCGCATCCACGACAAGCACAAATTCGATCGGCGACCAGCCACCTGGATCGTCTCAGCTAGCCGTTTTGGCGTCGGATTCTTACTCGGAAGCAGACTTTCAAGCGACGCTTAGCCAGACCACGTTTGGTCTGAGCGACGGGACTACGTTCCAGGCGAATTCGAACGTCGTGTCACTCGCGTTGCTACCATCCTCGCCGCCAAGTCTACAGGCGGATGCGGATTTCGCGTTCATAACTGTGAGTGGTTCGATCGTTACGGCCCCTGCGCCCGAATCGCCTACCTGGCTGCTGTTACTGACGGCGATGATTTGCATTGCGGTGCGCAAACGCACGGGGCAGCCGAGCCATTCCTGAAGTTCCTGCGGCCTCTTAGATAAGCTCGACGGGACGCGCGGTTGATTTCTTCCGCATGGTTGCAGTCAGCCGGACGATCCCTAAACACTGAGGAGCTACTCTGCCCATGAGATTCCGTCTGCGTACGCCTGTCGTCGAGACTCTTCGATTTGCGCTCGTACTCCTCCTCAGTTTGATCGTGTCCGGCGGTGCCGACATCATTGTGCATGGTATGACCACCGTGCAGGCGGCCACCCCTGCTCCGATCACTTTGACGTCGGCGACAACGCCTAGCGCGGCAGAGCCGGGCGTCACGTTTGTGAGTGTGACGGGAAGCGGCTTTCCGGCGGGGACTATCGGTCCCAACGATGTGTCGGTGACTCTGGCTCCAGCGAGCTCGGGACCTGCGATGACGGCGACCGTTGAATCGGTCACGACGCTCTTTGGATCCAGCCGCAGAGTTACCTTTGAGGTCTACCCAATCAACCAAGTTGCGAGTCCGACGGGTTACTTGGTGTCCATCTCTGGGGCTACCGAGCAGGGGGCGGCGTTTGCCAGCACGAATAAGTCTTCTCTGACGATTAATCCGCCGGCATCGATCGTGATTTCTCCTGCCTCGGGAAAGCCCGGTCAGAGTCTGACCGTCGCGATAACAGGTACGTTCTCGAATTTCTTCCAGGGAGCCACAACTGCGAGCTTTGGGCCTGGGATTTCCGTTGGTGGCGGGACGCCAGGGGCGATGGGGCCGGTAACAGTAAATAGCCCGACCAGCGCCACGGCCTCGCTGGTAATCGGTTCTGGGGCTAACCCGGCCGTGCAGAACGTGACCGTGCAGACGGGAGCCGAAATAGAGTCGCTGAACAGCGGGTTTACGGTTAGCCCAACAGCATCGGTGACGACGACGGTGGCGGCGAATGCGACGGCGACATTCAGCGAGTCGAGCCAGAGCGTGACGCTGGCAGCGACGGTGACGAGCGGAGCGGGTACGGTGAGCGCGGGGACGGTGACGTTCACGGTAACGCAGGGCGCGACGGTGATTGGGAGTGCGGTGACGTCAGGGACAGTGGCGGCAGGAGCGGCGAGCGCGTCGTTTACGGTGCCGGGGAACACGGCGGCGGGGAGTTACACGATCACGGCGGTGTACAACGCGGCAGGGGGCTTTGCGACGAGCAGCGACAACACGCACACGCTGACGATTGGTGATGCGGGGACGACGACGGTGGCGGCGAACGCGTCGGCGAGCTTCAGCGCGAGCAGCCAGAGCGTGACGCTGGCGGCGACGGTGACGAGCGGAGCGGGAGCGGTGAACGTAGGGACGGTGACGTTCACGGTGAAGCAGGGTGCGACGGTGATCGGGAGTGCGGTGACGTCGGGGACGGTGGCGGCAGGAGCAGCGAGCGCTTCGTTCACGTTGCCTGGAGGCACGGCGGCAGGGAGCTACACGATCCAGGCGGTATACAACGCGGCGGGGAGCTTCACGACGAGCAGCGACGCGACGCACACGCTGACAGTGGGAGCGGGAGCGACGACGACGGTGGCGGCGAATGCGACGGCGACATTCAGTGAGTCGAGCCAGAGCGTGACGCTGGCAGCGACAGTGACGAGCGGAGCGGGTACGGTGAGCGCGGGGACGGTGACGTTCACGGTAACGCAGGGCGCGACGGTGATTGGGAGTGCGGTGACGTCAGGGACAGTGGCGGCAGGAGCGGCGAGCGCGTCGTTTACGGTGCCGGGGAACACGGCGGCGGGGAGTTACACGATCACGGCGGTGTACAACGCGGCAGGGGGCTTTGCGACGAGCAGCGACAACACGCACACGCTGACGATTGGTGATGCGGGGACGACGACGGTGGCGGCGAACGCGTCGGCGAGCTTCAGCGCGAGCAGTCAGAGCGTGACATTGGCGGCGACGGTGACGAGCGGAGCGGGAGCGGTGAACGTAGGGACGGTGACGTTCACGGTGAAGCAGGGTGCGACGGTGATTGGGAGTGCGGTGACGTCGGGGACGGTGGCGGCGGGAGCAGCGAGCGCCTCGTTCACGTTGCCGGGAGGCACGGCGGCAGGGAGCTACACGATCCAGGCGGTATACAACGCGGCGGGGAGCTTCACGACGAGCAGCGACGCGACGCACACGCTGACAGTGGGAGCGGGAGCGACGACGACGGTGGCGGCGAATGCGACGGCGACATTCAGTGAGTCGAGCCAGAGCGTGACGCTGGCAGCGACAGTGACGAGCGGAGCGGGTACGGTGAGCGCGGGGACGGTGACGTTCACGGTAACGCAGGGCGCGACGGTGATTGGGAGTGCGGTGACGTCAGGGACAGTGGCGGCAGGAGCGGCGAACGCGTCGTTTACGGTGCCGGGGAACACGGCGGCGGGGAGTTACACGATCACGGCGGTGTACAACGCGGCAGGGGGCTTTGCGACGAGCAGCGACAACACGCACACGCTGACGATTGGTGATGCGGGGACGACGACGGTGGCGGCGAACGCGTCGGCGAGCTTCAGCGCGAGCAGTCAGAGCGTGACATTGGCGGCGACGGTGACGAGCGGAGCGGGAGCGGTGAACGTAGGGACGGTGACGTTCACGGTGAAGCAGGGTGCGACGGTGATCGGGAGTGCGGTGACGTCGGGGACGGTGGCGGCGGGAGCAGCGAGCGCCTCGTTCACGTTGCCGGGAGGCACGGCGGCAGGGAGCTACACGATCCAGGCGGTATACAACGCGGCGGGGAGCTTCACGACGAGCAGCGACGCGACGCACACGCTGACAGTGGGAGCGGGAGCGACGACGACGGTGGCGGCGAATGCGACGGCGACATTCAGTGAGTCGAGCCAGAGCGTGACGCTGGCAGCGACAGTGACGAGCGGAGCGGGTACGGTGAGCGCGGGGACGGTGACGTTCACGGTAACGCAGGGCGCGACGGTGATTGGGAGTGCGGTGACGTCAGGGACAGTGGCGGCAGGAGCGGCGAGCGCGTCGTTTACGGTGCCGGGGAACACGGCGGCGGGGAGTTACACGATCACGGCGGTGTACAACGCGGCAGGGGGCTTTGCGACGAGCAGCGACAACACGCACACGCTGACGATTGGTGATGCGGGGACGACGACGGTGGCGGCGAACGCGTCGGCGAGCTTCAGCGCGAGCAGTCAGAGCGTGACATTGGCGGCGACGGTGACGAGCGGAGCGGGAGCGGTGAACGTAGGGACGGTGACGTTCACGGTGAAGCAGGGTGCGACGGTGATCGGGAGTGCGGTGACGTCGGGGACGGTGGCGGCAGGAGCAGCGAGCGCCTCGTTCACGTTGCCGGGAGGCACGGCGGCAGGGAGCTACACGATCCAGGCGGTATACAACGCGGCGGGGAGCTTCACGACGAGCAGCGACGCGACGCACACGCTGACAGTGGGAGCGGGAGCGACGACGACGGTGGCGGCGAATGCGACGGCGACATTCAGTGAGTCGAGCCAGAGCGTGACGCTGGCAGCGACAGTGACGAGCGGAGCGGGTACGGTGAGCGCGGGGACGGTGACGTTCACGGTAACGCAGGGCGCGACGGTGATTGGGAGTGCGGTGACGTCAGGGACAGTGGCGGCAGGAGCGGCGAGCGCGTCGTTTACGGTGCCGGGGAACACGGCGGCGGGGAGTTACACGATCACGGCGGTGTACAACGCGGCAGGGGGCTTTGCGACGAGCAGCGACAACACGCACACGCTGACGATTGGTGATGCGGGGACGACGACGGTGGCGGCGAACGCGTCGGCGAGCTTCAGCGCGAGCAGTCAGAGCGTGACATTGGCGGCGACGGTGACGAGCGGAGCGGGAGCGGTGAACGTAGGGACGGTGACGTTCACGGTGAAGCAGGGTGCGACGGTGATTGGGAGTGCGGTGACGTCGGGGACGGTGGCGGCAGGAGCAGCGAGCGCTTCGTTCACGTTGCCTGGAGGCACGGCGGCAGGGAGCTACACGATCCAGGCGGTATACAACGCGGCGGGGAGCTTCACGACGAGCAGCGACGCGACGCACACGCTGACAGTGGGAGCGGGAGCGACGACGACGGTGGCGGCGAATGCGACGGCGACATTCAGTGAGTCGAGCCAGAGCGTGACGCTGGCAGCGACAGTGACGAGCGGAGCGGGTACGGTGAGCGCGGGGACGGTGACGTTCACGGTAACGCAGGGCGCGACGGTGATTGGGAGTGCGGTGACGTCAGGGACAGTGGCGGCAGGAGCGGCGAGCGCGTCGTTTACGGTGCCGGGGAACACGGCGGCGGGGAGTTACACGATCACGGCGGTGTACAACGCGGCAGGGGGCTTTGCGACGAGCAGCGACAACACGCACACGCTGACGATTGGTGATGCGGGGACGACGACGGTGGCGGCGAACGCGTCGGCGAGCTTCAGCGCGAGCAGCCAGAGCGTGACATTGGCGGCGACGGTGACGAGCGGAGCGGGAGCGGTGAACGTAGGGACGGTGACGTTCACGGTGAAGCAGGGTGCGACGGTGATCGGGAGTGCGGTGACGTCGGGGACGGTGGCGGCGGGAGCAGCGAGCGCCTCGTTCACGTTGCCTGGAGGCACGGCGGCAGGGAGCTACACGATCCAGGCGGTATACAACGCGGCGGGGAGCTTCACGACGAGCAGCGACGCGACGCACACGCTGACAGTTTCGGGCGGCGCCGCTGGGCCGACAATCGTCTCGGTGACGCCTAATGCGGCGCAGCCGTCGAACTCGTGATGGTAACGATCACGGGTGCGAACACGCACTTCGTGAGCGGAATGACGCAGGCCAACTTCGGTCCCGGAGTTGCAGTTGGGACCGGCTCGACTGGCCATTTCGGTTTGGTGACGGTGACGAGCGCGACCACAGCCACTGCCCAGGTAAGCGTGGCCGCAGCGGCAGCATTGGGCGGACGAATCGTGGCAGTGCAGACGGGCGCCGAACAGGCGTCGCTCGTAAACGGGTTCTTCGTGAATGGAGCGCCGGCCATAGCTTCCATTACTGCGAACCAAGGAACGAAGGGCCAGGCGCTGGTAGTCACGATCACAGGCAGCTTCACCAACTTCGCGAGCGGCGTGACATCCGCGAACTTCGGAGCCGGCATATCGGTGGGCGGCTCCCCGGAGGGCGCGTTCGGGCCAGTGACGGTAATGAGCCCAACAACGGCTACGGCTTCTCTCAGCATAGACGCCGCCGCGGCTGTGGGATTGCGATCACCTATCACGGCAAAAACGGGCGCAGAGACTGCCACGCTCGCAAACGGCGGATTCCTGGTGCTCGGCCCGATTACAGGTGCACCTCCGGTGCCGATGATCACGAGTCCCACGGAAGCCAGCGAACTTACGACTGTGACCAGCGTGACCGGAACGGTAACAAGCCCGAATCTTGCCTCGTGGACTTTGTCTTATGAAGCGAGCGGTTCGACCATCTTCACAACATTCGCCACCGGGACCACATCCACGGTGACCGGCACACTCGATCCGACCATGCTGTTGAACGGAGTTGCCACGATACAGCTCACTGCCACGGATCAGTCGGGACAAATGGGCACGGCGATCGTGCATGTGACGGTGAGTAGAAACGCGAAGGTAGGCAATTTCACCCTCTCGTTCATCGACCTGAATATGCCCGTGGTGGGGATCCCGGTTCAGGTGATCCGCAAGTACGATAGCCGGATTAAGGCGAGCGGGGACTTCGGATTCGGGTGGACGCTCGCGTTCCACACCACGCAGGTTCAGACAAGCGACGTTATCGGCAACAACTGGCAGGTGACATCCAGCGGCGGAGGTTTTCCGACCTATTGCGTGCTGCCCAGTCAGAACTACACCGTAAGCGTCACTCTGCAAGACGACACGGTCTACCAGTTTGCGGTGTCAGCGGATGCGGGCGGCGGTTCTCCGTGCGCGCTGATTTCGCCTCCCGAGTTTGTGAACCTTGTATTTACTCCGATCGGATCAACTCCAGCGAGTGCGACGCTACAGCAGCCCAACTCGCAACAGTTGTTTGTCGTCGGATCAATCCCCGGTTCAGTTCAACTGCTGGATAGTGGCGATGTGAATGTGTACGGGACCGGAGGAGATGACGACGGCTGGACGTTGACGCCGCCGAATGGCCAGGTGTTACAAGTGAGCAAGTCGTTCGGTTTGCAGAGCATCACGGACACGAACGGCAACATGTTGACATTCGGGTCGGGCGGGATCACATCGTCGGCGGGCAAATCAGTGGCCTTTGTGCGCGACGGTCAAAACCGCATCACGTCGATCACCGATCCGAAGGGGAATGTCCGAAATTACGCGTACGATGTCGCCGGCGACCTCATAACTTACACGGACGCGGCGGGTAATGCCTCGACGTTCACATATGACGGGGCGCACAACCTGGTGTCGTTCAAGGACCCAGGCGGCGCCCAGCCAATCCGGAACATCTATGACAATTCCGGGCGGCTGATCCAGCAGATCGATGCATTCGGGAACGTGATCAACTTCACGAACGACGTGGCGACGAACACGGAGACGTACACGGACGCGCTTGGGAATTCAACGACCTACAACTACGATGCCGACGGAAACGTGCTCTCGAAGACCGACGCCCTGGGAGACCTAACTACGTCAACCTTTGATGCGAACGACAACCAGCTCACGCTGACGAATCCGCTTGGCAACACCACTACGTATACGTATGACGGCAATAAGGAAAAGCTGTCGGAAATGAACGCGCTTGGCCAAACGACCAAGTACACGTACAACTCGACGAATGAAATAACCACTATCACCGATGCGAACGGGAATGTGACGACCAATACGTACGACTCCCATGGAAACGTTTTGACCATTACCGATGGGAGCGGGGCCGTCAGGACCTATGCGTACAACGCGCAAGGACTTCCGTCGCAATTCACAGATCCGCTCGGGAAGGTTACGACGTACGCGTACGACTCTTTTGGTGACTTAACGCAGGAAACCGACCCGCTGGGAAATATCACGACCTACACATACGACGCCAACCTGAACAAGCTGACGCAAACACAGACTCGCACTGTGTCTGGCGTCCCGCAGGTGCTGGTGACGAGCTACGCATACGACGGGAACAATAACCTGACACAAACCACGTTCCCGGACGGTTCGACCTCGCAGACTCAGTACAACTCGAACGGCCTGAAGAGCGAGGATATCGACCAGCTGAGCCGCGTGACCAGCTATCAATACGACCTTGAGCAGCGCCTGATCGGAACTACGTATCCGGACTCAACCACAGCGACCACGACGTACGATGCGCTGGGGAATAAGATTGCCAGCACGGATCAAGAGGGCCGCCAAACCACGTACACATATGATCCCGTGTACCGGCTCATCCAGACGCAGTATGCGGACTCTTCGGTGACATCATCGACCTACGATAAGGCGAGTGAAAAGATTTCCGACACCGACCAGCTGGGGAATACCACGCAGTACGCTTACGACGCCGCGGGCAGGAACACCCAAGTTACGGATGCATTGCACCATACGACGACTTATGGTCATGACTCGAACGGCAATCGAACGTCGTTGACGGATGCAAACGGGCACTTGACGCTCTATCAGTACGATGGACTCAACCGGCCGACCAAGACCACTTATCCGGATGCTACCTCGTCCATCACCGCCTACGACGCGGATGGCCGAATCGTCAGCAAGACGGATCAAGCCGGGCACGTGACTCAGTTTACCTACGACCCCCTCGCCCGTCTGATACAGGTGACCGACGCACTGAGCAACGTGACCAAGAACGCGTACGACGAAATCGGCGAGCGGATTTCGCAGACGGATGCAAACAGTCACGTTACGACCTTCCAGTATGACAAGGTGGGCCACGTCATCGGCAGGCAGCTACCGGCCGTACAGACCGAGGCGTTCACGTATGACGCCGCCGGTAACCAGCTCACCCACACAGACTTCAACGGGAAGACGACCACCGAAACATACGACACGCTGAACCGGCTCCTGACGAAGGTTCCCGATGCCAGTTTCGGAGCGCCAACCGTTAAGTTCACCTACACGGGTACGGGCAAACGCGCGACAATGAGCGACGCCTCCGGCATGACAACCTACACGTACGACCAACTCGACCGACTGACGACAAAGCAGGCGCCGGCCGGAACGCTGACGTACACCCATGACGGAGCGGGGAATCTGCTCTCCATCGAAGTGGGCGGCTCGGCCAGCGCGAACTATACGTACGACACAGACAATCGGTTGGAAACTGCTTCCGGGCCAGCGACCGGGATGAGCTCGTACGGGTACGATGCCGCTGGGAACCTCATTACAGTTACATATCCCAACGGTGTGTCGCACAACTACACGTTCGACGAGTTGAACCGACTTACGAACGTCGCCGTCAGCAAGTCAGGGACCCTGGCCAGCTATGCATACGTGTTGGAAGCGGCTGGTCACCGGACGAGCGTGACCGAGTTGAGCGGCCGCAAGGCGACATACGCATACGACAACATCTATCGGCTAATGAGCGAAACAATCTCGGGCGCGACGGTAGGCCCGAACGGCGCGGTGAGTTACACCTATGACGGGGTGGGGAACCGCACGCAAACAACATCGACGCTCGCCGGAGTGAGTGCGGGGTCATTCAGCTACAACTCCGACGATCGCCTGAGCACAGATACGTACGATGCAAACGGCAACACGACGGCCTCGGGAGGCGTCACCAACACGTACGACTTTGAAAACCACCTCGTCCAAACGAGCAGCGGCGTGAAGATCGTGTACGACGGCGACGGCAACCGTGTTTCGAAGACCGTGGGTGGCGTCACGACCACGTTCCTCGTCGACGACCAGAACCCGACGGGCTACACCCAGGTTATAAATGCGACGTCTTCGAACGGCAATACCGACAACTACGTCTATGGTCTCGAGCGCGTGAGTCAGGTGGCGTTCATATCGAGCTCGAGTACCACGCTGACCAGCTACTACGTGTATGACGGGCAAGGCTCGGTGCGGGCGTTGACCAATGCGGCGGGTACCGTCACGGACACGTACGACTACGACGCTTTCGGCAACCTGCTCCACTCGACTGGCACGACGCCGAACAACTACCTCTATGCGGGCGAGGAACTCGATCCAGATCTCCATGTGTATTACCTACGCGCTCGTTACATGAACGCCGCAACGGGCCGCTTCCTCTCCGTCGATCCATACCTCGGCGATTTGACGGATCCGATCAGCCTGCACCGCTACCTCTACGCCGCAGCCGATCCGGTAAACAACCGCGACCCGAATGGCGAACAGTTCGACATGATCTCGATCTCGATCAGCATCTCCATCGACGTGGATATCGAGGCCACCTACAACTCGAACGTGATCAAGTTCGGGATCACGGCAGGAAAGTGCATCTTCTGCCTGATCAATCCGGGCTTCCAACTGCAGGACGTCGCGCTTGACTTGATCGGCGGCAACGCTACCGCGGGAGCGTTTGCGCTGTACAACCTGGGCAACGACATGATCATTCAGGGCTTCCAGGAGATGGGTAAGGCGGCGGCGCAGGTTTACGTAGACACCCTCAACAGCGTGATTCCCAAGCTGAAGATTGATATCGGTTTCGTCAGCAAGGCGCTGAACGATTTACTCAAGACTCCGACCGGCAAGCTAATCAAGTCGAACTATGACCTGTATAAGAAGCTGAAAGGATATGAGGACAAGATCCTTAAGTTCGTGAATGCCTTCGCAAGTGCGGAAGGCGACACGCTTTGCAAGACTTTCACGGCTCTTGAAACGTATGAACTGAGGCTGAGGGTAGGTCCTGCCCGCGATGGGTTGGCTAGCCGGACCCTTCGCTTCCAGGACGGCGCTTCTGCTAGGGCGTGGAGTTAAATCGCTGCCGGAAGGTTGCAAAGACCCCGTTGGGCATTCGGGGTGACTTCAGTTCATCCACGTACCAATTAAGGCCACGTTTCTTCAGTTCCACGGTGCATGTTGACGGTTCCCAATCCGATCCGTGATCCGGGAACGTCTGTAAAGCTACGCTGACCACGACACTATCGCCGGTTGTGCTGTCTCCCGTAATCGAAGCCGACTTCGCCAGGTTGGCCCTCAAGTAGTGATAAATTGCGGCGCTGCGCTGTTGTTCCAGGAAAAGGCCGGCGAACTTTTTCTCATCGGGAGTCATTTCTTTTCCGGTAAGGAGGTGCGTATCGTCGAGCCGGTCGTCGAGGGCCTCTTTGGGGTTGTCGTCGGGCTCTCCCTGGTCGACCATTTGGAAAACGGCGCTGACAGTGGCGTCCGGCGTGGCTTGTTCCGCGCGAGCTGGTTCCGAAGCGTTGGGTCCGGACGACGGGAACCAGTACTTGAGTCTGGGCATGACGTAACCCGCGACCGTAACAAGCGTTAGAACCACAATGATCCACCACAGTTTGATCTTCATGCTCGAATTTTAGCCTCCCGGGGCTTCTGAAGCAGAAGCGGCTGACGGTCAGTTGTTACCTAAGTGTCATACTGACCCGTGGGCTTGGTGGTAGAACGAGGAGAATCCGGTCTCTCCCGTTCAAGCCGGCTCCTCGATGCTGAAAAACCGAGATTCGCGAGCCGAAACTGTGTGAAAGTACGGTTCTGCCGGGCGGCAAGAAGCATCCGCGATGGGCTCGGCGAAGCGGAGGTGCGCGAGTGGCGTTGAAAATCAGGCAGAAGGACGGGTGCCGGTGGGACCTGGTAAGCCTTGGCGAAGTGATGTTGCGATTCGATCCTGGCGAGAAGCGAATCTGGACCGCGCGCTCATTTGAAGTCTACGAAGGTGGGGGCGAATACAATGTTGCCCGAGGGCTGAAGCGCTGCTTCGGTCTCGATACGGCGCACGTCACCGCGCTGGTCGACAATCCCGTAGGACGGCTCGTGCAGGATCTAGTCCATCAGGGCGGAGTGGATCAGTCGTTGGTGCGTTGGGTGGCGGACGATGGAGTGGGTCGCGTTGCCCGCAACGGGCTGAACTTCGTGGAACGCGGCTTTGGCGTGCGCGCGGCGATGGGCTGTTCCGATCGCGGGCACACGGCTGTCTCGCAACTCCAACCGGGTGAGATCGACTGGGATGAAGTTTTCGCCAAGCAAGGCGCGCGCTGGTTTCACACGGGCGGAATTTTCTGTGCGCTGTCTCCCTCGACACCCGAAGTGGCGCGCGAAGCCATGGAAGCGGCGCGGCGGCACGGCGCGATTGTTTCATACGATCTGAATTATCGCGAGTCGCTCTGGAAAGGGATTGGCGGGAAGACGCAAGCGCAAGAGGTGAACCGAAGGCTGGCTCCTCTGGTGGACGTCATGCTCGGCAACGAAGAAGATTTTTCGGCGGCGCTTGGATTTAAGGTCGCGGGCGTCGATGAGCATTTGATCGACTTGGACGTGAGCGCCTTCAAGAAGATGATCGAAACGGTGGTGAAGGAGTTTCCGTTTTCCGTGATCGCGACGACGCTGCGAAAAGCCAAGTCGGCTACGCGCAATGACTGGGGCGCGATCTGTTATTGCGACGGCGCGTTCTATGAAGCGAAACAGCGCGAAAGTCTGGAGATTCTCGACCGCGTGGGAGGCGGCGACTCGTTCGCCTCCGGTCTGATCTACGGCTTTCTGACCGGGCAGGGCCCCCACTGGGCAGTCGAATGCGGTGCGGCGCACGGAGCGCTAGCCATGACGACTCCAGGCGATTCGTCCATGGCGACGCTGAAGGAAGTCCTGCAGGTCATGAAAGGAGCCGGCGCTCGAATCGCGCGTTGATCGTCGGGGCGTAGGGGAGGGGGAGATGACCAGAGACGAAATCAAGCAGCGCGTGATGGAAATCGGAATTGTGCCGGTGGTGCGGGCTGCATCCGCGAAACAAGCATTGATGGCGGCGGAAGCGGTGTGCGCCGGGGGAATACCCATTGTGGAGGTTACGATGACGGTTCCGGGCGCAGTCGAAGTAATCGGCCAGCTTGCCCGGAGCGTCGGCAACGAATTGTTAATTGGCGCGGGAACCGTGCTCGATGCAGAAGCGGCGCGGCGCTGCCTTGATGCGGGCGCGCAATTCCTTGTAAGCCCCGGATTCGATCGCGAGACGCTCGAACTCGTGCATAAGGAAGGCAAGTTGATGATGGCTGCAGGACTCACGCCGAACGAGGTAATCACGGCGTGGAAGGCAGGCTCCGATTTCGTGAAGGTGTTTCCGTGCGGCTCCGTCGGAGGACCGAAGTACATTCAGGCGTTGCGAGGTCCGCTGCCACAGATTCCCCTTGTGCCCACTGGCGGAGTAAATCTTTTGACGGCGGCGGATTTCATTCGTGCCGGCGCCGCGGCGCTGGGAGTGGGGGGCGAGCTAGTGCAAGCGGACGCGTTGAAGGCCGGGAACGCAGAAGTGATCACGGATAACGCGCGAAGATTCGTCGCGATTGTGCGCGAGGCGCGTGCGGAAGCGACCAAATAGCAGATCAGCGCCAGGTGACTCGCGCAAGCCTCAAGTCTCTGCCTGCAGTGAGAGCAAGGGGAAACGCAGAGCCAATGGTATGCAAGACGTTGGAATAGGCAGGCGGCGTAGCGACGTAACTCCCTTAGATTCAGCATAGCCCGGGTGGTCTTGCGTTTGCTTCTCTCGTGAGCGCGCGGAGAGGACTGCGCGCGTGAAGGTAGCGACCGAATCCCCGCGGATATAGAATGTCAGTCCGAAGAGCGCCACTTTGGCGGCGTTTGCACCGATAGCAATGGCAAACAGAATCAACTCGGGAATGACGAACGGCTCGGACAAACCGATCAAGACCAATCAAGGCTCCCGGTCTGCCAAGGCGTCGGCATTAGTGGCGCCGGCAGCCAATGAGCACCCCAATCGCCTTTCGCCGCTATGGCTCGCGTTCTCCTTCATCCTGGCCATGGTTTTCTTATCGTTCGCGCCGCGTATCAACGACAGCACGCGCCTCGCGATGTCTTTCCGTGGAACAGCCGGAGCTCTCCTCGTTCTGCTGTTGGTGTTGCGCGCGGAAGTGACTCGCACCGGACGCAAGCTTACCTACGATATAGCGCCCAGGAAGGTGCACTACGTCCAGTTGATGATGCACACCTGCGTCTACGCCTATTGGGGCTGGTATTGGCGTGAGGTGTACCACGACGTACCACTCATCATCGGGCAGATATTCTTTGCTTATGCGCTCGACATGCTGGTGTGCTGGTACCGGCGCGACAAGTGGGTGCTGGGTTTCGGACCATTTCCCATCGTCCTGAGCACGAACCTTTTCTTGTGGTTCCACGACGATTGGTTCTACCTGCAGTTTGTCCTGATAGCGGTGGGGGTGCTGGGCAAGGAATTCATCAAGTGGAAGCGCGACGGCCGGATGACCCATATCTTTAATCCCTCGGCCCTGTCGCTTTTCGTCTTCTCGGTGCTCCTGATCGCGACGAACAATACCAAATTAACCTGGGGCATCGAAATAGCTACCAGCTTCCACCGGCCTCCGCACATATATCTCGAGCTGTTTCTGCTCGGTCTCGTAGTGCAGACCTTGTTTGGCGTAACACTCGTGACGCTGGCTGCCGCTGCGGCGCTGGTTGTGCTGAATCTCGCGTACACGCATATCACCGGCGTGTATCACTTCATCGATTCCAGCATTCCCGTCGCGGTCTTTCTTGGCTTGCACTTGCTCGTGACGGACCCCGCGACCTCACCGCGAAGGAATCTTGGGAAGATCATTTTCGGAGGGTTGTACGGTGTGGGAGTGTTCGCGGCGTATGGGGCTCTCAGTTGGTTCGGCGCCCCGGAGTTCTACGACAAGCTGTTGTGCGTGCCGATATTGAATTTGTGTGTGCAGTGGCTGGATCGGCTCAGCGAAGCGGTCGAGGCCAGATTCCGTTCATGGGGTGCGACATGGAAGTTAAGCCCGCGCGCAACAAACTTCGCGGCTATGGGCGTGTGGGCGTCGCTGTTTGTGGTGATGACATCCACTGGGTTCCTCGCCAAAGGCAGGGATTTTCCGGGGAGCAGGCTTGAATTCTGGCAGTCGGCGTGTGATCAGAACAAATGGAAAGCGTGTAAGACGTATGCGCGCGTACTTGGCTACGTCTGCGAGGATGGCTCCCGCGATGCCTGTTTCATGTACGGGCAGGTGGCGGACGAAGGAAAATTGATGCCTCGAGACCCCGTAGCCGCAGGCGAATCGTTCGGACGCGCGTGCGATATGGGGCTTCCGCAAGGCTGCGGAAGCCTAATCCAGTTCGCGCAGGGCGAAGGCAAGAAAGTGTTCGGCAAGGCGTGCGACGATGGCCGCGGCGAGAGTTGCTTCCTCCTGGGCACGTTGTACAGCAGCGGCCAGGGCGTCCAGCAAGACGGATCGCAAGCCTTCATCCTGTTCGAGAGGTCCTGCGACCTTGGATGGTGGCGCGGGTGCGGTCGCCTGGGCGAGAGTTACCTGGTTGGGCAGGGAACCCCGGCGGATCCCGTAAAAGCAATTGAGAACTTCGACAAGGGATGCAACGGCGGCAATGCTGCAAGCTGCTTCCAAGTGGCCCGGCTGTACCAGCGTGGTGTAGGCGGGACTCAGGACGGGGAGACCGCGAAGCTCCGAATGCAGCAGGCGTGCGACCTTGGACTTCGGATGGCATGTCAGCCGCCGCCGGGTGCTCATCGGGTTCCAACCGCGACCAGAATGCCCTGATGCCGGACCGACGGGACTGCCTTGACGCTCGATGAAAAACGGAAGCCATTTGCACGATTTGAGAAGTGGATTCACCTTCGGGATTCCTGGTGGTCTCCTAAGTGCATCCGTTTCAGCGTTTTAGTGGCGACCCCGCTGGCATCAGGATTGCCACTTCTGACCAAAACGAGTGTGCATTGAACCCATGAGATTGGAAGACTGAGTGTCGGAGCTTCAATCGCCATCCGGAACCTTCTAGATGAGGCGATCGGCTTTAAGGAACGCGTGGTGTTGAGGAGGAGTCACTTGTACCGAATGCGTCGTGCGGCTAGGTTTTTCTTGTCCCGGAGGGAGGTTTCTCCGACGGCAACGTTCTATGGGACGTTTTCGTTTCTGCCTGTAAGCGCTTTTGGCATTCTTGTGGTTGCGCTCCTTTTTTCGATCGCGCGGCCTTTGCCCGTGCTCGCCCAGGTTTCGAGCGGATCGATTTTGGGCTACGTCTACGACCCCAGCGGGGCGCTGATAACAAACGCCCAAGTGACGGTGTCGGACGCAAACCATGACGTCGTGCGAAAAACGACTTCCGATTCGGCGGGCGCCTATAGCCTCGCGGAGCTATCGCCCGGGGTGTATTCCGTCACGGCATCATCGCCGGGTTTTGGAGAAATCACGCAGTCAGACGTTCGGGTCTTAGTGAACACGCAGACGAGAACTGACTTCCACCTTCCGATCGCCGGGCAGAAGAAGACTGTTGAGGTGACGGTGCTGTCTCCCGAGTCGCAGCCGGAGACTTCAGAAGTGGGAACCGTGATTGAGCAGCAGCAGATCGACTCGGTGCCGCTAAACAGGCGCAATTTTCTGGAGTTGGCGTTGCTTGCGCCCGGAGTTGCGCCGGCCGTACAGAATTCAGAATTATCGAGCTTCGGTGCGTTCTCGTTTGACGCGGGCGGTGGCCGCGAAGAAGCTAATAATTTTCTGCTGGATGGTGTGGACAACAACGATCCTTACGTGAACCGCTATGGCGTTGAGCCGCCCGTGGACAGCATTCAGGAGTTCAAGGTTGCGACGAACAGCTACGACGCCGAATACGGCCGCAGCTCGGCGGGACAAGTGAACGTCATCACGCGGCAGGGAACCAACGATTTTCACGGCTCGAGCTACGACTATTTGCGAAATCGCGTGCTCGACGCGCGCAACTATTTCGACCGCGCAGCGACGCCGGCGAAGCTCGTCCGAAATCAGTTCGGATTCAGCGTTGGCGGCCCGGTTGTGCATAACAACACATTCTTTTTCGCTAGCACGGACTGGTTCCGCGATCGAGAGGGACTGAGCCAGCAATCGACGATACCGACCGAGGCTGAAGACGGCGGCAACCTATCAGCACTGTGCCAGCCCGGTTTTGATGCGAACGGGCTTTGCAAGCCCCCCACACAGCCCGGCCAATCTGCGGTCCAGATTTATAACCCCATGACCGGCCAGCCCTTCCAAGGCAACCTCATCCCCTCCGGCGATATCTCCTCCGTAGCAAAAAGCATCCTGAAAATGTTCCCAGCTCCTGGTAACTCATCAATTTTCGACAGCAGTCCGGTGCAACGAGAGAACGATGGCTTCGGCACCTATCGAATCGACCATCGATTGAGCGCCGTGGATGATCTAACGGCGCGTTACAGTTTCACAACGGTGGACTTGCTCGAGCCCTGGGGTGGCAGCTCGAACGGCCTCGCGTCGGCGAACGTGGCGCCGGGCTTTGGAGATTACGTCAAAGATGACATTCAGAACGTCATGCTGCAGTACAGGCGGGTATTCTCGTCCCGCATAGTGAATACGGTGAGTGCGGCATATGACAGGTTCTCACGGGATATTCTGCCGCAAAACTACAACGTCAACGTAGGACAGCTCTGGAATGTGACCTGGCTGAACGTGCCGGCATCAGGATATGGCTTTCCCTCAGTTGCCGTGCAGGGGCTTTCAGGCGCGGGCGACAATACGACCTATCCGATTTATCGCCATACGAACACCTATCAGATCGGCGACCAACTGGCGATCGACCACGGCTCTCATTTATTCAGGATCGGCGGAGAAGTTCGCGAGTTGCAGTTGAATGGATCGCTGAGCCTCTTCACGCGCGGCTCTCTTTCTTTCTCCGGTGGCGCTACCGGCGCGCCCCAAGGCCAATCGTGTCCGACTGGTTTGACCTGCGGCGCGGGAATCGCCGATCTTCTGCTCGGGGATGTGTCGTTTGGGCTTCAGTCGCAAAGCGCGGTTTCGATCAATATGCGATCTCAGGCGTATGCAGCTTACTTTCAGGACGACTGGAGAATTTCGCGCAATCTCACGCTGAACCTCGGCATGAGGTACGAATACCTCAGGCCGCCGGTTAGTCCCGATAATCAGATGTACACGCTCGATTCGCAGACGGGGCAATTGGTACAGGTAGGCACGAACGGAATCTCGCGGTCTGGCACTCGACCCGATCGCGACAACTTCGGGCCGCGAATTGGCGCTGCGTGGAACGTGGGCCACTCCTTCGTGGTGCGAGCCGGGTATGGCGTGTATTACGACAGCGGCATGTTCGAAGTAAACTCCGCGATGTTCTTCAATCCGCCGGAATTCGATCTGCTGGGGTACTTCGGAACCACTTTGCAGAACCCCTTCCAGTCGGGCTTTGCGATCCCGCCGCAATTGGCCGTTGTGAATCCCAACGTCATAACCCCGTACGTTCAGCAGTGGAACTTCACTGTGGAACGGCCCATCGGTTCGCTCGGGACTTTCAGTTTGGGCTACGCCGGAGCCAAGGGCACGCACCTAGTCGAAACCTATGATTTGAACCAGCCGACTCCCGGAGGCGCACGGCTTTACCCGAACTACAGCGGCATCTACTACATCGACACCAGAGCCAATTCAAACTACAACTCGCTGCAGGCTACGTTCAACCGACCGCTCGGCTCTCACATGTCTGTATGGGCGGCATACACTTGGTCGCACTCGATTGACGACCAGTCGGCGTTCTCCGACACAATCGCGGACCCAAACTTTCCGCAAAATAGCCACGATCTCAACGCGGAACGCGGGAACTCGAGCTTTGACATGCGGCAGCGGTTGGTGCTTACGTACGTAGTACAGTTGCCCAACCAAAATCGCTGGACTCGAAACACAGAGTTCCACGGGATTACGGTGGCCCAGTCCGGCGAGCCGTTCACTCCAACCTTCGGCTTCGACAACAGCAACACGGGAAACACGGCGCCGGGCCAAGAAACCGGGTCGGATCGGCCAAATCTGGTGGGCGATCCGAACTCCGGAACTTGCCCGAACGGTTCCCCCGTCCGAACAGCGAACTGCTGGTTCAACACGAACGCTTTTGCCGTCGGGCCCTACGGGACGTTCGGCGACGCCGGGCGCAATAGTCTCCGGGGACCGGGTCTTGCTAGCTTCGATTTGTCGTTGGTGAGGCGCTTCAGGCTAACCGAGAGGTTCCGACTGACGGCCGAGGCTGAGGCGTTCAACCTGTTCAACCGCGTGAATTTCCAACTGCCCCAAGCGGTCGTACCCGGGCCAGCCCAACAGTTGCCGACGAACCACCCAATCCCCGCCGGTACGACGTTCGGCGAGATCTTTTCGGCGAACCCGGCCCGGCAGGTTCAGGTGGCGCTGAGGCTCACCTTCTGATGACGGGTCGAGTGTTAACATCTGGTGACTCAGCGGTGTGGAGTGACCTTGGACTACCAAATGTATGCAAACTGCTTGCACACTCGTTCATCGGTCGAGCAAGCGGCCCTTTAGATTTCAACGAGTTACAGGCATCCAGCCAATGGTCGCAAAATTGCCACTAACTCGCTGCGATTCTGTCACACAGTTGTCTTGTAGCTCGGGGTTTGTCCGGTTTTGAGGTGGTCCTGGGTCATTTTGAGGGCCGGATCGTGCCCTGCTTTTGCGAAACCAAGGAGGCCAGCGTGAGAAAACTGGCAATAGCGGTAGTAGTTTTGATGTTTTTGTGCCTTGCGACATTGCCCGCAGTATTCGCCGACACCCTGCAGGATGCCGAACTCAATATCAACGGGACGACATTCTCCGGCGTGGGACCGGCGCTCGGAGCCCCGGGGGTGAACGCTGCTGGATTCAATACGACGACTGGTGTGGGTACCATTACCATCACAGTGCTCGGCACGGCTTGCACAAGCTGCAATGTCGATCTTTGGCTGCTCGACCCGGCTGCCATTCCCTTTTACAACGAGTACGGGGTAAAAACCGGTTCCGCGGGTGCAGGCCAGTCTTGGCAGATCGATGTTCCTGACTATGCCAGCGACGGGAACATCACCGGGAACGTCATCGCGAATACGGATGCAAACACCTTAAGCAACGCCAATAACGTTCCCGGGACGCTCGACAATTACCTTCTGAACTGCGGAGCCTTTGGCGGTGGCAGCGCCAATGGGAACTGCAACGACGAAGTGTCGATGGCTTTGGGTTTCAGTTTCGCAAGCCCGGGTACCGGAAACGAAGAAGTGGTCACCTTTAATGTCTCGACGACCGGGTGCGTGAGTGGTTCAGTTTGCCTTGAGGATGTGCAGCCTGTGGACGGCAACAACAACTCACAAAAGCAAGTTTTTTATAGCGCGACTGCGACGTCGCAGGCTGTATGCACGGGGCCAAGCTGTGGGCCGCCACCGCCTACACCTGAGCCGAGCATGCTGCTGATGCTTGGTGGTTCACTGTGCGGTTTGTTGGGGCTGCGAAAGAAGCTCTAGGCTCCGTGACAAAGGGCGGCGAAGAAAAACGCTGGCAACCAACCGAAAACATGCTCGCACATACACGATGTGCGAGCTCCGGAGGGGAAGAGAATGAGAGCAAAGCTAAATCGATGGAGTTTGCCAGGCTTGGCAGTTTTGGCGGCGTTCCTCCTTGTGCCGCACCTAGCCTTAGCATCAGTAAACGTGTTGACGGTGCCGTGGGTTCCAGCGACGCCGACGATCGCGCACACGACGTATCCTATCAATCCGGCCACTGAGGTTACGATCACGCTCGGAGCAACTGTGCCCAGCGCAGTGGGTTCTTCGGATTCGTTCATGGTGAACTGGCACTTCGGGGATGGGAGTGCGGATGTAAGCTTCGCCTTGACGAACCCATACGACATTTCAACCACGCACCAGTACCCTCCCAGCGCCGCGCCGGGAACTGCATGGACCGCCGTTGTGACAGTGACAGACACCACGAATTCGACAAGCGGCACTGCGAACTATTACGTGACGCAGTCGCAAAATTCGCTGAGCGCTAGGGTGAACGTTGCGATCGACAACGGTCTTTGGTACATGCACAAATCAATGTGGCGCACCGATTCACCGGCCAATGGTCAGACAGTGAATTGGGGCGGCTGGGATGCCCAAGGCGGTGCCGGTAGCGGCTCATGCCCAAGTCTCGGCGGCCCGTATGGCGGTTGGGATTGCTGGGCCTATGGGTCTATCGACGCTGAAAACGTGCAGGCATTTGAGGTGAGCGGCCATTTGCAAAACGGGCCGGCCGGAGATCCATACACTGATGACGTGTTCCGCGGCATCAATCGAATGCTGACCTTCATCACTTCCGAGGCCACGTCTCCGATTACGTACAACTACGATCCGTCCAAGGAAAACTACACGTGTGCCGACGGCAGCGTCCCGCAGACTACAGACCTTGGAGCCTGTACGGGCCATGGCGGACGGCACTACTACAATTCGGCTGCGACGTCCTGCACGACTCCACCCTGCAAGATTACGTACGACGGCAATGGGAACGGAGCGATGATTTACAGCAGCGACGGCTCAGGCGAGTATTCCTACACGACTTCCCCGTTCTTGGATGCGTTGGTGGCGAGCGGAAACGCGACTGCCGTGGCACCGACGGGTTCTGCGGGCGTAAAGGGCCTGTCTTTCAAGAACCTCGTTACAGACATGGAAGACTTTTACGGGTATTCGCAGTGGGGCAGCGATTGCGATGTGGACTCCGGTAATACTCGCGGGAACGGCGGCAGCTGCGCAGGCGGGGCATGGTTGTATGGTCCGCAGCAAGGCGACGACGATTCCACTTCCCAGTGGGGAGCTATCGCGTTTATCTCTGGATTCCGGGGGTTTGGCCTACCGACTCCTGCATCCATCACCGACTTCAACAATGTGTGGGTAACCAACGCACAGGACGTCGGGGACGCCACGATCGGCGATTTCTGCACAGATCCGACCGATCCGACTTGCGCAAGCACAACTTCGGACAACAGGGGTGCCTACGGATATCGCGGCGCCTTCAACAATTCCAATGCGTGGGGACCCTTTGCAGTTACGCCCTCGGGCATGGTCCAAATGGCCATGGACGGTGTGGGACGAACGAAAAACACCGTATTCGGCGATGCGAGCACGGACTTTGACCAGCGGTGGAACACGACGGAGAGCTATTACGCAGATAATTTCTGCAACAACATCGGTACGACGAACAACGAAGCGTACTATGCTCCTCGCCGATACCTGTATGGCTTGTACTCTTTTACGAAGTCAATGCTTTTGCACGATCCGAGCGGCAGCCTCACTCCCATTCAATACCTCAGGACGATGACGCCCGGGGTATTCTCGAATCCCAGCGATCCACCGAACTCCATGGATTGGTATGCGGGGTTGTCGGCTGCCAACGGTGGCAGTGACCCGTGCGACGGCGTTGCTCAGACGCTCGTGAGCATGCAGCAGGCACCATTGCAGGGATCACCGGATGGGCACTGGTTCGGCAACAGTTATTACCCATACCAGTGGTACTACGAAACGGCGTGGTCAATTATCATGCTGCAGAAGACGGTGTTCGTCGCCTGCGTGAACAACTTGGTCGGTCGTGGAACGCCAGGTTCTGGCGGCTCTGCGCCACGCATCGACCTTACTTGGAGCGCACAGACGAGCGCCAGTGGCTATAACATTCTTCGAAGTTCGACGAATGGGACGGGCTACACGCTTGTTGGTACCAGCACCGGCACAGCCTTCTCAGACCGGACGGCAGGACTGACCAACGGCGGTACCTTCTACTACGTTGTTCAGCCGCTTAATGGCACGGCTGAAATCTGCCAGTCGAACCAGGCGACGGTGAAAGTACCCACCCGGTAGGCCTGGGCTGCGACTTTGAAACTAAAGGCCCTCGGGTCGACGAAAGTCGATGCCGGGGGCCTTTTTCTTGGAGCCTGGGTTGGCGCGGTGAGTAACGGCCAGAAATTGGCAGCCCGGATGCTTGGGTTGCTGAAGAGTTTGACTGTGGAGGGGAAGTTGGGAAAATATTTTTCGATTCTGTGCCAGGCGGCTGTACTGATCTGTGCCGTTGGGTGGTCTTTGTTCGGAGCACCAGATTCTGGGCGCGAACCCGTTTTTGTCTATCTGCAGGCTGACGTTACCGATCAGGTGAATATCGACCTCACCGAAGACCGTCTAAGACGCCTGCTGCCCGAGCTCGAGAAGTTTCGACAGGAACACCCACAGAGCCATGTGTCAGCAACCGTCATGTTCTCGGGGGCAGTCAGCGATGCACTTGCAGAGCGGAATAGCCAAACGCACACCGTGGACTTTGTGAAAGGTTATGTGAGCCGCGGAATCGTGGAGCTGGGCTACGACGGCGCGGACGAGCCGACTTACGGAACGCGTCCTATGCTGGATTTCTCTACGGCGAAAGGTGTGGATGCGCGGTGGAAGGTTCGCGCGGCGGCTGCTGAAAGTTTGCTAACGCAAGGTCGCGATCCGCTCACTGGAAGTGTGGTCAACGGGAAAGATGGCGGCCTTAAGCGGATGCAGGAAGTCTTCGGTGAGGCCGCTTATGTGACGGGATTGGATCCAATGATGAATATTGGGATCAACGTTTCCGGCGGTCCGGCAATGGCACAAACGAAGGCCGCAACTCTGCCTCCTCCGGGCACCGGCGCGACTGCCAAAATCCCCGTGCCAACCATCGTCCCGGAAACCGGCGCTGACACAGAAATCGCCCACGAAGTTTATCGCTACAACGACAAAGCGATTATGCCCGGCCTTCCAGAAGACAACCCGGCGATGATTCCCGGGTTTGGCGGTGGCGAGGAGGGCTTTGCACTCTTAATGAGCCCGTCACTGAATACATCCCCTGAAGTGTATTGGCAAGACGGTGTGTTGCGACTTTCGGAGGTCAGCAATACTTCTGAAGCCGCTGCGGAGGCCGAAAACGACTATCACGTGCTAAACGCAGGCGAGTTGAAGGATGACCTGAAGGATCTGAATAGATCGAGGATTCACGTTGTCCGCGTAACTTTGGCTGACGAACGATACTACCTCCAGCACAAGTTCACGAAGGATGATGAATACGCTTTAAAGTACGCATATGACCATCCGTCCAGCCCGAGGTTGCCCTCAGATCAAACATTGAGCAAGTCTGAAGTCGATGCGGCCTATTCCAAGGAAGCTGGGGCTCTCGACTGGCTAGCAAAAGAGTTCTTTTCAGTTAATCCTGGCAGCCGATTTGTCTCCAATGCCGATCTGCGTGAGTTTGTCGAACCAGGCGCTGGCTACAGCGTTTCATTGGATGGTCTGAAAAAGGGGATCGCAGACATGCTCAGTAAGTGGGGCAACGACACTTTTCCGCCAGCATTTGTAGAGGCGAATGATCATTACCTCTCTCTTGCGGATGCCTTTCAGGTGATGACAGATGCGTTCGCCGAACTCGATAAATCGGGAAAATTGCCTGCGTCGGTACGCGTCGTACCTGTCTACGGGCCGCTCTACACGCCAAATAGTCACGGACCGAACGCAGGGGAGGTCACGATTGGTTCGATTGCTCACGCGGCTTCTGGCATAGCCCCGGGCCTTCACGACACGGGCGGCAGTGTCGTACCTAAGAACTGCGTACCGACGGTCGTAACGGTAGGTGACATCACAATGAACTCGGCTCAGTTCCTGCGTTTGATGGCCTCCGCGCTCGTGGCTTCCTCGCCTGATACTAAACTCCGAGTGAGGATGACCTACATGTACCCCGGCCAGGCTACGCTGGTGCCCAAGACGCGCGCGATGGCCGAGATGGGAGCGAGTTGGACTGTCAAGCCGGCGCAGTTGAAAATTGAGGGCACATCGCAGAGTGCTCGGGCTCCCAAGTAGAATTCGAAAGGCGCATCACTCGAGTATTAGGAGGCTTCGGGTGTTTCACCCGTTTTCGCTGGTCCGTAGAGTGGCCGGACAGGCACTCGTGTTGGCGCTCGCGGTCGGAGTGTGGGGTGTCGTCGGACGAGCGGAGACAGGCGGGAGCGTCTCGGGCACGGTGATGGATGCCGCGGGCGCGGTTGTGGCGGGCGCGGTGGTGACGGCCATCCAAACCGAAACGAGTTTCAAGCTGGCGACAACCACGGACACGAAGGGCGCCTACTCTCTGCCTAAGCTGTCGGTAGGTAACTACGAGATTCAGTTCGAAGCCAAGGGTTTCAAGCCGCACCGTCGTACCGGGGTAAGGGTTGACGCCAACAGCGCTTTAATTATCGATGTGCGGCTAGAGGTCGGCGGCCGCGCCGAGACCGTCGTCGTATCCGACACTGCGGTTCACGCTGAAACGGCAGACACCCAGCTCGGCGAGGTAATCTCCGAGAGCAACGCTACCTCGGTGCCGCTGACGGGCCGGAGCTTTACCGACTTGCTGGCTCTCCAGCCCGGTGTTGCGCCGTCTACGTCGATTACCGGGACTTCCGTGGTTGCCGCTGGCGCCAGCACGTTTTCTACAGCAGGCGACGTGAATCCCGGAACGCTCTCTATCAATGGGCAGCGGGAGTACGCCAACGGATTCCGCGTGGACAGCGCGGACGCCAACGAGCGCTTCATGATGGGCGCCGCAATTATTCCCAATCTCGACTCAATCGCGGAATTCCGGATCTTAACGGCCAATTTCGACGCGCAATACGGGAATTATGGTGGCGGCCAGATTGATGTCGCAACGAAGTCCGGCACGAACCAGTTTCACGGGGATGCATTCGAGTTCCTGCGGAATACCGATCTGGACGCCCGCAACTTCTTTTCGAATACGCGCGGCGCGTTTCAGCAGAACCAGTTTGGCGGCACGTTCGGTGGGCCCGTTGTCCGGAAGAAGATTTTCTTCTTCGCGGACTACCAGGGCACGCGTCTGAAGCAAGGTGTTGATACCCCAATCATCCGTGTTCCTTCAATGCAGGATCGCACTGGGAACCTTTCTGATATGGCCGGTCAACTGACCGGAACAGTCAGCGGCTCGTACTGGGCCGGGTTGCTATCGAAGCAGCTCGGCTACGCCGTGACCGATGGAGAAGCCTACTACACGCCCGGTTGCCAGAACTCTTCGCAGTGCGTGCTGCCATACGCAGCGATTCCTCGGAGCGCGTGGTCGGCGCCGGCAACAAGCTTGCTGCAGTACGTTCCCTCGCCGAACGCGGGGCCGTTTTCGTTCCAAACGTCCTCGCAAAATCAGACTTTGCGTGACGACAAAGGCGCGATGCGTATCGACGCGGAAACGCGCCTCGGTCTGATCTCGGCATACTACTTCGCCGACGATTATGTCCTGAATAATCCGTACCCCACCCAGCAGGCTGGCGCAAACGTTCCCGGATTTAGCGCGCTGAACCTCGGCCGGGCGCAGTTGCTGACCGTCGGTGACACGAAGACCTTCGGCCCGAAGACAGTGAACGAGCTCCACTACTCCTTCATGCGCGACGGAAACAATCTGGGTTTGCCGTTGGGAGGAGTCGGTCCGACGCTCGCGTCCCAGGGATTCCTCAATTCGCAGGGAAATCCGAGCATTCTCCCGCAGCGGCCGGCAATCCAAGGCGTTGAGAACGTCGCCTTCAATAACTACACGCTCGGAGTGGACCTGACCGGCCTCAAGCAGATCGATAACAACTTCGAGCTGGTGGACAATTTCTCGCGCGTGATTGGATCGCATACCGTGCGAGTGGGCGGCGAGTTGCTGTACAACGAGGTGAATGCCGTCGCCGATGTTCAGTCAAATGGTGGCTTCTTCTTCTTCGGCACGGAAACGGGTGTTGATTTCGCGGATTTTCTCCTGGGAATCTCGAGCCGCTACATCCAGGGAGACGCGCGGCCATTCTTTATGCGAAACCGTTATGGCGCGCTCTACGCTCAGGACAGCTGGCGCATCAAGCCGCGGGTGACGTTGAACTACGGCTTACGGTGGGATGTGATCATGCCATGGTACGAAAAATACGATCAGATCCAAACGCTGGTTCCGGGACAGCAATCGGTTGTATACCCAGGGGCGCCGACGGGTCTCGTTTTCCCGACGGACCCGGGTGTCTCGCGGTCGCTTGCGCCCACGCGCTGGGACAATTTCTCGCCTCGACTGGGGTTGGCATACTCGCCGGGCGAGCATGATGGTTTCCTGGGCAAACTCATTGGCCGGCCAGGCGAGACGAGCATTCGCCTTGGAGCAGGGCGTTTCTTCACGGCCATTGAAGGAGCTTCGGCAGGCGTTATGGCGGGTGACGCGCCTTATGGCAGCACATACGAGAGTCCACAGTCGCCGCTCTTCGCGGACCCGTTCATCACGGCATCGAACGGTTTCAACAACGGGCAGCGGTTTCCGTTGAACTATCCGCCGCTGGGAGTCACCGCCAGCCATCCCGATAGCGCAGTCAACTGGGCACCATTCCTGCCGATCAGCGGCCTGCCGGCCTACAATCACGCCGGCGTCAGCCCCTATGCGGAACAGTACAACCTGACAATCGATCGCCAGCTTGGGAGCAATACCCTACTGTCGATGAGCTACGTAGGGAGCCAGGCGCACCACCTGCTCGTGCTGCTCGAGGCAAACCCTGGCAATCCGACTGCCTGCCTGAGCGTCAGCCAGACAAATCAAGTGGCGCCCGGTACGGCCACTTGCGGGCCGTTCAGCGAGACGGGCACCTTCACGACATCCGCGGGCAGGAGCGTAGTTGTTCGCCAGCCTTTCGGCGCAAATTTCGGCAGCGTCGACCTCCTCTCGACGATCGGCAATTCGAATTTCAACGCCTTCGAATTAACCCTGCGGCACACTGGGCGATACGGACAATTCCTCGCGGGCTATACCTACGGGCGCTCGTTCGACCTCTCGTCAAGCCTTTCGGAACAGCTAAACCCGTACAACTACCGAGCCACCTATGCGCCCTCTGCGTTCGATATCCGCCAGAATTTCGTGGTGAGCTACCAGTCAGAACTGCCGTTCGACAGGTTGTTACACGTGCGCAACCGCCTGACCATGGGATGGGCGATTTCCGGAATCACCCGCTTCAGCACGGGCTTCCCGGTGACCTTCTACAACGACAACGACACGTCTCTCTACGGAACTCAGCCTGATGGCGTGAATCCCTACGGCGTGGATCTCCCCAACTACGTGTGGGGTCCGCTGAATCTAAACGGGAATCCGCGGAACGGGCAGCCGTACTTCAACACGTCGCTCTTTGGCATGCCGAGTGTGGGAGACGCTGGTAACGCACCGCGCCGCCTCTTCTACGGGCCTGGAATCGACAACTACGACATCGCCTTGCTGAAGACCACTCACATCACGGAATCAAAGTCTCTTCAATTCCGGATGGAAAGCTTCAACGCATTCAATCACGCTCAGTTCTATGGTCCTGCGTCGGTGCAGGGAGACATCTCTTCGTCGGGATTTGGCAGCGTTGTAAGCGCTGCTTCGCCCCGGTTGCTGCAGGCGGGACTGAAGTTCTTGTTCTGAGGACTCAGCGCGACCTGCTCGGTAGTCTCAGGCTCCAGGTCAGGTGGCTAGCTGGGGGCGGGAGCGCCGTCGCAGATCACGGTCGTCCATTTTCGTACTCGCCAGGATGTTACAAGCCCGTTCGTAACGTAAGGATCCTTTCGCGCAAAATCCTCGGCGGGCTCGCCAGAAGTACCGCGAAAGATCAGAACGGCGCCGTCGACCGGCTCAGCCAGCGCGCCAGCCAGAACGATCTCGCCGCGCTCGTGGGCTCGCCGAACGTGCTCCAGATGCAAACTTCGAAATTCGGCTCGCCTCGAGATGAAGTCTTCCACCACGTCGTAGAAGAGGATGTGGTGCATCTGCCCTCCTCCTTGCAACCTTCTTGATTATCGCAAGTTCCGGCGGACGCGTCTCCGTCGATCAAAATTTGAGCGGCACGCTGCGTTTTGGCTATGGCTCAGGATATGGCACAGTACGCCTGTGACTTCGAACCACCCGCAGACTTTACCTTCAGGCGCTGCCCACGACGATTCAGAAGGCCTGGGTTCCGCAATTCGGCCGACGCAAAGATTCGCCTTCGGATTCGCGATTTTCGCCAGCGCATTTCTTATGTTCCAAGTCGAGCCACTGATCGCAAAGATCATCCTTCCGTGGTTCGGGGGCTCGGCATCGGTCTGGATGGTCTGCTTGCTGTTCTTCCAGGTCGTGTTGTTGCTGGGCTATCTCTACGCGCATCTCCTCGCCCATGCAATTCCTTCGCGAGTTCAACGCCCGTTGCACGCCGCGTTGCTCGCCGCCAGCGTGCTGGCGGTGCGGATTCTGCCCCGCGATGCCTGGAAACCTACGGGTCCCGAACATCCCGCAATGCGCATTCTATTGCTTCTGTGCGTCACTGTCGGCCTGCCTTACTTCCTCCTCTCGGCCGCCAGTCCCTTACTGCAAACCTGGTACGCGCAGTCACGCGCCAGCGCATCGCCCTACCGCTTTTACGCGGTCTCGAATGCGGGCTCGATGCTTGCGTTGGTCAGTTATCCGCTGCTCGTTGAGCCGTTTTTCTCGAATTCGCACCAGGCGCTCGCCTGGGAACTCTCCTACGCTGCAGTCGCGGTGCTGTCTGGCGCTATCGCACTGTTTCTTCGCGGCAATGGCCGGATTGAAGCTACCGCCGAGACGCAAAGGGCGCAGAACGAATCCCGGCCCGCTTGGAAGCTGCAAGCCCTATGGGTCGCGCTCGCGGCGTGCGGGTCCGCCTTGCTGCTGGCTGTGACCAATCACATTTCGCAGAACATCGCGTCGGTTCCGTTCCTATGGATCTTGCCCCTTAGCTTGTATCTGCTGAGCTTCATTCTTTGCTTCGAGGCGCGCGGATGGTATCGTCGCGAGTTGTTTCTGCGAATGCTGGGAATCGCGCTAGGCGCGATGACGTACGCTCTAGCCCCTGCGTTCGCGGCCCTCCCCTGGAAGGTTCTTATTCTGCTGTATTGCGCCGGGCTTTTCGTTTGCTGCATGTTCTGCCACGGAGAGCTGGTGCGATTGAAGCCGCACCCGGAGCATCTCACGTCGTTTTACCTAATGATTTCGCTAGGGGGAGCGGTTGGCGCGGTCTTCGTGTCCTTGCTTGCGCCCCAGATGTTTTCCGGATACTACGAGCTCGAAGTTGCCCTGGGACTGTGCGCAGTCCTTGTGCTGGTGGTTCACTACCGGGATCTGAAGGGCGGTTTCTTCGGGGGAAGAAGGGATGTGGGACTGGTGATGGTTGGGCTCGTCGCTGCCGTAATGGTGAGTCTATTTGTGATCGCGCGCGAACAGAAGGACAACACTCGGCTGATCGTGCGGAATTTCTACGGTGTGCTGCGCGTGATCGACGAAGTGGAACCCAACGTGGTCCTCGTGCAGGGGAACACCGCGCAGCGGCTCGACGAAGACCCGCGATACCGCAAGCTGATGAACGGTACAATCGACCACGGTCTGCAGTTTCTAGGCGAAGCTCGAAGGCGCGAGCCGACAACGTATTACGGGAGGGGATCCGGAGTCGGAATCGCCCTGCAAGCGGCGGGGAGGCAGCGTTCATTGCTTGTGGGCGCGATCGGCCTCGGAATCGGCACCGTGGCAGCTTACGGACGTCGCGACGATGAGTACACATTCTACGAAATCAATCCCCTTGTCGTAAAAGTCGCAAAAGAGGAATTCACGTTCCTGCGCGACTCGGAAGCGAGAACCGACGTCATTCTAGGTGACGCGCGGCTATCGCTCGAACGAGAGCAGCCACAAGGGTTTGATGTTCTGGTGGTTGATGCTTTCTCGGGCGATTCGATACCGGTTCACCTGCTTACGCGCGAAGCATTCGCGCTTTATTCCAGGCACCTTAAGCCGGATGGGGTCCTCGCGGTCCACGTTTCGAATCAATACCTGGATCTGCAACCCGTGGTGGCAGCAGCGGCAAAGTGGCTCGGGAAGGAAGCGGTGGTGGTCAACCACGAAGTGAACAGCACGAAGGGCATATATCCGACCACCTGGATACTAGTGGGCAATCCGAGTGGATTCCTGGGTCAACCGGAAATCGAAAAGGCCGGGCAGGTTCTCTCGGCGTCACAGCAGCTTCAGCTCTGGACGGATGACTACAGCAGTTTGTGGCGGGTGCTCAAATAGGTCTATTTTCTTCGTTCCGCCTGCTTTCCTTTTCTCCTCTTGACAGTCTAGAGTAATCAGGTACCCTCCCTCTGGTTTATCTAGAGGAGGTGAATCCAATGGCAGACAAATCGACCACGCTCGTTCAAGGCACTCTCGACATGTTGATCCTCAAGACACTTGCGCTCGAGCCCTTGCACGGATACGGGATCGCACAACGCATCGAGCAGATCAGCCGCGGAGTGTTCCAGGTGAACCCGGGGTCGCTTTTTCCGGCATTTCGCAGACTCGAACGCTCCGGCTTGATTGACACCCAGTGGAGGGCGACGGAGAACAACCGACGCGCCAAATATTACGTGCTCACAGATCAAGGGCGAAAAAGACTAAACAGCGAAACTAAAGAATGGGGCCGGCAGATTGCAGCAATCGCCAGAATTCTGGAGGCGCGGAGCTAGGGACGGAGAGAGAGGCCAATACCCATGGCACTGATTCGAAGTGTAATTCGAAATCTGACAGCGGGGCTGCGGGGACTGTTTCGCAGGCGGGAAGCAGATGAGGAACTCGATTCTGAACTCCGTCAATACCTGGACGCAGCTGTCACAGAGAAAATCAAGGCGGGCATGAGACGTGAAGACGCGTTGCGAGCCGCGCGTATCGAGATGGGAAGCGCCGAAGCCGTGAAAGAGGACGTGCGAGCCGTGGGATGGGAGACAGTGGTCGAAACGTTCTGGCAGGACATTCGGTTCGCCGTTCGCACGCTGCGGAAGAATCCTGGATTGACGGCGATCGTCATAACGACGCTGGCGCTTGGAATCGGTGCGAACACCGCGATCTTCAGCGTGGTCAATACCGTGCTGCTTCGCCCCATGCCGTACAAGCAAGCCGACCGCCTCGTCACCGTGTGGGGCGCGAACAAGGCGAGAGGGTACGACCTAGACTTAGTCTCGTATTCCGACTATCTCGACTGGAAATCGCAAAACCGCGTCTTCGAGAGCATGGGCGCGGCGACCGACGAAATGTACACACTGACGGGCGCTGGCGAACCAGTAGCCGTAATCGGATACGCGTTCTCGCCGGATTTCTTCGATGTGCTCGGCGTGCCGCCGGTATTGGGGCGAACGTTTGGGCGGGATGAGGATCAGCCCGGCAAGGACCATGTCGTCGTGCTGAACTATCACTTGTGGAGGGCCCAATTCGGCGGGGATCGCAGCATCGTGGGCAGGAACGTAACTCTCGATGGCAAGGCGTACACGGTCATCGGTGTGATGCCTCAAAGCTTTCAGTATCCTCAGAGCGTTGAGCTGTGGACGCCGTTAGCGATTGTCCCCGATTACGCCAAAGACCGAGGAATTCGGTGGCTTCGTGTCCTGGCTCGCTTCAAACCTGGTGTGACGATCGACCAAGCACACTCGGAGATGAAAACGATCGCCGCCCGGTTGGGTAGTGCATATCCGAAAACTAACAAAGATTACGACGTAAACCTCGTCAGCCTGCGCGAGTTGACATCGGGAGATGTCCGCCCAGCGTTACTCGTCTTGCTGTGCTCGGTCGGCTTGGTGCTGCTGATCGCGTGCGCGAACGTAGCGAACCTGCTGCTGTCCCGAGCCGTAACGCGCAAAAGGGAAATTGCGATCCGCGTGGCGCTGGGAGCGAGCCGGCTCAGAATGCTCCGCCAGTTTTTGACTGAAAGTGTGTTGCTCGGGATTGTCGGAGGCGCGTTCGGCCTGGTGATCGCTTACTGGGGAGTCGGCGCACTTGTTGCGATGTTCCCGACGACGATTTCGAATCTCAGCATTCCTCGCGTCGAAACCATTCCGATTGACCGATGGGTCTTGGGATTTGCGCTGCTCGCTTCTGTCGTCACGGGAATCGCGTTTGGACTTGTCCCGGCCCTGCAAGCGTGCCGCGTCAGCCCGAACGAATCGCTGAAGGAATCGGGCCGAAGCGGAACGGCTGGTTCGCATGGCCGGCGACTCAGAAATATTCTGGTGGTTTCTGAAGTAGCGCTGTCGCTCGTGCTGCTTACCGCAGCCAGCTTGATGATTAAGAGCTTCGTTCGTCTCGTGCAAGCCGATCTGGGTTTCCATACGGATCATTTGCTGACCCTGCGAGTTCTGTTGCCCGAGTACAAATACGGAACGGACACTGAGCAACTTGCCTTCAGCAACGAAGTGCTAGGCCGAATTCAATCATCGCCGGGAGTGAAGTCGGCCGGCACCGTCACTTTCTTGCCTCTCAGTGGATGGTGGGGAACGCGCGAAATATCTATTGCAGGTCGGCCGGCCGATCCGGCCGCGAAGAATCCACGGCCCGTCTGGAGCTCTGTGTCGCCCGACTATTTTCGCGCGACGAATATTGCCCTTCTAAAGGGCCGTTACTTCACCGATCAAGACAACAAGTCGACCAGAAATGCTGCGATTCTCAGCGCCAGTTTGGCTCGCGAATTGTGGCCAAACGAAGACCCAATCGGAAAAGAAGTAAACGTTCAGGGGTTTAATGGCACGCGTCAGGTAGTGGGCGTGGTCGGTGATATAAGCCAGCTTGGGATCGGCGTGCACCAAAGCGGCATAAATTCCGAGCCGACATCCGAGGTCTACATTCCGTTCGCGCAGGAGCCGACGCACTTGCTCTGTTTCGCGATTCGGACCGCCGGCGATCCGCTGAGTGTGGCGAACGCGGTTCGGCGCGAAGTCTGGGCCGTCGACAAAGAGCAAGCCATGTCATTCATCGAAACCATGGACCAACTGGCGTCTGAAACGACGGCACTTCAGCGAGCGAGCATGATTTTGCTCGCGGTGTTCGCGGGCTTGGCGCTCGTGCTGGCGTCGATTGGAATCTACGGGGTAGTTTCGTACTCGGCGAGCCAAAGAACGCACGAGATCGGCATACGCATCGCGTTGGGCGCCGGTTCGAGGGATGTGTTGCACCTCGTGATTGGCGAAGGGCTGCTGCTGACGGTTGCTGGTGTCGCAATTGGGATCGCCGGCGCGTTCGGGTTAACTCGATTTCTTGCGAGCTTGCTCTACGGTGTCAGCTCGGCAGATCCGGCAACGTTTGTGACGGTCCCCATGGTGCTGACAGCCGTAGCTGTGGCCGCGTGCTACATCCCAGCGCGCCGAGCGATGCGCTTGGATCCGATGGTAGCGCTCCGTTACGAATGATCCAAATCGAAGAGTTAGCCGCTCCTGAAGCAGCCCAGGGAGAGCTAATCGATGCCCAATCGATGCTGCATTTGTTCGAGCGTGACACCCTTGGTCTCTGGATAGAAGAGCAACACGACGATGAATTGCAGGGCAGTCATGGCCGCGAAGAAAACAAAAGGAGAGCCGTGCGAACGCGCAGCGAGTAACGGAAACATCAAAGAAATCGCAGCATTCATCAACCAGTGAGCGGAGCTGCCCAAGCTTTGTCCCTTCGCGCGCACTTGGTTCGGAAAGACTTCACCGATGTAGACCCAGATCACCGCGCCCTGCGAAATCGCGAAAAAACCGATATAAGCAATCAGCAACCAAAGAAGGTCGCTTTGATGGGTGTTTGTAAGGAAAACCGCGGCCACGCCGGACAGGCATGCGACCATACCGGCCGATCCAATCAACAGGAGCGTTTTTCGGCCGAGCTTGTCGATCAGCGACATACCGAGGAAAGTGGCAAGCAAATTCGTGGCGCCGATTGCCACCGATTGAAGGTTGGCCGAAAGTCTGCTGAAACCGGCGAAGGAGAAGATTTCGTTCGAGTAATAAAGAATCGCGTTGATTCCCGCCAGCTGATTGAAGAGGCCGATCGTGATTGCGAGGAAGATCGGAAAGCGGTACTTCCACGAAAAGAGCGACTCGGAGGTTTGCGCGCGCTCGAGATGTATGGAGTCCACGATCTCGCGGAGCTCGGCGTCGGGATCACTCGAACCGATGGATTGAAGCACGGAGCGCGCTTCTTCAGCGCGGTTCTGGGTCGCGAGCCAGCGCGGGCTGCGAGGGATCCCAAACAGCAGGATCAGAAACAGGATCGCAGGCAGCGCAGCAATGCCAAACATCCAGCGCCAATCATTCGGCCCCGATACAATACGAGCAATGCAATAGTTCGAAAGATAGGCAAGCAAGATTCCGATCACGATATTGATCTGAAACATGCCCACGAGCCGGCCGCGCCATTGCGCAGGCGCCACCTCGGCGATATAAACAGGCCCGAGCACTGAAGAGCCTCCGATGCCCAGCCCCCCGATGAACCGCGCGACTATGAGCATCAGCCAGTTTGCGGAGAAAGCGCAGCCAAGCGCGGAAACCACGTAGAAGATAGCTAGAATGCGAAGCGTCTCGCGACTCCCAAAGCGCTGGCCAACGACGCCAGCCGTCATCGCTCCAACTACCGTACCGGCCAGCGCAATAAAAACAGTCACACCTTCCGTCCACTTTGTTAGGTGGTAGAGAAGCGTAAGTGACTGCAACGTTCCCGCTATGACGGCGGTATCGAACCCGAAGAGCAGGCCGCCAAGCGCGCCTACGCTCGTCGCCTTGACCAGATTCGCGTTTAATTTCATTTAGCCTCCGCTGATGCCGAGGGTAGTGTCATATCGGTTTGTGTCACCGTGAACGGCAGCAGGCATGCGCCCAGAATTCCCGAATCAGCTCCCAATTCGGCGCGTTCTACATGCGTCTTCGCGGAGCGGTGACCATGCGCGTCAAGCTGGCCGTCCGTCAGTCTGTAGACGTAGCTTCGATATTGAAGCTCCTCGAACATTTTCGGCGCAAAGACATCCCACGCCTGTGCGACGCCTCCGCCCACAACATAAAGCGGAAGATTGAGTGTGTTCACCAGTGCAGCGATGCCGATGCCAAGCGAGCGGCCAACCATGTCGAAAATCTGCGTTGCGTCGGCATCGCCCGCGCGCGCCAGGTCGGCGAGGTCGCGAGAAGTGAACGCCGAATCTATTATTTTCAATGCAAGCAAGCCGGGCGACTTACCTGTTGCAATTACTTCATCGGCCATTCGGCGGACCGCGGTTGCGGAGGCATACTGTTCGAGGCAGCCGTTGCTGCCGCAGCCGCAAACATGACCATCTGGCCAAATCGTCGCGTGGCCCGCTTCGCCAGCCATGCCGTTCATGCCATGCCAAACTTTGCCGTGCAAAATAATCCCATTACCGACGCCTGTACCGAGCGTGAGCATGCATAGAGAGTCTGTGCCGATCGCTTTCCCTTTGCCAAGCAGGCACTCGGCGAGTGCAGCTAGGTTGGCGTCATTCTCGACAATGACGGACATGCCGAGGTTTCGCTCGATGGCCGCGCGCAACTCGAATCCGTCCCAGCCGGGGAAGTTCGGCAGGTTCCGAAGCCGTCCTTCCGGAAGTTCGATCGGCCCTGGCGAACCAACTCCGATGCCTAGCAGGGGCGAGTTCGAATTCTTGTCGAGCAATCCTTGAATCGCCCGGCACATGTCCTCGACGACCGCGTCCCGTCCGGCGGCAAGGCGAGTGGGAAGCAGAACCTGATCGAGGACGCCGTCCGCTTGCGCATATGCCGCTATACGAAGGTTCGTGCCGCCGAGATCGACGCCGATGGTGTACGGAAGCCGTGTCACAGGCCGCCATGTCGCGAGTCACAATGCGCGACCGCGACGCCCCCACGGTTTGAAGCAATGTGTGTCGAATTCGAGCTCATAGTCGCGAAAAAGAGGTCGTTTCGCATGTGTCAACAGGTTTGGATCGAAAGCACTATACCTGAAGCGAATCGCGATTGGTAAGTGTTCGCGTGATTGCCTTATAATCTGGCGTCCACTGGATCCGGTTCCGCGCGGTTGGGGTGAAGAACCGCGCCGCGTCGATCGGGCGACACACTATTTCGCAAGAGTTCGCCGAGGTGAGGGAATGAAGATGAAAACCGCGTTGGCATTTCTCTGTTTCGTCGTCAGCTTGTTGCTCGCCGCGCAGGCGGGCGCGCAGGGCGTCGAAGGCGATTGGCAAGGTTCGGTGATGGATTCCGGAACTGAGCGGCGCATCGTTCTGCATATTTCATCTCCGGGTGGAACGCTGAAAGGCGTCGTCGATTTGCCAGACGACTTTGACTTCGATAATGCGCTCAATTCCATCTCGTTCGAAAACTCCGTGCTGAAATTCGCTGCCGGCCCGTTTTCGTACGAGGGAACGCTCTCTTCGGATAGCACCACTATCGACGGCGTCTTTACGCGAGATAGCGAAAAGACGCCCACAATCCTGAAGCGTAAACCTGCCGGTGCGCGCGGCGCGGAAGACGTGGTACGTGCACTCCACAGTCTGCAGAATCTCCCGGCGGAAGAATGGAGGTTCCATGCGGGCGACGTGCCCCATGGGGAGGCCGTGAATCTTGACGATGCAAGCTGGCAAATAGTTCGCCCGAACACCCAGGCTCCGAACGACGCCGTGTGGTATCGCCGAGTCATCGAAGTGCCGCAAAATCTGAACGGCTACGATTTGACCGGTGCGAGGATTTGGTTTCAGTTTCACGCCGATGCGAATGGGCCGATGCCGCAGATCATTTATTTTAACGGGCGCCGCGTGGCGATGGGCGACGACCTTGAGCCCGTCGTTCTGTTTGATGATGCCAAGCCGGGCGACAAAACCCTCGTAGCCGTGAAGCTCCTACACACGGTGGACCAGAAGAATTTCGCCGGCGCCAATCTGAAGATTGATTTCTCGGCGGCGCGACCGAACCCCTCAGACCTGCTGCAGGAAATCGAGTCGGCGGCGATGCTGACGCGCAGCCGATGGGCAAGTTCGCCTGCGGTGAAACAACAATTCGATGCTGCTGCCCAAACTCTGGACCTGAGCGCGTTGAAGCAAGCGAATCAACAGGCACTCGACTCGTCATTGCGGAAAGCACAGAGCGCGCTTGAGCAGATGAAGCCCCAATTGCAGGGAACGGAGGTTCACCTGACGGGGAATGCCCACATCGATGCGGCGTGGCTCTGGCCGTGGACGGAGACGGTGGACGTGGTGCGGCGCACGTTTGGCACCGCATTGCAGCTTATGGACGAATATCCGCAGTACACGTACACCCAATCGGCAGCGGCTTATAGCGCATGGATCGCCGATAAGTATCCGGATGAACTCAAGCAGATTCAGGATCGCGTAAAGCAGGGCCGCTGGGAGTTGGTGGGTGGAATGTGGGTCGAGCCGGACTTGAATATGCCGGACGGCGAGTCGCTTGTGCGGCAACTGCTTGTAGGGAAACGGTATTTCAAAGACAAGTTCGGCGTGGACGTGCGTATCGGCTGGAATCCCGATTCGTTCGGTTACAACTGGCAGTTGCCGCAAATCTACAAGAAATCCGGGATCGATTATTTCGTCACGCAGAAGATGGCCTGGAACGACACAACTCAATTGCCGATGAAACTCTTTTGGTGGCAGTCGCCGGATGGCAGCCGTGTGCTCACGTATTTTCCCCATGACTACGTAAACGAGATCGAACCGGTGAAAATCTCAGGAGATGTGGCGAGGTCGCGCGAACTGAATCCAGGCGTTACCGAAATGATGCACCTTTATGGTATCGGCGACCATGGCGGCGGTCCTACCCGCAGCATGCTCGACTCTGGATTGCACTGGTCGAACCCCGCGATGGTGTTTCTGCCGACAACATGGGGAGGGGCGCAAGGATTCTTCTCGGATATCGAAGGCAAGCTAGACACGGAGCACTCGCCGCTGTGGAATTACAAAACGCTCGCGGCGGGGAATACCAAGCTGCGGGATCCGGCTGCCGGGAAAATCAGCTTGCCCGTGTGGAACGACGAGCTGTATTTCGAATACCACCGCGGCGTCTTCACCACGCAATCGAATCACAAGCGCAATATGCGCGAAGCTGAGGAGCAGGTGTTGAACGCCGAGAAGATTTCGTCGCTGGCATGGGTGGACGGCGCCTCATATCCGGGCGGGCGGTTTACCGACGCCTGGAAGAAAGTGCTTTTCAATCAATTCCACGATCTTGCCGCTGGGTCGGGCATAGGTGTGATCTATCAGGACGCCCAGCATGATTACGACGACGTGCGCTGGATATCGAACAACGCGAGTATTCGCGCGTTTCACAGAATCGCGAGCGAGATCAAAACAAACGCGGCTCCGGGCGTGCCCGTAATGGTCTGGAATCCGCTTGCGTGGGAGCGGACCGATCTTGTGGAAGTAGACGTGCAAATGCCCGATGCGGCAAAAAATGGAGTCGCTGTCGTCGACCCGAAGGGCAAAGCGCTGCCGATGCAAATCCTTTCGAGTGACGCTGCCACAAACATCTATGAGTTGCTCGTCGAAGCAAAAGATGTGCCGTCGATGGGGTACGAGATATTGCGCGTCGTGCCGGAAAAGCGCGAAGTGCCCACCGATCTGAAGGCCAGCGGGCTGACTCTCGAAAACGAATTTCTTCGTGTGACCGTAGATCCCCAAACGGGCTGCATAACGAGCCTCTACAACAAGAAGTCGAGCTTCGAATCGATCGCCGCCGGCGGTTGCGGCAATCAACTCACCGGCTTCAAAGACACACCGAGGGACTACGACGCCTGGAATATCGACTCGGACTTCGAAAAAGTGTTTACGAATATCGACAAGACGGATTCGGTGCAACTCATCGACAAAGGTCCGTTGCGCGCGTCGATTCGCGTAACGCGAACGTGGCAGAGCTCGAAATTTGTGCAGGACATCACTCTGTACGCGGGCCTGGATCGCGTGGATGTGGTCAACGATATCGATTGGCACGAGACACACATCCTCTTGAAAGCGGCGTTCCCGTTGGCGGCTTCCAGCGGCGTGGCTACGTTCGAAATCCCATATGGTTCGATCGAAAGGCCAACCACCCGCAACAACAAGGTCGAGCAGGCGAAATTCGAAGTGTCTGCGATGCGGTGGGCCGACTTGGGCGACGCGAGCCATGGCCTCAGCCTGATCAACGAGTCGAAATACGGCTACGATGCTAAAGGAAACGTACTGCGCATTTCATTGTTGCGCTCGCCGACATGGCCCGATTCGAACGCCGATCGCGGCCATCATCATTTTCGCTACTCGCTCTATCCTCACGGCGGCGATTGGAAGCGCGCGATGACGGTGCGGCGCGGATACGACTTCAACTACGAACTGCAATCGATGCAGCTCGAAGCGCATGAAGGGAAGCGTCCGCCCGAACAATCGTTTGTTACCGTGACCAATCCAAACGTGGTTCTCACGGCAATGAAGAAGGCCGACGACGGCGACGCCGTGATTTTCCGATTCTATGAATGGGCGGGAACGACCGGCGACGTTCAGATCAAAGTGCCTGCCGGCGCTACGTCTGCCACCTTGACGAATCTGATGGAGCAGCCTGAGGGCTCGGCGCTGCCCGTGAACGGGGATGTGGTGACAGTGCCGGTGCATCCGTTCGAGATTGTTTCGGTTCGCGTCGACTATCCGCACAAGCAGATGTAGCTGGTGCGGGGAAAGCCCTCAGAAGCCGTACTTGGCCGTGATTGCGCCATCGGATTTGCGAATCACTGCCATTGCGGCGCGCTGTGCAGGCAGGTGGAGTTTCAGTTCGGCTCCGCTTGTCTTGTCGATCAGGTCCACGTCTGCATCCTGGTCTGTTTCCGAGACCATCACGTACAGCACGGAATCCTGCAGAATCGTTGGATAGATCAGCACGCCGTGCATTCGCTGCGATTTGAATTCGAACAGCGCCTGAAGTCCAATTTCAGTGAACACGGCAGAATAAAGCGCGGCGGCGGGCGCTGCCCCTTCAGCTAATTCAACGGGATACGGCGCCCAGAAGATGCGGCCGGCGCCATATGAAATCTCCTTGAGCTGATGGCCATCTTTAAAATGCAACGCCTCGAGCCAGCTCTGTGCGTTGGCGTCGAATGAGACCTGGGCGGTCTGATCCTTCACACGCATTTCCGTATTGTGGCTTATAAGCGGTTCGAGTTGCGCGTCGAGGCCGACCGAGGCCGCGCGGTCAACGCGGTGCCAATGCGGATCGCGTTCGACCGGACCGGTGACCAGGAGGTTTCCGCCAGCCTTCACATATGCGAGCAGTTTCTGCCAGGTGGATTCTTCCAGAGCCTGCACGGAAGGCAAAATCGCGAGTTGCGGCGCACCAAGCTTCGCAATCTGGTTTTCAGCGATTACGTACACCGGCATGCTCGTTTCGTAGGCGGCAGCCCTCGCGGCATTTCGCTGCGCCGTGATTTGCAATTCGCGAATCGCGGAAAACTGAGCGGCTTGCGAGGTAACGATGGCAACGGACGCCGGCTGCGGCTCGCGGAGGTTTTCTCGTGCGTCGTGCGCGAATCGGGCGAAGTCGCGCATTATTGTGGCCTCTGGTTTCTCGGTCGCATCCGCGCGCAGCACTCCGATTGGCACCTCGTTTTCGGAAGTCATGAAGACGTTCGTGTTCCAGAGCCACTGAATCGCGCCCGATCCTTCGACGAACGACAGCGCTATCTTGCGCTCCAGCAGCCCGGCGTCGCTTTCGGGAGTGCGGCGCGCGATCTGATCGAGCGCCAATTCCCGCTGCAGACCCGTTTCCTGGATCAGCATGGGCTGTCCGGGTTGTTTTGCGACGAGCGAATCCCACAGTAGTGCATCGTTGTTCCACCAGGAGTGGTTTGTTGTGAAATCAACCTGCGAACCGAAAAATGCGGGCGACAGCCGGTCATCGAAGCCGCCCTCATCCTGCCCGACAGTGATTAGCTGTTGCGAACTGGTGGCCCGAATAGCTTCGCGCAGACCCCGCACCCAGTTCGCGAACTCCGCCTGCGCGAATTCGAAGAAATCGTAGAGCTTCAGCGAATTCTGGCCGGAATACATTCCGCGCGACCCGAACTCCAGTTCTTCGGGAACGGGCAGGGTCTGATCCGGCGCCAGCGAAGCGAGATTCCAGGCATCGGCGAGAGAGGAGCGATCGGGATAGCGCGCCGACAGCCAGCGATTCCATTCCTCTAGTTCGAATGAATCTCCATTGGGACGCATTTGCCAAGCGTGATGCGAAAAGCTCGGCTCATTAATCAAATCCCAGGCGAGGAACGGCACATCGTGGAAGCGGGCGACCACAGCGGACACGAGATTCGTTTGGCGCCGAACTGCCTGCGGGTCGAGGTAGGCATTTGCGCCTCCGAGAACATCCGGTAGAAACGCAAAAAACTCGAATTGCACCGGCAGGCCGCGGCGGCGAGCTGTCATGAGAAATGCTTCGAGGGTACGCAGCGTCCGCTCGTTTGGGCGTCCTTCTTCGTCGCAGAACTTGTCCCAACCGGTCCACCAGCCCGTGCGGATCATGTTCAGTCCGGCGGAGCTGATTTGCGCGAGATCGGTGTCCCACACGTACACGTTAGGATATTCAAAGAAGAGCCGCTGGACGTCGCTCGCCATGTACGTAGTTCCGATGACTGCGAGGGGGTGATCGTCGAGTTCAAAATAGTCGGGGTTCACCCCAAGATGCGGGCCTGAGCGCAGGTAATCCAAGTCGCGAATCCAGAAGCCAGAATGATACGTTGCGCGGATTGCGCTGCCCTCAAGCAGTTCTGCGGAAATCGAGTAAAGTCCGCGACCTCTGGGTGCGGGAAATACCACCGGCTGAGTCAGAGGCAACTTCACGGTCTGGGTCGTCTTTTGAGCAGACGCTTGATCTGGAGAAATCGTGATCAGCGCGGTTAGATCGGACTGAGCCTGCATAGGTGAGGTCCAGCTCACGTTGACTTCAATCGGTTCGCCTTGCGCGTATAGCGGCAGCGTTGGCCGCACGATGAATTCCTCGGCTCCCCGCAAAGCTGCGAACACGAGGGCGGGAAGCATCTGTTTTGCCGAGGCGCTGGCGTAAAAATCGGAGGCCAATTCGGCGTTCAGGAAGATCCAGCGCCCGCCGGCGAATCGATTGCGCACGTGGTCGATTTGAATCGCGGGCGCCGACAAACGGCGGTCGTTCTTGGTCCCCCAAACGAGCGGGTCGAGTCGAGCGTCGAGCGTGCCAGCCGATCCGTCGCGGTTGTAAATGTCGGTCGACGTCAAATGAATGATTGGGCTGAACGCGCGCTGCCATTGAAATCGCGGCAGATGAAGGACGACGTTCGGATTTGGGTGAAAATCGAGCCCTTCGGAACCGGGAGTTTCCTGATACTGATCGATCAGCAGTTCGCGTGAATCGCGAACGCTGTAGGCGCGGAGGTGCCAGCCAGCCGCGTCGCGATACGCCGCACGAGTGAATGGCTTGCCTCCTAGCACGAGCAAATTTCCACCGTGTTGCAGGAAGGTATAAATATCCGGCCACGCTGGTTCGGGATAAGCAGAACCGTAGGGCAGCAACAGTAACCGAGTGGAATCGTCAGACAGAACGGTGTGAAGTTGACCGGCAGCCGTGAAGCGCGCGCCGACCACCATTCCGGCAAGGTCGGCTCGCGATGGCGCGGCCGAATCAGCGGTGGGGAAGCCGTCCTCGTAGAAAACGGCAATGCCGGAGCCTTGTGCGTGCGCTCTCGCAGGACTAAAGAGGGAACCGAGCAAATACGTCCCAAGTAGGATCACAATTCGGTTTCTTCTCATGTACTATGGCTCCTCTGCACACGCATTTGTAGGACAGGTGCCGTCCTCACGCAATGCCGAAGTTGGCAGTCGGTTTCAGATGAGCCGCGCGAACGCGATTCATGCCCGGGGCGTGGATTTGGCAGGTTGCGAGGTTGAATGACGCGAAGTGAAGAATTGCGATCGAAGTTTCGCCAGGTGTATGGAGAAGAGGCAACGCTTTGTCGCGCACCGGGACGCGTGAACCTAATCGGCGAGCATACTGACTACAATGACGGTTTCGTCTTTCCTGCAGCGATTGATCTTTTTGCGTGGATCGCAATCGCTCCCCGGCGTGACCGGCGAATTCATTTGCAGTCCGAGAATTTCGGTCAGGCAGCGGAATTCGACCTTGATGCCGGGCCGCGGGCGGCAAGCCGGGAGTGGAGCAGCTACGTTTTCGGCGTCGCGCTCGTTCTCGATCAGAGTGGATACCGGCTCAGAGGCGCGAATCTTCTGATTCGGGGCGACGTCCCGATCGGGGCGGGCGTGAGTTCCTCGGCAGCGCTCGAAGTTGCGACGGGATTTGCGCTCCTCGCGAATTCGGGAATCACAATCGACGGCACCAAGCTCGCAGTGTGCTGCCAAAAGGCAGAAAACGATTTCGTTGGCACGCGATGCGGGATCATGGACCAGCTTGCCTCTGCGTGCTGCGTCCGAGACCGGGCTCTCCTTCTCGATTGCAGGTCGCTCGACTTTCACACGGTGCCGCTGCCCTCCGGTATCCGGCTGGTGATTTGCAACAGCATGGTGAAGCGCGAGCTGGCGGCAAGCGCGTACAACACTCGGCGCGCAGAGTGCGAGGAAGGCGTTCGCATTCTTGCGGAACGATTCCCAGGAGTGCGTGCGCTGCGTGACGTCACGATAGAGCAACTCCAAAGCTGCCAAGAGGCACTCCCCAAGAATGTGTACAAACGCTGCCGGCATGTGGTTTCAGAAGATGAGCGCGTAATCCTGGCCGCACGTGCGCTTGAGCACAATCACCTCGACGATTTGCGCGGCCTGATGGCCGAATCGCACCGCAGCCTGCGCGATGACTACGAAGTCAGTTGCGCGGAGCTCGATTTGCTCGTTGACCTTGCAAGCCAAGCGGAAGGTGTGCACGGCGCGCGCATGACGGGCGCGGGCTTCGGAGGATGCACAATCAATCTGGTAAACTCAGAAGCCGTGGCTGAGTTTCAGCGCCGAATTTCACCCGAGTACGAACGGCGCGTCGGGCTCAAGCCCGATATTTACGTCTGCGACGCCGCAGACGGTGTTAGACAAGCGGAATAGGTCACGTTCAATAACAAGATGCCTTCTTTCAGTCTCGGCGAGCACGCTCACAGGAGATTCAATCCATTGACGCGCGAATGGGTGCTGGTGTCGCCGCATCGCACCGAGCGCCCTTGGCAAGGACAGGTGGAACCCGCTGTCGTTCAGAAAACGGTTACGTACGATCCCGAGTGCTACATGTGCCCGGGAAACAATCGAGCAAGGGGCGCGAAAAATCCCAACTACAAAGACTACTTGGTTTTCGACAATGATTTTCCTGCCGTGCGCCCTGACACTCCTCACGCTACCGTCGAGGAAGGATTGCTGCTCGCGACGCGGCGAATCAGGGGTCTGCCGCGTGGCTTGTTTCTCGCCTCGCCATGATCTGACGCTGTCGCAGATGGAAACCCATGCGATTCGCGGCATTGTTGATGTCTGGGCGCAGCAATCCACAGAGCTGGGAGCGATGGCGAACATCAAGCACGTCCAAATCTTCGAAAATCGCGGCGCGATGATGGGATGCAGCAATCCGCATCCGCACTGCCAGATTTGGGCGACGTCGAGCGTGCCGAACGAGCCGAGGAAAGAACAAGAAGGATTTCTTGCGTACCAGCGCGCGCAGAGCCGCTGCTTGCTGTGCGATTATTTGAGCCAGGAAGAGAAAGCGGAACAACGAATTGTTTATCGCAACCAGCATTTTGTGGCGGTGGTTCCGTTCTGGGCGGTCTGGCCATTCGAGACGTTGGTGATTGCCCGGAGGCACGCGGGCTCCCTGCCGGATTTGTTCGACGACGAGCGGGACGGGCTTGCTGATGTGCTCAAGCGGCTAACGGTACGATACGACCGCCTGTTTAATGTGCCGTTTCCGTACTCGATGGGCTTTCATCAGGCCCCAACGGACAAATCGCCGCATCCGGAGTGGCACCTGCACGCTCATTACTATCCGCCGCTTTTGCGCTCCGCAACGGTGCGGAAATTCATGGTTGGATTCGAGCTCCTTGGGAGCCCTCAGCGTGACCTGACGCCAGAGCAGGCCGCAGAGAGATTGCGGGCGGTTTCAGATCAGTAGCGATCGTAATTCAAATCATTTCGTCGCGAAGGGGAGACATGGCGATTCTGGTGACAGGCGGTACCGGATACATCGGCAGCGTGACGGTCGAACTCCTCCAAAACAGGGGTGAGGCGGTCGTCATATTGGATGACTTGCGCCGCGGGCACCGCGAATCGCTCGATCCAGACGTCCCGTTCTACCAAGGCGAGGTCGGCGATCGCGCATTGATCGCTCGAATTGCGAAAGAGCACAAGATCGATTCGTGCATTCACTTCGCCGCGCTTACATATGTCGGCGAGTCCGTGAAAGATCCGGCGATGTATTTCGAGAACAACGTCGAGCAGGGGATTGCATTTGCGGGGTCCCTGGATAACGTTGGCGTCCGGCTCATCGTGTTTTCTTCGTCGGCGGCGACGTATGGCGAGCCGAAGCGCGTGCCCATCGAGGAGGGCGATCCGCAGTGGCCTGAGAACCCGTACGGCTGGTCGAAGCTGATCATGGAACGCCTTCTCGCAAGCTACGATCGCGGCTACGGCCTGAAATTTGTTTCGCTCCGGTATTTCAATGCTGCTGGCGCGACGCAGCGTTGTGGCGAGCATCACGATCCCGAAACACACTTGATTCCGAATGTTCTTTCCGCCGCGGCGGATCCAAGCAGCGACATTGCGATCTTCGGGAACAAGTATCCCACGCCGGACGGAACTGCGATTCGCGATTACATTCACGTGGCGGATCTCGGGGATGCGCATATTCGCGCACTTGATCACCTTCGGCGCGGTGGAGCATCCGAGTTTTTGAATCTGGGCACAGGTCACGGACACTCGGTGCTGGAGGTGATCGACTCCGCCCGCAAAGTCGCCGGGCGGCCCATTCGCACGCGAATCGAACCACCCCGCGTCGGCGATCCTGCAAGACTGGTGGCCGATGCAACGAAGGCACAGGCCGTTCTCGGATGGACTCCCGTTTCGGACCTGGAGACGATCATTCGGTCAGCGTGGGAGTGGAAGGTGCGACATCCACAAGGTTACGCTTCTTGACGATTTTCGAGTTCCCGCCAGCCGCGAGACTTGCGCAAACGAAAAAACAAGGGCCCCGGCGTCCGCATTGCCAGGGCCCTTAGATGCTTTGAGGCTAGAACCTACGGCCTTGTGTGTGTCGCGTTGTGCTTCTTGTTGTAGATATTCTTTGACGCCTTGTTCTGCTGCTGGTTGACTGCCTTTTTATCGGCTTGGGTCAATTTGCCCCCATTCGCCTGGCGCATCCCGCCAACCTCTCGGTTGATGCCCTGCTGTTGGTTTTCGAGTTTGGCCGTTTCGCCCGCGGTGAGCTGGCCGCTCTTGACGCCCTGGGCGATGCGATCTTGCTGATTTTCCTGTCGCTGACCCACCTCACTGTTGCCGAAGTGATCCTGCGCGGCATTGTGTTTATCGTCGTAGATCTTGTCGGAGAGTTTGTTCTGCTGATTGTTGAGCTTAGTGCGGTCGGCGGATGTTAGATGACCGTCGTCCTCCGAGCGCATCGTGCGTTCTTCCTTGTTTAGGCCCGCTTCCTTGGTTTCCAAATTCTTCGTCTCGCCGGGAGTAAGCTGGCCGCTCTGAATCCCCTGCGCGATGCGGTCTTGCTGGTTGTCCTTGCGTTGCGCGATCGATTCCGGCTTGCCCGGCGTGGTCGCGGTGGTGGTTGCAGGCGTACTCGAAGTTGTCGTCGATTGCGATTGCGCACGGGTCGGAGGTACGCACAGAGCGATCAGGGCTGCTGCACTTAGAATGAGTCCTCGTTTATTCATGGCTGTCTCCGTTTCTGATATCCGATAGATTTTACTTGCTGGGCGTCAGCCTCCGAAGCTCTGTGAAGGCTGTATGGAGGTGAAACACGGGAAGCTCGAAAAAGTTGTGATTTTGGAAAGCCGAATGGGATCGAATCGCGGAAAGGGTGATTTTTGAGGGCGATACGGACACATCGCAAGATTCGAATCGGTCGGGGCGGAGTGCGCGGGCTGCCACCCGACTAGGGCTACGCCTTCGGCAGTCCGTTTGGAACCATCGGCAGCGAGCGCAGGCGCACTCCGGTGGCATCGAAAATCGCGTTACCGATCGCGGGAGCAATCCCCATCAGCGGCGATTCGCCCGCACCGGCCGAAGGAATGTCCGTGCGATTCACCAGCACTGTTTCGAGCGCCGGGACGTCGCTGAAACGCGGCACGCGATATTTCGAAAAGCGCGAATTCAGAATTTTCCCATTCTCGAATTCGATGGCTTCGAAAAGAGCGCCGCCGAGCCCCATGATGTTCGCGCCTTCGAGCTGATTCACGAGATTGTCCGGGTTGACGATCGCCCCGCACTCGAAGGCCGTTACGACGTGCACCACGCGAACGTCGCCTGAGGCCTTATCGACATTCACTTCGGCGAACGTGGCCACGTTCCCGCCCTTCTCGAATCCGCCGCCCATCCCAAAACCCCGGCCTGCCGTTTTCTTCCGTCCCCAATCGAATTTCTTCGCCCCAGCCTCGAACACGGCGCGCAGACGTTCATTCTTCAGATTCTTCATACGAAACGCGAGAGGATCCATACTGACCTCGCGTGCCAGCTCGTCCATGAACGACTCGCGCGCGAAGTGGTTGGCGGTGGCCGCCAGCGCGCGATAGGAGCCCTGGCGAAGAGGGTATTTCGTTTCGTGAAATTGGATTCGCTGGTTGGGAATGTCGTAGAACGTCCGAATCCCCGAGCCGCCTGAATTGTAGTTGTGGAATTCCCAAGCCGTGATCGTGCCGTCGTCGCGCACCCCGGCCGTAACGTCGATCACTCCCGCGGGACGAAAGTATGCCCACGTGAATTCTTCTTCGCGCGTCCAAACGATTTTCACGGGCCGATTCGCGGCGCGCGCGAGACGCGCCGCTTCAATCGCCGCTTCTCCGCTGTGCTTTCCGCCGTAGCCCGCACCCGTGTCCGGCATCAGCACGCGGACGTTCTCTTCGGGAATATGAAAGGCCGTGGCAAGTTCGCTGCGAACGCCGAACGGCCTTTGCGTGCCAGTCCAGACCGTCAGGTTGTCGCCGGACCATTGCGCGAGAGCCGTTCGCGGCTCGAGCGGCGCATGGGCGATGTATGCCACCATGTAAGTCTGTTTTAACCGATGATCGGCGGACTTCAGGCCCTGTTCGACTGAGCCGACTTCCTGCGCCCCTTCACCCTTATCGTTCGCGGCGTGGGTTTTCAAGTAGTCGAAGATGTTCTTGTTCGACATCTGATCTGCCGCCGGCTTCCATTCCGCTTGAAAAGACTTCAACGCGCGCGTCGCCAGTTCCTGGGACGCGGCCGCAACGCCGACAAAGTCGCCATCGTGCACGAACGTAACGTCGCTCATAACGGTTGCGTCTGACGGGTTCACTGAGACCAGAGTCGCGCCGAACGATGGCGGCCGTAGAATCTTGCCGTGCAGCATACCCGGCAGCCTTTGATCGGACGGATACTTGTGTTTGCCGGTGACAAAGTCACGGCCGTCGACCTTCGCAATCGGCTGACCTTCGATCTGTCCATTCCGTTGCCGGCGCGAGCGGATCTTCCGTTGGAATCAGTTGCGTTAGCTGCTGCCCCTTCACCAGGGCGGCGTATTCGACGGTGCGCTGTGTCGATGCGTCAGTGATTTTCCCATCCGCCGCGGCAAGAGCTGATCGATCCACCTTCCATTGCTGTGCAGCCATATCCACAAGCGCGTCGCGCGCGGCCGCAGCCACTTGCCGAAGCTGTAGGTTCATCGTCGGAGTGGTGCGGCTGCCGAACGTGCCCATGTCGTAGGGCGTGAGCTTCGTATCGCCCATCACCATCTCAATTTTGCCTATCGGGAAGTGAAGCTCTTCAGCGACGGCTTGGCTGAGGGACGTTCGAATATTCTGGCCGACTTCCACTTTGCCGGTGTAAACGGTGACGACGCCGTTGTCGCCGATGTGCAGCCACGCGCTGATTTCGCGCGGAAGAGATTGGCTCCCCTGGCGACGTCCGCCGCCTGATTCCTGGAAGGCGAGAGCGTCTTTGGCCACGCAAGCCACAAGTAACCCGGCTCCCAAAAACTTGAAAAAGTCGCGACGCTGCAATTCGAAATGGTATGCGGATGAAGCGCGAAACTCGTAGCGTTCGGGCTCAATAAGCGGCGCCGCCGGATCGCGCATGACCGGGGCGAGTAAGAGCGGGTCGCGCACGAAGGATTTGTCGCTCATTGCGCCACCTCCTTCGAAGCCCTTAGCACCGCCGCGACAATGCGCGGTTGAGTTCCGCAGCGGCAGATGTTGCCCTCCATGTACTGCGACACCTGCTGCGCATTCGGATGAGGATTCGAATTGAGCAGCGCGACGGCCGTCATGATCATCCCCGAAGTGCAGTAGGCGCATTGCATCGCGCCCTCCCTCAGAAACGCTTCCTGAAGCGGATGAAGCTGGCCGTTCGTCTCTAGGCCCTCGATCGTAGTGATTTGCTTCATTGCGGCGGTGCCCACGGGGGTGATGCACGAGCGGCGCGGGTTGCCGTCGATTAAGACGGTGCAAGCGCCACATTGGCCCTCGCCACAGCCGTACTTGCTTCCGGTGAGATCGAGTTGATCGCGTAAGACCGAGAGTAGACTTGTCTGTGGGTCGGCGTTGATCGAATACGCCGTCCCGTTTATGTGCAACTGCGTGATATTAGCCATGGCATCGCCTCGTCAGGGCGGAATCAGCGGGCCGGACCGGAGTTCGGCTGCACCGATCCCGGCCCTCAATAGCGTACATCCGCAGCGCTCGGCCCACGCAGCATTTTTTGATGTCGACGAGCCGGACGCGATACCCAGCGCAATGCGAGGGGGCACAAATGCGTTGGACGACGCGTGCGCATCACAATTCCTGATGCTGGCAATCGTGAAATTAGATTATTATGTGGCGGCTTTTGAAGGTAGAGTGTCCGGTTTTCAAATCGCACTGAGCGTTCCGGCGAGATCGAAGCGTTGAAAGGAGAAAGACGCTAATCCCGCCGCTGGCTCGCCTGTTTTTCAGCTCTTGTTGTCCGCTGATGCGTCTGGCTGGCCGCGCTATTTCGACGCGAATCGTTTAAGATGGCGGGCAAGTGATTCGAGGCGTAATGAGATGACTAAAGTTGAGGCTGTTATTCAAACATCGAAGCTCGATGCGGTAAAGGATGCGCTGCACGAAATTGGCGTCGAGGGAATGACGGTGCTGGAAGCGCGCGGGCATGGCCGCCAGAAGGGCCATACGGAGGTCTATCGCGGCCGCGAGTACACCGTAGATCTGATTCCGAAAATTAAGATCGAAATGGTGGTCACGGACGACATGGTCGAGAGGACCGTCGATGCGATCAAGTCCGCAGCTCGCACGGGGAAAATTGGAGACGGCAAGATTTTCCTCAGTAAGGTCGCGGATGCCATCCGCATTCGCAATGACGAACGCGGCGACAGCGCCCTCTGACTAAAGTTCCGTTTTGGTGGCCATCCCGGAGTGCGTCTGAACCGGAGCTCGAGAATTCAATCCATCCGTCACACCGATGAACGCCTCACTCAGCCGTGAACTGCGCGATCTCTATGCGGCAGAGTTCGGGCGCATTCGAGAACGGTTTCGCGTAAGCTCCAACGGACGGGAAGCGCTGCTCTCGCGCACGGCGCTGGTGGAATCGATAGGTCACCGGCTGTGGAAGGAACTGATTTCGCCCGATACTTGCGGCCCGCGGAATTTCGTCCTTGTCGCGCTCGGTGGCTTTGGCCGACGCTGGCTCTTCCCCTACTCCGACATCGACTTGCTTTTTCTCCACGCGAATGGCAATACCGAAAAGCAGCTTAAGGATCCCATCCGACAATTCTCGCAGGAGATCTGGGACTTACGCCTTAAGTTGAGTCCGGCGACGCGAACGCTGGCGGAATGCGGCCGATTCGATCCCAACAATCTCGAATTCGCGATTTCGCTGCTCGACTGTCGTTATTTGGCTGGCGACCAGAGTGTTTTCCGGCGTTTGCGCGATGATGTGATTCCGAAGCTTGTCCAGGAGGAATCGCGGCTGATGGTTCAGCGGCTCGCGGAGCTGGCCCGCGCGCGGTATTCGAAGTTCGGCGGCAGCGTGTTTCACCTCGAGCCCAACGTAAAGGAGGGACCGGGCGGCCTGCGCGACTACAACTTGGTCTGCTGGCTCGAACTGATCGCGCAAATGGAAGAAGGTCGCGGCTGGCCTGATAACGGCGCCGGCCGGCCGGGCTCGATCCAGAAGCAATTTGATACCGCGCTGGAATTTCTGATGTCGGCGCGATGTTTTTTGCATCTTCGCCACGCGCGCGACGATAACGCCCTTACCTGGGAAGCGCAGGACGAAGCGGCGGCCCTGAAGATCGGCGCATCGGGAAGGGATTCGCTGAGCCCGTCCGATTGGATGAGGATTTATTTCGCACACGCCCGCGCTGTCCATCGTGCATGCACGCGCCTGTTAGAGGAGGCACCGTCCGCGCGGCCTTCCCTTTACCGCCAGTTTCAGCACATGCGGTCGCGGCTTTCGAACGCCGAGTTCGCCGTCGTCGACGGGCTTATGTTTTTCCAAGACGCCGAGGCCCTGCGAGAGCCCGAACTTCAATTGCGGGCTTTTCGATTCATGGCGCGGCACGGACTGAAACTCAGCTCCACGGCGGAACGCCAAATCGAGGAGGCGTTGTCGTTCACGGCCGCTAACCCGCCAGAGGGTGTGGAGATGTGGCATTACCTGCAGGAGATTCTTTTGGCGTCTCACGCGGGGGAGGCGCTCCGCGAAATGCACTCGCTTCGATTGCTCACTCTTCTTATGCCGGAAATTGCCGGAATCGATGCGCTGGTGGTGCGCGACTACTCCCACCGCTTCACTGTGGATGAGCACACGTTCGTTGCCATCGAGAACCTGCATTTGTTGCGACAATCGCAATCTAAATGGGATCAACGCTACGCCGAGTTGCTCGACGAAGTCGAGCAGCCGGATCTGCTCTATCTGTCTTTGCTGTTGCACGACACGGGCAAGGCTGCCAAGACCCGCAATCACGTGCAAGCGAGCGTTGAAATCGCCGAGAAGTGCCTCGAGCGCCTCGACCTCGACGCCGTCGATCGCGAAACCGTCCTCTTCCTCATCGCTCGGCATCTGGAAATGAGCGGAGCGCTGCGGCGCGATATCTTCGATCCGGAAACCGTGCGACAGTTCGCCGAAAAAGTGGAAACGCCGGAACGCTTGAAGATGCTCTGCCTGCTCACGTATGCGGACATTAAAGCGGTCAACCCGGAAGCCCTGACGCCGTGGAAGGCAGAAAACATCTGGCAGCTCTACATCGGCGTTGCGAATTACCTCACGCGCACTGTTGACGACCGCTTCCACGTGAACCTCGACGACGAAGTGATGACCCACCTCCGCACGCTCGCGCCTGCGGCGGGGAAGAGGCTGGAAGGTTTTCTCGAAGGGTTACCACGACGCTATCTGAGGACCCACGCGGCAAGCGAAATCATCGGGCATACGGAGATGGCCAGCCACCTCGGCGAAGATTCCGTGCAAATCGCCCTATCGCGCGGGCGGCATTCGTACGAACTGACCCTGGTTACGCACGACAGACCCTTCCTGTTCGCAACGATGGCTGGAGTGCTGGCCGCTTGGGGAATGAACATCGTGAAGGCCGCTGCATTCTCGAATCAGGCTGGAACCGTCGTCGACACGTTCTACTTCACAGACCGGTTCCGCACTCTAGAGCTGAATCTGCCCGAGTGGGAGCGATTCAAGTCGAGCATCCACGACGTCCTAACTGGGAAAGCCGACCTCGAGCGCATGCTTCACGATCGCCTGCGATCGGAAAAGAACACGCAGCCGAAAGTGAAAGTCGAGCCGCGAGTCCTGATCGATGACGAATGCTCCGCGCAAAGCACGCTCATCGAAGTGATCGCGCAGGACCAGCCCGGACTCTTGCATCGCATCAGCTCGACCTTCTCGCACGAAAAGTGCAACATCGAAATCGCAATCATCGAAACCGAAGGGCAAATGGCGATCGACGTCTTCTATTTAACGTCTGGCGGTTCGAAGCTCGTGGTCAACCAGCAGGAGCGGGTACGCGACGCGCTTCTGACCGAATTACAGCGCAAGTAGCCTATTTCCACTGGTTTCAACTACGCGGGTGCCTTCCTGGACGTCGTGGAACCGGGTCTTTCTGCGACCGGGAACATCCAACGTTGTGCGAAAATGCGTATTATAATCGAGCAAAGATGCGCACTGACTTGAGGTGTGGAGGGTAGCGGTGCTGGTAAAGCGAACGCCGGATTTGACTTATAAAGACGTCACTCCGAAGGGCCTTTACATGGGGCGGCGTAATTTTCTGCTTGGATTGCTGGCAACTTCGGCGGCCGTGGCCGCGTACAAAAGGTTGCCGAGAGTGTTCGCCGGGCCGGCGACGGGTTCGGTACCCCAGAAAATCAACGGCGTCGTGAAGTGGCCTGGCAGCACGACGGAAGCGGTCACCGGCGAAAAAGACGTCACGCACTACAACAATTACTACGAGTTCGGCACGGACAAGGGCGATCCCGCGCGCAACGCCGGGAATTTTGTCACGACGCCATGGATTGTATCCGTGGAAGGCGAGGTGCAAAAGCCCCGCAAATTTACGATGGACGAAATCATGAAGCTCGCGCCGCTCGAGGAACGAATCTACCGCCACCGCTGCGTCGAGGGCTGGTCGATCGTCGTGCCCTGGATCGGGTATTCGCTGAACACGATTGTGAATCTGGTGCAGCCGAAGGCCAGTGCAAGATTCGTCGCATTTCAGAGCTACTACGATCCCAAGCAGATGCCGTTGGGAGGGTCGGCCGGCATCGAATTGCCATATGTAGAAGGTTTGCGCCTCGATGAAGCATTGAACCCGCTCGCGCTTCTCTGCGTGGGGATGTACGGAGAGACGCTGCCAAATCAGGATGGCGCTCCAGTGCGCATGGTTATCCCCTGGAAGTACGGATTCAAGAGCATTAAATCGATCGTGAAGATCAAACTCGTCAAAGATCAGCCGCCCACAACTTGGAACATTCAAAACGCGCACGAGTACGGGTTTTACTCGAATGTGAACCCGAACGTTGATCACCCACGCTGGAGCCAGAAAACGGAACGTCGTCTTGGCGGAGGATTCTTTGCGCCGCGGATTCCCACTCAGATGTTCAACGGATATGAGGACCAGGTGGCGAGCTTGTACAACGGCATGGATTTGAAGAAATACTACTGAACCCTACGGCGAAGCAAAAAGCCACTGACCGATGGTTCCAAAGTTCCTCAACTCCATCATCACGAGCAAATGGACGAAAGTGCCGGTTTTCGCGCTATGCCTCGTGCCGCTGGGAATCCTTCTTTGGCGCGGATTTCACAATGACCTGGGCCTGAATCCGGTTGAGTTCGTCGAGCACGCCACAGGTGACTGGATCCTCCGGTTCCTGGTGATAACGCTTGCGATTACCCCCCTTCGCAAGATTCTGCATTTGCCGCAACTGATCCGATTTCGCCGCATGATGGGATTGTTCGCGTTCTTTTACGCATGCTTGCACTTTTCCACGTGGCTCGGCGTCGATCGGTCTTTCAACTGGCATGATGTCTTGGATGACGTCGCCAAGCGGCCATTTATTACGGTCGGGTTTACGGGGTTCGTGCTGATGATCCCTCTTGCAATCACCTCGACGGCCGGATGGATTCGACGCCTGGGCGGCAAGCGTTGGCAACTCCTTCACCGAGCCATTTATCTCAGCGGCACCGCCGGCGTGATTCACTATTACTGGCTTGTGAAGTCGGATGTGCGCAAGCCCCTCGAATACGCCTTTGTTGTTGGGGTTTTGCTCGCCTGGAGACTATGGTCATGGTTTACGGACAGACGCAAACCCTCCACGGTTCGCGTGCGGCAGGAAGAGCCAACAACCGCCGAAACAATGTGACGTTGCAGTTTGGCTGGGCAACCTTTACTTAGCCCTTCTTTATCCTACAGCTTCTAACTTTCGAGATTAAGGTTTCTTACGACTTGGCGACCGTGTCCAATCCCTTGTCTCGTACGTCAAACATTTGGCGAAATGTCGACGAAAGACAGCGGCAGCCCGGGGTAGTCGCTGGACGAACCCATCAAACTGGCAACTAAAGGCTGAGAAACAAATTCACGATGGAACGCTCATTGCGACTCGAAAAATGGGTGCTGATTCTCGCCGTTTTGGCCGGACTCGTACCTTATTTGAACGGTTGCCGCAAGAGTTCTCGTTCAGGAACATCGGACCCCAGGTCCCCCGCTTCCAGTCGCGCGGCCGACCCGCCAAGCGATCCCCCACCAAGCGCTCTCACCAACGTGTTGACGTTTCACAACGATGTTATGCGCACGGGCCAGAATCTTAACGAGTCGGTCCTTACACCAGCGAATGTGAACTCGGCGAGTTTTGGAAGGGTCGGGTTTCTCAAGGTGCGGGGTAAGGTGGACGCCGAGCCGCTCTACGTCTCCAAACTCGTCGTAGCCGGCGAGACACGCAACGTTCTGTTTGTCGTCACCGAGCACGATATGGCCTACGCCTTCGATGCGGACACCTTTGCTCTGCTCTGGAGCGTGTCGCTGTTCGGTCCCGGCGAAACGCCCAGCGACAAGCGCGATTGCGAGCAGATCGAGCCGGAGATTGGCGTCACGGCCACTCCCGTAATCGATCTAAAAGCCGGTGGGCACGGCACGATGTACGTTGTGGCGATGTCCAAGAATTCCAGTGGAGAGTATTTTCAGAGGTTGCATGCCCTCGACCTCACCACGGGCGCGGAACAAGATCCTCCGCAGCTGATCACGGCAACGTTACCGGGAAACGGGCCGAACAGCAGTCATGGTCGCGTGACGTTCGTTCCCAAGCAATACGAAGATCGCGCGGCGCTCTTGCTGTCAAATGGCGTGATCTACACAACCTGGGCGTCGCATTGCGATCACGAACCCTACAACAGTTGGATCATCGGCCTCAGCCAGGCAACCCTGAAGCCCGTTAGTGCGATCAGCCTGACGCCGAACGGCACAGACGGCGCGATTTGGATGACGGGCGACGGCCCGGCCGCCGACGCAGCGGGGAACATTTACGTTCTCACCGGCAACGGCACCTTCGATTCCAGTCTCACAGCGAACGGTTTTCCGGCTGAACGCGATTTCGGCAATTCGTTTCTGGAACTGAAGACGCCAGGAAACAAGCTCAGCGTATACGATTATTTTTCAATGCATAACAACGCTGCCGAGACGAACGGTGATGAAGACCTAGGCTCCGGCGGCGTTCTGTTGCTCCCGGACATGCAGAACTCATCCGGAAAGGTTCTGCATCTTGCGATCGGCGCGGGCAAAGATCAGATCATCTACGTCGTCAACCGCGACGCAATGGGTAAGTTCAATCCAAAGAATGATGCTGAGGTCTATCAGGAGCTTCCGAATTCGCTCGGCGGAGCGGAATTTGCGTCGCCTGCGTACTTCAACAATACCGTCTACTACGGGGCTACTCTCGCGCCGCTCAAGGCATTCCCAATCGTGAATGCCATGCTCGCCGACACTCCATCGTCTCTGTCGGCCAACCGATTCGACTATCCCGGCACCACACCTAGCATCTCGGCAAATGGGACTGCCAACGCAATCGTTTGGGCCGTGGAAAACGCGAACAGCGGAGTGCTGCACGCGTTTGACGCCGCGAATCTCGCGCACGAGCTTTACAACAGCAGTCAAGCAGGATCGCGCGACCAGTTCTACGACAACAAATTCATCACGCCGATGATCGCTGGCGGGAAAGTGTTCGTAGGCACACCCACAGGAGTGATGGTATTCGGTTTATATTCGACTAACTGAATTAGCACTTTCGGTGGTTTCTTCAAGAAAGTGCTCCGCGTCCAGGGGTAACCTGGGGAAGGCAGGTCGGGCCATGTCGGGACACTTTTCCAACCTAAATCATCTTTTGCGCACCGCCGGAGTTCGAGCAAGCCTGGTAGTCTTGGTTGTCCTTCTAGTCGGCCTCGCCGTCTTCGAGAATGGTTGCGCGAACACCTCGAGCGCGGGCCCGACGGCGCCCGTCATTACCGAACAGCCCGCAAGTCAAACCGTCTCCGTCGGACAAACCGCAATTTTTTCGGTAGCGGCAAGCGGCAGCCCTTCTCCCGGGTATCAGTGGCAGAAGAACGGGGCAAGCGTGAGTGGCGCGACTTCCGCCACGTACACAACTCCCGCCACCACGTCTGGCGATAACGGCTCGACATTTCAGGTAATCGTCAGCAACTCGGCCGGCTCCGTAACCAGCAATTCCGTTACGTTGACCGTAAGTAGCGGGGGTGGCGGAAACTCCAACGTAACCGTCTTGACTTACCACAACGACGTAGGGCGCACCGGCCAGAATCTCAGCGAAACGCTTCTGACCACAAGCAACGTCAAGTCCGCAACATTTGGGAAGATCGGATTCCTCACTGTGCAGGGCAAAGTCGATGCGGAGCCTTTGTACGCTCCGAGCCTGACGATTGCAGGCGCTGTCCACAACGTGGTCTTCGTCGTAACGGAACACGACCTCGTGTACGCGTTCGATGCGGATACGTTCGCACTGCTGTGGCAGACCTCTGTGCTCGGCTCGAATGAAGCTACAAGCGACGACCACGGCTGCGGTCAGATCACTCCGGAAATCGGCATCACAGCCACGCCCGTGATTGATTTGAAGTCAGGCGCCCACGGCACGATTTTTGTCGCGGCCATGTCTAAGGACGCTAGTGGAAACTACCATCAACGCTTGCACGCATTGGATGTGACAACGGGAGCGGAACAAAGCGGCAGCCCGACCACGATCCAGGCCACGTTCCCGAACCTCAGCGGTCACGTGACGTTCGACCCGGCACAATACGCGGAACGCGCGGGATTGCTGCTGCTCAACGGCGTCATTTATATGGGCTGGACGTCTCACTGTGACGCCAATCCCTACACTGGCTGGGTGATGGGATACAGCGAATCGACGCTGCAGCAGGTGAGCGTCATTGATATCACGCCCAACGGATCGGAGGGCTCGGTCTGGATGGCGGGCGCAGGACTCGCTGCAGACTCCTCGAACTTCATCTACTTTCTTGCGGCGAACGGAACGTTCGACGCGACCCTCAACGCCAGCGGTTTCCCCGTGAACGGGGACTACGGTAACGCTTTCATGAAGCTTTCCACCGCGGGCGGGTCATTGAGCGTCGCCGATTATTTCACGATGTACAACACGGTCAGCGAATCCAACGCCGACGAGGATCTTGGTTCGGGCGGAGCTCTCGTTTTGCCGGATTTGAAAGACGCCTCCGGCGCCACCGTACATCTTGCCGTCGGTGCTGGGAAGGATTCGAATATCTACGTCGTGAATCGCGATTCGATGGGCAAGTTCAATCCCAACAATGACACCGCGATTCACCAGGAGATTGATGGCGCCGTGGGCGGCGGAGTATGGGCGATGCCCGCCTATTTCAATGGGACCGTGTACTACGCAGGCGTAAGCGATTCGCTGAAAGCGTTTCCCATTACGAACGCGATGCTCGCTACCGGGCCCGCGTCCGTGAGCGCCGTGAACTATGGCTATCCCGGCGCCACGCCTAGCGTCTCGGCAAATGGCACCTCGCAGGGAATCGTTTGGGCGGTCGGGAACAGAGGAACAGGTGTACTCCATGCCTACGACGCCACGAATCTCGCAACCGAACTCTACAACAGCGATCAGGCAGGCTCGCGCGACCAGTTTATCGACAACAAGTTCATTACGCCCATGATCGCCAACGGCAAGGTGTACGTCGGCACCCCCACGGGCGTTATCGTCTTCGGTCTGCTTCCTTGAATCGCGCTGTATAACTATTGGTCCGGATGAATGCCCAAGTCGTCGTTTTCTTCGCCGGCTTCGAGCGGATGAATGCACAAATCGGTGCCGCTTTCCGTGCATTGATAGACCTGGTATACGGGCAGATCCTCGGGCTGGACCGTGTAGTCCCCGTCTTCCATGTCTACAGCGAGCTCGTAGTCTCCAAGGACGTACGGATTGCCCGGCATCGCGCGCACGCGAAACATGGCCGTGCCCGGCTCATAGTTTCCGTAGCTGAAGCAGTAGCCGATGCATGCGCGGTCGAGAATGTGTTGCACGGAGACGCGTGAACCCGGCGCGGGGAGGATCGTTCCCATCACGCGCTGATTCGGCGGCAGAGTGTGAACGAGCTTCACCACCTGTTCCTCCATCCTGTTGATGGCGCCCGTGTCCTGATACAAAAACGAAAAGAATGCGGCCGCAATCGCGAGTGATGCCGCCAAGTGCCACTTGCTCGGACGCAAAGCGCCCAATATGCAGCAGAGCAGCGCGGCCGAAACGGAGGTAAGGCGTTCGGTGAGCAGCGCGATAGCGCCGATGTGGTCCGGAACGTGAATGCCTCTGGGAAGCAGTGCTACCCCCACGCCGACGATTGCGTAGAGTTGCAGCGGAATGAAGTAATCGGCCCAAAATCGCCGCTCGCGACGCCGGCGAAACGCGTCCAGGCCAATCGCAGCGAGGATGAAAATCAAAAGGGCCCGCTCGACGATCCGATACCCCTGCCCAAACAAGACCAGTTGGTCCGCACCGTTAAACCAGTAGAAAGAATCCGCGTGAGCTTCCACAACATAGTGATGCCACAAATATTGGTGCAGTCCGGCAATCGTGGCGCTCGCACCAAGCACAAGGAAGAGATGGTAACGGGGCCGAATCCGTTCCGCGAGGCCAACATACAAGCAGGCACCAGCAAGCCAGAAGAACCCGAGTGGGTGCGCGAGAACCACCAGCGGTGCAATCGCAACCGCAATCAGCCGTTCCCATCCCTTGCCGCGCCAGAACACCGCCACGCCGAAAAACGACAATCCCACGGCGAGGTAGTAGTTGAAAAAGCCCATCTCGAGGGTCCAGCCGTAGGCGAAGGCCGCGATGCACGGCAGCAGGTACCATGGCGCTCGGCGCGCCCCGGCACCCACGAGAGCGAAAATCCCCCAAAAGAAAATCAGAACCGAGAGCGACACCGCGATTCTCTCCGCCACGCGCAATCCGAAGAGTGAGCCGAATCCGTTGAGGAGATAGTCGAACAACACATTGTTCCAGCGGTGGTCGATCCAAAGCCCGTGAATTTGGCCGCGCTCGATTAACTGTACAAGCCACGCGTTGTAAAGGTGGCTTCCCAGATCGGCCGCCTCGATCTCGCGGTGCCAGAAGCAGGGAATGAGGATGAGTACGGAGACGACGAGGGACTTGACGCCGTGTTCGCGCAGGAAGCGGCTAGCGGCCGCAAGCGCAGATTCATCCGAATGAAATGGTGGCTCGGCCGCGTCTTTTGGCGGCACAGAGGAAGGAGGCAAGTCGGAATTCAGTCGCGCCTCGTTCAGCCGTTTGCAGCTCGTGCGAACTTGTGCTGTTGGTGCACGGGTCCCCGCGTTACGGCGCGAGAGAAACGCGGCCGAGGCGTGCCTTCGAACTCGGAAATATCGCTCCGACGGTAAGGCTTTTCCCTCTCGCAGGCGCGGCAACGCAGATTGAAGGCATGCGCGCCTCGGTCGTGGGAGGCGGGATCGTTCTCCCGCGCGGCCAAGCGGTCGACGATCCCAGGCAACGGAATCGGCTGCCGGCAATATCCGCAAAGGACTCCACGGTAGTGTTGAACCTTTGTTTCTTGACTCATTAAGGCCTCGTTTTTTGGCTGGACTGCGATTTATTGAAGAAGGCCGATCATATACTGGCGAGTGGTGCGCGTCCATCCCCAATAGACCGTAGCTGTGGAAATCTCGCATGGTTCTAGTACTAAAGGGTTTACAGTTCGATACAAATGCCCAGAATGGTGCTGCAAAGTCGAATAAACTAAAGGATTTTATGGGGTCGCCAAACGGGATTGAAACGCGGCCCGGCTTGGTTAGGCAGACAGTCTTCGATGAGTTTCCGTCCCGATCACGGTACGGAACGCACGAAGCCTTCGCAGAAAGGGGTCGATGGAAATCAATCCAGGGGTTCGCGTCGGTCGGTTTGAGGTTTTTTTCCCTCTTCAGGTTCCTTCCAGTTCTTTGCGGCAACGGAGCAATCAAGAGTTTCCCGGCCGGCTGTTCATCGTTGAAGGCATCGACGGCTCGGGCAAATCGACGCAGTTGAGTCTCCTTCACAAGTGGCTCGAAGCGAAAGGTTACGGGGTGGTGTTCAGCGAGTGGAATTCGTCGCCGCTCGTGAAGGACACGACGAAGCACGGCAAGAAGAAGAAAATGCTGACGCCGGCGACGTTCTCCCTGATTCACGCCACGGATTTTGCCGACCGCACCGACCGGAGCATCCTGCCGCTGCTGAAAGCGGGGGCCATCGTGCTTTGCGACCGCTATGTCTATACGGCGTTCGCGCGCGACGTGGCGCGAGGCATGGACCGCGAATGGGTTCGCAGCCTCTACGGCTTCGCGGCGCGGCCCACCATCGCGTTCTATTTTCGGGTGCCGCTCGAGACGGCCATCTCGCGGCTTGTGGGAGCACGCGACGGCTTCAAGTATTACGAAGCAGGGATGGATTTGGAGTTGAGCGACGATCCCGAGGAAAGCTTCCGCCTGTTCCAGGGACGCATTATTCAGGAATACGAGAAGATGATCCCGGAATTCGGGCTCACGGTGATCGACGCCACGCAGCCCGTGGAAGCGCAACAGGCTCACGTGCGGCACCTAGTGCGCGCGCATTTGGAAGACGCGAAGGATCTGAGGGTAAGGCCATGAGACAGACCTACGGGAAATTGTTGCCCGAAATGAAGCTCTCCGACATGGCGGGCAAGCTGATCGTCATCGAAGGAACCGACGGAGCTGGCCGCACCACGCAGATCAACCTGCTGAAACCGTGGCTCGAAGAGCTGGGCCACGCGGTGCTCGACACCGGCATGACGCGCTCGCCTCTGGCGGGCGAGGGAATCCGCCGCGCCAAGGAAGGGAACAACCTGGGGCGCGTTACGCAAAGCCTTTTTTACGCCACGGATTTCGTCGACCGGCTCGAGAACGAAATCGCCCCCGCGTTGCGCGCCGGATTCATCGTCCTCACGGATCGTTATATTTACTCGTTGATGGCTCGCGCGATCGTCCGCGGCATGGACGGCGCGTGGATTCGCAATATCTTCAGCGTCGCGCTGAAGCCGGACGCCGTTTTCTACATGCGCGTCGGCATCGACCAGCTTCTGCCGCGCGTGGTCTTTTCGCGCGGCTTCGACTACTGGGAATCGGGAATGGACCTTTATCCCGGGCAGAACATGTACGACAGTTTCTGCAGCTACCAGACCGCGCTGCTGGCGGAATTCGACCGGCTGAGCGCCGAGTACAATTTCGAGGTGGTCGATGCCGCGGCAGACGCCCGGGCGGTGTTCGCGCAGTTGAAGGCGAAAACCCAGCGGATTTTGAACCGCGATACGCGCAACGAATTCGTCTCGCGCCAAAACTCCGAGCTCAAAGATTGGCCCGGCCGCCGGCTGGAGAAATTGCCCTTCTCGGCCGCGTCTGACTAACTGCGCGACGGGAGGTTGTGGCGGTGTTATCCGGAGCACGGCGACCGCCAGACCGCGCAGGCGAGGGATCCCTCTTCCCGGGCCTCGGCGCCAATTTACCATTCTCCTCTCAGCCCCACTTTTTGCTATCATGCGCGGCTGGAAGCTTTCCAGATGCGCGTTTCGTCGTTTCTGCTTTCGATTTTGCTGCTCTCTGCCGGAGTGACCCCCGCCCCTAACCGTCCCACTGCGCTTGGCGAGCCCACTACTAAGACTCCGCCCGCGATCGTGATTGGCTTCGTCGGCGGGTTCATCAAGCACGACAACATGGTCCACAGCGAAGTGCAGCTCGCGGCCGCGCTCCACGAGGAGTACGCGTCGCAGGCGCACGTGGAGGTATTCGAGAATCATCGCGGCGACGATGCCCGTCACGCGGTCTTGCGCCTGCTCGATACTGATGGCGACGGCAAGCTGAGCGCCGCCGAAAAGCGGGACGCGCGAGTGATCATCTACGGGCATAGCTGGGGCGGCTCCGAAACAGTGACCCTGGCGCGCCAGCTCGAAAAGGAAGGCGTTCCCGTTCTCCTGACGATTCAGGTGGATAGCGTCGAGAAACCCGGCGAGGACGACTCCGTAATCCCGGCGAACGTCGCACAGGCCGTGAACTTCTACCAGACGGATGGCTTGCTCCACGGACGACAGAAGATTCGCGCTGAGGATGCGGCTCGCACGCAAATCCTCGGCAACTTTCGATCCAGCTACAAGACGCATGCTCTCGCGTGCGACGGTTATCCTCTGCTCGCGAACATCCTCGAGAAGCCTCATATCGAGATTGAATGCGATCCGAGTGTCTGGAACCAAGTGGGTTCGCTCATCCGGTCGAAACTTCCTCCTCGCTTCGAATCCGTCGGGCAGTAATTGGTGATCCCGAAGCCCCGGGAGTGAATCGCGGTTCTTAATCGGCTGCTTACCGACTATCAGACGCATGGCGTTCCTTTTGTTTTGTTGAAGTTACGCCGAATTCTAATCCCTGCCGGGTGGATTGGCAGATGTGCTGGCTTGCCGGGAATCGCGAGAGGCGTGCCGGCGAATCGTTTCCTCTGAGGGCACTGAAAGTGTACCGATTGAACGAGGTCTCTGGCGTGTGTTTTGAGTGAGTTACGGCGATTTCCGTTTGCAAAGTGTACCGATTGACGAAAATTGTCGTGTCGCCGAGCAGGAACCCCCCGTACTGTGCCTCCGTCGGCGTGTTGTGTCGTTTTGTCGCGCATAAAAACGAACCACGGTAGCACAAATCGGGCCAGAATGGTAGGTTCAAAGTTACGTTAGTAGTTCTATAACTCATAGGAGGAGGCAGGAGGCAAGGAGGCAAGGATCAACCCTCTCAAATTACTCATACTTGAGGGCGACCATCGGATCGACGCGCGTCGCCCGCCGCGCTGGGATGTAGCAGGCGAACGTGGCGACGCCGATTGATGCGAGGGAGGCGAAGAGGATCGTCGGAGCATCGATGGGTTTCACAGCGAAAAGCAGCGCGGCCATGAACTGCGTGGCCGCAACCGAAGCGACAATCCCTGCAACAGCTCCGACGAGCGCTATGGCTAAACCTCGTCCGAGAACGAGCCTCAGAACGCCCAAGCGTTCGGCCCCAAGGGCCATCCGGATACCGATTTCGTGCGTTCTTTGGGCGACGGATCCGGCCATTACTCCGTAAAGCCCGACGCATGTGAGGAAGAGCGCCACCAGTCCGAACAAGCTCGAAAGCAACGCAACTGTGCGTTCCTGGACAAGGGATTCGTCTATTCGCTCGCTGAGCGTCTTGACATCGAATAGCGGCAGCCGGTTATCGGTCTGCTGGATCATTTGACGAATGGAACCTGCAAGAGAGTCAGGATTCATGGCGGAGCGCACTTCAAACGTCGTTGCAAGAAATGAATCTGGCGACTGCAAAAAGGGGATGTACGTTGCTGCCGGAACCTCTTCGCGGATGCTTATGAATTTTGCGTTTTCAACCACACCAACGATTTCTATCTGACTGGGATCCCCGATCCATCCCGGTATGCTGAAGTGCCTGCCGATCGGATTGCGATCGCCGAAGAAATGTTGGGCCATAGCCTCGTTAATTACCGCGACCTTTACAGTACCGAGTTTGTCCTCTGCTCTGATATCACGGCCTCGCAGCACCGCCGGTGCCCAGAGCCTTGAAATAGCTTGGTCCAACAAAATTCACGCTTATTGCCGGATTGTCTCCGGGCTTCGGCGTGTAGCCTTCCACCCTGGCGTCAGTGAAACCAGACCAGCCTGCAAGGGGACTGAATGTGGAAAAACTCACAGCAGTGACACCCGGTGTGGCTTGAATCTGTGTTGTGAGTCGTTCGTACAGTTGGGCAACCTGCGCGTTTTTGTAGCCGACCATGCCAGGCTGGATTGAGAACAGAAGCACATTCTGCTCACGAAAGCCCGGGTAAAACTTCTTGAGGTTCTGGAGAGTCCGCACGAGAAGGCCAGCGCCGACCGTCAGCACAAGCGACAACGCAATTTGGGCGATCACGAGCCCTTCGGTCATTCGAAAGCGGCCCGGAACGACAGTTAGCGCTTGGCCACCCCCTTTTACAGCTTGAGAAAGATCGAGCCGCGAGGCTCGCGATGAGGGAACAAGCCCAAAAATAAGTACGGCGATCAGTGAAACCAAGCCCGTAAAAGCAAGAACGCGGATGTCTGGATGCACGTCCAATTGGATCGTGGAAGTTGAGTGTGACATCAAGCTTACGAGAGATGCGCTCCCCGCAAAAGCCAGAATCACGCCGAGTGCGCCGCCCCCTGCCGCCAGCAACGCGCTTTCCGTAAGTAACTGTCGAATGACTCGTGCGCGCCCGGCACCCAGCGCGAGGCGTAATGCAATTTCCTTCTGGCGAGAGTTTCCGCGGGCGAGCAATAGGTTCGCTACATTCGTGCACGCGATCAGCAGAAGCACTCCAACCACAGCCATCAAGAAAATCAGGGGCTTTGAAAATTGTTGGCGAAGAGCCGTCAGGCCCCGGCTTCCCGGTTCCAATTCGATCCTGAATTCGGCGACTGCGCTTCTGGCGCCAGGAGAGTCGATCGGAAGACCACGCAATCCGTCGGCCGCTTGACGCACGGCCTGCGCGTAAATCGGCGCGAGATTGGCTTTGGCCTGGGCCTCGGTCTGCCCACCCTTCAGCCGCGCCACGATATGCAGCCAATTCCGGAACGGGGCGACGAGGATATCGTATGGCGTACCAGCGGCTGCAAATTGCGGTTGCGCCAAAGCGACAGAAGTAAGCGGAATTGAAACATCCACTGACTGGCCAGGCTCGAGACCAAAGAAGTCAGGCGGCGTCACCCCGATCACCGTGAACGGCGCCCCATTCAGCACAATGGCCGCGCCGATTGCTGACTCGCCCCGATTGAAGCGCCTTGTCCAGTAAGAGTAGCTGATGACCGCAACCGGAGTCGGGCTGCCAATCTCGTCTGCAACGGTGATCGCGCGTCCCAACATGGCCCTGACGCCCAGCGTGGTGAAATAACCGGCGGATACGGCTTGCCCTCGGGCGAGCTCGCCTTTCCCGCTCACGACAAAATCAAGATTGCCCAAGGAGCGAAACGCAATAAGTCCGGACAACGTTTGATTGTTTTCCAGGAGAGATTTGAAAGTAGGGTACGAGAAGGCATCGTTGATCCTGCCTTCCTTGTTAATGCTCGTGAGCCGGAAAAGCTGCTCCGGTTTTTCCACGGGCAACAGCCTCAGCAATGCGGCATCGACAAGGCTGAAGATGGCGGTATTCGCGCCGATGCCGAGGGCAAGAGTGAGGATGACGACTGTTGTGAATCCAGGACTCTTGCGCAGCATGCGCAGCCCATAGTGCACGTCCTGCCAGAGACGTTCCATCCATACATAGCTCCACGTGTCGCGCGTTGTTTCCTTAACTAACCCTACGTTGCCGAATTCGCGCCGCGCCGCCGCGCGTGCCTCGTCCGCAGATTCACCGCGTTCCTCGCGCTCATGCGCCGACATTTCAATATGAGCGCGAATCTCCTCGTCCAGTTCGTCATACCGTTTCCGCCACGGCCACTTCATGTCTCGAACTCCCTTCGGCCACAAATCGTGGAATTACTCGTATCTCAGGGCGACCATGGGATCTACGCGTGTGGCGCGGCGCGCGGGGATGTAGCAGGCGAATAGGGCGATTCCGGTCATGAGAATCGCCACTGCAGCGAAAGTCAGCGGGATCCGCCGCGTCGATGCCGAAGAGCAGGCTCGACATTAACCGCGTCAGTCCCAACGCGGCCACGATGCCAATGGTTACGCCGAGGAGCGCGAGTTTCGTCCCTTGTCCAGGACATGCCACGAATCTCGTGGTTTTGCGCCCGAGCGCGATGCGGACCCCGATTTCATGAGTGCGCTGCCCAACGGAGTAAGAGATCACGCCATAAAGCCCCAGGGCCGCCAGCAGCACGCCGAAAGCGGCGAAGAGGACTCCGAGAAAACTTTCATAGCGCCGAGCAGCTTCTGAACTCAGGACCACGTTTTGCAGCGTACGTTCCTGAGGTATGGCTACTTCGGGGTCGACGCGCCAGATCGCGCGCCGGATAGAGGCCGCCGTTGAGGTTGGGTCCATCGCGGTCCGCACTACAAGAGTTTCGCTCGATTGATAGTACGTCCACGATGGGAGATAAACCGCCGTCACGGGAATCTGATCGGAAGTGTTTCGAACGTCGGCAACCACACCGATAATCTCCTGTGGCTTCGGCGGTGCGTTCCCGCTCCAGAGCAGGTGCATGCCAATCGGATCATGCCGGGGCAGCAGACGCTGGGCTACCGTTTCGGAGATGAGGGCGACATCTTTGCCGTGATCGCTTTCGGACAACAAACGCCCTTTGATCAATGGGAGACCGATCGTCTGGAAATAGCCAGGGCTTACAAAGCGGAACTGCCCCTCTTGCGGTTTATTCTGCGGATGCGGCGCTTCCTGGAAATCAATGTCGTCGCCATAGCTATCTCCCAGAAGAGGAAGCTTACTGGTGAACCCCGCACTTCGAACTCCTGGCAGGTTACGGACCTGCGCGAGCACACTCGATGAAAAATGATCCTCTTGCTCGACGGTGTTGCTTTCATTCGGTGGAAGAGCGAGGTCGAGCGCGAGCACATGCTGTTCGTCCATCCATTGGTTGGCGCGTTCGACATGAACCAAGCTCTGGATGAGCAGCAAGGCGCCGGCCAAGAGAACCGCACAAAGCGCGATTTGGCTGACGACTAAACCGCTACGCAGCCGGACGCGTTGAGGGCTGCCGCTCGCGATGCGCACACTGGAACCGAGTGCTTCAAGCGGGCTGACTCTTGCCAGCCGTGCCGTCGGGAGCAATGCAAAAAGCACGGCGGTGGCGAGCGTAAGGCCCGTCGTGAAGAACAGGACGCGCGGGTCGACATGAATATCGCTCAAGCGCGGAATGCTAAAGGGTGCGTTCCTGACGAGGACTCGAAGCGCGCCTTTCGCGAAGAGCAGGCCTGAAATGCCGCCTGCAGCCGCGAGAATCATCCCTTCGACGAAGAACTGGCACATTAAGCGGCGCCGGGACGCGCCCAAAGCGGAACGCACAGCGACTTCGTGCGTCCGCGCCATATTCTTCACCAGCATCAAATTGGCGAGATTCAGGCAGATGATCAGAAGAACGAAGCCGGCCGCGACCATCAGCATCCACAACGCGCTTTGCGCGTCGCCTAAAATAACCGTCTTCAGCGGCCTGATTTCAGCCTTGAGGTCGAATTGCCCCGGTGCCACTCCTCGGTGCGCATCACCCCTCCGCGCGATGCCGGCTTCTACGACGTTGAGTTGGGCCAGGGCCTCGCTAGGGCTTGCGCGCGGCTTCAATCGTGCGATCACGTCGAAATTGAAGCCGCCGACTCCCGCCCAGCCTTCCCAGGGTTGAAAGCCCATGGGCTTGAAAATCTGAGGCGCATCGTTCGTCATGTACGGAAGTTCCGGGAAACGGAAACTATCGGGAGCTACGCCAACGACGACATAAGAGGTGTTGTCTAGAGTGATTGATTTTCCGATGACTTCGGGATTTGAGTTGAAGATCTCACGCCAAAACTGAGCGCTCAAAACTACTTCGTGATCACGGCCACGCTGGTCTTCTTCCGGGAGGAAAGCACGCCCAAGCTGCGGATGAATGCCCATCAATGAAAAAAAGTTGGCGGAGACCCGCGCGGCATTCAATTGCCGCGGGACTCCTTGTCCGATCAGGTTGAAGGTTACCGGCTCGATCAGGGCCATTGAATCGATGGCGGGGCAGTGGCCTTGCCACAGAAGAAAGTTTGCAGAATTGACGGGAAACCACGGCCCCCAGGGACTCTGGCTGGCGAGTTGCGGCACGTCCTCGTTCACGAGAAAGAGCTGCTGCGGCTCTTGATAAGGGAGGGTGCGAAGGATAAGGCCGTTGACCATGGAAAAGATAGCGGTATTAGCGCCGATGCCGAGGGCGAGAGTGAGGATGGCGATGATGGTAAATCCTGGGATGCGCTGCATCATCCGCAGTCCGTACTGCACGTCCTGCCAGAGACGTTCCATCCATATATAGCTCCACGTGTCGCGCGTGGTTTCCTTTACCAAGCCCACGTTGCCGAATTCGCGGTGTGCCGCCGCGCATGCCTCGTCCGCGGATTCACCGCGCTCCTCGCGTTCATGCGCGGACATTTCGATATGAGCGCGAATCTCCTCGTCCAGCTCGTCATACCGTTTCCGCCACGGCCACTTCATGTCTCGAACTCCTCCTTGACCACAAATTATTCGTATCGCAACGCCACCATGGGATCGACGCGCGTGGCGCGGCGGGCGGGGATGTAGCAAGCGAAGAGCGCGACGGCGACGAGTACGACGATGGCTAGAGCGAGCGTGGATGGATCGTTGGGCGTGACGCCGAAGAGAAGGTCCTTAGCTAACCGGGAAATCCAGATGGAGCCGAGGAGTCCGGCGGCGACGCCAGCGACGAGGACAATTACGGCGTCGCGGATGACGAGGCGAAGAATCGAGGCTTGCTGCGCACCGAGGGCCATGCGAATGCCAATTTCGTGAGTCCGTTGCGTGACGACGTAGGCCATCACGCCGTATAAACCGATGGCGGTGAGCAAGAGTGCGAGGCCACCGAAAAATCCGGAAAGGACGGCCATCAAGTGCTGTTGCGCGACGGAATCGTCGGCTTCTTGTTTCAGTGTGGTGAACTGCAGCGAGGCCAGCTTGTTCGCACTGCCCATCGCCTGGCGCACCGCCGGAATCAGCGCGCTCGGCGCCGTCGCCGCGCGAATCTCGAATGTGCTGTCTTCGGCCACATTTTTCTGGATTTGGGACAGAGGAAAATACGCTTCCGGCTGGAAATCCTCGCGCAGCGAGGTGTACTTCGCATCCTGCACGACGCCGATGATTTCCATCGGCTGCCTGAGCATTCCTTCGCTACCGCCCAGGAGATGCTCACCGATGGGGCTTTGGCTGCCGAAATAACGGCGGGCCAGCAATTGATTGACGATGACGACAGGCGTCGAAGTTGCGGAATCACGCGCGTCAAACGTGCGTCCTTCGAGTAGCGGCGTCCGCATGGTCTCAAAATATCCTGGCGTCACCCAGTTCAACAAAGTGTCTGGGTCGACGCCATCTGGAAGGGGATGTCCTGGCGCCGTCAAGCTGTTATCCCATTGACGGCCGGAAAGAGGCGTCATCCAGCACTGGCCGGCGGAAACGACGCCCGGAATCGACTGCAACTTCGCCAACATTTGGCCGTAGAGGGGGGCGCGGGCGGGCTCGGCGATTCCGGCATTGTGAATGTTCGTTTCGACCATAAGAACATTGTTGCGGTCGAAGCCCGCGTCGAGAGTCATGAGATTCGCGAAGGTGCGGATGAAGAGGCCGGTGCCGATCAGGAGAATGAGCGAGAGGGCGATTTGAGCGGCGACGATCCAGCGCGCGGCTGAGGAGTGTGAGCGTCCGCCGGCGGCTTGCGACTGGCCTTCTTTCATCGCGGACATCGCATCGACGCGCGTGGAGCGGAGCGCGGGCAAAATTCCAAAGAGCAGGCCGCACAGCACGGTGATGGCAATGGTGAAAGCGAGGACGCGGCTGTCCATTTTGAGATCGAGAAAAACCTGACTCTGTTGTGTGGAGACGAAACCGACGAGCAGCGCGCTCCCCCATCGCGCGAAGAGCACGCCGAAAATCGCGCCGACACCAGAAAGCACGACGCTTTCGGTGAGCACCTGGCGAATGAGGCGGGCGCGTGAGGCGCCGAGCGAGAGACGCACAGCAATTTCTTTTTGACGCGCAGCGGAGCGCGCGAGGAGGAGACTGGCAATATTCGCGCAAGCGATCAGCAGAACGAGCCCGACGACAAACATCAGGATTTCGAGCGGCGGGCTGTACTCTTGCCGCAAGCCACCGAAGCCGCCAGTGCCGGTAGCTCCCGGCAAAATGGCAAACGTGTATTTTCGAAATATGTCCTGGTACTTTGCGGGCCAATCCTGCGGCACGACTGCGCCGAACAGCGGCGACGACAAAACTTTCATGCGCGCATCGGCCTGCTCGACGGTCACTCCGGGCTTGAGACGGCCCATCATGGACAGCCACCAATCATCGCGCACGTCGAGGGAGGAATCCTTGCCTGCCAGAACCGCTTCCGCGCAGGTGGGTATGGCCACGTCCAATTTGTCGCCGACGTCCGTACCGAAAAAGCCGCGCTGGGACACGCCAATAATTGGAAACGCGTGACCATTCAACCGGATAAGGCTGCCCACAGCGCTCTCCGCGCCCGCGTAGTGGCTCTGCCAGAATCCATATCCAAGCACCGCGACGCCGCTGCAGCCGCGCGCGTCGTCGGAGGCGGTCATCAATCTCCCCGCGGCCGGACGCACACCAAGCACAGTGAAATAATCGCCGCTGGCGTAAATGCCGTTGATGTTGTTCACTTCGCCGCCCTCGGCGAGGTCAAACATTTGCGGCGACCACGCAATCACGCCGGAAAACGCGTCCTGATGGTCGCGGACCTGCTCCCAGATGGGGTTCGTCGCGCTTTGGCGGGGACGAGGTGATGCGGGCGAACGAAATAGGATTCGCGCCAGCTGCTCGGGATTCTGCACCGGCAGCATGCGGAGCATCACGGCGTCAACGAGGCTGAAGATCGCGGTGTTGGCGCCGATGCCGAGGGCGAGAGTGAGGACGGCGATGATGGTGAACCCCGGACTGCGCCGCATCATTCGCAGCCCGTACTGGACGTCCTGCCAGAGGCGTTCCATCCATACATAGCTCCACGTGTCGCGCGTGGTTTCCTTTACCAAGCCCACGTTGCCGAATTCGCGGTGTGCCGCCGCGCGTGCCTCGTCCGCGGATTCACCGCGCTCCTCGCGTTCATGCGCGGACATTTCGATATGAGCGCGAATCTCCTCGTCCAGTTCGTTATGCCGGTTCCGCCACGGCCACTTCATGTCTCGAACTCCCTCTTGGCCGCGTTCAGAATGCCGGCGATGGCGCCGCTGAGCTGGTCCCAACGCGAACGTTCATCGGCCAGTTGCATTCTGCCTTTCGGGGTGAGGCGATAGACGCGCACGCGCTGCTTGTTCTCTGAAATTTTCCAGTCGGCGGCGATCCATTTCTTTCGTTCGAGGCGGTGCAGAGCGGGATAGAGCGAGCCGGTGTCGACCTGCAGAACGTCACCCGACTGTGATTGGATGGCCCGGCTGATTCCGTAGCCGTGCTGCGGCCCCCAGCACAGCGTTTCGAGGATGAGGAGGTCGAGGGTGCCCTGCAGAAGCTCGATGCGATTCCGGTAGCGGTCTTTCACGTCCTCTCCACTCGAATCGAGGATGTAGGTATCCTACATCCTATGCATGTAGAGCGTCAACATCCATCTCGATGGAAAACGAGAACAGTGCGAGCGGCTAGCAGGGCCGCAAGGAGGCAGGAGTGACTTCGTCTGGTGGCGCAAAGCCGCGTTCTGCTTAGGTCGTGAAAAAAGATTCAGGAAGGGGCGCACCGAAGATAACAGCAGGGGATTGCCCGAGACAAGGCAACCACCCGCGGATGTGTTCGGCGAGTTACCGAGAGCAGTCGCCAGCGGAACGCCGCGTCGGGCCGAGGCAACGTGGTCGTACCGATGGTCGTGGCGACAGGCCGATTCTTGCCGTAGAATGGTGGCAGGTGAGATCTGTGGCGAAGCCTACCATTACGATTCCGCTCGATCCGGAGACGGCGCGCGCCTACGAAGATGCCAGCGCGGACGAAAAAAGGAAGATGCAGGCCCTATTGAGCTTGTGGCTTCGTGAGCTTGCTGCCGGGGAATATCGGTCGCTTGAGCAAGCGCTCGATGAGGTCGGGCGCAAAGCGAAGGCCAAAGGACTCACGCCGGAGACACTCGATTCCCTGCTCAAGGGCGCGTAGTTGCGGTGCGTCTTCGATACGAATGTTCTCGTTAGCGCTTTACTCCTGTCTGACTCAACCCCGCGACAAGCTCTCGACATGGCCTCCCGGAACGGGAAAATTTTGCTTTCTTTTTCTGTGCTGACCGAATTGTACGACGTATTAAGCCGAAAACAGTTTCGCCGCTACATCGCTGAGGAAGATATCCGCGGTTTTCTGGCGGCGCTGACGCGGGAGGCTGAGTGGGTTGACATCGACGTAGAGATCGTGGCGTGCCGCGATCCGAAGGATGATAAGTTCCTCGAACTCGCCGTCCGCGGAGATGCCACCCATATCGTGACGGGCGATTCTGATCTTCTAGCGCTTCATCCTTTTAGAAACATTCAGGTTCTTTCACCTCGATCGTTCTTAGAATCGTCGCTGCTATCGAGTTAACCGCGATTGGTACAACCTGTGCTGTCGCAGGTGAGAGATACGTTGCGGTGGTGTAAGCGCGCTCGGAAAATTTGCTTGGCGCGAAACTTTGGGGATGCTATGATTTTTTCGCGTTTGTCGCTCTTGTAACACCTTTAGATTCGATGGAAGGGGCTGCGAGCACGCGCTTGCGGCCCTTTTTTGTTGTACGGCTGGAGGCGGTCGGAGAGCAACAAATAGCTCATATAAAAGAGAGCAAAAGAAGTGAAAGAACAAGGAACAGTGAAGTGGTTTAATGCCAGCAAGGGTTATGGGTTCATCCAGCGGGAGTCGGGCGAAGATGTTTTCGTTCACTTCTCCGCGATTCAGGCGGACGGCTATAAGTCGTTGAACGAAGGCCAAGCTGTTGAATTCGAAGTAACCCGAGGCCCCAAGGGCCTGCAGGCAGCCAACGTCACAAGCCTCTAGTCGATACAGGGCGGCCCGCTCCGGCGGGCCGCTCTTTTCGAAGCAAGATCCCCTCGATTCAAATACCGCCAGAATTCTTCGGGGCTTCGTGTGCGTCCGGGTTGAAAAAACCTTTTAACCACAGGTCCCGAACCCTCGGGAGAGACAGATGAAGAGGCACCTACGAAATCCGTCCGTCAGCGCACAGGGAGCAGAAAGCGACCTAGATAGCGGTGCGGGTTTGCCCGCGGAAGCGTCGAGCGAATCCGACCAGACCGAGAGTCAGCGAGAAGAGCACGAGCGTGGACGGCTCGGGAGTGGGCGCGGCTGCCGGAGTGGCCACGCCTTGGAATCCCGCGTCACTGAACGGCGCGCCCGAGTAAATAAAGAATGTATCCACAGGATCAGTCGGGATGCTCGTCGATGCGGCCTCGAGTGCGTAGGCGTCAGGGTGCTGTCGAACTCGAAGCCGCTGACGGAAGAGCCCGCCGCGAGCGGCGTACTGTTAGTCCACCTAATCGCGCCGCCGCCGCTGGTAACAGTGTCAGACCAGCCAGCGGGTGAGCTGATGCCGGTAGGGGTTACGGGCATAAAACCAGAGCCTGGTATCCAGGAAAACCAGAAAGTGCCGATCGTGGTCGTTCCTGTGTCGTTGAGAGTGAGATCGTACTGGAACACCCCTGGCGAGACCGTGGACACGGTGAACGTGGCTGAGGCGGCTTCATTCGCCCGCGACCATGTAGCTGTGGCGAGCAGTAGTGTAAGTACTAGAAATATTTTGGTGCAGATCTTGGCCGAAACTTTCATGGACTTCTCCTTGGGCACTCAAATGGTGCGAAACCGAACCGGCGCAACGTAACATTGAGGCTGCGGGGACAACAACACGTCTGCTGTCAACAACTTGTAAACAATGTGTCACCGATTTGGCGCGGCAAGAGTGTCGGCACCATTTGATTTTTTTGGGGGTTCTTCCCGGGGTCTAAAGGCCACGCTCCTCCCACTGCGCAACCGAATGTCTGGAGTGCGGCGCCCGTTGACGACACGACTAAGCGCTGCAGAAGGGCCCGGATCGCGAATCACAAATCACGAGTCGCCGCTACCAATCGCGAGTATGATGGAGACGCTGTCACCCGCTGGTGACGTCGGCCGCGCACCGCATGCAATCTTCGGAGGTCCTATGGCAAAGAAAGTCCTAATTATCGCCGGAAGTATTCTCGTGCTGCTGATCGTCGTCGCGCTAGCGCTGCCGATGTTCATCGACGCGAACAAGTTCAAGCCGACGCTGGAGACCGACATTACAAGCGCGCTGGGACGCAAGGTGGAAATCGGAAACATCAGCCTGTCGATTCTGGCAGGCGGCGTCACCGTGGACAACATTTCCATCGCCGACGATCCCACGTTCAGCCCGTCTCCATTCCTGACCGCGAAAGAACTCAAGGTGGGAGTCGCGCTGGTGCCCCTGATTTTTTCGAAGCGGCTCGAAGTGGAGTCGTTCACAGTGACGGATCCGCAAGTGACGCTGCTGCGCTCGGCGGGCGGGAAATGGAATTTTTCGAGCCTTGGGGCCAACGCTTCGAAATCGAAAGAAGCAAAGAGCCCCGATTCGAGCGAGACCAACCTTTCCGTGGCGAAGCTGAAGATTTCGAATGGGGCGCTCGTGGTGGGGAACACTGCGACACCGGGGAAAACCAGGCGCTATGAAAATGTTGACCTCGAGGCTTCGGATTTTTCCTATACCGCGCAGTTTCCGTTCAGTCTGACCGCGAAGACGCCCGGCGGGGGCAACGTGAAGCTGGGAGGCAAGGCCGGTCCGATCGATGCGAGCGACGCCGCGCTGACTCCTTTCGATGCGACCATTGGCGTGGAAAACGTCGACTTGGCGCTGACAGGCTTCATTGATCCGTCTTCGGGGTTGGGCGGAATCGTTGATTTCAACGGGCAATTGAATTCCGACGGGCACGAGATGACGTCGAAAGGCACGCTAAAAGCCAGCAAGATCAAGCTCGCGGCGCATGCGGCTCCGGCAACTGTGCCGGTGAACGTGGACTACACCACGAATTACGATTTGAAGCGCGAAACGGGAAAGCTGAGCGAAGGAAACGTTCACATCGGCAAGGCGCTGGAGACTCTTGCGGGCACGTATGACACCGCCGGCGCGACAACCACAGTGCAACTGAAGCTCGAGGGCAAAGGGATGCCGGTGCCCGATCTCGAAGGCGTTCTGCCCGCTTTCGGAGTCGCGTTGCCTTCAGGCGCGTCGCTGCAGTCGGGCTCGCTCGATACCACGCTCGCGATCAGCGGCCCGGTGGACAAGCCTGTTATCGCCGGCCCGGTGAATTTATCGAACGCGAAGCTTGCGGGATTTGACTTGAAATCGAAACTTGGGGCGCTGGGACAGTTTGCCGGTATCGGAGGCGGGAGCGGATCGGACACGGAGATTCAAACGCTGAGTGGGAACCTGCGCGTCGACGCGGAGGGCACGCATGTGGCGAATCTGGTTCTCGTCGTGCCGTCGATCGGAACGATCACTGGCGACGCTAACGTTGGTCCCACGGGCCAGCTGAATTGCAAGATGTCCGCGAAGCTGGGCAGCTCAGGCAGCGCGGCAGGGGGGGTGACGTCGGCGCTTTCGTCTTTCACCGGCAGCAGCTCGAAAGGCGGCGGAATCCCGTTTACGATTACGGGCACGACCTCGAGCCCGGTGTTTCTGCCGGACTTTGGCGGCATGGCGAAGGGCGTGATGGGAACTCCGAATGCCGCGAACGCGGCTTCCGGAATCCTTGGCGGCCTGCTGAAAAAGAAGAAACCGCAGCAATAATCTCAGGAAACAGGCCGGGGTTGTACCGTGCGGCTCGCGTCGCCGAAGAGATTGCGCATGGCCCGCGCGACGACGCGAATCATAAAAACAATCAAAATTAGGGCAACAGCGACGATCGCGGCGGATGCGTACGGATGCCGCGTCGCGAACCACGTGAGGAATACCACGGCTGCGTCTTCGCCGAGGCTCAGCACGATGTTCGAGAAGGGTTCGGGCGAGTGCGTCACCGCCGCGCGAGCCGCGATCTTTCCTCCGTGCGCCGCGAAAGCGATCACTGCGCCGAAGAAGGTTGCGAGCAGTTGCTCCCACGGCGGCAATTGCGCCGTCGCACCATAGGCCAGCAGCCCGGCGATAGGAATGCGCACGAAGGTGTGAAGCGCGTTCCAGAGCAAGTCGAAAACGGGAATTTTGTCGCCAACGAACTCGACGAGGAACAGGACGGCGCAGACTGTGATGACGTACCAGTTCTCGATAGGGTGGAGCGCTGGAGGAAGCGTCAGAGCGCCCGTGTGCGCCAGGATTCCCAGCATCCCCACCGTGGCATATACGTTCAGGCCGGCTGAAAAACAAACGACGACGAGGATAGCTGTGAGTTCGGGACCTGTGGGGATGGATGGGATCAGCGAAGCCAGCATGATTATTTATACGACGCGACGCGGGGATTTGTCGCGTGGCAAGATTCCCGGGGCTGAAGCCCCTTTTTAATTTTTGGTCGGGCTTCTTCCGGGTGGCCTGAAGGCCGCCCTCCCCGACTGAAGTCGGGGGCTCCCACGGCATAAAACGCGAGCGTCTTAGTCGGCCGCGTGCGCTTCATGAACGTCGGGGAAGCGCTTTTCGAGCCATGCGCGCACTTCTGCCGGATGATAATTGAAAGGGCCGATCCCGCCGCGGTAAACGATTTTCCCTGACTCGTCGACGACGTAGAGGCGCTCGGGCCAGCCGGCGTAGAGGTGGTCGGCAGCATCGTTCATCGGATCGATGGCGAGGGGCAACGGGAAGTGGAAGCGCTGCGAGAAATCGTTGGCGATGGCGACACGCTGCGTGAGCGTGGTCGGCTGCGGGTAGCAGATGTTCTCGTCGACGTTCTTTTTCATCTGCCACTCGTCCTGCGGATGCGCTTCACGAATGTAGACGGCCAGGAAATCGGCACGGCCTTTGTAGTCGTTGTACATCTTAACCAGATCACCGATCTGGCGGCGAAACGGAGGTCAAGTGTAGCTGCCGAAGATGAGGACGAGCGGGCGGGCACCGATGCGGTCGTGCAGATGGAAGCTCGACTGGCCGTCGAGCGCGAGGAGGCGCGCGTCGGGCGCCGCGTCACCGACGCGAAGATCGCCGCGATGCCATTGCGGCAGGGCGTAGCGCAGGAAGCCGTAGAGGTCCCGCGGGCTCCCCATGAAATAGCAGCCGACGCCAAAGGCGATGGCGAGAACCGCGGCCAGCGAAATTGCCGTCCATTTCAATATGCGCAAAACATTTCTCCGCGTACGAGCATAGCGTTTCGTCGGAGATACATCAACCGAACGCGCCCTGGCAAGCAGTTATTGCACAGTTAAAGATACGGTCGTCGTGTGTGTGAGGTTCCCGGACGTTCCGGTTATCGTCACAGTGTAAGAGCCGGCCTGAGTGCCGTGGGGTGGAGGAGGTGGGCTGACATAGCTACCCCCGCCGCAGCTCTCAATCAAGAAAATGAGCAGCAACACTGTTCCGAGGGGAATTGACATTGCGAACCGCGGGCGTTGGGAGCGTATACGAGATGCCAGAAATGCGAGCATCAATGCCAAAAGAACGGCCAAGGGAACGATCCTCAACCGAGGTCCCACCCGGTGCGAAACGGGCATTGGCGCCACGAATTGGTGCGCCATCGTGGTGATGGTGATGGTCGTACTAGCGCCGACCGCTACCGACGCCGGATTAGCTGTGCAGGTGGTTGCCGCCGCCGATAGCGAGCACGTTACACCCACGTTGCTTGCAAAACCGTCTGCCCCCCCCACAGCCAAAGTATAGGTGGCCTGATTGCCTGCGTTAACAGTTGTGGCGGCGGGTTGGGGACTCAGGATAAAGTCAGGGCCGATAACCGTAAGTGTGTCGGAAATTGGGCTGCTTACCGGCAAATAGTTTGTGTCGCCCGAGTAGCTAACCGTTATTGGATGAGTTCCTGGCGTCGTTGGAGCATAAGGCATTGAGGCGGAAAGTCCATGCGGCTGAGACACATACGTTACCGTCCCCGAAACCGCGTTGCCGCCATCGTAAAAAGTCATCGTACCCGTCGGGGACACTCCGGCGGACGAACCAAACATTTGCACCGTTAGCGTTGTTGACTGGCCTACGTTTATTGTTGAAGGAATCGCACCCCAACTCCCGATGTCAGGCAAGGCCTGCGTTACCGTGAACGTCGAAGGTGCGCTAGTCGTGGCGGCGTAGTTCGCATCGCCAGAATATTGCACGGTGAGGGTATGATTCCCAAGACTGAGGAACGTCGCCGTTCCCGTGGCATCCAAGTACGCGTAGAAAGGCGGGGACGTATTCGGCTGGTACGGAAATCCCTCGTACACTAGAGAGGATGTTGTTAGGGGAGCCCCATCAAGGGAGAAGGAAAATGTTCCGGTGGGCTCACCGCCGGTGCTGGTCGTTTGCAACCCGGCGGTGATCTCTTCGTCGTTTCCGTACTGAACGGGCAAGCCTGCGACTGCCGCAGTTGCCGTCGTAGGTGCCTTGTTCACGACGAAGCTGCCATTCGCCGAGCTGGGTCCGTAACTCGGGTCACCTGGGTAGGTTGCTGAGACTGAATAATTGCCCGCCGCAAGCGACTGGACCTCGGCATAGCCTTTGACGTTTAGAAGAAGGTTTCCCGTGCTCAATGGTGGTCCCGTGGAATTGGTGGTAACCGTTCCAGTCGGGCAACTTGCTTTCTGGTTCGAGCAAGTACTCGAGATTCCAGTCGCCGCGGAGAAAGTCGCGGCAGAACCGCCCACATCTACTCGGAACAGGAAACTCCCCGAACCATAGGTGGCGCTGCTCGCGCTGAAGCTTGTGGGATTGCCATTCATGTCGAGCGTCACGAGGTTTGCAAATGTCTTGCTTGTTTCGGGATCTACCGTCACAGTCACGGGAGGAGAATCACTGGCGGCGAATGTCCCGTCGCCAGAGTAATGAGCGGTCACTTCATAATTGTTTCCACCGGGTAGAAATGCAGTCGTCGTGCCCGCCGGCAGAGACCCACCAGTTAATTGAAAAGCCTGCGGCAACGCGTCTTGTCCGCTGGTGCCTGTAACTGCAATCAGTGTGACTGTGCCCGTGGGCGTTCCGCTTCCGCTCTGCGGGCTTACGTTGGAGGTGACGGTCCATGGTTGACCATGTGTGGGCGTGGCGGGAGGCGTTAGCACGAGCGTTGTCTTGGTACCTTTGAACTGGCCCGCGAAGGTGCTCCATTGGTTAACGAGGTTCGTCACGTTCACCGAGCCTAGGCCCGTCGCCGAGTCATAACCGGCAGTTGTGTTATAGCCGGAGAGCACTCCGAATTGGTCACCAGAGGTCTTCACGACGCAGGTGGGATCGCTTCCAGCGGCGCACGGCATGGCATTCGTCGAGCCTGCTGGCGTGTCGTAAAAAATACAAGTGGAGGCTGGATTTGGTGCCGACGAACAGCTTGCGCCAGCCTGCGTCGGAATCTTGTAGAAGACGTAGTTGGCATTGCCCTGGCGGCCGCCATTCTTTTGGTTGACCAAAGCCATGATTCCGGCAAAGGAAGGCGATGATGCCGAAGTTCCGCCGACCAGAAAGAACTGTGTGTTTGGATTGGTAGGGTCGCAAGAGCTTCCACTAGTTGCGTCGGCCTCACACACGATATAACCGACGCCTGAGGGCGAGCCGGCCCCGGCCGCATATAAAGACACGTCTGGAATATCGCGGTTCTTGCCGCTCGGCACGCCAGCGCCCGTTTGCCACGAGGGTTTCGCGTATCCGCCCGAGCAGGTCGAAGGCTGCTGTCCAGAGGAGTTCGTGCAGCCACTCTTGCCGCCCGAGCCCCCAATGGTGGATACGAAGTTCACAAGCTGAGAGTTGTTGCAGTTGGCCTCGGCGTTGGCGGTGAAGCCGAGGCTCGCGAAGATGCCGTTGGTACAAGTATTGTTCCAGGCTTCTTCGGGAATGTAGCTTATCGCCGACTCTTGGGTCTTCGCGGCATTGGTGGAACTCCAATACAAACCTGGGTTCAGGGCATCATTGAAATCAGTACCACCCACCGCCACGTTGTAGGGGGTGGAAGCGTAGCCGCTCACTTGCAGGCCGAATTCCGCCGGCGCTGGCCGCGTCGTCGCATCAAAATTGTCGCAACCCGCTGAGCCGTTGTCTCCCGCCGAAATGAAGACCGTGATTCCCTGGGCTGCAGCCTGTTGCCACAATTGGCTGAAGAACTGATTTCCGGTCGTGCCTATCCCGAGTTCACATTCGCCGTAGCTTTCGCTCATAACCGGAGCGAGATTGTTGTCGATGATGTACTCAGCAGACAGGTCGATTCCGTGAGTCGTTTCAGTCGAGGCTGAAACAACGAAGTCGATGGTCGCACCCTTGGCCACCGCGCCGGACCACTCCACGTCCAGGTCAGCCTCAGTTTCTTCGCCGTCGGTGAGGATGCCCGGATCGACACCGTCGTGGACGATATTCAGATTCGGCGCGGTCATACCGAAGAAAGTTCTGAAAGACGTGACGTCCTGTGGATTGATGTCGGTCTCGCCCACGATGGCGATGGTCTGTCCCGTGCCATCGATAGGTGTAGCGGCAGTCCACAGGGGGGAAACGTTGTAGATAGTGGCAAAGTCAAACGGACCGAGTCCGTAGCAATTGCCCTTTACCCCGCAACCTCCGCCATTGATTGTGAGCAAAGGCTCCACCGGCTTGATTTCACCGGTGGCCTTCGACTTCGAAAACGTGCCGTCGACGTGAATCATGGGGTCGCGCGGAAAGCCGTTGAGCGACGCAACGCCGGCGACGACGGGCGCGAGGGCCGCCGGAATCTGCGGGTCGGTGAAGTTGGCCCAGTGCTCTTCGCCGTTCACGGCGTACTTGTGGATCTCGGTGTGAAAGGCTTCTTGCAACTGCGAGGCGGTGCCTGAGAATTCGATGACGACGCGGCCGTTTGACACGCGGTTCACTTGAAAGCCGTGCGTTTGCAGCCACGAGGTCACCGCTTGGATATCTTGGTCAGCGGGACCAAATTGCTGGCCGAATTGCTCGGGCGTGAGCCAGTTGTGATAATTCGGCGAGGACTTATCCTGCTGCTGGTCGAGCAACGCCTCGAGCGCGGCTTCCTGTTCCGGGCTGCGGCTGAGGACGAGCAGCATGCGATTAAGCGGAAGGTTCGCCGGAGCGGGGCCGCGGTCAAATTCGGGGCGCGCCAGCGGATGCGTGTTGCCTTTGAGGGTGACGCGATTGGCTTCGTCCACCGGCTGCGTGATGCGAGGTTGAACGGCGCTCTGCGGCGACTGGTCTTGCTGGGCTCCGGCTGAAAGCGTGAAGAGGGCAAGGCATGCGCTTACGAGCAGAACCCTATCGAAAGCCATGGGCTTGGGCTGCATGGCGCCTCTGCCAGGAATTCCGAGTCCTACGGAGTCCGCACCCCGATTCGCGAACCCCCTGAAGGCTCACCACCGGTCGCGCCCAACCCCTGCTGGACGTGACGGAACGTGAAACGGAGCTTATCGGTGTAGCCAAATATTGACGAGGCGGGAGGCGAGCGTCAAGAACAATTTGGGTTAAGTAACTTGGAAGGCATTCGAAAGAAGAGCGAAAAGCCGGCGGGCACCGGAGCGAGCGATGTCGTTAGCCCAGCATCTGGCGCAAAACGTAGTGCAGGATGCCGCCGTGCTGGTAGTAGGCGACTTCAAACGGGGTGTCGACGCGCGCAACCGCGGTGAACGTCTTGTCCTGACCGTTCGCGGTGCCATTTGTGCTGCGAGCGCGAATCTTCATTTTCTTGCGCGGCTCGAAATTCTGCGCAAGGCCCTCGATGTCGAAAACCTCGAGCCCTGTCAGCCCGAGCGATTTCGGAGTCTCGCCCGGCAGAAATTCGAGCGGCAGCACGCCCATCCCGACGAGGTTGCTGCGATGGATGCGCTCGAAGCTTTCCGCCAGGACGGCGCGGACTCCGAGCAGGATCGTGCCCTTCGCGGCCCAGTCGCGTGACGACCCGGAACCATATTCTTTCCCGGCAATGACGATCAGCGGGACACTCTCATCGCGATATTTCATGGCGGCGTCGTAGATCGTCATTTTTTCGGCGCCTGGCTGATGGATCGTCCAGCCGCCTTCCGTGCCGGGCGCGAGCTGGTTGCGCAGGCGGATATTTGCGAAGGTGCCCCGCATCATCACTTCGTGGTTGCCACGGCGCGCGCCATAGGAGTTGAAATCCTTCGGCGGAACGCCGTTTGCGATCAGATATTTTCCGGCGGGCGAATCCGGCGGAATCGAACCCGCGGGAGAAATGTGATCCGTGGTGACGCTGTCGCCAAGAAGCGCCAGCGCGCGCAGGCCATGCAAGTCGGAAAGCGCGCCGGGCGTGAGGGGCATTTGTTCGAAGTACGGCGGATTCTTGATGTATGTCGACTTCGCGTCCCACGCGTAGAGATCGCCTTCCGGAATCGGGAGCGCGCGCCAGCGATCGTCGCCCGTGAAGACGTCCGCATATTCCTTGCGGAACATGTCGCTCGAGACGGAGTTGCGCATCGTGGTCTCGACTTCCGCCGGGGTGGGCCAGATGTCGCGCAGATACACGGATTGCCCGGACTTGTCCTTGCCCAGCGGCTCGTTGACGATGTCGATGTCCATGCGGCCCGCAAGCGCGTACGCCACCACCAGCGGCGGCGAAGCCAAATAATTCGCGCGGCAGAGCGGATTGATGCGGCCCTCGAAATTGCGGTTCCCGCTGAGAACGGAAACGGCGACGAGGCTATTTTCTTTGATGGCTTTGCTGATCGGCTCAGACAGAGGTCCGCTGTTGCCGATGCATGTGGTGCAGCCGTATCCGACGAGATGGAAACGCAGCGATTCGAGATATGGCCACAAGCCGGCTTTCTCGATGTAGTCGGTGACGACTTTCGAGCCGGGCGCGAAACTCGTTTTCACCCACGGCTGAGTGCTAAGCCCGCGCTCGACCGCTTTCTTCGCGAGCAAGCCTGCGCCGAGCATCAGCGAAGGATTCGACGTGTTCGTGCAGCTGGTGATTGCGGCGATCACGACGGAGCCATCGCTCAATTCGAAGCAGTCGCCGTTGCTCTGCACGGTGACGTGCTTGGGAGGCTGCCCTTCGAGCGATTTCTCGAACGCCGATTTCGCCTGCGTCAGCGCAACGCTATCCTGCGGGCGCTTCGGTCCGGCCATCGTGGGGACGACGGTGGCGAGATCGAGTTCGAGGCGGTCGGAGAAAATGGGATCGGGAGTCCGGTCGGTGCGGAACAGTCCCTGTTCCTTCGTGTACGCCTCGACGAGGCGCACTTGATCTTCGCCGCGAGCGGTGAAGCGCAGGTACGAGAGAGTTTCCGCATCGACTGGGAAAAAGCCCATCGTCGCGCCGTACTCCGGCGCCATGTTGGCGATCGTGGCGCGGTCGGGAAGCGTGAGGCTGGAAAGTCCCGTGCCGTAAAACTCGACGAATTTTCCGACGACGCCTTTCTTGCGCAGAATTTGCGTGACGGTGAGGACGAGGTCGGTGGCGGTGGCGCCTTCGGCGAGGCGGCCGTGGAGCTTGAATCCGACCACCGCCGGAATCAGCATGGATAACGGCTGACCGAGCATGGCCGCTTCCGCTTCGATTCCGCCCACGCCCCAGCCGAACACTCCCAGGCCGTTGACCATCGTTGTGTGCGAGTCCGTGCCGACCAGCGAATCGGGGAACGCGACCATTTCGCCGTTTTGTTTTTGGCCGAAGACGACTCGCGCGAGATATTCCAGGTTCACCTGGTGGCAGATGCCGGTGTCCGGCGGGACGACCTTGAAATTCCGGAAGCTTTTCTGGCCCCAGCGAAGGAAGGCGTAGCGCTCGATGTTGCGCTGCATTTCGAGTTCGGCGTTGAACGCGAACACGTTCGCAGCGCCGAATTTGTCCACTTGCACGGAGTGATCGATCACGAGCTCGGCCGGCAGCAGGGGATTGATTTTGGTTGGGTCGCCGCCGAGGTTGCGCATGGCGTCGCGCATCGCCGCGAGGTCAACGACGGCGGGAACGCCGGTGAAATCCTGGAGCAGGACGCGCGCGGGCATGAACGAGATCTCTTGCTCGGAAGCGCCGGCTGCGTTCGAAGGGTCCCAGGTGGCGAGCGCGCGAATATCGTTCGCGTGGACGAAGCGATCGTCTTCGTGGCGCAGAAGATTCTCAAGCAGAACCTTCAGCGAAAACGGCAGCCGGGAAACTTTGCCAACGCCGGAGCGCTCGAGAGCGTCAAGCCGGTAGATTGCGAAGGAGTCGTTGCCCACACGCAGCGTCGAGCGGGTGGAGAATGAATTTTTCGGGGCTGTGCTCATGCGCGGGAGTACTCCTGTTCATGAACGGGTCGCCAACTCACAATTTTAGTACATCAGCCACGGAGTACAAGGAACTTCGCGGGGAGATGCGTAGCTCACGACTGCCATGCTCGGAGCGCGAGGCGTCACATGGTAAGAACGACGCGGAATTCGGCTTTACCGCTCATCATGCGGGCATAGCCTTCTGCGGCTTTCTCGAGCGGATACTTTTCGATCATGGGCCGCACGCCGGTCATTTCCGCGAAGCGCAGCGTGTCTTCGGAGTCTGTGGGGGTTCCGGCCGACCATCCCTTAATGTCCCTCCTGGCCAAGAGCAACGGGACGGATGAGACTTCGATAGGGTCGGGCGCCGCTCCAATGACGACCAGCGTACCGTTCGCGCCCAAGCCGGCGACCAGAGCCGACATCGCCTTCCCACTGGGAGCGGTGGCGAGAATCACGCGCGCGCCGCCAAGTTTTTGCAGCTCGGCAGCGGGATCGGTGGCGGCGCTGTCGATGTACACATGCGCGCCCAGTTTCTTCGCGAGCGCGGCGTTGGCCGGGCCGCGGCCCACTGCGGCTACGCGATAGCCGAACTTCTGGGCGAACTGGATTCCCAGGTGACCGAGTCCGCCGATACCTTGAATCGCGACGAGGTCGCTCGGGAATGCACCGCTGTGGCGGAGGGCGTTAAACGTGGTGATTCCGGCGCACATCAGCGGCGCGGCTTCGGCGGCGTCGAGCGATTCCGGCATCTGCGCCAGCGCTTCTACCGGGGCGACCATATATTCAGCGTAGCCGCCATCGTAGCTGACTCCGCAAATCTTCACGTTGGCGCAGTTGACGAAGTCGCCGCGACGGCACGCGAGGCATGTGCCATCCTGTCCGCCGTGCCAGCCAACGCCGACGCGCTGGCCTTTCTTCCATGTGGTGACGCCCGCGCCGACCTCATCGATCACGCCGGCCACTTCGTGTCCCGGGACGCGAGGGTAAGTGATGCCGGGGAGAAGGCCGTCCTTGGTGACCGCGTCGCTGTGACAGATGCCACAAGCCTGGACGCGTATCCTCACGTGTCCCGGGCCCGGCTGGGGAATTTCGCGTTCCACGATTTCGAAATCCGCTCCCTGCTTCGGCACTTGCACCGCTTTCATTTTCGCCATGGCTTCTCTCCCTGTCGCGTTCTGAATTTGTCGCCGCGCGTTTGCCTTGTGAGTTCTGGCAAGCCGATTGGATGCGCGGCCCGCGCTGGCAGGTTCAACGCCTGGGGAATTGGCTATGGGAGGTGACGAAAGCCGGCGGACGCAAGATCGCGCCTGAGTTCCGTCACCGACCGGAAGTGAAATGAGGAGATGCCGAGCGACCGGGCTGTAGCGATGTTCTCCTCGCGGTCATCGATGAAGATCGCTTCATGAGGTTGCACGCCGAGCCGCTCGAGGCAGAGGCGATAAATGGCGGCGTCTGGCTTGATGACCCGAACCTCGGCGGAGAAAATCTGGTGATCGAAGTGGCTGAGCCACGGGAAATTCGCGCGCATGTGAGCGATCATGTCGAACTGCATGTTGGATAGCAGAGCGGTCTGGTAACCCGCAGGGCGAAGAGTGGAAAGCCACTGGATCATCTCCGTGTTCACGCGGCTCCACATTTCTTTGTCCACGCGGCTGAGTTGCTCGATCAGCTCGGGCGTGAGTTCGAGCGCCGGCCTCGCGCGCCAGGATGGCCCAATATTCGGGAGTGGAAAGATCGCCGCGGTCGTACGCCGGGCGCGGAGCCGCCCATAGCGGCAGGAATCGAGCCGGGCTGACCCGGAAAACGCCCGCCATGAACTCGATTTCGTGCGGCAGCGGCTCGTGGCAGAGGACCGCGCCGTAGTCGAGAATCACCGCGCGAAAGTTGTTGGAATTGTGGCCGTCGTGATTCACGCGCCGAATCTTCTCCCTGCTTCAGGATTCCATCATAATGCGCCTCGGCGCATGACATAATTTCATTTTCACGCGGAGCTGGCTGGAAGTGACCGACACATGAACGTAGTCCTGATTTCGACGTATGAGCTGGGCAGGCAGCCCTTCGGGCTGGCGTCGCCCGCGGCGTGGCTTCGCGAAGCGGGCGCTGAGGTGGCGTGCCTCGATTTGTCGCGCGAACCGCTGGCCGAGGAGGCCGTGCGCGCGGCTGAGCTGATCGCGTTTTACGTGCCGATGCATACCGCCACACGACTGGCCGTGGCGCTGCTGCCGGCGGTGCGCGAGATGAATCCGCGGGCGCACGTTTGTTTCTACGGCCTGTATGCACCGGTGAATGAAAATTATCTGCGTGGCTTGGGCGTCAATACCGTTCTCGGCGGCGAATTTGAGGAAGGGTTGGCGGCGCTGGCGAGAAACCTGGGCGCGCGCCAGAGTTCGACAATTTCGCTGGCGCGACAGGAATTCCGCGTGCCGGACCGGCGCGGGCTGGTTCCGCTCGAAAAATATGCTCGGCTGATTATGCCCGGAGGCGAATCGCGGACCGTCGGATACACGGAGGCCAGCCGCGGCTGCAAGCATCTCTGCCGGCATTGCCCCATCGTTCCCGTTTATAACGGCACGTTTCGAATTGTGGAGCGGGACGTGGTGTTGGCGGATATCCGCCAACAGGTTGATGCGGGCGCGCAGCACGTCACATTCGGCGATCCGGATTTTTTCAATGGCATCGGCCATGCGATTCCGATTGTCGAAAAGTTGCATCGCCAGTTTCCGCGGCTTACGTATGACGCCACGATCAAGGTGGAGCATCTGCTGAAACATGGGGATTGTTTGGCGAAATTGCGCGATACGGGCTGCCTGTTTGTGACCAGCGCGGTCGAGTCCGTGGATGATGCCGTGCTCGAAAGGCTCGCGAAGAATCACACGCGCGCGGATTTTCTGCGCGTGGCGAGAATGTTTCGCGACGTGGGACTCACGTTGGCGCCCACGTTTGTCACGTTTACGCCGTGGACGACGCTGGCAAGTTACTGCGAGCTGCTCGAAGTGATTCGCGAGCACGAATTGATCGAGAATGTCGCGCCCATTCAATTTGCGATTCGGCTGCTGATTCCGGCAGGTTCGCGGCTGCTCGAATTAGCCGACGTGCGCGAAATGATTGGACCGTTTGACGACGCGGCGCTGGTGTACCCCTGGAAGCACGCGGATCCGCGGGTGGATGCGTTGTGCGAGCGATTGCAGGAAATTGTGCACTCGGGCGAAAAAGTCGGCCGCTCGCGCTCGCGGATATTCGAGCGGATCGAAGAAGCGACCTACGCTGCGCTGGCAGATGCTGAACCTGGACGGACTGGACGCGCGATTCCTCGCTCGATGTCCGAGATGGCGGCTCGCGCGACGATCCCGTACCTGAATGAGCCCTGGTACTGTTGAGCCGAGCCGACCGGGGACCAGTTGGCCCCCATCGCGGAAGCGAGAAAGCACCTGAAGCAGGCGGACACGTTTGTGTGAGGAAGAATTACGCGTGAGCGAGAGCGATCCTATCGTGAAGAAACGCATTCTGATACTCGCCAGCAAGCTCGGATATCAGACGCGCGGGTTTGCCGAGGCTGCGGAGAGGCTGGGAGTCGAAGTCGTATTCGGCACCGACCGCTGCCATCAACTCGACGACCCCTGGGGCGATCACGCGCTCGCGCTCCACTTCGAGACGCCGCGCGAGGCCGCCGAAGAGATTGAGCGCGAACTGCGCGGCAATCCGCCACAGGCGATTCTTGCGTTGGGAGACCGGCCCACAGCCACAGCCGCGTATGCCGCCGCGATTTTCGGCATCCGCGCCAATTCGCCCGAGGCAGTCGAGAATTGCCGCAACAAATCGCGCCAGCGGCAGGTGCTTGCCAAGGCCGGCGTGCGCGTGCCGGAGTTTTGCTCGTTCGCTGCGATCGAAGATGCGAAGCGAATGGCGGCGCGCGTGAAGTTTCCCTGCGTAGTGAAGCCGACGTTGCTCGCTGCAAGCCAGGGAGTGATTCGCGCCGATGACGCCGCAGAATTTCAAATCGCGGTTGCGAGAATCCGCGCGCTGCTCGCGTCGCCGGAAATCCAGGTGTTGCGCGAGCCGGAGCTCGATGAACTGCTGGCTGAGAGCTACATCCCGGGAAGGGAAGTGGCGATCGAGGGGCTGCTCGACGATGGGCGCCTGCGCGTGCTGGCAATCTTCGATAAGCCCGATCCGCTCGAAGGCCCGTATTTCGAGGAGACGATTTACGTGACGCCGTCGAGGCTTCCGGCGACCGTGCAGCGGGAAATCGAAGAATGCGCAGCACGAAGCGTCGCCGCGCTTGGGCTGACCACCGGACCCGTTCACGCGGAATTTCGGGTCAACGAAGAGGGACCCTGGGTGCTCGAAATCGCGCCACGGCCGATTGGCGGGCTTTGCTCGAGGGCGCTGCGATTCGGGACGGAGCGAATCTCGCTCGAGGAATTGCTCGTGCGGCACGCGCTGTCACTGGGTGGAAGCGATCTTCCCCGCGAAGACGATGCCTCGGGCGTGATGATGATTCCGGTGCCGCGCAGCGGGATCTTCGAGGGCGTTGACGGAGCAGGAGAGGCCGAGAAAGTCTCCGGCATCGACGAAATTCGGATCACGGCGCGGTTGCGCGACTACTTGGCCGCATGGCCGGATGGGGCAAGCTACCTTGGATTCATTTTCGCGCGCGGGAAATCGTCGGAGCATGTTGAGGCGTCCTTGCGCGCAGCACACGCGACGATGAGATTCAAATTTTCGCCGCGTCTGGCGGTGGAGCACCCAGTTACAGGTCAAATCCGTGCATAGCCGGTTCGCTTTGGCTACGTTCGCCAGCCGACTTCGCGCAGCCACACTTCATACCTGCGGTTATATTCTTCGCGATCCTTTGGCCCGACGTCGCCTTCGCGAGCGGCTTGCTCGCGAATCTCGGCAGTGCGTTCCGCGATCGTGTTCAGGCCAGCGCGCTGGCGGCGTTCGTCCACGCGCTCCGGATCTTCGATCGGCCACGGATTCATCTTGCCGCGTTCGTCCCAATGGAACTGAGTGCCGTAAATCTGCGGTTTCCCTTCGAAATATCGAATGCGATCGACGAGGAATGCAAGTTGAGCCAGCGGAGCCTCGCCTTTCGTCACCGATTCCTCGATGGCTGCGACGCAGGCGCGCTGAAACACTGGATCGCCAATGGCATGCTGGACGATTCGCCAGGCGGCATGCGATCCGTCACGCCCGACCAGAGAATGCCCGGGCCAGCCGTGCGCAGCGATGATTTCTTTCAGGCGTGCTGCGTTTCGTTCGTGGACCTCTCGCATGCGAGGATTGTAGCCGTCGCCGAGAACGCCTTCTTTGAGGAGTTCGGCCCGCACGCGGATGTCCTCGGCTTCCATTGCGAGGAGTTCATCGCGGAGGAGGGGATTCATCGAAAGGAATGAATCAGGACTTAGAACGAAAACGCTACGCCGTTAGCCTTTCGTCTTGGGCGCCACGTAGCCTTCGGGGAGCTTGGCCCCTTCGCCAAAGAAGAACTGCTCCATCTGCTCTTCCATGATTTTCTGCGAGCCTGGATCGAGCGGATTCAAGCGAAATTCATTCATTACCATTTTTGAGTGCTCGATCCACATTTTCCAGGCTTCTTTCGAGACGTTTTCGAAGACGCGCTTTCCGAGTTCGCCCTTCCACGGAATGCGCTCGAGGCCGGGCATGTCTTTGCCGAACTTCACGCACTTCACCATGCGCTCGTTATGCCCGGCAGACGGAGGCGGAGCCGCTGCGTGCTGGTGAGTGTCGGAACACTTGTCGTCGGCCATGAATCCCTCCGTGAAAGGTCAAACCAAGATACTTCAATGGCCAGCGAAATTCCACACGACACGCCGCTAGCCAGGAGGATTGGGCCCTGCCAAGAAGCCGCCGTCGAGAACCAGCGATTGGCCGGTCATGAAGGACGCACGGTCGGAGCACATCCACACGACGGCTCCGGAGATTTCCGCCACTTTTCCAAAGCGGCCGATGGGATGGAGGCCAAGGGCGTATTTGTTAAACTCCGGCTCGCCAAAGAGACGCTCCGCCATGGGTGTTTCGATCACCGCAGGACACACGACGTTTACCCGAATACCATTCCGAGCGTTTTCCAGCGCGGCCGACTTCGTCAGCCCCATCACGCCGTGCTTGCTCGCGCAATAGGTGGCAGCTCCCGAGCTACCCATCAGCCCTGCGATTGACGCCATATTTACGATCGCTCCGCCATCGCCCTGCTTCAGCATCTGCCGAATTTCGTACTTCAGGCACAGCCAGACGCCCTTGAGATTGATGTCGATCGTGCGGTCCCAGTCTTCTTCGGACTGCTCGGTGATCGGCACCCACGCACCCTCGACCCCGGCGTTATTGAAGGCCACGTCCAGGCGGCCAAATTTCTGCACGGTTTTCTGGACGAGCCCCTCCACGTCGGCGGCTTTCGACACATCGGCCTTCACGAACAGGCCATCGCCGCCGGCAGTACGGACCATCTCGATCGTTTCTTTTCCTTCCGCTTCGCGCCGGCCCGCGACCACCACTTTGGCTCCCGCTTTCGCGAACGACACGGCCGCATCACGCCCAATGCCCGAAGTTCCGCCGGTCACGAGCGCGACCTTGCCTTGCAATTCCGTCGTCATAATTCTCCCCTTGCGAGTCAGTTTCTTCAATATGGCGGCAAAGTTTAGGCTGGGCGCGAGCCTCGCGTCAAATACGCGAGGTACGGAACGATTGACGCGTCTGAAGCCGGAGCGACGACGCCAGCATCCTTATAGTTATGATAGGCTCTTACGGGACGCGCGAGTCCGTCCGAACGGCAGATCCGCATCCGGCCCCGCAGGCGCTGAACTCCGGAGATTCAGATGAATACCAGCACCACTGAAGTCGTCGAAGCGTCTCGCACCGATGCGTATTACTGCGAAATTCCTTCCGATCCTTGCGTAATCGTGATGTTCGGCGCGTCCGGTGATTTGGCGCGCAGAAAACTTCTCCCCGCCCTGTTCGATCTTGCCCGGCATTCTTGCCTCGCGCCGCGGTTCCGTTTGCTCGGATTCGCCCGCACGAAGATGAGCGACCAGGATTTCCGCGAGCACGCAACCGAGTTTATCCCGAAAGAAAATGCGCCGTCCGTGACGGGCTACTCGCTCACCGATTTCATCCAGCAGCTCCTGTACTTTCCCGGGAGCTATGACGACCTGGATGCGTTTCGGCGCCTGGGGCAACGGCTCGACGAGTTGGATCGTGACGGTAACCTCGGCGGGAACCGTCTGTTCTATTGTGCGACTCCTCCCGACGTGTACGAGCGCGTGATCGAGCAAATCGGGAAGGCCGGCCTCGCCAAGCCAAAGACCGAAAAATCCTGGACACGAGTGATTGTCGAGAAGCCGTTCGGCCACGATCTGGAATCGTGCCGCGAATTAAACGCGAAGGTGCTGCAAGTCTTCGACGAGTCGCAGGTCTATCGCATCGACCACTATCTCGGCAAACAAACGGTGCAGAATTTGCTCGTATTCCGCTTCGGCAATGGGATTTTCGAGCCCCTTTGGAATCGGAATTACATCGAACACGTGCAGATTACCGCCGCCGAATCCCTCGGCGTTGAAAGCCGCGCTGCTTTTTACGAATCGGCCGGCGCGCTGCGCGACATGGTTCAGAGCCACATGCTGCAACTCACGTCGCTGGTGGCGATGGAAGCGCCGTCGAGGTTCGACGCCACGTCGGTCCGGAACGAGAAGATCAAGGTGCTGCAATCGATCCGGCCGCTCACCGACGAATCGGTTTGGAAAAACGTAGTGCGCGGGCAGTACGGCCCCGGAAGGATTGATGACCAGGCAGTTCCCGGCTACCGTCAGGAGCCGGGCGTGAAGCCCGATTCGTCCACCGAAACATACGCGGCTCTGAAGTTGCACGCCGACAACTGGCGATGGAACGGCGTTCCGTTTTACTTGCGGACAGGAAAACGGTTGCGGCGCTCGAGCACCGAGATTGCCATCCAATTCAAGAAGGCCCCGCACAGAATATTCGGCGAGCAGGATTCGCAGCCGAATTCGCTGGTCCTCAATATTCAGCCAAATGAAGGCATCTCCCTTTCGTTCGGCGCAAAAGCTCCGGGAACGCAGATGGAAGTCCGGCCCGTGACGATGGATTTCGAATACAGGAAAGCGTTCGGCACCGCCAATCGGGATGCCTACGCCACGCTGCTCAACGACTGCATTCGCGGTGACGCCACCCTGTTCGATCGCGCCGACAGCGTGGAAGCCGCGTGGCAACTCGTCGATCCGATTCTGAAGGCGTGGGACAAGGCTTCGCCGCCGCCCTTTCCAAATTATCCGGCCGGCAGTGACGGGCCGCGCGCCGCAGACGACCTGCTGGCTTCCGACGGACGCCAATGGCGCCCACTGTGACGTTCATTCGAGTTGGGAGGATTCGATGATTCTTGCGGGCGACCTGGGCGGCACCAAGTCCAACCTCGGTCTTTTCGACGTTCAGAAAGGGAAGCTTGTGCGCGTCGCCCGCAAGCGCTACACGAGCCACGAATATCCCGGTTTGAAGGACATTACAGCCGACTTTCTGAACCAGAACGGAGTGAAAATCACGGCATCGTCGTTCGGAATCGCGGGACCCGTGGTGAACAATACGGTTCGCGCGACGAATTTGCCCTGGGTGGTGGACGGCGCCGAGATGGCCGCGTTTCTAAACTTGAAATACGTTCGCTTGGTCAACGATTTGGAAGCCACCAGCTACGGCATTGGCGTGATGGAACCGAGCGATCTCGAAATCCTGTATCCCGGTGTTCCCGAACCGAACGCGACGCAGGTGGTGATCGCCGCCGGCACGGGGCTTGGCGAGGGAGTTCTATTCTGGGATGGACAACGCCACGTCCCGATCGCCACCGAATCAGGTCACGCAGATTTTTCCCCGAGCACCGACCAGCAAGCCGATCTGTGGAAATTCCTGAAAAAGCGAAATGACTTTGTGAGTTCGGAACTCATTCTTTCGGGCCGCGGATTTCAGAACATCCACGAGTTCCTGAGCCCGTACGACAAGCACGTCGGATTCGACACCACCACGGACCCTGCGCCGGAAATCACTCGGCGAGCGCTCACGGGGGAGTGTCCCGTGTGCGTCGCCACCGTAAATCTGTGGATCGAGATTTACGGCTCCGAAGCGGGAAATTTCGCGTTGCGAACGCTCGCCCGCGGCGGGATCTACGTTGCCGGGGGGATCGCCGTTAAGATTCTGCCGAAGCTGAAGGAGGGCGGATTCGCAGCTGCGGTGAGGCGCAAAGAAAAACTCGAAGACTACCTCGCGAAGATTCCGATCACCGTAGTGCTCAACGAAGATTGCCCGCTGATGGGCGCCGCATTCGTAGCCTGGAAATGCAGTTAGTCCGGACGCTTTACTTCAGCTTTCAGATTTCGATCGCGGTCTTTCTCACCGAGCCTTCTTGAAATCGAAATAAGCCAGATTCATGTTTCCTGCCGTAAGAATGTGAACGGTAAGAACGCTTTTGCCCGCGGAAAGACGAAGTTTCACGATGTTTCGCGCGACGTTCCAGTGATGCCATTGGCGCCAGGCGATTGGATCGGCGGCATTGAACGTAGACACGATTGTCAGCGGGCCGCCCGCAGCCTTTCCATTCACATCCACTGAGATGGTTCCGCCGCGATTCGACGTGTACAGCAGGTCGGCGCTGTAAACGCCCGCGCGAGCCACCTCAACCGTGATGTTGAACCACTCTCCTGGCTCGGTCCATCCCACATAGAGCTGATTTTCCGGCGGCTGAATAAGATTGAACGGGTTGTTGTCGATCTGGTCGTGAAACTTGGTGTAGGAGATGTCGACGCCCTCATCCATGCGGAACTGGTTCAAGTATGTTCCGTCCGCGGGATTGAGCTCTCCGCTGCCGTGGTTCTTGGCGTCGGAGTCGTGGTACGCCACTCCTTCGCCGCCCAGGTCGTAGTAGGCGCATTCCACGCGTCCCGGAATCTTTTGCGCGCCGCCTTGGTAGCGGGTGTCCTGGTACGGAGTTCCCTTGTAATCCTGAAAGGGTGTCCCTTTGAATTTGTCCTGGTAGTTCGCCGCTGTGGCGCAGATGGCACTCGCTGCGATAACAATAGATAAGGCTGGCCAGCTCAAACTAGTTCGTCCCATGCTTCCATCCACGCGATATCGCCGCCGGCAGGATCATAGCACCATCCTGCCGTCGCGTTTTTCCAGGCGTGACCCAACGCCACTTGGGTGCGGTAGCTTGACTGTCCTGACCGGGTGTATGCTCTTCGCGGTTAAAGGCCCAAGAAAAACAAAAAATGCCGATAGTTTCCAGGTCCGGGGACAAGTCGGTAGACAACGATGCGGTAGAAAAGAGGGATTGATGCGATTTAGCAGCTTTGTGGGAACTCGAATACTCCGGCGCTCGAGCTCCGCTCTATGTTTGCTGATGTTTGTGTTGCTTGCTCCGTGCGCGCTGCCAGCGGCACCCGCGCCGACGACGACGGAGCGTCTCCAAGCCCTCGCGAAAACGATTACATTCGACTGGGCAAAATCGCACCCGCTTATGGCGACATTCGTGGGCCTAAGCGACGAAGACGGTCAGCTCGATACTCCGTCTGAGGCCGAGAATGCTCGCGATCTGGCGACGATCCGCGGCTGGGAGAGAGAACTCGCTTCTATACCCTTGGATGGCGCGTCGCTGGTGGACGTGGACGACGCCAAACTGCTCCGAGCGCAGCTCACCGGCTTTGAGCGTCAGTACACGGTGTACAAGACTTATGAGAAGGATCCGTCCGGGCCATCACAGGCGATCCTCGGCGCGATCTACGTTCAGTTCCTCCATTTGCCAATTGCCGGAACGGCGGGCGCGACGAGCGCGGACGTCGTAGCTGCGTGGCAGAAGATCATAACGCGGCTCGACGGCGCACCCGCATACATCGCTGCGGGCAACGCGCTGGTTACGCGCCCGGGGCACCTCTACGGAGTCACGGGCGCCGAGGAGCTTGCAGGGGCACCGGCGTTGCTGGGTGGGCCGTTGACGGACGCGGCGAAGGCCCAATTGCCCGCCGATCGCTTCGCGGCGTTCGTCAAGGCTCGTGACGCGACGCTCGCCGCGATGGAGCAGGCGAAGAAGAACATCGAAGAGCATGCGGCATCTTGGCCCGAAAACTATGCAATTGGGCGCGCCGCTTACGACGCGATGCTCCGCGACGAGCAACTCCTGCCGTTCAACGCCGACGACATCGAGCGCATGGGACGCGACGAGCTCGCTCATGGATGGGCCGTTCAGATCTGGATGGAAGAACTCGCGGCGGAGCGTGGCACGCCAATCGGGCCGAAGAGCGGCGGCGGCCTCGCCCCGGGGGGCGCGGCGCTGACCGATTACTACCGCGCGCGCATTGCGCAACTGCGCGATTTCGTCAGCCAGCATCACGTGGTGGATGTGCCGGATTGGCTCGGGGAGATCATCGTTACCGAGACGCCGAAGTTCATGCAGCCGGTGTCACCCGGCGCTTCGATGTTTTCGCCGCTGTTGTTCAGCAAAGGCACCACCGGCTTCTATTTCATAACACCTCCGACGTCGCTTGAGGAGGCGGCGAAGAATCTGGATGCCAACCAGGACTTCGACCGGGACCGTATTCTCTCGACGGGGGCGCACGAAGCGATGCCGGGCCACTTTCTGCAGTTGTCGATCGCCCGCCGGCACCCGGACTTCGTACGCAAAATCCAAAACAGCGGTGAATTTGCGGAGGGCTGGGCGTTCTACGGCGAAGAACTCTTCGTGCAACTCGGCCTCTTCAGCGACGATCTGGACGCGCGCTACTACGTTGCCCAGTGGGAACGCGTGCGCGGGGCCCGAGCCATCGTCGATCCGGAGCTAGCCAGCGGTACCTGGAGCGTCGATCAAGCGGTTCAATACTTTGCGCACGAGACCGGCTTCTCGCAGGAGCAGGCGAAAGCGGCCGTCTCCGGAATCGCGCTTGGACCGGGTTACGTTATTGCGTATACCGCGGGTCGCGCTCAACTCGAAGCACTGCTGGCGGAGTACCGGGCGAAGGCGGGCGCGAGCGCATCGTTGCACGACTTCCATGTGCGGCTGTTGTGCTACGGCACAACGCCTTTCTCGATTGTGGGGCCCGAACTGCTCGCGGATCTTTCGAAGCCGCTCGCTGACGTCCGCGCCGGCGCCGCCTATTGATTCGAGCAAGGACGAGTCGCTGATCTGGTTTCCGCTTAAGTGGAAGACGCGCCGCCTGCCGACGCGCTCCGGCTCGTTTCTGATTCTTCCGCCCGGCTCGGCGCGAAAACGGCGCGCTTTACGCTCAACTCGGACGCCCACAAGAAAATGTCGAACAGGCGAGCCCGATCGAGATTGTCGAATCCTCGAAGCGGACAGACCAGCTTTGCAGCCTGCTCGGCGCATTCGTCGAGGAAGCGGTTCACCGATTCCGCAGCGGCTGAGTCGGGACTCTGAAACGGCGACGTGCCGCACTGGCTGAGCTCGCGGTAACAATGCTCAATGAAGTGAGGAAGGCAGAAGAATCGCAGCCGGGTTCGATCCTCTCGGTTTGAACTCAGGGAAGCCACGGCTGGCAAGCCGCAATGTTCCAGATCGCAGCGAGCCGGTTTCATTCTTGTTGACGTCGCCCTGTTTTTCTCTTCACTTGGCCGAATTGAACCTTCTCTCATACGCGTTTGGCCCCCGAATCTGTACTCCGCGGCGGTCTTGCGCCCTTCGCCGATATCCCCGTTTCTTAAGTTGAGGGTTCAGCAGGGCTGAAGTTCCACCGGCTGTGTTGTTGTCTCAGGCACCTCTGGGAATGTGGCCTGGTAAGTACGAACTCGCGAAAACGAATCCACCAGAGGCGACACTGCTCGTCGAACCTCGGTGGCGCATTCCCACTGATTTTCTCGGGAGTCAATCTCCGTCTCCCAGAAACTGAACACGAGCACCAGGCGCGGCTCCCGATGGGGCGTCAGCACGAACGAGCCCTTGAAGCCGCGCTGCCGTTCGAGGAACTTCAGCACCGACGTGCCGATGCACTTGCGGAGCTCGGAATTTTTGCCCGGCTTCGCGATGAACTCCACAGCGCGCGCATTGAGTATCGGTATGTCGAAACCGGCAGCCCCGTCCGTACACGATTCGGCTCCCCAAGGGGATACTCCCCGGAGGATTTCCTCGATCGTCGCAGCATTCCGTCCCATTCGGTTTTCGCTCATTCGCTCACGAAGTTGACCCATAAAACGTTGCCTCCTGCCTGCGCTTCCACTCCTCGCCCCTCCACCTTGGCCTGCTTTTGGTGAGCGCATCCCGGGAGTCTCGCGACTTGGGGGGCCGGGATGCGCCTTGGGGTCAGGACGACTGCTGAACGCGAAGCGTGGGGCTCGGGGATGCTATCAGCGTCCAGCGAAACAGCCGACACATAGGAATAGTGTCGTTCGATCGCAAACCGTTTCATTGTGGGAACCGACAGGCGGGAGGCGACAAGTCAGGCGGAGCCCTAGGACTCCTGCTTGCCGGGGACAACTCGCTCAGGTAAGTGCGACGGGATTGGCCTATAGGGGGAAAAAGAAAAGGGGCGATTGCTCGCCCCTTTCCTTCAGTCTCGAAAGGAAACAGCTGCCAAGCGCTCTGCCGGTTTTACCCGGGAGAAGCTCGTTACGACGAGCGTTGCGCGGTCACTGCGGTTTTCGTCGCGCTGCCGCGTCAAGCGTGAGCTTAACGGGAGCGCGTCGCCAACCGCTGGACCAGATCTATAGCGTCGTCGTGACGCCGCACCAATCGAGCTATGTCGAAGCCGTTCTATCCTTCCGTGCCCTGCGTAACTCGTCAAACTTTCGCTTGCCGTGCTGCCCAAGACTCAGATGACTGGAAAGCTTCTAACACAGCCCTTGTAACTCTGAGCGAAAATCCAGTCAACTACACGCCAAACATTTTTGGCTGTGGAAATTTAGGAAATGTGGAAAAGTCTCTTTACCAACGCGCTCGTCAACATCTTTCTTCGAGACCAGAATTAAGGAGTAGGTGCGTCTTGGAACTGCGCTGGCAAGAGTTCCATCCGAATTAAGCTCAAGCCTTTTCCATCGATCATGACGTAGTCATAGAGACCACAGTTTTCTTCATTCGGGCACGCGTTGATTTTGAGCAAGCGGCTGTTCGGATGAAATTCCATCCGCGGAGTTTTGTCCGCTGCGTACTGTTCGCGCCAAGCCCCTGGAAGCTCGTCGACTCCAAACCCGTCGTAGACCTTCCCACTTATGGAGTCGACGATGACAAACGCGTTGCAATCTGTTCCACATCCCCAACGTGGAATCGTGTAGTGTCCGGCAAATTCCACTTCGGAATCTGAGCCACGGCGAATCCGGGTTCGAAAAGAGCGGAACTCTTGGGTGATAATTGGCCGTGCGGGTTGCCCGTGATAAATATTGCTCACCAAGTATTCGCCAAAAGTTGGTCGCTCAGGACCTCCGTGAGAATCTAGGTCTCCGCGCTGTCTTACTCCAATCTCAACGAAGGTTCCTTTCTTCCACCGATACCTCACGCGAACATAGCCTTCCGAGCAGCAGTCCCCATCCATTCGGTCTTTGTCTGCGAAATCCACGATCAGCAGGCCGTGTCGAATCGAAACACCAGCCAAGCCGCCGGCACCGCGCGAACCGGTCCGCAGACGGGCGAGAAGTACGGGCTGACCATGCACGAGCTTATAAACATAGAGATAATCCCAGTTTGCCGTGCCGCCGGTGCTGTAGTTCAAGGACACTACCGCTTGGTCGTGTCCATCGCCAAGCAGGTCGCCATATGTGACAGCTTCGACGCCAACGAGTGGGGCGGGACCTTCCTCCTGGCCGTCGTCGTGAAAGCTGTACAAGCCGCCCACTGTCGAGACTTGGATTGCGGGCGACGACGTCAACCACTCCCAAGTGTCGGGTACGACATCTAGCTCGTTCCAGGGATAAGCGAAATTATAGAAATCGATTTTTCGGATATCCGATTCCCCTGAAGCAGAAGCAAAACTCGCCACGCATAGGATCGTTATGATAACGAGCATTCGTAGCGCTTGATTCACTGGATTCCACGCCCTTACATCCCATTGCATTTCGACTTCCATCGTCGTCGCCCTGTGGGTGCTACCTTCCGCAGCTGCACTTTCTGGGGACCGCGTTGCCCTGTAGACACAACCGTGTGCACAGTGCCGCGCCCGCATTAGACGACCGAAGTCGTTTCGCAATTGCACCGTGACACCCGCGTCATCTGCCGGAACGAACGGCTGCCGCGAGCTCGCGAAGCAACACGAGGGTCTCGTCCCATCCCATGCACCCGTCGGTGATGCTCTGACCGTAGACCAGCGGGCGCCCTTCAGCGAATTTCTGTGCGCCAGCGACGAGATTGCTTTCCAGCATCACGCCAAAAATGTCCCTGCTTCCGTTTTCGATTTGCTGCGCGACATCGCGGCAAACCACCGCCTGCCTCGTATAATCCTTGTTGCTGTTGGCGTGACTGCAATCGACCATCACGCGCGGCGCAAGTCCCGCATCCTTTAATTGCCGGCACACCTGACCGACCGAGTCGGCCGTGTAATTCACCGTCTTCCTGCCCCCGCGCAAGATCACGTGACAATCGGCGTTGCCGGTGGTCACAAATATCGCCGATTGCCCCTGCTTCGTGTGGCCGAGAAACGTATGCGGCTGGGCGGCCGAGAGGACAGCTTCGATAGCCACCTGGGTGTCTCCGGAAGTGGCATTCTTGAAACCGACGGGACACGAGAGCCCGGAAACCAGTTGCCGGTGAACCTGGCTCTCGGTGGTTCGCGCTCCGATCGCGCCCCAGCTCACCAAACCCGCGATGTATTGCGGAGTGATCATGTCCAGGAATTCGCTCCCGGCGGGAACTCCTATCTCGGCCAGATCCAGCAGGAGATGCCGCGCCAGGCGCAACCCGTCGTTGATTTTGAACGACTGATCGAGATAGGGATCGTTGAGCAGTCCTTTCCAGCCAACGGTGGTGCGCGGTTTTTCGAAGTAGACGCGCATGACGATGTGCAGGTGCTCGGACAGCTCGGCGATGGCACTCTTAAGAAGTCCGGCATATTCGCGCGCGGCCTTCGGGTCGTGAATCGAGCACGGCCCTGCAACCACGAGGAGCCGGCGATCCCTGCCGCTGAGAATCTCCAAAATCTGTTTGCGCGACTCGTAGATTGTCGACGAGGCAGCGTCGGTTTCAGGGAACTCCTTCTCGAGGACGTCAGGCGGAACCACGACCTCGGTGCGTTTTATACGTAAATCGTCTGTGCGGTAGAACATTGGACAGCAGGCTCCAGTGGCCAGTGGCAAGTTTTTACCAGAAGTATTATTCAATGCTTTGGGATACGCCGCTACAAGAAGTAAACGACAGGCCACGGTCGGGATGTTGCATCTGCCCATTCAGCCCGCCGCGTTTATCAGTACTAGCCGATTAGCTTGTGGTAACGGCTGTTCGCGACATGGTAACCTCCAACTAATGCAGTAAATCGAGGAGACACCACTATGGAGCCAGTAGGACAGTACGTCACGGACCAGAGTGAACCCCGGAACTTTACATCAGACTTTTTTGCACGAGGGCCTCTGCGCTCGAATTACTTCATCATGGGCACGATTTTGATGGGAATGGACCTCGCAATGGCGGGCTTAGTTTTGTTTCGCTATTGGAGTCAAATGCAGACCTTTGCGATATTCCAAGTTGGACTTGCCGTGGTCGCCCTGTTGTTGTTCTGGAGTCGTATTTACTCAACTTGCCGAAGGCTTCAGGAAGTGTATTCTCAGGTTAAATCGGAGCCCGCTTTTGCTCGCTCTCCGCTCGACACGTCTTTGCGGAATGCCGCTGCGATCACGGGGGCGTCTCTGTACTTTTCATTCTTCATCGCGGGATGGCTTCTAATGGCTCTCTACTCGGCATTGCGCAGTCATTGACTTCCGAACGCGCGCGAAGCTATCGCCAGGGTAATGGAAGCGGACCCTGACTCTGACTCTCCATCAATCGGGTAATTCGAAGCTGGCTCGCTACCGGAATTGCTTCTCGATTGCGCCGCAACAGGCGGCGACGCTATACTCGCGCCACCGCGAGGAAGCGGTGTGGAATTCTACTCCTTCGATGACTCCTACCTGCAGCGGCTCCGTGAGCATGACTTCCAGACGGAGCAGCACTTCGTTGCTTACTTTAGCAAGCTAATCCTGATCAAGCTGCGTTCCCGAGTGCGCTCCTCCAGCGCAATCGACGACATTCGTCAGGAGACGTTTGTGCGCGTGTTGAAAGTTGTTCGCGCCGAAGGCGGCGTCCGGAATGCAGAAAGGTTGGGAGGTTTCGTTAACTCTGTCTGCAACAATGTTTTACAGGAGTTCTATCGAACTTCGGGCCGCGCCGAGTTGAGCGACGAAGGAATCGCCGAGCCTCCTGACAAGACCATTGATTTGGAAGGGGCTCTGGTCACCAAGGAGACGCGAGCACAGGTTCGGCAAGTGCTGGCTCGATTGCCTGAAAAAGACCGGCGCCTGCTGAAGGCTATCTTCATAGAAGAAAAGGCAAAAGACGAGATATGTCAGGAGTTTGGCGTGGACCGCGATTATCTTCGAGTCCTTCTGCATCGGGCTAAGCAAAGCTTTCGAGCCGCCTATGAAGGGGGCGCCGTGGCCCGGCGAACACACGTCGAATGTTAGCGGTAGCGACGAAACGATTTCCACTCCCAGGTCACTATAGGGAGGATGAGATATATGGATCATTCTGAGGCGGTCCGCAGCAAGGCCGCCGAGCGGTATTTGCTGGGCGAAATGACCCCCGTCGCCCGCGAAGAATACGAAGACCACTTCTTCGGCTGCACGGAGTGCGCGCAAGAGGTGCAGGCCGGAGCCGTCTTTATTGATAGCGCGAGGGACGTTCTCGGTTCCGAGGGTGTTTCCGCTGCTCCTGCTGCGGCGGATGACAAGGCGAAACCACGGTGGGAATGGTTCCTGCGGCCAGCTTTTGCGATTCCCGCGATGGCGCTGCTTCTGATGGTTGTGGTGTACCAGAACGTTCGCACGATTCCGCACATGCGATCGGATCTCGAGCGTTCCCATTCCGCGCAGGCCGTGCAATTATTCTCGCTGCTCGGCGCAAACTCGCGCGGCGGAACAACGCCAGAGATCACCGCTCCGCGCGACAAGGAGTTTGGGTTCTACGTGGATATTCCTCCGTCGCCGCAATTCTCCTCCTACGCGATTGAGATCGAGTCCGATTCCGGCGCCGCCGAATTATCGGTCGCCGTCTCGTCGGACGAAGCGAAGCAAACTGTGCCGCTGGTGATCCCGCCTTCTCGATTGACGCCTGGGAAATACGTCCTTGTTGTGCGAGGATATGACCCATCCAAAGCGAATGCCGCCGCCGAAGTTGCGCGGTATCCGTTCACCCTGAACTTCTCGAACTAATCGGCGAGCGGAAAGGTGACACCGATGGAGCCGATACACAGAACCTACCTCTACAATGCTCAGGGCCACGCCTTGAGTGCGCAGATCGTCCGGCCTTTTCACCACACAATCGATGTCCAGGCGGGAATGTCGCTGCCGACCATAGGCGGGCACGGCTCCGTGCGCGTAACGGATTTCCGTTTGAAAGAAGTTGTTTCGTTCAAATCTGCGTCGACGCAGGTGTCTGGGAGCTTCAACGACCACGACAAAAGCTATACGACGATGGTTTCGGTCGTCATCGAAGGACTCGACTTTTGGAACGTCGTTACGGCCGATCGTGTGGTCGCGCGGATCGCCTCGCGCCATCCCGTTGACGAGCGCGAACCGCACATCACCCTACTGGGCAGTCATTTCGATAATCTGCGAATCGCCGGATGCCCTGTGAACATTGAATTCGACACCGAACTCTTTCAGCGTATCGACACATTTGAGAAGCTCCGGAAAGAGCTGGATTCGAACAAGAGATTTCGCAAAATGGCGCTGGACCCTTACCATACAGGTCAGGTTCAAAAGAGCCCCGGTGAATGTGGGATCGTTCTTTGCTCGCTCGTGAAAGACGTGGAATTCAGCTGCCCCGGAGTGACGCAGAAGGGCCACGTGTTCACAGTCCCGGAATTTGGAAAGGTCTTTGTCGCCGAGGTTGTCGCCGAGAATTCTCGCCGCATCCTGACGATGCTCCGCTTCGAGCTGGGTTCGCCGGGCGGCGGAACGGGCACCGCGGGACAGGCCCAAGCCAACGGCAAGACCATCCCGCCTCCACCCTGAGCCGCGCCGTTCGCGCGCTTTGCTTCACATCCGCGATCGCTCTTCTTCTGGGTGGGTGTCATCCCGCTCCTTCGCCTGAATCTGTCTACGCCGATGCCCAGCAGAAGGCTCGGCGCGGCGAATTGGATCCGGCACTGAAGGAAGCGGATGAGGCCTTTCGCAAGTACTCTAAGAAGAACATCGACTTGGCCTGGCGCTTCCGCGTGCTAAAAGCGCAGATTCTGGTCCTCCGCGGATCAAACGAGGAAGCGCTCGCCCTCCTCAGCGAAGATTTGCCGCAGCCTCTCGCAAACACAGAAGTTGCTGTGCGTCGAAAAATGGTCCAAGGCCTGGCTTGCGATTACTCGGAGCAATATACAAGCGCCGAAAAATACTTTGCCGATGCTCAACAGTTGGCCGACGCCTACGTTCCCGCACTTCTCGGCGACGTCGCGATGTCCCGCGGGGCGTTGGAAGTTCACGAAGAGAAATATGAACGGGCCGAGCCGGATTTTCGCCGCGCTCTTGCGATTGCTCGCGAGCACAAACTTCCTTTCCTCGAGGCGGCGGCGCTGGGCAATCTGGGCCTTGTTGCGACGAAACAAGAGCACTACGACGAGTCCGTCGACTGGAATCGCGCGGCCCTCGAAGCCTCCCGTTCAGTGAGCGCGAAAGGGTCCGAAGCCAAGATCCTCGGCAACATTGGTTGGAGCTATCTCAAGCTGGGAGATTTCGAGAATTCCCTCGTCTACTACAAGCAGGCCGAGGAAGCTTCTTTGCAAACCGGTCTCCCGGGAGACAGAATCTATTGGCTCAGCAACATCGGAAGCGTCTATTACGAAGAGCATGACTACGAATCGGCGGAAGCGACCCTCCAAAGGGCCCTCGATCTTGCCAGGCGCGCCGGCGACAAAGAGACGATCACCCAATGTCTCAACAACCTCTCGGAGATCGCGTTGGAACGTGGGCAGTCCGGCGTCGCTGAAAAATACAACACGGAAGCGTCGGATTTGGAGGCTGCGGGTCCCGATAAGTCCGGGCAGCTCGATTCGTTGCTTGTCACCGGGCGAATTGAAGCAGGCAAGGGGCACTTCGCGCGGGCACAGGAGATTTTTCGGAAGGTGATTCAAGATCCGGTGGCGGAAACGTCGCTTCGGTGGGAAGCGGAGGCGCAGCTCGCAGACGCGTACGCAGCCCAGGGCGACATGCCGACCGCCGACAGGGAATTTCGTCGCTCGGTCGCGACCGTGGAAACTGCCCGCTCTTCGGTGAAAACCGAGGAGTTTCGACTCTCGTTTCTCTCGAGCGCGATTGCTGTTTACGGCGACGACATCGATTTTCTCGTTGGCCAAGGCAGGGTGAACGACGCTTTGCAAGTGGCGGAGCTGAGCCGCGCGCGGACGCTTGCCGACGGATTGGGCTTCAGTTCGGCCGCGCTGTCTCTTCCGATTCGCGGCTTTCAGCCAACGAAAACCGCGCGAACGCTGAACAGCACGATACTTTCTTATTGGCTCGGCACGAAGCATTCGTACGTTTGGGCAATTGACGCAGCCCAGATTCGATTGATCTCTTTGCCGCCCGCGGCCGAAATTAATTCTCTCGTCGAGTCCTACCGGCAAGCTCTCACGGGTCCCCGCGATGTGGTCGAGACTCAAAACGCCGCCGGTCAGAAACTTTATGAATTGCTGGTTGCGCCAGCGGTCGGAAAACTGGCCAAAGGCTCGCGCGTAATCGTGATCCCCGACGGCAGTTTGTACGGATTGAATTTCGAGGCGCTGCTTGTCCCCGCCCCAGGCCTGCACTACTGGATCGACGACGCAGTCGTTTCCAACGCAAACTCCCTCGTGCTTCTCGGCGCCTCGACAGCCGCCAAGGCCGCGGGACCAAGAAAACTGCTGCTGGTGGGAAACCCGATTCCGTCGACCGCCGACTTCCCGAAACTGCCCCAGGCCGAATCGGAAATGAAGCAAGTGGAGAGCTATTTTCCAGCAGCGAACAGCACCATCTTCTCGAACGCCTCAGCCACAGCCGACGCCTATCTGACCAGCCGCCCCAAGCAATTCTCGTTCATTCACTTTGTCGCTCATGGGACGGCGAGCCTCACCAGCCCGCTCGATTCCGCTGTAATCCTCACCAAACAGGGCGACTCTTACAAACTGTACGCGCGCGACATCATCAAGCAGCCTCTGGGCGCGGAACTCGTGACGATCTCCGCGTGTCACGGCGCCGGCGAGCGAACGTATTCGGGCGAAGGCCTCGTCGGCCTCACCTGGGCTTTTTTGCGCGCCGGCGCGCACCAGGTGATCTCGGCGCTGTGGGAAGTCGATGACAATTCCACGCCGCAACTGATGAACCGACTCTACGCCGGCCTCAGCAAGGGCGCGCCGCCGGAAAGCGCTTTGCGCGACGCCAAGCTTTCGCTCGTTCACTCCGATTCGATTTACAAGAAGCCATTTTACTGGGCGCCCTTCCAGATTTATCGCGGCCCGTAAGCTCACGCATTCTTCGGGGCCAGAACAAGTTTGATCACATCCGAGTCCGGCGGCGGAGTGGCGCCCGACTCGCTCGCCACCCACGCGCCCATGCGGTTGGCTGCCTCGTTGGTAGCTCGCAGCGACGAGCCGCGCAGCAAATGGTGCGCGAGCGCCGCCGTGAAAGCATCGCCAGCTCCCACGGAATCAACCACGCGCACAGGGAAGCCCGGATGTTCGTCGCGCTCACCGTCGCTCACCAGCAGGCTTCCTTTGCTCCCGCGCGTGACGCATACCAGTTTCAGGCCAAACGCGCGCCGCAGCCGTTCCGCGGAAGCCGACTCGCTGTCGAAGCTCAACCCAAGCTCGCGCATCACCACCGGCAACTCCATGTCGTTCAGCTTGGCAACGTTCGCGAGCCGCAGCGATTCAGACAGCACGTCCGCCGAGAAGAATTGCTGGCGCAGGTTGACGTCGAAGATGCGCAGCCCAGAGCCAGAAAATGGCTGCGGAGCGGCGGCGAGAAACTCCTGAATCGCAGTACGCGACTGCGGCGAGCGCTGCGCGAGCGAGCCAAAGCAAATCACCCCGGCCGCCGCCGCGAGTTGCCACCAGCTCAGCGACCATTCGAGAAAATCCCACGCGACGCTTTCGGTTATCTCGTACGTCGGCTGGCCCTCGGCGTCGAGGTGAACCTTCACCGTCCCGGTTGGGTGCGCCGCATCAAGCTGCAGAAACGACGCGTCGAGCCCAAGCTCGACCAGCCTTCGCCGCAGCTCGTCGCCGAGCGCGTCGCGGCCCGCGCTGCTTGCCACCACTCCGCGATGGCCGAGGAGCGCCGCCATGTACGCGAAATTTGCGGGCGCGCCGCCGAGTTGCTTGCCCTGCGGCAGCAGGTCCCACAGAACTTCGCCGAGCCCGACCGCGACGCCGATTTTTTCGGTCACATGCCTCTTATGTGGACGCTCAGAATTGCGGCCGCGGTGGCGTTGGCTTCGGCAGCGGCTTGCGCGGAATCATTTCGTCGCGATTGGCGGTGAGGTACACGAACGACGCCACGATCACCGCCATCTGTTTCATGTCCGGCTCTTGGATCCGTTCGTACAGGTCCATATCGGTGTGGTGGGTGCGCGTGTCGTAATCGATTGGATCCTGAATGAACTGGAATCCCGGCAGCCCCACCGCATCGAACGAAAGATGATCCGTGCCGCCCGTGTGGCGGATGCTCAGAGTTGTCATTCCCAGATTATTGAACGGCTTCATCCACTCCGCGAAGAGCGGCGCCACCGCCTCGTTGTGCTCCAGATAAATTCCGCGAATTTTCCCGGTGCCGTTGTCGACGTTGTAGTAGGCGTCGAGTTTCGCGTGCTCCGGCTTGAGGTCCATCTTTTCCGGATCGGCGAAATGTTCTTTCACGTACGCGCGCGAGCCGAGCAAGCCTTCTTCCTCGCCGGTCCACAGGCCGATGCGCACCGTGCGACGCATCTTCACGCCGGTCGCCTTCAGAATGCGAATCGCTTCGAGCATCACGCCGGAGCCTGCGCCGTTGTCCGTCGCGCCCGTCGCGGGATGCCACGAATCGAAGTGCCCGCCGATCATCACTACTTGATCGGCTTTGTCGGTGCCGGGAATTTCGCCGACGATGTTGAACGAGTTCAAGTCGTCGTCGTAGAACTTGTTTTCGTCGTCGATTTGTAAGGTGACGGGAATTTTCTTCTGCAACAGGCGATAGAGCCGGCCGTAGTGCTCGCTGGCGAGCGCGATGCGCGGCAACGTCGGCGGATCCTTCGGGTCGCGCGAGCCGCCCGACTGCGCGATCACCGTGCCGTCATCGTGAGGCGAAGTCTCGATCCACGCGGCCACGCCTTCATCGAGCAGGAATTTCTGCACTTTGGTTTGCAGTTCGCGCATCGCCCGGAACTGTGCGGCGCGGTCCTGCGCGCGCCCCGCCGGAATTTCATCGCTCGCCATTTCCGCCAGCTCCGCGTCGGTGTAGCGGTGAGCGTCCGCCTCGTAGTGCGGCGTGATTTCTTGCGGTTTGGCCGTGAGAACGAATTTGCCCTTGAGCTGGCCTGCGAAATCTTTCTGCGCCTTCGCGAACTCTTCCTCGGTCGTCATCTGCACCAGCACCGCGTCGGCAGTCACCGCGCTACTGCCGAGGCCCGGCGTCCACGCCTTGGGATAGGCGATCAATTCAAAGGGACGCGGCGCAATCATCTGCGCGGAGAAGCGCTCGTTTGACCAGCCCCGGCCAAACGGTCCCCACGATTCCTGGTGGACATTGGCGAGCTGCCATTCGTTAAGCTTGTCAATCGTCCACTTCCCAGCCTCTTTCACGTTGGGCGAGTTCGTCAGCCGCGGCCCGTAGACGTCGGTGATGTAGCTCATGATGTCCATCACCTGCGAGTGGTTGAACCCTTCGTCCTTGATTCTGTAAATCGCGTTCAGGTCAGACGCGCTCGGCGCGTCGCCGCTTCCGCCGCGCGTCGTATCGGGCGCCGTTGACTCCGGCGTTTTTTCCGCCACCCGGTTTTTCCCGTGCCCCGGCGCTTGAGCCGCCACCGGCACGACCATCGCCGTCGCTAGCCCGATCGCCGTGGCGATCAGCATCACCCATAGAGTTGAAAATTTGCGCACTATTCCCTCCGCCCCTCGAGTTTGAATTTCCGAAAGGAGACACTCCCCCGTTTGCAGTGCCTTGGACGGAGGGGGTACGTAGGAGGTTTCAGAGCGGGGAGTCACGGAAGGGCCCGGGTCGCGGAAGCGCGAGGAAGAGGCTCCAGCCACGACGGGCAGCCGACTGAGGAAGTGAGTCATGCCGATAGTCTCCATTTTTTGTAGTGGCGCCCCCTGGTGCTAATCCCAGGCGCGAAATACCCCCCACCCTACGGTTATTAGAACCACCCCCGAGTGAGTGTTTTCATAAGGTTGCGGCGATTTCTAATCGCGTTCCCGTTATTAGAATTTCTCCTCTAAATTTCATAGATTTCGATCCTGACCCCTTATATGGGCGCCTGAAAGTACAGGCGACATTTCGTAGATTCGATTCCGGCCCTCGCTTCGGCTCGTTCTGTCGTTTTGGCAGCTCACAAAAACGGGCCACGGTAGCATGGAATTCGTCGGATGGGTAGTAACAAAGTTACTATAGTAGTTCTATAACTCCTAGAACCAGGAGGAGGATCGGCAGACGGCCAGCCTGTGCTTCAGTTTCCTCAAGATAAAAAAGTAGTCGCTGCAAAGCGGTACAATCTGGGCGGATTGGTGCTGGTAAGGGGGATTCCACTCATGGCTAGGCTTCGCGTCCACAGCTTTTCGATTTCGCTCGACGGCTACGGTGCCGGGCCCAAACAGGATCTCGACAATCCGCTTGGCGTTGGCGGCATGGCGCTGCACGAATGGGTTTTCGGCACGCGCACCTTTCGAGAGATCCATGGTCAGGATGGCGGCGCGACGGGTATCGATGACGACTTTGTCGCACGCGGCTTCGACAATATCGGAGCGTGGATTATTGGTCGAAACATGTTTGGACCGGTGCGAGGACCCTGGCCGGACAACGCTTGGAAGGGATGGTGGGGCGACAATCCGCCGTACCACACTTCCGTTTTCGTGCTCACTCACCACCCGCGGGGATCGATCGAAATGAGCGGAGGCACGACGTTCCACTTCGTCACCGACGGCATTCACGCCGCGCTCGAACGAGCGGTGGACGCGGCGAACGGTAAGGATGTTCGGCTGGGCGGCGGGGTGGTGACAATCCGGCAATACCTTCGCGCCGGCGCTCATCGACGAGATGAACCTGGCCATGTCGCCGATTCTGCTTGGCGCGGGAGAAAGCCTTCTGGAAGGGATTGACGCGCCAAAGCTCGGTTATCAATGCGTCGAACGTGTTTCGACTCCCAACGCGACGCACTTCGTCATCAGAAAAAGCACATAGCTGATGCGGCCAGCGACAGCCAATCGTGCGAGCCTAAAGGCTGGCGCTACAAATGTGAGAAAGCGAGCTGCCGCCGGCGGCGTCATGTCGGCCTCTTTTGTGCTGCGTGCCAAATTGTGCCGATTGTTATCCGTTTTTTTTGGACGCGATACAGGACGATATAGGGAGTACCACCGACGACCAGTTCTCGGATGCCTGGCTCGGACCCGGCGCGGCCGAGGTGAGGATGGTTTTTCAGCGTTTCCACCAGGACGACGATTCGCATGGCGAGACGTTCGGCAGCGTCAGGTTTGTCCTGTGCGACGAAGGCGCGAATCTCTTGCAGGCGCGCGCGTGCCAGGGGAGACCAAACGATCTCTAACGGCACAGCTCTTCGTCGTCATGCTTCTTGCCGCAGACGCACGCCGGTGGCGCCGATTCGTGGTCGGTGCCCCAGGACAGGAGCCAAGCTTTCATGTCTTCGTGTTTGATGTAATGGCCGGAGCGGACTTGACGGCCGGCCTGGCGCATTTCCGCGAGCATTCTTTCCTGGTCGGCGACATAGGACTCCACCGCATCGGAAATGAGGAAGTTCGAGCTTCGGCCGGACGCTTTCGCCAATTTCGCCAACCGCTTCTTGGTTTCCGATTTCAGCCGGACGCTCAGGGTCGCGCTTCGTGTGTTCGCCATGAACACATATTATCACATCGCCCGCGAGGTTTGCGACAGAGGCACAGAGAGCACAGAGAAAACTGGAGATCATTTGAAATTGGAAATTGCAGATTCGAAATTTGAAATGAAGCAAAACCTCTGCTACAGGTGTTGCACCGACGGCGCTTGGAGCGATTTCAAATTGGAAGTTTCAGGCGAGAGGCTAACGCCGGAAAGCTGAAACACAGAGGGCACTGAGAACGACGGGAGGACACAGAGAAAACCGGAGCCATTTCAAATTTCGGAACTGAAAAGGTAAAACTTCCAGCCAGTGATAGGTCCTGCTTGACAATGAGCGAGGATTCGGGCAAAATTTTTGCGTAGGCGAAGAAAAAGCGAAACTCGTCCCTTTCCTTCTTCTTGCCTCGGTTGATCCGCCATGGCCCGAAATCTCGCTGCGTTGCGCGCGCAAGTGGAAGCGGCTCTCGCTTCACGCGTTTCTGCGCCGTTCAATTACCGCGACCGGAAGATTGTGGAGACGGTTTCCGCGGGGATTCCCGAAATCGATTCCTTGTCCGGAGGTTTGCCTCGCGGCGGGCTGACGGAAATTTGCGGGCCGCCGTGTTCCGGCCGAACGAGTTTATTGGTTGCGGCGCTGGCTTCGAGAACGGCGGATGCGGAAGTGTGCGCGTTGATCGATGGCCGGGATGCGTTCGATCCGCACTCGGCGGAATTGGCTGGCGTGGAACTGAAACGATTGCTGTGGGTGCGCTGCCAGAATATCGATCAGGCGCTTCGCGCCACGGACTTGCTGCTGCAGGGCGGAGGCTTCGGGCTGGTGGCGCTGGATCTGGGCGATATCCCGCCGGAGACGGTGCGGTACGTTCCGTTGAATGCGTGGTTCCGATTTCGGCGCGCGGTGGAGGATACGCCGACGATTTTTATGGTGCTGGAGCAGGAGTCGAATGCGAAAACGTGTGCGTCGCTGGTGCTGCGGATGGGTGCCCCCGCCACGGCGGGCAGGCTGGCGGCGGAGTGGCGCGAAGACGGATGCAGAGCGCGTTCTTTTGTAATGCGCATGCGTGCTTGTTTGATGGGAGCGGCGATTCGGGCGGAGGTGATGCGAATGCAAAGCGGATTTGCCACAGAGCCACAGAGAGCACAGAGAAAAACCTTAAACCACAGATGAACACAGATAAACACAGATGAAAGAAAACCTAAAGCGAAACGCAGGAAAGAGCCGAAATACTGAACACAGAGGTCACAGAGAAAACAAGGAGAGGGCACAGAGAGAAACTTAAACCACTGACCCGAACCGAACGGGACACAGATAAAAATGGAGCAAAAACGAGGTGGAACGCAGGAAAAGACGAAATACAAAAACAGAGGACAGGAGAAAGAGCAACTGCAGCAAGAGAGAGGGACTTTACGGGCGTGAAATGCGATGGCTTTCGCTTCTATTTTCGTTCCCAACTTTATGGTGCAGGCGGTCGAGCGGCGAGAGGCCGCTCTTCGGGATCGCGCGCTTGCGCTGATCGAGGGCGCTGCGCCGCTATGGAGCGTGGTGGCGGCGAACGAGGCCGCCGCAAAAGCCGGAATCGCGTTGGGAATGACGAAGTCGCAAGTGGAACAATTTTGCGGGATCGAAATTCGTCATCGGTCGCAGATGCAGGAGAAGGCCGCGCATGCGGCTTTGCTGGACCTGGGCTGGTCGGTTTCGCCGCGAATGGAAGATGCCGGGCTGGACACGATCGTCGTCGATCTTGCCGGGCTGAATTCTTTATTCGGCTCTGAAGAAGATATTGCGAGGCAGGTGAGGGAGCGCGCGCGGGACCTGGGCCTGGTGGCGAATGTGGCCGTGGCCTCCAAAATCGACGCGGCCGTTCTTGCGGCGCGAGGTTTTTCGGGGATTACCGTAATTCCTGCCGGCGAGGAAGCGGCGTGGCTGGGGCGTCTGCCGATAGGCGTTCTTTCTCCCTCGGCTGAGATTCTGGAAACTTTTGAGCGGTGGGGCATATACACCTGCGCGGCGCTGGCGGGGTTGCCGGTGCTGCAACTCTCGGAACGTCTGGGGCAGGAGGGGGTGCGCCTGCATGAATTGGCGCGCGGAGAATCTGTGCGGTCCATCGTGCTGGCCGAGCCGGAGATTCATTTCGAAGAGGAAATGGAGCTGGAAGATGCGGTGGAGGAACTCGAGCCGCTGTCGTTTCTCCTCGGGCGATTGCTCGATCAATTGTGCGCGCGGCTGGTGGCGCGTTCGCTGGCTGCCGGCGCAATTCGAGTGCGATTCGATTTGGATCCGGCATTTGTTATGTCAGGGTTTGCAAGTACAAACCCCGAATCCCCGTCCCCGGCAGAAATCCGTGCCGAAAATCTATGAGAGAGTTTTGACGCTGCCGGTTCCGATGCGGGATTCGAAAATGCTTTTGAATTTGCTGCGCTTGCATTTGCAATCGGAGCCGCCTTCCGCGCCGATTCTGAAAATTGTGCTTGCGATGGATGCGGCGCGGCCGCGTGTTGCTCAGGGCGAGCTGTATCTTCCGAGTGTTCCCGATGCGGAAAAGTTGGAATTGACCGTAGCGCGGCTGGCGAATCTGGTGGGGGATTCCCATATCGGTTCGCCGGAATTGATGGACACGCATCGGCCGGGAGAATTTCGAATGCGCCGATTTGCTACTCCTGGCAGCGAGCCCTCCAAAAGCGAAAAGCAGATCCCTTCCCGCAGAATCATCCGGGACGCAAACAGCGCGCACCCGATTCGCACAACCGCGGGGATTCTGGATGACAAGGTGGTGAGGAGCCGCGTCCGAACCCATGATGTCAACAGAGCCACTGGGTTTCGCATTTTCAGGCCGGCGCTGCCTGCGAGCGTGGAGCTGCGCGAAGGATGCCCCGTGCGCGTTGGTTTTCGAGGGATGCGCGGCGAGGTGGTGGCGGCGTCGGGACCGTGGCGAAGTTCCGGAGATTGGTGGCGGGAAGACGCTTGGCAGAACGACGAGTGGGATTTGGAGATGCGTTTTTTGCTCGCGCCCGAAGCGCGAGTTGACGCTGCCCTCGGACTGCAGCAGTGGGAGCGAATTGTGAATGCAAGCACGCGTCGAATCTCACAAGGCGGTCTGTATCGCATTTTTTACGACTCGATCCGCCAGGGGTGGTTTGTGCGAGGGATGTACGATTGACGTACATAGAACTTCACGCGCGCTCCGCCTTCAGTTTTCTCGAAGGCGCTTCGATACCGGAAGAATTGGCCGGCGTGTGCGCGGAGCACCAGATGCCCGCGATGGCTTTGCTGGACCGCGACGGCGTTTACGGCGCGCCGCGTTTTCATCTGGCCGCAAAGAAAATCGGAGTGCAGGCGCATATCGGCGCGGAAGTGACGTCAGCGGAAGGCTGGCGCTATCCGTTGCTCGTCGAATCGCGCGCGGGGTACCAGAATCTTTGCCGTCTGATCACGCAGATGAAACTGCGCGCGAAGAAAGGGGAAGGGCATGTTTGCCGGGAAGAAATCGCCGGAAAAGTGGAAGGCCTGATTTGCCTCACGGGAGGAGATGAGGGTCCTCTGGCGCATGCGCTGGCGAAAAAAGGAATTGAAGGCGCGACGGAATGCGTTCAACAGCTTTGCGAGATTTTCGGGCGGCAAAATGTTTACGTGGAATTGCAGCGGCACTTTTACCGCAAAGAAGAGGCGCGCAACCAGGCAGCGATTGAAATAGCGAGGCAATTGCGCTTGCCTCTGCTGGCTACGAACGGCGTCTCGTACGCGCAGCCGCAGCGGAGGGAGGTGCTGGACGTCTTCACCTGCATCCGAAATCATCGAAGTCTGGCCACCGCGGGACGACTTCTCGCCCACAATTCCGAGCGCTATTTGAAATCCCCCGCAGAGATGGCGCAGCTGTTTGCGGATTTGCCGGAAGCGGTGGCCAACACGCAGGAGCTTTCCTCGCGTTTGAAATTCACGCTGAACGATTTGGGATATAAATTTCCGAAATATCCGGCGCCGGAGGGAGAGACGGAAATAAGCTTTCTGCGGCAGCGCACGCATGAAGGAATGGTGGCTCACTACGGGTTCAAAAATGAAAAAGCGAAGCAACAGATCGAACGAGAGCTGGCGCTGATCGAAAAGCTCGAGTTGGCGGGTTATTTTCTGATCGTCTGGGACATTGTGCGTTTCTGCCGCGAGCAAAATATTCTGGTGCAAGGACGCGGGTCAGCAGCGAATAGCGCGGTTTGCTACTCGCTGGGGATAACGGCGGTGGATCCGGTGGGAATGGAACTGCTATTCGAGCGGTTTCTTTCCGAGGAGCGGGGCGAATGGCCCGACATCGACGTCGATCTGCCCAGCGGCGACCAGCGCGAACGCGCGATTCAATACGTGTACGAGCGATACGGAAAATTGGGCGCGGCCATGACGGCGAACGTCATCACGTATCGCGGCCGCTCGGCGGCGCGTGAAATCGGCAAGGCGCTTTCATTTCAGCCGGAAATTCTGGACCGGCTGGCGAGCCTCGTGGGCGCCTGGGAATATCGAGATGCGAACGACACGCTCGAGCGTCAGTTTCGCGATGCGGGTCTCGATCTCCAGAACCATCAGATCCGCAAATTTTTCGACCTTTGCCTGCTGGTTCAGGATTTGCCGCGTCACCTGGGGCAGCACTCGGGAGGAATGGTTGTGTGCCAGGGGCAACTGGATTCGATCGTGCCGCTCGAGCCGGCAACGATGCCGGGGCGCGTGGTGGTGCAATGGGATAAGGAAGATTGCGCCGACATGGGCATGGTGAAAGTGGACCTGCTGGGATTGGGCATGATGGCCGTGCTTGAAGATTCGATACAAATTATTCGTGAGGATTACGGGGAAGAAGTGAGTCTCGCTCATTTGCCTGCGAACGATCCGACAGTTTACGAGACGCTGCAAAAAGCGGATACGGTGGGCATGTTTCAGATTGAGAGCCGCGCGCAAATGGCGTTTTTGCCACGCATGCAGCCCACGTGTTTCTACGACATTGTGGTGCAAGTGGGAATCATTCGGCCGGGACCAATCGTCGGGAAGATGGTGCATCCTTATTTGAAGCGCCGCCAGGGGCGCGAGCCTGCTGAATGTTTGCACCCTTTACTTGAACCCGTGCTGAAACGCACGCTGGGAGTGCCGCTTTTTCAAGAGCAGTTGCTGCGAATCGCCATGATTGCCGCAGGATTCACGGGAGGGGAAGCGGAGGAGCTGCGCCGCGCGTTCGGATTCAAGCGCTCCGAACGGCGAATGAAGGATATCGAGAAAAAACTCCGTGCGGGCATGGAGAAAACGGGAATCGATCCGAAGACGCAAGAGACGATCGTGCAATCAATCACTTCGTTCGCTCTCTACGGATTTCCCGAATCACACGCCGCGAGTTTCGCTTTGCTGGCGTACGCGAGCGCTTACCTGAAGTGCCATTATCTGGCGGCTTTTACCGCGGCGATGCTGAACAACCAGCCGATGGGATTCTACCGGGCTGCCACGCTCGTCCAGGATGCGCAGCGGCACGGGCTGAAAATCAAGCCGATCGATGTGACCTGCTCGGAATGGCTGTGCAGGCTCGACAAATACAAAGAGGGCTTTGCGGTGCGGCTGGGAATGCGCTACGTGAAAGGCTTGCGCGAAGAAATCTCGCGAGCGATTGTGGTTCAACGCTGGATACGGCAGTTCGCTTCGATCGAGGATTTGAAGCTTCGCGTTCCGACGATTCAAAAATCCGAATTGGCCGTGCTCGCCGAGGTGGGAGCTCTGAATTTCATCGCGGGAAACAAAAATAAGATTCACCGGCGGGATGCGTTGTGGCAGGTGGAACGCGCTGCGCGACGGGCGGGACCGCTGTTTGAGGCGGAAGCGCTGTCTTCGCAAACAGATGCACAATCGGAGGATAGTTCTGGCTCCGCTGCTGATGTTTGCTCACCTTTGTTGCAGATGAATTCAGAGGAAAGGCTCGTGGCTGATTTTCGCGGCACGGGAATGACGGTGGGGCCTCATCCAATGGCCTACCATCGCGGAGAAATGAAGCGGCGAGGCATTTGCTCCGCGATTGAACTGCGGAATCTTCCCGACGGAGCAAACGTGCGAGTGGGAGGAGCCGTGATTGCGCGCCAGCGTCCGGGAACGGCGAAGGGCTTCGTTTTTCTGAGCCTCGAAGACGAAACCGGGATTGCGAACGCGATCATCACGCCGCAACTTTTCGAGGAAGATCACGCCGTGGTGGTGCAGCACCAGTTCCTGCTCGTCGAAGGGAAGCTGCAAAATCAGGAAGGCGTGGTTTCGGTGAAAGCCGAACGCGTTCGGCCTTTATCGATCTCGCGCGCTGAAACTACTTCGCATGATTTTCATTAACCCTCCTCGACGCGACTACCCTCTATAATCTGCAAGTGAGCCCCGCAATTCGCGAACAGGAGCCGGCAAGCGGCCGGCGCACTGCCTCAGCAGTTTCCGCGCGGAAACATCTGATTGCGTTCTTGATTTGCCTTTTGCTTGGCGTGATCTTCACGGTACCGGGATCGCTGTCGCCGCGTTCGGCGCTGCTAGGTTATGCCGGGGACAACTACCAGCACGCTTGGTTTTTGTGGCACTTCGCGCACGCGGTCTCGCACGCGGAGAATCCGTTCTACACGAACCTGATCTTTTATCCCAACCGGGTGAACCTCGCGTGGAGCACGACGGACCCGTTGGCTGGAACGCTGGCGCTGCCCGTGAGTCTGATGGCTGGACCGGCGCTGGCGTACAACTTGTCGTTGATTCTGCAATTGGCGCTTGCGGCGTTCTTTGCGCGTTTGTTGTGCCTGAGGATTTGCCGTAACGAAACCGCAGCGCTGATCGGCGGCGCGGTTTTCGGATTCAGCCCTTTTCTAATGGCGCAGGCGCTGGGGCACCTGAGCCTGGTGACGGCGTTTCCGATTCCGCTTTTCGTGCTGGTGCTCGCTGCCGTGCTGCGCCGGCAGAACCCGTCGTGGAAGCTGGGCGTTGGGCTCGGCTTCGCTCTGCTACTCACGGCGTTTGCCCATTACAACTACACCGTTCTTTGCGCGCTGTTCGGTTTCTTCATGTTGGCGATTGAAATTGTTTTGCGAGGGGTGGAACCGCTCAAGAAAGCGTGGAAGGCCCTTTCCGCGGCGGCGGTAACTTTCTTCGTGGGTTTCGCGCCGATGCTAAGGATGCTTTTGCGCGATCCGTCAGGGATGCCGGTCGCGCGAGGAACGAGTCATTTCGAACAGTACTCGGCTGACGCGCTCGGTTTTCTGATGCCGAGCTGGAATCACATTCTGCTCGGCCACTTCGTTCGAGGGTTGAATCCGAAGCTGTTCACGGCTGGATTTGAGGGGACGGTTTATGTCGGTCCGGTGGTTCTGGCGCTTGCTGCTCTGGGAGCCTGGAAGGGAAGAAAGGAACACAAGAAGTGGGTCGTGAGGGCTGCGATCCTTGGCTTTCTTTTCTACCTGCTTTCGTTGGGGCCGCGAATACTGCTGCTCGGCAACCCGCTCGGCGTTGCCGGTCCGGCGGCGCTCTTGTACCGCATTCGCTTTGCGGAGTTCATTTCGGCTCCTGCGCGGTTTCAGGTTCTCGTGGCTTTGTGCGTCGCGATTCTGAGTTCCCTGGGAGTGGCGTTCCTGATTGAAAATTTCCGAGGCAGATGGCGGCAATACGCATTGGTATCGCTGGTGGCGATTTTGCTTCTGCTCGACTATTTGACCATTCCGTTTCCGAGGTCGTCGGTTGTCGATCCAGCGGCGCTTGGCGATACTGCCGCACCGCAGAGTTGTATCCTGCCGGAGAATGTTCGCGGCGGAACGGTTCTCACTTTTCCAATCGTGATTGCGCCGTACTGCATGAAGAGCATGTGGATGCAGGCGTCGGATCGAGGACAGTACGCTTTGGTCGAAGGATATCTCTCGTATACGCCGGTACGCATTTGGGACGAGTTTTGGAATGTCCCGGTTCTGCGGTCGATGCTTGCGCTGGAGGGAATATTGAAGGTTCCGGTGGATGAAGTGTCGGACCGGCAAAGTGCGGCCGCGACGATTCGCGGTTTGAACTTGCGAACCATCGTCGTGTTCGATTCACCGCAGCATGATGTGGGCGTCCAGTACGTAGAATCGGTTTTCGGCGTGGCTGGAAAACGAGCCGGAAGTTGCACGGTGTATGAAATTGAGCCGAGGCCGGTTGCCGCCGGCAAGTAGTTTCCCGCGTCGAAATGGCGATGCGGGCTGTACATGTTTCCGGGGATTGCCGATAGCACTTACCAGGAGTAGCCTGAAGGCTCTTGATGTTAGTGAAATTCCGTTCGCAGAGGAGGAATCATGGGACGAAACGATAGTGCGTATGCGATTGGCGCTTTTGCCGCAGGCTTGGGCGTGGGTATCGCGTTGAGCCTCTTGTTGGCGCCGCAATCCGGCGAAGAAACACGCGAGATGATAGCCAAAGGGGCTCGACGCAGCAGGGAGTTTATGTCAGACACGGTGGATGAAGTTAAGTCGCAAGTGGCAGGGTCGGTGAAGGACGCGAAAGGCAAGCTTCGCGGAGCCGTTCAAGCAGGCCAAGACGCTTATCGCGATGAGCTCGCTCAGAAACGCAACGCCTGAGCACTACTCTCTCTATTCCCGTATTCTCAAAACTCAGCCAAGCCATGTCCACCGCTTTCACTGATCTGGAGGGCGAGCCGGGAGTGCGCGGCTTTTTGCACTTGCCCTCTCGAGCCAATGGCGACGGTTTTGTCTTAACCCACGGGGCGGGTTCGAACTGCCGGTCAGAACTGCTGGTCCAAATGGCCGACGCTCTGGTCACATCTGGTTTTGCTGTGCTGCGGATCGATCTGCCGTTCCGGCAGGCGCGACCCCACGGGCCGCCTTTTCCGGGAGGCGCAAAGGGAGACCGCGATGGTTTGCGGCGGGCGCTGGCAGTGCTGCAGTCGAGAGTGAGTGGCCGGGTTTTCCTGGGCGGCCATTCGTACGGTGGGCGCCAATCGACGATTTTGGTTTCCGAGGAACCGCAAGTGGCGGAAGGCTTGCTTCTGCTGTCCTACCCGCTACACCCGCCGCAAAAACCGGCGCAGCTTCGCACGGCGCACTTTCCTAAAATCACGAAGCCCGCGTTCTTCGTTCGCGGCACGCGCGACCCGTTCGGTTCAATCGCGGAGATGAAAGCCGCACTGGAGCTGATTCCGGGTCGCCACACGATTATGGAAGTGGATGGCGCGGGGCACGAGCTGCTTTCGAAGACCCGATCCGGGAGATCTCCGGCCGATCTTCTGACTCGAATCGCGGAGGGGTTTCAAGCTTTCGTGGGTCCGCGCCCGACCACCTAGAGATCAATCTCCCGCGAGAGCGAACTCTGAGCCGCGGTCGGCGCAACGTATGCAAAGGCGCGCCCAAGGCAAAGCCTGCAGGCGAACCTCACGGATGGGACTTCCGCATGTCTCGCAGACACCGTACTCGCCCGCCTTGATGCGTTCCAAGGCTGCTTCAATTTCGACCAATTCCTGGCGCTCGCGCTCGAGCGTGGCGATGGCCAAGTCCTTGGCGAAATTGTTCGTCGCCAGCGCGCCTTCGTCGTCGGGTTCGCGATCGATCGAGACGTCCCCGAGGCGGTGGTTCCGGCGGCGGCGCAACTCGTCTCTCTTCGCTTCGAGCAGCTTTTCCACGTTTTCGTGCTGTTTGCTGCGAGTCTTCGACGCGGCTTTTGACGCGGCTATCGTAAGAGTTGCCATGTTTCGTTCACCTCAATTTTGATTCGTCGGCCCACGGCCGACGGAATGGCTGCACCAGCGCTTCATCGAGCGTCCAAGGCTACTTCGACGAGAAGATGCAACACATCCGTGTCTTTCCTTAGCGTCCGGCATTAGATGCTGTAGGGAGGTTTATGGTTCTCTCGGAGGCTTCACGGGAGTTTATAATGCGGCCATGACGCCGCTCGGTGAATACCGGCGAAAACGGAAATTCGAAGAAACCTCCGAACCTCGCGGAAAAGGCCGGGTTCGCGGCGGGAACAGATTTGTTGTTCAGGAGCATCACGCTCGCAGGCTGCATTACGATTTTCGTCTGGAGATCGACGGGGTGCTGAAATCGTGGGCTGTTCCGAAAGGCCCGTCGCTCAATCCCGCCGACAAGCGGCTGGCCGTGCAGACCGAAGACCATCCGCTTGAGTACGGGAGTTTTCACGGTACGATTCCCGCCGGAAACTACGGGGCGGGCGAAGTGAGAATTTGGGATGAAGGTACCTTCGAAATGGAAGGGCCCGCTTCGGCGAGCGAGCAACTTAGCCGCGGCGAACTGAAATTTATTTTGCATGGCCAGAAACTGAACGGAAGCTTCGTGCTGGTGAAGCTTCGAAGAAGCGAGTCGGGCAGGGAATGGCTGCTAATCAAGCACGCCGACTCGGCTGCAGTGGGCAGCTCGAAGAGTGCCGCACCGCGCGTAATTTTTCCCGAGAAAACGAATGCTGCGGAAGCAGCGCCGTCTGCAACGAAGAAGGCAACGCAGTCACGCAAGAAGCGCAAAATGCCGGCGGGCGCGCGCAAGGGGCCGATGCCGCAAAATATCCGCGTGGCACTGGCAACCCTCGCCGACGTGCCCTTTTCCAGTCCGGAGTGGCTCTTCGAGATCAAATGGGATGGCGGGCGAACGCTCGCCGCGTTGCGAGACGGCAAGGTGCAACTATGGTCCCGGTCCGACCGGGACGTCACGCGAGAATATCCGGAACTGTCGCAGCTTGGGGCGAATGTCGACGCCGACGAAGCATGGCTGGACGGAGAAGTGGTGGCGCTCGACAGCGAGGGCCGAAGCGATTTTGAAAAGCTGCAGATGCGTTTTTCGGTGCAGAAACCGTCGCCGCAGCTTTTGCAGCAGGTCCCCATCGTGTATTACGTGTTCGATCTGCTGTATCTCGATGGCTACGATCTTCGAGGCGCGCCGCTGATCGAGCGAAAGGCTCTGCTTCAGGAAGTTCTCCGGCCGGATTCAAGGGTTCGCTATTCGGACCACGTGGCGGAAAAGGGCAAAGAGCTTTTTGAGGTCGCGGTGGGGAAGCGCCTGGAAGGGATCGTCGCGAAGAAAGTTTCATCGCCGTATCCGGTGGGACGGACCTCGGCGTGGCTCAAGATCAAACTGGATCAAGATATCGACGCGGTGGTGGGCGGCTGGACGGATCCTCGCGGGACGCGCGAGTATTTCGGCGCGCTGCTCCTCGGGCTTTACAAAGGAGACAAGCTCGAGTACATCGGCAGCGTCGGAAGCGGATTCTCGAGCGAATTCCAGCAGAAGCTGTGGCCGGAACTACAGAACCTGCGCGTGAGTGAATGTCCTTTTGCCACCGAGCCATCCACGCGAGAGCAGTCTTATTGGTTGAAGCCCGAACTCGTCGCGCGTGTGCGATTCGCAAGCTGGACGGAAGGGCGCCAACTGCGCGCGCCTCGCTTCCTCGGATTGCAGGAGGATCGCAACCCGAAAGAGTGCACCTTCGAGGAGCAAATGAAAACTCCGGCCGCAAAAAAGGGAACTGCGAAGGAAACTACGAGGGAAGCTGCGAAGCGAAAAGGAGCGCGGAAGAAAGCGAGCGGTTCCCTGCCCGTCCCTCTCGATCAGACATCCCGGGCCGCATCTTCGGAAGACGCGCTGAATACCGATAAGCGAATTCAGGAGGAGCTGGAGAAGGGCGCCTCTGAAAGCATCTTCATCGACGTGGATGGGCGGCGTCTGCATTTGACAAACTTGAACAAGATCTATTTCCCGCAGGATGGAGTGAGGAAACGCGATTTGCTCGCCCACTATTTCTGGGCTGCGCCGATGATCCTTCCTTTCCTGAAGGACCGGCCTCTCGTCTTGCGAAGGTATCCGAACGGCATCGAGGGAGAATCGTTCTTCCAGAAAGACGCGGGCAAAGATACTCCGGACTGGGTAAAGACGGTTTCGATCGTGTCTGAAGATCGCGGCCGCACCGTCCGATACATCATTGCGAACGATCGCGCCATGCTGGTCTATCTTGCAAACCTGGGATGCATTGACCACAACCCCTGGTCGAGCCGTTACAACGATCAGGAGCACCCGGATTATATTTTTTTCGATCTCGATCCCACCGAAGGCACGCCATTCTCGGCCGTGGTCAAGTTCGGGAAACTATTTCTGGAAGCTTTGGCCAAACTGAAGATTGCCGCCTTCGCCAAAACGTCGGGCGCCACGGGCTTTCACATTTTCATTCCCATCGAGCCTAAGTATACGTTTGAGCAGGCGCGGCTGTTCGTGCAGGCGGTGTCTTCCATTGTGAGCAAGAAGAATCCCGGCGTGCTCACATCGGAGCGTACCGTGAGGAAGCGCGCGCGGGGCTCAATCTATGTGGATGCGCATCAGAATTCGCGCGGGCAATCTTTGGCGTGCGCGTATTCGGTGAGGGCGTTTCCTCATGCGCCGGTGTCAACGCCCGTCCGTTTGAGCGATCTGCGAGGCGATTTGCAGCCGGAAAAGTGGAACGTGAAGAGCATTCGACGCCGTGTGGAAGCGGTGGGCGATTTGTGGGCCGGTTTCTGGAAATCGCGCCAGAGGCTCGAATCACTTCTTGAGAATTCGGATGCTGAGTAGTGGCTAGCTGAGGAGCGGCTACTTACTGTTCGGGTGGCCCTTCTCGTTGTGCTGGTTCATCACGGTGCGCGTCGCGAATTCCTTCGCTCGCTTGCCGTAGCGGCCAGTCTCCGGACACTAGAAAAGAATCTGGGAAATCTTGCGCAGCACTACGATCCCGCCGACCGAAAAGAAGCCCACGATGGCGAAGATTGGGAGCAAATCAGCAGTCCGTTGCGACTGACTCCGCGTCGAGGCGAAATCGTCGTCTTGGTACGCCCCACTTTGTTGCACTTGGTCGCCGGACGGGACTTGAGCTGGCGTGGGCGCCGCGAAAGCGAGCAACGGCATCGCGAACAATAACAGGCCTATTCGCAACATCTTCCCCGCGCGTACTCCCAAGATGCCCATGTGGTTCCCCCAATCCGAAAAGTGCCTTCAGACCAATCGCCGACAGACAGTTGATAGGAAAACATAGGGTGTGCGCCCGGAGAATACGGGGAACGCTGTAGAGAGTTAGTCGAGTTCCAGTACCTCCTATGTCGTTAAAACAAAATGGTCTACGGGCGAGTCAGGGGGCGCTTGAGGAGCGTGAAGGCGATAAAGGCGAGCACCGAAAGAATGGAGATGGCGTCGCCAATTGTCCGATCGACGGTGCGTCGAAACAACAAATCGACGGTGTGCGCGCCGGCGGGAACCGCGAGAACCATTTGCGCGGTTTCCGGGCGCGAGCCGATGGTGGCTTGCTGACCGTCGACGCGGGCCTCCCAGGCCGGATAGTTCACCAGCCGCAGCGCAATGTGCACCGGCGTCGCGCTCTCAGTGGATAGGACTCGCCGCCCAGCCATCCAGCGCTCGATGTGCACCCGCATACCGGCGGTCGGAACGATTTCATCGGAATCCGGGTCCACCTTCGAGAATTCGGGAATTGGCAGAGACGGCGGTTCCTCTGAGTCCGCGGTCACTCCGGGCAACTGATAACGGTCGCAACCCCTCGGAGCGTATTCATCCGTCCCTTCATACCCGAACCCGGAATGAATCCAATCCGCAAGAGTAGGCGCGTCATCGCTATCCCACCATGCGTCTTGCGCAATGGCGGTCGCGGTGGCGGCCAGGATACAGAGAATCGCGATCCAGAGGATCCACTGTTTTCGCGAACGGCCCAGCGCGGCCGCGGCAAAGAATGCGAACGCGACGCTGAGTGCGTCCAGCCACCGCCAGGGAAACTGTACGAACCGCAATTTCGGGAGGAAGCGCCAGAAAATCTCGCTGGGTGCAAACATCAAAAAACTCGAGACGGTTGCGACGGCGAGAAGCATCCACCATAGTTCGGGGAACTCGCGCCGGCGCCGCGTCGCCAACACCGCAAGGATACCGCTGATGAGCATCATTCCGAGCGCGAGACTCGATACCTTCCAATTGAAGAGGATGAAGTCAGGATCGCCCCCACGAGCGAAGATGAAATTCTGCTCGGGACGCAGATTGTCCGATACAGCCTGCGCGATTTGCACCCAGCGCTGCTCCCATGCTGCCGGCAGGATGTAGAAAGCGGCGAGGCCGAAGCCCATCGTCATTGCCGCGCCTCCGGCGAGCAACGGCCGGATGTTGCGCGCGAGAGCGGAGCCCACGACAAGCAGCAGCGCGAGCGAGTAGGTTGCTATCACCGCGGCCGGAGCGTTGCAGAGCCAGATGGCGCCGAAAACCAAACCAAGAAAAGGCACGCCGCGCCAGGCGTCACGCGTCACGCGCAGGGTGCCCAGCATCAACAGCGGGAAGAAGGCCGCGGCAAGCAGCTCCGCGAAATCGCTGCGGTAGTAAACGATCAAGAGGTTGTAAGGATTCACGGCGAAAAAAATGGCCGCTGCGATCGCTTCGCGCGGCGAGAGCCACTCGCGGGCGAGTCTCCACATCGCCATGCCGCCCGCTACCAGCGAGAGCCAGACGTACGCACCCGGTGCCGCCTGCCATCGGACGATCAAACCGAGGGCCGCGCCCAGCAACCAGGATGCGGGCGGATAAAAAATGAAGCGGGGCTCGCCGTAGCCCCAGTTCGCCCACTCGGCCCAACGAGGATACATAATTCCCTGACGCCACTGGCCGGCCACGTCCAGCCACGATGCCAAGTGAAACTGGAAATCGTGGCCGGAAGCGTTGCCCAGAAAAAACATCGGCGTGACGACCGCAGTAGCCACGAGCGCGAGGAAAAAAAGAGGGGCGCGCCACGACGTAGACAGGGAGTCTGGTTCGATTTGTGATGGGTCCTTTGCTATGACTTCGTCAGAAATGAGTTCGTCTCCGCTGCCGAATCGTCATCAAGCTAGTTGAGAATACAGAATCAGGCGGCCAACGCGCCACTTGCAAAGTCCGTTTCGCGGGAACGGATTCGGCCCTCCGTTTTGCAGAGATTCTTCGACCACTTTTCAACCGAATTGCCGGTGGAGTCTCGGTGAAGGGGAAGGTGTGCTGAATGGAACGGTATTTCTTCTTCCCGCATGAGAGTATCCGCGTATGTCTAACATCAAAAGCAAGAAGCAATCCTACCGAGCGGTACTGGCCAGCGTGAAGGTGGAAATGGCGGAGCCTCGCGTGGCCGAATCCGCCCAAGTAGAAACCGAGAAACAGCACACGGCAAGAGTCAAAGAAGGAGCCAAGACATGGCGCTCATATTCATACTGACGATTGTTGTTATCGTAGCGCTCGTGGGGAGTCTTCCAACTTGGCCCCACAGTAAGAACTGGGGCTATTACCCCGTCGGCGGCGTGAGCGCGCTCATACTGATCATTCTGGTGCTGCTCCTTACCGGGCGCTTGCGCTTGCCTTAGTCGACGCGGTTCTCAGCAGGGCGATGAGTTGCGCGTTTTTGTCGCAGAGGACACGAAGTTTCACCAATAAGTGTAAGGTACGCTCGTACCGTTCAGGAGTGACATGAGTGGAAAGAATTTCAGAGTGGCGCAGACCGGCGAACGGACCAACGTCGACGGTAAGCAAGTGAAGAACAAAGTACTGTTGGCAACGCCCGACAACGAGTACGAATTGATGCGTTCCGACCTAATGTATATCGACCTGCCGCATCATCTCAGCCTTCACGAGCCCACCCAAAATATCGAGTTCGTTTACTTCCCAAACCGAGGAATGGTTTCTCAAGTTGTAGTGACCAAAGACGGCGGGACGGTGGAGGTGGGTGTGGTGGGCAAGGAGGGCTACGTTGGAGCAGGACTGGCAGTCGGCCTCAGCAGAAGTCCCGTGCGTGAAATCATCCAAATCGCCGGCGATGGCTTCCGAATGATGGGGAACGCGCTGGAGCGCATACTGCGCTCGGCCCCCCAGTTACAGGTGATATTGAACAGACACACGGGCCTTCAAGGGATGCAGGTGGCACAGACCGCGGCGTGCAATCGATTGCATGATATAGAGCAGCGTCTTTCGAGGTGGCTGCTGATGACTCAGGACCGGGTAGACTCTGGATTGCTTCCGATCACGCACGATTTCATTGCGACCATGATGGGTACCGACCGATCCACGGTGAGCTTGACCGCGGCAGTACTCCAAAAGAAAAAAATCATAGAATACGTGCGAGGCGCGGTGAAGATTGTGAACCGCAGGAAACTCGAAAGAACGGCCTGTGAGTGCTACGGCGTCATTCGGCAGTTTGAAGATGACCTCGGATTGAGATAATCCTTCTCTCCACCGTTGGGCACCCCACAGACAGCAGTCCTTCGGTATCGGTAATCTCCAATACCTTATTGTATGTGGTTGCAGTTGCACTCGAAGATCAAGGCCACGCCGTCTCTCATAAGCGCATAACCGCACCAAATCGCGATGTGTGCCAGGGAGGCCATGCGCCGCACACTAGTATGGGTTGCCGAACAGCCCTTCGGGAGATGGGCTTGCTCCGAATGCACGTGGGCGTTCAATCCTTCGGGATCACCCACCGGTAAGTCACTCGATGAAATGAAGCAGAACTACCTACGGCAGCGCGACAAGGAGTTTGCTGCCCACGTTTGCGCTGAACACCCCAGAGCGAAGAACACAAGAAGTTAGACGATCGCGCCTGTTCCACTGCGCACGAGCCACCTCGCTCGTTTCTCGGAACGGGTGGCTACGCCGCATCTTGCCAATTTGCCGCCGTACCGGATAGAGTGAAACGGTTCTTGCGAGTGGGCGAGAAGTCAGGCGCCGCCTGGAACTTCCTGGTATCAAACAATCGCCAACATGAATGCAGAAGACCAAAGACTTCAGGCCAGCATAGAACGCAAGGTCCATTGGAAGCGATGGGGGCCGTACCTTTCGGAGCGTCAGTGGGGAACGGTTCGCGAAGACTACAGCTCCAACGGCGATGCCTGGGATTATATTCCGCACGATCACGCTCGCTCGCGCGCCTATCGCTGGGGCGAAGACGGAATCGCAGGGATTTGCGACCGCCACCAGCACATTTGCTTTGCCTTGGCGCTATGGAACGAAAAGGACGCGATTTTGAAAGAGCGCCTGTTTGGGCTCGCGAATCGGGAAGGGAATCACGGCGAGGACGTTAAAGAGTATTACTACTATCTCGAAGCGATACCGAGCAGTTCGTACCTGAAGTATCTCTACAAGTATCCCCAGGCGGCATATCCGTATGAAAAAGTGGTGGCTGAGAGCGCCAAACGCACACGCTTGGAGCCCGAATATGAGCTGATTGAAACGGGCATTTTCGCCGAGAATCGCTACTTCGATGTTTTCGTCGAATACGCAAAAGCGAGTTCCGAGGATATTCTGATTCGCATCACGGCCTGGAATCGCGGACCTGAACCGGCCCGGTTGCGTTTGTTGCCGACGGTGTGGTTCCGCAATCGCTGGGATTGGGGCGATCCGTACGAGAGGCCCCTGTTGCAGCGAATCGATGGTCCCCCTGGAGTATCGCTTATCGAGCTATCGGAATATCATTACGGCAAGCGATGGCTCGCTATCGAAGGCTCGCCCGAACTGCTCTTCACCGAGAATGAAACGAACGCGGAGCGGCTCTTTCAGCAGCCGAGCCGCACGCCTTACGTGAAGGATGCGTTTCATCGCTATGTTGTGAATCACGAGCAGGGCGCGGTGAACCCGGATATGTTGGGAACGAAAGCAGCCGCACATTTCGCTGCGGAGATTCTGCCCGGCAAGAACTGGACGATTTGCTTGCGCCTGATGGATCGGAATCCTTCCGAGAGGCGCGAGGGCGCCTCGCAGATCTTCGGTTCTGCCGGCTTCAACGAAGTTTTTGAGGCCCGTCTGAAGGAAACCGACGAATTCTACGCCGCGAGAAACTTTCCCGGCATCTAGCGAAGACGCGAAGCTTGTCCAGCGCCAAGCGTTCGCAGGACTTCTGTGGAACAAGCAAAGCTACCACTACGAGGTTCGCCGCTGGCTCGAAGGCGATCCCACGGAGCCGAAGCCCGATCCGCGACGGTGGCAGGGGCGTAATCACGACTGGCTGCACCTTTACAACTCCGACGTGATTTCCATGCCCGACAAGTGGGAATACCCGTGGTACGCCTCGTGGGATCTTGCATTCCATTGCGTCGCGATGGCGCTGATCGATCCCGATTACGCGAAGCAACAGCTCATCCTGTTTCTTCGTGAATGGTACATGCAGCCAAACGGGCAGCTTCCCGCGTACGAGTGGAATTTCTCCGACGTGAACCCGCCGGTGCACGCGTGGGCGGCGTGGCGCGTTTATAAAATTGCCGCCCGCGTCTCCGGCCAGGCGGACCACAAATTTCTAAAACGCGTCTTCCACAAACTGCTGCTTAATTTTACGTGGTGGGTGAATCGCAAGGATCCGGAAGGCAAGAACGTTTTCCAGGGAGGGTTTCTAGGGCTTGATAACGTGGGAGTTTTCGACCGCTCGAAACCGCTCGGACCGGGACAATACATCGAGCAATCGGACGGCACAAGCTGGATGGCGATGTATTGCCTCGACATGCTGTCGATTGCCGTGGAATTGGCGCACGACGATCCCGCGTATGAAGACGTCGCCAGCAAGTTCTTCGAGCATTTCGTGTACATTTCGAAGGCGATGAACAACATCGGAGGCGAAGGAATCGGGTTGTGGAATGAAGAAGACGGATTCTACTACGACGTCCTCCACCTGGGAGACTCTTCGGCCGTTCCGATCCGCGTGCGATCCGCGGTGGGCCTGATCCCGCTTTTTGCCGTGGCGACGTTCGAGCCCGACGACCTGAAGGACTTGAAGCAGTTTCGGCAACGGGCGCAGTGGTTCCTCGATCATCACAAAGGAGTGGCGGACCACTTGGACATGAGCCAGAAATCCGACCAGGGGCCCCGCTACCTTCTTACGATTGCGAACCGGCAGAAACTCGAGCGCGTCTATCGGTACGTTTTTGACGAAGGCGAATTTCTGTCGCCACATGGAATTCGCTCTCTTTCGAAGTTTCATGGGGAGCATCCGTTCATGCTTCACGTCGATGGCCAGGTGTATTCGGTGGGCTATGAGCCCGGCGAGTCGGCGAGTGACCTTTTCGGAGGGAATTCGAACTGGCGCGGTCCCGTGTGGTTTCCGCTGAATTTTCTGCTGGTCGAATCGATCCAGAGGATCCACTACTATTACGGCGATGACTTCAAGGTGGAGCTTCCCACCGGCTCGGGCCGAAAGCAGACGCTGTGGGGCGCGGCCAGCGATCTCTCGCGCCGCCTGTCTCATATTTTCTTGCGGCGCGACGGCGCGCGTCCGGTCTACGGGGACACCGCAGTTTTCCAGAACGATCCATACTGGCGTGACCTGATTCTGTTCTATGAATATTTTCACGGTGAGACCGGCGCAGGCTTGGGTGCAAGCCACCAAACAGGCTGGACGGCGCTGGTAGCGAAGCTGATCGAACAAAGCGGAGAGTGATGTTTGCAGATGCTTCGGCGACCGACTAAGCCTTCCTTTCTGGGGCCGGCGAGATTTCCACGAGCTCAATCAGAACCTTGCCACCTGCGGGCGCAGTCACCAGGAAAAAGTTGACGCGAGTCCGATTGGCGCCTTGACGTGTGGCGGGATAAACCGGCTGGACGCCGAATCGAGCGCGCAGAATCTCGGTCGCGCGGTCGACATCCTTGACGTAGACCTCGACCTGCTGAATACCTTCGCCGGATTTTTGCAGATATCGCGCGATAGCGCCGGAGCCGGCGAGTTCACGGCTGGTCAGGATATCGAGCCGCGCACGGTTTCCGAATTCGAGCTCGAATTCCTTCGCGTCCTGATCAGCGGGCACATCGGCGAGATGCGGCGATCCATTGGCCGTGTGAATCTGGTCGAAATGGATGGGTTTAACCGCAACGCCAACGGTGATGCCAGGCACTCGCGCGCCAAATGCGAAGTATTTCGCGAGTGCGCGATCCTGAAGCCAGGTGCGCATGATTGGCTCGATCCGTTCGGAACCGAGGCGAAAGAGTTCTGCCGCGGACCGTTCGCGAACGGAAGAATCCGCGTCGGCCAGCTCGCGAATCAGTGATGGCACATCTTTCTCAGGCATGTCGAGCCGGCCGCGACACTAAGGCGAAGCGTGTGAAGGTTGCACAGCGTTCACATTCGAAAGGATGATCTGCGCAGGCTTTCCCGGCCGCACCGCGACGGGCACATCCCAACGCTCGCGCACGTCGCCCACATTGGCGGTAACGTCGAGGGAGGTGAGCCAATAGTCGCCGGCCGGAATACCTGCCAGAGAACCCTGTCCTTCCAGGTTGGTCTCCGTCCGCGCCACCAGATACGTCGACTCCGCGAGCTCTAGAATCTCTCGGTGGATTTCGGGATTGCGTTTCGTAAGAAGCGCTTGCCATTTGGCGCTGGCGTCTTTGTCGGCCAGCTCGAGGTCCATTCCGTCTTTGCTTTGCGGATTCGCCTCGATGTAGTGCTGCACGGCCTGGCGGTAATCCTGGACCAACTTTTCGTACTTGGCCGGGTCTTTCGTTTTGTCGGCCGGCTTGAATTTGGCCTTGGGGAAATCGAGCGCGGAGGAGCCCGCGCTCCGTTGAATGTATGCGGCGTAAAATTCAGGAACGCCCATGATATCCACGGGCGTGAGCTTCTGAAGAAAATCCTCGCCCGTGAGCTGGACCCAGCGGTTCTTTTTCATCCACGCCTTCAATTCCTTGGAGCCGTCGAGAGTATCGATGAATGCGTCCATGTCCGGCTCAGGATGCATCGCAGACACTTCTTTGCTGATCTGTTCAAAGCTCTTGCTGAGGAGAAAGAACGGAAAACCACGCACCGGCTCTTCGAGGCCGCCCGACGGCGTCGCTCGGACGACGAATTCGATCGAACCGCTCTGCGCGGCCGCCCGTGGCGCGACCATGCAAACCGCAAGAGCAGCGGCAAAAATCACTCGGACGATGCTTTTCATGCCGCTCATCGTAGCAGAACGAAATTGGCTTAAGCAGCCGGTCAATCTGCCTGCGTTGTGATGATTAACCCTCTCGATGAGGCTCGGGTGAGAAGCTGTGTGAGCAGAGGTCTTGACTGGGGCGGCGGGGGACAGGCTTTAGTACAGGTGGAAGGTGACTTCGATGGTTTGCCGCACGGTCGCGGGCTTGCCGTCCGGACCGAGGGCAGGTTTGAACCGCCACGTGCGAACTGCTGCAATCGCCCTTTCGTCTAGGCCGAGCCCAACCCCTTTCACGACCTGAATGTCGGTGGCGCGGCCATCAGCCGTAATGATCGCGCTGATTTCAACGGTGCCCTGATACTTCGCCTTGACCGCCTCGTCCGAGTACTGCGCCGTCGGGCAGTACAGGCAAGCTGGAAAGCCATAGCCGCCGGTTCCCGCGTTGTACACGCCGCCGCCGGTACCGCCGCCCGACCCTGGTCCCAGACCGCCGCCGGTGCCGCTGCCGATTCCGCCGCCGCTGCCCGAGCCAATTCCGGCACCGCTGCCCGGCCCGTTCGAATCGGTGAGTACTTTGGCAAGCGGGTCGCCCCAGTTGTTCATGTTAGGGCTTTGCAAACTCAACTGCGGAGGACCAGCAAGAGTTGGCCGGACCGCAAATTTCGGCGCCGCCGGCGGATGCACGCTGGGAGAGGCCATCTGCGCCAGGTCGAATTTCGGCGCCCTGCCCTTGCTCGCCGGAACAGGATTGTGCTCACCCCCACCGCCACCGCCGCCGGCCTTCTTTACTCCAGGCGCAAGCTTCGGCAAGTACGGTGAGAGCGTTGTAATCTCCACGCTCGAGTTCGCTTTGGTGATTGCTGGCGACATGATTTCCGGCAGCAGAGGCACGATAATCAAGACGAGAATTGCGACGTGGATCGTAACCGAAAGCGCCTGCACCCGCGTGAACTGCGCGTCTTTCGTCCAGATGTCCTTAACCGGTACCGGCTGGCTGGTGACTTGAAGCGGAGGCAATTTCTTTGGGAACAACGCGTCTCGCACGTTCTGTATGAAGCCGCTTTGTTTCCAGTCCACGAGCAAGTCAGAATTCACGCGCCCCTTGGGCGCCGCGCGCAAAAGCTCCCTCAGGTTCTCACCCAACCCCGCGCCGAAGTCCGGCATGTTAAACGCCGTGTCCTGCCCGGGACGGAGCTTCACGGGCCGCTCGACGAGAAAATCCCTAAGGTTTGAGAAGAGACTCTTCAGGACGGAATCCTGGCCGGTTAGTCGAACGCCACCCAGCCTGAGCGTGGGCTCTGTACTAGAACGCCCCGCTTGATCCAGCCTTGAACTGAAGTCGCCCATAAGAGTTACCTGGCTGCCCTGGCTCGAGAGCACATAAACTTAGAAGCACGGCGTAAGAAAAGGATGTATCGTGCCGCGCACGGCTGACATGCTCTCTGATTCATTGTAACATACGATGCGCGAATCAATTTTCAGGTTTCCCGAAATGGATACAGCAGAAAGGGACGTTAGAATCCGCCCCCCGCGATGGTGAAGACCCTGGACCTCAAGAGCACGCTGAACCTGCCACGGACCGATTTTCCCATGAAAGCGAAATTGCCCGAGCGCGAGCCCGAGCAATTAGCCGCGTGGGAACAGATGCGGATCTATTACCGAATCCTTGATTCGCGCGCGGGTGCGCCGCTCTTCGTCCTGCACGACGGTCCACCATATCCAACGGGCGAGATTCACCTGGGCACGGGCCTCAACAAGATCGTGAAGGACATGATCGTCAAATCGAAGACGATGGCCGGGTTTCGCTCGCCATATATCCCCGGCTGGGATTGCCACGGCCTGCCCATCGAGACGAAAGTGGAAAAGGAACTGGGCGGCAAGACCACGAAAGTCTCCGCCGCCGAATTTCGCCGCCGCTGCCGCGAGTACGCGGCGCGCTACGTGGAAGCGCACAAGCGCGATTTCCGCCGCCTCGGCGTTTTCGGCCAATGGGACAAGCCGTATCTCACGATGGACCCGAGCATGGAGGCTTGCACCGCCGGAGCTTTCATCGACTTCCTGGAAAAGGGCTATGTGTATCGCGGGCTGAAACCGGTCTACTGGTGCATCTACGACCGCACCGCGCTCGCCGAAGCCGAAGTGGAATACGAAGACCACGTGAGCCCTTCGGTCTGGGTGAAATTCCCGGTGGTTGAACTTACGAAAGGCGTCAAACTCGGCACCGACGTTAGCGCCCTGATCTGGACGACCACTCCCTGGACGCTACCCGCCAACCGCGCGCTCGCGTTTCATCCTGAATTCGAATATGTCGTCGCGGACACGTCTGCCGGCAAGCTCCTACTCGCAAAGGAACGCGTCGACGCTCTTGCCTCCGAACTGGGACTCGACGTTCGCGGCACCACAGGTGGCTGGAAGGGGAGGGAATTCGAAGGCGGGAAATTCCAGCATCCGTTTCTCGATTTCAGCGTGCCCGGCGTCCTTGCCGAGTACGTCACACTCGACCAGGGCAGCGGGATCGTTCACACGGCGCCCGGTCATGGCGCTGAGGATTTTTACACGGGCCAGAAATATGGCCTTGAACCATATGCTCCGCAGGATGACGACGGCCGCTTCATCGAAGGACTACCCGAATACAAAGGCAAGACCGTGTTCGAAGCGAATCCGATCGTCGTCGAACTGCTCAAGCAGCGCGGCATGCTCGTCGGGGAACGTAAGCTCTCGCACAGCTACCCGCATTGCTGGCGCTGCCACAATCCCGTAATCTTCCGCGCCACTGAGCAGTGGTTCATCGAGCTCGATCACCACGATTTGCGCAAGAAGTCGCTCGCCGAAATCGCCAAAGTGAAGTGGAAGCCGGAATGGGGCGAAGCGCGCATCCACGACATGGTGGCCGAGCGTCCTGACTGGTGCATCTCGCGCCAGCGATTCTGGGGCGTGCCGCTGATCGTTTTCTACTGCCAGGAGTGTGGAAAGCAGCTCAAGGATTTTCACGCGCTGCGGCACGTGCTGCCGTTTTTCGAGCGCGAAGGCGCGGACGCCTGGTACACCCATTCTGCGGAAGAATTGCTTCCTCCGGGCACCCAATGCGCGTGCGGTGCGTCGAAGTGGAAGAAGGAAAAAGACGTGCTCGACGTGTGGTTCGATTCCGGCTCGACGAATCTCAGCGTGCTAAGCGAGAAAGACGGCACGTGGCCCGCCGACGTGTACATGGAAGGCCCGGATCAGTATCGCGGCTGGTTCCACAGCTCGCTGCTTGTGGCGATGGGCGTCAAGGGGCGCGCGCCGTATCGGCAGGTAGTCACGCACGGCTGGACGCTGGACGAAAAGGGTCAGCCGATGTCGAAGTCGCTCGGCAACGCGATGGAGCCAAACGAAATTGTCGCGAAGTGGGGCGCCGATTTGCTGCGCGTTTGGGTGGCGTCGCAGGACTACACAACCGACGTCCGCCTCTCCGAGCCCATGATGCAGCAGCTTGCAGAAGCCTACCGGAAGATTCGCAACACGTTCCGCTTCGCGCTCTCCAATCTTTTCGATTTCGATCCCGCGCGCGATTCCGTTCCCGATTCGGAGCTTTGGGAAATGGATGCGTGGATGCTCCGCCGCACCGGCGTTTTGATCCGCGAATGCCGCGAATGGTACGACAATTTCGATTTCCATCGCGTCTATCATAGGCTGCACGATTTTTGCAGCGTCGATTTAAGCGCGTTCTATTTCGACGTGCTGAAGGACCGCTTCTACACTTTCGCGCCGAATAATCGGGGCCGCCGCTCGGCGCAGACGACGGCGTACCGCATTGCGAGTGCGCTCTTGCGACTCATCGCGCCCACCCTGGTCTTCACGTCGGAGGAGGTCTGGAAATTTCTCCCGCACCTCGCCGGAGAGCCAGAGAGCGTTCACATGGCGCTGTTTCCGAGCGCGGAAGAATTTGAGCAGTCGCTAGACGAGGGGCGCGCGAAAAACTGGGATCGCCTCCTCGCCGTTCGCGAGGAAGTCTTGAAAGCCCTTGAGCCACTGCGAGTTGCGAAGACTATTTCGGCGAATCTCGAAGCGCGGGTGACGCTTAGCGCCTCAGGAGAGCTGGGAACGTTACTTCAGAAATATCGCGCCTACCTGCCGGCACTTTTCATCGTTTCGCAAGTCGAATTAGCGAGCGGGAATGGCAACGGGACACCCCTCTCGGGAATCGAAGGATTGCAGGTTCGCGCCGAGCGCGCCCATGGAAAGAAATGCCAACGCTGCTGGAATTATTCGATTCACGTGGGCGAGAACGCCGATTACCCCACTTTTTGCGAACGTTGCGTCGCGGCGCTCGGAGAAATCGAACGCGACGGCGGTATACTCACGGGAGGCACAAAATCCTGATGTCTGACCCTGCTTCCCGGAACGGCTGGTATTCGCTGGCCTTCGTCGCGCTGGGCGCCTTGGTGGCCGACCAGGTGAGCAAGTACGTTGTCGAGAAGTCGCTCACCGTCACCAGCGGCGCAAACCACAGCCACGAGATCGTCCCGGGACTCTTGAATCTCGTGCGCACCAGCAATCCTGGCGTTGCGTTTGGACTCGGCGCGGACTCCACGGCGCCCTGGATGGGGCCGGTGCTGATTCTTTTCTCGGTGGCCGTGATTGGGCTCCTCGTTTGGCTGCTCGTGACGAATCGCGCGGGGGGCGCGCTCGGCCAGTGGGGGCTGGCGTTGATTCTCGGCGGAGCGGCAGGCAACGTTCTCGACCGCGTCCTGCGCCGCAGCGTCACCGACTTCATCGACCTTCACGTCGGCGAACATCACTGGTACACGTTCAACCTGGCCGACTCCGCAATCGTTCTCGGCGCTGCGCTGGTTGTACTCGAGCTTTTCCGCGACTGGCGGCACCCAAGCCAGGAACGCGCCTAGCGGCCAGCAAGCATGCATCCAGTCCTCTTTCATTTCGGTTCTATCACCGTTTATACCTACGGCGTCCTTATCGCGACGGGCGTCGTCGTCGCATTGTTGTATGCGCGCCGCCAGGCTCCGCGTGCGGGCCTCGACCCCGAAAAAATCTGGAACGTGGGCATCTATTCGATCCTGATGGCGCTGCTTCTTGCGAAGGTTTGGCTGGTCTTCAGCGATTGGAACTATTACGTGGCCCACCCACGCGATATCTTGAGCATCGCGACGTTCCAATCCGGTGGGACTTTCTATGGCGGTGTTTTGGGCGCCCTCTTGACGTTTCTTCTCTACGCTCACTTCCAGAAGATGCCGCTTCTCCCCATGCTCGATACCTTTTCGGTCGCACTGCCGCTCGGACACGCCATCGGGCGCCTGGGATGTTTCGCTGCCGGCTGCTGCTACGGCAAGCCAACGGCGATGGCGTGGGGAGTGACGTTCACCAATCCCACGGCAGCGCAAATCGCGGGCACTCCACTCGACGTTCACCTCCATCCGACGCAGCTCTACGAATCCGGCGCCGAATTCGTGAATTTTGCGATCCTCGTTTGGCTGGGCAATCGCCAACGCTTCAAGGGGCAGATGTTCGGCACCTATTGCTTGCTGTACGGCGCCGAGCGAGGCACCATCGAATTCTTCCGCGGCGATCCGGGTCGTACGATGCTGTTCCACAACTCGGTGTCGCTGATGCAGCTCGCGAGCGTTGCGATGATCCTCGTCGGCTCATTCCTCTGGTATCGCGGCCTCCGCGGCGCCTCGCCAATCCAACCCGCCACCGTACCCGCCCACCGCTAGCGGCCCGTCGCAGATCGAACAAGAGCGACCAGCGGCAGTACGCAAACCGGAGTCGAAAAGAAACCCTTGACTCTGGACTATACTCTAGAGTGTACATTTCAAGCATAGGAGGCAGCCCGTGCACATTGGGAACGTTGCAAAGAAGAGCGGCGTCAGTGTCGATGCGATTCGGTTCTACGAGCGCAACGCATTGCTTCCTCAACCGTCCCGAACACAGGGCGGCTTCCGCCTGTACGCCGAAAGTGACATCGAGACGCTGGCTTTCATCCGTCGCGCCCAGGGTTTGGGATTCAAACTCAGCGAAATCCGAAGCCTCTTGAGTCTGCGACGAAGCCGCGTGCAGCCGTGTGCACCGGTGCGCCGCAGATTGCAAGCAAAGCTGGCTGATGTCCGGCGAAAGCTTGCCGACCTTGCGAGGCTCGAGCACGAGCTCCGTTTGGCCTTACGTAGTTGCGACCGGGAATTGCGCAAACAATCTGCTCATTGCCCGATCTTGAGGGACAAAATCCGCGGAAACCTGAGAGTGCCAAGTGAAAGTTGAGGTCTTATATGTCGCGGACTGTCCGTCTAGCGCCGCCGCAGTGAAACTCGTCAAAGATGTTTTGAATGCCGAGCAAATCGCGGCGCAGGTCCACGAAGTGCTTGTTGAGGACGCAAGGATGGCGGACGAACTCCAATTTCCCGGTTCCCCGACGATTCGAATCGACGGATGTGACGTTGCAGGAGGGCCGGAGACGCCAGCCTTCGCACTGAGTTGCCGTCTGTATCCGGAATCGAAACAGATCGGCCTTCCCCTCGTTGATAGGGTTCGCCGAACTGTGGTGGAAGCCCGCGAACGGGGTCGACCGTGAAACAGGGGACGGGAATTTCGGCGTCGCTAGCCGCGATCTTGAGCTCTGTCGCGACGATCAGTTGTTGCCTGCCCATAGGTTTCGCTGCAGCTCTCGGCGCTGGCGCCGCGAGCGCCTTCTTCACTGCGCTGCGTCCGTGGCTTCTGGGGCTCTCGATTGGGCTGCTTGGCCTGGGATTCTGGCAACAACATCGCGCGAAACAATGCCCCGTACGGGGCCGATTGGTTGGTACGGTACTGCTTTGGGCGGCATTGATCGTGGTTTTGGGAATGATTCTTTTTCCTCAGCAGATCGCCGGGTTGATTGCTGACAAGTTTTACGGGAGCGCGAGATGAGCATGAAGCGAGCAATCGCTCTGATATTTGTAGCAGTTCTTGCGCTGCTGGCGATCGCTTACCTCTGGATTCCAGGTTCGGTGCCGGCGGGCCAGAAGCCTCTCCTTGCGCTGTCCAGTGCAAATTTCAGCGAATTCGAGAAAGCATTCGACCGTGAACCCGATGTTCCCAGGTTGCTTGTGTTGGTGTCTCCCACCTGACCAACATGTCTGCGGGGGGCCTCCGCAGCTGAGCACTTCTTGGAGCGGCATCCGGACCAAAAGGTGCGGGTACTCGTTGTCTGGGAGCCGATCCTTCCGACTGACTGGGGCCCGCCGAGCGGTAGCACGCTAGCGCGAATCTCTGACGCCAGAGTGGAACAGTTTTGGGATCCGAAGCATGCTGTCGCGAGTGCGTTGAATGGGATTGCCAAGCAGAAACCTCCTCAACCTGAGCCCACCTGCTGTTTCGACAAAGGATTTTATTGGGACGATCTGATCCTCTATCCACCGGCCTTGCACTGGCAGGACCCTCCCGTCTCCTCGTTCTGGAACGGCCCGGTTTTTCGGGCGATTCCTGATCTCGAAAAGTCGTTGGACTCGCAGCACTGAGGGTACCGGAAGACCAGGGCCGCCTGGGAATCCGAACGACGCAACATGCACTCGATAGGATCGGTGGTTTAGAAAATGTCGGTACGGGAGCGGGTCATTGAAATGCCCATGCGATGTTGCTACGGTGGATTCGTGAATGTCTCGAGTCTTTCCAATCGCAACGGGGACGACGCCTTGCGCCAAGGCCGGCGATGAAAACCGCTGCTGAACAGTTCGAGTTTGCCGTCGCCGCCGAGCACGCTGGCATGCGCCTCGACCGTTTTCTCGCCGCGCAACTCCCAGACTTGAGCCGCACACGCATTCAATTATTGATGGACGAAGGCCGCGTGCGAGTAAACGGCGCGGCGCTGAAGCCGTCCTATCGGGTGGAGCTGGACGAGATGGTGGCCGTCGAGATTCCGCCAACACTTCCCCCGGGCGTGGAGCCCGAAGCGATCCCTCTCGATGTTCTCTACGAAGATGAAGACATCGCCGTAATCAACAAACCCGCGAACATGATCGTTCATCCCGGGACGGGCGCCGACGCCGGGACGATGGTTGCGGCGTTGCTGCATCGCTTCGGCGTTGTTAATGGACTCTCCACCGTCGGCGGGCCTTTGCGGCCGGGAATCGTCCACCGCCTCGACAAGGGGACATCTGGAGCGCTAGTGATTGCGCGCACCGATGCCGCGCACAAAACGCTCGTGGACGAGTTTCGTGACCGGGAAGTGGAGAAAATCTACGTCGCGTTGCTGCACGGCAAAGTGAAGGGCGAAGCGGGACGAATCGATATGCCCATCGCGCGCGACTTGCGCAACCGGTCTCGAATGACGGCGCGACGCCGCGAAGGCCGCGAAGCGCGCACTGACTGGCGCGTGCGGCTACGACTGGGGGCATTCACTTTTGTGGAGGCGAATTTGCACACAGGGCGAACCCACCAAATTCGCGTGCATTTCTCGACCCTCGGGTGCCCCGTGGTGGGCGACACGCTGTATGGCGCGCCGCGCGAAGAGCGCGTTGGCGCGGCGGTGTTGCCGCCGCTCGAAAGAAATTTTCTTCATGCCGCGCGGGTGGGTTTTGTGCATCCTACTACCGGCAAGCACGTTGAGTTTCGCGCGCCGTTGCCGCAGGAGCTGCAGAGCTATCTGCGAGACTTGGGGCGCGCGACCGGAACAGCTTCGGCTGCGGTTGACGCTGCCTTAAAGGAGTTCCTATAATTGCCTTCGTGAAGCTCGGGCGTGTGGTTCTCGCTTCCGCTGTGTTTCTGGGGATTTCGGGGACTTGCGCGCGCGCGCAGCAAATCGCGCCCCCGCCTCCGCCCGGCCAGCCCCAGCAAGGCCAGCAAAATCCGAATTCGCCCGCGCAGCAGAAAGAGCCGCCTAAAATCGTATCGACCACCGGCCTTGTCCACTTGGTGGCCACCGTCATGGATCGGCATCACAACTTCATCACCGACCTGGACCAAAGCGATTTCAAAGTGTCGGAAGATGGAACGCCGCAGGAGATTCGTTTTTTCGGGCGCGACACGGACCTCCCGCTTCGCATCGGCCTTCTGCTCGACACGTCAAACAGCATTCGTCCGCGGCTCGAGTTCGAGCAGGATGCCGCGATCGATTTTCTGAGCAGCGTCCTTCGCCGCAACAAAGATCAGGCGTTTCTGATGACGTTCGATAACGAGCCGGAAGTGATACAGGATTACACCGGGGACGTTTCGGAACTGACCAACGCGATTCGCAAGCAGCGCGCCGGCGGAGGAACGGCGCTGAACGACGCGATTTACAGGGCGTCGGAAAAACTTATCAATCCGCCCTCTCCGGCGGGACAGAGTGCGGAAGTTCGCCGCGTCCTTGTTGTCATCAGCGACGGTGACGACAATCTGAGCGATCACGCACTCAGTGAGGCGCTGGAAGGCGCGATGCGCGCCGAGGTGTCGATTTACGCCATTAGCACGAACACGGATTGGATTGCGATCGATAATCCCGACAAGCCGAGCAAATATCACCTCGATCCGGGAGACAAGGTTCTTCAACAGTTCGCGGATGCCAGCGGAGGGCGCGTCTTTTTTCCCTACAAGGTGGATGATCTGGCGCAATCGTTCGTCGATATAGGAACGGAATTGCGCAGCCAGTACTTCATCGCGTATTCGCCCACGAATCCGCTGTCGAACGGACAATACCGAAAAATCGAAGTCGATGCCGGCCGCAAGGGCCTGATCGTTCGTACCAAGAAGGGCTACTACGCAACCGCTCCCGCCTCATCGTCCCCGTCCAGCAAGTAAGAGACAGCCAAGGCGATCGAAACGAAAAAGCCAAAAGTGGACCTTAGATTCCCACGCCCGCCCGCGGCCTGTCGCGGCGAACGGCTCCCGTGTTTTGCATCGGTTCCGATTCGCACTCGATCGCGATGGTAGTCACCGGCTGATCCGGCGCTTCTTTCGGCAGACCGAGGAAGCGCATGCGAAAGCGCTCTTGCTCGAATCTCACCGGCTGGTTTGTGGCGAAGAGCCGCGCGGACTTCACGCCGGTTGTGAGTCCTCCGAGGGCGATGGTGTCGCCCGGCCAGAAGTAAACGTGCATGTAAAGCGTGTTCCCTTTGCGCGTGAAGCCCGCGAAATTCGAGCTGTCCACCTGGCAAACATCCGCCGCGTAGATCGCCGCAGAATTCCGCGACATCCATTTCCCCACGTCCGTCATGATCCGCACCGAGTCGTCGGGAATCGAGCCGTCGGGTCGCGGCCCAATGTTCAGCAGGTAGTTTCCGCCGCCGTGCGAACACTCGATTAAGTTGCGCACCACGGTTTTCGGGCTTTTCCAGTTGTCGTCGGCTCGCTGGAATCCCCAACTGTCGTTCATGGTCATGCAGCTTTCCCATGCGCGCCCGCTCTTGGCAGCGACGATCTCCTGCTCGGGAGTCGAAAAGTCGCCGGGAATGCCGTTGCGATTGTTGACGATGATGTCCGGCTGCAGCTCGAACACCATTTTGTTCATGCGTTCCGAGTCCCATCCCTTCGCGTCGAGCGGCCAATCGACGTCGTACCACAGCACATCCACTTTGCCGTAGTTCGTCATGATTTCGCGCACGAGGCCATGCGTGTACTCGACGAAGCGCTTCCGCGCGTCTTCGTCCGTCGCACAGCGAGCCCCGTCCGGATGGTGCCAATCCATCAGGGAGTAGTAGAAACCGAATCGCAACCCCTCGGCACGCGCTGCTTCGACGTATTCGCGGAGCAGGTCGCGACCCGCCGCCTGCTTTGCGGCGCAGTAGTTCGTCAGCTTCGTATCGAAGTTGCAGAAGCCTTCGTGGTGCTTGCTCGTCATGACCATGTACTTCTGGCCAGCCTGCTTTGCGAGTCTGGCCCACGCGCGCGCCGCATTCGGCGTGGGATTGAACTGTTTCGCGAGCTGCTCGTATTCGTGCACCGGAATGCCTTCATCTTCCATCGCCCATTCGTGGCGCCCGAGCATGCTGTACAGACCAAAGTGGATGAACATTCCGAACCGCGCTTCGTGCCACCATTGCATTCGCCGAGCTCGGTCTGCTTTGACTGCGTCGGATTCCTGCGGTTCGGCATTCTGCGGTTGGGCAGTGCCTGCCATCATTGCTTTCGGATTTGCCGCCAGTGTGGCGAGAGACATTCCTGTTCCAACCAGCCAGTCGCGTCGCGTGATTCGGTTGCGTTCCATTCACTCACCTCTCATGGTTCGAATTGGAGTGTCATCAAATTGGACTATCGGAGATACATCGCGCGGGCGGCGGCGTCAAGCGCGAACGCAAACCAGGGCGATGTGATTTTGGGAGTGCAGCGAACTTTCGATGAGCGAAGGGACGGAGGCGCGCACAGGAGTCCCCGAGGGCTTGTTGCTATCTTGGCGCGTAGTAGCCTTTGCGCGCGAGCACGCGCATGTCGGGTCGATTGACGTCGACCTTGATCTTCCGGAACGTGCCGTCGTGCTTGTTGTTCGTGGGGTAGTACCCGATCACATACTGAGACCGGAGCTCTTCTGAGATCTGGTCGAAGGCTTTTTCGAGTGACTTCTGGCTGCGAACTTCCACCTCGCGTCCGCCCGTGTCTTCAGCCATTTTTCGCGCAACGCTTGCGCCGCTGTAACCCACACCGAGACTCATATAGAACGGCTCGTCAGAAAGCCGAAGAACATGTATGACGGCGTCGGACCGCTGTGCCGCCTCGATCGACTGCTGCAGGGTCAACTTGCTGCCCGTGTCTTCTGCGTCGGTAAGCAGGATGATCGCTTTGCGGCCGGCTTCGCTGGCAAACTGATCGTGGCATGCCAGGTAAACAGCGTCGTAGAGGTCCGTGCCGCCGTTGCTTCCGGTTGGAACCGTGCTCGGCGTCACCACGCCGCCACTCGAAACCGCGTTGATCTGCGTGCGACGAATCGCGCGTTCGAGAACGGAGGGATCTTCCGTAAAATCAGCCAGAAGGTTTATGTCGAAGTCGAAGCTGATGATCATGGCTTCGTCTTTCTTGCGCATGATTTGATGCACGAAACGCGATGCGGTGTCCTGCTCGGCGTCCAAAATATTCTGCATGCTGCCGCTGGTGTCGATCAAGATTCCCAGCGTGATCGGCATGTCCGATTCTTTGGCGAAGTAGGCAACTTTCTGTTCCTGGCCGTCTTCCAAAACCTTGAAGTCATCTTTTCCCAGATCGGAAATAATGCCGTTATGCTTGTCGCGCACCGTAACGAAAACGTTGACGAGACTGGTCTGAACTTTTAGAGTTTGTGACGATTGCGGCGGTTGCTCCTGCGGAGGCTTCGGCGGTTCCTGTTGCGATTGGGCGCTTCCGGCCGGCCGCATAGGGCCCGCGGTGGATTGCTGTGGGGCGGCAGACACTCGCGGAGTGAAGGCGTTGAGAGCAGCATAGCTCGCGAGGCCCAAAGTAAGTATGCTTGCCGCAACGGCGGTCAATCGCATTGTATAATTCTCCTGGGAGCTGGTTCCGAAAGATACGATGCGCGAGATGGCGCTGTGGATGTTCCACCGGTTAAAGCGAAATGCAGCGGCTGGAAAGCACGCGCCGAGAGGCAGCCAAAGGTCAACATGACGCGAATCTTCCTTGCACTAGGAGCGCTCCTGCTTCTGGGAATTCCCGCAGGCGCGCAGTCCGCGAGTCCTGAGCATGCCACTCCGGGTGCGCCAGCGCAACAAAAGCCCGCGCCGCCCCCTCAAACAGAGACGCGGACGAGGATCGTATCGCGTACGGAACTCGTCATCGTTCCGGTAACTGTGAAGGACGGCCGCGGGCAGCTCGTGCCCGACCTCGAGCAGAACGAATTCCGCGTCTTTGAGGATGGCGTGGAGCAACAGATCATCCTTTTCGATTCGAATCCGTTTCCTCTTTCGGCCGTGATACTCATCGACAACAATCTCGCAACAAAGCAAGCCGACCAAGTGCAGAAGAGCCTGGTTTCGATCTCGGCGGGGTTCGGTCCCAATGACGAAGCGGCGGTGGTGACCTACGAGGAGTATCAGGAAACCGTGGCGGATTTTTCGAAGGACAACGACGATCTGTTCACGAAGCTCAAGCGGCTTCAGATCGGCTCGCACTCGAACGCCATCGTGGCTGACCCGACGACGGCGGGTCCCATCATCAACGGACAGCCGCTGCCGAACGGGCAGGGAGTGCCGGTTCACGGCTCCGCGCGCCCCGCGAACAATACCGCGCTCGATGACGCAATCTTCGCCGCCGGACAGATGCTGAAAGGCCGCGGCCGCGACCGGCGCAAGATTATTTTCCTGGTTTCCGACGGAACCAATTCGCGCCACAATTCGCACACGTACGAAGAAACGCTGCGGTCGCTTCTCATCGGCGATATTTCAGTGTATTCGATTTCCGTGACGCACTCGATTCCCGGCAAATCGCTTCTGGAGCACGGACTAGGGCAAACCGACCGATACGCGGTGAAGACCGGCGGCGACTCATTCTTCGCAGGCAAGGAAGAAGACCTCGACCGCCTGTACTCGGAAGTGACGGAAGAGGCGCGCAACCAGTACACGCTCACATTCTCTCCGCACGGAGCCGACAAAACGCATGACTACCACACGATCGAAGTGCGCGTGCGGCGGCCGGGCCTGAACATATCCGCGCGCGAGGGCTACTACCAGAGCGCGCTCGGCGTGGCGCGCTGAAATCGGCCGAGGAAAAGTTTCGCGAAAGCAATCGCCGCAAAAGTTTTTCTTCTTGACTTCACTCGTCCGCACATTTATAGATGGACGAAGCGAGTCAAGCGCGTTTCGAAATTCGCGGCGCGATTTTCTCGCGGGAAAAGCTTCACTGTAGTTCATGCGCGAAGCCGATTGAGGTTTGAGTCAGGCTCAAGCCTTTCCGGAAAACGGGGCGCCCCAAAGGCGCCTCGTTTTTTTTGCGATGGAATTCTTGCCGCAATTTAAGAGAGAGAGCCTCCCGCTTTCCTTGCCGGCCGAATTGCAATCAAACGTTCGTGTGCGGGACAGAGCGGCTTGTAATCGCAGGTGGCGCAACCATAGGTTGGATTCGGAGCGAACTGTCTCGCGCGAATCAGGTCGGCCACTTCGTTGATTTTCTGCTTTGTGGCGGCGAGGGCCTTCGCGTCGCGGGTGGTTGCCACGGCCTCGTTCGTCGTCAAGTTATAGAAGACCAATCGGGCAGGTTCTATCCCCAGAACTTCGCGCGCCGCAAGCGCGTAGATGCTGAGTTGAATATCGTCGGCCGCTTTTTTCGATTCCTTCGGCTTGCCGGTCTTATAGTCGACGATCTCGAATTCCTTTTTCCCGATGCGATTCACCTGATCGATTCGGCCCATGACGACGATTCCGTCTTCCAGCGGAAGCTCGAACTTCTTCTCCTGATGCACGACTTCCGGGGGAGCTTCCATATAGGTGCGATAGAAAACCTCGAGCTGTTCGCGGCCGGTCTTGCGGTATTCATCCTCATCGTAATCGTCGGAAAACCCTGCCGATGACCATTCGCGATCGTAGATCTCCAACAAAGCTTCCAGAGAAATACTCCGGCGGTCGCGCATCTCACGGACGAATTCCTGAATCGTCGCATGCATCACCCTGCCGAAAGTGGCTTGCGCGTGGGGGCCGCCTCGAATATTCCACAGATACTGAAACTGGTATTTCATGGGGCAGGACTGGTAGGTGCTGATCGCCGAAGGGCTCAGTTGGAGTGGCTCAGGTTTCGGTGGGTGGTACGCCTTGGCCCACAGCGCGACCCGAGAATATGCGCGAGTATCTTCGCGCAGCACGTCGAAAAGGCTGAGCGTCTCCGCGGCCATCGGCGTCGGGCCGGCCGCTTCCTCGTCGGGCGGAACCACCACTTTCGGCGCAAGCTGATGCGAGTCAAACTGTTTTACCTTGGCGTCTTCGAGGAAGTCATCCAGGAACTGCGAATGCCGCTTTCTCTTGTTGACCACCGTCGAGAGCGTGAGGCGCTGGCGGGCGCGCGTAAGAGCGACATAGAAAAGACGCCGCTCCTCCTGGATGTGAAAATCACCTTCGGGTTTTTCCTCTTTCATCAGCTCCGGAGGAAACTCGAAGACCGGCGATCTGGCAAAAGAAGGGAAGTCCGCCCTCGAAAGGCGCAGCACGAAAACGTGGGGAAACTCGAGACCCTTGGCTCCATGGACGGTCATAAGCTCGACTGCGTCCTCGGAAGGATGATCTTCGAGAGTGATGTCGCCCCGGGCTTCATTGAAGTAAAAAAGATATTCGAGGAAATCACGCAGGCGATTGGCGCCGCTGTTTTTCTTTTCCCAGTCGCGCACGAAGGCCGCGAACCGGTCGAGATAATAGCGATCTTCGTCCGACGAGAGAGGCGCCAGCTCGAGCGCGACGATCAATTCATCGAGCAGTTCGCTCGCGCTCTTGCGGCGCGCGCTTTGGCGAAGGCGCTGCAATAGTCCCGTCAGTTCCCTGAGGCGCGGGAACTGCGATTGGGCGTCGGGCGATTCGATTTCGTCGGAGAGCGGGCGCCGGTGATTTTTGTCGGCGCGTTCCGCGAGCCGCACCAGGTTGCGCGGTTCGAGCCCCCAGTGCGGCGCCGCCAGGATGCGGGCGCAGGCCACGTTGTCTCCGGGCTGGCCGATCACGCGAAGCCAGGCGAGCAGATCGCGGACGAGCGTACTCGACAAGATCGAGAGTCTTCGGATTACGAACGGAATGTTGCGTCGCTGCAGCGCGCCCAGGAGCACATCTCGATGGATATGCTTTCGGTAGAGCACGGCCATGCTGCTCCAGCGTTCTCCCGCGTGGTGCAGACGGTCGATTTCGGATGCTACCCAGTGCGCTTCCTCATGAGGGCCGCCGAATTCGACGACGCGAATTTTTTCTCCTTCGCGATTCTGGGTCGTGAGCTTGTTCTCGGGAAGCAGCGGCGACTGCTCGTTGTTGCGGATGACGGCGTCAGCGACGTTGAGGATGCGTTTTGTCGAGCGATAGTTTTGCGAAAGGCTCACTACAAATTTGGGCGACGCGGAACCAAGCGTTGGCGCGCGCACGCCGCAGAACCGCTTCAGGAAAATCGTGAAGCTTCCATACGACGCGCCGCGGAAGCGGTAGATCGCCTGGTTGTGGTCGCCGACGGCCATGATGTTGCGACGATCGCCGGCGAGAAGCCAAAGCAGCTCGAGCTGAGCGACGTTGGTGTCCTGAAACTCGTCGACGAGGATGTAGCGATACTGGCTGCGAATTTGCGCGAGGAGCGCGGCGTCGGTTCCTAGGAGCTCGACGGCATCGGCAAGCTGCGCGCCAAACGTGGTGAGACTGCGCTCGCGCAATAGTTGCTCGCTGACGCAGAAGGCCCGCGCGAGCTCTTCCTGCTTTTCGACTTCTTCCCGCGCGATGGTGAGCGCGTCCGGTTCGAGTGAATGTTTGCCCGCTTCGAACCTGGCGCGCAGCTTCTCCACGTAGCAGCGGTAGTCGCCGGACGTCACCAGCTCGTCCTGGCAGCGCGAGAAGAAAGTGACGAAGTCGGCGAGGAACTCGCTGGGTTCCTGGAGGCGCTTGAAATGCTTCAATTCGAGGCGGCTAATGTTCCGGCGCAACAGGATCTTGTGATCGAGTTCATCGAGCGGCTCAATTTCGGTGTTGGCGGCGCGGAGAATTTTCTCGAGGCAGAACTTGTGGAAGGTGCTGAGCCACACGTTTTCGGCGCGTTCGCCAATCGATTTCACAACCCGATATTTCATTTCGTTGGCGGCTTTGTCGGTGAACGTCAGGGCGAGGATGTTTTCGCCCTCGAGATTGGGGTCGGATTCGAGAAGATGGCGGATGCGCTCGGTGATGACGCGGGTCTTTCCCGTGCCAGCGCCGGCGACGACGAGCAGCGGGCCTTCGCCATGCTCGACAGCGGCGCGCTGTTCGGGGTTAAGCGGGAAGCCGGTGGCTGAGTCGGGCGCGTTGGAGGCTGAGGCCATCAAAGTGAGGTGAACGAGCATTGTACCAGAGTTTGGAAGGGGCGAATGTAAGGCGAAGATTTTTGCGAAAAAGGAGTCTTCTGAAATCCGGGCGATTAGGAAGGATCGCGGTTGTTTGTTTCCAGTGAGTTAGAGCGAATTCTCATTCTTGTATTTGGCGATCAGAAACTGTTACGGACGTTCTAATCGCCCAACGACTTGCGATTAGAACGGTGAAAAACACACCCGACGAGCACGCCAAAAACGCGACTTTATCAGTCTAGAAGGCGTGGGTGCCGTGGGTGATTGCAGCGCCAGCGCGGAGAGCGGCCGAGATAGCGACGACTTCCGATATCTCCTGATCCGAGCAGCCGGCCTCGCGCGCCTTTTTTGCATGAATCTCGATGCAATACGGACATTGCGTGGTGAAGGCGACAGCGAGCGCCATCAGTTCCTTGTATTTCACCGGGATGGCACCGGCGGCCATCGCGGCCTTATCGAACGCCCAGAAGGCCTTCATGGCGTCCGGTGCGCTGGCCTCGATCGTCTTGAGCTTGCCTAGGCCCTTCATGTCGTACATGGCACACCTCCTTGGATGGGGGAGCCTATCATAGTGCTCGCGTACACCGCCGCAGAAAAGCTGTCCACGGGGATCTCACCGCTCAGACGCAGACTATGCAGGGAAGTCAGACGAACCCTACGTTCTTCGGGAACTGGTATGGGGAGGGTCAGGGCGCGGTGGTGGAGGATTGCAGGCCTTTGCGCTCCAGAGGTTTCCAAACCATATCGCCGCGCATGTACTGCCAGAGGCCCTGGAGCCGCCAGAACATGTGGAGCTGACGATAGGGAAAATGTTCGAGAAAGCAGTAGCTGACCAAGCGGGCGATGTCCTGCCAATCGTTGTACCGTTTGTAGGTGATTTCTTCCTGCAGGACGGCTCCCATCGAAATCACAGTGGCGAAGGCATATCCAAAAATCATGAACTGAATGAAAAACTCGCGGCTCAGAATGCCCAAAGCGGCCGCGAGAATGATCGTGAGAATCCCGCCTATTTCTATTACCGGAGCGAATAGCTCGAAAATCCAAAGGTAAGGCAGAGCGAGCCATCCGACGCGGCCGTAGCGCGGCCGGAAGAGCATGTCGCGGTTGGGCAGGAGCGTATCCAGGAGGCCTTTTTGCCAGCGGGCGCGCTGCCGGCCGAGTGACTTCAAATCCGACGGCGCTTCCGTCCAGCAAACGGGATCGGGTACGAACTTGATCCGGTACTCGACCTTCTTCTCGAGAAGATGCCTGTGCAACCGCGTCACCAGATCGAAGTCCTCGCCGATAGCTTTCGCGCGATAGCCGCCAACGGCTCGGACGAGATCGGTGCGAAACAGGCCGAACGCGCCGGAGATAATCATCATCATGTTGCCCTGGGCCCAGGCTTCGCGTCCGATCAGAAATGCCCGCAAGTATTCGATCACCTGAATGACCTCGATGCTCTTTCGCGGAAGGCGGACACGCGCGAGGTGTCCGCCCTGAATTTCGGAGCCGTTCAAAATGCGGATGATGCCGCCGACTCCTACAACGTGTTCGGGATCCGCCAGTACGGGAATCATGATTCGCAGAAGAGCATCGCGTTCGAGGACGGAATCGGCGTCGACGACGCAGACGTAGGGAGACGTGGCCGCATTCAAACCGGCATTCACGGCATCGGCCTTGCTGCCGCCGGCTTCTTTGTCGACGACGAGAAGACGCGGGTCGGCGTCGCTGCGGTAGATCCCACGAACCTCCGCGCTGGGTACCTCGGGAACGTAAACGACGCGGACCGGCCGCAGCTTGAATTCGTCCTGCAACTCTTCGAGGGTGCGATCCTTTGAGCCATCATTGATCACGATGATTTCGAGCTCCGGATAATCGAGCTCGAGAAGATTTCGTATCGAAATGCGAATGGACTTTTCTTCGTTATGAGCGGGAGCGAGCAGAGTGATCGGCGGCGCGAGCGGGGATTCGGTGATCCAGCGGAGCCGGTAGCTGCCCACGCGGCGCTGGTGGGCGGCGCTGGTCTTCAAGGCGATGATCAAAGCGATGAGGTACGCCAGATTGCACGCGAGGTAGTAGCAAAACAGGGCGTGGTTCGCGAAATCCAGGACGTGAATCATTTGGGCGCCGGTGTCTCGACGGCTTCGATCGCCTCGGCGACCTGTGCCTCCGGGAACTTGCCCACTCGCAGAATGGTGAGGAGTTCGTGAAGTTCGATACTCGGAAGCGAGGGCGCTCTGCGTATCTCCGCATCGAGCGTGTCGCGCAAGCCCGCATTCTCGAGCGCCGCCAGGAACGCGTGAAGTCCGTAACGGTCGTGCGTTTTTGCGACTCGCACGAAGATGGAAGCCAGCTCCGACTTAAAATCCACCAAGCCTTCGGCGGCGCGCATGCGCACCAAGCGGTTGGAATCGGTAAGAGCCTTCAGCAGGTGGGGCACGGCTTTGGGATCGTAGAGGTTCCCCATTGCTACCACCGCCCTCAGGCGCACGAACCAGACGGTGTCGCGCGAGAGTTCGGCCAGAACGTCCAAAGCATGACCCGGTTGAGCGTTGGACATCGCTCGTGCGGCAGCGGCGCGCAGTTCGGGCAAGTCGTCATCGGCAAGGCCGATCAGGTCCTCACCCAAAGACGAGCTCGCCACTTCTCCTAGAACGCGCCCAAGGACTTCCCGCAGCTTGGGCGGGGCGTGCTGCAAATAAGGCAGCAAAATCTGTGGTTTTTCGCGGCAGCAATTGATCAGGGCGTTTTGAAGCGGAAGGGCGGGTACATTCAATCCCGATTCGGCCACCCAGTGTAGGATTTCTTCGGCGGCCTCCGGAGATCCCAGCCTGCCAAGGCCGCGCAGGGCCGCATTGCGAGCTTCGAGATCGCGGTCCCGCAAGGCTTCGGAGAGCGCGGGAATGCCCTCGGGCGCCCGGGTTCGCCCAAGCGCCACGAGCGCGCTACGCCGCCTCCATCCCTTCAGCGTTCGAGCTTCAAAGATTCGCTTTTCAATCAAGCCGGCCGTGCGCAGGAAATGCAGCAGACGCGCGGACTGGTCCGCGGCGGCCGTCTCAAAAGCGTCCAGCGCCATGTCTTCAATGATGCGGCGATCGAAGGGGTTCGTTCGCCAGGTCTCGAACGGGATTTCGCCGGAGATCAAGGCGTCCCATTGCTGGCGGAGTTCGAAGACGCGGCGATCGCGCCGCCTGAAGAAGCGTTTGCGATAGGTTCTGCGAAGGAGGATGAACGCCAACAACACGAAATCGGCCGCAATCGCCCAAATGATCGCCTTGAACACAAGGACGGAGGGCGCAAACTTATGCAAGAAATCAGAATCGGATGCCATAGGTAAATCCAAAACTCGTCTCTGCGCGGTTCTGCGTTCTCTGCTGCAACGCCGCATAGCCGGTCACGTCCTGGCGCGGTGTGAACCGGAAGCGCAGCCCGCCGCCGTACGTCTGCGAAGCGAAGCTGCCAATCTGATCCACTTGCGCGAAATCCTCTGTGCCGACGGCGTAGAAAACATTTCCCGAAAGCTCTCGTTGAGACCAACGCGCGAGCGGAAACGCAAGCCGAGTTAAGCCGGAGGGCCGCCAGTCGATGCCGGTATCAGAGAAATGGCTGCGCGCCTGGGTCAATCCAAAGGTCCACGTCCAATCGCGCGGAAGGTAGACGATGGCCGTTTCATTCACGGCCAGAATTCTCGCCGTGGTGTACCAATACCAGTGCTGGCCGTAAACCAATTCAAGTCCGCGAAGGGGCCGGTTCTCGCTGATTTTGAAGCCGTGATCGAGTTCGAAGAACGCTTCCGTCTCAGGTATCACTCCGTTATCGTGTCCCGTTGCTCCGCCAATCGTGAGCGCGCCCCATTTCGGCTGGCTCCTGGTGACACTGCCGACGAAGTTTCCGGCGTTCATGCCGCCTCGTTGGTAGAGACTCACAGCGGCGCTGCTCGTCCAGCGTCGAGTCCAGTGGGAAACCAGGCTCACCCACTGGTCATGGTTCGCGGGCGCGGAGGAAAAGAGATCGTCGTCGAAGCCAAAACGCAGTTCCTGCTTTCCATCGCCTCGAAGCGACGATAGACCTGAGCGCGCGTCCTGGCTGCCGGGGTCGAGTACAAGGGCTCTCTGAAATTCGAGGCGGGCATCGCTTTCGTCTCCGCTGGCGCGAAATATCTGCGCGCGCGTGGCCCGCAGGTCGGCCCGCTTGGGATCGATCTCGACAGCGCGATCCGCGGCTTTAAGCGCCTCCTGCATGCGGCCCTGCTGCATGTAAACGGTAGCCAGGCCCATCCAGTTGTCGGGATCTTCTCTCTCGATTTTCAGGACCGCGTCGTACTCGTGCTCGGCCTCTGGGAGCCTGCCGGCCCAGGTGAGAACTCGAGCGCGCCATGCGCGGATATCCACGTCTCCGGGCGAACGGGCGAGCTCCTGATCGATAATGCGGAGGGCGTCAGCCCAATCGCGAGCGTCGGTGTCCTTGCGGACCTGCGCCTGCCAAGTTTCTTCGGTTTGCTGTGCCGCGGCGGCCGACGCCAAGAACATTCCGAGCATGAGGAGAACGAGCATTCGGGGCGAGACTCGACGAAGGCATCTCTCACGCTGAGAGAGCGGCCCCCAGATAGGATTTGCGCGGACCATTCCAACGACAATGAGTGCACGAAATGGGCCATGAATATTAGAAGGTTTTAACGTTGCGGTGGCGGTAACTGCCGAGCAATCTGTGACAGTTTGAAATGATAACGAGGGCGAAGACGCCAGCCCGGAACATACGTATCAGATTGATACGTTTTGGTACGCGGACTTCCCCACGTGAGAATCCACGCCTGGACGGTTAGAACTGCGCGTTTCAGTTTCAATGTGAATCGCGAGAGTCCGCATTGTCTCTTTCGTTTTTTCAGGTATGAGTACGATTGTTATCTGCCTCTCCAAAGGACTACCGTTTTTCCATGGCGTCGAAAAAAACGAGCGCGAGCCTTCTTGGCCTTGCGGCGGTAGCTGCGCTCAGCTGGGCATTCTTTCACCGGAGTGATGACCAGAAAATTAAGAATCTTCGCGCGGCTGAGGTGCCCGTCTTGCCGCTTCAGCGCCTGCTTGCGGATCCGGCGGCAACGTTTCCCGAATCGTTTCCATTGCAAGTCGCGGTTTTTTGGTCGAAGCCGGACGAGGGCATGCTCGGACTCGTGCACGCGCTGCGCGAAATGGGGATTCCGTTTTTCGTTACGCGCGACTTGGCTCAGGCGCTGCGGCATTCTCTCGTGATCGTGTATCCGTCGGCCGACGGGCGCACATTCACCGACGAGCAAGCCGCGAAACTGAGTCGCCACGTAACCAACGGCGGCAGCTTGCTGTCGTTCAACGTTTCCACTGCAGCCCTGCGGGCGCTATTCGGGTTTCGCGAAATGGTTCCTTCGCGGCGCCGCCATCGCGTAGTTTTCGACGCAAGTACCGATCCCATCGAGCGGTACTTGAATCGCCCGGAAGAACGAGAAGTACAACTGGGAAATGCGAAGTATGACGAAATCTTCTGGACCAACGGCTACACATCGGACGGCACGTCCGAAACGCTGGCGCACTTCGACGATGGAACCGCGGCGGCCCTGCGCAAGAAAACGGGTCAAGGAACGGCTTATGTCTTTGGCCTAAGCCTTCAAGACGTGGTGCTGCGAAGTCAGGTAGATCGCGATTACGAGGCTCAGCGCCACTACGTAAACGCTTTTGAGCCGGGCGCTGACGTTTGGATGCTCATGCTGCGCGCGTGGTACGAATCCGAGCAGGCAGACGCGGTGCGCCTGGGGACGATTCCCGACGGGAAAGACTCGGTGTTGCTGCTCTCGCACGACGTGGATTGGGAGAAGTCGTTTGCACCGGCGCTGGAGTTCGCGGCCATGGAAGAGAAGCATCACGCCAAAAGTACGTTCTTCATTCAGACGAAGTATGTAAGCGATGCCAACAGCGCGGCGTTCTTTTTCGGCAAGGACCTTGACGATCTGCGGAAGGTGTACTCTCTGGGATTTTCAATCGGCAGCCATTCCATCATCCACTCGCGCGCGTTCAACAAATTCGAATTAGGTACGGGAACCGAGACGCTCGCGACGTATAACCCGCGTGGCACCGGCTTCGAATCAGCGACGGGTGCAACGGTTTTTGGCGAGGTTCGCGTGAGCAAGGAACTTCTCGACGGCCAATTGCCCGGCCAGCAGACTGTATTTTTCCGTTCCGGGCATCTTCGCGTTCCTCCCACGATGCCCGAGGCGCTTCAGCGCTGCGGGTACCTCTTTGACTCGTCGTTCACCGCTCCTGACGTGCTCACCAACTTTCCGTATGCGCTGCCTCTGGGGCTGGGATTTGAAGAGGACAGCGGCCTTTTCGAGTTTCCGCTGACGTTTGAAGATGAGGAAGCTCCGCGATTGGACCATCGAGTGGCAAGCGCACTGGAAGTGATTCGCGCGAACGCCCAGAATGGGGCCATCAGCGTCATACTGATCCACAGCAACGACGCGACGTACAAGCTGAAGGCGGAAGAAGATCTGCTCGACCACCTGCCTGACGGAGTCACGGCCACCGATATGCTCAGCTTTGCGCGCTTTTGGCGCGGGCGCGATCGCGTGAAATGGACGATTACGGCTGGGAAAGCAGCACCCGACGTTCGCTTAAGCGTCACGGCTGAAGAACCCGTCGAGGGACTCACGTTCGAATTCCGGCGCCGTGTGAAAAGCGTTGGGGGCGAGGCTACGTTGGCGGCGAGTGGCCGCCAGGTAGTGCTGGGCCCGTTGAAAACGGGAGAAAGCCTCTCCCTCGAAATTCACTACGGTGAATAACCCCGAACGGAAACGCCCGAGACATTTATTTAATGTGGCTATTTCAGCCCGCAAGTGGGAAGGTCATTGGGAAAAGTCGTCTCTCCCAAATCTTGTGCGTGAGAGGAACGCGCAATGAAATTATGCAGACTCTTGGTCGTCTTCGGTTTGATTGGCGTGTCGCTTGTTTTCTTGACTGAAAGAGTGCGGGCATGGAAGGGGACAGCTAATCCTCAACAGGTGGCGTCCGACAAACGAGATGGGCAACACGATTTTGACTTCCTCGTCGGCTCCTGGAAATTCCACCTGAAACGACTCGCGCACCGGTTATCCGGCTCCAACGAATGGGTGGAATTCGACGGGACTACCGTCTGCCGCAAGGTCCTGGACGGTCGTGGGGAAGTAGAGGAAATGAGCGTCGATAGCGCGGAGAAGCACGTACATATTCAGGGTTTGGCGCTGCGTCTTTACAACCCGCAATCCCATCAGTGGAGCATTTACTGGGCAAACGCCGCCGATGGAGTCCTCGAGCAGAATCCCATGGTCGGGCAGTTCAGCGATGGGCGAGGCGAATTCTACAACCAACAAATCTATGAGGGCAGAGCGGTGTATGCCCGATTCGTCTGGTCAGGCGTCACGACGAATTCGCCGCACTTCGAGCAGGCGTTTTCCGCCGATGGCGGGAAGACGTGGGAAACGAACTGGATAACCGACCAAACGAGAGAAAAGCCGTAGGGCTTAAGGCAGGGATCTTGATATGTCGACTTGCGAAGTCAGTGGCAGTGAACGCGAATCCAGGAATCTAGTCAGCCGAATCTCCGATACAATGCGATTTGCTTCTCCAAGTCGCATTGGAGGATTGGGAGAGACTTCTACTTTTCGGACGTGCGTCTCACGGCGCAATTTCCCTTCTTAACCTGATAAGCACATCGACGCCGGGCGCGGCATTCGCGGGGCAGCTTGTTACCACCCAGCGCCCCGGCGCGGCAAATTCCTGGACCAGCACCACCAGCGCCGCAGGTTTGTCGTGCTTCACTCGCGCGAAGAATTTTCCCTGGCTGTCCGAGTACACCACGGTACCACCTTGCAACTGAATGGCGGCACCTTCCACCGGCTCGCCGTGCTCGTCGACGACCGAGCCGCCGATCACGAACTTGCCGCCGGCCCTATGGCTGTAACTATTCATGGCCGCTCCAGCCAGCGGCCCCTGGACGTAGCTGGACGCATAAGTGGTGTACTGTACGTGCATCATGGGATCGATGTTGGTTTGAAAGTTGAGCGCGGTGTCATGAATGCGCAAGGACACCTGCACGGTGGTGGTCTGCTGAAAGCCCTTGCCGCTGACCGGAAAGAAAAGCACGGAGTGATCGAGGCTGACACTGATTTTGTTGCCGAGATAACCACCGCCGAAGGCATAGGAAGTTTGTCCTTGAAGTTGATTTACGATGCCGGAAACAGCCCAGCGGCGAAAGTGTTCCTGGACCACGTGGACGAGAAGGATCCGGTGATTGGATTCGTAGAAATTGGATCGCACGGTGATGGACCCGATCCGAAGGCTCGCTCCAGCCGATGCGCCAGTAGTTTTCAACAGCCGGTACTGACCGTCGAGCAGGGACGCCTGCACGGTGATGCGGCCAAGCGCTGCGAAGGCACTCACGCTATTTGCAGTCAGGTGGTCTGTTAGGAAAAAATCATTGTGAGTCGCCGAGAAACTGAGGCTGCGAAGCGGCTGGTAGTCCGCTTCGCCAGTGAAGTATTTTTGATTTTGAAGCAGACCCGCGCTTCCTGCCAGATGCAGCGAGTGGCTGCGATAAGAAAGACCCTGTATGGCGGTGTGTTTGCCGCCGTCAATCACGGCGAGGGACGAAAGAAGCAGACCGTTATCAAAATGGCGCTGGAGGAAGAATCCGGCGCCGATGTGCTGAGCCTTGGCGGTGACCATGAAGGGAGTGGCATATCCGATGCCAGTCGAACCCAAGAACACGGCGAAACTCGTGTGCCGCGTATTGCGTTGCACGAACAGCCCGCGCGTGCTGACGCCGAGACCGGCGCCGTCAAAGGAATAGCCGAAATCTCTATCACCGGCAGTGATTTCTAGGCCGTGAAGCTTGAAAGTATCGGAGGCCCCAAAGACAAAATGGCCGTTAGCGAATCCGGCCGAAGCACTGAGAGTGCTCTCTGGAAAGAAGGCAGTGATTTCACCGCCGGTTCCACCGAGCAGGGTGCTGCGGCCACCAGATAGCTGAAGAACCTGAGCGCTGGCGGGAACGCCTAGCAGCAAAACGCACAGGCAAACACGGAGCATCAATCGTCCCTGATGCCCGCTGCCGCGCGCACTTTCTTCCGACAGTCTCTTTGTTTTTCACAACTGTAGACGGTGTGCGCCAGCTGCACACGGACTAATATACCCTCAGCGGTGTGACCCACCACCATAGACGAGAGGAGCGCGACCGAGCAAGAAGGAGCCGAACACTTCAATTGGTATCCAAAAGTGTGCGTGCCTTTGGGCGAGATGCGGGCGCTCCCTTCTTCCAGCTTGAGCTCGACGCTCGGGTCAAGGGGTCGATTGGTTGCGTGCCCCAGGGTATCCAAGCTGAAGCTGCGGGCCTCGACAGTGACCGCGAGGGAGGTCAATCCATTATTGGTGATGGAAAACTCACCGCGGCACTTTTTGCCGCATTCAACGATGATGGGTGAGAGAGTTTGGGCTGAAACGGCCAGTCCGAAGAACGAGAACTGCAGGAGTAGCAGGGACAAGACTCTCTTCATATTGCGCATTCCCTCAGTGCAAAAGACAAATGTGGATACGTCTCAACCAGCGCGCACTTGGCACCGCGCCACGAATCTACGTGGCCTGAGCGCTGATCGTGATGGTCCCCGCGTAACTGGTTACCGGAAAGTCCGTAGGACTCGTCAGCGAGAGCAGGATGCTGTCTGAGTGGCTCCCCTGGGCCGTAACGCCGATCCCACCGAAGATCTGCGGGCAAATAGCGCCTGGGTTCCCCGCCGCCACGTTGACGTTGGCTAGCGTGCAAGCAGCGGCGGCGCCGCCATTGATCGAAGCGAACACATCGCTGCTGGGAATATTCAGGGTGCCGTCCGTCAAAGCAGCCGCGATGCTCGAGAAGTAGGCGACCGTGAAGACGTTTCCGCCACCGACGGCGAGGTTCCAGCTGGTTACGACGGCGATCGGAGCCGAGGCAGTGGCGTTTCTAGAATTCGTCCGAGTAAAGACGATGCTGCTCGGCGTTGCCGTTACCGTCAGGGAGCTCGCAACCGCGAAGGTCATTGCTACCGCGGCCGCGTTGCTGGTCGTCTGCGCCTGCGACTGAGCCACGGACATGAGGCTCAGCGTGAGTGCGCCGATAACTGAGGTTACTTTTCTAAAGAATTTCAAGGTAAACGCTCCGAAATTCCGTCCTTGTCGCAGTGCGCGACCCGAAGTGGCGGCGCTTTATCTAATGCAGGCATGGTGGGGCAATCTGCGCAACACTGCGTGGGCTGCGCCCAGATGCTGAACCGACTATGAACTCGGATAGTGACGGTTACAATAGTACTAATGATTATTCATTGTGAAACACTAACGTGATGCAGAATGGCACAATCGAGCGGCTCGTTAGATGCCGGCGTCGGCGCGTCGCGTTACTGGACAAATGTCGCCCACTCGGCTCTTCTGAACGCGGCTACGCCGCGGTCCCGATCTCAAACGGCGAGGCCGGGTGCGCAGGCCATGTTGCGAAGGATCTCGTCGACTGCCGCTAACGCGAAATCGATTTCGTCGTCCCTATTGTAGAAATGCGGCGACATTCTCACGCCGGCCCCTGGCCGCCAGTCCACCAGAATGTCGCGCTTGAGCAACTCCGCGCACACTTCCTTTGAATTGGGCATGTCCACCGCAACGGTGCCGCCGCGGCGCTCTGCGGCGCGCGGCGCGCTTATGCGCCATCCGCGCTGCTCCGCCATGGAGATGATTCGCGCCGTGAGGCGCTTCGATTTTTCGCGCACTTGATTCATGTCGAGTTCGCGGAGAATTTTCAGTCCCGGCATCGCGGCGTACAGAGCAGGGACGTTCGGCGTGCCATTGAGGAACCGGTAAGGCCCTTGTGCGTAACGCGTCGCGCCGATTTCGAAGCCAAACGGGTTTTCGTGCGCGAGCCAGCCTGTGAACTTCGGCTCCAGCTCTCGAGCAAGGTCGGGGCGCACGTAAAGGTAGGCGGTTCCGGGCCCGCCGCACAGCCATTTCAATACGCCTCCACACGCGAAATCCACGTTCAGCGCTTGCACGTTCACCGGAACGCCTGAGCCAAGCGACTGAAACGTATCCAGAATGACGTGCGCGCCCACGCGGTGCGCCTTCTCGCAGATCGCCTCGGCATCATTGATGTAGGAACTGCGGAAGATCACGTGCGACACCGGAACGAGCAGCGTCGTTTCATCGATCGCGTCGAGGAGGCGTTCGGTGGGAACTTCGATGCCGTCGTCGGTCTTCACCATGTGGACGCGCGCGCCGCGCGACCGCTGCGCTTCCCAGAAATACATCACGGACGGGAAATTCAGGTCCGAGTAGACGATCTTGTTGCGCTTCCCGCTGAAATCGAAGCAGGAAGCAACCACTGCTTGACACTGCGTGACGTTGCCGAGCACGGCCACCGAGTCGGTCGGCGCGTTCATCAGCGCCCCGATTTCGTTACCTACCTCCCGCGCGAGCATCCACCACTTTTCCTCCCACGCGCGCACACCACGCTCGGCCCAGATCGAGGCATAGTTGTTGAGAGCGTCGAAAACTCCGCGCGGCATCGCGCCGAGCGAATTGCTGATGAGATAGGTGGTTTTCTCGAGGATTGGAAACTCGGAGCGACAGCGCAGGAGAGGGTCAGTCATGATGCTATCTTATTCCGCGAGCGCCTTTTCTTCATCATCAGATAGAAGACGCTCAAAAGCAGCAGATAGGGGCCTGCAGTCACAATCGTGATGCGAGCCTGCGGCGCCCACCACGTACATATTACGACCACCACAATCGCCGCGAACGCGATCATCGACGCGGCCGCTCCGCCCGGAGCGCGCATCGGCAGCGCCGCCACTTCCTGCGGTGACATTCTTTTCCGCATGGCCACGTGCGAAGCCAGCGCGATGCACCAGGCCAGCATTCCGCCCACCAACGACGCCCCAATCATGTAGAGGAAGGCATTCTGCGGCGCGATGTACTGAACGACAAGCGCAATCAGGATTCCTGACGCCGTCACCAGTATGGCCTTGCGCGGCGAACCATTCCCCGATAGCTCCGCGAGCGTTGCGGGCGCGTATCCTGATTCGGCCAGCGAGTACAGCATCCGCGAGGTCACGTACAGGCTCGCGTTCGCCCCGGAGAGCGCCGCCGTCAGCACCACAAAGTTGATCACGTGCGAAATAGCAGGCACGTGCGCGACCTCGAACACAGTCACGAAAGGACTTTGCCCCACGCCGACCAGGTTCCACGGCACCACGCCCACCAAGACCGCAGTCGCGCACACATAGACGAACGTGAGCACGCCAAATGCGATGTAGGTCGCGCGCACAATATCTTTAGTCGAGCGCGCCTCGCCCGACGAGATCGCCACCATCTCGGTTCCCAGGTAGTTGAAGAGAACAAACGACACGGCCAGCAACGGCCCCGTCGCCCCGCGCGGCAAGAACCCGCCGTCAGCCGTGTAGTGCGGCGAAGCCTTCCCGCCCAGCAGCAATCCCGCCCCGATCAGGATGAATGCGGCAATCACCACCACCTTGATCATCGCGAACCAGTATTCAAAGCTGCCAAAGGCGTGCACCGTCCGCAAATTAATGAACAGCAGCAGCGCCGCGAACGCCGCAAACCAAACCGTAGCGGGAACATGCGGAAACCAATAACGCATGTACGTAGCGGACGCCACCAGCTCGGCGCTGATCGCAATCATCAGCGAAAACCAGTATCCGTAGCGCGAAACGAAACCCGCCCAGGGGTTGAGATACTTGTCGGCATAGACACCGAAAGAGCCCGCGGCCGGATGCAGGCTCGACATCTCGCCCAGCGCCATCGTCACAGTGAAAGCGATCAGCGCGCCAATAATGTAGGACAAGATGATTGCCGGTCCCGCAATCTGCACAGCCGCGCCCGATCCCAAGAGAAGACCCGTGCCGATCGAGCCGCCGATCGCCACCATCGCCATTTGTCCCGCGCTGAGTTCGTGGCGAAGTTCGGAAGATGGTTGAGGAGTTTTTTGTTCCATGGAGTCAACGAGAGTGGGTCGCCGCTTTTCATATCACAACTAGCCCTCATAGATTCAGAAAAACCCAGGCTTGCGGACTGACGTTCGCCGGACCAAAATCGGATCGAGTGATGACCGCCTTCGCAGGACTATAATGCAGCTATGCGAGCGGCCCTACTTCTGTGCGCTGTGATATGGTCTCTTTCTGCCCCTTCTGCGTTCGCGTCCCTAGGCCCCATCCCCGGCACTGAAAATATTCCCAAGCTGATCACGGATTCGACTCTCGTGTGCAAAGGAGAGGTCGCCGAAGCGCCCGAAGTGATCGCTTCCTCCGATCCACAACCGCCGAGTCGAACGGCCACAGCTCTGGTTCACGTAGACCGATGTTTTAAAGGAGAACGACCTGTAGGCGAAGTAGTGGGCATACTTTTTGACGACATTCTGCCAGGCGGAGGCACGTCAATTGGGCGTCCCTATGTGGTTCTTCGGAAAGGTGATTACCGTCTCTATTTCCTCAAGCCGGAAGGAGACAGATATATTCTAGTGGACGATTGGTTTGGCCAACTCCCCATCTCGCGCCGCCTGGCACCCGATTCTGCAGAGGACGGAAACCCATTGCATGAATTAGAAATGGATTTGAAAGCAGGCTTGACTGACCCCGATCACGATCGCGTATTGGACAGCATTCGCATGTTAGGGAACATGCGTCATTTACAATCGAAAGCGGAGCTCATTTCGCTCCTAGAGTCACCAGATGCTCTTGTGCGGACCCATGTATATGAAGCGATGTTGCGGCTGCAAGACTATTCTGTCTTGCCGGCCGTCGAACAATGGCTGGTCGGACAACCACCGCCGCCCGCCTCTCTCGTCCTGCCCAGGGACTCGCTCTTCCATATGCAGTACCGACTAGTGAGCGAGATTTCCGCGATTCGCGACCCCTCAAATCTGCCAACCATGGATCGCTTGCTGCAGCTTCCAAGTCCAATTATGCGTCGGGAAATACTCGAAGGCATTCGCTCCATTCATTCGCCCCAAAGTGCCCCAACTTTTCTTGCCATGCTTGATGATCCCGACACCGATATTGGATTCACCGCCATGCAAGCTCTTTTCGAGTTGGCAGGTGATGGACCAATCGATTGGGTGCCATCCTTCGAGCAGTTCCGCGAGAATCGGGGTTATTACGCCGCGACGTGTCGACAGTGGTGGCAAGCGAATCACCTAAAAAACTGACGAATCCGAGCAAGCGGTTTTCTCACCTCCCTCGGATGCGGAATGCACTTACCAGGATTAGTGGCGGCGCTGAAACTTGCGCCGGCCTGCTCGCTTGGCGCGAGCCCGCACGTAGTGGAACCGAATCAGGTAAATATTCTCGCCTTTACCGTGCTTCGCCACCTTGAGGAGATCCAGGACGCCAAGGAACCCCGACTCGCGCGCGAGCTCGGGCGTGATGTCCGGGAATCCGATCGGCTCGATCGAGTCCACCTCGATCGAACCATCTCCCATGGGGTATCGCCCGCCTACTCGGACGTGGGGACGCGTCCAGATCCGGACGCTGCAAGTGATTTCGCCGCGGCGAACTCCTTCGCGAAGGCGTTTGGTGAACATCATGCGGAGAGGTTATCACGGCGGCAAACGCCGGCGCGCGCATGTGGCGGCGAATTGACCGGGTTGCGGGCCGCGCCTATACTGGCATTTCCGGCGATTTTGTTCCCGTCGAGGGAGAAGGTTCATGCAGCGGCCTGTCATATTGAGCGCGGTGCGGATGCCGATTGGGAAATTCATGGGAGGGCTTTCGCCGCTCTCCGCGACGGAACTTGGCGCGAAGGTCGTCGCGGAGGTTGTGCGGCGCGCAGGGATTGAGCCGAAGCTGGTGGACGAAGCGATCCTGGGTAACGTGGTGCAGGCAGGGCTGGGACAGAATCCGGCGCGGCAAGCGGCGTTGCGCGGCGGGCTTGACCCGCGCGTGGCGGCGATGACGATCAACAAAGTGTGCGGCTCGGGATTGAAAGCCGTGGGGCTGGCGGCGCAAGCGGTGACGCTGGGCGAATCAGAAATGGTGGTGGCGGGCGGGATGGAGTCGATGTCGAATTGCCCGTATCTGCTGAAGGGCGCGCGGACGGGATTCCGGCTGGGCAACCAGGAAATCTACGATTCGATGATCACCGATGGCTTGTGGGACGCCTACGAAAATTATCACATGGGGCAGACGGCGGAGCTCGTCGCCGAGAAATACGGAATTTCGCGGCAGGAGCAGGATCAGTTTGCGGTGACGAGCCACCAGAAGGCGTTGCGCGCGATCAAGTCGTGCTTTTTCGGCGAGCAGATTGTGCCGGTGGAAATTCCACAGAAGAAGGGCGAGTCGGTGGTGATCAAGACGGACGAATCGCCGCGCGAAGATACGTCGATGGAGGCGCTAGCGAGGCTGAAGCCGGCGTTCAAGAAGGACGGCACGGTGACGGCAGGGAACGCGCCGGGAACGAATGACGGCGCGGCGGCTGTGGTGGTAACGAGCGAGGAGAACGCGGCTCGCCTGGGCAAGAGGCCCATGGCGCGAATCGTCGCGCAGGCGGTGAGCGGCGTCGAGCCAAAATGGGTGATGATGGCGCCGGTCGAGGCGGTGGAAAAGCTGCTCGCAAAAACCGGCTGGGACCGTGACAAGGACGTCGACCTGTATGAATTGAATGAGGCGTTTGCGGTGGCGGCGATTGCCGTCACGCGCGAGCTGAAGCTGAATCCCGAGAAGGTGAACGTGAACGGCGGTGCGGTGGCGCTGGGGCATCCGATCGGCGCGTCGGGCGCGCGCGTGCTGGTGACGCTGCTATACGAATTGCAGCGGCGCGGGCTGAAGCGCGGGATCGCGGCGCTGTGCCTCGGCGGCGGCAATGCCGTCGCGCTAGCCGTTGAACGCTCGTAGTCGCGGTTTCTAGTCTCATGTTCTGCCCAGTCTGTAGAGCCGAGTATCGCGAAGGATTCACGCGCTGCTCAAGCTGCGAAGCGGAACTCGTCGACGCTTTGCCACAGGTCGAAACGCCTGCGTCCTCTGCGTCGACCGCCTCTACCTACTCTCTTGTCTACGTGTTGCCCGTTGCATTTTGTATCTATCTCCTGTTTTTTGTGTGGACCCTTCGCGATGGCAAGCCTCACCCGTCGGTAGTCATTCCATTTGTGTTCCTGACTGTTGTCACCAATTTTGGGTCACTCTGGATGATCTATCAGTCGGTGAGGCATGAAGAGAAACCGGCTCGCTACATTCTCTGGTCAATGGTGCCCTTCTCGTTCTTCTGGTACTACTCGTCTCGCGTTGTGAACTGGGCCCCTGCCGCCGTTCGGGTGCCGTCCCCCGACGCGAACCGTGGTCGCGTTCGCTTCTTGGCATACGCTCTCCCGATGACGGTTTTGTACGGTTTCTTGTTTCTACTTCTGTTTCTTCCGGTGCCCATAGTTAATCCCGTCCTGCTCCTGCTGGCGGTGCCGCTTACAATGGCTGGTCCCTTGGGAGCGTTCTGGATGACCTATCAGGCGATACGGTACGAGGAAAAGCCGCTTCTTTACATACTCCTCGCTCAGCTCCCCTATGCGTTTGTTTGGTACTACATGTCGTGCTGTGGCGCTGGTGCGATACACCGCGAGCCCGTCGCGCTCCGGAATGTGATGGCAAACCGCTAGGCCAGCTTGACGCACCTTTACCTCTTGTGCTTCCTTTCTTTCCGCTACTTCCTGTAGGGGGCTTCATGTCGGCGGATTCGATCAAAACGGTGGGAGTGCTGGGTGCGGGGACGATGGGGAACGGGATCGCGCACGTTTTCGCGCGTGCGCGGTACAAGGTGATTCTGCGCGATGTCGAGAAACGGTTTCTCGACCGCGGGATGGAAACGATCGGCAAGAATCTCGACCGCGAAGTGAAGAAAGGGCGAATCAGCGAAGCGGACAAGCCCGCAGTCCTCGCGCGGATTGACGCGACCACCGACACGGCGAAGCTGGCTGCCGCCGATTTCGTCGTCGAGGCTGTGCCGGAACAGCTCGATCTGAAGGTGCGCGTGCTGAAGGAGGCGGACGCCGTGCTGCGGCCGGGCGCGATTCTGGCGAGCAACACGTCGTCGATTTCGATCACGCAGCTTGCGACGCAGACCAGCCGGCCGGAGCGGTTCATCGGCATGCACTTCATGAATCCCGTGCCGGTGATGGCGCTGGTGGAAGTGATTCGCGGGCTGGCGACGAGCGATGACACGTTTCAAACGACCGTGGCGTTGTGTGAAAAGCTCGAAAAGAAACCGGTGGCCGTGAACGATGCGCCGGGCTTCGTCTCGAACCGCGTCCTCATGCCGATGATCAACGAAGCCGCCTTCTGCGTGATGGAAGGAGTTGCTACGCCGGAAGCCGTCGACGCGGTGATGAAAACGGGGATGAACCATCCGATGGGGCCGCTCGAGCTGGCGGATTTTATCGGCCTCGACGTTTGCGTCGATATTCTCGACGTGCTTTTCAAAGGTTTCGGGGATTCGAAATATCGCGCGTGTCCTCTGTTAAGAAAGTATGTGGCGGCGGGGTGGCTTGGAAGGAAATCCGGCCGCGGCTTCTACAAATACGCCTGAATTTTCCGAGTAAAATCTTCGCTATGGGGTTCTTGGGGTGGGAAATTCCTCGTCGCTGCGTTCCTAGGAGTGAGGGATTCTCGCGCCTGGCGAAGCAATGGATCATCGCCAGCGCTGCCATTCTTGGTCTGACTGTTTCGGCGCTGACTTGGGCGCAGACTTCTGTTCCAAAAGGTACGTCCGCCGGCCAAGCGATCGGGGCTCGGGACACGTCCATCAAAACCACGCCCGATCCGCAAGACACGTCCGCCAAACCCCCGGCCGACGGAAAAGATACGCTCGTTTTGGAGTTGCCGAACAATCAATGGTGGGAGGGGCCGGTGGAGCGCGTCAGAGTTTCGCCCGACGGCCGGTGGTTGCTCGTGAACCGGACCGGATCGTTGCCAGCCCTGCAGCTTTATTCGTTGAAAACCGGCAAGGACGATCGCTTCACTCTGATGTCGGACCTGAACCGCGTGGACAATGCCGCATTTTGCGGCCCGCACGGCATTGCTCTTGTGGGTGAGCGCATCGCGGAAGACGGCTGGTTTCTGCCGCACAACGACGACGTGCTGCTATCGTCTTTGCCCGCGGACGCGTTTCCCATTTGCGGCAAGGATGAAAGGGAAGTGGCCTATTTCCGCTTCGGCGCCTCCGATCAGGAAGTATTCATCAATCTCAATGGACGAGTGCGAGGCTACGGCGTTTCCGGGCGAGTGATCGGCATGGCGTTTTCGCCCGACGGCGATACCTTCTACGATCTCCTGTTTGAGCCCAGCGGCCAATCATCGCTCGTTCGTATCAACGTGAATACGGGCGCGGCGAAAGCGATTGCGAACCATCTCGACGCAAACCCACAGGGCGAGTCGCTCGCGACTTCGCCGGATGGGCGCAAGATATACCTTTCGCTGGCGAGCGATGGCGCGGCGAACAACGAAGCGCGTCACCAGCCGGATGCGGATCGCTGGCTGAAAATCTACGAACTCGATCTGGCCACCGGCGCGCGGCGGCGAGTGGTGGACACGCCGGGCCAGGACAACAACGCGCCCGCGATTGTGGGAAACAATCTGTACTGGACGCGCACGGTCTATCACGCGTCGATTGTGCTGCTGCCCGCGGTGGGAGGCGATGCGAAGGAAATCGTAACCGGCGGGCAACTGCCGATGTGGAGTCCGGACAGCAAGCGAATCAGCTACTTCTTCGGCGGAATGCGGCTAGCGGATTGGGCGCTGAATTGGGACGATGCGGTAGTGGGAATCGACGAGCAGGGCAATATCGCGTCGCAGCCTTCCATTATTGTTTCCGGGTATGGCGAGGACTTCTCGCCGGCTTGGTCGCCGGATGGGAAATGGGTCGCGTTTCATTCGCACCGCTCACGGAGTCCCGTGCCTGAATACGGAGTCGGCGACAGCACCGACGATATTTACTTGCGGCGGGCTGATGACGTTCACGCCCCGGAAATGCGGCTTACGGATTTCGGCTGGGAAACGGGGCCGGCGTATTGGTCGCCGGACGGAACGAAGCTGATTTTCGGCTCGTGGGACCGCAATGGGCAGCCCGACATCGGCAAGCTCTTCGTGATCACGTTGCAGCCGGACACGGGCCGCGCGGTAAAGGCGGAGAAAGTCCCGCTGCCGAGCGAAATTAGGAGCGCCGCGTGGGCGGCGTGGTCGCCGGATGGCCAGGAAATCGCGGTTGAAGATGATCGCGGCGGTGAGGATCGCTCGCTCTGGACCATGCACCCGGACGGCTCCCACGCGGAAAAGCTGCTCGATTACAAGGGCACCACGCACGATGGCGTGGACTGGATGCCGGACGGCAAATCCATCGTATACAGCGCGCTTGCAGACGGACGGATGCAGTTGTTCGATGTCTCGCACATCGGAGGCGCGCCGCGATTGCTGAGCCGCGATTCCGCCAATCTCCTGCATCCCAAGGTTTCCCCAGACGGCAACTGGATCGCATGTACGCGATTGGTGCAGTCGAAGCAAATCTGGCGCCGCCCTCTGAACTGAGGTCACCCAGCCATTAACGCCGTCAGCGTTGATTGTAGTAAGCTCCCGCTTTCAGCCGCACTCCGAAAGGATCTGCATAAAATGAGCCGCATAAAAAAGCTCCGTCGTGCACTTACTTCGATCTTGTTACTTTTGTGCGCGAGCGCGCTCCTCGCGATTCCTGCCAACGCCTCCGACGACGGCGTGGCGCAGACGCCACCGATGGGATGGAACAGTTGGAACAAGTTTCAGTGCAACGTGAGCGAGGATCTCATCAAGTCAGCGGCGGACGCCATGGTGAGCAGCGGAATGAAGGACGCGGGCTACCAGTACGTGGTCATCGACGATTGCTGGCAGGTGAGCCGCGACGCCGGCGGGAATATCGTCGCGGACCCGAAGAAATTTCCGTCGGGCATCAAGGCGCTGGCCGATTACGTCCATTCGAAGGGCTTGAAGTTTGGGATCTATTCCGATGCTGGCACGAAAACGTGCGCGGGCCGTCCGGGAAGTAGGGGACACGAATACCAGGATGCGATCCAATACGCGGCGTGGGGCGTGGATTACCTCAAATACGATTGGTGCAACACGGGAACCGAAGACGCGCAGGCCGCTTACACGACCATGGGCGATGCCCTCAAGGCGACGGGACGGCCGATCGTCTTCAGCCTGTGCGAGTGGGGCTCGCACAAGCCGTGGCTGTGGGGCGCAACGGCCGGCGGAAATTTGTGGCGCACCACGGGAGACATTCAGGATCACTGGGCGGGCCAGAAGAAATGGCCCGACGGCAGTTGCTGCTCGAACGGCGTCCTGGACATCCTGGATGAGCAGGTGGGGCTCGAGTCGTTTGCCGGGCCGGGACATTGGAATGACCCCGACATGCTTGAAGTGGGCAACGGTGGCATGACGACTACCGAGTACCGCTCGCATTTCAGTTTCTGGTGTTTGCTCGCAGCTCCCTTGATTGCCGGAAACGATCTGGCGAACATAACGCCGGAGATCAAAGCAATTCTGACGAATCGCGAAGTGATCGCGGTCAATCAAGATCCGCTGGGAATGGAAGGCCGGCGCGTTCGGAAGGACGGCGATTCAGAAGTCTGGGCGAAGGAGTTGAAGGGTGGAACGCGCGCCGTGATCCTGTTTAATCGCGGCGCAAGCGACGCCGAAATCTCCGTCGCGTGGGAAAACCTCGGATATCCCGATCATCTTTCGGCAACCGTGCGCGACCTGTGGGCCGGCAAGGACCTCGGAAAATTCACGGGCAGCTTCAAGGCTACGGTGCCAAGCCACGGCGTCATGATGGTGACCGTAAAGCCCTAGTCTGCTTTCTGAGCCGTTCTGAGAACGTGCGGATGTTTTGTGTCAGCCCCGAACTCGGGTTCAGGCTTGTTGTGCGCCTTTTGCTTCATCTGTGTTTATCTGTGTTCATCTGTGGTTCCAAGGTTTCACGGCCCTTGTCGCTAAACCCTAGTTCTCACACAGACTCTTTGGCCCGGGAACTGCACTCGCTCACTGTGCGGAACTGAGTCCCAATGCCGTGTAGTCGTCGAGCCCGAGGATCCATCCCGTTTTGCCGTCGACCGAGACTTCGAGCCACATTTCATTTGGGGAGTCGTGATCTTCGGGCGGCCCTTTGCGGAATTTCGCCTTCAAAACTTGCACATGGGATTGGGGCGTGACATTCACTCCGGTCGGGCTCGCGTTTGTGTCTGGCGACGGATACAGGTGGACGAAACCGTCTGCCAGGACGTCCGGCTTCCTCTCGTACGGCGGCTGGTGCAAGACGTCGAATTCGCCCGACTCCCGCTGCTCCAGGCGAAAGTCTTTCCAGTTCACGCGAACGGGAGACACGATGTAGAAATAGTTCGTGAGCACGTAGACTGGCAGCGTGTCGTCTGCGAGTAGTTTTTTCGAATTTCTTGATTCGCCTGTCGGCAGCTCGCCGAGCCGGCCGTAGAACTCGAGCGGGTCCTCATTCAGAGACTGCAATGTTCCATCGCGCAGGCCGAAAAGTTGGATCGTCACTCCCGAATTCGCGTGGGAGGGCAATTTCGTGTACACGATTTCGAGAGCCTGGTGTCCCTCGCCTTCGAGGAGCGTGGCATCGACCACATGCCTTTCGAGTTGGTGCATGAAGCCAACGGCAAAGGACTGGCTGAAGCGCGTTTTGCCCGCCTCATCCTCGATCTTCATGGATTTCACGGCCTCCTGGTCGTCCTCGTTGCACATACCGATGTGTGACGATTCCTTGTAGCAGTTCACGTTTAGTTTCACGGTGAAATTGCGCCCGTCGATCGGGAAAGGGCCGAGAGAGCGGACGTAGTGCGTGGTCGCGGGGGAGCGAGAATCCTCGTCTTTCTGCGCCATCGCCGGCGCCGGGATGGCAAGAGTGCACAGGGCTAGCGTTGTCAGCGCAACCCCTCCCAAACGTAGATTGATCAGGCGCAACGCTGCTCCCCTAGCCAATTGTATTCCGAATGTGCGACTCCGAACGGATGCACAACCGGGTGAGCTTAGTTGGCTGATGCGGCCCCCCGGGTGCGACGGGAAGCAACTCCGCCGAAAAAGCCTCAAAATACCTTTTGCTTTTTGTTCGCCCCATGCTATTATGCCCAACTAGAAATGCGGGGATGCGGCCCGGCGCACTCTGGTAGAATCGGGCCGCCCGCAGCGACGGGATCTAAACGAAATAGAATAAACCCTCTCGAGGTGGCTCCGATGACCGACGAAAAAACAAAAAATTTGGACCTGGCAATCTCTCAAATTGAAAAGGCTTACGGCAAGGGCTCGATCATGCGCCTGGGTAACCGGGACGTGCTTGTCCCCGTCAGCGTGATTCCCACCGGCTCTATCTCGATTGATGCGGCACTCGGCGTGGGAGGTTTTCCGCGCGGCCGCGTGATTGAGGTCTACGGGCCGGAATCGGGCGGCAAGACGACGCTGACGCTTCACGTGATTGCGGAAGCGCAAAAAATGGGAGGGCAAGCCGCGTTCATCGATGCGGAGCACGCGCTCGACCCGGTGTATGCCCGCAAGCTTGGCGTGGACGTGGATAACCTTCTGGTGTCTCAGCCGGACAACGGCGAGCAGGCGCTGGAAATCGCGCAGGAGCTGATCCGCTCGAACGCCGTCGATATCGTCGTGGTGGATTCGGTGGCGGCCCTGGTGCCGAAGGCCGAACTCGAAGGCGATATGGGCGATCCGCAGATGGGTTTGCAGGCGCGGCTGATGTCGCAGGCGCTGCGCAAGCTGACGGGAATCGTTTCGAAATCGAAGACCTGCCTGATCTTCATCAACCAGATTCGCGAAAAGATCGGCGTGATGTTTGGCAACCCGGAGACCACCACCGGCGGCCGCGCGCTGAAATTCTATTCCTCCATTCGCATCGACATCCGGCGCATACAGTCCATCAAGGAAGGCGATCGTGTGGTTGGGTCCCGCACGCGGGCCAAGGTGGTGAAGAACAAGGTGGCGGCGCCGTTCCGCGAGGCTGAATTCGACATTATTTATGGTGAAGGCGTTTCGCGCGAAGGCGACTTGCTGGACTTGGGTGTGACGAAGGGCGTCCTCGAAAAGTCCGGCACATGGCTGTCGTACAAGGGCGAACGCATCGGCCAGGGCCGCGAGAATGCGCGGCTTTTCCTGAAGGAAAACACCGACATCCGCGACAAGATCGAGCACGAGCTGCGGAAGGCGCTTGGTCTGCCGACGATTGGCCGCGACGAAGAGAGTAAGACGGTAGCAGAGTTGCCGAAGCCGGTTTCGATGGCGGCTGCCGCTACGAAGGGCCGCGTCGGGCGATAGGCTTTCCCATCAGGTATTGAGACGCTGCTCGTGATTCCGGCTCATTGCGAGTGGCACCTGGCCCAGGCCGCCGAGGTGATGGCGGATCCGGATTTTCCGCGCGCTGTCGCGGGGTAAGACCGTTTTGCGTCTATGCTGGAAACCCCGTCCTGAACTGGCCGTCCGGCCAGTTGCGGATTCCTTTGCCAGGCTGGAAAATGAAGATGCATTTCTGATTGCGCTAAGGTGCAGCAGTTACTACACTGAGTTCCGCGATCGGGAAAATCCAGCTCCTAAGGCCAATAGACTCGCAAATGAAACGAAGCCCAGCCTACATAAATGTCATAGCGCTCCTATGTCTTCTTCTCTGCGGCGCGGTCGCGTTCGGCGCTGCGCCGGCGCACCGGCATATCGCTCGCGGCATGTGGTGAGCAACTTCAATCCAGCCAAGGACGATTCCATCGAGTACGACGAGCCGCAGATTCGCGAGCTTGCCATCGCGGCGCTGGGACATGAGAAGGGCTCGGTTATGGCGGTGGATCCCACGAATGGGCGGATTCTCACCATCGTCGATCAAAAGATGGCCTTCGGAGCCGGCTTCGAGCCGTGCTCGACGATCAAGCCCGTGATTGCGCTAGCCGGGTTGCAGGAAGGCGCGATTACCCGCGACACGATGATTAAGGTGGGCCGCCGCCGCTACATGGACCTCACCGAGGCGATGGCGCACTCGAACAACAAATATTTCGAAGAGGTGGGCACGCGGCTCGGATTTGACACCGTGCACAAGTACGCGAGCCTCATCGGACTCGGCGAGCGCGTCGGCTACAACATTCCCGAGGAGCAGCCGGGTTCGCTCCCGGTGAAGCCGCCGTATTTCGGCGGCGTTGCGAGGATGTCGAGCTTCGGCGAAGGAATTCGCATCACGCCGTTTCAACTGGCATCGTTAATCTCAGCGTTTGCCAACGGCGGTACGTTGTACTACCTGCAGTATCCCCGGACGACGGACGAGAAGCAGAATTTCCAGCCGCGTGTTCGCCAGCAGCTTGATATCGCAAATCTGCTTCCCGATTTGCAGGACGGAATGCTGGCCGCGGTGCTGTACGGAACGGCGAAGCGCAGCTACGACCCCTACGGCGAGCAAGCGCTCGGCAAGACCGGCACGTGCAACGACGAAAGTGTCGGCGGCAGGCTCGGGTGGTTCGTGTCCTATGCCGACCGCGCGCATCCGAAAATCGTGATCGTGGTTTTGCTCCACGGTGGAGGACGCATCACCAGCGGCCCGCACGCTTCGGAAATTGCGGGACGCATCTATCGCGGTCTGTACCAGCAGAATTATTTCGTGGATGCCAATCCCAATCGAAGTTCGCAATATTCCACAGCGGTGACCGGCAGCTCGCACTAACACTCTCGCAGCGAAGACTTCCTACCAGCTTATTTCTAGCAGCGAAATTGATTGGCTCGGAAGAGTGAAATCGATTTCGGCCTTTCCATCGTGATTTTCAATCCAGCGCGGGGAATCGAGCATTTGCAATTGGCCCGCGGCTTTGAGCTGTGCCGCCTGCTCGGGTGTGGGATTTTGCGGCGAACCCATCGCGAGCCAGGCGGTGTACGCGTTGCTGTGATCGCGGTCGATGCGATAGTGGCGAAGAAGTACGCGCCGCTGTGACGCGGGAATTCCGGCGAGATTCAGCGTCACCTGCGCGTCGGGCCCCGGCGTATCGTCGTCGTGGTAGTTCCACACCATCAATGTGATGGATCGGTCTGCGCGGGCGGCGAGGGCATCGACGTCGTTTTTGCCCCGCACGCCGGAATCGAGGATCGTTGCGAGGGGCGTGGCGCCGTCACTCTCCGTCTTGAGTTGCTCGCCGGTCATCAGGCCCGCCATACGAAAGAAGTTCAACTCGGGCTTGTCGACTCCGTTCGTGGCGAGCGTCCGGAAGCCCTCGAAATAGGGCTGGCCCTCGAATTCGAAGGCCCAGGTGAGCATGCCGGCAAGATTCGACGCCGTGTTGGCGTGCGAGTTCGAGGATTCCGCTCAAAGCCGCGGCGGTATATACGGGGTAGAGGGTTCCGTTGCGGTACGCGTTCTGCGGATAGTCGCGAGACGCGCACGCGGCGCAGCCATCCGGATCCGATTCGCTGAGAACGATCGGCAGTTCCTTGAATTGCGGAAACGACGTGACGATTTGGAACCCTCGGTCGACGCTCTTCAAGTTGGTCGAGAGTCCCATCTGCACGTGGCCGTCCACCAGCTTCGGCGAGCCTTTCGCGTGGAAGCTGATGAAGTCCAGCGGCACACCAGTTTTGCCCGTTGCGAAATTCGTTCCACGCGCGCAGTGTTCCAGAAATTGCTGAAGGAATGCGGCGGCTTTCGCGGATGCCGGTCCCGTCGTAGCGGGCCCGCCGATCCGGGCGGTTGGCATCGCGCGCTTCACAGCGTCAGCCGAGAAATCGTAGAGCTTGTCGTACTCTTCAGACGTTCCGTGCCAGTAAAAAATGTCCGGTTCGTTCCAGACTTCGAAATACCACGACGCTACGTCGGCCTCGCCGTATCGCTGCGCGCAGTGCGCAACGAGCTGCCGCACCAGTTCGGCCCACTTTGCGTAGTCTTTGGGTGGGTATGACCATCCCGTGTCGAGCGGACCCTTCGGCCAAGTGTGTTGGTAAGGCTGCGGCTTCACGGAAAGCGCCTCCGGCATGAAGCCGATTTCAACGAATGGCTTCGCGCCGGAGTGAACGTACGTGTCGAGAATCTGATCGACGATCTTCCAATCGTAGACGGGCTTGCCCGAAGAGTCTTCGCTGTACGCGTTTGTCGATCCCCACTTCAGCGCCGGAGTGCCGTCGCCCGTTGTAAGCAGGTTGTGCGTGCGTAGGTAAACCGGCACAGGGCTGAGCGCAACCAGCTCCGAAATCAGCTCGCGGCCATGTGGCGCGTACGTGTAATTCGGCTCGTCGTAGCCGAAGTACCCCCAGACGGGATTGAGCCGTCCCAGGGGGCTCGCTGCATCCACGTGAATCGTGACTTTTTGTTGCGCGAGAGCCGGCGCGCAGAAAAAGGCAAGACACAGGAGTAAGGCGAGCGGCCGAGTAGCGAATTGCCGCGAATTGATGTGCAGTTCGATCATGGAGCTGAAGGATACCATCCGACCGGAAATCCGAAACGTAGTAACTCGCGGGATTCAGCGCCGCACATTTCGCTTCTTCTTCGTTCCGGCGCTGCGATATTCTGTCGCTCTCTCAGGGGGAAGTGGTTCGAGGATGACGAAGACCAAGATCGTTTTCTGGGCGCTGCTAGTGACTGCGGGAGCCGTGTGCGTCGGCGCATCGTATCGCGTTCGCTTCGCGGCGGAGCGTCAGTTCGATGCGGAAGTTTCCTTCGCGCGCGCGGAAACGCAAAGAATCCAGCAGCAGGTGATTTTGTTCACGGAGCGCGCGATTCCACCCAGGCTTCCATTCGGCTTGCTATTGCAGGAATTGGGGATCGATCCGGTGACGTCCGCCCGGGTGATCGCTTCCGCGCAGTCTGTTTTCAATTTGCGCCATCTTCGCGCGGGCAATCAAGTTGCCGTGGGGCGCTCTGTTTTGGGAGAGCTCCGTGCTGTGCGCTATCGGATCGACACCGATCGCGTCCTGATGATTTCGCCTCAGGCCGGCGATTTCCACTCGGTCATCGAAACGATACCGTCGGAAACCCAGGTTGCAGGAGTCGCAGGTGAAATTCACGGCTCGCTCTTTGACGCGGTAATCGACGCGGGAGAAAAACCGGAACTCGCGATGCGGCTTGCGGATATTTTCGGTTGGGACCTGGACTTCTATACCGACCCGCGGCCTGGCGATACGTTCCGAGTGGTAGTCGAGAAGAAAATTCTTGCGAACGGCGAAGCGGCGTCTTACGGGCGAATTCTGGCGGCGGAATACAACAATTCAGGCCGCGCGTATCGCGCCGTTCTTTTTCACGATCCCGTCGGGCATCCGGCATATTACACGCCCGATGGCAAGTCGATGAAGAAGGCGTTTTTGCATTCGCCGCTCAAGTTTGCGGCGCCGATTACCTCGCACTTCAGCACGCACAGGTTTCATCCGATTTTGAAAGAGTACCGGCCGCACCTGGGAATCGACTACGGCGCGCCGACGGGCACGCCCGTGCAAACCATCGGCGACGGCCGCGTGATTTTCGCGGGGCCGAAAGGCGGCTCAGGCAACCTGATTGAGATTCAGCACTCGAACGGCTACACCACGTACTACATGCACCTCTCGCGGATTCTGGTCCGCAACGGCGAACGTGTGGAGCAAGGCGAGCGGATCGGCCTTGTCGGCATGACCGGACTTGCGACGGGGCCTCACCTCGATTTCCGGATTCAGCGGCGCGGAGAGTTCTTGAATTTCGAGCGGCTGCCGCTGCCCCCGTCCGATCCGGTGGCGAAACGCGATTGGGTTGAATTCGCGGCCTTGCGAGACCGCGCGATGTCGCAAATGCCGCAGCCGGCCACTCAGCAGGCAATGGCGACTGTGGTTAGTCCCGCTCCGACCGTCCAACCCGCCCGCTGACCCTCTGGAAGCTTTTCCCAGAAGCCAACACCACGATGTCATCCCGTCTGCCCTGAGTTTCCGAAGGGAATCCCTGCGGTTCCCACCATCTTGTCATCCCGAATCCCCGCGATTTGTGCGGGGTGAGGGATCTGCTTTTTGCTTTTGCAGGCCGGTGGCGAGGCGTCAATAACTTCTAAAGTTCTTTCTCGTCCACGTGGTCGAAATGCGTGTCGGGCAGAGGTCTGCTCAGGTACAGATTGAAATCCTCGACGGACTTCAGCGCGAAGGTGGGAACGCCCGCGGGTTGAGTCGCGCGGATGCGCAGCAGGTCTGCAGACTGCACGTTTTCGAGCACGAATGCGGGACGCGCGTCCGGCGCCATGGGCTCGATTTCAATGTGGCTCATCTCGAGGCCCTTCAGATGACGGATGTAAAAGCCGTGGACGGGAGTCGCGCCGAACATATCCGGTTCGGGATAGGCATTCTCTCGCTCCGCCACCGCGATTCCAGCGTCGGCTTGCGTACCGCCTCCGCGATGCTGGATGTAGATGTTGCTCAGGCGCACGTCTTCGATGGAATGATCGGGGATGCCGCTGATGATCGACGCAAAACGCGATGCGGAATTCGAGCATACGATATTGCTGATCGAGACTCGCCGTAATTGCCCCACCGCGGCATCCTTCGGTCCGCGCATGCGGCTGCCAAGCCGAAGAAATAAGGGCGCAGTGGTGATTTCGCGCATCGCGATGTTGGTAATCGAGATGTCTTCCAGCAGCGCGCCGTCGACGGCCTCGAGCGCCAGGCCGCTGCACGCCTCAAAAACGCAGTTTGACACTGTAATATTCTTGAATCCGCCGTTCGATTCGGTGCCGAACTTGATGCGGCCGGTGCGAGGCACCTTGAACCCCGGATCGAAGCGCTTCCAGGTTCCGTCGAGCAGCGTTCCTTCCTGATAATCGCCCGAGACGTAGCAATTCGTTATGGTGACGTTTTCAGTCGCGCGGGCGTACCCAAGCGCGAACGAACTCTTGGGGCAAATCGCGTCGTCCCAAGGGGAATTCACGCTGCAGTTCGAGATACGCACATTCCGGCAGCAGTCGATATCCATGCCGTCGCGGTTCGTGTCGATGAGCAGGTTGTCGATCGTGAGGTTGTCAACGCCCGTGGCGAGGATGCCGAAGTGCCCGCCGTGGAGGATTGAGAAATCGCGCAGCGTGATGTTGCGGCAATTCTTCAGGCTGATTGCTTTGTTGCCAACGCCCGGGTCTTCGGCCTTGGGGCCCGGGCCCCAGCCCCGGCTGAGTCCTTTGCCCCAGATCAACCCGGGCCCGAGAATCGAAACACCTTCGAGTCCCTCGCCCCAGATCAGGCTGTTGTGAAAGTGACTGTGTCCGAAATCCTGATAGTGGTCCCAGGCGTTCGGCTCGGCGGCGTCGTACGCTGGACCGCCCGAGCCCGCCGCTGGAGAATCCGCCGCAACAATTGTCGCGCCGCGATCGAGGTAGAGCGCTACCTTGCTCCTCAGATGAATGGAGTGGCAGAGATAGCTGCCGGCCGGAAAATAGACCGTGCCTCCGCTGGCCGCTGCAGCTTCGATGGCCTTGTTGACCCCGTTTGTGTCGAGCCGCTGCCCGTCGCCCGCTGCACCGAACGAACGCACGTTGAAATCCCCTGTGGGCGGCGCGCTCGCAGTCTTTTGCCGCGCGCCCGCGTGGCCTGGAACGCCAATGCCTGTCGCTGCCAAGCCTGCGCCTGCAAGGTGGAGAAATCCGCGCCGGGAATTCCGATCCACTGGCATTCGTCTACCCCTCCGTGATGAGAACGCAGACTCTATCACTCGGCGGAGCCAGGAAAAACAAAAACGGCGCACCATTCATCGGGGCGCCGCTCCTCTTGCGAAGCTTATTGAAAGAATGAGCGAATTACGCGCGCACTTCCCAGGTGTCGCCTGCTTGAAGCAGCTTGTCCAGGTCGCCTTTGCCGCGTTTCGCCTGCACTTGGGCAATCTGATCGTTGATCAGAGTTCTCGTAAGCGGGCACATGGTCCCACGCGCGAAGAACGCCGATCGGGAGTGGGAAAGCCTGGCCGTGATTCCATGTGCGCGAGCAGGAACGCGTATGCGGCGCGCGGATGCTTTTCGTCGTGCACCAGAAGATCCTTCTCGGTGATGCCATTGCCCAGCTGGACGACTTCAAGGTCGAAGCCGTTCAGGCGAATGCCCTTGTCGCGATTCTTGCCGAAGATCAGCGGCTTGCCGTGCTCCAGTTGAACGACGTGCTCGCTGCGCGCGTCCTTTTCCGTGACGTCCGTCCCACGCGCCATCATTGAAGATGTTGCAGTTCTGCAGAATTTCCACGTACGCCGAACCCTTGTGGGCGGCCGCTTTTTTCAACGTCTCCTTCAGGTGCTGCTGGAAGACGTCCACCGAACGAGCGACGAACGTCGCTTCCGAGCCGATCGCCAGCGAAATCGGATTGAACGGACGGTCGGTGGTGCCGAAGGGCGTGGATTTCGTTTTCTTGCCGATTTCCGACGTCGGCGAATACTGGCCTTTCGTTAGGCCGTAAATCTTATTGTTGAACAGCAGAACCTTCAGGCCCACGTTGCGGCGCAGCATGTGGATGGTGTGGTTGCCGCCGATCGAGAGCGAGTCGCCGTCGCCCGTGGCAACCCAAACATCAAGGTCAGGCCGTGTGATCTTCACGCCGGTGGCGATGGCGGGCGCGCGGCCATGAATCGTGTGGAATCCGAACGTGTTCATGTAGTACGGGAAGCGGCTCGAGCAGCCGATGCCCGAAATGAATACGAATTTCTCGCGCGGGATGCCGAGGTCCGCGAAAACGGCCTGCACGGCCGACAGAATCGCGTAGTCGCCGCAACCCGGGCACCAGCGAATTTCCTGGTCGGTCTGAAAATCTTTTTTGGTGTAAACCGGCAACGTGGCCGAGGTCATTTTCAGTTCTCCCAATGAAACGCCAATCGCAATACGCTAGTCCAGCATCTCTTCGATCTTCTGCTCGATTTCCGTTTGCTTGAACGGCTTGCCCTGAATCTTGTTGTAGCCCTGCGCGTCCACCAGATATTTCGCGCGCAACACCATCACGTAGCTGGCCCATGTTCATTTCGGGCACCAGGATTTGCTTGTAACGCTTCAAGATGTCGCCGAGATTCCGCGGCAGCGGATTCAAATGACGCAGGTGAACGTGGCCGATGCGCTTTCCATCGGCGCGCTGCGCGTTCAGAGCCGCCGTGATGGGGCCATGCGTCGAGCCCCACGCCACAATCAGCAAATCGCCCGACTGATCGCCTTCGACGACCGCTTCCGGAATGTCGTTGCGCGATCAGCCGCCACTTTTTCCGCGCGCAGCCGAACCATGTGCTCGTGGTTGAGCGGCTCGTAGTTAATGTTGCCGGTCACATCCTGCTTTTCGATGCCGCCGATGCGATGTTCCAGGCCCGGCGTGCCGGGAATAGCCCACGGCCGCGCGAGCGTTTCCGGATTGCGGCGATACGGGTGAAAATCCACCGGATTCGTCTCGAACTTCACCGGAATTTCGGGCAGCTCGGCAGACGTCGGAATTTTCCACGGCTCCGCGCCGTTCGCCAGATAGCCGTCGGAAAGAATGATTACAGGCACCATGTACTTGATGGCGATCCGGCTAGCTTCGAGCGCGATCCAGAAACAGTCGCCGGGCGTCGAAGGCGCGAGCACTGGAATCGGCGCTTCGGAGTTGCGGCCGAAAAGAGCCTGCAGCAGGTCGGCCTGCTCGGTTTTTGTCGGAAGGCCGGTGGAAGGCCCGCCGCGCTGAATATCGCAAATCAACGAGCGGCAACTCGACCGCGACCGCCAGACCAAGGGCCTCAGTCTTCAGCGCCATGCCCGGGCCGGAAGTCGTGGTGATTCCAAGAGCGCCCGCGTAAGCCGCGCCGATCGCGGACGTGATCGCGGCGATTTCGTCTTCCGCCTGGAACGTGATTACGCCGAAATCTTTGTACATCGAAAGCTCGTGAAGAATGTCCGACGCCGGCGTGATCGGATAGGAACCGAGGAACAGCGGTATGCCCGCTTTCTGCGAAGCCGCTACGAAGCCCAGCGCGAGCGCCGTGTTTCCGCTGATATTGCGATAGAGCCCCGGCTCAAGCTTCGCCGGCGGAATTTCGTAGCTGATTTGAAACGCTTCGGTGGCTTCGCAATAGCTATAGCCGGCCTGCAGTGCCAGCTTGTTCGCCTGCACCAGCTGCGGCTTGCTCTTGAACTTGTCCTCAAGCCAGCGAACCGTCGAATCCATCGGCCGGTTGTAAAGCCAGTAGCACATGCCGAGCGCGAAGAAATTCTTGCAGCGGTCCACGCTCTTCGCGTCGAGCCCGAGTTCTTTCAGGGCCGCGCGCGTAAGACGCGTCAGCTCGACGGCAAAGAGGCGATACCCATCGAGCGAATGATCTTCCAGCGGATTCTGCGTCATCTGCGCTTTGCGGAGATCGGTTTCCTTGAAATCGTCCAGATTGACGATCAGGATCCCGTTCTTGCGCAGGTCCGGCAGATTCATCTTCAGCGCGGCCGGATTCATCGCGATCAGCGCGTCCACCGCGTCACCAGGCGTATACACGTCGCTCGACGAAAAATGCACCTGAAATCCGCTGACGCCCGGAAGCGTGCCCGCAGGAGCGCGGATTTCGGCGGGGTAGTCCGGGAACGTCGCTAAGTCGTTGCCATACAAGGCCACCGTGTTCGTGAACTGGCTTCCGGTGATCTGCATGCCGTCGCCGGAGTCGCCGCAGAAGCGGATCACCGCCTTATCGATCACTTCACGTTTGCGCGGAGTTTCTACGATCGTTGTAGACATAATTTCAAAGCCCCACTTCCGCAAAAGACGAGAAGAAGCGCGGGGATGGTAGACCCTTTCCCTCGGATTTGGACTGGCGGGTAATCCCGGCCTGTAAAAGCGTAGCACACCGGCCGGGGCATGAGAATCGAATTCGAGTCGCTCTCATGTCGTTTCGTGCAAGATTTGCCGCCATATGCCACGCTACGTCAGTTAGATGCAGTCTTTCGGTGATGCGGATGACGGCAGCGCGTGATGGCCATCACCAGAAGATGGTTTGGACGGTTTTCCCGGGATCGCCATTCTCCAGAATGGCGGTTTCAACTCCGTGTCAGCCCGGTCTCGGTTTTCAGGAGGGCGGGGTTTCAACCCCGCCGTAAGCGACTCACATTCTCCGGGGCTTCAGCCCCTGAAGCCAGCTTCTCGATTTTTTCCGCAACCTTTTCAGACCTAAGGCGCCCCGTGGGAGCCCCCGCATTCATGCGGGGGAAGCAACGCTTCAGCGTTGCGGAAAGAGCTGCGCTTCAACTGATCGGCTTTAGCCGCGGGCGGTTTCTTCGTCAGAGCACGGCTTCAGTCGTGCGGCAACTGGCGCATCGTGTCAGCCCCGGACTCGGGTTCGGTCGTGCGCCTTTTGCTTCATCTGTGTTTATCTGTGTTCATCCGTGGTTCCAAGCGTTTCACGGCCCTTGTCGCTCAACCCTAGTTCTCACGCAGACTCTTTAGCCCCTGAGGGAAATGACTAGAGCTCGAGTTCAAAATAACGCGAGCCAACGATCGGATTATGCCGGTACGGCGGAATTTCGCGCAATCCGAGCGCGCGATAGAGCCCTTGAGCCTCGGTCATTTGAGGCAGTGTGTCCAGGCGCATGCGGCGATAGCCGATTTCGCGTGCTGCCGCGATGACGGCGCCCGCGAGCGCTCGGCCGGCGCCGTGCCCGCGAAATTCCGGCCGGACGTAGAGGCGCTTCATCTCGCAGATTTCGGTGTCGAACTTGCGCAGCGCGATGCAACCGGCAACACGCGGGGAAGTTGAGGACGTAAAGGAAGTAGAGGGAGAACTACCTGGCTCCGCTGGGGCAGCATCGTCGAGGCAGGCAAGAAAACGCCGCCCGCCGGGTGGCGCGTAGTCGCCGGGAAGTGTTGCAAGCTCGCGCTCGAAATTCTGGAACGAAAGGTCGACGCCAAGCGACCCCGCGTATTCGCGAAATAACACGCAAGCCTGCTGGACGGCTTCCTCTGTCTCGGCGGAAATGATGCGCAGCATCGGCGTTACAGTCACGACCCGCCGCGAATTCTCCGCGAACGATACTCCGCCGCAAAGGCCCAATTTGGACGCGCCCATCTTGGGCCCCGAACGAGGCCGCGAGTCGTCCGTCTGTCATCCGACAAACAAAACGTCGCGCGAAGCGCTCACCCTGGTTTTCCGGGCGCCGCATCCCTTCGACGTCTGAAGGGTGCGCGCCGTTGCTTCTGACTCCTGCCTCGAATGTGCCGCTCGCTGACAGTTATCTAAACTGCTGAAGCCACCGTAGCGAAAACATAACCCCGGCCCGCTTTTACGCTGTTGCTGCGGCTCCTTGAACAGCTTTCGCTGCGGTTCGAATCACGTCGATGACGCGTTCCGGTTGGGAGAGCATCGGCACGTGGCTGCTGTCGAGCTCATAGGTGGTTGCGCCCATGCGCTTGGCCATGGCGCGCTCCAGATCGGGATGCACGGTGTGGTCTTTTTTGCCGACGATGTACCAGCTCGGCTTCGACTTCCAAGCGGCTCCCCCGACTTTCGCATCGAAGAGGTCGGGTTTGGGGACGCCCTGGGTCGCCCAAACCAGCTTCTGCTCCTGCTCCGAAAGGTCGCCGCAGAAATACTTCGTGCCCTCCGGGCGCAGCCAGATACGTCCATCCACGACTTCAATGTGGGAGAAGACGTCGGTCCTCGGAAACTTGGCCTGTTGCGTCTGAGACGTTTCATCGGCGTCCGGAGCGAGCGCGCAGATATAAACCAGCCCGACAACGCGATCGTCGGTTCCGGCACCAGTGATCACGCTTCCGCCGTAGGAATGGCCGACGAGGAATACGGGGTTGCTGACCCGGCCCATCGTTGCTTTCACCAAGGCGACGTCCTCTGCCGTTGTGTTGAGGCCGTACTGCGCTGCAATACACTCATACCCCTCGGCCTGAAGGGGAACGATCAGCTTGCTGAAGCACGAGCCATCGGCCCAGAGTCCGTGGCAGAAAACGATGCTTGGTTTTGCTTGCGTAGGGCTCATCTTATTCTCCTTTGATTGATCATTACTGACTCGATTTCGCGGAGGTGGCAGCCTCTTCGATGAGCTTGGCTGTTTCCTTCGGATGAGAGATGTAAGCCGCGTGGCTCGAATTCACTTCGATCGTCGTGGCATGGGCACGCTTGGCCATCATGCGCTCCTGGTCCGGATTGATTGAATGGTCCGAGGTAGCCACCAGGTACCAGGTGGGTTTCGATTTCCAGGCGGGAGTCTTAACGGGGGACGTGAACGAGTCGGCGGAGAACAAGACCTGCGACTCAGCCATGAATGCCGTCTTAGACTCCGGAACGTCCGCTGCGAAGTCGGAATGAAAGGATGGCGGATCAATGTAGAAATAGCCATCGGCGGTTTGCTTGATCCCCTTGCCGGCCGGCGGCAAGGCTTGCTCGATCGTGGCTGAGCTTTCCCCAGTGTCCGGCGCGAAAGCGGAAATATAAACAAGCGCCGCGACCTTTGGATCGTTGCCGGCTTCGGTGATGACGGCTCCACCGTAGCTGTGGCCCACCAGAACCACCGGCCCGGACTGCCGGTCGATCATGGCCGTCGCGAACTTGACGTCCTCGGCATAGGATGTCTCTGGTTGCTGCACCACCGACACCGTGTATCCGTCCTTCGTGAGGATGTTAAAGACGGCTTCCCAGCCGGAGCCGTCGGCGAATGCACCGTGCACCAGAACCACATTCTTAATGCCGCCCGGCGACGCCGCAGCAACTCTAACAGTCCTCTGCAGCAGCAGAGTCGCGCCCATCAGCACAGCAGCGAGCGTTAGAACGCCGTAGATCTTCTTCATCAGTATTCTCCTCTCCTCATGTTTTTCGATTTAACCTGCCGGCGCGTCGCCGTGCAGTTCTTGACCAATATTTCTTGCCGGACGTTCGATGCAATGAGCGAGCGAAAAGGTGAAAAAACATATGAAGAAGGCGACACCCTCCGTCGGTGCTCCCGATACTTCGGATGCCCATCCGCTATCTTGTTGGGGGCCTACCCCTACACTCAATCGTGCTTCGCACCAGCGTCAACAGCAGCTAGAAAAGGCCGCAAAGCCTCTCGGTAGCGGGCAGGCGCCATCAGGGATGCCTCTTCATGGCAGCGATCGTCGACTCGCAGCATGAATTTCGGCACCTTCGCAGCCTGATACACCTGCTCCCCGAGTTCAGACGGGATGACGGGATCCTGCGTGCAGTGAACCACTAAGATCGGCGCATTGATGCGGGCCAGATGCCTGCGCGTCTGGAATTGTGTCAGAACTGTCAGCTCAATTCCTGGCAGGAACCAAAATACCCTCCGCGCCATGGCCCTCAAAGAAGGGAACGGGGCTTCGAGGATGACGCCACCCACCTCAGCATTCGCAGCCAGGCGGGCCGCAACGGAGCTCCCGAGCGACTGCCCGAATGCGATGATCGTCCTGGGAGCGATTCGCTTCGTTTGAATCAGATACTCGTAGGCGGCATCGGAGTCCCGATAGATTCCTGCTTCGCTGGGACTGCCCTGGCTACGCCCGTAGCCTCGGTATTCAACTGCCAAAACGTTCGCGGGCGTATCGTGAAAGAATCTGTACACGTCTGCGCGATGGGCAATATTTCCAGCGTTCCCGTGAAACGCCAGAAACGTAAACTTCGCGTTTTCTGCGGGAATCCACCAAGCGTGGAGCGTGACGTCGTCTGACGTGCGTAGCCAAACGTCCTCGATAGGCAGACCTTGGGGATGCCAATCACCGTCAAGCCGCCCCGGTTCATTAGGGAAGAACACCAGGTGCGACTCAAAGATTCGCGCAAGCACCACAACTGCCAAGTAGGCGAAAACCAAGATACGCGCAAGCCTTGCGAGTTGCTCCAAGAAACTGGCTTTGTCCATTCCTCACGTAGGCTAACTGCGAGAGCCTTGCTCCGCAAGGACAGGCTGGCCTGATCAGCGTTACAGCCGCGACCCGCCGCGAATTCTCCGCGAACGATGGATTTTGGACGTACTGTGGGCCCTCGAATGGGAAGAGCCTTAGCGACAACCCCAGCATCTCAGAGATCGTGTTACGCCGAAACGATCGAGTGCTATCTAATCCTGTGGATTGCTAGAGGATGCAGAAAGAGACCAACCTGCCTCTCGATTGACTCTCCGCGGACAGCTTCACTAAGATGCGTCCGCAATTCGACCTTCGTTTCCATATTTCAAATACGGGCGGCCTCGTCGGAAGGAGTTCGGGATGGCGGCACGAAGTTACGACATCATCACGGTAGGGGGCGGGATCGCCGCGTCCTCATTGGCCAAAGCGATGGCCGAGCGAGGCGCCAGGGTCCTGGTGCTCGAGCGGGAAAAGCAATTCAAAGACCGCGTGCGCGGAGAGGCCATCGTGTCATGGGGTGTGGCCGAAGCGAATGAACTCGGAATTTGCCGCCTGCTTAAGGAAAAGTGCGCTCATGATGTACCTTACGTTGAGGCTGGTTCGGGGCTGCGAGACCTCAGAGCGACGACGCTGCAGCAGTTGCCTCTGCTTTCCTTTCCGCACCCGGTGATGCAGGAAGCGCTGCTGTCGGCTGCGGAAAACGCCGGCGCGGAAGTGCGCCGCGGAGTTAGCGTTGAGCAAATCGAGAGCGGGGACGAGCCTGCCGTGGTTGTGGATGGGCACGGCCACGAGCGGATCTCAGCCCGTCTCGTCGTTGCCGCCGATGGTCGCGGCTCTGCTGCGCGAAAATGGGCTGGTTTTCCGATTCGCGAACAGAGCAACGGCTACTACATGGCCGGTGTGCTGCTCACAAATGTACACATGTCCACGGAGATTTTTTATGCTGTGTTCAACCCTGAGCTTGGCACTTGGACCGGTCTGATTCCCCAGGCGGGCGGCCGATTCCGCGGCTACTTTGTTTATCCCAAGACGATCGGCTACCGCCTGCAGGGTGAATCCATGCTGAGTCGGTTCATTCATGAGTCCGCGAAAGGCTATCCGCCGATAGCCGATTGCTGCGCCGACGCGAAAAGTGTCGGACCACTCGCGAGTTTTGATGTGAGCGACAATTGGGTGGAACACCCCTATTGCGATGGCGTGGCGCTGATCGGCGATGCCGCGGCCACCACCGACCCCACCTACGGCCAGGGGCTCTCGTTTGCCATGCGTGCTGCGCGAGTGCTTCGCGACGAACTTACACGCAGTTCCGATTGGGACGCCGCAGGACACCGTTACGCCGAACAGCATCACCGGAGTTTTCATGCGTGCCACGTGGTGGAGGGATGGTTACGCTCCCTCTTTCAGGATCCCTCGCCGGAATCGGCCGCATTGCGAGCGAGAGCCATGCCATTGATTGCCGAGGATCCCACACGCGTTCCTGATCACATTTTCAGCGGTCCCGACCTCCCATTAAACGAACAGGTGCGTACGCGGCTTTTTGGCGAATGCTGATTCCGCGCGCTGCTTGCATGTCATCCCGAGCGAGGCGCTTCTCAGCCGACGGGGGATCTGTTTTTGTTTTTTTCCGCCTCTGAAATTTCCAATTTCAAATGTGAGATCGTTCCGACAGGAAAATTCCTCATTTCGAATGGCGTCCCGCGCGCCTTTCCATTTCATCCCGCAGGGTCACGGGGTTTGTCCCGAGGAGTATCGGGGCCCAAGTCACACCGTTGAAATTTTCAACTCCTGCTGACTTATTCAGCATTTTCCATAACCCGTGCCGGCTGCCCGATGCACCGCCGTGCCCGTATTCCGCACAGTCTAAACACCATGCCCCAAACGAGGGAAATTCTTGACGTTGGTCCTTTGCTTGCATATAAGGTCCGCTGTCAGTGTTTCAGATGGGCAGCAGATGGCTGTACGACTTCACACGGAAGAAAGGAGCAAGACTATGGCGGGAAAGAAGAAGGCAAGTAAGAAAAAGTTGGGCAAAGGCAAAAAATTGAGCAAGAAGCAGACTTTGAGCCGCCGCGCGGTGATTCTCGATTAAGGCCCTTTCGCGAACAACGAAATGAAAATTACGGTGTGAAGGGGCAGCCCGGGTACGCTGCGAGAAAGTTCTGGATCAAGCAGCCGGTCGGCTCCTTAGCCTAGGAGTTTGCTCGGACCGGTTCAGCGCAGGTACCCGGATCTCCCCTGGAAGGAGTGCGCGCCCGTGAAAGTCGCGCTGATCACCATGCCCTTCGCAGACTTTACCTCCCCATCGCTCGGGATCAGTCTGCTTCAAGCTGCGTTACGCCGAGAACAAATCCCTTGCGACTTGTATTACCTGAACCTGCCGTTTGCTTCGCGCATCGGCTGCGTCAGCTACTTGCGCCTGGGAGTTGACGCCCCGACGAGTTCTCAGTCCGGCGAATGGTTGTTTGCTGCAGAACTATTCGGCGCCGATCCGCGGCGCGACCGGGCTTACATCGAGACAGTTCTGAAAGGGAACATGGGGATTACTTTCACGGCCGCTTGGTGCGGCGGCTTCTCGAGGTAAGGAGTTGTGTCCGCCAATACATTGATGAGTGTCTCGACCGTGTTCCCTGGGCCCAATACGATGTTGTGGGGTTTACGTCGTCGTTTCAGCAGAATCTTGCCAGTCTGGCCCTGGCAAAGCGGGTGAAGGAAGCTTTCCCCGCGTCAAGATTATCCTCGGCGGAGCGAACTGTGAAGGAGAAATGGGAATTGAATTGCACCGGCAATTCCCTTTCGTCGATTTCGTTTGTTCAGGCGAAGGGGACCGGGCTTTTCCGGAGCTGATCCACCGCCTCGTCGCCGGAGGTGATCCCAGCATCGCCGGAATCATATCGCGAGCGGGCTCGGAAACCGTGGTTCCGCGTGAAGTCGTTTCCCCGATTTTCGAACTGGATGACCTTCCTTACCCCTGCTATGACGACTACTTCGAGCAGGCGGAGAACGTGTCTTTCAATCGCCAGTTCAAACCCTCTATCCCCTTCGAAACATCGCGAGGGTGCTGGTGGGGCGCGAAAATGCACTGCACCTTCTGTGGTCTCAACGGCGCGACGATGACGTACCGGAGCAAGAGCCCCAAGCGCGCTCTTGATGAGTTGATCTTTCTCGGCCGGGAGTACGGAACCGAGATCGTCGCCGTCGATAACATTCTCGACCTGAAGTACCTGGACTCATTTTTTCCGCTGGTGGCGGCTCAGAAACGGCGCTTCACTTTCCATTACGAGACGAAAGTGAATTTGACGAAAAACCAAATGCACGTCCTCAGGCGCGCCGGGGTTACGCATCTCCAACCGGGAATTGAAAGCCTCAGCACATCCGTTCTTAAACTCATGAAGAAAGGATGCAATCTACTCCAGAACGTTCAATTCTTGAAATGGTCGAAGCAGATGGGCATAGACGTGGACTGGAATCTCCTCTATGGATTCCCCGGCGAATCCCCCTCCGACTATCTGAGAAATGGCTCGGATCATTCCGTTCTTGACTCATCTGAAGCCGCCGACAGGTTGTGGGAAGCTTAGAGTGGACCGGTTTAGCCCGTATTTCACCCGGCCCACAGAATTCGGGCTCGAACGGGTGCGGCCTCTCAAGGCCTACTCGTTCCTGTATCCCTTCGAAACCGACACTCTGAGCGAAACTCGCATACTACTTTGAATTTGACCACCCCCAAGGAGACTCCGCCGACGAGTATGCGCGCCCGGTAATCGAGACGGTGAAAGCTTGGCAATCTGCCCGCTGCTCGTGGGTCCTTGAAAGGAATTTTCAGAAACGATTCTTTGGAAGTTGTGGACACAAGGAAGCGCGGCAAGAAAATAATCACGGTCCTTCAAGAGCCTCTCAGCACCGCTTACATCTTTTGCGACCAGAGCCGTGCGTTTCCAGAGATCAAGGCCCATTTGTCGGCATGGTTGACGGCGGAAGGATTCACGGATACATGGCTGGAAGGATCGCTCGATGATCTGGTTTCCCGCGGGTTGATGCTGAAGGATGGCAAGTCCTATTTGAGCTTGGCCACCTTGCCGCTTGCGAGCACACCGGTTGATCCGAGACTCCCGCCCGCCGAAGTGGAACGAAAGATCGGAATGAACAATCTGATCGAAATCGGCACCTTCCAGCCGGCATCGAGCAACTTGGTCTAGCGACTGCTTCCGACTGCGTCGCACCGTCCTATGAAGACAAACGCACATCAAATTATTTTACGGAAGGCTGGTGAACGGCATCGATCGCATGCTGCTGGTTGGTGCGGAAAGATTTTCCGCGAACGCAGCAATTACGGGGCTCGATGCCGGGCGCAACAAACAGCGTCAACCGGAGCGTTTTCCACCGATGCCACTCTCTTCGGTAAATGGCGCGATTAGTTGACTGTCACCGCTGTCATCTTCGGTAGTCGGGGAGACTGTCACGTTTAATGTAAAAGCCTAATTCGGTGAAAGGCGCTGAGGCAGGCAAAACACAAAGCGCCAAGTGGAATTTGAGTTAGGGTTGCGTCCACCCATTGAGACTACCCGACCTATCAGGAGTTAGCCGGGCAAAGCATCTCTGGTAGCATGACAGCAAAATGAAATTGCCTAAACTGCAGGAAACCAAGTCAGCGATTCGCTTCAGTGCCAGGTTATTTCCGCTCAAGGGAAGCGAAAAGACTGGATTGTGGACCCTAACCCTGCCCAAGAACGCGAGTGCGAAGCTTCCATCACGAGGCACGACCATGGTGGAGGGAATGATCAGTAGCTTCCCATTTCGAGCTGCCCTCGAACCAAACGGCGAAGGAAGTCACTGGCTCAGGGTCAACAAAATCATGCGCGATGCCGCAGGCGCAGATGCTGTCGGCACGGTAACCGTGGAGATTACGCGTGTCGGAGAAGAACCGGAGATCAGGGTGCCAATCGATCTACGCAAAGCCCTCGCAGCCGCCCCGCTGGCGCTGGCAGGGTGGGAGGACATCACACCCATGGCGCGCCGGGACTGGATTTTCTCGATAAGCTCAGCGAAGCAACCGGAAACGCGCAGGCGCCGGATCGCGAAGGCGTGCGACATGCTTGCTTGTGGAAAGCGACGATTATGTTGTTTTCCCGGGGTAAAGTGGCTTATGGAAAAAAACGCAAAATCATGCGGAATGTGGCTTCCGTTGCCGAGTTCGAAAGAATCGCCCAAAAAAATGTAGCTCAGGTCTTTCAGACCTGAGGCCTTCCGCGTCATTCGTGAGTCGGCGATGCTGCGGTCACCAGCGACCCTACCTACGACCAGGGGCTTTCGTTCTGCCATTAAACGAGCAGGTGCGAGCGCGGTTTTTCGGCGAATGCGGATCCCATTTCCCCTTCTGAAGGGCTTTGGGAAGTTGGCTTATGTGCTTCACACTAGGCGGGATTTCCGGGCCCACTCAACGATGTAGTTCTTCAGAAACGTCGTGAACTCTTCCGCAACTGGCGAAAGCGTCCTGCCTCCCTTGCGAATCTGGTAGAAGTCAAGGTGCACAGTCGGATTGACCAAAGAACTGATTAGGAGTCCTCTACTCTGACATTCCGGCAATGCGAAGGAAGGAACCACAGCGATTCCCTCTCCCGCTTCGACCATAGCGATTTGCGTGAGGAGATAGTTCAAAACAAGACTGGGTTGGTAGCTGATGCCCGCCTTCGCAAGGTTCCTGTCGACGAACTGCTGCATGGGTAGGGACGGTTGTAAGGTAACGAATCTCTCTCCCTTCAACGAGGCCCAACTCGCCGTGGGACGAGAGGACGCACGCCGGGGATTCGCTCGTATCACCATGAGAGAAAAACGGAACAATGGGATTCGCCGGATGCCGGGAACATGCTTGAAGAAGAAACCAAGTCCCATATCGAGTTCCCCGGACTCGACCTTCCCTAAAGTAGTGGCGCTGTCACCATCGAATACCTGCAGCCGAAGCTCTGGCCTGCGGGGACGGAACGCTCTGATAGCCTGCGCTACACCTCCGGCTGCCCATAGCGGCGGCGCACCCACTGACAGGGACGGGCCGACGGCACCCTTGCTTTGCGCGATGCGGGACAAAGACCTATCTAATTCATGAAGGTTGTGCTGAACAGCCGTGAGCAATTCGGTTCCCGACGCGGTAAGGGCTACCTGTCGCGTCGTGCGGTCGAAAAGCCTGGCGCCCAGTTGGTTTTCCAACTCCTTGATCAAGATGCTCAGCCCGGAAGGGGTAATGAACAGCGCGCCAGCGGCCCGTGTGAAGCTGCGATGCTGCGCCACCAACAAAAAGGCCCGGAGCTGGCGAGACGTAAAGTCGATCATTGAGTGATTCTCAACAATTGTTAATGTTTTTGAGCTTGTATTATAGGCCGACGCGCCCCTAAATCAATGGTCTAAACGAACCTTGAGGACTCGTTTCAGGCCAGTTTTTAACCCGGACGGAGAGGAGGGAGTCATGACAATCCGCGACACCACTGCGATAGAGGTGGTTCACTCCGACTACATGCTCGCAAATAAAGGCAAAGAGGCGCGGATTCGATTCGCGGCCCTAGCCGCAATCTATGACCCACAAACCATCCATCATTTGGAAACCCTGCGTGTTGCGTCCGGATGGCGCTGCTTGGAGGTTGGCGCCGGCAGTGGAACGATTGCGAAGTGGCTTGCAGATCGGGTGGGCCCCACGGGGCATGTGTTGGTCACCGACGTCGATACCCGTTTCCTGGAGCCCTTGCGGAGCCCCACTCTAGACGTACGCGCCCATAATATAGGTTCCGATCCTCTGCCGGACGCAGAGTTCGATCTGATCCACACGCGTCTTGTGCTGATGCACGTGCGCGAGCGCAATATTGCTCTGGCACGTATGGTTTCCAGTTTGAAACCAGGAGGGTGGCTATTGGTCGAGGAATACGATAGCTGCTCCATTCTGCCGGATCCGACGCTCGGTTCAGGCGAAGTGCTTTTGCAGACACATGCCGCAATGCTGAGACTTTTGGAAGATGGCGGCGTGAATCGTCGATATGGACGATTGCTTTCCGGGTTACTGCGAGAAAGCGGATTGACTAGCGTGGGCGCGTCGGCGCAATTATTCATGTGGCAAAGCGGATCTCCAGGTATCGCGATGATGCGGGCGAACTTCGAACAGCTTCGAGAAGCGATGATCGAGGCTAAATACATCACCCCGCAACAATTCGATGAGGATCTGGCACGGTTGAACGATCCCAGCTTCATGATGCCCTCCACAATACTCTGGTCTGCATGGGGGAGACGCTCATGACATCTGTACTGAACTCGCCGGTTGCCAAGGAACTTTCCGGTGATCAGCCTCACATGTCCCAGAGTTCAGTACCAAGCCCCGATACTCGAACATTGATCATTCTGGCTTTTTCCGCAACCGCCGGTGTCCTCGTGGAGTTTTATGATTTTGCGATTTTCGGATTCGCAGTGGCAAGCGCCTTTCCGCAGATCTTCTTCCCGAAGTTGCCTCCGACACAAGCCTTGGTGTTTTCCTACTTGGCGTATGCAGCCGGGCACCCCGCACGCCTGCTCGGTGCCTTCATTTTCGGCCACTTTGGGGACCGGTCCGGGCGAAAGTTTGCATTCCTGATAAACATCTTCGTGGTAGGAGCCAGCACGTGTCTGACGGGTTTGCTTCCAGGTTATGCAAGGATAGGAATAGCGGCCCCAATACTCCTTGTCCTTCTCCGCATCATTCAGGGAATCGGCGTAGGCGGCGAATTTGGTGGGGCGACGTCTTTGCTGGCGGAATTTGGCGCTAAACGCCGCTCTCGTGCGTTTTGGATGTCGCTGGCTAATCTCGGACTTGCCCTCGGCTTGATGGCTGCTAGCGGCATGTTCTTGCTGTTGAGAAACAGTTTTGCCACCACCGGTTGGCGCGTTGCCATGCTGCTTTCTGCTGTAATCACAATTCCCGCGCTCGTCGCGCGCTACAAGCTCACCGATTCGCCCCTCTTTGAACAGCTCAAACGCAGAGAGCAGCTCGCCCGCTTGCCCAGCCTCAATGTCTTTCGCAAGCATGCCGCTTCTATCCTTCTGCTTGCTACGGTTTCTGCATTTCAGAACCTGGATACTGTCGTAACGGGAACCTATATCGTCAATCTTCATGCATCTCGCAGGTCTCCCTTTGGCCACTGCGGCGATCATCATCTTTCTCAGCCGCTTTGCCGATGTCACAGGAGTGCTGCTCAGCGGACCGCTCGCCGACATCTGCAAGCGCAGAAGGCTCGCGTGTTTCGCCATTGGTGCGACGATGCTGGTCTCCTATCCCTTCACTCTGGCGATCGTAGGCAAGCACGTCGTGCTCGTAGCCATTCTAATGTGCCTGCTCGTCCTTTTCGGGATGGGATTGTTGCATGGTCTGGCGCCGATTCTGACCTCGGAGGCCTTCCCGACAAAGTTTCGGTACTCGGGCGCGGGTATTTCTTACGGTTTGTCGGGCATTTTTGCCGGAATGATCGCGCCGCCCCTTTTGGCAAGATTGATCGGTCAGGACGTTGTTCATCACTGGCGCTATCTGCCTCTCACTTACGCGGTCTACGGAGTCGCTGCTATGCTGGCTCTGCTCTTCATTCGTGAGACACGTGACGTGAGATTGGAAGATCTCGACACTTCGGGAACTTGATACTGCCGGGTGCCACGCTCTGAACGTCTAATTCTCGCTTTTGAATCTCACGCTGCCCGACTCTCCGCGGTTTTCGAACGGTCGGTTTCTTGAGCTTGCTCCTCCGTCTGCCGAGCGCCCTTCAGAACACACCATTCCTCGTGGCGAAACTTATCGACGGCCTCCGCCGTATCTCAGGCTAAACTCCCCCACAAGCGAGGACACGTGAATTCCACCAAGAACCCAGGCAGATTCGCAGGCTTGCTCTATGTGCTCACGTCAATCGTGGGCTTCTTCGCGATGATGTACGTCCCCGATAAGATCATCGTCCACGGAAACGCAGCGGCGACGGCCAGCAACATCTTGGCCCACGAGACGCTCTTTCGCCTCGGCATCGCCGGCGAACTCATCGGCCAGGCTGGTTTCATTTTCGTGGCGATGGCTTTGTACGAACTGCTCAAGGGAGTCAACCGGCGGCAGGCCGCGCTCATGGTGGTATTGCTTGTGGTCCAGATCCCGACAGCGTTTCTGAATGAGCTGAACTCATTCGCCGCCCTCGTCCTCGCGAGCGGGACTGACTTCCTATCCATCTTCGATAAGCCTCAGCGCGATGCTCTGGCGATGCTATTCATGAATCTGCATGGTAAGGGATTTGTTGTGAACGAAATATTTTACGGTCTTTGGCTCTTTCCTCTCGCGCTGCTTGTGTACAGGTCGCGATTCCTGCCGCGGTTCTTGGGCGTCTGGCTCGCCCTCGCCGGCCTCGCGTGGGTGATCCTGAGCCTTACGAGCGTGCTGTTCCCGCAGTATCAGGACAACGTGTTTAACTACGGTCAGCCCGCCTTCTTAGGGGAGATAGCGTTCATGCTTTGGCTCCTGATCAAGGGCGCCAAGCCCCCGGCACCGGACGCCGCAGCCTCATCTTTGGCGACTGCCTAGGCGCACCACCCACATCCCTCCCGAACGTATCTTTTTGTGACTGGCGAACCCCCAGGTCCTATAAGTTATAGAACTACTATAGTAACTTTGTTACTACCCACCGGACGATTTCTGTGCTACCATGGCCCGTTTTTATGAGTCACAGATTAGCAGCGACGAACAGCGAGCCCAAGCCGAGGCATCCCTCTCCCTTCGAGGGCGAAGAACAAGCAAAAGGCGAAGGAAAATCTAATCGCAACAACCCCACATTCAAAAATCGCCGCAATCCCATGAAAATAAAGAACAAGCCATTTTCTAACCGCAACAAAAACAGCACTTCCGGTTTGCCGCACTTTCGCCTGCCGCAAACGTCCAACTCGCTCCCTGCTTCCCGGATCCGCCGGGTGCGATTCAGGGCCGGGCTGGAGCCGATGTGCTCACGGTGCCGCAGATGAGCCCCTCCAGCTGGAAAAGGACAGGCTGTCCCAGAGTACTATTGACTTTCGCTTTTGATTCGCCTACATTTTGGCACGCTGGAGAAGACAAACATTGGTGCGGACGCTCACAAGCCCAAGAACATTGCAGAGTTGACTTCGCTACGGGGGAATAGATGGCGCTGACAAAACGGCAGAAAGAAGTTCTGAACTACCTCGTTAGCTTTATCAATAAGAACGGCTACTCGCCGAGCTTCGAAGAGATTGCGCGCTCAATGAAACTCACGTCGCTCGCGACGGTGCACAAGCATCTCTCGACGCTGGAGAAAAAGGGATTTATCCGGCGCGGCTACAACCAGAGCCGGTCGATTGAGGTGACGCAGCTCCCCAGGCCCGTGCGCGAGGAAATTCTCGAGCGCCATGTGGTCGAGCTGCCGCTTTCGGGGAGGATCGCCGCGGGGCGTCCCTTGGAGGCTGTGGAAGAGAACGAGACGATTTCGCTGGCGGACTTTGCGCGCGGGCAAAACACGTTCGTGCTGCAGGTAAAAGGCGAGTCGATGCGCGACGACCACATTATCGATGGCGATTTCATCGTCGTCGAGCAGACGCAGGTGGCGAATTCCGGCGAGATTGTTGTGGCTCTCGTCGGTGAGGATGAGGCCACCGTGAAGAGGTTCTATCGCGAGACGGGCGGCAAGATCCGCCTCCAGCCGGCCAATTCGCAGATGGCGCCCATTCTCGTTGCGGCGAACGACGTCCGGATCCAAGGCCGCGTCGTCGGCGTGCTCCGCAAGTACTAGAAGAGGCCCAGCCTCAACCAAACCTTCGCCATTACCTCTACAGCACAGTTGTTTCAATTTGGAATTGGCAGGAGTATCGTGCGGGTCTAGATTGTTAGCCCCGGTCCTCAGTTTTCAACGGCATGTTTCGGACGAATTTGGACTCAATAGCATTCAGGGCCCAAGGAGGGTAAATGTGGGGAGACAAGAAGCCTGACGCTCCCGCAAGGACGCCGCTCCCGCAGCAACCTAGACCGACCGTAACAACCGCACCATCCTTCTCAGGGGAGGCTAAGACTATGGCACCTTTGGATTCGACGTATCCGACGACGACGAGCGGCGCAACGGCAAGGCTCGGCGCCAGCTTGCACATCAAGGGCGAGATTACGGGCAACGAGGATTTGCAGATCGACGGCAGCGTAGAAGGTCTTGTTCAGCTCGAGGATCGCAAGCTGACGGTAGGAGCCAGCGCTCGCGTGACGGCAGACATCATTGCGCGCGAAGTGATCGTCTACGGCAACGTAAAAGGCAATCTGCGGGCGCGTGATCGCATCGAAATCAAGAAGGACGGCTCCGTGGTTGGCGACTTGACCACCGCGCGAATCATGATCGAAGACGGGGCTTACTTCAAAGGCTCGATCGAGATCGATAAGGCCGGCGACGCGGCGGGCGATAGCGACGACAAAGTGTCGCACGGACGTTCGCGGAGCACGGCTTCGACCTCCGCAGTCTAGCCGGTCGTTATCCGTTCGATTCATTCGGGCGCCCCCCTGCCCGGCGCCCGATGTTTTCAAGGGCCGAGGTTCGCTTGGCGGTGACCTTTGAGCCAAGGCTCCGGCCCCTTGAAGATCACGGCAGAGTGCGCCTCGACTCCTCGTTGACAGGAATGCCGCCGTACCCTACACTTAGCGTTTGTCTCTTGACGGAAAGGTGTGACTGAGCAGATGCGGACGTATGTTCCAAAGGGCCGAGAGGCCGAGGAATTGGCCGAAGGCAAGAATTGGTTCGTGGTGGATGCGAACGGGCAAGTGCTCGGGCGGTTGGCGACGCGTATTGCGCGCCTGCTGATGGGCAAAGACAAGCCGAAGTTTACTGCGAATATGGACTGCGGCGATCACGTGATCGTGGTCAACTGCGAGAAGGTTCGGTTGACCGGCAACAAGATCGACCAGAAGATTTATCGTCACCATAGCGGTTATCCGGGTGGGCTCAAGGAAATTCCCATTCGGGTGATGATGCAACGCCGTCCCGAAGAGGTAATACGCGAAGCAGTGCTTGGGATGTTACCGAAGAACAAACTTCGCGCACGTCGCGCAAAGAAGCTGCGTGTTTATGCCGGAAGTGAAGCGCTCGCCCGCCACGCCGGACAAAAGCCTCAGCCGCTCGCGCTGTAACCTCGTTATAGAGATTTCGGTGTGAGATTTCGAGATTTTGCGCCCAAGCGGAGAAATTCGTCGGGCCACACGCGCCCCATCGTGTTTTGGCGCGCGTAAACAGGAGGAACGTTGAGTTCAGCGCCCAGTTCGATGGATGGGGGAAAAGTGTTCTACGGAACCGGCCGGCGCCGCGAAGCGGTGGCGCGCGTGTACATCAAGATGGGGCCGGCGCGTTTTACCGTAAACAAGCGCCCCGTGGATGAATATTTTCGCAATGTGGCGTGGCATACCGCCGCAGTCGAGCCGCTGAAGTTCACGCAGACGCTCGATCAGCTCGATGTGAGAGCGCAAGTAAAGGGCGGCGGAGTGGGAGGGCAAGCCGGAGCAATTCGTATGGGTCTTTCGCGCGCGCTTGCCAGGCTCAATCCGGAGCTGCGCCCGGCTTTGCGAACGAACGGATTCCTCACGCGCGATCCGCGCATGAAGGAACGCAAGAAGTACGGGCAAAAGGGCGCTCGCCGTCGATTCCAGTACAGCAAGCGCTAGCTGGTGGAGAAGTTGTAATCCCCGGCGTCTTCGGTTGGGCTTCGGGGGAAGCCGGGCAAATTCATGGCCGGTAAGAAACCGGCAGAAAAGGATGCTGGTCCCGAGAATGGGATTTGAAGCATCCCTTAACGAAAGGAGCTACTTTGGGAGTTGAAATTACGATGAAAGAGTTGCTGGAGGCCGGAGTTCATTTCGGTCACCAGACGCGGCGCTGGAACCCGAAGATGAAGGAGTACATTTTCGGGGAACGCAACGGCATCCACATTATCGATCTGCAAAAAACACTGAAGATGTTCCGCGAAGCGGCGCGGTATGTCTCCGAACAGGCGAGCCAGGGGAAGAGCGTCCTTTTCCTCGGCACGAAGCGCCAAGCGCAGGAAGCGATTGCCGAAGAAGCGCAGCGCTGCGCCATGTTCTACGTGAATCACCGATGGTTAGGCGGAACCCTCACGAACTGGGTCACGCTGCAAAAGTCTATCAAGCGCCTGAAGCTGCTCAAGGGGATGGTGGAAGACGGTCGCATGGCTGCGCTCCCGAAGAAGGAAGCGGCGCGGCTCGAGCGCGAGTTGAAGCACCTCCAGCAGAATTTTGCGGGCGTCGAGAACATGGCCACGCTGCCGGACACGATGTTCGTGATCGATCCGAACGCGGAAGTAATCGCGGTGCGAGAAGCGCGCCGCATGGGAATTCCGGTGGTGGCGATCGTAGACACCAACTGTGATCCCAACCTTGTTGATTGGGTCATCCCCGGGAACGACGACGCGCTGCGTGCGATTCGATTGTTTACGTCGAAGATTTCGGACGCGGTCCTGGCGGGCCGGCAGACCTTCGAGCAATCGCAGATCGCGGATCAGAAGGCAGCGGAGGGCGGGGCCGGCGAAGATCAGGTGGAATACGTCGATACGAGCGCCTATGAAGTCTACGAGAAGCAGGAAGGCGATTTCGTAGAAGGCGAACCCGCCGCCGAAGAGGCCGCCGCCGCGCCTGTAGCCAACGAAACCGAAGGTTCCCGATAAATACCATCCAGCCGATTCGGTGTTCATCTCCGAATCCACCAAAGAGGAATTGACATTCCCATGGCAACAGACGGAAAGCCAAACGTATCTGCGCAACAGGTGAAGGAGTTGCGCGACCGTACGGGTGCGGGTTTCACGGCTTGTCGCGAGGCCTTGCTCGAGGCGAAGGGCGACGTCGAGCAGGCGATCAATGTTTTACGCAAGAAGGGTCAGGCCGCGGCGGCGAAGAAGGCGCAGCGCGCCACGTCCGAAGGGCTTGTCAGCTCGTACATTCACGCGGGCGGGAAAATCGGCGTGCTCGTGGAGCTGAACTGCGAGAGCGACTTTGTCGCACGCACGGAAGATTTTCAGCGGCTGTGTCACGACGTAGCGATGCATATCGCCGCGCTCGATCCTCGTTTTCTGCGGCGCGAGGAAGTGACGCAGGAAGTGCTCGACCGCGAGCGGGAAATTGCCCGCGAGCAAGCGAAAGCCACCGGCAAACCCGAGCCCGTGATCGAGAAAATCGTGAACGGCAAGATGGAAAAGTTTTACGAAGAGAACTGTCTTTACGAGCAGCACTTCATCAAGGACGAAGGCACGACCGTGAAAGAGCTGGTGGATCAGGCAATCGCGAAGATGGGCGAAAATATAACGATTCGCCGGTTTTCACGGTTCAAAGTGGGCGAAACGGATGCGGTGTCCCAGTCGCCGGCTGCCACCGCGGAAGAGCCCGATACGCCCGTGCCGGCTGCGTAAGGCTGCCCGCCCCTTCGTTGGGGATCAAAACCCCTGATGTGTCGCGACGTGAGCTTCCACCGATTCTCTGCTAGAATGCCCGCCGGGGTACGGGGCATAAACTACACGAAATGACACCTCCAGCTATTCAGACGGACGCGCCGCAACGCGCTGCCGTGTATCAGCGCATCGTTCTGAAACTTTCCGGTGAATCTCTTTCAGGTCCTCAGGAATCCGGTATTCACGCCGAAACAATCCAAGGCATTGCAAAGGAAGTGAACGAAATCAACGGCCTGGGCGTGCAAGTGGCGATCATGGTGGGCGGCGGGAACATTTTTCGCGGCACGCGGCAGAAGCAGCTCTCAATCGATCGCGCTACCGGCGATTATATGGGCATGCTGGCAACGGTGATCAACGGTCTTGCGCTGCAGGACGCGCTCGAAAAGGTGGGCTGCCACACGCGATTGATGAGCGCCATCGAGATGCATGAGGTGGCGGAGCCGTTCATTCGCCGCCGCGCGACGCGCCACCTGGAAAAAGACCGCGTGGTAATTTTCGCGGCGGGCACCGGCAATCCCTATTTTTCCACCGATACGGCCGCGGCCCTGCGCGCGATGGAAATCAAGGCGCAGGTGATTCTGAAGGCCACGCGCGTGGACGGCATCTATGATGCCGATCCAGAGAAGGTGCCGAGCGCGAAATTCTTCGAACGCATCACGTATCTGGACGTGCTGCAAAAAGGGCTTTCGGTGATGGACTCAACAGCTATCTCGCTCTGCATGGATAACAAGATGCCGATCGTCATCTTCAACATGAACGTGCCGGGGAACCTCAAACGCGTTGTGACGGGCGAGCGAGTGGGCTCGGTGGTCACAGCGGCTTGACGTTTTGTTTTTTCGAATCCCCGCGGAGGCGAATTCTCCCATGAACACGAGCAAAGACGCTCTCGCTCAGGCAAAAATTCGAATGGAAAAGGCGGTGGAAGATTTTCGCCGCGAGCTGGCCGGCGTTCGAACCGGCCGCGCCAACACGGCGATTCTCGATCACGTGCGCGTCGACTATCACGGGACGCCGATGCCGCTTAATCAGCTTGGCTCGCTGAACGTCCCCGACCCGCAGATGATCGTAATTTCGCCGTGGGATCCCGGCGCAGTGGCGTTGATCGACAAAGCCATTCGTACGTCGGATCTGGGGCTGAATCCCACCAACGACGGCAAGGTGGTGCGCGTTCCCATTCCGCCCTTGACCGAAGAGCGCCGCAAGGACCTGGTGAAGCTCGTTCACAAGGCGCTGGAAAATCATCGCACTGCCGTGCGCAACATTCGCCGGGACATCAAGGAAGCCATCGAGAAACTCGAGAAGGAAAAGAAAATCAGCGAGGACGATAAGAAGCGTTCGCTCGAGGAGCTCGAGAAACTCACCCACTCGGAAACCAAGAAGATCGAAGACCTTTCGGCCGTGAAAGAAAAAGAAGTCCTCGAAATCAAGTAACCGTCCCGGCTCTCATCCCGCTGGCCTCGAAATCTCCCGCCGTTTCCGTTGATTCATGAGGGCTCGTGTTGCTTTGGGTATTCCGCCCGCAATTGCTTCCCGTCAGGTAGTCCGCGAACTATAAACTGAATGGAAGATTCGCCGCGGAGCTTGGTTGGATGAACGCCCCTGAAATGCTTACGAACGAAGACGGCCTCTCATGGCTCGGTGTGGGCCTGACGTATGTTTATTTCGTCCTCGCGTTCGTGGCGGTCCGGCTCGTCAAGAGGCAAACCACCGTCGTTGTGCGATACGAGCCGCCAGACGGAATTTCGCCCGCTGCCGCGGCGTGGCTGCTGGAAAGAGGCGAACTGCCGCGGGCGATTGGCGCCGCCATCCTGAGCGCGGTGGCGAAAGGCGTGCTCACCATCGAGCGCTTTGGCGACACTTACCACCTTCGAAAGCTCTCTTCGGAAACGCAGCGCTTGACTCCGGAAGAAAAGTCGCTCCTGTACTCGTGGTTCCAGGACGCCGACACATTTTCGCTTCCGGCTCGCCCCGACCTGCTCAAAGCCGCAGTGCGCGATTTTGGCAGCGCGGTCGAATCCGTTCTGAACCCGACCTATTTCACGAAGAACGTGATGCTCTACGCTCCTGCTTGGGTTCTGAGCGGCATGACCGTGCTTTTCGCCCTCTACAACGGAAACATCTTGGACAAGGTGGACGATTGGGGTGTGTTCTACGTGCTGCCCTACGGTTTCTTCTACATTTGGGGAATGTTGATTGTGGGTTCGCACAGCCTGTTCCGAACGTTGAGAAAACTCGCAACGTTTGTCCCCGGACGAAACGTCCCGCACCGGCCGCTAGTATCGAGAGACTTGATGCCTCTCGGATTGCTGCTGCTTTCGCTGGTGGGACTCGTCTTGCTCGCCGGGATGAGCTCGATCACGGCCGCAAGCGTGATCGCCGCGCTTCTTGCTCTCAACGCCGTATTTTTCCGCCTGCTGTGGGCGCCCACGCCCGCCGGCCGCGAAGTGATCCACCAGATCGAGGACTACAAGAAGTTCCTCGCCGAAGTGGATGCCGACCCCGTGACGCGCACTCAGTGGCCGGACGGAACTCCTCTGCGAATGAGCGAGAAGGTGGCGTACGCGCTGGCGTTCGGAATTGATCTTGGCTGGGGCGAGCGGTTCGTGACGACGATCGCGGACTCAGTGGAATCCGCGGCGCTCTTCTTTGCGAAGCCCGACGTTTGCGATAACCCCAAAGATCCCCTTCCTGAAATGAATTTGAAGTAGCGTGCAATTGTCCCGTGCGCCGGATGACTCCCTCGATTCCGATCGGTCAGTTCGCGGTATGGGTCTCTCCAGGAACAAGCAAGGTGAATTTGCAGTCGCCGGTAGCGGCAGAGCAGGAAAGGGTACCGCGCCTCACGAGCTTCGTCGGCAAGGCGTCCGGAAATGCTGTGTCGTAACGTATCCCTCGAAGATGATCCGCGAGAGGCCGTAGCGATTCGCTCCCGCTGACGAACTTGACGCCATCGATGCCCTTCGAGGAGATGAGAAGCAGAAAATCGGCTGAGGCGTCTTCCTTTGCCAGATTCTTCAACGTAAACGTGCGCGCTTCGGCGAGTTCCAGACGCGCCTTGACGACGAGGTCATCCACCTGGGCATTGCCGCCCAACAGCAGGATCAATCTCGCTCGCGCTTCAGGCGGAGTGTGCGGTGCGGCCATCGCCAGCGCATACGCGTGGATCGCGCGGTCTTTCTGTCCGAGCTTCTCGTAGATCTGTGCCAGGTGATAGCCGGAGGTGCCGTCTTCGCTCAGCAACCATGCGGGTCGGATGTACTTGTCTGCTGTCTGAAGATCGCCGCGATGGAAATAAACCCAGCCGAGAGTGTCCCAGTACGCAGCCAGGTTTGACACCTGTGTCAAATCGTTCTGCATCAACTGAGACAGGTTGACGTTCTTGAGGCTCTCCGCCGTAGCCTTCACGGCGGACGCAGCGTCCTTCTGCGCATCATCAAGATCGACGCCGTGGTCTGCCAAGTTGTAAGCGACGTTGTTCCACACTAGGGGAGTTGGCGAAAGCGTGACGCCTTTCTTGAACGCTTCGAGGGCCTTCTCGGTTGCGCCCGTATTCAGATACGCCCGGCCCAGGCTTACTTCCAGCTCCGCGCTATCGGGTGAGAGGATCGTGGCCTTTTCCAGCTCGGGCACGGCATCTTCGTCCTGGTGCTCCTCAAGAAAGATGCTTCCGAGCGCCGCGTGGGCCACCGTGTCGAGCGGATTCAGTTCGATCTGCCTGCGAAACGCAACGACGGCTTCGTCGTCGCGCTTCTGCTGCTCGAGGGCCAGGCCAAGATAGTCATTCGCGTGTTCGTCAGACGGATTCACCTGAAGCTGCCTCTGAAAGCTCACGGTTGCCGAGTCGAATTTCCCGATCCGCATGTAGGCGAGGCCGAGATCGTTCCACGCGTGCAGGTGCTTCGGGTCGAGCTGGGTGACCCCCTCGAGAAGCGGAATAGCGGCGCGAAGATTGCCCGCCTTCAGAGCGGCAGTTCCGGCGTCAAACAGTTCATCGGCTTTGGCGGTAGCCGGAATTTCCGGCGGACCGGGGAGTTCGCTCTCAATCGATAAGGCCTGCCCCTCGTCGGCCTCGACCGTGCGTGTGAACGTGACATAGTCGCCGCCGCGGGCTGCCGGAAGTTCGCGCATTTTGAAATTCAGCACACGGTCGGCGACAAGAACGCCATTTTCGATTCGATAGCTCGACTTGAATTCCGCGTAATCGCGCGCAACGGCCACCCCGATGGGCGGCTGCGCCGTGAAGTGAGGCGGGAGTTTGAGCCTCAGGTGCGTGGTCACGTCGAGGGGACTTCCCAACTCGACAGGCTGCTTCGCATCTGTGGGCGGATCGGGCATGCCAATCGTTAGCAGTGGCAGCACCACTCTTGTTTTCTTGGCCGACCAATCGAGAAAGTTCGATTGGGAGAATTCGATGTCGAGTTTGAAAGGTTCGCGTGTATCCGTTGGATTGCTCGTCGTTACGTGCGCAACGTCCGCGTGAAGGCCATCGAGCGTCAGAATGGTTTCGGCAAGCTGGTTCCATTGCGCTTGAGGCGACCGGTGAAACGCAGTGCGCAGCACGAATTCGGTGTCGCCCCGAAGCGAATAGCGAATCGTGCCGCTGAGTTTGCCCAGTTCGCTCACCTCGCCTTCGATTTCAACGCGCTGTGTCGATGGAAAAGGCGGGTCGGCGGGCGTCTCGACGATTTTGCCGCTGCCGTCTGGTGCGACGAGCAGCGCAGACTTGCCGCGCAGCGACGGCGCCAAAAAACGGAAGGGTGTTACGTCCGCCGTGGAGTCGAGCCAGATCAGCGTATCGCCTTCCGGAACTGCCGTGATGACGTGGTCGAATTGCGCTGGCGAAGGCAACGCGACATCAAGCTTGCGGGTAGACGGAATTAGCACGGCATCCGCGTGGATTCCCGCTGCGGCGAGCATGGCGGCGAGCAAAGTGTGCTTATCTTTCGAGTCGCCGTATTGGTTTCTTAGCACCTCGTTTGCTGCTTTGGGCTGAAACGATCCGAGGCCGAATGCGAGATTTACGTAGCGAATTTTCTGGGAGACGAAATCGTAGAGGGCTTGGAATTTTTCGGCGCGAGTTGTGCGCCCTTTCGTGAGCTCCGCCGTTTTCGCAACGATCTCTGGACTTGGCTGGACGCGATCGCGTTCGAGACGCGCGTACCAGCGCGCTACGCTTTCCCAATCCGCGAAAGTAGCGAGCTGCACGTCCGGCGGTTTCCGCTGTTGCTCCTGAGCGGCCTGCCGATCGTCTTCAGCGCCCCGCGTGAGATTCGAATGCTTCCACCGCAGCAGCGTGCGACCGTTCTCGTCCGTTTTCGAGAAGAAGGAATCTTTGCTGGGCCGGATCGCTGGGCCCGCTTTTCCCGATACGACCGAGTACCCAGGAGCCTTTAGCGAAAAGGCGCGGCCTTGCGGCAGATTCAAATCGAGACGTTCGTCCAGAACAATGGCGTCGCGCGTGAAGTTGTGCTGAAACCAAAATTCGCCCGGTGCGAAGGGAGTGGGCAGGCGAGTGACCACTTCATATTCCAGCGTGTCGCCGGGAACGAGCAACGGCACAGTGACGTGCTTTTCCTTGTAGTCGGCGTATGCCGGTGCGTCGGCGTTCGCTCGGGCTGGGGTGTCCTTTATGGCATCTCGTGGTGCGGCAACCGTGGTGCCGTCCGTCTTGTGCACTCGTAGCCGAACGAACCTCCATCTGCTCATTGCCGCTGTATGGGAAAACGAGTTCACTGAACTTTTCTGCCCCTGCCTCGTCTTGTATGCGAACGCGAGCGGAGCGAACTCGTTCGCTCGTGCCGTCGCTTTCGAAGCGCACGACCGTGCGGTACTGCTCGACAACATAAGGCTCCCGCGAGTAGTCCGGTGACTCATTCTGCGATGTAGAAATGGGAGTGTTCTCAGCGGCGCGCGCGGCTGCGTCGGGCAACTGCACAACCGCAAGCGCTAACCCGAGAATGAGCGACCAGACAATCGTGCCGCAACGAAACACGCATGCTCCCTGTGGAAATTTTCAGGCGTCAGTGTAGGCGGGTTTCGCAGGCGGCGAAAGGACAAGTCGCCCTCAGGTTGACCAACTGGGAAGCATTGGGCAATGGCACGAATCTGACTCCCCAACGGATCTGACCGGGCCAGTCCACTGGCCCGAGTCGAATCCGGACGTAAGTTTTTCTGATTCTGTCGGATAGCGGCAGCGAGCCCGTCGCAGTCTGATCTGACGAACGGCCAGATGGCAGCCTGTATCCCCCAGCGAAGTGAGGGCATCCAAACCACTTGGCACGGGCGAGTTAACCGATGGTCGAATTGGAGGGCTTGGCATCCGACGCCATCCAAAGCGGCGTTCGATTCCCCACAATGAATCGAGTTGACACGATTTGTTGTTTTACCTATACTTACGCGGTTGTCTTGAGGCCTTCGGGCCTGGTGGTGAAAGGGAAGTCTTCCTGCCCCGGAACAAAGAACGACGGAACGGGGCGCGGAAGAGCGGCCGAAATGGGGCGCCAGCCCCGCAAAGCCGTGTGAGCCTCTCCGCTGTAAGAAGATGCAGTTCACTCCTCGGGGTGAAGCGTCAGTCGCGGAGTACCTGGGTAACTCCTTAGGTTTTGGCGACCTTTTCTGTTCATTCACCCGCAGACTTCTGCGCGGGCTGAATGTCCATGCGCGGAAGACAACGACACAAAGTTTTCGAAGCTTTTTGTGAAATTCAGGGGGTAAGCGTGCCGACGTTTGCACAATTGGTGCGATACGGCCGGGAACAAATCCGGACGAAAACGAAGTCGCCGGCTCTTGAAGGATGTCCGGAAAAGCGCGGTGTATGCGTTCGCGTCTACACGCAAACGCCCAAGAAACCAAATTCGGCATTGCGCAAGGTGGCGCGCGCCCGTTTGACGAACAGCCATGAAGTCACCACGTACATTCCCGGCATCGGCCACAACCTCCAGGAGCACTCGATCGTCCTGGTGCGCGGAGGCCGCGTGAAGGATCTGCCGGGAGTTCGCTACCACGTCATTCGCGGAACGCTGGATGCGGCAGGTGTTGAGAATCGCAAGCAAGGGCGCTCGAAATACGGCGCCAAGCGGCCAAAAGCCGCTCAGAAGTAGTAAGAGAGGGTTTCAGGATGCCTCGAAAAGGATGGGTTCTTCGCCGAAAGATTCCGGGAGATCCGGTCTACAGCAGCGACCTCGTGCAAAAGTTCATTTCGAGCATGATGTATGACGGCAAGCGAGCCACGGCCCAGGCGATTTTCTATAAGGCCATGGACCAGGTGGCAAAGAAGGCGAACGACGACGCGTTCAAGCTTTTCAAGAAGGCCGTCGAGAATTGCAAGCCGGTGCTTGAAGTGAAGACGCGACGCGTGGGCGGCGCGAACTACCAGGTTCCGGTGGAAGTGAATCAGTTCCGGAAGCAATCGCTGGCGATCCACTGGCTCGTGCTGTACGCCCGGACGCGCGGCGGAAAGTCGATGACCGACAAGCTTGCCGAAGAAATCATGGACGCCGCAAACGGTCGCGGCGGCGCGGTGAAGAAGAAGGAAGACGTGCACCGTATGGCGGAGGCGAACAAGGCCTTCGCGCACTATCGCTGGTAGTAAAAACGGACTCGAATCGACCTTAGAAAAATGGCGCGACAAGTACAACTCGATCAGACCCGCAACATCGGGATCATGGCGCATATCGATGCCGGTAAGACCACCGTCACCGAGCGCATCCTGTTCTATACGGGTGTGACCTATAAGATCGGCGAAGTCCACGAAGGCACCGCCACGATGGACTGGATGGAGCAGGAGCGCGAGCGCGGAATCACGATTACGTCCGCGGCCACCACCGCTTCCTGGAAGCGGTTCGACAAGATGAACCGCATTAATATCATCGACACGCCGGGCCACGTCGACTTCACGGTGGAAGTGGAGCGCTCGCTGCGAGTTCTGGATGGCGCGGTGGCTGTGTTCGATGCGGTGGCGGGCGTCCAGCCGCAGTCCGAAGCCGTATGGCGCCAGGCCGACAAATATCGCGTCCCGCGTATTGCGTTTATCAACAAAATGGACCGCATCGGCGCCGATTTCGATCATTCCATCCGCTCGATGCGCCAGCGCCTTTCAGCCCACCCCGTTCCCATCCAGTATCCCATCGGCAGAGAAGACAATTTCATGGGCATCATCGATTTCATCGAGGAGCGGGCGATCATCTGGAAAGACGAGACGCTCGGCGCCGAATACGAAATCCTGCCGCTCGAGAAGTTATGGGACGAGGCCTATTTGAAGTCTCGGCCGGATCTCGAGATCGCTGTGAAGGCGTCCGCGTTGAGCCCGGAGTTTTACAAAGAGCATCGTGAGAAGGTGGTGGAATATATCGCCGAGCACGATGACGCTATCCTCGCGAAATATCTCGAACAGCACACACTCGAGCCGGCCGAATTGCGCGCTTCGATTCGCCGTTCCACCATTGCGCTGAAGCTGGTGCCGGTGGTGGCGGGATCGGCCTTCAAGAACAAGGGAATTCAGCCGCTGCTCGATGCGGTGGTGGATTATCTGCCTTCGCCGATGGACGTGCCGCCTGTCGAGGGAACCACCACAGACGGTTCCGAACCGGAACTGCGGCGCGCCTCCGACGATCAGCCTTTCGCGGCTCTCGCGTTCAAGATCATGACCGACCCCTACGTCGGCCATTTGACGTTCGTCCGCGTCTATTCCGGCGTCCTCAAAACGGGGAACTTTGTTTATAACTCTTCGAGGAAGACGCGCGAGCGCATTGGCCGCCTGCTGCGCATGCACGCGAACAAGCGCGAAGAAATCGAGTCGATTGAAGCGGGCGACATTGCTGCGTGCGTTGGCCTCAAGAACGTCACGACGGGCGACACCTTGTGTAGCGAAGACAAGCCCATTGTTCTCGAGTCCATCGAATTTCCCATGCCCGTTATTTCCGTCGCCATCGAGCCCAAAACCAACGCCGACCAGGAAAAGATGGCCACGGCGCTTGGGAAGCTCGCGCAGGAAGATCCTACGTTCCGCGTGCACACCGATGTCGATACGGGCCAGACGCTGATTTCAGGCATGGGCGAACTGCACCTCGAAATCATCGTCGACCGCATGATGCGCGAGTTCAACGTGCAAGCGAATGTTGGGCGCCCCCAGGTGGCGTATCGCGAAACGATCACGAAAGCTGCGGAAGCCGATCACCGGCACATCAAGCAGTCTGGCGGGCGCGGCCAGTATGGCCACGTGAAACTGACGGTGCAGCCGCTGCCCAACGCGTCACACGAAGACATGCGTGAGCTGTCCACAGACGAGCTCGACGAGCTTGCAAAAAAGATAGCGGGAAAAGGCGGGAAGTGGCGCTTCGATAAGGAGCATCGCCTCCTCTTCATCGACAAAATCGTGGGCGGCGCGATTCCCAAGGAATACATTCCGCCCATCGAAGACGGCGTCAGCGAGGCCATGGAAAATGGCGTTCTCGCGGGCTACGAAATGGTAGACCTGGCCGTCGTGGTGATAGACGGCAGCTACCACGAAGTGGACAGCTCGGAGATGGCGTTCAAGATTGCGGGCTCGATGGCCTTCAAGGAAGCGTGCCGCCGTGCCAGCCCGAAATTGCTCGAGCCGATCATGCGCGTCGAGGTGGTGGTTCCCGAGGAATATATGGGGCCCGTGATCGCGGACCTGAATTCGCGGCGCGGCCTGATGCAAGGTCGCGAATCGCGTGCGGGAAGCGAAATCATCAATGTGCAGGTGCCGCTGGCCGCGATGTTCGGTTATGCCACCGACATTCGCAGCAGAACTCAGGGGCGCGGCAGTTTCACCATGCATTTTTCGCACTATCAACAGACGTTCCGCCGAACTATCGCGGATGACATTGTGGGCGGGAAGCCAACGGCAAAATGACCGATTAAATTTCGAAACCTCGCGTCTACGGACTGAGCACAGCAGGCGGAAGCAGAGGAGCCGACAAGAACATGGCGAAGGAGAAATTCGAGCGGAGTAAGCCGCACGTGAACGTGGGGACGATTGGTCACATCGACCACGGCAAGACGACGCTGACGGCGGCGATCACGAAGGTGCTGGCGAAGGGCAACCCGAAGGTGCAGTTCCGCGCATTCGATTCGATCGACAACGCGCCGGAAGAGCGGGAGCGGGGAATCACGATTGCGGTGTCGCACGTGGAGTATGAGACGCCGAACCGTCATTACGCGCACATCGACTGCCCGGGGCACGCCGACTACGTGAAGAACATGATCACGGGCGCGGCGCAGATGGACGGCGCGATTCTGGTGGTGGCGGCGACGGATGGTCCGATGCCGCAGACGCGTGAACACATTTTGCTGGCGCGGCAGGTAGGTGTGCCGGCGATCGTGGTGTTCTTGAACAAATGCGACATGGTGGACGATCCCGAGCTGCTGGAGCTGGTGGAACTGGAAGTGCGCGAATTGTTGAAGACGTATCAGTTTCCCGGCGACACGATTCCCGTGATTCGCGGGTCGGCGCTGAAAGCGCTGGAAGGCGACGCGAAGTGGGAGAAGTCGATCCTGGAATTGATGGAAGCTGTGGACAAGCACATACCACTGCCGCAGCGGGATGTGGACAAGCCGTTCGCGATGCCGATTGAGGATATTTTCTCGATCTCGGGACGCGGCACGGTTGTTACCGGGCGAATCGAGCGCGGGAAGGTGAAAGTGGGCGAGGAAATCGAGATTGTGGGCTTCCGGCCGACGATGAAGAAGACGGTGACGGGCGTGGAGATGTTCCGCAAGCTCTTGGATGAAGGGATCGCGGGCGACAACGTGGGATTGCTGTTGCGCGGCACTGAAAAAGACGAAGTGGAGCGCGGGCAAGTGTTGTCGAAGCCTGGTTCGATCACGCCGCACACGAAGTTCAAGGCGGAAGCATACGTGCTGACGAAGGAAGAGGGCGGGCGGCATACGCCGTTCTTCACGGGATACCGGCCGCAGTTTTACTTCCGCACCACCGATGTCACGGGAGACGTGAAGCTGCCGGCGGGAGTGGAGATGGTGATGCCGGGAGACAACGTATCTGCGGAGATTACATTGATCACGCCGGTGGCGCTCGAGAAGGGGCTGCGCTTCGCGATTCGCGAGGGCGGCCACACGGTCGGGGCCGGCGCCGTCGCCGAGATCGTCGAGTAAACATGCCCAACGGAGAAAAAATTCGAATTCGTTTGAAGGCGTACGATCACCGCATTCTCGATCAATCGACGAAAGAAATCGTCGACACCGCGAAGCGCACCGGCGCCGACGTGGCAGGGCCGATTCCGCTGCCTACCGTCATCAACCGCTGGACCGTGTTGCGTTCGCCGCACGTCGACAAGAAATCGCGCGAGCAATTCGAGATGCGCACGCACAAGCGGCTCATCGACATTCTCGAACCCACGCCGGACACCGTGGACGCGTTGATGAAGCTCGATCTGCCGCCGGGCGTGGACGTCGAAATCAAGGCCTTCGGGCGCGAACATACAACGAAGTGACGCCGCGGTTTGTGCGGTGTCATCCCGAGCGAAGCGAGGGATCTCTCGGGCGCAGGTAGCGTAAAGGAAGAACAGAAATGGGAGTCAACGGCATACTTGGAATCAAACTGGGGATGACGCAAGTCTTCGCCGAAGACGGCACCGCTGTGCCGTGCACGGTGTTGCAGGCGGGCCCGTGTGTAGTGGTGCAGCGCCGCACGAAAGATAAAGACGGCTACGATGCCGTGCAACTTGGCCTCGTGGAATTCATCAAGCCGCAGCGCGTGACGAAGGCTTTGACGGGGCACTTCAAAAAGGCCGGCGTCGCGCCCGTGCGCTACATGAAAGAAATTCGCATCGGCGATTCGAAGGATGAAACGAAGGCCGGCGATCGCGTCCTGGTGGACGCCTTCAAGATCGGCGAGTTCGTCGACGTCACCGGCATCAGCAAAGGCAAGGGATTTCAGGGTGGCGTCAAGCGCTGGCATTACGCTGGCGGCGACGCGTCGCACGGCTCCATGTTTCATCGCGCGCCGGGCGGCATCGGCGCGAGTTCCTTTCCATCGCGGGTTTGGCCCGGGCAGCATATGCCGGGGCACATGGGAAACGAGCGCAAGACGTCGAAGAATTTGCGCGTCGTGAAAATCGATACGGACGAGAATCTGCTGCTCGTTCGCGGCGCAGTGCCTGGCCCGTCAGGTTGCTACATTTTCATTCGCAGGGCGAAGGCGAACCTATAGCGGCCCGGTGCTAAGTTAACTGGGTTTCAGGGTTTGTACTTGCAACCCTGACTTGATAAAGAGAGAGACGACGATGCCCGTTGTGGACGTGAAAAATCTCGAAGGCAAGAAAGTAGGCCAGATCGAATTGGCCGACGACGTCTTCGCCGTGGACGTGAATCCGCACCTGCTTCACGAAGCGGTGCGGCATCACCTGGCCGGCGAACACGCTGGAACGCACAAGACGAAGGACAAGAGCGAAGTGAGCGGTTCGGGAAAGAAATTGTGGCGGCAGAAGGGAACCGGGCGCGCGCGCGTTGGCTCGATTCGGTCGCCACTTTGGCGTCACGGCGGCACGGTTCATGGCCCCACGCCGCGCAGCTACGACTACGCTCTGCCTAAGAAAATGGTTTTGGGCGCGCTCCGGTCTGCGCTTTCCGCGAAGCTGGCGGAAGAGAAGCTGACCATCGTCGATGCATGGAAGCTCGAAACGCACAAGACGAAGCCGTTCCGCGAGGTTCTCGATAAGATTGACGCCGAGTCCCGGACGCTTTTACTCGTCGAAAACGGCGTGAATCTGAATCTCGAACGCGCCAGCCGCAATCTTCACGGCGTCTCGCTGCTTCCGGCAACCGGCCTCGAAGCCTACGATTTGTTGCGCCACGACCACTTGATGCTTTCGCGCGAAGCCGCAGCCAAATTGAGCCGGGCGCTTTCGGCGACGAAGCCTGAAGTTCCCGTCCAGATCGAACCGGCTCCCGCGGTTACCGCGAAAAAAACGCCCGCCGAGAAGAGCGAGGCCAAAGCGGCTGCGAAGTCTGCGCCGAAGGCCGAGAAAAAGGCCGCGAAAAAGCCGGCGGCAAAGAAAGAGAAGCCGAAGGCCAAGCCCAAGGCCAAGAAGGGATAAGCGATGGCGACCAGGCTTTACGAAGTCATTCGGCGGCCGATCATTACCGAGAAAGGTCTCGGCGTGAAAGAGACGCAGCACACCGTGGTATTCGAAGTCTTGCACGATGCCACGAAGACTGAAATCAAGGAAGCGGTGCAGCGCGTCTTCAAAGTGAAGGTCGATCATGTGCGCACCGCCATTTATCACGGGAAGCTTCGCCGCCGGGGACGCTCGGAAGGCTTCCGGAGCGATTGGAAGAAGGCCTACGTAAGGCTGGCGCCCGGCGAAAAAATGATTGAGTACGCGGAGAATTTGTAGACCCAGTTTAACTTGATTTTGGTCGAGGGGAGCGGCGGCGCTCCCGCAAAGGCAAGAGGCAACGATGGCACTGAAAACATTCAAACCGTACACACCGTCCCGGCGGTTCCTCACCATGCTCGACAAGAGCGAAGTGACGAAGCAAACGCCGGAAAAATCGCTGGTCGAATCGAAGAAGCGGACGGGCGGCCGCAACGCCCAGGGTGAAATCACGATTTGGCACCGTGGCGGAGGTCACGCCAAGAAATACCGCATGATCGATTTTCGCCGCGACAAAACAGGCATTCCCGCGAAAGTGGCGGCGATCGAATACGATCCCAACCGCTCGTCGCGAATCGCGCTGTTGCACTACGCGGATGGCGAGAAGCGCTACATCCTTCAGCCGGTCGGACTCGAAGTGGGGATGACGGTGCAGAACGGTGAAGGCGCGGACATTCTTCCCGGAAACGCGCTGAAGTTCCGGAACATTCCGCCCGGCACAATGGTCCACAACCTCGAGCTTTTTCCCGGCAAGGGGGGGCAAGTGGTTCGCGCGGCGGGCGGAGCGGCGCAGCTTCTGAGCAAGGAAGGCGAAGTCGCTCTGGTGAAGTTGCCCTCGGGAGAAGTCAGGAAATTCAGCGTGGATTGCATGGCCACGATTGGCCAGCTCGGAAATCTGGATCACGAGAACGTTACGTACGGGAAAGCGGGCCGAACGCGCTGGCACGGGCGTCGTCCAACCGTGCGCGGCGTGGCGATGAACCCGGTGGATCACCCGCACGGCGGTGGTGAAGGCCGCGTGAAGGGGAATCACCCGCAAACTCCCTGGGGTTTTCCTACTCTGGGCGCGAAGACGCGGAAGAAGCGTCCCAGTGACCGGATGATCGTGGAACGGCGCAAACCGTAGTGGAAGGTTTCAGGATTTGTACTTGCAAATCCTGAGTTGAAGAAGGCGGCGGACCTTGGTTCCTTTTATCGGGGACTCAAGGGAAGCCGAATTTGGAGCAGCAAAAAAATATGAACCCGGCGCGGCGGGGAACTGAGAGCTCTATGACAGCCACACGAACGTCTCGACGTGCTTCCCGGCGAAGCGCGCGGACGCGGAAAGCAGTTCCGCGCCGCGGAGCCAAGCCGGTGGCGAAGACAGTTTCGAAGCTCATGCCCCCACCCCAAGTCTTGTTTCGGTTGTGCAGGGCCGGTTGGGCAGTAACCGTTGAAAAGGCACCGCATGCGCAGGGGACGCGTTTTGTTTGCCCGTTCTGCCCGGTGTCGCACAGAGTGCCCGGGCCGGTGCGCGGATTTCGAAAGCTTCGCCGCGCGCAATGGGTGAAACTGCGCCGGGTGGAGGAATAGGAACCAAATGCCGCGATCGCTGAAGAAAGGGCCGTTCATTGACGGCCATTTGCGCGTAAAAGTGGAAGCGCTGAACGCGCGGAACGAAAAGAAGGTTGTGAAGACGTGGTCGCGCCGTTCGACGATCCTTCCCGAGATGGTCGGCCACACGATCGCGGTGCACAACGGGAGGAAGTTCATCCCGGTGTACATCACCGAGCAAATGGTGGGTCACAAGCTCGGCGAGTTCGCTCCCACACGCACGTTCAAGGGTCACGCCGTGAAGGCCGCGCTCGAGAAGGCGGCGGCAGCGGCAGGCGCCCCTGCGGGCGGCGCGGCGGCGGCGGCGGGTGGTGGTGGCGGCGCAGCGGCACCAAAGGCATAGGCCCAGGGGTATAGGAAAAAGACACGATGGCAACGGCAACAGTGAATCCGGGTCAGATCGAAGGCGTTGCGAAGGCGCGGTTCATTCGCGTATCGCCGCAGAAGGCGCGGCTCGTGGTGGACCTTATCCGCGGGCACCGGGCGGAAGAGGCTCTCCAGACGTTGCGCTTCACGAAGAAGCGCGTGGCGCGCGAAGTGGAGAAGACGCTGCGGAGCGCCATCGCGAATGCCGAGCGCAAGGCGGAAGATTCCGGGGAATCGCTCGACGTCGACGCGCTGTTCGTCACCCAATGCTTCGTCAACGAAGGGCCGCGCTGGAAGCGCATGCGTCCCGCGCCGATGGGTCGCGGCTTCCGGTATCAGAAGCGGACGAGCCATATCGTCGTGCAAGTAGCCGAACATACGCGCGCCGCGGAGTCACGCGTCGCCGCAGCGGCGGCGGAAGCCGAAGCTTCGAAGGGCGTGAAGGGCGCGGTGCGGAAGGCTCGCAAAGCGATCGAGAAACGCGCCAAGCAAGCGCAAAAGGTTCAGAAGAAAAAGAAGTAGGAGGCCAGTTTGGGGCAGAAAACACATCCGTACGGCTTTCGCCTGGGCTACAACAAGCCCTGGAAGTCGCGATGGTTCGCGAAGAAAGACTACGCCGACCTTTTGCACGAAGACGTGGCGCTGCGCAAGCAGCTCAAGGATCGGCTGAAGTCGGCCGGCGTCGACGCGATCGATGTCGAGCGAGCCGCCAACAAGCTCGTCGTGAGAATTTATACGGCGCGCCCCGGAATCATCATCGGCCGCAAAGGCTCGGAGATCGACAAGCTGAAGAACGAAGTGCAGAAGCGCACGAACCGCGAAGTGCATATCGATATTCAGGAAGTGCACCGGCCCGAACTAGCCGCGCAGCTTGTGGCGGAATCGATTGCTTTGCAGCTCGAAAAGCGCGTGGCGTTTCGGCGGGCGATGCGCAAGGCGGTGGATTCGGCGCTGCGGTTCGGCTGCAAGGGAATCAAGGTCCGTGTGGCGGGCCGGCTGAACGGAGCCGAAATCGCGCGCAAGGAATGGTATCTCCAGGGGCGGTTGCCGCTGCAGACGCTGCGCGCGGATATCGACTACGGCACAGCCGAGGCTCAAACCACCTACGGCTTGATTGGCGTGAAGTGCTGGGTCTACCAGGGCGAGAAAATCCCGCAACGCGGCAAGCCCGGACCAGGTGCGGAAGCGTAAGGGAACAGGCCAACAATTATGTTAATGCCGAAGAAAGTGAAGTATCGCAAGCAGCAGCGCGGCCGGCGCAGCGGAAAGGCTTGGCGCGGCGGTTCGCTGGCGTTTGGCGAATACGGATTGAAGGCGCTCGAGCCGGCGTGGATCACTGACCGGCAAATCGAAGCGTCTCGCGTGGCGATCACGCGCTTCATCAAGCGCGGCGGAAAGCTTTGGATTCGCATTTTTCCGGATAAGCCGTTCACGAAAAAGCCGGCTGAAACTCGAATGGGCAAGGGCAAAGGGCCGCCGGAACACTGGGTGGCCGTCGTGAAACCGGGCCGGGTCATGTTCGAAATGTCGGGCGTCGATCTGGCGTCGGCCAAGGAAGCGATGGGGCTGGCGGCCAACAAGCTGCCCATCCGGACGAAGTTTGTCTCGCGCGCGGAGGAGCTCTGATGGCGCAGCACATGGAGAAGTTTCGCGAGATGAATCCCGCGGAGCTCGAGATTCAACAGCGCGAGCTTGCCGAGCAGATTTTCCGCCTGCGTTTTCAGTTGTCGACGGGCCAGTCCGAGGGACTGAAGAAACTCCGCGAAGTGAAGCGGGACCTCGCGCGCGTGAAAACGCTCCTGCGGGAAGCGGAATTGAGGAAGGCGTAATGGCGAACGAAACAGCGGCGGCTCAAGTGGAAGCCCCCAAGCGGGGAGCGCGGCAGGAACTGGTGGGCGTGGTGACCAGCGCGAAAATGCAGAAGACGATCGTCGTGAAGGTCCGGCGCGCCACGCAGCATCCGCTCTATCACCGGGTTGTGCGTTCCGGGAAGAAATATTACGCGCACGACGAAACGGGAGAAGCGCGTGTGGGCGACGTTGTGCGTATCGCCTCCACGCGTCCCCTATCGAAGCTGAAGCGGTGGCGGTTGAAGGAAGTCATCCAGCGCTCGACGCGAGTATCCTGAGCGCAAGCGGGATAAGGGAGCACGGCAATGGTTCAGATGCGGACATGGCTGACGGTGGCCGATAATTCAGGCGCGCGTCAGATCACTTGCATCCTGCCGATTGGCGGAGACGCAGGTTTGGTTGCCGGGTTGGGCGACGTGATCACGGCCGCAGTGAAGGAAGCTACGCCCGACGGCCAGGTAAAGAAAGGCAAAGTGGTGAAAGCAGTGGTCGTACGCACCAGAAAAGAGCACCGGCGCCGCGACGGAACGTACATTCGTTTCGACGACAACGCCGCCGTGCTGATTAACGACGCCAACGAGCCGATTGGAACGCGCGTTTTCGGGCCCGTGGCGCGGGAGCTGCGAGAGAAGAAGTTCACCAAGATCATCTCGCTGGCTCCGGAAGTGTGGTAGCGATGAACCACGAAAAACCGAAGAAAGTGCACCTCGGCATTCGTCACGGCGACAACGTGAAAGTAATCGCCGGGCGGTCGAAGGGCAGGACGGGAAAAGTGCTTTCCGTGAATCCGCTGAAGCACACCGTCACGGTCGAGCACGCGAACATTATCAAGCGCCACACGCGTCCGAACCCTTCGAAAAACGTGAAAGGCGGCATTCTTGAAAAGGAAGGCCCCGTCCACGTTTCGAGCGTGATGCTGATCTGTCCCGGATGCGGCAAGCATGCGCGCGTGGGACACACCACGCTGCCGGACGGCACCAAGGTGCGCACGTGCCGGCGCTGCAATACGACTTTCGAGAATTAACGTCAAGGCGACTCAAAACAGATGATCACTAGGCTGCATGAAAGATATCGCAAAGAGGCCGTCCCGGCGCTGACCAAGCGTTTTGGGTACAAGAACACGATGGCTGTGCCGCGCGTCGCCAAGGTCACCCTGAACATCGGCCTGGGCGAAGCCAGCCAGAATGTGAAGCTGCTCGATACGGCGTCCCAGGAGCTCGGGCAGATTGCGGGACAGAAGCCCGTGATCACGCGCGCGAAGAAGTCGATCGCGAATTTCAAGATTCGCAAAGGCATGCCCATCGGCTGTATGGTCACGCTGCGCGGCGAGCGCATGTACGAATTCCTCGACCGCCTGGCCGCCATCGTTCTGCCGCGCGTGCGCGACTTCAAGGGCTTGCCGCCAAACTCGTTTGACGGCCGCGGCAACTACACCCTGGGCATCAAGGACCAGCTCGTGTTTCCGGAAATCGATTACACGCGTGTGGACAAAATCAAGGGCATGAACATCACGATTACGACGACGGCCCGCACGGACGAAGAAGGCCGCGAGCTGCTAAAGCTGCTCGGTGTGCCGTTTCGGACCCAGAGCGGGGCGTAAGGAGAATTATCGGGCATGGCTCGAGACAGTCAGTTTGCAAAAATGCGGCGCAAGCCGAAGTTCAAGATTCGCGTCCGGAATCGCTGTCGGATTTGCGGGCGCCCGCGCGGCTTCATACGCAAGTTCGAAATGTGCCGCATCTGTTTCCGCGGCCACGCGCTCTTGGGAGAGATTCCCGGCGTGGTAAAGGCTAGCTGGTAGCACGCGAAAAGTTTGGATTGTAGGGGCGGGTCTTAGACCCGCGGGTTTCAGGGTTTGTACTTGCAAACCCTGAGCTAAAAAGTGGAAGGAAGAAGGAATAGGAATGACTACCGATCCCATCGCTGATTTGCTCACGCGGATCCGGAACGCCACGCGCGCCAAGCACGCGCGCCTCGATCTGCCGTCTTCGAAGATGAAGATCGAGATCGCCCGCATCCTGAAGGACGAAGGCTATCTCGCGAATTTCAAAGTGGTCGAGGAAAAGGGCAAGAAGACGCTGCGTATCTTCCTGCGTTACACCTCCGACCGTCGCAGCGTGATCACCGACCTGAAGCGGATTTCGAAGCCGGGCTCGCGCCGCTATGTAGGCAAGGCCGATATCCGGCCGGTCGTCGGCGGTTTGGGAATTTCGATTCTTTCCACGCCGCGCGGATTGATGACCGGCAGCGCCGCCCGCAAAGAAGCGGTAGGCGGCGAGCTTTTGTGCGAAGTTTGGTAGCAGCGTTTGTAGATTTTGAAGCGGAGTTTGCCTTTGCAGGATTTGACCGCTTGAAATGAAGTGTGGGAGCCCCCGACTCGGGTTTCAGGGTTTGTACTTGCAAACCCTGAGCCTAGATTACTCGGGGGAGCACGGCCTTTAGGCCGTGCGAAAAAGAGGGCTCCTCCCAAGACCGGGGGGCTTTAGCCCCGGACAGTTCGGCCGAAACTTAGAGGTCTGAGAAAATGTCGCGAATTGGAAACAAAGTGATTCCCGTGCCGTCGGGCGTGAAGGTGCAGCTCAAGGACGGCTCGGTCGAAGTGCAGGGCCCCAAGGGCAAAATGAGCGTCGTCGTGCCGCGCGGGATTCAGTTCGAGCAGAAGGATGGCACTCTGGTCGCGAAGCGCGATTCTGACGACAAGCGGGCGCTCCATGGCCTTGCGCGCGCGCTCGTTGCGAACGCGGTTACTGGCGTCACGCAAGGATTCAAGAGGGACCTCGACATCGTGGGCGTCGGCTACCGTGCCGAAGTGAAGGGCAAGAACGTCGTGCTGGCGCTGGGCTATTCGCACCCCATCGAGTTCCCGATTCCGGAAGGAATCCAGATCACGGTCGAGAAGCAGACGCACATGACGGTCACCGGCGCGGACAAGAATCAGGTGGGCCAGATTGCCGCGAATCTCCGCAGGCTGCGTCCGCCCGATCCGTACAAGCAGAAAGGTATTCGCATCACCGGCGAGCGGCTCAAGAAGAAGGCTGGAAAGGCCGGCGCGAAAACAGCTGCATAGCGCGGCCGGAAGAAGAGGAGAGCGAACGTGGCAGTCTCAGTTCGAAAATTATCTCGCGAAATGCACCGCAGGCGGGTTCACGTCCGCATGCGCAAGAAGTTGGCCGGCACGCCGGAGCGTCCGCGTCTCTGCGTCAACCGCTCGAGCAGGCACATGCGCGCGCAAGTGGTCGACGACGAAAAGGGATTGACCCTCGTTTCCGCCAGTTCGCTCGACAAGGACGTGCGCAGCCTCATCAAGGGCGGCGGCAATATCGCCGCTTCCAAGGTTGTAGGCAAGGTTATTGCGGAGCGCGCGCGCGCGAAGGGAATCGAAAACGTCGTGTTCGACCGCGGCGGCTATCAATATCACGGCCGCGTGCAAGCGCTGGCTGAAGCGGCCCGGGAGGCGGGCCTGAAGTTCTGAAAACTATGCCGAAACAAGAGCTCAAAGATACGCTTTCGATTCGCCGGCCGATTGACGCGAATCAAGCCAACTTGAAGGATCAGGTGGTTTCGATCAACCGCGTCACCAAGGTCGTCAAGGGCGGCAAGAACCTCAGTTTTTCGGCGCTGGTCGTCGTAGGCGACCAGGGCGGGCACGCCGGCTTCGGCATGGGCAAGGCGCGCGAAGTTCCCATGGCCATTCGCAAGGCCATCGAGCAGGCCAAGAAGAACATGGTCAAGCTCAACCTGAAGGGCACAACGATTCCGCACCAGGTGATCGGCTATTACGGATCAGGACACGTGCTGCTCAAGCCCGCCCCCGAGGGAACCGGCGTGATTGCCGGCGGTCCCGTGCGGGCGGTGATGGAGGTTGCGGGAATCCAGAACGTGCTCACGAAGTCGATTGGCACGTCGAACCCCCACAACGTGATCAAGGCTACGTTCGACGCCCTGTTGCATTTGAAGGACGCGGCGAAGGTGGCCGAAGGCCGCGGCAAGGGCGTCGCGGAAGAAACAGCGGTATCCTGAGTGGTTTAGGAGGACGGAGACTTAGCCCGCCGCCACATTGGATGGGGCTTTCGAGTCCGTCTGATAATGAGGTCGTGGGAGCCCCCGACTCGGGTTTCAGGGTTTGTACTTGCAAACCCTGAGCTTAAATCGGTCGGGGGGCAGGGCCTTCAGGCCCTGCGAAAGAGACGCAGAAAAAAGAACTTGGGGCTTTAGCCCCGGGCAGTCACGGAAAATATGACGACGACCAAGAAAAAGTCAGGCACATTGAAGATCAAGTGGATCCGCAGCTCGATTGGCTGCCCGCAGGACATGCGGCAAACAATCCGCGGCCTCGGGTTCCGACGTATGCAGCAGATAGTCGAGCGGCCGGATACGCCCTCGATTCGCGGAATGATCGCGAAGGTTCACCATCTCGTGGAAGTTCAGGACTAAACGATGGCTACGAAACCGACACTCTCGAATTTGAAGCCGCCGCGAGGTTCGCGCCACCGCAAAGTGCGCGTGGGCCGCGGCATGGGCTCGAAGATGGGCAAGACGGCGGGCGCTGGAAACAAGGGGCAGCAGTCTCGGCGAGGGTATTCGCGCCGGGCTGGGTTTGAAGGCGGGCAGATGCCTTTGCACCGGCGGCTGCCGAAGCGCGGGTTTTCCAGCCCGTTTCCGAAGGAGTTTGCGGTCGTCAACGTCGAGAGCCTCAACGTTTTCGACGCGGGCGAGACGGTTACCCCGGAGGCTTTGACCGGGCGCGGTATCGTTCGCGCCATCCGCAGCGGCATCAAAATCCTTGGCGACGGCGAGTTGAAAGTCGCGCTCACCGTGCAGGCGCACGCGTTCAGTAAATCGGCGCAGGAAAAAATTACGCGCGCCGGAGGAAAGGCCGAAGTTCTGCAATGAAGAAACTAGTCGAGGCGTTTCGCAACATCTTCAGCATGCCGGACCTGCGGAACAGAGTTCTGTTCACGCTGGCCTTGCTGGCGGTGTATCGCCTCGGTGCTTTCATTCCTACTCCGGGCATCAATACGGACTTGCTCGAGCAGCTATTCAAGCAATATCAGGGCACGGCGCTCGGCATTTTCAACCTGTTCAGCGGAAACAATCTTCGCCGGCTGACGATTTTTGCTCTCGGCATCATGCCGTACATTACGGCATCCATTATTCTGCAATTGCTTGTCGTGGTTTGGCCGTACCTCGAGCGGCTGCAAAAAGAAGGCGAGCTCGGCCGGCGCAAGATCACGCAGTACACGCGCTACTTAACGATCGTTCTCAGTGCTTTCCAGTCCTTCACGATTGCCCTCACCCTTGAAAAACAAGGACTTATCGGACAGTCGCTCGTCTATCACCCGGCCCCCGCTTCATCCTGATGACCATGCTGACTCTCACGACCGGGTCGGCCTTCATCATGTGGCTGGGCGAGCAGATCAGCGACCGCGGAATCGGAAATGGCATGTCCCTCATCATATTTGCAGGGATCGTCGTTGGCCTTCCGAACGCGGTCAAAGACCTATTGGACAAGGTCAACAATAAGCCGTGGGGGTCGTTCACTCCCATTGTCCTGATCATGATTCTGGCCCTGATGGTGGCCGTTATTGCCTTCATTGTGTTTGTCGAGGGCGGACAGCGGCGCATCCCTGTTCAGTACGCCAAGCGCGTGATGGGCCGCCGCGTGATGGGTGGGCAGATGACGTACTTGCCCTTGCGCGTCAATTCCGGCGGTGTGATTCCGCCGATCTTTGCCAGCTCGCTGCTCACGTTCCCGCAAACGCTGGCTTTGATTGCGCAGAGTAAGTCGCACATCTTCAGCAGATTTGCCGACGCGATCAAGTGGGGCGAGCCGCTGTACACGTTGCTGTATGTCACGCTCATCATCTTCTTCGCGTTCTTTTACGTGGGAATCATTTTCAATCCCACTGAGCTGGCAGACAACATGCGCAAGTATGGCGGGTTCGTTCCCGGAATTCGGCCCGGACGAAATACGTCCGAGTATATCAACCGGATCCTCACCCGCTTGACGTTCGTTGGCGGAGTCTATTTGGCGATCGTCTGCTTGCTGCCCGAGTGGATGATTTCCGGAATCCACCTGCAGCACCTGCCGGGAGCGATCGGCAACTGGTTTGATGTGCACATGGCGCGCTTCGTCCTCGACGGGCTCGGCTTCTCGTTCTATTTCGGCGGAACGTCGCTGCTGATCGTCGTCGGCGTCGCGATGGACACCGTTCAGCAGCTCGAAGCGCAGCTCGTCATGCGCAATTACGATGGCTTTGTTCGAAAGGGCCGAGTGCGCGGTCGTCGCGGTTGATGCCGTTTAGGCGGCGGTGAGATGGCTCTGAACCGGGTTTTGATTTTTCTCGGGCCCCCGGGCGCGGGAAAAGGCACCCAGGCAAAGCGGATCGCTCAGCGCTATCACGTGCCGCACCTTTCCACGGGCGACATGCTGCGCGACGCCATCGCTCGCGATTCGAAGCTGGGCCGGCTCGCGAAGCCGGTCATGGAGCGCGGCGACCTGGTTCCCGACGACCTGGTGATGGCCATGGTCGAGGAAAGGCTCTCGGCGCCGGATTGCGCGGGTGGCTGCGTTTTCGATGGCTTTCCGCGAACGCTGCCGCAGGCGCAAGGGCTGAAAGAAGTCTTGGAGCGCCTGGGATTCGAAAAGCCGCTGGTGGTGGATTTCCACGTGGACGAGGAAACCCTCCTCCGGCGACTCGCGGGCCGCTGGACGTGCAGTGTGGGCGGCGAGATTTACAACGTTTACGACGCCCCGCCGAAGGTGGCGGGAATCTGCGACCGTGACGGCGGAAAGTTGGTCCAGCGCAGCGACGATCGGCCCGAGGTGGTCAAAGAGCGGTTCCGGGCCTACGAGCAGCAGACGAAGCCGCTCGCCGATTATTACCGGCGGCAGGGCGTGCTCGAAGTCGTGGTCGCGTCGGCAAGCATGGAGGAAGTGAGCCGCGCTCTGGCTGTAATTTTAGAGCGCGCCCAAGGGCGAGATGGTCATCTGTAAATCGCCGGCGGAACTCGAGAAGATGCACCGGGCAGGATTGATCGTCTGGGGAGCGCTTGAGAAGATGCGCTCGATGGTTCGGCCCGGCGTTTCTACCAAGGAACTCGACGAGTTTGCCGAGGCGTTCACCCGGGAACATCGGGCCCGCCCGGCATTCAAGGGTTACCGGGGATATCCTGGGTCGGTGTGCACCTCGATCAACCAGGAAGTGGTGCACGGGATTCCGTCGCCGAGCCGTCGCGTGAAAGATGGCGACATCCTCTCGATGGATTTCGGCGTCGAGCTGAACGGCTACTTCGCCGATGCGGCGCTGACGGTTCCGGTGGGAAAGATCGTGCCCGAGCGGGAGAAGCTGTTGCGCGTGACGCGAGAATCGCTCGAGCAGGCGATCGACAAGGTTCGGCCCGGCAACCGGCTCGGGGATGTTTCGTCCGCCGTGCAGCAGTGGGTCGAAAAGAACGGCTACTCGGTGGTTCGCGAGTTCGTCGGGCACGGAATCGGCACGCAGATGCACGAGGAGCCGCAGCTACCGAATTACGGCGTCCCTGGTCAGGGCGCGCGGTTGCAGGAAGGCATGGTCCTGGCGATTGAGCCGATGGTGAATCGAGGCGGCCCCGCCGTGCGAGTCCTGGAAGACGATTGGACCGCGGTGACCGCCGACGGTAGCGATTCGGCGCATTTCGAGCATACGGTGGCTGTTACTTCGAATGGTCCGTGGATTTTGACGCGTCCGAAAGAAGCCACCGGGCCCGTCTGGTAGGCAGTCAGTAGGCGCAGTTTTCGGGTAGGTAGGGCACGGCATGCCGTGCCCGGTGTGTAGGGTGGAAGCCCCCGATAAGTACGAGGGGCTTTAGTCCTGGGAATTTAAGGAGCGCATGGCAACGCGAAGGCCGGAACCAGACAAGAAGAAGCCGGGCGAAAGCGGCAAGGAAGACGCCATCGAAGTGATGGCCACTGTGATCGAGCCGCTGCCGAACGCGATGTTTCGCGTCGAGCTCGAAAATAAACACCAGGTCCTGGCCCACATTTCGGGAAAGATGCGCAAGAACTTCATTCGCATCCTTCCCGGCGATCGCGTCGCGGTGGAGCTTTCGCCGTACGATCTCACGCGCGGCCGGATCGTGTACCGCTACAAATAGCTGTTGCTGTAACTGGGCTGAGGTTTTTGTTTCGTAGGGGCACGGCACGCCGTGCCCGCAAGGAAGGAACGGCATAAATGAAGGTTCGGGCATCGGTAAAGAAAATTTGCATGAAGTGCAAGGTGGTTCATCGGCGCGGCGTGGTTCGCGTGATTTGCGTGAACCCGAAACACCGCCAGCGCCAGGGTTAAGCAAGAAAGGGAGACAAGCATGGCTCGTATCGCAGGTGTGGATCTTCCGCCGAACAAGCGGTTGTGGGTTGGCCTGACGGCCATTTATGGCATCGGACAAACGCGCGCCCGCTCGCTCGCCGAAAAGGCGAAAGTGGATCCCACCAAGAAGATCAAGGACCTTACCGAGGATGAGGTGACGCGCTTGCGCGCTGCCATCGAATCGGAGGGGGGCATCGAAGGCGATCTCCGCAAGGAAATGCAGATGAACATCCGGCGGCTGATCGAAATTCAGTGCTATCGCGGGCTGCGGCATCGCCGCAATCTGCCGGTGCGAGGCCAGCGAACGCACACCAACGCGCGCACCCGCAAGGGACCGCGCAAGGGCGCCGTGGCAGCGAAGAAGAAAACGATGGCCCGCAAGTAGCGAATGGATTCGTGGCGAACGCGAAATGTAGCTCAGGTCTTTAGACCTGAGGCTTTTGACTGAAAGGAACCGAACTTGGCAAAAGAACCTCAAGACGCAGCCGCAGCTCCGGGAGCGCCGGCGAAGACGTCGAAGCGCAAGAAGGAATTTCGCAAGAAGCGCGAGAAGCGCGTTGTGCCGCATGGCGTCGTCTGCATTCAGGCGACGTTCAACAACACGATTGTCACTCTCACGGATCCCGACGGCCGCGCCGTAAGCTGGGCGTCCGCCGGTTCAGTGGGCTTCAAGGGCTCGCGCAAGGGTACGCCCTACGCAGCGCAACAGGCGGCGATGAACGCTGCGGGTGTCGCCCGCGACCAATACGGGATGAAGTCCGTGGAAGTGCGCGTCAAGGGCCCGGGTGCCGGCCGCGAATCGGCGGTTCGCGCTCTTGCATCGTCCGGGTTGCACATCAACGCCATAAAGGACGTCACTCCCGTGCCGCACAACGGCTGCCGTCCGCCGAAGCGCCGCCGCGTGTAGTTGGAAAAAATCTTCGTAGGGGCACGGCATGTCGCAGATCCGCCGTGGCGGGCCGTGCCCGCTTGGAAGTTGCAGCAAAGGAGAGCATCACTTGGCAAGACATCGTGAAGCGGTTTGCCGGCTGTGCCGTCGGGAAGGGATGAAACTCTACCTGAAGGGCCTCCGGTGTTTTACGGAAAAATGCGCCATCGAAAAGCGCAACTTCGTGCCGGGCCAGCACGGCCAGGCGCGGCGCGCGAAGATGGTCGGTTACGGCGTCCAATTGCGCGAGAAACAAAAAGTAAAGCGCACGTACGGCCTCCTCGAGCGGCAGTTCAGGAACTATTTCGAGAAAGCCGTGCGGACAAAGGGGCCGACGGGGTCGAATCTGATGGTGATGCTCGAGCGCCGTCTCGACAACGTGGTCCATCGCATGGGTCTGGGCGGCTCGCGCGCCCAGGCGCGGCAGCTTGTGCTGCACGGGCATGTGCGCGTCAAGGGACAAAAAGTCAACATCCCCAGCTACCTGGTGCAAATCGGCGACGAAATTTCGCTGAAGGAAAAGATGCATCAGAACGCCATGATCCTGGAGGCGCGAAACCTCGCGCAGAGCCAGGGCGTTGCGCCGTGGCTGGACATTGACCGCGAAAACTTCAAGGCGCGCGTGGTCGCCATGCCGCGTCGCGAAGACGTGCAGACGCCGCCGATGAACGAGCAGCTCATCGTCGAGCTCTACTCGAAGTAGTTCGCGCGGTCTCCGATTTACGCAAAGAAGTTGTGGCTTGCCTGAGGGTGGGCCAGAAGGAAGGGCAACGATGTGGAAGGGCTTTCAGAAACCAAAGCGGCTTGCGGCAGAACCCGAGACGCTCACCGATAAGTTCGGGCGATTCTCCGCGCAACCTTTCGAGCGCGGCTGGGGAACCACCGTGGGGAACTCGCTCCGGCGCGCTCTCCTGAGCTCCATCGAAGGCGCGGCGATTACCGCCGTAAAAATTGAGGGCGTGTTACACGAATTTTCGCCGATTCCCGGCGTCGTCGAAGACGCCACCGACATCATTCTCAATCTCAAGCAGGTCCCGCTGAAACTGAACACGGACCAGCCGAAGACCATCACTCTCACGGTCGACGTTCCAGGGCCGGTAACGTCCGCAAAGATCGAAGAAGACGCCGACATCGCCGTTCTCGACAAGAACGTTTACATCGCCACGGTCAGCGAGGGCGGAAAACTCGAACTCGAGCTGCGCGTGAAAAACGGGCGCGGCTACGTTGCGGCCGACCGCAACTTCGATGAGGATCTCCCCATCGGCTACATCCCGATCGATTCCATCCACTCGCCGGTGCGCAAAACGAACTACTCGGTCGAAGCTGCCCGCCTCGGGCAGATGACCGACTACGAAAAGCTCACTCTCGAGGTCTGGACGAACGCCGCGATCACTCCGCAGGATGCGATCGGTCTTGCCGCGAAGCTGATGAAGGACCACATGAGCATCTTCATCAACTTCGAAGAAACCCCCGACCTGCCTGAAGAAGTGATCGAGAATTACGCCGATCCGCGCCTCGAATATCTGGATCGTTCCGTGGAAGAGCTCGAGCTTTCCGTTCGCTCCTACAACTGCCTGAAGAATGCCAACATCCAGAACCTCCGCGAGCTTGTACAGAAGACTGAGTCCGAAATGCTCAAGACCAAAAATTTCGGCCGCAAGTCGCTGAACGAGATCAAGGACATTCTCCAGAAAATGGGCTTGAGCCTGGGCATGAAGTTCGACGAGCATGGCCGCATCATCTGGCCGCCGCTCCCCAGCCAGACCGCTCCTCCGCCCGCCGAAGGAGACGCGACCACTCTGTAATTGTCGCAACGGAAGGGCGGGGTTTTAACCCCGCCGTTACCGATCAATTTTCCTCAGGGGTTTCAACCCCTGAAGCCAAGTCGTCCCGCAAGGGACGCACAATTGGAAGAACATGAGACACCTAATATCCGGCTCTAAACTAGGTCGCCAACCCGCGCATCGCCGCGCCACGTTGCGCAACCTCGTCACCAACCTCATCGAGAAGGAACGCATCCACACCACGCTGCTTCGCGCCAAGGCGACGCGTCCGCTGGCGGAGCGCATGATCACGCTCGGCAAGCGCGATTCGCTTCATGCGCGGCGCCAGGCGGCGGCGTTCCTGATGACCCCAGGCGCCACGAAGAAACTCTTCAGCGACCTCGCTCCGCGATTCGCCGATCGTCCCGGCGGCTACACGCGAATCATTCGCACCGGCTGGCGAATCGGCGACGGCGCCGAGCTTGCCATCATCGAGTTCCTCGGTTCCGAGCTGAAGAAAAAAGAAAAGAAGCCGAAGAAGCACGCTGAGGAACCAGTTCCCGAAGAAGAGAAGGAAACCGTAGCAGCCGCGAAGTAAGGTTTTTGTAGCGCCGGCACCTGTCCGCCGTGGCGATCTTGCCGGCGGTGTCAGCATTGTCGAGCTGTTCGGGGCGGGTCTCAGCCTGCCCGCTGGGGCGGGACCCGCCCACGCATTCCCCCCGCCGCTGAATCCTCCGAGAAGCCATATCTGTGGCAGCCCCCCTCGGGTTTCAGGGTTTGTCCCGACGCTTCGGGATGCAAACCCGAGTTTGAGCCAGCGCGGTTTTGTGTCAGCCCCGGACTCGAGTTCGGGCTTGTCGTGCGCTTTTTGCCTCATCAGTGTTTATCTGTGTTCATCTGTGGTTCCAAGGTCTCACGGCCCTTATCGCTCAGCCCTAGCTCTCACACAGACTCTTTAGCCCCGGGAAGTCTCTCGTTCCCGCCGCTCCTCCCGAACGTGCCCCCACAGTGTCACCAGCGCTGCGATAGCCTGCGCGGCAATTCCGCCCGACGTATCGATCATCACATCGCCCACGGCCGCCGTGCGCCCGGGCACGAACGACTGATGAAATTCGTCGAGCGACGCGTAGCACGCCACCAGCGCAATCGCCATCAAAGCCCACGCCAGCCGCGTGCCGCGATTTTCGCCGCGGATTCCCCTCAGCAACAAGAGGCTCAGGATGAAATATTCCGTGAAGTGCGCGCTCTTCCGGATGTAATGGTGGACCAGGAGAAGCGTATCCATTGACGCGTTCGGAAACATCCAGTGCAGGACGGGGATGATCACGCGGCTGGTGTGTTCCGACGTGAACGCGCCCGTCGAAAACATCGAGATCGCGACGGCCCACACCAGCGCCGGCCACCATCTCCTCAGCCATTCCTTGCGCGAAGTCATTTCAATGGTTTTCTCTGTACTCTCCAGGTTTTCTCTGTCTTCTGCGGTGAGCTTTTGACTTATTCCAGCCGGTAGTTCGGCGCCTCGCGCGTGATGATCACGTCGTGAACGTGGCTTTCGCGCAGCCCTGCCGACGAAATGCGAATGAACTTGCTGCGTTCCTGCAGCTCGGTTAGGTTCTCGACGCCCACATATCCCATGCCGCTGCGCAGCCCGCCCACCAGCTGATCCACCAGCCCCGCGAGCGGCCCTTTGTAAGGTACTTGGCCTTCGATCCCCTCCGGCACCGACTTGCCGCGCGCCGCGCCCTCTTGTGCGTAGCGGTCAGCCGAGCCCGCTTCCATCGCGCCGATCGAGCCCATGCCGCGATAACTCTTGAACGTCCGCCCTTGATACAAGATCGTTTCGCCCGGCGATTCTTCGGTGCCCGCAAACAGCCCGCCGATCATGACGCAGGAAGCGCCGGCAGCCAGCGCTTTCGTGATGTCGCCCGAAAATTTTATTCCGCCGTCGGCGATCAACGGCACGCCGCTGCCTTTTGCGGCGCGCGCGCATTCCAGGATCGCCGTGATCTGCGGCACGCCCGCGCCGGTAACCACGCGCGTCGTGCAGATTGAGCCCGGGCCGATGCCCACTTTGAGGCCGTCGATTCCGAGCGAAATCAGGTCGCGCGCGCCTTCGGCCGTGGCGACGTTTCCGGCGAGGAGCTGAAGTTCCGGCAGCTTGTGCTTCACTTCGCGGATTGCTTCCATCACGCGCGTGGTGTGGCCGTGCGCGGTATCGATCGCCAGGACGTCCACTTTTTCGTGCGCCAGCTCCTGCGCGCGCTCCAGAAAATCGCCGGTGGCGCCGATGGCCGCGCCCACGCGCAAGCGGCCCTGCTCGTCCTTGGCCGCGCTGGGAAACTCGATTTTCTTCTGGATGTCCTTCACGGTGATCAGGCCCTTGAGGTTGAAATCCTTGTCCACCACCAGAAGTTTTTCGATGCGATGCTGCTGCAAAATCCGTTCGGCCTCGTCGAGCGTCGTGCCGACGGGCACGGTGACGAGATTGTCTTTCGTCATGATGGCGCTGACGGGCTGGTCCAGGTTGCGCTCGAACCGCAAATCGCGGTTCGTCAGGATTCCCACCAGGCGCTGCCCCCGCGTTACCGGCAAGCCCGAAACTTTGTACTTGTTCATGATGTCGAGGGCATGGCGCACCGACAGTTCCGGCGCAATGGTCACCGGATCGACGATCATGCCGCTTTCCGAGCGCTTCACGCGGTCCACTTCTTCCGCCTGTCGGTCCACCGACATATTGCGGTGAATGAACCCGATGCCGCCCTGGCGCGCGATCGCGATGGCCAGGCGCGCGTCCGTCACCGTGTCCATCGCGGCCGCCACGATCGGAATGTTCAGCGAGATTCTGCGCGAGAGGCAGGTGCGCGTGTCCGTCTGCGTGGGAAGTATCGTAGACTTGCCCGGCAGCAGCAGCACGTCGTCAAACGTCAGCGCCTCGGGTATCGGTCCCTCAATCATCATTTCTCCTGTTTCTTGCCCTCAAAACATCAACGCCCAGCAAACTTCGCTGGGCGGCAGCACGAACCCCTTTATGGCAACAAACCCTCATGTTCAATCCAACGATTTTAGAGGCAACGCCGCGCGAAATCAAGGCGCGCACCGCGGCGACGATGTGCGTAAACCCTCGCCGCAACCACTACTGTAACGGGAGATTCTCGTCCAGCTTGACCTTCATCGAATATGCGGAATTGCGGGCACGGGCAAATCTTCTTCGGCCGAAGCGGCCGCAAACGCAATCGCCGCCTGCACGTCGTCGCGTTTCAGGCTGGGGAAGTCGGCAAGGATATCTTCCACTGAATTGCCTGCGGCCAGGCTGGCGAGCACGGTTCGCAAAGTCACCCGCTTACCTTTGAACACAGGTTCTCCGCCGCAGATCTTCGGGTCTCGAACGATCCGGTTTCCAATCTTTCCTGAGTTTCCGCCCCCGTTGGCCATAAGGCTTCCTCGCGTCGAAGGTAAAATAGCAGCTCCTGCTCATCATATCACCAGACCTCCGTCCATGGCCTGCGGGTGCCGGCGATGAAACGCCTGACGCCGGACAAACGGATGCGTCGCGCCTGCGGCGCTTGAAAATCTCGCCGCCCCTGTCGATGCGGTCGGTCTCCCTGAAGGCAGCCGCACGAAGGCAAGCCAGAAAGCGACCTTCATCGACAAGCACGCCTGACCCTTCGCTGTACCCTTCGCTGTACCAATACTGTTACTATTTTCATTTGACAATAATGTATGGCCAGCTAACATCGTTCTCGTTTCGCCCGCTCTAGACTCCCCAGTTGGGGCGACTTCTGAGGAGAATCCATGAACATCGCGAAGAACGTGCATTTGAATTGGCGCGTTTTGTGTGGCGCGGTCATTCTCACCCTCGCGCATGCGTGCGGTGCGTTTGCCCAGACGACCACCAATCCGCCCGCACCCGTCCCGCCTGTTGCGAACCCTTGTCCTCGGTTCGCCGCGGGTAGTGTCGTAACGCAACCAGCCGCGCTGTTCAGTGAGAACGGCGTGCTGTCAGTCCAATTCTCGTATCAAACCACCGCCGACGCGGCAACCAGAACTCTGTTTTGCTTCATGACCCCAAGCGGTCTGGAAAACCCGACCTTGCATGTGAGGCCGGGCGATCACCTGATCATCACTGTGACGAACAACACGACATCGCAGCCGTTCAACATGATGATCGATCCGCCGAACTGCGGACCTGGCGGAACAACCATGACGCTATCGTCGCTGAACATCCACTACCATGGCACCAATACTTCGCCAACCTGCGGCCAGGACGAAGTGATCAAGACCCTGATTAACTATGGTCAAACGTTCCAGTACAACGTCGCGTTTCCCACCAACGAGCCGCCGGGGCTTTACTGGTATCACCCGCACGTGCACGGAATCGCCGAACACGCGCTGCTCGGCGGCGCGTCGGGAGCGATCGTAGTGGATGGAATCGAAGACGTACAGCCGGCGGTGTCGGACCTGCGTCAGAGAATTTTCGTGCTACGCGACCAGGCTACGGTCCAGAGCCTGCAGAATCCCCCCGTCACGGAAGGAGCCGGCGGTGATCCCAACGGCGTTCCGTTCCAGGATCTTACGGTGAACAACATCACCACCAACACCACCACCGATACCACCCAAAACCCTCCCACCACCAGCTACACCCCCGCGATCGTCAACATGGAAGCTGGCGAGAAGGAGTTTTGGCGCGTTTCCAACTCTACCGCTGACACCATCCTCGACCTGCAAGTGCAATTCGACGGAGTGCCGCAGACCATCCAGTTAGTGGCGATCGATGGTGTGTCGGTGAACTCCCAGGATGGCGTTCAGCCCGGAGGCATGATTCCGGTCACTCACTTCCGGCTGCCGCCGGCGTCCCGTATGGAATTCATCGTGAATGCGCCCGCTTCCAGCGTGAAACTGGCGCAGTTCGTGACGTTGAATATCCTTTCAGGAGCGAATGGTGACGATGCGCCGAATCGGCCCATTTTCAACATTCAGCTTGCCGGCGAAGAAGAAGTGCAAATGCAAACAGCCGCGGAACATCGCGTCGGCCGCTTCACCGCTTTGAATCCCAACCAGAAACGTTTCGCAGGCTTGGCCACCGCGCCCATTGCTGTGAAGCGCGTGGTCTTCTTCAACGAGATCCAACCGACGCAGTTCTTCATGGACGTGCAGGGGCAGCCTGAAAAGCAGTTTGATCCGAATGCTCCTCCTGCGATTACGGCAACCCAGGGAACCGTCGAGGAGTGGACTGTGGAGAATCACACGCTTGAGAACCACGAATTTCACTTCCATCAGGTCCACTTCCTGGTGGAATCCCAGAACAACTTTAAGATCAATAATGATCAGCCGCCGCCACCCGTCAAAGGCCAGTACCTGGACATGATCGAAGTTCCCAACTGGGATGGCAACACCGCCCACCCATTTCCCAGTGTCACTCTCCGAATCGACTTCCGCGGGAGTGACATTGGCGTTTTCGTTTTTCACTGCCACATACTCGGCCACGAGGACCTGGGCATGATGAACATTATTAAAGTCCAGGCAGCTCCCGGTTCCACCAGTGCGGGCAGTGCGATCAAACCGGCACCAACAGTTGCTCCGCTTCCTCCTGCAGGTAAGGGAATGGAGAAACCGAACTAAGGCGTGCTCGTCTCGGAGCGACCTTGGGACGATCGCGTTGCTAAATTGTATGGAAGATCGGCTCCAGAGCCTTCTGGAGCCGATTCTTTTTTTGGCCTTACGCCGCCCCGCCGCGCAGCCTGCGCTAAGTTCTCACGCGGCGAGAAGGCGGGTGGTGGCCAGTGTCCGGTTATCCCTCGTCCTCTTGTGAACATCCAGTCCAATGTAATACATAGGTTGCATGGGGGAGCCTCCTTGGTGTCTCTGAATCGGTTTGGTCACTGAGTTCAGCTCTTGTACACCAAGCGCTTCTCCTTTTGACCTATGCGTTCAAACTATACCTCCACTCGGGACCCCGTCACTCCGTCGGAGGAGACCGCGCGAACTCTGTTGCCCGCGTTGAATTTCTCAACAGATGTTGATTTCTTCAGCGCTTTCCACGTCGTCCGGGGCCGCGCCGCCGGGAATTCGGCGACGTCAATACCAACATTCTAAAGGACCTTTTACCAGTGGCTTCTCCCCGATGGACATTGGCCCCGGATGTGCCTATAGCGATGTGACCGCCCATCGGGGGCAATCCGAAACAAGGGAGAAAAACCATGGCATCGAAGAAGGCGACCAAGAAAATGAAGAAGAGCAAGAAACTGGAGGCGACGAAGCCACTTTCGCTCAACTACGGCAGCATGAATTGGACCTACACAAAGCAGTAGTAAACTAAGCTGGTACAAATTACCAGACGGGATGCCAACAAGCGTAACTGCTGTCACGGCGCTTTTGGCATTCAACGCACGGCGGCTTAGCTCTTCCAGCCAAGGCTAGGCCGCCATCCGGGACGCCAGAACGCTCGCGGGACCTTTCGCCGAAGGCCTTTGTTCGTTCCGCCGACTTTCTTTAGATTGCCGCGTGCAGCCTTTCCCTCCGGTATCAGTACGTCTAGAACCACGTAATATTTACCATTGACTTAACTTAAGAAATGTGCTACCATGGCCCGTTTTTGTTGCTAGCCCGATTCAGGGTAGGAGGTGGAAGGCACCAAACGTGCCAACCAACGCAAGGAGAGGACAAAAATGACAACCAACACCGTTTTTCAGCTTGAAGGCCAGGCGAATGCCGACCTCCGAGAAGGCGGGAAATGACGAACATCCGCCAGAACCGCCGCCGGTCGAGTCTCCGGCCCCGCCCGCAACGCCCGGTTCCGGGAGCGCCAGCCCCGTCACTCGCCTTAACCCCAACATTCACCGCGAGATCGACCTCGCCCACCACAAGCTCCGCTGCAGCATCTGCAGTCATCCTGAGCGCGAAGCCATCGAGGAAGCCTTCCTCCACTGGCGTCGCTCCTGGGATCTGCTTCGCGAGTTCAAGATTGCCAGCCGCTCATCGCTCTACCGGCATGCTCACGCCCTGGGTCTCCTCGAGCAGCGGGCCCGCAACCTGCGCTTCGCCTTGGGCTTGATCATCGAGGAAGTCGAAACCGTTCGCCCTTCGGCCGACGCCGTCATTCACGCCATTCGAGCCTACAGTTGCCTCGATGACTCAGGCCATTGGACCGAGCCCCCGAAACACCTCATCGTCTCTCGCGGTGACCTTCAAGCGTCCCTCGAAGGACCGGACGACACGAACCAACCAGCGTAAAACTAAGATGACCCTGACAAACAACGTCAATCGGTACAATCTGCAAACGGAAATGTCCGTAACTCACACAAAAGAAAGGGCAGACCCTCCGTTCAATCGGTACACTCTTGACCACTCGGCAAACGCCTCGCTATCCCAGGGATCCCTGTTCGATTGCGGACACTTGCCGGTGAAACCGGACAGGCGATTCGACTCGCACCCCGGAGATATCCACCAAGTGCATCTTTATCAGGGCATTGCAGGCATGCCGCTTTGGCTCTCGAAGTGTACGTCTTCCCATATAGCTACAGCGTCACCGGGAGGCCCACCATGACTAGCCTGTTGCAGGACCTGCGATTTGCGCTGCGCCAGATGCGCCGTTCTCCCGGGCTTTGCACTTACCGCGGTCCTTATCCTGGCGCTCGGGATCGCCGCCAATGTCATCGTCTTCGGCGTGCTGCAGGCATTGATTCTGCGGCCCCTGGATGTGCCTCATGCGGACCGGGTGATGACGCTTCAGCCCAAAGAGGGTGGCCCCTTTGTTTCGTATCCGGAAGTGCGCGATGTGCGCGATGAGAATACGGTGTTTTCTGCCGTGGCCGCTTTTGAGATGCAGGATTTTGGCTTGGAAGCCAACGGCGTCACCCGGCCTGTGTGGGGATGCGAAGTGAGCGGGCAGTACTTCGAGGTCGTCGGCATCAAGCCGTTCCTTGGGCGTCTGCTGGAGCGCGCCGATGACGATCATCCCGGAGCCTCCGATGCGGCGGTGCTTTCCTGGGCAGCCTGGAAGAGTGATTTTGGCGCGGACCCCAACATCGTGGGAACGACGGTCCGCATTGACAAGCATCCGTACACGATCGTTGGGGTCACGCCGGAAGGCTTCAACGGGACCGAGAAAATTGCCCAGCTCGACATTTTCGTTCCGATGGCGAATGAAGCGTCGCTCGACGGGGTCAACTGGCTTGAGTCGCGGAGCTATAGGAATCTCTTTTCGATCGTGCGCATCAAGGACGGGGTCACCATGCCCCAGGTGCAGGCTGAATTGAACGCGATTACCGCCCGCATTGCCCAGCAGTATCCGAAGGACGAAGAGGGGTTGGCATTGAAGCTGGCTCGCCCGGGTCTGATCGGCGACTTTATCGGCGGGCCGGTGCGCGGTTTTCTGGCTGGGGTGATGGGGCTGGCCGGGATCGTGCTGCTCGCCGCCTGCGCCAACCTTGGCAGCCTGTTCGCAGCGCGTACGGCAGACCGCGCGCGCGAGATTGCCATCCGCATGGCCATTGGATCGAGCCGCTGGCGCATTGTTCGGCAGCGTGCTTGTCGAGGCTTTTGTGATTTCGATCTTCGGGGGCGCGTGCGCCTGCGGCCTGGCGTGGATGGCCCTCACCGGCCTGGCTAGCTGGCATCCACCCACGCGATATCCTATCAAGTTCCTCGTCCTGCCGCAGCCATCGTTGATCCTGATGGCGTTCCTTATCTCGGTGCTCGCCGGCGTTCTGTTCGGAGTGATGCCACTGCGGCAGATATTCAAGACCGATCCAAATGACGCGATTAAGAGCGGCGGAAGCCAATCCTCCGCAGGACGCCGCTGGGCGCTTCGCGATGTCCTGCTGGCGGCGCAGATCGCGCTCTGCTGCGTCACCGTCACGGCTGCGTTTGTCTCGCTGCGCGGCCTGGGCAGAGCACTGACCATGGACCTGGGTTTCAATCCGAAGAATGCTGTGCGTACGCAATTCGATCTGAGCCAGGCTGGCTATACCAGCGCCACCGCCGCCGATCATTTCCAGCGCCAGCTACTGGAAAGGGTCTCGCAGCTTCCCGGGAGTGGAAGCGGCAGGCTACGCGAATGACCACGCCCCTGGACTTCGACGACATCCATGACCGGCGTCTTCTCTCAACAAACTGTCCGATTTCAGACCCTCAAACAAAGCATTTGATACCTATTTCTACGACGTCTCACCTGGATATTTGGCTGCCTCTGGAACGCCACTGCTCGCGGGACGCGATGTAAGCTTTCACCGACACTGAGAAGACGCCGGCCGTTGCCATTGTGAATCAGGAGTTCGCCCGGCGGCTCTTCCACTCCGAGCACGCCGTCGGACGCTATTTCAAGAACCGCGACGGTGTGTCGATCCAGATCGTGGGCATCGATGGCCGATGGAAAATACTTTACGCTGAGCGAAGATCCGCGACGCCGCAGCCTTCTTCCCGATCTCGCAGAAAGCGAACACAAGGACGGCGCTGATCGTCCGGACCCGGCGAGACACGGCCGATATGGTAGCCACCATTCGCAAGTGGTCCGCGATCTCGACCGCGCCGTTCCTATTCGGGAATCGGGCCCCTGGAACAGCCAGCTTGCACTGAGTCTCTTTCCGATCCCAGGTGGCTACCGTCGCCCTCGGCCTCTTTGGCGCTTTTGGATTGCTGCTCTCGATTGCCGGCACGTTCGGCCTCGCCTCGTATACGGTCAGCAAGCGGCTGCGCGAGCTGAGTATTCGTGTCGCGCTCGGCGCGCAGGCGAAACAGATTCTCTCGGCCGCGCTCGGCCGCATGCTGATCCTGCTCGCGAGCGGCTCTGTGGTTGGCATTGCTGCTGGGCATGGCGGCGAGCCGAGTGCTTTCGGCGATCGTCTACCACGCCTCGGCGCAGGATCCGTTTGTGCTTGCCGCTGTTGCATTCACTACGGTGCTTACCGGATCACTTTCGGTCGCCGGTCCCGTGAGGCGCGTCCTGCACATCGATCCGGCAAACCTGCTCCGCGAACAATAATTCCTCGAGCTGGAACCATCGGCCGCGACCCGGTGACGCAGCGCGAGTTGCGGCAACCGTGGGGAATGCCTACGATGGATGCGTGCTGAAAGACGAGTTCGATCCGCAAAACTACACGAAGGACGACTTCGTCCCACCACGGTGGCTGCGCAATCCCCACTTGATGACGATTGCGGCGAGTTTTTGGCGGCGGCGATTTCCGCGTCTCCCGGCCGGGGTGACGCGGCTGTTCGAAGTGGAGCCCGGATCGCGCGTGCGCGGGGCATGTCACTGGCAGCGGGAGCCGCGGGAGCATCCGACGCTGGTTCTGCTGCATGGCCTGGAAGGTTCGATCGAATCGGGCTACATGCTGGGCACCGCCGAGAAGGCGTATGTAGCTGGTTTCAACGTGGTGCGAATGAACCAGCGGAATTGCGGCGGCACGGAAGAACTGACGCCGACGCTGTATCACTCGGGCCTGAGCGGCGATATTCGCGCCGTGCTCCTCGAACTGATCGGCACCGACGGTCTGCCAGAGCTTTTTCCGTGTGGCTTTTCGATGGGCGGAAACCTGGTGCTGAAGATGGCGGGAGAATTCGGCGATGCCGCGCCGCCGGAAATTCGCGGATTCGCGGCGGTGGCGCCGGCCTTCGACCTGGCGGCGTGCGCTGACGCGTTGTGCGCACCGAGAATTTCGTTTACCAGCGCCACTTCGTGACCGGGCTGAAGCGGCGCATGCGGCTCAAGGCGCGGCTGTTTCCGGATCGCTATCCAATTGACGGCATGCGCGGCATCCAGAGCGTGCGCGAGTTCGACGACGTGATTACAGCGCGATTCTGTGGTTTTGCGAGCGCGGAGGATTACTACGCCCGGTCGAGCGCGTTGCAATTGGTGGGGGCAATCCGAAGATCGACTCTGATTTTGACCGCGAAGGACGATCCGTTCGTGCCGTTTGCGTCGTTCGGAAGCACGTCGCTCGGCGCGAATCCGAATATCACATTCATAGCGACGGAGTACGGCGGGCACTGCGCGTTTATCTCGCGAGAGCAGGGGGAGGGGCGATTCTGGGCGGAACGGCGGATCGTGGAGTATTGCCAGCGAAATTCAAAGACTTGCCACAGAATCACAGAGACACAGAGAAAAACCGAAGATGGAGAACAAAGAGGGTGGGTTTGAAACCCGCCTCTACGAATCGAGGATGCAACACGGGCGCGGTCAGCACCGCCCCTACAAATCAGGATGCGACGTGCGCCGCAACTAGGCGATGGGGGTTTCGAGCGACGGGGCGAAACCGGGCGTCAGCAGTTTTGCTTCACCGGACTCGCTGACGACCATGTCGTCCTCGCAGCGGAGGCCGTAGTCGCCGGGGACGTAAATTCCGGGCTCGTTCGAGAAGGTCATGCGTGGCTTGAGAATGATGCGGTTTCCGCGGACGAGGTAGGGCGATTCGTGGCCGTCGAGCCCGATGCCGTGGCCGAGGCGGTGCGTGAAATATTTGTAGCCGGGGCCGAATCCCGCGTCGACGATTACTTTGCGCGCGGCGTCGTCGACGGAGCCGCATTCGCGGCCGGCAACGGCGGCGGCGAGGGCTGCGTCCTGCGCTTTGCGGACGATTTCAAAGGCGCGCTGGAGTTTATCGGATGGCTTGCCGAAAACGCCGGTGCGCGTGACGTCGGACTGGTAGCCTTCGATGGTGGTGCCATCGTCGATCAGAACACCGTCGCCTTCGTGCAACTCGCGGTCGTCATGCGTGCCGTGAGGAAACGCGGCGGCGGGTCCGAAAAGGACGAAGGCGTCGCCGATGAGTCCCATGCGGCGGTAACCGCGCGCGACCATTTCGGAGACTTCGCTCTGCTTCATGCCTTCGCGGAGAGAAGCGAACGTGGCTTTGTAAACGTCGAAGGTAGCCTGGCACGCAAGGCGCATCAACTCGATTTCATGGTCGGTCTTGGGATTGCGGCAGCCGACGGTGATGGGATCGGCGCTCGCGTACTCGAAGCCAGGCTCGACTTTGCGCAGACCGTTGGAGAAAACGAACTTGGTGGTTTCCTCGACGCCGATGCGGCCGGTGCGGATGCCGCGTTCGCCGAGCCATTTCGCGGCGACTTCGTAGGGACTATCGTCTTCCTGCCAGATGCGGATTTCGATCGGCCACCGTACTTGTTCTCGAAGGCGCGCTTCCTCAAATCCGGGGCAGATCATCAGCGGGTCGCCCGAGCGCGCGATGAGCAGAGCGACGATGCGTTCGCTCGAGCCCCAGCGGATTCCCGTGTAGTAGCGGAGGGTGGTTCCCGGCGTGATGTAGACGGCGTCGAATTTCGGGGACGCGTCGTTCATCAATTGCTGCGCGTGCGCGATGCGGGCCTGAAATTCGTCGACGCGGATGGGTTTGACGCGATCGCCGAGCGGCTTGAGCGCGTCGAACGCCGGCGGAAGAGGAGGCGGCGGACCTTGGGCTTCGCCGCGCTGTTCGAGTTCGGGCCGCGCGAAGAGCGCCGTCGCAGCGAGGCCGCTGCCTGCGAGCGAAGCAGTCTTGAAGAGATCACGGCGAGAGAATTTCATTGTGCGCTCCTAGCGATGGGCGGGTCTGAGACACGCCCCTACGAAAGTGACCTTTCGAGGAGAAGTTCAGGTTGCCAGCCGCTAATGGAAATGCGAGATCAGGACCGCGTCCTGGATTACGCTGCCGCGAGAATACACGATTTGCTTGCCGTCGGGCGACACGGAATAGGACCAGGTGTGGTCGGAGCCGAGCGACATGACTTGCCTGGCGGGCATGGGAGTTTGCCCAGGAGCGGCGATCGGCTGCGCCCAGAGACTGGCGGATTCGTCGTTGCTTACCAGGCAGAGGACCGCGCGGCCGTCCTTGGTCCAGGCGAGCTTTTCACCGCCGTCGCCGCCGAGAACGACATCCTTCGGAAAGGGATAGAGAGACCGAATCTCGCCGGTATCCACAGCGACGATCGCGAGTTTCTGAGACTGACTGGGATCGGGGGCGTAGGACATGGCAAGCGAAGTCCCGTCGGGCGAGAAGACAGGATTCGCAAGGCCGAGGACCCTGCTGGCTTGCGCGGGGGTGCCACCGTCGGTGCTGACTTTCATCAGCGGCCACTCTTCTTTCGAGCCGTCCATGAAGTAGACGGTTTTTCCGTCGGGCGAACATGCGGGCATCTCGTCTCGCGGGCCGGAGGTGAGTTGCTTGAGGTTGCCACCGTCGAGATCGGAGCGCCAGATGGAGACGCCGTCGGCGCGACCGAGGTTGAAGATCATGTGCTGGCTGTCGCCGCAGGCCGACGCCCAAAGCCCAGAGCCGGCACCACTCGACTCTACGTCATGCACGTGGGTGCCATCGGTAGAGACACTGGCAAGCCGAAGGGCGCCGGAGGTGTAGTAGCCGTAGATGATCTTGTCGGGCGCGGCCCAGTTGACGCCGGTCAACCCGTCGGCGCGGCCGAAGCCGGTGGTTATCTGCCGCGGCGGCGAAAAGGATGCAGAGCTGCCGAGATTGGCCACCCAGAGGCTGCCCGCGAATGAGAGCTGAATCGCGGCAAGAGCGGAGCCGTCTGCCGTGATGCTGGCGCCGTCGTAATAGTTGAGATCGTTGGTGACGCGGCGGGCTTCGCCATCAGGATATGTCAATTGCCAGATCTGAGAATTAATGGCTCCGCTTTCACCTTTCGCCGCAAAGAAAACCGCGGAGCCGTCGGGGAGCCACGCGATCTGGAGCGGGTCGTCCCAGTCGTGCGTGCCGAGACGCGTTTCGGTGCCGGAGTCCACGGCGACCGTTTCGATCTGATACTTGGTGAAGATCCCGTGGGGCGACTTGGCGACGGCGATTCGCTGTCCATCGGAGGACCAAGCGGGACCATCGTAATTGAAGAACCCTGGATCTCCGATCGAAGCCAGGACGCGTTCATCGGGTCCGTCCAACGTGCCGATGATGAGCTGAGAGGCTCTCAGTTTCGTGGCATAACGGACGAAAACGAAGCGCTTTCCGTCTGGAGCGAAGCTGATGGGGCTGTCCACGTCGGGGTGGACGACGCGCGGTGAGCCGCCAAGCGAAGGAACCTGGAAGAGAGTGTTGACGCCCGGCACAGGATCGCGCTTGGCGTAATACAAATAATTGCCGTCGGCTGCGAAGACGAGTCCCCGAATTTCGCCAGGAGAGCCCTGCAAGACCTGAGCGGTGCTGCCAGTGGCCAACTGGCGAACCCAGATGCCGTGGCCGCCGTGGTCGTCCTGCACGTAGGCCATCCACTTGCCGTCAGCCGAGACAGTCGTGGAATGGATGTTGCCGGTGGTGGTGACGGGCAGAATCGTCATTTGGGCGAAAGATGATTGTTGGTGGCGGGCGGTGTTGCGCTCGTACAGAACGAGCGCAACGATTGCGGCGACCACAAAAACGGCGCCCGCAATTACGATCCAGAATTTCGCGGTCGTGCGACGATTGTTTGCGCCCTCCGCGTGCTGCGCGGCGGCCTTAACCCGTTCGAGGACGTTTACGGCAGGTTTGCCCTCAATGGCGACGGAGGGTGCGGGCGTCCCGGATGCCGGAGTAGCGCTGCCCGACGAGGCCGGCCAAGCGCCGCTGGAACTGGATCGAGAGGAATCGATGTCGCGCTTCAGGCGCTTCAGGTCCGCGCGCAACTCAGCGGAGGTCTGGTAGCGCATCTCCCGATCCTTCTCAAGAGCCTTGCCGACGATTTCTTCGAGCTTCGGCGGAACATTGGGATTCAGAATCGAAGGGGCGACAGGATTGCGATTCAGGATGGCGTCAAAGATTACGGCGGACGTGTTCCCGCTGAACGCGGACTGGCCCGTGGCCATTTCGTAGAGCACGGCGCCCAGACTGAAGAGGTCCGTGCGCGCGTCGAGATCTTCGCCACGCGCTTGTTCGGGCGACATATAGCCGACGGTGCCAAGAGCGGAGCCGGGGCTCGTCAGCATCAGATTGTCGGTCGTCGGCTGCGTGGTGGTGTTGCCGGCGCCGATCGTTTCGGCAATTCGTTTCGGGGCGGACTGCTTGGCCAGGCCGAAGTCGAGAATTTTGGCCTGGCCGCGCGTGGTGACGAAAATGTTGGCGGGCTTGATGTCGCGATGGACGATGCCGCGCGAATGGGCGGCTTCCAGAGCGTCGGCGATTTGCACCGCGAATTCGAGCAGGGAATCGTTCGGCATCGCGCGGCCGGCGATGCGTTCGCGAAGCGTCTGACCTTCAAGGAGCTCCATGACCAGGAAAGGGCGGCCGCCATGTGGTCCCCCGGTCTGGAGGGGGACTTCGCCGACGTCGTAGATGGTGCAAATGCCGGGATGATTCAGGGACGAGGCGGCGCGGGCTTCACGCTGGAATCGCTCAAGGGAAGAAGAATCGCGGACGAGCTCGATGGAAAGGAATTTCAGCGCGACCTGGCGGCCGAGGCGGGTGTCTTCGGCTCGAAACACCTGGCCCATGCCGCCGCTGCCAAGCGGTTCGAGAATTTTGTAGTGGGAGATGGTTTCGCCGATCATCGTGGACGCGACCAGCAATGCTAAACAACTGGCCGTGGGCCTGCAAGGGCTGAGTTGAGAGGGTTTGCCGCGACGATTGTAACGAAAAGCTCCGTGGTGCCGCGGATGAACAGTCTGTGCGAGGACTTCTCGTGTCCCAGGCAGCGTCACTGCGGGATGACGGGGAGGATCAGGGCGGAGGGATGCTGGCGGTCGTGGTAGATGGTGTTTGTTGCGGTGAGCCATTCGGGTGGCATGGCTTTGCTCTTCGCCCGTGTTCAAGTTGCGGTCGAAGCGGGGGGAATTGCTGCTCGATATTTCGAGTCGCAACCGGTGGCCGGTAAGGAACACATTGCTGGTGGCCCACAGATCGATTTTCAGGTGATAGATCTCGCCCGGCTTCGCGGCCTCGGGCCTTTCCTGAGAATTGCGATAGCGCAAGCGGAGGATGCCTTCGGTGAGATTCTGCGAGAAGCCGTTGGGCCAGACGTCCACCAGCTTCGCGGTGAAGTCGGTGTCCACCGCGGACGTACTAGCGTAAAGATCCAGAGTGACCGGTCCGGTGACTTCCAAATCCTGCGCAAACGCCGGAGTGGAGTAGGTCAACACATCCTTGCGTTCTTCTACCGGGCGCTGATCTCTTGGGCCGGGCGGGAGATGTTCTGCGTCGCAGCAGAGTGGACCGCCAATCGTCGGCGCCGGATTGGCCGGATCGTAGAGGTAAGCATCCTTCCCGTCGGTGCCGGGAGGTGTGGCGTCGAGAGAGCCGTCGCCCGAAGCGGAGTTTGCGGCGCCACGGGAATGAAGGAAGTAGCGTGTGGAACGGGCGCGGGCGAGGGGCCAATCGTCTTCGTCGCGCCAAACATTTTTGCCCATGACGAAAATGCGAACGGGCTTGCCCGACGCGGAGGCGTTGCTTTCGCCTTTGAATAGGGCGTCGTACCAATCGAGGATGCGCGCGTCGGTGTCGTGAGGCGCGTCGGGGCCGAAATCAACTTCGCCGATTTTCTGTTGGTTCGGGCCGCCCGAGTGCCCTCCGATCTCGACCAACAGGCGCTGCCCGCGGCGAGCCGCTTCGCTGCCTGCCTGCGTTTTCAACAATTCGTAGTTGCGGAGCGAGCCGCCGAGAAAAATGTCGTACCAGGCAGCGATGGTAAACACCGGCACTTGGATTTGCGAATAGTGGTCTTCAATCGAGATTTGCTTCCAATAGTCGTCGTAATTGGGGTGCGCAAGCCAATCTTGAAAATATGGCGCGAGCGATTTTGGTTCGGGCAGCGAAAGCAACGGATAGTCGCTGAGGGGCAGCAGATTTTTCCAGTCGAGCGCGTTGCTCTTCGCCTCCGCAGCGCGATACAGCGTGTTTTGCGTGAGGCCGGTGGTCCATGATTCGTTGAACCATTGTTCAAACGCGCCGCCTTGATACGTCCAGCCATCGTGATAGTTTGAGGCGGTGACCGTGGGAGCGATGCCCGCGAGGTGCGGTGGGTGAGCGATCGCAGCCAGAAACTGCGTTGCGCCGACGTAGGAACCCCCGAACATGCCAACTTTTCCATTGGAGTAGGGAAGCGCCGCGGCCCATTCGACGGTGTCGTAGCCGTCGTTCGATTCGTTCTTGAAGGTGTACCAGTCCCCTTCGGAGGCGAAGCGTCCGCGGACGTCCTGGACGACGACGACGTAGCCTCGCGCGGCGGCCCGCCAGCCAAAGCTGCTCGCGTTCGTCTTGTCGTAAGGTGTGCGCTGCAGGAGGACGGGGAACTTGCCGTCGGCCTTGGGGCGATAAACGTCAGCCCGCAATGTAACGCCGTCGCGCATCTTTGCCGAAACGTTGTGCTCAAAGGTGACTTCGTAGCTTTGCGCGGCGAGGGGCTGAATCGCGAAGACGAATACAACGGCCACAAGAATCAGCGTTCGATGTACCGACAAGATTGATTTCATGCCCGACCCCCTGGCGGCGCATGGTAGGCCTGCGGCAGGAGGGAAGGCAAGAGCCAAAAGAGGAAAGCGAAACGAGAAGGAGAAGAGAGAAAACCAGAACACGGAGGACACAGAGAAGATCCCTGGAGGCGATTAATTGCCTGGGGCGGTTTGCGGCATTACTGTGACGGTGACGGGCTGTTCGAGTTCGAAATCGAGTTTCGTTTCCGAGGGGATCTTTACTTGCTTGCCGCTTGTGGAGGCCTGATAGATGCCGCCCGCGCCGGCGCCAGCAGCCGCTCCAATCGCTGCGCCCTTTCCACTACCAGCGATTGCTCCGATGATCGTTCCGAGGACTGCTCCCGTGCCCACCTTCTTGGCGGTGTCTTTACCACGCGAACTGCCGGCGAGCGAGTACGTTCCGCTGACGAGCGGATAGGATTGCCCCTGAAATTCGAGTTTCACGAGTTCGAGCCTGAGCTCGCTTTTGCCCTTGATGTGTCCCGCGGAGCTGGCATCGGCGAGGCGAACGTAAACGTCAGCGCCCGCCGGGACAACGACCTGGTTGTCGACAAGTATGGAAGAATCGAGAGAGGCGTGAAAAATCTCTCCCGGCTTGTTCACCGAGGAATTGACAGAATCGATCATCCGGATCGTCAGGATTGTGTTTGCGGGAACGTCCACTTGCTTCGGCGGAGGCGGAGGGGGAGTTGGGGTTGGAATGGGAGTCGCGGGAGCCACTGTTGCCGCCGCGTCCGGGACCTGAGGCGGTGGCGTCACTTGGTCCGGAGTGGGCGGCGTGGGATTCGGATTCTCCGCGGCGGGTCCGCTAGCGACCACTGACGAGGCTGGAGATTCTCGCTTCGGTCGATCCGTGTGGCGCTTTTCGTGTTTCGCGGGAGTGATGGGGGGTGCCGGCGGATTGGCAGAAGCGAATTCACGCGCCGGGGCTTGCAGTGCCACTTCTAGCGTCATCTGATCGTTCACTTTTGTCACGCCGGAAGTTTGTGCGGCAATCTTGTAGGCATCGAGCCGAGCCGCGTCGCTGGGTACCGTTCCACTCAAAGTGACCACGCCGTTCGATGACGTCAGCTGGAGGTGCGCGCCGGTGAGTTGCGCATCGGAAAACATTTGAGCCTTGATGTTCGTGATGACAGCAGCGTCGTCGACTTTTCTGGCGCAACCGGCGGCGAACGCGATCGCGAGCACGGCGATCGACGCAATCAATCTCAAACGCATCGCACCCCCTGAGCTTGCTGCGAAGCCTATCAGTCTACTACGATGCAAAACTGGGGCTAAACGCTGTCTTCGGAGGGATTGGGAGAATCCGTGTGGCAATTTGTGTGGCGGGTGAACAGTTGGCGAGGGATTCCTGGGTTACGGCTGAAGCCGCAGGCCCAACCCCCGGGGCTAAAGCCCATTTGACTTTCTTGCGGCGCTTCCTTCGGGTGGCCTGGAGGCCACCCTCCCCGAATTGAGGTCCGGGGCTGACACAAAAGCAAGAAGAGAGGCCACAACTTTTTCATGGGGTGTGTGTTTCTTCTACAGCAGCCGAAATGGTGATGTTCGGCTAACGGGTTTTTTCAATCCAATCGGACTAACAAGGAGAGTTTGCAATGCGGAACTCGAAAACTACGGGTGTGTTTTTGGCAATTTTCGCAATTCTTTCACTATCCAGTTGCGGCGGCGGGTCGAACCAAATGAACCCAACGCCGGATGTACACACGGCAAACGTGTTCACGGTGGGGACGGATGCGCCTTTGCCGAGCGTTGTTTCGTGCGAAATTACGGTGACGGGTGTGACGATCTTCAACGGCACAAACAACATCTCGGTGATGACACAGACGCCGCAGGTGATCGATTTTGCCCGATTGAGCGGGTTGCATCAACTCATGGATCTGAATGCAGTGCCGACCGGAACGTACACGTCTGCGACGGTGACGTTTGCGAGTCCGGTGATCGGCTATCTCGACACGAGCGTGAGTCCGCCCATCGTGAACACGATGAACGGGTCGCTGACGCAGTCGACCGTAACCGTGCAGTTCGCGCAGCCGTTCGTGTTGAATGACAACGATCTGGTGGGGCTGCGGATGGAGTTCGATCTTCGCAAGTCGATTCTGACCGATATGAACGGGAACTTCACGGGCCAGGTGAATCCGACGTTTTACATGAAGCTGCTGGCGGCGGATGATTCGAACGTTTCGATCGATGACTTCCATGCCGGGTTCGTCGGTTCGGCGGGCGGCAACTCGTTCACTGTGCAAGGGCCGCACGGCCGCCAGTGGACGGTGCAGACCAGCAACAGCACGGTGTGGGATGACCCGAGCGTGTCGGTGAGTTCGTTTACAACCAATACGATTCTCGAAATTTCGGGGCAGCTCGATCCGGTTTCGAAAGATATCGATGCAACCGAAGTGGAAGTGGTGTCGAACGACGGCTTCGTTCTGGGCGGCCTGCTGACGTACGTCAATCCGCCCTCGCCGCAGCCGGCAACGCAAGCGGACATCTACGTCCGGTTCGAGCTTCCCGACATCACGGGCTTGATGCCAGGACAAATTGAGCCGGTAACGCTGAACGGCACCGAGCAATATCGGATCGCGAACATCAAGAATCCGATCACGGCCTTGCTGTTCAGCAACACGCAATTGGGTCCGGGGCAACGCGTAGACATCGGTGGCAAATTGACCACCTCCAACGGTGTCGACACTCTGACTCCTCACCGTGTGGTTCTGCGGCGGCAGGGGCAGGCCGGTGGTTGGGTGCCGGGCAGCACCGTGGTGCAATCCGGAAACGCGGGCAGCTTCCAACTGAACGATCAGTGGACAGCCGGCGTTCTGCTGCCAAGTCCGCTGACGGTGTTTACGACCAACGACACCAACTTCATCAACCTGAGCGGCCTCTCCGCGCTGACCGGAACGAATCCGGTTCCGATCCGCGTGGTTGGGTTCATCCTGGTGAATTCGACGACGAATCAGCCGGTGATGGTGGCTCGCTCAGTGGAAGAGCTCACTGACTAATCATCCTCATACCTGCAGGCGCCGCTGTTCCCCCTGGGTTCAGGGTTTGGACTTGCAAACCCTGAGTTGCAAAACGGGATGGGGAACAGCGGCGTTTTCTTTTTGTTCGCGATTGCGTTATGAAAGGCGTGCATTAGAATCACGTCATGCGAGAACCCCGGAGCTTCGAGGAATTCTGGCCGGTTTACGTTGTGGCGCACAGCCAGCCCTTGACGCGGGTGTTTCATTCGGTGGGAACGCTCGCGGGTTGGGCTGTCCTGGTGACGGCTATTGTTCTGGGCCGACCGTGGCTGCTTCTTGCGGCGCTCGCCGTCCCATATGCGCTGGCGTGGTTTTCACATTTTTTTGTGGAGCACAATCAGCCCGCGACGTTTGGTCATCCGCTGTGGTCGTGGCTTGCGGACCAGAAAATGGTGGCGATGGTTCTGGCGGGCAAGATGGACAAAGAAGTGGAGCGGTGCTCGGCGCAGATACTCCAGACCCCTTGACTATCGGTTGAATTTCCGCTGCCAAACTTCGGAGAGACTATTCCATTTGAACTGCAACGACGTGGTTGCCCTGCGTGTTGATTTCGATTCCGATGGGCGGACGTACGGCTCTCCCCGAGACGATTTCGCCACGAACGAGGCCGTTCGGGCCACTCCCATAGCGCAAGAGGTCGTAGACCGTTCGAGTGCAGACATCGACGATCATCGGATGGTCGGCGCGAAACTGATACTGAGTGCGAAGTTTTTGGAGATCAGTGACGTAGTCGAGTTCGCAGTTTCCGTAGGGCTCGCGCAGCGAGACACCCCACAGAGTTCCCCCCGGCAGGCGCACGGCGATGGCCGGCGTTTGTTGCGAAGAAACCGGATCGCGGAAAATGAATCGTTTGGCCGACCACGCCTTTGACAGCTCTTCCGTAGTGGCGATTTCGCCGGGACCCACAGGCAAGCGTTCAACGGGCTTGGCGGCAGGCTCGGGCGCGGGGTCAGCAGGAGTCTCAACGGCAACCGGCGCAGCTTGCTTCGCCGGTGAACTGTGCGCCCGCCAGGCGACGCCAACGACGATGACGATTACGGCGCCGGTGGCGAGCCCGACCCAAAGAAAAGGGCTGCGAGGCGGCGCCGTAGCAGGTACCGGAGATAGATGCGCCGGTGAAGCAGCCTTCTTTGGGATTTTGTCTGCTGGCACGCCAGGTATCGTTGGCTGCTGCGGCTTGAAACGGTCGACTTTTTTTTCGTCCGGCATGCTGGGCTTTCCGGAAGGGAATACCAGCTTGAATGCGGTGGAAACGAAATGCAACCCAGGAATGGGGAAGGTGTTGACGCTTTCGCTCCCAATGATATGGCGCGGATCCGGCTGGAGGATCAGGCGAAGCGTTCGATGCGGACGGAGTGGTGCGCGACGTATTCGTGCAGGTTCGCGAGGATGAGAAGGAGTTCGAGCATTCGATCGCGCTGCTCCGGATTCGGCTCACCGGCCGCTTCTTCGAGATTCCTCACGATAGCCAGGGCGTCGGCGAGGAGCCATTCGAGGCCTTTCGGGTTTACCGGGCGGCCAGCGCGGCAACCTTGAAGCGCTTCGTCGGTGCGAACGAATGCCTCGTCAAGAAAATGGTCGAGACAGAGTTGCTCGCTCGTAAGGGCCCTCGGGATCGTCTTGGGACACGAATCCCGCCTGCAAGAGACCGAAATAGAGGCGTTCATCACACACCCCAGAGCGCCATCGAGCGTCCATCGCTCGAGGCAGTGGGGAGAGACTAGCACATTTCAATGTCAAGGGAAGGGGCTACACCGCAGGAGTTAACCAGGCACGGGACGCTTTCCCCGGAAGCCGTCGGCATGAGGAAAGGAACGCAGCGGAGCGACCATTGGGACACTCCGCTGTGTTCAAGTGAGCAATTTAGCGGATCTGAATCGAGCCAGAGCTTGTGCTGAGTTCGACGAGAGCGCCGCCGCCGTGCACCTTTCCGTGCAATTCGTGCGGATTGATCGTTCCCTGCACCGTCATTTCATTCTTCGTTTGAATGCTGCCGGAGCTGGTGTGCGCGACAAGGTCGTACGCTGCTTGAGTGGGGAACTCCACCTCGACGTTTCCCGAGCCTGTGCGCAATTTCCATTCGCCCGTGGGGTCGCCCTGCGCGACGATATTGCCGCTGCCCGTTTGCGCTTTCACCGCGCCTTTCGCTCCTTTAATTTCAATCGTGCCGGAGCCGCTGCTGATTTCGACGTCGCCAGGAGCGGTTTGTTCAAAGCGCACGTCGCCGCTACCGCTCGACCCTGTGAAGCTTCCTCCGATTCCCATGGCGTGAACAGTGCCGCTGCCAGTGCTGACGCGCGCATTACCGTGCACGGAATTCAGGTCAATGTCGCCCGAGCCGGAGCGCGCATGAACTTCCCCGCCGATATTGTTCAAGGTCACGTTACCGGAGCCGCTGGTGGCTTCCGCGGGCCCAGCGACGCCGTCCACTTGCACGTTTCCGGAACCGGATGCGGAATGGAGTTTTGTTTCCGCCGGAACGATCACTTCGTAGCTGATTGAGATATTTCGCATGCGGTCATGATCCTCGACGTGGCCGACGCGAATCGTGTTGCCATTCTGTTCGATCGGGGGATTCGCTTCGAGGTCGTGTACTCGCTGCTCGACGTCGCCGACGACGTGCCAGCCTGCATGAATCTTGCCGTGAACTTCAACTTTGCCCGAGCCTCCGGCGCGAACGACGACGTTGCCTGAGCCGGTCTCGACATCCATGTCCACCGGGCCGCTCACGGTAAGCGTCCGGTCAAAATGGCCTTCGGTGTCCGCAACAGTGGGACGTGTTGCGAAAGCGAACATCAGTGTGGCAGCGAAAATCGCTGGAAACGCACGCACAGGCATCCTCATCTTTCGACCTCCTATTGGAAGTTGCCGCAGTCGGAGTATGGTACGCAAGACCGGCCTGAAAAGTTCGACGGATTTGGGGCCGAAAAGTCTCTGAGAAAAGGCGTCGATCGGAAACGGGGAGCGGTTATGTCGGAGCTTCCGCCAGGAGATCGGCGGACACACACACCGCAAAAGCTCCGACCCCTAAACTGCGCGCTCTTTGCCTAGGCGGCGGTGCCGTGGCACTTTTTGTATTTCTTGCCGGAGCCGCAGGGGCAGGGGTCGTTGCGCCCGACCTTCGCGGCTGCGCGGACGGGCTTGGGAGGCTCAGCCTGCGCAGGGCCCGTCTGGAACTGGAGATTCTGCTGCTGGCGGCGCTGGCGCTGCTCGATCTGCTTTGCTTCCGCTTCGGGCTTGGCGGGCTGCATGAGGAAGAGGAACCGCACGGCTTCCGTGTCGATGCGGTCCATCATTTCTTCGAAGAGGGTGAACGCTTCCTTCTTGAACTCGACGAGCGGATCCTTTTGTCCGTAGCCGCGAAGGCCGATGCCTTCCTTCAAATGGTCGAGGGTGAGGAGGTGATCCTTCCATTGCGAGTCGACGATATCGAGCAGGATGCGGCGCTCGAGCCAACGCTGCGTCTGGACGCCGAAAAGCTGTTCCTTTTCGTCGTAGCGCGCGACGACTTTTTCGACGAGCTTTTCCGCCAGTTCGTCGTGGTTGGTGTTTGCTAGGTCGATTCCCACCGTTTTTAGATCGATTCCGAATTGATTCAAGATTTCGTTGGAGAATTGCGTGGTGTTCCACTGGTCGGGATGTTGTTCGCGCGGGCAGTACATGGCGACGAGCTCGTCGGCGATCATCTCGGCCTTATCGAGAACGAAGGGCTTTTGGTCGGCGCCTTCGAGGAACGAGCGGCGCTGCGAGTAAATCGTCTCGCGCTGCTTGTTCATCACGTCGTCGTACTCAAGGAGGTGCTTGCGGGCTTCGAAGTTTTGCGCTTCGACGGCTTTCTGCGCGTTTTCGATGCGTTTGCTGATGAGGCCGGATTCGATGGGAACGCCCTCCGTCATGCCCAGGCGGTACATCAATGCCTTGATGCGCTCGCCACCGAAGATGCGCAGCAGATCGTCTTCGAGCGAGAGGAAAAAGCGCGAGGAGCCGGGATCGCCCTGGCGGCCGGCGCGTCCGCGAAGCTGATTGTCGATGCGGCGCGCCTCGTGGCGTTCGGTGCCGAGAATGTGCAAGCCGCCCATCGCGACCACGGCGTCGTGTTCGGCGCGGCACTGTTCGGCGAACTCGTCGTAAATCGGCTTCCACTGCTCGAGGGGTACCTGAAAGATCTTGCCTTCCTGCTGGAACAGCACCATCGCGGCACTCGCCGGAGGCGCGGTGCCATTCCCGTCAGACGTGTTGGCGTCGGCCTGGGCGGGCGTTTCGGTTCCGGCTGCACCTGCCGCCGCTGCAGCGCCGATCACGGCTCCTGCCGGAGCGTACGGCATTGCGAGCTTGTTCTTGAGCGCGTTTTCGCGCGTCATCGCTTCGGGGTTCCCGCCGAGCAGGATGTCGGTTCCGCGGCCTGCCATGTTGGTGGAAACGGTGACTGCGCCCTTACGCCCGGCTTGCGAAATGACTTTCGCTTCGCGCTCGTGCTGCTTGGCGTTCAAGACCTGGTGCGGAATGCCCGACTTCTTCAGCAGCTCAGCGATTTTTTCGGATTTTTCGATGGAGATACTGCCGACAAGAACCGGCTGGCCGCTCTCGAAGTACTGCCGGATGCCGCCCGCGCGCGTGCCGTCTTCCTGAATTATCCCATTCACCGCGGCTTCGAACTTTTCGGCTTCGGTGCGATAGACGACGTCGGGATTCTCGATCCGGATCAGAGTCTTGTTCGTGGGGATGGCGACGACTTCGAGCTTGTAGATTTTGTGGAATTCAGGCGCTTCGGTTTCGGCGGTTCCGGTCATGCCGGCAAGCTTCTTGTACATCCGGAAATAATTCTGGAAGGTGATGGTGGCGAGGGTCTGATTCTCGCGCTCGATCTTTACGCCTTCCTTCGCTTCCACCGCCTGGTGCAAGCCGTCTGACCAGCGCCGCCCCGGCATCTGGCGACCGGTGAATTCATCCACGATCACCACTTCGCCCTCTTTCACCACGTAATCCACGTCGCGCTGAAAGAGCGTGTGCGCGCGCAGCCCCTGATAAACGTGATGAATGATATCCATGTTGGCGGGATCGAAAAGGTTGCCGAGGTTGAGCAGACGCTCGCATTTGGAGACGCCCTCTTCCGTGAGCGTCGCGGTACGCTGCTTTTCGTCGAGGGTGTAGTCGATTTCCTGGATCAGCTTGGGAATGATTTTGTCGACGCGGTAATACTTGTCGGTGGATTCTTCGGCAGGCCCGGAAATGATCAGCGGCGTGCGCGCCTCGTCGATCAAGATCGAGTCCACTTCGTCGACGATTCCGAACTGGTGGCCGCGCTGGACGCAATCCTTCAAGTCGTACTTCATGTTGTCGCGAAGGTAGTCGAACCCGAACTCGTTGTTGGTGCCGAAGGTGATGTCCGCGCCGTAGGCGGCGCGGCGTTGCGCGTCGTCGAGATCATGAACGATGACGCCCACCGACATGCCGAGTGTCTTGTAGATCGGGCCCATCCACTCGGCGTCGCGGCGCGCGAGGTAGTCGTTCACGGTGACAATGTGAACGCCTTTGCCGGCGAGCGCGTTCAGGTAGGCGGGCAGCGTGGCGACGAGCGTTTTTCCTTCGCCCGTTTTCATTTCTGCGATTTTGCCCTGATGCAGGACGATGCCGCCGACGAGTTGCACGTCGAAGTGGCGCATGCCAATCGTTCGGCGGCCGGCTTCGCGGACCAGGGCGAATGCGGGAACGAGCGATGGTTCGAGAGCGTCCTGAAGTTGCTGCTTGTAATTTGGATCGGCGCGCTCGAGGCCTTCGAGACGGGCTTGCACCTCAGCGCGCAGCGCGACGGTGCGCTCGCCGATCTCGGCGTCGGTGAGCTTCTGCATGGCCGGCTCGAGCTCGTTGATCTGGGCGATGTAGGGTGCGATTTTCTTGATGTCGCGCTCGTGCTTCGTCCCGATGAAGCGCGAAACGATCCAATCGATAGATTTTTCGATATCAAATGGCATGGGTCTTGGTTTCGAAGGTCTTTAGCTCACGGCCTACAGGGCCGCTTGCGGGATAATCCCTGCAAAACGTCAACTTCCATTGTAGCCGCTCGCGCGTTTTCACGCAAAGTGCCTCGGGCAGTATCGGTTGCCGCTGGTAGGCGCTCACAGTTATGATGGAAGGTTCCACACAGTAACTTGACCAAGCCAGGGAAGGAGCCAGATGCCACCGGGACCCGGAATCACGAAGGCGCCGATTGCAGGGGTCAAGAACCTGATCACAGTTGCGAGCGGCAAGGGCGGAGTGGGCAAGACGACGGTGGCGGTGAACCTGGCGATCGCGCTGAAGAACCTGGGCGCGTCGGTGGGTCTGCTCGACGCGGACGTCTACGGCCCGAACGTGCCGGTGATGCTGGGGACCACGGAACAGCCTCGCGCAGTGGACGAACGCACGATCATCCCGGTGGAAGCCTACGGCGTGAAAATGATCTCGATGGGCCTGTTGAATCCGGGCGACAAGCCGCTGATTTGGCGCGGTCCGATGCTTCACAGCGTAATCCAGCAATTCCTGCACAGCGTGCGCTGGGGCGAACTCGATTACCTCATCGTGGATTTGCCGCCGGGGACGGGCGACGTCCAATTGACGCTGATTCAAACCGCTCAGATCACTGGCGCGGTTGTGGTGACCACTCCATCGATCGTGTCGCTCGCCGACGTGCGCAAAGCCGTGGAGATGTTTCGCCAGGTGAGCGTGGAGATTCTCGGCGTCGTCGAAAACATGAGCTATTTTTCGTGCCCGCACTGCAACGGGCGCATCGACGTTTTCGGCCACGGCGAAGGCCAGGCGATGGCGCGCATGTTTGGCGTGCCGTTCCTCGGCGAAATCGAGATCGACCCGCAAATCCGCATCGGCGGCGATACTGGCAAGCCGGTGGCGTCGTTTGGCGAGGACGCGCCCGGCGGGAAAAGCATCTACGCGATCGCTCGCGCCGTCGCCGACCGCGTCAAGACAGTGAATTCCGCGGCTACGTCGCCCGTGGTGCAAATCCTGTAAACGCGCTGAAGCGCCGCACGTCCTGTTGACCTTTTCCGCGCCTCGATTTCGCAACGGCGCCGGACTCCGGGTCATCTGCGGGACAATAAAACAATATACGAACGAGCATTCTACTGCCCTGGGGGCTGGCAATGGCCGAATACACAGTGGCCGAACGTAACTACCAATTTCGAGGCTGGCACGCTCTTCTCGCACTCGTGGCGTTGGCGGGGTTCTTCGGAATCAAGATGTACATGCACGTCGTTTCGGTGGACGAGCCGATGCGCGACGCACTGCGCGAGGAGTTGCAGAAGGAGTATTCCGGGCTCGGGCCGAAGGATGTGACTCGAATCCTGAGCGAAGCGCGTGAAGGCCAGCCTGTTGAGCCTGTGCAGCCTGCGGTTCAGCACGACGTGGAGTTTAAGTCGATCGCAGCGCGCGGCACGATAGGCAAGCCGGTGAAACTGGTTCGAGTGGAAATCACGGTCGACGGTGGCCCGCCGCCGGACGGCCGCTCCGTGAGATATTTCCAAATGGAAACCAAGTTTGTCGGCGACGGCTGGATGGTGATTGGCGAAAGCAATTCCTACAATTATTTCTCGGCGCTGATGCCCTGACGTGGCGCGATTGTTGGAACTTCCTCCTCTTTTCTGGTTTCGCCCTGCGTTCGCTTTTACGATCAATTTTGTGGTTGGCAGGGTGTGGTAGTAGTTTCGGTCACTTTTGCAACTTTCGTTGAATCCAGGGAAGTTATCAGATTTTCTGCCAAATCGAGTTTCGGTCAGGAATCTGGTGAAGAGTGGCGGGTAGTTAGCGGCGACAAAACCTGGGAGTTTTGGGAAGGGTGTGGAGATAGTTCCGATTAGACTCGGAGGTTTTGTTGAAGGCACTAGGGTTGCAGTAATTTCTAATATTCGAGTGTACCGATTAGAAATCGGCATCCCCGGCGTCTCCTTTCTGCTCTCGCCGTCGAGAGCAAAACTCACAAACGCTAGCACGGAAGCGTTTGAACGCACAATTCGCAAAAATACGGAGATAGAACTCACAGGACTATTGGAGTCGACCGGATCACCGTCGCAAGCCGAGCCGCAAGATGGTCCGCAAAGCATTGCTCCTCTCCTCGTATGGGAACGTGGTAACTTCACAAGATAAGCCCAGCTTAGAGCCGCATCTTCTGGTTGACCGAAGGGGGAAACGCTCATGCGCTCGATCGTTTCGCGTCGCGAGTTCCTAGCTGGGATGGGCGCCCTGGCGGCTGCAATTCCGCACAGATTCGGGACCCAATTCCGCGCGTGTCCAACCGCCGATTTCACATCAGCGTGATTAACGACGAGATTGGACAGGATTTCGACCATGTTTGCGAAGTGGTTGCGATGGAGTTCGGAATGGAATGGATCGAGTTGCGCGGGATGTGGAACAAGAACATCGTCAACCTGGATGCGAAGGAAATCGCCGACGCGCAGCGGATCCTCGCGCAATACCAATTGCGCGTCAGCGACATCGCGAGCCCGCTCTACAAGGTGGATTGGCCGGGAGCGCCGAAATCGAAATTCAGTCCGACGGGGCCGCAATTCGGCGCGGATTTCACTTTTGACCAGCAGGGCGAAGTGCTCGACCGGTCGCTCGCACTCGCGAAGGCTTTCGGTGCCGAGCGCGTGCGCTGCTTTGATTTCTGGCGGCTCGACGATCCCGCGCCATATCGTGCGGCCATGAATCAGAAGTTACAGGACGCCGCGGAAACGTGCGGCAAAAAGGGCGTGATTCTGGTGCTCGAAAACGAAGCCTCCTGCAACACCGGCACGGGCGCGGAAGCGGCTAAGGTGCTGGACGGCGTAACGTCAGTTAATTTCATGTTGAATTGGGACCCCGGGAACGCGGCGGAACGCGGCGAGATACCGTATCCGGACGGCTACAATCTGCTGCCGAAGAATCGCATCGGCCATTGCCATTGCAAGGACGCAGTGAAGAAGCCGGGTGGCGACGGTTACGAGTGGGCGGCGGTGGGCCGCGGCTTCATTGATTGGACCGGCCAGTTTCGGGCGCTCCTGCGCGACGGGTATCACTACGCCGTGAGTTTGGAAACGCATTGGCGCGGTGCCGGGACGCCGGAGGAGTCGACGCGGCAGAGTTGGGCGGGAATGAAAGAGGCGTTGCAAAAGGCTGGCGCGCTCTAGGAGGCTTCGATGCTGGACAACACGAGGCGTGATTTCATCAAGCAGGCGGCGCTGGGAACGGCGGCATTTTTCGTTGCGCCCACTTCGCGGATTTTGGGCGCGAACGACCGGGTGCGCGTGGGAATGGTCGGCGTCGGCGGGCGCGGCCAGGATTTATTGCGGCAGATCATCGCGGTACCGAACGTCGAAGTGATCGCCATTGCCGACGTTTACAAACGGCGCTGGGACGAGGCGAAGCATATCGCGCCGGGAATTCAGGGCCTCGACGATCATCGGCGCCTGCTCGAGAGAAATGACATCGACGCGGTGATCGTCGCAAGCCCGTTGCACATCCACGCGCGCCATTTTTTGGACACGCTCGCCGCGGGCAAGGATCTGTACTCCGAGAAGACCATGGCGTGGTCGATTCCCGAGGCGGACCAATGCCTTGCGGCGGCGAAGAAATCGGATCGCGTGGTGCAGATGGGGCTGCAGCACGAAAGCTCCGGCCAGCTCGCGGACGCGCGCAAGTGGATCAAGGACGGACTCGTCGGCAAAGTGACGAGCGTCGATTCCTGGATGAGCCGCAACACGCCGCACGGCAAGGGCCAGTGGGTGCGGCCGGTGCCGTCGGATTGCACCGCGGCGAACGTGAACTGGCAGGCGTTTCTCAACGGGCGGCCCCAGCGCGAATTCGATCCGTTCCGGCTCATCAACTGGCGGCTGTACTGGGAATTTTCCGGCGGGAACGTGACCGAAAACATGGTTCACCAGATTTCGTGGATCATGAGCGCGCTTGATTTGGGCCTGCCCACGGCTGCGTATATGTCTGGCGGCGTATTCTCCGAAAAGGATGGCCGCGAAGTGCCCGACACGATTGCGGTGACGCTGGATTTTCCGGGTGACACGGTGGTGACGTGGCAATCCACCTTCAGCAATAGCCGTTACGGGCTTGGCGAGCGCCTGCTGGGCAGTGACGGCACGATCGAGCACATCGCGGGTTCGACCGACATGGTGAGTGGCGCCTCCGAGGAGATCCTTCGCTACTATCCGGAGAAGGTCAATCGGCCCGGCGGCGCGCCGCTCAACGGCGAAAGCCCCGACCGAAACCACATGGCCAACTGGATCGACTGCATCCGCAGCCGTAAGACACCGAATGCCCCGGTGGAAAAGGGATACAGCTCGGCGGTCGCGTGCCACATGGCTAACCTGTCCTATCGCCAAAAGCAGCGCATCACCTTCGAAGAGGCCAAATCAGCCCATCAACAGTTCTAGCGTATACAGCTTCATACGACCCGGACAGGCCCGCCGCGGCGCGTGCTCGTTCTACGAGGACTTACCTGCCTTGTCAGCCTAGTGAGCGTGTGTTAGTTTCGACTGCTTACCTGGTGCGGCGTGAAAATCTCTGTGCTCGGACGCTTTCGAAGGAGAGGAGTGCCAACTTGATTCGCAGTTACCGCGGGAAAAAACCGCAGATTGCCGCGACGGCGTACATCGACCCAGCGGCTGTGGTGATCGGGAACGTGACGATCGGCGAGGATTCGAGCTTGTGGCCGTGCGTGGTGGTGCGTGGCGACGTTCACTACATTCGCATCGGCGCGCGGACGAATGTGCAGGACGGCTCGGTGCTGCATGTTATGCGCGACGAATGGCCGCTGATTTTGGGCGACAACGTCACGGTGGGCCACGGCGTCCTGCTGCACGGATGCACGATCGAGTCGCGCTGCCTGATCGGCATGGGTAGCATCATCTTGAACGGCGCGAAAATCGGCGCGGGCAGCATCATCGCCGCGGGCACGCTCGTTCCGGAGCGGACGGAAGTGCCGCCGGGCAGCCTGTTCATGGGCCACCCGGGCAAATTCCGGCGGACGCTCAGCGCGGAGGATCAGGAATCGATCGACGGCTATGCGCAGCGGTATGTCGAGTACAAGGAGACTTATAAGGGCGAAGTGGCGAGTGGCGAGTGACGAGTGGCGAGTGAAAACCGTGAATTCAGAGTCGAAGCCGAGGCACTATAAGGATCTGCTTGTTTGGCAGAAGGGCATTTTGCTTGCAAAACTGGTCTACAAGCTAACGGCAAGGTTTCCTGTCGACGAACGGTTCGGTTTGACATCTCAAATGCGACGAGCGGCCGTTTCGGTTCCCTCGAATATTGCTGAAGGGCAAGCAAGGCAGGGAACAAAGGAATTTTTGCAATTTCTGTCGCATGCGGAAGGTTCGCTGGCTGAGTTAGAGACGCAGCTTTTGCTGAGCACTCAGCTCGAGTTTGCTAATGATGCTGATGTGGCGCCGGCCTTGCGTGAGGTGGATGAACTGCAAAAGATGGTAATCGCGCTCAAGCGGAAGCTGGCTGTCTACTCGCCACTCGTCACTCGCCACCCGTCACTTCGTCCTGGGGAGCACCACTAGATCTTGGCAGAGAAGAAACAATTTCGGGCGATCAAGGGGACGCGCGACATTCTGCCGCCGGACTCCGCGCTGTGGCATTGGTTCGAGCAAGCCGCGCGCGAAGTCTATGCGAATTACGGCTTCGGCGAAATCCGTCCGCCGATTTTTGAAGAGGCGTCCTTATTTGCACGCTCAATTGGATCTGAAACCGACATCGTCAACAAAGAGATGTTCTTCACATTCAGTGATCCTATGGAACTAGTCCAGGCGTTTCAAATGCTCGATGATCGTCTCGTTGGCGAATTGAAAGCAGCGTCGAGTCAGGTCGTCGCCGATCTACTTGTTGAAGCGTCGAAAATGTTCGAATACGCGTTGAGACCTGAAGCTACGGCAAGCGTATGCCGGGCGTATATCGAGCATGGGATGCACACGCTACCGGGGAACGTGAAGCTGTACTACATGGGGCCGATGTTTCGGCGCGAGCGGCCGCAGAAGGGGCGGTACCGGCAGTTCTACCAGATTGGCGCGGAGGTGCTGGGGCAGTCGGACGCGCCTGCGATCGACGCGGAACTGATCGAGATGCTGCTCGTGTTTTTTCGGCGCGCGGGCCTCGATCGGACGACGCTGTACATCAATTCGATTGGGGACAAAAATTGCCGGCCGCAGTATGTCGAACGTTTGCGCGAGAAATTGCGTGAAGTGAAAGGCGACCTCCGCGAGGACAGCCAGCGCCGCATCGAGACGAATCCGCTGCGCGTCCTCGATTCGAAATTGCCGGAAGAGCAGCCGATCATCGAGAGACTGCCGCGCATTTCGGATCATCTGTGCGCCGAGTGCCGCGAGCATTTCGCGAACCTGAAAGACGAATTGAAGCTGCGCGGCGTGGCGTACGAAGAGAATTGGCGGCTCGTGCGCGGCCTCGACTACTACACGCGCACCACGTTCGAGGTCACGGCGGCGGGCCTCGGCTCGCAGAACGCCGTCTGTGGCGGCGGTCGCTACGACGGGCTGGTGGAGCTGCTCGGCGGGCCGCCGACGAAGGGGATTGGGTTCGCGATCGGGAGCGACCGCGCGATTTTGTCGATTCAGGAGAGCAAGAATCTCCCGCATCTCCCGGGACTCGCCGTGTTCGTCGCGTGGATGGGGCTGAAGGCGTACCCCACGGCCGTCAGTATCGCGCGAAAGCTCCGCGATTCCGGCGTAAGCGTCGAGCTCCCGCCCGAAGAAATGAAATTCAAGAAGTCGCTGGGGCTGGCGGACAAGCTGGGCGCGCGCTACGCGCTCATCATCGGTGAGGACGAGGTCGCGTCGGAAACGTACAGCTTGAAACGCTTGTCTGACGGCGAGCAGAAGAAATTGAATGAGAACGATTTGCTCGAATACTTGGAATCGGAGAGGCGAGCATAGTTCCGATGCGGAAGACCGCCGAAGCAAGCCCGCCAAAATGCAGTGCGGCGGGGCCTTCGGCGAAGAGAAAGCGGAAGCGAGCTTCCGCACTCCCAAACGAAGGCGAGGTCGTGGATTGCTCGACACACTCGGAAACTTGAAGCGGACAAGCTACTGCGGGGCACTGCGGGCGGCGGACGCCGATAAGGACGTCGTGCTGATGGGCTGGGTGCACCGGCGGCGCGACCTGGGGCAGCTCATCTTCATCGATCTGCGCGACCGGGCGGGGATTGCGCAAATCGTGTTCAACCAGGAGCAGCATCCGGAGGCGCACGCGAAGGCCGAAGAATTGCGGTCGGAGTTTGTGGTCGCGGTGGAGGGCCGCGTGGTGCGGCGAGGAAAGGCGAATCCCGAAATCGCCACGGGCGAAGTGGAAGTGGTGGCCACGCGCCTGCACATCCTGAACAACTCGAAGACGCCGCCGTTTCAAATCGAAGAGGAAGTGACGGCGAGCGAGGAAACGCGGCTGCGCTACCGCTATCTGGATATGCGGCGGCCCAAGTTGCACGCGAATATCGAGTTGCGGCATCGCATCGTGTTCGAAATGCGCAAGACGCTCGACGCGCTTGGCTTTTTCGAAATCGAAACGCCGTTGCTGACGCGGTCGTCGCCCGAGGGCGCGCGTGACTGTCTCGTTCCCAGCCGAATCCATCACGGGCAGTTTTACGCGCTGCCGCAATCACCGCAGATTTTCAAGCAGATCCTGATGATTTCCGGCATGGACCGCTACTTCCAGATTTGCAAATGCATCCGCGACGAAGATTTTCGCGCGGATCGCCAGCTCGAATTCACGCAGCTCGATCTTGAGATGTCGTTTCCCACGCAGGACGCGATTTTCGACGTGATCGAGCGCGTGATGGAAAGGGTGTGCGCGGTTGCAGGCGTTACGGTGACGCGGCCGTTCCGGCATCTCGATTACAAGGATGTGCTGCGGCGGTACGGCTCGGACAAGCCCGATCTGCGATTCGGCATGGAGCTGCACAACGTGACGCAGTTCTTTGAGGCGGCGCGCGAGACGTTCAAGTTCGAGGGCAACGTGCAGGCCGTCGTCGGGCCGGGCGCGGCAGGATGGTCGCGCAAGCAGCTCGACGAGTTGGCGGAAGCCGCGAAGGCTTCGGGCGCGAAAGGCGTCTACACCGTGAAGGTGACGCCGGAGGGGATTTCGTCGCCGCTGGAAAAAACGCTCGGCGCGGACGCGCTGAAGAAATTGTGCGAGGCGGTCGGGGCGAAAGCAGGCGATTTGGTGGTGGCCGTTACCGCGAAAGATCAGATTCAGCATTCGGACACTTCGCTGACGGTGGCTGGGCACGTGCGGCTGTACCTCGGCAACAAACTGGACCTGATCGATCGCAGTAAATGGGAATTCGCGTGGATCACTGGCTTCGCGCTGTTCGAATGGAGCGAGCACGAGAAGCAGTGGGTGAGCGCGCAGCATCCGTTCACGGGAATATTCGAAGAAGATATCGACAAGCTCGAAACCGCGCCGTGGGAGTGCCGGTCGAAGGGCTACGACCTCGTGTTGAATGGCTACGAGCTTGGCTCCGGCAGCATTCGAATTCACCGGCAGGATATTCAGGCGAAAATGTTCAAGGCGCTCGGGCTGACGGACGAGCAGGCGCGGCAGCGCTTCGGATTTTTTCTCGATGCGCTCACGTACGGCACGCCGCCGCACGGCGGAATCGCGCTCGGCGTCGACCGCATCGCGATGCTGCTCGCGGGCGAGAAATCACTGCGCGAAGTGATCGCGTTTCCGAAGACGACGGCAGCGCAAGATTTGATGGCCGATTCGCCGTCGCCCGTCGGCGAGGATCAACTCAACGAATTGGGCATTCGAATCAGCGAGGCAAAAACATAGCTTCAGGGGCTAGAGCTTCAGTTTAGTGGCGGGCAAACGCCGGGACTGAAGTCCCGGCCTCCTAAGGAGCGAGATTGCGGCGGGCGAGGAATTTCAGGAGGCCGGGGCTTCAGCCCCGGCGCAAGGGCGGGTGATGTCGGCGGCTTTAGCCGCTGAAGGAAGCTTGGCATTGTCGACACCGAGACACAGAACTGCTCCGGGTAGCTCTTACTTCGTCACAACAAAGTGCTGGCAGGGCCGGCGCGTCTTTCAAGTACCTGAGATTGCTGAGATTGTTGTGCAAACGATCGTGAACCATCGCGAGCGGAAAGCGTTTTTGCTTCACGAATTCGTTGTCATGCCTGATCATCTGCACGTGATGCTGACGCCTTCCGCGGATACGAGCCTAGAAAAATGTGTGCAGTTGATCAAGGGAGGCAGCTCGTACGCGATTCACAAAGCACGCAATCAGAAAATGGAAATGTGGCAGGAAGGATTTCACGACTGGACGATTCGCGACGCGGATGACTGGAGTTCGAAGGTGGAATACGTCTGGCTGAACCCCGTGCGGGCAAAGCTAGTCGCAAGGCCGGAGGAATGGCCGTATTCCTCCGCGAGCGGCCGCGTCGCTCTGGATCCAGTGCCTCTCCGATATCTGCAGCTTGCTTCAGGGGCTAAAGCCCCGTTCGTGCCGACGCAAACGCCGGGACTGAAGTCCCGGCCTCCTGAAAACCTTAGTTCTGAAACCCGTAGCCCTTCGGCACGACACGGAGATCGTGAAGCGGAGCTGAAGCATGAATCTCCTGAAGAGCGTGACGCATGAGCCGGATACGGATACTTGCGGAAAATGTGGCGAACAAGATTGCGGCGGGGGAGGTTGTCGAGCGGCCCGCGTCGGTGGTGAAGGAGCTGCTCGAGAACGCGATTGACGCGGGTGCGCGGTCGATTCGCATCGAGGTGGAATCGGGTGGCAAGCGGCTGATTCGCGTGATCGACGACGGCTCCGGGATGAACCACGACGACGCGCTGCTGGCGTTCGAGCGGCACGCAACGTCGAAGCTGCGCACGGCCGAGGATTTGCTTTCGATCGCGACGTTGGGATTTCGCGGCGAAGCACTGCCGTCGATTGCGTCGATTTCGCGGCTGGTGCTGGAAACGCGCACGGCCGAAGAAGAGCAGGGAACGCGCGTGGAATTCGCGGGCGGGAAACTGCTCGGCGTGAAGCCCGCGGGCGTGCCGGTGGGAACGTCGATCAGCGTCGGCGACATTTTCTATTGCGTTCCGGCGCGGCGGAAATTTCTGAAGTCCGAGACCACCGAGCTCGGGCACATCGCCTCGCTCGTCACTCATTACGCGCTGGCGCACCCCGAATGCCAGTTTCTGCTGAAGACCCCCACGCAGGAAATCCTGAATTGCGCGCCGGTGGGAAAGCTCGGCGACCGCGTGTACCAGATTTTCGGGCGGCAGGCGCTCGAAGAACTGATGGAGATTCCGCCGCAGGAAGCGGCGGTGCGGTCGGCGATCACGGAGCCGCAGCTCGAAGCCGACGAGCAGGCTGCGACGCTGCGCGTGACGGGTTTCGCGTCGCGGCCTGAAGTGCAGCGCTCGAATCGCAACGGGATTTATGTGTTCGTGAACCGGCGGCTGGTGCGCGACCGCCTGCTGCTGCACGCGATCGGCGAAGCGTATCGAAATATCACGCCGCCGGGAGTGTTTCCGGTGGTCCTGCTGTTTCTGGATTTGCCGTATCAGGAAGTGGACGTCAACGTGCATCCGGCGAAAATCGAAGTGCGCTTCCGGCATCCGCAATTCGTTCACGATTTCACGCGCGACGCGCTGCGTATGGCGCTCTCGACGGCGCGGCCGATCCCGGGTTTTCCGGCGGCGCGCGCCGCGGCGGCCGGCGCTGTTCCTGGAGACGCGCGCGATTTAGCTGGGACTTCCACCGTGGGGTCCGGAAGCATGCGTGGCTATGCGCCGCCTCCGGACGCGAGCGCGTATCCCGGCCCGCCGCGCGCGGAAATTCCTATCGCGCTGGCTTCCAGCCCGGGAGTGGCGGAGGCGTTCGAACTTTCCGGCGCGCCCGACCAACCATTGCCGCAGCGATTCCAATTCGGTTCGGATGGCGCGACGAATTTTCCATTCGCGGTGCAGGACGCGAGCAACGGCGCCGCAATCGAAGCCGCCGGGCCTGCCGGATCTGCACCGGCGGTACTGCCGGGACCGGACGAAATCCTCGACTTGAAGCCGCTCGGGCAAGTGAGCAGCAGCTTCATTGTCGCCGTGAACGGCGAAGGGTTGTGGATCGTCGACCAGCACGTGGCGCACGAGCGCATCCTCTTCGAGCAGCACTTGCGTGCGCGACGCGAAGGCGCGCTGGGAGGGCAGCGAATGCTCGCGCCGCTGATCGTCGAGCTGAATCCGCGGCAACTCGCCACGTTCGAGCAGATCGCGGACGAGCTGCGCGCGAATGGATTCGAGGCGGAGTTGATGGGCTTGCGCAGCGTGGCGATTCAGGCCGCGCCCGCGGGGATTTCGAGCGCCGACGCGGAAAAGCTGCTGTTCGAGATTCTTGATGGGATTGCGCGCGAGAATCAGGCGATTTCGATTGATTCGCTCCAATCGAAGATTGCGGCTTCGACGGCGTGTCACGCGGCGATCAAGGTGAATACTCCGCTCGACCACACGAAGATGGAGTGGCTGCTCACCGAGCTTGCGAAAACCGAGTACCCCATGAGCTGCCCGCACGGGCGGCCGGTGGTGCTGCGGTATTCGGTGCGCGAAATCGAGCGGGCGTTCAAGACGCATTTGAGAGTGAGTCAGCCATCTGTGGCTCGTTCGAGTGAATCTCGCAGCGAAGAGAGATCCCTCGTCGTTTCACTCCTCGGGATGACACGCGCTGAGGTTGTCGCGAATTGCAAAAATTGATCATTGCGATTGACGGGCCGGTGGGCTCGGGGAAGAGCACGCTGGCGCGGCGCGTGGCGGAGATGCTTGGCTACGTGTATATCGACACGGGCGCGATGTATCGCGCGGTGGCGTTGAAGGGACTGCGGCGCGGCATGGGAACTGACGCGGGCAACGCAGGCGCGCTTGAGTCGCTCGCACGGGAGACGCGCATCGATTTGCGCGCGCAGAGCGGCAAGCAGCAAGTGCTGCTCGACGCCGAAGATGTGACCGATGCGATTCGCACGCCGGACGTGGCGCAGGCGGCGTCGAAAATCGCGGTGATCCCGGGAGTGCGGCACGTGCTGGTGGCGGAGCAGCGGCGCGCCGGCGAGCAGGGCGGCGTGGTGATGGAAGGGCGCGACATCGGCAGCGTGGTGTTTCCCGATGCGCAACTGAAGATTTTCCTCACGGCGTCACCGGAAGTGCGGGCCGAACGCCGCTGGCGCGAGCATCAGCAGAAAGGCGATGCCATCGACCTGGCGCGCACTCTGGAAGAAATTCGTGAGCGCGACCGTCGCGACGAGGAGCGGGCATCATCGCCGCTCGTTCGCGCGCCGGATGCGGTAGTGGTGGACAGCACGGCGATGGAGCCGGAAGAAGTAGCGCGACTCGTGGTGCTGCTGGCCCGTGAGCTGAAGGTCCTTCCTTAGCTAGTAAGGAAATCTACGCTGGGCTGGACATCGATGCGAGAAATTCCGCGTTGGTCTTGTTCTTCGAGAGGCGGCCCAGCAGAAGTTCCATCGCTTCGACGGTCGACAGCGGGCTCAGCACCTTGCGAAGCACCCAGATGCGGTTGAGTTCGTCGGCAGGCAGCAGAAGTTCGTCCTTGCGCGTACCGGAGCGATTGATATCAATCGTGGGGAACACGCGCTTATCCACCAGCCGACGGTCGAGGTTGATTTCCATGTTGCCGGTGCCCTTGAACTCTTCGAAGATGACGTCGTCCATGCGGCTGCCGGTGTCGATCAGCGCCGTGGCGATGATGGTGAGCGAGCCGCCCTCTTCGATATTTCGGGCGGCAGCGAAGAAGCGGCGCGGCCGCTGCAAGGCGTTGGCGTCGATACCGCCCGAGAGAACCTTGCCCGAAGGGGGCGTGACGGCGTTGTAGGCGCGGCCGAGACGAGTGAGCGAGTCGAGGAGGATCACGACGTCGCGCTTGTGTTCGACCAGGCGCTTCGCCTTTTCAAGGACCATTTCCGCCACCTGAATGTGGCGCTGCGGCGGCTCATCGAACGTGGAGCTGATCACTTCGCCCTTGACGGTGCGCTGCATGTCCGTGACTTCTTCCGGGCGCTCGTCGATCAGCAGCACGATCAAGGCGATTTCGGGCTGGTTTGCCGTCACCGAATTGGCGATGGATTGCAGCATCATCGTCTTGCCGGTGCGCGGCGGCGCAACGATCAATCCGCGCTGGCCCTTGCCGATGGGGCAGAGCATGTCGAGAACGCGGCCGGTCAAATTCTCCTTGGTGGTTTCGAGGCGGATGCGCTCCTGCGGATAGAGCGGCGTCAAGTTGTCGAAGAAAATCTTGTTGCGCGCGACTTCGGGGTCTTCGAAATTGACCGCTTCCACTTTGATCAGGGCGAAGTAACGCTCGCCGTCTTTCGGCGGACGCACCTGACCGGAGACGGTGTCGCCGGTGCGCAGATCGAATTTGCGAATCTGCGACGGCGAAACGTAAATATCGTCGGGACCAGGGAGATAGTTGTACTCCGGCGCGCGCAGGAAGCCGAAGCCGTCGGGCAGGCATTCGAGGACGCCCTCGGAGAAGATCAATCCGTTCTTCTCGGTCTGCGCGCGAAGGATCTGGAAGATCAACTCCTGCTTGCGCATGCCGGACGAGCCGGGGATATTCAGCTCCTTGGCGATCTTCGCCAGGTCGGTGATGTTCTTATCTTTCAGTTCTGCAAGACTAATGCTCATCGAGTTTCTTTCCTTCTCAAGCCTAAGTTGTTAAGCAAGATGTGATTTTGAAATGGACCGCGGGCGGGCACGTCTTCGAACCAGCCTACTCTGTCCAGCCTAAAAACGGGACGGTACAGAAAATGCGAATCCCCGGTCGCGGGTCGAGCCAGCTGAGCGGCATGAGAGGACCGAAGGGTTCAATTGTACGAATTTCAATTGGTCAATTCGTTGTCCTGCGCGACATCCGCGCCGAACTTTGGGTCGACTTCGACCGGCGGGAGGCCGGCAACCGGCAGCGGCTTCTCCAGTGCGAATTGCAGGACTTCGTCCATCGATTCCACAAAATGAATGGTCATCTGCGCCTGGATCTCCGGCGGGATATCCGCCAGGTCCTTTTCGTTGTCTTTCGGGAGCAGCACGGTGTGCAATCCCAGGCGGTGCGCCGCAAGCAGCTTTTCCTTCACGCCGCCGATCGGCAGCACTTTGCCGCGCAGCGTGATTTCACCGGTCATGGCGATGTCGCAGCGGACCGGGATGCGCGTGAGGGCACTGACGATGGACGTGCAGATCGTGATTCCCGCCGACGGGCCATCCTTGGGGATCGCGCCCTCGGGCACGTGCACGTGAATGTCGAGATGGCGGTAGAAGTCTTTCGGCAGGCTGAACAGGTGGCTGCGCGAACGCACGTAGCTCATGCCGGCCTGTGCCGATTCCTGCATCACGTCGCCGAGTTTGCCGGTGAGCGTCAACCGGCCTTTGCCTTGCATGAGAGTGGCTTCGGTGGAAAGCACTTCGCCGCCCACTTCCGTCCAGGCAAGCCCGGTGGTGAGGCCGATTTCGTTTTTCTTTTCGGCGAGGAAATCGCGGAACTTGATGATGCCGAGATATTCGTTCAGGTTCGCCATTGTAATCTCAGCGGCGAATTTCTTGCCTTCGGAGACAACCTTGCGCGCCACCTTGCGGCAAATGTTCGCGATTTCGCGATCGAGGTTGCGGACGCCCGCTTCATGCGTGTAGTGGCGAATGATATGGGTAATGGAGTCGCCGGAGAATTTCAAATTGTCTTTGGCCAGGCCCGTCGCTTCAAACTGCTTGGGGACCAGGAACCGCTGCGCAATCTGATGCTTTTCCTGTTCCGTGTAACCGGGAATGCGCAGCACTTCCATGCGGTCCTGCAGAGGCTGCGGAATCGTGTGCAACACGTTTGCGGTGCAGACGAACATCACCTTCGAGAGATCGTATTCGACGTCGAGATAGTGATCGGTGAAGGAATGATTCAGCTCGGGGTCGAGCACTTCCATGAGGGCCGCGGAGGGATCGCCGCGGAAATCCATCGACATCTTGTCGACTTCGTCGAGCACAAAGACGGGGTTCACAGTGCCAGCCTTGCGCATCATCTGAATGATCTGGCCAGGCAGCGCGCCGATGTACGTGCGGCGATGGCCGCGAATTTCCGCTTCGTCGCGAACGCCGCCAAGCGAGACGCGGACGAACTTGCGTCCGGTGGCGCGGCCAATGGACATGGCGAGCGACGTTTTGCCGACGCCCGGAGGCCCGAGGAAGCACAGAATCGAACCTTTCGGATTCTTGACGAGCTGGCGGACGGCGAGATATTCGAGAATGCGCTCCTTGATTTTCTCGAGGCCGTAGTGATCTTCGGTGAGGATGGTCTCGGCCTTCTTGATATCGCGGATTTCCTTCGAGCGCTTCTTCCACGGCACTGCCAGCAGCCAATCGAGATAGTTGCGCGAAACGGTGGACTCGGCCGACATCGGCGGCATCATTTCCAGCCGCTTCAGCTCCTGCATGGCCTTTTCCTGCGGACCTTCGGGCATGCCGGACGTTTCGATCTTCTTCTTGAGCTGCTCGATTTCGTTCGCTTCGCCGCGCCCGAGTTCTTTCTGAATGGCCTTCATCTTCTCGTTGAGGTAGTACTCTTTTTGGGCGCGCTCCATCTGGCGCTTCACGCGGGTGTTGATGGAGCGGTCGACGTTGAGCTTTTCGATTTCCGTTTCGAGGATGTCGCCGATTCGGGTGAGGCGCTCGAGGGGATCGAAAATCTCGAGGAGTTCCTGCTTTTCCTCGACGGAAATCTGGAGGTTAGCAGCGATCGCGTCGGCCAGCTTGCTGGCGTCCTCGACGCGGACAGCGGCGATCATCGTATCGTAGTTCAGGCTCTGCGAGAGCTTGACGTACTGCTCGAAAAGGTTGGTCACGCGCTCCTGAGCCTGCTGGAGCTGCGGGCCCGGCTCGGCTTTGACAGGCACCACGCGAATCGCGGCGCGGAAGAAACCTTCCTCGCTGGTCACCTGGACGATCTTCGCGCGCTCGGAGCCCTCGACCAGAACCTTGATGTTGCCGTCTGGGAGCTTCACGCTCTGAACGATATTCGCGAGCGTGCCAACCTGATAGATTTCCTCGGGTTTCGGATCGTCTACGGACGCGTCATGCTGCGTGACGAGAAAAATCTTCTTGTCGCCCGCGAGCGCTTCTTCCAGAGCGCGCACCGACGCTTCGCGCCCCACGATGAAGGGGTGCATCATTTCCGGGAAAATCACCATTTCCCGAACCGGCATCATCGGAACGCGCTTCACTTCCATTTTTTCCCTGTTAAACATCGAGGTCCTTGGCCCGGGTCTTTATCCGGCTTTTTCAAGCAGGCTCCAGTTGATTTCGCGTCCTTTCACCATGTCGCCGGTCACGACGAAGTCGCGAAGTTTTCGCTGGGCCGGCAGGTGGTACATCATTTCGAGCATGAGGTCTTCGAGAATCATTCGCAGGCCGCGCGCGCCCACCTTTCTTTGCAGTGCGAGTTCAGCCACCGTTTCAAGCGCATCGTCCGTGAAGCGGAGGCGAACATTTTCGAATTCGAAGAGCCGCTGGTACTGCCGCACGAGCGCATTCTTCGGTTCCGTGAGAATGCGGACCAGAGCGCTCTTGTCCAGGTCGCTGAGCACGCCGACTACAGGCAAGCGGCCAACAAACTCGGGAATTAGACCGTAGCGAATCAGGTCTGTGGGTTGCGCCTGCTCGAGTATCTCGATATTGCGGCGCGTTGCCGTCGTGGGCTGCGCGTCGGCGCTGAAGCCGAGCGACTTCTGCCCCACGCGGCGCTCGATAATCTTTTCGAGGCCCACGAAAGCGCCGCCGCAAACGAACAGAATGTTCGTCGTGTCCACCGGCGTGAATTCCTGATGCGGATGCTTGCGGCCGCCTTGCGGCGGGACGTTGGCGACGGTGCCTTCCAGAATCTTGAGCAGCGCCTGCTGCACGCCTTCGCCTGAAACATCGCGCGTGATAGACGGGTTTTCGTCTTTCTTCGAGATCTTATCGATCTCGTCGATATATATGATGCCTTGCTGAGCCTTTTGGACGTCCCCATCCGCGGCTTGCAGGAGCTTCAGAATGATATTTTCGACATCTTCGCCGACGTAGCCTGCTTCGGTGAGTGTCGTGGCGTCCACGATGGCAAAGGGTACTTCGAGCATGCGTGAGAGAGTCTGCGCCAGAAGCGTCTTACCCGTGCCCGTGGGCCCGATCAGGAGGATGTTGGACTTCGTCAACTCGACATCGCCTGGCTGCCTGTTCAAGAAGATGCGTTTGTAGTGGTTGTAGACCGCCACCGCCAGCTTCTTTTTCGTTTTCTCCTGTCCGATCACGTAGCCGTCGAGAAACGCCTTGATTTCTGGCGGGCGCGGCAGCCGCTTGTTTGCCGGCGTCGCCTGTTCGCGCTTTTCGTCCTCGAGAATCTGCTGGCAAACGCCGACGCACTCATTGCAGATATACGAGCGGGGATACTCGGAGGGAGAGCTGATGAGCTTCTCCACCTGTTCCTGCGTCTTGTGGCAGAAAGAGCAGCGCAACGGCTCTTCTGGAGTAAACCGCTTCACCAGTGGCGACCCCCCTCGAACAGAACCACACCCACGAAGAACGTATGACCCATTGTAAGGCGCAAAGCGCCAGCGTGAGCCAGATTCTTCGCTTTTATTACTAACCCTTTGGAACGCGCGCGCGTAGCAATCCTACCGGTGCTTCGTGATAATTTCATCCACGATGCCATAGGCCTTCGCCTGTTCCGCGGTCATGATGAAATCGCGTTCGACGTCCTTCTCGATTTTGTCGATCGGCTGGCCCGTATGACCCGCGAGGAGCTTGTTGAGCGCCTGGCGCGTGCGAATGATTTCCTTGGCATGAATGTCAATGTCCGTGGCCTGGCCTGAGAGGCCGGACATCCAGGGCTGGTGAATGAGAACGCGGGAATTGGGCAGAGCATACCGTTTCTTGGGCGTGCCAGCCGCGAGCAACACGGCTGCGACCGACGCCGATTGGCCGATGCAATAGGTGACAACATCGGGCCGCACGAATTGCATCGTGTCGTAGATCGCCATTCCAGCGGAAATCGAGCCGCCGGGAGAGTTTATGTAGAGCGCGATATCCTTCTCGGGATCTTCGGACTCAAGGAAGAGCAGTTGTGCGGTCACGAGATTGGCCACGTGATCATCGATCGGGGTTCCGATGAAGATGATGTGGTCCTTCAGGAGCCGCGAATAGATATCGTAAGCGCGTTCGCCGCGGTTCGTCTGTTCGACGACCATGGGAACGAGAGTTGTGGCACGCGGATTCGCGTCGTCTGTTTGTTTCATCTGGAAACTTTTTCGCGCGCTGAGGAGCCCAAATCGAGGTTACTTTTCACTTTTGGCTGTCGTCTCGATCCGGGCAGTGCGGTAGAGCCACTCGATTGTTTTGTCGCTTCGCAACTTCGATTTCATCCTATCGAGGGCACCCTGCTTTGTCAAGCGAGCGCGCAAGGCGGTTGCGGATTCGCCACTGCGTTCCGCAACGGCTGCAATCTCTTTTTCGACGTCTTCGTCAGTAGCTTCAATTTTTTCGGCTGTAGCAATCCGATCGAGCAGCAATTCGGCCTTCACATCGTCCACGGCGCGGTCATGCTGGCGCCGCCGCAGCGACACCCAGTCGACGTCCACCGCTCTCGGGTCCACTCCCTGCGCCACCAGTGAGCGCACCACCCGCTCAAGACGCACATCGAGCTGATTTTCGATCAGCGCTTCGGGCACCGGAAAGTCGTGGCGCTTCACGAGCATCTCGAGGATCTTCTCTCGGGCCTGCGCAGACTCGCGCTGCTCCTTCGCCGCATCCAGATTCTGCCGAATCTTCTGCCGGAGCTCGGCGAGAGTCGTGACTCCACTTGGTTCGGAGCCCTGGCCCTGGCTTGCCGTGGCATCCTTCACGAATTCGTCATTCAGTTCGGGGAGCTTCTTCTCTTTGATGCCCAAAACCTCGATTGCGTAGTCGTAAGTTTTTCCGGCGAGCTTGGCGTCGGGATAGTCCTTCGGATATTCGGAGCGGAAACGCTTCGTTTCGCCCGTGCTGGCGCCGCGAAGATTCTCCGTGAAGCTTTCGAGCGTTTCCTCAGCCCCGATGTGGCAGAGGATGCCGTCCGCCTGGACGGGATCGCCGCCGCCCACTGGCGTACCCATCAATTTGATGAGCGCGTAATCGCCGTCTTTGGCGGCGCGGCCTTCCACGGGTACAAACGTCGCGGCACGGTCACGCATTTCGTCGAGAGCCTTGTCCACTTGCGCGTCGCCCACTTCAACGGCTTCGACCTTCACTTCGAGATTCTTGTAATCGCCGAGCTCGAATTCGGGAAGGACTTCGAAGACGGCGCGGAATTTCAGCGGCTCGCCTTCCTTGAATTCGACCTTGTCCACTTCCGGGCGCGTAACCGGAACCAGTTTTTTTTCGTCGAGCGCTTTTTCGAGATACTCGGGAACGAGCGACTGCACCACTTCGCCCTGAATGTCATCCGCAAAGCGGCGGCGAATCAATGTGACCGGAGCTTTGCCGGGACGAAATCCAGGAATGCGCGCCACGCGAGCGATATCGCGCGCGACCTTTTCCGTAGCTTTCTGAACGTTCTCAGCCGGAATTTCCAGCTCGATTTCACGCTTGCAAGTTGCTTCTGTCATGGAGAATTCGTCTACGGAAAAACACAACCGCACGTTTCGGTCTGCCTTTCACCTGTTCGAATGAGAAGGGGGAGGGCAGGAAGCGCGGCCCTGCTGCACCGCAATGAATCACCAGTATAGGGAATCCGATATCAGGCGTCAACACGCGTTCGAGCCTGGAATTGATGGACCCAAGAAGTGCCTTTAGACTTCCCGGAAATGCAGCGATGGATCCTCAAGCACTTTCTTAAAGCTAGGTCCTTCCAGCGCGCCGGCTGTGATATCGACATGCCAATCTTCGGTCAGGATCAGCGATTGATTTAAATCGTAATAGGCGATGTGCAGGTGGGGACCGTTAAATGAAAGGTTTGCGTACCCGTTGTAGCCAACATCAACCTTTTCGTCGCTGGAATAACGTCTGTTATCCCAGGCGAGCCATCTGCAATCGGTTATGTCTGGAGCCACACCCCGCTCGACGGGCATGCCGCCGTGCCCCACACATCGCCCGTGCGCCTCGATGCCATCCTGGACGCTGAACTTTTCATAAATCGCCAGCCTGTGCTCGTGGCCCCAGAACCAAATCACAGGCCGGTGAATCAGCTTCGCCAATTGTCTCGCCGGAATTTGATACCAACTCTCAAACGCGGAGTGCGGCCCGTGATGCGACAGCAGAATCAGTCCTCGTTTGTCTCCATCCGGATTCACGGTGAATTTCAGCCATGCGAGAAGGGGTTCGGGAAGCGCGCACCCCGGCTTGAGCGACGTCGTCTTGCGAAGCCATTTGCTCCGGTGCAGCAGCGGCGCTTTGCCCCAGTCAAAACGAGTGGAGTTGTAGCCTGTGTCCAATCCTAAGATGCGCCAGTGCTTGTTTTCGAGGCAAAAGAAGCTCGCCCACTGTCCCACTCCCCATTCGCTGCCGCGTTCTTTCAATCCCATCCTCGGCACGACCATTCTCCAGTAGCCGTTTCCGTCGGCGTACATTTCGTGATTGCCATTGAGTGCGAAGCTGCCTTTCGCGCCCATCGGCCACTTTACGGGTGTATAGGGACTCGTTTTCTCCCCGAGGAAGTTTTCTCGCACCTCATTACTGTCACCTACGTAATACACATCTCCCAGGTGAACGGTGAAATCCGGATCGGATTTTTCCATTGCGGACGCAACGATTCTTGCTTCATCCGTTCCCGTGGCCCAATCGCCCGCTATGCTGATTTTCCCGCGATCGTCCACCGGATAAACGCCGGTTCCTTTTCCGTGTGTTGTGTAGTCCCTGAACGGGTGCTTCTTATGAAACCAATATTTCGCCACCTGCGGTATCCACTTGGAAAGTCTGTTGGGGAGGAAGGACGCGAGGGGATCATAGGTCGCGGTTGAATACCCCGCGAGAGCGGCGTGGAAATGGGCCGTGAGTCTGGAGTGCGCGAACCCCGTAAAGTTCCCGAGATCCTTACCGGAGCCGGTCTCGTTGGGCGTGTCGCCTCGGGGCTGAGCGCTCTTCGGGGACTTAACCCTCATCTTGATTCCATCTCCGGCCAGGGTCCGCCCGGAGACGCTATCAAAGCTTTCCCCAGAAGGCGAACGCCACTGCGCCCACAAGAAACAGGAACGAGACGGCGTGATTCCATTTGATGCTCTCGCCCAGGTACCACCACGCGAAGACCACGAACACGCATAGCGTGATGCACTCCTGAATGATCTTCAACTGAAACGCCGTGAATTCGCCGTAGCCGATGCGATTTGCGGGCACCTGAAAGCAATACTCGCAGAAGGCGATCAACCAGCTCACGACGATTGCCAGGAAGAGCGGTGCATTGCGGTATTTCAGGTGGCCGTACCAGGCAACGGTCATAAAGATGTTCGAACAAATCAGCAGAAGGATCGTTTTCATGAGTGAAAAATACCACGACTGCGGGGAGCGACCCAAGAGGACCGAAGGACGACGAAAATAGAAGCCGACTGATTTTGGTGCGGAAGAAGGGACTTGAACCCCTACGGCCTTTCGGCCACAAGATCCTAAGTCTTGCGCGTCTGCCAATTCCGCCACTTCCGCATCGCCAATCGAGTATAGCATCGCTTATTCCAGTTGTTTGCCTCTTGTCTCCGGCAACGCGAGAGCGAGCGTCGCCGCGACAAAAAAGGCGCCGGCCAGCAGCAGAAACGACGGCCCGAGGCCGAAATGATGAGCCAGCAGACCTATTACAAACGGCGCCGCTGCTGAAGTTCCGCGGCCAATGTTGTAGCTGGCCCCCATGGCGGTGGCGCGAACTTCCGTCGGGAACATTTCTGACACGATGGCGGCAAACCCCGAGAAGTGACCTGTGCCGAAGAACGCGACAAGGGGACCGAGAAACAGGAGCCAAGCGGGGCTGCTCGCGAATCCATAGACGGGAACGAGCGCCGCTGCGACGAGAAGATAAGTGATGTAGCTCTTGCGGCGTCCGAATACGTCCGCGGAAAACCCGAACACGGTGTACCCAAGCCATTTTCCCACTCCCATCACGATCAGCCACGCGGTGGTCTTCACCAAGCTCAGCCCGCGCCCACCCTGTGCCGCCGGCAGCGAAAGATATGCCGGAATCCAGGTGAACAATCCCCAGTAGCCAAACATAGCGCAGGCATTCATGGCAGTCGCGAGCGCTCCCTTGTGCCGGAGATCTTTGCGCCAGAGAATCCGCAGCGTCCCGCCGAGGCTCGCCGCGCCCGCGCGCATCTTCGCTTTCCAAATCTCGGGCTCGGGAACGTGCCATTGAATCCACAGGATGAACAGCGCGGGCAATATTCCCACGAAGAAAACCGCGCGCCATCCGAAACGAGGCAGCATGAATCCCACCACGCCCGCCGCAATCATCTCCCCGATGGCGAAAAACGACTGCATCAGCCCGAGCGCTTTGCCACGATGTTCGGCCCGCCAGGTTTCGGCAATCAGCGCTGAGCCCGTGGTCCATTCGCCTCCCATTCCCAATCCCAGGACGAAGCGGAAAACCGCGAGTTGCAGCACGGTTTGCGACAGTCCGCAAGCGCCGCTCGCAGCCGAATAAATCAGGATCGTCGCCATCAACGAACGCGTGCGTCCGATGCGGTCGGCGAGAAGACCGAACAGGAATCCGCCGAAGGCGGAGGCGACCAGCGTCAGCGAATTCAATAGGCCGCCGAGCGCCTGGCTCATGCCGAAGTCGCGCATAAGATGCGCGAGGACCAGGGAGTACAGCGACACGTCGAAGGCGTCGAGCATCCAGCCCAGGCCGCCAGCAAGCAGGGTTCGGCGTTCCGCGGACGTGACTCCGCGCACCCACGAAAGGTCGAAGAGGCTTCGCGTTGGGCGAAGCGGGTCACTCGGGGCTGCTGGCTGCTGCATCAGGTCTCTGCGGTTTCTTCCGCGCTCATGGCGACGCCATTCTAGTGCCTGTTCGCAGCCGAGCGAGCGGTTTTTGAGTTGTCGCGATTGGCGACAAATTCCGTGCTTGAAAAGGCACAGGCGGAATAATCGAGCCGGGCCGCGGAGGAAGCGGTCGTATCATTAACCCAAGGGGCGTGTTCAAAGCGGTAAGGCTCTGGGACCCGTTTTCCTTTTTAAATTAAAGCTTGAGGTGTGACATGGAAATCCGCCGATTCAGCGGAGCCATCGCGCTGTTCGTTTTGTGCGTGCTGGTTGTCGTGCCGCGCTCGCCTGCGCAGGAAAACGCTGGACGCGTGGTCTTTGGTTTGATCTCGAGGACGATGAAAAATTGAACCACCGAGATAAAGCCTTCCCCGTTCTTGCGGTGGACGATTCGCCGGTCGCCCGCAAGCTTCTGGAGCACGCTCTTCCGCCCGACGAGTTTAAGCTTATCGTCGCGAAGACCGGCCGCGAGGCTCTCGCTCTTTTCGCCGAGCATCGGCCCGGCCTTGTGATTACCGACTGGCTGATGCCCGACCTGACCGGGATTGAGCTGTGCCAGCGCATCCGCGCGGATTTCGGCGAGTCCTCCACATATATCATCCTGCTTACGGGCGTCTCCGAAAAAGCCAAGATTGTAAGCGGCCTGCAAGCGGGCGCCGATGAATACTTGACCAAACCGTTTCATGCGGATGAGTTGCTGGCGCGGGTGGAGGTGGGCCGCAGAATTGTCCGGCTTCATCGCGAGCTCGAAGAAAAGAATCGGCTGCTCGAACAGTTGGCGCTCACGGACGGTTTGACGGGATTGCCCAACCGCCGGGCGGTGGGCGAGTGGGCGAGCCGCCAACTGAAGGGCGCCATGCGGCACGCTTTCCCGTTCTGGGTGATCGTGGCGGACCTGGACCAATTCAAGCCGATCAACGATACATTCGGCCACGAAGCGGGCGACGCGGTGCTGGCGAAGTTCGCGGACATTCTGAAGACGAGCGTGCGGCAGTGCGACATTTGCGGGCGAATCGGAGGAGACGAGTTCCTGATCGTGATGACCTACTCGGACGAGGCCGGCACGCGGCTGGCGATTGACCGCATTCGCGAGCAGGTGTCGAAACAAAAATTCACGTTTGGCGGCAAAGAGGTAGGGGTAACGGCGAGTTTCGGTATCGCCGGATTCCGGCGCGCGGATGATACAACCTTTGAACGCTTCGTTGCCCGCGCCGACGCCGCGCTGTACCACGCGAAACGCCAGGGGCGCAACCGGATTGAATTGGCTCCCGCGGCGGAAGTTCGCTGATTGGCGCGAAAGTGTTCTCGCAAGTTGGCGCGACCATTTAAGCTTGCTGACCCTCTCCCCTTTTGCTAGGCTTCGCGCCCAACCGTTACGTTTCTTTTTCTGGAGGCGCTCATGCCACATTGCACGAAATGCGGAGCCGCAGTCGCGGATAACGCGGGGTTTTGTCCAAGTTGCGGCGCGCCTCAGCCGAGCGCTCCGGCGGCGTCGCCCGCACCCGGCACCAGCCCCGTGCCCGCATCGGCTGTGACGGACGCGGGCTTGCAAGAAAACGTTGCCGGACTCCTGTGCTACTTGCTTGGGTGGATTACGGGACTCATCTTCCTCCTGATCGACAAGCGTCCGTTCGTGCAATTCCATGCGAAGCAGTCGATCGTGGTTTTCGGCGGGCTGAACATCATCCATTTCGTGGTCGGTATGATCTTCGGCGTCAGCATCCTCGCGGGAGGCTTGGGAACGGCCTCGGCCGGGTTGCTGCTGTCTCGGCTCATAAGTCTAGTTACGTTCGTGCTTTGGATCGTCCTTATGATCAAGGCGTACCAGGGCCAAAGATTCCGCGTTCCTGGGGCGGCCGACGTGGCCGATTCCATCTTCGGCAAGTCCTGAGGGCTCAGCGCGCCAGGAGTGAGGCGCGTCGTCTTCTGTTTTTTGCATTTGCGGCGGTGAGGCTAATCGATACCGCGAAAATACCCCCCAGTTTTTGACTATTAGAATGGGTCGCTGGTGAATGTTTTCAGTCATTTACGGCGATTTCTAATCGCGTTTCCGTTATTAGAATTTCCTCCTTTTATCGGCGGCCTGTAAGTACAGGCGACCTAAGTACGGACGACTCACCTTGCGCTTCTCCTTTGGGCGTGTTGTAAAAACACACGTCCAGCGCGGCCCGAAACGTCCGGGCAGACAATCTATTATTCTCAGTTTAAGGAATAGCATTTATAGCATAGTAACTGGCGAAAATCAAGACCCAGTACTAGAGGATTTCGCGCGGATCGTGAGAGGGGGAAGGCGCAGAGAAGAATCAGAAGATCAAAGCCCCGACCCTTCATACTTCGAAGGATCGGCCGCCCAGAAATTCGAAATCAAGCCCCGAGGCTCGAAGGGTGCTCCACCCGCCCGAGACAAAGGGCCGGCCACCGCCTTGCTGACCTGCCGGCTTTACTGTCCGGCTGTAGCGGGCTTACTGTGAGCTTGTTCTAGGCTAACACCGCTATCGCCGACCAGGAAAGTCAGTGTGTATATGAACCCGGAATCGCCAGAGGGGTTTGGTTCAAGAAGCCTTACAGTGCATCGACTGTTTGCGCAGGTCACTTGGTCCGGGAACTGTTCCGAAATCCTCGTAGTCGTTGCGCTCTCGTTCTTCAGGTGTCCAAAAAGGGCAATGTAGCTTTGAGCCAGGGAAATCCACTGACGGTCAGAGCTCGGCCGGACAGGCGACGAGCGGAGCACGAAATTGAAAATCGATCGATTGCGTGCGCCGTCCTCTAGGTGCCTATACTCAAGCATGCCCTGCGAGACGGGGATGACCCACAGCTTGTTCGGCAGGCTTACCAAAGTGAATGATGGGTAGTCGTCGAGTTGCGGGGATACGCGCCGAAAAGAAAGCACGGTCGCATGGGAGAACCACGGCGTTTCGATCTTGTTGCAATCCGATACTTTGTCGAGATCATATCCGGACAGCTGAACGGCCCGTCTTGTTTTTTCGTCGTTGAGGAAATCCATATAGGGCAGGTCTCCGCACGAAATGAAATGGACATCGTAAGGAGAGGCTGGAGCGGGCGGGTGTTCTTGGCGGTGCCAAAGGAAGCAAAATAGAACTGCAGCGAAAATCTGCGGCGAAATCTTCATTGTGGCTTGACGACCTCCCACGGACGTTGGTCGGCCTTCTGTTCGCGCAGGTAATGCGTGTTCATAATATCTTGGTTCAATTCTCGCGATACCAGATTGGCAAGCATGCCTTGGACTCCTCTTTGCACAGGCTACGCTCCGCGTGCGTTTCGTGGGCAGGTTGGCGTGCTGGCTTCATTCTCGCAGGTTGTGTACGTTTGCCCGCAGGCAGAACCTCGCTCCGGCGGGTTTAAGCAGCTCGTTTCGCACGGCCTTAAGGCCATGTTCCCCCGACTGAAGTCGGGGGCTCCACCGAAAGGCTTACTGAAAGCAAGCAGCCACGAATGATGAAGTGTAGCTAGCGGACCGGAAATGCTCACATAACGCCAATCTGTTTCAGCAATCCGACCAAGTCGTAAAAGAGTTTCTCTTCGACGATCTCGGCGTTCTTCCAGTGTGCGACGGTGCAGAAGTCGATGTGAAACTTCTTTTTGGTCGGGGGGATCAGCTTGCCGTCGGAACCCTTCATCGAGCCGAGCATCGTACCAGTAAAATCCGCAACGGTGCACGTCCATTCGCCCTGAGCAATCTCGACTTTATAGGGATGATTGATCAGATGGTTGTCGGGGAACGTCTTGAAAAATTGGATGGACTCCGCCTTGTGATTGTCGCGCCCTCTTGTCGGCTCGGCCTGACCGGGCCAAAACACAACAGTGTCGCTGGAATGCCGCTTTTCAAACGTCTCCCAGTCCTGTGCGTTCCACGAATCGTCGAGTGTCCGCATGAGTTCAAGATTGTTCTGTGCCACATGATACCTCCAAAATATGCGGCGGCACAGGTTCGCCTAAACACGTGCTGGTCGCCAGCCTTTCGGCGCTCATTCTACACCCTGGCTCGTCTCTCGGTTCAAGGCGGGTCGGCGACTCTTGTCTCGCCGCTGGAACGATGCGGGAATTAGCGCCGGAGTGATTTGCCTTGGTCTTTGCAGGGATCGTTTTTATACTCGCGGTCGTTCTTTCCCACGTTTACGGGGTGCTCGCATGTCACGCTGGCTCAAGAGTGTCGTTCTAGGGCTCGTGGGATTGGCCGCTTTGGTCGCGTGCGTAATTGTAATGCTGGCCACGTTTACAAAACTCCCCGGAGAAGAGGAGACTCCAGCCGGAACTCCCCGGGACACCGCTTTGTACATCAAGATGCGCGACGGCGTGCAGATTGCCGCTGACGTCTGGCTTCCGCAGGACTATCAGGCGGGACAGCGGCTGCCGACGCTGCTTCGCACAACGCGCTACGGTCGTGACGGCCAGTTTGGCTGGGCATACCGGCTGGCAGTGGCTTTGAAACAGGCTAGCCCTCATGGTCCAGGAGACGCGCAGACCGACTATTTGAATCAGCGTCACTTTGTGGTTGTCGTGGGAGACGCGCGCGGAAGCGGTGCCAGCGGGGGGCATCGCGAAACGGAGTTTTCACGCGAAGAGATTGCCGATCTTGGGGAACTCGTCAATTGGGCGGCAAAACAGCAGTGGTCCAATGGCCGTCTTGGAACCTTCGGAGGGTCCTACGAGGGAGCGACGGCGGAGCTGACTACAGTGACGAACCCGCCCGCTCTCAAAGCTGTTGCACCTTTTTCCAGTCAGTTCGACGTGGGAATGCTGGCGCTCCCCGGTGGTGTTTATGACCAAGCCGTGATGGCGTCCTGGAGCGATCTAATTCGCAAACTCGACGTGAACGACGACGTCTGTCTGACAAAGCGACTGAGCGGTCTTCGCTGCTGGTGGGCAGGGCGGTCCCTGCGGGGTGTAAAGCGCGTGGACGCAGATTCAGATGGAAAGGAGCTTACTCAAATGCTAGCTCAGCGGCACAACCAGTATCCAACCGAGCTGCTATCACGAGTCGAATTTCGGGACGACCCGTTGCCTTTGGTCGGCGGATCCTCCACTACCTTTGGGGAGATAAGCGCGTTCGGGCATCGGGCCCAGATCGAATCGTCACAGGTAGCCATGCAAGTGTGGTGTGGCTGGCTGGACTCCGATGTTTGTGAGGGCGCACTGTCGCGCTATTTGACCTTCAAGAATCCGCAGCAGGTTATCATTGGCCCCTTTTCCCATGGCTTGGACTTCAACGTTGATCCTTTTCTCACACCCGCTCAGCACTCCACTCCGGAGCCTACAGTCGAGCAGCAGAATCAGATGATGGCGGATTTCTTCGACCGTTTGCTTCGTCCCGACGTTGCGAGCCCGATTGAATCCACCATTCACTACTACACCATGGGCGAGGGTGAGTGGCACGACACGAAAGTTTGGCCACCACACGGATTCGACCGCGCAACCCGGCTCTATTTCGCTGAGAACCACGCACTGAGTCCTCGACCACCAGCGACCGTCAACGCAAGCGACATATATCCAGTCGACTTCACGGCATCAACTGGCAAGCAAGATCGGTGGACGACGGAATTGAACCTTGACGTTCTCTACCCCGACCGCTCCAGCGAAGACGGCAAACTTCTGGTATATACGGGCGCGCCGCTGCCTACGGATGTAGAGATTTCAGGCTCGCCGGTGGTGGAGCTCAAAGTGGCTTCCACAGCGACGGACGGCGCATTTTTCGCGTATCTGGAGGACGTCGCACCCGATGGTCATGTGACCTACCTGGACGAGGGAGAACTGCGGGCGATCAACCGCAAGCAGATGGATATTCACAAACGTCCTTACAACTCGCCTGGCTTCGCCTCCGGCAGTTCCCGCCGTGACGCCCAGCCGCTCGTCCCCGGGGAACCCACCGAATTGAAGATCGGCATGTGGCCGACATCCATACTCTTGCGAAAAGGCCATCAGATCCGAATTGCTCTTGCTGGTACGGACGCTGGGACATTCCGCCGGTACCCGCCTGTGGGTGATGTGACGTGGACCGTTTTTCGACAGGGCACCCTGGCCTCTTATGTGGAACTGCCGTTGCGGCCACGTTGAACGACGGCAAGGCGGAAGAATCGGATCCTCGCCGAAAGTCGGGGTGGCGCTCGAGAGTGCGGTTACAAGCTCTGCATGCTGGGCTACGGGTTTTTATCCGCGCGCGGGAGACCGACGAGATGCTCGAGATCAGCGAATCTGGAGTCAGGACGCAGAGTCTGGAACGCGGGGTCCAAGTTGAAAAGAATCATGCCGCCGTTGCGGTATTGGTACGCCTTCCTCAGCCAAGCGATTGCGTTGTCGTTCTCGCCGAGTCCTGCGTAAGTCCTGGCGACTTCGATTGCCAAGCCGTTCTGGTTCTGCGCGCCGTTCAAAAAATCGCGGAGAATGTCTTCGGACTTGTGTCTCTGATTCGTGAGGGCGTATGTGAGAGCCAGTCCCGATAGCGCCCAGACGTCCTCCTTGTTGAGAGCGAGGGCTTTCTGAAACTCTGAAATCGCCGCGGGATAATCACGTTTTCCGGAGTGGGCCTCGGCCAAATAGATGTGCGCCAGCGCAAAACTCTGGTCGATTTCCAATGCACTCTGCGCCTGCCGTTCGGCTTCATCGTAGCGCCCCGCGTAAGCGAGAAGTTGAGCAGTATCCGTCTTGATGATGATAGACAGCGGGTCTGCTTCCTGTGCGCGCTGCTCTTCCGCAAGAGCGGCGGCCGGTTTACCTTGAGCCATAAGCCAGATCGCGTACCACTGATGAGCCGTCGCGTAGTTGGGGTTGAGTTCGATCGCGCGTTTGAATTCCTTTTCGGCCACCGGCCAGTCCCACTCATACTGCATCTCAACGAATGCCAGCGAGGTATGAGCCTCCGCCACGGATTCATCCAACTGTAACGCCGTGAGCGCTGCCTCCTTGGCTTTGGGCATCGCTTGATTTCGCGGCATCCCTGCGTTCGGCAAGGAACCGAGCAGCGAATACGTATCGCCCAGACCGGCGTAAGCGCGAGCGTATTTGGGGTCAAGAGCGATTGCGCGATTAAAACAGCCGATGGCCTTTACGAATGTCTCGTCGGTGCGCTTGTTCCAGAAGTAACGCCCTTTCAGATACTCGTAATAAGCTTCGGCATTCTGAGTCCCGAAGGCAGGCTGGGGCCCGTTCGTGCGATCACCTCCCGCGAGCTGAAGCTTTTGCGTGAGGGACCCGCTAATGGTCGATTCAAGCCCGAGAACGTCGTGCGGGGAAAGGTCGACGCGGGAAGACCAGAGCGTACGGCCGTCCGCCGCTTGGACGAGGCGCACGTCGACACTCAGGTGATCTCCGCTTTTCAGGACGGCGCCTTCGACCAGAGCGTCGACGTGCAGATCGCGCGCAATTTCCGTAGCCGATTTGTTCTTGAGGTACTGCGCCGCCGATCCTCCGGAGATTACCCGGAGTCCAGGGATTTGTCCTAAATCCGTCAGCAGCTCGTCCGTGATGCCTTCGGCCACATATTCCTGTTGCGAATCGCCGGTGAAATTAGAAAAAGGCAAGACCGCCAAAGACTGAACGCGCGTCGTGCGCCTGGAATTGAAACTCCACCACCAAACGGTCGCGACGAGGCCCAGGGCCAAGATGACGACGGCCGCGGATAGAAAACGATTTCGAGCCTGGTTTGCGGCAGGGGCGATGCGAGTCTTAGCGGAGCCGGCATCGCCGGAGACTTTCTCCACCGGGTAAGGCTGCACCTGGCCCGAGAAACGGTATCCGACGCCAGCGACGGTTTCGATCAGATTCTGACCAGGTTGGAGTTCGCCCAAGGTCTTGCGCAGCGTGAAAATATTTTGAGCGATCGTCGCCTCTTCCACATAGGTATCACCCCAAACCTGCCGCTTCAACTCTTCCCGGGTGACGACTCGGCCGGCGTTCGACACCAGAACGCCAAGGGTATCCAGAGCTTTGCGCGTGAGAGTGACAGGCTGATTGCGATGCAGGAGTTGGCGCTTCTCAAGGTCGAGCCAGAAGGTGCCAAAAGAAAATTGTCGAGTTTCCGGCATGCTCATTGAATGGACTGATTCGGGAGAAGATACACCCACTCTGGAGGAAGAGGCACGAGAATTGTCCTTCCGTTTCTGTGCAAAGTTATTGTAACCCCCGGGGGGTGTAATCCCCATGCTCGATCGGATTTGATTCGAGCAAGTGACATTTGAAAGCGTGCGGCGAGGCTAGACACCTGCAGAAACGAATGCGTGTGACGCATCAAAGCAGATTTGAAAAGTCTCAAATGCCCTATTTCGAGCGTTTCGGCGAGCCTATTGCATTAGGAACGTTGACAAGCCCCCTTGGCGAGGAACCCGCGGGGTTAATGGAGAACACCGATATGAACGGTCTAAAGCGGATGGGTGTAAGGCTGAGTTTCCTAGCGATCGTGATTCCAGCGCTGGCGACATGCTTCGCCGGCAATGCATTGGCCGACGACATCGTAAGCAGCTTCTCGGTAACGAACGGCAATCCCAACGGCCCCTGGACCTATGGCGAAACCAAAGGCGCAGGTGGAGCGTTCACGGCATTTAGCCTGGGGGAAGTGAATGCGAACGGGATTCCAGGCGTTAACGCATGGACGACTCCGTTGCTGTACCCGGTGGTAGCCAACAACACTACGGGCTCGTCTTTCTTCACGGTGGGCACGGTTTTCTGGCCGGTTGGCTTTCTCAATATGCATCCGGACGACGGCGGTAACGATGCGGTGGTGCGATACACGGTTCCTTCGACCGGCACTTACACAATCAGCGGCATGTTCCAAGGCGATGACAACGGCGGTGTCTGCCAAACTGCCTGCGCGTTTGGAACCAGCACCGACGTTCATATCCTCGCCAATGGCTCGACGAGTCTGTTCGGGGCCGAGGTTGCTGGTTTCTTGAATCAACAGGCCTTTTCCATCACGGGAAGTTTCACGGCCGGCGAGACGATCGATTTCGTAGTCGGGTATGGGACTGACGGCAATTACTTCAACGACTCGACGGGGCTTCAAGGCACTATCACGGAGGTCTCTGGGGTCGCCGGCGCTCCCGAACCATCCACGTTGGCGCTGATGTGCGCGGGTCTACTGTTGCTCGTTTTCCAGAGGCGTTACCGGTCCGCTTGAATGAGAAAGCTTAGTTAGCGCCTGGCACATCCTGTGAGGGTGCGCGTGGCCAGAGAGGCGCTAGTTGACGCTGGATTGGGGGCGGTCTTGATCGCCGGGGGGATTAATTAGACTGAAGAGCTCGTCTCTGAGGGCGCGGTACATTTCGTAGGCGGCGACTTCGGCGGTTCGTTGTTTCAGGAGGTTGTGGTAGGAACTCCAGCTCGATCCGTCCGCGGGCTCGGCCAAAAGGACGCTGAGTTTTTCAGCTTCTTGGGAATAGTCGCTAAACGCCTTATCCATTCTTGCGAGTAATATTCTGCGATTGCCCAGGTCTTGCATTTGAGGTCTCCATATGGAAAAGCTCTTGTTTGCGCACCGCCCTTACAATATCAGAGTAACAGGCCGTGCTACCGGACTGAGGCCAGGGCTTCGACCGCGCGCCGTAGCAGTTACCCTGATCGAACGCTAAAAGCGAAAAGCCTTCACGTTCTTGAGCCGCGCGGCTTCCAGTTTGTCAGCTTCGCCCTTCTGACGGTCGATTTCCTTCTGCGGCGCCTGTTGCTTCTCGAGCTTCGTCGATTCGGCAATCGAAGCGTCAGCCTGGGCGTCTACCTTCTTTGAAAATATCGCGAGCCCGAAAGAGTTCAGACTGCTGGAGCGGAAAAGGTCCACCGAATTTCCGGCGTCTTCCCAGCGAGCGATGATCTTCTCCGCCGGAGCGTATTCGTCGGAGGAGGTTGGGAGCGCGATATCGGGGTAAAGCCTTGGGGCGGTCCCATAGCGGGCAGAGATGGCTTGGACCATGTCGTCATCGGTGAGGCCTTCCGTGGCTTCCTGGTCGTACGTCACCGAAATCTTGTAGAGCTCCCCGTTGTAGAAGTTGAACACAACCTGGGAAACCGATTCCGAACGGGCGGAATACGGCGAAGTCTCAATCGGCCAATACCTGAGCTGCTGGATCAGCGCGGGGCGCTGGTGGATCAAATCCGCTCGAAGCGGGTCTTGGCCGACCTGTTTCGAAAGCGCCGCGAGGCTTGCACCGAGCGAAAACTTCCGGTACGAGGAAAGATCCTGGCCGGAAAGCAGGGGAGTGGAAAGCAAGACCAAAACAAGAAGAATCGCCGATCTGCGTATCATTTTCATGGAACGTCTCCTTCTAGACCCTTCCAAATTTCTCCAAAGAATTACCGGTTCGAGACGGCCGCCAGGGCTGACTGTCTCGACGCTTCTTCCGGCTGCCGGTTGCCGATGGCGAGTTCTTCGTCAAGATTCGGACGCGAATCACGCCCGTTGGCATTCCCGGCCACATTTGCTTTCGGTCCGGGCTGCGCAGCGTCCTTAGCGCGGAAAAGGAACAAGCTCTCCTGGATATGCCGCACATTGGCCCGGACTGTGAGGAAGCTAACTCCCGGGAACCGTTCAGAACCCACTGCCGACACGTGCGCGACTTCCAGGGAGTTGAATTTCTTCGACCTCGGATCCCTCAGGATCCGCTCGATTGCCCGGCGCGCCATATGCTGCCTGTCGATACCGAAGACAGTGGCTTTAATCTCGCCAGCCTCAAAAAAGAAGGTCCATCCGGTTTCGTTGACCTTTCGATCCAAAGTGTCTCCGTCCAGATGTTTGACCAATTTCCAACCCGGGACGCAGACCTCGCTCTCAAAGCTCAGGGCTTTCGGCAAAGCCGCGCCATCTCTTATAAGGACGGTCCCCGTTTTGATCTCGTCTGCCATTGCCGTTTTCCCGTTTCCGTTTTCTTGCGTCCGCCGCAACGCGCGACGAACAAACTCAAGCCTTGAGAACGGCTTGCTTGAGACAAACCGCGTCGAGCCATCGAATCATTTTGCGCGAGAGCACATCGGGCACGATGGGGTGGAAAAACCAAGAGCAGCGCCGCAGCGGAAATCCGTTCATGATCTTGGCAGGCATTGCAACCTCATCGATTCTCTAAATCCGCATATTGAGAGGGGCGGATTTGGTCCGCCCCACTCCCAAGAACTAATTTTGGCCTAGGCTGTTACGTGAGCGGCGATCTTGTGGAAGGTCGAGTTGGAAACGTCGTAGCTTTCCACTTCGGGTGTTCCTTCAACGACTCCCGCCAGCAACTTCGTTACTTCGGCGTAGGTGTTGCGATTGTAGGTGTCTGCGTTCTCTTTGTTTTCCCACAAGCTGATTCCAAACGCCCTCGTGGTGCCCGGACCGACAAACGTGATTTCGTCCTGGAACCCGGTCTGTTTTCGGAGCAGGGGAATGACCTGTCTCTCGAGCTTTTGTGTGAATTCCGCAACGCTGTTGGGCTTCAAGTGCATGGTTACTCGGCGTGCATACATAGGTGAGGACTCCGTGGTTCTTAGCGAAGGGACGCTTTAGATAACCGCGTTTAGTTTTGATTACCTTATGAATCTCTCATTCGCTTAACCACAGTAGGTTAATTCACTTGACGTGTCAAGTGGAATCTGTGATTATTTCTTTGGATTAAATTCTGGCAGTTAAATGGTGGAGGCGTCGTGGATGTTTGCCTGGTAATCAGACAGCGGCTGGAAGAATTGGGCCTGGAGCAGAAGGACCTGGCGGATGCGGCGGGGGTAACGGATTCCTACGTTTCTCAGTTGCTGACGCGGAAGAAATTGCCTCCGGCACCGGATCGAACAGACATTTACGCCAAGATGGGGAAATTCCTGAAGCTCCCCGCCGGAAAGCTTTCGGAGTTGGCCGAGCACCAGCGCAAAGAGGGACTGAGGAGAAGCCTGGCGGAGCCACCCGCGCCGCTGCTGAAAGAAGTGAGGGACCTGATTCTGCGAAAGGTGGCGCCCGGGAAAGAAAAAGAAATACGGGCGATTTTCGAAAAGCAGCCCTTCGGCGAGCTCGAACGCCTGGTCACGCAAAAACTGCTGGGCGTGGTGAAGAAAGTGGCCAAGGAAGAGCTGGAAAGCGAAAACTGGTTGCAACTCGTGGCCCGGTTGAGCGGCCGAAGCTACGAGCAGATGAGGGTGATTGTGCTCGAATTCCTGGATGCGGACGTGTTCGACGTGTCCGTTGAAAACTGCGTGTCTTTCCTGGATCCGCTGATCGAATCCTGGGATATCGACCTCGCGAGCTTCGCGATGGAGATCGTGTTGAATCGCAGGCTGGCCACAGCGTACGCCAGGAGATTTGAGTATGTTGAAAAGGAAGCAGGGGAACCTTCCGGGGACGAGGCGGGACTGAGAGAGTTCCTGCGCAACACCTCAATGAGCGGCGACGCCGGCAAGGAAGAAATTGAGTTTCTGAAGCGATTGAGATTCCGCGGAAAACGTCCGACCGCGCTCTACTATTACCGAGAACTGCAGAACCTTCGCGACCCTGTTCATTTCGAATCCGCCAAGATTCGGGCGCCGCGCGCGAAGACAGTCGGCCAGTCTCAGCCGAAGGGTTCCACCGGCCCCATGCACAAACATCTGGAAGCGAATCGCATCGAGAAGGAATTGCAGCTCGACGGCCGAAAAAGAGCCACGCAGCGCTGGGCCGATAATAAGGGCAGCCTAGCAAAGTAACGCCGGAGGGGAACGCCGCCGCGGAATCGCGGCTCGCCGGCCGCCAGTCGGGAGATTTGGCGTTCCCGGATTTCACCCCCCTAAAGGCCCATCGCCCCCAGCGTAGCCCTGACTCCGCAACTTCCCCTGAACTGGACGCTCTGAAATCCTCCCAGCAAGCCGCCCAAGGATCGTGCCCCATTCCGGGAAACAGGGCGTTTCAAGTGCGTGCTGTATTGAACAGACGGCGGCAGGAAGAGGGGCGCATTGTGATGGCGACCAAGACGACAGAAAAGGGAAACGTGCCAAGCCCCTCAAGGGCAGCAATCACAGGCCAAAAAAGGAGATTCTCGATGTTACTACTGATCATCATTCTGCTGCTGTTGTTCGGCGGAGGCGGCGGGTACTACGGGTATTCCAGATGGGGAACAGGCGGGGGGCTCGGGATAGTCGGGACGGTGGTGCTCGTCGCCGTGGTGTTGTATCTGGTCGGCGCGTTGCGTTGAGTTGATTGGAACAGAGGCTTTCCGCGCTGAGGAACTCTTCGGCCGCAACGGCGGCCGCTATTAGTTTTTTCCGAGCAGAGCCTTCCACCGGACCCAAGAGTCGTTTCGCGCTTTCTTGTTGGCGTCACTGGCGTCAGGTGCTTCGCCGGCGCGCATGAAGCCGTGGCCTGCGCCGTTGTAGGTCACGGGCTCGAACACTTTCCCGGCGGCTTTCATTTGTTCGATGGCGCCTGGGATCATGGCCCCGATCCGCGCGTCATTACCAGCAAAGAATCCGTAGACGGGCGCCTTGATGCGAGCCATCGCGTCTTTGTCCGGCGGCGGACCGTAAAAGACAAACGCTGCCGAGAGATCGGGGCGGTTCGTCGCGAAACGGAAACTCTGTCCGCCGCCCCAGCAAAATCCCACGACGTAGAGCTTGCCGTTCGATGATGGAAGCTTTAGGGCGTAGTCGGCGGCGGCGTTGAGGTCGGCGGTAACCTGGTCGGGATCGAGATGGCTGACGGCCTCCGTGGCTTTGCCTTCGGCAAAATCGGACGTGCGGCCGCCATTGGGTGCCATTCCCGATAGCAGATCGGGAGCCACGGCGATGTAGCCTGCCTCCGCCACTTCGTCCGTGACCTCTTGAGCCCAGTCCGTTAAGCCAAAAATTTCGTGAATGACGAGCACCACGGGACGCTTGTGGTTCGACTCGGGATAGGCGACGAACGTTTGCACCGTGCGGTCGCCGTGCTTCACGGTGACCCATTCGCGGTGGCGCGGGGATTTTTCAAGCTGCGCACGCGCCCATTCCTGAGCGGCGGCGGCCTGAGCGACGAGCAGAACGAAAACTGCGGCGACCAAGATTGCGGCAAAACGTTTCAGTTTCACGGGATGTATGCCTTTCTGCGGGCCGAGACGAACGAACCCGAATGATATACGCGCGATGCGCAAGCGGCAAGGCGTCGCGCCGTTTAGTGGGGTCAGTTTCCAGTGACGGCGTTACTCTGGAGGAAGGTGTGGTTCTAGCTTTTCTTTGGGGCAACCGCCTACAAAATTGTGAATGTAACCGCACCATCGTGCGTCCATATCGTACAACAGGTCTTTCGCGACCGCACCGACCGAGTCTTTGTTGACCACGATGACTTTGTGGTACCACATGGTTTCAACCGGATAGGTATTAGGGAGGCCGAAATCTTCAATTACAACTGAGACGACCGACCTCTTGCCTTGCTCCGATTTATTGTCCGCAACGTCGACCGTGCTCAGGTCGATGTGAAACTCGAGCTGGGCCTTAGCTTCTTCAGAGTGTTGGGGCGCGTAACGGGCGGAGCGCGACAATTCTTGCTTTAGACCTGCTTCGAAAAGCGAACCAACACGGTCTTGGCCGGTGTGAGACACATATACCGGGGTTCGCGATCCTTGAGGGAAACTTGCGCAGGGGACCAACAAAACGAGAAATATAGCAATCAATCGCATCATGCTCGGATTCTAGCTCCAATCGCAAATAATGCGCACGTCCGTCCTAGCGCCTGGTAAGCCCGCACTCGTAATCGGAGATTGAACCGCTGCCCGACGTTCCAATCGTAGCGCCGAGGCTGCGACTTCGGAGGCTGTGCTAGTATCGAACGCTCATGCAAACAGGAATTATCGGGCTGCCGCAGGTGGGGAAGACGAGCTTGTTCCGCATTCTGACGAAGGCGCGCGTCGATGCGCGGAGCGCGCCGAACCAGGCGCATGTGGGAATCGCGCGGGTGCCGGACGCGCGGGTGGCGAAGCTGGCGGAAGTATTCAAGCCGAAGAAAGTGACGTACGCGACGATCGAGTACGTCGACATCGGCGGATTGCAAAAGGACCGCGAGAAAAACTCGGCGTCGCTGGTTCCGCTGCGCGAAGCGGACGCGCTCGCACACGTGGTGCGGCTCTTCGAGGATCCCTCGGTGCCGCATGAAGGCGGCTCGCTCGACCCGATTCGCGATATCGAAAGCGTCGAAATCGAGTTGATGCTGACCGACCTCGAACAGGCGGCGAAACGGATCGAACGCGTCGAGAAAGATTTGAAGAAAAAGAAAGAGCCGCTGCTTGAGGCGGAATTGCAGCTTCTCACGCGCTGCCGGTTGGCACTGGAATCGGAAAAGCCGTTGCGCGAGCTCGAATTCAAGCCGGAGGAGCTGAAAATGCTCCACGGCTTCAAGTTCCTGACGCAAAAACCGATGCTGTACGTGTTGAATCTCGGCGACGAGGAAGCGGCCGACATCGATCGCGTGATCGAGAAACATCACCTGGAAAAGCTGACGTCGAAGGCACAAACGACCGTGGTTCCGTTCTGCGGCAAGATTGAAGCGGAACTTGCCGATCTCGACGACGCGGAGGCCGCTGAAATGATGCGCGCCTACGGTCTTGCGGAATCAGGGCGGGATCGTTTAATTCAGGCAAGCTACAAGCTGCTGGGATTGATTTCGTTTCTCACCTGCGGCGAGCCGGAGGTCCGCGCCTGGACCATCGAGCGCGGCATGAGCGCGCAAAAGGCCGCCGGCGCGATCCACAGCGATATCGAGCGCGGGTTCATCAAAGCCGAAGTGGTGAACTGGGAAGATCTGCTCAAGGCAGGAAGTTTCCCGGCTGCGCGCGAGCGCGGACAGCAGCGCCTGGAAGGCAAAGAGTACATCGTGCAAGAAGGCGACGTGATTCTGTTCCGCCACTCGAGCTAAATTCCGATGGCGACTGCGGGCGTAACTCGCGTGGTGTTGGCGATTCTGCTGGGCCTGACGGCTGCGGCGGCGAACCTGCTGGGCGGATCATTGGTGGCGCATCGCCAGTGGTCGCACCGTTACCTGAAGTACTTCATTGCGCTCGGCGCGGGATTCATGCTCGCCACGTCACTGCTCGAAATGATTCCGGAATCGATCAAGCTGCGGGCCGATTCGCGGCCGATGCTATTTGGCGACACTAGCGCGGTGTTCGTGTTCGTCCTGGCGGGCTACCTGCTCGTACATTTTTTCGAACACACGGTGGCGCCGCATTTTCATTTCGGCGAAGAGACACACCACGAAGAAATCTCGCACGCGCACGCCAGTTATGCCGCCCTGCTGGGCCTGGTAATCCACACGTTTTTTGACGGCGTGGCGATTGCATCCGGGTTCCTGGTTTCCACGTGGCTCGGAGGAGTGATCTTCGTCGCGATTTTCCTGCACAAGATTCCCGAGGGATTCACGGTGGCGTCGCTGATGCTTGCAAGCGGCCAGAGCCGGCGAATCGCGTTCATTTCGTCGGCAATTCTGGGTGCGGCGACGCTTGCCGGCGTGGGCCTGATGTTCGCGCTGCGAAGCACCTTGGCGGATGCGTTGCCGCTCGCGTCCGGTGTGACGCTGTACGTGGCTGCCTCCGACCTCATCCCCGAAGTGAACCGTGAACCTGGCGTTGCTATGGCAGTTTTGGTCTTTCTGGGGGTGGCGATCATGTACGCGTTCAAGCTCTTGTTCCAGCTCTGACGGGTCGGCCGGAACAGCGTTGACCGAGACGTCGGCGGTCGCGACTCCCACGGATTGTCAGTGCGAATTCGTAACACTCGAAGATGCCGGGCTGAAGCCCGGCGCTACATTTAGACCTTCGGGTGCGTCGGATTGGGACGACGATGGCGAGCTCGAGTCCGATGCTTGGCTTGATGGCGTAAGCCCTCTACTTTCAGCAACTTTTGCGGCTCCCCGGTGTTGTACCCAAGAAGGCCATAGCGCATACCGCAACCATCGGAGGCCCGCAACTTTCTGACGTTGAACGTGTTAGATAGAATGTGGAGGCCATGACCAGGTCTGACGTCCAACTGATGCTGGACGTGAAGGCTGGGGACGATGAGTCCTTCAACCTTCTCCTGCGGCGGTATCGCACGCCGCTGGTGAACTTTTTATTCCGTATGGTGCGCGATTCGGCGACTGCGGAAGACCTGGCCCAGGAAGTTTTTCTGCGGGTTTATCGCGCCCGGAAGCAGTATTCTCCGAGCGCGAAATTCACGACGTGGATGTTCCGCATCGCCACGAATCTGGCGCTGAACTCGATCCGCGACAACCGGCACCGCAAGATGGAAACCTCGATCGACGCGCCAGTGGACGATGAAGAGTCGGCGCCGCGGGAACTTCCGGCACGCGAAATGAGAATAGACGAACACATGGTGGAGCGCGACCGTTCCGAGTTTATCCGCCGCGCGATCACTTCGCTGCCGGAAAAGCAACGCGTTGCGGTTTTGCTGCATAAGTATGAGGAGATGGATTACGGCGAGATCGCCGGAATCCTGGACTGCTCGGAAAGCGCGCTGAAGTCGCTTTTGTTCCGCGCTTACGAGACCCTGCGGGTACAACTGGCGCCACTTGTGGCGCAGCCAGTGCGACACGGCGCAGGGGAAGGAAGGGCGTCATGAAGTGTGAAGACGTTTCAAAAGAATTGATCGCATACCTCGATCGCCGAGCCAATTCGGCGGAGCGGCGAGACGCCGAGGAACACCTGCTCGCATGCGAGCGGTGTCGGACGCGCGCCGATGAGTTTCGCAAGCTGTGGGCCATTCTCGACGAAGTGCCGATCCACGAGCCGTCGTTCGGATTCGACGCGCGCTTGCGGCAGCGGATCGCCGCTGAACCGAAGCCGCGCTGGTTCCAGTGGCTCGTACCGCAGCCGCGGCTGGCTTTTTCGATGGCGTTGCTCCTGGCGCTGAGCGTGTGGATCGCGAGACTCCCGCAGCAAGCGAAACCGGGAGCGTTTGCGAGCGCTCCCTCCGAAGATGAACAATTTCAGATGATCGAGCACCTGGGGGTGCTCGAGAACTATGACCTGCTGAGCAAGTCGGATGTACTCGCCGAGGTGCCGTCGACGCCTGGGCCGCAGTCCGATGACCAGCAGAACCAGCAAGCGCCCGACGACGGAGGCAGCCTCTAAGATGCGTCCTGGCAGGCTCATTTTCGCGTTCGCACTCGCGCTGATGACGGCGCTGGCGGCGCAGCCTGCCTCCCCGCAGCGTCATGCCCAGCAGTTCAGACCTCCGAAGGCGCAGCCCCAAAAGCCAAAAGGGAACACGAACAAGCCTGCGCCGAAGCCGGGTAATGCGAACGCGCCGCACCCCAATGCGAATGGCGGCTACAACGCCAATGGCCAAACTGGTGAGAAGCCGAACAACCCCAATAATAACGGTGGGCAGCCGGCGGCGCATCCGCCGAATCCGGACGCATTCAGACCGAATCCGAATGTGGTGCGTCCCGGTGGGGCACCGAACGCACAGGGTAACGCGGGCGCCATACGTAGCCTGCCGGGTCCTTGGATCCAGAGGCTAGGAGAAAAGTCTCCCGAGGAGCAGGAGCGCTTCCTGCAGAACAACCGAGACTTCCAGAACCTGCCTCCCGAGCGGCAGGCTCAAATCCGGCGGAATTTGCAGAGGTGGAATGCTCTCCCGCCGGCCCAGAAGGATCAGATGATCCACGGCGAGCGGGTCTTGGAGACTCTGTCTCCCCAAAAGAGGGATTTGTACCAGAATCACATTCTTCCGAAGCTGCAGCAGATGCCTCAGGATCGCCGGCAGTTGATCAACGGGCGGCTCCACACGCTTCAGGGCATGACGCCCGGCGAGCAACAGAAGGCGCTGAATGATCCGCGGTTCATGCAGGGGCTCTCGCCGGACGAGCAGGGAGTGCTGCGCGACGTGGTTTCGCTGCGGAACCCGAATCCGTAGTATTCCGCGCAGCTGTTTACTCTTACAAAACAAAATCGCCGCCTGAAGGCAATAAAACAACAAGGCGTGGTGACGAGAGAACTCCGGTCCACAACTAATTGTGGTTTCGCGGGCTGGAGTGCCGGCGTGAAACAGATTTTTCTCCTTGTAAAATAAAAAATCTTTTGCCGAGGTGACGGATTCCTCTTGACATGCACAAGAACACGCATACAATCGCGAACCAAGTGGGAGGAAGTGGCGCAAAGTGGTAAACACTAGCGGGAAGTGGCGGGGGCGAACGAACGAGTGATTCCCATCGCAGGCACGCCGGTGGAAGTTCTCAAGGTCATTCATGCTGCGCGGCAACTATCTGGCGACGGTGGACGAGAAGGGCCGGGTGAAAATTCCGGCCGACTTCCTGGCCGAACTCCGCAAGATGGGCAAGAAGTTCTACGTCACCAGCGCGAAGGGCGATCACGCTCGCGTGTACCCGATGAAAGAGTGGGAGGCGATCGAGAAGAAACTCGCGAAGCTTTCCTCCTACGAACCCACGAAACGCAAGTTTCTGGAACGCACGAACTACTTCGGCCAGGTAGTGGAGGTGGACGGGCAGGGGCGCATTCTGGTTCCACCTGTACTGCGGGAAGCGGCGGAGATGAAGGGCGAAGTGGATATCCAGGGACAGCTTACGTACCTGGAAATCTGGAATCACGCTCGATTCCTCAACCGGCTGAATAGCGATCCGATCACGGCGCAAGACGAAAAGGCATTCGGCGAACTGGGCATCTAGCTTTTGAGCGTTCTGCATACGCCGGTTCTGGTGGACGAGGTCATCGAATGGCTTCGCATCCGGCCCGACGGAACCTATGCGGACGTGACAACCGGCACGGGCGGGCACGCGCTTGAAATCGCGCGACGCCTGACGACGGGACGGCTGGTGGGTTTGGATCGTGATCCGCAGGCGCTCGAAATCGCCCGCGAACGATTGAAGCGGCACGAGGGGCAGGTGGTTCTGGTGCACGCAGAGTTTTCAAAGATCGGCGAGGTCGCGAGGGAGCTGGCACTCCCGCCGCTGGACGGTGTGCTCGCCGATCTCGGGGTTTCAAGCCTCGAGCTGGACAGCCCGGAACGGGGATTTTCGTTCCGCTGGGCCGCCGCTCTAGACATGAGGATGAACCCTGATTCCGTGTTGATGGCTGACGAGATTGTGAATCGATGGTCGGAGAAAGATTTGGCCGACCTCCTCTATTACAAGGCGGACGAGAGGGATTCACGCAGAATCGCCAGGGCAATCGTTCGGGCGCGGCCGATCCGCGATACCGAACATCTGGCAACGGTTGTGGCAGGGGGCCGAAAAGCAAGGGGAAGGCAGAAACTGCATCCCGCGACAAAAACGTTTCTGGCGCTGCGGATAGCGGTGAATCGAGAAGAGGAGGAACTCGGGCAGTTTCTTTCGCGGACCCCTGCCACTTTGAATTCAGGAGGACGGTGGATCGTCCTCAGTTACCACTCGCTGGAAGATCGTCTCGTGAAGCACGCGTTTCAGCGGCTGGCACGAGAAGGAAGTCTGCGGCTGCTCACCAAGAAGGTGATTCAGCCTGGCGCGGACGAGGTTCGGGCGAATCCGCGCGCGCGAAGCGCGAAGATGCGAGTAGCGGAAAAGATTTAGCCGGCGCGGGGGCGACGGCATTAGGGTGCGGCGTTCTGGGAGTTGGCGATGACTGAATATTACACAGTAAAACGCATTGATAATTCGCGGCTCGTTCGGCCGGCCGCTCCGGCGCGACTCCGCGATTTCTGGCGTCGATTGGCGGCGGGAAGCGCGCTGGCGTGCTGCCTGCTGTTCTACGTGTGGCAGCACTTCGAGTGCATCCAATTGCGCTACCAGATTGAGTCGCTGGAACAGCAGCGCGTTCAGGCCGGGCAACTGAATCAGCAGTTGCACGTCGAAGTGGCGACGCTTCGCTCGCCGGGTCGCGTGGATTCGATCGCGCGGAACCAGCTGGGCTTGACGATTTCCGTTCCCGGGCAGGTGGCTACGGATGCTTCCGGCGACGCCGTGCTGGCGCAGGCGCGCGCCGTGGTTCCAACGTCGCGGCCTTGATTTGATCCTTTTGACTTGATCCTTTGAGTTTGATCTGGGCCCGGCAACCCGGGCCGTTCCGGCGACGCAACTCCATGGGCCGCCGGGCTAAGCTCCAGATGGGATAGTCCGGAGTCCAGGGGTTTCGGGGCTGGTCCGCCGCGGCGGAGGACCCTGAGTTCAAAATGTACCAGCGCAATTCTCGTCTCCGCTGGCTTGTCGTCTGGGTTCTTGCGGTGGTTTGGATGGCGGTGGTGCTTGGCCGCCTGAGTTACCTTCAGCTTTTCAGCTACGGCGAATACTTCGTCAAGGCCCAGCATCAACAGCAGCACATCTTTGAGATCAGCCCGAAGCGCGGCCCAATTTACGACCGCAAGGGGCGGGAGCTCGCCGTCAGCCTCCCGATGGATTCGGTGTTCGCCGATCCGGCTGAAATCAACGATGCGGAGATGGTAGCGCGGCTGCTTTCCCGAGTTCTCGACCTCTCCCCTGAAGATATCGAAACGAAAATTCGCGAAGCGCGCACGCCGGTGCGACTGGCAAAGAAGCTTTCGCCCGCAACCGTGCAGCGAATCGACGACATGAATTTGAAGGGCGTCTTTTTTCAAAAAGAGAATCGCCGCGACTATCCCGAACGAGAGCTGGCAGCCCACCTGCTTGGCTATGTGGACATCGACGAAAAGGGAATCGGCGGAATCGAATATTTCCTCGACAAGGAAATCCGCGGCCGGCCCGGGAAGATGATGGTGATGGCGGACGGCCGGCGCCACTGGTACGACCGCACCGAAGCGGCCGCAGATCCCGGCGCGAGCGTGACGCTGACGATCGACCAAACGATTCAGTACATCGCCGAGAAGGAACTCGCGCGCGCGATAGCCGAAACTCACGCGAGCCGCGGCACCGTCGTGATTCAAGACCCGAACACAGGCGAACTGCTTGCTGTTGCCAACTGGCCTACGTTTGATCCGAACAACGCGGGCACGTATCCGGATGATGTGCGCATGGATCGAGCCGTCGCTGCGGCCTACGAGCCGGGATCGACCTTCAAGGTCATTACGATGACCGGGGCGATCGAGCACGGCGTCACGAACCCGGATGAACTAGTGGATTGCCAGATGGGCTCGATTCTTGTTTTTGGCAGGCTGATCCATGACTGGAAGCCGTTTGGGATTCTCACCGTGCGCGGCGTCCTTGAAAACTCGAGTGACGTTGGCACGATCAAGATTGCGCTACGACTGGGCGCTCCGAGGTTTTACGACACGATTCGCAAGTTCGGCGTCGGCCAACTAACCGGCATCGAGCTGCCCGGCGAGAATCGCGGCCTGCTCCGCCCGATCGAAAACTGGACGGCGAGTTCGATCGGGTCGGTGGCGATGGGCCAGGAAGTAAGCGCTACGCCGGTTCAGATCACCTCAGCAATTTCGGCGATCGCTAATGGCGGCACTTTGTATAGGCCTCGCATCATCCGCGAAGTTCACGGCGGCGTGCAGACGATGACTCTTCCCGGCAGCGAGCCCTCACAGGCCACGGACCCAAGGACCGCGGCAACGGTTCGGGAGATGATGGAAGGCGTTGTCCTTGAAGGCACCGGCAAGCTCGCGCAGTTGAACGGGTACACTTCGGCCGGGAAATCGGGCACGGCCCAGAAGATCGATCCTGCCACAGGCCGATACTCGCGCAATCAGTACAACGCGTCGTTCGTAGGATTCGCACCCGTAAACGATCCCGCAGTGACCATTCTGATTGTGCTCGATTCGCCCGAAGGTGAGCACCACGGCGGGATGGTAGGCGGTCCCGTTTTCAAACGAATCGCCGAGCAAGTGCTGGCGTACCTGGATGTGCCGCACGATGTGCCGTCGCCGTCGGACACCGAGACAGCCAAGAATCTGCATCCAACTCGAAAGGTGTTTGCTCGGAACCCTTCCACCACCGCTTCGACCAAAGCGCGTTTCGAAGCGGCGATTGGCAAGCAGAGCCAGCCCAAGCAGGCCCAAACGGTTGCGTTCGGCGGTCCTGGCTCGATCGTTGTTCCGAATCTCTCGGGTCAATCGGTCCGAGATGTAACGGAAGTGTGCCTGCGGCTTGGCCTCGTGCCCTCGCTGATTGGCAGCGGTGTTGCAGTGCAAGAGTCTCCGGAGGCGGGAACGAACGTCCTGCGCGGCAGCCGCCTTACTGTGTGGTTCGGCCGGCCGGGAGAGCAAGCGGCACGAGGGGATGGAAATTGAGGGTTGTCACGGTAGGTACCGTGGACGTGAACTTGGAAAGCACAAACAAGAATGGGATTCCAGAAATGAGCGCCGCCGACCTGATCGAGGGCGTCGAGGCGGTTCGGGTGAGCGGGCCCGCGAACGTGCGTATTTCTGTCGATCGCGTGCGACAGCCGTAAGGTGGAGCGTGGCGCGCTTTTTTTTGCGCTGCCGGGAGAAAAAGTCGATGGCGTTCGTTTCGTCAACGATGCGATCGGGCGAGGCGCCGCCGCGGTTGCGAGCTCTCACCAGCGGCCCGTTGATCTCGCACCCGAAATAACTTGGATTGAGCTAACAGCGGGCAAGGAACGCCGGGCCCTTGCGCTTGCCGCGGCAAATTTCTACAACCATCCCGCCAATGCTTTGAAGCTCGTGGGCGTTACCGGGACGAACGGCAAGACGACGACAACATTTCTGGTTGACTCGATTTTGAGAGCGGCGGGATTCACGAGCGGCCTCATCGGTACGACTGGATACCGCACGCCGAAAGGCAGCCGTCCAGCGCTGAACACGACGCCGGAATCGCTCGACTTGCAGCAGATGTTCGCCGAGATACGCGATGCAGGAGGCGCACACGCGGTGCTTGAGGCAAGTTCGCACGCTCTCGCAATGGACCGCTTGTGGGGATGCCACTTCGCCGTCGCGATTTTCACGAACCTGACGCGCGATCACCTCGACTATCACAAAACCTTCGAAGAATATTTTGCAGCGAAACGCCTGCTGTTTGAAGGCACGGGCGCGGGCGCACCTGGCGTTGCGGTGCTCAACGCGGACGATGACTACGCCACGCGGCTCGAAGGGCTTGCCCGGCGAACATTCACGTATGGCCTGAAAAGCGCCTCTGATTTGACACCCAAGAAGCTCAATCTCAGCTTCAACGGCCTTGAATTCACGGCGCAAACTCCCGCGGGAAAAATCGACGTGAAGTCCTCGCTCGTAGGCCGCATCAACGTCTACAACATCCTGGCTGCGATTGGGGGCGGCATCGCACTCGACATTCCGGTGGCAGGAATCGAAGAGGGAATATCGAGTCTCGACCTGGTTCCCGGGCGCTTTCAGCGAATCGACGAAGGCCAGCCGTTTCTGGTTATCGTCGACTACGCGCACACGGATGACGCTTTGCGCAACTTGATTTCGACGGCGCGCGAATTGAACGCTTCCGGACGGATTATCACTGTGTTCGGCGCAGGCGGCGAACGCGACCGCACGAAGCGTCCGTTGATGGGAGAGGCAGCGGGCTCGCTGAGCGATGTCGTCGTGCTGACGAGCGACAATCCCCGCGGGGAAGACCCGCTGCGGATTATCAACGATGTCGTCGTAGGTTTGCAGAAAGCGAGCGCGAAGTATCGCGTGGAGCCAGATCGTGACCGGGCCCTCGAAGTCGCCCTCGAAGAAGCGAAACCGGGCGACATCGTTCTGCTCGCGGGCAAAGGCCATGAGACGTATCAAGTGCTTCGGGACCGAACCATCGAGTTTGACGACCGCGAAAAGGCGCGGGCCATTCTGCGCCGCAAGGGCTTTTCAAAAAAATAGGCAGCGATAGCGAAACTCGAGTCTGGTTCGCGGTGGGCCTGAATTTGCAACACTGTGGGACGTAAGGCGGTTTGAGAGCTAGGGATTGAGCGACAAGCCCAGCCCATTGGAGACGCAATGCGGTGGACAGTGGTTCAAGTGGCTGAAGCACTGGGTGTCTCGGCTCCCAAGGGTCTCGACCCCCTGGCCCGGATGGCCGGCGTCTCGATTGACTCTCGTACTGTTCAGCCCGGAGACCTGTTCCTCGCGATACGCGGACCGCGTCACGATGGACACGGTTTTGTTGCCGGGGCATTCGCTGGCGGCGCTGCAGCCGGGGTGGTGGCGCGCGAACGATGGTCCGAATACGCTCCGGAAATCCAGGCGCGGCTCTTTGCGGTGGACGACACGCTCGCTGCGCTCCACCGGCTGGCCTCACGAGCGTGTGAGATCTGGCGGACGGCGCGCTCAGGACGGCTCATCGGCGGCGTGGCAGGCTCGATCGGCAAGACCACCACGAAAGAAATTTTGGCGGCGCTCGTGGGCTCGCGGTTCCGCGTATTGAAGACGCAAGGGAACCTGAACAACGAGTATGGACTGCCACTGACGCTGCTGCGGCTGGATGAGGAATACGACGCGGCCGTGGTCGAGCTGGGGATGTCGCACCGGGGCGAACTTGCGCGGCTTACCAAAATCGCTTCGCCGGACGTAGGCATCGTTACGCGCGTCGCGATCGAGCATCTGGAGTTTTTCGCATCACTCGACGAGATCGCGCTGGCCGAGCGGGAGTTGATCGAGAATTTGGCGTGGCCGGGCGCAACCGCCGTGCTCAACGCGGATGACGAGCGCGTGGCGCGATTCGCGGAAGTTGCCCGAGGACGGGTAATTACGTTCGGCGCGAATCCCCGCTCTGATTTTCGCGCGGAAGCAATCGAAGAGCGCGGCCTCCAAGGCTCGGCTTTCGATTTCATATCGCCGGACGGCCGCGCGCGGCTGGAATTGCCGTTAATTGGGCGACACAACGTGATGAATGCGCTGGCGGCGCTGGCGACGGCGAGCGTTTGGGGCGTCGGCGCTGCGGACGCGAAAAGGGTGTTTCCTTCGCTTGTCCCGGCAGACAAGCGCGGCGAAGTGGCGCGTTTCGAAGACGGATTTACGGTGATCAACGACTCGTACAATTCCAGCCCTTCCGCGCTGAATGCGATGGCGGAGCTTCTTGCGTCCACGCCCGGACATCGCCGCCGGATTCTCGCCGCCGGTGAGATGCTCGAACTCGGCAATTCCTCAGCAGAACTGCATCGCGAATGCGGCCGCATAGCTGCACAGCTCGGGAAAATCGATTGGATTTTCGGAATCAGGGGACACGCGGCGGAATTCGTTCGCGCAGCCGTCGATGCCGGGCATCCGGCGGATCGAGCGCAATTCTTCGAAGATTCTGGGGAAGCTGCGCGATTCCTTGCGAAATTCGTCACGCGCGGCGATCTTGTGCTCCTGAAGGGCTCTCGAGGCGTCAAGATGGAAAAGATCCTTGAGGCCGTTGACGCGGAGCATCGCCGCGTAAGTTCGAAGCCCTCGCCCGAGATTCTCGCAGGTGGGAAGGGGCGAAACTGAATGCTGTACTACCTCTTCTTTTATCTGCTGCGCCCGCATTTCAGTCCGCTGAACGTATTTCGGTATATTACGGTGCGCACCGCGGTTGCGAGCATCACGGCATTGCTGCTGTCGTTGCTGCTGGGCCCCTGGGTGATCGAGCGACTGCGCGAGATGCAGGTGAAGCAGTACATACGTGAGGACGGTCCCAAGGGCCACCAAAAGAAGGCCGGAACGCCGACGATGGGCGGAGTGCTGATCGTGGCGGCGATCGTAATTCCAACAATTCTATGGGCCGACCTTCGCAACCCGTACGTGCTGCTGGCGCTCGGCGCCACGCTTGCGTTCGGCGCGATCGGGTTCATCGACGATTACAACAAGGTAGTGCGGAGGCGGAGTCTAGGGCTCACCGCCCGCGGAAAGTTTCTTCTCCAGGTGCTTACCTGCATAGGAGTGGGCGTCGCGCTCGTAGGGCTCCAGGCAAAAGGCGTCTACTCGACGCAGTTGAGCGTGCCTTTTCTGAAGAAGCTGCACCCGGACCTTGTTATCGATTCGATTCTCGGCAATCGGTTCCTCTGGCCGCTCGCGTTTGTGCCGTTCATCGTATTTCTGGTCATTGTGATCGCCGGCCTTTCGAACGGCGTGAACCTGACGGATGGCCTCGACGGCCTGGCAATCGGATGCGTCCTGGTTTCGTCCACGGCGTTGACCGTGATCACGTATCTCTCGAGCAACGCCCGGTTCGCGGAGTATCTCGAAATTCAAAAAGTGCCGGACGCGGCCGAGCTGACGATTTTTTGCGGCTCGCTGGTGGGCGCTTCGCTCGGCTTCCTTTGGTATAACGCGCATCCGGCGGAAATGTTCATGGGCGACGTGGGGTCGCTTGCGCTGGGCGGCGCGATTGGCGTGGTGGCGGTGATCCTGAAGCAGGAAATTCTGCTCCTTTCGATTGGCGGAATTTTCGTAGTCGAATTGCTGTCCGTGATCATCCAGGTTGGCTCGTTCAAGCTCACGGGGAAGCGCGTTTTTCGGATGGCGCCGCTCCACCATCACTTCGAACTCGCGGGTTGGAGCGAATCCAAGATCATCGTGCGGTTCTGGATCGTGGCGCTGGTGTTTTCACTTTTCGCGCTGACGACTTTGAAACTGAGGTAAACAGCTTTGAGGCCCGGGATCGATCTGCAAGGAAAGCGAGTTCTGGTGGTGGGACTGGCGCGCACCGGCGTCGTGACCTCGCTTTTCAGCGCGGGGTACGGCGCGATCGTGACAGCCACGGATGAAAAGCCGGAGTCGGAGTTGGCCGAAGTCGCCGCCAAACTTCGCGCCGCGGGAGTGAAGCTTGAATTCGGCCCGCCTGGTCAAGCCACATATCTCGAGCAGGACCTGATCGTTCTAAGTCCGGGCGTTCCCGCAAAGCTTCCGCAGCTCGAACTCGCGCGCTCGCGCGGGATTCCCGTCTGGAGCGAACTTGAGCTCGCGTGGCGCTTTCTTCGGGGCAAGCTCATCGGAATCACGGGCTCGAACGGAAAAACGACGACGACCTCGCTGGTGGCGCACATCCTGAAGTCCGCAGGGATCCACACGCTGGTGGGCGGGAATATTGGCGTGCCGCTGCTCGCGCTGGTGGAGTCTTCGACGGATTCGACGGTGACCGTGGCGGAAATCAGCAGCTTTCAGCTTGAAACCATCGCCGAATTTCGGCCGGAGATCGGGGTCCTGCTCAATCTGACGCCGGACCACCTGGACCGGCACGCATCGTTCGATGAATACGCGCGAGCGAAGATGCGCATGTTCGAAAACCAGCTCGATCGTGACGCTGCGGTGCTGAATGCGGACGATCCCGAAGTCACGCGCCGCATGCCCGCCAAACCGCACATTTTCTGGTTCAGCCGGCAAAAGCGCGTCGCCTCCGGAACATTTCTGCGCGACGGGCAGATTTTCTTCCGTACGGAAGGCGCGGAGATTCCTCTCGCGCGCCGCGACGAAATTCCGCTCCGCGGCGAACACAACGTCGAAAACGTGCTCGCGGCGTGCGCCGCCGCATATCTGGGCGGTGCGGAACCGGCAGGAATCGCGAGCGGCGTGAAAACGTTTCGTGGTGTCGAGCACCGGCTGGAATTCGTCGCCGAAATCGGCGGTGTGGCCTATTACAACGATTCCAAGGCGACCAATGTTGATGCCAGCCTGAAAGCCATCGAAGCCTTTCCGGGCGCGCTGATTGTGATTCTCGGCGGCAAGGACAAGGGGGCGCCGTATGCGCCGTTGCGCGAACCTTTGCAGAAGCGTGCGCGCCTGGCAATTGTGATTGGCGCCGCCGCGGAAAAGATCGCGGAGGAGCTGGGTGATATGGTGCCGCTCGAGCACGCGGGAACGCTCGACCGGGCCGTGCAAATCGCAGCGGACTCAGCTCGCACAGGCGACACGGTGCTGCTCGCGCCCGCCTGCTCGAGCTTCGACCAGTTCGAGAACTACGAGCATCGTGGCCGCGCGTTCAAAGAACTCGTTGCCAGGCTCGAAAGCCAACCCGCGCACACGACAGCGCAAAGAGGATGACCCATGCCGCGTAGCCTTCAGCACGACCGCCAGTTGTTCGGAGCGACGCTGGCGATGTGCCTGATCGGCGCTGTGATGGTTTTCAGCGCCTCGGCCGTGACGGCGCGAGAGCAATACGGCAACGGCTATCTTTTTCTGATTAAGCAGCTTATCTACATCGCGCTCGGAATCGGCGGGATGTTCTGGCTGATGAATGTCGACTACCGCAAACTGCGCCAGCCGCGGGTGATCTTTACGGGCCTGGCTGTGACGGTGCTGCTACTGATTGGCGTTCTATTTCTCGATCGCTCGCATGCGACACATCGCTGGATTCGCCTTGGTCCGCTGAGCCTTCAGCCGTCTGAAATAGCGAAGCTCGTGGTTATTTTCTACCTCGCCTGGTTCCTGGAAATCCGCCGCGCGCCTCGCGGTTTCGGCGTGAATAATTTTCGGCAAACGCTTTTGCCCGCCCTGGGCGCCGTAGCGTTGATTGTCGGTCTGGTGCTGGTCGAGCCGGACATGGGCACGGCGTGCATGATCGCGTTCATTGCTGCTGTGATGCTTTTCGTGGCTGGAATTTCACTTCGATACATTTTGCCGTTTGCGGTGGCGGCAATTCCGGCGATTTACCTTCTCATCGTGCGCGTACCGTATCGTCTGATGCGGGTGCAGGCGTTTTTCTCGCCCGGCACAGATCCACAAGGACACGGCTTTCAGTTGCTCCAGTCGTTGATCGCCATTGGCTCCGGCGGGTTTTCGGGCGTGGGACTGATGGAAAGCCGCCAGAAGCTCTTCTATCTCCCGGAAGCGCATACGGATTTTATTTTCGCGGTGATATGCGAGGAAGTGGGCTTCATTGGAGCGGTGGTGGTGCTCACACTTTTCGCCGTTTATGGCTGGCGCGGTTTCGTGGCGGCCATGAAGGCTCCCGACGATTTCGGGCGGTTCCTGGGGCTCGGTATCACGGCGATGGTTGTCGGGCAGGCGATGATCAACCTGAGCGTGGTTCTGGGCCTCATGCCAACGAAGGGCATTCCGCTCCCGTTCATCAGCTACGGTGGATCGAGCCTGCTCGGAATGTTGTTGGCAACCGGCGTGCTCCTGAACATAAGTCAGCACGCGGACGAGACGTGAGCGCGGATGCCAAGCGTCTATTGATTGCGGGAGGCGGGACGGGAGGGCACGTTTTCCCGGCGCTCGCCGTCGCAAGGGAATGGCTGCGGCGCGGAACGCAGGCCGGCTCGGAAAAGGAAAGAAGCGTCGTGATCGTGGGAACGGAACGCGGGATGGAGGCGAAGCTGGTGCCGCAGGCGGGCCTGCCGCTCGAATTGATTCGGGTTGCGGGACTCAAGGGAATAGGGGGGACCAAGCTATTGCGGAACGCGGCCATGCTCCCTGCCGGACTGTGGGATTCGCAGCGCATACTCAGCCACCATCGCTTCGACGTTGCATTTGGCGTAGGCGGCTACGCTTCGGGTCCGATGATGCTTCTCGCCGCCATGCATCGGATTCCCTCGGTCGTCTTCGAGCCGAACGTGGAGCCGGGTTTCACCAATCGCGTCCTCGCAAACATCGCGACACGTGTCGCTGTGGCCCACGCGGAGACGGCGGAAAGGCTGGGGGGCAAGGCCGTCGTAACGGGATGTCCTGTGCGCCCGGAATTCTTCTCGGTCCCGCCGCGGGAACACCGGGAGCCTTTCCGAATCCTCATCACCGGGGGGAGTCGCGGAGCCCTGCCAATCAATCGCGCCGTCGTGGACTCGCTGGACATTCTGGCGACGCGAAAAAACCAGCTTTTCGTCGTGCATCAAACCGGCGAACGCGACTATAATGCGGTACGTGTCGCTTACGCCCGGCGTGAATTCCATGCGGAGGTTTTGCCCTTCATCGAGAATATGGCGGAGCAGTTTGCCCAGGCTGACCTGATCGTCTGCCGGTCGGGCGCGATAACCGTGGCGGAGATTTCGGCCGCCGGACGCGCCGCCATCTTCATCCCCTTCGGTGCCTCCACAGACGCGCACCAGACCCGCAACGCCGAGGCCATGCAGAACGCCGGCGCCGCCCGACTGCTCCCACAGGACGAACTCACACCGGAGCGGCTGACAACTGAAATCTTTTCCCTCCTGGACCAGCCCCGGAGACTTGCAGAGATGGAAAGTCGCGCTCGCGCACTCGCGCGCCCGCGCGCCGTTGAGGATATTGTGGACCTGCTCGAAAAGGTTGCGACTCCGTCGATGAAGAAGGACGCCCGGCAATGAACGTCACGTTCCGTAATTTCCAGCGCATCCATCTGGTTGGCATTGGCGGCAGCGGCATGAGCGGCATCGCCGAAGTTCTGCTTTCGACGGGATACGCCGTTTCCGGCTCCGACTTGAAGATTTCCGCAGTGACGGAACGACTGCGGAATCTTGGCGCCACGATTCGGGAAGGCCATCAGGCGGAAAACGTGCACGGCGCGCACGTGGTGGTGATTTCTTCGGCCGTGCGGCCCGATAACGTCGAGGTGATTGAGGCGAATCGACTGAAAATTCCCGTGATTCCGCGAGCCGAGATGCTGGCCGAATTGATGCGGCTGAAATGCGGTATCGCCGTCGCGGGCGCCCATGGCAAGACGACAACCACTTCGATGGTCGCGGCGGTACTCGCCGCGGCTGACCTTGACCCGACGTTCGTCGTGGGCGGACGCGTGAATCACGTGGGCGCGAACGCTCGGGTTGGCCAGGGCGAATACATGGTTGTCGAAGCGGACGAGAGCGATCGTTCGTTCCTGCTGCTAGCGCCGGTGATCGCAGTCGTAACTACAATCGACCGGGAGCACCTGGATCAGTACGCGTCACTCGAGGAAATCCAGGAAGCCTTTCTGCAGTTTGTGAACAAAGTGCCGTTCTATGGCACGGTGATTCTCTGCGTGGACGAGCCCAACGTGCAGGCGATTCTCCCGCGCGTGAAACGGCCCATCATCACGTATGGAACTTCAAGCCAGGCGGACCTGGTAATCGGCGACATCAAGCTCAAGGGCCTTTCGAGCGAGTTTCGCTTGACGTATCACGGCGACGACCTCGGCATCTTCCACCTGCCTTCGCCGCCGGGGATTCACAACGTGCGAAACGCCGCCGCCGCGGCTGCCGTCGGCCTCTCGCTGAACGTTCCGACAGACCTGATTCGCGCCGGCCTGGGGAAATTTGCAGGTGTGGGACGCCGTTTCGAAATCAAAGGCACGTTTGCCGGCGTAACTCTTATCGACGACTACGGTCATCATCCGGCCGAGATTCGCGCCACGCTCGAAGCCGCGCGCGGATGTGGCTACAAGCGTCTGCTGGTGCTGTTCCAGCCGCACCGCTACTCGCGAACCCAGCATCTCTGGGAGGATTTTCGCAGTTCGTTCAACCAAGGGGACGTCCTCGTAATGAGCGAAATTTATCCAGCGGGCGAAGCTCCCATCGAGGGTGTCACGGGAGAGCGCCTCGCCGAGGCGATAAGCACGGCCGGGCACAAGAACGTCGTGTTCTCGAGCACGATGCAGGCTGGCATGGAGTACATGCTGCGCGAAGCGCGGCCCGGCGACGCAGTGCTGACGATCGGAGCTGGCAGCGTCGGACGCGTTCTAGAGCAGCTTGCGCTGCTTCTGGGTTCAAGGGTGTCCCCGACCCATGCGGATTAACAATAGCTCGCTGGCGGCGCGACTGAAAGAGCTGGAAGTCGAGTTGCGCCCTGGAGTGTCGCTCACGGAAAAGACGTCGCTTGGCATCGGCGGCACGACAGACCAACTTCTGCTCCGTCGATACGAGTCGATTCCGGAAGTGATGCGCTTGCTGGCCGAGAACCAGATTCCGTATCGCTTTCTCGGCGGCGGCACGAACGTTCTCATCGTCGACGGCGAGTTGCCCTGGGTGGTGCTGCACCTTCCATCGGCGCATCCGGGCGTGCGCATTGAAGGCAACGCCGCATTCGTGGATGCGTCTGCCGATCTGGGCGGCATGGTCACGTTTTGCGCGAAGCACGATCTGGGAGGTATGGAAGGGCTTATTGGCGTGCCGGGAAGCGTGGGCGGCGCCCTGCGAATGAACGCAGGCGCGTACGGCACCCAAATCGGCTCGTATGTCCGCGAAGTGGAGCTGTATCGTGCCGCGAAGGGGGAAGTGGAAACGATTCGCGGCGACGAAATCCGCTTCGATTATCGCCACACGTCCTTCGCGCCGGACGACGTCATGCTGCGGGTGAAACTGGAACTTCCGTCGAAGCCCTACAAAGAGATTGTGGCAGGCATTCGCGTGTGCAATGAAAAGCGCCGTTCGAGCCAGCCGCTCAACCAGAAGAGCGCCGGCTGCATCTTCAAGAACCCTCCGGGGGGCTCGGCCGGGCGCATGATCGACGAACTCGGCCTGAAGGGGCATCGAGTGGGGGATTCCATGGTAAGCGACCGCCACGCAAATTTCTTCGTAAATACCGGCAATTCTTCTTGCGCTGACATGCTCAAGCTGATTGACTACGTTCGCGAGCGCGTGCGCACTTCTTACGGGATCGAGCTCGAAAACGAGGTAATCGTCTGGCGAAACTGAAGGCCATGGACGTGGATGCGTATCCGCAGGAAGTGCTCGCGGATGAGGAGCCGAAGTATCTTCGGCGGCAGAAGCCGCTCGAAATCAAGCGCCGCAAGTTCGGCGGACGGGCCTGGAAAACGTATCTACGCGTAACGATGTGGGTCGGCGCCGGCATCGCGAGTGTCTGGATCGCATACAACACCGGGCATTTCCTGCTTGCGGCGCCGGAGATGGCGCTGATCCACCCCGAGCAGGTTGTGGTCTCGGGGAGTCGCGGCGAATCGCCACGCTATGTTTCGCGCGCGGCCGTGGTGGAAGTATTCGCTGCGGATCGCGGCAAGAGCATTCTGCGCGTTCCCATCGCTCAGCGGCGGCGCCAGCTCGAGGCGATTTCGTGGATCGAGCATGCGACCGTTCGCCGCGCCTTGCCGAACACGATCGAAGTTGAAATCACGGAACGAACGCCCATTGCGTTTCTGCGGCAGGGCAGCGAGATGTCGCTGATCGACGCGCATGGCGTCGTTCTCGAACGCCCCGCTTCGGGTGATTTTCGGTTCCCCGTGGTGACCGGCATTCTTTCGGATATGCCGCAGGACGAACGTGAAAAGCGCATGCAGCTTTTCGCCGGTTTTTCGCAGCAAGTGGAAGAAGCTCGCGCGGGCGCGATGCAGCAGGTGAGCGAGGTGGATTTGTCGGATGCGAACGATTTGACCGCCAGAGTCACGGGCTTGCAACCCGGAGATTCGGCGAACGAATCGTGGGGGCCGTCCGGCCAGCCGGTGGTGGTTCACTTCGGCGACACCGATTTCGAAGCGAAATTCCGCACGCTTCTCGACGATATCGGCGAGTGGCGCGCGACGGCGGGGCGTGTCGAGTCAGTGGATTTGCGGTTTAGCCGCGAGGCCATCGTGAACCCGGATACGGCTAACGGTTCACAACAAGTGGCGCAGCAGCGTTCGCAGCGAACCGAAGTTCCGGGGGCAGTCCGCAGGAGCGCGGCAAAGCATTCGCGGTAGGGGATTTGGTCGTCGTCATTGTGATCTTCTGAGGGAGCGGCGGATTTGACGAAGAAGGAACGGCACATTGTCGCGCTGGACATCGGCAGCACCAAGACTTGCGCCTTGATCGGCGAATTGGAAGACGACGGCGGAGTAAAGTTCGCGGCATTTGGCGCGGCGGAATCGAAAGGCTGGCGCAAGGGCCAGATCGTGAATCTCGATCTGGCGGTGAGCTCGATTCGGCGCGCGGTGGAGGAAGCGGAAACCATCGTCGGCGTCCCGGTAGAATCAGCCTTGATCGGCGTTGCGGGAAGCCACGTTCGCGGCGTGAACAGCCGTGGCGGAATCAATGTCGGCGTGCGACCCCGCGACGTTCAGCGCGACGACGTCCGGCGCGCGATCGAAGCGGCGCGCGGGGTTTCGCTTCCGGAAGACCGCGAAGTGCTGCACGTGCTGCCGCAAGAATTTTTTCTTGACGCTCAGGACAACATTCGCGACGCGATCGGCATGGTCGGCCAGCGGCTTGAGGCGAACGTGCACATCGTCACGGCCTCCGGCACGGCCACGCAAAACATCGTGACGGCCGTCAATCGCGCGGGCGTCCGCGTGGATGACACTGTACTCGAGCAACTCGCCTCGGCCGAATCGTGCCTTACACAGGATGAACGCGAGCTTGGCTGCTGCCTGCTCGACATCGGCGGCGGCACCGCCGAGCTTATCGGCTACGTTGGCGGCGTGGTGCGTCACACAGCCGCAATTCCGGTGGGTGGCGACCACTTTACGAACGACCTGGCAGTGGGGCTGCGAACGCCTGTTCCGGAAGCCGAAAAAATTAAACGAGAGCACGCCTGCGCCTTTCGCGAGTTGCAGACAGAAGACTTCTCGATTGAGATCGCGAGCGTGGGGGATCGCCCGCCGCGAACGGTTTACGCTCGCATGCTTTCGGAGATCATCGAGCCGCGCACGCAGGAGTTGCTCGTGCTCGTTCGCGAGGAGTTGCGCCGCGGCGGACTCGATTCGCAAATTCCCGCCGGCTTGGTTCTCACCGGCGGCGGCGCGCATATGCGGGGGCTTGTCGAACTCGCCGAGCGCGTTTTCAACCTGCCAGTTCGCGTGGCTTCGCCCCGCGGGCTTGCAGGGATGAGCGAAGAAGTTTCCCAGCCTGAATACGCGACGGCTGTTGGAATCGTGCTTTACGGGGCGCGCACGCGGCGTCTCGCGGGAGCGCGTCCCAGCGGCTGGACGGGGAAGTTGAAAGCTTTGTTTGCTGGGCAGTGAAATTCGGTTTCAGGGCTTGCTCGCGCAAACCCTGAGTCCAAATTCGTCAGCGCGAAATTCTGGGGGAGGAAGCATGACGCAGAAAGAATCAGGCATTCGAGTTTCATTCACGAACGAAGAACTGCAGAACGGCGCGCGGATCAAGGTAATAGGCGTGGGAGGCGGCGGGTCGAATGCCGTCAACCGCATGATTCGCGCGAAAGTGGAGGGAGTGGAATTCGTCGCCGCGAACACCGATTTGCAGGCGCTGAAGCTGTCGGCCTCGCCCGTGAAGCTGCAGCTGGGCGCCAAGCTGACGAAAGGCCTGGGCGCCGGCGCCAATCCTGAGGTCGGGCGCAAAGCAGCGCTCGAAGACACCGAGAAGATTCTGGAGGCGCTCGAAGGCGCGGACATGGTGTTCGTTACGTCCGGCCTGGGTGGCGGCACGGGAAGCGGCGCGGCTCCAGTGGTCGCAAATCTCGCGAGCGAACTCGGGGCGCTGACCGTCGCCGTCGTGACGAAGCCGTTCGCCTTCGAAGGCAAACGGCGCATGCTGCAAGCCGAACAAGCGCTGGCCGAGCTGATCGGCTGCGTCGACACCGTCATCGTGATTCCGAACGAGCGGCTGATGGAATGCGTCGAACACGGCACGAGCTTCTTCGAGGCGTTTCGAATTGCCGACGATATTCTGCGGCAGGCCGTGCAGGGCATTTCAGACATCATCACGATTCCCGGCATCATCAATCGCGACTTCGCCGACGTGAAAACGATCATGTCGGGTCAGGGTTACGCGGTGATGGGCACGGCGGTTGCGTCCGGTACGAATCGCGCATGCGACGCCGCGAATCGCGCGATCAACAGTCCGCTGCTTGAGGACAATTGCATCCAGGGCGCGCAGGGAATTCTGATCAACGTCACCGGCTCGTCGTCGCTGTCGCTCCAGGAAGTGCACGAAGCATCCACGATCATTCAGAAAGCTGCGCACGAGAACGCGAACATCATCTTCGGCGCGGTGCAGGACGACGCCATGAAGGAATCGGTGAAAATCACGGTGATCGCCGCGGGCTTCCGCGAAGTCGCGAACAAGAAGACGGCCTCGCGGCCATCCTATCTGCCGAAGACGTGGAAGGCGGGGCGGGAGCAGACAACGCCCTCGCCCATGGCTCCGCCCCCGGCAAACGTGGTTCAGCAAGTTTCGCGCAACGTGAGCGAATCGTTCCGGGACGTTCCGGCCGACGATCTCGACGTGCCCACATTTCTCCGTCGCCAGGCACAAAAAGCCTAGCGCAGAGCCAACATAAGCCTGGGGAAGAGCGCGGCTTCCTGATCGCCCTTTTTCTTTTGTGTCAAAGCAACCATCTCACTCCGATGCCCGAACGCGAAATCATTGGTATGGTTCTCGGATTCATCGGCGGCTTTGGCGGATTGACCAGCGGCCTTTCGTGGATGAGCATCGTCGATTTATTGAACACCGTGCGGCCACCCGAGAAGCAGATCCCGGTGGCAATAACCTCATGGGCGGAATTTCAACGGCACTTCGATCTAGCCCCTGAATACGGCTTTCCCTTTGGCCACAAACTGCTCGCCGAGTTTCGGCGACAGTTTCCCGACAACCAGCTTCATCGTTGGTATATCGGAGGTCTTGTCTGGATGTTCTCTTTTGGCTTGGTTGGCGCAGTCATGTTGTTCACCGCGCGCTGAGTGAAGCCCGGTGTAGACTCTGACTGTGACGGCGCGAATCCGCATCGTAAGTTCATTGTTGTCCCAACTACTGATGCGATCGCGCCAAGAGGCATCGCACGAAGTCTGCGGGCTGCTGGCGGGACGCGACGGAATCATCACGCATGCACTTCCGGCAACGAACGCGGCGAGCGATCCTGCGACGTCGTACGAGATTTCGCCGGAGGAGTTATTCCGCTTGATGCGTGAGATACGCGCCGCGGGACGGGAGTTGCTAGGCATTTACCACTCACATCCAAACGGCAAGAACGAACCATCGCCGCGCGACATCGAACGCGCGTATTATCCCGACGCGGCCTATTTTATTGTTTCGCCGCTTGCTGCAGCAGCCCGGCCGGTGCGCGCATTTTCAATTCGCGATCGCCGCGTGACCGAGTTAGAAATTCAAGCCGAGGCAGCGGAGGAGACTCATGATCAATCGGCGTGATTTGCTGCGGATGCTTGGCGCGGCGGCAACAGGCGTGGCCGCGTGGGGCAACGCAGCAGCGGCGGCAGAGCCAAAGAAGATTCTGATGTTCACGAAGTCGTCTGGCTACGAGCATTCCGTCATAAAACGCACAGATGGGAAGTTGGGTCTCGCCGAACAGATCGTCACCGACCTTGGCAAGCAGCACGGTTTCGACGTGACCGCCACGAAAGACGGGGGGATTTTTTCGAGCGCCGACCTGAAGCACTATGAGGCGTTCTTCTTTTACACGACGGGCGATCTCACCACTCCGGGAACCGATAAGAATCCCCCGATGACGCCCGAAGGCAAGCAAGCCTTTCTCGACCTCGTTCACGATGGCAAAGGATTCGTCGGCACGCATTCCGCCAGCGATACGTTCGACACTTACGGTGACCGCTTCGATCCCAAGCCGCAAGCGCTCGATCCGTACCTCCAGATGCTGGGCGCAGAATTCCTGGCGCACGACGCACAACAAAAGGCGGGTGTCACCGTTGCCGACAAGGATTTTCCGGGTATGGCGCCGCTTGGCGACGGCGTGGAGATCGAAGAGGAGTGGTATCCCTTCCGCGACTATCAGCGCGATTTGCACGTGCTGACGATCCTCGAAACGGAAGGCATGCAGGGGCCGCATTACCGGCGTCCGCCGTTTCCGAACACCTGGGCCAGGATGCATGGGCGAGGCCGAGTGTTTTACACGGCGCTCGGGCATCGCGAAGACGTGTGGAGTTCGGCGATGTACCAGAGCCTGCTGCTGGGTGGAATTTCGTGGGCGCTTCGCAACGTGGACGCGGACGTGACGCCTAACATCGGGAAGGTAGCGCCCCACGCAAACGATATTCCGGAAGGCGCGTTCGAAAAACCCAAGCGTTGAGATGGGAATCTCATAGGTTTTAGCGCCACGGTACGCGCCAGAAGCCGCCTGCCGGGTTCGGCAGGACCATCGTCGACATCACCTTTATGACGACGACCGTGATGTCGTCGTGTTGCCCGACGCCGCCGGCCGAGAATTCCTTTACGCCTTCGAAAAGAAGATCGAGCGTTTCTTTCGCGGAGCTTCTGCGGCAACGCTGCCACACTTCGGACAGTCTCTCCCAACTGAAATCCTCGTCCTTGCCGTTCCGCATCTCGTGCAGGCCGTCCGTCGCGAATAAAACGGTGTCCCCCGGCGAAAGCTTGATCGAGTGAACATCGTAAGACGAGCCGGGGAACAATCCTGACGGCACGCCGCCGTCTCCAACGGTCTTGCAACCTTCCTCGGAAGCGTGCAACGGAAAGGGCAGGCCCGCATTCGAGAATCTCAGCTCGAGTGTAGCGGGATTGAACAGCGCATACAGAGTGGCACAATACCGTCCGGAGACTGGGCGGGCGAGCAAGCGCCTGTTGAGTGCAGTAAGCACACCGCGCGTATCCTCGCCGGTCTTGTTGGTGCCGCGCAGCGTGCCCATCACCATCGCGCCATACATCGCGGCGGGCAGGCCCTTCCCGACGACGTCGCCGAGGTAAATTCCCACGAGACCGTTGGGGAGATCGAAATAGTCGGCGAAATCGCCGCTGACGCCGGAGAAAGGCGCGAAGCGGCACGCGACTTCGAAGCTCGGTCCTCGAAGCGGGCCGGTGGGCAGCAGCGATTCTTGGATTCGCCGCGCCTCATCTCTTTCGACTTCCCAGATGCTGGCGGGAACCTTGTTGGCCGGAATCAATTGCTCGACCGTCTCCGGCATCGCCATTCTGGCAATCCTCTCGGGCTCAAGTTGACGCAGTGGTGCGAAAGTGGAAGTGGCACGCCGCGTGCCAAAACGAGAGCGGGAATGGGATGGCGATGAGCGCAGGAAAGAGGTTAGCCGGATGCAAACGTCGCAGGGAACCGCGATGGAATCGGAACTGTGCCGCGACGAAACGTTTGAGCGTGAGTGAAACGCCGCGATGCGCAGCGAGCCTTCGACGCGAAATGTCCGCGATATGTTCAGGGGTTTGCGCGGTAGGTATGACGCGTCAAGGCGGCGTCGGCGGCTTCGAGGCGCTTCGTGTAGAGCGGAAACTTTGCGGCGAGGGCGGCCACTTCGGCGCGGATGCGCTTCTCTGTGGCTTCGTCGCCGAGGTGGTCGAGAACTTCCGCGATCCACGCGGCGATTTTTTCCATCTCGGGCTCGCGCATGCCGCGCGTGGTGATGGCGGGAGTGCCGGCGCGAATGCCGCCCGCCTTCATCGGCGGAAGGGGGTCGAACGGAATCGAGTTTTTGTTGACCGTGATTCCGGCGCGATCGAACGCGGGCTGCGCGACGCTGCCGGTAAGGCCGCGCGCGTTGATGTCGATCAGGAACAGATGATTGTCCGTGCCGCCGCTGACCACACGGTAGCCGTGTTTCGTCACGCCGGCGGCGAGCGCCTTCGCGTTCGCCACTACCTGCCTGCCGTATTCGCGGAACTCCGGCTCCATCGCTTCCTTCAGGCAAATCGCCTTGGCCGCGATGATGTGCATCAGCGGGCCACCCTGGATGCCGGGGAAGAGAGTACGGTCGAGATCCTTGGCGTATTGCTCCCTGCAGAGAATCATGCCGCCGCGAGGGCCGCGCAGAGTTTTGTGCGTGGTGGTGGTAACAAAATCCGCGTGGGGCACGGGACTCGGATGCACGCCCGCCGCAACGAGGCCCGCGATGTGCGCCATGTCGACGAAGAGCAGCGCGCCGATCGCGCGCGCGATTTCGCCCATGCGGGCGAAGTCGATGATGCGCGAGTAAGCGCTCGCACCAACGACGACCATTTTCGGTTTGTGCTCGCGCGCGAGGCGGTCGAGCTCATCGTAGTCGATTGTTTCAGTTTCTTTCGTTACGCCGTAGGCGATGAATTTGTACGTCTTGCCAGAAAAATTCAGAGGGTGGCCATGGGTCAGGTGGCCGCCGTGCGCGAGATTCATTCCGAGGACGGTGTCGCCCGGCTGAAGCGCGGTCATGTAAACGGCGATGTTGGCCTGCGTGCCGGAATGCGGCTGCACGTTTACATGTTCGGCGCCGAAGAGCTGCTTCGCGCGGTCGATGGCAAGCTGTTCGGCCTGGTTGACGAATTCGCAGCCGCCGTAATAGCGCTTCGTGCCGTAGCCCTCGGCATATTTGTTGGTGAGGACCGAGCCCGCAGCTTCGAGGACGGCTTCGGAGACGAAGTTTTCGGAAGGAATCAGCTCGATGCTGGTGGATTGTCGGCGGAGTTCGTCGCGAAGGATCTCCGCGATCTGCGGGTCGACTTCGTCGATGGGGCGACTCATGCGATGGGCGTCGTTAGTCATGTGAGTAGTGATTGGTGATTCGGGACTCGTGAAGCGAAGATCGGTGAAAGAATGGGTGTTTTGTGTACCGATTGGAAATTTCTTTGGCTGTTTGTTTTCAGTGACTTAGCGGGATTTCCGTTTGCAGAGTGTACCGATTGAGATGCAGTTTCGCGGGGCATCGGATTTGGTCCGCAGGCGAACGGTGGCCCCCCACTGTACTGACTATTAGAAGGGGTCGGCGTCGTTTGTTTCCAGGAGGTTGCGGCGATTTCTAATCCCGGTACGAGCAGTAGGTCCGCGTCCTGCGTCTGCATTCGCTTTGACGAGACAGTTTCCACGGTTCCATGGTAGTAGAAAATTTCTGGGGCGCAAGGAATAAACATCTGGCGGCTGAAAGTGGCAGCGGAGATGCGAAATCGCCGCAGCGAACGGGACGTGCTTTTTGCTCGGAGAGATCTTTCGTGGCTACTTGAACGGGTTAAGAACCTCGATGCCGAAATACTGTTGTCCGGAGTTTAGGTCTTCCGACCAGATTCGCTTGCAACCGCCGCGCTCTGCGGCTGCGACGATCATACCGTCATAGAAGTGCACTCCGTAGGTGGCGCGAGCCTCTACGGCCCGGCGGACGGTGTCAGCATCTACTGAGATAAGCTTTATCGGACCCAGAGCATTAAGAATGGCGAGTAATACCTCGGAACGAGCTGGCGGCGATGCCTTCTGAAGAAGCGTCACTGCGAATTCAGCGAGTACTTGGGACGATGCGACGGCTTCTCCCCTGAGACCTCTAGCCACTAACTTCTGGGCGATGGCTTGTTTGCGGGGATCGCTCTCATCGTATGCATAAACGAAGACGTTCGAGTCGAGGAACTCAGGAGCGCTCATGAAGATCGGCTCGGGTCCAGGTTCGCTTTCCGACCTTGAAGCTGAATCGCGCGAAGGTCTGTTCGAGCGTTTCTAGTTCGCGGCGCTTTCGGCCCGAGTTCGCGTTTTCGGCAGCGAGGGATTCCAGATATTCCCGCACAAGTCCGGTCAGCGTGGTGTCTCGTTCGACGGCGATCTTTCGCACTTCCTTGACGATGTTGTCATCGAGTGACAGTGTGATGTTCATGTCCACATAATAAGGGAATCCCTTAATACGTGCAAGAGGCATTCGCGCTGGAAGGGGGATCGGCGCAAGTCGAGCGGCGAGCGGGATGGCTGGCGAGGAATGGTATGATTCGCACCGACGCTGGGGCGAACGGAGGGGATCATGATTGCTCATCGCACTCTCGTGCGTGGAATCGGAATGACGGCGATGGTGTTCGCACTAGCATTCACTGCGGGCACGGCCGGCGCGCAATTTCCTGACAAATACACGAACCTTCAGGTTTTGCCGAAAGAGACTTCGAAGAGCGAGCTGCAAGCGACGATGCGCGGCTTCGCGTTCGCACTGGGCGTGCGGTGCGAATACTGTCACATGCAAAACGCCAACAAGGAATTCGACTACGCCGCGGACGACAAGAACACGAAGAAAACGGCGCGGGTGATGCTCCAAATGGTGGCTGCGATCAACCACGACTACATGACCAAGATCGGCAAGGAGGAACCGGTGCGCGTGGAGTGCGCGACGTGCCATCACGGGCTCACGAAACCGCGGCAGTTGAAAGCGGTGCTTGCGGAAGCGATCGATAATCGCGGGATTGATGGGGCGGTGGCGCTGTATCACGACCTGCGCAAACAGTATTACGGCTCAGGCCAGTACGATTTCGGCGAGCTTCCGTTGAATCAGCTTACGGAAACGCTTTTGGCGAAGAAACAGAACAAAGAAGCCGTGGCGATCATGGAGATGAATTTCGCGGAGAACAATCCGACGTCGGTCTACTCGTATCACGTGCTCGCAATGGCGCACCAAGCCAACGGCGAAATCGACAAGGCCATCGCAGATTACCGCAAAGTGGTCGAATTGCATCCTGACGATGACTGGGCAAAAAGCCAGATCGACGCGCTGTTAAAACCCCAATAGCGCAGGCAGTTCAAAAAGTCAGATTCGACGGCAGAGGCTAACTGAAATGGTGCACCGATATCGGATCCTTGATTAACGTCTTTACCATGTTGAGTTTTTTCTTCGTGAGTTGCTTATGTTTTTTCGGTGATTTTCGACCTTTCATCGTGCCTCCTCCAGTTCGGAATTCACACCAGACCGACGTTACCTCACGGTAGAGCCACATTGGCGGCAAGTCAATAGAGTCCCATCGGTCAGATTGAGTCGCAGATTTCAAAGAAAGGCAAAACCCTTGGAACCACAGATGAACACAGATAAACACTGATGAATGCAAAGGCAAGAAAAGGCCACAGAGGCACAGAGAAAAGCGGGATTTTTTTCTGTCGATAACAGAACGAAACTCCGGCGGCAAAGTCGTTGTGTGCGGGGCGGGAGAGGCATACGATGTGGCATCTCACCGTTTAAGTGGGGATTTTCGGTCGAATCACGCGCATCGTCTTGATTTGAGGCGGCAAGGGCGTGAGGACTTGAGCGTGTGAGGGGAGCGCTGATGGCATACAGCCCCAGACATATGAAGTGGTGGGGTTGGGGCGACCCTGATGTGCGCTTCCATGCGAATTCCCATCCTGGTTTCTGGCCCTTTGCGAAGACTGTACTTGGCATCGAAGGTGAAGCTCCCGCCAAGCCGCCCGTGCCGCTTGAAGCTGTGGAACTGCCGGAAGCAAACGTCAATCCCCGCTTTCTAGACGAACTCGGCTCGGCCTTGCATGCCGGGCAGATTTGCGACAACCGCTACGAGCGGGTGGTCCACGCATACGGCAAAGGTTTCCGCGACCTGTTTCGCATGCGCCGCGGATGGGCCGAAGGCGCCCCGGACCTGGTGGTCTATCCCGAAAGCGAAAACGATGTGTTGGCGACGCTACGAGCGGCGGCGCGCCACGACGTGATGGTGATTCCGTTCGGCGGCGGCTCGAATATCTCGGGCTGCCTGGAGCGCATGGAACCGGATCGCGTGGCCGTGTCGTTGGACATGCGGCGGATGCGGCGCGTGCTGGCGGTGGATGCGGAGTCGTTTACCGCGCGCGTGGAGGCCGGGATATTCGGTCCTGACCTGGAAGGGCAGTTGAGCGCGGCGGGTATGACGCTGGGCCATTTCCCGGACTCGTTTCTGCACTCGACGCTGGGAGGCTGGATCGCGACGCGTTCCGCGGGAATGCAAAGCGACAAGTACGGCAAGATCGAGGACATGGTGGTGTCGCTGCGCATGGTGACGCCCGATGGCGTGCTGGCGACGCGGACGGTGCCGAAATCGTCGAACGGGATCGACGTGAATCATTTGTGCATCGGGAGTGAAGGAACGCTCGGCGTAATCACCGAAGCGACGATGCGAGTGCATCCGCGGCCCGAGTTGCGGCTTGTTCCTGCGTACCTGTTTCCGGAGTTCGAGGGCGGCATTCAAGCCATGCGCGAATGCGTGAACAGGGAATGCATGCCCGCGATGGTGCGGTTGAGCGATCCCGACAAGACGGCGCTGTCAGTGGCGTTCAAGCCGGCGTCATCGCGGCTTACGCAAGCGGTGAGCAAGGTCTTCAAGAGCTATCTGCGAGCGAAGGGTTTTGACCTGCCGCGGGCGTGCCTGATGCTGGCCGCGTTCGAGGGTGGCAAGGGGGAAGTCGGGCGGCAATTGCGGGAGGTGAACGCGATATACCGAAAATTTGGGGGAGTTGGGCTGGGATCTGGCTCGGGCAAGTCTTTCGAGGCTACGAAGTATGATTTTCCCCACATCCGCGATTATCTGCTGGAGCGCGACGTGACGACGGATGTGAGCGAGACCTCGACGGTGTGGAGCAACATCCTTCCTTTGTATCAGGCGACAACGGAAGTGATACGCGCCAGGATCGCGGAAAGCGGCGCAAAGCCCTGGGCCGGCTGCCATATCAGTCACACATATCACTGCGGAGCGAGCCTCTATTTCACATTCGGTTTCACGCAGCAGCGGGGAAGCGAAATGGAGCAGTATCTGAGGGTGAAGCGCGCCGCGCAGCAATCGTTCATCGACCACGGCGCCACTCTTTCACACCATCATGCCGTCGGCACAGAACACTTGCCATGGCTGGCGGCGGACATTTCGCCGCTGGGCGTGAAGGCGGTGGCCGCTATCAAGCAGGGCCTCGATCCTGGGAACGTGATGAACCCGGGACGGCTGCAGCCAGCCCCGGATGCGTTCAAAGAGTGGTTGCGAATCGGGAGCGATCCTGAGGGAAGTATGAAGGCGAAGGTCGCGCGCTCGGGGCAGTCGGATTAAACCCGGAAGTAGTTAGGGTGGATGCCACGGATTTTCGCGCGGTGATTCAGACGGCGGCTGAGGCAACGCGTTTCCGCGTGAATAAAGAAGTTTCCGGCAAGCCTGTCTGAAGTAACTTGGCGAACGCGGAGGCGATCAGGGGGCGGCCGAAGAGGTAACCTTGTCCTTCCGCGCAATGCTGGGCCTGGAGGAATGCAAGCTGTTGCGGCGTTTCGACGCCCTCGGCGATGACACGGCGCTTGAGGCTCCAGCCCATGTTGATCGCGGCGCTGACAATGGAAGCGTCATCCGGACAGATATTGATTCGACGGACGAATGACCGGTCAATTTTCAGCGCATCAATTGGAAACTGCCGCAGGTAGCTGAGGCTGGAGTAGCCGGTGCCGAAGTCATCCACCGTGAGACGTATGCCCATTATCCTGAGCCTCTGAAGCACACGGGCGGTGGATAAGGTGTCCTCCATGAGGACGCCTTCGGTGACCTCAAATTCGACATAGCAGGGTTCCACGCCCGTTTCAGCAAGTATCTCGCAAACACCTTCCAGAAAATTCTTGGCGCGAAACTCGACGGCGGAAACGTTCACGGCAACCGGTATGAGCGGCAAGCGCGCGTCTTGCCAAGCGCGAACCTGCCTGCAGGCTTCCCGCAGCACCCAACGGCCGATCTGGAGAATGAGGCCGCAGTCCTCGGCAAGGGGCACGAAGAGAGCGGGGCGCGTAGGCCCTCTCTCCGGGTGGTGCCAGCGTATCAATGCCTCGACGCCGGTGATCTTACCAGTGGCGAGATTTACCTTCGGTTGATAGTGCAACACGAACTCGTTCCGCTCGAGGGCGTGGCGCAAGTGGCTTTCGAGAGACTGGCGCTGGACGGCCTTCGCATTCATTTCGGCCGCAAAGAACTGGAAATTGTTACGGCCGCTTTCCTTAGCGTGGTACATGGCAGTGTCCGCGTGCTTGATGAGCGTTTCGGCATCCTCTCCGTCTTCCGGAAAGATGCTGACGCCGATGCTGCCGTCGATATGGAGATCGTACCCCTCGATCGAGTGGGGCGCTTGGAGAGAGGAGAGCAACTTTTCAGCGCTGGCGGCAGCGTCACCGGGGTGGGTGATGTCCGGCAGCAGGATCACGAATTCATCCCCACCCTGGCGGCTGACAGTGTCTGAACTTCGCACGCAAGCCGACAACCGCTCCGCAACAGATTGCAGGAGCTTGTCGCCGACGGCATGCCCCAGCGAATCATTGATGTATTTGAAGCGATCCAGGTCCACAAAAATCACGGCGACCCGCTTGTTTTGGCGGCGAGCCAGCGAAATCGACTGAGATATGCGTTCGTTGATGAGGAGGCGATTGGGGAGATTCGTAAGACAATCGTGGTGCGCGGCGCGGATCATTTCGAGCCACATGGTTCGGGCCTCGCTGACGTCGTGGAAAACGATCACAGCGCCAGTGACGTGACCGGCGCGGTCGTGGACAGGGGTGAAGGAGCCTTCGATGGCGGATTCAAATCCGTCGCGGCGAGCAAGGATGCAATTCCCGGGGAGTCGCACGCCCCGATTCTGCTGAAGAGCCATCTGCATCAAGTTTTGAGCGGGCAGGCGGGTGGCGGCGTCAATCGTCTTGAAGATATCGGCGAAGGGATGGCCAGCAGCCTCTTCGCGAGGCCAACCCGTCATGCTCTGTGCAACCAGGTTGAGGGAGGTGACGTTACCTTCGTTGTCCGTGCAGATGACACCGTCGCCAATCGAGTTCAGGATGACCTGTGTGCGTTCCCGTTCCACGCACAACACATCCTCGGCGGCATTGCGTTTGATCGAGCTCCGCAGAATGCTCTGCAGCGGATGCCGACGGAGATGAGCCGGGCGGAGATAAATCTGGGCGCCGCGCGCTACCGCCTGCTGTGCGAGAGCTTCGTCATCGCCGCCGCAGAGGACCAAAATGGGGATGGCGGGCGAGACGCGGTGCAGCTTGTCGAACGTCTCAATACCTCGACTATCGGGCAGGAACAAATTCAGCAGGATAGCGGCAATTCCTTCGCCCGTCAGGTGACCGAGGCCATCGGAAAGCCGGCGTACCCATTCCACGTCGAACGGACCGGTGCGAGAGTGAGCGAGGGCTGCTTGAATCGCATGGGCGACCGCCGAGTTATCCTCGATGACAAGGATCCTTGGAGCCGCCACGGCTGTGGACATGATGAGTCACACGCATTTTCCGGAAGGGGGCGCTGCCAAAAAAACTGAGGGGACGTGAGTATCCTAGCTTGGTCCGCACACGTCAAGATAATTGTCATTGGAAGGTTCTGATTCGTGGACTTTGGGGACACTCCGACAAGGGTTGAGGCGGCGAACTACTACGCGTGGTAGTAGGAATGGCGGGTGAGATAGTCTTCCGACGGATTGAATGCCGATTGAATATTGGGGACGATCCGTCCGGGGACCATCCGAGTGAAGCGAATCAGCTTGCGGCATGCGCGCGTTTTGACTCTGTGCTGCACGTGGTGGTGCTGCATGGCGCCGCGGGCGGAGGCGCAGAATTTTCGGGGCAGCTTGCTGGGGACCGTGGAGGATCAGACGGGGGCGCGCGTTCCGAACGCAAGCGTCACGCTGCAGGCGGCGGGATCGCCGTCCGTGAAACGCGATACGACGAGCGATAGCGTGGGTCAATTCCGCATCGACGATTTGCTGCCGGGCGTGTATCACCTGAGCGTGAAAGCCAAGGGATTCGCGGATGCGTCTTCGGACGTGGCGGTGGTGGTCAGCACTGTGAAGGAAGTAATGGTCACACTCCACCCAGCCGGCGTCGCGCAGACGGTGAGCGTCCAGGGGCAGGCGTCGTCTGTGACGACGCAGCCCATCGATACAACGAGCGCGGTGCATCAGGCGACCGTCGGCTCGCAGGACCTGGAAACGGTTCCGCTGGCGGCGCGCAGCTTCGCCAACATCGCGTACCTTGCGCCGGGAACTGAGCCGGTGGAGCCGTCCGATCCGACGAAGGCGCGCATCACGGCCGTGTCGACGGGCGGCAGCTCGGGCTTGAACAACGAGCTGTCGGTAGACGGCGGCGATAACTCGGACGACTACATCGGCGGCTTCCTGCAGAATTTCTCGCCGGATACGATTCAAGAATTTGCGGTGCGCACCGCGGGAGAAGATGCGGACACGGGGCGCACGACGGCCGCGTCCGTGGTAATCACCACCAAGCGCGGCACGAACGACTGGCACGGCGACGCCGCTTTCTACGACCGGCAGGCCGCGCTGAACGCGCGGTTTCCAATCGAGAATCCCGCGCCGAATCCGAAGCAGCCGTTTTCGCGGCAGAATTACGTTGGCACCGTGGGCGGGCCGATCGCGCGCGACAAAGTATGGTTTTTCTCGTCGCTCGAATACGTGCACGAAAACGCGAGCATCGCGTACAGCCCAACGAGCCAGACGCAGTTCAACGCGCTGGCGCAGCTTGCGCAGATGGGCCTGGTGGACGTGAACGGCACGCAGGTGAGCTCGATCCCGACGCCCAACATCGTGCCGGTGCCGTTTCGCGATTACTTGGCGACGACGCGATTCGACTGGGCGGAGTCGGCGAGGTCGCAATGGTTTCTGCGCGCGGCGATCGACAATTATCTGACGCACAACGCGCTGGTGGAGCAGGCGGCGCTGCCCTCGACCGGTGTGGAGCAGCACAACAGCTACATGAACATGGTCGTCAGCAATCTGTTCTTGTTCAGCCCCACGTGGGTGGGGTCGTTTGTGTTCGACGCGAGCGCGCTGCACTTGACCGCGGCGCGCAATTCGGACCTGGGATTCGCGCTGGCGTTTCCGTTCACTGCGACGTCGGCGACGATTTCCGGCTTCGAGACGTTTGGGGACAATCAGTTCATCACTCCGATTACTGCGTTTCCGGTGCTGCGCAATCAGGAGAAATACCAGCTTCGCTACGACGTGACGCACACCACCGGCGCGCACTCGATCCGATTTGGCGTGAACTTCATGCACGAGCCGGTGCTGAGCGGCGCGCTGCCGAGCAATCAGGAGACGATCGTAACGTTTGCCGAGGACCCGACGGGCTATCTGGCCGACCCCGCGCAGTTCAGCGCGGATTTGTCATTGTGCACGGCGAATCCTTCGCCGAACGCGAACCCGGGATCGACGTGCGCGACGACGCCGGCCGGGAACGGCAGCTTCGGGCAGAACATCCAGCGGCTCGGGCTTTACGCCGAGGATTCGTGGCGCGTCACGCCGCGGCTGACGTTGAATTACGGCTTTCGGTACGACCGGAGCTTCGGTCTGTTCATCGCGTCGGGGCAGAGCCAATTCGATAATCCCGCTTACTTGACGCTGAAGGCGTTGCAGATTCCGTTGTTGAATGGCGCGCCGCACGATTTCACCGGGGCGGTGGGGCCGCGGCTTGGAATCGTGTACGGCGTGGGCAAATCTGAAAACACGGTGATTCGCGCCGGCGCGGGTATTTACTCGAACGACCTTGCGCAGAACGGCTGGGTGCCGGCGTTGCAAGCAGTGAACACGCCGCCGGGCCCTTGCGTGAATCCAGGCGATCCGGGCTGCCTGCCTCCAGCGTCTTCGACGGGGCCCATCGGGACGGTGGCGGGATCGGGCGCGATCATCGCACCGGGTTACAAAACGCCTTACGCAATGCACGTCACAGGCGGCGTTCAGCATGCTTTCAATCCAAACTGGCTGATCAGCGCTGACTACACATACGAGAAAGGGAACCACGGTTTCACGCGTTATCAGTATCAGGCGGGGTTCACGTTGAACTCGCCGCTTTTTTCTCCCGGCAACGGCTGCCCCGCGCTGGAAGACGCGATCGATTGCCAGCGGGACAACGTCCCGAACGTGACCGTGTACCGCTCGGACAATCGGTCGGCTTACAACGCGCTGATGATTCACTTGCAGGGAAACGTTTCGCGGCGGTTCAGCCTAGTGGCGAATTACACGCTGTCGAGGGCGAACACGTGGGGATGCATACTCGGCGAGCTGTTCGATTACGTGGACGGTGTTTGCAATCCGCTGAAGCCCTTCGGTCCCGGCGACTACGGGCCGTCCGGGGAAGACGTGACGCATCGGTTCGTGTTCGCAGGGACATTTCACGTACCGAGCGGACTTGAATTGACGACGCTGATGCAGGCGGAGAGCGCGCGGCCGATTACGCTGACGACCACAACTCCTGTGACCGGATTGGGCGACGGCGTCGACGACCGGGCGGTGGTGAACGGCGTACCGACGACGCTCGACGAATTGCGAGGAACGCCCTACATTCAGATGGACCTGCGGGTGAGCCGGCCGTTCCGGCTCGGCGATCGCTGGTCGGTGGTCCCCTTCGTCGAGTTCTACAATCTGTTCAATCGCAATAATCCCGGAGCGAACTACGTGACGAATGTGGGTGCGCTGCCGGTCCCGCCAGCGGAAGTGGCTGCCGGCAACGTCACCGACCTTTGCACGAACGCCGCTTGCACGACGACCACTCCGATCACCAGCCTGAATCAGTTGCGCGTGCCCGGTGGGGCGCTGGGCGACTTCTTCGGGCCTGGAACGACGGTGGGGATTCCGTTCGCAGCGCAGATCGGCGCGCGGGTCACGTTCTAAAAATACGAGCGCCGGCCTATGTGCGGGGAGCGTTCGGTTGACATTGGCGAAGAGCGCTCATAGCATCTGCCGCGAGGTGGCGTCCTCGCGCGCATGCAAATCCTTCGGCATTTCCTAACCATGACAAGCAGGGCTTGTGCGGCGGCCACTTTGGTCGTGTTATGCCTCCTGGCTGGCGCTTCGATCCTGTTTCCACGCGCCATGGGGCAAGCTGGCTGGCGCACAAGAAAACCCCTCGCCGATCGGCATTCCGCGATTTGAAATTCCGCAGAGCGGGCTCTCGTGGGAAAGTCCTGCGCGACCGCAGCAATATTTCGACGCGACCGGACACCGCGCCGCAATTCTCGGCAAACAGGACGGCAAGTTCGAGGCCTGGATTTATCCGATCAAGGTGTTGCACGGCTTTCACCTGGAGTTTCAGCAGGACGGCATGGTGGAGCCGGTGCGTGGCGAGGATTATCTGCAGGAAGTAATCACCCGGCCGGAATCGACGACGCTGGTCTACGTTCATCCGCTGTTCACGGTGCAGGAGATCATCTGGGTGCCGCGCGAGGATGCTGCGTCGGTGATCTTTTTCGACATCGACACCAACAAGCCGCTGACGATTACGGCGAAGTTCGTGCCGGACTTCAAGCCCATGTGGCCTGCAAGCCTGGGAGGGCAAAACAGCTTCTGGACGGCGCAGGATCACGCGTTCGGTCTGACGGACGGCACGGGCGTGCCGACGGCGATGATCGGGTCGCCGGCCGTGAGCGCCTACACGGATTTTGTCGACAACAGCCTGATCAATGGAGAGATGGAATTGAAGCTTCGCGCCACGGCGGAGGAGGCTCGCGCGCAACTTATTCCGCTGGTGATGGCGCTCAGCATGAAGGGCCAAAACATCGCGCGCGAGGCATACTGGTTCCCCCTAATTCGTGCGCGCGAACTCTACGAAGAAAAGGTCGCGTACCAGCGGGACTTTCTTGCGCGCACGATGCAGATCGAAACGCCCGACGCCGAGCTGAATCGCGCGTTCACGTGGTCGAAAGTGGCGCTCGACGCGGGGTGGGTTTGCAACGACACGTACGGCTGCGGACTGGTGGCGGGATACGGGCCGGCGGGCAATGGCGAACGCCCCGGATTTGATTGGTGGTTCGGCGGGGACGCGCTGATGTCGAGTTGGGCGCTCGAAGACTATGGTGACTTGCCGGGCGCGCTGCAAGCGTTGCGATTCCTGAAGGCTCGGCAACGCGCCGACGGCAAGATGATGCACGAGATGACGCAGAGCGTGGGGCTGATCGACTGGTTCGGAAAATACCAGTACGCCTACTATCACGCGGACACGACGCCGTTTTATCTGTATTCGCTGGAACAATATTGGAGCCGGACGGGCGACCGGAAATTTCTGGAAGAGTCTTGGGAGTCCGCGAAGAAAGCGTACGCCTACTGCGTCACCACACTCGATCCGAACGACGGCTTGATGGACAACACGAAAGCCGGGCTGGCGGCGGTGGAGGCGGGCGTGCTGCGCGGAAAAGTGGTTAAGGATGTTTACCTCGAGGGCGCATGGATGGCGGGGCTGGAAGCGATGGAAAAAATGGCAACTGCCGCGGGCGACGCCGCGATTGCAGCGGACGCGAAGTCGCGTCTAGCGAAGGCGCGGGAGTCTCTCGAAAAGCAGTGGTGGAATTCCGGATGGGAAGTTTTTCGCGTTTGGGCAGACGGCGGATGGGCGCCGCGATGACATGGTGGCGGACTGGACGTCCGTATTGCTCGCGCTGACGCCGGAAATTCAAAACGATAAGGCGGCAGGTGACGTGGCGAAGCTGGCTTCTCCGGAGCTCGCGACTGATTGGGCCGAGCGATCGTTCAGCAACCAAAGTCTGTATTACGACCCGGTGAGCTATCAGAACGGCACCGCGTGGCCGTTCATGAACGGGTTCGTGAGCTGGGCGGAATACGCGCGGGGAAATCCCGTGGCGGGCTTCGCAACATGGAGCAACTGCGCGCGGCTCACAGGGAATCAGGAGCCAGGCTACATGCCGGAGCACATGAACGGTGATTATTACCTGGCGGGCGAGCGATCTGTGCCGCATCAATTGTTTTCGTCTGCTGGCGTAGTGGTGCCTGCGGTGCGGGGGCTGCTGGGACTGGAGACTTCAGAGGCGAGCGGCACTGAGGGCGGGGCCATGCGCGTCGTGAGTTTTCGTCCGCAGCTCCCGGCGAACTGGAGTTTCGCGCGATTTTCAGGGTACGCAGCCGGAGGCGATCGGGTGTCGGGCGAAGTCCGCCAGGAAGCGGGAAGGACGGTGGTGCGGCTGCATTTGGACGGCGCAGAACGGGTCAGCGCCGACGTTGAGGCGCCGCTGCCGCTGCTGGCGAAGGTTCGGCGCGTGATGGTGAATGGCAAGCGCGAGAATTTTCAGCCGAGGCAGTTTGGCGGCACGAACGGCGCGGCTGTGAAGTTCGCGTTGCAGGGAGACGCGGAGGTGATAGTGGAGTATGACGGCGGCGTGGGCGTTGTGCCGCCGGCGGCGCACCCCACGCCCGGTGACCGCAACACATCGCTGAAGGTGATGAAGATCAATGTGACAGGTCAAGACAGCTTTGAGCTGGAGGTGGCGGGACTGGCGGGGCGCAGCAACACAGTGGACCTGGTTACGAGGCTGCCGAAACTCAAAATCGACGGCGCGGAAGAGCACAAGACGCCGAGCGGCTACCGGCTCGTGATTCCGCTGGAAGGCCCGGACTACGTGACGCGCGTCATTCGCGTCACAGCGAGTCCTTGAGTGAATCCACCGGGACGCAGGGCGTCAGGGATTCTGACCGGAATCTTTGGTGCCACCGTGCATGCCGGGGAAGTGGACGCCGCCGAACACGGTGTGCGGGCCGCCGTAGATGAATTCGAGGGCGATGTTCTGGCCAGCATGGGCCGCGAGGTTGTAATTCCCGATGCGGAAACCGTCCATCGGTTCATAGCGGCTGGGATACCAGCCGAGCGTGGCCGACATCGTGCCGGCGTAAGGCGCGCCGATCGCTGCGAGAGAAAACACGCGATGGCCGTCGGCGCCGCGCCGCGCGGTGACGGTGGAAATCAGGGCGTTTTCAAGGCGCGGGAAAAAGCCGCGGCATGCGCAGCGATAATAAATCGTGTCCTCACGAAACGCTTCGGCAACGGCGTAGCGAGTGGCAGTCGTAATCAACTGAATTCCGTAGTTGCTGCCGAGGCGCACGCCGTAGGCGTCCCATCCTTGGCCCCACTCGGGTGGTGTGCCATAGGCCTGCTGAATGCCGGCGCTGGCGACGGCGGTGAGCATGGGATATGGACCGAAGGCGTCGAATGCGAAGTTGCGGATTTTTTCGCGCTCCGTTGGCTTGTGATAAACAACGATGGGTTCGACGGTGGCGCTGGGAGTTGACTGCGAGCTCGACGAATCCTGGCGTGCGGGACGTGCCGGCTGCGCGCTTGTGCCCGCACCAGCAGCGCCTTGCGCTCGGCGCGGTGCGATGACGCCATAGCGAGCCCCGCGAAAATTACGAGACAAACCACTAGCCGGTGCATCTTCATTTCGACTTCTCCTTTCAACGGAAGGGGCTTCCGGTGCGAGGTCGGGCACATGCCGCGATCTGACCACGTCCCAAATCGCGGCGTTCGATTCAGCAGTTCCTAGAAGCTTGCCACGACGATTTGCGCCACTTTCTTCCCAAAGTCGAGCGTGGCTCTGAGATTGCCGCCGATAAAGCGCACGTTGCCGGTGACGTCCTGGTCAAGCTCGGATTTGCCACTCTTGTCGGCGAACTGGCAATGAACCTTGATCTGAGTGGCGCCGGCAACGGTGAGTACTTGACGTTTCTCTTCGCTGCCTTGCTTGAACCCGTACACGTTGGTGTGAAGGATCACCAGATCCGGCGCGTCCATGGCGGCGTGGTCTCCGTCACGATAGACGTGCTGGAACTTCTTGGTCTTTTCCACCTGTTCGATCATGTTTTCGTAGAGCGCCAACTGAAACGGAAGAGGGAGAGTCACTTCATTGGACTCGACCATGAGGATTTGAATCGAGGACGCTTTAATCTTGGGCTGCATCGTCTGTTGCGCGGATACGGAGCTTACCCAAAAGAAAAGCGCAACTGCCGCGAAAGCGAACGCTCCGAGGCAGGCGGTTCTTTTCGTGTTCATGGTTTCCTTCCCTGCGGCTTCGACGCCTGCGGTTGCGTGGTGGTTCCGGGCTCGATGGGAACGCTGGTCTTTGCGCCCTGGGCCAGCAAGGCCGCCTTCGCCGCCATCGCCTTGCCGAGCGGCGTACTGAACACCGCGCCGTGCACTCCTCCGGAGGCGTCGACATACGTTATCGAGAGGGTGTCGATCTTGGTTCGGAACAGGCTCAGGAACCTTCCTGAACCGTACGGCGCGAACATGGTGAGCGTGCCAATCGTTCCGCCGATGGTTCGCTGGGTGTCAGCTCCCGTGAGCACTTCGGTGATCGAGGCAGCCGGGACGTCGGCTTTCTTGCCGCCCTTTGTGAATTCGAGCGTGCCCTTTTCGATGGTGAGGGTTCCGGTGGAATTGTGCTTCATTCCCTCGAGCCCCAGAACCTGCTTAGTGTTTTGGACCGTGTCTGAATCCTGCGCGAACACTGGCGTGGCCAAGCACCCGACGCCCATCAGAACCGCCCCAGCGGCGAGCAAAATCGGGGCCGCGCGACGCATAATCATCGTGAACTCCTTTGCAGAGAAACAGGGCCGATACGAGGAACAGTGGCCGCCTACACTACACCCTTTTAGCCTTTCGGACACTAAGAATCATCGGCAAGGCGGGAGGGTCTGTCCACTTCCCCAATGCGAACTCCCCGAGGAGGAAGGAGCACACGCGACCTGTGTGCAGCTATTCGTACCTCAACGCGATTATGGGATCCACTTGCATGGCGCGCCGCGACGGAAGATAGCAGGCCAGCAGAGTGACGCAGCACATCAAGAAGGTTATGCCGCTGAAGGTGGTGAAATCAGAGGCGCTCACACCGAAGAAGATCCCCGCCAAGAGCCGCGCCAACACCCAAGACGCGGGAAGACCGATAATCAGCCCAATGGCAGTGATGATGAGGCCGCGCGTGAGGACGAGGCGCAGGATGTCGCGGCGTCGCGCACCGAGCGCGATGCGTACGCCGATCTCATGAGTGCGCTCGGTAACGGAGTACGCCATCACGCCGTAAACGCCCACGGAAGCGAGCACCAGGGCCATGATGCCCAGCACGCTGAGCATCGCCGCGACATACGAAAGCCCCAACAGCCCGTTTGAAATCACCTTTTGGAGCGTCATGATTTCAGAAACCGGCAGGTCCGGATCGATGTTTCCCACTTCGCTGTGCACCGCGGCCGCGAATGCGGATGGAGACTTCTGCGTTCGGATCGCCATATAGCAGAAGCCTTCCGGGGATTGTTGATAGGACAAGTACAGGGGCGGCGTTTCCTGCGATCCGAGCATGTTGTACCGAATGTCGCCCACAACGCCCACAATCCTGATCCAAGGCGACTTCGAATCCTCGCCGCCCGTTCTGAGGAATTTCCCGATTGGGTTTTCGGCGTTGAAGTAGCGCTGCGCAAAGCTCTCGCTCACCACGGCCACGGGAGGCTGATCGGCTCCATCTGTGTCCTCAAGGAGCCGGCCCTGGCGAAGCGGGATATTCATGGCGCGGAAATAGCCCGAGTTGATGCTCTGCATGTCGGCCTGGCGATAGTCGCCGGGTTGCGCGGGACGGCCCTGAATGGAAATGGTGCCGTCCGACTCGTAATTGCCGAAGGGCATGTTCGTGGCGACGGCGGCGTCTCGTACGCCGGGCAGCGCTTCAAATCGGCTCAGCGCCTGACTGAGGAAAGCCGCCTTTTGCTGCGGCGTTTTGTATTTCGAATCCGGCAGGCTGAAGTGCATCGTCAAAATCTGTTGCGGGTCAAGATTTTGATTTACGACGAGCAATGCGCGAACGCCTTTGGTTATGAGCCCGGCGCCAACCATCAAAACCAGAGTCAAGGCGACTTCAACAACCACAAATGTGCTGCGGAATCGCTGGCGTGCGCGGCCCCCCGTATTACCGCGGCCTCCTTCCTTCAATTCCTCGTGGACGTCCGTTCGAGACATTTGGAAAGCGGGCGCGAGACCAGAGATGAGGCCGGCAAAGACCGCCAGCGCGGCCGTGTACCAGAAAGCATCTGACTCCAGGCGGACGTGTTTCCAGAGCGGAAGGAACCTTTCCACCTCAGGAGGCATGTGCGAGCGGATCAGCCCGATACCCCATTGGCCGAGCAGCAGGCCGAGGCCTGCTCCCGCAAACGCCAAGACCACGCTCTCCGTCAAAAGCTGGCGCACAATCCGCATCCGGCTGGCCCCCAAGGCTCGCCGCACCGCGATCTCTTTCTGACGGCTTGCGGCTCGCGCGAACAACAAGTTCGCAACGTTCGCGCAAGCAATCAGAAGCACGAAAAGCACCGCGCCAATCAAAAGCTGGCAATACTCATCCGCAAGTTCGCCCGCGACGAACACTGAAACCGGCAGCACCTTTACGCTCCACCCGGTTTCGGATTGAGGAAATTGCTTCTGGAGGCGGCCCTCGAATCGTGATGATTTCGGCCGCCGCCTCGCGCAGCGGAATACCCGGTTTTAGGCGCCCCATGGGCATCATGTAGTGATCGCTGCGCAGGGTCTGCTCTTCCGGGGTCAATGCTAGCGGCCGCCAGAGTTCGACCCCGACCGGAAAAGCAAAATCCTTTCCCATGACGCCGACGATGTCGCAGGTCTTGTGGTCCAAAGTCATGGTCTTGCCGACTATGTTTGGATCAGAGCCGAACCGGCGCTGCCATAGGCCATAGCTAAGAATCGCTTCCTGGTCGTGCCCCGGCTGTTCTTCCTCTGGCCGGAATGGCCGGCCCATCGCCGGCATCGCGCCGACGGTGTCGAAGAAATTCGAAGGGATGCGCGCACCCGACAGTTTTTCAGGATCGCCGTTGCCGGTTATGTTCCAGCCGTACCACTGCCATGCCGTCATTTCTTCGAACGAGTGGCTCTGGCTCTTCCAGTCAAGATAGTCAGCGGGCGAGGCTTGGTTCCAGCCAACTGTTTGTTCCGGAGCAAGCGTGAGAACCATTACGAGGCGATCGGCTTGGGGGAACGACACCGGTTTCCGCAGGAAGGCGCTGGCAACGCTGAAAACGGCCGTGTTGGCTCCGATTCCCAGGCCAAGCGCCACCACCGCCAGGACTGTGAATCCCATGTTCTTGCGAAGCATGCGCAAGCCGAGGCGCACGTCCTGCAATAGCTGCTCGAGCCAGACGAGGGTCCACACATCGCGAGTCTCTTCCTTCACCCGGGTGACGTTGCCGAACTTGCGAATGGCTGCATAGCGCGCTTCGTCGGGGGATATGCCGCGCTCGATGTTGTCCTGCGTCTCGCGTTCGATATGGTCGCGGATGTCCTGGTCGAGTTGTCCGAGCATCTTCTTGCGGCGTGTCATGATTTGCTCTCGTACTCCATCAGTCAGTGATGCCCTCACTCATGTCGCAACGCGACCATGGGATCCACGCGCATTGCGCGGTGCGCGGGGATGTAGCAAGCCGCGAGTCCAACGAGTGCGAGCAGGGTTGCGACACCCGCGAATGTCGCGGGGTCCGTCGGTTTCACCTCGAAAAGCAGGCCGGCCATAAGGCGAGTCAGCGCAAGCGCTCCTGCAATCCCGGAGGCGATGCCGACGAGCGCGATTTTCGCTCCATCTCTCAAAACGAGCCGCAGTACGTCGCGTCGCTGCGCTCCCAGCGCTGTCCGTATGCCGATCTCATGCGTTCGCTGGTTCACGGAATAGGCCATCGCGCCGTAAATTCCCACCGCAGCCAAGATCAACGCGAGCGCGGCAAAGAGCCCGAGGAGCAGCATGTTGAAGCGCTGCTGCGCAACCGACACAGCTATGAGGTCGTCCATGGCGTGCACGTCGCTCACCGGAATCTGGCTGTCCAAGCTCCAGATCTGCTTCTTCACTTCTTCAACGAGCCCAGGAGACGCATCCCGAGAGCGGATGGCGAGCGTCATAAATCTTCTCCAGCGCTCGTCGTTCTGCGAAAAAGGGGTATATACAGCGGGATCCGCCGGTTGATTCAATCCCGAATGTTTCACGTCGCCCACCACGGCGATCACGGTCATCCATTGTGGCGGCCCGGTGTCGCCCGTCCAGCGGATGCGCACGCCGATTGGGCCCTCGTGCGGGAAAAATTCCCGCACCATTTCCTCGTTCACAATTGCCACCAGCGGCTGCCCCTCGCGATCCAAGGGAGTGAAGTCGCGACCCGCGCGCAGGGGAATCTGCATCACGCGGAAGTAATCACCCATCACCGAAAGGGTTTGCACTAGCGGCTCACCTCCCACCGCGACTGGCGGGCGTCCGTCGATGACCAAACGGTGGCCCACATAATTCCCGCCGAGCGGTATATCAGTCACCATCGCCGCTTGCACGCCCGGTAGGGAATTCAAGCGGGCGAGCAACTCGCGGCGGAACTGGTTTTGTTTGGGGATTTCGCCGTACCGCGTCGTGGGTAGTTGGAGATACATCGTCAGCACGTCCGCGGAATTGAACCCGGGGTTCATCGAGCGCAACCGTGAGAAGCCTTTGATTAACAAACCGGCCCCCACTAGCAGCACCAAAGCAACTGCCAATTCCGAGGTGACCAGAAGTTTCCGTACGCTGTGCCCCACCGTGCTCGAGGTTGTGCCCCGCCCGCCCTCTTTCAGGGCTTCTGCAACATCCGCGCGAGCCGCGATCCATACCGGCGCCATTCCGAACGCGATGCCGGTCAGTACCGAGACCACGAGGACGAACAGCATCACCCGTGTATCCATGTGAATCCCGCTCAGCCGCGCCAGCTTCTCCGGCCTCAAGGCCAGGAGCATGCTCGTGCCCCACTGCGCGAACAGCAATCCGGCCGCACCGCCGAGGAGCGACAACAGTACGCTCTCTGTCAGTGTTTTCCGGATGAGCCGGCCGCGTCCCGCGCCCAGCGCGGCCCGGATCACCAATTCCTGGCGTTCCGCGACCGCCCGCATCATCAGCAAGCTCGCGAAGTTCGCGCAAGCAATCAGCAACACCAGACCTACAGCTCCGAAGAGCACCAGCAGTGCCGACCGCACGTCTCCCACCAGCCATTCATGCAGCGGAACTAATTGGCTCTTCCGTTCTTTTTCTTCGGCCGGATACTGCTCCGCGAGCCGGCGGTCGATCGCGGCCATATCGGCCTGCGCCTGTGCGAGCGTCACGCCCGCCTTCAATCGCCAGTAGGTATGCAGGAAGTGCAGATCGCGCTCAGCACCCCCTCTCGGGTCGCTGACCGAGAGTGAAACGAAAACGTCAGCATGCTCCGCCGGCGGAGCAAAACTCGCGGGCATGACGCCGATTACCGTATAAGAGTTTCCGCCCAGTTGAATCGTGCTGCCCACCGCATGTGGATCGCTGCCAAGATAGTCTTGCCAGAAATGGTTGCTGACCATGGCGAGTCGCGGTCCGCCTTGCACATCTTCTCCAGGCGAGATGATCCGGCCCAGCATCGGCTGCGCGCCTAGCGTTTCGAGAAACGCCGCATCGATTTGCCCGACATGGACTTGCACAGGTTCGGTTCCGCCTGTGTAGTCCATCGGCTCGACGTTGATTCCGCCACCCTGTGAGAATGCGCGCGTCTGTCTCTGGATATCGATCACGTTCGGGAGCGAATCGTGTTCCTTGATGACGACGAGTTGCTTCGGATTCTTATAGGGAAGCGGACTAAGGAGCACTCCATTGATCACACTGAAGATCGCGGTGTTTGCGCCGATGCCGAGAGCGAGGGTGAGGATGGCGACAGCCGTGAAGCCTGGAGACTTGCGAAGGGTGCGCAGCGCGTAGCGAACGTCTTGCAGTAGTTGCTCGAGCCACACGAGGCCCCAGGCCTCGCGCGCCTCTTCCTTCACCCGGGTGACGTTGCCGAACTTGCGGATGGCTGCATAGCGCGCTTCGTCGGGCGACATGCCGCGCTCGATGTTGTCCTGCGTCTCGCGTTCGATATGGTCGCGGATGTCCTGGTCGAGATTGTCGAGGATGTGTTTGCGCCGCCTCACGATTCGCCCTCCTGCTCCGCCGGCTGAAGAATCCGCGCGATCGCGCCCGCCAGCTTGTCCCACTTGTTGGTCTCAAGCGCCAGTTGCCGTCGTCCCTGCGACGTCAGCCGGTAGAACTTGGCGCGGCGATTGTTTTCAGACGTGCCCTCTTCGGCCGAAATCCATCTCCGCTTGATGAGCCGGTGCAGCGCGGGGTACAGCGATCCCTGCTCGACCTGCAACACGTCGTCGGACTTGAATTCGATGGCCTTGGCAATGGCGTGGCCGTGCGCGGGCCCGAGCAACAGGGTGCGGAGAATCAGCAGGTCGAGGGTGCCTTGGAGCAATTCGATGCGTTCGCGTTGTTCTTTGGTAGACATTCTAGGTGAGGATACGGCGCTTCCGGTAGAATGTCAAGGGGAGCGAGGTTCAGCCCCAATGGCTCGGGCCCGGCGCCCAAACATGGGCTGCGAGGACTTACTCCGGGCTGCCGGCGGAACTCGTGCGGAGCGAGGCGTTGGCTGGTGCGTCTAGCGCACCGTGGTTGCGCCAGATGGCAAAACCCTCGCGCACGAAGCTGAAAATTGTTCGCCGGTTTTGATACGTCAATTTCAGCCAGGCCCAGAGGCCCATCTGCGGGAAATAGATTCCGCGGAAGCACATTCGCGCAATGAAGATGTTGATCCGGTAGCCCAGGGGCTTGTCCTTGATAGAATCCACCGCGTGTGCCATGGCTTCGGGGCTGTACGAGCGGGCCCACCCGCGCTTAACCTCCGCGTGGGCTTCCTCGATCGTCATCTTGAGCGGAGTGTGGGCCATCGCAAACGGTATGAACTTCTGCCAGTGCTTGGGGCGCGTCAATCGTCCTGCAGCCTCCAGCCGCTTATAGAGCGGCGTGGCGGGCAAAGGCGTGAGCAAGCCAAAAATGGGCAGGCCCGGCGGCCAGGTGGCAATCTCGCGAAGCGTGCGGTCGGCCACTCCCACAGTGTCGTTATCCATGCCGAAAATGAAGGACGTGATCGCATAAACGTTGCGATCGGCGAGCCTCTGAAGCACCGCGGCGTACTCACCCGGCTTGTTGAATCCCTTGTTCACGCTCGCAAGGTTCGTGGGATCGATGGACTCCATGCCGATGAAGATCCACTTGCCGCCGGAGGCCGCGATGAGGTCGACGAGTTCCTCGTCGCGCAAGAGATTGGCGCTGATCTGCGCCACCCAGTGCACCTGTGCGCCGGCGGCGATGATATCGCGCAGCAACGACTTGGTCCGTTTGATGTTGATGGCGAAGTTGTCGTCGATGAAGAAGACGGCCATCTGGCCCCGCTCGCTGCGCGCGCGAGCTTTCAGCAGCAGCAGCTCGTCCACCACGCTCTTGTTCGTGCGGAACCGGATCGAGTCCCCGAAAAATCCGGTCACCGTGCAGAACTCGCAGCCGTAAGGGCACCCGCGCCCGGACTCCATGGGAATCATGCGAAACGTGCCCCAGCCCTCACCCACTCGCTGAAGCGTCCGCGTGGCCATTTTTGGAACCAAATTGAACTGCTCGAGGCTGATTTTGTCCCAGGGAATCGCCGGGTATTGCTGGAGAGTGGGTTTGCGTTCCTGGCCAAATTCATCCACCGGGGCGTAGACATCCTTAAGAGTGCCGCGCGCCGCATCCTCGACGATCCTGGGCCAAGTTTCATCGGCTTCGCCGAGGGCCACAGCGTCCGCATGGCGCGGGCCGCCGTCTCGACCGAGGGCTTCGTCGGCTTCTTCGGTTACGTGAGGTCCCCCCATCACAACCGGCACGCCCGTGGCGCGAATCGCGTCGGCCATGCGGTACGCCTTGGCGATCATCCGGGTCATCGCGCCGATCCCGACGAGTCCAATCTTTTGTTCGCGCACGAAGCGAGCGATGCCGTCCTCATCCATCGGCTGCGCGTTGCCGTCGATCAGAAGTACTTCGTGACCGGGGGGAGTGAGTGACTGCAGGAGGAACATCCAAAGATGCGGCATGAAATTACGCGTAACCCCGTTATCCGGGTTGTAGAGCAGAATGCGCATCAATCCTCCCCCATTTGCAGAGCCGTTTCTTCGTCCAGGGCCAGGGCCCAGCACCGATCCAGAGTTTGCGGCTCAGGGTAAAAGATTGATTTCCGGCTGTCTGGTCAATATTGCACACCTTTCCAAAGTGCAACTTTTTGGGTGCTGCCGCGTGGTTTATATTTTGATAAAATCCCGCAGAGTCGCGGGGAGAGAGTTCGGATGGTCGAGAAGAAATCCAGGGCGAAGAGGTCGTTTGATATTGGCGAGTATCTGGAAACCTCCGGAGTGAAGAGAAGAATTGTCAGGTATCGCAAATCCGAGGTTATTTTTTCGCAAGGCGATACGTGCAGGGGAGTGATGTACCTTCAAGCCGGCAGGGTAAAGATCAGCGTTACTTCTTCCTCGGGGAAGGAAGCAGTCATCGCCCTCCTGCATACAGGAGATTTCTTCGGTGAGGGATGTATCGCAGGCCAGCCTTTGCGAGTGGGGACGGCGACCGCGATGGGGTCTGTGTCGGTATTAGAGATCGAGAAACGGGAGATGATCCGCGTGATTCATGAGGAAGGCGAGTTCGCGGACCGTTTTGTCGCCCACATGCTCAAGCGCAATGTCCGCGTCGAGGAGGACCTGGTCGATCAGCTCTTCAATTCCAGCGAGAAACGCCTAGCGCGCGCGCTTTTGCTGGTGGCCAGGTACGGCAACAGCGAGAAGCAGGAGAAAATCGTCGCCCAGGTTTCGCAAGGGACGTTGGCGGAAATGGTTGGCACAACGCGGAGCCGCGTCAGCTTCTTCATGAACAAGTTCCGCAAGCTCGGGTTCATCAAGTACAACGGCGGCCTGCAAGTGAACGATTCGCTTCTGCGCGTCATTCTTCATGATTGATCGAGGGGTGTCATTCGTTTCCTTTTCGATGAGCGACCTCGGCCCGCTTACAATTGACTTACCCGTGAGAGTTCTCCTAACCTAACTCGCTTGGTCCTTGAGTCCCGCTCAAGGCGTAAACAAGCTGTTGCAGAATGGAAGTGAGGCACGACCGAGAATGTCCGACCAGAAATTGCCGACTCGCAGCGAAGATTATTCGGAATGGTACAACCAGTTGGTGCTGCGAGCCGAGCTCGCCGACTACGCGCCCGTGCGCGGCTGCATGATCGTGCGGCCGTACGGTTGGGCGTTGTGGGAAAACATCACGGCGCAGCTCGACCAGCGGTTCAAAGCCACCGGTCACGTGAACGCTGCGTTCCCGCTGCTGATTCCGCGCAGTTTCATCGACAAGGAAAAATCTCATGTCGCTGGATTTTCGCCCGAGCTGGCGGTGGTGACGCACGGAGGCGGCGAAAAGCTGGAAGAGCCGCTGGTGATCCGGCCGACCTCGGAGACGATCATCGGGCACTCGTATGCGAAATGGATTCAGTCGTATCGCGATTTGCCCGTGCTGATCAATCAGTGGAACAGCGTGGTGCGGTGGGAGTTGCGCACCAAACTGTTTCTGCGGACGCTCGAGTTTTTCTGGCAGGAAGGTCACACGGCGCACGCGACCGCGGAAGAGGCCGAATTCGAGACGCGGCAGATGGTGGACGTCTACGCGGATTTTGCCGTGAAAGAAGCGGCGATACCCGTGATTCCTGGGCGCAAATCAGACGCTGAGAAATTTGCCGGCGCTGATATCACATATTCACTCGAAGCGATGATGGGCGACGGCAAAGCGTTGCAATTCTGCACGTCCCATAACCTTGGACAAAACTTTGCCAAGGCTTTCGAGATTCGCTATCTCGATAAGACTGGAGTCTTGCAGCATTGCTGGACGACTTCGTGGGGACTTTCCACACGCACCGTTGGCGCGATCATCATGGTGCACGGCGATGATCAAGGGCTGATTTTGCCGCCGCGCCTTGCGCCGTTTCAGATCGTCATTGTGCCAATCTACAAGACGGACGAGGAGAAGGCGTCTGTGCTCGAAAACGCGCACCGGTTGCGCAAGGAACTGATCGATGCAGGCATCCGCGTGAAGATGGACGAGCGCGAAGGCACGAGCCCCGGCTTCAAATTCAACGACTGGGAAATGCGCGGCGTTCCGCTGCGGATGGAGCTGGGTCCGAAGGACGTGGCGAAGGGTTCGGTCGTGCTAGCGCGACGCGATCGGCCCGGCAAGGAAGGGAAGTCGTTCGTGCCGCAGCCGGGGATTGCTGCGTCCGTCACGCAGATGCTCGGCGAAATTCAGCGGGCGCTCTATGACCGGGCGCTCGCGTTTCGCAAGGCGAATACCACTGAGCCCGCGGACTACGAGCGGTTCAAGCAAGCCGTCGAGAAGGGCTTTGCGTACGCGTGGTGGTGCGGCTCCGGCGATTGCGAGGGCAAAATCAAGGAAGAAACGAAAGCCACCATGCGCTGTATCCCGCTCGACCAGACCCTCGGCGGCGCGTCGCAGGCCGGCGGCTCAGGCAAATGCGTCTACTGCGGCGCCGCCGCAACCGACCGCGCCATCTTCGCCCGCGCGTACTAGCAGTTGACCCCACTTGAGTTGCTACAACCGCGGGTCGACGGGCTCACTTTCAAGCGCCAGAACGCCGAAGACGCATTCGTGGACGCGACGAAGCGGTTCTTGCCGAACGAATCGCTCCAAGGCTTCAATGCCGAGAGCGAATTCGCGAAGCGCCAACGAACGCTTGGTGGAGACCCCGCGATTGCGCAGGCGTTGCAAGTTTTCCGGCAGCAAGTATTCGGGTCCATAGATGATTCTCAAATATTCGGGGCCACGGCATTTGATTGCGGGCTGCGTCAGGCCGCGTCGCCCGCGCGTAACGAATTCCAGCGGTTTTACGACCATACCTTCACCGCCTCGGCCTGTTAGCTCATCCCACCAGTGAGTGGCTTCTTCAACGCTTGCCGTGTCGGTCACGTCCACCTTCTTGTAAGGTGTGGCGAGCAATAGCCCATCGCTGGCTTTGCAGACCTCAGCGAGTTTTTCCATGTGCCAGGCGTGATCACGCTGGACGTGAACCTGTCCTTCGGTAGCGAGCAGGTGAAACGGCGCGAGCTTCAAGTCGTTGACCGAGTGAACCGGCCAGCAGTAGCGGCGATAGGAATCGACATAGAGATTGGCGGCCTTGAGCCGTTGCTTCTGGTGTTCGACGAGAGCTGCGGCATCTCCATTACTCGACGCTACACGCTCCAGCGAAGCAACCGCCTCCGTAAGCGAAGCCTTCGCTGCAGCGCCCACGGCGGCGTACTGCCGCCGCAATAATTCCTGGGCCTTCGCGGACCAGGGCATCAATTCCGCGTCGATGCAAATCCAGTCCGTTTTAAGCTCATCCCAGAGCCGCGCCGCATCGACGGTCCCGCGCACTTTTTCGAGCAATTCCCTCTCGATCCCTGCGTTATCGAAGAATCGGCGTCCGGTTCGTGTATAGCAAATCCCGATGCCTTCCCCGACCACACCGAAACGCCGTCGAGCGGCATCCTCGTCTCGGCAGACGATCACGACGGCACGCGAGCCCATATGCTTTTCCTCGCAGACGACACGAGGCACGGCTTCGCGGCGGAAGTAGGCAAAGGCTTCCGCGGGATGTTCCAGGAGGCCGGGCTGCGTGGTCGTCTCCGTTGGCGACATCGTGGGTGGCAGATAGATCAGCCATTTCGGATTCGCTGCGAATCGGCTCATAACTTCAAGAGCCGCGAGCGCATTTTCCTCCCGAATTGTGACGTTGTGGTGCAGGCGAGTCGCGACAATTCGCTTTCCGATCACATCATCGATATCGAGCAAATCGTCGTGAACTTGCTGAGAAGTCAGCGGTGGCGCGGCTTCTGCAACCGCGACAAGCGGTCGGACTGGCTGAGCGTACGTGGCGCGCGCGGCTACGGATAAGAGTTCTCTCTCGGGGTAGCGAAGCGCCGTTAGGCTGCCGCCGAAGACGCAGCCGGTGTCGATGTTAATCGTTCGATTCAACCAATCGGGCTGGGGCACCGGCGTATGGCCATAGACCACCATCGCCTTGCCGCGATACTCCGCGGCCCAGTTGTAGCGGACCGGCAGACCGAACTCGTCCGTCTCGCCAGTCGTTTCGCCGAACAATGCGAAGTCGCGGACCTTGCCTGAACCTCGGCCTTGCATTTCTTCCTTCATGCCGGCGTGCGCGACCACGAGTCTTCCATCGTCCAAAACATAGTGGCTTACGAGCTTGTCGAGGAATTCGCATGCTTCGTTCCTAAACTGCACCGACTCCTCCTCGAGTTGATCCAGTGAATCCGCGAGCCCATGCGTAATCTGCACGTCTTTGCCCCGAAGCTTCCGCATGAGCTTGATGTCGTGGTTGCCGGGCACGCACAAAGCCGTTCCGGCTTCGACCATGCCCATCACGAGGTGAAGCACGTCCGGAATCTTGGGACCGCGATCCACGAGATCACCAAGGAAAACGACCTTGCGACCTTCTGGGGACTTCACAGAATAGCCAGGAGAGCCGTCCACACTGGACTGCTTCTCGATGGAATACCCAAGCTGCGTCAGGAGATCGACTAGCTCGTCAAAGCAGCCATGGACATCACCAATAATGTCGAATGGCCCGTGCTCGTGCTTCAGATTGTTCCATAGCGGCTGACGCTCGATTTCGGCTGCATCCACCTCCTCTGGCGAACGCAGTATGTGGACTCTACGGAATCCTTCTCGTTCGAGCAGGCGCAGAGCGTTTCGTAATTGCCGGCTCTGCTGGCGAACTACGTGTGGACCGAAATCGCGATCCGGTCGATCGCGGTTCCGCTCGTGGCACAGCTTCTCCGGGAGGTCGAAAACAATTGCTACCGGGATGCAGTGATATTGGCGTGCCAGTGCGATGATCGGTTTGCGGGCCTCGGGCTGAACGTTCGTGGCATCGATCACCACCAGTTTGCCGGCTGTCAGACGTTTGGCTGCTATGAAATGCAAAACCTCGAAGGCATCGTTCGTGGCGGCTTGGCTAGTCTCGTCATCGGACACGAGGCCGCGGCAAAAGTCCGAAGAAAGAACCTCGGTCGGCCGAAAATGCTTCCGGGCGAAACTCGACTTACCTGACCCGGAGGGGCCGACGAGAGCGACTACGGCGAGTTCTGGAATCGCAAGCTTCATTGACGCGTAAAAATCCCCATTTGCGTGGGACTGCCTGAGCCTGGGTCCTCTGGTCCGATCGGTAAGAAACGAACCGAATAACCGAACCGCTTGGAGATTGTGTCGGCCCACGCGTGGAATTCCGCACGTGTCCACTCGAAGCGATGGTCTTTGTGCCGCATCTTTCCGGCTGGCAACGTCTCGAATTTCACGTTGTACTCCACGTTGGGCGTCGTGACGACGACAGTTTGCGGGCGCGCGAATTCAAACAGGACACGTTCAAACGCCGCTAGACGCGGCGGGTCCTGGTGCTCGATGACCTCCACGACGGTTGCGGCATCGTAACCCGCCAGCCGCTGGTCGCGGTAAGTCAGCGATCCGTGAATCAAACGGATCCGATCCTTCTGCATCGTGGGCAAGTTTTCCAGGCGCAGTTTCTGCGAGGCAATCTCCAACGCACGGTGGGACACGTCCATACCGACGATTTCCGCAAACGCTTTGTCTTTCAGAAGCTCTCGGAGAAGCCGACCCTCGCCGCAACCAAGGTCGAGAACGCGCTTTGCGCCGCTGCTTCGAAGTGTTGCAATGACAGTTCCGATGCGCTGTTCAGCCAGGCTGATCGGCTTCTCAATGGCCTCTTCTTCGCGAGCTGAGTTTCGGCCGCTTCGTCCGCTGCGGGCTCTTCGTCTCCGATTAGGCGGCTGAGGACTTCACGCGCCAGGCGCTTCTGGTGCTTCAAATAGCGATTGGCGATCAACTCGCGCTCGGGATGCTCGCGAAGCCAGCCTTCCCCGTGGCGCAGCAGCTTCTCCACTTCTGCGTCGCCGACCCAGTAGTGCTTGTCGTCGTCCAGGACTGGAATGAGGACGTAGAGATGCGCGAGCAAGTCCTTCAGTCGCACCGTACCCTTAAGTGTGACGGTAAAATAGGGACTCTCTCCCCATTCCGGAAATTTCTCATCGAGGGGATGTCTCGTGGCTGCAACCTGATAGCCAAGAGGTTCGAACAAGCGGCGCAACAGATCTTCACCGCCGCGACAAGGCAGCACAGCAATCAGGGCTTCCAGCGGCAGCGGCTTATCTGCCAGCTCCTGGCGTTCCTTGCTCCGGCCGGTCATCGCCGTGCCGAACGTGCGCGCAATGGCGACACTCAAGAAGGATGACGCCGCGTACGGCCGGTCATTGACGTATTGCTCTAAGGCGTACGCTTCGCCACTAGGTCCGCGCCGGTTGCGCACCAGTCCAATGGGATCGATTTCCAGGAGCAGCGCTGCGGTACAGCGGTCGGCAGCGATCTCGGGGTAAAAGACGTGAGCCTTTCCGAACACTTGCTCAAACGAGTGAACGCGGAACGGACTTTTATGGAGCAAGTAGCCCAGATCGGCAGCGGGATTCCCGCTATATGAGATTGTCAGAAGCATTAGCGAACTAGCACTATACCGCACCTGCCGAGCCGCCTAGGTCCTGGTTGGATACAGGGCTATCACGACTTGCTAGGTTGCGTTTACTCATCGCGAACAGGGGTTCGCATGGCGTCTTTTCGTGTGCCTTTCGCCGTGCTACGGTTTGGACACCCACTTGGGGTACCCGACAGGGTCGGAGGACGCTATTCTTATGGGGCGACCGAAGCAAAATGAGGAGGGCGGGGCAGCACGCCTGAACCTCATCATGACGCTCCTGTTCCTGGGGGCGACGATCTTCGTCGCGGTAAAAATCATTCCGCCATACTTTACGAACTACCAGTTCCAGGACGCCGTTGAGAGTGAGGCTCGGTTTGCCTTGGCCGGCTATCCCCGCAAGAGTGAAGACGACATCCGGCAGGACATCTATGATAAGGCGCAGAAGCTCGACCTCCCGATCAAGAAGAAGGAAGAGATTACGGTCACCATGAATCAGGGAAGCGTGAGCATTTCGCTGGACTACTCGATTCCCATCGACTTGCTGGTGTATCAATTCAGCCTGCAATTTCATCCCCACGCAGACAACCATACGATTTAAGATAGAACTCTTACTAAGAGGAAGGCTGCGCCAGCCCGAGCGCGGCGTTGTGGTTCTCTGTAAGTCTGCTCGCAAGGTATAGGCGGAGAAACGATTGCGAATCCGAATCGCCCGAGGCTTCCTGACGTCGCGCGTCGGCCTGGTGCTGCTGTCTGTGTTGGCGGCCGCGTTGGTGGGGGCTACCTCCGTGCTGGCGTACTACTACGTCCAGTTCGGGAAAATGGTGAACGAGCGGCTAACCGGAAAGATTTACCAGAATACCTCGCGCGTCTATTCCGCTCCCGGACGCATCTACGCGGGCGAAACCCTCAAGCAAGCCGATCTTGAGCAATATTTGATCCATGCCGGTTATCAGGAAGGCGGAGTGCCCGGCGCGCCCGGGGAGTTTAGCGTCACCAAGACGGCCATCGAAATCCGGCCCTCGGAAGACTCCTACTTCAAAGGCAACAACGCGATTCGGGTGGACTTCTCGGGTCCGTACGTTTCGCGGATCGTGCAGATTCCCGGCGGCGTGCAGCGTGATTTCGCGGACGTCGAGCCGGAGGTGCTGACCAATCTCTTCGACAGTTCGCGCGAGAAGCGGCGCGTCATCCGGTACGACGATCTGCCGAAGAATCTGCTCGACGCCGTGCTGGCCGCGGAGGACAAGCGCTTCTTCGAGCATGGAGCGCTGGACTTCGTTCGCGTGTTCGGAGCCGCGTTCTACGACGTAAGCCGGGGACAAAAGGCGCAAGGCGCCAGCACCATCGACATGCAGGTGGCGCGGACGTTCTTCTTCACCACGAAACGCGAATGGAGCCGCAAGTCGAAAGAAGTGCTGATGGCGATGGAAATCGACCAGCGGTTCTCGAAGCAGCAGATTTTCGAGCTCTACGCGAACGACATTTACCTGGGCAATCGCGGCAGCTTCTCGATTCGCGGCTTTGGCGAGGCGGCCGAGGCGTACTTTGGCAAGGATGTGCACGAGCTGAACCTGGGGGAGTGCGCGTTCCTGGCGGGCATTATCCGGGCGCCGAACCGCTATGCATCGGCGGAACATCACCTCGACCGGGCCGCGGAAGCGCGCGACCGCGTTCTGGGGCAGATGGTGGAAGATGGCTACGTCTCGCAGTCCGATGCGGACGCCGCGAAGAAAATGAAGTTGAACTTCGTGAGAAGCGGCATCGCGAGCGGCGCCGCACCCTATTTCGTGGACATGGTGAAGGACCACATGCTCGCGAAGTTCTCCGAAGCGGACCTCGAGAACCAGAGCTATCGGATTTACACGACCCTCGATCCTGATTTGCAGCGCGCGGCGTCTGACGTGATCGAGAGCGGAATGCAGAACGTGGACAAACTGCTCGCGAAGCGCTACGCCGCCTGGCAGAAGAAGGGCGAAGCCGTTCCGCAGGTGCAGGCTGCCATGGTGGTGATGGATCCGCGCACGGGTGAAATCCGCGCGCTGGTGGGCGGGCGAAATTACGGAGAAAGCCAGCTCAATCACGCGCAGGCTCGGCGTCAGCCGGGATCGGTATTCAAACCGTTCGTCTACGCGGCGGCTTTCGACAATGCGGTGCAGAACATGCAGCCGATCGTGACGCCCGCCACCTCGGTGGATGACGTGCCCACCACGTTCGACTTCGACGGCAAGGAATACACGCCGAACAACTATGGCGAAGAGTTTTACGGCACGATCACCGTGCGCGACGCGCTGATTCATTCGCTGAACGTCGCCACCGTGAAGGTGGCGGAGATGATCGGCTACCAGCGCGTGGTGGACGTGGCCCGGCAAATGGGATTGGGCTCGAATATCCAGGCGACGCCGGCGGTGGCCCTCGGCGCTTATGAAATGACGCCGATCGATGTCGCGTCCGGATACACGGCTTTCGCAACAAACGGCGTGCGTGCCGAGCCGCTCTACATCCGCAGCGTGATTGCCGCTGACGGCGGCACCGAAGAGCAGAATAATCCGCAGGTCCGCGCGGTTCTCGATCCGCGCGTGGCCTTCCTGGTGACAAGCCTCATGGAAGACGTGATCAACCACGGCACCGGCGTGAACGCCCGGTATGTGGGCTTTACGGCGCCGGCGGCGGGGAAGACGGGCACATCGCGCGACGGCTGGTTTGCCGGGTTCACTTCGAATTTGCTGTGCGTGGTCTGGATCGGCTTCGACGACAATCGCGACCTGGACCTTTCCGGCAGCCAGACGGCTGCGCCGATTTGGGGAGAGTTCATGAAGCGCGCGGTACTGCTTCCGGCGTACCGCAACACCCAGGAGTTTGAAGCGCCCGCGGGCGTGATCGAAGAGGTCATCGATCCCGACACGGGACAGCTTGCCACCGCGTCGTGTCCTAAGACGGCCACGGAGTACTTCGTTTCCGGCAGCGAACCTGGCACATACTGCCAGGCGCACGGCGGCGCGGAGGCGGCTCAATCGTCGCCGGGATCGTGGTTGTCGCACCTCTTCGGGAAGGGTTCGAATCCCTCTCCGCCGCCTCCGGTTGGCGCGAATGGCCAGGCAACCGCGTCGAATCTGCCGAACAGGCCCGGCGCAAAGCCTGCCCCGGGGACCCCGGGAGCGCCTCCTCAGCCGGCGCCGGAACCAGAAAAGAAAAAAGGCCTGTTGGACAAGATTTTTGGTATCTTTGGGGGAAGCAAGAAGCCAGCGGACAATCCCCCGGACAAACCGAAGGATCAACCGTAGGCTTCGCCAGGAAACCAGCTCGCTTTTCAGCGCGCTGGTGAAGGAGCAGGTTATGAGACGTTCGCTCCTGTTTGTACCCTCGCTGGTTCTTCTGTCGGTTCTGCCCGCATGGGCTCAGCAAGTTTCCGATACGGCCGCAACGACTCAGGACTCCGCTCCGCCCGCTGAAAAACTGACGCCGCGCGAGGCCGCGGAACTGCGCGCCGATATCCTGATGGCTCGCAAGGAATATCTGGATGCGGCGCGCGCCTACGATGACATTCTGAAGACCGATCCGAACAGCGCTGCATTGTTCAATAAAATGGGCGTCGCGTACCAGCAGTTGGTCGACCTGAATCGCGCGGAGCGCTGCTACAAGAAGGCGATGCACGCCGATAAGAATCTCGCCAGTGCGGTGAACAATGTCGGCACGGTAGAGTACGAGAAGAAGCACTACGGAAAGGCCATCGGCTATTACCAGAAGGCGCTGGAGCTGCGTATCGACATGGCGCCGGTATACGCCAACATGGCGTACGCCTACGTCGAAGAGAAGAAGTATCCCGAAGCGTTGAGCGCGTTCGGCAAAGCGCTGGCCATCGACCCGAGTATCCTGGACAGCAAGGGCGGAAACGGCACCGTCATCCAGCAGAGGACGACCACCGATCCGGGCCTCTTCTATTTCTTTGTCGCCAAGTCTTACGCGTTGGCGGGCGACGCGGAACGCGTGGCGCATTATTTGAGACTCTCGCGTGACGATGGCTACAAAGAGTTCGTCAACGCCCAGACCGATCCGGCGTTCGCGAAGGTAATCAAGGATCCGCGCGTGCAGGAAGTGCTGACTGTGGCGCCGGCCTACGCGAGCGACGGCCGCAAGTCGATCTCGAACTGATTTCCTGCGGGGAGTCCGGTACTCCTACAAGAGGAACGTCTCAGCGGTCTTACGAACCAAATCTTGCGGCGGCGCGAGCCCTCGCCCTGGCTGCTTCTTCTTCGCGGTTCTTCGGTGGTGCGTTCGTTTCCAGTGAACGGAGAAAGCGAGCCGAGACCTCCGCGATTTCATCGACGGCCGACAGAAACGACGCCTCGTTGGCTTTCGATGGCTTGTTGAAGCCGCTGATTTTTCTCACGAACTGCAGCGAAGCCGCTCGAACCTCGTCGTCAGTAACAGGTGGATCGAAGTTGTAGAGTGTTCTGATATTCCTGCACACGGGGCACCACCTCAGCGCGGCTGAACTCTGTCTTAAATCTGGTTTCCATGCAGTGCGATGCTGCTTGTTCCGATCGCAACGTCTGCTTGAGAGTCATCGTTCGATCTCTCTCGAGTTCCGCTGCATCGAGATTATCTTCGATCTCGGCGACCACGCAAGTGTTCTAACTTGAGCACGCCGATTCCGGTCCAGGGCCCTTCCATCGAGGGCTTCCGTGCGGCGCAAGTGCGCGCTTTCCCGCGTGGGACTGGCAAATCTCGTGCCAACGATCGAGAGCGTAAGTTCACGCACGCCGGTGACCTAGCGCGATTGCGACGGCGCGGGCCATGTGCCGCTACTCGGCAGCGGGAGATGCCGTCGCGGAACCGAACACTGGGCGAGGGGCAAATCTTCGCCGCTTGACCTTTTTATCTTCTATAATACTGCCGCAATGCGCATCTTACGGTCAGGGTCTGCCCGCCACGGCGGACAGGCGTCCCGAAGCCTCAGGACAATCCCTGAAACCCCGAAATCATGGCGTGGCGCTCTGTTGACTGGATGCGTCGCGCTGGCGGCATTGGCCGCACTGGCAACGGGCGCGGCCCCTCCCACGGCATCTTCTTCGCCTGCGACCGTCGTTCAGCTTCGCATCGATTCCGAAATCGAGCCGGTGCTTGCGGAATACATCGTAAACGGAATCAATCAAGCCAATAGCGACCACGCCAGCCTGATCCTGATCACGATCAATACGCCCGGCGGACTCGATACGTCGATGCGCGAAATCATTCAGTCGATTCTGCAGTCGAAAGTGCCGGTGGTGACGTACGTTTATCCCACTGGCTCGCGCGCGGCGTCCGCGGGATTCTTCATTCTGCTGTCCGCTGATATTGCCGCGATGTCCCCTGGCACCGATACGGGGGCCGCGTCGCCGATTATGGTTTTCGGCGGCCAGGCGGTTCAAATCGACGAAACGCTGCACAAGAAGATCGTCAACGAAGCCACGGCATACCTTCGCAGCTATGCCGCGAAACGGGGCCGCAATGCCGATCTAGCGGCGACGGCCGTCACCGACGCGAAAGCGTTTACCGAAAAAGAAGCGCTGGACGGCAAGTTGATCGACGTGATCGCTTCGTCGCCAGAAGACTTGCTCTCGAAATTGAACGGACGCACCCTCACGCGTATCGACGGCTCCGCCGCACAGCTTTCGCTGGCAAGCCCTGTGGTGGTTACACGGGACATGACGACGCGTGAAAAGTTTCTCTACCGCATCGTCCAGCCCGACGTTTTCTTCATCCTTCTGATCGTGGGCGTGCTCGGCCTCTACACCGAGTTCACGCATCCTGGATTGTTCGCTCCGGGCGTGATCGGCGGAATCGCGTTTGTGCTGGCCCTGTTCTCGATGCACATGCTGCCCGTGAATGTGACGGGGCTTGCCTTGATCGCGCTCTCGGTGGCTCTGTTCATTCTGGAGGCGAAATACCCGACGCATGGTGTGCTCGGCGTAGGAGGAGTTGTGGCGATGGTTTTGGGCGCGCTGCTGCTGATTCGTTCGCCGCTGACGGGGATGGGCGTGAGCCTGGGAGCCGCGCTCGCTGTGGCGCTGCCGTTCGCGGTGATCGTGATTATCTTGATGCGGGCTGTCCTGCGGTCGCGTTCGTGGAAGCAAGCGGCGGGGAAAGAAGAGCTTCTTGGCGAAGAGGGCGAGGTTGTCGAGCCAGTGGGGCCGGCGGACCCTGACACGGGAATGGTGCGGGTCCACGGCGAACTATGGCGTGCCGCGGCGCCGAACGGCCAGCGTATTCCGAAAGGCGCGTGGGTGCGTGTGAAAAGCGTGGACGGGCTCACCCTGCACGTGGAACCCGTGGCGTCGCGTCAGCCGGCGTCTTCGTAGGCGGGAATCGGAGGAGGCAGCAAAATGAATTTGGATTTTGTAACGATCTTGATGATCGGATTTGTCGTGATATTTCTCTTCTGGATTTTCAACTCGATTTACGTCATCAAGGAATGGGAGCGCGGCGTGGTATTGCGCCTCGGACGGATGCTACCGGAGGCCAAGGGCGCGGGATTGCAGCTCGTCCTCTATCCCATCGACAAGCTGACGCGAATCTCGCTGCGAATCGAGACGCTTGACGTGCCCCCGCAGGACGTGATCACGCGCGATAACGTCTCGGTGAAGGTCAACGCGGTTTGCTATTTCCGCGTGGTGGACGCCAATCTGGCGCTTTCGCAGGTGCAAAACTACCTCTACGCCACGTCGCAGCTTGCGCAGACGACCCTGCGCAGTCTCGTCGGCCAGTTCGAGCTGGACGCCATCCTCTCGGAGCGCGAAAAGGTAAACGCGAAGCTCCAACAAATTCTTGACCAGGATACCGAGTCCTGGGGTATCAAGGTAACGAAGGTTGAGGTCAAACAAGTCGATATTCCGGAGAATATGCAGCGCGCCATCGCCAAACAGGCGGAGGCAGAGCGCGAGCGCCGGGCCAAGATCATTCACGCCGAGGGCGAATTCGAAGCCTCGGCAAAACTGGCGGATGCGGCCGAAGTTCTTGAAAAGCAACCGGCCGCCATCCAGCTCCGCTATTTGCAGACGTTGACCGAAATCGGCGTCGAGAAGAACACGACGATCGTGTTTCCGTTGCCGGTGGATATTATTTCGCAGTGGATGAATATATCCGGGGGGAAGAAGTAGCGCATGGGGCGAGGAAACTCGAATCACGGCGGAGGGGACAGGATACTGGAGAGCCGGCATCTCGTCGGGTTTTTTCTCGGCGTGGTGCTGCTCTGCGGGGTCTTTTTCACGCTCGGCTACACGATTGGACGCAATGATTACAGCCCCACCGCTGCCGTTCATGCGGCCGAATCGCCTGTCGCGCGGCCTGAGCCGGCGCCAAAAAATTCCGCCAAGCCCGCTGATGCGGTGACTCCGTCGGCACCCGCGCCCAGCGAATGGGACTTCTACACCAAGAAGGACCAGAGTCACCTCGAGCCCGCGCCGAAGCCTTCCGCGCCTGCGTCCTCTGCGCCTGCCGGCACCTCTGCATCAGCTTCGGAGAAGTCCGCGCCCGCAAGGCTGCCGGTTCATTACCAGCCGCCGAAGATGCTGAAGACCTCGATCGTGCTTCAGGTTGCGGCGACGCGAAGCCAAAGCGACGCGATGGCCCTGGCCGACGAGCTGCAGCAAAAGAAATTCCCTTCCTTCGTTTTGGCGCCCACGACGGATGCGTTCTACCGGGTGCAGGTGGGTCCCTACGCAAGCGAGGCCGATGCCGACGCGGCCAAACACGCGCTTGACCGTGAAGGTTTCAAACAAGCTATCATCAAGCGCTGAATGAGCGCTGAATGAGTTTCCGCTGGCACACGCGAGCGCTGCTCGCTCTCGGTAGCGGCGCCGCTCTCGCGCTCTCGTTCCCGAACTACAATCTCTCGCTGCTTGCTTGGATTTCGGTGGGGATGCTCGTGCTCGCCTCGTGCGGGGCGCGGCCGCTCGCTTCGCCGCTCTACGGCTTTCTCCACGGCCTGGTTTTCTATCCGATTGGCCTCCCATGGATCGACGTCGGTGATGCAGCAGTACGGGGGCGTCGATCCGTGGACTTCCGCCGGCATTTTGGGGCTGATGGGAATCGCGGGCGGAATCGTCTGCTCGGTTTTTTCCGTCGGGCGTCGCTCTGGCATCCCGAAAGAGCAACGCGCTGGCGTGCGCGCTCGCGCCGTGCCTTTGGGTGACGCTCGAGTTTGGCCGCACGCATCTGCCGATCATCGGTTTTCCCTGGAATCTCACTGGCTATGCGGCGAGCGGGAACCTCGCGCTTCTCCAACTCACGCCGCTCACGGGAATCTATGGCCTTACGTTCGTGATTGCGGCGTACGGCTCGTTGCTGGCGTACGCGATCCTCGCCCGAACGCAGCGCGCATGGAAGGCGCTTCTGGTCGTCACGGCTCTGTGCTGATTCTGATTGCCGCGGGCGGAGGCTACCTTGTGCCCAAGGCGGCGCCCGATCACGTGGCGCATCTCGTCCAGACGAATTTCCCGCAATCGGAGCATTACCCGGTGGATTGGCTCGACCTTCACGCGGGCGAAATGGAGCAGCTCGAACGCATGAGCGTCGATTCCGCGCAGAGGTTTGACGCCGCGCAGAAGCCGCCGGAGACCGCGCTTCAGGCGCGCCAGGACTTGATCATTTGGCCCGAAGTTCCCGCGCCATTCAGTTTGCAGGAGCCGAAGTTCGAGGAGCGCGCCAAGCGAATCGCGCGCGAGGGGCGCAGCTATTTTTTGGTCGGCGTCGTCGATTGGAAGCCCGATCGCTCGAAAAACTGGATCGCGTCGAACAGCGCCGTGCTTCTCGATCCCGCCGGGCAGCGCGTGTTCACGTACGACAAAATTCACCTCGTTCCGTTCGGCGAGTACGTTCCGCTGCGCAACTGGATTAAGTTTGCGGGCCGCCTGACCGCGGACATTTCCGATTTCACTCCGGGAACCGATTATCGCGTGGGACAGTTGCCGGGCGGCAAATTCGGAACATTCATCTGCTACGAAGCGATTTTTCCGGGCGAGGTGCGCCGGTTCACGGCTGGCGGCGCGGAACTCCTGATCAACATTTCGAACGACGGATGGTTTGGCCGCTCGTCCGCGCCCGCGCAACATTTGATGATGGCCCGCGTGCGCGCCGTTGAAAGCCGCCGCTGGCTGCTGCGCGACACAAACAATGGTTTCACGGTCGACATCGACCCCTACGGACGCATCGTCGCCAGCCTGCCCACCGACGTGCGCGCTGAACTCGACGCCCCCTATGCCTTCCGCAGCGACCTCACGCCGTACGCCCGCTTCGGCGATTGGTTCTCATGGTTCTGCGTCATCGACTCGCTTCTGCTTATGAGTTTCTGCCTTACGAAGAGGCGCGAAGCAGGCTCTTAATCTCCGGACTACGAAGACCCAAAGGATTGGAGTATGCTGCGAAAACTATGACGCCTATGATGCGGTTGCTTTCCTGTTTTTTCTTGCTTCTCGGCTGCGCCGCCCCTCTTGTGGCCGACAACACCACGACGATCGACAATGATGTCGTTAAGATCGAGATGGCCGTTGACACGCCGCACCACTTGAACGCGCGCCATCGCCACGAAATGAATCGAGTGATGATCTATCTCGACGGTGGCGACATGACGCTCGTCTATGACGATGGCCACAAGGACGAACAGCACTGGAAGCCCGGGCAAGTGGCATGGAGTCCCTCGGGCGGCTACCACACAAGCGAGAACGTGGGACCGCAGCCCATGCACATCGTCGAAATCATGCTCAAGAAGCCGGGACCGATGGTTGCACCGGTGAGAAAGCCGGAACTCGATCCCGTCGTCCTCGAACCCAACAAAAACGTCCTCCTATTCGAAAACGACCAGGTGAGAGTCCTTCGAAGCCTGCGCGAGCCCGGCGAAACCGAAAAGATCCACGAACATACGGGTGTGGGTCGAGCGGTAGTGTGCCTGACGGATCTGGACGCAAGCGTGAAATCGACGGACGGCACCGCGGTGCAACTCCACAAGTCGGCAGGCGAGGCGTTCTGGGCCGCCGGTCCAGTGACGCACGCGGCCACGAACACCGGCGCAAAGAAGTACGAGCTGATTCTGGTCGAGGTGAAGTGACCGGAACTCAACTCTCACTGCGTGCCTCCGCGGATCGCGGGACGCTATTTTCCTTTTTCTCTTTTCCATTTTCCCCCCGCGCGTTTCGTGTGTAGAATTTAGCCATGGCTGAACACATCGAGGATCTCCAGCGAAGCTACGCCGAGCTCAAGAAGCGCCTCGAGCTCGTGCGGAGCTATCTTTGACGAAGGCTCCGCCACCAAGCAGCTCGCTGCTCTCCAGGAAAAACTGAACGCTCCCGATTTCTGGCAAGACCAGGCCAGGGCGCAGGCCGTCATGCAGCAGCGCAAGCTGCTCGATGATCGCATCAGTGCCGAAAAAATCCTTGCCGGCAAAATCAGCGACATCGATACGTATTTCCATCTTGCCGAAGAAGAGAAGGACGACGCGCAGCGCGCCTCTCTCCTCGAAGACGTCGCCAAGGAAATTGGCTCTGCCGACGCCTACGTTTCCGACCTCGAGACGAAAACTCTTCTCGCGGGCGAGAGTGATCGTCTGAACGCCATCCTCACGATCAAGCCCGGCGCGGGCGGCACCGAATCGCAGGACTGGGCCGAGATGCTTCTGCGCATGTACTTGCGATGGGCGGAAACAAAAGGCTTTCGCGCGAACCTGCTCGATTCGACGCCGGGCGAAGAAGCGGGCATCAAGTCCGCGACGGTGCAGATCGAGGGCGAGAACGCCTACGGGATGCTGTCGGGCGAAAACGGCGTCCACCGTCTTGTGCGAATTTCGCCGTTCGACCAGGCGGCGCGGCGCCACACTTCGTTCGCGTCCGTTTTCGCGGTGCCGGAAATCGACGATCAAATCGAAGTGGTGGTGAAGCCGGATGATATTCGCGTTGACACCTTCCGCGCGGGCGGCCACGGCGGCCAGAACGTCAACAAAGTGGAAACGGCGGTGCGCATCACTCACATACCCACCGGCATCGTCGTCCAGTGCCAGGCCGAGCGCAGCCAGCACAAAAATCGCGAAATCGCGATGAAGCTCCTTAAGTCGCACCTCTACGAAGCGGAACTCGAGAAGCGCCAGGAAGAGCTGCGCAAGCTCGACGCGTCGAAGCCCGAAATCAGCTTCGGCAGCCAGATTCGGTCGTACGTCTTGCAGCCATACCAGATGGTGAAGGACCTGCGTACGAAGGTCGAGCGCGGCGACGTGCAGAAGGTCCTCGATGGCGACATCGATCCCTTCATCCGCGCCTACCTGCTATACCGCCGGAACGGCGACAACGGCGCCACAAAGAATTGAACGTGGCCACGCGCAGTCCAGGTGATCCAGAATGTCCTCAGAAGAAACTCTTCTCGTAAGCACATACAGGGCGTTTAACGCTCGCGACCTGGAAGCGGCGCTAGCGACGATGCATCCCGATGTGGATTGGCCGAACGGCATGGAAGGCGGCCGTGTGCAGGGCCATCGCGGGGTACGCGACTACTGGACTCGCCAGTGGAGTTTGATTGATGCTCATGTCGAGCCCCGAGCCTTTGGAACGGACCCGAGAGGACGAATCGTGGTTGACGTGCATCAGGTTGTCCGTGACCTGGCCGGAAATGTCCTTGCCGACCAAATGGTCCAGCACGTGTATGAAGTAAAAGACGGCCTGATCCGGAGCATGGAGATCGTGAAGCTTTAAGGACTCCAGCGACGGTGGGCGATGCTTTCGGGTGGCCGTGGGAAATCACTGGAGAATTCGCTTTCGCATGACCAACCCCAACAACCCCATCCGAATCGGCATCAGACTCCATGAGGCTGGCGGGGGGTCATGCTCCCCACTCACTTTCTGAGGTCCGCCAGCCAAGCGTCCAATACTGACACGCTGCTCGGCTCGACGGACGTGAAGGCGATCCCCATCCCCGAGTTTGGCCGCGAATAGGCTACTTTGCCTTGCGCGACGAAGTTCACGCCGCCGCGCGTGATTCTCAGTCTGACCTTTGTGTTTTCCGGGAACGGTGTTGGTGTTTCCACAGAGCATCCGAAAACGCTCAAGTCTCTGGTGCGGGCCACAAAATGGTTCTCGGTCCGGACGTCAGTGACCTCGATGCTGGCCACGAATAAATGTCGCTGCGCGCGATGGTGTTCGGAGGGAATTGGTGGGACGCCTCCACGTGGCTAGATTCTATTCTTAGGCTACTTTCAGCGCAAATTCCATTGCCGACTGCGAAGATTACAGACCGAGCGGGAAGTTAGCATCAAATATTTCAACTTGAAATCATTTTGACGAAGTGGAGGCAAGTTCGAGTGGAGAAGTGAGTTGAGCAGAATGCGGGTTTGGCCAGCTAACTTCCAGCACAGCTTCCTTGCGAATGAGAAGTTTCGAACGGCGGTTGACGTGAATGTCGAGGGTGTTCGAACCGTCGGAGACAATCTCCGCGAAGCCTTCTTTTTGCAAGTGCAGGCTCTCGTCGGCGCGGTACAGGGCGACGCGTAGGGGATGGACGCCTGGGGAGAGGGGACAGTCAAAATGGAGCGGTTCGCCCAGATGGGTTGCGTCGAGCCGAGTGGAGATTAGAACATCCTGGCCCGCGTAGACGGCGATGGTTTCCTCGGCGACGGCGGAGACGATCTCGACGTGAAGAGAACCGAGTTCCTTGGCATGAGGCAGCTGAGCGGTGGCGGCTGGCTGCCCAAGAGACGCATCGGGCGGCGGCTCAGGGGTCAAAGTAGAAGCTTGCCGCCGAGTTGCTTGAGATTTTGTTCCCCGGGAAGTTTTCGATCTCGATGGCGCGGACAAGCGTGGAAGCGGCGATTCGGGTTTCGTTGAGGGAGATGGAGAGTCCGTCAGCGCCGAATCCGCAGCCGCAGAGGAAGTGGTACCGATCATTGAAGGTGAGATCGATTCAGGCGGCGCGCTGCGGGTCGTGGCGACCGTAGAGGGATCGACCACAGCCGCAGAGGCGGTCACGGTGGGCATTAAGTGCTTGCGGAGGGCGGGGACAATCGACACGACACAAATGAGAAGGAGCAGACCAGAGGCGACAGTCCACATGTCTTTCTGCCGAAGAGGTCGATTCCACCAAGAGATCTTGCCGCGCTGTGCGGCGGCAGAGTTGGACCGCGGGGGTGCAGTCTTGCTGTTTCGGGCAAAGGGGTAGAGAGAGGCGGCCAGGGCTTCGGCGGTGGGGTATCGATCTGCGGGGTTCTTAGACAGGCAGCGCATGACCAGATGGTCAAAGGCACGAGGCAGCGAAGGATTGTGATGAGAAGGCGGCGGCGGCGCGCTGGAAATGATTTGCGCGCAGACGGCGACGGCGGAACCTCCATCGAAAGGCCGAATGCCGGTTGACATCTGGTATAGAAGGATACCCAGAGAGAAAAGGTCGGAACGACTGTCTTGCGAATTACCGAGAATCTGTTCAGGCGACAAATAGGCAGGAGTTCCCATCAGATTTCCGCTGCCAGAGTCTTGCGTCGAAAAACGGGCGATTCCGAAGTCGCCGAGCTTTACTTGATGTTCGAGAGTCACGAGAATATTGGCGGGTTTCACGTCGCCGTGAATGATCTTGGCGCGATGGGCTCGGTCGAGAGCGGTGGCGAGATCGCCCGCCCACACCGCGACGCGCGGAAGAGGCAGAGCGCCCGCGTTGAAAACGGATTCCAGCGTCTTCCCCTCGACATATTCCATGACCAAATAAGGCGCGCCGTCTTTGTTCGTGCCGACATCGTAGAGGGCAACGATGTTGGGATGTGACAGGCCGCCGATGATTTGGGCTTCGCGGAGGAATTGTTGCTGGAGATCGCGGGAACCAAAACCTTGAAGAAAGGTTTTCAGCGCGACGGTGCGTCCAATAAGAGTGTCGCGGGCTTTATCGACACGGCTGGTAGCGCCCACGCCCAGCGTTTCGATAACTTCGTATCGATCTTGTGGCGTGTTCATAAGTCGCTCGTAACAAGCAACGTGCGCCAAAACTGCTTTGGGAAGGATGGAAGAAATCGAGGCCCTCGGGAACCCCCCAAAAGTCCCAATCTAGACAAAACTCTAGTACCTGCCCAATAAGGGTGACGGCGCGCCGGTGCGCGAAACGCGCGCCCCGCATCCGGGAGGGTGCGACAAAGCCCGAAGCACGTGCCAAGGGGGTTCCCACGAAGGGCAATCCGGGTAACTGTAGCGTGGCCCGTTCCGCGGCCGCGAATCGCATTTCCGGGCGTCCGGGGAACCGTTCAACCTCGAATTAAGCCGTTTCAATGCATGCGATTGACACACTTTTGGCCCTATGCTACGGTCGATTGTCCAGCCGACCGCTCGACGCTGATAGTTCGGCCCCCTGATTGCCATTGTGCCTGAGGAGGATACTGTTTTGGCGCACGCTGACGATAAGTTTCTGTTTACCTCGGAGTCTGTCACCGAGGGCCACCCCGACAAGATAGCCGACCAGATTTCCGACGCCGTCCTGGACGCCGTCCTGAAGGATGACCCGAAAGGCCGTGTGGCCTGCGAGACGCTCGTCACGACAGGCCTCGTGGTCATCGCGGGCGAAATCACCACCACCACGTACGTCGACTTCGCCGACCTCGCCCGCGAGGTGATTCGCGACGTCGGCTATACGCGCGCGAAGTACGGCTTTGATTCCGAGACGTGCGGCGTTATCGCGGCTATCAAGAAGCAGTCGCCCGACATCGCCATGGGCGTTGACACCGGCGGCGCCGGCGACCAGGGCCTGATGTTTGGCTTCGCCTGCGACGAAACTCCAGAGCTGATGCCCATGCCGATTCAGCTCGCGCATCACCTGACGAAGCGCCTCGCGGAAATTCGCAAAGCAGGCATCGTCGATTTCCTTCGTCCCGACGGCAAATCCCAGGTCACGGTCCAGTACGTCGACGGCCAGCCTGTCCGCGTGGATACCGTCGTCATCTCGACCCAGCACGGCGACAAAGTCTCCAACAACGATCTCCACGACGCGATCATTCATGAGGTCATCAAGCCCGTTATCCCGGAATCCATGCGCGACAAGCACACCAAATTCCACATCAATCCGACGGGGCGCTTCGTCACGGGCGGTCCGATGGGTGATGCAGGCTTGACCGGCCGGAAGATCATCGTCGATACCTACGGCGGCTATAGCCGTCACGGCGGCGGCGCGTTCTCCGGCAAGGATCCATCAAAGGTGGACCGCTCCGCGTGCTACATGGCGCGCTATGTGGCGAAGAACATCATTGCGGCAGGCCTCGCGAAGAAAGTGGAAGTTCAACTTGCGTATGCGATCGGCGTGGCCGAGCCAGTGTCCGTCATGACAGACACATTCGGCACCGGAACGATCCCGAATTCACAGATCACCGAGCTGGTTCGCGCCTTTTTCAAGCTCAACCCCAAGGGCATCATCGAAACGCTCGATCTTCGCCGGCCGATTTACCGTCAGACGGCGGCGTACGGCCATTTCGGCCGCACCGGCCCGGGCTTCACATGGGAGCGCACCGACAAAGCCGACGCCATCAGTAAGGAAGCCGGCTCGAGGGGCGTCGTCGCCGCATCACGCAGCTAACAGGATTGCGGCAAAGTTTCGCCGTAGGGGCACGGCACGCCGTGCCCGCTTTATCTGCAACGAATCCTCAATTCACGAGCGATCTAAAGGGAGCTTCTTGTGGAAACCGTAACCAAGCTGGACGGAGACGTAAAAGACATCGCCCTTGCCGATAAGGGCAAGCGCCGAATCGAGTGGGCCAATCAGCACATGCCCGTGCTGCAGTTGATCCGCAAGCAGTTCATCAAAGACCAGCCGCTGAAGGGCATCCGCATGTCGGCCTGCCTGCACGTCACCAGCGAAACCGCCAACTTGGCAATCACGCTGCGCGACGGCGGCGCCGATGTGGTTCTGTGCGCCTCGAATCCGCTTTCGACGCAGGACGATGTTGCCGCATCCTTGGTGAAGGACTACAACATTCCCACGTTCGCTATCAAAGGTGAGGACAACCCCACCTACTACGCGCACATCAACGCCGCGCTCGACCATCAGCCGCAGATCACCATGGACGACGGCGCCGACCTCGTCACGCAATTGCTCACCAAGCGCACCGACCTGCTGAAGAACGTCATCGGCGGCACCGAAGAGACCACCACCGGCGTGATTCGCCTGCGCGCGATGGCCAAGGACGGGACGCTGAAGTTTCCGATCATCGCCGTGAACGATGCGCTCACGAAGCACTTCTTCGACAATCGCTACGGCACAGGCCAGTCGACGCTCGACGGCGTGATCCGCGCCACGAACTTGCTTCTCGCAGGCCTCAAGGTTGTCATCGCCGGTTACGGTTGGTGCGGACGCGGCGTGGCGATGCGCGCCAAGGGACACGGCGCAGACGTCATCGTCACCGAAATCAATCCCACGAAAGCGATCGAAGCCGTCATGGACGGTTTTCGCGTGATGCCCATGAACGAAGCCGCCAAAATCGGTGACATTTTCATCACCGTCACGGGAAACAAGAACGTGATCGCCCACGATCACTTCGAGCGTATGAAAGACGGCGCCGTCATCAGCAATTCCGGCCACTTCAACGTCGAGATCGACATCCCGGCGCTCGAAAAGCTCTCCAGCGGCAAGAAAGAAGCGCGCCCGTTCGTCGACGAATACGTCATGAAGGACGGCCGCAAGCTCTACCTGCTCGGCGATGGCCGCCTTATCAACCTGGCCGCTGCCGAAGGTCATCCGGCCGCCGTGATGGATATGAGCTTTGCGAACCAGGCCTTCGCCGCCGAATACATGGTCAAGAACGCGAAGAATCTGAAGCCACAGGTTTATCCGGTTCCCGAGCACCTCGACCAGCAGATCGCGAAGCTCAAGCTCGAATCGATGGGCTTCCAAATCGACAAGCTCACGCCCGACCAGGAGCAATACCTCGCGTCCTGGGACGAGGGCACGTAAACCCCGAAACGCGAAAAAAACCTTCGCGCTCGAGCGAAGGTTCAACGTGCGGGCGCGGGAGAGCGTGGCTTCAGGGTCCGTGTGTCAACTCGGTTCTGTGTCAGCCCCAGAACTTTTAGTCCTGGGAGGGGCGGCCTTCAGGCCATCCCGACAGAAGCCCACAAAAAATTAGAAGGGGCTGCGCCCCGCCCGGGCCAAACCGCGACGCTGAACCTTTGTGCTAGTATCCCCGTTGCGCCACGCACACACGAAATGTCTGCCTTCGCGATCAGCTTTTGCCTAGCTTGGGTTTTCTTCGTCGCACCTGCGCCGGCGGGCTCGCCGCGCGCCCCATTATCCTCGCCGCCGACGCAGCAGAAGAATCAATCCCGCGCGGAAGCCGAGAAGATCGACCTGCACATCGCCGGCGAAGTCACGCGCGGCAAAATCTTCCAGCAGGACATCGGCCACGGCCTGGTGTTTCGGCTCGCGCCATCTCCCGGCTCGCCCGACCTAGGCTGGAAAATCGAAATCGTGCCCAAGAGTGACCCTGGCGATGACCCCATCGAGTTCTCCGCCATCGCCACGCCCCCGTATCGCATGTACAACGCGCGCTACCTCGAAGTTTCCTTCGGCACCTCCGCGAAGGAGGCGGTTGCAACCACTCCGCGGGTCTTTTATTTCGTGCAGTCCGTCGACGACGAGCATCGCGCCGAAGAATGCTTGAACGCAGCCCTGTATCCCACAAACGTGTCGGACGAAGAAAAGGTGCGCGTCGTCGCCGAGCAAGACCAGATCCAGCTCGGCAAAGGGGAGCTGCGAATCCTCAAGTCCCGCATCGGCCGAAGCAAGACGCTCACCGGCGAAGGCACCATCGACTGGGTCCGCTTCGACGTCGACCTCGAGTTCTCCCCCGGCCTGACCATGGCCAACATCCTCGCCCGCATCGCCCGCCCGCAGTAGACTGGCGGCAAGTCGGCTCAGAGCACTCCTTCGAGCAAGGGGGCGGACTCCAGAACGTTCACTGGACCCGGTATCTTAGTTCGCTCTGCCGATATGTGGACTTGGTCTTGCAGTTGGGACACTTACACTCGATGCCTTCGCGCGGAAATGGGGGCTTCGAAGGGAAAAAGAAATCAGCCAGCGTGTCACTGATCAACGAATACGAGAAAATCGTGCCGCATTCTTTACACGTCAGAGCCCAACTTGCCATCGGCCACCGTATCAAGGCTACCGATGCGCGCCTCGGAGTCGCAATACATCGATTCATGTAGGGCCCGTCCGCTGCGGATAGAGCGTGCGTGATCAGCTAGCCGCCGCTTTTCTTCTTTGCCAGCGGCGGAGTTGAATGAGATTCTTTCGCGCCGGGACCTTCCTTGGGCGTGATCGCCTCCGGGCCTGCTTCGATCGTAATTTCCACTTCGGCGCCCTCTTTCAAGCCCACCGGATTACCCTCTGCATCTTGCAGCGTGTTCTCCACCCGAATCTCCCGGTAAAGTTCTTCGGCGCCTTCCACGAAAATCTGCGCCTTTTCCGGCAGGCTGGGATGAACCGGAGGAATAATCTTTTCAACCACTCCAGGAAGAGTGACGGCCGGCTTCTCGGCCTCGCGTTCGTCATCCTTGGGTTTGTTGCTCATCAATGGGCTCCTATAGTTCTGTTATCTGGCACTCCGGCCACGCAGATCCCCTCATATACAACATGATATAGAAAATTCCCGTGACAATGTAGTCCCAAAACCGCGTCCGCTAAACGGTTTCTCTGGGCTCGGAAGGAATATGACTTCGAACGGTCATCACTCCGGAAGTGGCGTTCCCCCATCCGGAAGCGCGCCGAAGCGAAAAGGGACAGTGTTTTTATCTTGGCAGGGCTAAAGAGAAAGAACATAACCACGTGACCTTAGTTTCTTCGAAAAATGGAAGCCGGGGAGGCATGTAAACCCACGTTAGTTCAGATTTGCGGACGGGCCGATGGAAAGCTTGCCAACGGCCTCCTGCCTCCTTGCTCCGGCCTTTGCACTTGCAAATCCTGACCAATAGAATGTATGAATTGATGTTTGCGCTGACTCAGTTTGAGGACACGACACCCGGATGATGCAGGAATGGGCAAACACGGCGATTAGCACTGCGCGGCTTCGGGGCGCCACGTACGCCGACGCGCGCGTGATGGACATCCGCCACCGCGACATCTCGGTGAAGAACGGCGAAGTTGGCACTCTCGCTGAATCCGAAACGCTTGGCATCGGCATCCGCGTGATCGCCGACGGCGCATGGGGCTTTGCCTCCACTGACCGGCTCACGCGCGAAGGCGTCCAGGCCTGCGCCGGCGAAGCCGTCGCCATCGCCAAGGCCTCCGCGCTCGCGAAGCGCGAAAACGTCGCGCTCGCGCCTGAAAAGGCCTACGTAGACACCTGGCAGAATCCGTTCATCAAGGATCCGTTCCGCATTCCCGTCGAGCGGCAAATCGATGTGCTGCTCGCCGCGGACAAAGAAATGCGCCGCGTGAAGGGTGTGACTCGTGGCCGAAGGCTCGATGGCGTTTCGCCGTATCGAGCAGCTTTTCGTATCGAGCACCGGCTCGTCGATTCACCAGATCAAGATGCAATCGGGCGCGGGAATCGTCGCCACGAGCTTTGCGGGCACCGAAATCCAGAAGCGCTCGTATCCGAATAGCTTCGGCGGGCAGCACATGCTGCAGGGGTACGAGCTCGTCGAATCGCTCGACCTGCCGGCAATGCGCAGCGCGTCGGCGAAGAATGCGTCGCGCTGCATTCCGCCGCGCAGTGTCCCGAAGGCCAGCGCACCATCATTCTCGATAGCTCGCAGCTCGGCTTGCAGATTCACGAATCCATCGGACATCCCGATCGAGCTTGACCGCGTGCTCGGTATGGAAGCGAATTTCGCGGGCATGAGTTTTCTGACCACGGAAAAGCTGCGCAAACTGAAATACGGGTCGGACATCGTCAACGTGGTCGCCGACGCGCGCCTCGAGCACGGCCCCGGCCTCGGCACGTTCGCTTACGACGACGAAGGCGTTCCCGCGCAGTGCACGCCGATCATCACCAACGGCCTTTTCACCGGCTACCTGAGCAATCGCGAAACGGCCTCCGCCATCGGCGAAAAGCGCTCCGGCGGCACGATGCGCTGCGAAAGCTGGAACCGCCTGCCGATGATTCGCATGACCAACATCAGCATTCAATCCCGGCACGTGGAAATACGACGACCTGATCGCCGATACGGACGACGCGATTCTGATGGAGACGAATCGCTCGTGGTCGATCGACGACCGCCGCTACCATTTCCAGTTTTCCACCGAAATCGGCTGGGAGATCAAAGGCGGCAAGAAAGGCCGCATGATCAAGAATCCCAGCTACAGCGGGATCACCACCGAATTCTGGAATAGTTGCGACGCCATCTGCTCGCGCGACTACTGGACGCTCTGGGGCACGCCGAATTGCGGCAAGGGCCAGCCCATGCAAACCATGGGCACGGGCCACGGCGCGTCGCCCGCGCGCTTCCGCAACGTCAAAGTGGGCGTCGCATTCGCCAAATGACGATGACCATAGCAAGCATGAAGACCGACACTCCGCGGAACGCGAACGAGCAGCTCGATGTGAACCCCTGCCGGTCATTGTCATCCCGAGCGCAGCAAGGGATCTCTCTTAGCCATGCGGCCTACCGCTAAATCCCGTCCAGTGGTTGCTCGCCCCGTCGCCGTGCGCGCCAAGGCCGCACGGTTTACCTCGGCTGACCTCACGCGCATTGCCGAGCGCGTTCTCAAACTCAGCGAAGCGGACGAAACCGAAGTCGACATCGACGCAACCACCGACGCGCTCACCCGCTTCGCGAACAACACCATTCACCAGAACGTAGCGGAGCAGACGCTCTCCATTTCCGTTCGCACCGTCGTCGACGGCCGCACCGCGCGCGCCACCACGAACAAAACGGACGACGAATCGCTGCGCCGCGCCGTGGCTGCTCGCCATGAGCCTCGCGCGCAACCAGCCTGAGAATCCCGATCTGCTGCCCATGCTGCGCCAGCAGAAATATCAGAAAGTGGCGCGCTTTTTCGCCGCCACGGCGGAAACCACGCCGCAGGATCGCGCCCGCGCCGTGACGCGCGTCTGCAAAATGGCCGATAAGGCCAAGCAGACCGCCGCGGGCATTTTCTCCACGGCCTCGATGCAGATCGTTTTCGCGAATTCCAGGGGCCTCTTCGCGCAGTACGAGCAGACGCGCTCTGAATTCTCCGTCACGATTCTGGAGGAGCATTCCTCCGGCTGGGCCAAATCGAATTCTCCGGACATCCGCAATATCGATCCGGACGCTCTGGCCGAAAGCGCCAGCCGCAAAGCCGCCGCATTCGCGCAAGCCGCGCGAACTTCCGCCCGGGCATTACACGACGATCCTCGAGCCGCCCGCCGTGCTCGATCTTGTCGGTTTTCTCTTTTACGATTTTGCCGGCACGGCGGTGCTCGACAAACGCTCCTGCTTCACCGGCCGCATGGGCAAGAAACTCTTCGGCGAAAACATCACGTTGTGGGACGACGTGTACCATCCCCTGCAAACCGGCGACGCCGTTCGACGGCGAAGGCGTTCCGCGGCAGAAAGTTCTGCTGGTCGATCGCGGCGTGCCGAAGAATCTGGTCTACTCGCGCGCCACCGCCAAAAAAATGAAAGCCAAGCCCACCGGCCACGGTTTTTCGCTTCCGAACGACTACGGCGAAGCGCCGATGAATCTGGTTTTCGCGGGCGGCGACAAATCCATGGACGAAATGATCCGCTCGACCGAGCGCGGAATTCTCGTCACGCGCCTCTGGTACATCCGCGAAGTGGATCCTTACGAAAAGATTCTCACCGGCATGACCCGCGACGGAACGTTCCTGGTGGAAAACGGACGAGTCGCCGGCGGAATTCGCAATTTCCGCTTCAATCAGAGCATTCTCGAAATGCTGTCGAATGTCGAGATGCTCGGCCCCGCCGTGCGCGCGGCGGGAGAAGAATCGTTCGAGATGGTCGTGCCGGCCGATGAAGGTCCGCGACTTCCACTTCAGCGAAGTCACGAAATTCTAAGATCACGAAATTCGTAATGATGAGCCGCGTCAGTCGCCTCGCAGCGAATGAAAAATTGCCGTTTGTCCATGTCGCCGCGAACCGCGACGTCGAAAAATCCCACCATCATTTCATCGTACGTCTGATCGCCCCAGTAAACGGCCGCGTCCGGATCGGGATTGTGCGGATTGTTCTTGCGAGTTGTCGTACCACGCCACCGCCTGCAGCTCGGTTCCCGCCTTCAGCGGCAGCGGCTTCGCCAGCCGATAACTCATCTGCCAGTAAAAATCGTAGTTCACGCGCAGCAGCGGTTCCGTGCTGTCCATCGGTCACGAAGAACATGTTGTACTCGAATCGCTTTGCCGCGCAGGTGCATGTGCGGGAAGAAGCTGAGCAGCAGCGCGTCGTTCGGCAGCGTGCCGTGAGACTTCCACGCGATAGTCGTCGACGCCCGGCGGAATGACGAAGCGATCGTTGGTCAGCTGCAGTGTGAGCACGCGCTGCTTCGGCGGCTGCTTGGCGAAGACGATTCCGATGCTCGTCTGGTCGCTCGCAGCGTGCCCGTGCGTCGTGTAGTGCATCTGGAACACCAGATCGGAACCGGCGGGAACGAACTTCGCCATGCCTTCGGGCCAATTGTCCGGCGAGCTTCCCGGCGCGTAGACGAGCAGGATGTCGGCGTCGGTCGCAGTGCGCGTCGCGGCGATCTTGCTCGCTCGTCAGATCCGACGCGGTGAACGGCTTGCCGATCGGCGCGTGCCGCAGCCACTGCGAATCCGGCGGCCGAATGTAAACGACCGCGTGATGAACGTTCTCGCGGCTCGACGGCCGAATCTCAGACATCTGCACCCATTTGCCTTCCGTGAACCCGGTCGGCACGATCTCGTAGGTGTACTCGACGTCGCCCTGCGCCGGGAATCGCGACCGGCTTCGGCATCTGGACAATCGACGTCGGGTTGCGGAATGTTCCATCCTTCGGTCCATTCGCGCGGCGGCGGAGCATCGCGCGGATTTCCAGCGGGGGCGCCAGCTTCGCCCACGCCGCGAGCGTGTGCGATTTCCGTCGGCGTCAGCGATGGATCGTTCGAGAAGTGCCCGACATCGCGGATCGGCGAACCATGGCGGCATTTTCCGCTCGCGCGTAACATTAGCAATCTTCGATGCCTTCGGGTGCATCTGTTCGTACGTGACGAAAGGCAATGGCGCGATTTCACCAGGGCGGTGGCAGCTCTGGCAGTGCCCCTGCAAGATTGGAAGCACGTCGCGATAGAAGGTGGGTGTGGCTTGACTGGTCTGTTGTTGTGGCTGGCGAGCGCTCGCTGGTGCCAGTAGCAGCGCCGCAACGAACGCACACACGCAGGCGGATCGCTTCGGAAGAGTCGTTCCCACGGACGGTTAGTTACTCATTCTTCGACAGAGGTTGCAAGCGAAGGAGCAGCTCACGCGCTACTGCTTGGTGAACTGAAGGCTGGAGATGGCGCGGGAAATCACGTTCTCCTGAATCTGAACCAGGTCCGTATCCGCGTTGGTCATGCCGAAGATCGTGTAGACGCGCGTTCCGTGCGGCACGATCGCGACGATTCCGGACCAGTCGTGCTGGTCGACACTGCCCCGAAATCTGCGTTCTACAGCTTCGTTGCCGGAGACGGAAATTCGCTTGTCTCCGAGCGGCCGAAAGTTTTCCATGATTTCGCGCAGGCGTTTCTCGGTTGCGTCCATATCCGTCGCGAGAGTTTTCCCCGCGGGCTCCTGACCGATCAGCAGGTAAGTGGTTTGGTCCCCTGTACCCATTGCGGTGATTGCGCCGGGCAGGAGCGTGCGAGCGCCGTCGATCACCCGCCAGTCGGGCGGCTTGTACATCTGAAATCCGTAGGTATCATTCGTGTAGGTGTTTCCGCTCACTTCTTCGCGCATCGGCTCCGGTGCCGCGGGTTGGGGCGCACCCGCACTGGGAGCAGCAGCCGGGGTTGTATTGGCAGCGACCGGGGGCGCTGTATTTATCGCTGGCGCAGCCTTCGCGACGACCGTGGGACTTCCTGCCGGTGCACCTTGAGGCTCGGCCTTTACCGGCTTCGCAGCGGACTGGGCGTTTTCTGCCTTTGGCGGCACCGTCGGTGCGGAAGATTTCTCGGCAGCAGTGTCTGACTTCTTCTCGGCGTCCGGTTTCTTTTCCGCTTCAGGTTTCTTCGCGGAATCCGAGATGCTGATCGAAAGAACCTGATCCTTCTGGACGACGGCGAAGCCATAGCTGGTCTTCACCCTGAAGGAATTCTCCTCGAAACCCACGATTGTGCCGGAAATCTTGGTGCCGTCCTTGAGCTTGAGCTCGTCGGGCCGAGCGCCGATGGCGACCAGAAGTACTGCAACCGCGATGAAGGGGAGGCGCGACCTCATGACTCGAGTATCGCGCTGGCACGGATTTGCGGCAAGTTTCTGCGGCAGCGGAGTGCCGCGTTAGTCAGCACGAGCGGTCTAGCGATCGAGGAATGCCCGCAAACGGGTGTATCCGGACTTGCTGACGGGGAGCTGCGTGCCGTTCGAAAGCACGGCGACGTGGCTGTCTTTGGCATAGGGCTCCACGCGCGCAACGCGTTCGAGGTTCACAATATAAGAACGATGAATGCGGAGAAAGCGCGAAGGGTCGAGAGCGGTCTCCGAGGCTCGAAATGGTTTGCTGCTTCAAGTGTTTTTTGCCTTCGGACGCCAGCGCCACGTAATCGTCCTGAGCCTCTGCGTAATCGAGCTTCGAAACCGGGATGATGAAGACGCGCGTCCCATCGCGAACGGGAATGCGGTCGAGGTATTGCGATGGCGGCCGCGCGGCGGCGGTGAGCTCGGTGGGCGGCAAAGTCTGCTGCGGCAACTTTCCGCCGAGGCGTTCCTTGGCGCGCTTGAGTGCGGCCTCGAATCGCTCCGCTCCAATCGGCTTCAGGAGATAGTCCACGGCGTGAACTTCGAATGCCTTAATCGCATAGCTATCGTAAGCCGTCACGAAAACAACGGCCGCGCCCGGGCCGATGAGCTCGAGCACTTCGAAACCATCGAGCTTCGGCATCTGAATGTCGAGGAAGACGAGGTCGGGTTTCTGCTCGGCGACCACCTTGACGGCTTCGAAACCGTTCGCGCATTCTGCGGCGATTTCCACTTCGTGATGAGGCGAGAGGAATTCCCGCAGAACCTGACGGGCCAACTCCTCGTCGTCCACGATCACTGCTCGAATTCTTTTTTGCTGATTCATGACGCGAGCGTCTCCGCCTGTGTGGGGAGGGTAATGGCCACGCGAAACGAGCCGCCGTTCGCCTTCACCTCCATGCTCGCCTGGTTTCCATAACGAGCGGCGAGCCGCTGCCGCACGTTGGCGAGTCCTACGCCGCTCTTCCTTTTCGGCGGGGCATCGGGGTCAAACGTGTTCTCGACAAGCACGGACAGAACGCCGTTGCTGACTTTCACGTCGAGGCGAACCCAACCGCCTTCGACGAGGTTGGCAATACCGTGAACGACTGCGTTTTCGACAAGCGGCTGAAGCAACAGCGGAGGCACGGGAACGCTCATCGCGTCCTTATCGATATTCTCGTCCATTTTGATTCGCGCGCCGAAGCGAACCTTCTCGACGGCGAGAAAAGAGTGCACCAGCGACAGCTCCTCTTCGAGAGGAATCGCGGATTTCTCGCCCAGCCCGAGCGTCCGGCGCAAGAAGTCTCCGAGAAGGACGCACATCTCCCGCGCCTTCGCGGGGTCCGAAGTCGTCAGTGCGCTGATCGAGTTCAAGCTGTTGAACAGGAAGTGCGGATTTACCTGGGCTTTCAGGGCTTTTAGCTCGGCTTCGCGCGCCAGAATCCCGGCTTGCAGAGCGCGAGCTTCTGCTTCGCGAGAGGCGTCCACAGCCATCAGAACGTAGTAGAGATCCACCGAAAGCAAATAGAACAGCACGCCTGCGCCAAACAGCACGGGAATCTCACGCGACATCTGCGCGTTGATTTGCGGAAACGAGTCCGTTCGCGAGAGCGCATACGAGAGGAATTTGGCGATCAGAATCCAGATTCCGCTTGCGACAATCGCACCGGCCCCGTGCGTAACCACGAATTTCGAAATGGAGGTGCGATTAAAAGGTGTGGCCCGGCACGAGTAATAGGCGGAAAGACAGATAAACGCATAAGCCAGGCACAGGGGAAGGGAGAGCGCGATGGATTCCTTTACGCCCATTCCGCCCGTTGCGGACATCAAGTAGGCCAGCATCGCGGCGAAAGGAATCCACGCCAGCAGGTAGAGGGCGAGACGCCGAAGGTGGCTCAGGATTGGGTGCATGAAAGCGGATCAGTTTTTGATAACCACGCCGCCCAGGGCCGCCACGCCTTTCACGATCAGGCGCTTCGCCGTGGCAGAATCGGGAATCACTTGATGTGTTTCGTCGGTGTAGCCGCCCAACAGAGCGACGGCGCGAATCTCCACGATCCAGGTCTCCGGCACGCGGATTTCGCCGCCACCCATCAGAGCGCTGGCATCAATCACGGCGCTCTGGCCCTCGATATCGGCTCGTGTTAAATCGATCTCGAATCCGCCGCAGACGGCCAAGAGCCGGCCACCGCGAAAATTCTTCACGGCGATGCGCTGCTTGATTCCACCGAAGATCGCCATGTAGTCGAACTCGGAATCGACGGATTCGTTTTCGGTCGAGCTGCTCCAATTGCTTTGAAACTTCGATTTAATATTATTTTCAATGTTGGTTTTGATGTTGTCTTGAATTGTGGATTTGAGTTGCTCCGCAAAATCGCTGGGAGTCTCGGTTCCGGTTGTTTTGTGAAACTTATCGTTGATCGCGGCCCTGACTCTAAATTTCCAATCGCCGCCGGCTCCGAAGGCTCGAGCGATTACCCACGCGCCCCAAACGATCAGAAGCAGGGGCCACATCGTTTGTAGCCCGACGCGCAGGATGCCGAGCGACCCAAAGAGAAGAAGCACGCCAAAACAGACCAAGAGAATCCCAATCAATCGGCGAGACGGATTATTGCGGCAGACGGCGAGTTCCGTCCCGAAGAAAATGAAAATGGCGGGCCAGAAGAACCTGAAGATATATCCAGCCGAAACGTAGCCCAGTTGATCGAGCAGCAAGATCAACCCAACGGCAACAATCAGGGCGCCGACGTAAACGCCCCCTCGCGAATAGGAGATTCTAGTTGTCATGGTTGATCTCGAATTCCGCGTCCGCTCTCAACTTCGGCCTCGCAGCAACATGAGAATCGCCAGCCCGACGCTTACGAGCCCGATCGGCCAGAAGCGCACCACCTCTTCGAGCACCGGGCCATTCGTGCGCAGCGCAAGGAGGTTCCATGCACTCTGCGTGATCATGGAAACGAACCAATAGTTCGCCGGGCTGACGTGACCATACCCTAGTTCGCCCAATTGAAACACAATTCCGAGCAGAATCAGCAGGGCCGCTATCAGCATTGTGATGGAAGTTGTCGAGAACGATCCGCCGAAAGACTCCTGCCGATTCGTGTTCACCATGATTTCTCCTCCCGCCCGAACTGTGTTGGTGTCCATGGCGAGAGAATAGGGCTGGCCCGTCGCTGCGTCGCGGCGTTTTCGGCGAACTGCGGTGATTTACCGGCGAACGGCGGATGGTCAGGGTCGGCGGGCAAAACTGGAAGAGGGAGACTAAGAGGAAAGGCTCATCCCCAGCCAAAAGGCGGCGGCGACGAAGACCGCGAGGAGGAGCATGAGACGAAGGCTCTTCTTGCGCGCGGCCAAAACTATGATGGTCATAGTGCAGAGGAGGAAGCCCAGTTCCGGCCAAAACATACGGGAGCCGAGCCCGGCGGTGGTTTGGCTTGTGTCTTCAAGCCACACCGAGGCATACGAAGAAACAGCGGCAAGGGAAACGCCCACAAGCCCAGCGAGGGCCATACCCTTGGCCCACTCGGGCACCACCCAATCTTTTTGAGTGTCGCGCCAGTCGAGCCACGTTTGCGCGACCACCACACCTACCACTAGAAGGACGAAAAGGGCCACGTCCCCTCCCAAGCGAAGGCGGCAAATGTTAAGTGGAACCGCCTTCTCGGACCAGTCCCCAAAACTGGTTCGATAGCCTAGCTTAAGTAGTTGGCAATCAGGCCGCCAAAATAGGCACCAAAAAGCGAAGGTCGACACACAATCATCTAAGTGACGTATCTTGCAGATCGCAGGCAGGTTGCGAGGATCAGGGATGTCGGGCGCCAGGGATGGATGAATACTAGGACTAGGTCTCCAAAGTCTAAGAACCTGCCGGATTTAAGCAAGACTTTGCACTCGAAGCGCCGTTTGTGAGCTTGTCGCAGGGGTGTGCCCGTGGATACAAAAGCCTGGAAAATCCTACGCGTAGTTAGTCGTGGCGGGCGCCGTGGAGCACGGCGATAGCGTGGGGCAGGAGTTCGGCGACAAAATCGAGCGATTCAACGGCGCCCTTCGGGCTGCCCGGAAGGTTGAGAATGATCGAGTTTCCGCGAATCACGGCGGCGGCGCGCGAGAGGATCGCCCATTTGGTCTTCTTCTGACCCTCGGCGCGCATGTGCTCGGTGAAACCGGGGACCAGCCGTTCCGCAACGGCAATCGTGGCTTCCGGCGTGACGTCGCGCGGGCCGAAGCCGGTGCCGCCCGTGGTGAGAATTACGTCGGCCGTTTGGGAATCGGCGGTGCGGCGCAGGAACACCTCGATGGCGCTGCGATCATCGGGAAGCACATCCGCAGAGGAGATTTCCCAGCCAAGCTCGCGGCAGCGTGAAACGACTGCGGGGCCCGAGCGGTCTTTTGCTTTGCCGCTCGAAACAGAGTCGCTCACTGTGAGGACGGAGACGCGCATGGTGTGGGCTGAACGAGCCTAACCTTCAGTGACTTTAGCGTCTTCGCCGGTGGCGTCACGCTGTTCTTCATCGACCAGCCGCAGGGCTTCCATCAAAAGGCCCGTGGTAGAACGCGAAATGGTCGAGCGCGTGGGCAACGCGTTAAAATTGATCTCGAAATCGCCGGCTTGCCAGCGCACCGCCTGGTAAACAGCAGGTTCGCCTTCGAGCGCGCCGAGTTTGGCGTCCTTGCACTGGCCTGCGGCGAAGGCTATTACGCAAGTTTCATTCTCGTGCCGAATGGTGAGCTCGCACGACTTCTGTCCCATTTCGAGCGACTGCATCAGGTCCATCATGCCCATTTCTTCCAGGCGGCCCTGAATGACGCCCGGGCGAACGGCGCGGTTCTGCAATTTTTCGAGCTGCAGGCGGTCGACCACTTTCTTCGCGCGACGCACGAGATCCTTCAGGAAGAACGGCTTGGGAATGAATTCCTCGACGCCTTCAACGATGGGACGCAACTTTTCCTCGATGTCGGTGCGGCTGGCGAGAAAAATGAAGGGAATCGTCTTAGTCTGCGGGCGCCCACGCAACTTCTCGTAGAGCTGGCGTCCGTCGAGGCCGGGCATCCGGTAGTCGCAGAGGATCAAATCCGGAGGGTCGTCGACGATTTTCAGCAGCGCGTCCGCGCCATCAGACGCGGAGCGGGCGTCGCAATGAGGCGCCAAGCCCTTCACGAGCAGGTCGAGGACGAGCGCGTTATCGTCGACGACAAGGACTTTGACATCTTTCATCGGCGCCATTATTTGCCGCGTTTCCGGGAACGGCGCTTCAAGCGCGCGTACTCACCGCTCTGGCCGCCCGCTTTTTGTTCCAGGTACAACTCCGTTATCTCCATGCCGCGCTCAAGCGCCTTGCACATGTCGTAGATGGTCAGGGCCGCAACACTGGCGGCAACGAGCGCTTCCATCTCAACGCCGGTCGGGCCCGTCGCCGTCGCACGCGAAACGATTTCCACTCCATTTTTGCACAGCTTGGCATGCACATCTACGTGCGTCAACGCGATGGGGTGACAAAGTGGAATCAGCTCCGAAGTTCGCTTCGCAGCCGAGATCCCCGCAATGCGCGCGATTTCAAGCGGGTTGCCTTTGGGCGACTCGAGCTTGCGGATGGTCGCAAGCGTTGATTTGTGCATGCGCACAAATGCGTGCGCCACAGCGGTGCGCGAGGTTGCAGGCTTGGCCGTGACGTCGACCATCTTGATGCGGCCGGCGTCGTCGAAGTGGGAGAACTTTTTCATACCTAAAGAAGTCTAGAACATTCCTGAGCGCGGCAACACATCTACCCATTCGCCCGTCTCAAGTTTCTGCTTTTCGCCGTGCACCACGAGGAAGCAGTTGCCGCGAACGACGGCTCGTATGTCGCCGGAACCCTCCCAGGGAACGATTTCGACTTGAGGGCCGGGCCAGCTCAAGCGTGCGGGCAAGAAATGCGCCAGCGGCGGCTTTTCGTTCACCGGATGCGCCAGGTGTGCTTTGAAGATCCGCAATGGCCGCGGCTTTGCCCCGTTCAGAATTTCGATTGCCGGCGCCACGAACAGCTCGAAGGTAACCATCGTCGAGACTGGGTTCCCGGGCAAGCCGAACACCGGCTTCCCACTGCACCAGCCGAACACGGCTGGCTTTCCCGGCCGGATGGCAACCGAGTCGAAGAAAAACTCGGCACCGAGTTCGCCAAGCACCTGTTCAACGAGGTCATATGTCCCGACGGAGACACCGCCGCTCAAGACGAGGATATCTGAATCGAGGCCACGTTGGATCCGCGCGCGTAGGTCGCCGATTTCGTCGGAGGCGTTCCCAAGAATGACCGGCTCGCCACCGGCCAGAGTCACCTGGGCGGCGAGCGAAATGCTGTTGCTGTTGCGAATTTCGAAGGGGCCGGGCGCTTTGGTCACGTCGACAATTTCGTCGCCGGTGGAAAGAATCGCCGCACGGACGCGGCGCGCGACCGACAATTTCACGCGTCCTACTTGAGCCGCGAGCGCGAGCTCCGCGAAGCCGAGCCGCGTTCCGCGCACAACCAAGGTTTCGCCCAAACGCGCCTCTGCGGCGGCGGGCACGATGTTCTGTCTGGCGGTGGCGGCGCGGTCGAAGGTGACGGAATCGTCTTCGACGTGCGCGTACTCCTGCATGACGACGGCGTCCGCGTCGCCCGGCAGCGCTGCGCCCGTAAGAATGCGGACGCATTCGCCCGTCCCCACAGAGCCCGAGAACGCCACTCCTGCACGGCTTTCACCGATTAGCCGCAGTTTGGCGCCGGGCTGTGAAACGTCGCGAGAGCGCACCGCGTAACCATCGCGGGTAGATCGGTCGAAGGGAGGGTAGTTGCGGTCTGCGAGGACATCGTCGGCGAGGACGCGGCCGAGTGCTCGCGCGGAGTCTTGAGCTATGTCGACGATTTCAGATTGAGGAGTAGCGGCGTGCGCGGCGACGACTCCGATTACTTTGGCGCGCGCTTCTTCGAAGGAAAGCATCGCTACTCGTTACAACCAGGATGCGAGTTTGGTTCCGCGAGGAACAATCGTTGCGTCACGCTCCGGGCCCGTAGAGATCATGCCGATTTCGACTTGAAGCTGGTCGGAGATGAAACTGAGGTAATCGCGCGCCGCGGTGGGCAAATCCTTCACGTCGCGAATTCCCGGCGTAGGCTTCTGCCAGCCCGGCAAGGTCTTGTAGTCGGGTTCGACCTGCGACAACGTCTCAACGTCCGGGGGCATTTCTTTCAGGGGTTGACCCTTGTAACGGTACCCCGTGCAAACCTGAATCTCGGCTTGATGGTCGAACACATCGAGTTTGGTAACCACAAGTGAATCGATGCCGCTCAGCATCATCGCGTATCGAAGAACGACGAGGTCGAGCCAGCCGCAACGACGCGGCCGTCCCGTGACGGCGCCAAACTCGTTGCCGCGCGTGCGAACCTCTTGCGCATCGAGATCGGGCATTTCGGTAGGGAAGGGCCCGCTGCCGACGCGGGTCGTGTACGCCTTTGTGACGCCGATAACGCCCGTGATGCGAGTGGGAGCGACGCCGAGGCCCGTCGCGACGCCGCCGGAGGTGGCGTTGGAGGAGGTGACGTAGGGATACGTGCCGTGGTCGATGTCGAGCATCGTTCCCTGCGCGCCCTCGAACAAAACGGTTTCGCCTTTATCCAGCGCATCATTCAGGAGCACGGCGGTGTCTGCGACGAGTCCGCGCAGATGCGCGCCAATCTCGAGATATTGTTCGAGCAAACCTGCCGTTTCGAGAGGGTGGCCGTATGCCGCGGAGCTGATCGCGTTCTTTTCGGCAATCACGCGCTCAAGCTTTTCGCTGAACCTCTCCGGCTCGAGCAGATCGCACACGCGAATCCCGCGCCGCGCCATCTTGTCTTCGTATGCCGGACCGATGCCGCGCGAGGTGGTGCCGATTTTGGCGGCTCCGCGCGCCGCTTCCGCAGCGCGGTCCATTTCGCGATGATAGGGAAAAATCAGGTGAGCGCGGTTGCTCAGAAAGAGTCTGCCCCGAACCTCGATCCCGGATTTCTTCAGGTTCTCCAGCTCGGCGATGAGCGCCACCGGATCGACCACGGTTCCCGCGCCGATGACCGCTTTTTTGCCCGGCCGCAGAATGCCGCTCGGGATCAGCTGCAAGACGTAGCGGTGATTGTCGAACATCACGGTGTGGCCAGCATTGTGTCCACCGGCGTAGCGGGCGGTGTAGTCAAAGGAAGAGGCCAGGTAGTCGACGACTTTGCCCTTGCCTTCGTCGCCCCACTGGGCGCCGACGACGACCACCGCCTTTGTTCGAGCCTTCTCCATCACCTTCGAGACTCCGGATTCAACAGCGCATTCATGGGGCGCTTAAGGACCACCATCGAGCATGCAATCGGGCCGCACCTTGCCCATTCCAGTCCAAACTTGAAAAACGTTACAGGAAGGCGAACACAACCAAACACAAGAATCCATCGTACGCTGCGCGTTGCCCGAAAACAAGGCCGGAACAAGCGAGTAATGGTCAGTTTTCCAGCAAGGCGGCGAGCGGCGCATTTTTACTTACGTTTTCCTCTCCTGTAACATCGCACTGGTGAAGCCTTTGGAGTTGCTCGGCCAGGCGCTCTCTCGAGACGGTACCGTCCTGAAGCTGATGCGCCGTAGCGACGAGTACATCATGCTGGCCAACGGCAAGAGCCTGATGTCGAGCCGCATGCACGGTTCGGAGGAGGCGCTGGCGACGTTCGGTTGCCGAGAGGCGCGGAAGCTGGCGCGTCCCAGTGTGCTCATCGGCGGCCTTGGGATGGGTTTCACGCTGCGGGCGACACTCGATCTCCTGCCGCCAGACGCGACGGTCGTCGTGGCCGAGATAGTGCCGGCGGTAGTCGACTGGAATCGCGGGCCGCTCGGACCGTTGGCGGGACAGCCGCTGGCGGATGCGCGCGTGCGTGTGGAGATCGACGACGTCGCCGTTACACTCGGCTCGTACCCGGGCCAATTCGATGCCGTGCTGCTGGACGTGGACAACGGCCCGGCGGGTCTGACCGCGTCGAACAATGATTGGCTCTATGATGACCGCGGAATCGCCGCGGCCTTCGCGGCCCTAAAGATGGGCGGAGTGCTTGGCGTCTGGTCGGCCCGAGAGGACCGGAAATTCGAGCAACGCTTGCGCCATGGGAGGTTCGACGTCGAGGTGCAGCGGGTGCGAGGTCGCCTCAAAAAAGGCGGTCCCCGCCACTCGATCTTTCTGGGTCACAAATCTCCGGGAAGGTGAGACCGCTCGGACGAGGCAAACTCCTCGAAGCAGTCCTAACCGGGTAAGAGCGTTTCCTGGCCTGCGATAGCTTGCCAGCCGCGCTGGCCGTAGACATATACGTGCGTAACACGCAACTGCCGGGAAAAAGGATGTCCGTTCTCGGTTCCGCGCGAACTCCAGAGACAAGTGACGACGGCCGTCTCTTCAAAGACGCGCACCCGGATATCTGTCGCGACAAACGAATTATACTTGATGCTGGAATCTTCGATTGTGGCGATCCACCCGGCCTTGTCCACGGTTCGTCCCGACGGCAATATTCCCACGAAGTCGTCACCATAGATTTGCCGGAACAGCGCGACGTTGTTCGCCAGCAGCGCCCGCGCCGTCTCTTTTTCTAGATTAACCAGCTCGTCCTGCTTGATCTCGTTTTCCTTGGCCAGCTCCTTCATCTCGGCAGCATTAAGGCCCTGTGCGTGGCCGCAGGGAGCCAGAGAGCTCGCTAGTATTAGCAAGACCAGTGTGGATAGCCTTCTCATGCCATGGCACCTCGTCACCCGATGAGCCGGGCCGTTCCCAAGACGTTGTGGTTCCCCCCAATTTTGCCCGACTCATAGTAAGTATAACGCGAGCCACGCCTGTCTTGACCAAGCCTGCGCCCTTCTTCTAAACAGCTAAGTACCTCAACCTATCCGGAGGATTACGAGGCAGCCGAGCAGGAGCATGCCGAGGAAGTGGTTCAAGCGGGCTTTTGGCGGAAGCAGTCGCGCGAATGATCGTTGACCATGCCGACAGCCTGCATAAACGCGTAGCAAATCGTCGAGCCGACGAAGCGAAACCCCCGCCGCTTCAGGTCCTTGCTCATCGCGTCGGATTCGGGCGACGTGGCGGGCGGATGCTGCGTGGCCGCCCATGAATCTATCTTCGGCTTGCCGCCGACGAATTGCCAGATATACCGATCGAAAGTGCCGAATTCCTGTTGTACCGCGAGAAAGGCCTTCGCGTTCGAGATCGTTGACTCGATTTTCAGCCGGTTGCGAACGATTCCTGGATTCGCCATCAGTTCGCGAACTTTGCGGCGATCGTACTTCGCGATCTTGGCCGGTTGGAAGTGGTCGAAGGCCTTTCGGTAGTTCTCGCGCTTGTTGAGGATCGTTTCCCAGCTCAGGCCCGCCTGGGCGCCCTCGAGAATCAAGAACTCGAAAAGACGGCGGTCGTCGTGCACCGGGACACCCCACTCATGGTCGTGATATTCGACCATGGGCGGGCTGGTCGCCCAATGGCATCTCTTGCGATCGGTGCTGGCTCTCGGGGTCAGAGGCGCTTACGAGGAGATATGCCGCTGGATGACTTTCTCGATCTGGTCTTTCGGCACCGCGCCAACCACTTGGTCGGCGACCTGCCCGCCCTTGAAAACGAGCAGCGTGGGGATGCCGCGGATGTTGTACTTGCCCGGCGTGTTGATGTTCTCGTCGACGTTGAGCTTGACCACTTTTACTTTGCCCGCATGCTCCTTCGCGAGTTCTTCAACGGTGGGCGACAGCATAAGGCACGGGCGGCACCAGCTCGCCCAGAAATCCACGATGACGGGCTGAGTCTTGCTCGCCTCGATTACATCGTTTTGAAAGTTTGCGTCACTGACTGCTTGAACGTTGTCTGCCATGTTTTTCCTTGTGCGCGGACGGCAACCAGGCCGATTTGCGCTATTTCTTAGATGTTCGAGCTACCTTTGGGATTCTAGACCGTTTAGCTGCTTCATACACAGTTACATACGCGGCGGCTGAGGCTTTCCAGGAGAAGTCTTTGGCCATGCCGTTGGCCATTACCGTCTTCCACAGCTTTGGATCGCGGTAGGTTTTCAGCGCGGCCTGGATGCATTCGAGAAGCGCCTCTCCGGAGTACTCCTCGAACTTGAAGCCTGTCCCTTGCTTCGTTTTCGGGTCGAAATTCTGGATCGTGTCGTCCAGTCCGCCGGTAGCACGGACCACTGGCACCGTGCCGTAGCGCAAACTGTAAATCTGGTTCAAGCCGCAAGGCTCGTATCGCGAAGGCATCAGGAACATATCCGATCCAGCTTCGATGCGGTGCGCCAACGCATTGTCGTAACCAATCTTAACGCCGACGCGCGCAGGATACTTCTCCGCGAGTTCCTTGAAAAGTTTCTCATATTCCGGCTGGCCGGTTCCCAGCGCGACGAGAGCGACATTCTCCTGCATCAGCTCAGCGCCGATTTCGGCGATCAGGTCGAATCCCTTTTGATCCGCGAACCGTGAAATGATCCCGATCAGCGGGCGGTCGAGAGTATCAGCCGGAAGGCGAAAAGTTTCGAGCAGATTCTTTTTGCAGACGGTCTTGCCGTCCAGATTGTGCGCCGAGTAATTCTGGGCGATGAACGTGTCCGCCTCCGGACTCCACACCGCGTAATCAACTCCGTTCAAGATTCCCACGAGCCTGTCGGCGCGATCGCGGATCACGCCTTCGAGACCGCAGCCATACTCGGGAGTCTGAATTTCCTTGGCGTAGCGGCGGCTCACGGTCGTCAAGTAGTCGGAGAAGATGAGGCCGCCCTTGAGGAAGTTGACCTTGCCGTAGTACTCGAGCTTGTCCATAGTGAACAGAGTGTCTGGAAGGCCGATCTCCTGCAAATCGGAATGGGGAAAAAGACCCTGGTAGCCAAGATTATGGATCGTGAAAACCACCGGCAACGACCGCACCACCTGGTCCTGCTTGTGCTGCGTCCGGAGTAAAACGGGAACGAGGGCCGATTGCCAGTCGTGGCAGTGAATCACGTCGGGCAGCCAGACGCGCTTGGCGAATTCGATAGCGACGCGAGAGAACTCGGCGAAGCGATCGGCGTTGTCGGGAAAGTCGCCGGACTTGTCGCCGTAGAGTTGGTCGCGGTCGAAGAACTCGGGATCGTCCACCAGGAAATATCTGACGCCCGCCACTGCCGGAGCTTCCGCGATGGCCGGAAAACGAAGCCGGTCGCCGAGCGGAACCGTAACGCTTGAAATCACGGTGACCGTGGTCTTGTTCCCCTTATATCGAGGGAGCAGCACCGCGACTTCGTGCCCCGTTTCCACTAGCGCCTTCGGCAGAGCTTCGACCACGTCCGCCAGGCCGCCCGTTTTCGAGTATGGCAGTCCTTCCGATGATACAAACAGTATCTTCATGTGCCCCCAGAGACGGAAAATGAGGAAAGAAAAACGGTAACGGAAGCACACGCCTGCGTCAAGGCAATCCGATGCCTGCGCGTTACAATGGAGGCATAGGAGACAGCTGAGGTGGAGGAGTAAAGGGGGGCTCAACGAAATGAACGGAACCGTTCGGAGCAAAGACGTTGACGGCCTTCTGGCCCCTTACGCCCCGGAGGTGCGGGATTTGGCTCTGGCGGCGCGCAGCTTGGTGTTGGAGATGATTCCGAACGTCACCGAGGGGGTGGACGTCAAGGCCAGGATGATCGGATACAGCTACGGCCCGCGATACGTGGACATGGTGTGCATGCTCATGCCGACCAAGGCGGGCGTGAATCTGGGCATCGCTTATGCCATGCAGTTACCCGACCCGAAGAAGCTTCTCGAAGGCACGGGCAAACTACATCGGCACGTGAAGTTCAAGAGCGAGGCCGACCTGGAAAGGGCCGGTTTGAAGGCTCTTCTGAAAGCAGCGCTCGCGCGGCGAGAGAAGCTGGGGCTCACAACGAAGAAATGAGGATGAGAACCTTGAGTTCCTCGATGATTCGCTTATCCGCCATGGCGTTGCTCGCCGCTGCTATAACTGCGACGTCCGCTAGGGCTGGATGTCTCCGCGAACGCAGAGCGACCGCGCCGTGCGCGAGTTTCCCGATTGGGTGAGTTATGGCGCGACAGCGATTGGGGCAACACTTTCTCGGCGGTGCGGGCTGGCGACGGAGAATCCTGGAGACGCTGCCGCGTCATGCGGGCGAAACCTGGGTGGAGATCGGGGCCGGCCACGGCGAGATGACGGAGTTGCTCGCCGGCGACGGGCGACGCGTGATCGCGATTGAGACGGATGCGCAGTTGGTGAAGCGGCTTCGCGAGCGCGTGAGCGGGGAGCCTGCCGACTGGCCCGGCGTTGAGGTGGTTTCGGCCGATGTCTTGCACGCCGATCTCGACAAGCTGGCTGGGGCCAAACTGACAGCCGGCAAATTTCGCGTTTATGGCAATTTGCCGTACTACATCACCTCGCCCATTCTGCATCACCTCTTCCGCTGGGCTGACCAGATTGCCTCCATTCACATCGTGATTCAACTCGAGGTGGCGGCGCGGATCGCGGCGCGGCCGGGGCGTCGCGAGTATGGATACTTGTCGGCAGCTTGCCAGTTTTATGCGAAGCCCGAAATCGTGATGCGGATTCCGCCGGGAGCGTTTCGGCCGCCGCCGCGCGTTACGTCGGCGCTCGTGCGGATGACGCTGCCGGGCGAGCGCGCAGGCCTCGGAATCAGCGACGAGCATCGCTTCCTCGAATTCGTGCAACTCTGCTTCGGCCAGAAGCGCAAGACGCTGCGCAACAATTTGCGCGCCGTCGTGTCCGACGAGCGCATTCATGAGGCGCTCGGCGCAGGAAGTTTGCGCGCCGATGCGAGGGCGGAGCAGCTGTCATTGGCGCAATTTGCAGGGCTGTTCCAGGAGCTGAGATAGCCCCAAAGGTTTAGAACCCCCTACTGGCTTACGGCGGGGGTGAAGCGCCTTCTTCCCGCGCCGGAATGTGCTAGGCGGAGGCGACGGTGTCTTCGATTGTGGCGCGAAGCCGGTCGGGGAAATCGGTCATGATGCCGTCGGCCCCAGCAGACATCATGGCGCGCATGTCCTTGGAGCTGTTGGCGGTCCAGGCTGCAACCAGCAGATCGGACTCGTGAGTCTCCTTCACGAATTCGGGCGTGGCCAGCGAGACAGACGGGCAGAGCTGCCGCGCGCCCACGCTGACCGCGGTCTTTACGGAATCCGGCGAAGCCTTTTCGACGAGGAGCCCCAGCATCAGCGAGGCGTCGAGTTTGTGCACGGCCATCAATGTGGAGGGGTCGAACGAAATAACCACCGTGCGAGCCGCGCTCTGAGTTTTCTGCAGCGCCGCTACCAGGGCATGGTGCATGCCCCACGCGGCGTCGTATTTCACCTCGAGATAGAACACGACGTCGTGTTCTTGCGAGAACTTCAGCACTTCCTCGAGCGTGGGAACCCTCTCGTCCATGAATTCGCGGTCGAACCACTTCCCAGCGTCAAGCTCGCGCAACTCCGCCAGCGTGAAATCGTGGACGGCGCCCGCGCCGTTGGTGGTGCGTTCGAGCGTGCTATCGTGAATCGCCACAAAGCGCGCATCCCGCGTCAGGTGCAAGTCCGTCTCGATGAATCCAGCGCCCAATTGCACGGCGCGTTCAAATGCAGCGAGAGTGTTTTCGGGAGCGTGCCCTGACGCGCCACGATGCGCGATCACCCAAGGGGCTCGCATAATCCGGCTATCGTAGCAGAATGAGCCGCATGCCTTCCTGCTTCGTGTTCGCTCGTGTCTTGGAACTATAACTAGCCGCAGTCGCAGCCGCTCGAACGAGGGGTGGTGGGTCAGTTCCCGATTACGCGGCTGCGCGTCCAATTGGTTGGGTCACTGCACGGATTACTTCCGAGTGGACCGTTTCTCAGGACTTGGAACGCCACAATGGCGAATCCCGCCGTTCTAGGTCACAGTCTGCAACGCCTGCGTCTACTTATCGGCTTGCTCGCTGACCTCGCTCCAGTACAGTGAAATAGAGAAAGCAAACCACCACGCTACCGTGAGTACCGGAGAAATGATGTCCGCGTTCAGTTTCGGTGCGCCACGAACATATCCGTCGAACATGCCGAGAGCAAGTTCGGCCAACAATGTCGCGGTGACACAAAGCGATAGTGTTCTAAGCCAGTCCACCCGCCGAAGTGATTTCAACCAGAACAGGCGCGCCAATAGCCAATATCCCGAGGCGCCGATTGCCGAGCCGGTGAGAAGAATCGAGTAGCCTCCCAAGTGTTTCTCACGCAAAATGTCGCCTAAGGGCGCCCACACGATTGACCCCCACAACCCCAAAATAGGTGTCGCAGCGCTCAGGATGGTAACTAGCATGATGAAGCACAACGCATAGATCGGAAATGCGATGATCGAATGGGTTGCTCTGTGATCTCGCAGCGAAACAACGATACACGTTGCGTGAAGAGCACCCATCAGCGCGTAATGAAAAAAATCAAAGTTGGAGATCCAATAAGGTAGATAAAGGTCCTTCGCTAACCAAAAGATGACCGCCGCTACGGCCAAAGTGGCGAAGTGAAGACCGTATCGAATCACCTTCATAGCAAGCACATTGTAGCAGGACCATATCGATGTGCGTTCAGCCCCGCCCAAGTCCTGAGACGTCGGCAATCCGGAAGTCACCCAAATTGGCGTCCAACACGCTCGCAAGTGCCCGATCAGTGCGGCGGTCTCAATGGGTCGGCGCAACACTAGCTCAAAGTCCACGCGCAGGGGTCCACGAAGGTTAATTCGGTCAGGGGCATTGATGCAGGCAAAACCCTGATGCATCGGCCGTTGAGCGGGCAGCATTTATCGGAACCTGGCTCACTGCTAGCGACGGCAAAACGGTGGCCGGAGCCTTGACCTGTGTGCTAGCATGACGGCCCGTAATCGGTTTTGATCCGGCGATGCCGAACCAATACATTCCGATACTCATTTACGCGATTCTTGCGGCGTCTTTCCCCGTCGTCACGCTGGTGGTTTTCAAATACATTCGCCCCGATATGAAGGCTACGGGAGCGAAACTCGATCCCTACGAATGCGGAGTTCCGCCCGAGGGCACGTCGCGGGGCCGCTATTCCGTGCGGTTTTACATTGTCGCGATCCTGTTTGTGATTTTCGACGTCGAGACGATTTTCCTTTTCCCCTGGGCTGTGAAGTATAGCCAGTTGGGCGTGTACGGCCTCGTGACGATGATCGTTTTCCTGGGGATTTTGCTGATTGGGTACGTGTGGCTTTACAGGAAGGGTGCTCTGGATTGGGTGTAGCGAGTCAGGCTTCCGTGTGTCCGGTTTGGCATTCCGATAGTGGGACATGGACGCGTTGAGTTTTGCCGCGACGGATTAAGGAAACTGAGTCGACCAGGAACGATGGCTAACGACCCCTCGGAAAAAGATCCCAACGCGAAGCCGCCGGAAGCGCCGGCGGGAGGCGCCGCAACTCCGCCGAAGCCCGCGGTTCCTGCTCAGCCGGTGACTCCTCAGGCTGCGGCTCCTGCTCAACCGACGACGCCTGCCGCCAAACCGGCACCCCCGGCAGCCGCGGCTCCGCCAAAGCCTCCGGCTGCTCCCCCCAAAGAAGCGCCACCGAAGCCGGTTCCGCTCGACAACGAACTCGTTCAACGATTGAATGCGCGTTTCGGCGACGCGATTCGCGAGGCCACGCTCGACCGCAAGCAGGCAATCGTGCTCGTCACTGTCGCGCAACTGCGTGATATCGCGGGTTACTGCCGCGATGACGAAAAATTCGACATGCTGGCGGACCTGACCGCCGTCGACTGGCCCAAGCGCGAAAAGCGGTTCGACGTCGTCCTGAATCTCTATTCGTTTCCCAAGAATGAACGCCTGCGGCTGAAAGCTCATGCCGGCGAAAACGAACCCGTGCCGAGCGTGTGCGAGGTCTGGCCCGCTGCGAACTGGCTCGAGCGCGAATGCTACGACATGTTCGGCATCGTCTTCGAGGGGCATCCGGATTTGAAGCGCATCTTGCTGCCGGATGAGTGGCAAGGCTATCCGCTGCGCAAGGACTACGACATTTTGAAGCAGGACACCGACTGGGTGCGGGAAAATCTGGGGATTGAGAGCGGTCAGTAGGCCGCCAGTAAGGCGCCGGAACGCGAACGATGAGCAACACGCGCACTAACGAAGGATCAAGCATCAACACCACGGTGCTCGGCGCCGACGAGATTATCCTCAATATGGGGCCGCAGCATCCGTCCACTCACGGCGTGCTGCGCGTCAAGCTGAAGCTCGATGGCGAGCGCGTGGTGGGGTCGGAATGCATCATCGGCTACCTGCATCGCGGCGTGGAAAAAATTGCGGAACATCGGAGCTACCAGCAGTTCGCGCCGTACGTCGATCGCATGGACTACGTCGCGGCCGTGTCGAACGGGCTCGGCTACTGCGAAGCGATCGAGAAATTGCTCGGGGCGGAAGCGCCGCCGCGCGCGCGCGTGGTGCGCACGATCCTGACGGAATTACAGAGAATCGCCAGCCACCTGCTTTGGCTCGGCACGCACGCCCTCGATATCGGCGCGCTGACACCTGTTTTTTATTGTTTCCGCGAGCGCGAAGAAATTCTGAAAATCTTTGAAAAATATTGCGGCGCGCGCCTGACCACCCACGCGTTTCGAATCGGCGGCCTGCAGTATGAGACGTACGATGGCTTCGAGCAGGACGTGAAGCGCTTCTGCGAAGACTTCGACAAGAAGGTGGACGAATACGAAACCTTGCTCACGGAGAATCGCATCTGGGTGGGCCGCACAAAAGGAGTGGGGATCCTTTCGGCTGAGGACGCGATCGCGCTTGCCGTCACAGGCCCCGTGCTGCGCGCTAGCGGAATCAAATGGGACATCCGGAAAGCCGCGCCTTACGCCGCCTACGACCAATACGAATTCGACATTCCCACCCGCCCCACCGGCGATACCTACGATCGGTACGTGGTTCGCATGGAAGAGATGCGGCAGTCGCGGCGCATTTGCCTCCAGGCCATCGAGAACATCCCCGCCGGACCCATCATGGCGCGCATTGGGAAGGTGCTGAAGCCGCCGCCGGGCGAGGTGTATCACGCGATTGAAGCGCCAAAAGGCGAGTTGGGCTACTACGTTGTGAGCGACGGAACGACCCAGCCGTATCGCGTGCGCGTGCGGCCTCCGTCTTTCATCAACCTGCAGGCATTTGACAAAATGGCGCAAGGCTCGCTCGTAGCGGATGTGGTGGCCATCATTGGAACGATCGACATTGTGCTCGGGGAAGTGGACCGCTGATGAATCACCTGATTCCACCATCGATCCAACCTTACGTTCTGCCCGTGTTGTTTGGCGTGGTGATTGTCGCCGTGTTGCCTTTGCTGGCCGGATATATCGTTCTGCTCGAGCGAAAAGTGATGGCAGACATGCAGGCGCGGCTGGGTCCGATGCGCGTGGGCCCGCACGGATTGCTGCAACCGATTGCCGACGCGCTGAAGTTGCTGATCAAGGAAGACATCATTCCGGTGAAGGCGGACCGATTCCTGTTCTGGTTCGCCCCGGTGCTTAGTGTGACGATGGCGCTGCTGGCTTATGCCGCGATTCCCTTTGGGCCGGCGTTTCAAATCGCCGATCTCAACGTTGGTCTGCTTTTCATCCTCGCGATCAGCTCGCTCGGAATTTACGGCATCGTTCTAGGCGGATGGGCGTCGAACAGTCACTACTCGCTGCTGGGCGCGCTGCGCAGCGCCGCGCAACTCGTAAGCTACGAGACGGCGGCCGGTTTGGCGCTGGTGTCTGCGCTGATGCTGGCGGGCTCGCTTTCCATGAAGGATATCGTGCAGGCGCAGTACGACCAGGGCGTGTGGTTCATCTTCGTCGTGCCGGTGGGATTCTTCATCTATCTCGTTGGGTCGATTGCGGAGACGAATCGCGCGCCATTCGACCTGCCCGAAGCCGAATCCGAACTCGTCGCCGGCTACATGACCGAGTACAGCGGTTTCCGCTGGGCGCTTTATTTCCTGGGCGAATACGCGAACATGGTTGTGGTGGCCAGCATCGCGACCACGCTATTCCTGGGCGGCTGGCTGCGTCCCTTCGCGCGGTATCAAGATCACCTGTTCGGCACGTCCGTCGAGTTGCTCGACATCGTGCCGACAATTCTGTTCCTCGGGACCGCGGTCTATTGCTTCTGGCTCGCTCCGAAGCAGCCCGTGCAGATTCAAAAGATTGTGATGGCGCTGGTGGGAGGGCTTTGCCTGATTCTCGCGCTCGGAATGGCGGGCGCGTTGTTCGCGCCGGACGCCGTGCGGACGGGAGTTCACGGCGCCTTTTGGTTCCTGGCGAAGGTCTTCGCGTACATTTACGCTTTTCTGTGGATTCGATTTACGTTCCCGCGCTATCGCTTTGACCAATTGATGCGGCTCGGCTGGCACTTTCTGATTCCGCTGGCGCTGGTGAACGTGGTTGTAGTGGGCACCACCATCGTCCTCCAACAGAACTGGGAATGGCGCCACCCGATGCTGTCGGCCCTGGTGACAACGGCGATCATGCTTGGCGTGGCGGCTTTCCTGGGCCGCGAAGACAAGCAGCACCAGGCCGCAGTGGAGGTGCCGGAGCCGTGACGATCGTCCTCTTCTACCTCTTTGCGCTGCTGGCGGTGGCTTCGGCGATTCTGATGGTGACGCGCCGCAACATCATTCACAGCGCGGTATTCCTGATCACGACGCTGCTGGCGACGGCGGGCATTTTCCTGCAGCTTGAGGCGGAGTTTCTGTTTGTCGTGCAGATTATTTTGTATGTCGGCGGAATCATGGTCCTGTTCGTGTTCGTGATCATGCTCGTAAACCTGGATGTGTCGCTGCACTTGATACAGTTCAACAGGCAGAAATACGTGGCCGGGGTGCTGGCGTTCGTGCTGACGGCGCAACTGCTTCTGGCGTTTTGGGTGGGCCGAGGCTCGTTGAATCTGGGCGACGCTCGCCCGATGGACCCGAAGAACACGGAAGCCGTTGGGCAGGCGCTGTTCCAGCGTTATATGCTGCCGTTCGAGATCGCCTCGATCCTGTTGCTGGTGGCGATGATTGGCGCGGTTGTAATGGCGAAGCGGAGGGTGTGATGCCGGGTGCCAGCGTATTGCCGATGCCGATCGACAACTACTTGTTGCTGAGCCTTGCACTTTTTTCGATTGGCGTTGTCGGCGTGCTCACGCGGCGGAACGTAATCGTGATGCTGATGTCGATCGAGCTCATTCTGAACGCCGTGAACATCAATCTGGTGGCGTTTTCGCGCTACTGGGGTTCTGTCGATGGGCAAATCTTCGCAATTTTTATCATCACCGATGCCGCAGCCGAAGCCGCCGTGGCCCTCGGGATCATCCTTGCGTTTTTCCGCAACCGGGAAACGGTGCTGGCCGACGAAATGGACATGCTGAAATGGTGACGAGCGCCTGATGAACGCGCCACTGCCATATTTTCTGGATCATATCTGGCTGATTCCGCTGTTTCCGCTGCTGACGGCGGCGACGATGCTTTTCTTTGGCCGCAGGCTCAAGAACGATGTGGTCAGCGGCCTGTGCGTCGGCAGCGTTTTTTTGTCCTTTATCTATGCGGTGGGCGCGTTCTTTCAGCTGGTTTCGCTGCCGGTGGACGAGCGCGTTGCGTCGAAAATCCTGTTCGACTGGATTCCGAAGGTCGCTTATCACGCGGTGGACGGCTCGCTGCAATACTTTTCCGCGCAGTGGGGATTTCAGCTCGATCCGCTTTCCGTGGTGATGATCCTGATCGTCACCGGCGTGGGCCTGCTGATTCATATCTATTCCACAGGCTACATGGCGCATGAGGGCGGCTACTACCGGTTTTTCGGCTATTTGAACCTGTTCATGTTCGCGATGCTGATGCTGGTGCTGGCGAACAACATGTTGGTGATGTTCGTCGGATGGGAAGGCGTGGGGACGTGCAGCTACCTGCTGATCGGATTTTACTTCCACAAGAAGTCGGCGTCCGACGCGGGGAAGAAAGCGTTCATCGTCAACCGGATTGGTGACGCGGGCTTTCTTCTGGGAATTTTCCTGACGTCCGCGCTGCTTGGGACGATCAATTTCAACGACATTGGCAAAGCGCTCGCGAACGGGCATTTTGCCATTGGCGATCCGCGAATCACGGCGATTGCCTTGCTGCTTTTTGTTGGCGCGGCGGGGAAATCGGCTCAGATTCCGCTGTACGTCTGGCTGCCCGACGCGATGGAAGGCCCGACGCCCGTCAGCGCCCTGATTCACGCGGCGACCATGGTGACGGCGGGCGTTTACATGGTCACGCGGATGAATTACGTGTATCAGCTCGCGCCGACGGCGATGGAAGTTGTGGCCGTCATCGGCGCCGTCACCGCGATTTTCGCCGCTTCGATCGGCGTCGTGCAGAACGACATCAAGAAAGTTCTCGCGTATTCCACCATCTCCCAGCTCGGCTACATGTTTCTGGCGTGCGGTGTGGGCGCGTTCACGGCAGGAATCTTTCACCTGATGACGCACGCGTTCTTCAAGGGCTTGCTCTTCCTCGCGGCGGGCAGCGTGATTCACGCGCTGTCGGGCGAGCAGGACATGCGCAAGATGGGCGGGCTCTCGAAGAAAATTCCGGTCACGTATTGGACGATGCTGATCGCCACGCTGGCAATCGCGGGGATTTTCCCTTTCGCCGGATTCTTGAGCAAAGACCTGATTCTCGGCAAGACGTACGAAAAAGACGTCATGCTGTGGGCGATCGGATATTTCACGGCGGGCATGACTTCGTTCTACATGTTCCGGCTGATCTTCCTTACGTTCAACGGCAAGTCGCGCGTGGAACCCGAAGTGGAACACCACATCCACGAATCGCCGCGGTCGATGCTGATTCCGCTGGTGATTCTTGCCGTGCTGTCGATCGTGGGAGGCTGGCTCAGCTGGCCCGAAATTTTCGGCGGGAACAGCCGGTTCATACATTTCCTCGAGCCGGTGGTGGCCGTTCCGCATTTGGCTCGCGAGGAAGCTACCAAGGGCCTGGGCTCGCGAATGAGCGAGATCCGTTTGATGCTGCTGTCGGAAATGCTCGTTGTCTTGGGAGTCTTTTTCGCGTGGTACCTCTACCTGAAGCACACCGACCTCCCCGCGAAAATCGAAAAGAAACTGAATGGGTTCTACGAGCTGGTCTACCACAAGTATTACGTGGATGAAATTTACGACGCCATGTTCGTGAATCGCGCGAAGGATCTCGGACTGGCGCTGGGCTCATTCGATCGCAACATCGTCGACGGTCTCGGAGTGAACGGCGTCGGCTGGATGACGCGGTTCATCTCGCGCCTCTCGATGTGGTGGGACACATGGATCGTCGACGGCTCCGTGCGGCTGGGTGCGCGCATCATCTGGCTGCTCAGTTTTCCAGTCCGCATGATTCAGGACGGCGAAATGCAGGATTACATGCTGCTGATCGTGGTGGGCTTGATTGGTTTCATGGCGTACTACTTTCATCTTGTGCGCGCCGCGGCGCATTAAGCTAGCGAAAGAAGAAGGCGAGGGGGGCGGATGCTTTTTTCCGACAACCACATTTTGAGCACGATCCTTTTCACGCCGCTGGTGGGCGCGATCATCATGCTGTTCATTCCGCGTGAACGCGCCGACCTGCACCGCTGGATGGGCAACATCTTCGCCTTCTTGGGGCTGCTGGTATCGCTGCCGTTGATCTGGCGGTTCAGCCTTGACCCGAGCGCGCCGCGGTTTCAATTCGTCCAGGACTTGAGCTGGATTCCGTCGATTGGCGCGCGCTACACGATTGGGATCGATGGACTGAGCTTCCTGATGGTGTTGCTCACCACCGTGCTCGGCATGATTTCGATCGGGTCCTCATGGTCCGCGATCAAGAATCGCGAGAAGGAATACTACATCCTGTTCCTGCTGCTTCAGACCGGCATGCTGGGCGTCTTCATGTCGCTCGATTTCGTCCTTTTCTACGTTTTCTGGGAAGTGATGCTCGTGCCGATGTATTTCCTGATTGGCGTTTGGGGCAGCGAGCGGCGGCTTTACGCGGCGATCAAGTTCTTCCTGTACACGCTGGCAGGGTCCGTGGTGATGTTGCTGGCGATTCTGGCGATCTACTACAACGCGAACACGTTCAGTATCAAGGCCATTCTGGAATCGCCTACGCCGATGTTTGCAGTCCAGCTCCAGAAGTGGCTGTTCTGGGGCTTCTTTTTCGCGTTCGCGATCAAGGTGCCGATGTTCCCGTTCCACACGTGGCTGCCCGACGCGCACACGGAAGCTCCCACGGCAGGTTCCGTCATCCTGGCTGGTGTGCTCTTGAAAATGGGGACGTATGGATTCTTGCGCTTTTCCGTGCCGATGTTTCCCGACGCCACAAACCAGTACCGCTGGATCATGATCTGGCTTTCCGTCGTAGCGATCATTTACGGCGCGCTCGTTTGCATGATGCAGAAAGACATGAAGAAGCTGATCGCGTACTCGTCGGTAAGTCACCTCGGCTTCTGCACGCTGGGAATTTTCGCGCTCACGCCGCTCGGGCTTACCGGCAGTATCCTGCAGCAGATCAATCACGGAATTTCCACCGGGGCGCTCTTCTTAATCGTGGGCGTTCTGTACGAACGCCGCCACACGCGGTTGATTTCCGAATTCGGCGGCCTCTCGACGCCGATGCCGAATTTCGCCGCGATCTACATGATCGTGACGCTCAGTTCGCTGGGCATGCCGCTGCTGAACGGTTTCGTGGGCGAGTTCACGATTTTGAAGGGCGTGTTCGACGTGCGATGGCAATGGGCTGCTTGGGGCGTGATTGGCGTGGTGCTGGGCGCCGCTTACTTGCTGTGGCTCTATCAGCGCGTGATGTTTGGCAACGTGACGAATTCGGCGAACGAGCATCTGCCCGATTTGAACTGGCGCGAGTACGCGACGCTGATTCCGCTGATCGTGCTGGCGTTCTGGCTGGGGATTTATCCCTCGCCGATTTTTCGGCGTACTGAATACTCCGGTGCAGCGCATCGTCAAGGTGGTGAACCCTGGGTACTACCCGCCTCCGCCGACAGTAAGCGCCGCGGCCGTCCCTCCGCCGATACACGTGGGTGACGCCGCCGCCCCAACCGCTGCGCGAGCCGAAGTGAAATAGCGAAGTGAAATAGCGAGGTGAAATAGATGGACCCGCAGGTTCTGTCGCAGACGCTCACCGACTCGATGTTCATCTTGCCCGCGGCGATGCTCGGCCTGTTCGGCCTGGCAATTCTGCTGACGGATTTTTTCCTCGCGCGCGAACAAAAATCGTGGAATTCGGTGACGGCCATGCTCGGGGTGGGCTTCAGCGGCGGCGCGTTGTACGAGGTGGCGCATCAGAATCGCTTCGCGTTCAACAACTCCATCGTCATCGACCCGTTCTTCGTGTTTTTCAGCGCGCTCTTTCTGGCCTCCACCGCGCTGGTGATTCTGCTCTCGGTGCGCTACATGGAAATCGAACGCGAACAGCACGGCGAATACTACGCGCTGATGCTTTTCGCCACGATCGGGATGATGTTTCTCGCCTGCGGCAACGACCTGATCGTGCTCTTCATCGGCCTCGAGACGATGGCCCTCGCGTTCTACGTGCTATCCGGATTCCTGCGCCGCGACCGCCGCTCGAACGAAGCCGCGATGAAATACGTCCTGATCGGCGCGTTCAGCTCCGGGATTCTTGCCTACGGCTTCTCGATCCTCTATGGCATTGCGGGTTCGACGAACCTGAACGACATCACGGAAGCGATCGCGAAAAAGCCGGCGAACGATCTGATGACGTTCATCGCGCTCGGTGCCGTGGCCGCGGGAGTTTTCTTCAAGATTGCGGCGGTGCCGTTCCATCAATGGGCGCCCGACGTGTACGAAGGCGCGCCGACAACGATTTCGGCTTACGTCAGCGTCGCCTCTAAGACCGCCAGTTTCGCGCTGCTCTTGCGGCTTTTTCTCACCGTGTTCTGGCCGGTTCGCACGGAGTGGCTGATGCTGGTGGCCACCGTCGCGGTGCTGTCGCTGACGCTGGGCGCGTTCGCCGCGATCACGCAAACGAACATCAAGCGGCTGCTCGCGTATTCCTCGATCACGCAGGTGGGATATATCCTGCTGGGCCTCGTCGGCAGCGTGAACAAAGACGGCTCGGTGAACAAGCTGGGCCTGGAAGCAGTGGCCTTCTACTTGATGGTGTATCTGTTTTTCAACACGGGCGCTTTTGCGATCGTGATCGTATTGCGGCGCAAGGGCGTTATCGGCGACGACGTGGACGACCTGAACGGCCTGATCCACCGCAATCCCGGTGCCGCGATTCTGATGCTCATCTTCCTGCTTTCGCTTGCCGGGATTCCGCCCACCGCCGGCTTCTTCGCGAAGCTGTTCGTTTTCTGGTCGCTGATTCAGACGCAGCATTACGTTCTGGCGCTTCTTGCGGTGGCTTACATTCTGCCCGCCGTGTACTACTATTTCCGATTGGTGGCGGCGATGTTCGTGCGCGAGTCGGTTGACCCCGTGCGGCCGGTGATTTCACCTGGGGCAGTGGGTGGCGCTAGGCGCGATGGTAGCCGTGACGCTTGCCGCCGGAATTCTTCCCGAGTGGTTCGTGCGCCTCGCCACAAACTCGATCTTCATTCCTTTCGCCCGCTAAGTCCGGACCTGGAAATGCCACAACAGCCTCCGTCGCGAAAAGACACCGGGGGATTCGCGCGGCAATTCGCTTTGGCCATGGAACTCCCGTTCCTGCTTGCAGGCGGCGTGGTGGCAGGAGGCTTGTTGGGCTACCTGCTCGACCGCTGGTGGCACACCAAACCCTACCTGATGCTCGCTCTCGGGGCCCTCGGATTTTTCGCCTCTCTCCGCGATATGCTGAGAAGATTGCAGAAGGATGATCCCGACAAGCCTTCAAACCCGGGACCGTGAAGTCCACGCTCGATTTTCCCGGCGTCTGCAATGGTTGACGCTTTCCCTGGGGCTGTGCGGAGCGATTGTCGGGGCAATCTTCCGGTCAGCCGCGATGGGATTGGCAATCGCGATCGGCGCGGTTCTTGCGTGGTTGAACTATCGCTGGCTCGACCAGGGGCTGGGCGCGCTTGTCACAGCGGCCACGGCGCAAGAGGGCAGCGAGCAGCCGCGTGTTCCATGGCTCGTTTACGGGAAATTCGCGGGCCGCTACGTGTTGATAGGCCTCGCCGTGTATGTTACTGTTCATTTCTTCGCAGTACCGCTGATTGGCGTCGTGATTGGCCTGCTTGCGTTGGGTGCAGGGGCGATGGCCGAAGGGCTTTATGAAGTTTTCTCGGGGACCGAATAGGGAATGACTGAGCACCTGAACTGGTTCACCGCCTTTCTCAACAAATGGTTCGGCAGCGCCGTTTTGGCCCTCCTTTCTGCTTTACATGTCACCCCGGAGCATCCGAGCCATCCCATTCCCAATCACGTTGCGATGGCTATTTTGGTCTTTCTTATCGCCGCGCTCTTCTTTCTGTGGCTGCGGCCAAGGATTTCAGTGGAACGCCCGGGCGGAGCGCAGCAAGTGACCGAGTTCCTGCTCACCAATCCCATGAGGGTGGGCATCCGGGACATCCTCGAAGACAGCATCGAACATCACCCGGACCGGTATCTTCCCATGGTTGGAGCGATCGCTATTTTCGTCCTGATGTCCAACGCGATCAGCGTTTTTCCCACCCTTGCTTCACCGACGGGTAACCCGAGCGTGCCGCTGGCGTGCGCCGTTTTGACGTTCGTTTATTACAACTGGGTGGGTCTGCGCGAGCACGGACCCTTGGGATACGCGAAACATTTTGCGGGTCCGGTCTGGTGGCTTTCCTGGCTGATTTTCCCCGTCGAGATTGTGAGCCATCTGGCGCGCCTGCTCTCGCTTACCGTCCGCTTGTGGGCCAACATATTCGCCAGCGAATTGATCTACATCATCTTCTTGACCCTTTTGATGGCTCCCGCGGTGCAGGTGGGCAATACGCATCCGGCGCTGGGCTTCATCTTGTTCATCTTTCCCGTTACCCTGCCGGTTGCTTTCATCTTGTTGCACTTGTTCGTGTCGGTCGTGCAGGCGTTCGTCTTTACAATTCTTCCCGCGATTTATATCGGCATGGCAACCGCCGAAGAGCACTAATCCGGCTTGATCGCCGACCAATGTGAGCCCGGCTGTTTGAGGATGTCGGGAACCACCTCCTGGCGGCTCTTTATAAAAAGGAGAAACAGATGAGGAAATTCGCTGGGATCTTTCTGTTGCTGGTTGTTGTTGCGCTGGTAGCTTTGCCGGTGTTGGCTGCCCAAGGCTCGCCGGAAGGCGCTGCCAAGCCGCCCGAGCATGTTGCCACGGGCATCGTCTTTGCGGCAGGTCTTTCGATGGCGATCGCCGCGGCCTTCTGTGGAATCGGGCAGTCGCGTGTGGCAGCGGCCGCTTGCGAAGGGATCGCTCGAAACCCCGGAGCCGCGGGCGCGATTCGCTTGGCTATGATCCTTGGCCTCGTTTTCATCGAGACATTGGTGCTTTTCACACTGGCCATTGTCATCGTGAAAGTGGGCTATTAGCTTCGACTAAATTCAAACGCAGCTTGGGCCCGGAAGTTTGCGCGAGCGATCTTCCGGGCTTTTTTTGTAACGCCGGCATCTTGCCGGCGCCACAAAAATCAGCGCAGCGGCAGGGAATCGGCTGCGGCCTTTGCGAGCATCAAGACGCGAGCGGGGAAAATTCCCAAGTACAGAGTGCCGACGGCGGCGACAAGCAGCGCGACGCTGAGGGCCGGGGCGACCTTCGTAGGAGTGTAGTTCTTCGACGGTTCCCAGAAATACATCGCAACGATCACCCGCAAATAGTAGTACGCACCGATCACGCTGTTGATTGCCGCGATCACTACGAGCCACACAACCGGATTTCCGTACACAACGTGCGAGTCGAGCGCCGCCTGGAACGCGAAGAACTTGCCGAGGAATCCGCCGGTAGCGGGCAGTCCCAACAGCGATAGCAGAAACAGCGAGAAGCAAGCCGCCAGCACCGGCTGGCGCATCCCTAGCCCGCCATAGTCGCGAATATCCAGCCGTTTTTCTCCTTGCTGTCCCAGATGCGCGATCACCAGAAACGCGCCCACTTTCATCAGCGCGTACGCCGCAAGGTAAAAGAGCACCGCAGCGATTCCGAGATCGGTCGAGGCAATGAACGCGACCAGGATATACCCCGCATGCGCGATCGAAGAGTACGCGAGCATGCGTTTCACGTTCGTTTGCACGAGCGCGGCTAAATTGCCGATCAACATTGTCAGCGCCGCGGAAACCCATATCGCCCAGAACCACAGATTGCTCGCCGAGCCGAACGAAACGTAGAAAATCCGAAGCATCAGCGCGAACGTGGCGGCTTTCGGCCCGGAAGCAAGCAGCGCGGTCACCGGCGTGGGAGCGCCTTCATAAACGTCCGGCGCGTACACCTGGAAGGGCGCGACGACTACCTTGAATCCGAGTCCCACGAAGATCAGGCCGAGCCCGAGAATCGCCAGGTCCGGCACGCGCGGCGCCGCTTCGAGAAAAGCCTGCACCTTATCGATGCGCGTGGTTCCGGTGGCGCCGTACGTCATCGCGACTCCGTAAAGGAAAAACGCGGTAGCGAACGAGCCCAGGATGAAATATTTCAGCGACGCTTCGTTCGATGCTAGCGCGCGCCGCCGGAAGCCCGCGAGAACGTACGTGGAAATGGAACTCATCTCGAGGCCCAGAAACGCAGTGACCATCTCGTTCGCGCCGCCCAGTATGCCCATGCCCGCCGTGGCAAACAGGACCAGCGCGTAGTATTCGCCGCGCTGGATGCCTTCGGCGTCGAGATAGTCGATGGAACCGAGAATGGCGAGGGCCGCCGCAGCAATCACGACGACGTGAACAAACAGGCTGAACGTGTCGTCGCGAATCAGCCCGCCATAGGCAAGGCCCGGGTCGTGCGAGGCGAGGTACACACCCCCGAAAGCCGCGAGCGTTCCCGCGAACGCCACCCACGCGAGCACTCGCTGCCGCGCGGCGCCGAGGAACGCGTCCAGAACCATGATGACGACGCCGAAGGCGCACAAAATGATTTCAGGCGCGAGGCGATGGAAGTTCGCAATCTGGTCGGCGGGAATCTGCATTAAGGTCGCGCCCGCTTTTCGGCGATCGGTGTGAGTGAAGGATGCCCGTTGCCGTGCCGGCAAAACGGCCGCGCGCGCCGATCCAGGCTTCATAGCCGGAGGTCGCGCGACATCCTGCATCTGGTTTAACGGCTTGAGAACGTTGTCGGTCGCCGCAGCCATGCGGCTTGTGAAGAGCGGGGAAGCGACGCCCATGAACACGATAACGAGAGCCATGGTGACGAGAATGATCCGCTCGCGGGTGGACGCATCCGCCAGCGTGCGATTTTTCTCCACCGTCACTTCGCCGAGAGCCACGCGTTGGTAAGCCCACAGCAGGTAGATCGCGGATAGCACCGCGCCGCTTGCAGCCCATGAAGCCCAGGCGTGATGCGTCGCGAAAGTGCCGATCAGAATCAGGAACTCGCCGATGAACCCGTTGAGCGGCGGCAGCGCGAGCGACGAAAGCGCAATGAACAGGAAAAAGCCCATCAGGATGGGCATTGGTGTCGCAAGGCCGCCGAATTCCTTGATCTCGTGCGTGTGGCGGCGGTCGTAGAGCATCCCGACCGCAAGAAACAGCGCGCCCGTTGAGATTCCGTGGTTCAGCATCTGGTAGATCGCGCCTTGAACCGCTATTGAGTTGAACGCGAAAATCCCCAGCACGACGAAGCCGAGGTGGCTCACCGACGTGTACGCGACAAGCCGTTTCAAATCGTGTTGCACCGTGGCCACCATCGCGCCGTAGACGATTCCGATGATCGCGAGAATGCCGATGTAGGGCGCAGCTTTCGACGCCGCGTGCGGAAACAGCGGCACGCAGAAACGCAGCATGCCGTAGGTTCCCAGCTTCAGCATCACGCCGGCGAGGATCACAGAACCAGCCGTCGGCGCTTCCGTATGTGCGTCGGGCAGCCAGGTGTGCAACGGGAAGAGAGGCACCTTGATCGCGAACGCGAGGAAAAACGCGAGGAAGAGAAGCATCTCAGTTCGAGACGAAATCAACCTTAGCCATTGCGGATCGCTGAGTATGCCGGGCAGGTCAAACGTATGCGTCAAGTTGTAGAGCCACAGAATCGCCACCAGCATCAGGATCGAGCCGAACATCGTGTACAGAATGAATTTCACGGCGGCGTAGATGCGACGGTCGTGGCCCCAAATACCGATGATGAAATACATCGGAATCAGAGTCAGTTCCCAGAAGAGGAAAAAGAGAAACAGGTCGAGCGAGACGAAGACGCCGATCATGGCCGTCTCGATCACGAGCAGCGAGACGAAGAAGCCTTTCACGTTCTGCTGGATCGATTGCCACGAGCACAGGATCGCCAGGGGAGTGAGGAACGTGGTGAGCAGGACGAGAAACAGGCTGATGCCGTCGATGCCGATGTGGTAGTGAATGCCTCGGCCGATCCAGTCGTGAAACTCTTCGAGCTGGAAATTCGGATTGGCGGAATCGAAACCGCGAAGCAGAAACAGCGAGAGCACAAACTCGCAGAGCGATGCGGCCAGCGCAATCCTGCGAATCCACACGTGATCCTGGGAACGCAGCAGGAGCAGCGCAACGATGCTCACCATCGGCAGAAACGTAATGACCGTCAGAAAGTAGCCGTGCGTGCTCATCGTACCCATCTAGCGCACCATCCAGTAGCCGAGTCCGAGCAGCAGCATCGTGAAGCCCACAGCGCCCACCACCACCCACGTTGCGTAGCTGCGCGCGTTGCCCGATTGCAATTCGCGCACCTGCCCGCCTGCTTCGCGCGAAATGTGCGCGACTCCGTTCACCGTGCCATCGATCACCTTTTCGTCGACGAAGTGCCACAACACGTTGGTGGAAATCCATAGAAACGGGCGCACGAACAGAGCGGCGTAGAGTTCGTCAATGTAGTACTTGTTGTAGATGAGTGTGTATAGGCCGTCCATGCGCTGCACCATGCGCTTCGCGGCGTCAGGCTTGTGAATGTAGAACCACCACGCGAATAGCAGACCGAGAACTGCCACAATCACGGGAGGCCCGGTGAGCGCATGCAGCAGTTCCGCGCTGGGACTCGGCTCGATTCCGCCGGCTTCACCTGCCGAGCCGGCGAGCGATTCCTGTTGCGTCACGATCGCCTGACCCTGATAGGACGCGAACACGGGATGCACGAATGATTCGAAGTAGTCCGTGCCGCCTACCAAGTGTGGCGCGGCGAACCAGCCTCCGCCAACCGCACAAATCGCAAGGATTACCAGCGGTATGGTCATGCTGCGCGGCGATTCATGCACGTGAACTTTCTTCTCGTCGTAGCGCTGCTTGCCGAAGAAAGTCAGGAACACCAGCCGGAACATATAGAAAGAAGTGAGCAGCGCGCCGATCAGACCCAGCGCCCACAGCGACGTATTCGCGTGTGGGCCGGTCCCTGCCGCGTCGAGAATTTCGTCCTTGCTGAAGAAGCCTGAAAAGCCGGGTATGCCCGCGATCGCAAAAGTGGCCAGGAACATCGTCCAGTACGTGATGGGAATTTTCCGGCGCAGGCCGCCCATCTTGCGCATGTCTTGCTCGCCGTTCATCGCGTGGATCACCGAGCCGGCAGCGAGGAAGAGCAAGCCTTTGAAGAAGGCATGCGTCATCAGGTGAAAGATTCCGGCGGCATATGCCCCGACACCGCAGCCCAGAAACATATAGCCGAGCTGTGAGACGGTCGAGTAGGCGAGCACCTTCTTGATGTCGGTTTGCAGCACGCCGATGGTTGCGGAATAAAACGCCGTGACGGCTCCCACCAGCGCCACCACGAACATGGCGAGCGGCGCGCGCGAAAATAGCGGATGCATCCGCGCCACCATATAGACGCCCGCGGTCACCATCGTCGCGGCGTGAATCAGCGCGCTGACGGGCGTCGGGCCCTCCATCGCGTCGGGCAGCCAGACGTACAGCGGTATCTGCGCCGACTTGCCGATGGCGCCCGTGAAAAGGAGCAAGCAAATCGCCGTCAGGACGCCGATGGCGGACGCGCTCTCGACCGGCCGATTCGCCACATCGGCGAAGATCGTGCCGAAATCAATCGACCGGAACGTCCAGAACGCGAGAAGGATGCCAATCGTGAATCCGAAATCGCCGATCCGCGTGGTGATGAACGCCTTTTTCCCGGCATCGGCCGCGGATTTCTTCAGGAACCAGAAACCAATCAAAAGATAGCTGCAAAGGCCAACGCCCTCCCAGCCGACGAACATAAGAACCAGATTCGCGGCGAGCACCAGCGTCAGCATGAAAAAGACGAACAGGTTCAGATACGAGAAAAACCGGTAGTAGCCGCCTTCGTGTGCCATGTAGCCGGTGGAGTAGATGTGGACAAGGAGGCTGACGAACGTAACGACGAGGAGCATGACAATTGTCAACTGGTCGACGCTGAGCGCGAAATCCACGTTGAAGCCGCCCACGCTCATCCAATTGAAATACCGCTGAAACCACGCGTGGCTCGTATCAATCTGCAGAAATTCGCGAATCAACTCGAGCACGCACAAGAACGACAGCGACACCGATCCGATTCCGACTGCGTTCACGGCGGACCGCGGCCAGTTCTTCCCCAGAAGGCCGTTGACTCCCGCGCCGACGAGAGGCAGAGCAAGAATGAGCCAGAGATGATTGAGAATAAACATTCCGCAGTTCAGAACTTCAAGAGATTCACGTCTTCCACGTTCAACGTGCGCCGGTTATGCGCAATCGTAATCACGATGGCCAGGCCCACAGCCGCTTCTGCAGCCGCGACGACGATCACGAAGAACACGTAAACCAGTCCAGCGAGATCGCCATGCGCCCGCGCGAAAGCCACGAACGCCAGATTCACGGCGTTGAGCATCAGCTCGATGGCCATGTAAATGGTGATGATGTTGCGCTTGAAAACGAACCCCACCACGCCAAGTCCAAATAGCACGGCGCTGAGCACCAGATAGTAAGAAACGGGAACGACGCTCATTCGCCCTTCTTCGCCAGGACCAAGGCGCCCACAATCGCGATCAGAACCAGGATCGATGTCGCCTCGAACGGAAACAGATAATCGCGGAAGAGCAGGTTCGAAAGGTCAACGGTGGAGACAGCATCCGCATTCACCGCGCCCGCGCCGTTCGCCACGGTTGTGCCGACGGCCGATCCCCACATCCGGTACGCCACCTCGAGCAGCAGAAAGAATCCCAGCGGCACCCCCACATATTTCGCAATCTTGCTGTAGTTCGTGCGCACCTCCACGCCGGCGTTAAGCAGCATGATCACGAACACAAACAGCACCATCACCGCTCCCGCGTAAACGATCACTTGCACGGCCGCGATAAACTCCGCGCCGAGAAGCAGGTAGAGCACCGCCAGCGACATCATCACCAGGATGAGCGCGAGCGCGCTGTGAATCGGCTCGCGGGCCACGATAAGCAGCACGGCTCCAAGCACCGCCACCGCCGCGCAGATGAAAAACAGAATGAACGGGATGCTCATCCGTGCCTCAGGAGAATCACCAGAGCAGTTGCCACCAGGTTTACGAGCGACACGGGCAGCAGCAGTTTCCAGCCGAATGACATCAATTGGTCGTAACGAAAGCGCGGCAGCGTGCCGCGAATCCATACGTACACGAACAGAAAAACGATCACCTTGGTCACGAACCAGAACGGCCCTTGAATCACCTGCATTACAGACGGCGCCAGGCAGATCAATCCGCCCGCGAAGCAGAGAAGCGTCACCACGGCAAACTGAATGCGTGCAATCCCGCGCATATGCACAGCCGTGTCGTAGGCGCAGTAGAGTCCCAGCAGCACAAGTCCCGCGCCCGGAAGGTAAAGCTGCCATTTCCACGAATCCGGAAACGGCGAGAGCCAGCCGCCGAAAAACAGAATCGTCGCCAGGCACGAAACCGTGATCATGTTCGCGTATTCGGCCATGAAGAACATCGCGAACTTGAAGCTGGAATATTCCGTGTGGAAGCCCGCGACGAGTTCGGTCTCGGCTTCCGGCAGGTCGAATGGAACGCGGTTCGTTTCCGCAATCGCCGCGGTGATGTAACACAGGAAGCCGATGATCTGCGGCCACACGTGCCAATGCCGAATGCTGCCGTACTGGTGCTCGATGATTCCGTTGAAGCTGAAGGACCCGGCCAGCAGCAGCACGCCCACCACCGAAAGCGTCAGCGAAACTTCGTAGCTGATCATTTGCGCGGAGCTGCGCAGGCCGCCGAGCAGCGGATACTTGCTGTTCGACGACCACCCCGCCAGCGCCACGCCGTACACGCCGATCGACGTAATCGCGAAAAGGAACAGCAATCCGATGCTGGAATTCGCGACGATGAAGACAGGTTGGCCGAACAGTTGCACGCTAGGCGGCCCGAAGGGAATCAGCGCCAGCGTTGTAAGCGCGAGCGATAGCGCCAGGAACGGCGCCAGAACGTACATGAGCCGATCCGCGGCTGGCGGCGTGACGTCTTCTTTGAAAAGGAATTTCAGCCCGTCAGCCAGCGGCTGCAGCAATCCGTGCGCGCCGACGTAGTACGGCCCCCAGCGCGATTGGATATGGGCGACCACCTTCCGCTCGAACCAGGTGACGTAGGCTAGCGCCGTCATCACCACGAACAGCAGGACGGCGATTTTAGCTAGCGATACCACCAGGACTGCGTGCTGGGCGATGAAATCCACGGAGTATCTTTTGCCTCGTTCGTCGATTTGAGTTTGGAGCAGTAGCGACCCAGAGTACCGCTGCTAAACAAAAAGTCATGCGAAGAGAAAACCACGCCGGCCGGAACCTCGTGCGATGTATCCACCGTCTTGCACGACGCGTGCGAAAGCTCCGCCCGGCCGGCAAGCAGATGCGCCACCGACAAATCGTAGCCGGCAACATGCTGGCGAATTTCGTCGAACGCCGCCTCGGGCGTTCGCAGGCGAACGGGCGAGCCGAGCCCGAGCATCGCAAGCTGGTGCGTCAGAATCCGCAGCAAGTCGTAATCGCTGCGCGGGCCTTGCGCATCGACGCCGCGGTGCGTCATCTGCACTTCGCCGGCCGTGTTCGTCATCGTGCCGTCTTTCTCATACGTGGACGCGGCGGGCAGCACAACGTCGGCTCGCTGCGCCGTCTCCGTCAGGAACATATCCTGGACGACGAGCAAATCGAGACTCGCGATCCGATCGGGCGCAGAAACGCCGAATGTTTTTACCGGATTCGCGCCGACCACATAGAGCGCTTTCAGTTTCCCCGCCGAAGCGGCTTCCATCATCTCGCGCGAGTTCATCCCGGCAGCAGGTGAAATTTCGCCGCCCCACAGTTTGCCGAATCGCGAACGCTCCGCAGGATCCGATAGCGGCGCGTAGCCGGGCAGCCGGTCGGGCAAAACGCCCATTTCCGCGGCGCCGCGCGAGTTGGCGTAGTCGCCAAGGGGAAGGTAGCGAGTCTTTCCCTGCAAGCGCGACCCGAACGCAACCAGATCCCACACTGCCGGGCCATGAATCTCCGCGCCGAAAACAATCACGACGTCCGCTTCGCTTTCGATCGATGCTTTCAATTTGCCGAGCGCGTCGGAAACGCCGGCGTCGAACTGGCCTTCTCCCTTGGCAAGCCAGCGCACCGCGTCTGCCTCGGCGCCTTTCGCAACTTCCACCGCTTGCGCGGCTTTGCGGTGAATCTGGCTCGGCTGGCCGTTGATCACGTACAGCCGCTGGCCGTGATGGCGGACGCCCGTGCGGATCTGCCACGCCACGAGGGGATTCTGCTGCGTCACATCGTTGCCGATCAGCAGCACGCTTTGAGCCGTGTAGATATCGGCCATCGTCGCCTGCGCGTCCTTGGCTCTCGGGCCGAGCGCCGCGGCCAGGCTCGCATAGTCCGCGGTGCGATGGTGATCGAGATTATTCGTGCCCAGAGTGATGCGCGCGAAGCGATTCAGCAGATAGTTTTCTTCGTTGGTGGTGTGATTCGAGCCGATCACACCGATAGAGGAGCCGCCGTGCGTTTCGCGCACCAGTTTTAAGCGGCGCGCCACTTCCTCGAGCGCGTCCTCCCAGCTTGCGGGTTTGAGGCTGCCGTTGCGGCGAATCAGCGGCTGCCGGACGCGCTCCGGATTACGCGTGAAATCGAATCCGAACCGGCCTTTGCCGCAGAGAAACTCGCCGTTGATTCCGGAATGGTCGCGATTGTTCGCGCGCAGGATTTCGTTGTTGCGAACGCTCAAAGTCGTCTTGCAGCCATTCGAGCAGTGCGTGCACGGATTCGGAACATACGTCATTTCCCATGGCCGCGTCTGATAGCGGTAGGTTCCGCTGGTCAAGGCGCCGACGGGGCAGATGTCGATGCACATCCCGCATTCCTCGCACGCGAGCGCGCCAGGGTGGTTCGGCAGAATCACGGATTGCACGCCTCGCGCGCCCACGCCCAGGGCTTTCACGTCCATGCCTTCGTCGCACACGCGCACGCACCGGAAGCAAAGGATGCAGCGCGGCGCGTCGTAAAAGACAAGCGGCGACCATTGTTCTTCGGGATAGTGGAGTTTTTCTTCGACGAACCGCGTGTGGTCCAGGCCGTAGCGAAACGTCATGTCCTGCAATTCGCACTCGCCGCCTTTGTCGCACACGGGGCAATCGAGCGGATGATTCGACAGCAGGAACTCAAGCATGTCCTTGCGGGCCTTGTGCACCTGTGGCGTGTCCGTGCGGACGATCATTCCCTCCATCGCGACGAGAGTGCATGCCGTCTGCAGCTTCGGCGCCTTCTCCACTTCCACGAGACACATGCGGCAAGCCGCCTGCAAGGCCAATCCCGGGTAGTAGCAGAAAGACGGAACTTCGATTCCTTGGCGCTTGGCAGCTTCGATGACGAGCGTTCCGGTCGCCGTGCTCACTGGCCGGCCGTCGATCGTAAACGTAACTTGCTTTTGTTCTGCCATGCCGTCCTAGCGAACCGCCGCGAGCGCTTCGGCGCTCATGTATGCGCATTTTCCGTGGAGATGGTCCTCGAATTCGTTGCGCCACTTCTTCACGATGCTGATTGTCGGCATCGCCGCGGCGTCGCCCAGCGGGCAGAACGTTCGCCCCAGCATGTTTTTCGATAGCTCGTCGATCAAGGGAATGTCTTCGGCCCGGCCGCCGCCTTCGTGGAACCGATCGAGCATCTTGCGCAGCCAAGCCGTGCCCTCGCGGCAGGGAATACACCAGCCGCAGGACTCGTGCGCGTAGAAATGCATGATGCGGCGCGCGAAATCCACCATGCAAGTACCTTCATCGAGGACGACGACTCCGCCCGAGCCCAGCATCGACCCGGCTTTCGCCACGGAATCGAAATCCATCGCGATGTCGATTTCATCGGCGGTAAGCAGCGGGCACGAACTGCCGCCCGGAACCACGGCTTTGAGTTTTTTGCCGCCGCGAATGCCGCCCGCCACCTCGTAAATCATGCGCTTCATATTGAAGCCCATCGGCAGCTCGTAAATTCCAGGCTTGTTGACGTGGCCCGAAATCGCGAACAAACGCGTGCCGCCATTCTTCGGAGTGCCCAGCCCCGCGTACCATTCGCCGCCGCGCAGAATGATGGCCGGAACGGAGCTAAGCGTTTCCGCGTTGTTGATGACGGTCGGACAGCCGTAAAGCCCCACCACCGCGGGAAACGGCGGACGGATGCGCGGATAGCCGCGCTTGCCTTCGAGCGATTCCATCAGCGCCGATTCTTCCCCGCATTCGTACGCGCCTGCGCCCGTGTGCGCCGCGAGTTCAAAATCGAATCCGCTGCCGAGGATGTTCTTGCCGAGATAACCATGCGCGTAAGCTTCCGCGATGGCTCGTTCGAAAATGTCCACCACGTAACGGTATTCGCCGCGAATATACGCGTAGCCCCGTTGCGCCCCGACCGCTCGTCCCGCAATCACCATCCCCTCGATCAACTGGTGCGGGTCCATTTCCATCAGCGGACGGTCCTTGCAAGTGCCCGGCTCGCTCTCATCGCAATTCGCGAGAATGTACTTGGGTTTGTTCGGGTCCTTAGGGACGAAACTCCATTTCATCCCGGCGGGAAAGCCTGCGCCCCCGCGCCCGCGCAGATTCGACTTTTTTACTTCGTCGATCACCTGGTCAGGCGTCATTTGTTTCAACGCCTTTTCCAGTGCCTGGTAGCCGTCGTTCTGCAAGTAGACGTCGATCGATTTCGAGTTGGGAATGCCGAAACGCCGGCTGATAACGGGTACTTCCTCGGGAAGCCGTTCGTGAACGGACCCTGACGTCACGGTTGCCGACGTCGGCTTTCTTCCATCTTGAAGCTGCTCGAAAATCGAATCGATTTTGTCGGGGTTCAGGTTTTCGTAGAAATCGTAGTTCACCTGCATTGCCGGCGCTCCGGTGCATGCGCCGATGCACTCCACTTCCTCGAGAGAGAAGGTGCCGCTCGGCGAAACCTCCTTGTTTTTGATGCTGAGGCGCTTTTGAACGTGCTGATATAGCTCGTTGCCGCCACGCAGCATGCAGGAAATGTTCGTGCAGACCTGGATGTGATAGCGCCCGGCAGGCTTGCGGCGCAGCATCGAGTAGTACGCAAGGGTTTCGGTCACTTCCAGAATGTTCAGGCCCACCCGCTGTGCGATTTCCTGAAGCACGTCGTCGCCCAGATAGCCGAAGTGATCCTGCGCATACAGCATCATCGGAATCAGCGCCGAACGCTTCACGGGATAGCGGCCGAGAAGTTCGGTGAATTTCGCTTCGAGCTGTGAGGGAAGGGCGCATGCTAACGATCGACTTCTCCCAGCACGATGTCCGTCGTGCCGATGCACGCAACCACGTCGGCGATTAGCCGGCCCACGCAGAGCTTCGGCAGCGTCTGCAAGTTCACGAACGACGGCGCCCGAAACTTCACGCGGTACGGCTTCGCCGAACCGTCGCTGGCGACGAACACGCCCAGCTCGCCGCGCGGGGATTCGATCGCCTGGTAAACCTCGCCGCGAGGCGGAGCGAAGCCTTCCGTATAAATCTTGAAATGGTAAATGAGCCCCTCGATGGAGGTTTTCATTTCCTCGCGTGACGGCGGAATGATTCCGGGCGCAGTGGCGCGGAAAGGGCCCTCCGGCGGCACTTTCTCCATCGCTTGGCGGACGATCTTCAGGCTTTCGCGAATTTCGGCCACGCGCACGAGGTACCGCGCATAGCAATCGCCGTCGGTCTGGGTGACCACGTTGAAATCGAATTCCTCATAGCTCGAGTACGGGAACGCTTTGCGCACGTCGTACGCGACACCGCTTCCTCGAAGCATGGGGCCCGAAGCGCCCATGGCAATCGCGTCGGCAGCGCTCAGAATTCCGATACCCTTCGTGCGGCCCATCCAGATGCGGTTTTGCGTCAGCAGATCTTCGTACTCGTCCAGGTGGCCGGGCAGCGCGTCGATCACGCGGCGCACTTTTTCGAGCCAGCCCGGCGCGGGTTCCAGGGCAAGTCCACCGACGCGGAAATAGCTGGTCATCATTCGCTGGCCGGAAAGATATTCGAAAATCTTCAGGATTTCTTCACGCTCGCGGAAGGTGTAGAGAAACACGGACATGGCGCCGAGGTCGATCGCGTGCGTTCCCAGCCACACAAGATGCGAGGCGATGCGCGTCAATTCCGTCAGCAGCACGCGAATATATTGGGCGCGCTTCGGCACTTCGATCCCAATCAGTTTCTCTACGGCCAGGCAGTAGCCGAGATTGTTTGAAAGCGGAGCCAGATAGTCGATGCGGTCTGTAAGCGTGATGACCTGCGAATACGTCTTTGCTTCGCAATTCTTCTCAATGCCGGTGTGCAGGTAGCCAATCACCGGTTCGGCCTTCAGCACGATTTCGCCGTCGAGCTCAAGAATCACGCGCAGCACGCCGTGAGTGGACGGGTGCTGGGGCCCCATATTCAGCACCATGGGTTGCCGGGCGCCTGCGGATTCAGCCGCTTTGGACTCGGCCGCCTTGGGTTCAATCGTTGTCGTCATGAGCTTCCTGCTCGCAGCTCCTCAAGCGCCGCCAGCTAGCGGTATCCCTCGACGGGATAGTCCTTGCGAAGCGGATGACCTTCCCAGTCGTCTGGCATCAGGATGCGCCGCAGATCGGGATGGCCTTCGAATTGAATGCCAAACAGGTCGAAATTCTCGCGCTCGTGCCAGTTCGCGCCGGGCCACACGGGTATCACCGAGTGCACGACTGGATCGTTCCCGGCGAGCTTAACTTTCAGCCGAATCCGGTCTTTGCGATCCAGCGAAACCAGGTGGTAATTGATTTCGAAGCGCGGCTCGAGAGGGAATTGGTCCACCGTCGTGATATCCGAGAGGAACGAAAACCTCAGAGACGGCTCCGCGGCGAGATATTCGGCCATCCGAAGCAGGTGCTGCCTCGGGACGACCACCGTCGTTTCGCCCCTGAATTCAATCACTTCAGCGACGGCCCCTCGGTCCCATTCCCTGAGTTTATGCACTACCGGATTCTTATCGAGTTCCTGAGATTCCACTATGAGTTGATTCCCGAGGGGCGGCGGTCAGCGATTCCAGTCGAGCGCGCCCTTCTTCCAGAGGAATATGTAGCCTGCCAGCAGAATTATAATGTAGAGCACCATCTCCACAAAACCAAACAACTTCAGGTCGTGGTAGACCAGCGCCCAGGGATACAGAAAGATCGCCTCAATATCGAACAAGATAAAAACCAGCGCCACCATATAGAACTGCACCGAAATAGGCTCGCGCGCGTCCCCCGTCGGACGGATGCCGCACTCGTAGGGTTGGTCTTTCTCTCTCGACCGCTTGTGCCTGCCGATCACGGCGGACAGCACGATGATCGCTCCGGCCAAACCGCAAGCCAGTATAAACATAAGCAAAAGGCCTGCGTAATTGTCGAGGTAGCTGCTCTGCATGTTGGTGACGTTGCTATAATAACGGCCCGAGAGCGCATCGGTCAAATGAACTCCCAAAATCTTATTTGCGGCGTTTTTCCCTGCGGCGCGGCGAAAAGGGCGGTGGGCGCTCCATGAGTTCCGGATTCAATACGGATGTTTCCGTCGGCGAGCGCGTCTTCCATGTTCAGACGGAGGACCGGGGGCCGGTCAAGCCGGTAATCGACACGGTTGTCTACCAGAATGGACGCGTGCTGCACCGGCGCGCTTTGAATTACGGCCCGTTTATGGATTCACCCGAGTTCAATGCCGAAGTTCTGCGGCAGCGCGTGGAAGAACATCATCGGTCCGTCATCGAGGACCTTCGCTCCGGCATTCTCGAAGCCGAAATTGCGGCTACCAACGAACGGGCCCGCAAGACTGATGGCATTCAAATCCAATTGTTGAATCCAGACTCCTGGCTCACGGCCGGAAGCGTTTCGCTGGATTTGGAAATTCTGCGGCGTGCCGATCGTCAGCCCGAATCGGGAGCGCGCGTGGAAGCCTTGATCGAAGGCGCGTTGGATGAAACGCGGCACGCGGGTACCAGCGACGAACAGGGGCGCGTGCAACTGCAGTTTCCGATGCCGCCTCTCGGGAAAGGCAACCTCGCGCTCGTGATACACGCCAAGACGGAAGCCGGCAAAGACGAAATCCGATTCGCGATGCGCTCGCGCCCGAAAGGTCCGCCGGCAGACGCGGCGCAATGACGGTCACAATCAACGGCGAGCCCCGCGACGTCCCCGAAGGCCTCACCGTTCCCGCGTTGCTCGGAGCATCTGGGGATCAAGGGCGAGCGCGTCGCTATTGAGCGGAACCGCGATATTTTGCCCCGCGCCCGCTGGTCCGAAACCCAAGTCCAACCGAACGACACCTTTGAGATCGTCCACTTCGTCGGCGGCGGCTAGAAGCCGTCCGGCTCCGCGACATCATCAACGGCGCGCGACCCCCACTTGTCATCCCGACCGCAGTCCCGCGCGTCTTTGTCTTCCCACGCGGAGCGTGGGGCGCGGGACCGAGCGGAGGGATCTCTCTCCGCCTCGCTACGCCGTCCTTCCGAATCCCCGCGTTTTCTGCGGGGTGACGGATCTGCTTTTCGCTTTTTGAGGTTTTATCGCGGCTTTACTGCGGCTTTGCAGAGGCATTTGCGGCCATGATTTTGCGGACCGGCTCATTGTCGCAATAGACTTGCCACTCAGCCACGCGGCCATCCTTGACGACGGCTCGCCACGCCGCCGGAATCTCCCAGAAATTCTCGCGGGCTAGTTTCCCGCTCACAGCGTAAGTGCCGCGAGCCTTGCCAAACAGCGCCACGCTGTCTCCGCGGCTAAACTGCGACGTCACTTCAATTGCGTAGTCCGGAAACGACGCGAGGTAGAATTTCCAGCCTGTACGCATTTGCTCCGCGCCGCGAAATGACGTGCCGAGCCCGTCGATGAACACATGATCTGGGCTCATCAGCGCCACGATCGCGTCCACGTCGTGCGCGTTGATTTTCGCCACGAAATCGAGCGCGACCTCAATGGCATTCGCTTCGCTCACAGGTCGTCACGCTCCTCGGAACGGTGTGCCATCTTCCCGCATAATCTCTCTTTGCGCGCTTTCGCTCAAGCCCTTGGAACTTCCGTCGGCACACCGCATCGAATCGCCCCCCGCGCGGTTTCCCTCACCCCTCGCCCTCACCCTCGCCCCTTGCAAATCATTCCCGCAAAGCCCGGGCTGGATCCGTGCGCGCGGCGCGCCAGGCGGGCAAAAGGCACGCTATCGCAGAGACGAGCGCCATTACCGCGAACGCAGACGCAAATGCCAGCGGATCGCGCGGACCCACTTTGTAAAGCATATATCCGAGCAGCCTGGTTAGTTCCAGCGCCGCCGCCAAACCAAGAACGACGCCGCCTGCCACCAGCTTCAAACCATGCGACATCACCAGCCGCAACAGATCGGATGCGCGCGCGCCGAGGACCATGCGCAGCCCCAGCTCGCGCGTGCTCTGCGACACCGTGTACGACATCACTCCATATAATCCGATAGCAGCAAGCAGCACTGCGAGTCCTCCGAAAACGCCGAGCAGTGCCACCGCGATGCGTTGAGAGGACGTCGAGCGCTCCACTTGTTCGCGCATCGTTATCACCGCATAGTTTGGCAGCCCCGGGTCCAGCGCGTGAATCTCGCGTGCCAACGCCAGTGCCAACGTCTGCGGCGGTTGCGAAGTCCGGATATCCAGCCCCACCAGCGTCGAGAAGTCTTGCCGCAGAGGCACATAGAAGAACATCTGGGGCGTTTCGAGGAAATTCCGGTACTTCGTCAGTTTGGCCACTCCCACCACCTGCATCCACCGGCCCTTCACTTGAAGGCGCTTGCCGACGGGATCTTCCCCGTGCCAGTACTCCTTCACCATGGCTTCGTTCACGATGGCCACCAGCGGTCCGGTTTCGTCATCGGCGCGCGTGAAGTCGCGGCCAGACTACCAGCGGGATTCCCATCGTGGCGAAATAGCCGGGGCTTATTTCATCGTAGTCGGCGGTGGGTTGCTGGTCCACTGGAGCTTGATAGTTGTCGACGGCGATAGGAGCGGAGGAATAGCTGCGGTAACTGAACGGAGTAATGCGCCCGTACGCAGCGGAATCCACTCCGGGAATTGTCTGGACTCGCTCCATCAAGCGGTCCTCAAAATTCCTGGCGCGCTGTGTCTCGTAACCCGCGGCCAATAAATTCACATTCGTGTTCAACACACCCTCGGTGGAAAAGCCCGGGCTGGCGGACTGAATGGCATGTAGGCTCTGAATCACAAGACCCGCTCCCACTAGCAACAGGAAACTCAGCGAGACCTGCACGATAACCAGACTCGAGCGGATCCAAACTTTTCTGCGGCCACCCACGACACCCGACGATTCGGATTTTAGCGCCGCGGCAAGATCGATCTTGCCGCTCTGGATCGCGGGAACCAGCGCGAAAAGCAGCGTCGCCACCACTCCAACGCCGGCGCTCAAGGCGAACACCCGCCAATCCAGCTCCCCTCCGAGATACATCGGCCTGCCGCGAAACGGGATCAGCCTCACGAGCAAATTACGGCACCAGTACGCCACCAGCAGGCCTCCCGCTGCCGCGACACCCGAGAGGATCAGGCCTTCTGTGAGAAGCTGCCTCAGGATTCGGCCCTGCGCTGCTCCCACAGCAACACGAACCGTCATTTCATGGCGCCGCGCAAAGGAGCGAACCAGCAGCAGGTTGCTCACGTTCGCGCACGCGATCAGCAACACAAAAATCACCACCGCGAGCGCGATTCCCAGCGTGGGGGCCAGCGCGCCCGCATTGTTGAAAGGGGTCTGCCACAGCGGGAACAGCTTGATGCCGCGGCCTCGGTTCGTTTCCGGATAGTCGGCTTCGAGTCGTTCGGCCACTGCGGACATCTCCTGCTGCGCCTGCGCGAGAGTCGCGCCGGGCTTCAACCGGGCGAATCCTTCGATCCAGCCCGCGCCCCGGTCCTCAAGTTTGTACCCATCATTCTCGAATGCTTCCTGCATCGACGCCGGTGCCCAGAACTGAAACGCGTAGCCCACAAACGTCCCATAAAATCCCTGCGGCGCAACGCCGACAATCGTGTATTGCCGGCCGTCAATAGTTTCCGTCTGGCCAATCACCGCCGGATCGCCGTGGAACCGGCCCTGCCACATCTGATAACTGACCACGACTACGGGATGGGCGTTGCGTCCCAGGTTTTCTGCAGGCTCGAATCCGCGTCCAAGAACGGGATGGACGCCGAGAGCGTCAAAGTAGTTCGCCGATACCACGCTGCCGGTAAAGCTTTCGGCGCGGTCGCCGATACCGAATGTGCCCCCAGTGATTTTTTCCGCGATGAAGGAATCAATCAGCGTGCAGTTCCTCTGAAAATCGAGGAAATCGGGCCAGGAAACGTCGCTATAGCTGGTTGTGCCGCGCGACGTAGCCACCATCGCAAGCAGCCGCTCCTGATGCACCACAAGTGGAAACGGGCGCAGCAGCACGCCTTCGATCCAACTGAACACCGCTGCATTAGCACCGATCCCAAGGGTGAGGCAAAGGATCGCCAGGACAGAAAAGCCCGGGTTGCGCCGAAGCATGCGAAAGCCAAAGCGGAGGTCTTGGCCGAGGTCTCCAAACCAGTTGATACGGCGGGATTCGCGGACGCGGTCCTGGTAAGCTTCGGCACATCCGAATTCGATCCGCGCTCGTCGCAAAGCTTCCTCGCGCGATAGCCCCGAGAGAACGAGATCATCTGCGCGAGCCTCGATGTGGCCCCGCATCTCCTCATCGAGCTCGTTCTCGAATTGCGCGCGATGCCAGACGCTCCCCCAAACCGACCTCACTCTCGCAAACATGATTACCTCCCGTCTTACCGCGGCTCTGGCTGATGGCTCTTGCTTTTTCTCGTCACTCGTCACTCGCCACTCAAGGTTTAAACGTAGCGCCGCGCTTCAGCGCGGCATCTTCGGTTTGTTTCACCGACGCCCAGCACCCGCGCCGCCTCCGTGCCCCCGGGCGCCGTTCTCGCCCTACCCTGGGATCGCCCGCCGCCCGGGTGCCGCATCTTCGGTTTCTCTCACGCTCGCCCCTCAACCCCATGCCTCCGACGGCCCACGAGTCACTCAAGGTCTAAACGCAGCGCCGCCCACGTCCTGAGCGCAGTCGAAGGGCGGCTTCAGCCCGCCCGCCGTGGCGGGCGCGGCTCTGGCTTATGGCTCTTGCTTTTTCTCGTCACTCGTCACTCGCCACTCGTCACTGCTTCTCTCACTCGTGCCGCAACGCAACCATCGGATCCACCCGCATCGCCCTCCGCGCCGGAATATAGGAGGCCAGCAGCGCCACCGCAATCATCGCGACGCCGCCAAAAACCACCGGCGCCGCACTTTTCGTCGGAAGGTCTGCAATCAAACTCGCGGCCACGCTCTTGCCCCAGAACGCCAGCGGCGCGCCCACAGCCACGCCTGCGCACACCATCCACAGCGCGTCTCGAAGCACCATTCGTATTACGTCGCTTCGAACAGCGCCGAGCGCCATGCGGACGCCAATCTCGTGCGCGCGCTGCGTCACCGTGTACGCCAGCAGCCCATAGAGACCCACCGCCGCAAGCAGCGCGCCGAGCGCGCCGAACCCTGCCGAAAGCATTGCAATCAACCGCTGCGGAACGATGGACGAATCGATCTGCTCGTTCATCGTCATGATCCGAACGATGGGAACAGTCTTCAACACAGCGGCCTCGGTTTGGCGCACCGCGTTGATCACTCCGCCGGGATCGATTCTCGTGCGGATCGCTAGCTGAGAACCAATGAAGCCCTGTTGAAGCAGGTCCGCATAGATCGTGGGCGGCGCGGATTGCTGGAGGTCGTTGTATTTGGCGTCGCCGACGACTCCGACCACCTCATAGGTCTTTTCGCCGTTCGTCAACGTGATATGGCTCAGAGTGATGTGTCTTCCGATGGGGTTTTCGTTCCCGAAGCAGTCGCGAGCCGTGGTCTCGTTAATGATTGCCACAGGGGAGCCGGCCTGGTCGCGCGCTGAAAAATCGCGACCGGCGAGAAGTGGTGTGCCATACGTCTCGAAGTAGTCCGGGGCAACATAATTGACGGAGGCCTGGGTTCGCTTTTCAGGATGGTCTGCCGCAAATGCGAAGCTCGAGGCTCCGGGGCCCTCCATTGGACTCATGTCACTGAAGGTGGCTGAGCTTACGCCGGGAATGGCGTCCAGCCGCATCGCCAGCTCTTGAGACAGCCGCGAGGATTGCGCAGCGTTATAGTCACGGCCCGCGAAATCGAGCGTGACCAGCAGCAGATTATTGCGCTCGAATCCCAGGTTCGAGTTCCGAAGATGCGCCAGATATCCCACAAACAGCCCCGCCGAGCTCACCAGCACCAGGGAGAGCGCCACCTGCGAAGTGACCAGGCCCTTGCCGAACAGCCGCCGCGACTTCGATTCTCCGATGCGCGATGCCTGTTGCAGCGCGGATGCTGGTTGCGTCTTCGAGCTGCTCATAGCTGGCGCCGCCCCGCACAGCAGTCCCGTGAGCACCGCGATCGCTAGGGTGAACAACAGCACGTGTGCATCTGGGTTTGTCAGAGCCTCAAAATGCATCGGCGACCCCATGATGAACCTGCCCGATGCGAAGACCCGGATCAGAGCGTGAGCTGCGAAGTAGGCGAGGAAGATGCCGACGGTGCATCCGGCCAGCGACAGCAGCAGCGATTCGGTGAGCGTTTGGCGCAGCAAGCGAGCCCGAGCCGCTCCGAGGCAGGCACGCACGGCCATTTCGTGCTGGCGCGATGCTCCGCGGGCCAGGAGCAGCCCCGCCAAATTCGCGCACGCAAGGAGGAGCAGCAGCCCCACCGTCGCCATCAAGACCGTCAGCGGCGTCGAGAGCATCTGGCTCAAAGGCGTCGTAACGCCGCTCCCCGCCGGCTCAATTCGCAGTTTCATTTCTCTGACGAATGGCCCTGCGTCGGGGGCGTTCACCACCGTTTGGAACAGCACCGCCATTTCCGTCCGCGCTTTGTCGATCGATACGCCGGGGTTCAACCGTGCCATCAAGCTCAATGATCCCCATCCGAGCGAAGGACCAAGTGATGTAGGCCACCAAATGTCTTGTGGGGCTTCGTCACTAAGCCCGTAAAACCCGCGTTGCGCCACGCCGATGATGGTAAGAGGCGCGTCGTCACCAACGACGATTTTCTTGCCGATGATTCCAGGATCCAGATCGAATCGCGACTTCCAGAATGACCAGCTCACGACGGCTACTGGGTCGTGATAGCCCATGTGTACGTCTTCGGGGCCGATTAGGCGACCTGCTGCGGCCCGCACCCCGAGCGCTTCGAAGAAAGTTCCTCCTACAGCTCCGACGAACACGGTCTGCGGCTCCAGCTTATCGCCGCGGACAGGGACAAAGTTCATAGTAGACCCAGACGAACAGGTCCGAGAAGACGTGATTGCCGTCGCGCATGGTCTGGTAAGCGTTCCACGAGAAGCCGTTGAACCCGGGTTCAGGCTCGCCGGGATAGCTTGGTGCAGGAGTTCGACGAGCTGTCCTGGATCGCGCACGGGGAGCGTATGCAGCATCAGGCCATTCGTCATGGTGAAGATCGCGGTGTTGGCGCCGATGCCGAGGGCGAGCGTGAGCACGGCGACGGCGGTGAAGCCGGGAGACTTGCGCAGCATGCGCAGGCCGAAACGGAGGTCTTGCGCGAGGTCTTCGAACCAACTGATCCGGCGAGATTCGCGAACACCATCCTGGTAGGCCTCGGCGCAGCCGAATTCAATCCGCGCGCGCCGCGTGGCTTCTTCGCGCGAAAGCCCCGAGCGAACGAGATCATCTGCCCGAGCTTCGATGTGGCCCTGCATCTCCTCATCCAGCTCAGTCTCGAATTGCGCCCGATGCCACAAGCTCCACCACACCGACCGCATCCTCGCCAACATCATCCACCTCCTACGCAGAAGGTTTAAACGTAGCGCCGCGCTTCAGCGCGGCATCTTCGGTTTGTTCGCGCCTGGCTCTTCTCTAAACCCACCACTCGTTGCTGTTCTCGCATTATCCTGGGAACGCCATTCTCCTGAATGGCGGTTTTTGCTTTCCGCGAGCAGCGGCCTTCGCCGCGCCTTTCGGTTTCCCTCGCCCCTCGTCCCTGCCTTTTCAATCGGTACACTTTGCAAACGGAAATCGCTGTAACCCACTCAAAACAAAGGCCCGACGCTCTCGTCAATCGGTACAACTCTTAGGGTCACGAAAGGACCAAAAGCGAGCCCGGAAAGAGAATGAAAAGAGAAAACCATTGCTACCCCTCCTGAGGTTTGGCGCTCAACGCCGACCGGATGGCGGTCGAGATCCGGTTCCAGCTTTCGGTTTCCTCGCGAAGGCGCCGTCGGCCCGCCGTGGTCAGCCGGTAGAATTTCGCGCGGCGATTGTTTTCCGACGTCCCCCACTCGGTGTCGAGCAGGCCCTGGTGCTCGAGTCGGTGCAGCGCCGGATACAGCGCGCCCTGTTCGGTAAGCAGGGCGCCGCGCGTGATCTGTTCGATGCGCAGCAGCACGCCGTAGCCGTGCAGCGGGCCAAGCGAAACAGCTTTCAGAATCAGCAGGTCGAGTGTTCCGGGAAGAAGTTGCGCGGGCTCGGGCATTTCGGACTCCTAAACAGATTAGGAATGTATACCAGCTTTCCTAACTTGTCTAGGGGTGTCGATTCGTCTCTCCTGCGGCCGCAGGCCGTTTTGGGAGGGTGGCAGCTCGCTGCCGCTTTCTCTTCGCCGAAGCTCGCTTCGGCGCGTCGCCTGTCATCGGCATCGTGACGGAAGGTGCCGTGCTCCTGAACCTTCAGAGGCCGGCGAGGAGGTGCCCCATCTTCTCGCGCTTGGTGCGCAGATACGCGCGCGAGTGGCGGCTGGTTCGCGGCCGGCAGGGAACGCAATTTCGCCACGCGAAGGCCGGATCGCTTGAGTTGTTCGCGCTTTGTCGGGATTGTTCGAGAGAAGTTGCACGGCGCGCAGGCCCAGCGCCTTCAGTGCTTCCGCCGCAAATTCGTAGTCGCGCGAATCCGCCGCGAAACCGAGCCTGCGGTTCGCTTCCACGGTGTCGAGGCCCTCGTCCTGCAATTCGTACGCTTTGATTTTGTTGATCAGGCCGATTCCGCGGCCTTCCTGCGGGAGATACAGCACGACTCCTGCGGGTTCTTTCGCGATCTTGCGCAGCGAAAATTCAAGTTGCGCGCGGCAGTCGCACCGCTCCGACGTGAAGACGTCTCCCGTCAGGCATTGGGAATGGACGCGCACCAGCGGGGCCTTGGCGCGCGCCAAGTCTCCATGCACGATTGCTACAGCTTCGTCGGCGGTGTTGGTGCCTTGAATCGCGAAAATCTTGAACTTGCCGAACGACGTGGGCAATTGCGCCTTGGCCACGACACGCACCTTGGAGGCTTGTTTGTGCGGCTTCACGGAATCGCGCATTATAGCAGGACCGCTCCACCGCTTGTTTGTCACCGGCACGATGTAACTCCTTCCTGGCAGCGTTTCGGCCTTCGCTTTACATCCCTGGCGGCTTTGGCTAACTTAGCGCCAGAGGCGTATTCCCGGTTCGCACTACCGGGACGCAACGATGGGCGCACTTTCCGGCGTACCCGAACTGCTGCTTACGCTGCTGCTCAAGCTCTGCTGGGCGGCGGCTCTGGCGGCGTTGCTCGTCCGCTTCCGTTCTTTTCGCAAGCTGGTGTTCACCGAGAATCGCGATTCCGATCAGAAAGTAATGCTGTTGCTGTTCCTCACGCCGCCGCTGGCGCTCGGAATCATCCTGCGCATCATTGGCGGTTACCGCTTCTTCGATTTGATGCTCGAAGGTTCCTTCTTGATGGGCCTAATCGGCGGCAGGATCGTTGGCCTGCTTGGCGGATCGCTGATCAGCCTGCCGGCGTTTGGTATGCACGAATGGCTGTCGAGCCCGGTGGCAGCTCTGGTGGGACTGCTCGCGGGAGTGATTCGCGAGGTGATGCCCGAAAAAGAGGACATCTGGCACTTCGGTCCGTTTCTGTTTCTCAACATTCCGCGCTCGATATGGGACCTGATTCGCCGAGGGCAGAAAAACTGGGCGATGCTTCCGCTGTTTGCGTGCGCGGCGTTCGAAATGGGACGCATTTTGCTGGTCAACGCGCTGCCCGCGCACACGAAATGGCTGTTCGCCGAGTATCCGGTGAGCTGGGGATTGATGCCGCTGGTCGTGCTCACCTCAGTGATTTGCGTCGCGGTGCCGATCAAGATCTGGAACAACACGCGCATCGAAATGAACCTCGAACAGAACCAACAATTGCTGCTCAAGGCCCGCATGGACGCGCTCACCAGCCAGATCAATCCTCATTTCCTGTTCAACACCCTGAACACCGTATCTTCGCTGATTCGCTTCGATCCGGACATGGCCCGCGGCGTGGTGCTGAAGCTCTCGAACATTTTGCGGCGGCTGCTGCGCAAGCACGAAACGTTTGTGCCGCTGCGCGAGGAGCTCGAATTCGTCGACGACTATCTCGACATCGAAGTGATTCGCTTTGGGCGCGACAAACTCCAATTCTTCAAGCAAGTGGACGAAGCTACGCTCGACGCGTTCGTGCCCAGCATGTTTTTGCAGCCGATGATCGAAAACGCGATCAAGCACGGTCTGGCCCCCCGGCTCGAGGGCGGACAGATTCACCTTCGCACGCACCTCGAGAACGGGCGACTGTCGATCGAGATCAAGGACAACGGCATCGGGATTTCGCCCGAGCGATTGCGCGAAGTCTATGCCGGAGGAATCGGAATCAGCAACGTCAACGAGCGCTTGAGGCTGCTCTACGGCGATCAGTTCAAGATGGACATTCGCAGCGAGGAAGGGCAGGGAACCCTCATCCATATCGAGATTCCTGAACTCGCCACCGTCGAGCCGCTGGCAACCGCTTGAGTTCGTCAACTGGCGATAGGTCAAAGTGGAAGCGGCACGAGGTCGGGCTCCGCCCAGTTCGATTTAGCTTCAGGCGAGGTGATTTTCTCGCGGCTGTAATGGCGCGAGATCAGATTCTTGTCGCCAAGCGCCGCGACGATTTCGTTCACAATTCCCACCGAGTCTCGTGCGTCACGCGTTTCGCGCACGTGCAACTCGACGGCTCGAAGCCAGAACAGCGTGATCGTTTCGTGATAGCCGGTTTTTCCGTGATGCGCCGTGAATCGGAGCAGCCCATCGCGCATCTTTTGCGTCGCCGCGCTTCGATCGAATTCAAGCACGTACCAGGCGGCGACGGTTAGATGCCTTGCGTGCACGAACTCCTCGTTCTTGAACTCGCACGTTTCGAAGCGGCGAACCACTTCCTTGATTTCTGCTTCGGACCTGTACATTGGCGATTCGGGCATTATTCCTCTCCCAAAAATAAAAACGCCCGCGTCCGCGAGGCGGATACGGGCGTTTCAGATTTCTTCTTCCACAATATTACGCCGAAATGGCGTTTCGGTCGAGCTCTTTTTCAAGCAAGCTCACTCGTAGCGGAGCGCCTTCATTGGATTCACCTTCGTCGCCCGCAGGGCTGGGATGTAGCTCGCCGCCAGTGCTACGGCTGCCAGCAGCGCCGAGACACTCAGGAACGTGAGAGGGTCGGTTGGCTGCACGCCGAAGAGGAGCGTCGCCATCAGGCGCGTCAATCCAAGTGCCGCGCCGACTCCCAAAATCACGCCGATCGCCGTGAGCACGAAGCCCTGCTTCATCACGAGTGTGAGAACGTTGCCCGGTTGAGCGCCGAGCGCCATTCGCAAGCCAAATTCCTTCGAGCGTCGCGCGACGGAATACGAAATCACGCCGTAGATCCCGACGGTCGCAATGATCAGCGCGACGCCCGAAAAAAGCGTGAGCAGCAGCGTCAGGAATCGCGGCTGCGATTCGGCCTTCGACATTACCGCGTCCATCGTTTCCACCTGCGCCAACGGGACCGTTGGGTCGACGGCGTCGAGCTTACTTCGCACGGCGGAGACCAGCGACCGCGGGTCGCTCTGCCCGCGCAAGATGAGGTACGCGTTTTGCAAGTTGCCGGCCTGCGTTTGGTCGTATGGCAAGTACAGCTCCGTGCCGGCTGGCTTGGCCAGGCCGGCGTTCTTTACGTCCTCGACGATACCGATGATCGTGGACCACTCTGGCCCGTTCCCCGGCTGAACGCGCTTTCCAATGGCGCTTTCGTTTTTCCAGAATGTGCGCGCCATGGTTTCGTTGACGATCACCACCTCCGGCGTGCCCTTGCCGTCGCGTTCGTCGAACAAGCGCCCGGCCATCAGCCGGATTCCCATTGTCTTGAAATAATCCTTGCTGACGATCTGGTAGTAATCGATGTTCTCGATCGGGCCGCCTTTCACCAGCACGAAGTTTTCGATTTTCGTGTCGTTCATGTTCGGCGGACGCTGTGGCGGCAATCCGGACGCGATGGCAGCGGACTGCACGCCCGGCAAATGCGTGATCGCGTCTTCCATCCGCAGCCAGAACGCCACCAATTGGTCATTCTTTGGATATGTGGCCTGCGGAAGATTGATGTTCATCGTGATCACATTGTCCGTGTTGGTGCCTGTGTGCACCTGTTGCAATTTCCAGAAGCCGCGCACCATCAAGCCGCACCCGATCAGCAGGACCAGAGCCATGGCGAGTTCGCCTGCCACCAGGGCGCGCCGAAAGGCCTGCGCGCCAGAGGTGGATGTCGTCGAGCCGATCGTGTCCTTCAACGAGTCTTGGAGATTCTGATAAGCAAGGGGAACGATCGGAGCGAGGCCAAAGAGCACGCCGGTGAGGAAGGTAGCGCCGATAGTGAACAGCAAGACGCGCGCGTCGATACCGATTTCCGCGGCGCGCGGCAGGCTGCCGGCGTTGGTCAGCTGAATCAATCGCAGACCGGCGTACGCGAGCGCCAGACCGAGCAACGCTCCAACCGAAGAGAGCAGCAATCCCTCGCGGATGAATTGCATCGCAAGCCGGGGAATGCCCGCGCCAAGCGCACTGCGGATCGCGATTTCGCGCTTCCGCGCTTCGGCACGCGCCAGCAGCAGGTTTGCCACATTGACGCATGCAATCAGCAGCACGAATCCAACAGCAGCGAGGAGCATGATCAGCGCGGGCCTGACGCCGCTGACGACTTCCTCCTGCAGCCCATAGCTCACCAGCGTGTGAAACTTCGGGTTGAAGTTATGCTCCTTCATCCCTTTGTGCGCGTCAGCCATGGCCGTTTCGTACGATTTAAGTTCGGCCCACGCTTGCGCGGATGTCACTCCTGGTTTCAAACGCCCGAGGAGGTAAAGATAGTGGCTTCCTCTGCCTCCAGGTTTGGCGGGATCGATCTGCAATGCCGACCACACCTCTGGCGCCGGAATCTCTCCGGCAGGGAATTCGAAGCCGCGAGGCATCACGCCGATGATGGTGCACCTCTGCCCGTCCAGTTGCGTGTCGCGGCCGACGATGTTGGGATCGCCGCCGTAGACCGTCTTCCACACGCCGTAGGAAATGTCTGCTACCAGCGGAGCGTTGGGCGCGTCGTCAGCTGCATTCACCACTCGGCCCATCATCGGCGACACGCCAAGCGTATCGAGCAATCCACCGCTGACATACGATGCGTTCACACGCGCTGGCTGTGTCCTGCCCGCGATATTGGCGCCTCCGTCCACCCACGCATCCAGCGACTCCCACGATTTCAGGTCGCGCCGAAGGTCGATGAACTCCGGCGGCGACGTCCAGAAGCGGTGCAGGCCTCCGTTGGGGAACGTAGGGAACTCCGTGTAGATTCGGACGAGCTCACTGGGATGCTTGTAGGGGAGCGGGCGCAGAAGAACGGCGTTTACAACGCTGAAGATGGCCGTTGTGGCGCCGATCCCCAGCATCAGGCAAACCACCGCCGCGATCGTGAAGCCGGGGTTCTTCACAAGCATGCGAATCGAGTGACGCAGGTCCATCCAGAACGAATCCATCAGCGCCTCCATCTGGGAAAAGCACGGGTCCCCGAGGTTATTGTCCTATCGCAATTCGGACACCCGCAAGGGTAGTTGCTAACTACTCCATTATGAGAGTGATATGGGAGACGGGCCGCATAAGGAGCCAGTATATGCGCGATGGTGGGATCGGCGCAGCCCAGAATCGAACAGTGCTAAGTCAATTCAGGGCTCGAACTTAGGGGACGACTGGAATTTGCTTGACAGATAGGTTGCCTATACTGTAATTTCAGTATAGACAGAAATGACAGATAAGACTAAAACGCAACTCTCGCCGGTCGAGCAGAAGTTCATCCTCCACTGGGGCGAAATGGGCACCCGCTGGGGCGTGAACCGCACGGTTGCACAGGTACACGCGCTTCTTTTTATTTCGCAGCGGGCCCTTTCGGCCGAAGAGATCGCCACAACGCTCTCGGTGGCCCGGTCCAACGTCAGCACCAGCCTCCGCGAACTGCAGGGCTGGCGCATCGTGCGCGTGGCGCCTGTCCTTGGCGACCGCCGGCAGCACTTCGAATCCATCAAGGATGTTTGGGAGCTTTTCCGCATCATCGTCCAGGAGCGCAAGAAGAGGGAAGTCGACCCGACGATTGAGGTCGTACGCGAATGCGTGGCCGAAGCGACCCAAGCCGGGCCATCAGAAGCATACGCGCGGCAAAAACTCGAGGAACTCCTCGAGTTCATCGCCACGATGGACACGCTTTTCACCGAGTTTCAGCATCTATCTCCCGCTGCGGCGCGAGGCATCGCGAAACTGCGCGGCAAGATTCGAAAGCTGCTTCCAGGTTAGGCGGAGGAGGAAGGGCGGCGAGCCGCCCTTTTTTGATCGATGGCGATTTCAGTCTCTACAGAAAATACTGACGCAGGCCAGAAGCCCTCACGAGGCTGGGTCCTTTTCGACGGTGATTGCCAATTCTGCCGCCGGTGGGTTGATCGCATGGAGCCGATTCTGGCCCCTCGCGGATTCGTGTTCCTGGCGCTGCAGACGCCCTGGGTCCGAAACGTTTTTCATTTGCCGGAAGACCAGCTTCTCGGCGAGATGCGGGTGCTGTTGCGGAACGGCAAAACGCACGGCGGCGCGGATGCTATCGTCGCACTCGCGAAATATGTTTGGTGGGGTTGGCCGCTCGTCGCTCTCTCGCATATCCCGGGGGTGCGGCGCGCACTCCGCACCCTGTATCGCCGCGTTGCCGCTCGCCGGCACTGCATGAATGGCCTCTGCTCTGTGCCGCCGCAAATTCCATCTAGCCGTCGCACCAATGTCCACGGAGTCCAGGGAGGCGAACTATGACTGCGGGATGGGTCTTTCTGTGTGGTCTGGCTCTAACGATCGGCATCTCGCTGCTAGCTTTGTTTCACATCCAGGCTGCTCTGCTGCGAATTCTTATCGATCTTTGCGGCACCGAAGACCGCGCGGGATTCTGGCTGGCTTTCTCGAATATCACTCTCCTGGCCATCCCTACGATTTTTGCACTGCATCACTATCCTTCGGCGAGCCGACCTCCAGACATCGTCTTCGAAATCAGCGACCAGCTCGAGGGAGGACTGATCGGACTCGTTATATCCGTCGTGATCCTGGGAATTGTGCTGAGTCATTTCATCCTTCACGCTCAGCCGCGCGAAAAGAAGGAGGTCTTGCAAGATGAGGTTCGCTGACCTATGGAGCACCGAAGGAACGATTGACCGCGGGCCTTACGCGCTCGTAGGCCTGATCGGTTTCGCGATCAAACACAACCTCGACCGCTTGGTGGCGACGGGAGTATTTCATCGCAAGTGGAGCCTCTTCAACTACTGGATACCGCTCGACCGGGCTGTGCAGATCAACTCGCTCAATACTTCTGACCGTAGATTCCTTTTCTGGATGCTCGCGCTTTCGCTTCCTTTCATTTGGGTGGGCGTGGCGCTGACGACGCGGCGACTCCGGGCCATCGGAATGCCACTGTGGCTCGTTGCGCTGTTCTTCTTGCCCTATCTGAATCTCCTGTTCTTCATCATCCTGTGTATCTATCCATCGCAGAGCGCGGAGGATCTGGCAAAGCCGCCAAGCGCTCGGGAAAACCGCACGCTCGGCAAGATTATCCCAGACAGCACCTGGGGAAGTGCAGCGATGGCCCTCTTGATTTCGTCCGTCTTCGGCATTGCCGCGGTGCTCCTCAGCGTCAGTGGATTTCTCGCTGTATATGGTTTCGGACTGTTCGTTGCGCTGCCGTTTTGCCTCGGGCTCTGCTCGGTTCTTCTTCATGGCTATCATGGGCCGCGCAGCTTTGGGAGCTGCATGCTGGTAGCGACCCTCTCGATCACTTTGCTCGGGCTGCTCTTACTCGCGTTGGCCGTTGAAGGAGCGATTTGCTTGGTAATGGCGGCTCCGATCGGCCTGATTCTCGGCTTGATGGGCGGATTGCTCGGCTATTGGATTCAGCGAAGGCATTGGAGCGAGCTGCAAACGCAGGCCACATTCGGCGCGATGCTTCTCTTCGTGCCGTTCCTGATGGGTGCCGAAGCTCTGAAGCCGTTGCAGCCGGATCTTTTGCAAGTCAGCACGCAAATCGAGATCAACGCGCCGCCCGAGACGGTCTGGCACTTTCTCGCCTCATTCCCAACGCTTCCACCGCCCACCGAGTGGCCCTTTCGCGTGGGGATTGCCTATCCGATCCGCTCGACCCTGCAGGGTTCTGGGCTTGGAGCGCGCCGCGAGTGCCAGTTCTCGAGCGGCGAATTTGTCGAGCCGATTCGCGCTTGGGAGGAAAACAAGCGCCTCGTGTTTTCGATTTCAGGAGAGCCTCCTGTGATGGAAGAAATGTCTCCCTACGGCCACATCCACACGCGCCACATCGACGGCCAGTATTTTCAGGCGCAGGACGCGGAATTCGTGCTCACGCCGCTTCCGAACGGCCACACGTTGTTGACCGGCACTTCGCGCTATCGCAATCGAATGTGGCCGGCTGCGTATTGGCGGCTCTGGTCGGACGCAATCGTCCATCAGATTCACCTGCGCGTCTTTCAACATATCAAGCAACTCTCGGAAGCCAGCGAATCGCAAGCAGCGCTGCGATAAATCCTTTTGCGAGAGAAGGCCATGAACTGCAAAACCGCAAATCGAGTGGTTGTGACTGGAGCCTTCGGCTACACGGGGAAGTACATTACGCGGCGTCTGTTGGCGATGGGGAAGCACGTGCGAACGCTTACGGCTCATCCGAATCGCGAGAACGAGTTTGGCGGAGGAGTCGAGGTGGCTCCATTCGACTTCGCGGATCCCGCCGCGCTTGTCAACAGCCTTCGCGGCGCGGAATGTTTGTTCAACTCGTACTGGGTCCGGTTTGACCACGGGGACTCTACGTTTGAGATCGCGCCGTGAAGAATTCAAGAATGTTGTTTGCGGCGGCGAAGGACGCGGGCGTAGGAAAAATCGTCCATATCAGCATCACGAATCCATCGCTGGACTCGCCACTCCCTTACTTTCGCGGCAAGGCGGAAGTGGAGAGCGCGCTGCAAAAGTCGGGGCTTCGCTACGCGATTCTGCGCCCAACAGTAATCTTCGGCACCGAAGGCATCCTGATCAACAACATCGCGTGGATCGCGCGTCATCTCCCCAGTCTTCGCGGTGCCGGGCAACGGAAGGTATCGTTTGCAGCCGGTATTCGTGGAAGACTTGGCTCAACTTGCCGTTCGTGCAGCATCGGAAGTGCACGATAGCGTTCGCGATGCCGTGGGACCTGAAATCTTCTCCTTCGATGATCTCGTGAGCTTGATCGCCCACAGCGTAGGAAGCAGGACGCGACTGATCCACGTGCCGCCTCGCGCCGCACTCGCGCTCAGTGAGCTTGTCGGTTTGTTCGTGCGCGACCGCGTCCTTACACGAGAGGAAGTTGAGGGCTTAATGGCGGGACTGCTGGTGTCGAGCGCGCCCGCGGCTGGAGAAACGCGGCTTTCAAGTTGGCTTAGCGCACACTCTCGCGAATTGGGCATCGCGTACTTCTCGGAAATCGAGGCATTATGCGCTCGACTGACGTAGCGGCGGTGCCCGGTCGGAACGAAAGGAGGCACTATGAACCGGCTGATTTTCCTGATATGGGCGGCGGGTGCAGTGCAACTTGCCATTCTCGCAGCGAATTTCGTGATGCCGGAGAAATTGCACTGCCGTGAGAATCTTGTGCGCGTTTCGCCGATGATTCGTCACGTGTTCATCGTGCATTGGATGTACATTCTGGGGATCCTCGCGATTTTTTCAGCTCTTTGCTTCGGGTTCGCGTCGGACCTTGCCGGCGGCAGCCGGCTCGGCCATTTTCTGAGCGCGGCGATCGCCTTGTTTTGGGTGCCACGAATTCCGATTCAATTGTTCGTCTACGACCCGGAGCTGCGCCGCCAACATCGTCTCGGCGACGTTGCGATGTTGCTCGCGATTGCTTTCGTCGTTCTAGTGTTCGGCGCCGCGGCCTTGGGCGTGAGGGTGGGCTAACGTGATGTCGCTGAGTCGCAGCGCCTTCATCGGCGCATTCGTGTGGTGCGGGTTGCTGGCCGCAGCAAGGATGCACCGGCTAGAGCTCGAGTGGATCGACTTGCTGTTCTTGTTTGCGCCGCTCGTGATCGTTCCACTTGGCTTGGAGCTGACGGGCCGAATCGACCGGGGCGTGGCGCCGTCCCTTCCGGAGCGATTCGCATGTCTGATTCAATTGCCTTGCGCCTTGCTTGTCGTGGTCTCCGTGTGCCTGGAGCGAGGGATTCTCGGTGCCGCGCTATCGGCGGTATGGCTTCTGTTCTGCGGACTGCTGGCACTCGGCGGACTCATTCGCTTCTGCCGTGGCGCGTTCCGCCGCCTCGACTCGGCTTTTCCCGCGGTAGCTTTCGTATTTCTGCCAGTCGGAGCCGCGTGGCTTGTTGCCTCGCGTCTTGGACTGACGCCGCTCGGTTTCCAGGAGCCGATCGTTCTCCTCACCGCCGTACATTTTCACTACGCGGGTTTTGCTGCGCCGCTTCTTGCACGCTCGTCACGACGCGCGCTGGGCGGATCGCAAATGTCCTCACTGCGTGCGACTTTGTTGAACTTGATCGCCGCCGGAGTTCTAGCGGGTCCGGCGCTGCTTGCGGCCGGTTTCGTCATCGGGCCGCGCGTCAAGCTGGCAGCGGCGCTCGTTCTCGCTACGAGCGAGATTGGCCTTGCGCTTTCGTTCGTCTTTGCCCTCCGGCGCATCTCGCAGCCAACACCACAATTCCTGATAGCGCTTGCTGCCGCATCGGTGGCGTTTGCAATGATTCTCGCGGCCCTTTGGGCCGTCGGCGAGTATCCGCTGCAGCCGTTTGTCCATCTTGCCGAAATGGCGCGGCTTCACGGGACCTCGAATGCATTCGGATTCACGCTGTGCGGGTTGTTGGGTTGGACTTTCGCTGCGAAGGTTGCCGAAGGAAGGAGCGATCAACAATGAGAGTAGCCATCACGGGCGGAACGGGGTTTGTCGGGCGGCACCTCGCGAAGGAGTTGGTGGCTCGCGGCCACGAAGTGATCTTGATCGCGCGAGGCCTCGACCGCCGCGACCCGTCCGCTAACGAAATTCCCGGCACACGCTTTTTCGCTGCCGACCTTTCGAGCGTGGATGAACTCGCTCGCGCGTTTGCGGCATGCGGCGCCGTGGCGCACTGTGCCGGAATCAATCGCGAAATCGGCAGCCAGACGTACCAGCGTATCCATGTCGAAGGCACCCACAACATGGTCGAAGCTGCGCGGCGAGCCGGCGTCGGTAAAATCGCGCTGCTCAGTTTTCTTCGGGCGCGCCCGAATTGCGGCTCGGGATACCATCAATCGAAATGGGCCGCAGAAGAAATCGTGCGCAATTCCGGCCTCGACTGCACGATTTTCAAGGCCGGCGTGATTTACGGGCGCGGCGATCATATGCTTGACCACTTGAGTCACGCGCTGCACACGTTCCCGATTTTCGGGCTTGTAGGTTTTGTGGACAAGCCGGTGCGGCCGCTAGCCGTCGAGGATCTTGCGGTCGTGCTCACTGCTGCGCTCACCGAAGGGCGCCTTTCGCGGCAGACCATCGCGATCATGGGGCCCGAGCAAATGCCGCTCAGCGAAGCCGTGAAACGCGTCGGCCGCGTAGTCGGTAGGCATCCGCTGTGCGTTCCGTTGCCGATTGCGCTTCATAGGCTCCTGGGCGCGTTGTTCGAAGCGACGATGAAGATTCCGCTGGTCTCCGTGGCGCAAGTGCAGATCCTCTCGGAGGGGATCGTTGACCCGTGGCCGCCGTATGAAAATCTGCCCGCCGATTTGTTGCCAATGACGCCTTTCAGCGACGAGCAAATTCGGCGCGGTCTGCCCGAACCAAAACGATTCGCCACAAGAGATCTTCGATGCAGCGCGTAACAGGAACTCCCACGCTTGAGCCCGAGGACGCAGCCCGCGAGTCAGGTACGAGCCGCAACTGGATTAGTTGGATTCCACTCGTCGCGCTTCCGGCGACAGCGTGTGTTTTTCGGTCACGACTGGCGCCGTGGCAGTTCATGTGGCTGCTCTCTATTGCAATTTTCGTCGGATGCAAGTGGCGGACGTGGTTCGCTGCGCGAGAAGCTCGAGCTCGCGCGGGACTTGCCCGCAGCTTGGGCTATCTCTTCCTGTGGCCGGGGATGGACGCGGACTCGTTTCTCAGCGACACCCCTCCGCTACGAAAGCCAGGTGCTGTCGAATGGACTGTGACGATTGCAAAAACCCTGGCGGGAGCTGCCTTGATCCTGCTTGTCGCAACAAATCTCGCTGTTCTGCCGCCTTTGCTCGCCGGATGGTTCGGCATGCTCGGCCTCGTACTGTTGCTGCATTTCGGAACTTTTCACCTGCTTGCACTGCTGTGGCAATCGGCGGGAGTGAACGCCGCGCCCCTCATGCGCTCGCCCGTCGCCTCGACATCCCTCGGCGAGTTTTGGGGTAAGCGCTGGAATATCGGCTTTCGAGAGCTTTCGTACGGTTTAGTCTTTCAGCCCGTTCGGAAGTGGCTTGGCCTCGTGCCAGCTACGCTCGCCGCGTTTTTCGCGTCGGGCCTGATCCACGACTTTGTGATTTCATTCTCGGCTCGCGGCGGCTACGGCCTGCCAACCGCCTACTTTTTGGTGCAGGGAATGGGTGTGCTGCTCGAGCGATCTGCCGCAGGACGGCGGTTCAGCCTAGGACGTGGCGCGAGCGGATGGTTGTTCGTCCTGCTGTTCGCGGGTAGTCCTGCGTTCTTTCTGTTTCATCCCATTTTTGTAAGGCGAATCATGATCCCATTCATCGCGGCAATCGGGTCGATGCTCGGCTTCCGTTGATGTTGCGAATCGCGGTTCCAGGAGGTTCCGGTGCACGAATTGACGCAGCCGATGGGACTCCGCTCAGCGGAGGCTTTTCTGAGTCTCGCACTGTGGCTGGCAGGAATCGGCCATTTCTGCGTGTTGATCGCGAGTTTTCAGGTACCGTGGAGGCTTGGATGGAAGGAAGACCTCGCGAAGCTGACGCCGTTCAATCGCAAACTGATGTGGACGTACAGCGGATTCACACTGTTGACGATCGTCGCTTTCGGTGTCTTAACCCTTCTGCTGCACGACGAAATGCTCCGTGGCGATCGCGCAGCGTTGACGCTGGCTGCGTTCATCGGAATCTACTGGACAACGCGAATCGTCGTGGATTTCACCTACTACAAGCATGAGGATTGGCCGCCAGGACGGGGCTTTGTTCTCGGTCACCTCCTCCTCACGTTCTTGTTCGCCTGCCTTGCTGGGACCTACATCGGACTCCTCGTCTGGCACGTCTCGACGAAGTAAGCGATTCGCGCGAGCAGTCTATCCCTCGCCCTGGTACTGCCACAAATAGACAGGCAAAGAGTCGAGATCGAAGTACATTCGATAGTAATAGTCAGGTCCGATGGCGTAGAACGGACGGAACTTCGCCATCACTTTCTTGCCGTCGGCGGGAGCGTACCGGAACACGCCCGCTCCCTCATCGTCGGGCACGAGGTATTTGTTGGCGTCGGCGTCGTTGTCCGGCAGCTTGAAGACGGGCTCGTGGACGCCGCCATCCTGCACGAGGACGACTGGCCCGCGCACAAACGCCACGCGGCGCGGATGCTGCTCGTCTACAGCCTGCAATCGCAGGATGAGCGGGATATGAAGCTCCACGCGATCTCCCGAAGCCCAAGTTCGGTTGATCGTCGCCCATGTTCCCGGCGTGCACGTCACCTGAACCGGAGCGCCGTTTACCTTGAATGAAACGTCGTGCGCCCAGCCCGGCACGCGGAAACTCAACGGGAACGCGGCGCTTTGCGCCATCTGCAGAGTGAAAGTGGATGTCTCCGCTTCCGGGTACTTCGTCTCTTGCGTCATCTTCACGTCGCCGTATTTGCTTTTCCACGTTACCGTCGACGGAACGTAGAGGCTGACGTACAGGTGCGAATCGTCCTTGTAGTAGATCAGGTCGTGGAAAGTCGCCACGTCCTGAATGTAGGTTCCGGAGCAGCAGGTGTACGGGTTGCGGCTGAAGATCTTCACGCCACCCGCGACGCGATAGTCGGCGTAGTAAAAGTGCTGGCCGTGCCCATTGATCTGCAGTGAGGCGCCGATTCCATTGTAGAGGAGCCGTTCAGCCCAATCGCCGTAGCGAGCTTCGCCGGTGAACTGCGTGAGATAACGCGAGAGCTTGAATCCGGCCCAAGAACCGCAGGGGGCCTCGAAATCATTCGGCTGAAATTCCAACGCCTTGCCGAGGCTGCCCGGCGGCATGATGCGCTCCACGGGGCCATAACCTCCCGTCGCGTAGCATTGCGTGTTCTGCAGGAAATCGTAAGCGTTCCTGATGATATTCAGATAAGTTGGATCGCCCGTTACGGCATACGCCATCGCCGCGCTGCTGAACGTGTTCACATGGCTGTATGCGTGGACGCCGCTTGCGTTTGTTGGCGAAGAGGTGTCGGCAAATTTGTTCCAGTAATCGTGATACAGCCAAACGTCGGCGAAATCCTTAAACTTAGGATTGCCGCTTGCAACGTAGGCGCGGTAGAGGTTTTCAGACACGGTGTACCACTCGAGAGGCTTGCCCGAATGCATCTCCCACGGGTGCGGATTCGCCGGCGTTCGCGTTCGATCCAGATTGGTAATCGCCCAGTCCGTACAGCGGTCCGCCAGATCGATGGCCTCCGGGTAGTCGGCATACTCCTTCATGTCGACGAGCCCGCAGATCAGCTTTTCGTAGGGATAATGGTGCATCCGGCAGTTGCCGTCCGATCCCACTGTCTTTGCGAACTCGCTCGTGAGATACACGGCTTTATCGCGCATCGCGGTGTCGCCCGTCGCCCGATACATCCGCGCCATGCCGCTCAGCCACTGGCCGAAAACAGTGGCGCTGTCTTTCGCGCACCAACCACCCAACGGCTGGCCGGGAGAGGGAAGCGCCGCCTCCGAGCGGAATCCTTGCAGAATGTCATCATTCGAGACGTTCAGGTAGAAGTCGCGTCCATGCTGAAACTGGTCATTCCAGCGGCTGTCGCCCAGACGCACTCCGTCGTAATTGAAGGCTCGCAGCTTGTAGCGCGAGTCGACGCCCGCTGAAACGGGACTCGACGAGATTGGAGTGGCAACCATGCGCGAGCCGATCCCCGAGACGACCGTGGTAGCGGCGACGGCCTTAAGGAAATCCCTTCGAGGCATATTCATGGCGGCTCCTCAGTCGAAGATTGGATATAATATGCAATCGCGGCTCAGTCTAGCCCTCCCTTCCGACCTATGTCAATTACCCCCATAAGACTGTCGCTGGATAACGCGTTTCCGGTCAGCGTAAAATGGCTCCTCGGCTTCTCTCACGGCGGCACTTTCCCGAGGCGAACAAGCGATGACCGAAAAGTCCGATAAGAGTAGCGCACGCGACGCAATCATCCTGGCTGTTGTAGTGATAGTTGTGGCTGCTTACTGCATCGCGTTCGGGCTCCAAACGCTGGTTTCTTTTGAGGCTCACCATTGGACTCAATACAACGCCTGGATTACAGATATACCTGAGCCTCTGAACGCTCAGGCTCCTGCGGCGGGCAGCACCCAATTGAAGGCTTTCAATTATGAATTCAAGGTTCCCTGGTCGGGCAAGCAGAGGGTCAACAAAACGCTGACGTATGTCGAGTTCCGCTTTGATTCCGGGCAGGTGGTGATTTTCTATGATCCGGAAGCGCAGTTCGACACGGTGCACTCGCTGAAGGCTTCCAGCCCCCTCGAATATCAGAAACTCCAGAACGTTTTCGGCGGGCAGCCGCTCGACACGAACTATGCACTGTATCAGGCTGTGTATGGTGCGTCGCCGGCCGGCACTTCGCCTTTCATGCCGATGCGCGACGCGATACGAACGAACGACCTCCTGCTCTGGAAGATTTCATTCGGATACGACGCGATGCCGGGTCTCCATTCGATCGAGTTCGGAGAGAACCGCGGGTTTCAGTTTGGCGATCCATCCACGGGCGGGGCGGTCGCGCTGCGCATCTTCGACGGCCGCGACAGTCAGTTGCGCTTCATCTTCCTCACGCAGGCCGGCTCAAGTGCGAAGATCGACCAGACCGACATCAACGCCGCCGTGCAATCGCTGCAGCCCGTTCCCATCACCGAACGATAGAATGCCGCTGTAATCGCCAGGTTGAAGGAGAAATGATGGATGACTTCCCGGAGTTCATGAAGTCTTCTGCGAATAAGATTGCAACGTGTAGCCAATCTACCCCTGGAGTCGAGGGATACGTCTTTGACGGCGCGGATGGGAGTCAAATGGCGTTCTGGACCTGTCGCGAAACAGCGGTTTCGGCGCCACATGCGCATGGCTACGACGAATACATGCTCGTCGTGCAGGGCTGCTACACCCTGATTATTGATGGCAGACGCATCCCCGTCAGAGCCGGAGACGAATATTTCATTCCAAAGGGCGTCCGGCACGGCGGTGAGCCGGTCGCTGGTACCAGAACCATCCACGCCTTCGGCGGCCGGCGAGCCGAGAGGGCCTGCCAGTAGACGGAAAGCACCCCATTGACTTCGGTTTGTCGCTGATTGCTCATGCGCGGGCGGCCGCGCCGGTCGCGTTCAGCACCTTCTGGTAGTAGGCCTCGTATTGCGGGATCACATCGTTCGAGCAGTACCGGCGCCGCGCGTCGATGCGCGCTTGCTGACCCATGGCGCGGCCGCGATGGGGTCGCGTCAGAATCTCGAGCGCGTATTTCGCGGCGCCTTCCACGTCGCGCGGCGGCACAAGATAACCGTCGATGCCGTGCGTCACCACTTCGGGTAGGCCGCCGACGTTCGTCGCAATCACCGGCACCTCGCACGCCATCGCTTCGAGCGCCGCCAGGCCGAACGACTCGAGATCGCTCGGCAATAGGAACAGATCCGCGAGTCCGAGTTTTTCATGCACACGGTCCTGCTTGCCGAGGAACAGCACATCCTTCTGCAATTTCTTCTTTCGCGCGATGTATTCGGCGGCACCACGATCCGGGCCGTCGCCCATCATGACGAGCTTTGCGGGAAGTCTTTTCCCGAACGAGGGCGAAAATCTCGACGACGTCCGTGATTCGCTTCACCGGGCGAAAATTCGAAAGGTGCATCAGAATCGGCTCGCCATCGGGCGCCCATTTCGCGCGCAAGGCAGGATCGTCCGTGCGCTTGTAAAGATCGCAGTTGACGAAGTTCGGAATCACCTCAATTGGCCGCTTGATCTCGAACTCCTTTAGCGTCCGGTCACGCAAATAATTGGAAATTGACGTCACGCCGTCACTCTGCTCGATCGAAAACCGCGTGATCGGCAGGTAGCTGCGATCGCTTCCCACCAGCGTGATGTCCGTGCCATGCAGCGTCGTGATGAAAGGCAATTTCCGGGGCGCGGCCATCATGCGCGCCAAAAGAGCGCTCACCGAATGGGGAATCGCGTAGTGCACGTGAAGAAGATCGAGGCCGGCATCATCGGCCACCTCCAGCATCTTCGTCGCCAATGCGAGCGTGTACGGCGGATGGTCGAACAGCGGATACGTCGTGACTTCCACTTCGTGAAAATAGATTCGCTCGAAGGAGCCGCTCAGGCGAATCGGCATCGCGTAGCTGATGAAATGGATCTCGTGCCCGCGCGCAGCCAATTCGATTCCCAGCTCGGTGGCTACCACGCCGGAGCCGCCATACGTTGGGTAACAGGTGATGCCAATTTTCATGAGCTTCCTCAGGGTCGTCGCCCGCGCCAATCTCCGGTTGCGCTTTGCTTGCGCCGGGACGATTTCGAATGCTAGATTCGCGCTTCGTCATTAGACGACCCAGGAGCACCTTAAGGTGCCGAGACTTTCAGGAAAAGTAGCCTTAATCACCGGCGGCGGGACCGGCATTGGCCGAGCCTGCGCCCTGCATTTCGCGAAGGAAGGCGCCCAAGTGGTCGTGACGGGCCGGCGGAACGAGCCCCTTCGAACAGTCGTGCGCGAGATCGAGGAATCAAGCGGCCAAGGGCTGGCAATCACCTGCGATGTGACGCAGCGAGGGTCGGTGGAATCGGCCCTCTCCGGGGCCGTGGAGTATTTTGGCCGCCTGAACGTAGTCGTGAACAATGCAGGCGCTGTGGTGGTGGCCGACGCAGAGAATACCACCGACGCGGATTGGCATCGCGTGATCGAGGCGAATCTGACGGGGACGTTTCTCGTGTCGCGCGCGGCGCTGCCGATTCTGCGTAAAGTGGGAGGCGGCTCGATCGTCAATATAGGCTCGATACTAGGCCTCGTGGCGCGCAAACAGCGCGCGGCCTACTGCGCGTCGAAATCCGGCGTCACGGGTCTGACCAAGGCGATGGCCCTCGATCATGCGCACGAGAACATTCGCGTGAACTGCATCTGCCCCACCATCGTTGAGACCGACCTGGGTAACCAATCGATTGCAGCGACGCCCGACCCAGACGCCGAGCGCAGAAAGCGCGCGGCGGAAATCCCGCTCGGGCGCGTGGGCCAACCGGACGACGTCGCACAAATGGCCGTGTATCTCGCGTCCGACGAATCCGCGTGGGTTACCGGCACGGCGTTCCCGCTCGACGGCGGCCTCACCGCCTACTGACATGGCGCGTTCCCGCAAAGCGATCGAGCACATGGCCGTCGAGGAGCTTCGCGAACGCCTCGCATCGAGCAACACGGCGAAGCAGTTCGGATTCAGGCTTGGTGAAGCGGAGCCTGGACGCGTCGTCTTGCACATGCGCGTTGACGACCGCCACAAACAGGTTCATGGGGTGGTTCATGGCGGCGTTCTGGCGGCGCTTGCAGACACAGCCGGTGGCCTCGCCACGTACATGGCATGCCCTCGCGGCGCGCGCGTGGCGACCATCGAAATGAAAATCAATTATCTCGAGTCAGTGGAGGGAGGAATTGTGCGCGCGGAAGCGCGCGTCGTCCGGCTGGGAGCGCACATCGCGGTTGTCGATTGCGACGTGCGCGACGATCGCCGTTTGGTGGGAAAAGCTCTGATGACGTTCTTTGTCGGCCCCTTCAAGAGTGGCAGGAAGGCGCGCCGGTAGCGCCTTCCCAGGTCAATACCGACACCTGCCTACTGTTGCCCGTTCGTGCCGCCCTGTGCTGCTTCCTCGCCATCCTTATACAGATATTTAATGCAGTGCTTGTAAACCAGCAGGTTCGGGCTTCCGTAGCGCGTCAGCTTGATGCAGTCCCTGTCGTACCATTCAACAGTGCCGTGCAGAGTTTCTCCGTCGTTCAGCACGATGGCAACGGGCGCCCGCGACTGCATCTGCTTCACATAGTAAAAATTCTCTGCGTGCGTTTGCTCCGGGGGAGCAGGCTTCTTCCGTTGTGGCGGTCCAGCTGCCTGCGGGCCCGGCTGCGGACCACGCACGGGGTAGGGTTCTTTCACTTCGGTAAGGGTGGGACGAAATAACTTCCGGTTCACCATAATTGCTCCTTACGGATTGCGTTCCAGGATGCTACTTCTTATGACTGTGGGAGAACTCTTTCGGTTGCAAAATATTTTGAGAAAAATTTGAGGAGCCTAGCGGGCCTCCAAAGACACCAACAACGCGTCGATTCCGAGCTGTCGGCCGACGTTGCGCCGCAGGCGGCTGTGGAGTCGGTCCAAACCCTGCGTCGCTCGCAAGGCCCATTCCAAATTGACCTTCTTGCCGAGAGATTCCAGTTCTCGGCGGAGGTCTGGATTTTTTGGAACACTGCTCTTGGGACTCTGGGAGATTTCGAGCAGGTCTGTAAGCAAACTATAGAACAGCTCCAGCACATTTTCAAACGATTCCTTTTCCTGCTTCGCGAGCACTGCCGTGGCCGAAAAAATCTCTCCGTATTTTTCGCCCGCAACGGCCTGCTCCAGTAGCCGCAGGACGCCCCGGCGCAGCCGCGCGGATTCCGCTAAATCGATTGAAAGCGCCACGCCGGGGCTCCCGTCCGAGAGTTGCGCCGCGAGTTTCCGTTCCGCTGGTTTCATTTGGGCGCGTTCTTTCAGGAACGACTCGATCTGAGGGACCGGCACCGGCGCAAAATGAAACTGTAAGCACCGCGAGCGGATCGTTGGCAGCAAGGAGTCCGGCGTCGGTGCGAGCAAAATCAGCGTCGCCGATTCAGGCGGCTCCTCGAGGATTTTCAGAAACAGGTCTGCATCGTTCCAGCGCATAGTGTCTGCGCCGTCGAGTATGAAGATGCGCCTTCGTCCCTGCGGCTTGAAATAGGCGGCGCGTTGAATCGCGCGCAACTGTCCCACGCGAATCATCGGCCGCGCCACCGGTGTTCGCAGCCGCACTGGGTCCGGAACCAGCAGCCACACATCGGGGTTGGTTTCGACGATCAGCGGCATGCGTTCGACCATCGCCGCGTCGGCGCTTTCGCCGCGTTCAGTGAGGCCGGCTTCAATCAGAGCTTGTGGATCCGCGAGGCGTGCGATTTTCTGGCAGGATGCGCACTCGCCGCAGAAATCGTCTTTCAGTCGCTCACAATTCGCAGCCTGCGAAAACATTCTCGCCAGAGTGAACTTCCCGATTCCGCGGGGCCCGGTAAAAAGCAAGGCGCTCGCAACGCGCTCACGCCTCAGCATCCCGCGCAGTGCGCTAACGATCCGTTCGTTGCCGAGAAATTCGCCGAATCCCATCCGGTTAGCCTTTCGCACCGAACGCAGGAAATAAGCGCGTTTCAACCGCTGCCAGAACCTCTTCGTGGATTCCTTCGGGCGTCCGCAGTGGCGCGGCACTCGATTTCTGGGGGCTTGGTGTTCGATTGACTTTGCGCAGCGCCTTATCCTCGATCTTGCGAATTCGCTCGCGCGCCACGTCTGCACACTCGATCCGCACCCAGTTCGGCTGCCGCGAAAGCTCGTCGTAAACTTCCGACGCGGCTTTGAGGTGCGCAAGGTTTGATTCCTGCAAATCGCGCCGCCGTTTCGTGTATGCGCGCGCCGCCTTTTTGCCCACCAGCCGCTGCGCCTCCTTGGGAGGCACGCGAAGATACACGACAAGATCTTCTTTGGGGAGCCCGTAGATTTCGTATTCGAGCCGCTTCAGCCATTTCAGGAATTCAGCGCGCTTTCCCGGCGCGACGCGCGCGCCTTGATGTGCCAGATTCGAGCCGATGTATCGGTCGGCCAGCACGGTCCTTCCTTGGGCCAAGGCACCTTCGAGTTCCGGTTTCGACTCGAGCCGGTCGCCCGCATAAAGCAGGGCAGAGAAGTGCGCGTCCACTGCTTCCAGCGGGCCGAAGTCGCCGTTCAGGAATTGCGCCGCCATTTTGCCGAAGAATCCCTCGTATCGAGGGAAGCTCACGCGCGTGCATTCGATTTTCTTCAGCGCCAGCGCGCGCGCGAGCATCCCCATCTGCGTGTGTTTTCCGGAGCCGTCGATTCCCTCGAGCACGATGAGTTTTCCGCGGGCAGGCATGGCGTGCCGCCCAGTCTAGCACACGGCACAGGCGAACTTTTTGAAGTGCGCTGGGCAAACCGTTCGCCGGCGACACCGATATCGATTCTTTGGATGATAGAATGTCTGCGATGGTTGAGCGAAATGAGATTGCCGCGAATGTTGAGCGTGTGCGTGAACGTATCTCGCTCGCAGCGAAAAGAGCCGGACGTCGCGGTGACGAAGTCACGCTCGTCGCAGTGTCGAAAACGTTCCCGGCGGAAGCGATTCGCGCCGCCTACGACGCTGGCCTGCGCCATTTCGGCGAAAATCGTGTGCAAGAGTGGGAGTCGAAGCAGCGCCTGGTCGCCGATCTCGACGCGACCTGGCACTTGATCGGCCATCTGCAGAGCAACAAAGCTCTTCGCGCGGCTTATCTGTTTCGGCGTGTTGATTCGCATTGACGATCTTGCCTTGGCGAAGAGGCTCGCTGCGGCCGCCGCTGCCGAAGGAAAGAACCTGCCGGTTCTCATCGAAGTCCACCTGGGCGACGAGGCGACGAAGAGCGGCGTAGCCGTAGCCGATTTGCCCGCGCTCGCCGAAGGCATCGCCCCGTTCGCGCATATCGATCTCGTCGGCCTCATGACCATCCCTCCGTTCGCTGGCGATCCCGAGCTTGCGCGTCCTTATTTTCGGAAGCTGCGCGAACTTCGCGACGACGTCAGCCGCTCGCGTCGGCCGCAAGATGCCGGTGCTCTCGATGGGCATGAGCCACGACTTCGAAGTCGCCATCGAAGAGGGCGCCACCGAAATCCGCCTCGGCACGGCGCTCTTCGGCGAGCGTCAGCCCAAACCTTGACGCCCAAATGTTGATCGAACTCACCGAGCGCGATGGCGGCGTCACGTTTGCGGTCCGGGTGGTCCCTCGCGCGAGCCGCGACGCGATCGAGGGCGAGTACGCTGGCGCGCTGAAAGTCCGGCTTACCGCGCCGCCCGTCGAAGATCGCGCGAACGAAGCGCTGTGTCGCGTGCTGGCCGAGCGTTTGAATGTGCCAATTCGGGCTGTTAGAATCGTCGCTGGCGAAAAAAGCCGCACAAAGCGCGTGGCGATCGCTGGCGTAACGCGCCACCAAATCGCCGCGCTATGCCCCGCGCAGCCGAAAGCGAGTGACGAAACTCATGCCCGACACTAAGGCAATCCAGGCCGAGCTCCGCGCCGGCAAAATCGACGGCTGGCTCTTCTACGATCATCACCACCGCGATCCCATCGCGGCGACGCGTCCTCGGGCCTCGGGTCAAACGGACTCTCCACGCGCCGCTGGTTCTACTTCATTCCGGCGAAGGGTGAGCCCCGAAAACTGGTCCACCGAATCGAACAAGGCGCGCTCGACAGCCTCGCGGGAAAAAAGCTCGTTTACGCCGGATGGGAAGAACTCCACAAACTGTTGCCCAAGCTGCTGGCAGGCAGCAAGAAAATCGCCATGCAGTATTCGCCGGAAAATAATATTCCGTATATCGGATTGGTTGATGCGGGCACCGTCGAACTGATTCGCAAACTCAAGAAGAAAGTGGTGAGCTCCGCCGACCTGGTGCAGAAATTCGAAGCGAGTTGGACTCCCGAACAACTCGAATCGCATATCGCGGCCGGGAAGATTGTCGACCGCCTTACGCGCGAAGCATTCCAGCGCGCCGCCAGTTTTGTGCGCGATGGAAAGCCGCTCTCCGAATTCGAATTGCAGCAATGGATGGTCGAGCAGTTTCGGGCAAACGGCTTGGACACTGCGGAGCTGCCCATCGTCGCCGTCCAGCCGAACAATGGGAACCCGCACTACGAACCGACGGCCGGCGCTGCGCGGCCGATTCGCGCGGGTGATTTGCTGCTGCTCGACGTATTCACGAAGTTCAATCGCCCGGGCAGCGTCTTCTACGACATCACGTGGATGGGCTATCTCGGCGAGCGCGTGCCCGATTCATATGCGAAAATTTTCCGCATCGTCCGGCAAGCGCGGGACAGCGCGGCCGAATTCGTGATCGAATCGGTCGCGAAGGGTCGCCAGATTCACGGCTGGGAAGTGGATCGGGTGGCGCGCGAGACAATTCGCAAGGCAGGCTACGGAAAGTATTTCGTGCACCGCACCGGGCACAGCATCGGCCAGGAAGTCCACGGCAATGGCGCCAACATGGACGGCCTCGAAACGCGCGACGACCGCAAAATCGTGCCGCGCACGTGCTTCTCGATCGAACCGGGAATCTACTTGCCCGAGTTCGGCGTCCGCAGCGAGGTGAATGTCTACGTCGGCGAGAAAGAAGCGCGCGTCACCGGCGCAGTGCAGGAAGAGATTCTACCGCTGCTTGCTTGATGCTTCCCCAGAACTGTGGATGACTCCAACGACAACCGAATAACCTCGACGGAAGCGGCGGAAGTCTTGCAGTCTTCCTCGGCCGCATCCGAGCATTCTGCGCAAGCCGCGCCTCCTGGACCCAGGACCTTCGATGACATCGCTCCGGCCATCGCGATCATCGCGTGGCTCGTTCCTGGGCTGGGTCACTTGTTGCTGCGCCGCTGGGGCCGCGCCCTCGCATTCTTCGTCGCGGTTGGGGGGCTTGCGGTGAGCGGTTACCTGATGCGGGGCAACGTATTCCCGCCGCGCTCGCAGGACCCGTTCGGACCGCTTGGATTCATTGCGGATGCGTCCTCGGGAGTCTTTTACCTCCTCGCGCGCTTCGTCGAGGCCTCGGGTCCGAACGTGTCGCGCGCGATCGGCGACTACGGCACGCGCTTTATTGCGGCCGCGGGAATCGTCAACGTACTTGGAATCTGTGACGCCTACGAAATCGCCACTGGGCGGAGGCGATAGATGTCTGCCCGTCTCCTGCATCTGAATCATTTCGGCGCGCTGCTGATTTTCGCGCTGTTCGTGTCGATCGCGATCGGATGCCTTGCCAGGCGCACCACCCGAGGCCGGCTGCGCTATGTGCTGTGGTCGTTTGCGATGTTCGTGATCGTAAGCATCTGCATCGCCTGGCTGATGTTCCCGATCTCGCGCTAGCCTTCTCCTTGTATCGCTCTTCGCGTGTGCCTGTTTGACGCACTTCCGCGGCAATGCTAAATTCGATTGCACGCCGAGGTAGCTCAGTTGGTAGAGCAGCCGATTCGTAATCGGCAGGTCCCCGGTTCAAGTCCGGGCCTCGGCTCCATCCAATCTCCTGCAAGGCCAATCAGTCGTTACGACGCCACTTCTTCTGAGTCAAGGCGCGCCCCGGCACGATAAATGTGTGATGCGACGCCAAGCTTGACACTTCCCGATGGTTCGGAGTACTTTCCGCGCATGGAAGTGCTGTATCCACGCGCGGTTAAGTCGGTGTGCGCCGCGCAAGAGATCCCAGTACCCTCAAACCAAAAGACAATGGAGGCAAGTGATGATGAAGAAGCTCGGTCTTGGTCTGTTGATGGCGTGCGCGATTGCCCTGCCCGCAACCGCGCAAACGAAGATTTCCGGCAAGCAAACTTGTGCGAAGCCCGACCCGATGCAATCCATCGATGTCGGCGACAAGCCAGGCCATTCCGTGATGATTGAGAAGAGCGCTTGCAAGTGGGACACGGGGCTCGAAATCGCGGGTGCCAAATCCACCGAGTCCGCGGACGTCGCCTCGAGTGAGATCTGGGGCACTACTGCCACCCAGCACGGCTACAACATGTCAACGATGGACAGCGGCGACAAATTCACCGTGAGGTATACGGGTACGATGAAAGTCGCGAAGGATGGCACGGCCACGTTCGATGGAAAGTGGACCTTTGTAAGTGGCACCGGAAAACTCATGGGAATCAAGGGCGGCGGCACCTACAAGGGCACTGGCTCAGCGGACGGCTCCGGCACGGTGGACGTCGAAGGCGATTACACGATCGCGCCAGCCGCTATGAAGCCCGCAAAATAATCCGCCGCAAGGACCGCCGCGAACGCTTCTCAAAAGTCTTGCGAGCCCAGCGCAATTCGGGCGGGGAGAGAGTCATCCAAGCCGGCTTCCTCCCTCCGACTTACGTAGTTCCGCGTTTTTGGTTCTTGGAAACCTCGCAAACAGGCGTCTCAGCCGCGCATGTAACGAAAGCTTCGCAGGGCGACTCTTACTAAGTGGAGGAAGTCTTTTTCATCCGGTTCGCAATCTAACTTGTGAGAGGTCATCCAGATGGCAAAGAAAAAGAGTCCGAAGAGGAAATACGGCAAAGCTGCAAGCAAGAGCGTTGAACGCGCCCTGCATCGGGAAAAGCTCGGCAAGCTTCGTTCCGGCAAAGGTGGAAAAGGCGGGAAAGTGACGTCTCGAAAGCAAGCCATCGCTATCGGCCTTTCCGAAGCACGCAAGGCGGGTGCGAAAGTGCCGAGAAAATCCAGCTAACGCCGCCGAAGCAATGGCAACTGGGGACTGTTACGTAGTCGAGAAAAGTGAAATCTTGCACCTCACATCCGTACATTACCCCGGAGGAAAGCAATGGCATCCGCTTGGAAAGGTTTCATTACCTTTGGACTGATATCGATACCCGTCAAACTCTATCCCGCGGCCCGCAGCGCCCGGGTGGGCCTTCACCAGCTTCACAGCGTGTGCAAGACTCGGCTTCGCCAGCCGCTGTTTTGCCCCACGTGCAACCGGATTGTGAACCGCTCGGAAGTGGTGAAAGGCTACGAATACGAAGACGGAAAATATGTGCTGATCGACCCCGAAGAGATCAAGAAGATAACGCCCGAATCCGCGCGCGCCATGGAAATTCTCGCATTCGTCAAACAATCCGAGATCGATCCTCTCTTTTTCGATTCGTCCTATTTCATCGTTCCCGACGATCACGGCAAGAAAGCCTACAAGCTGCTCCTGAAAACGATGGAAGACAAGGATCGCGTCGCCATCGCCAAGATCACGATGCACCAGCGCGAGTACACCACCTTCCTCCGGCCGTACGATCACGGCATCGCGCTCCACACCATGTATTTCGCCAACGAAATCCGCCAGGCGCCCGGATACGGCCAGAACGACAACGTGAAGCTCTCGCCGCAGGAAATAAAACTGGCCGATCAACTTGTCGATAATCTCTCCGAAAAATTCCAGCTCAACAAATATCACGATGAATTTGAGACGCGCCTTCGCGCCCTGATCGAATCAAAACAGAAGGGCCGCGAGATTGCTGCCGCTCCTCGCCCCGCGCGCGCTCCCGTGATCGACATCATGGCCGCGCTGAAGAAAAGCCTGGAACGCACGGAAGCCAGGAAAAGCTCGCTGGGTTCAGCGAAAGCCGCCGCAGCCCACGAAAAAAGAACGCGCCGCAAAGCCAGCTAATTTCGCACTAAGGGAATACCGCGGTTTTCTTCCCGTAGAGCAGAACGCGATTCTCTAAATGCCAGCGAACCGCGCGCGCCAGAACCACCTTTTCGAGGTCGCGCCCTTTCTGCACTAAATCCTCGATCCGATCGCGATGAGAAACGCGGACCACGTCTTGCTCGATGATTGGACCTTGATCCAGAACTTCCGTGACGTAGTGGCTGGTCGCTCCGATCAGCTTCACCCCGCGTTCGTAAGCCTGATGGTGCGGCTTGCCCCCGACGAAAGCGGGAAGGAACGAATGGTGAATATTGATCACCCGGTGCGGCGGAAAATGCTGAAGGAATTCGGGGGAAAGCACCTGCATGTATCGCGCGAGCACAATCAGGTCGATCCCGAGCATTTCCAGCAATTCGATCTGCTGTTGTTCCGCTTCCTTTTTGTTTTCCTTCGTTACCTCGATCACTTGCAGAGGAATGCGGTAGAAGTCGGTCCACTGCACAACGTCCGGATGATTGCAGATAACCATCGGGATTTCGCAGGGCAGTTCGCCCAGCCGGTGGCGGTATAGCAGGTCGGCCAGGCAGTGGTCGTAGCGCGAAACGAAGATCGCCACCTTCGGCCGGTAACTCGATTGTTCCGCCCTCCAGCGCATGTTGAAACGCTGCGCGAGCGGTTCAAAGTGCCGGGCGAACGTCCGCATATCCACCGCGAAGCCGGCAAGATCCCATTCCATTCGTACCAGCAGGAGATTGTGCTCGGCGTCGAGGTGTTCGTCGACGCGCACGATGTTGCCGTTAGAGCGATAGATGAAGTCAGCGATGGAAGCGGTGACGCCCTTTTGGTCCGGACAACTTGTCAGGAGAATACCAGTGTCTGTCACGCCGCACCTGCAAGACTCTGTAAACAGGGGCGCCAGACTATCACTCTGATCAAGCAGTCCTCAAACTATATTCATGACGAAGTTTTGGAGCAGAAAGGCCACCGAATTTGTGGAGATTGCCTCTAGGGCGAGGTCGGGGTGGGAGCCGCCGACTGGTCTTTATGACCTCGGATTTTGCGGCGAATGTCGGGCCAGAATTCCTTCACAACGATCGTGATTGTGTCGTACCCGATCTGGGAGCCCCACACGCTCGCGGTATTGCCGAGCGTCTGGTCGGCATGGGGATGATACGTGTACGTCGAGATTCCCGCAGAAATCGCGCTGCCAAAGATCTCGGAAAAATTGAATTGGCTGTGCCCCGAATCGGTGCGCGTAACAACGATTCGGCTCATGGCATACCATGTTCGATGCCCGAAACTCCCCTCGCCCAATTCGTAGAATCGTGGGTCCTCATGCAGGACGGACGGCAGGATCGCCGACGTCCAGAAGTTCTCAATCGTGCCGTCGGCAAAAGCGGCACCGTAGCGTTTGCCGTAACCTTCGGCGCCCTGTCCGTAACCCGGCTCGCTATTCTGTGCTTGGCTGATGCCAGCGAGAAATCCGTACCACGGGAACTCGATATAATCGAACGAGGAGCGGGCCACGACTTTGAATTTCTGTTTCGCCGAAAGGGGAGGAATCTGGTTCGCGTTTTCGACCGTCAAGAAATTAGGCAGTGTAAAAAACAACCGGTCGTTCGACGTGCCGGTCTTCTGCTCCTGAGTTTTCTCTTTCTGTTCCGCGCTCGTCTGTGCGGGCTGCGCCGGAGGGTTCGATTGTGGCTGCGCTGGCGGATTCGTTTGCTGTTGGGCTTGTGTTTGCTCCGGTGCCGGTGGCGTTGATTCTTGGGCGCGGACAGGAAAAACCGAGCAAACCGCTGCAATCAGAATAGCTGCACACTTGGCGCAACACATCACACGGGAGGGGCAAATCATAGAGAACAGTATCTCCAATAATCCGCGGTTCAGAGTGAAAACTCTTCGCTTTTGGTTCCATGCTTTGATTCGCCTTCTGGCGCAGGGGTTTGCCATCAGTCGCGAATTAGTTTCCTGGTGGCGTATAGGGAACCGCGCGCGAACGCATCACAAACGGGCTGACACCGAACAGTGCAAGCCGCTACTATTCTAAAAGTGCCTTTTCGCGGAACGTTGCAGGCCAGACGGGCCCGGTCTTAGCGATGAGAAGAATTTTCCTGTCCCTTTTATTTGCCGGCTCGCTCCACGCACAGAGCCGGACGGGAGAATTGCGCCTGAAAGTGATCGACCCGGCTGGTCTCGGAGTGAAAAGCGCGGTCGAGCTCGTCAGCGAAGGGAATCAATTCCAGCAAACGTTCGTGACCAACGACGCAGGTTTTGCTGTTGCAAGACGGCTCCCTTTCGGAGCTTATACCATTCATGTTCAGCAGCAGGGTTTTGCATCGTTCTCGGGATCCGTTGAGGTTCGTTCCGTGCTTCCCGCGGACTTTGTGGTGCACCTCAGCGTTGCGTCCGTGAACACGTCCGTGGTCGTCAACGACAAGGAGACGCTCGTCGATCCGCACAGTACCGGTTCGACCGACAGAATCGGCCGCGAAGCAATTGACACTCGAACCACGTCGCTGCCGGGGCGGTCCGTGCAGGACCTCGTGAATTCGCAACCCGGCTGGCTCTACGAAGGGAACGCTGTTCTGCATCCGCGCGGCTCTGAATATCAAACGCAGTTCGTGGTCGATGGGATTCCGCTCACAGACAATCGCTCGCCCGGGGTCGGCCCCGAAATCGAGGCGGACGACGCGCAGTCGATGAACATTTACACCGCCGGCATTCCGGCCGAGTACGGGAGAAAAGTGGGCGGCGTGGTGGAAATCAACACGCTGCAGGACGCGCAAGCGGGCGTTCACGGTCGGGTTGTGCTTTCGGGTGGGAGTTTCGATACAGCCGCCGCCTTTTCCGACGTGCAATACGCGTGGGGCAAGAATGTTTTTGGAGTCAGCGCCGGCGGAAGCACGACACGGCGCTACCTGAACCCGGTCGTTCCTCAAAACTACACGAACTCAGGCACCACCGGCGATTTCTCGGTGCAATACGAACGAGACTTCTCATCCAGAGACCGCCTGAGCCTCACTGTGCGCCACGAACTCTCGCGTTACGCAATTCCGAACGAGTACGTTCAGCAGGACCCGCATCAAGATTCGCTCGATCCTTCGCTGCCTCCCGGCTCACAGCTCCAGACCGGCGACAATTTCGAAACCATGGGGATCCTCTCCTACCAGCACATTTTTTCTCCCGATGTGGTGGCGGACCTTCGCGGAATGGTTCGCGACAACTCGAACGATCTGTACTCGAACCCGTATTCGACGCCCATCATCGCGTTTCAGTCGAATTCGTTTCGCGAGGGATACTTCAAGGCGGGCGTTGACGTTCATCGCGGACGCCACGAACTCAAGTTCGGCGTCGAGTCCGACAATCTATTTCTCTACGAAAGTTTCCGCGACCAGATCACTGATCCCACGCAGTACGATCCCGGCACGCCATCAAGTTTTTCCTTTTTAGGCAGCCGTCCCGATCTTGAGCAATCGGCCTTCGCGCAGGACCTGATCCGGCTCGGCCAGTGGACCATCAGCGCAGGCCTCCGATGGGACCACTATCAACTGGTAGCGAATCAGCAGGCTTTGAGTCCGCGCCTCTCCGTCGGCCGCTACTTTCCCTCGGCTGACCTCGTTTTGCATGCTTCCTACGACCGCGTTTTTCAGACTCCGTCGTTCGAGAATATCCTTCTCTCGAGTTCAACCTCCGTGACTTCCCTCAATCAGAACGTGCTGCGGCTTCCCGTTGCGCCTTCGCGCGGCAACTATTTTGAAATTGGGGTGACGAAGGGTTTCGCGCACAAACTCAAGCTCGATGCGAACGTCTTCCGCCGTCAGTTCAACAATTTTGCCGACGACGACCAACTTCTGAACACAGGCGTCAGCTTTCCCATCGCGTTTGAGAAGGGAATTCTGTACGGCGCAGAAGGCAAGATTGAACTTCCAAACTGGGGTGGCTTCTCGGGCTTTGTCAGCTACTCCTACATCGTCGGCAGTGCGTGGTTCCCGGTCACCGGCGGGCTTTTTCTGGGCCAGAATGCAATAAGCGCGCAGACCCAGCTCACCGGCCATTTCCCGGATTCGCAGGATCAACGCAATACGCTGCGCTACCGTCTTCGCTATCAACTGACCTCGCGATTCTGGCTCGGGACGGGCCTCGAGTACGGAAGCGGTCTGCCATTTGACTTCGCGGGCACGCAGGCTGAGGCTCTGGCTGAGTACGGGCAACAAGTGGTGAATCGGATCAACTTCGCGCGTGACCGCGTTCGGCCCTCACTCGCGGTGGACGCAATGTTGGGAGCGGACATCTACAAATCGGAGCGCGTTAAGTTACAGCTCGAGGGCGACGTCCAAAACCTCAACAATCGTCTGAATGTGATCGACTTCGGCGGCCTCTTTTCCGGCAACGCCATCGCACCGCCGCGCAGCTACGCCCTGCGCCTCCAAGCCGCTTTCTAGCGGCTGTCTGGTTTTGTTGACATCTGGGTCCGCATGCGATTTCTCGCTACCTTGTCATCCCGAGCGAAGCCCCGCGCGCCTTTGCTTTCCCACGCGAAGCGTGGGCGCGGGACGTAGAGAGGGACCTCTCTTTCGCTTTTCCCCCAGCCATTGCGGTGTCATCCCGAATCCACGCGGCGGGGTTTCAGGGTTTGTACTTGCAAACCCTGAGTTCCAGAAAGACGGGGCGAGGGATCTGCTTTTCGCTCTAGTCGCCATTGTCGGTGTCGTGCGTCACTTCGTCGGGCTGCTGGATCCATTTCCTGATCTGCGACGCTTTCACCTTCGTTTGCACGACGGTGGCGGCATTAGGATCAATGTAGACCACCAATACCCGCAATTCCTTGTCGGATGGGTTTGCGTATACCATCGTGAGGTTGTTATCGTCGTTCGACCGCACGCGCACCAGCGGTCGCCACGTGTTTCCGATGCTTGCCTCGATGGATTCCTGCAAGGCTTCTTCAGACATTCCGCTGTCCTGGGGAAGATGATTGAAAACGGCGAGCTTCAGACCCGACGCGCCCGGGATTCGCGCAATCTTCAAGCAAACAGTAGCGAATCCAAGAAACGGTATGCGCATGTGATGCACCCCGTATTGCGTTTCGATGGTTTTCACGACGGCGTGGAACTCCGCATCATTGCCGCCGAAGCAGGGAACTGCCAGAGTGATTGCGAACAGGACTGCCAGCGCTCGACGGATCACTTGGTTTCTCCCTTCTTCCCCACAGGATCTTGGTCGATTTCCATTTTGGGAATGCCGAATTGGCCTCCCAGCCGCCTGATATCCTCAGGACTGATTGGGCCGTTGATGTCAACAAACGTCAGTTCGGTCGGCTCCGTCGCGATCACCACGAGCCCCGTGAATTTTCCGTCCTCCTTCTTGAAATAAACTTCCACATTCTGACCATCGCGCTTGCTGCGCACGTTGACGATCCGCGACCACAGCGGTTCCTTGAGCGGTGCCCGCAACGGCGCCACATCGTCCTCAGAATACTCGCCGGTCTTTTCGAACTCGAAGCTGTGCACGTAAATGCCCTTCATGTTCGAGATGATCTTCTTGGCCTGCGCCTGATCCGGGTCCTTCGGATCGAGGAATGCGCCGGCGAATCGCAGCATGGATTGATCGAGCGTCACGTCGATGGCCTTCGACGCCTTTGCCGACAACTTCTTCAGCGCGCCGCCCGGATCCCAATCCTGCGCCGCAGCTGGTAACTGAGCGGCGAACAGCAACGCGATGATGATTCCAATTCGTTTCATGATGCCTCCGGCCCTCTGGTTCCCACGCTCACTCACTGTCGCGCCTGACCCGTCGAATCCAGCTCCTTCAAGCTTTGCTCCGCAATCTGCAACTTGCTCCCCGTAATTCGCAACGCGAGCATGAGCTGTTCCTTTGCTTCTTCGCCACGCCGGCGCTGCATGTCGCGCTCGTAAAAGACGCCGCTCGTTGCCAAAACAATGCACAGCGCACACGCAGCCGCCCACCGCAGGCCACCCGTGCCGGGCGCCCCCAACCCGAAAAGCCTCGACCAGCGCCGAGAACGCCCCGGCTTTTCGTCGTCGACCCGTGCAGCTCGAGCGAGCACGCGCTCCGCAAACCCTGCCGGTGGGTCAACGCGCTGCAACGCTCCCTTCAGTTCATCTTCGAAACGGTTCATACGCTCACTTCTCCCCATTCTTTTCCAATCGCCTGTTCCATCTTGGCACGCAGCATCGCGTGCGCGCGGTGCAGGGTGCTCTTCACTGTGTTCAACGGAATCCCCATCGTGCTCGCGATCTCTTCCAGCGCCGCTTCTTCCTGGTATCGCAGGATCACCACCATTCGCATTTTCTCCGGCAGCGCTGCCACCATTTGTTGCAATCGCTTCGACATCATCGGATCGCTGTTCCCAAGGTCGCTGTGCCCACTGGGCTGCGACGGCTCGGGCAACTGGTCCCAACTCACTTCGGCGGCCGCTCCCTTATTTCGCCGCGCATAGTCGATCGAGCGATGGCACGCCACTCGCCGCAACCAGAACGTGACATGGGCCGGCGACTCGAGCGTTGCGAACCGCTTGAACAATTCCAGAAAAACATCCTGCGCGACCTCCTCGGCGGCTGCTGCGTTGTGCAGAAAATGATAACCAATGCTGAAGACCATCCGCTGGTGCTCGCGGACGAGGTCCTCGAAGTTCAATTTGTGAGTTGCGGGCGCCGCAGCAGCGGTCGTCACGTTAGCCTGTTATCTCGCTAGCTTGCTACCCGCTATATACGAGATTTCAGGCCTATCAGGTTGCAAAAATTACTGGTTCTGGCGGGGGGCTTGTGACGCGAAGAGCGCAGGGGAAGAAAGAAACCTTGCCGGACGGACGGCCCCAAAAAAAGAAGGCCCGCTTTTCAGCGGGCCTTCACAGGGAGAAGCCTCACGGCCAATGCGCGGATGGCCGAAGAAACTTTCCTCCGAGCGCAGTCTAGTTGAGCCTTTGAAATCAGTCAAGTACGAAACCGAGATTTTGGGGGAGCAGTTAAGGCTTTTGTTTTCCGTTAGTTGGACGGAAAAAGACGCGTTTTCCACCGACGGTCAATTTTTGTCAGTCGCCCCAATGCCGTAGAAGTCCTCTGCATTGATGGGTTTACTAGAGAGCCCCAACTGCAGGATTTGGAGCTGGTCACTGCGGTCAAACACCTTGTCGGGAAGCGCTCGCTTCACCACCAACCGCACTCCGCCGAACGCCAAGCCCGAAACCAGAGCGAACAGGCAGATCACTCCTGTCCCGATGATGGTTCCAACGATCATAGTACCGATACTTGGCTGCGTGAATTGAAACGTCGGCTCGTTCCAAGTGAGCTCTGTACCGGAATCCACTTGCCTCAAGCAGCGCGCTCGCTTCGTTTTGCGAGTCGGCTCCTGCGACGAACGCCAACAGCGTGAGCGATCGTCTTGCGTACAACGGCGCCGAATTACCATCCTGTTTTGAATCGCCTTTGGCGTCGCCAACATTGACCACATTGTAGCCCTGCTGAAGCTCCGCGAGCTTCTTCGCAGCGGTTTGTGGCGTCGGGAAATCGACGACGAGCAACGTGACTTCGCGAGTCGCCCAGACGATAGCGCGCAACCTCTGCTTCCGCTCCCTGGGAAAATCCTAGCGAGTTCCCAAGCGCAACCGGAAATAGCTGATTCAAAGCCGCCGGCCCAAGGACGTAGCGGTCGGATCGATCGACAAAATCCTTCCGCGGAAGGTGGTCCGTAAGAGTGGGCAGCGGACCGGTCTGCGCTTGCGGCGCAACCGTGGCGACCAATGATTTCAGATCCGCGTCGAACTTCCGCAGATCGCGGCCTCGCACATCCAGAACCAGGTTCCCACTCAGTATGAGCGCATGATCGGCTGACATTGCGGAATGCTCAGCCAAATCGGCACGCGGCATATCTTGCGTTCGCAGGTACGAATACTCGCCATAAGCGCCGCTCGGATCCTTCATCCGATACAGCGTCACGTTGAGCGTGTCCGAGCCTTTCGAGTAGCTATCTTGCTCTCCGGACGCGAGTCCGTACTCTTGCAGAGCCGCCCAGGCGTCGTCCGGCGTCCGTGGCTTCGAGCCGTCGGCAGGACGCGGCACGAAGCCCACAGGCGGACGTTCCAGGCCGCCTTTAGCACTCACACTCCACCCCGCAAACGACGACGGCAGAATGGATTGCGCTGCGGCAGGCGGCGCCGCAAGCAAGAGAACGGCTGACAAAAAGACAAGGTTACGACGCATGTTTCCCCTAGATCTCTGGATTGACACTGTTCTTTAGATGCCGGAATTCTACTTTGAGTTCCCGATTGGCGCCAGTCTCCTTACCGCGTCTGGCAGTCCTCCCATAAATCGGGCTCGGGCCCAAGCACGAGCGGCGTTCACAAATTCATTGCGGTCTCTGGGCGATCTTGATATGGTCGACTAGTCAGACTAGTCTGTTTATGGAGTCGAAACGATGCGATCCAGCAAGAAGAAAACCGCCAAGAAGGAAGCCGTGTCACAGACTTGGCAGTTGCAGACGGCCAAGGCCCGGTTCAGCGAGGTGTTTCGCCGCGCGCGAGAGGAGGGTCCACAACTTGTGACCCGGCAGGGAAAGGAAGGTGTGGTCATCCTGCCTTTGGAAGATTTTGATCAACTGGTCGATCGCGCGAGGAAACCGAAGAGCCTCGTCCAGTTCTTCGCCGAGAGCCCTCTCGTCGGCCTCGAGTTGAATCTGGAGCGCGACGCGGATACGGGACGGGACGTCAAGCTATGAATGGGTTTCTGCTCGACACCAACGTGATTTCCGAGTTGGTCACGCGGCGCCCGGAACCAACCGTCAGCGAGTGGGTGGAAGGCACGGACGAAGCGTTGCTTTATTTGAGCGTATTGACTCTGGGCGAAGTTCGGAAGGGAATTGCCGGCCTCCCTCAGGCAAGACGCCGTGCGGAACTGGAGAATTGGCTCAACAAGGGCCTCCCAAGTCGCTTCGCTGGGCGCATTCTGCCGATTGACGCGGAGGTGGCGGACCGTTGGGGTCACGTGGCCGCGCAGGCGCGCTCCAAGAACATTCAGCTCCCGGTGATTGATGGGTTGCTTGCGGCCACTGCCTTGGAGCACAACTTGACGCTGGTCACCCGCAATACGAGAGATGTCGCAGGCGTCGGCGTATTGGTCCTAAATCCCTGGGAACGATTCTAAAAGGAGTGGCTGCGGGCTGGGAACGCCGGTGCAGCGGGGTTTATCCGACCCTCCAGGTGACAAAACTAGTGAGTCTGCTCGCGTCGATATCCGTAACCGCGTTACTCAGCCTTCCGCCCCACCTTTCTCGCGCGTGTCACTCCAGAAATGGATCCCGCAATTCAGGCACCTGGTCCAGAGGTTGTGACGACAACTTCTTGATTTGCTCCTCAATCGAACGCCGGATCTCAGGATCGTTGGGTGCGCGCTGTAACGCATCTGAATACGCCCGCAAAGCGTTCTCGCGGGAGCCGCGTTTCATGCAGACGTTGCCTAGCTCGATGTGCACGAAAAAGGGACTCGGATCAAGAGTCAGCGACTGCCTCAACAGTCGTTCAGCCTCTTCCAAGTCCGGCTTTTCGGCGTAGATCTTTGAGACGGCATCCGCGTATGAGGCAGGAGCCAGGATCGCACCGCAAGCGCACGTTCCTCGAAATACCAGCAAATTCCCGAAGCGGGCGCTCGGGGCAGTGTTACGAAGGGACGAACTATCCCAGAAAGGCCATGCGCCCACGAACCGAGCATTAATAAGTATGGAGCCCGAAAAAATTGGAGAGCTAAGGCGGGTTTCGTCACGCTTCGGATCGCGGCCAAGCCAATCCAAGCCGAGCGCCTTTTTCTGGGGTTCAGCGATGGGTTCGTAGGCGAGGATGGGAACTTCGCCCGATGGTTCGAGGACGCGGTGATAGTATTCAGCAATTTCCTTGCCGCGCTGCCAGAGATCAACACCCTCGTCGCTGAAGTAGAGGTATCCATTCTTCGTGCCGCCGATGATCTCGTTGAAGTACTCCCAGGGGCGCATAACAGGTAAAGCGGATACCGTGGCCGCAACCAGTGCCGCGGCCACGGCGACTCTCCAGACCTTCGAATTCGAGGAGAGCGCCAATTCCACGGCGAGGCCCCCGAAAATTGCCAGAAGAACAACGACGGGAAGCGCGTGGCGGATTCCTGCGTAGGTTGAGCCGGAAGAAAGGACAAGCAAGAAGAGGACCGCTGCAGCCAGAACGATGCCGAACCCTACGTTCCATTCCGGGGGTATGCGGCGAGCGAAAAACAAGAACAACCCGATCAACACGAGGAGACCAAGCCCAATCGGGAGCTTGAGGGCAATCATTGCAGGGAAAAAATATCTCGGACCCGTCCCGATGTACGGGCTGCCAAAGGCCCTGATCGGCTCGGCACGCCCTTCAAGACCGGCTCTAATGGTATCGGCGAAGCCCCAAATATACGCGCGCGGCACCACATGAGTGGACGCCATCTCGGCTAGCACAAAACGGTATGCCGGTGAACGCACGTCGGCGATTTTGTTCGCAAGCGAACGATTGAAGACTTCGCCCCCTGTGCTGCTCTCCGCAAATCGAAATAAATAAAAACTCCACAAAACAATCAGCGCGCCAACCACAACTGCCAAGAGCTTTGCGAATCGAAAGAGGCGGGAATTCCCGGGTCGCGGGACCGGCGCTGCGAGTGCGAGGACGGTGCCTGTCAAAACCACGAAGATCAGGAAAATTGGCGCGGAATGCTTTGTCGCCAATGCCAGTCCAAGTGCCGCGGAGCATGCGAGGAGATCCTTCCAATCCCAATGCTGGAAGGCACGAATGGCGAGCACCACAGTGGTGGCGGACAGCAGCGAAACGGGCAAATCCGTCATCACCACGGGCAAATGCGCGGCCACGGTCGGGTCGATCGCGAGAAAAAGCAAAGTCCCGAGCGCAATGCCCGGGCCAAAGGTCCTGCGCACCGCGAACGCCAGCAGTACCAGCAGCAATCCGTTCAGCGTCCACATCGCAATCCGTGCGCGCCGCTGCACGGAATTGAAATCATTGTTGAGGTAGACGTCCTGCTCCGTGAAATCGCGCTCGTCACCCTTGTCGGTGAATGGACGAATGCTGCTCAGGTGAAAGCCCGTTGCCGAGATGAAGCTTCCCACCCACAGCTTGACGAGCGGAGGATGCTCTGGATTGATGCGGAAATCCGCATAGCGCACGTAAGAGACGCCAGCGGCGATGTGATAAGCCTCATCGATAGTGAAGCCATCCCGTCGGGTTGCTATGGCGGAACGTACGATAGCTCCGGCCACCAACAGGAGCACGACAAGGACGAAGAGTCGAAGACTCGTTTCAGGAGATTCTCGACGCTCGCCCGGCGCTGGCCCGACAGAAATGCTCAAAGACCCTCCGGCCCGCTGAACGAGAACCAAGAGAAGGTGAAACGAGCCAGCATCATAATGGATGAGGATTTGCGAGTCGAGAACAAGTAGAAGAATGGCAAGCTATCGCTCTTGAGACTGCCTCACCAGGATAATGTGAACTTCACTCCATCAGTGCAGTGAACGATTAACTCGCATAAGCCGAGACTGGGGGAATGCACTTTTCTGATTGCTGCGTTAGCTGGGATTTGAGGATTACTTCCGAGTGGTCCGTCGTCCGCCCGTAATCGGCGGCAATCTCCAAATAGAGCCTCACCCTGCTATCATCGCTTCCCACGGAGCAACCATGCGAAATCTGATTCTCTGTCTCTTCTTTCTGGTGTTATCAACCGCCATTGTGTCAGCCCAGCAGCAGTATGATCTCGTGCTCGAAGGCGGACGCGTGATGGATCCAGAAACCGGCATGGATGCCGTGCGCAACGTTGGCATCCGGGACGGAAAGATCGTCCGCATCTCGTCCGAGGCGCTGAGCGGACACCGTGTGCTCCACGCCAACGGGTTGGTGGTCGCTCCCGGGTTCATTGACCTGCACCAGCACGGCCAGGAGATGGAAAGCCAGCGCGTGAAAGCGCTCGACGGTGTAACCACGGCGCTGGAACTGGAAATTGGCGCGCCCGACGTCGCCCAGTTCCTGAAAGCGAAAGAAGGGCGCTCGCTCATTCATTACGGCACTGCGGCCAGCCATGTGGCTGCACGGGCTCTGGTATTCGGCGCTCCAATTCCCGAGGACGAAATTCTCCCCAAGGGCGGCCCCGCCACCGATCAGCCCGCGACAACAGAGCAGATCGCGCGAATCGAGGACCGCCTGCGGGCGGAACTGGACGCAGGCGGGTTGGCCATCGGCATGGGAATTCAGTACACGCCCGGAGCCACCCGGCTGGAAGTGATCGATATGTTTCGTCTGGCCGCCGAGCGGAGAGTGCCGGTTTACACTCATGTGCGCAGCTCGAGTCGCTCCGATCCCGGGTCCTCGATCGAGTCCGTGAGTGAAGTGATCGGAGCGTCCGCGATCACAGGCGCTACCCTGCACATCGTGCACCTCAACAGCTCTTGCCTGCGCGACGCTCCGGAGTGCCTTTCGATGGTGGAAGGAGCGCGCGCCCGCGGCCTCGATGTAACTACGGAAGCCTATCCTTACATCGCGGGTATGACCTATATCAATTCCGCGCTCTTCAACCCCGGCTGGGAGGAAAAAGAGGGAGGCATCAGCTACGGCGACCTGGTTCTCCCCAACACCGGCGAGCACCTCACCGAGGAACGTTTCGAGGAGCTTCACAATTCAAGCACTCCCCGCACGGTGCTGATCTTCTCCAATTCTCAGGAGGTGATTGACAAAGTGATCCCTCACCCCCTGGTGATGATCGCCAGCGACGGCTTCCAGGGGCATCCCCGCAACGCCGGAACCTATTCTCGCGTGCTCGCCCAGTATGTTCGCGAAAAGGGGACAATCACCCTGATGGACGCGCTGCGAAAGATGAGTCTCATGCCGGCGCAGGTGCTGGAGCGTTCCACGCCCGCTGCACGGCAAAAAGGCAGACTCCAGGAGGGCGCGGACGCTGACATTGTTGTGTTTGACGCTGCAACCATCAGCGACCGCTCCACCTTCGCGAAGCCCATGGAACCAAGCGTCGGCGTGCACTATTTGGTGGTAGCAGGAACCGTTGTTGTCGACGAGGGCAAGATCGTGCCGGATGTTTTTCCGGGTCGTGCGCTGCTGGCGCCGGGAAAGCGCCCAGCATTGCACGACTAGCTGCGTCTCCCCACGCCCACGACTTCGCCTCCCATGGCTGAAACGGTCACCCCTTAAGATCGAGTGGCTATATCACATTCCAGTCATGTGGCACTTTGCCCTTGCTCCATCCCGTTGTATAAAGCTCGGTACTTTGCAACCCCCGACACAATTACATGAACGCGTTTGAAAACAAATGACTGTATCAACGCCTGGTTCGAACCTCGGCCGTCATGTATTTGGAGTGGCCTCTTTGGCCGCTGGCATCGTCACGCTGGCCTGGCACGACTACAACGGCTGGCATCAACCGATTTACATTGTCTACGCTGCCGGCGCTGCCCTGATTCTCGGAGGCGCTGCGATTCAGTTCCGTCGGACCGCGAAAACTGGCGCCTCCGTCCTTTGTGCGCCTTATCTTGTCTTCGTCTTACTCACCGTGCCGCCAATTTTCTCCGCGCCGAAGATCTACAACAGCTGGGGCAACTTCTTCGAGCAGTTCTCTCTCCTCACCGGAGCGGCGATCCTTTATGGTCACTTATCGTCGGCATGGTCGCGGGAAACGCTTCATCGGGTCGGACGCATTCTTTTGGGCGTCTGTGCCGCTTCCTTTGCCCTCGAACAGGTGTTTTATCTTCATCCTACCGCCAGTCTTGTTCCGAAGTGGATTCCGCCCGGTCAGATGTTTTGGGCGGTAGCGACAACTGCTTTTTTCGCACTCGCGGCTCTGGCTCTTCTTGCGAATCGAATGGCGCTTCTCGCCACTCGCCTGCTGACAATGATGCTCGTGCTGTTTGGGCTTATCGTGTGGGTGCCCTTGGTTATCGCGGATCCCCGCAGTCATTCGAATTGGAGCGAAATCGCCGAGACCTTCTCGATTGCCGGAACCGCATGGATTCTCGCTGATCTCCTCGGCGAGGTTCGGCTTAATGACCATCGCCCGCGATGACGCGGCTCGCTACGCGGGCGTGTCCCAGCCTGCTGTCTCCAAGGATCTCACGTCCTGAAGAGGGCAAGGCTGGTACGCCATCGCGGCGAGGGGCGCGAAACTCACTATCGCGCGCAGCCCGATGCCCCGGCGCCCGGGGTCGACTGGCTGCGCCGCTACAATGCATCCCCGCACGCCGGCTGAAACCGTTGCCTGGTCCCTCCCTTAATATGCCTTGACACGTATATGCGCTGTGGAGTATACGATGGGTATGGAATCTGTCTTCGAAATCATCGCGGAGCCGAACCGACGCGCGATCCTGAGCCTACTGGTCTCGTCACAACAGTCGGTTGGAGAGATCGAGCGTCAACTTCGTATGCCGCAGACGACCGTGTCCAAGCACCTGCGAGTGTTGCGAGAGGCCGGTTTCGTGGAATCCACGGTGGACGCTCAGCGCCGTCTCTACCGGTTGAAACCTGAACCACTTCAGGAGGCGGATGCCTGGCTGGCTCCGTTCCGCCGGTTCTGGTCCGCTCATCTGGATGCTCTCGAACGCCACCTCGACCGCATGAATCAATCCGCACCAACGAAAAGTAAGACAAAGAAAAGACGACGCGGCCCAAACCGCGAACATCACAATGGAGAAAAGAAATGAAAATCAAAGTCACCAGCATACACGTGGACGACCAGGACAAGGCCCTGCGCTTCTATACCGACGTACTCGGCTTTGCCAAGAAGACCGATTTCAGTCAGGGCCCATATCGCTGGCTGACCGTGGCCTCGCCCGAGGAGCCGAACGGCGTTGAGCTGCAACTGGCGCTGAACAACAACCCCGCGGCCAAAGCCTATCAGCAGGCGTTGTTTCAACAGAGCCAGCCCGCGGCCATGTTTTTCACCGACGACGTCAAAGGCGACTACGAGCGGATCAAGGCCCGCGGCGTTGAGTTCACGATGCCGCCCACCGACGTGACCGGCTCGACCATTGCGATGCTGAAGGATACCTGTGGCAACCTCATTCAGCTCACCCAGCTCGCACGTTGGTAGGAGAAGAAGATGACCTATCTTGGGCAGTACGCACCGGGTCCGGCCAGCGGGGCGCACATACAAAAGGACGGAGACAAGTGGACGCTCGTTCTCGTCAGAGAGCTGCGCCACTCGCGGGAAAAAGTCTGGCAGGCGTTAACCGACCCGGCGCACCTGCGCGAGTGGGCGCCCTTCGACGCCGATGCGAGCCTGGGTACGGTTGGAGCCACGGTGAAGCTCACCACAGTGGGAGCGCCCGCGCCGCGGGTTTCCGAAACAACAGTGACGCGAGCCGACGCCCCCGAGGCGCTTGAGTACAAGTGGGGTGGCTTCGATATGCGGTGGGAACTCGAAGCTCTTGGTCAGGGCACGCGCCTCACCCTGTGGACCAATATCGGCCACCGCTTCATCGCCATGGGCGCTGCCGGGTGGCACATCTGTTTCGATGTTTTGGATCACCTTCTCAGCGGAACTCCCCTCGGCCGCATGGTTGGCCCCGACGCCATGAAGTTCGGCGGCTGGCAGCGTCTGAACGCGGAGTACTCCAAGCAGTTCGGCATCGAAACGCCCAGCTGGCCGCCTCAGGCGGCTCAAGAGTCGTGAATCGATCTGGATGACAGAGTGAATAACGCGCCATCGCCGATAAATGGAAGGAGAAATGAATCATGAAAGAAGCTACCAAGCGTTCGATTTTTCGCTGGATCCACATCATCTTTGGCATTCCGATAATCGGTTACATATATGATTCGCCTTCGGACACCCCATATTACGCCACCAGTATTCGGTATTTTTTTCTTCCTGTACTGCTCCTTGCGGGATTGTGGATGTGGAAAGGCCATGTCGTTCGACGACTTCTTTCGAAGAGAATGAAAACGGGCCAAGAATTGGAGGCATGAAATCCAATGAATCCATCGGACCGTATTGACGAGCTTATAGAAGGACTCACGGACTGGCGTGGCAAAACGCTCGCCGGCCTCCGCAAGACCATCCTTGACTCCGACCCGGAGATCATCGAGGAATGGAAGTGGATGGGAAGCCCCGTGTGGTCTCACGACGGAATAATCGCGGTTTGCAACGCCCACAAGGATAAGGTGAAGCTTACCTTTGCCCACGGCGCGAGCCTCCCGGATCCCGGCAAGCTCTTCAACGCGGGCCTCAACGGCAACGTGTGGCGAGCGATCGATTTTTTCGAGGGCGACAAAATTAATGACCCTGCTTTAAGAAATCTCGTCTGTGCCGCCATTGATTACAATCAGATCAAGTTGAAGAGGAAAGCGCCTGCGCGCACTCGAGCGAAAGTACATAAAAGCAAAAAGCGATGAAACTACGCGTTTTACTCGCGCTGTCGTTCAAGATCGACCTTCGCTTCATCCCTTGAGGCGGCTCAAAATCGTGAACAGATCCGCGCGGGCATTGTCTGCGTTCTTTTTTTGCACGGTCAACATCCTTGCCCGATACCCTCAGATCGGCGGGTTTCAAGCTGGATAAGGAACAGAACACCACGGAATCGGGTATACTTCTGCGAATTCTTACCGATGTAGTGCGCCAAGCGCTGGTAACGTCATGCTGAAGCTCGTCACTCCGCCGAATCCGAAAGCTTCCCGCCCCGGTGCCGTGAATCTCCAGCCAAGCGAATCTGTTCCGAACTTCGCGGTTGCGCGGCACCTGATCTCCGAGGGCTTTCTCGCCAACCTCAAATACGTTCTCACGCACAAGCAGCCCAAAACCCCGGCGGACGACAAAGAAGGCGCGTTTCGCGGGCATCATTTCCGAGCCAGCTTCGTCGACAATCTAAAAGAGCAGTTCCGGCCAACGCCGAAGCTTACTGGCGAGACTGTAGCCTCCTTAAGAGGGAAGGCCGCGCCCGGAATCAAAATCGAATCGCAGTCGCTTTTTTTGTCGATCCTCATGAATATTCGCGACGTCGTCTTTCCCCCCAAGCTGCCTCCCCTGGAACTCACAAGCAAGCCGGTGGAGGTTCCTGAGATATGGAGCAGGCACAGGAAGTTTAGTGGGGCCAGGGTGGTGTCTCTGCTGGTGCACGTGAGCTTGGTCGTTCTGGTGCTTACGTTCGGCTACCGCGAAGTCACGAACCTCGATCCAGTCAAGCCTGTAACGGTTTTGATTGCCCCTCCTCCGGCCGGTGCTCCACCTCCGCCGCCTCCCGCGGCCGCGCCGGCGCCGGTCATGCATCGACCGGTGATCTCCAAACGCAAATCGTTCTTCGTCCAGGGGAAGCTCACCGCTCCCACTACCATTCCGAAAGTCGTCACAACAACGCGCCGTACCGATGACGCCGCTGCGCCTGATCTGAGCGTCGACGGCACTCCCGGAGGTGTTCCGGGGGGCGTTCTAGGAGGTGTCTTGGGCGGACAGCCCGGCGGTGTTCCCGGAGGAATTCCCGGCGGCACTGGGGTTGCTCCTCCGCCACCAACCGCGGCAACACCAAAGCCAGGTGTGATACGCGTCGGGGGCGACGTTAAGCGGCCTAAAGCGATCTATGCGCCGGCGCCGGAATATCCTGCCTTGGCGCAGCACGCTAAAATTACGGGGGTCGTCGTTCTCGACGCAGTGATTGACGAGCACGGCAACGTCGTCAATTTGCGGGCAGTCCGAGGGAATGGGCTGCTCATTAACGCGGCGCTCAGGGCCGTGGAGCGATGGAAATTCGAGCCCTCCTACCTGAACGGCATACCTGTTTCGGTCCAGATGGAAGTCGAAGTCTCGTTTCACCCCCCTTCCCACTAATCACCCCGGCACAGAGGCCGCCGTGTCGTAATGTAGCTCGGGTCTAATGTAGCCCGCGTCGAATGTAGTTCGGGTCTTCAGACCCGAGGTTTCTGACCCTTCGTGGGAGCCCCGTATTTATCGGGGAAAATCCGCCTATTGGCCCGTAACGGCAGCCACGATCCGCTGCACCATGCCATCCATCGCCGAGCCTTGATACCAGTGCCAAACGAAGACGATATCGTGGTCCGGGTCGATCCAGATGGTATTTGACCCGTTGCCGATAGCGGCGAAGCTGGAGGCCGGTCCGCTGGGCCACTGTTTCTGCTTGGTGTTCAGCCACCACAGGTAGCCATAATCCGGACCACGCTCGCTGGGTGTCACTGCGTCCTCAAGCCATCGCGCGGAAACGATCTGGCGGTTCTTCCATTTGCCATGGTTGAGGATCAGGAGTCCAAAGCGCGCGAGATCCTCGGAGTTAATCCACAAGCCGCCGCCCCAACGCGTCCCGCCCGTGACGGATTCGATCTGGCGGCCCCCGATATCCCCATTGATATCCACCTTCGAGTTGTAATAACCCATCCATCGCCAGCTCTGCGAAGCGCCGATCGGGTCCATGATCTTCTCTTTCAGCACTTCGGGAAGCGGCTTGCCGAATATCCGCAGCAGCGAGAGTGAAAACCGATTGATGCGGACATCGTTGTATTCCCAGTACGAGCCTGGCTCCTCGATAGCGCGCGGTTTCATCTCGCCCGCGCCAAACTCCTCGGCCCCCAGGAAATTGGCGTTCTTGCCCCACATCGTGCCTTCCCATTCGCTGGTCTGCTGCAGGTGGTTCTTCCAGGTGATCTTGGCGTTGTGAGGGGAATCGTAGCCGCCATCGTGAATATACTTCGCCACCGGATCGTTGACGTCACGGATCAAACCTTGCGCCACCGCGAGGCTGCAAACAGTCGAAAGAAAACTCTTGGCCACGCTGTAGACCGGATCATTGGCCTTCGTGTCGCCGAACTCCGCCACAATATACCCGTGGCGAAGAATGATGCCGTTGGTGGCCGCGCGCTGCTTCGGCAGCGGACCGAGCGGCGTCCCGAACGTGCGCACCTGGTCCTTCTCGAAGTCCCACGTGCTTCCGTGGGCTTGCGCGTATTCAATCGCCTGCTGAAGCTTGGCGGCATCCATACCCAGTTCAGCCGGCGATTTCTGTTGCCATTGTCCCGGAGGCGGATAATACGTGGCTGTTTTCTGCGCTGCGACCCAGGGCGCAAAAGCCGCCGCCACCAGCAGAAGAGCAAGCAAGGCGAGTCGAATCGATGGGAATCGGTTCATGGTCGATTAGTCTCTCATGACTCTCGCATTCGCTACATCCGGTCGTTTTAACCTCGTTGATGCGCGACAGGAAACACTTGTTCTGCGTAGCAATCGTGCTAAACGGATTGCGGCTACCATAAGAGAAGTGGTCCACCCAATCTGGCCTCGGATGAACGAAGCCAGTCTACGAGGTTTGGGATGGCTCTCCTGAAGTCGTTCAAGCCGCGGTGCGCGCTAGCGCTGCTCTTGGTTGCCGGATGTTCGGGTAGCGGCAAGTCATCGACGCCTCCTCCTACGGCCCCGTCCGTCATGGCTCAACCTCCTCCGGTGACAATCGTTGGCGGTGGGTCGACGGGAACCCCAAGCGCTGTCAGCGTTGGCATTTCCACAAGTTCGGGCGCTGGCGACTTCGGGACGCGCGGCAGGCGGGTCCTCATCAAAGAGGCCGAAACATTGCTGCTGACGGATCCGGACGGCGCGAACCGCCGCAAGATCGCCGAAAACGCCTCGGCCGCCGCTTTCTCACCCGATGGGAATTTAGTCGCCTATGCCGACAAACAGGGCGTGCACGTGTTGTCGCTGCTCGACGGCCGGTCCGTCAGTCTGGCGGAGGTTACCGAAGGGGACGTCGATAGTGTGGCGTGGTCGCCCGACCAGAAACACGTGGCTTTCGACGTAATTAGTAGGAAGAGCTGGGATTTGTTTCTGGCTTCGTACCCTCTCGCCGGGGACGCGCCACGCAATCTCGGCCATTGGTATGAATCCGTCGGTTTTTCACCGAACGGAAAATTCATCGTTCATCCGTCATTTGATCCGACGGGCGCACCCGGCCCGCCGGATTTCCTGGAAACAGTCAACGTGGAAACCGGCAAACGCGAAACGATCTACAGGGGGGCTACAACAATCTGGGCAGCTAAGTATGCGCCGGACGGATCGAGCGTCGCGTTCACGATGACCGATCCGAAGGACAATCTCGCGGATAACGATTCTGGCGGCTCCGTCTGCGACTTGTGGATTCTGCACTTGGACTCGAAAAAGGCGGAGAAGATCATGCCCGGCGTTTTTGATTTTGACTGGTCGCCCGATGGAAGGTTCCTCGCCATCGGCACGGGCACGGACGTGGGTGACTACCCTCCCGACGATGGCGCTGTTTTCATCAGCTCCGCCGACGGGAAAGACCAATTCCGGCTTTCGAAAAACGCCCCTTCGTTGGGCGCAATATTTTCGCCGGACTCAAAAGAGGTAATGTTCAAGGACTTCTATGGCTCGGGCCTTGTGGTCGGCGATCTGGCGACGCGGAAGCTGATTCCACTCACTGGCTTCGGCCCCGGCGGGGTCCAATACGTGGTGTACGACTGGAAATAGGTGCTGCGGCCGGCAATTTCCCCTTCTCCGGTCTCCTTCAACATCGCCGAGAGCTTCACGCACAACAAGAGCGGCCAACTCCCGGTTAGTCGAATCACCGCACATTTGCCGTACCAGGACAGCTTGCACACAATACGGCAATTATTCGTGATCCACAGCTGCACGAGCTGGAGCCTCTTCATGTGCCTATCGTGCCTATGAGCGTCAAGGCGCCCGTGGCAGCATCGATGCTGTACATCGACACGTCGTTCGTGGCGGAGTTCGTTACATAGGCGAACTTGCCGGACGGATGGATGGCGATGGACGTAGGAGCCGATCCTGCGGCTATTGTTCCTATGAACGTTAAGGCCCCAGTCATGGCGTTGATGGTGTACATCGAGACGTCGTTCGAGCCAGAATTCGTCACATAGGCGAACTTACCGGTGGGATCCACGGCCACGGAGACAGGTTCTGTTCCTGCGGCGATCGTGCCTATAGATGTTAAGGCCCCGGTCGTGGCGTTGATGGTGTACATCGAGACATCGTTCGAGCCGGAATTCGTTACATAGGCGAACTTGCCCGCAGGATCCACGGCTACGGAGGCCGGGTAAGTCTCCGCAGCAATCGTCCCTATCGACGCTAAGGCTCCGGTCGTGGGGTTCATCGTGTACATCAACACGCTGCCGGCCAATCCAGGCGTGAGGTTCTGCGTCGCCACATAGGCGAACTTGCCCGCAGGATCCACGGCTACGGAGACAGGGACTCCTGCTGTGGCGATCGCCCCTGAGGACGTTAAGGCCCCGGTCGTGGCGTCGATGGTGTACATCGCGACGTTGAATGGAATACCGGCGCCGCCAGTCACCACATAAGCGAACTTGCCCGATGGATCCACGACCATCGGCGAGGGATCGCACAGTCCCGGACAATTTCCGTTTATCGTTCCTGTGGAGGCTAAGGCCCCGGTCGTAGAGTCGATGCTGTACATTGCGATGCTGCCATTAGCGCCATCCTCATAACCCCATGGATCCCCCTCATTTGTCACGTAGGCGAACTTGCCAAAAGGTGCTACGGCGATGGACCCGGGATAGACTCCGAAACCGTTTGTTGACACTGGTAATCCTATGGACGCCAGGGCCCCGGTAGTGGGGTTAATGGTGTACATGGACACGTAGCCACCAGCGCCATCGCAGCCGCCATCCAATACGTAGGCGAACTTTCCGCCAGGGTCCATAGCGATTGATTGCGGATCAGCTGCTCCTGTGGTTATGGTGAAGGGCAACGAGTTCGAGGTACCCCCGCCGGGTGCCGGATTGAAGACTGTGACCGCCACTGTCCCGGCTGCGGCAATGTCGCTCGCCGAAATCTGAGCGGTAAGTCCGTTGATGCTGCCATTACTAGTGGTCGGCAGGTCGCTGCCGTTCCAGCGCACGACTGAACCCGCCACAAGATTTGATCCAACTACCGTCAACTGATTATTTGCTGAATCAATGAACTGTTCTCCTGCGATGGCGCAGTTTGGATAGAGAGTACTGATCGCCGGGACGGGGTTAAGGCCGCTGGTGATGGAGAAGTTCATCGCATTGGAAGTTCCACCGCCGGGCGCGGGGCTGGTCACGGTCACGGCCACCGTACCGGTTGAGGCGACGCTGGAAGCAGGGATGGCCGCAGTCAACTGCGTGGAGTCGACGAACGTGCTAGCCAGCGCTGCCCCGCCGAAGTTGACCATCGAAGACGCGACGAAATTCGTCCCATTGATCGTAAGCGTGAAAGCTGCACCACCACCCACGACGCTGTTCGGCGAAATTGTGGTGATCGTTGGAATGGGTGGGGGGGATTGATTGTTGACTGACTGACTCGTGCCGCCTCCGCATCCCCAATTGCCGATGAGCGCGACAGTAAGCAGTGCGGCTCTCAAATGAAATCTCACGTTCGTGAATGATCTAGATCGCCGAAGTGTGTGCGAATTTTGCATCTTTAAACCTCAATGCTGCGATCGCGACAGGATCGGAAAAGTCGTCAAAGTCGTCAAAGTCATTCAGGGGCGCCCCTCAAAGCTGGCATACCGGACGACGCCGTGTATCGCCTGTGATCCGAAATGCATCGAGGCAGGCTTGTCGAATTGCAAGGTGACGTTCGCATACGGCACGTTCGGCCCGCCGCTGACGCACACCGTGAGTTGCGACGTCCCACCAGTCGGATCGAACGGTGTTATGACGTTTCCGTTGGCTGTAACACTGGCGTCACCAGTCACCTTCAAAACAGAGCCGCTGGTAGGAGGGTTGAACTTCGGGCAGTCGGTTGTCTCGACCGTCTCAAAGGAGACAACAGCATCTTTCATTGTGATGTGGTGGGTATGCTGCGTTAGGGACGCCGCGGAGACGTTTGCAGTGGACTGTCCGAGGACTGACAACTCCATGGTCAAAGCAGCTGAGAAATCGGCCTTGCCCGAATCTCCCTTCAGGTTCAGGTCCCACGGACCGCGAACTTCCCACGCAGTGGTACCGCCGGATATGGGCGTGTAGTCGTTGATTACGCCGCCGAAGTTCCTTGGTGTCCGAGGCTCAGCCAGAGCGCTGATAGCAACTGCCAGTACGAGAACTGCGGCCCCTCTTACTGTCCACGTCTTTGTCTTCATTGTGACCTCCTGGGTTTCACCGCATGAGTGCGCCGCGGGAGGGCGCTTCATTCAATGGCGTCCGTCTGATTTGTCCCTGTCTTGCCTCTGGATCGCGTAATCGCAGCCTTAGTCCTTCCCCTCCTCCAGCCTTATCCCCTCTTCGATGACAATCGTGCCCGGCGCCTCGCTGAGCACGGAGTATCTCTTGCCTCCGTCAAGGACGACGACGTTGTTGCTGTGTGTGCCGTCCGTATCGAAGAACGACCCCGTACAATCCGGATCGACCGTGTAGGTTCCGTTCGGCGCGGGGTAATCGGTCCAGGGTCGGATTTCACCGTTGGTGCTTCTGGTGTTGCGAATGAGGCCGCGCGTTCCATCTCCGCCGTAGAAGGCGATGCCAATCTCGGCTACGGGGCCGCCCACGACATTGTTCACGCCCGTTCTGTGCCAGGCATAGGTCCCTTTGAGGCTGGCAACGCTACAGACGCGATCGTTGGCATGAACCTTGGTCACGGCCCCTGGAATGCGGGCAAAAGTCACAAGGAGCGCGAAACCTGTCACGAGAAGAAAATACTTTCCGAATTTGCTCATTCTTGATTCTCCTTTCTTTTTCCGGCCGCAAACTCAAGTTCGTGTCTGGGACATTGGGAGCGCCCGCACGAGTGCGCCGAGAGTGGCGCGAAGCCGTTTGCGGTGCAATGGTGCCAGGGTGGTCTATCGCTGTTTTGTTTCTGATCGTCCAGCTGTATGAATTCAGGCAACTTATAGGGAAAATGCATTGGTGGCTGGTCCGGCACGCTTGCTTTCGGCCATTAGGAATTTAGTGGTAGACTCGCGCACACCCCGGGAGCTCGCAATGGAAGCCACTGCCCGAACCCGCAGGACGCGCTTCGGCGCTTTCGAGGTGGACTTGCGCTCCGGCGAGGTGCGCAAGCATGGCATTCGCCTCAAGATTCAGGATCAGCCATTCCAGGTCCTGGCGTATTTGCTGGAGCATCCAGGCGATGTGGTTACGCGCGAAGAACTCCGTCAGAAACTCTGGCCGGCCGACACCTTCATCGACTTCGATACCGGTCTGAATAGTGCTATCAAGAAGTTACGCGACGTGCTGAGCGATTCCGCCGAGGAACCCCGCTACATCGAAACGCTGCCCCGTCGCGGCTACCGCTTCATCGCTCACGTCGAAAACGGCGACCTGCCTGCTCCTGTTTCTATCGAAAAACGCCTCGCCACCGTTCCCCCCGCCGGGCCTAAGTCTGAACTTTCGAACAAACGCCGCATCATCGTGGCGGCTGGCGTTGCGGCCTCGCTCATTGTTGCCGCCCTCGTGACGTGGCGCGTTTTTTTCGCACGGCCCGTGCTGACCGGGAACGACGTCATCGTACTGGCGAGCTTCGTCAACAAGACCGGCGATCCGATATTCGACAACCTGGACAAAGCCCTCGAAGTGAAACTCACCGAGTCGCCCTTTTTGAGCCTGCTCCCGGAAGGAGCAGTCCACGAGACGCTGCGCACGATGCGCCGGGACCCGAACGAGCGAGTGACGCAGGAAACGGGCATCGAAATCTGCAAACGGCGAGGACTCAAAGCCGTGGTGGTGCCCGAGATTGCCGCCTTCGGAACCAGATACCTGATCACGCTGGAGGCGATCGACGCGCGGAACGAAAAACTCGTCGCTCGACGGCAAGAAGAAGCGGAATCCAAGGATAAGGTGGTGGCGGCCCTGGGCAAGGCAGCTTCGGAGTTGCGGAGACAATTGGGCGAAAGCCTGAATTCTCTCGAGAAATACAACACGCCGCTTGATCTGGCAACCACAAGCTCACTCGAGGCCTTGCAGGCCTACCGGACGGGGCTGACATCGTATCGTTCCGGAAAGATTCCTGAGGGCATCGCCCTCTTTGAGAGAGCCGTCGAACTGGACCCGAAGTTCTGTTCTGCTTACGTCATGCTCGGCGGCGCCTATCACGGCCTTGGCGACGAGCAAGCCTCGAGGAAGAATTTCGCGCGGGCCTTCGAGCTGAAGGATGGCCGCCTGACACAGGAAGAGAATTTTCTGGCTACCGCTACCTATTATTGGAACATAACGGGCAACCTGGACAAGGAATACGCAGTACTTGTTTTGTACCAGCAAGCGTACCCGCGCAGCGTCAACGCCGCCAACTTGTTGGGGATCAATTACGAGCAGCGCGGCAAGATGGAAGATGCGCTGCGGGAATTCGACTGGGCCATTGACCATTCGCCGGCGCCTGCGGTCTATTACTATGCGAACAAAAGCCAAGTACTCCTCAGCATGGGCCGCTTCGACGATGCCAAAAAAGTAATCGAGGAATGGCAACAGAAGGGAACTCTGTTCTCGTATCAACTGGATATGCTCTACCGGATCGCCTTTATCGAGAACGACACTGCAGCGATGGAACGCCTTGCGAAGGAATTTCCAGCCGATGATACCGGCTGGCTGCAATTGCAAATGCAGTTCGCGTTCCTTCGCGGCGACTTTGGCAAATTCCGCTCGCTCAGCGAGACGCTTGTGAACCTTCAGACCCGCGCGAGCCGGATGGAGAATGTTGGGGACGAACTTTCCACGAGGGGCCAGCTCGAGTCCTTTGTCGGGAACTATGCAGTGGCACGGAACCTCTGCCGCCATGCTGGAGAATGGAATCACGACAGCGCTGTCGCGCTCTGGCGTTGCGCCGAGGCATTCGCCGATGGCGGCGACCTAACGCGAGCGGAAGCGCTTGCAGCGAAACTGGATCGGATGGCTCCTGAGGATGCAATTCAACAGAACGTGTACCTGCCGCTGATTCGGTCGGTCATCGAGCGGCAGCGAGGAAATGCGGGTAAGGCGGTCGACTTGCTGGCTAAAGCGAAGTCCCACGATTACAGCCTGGACATCAACTACCAACTCGCGGAAGCCTATTTGGCTGCGGGAGATCCCGCGAAGGCCGCTGCCGAGCTTGAGGAGCTTCTGAGTCATCGCGCAGCGGGTTGGTGGCAAGTCTATGCTCCGCTGTCGCAGCTCGGCATCGCCCGGGCCCATGCCATGCAAGGAGACCTCGAGAAAAGCCGCAAGGCCTACGATGTTTTTTTCGCTACTTGGAAAGACGCGGACCCGGATATCCCGATACTCCGCCAAGCCAAAGCGGAATACAAGAAACTCAACGCAACCTCATCTGCCGCTACTTCAGCAGCAAGGAAAGGGCAATAGCCCCGTTTTTCTGGCGTCCTCGCCAATGATCGAATTATCTGAACTTTGAAGCGCGATTTGGTCCGCGCTGGCCACCGTGGCGGCTCCTTCCTTCCTCCCTCACCCCTCATCCCTGGTCGCCGTGGCGACCTTCACCCTCCTTTCAATCGGTACACTTTGCAAACGGAAATCCGGCCAACCTAATGAAAACAAGGGGCGAAAAAATTTTCAATCGGTACACTCTAGAGCGATTTGAGCGCGGGAATTCGACGCTACTTGGGGTTGCCGCTTGGCGCGGTTACCGTCGCGGCGGGATTGTCGCCGGGGTGATTGTCGGACATGAGCTTCTGCTTGTTGTAGGAGAGGCTGCCCTGGCTTTCGAGATAGGCGGAGATGCCGCGGTAGAGGCCGTCGGCGATTCGCTGGCGCTGGTCGGTTTTGCGGAGGAGGCGCTCGTCGGACGGATTGCTGACGAACGAAATTTCCGACAGCACCGACGGCATGTTAGCGCCGATCAGAACGATGAACGGCGCCTTCTTCACGCCGCGGTTGTGCTCGTCCTGGCTCACCAGTTGCAGCCTGTGCGTGAGGGAATCTTGAATGTTGCTGGCGAGCTCCTTCGACTCTTCGATCTTTTCGTTGCGCGCGATCTTCTGAATCAGATCCTGCAGGTCGTGGAGCGACTCTTCCGAGTAGGCGTTTTCGCGCGTGGCCACTTCCATCGATTCCTGCGAGGTGGCGAAATTCAGGTAGTAGGTTTCGATGCCGCGCGCGTCGTGATCGTGGCTGGAATTGGCGTGAATCGAGATGAAGAGATCGGCCTTCGCTTCGTTGGCGATTGCCGTGCGCTGCTCGAGCGGGATGAACGTATCGTCCTTGCGCGTGTAAATCACTTCAGCGCCGGGCAGCTTTTGCTCGATCATGCGGCCGAGGCGCAACGCGACGTCGAGGCAGAGATCTTTTTCCATCAGGCCCTTGGGACCGATTGTCCCCGTGTCGTGGCCGCCGTGCCCGGGGTCAATCACGATGCGGCTGATTTTCAGGCCGAGCGTGCGCGTCAGTGATCGCTGGCCGTCGCGAGTTGGTTTCGCCTCGGACGGAGGCTTCAAGTCGGCGCCGGTCGTATTGAGCAAAGACTTCGCGGGCGCGGACTTCGTGTTGGCGGCGGTTTTTTGTTCTGGCGGCGCGAGGGCCGTCTTTACCGGCACCGCGGGCGGAGTCGTGTTCGTCGAAGCGCCTGTAGAGGTGGCGACAGAGGCGCTGTTGGCGTTCACTGCCACGGTCTCAGCAGCTTTTTCTTTTGCCGGCACGGGCACGGACGGATTATTGGGAGGTGCTACCACCCCGGCCGATGCTCCCTCGGGTGTGCCCGTTGGCAGGCCGTGCATGTCGATCACAAGCCGGTACGGATTACCCAGCAGCAACGCCGAGCAATCTTTCGCACCGCTCGCGTCGAGCACAACGCGCACGACGTCTGGCCGGTTCTGCGCCACGCGCACAGATTTCAAAAGCCCGGTCTGAAATTCGAGCGATTTCTGCAGCTTGGGGCCGAGTTTCGCCCGGTGCAGATCGAAATAGATGCGGTCGGGTGCGTGCAAGTGCACTGCGTCATAGCGGACGGTGTCGTCGAGCGCGACCACGATGCGGGAGTGGTCGTCGGCATTGAAGGTCTGGAGGCCCGTCACGTTGGGAGTGCGCTTGTCGGATTCGCGCGGCTCGACGACGGGTCCCTGCTGAGGGAGTTCTTCGCTAGGGGGGGTAACTGTGACGGATACGGCCTTTGGTTTTTCACGCGTGCTCGCAATCTCTTTCAGCGCCGCGCGCGCGTCATCCGCCTTATCGGTTTTCGGGTAGCGCTTCAGGAAATCCTTGAAACTGACCTCGGCGGCGTTCCCGTTGTTCTGGTCTTCCTTTTGAATTTGCGCGATCGCGAACAGCGCTTCGCCGCGGTAACGGGAGCCGGGATACTGCTTGAGCAGGAAATTGTAGGTATCGATGGCGGTCTGAAAATATTTCGCGTCAAACTGGCGGCCCATCTCCCGATACAGCTCGGCTTCGGCGATCAGCGAGGGCGTCACCTCTTCGGCCTGCGTCGAAATCACGTAGACCTTGTGGTAGGCGGCGATGGTCTGCTTGTAATCGGCAAGCGCGCGGTCGCGAGGCAGATAGCCCTCGAGCATCGTGCGCATCTTGACGGCGCGCTCGAATTGATCGCGAGCCTCGGATTTGCTGTCGGCGAGAGCGGAGGGAACCGGGCACAGGGATACCGCGATGGCGATAAGCAGAACGAGCGCTTGAACACAGGGTTTGCAAGTACAAACCCTGAGACCCTGTGCGAGCGAAGACGAATCGAAACCGAATGTCTCATTCGTTCGTGAAAACCACCCGGCCTTTCGAGTCCACTTCCTGTCGCAACGGCTTCCGCGGGGGAGTCCAGGAGCTGGTCGCGACCCGAGCCGGGCCGAAAGTATGCGTTGGTCACCTTTTGCACGTATCGGCGCGTTTCCCGAATGCCGGAACGCCGCCGCTCAGATCCACGGCTCGCTCGCCGGCATTGTATGCCGCGAGCGACTTGGGCAAATCGCCGTTGTAACGATCGAGCAGCGATTTCAGATACGTCGTTCCGCCCTCCACGTTCTGCGCGGGATCGAAAGGATTGCCAACGCCGTAACGTTGTGCCGTCCCGGGAATCAACTGCATCAATCCCACGGCTCCCTTGCGCGAGATCGCCCGCGGATTCCATCCCGACTCCGTGCTGATCACGGCCTTGACCAGCGCGGGATCGACCTTGTGCCGCTCGGCCGCTTCCTGGACGATCCGATCCAGCCGATCCGACGGCGCGGTTGAAATCGCCGAGGCGAGAATGACTGAATAGTACTCCCACTACGGCGTCCGAGGAATCCTGATTACGTAGACAAGCTTCCCGTGCTCATCCACATACGATGCAATCTGGGCGCGAACCGGCATGGCGATTGCGAGCCACAGGCTCGGACCAAGACTGCCGTGATGATCGAGCGTTTGGTCATGGCCTTGGGGAAGGCAGAAACGTACTTGAGATCGAGGTCCTTAAGAACGATCCTCAAACCCATACTTCCGAACGAAAGATCCCGAAGATTCGGGACTGAAGCTTCGGGATTTCGCTCCCGAACGGCGGGATTGCGTCAGCCCCGAAACACACACAGACTGACGTAAACTTCTGGCGCTAAGGGGATTATAGCAATCGGTCGAGGAGGGGGTAAACGGTACTCAAGGCCCTTTCTATGGCGGATGTGTCCTTTCCGCCAGCCTCTGCCAAATCGGGCCTGCCGCCGCCGGAACCGCCCACCATCTTGGCGAGTTCCTGGACGATTTTGCCGGCGTGGACGCGGGGGATCAGGTCCTTCGTAACTCCTGTAATTAGAGCGACTTTGCCGTCATCGGCGGAGGCCAGGACGACGACGCCGGAGCCGAGTTTCTGGCGCAGGGTATCGACCATCTGGCGCAAGATTGTCGCGGTCGGCTCCACTGACCTTCGCGGCGAGTACGCGGACGCCTTTGACGGTTCGGGCACCCGTCAAGGAGAGCCGGAACTTGCCTGAAGCCGGCGGCTTGCGCTTAAGCGCTTCGAGCTGCCTTTCGAGGGCCTTCGTGGCCTCAATTTGGCGCTCGATTGCGGCGATCACGCCGTCCTCCGATGTGTTCAGCAGCGCGGCAGCGGCGCGCAAGGTGGTGAGGGCGCGCTGGTATTCGGCGAGGGCGCGGTCGCCGGAGATGGCCTCGATGCGGCGGACGCCAGCGGCGGTGGACTGCTCGGAGATGATCTTGAAGACGCCGATTTCGCCGGTGCGGTCGACGTGCGTGCCGCCGCAAAGTTCCTTGCTGTAGAAGCCGCGGGGCGAAGCGGCGTCGGGAATGGTGACGACGCGGACGTTGGCCTCGGGATACTTGTCGCCGAAGAAGGCGAGGGCGCCGGAGGCGAGCGCGTCGTCGATGTTCATGATGTCGGTGCGGATTTCGAGATTTTTCAGGATTTCTTCGTTCACCTGCTGCTCGATTTCGGCGAGTTCGCTGGGATCGACGGCGGCGAAATGCGAGAAATCGAAGCGCAGATGGTCGGGCGCGACCAGCGAGCCGGCCTGCTTCACGTGCGTGCCGAGAATGTTGCGCAGCGCGGCGTTCATCAGGTGCGTCGCGGTGTGGTTGCGCATGTTGCGGGCGCGGCGCTCGGGATCGGCGACGGTGGCGACGCGGTCGCCCACGTGCAGATCTTCCTTGGCGACGATGCGGTGCGCGATCAGCCCGCTGACCGGATAATACGCGCCGCGCACTTCGGCGACTTCGAGCGATTCGGAATTGTCGTAGAAGCCGCCGGTGTCCGCGACTTGGCCGCCGGATTCGGAGTAGATGGAGGTGCGGTCGAGGACGATTTCGGCTTCGGCGCCGCGTTGATTTCGTTGACGCGGCCTTCCTTGGTGATGATGGCTTCGATGCGGCAGTCGCTGGCGCGTCGTGCCGAAGTAGAAGTCCGGCTCGGTCTTGAATGTTTCGCGCGAGCTTTGCGTAGACCGGGTTGGCGGCTTCCTTGTGCGCGCCTTTCCAGGAAGCTCTCGCGCGCGTGCGCTGCTCTTCCATGGCGCGATCGAAGCCTGCCCAGTCGACGTCGACGCCCGCATCGCGCGTGACGTCTTCGATGAAGTCGCGGGGCAGGCCGTAGGTGTCGTAGAGCTTGAACGCTTCGTCGCCCGGCAGACGAACTTCGCGGCGCCGCGGTCGCCGCTTTTCGAGCCGTTCGTCGAGTCTGTCAGTTCCGATGCTGCAGATTGTCCGATCTTCGCAGAGTTTCTTCGAGGCCGACCTCGACGGTGCGCGTGAAACGGCGCTCCTCTTCGTCGAGGACGCGCTGTGATGCGCGCGCCGCGGTCTCAGCGAGCTCGGGATAAGCGTCCTTCATTTCGTGCGCGGACCGCCGCGGACATGTCGCGGAAGAAACGGCGAGCGGTGCTTCGAGCATGTCGCGCGTGGCGCAGCGCGCGGCGGATGATTTTGCGCAGCACGTAGCCGCGGCCTTCGTTCGAGGGAATCACGCCGTCGGAGATGAGGAATGTGGCGGCGCGGGAGTGGTCGGCGATGATGCGCAGCGACGGCTGAATTTTCGGATCGTTCGCGGTCGACGCTCGTGCGAGACGTCGCGGCTTCGCGGATCAGCGGCTGAAAAAATCGGTGTCGAAGTTGCTGATTTTGCCCTGCAGGACGGCGGCGATGCGTTCGAGGCCCATGCCGGTGTCGACGGAAGGCTTCGGCAGGGGATCGAGCTTGCCGCTCGGCGTCGCGATTGAACTGCATGAAGACGAGATTCCAGATTTCGACGTAGCGGCCGCAGTCGCAGGGAAATTTGCAGTCGGCGTGGCCCTGAGTCGGAGGCTGCCGGGCCCATGTCGTAGTGGATTTCGCTGCACGGGCCGCAGGGCCGGTGTCGCCCATGGCCCAGAAATTTTCTTTGAGGCCGGGAATTTCGCAGACGCGGTCTTTCGGCGCGCCGATTTTGACCCAGAGCGATGCCGCTTCGTGATCGCGGCGGCAGTTTCTGTCCGCCGAGTTCCGCGCCGCCGAAAACGGTGAAATAGAGCTTTTCGACGGGAATGCCGAACCATTTCGGCGAGGTGACGAGCTCCCAGGCGATAGGCGATGGCGTCTTTCTTGAAATAGTCGCCGAAGGAAAAATTGCCGAGCATTTCGAAAAAGGTGTGATGGCGATTGGTGAAGCCGACGTTTTCGAGGTCGTTGTGCTTGCCGCCGGCGCGGACGCATTTCTGGCAGGTGGTGGCGCGGTTGTAGTCGCGCTGCTCGAGGCCGAGGAAAACGTCCTTGAACTGGTTCATCCCGGCGTTGGTGAAGAGCAGCGTGGGATCGTTCTGCGGGACGAGCGAGGAGCTGCGCACGACGCGGTGGCCGCGCTCCTCAAAGAATCGGAGGAAGGTGCTGCGAATTTTGTTACCAGTCCAAGTTGTCGAGCGGTCAGTCACAGTCGATCCCTGGCGAACCATCGATTATCGCACAGCCCCCCGCGGCGCGACCTGTGGCCCGCGACGCGCGAGCCAGCGGAGGCGAAGAAAGGATAACCGCAAAGGGCGCAGATTGTATCGATTAGAAATCGGAGTTTTGTTGAGGGGATTGGAGTTGCGAGCGGTTCTAATATTTCGGTGTACCGATTAGAAAAGCAGTGACTAGTGACCCGCCTGAAAGCGGCGCGGCAAGCGAGTGGCGAGTGGCCAGAAGGGCGCGTCGCTGAGTGGAATGGAGCATTCCCTGTTGACGATGGTCGGAGTCGCATGGACACACCTCACCTGAGGCCCCGAAAAAGCAGGGCGCACAACTAATTATTCTTAGTTTAAGGAATGGACCTTTGTAGCATAGTAACTACCAATAGTCAAGACCCAGTACTAGGGAAAATGCAGTTCAAAGTTGAGAGCTCAGAGTGAAGAACAAATTCGCAGGCGCCCGGCCCTTCACGTATGGAGATCTAGGAGTGTCGCACCTACGGCGCTGGAGATATTTTATACATGACGTACCCCGCGCTCACGCGCGGGGCTAACTTCTGACGCGCCTACGGCGCTTCGGCACGAAGCGACCGCGCGGCGAAGTTGTTGGTCCCGTTCAATGATCGAGCTGGAGCTTGCGATCAGAGAACTCGCCAACAGCAAATCCATTAGTGAAGTGATTTAACCGAATCGGGCGGGACTAGGACGAACATGCAAAAGGGGGCACCAGACTGACAGTCAAGAATGCCGCGACGGAGAATGCGCGCCGAGCTCTCCTGAGGGAAGGTGACGTTGAGCTTCGTCGTTTCGAGAATTTTACCTGCCGGACGCAGATCGTCGGAACCGCTGACAAGTTCCACATCAACTGCCTTCGAATCACCGTGAAACAAGAGGAAGAATTCAGCAGAAACGCGCTCATCCGTAACTTTGCGAATCTGTGCAGAGCGGAGTTCCTGCATAGCGACCAAATCGGTGCGCTCCCCGGGTTGATACTTCCCGTTGGGGCGTAATGCATTGAGTCGGGCTCGCGTGTTTTCGGGTGCGGCCTGACCCATCACTGACGCCCGAGAATAGGCTACGACTGCATCGTGGGTCTTGCCTTCTTTTTCGTAGACCTGGCCCAGGTGGTCCGCGATCACAGGATCCTGAGTGATGTTCCAGGCAGATTTCAGGTAGCCCTCCGCGAGATTGAGGTGCCCGAGGCGGAAGTGAACCCAGCCAAGGGTGTCCCAATCCGCCGCAAGGTCCAGAGGCGTCCTGAGATCCTCTTGCAAGAGATTATCGAGATCAATGTCGGACGTTTGATCTTCGAGTTTACCCACCGCTTCTTCCGCGTAATGGAGTGCGTCAGTCAGGCGAATGTTATTGTCCGCGAGTTGGAATGCCACATTATTCAAGGTCGTCGCATCGCGATTCTCGCTGAGAGCTTTGTTGAATACCGCAGCGCCTTTATCCAGATTGCCGGATCGCAGGTACGCCTCGCCCAGGTCCACGAGAGCTTGTCCATCGGTCGGGTTGTTTTTCAAGAAGGATTCGAGCTCAGGCACGGCTTCGGAGTAACGCTTCTGACGAAGCAGAATTGAGGCGGCGTTGCGAGGAGCGTCCATGTCCTCCGGGTGACTCTTCTCCAGTTGCCGCCACACTTCAAGGGCTTCCTGGTCCTGATGTTTGGCCATCAACGAGAACGCCACCATTTTGTGGGCCAGCAGATGCGTCGGGTCGGAGGCAACGGCGTTTTTCATGTCCTCCTTGCCTTTGTCGGCATCGCCGCTCTCCATATCTGCCACTGCCAGTCCGGACCATGCGCGCGAGAACTTAGGATCCTTGTCGACGGCCCGCTGGAGGAAATCTCGCGCCGCGCTGACTTTCCCAGCCTGTAAGGCTTTGCGTCCTTCTTCATACAAGGCAACCGCCTCGGGATCCGTGGAGAAGGCGTTCGATGCGGAAGGCTCAGCCGAAAGCGGGATGTAGGTGCCCTCGTCATCTGCGATTGCTTTTTGAAATTTACGGTAGGCTTCTATTTGTGCAGGAGAGATTTCTCTTGCAAGCGTGGTTAAATGCCTCTCGAAGTGTAAAACGCCATCCGAAGCAGAATACGTCGATTGATACTCGCCGAATGCTTCGTGCAAAGAGACAGCCGAGGGGACGCGCGGGTCCGATTTCGGCGGCAACTTCATAGAGCCTTTCAACGAAAAGTCCTTTGGGGAGCCGAGTTTGATTGGCTTTGAGTTCTTGTCGGCATCGGCGGAAACGGCTGGCAGGAAAAGGAATGGGAGAGGGGAGATAATCTGCCGATGGGCCCAGTCACCATATTCCTTGCGCTCGTAGGTGTAACTTAGCTGAAAGGGCTCGTCAGTTTTATCGGGTGAGGCGACCATAACATCTTGCACTTTGCCGCCGTAGCCGAGGGTCGCCACAATATTTTGCATCACATCCTTCCATTGAGGCTGGCCCGCCTGGCGAAACGCAAGCCTGTAGAGAATTTCCTGATCGCCGCGGAGGCTCATCTGCATCTTACCGTCAAACGTTCCGGCGTCATCGAGAGTGCCGTCCGTTTGAAAAGTGAAGAACGATTTGAAAGGCGGGTCCGCAGGGGTCTGAATCAGTTGAACCAGCCCAGTATCGGGAATCACCAGAGCTTTCTTGTCTCGCAAGCCAGCGAGCAAGAAGCCAAGAGGAGCAACTTCCGGAGTGGTATCGAGAAACAGAAAGCCCTTTTCTTGTGGAAGGGCCGTGATCACGTGATTGAATTGTTCGGGCGATGGGAAGTCTGGATCGACCTTCTTGGCTGAATTGATCAGAGCGGGATACGCCTTGATGTTCTCCGCAGCGAGCAGAGCGGCAAACAGCGTGTGCTTGTCCTTGCAATCTCCGTAGTCGTTCGTGAGGACGTCGGCAGCGGCGTGGGGCTGATAGCGTCCAATACCGAGCGAGACTCCGATGTAACGGAATTTCGTGGAAACAAAATTGTAGATGGCCTGAATTTTGTCGGAGTCGGTCTTCGCACCTCGCGAAAGTTCGTCGGCCTTCGCCTGAATCTCCGGTGTAACTGCTGCGCGAGGGGCCGCGAGGCTTCTGAACCATTGTCCGACTTCATCCCAACTGCGGAACGTGGTGATCCGCACAGAGGAACGCTTCTCTTCCGGGTCGGGAGTGTCGGTGGTCTTTTCGTCAGATTTGCGCTGGAGCTGCGCTGTCTTCCAGGAGTAGACGCGATGCGCTCCTTGGTCGGTTGCCGTTGGCTGAACTTTAGGGCTCTTGAGTATTACTTCGCGATTCCGCGGCACGCTGAGCTGGAGTTCTTCGTCCAGTATGACGCCCGCCTCGAAAAAATCATATGAAAACCAGAATTGGCCGGGATCAATGGGCTTTGTAACCTGCGTGCGGCATTGGTACTCGAGCGTGTCACCGATCTCGAGGCCCTTCACGGCTATTTGTTCGTCTTTTAGGTCACTATAGAACGGCGCCTGGCGCGTGATTTCGGTGGGCATGTCGAGCACGTTCTCCGCGGGTGTTTGCACGGTCCGGCCATCCGGTTTAAGGACACGCACATAGATAACTTGGAAGGTGGAAGTTCCCGATGCGTAGGGAAAATTCAAGACTCCGAAATCGTGCAGACCGGCCTGGGATTGGATGAGAATACTAGCGGTGGACTCCAGAGACGACGTCCCATCATTTTCGAAGACAACCTTGGTGGAGAGATGCCGGATGACGAAAGGTTCCGTGGAGGAATCCGAGGCCTGGTTGTCTTTTGTAGCCGGACTTTGCTGTTGAGCGAGGGATAGGGGCGCGAAGCACAACAACAGATAAGAGAAAGCGACGACTCGCATTCCCGCTCCTACCAAGGTTCCCCCTACTCCGATATGGTACGTGTAGAGGTATGTATTCTAGCCAGAAATAACGTTCGTGACCAGATAATCTGCGCTGCGGAACTAGCCTTCGGAGAAGCGCTAGAGTGGTTCGCCCTCTGGGCGTGTCTACTTTTTGACCATTTCGACGTCGAGGGTGATGGTGATGGTGTCGCCGATCATTTGGTCGCCGCCGGGAAGCGTGTTGGTCATGTAGACGAGGCCGAAATCCTGGCGATTGATTTTGGCGGTGGCGGAGGCGCCGCGACGCGTTCCCATCACCTGGATGACTTTGGTGGGGCCGGTTACGTCGAACGTGACTTCCTTCGTGACGCCGTGGAGCGTCAAATTTCCGGTCATCTTCGCAGTGCCGTCGCCCGTCTTCACAATCTTCGTGGATTGGAAGGTCATGGTGGGATATTTGGCGACGTCGAAGAAATTGGGGCTCTTCAAATCGTTGTCGCGGTCCTGAACGCGAGTATCGATTGAGGCGACGTCGATAGTGGCGTTGACGCTGGATTTTGAAATATCGGCGTCGTCGATCTGGACGGTGCCGCTCATTTTCGTGAATTCCCCCTGAACGTTGGAAAGACCGAGATGCCGCACGCTGAACTGCGCGTTGGAATGCGCGGGGTCAAGTTGCCAGGTGACGGTTTGCGCGGACGCTGCGGAAACGGCAACGGTTGAGGCCAGCACGATTGCGATTAGCCATTTATTCACGGACGACCTCCTGGAAAATTTGAGATTCTTCTTCGTTGGAAACGACCGAGATTATATCAGCGACGGGCGGAGTCGGAATCGAAAAGGGTGAAAGCTCCGGCGGAGAGAAAGCGCAAGGAAGCTTGCGCATTCCCGAAGCCTGCGGCTGCGAAGAGTACTTGGGGGAGGCGCAGGAGTGCCCAAGAAAATCGAAGAGAGGTCCCTCTCTGCGTCCCGCGCTTCGCCCGCCCAACAGGATGGCGGGCAGGCGTGGGAAATACGACGGCGCGGGACTTCGCTCGGGATGACAGCTCGCCATTTGTTGAGGGGAAAGGTGGCAGAAAAGAGCGTTGGAGCCGCTGTCGTTGACTTGAATGGGCGCGGCACCTAAGATGCGAACCCACGGCGGTATTCGCGTGAAACGCGACGCTGCCCAGTCACGGCTCGGGCACGGCATGCCGTGCCCCTACGGCGAGGCGGAGAATGCGCAGGCGTCAGCAACTTCCTCACATTGAACGATGATTGGCACGACGATACAGCACTACCGGATTGTGGAGAAGCTTGGCGGCGGCGGCATGGGCGTCGTCTACAAGGCGGAAGACGCGCGGCTGCACCGTTTTGTGGCGCTGAAATTCCTGCCGGAAGAAGTGGCGCGCGACCCTCAGGCTTTATTGCGATTTCGACGCGAAGCGCAGGCTGCGTCCGCGCTGAACCATCCCAACATCTGCACAATTTACGATATCGGCGAACAAGACGGCCGGTCGTTCATCGTGATGGAATTCATGGAAGGCCGAACGCTGAAGCATGAGATTTCGGGCAAGCCGCTGCCGATCGAGCAAGTTCTGGCGCTCGGCGGCGAGATAGCGGACGCGCTGGAGGCGGCTCACTCGAAGGGCATCATCCATCGCGACATCAAGCCGGCCAACATCTTCATTACGACACGCGGGCAGGCGAAGGTGCTCGATTTCGGTCTGGCGAAGCTTACGCATTTTGCCGAAGAGAGGACGTTGTCGATCGGCCGCGGGGGTTTTGAGGACACCCTGAGCGCGCCGGGCGTGATGCAGGGGACCGTCACGTACATGTCGCCCGAACAGGTGCGCGGGGAAGATCTGGATCCGCGCTCGGACATTTTTTCGTTTGGCGCGGTGCTCTTCGAGATGTGCACGGGCCGAATGGCGTTCTCGGGCGCGACTTCGGGGGCGATTTGCGCGGCGATCTTGCACAACGAAATCGATTCGCCGATGCAAGTGAATCCCGAGGTGCCGGCGGAACTGGAACGCACGGTGCGCAAGGCCGTGGAGAAGGATCGCGAGCTGCGTTATCAGACGACGAGCGAAATACGCGCCGATCTTGCACGGCTAAGGCGCGACACGGAGTCGGGTTACGCATTGAGTTCGGCCGCGATGGCGTCGATTATCGCGCGGCGGGCGCGGCCGCTTTGGAAGAGGGTGGCGGCGATTGTGGGAGGCGTGGCGCTGGCGGCGGTGGTGGTGTGGCGCCTGGTGACGGGCGGGTGGCTATTCTCGTCGCGCGCGCATGCGTTGAACAGCGGCGACACGGTGGTCCTGACCGATTTTGTGAATTCGACCGGCGACGAGGTGTTCGACGACACGCTGCGCGAGGCCGTGGCGACGAAGCTGGAGCAGTCGCCGTTCATGAAGATTCTGTCGGACCAGAAAATGCGCGCGACGATGCAGATGATGAACCGCCCCGTGACGGACAAGCTGGATCCGGAGGCGGCGCGAGAGCTTTGCCAACGGGCGGGAGGCAAGGCGGTGCTGGGCGGCTCGATCGGCCGGCTGGGCAGCCAATATGTGGTCCGGTTGAACGCGGTGAACTGTTTGAACGGAGATTCGCTCGCGAGGCAGCAAGCGGCGGCCGGGGGGAAAGATGATGTGCTGGGGGTTCTCGATAAGGAGGCAACGCAGTTGCGGGAACGGCTGGGAGAGTCGCTTGCGTCGGTGCAGAAGTACGACACGCCGCTGCAACAGGCGACGACGAATTCGCTGGACGCGCTGAAACAGTATTCATTGGCGGCGAGAATTCAACGCGAGCGCGGCGACCTGGCCGCGATTCCGTATCTGAAGAACGCCCTCAACATCGATCCTGATTTTACCCTGGCCACGGCGGGCCTTGGACTTGCGTACGCGAACACCGAACAGAACGCGCTTGCGGACGAGCAGTTCACGATCGCGTTCAACCATCGGGACCGCGTAAGCGAGCGCGAGAGGTACGAGATATCGAGCTTCTATTATCAAGAGGTGATAGGAGATCTGGAAGACAGCCGGCAGCAATACGAAGCCTGGAGCCTGGCATACCCGTGGGACGTGCCTCCGCATTCGAATCTTGCGGCGCTCTACGCTTATCTTGGGCGCTATGACGAAGCGGTGGCGCAGGGCTTGAAGGCGCTGGAACTGGCTCCGGACGCAGGCACCCTCTACGGGGACCTGATTGAGATCTATTGTTTCCAAGGTCGGATGAAGGACGCGCGCGATATGTATCAGCGGGCCGAAGCCCGCAAGATAGAGGACCCGTTCATCAGGACCGTGATGTACGGAGTAGGTTTCGTCGACGGCGATGCCGCCGAAATGCAGCGGCAAGCGGCCTGGGCCTCCGGCAAGCAGGGCTGGGAGGATTACTTGCTTTCGTATCAGTCGGACACGGAGGCTTTCGCGGGAAGGTTGTCGAAGGCGCGAGAACTTTCGCGCCAAGCCGAGAACTCAGCGGAAAAAGCCGACGAGAAGGAAACCGCGGCTTTGTGGCAGATGGATGCGGCGTTGCGCGAGGCCGAATTTCTGACCGACGCGCAGGGCCGGGCGGAGGTGACCGCCGCTTTGAAGCTGGCACCGACGCGCGAGGTGAAAACTCTGGTGGCCGTCGCGCTGGCGCGAATCGGGGACGTCGAGCAGGCTGACAAGATCGCAACCGAACTCGAAGAACAGAATCCGAAGAACACGCTCATTAACAGCTATTGGCTACCAACGGCCCGCGCATACATTCAGATTAAGGCGAACCACCCGGAGAAGGCCGTCGAGATTCTCGAATCCGCGAAGGCGTATGAATTCGGGGATCCGGGACCCGAAGTGGAATTCGGCGCGTTCGCTTATCCAGCGTATGTGCGCGGCCAGGCGTTTCTGATGCTGCACAAGAGCGAGGAAGCCGCGGCGGAGTTCCAGAAGTTGATCGACCATCGCGGCCTGTTGGCGAATGCTCCGCTTTGGCCGCTGGCGCATTTGCAGCTTGGACGAGCTTACGCGCTCGGGGGAGACACGGCGAAAGCGCGCGCTTCGTACGACGATTTCTTCAAACTTTGGAAGGATGCCGACGCGAGTATTCCCATATTGAAACAAGCGAAGGGCGAGTACGCGAAGCTGCATTAGTTGACTGTTACGTTTCCGACGAAAAAAAGCGAAAGCGATTTACACGCGCCGGCGGTTCTCGTTTGGCATAATTCTTAGCATGGCTCGTATTTGGCCCAGCGAACGTTGGCTGCCGAAGTCCGTCATTTGCCTTCGTGATTACACCCTCAGCAAATTCCTGCACGACTTAACCGCCGGCGTCACTGTGGGGCTGGTGGCGCTTCCGCTGGCGATGGCTTTTTCCATCGCGTCGGGATTAACGCCGCAAGCGGGCATCTATTGCGCGATTGTGACGGGATTTCTGATTTCGCTGCTGGGCGGGTCAAAAACACAGATTGGCGGCCCTACGGGTGCGTTCGTCGTGGTCATCGCCGGGATTGTTGCGGCGCATGGCGTGGACGGATTGTTCATGTGCACGGTGATGGCCGGGATCCTGCTTGTGCTTATGGGCGTGACCGGAATGGGATCGGCGGTGAAGTTCATACCGCGGCCGATCGTGATCGGGTTCACGAACGGCATAGCCATCCTGATCGCCAGCACGCAAGTAAAGGATTTTTTCGGTTTGCAGATCGACAAGACTCCGGGCGTGTTTTGGCTGCGGATGGAAACTCTGGCGACTCATTTCAGGACGCTGAGCTACTGGGCAACTGCTCTTGCGCTGGCGACGGTAGCAATCCTGATCGTTTGCCGCTTGGTGTCGAACCGCATTCCTGGCCCGATCGTCGCGCTGCTGCTGGGAACGGCGGCGGTGGTGGTTTTCAAAATTCCGGTGGAAACGGTGGGAAGCCGTTTTAACGGAATACCCAGCGGGTTACCGCATTTCGCGATGCCGAGATTTCACGGCGAGCTGATTCATAGTCTGCTCGGGCCGGCCGTTACCGTGGCGATGCTGGGCGCGATTGAATCGCTCATGTCCGCGGTGGTTTCCGATCGCATGAGCAACGATCACCACAACTCGAACGTCGAGCTGGTGGCGCAGGGCGTGGCGAACATAGCGTCGCCACTTTTTGGAGGGCTGCCAGCTACCGGCGCTATTGCCCGCACGGCTACCAACATCCGCTCCGGCGCGCAAACGCCGGTGGCGGGGATGATCCACTCGCTCACATTGCTCTGCATTGTTCTGTTTGCCGCACCGCTGGTGCGGTTTGTTCCGATGGCGGTGCTGGCGGGGATACTCATGGTGGTTTCGTACAACATGGGCGAGTGGCGCGAAATTCCGGCGCTATTGAAGTTGACCAAGACGGATCTGAGCGTATGGTTTGTGACGTTTGCGCTCACCGTGTTTGCCGATCTCACGGTAGCCGTCGAGGCGGGAATGATTCTGGCGGCGCTGCTCTTCATCAGCCGCGTAGCCAGCACGACGACCGTCTCGCAGGTAACGGATGACTACGTGGAAGATGGGCGCGTCCACATTTTGCAAGACAAGGACATCCCGTATTACGCGACGATTTTCCGCATTCACGGACCTTTCCTGTTTGGGGCGACCGATAAGATTTCCGTCGTCACGGAGAGAATGTCGAGTTTGCCTCCCATCGTCGTCCTGCGCCTTCGCAATATGACCGCCCTTGATGCAACCGGGCTTTTTGCTCTTGAAGAAGTGGCGAAGCAGCTCCACGAGACCGGCAGAACTTTGATTCTGTGCGGAGCGCGGGAACAGCCCGCTGAATTGATGCGTCAGGCCGAGTTCGAGGATATCGTGGGCCGCGAGAACATCTGCGAGAACGTCCAGGCAGCACTGCGCCGCGCGGAAGCGGTGTTCGAGGGGCTGGAATCGAACGCGGTCGCCGGAGCGGGCCTGGCATAGATTGTCGCAGTAGAAGAGAAACGACGAAGAATCCCGCAGAGACCGCGGAAAAATTCAACCTTCGATCGTTTCGATGGTGATGTGGTCAGTCGAGTCCCATCCGGCGTAGTAAAGCTCGACGGTCAATTGCGGCAGATCCTTCTTTAGCGCGTTTGTTGCCCGCCGGAGGTCTTGTTCCTGGCGCTCGCGCAGGTGGGGCGAAGCGTGCAAGTGAAGGGGCATCGTTTGGTAGAAGGCGCAATCCTGGTGCTGAATCAAGATGAGCCGGGCGATTTCGTGTTGCTTTACGAAGAAGCGCAGCCATTTCCAGGTGGCCCATGAGAATTTTGGGAGGTACTCGAACAGGATCAGGCTGAGCGGGCCGCCGGGAATGACCAGGAGATCGTAGTTCCCGTCCAGGCTGAGGCTGCGGTTCAGGAATTCGTTGAACGCGGATTGGAACCGGTAATCGCCGCAGTGGATGGCGAGGACGTCGGTGCGGCCGCGTTTGAGCAGGGATGTGAGCTTGTAGCCGTTCATAATCAAATTGTGGAGTTAGTGAAGCTTCTCGATTTGCTGCTGCACCTGGCTGCGAAATTCCAGGGGATCCGCCATTTTGTGAAATGGCTCGGGAGTGCCGCCCGTTCCGATGACTACGATCGTGCCATAACCCAACATCCTGCCGAAGGCCGTCTCGCTCACTTCGATGCTCTCCACTTTGTTCAGGAGCATTTCGATCGTCTTGCGGCTGGCGAGGCCCGTCTTGATCACTACGCGCCGGTTCGTTACCGCCATTTCTGTGGCGTTGCGCCGGACCATGCCCATTAGAATCGCCACGACGCCGCAAACAATCAACGCAACGCCACCGCCTTCCATGATGCGCAATGTCCTGGCATCAAGTCCAGTTTGGTTGAGCGCGTAATAAAGTAGAAGCACTCCCGGCAAACCGAGGAGCAAGCATCCCAGGAGGAGGTGCCCCAGCATCACGATCCAATGGAGCCGGGTCTGGTAAATCACCGTTTCACCGGGAACCAAGTTCGATTCTACGTAGGTCATTTGTATGCCCTCGAATCGCCGACGGACGAATGATGAAAGGCGATAATCATACCTCAAGGGTTCGTGATAACTTAGCGTGCGTCGGTACGTCCATAGGAAGTAGAAATTGCCTTTGGCGCGCCGTAAGCGCTGCTGGCGGCAAACGGAGGAGCCCATGAAGCGGAGAGAGTTCATTCGCCACGCGGCGTGCGGAATGGGGGCGGCCTGGCTTGGCTCGCGGGCGTTCGGCAGGCCTGCATTTGGGCGATACGCGCGCGGGGTTCCGCCGCTTGTCGACAAGTTGCCGAGGAAATTTGCGGCTGCGGATACCGTGACTATTGGCAAGACTGGCATCACGACGAGCCGGCTCGCGATGGGAACGGGGACGGTGGGTTCGGGTCATCACTCGCACCAAACTGCGCTGGGCGTCGATGGACTGTCGAAGCTTCTGCTCAACGGCTATGACAACGGGCTGCGATTTTTCGACGCCGCGGACTCGTATGGCAGCCATCCTCACGTTGCCGAGGCGCTCAAGCACGTGCCGCGCGACAAGGTGACGGTGTTGACGAAGACGTGGGCGCGCGATCCGGCGACGGCTCGTGCGGACCTGGACCGCTTTCGCAAGGAGCTCGGCACGGACTACCTCGATATTTGCCTGATGCATTGTGTTACCGAGGCCGACTGGACGGAGCGCTATCGAGGCGTGATGGACGTTCTCTCCGAGGCCAAGGAGAAGGGGATTATTCGCACGCACGGCTGCTCGTGCCACAGCATCGAAGCGTTGCGCGCGGCGGCGAAGTCGCCCTGGGTGGAAGTGGATCTCGTGCGCGTCAATCCGATCGGTTCGTTCACGGATGCCGACCCGAACACGGTGGTGAGCGTGATGCGCGAGATGCGGGCTGCGGGAAAAGGGCTCGTCGGCATGAAAATTCTTGGCCAGGGAGACATGCGCGCGCGGCAGGACGAGGCGCTGAAGTTTGCGCTGTCGCTGGATTTGCTGGACGCGTTTACGATTGGCGCGGAGAGCAAGGCGGAGCAGGAAGACTTGATTCGAAGGATTGCGCTGGCGGCGTAAAGAGCATTCGACTCGGTCGAGATCGGCGAAGGATCGAAGAGAGGTCCCTGTCTGCGTCCCGCGCCCACGCTTCGCGTGGGAAAAACAAAGGCGCGCGGGCCTCCGCTCGGGATGACAACGTCTGATTGCGCTGCGTGCACCGACCCGGGCGACTGGTGCAGGTGCCACGTGAAATCAGGATCAGGCCCGTTTAGCGGAGTTTGAGGACTTCTTTCGCGAGGCGCTCGTCCTCGCGCTTCACCAGCAACTTCGCTCCGCGTACAAACTGCAGGCTTACTTCCTGGCTGCCCGCGTCGTCCGACGAGACGATGGCATGGATGCCGTTGGCCTCAAGCGCGCCCTTTGCGAGGTCGGCTTCCTGGCGATTGTCGAAGGTGTGGAGGTTGACGAGATTCTCCGGCATCGTAGTGAACCCTATTTTACATAATCCTGCCTGCGTTCGTACAACTTGAGAGCAATGATGCGCGTGAGATGCCAGTGACGGTGCAGAGACCTGCCGCGGCGGTCGCCGGAGCCAGGGGCTGTGCTAGGGAAGGCGGGTGCCGTAGCGGCCGCAGGATTCGAAGACGGAGAGTAGATTAGTGAGGCTGAAGAGCTCGCGGATGCGCGCACTCAAATTGATCAACTCGAGCGTGCTACCTGCGTTTTTCGCGGAAATGTAGAGTGCGACAATTGTACCGAGGCCGGAGCTATCCATTTGCGAAAGCTCGGTAAGGTCAAGGACCATGTGCTTCGTTTGCGGCAGCAATTCCTTGACGTGCGCCTTCAGCAGGCCGGAGTTGGCCGCGGTGAGGATTCCGCTGCACTGCACGACGATGTCATTTTCGAACTTATGGGTGCGCAGTTTCAGCGCGGGCGTGGAAACTTCGTACATGTCGGGCATGAACTTCCTCTGCGCGGCCGCGAGTGAGCCGGCCTTTGGCGATGTGTACTCTCTCCGGGAACGGAACGCAAGTAGAAATCAAACGACTGCGCGGGCTGTGGCAGCGAGATCGCTCCGAAATCCGATTCGAAAAAAAAGGACTCGGTTCGCCGCTCTCTAGAACGGACCCCCTTCGCGGCGGATAGGTTTCCGCAAGCTACCCTACTTTGCGGCGAGATTTCTTGGGAGCTTGCGCACGCGACTCTTCGGCGGCCTGCCCAGTTTTCGGGACGACGCGCAACAGAGATTTCTTCTCGCCGCGCGGAGGTTGCTGCTTCTGCATCAGGCTTTGCTTGAGCGCGGCCATCAGATCAACCTGCGGAGCTATTGCGGCGGGCGGGATGGCGACGACTTCCTGTCCCTGTGCCTTCGCTTCGATCAAAGTGCGCAGGCCTTCCTGATAGGTGTCGTGGTACTTGTCAGGTTCGAACGGCGCGGCGAGGCTTTCGATGAGCTGCGTCGCGAGGGCGCGCTCCTGCTCCTTGACTTCGAATTTGTCTGTACTCGATTCCATAGCCGGGCGAATTTCATTCGAATAGAACATCGTGTGCAAGGTTAGGCCGTTCTTGCGCGCGCGGACGATCACGATGTATTCGCGACTGTGCATCGTCACCTTCGCAATGCCTGCGTAGCCGGTGCGAAGCATCGCTTCCTGCAACAGGCGGTAGGCCTTCGCGCCCTGCGCCTCGGGCGCGGCGTAGTAGGAGGCGTCGAAATAGAGCGGATCGATTTCGTCCGCTTTGACGAATTCGAGAATTTCCATGATGCGCGCGGACTCTGGCTCGACCTTCTCGAGTTCGTCCTCGGTGAAGAGCAGGTATTGGTCCTTCTCGTATTCGTAGCCCTTCTCGACTTCGCTGCGTTCGACCATGCGGTTGCACGTGGGGCAGAAAAGCGGCTGCTTGAGACGCGTGTGACACACTTTGTGGAGCTGATTGAAGCTGATGCGCTCTGTGCGCGCAGCTGGAGAGAGCTGGATCGGGATCGAAACCAGGCCGAATGAGAGTGAACCCTTCCACGTCGCAGGCATGTGTCCCCCTTCCGGACCCTTCAATTTTGGTGTGCCGGAGAAAGAACCCGAATGGTACGGGTTTCGCCTCATGTTCGGCAATAGGGATGAAACAGCAGTGACGGAAGAGATAGGCGAATATGAGGCGAAACCGCCGATGGGGTGATGGGCGTCCTCGCGTGGAGCAGCTCTTCGCATTTCCTGTGGGAAGGCTGGCTAACCACAGGTGGCTTGCTATGTTGGAGTTACGTGAGATCGCCGGAGTGGCTTGGCCGACTAGTACGCAAGTACAGTTTAGAATCGAGCACTGCAGGTTTTCCCTGATTTATCCGACCCCGACGGAGCAACTACAATGGAGAGGAAGTGTTTAACCCCTTAGGGTAATTCTTGGGCCGAACCATGATCTTGACAGCCAACAACGCGAGTTTTTCTCGCGAAATGAGGTGGCGTATGGCCGCGGCGAAAGTGGCGCGGTTAGGAATGGCGGCCCTTGCATTTTTTCTGGCGATTTTGGCGTGCCCGCGGGCGCGAGCGGACGTGGGGATCGTCTTGAACGAGTCGCTCGACACCAGCGTCGCGAGGATCACCGGGTCTGGGCACAGCGCCGTCTACCTTTCGCGCGTTTGCCCGGAGTCGCCGATCAAGTTGCGTCTTTGCCGGGACGGTGAAGAAGGCTCGGTCATGAGTAATTACACGACGCTGGGTGAGGATCAACCGTACGAGTGGAACGTCGTGCCGCTCAGCGTGTACTTATATGGAGTGGAAGATCCGCGCGACCGGCCGCTGTTTGGGTCGGCAAAGATCAAGTACGCGCTCGAGGAGCGCTACCGCGAAAAATATCTTGACGAATACTGCACGACGGACTCCTGCAAGAGAAGCAACAAGGCGGAATGGCGCGAGATGGTGGGCGCTACGATCTCGCGGAGCGTCTACATCTTTGCGATGAAAACGACCGTCGAGCAAGACGAGCAGTTCATCGCGGAATTCAACTCGGGCCCGAATCAGAACCACTTCAACGGCGTAACGCGGAATTGCGCGACGTTTACGCGCGGCGTGATAAACACGTATTTCCCTCATTCGACGAGGCCGGACTACCTGAACGATTTCGGGATGACGAGCCCAAAGGCTATCGCGCGGTCATTTACGCGGTACGCGCTGAAGCATCCGGAATCGGATTTTCGCGTACTCCATTTCGCGCAGGTGCCGGGGACCTACAAGCGGAGCAGCGAGTGCCGTGACGGGACCGAGCAGTTGTACCACTCGAAGAAATTGCTCGTGCCAATGGCGATTTTTGCGGACGACGAATTGGCTGTGGTCACGGCGTCCTATCTGCTGACGGGCCGATTCAATCCGGAACACGAGTCGGAACAGTACCCGACGGCTGAGGCCACGCAGACGGGCTACCAAATCAAGCGTGCGAAGGCCGATGACGACGACAGCCGAGCGCAAATGCTGGAGGCCGTGCAGCGCGAGGAACGCGCAGAGGTGGCGGGCACTACGAAGGAATGGAAACAGTATCGCGAGGCGTTCGAGGCAGCCGTGGAAGATGCCGTCCGCGAAGAGGCAATTCCGAACCGAGAGTATCTCGGCCGTTTTTTCAAGCGCCTCGATGACGAAGGCAAAGTCATCCTCGGTCCGGATGGCAGCGTTTCGGTGGGAATCAGGAGCGACGGCGAAACGAGACAGATCGGTGTAAGCGCGAATAATATTCTCGAGGCTTCCTCCGATTCACAGTTGGCTTACGAAGTGATGCTCGCAAGGCTTGGCCGCGTCCTCGACAGCCCGAAACACAGCCGCGAGACAATGATCGAACTGAAGAAGGACTGGGTGCTGCTGGGCCGCGCGAGGGCGAATCATGCCGTCTCAGTCGCGAATGGTTCCGTCGCTGGCAGTTCTGCTCGAATGGCGGCTAAACCCGCTGGCGAGTAATTCACCGCTAGAACTAATCCCCTAAACAGTTTGCGTAAAGCCAAGTCTGCGCCGACGAAGGTGCGAACCCACTCGTCAAATGTTCATCCAGCATTTACAGAGCAGTTTTTTTGAGGAACTAGCCTGACTGGCGGTCCTTAAACTCCCACGAGAAGGAGAATTCAAAATAATGAAGAAGCTAAGTGCGCGGTTTCCTGCGCTCGCAGTCTTAATTGTGTCCAGCACGATCGCGAGTCCCGCTTTCGGGCAAAGTGCATCGGCTCCGTACGAATTGACCGTGTTTGCTACAGCTCCCGCCGGACTGAGCGGGCCCGATTCAATCGCGGTGCTTCGCGACCATGTTTTCGTGGGATACGGCGACGGCCATGCGCCTGACGGTTCCGACGGGAAGAATACCCAAATCGTCGAATACACAATGGACGCCGACGTTGTCTACACATATACGGTGGTTGGACATAACGACGGATTGAAAGTGGATCCGTCCACGCACCTGCTGTGGGCGATCCAGAACGAAGATGCGAACGCGAGTCTCGTAATCATCGATACCGAAACGCACGAGACGAAGGTATATACATTCGGCCCGACGCTACACGGTGGCGGGTACGATGACATGGTCTTTCGCGGCTGTAAGGTGTACATCAGCGCCTCGAACCCTGCGAATAACCCGAACACCGGCCCGGCTATCGTGAGCGCCCGGCTGGACGGAATCACCGTTGACGTAGAGCCCATACTTGCTGGCGAGGCCAGCGCCATCGATATAACCACCGGCGCGACCGTTCAACTCAACCTCCAAGATCCCGACTCGATGACTCTCGATCCGCACGGCAACATCGTCCTGGATAGCCAAGGCGATCAGGAATTAATTATCGTGCGCGATCCCGGCTCTTCGGATCAGCGCGTTTTCCGTTTGCCGCTGACCTACCAGACTCCGAGCGGGCCGATGGGGGTGGAAACCGACGACACCGCTTTTGTCACGTCGCGAGAAGGTTTTCTCCTTTTCGCCGACAAGGGTTTGAACACCGTCTTCGCACTGAGCAAGAAAGACTTCGAACGGGGCGCGGCATATACGGCCGCGGACGGCGGGCCGTTCGTCGGCACGCTTGACATGACAACCGGAGTCATCACACCGATCGTGACCGGCTTGGCGAATCCGGGAGGAATGGTGTTCGTGGATACTTCAAGACGCGACCGCGATGACCGCCAGGACGAAGATAAGGATCGGTGCCGCGATCGCGACTCGGATTCCCACTAAGCACGAGCTGCGCGAAATTCCGCACACACAGGAACGGGCGGACCATAGGTGGTTCGCCCGTTTTTCTTTTGCGGGAAGGGATGCGTCAGAAGCGGCGATGGCCTTAGTGAGGCCCGAAGTAGCGGTAATGCCCGGTGACTCTCCAGTTGAAGAGGACGTCTTCCATCTTGGGGCCTGCGCCGATGTTGTGCACGACCAACCACCGTCCACTACTCGGCGATTTTTCGTCGACAACGATTCCAATGTGGGGGACGCCGCCGCCGAGGTCCCAGGTGATGAGATCACCCGGCGAGTAGTCCGTGGCGCGCGTTGAGATAGGTAAGGCCTCGCCCCTGCGGCTGAAGAAAACCATTAAATTCGGGACGCGGCGATGGTCGATGTTGGGATCGGGATGAGACAAGAGCCAGCGCGATTGGTTCGGGTATGCCGCAAAGTTCTGGACCATGTCTTCATGCACGTCTTTTTGCAAATCGATACCGACGACACGGTAGGCGCGGACGATCTCGTCGGTGCAAACGCCGGTGTCTGCGGGGACATCACCGCCCGGATAGGGAATGCGTACGTAGGCCGGATTGTAGCGGACAACGTGATGAGTGCGTTCCACGGCGGCGACGACGAGACGATGCAGGAAATCCTGCTGAGCAGCCGTGACAGGCTGAGTCTGAGCGAGCGCGGGCACCGCCGCGAGCGCGCAAAAAGCGAGAGAAGGCAGGGAAAATCTTCGCGTGAGCATTCCCGCGAAACCTTTGCGCGCGCCGAAGAGCGCTATTGCGTTACGGTTTTCACGGCGTCGCCGACCTTGAAGTCCGTGCCGGTAACGGCGGCGGCGACGGAAGAAATGTCGTCGACGTCAGTGACGCGAATTGTGCCGATGGGCGACGCGAGCCGGCGAATCACCTGGCCGGTGGTTGGGTCCTTGATTTCTTTGGTCACGCGTTCGACGGACAGCTGGTCGCCAACTTTCACGCCAGCCTTCGCGCCGACGTTGAGGACGATCTGGCCGCCGTCTACGGCAGCGACGAGGCCGGTGACAATGATCGTACGGGCTGAGAGCTTGGTGTTGTCGGCGATCAGGCCGGTGCTCATGTCCTTGACGGCAAGATTCACCGCTTCGCCGATAATGGTTTGCTGGAAATCGCTGGCGCCGAAGTCCACGTTGCCACCGCCAAATCCGGTCCAGCCGCCGCCACCACCAGTCAGGCTCGTGCTCTCGCGCTTGGACTCGCCGTGCCCGGACGCGACGCCCAGAATCTCGGCGGTGTCGATGTCGACGATACGCGCGTCGACGTTGACGATCGCTTTGCTCTTCTTCTGACCGAATCCACCGACCCCGAACCTGCCCAGCCCCGCGCCCCCTCCGCCGACATTCGTATTCTTCGTTTCGTTGCCGAACTGCGTGATGCTGCCGACGATGATCGCGTCGACGCCGAGCAGCTTGCCGATCTTGGCAGCCGAATTGGGATTGGCGCGGTCGCTATTCGAGAAATTCTGCTCCGTGAGGATTTTGTCCATCGCTTTGCGCTCGATCACGGAGTAGGTGCCGTCCTGAACGAGGTATTTCACCAGGAGATCCGAAATACCCTTGCCGATGTCCACGTTCTGCCCGAACACAGCCGCGGAGGAGGTTTGCACCGTGGCAAAGTCAAAATCGAAGATCGCGACGCGCTTCTTGCGCCCTTGTGGCGGCGCAGGCGCGGCGGTGCCGGTTGTCGCGGTGACGCCCGAAGGCGGGGCGGCGGTTTGTGCCTGCGCGCGCGCGCCGGGCGCGACGATTTCGGCTGCCGTGAGGAAAACAAGCAGGGCTAGCGCGGACCACAGAATCTTTTTCATGGCAAAGGTCTCCTGGCTCGAGGTCTCCCGACTATGGGCAAATCGGTCACGATATGGACACGAATCTTATGGCGCGGCGTTTGAAGTGTCAACACGCTAGACATTTCTTGTCACGGGAATGAGGGAACATCCGGGCGTGAAGTGGCGTACCTCCAACTGCAGGGCAAACTCGAACTAAGAGGACTCCTCCATGAAATCGCTCGTCGCGCTAAGAACGGCTTTAGTGCTTGTTGTGGTAGGACTCGGCGCGTTTCGCACTTGGGCGCAGGCCGCACCGGCCGCTTACGTGATTCCACCACTCGACAAGATTCAATCGCAAGCTGATCTTGACAAGGCCGTAACTGCGCTAGATACCGCTTTGTTCGACGCTTACAACACGTGCGACCTCGCGAAGTTCAGCTCGCTGCTCGATGACAACGTGGAGTTCTATCATGACCAGGGCGGCGTGACGTTGGGCAAGGAGAAGCTTACGCAAAGTATCAAGGACAACATCTGCGGAGGCGACGTGCGGCGGGAGCTGGTCCCCGGCACTCTGCAGATTTATTACATGAAGGGCTATGGCGCAGTGGAAATAGGCGTCCATCGTTTTTATCATCCGAAGACGAACACGCCGCCGGGCGAAGGCAAGTTCATCACGCTGTGGCAATACAAGGATGGCGTATGGAAGATCACGCGCGCGATCAGCTACGACCATCGCGCCGCTGCGAATGCTCCGTCAAAGTAAGCTATTCGTCGACCGGAGTTTCGACATCGGGGACTTCGGCGTGGGTGGCTCGGTGCAATTCCGCGCGGATAATGTCGGCGGGGAAGCCGGCGCGGAGAAGGCTGCTGTACAGCGAGGCGAGTTTGCGCTGGTCGAGGGGGGCGTGGACATGCGCGAGCTTGCGCTCGAGGCGCTTGCGGACCGATGCGGTTTCGTTCGTGTCGGTGAAAACGGTCTCGAGTGCGGCGTCGATATCCCGGTCGGGAACGCCCCGGGCGCGCAGTTCGCGGGCGATGCGAAAGCGACCCTGGCCGCGGAATTGCGCGTGGTGACGCGCGTAGTCGAGCGCGTAGCGCGCATCGTCAAGGTAGGTTCGCTCGCGAAGGCGCGCTATCACCGGTGCGACGAGTTCCTTGTCCTCGGCTCGACGATCAAGATATTCCTTCATTTCGTGGATCGAGTGCGCGCGACGCGTCAGCGCGCGCAGCGAGGCGGCGTAGAGATCCTCTTCGGTGGAGAATTTGCGGGGAGAGGAACGCACGACGAGAGGATAACAGCAGTCATGGTTGAGCGCGAGCGGAGCAGATTGCAGCCGGGAGCCCGCGACGCGCCCTCGGCGGGATTCAGCCTTCACTGTGCGAAAGACGTTGACTTCGACAGTTCGGGGAGAGTAAATCGCGATACGCTAATCGCCGGAAAGGCTCCGTTTGCTCGACCCGACCAGGGATTACGGAAAAAAAAAGGCAAACAGATGCTCCCGAGGCCAGTTTTTTTCGGCCGCGTTGCCTTTAGCGCCTCTTTGCCTTGCGTTCAGCCTTCTTGCGGTTATGACGCAAACGTCGTCCGGCGCCGTGATCGACCAAAACGCTCCGGCGCGAGTGACCGTAACCGGCCAACTTTCGTCGTCATCAGCGGCACTTGGTGAGCATGTCCGGTTTTGGATTACCATTTCTAACGATGGCGACGGTCCGATTGACAATGTTCAGCTCGAGCATCTTGACAGCCCTGGATTTCGCATCCATCGCCGCTGCTGGGATGAGAACCCCGCGCCGGAGTGCGGTGTACCCGCCGATTCACCGGAGGCCGCGCCTGGCAACGATCCCGATCGAATTGCGAAACGACTTGAGAAAGGCGAGAGCCGCACGATTTGGGGAGATCTCGAAGCGGATCATGCGAATAGGATGCAGGGCGTTGTCGCAGTTATAGGCTGGTCGTCTCCGAGCAAAGCTCGATCATGGTCCTCAGCCGCTTTGGGTCAGCTTGCGAGTCTCACCGAGGGTGAGAAACGATGGTCGGATCTTCGCGACTTCGTCAAAGATGTGGGACTGCCGATTTTGCTACTACTGCTATCGGTTGGCTTCGGGTTTTATCAGCACCATCGCGACAAAGCTGAGGAGGAAAGAGAGCACAAACGCGATACGCAGGAGCAGGAGCAGCAAAACTCGCGCGCCCAGTTGTCGCAAACATGGAATCAGATGTTGCCGGAAAGCCATCGCGTGGCAAGAGATCACTATCTACCGCTGTGGGGCGCCGCACAGCAGATGATTATGAAGGTGGACGCATTTGTAAGAGAGGAGGAGAGCAAGAACGCTCTTGAGGCACATCGCCACTGCCGCATGGCGTTTTACCACATGATGATGTTTGCATGGCACGCGCGGGAGTCGAACTGGAAAATCGGCGGTTACTATTTCAAGAACCGCGTCGGGGAGAAGCTCGTTTACGGCTGCTATATGAAGTACTTCACGCTCTATGGCGATGACGAGCGGACGATCACGCACCGGAGCCATCTCTTGGATCTTCTTAACGCGAGAACGACGATGGCAAGTTTCCTCGCATTGAATGAAACACCTGGCTATTCGCAGACGACCTGGGAGCTTGCCTGGCAAGATTTTTGTGGTTGGCTAAAGGGTTCTGGGCGGAGCGAGACTGTACTCTTCCTGAAGGGTTTCATCGCGATCCTCGACTATGAATCCAACCGGCCCTATCAACTGTGGTATGGAAGCAACTATCCGATGCAGACTTTGGAGCCGCCTACGACCACGGCGCTCGAGGGACTCGCGGACCAAGACATGGATATTGCTGCGATACGGGGGTACATCCAGAGCGCAAGGAAGGGGAACTAGCTCGTGAAGCCCGGACCCATTGGAGTGGCCATTTGAACCTCCCTAGTACACTTGCTTTATACAGCTTCCGAGACAGCACGTCAATAGTACCGGCCCCATCAGCCTAATAAGCCCTACATTGCTAGTCACTTAGCGGGCCCTAAGTTCCAATTCACTCTACCGTGAGCCGGTGCGCTCGAATTCGGTCATGGCGCGCTCCATCTCTTCGCGGGCGGAATCCGCGGAGGAGCGAATGCCCTGGACGCGGAGGCGGAAATCGTCCGGATTCGACGCGCGCATGATGGCTTCTTCCAGCGTGATCAGGTTGCGCGAGTAGAGATCGAAGATCGATTGATCGAAGGTCTGCATGCCGTACTGGCTGGTGCCGGCGGCGATGGCGTCGCGAATCATGCGGGTCTTGTCGGGATTAATGATGCAATCGCGAATGTAGCCGGTGGAAATCATCACTTCGACGGCGGGCACGCGGCCCGCGCCGTCGCTCTTGCGGACCAGGCGCTGGCTGACAACGGCCTTCAGTGTGGCGGCGAGCTGCAGGCGAATCTGCTTCTGCTCCGGCGGCGGGAACACGGCGATGATACGTTGAATTGTTTCCGTCGCGTCAAGAGTGTGCAATGTGGAGAGCACGAGGTGGCCGGTTTCGGCGGCCAGCAGCGCGGTGGAAATTGTTTCGAGGTCGCGCATTTCGCCGACGAGGACGACGTCAGGGTCTTGACGAAGGGCGGCGCGCAACGCGGTTGAGAACGACGCCGTGTCGACTTCCACTTCGCGCTGGTTGATGAACCCCTTTTTATCGCGGTGCAGGTACTCGATCGGGTCCTCAATGGTGATGATGTGCTCCGCGCGGAGCGAGTTGATGCGGTCGATCATCGCGGCCAACGTGGTGGACTTGCCGGAACCAGTGGTGCCGGTGGTGAGAATCAATCCGCGCTGCTCTTCGCAAACCGTGGCGAGAATGCGGGGTAGCTCGAGTTCTTCGATCGTGCGGATTTTAGTCGGAATAACGCGGAGGACCATGCCGACATTGCCCCGTTGCTGGAATACGTTGACGCGGAAGCGCCCCAGGCCCGCGACGCCATACGCCATATCGAGTTCGGCAGTTTCCTTGAACTTCTGCTTCTGCCGGTTGGTCATCATGCTGAACGCCATCGAGAGCATTTCTTCCGGCGTGATGCGGGGGACGTCGCTGAGTGCGCTCAGAATGCCGTCGACGCGGAGATAGGGATGATTGCCAACTTTCAGGTGCAAGTCCGATGCGCGACTTTCAACAGCGCGGCGAAGGAGATCGTCAATAGCAACGGCCATAGCGGAAGGCTCCGGGATAAGAAGATTCAATCGACGCTAGCACGCGGAAATGGGGGCAGCAAGGATGTCGAGAACGGCGATTTCTAGGGGCGCAACGGTACTTCGGCCGGCAGACGGAAAAGCGGGAAAGAACCGGCGGACGCCGGCGTTACAACATCCCTTCCTTACGCGGGAGGCTGATCTTTGAGGAAGAGGCGGTCGTAGATCACGCCGGCGATCACTCCACCAAAAAGCGGGCCCACCCAGAAGACTCCGTGGCCGTGCCAGTTGTGCCGGGAAGCGAGGGTGGTGGCGAAGGTGCGAGCAGGGATTCACGGCGGAGGCTCCCAGGAACGGGGCGGCGACGAGAACTTCGGCGGCGCCGGCGAGTCCGACGGCGAAGCCGGCGACTCTGTTCGCGCCGCGCTCGTCGAGAACCGTGGCGAAATACGCCGTGACGAGGACGAACGCCATGACGCCTTCGAGCACCATGGCATGCCAGCGCGTGAAATCGGGCCCCAGATCAGGCGTGCCGAGCCCGATCGGCCGCCAAGCTTGGTCGGGAATGATGGCGGTGAGCAGGTAGGCGGCAGCGACGGCCCCCAAGAGTTGCGCGACGCAGTAGAGGATGCTTTGGATGGTGCCGAGGCGCTTCGTCACCCAGAAGCCAATCGTGACTGCGGGATTCAAGTGTCCGCCGGAAATGTGCGCGAAGGCAGCGACCATGATGGCGGTGGCCGAGCCGTACGCGATGGCGATGCCGAGAAGGCCGAATCCGGTCTGGCTTTGGGAGCGGAGATTCTGGTCGGCGCAGACGGCGCCAACGCCAACGAAAACCAGCGCGAACGTTCCGATGAATTCAGCGGCGAGTTTTTGGAACAGGCCGTACAAGCGTTGCCTCCGCGAAAACGCGCACTCGCGCGAACACAGCGCGAATCGAACGCGCGCGAATTCTACTGGACGCAGTGGAAAGTTAACAGTTGAAAGTTGAACGGCTCAGCGCATCGCTAGCGGACGGCGGCGCCGGCGGGAGCGTTGACGTGGGAGAGCCAGCCGTGGCGGTCGGGCTTGGTGCCGCCGGTGATGGCGAAGAAATCTTCCTGGACGCGCTTGGTGATGGGGCCGCGCGAGCCGTTGCCGATCTTGATGCGGTCGATCGAGCGAATGGGCGTGACCTCCGCGGCGGTACCGCAAAAGAAAACTTCGTTCGCGATATAGAGCATCTCGCGGGGGACGATTTGCTCGACGACAGGGACGCCGAGGTCGTGGCAGATCGTCATGACCGAATTGCGCGTGATGCCGGGGAGCGCGGAGCTGCTGAGCGGAGGCGTGATGACCGTACCGTCCATAACGACAAAAATGTTTTCGCCGGAGCCTTCGCTCACGTAACCCTGCGAATCCAAGGCGATGCCTTCGACGTAGCCATTGGTGACGGCTTCCATGCGGATAAGCTGGGAGTTCATATAGTTCGCGGCGGCCTTGGCCATTTGCGGCAACGTGTTCGGCGCGGGACGATTCCACGAGCTGACGCAGACGTCGACGCCACTCTTCAGGCCTTCGTCGCCGAGATAGCGTCCCCATTCCCAGCAAGCGAGATACGTTTCAATCGGAGCATCTTTCGGATCCACGCCGCCGGTGCCGTACCCGCGCAGAACAATCGGGCGAAGGTAGCAGGACGGAACTTTGTTGATGCGAATCAGCTCGAGATTGGCTTCGCAGAGTTCCTCGACGGAAAAGGGAACTTCAATCCGATAAATATACGCGGAGTTCACGAGGCGCTGCATGTGCTCGCGATTGCGGAAAATCGCCGGGCCTTGCGGCGTGCTGTAACAGCGGATTCCCTCGAAGACGGCGGAGCCGTAGCTGACGACGTGAGCGAGGACGTGAATCTTCGCATCGTCCCAATTGATGAACTTGCCGTTGTGCCAAATCTTTTCGGTCTTGGGGAAGTTCATGGTCATGAAGTCGCTCCGCGTCGCACCGAAGTGCGAATTGAGTCCGTCACGCAGAGCAAATTATAGCACAGGGATTTTGAGCGGCAATCGGCGAGCGTCTCCAAACCGCGGAGGCGCCGGGTCCAATTTGGCCGCTGGTTTTCGTACGATCATGATCAGGGAGTTGCCGAGACGATATCGAATTCCGGGAATTCGATTCCGCGACGGCCGCCGCGATCCTCCACTTCCGATTGCAATTGGTTCCAAATCGCCTGGACTTCGGCGGGGACGTGATCGGCCAGCTTCATGATCTCGCCACGTGAGGAGCTCGACAAAGATGGTTTTTCCGGCGTCGTCTTTTCCACGAAGTACGATGTGCGGCTGCTGCAGCACGAGACCCAGTTTCGATAGCGTCGACCAGTTTTTGCCCATCGTTTTCAAGAGTTCATCCTCTTTGCCCGCGCGCGGGCGAAAGGTGGAGAGAACGGTTTCGGTATCCGAATCCTGCGCCGCCAAAGCGCGATGGACGGTTGCCTTCGGCGGTGTGGCGGCTTTATCCGGGACGGCGTTCCCGGCGAGCAAAAATAATCCAAGGGCCAGAGATGCGAGCGTTTTGGTCATGGTATTCCTCCCTTTGCTGCTTCGACTGGCGAATCATGCGCCCGGGTGACCATTTCCGCTTCTCGGAAATTGCTAATTTTGGCCCGGCGATCGCTGGGCGGGAAGCCGTACGTTCGGCGAAAAAGGGAACTGAACGAACCGAGGCTCTCGAATCCGGCTTCGAGGCAAATCTCAGTGACGCTGCGATCGGTGGCGCGCAGAAGGTGGCGCGCGCGGTCGAGGCGGTGACGAATTGCGTAGCGATGAGGCGAGATGCCGAACGCAGACTGAAAAGCGCGATGAAAATGGAAGGGCGAAAGGCAGGCTGCGCGAGCGGCTTCGTTTAAGGAGACGGAGTCCGAAAGTGACGACAACAGGAAATCGCGGCCGCGGAGGACGCGCCGAAAGAGTTCTTCGCGCGTCGCGCTGCGAACGGCGGGAAGCCGAGAGATTGCGACGCTGGTTTTTCTGCGCTCGGCGAGCAATCGTTCGGCGAGGCGATAGAGATCGGCCGTGGATTCTTCGGAAGAGAGTTGACGGTTTGCGAGCCGCTTCTTGAGTCGCTGCAGTTCGCCTTGAATGGCTACTTGCGGTTCGATGCGCTCGACGAAGCCGAGCGGTTCGTCGGCTACGGGGTCCGGCTGATCCAGGAGCGTTGAAGTGGGCGAAGTCTCCGCGCGAAAAACGTCTTCGACGAATCCGCGCTCGAAAAAGATGCAGAAGGTGGTGGCTTTGCGCGCGGAGTCAATCGTCATCGTGTAGCGCTGGTGGTCGTTGAGCAGGAGGTAGGTATTTTCGTGAACTTCGTAACGGCGGCCGGGCGTCTCCCAAACCACCGAGCCTGAGATGACGGACTTGATCGAGAGGCAGCCCTCAAAATCAGGAACGTGGTGTCTGGCCGCGGTGCCGGTCAAGATCGCGTTTTGCGAGCCGAGAATGCGGCCACTGGGATTGAGTAGGATGCCTCTGTTGCGCGCGGCTTTCATTGTTTCGCGAGACTCCCGAGAAAATTGAGGACGGAGCGATTGAACAGTTCCGGCTGCTCCATGTTGACGATGTGGCCGGAGCCTTCGATCAGGATTTCGCGCGCGTGGGGAATTCTCGCGTACAACAAGCCGCAAATTTCGTGGATATCAGTGACATCGCGATTGCCGACGATGATGAGCGTCGGCGTCTTGATATCGGGAAGGCGCTCGATTGCCGGTGGATTCGGCATGGATTCGAGGACGGGATTATCGAGATATTCGTGCGCGTTTTCGAGTGCGAGCTGATGAAGGCGCGGCGCAATCTTCGGATTCCCCGCGGCGGGCGCCATGTAGCCGCTCTTGAGCCAGAGGTCGGCTACCTTCTGCCAATCGCCGGCGAGGGCGGCGCGCCAGCTATCCATCGTATTCGGGTCCTCACTGAAATGAAATCCACTGAGGCCGGGAGCGACGGGAACGATCCCGTCGGTCATGTCGGGGTGGGTTAGCGCGAAGTCGATGGCGATCCGACCGCCGAGGGAAAGGCCGACGACGTAGGCTTTGTCGACATGGAGATACTTCAGGAGTGCGGCGAGATCTTCTTCGTCGGCGTAGACATTGGTTGAGGCGGGGGATTTGCCGAAGCCGCGCACGTCGTAGCGAATCACGCGATACGATTTCGAGAAGAGGTCGAACTGCTCATCCCACATGCGGCGGTCCATCTGCCCACCGTGAATCAGAACGAGTGGGTGACCAGAACCGGCCACTTCGTAGTAGATTTTGCCGCCGTTGATTTCGGCGAAGCCGGACTGGACCTGTGATTGAGCTGCTGATTGATTGGGCGGAGACTGCGCTGCGGCCACCGACAGCCCGGCGAGCAGCAAGAGCCAGGCGAAGGGTGCGGCGGCTCGGATTAGGTGGCGATTCATGATTGGCCGTGAAGAGGCATCTTACCCCGGTTGCTGCTTGCGGAAGGCTCGTTTTTGTACCGATTGAAAATTTTCATGTTATTGAATCTCAAGGAGTTCCGCGGATTTCCGTTTGCAAAGTGTACCGATTGAAATTTGGCGATTGGGAAGGACGGGCAGTGGCCCCCTGCTACTTTTGGCCTCTTCTGCGTTGTGTGAATTTTGTCGAGCATGAAAACGACTGACGGTAGCATGGAAGGCGGACGATGTGTAGGTTCAAAATTGCAGTAGTAGTACTATAACGACGTTTTCGTGGGTATATGGGGTGTTTGGACGCGCCAGAAAGCCTCAGATCTGAAGGAGAGGATTCATGCGCAAGGCGCTAATCGTTATGAGTGCGGTTTCGGCCGTGCTGCTGTGGTGCGCGCTGTTGGGAGCGCAGCAGATACCTGGGAGCGCGGAGAGGGGACGAGTGACGTTGACGTACCTGGGGACGGCCGGCTGGGAAATCAGCGACGGGAAGACGGTGATTTTGGTCGATCCCTATATCTCGCGAATACTTGGTCCGCCCCCGCCCGAGCTGCCGCCATATGTGCGAGAACCAGGGGACACGCGCACGGCGTATGGGTGGGATGACGTGGCAGCGCCGGACGTGGCCGCGATTGATTCTCACGTCCCGCGAGCCGACTTCGTGCTGGTGACTCACACGCACTACGATCACGTCCTCGATGTTCCTCACATTGCGCTGAAAACTCATGCGACGGTAATCGGAACCGAAAGCACCCAGAACGTTCTGCGGGCCTATGGCGTTCCCGAGCAGCAACTCATTACGGTGCGTGGAGGAGAGGACTATGAGTTTGGCGCCTTTTCCGTCCGGGTGATTCCCAGCATTCATAGCGCGCTGGACCATAAGCACTACTTCAGTTCGGACAAAGCGCCTGAAGGGATGAAGGCGCCGTTGACGCTGAAACAGATCCATCCCGAGGGAGGCACGCTGGCATATCTGGTTCGTTTCCGCGGCCATCAGATTCTTGCGTTTGGCGGAATGAACTATATCGAGCGCGAGATTGAGGGATTGGAGCCGGACGTGGTACTCGTTGGGGCCGGTTCGTCTCGTCGCGAGATCTATGACTACACTGGCCGGCTTATGCGCGACTTGCACTACCCAGCCCTCGTGCTGCCGACTCATTGGGACAACTTTCTTGCTCCCTACGGAGAATCGCAACAACCCGCCATCGACCGGTTGCAATCGTTCATTCAGGAGGTGAGGGCGGCATCGCCTAAATCGAAGGTGATCATTCCGAAGTATTTTGAGCCGATGGCGCTGGAAGGTGCGAAGTAAAGTCTTCAGTAGTCCGAACACGGGTGGCATCACCACGACGTCCGATCCGTAAGGTTACGGACCGGACGCGGAGGTGGCGTTTGTTGTTTCGTGGTTCCGAGGCGATGGCCCGGCCAAGTGCTTAATCAGGATGGCTGTGGCGCCAATTCCAGTATTGCGACTTTTCCTTCTTGTTTGACTTCGAGAATTCGTGAGAATTCCTGTGGTTTTCGTCGAGGAAGCGGCCCCAGGCGCGATTTTCGTTGTCGTCCCAGTTGTGATAATCCTTGTGGTCTCGATCATAGACTCGGACCTGAACGTTGGCTTCCTGAGGTTTGGCGGCCATGAGGGATACGGGCGCGGCAAGGACGCCGGCCATAAATAGCGTAGCAATGTAACGATGTGCACGGTGCATGTGGTGGTCCTCCAGATTTGAAATTGCCGCCTTCGAAATCGCGGCAGACGTCACTATGCGCTTAGGCCCGGTGGATTTATGTCCCATACAGCACACTCGTGTCGGGTGGGGCTCGAGAGCACGATGGACTGGAAGAGCGGTTTGCACGATGATCTTGGGATTCGTTGAGTTAATCAGGGGGGAATTTATGCGCAAAGCGATTGTGGTTTCGAGTGCGATGATGATTTTGTTGCTATGCGGCGCTGCGTCACGTGCGCAGAAAACTGGGGGAGCGGCGGCCGCTCCGTCAACCTCGCGACAGGCCGAAACCGACGAGTACACGCGGTACGAATTGCTTGCGCCTGATACAGCGAGCTTCAACATCTGGTACGAAGTGACGGCGACGACGGCGGGTGCCGAAGTATTTCTACAATCCGATTCGCAAAGGCAGCGTTGCGAGCAATGAGTCGGTGATCGACGCGATGACGGGCGAGCCGCTGCATTTCGAAGTGGTCAGCGGAGCGGACGCTCGCAGGGATCCGCTGATGGGCGACGCCGATGCGGACACGAACTACATTCGGGTGACGCTCGCGCGGCCGGTGCCGGAGGAAGGACAAGGCCGAGTTCTTATCCTGAAGACGTACAAAGACCCGAAGAGCTACTTCCGCGAAGGCGACGGGATCGTTTTCAATCGGCCGCTGGGCGTGAAGCGCAACAAAGTTGTGTTACCTGCGGGGTATGAGTTGGTGGGCTGCAACGTGCCGTCGCAGGTGCTGACGGAGCCGGACGGCCGCATCGCCATCAGTTTCATGAACGCGACCGCCGCGGAAGCGCCGCTGATTCTGCGCGCGAAGCCTGGTGCGCAGACGGGACCCGAAGCTGCGCCGCACGCGCCAAGCGCGACGCGCAGTTGGGAAGCGCCGTTCCCGGGCGAGACGGAACGCGAGCGGCTTTCGGAGCGCGCGCATCAGGACCGCGACATCGTCTACTTTCTGCAGCAGCCGGAGACGCATGCTTTCAGCTTGTATCACGACTATACGGAGACGCGCCCGGGCGTCGATGCATATGTGAACGTGGTGCGCGAGGGCAGCAACGCTTCCGGTCCGTCGGCGTACGTGCTGGATACGGGCGAGAAACTTGCAGCGAAGGTGATGACCGGCGCGGAAATGATCGCGGCGAAGATCAAGTCCGAGGAGCCGGTGAAGCCCGAAACGCAAGCGGTGGTGATTCCTTTCCCGCCGGTGAAGAAGGGCCAATCGATTCGGCTGCGTATTTCGGAGACGTATACCGCACCGGCGAGCTATGGTCTGAATGGGGACGAATTGGTGTTCGATCGCAGCCTGGGGCGGCCGCGCAACGCGGTTGTTCTGCCGGCCGGATGGTATCTGACAGCTAGTTCGATTCCAGCGACGGTGACGCAACTCGCGGACGGCCGCGTGCGGCTTGATTTCTGGAATGGCCGCCCCGATTCGGTGGATGTGCTGATTAAGGCAAAGCGGCGATTTCACATTTGAAATTTCAGATTTGAAATAAAGGCAAAACCTTGGGAACCACAGATGAACACAGATAAACACAGATGGAAGAAAGTGCAAAACCTGAAATCGAGAACAGAATTCACGGCAGAGGCCCGCCTGACAGGATGGCGGGCAGGCGCAGAGAACGGTGAGAAAAGCTAAACGCGACGCAAGCGAGGGTCGAACTGAGCCAAGGGGGGCGGGTTTGAAACGGGCCAGTACAGAGTCCGGCTCGGTGGCGATACAGACAGCCGCCGGCGATTTCACATTTGAGATTTCAGATTTGAAATAAAGGCAAAACCTTGGGAACCACAGATGAACACAGATAAACACAGATGGAAGAAAGTGCAAAACCTGAAAATCGAGAACAGAATTCAGGCAGAGGCCCGACAGGATGGCGGGCGCAGAGAACGGTGAGAAAAGCTAAACGCGACGCAAGCGAGGGTCGAACTGAGCCAAGGCGGGCGGATTTGAAACCCGCCCCTACAGAGTTTGGCGCTGAAGCGCGTGAGACGGTCGGAGACGCTTCTCGGAGCGCTGGAGCGTTTTCTTCTCTGCTCGAGCAAGGGATTTCCCACCAAGAATGAGTTCCCGCTGGTCTAGCAACCACTGGCATTTCTGAGCGTAACGTCTTTAGCTCCGCCCGCACTATTATCTAGGCCGCGTGACTGCGCGCGAGGAGACTTGTTCCCACGCTCAGGACTCATCCGCATTCCGCGAAAGAAACAGAGGAGGGACTTCCAGATGGCGAACCAAGAGACACCGTCCCATGGCGTGATGGAGGGCAAGGGAGCGTACAACAAGTATGCAAAACTGCCGGCGGGCGGCGCTGCTTTGGCACTGCCGCTCTGGGAGAAGGCGGTGCGGAGGGCAGAGGTGAACGCGGACGATCAGCCCGTGGTGATCGCGGATTATGGATCATCGCAGGGGAAGAATTCGATGGTGCCTATGCAGGTGGCGATCAGGAACTTGCGGCAGCGGCTCGGCCCGAATCGCCCGATTTCGGTGTTCCACATCGACCAGCCTTCAAACGACTTCAATTCGCTATTCACAGTCTTGGATACTGAACCCGATAGCTACGGTGTGAGCGACCCGAGCGTTTTTCCCAGCGCGATCGGAAGATCATTCTATGAGAACGTGCTGCCGCCGGGCTCGGTGCATCTGGGGTGGTGTTCGTATGCGGCAGTGTGGCTGAGCCGAATTCCGACATTGATCCCCGGCCACTTCATTTCGGCTCACAGTACGGGCGCTGTGCGCGCGGAGTTCGAGCGCCAGGCAGCGCAGGACTGGGAAGCCTTCCTCTCGTTAAGGGCACGAGAGTTGCGGCCTGGAGGACGTCTGGTGGTGGTGCTTCCGGCACTTGCTGATGACGGGTCGTCTGGGTTCGAGAATGTTATGGACCAGGCAAATGCCGTACTTGCGGAGATGGTGGTTGACGGCGCAATCACGGCTGAGGAGCGCGCGCGAATGGTGCTGGGAGCTCATCCAAGACGGAAACGCGACCTCCTTGCTCCCTTCGGCGGCGACAAGCACTTCCAGCGTTTGACCGTGGAAGACTTTGAGATGTCCGAACTGGCGGACGACGCGTGGAATGACTACGAAAGGGACGGAAACAAGGAGGCCCTGGCAACGAAACATGCGCTGTTCTTCCGGTCAGTGTTTATGCCATCGCTTGCGTCATCGCTCGATCGAGTACGCGCCGGAGAGGCTGAGGCGCTTCGCGCTTTCGGAGACCGGCTGGAAAAGGGGCTCAAGAGGCGTCTGGTGAGCCAGCCGGCGCCAATGCATTCGCTTGTGCAAACGATCGTTTTTGCCAAGCAGGCGTGAAGGCCGGGGTACAAAAGCAACAAACTGAATCAGTCGCCGTGGTCGTCGACGGTGATTTCTTCGCGGGCCGGAGTGGCGAAGCCGGAGATGCGGCCCCAGGCGCTGGTTTTCCAGTTGTCGGTGATTTCCTTCGCGAGGATCCAGGGCGGAAGGTCCATGAAGAGGAAGCGCGAAAGGCCCTGCAAGTAGGGCTCGTACATTTGGCGGAGCTCGGCGAGTTTTTTCCTGGCGGCTTCGGTGTCGCTGAGCTGGAAGCCGGCTTGCGTCAGGGTCGTGCGAAGCCGCTGCAATTCGGAGGGGGGCAGGCGGTCGTGGTCTCCGGGCTGGGGCTTCGCGTTGAAGAGCTGCGCGAGATCGACGATGGTGTGACGGCTCATCGCGAACGTGAGACGTGCCTGGCGCGTGCAGGGATTTTCGATGCTGGCAATCAGCAGCGCGCTGGTATCGAGAATGGCCGCGAGCGCGGCGACCCAGGATTCGTTGTTGTGCTGCGAGCGGAAATAGGAGACCGAAGGATACGAAACGTGGCTCTCGAGGATTTCCGCGGCCGCGCGTTCCCAATCGTGCAGGAGCTGCTGAAGCCCGTCCATTCCGTGCGGGCCCGTATGGCGGCGAAGCATTTCAGCGGCTGTGGGGGGCGAACCGGCGCGCGCGTCGAGCAGGACGATGTTCACTTCGCGGCGCGAGAAGGCCTGATAGATGACGGGCAAATAGCTGAAGACGAGAGCAAAAAAGCCGAAGCCGAGTCCGCTTTGAGCGACGGTAAGCCAGCGCTCGGCCCACGTGTGGGGCGTTACGTCACCGAGTCCCAGCGTGAAAAAGGTGCTGCCGCTCAAGTACAGCCACGTTATGAAGGGGGCAGGCGATGTTTCGGCGCGTGATGCGCTGTAATACAGAAGGCTGAAGCCGAAAATCAGTCCGATGGCCCAACACACGAAGAGAAAAAGGAGCGAGAGCGGGCCGTAGAAGCTGAGGAAGGTCTCGCGCGTTTTAGTCGGGCGAATTTGCTTCGCGATCGTCCGCCAGGGAATCCACGTGGAACGATAGAACAAGCGGGTGATTCGAAAGCGCCGAGTGGCTCGCCGCGGGAGAACCACGGCCTCAAACGCCTCCCAAAGCACCGATGTGATGATCAGAAGCCCGGCGATGGCCGGAAGAATCATGCGGCTTGCTCCAGGCTGGCGGTCATCGTGATTTCAGCTTTCAGGAGGCGCGAGACGGGGCAATTCGCTTTCGCGCTCTGCGCGGCGGATTGAAACGCCTCGGGCGAAATTCCGGGAATGCGGCCGGCGACATCGAGATGAATTTTCGAGATGGTCCAGCCGGCGTCGAGTTTCTCGAAGGTTAGGGTGGCGGTGGTGTGAAGGTTTTGCGGCGTGAAATTCATGGTGCCGAGTTGCGCCGAAAGCGCCATCGTGAAGCAGCCCGCGTGAGCGGCGGCGATCAGTTCCTCGGGATTCGTGCCCTTGCCGCTTTCGAAGCGCGTGCCGAAGGAATACGGCGTGTCTGAGAGAATGCCGCTCTGAGTCGAGATCGAACCTTTGCCGTCTTTCAGCGCGCCGGACCAAACTGCAGAAGCTGTTCGTTGCATCGTGCCGTCTCCTTCTCTACTTCCCAAAGTAAGCAGGCGAAAAATTGCGGCCGGCGCGAATTCGATGCTCGAGGAGCGCCGAGCGCTTCATTGTTTTACACTCGCGCGGGCGCGAAAGCCAGAGCAGCATTTGAGTCCGCAGGCCCGAAACGTGCGTGATTATTGACGTGTTCAGAAACGGGGTGACTTCTCGTTGGGACCTGTCCGTCCGTACAGTAGCTAATCGTGAAGATTTTGGCTAAGTTGATCGTCAGGCAGAGACCACGTGCAAGCAACCTTCTGTAGAGAGCAACTCCGTCTTCGGGTCCACTTGCTTGCGCATTCGTCGAAGTCAACTCCGAAAGCTTTCCGGAAATCGCCCAGCCAACCGATGACATGGGGAGCAGACCATGGAGACAGCCGCACTCGCAGACTTTAAGGAAGGCGTGGCCCTTTTGAAAAGCGGGTATCCTCAAAAGGCGCTCCTGCGCCTCCGACAGGCTTTCGAATCCGAGAAGCAAAACCCTTTCTACTTATCGTTTCTTGGACTGGCGATCGGACGCGCCCAGCGAAAATGGGATAAAGCTTCCGAGCTGTGCGAAATTGCGGTGCAGCTCAGACGCAATGAGGCGCAGTTCTACCTGAACCTGGCTGAGGTGTACGCGTCTGGCGGGCGACGCACGAAGGCGATGGATACGCTGGATACCGCGCTGGAGTTGTTCGGCGAGGATACGAGGTTGAGACGAGCTCGAAGCAGAGTGGAGAAGCGCCGCTCTCCCTTATTGCGTTTCCTGAAACGCGATCATTTCCTGAATCGCAAGCTCGGCAAACTGCGGCACCGCGCGATGAAACGGCATCACGAAAGAGAACACCTAATCGTGTGCGCCGCGGGGCTTCGCGCCGAAGTCCTCGTTACTTAGCGGACGGCGTAGTGCAGCTTTGACCATGCCGTCTGGGAATTTCGTCGAGGAAATCAGTTTTAGCGGCACAGTGCGACGCGCGGGCGCCATCAGTGGAATGCCTTCGCCTATAAATTTGGGAATGACGAGAATCACGAACTCGTCGATCTCTCCTGCGTCGAGAAACGACGCAATGATGCCGGCGCCACCCATGATCCAAATGTGTTTTCCCTTTTCCCTCGCAGACGGGTTGCGAACGCTTTGATTGGTTCGGTCACGAACTCGACGCCCGCAGGCGGCCGGCGATTGCGGGAGAGTGTGCGTGAAGACATAGTTTTTAACTCTCGTATCGAAGGCCGTCCCGGCACGCCTTTCTTTTGGTACTCGAGCGCCATGTCGCATGTTTTCCTGCCCCAGAGGGTCGTGTCGATCGATTTATAGAACGCAACCATGCCGTAGTTGCCCTTCGGGCGCGGACGGTCGAGCCAGTCGATGGCGCCGTCGAGCCGGGCGATGAAGCCGTCGGCGCTTATGGCGACCCAGACAATGATTTTTCGCTTTTGGGCCATGGGGGTGTAGGGACGCAATCCTAACGCGGAACGCCTTCGGATTTCCATCGGGCGGACTTAGGAAGCAGGTGCGGATGCGGGCGGTGCTCCGCTTCGCGCCAAAGCGAACCGAGGCAGCGCGTCTCTGATATACTCCGCGCAGTTTTTGTCGCGACGCCCAACGTACGGAGACTCACCATGCGACGATCTGCATTGATTCTGCTTGTCCTCTCGGCTTCCGCGGTTGCCACGTTCGCGCAGGAGCCTACGGACTGGATTTCCGATTTGGCGAAGCCACACGAGTATGTGCTGAAGCGGTCGTCGAGCTATGACCGGACGGGGGGCAACGATGATTATCGTCCGCTTGACGCGGGCGAGACGCTGACGCTGCTGGACGATACAGGGCCCGGCGAGGTCTCGCATATCTGGATCACGATCGCGAGCAGGGAAGAGTATCACCTGAAGAGGATGGTCCTGCGGATGTACTGGGACCGCGAGCAGAGGCCCAGCGTCGAGGCACCTGTGGGAGATTTTTTTGGACTTGGGCTGGGAGACTATTTTTTATATCAGTCGATACCGCTAGCCGTGGGCGGCGACAAGGCGCTCAACTGCTTTTTTCCGATGCCGTTTCAGAAGCACGCGCGCATTACGCTAACGAATGAGGGCCAAGAAGCAGCCGGGGCGGTGTATTGGAACATCGACTATCGCGCGTACGCCGCGCCGCTTCCGGCGGACACTCTGTATTTTCACGCGCAGTACCGGCAAGCGACGCCCAACCAGGCCTTTCCCGGCAACAAGTTCAATGTCGACGGCGACAACAACTACGTGTGGATGGAAGCGAGGGGCCGGGGGCATTTCGTCGGGAGTGACGATGTCTGTGCTCGAAAATGCCGATGGCTGGTGGGGCGAGGGCGACGACATGTTTTTCATCGACGGCGAAAAGTTGCCGTCGATCAATGGGACGGGCTCTGAGGATTATTTCCTCGGCGCGTGGGATTTCGGCGGGAAGCAATTTTCGTACGGGTTATTCGGCGCGCCGGTTGTGGGAGCGGAGCGGACGGGAGCGCGATGGTCTGTGTATCGTTTTCATCTGGATTCGCCGATTCCGTTTACGAGGTCGCTGCGCGCGACGATCGAACACGGTCATGCGAACGATCGCGGCGACAATTATTACTCCGTGGCCTACTGGTACCAGACCGAGCCGCACGCGGCGTTTCCGGAGTTGCCGCCAGTGGAGCAGCGCTTGCCGCGCGTGATTCCGGCTGGGTCATCACAGTGATTCGAGGGCGCTAGGCGATGAGGCGTTCCAAGACTTCGTGGATTGCGATGAGGGCTGACGGCGAGAGCATTGCCGTGGCGAGGCCAGCGAAAAACAACGAGGTTGCCGCGAGCACGACGACGGTTCCAATCTGGTGCCTCGATTGTGGAGGCCGGGGAATCAGCAGACGGTCGATGCGTTCCGCTAGATCGCAGGGATCGGGGACGAGCGAAGACACCGCAGCGGGAACGTGGCGTCCAGTTCCCAAGCGCGCCACTTCGATCAAAGCTGAGGCAAGCGCGAGCGAAGCCTGTTCTTCTCCCTGGGTCGCGTCGGCGTCCGCCGCGCACTCGGAAAATCTGAGCCACGCCTGTTCGATTCTTGCGAAGCAGCGAGAGAACGGGAAGACTGCCGGGGTCGCGCGAAGCAGCAGGCGTTTCCAGTTGTCGCCCGAAGTTCGATGAACCGTTTCGTGTTTCAGCGCCGCCGACAGCTCTTCATCGGAGAGTGCGTTCATCACGTTTCGCGATACGACCACCTGAGGCTGCCATAATCCCGCGAGCGCCAGGAGCGGATAGTCTGTTTCGATTACGGTGACCCGGTCGTGTGCTTCTGAATTGGCCGCCGCGATCGCATTGGGATTTGAAGCGAAGAGACCCGATCGCAGCCGACAGGGCACGAAAGCCGGCGACAATCCACAGGGCCGCGCCGGCGGCCGCTGCCATGACGCAGAGCAGTCCAACTTGTTCCGCGCTCGCCTTTGGTTCCAGCCTCAGATAACTTGGCACGCAGAGCGCGAATAGCACCAGCATTCCCAAGCCGACCGGAAGCAGGCGCAAGGCGAACAGGAGACGCGCGGCGTTGCGGGGCCTGAACCGTTCGGCGAATCGGATGACGGCAGGCGCGGCGGCCCAGGCAGCCAACCCCAACGTTGCATGCGCCAGGAAAAAGAATGCGAAACAGAGAAGGATTAGCCGGAGCGAGTAGGAGAGGATCATGATTCGCCTCGGCGTGAGATTTCTTTGCGACGGCGACGGATTTTCTTTTCAAGGTCACTGAGAAGAGCCTCGTCGTGCTGGCCTACAGCATCGAGCAGGCTGGACACCAGCAACTCGCGCGACGGTTGGGGTCCGCCCAGAAACGCCGCCACCAGGTCTCCAGCTCGGCGGCGCTCCCATTCGTCACGGCTGAAAGCGGGTGAGTATAAGAACGCGCGAGCCGATTTTTCGCGCAGGAGCAGTCCCTTCTTGAAAAGGCGCTCGAGGGTGGTCATCACGGTGGTGTACGCGAGGGGGCGGCCGATTCGTTCGAAGACGTCGCGGACGCTCGATTCGCCGCGCGCCCAAAGAATCTCCATCACGCGGATTTCGAGATTACCCAAATCGGGCGAAGGAGCAGCGCTGCTGTTGCCGCGGATGCGATTCTTGAAAAAGTGAAGCATCGTTTGCAAACACGCGGCTATTCGGAATTTCCCGAACGCTAAGGCCGCCCTCGAATGATTGTATTCAGATTCGACGATCAAGCAATCGAATAGTACGCGGTCAGCGGCAACAAAGCCTCACAAGGATCGATTTGCCACGCGTGAAGTCTGCCGGGCCATCGACGTGTGATAGTATCCGCAGAAATCAAAGCTGAAGAGTTTTCTTCCTCGGAAGGGATCTTAATGAAACTACGTGCCCTGATCCCCGCCGCCATTGTGCTGGCGAAGCTGATTTCACCAGCCTCTTCCGCGGCGACCTGTGAGAGCCTCACTTCACTTCCTTTGCCGGAAGCGACAATCACGATGGCGCAGACGGTGACTGGCGGAGCGTTTACTCTGTCGACGTCATTGCCAGCGGCTGGCGCCCGCGGAGGGCTTACGTTCGTTTCCGCGAAGGATCTTCCCGAGTTTTGCCGCGTTGGCGTTGTCAGCAAGCCCTCGAACGACTCGGAGATCAAGTTTGAAGTTTGGATGCCTACGTCCAATTGGAACGGCAAGTTCATGGGCCTCGGCAACGGAGCCATGGCCGGTTCGATCAGCTACGGATCCATGGCGGCAGCCCTTTATCGGGGGTACGCGGCCTCTTCGACTGATACCGGGCATGAGGGCTCGGGCCAGGATGGAAGCTTCGCGCTCGGTCATCGGGAGAAAGCGATCGACTTCGGCTACCGCGCGGTTCACGAAATGACGGTTAAGGCGCAGATCATAGTCAGGGCATACTACGGTCGGGCGCCAAGGTTTTCCTATTGGAATGGGTGCTCGACCGGAGGTAGGCAGGCGTTAACGGAGGCGCAACGGTTTCCGACCGACTACAACGGAATCGTCGCTGGAGCGCCCGCCCTGTTCCTGACGCATATGCAGGCAGCCAGCGTCTGGAAGGCTCAGGCGATCCGCAAAAATCCGGGAGGACTGGTGCCGCCTTCCAAGCTCCTGCTGATCCACAACGCGGTGCTGGCAGCTTGCGACTCTCGAGACGGCATCAGGGACGGCCTATTAGAGGATCCGCGCCTTTGTGACTTCGACGCGAAGGCCTTGCAGTGCAAGGGCGAGGACGGTCCGGCGTGCCTGACCGCTGCTCAAGTGGTCGTGGTCCGCGCGTTCTACAGCCCCACGGTGAATCCCCGGACCGGCGAGCAAATCTTTCCCGGGATGGTTCCGGGGAGCGAACTGGGATGGAGCTCCGAAACAGGCCGGATGTACGCGGACCCCCCAGACATTACGAAAACCCTTGCGACCGCGTACCTCAGATACGCTGTGTTCCAGGACCCCCACTGGGATTACATGACGTTCGATTTCGATTCCGGGATGGCCCTGGCGGACCGGATTGATGACGATGTCACTAAAGCCACCGATCCGAATCTTCGGGAATTCCTTGGCCGTGGCGGGAGGTTGTTGCAATACCACGGATGGAGTGACCCATCGATATCGCCGCTCAACAGCATCAACTACTACAACAGCGTCCGGGATTTTATGGGAGGCACGGCAAAAGTCGCGGATTCCTATCGACTCTTCATGGCTCCTGGGATGGATCATTGCGGCGGAGGCGACGGCCCGAACGCCTTCGATTCGATTCGCGCACTCGAAGAATGGGTGGAAACGGGGAAGGCGCCGGATCGGATTATCGCGTCGCACATCCGTGACGGGAAGACGGACAGGACTCGGCCGCTGTGTCCCTACCCGCAGAGGGCGACCTACAAAGGAACCGGAAGTACGGACGACGCCGCGAATTTCTCGTGCTCGGTCTCGAAATAAAATCTGCGACCAGAGCGCGCTCCTCCTGCGAATATTAATTGACCTCTCCCCTAGCGTGTCCGGCCCGCGCCAATCTTGGCGCCCAGATAGGCGCATTCATGCGAGAGTAACAATCGACGGATAGGCTGAACGGTTTTGCAACGCACGAACAAGCCGGGCGTCGAAACTCGTCGGACAAGGTAACGAATGGAAAAGAAGAACTTTTTGTTTGTATCGCTTACTGGGCTTATCAGCGACATTGCGTGGCAGGTGTCAAAGGAAGGGCATGAGGTCCGCTACTTCATCGGCGACAAGAAGGAGAAGGACATCGGGGACGGCTTCGTCGCGAAATCGAAAGATTGGGAGAAGGATTTGGACTGGGCCGACATCGTCATTTTTGACGACACGCTCGGACAAGGCGAGAAAGCCAAGGCTCTGCGAGCGTCCGGAAAAAAAGTGATCGGGGGGACGCCGTACACGGACCGGCTCGAAGACGATCGTTCGTTTGGGCAGGAAGAGCTGAAAAAAGCCGGCGTGAACATCATCCCTTACGGGGAATTCGAATCGTTCGACGACGCGATCGAACACGTCGTGCAGCACCCGGGGCCCTACGTGATCAAGCCCAGCGGAGAGGCGCCGAACTTGAGGCGCCGCTTGTTCGTCGGCCAGGAAGACGACGGGCAGGACGTGATTCGCATGCTGGAGGCCTACAAGAAAGCGCTTTCGGACGAGATCAAGGTTTTCCAGTTGCAGCGGCGCGTGACGGGAGTGGAAGTTGCGGTCGGCGGATTTTTCAACGGCACGAGCTTCGTGTATCCGATCAACATCAATTTCGAGCACAAGAAATTATTTCCGGGCGATATCGGGCCGCCTACCGGCGAAATGGGCACATCGATGTTCTGGAGCGGCCCAAATACTCTTTTCAACGACACGCTGCTGAAAATGGAGCCGGTGCTCGCGTCGGAGGGGTACTTCGGGTATATCGACGTGAACTGCATCGTGAACAATCACGGAATTTATCCGCTAGAGTTCACGTCGCGCTTCGGCTACCCGACGATCAGCATTCAGCAGGCGGGCATGATTACGCCGATCGGCCAATTCTTCTGGGATTTGGCGAACGGCGCGGATCCGAAACTCAAAGTGCGCAGCGGGTTTCAGATCGGCGTGCGCATCGTGGTGCCGCCGTTCCCGTTTGACGACGACGAAACCTTCGATTCGTTTTCGAAGAACGCGGTGATCGTCTTCAAGAAGCCGCCAGCCGACGAAATTCACATCGAAGATGTCAAGCAACTGAACGGGCAGTGGCTGGTCGCGGGGACTTCGGGCGTCATCTTGATCGTGGTGGGGCTAGGGCCAACGATGAAGCAAGCGAAAGCGCAGGTCTACTCGCGCATCAAGAACGTGCTCATTCCCAACATGTACTACCGCACGGATATTGGCGACAGATGGGATGAGGATACCGACCGGCTGCACACGTGGGGATATCTACGCTAGGAACGGCTGGGCGTGTCAGGCAGACTTTCGCATTCCAGACCGACTATATTTGATTGCCTTCACCGACGTGCGGCCCGTACGCCCTTTCCGGCGAATAGGTTGGATAAGTACTTCTGCGGGAATGCCCAATTTGTCGTGCAGATTGCGAATCATGTTGAGGGAGAGAGGGCGATCTCCCCGCATGACTTCGTAAATCCGAGTCCGCTGGCCAATCACTCCGATCAGGGATCGAAGGTCTTTTCCAGTCTGTTCCAGTCTGAACTTGATCGCATCAAGTGGGTCGGGAGTGTCTATCGGGTAATGCTCTTTCTCGTAGGCTTCGATGAGGGTCACTAGGATGTCGACCTCATCGGCTGCCGGGGACCTCTCCGGGGAATCCCACAGTTCCTCTACGCGGCGTAGCGCCCGCTCATAGTCGGCTTCCGTTCTGATCGGTTTAATCTTCATAACTCACCATTCTCACGTCGATCTTGTCGTAGGTCGTGTGCGAGCCGATCCATTTTATGAACACGATACGACGCCGGTAGTTGATCGCTACTACCAGCCTGTAGGAGTTTCCTTTGATGTTGAAAACAACCCTGTCGGATCCAACGATACTCGCATTCGCGTAGGCCTTAACGACATCGACAGGCGAGCTCCAGTCTGCTCGAATTGCCTCATGAAACCACGAATCGAGCGCCGACTTCACCGCCTTCTGATCTCTGGTTCCAGCGAGGGTGTCGACGAACCGTCGCAGCGTCTTGCGGGCGATTACCCTCATGGGCTGGCATCGTACACTAGGATAGCATTTGTACCCAGAATGGGTACAGGGAAGATTTCAAGAGACGAGGTATTCAGAGCAGCACCGAGAGGGTATACTGCGTCGCGACTGAAGACCAAGTCTAGAAGCGAAGATATGGATTTAACTGAGGAGCGTTTTATGCGACGACTGTGCGTGGTGGTTGTGGCGATAGCGATTGCGATGGTGGCGACTGTGGGATTGGCGCGGCAGGCCTCGAGCGATGGACCTTACAAGGTGCTGAAGACCGCGAAGGTGGGCGGTGTGGGCGGGTTTGATTATGTGTATGCGGACGACGCGGGGCGCAAGCTGTACATTCCGCGAACGGGCGATGGCGCGCGTGTAAGCGTCTTCAATCTGGACACGCTCGAGCCGGTGGGCGAAATTCCCAATACCAATGCGCGCGGCGCGGCTGTGGACCCAAAGGCTGGCCATGGTTTTGCGAGCAGCAAGCCTGTGGCGATGTGGGACACAAAGACGCTCGCGGTGATCAAGACGATTGACGTCGACGGCGGCCCGGACGGCATTCTCTTCGATCCGTTCAACGAGCGCGTCTACATCTTCAGTCACCGGGCGCCGAACGCGACGGTGATTGATGCGAAGGATGGCTCGGTGGTGGGCACGATTGACCTCGGCGGAGCGCCGGAGCAAGCCGTCACGGATGGCAAGGGCCATTTGTGGGTCGATTTAGAAGACAAGGACAAAATCGCGGCCGTGGATGCGGCGACGATGAAGGTCACCGCGCAATATGACGTCGCTGGAAAGTGCGGCGGGCCGGGCGGCCTGGCGTTGGACGCGAAGAATCACATCCTGTTCGCGTCGTGCCACGATCCGCAAAACATGGTCATCCTGAGTTCCGACGACGGCAAAATCATCACCACGCTGCCGATCGGCAACGGCACGGACGGCGCCACGTTCAATCCGAACACGATGGAAGCGTTCAGCTCGCAGCGTGACGGCACGCTGACCGTGATCAAGGAAAACAGCCCGACCAGCTTCGTGGTGGAGCAGAACGCGCAGACGATGCCGAGCGCGAAGACGTTGACGCTCGACAGCAAGACGAATCACATTTTGCTAATTGGCGCCCAGTTCGGCCCGCCGCCCACACCGGCACCGGCAGGAGGACGCCCCGCGCGCGGCCCGATGCTGCCTGATTCATTCTCGATTCTTGTCGTGGGGAAGTAATCGAAGATCGTTCCTGAAAATCAAGAGCCCGGCGGTTCAAACACGCCGGGCTTTTTTGATTGTGTGATTCGTAGAGCCGCGTCTAGCTCCCGACTGTGTGGTAGAGGCGGTAAGGCTCGTCCTTGATTGTGGCGAAGGAGCGGAAGGTGACTGGTCCCCCCGCGGCCTGCACGATCCAGTCATCCGAGGATTGCGCGGAGGCCGTAGCTGCCATCAATTGTTCGCGCGTAGGCTGGACGGGATTTTCGCCGATCGCGAACATCGCGAGCGGGCCGCGCATCAGCGCAACGATGTTGGGGCTCTCGGGCTCAATGACCTCAAGCCGCAAGGGCATTTCCATTTCGATTTCCACGCGGTCTCCCTGCTTCCAGGTGCGCTGAACGGCAAGGAATTTTCCGGGAGCAATTTCGCCGTCGACGCGCTTTCCGTTCACGGAGACGATTGTCTTCGCGCCGGCCCACTCGGGAATGCGCACGTTCACGGCAAAAGCCTCCGGGTTCGCCATGGCGAGCTCGAACTGCATCGTGTTCGCTTTGGGATATTCCGTCTTTTGCGTCATCGCGACCTGTGTGCTCCCTTGCGTCCACGTCACGCGCGAAGGGAGAAACAAGTTGACGTAGATTCCGTCCTGTCCCTTGAAGTAGCTGCTGATGTGATAGTCCGCAGCAAGCTGCGGGAACGTGCCGGAGCAGCACGGCCACTTGTCGCGATACCAGTCCTTCTTCGCGCCCGTGCCGTTGTAATCGGAGTAGTAGAAGGTGATGCCGTCCGGCTGAGTGGGCCGCGCGCCACCGACGGTGTTGTAGAGCACGCGCTCCATGCTGTCGCCGTAGCGGGAATCGCGGGTGACGCGCAGCAAGTAGCGGGTAATCTTGAAATGGCCGTAGGCGCCGCAGGGCGTCTCGAAACTGGCGTGAGTGCTTTTCAGGCTTGCCGCCAGGCCGCCGCGTCCTGGTTCGACGAAGGCCTCGTCGGGACCCCATCCGCCCGTGGCGTAGCTTTGGTCCTGCACCATGCGAAGGCCGTTCTTCGCAGCGCGCAGATATTTTTCGTCGCCGAGGACCAGATACGCCTGCATCGACGAGCTGAGTGCGTTCACGTGACTGTAGGCGTGCTCGAAGGGCAGCACGTTGGCGCCTTCGGAGAGCGGGCCGAGGTAGTTTGCTTCCAGATAGCGAGTGCCCAACTCACGGTAGCGCGCGTTTCCGCTGCGCTGGTAGGCCAGGAAGAAATTCTCCGGCAGCGTGTACGTTTCATCCCAGGTGAACGAGATGCTCTTGTAGCCGCGCGAGCGCTGCTCGTAGCGGCTCAGCGCGTGGTCGGGCAAGTGCGGCAACACGGCTTGCGTGGCGCGCCAGTGAACGTCCAGCGCGTCGGGATCCTTTGCGAACTCGTGCGCGTCGATGAGGCCGCAGCTCGTCTTGTCGTAGGTGTACGCCGGAAGGCGATAGTCCACATAGAATTTACCCGCGGGATCCACGGTGGCGCCAAACCCGCGGACCAAGCGGTTCACCTTTTCCTGCGTGGGCTTCGATCCCGTCACCGCGTAGGCGCGAGCGAGTCCCGAGAGATACTGCCCGAAACTGTGTCCGGCGATGAAGCTGTGAAAATTGTTCGCGGGGTTGAAATCGGTGTCGTTGTCGTACCAGCCGCCCATGTCCCCACCCGGAGCGGGAAGTCCCTCGCGCTGCCGAAAGGGCTTGAGCAGCGCGTCTTCATCGAGACTCAGGAACAGCTCGTGGTTGTGGTCGAACTGCCGGCGGAAGGGGCCGTCGAGCAATTGCACCTGCGAATACCCGAGGAGTGAAAGCGGCGGCACCACCGCGAGTTGTGGCGAAGCGCCCGGCCTGGAAACTCCCGCCTTCGAAGGTCCCGCCACTGCCGGAATCGATCGCGCCACAACCGCGCTCCCGGCTGCTACCGCACTCGCTTGCAGAAACTCTCTTCGCGACGGCTTTTTCATCCTTGGGTCACCTCGGATCACGTCGAATGTTTGGCGAACCCCGCTTCGGGTTCGTACAATAGGATGCACAATTCTAGTAAACGTTTACCCGCAAACCATATTCCTTGGCGCGCTTTGTGTCAATCGCGGTACCGCTGCCCACCCGTTCTCATTTGCACTATAATGAATCCCAACTACGCGGCCCGCCAACGGGCCAGAGGAGAGTGCGACTATGAGCATCCGCAGATTCTTGATTTTTGCCTTCGCCGCGCTTGGAGCATTTTGGCGTTGAATCCTTCCGCGCTCGCCCAGGACTACCGCATTCAGCGCGCCGATTACGGGTGGGGCGACCAGCGAGTTGACGTCACGCAGCGCCTCCGCGAATTGGCGCACGAGAATGCCACCTTCCGGATGGGCAACAGCACATTCGGCGTCGATCCTGCGCCGGGGCAGGTGAAAACGCTGCGCATCTTCACGATCGGGGCTAACGATCAGGAGCGGATGTTCGAGTACCGCGAGGGCAGCACGGTTGACGGCGGCATGTTCGCGGGCTGGGGGCGTGGTGACTGGGGACGGCGCGGCGCGGATTTCGTGATCGTTCGCGCCTTATATGGCGCCGAGGGCAGGAATGTCGACGTCACCGATCGCCTTCGCGATCTCGCTCGCGACCGCGCCACGTTCCGTATGGGCAACAGCACCTTCGGGATCGATCCGGCCCATGGAGTGGTGAAGACACTTCGGATCTTTGCGCGCGGCCCGAACGGTCGCGTCGAAATGTTCGAATACCGTGAAGGTAGCACCGTCGACGGTGCAAAATTCGCAGGCTGGGGCAAGGGAGAGTGGGGCCGCGGCGATTGGCACGGCGACTGGAACGGCGAACACGATCACGACGGCGATCGCAACCAATAGGGGCGTCGCGCTCTCGGGTGATGCAGCGAAAGCGCGCGCCGCGTATCAGGATTTCTTCGCGCTGTGGAAGGACGCCGATCCCGACATTCCCATCCTTCGCGCCGCAAAGTCCGAATACGCGAAGCTGCAATAGCGGCCACGATTTTTTTTTGCCATCAAGATCGCGATGCAATCTTCAGCAATTCGCTCAATTTGTGGATCGTATCGGCGTCGGCGTCGCCGATGACGAAGTAGCGCGAACCATCGTCGCGTCCATGTTTCCACGTTGAATGTCAGGCGTCTTGAACGGCTATCACCTGGCGGAAAACGGCGGTCCGACCGATTCTGGAAGATGAAAACAGATATCCGATGATTTCCGATTTTGTAAATCAGTTCGGCGCCCGGAGCTTGATCCAGATAGGCGAGGCGCCCGCCTTCGAGAGTAAACGGAGTGCCGGCCAGTTCAGGAAGGTTAAAGGTGAACGGGATTTTTCCCTGGAACCAGGGCTTCACGGTGTGCCGGTCGGTGGAAACGACGTCCACGGGAGTGGAGCTTGCAAGGGTCGCGACGTGAAGATCGGTGAGTTCTGCAAAAGCCTGCGCTTGCTGGGAAGATGACCATCCGTAGAAGAGCAAGAGGGCGACAACCACGAGCGCGGCTGCCGCGGCCTGCTTCGGCATCCAGTTCCAAGGCTGCGCCGGAGTGCTTTTCGCCTCGAGCTCTTTTTCCACGCGGTGCCTCAGGGCGAGGCTGGGCGAAAACCGCGTCCCCGCGGTTTTGACGGCGCGCTTCAACTGCACGCGGCCAAGCAAATCCAAGGCGCAGGAAGCGCACGCGCGGAGATGGTCGCCCATCGCGCGCATGTCATCGGCGGAAAGTTCCGCGTCAGCGTACGCTTCGATCTTGCTCCGCCATGAATCGCAAGCCATTCTTCAAACCCCTTGAAGCTTCTTGGTGAGTCCCACGCGAAGCGCGTTCCTGGCTCTCGCCAAGCGAGACATCACCGTTCCAATGGGAACTGAAATCGTCTCCGCAATTTCCTGGTAAGACATTTCCTCCACGTCGCACAGCAAAACCACCTCGCGGAAGATCAGCGGCAATTCTTCGATGGCTTCCTGGACCATTTGCTGATTGCAGCGCTCCATCAAGAGGGACTCCGGCGTTTCCGTGGTCGCCGGGGCGATCGATTCGCCCTCCTCGGAGTCGAGCGAGATCGGTCATGCCGCCTTTCAGGCCTGTGCGTGAAGTCAGAAACGTGTTCCGCAAGATTCGAAACATCCAGGCGCGGAAATTCGTTCCCGGCTGAAACGAGCCGAATCCCTTCAGCGCCTTGCCGTAAGTCTCCTGCACGAGATCCTCCGCTTCCTCGCGGTTGTGCGTGAGCCAGCGCGCGAAGTTGTAGAGCGAGTCAAAGAGCGGCATGGCCAGCTCTTCAAATGAGTCGCCCAAGCGGTGTTCATCTGACACGGCTCCAAGAGTATAACTGGCGGCGGCAGCATTTATTCCCCGCTTCCTGGCTACTTCATTGCTGATTTTTCCGAAGGCTGTTTGGGAATAAATCGGCGAGTCAAACAGTTAACCCAGTGTAGGGAAATTCTACTGGAGGAGAAAACATGAAAAATGCCAGCATCAAGGACTTTTTCCGGTGGCTGACGAATCCGCCGGTCGATGGCCCGAAGTCGACGCTGTTGCTGAGAGTGATGGCAGGAGGGGTATTCCTGTGGGAAGGGATATTGAAGTTTACGTATGCGAATCAGGGAGTCGGGACGTTTCACGAAACTAGGGATGCCATTTCCCCATTTCACGGCAGGATTTGTCGGCTGGCTCGAGATCGTTGGCGGATTATTGCTGCTTTCCGGCCTGATGACGCGACTGATCGCGATTCCATTCATCGTCGAAATGATCGTGGCCATACTTTCCACGAAAATCTCGCTATACCTGGGAACGTATCCGTTGCCCCTGCCGCCGTCGCCACCGCAGGTGGGAATATGGGCGGTGTTGCATGAAGTGCGGTCTGAGTACGCTCAACTGCTGACGTCTGCCTTCCTGATGATCAACGGGCCGGGAAAATGGTCGCTGGATGCGCTGCTGCTGAAGAATCGAAAACCAAGCGCCTGCCGGACCGGTCGCGCCAGTCGCTGGCAAGCTCGAAGCCTCTGCCACGTGAATGCCATCGCCCGCGCGCGTCGGCTTGTACACACGCGTCGGGGCGTGGGATAGAGTAGCGCCCTTCTTGGCGGAGGCGCTGCGAGATGCCGGTTGCCGTGGAGCGCGGGGAGAAGCTGAAAGTCTTGATTCGGCGCGCGGCGATTCAGAAGCGCGTGCGCGAAGTGGCTCATGAAATCACCCGGGATTTCAAAGGGCAGCGCGTTCATCTCGTGGGAGTGCTGAAGGGCGCGTGCATTTTCCTGTCGGACCTGGTCCGCGAAATCAATCTCGATACGTCCATCGACTTCATCGCCGTCTCGAGCTACGGCAAGGGCAAGGAATCTTCTGGCCAGGTGCGTTTGGTGAAAGACCTCGACAGCAGCGTGGAAGGCCTGAACGTTGTCGTTGTAGAGGATATTCTCGACACGGGACTCACGATCAGCTACCTCTTGCGCGTGCTCCAGCAACGCAGGCCCAAAGTTCTTCGGATCGCGGCGCTGCTCGATAAGCCGTCGCGCCGCCTGAAAGATGTGAAGGGCGACTACATCGGCTTCACGATTCCGAACGAATTCGTCGTGGGCTACGGCCTCGACTACAACGAGCGGTTCCGCAACCTGAAAGACGTCTGCGTCCTCAATCTTCCCGAGGCATAGCGATGGCGCGCGGCGTTCTCACTGTGCGCGACCTTGAAGCGATTCCCGCGAACGGAGAAGTCATCGTGCCCACGGGCACGATCGTAACTCCGCTGGCGCGCGATGAAGCAGCCCTGCGCGGCATCACCATTCGATTCGAACAGGCAAGAACGGACGAAACCGGCGGCGCAGAGGGCGCTGCCTCGAAGAAAATTGCGATCGGCGCCGATCATGGCGGCTTTGATTTGAAGGAAGAGCTGCGAAATTATCTGCGCGAGTGGGGCTACTCGGTTCTCGATCTGGGCACGTCGGGCCGCGATGCCGTTGATTATCCCGATTTCGCGGAAGCGGTGGCCAATGCCGTGGCAAGCGGCGACGCGTGGCGCGGCGTGGTGATCGACACCGCGGGAATCGGCTCGTCGATCGCGGCGAACAAGGTGCCGGGAGCACGCGCAGCGCTGTGCTACGATAGGGCTTCCGCGCGTAACAGCCGCGAGCACAACGACGCAAATGTTCTTTCGCTCGGCGCGCGTGCGATTCCGGCGGAAGTGGCGCGCGAGATTCTGGCCGTTTGGCTGGAGACGCCTTTCGCCGGCGGACGTCACCAGCGGCGCGTGGATAAAATTATTGCCATCGAGAAGCGCCATCGAAGTTCCTGAACGCAACATTCGCTGTTAACGGAGCGCGCCGGGTGGACCCGCAACAGCTGGAAAAACTCATTCAGGCGATCACGGAAGAAATTCTGAGTTATCTCGGCGCCGAGAATGGCGCGGATTTGTGCGGGCTCGAAATCGACGGCCTGATCTGTCCGGGTTGCGATGAACGATGCGCGGAACGCTGCGCGCGCAAGACGCGGAAAGTAGTGGAAGCTGGCGCCGCGCGTATTTCCGCGGGCGCGGCCGTGGGCCCCATCGAAGCGGACATCGCGCGCCTGATCGATCACACGCTGCTGAAGCCGGACGCCACCCGCGACGACATTCGCAAGCTCTGCAACGAGGCACTGAAGTACGGCTTCGCGTCAGTGTGCGTGAATCCCTGGAATGTTTCGCTGGCTGCGGAGATGTTGCGCGGAAGCGAAGTGAGCGTTTGCACGGTCGTAGGGTTCCCGCTGGGCGCGACGCTGCCGCAGGTGAAGGTGTACGAAACGGAAGAAGTGATCAAGCTCGGCGCGCAGGAGATCGACATGGTGATCAACGTCGGCGCGCTGAAATCGGGACAGGTTGACGCGGTGGAGGCCGACATTCGGGGCGTCGTCGAGGCGAGCCACCGCGGCGCCGCAATCTGCAAAGTGATTTTGGAAACGGTGCTGCTCACCACCGACGAAAAAGTGCGCGGCTCGGTGGCCGCAAAGAATGCGGGCGCGGATTTCGTGAAGACTTCCACCGGTTTCGCGGCAGGTGGAGCGACGACGGAAGACGTCCGGCTAATGCGCGCGGTGGTGGGCGGGGAAATTGGCGTCAAAGCCGCGGGCGGCGTGCGCAGCTTGGAAGATTTGCAGAAAATGGTCGAGGCGGGCGCCACGCGTATCGGCGCGAGCGCCAGCGTAAAGATCCTCGAGCAGGCCAGGGCAGGTGCGCCAGCCACTGCCGCGGCCGAGCCGGTCGTCGCGAGCACAAGTTACTGATGCAATTGATGTTGTCGAGTTATCCCCACGTTTCCTGGCCAGCCTTCCTCGCCTGCTATAATGTTCGAATTCGCACCATCGTGGACGTAACGGACCGCATCTCTTAGTTAGTAGAGGAAAACTTGGGAAAGCGCGCGCTGCGCTTGAAGTGTGCGGCGCGTCGCAGCGAAACAAAATGGATTCGACCGGACTCAATTCGAAGCTGGAACTTCCCGCGGAGACGCTTGCGGTCCTGGCGGAAATCAGCCAGGAGATCAACACGTCGCTGGACCTTGACGAGGTGCTGGCCGCGGCGGCGGCGCAGATCAAGCGGCTGATCGATTACGAGATTTTTGCCGTCCTGCTGCCGGAAGAAAACACCAACCAGCTTTTCTTCCGCTTCGCGATCGGGCACCGACCGGAAGTGGTGGAGCACTGGCGCATTCCCGTGGGCGACGGCATCATCGGCACCGCAGCGTCCTCGGGCCATGCGATTCGCGTAGCCGACGTGCACAAGGACTCGCGCTACCTGAATGCGCTCGACGGAGTGCGGTCGGAGCTGGCTGTTCCGCTGATCGTGCGCGGGCGCGTGATCGGAGTGCTGGACATCGAAAGCAGCGAGGTGGACTACTTCACTCGCGACCAGCAAAACGTCTTGACACTTGTTGCGGGCCGCATCGGAACGGCGATAGAAAACGCGCGGTTGTTCGCGAACGCTCGCAGCCAGGCCGAGACTCTGTTGCTGCTGAACGAAGTGGCGCGCGAAGCGAGCTCGACGCTTGACGTCGAGGAAGTGCTGCGTCGAGCCGCGGAGCTGACCAAGCGCCTGATCGACTACCAGATCTTCAGCATTCTTCTGTACGACGAGACCGACAACGTGTTTCATCATCGCGTGACGGTGAAATTCGGACAGCGCACGCAGGAAAAATTCGTGGTTCCCGCGCACGAGGGCATCGTCGGCGCCGCCGCTTCGCTGCGGCGGCCGATCGTGGTTCCCGACGTGCAGCTCGATCCGCGCTACATCATGCTCAATCCGGAGACGCGGTCTGAGCTGGCGGTTCCCATGATTAACAAGGACCGCGTTATCGGCGTGATGGACCTCGAAAGCCCGCAGCTAAATTATTTCACGCCGGACCACGTGCAGGTGCTCTCGATTCTCGCGGCAAATCTGGCCGTTTCGATCGAGAATGCGCATCTCTACGAGCGTGTCAGGCGCGATGAATCCCGGATGGAGCGCGATCTAAACGCGGCTCGACGGATTCAGGGCGCCTTGCTGCCGCGCTTGCCCGGGCCCGAATTCGGCCTGGATATCGCGGCGCGCGTGGTGTCATCGCGGGAATTGAGCGGTGACCTTTACGATTTCATTCGCTACGGACCGCAGGAACTGGCCGTCGCGATGGGAGACGTGAGCGGGAAGGGCAGCGCGGCGGCGCTTTACGGCGCGGTAGGAATCGGAACGCTGCGCAGCCTGGGTTCGCAGCGGCCTCGGCCCGCCAGCATGTTGCGCGCGATCAACGGGTTTCTCGGCGAGCGGTTGATCGAAGGCAGGTTCATGACTCTTTGCTTCGCCACGTGGCACCGCAGCCGCCATCGGCTGCGAATCGCCAACGCCGGCCAGGAGCAACCGTTCCTGTACCACAACGGCCGCTGCGAGAAAATCAGGATTGAGGGATTTCCGCTGGGGATTTTCGAGGAGGCGACGTACGACGAGCGGACGTTCATTCTGAATGCCGGCGACATCGTCGTGTTTCACTCCGACGGCATCGGGGACACCCAAAACTCGACAGGCGAATTCTTCGGCCACGAGCGCGTGGCCAAAATCATCGTCGAGAAACACGAACTCCCCGCGGATGGAATCGCGGACTACATCCTCGAAGAAGTCGACCGGTTCTCCGGCGGGCAGCACCCGTTCGACGACCGGACGCTGGTGGTCCTCAAGGTTAAGCAGCGCGTCGAATCCTAATGCGCGGCTGGGCTTGCCTTCATTGGGCCGCTCGCGTGAAGGAATCCATCCACCGAAGCAATAAATAAATTGGGCTGGTCGACGAATGTCATGTGGCCGCTGTTCGGCAGAATCACGATTTGCGAGCCAGCGATTTTTTCGTGCATTTCCTTGGAGAGTGATGGATCGCATTCGTCGTGCTCGCCTGCGATGATTAGCGTCGGAACGTGGATCGAGGGCAATTGGTCAACGTACTCGACTGATTTCAGGTTGCCGTCGATGACGAATTCGCCATCCGAGCCCCACATCTCCCGATAGAGCGCCCACGACATCACCCCGTTTTGAATCGGATCGTAGTTCGGATCCGGATGATTGTGGTAAACGTACGGGAAATATCCTTCGCCCCACGCCGCGATCATGTAGTCAGCGGTGTACCGGTTCTTCTCATAATCTTTTCCGTGACCGAAGAGGCCGTTTTTCTCCATCTTGTCGATGCGGTCGCGCAATTCAGGATCCATGTTCTGCTTCATGCGGACGAAAACTTCGTTCATCTGCTTCGTGCTCGGGAACGTGCTGGCAAGAATCAAGTGCGTCAGGTTGTTCTGATACTTCAGAGCATACGCCTGGGCGAGCACGCCTCCGTAGGAATGTCCGAGCAGGCTGATTTTGCCGAGCGCAAGGCCCTGTCGCACGGCCTCCACGTCTTCCACCATGTTTTCGACGGTGTATCCCTTCGGATCTTCCAGATACTCCGACTTCCCGGAGCCGCGCTCGTCGATGAAGATGAGCCGATTGTGGCGCGCGAGGGGGAGAAGATACGGAAGAAAATAGTCATGCGAAGCGCCAGGGCCGCCGTGGGCGATCAGCAACGGCGCTCCGCGCCCCACGGTCATGTAATAGATCAGGATGCCGTGCGCGTCGATGAAGCCTTCGCGCATCGGAAAATCGACAGGCATACCGCTCGACGGCCCTTTGAGACCGTGAGAATCGGGCCTTGGCGGCGCTTGCTGCGCGCGCAACTTCGGAGCGAAGGTGAACAGGCACACCAGCGCGGCAAGCACAGTAGTGGATTTCGAGTTCATTCGCGTCTCCTTGGAAGAGAAATCCTGAAATCGTTCAGCGTTCGCCCCAGCGCAATTTACTTCTCAGAATTTCGTAGTAGGTTTTGTCCGGCGGCCGGATAAGCTTCACTTTGTTCGGTGATTTCGTGATTGTGACGCGGTCCGCGGACCCAAGCTGGAGCCCGATTTGCCCGTCGAGCGTCAGATACACGGGTTCTTCAGCCGCGCTGAAGTCTACTTCGATGCGCGCCGCGCCCGGAATCACGAGCGGGCGATTCGTGAGCATGTGAGGGACAAATCGGAGTGATGACGAAGGCGTCGAGGTCGGGATGGATGATGGGTCCGCCGGCAGCCAGCGAATAGGCGGTGGAGCCCGTAGGAGTGGCGACGATCAGCCCGTCGGCGCGGTAGCGGCCGATGTGGTTCTTATCGACGTAGACGTCGAAATCGAGCATGCGAGCGAGCGCGGATTTCGTTACGACGGCGTCGTTCAGCGCGGGCTGACGCTCCGCCACGGCACCGTCATGCGAGACCGCGGCTTCGAGCATCATGCGCTCGCTGGAAAGATGCTTGCCGGCGAGAGCTTGATCGAGCACGGGATAGAGCTCGTCGAGCGTAACGCTGGTGAGAAATCCCAGCGCTCCGAGATTCACGGCGAGAATCGGCACGTTGTGGCCATGCAACGCGCGCGCGGCGGAGAGCAGCGTGCCGTCGCCGCCGAGGACGATGAGCAGATCGACTTTTGCGCCGAGCGATTCGCGCGGCACGCCGGGCTCGCTCGCGCCCAGGCACGACTGAGCTTCCGTGTCGACGAATGCCTTGATTTTCCGCTTGTGCAGCCAGTTGATCAGCGGAGGCACGACCGCGCACACCACTGTCTTGATTGGCTTGCAGACGATTCCTACGGCGCGAATCATAAGTTGAGTCGCAGAATTCTACTCTAGGCCCGCTTGCGCGCGTGGAGAAAAAACTCCTGGTTTCCCGCGGTGCCGGGCAAGCGGCTCGGTTGCACGCCAATAATTTCGAGTCCCGCTTGGGCGGCCGCGGCGGTGACGCGGTCGATCGCTTTCTGGTGAAGCGTGGCGTCGCGGACGATTCCGCCCTTGCCCACTTCGCGCTTCTCGAGTTCGAATTGCGGCTTGATCAGAATCAGGAATTCGGCGCGCGGAGCCGCGAGCGGCACGACAGCGGGCAGCACCTTGTCCACTGAGATGAAAGAAACGTCCATCGTGACGAAATTAATCCCAGGGAAATCGACGGTTTCGGCAATGTCGTTCGGCTTGAGATACCGCGCGTTACGCTCAACCGTGACCACTCGTGAATCCTGACGCAGCTTCCAGTCGAGCTGATCGATCGTCACGTCCACCGCGCACACTTTGGTTGCGCCATGCTGTAGCAGGCAATCCGTGAAGCCGCCGGTCGAGCTGCCCACGTCGAGACAAATTTTGCCCTCCGGCGTGGCGGCGAAATCGGCGAGCGCGCCTTCCAGTTTCAGGCCCCCGCGGCTGGCGTAGCGCAGCGTCTCGCCCACCACTTCGATGCGAGCGTCTGCGGCCACTTGGGTTCCGCCTTTCGTCATTGGCGTGCCGTTGACGCGCACCTGCCCCGCGAGAAGCAGGGCCTGCGCTCGCTCACGCGATGGCGCGAGGCCGCGCTCGAAAATCAAAACGTCGAGCCGAGATTCTGAGGCTTTTTCTCCGAAGGCTTTCTTGGGCGGTGGGCCGTGACTTGTGGCGCGTCGTCATTGCGACCAGATTAGCAGGGAGTGAGCTTGCGCGCGTCGAGATAGGACGTGACTACAGTAGGGCTGTCCCCAAGGTCCGCCAGGCCTACGTAGCCATCGGGTCGCACGAGATAGACGGCATTCCGCTGCAGCCCCGCCCCATGCATTTCCGGACGCCATGGAAATATGTGCAGCGGCAATTTTCGCGTGTCACATACTGCCTTTATCTCGGCCGCAGCGTCGCCATAGACGTGGACCTGCCAATCCAGCGACGCCAGCGGCGCGAAATTATCCGTTGCGACGCCGTCCGAGTTCATCTTCACCCAGGGCAAACGGTCGCCGCCGTGAATCGTTCCCGCACGCCCCTCGCTCAAGCTGCTTCCTCGGTAATTCACCGCCGTTTGTGAGACCGTGCGAAACAGGAAGCGCGGGACCACCCTGAACTTGAAAAAGAGCGGCAAAAAAAGCGGCACGATGTGGAGCCGCATAAGCCGCGCTATCGCGCTGGAGCTTGTCACACCCGTGAAGGCCTGATCGGTGGTCGCCACCAAGCGCCGGGCAAATGCGATTCGTTCGGGCTCGTAGCTATCGAGAAGCGACGCATCCGCGCGTTCTTGCAGGACCGCGGCGAGTTTCCAGGCGAGATTCACCGCGTCGCCGATGCCGGTGTTCATGCCTTGTCCGCCGACGGGACTGTGGATGTGGGCGGCGTCGCCGAGCAAAAACGCGCGGCCGTTGCGAAAATTGTTGGCCACGCGATGGTGCACGCGGTAGGTGGAGAACCAGTTCACACTTTTAACGTCGATGCGTAACCGTTCGATCACGCGCTTGCTCACGTCGTTCCACGACAGCTTCTCGTTCTGATGTTCGGCTTCCTCGCGCACCGTGCCGATGAGCCGCGCGCGCCCCTGGCCCTTCAACGGGAACACCGCGAGAAAATCGGTCTTGTCCAGCGCGACGTGCAGTTCACCGTTCATGGTGGCTCCGCCAGCTTCCACGTCGGCCACGTAAAAAAGGTGGGCGTACGTCCCGCCCGGGAAACCGATCTGCAGCGTCTCGCGCACGACGGAATGCGCGCCGTCGCAACCAGCAATGTAGGCCGCTGCGCACGTCTCGACGGATCCATCCGGCCGTTTAAGGCGCGCGAGCACACGACCAGCCGCATCCTCGAAGCCCAGGAGTTCCGTCTGGCGCTCGACTTGGACGCCGAGCTCGCTCAGGCGATCGATCAACAGACGCTCGTGCTCGTCCTGCGGAAAAACCAGCGCGTACGAGAACGGGCTGATGCCAGCGCCCATCTCGCCAAAGAAAAGGCGCGCCACCCTCTGGCCCGCTACCCAGAGATTCGCGGCGACGACCCTGTGTCCACGCTCGACGACCGCGTCAGCGAGGCCGATCTGGCTATACAGCTCGAGCGTCCGCGCCTGAACGGCAAGAGCGCGTGAGGTTGTCCCCGGTTCGGCCGTCTTGTCGATGATCCTCACGCGCACGCGCAGCCGCGTCAGCCACAGGGCCAACACCAGGCCCGTTGGTCCTGCGCCGGCGATGAGGACGTCGGTGTCGGGAATCGGAGATGCGTTCATTATCTAAGGAGTGCTAGGAACGGCGGGCGACCAGGAATTGGCCGAGCTCTCGCAATCGCGCGGCGCGCCCGGCGTAGCAATCGAGCTCTTTGAGCGCTTTGGCTTCGAGGTCGGCGGCGATTGCGCGCGATTTCTCGAGTCCGTAGAGCGCCGGATACGTCGCCTTCTGCTGCGCCTGATCTTTGCCTGCAGTCTTGCCGAGCGACGCGGATGATTCCTCGACGTCAAGGATGTCGTCGACCACTTGGAACGCCCATCCGATGTTTTCGCCGAAGCCGCGGAGGCGTTCGACATCGTCATCGCTCGCGCCCCCGGCAATCGCTCCTGCCACGATCGAGCTGCGAATCAATGCGGCAGTCTTCGAGCGATGAATGTATTCGAGGCCCGCGCCGTCCACGGGTTTGCGCTCTGCTTCGAGATCTGCCACCTGCCCGCCCACCATTCCGTTCACGGTTCCCGCGCCCGCGCTGATTTCCGCGATCATTCGCACGCGCCGCGGGGGTTCGATGGGCGCGTTCGCCAGAGTTTGAAACGCCAGCGTCAGCAAGGCGTCGCCGGCAAGAATCGCGATGGCTTCTCCGAACACTTTGTGGCTGGTGGGCTTGCCGCGACGCAGGTCGTCGTTGTCGAGAGCGGGCAGGTCATCGTGAATGAGCGAGTACGTGTGAATGAACTCGACGGCGCAGCCGGCATGGATCGCCCCGGCCGAATCGCCGCCGAACATTCGCGCGGCCTCGAGACAGAGAATCGGACGAAGCCGCTTGCCTCCGGCGAATACGCTGTAGCGCATCGCGCGATGAATCGACGAAGGGACCGTGCCTTCCGACGGCAGAATGCGTTCCAAAGCCTCTTCGATGAGGGCGCGATCGGCTTCGAAAAAATCGGGCAGCGTCATGCGGCGAAGTTGGGGTTGTGTGACATGCATCTCTGAGCCGGGACTTTAGAAAGAGAGCGCGGCCTAGGACGATTCATTTTCTGGCTCGAAGGGCTGCGCGACGATTTTTCCGTCGGCTTTCTTGAGGAGAATCTCGACTTTGCCTTCGGCCTCCTCGAGCTGCTTCTGGCATTCGCGCGAGAGCTTCACGCCTTCCTCGAAAAGTTTCATGGCTTCGTCGAGTGAGAGATCGGTGCTCTCGAGGCGCTTCACCACTTCCTCGAGCCGCACGAGCGACTTCTCGAATTCACCTTTGCGCTGCGGCTCCGCCGCCTTATTGGGAGTTGAGCTCAATCGAACCTCGTCGCTGGATTGCCGGCCTCATCATTGGGGAAGGCAGCATTCTAGCGCACGTCGCGGAATCGCAACAGTGGCCTTATGCAACCTCGAAACCAGCACTACCGCTAACGCGCCGACGGAGCGTTCACTCCTGCTGGAAGCAACAACAGCCTGTGCGCGCGGACCGCATCTTCAGCCGAATCCGTGAAGGGCGCCGCGATCCCGCGGCCCGCAAACCATTCCGGGAACTGGTCGCGGTAATAAGGGCTCGCGTATTCTCCCGATTCGCCCGTCGTGATTTCCATCAGCGAATTGTCGAAATTGGAAAGGTCCGCGACAATCCGCATCGCCGGACCATGTCCCACGCCCATCGCGCGCACCGTATCCACCGTCCCGTTTGACGGAAAAGGCCCGATGCTGAGCAAACGGTGCAGCAATCGCGTCCGGCCCAGCGGGTGAACCATGTCGAGGACGTGCAGGTTTCCCCAAGTCCACGCGGCAACGTTGCTGCTGTGCGTTGCCTTTTCCAAATCGGCGACAGCTTGGTCCGCGCTTGCGATGAGCAAGTTGTCGTAGGTCGGGAATCCTGCGGGCAGCCACGCCGCAGGCCGAACGCGAAGGGTATTTTCGAGGAACACTTTGTCGCGCCACCAGACGTTGTTGTAGACGCTTTCGGGTTCCCAGAGTTCGTAGTCGGTCACGCGTCCGTTCAGGTAGGGCAAGAGCAAATTGCGAAAGAGCGCGTGCCGCGTGTATTCGACAAACGCCGTTCCCACCGAATCCGGCGTTGCGCGCGCGTCCCACGCGCTGAGCCTTCCGATCAATTGCCGCGTGCGCGCGTCCGTCGGCTTCACCGCTCGCGCCGCCCCCACCAGCTGACCGGCTAGGAATTTGTTGGGCAGGCTCACAACATCGTTTTGGATTTCGTTGCAATCCGCGGGACGCAGGCCCGTGCGGCCCGACAAGAGTTCGTAGATGCGGTCCGTGCGATAGGGTCCGGCCTGCCGGTCTGTGACATAGTACTTGTACCCCGGGCCGACGGCGCGCGCGTTGGCCGTGGCGATGATTCCGTCCGACGGATTCAACGCGCGAGGCAGCTCTTCGAAGGGAATATAGCTTTGCCATTCGTACGCGTCCGTGTCGCCAGGTACGGGCAGCGCTCCGCTACCTTTGGCACGAATCGGAATACGCGCCGGAATCGTGAACCCTATGTTGCCGTCAACGTCCGCGTAGATCGTGTTCTGTCCCGGCCCAGCAATGTGCCGCGTGGTTTCGACGAACTCGCCCCAATTCTGCGCGCGGCCCAGCAGCGGAACACCGAAATCGAGTCCGCCCGGTTCGAGCGCCGTCCAGCGCAGCGCGTAGGCCCGGTTGACCCCGTTGTGGAATTCGGTCGATGGATCGCGATCCACGATCGGTCCATGGCGTGTAACCACGACATCGAGAACGACGTCCGGTTTCCCGCGTACGTGAATGGTTTCGCGGCGCAGGTCTGCCGAACGCCATTCGTCGTTCACGCGATAGACCAGAGCTTTGTCTGGATCGAAAGTTTCGATGTAAAGATCCTGCACGTCGGCGTTGCTGTTGGTAAATCCCCAGGCGATGCGGTCGTTGTGACCGATGATGACGAGCGGTGCGCCCGGCAGCGCGAAGCCCTCCACATTCCATCCCGGCGCGGTCAAATGCATCAGGTACCAGATGCACGGCACGCCGAGGCCGAGGTGCGTATCGTTCGCGAGCAGCGGCTTGCCCGACGCCGTGTGCGTGCCGTTGACAACGAAATTATTGCTGCCGATGATCTCGGATGATTCTTGGTCGAATTGTGCGAGGAAGGCGCGCGCCGCATCCCACTGGCGAGGCGGAAAGGGCGGGGAATCGCTGACTGGAGTGAACGCGTGGTCAGTCGTCTGTGCTGCGCCCTCTTGTTTCGGAGGCGGCCATCCCGTTTCTGCGCCTCCCACGATGAAGTGATCGAGCGGCGAGTCTTCGGAAAAAAGATCGCGCGCGCGGTCCGGCCCCACCTTCTGCACGATCCATTGGCGATTGAGCTTTTCTTTCCACGTGGAGGTGAGCGTCTTGTTCATGTACAAGGCGATGAGGTAGGTGTCGGCCGGTGTCCACGGACGCGGCTTGTAACCGAGCGCGAGGAACTCGAGCGGGAGGCGCTTCGCGCGTTCCTGAATGTATTGGTTAACGCCCGCCGCGTACGCATCGAGCAGGCCGCGAATTTCGGGCGACGAATCAGCGGCCGCTCGCTCTGCCACGACGCGCATTCCTAGCGTGCGATTCTCTTTGTCGATATCGAGCGCGATCTCGCCGAAAATTTCAGACAGGTCGCCGGCGGCAGCGCGACGCAGCAGGTCCATCTGCCACAGCCGGTCCTGCGCCATCACGTAGCCCTGCGCGGTGACCAAATCTTCGACGGACTTCGCGCGAATCCACGGGCGTCCCCACGAATCGCGATCGACGATCACGCCCTCTTTCAACGCCGGCACCGACACGCTCCCGTCGAGTTTCGGAAGCGCGCGCTGCACTACCCACCACGCCAGCAGAATCGCAACGCCGAACAGCAGAAGCAGGCCCGCGACGATGTTGCGCAGAATTCGAGAGGTTCGTGTCATGGAAAGCGTCGGAAATCAGCGGCGGAGTGTAGCCCAGTTTGCGATGCCCCTGCAATCCGAGCCGCTTGACGGGAATATTCTGAACTGGGAGTATACACTCCTGCGCAATTGGAAATGAGCGCGATTCAGCAGCGAGGCAATCGCTGTGGCTGCAAAAGCGAAACTCTATCGGATTGCCCTTAGTGCACTTTTGTTGTGCTTCGCGTTTCCGCGGGCGGCAACCTGTCAAGTGGTCGACGACTTTACCGCGCAATTTAGGTCGTTGCTCAATGGAATCACGCCGCAGATGGTTCCTCTCATACAGGAGAAGGCCGACAAAGGCGATGCCAAGGCACAATATGTCCTCGGCTGGATTTACTTCCTCGGTGACATTGTTCCAAAGGACGACGAAAAAGCCGTCCATTGGCTGACCTTGGCGGCAAATCAGAACTTACCCTCTGCACGAACGCAGCTCGGGCTGATGTATCTCACTGCAACGGACGTACCGGGAAACTATGCTCTCGCCAGAGAATGGCTTCTCAAGGGCGCGGCGCAGAATGAGAGTGACGCTTCGAACGCTTTGGGTCTTATCTACTCGCAAGGATTGGGAGTAGCTGTCAACGGGAATGAAGCGATCAAATGGTTTCGAAAGGCGGCGGACGCTGGTTTCGGTACTGCACAGTACAATCTTGGATATCAGTACTACACCGGAAAACTCGTGCCGCAGGACTTCAAGGAGGCGGCCAAGTGGTTCCAACTTGCTGAACAACAAGACGATGTTCGGGCGACCTACTCGTTGGGTGTGATGTTTCGCGACGGCCAAGGTGTACCTGCAGACAATGCGGAGGCATTCCGGCTATTCCAAAAAGCAGCAGAAAAGTACCGTTTCGCGCCAGCCCAGCACAATCTAGGAGCGATGTATTTCGTCGGGAAAGGCGTCCCTAAAGACTTGGTACTGGCCTATATGTGGATCGACTTGGCCGCAGATGCTGGATTTGAAGCCAGCAAGAAACTGTTACCAACCGTAACCGAGAAGATGACCCCGGAGCAGATCGCCGAAGCCAAACAAAAAATCCAAGACTGGACCAAGGCCCACACAGATACGACCCGTTGAACCCGCCGGGTCATCGAGCACTATCCGTTAGCTTGAGAGAACGCCCGTCCCCCACGATGCGCAAAGGGAGCTGCCGTCATGGTAGGTTTGGAGTGAATACGGCTGAAGGAATAGGCTACTCCTGCGCTAGGCGACTTACACGATTTTCTGCTGCGAGATTGCTGTGCGTAAGGGATGCTCGATGACCCAAGAACAAAAGCCGAAGGCTTCGCAACCAGCTAAACGGCGTTCTGTTCGGCGGTGCCCGCTGGTCGCTTCCGCGGAGGTGACCGAGCTGCGGACCGGGGCCGTACTCTCAGCGCGCACGTCGGAACTGGCCGTTGGCGGCTGCTATGTCGATTCGCTAAATCCGTTCCCCGAAGGGACGCTGGTGGCCTTGCGGATTATCCGGGATCAGGGCGTTTTCGAGACCAACGCCAGGGTAGCTTATTGCGACCCGAGCTTCGGGATGGGCCTGGCCTTTACAGAGATGGCGCCCGACCAGCGGTTAGTTCTAGAAGGCTGGCTGGCCGAAATCGTCACCCAACTGAAGCCGGTTTAGGTTCTGGTTCGCTCTTTCCACCCAGCCGTGACCTGCGCGACGCTTGCTATGGCCTTGCCGTTTGAGGCGCTGTTAATCGGCAAGTGCGGTGGCGTCGGATTTTCTCTCCTGGGCCGCGCAACTTGATAAAATTGGCGTGATGGGGTCCTTCCTGCTCTGCCTTCGCTCGGGGCTGCTATGAGCGAACTTTCGCGATGATCGTACTCCGCCTTTTCGGTGTGTTCCTGCTGGTCGGCCTCAACGGCTACTTCGCCGCGGTCGAGTTCTCGCTCGTCGCCGTGCGTCTTTCGCGCGTGCGGCAGCTCGTCGAGAAAGGCGACCCGCGCGCGAAAATCGTCGAAATATTGCTCAGTGACCTGGGCCGCGTGGTTTCCGGCGTGCAAGTGGGCATCACGATCACGAGCCTGTTGCTTGGCTACCTGGGCGAAATGGCGCTGGCGGGGATTCTAACTCCGCTGGTGGAAATGATTCCGAAGCCGTGGGCCGCCGTCGTGGCGCACGGCAGCGCGCTGGTACTTGCGTTTGGGCTCCTCACGGTTTTGCAGGTTGTGCTCGGCGAACTTGTCCCCAAGAGCCTTAGCCTCGCGCGCGCCGAACGTGTGGCGCTGCTGATTGCGCGGCCATTCTATTGGTTCCTGCATACGTTCCGGTGGGCCATCGATTTGCTCGACGGCGTCGCTGATCGGATCGTTCGCTCGCTAGGCGTCGAGTCCACGCACAGTCACACGCTTGTTCGCTCCTCAGAAGAGCTGCAGGTGATGGTGCAGCAGGCTCGCGATCGCGGCCTGCTCCCGGCAAGCGCCGCCAAATTTGTGGAGAGCGCGATGGAACTTGGCGAGGTGCAAGTGCGCGAGGTGATGGTGCCGCGCCCGGACATGCATGCGCTGCCGGTGGACGCCACGCTCGAGGAAACGATGCGCGTCTTTCGCCACGACGCAGCGGTCGCGCTTGCCGGTGTACGAAGGCACACTCGACCACATTCTCGGCTTCGTCCACATCAAAGACATGATATGGATTCTCCTGGAGCGCACGCGGCGCGCCGAGGAGCGTTCGAGCCCGGAGCATTTTTATCTGCGCAGCCTGCTGCGCGAAGCCCTGATCGTTCCGGAGACGAAGCCCTTGAGCGAGTTGCTGCTGGAGTTCCGGTCGAGGCGCACCAAACTCGCGGTAGCCGTCGACGAATTCGGCAGCATCCTCGGGCTCGTGACGCTCGAAGACGTCCTCGAGCAGATGGTGGGCGAGATTCACGACGAGTTCGACGTCGTCGAGCGGCCGATGGTTCTCCCCGACGGCGGAATGATTTTCGATGGCGCCGTCAATGTGCGCGAGCTTGAAACGCAGCACAATATCGCGCTGCCGGAAGATAGCTCGTACGAAACGATCGGAGGGTTTGTTCTGAGCAAGCTCGGATTCATCCCGCGCGGCGGCGAAAGCTTCGAGGCCAACGGCTATCGGTTCACGGTGATGGAAATGGATGGCCGCCGGATTTCGCGCGTGAAGATAAAACCGATTCGCAGCGCTGCGACGCCGCATTCTGAGCCTGGTTCCGGCGAGTCTCCGTCCGCTGAGCCCACGCCTGCTTCTGCTGAACCGGCTGCATCAGTAGCTGCACCACCAACCAAGCGGCCGCGTGCAAGATCGAAGGCAAAAGCAAAGGCGAAAGCGGCGACGGAGGGGGCAGCGGAGCCGGAGGCGCGTCCCGAGCAATGATTCGCTACCTCTCGTTGCGCCTGCTGCTGGCATTGCCCGCGCTGTGGCTGATTCTTACGATGGTTTTTCTGCTCGCGCACATCGTTCCGGGCGATCCGGTTCAGCAAATGCTTGGCGAAGGCGCGCGCGCCGAAGACCTTCAGCAGCTTCGCCACACCTTGGGTCTCGACCAGCCGATTCCCGTGCAGTATGGGCGCTATCTCGCTGGCGTCGTGCATGGGAACCTGGGCGAGTCATTTCGCTTTCAGCAGCCGGTTGCGCGCGTCGTGCTTTCGCACTATCCGGCCACGCTCGAGCTCGCCGCGTTTGCGCTGCTCGTTTGCGCCGCCATCGGAATTCCCGCGGGAATGTTTGCCGCCGAGTATCGCGGCACGGCCGCCGACCACGCCGTGGGAGTCTTCACGCTCTTTGGTCTGTCGGTTCCGAATTTCGCGCTTGGTCCGGTGCTGATTCTTGTTTTCTCCGTGATGCTGGGATGGCTGCCCGTATCGGGCCGCGGCGGAGTTTCGCACCTGATTCTTCCGGCGATCACGCTCGGCGCTGCGCTGGCCGCGATCTTGACGCGCATGGTGCGCACGTCCGTGATCGAGGAGCTTTCGAGCGACTACGTCCGCACGGCGCGAGCGAAGGGGCTTCCGGAGTCGGCCGTGCTTTTCCGCCACGCGTTTCGCAACGCGCTGATTCCGATCCTCACAATTCTCGGATTGCAATTTGGGACGCTGCTGGCCGGCACGATCGTCACCGAGTCGATTTTCTCGTGGCCGGGGATCGGACGCCTCTCCGTGCAAGCGATTGAAGCGCGCGATTACCCGCTGTTGCAGGGCTGCATCCTGCTGATCGCGGTTTCGTACGTTGTGGTGAATCTGCTGACGGATCTCGTGTACGCGTTCGTCGATCCGCGGGTGCGGCTGCAATGAAGGCGTTGCTCGATTTCTTTCGTCATAGCGGAATGGGCCGCTGGGCGCTGGCGCTCACGCTGCTGCTGGTGATTCTCGCGGTGTTTGCGCCGTGGCTCGCACGGTACGATCCGACGGCGCAGAACCTACCCGCGCGACTTGCAGGCCCGAGCGCGGCGCACTGGATGGGCACCGACGAGCTGGGCCGCGACATCTTCGCGCGAATCATTTATGGCGCGCGCGTGTCGATGAGCGTCAGCGTGAGCGTCGTTCTCGGCGCGGGAATCATCGGGCTCGCGTTGGGCGCGCTGGCGGGCTACTTCGGCGGCTGGTTCGACCGCCTTGTGAACACGATCCTCATCAACGCATTCCTTTCATTCCCCGGCATCCTGCTTGCGATTGCGTTCGCGGCGTTTCTGGGGCCGGGCATTGGCAAAGTGATTCTCGCGCTGATTATCACGGGCTGGGCGGGATATGCGCGCCTAGGGCGTGCGCAAATTCTGCAAGCGAAGGAGATGGAGTACGTGCTCGCGGCGCGGTCGCTCGGCGCTTCCGACGCGCGCATATTGGTGCGTCATTTGCTGCCGAATATTTTGCAGCCAGTGCTTGTGCAGGCGACGATTGCCATGGCGGGCGCGATTCTGGCGGAGTCGACGCTGAGCTTTCTCGGTCTCGGCGTGCTGGCACCGATGCCTAGCTGGGGCGCAATGCTGAACGACGCGTCGCGCCCACATCTTCGACGCGCCGCACCTCGTGATCTTTCCCGCGCTAGCCGTGATGACGGCGGTGCTGGCGTTCAATCTTCTCGGCGATGCGCTGCGCGACTGGATGGACCCGCGCATGCGCGCCTACCTGATCGTGACCTCGTTAGCACGATAGGATTTTGGGGATGTGTATCCCGGATTAGTACTGGAAGACCGCTTGCTCAACCGAGTTCGACAGTCACTTCGGCGCCGCGCGTGGCTCCGAGCGCCTTTGCCGCATTACCTTTGTTCACGGAAAGCTCCAGGTAGCCGCTCGAGCCGATCACTCCCACCGTTTCTCCGGCAGCGCCCAGCGCGAACGTGGGCACGACCTTGCTGGTCTGGCCGTTCCCCACGCGAATCGTGAACTTCCCGTCTGCAGCGCCCAGCGCAGGGACATCCGGTACCGTGATATTCGTGATGAGGTTGCCGAAGACGTCGATACGCAGCACCACGCCCTTCACCGTGTTTCCGGCAGCCTTCGGTTTCGGGATGCTGAAGCGGACGAAATCCGTGACGGCATTGCCGAAGCTCGCCGTTTGCCACGATTTCGAGAGCCACGCGGCCACCGGCGCGAAAATATCGCGTCCGTGAAACGTGCTGCTCACCGGATTGCGAAAATAATGTTCGGACGTGATGTGCCACGCATAGAGCGCTTCGGTCTGGTCATAGACGGACGAGAGCACTCCATTGTCCGGCGCGACGAAATAGTGCTGGTCACTCGCCACGAGGATCGGCCTGCGCGTCGTGCCCACTCCCGGATCGACCACCACAACGTGAATGGTTTTTGGCGGGAAATATTTGTACGCCTGCCCGATGGTCATCGCGCCGTCGAGGACGTCAAACGGCAGGACGCCGTGCGTGATGTCGACGATTTGCACTTCGGGATTGATGCTGAGGATGACGCCTTTCATTACGCCGACGAGATGATCGCTGGTGCCGTAGTCGGTAGTGAGGGTGATGACGGGCCGCGCCGATGGCAATGTCCGCTCCTGGGATTCCTGGCCGCAATGGAATTTCGCAGCATTTCGACGCTAATGGACGCTAGCGCCAGTGTCAAGGCAAGCCGCGTAAGCGGGTGACTGTCAGTAACCGCACGAACGAGGGCTCGCCGCCAAAACGCGACAGCACTTTTCTCCACCTCCTTTGCTTCCCGACTCCAGCACCTTGACCCCGCTACCTCTACCCTTTACTCTGATTGTTCAAGGCTTAGCTGATGTCCGCGTATCTTGATTACAACTCGACCACGCCCGTGGACCGCCGCGTCCTCGAGGCCATGCTGCCGTATTTCGCAGGCGCCTTTGGCAACGCAAGCTCGATTCATTCCGCGGGGCAGCACGCGCGCGCTGCGATCGACTCCGCGCGGGAATCCGTCGCAGGCCTAATCGGTGCGAAGGCCGCCGAAATCGTCTTCACGAGCGGCGGGACCGAGGCGGACAATCTCGCGCTGTTCGGCATCGTTGCCGCGAGCGTCAAGTCGCGAAAGCACGTCATCACGACGAGCATCGAGCATCACGCAGTGCTGAATTCGTGCCAGCAGCTCGAGAGGCAGGGAATTGAGGTCAGCTATGTGCCCGTCGGTTCGGACGGCGTCGTCGATCCCGCCGACGTGCGCAGCGCTCTCACGCCCGACACAATTCTGATCAGCGTGATGCACGCGAACAACGAAATCGGCACGATTCAGCCGATCGAAGAAATCGGGCGGATCGCCGCCGAAGCCGACGTGTATTTCCATTGCGACGCGGTGCAGTCGGCGGGCAAGCTGCCGCTTGACGTGAATCGCCTCGGAGTGGATCTGCTTTCTCTTTCCGCGCACAAAATCTATGGCCCGAAGGGCGTCGGCGCGCTCTACGTTCGCTCGGGCACGGCGCTCGCACCGCAATTTTTCGGCGGCCATCACGAACGCGATCGCCGCCCCGGCACCGAAAACGTTGCAGGCATCGTCGGGCTGGGCAAGGCGGCTGAATTGGCGCGCGCGCTGCTGAACGAAGACGCCGCTCGCATCGCCGCGCTTCGCGACCGCCTGGAAAACGCGCTGCTCGACGCGATTTCGATGATTCGCGTGAATGGCGATCGCGAAGCGGCGCGTTGCGAACACGACGAATCTCACTTTTTCAGCGGCAGGCGGCGAGGCGCTGGTGATCGCGCTCGATCTTCAGGGCATCGCGTGCTCCACGGGCGCCGCGTGCTCGTCTGGCGCGGTCGAGCCGTCGCACGTGCTGATGGCCATCGGCCTCTCGCACGACGAAGCGCGGTCGAGCCTTCGCTTCAGCCTTGGCCGGCCAACCACGACTGAAGAAATCGACGAAGCGGTGGCAATCATCCCGCGTGTCGTCGAGCGGCTGCGCGCGCTTTCGCCGCTTTCGGCGGCAACGGCACCCGTGCGATAAAATAGCAAAACCAATGGAAACGCTGATCCAATCCGAATCCATGCGCGACCGCGCGACGCCGGCTCCTAATGCCGTGGCCGTAGCCATGACCGGCGGCGTCGATAGCTCCACCGTCGCGGCCATGCTGCACGATCGTGGCGCAGCAATCGTCGGCCTGACGATGCAGCTCTGGAATCAGCGTCGATTGCCGGAGCTGCAGGGCGACGGGCCCGCGCAGCATCGCTGCTGCTCCATCGACGACGTCTACGACGCGCGTCGCGTGGCCGAACATTTCGGCTTCCCGTTTTACGTGGTCAACTTCGAGCGCGAATTCGAGGCGACCGTGATTCGGCCGTTCGTCGACGACTATCTCGAAGGCCGCACGCCGATTCCATGCACGCTTTGCAACAACCACGTGAAGTTCGATCAGCTTCTTCTCACGGCGCGGCAGATCGGCGCCGAAAAGATCGCCACGGGCCACTACGCGCGCGTCCGCCGCAATCCCGACACCGGCCGCTATGAACTGCTTCGCGCGCGCGACGACACCAAGGACCAGTCCTATTTTCTTTTCGGCCTGACCCAGGAGCAGCTCGCCCGCACGGAATTTCCGCTCGGCGAATTGACCAAGCACGAAGTGCGCGAGATCGCGCGCCGCCTGGCAGTCCCTGTGGCCGAGAAGCCCGAGAGCCAGGAAATTTGCTTCGTTCCGAGCGGCAACTACGTTCGCTTCATCGAAAGCTACCTGCAAGAGCAGGGAAGCGCGCTGCCCGATGATTCCGGCGAAATCGTCTCGACGTCAGGCGAAGTTCTCGGCCGCCACGATGGCCTGCGCCATTACACAGTGGGACAACGCAAAGGCCTCGGCATCACCGTCGGCCGTCCCATGTACGTCGTCGAACTCGATCGCGCGATGAATCGCCTCGTCGTCGGCGAAGATGCCGACCTGCGCGCAACTATCTGCGAAGTGCGAGACGTGAACTGGATTGCGTTTGAGAATCCGCAAGAGCCGGTCGAAGCGCAAGTGCGCATCCGCAATCGCCACGAGCCTGCCGACGCGCAGATCGAATCCATCGATGAGACCACCGCGCGCATCACGTTCCGCGAGCCGCAGCGCGCCATCACGCCCGGCCAAGCCGCCGTGTTTTATTCGGGCGAACGGTCCTCGGCGGCGGCTGGATTCGCTGAAACGCACTCCGCACCCAAGAAGCCAGCCCGCGCATCGAACGACTCAGTACTATGAGGGACAAGATCGTATTGGTGGCCGGCGGCACGGGCGGATTGGGACACGCCGTAAGCCTGGCGTTTCTGGACGCCGGCGCCAACGTGATTGTTACGTATAGGAAGCCGGCGGAATTCGAAGCCTTGAAAAAAGCGGCCGGCACGAACGCCGCAGCGCTCGAAGGCTTCAGCGTAGATGTAACCGATGAAGGCGCCGTGAGCCAACTCGTTGCCGGCATCGTAGCGCGGCACAGTCGGGTCGACGCGATGGTGAATACGGTAGGAGGCTATGCCGGCGGCGTGAGCCTCTGGGATTTGGACACGAAAACTTTTGATCAGATGTTAGCGTTGAATCTTCGCTCCGGCTACGCGCTGTCGCGCGCGGCCGTAAGAGTGATGCTCAAACAAAAAAGCGGAGCCATCGTCAACGTGGCATCCAAAGCGGCCGTCGATCACGCTGCCGGTGCAGCAGCGTACGCAGCCTCGAAGGCTGCTGCGGTCGCGATGATCGACTCGCTTGCGGCGGACCTCAAGGGTACCGGCGTCCGGGCGAATTCCATTCTCCCCAGCATCATCGATACGGAAGAAAATCGCAAAGCCATGCCGAACGCGAACTTCGCGAAATGGCCGAAGCCTGAGGACATTGCGCGCGTGATCCTGTTTTTGTGCAGCGACGACGCCAAAGTGGTTCAGGGCGCGGCCGTGCCTGTCTACGGAGATAGCTAAGTCGCTCGGCACCGGAGGTCAGCATGTCGATTCGACCCGTGAAACGGCTCGTCAAGGCCAAGCCGACGCTCGAAGGCGCGGGCGTGCATCTGCGACGCGCATTCGGCTTTGGCAATACGTCTGATTTCGATCCGTTCCTCCTGCTCGACGATTTCCGCAATGACGTTCCCGAGGATTACCTCGCGGGCTTTCCGTGGCACCCTCACCGCGGCATTGAAACCATCACGTACGTCCTCGCTGGAACCGTGGAGCACGGAGACAGCATGGGAAACAAAGGCGCCATCGCCGCGGGCGACGTCCAGTGGATGACCGCTGGAAGCGGGATCATTCATCAGGAGATGCCCAAGGGCGACCGCGCGGGCCGCATGCACGGTTTCCAGTTGTGGGCGAACCTCCCTTCCTCGCTCAAGATGACTTCGCCGCGCTACCAGGAAGTGAAGGCGCTCGACATTCCCCAGATCAAGGATGATGACGACACTCACGTCCGCGTGGTCTGCGGAAAATTTTGGGGTGCGACTGGCCCAGTGGACGGCATCGCTGCCGACCCAGTCTATCTCGATGTCTCCGTTGCTCCAGGCCGCAGGAAGACGCTTCCTGTGGCAACCACGCGTCACGCCTTCGCCTACGTTTTTGCCGGCGCCGGAAAGTTCTGCAATGCCTCTGAGCCGCTCGAGGTTCCCACGGAACCCGTCGGTTGGGCGGATACGACGCCTCCGGCGCAGGCAGACAATCGGTCGCTCGTCCTCTTCGATCGGGGCGACGAAGTCATGGTGCAGGCTGGGGATGAAGGAATCCGATTTCTGCTGGTTTCGGGGAAGCCGCTCGAAGAGCCCGTCGCATGGTACGGTCCCATCGTGATGAACACTCAGGAGCAGTTGCAGCAGGCGTTCAAGGATCTGGAGAGCGGGACGTTTCTGAAGCCTCAAAAACGCGAGTGATCACGCTCGCGCGAAAACACTCCAGAATCCTCAAGAAAAAAAGCAGGCAAGTCGTAAGGCGGTCAGATGAAGAGTTCTTCGTCCTGGCGGGCGGATTCAGACTGGGACGCGCGGCGGTTTTGGCCCCGCAGAAAGTCGAGGCCCACTTTCAATCCCCGGAGTATCGCGGACGCCTGCTGCACGGGCTCCCACAAGCTCTTGCGGAATCTCGTTCCAGTGTCTTCGATCACTTCCAGAGTGCCGGTGAGGATTTGGTCGGCGCGAATCACCTGGATGCGCAGCCGCTCCACCGCTTCGGTGAAAACCCGGTCGATTTTCTGCGCCGAACCTCGCGCCACTCGCGTGATTTCCGCGGCGTCGCCCATGATGCTGGCAATCCGGTCCTCGGAATCCTCCAGGATGCGGGATGTGCGGACAAGGATGGGATCAATCTTGGACTGCAAGTCCGTTGCAATCCGGTTGAACCGCTCGATCGCGGTTCGCATCTGCATCGCCATCATCACCAGAATAAGCGTCTGCGTTACGATGGCGATCGCCGCGATAACGATGAATGCTTCCACCCAGCCCGACATGATTTGCCCGCCTTATGCCTGCGTTAGGGCCTAGGAAATCTTCGCTTCGCGCTTGTAGGTTTCCTTGCCCGCGTCGACCGCGGAGGAGATGGCGTCCTTCTGACGCGCCATGATTTCCTTGCTGCGTTCGATCAAATCTTCGGCGCGCTCGCGGAGTTCCCGAGCCTTGCGCTGTGCGTAATCACGGCCTTCGTCGGCCTTTGAAGACAAGTATTCGCGTGTTTCTTCGCCCGACTTGGGAGCAAACAGGATACCCAGAAGCGATCCGATTCCGAGTCCGACGAGAAAATAGCTGACCTTCGAGCCCACATTATCACTCATCCGGCACCTCCGACTTTTACGGTAGCACAGCCCTCCGAACGGGGCAAGCAAACCACGCCCTACCTCGCCAGAAGCGAACTAGGGCCCTGACGAATGCGGCGCAGCTCGAGCCTTCTGGTTTGTTAAGAGCGAGGGAGCAGCACAAGCTGCCCCCTCGCCGAAGAGTTGATTCTTAGTGGCCGCAGAACACTGCGACGACGGTGCCGGTTCCCGCGTGACCTGGATCCGGGCCGTAGCCAGGGTACGTCTTAACCACGACGATCTTGGGAACGTCACCGGAGATCAGGGAACCCGATTGAACCACTGCGCTGGAAACGACAACGCCCATGTATGACGGCAGCGGGCCAGCTGGTGGTCCTGAACTGTTACCCGGATTGCTGCTCCAGCCGCCGCCGCAAGTCTGCGGAGCAGTGCTGGCGAATCCTTTGAACGAGTTTGGCGCCGAGCCACCGCTGAGCGAATTGGATTTCGCCCACTGCGCGCCCCAGAACTCCACCGGATTGCCGTCGAGGTTGCCAATCACCATGGAGCCACTGTTAAGGAACGCGAAGACAATCACCGGTTCCGTGGCGGACGACGGCAAGTAGAAGGGATCACCCGCGAAACTGGCGGTCACCGTGCCCGGCCCCAAGACCTGGCTGATAAGGATGGAGCAACTCGCGGTGCCAGTAGGATCTGTTGGGCCAGCGGGGCATGACTGGGTCCCGATGGTGATCGTTATGGTTCGGCCCTGGATTGGAGTGACGCCGTCCTCCAAGAGGACGGCGGAGAAGGTCGCGATGTGTCCGTTGGCAATCACCGTCGGACTGCTCAACGTGAACTTGGTCGTCGTTTCTTCTTTGTTGATGATGAACGACGCAGTCGCGGAGCTTGGCGCATAGAACGCGTCTCCCGCAAACGTGGCCGTAATCGTGTATGTGCCGGCCTGCTGGTTTGGCGTGATCGAGCAGGTGGCGAGGCCGCCCCCGTCGGTCATCGGCACCGCGCACGTTTCCGTGCCGCCGCCCGCGCCGAGTGAAATCGTCACGGATTCACTCGCGAGCGGTACACCATCCGTGGTGAGCTGTGCTTGCACCGTGGCCGCGTCGTCGAAATCAGCATTCGTTGCGCTGGCGCCCGTGAAGGCGATCGCCGTCTCCTCGTGGAGGATCGTGAATGCGGTTGAGGTCGAGCTTCCAGCATAGGTGGAATCGCCGCCGAAAGTTGCGGTGAGTGTGTAACCACCTGCTGCCTGATTTGGCGTGATTGAGCAAGACGCCACGCCGCTCGAGTTCGTGGTTCCGGAGCACGTCTCCGTGCCAATCCCGGAGCCAAGAACAAATGTAACGGTCTCCGGCGTTGACACTGGACTTCCGCCACTCGTGAGCTGGGCTTGAACTGTAACTGCGTCGTTAAAATCAGAACTTGTGGCGCTGGCACCGGTGAAAGCCAACGACGAGCCTTGCTCGACAGTGACGTTCACCGGAGTGGAAGGAATGCCGTTTGTGACCACAACGAGCGTACTCGCGCCCAACTCCAGACTCGCGGGCACGTCAAAGTTCGTGGACACAATTTCCGTATCGCCCACTGCTTCGACTCCCATTCGACTGTGGTCGTGAGTGCGAGCATAAAAAACGTGGCCGCTGCCGGTGTTCGTGATGCGCACAAGCGGCCAATTGGTAGCCATTTGGGCATCGTCCCCGTAGCTGGCGCCTTGCGAGAACCCGTTGAACATCGTGCCGGAGATACTGTAGGTCTGACCCTGACCGATCACGCTCGGAGACGTCGTGATCCCCGGCCTCCAAGCATCCAGAGGCCCTCCGGAGGGTGTGTAAGTCCAGACGTCGGTGGTTGAGTCGCCACGATGCGTGACGAGAACGCGACCTGACGGAAGCAAAAGCATCCGCCCGAAGAACGAGATTAGTCCAGGTGCGTTGGGACCATTTGTGCCCGGCGAGCTTGGGGTCACATCATTCAGGTTCGTGCCGTCAAACTCGTAGAAATGGCTGGGAGAGTTGAACGTGCTGTACTTCGGAGGCGGACCGGGACTTGTTTGCGTACAGCCGGGACTGGCCATCACCAGCACGTGGCCGTTGACCAGCAAGGATGCAGGGCCGTCAGCAACAGTGTCACTGTTCGCGAAAGTGGGCCCGACCGCCCACGTGCCCGTCGCGATCGTGTAGACGGCGTTTTGCCCGGCCTGATTGCCCGAGAATTGAATGATGGTTCCGTCGGGCCGGGAGACTGCTGGTCCCAGTTCGGTTGAGTTGCAATTGCTGCCAAGGTCCGACAGCGTGACTCCTGCCGTTGTGTTCGGGCTCGGTTGGTTCCACGTGTTCGCCACAGGGTCGTAGATTTCGTAGGAATTGGCCAATCCGGCATCGATCGTTAAGATCTGTCCGTTTGGCAGGATGGTCCAGTTTTCCTCGTCATTTCCATCGTTCTTGGGAGCCGCGGGCGCCGCCACCGCATTGAAAGTAAGGGTCGACTCATTAAACGAGGCGATTTGGCTGCCGCATATGTTGGCAATCAGCATCGTTCCCGTTTGCGTGATCACGGACTGGGAGTCGCCGATGCACCCCACAAAGTCGCCATTCGACTGGGTTGAATAGCCGAATGGTTGCGTCAGTTGCGCCGACCATTGTGATCCGCTGGGCTTGGTCGGGTCGAACAGAAACCCGATAGGGGTCCAAGTGGCTCTCGAACCCGTTCCGTTGGTGTTATATTCGCCGCCGATCATGGCCACTTTTCCATCGGGCAACACCGCGGATGCGTAGTAGATGGGAGCCCACTGGCATGGGGCGCATGTGCTGACTACGACAGTCGAGTCCGTACCCTGCGGCGCGTTGTCGAACGATGTCCACTGGCCGTTTTCATAACTGCCCGTGTTATCGGGCGTCAGCCGCAGCCAGCCCGCGCCTCCTTCATTGGCCTGGCATAGGACAGTGCCGTCCGTCAGCAGGAGGCAAGTACTTGGGTTCGCGCCGCTCGGGATGTTCTTTACCTGGGTCCATTGTGCGTGCGCGATTTCGGAACAGCCCAAAATCAACAACAGCGCGATTCCAAACTTGGAGATAAGCTTCGAGGCGTGCATCAACATGGGACACTCTCCTGCGCCAGAAGGCAGATTCCGGCGCACCGCTTGAATTTTGGGGAAAAGCCGAAACGGAACCAAAACACCGAGCTGGGAGCCGGTGAAAGGCATAGCCGCAGTCGATCCTTAGCTCTGACAGAACTCTTATGTGCCGACGGGAACCCGGCCTCAAGCGGAACTGTTTCTTCTTCTAAATCCGCCGAGATGCTCGGAAAATCTGGACACGGCTTGTAGTACGCGAAACTGCCAGTGTCAAGCCAAATCAAATGCGACACCACAAAACTCGTCACAAATCTTGCTCCGGCATCGCTGGCATGGCTGTGAGTAATGGAACCGAAACACGACTGTGTAAGACTAGTCACAAGTCTGGCTCCGGCGTCGTCATGATAGTGAGCGCCGGAAGCGAAACGTTACACGATCGCTCAGAAGAAGCTAGAATCGGAATCTCTGAATATTGCCCTGTATCCATTGAGGAGCACGATGGCACATAACTTGGACCACACGGTATCGCTTCTCACTCGCACGCCCGCTGCTCTCGACGCGCTTCTGCGTGATCTACCGGAAGCCTGGACATTCCAGAATGAAGGTGAAAACACCTGGAGTGCGTTCGATGTGGTTGGCCATCTGATTCATGGCGAACGCACCGATTGGATGGCGCGCGCGAGGATGATTCTGCAATTTGGCGAGACTCGCGCGTTCGAGCCCTTCGATCGCTGGGGACAAATCCGTGAGAGCGAGGGTAAATCGCTGGGGCACTTGTTGCACGAATTTGCGCGTTTGCGGCGGGAAAACCTGGCCGAACTGCGCGCGTTGAATCTGCGGCCAGAGGACCTCGAGCGGCGCGGACGCCATCCGGCCCTCGGTGTCGTTACCTTGTCGGAGCTGCTGGCCACGTGGGCAGCTCACGACTTGACGCATCTGCACCAAATCTCAAGAATCATGGCCCACCAATACCGCGAGGCCGTGGGTCCGTGGAGCGCATACCTTGGCGTGCTGCGGTGCGCCGGCCACAGTGCTCCTTAATGAACCCTCCAAGGCATGCCGAGTTGGGATGACAACTGTGTCGTTCGCGGCTCCCCAATGGTGGATGTTTTCGGCTCGGCCTCGACCCATCCTAGGCACTGTAGTTCGCTACAACCCGCGCCACTTTGCCAGTCGCTGACAACTCCACGAACTCTGCCGTGCGTGTGCCCTTTTGATTTGAGTAGTAGAGCACCACGCTGTTTAGGCCCCAGAGTACGTCCTCAAGCCGAAAGTTAAGTTCCGGGTAGGCTTCCAGTCCTCGCTGAAAGTAAGCCCTCAAGGCTGCCTTTCCCACCACCTTGCCATCGGACTTTCCCAGCAGCCCGGCGGCAACGGGCGAAGTCAATTCGACTGCGTCTTCGTAGTGAGTCATGATCGAGTCCAGATCATGAGCGTTCCAAGCGGCGACCCAATGGTTGGCTAGATCCCAGGCTTCGTCTCTGGTCAAGGCCGTTTCTCCGTCGAGGGTTGGTCAATATCATCAATGAACGGTACTTACGGCAATTCCACGCGACGGGCGGGTCGGTTCAGGAAGATGCGGCGGCGCGCAGGAGCTTCTCGACGCGCTCGATATCGGCGGGAACGTCCACGCTGACGGCGTCGTACTCCGTTTCGACCACGCGAATGCGAAAGCCATTCTCGAGCCACCGAAGCTGTTCAAGCTGCTCGATTCGTTCGAGTTCGCCCGGCGGCAGCGTGGGAAACTCCAGCAGAGCGTCGCGGCGAAACGCGTAAAGCCCGATGTGCTTCCAGTGGGTCGCCGCCACCAGCCCGCCGGTATCTCGAACCCACGGAACCGGCGCGCGCGAGAAATAAAGCGCGTTGCCCTCAAAGTCGCGCACGGCCTTGACGACATTCGGATCCATGATCTCGTTCTTCTGTGTAATGACGGAGCAAGGCGTCGCGATCTGTATCGATTCGTCCTCGAGCATTTCCGAAACGACCGCGTCAATCGTGCCGGGATCGATTAGCGGCTCGTCGCCTTGGATGTCCAGATAAACCTCGGCCTGAAGGTGCGCCGCAACCTCGGCCACCCGGTCCGTCCCCGTGCGGTGGTCGCTGCGGGTGAGCAGGGCTTCGCCGCCGAAACCTTCGACAGCCTTCTTGATGCGGTCATCGTCTGTGGCAACCACGACACGATTCACCTTTTGCGCCTGTTGGACACGCTCCACGACGTGCTGGATCATCGGGCGTCCCGCAATGGAAGCGAGCGGCTTGCCGGGAAGCCTGGTGGAACCGTAGCGCGCGGGGATTACAGCCACAACAGTGGAACTTTGAGAGGAATCTTTGCGGGTAGCCATAAATAAAGGTCACTTTCTGCCGATAGATGAATCTTAGCACTTAGAGGGACTCGATAGAATCCCCGCCGGCGAGCGGCTAGGCAGGGGCGAGGGGTTTCTACATTGAAAACTGGGCAGCCTTCAGTAATTGAATCTCTTGCTTTCGGACCGGCGAGTGGTATCATCACGCTTCTTGGGGCGTTTGGGGGCACTTTGAAGGAACGCGCCACGCGGCCATTTAGTGGTTGGGCTTCCGTGGCACGACGTATGTCCCTAGCGCTCGCCGCAGTGCTCCTCGCCGCGTTTTCCTCCTCCGCTCAACAAGCCGGCTCCGGTCCTGAAAATCCCGGAATCCTGAACCCGCAGAGAATCCAGAAGGGCAAGCCGCTCACTACCGAGACGGAGATGACGCTCGTCAACGTGACGGTGACGGATCCTTATTCGCGGTTGGTCACCGGGCTCGAGCAAGAGAACTTCCGCGTGTTTGAGGATGGAGTCGAGCAGGAAGTCGTGCGGTTCTCGAGCGAAGATGTGCCGGTGTCGATCGGCGTCGTCTTCGACATGAGCGGCAGTATGACGGACAAGATCGACAAGTCGCGCCTTGCGGCCGTTCAGTTTTTCCGCACCGCGAATCCGCAGGACGAATTCTTCCTGATCAATTTCAACGATCGCGCCCAGCTTGTAAGCCCCTTCACCGCGAGCGTCGAGGAATTGCAGAACCGCCTGATGTTCACGTCCGCGCACGGCATGACGGCGATGCTCGACGGAATTTATCTCGGTCTCAGCCAGATGAAGGGAGCACACAACACAAAGAAAGCTTTGCTCATCATATCCGATGGAGGCGATAATCATAGCCGTTACACGGAAACGGATATCCGCAAGTTCGTTCAGGAGGCGGATGTTCAGATTTACGCCATCGGCCTGTACGAACCCGATGGCGGCCCAACGCCGGAAGAGCGCGACGGCCCGGGGCTTCTGGGCGATTTGACGCAGATGACCGGCGGGCGAACGTTCGCCGTGCATAGCTTGAACGACCTGCCGGATATCGCAGCGAAAATCAGCATGGAGTTGCGCAATCAATATGTTCTCGGCTACAGACCTGGAAACCACGCGCGTGATGGCAAGTGGCGCAAAATTAAGGTCAAGCTTCGCCCGCCCAAGGGACTTCCTCCGCTCAACATTTATGCCCGCACTGGCTATTTCGCGCCGGGCCACTGATTCAAGTTTGCGCCGCAATCTCTTGCTCGCGTTGATTCTGTTGTTCGCGAGCCCGTTCGCCTGCGCGCAGCAACAACAGTCCCCAGGGCAGCCGCCGCAACAGCAGTCCCAGCAGCAGCAAACCGTCATTCCACCGCCTCCTCCGCCGTCACAAACGCAAACCGACCAGAGCCACCACATCAAGCAGAACGTGGATATGGTTGTCGTGCACGCGACGGTGACGGACGACAGAGGCGAATTCATTTCCGATCTCAAGCAGGACAATTTCCGTGTTTACGAAGACAAGATCGAGCAGAGGATTTCGGTGTTTACCCACCAGGATGTCCCCGTGACGATGGGCCTGGTCATCGACAATAGCGGCAGCATGCGCGAGAAGCGCGCGCAGGTAAATGCCGCCGCGCTTTCATTCGTCAAAACCAGCAATCCGCAGGACGAAGTGTTCGTCGTGAACTTCAACGACGAGTACTACCTGGATTTGAACGAGGATTTCACAAACGATACCAAGGAGCTCGACGAAGCGCTGGGCAGAATCGATTCGCGTGGCAGCACAGCGCTCTACGACGCCGTGATCGGCTCGCTCGACCACCTGAAGAAAGGCCACAAAGACAAGCGCGTGTTGCTCGTGATCACAGACGGCGACGACGACGCCAGCCGAAAGAGCCTCGAATACACGGTGAAGTCTTCCCAGGAATCCGACGCCGCCATTTACGCGATTGGAGTCTTCAGCGACGACGACCGCAAGAACGACAAGAAAATGGTGCGCCACTCGAAGAAAGTTCTCGCGCAACTCGCGGAATCCACCGGCGGCATGGCTTACTTTCCCGACAGCCTGGACCAGGTGACGACGATTTGCGAGCAGGTCGCTCGCGACATCCGTAATCAGTACACCCTCGGCTACTACCCCACGAACACCGCGAAGGACGGAACGTTTCGCGCCGTACAAGTTCAGCTAACGCCGCCCCACGGCCGCGGCAAGCTCAACGTTCGCTCGCGCACAGGCTATTACGCGCAGAAAACCTCGCAGGGCGATTAGGAACAGACCCGGCTAGAGTTGGTCGAGGAAGCTTGTGCCGTGGAGAATTTGCCCCCGAAATTTTCCGCGATTGTCTGCCCAATGTCTGCCAGCGTTTGGCGTATGCCTAAATCGGCCCCACTGATTGCGCGAGGACTATATGCAATGATCGGGACGTACTCGCGTGAATGGTCTGTGGTGGGATTCACGGGATCCGGATCGCAACCGTGGTCCGCGGCGATAATCAGCAGGTCGGATCGGCGCATCGTTGCGAGCATCGGGCCGAGTAGCGCGTCGAATTCCTCGAGTGATCGTGCGAATCCTTCCACGTCTTTGCGGTGCCCATAGAGCATGTCGAAATCGACGAGGTTTGCGAAGATCAGCCCGTTTGCCTGGCACGACATCGCTTCGCGGATTTTCGCCATTCCGTCCGCGTTGTTTTTCGTGGTCACATAGTTTTCTACGCCGCGTCCGTTATAGATGTCGTGGATTTTGCCGACGCCGAATACGGGGACGTTGCGCTCGGCCAGCACATCGAGCAGCATCGGCCGCGGCGGTTCGACGGCGTAATCGTGGCGGCGCTCCGTCCGCTTGAAATTGCCCGGCGTGCCGTCAAACGGCCGCGCAATCACGCGCCCCACGCGGTTCGGCCCGTCCAGCAGTTTCCGCGCGATCTCGCACATGCGATAGAGCTGCGCGGTCGGAATCACGTCTTCATGCGCCGCAATCTGAAAAACGCTGTCGCCCGACGTGTACACTATCGGAAAACCGGTGCGAACGTGCTCTTCGCCAAGTTCCTTGATGATTTCCGTGCCGGAGGCGGGCTTGTTGCCGAGCGTGCGGCGGCCAATCTGGCGCTCGAATTCCGCGATCAGCTCTTTGGGGAATCCGTGCGGATAGACCGGAAACGCCTGATCGAGCCAGATGCCCGCCATTTCCCAGTGGCCGGTCGTTGTGTCCTTGCCGGGCGAAACCGTGATGCTCTTGCCGTAGCTTCCCTCGGGCCTGGCCGGCGGCGCGAGATGCGCGAGCGGCCTGATGAGATTGATATTGGCGAGGCCGAGTCGCACGAGGTTCGGCAGCTTCAGCGGACGCGAACGCGCGATATGCCCAAGCGTGTCGCGGCCCACGTCGCCGTAGTCGGCAGCATCGGGCAATTCGCCGATGCCGACGCTATCCAGCACAATCCAGATGACGCGCTCGAAATGTGAATTCCCAGCTGACATCGTCTTTTGCGCCCGAATAAGTCGTCCGGCTGGCTACTTTTTGACCGGGATTTCCGATCGAAAGATGTTGAGCCACTTCCCACCGCGATGAACGTAAACGGAACTTCCGTGCATGAACGGCTGGACGTCGGCGCCCCCGCAAATCGCGTGTTGTTCGGCTTCATAGAGCAGGATTGCGGAATTCTCGTCGATGGGAATCACGCGCGGACTTGTAAGCGAGTAGCTCTGAACCTTGCAAGACGTGATCGACTGCCTCTGCTCGTCAACAAGTTCGGCCTTTTGCGCAACACCATACTCCCCGAAAAACACGGCATCGTCGGTCAGGCTCGACTGCCACGTTTCCGGCGTGCCATTTTTCCACGCATCCCACAATTCGCGTTCCGCTGCCAGAAGCTGTGTCAACACGGACTGCGTCGAAGACCGTTCCTCGGTGTCGGCGCGAGAGTGCTGCGTCCAAGCAAAAGCTGCCACTAACAAAAGGCCGAAGGGCACGAAAGCAGATCGTCTTGTCATGGCACTCCTCTCAGAAAACGCGATTCTACTCCACCGGCGGGTAACGTCCTTGGTCTTGTTGATTTCAGATGGGAGCGACTTGGAAGGACAAGGATTGACGCCGAGAGTAAAGTATTAGCGGACGCTCGCGTGAAACTGAAATACCGCTTCCTGGCCAGAGTCCTCGCGCACATAGGAGTTCTGGCTGCATCGGTGATGGCGCCTTTGCCTTCACAGACCTTGCGCGCTGACACCGGCGCTGACGCTTGGCTGCGGTATGCCCCCCTGACGAGCGCGGCGCGGGCAAAATACGATTCGCTCCCGGCGAGCGTGGTCGCGCTGGATGGAAGCGCCCTACTGAAAACATCCCAGGACGAACTGATCCGCGGCGTGCGAGGAATGCTGGGAAGAGCCCTACGCGAGGAAAATAAACTCCCGCACGAGAAGGCCATCGTCCTGGGGACTATAGCGGCTTTGCACGAAGCGTCTCCGAAATGGCAAGCACCGGCTGGGCTGAGCGGAGATGGATTTGCGCTGACGACGGGACAAATCCACGGCTTCGACTGCCTCATCGTCACTGGAGCGACTGACCGCGGTGTGCTGTACGGCGTTTTTGCCCTGCTTCGCAAAATAGCTCTCGAAGAAGATCTCAAGAGCCTGTACGAAACGAGCCAGCCGTATGCGCCCATCCGCTGGGTGAATCAATGGGATAACCTAAACGGGAGCATCGAGCGCGGATACGGCGGCCGCTCGATATTCTTCGACAGCGGCAACGTTCGCGACGACCTCACGCGCGTCGGCGATTACGCGCGGCTGCTCGCGTCGCTGGGCATCAACGGATGCGTGGTTAACAACGTGAACGCCAATCCCCGAATGCTGGCCTCTGATTTTCTTCCGCACCTTGCGCGAATTGCCGATGCGTTCCGCCCGTGGGGCGTGCAGCTAGCCATCTCCGTCGACTTCACCAGTCCTAAGGCAATCGGAGGACTCGACACGTTCGATCCGCTGGATTCTGGTGGTGCCGCGTGGTGGAAGGATAAAGCCGACGAGATCTATCGGCGGATTCCCGACTTCGGCGGATTCGTGGTGAAAGCGGATTCCGAGGGCCGCGTTGGACCTTCTACGTACGGTCGCACACCGGCCGACGCAGCCAACATGCTCGCGCGGGCGCTGAAACCTCACGGCGGCATCCTCTTCTACCGCGCGCTTCGTCTACGACCATCACCTTGATTGGCGCAACCTGAAGAACGACCGCGCGCGAGCGGCGTACGATATCTTTCACCCGCTCGACGGCAAGTTCGACGACAACGTCATCATCCAGATCAAGAACGGGCCCATCGATTTCCAGGTGCGCGAACCCGTATCGCCGCTCTTGGGCGGGCTCGAGAAGACCAACGAAGCGATCGAACTGCAAATCACGCAGGAGTACACGGGCCAGCAGCGGCACCTTTGTTTTCTGGTGCCGATGTGGAAGGAAGTGCTCGACTTTGACATGCATGCGGCCGCAGGCGCGACTCCGGTGAAAGAACTGGCGGCGGGCCGCGCTTTCCATCGAGAACTCGGCGGCTTCGTGGGCGTGGCAAATGTGGGCCTCGACGCGAACTGGCTGGGCAACCCCATGGCCATGGCGAACCTGTACGGCTTCGGGCGTCTTGCGTGGAATCCAAATCTCAGCGCGAGCGCCATCATCGACGAATGGACGCGCCTCACTTTCGGAAACCGATCCGCACGTGGTGAAAACGATCAACGCGATCGAGCTATCGTCCTGGCACACGTACGAGAGCTACACGGGACCGCTCGGAGCCGGAACGCTTACCGACATTCTGGGAAGCCATTACGGACCGGGAGTCGCGTCGTCTGAGGAGAATGGCTGGGGGCAATGGCATCGCGCAGACCATGACGGCATCGGCATGGACCGCACAATGGCTACCGGGACGGGATTCGTCGGCCAGTATTCGCCGGAAGTGCAGAACCTCTACGAAACGATGGCGGCCACGCCGGATAACCTGCTCCTGTTCTTCCACCATGTGCCGTACACATACGTTCTCCACTCCGGCGAGACCGTGATCCAGCACATCTACGATTCGCATTACGCGGGAGCGCGGAGGTGCGGGAATACGTGCGCCAATGGGAGTCGCTTCGAGGACACATCGACGAAGACCGTTACGCCGCGGTGCTGGCGCGGCTCAAATATCAGGAGGGGCACGCGATCGTCTGGCGCGATGCGGTTTGCAACTGGTTCTTGCGCACGTCCGGGATACCGGATGCTCGGGGCCGCGTTGGCCATTACCCGAATCGCGTGGAGGCGGAATCGATGCAGCTCGAAGGCTACACGCCCATCGACGTGACGCCGCCCGAGGCAGCCTCCGGCGGCAAAGCGGTGGAGTGCGTGCCGCCCGCGCAAGAGTGCTCAGCGGCGTTCAGGTTCACGCAGCCCGCCGGCCGCTACGAACTCGATGTTCAATACTTCGACCAAAATGATGGCGTGTCGAAGTTTCGCGTGCTGGTAGGCGATCGCCTGGTGGGCCAATGGCTCGCGGATGACAATCTTCCGAGCGCGCGCGTGGGAGCGGACACCTCCACGAGGCGACAGATCGAGGGGGTGGCGCTGCGCCCGGGAGACCTGATTCGCATCGAAGGCATCCCGGACGGAAACGAGCATGCCGCGCTCGACTACGTCGAGATCCTTCCGACGCTAAAGTAGCGCCCGCGCCTCTTTGATGCTGCTCTCAACGACACCCTCGAGCGCGCGCGATGGGTGAAGAGCCGCTCTCAGTCGGCATGGTACCATCACTCCGCGCTGAGAATCGGCACAACGAAAAAGCAAAGGCTAAAAGGGGATTTGGGCCCTTTAGTCTTTGTATCGTCTCCAAACATGAAGCGCACGGAGACAATCATTAAGACCGCGAGGAGGAGAGATGAATTATTCCGGAAAGCGCATCCTGGCGGCCCTCACCACCTGCGTCGCCGTTATAGCCTGGGCCACCACTGCGCAGGACGTTGCCAAGCTGCCTTACATGAATCCCAAACTCGCGCCCGAGGAGCGCGCTGCTGACCTCGTCCACCGCATGACGCTGGAGGAGAAGGCATCGCAGCTCGTTAATCAGGCTCGCGCAGTCCCGCGCCTCGGTGTGCCTGCCTACGATTGGTGGAGCGAGGCCCTCCACGGCGTCGCTGTAGACGGCACCACGGAATATCCCGAGCCCGTGGGTCTTGCGGCCACGTTCGACGCGCCGGAAATTCACGAGATGGCCACCGCGATTGGCACAGAAGCGCGCGTTGTGAACGTACGGGCCGTGCGCGCCGGCGGGTCGACTATCTTTCACGGCCTGGACTTCTGGGCCCCCAACGTGAACATCTTTCGCGACCCGCGGTGGGGCCGAGGCCAGGAAACCTACGGGGAGGATCCTTACCTGACCGGGCGCATGGCGGTGGCTTTCGTCACAGGGATGCAGGGAACCGATCCGCGCTACTACCGCGTCATCTCCACCCCCAAGCACTTCGCGGTGCACAGCGGGCCCGAACCTACCCGCCACTTCGCCGACGTTGACGTGAGCAAGCACGACGAGGAAGACACCTATCTGCCCGCGTTCCGGGCTGCCGTTGTCGAAGGCCGTGCGGGGTCGGTGATGTGTGCGTATAACGCGATCAACGGTGAGCCAGGGTGCGCCAACCAGTTCCTGCTGCAGCACACGCTGCGTGGCGCGTGGCAGTTCCAGGGCTACGTGGTGTCGGATTGCGGCGCCGTCCGCGATATCTTCAATGGTCACCGCTATCGGCCCACACAGCCGCGGGCGTCGGCGGTGTCACTCGAGCGCGGCATGGATAATGAGTGCATCGACTTCACCACCAAAGTGACGGACGACCACGATTACAAGCCGTATATCGAAGCCGTGCAGCAGGGGTATCTGGCGGAAAGCGCCATCGACACCGCGCTCATTCGCCTGTTCACGGCGCGCATCCGGCTGGGCATGTTCGATCCGCCGTCGATAGTGCCGTATACGAAAATCGACGAGAAGGAGCTCGACAGCGCCGCGCATCGCGGACTGGCCCGACGGCTGGCGGATGAATCGATGGTGCTGCTGAAGAATGACGGCGTGCTGCCGCTGAAGAGCTCGGTGAAGCAGCATCGCGATTGTTGGCCCGCTCGCGGAGCAAACCGAGGTGCTGCTGGGAAACTACAACGGCATTCCAACCCATACCGTGAGCGTGCTGGAAGGGATGAAGGCGGAATTTCCCAACGCGGAGATCACGTACGTCGCCGGGACGCAGTTTCTTTCGAACCCAAGCCACAGAGGGGGCGGCAAACCTGCGGCACAGCCCGCAGGTGTTCCTGTGAACAATGCGCCTGATCCGGCCGCCGTCTCAGCCGCGAAAAATGCTGATGTCGTTATCGCGGTCGTTGGCATCACAAGCCGTCTGGAAGGGGAAGAGATGCCGGTCGACCAAGCCGGCTTCCTCGGCGGAGACCGCACCAACCTGCAGATGCCCGAAGCGGAAGAGGCCCTGGTGCAAGCGGTGGCCGCGACCGGCAAGCCCCTGGTTGTGGTGCTCATGAACGGCAGCGCTCTGGCCGCGAACTGGGAGAAGGAGCACGCCAACGCCATCGTCGAAGCTTGGTACTCCGGCGAGGAAGGCGGAGCCGCTATTGCCGAGACGCTGAGCGGCAAGAACAATCCCGCGGGACGTCTGCCCGTGACGTTCTATAAGGATGTTCACCAGCTGCCCAACTTCGAGGACTACGCGATGAAAGGCCGCACGTATCGCTATTTCGAAGGCGAGCCGCTCTGGCCGTTCGGATACGGTCTGAGCTACACAACATTCAAGTACAGCGATCTCACCCTGCCGAACGCGCAAATCACCGCCGCGGATCCGCTCGATGTCTTCGTGACGGTGACGAATACGGGGAAGATCGCGGGCGACGAAGTCGTGCAGCTCTATTTGAAGTTTCCTGATGTTCCGGGCGCGCCCATTCGCGCCCTTCGCGGATTCCAGCGCATTCATCTTGAGCCAGGCGCCAGCCAGGTGGTTGAGTTTCACCTGAAGAGTCGCGACCTGAGCATGGTCACTGAGGCCGGAGATATCATCGTCGCCCAAGGGAAGTACACCGTGTCGGTGGGCGGCGGGCAGCCCGGAAGCGGCGCCGCGTCAGTCAGCGGCGAACTTCGAAGTCAACGGCCAGATTATGCTGTCGGAATAATTCAAGCTCTGGCTTCCCCCTTCGCGCGGCAAGTTCACAATACTTCGACCAAAATGACGGCGTTTCTGAGTTTCGCGTCCTGTGGGAGACCGCGTAATGGACCAATGGCTGGCGGACGACAATCTTCCGAGCGCGCGCGTGGGAGCGGACACCTCCACTCGTCGCCAGATCGAAGGATTGGCGCTGCGCCCGGGAGACCTGATTCGCATCGAAGGTATCCCGGACGGAAACGAGCACGCCGCGCTCGATTACGTCGAGATCACGCCGTCGCCAAACTAGCGCCCAGAGCTTGAATGGCTACCGTAAACTGGCTGTGGTAGAACCTCCTCAGGGGGTGAACTATGTGGTGGCGGTTGGGTATGTGCTTACTCGCTCTAGCATTTCAAACGTCGTTTCCCGCACATTCTACTGAGACTCTTCGCCAGAGGTACGGCCAACCAATTTCGGAAACGTTCCTTGTTAGACTGGGCATCCTGGTGTCGGCCACCTACGGGACCAGTGGAAATACCTGTGAGTTAGTGATCAGCTCTAGACCGAAGGAACCAGGCGCGATGGTAAAAAGGTGGCCCGGCTCCGATACAATTGATGACAACATCTTGCAGGAAATAGGAGACGAACTGGTCCCTAAGTCTGAGCGGGGAAAGTACATAATCGGCACATTCCTTAACGACATCTGTCTCCCGGAGAACGATTGTGCCGGAGTCGAAGAGGACTGGCAAAACATTGTGATTTTCAGAGGAAACGCCGGTGTGAAAGGCGGTTCGCGCTATGAAACGATTCGGTGGAAGCGCACTGAATGCGGTCACAGCTAGGAATCGACCCTCGTCGCGCTGTAAGTCCTGATCGGTCGCGTAATCGGAAACTGACCCACTACCCGAAAACCCGCCCGTTTGCCCCGGCTTGCGCCGTGGCGTATAATTTTTCATTTGCACTTATGCCGACTAAGCTCACTGGGAAGCCTGTGCCCGCGCATTCCGCCGAACCTGCCGTAAAGCCCGCCAAGGGTGTGCCCGGCGACGTGGAGGAGATCCGCGTTCGCGGGGCCCGCGTCCACAACCTGAAGAATATCGACGTTACGATCCCCCACAACGCGATCACCGTCGTCACCGGCGTTTCCGGCTCGGGCAAGTCGAGTCTCGCGTTCGACACCCTGTACGCCGAGGGCCAGCGGCGGTACATCGAGTCGCTTTCGGCCTATGCGCGGCAGTTCCTGGAGCGCATCGAGAAGCCCGATGTGGACGAAATCACCGGCATCGCGCCCGCCATCTCGATTCGGCAGAAGAATACGACGCGTAACCCACGCTCCACCGTCGCGACCGCGACGGAGATTTACGATTATTTGCGCCTGCTCTTCGCGCGCGTGGGCCACACGTTTTGCGTGAACTGCGGCGAAGAAGTCCGCAAGGACACGCTCGACGAAATTGCGGCGCGCGTGCTCCAGCTTGGCGACGGCCGCCGATTCTACGTTTTGTACGAGCTGAAGCTTACGCCCGAACCCGCGCCCAGCACGGCCGCGCAGCACAAACCGAAAAAGGGCTCGCGCCCGACGCAGGATGCAGTGCGTGACGCGCTCGTCGGCTTGCAAAAGCGCGGATTCAACCGGCTGTACCAGGCAGGCCGCGTGTTCGAATTCTCGACGCCGGAAGATTTGCTCGACATCGATTTCGCCAAGCCGGTTTACGTGCTGGTTGACCGGCTGGTGCTGGGGCCCGAAGTGCGCTCGCGCGTGGTGGACTCGATCGAAATTTGCTACCGCGAAGGGCACGGCGAGGCGATCCTCGAATTCGTCGCCGACGCTCCCGGCACCGAACCCGAGCGGCTCGTTTTCAGCGAACGCTTCGATTGCAAGAAATGCGGCGCGTCCTATCAGGAGCCGGAGCCGCGCCTTTTCTCGTTCAACAATCCGTACGGCGCGTGCCCGCGCTGCCAGGGTTTCGGCAACACCATCGATTTCGACCTCGATCGCGTCGTGCCCGACAAGGGCAAGTCGCTGGCCGACGGCGCGATCGAGCCGTGGACGAAGCCGCGTTATCGCCCGCTCGCCATCGAAATGCGGAAGTTCGCCCGCGCGAAAGGGATTCCCGCCGATGTGCCGTTCCGCGACCTGACCGCCGCGCAGCGCGATGCGATTCTGGATGGCGATAGCAAAGAAGATTACGCCGGAGTGAAAGGCTTCTTCGGCTGGCTCGAACGCAAAAAGTACAAACTCCACGTGCGCGTTTTTCTGAGCCGCTATCGCGGCTATGCCACATGCCCCGATTGCCACGGCACGCGCTTGCGCGCGGAAGCGCGAGCCGTGAAAATCGCCGGGCGCTCGATCACCGAGGTTACCGGCATGACGGTCAAAGAAGCGCGGCCGTTTTTCGAGGCGCTCACGCTCAGCGCGGCGGAAACTGAAATCGCCGATAAGATTCTGGTCGAGGTTCAGCAGCGCCTGCGTTTTCTCGACGAAGTCGGGCTCGATTACCTTACGCTCGACCGGCTCACCTCGACGCTTTCCGGCGGCGAAGCGCAGCGCATCCAGCTTGCCACGTCTCTCGGTTCGCATCTCGTGGGCGCGCTTTATGTGCTGGATGAGCCTTCGATCGGCCTTCACCCGCGCGACACGCACCGCCTGATCGAAATCCTGAAGGGCCTGCGCGATCTCGGCAATACGCTGCTCGTGGTGGAACACGATCCCGATACGATGCTTGCCGCCGACCATATTCTCGATCTCGGTCCGGGCGCAGGCGAGCACGGCGGCCACGTGATGTTCGCGGGGACGCGCGACGAGTTGCTGGCCGACCCGCAATCGATCACGGGACGCTATCTGCGCGGCGAATTGCGCATCGCAGTTCCGCAACGGCGGCGGCGACCGCAAGGCAAGTTTCTGAAGATTATTGGAGCGCGCAGCCACAATTTGCAGAACGTCGATGTGACGATCCCGCTGGGAATGCTGGTGGCCATCACCGGCGTTTCGGGCTCGGGGAAATCCACGCTGGTGTACGACGTCCTTTACAAAGCGCTGCAAGCCAAACGCACCGGCGGCAATTGGCGCGAGTTCTGCGAGCGCATCGAAGGCGATTCTGCTCTTACGGCTATCGAAATGGTGGATCAATCGCCCATCGGACGCACCCCGCGCTCGAATCCAGCCACGTACCTGAAGGCGTTCGATCCGATTCGCGAAGTTTTTGCCGCGACGCCAGAAGCGAGGAAGCGCGGATTCTCGGCGGGACATTTCTCGTTCAATATTCCGGGCGGGCGCTGCGAAGCGTGCCAGGGCGACGGGACCGTAACGGTCGAGATGCGGTTCCTTGCCGACGTCGAGCTTATTTGCGAGGAGTGCCGCGGCACGCGCTACAAAAGCAGCGTGCTCGACGTGCGCTACCGCGACAAAAATATTCACGACGTGCTGCAAATGACGGTGCGCTCGGCGCTCGTTTTCTTCGCGCAGCATCCGAAGGTGACGGCGCGTTTGCGCGTCCTCGAGGAAGTCGGCCTCGGCTACCTTCGCCTGGGCCAGTCGGGCACCACTCTCTCCGGCGGCGAGGCGCAACGGTTGAAGCTGGGCGCGCATCTCACTCGGCAGGAGAACGCCGGAATTCTGTATATCTTCGACGAGCCGACCACCGGCTTGCATTTCGACGATATTCAGAAGTTGCTCACTGCGTTCCGGAAACTGCTCGAAGGCGGCGCTTCCGTGCTCATCATCGAGCACAACCTGGACGTCATCAAGTCCGCCGACTGGATTATCGACCTCGGACCCGAAGGCGGCGACGCGGGCGGACATGTTGTGGCCGCGGGAACGCCGGAGCAGGTGGCGCGGAACTCGCAGTCGCACACGGGCAAGTTTCTCGCGCGTGTCCTGAACGGCCGGAATGGCAGCAATCAGGGGAATCATTCCGCGCAGGAGAAGGGCGCCGGAACAGAGAGTAATTCTTCTACGGCATGAACTGCAGCATGAGCCTCAAAGTCCACTCGCGATGGCTTTTGAGCGGTCTCCCGCATTTCGTCGTTGGCGCTGTGGCAGTTTTCCTTGTGCAAGCCCTAGCCGTCGGAAGCATGTGTGCCCAGACGGTGGGCGAAAGCCGCAGGCGGATCCACGACCCGGAAGAGGAGGCGCTTCAAAAACTGCTTACGGACGCCCAATCGGCGCTCGACCAAAAAGATTATTCCACCGCGGCGCAAAAGTATCAGGATTACCTAGCGAAGAAACCGGACGATGCCGCAGCGCATTTCCAGCTCGGATACGCGTACACCGCGATGCAGCACCCTGCGGACGCGAAAACGGAATACGCCAAGGCCGTCCAGCTCGATCCGAAAATGGGCCCCGCGTACTTGAACCTGGGAATGACGCTCGTCGAAACCGGCGATGCCAACGGGGCCGTCGAGCCTCTCCGAAAGGCGTCTGAGCTCGCGCCGAATGAGGCGCGGCCGAAATTCCTTCTTGCCGTGGCGCTCGAAAAAGCCGGGAAATTGCCGGAAGCCGTCGAGCAATATCGGGCTGCCGAGAAGCTCGACGACAAGAGCCTGGAAGTTCACGCAGCGCTCGGCCGCGCTCTGCTGGCATCCAATCGTGCCGCGGAAGCGGAGCCAGAGTTCCGCGCAGCCATCGCCCTGCGTCCCGATTCGCCGCAGGCGCACCTGGGCATCGCGCAATGCCTGATCGCGGAGAAGAAACCCGGCGATGCCGCGGCAGAACTCGATGCGTACCTCAAGGCGCGGCCGGATGATTCGGAAGCTCGCGTCGAACGCGCTTCCATTCTCGTTGACGCGGGGAAGGACGAAGACGCGCTGGCCGAGCTCGATCGGGCCGCAGCCGGCAAACCGGAAGACATGCGTTCGTTGAAGTTGCGCGCTCAGGCCTATCTCGAATTGAAGCGCTATAACGACGCCATTCCGGTATTGCAAAAGGCCGAGGCGCAGGATCCCCACGACCCTCAGCTTCCGGCGGCGCTCGGCCACGCCTATGTCGAGAAAAAGGACTATCCCGACGCGATCCGAACTCTGGCGGTGGCGCTTCAAATGGACCCCAAGTCCAACGATGCGCTTACCGACCTTGTCACCGCGCAGTATTTCAACAAGAATTATCAAGCGGCTCTTCAGGGAATCGACTTGCTGTCCCAGCGCAAACCGCTTCCGATGGGAAGCTGGTACATGCGGGCCACGTGTTACGACAAGTTAGGCGAAGCGGCGCAGGCCCTGGATGCGTATCAGAAGTTTCTCCAGTTGAACAAAGACGAGAACAGCGATATGTATTTTGTGGCGACGGCTCGCGTCCGAACATTGGAGCGCGAACTGAAAGAGAAGAAGAGGTAACGCGCCTTGCCTGGGACCTTCCGCATCCGCGGCGGCACTTGGGGATCGTTCGCCGCAATCCTGCTCGCGTCGGTTTTGCCTTTTCAGCAGCAGACGGACCGCCTCGGGCTGGCCCGCTCTCGATTCGAGAAGGAAACCGACCCTGTCCACAAGGCAAAATTGATAGTTCCGCTCGGAACCGCCGAGTTCGATCAAATCGAAAAGCAGGTGGCAGACAGCGACCTCACCCCTGCCTTGGATGAGTTGCACGCGTATCAGAGCCAGGTGACTCTGTGCGAAAAGGCGCTGGATGCGCGTGGCGTGGATCCCGAGAAACATTCCGCCGGCTTCAAGGAACTGGAGATTTCCGTGCGCGAGTCGCTCAGGCGCCTGGACAACGTCCTCGTGCGCCTGTCGGGCGACGATCAAAAGCCTTTTCTCGAAGTTCGCAAGTCGCTGGATGAGATCAATCGCCATTTAATCAGGCAGTTGTTTCCGCTCCAGCCGGGAGTCACGCCGGATTCGCCCAAGCCTAGAATTTAGGAGCGTTTATGCGTTGTCGCGGCGCTGTTCTTTCTTTCATCGTGGGTCTGTTGGCGGCGGGCTTGCCGGCGGCTCGCGTGCACGTTCCGCAAGACAAGAAGGATTACCTCATGGAGTCCGAAGCGGATAAAATCCGCGATGCCAACAATCCTTCGGAGCGAATGAAGCTTTACGTCGGTTTTGCCGATGATCGCCTGAAGAAGTTTCAGTACGAGCTGACGCGCTCAACAGCGGAACGCCGGCGCGGCGAGGTCCTGAACGGCCTGATGAATGCCTATTCCGGTTGCATGGACGACGCAGCCGATCAAATCGCCGACGCGAAGGAGAAGCAACTCGACATCCACGCGTCGTTGAAGCTTCTGGAATCGAAGGGAAAGGAATTCCTTGAAATACTCCAGAAGCTCGATCAGGGTAACGGGCCAGACTACGACACCTACAAGGACACGCTCGAAGACGCCATTATAGCGACGAAGGACGCAGTGGCGGACGCACAGAAGGCCGGCAAGGAAATGCTGCCGCCTCCGGTGCGGAGAAAACCTTCTTGAGAATACCGCGCTTCAGGCAGCCAGGCTCGAAGCAGCCAGGCCAGGGCAAACACACCGTACCCGGCGGTGAGCGCACTTTTCATCGCATCTACACGCGGCTCGGATGCGAGGGACGGCCGCCGCATTTCGTCGTCGAATACCATCCGTATTCGGATCTCACGCACACGATCCGCCTGCGCGAAGATGTTGCTTACGTGCGGCTTTCTGACGTGCTGCGGGACGCGCCGCATCTTGTGGTGGAAGCGGCGGCGGCGCTTCTTCTCGCGCGGCTCTACCGCCGGCGACCGCCAAAAGAGCTGGTTGAGCTGTACAGGGAGTTTTCGTACGCCGCGCCGACGCGGCGCCGGCTGCTTGAGTTGCGTCAAGAGCGGGCCCGCCGCGCCGAGCATCGCCCCGCGGGCGTTCATCACGACCTTCGAGCCGCTCTTCGCGCGGATCAATCAGGAGTATTTCCAGGATGCGCTGCCGCTTCCTCGGCTCGGATGGAGCAAGCGCGTCTGGCGAAGGCAGCTTGGTTGCTTCGATCCCGCGCTCGAACAAATCGTCATCAATCGCCAGCTCGACCGGCAAATCGTCCCCGAATACGTGGTCGCCTACGTGCTCTACCACGAAATGCTGCACCAAAAACACCCGATGCGATTCGCTCGTTGCCGGCGTGAATCGCATTCGCCGCAGTTCCGGAAGGAAGAGAAGAAATTCGCGGATTACAACCGCGCGATGAAATTCCTCGCGCGTTTCCCAGCGTACTAGCGGCAAGGTTCGAGCAAAGCGATCACTGAGCTTCGAGCGCGAGCGCTTTCGTCGCCCAGTTTGTGCCCGCGGCGGAAATGAATTGGTCGCGGCCAAACGGAAAACCCGACTCGAAATAGGGTTGAATCGGCATTGCTCGAGTCTTGACGTACCACGATCCATCTTCGAACTGCGTGCTCAGCAGAAATTGGCTCGCGCGCTGGCAGGCAGCGTCCTTCGCGCCGGCCGCGCCCGATTCCCGCAAAGCCGTCAACGCCTGCCCGGTCGCATACGCATCGCTCGATAGCGTTGGAATCTGGGCCCATCCGCCATCGGCTCGTTGGTCGGCCAGAAGTGACTTCGCGGCGCTGCGGACGGCTTTCCTATCCGCATTGGCCCATGCAAGTCCCATAAGCCGAAACGCCTTGTCTTCGGTGGTTTTCGGTTGCGCGTTCTTCAACCACGCGGCGGCAAGCTCGATTGATTTCTCATATTCGGCACGTTGCGTTTTCGGTGCATACGTTTGCATCACGTGCATCGCCACAGCGGTAACTTCAATGTTGCTCGATTCAATTGGCGGCCGGTGCGCATCGACAAACCAATTACCGCTCGGCGTCTGGTGGTTTTTCACGAAGCGCGCCAATGCATCCGTAGCAGGATCGGGCGGATAATGTTCGGCCGCGAGTCCGACTAGGATATAGCCGATCGTGTCGCTATCCCCGGGAATTCCGACGCCCTGCAAAACCTTCTCTCGCCAAGTCTCGATGTAGGCTCCAATCGTTTCCAATTGCTTCTTCGCGATCTGTTCTTCGACGGGCATCCCTCTCTTCCTCACCGCCGAAACCGTTACCGCCGTAAATGTATTGTTGTGGCACGAAATGCAGCCGGTCTTTTGACTGAAGTTCACGTCCGTTCTCTGTAGCAGCGGCACGCTTCGCTGAATCGCAGCCCGAGCCGAAGGCGCCGGGCTCGGCTTCAGCGCGGGGTCCAAAGCCGCAACACCTTCTTTCGCTCCCGCCTGAACCAGCAAATCAACAACGGGAGTTTGACCTCGACCCTTCGCCAGGTCGAGAGCCGTTTGCCCCTTCTGATTCTTCGCGTTGACGTCCGCACCTCGCTCGATGATCGCCTTCACTGCATCCACTGGCAACGTGTCCGACGCGGCGGCAGCCAGCAGCAAGGGGCTACCGTCGAGGATTCTGCCGTTGACGTCCGCTCCGCGATCGAGCAGGAGTTTCAGAGCCAGCGCATCACCCAACGGCGGCACATTCAAGATTGCCTGTTGATTCAAATTGTCCTGGTCGGCAGAACCCATCAGCAGATCGACGGCCTTCGAGCAACGCGTCAGGATCGCAAGAGCCAGCGGGTTTGTCCCCGCCGCTTTCAGGTCAGCTCCGCGATCGAGCAGCATCTTCACCACGGCGTCATCGCCCACGAAAGCAGCCTCGGCCAGCGGAGTCATCACGCCCGCAAGCGTCACGGAATGCGCCGACGGATTCGCGCCGTGATCGAGCAATAGTTTCACCACCGGCGATGAGCCCGACCGTCCCGTGGCAATCAGCAAAGGAGTCCGTCCGAAGTCGGACACAGCATTTACGTCGGCGCCGTGCTCGATGAGCAGTTGCGTCTTCTCCAGGCTGTCGGTCGCCCACATCAAGGCAGTCGCGGCCGACTCGTTCTTGATGTTGGGGTCCGCGCCACTTGCGAGCAGGCGGCGAACGCAATCGGCGTCTCCGTAGAGCGCCGCGTACATCAGGGGCGTTGAACCGCCGGGTCCTTTCAGGTTTACGTGAGCGCGATCATCCTTCAGCATCCTGTCGAACGCGCGATGATCGCCGTTGCGAATCGCCTCCATCATTCCGGCAGCGCCGGGATCGGGCGGTGGAAGAGGTATTTCGCCCGACGCATCGTCAGGCCATTCGGCGCCCTGATCGATCCAGGCCTTGATGATGTTGATCTGTTCGGTCTTCAGCGCGCCTGTGGGTGGCATTTGCGGGCCGAACTCACTTCCGACAAGCTTGAGGTACAGCCGGCTGCCAGCGCTGTTGCCGGGCCCGATCACGGGAATCGTTCCGCCGCGCATCGCGTCTTTGCGGCGGTCGAGGCGGAAGCCATTCTTCTGCTGCCTTGGTCCGTGGCAACCGATGCAGTTCGCTTTGAAGATCGGCTGAACGTCAGCCTTGAAGTCGAGCTTCGCGGGAGCTTGCGCGTGCAGCGCTCCGCCGGAAATGCAGGTCCACAGAATTGCGCACGCGAAGCAACGCTTCAGCATCGATCCTCCAAATTGGCAGACCCGCACGGAAATTTGACGCCCGAGCGGAAATTTCGAAATGAATGTTTCCGAATGCGCAGAGTATACACCAGTTCCGCTGCGCCGAAATGCCGTTTGCGCGTTCGATTACGTCAGGCGGAAAAACTTACCGCGCCGATAATTTCTCGATCTTCTTCTGAATTTTCTTGGCGTCCGGTGCGTCAGGATAAACCTTCAGATATTCCTTGTAGTATTTCAGCGCGGAGTCGGGGTCGTGTTTCTTCTCGTAAGCCTCGGCGAGTAGTAAGCGCGGCTTGCCGTAATTCGGGCGAAGGCCGGCGGCGTGCTCGAAGCGTCCGATGGCGGCGTCGGTATCGCCCTTGTGCAGGTAGAACATGCCGACCTCGATGTCCTGCTCGGCGTGAAACGCATCGTATTTAGGATCGTCCTCGGGGTCCGGCTTGTCTTGCGGCGCCGCTTTCGGCTGACCCTGTTTTTGCGGCGCGCGCGACGCCGGTGGCGCGGCCGGCGGCGCTCCCTGCTGAGATGGTTGCTGAGGTTGCTGCTGACCTTGCCCTTGTTCTTGACCGGGCGTGGGGCAAACGGCCAGGATCGCAACCAGGGATGCCCAGGAGATTGTTCGCCGCAGCGTTCCGCGCATCACATGGTTCCCCGCGGTTCGAAGGCGCTTGATAGCCCGTTTAATGGCATTTGTTATCATGTGAAGTTGGACGGTAACCTTGCTCGGCAAGTTGCTTCTCGAAGCTCCCGACGAGCAATCGCAATAATATTGTAGCGCGCCTTCATGGAACTCCGCGAAAAAGTCGACGGCCTTCCCACTGCAGCCCGGGGTGTACCTGTTCAAGGACGCGGCGGAAACCATCCTCTACGTCGGCAAAGCGCGGTCCCTTCGGTCGCGCGTGAAGTCGTACTTTCTGGAATCGCATTGGCTGGATGCGAAGACCGGCTCGCTGGTGCGCGAAATCGCGGATCTCGATTACATCGTCGTCGACAACGAAAAAGAGGCGCTGGCGCTCGAAAACAATCTCATCAAGCAGCACAAGCCGAAATTCAATATCCTGCTGCGCGACGACAAGACCTATCCGTACATCCGCTACACGGCCTTTGAAAAATATCCGCGCGTGTATGTGACGCGGCGGCTGAACAAAGACGGCTCGATTTATTTCGGTCCGTACTTTCCCGCCCGGCCTCGCCTACCAGCTCGTACACTTGATTCACAAACATTTTCTGGTGCCGTCGTGCACTGTCGATCTGACGCGCCACCACCCGCGGCCGTGCCTGCAATATTACATTCACCGCTGCCTCGGCCCGTGCGTCGAGGCGCTGGTCACCGACGAGCGCTACGCCGAAGCGGCGCGCGACGTTCGCTTGTTCCTCGAAGGGCGCCGCAGCGATCTTTCGCGCAGCCTGAAGGAGCGCATGCAGCGCGCGTCCGAAGAGCAGCGCTACGAAGAGGCGGGAGGCTATCGCGATCTGCTGCGCACGCTCGCCGAGATGGAAGAGCGGCAGAAAATCGCCGCCGCCGAGCGGCGACGATACCGACGTGCTTGCCTGGTACGCGGAGCCTCCGCAAGTGGCCGTGAACCTGTTTCACCTGCGCGGCGGGCGCGTGGTGGACCGGCGCGATTTCTACTGGGAAGACCTCGACGAATTCGATCCCGCGGAATTTCTGCCGTCGCTGCTGAAGCAGCTTTATCTGGACGCGGCGTACCTGCCGCGCTACATCCACACGCCGATCGGATTTCGAGGATCGTGCGCTGCTGGAAGAAGTTCTGACCGAAGCCGCCGGCCACCGCGTGGAAATTCTGAATCCGCAGCGCGGGCAGAAGCACGCGTTTCTCGAGCTTGTGGAGAACAACGCGAAGCATTCGTTCACGCAGCGCTTTCGCGTGCTGCGGCCAAGCTCGAAAACAATTGCCGAGGCGCTGGAATCCGCGCTCTCGTTGCCCGAGCCGCCGAAACGCATCGAAAGCTTCGACATTTCGCACATTCAGGGTTCCGACACGGTGGCGTCGATGGTCGTCTGGGAAGACGGCAAGATGAAAAAGTCCGACTACCGGAAATTCATCATTCGCGGCGAGGCGATGCCGGAAGGCTCGGAGAAAGCGCTCGGCATCCTGCGCGACGATTTCGCCAGCATGCGCGAGGCGGTCGAGCGGCGCTACCGGCGTTTGCAGGAAGAGAGCAAACCGATGCCAAGCCTGATCCTGATTGACGGCGGCATCGGCCAGTTGCACGCAGCAGCGGCAGGCGCTCGACAAGCTCGAGATCATCAATCAGCCGATGGCCAGCATCGCGAAGAAAGAAGAAATTTTGTATGTGCTGGGGCGCGAGGATGAGCCGGTGGTCCTCGAACGCCATTCGCCCGTGCTGCACTTGATCCAGCAGATTCGCGACGAGACGCACCGGTTCGCGGTGACGTTTCACCGGCAGCGCCGCTCGAGCCGTCGCCTCCGCACCGCGCTCACGGAAATTCCCGGCATCGGCGACCGCACGGCGCAAAAACTTCTGCGCCGCTTCGGCAGCGTCACCCGCCTGCGCCAGCTTACCCTCGATGAGCTTGCGGCCGAGCTGCCGCGCGCCCAGGCCCAGCGCGTCTTCGACGGCCTGCGCCAAGGGGGGAATGGCGGTGGCTAGTGGCGAGAAAATCAAGGGCTTAAGGCTGACCCACCCGTCCGAACCACCCGTGGCAAAAACTAGCGTGCCGCGCAAAGCCGCGAGCGCAAAGAAAGGCTTCGTGAGCACCCTTCCGTTTGAAAACAGAGTAAGATTCGCGGCATGCGAACAAAAAGACGGATTCTTCTGTTTGTGGCGCTAATGCTGCTTCCGGCTGCAGAGACCGCCCACGGCCAAACGCCACCAGCGGACGGCTCCCAGCAGTTTGCCGCGCTTGGCGACTTGAACCTAACGAGCGGCGAGATGATCCGCGACTGCCGGATCGGCTACCGCACGCGCGGAACGCTGAATGCGGAGAAATCGAATGCGATACTGTGGCCCACGTGGCTGAGCGGCCCCTCGAAGGACCTGCTCTCATACGTCGGGCCGGGCAGGGGCGTGGAAAGCATCCAGTACAGGGCGGTGGACACCACCCAATACTACGTGATCCTGGTGGACGCAATCGGTAACGGCGTCTCGACTTCACCCTCCAACAGCAAAGCCCAGCCGCTGATGCAATTCCCTCGAATCACCATCCGCGACATGGTGGACGCCGAACACCGCCTCGTTACGGAAGCGCTGGGGATCATGCACCTGCACGCGGTGATGGGCGTTTCCATGGGTGGAATGCAGACATTTGAGTGGGCCGTGCGGTACCCGGATTTTATTGATCTGGCCATCCCCATTGTAGGCTCGCCGCAATCCACGTCCGAGGACAAGCTACTCTGGACCAGCTCCATCCATGCGATCGAGCTCGACCCGGCATGGCACGACGGCAATCCAACGGGGCCGCTCGACCGGGGGCTCGCACTGGCCGACCTGATCGAATTCATGAACAGCACGTCGCCCGACTATCAAATTGCGCACACGCAGCGGGGCGAATTTGACGCCTTTCTGGCCGAAGAGAGCAAGTATGCGAAGGGAGACGGCGGCGCGGCGGCCGATCACATTCGCCAGAGGCAGGCCATCATCAATCTGGACATTGCCTCCGAATTCGGCGTAACTCTGCCGCTGGCCGCAAAACAGGTGCATGCCAGGATGCTTGTCTTCGTCTCCCCGCAAGACCACATGGTCAATCCTCATCCGGCCCAGGAATTCGCAGCCGCCATTGGTGCTCCCGTGATTACCATGGATACGCCTTGCGGCCACCTGAGCTTCGGCTTCCAGTGCGTTCCGATCGGACCCGTAGTCGCGCAATTCCTGGCCGACCCCGGCTCGGTGCACAGCCAGACCCTGCACGATACCGGTGCACACTGAGATAGATGAGGGCCTAACGTCCGGCCAGTAAGGTGAGTAGTTTGAATTTGACCCCTGTCAAACCCTGGGTGCTGCGCGACCTGACAACTGGGTCGAGGTCCACGAACGACGTTCGAGGATGTTATCGAGACTAACTGTCGCGGCACTTGGACGATTAACTCCGTTACCGGAAGAGTGGGTTTTGGTACCCAAGTTACTGGCAAGCCGACTTGCTAGGAACTAATCTGGTCCAGCCAAGAGTACTACTGACAATCGCACCAGATTCCAGTAGCCTGCTCGCCAAGGGTTCTTTTCTATGCGCGCTCCCCGACTTGCGCTTCTTGCAATTGCACTTGCATTGCCTTTGCCAGCGAGCGCTCAAGCGCGCCCCGTCTCGGCGTCCCCCATTGAAGTTAGGATTTCAGGTCCACGCTTGATCCATCGGGGCGATGCCCTAAAGTTTCTTGTCACCTTCAACAACCGAACGGACAAACCCGTCGCACTGCGACTCCCCAGACTCTTGGAAGACACCACGAAGCTAAGCTGGCGCGTCACGGACACTAACGGGCACCTCCTTCCGCCTCACATTTATACGGGTCCCGCACTCACTTTTTGTCCCATCACCTCCCCGCTCAGCGATTGGGATATCGAAGTTCTCGCTCCGCATGAGACACGGGACTATTCCTATCGCGCAGGCGATCCTTCGGACGATTTCGCATTTCCGGGGAAGGGTTTCTACCGAGTTTCTCTAACGTACATCCTGGACCCATCGACTCCGATCACCAAAGCACCTTACGAGGTGCCATCGAACGAACCGGATCCCTATCCCCCTGACGAAAAAATCGCCAAGTTCAAACAAACGCCCCGCATTGAGACTACGTCGAACGAGTGGCAGCTTTACCTTACCGACTAATTCCTTTCGCTGCCTGTTGTCGCGAACTAAGAGTTTGCGGCGGATATCAGAAAGCCGAAGAAACTTCTGGCAAGGCCCTGATTAACGCAAGTGTTGCGCCGACCGGTTGAGTCCGCACGACTATACGTCCAATTGGTTGGGGACTTGACCGATACGCGTTGTTGATCCACTCTGAAGGGCGCGACTCACCCCAAAGTATTACAGTTTTGTGTTATGCACTGTCTGTTTTTCCTCGACAACTTAAGACGCGATTTTCTATATGCAATCCGCCGCCTGCTCAAGGACCGGAGGCTTGTGGGGACGGCGGTGTTTGCGCTGGCGGTAGGGATCGGTGCGAGCACGGTTGTCTTCAGTGTTTTCTACAATTTAATGTTCAATGCCCTTGCGGCGAAGGACGCGGCGCGGCTCGTCGTGCCGGTCGTGGAGGACCTGCAAAATCGAGATTATGAGGGCTATGAACAGCAGCTGCGGATAAGCTGGGCCGACCTGAACTACTTACGGGAACACAATCAACTCTTTGAGAACTTCGTGGGATCGTACAGCGGGATTGCGGCGGTGCAGTATGGCGCGCGGATGTATCAGCTTGAGAATGGCCACGTGTCGCCGGATGCGTTCGATTTCTACGGAGTAGCGCCGATCCTCGGGCGCGGAATTGTTGCGGAGGATGGTAAGCGGGGGGCGCCGCCGGTTTTTGTGATGAGTTATCGAACGTGGAAAGGCGAGTTTGGTGGAGAGACGGGGATTGTCGGGAAGAGTTTTGTGATCGAAGGCGAGCCGGCGACACTAATCGGTGTGATGCCGGAGCGGTTTCATGGATTCGGGGCGACACAGGGATTCTGGATGCCGGTGGGGGACGCGCAGAGGTCGGCGGAGGCCGAAAAGAGGCACGTCAACGTGCTGGCGCGTGTGAAGCGGGGCGGCACGCTTGCGGGAGCATCCGCGGAAATGGATGTCCTGGTGAAGCAGCTGGCCGCGATGCATTCAGATAATGACGATTATCCCAAGAAGTTCACGGCGCGAGTCGTGGCAGGGAACGATTATTTGATGGGCCCTTCCGGGCAGGCGACGGTTTTCAATTCCAAGATTGATTTGAAAAGTATTCTGTACGACTTGCTGGCGGCGGTGCTGGTACTGCTGTTGATTGCGTGCAGCAACGTGGCGAACCTGCTGCTGGCGCGAACGACGGCGCGGGAAAAGGAGATGGCGGTGCGCTCGGCGCTGGGCGCTTCGCGTTGGCAGATCGCGAGGCAGCTCTTGATGGAGAGTTTGGTTCTGGCGTTGTGCGCGTGCTCGGCAGGATCTGCTCTGGCGTGGGCGGCCATGAAGGCGGTGAACGCCACGATTCATCAAAAGGTCTGGGCCCACATGAGCGGAGAAGCCGTGGTTGGGCTGAATGGGCCGGTTCTGCTTTTTGCGGCGGGAATCACGTTGTTAACGGCCGTGGTTTGCGGACTGGTGCCGGCGTTGCGGGCCACGAGGCGCGATTTGCAGCCGCAGCTCGCGGGGAGCGGTAAAGGAGCGGGAAGCGGGGTGCAGCACGGCAAGGTCCGCGCAGCGCTGGTGATCGGGCAGGTGTCGCTTTCCATTGTGTTGCTCATTGAAGCGGGGCTGATGATGCGCAGCCTGTACAAGCTCACACACATCGATCTGGGATTCAATGCGAAGAATATCCTCGTTGCCGCGTTCGCGCCGAGCCGAAAGAGCGATCAGATTCCGGACCGAGCGCTGATGGTTTCGGCGGAGGGGCATGCGCGGTTCCAGAGAGCGGTGGAAAAGATAAGACAATTGCCAGGAGTGGCGAGCGTTGCGGTGAGCAATACGATTCCGGGCTACGGTCCATCGGGAGGTCCGAGAGTCGCGGCGCCCGGCGGGACGCGAGACGTGCAAGCAGGAATGGACGAATGCGATGAGAACTGCCTGGACACGCTAGAGATGCGGCTGATCGCCGGCAGATGGCTTTCGCGCGCGGAGGTACAAACGAGACAGTTTGCGGCGGTCGTCAATGAGCGCTTGGCGCACGCCCTGTTTGGAGAAACGAATCCCGTTGGGAAGCAACTGGAAGTGAAGGGCTTCAAAAGTACCTTCAATCATTCGAGCGCGAATCTGCCGGAAAGCGCGGTTTTTGAAATTGTCGGAGTGGTGGGCGACACGAAAAATGCCGGGCCGCAGGCGCCGGTGCTTGCCATGGCGTTTATCCCGCCGATGATTACGGGAGACTTCATCCTGCAAGTAAGAACGAAGGTCGAGCCCGGATCGATGATGCACGCGGTGCAGGAAGCGGTGTGGTCGGTGGACCGCGGCGAAGTGTTTTGGGTGTTCGGTCCACTCGCGGAGTCTCTTGAGCAGCATACCTATGCGACACCGGAGTTTGGCGTGAGTTTGTCGGGGCCGCTGGCTGGGATTGCGCTGCTGCTGGTGGTGATTGGCGTGTTTAGCGTGATGGCGTATACGGTGTCGTTGCAGACTCGGGAGATTGGTGTTCGGATGGCGCTTGGGGCGCAGCAGGGGCAGATATTGCGGATGATGTTGAGGAAGGGACTTGTGCTGGTCGGGACAGGAATTTGTATCGGGCTATTTGCGAGTTTCGGGCTGACACGATTTTTAGCTAGCCAGATTTGGGGAGTATCCGCGACGGATTCGTGGACGTTTGGAACGGTGGTGGCGCTGATAATGGGAGTGGGGTTGGCGGCGTGTTATTTGCCCGCGCAGCGGGCAACGCAGGTAGATCCGCTCGTCGCGCTGCGGTATGAATAGAGGCAGTTAGACAGCCCGAGTCCTTAAGTTCCTGGTTAACGCTGCCAGCTCAGCGAGATCCGCGCTTTGCGGTCTCGTCCATGTCGATCCAAATGCCTTAGTTGAGATTCGCGTGTTCGGCTTGGGCCTGCTTCAGAATGGGAATGTCCGGGTCCGCATCTTTCCAGAGCGTAAGGAAATCCTGGTAGGCGGATCTTGCCTTAGTCTTATCTCCCGCCAGTGCGTAGGCCCTGCCCAATTGCAAGCGCGCCAGTGCGCCCAGGGGATCACACAGCACGATGCCGCGGTGATTAAGAATTTTCTGGAATTCTCGAGCGGCTTCGCCGCCTTGGTGTGCCGCCAGATAAGCCAGGCCGCGCACATAGGCGGGGTGAAGATTACGCGCGCCCAGAAGTACCTCGGAACCGCCCTCGATCGTAGTACCGCCCTCATAAGGAATTGCGGTCTGAAGTAGCTCGACGGCGTTAGCCGGCTGGCTGCGGTTCAAAGCCAGAAGCGCGCGGAGCGTCGGCAAATAAGTGAATCGGATTGTCGTGCCCTCGGGGAAGCGCCTGGAGAGGTCGTCGGTGAGCGTTTGAGACCGCGAAGAATCTCCCGAGAGGGCAAGCGCAAAGGCAGCTCCATATTCCACATCGCGGCTTCTTGAGAGGTCGAGCGCCTGCCCAGCTCTCACCCTTGCCGTGGACGCATTTCCGAACAGGCCCTCGCGCACCGCCGCGTCGGTTTCGTAGAGCGCCTCCGTTCCCCGCCTGTCGGCCTTCCGCGCCAAATCCGCTGCGCTCCGAGACATCTTCCTGGCCTGTTCCAAGTGACCTGAATAAGCCGCTACGAAACCTTCGGCGTTGGACATCCAGTCATCCGCGCCGGGCTGTTCGCGAGGCTGAGCGGCTTCACGGTCCATTCCCGTGTTGTCGTTTTTCAAGAAGGCGATGGCGTATCGCTGGACATGGAAATCAGGGATATCAAGTTTGCGCCCGGACGCGCGCTGCAGGGCGTCCTCCGCGGCACCTGTGCGCTCCAGCGCCAGATAGCTGCCAGCAAGAATGCTATATCCGATGGAAAAGTCCGGGTCCATCCCTATTGCGATCTCGGCTTCGTCAACTGACTTTTCATATTTGCCCAGTGTGTTGTAAATCGCCCCTGACAACAGCGCGTGAGGCAACCACGCACGCGGATAAGCTTGCACCCACAAATCGCAGGTCTGCTGCGCCTTTTCCAGATTTCCCGTAACCTGCAAATCGTAGGTGAGGGAGATAAAGAACCTCTCCTGGTCGCTGGCGCGATCCCGCAGTTGATAGGCTCTGCTCGTATTCTCCGCAGACAGGGCAGATTCCCCGATGTCACCATACATGCGGCCGAGTGCCGCGTAGGCACTGGCGAAGTTGGGATCAATCTCGATGGCGCGCTTGAGAAAAGGCAGAGCGGCAGCTGATCCAGACGAAAAGGAAGCCTCCCAGCCCGCGCTGTAGGCTTTTAAAGCTTCGAGTGAGGGCGTCGTGGCTTCGGCGAGAGGTGTGTCGTGGCTCTTAACCGTGGAGAGCGATTCACCAACACGGGTTCTGAATCTGCTTGCGATTTGACTCAGGGCGTTCAGAACGTCTTCTTTTCTTGCGGCCTGCACCTGCTCCTCGTCCAGAACATCTCCACTGCGGCAGTCCTTCGCGCGCAGGGTCAACACGTACTGGCTCCCGAGGCTTGCAATGGAGCCATCGAGAACGGCGGCGCTGGCAGTGCGTTCGCAGATTTCGCGGGAGACCTCGGGGGTAAGTGGTGTGTCGGCCGGCTTGGCCATCAGCTTCAGCATCTGCTGGATGCGCTCGTCTGAGATAAGGCTGAGGAAAGGCGACTGCCCGAGTTGCACCGCCAAGCCTTGGCGCAAGGTTTCGTCGAAGACCGAATCGCCCGTGGAGTTCGCGAAATCGGCAAGGACGATTGTGTCTTTGTCGGTGAGCTTTGGGGCGCGATGAAAATAGAGGTAACCAGCTAGCGCAAGCGCGGGCACGGCCACGGCAGCGGCGACAAACCACCAGCGTTTTCCGCTGGCAGTTCGGACCGCGGTCTTTGCGTCGATAACAGGTGGGCGGCCCGTCTCGGAAATCTGGGCTATAAATCGGTAACCTCTTCCGGTGACGGTCTGGACAAAGCGCGGTTGTTCGGGATCGTCCTTGAGGACTTGGCGGATCTTCCGAATCGCCGTATTGATCGCGTTATCGGTATCGAGAAAGACTTCTTTGCCCCAAAGCTTTTCAATGATCTCCTCACGCGTCACCAACTGGCCGCGCCGCTCCGCCAGGAGGAGCAAGACTTCCATGGGGATTCGTTCCAGCTTCAGGGTGCGGCCAAACCGCCGCACTTGGTAGGCGCGAAGATCTAGTTCGAAATCCTCGAATCTGACGATGTCCGGAGTCAAGGCTGATCGCTCCACCAGCTCGGTTGTGATTCTACATCCGTTCCTGGGGAGTCAATAAGCCAAGGCCATTCAGCACGTTGTGAGTACAGAAAAATGCAGATGAATACACGAATCTCCAGACCGTCTCCATTGCCCGATTGGTCGAGCTTGAAACATTATGGCGCCATGTCAGAACGACCCAAGCACGGTCCGCAGGGTGCTGGATACGAAGGAGAACCAAGTGAAGATGCAGCGACTCTCTAACACGACGGTGGCAGCTGGTATAGGTTTGGCGGCGGTTGTTCTGACGGGGATGCTAAACAAGCCGCCTGACGTGCGGGCACAGGACAATAGAGATGACGAAGAGTCACTGATCCGGAAAGGTTTCGAGATAGCGCCGGTTCCATTACACCTGGAGGGAAAGGATCACGATTTGGTGGGGCTGGGTAGCTTCATCGTTAACGCTCAGGCTGACTGCAACGGCTGCCACACTGCGGGAGGGCCTCCAAACTTCAACTACGCGAACAACGGGAACCCGTACTTCTTGAACCAGCCCCTTGGAACAAAAACGGACCCCACCACTTACTTGGCCGGAGGCTCACCCTTCGGTCAGGCGGTGCCCTCAAGTGTTTCCGTGGGAGGATTTCAGGGCGGTTCCATACCATCATTCTATCCGCCAGACGGATACCCGATTGATCCCACAACCGGATTCCCGTATGCGGGTCCAGTCATCATCTCGCGCAACCTGACGCCGGACAAGAACGGGCGTCCGGAAGGAGGACGCACGCTAAACGAGTTTAAGGAAATTCTGAGGAACGGCACCGATTTCGATAAGATTCACCCAACGTGTCAATCAGACACGGACCCCAATATAGCGCTGGGCATCTGCGTCCCGCCTCCTGTGGACGGTAGCAAGCTCCAAGTGATGCCATGGCCGCTCTTGCACAACATGACCGACCATCAAATCGAAGCTATCTACGAGTATCTGAGCGCGATCCCCTGCATAGACAATACATTCAGCCCTGCCCCGGCAGGCGCCCCCAACGAGCTACGCAATGATTGCGGCGATCCACAGCTGAGTCGACAGGATGCCGCCTTGGCTCCCCGAGATGTGCGAGGTAAGGCCAGAAGATAGCGACGTTTCGTGAGACTTGGCATTCAAATGTTGGATTTGACACGCGTGGGGTTTCTGGCCATAATGCGGAGTACGCCGATTCTTTCGGAGGAATTCGAGCGCCTTGCGGACCGGCCCGAAGTACATCTTTGTGACGGGCGGCGTGGTTTCCTCTCTGGGCAAAGGCGTGGCAGCGGCTTCGATGGGCTGCCTGCTGGAAAGCCGCGGCCTTAAAGTCACCCTCCAGAAGTGCGATCCCTACCTGAACGTTGATCCCGGAACGATGTCTCCGTATCAGCACGGAGAAGTGTTCGTCACGGACGACGGCGCGGAAACTGATCTCGACCTCGGCCACTACGAACGATTCACGTCCGCGCGGTTGACGCGCGACCACAACTGGACCACCGGCCGCATCTACGAAGCCATCATCGCGAAAGAACGTCGCGGCGATTACCTGGGCAAGACGGTGCAGGTGATTCCGCACGTCACCGACGAAATCAAGGCTGCGTTCCGCAAAGTGGCGGACGACGCGGACGTGGTGCTGGTGGAAATCGGCGGCACGGTGGGCGACATCGAATCGCTGCCGTTCCTCGAAGCCATCCGGCAGATGCGACTTGAACTCGGCGCGGAGAATGTGATTTTCGTGCATCTCACGCTGGTGCCGTTTATCCCAACGGCCGGCGAGCTGAAAACCAAGCCCACACAGCACAGCGTAAAAGAGCTGCTGAGCATCGGAATCCAGCCCGACATTTTGATTTGCCGGAGCGATCGTCCCCTGGGCCACGACCTGAAGGCGAAAATCGCGCTGTTCTGCAACATGGCGGAGTCGTGCGTTATTTCGGCGCCGGATGTGCGGAATATTTATGAGGTTCCGATGTCGCTGGCCGAGGAAGGGCTCGACGACCAGATTCTGCGCTTGCTTCACCTTCAGGCGCCGCCGCGCGACTTGAGCCGCTGGCTGGCGATGCTGGAAACGCTGGAGCATCCGCAGGGCGAAGTGCACATCGGAGTGGTAGGGAAGTACGTGCAGCTCGAAGATGCCTACAAGAGTTTGCGCGAAGCGCTGATGCACGGAGGCCTCGCGAATCGTCAGCGCACCGTGATCGAGTGGATTGAGGCGGAAGAAATCGATTCGCCGGCGACGGCGGAGCGGCGCCTGCGGCATGTGGATGGAATTTTGGTGCCGGGCGGATTCGGGAAGCGGGGCATCGCGGGAATGGTTCACGCAATTACGTATGCGCGCGAGAAGAAGATCCCCTTCTTTGGGATATGTTTGGGAATGCAGTGCGCGACGATCGAATACGCGCGGCAGGTGTCGAAAATTGAGCGCGCTGACTCGACCGAGTTCGATCCCTCGACTCCCAATCGCGTGATTTACAAGCTGCGGGAACTGCTGGGCGTGGACGAAATGGGCGGTACGATGCGCCTCGGCGCGTGGCCCTGCAGGCTGGAGGCGGGCTCGTTCGCAGCGAAGGCTTACGGCACCACGGAAATTTCCGAGCGGCATCGCCATCGGTACGAGTTCAATTGCGAATTCGACGAGACTCTTACCAGGGCGGGCTTTCGCATCACGGGGCGGACGCCTGATGGGGTTTACGTGGAGATCGTGGAAATTCCCGACCACCCGTGGTTCCTTGGCTGCCAGTTCCATCCCGAGTTCAAGTCGAAGCCGCTGGCGCCGCATCCGCTTTTTGCGGCGTTCATCCGCGCCAGCCTGGCGAATCGCCGCAAGCGGCTGGGATTGCCTTCCGAGGCAACATCCGAATCCCGCGCGGCGTCGGCGGATTAATCTCCCAACAGCAAAATGAAGAAAACCCCGGGGCTGAAGCCCATTTTGTCTCTTGTTGGCTTCTTCCGGGTGGGCCTAAAGGCCACCCTCCCCCTGCTAAAGCAAGGGGCTCCCACGGGATCATGCGCAGCATGCGTCTATTAATCCGACGTGCTCACCAACATTGGGTCAACACTCCCAGAGAATTGGGCGCTTACGGATTGTGGGCGGACTACGAGGCGGGCCGAGGAATTACCTTGGCTTGATAGCGAATTTCTTGTCGAGGGGCAGACTGGTCCGCTTAGGCCGCTGCGAGGTACTGCCACGCGCTGCCGGTAAGCTTCACCTGAAACACGCCGCCTTCATCCGCATGGAGGAAGTATTCGCCCTGCGGAATCCGGTGCGCATGCGCGGACTTCACGGAGCACTTTGCCCACTTGGTCGGACGAATTCCGCGGCCGTGCTGCTTGGTCTCCGGGACGAGCTGGAGTCCATAGTTCACGCGGTATTCGACGCCGGTGGCGCGCGTCGGCACTAACCGTCCTGTTCCCTTACGTTTACGCTGATTGTCCATGTTCAATTCGATGCAAGAACCAGCCGAAAGGATTCCTGGTTCGCGGCCCATTGCCAGCCGCATATTTGTAAGTTATTGAAACGGCTAATCCTAGCATACTTCGAGCCAGTCATGGTACTTTTTTTTGTCGAGTCGCATGCAATGGTGTACGGGTCAGTTCCCGGCCACCGGTTGCTGCGGCTTTGGATTGGTGCTCGCTCGAATCTTGTCCAGGTCTGGCATGTGCACGCACAAGCCTCCCCGTGGGGTCATTTTGGAGTATCCCGCCGTAAGCTGCCGATTGTAGTGGTCAATCGAGAAGTCAAATGGATCGGCGGGGGTGGAATCGACCAATTCGAGGTCGGTATCTTTCATAGTAAGCTTTCCAAAACGCACGGAGCCGCCCTTAAACGCCAAGAAGTTCTGCCCCCCGCAGGTGCTCGCAGTGACGGGCATTTGTGCCGTTGGAGTCACGCCGGGAGACCGAAACTCGAGGGCCATTCCATTGCCCTGAACGGCGATACGTGTCAGATGCCCGTGGATCTGCGGCGGGGGAAAGACTTCTTCAGGGTCGAGGATCAAGTCGTCCTTGTCCACCGCGACACCCGCCACTTTATTGGTATTAAGCAGCTTGGACGTTTCGAGTCCGAGCATATCCATAAGGCCTTTCACCGGGACGTGAAGTGTTTTCACTTTGGTGGTGTGAATCCGGATCATGCCTTCCGGCGTCACCGACACCGTGCCGTCTGTCTCGAACGGGAGATCGCCTTTGCTCGCGAGCAGTCCTTTGATAACGAGTCGATCGCCCTTTGTCGTCACCGACAGTTTCTTCAGCGGAGCATCGGGTTTCGCGAAGACGAAGTCGTTCAGATCGTTCGTTAGGGCCTGATTGGTGACGCTGACGTTGGCGGCGTCAGCATCGAGGCCGAACGACTGTTTATCGTCGAACACGGGAATTTGACCCGGCTTCGGCGCCAGCTTTCCTTCGAGCGAGGCGATGTGCACGACGATCCTGTCGGTAAGATGAAATTCGACGTTTCTCATAGCAACTTTCACGCTGGTTTCGCTGGTGTTGTCGGCAGAACCGACACCAGCGGCTGACTTAGGAGCGTTGTTGCCTTGGGCCGCGCCCAAAGATGTACCGGGCGCGGGATTCTGCTGGCTGCTCCGAGGCATCATTCGCGGCAGTGCTCTGCAACCGCCGGTGGTGAAAGCCGAAAGCGATCCCGGTTGCCAGCAAACTTGTGCCGGCCACGCCGATCAAGATTGTCGATACCTTCATGGAGTCTTCTCCGCGTCGCGCAGCCGTATCGAGCGCCAGCGCTCCTCGAATCGTGTGGAGTATCTCCCGGCGGAGCCATGCGCGCTATTGCACGGTTCCGTATTTCGGTTGGAAAGATGCTGTAGGCGATGATTTCGGAGCGAGCGTTGCTTCCTGCCTCACGCGTGCTCGAGGTATCTTCGCGTTGCGCGACCGATGCTATACTGCGCGGCGTCAGAACGATGGCACCTCCGCGCAGCTTCACGATCGGCAAAATCCGCGTTGGCGGCGACGCGCCGCTTTTCGTTATCGCGGGACCTTGCGTGATCGAAAGCGAAGGCCATGCGATGAGCATTGCCGAGCAGCTTCGCGCCGCGGCGGAGGAGCTCGGCGTCCCGCTGATTTTCAAGGCTTCGTACGACAAAGCGAATCGCTCGTCGGCGGCCTCTTATCGCGGGCCGGGGCTCGAAGCGGGGCTTCGAATCCTCGCGAAGATCAAGCAGCAAACGGGCCTTCCGATACTTACTGACGTGCATGAGGTGGCCCACGTCGCGCCCGCTGCGGAAGTTTGCGACGCTCTTCAGATCCCTGCATTCCTTTCGCGGCAGACTGATCTTCTGATTGCGGCGGGCCGCTCGGGGCGCGTGGTCAACGTCAAAAAGGGGCAATTTCTATCGCCGCAGGAAATCGGCAATGCAGCGGAAAAGGTGGCAAGTACCGGCAATGAAAAGATTATTCTTACCGAGCGCGGCAGCTCGTTCGGCTATCAGAATCTGGTGGTGGATATGCGGTCGTTTCCGATTATGCGCAAATTCGGCTACCCGGTGGTGTTCGACGTGACGCATTCGGTTCAGTTGCCGGGCGGAGAAGGGAAATCGAGCGGCGGCCAGCCGGAATTCATCGAACCGCTAGCCCGCGCCGGAGCGGCAGTGGGCATCGACGGAGTTTTTCTGGAGGTGCACGAGAATCCAGCGAAGGCGCTCTCGGACGGCACAAACGCGCTGCCGCTAAATCAGTTTCGTCCGCTGATCCGCAAACTTCAGCGGCTTTCGGCATTGGCGCGGGAGTGGGCGACGCCATGAGCGCCACGAATCAACGGAAAACGGCGAAATCGGAGAAGACGCCGCTTGAGAGCGCCAAGCGCGTTCTGCAGATCGAGGCGGATGCGATTGCGGGGCTGATCGGGCGTCTGGACGAACGCTTCGAAAAGGCTGTTGAGCTTCTGTTCGCGTGCAAAGGAAGGGTAGTTGTTACCGGACTTGGCAAGTCAGGACTGATCGGACGCAAGATTGCGGCTACATTTGCCAGCACCGGGACGCCGTCGTTTTTCCTCCACGCTGGGGAGGCGCTGCACGGCGATCTTGGTATGCTGGCTGCCGGCGACGTGCTGCTGGCCATTTCCGCAAGCGGCGAAACCGACGAAATGATTGAGCTGTTGGAGTCCCTGAAGCCCTTGGGAATTCTGGTTCTCACGCTCACGGCGCGGCCTGACTCGACCCTGGCGACCGCAAGCGAGATCGTTCTCGACATCTCCGTAAAGGAGGAGGCCTGCCCCCTGAATCTTGCGCCGACGGCCTCCACAGCGGCTGCGCTCGCCATGGGCGACGCGCTTGCTATTTCGTTGCTTGAGCGGCGCGGATTCAAGGAAGAGGATTTTGCGGCTCTTCATCCCGGCGGCCGGCTGGGTAAGAAGCTGCGCCGGGCGGAAGCGCTCATGCGCACTGGCAAGGCCATTCCGCGCGTGCTTACAGGAACGAAAATGCCGGACGTGATCTACGAGATGAGCCGGAAGGGCCTCGGCCTGACCGCCGTGACGGAGTCGGACGGCCGCCTTCTTGGTATCATCACCGACGGCGATCTACGCCGGATGATGCAAGAGCGGAAGGAGAATGTGTTGGATCTCACCGCAGGCGACTGCATGACGCGCACACCGGTTACGGTGAGCCGGACTGAGCTAGCGCCCAGCGCGCTCCGGTTGATGGAGGAGAGAAAAATCACGTCGCTGCTGGTCGTGGACGTGGACGGGCGCCTCGAAGGCGTGCTTCATCTCCACGATCTTTTGGCGCTACAACTGTTCTGATGGGGCCATCACGGGCGGGATTGGTGAACAACAGGAATATCCTACGACGAACCAACGGCGGGTTCGTCGTAGAGAAAGCGGAACCAAGCATCCGCACTCCCAAAGTGTTGGGGACCGCAAAAGATGCCCATTCGTGAATTGAAGTTTCCGGCTCCGGTCATGCGGCGCGCGCGCAACGTCCGCGTCCTGTTGATGGACGTTGACGGCACGATGACGCCGGGTGTCGTCTGCCTGCAGGGATTCCCCGACGGCAGCGTCGTGGAGATGAAAGTCTTCAACGCGCACGACGGCGCGGGAATCAAGCTCGCGAGTATCATGGGAATTCGCACAGGGTTGATCACCGGCCGCGATTCGCCGGCCACGACGCGTCGGGCCCGCGAAGCCTCGATGGAATTTGTGATTCAGGGCCAGCCCAAAAAGCTCGAGTCGTACAAAGCCATACTCGTGCGCGCGGGCGTGACCGACGAGGAAGTGGCCTACGTGGGAGACGATTTACCCGATCTGCCGCTGCTGGAACGCGCGGGATTGGCGGTGGCGGTGGGGGACGCCGTCTACGAAGTGAAGCGCGCCGCGCACTACATCACGGTCGCAAAGGGCGGGGAAGGCGCCATCCGTGAAGTTGTGGAACTCATCCTGAAATCCCAAGGCAAATGGAAGAAGGCGATTCCACAAGCCATCGCGTAGCCCTCCGCGAAAGGGATCGTTTAATTTGGCTTCGGCGCAGGATGGCTTTTCAGGAAGGCGCTAACGTCTGGGAGCGGAGGGGTGACGGCGCCGCCGGAATGGACCTTGTCCATCGGAGGATGGGCAAACTGCCCGGCACCGCTCGGTTGGTTGCGAACCACGATCCAACTGCCGCCATGGCGTTCGAGGAAATACGTAATCAACATCGACGTTCCACCTTGTTTCAGGCGGAACTCGGTATCAGCTTGCGCTTGATCCCCGTTGACGGAGACATTGCCAACGTTCATTTCCATGGCGGACATGTTGATGCCCTTATTGTCGTTAAGATGTTTATGGATGGCTTCGGTGATCGCGTCTCGGTCACCTCGAGGGGGCGTCGCCGACAGGAGCGAGGTGGGCGAATCGATGGCGGCGCTGGACGCAGAGGCGGAGCTGGCGGTTGACTTGTCGCATCCTCCGATGAGGGCGACCAAGGCTAACGCGAAGCAAATCGCCGGGGATGGTGGCTTCATATCGATTCCTTTCCAGACTCAATCTTAGTTGACCGCAGAACAGTTTTGTCGCACTTCACGCTCTACCGTAGGGCCATCTCACGCCGGGCGTCGGCAAATTGGTTTTTCGACTGCGCGGCGTTCTTGGCTTCCTTGCTCCCCTCGGACGTCATGTCAAGCGTTCCGAATCCCACGCCGATTTTCTTGAGAAAGGCATTCGGAGGTTCACCTCCGGCGAAGATCCACGCGTAGTCGTTCGGAATTTCTTCGATTTTGCCTTTGACGTCGAGCACCACAGATTGCGGCTTAAACTCGACCGGGCTTGAACTGAACAACACCTTGAGCTTTTGTTTCCGAATGCAGTCCGCAATCCTCTGAGAGTTACGCTCTTTGATGCGCGTGAAGCTTTCCTGTCGATACGAGAGGGTGACTTGATTTCCCATCTGATGCGCCAGACCCATAGCCGCCTCGACGGCGCTATCGCCGCCTCCGATCACGAGGATTTTTTTGTTCACGTAGTGGTCCGCTTCAATCAGGCGATACATGACCTTGGGCAGTTCCTCCCCTTTGACTCCCAGCTTTCGCGGACTGCCCGTCCGTCCCAGGCCCAAGGCAACAGCGTGCGAGCGATACTGGGCCGTGGGGGTGACAACTGTGAAGACGCCGTCATCACCCCTCTTGATATCTTCCACTTTTTCGCCACTTCGAAACTTGAAATCCGCGCGTTCGAGCACCGTATTCCAAAACGCGAGCAATTCTTCCTTCGAGAGCTCCGTCTTTTTGAACTTTCCGTACATCGGAAATTCCACCGGGCTGGTCAACACCAGTTTTTGACGCGGGTACTTGGCGACCGTGCCGCCTAATTCGCCCTCATCGAGGGTCAGGTAGTTGAGCTTGCGTTCGGCGGCTCGCAACGAGGCGCTGATCCCTGCGGGCCCTGCCCCGACGATCAAGACGTCGTAAACGTCGGGAGCGGATTTGCCAGCGCGGAGGCTCGGAATTCTCGCCGAGATCGTGTCGATGGAGTCGCGCCCTTGCGCGATGGCGTTTTTGATCAAGGCCAATCCGCCGAGCTCGCCGACGATGAACATGTTCTTGATGGTGGTTTCATGCTCGGGGGTCAGGTAGGGCATATCGGCCGCCATGCTCGGACTGGCCATGACCATGGTTATGGCGCCGACCGGGCAGACCTCCGCGCACAGGCTGTGGCCGATGCATTTATGGCCGTTAACGATGACGGCCTTGCCCCCGACCAGCGCGAGCACGTCGCCCTCCGGACACACCGACGTGCATGCGCCGCAGCCGATGCAGTGCGCGGCCTCGATGTGCGGATGCTGCGCGCGCGGGCCATCCGACCGCAGCGTTCCCTTTTCCGCGGCCAGGCGAGCCTGCTCCTCTTGCTTCTTGAGGTCCTTCATGTAACGGCGCACGAAGAAGCCCAGGACCGCCGCGGCTATCAGGAACGCGACAAAGTTATCCATGGTTCGATTGTCCTACAAATATCCCAACAGCATGGCGGTGGCGATATGCAGCAATGCCAGAACGACAAACCCATAGCTGAACGGCCGATGCACCACATGCCAGAGCTGAAACACCTGGTGCGTGCGGGACAGAAAAATCATGCGCTTTGAAAGCGCCGCTTGCTGCCGCGCAATGTGGATGACGCTTTCGAGCTCGCCATTACCGCTGCGCAAAACACCGCCGAGGCTCAGCAGCACGCCCCCAAACCCGAGCACGCGCCGGCGTAACGCCGCCACGCGGAAAGGCCGCGCGAGATCGAGCAGGAACATCCACAGCAGAGCTCCGGCCGCCGATTTGTGCTTGACCATTTCCACGTCGGGAACGTGAAAGGCCGCCACGAGTTCACCCGGCGAGAACATTTTCTGCGTCGCCAAGAGTTGCGTGAGCCCCAACTGTTCGTCCTGCAGTTCCTGCCAAGTCAATTCGGCCGCGTCGAGACGCCGCGGAATCTGCGCGTAGAGATAGCGGCCCACGACGCCGCTGAGCGCGACCGCCACCATGATCCAGAATGCCATCCCGGCGATTCCCCGGAATTTGAAAGCGGCATGAAAGGCGGTGATGATGGGAGCCGTCACGCCCAGGACGATGTGAAAATCCAGCCAGTTTTTTGTCGAGCCAATATTCTTGAGCCAGCCCCAGCGTTTCCGGAAGTAATAGAGATAGATCAGCATGAACATTCCCACGCCGAGCATTCCGAGTTTGATCCCGATGCTGCCGCTGGGCCGCAGGAGCGCGTGTTTGGGCGAAAAAGGGCGCTCGGCTGAGCTAAGGGTGTAGTAATCGAAGCCGTAAGCAGCGACGACCAGGATGAATACAAGGGAGACGGCCCACGCGGAGGCCAGCTGCAATCGGTGACCGTCTCGAGTTTTCACGGCGGGAGCGGCGATGGTTCGAAATGTGGCGTTTGTGGTCATTGTGCGGAGGCTCCAGGGATGTTTGTAGTGACTCGATACTTTCTGTAATCCACGAAATGATGAATGTTGCGCCAGTGCTGTCGCGGCGTTTCGAGATCGATCGTCGCGACGGCCGGGAGCAAGTGCGGCGCGGACTCGTCTTGCAGAATCACCGGCGCGTACGATAGATCGGCGCGAATGGCTTTGAGTCCGAGGTCATTTGATTCGAGGCTGAAGGCGGCCTCGATACGGTGGATTTCTCCGCTGGCGGAATCAATCCACGCCGTCCCCGTAAGTTCGAGCGGCTTATCAGCGCCAATCATTTGATACAGCACCGGCGACGGCTGGCCGGGAATGTGCTCGAAATGGATTCGCGCCAGAGATGTACCGTGTAAGGGCACCGTCCTCTAAGCGTGTGAAACGAAAGCTGGATTGATAGTAGGGATGAAAGATCATCGCCAGCGTCGAAAAGCCGTATGTGCTCAGGAGGGGGCGGGGTTCCACACGGCGGGGGCTTTTCTCGGGGATGCGTTGCTCTTCGATTCGCAGCTTGCCCTCGTCGTAACGCATGCGGACGATCGAGTCGAAGACCGTTTCCTGTTTGTACGCGACCTTTTCGTGCTGCGTGAGCTTTTGCTGTACGAGATCTTCCTCATAGCGAAGGTAAGAAAAGTCTTCGACGAATTTCTCGACGTTCGATTGCGTCCTCGGGAGGAGATCAGAAAGCGCATCCGCTGGGGCGGCGCCGGCGAGGCGAGCGGTGAAGACGGCAAAAAACGCGATCGCTGCAAGCACAACCGCGCTCGCAGCGATGCGGCGAGTTGCTTGACCGCAGCCTTCTTTCATCGTCGCGAACCTCCGAATCTTTTCCCCACCATGAACTGAAATTGGTCGTAGTTCATCGTTCCGCCACGCTGCCACGTGTAGCCCGCCTCAAAAAACAGGAGCTTACCCGGAGACCAGTCGAGATATGTATTTACAAAGCGCGTTTGCGTGGTGGTGGTGATGGTCGAATTGAAATTCTGAAGGCCCCCAATCAATTGCCATTCAAAGCGGTCGCCCAGCGAGCGCGAGAGGGAAAGGGCCTTGTAGTCTCCGCTGCCAAAAGAGCTGTTGAATTTCGAATAGCGCAGGTCTGCGCGGAGGCCGGTCCGCCAGAGTTCGCCGAACGTCAAGCCGTACATTTGGTTCCAAGAGCCCTTTGTATCTCCGCTAGCGGTGCTCTTTCCGATGTCCGTATAGACGGCGATTCTGGCCGGCAGATTGACGCGAACGCCGCCACTCAGACCCTGGAAAAGATAGCGGTCCAAGAGTCCCGTGGCGATGAGTTCTGGATCGAAGGTGGGAAAATCGCGGAAATACGTGTCGTTGAGGTCGAACTCGAGACGAGGATGTGGTTGATAGCGGACGGTCAGGTAGCTGCGGTTCAGACCGCCTGTTCCCGTGGTCGTCGTGGGAGACGGCGTCCCACTGCCGCTGGCGGGCGTGATGACCGCCGTGTGCGGTACGTCGACCTCGGTTGCGTCGTAGATGGAGAACGTGTGCCGGAAGGAAATCGAAGTTTCAAGGAAACCGAACTGACGCGTTGCCTGCCAACCGATGGCGCTTACTGCCAGTCCAAGCGTTGTTGAGTAGTGCCAATCCTCGAACGAGCCGCCGGAAACATTCACGAAAGCTCCGCCCAGCTTTCCGTTGGGATTGTAGTCGTACGAAGTCGGGTCGGGAGTTGTTCCACCGAAGATTCCTAAAATCGTGCGATCGCCCGTCTTTAGGCCGACGTACCCGCCGTCGATCGTGTCGAGGCTGGTAGCCCACGGCAGATAGAGGCGCCCGCCTCCCATCACGAGGCGTGAATCGGGATTGTTGTACTCGAGGCTTAGTGTGTAGGTGCGGTTGATCAGGTCGCTGATCGTGGCGGGCGCCGCTGTGCCTGAGAGCGTGGTGAAACGTCCCCGCCAATAGCCATTGAAGTTCCAATAGGTGCCGCCAATTCGCGTCATTTCGACACGCGCGACGAGGCCTGCTTCAGAACTCGTACTCGAAGGATTGTTGTGAGTCAGAATCGAGCTGTACTCGATCCCCATCCTCCCGCGTAACTGGTTGACGTCGGGCGAAGGCGGCCTCGGAACGGAGGCCCGCGCCTCTTCAACCACCGGATCGGCCCCCGTGAACGTGATGAGTTGCGGGTACTCGCGTCCTCCGGTCAGGCGTTCGTGCTGTTCTTGTTCCCTTTCCTCTTCCAACGATTTCGGGAGCGAGGCGCGCCTCGTCTCCTAATTCGACCGGCTCGGTGGACGTAACGATCTCGCAAACGGCTGAAGACGCGGCCACGGAAATCACCTTCAAGGTGGCGACGAGCCCCGAGGGCGGCGGCAAGGATATGGGAGCATCGGCGGCGGGCTTCGCGACGGCGCGTTCGATAATCAGTTTCTGCCCTTCCTTCAGGCCGGCGGCGCTACCGCCGTCCAGATAGACGACCCCTTCCGCGATGTACTTAACGCGGAAAGCAACTTTTTCCAACGCGTCTTGCGCCCACGTCATCACGGGCAGGATCGCCATGAGGGCCGGCAATAGGAATATGAGCTTGCGGCCGTCCGTCATCCGCCGCCGCCGTTCTTGTGGCACTGATAGCAGTTGACGCTGTTGTAGACGTAACCCGATACGCCCGAATGTTTCGGATTCGTCTGCGCGGCGGTGTGGCAGTTGGTGCATTGGAAGACCGAGTAGTCATTCGGATTCGTGTGACAGGTAGCGCAGACACCGTTCGCATTACCGTGGTTTACGTTAAACCAGGTGTGGTTGAACGTGGCTCCGGACCAACTGGCTGTGGTGTGGCAGGTGGCGCAGGTTGTGGGGAATCCGGCAGCCGCGTGGTTCGGGTTCGTGGTGCCCGTGTAATCCGCCTTGTGACATGAATAGCAGTCGGTGGGCGTTCCCGCGAAGACTCCGCCGATGTGGCACAGGTTGCACGCAACACTTACATGGGCGCCCGTGAGCGGGAATGGCGTGTTGTTGTGGTTGAAGGTGGCGTTCAGCCAGGTCGAAGTGGTGTGGCACATCGTGCAGTCCTGCGGGTAATTGCCCGAGACGTGATTGGGAACGCTGCCGCCGATGGTCGCAGTGCTGTTGTAATCCTTGACGTGGCAGCCGTAGCAGTTTGTCGGCAGCGTCCCCGCGTAATTGTCGGTGTGGCAAGTGGCACAGGGCACGCTGGTATGCGCGCCGGTCAAAGGAAACGAAGTAGTGCTGTGGTCAAACGTTGCGTTCAACCATGTCGATGTGGAGTGGCAAACAGTGCAATCCTGGGGAAAACTGGCGGTGACGTGGTTCGGCACGCCGGTGATTGTGGCGGTGTTGTCGTAGTCCTTGACGTGGCAGCCGTAGCAGTTTGTCGGCAGCGTCCCCGCGTAATTGTCGGTGTGGCAGGTGGCGCAGGGCACGCTCGTATGCGCGCCGGTTAGCGGGAACGACGTCGTGTTGTGGTTGAACGTTGCGTTGAGCCACGAAGTAGTTGTGTGGCACTGCGTGCAGTCCTGCGGGAAACCGGCGGTTACGTGATTTGGCACGCCCGCGATCGTGGCGGTGTTGTCGTAGTCCTTGACGTGGCAGCCGTAGCAGTTCGTCGGCAGCGTCCCCGCGTAGTTGTCGGTGTGACAGGTAGTGCACGGCACGCTGGTATGGGCACCGGTTAGTGGGAACGACGTGGCGTTGTGGTTGAACGATGCGTTCAGCCATGAAGAAGTCGTGTGGCACTGGGTGCAATCCTGCGAAAAGCCGGCATTGGCATGGTTGGGTATGCCCGCCATGTTTGCCGTGCCGGCGTAATCCTTCGCGTGACAACCGTAACAAGCGGTGGGTGCGTTGGCGAATTGCCCGTTAATGTGGCACAGATTGCAGGCGACGTTCACGTGAGCGCCCGTGAGAGGAAAGGAGGTCTTGCTGTGGTCAAAGGTAGCGGGCACCCAGGCAGTTGTCGTATGGCAGCCTTGGCACTGCTGTGAGAAGCCGGCCTGAGCGTGATTCGGATTCGTCGTCCCGTTGTAATCCTTGACGTGGCAACTGTAGCAGTCGGCTGGCGTCCCCTTGAATTGGCCGTTGAGATGGCAAGCAGTGCATGGAAGCGTGGCATGCGCGCCTGTCAGTGCGAAACCGGTGAACTTAAGATGGTCGAACTTCGCGTCGAACCAGGTATCTGCGCTATGACAGGACTCGCAAGTGGAGGGGAAGCTGAGAGCTTTGTGGTCGGGATCGACTGCCTCTTGAAACTGCGCGGTATGGCAGGAAATGCAGGAAGTGGATAGTCCCTTGAACTGGCCGACGGCCTCGGCCTTATGACAATCGACGCACTCCAGTAAGGCGTGAGCTCCTAAGAGAGGGAAGCGGTTCGCGTGCTCCTTTGCCTGCTGCGAATGAATGTCCCAACCCTTGACTGTATGGCACTGAGCGCAGTCCGAACCGAATTGCCCCCGATGGATGTCCGCGTGGCAATCCGCGCAGCGCGTCCCGACATTGGTGAAGACCAGACTCGTATGGCAGAGGGTGCAGGCTACCTTCTCGTGCATGCCGAGCAGGGGGTACTTTGTCACATTGTGATCGAACTCGGGAACGCCTCGGATCGGTTTCCAGGTCGTACTTGTGTGGCAGTTTTCGCAGGGAATGTCGATTGGTCCGTGTGGGTTGTGGCTAGACCGCTTTGTGTTCGTTTGGGCGGACGCGTCCGTCAGGCCGGCAAACAAGAGAATCAGCGTAATCCCGACGAGTTTCTCCATGCGCGTTGGAAGACGAGCCCAGGACTGGGGTTCGGACGAGGCTACGCTTTTGGCATATCACCCAACAAGTGACCTAAAGGACAGTTTTGGTCCAGCACTTCGCCGGGTAGGTCAGCAATGCGCCTTGCGGGTGCTGTCGATATGATTGATATCCAGAGACTTAACGTTGGACACGTGCTCCGATTGCCGGTGCGGAATCGGCCGTTAGTCGTGGCAGTCCGCGCAGAGCCGCGGTGTTGGCTTGTAGAAGATGACGCGTTGGCCGGCGATATTTCGTGCGCCTGTGTGGCAATCGCTGCAAGCTACCTTCTCGTGAGCGCCTTTCAAAGAAAAGTCGGATTGCTTCTCGTGGTCGAATAGCGAGGGCTTCCATTTGTCCGAGTTGTGACACGCGTCGCAATTCTGCGGTTTCCCGCCCTTCGTGAACTGCCCTGCATGAACGTCGGCATGGCAGCCTGAGCAGGCAGTCGGCGCCGATTTGAAAGTGGCCTCGGTGAGTTTTCCACCCGATTGTTCCGGTTTGTGGCATTGGTCACATTTCACGTTCGCGTGAGCTCCTACCAGGGGGAATGAAGTCTTGGAATGATCGAAACTCGGAAGGTCGGTCCAGGATTTGACCGTGTGACACGCTTCGCATCCTTTTGCAGTTCCGTCAGCCCTCCTCTGGGCCATCTGTTCGTTGAACTCGCCGTGATGTGGGTCCTTGTGGCAGCCGGTGCAGGAGCGGTCGTTGAAACGATACGGCGCGGCCGCTGCCGCGGAACCTTCGCTACGTGTCGTGTGGCACTCGGAACAGGTTACGGCGAGATGAGCGCCAGCCAGGGGAAAGCGGCTCTTCTGGTGTTGCGCGATCGTGTATGTCGACGGGCGAAAGCCTTTGACCGTGTGGCACAGTTCGCACCGGTTCTCGTAAGGAGCTGCTGCAAACTGACCCGCGTGTGCGTCGCGATGGCAATCGAGACATTTCGCGAAGGGTATCTTGTACTGCGTCGCGGCCCCCGCGGGCACATGGCACTTATCGCAACTGACGCTCTCATGTTTGCCTTCGAGCGGGTAGGAGGTCAGAGCATGCTCCTTGACTCCAAACAACGAGGGCTTCCAACCATCCACGGTGTGACACCCCGAACATTCGCCCTTGTCCTTTCGCTCCGCGAACTGGCCTCGATGTGGATCAGGTGCGTGGCAATCGGAGCACTTTGCGAATGCGACTGGTTTCTTGAAATTTCCACCGGCGTGGCACTGGATGCAGCCGACGGCAACGTGTTTGCCGAGGAGCGGGAACTGCGTCTTCGAGTGGTCGAACTGCTCGTTCGCGGGAATCTTCTTCCAGCCCGCGGTCGTGTGGCAGGTTTCGCATGATTGTGGAAAGGCGCCGTGATGTGGGTCTGCGTGGCAATCGCTGCATTTCGCGAACGGGATGCCGGCGAAGCGCGGTTCGCCGCCGGGCTTGGCCGGAGTATGGCACTTTTCGCAGGTGACCTGCGCATGTAGGCCGGTCAGCGGAAAGCGTGTCTTGTTGTGGTCGAATTTCGTGGCCGCCTTCCAATCGACGAAGTTATGGCACTGCAGACAGTTTTGGCCCAACTGCCCGCGATGCGGATCCTGATGACACGCGACGCAATCCTGCGAAAGGCCTAGAAATGTCCGGTTCGGATCCTTCATTCTTATCAAGGGGCGAACGGAAGCGCTGACGTGTGAGGCCGTATGGCACTGCTCGCAGGGGATGCCTGCGTGTTTGCCCAGAAGGATGTATCCGGTTTGGCTATGGTCGAAACCCTTCAGCGACGGAAGCCAGTGGATCAGCGGGAAATCTTCACCGTTATGTTCGGAGTGGCATTTCGCGCAGTCCTCTTTATTGGCGAAACGCGAGTGCAGGCCGCGAGCAGCGGAAATCTCGCCAGCGATTTCTGTATGGCAGCCTTTGCAATTGAGCACAGCCGATCCCTTGCCAACGACATGGCAGGTCGTGCACTGCGTCGAACCGCTCAGAGATTGGTGAGGTTTCGATAGCGGTCCCGGCGAAATCTGCGCACTAAGCGAAGCAGCGCCTAGAAACAAAACTAGTAGCGCCCGCCAGGCCACCATAAGGACGAGCGACGGGGGACGGCGAGTCCCGCGCAATTGAAGCTCTCTGGTCATGAGATGAGCGGTGGCACGAGCGATCTATTCGAACGACAGGATCACGAGCAATAATGCTGTTTTCGGGTTGGCGGCAGTCGCATGGTGTTTCCATTCCGATTCGCGATTGAGACGCCGAGGCTGGATACCAGCAACGTAACACGAGGTGGAGAGTAGGAATAGACCAAGGTAGCGGTCGTGTGTAGTTTCCGCAACGCCCCGCAAGCCGGATGCCTTGGCAACAAAGCAGCGATGAAGGAAACGGTGTTGTGAAACTTCTTTGAATGTTGGATCGGGCGATGGGAAATCGAAGCCTTCGCCCCAACGACATGCGGTCAGGGCGCTGACGAGGAAGGCCGCGCGAAAAGAGAATCCGATGCCCTACTCGGACTTGGCGAGAATCAATGGCAAAAGGAAATCTTGGAGGCGCTTGCTTTGCTGGACGGAGAGCCTCTCAAATTGCATACCCATGCAGTCGCCGTCGGAAACACGGAGCACGCGCGCGGCGGATACAAAAGGAGGATTCGACATCAGATCGATCGTAACGTTAGCGAGCGCCCCGACTGGGAGCGCTGCGGAGCCCCGCACAAAAGTTCCACCGATGCTGAGATCGAGCGTCGAACCAGAGATTTGACGCGCATCCGATTCAATGGAAATTTTGCACGACACCTTGACACGCCGGAAGCGCCGCTTTTCCTGCTGGATGGAATCGTGCGTGGCGCGAACCAGGCGAAGTATGTCGTGGCGATCGATTGGCTTGTAGAGAAAGAAGCTGGCGCCGGCCCCAAATGCGCGCGAGAGCAACGCGCGATCGTTCTCGCCGGTGATGATCATGACCGGAGTGGCAAGATTTAGGCCACCCGAGCGAATTTTAATGGTTAGCTCGATGCCGTCGGGCGGCGGCATGTGGACGTCCAGAAACACAGCATCGAATTTCTCTTTGGCGAGATGAGCAAGGGCGAGGCCGCCACTCGTCACCGTAAGCGACTCGATGTCAACCGAACGCAACACTTCCTGAATCAATTCGCAAACCGTCGAATCGTCGTCCACCACGAGAATCCGGCCAGCCATCAACGCCTCCCCACTGGCGAATCTTGGATGATACAGCGCTTCTCCATGCCCCTAGGGGACCCTCCACAGACTCCCTCCGAGGAATTCTGCCAGAGGATTTTTCAGGCCGGAGTCGTTGCGCAGACTTCGATTCGGTTGCGGCCAGCGCGCTTGGCTGCGTAGAGGCCCTTGTCGGCCTGACTAACCAGTTTCGCGAATGGCGGCGGTACCTTTCCCTGAAAACTCGAAACACCGAAACTGGCGGTTACTGTGATCGTCTTGTCGCCAATTGGGAACTTGCGTTGTCGAAGTTGGTTGAGAATGCGCTCGACAACGGTTCGCACGTTTCTCTCGTCGGCGTGCGTAAGAACCATTAGGAATTCCTCACCACCTATCCGGCCGCAGATGTCCGAACGTCTGGAATTAGCCTTGAGGATTTCCGCAAACGCCTTGAGAACTGAGTCTCCCGCATCGTGCCCGTAGGTATCGTTCACGCTCTTGAAGTTGTCGAGGTCAGCCATCACCACCCAGAACGAAAAGCTGTGCCTTGCCGCTCCGCTCAATTGGCGGTCTGCCCAGGCTTCGATCGCGCGGCGATTTGGCAGCCCCGTCAACTCGTCGGTAAGGGCGAGTTCTTGCAGGAGCTGGTTCTTGGCTTCAATCTGTCGCTGCAGGTCGACAATTCTCCGGCCCACGGCCACGCGGGCCGACAACTCGTCCGGGTGGAACGGCTTCGTGAGATAGTCATCGGCGCCCGCCGCGAGACCCTTCACGACGTTCTCTTTCTCCGAAACGCCCGTGACAATAATGATGTACGTGTAAGATGCCTGAGGGTTCGCACGAATCTGTCTGCAGAGTTCGATTCCCGTGAAATCGGGCATCATCCAGTCTGTAATCACCAACGCAGGATGATGCTGCTCGAAGAGCCCGACGGCGCTCTGCCCCGTCTTCGCGAACAGAATTGAGTACTGAGCGGGATCCAGCGTCTGCTCCATCAGTTTACGGTACACAGCCGAATCGTCCGCAACCAACACTTTGAAACTATCCTCTACGGTGTCCACACGCCCTCGCGATCAAGCTCCGTTACCCCTTCACATTCTGAAGTGTTGAGGGATGCCCCAGGCTCTCGGCGTGGTCCAGGCATTGCCCAAGCTGTTTACGGAGCAACTTGAAATCGATCGGCTTTGAAATGCAGGTATTACAGCCAGCCTGCATGACGCGATCGTGGTCGGCAACCATTGCGTGCGCGGTCACCGCGATGACAGGGATACGAAAAAACTTCGGATCTTGCCGGATCCATTTGACTAGTGACAGGCCGTCCTCCAGGTCGAGTTGCACGTCGAGCAAAACAGCATGGGGCGGTTGGAATTTGAAGGCGGCGAAGCTCTGTTCCAAGTCCACGGTGGCTATCACTTCGAACCCTTCGGCTTCGAGCCAATCGCACAGCAATTCGCGATTAGGTTGGTTGTCCTCGACGACCAGAATTCGACGGTTCATAGCTTCTCCACGAGGATCGGCGCCACGGCTCGCTCCAGCTGTTTGACCAAAGCTACCTGCCAAGACTCGTGCTTTTGGAGAAGTGCCCCGGCATTCATCCCGATGTATTCGCTTTCCCGGGGAGTTAATTCCTTACTCGTAAGCACAAAAACGGGCAAATCAGAGGTGCGGGAATCAGCTCGCCATTCGGCGAGCAGTTGGAAGCCACTCACGTCCGGCAGGATCAGGTCGAGAATTACGAGCTCGGGTATGGAAGCTTTCACTTTGGCGCGAGCCGTGGCGCCGTCGGCCGCCGTGCCCACGGCGTACCCACGCTTAGACAGCAGTTCCACGATAAACTCGCGTGTGGGCGTATCATCTTCCACCACCAGAATAGGCCGCGCCCGTTCAACCTGCGGACGGCGGTTCAGGCAGCGTTCGACGGAGGCAAGCAGGGTCGCCTTCTCTACGGGTTTCACGATGTATTCGTCCGCACCGAGCAACGCTCCCGTGCCTGGCTGATCCACGATCGAAACCATGATGACGGGAATCTTTGCAGTGCGAGGATCACTCTTCAATTTTGTCAAAAGCTCCCAGCCGTTGATCGGGCGCATGACGACATCCAGAGTCACGGCGCCCGGCTGCAACTGCGCTGCTCTCTCGACGACGTCCTGCGGTTGGTTGCACAGCTCCACGCGGTAGCCTGCGGAGGTCAGGTGAGATTGTAGAAGGTGTGCTGCCGCGGAGTTGTCTTCGACCACCAGAATACAGATAGACTCGCCGACATTGAGTTCCGCACTGATTTGGCGGACGCCTTCTGGCTCCAAGGTCACAGCGCGGGGTAGCGTGAAATAGAAAGAACTTCCGGAGCCTGGCTGACTTTCAATACCAAGCTGCCCCCCGTGCAGCTCGACCAGACGTTGCGTGATCGCGAGGCCAAGGCCTGTGCCTTCCACTGCCTTCCCGCTGTTCCGGAGGCGATAGAAAGCTTCAAAGATGCGTTTCTGCTCTTCGGGAGGGATGCCGGGTCCGGAGTCGCGCACGTCCACTCGGACCATGTCACCGAGTCGTTGTGCAGCTAGTTCAATCCTTCCATTCTCAGGGGTGAACTTGATCGCGTTTCCGATCAGATTCATCAGCACTTGTTTGAATCGTGTGCCATCGGCACGGACACTTAGATCCGGCGTGGTGTGTTGTACCAAGGTTTGGGACTTTTTGTCGGCGAGAGAACGCATCGTGTCAATGGCTTCGGCCAGTGCTGAGTTGACGCTTACGTTTTCAAGTGCAAGTTGGAGCCGTCCCGCTTCAATCTTCGAAAGGTCCAGGATGTCGTTGATCAAGGTGAGAAGGTGTTTGCCTCCCGTGTGAATGTGGTTGAGATAGCGTTTCTGGCGATCGTTCAAAGGGCCGTAACGCTCCTCGGTTAGCAGGTCGGAGAATCCCAGGACCGCGTTCAATGGAGTTCGCAGTTCGTGGCTCATGGTGGAGAGGAATTGATCTTTGAATTTGCTGGCGCGCTCAACCTCTTCTTTTGCGCGAAGGACAGTGTGAGAAAAAGCCTCCACCTCCTCCTTGGCAGCTTGCAGTTCGGCCGTGCGCTCTTGAACGCGGAGTTCCAGTTCGTCGTGAGCCTTCCGCAAATCGCTTTCACTCTTTCCGATCTGCGTCAACATCTCATTGAATGCATCGATCAGAATGGTCAATTCGCCCTGGCTTTGAACGGGATTGGCTCGGACCGAGTAGTCTTTGTCGCGCGAAACGATCTTCGCAATATCCGCCAGCTGTACGATCGGCTCGGCAACGGCTCTCCTGAAGACCGACGAAACAAGCAGTGCTGCCAGGAGCGACGCCAACAAAACGATGCCGGCAATTCCTGCGTACCGTCTCAAGCGCCGATTCAGTTCCTCTACGCCGGATCGGATGTAGACGATCCCGGTTGGCTTGCCTTGAAACTCGATCGAGCGAACCAGCACAATTTCGTTGTTCTTAAGCCAATGGATTTCTGTCTGTCCTGAAGGGACGGCCGGAAGCACCTGCACCTCGTCCTTGCCCGTGCGGGAATACGCGGCGAACAGGCGGCCGTCCGTCGTGTAGATTCCGGCGGACATTATGTTCGGCGAAGCCTTCAGCGCCGATAGCGTGTTCTCCGCGGATTGCGGATCGTTGAAAAGCAGAGCAGACGCCGTATTAGCGCCGATAATTTGAGCCTGCGTGGAGAGGTTCCGTAGGGTGGCGTCTCGGAAAGTGATCATGTCGTAGGCGATGAAGGCAACGCACGCCAATATGAGAGCTGCGCCGCTCGTCAGCATATTCATCAACGTGAGTCGTCGGGAGATCGTACGGTCGTTGCGCTCGAGCATGTCTAGGAATCTCCCGCCCGAGCATTTTTTCTTACGCTCGTAGCAACTTTGAGCAGTTCGGAACTCAGCACAAGCTTCGCGGCTTCGGCACTCGTCAAGTTGATTTCGAAGCGAACCTTGTCGCCCTCCAAGACGAACTGGATCATGCCGCCTCGGCGCGAGAAGGCAGGCATGTCGCTGACAGTTAGGACGGCAGCTCCGTTAAGCTCAGCGAGGATTTCTTGGAGACGGCCCTCCTCCTTCGAATTGATGAAAAGAATCCGACAATCCGATGCCTCTTGCGGCTTCGCTATCCGCCTGGTCATCACTGGCTTGCCGCCCAACGATTCGCCTGCAAGAGTCGAATCGAGAACGGGGCCGAATGGATCCTGGCCGAGAACGCAGATGGTGAACGGACCGTCGTTGTTGACGACGTCCTTGGTCGGCCACTGCACGAATCTTCCGAAGTTGTAGAGATAGGCGGCCTTGACCTGATATTCGCTCGGTTTCGGCTGCTGAGCGCGAGGGCACGGGATTACCAAGAGGGACCAAAGCAGGGTTGCCACGACCGCGCGCGCAACGCCGCGACATCGCGGCCGACAACGACCTTCAGAAGTGTAGGAGAGGGCGTCAGCAGTCCGCGCCGCGGCTTTTTTTGGGGCTATCTTCTCCACGTAACCTTTCCGTAGACGCTTCTCTTGATCCCCACCAGCGGACCGGGATCCCCGCCAAATTCCGTGTGAGATGGTCGCAGTAGGTTCTGCCCGACGACCGAAAAATCGAGACGCTCTCCGAGGTGCCATCCCAGGCGGACGTCGACAGTGTTGTAGGCGCCCACACCTTGAGCAGGAAGCGCGTCCGAGTATCGGTACGTTTGGTCGAACTCGAAATGTTTTGGCAAGTTGAAGAGCGATTGGAAGCTCGCAAGATGGCTGGGGCTCGAGCCCATGTAAGAGGCCGAGCAAACTTCCGGTGTCGGTGAACCCCGGCTTGTCTCTTAGGCTCATATGCAGGAATGAATAAGAGCCACGGACCTGCCACCAAGGCTTGATTTTCCAATTGGCAGCGATTTCCACGCCGACTGTGTGGCCCTCGATAACATTGGCATAAGGCAGGACGAAAAAGAGGTACGGCGTGGGCGGAGTGCCCAACTCCGACTCGACGATCCCAATTGGTCCGTAGCCCTGCAGGTTAGAATAGGAGTTGTAGAATGGGGTGAAATCCAAATACAACCTGCTATTGATTTGCGTTCGGTACCCTGCCTCGTAGCTGATCAATTGCTCCGCCTTGAGGCTGGGATCCCCCTTGATCTGGAAAAAGAGAGGTATCCCCGTATAGTATTCGTCAAAAATATCGAACTGGACATCCTGATCCAGGCGAGAAGGCGTGCGAACAGCTCGAGTGACGGCAGCCCAGAAGGACTGGCGGTCCGTCGGCATCCACAGCAGTCGCACGCTGGGCTGGTAGTCGAATCCGCTGAAGTTGTTATGCTCCAACTTTGTTCCCGCCGTCAGCGTGAGCTTGTCCTTCACGATCGGGAGTTCATACTGGACGAAGCCGCTGTAGATGCTGTCGACCTGTTTGTTCGGAAGGAAGTTCACACCCTGCGAAGTCTGAATGAAGTTGCTCGGGCTGACTCTTGCCCCCAGGCCCCAGGTGAACTCCTGGTCGCGATGCACACGTACGTGCTGGACGAAATCTATGTCAAACGTATCGCGCGTTTCACCGAGTTCGAAGTTCTGTCGGTTGGTCCGATCGAAGTAGCCTTGAATCTGTATGTCGGAGCCTTCCCCGGTCGTGTGCTGCCAGCGCGCTAGTAGATTGCCTCCGGAGACGTAGTCCTCGCCGCGTTGCGGCGTCTCCGCCGGGGGAAAGAGTGAGCCGATCTCGATGCTTTCCCCGCTCTCACCGCGATAGATGTCGCCCTGCACGGTGAAGGTGTCTCTCTCGCCCCTTTTCCAGTCCGTGCGGAAGCCCATCTGACCCATCCGCCAGTGGTCGAATTCGTCCCCGTCGGAGTGATATTCCGGTCCGCGAATCTCACCCATACCGTAGATGCGATAGTCGAAATCCTTGCCCACTGTCCCGCCATAGCGGAAGGCGCCCGTTCCTTGGTCAACACTTCCACCACCTAGCGTCCCCAAGGAGCCTTGGGTGTTGTTTGCGCTCTTCGTGATGATATTGATTACTCCGTTGACCGCGTTGGATCCCCAGATCGTGCCACCGGGCCCTCGGATCACCTCGATGCGCTCCACATCTTCGAGCATTACGTAGGGCAAGTCCCAATACACGCCCTCAAAGAGCGGTGTGTAGATGCTCCGGCCGTCAACCAAAACGAGCAGCGATTTTGAGAACTGTCCGGCAAACCCACGAATTGCGACGGACCAGTGATTCCCATCAATGCGCGCCACCTCTACCCCCGGCGCCAGCCGCAGTGCTTCGGGGATGTTCGTTGCTCCGGAACGCCGGATGTCTTCCTGCGTGATGACAAAGACGGCTGCAGGCGTCTTCTGAACCTGCTGCGGATCCTTCGAGACAGTGGTCACCTCGACGTCGCCGAGTTGCTCGAGGCTCAGTTGCTTCAGGTCGTCTGAGGCCTTCGCGTCCGTTGATTGTCGAGCGGCCCATGTTCCCTGGCCTCCACAGAAGACAGCCGACAAGAGTGCCGCAGACACGATGAGTCGTCGAGGTGCGAACCGGAAGCGGACAAAAGGGGAAGCTTGCGTGTTGAGCGAGCGACTTCTGCAGCTCCAATACAGATTTGCAAGTGTTCTCACGTTTGAGTCTGGCACGGCAAAAACCTCAACTTACCGGAGCGCTGTTCACAGGATCTCGATACGACAGGGCAGCAACGCCCGCGAGCGATCAGACGGGTTTCGTCACTTCCAGAACCAGCGCTTCCAGTTCATCTACGAGTGAACCATCCCACCATCCCCGCTTCGCCTCTTCCCGCATAACGGCGAAGGCTTGCTGCTGCTGCATTGCCTTCCGATACGGCCGGTCCGTCGTCAAAGCGTCGTAGACATCCGTGATTTGCAGCACGCGTGCCACGAGCGGAATTTGTTCGCCCTTGAGCCCGTCGGGATAGCCTGATCCGTCCAGTTTTTCGTGATGGTGGCGGATGATCGGCAGAACTAACCGAAACGACTTGAGGGGCCGGCAGATTCGTTCTCCCACAATCGGATGCTGCTTCATCACCTTCCATTCCTCGTCCGTCAGCGGCCCGGCCTTTAGCAGGATGTGCTCGGGCACCGCAACTTTTCCGACGTCGTGAACCATGCCGGCGCGCCGTAGAGCGACACGCAGTTCAACTGGCAAGTTGAGGCGTTTCGCCAGTGCCTCTGAAACCTCCGACAGCCGCTCACAATGGCCTTCGGTGTTAGGATCTTTTGCTTCGATGCTCAACGCGAGGCTAAACAGCACGGTCTCGGCATTCTCGAGTTCGTCTGTGAATTCCTTCATGCGCAACAACGATTGAACACGCGCAAGAAGCTCGTGCTTGTTCACAGGCTTGTTCAGGAAGTCATCCGCCCCGCACATGATCCCGCGTATGCGATCGTCTGAGCCAGTCAGCGCGGTTACCAGCACAACCGGCAATAGGCGCGTATGGACCTGGGACTTGATGTCAAGACAGGCCGACAGCCCAGTCTGCCCAGGCATCATCACATCGAGCAGCGCGAGGTCTATCCCACCATCGCGCACAGCCTTCAACGCCTGGTCGCCGGTGTTCACGCAAACGACTTGATAGCCTTCTGATTCGAGAATTCCCGACAGCAAGTCCAGATTGGCTTCGTTGTCGTCGGCGACGAGTATCGTGGCTTTGTGTAAGAGTGGCTCGGACATGAATGTCCTCTGACCGGTGGGCCGACACGGGCGGGGGGAACGCTAGGGCCCCGGGAGACGACCCCATTCCTACTCTATCGGCAAGACAGAGATGTTCGAAGGAGCTACTAATTACGAAGCTCCCAACAAGTAAACAAGAACCAATATTAGAAAGTCTTAATCTTGGACTTCCGGCTTGTGACCGAGTACTTCGCCCAATCAGAAAAGGAAAACTGTTGTAAGGGATTGCCTAAGCGGGCTTCTCAGTAGCCTCTCGAGAGCATGGAGCGGAATCGCCCAGTCAGGTTCAAGGGAACCTTCGATGACCTACGCCTCGCCAGCAGGCGTCGTCAAACTGAGCGTCGCTCTCGGTCTTCGCGAATCGAGGGATGGCCCGTGAGCAAGGCCTGTCGAATCAGGATGATTTTTTTGCGGATTGTTGGAGCGGGCGATGGGAATCGAACCCACGTCCGAAGCTTGGGAAGCTTCTATACTGCCATTGTACGACGCCCGCTCTCGCAATTATTATTTTAGCTGGCCTCCGTTCTTCGTGCAATAAGCTCGATAGCGAAAATTCGCGAGGAACGTGTCGGCTTCTGCTGCGCTAGCGATTATTCGGTCCAAACCCGCGCCATGCTAGCGGCGCCATTGGTTGCCAACTCACTCGCCGGCTAAGGAAGCGCGCGATGAGGTGCGCGGTTCTGGAAAGACGGGCGTTTCTGCGCGGCACGTTCAGCGGATCCCGAGGTCAAGTTTTGCGAAGATCGAACGGCGCTTCACCTCCGAGTCTCGTGTTAGAGTTGGCTCGCTCGAAACGACTTAGAGGTTGCTCGGAGCGATCCACGCGTGCGTTTCGGCGTTGGGAGGGGAAGTGGCGTATCGCGATTTGCGGGATTTTGTGCGCAAGCTGGAGAAGAGCGGCGAGCTGAAGCGAATCTCCGCCGAGGTAGATCCGGTGCTGGAGATTACGGAGATTACCGATCGCGCCGTGAAAGCCGGCGGGCCTGCGCTGCTATTCGAACGGCCGAAAGGGTCACGCATCCCGGCGATCACGAACCTGGTTGGCAGCGAGCGGCGCATGAATCTCGCGTTGGAAGTGGACTCGCTTGAGGAAGTGGCGGATCGTGTCCACTCGTTCCTCGACATGCAGTCGCCGCAGGGACTGCTCGAGAAGGTGAAGATGCTGCCGAAACTCGCGGAACTCGGGTCGTTTTTTCCGAAGAGTGTGCGCAGCGGCGATTGCCAGGAAGTGGTCGAGACCGAGGGATTCTCGCTGCTCGATTTTCCGATATTGCAATGCTGGCCGCAGGACGGCGGCCGCTACATCACTTGGCCGATGGTAATCACCAAGAATCCGGAAACGGGCAAGCGCAACGTGGGCTGCTATCGCATGCAAGTGTTCGACGAGCGCACGACGGGCATGCACTGGCAAACGCAAAAGCACGGCGCGGAACATTTTCGCACCGCGCGGTCGAAGAATCCGAAAGGCACATTGGAGGTGGCCGTCGCGATCGGCGCCGACCCAGCTACCTGCCTTGCGGGCATTCTTCCCGTGCCGCCGGATTTGGACGAGTTTCTGTTCTCGGGATTTCTGAGACGAGATCCGGTGGAACTCGTGACTTGCAAGACGGTGGACCTGGAAGTTCCAGCAAACGCGGAAATCGTGCTTGAAGGATACGTCGAGCTGGGAGAGCTTCGCACGGAAGGGCCGTTCGGCGATCACACGGGTTTCTACTCTCTCGAGGGGCAATATCCCGTCTTCCACGTCCAGTGCATCACGCACCGCAAAGAGCCGTTGTACCTCACGACGATCGTCGGGCCGCCGCCCCAGGAGGACTACTTCATCGGCCACGCCATCGAGCGAATTTTTCTGCCGGTGATGAAAATGCAGCACGCGGAAATCGTGGATGTGGCCATGCCCGCCGAAGGCATTTTCCAGAACTTGATGATTGTGGCGATTAAGAAAAGCTATCCGGGGCAGGCGCGGAAAATCATGAACGCGATATGGTCGCTCGGGCAGGCTATGTTCACGAAGGTGGTGGTGGTGGTGGATCACGACGTTGACGTGCAAAACGCAAGCGAAGTGGTTTGGAAGGCGTTGTGCGCGATTGATCCGGAGCGCGACGTTCAATTCGTTCTCGGGCCGGTGGACACGCTGGACCACGCGGCGCGGCTGCAGGATTTCGGCTCGAAGATGGGAATCGACGCTACGCGGAAGTGGCCGGAAGAGGGCTACGCGGGGCGCTGGCCGGACGAAATCAAGATGGACGAAGCGACGAAAAGACGAGTCGATACGTTCTGGCATCATTTGAAGATCGAAACTTCCAAGAAGAAATGAGCGCGTGCAGGGTCGCGGGAGGCGCGATGAGAAGAAGCCTGTGTTTGTCGGCGATAGGGGTGCTAGTCCTCTTTTCCGTCGTTGGGAGCGCGGTTTCGCAATCAGGCCCGGCGCTGTCTCCCGAAGTGCAACGATATGTGCGCGTGCCCGGGCCGCTGATCGCGCTGACGCATGTTCGCGTCGTGGACGGCACGGGCTCAGCGCCGAAAGAGAATCAGACGGTGATCATTTCGGGGGACAAGGTGCAATCAGTAGGCGACGCGAGCGCAGTTACCGTTCCGGCAGGCGCGCAAACGCTCGATTTGAGCGGCTACACCGTGATCCCCGGACTCGTCGGAATGCACGAGCACATGTTCTATCCTTCCGGCCGCGTGCCGATTTACAACGAAATGGCGTACAGCTTTCCGAAGCTTTACCTTGCGGCCGGTGTGACGACAGTTCGGACCGGCGGCAGCCTCGAGCCCTACACAGACATAGAGTTGAAGCATCTCATCGACACAGGCCACGCGGCAGGCCCGAAAATGCACATCACCGGGCCCTACCTGGAAGGCGTGGGGGCGTTCACGCCGCAAATGCACATCCTGAAAGACGCAGAAGATGCCCGCAAAACCGTGAACTATTGGGCCGATGAAGGTGCGACGTCGTTCAAGGCGTACATGAACATTACACGCGATGAACTGTCGGCAGCAGTCGACGCCGCGCATAAACGTGGTCTGAAGGTGACGGGGCATCTCTGCTCGATCGGCTTTCGCGAGGCCGCTGCCATCGGCATCGACAATCTCGAGCATGGCCTGTTCGCGGACACTGAATTCGTTCCTGGAAAGATACGGGACGTTTGTCCCGCGCGCGCCGACGGTCTGCACGCGATGGCAGGACTCGACCTGGACGGCGCGCCGGTGCAGGCGATGATCCACGATCTCATCGACCACCATGTGGCAATCACTTCGACGCTGCCCGTATTCGAACCCTACTTGCCGAATCGACCTCCTCTTGACAGGCGTGTGCTGGATGCGATGATTCCCGAGGCTCAGGCAGATTATCTTGCGAATCGAATTCGTACCAACGCAAGTCCAGACAATGCCACAGGAACTGCCGCTTTCAAGAAGGAAATGGACTTCGAACGGATGTTCGTCAAGGCCGGCGGATTTTTGATGGCGGGTGAAGACCCCACCGGGATCGGCGGCACTTTGGCGGGCTTCGGCGATCAACGCGAAGCCGAGCTGCTGGTCGAAGCCGGCTTCACGCCAATCGAAGCCTTGCGAATCTACAGTTACAACGGCGCTCAATTTCTCGGTGAGGCGGACCGCATTGGAACGATCGCCCCTGGGAAAGCGGCCGACCTCGTCGTGATTCACGGTGACCCCTCGCAGAACATCGCCGACATAGAAAAGGTGGAAATCGTTTTCAAGGATGGAGTCGGCTACGATTCCGCCAAGCTGATTGATGCCGTGCGCGGCTCGGTTGGACTCCACTAGACGAAATTTGGGAAGGTGCTGGGCCTGGAGTTCGGAAAGTCGTCTTTTTTCTCAACTCCGTGAAGCCGGGCCGAAGAGCCTTGCAATGCAGTGACAATTTTTGTAACTCCCTCGTGCCCGGCTTAGCCTTGGCAGCCGATCTCCGGCATCTTCTCTTCGTTTTCGTTGCACACAGAGTTAAGGCGAAAGCGCTCCGAAGCCCGAATTCATTCACTTTTTCGTCGCTCGCTGATGTCGTCGCGAAGCAACATTGTCCGGACGACCCTGAAGTTTCCTCAACCGGCGAGAGCGGCGAAAGCCTTTGCTACCTGTACTTTTACCTGTACTTTTCGGCTTCCTGTCCTAAAGGACTGGGTTTTACCAACAGCACACACGCGGACAACGTTGCTTGACAGCCTGTGTTGCAGATGTAATAAACGGTGAAAGCGAGCGTACCGGGCGTAGCAGTACTAGCGGACGCTACTCTTGCGCAGTTCTCCTGAATGGGGTTCGGGGGCAAAGCGGAAGCGAAGTTTAAACGGGCATCTTGGGGATTCAGCCGGGTCAGTCTTGCGGTGTGAGCCGTCCTGCGAAACGGGCGGGCGAGGAGTGAGGGGCCGCGATGTTAAATCTGGGGAAAACGAGATCCTTGATCGGCCTCGATATCGGTTCGAGCTCTGTCAAGGCGGTTGAGCTGAAGAAAACGAAGACGGGATATGAACTGGTGAGTTTCGGCCTCGAGCCGCTGGCCCAGGATACGGTAGTGGATGGAGCCATCATGGATGCCCCGTCGGTGGCGGAAAAGATCATCTCGATATTCGACGGGCAAAAGATCAAGGCCAAGGACGTAGCGACATCGGTTTCGGGGCACTCGGTGATCGTGAAGCGAGTGAGCATGCCCCTAATGAGCGAGGAAGAGTTATTCGACCGGGTGCAGGCGGAAGCGAGCCAGCACATCCCGTTCGACATCGCGGACGTCAATCTGAGCCACCAATTGCTGGAAGCCACCGAAAACCAGATGGATGTGCTGCTGGTAGCCGTGAAGAAAGACAAGATTCTGAATCACACGAACGTGTTGGCGCAGGCGGGGAAAACGCCGGTGGTGGTGGATATCGACGCCTTCGCGCTGCAAAACAGTTTCGAGACGAACTACGAGCTGGACCCGTCGCAGGTAGTGGCGTTGCTGAACGTGGGCGCCAGCGTGATGAACATCAACATCGTGCGCGGCTGGACTCCGCTGTTTACGCGCGACGTTTCGGTGGGGGGGAACCAGTACACGGACGCTTTGCAGAAGGAGCTAGACCTGAGCTTCGAGGACGCCGAAAAACTGAAGATGGGCGGGACCCTGGCGGGCGTCAGCGAGGAACAGCGTACGGCGATTCTGCGGTCCGTTTCGGACATTCTGATCCTTGAGATCCAGAAGACGTTCGATTTCTTCCGCGCAACAGCCAGCGGCGAAAACATTCGGCGAATTTATGTAGCGGGCGGGACCGCACGAGTCCCCGGATTGATCGACCTGCTCAAGGAAGAGTTCGCCATGCCGGTGGAGGAGCTATACCCCTTCCGGAAAGTTTCGATTAACCCTGGGCGTCACGACGAGAATTTGCTTCGCGAGCTGGCGCCGCGCCTGGCCATCGCCGTGGGCCTGGCGCTGAGGAGTTTTGACACGCCATGATTCGGATCAACTTACTCGGTCAGACTCGCCCAAAGGCAGCAAAGAAATCGGTGCCTCTGGAGGCGACCGTTCAGGTGATTTTCCTGATAGCCGCCATTGGCCTCGCTGCCGTGGTGCTCGGAATCACGTACTTCCAGCAAAAGCGCCAGCTGGACGAAACGAATGCTCGCATCTCCGCGCTTCGTCAGGAAAAGGCCAGCCTCGAGCAAATCAAAAGCGAAGTGGAGCAGTTCGAGCGCGAGAAAGCGATTCTTCAGCAGCGAATCGACGTGATCGAAACGCTGCAGAGGAACCGCACGGGCGGCCAGGAACTTCTTCAAATGGTCGCGAACACAGTGGTGCGAGTCGACAGCCTGTGGCTGACCACCCTCGAGCGCAAGCAAGACGCGCTCAACATGGAGGGCGAGGCGGGCTCAATCAACGCCGTAGCCAATTTTATTACGCAGCTCAAGCGCTCGGGATACTTCGACAAGGTGGAAATTACCGAGGCGAAAGAAGACGACCTCGTGAAGACCACGCAGACATTCAATTTCAAGATGACTGCCGCCATTAACGCGGCTGCCGCGCCTAGCATGAACACACCTCCGGCGAAGGCTCAGCCGACCGGCGCGTCTCAGGCGCCGCCAGCGGCTACCGACAAGGGGAGGAGCTAAATCATGGGGACTAGCTTCCGAGATTGGCCCTGGCCCCTGCAGGCGGTCTTCTACGTAGCTTTGGCTTTCATCATTGTGGTTGCGGGCTTTTACGTTCCGGGCTCTCCCGTGCGCAACGTTCGGATGGATCTGGAGAGCGCGCAGGCGGACCTGAAGCCCCTGGAGCAAGACGTCGCCCGACTTCGGCTTTACCGGCAGCGCCGCGCTGAATTGCAGTCCGATATGGATGCTCTACAGAAGCAGCTTGCCACTCTTCAGACGATCGTTCCCGAGGAGAAGCAGGCCGATCAGTTCATCCTGATGGTGCAGCGCGCCGCGCTGGCTTCCGGTGTATCGATTCGGCGTCTCACCTCGAAGCCGATCGCGAGCAAGCAGTATTACTTCGAGATGCCCTTTGATGTCGAGGCCGACGGTCCGTATTACGCGGTGCTGGACTTCTTTGCGCAGCTCGGCCGGCTCTCGAGGATTATCAATGTAGGCGACTTGAAGCTCACGTCCGTTGTCAGCAGCAACGCCAACAGCAGATTTCATATGGCGCCCGGCACGTCTGTAACGGGGACGGTTACGATCACGACGTTCTTTACGAAGGCCGCGGATACGGCAACAACGACGCCGACGAGCGGTCCGGCAAAGCGGTAGGCGGAGACCATGAAACTCGCTAAGAAACTCGCGAACCTGGCTGTGATGGTATTCGCGCTGTCTTTGGCGCCCAGCGTAGGGGCTCAGAGCCAGCCGATGCAGCAACCGGCGCCCAAGAAGGCGGCCAAGGCTCCCAAGCGCGCGCCCAAAACTCCGAAGGCCGCCACCGGCAAACCCGCGGCCAGCGACGCCGCTCCAGTTCCAGCGCCGGAGGGCGCTCCTTCCTCCGACAAGCCGGAAGCGATCGCCAACAAGCGCGATCCCTTTCTGCCGCTGGTGGCTCTGCAGCAGCAGGCCTCGAGCGGAGAGCATTTGCCGCCCGGCAAGGCTGGCCTGGTGATCGCTTCGGTTCGAGTGGATGGAACGGTGAAGTCTCCTAACGGAATGCTGGCGGTGGTTTCGAATCCGGAGCAGCGCGTGTACTTCGTTCGCGAGGGTGATCGCCTGTACGACGGCGACGTGGAAAAGATCGGTCTCGACGGCGTGACTTTCAGGGAAAATTCAAAAGATGCGTTCGGGAAATCGGTGGAGCGGTTAGTGACCAAGCGAATCTACCCGAGTGCAGGAGAGCAGCAATGAGGATCATGTGGCGGGCGTGGGGGCTGGCCGCAGTGGTGGCGGCAGGCCTGATGTGGACGAATGGAACGCTGTCGGCGAGCGATGCGCCGGTGGTGCATGTGAAGGCAGTGGTGAAGGACGGCGCCGTTCGCCTGGAAGCTCGAGCCAACGGTCCGTTTGAATACACCACGTTTCGCCCCAGCGCGAGCCTCTACGTGCTCGATCTGAGCGGCGTCTCGGCGGCAGATCCCGCGGGAGACCGAGTGGTGGCCTCGGAATTGGTGAAAGGCTATCGCGAGACCTCATACTCGGCCGGCGAAAAATCGATCGTCCGGCTGGAGATTCTTCTTAGCCAGGGTCTCGAGCCGCGGCTGGAGCGGACGGATTCCCAAGGACTCACCCTTCTTGTTTCGCGCACGGGAAGCGGCGACACTGGCTCGTCCTCGCCAACTCTGAAGCCGATCGCTGCCAGAACTTCGGACGCGCCGGCTGCGAGCGCGAGCCTTCAAGCCATTCAGCAGGTTACCCTGTCGCAGGACGGAGACAAGACGGAAGTGAACGTTCTCGGTTCCGGACCGCTCAGCTACCACACGAGCCGGTTGCAGAATCCTGACCGTCTGGTCCTGGATTTCCAGTCGTCGCATCTGAAGACCTCGACGCGGCACATTGCCAGCAATCTCGATCCGGTTCGTGAGATTCGCTTGGCGCAATTTACGCCGGAAGTTTCGCGGATGGTGATCGATCTGCGCGGTCCTGCGCGCTACAACATCAGCGCCAAGGGAAATGACGTAAACGTGGCGTTTGCACCTGAGGCGGGGGCCGTGAAGTCGGCGCCTGTCGAGACGCCCGCTAACCTGGTAACGACCAAGAACGAAGCGCCGACGCCTGCCGCTGCGGTAAGCGTTGCCGCCCAAGCTCCGATACCTGCGCCGGCAGTCGTCTTTCCGGCAGGCATTACGCAGACTGCTTCCGGGCTTGCCGATCCGGTTCCTTCGAAGCCTCAACAGGAACAGAGCGCGACGGCGGCCACCCAGCTAGCTACTCAGACCGCGGCGACGGTTAGCGCACCGCCTTCGAATTCCGGCGCCGCCGCACCGGCTCAGGACACTCAGGCGGCTGGCGCTCCGCCAGCGGCCCCAGCAGCACCGCCTATGGCTATGCCGACGCCAAGGCCGGTCGAGGCGCAAGCAACGGCTGCAACATCTTCCAGATACTCGGGCGAGCCTATTTCGGTGAACTTGAAGGACGTGGACTTGCGCGACTTCTTCCGCCTGATTCACGAGATTAGCGGGCTGAACGTCGTGGTAGACCCCGCCGTCAAGGGAACGCTGACGATCGTGCTCGATGATGTGCCGTGGGATCAGGCGCTCGACATCGTGCTGCACAACAACGACCTAGACAAGCAGCTTGACGGCAACGTTCTGCGCATTGCCACGAAGGAAACGGTAAAGAGGGAAGCCGAAGAAACCCGCGATCTCGCCAAGGCACAGGCGGAAGCGGCCGACGTGGTCACGACCACTCGCGTGCTGAACTACGCGAAAGCAGCGGACATGGCCACGACTCTGAAGAAATTCCTGTCCTCGCGCGGCGATATCCTGGCTGACGAGCGGTCGAACAGCCTGATCATCCGTGATGTGCCCAGCGTTTTCCCCGTGATGGACAACCTGCTTCGCCAGCTCGACCGCAAATCGCGCCAAGTGGAAATCGAGGCTCGCGTTGTGGCCGCCAACCGCTCGTTCGACCGGGAAATCGGCACAATCCTTGGTTTCTCCGGCGCCTCGGGTCACAATTTCTTCGGTGGCACGGGTACCGTAGGTCAATCGGAAACCACGTTTACGCCCTCGCCTCCCTATCACACGGGAAGCGGCGGAAGCAGCTCGACCAGCGGATCGACGGTGCCGTTGCTGACGAGCCTGGGATCCAGCGTTCCGTCCAGCGGCATTGCGTACCTCTTCGCCTCAGGGAACTTTGCGTTGGACTACGTGATCAACGCCCTGGAAGAAAAGGGAGTCGGCAAGTTGCTCTCGAAGCCGAAGGTGATCACGCAGAACAACCAGAAGGCGATTGTGAAGCAAGGTACGAAGATTCCCGTGCAGACCATCGTCAACAACACGGTTTCGGTGCAGTTCGTTGACGCCGTTCTGCAGCTCGAGGTCACGCCGCAGATTACGGCCGATGGCACGATCTACATGGACGTGACCGTGCAGAACGATCAAATCGACCAGTCGATTCCTCGCGTTGAGGGTATCCCGGCTATCGACACCCAGTCGGCCCAGACGCGCGTCACCGTCAGTGATGGAGCGACGGTGGTGGTCGGTGGCATTATCGTATCGACGCAACGAACGGACATTCAGCAGGTTCCGGTGCTGGGCAGCGTGCCCATCATCGGCAATCTGTTCAAACACTCAACCGTTAGCACAACAGCTCAAGAACTGCTCTTCTTCTTGACGCCACGCATCCTGCCGGGCTAATTTGAGGCTGGCACAGGGAGAGGGCGTCGGTTAGCAGAGCGGCGAAATCGAAGCGCGAAGTTTCAGGCCGGAGCCGAGTGGATCGGCTCCGGCTTTGTTTTTCAGAAGTGCGCGCGGACGTAATCCTCGTCACGCACCTCCCCAACATCTTTTATCTCACCGGGTTTAGCGGCAGTGCCGGCTTGCTGCTTGTCGAGCCGGAAAAGGGCCTCCTTCTCATCGACAGCCGCTATACGTTTCAGGCCCGCGAGGAAGTGTCCGGCGTGGGCGTCCAAACGGTCAAGAACGGGCTGCTTCGGGGGGCTGGGCACGCAATTTCAAAGATTTTGCATCGAGGCCGGGTCTCGGTGGCCTACTCGCCCGATCAACTGACGATCGCCCAGAAGCAAGCGTTAGAAGTCGCCACAGGCGACAAAGTGCGCTGGGTGCCCGCGAGCGGCCTCGTCGAGAAGCTCCGCTCGATAAAGGATGCGGACGAGCTAGGTCGCATGCGACAGGCCGCGGAGCTCATCAGCAGGACGTTCTGCGACGTTGTCGGCATGATCCGGCCCGAGGTCACCGAGCTCGAACTCGCCGCCGAAATCGAGTACCGAATGAAGCGGTTCGGGGCGTCCGGTCCGTCGTTTGAAACGATTGTGGCTTCCGGGCCCCGGTCCGCGTGGGCGCATGCGAGGCCTACCGCCAAGCCACTCAAGAAAAACGAGTTGGTCGTGTTAGACCAGGGTGCTATACTCCGCGCCTATTGCAGCGATATGACTCGAACCGTCTTCCTGGGGCGGTCCTCGCAGAAGGTGCGGCGAATGTATCGCGCCGTCCTTGAAGCTCAGGAAGCGGCGAAGAATGCCATTCGGCCGGGTGTGGCGGCAGAGGCTCCAGATGCGGCGGCTCGAAAGGTCCTGAAAAAGTACGGCTTGGATCGTTTCTTCACGCATAGCACGGGTCACGGGCTCGGTCTCGAAGTGCATGAGACTCCGCGACTCGGCAAAAGCGAACGGTCCACGCTGGAAACGGGTATGGTCGTCACAGTTGAGCCGGGTGTTTATCTGGAAGGTTTCGGCGGTATTCGAATCGAAGACGACGTCGTTATAACATCAAAAGGTGCGCAGGATTTGACCACTGCTCCCAGGGAACTTCTCGAACTCTAGATGGCCAAGAGCTCCAAAACCCAGCCCGATTCTGACACGCGAACCACCGGTGTAGACCTGCACGAAGTGGAACGCGTGCTCGAATTCATGCAAAAGCACGGACTCGAGGAGTTCGAGTACGAGCGCAACGGTCTTAGAATTCGCCTGAAGAAGCCATCGGTCGTGACGCAAGGCTCCTTCCGCGCCGTGCCGAGTTCCGAGATTGTGATTGCCTCGGCTCCGGCTGCGGGGATGCCGGGAACCGCAACCGCTGGGTCTGGGGGTAAAGAGGCTCCTACCGAATCCGGGCACTCCGAGGATTTACATGTGGTGAAATCGCCGATCGTGGGGACTTTCTACGCCTCGGCAAGCCCCGGAACGGCGCCATTTGTGACGGCGGGTGCGCGCGTGGAAGCCGGACAGGTGCTGTGCATCATTGAAGCGATGAAGCTGATGAACGAAATCGAGTCGGATGTTGCGGGCGAGGTGGTGCGGATCTTCGTCGAGAACGGGCACCCGGTGGAATATGGCGAGCCGCTGTTTGGCATTCACCCGCATCGCAAGAAGTAGTCGTTCTCTCGATCGATCCTTTTCAGGCGACCTTTTTCAAGTGGCCCTTTTTCAACTGAAATGTTCCGAAAAATCCTGATCGCCAATCGCGGCGAAATCGCGCTTCGGATCCTGAGCGCCTGCAGAGAACTGGGCGTCCAAACGGTTGCCGTGTATTCGGAAGCAGACCGCCATTCGCTGCACGTCCGTTTTGCCGATGAAGCCATTTGTATTGGGCCGCCTCGCTCCTCGGAGAGCTATCTCAATATCCCGCAGGTGATCAGCGCGGCCGAGATCGCCAATGTCGACGCGATTCATCCCGGCTACGGTTTTCTTTCCGAGAACGCGAACTTTGCCGAGGTCTGCGAGGCTTCGCATATAGCGTTTATTGGCCCTACGCCGAGCGTTATCCGCATGATGGGCGAGAAGGACCAGGCTCGCAGGGAGATGGCTGCGGCAGGGCTGCCCATCATTCCGGGAAGCGCTGGTGTGGTTCCGGACGAGGAAGCAGCGAAGAAGGTGGCGTCGGAAATCGGACTGCCGGTGATGATCAAGGCTGCTGAAGGTGGCGGCGGCAGGGGAATGCGGATCGTGCGCAACAAGCGCGAGTTGATTCCGGCGTTTCAAACCGCTCGCACCGAGGCCGAGCAGGCTTTTGGTTCCGCGAACGTCTACATGGAGAAACTGATCGAGCGGCCTCGCCATATCGAGTTCCAGGTGCTCGGCGATTTGCACGGCAACGTGATTCACCTCGGAGAGCGGGAGTGCTCGCTGCAGCGCCGGCACCAGAAGGTGCTGGAGGAATCGCCTTCGACGGCGGTCGACGACGCCACGCGCCAGCGAATCGGGAAGCAAGTGGTGGAAGCCCTGCGGAAGATCGGATACTCGAGCGCCGGGACCGTCGAATTCCTGCGGGACGAGTCGGGAAACCTTTACTTCATCGAGATGAACGCCCGAATTCAAGTGGAGCATCCGGTCACCGAGATGGTTACGGATATCGATCTCGTCAAATCGCAAATTCGGCTCGCGGCAGGCGAGAAGCTGAAGGACGTTGTCGGCCGCGTTGAATTCCGCGGGCACGCCATCGAGTGCCGCATTAACGCCGAGGACCCCGACACCTTCACCCCTTCGGCCGGCCGCATCACGGCCTTTCGCGTTCCCGGCGGTCCTGGAATTCGCGTGGATACCGCCGTGTACGCGGACGCCGTGATCCCGCCTTATTACGATTCGCTGATTGCGAAGCTGATCGCCTACGGGCACGACCGCGCCGAGGCGATCGTGCGCATGCATCGAGGGCTTGACGGTTTTGTCGTCGAGGGCATCAAGACGACCATTCCCCTTCACAAGCGCATCCTGGCGGACCCGGACTTCATCGCCGGCAAGTTTGACACCCACTTCCTCGATCATCGGGCCGCTGTGGAAGCCAGGTAATCGGAGGCAGGGGATTGTTTCCCGCGCTGTACGCGATTCTCGATCCCACCCTGATCAAAAAGCCGTTGGCTGAATTCGCTGCGCAATTGGCGGAAGCAGGCGTCGAACTGATGCAGCTTCGCGACAAGCGAGCCTCTGCGCGAAAGATTTGCGCGGAGTCGCGAGCGCTGGTGGAGCAATTCGCCGGCACCAGCGTTCGTTTGATCGTCAACGACCGGCCGGATATCGCGGCGATGATTGGAGCCGGCGGCGTTCACGTCGGACAGGAAGACTTGCCGGTGGACGCCGCGCGAGCAATCTGCGGAAACGGCCTCTGGGTGGGCATTTCGACACACAATCTCGCGCAATTGAGGGAGGCGAATCAGACTTCGGCGGACTATATAGCTGTGGGGCCAATCTTTCCGACGGTTACGAAAGAAAATCCCGATCCGGTTGTTGGTATCGACTTCTTGCGCTCGGCGCGCCAAGAGACGCGAAAACCTCTTGTGGCGATTGGCGGAATCACTATAGAGTCTGCCGCGGACGTGTTTCGCGCAGGGGCGGATTCCGTCGCGGTGATCCGAGATCTTCTCGAAGCGCCGAATCCGAGTCAGCGGGCTCGCGAGTATCTGGCGATAGCCGGGCGCTCGCGTTCGGGGCGAGTTTAAGACAACCCATGGCGCAGCAGGCGCAAACATTGGCGGGCGTCGCCGGCGAACGGGCCGATCTCGTCAAAGGCCTCGGCCTTTTCGATTCAATCATGATCGTCGTTGGGTCGATGATCGGCTCGGCAATTTTTATCGTGTCGAGCGACATTTCCCATCAGGTGCAGAGCCCTGGATTGCTCCTGCTGGTTTGGATCGTCGCGGGCGTCATGACCATTATCTGCGCGCTCAGCTATGGCGAACTGGCGGCGATGATGCCGCACGCGGGCGGGCAATACGTCTTTCTCCGCGATTCCCTCGGATCCATTTGGGGCTTTCTCTACGGCTGGACGATGCTGCTCGTCATCCAGACAGGAACGATCGCAGCCGTGGCGATCGCGTTCGCGAAATTCACGGGGGTGTTGGTTCCGTTCTTTTCGGCCTCGGACTGGATTTGGAAGCTCGGGACGGTGGGACCGTGGCAAGTATGGTTCGGCTCGCTCGGCCCGTACAGCGTGGGCCTGAATCGCCAGAACCTTTTGGCCATCTCTTCGATTGTCCTTCTCACGTGGGTGAACACGCGCGGCCTTCGCCTGGGTAAAATCGTGCAGAATGTTTTCACCGTCGCGAAGACCGGCGCTCTTGCCGGACTTGTCCTGCTGGGCCTGTTCTTTTCGACAGCTGCCGCTCGCGCCGCGAACTTCACGAATTTCTGGCGCAATGCCTCACTCAGCATCATGCATCCGTATCCACCCGATCATCCTACATGGTTCATCGGCACGATTACGCTGATCGGCGTGGCAATGGTGGGCTCTCTCTTTGCTGCGGACGCGTGGAACAACGTCACGTTCACCGCAGCCGAGGTGAAGAATCCGAGCCGCAATCTGCCGCTATCACTGGCTTTCGGAACGGGCCTCGTCATTCTTCTCTACACGCTGGTCAACGTGGGCTACCTGCGTGTTTTGCCGATGGCGGGCGACCCAAACGGGACGACGGCCTTGGCACGCGGAATCGAATACGCGTCGGACGGTCGTGTGGCGACAGCCGCCGTCGAAGTGGTAATCGGACCTGTGGGCGCCGTCGTGATGGCCATCGCGATTTTGATTTCGGGTTTCGGCTGCAACAACGGGCTGATTCTTTCGGGCGCGCGCATTTACTACGCCATGGCCAAGGACAAACTCTTTTTCAAGACCGCGGGCAATGTGAACCGGTACCACGCGCCCAGCGCGGCCCTCATTGTGCAGTGTGTTTGGACGTGCGTGCTGTGCCTTTCGGGAACGTACAGCCAATTGCTGGACTTTCTCATCTTTGCCGTAGTGATCTTTTACATTCTTACGCTCAGTGGGCTTTTCTTGCTTCGCTGGAAACGCCCGGACATTCCGCGGCCATACCGCGCGTTCGGCTATCCAGTTCTGCCGGCGCTTTACATCCTCATGGCAGTCTTCATCGAAATTCAGCTGCTCCGGTACAAGCCGCAGTACACTTGGCCGGGCCTCATCATTGTGTTGCTCGGAGTTCCGGTGTATGCGATGTGGCGAGTTCGCGGGAAAGCAATGTCGGATGGTTGAAACGAGAGTGGAACGCGCCGGTTTCTAGGTGTCAAATCGAAACGGGAGGGAACGAATGGCGAGCCCGCTTTTTGCCACGAAGCCGTTGAACGTAATCATGGATGAAGCCAAGGACACCGGGGAGCACTCCCTGCGTCGCGCTCTTGGCCCTGTGAACCTCATCACACTTGGCATTGGTGCGATTATCGGGGCCGGAATTTTCGTCCTCACGGGCCAGGCTGCAGCGCAGAGTGCCGGACCCGCGATCGTCGTCTCGTTCATTTTGTCGGGCATTATCTGCACGTTCGCCGGTTTGTGTTACGCCGAGTTTGCTTCGCTAATTCCAATTGCCGGCTCGGCTTATACTTACGGTTACGCAACGCTTGGCGAGCTTGTTGCCTGGATCATTGGCTGGGACTTGATCCTGGAATACGCCTTCGGTGCTGCAACGGTCGCTTCGGGCTGGAGCGGCTATTTCGTCAGCTTCCTGGAAGACCGCGGCATTTTCATCGACCCCAAGTGGATCACGACGCCGGGAACCGAAATGGTTTTCTACAAAGGCCACTGGGCGGCTCTTAACACGCTCGGGATGGCTCTGGAGACTGGGAACGTGGACCCGGCATCGTTGCCGCACGCCACGGGGGTGTTCAATCTGGTGGCGTTTCTGGCAATCGCCTTCGTCACTTGCGTGCTCGTCTTCGGCATCAAGGAATCGGCGAATTTCAACTCGGCCATCGTGATCGTGAAGGTTGCCATCGTTTTGGTGTTTATCGGAATTGCCGGGCTGTTCGTGATCCGGCACCCGAGTCTGGCGAGTGCCAACTGGCACCCCTTCATTCCTCCCAATACCGGCCAGTTCGGATTCTTCGGATGGTCGGGAGTCGCGCGCGGAGCTGCCGTAATCTTTTTCGCCTATATCGGGTTTGACGCTGTTTCGACGGCCGCGCAGGAAGCCAAGAACCCCCAGAAAGACATGCCCGTGGGGATCATCGGCTCCCTGATGATTTGTACGGTGCTGTACATCCTGGTTTCCGGTCTCCTCACTGCCGTTGTCCCGTATACGGACCTGAACGTTGCGGCCCCGGTGGCAATCGGAATCGATGCGACGGGAGTTCGTTGGGGCAGCTTCCTCGTGAAGTTGGGTGCGATTGCGGGTCTTGCGAGCGTCATGCTCGTCATGCTCCTCGGCCAATCGCGGGTGTTTTACTCGATGTCCCGCGACGGGCTTTTGCCGAAGTGGGCCGGGGCCATTCATCCCCGCTTCCGGACACCTTGGATTTCGTCGATCGTGGTGGGAGTGTGCGTCGCCATTTTTGCGTCGATGATTCCGATCGGTGATCTCGCGGTGCTCGTCAATATCGGCACGTTGCTTGCATTCGTGATCGTCTGCGCTGGAGTGTGGATTCTGCGCCGCAAGAGGCCAGACCTGCCGAGGCCGTTCAAAACACCGTTGGTTCCCTTGGTGCCGATTCTGGGAATTCTCACCGCGCTGGCGGCGATGGCGAGCCTCCCTGCAAAGACCTGGTACCGGCTGCTGATTTGGCTGGCCATCGGACTCCTCGTCTATGTTTTCTATGGACGGTCGCATAGCAAAGTCAGGAACGCATCCAAACAGCCTGTTTCCGTGAAATAATCTAAGGTTCCGCTCGAGTGTCGTAGGATTGCGGAGAGCCGAAGCTGCGCGTGTGATTCTGAGACGCGGCGTGCATCGTCCATGAACCGGATTTCCTTTCGCCGTTTGGGAGTGGTTCTGCGGCGGCTTTCGCCGCTGGATCGGATCGCGTTCGCGATCATAATTCTCTACGTTGTTTTTTGCGTAAGCCGTGCATTTGGACGCGCGATTCCGTTTACCTCACTGCTCGGCTTCCTCAGCTTCCTCGCGACCCTTTACTTCGCCGTCCGTTTGCTGCCGTGGGTGCGCACGAAGGTTCTGTGGCGCCTGCGCAGCCGCCTGGTGGTTGCGTATCTTTTCATCGCAGTTGTTCCGGTGGTGCTGCTGCTGAGCATGGTGGGCCTGGGCGCGTATAGCCTCTACCTGCAACTTGGTGCGCATCTGCTGCAAGACGACCTTCAGGAGCGCATCAGTACAGTGTCCGCCGAAGCCGATGCCATCGCCGGTGCCGTTCAACAGGAGGTCGCCCACGGAGCGCCCGCGACGGAAGAAGGCGCAATGTCTCACCCCGCCGTCGCATCGCTGATCAACGCGGCCAGAGAAATGACTCCAAACTTGCGAGTGGAGCTGAATCACGGCGAAGAGCTCTTGCGCCTCGGCGGCGGATCCCATTTTGCCGGACTCGTCGAGCGGCAGGGAACGCTCTGGATCGATTCGGTGGTTACGCGCACTAGCACAAAGGGCCGCCTGGTTGTGCTAGCGGGAATCCCGGTCACTCCAGACTTGCTCGATAACCTCGCCTCCGACCTTGGCCCCATTTCGTTGACCGTATTCCGATCTGTTGCTACGAGGCCCGACACCGGCATCCTGCTTGAGGTGAACGGCCACATCTACGTACCGCGCGAGCACATCGCGAGCCGGCGGCGGGTCCTGCGGCCTGCTGCGAACTGGTTCGACATTCGCGTGAACGGCTATTCCACTCTTGAGGCGGTTCCGCTGCAAACCGGCGAAGATGCGACACCCATACCCGTTGTATCGTCGTTCTTCGTGCGGCCGATGTCGCTCAACCGCGTGTTATTTGCATCCGTCGGCGAACTTGCCTCGGCGCTCCTGTTTGCTCTAACCCTTGCCGGATTTGTTTTCCTGATTCTGGAGGTTGCCGCGCTCGCCACGGGCGTCGTCTTGACCCGGACAATTACACGCGCCGTCGACGACCTCTACGAAGCGACGCTTCACGTCCGGCGCGGCGATTTCAGCTACCGGGTCCGCGTTCACAAGCGCGATCAGTTGGGCGCGCTCGGAGACTCGTTCAACGAAATGACGAGTTCGGTTTCCGATTTGATCGCCGAGCAGCGCCAGCGCCAGCGGCTCGAAAACGAAATCACGATCGCCCGCGAAGTGCAGGAGCAGCTTTTCCCGCACTCGCTGCCGTCAATGGCGGGCCTGCAGGTGGGCGCCACCTGCCGGCCGGCCCGGACCGTTAGCGGCGATTACTACGACTTCATCACCCTGGGCCCGACGCGAATGGGCATCGCCATTGCCGACATTAGCGGGAAGGGAATTTTCGCGGCGCTGCTGATGGCGAGCCTTCAGGCCGCGCTTCGCAGTATGGCTTCGCTCGACGGACGCGGAGGCACGGCGACTCTTGTCGAGCGGCTGAACAGCCACCTTTTCAAAAACACATCGGACGACCGCTACGCCACATTTTTCTACGCGGTCTACGACACGGAATCGAGGATGCTCACCTACACGAACGCAGGGCACCTGGCTCCGTTCTTCGTCAACGACGGTGGCGTGCAGCAGCTCGACGAAGGCGGCACCGTCGTCGGCCTTTTCGAGGATCCGCCTTACACGCAGGGCAGTTTGAAAGTCGCGCCGGGCAGCGTTCTGGTGGCTTTCAGTGACGGCCTGACGGAGGCCGAAAACGTTTATGGCGAAGAATTCGGGATGCTGCGTCTGAAGGAAGAAGTTGTTCGCCACCGCAACACGGCTCCGCAGCGCCTTGCCGACAATCTGATTGCGGCCACCGAGCAGTGGGCCGGCACACCCGAACAGGCCGACGACATTACCGTCGTCGTCGCCCGCATGGGCTGAGCACATCGAATTTTGGCCGCCCCGCTGCTACACCGGCATCCCGTGAACCTAAGCTCGTGGAATTGCTCAATCGTTAAGCCGCGCTAGGGCATCGCTCACGATTTCATTATACTGACGTGTCGTTTTCAGGCAGGTGCGGCTGTGTCGCTTCGCGAACGGGCAGTTCTAATCACGGGTGGCAGCCGGGGCATCGGGAAGGGAATCGCCTTCGGCCTCGCGCGCGAAGGCGCGCGCATAGCAATTTCCTATCGCGCGAACAAGACTGCGGCGCAGAACACTTTGCGTCAATTGCAGTCGCAAGGCGCGGACTGTCTGTGCGTCGAAGCCGACGCCACGAACCCGGAGATTGTCGATTCGCTCGTCAGTCATGTGATCGATCGTTTCGGCCGGCTCGACATTCTCGTGAACAACGTGGGCGAGTTCAATTGGAAGCCGGTGATCGAAACTTCGATTCACGAGTGGGAGGCGATTCTGCGGTCGAACCTGATGAGCGTCTTCTACGCGAGCAAGGCCGTCCTGCCCGCGATGCGGCGCCAGCGCTGGGGACGCATCATCAACCTCGGCGCGGTCGGCGCGGAACGCGCGTTCGGCCAGGCCACGATTTCAGCCTATGCCGCCTCGAAAGCCGCAGTCGTCGCGTTTTCGCGGTCGCTGGCCGTGGAAGAAGCGAAGCACGGAATCACCGTCAACGTCATCAACCCGTCAAACATCGACGAAAAGGATTTGACCATCGACGAGGCGCGCCGCATGCGCGATTCGCGCTTTCCCATCGGCCGGCCACCCTCAGCCGAAGACGTTTCCGCCGCCGTCAAATTCTTCGCCTCCGAATCCGCCGACTACATCACCGGTCAAGTTCTCAACGTCAGCGGCGGCTGGATGCTTTAGGTCGAATACGATGCGCTCCGCTCGAAAGGATCACTTCATGACGCCGCTTCCGCGTTACCTTCTTCTTGCGCTTTTCCTCCTGGCCATCTCCACGTTCGCCGTCGCTCAAGACAAACCCCAGCCGCAACAATTCCAGATTTCCGCGGACAAGCTGGCGGCTTTCGTCGGCCAGTATCAATACGACGATGATCCCGACATCATTCGCTCCCTCTCTCTGGATGGCTCCCACCTGTTCACGGAATCGCGTCGCACCCCTCGCATCGAGCTCATCCCGCAATCCGAAGACACCTTCGCCCCTGCCAAAAGTCCCGTGGTCTTCAAGTTCATCCGCTCCGCAGAAGGAAATATCGTCGGCTTCAACCGTACTGCACCCGACGGCACAAGCCACGCCCGGAAAATCAGCGACCAGCCTCTCCAGTTCCACAAGGTGGAGTACACGCGCGAGGAAGTTATGATACCCGCGCGCGACGGCATCAAACTTCACGCCGTCGTCTTGCGCCCGAAGGATTACACCGCGCCGCTTCCGTTCCTCATGGAACGCACGCCTTACGGAGTCGACAACAACACGCCAGACTCCATCAACTCCCGAGAGCCCGAGCTCGCCTCCAGCCGCTACATCTTCGTCTTCGAGGACATTCGCGGGCGCTACAAGTCCGAAGGTACCTTCGTTATGAGCCGCCCCATGGCCGATCACCGCGATTCCACGCTCGTCGACGAAAGCACCGACACCTATGACACCGTTGCATGGCTCCTCAAAAACATTCCCAATAACAACGGCCGTTTCGGTGTTTTCGGCGTTTCCTATCCCGGATTTCTCGCCATGGCAGCCGGCATCGACCCGCATCCCGCCGTAAAGGCCATTTCGCCCCAAGCTCCCATGATCGACGTCTGGATGGGTGACGATTTCTTCCACAATGGCGCTTTCCGCGAAACCTACGGTTACGACTACACGCTGGGAATGGAGAGCTCCAAGGAAAACGCCTTCGCGAAGCTCACGGAGGATGCGTATGATTTCTTCCTCCACTCGGGTTCCTTCGAAGCTGCCGCCAAACGCGACGGCGTGGACAAGCTCCCTACCGGCGTGGCCTTTCTCCAGCATCCTGCCTACGACGAGTTCTGGCGCGCCCGCGGCGTCGAATGGCACCTCAACCAAGTCACCGTCCCCACTCTTTTCGTCGGCGGGTTTTGGGATCAGGAAGACATGTTCGGCCCGCAGGAATCCTACGCGAAGCTTGAGCCTCACGACGCCCACCATGAAAACTTCCTGGTTATCGGCCCCTGGAACCACGGGCAGTGGGGCGGCACCACGCGCCACCTTGGCGACATCCAATTTGGCGAACCCACCACAGACGAGTTTCGACAGCGCTACGAGGCCCCGTTCTTCGCGTTCTACCTCAAAGATGAACCCGGATTCAGTCTGAAGGACACAGCTGCCTTCGAGAGTGGCAGCGACCGCTGGCGCGAGTACACCCACTGGCCGCCGTCGGAGAGCAAATCGCAGAATGCCTACCTGTCCGCGGACGGTTCCCTGGTTTTGTCTTCATCGGAGCCGAAAAAGTCCTCGCAGAAAAAGCCGGGAGCCGCGAACTATCGTGAGTACATCTCGGATCCTGCGAATCCCGTGCCGTACCGTCATCGCCCGATTCAGGCCACCTATGCGGAAGGATCGAAGTGGTACACGTGGATGGTGGAAGACCAGCGCTTCGTGTCGGACCGCCCGGACGTCGCCACTTGGACTACTCCGCCCCTGGATCGCGATGTCACCGTGGCTGGCGATGTGATCGCGGACCTCTTCGCCTCCACATCCGGCACCGACTCCGACTGGGTTGTAAAACTTATCGACGAATATCCTGAAGCCGCTGCTTCGGCCACGAGCGTGGCGGGACAGCCCTCGTCCCCGGCATCAACAACCGGTCAGCCTGACATGGCCGGTTATCAGCTCATCATCAACGCGGAGATCTTTCGCGGCCGCTACCGCAAGAGCTTCGAACGCCCCGAAGCCATCCCCTCTAACGAACCCTTCGAGTATCGCTTCAGCCTTCACGCCGCCGATCACACATTCCTCAAGGGCCATCGCATCAAGGTCCAGGTTCAAAGCACCTGGTTTCCCCTCTACGACCGCAATCCGCAGAAATTTCTGCCCAACATCATGACCGCATCTCCCGGCGATTTTTCCAAGGCCACCCAGCGCATCTATCCCGCGTCTCACCTCGTCCTGCCGCTCGCCCCATGATGGCTCGCCATCTTTCGGCACGCTAACGCCGGGCGGCTTCATGGATTGCCTCATCCAAACGGACTTTCGTCGGCGCTGCGCCCGTAGATGACCGGAACCGGGACGTCCAGCAGCCGCAGGTAAACCGAAAGCTGGCCGCGGTGGTGGTACCAGTGGTTCAGCATGATCGACCTCAGGATGCCGACGCGCGGCTTGCTGAAAACTTCCTTGCCCTTCGCCACGAGACGCCAATTGCCCTTCGCGACCTGCTCCGTCATGCCGTTCAGCGAATCTTCTGCCTTGCGGACGCTCTGCTCGAACGCAGACAGAATCTCGTCTTTGCTGCCGGGTATGGGCGGCTCAAAACTTGCCTGAGTGACATCGAATTCATCGAGCTGCGCAATTCTTGAGAGGTTGCCGGGAATATTTGCGATATGAATGGCCAATTGTCCCAGCGCCATCGATTTTCGGTGCGGCCTCCAGGAGAGTTTGTCGCCCGGAACCCTTTCAAGCACGCGCCTGGTGATGGCCGTCTCTTCGCGGAATTCACTCATCATCGGTTCAAGCATCTGAATCATGGTCGTTCTCCTTCCCGTAGGGACGTTGCCTCGCCGCGAGGCCACGAAGGGCTCGTCGCGCGCAGTTTCCTCCCAGGAAACGGGCTTATCTGCATTCATCTGTGTTTATCTGTGTTCATCTGTGGTTCCAAGGGTTTTCGCCTTCCCCGCTCACTCACCAGTTACTTCTTCTCGTGTTCCGAACAGCACGACGCATCCATCTTCGCAGGCGCCACGTAGCCCTGCTTCGCGTCAACGCTGTATCCCTCCTCGTACTTATCGTGGTGCCGCACCCAGGCCATCGTAAACGCCAGCCCATCTTCGTCGCGGCCCTTCGGCGTCAAGTCGAGAAAATTGTATGTGCCCACCAGCGTGTCGAGCCCGCGCGCGTAGCTCGAATAGGTGTGGAAGATTTCGCCCGCGTCATTCTTGTAGAAAACGCTGAGGCCCGGACCCTCTTCGACAGGAAACTCCGTCGCGTCGTTGTAGTTGTAGTAGACCTTGCCTTTCGCCAGCTCTTCTTTCGTGAAGGAAACGTGGTAGTCGAAATTGAAATTATTCCCGAAGGATGACACCCACTTGAACTTCCATCCCATCCGCCTTTTGAACGCTTCAATTTCTGGCAGGGTCGCGCGCGAAATGGCCATGAATGTGGTGTCGCGATGCGCCAGGTGTATCGTCGCTCCATCGAAGTGATCGGCAAGGAACGAACAGCTCTTGCAGCCTTCTGTCCAGCCCGGGCCCAGCATGAAGTGATACACCACCAACTGGCTGCGTCCGCCGAAGAGTTCCGCCAGCGTCTGCCTGCCATTCGGTCCGTCAAAAACGTACTGCTCCTGCACCCTTTCCCATGGCAGGTCGCGCCGCTGCTTGCTCAATTCGTCGCGAAGGCGCGTGAATTCCTTCTCCTTTTTCAGCAGTTCTTTTCGTGCGGCCACCCATTCAGCTTGCGGCACCACTTTCGAAATTTCCTTCTTGCTTGTCGCTGTGGTCATGACCATCTCTCCTTTGCGTTGCGTTCTCGTACGTTTTGGTACTCCTCTTGGAACGAAAGACCTTCGCGCCAAGCGCGCTGATTCCGCTGGCTGTCACCACGCTCCCGATGATCCAAGCCGCACCCGCTATGCACGCAGGGCACATTTTCTCTTCTCCCTTACTTACCTAATCCATGCCGAACCGATCGCCGGCGTTACCGCCTCACCTGAAACCTGAAACCTGAAACCTGAAACCTGAAACCTGAAACCTGTCCCCTACTTCTTCTCCGCCCGCGCGAGGATACGGCTATTGATGTGCGTCCAGCCTTTTGTCATCCCTAGTTTGTGATCATCGGGAATCAGCCCGAACACTTTGTGATGAAACTTGATCACCGTTCCGCCGTCCGCCTCGCTCAATCGGTACTGCAGGTTCGAACTCACCGCGAACGACATAAACAGCGGTCCCACGATCTCAAGCAATGTAGGCCGCTTGATCGCCTGCACGTGTCCCCACAGATGACCATTGTTATCGCCCAAATCGCGGTACCATCGTCCACCCGGCCACGGTTCGATCTTCATCGGTAGAGGGTTGCCCTCCGGTGTGTCGTTGTAAGGCCCGATTTGCTCGAGTAACGCTGCGAATGTCGTTTCCAGCGACGCCCGCACGTGGATTTCCTGAGTTATGTTTACCGTCAGATTTTCAAGACTCGTTGCTGTCGAAGCCATCATTCCTCCTCTATTCGTTTCCATTGGGGTTGTCCTGCTTGGTTGCGCCCTCCGCGCGTTCCTTGACGCGATTCAATTGGTGCGTCCACAAGCGCTCGAAGGTTTTCGTCCAGTCATAGACGGGACGGATTGCCTCTGCATTGGTCCGATACAGCATGTGCCGTCCTTCTCGCCGCACTCTGACGAGTCCCACGTCCCGCAGCACCCGCAGATGTTTGGATACCGACGGCTGCTCGAGTCGCAGGGTCAGCACGATGTCGCCCACCGGTCGTTCGCCGATCGCAAGGTAATTCAAAATTTCGCGCCGGCGAGGCTCGGCCACGGCGTTGAAAGCGTCCGACGTTGTAGCGGCTCGTGCCATGGGCCAACAATACATACCCATATGGGAATATGTCAAGCTCTTTTTTCCTGTGCCCTCCGACCTTGCCCTCCTTACATAGAGCCCGCCGCCCCAATCAACTCTGGGCGCACGTAACCCCGCGGCTATACAATGTTTACGGCTAGACCTTTGCCCCGCGCGGAAACGGCCATGCTTCTCTGGGTCTAGTAGTTATAGTATTACTAACGTATCTTTGTGACTATCAATTCGACGCAATCCATGCTACCATTGCCCGTTTTTATGTCACACAAAACTGATCACCGGAATGCAGGCCGCCGGCGACTCGCAGTTACTGGGGCTAGCCAGCCTCTTCCGGCTCTTGCCCCGGCGCGCCCGCCCGCGCAAGTCGCTAACGGCTCGTTAGAGGGCGAAGAAAACTCTAACCGCAACAACATCACATTCAAAAACGGCCCCAATCGTCTAAAAACAAACGAGATCACTTTTTCTAACCGCAACAAAAACAGCTGTTGGGGTTCTCCCTACGTTCGCCCTGCCGGCTCCGGACCCTGCGGGTCGCTGCTCGTCCAATGAAAATCCTGACTGCTGCCGAAATGAGGGAGGTTGACCTCCTCACCACCGAGCGCTACGGCATACCCAGCCTCACGCTGATGGAGAACGCCGGACGCAGCGTGGCTGACCTTATTGGGACGCGGTTTCCTCATCTCGACCGCCAGCGCATCCTCGTCCTCTGCGGCAAAGGAAATAATGGCGGCGATGGCTTCGTTGCCGCGCGGCACCTGCGCGAAAAAGGCGCGAGCGTTTCCGCCTATCTATTCGCCGATCCCAGCGAAGTGAAGGGCGACGCCGCGACCAACCTCGATCGCTGGCGGCAGATCGCAGGCGAACTGCAGGTAGTCCGCAATGCCGAAGAATGGCAGCGATCAAAGCAGGTACTCCACTCCGCTAACGTCTTCGTCGATGCGCTGCTGGGAACTGGTGTGCGCGGCAAGGTCGAGGGTCTTCTTGCCGAAGTCATCGCTGATGTGAACGGGCATAGTGCCCTTCAGACCGTCATCGCGGTCGATATCCCTTCGGGCCTATCCGCCGATATCGGTGGGTTCGCGCCGGTCTGCATCCAAGCGGATCGCACTGTGACGTTCTCCGCGCCCAAGTTGGGGATGGTCCTGCGGGAAGGGCCGCGGCAAGTGGGCCAGGTCGCCGTTCGCGAGATTGGATCGCCGGCTGAGCTCGTCGAGAAAATCGGCAACGGTCGCTTGCGATGGTCGGAGCCGCGCGAGTTTCTGCAGTTTGCGTCGCCTCGCCAGGCTGAAGGGAACAAGGGTGACTACGGGCACGCCCTGATCGTCGCAGGCTCGGTGGGCAAGACGGGCGCCGCAGTGCTCGCGTCGTGGGCTGCGCTGCGCGTTGGCGCGGGGCTGGTCACGGTGGCGATACCCGAACCGGCGCTGCCGGTGGTCGCGAGCCACACCCCGGAAGTGATGACTGAACCGCTGCCCGCAACGGACGCCGGAACGCATTTCACTGCGCAGTCTCGAGAACGGCCGCTTCGACGCAATCACAAAAGGGAAACGCGCGCTCGCCATCGGCCCAGGGTTATCCACCAACACCGAAACCCAGGAATTCATTCGCGCGATCGTCGGCAAGCGAGCGGCGCCAATCGTCCTCGATGCGGATGGCCTTAACTCATTCGCAGGCCGCGTCGCAGAACTGAAGAAGCCCGAGGGAATGCTGGCGCTAACGCCGCACCCCGGCGAAATGGCGCGTCTGCTTGGCTGCGGGACGAAAGAAGTTCAGGCGCGGAGAGTGGAGCTGGCGCTGAAATCGGCAGCCGACTGGAACGCCTGCGTGATTCTCAAAGGCCATCAAACGGTGGTCGCCTCCCCGACCGGCGAAACCTACATCAATTCCACGGGAAATCCCGGCATGGGCACGGCGGGAACTGGCGACGTCCTCACGGGCATGCTCGCGGGCTTGACGGCGCAATTTGGCGTCAACGATTGGGCGCGCTTGCTGGCCTTCGGCGTCTACCTTCACGGTCTCGCCGGCGACATCGCCTACGCCGACCACGACGAAGCGCCGCTCATGGCCTCGGATCTGGTTCGCGCGATTCCGCGCGCCTATCACCGCTTCTATTCTGAGTCCGGCCGTGGCTAGCCGCGAACTGGTCACGCATTCAACGGAAGAAACGATCGAGCGCGGCCGCGAAATCGGCGCCGCGAGTGAAGCCGCCGGTTTTGATTCTGCTTTCGGGCGAACTTGGGGCAGGGAAGACCACGCTGACAAAGGGAATCGTCAGCGGTCTCGGCGCGGCGCGCGAAGACGAAGTCACCAGCCCCACGTTCACTCTGGTCCACAAATATGAGGGACGCGCCCGCGTCTATCACGTGGACCTGTATCGCGTCGGAGATTTTCACGATCTCGAAACCCTCGGTCTCGAGGATGTATTTTCCGAGAATGCCGTCGTTATAGTGGAGTGGCCCGACCGCCTCGCCTTTCGCACCGATTGGCCCGTCCTTCGCGTCAGGCTCGAGCACGTAACCGAAAATATCCGCAAAATCTCGATCGAAGATGCGACTACGTCGCCGCCTGTCCGAGAGCCATGATGTGGAAACCGCCATCGACGAAGATGATGTTGCCCGTGACGCCGCGGCCGAGATCGCTGCCGAGAAAAACCGCGACGTCCGCCACTTCGGCGATGTCTGTGTTGCGGCGCAGCGGGGCGTGTTGCGCGACGAAGTCCAGCACCTTGGAAAAGTCCTTGATGCCGCGCGCGGAAATCGTCTTGATAGGCCCGGCGGAAATCGCGTTCACGCGAATTTTGGTTGCGCCGAGTTCGCTCGCTAGATATTTCACTTCGGCTTCGAGCGCGGCTTTGGCGACACCCATCACGTTGTAGTTTGTCACCACTCGCGTCGAGCCCAGGTAGGTCAGCGTCATAATCGATCCGCCGTCGGTCATCAGCGGCGCAAGGGCTTTCGTAACCGCCACGAGCGAGTAGGCGCTCACATCGAGCGCGAGCTTGAATCCGTCGCGCGATGTGTTCACGAACGGCTGGCCCAAATCGTCGCGATTCGCGAACGCGAGGCAATGCACCATGACGTCCAGTTTCCGTCCTGAACCCTTCAGCGCCTCGGCGAGCTGATCGATGTCGGACTGTACCTGGACGTCGCAAGGAAACAGCGCGGCGCAGCCGATTTGCTGGCCGAGTTCCTCCACCGCCGGCTTCGCCCGTTCGTTTTGGTGCGTCAGCAGCAGCGTTGCACCCTCGCGAACGAACGCCTGCGCGATCGCATACGCGATGCTCCATTGGTTCCACACTCCGAGCACGATTGCGGTCTTGCCTTCCATAAGTTTGGGCATGGCCCGTCATTCTACCGGAAATTCGACCGGGAATTTGGCCCAACTTTGTGGGGAAGCCGCCACAAACCCGGCCTCCGGGCGGCGGATACCAGAAATTCCCAGCAAGCGTTAACCCTTTCGCGCCGTTCCATTGCGCCTCGCTTTCAGCGTCAGTAAAGTCAAAGTTTATCGATCGCAGGCCTGGGGAATGTCGGAAATCCGCATTGCGCCGTCGTCTGCCCATCCGGCTCGGATGAAGCTTGAGCCTTACTCCGCCGAAATTAGGCTCGAAAAGCTGACGCTCGGTGTCGACAACATCCATTACGACGTTTATCTGAGCCCGAAGTTCCTCGAACTCAGCCGCAAATACCTTCTCGAGCTGGTTCGCCAGACAATCAATCTTCCGCTGGCGTACGGCAAGGACCGCAAGCAGCCGAGCGGTTCGCCGGAACACGCCGCCTTCCGCCGCGTGCTGACCGATGTTCTGCAGGAATCGCTCACACGCGCGAAATTTCAGCAGTCGATCGAGACCGACATCCTGCACCAACTGGCTCTGCTCAAGTACATCAGCCAGGAAGTGAGCAACGAGTTTGCGAGCATTCTGGTGGAGTGCAAGGATTGGATTCGCGGGCGCGGCGAGCTTTTCGAGCATAGCGAGCAAGCGCACGTTGTGCGGTCGAAAATTTCCGAAGCCCAGGCCGGCCGAAAGAACGTGATTCGACAGGTGGGTGACACGATCTGCCGAATCTGGCGCGAAGTGGAGGAAGGCACGATCGCGAAATCGCGGCGCGCACTTTTTGGAGACGAATTTCGCGAGACGTATGACCTGTTGCAGAACCGGTTCCTCTTTGTAGACAACGGGAACGACGACCATATGTTCCTCGAGCACTACGTCCTGCTCGGGAACTTCATGAATGACCCCGACCGCTTCGACGTGTTCGACGCGCTTCTGCTCGATTTTGTGCGTGAGTTCGTGCTTGCTGACGACAACGCGGAGGATTTGAGCAAAGCCCGGAAGTCGCACGAGCGGTTGCTGGAGCAGGCGCGATCCTTGCGGTCCGAGCTGGCGCGGCTCGAGCAGGAAATGGAGGAGGTGGCCGGCCGCGTTGCCCCGAACGAAGACGCTTTTCCGTGGCTCTTCCGGCGCAAGAGCCCGGGTCAGACGGAAGCGCCCAGCGAGTTGGCCGATCTGCAGCGGAAGTTTACGTCGCTCGAAATGAATCTGGAGGAACTCGCGCCGCAGATCGACTCCGCCAAGCAGCGCATGGACTTCCTCGCCTCGGAATACCAGAGCCGCCTCGGCGACTACCTGAACCAACCGCAGAACGCGCGGCGGCTTTTCGACGCTCAGGCGCCGTCCGGAGAAGGCGAAGCGAGGCCTGAAACTCGCGCGCAACTGCTCGAGGAATGGATGCACCGGCTCGAGGAGTGCGACCTGCTGTTTCACGTGCTTGCAGGATACGAGCTGAAGAAAATCCAGGCGGACTACTGCCCGCCGGTTCACTTGCAGCAATTGAAGAAGGCGCTGGTGAATCGCGACGAAACGAAGCGCGTGGAGCAGATTCTGGAGCAGTTCCCCGCACGCAAGATTTCGATTAGGAAACTGGACGAGGCATCCAAAGCGATCCGGCGGCGCTCCCACGAAGAGACTCTCGTCACGTGTCTGCAGTTTGCGGAAGATTTGATGCGTTTTCGGCGTGACCGGCGAAACTACCAGCACGTGGCCGCGTGGATGGAACGGATCAGCCTGGTGCGGTCGGAGCGAGCGCGCGAACTGTCGCGGGCCAATCAGAGCCTGTACGAATTCCTGCATCCCGACGAAGGGCGTCCCGCCGAAGACCCGATTATCAACCACACGGTGATCAAGGCGGACGTTCGCGGCTCGACGGGAATCACCCGGGATTTGCTGGCGCGGGGCATGAATCCCGCTTCCCATTTCAGCATGATTTTGCACGAGCCGGTGAAGCGGATGCTCGAACGCTACGGCGCCGCGACGGTCTTCATCGAAGGCGACGCGATCATCCTGGCGATTTACGAAAACGAGTCCACGCGCGCGACGCGCCGAGCCGTGGCCCGGGCGTGCGTGCTGGCGCGTGAAATTCTCGCTGTGACGCAGGGCTACAACAACCGCGCCAAAACGGCCGATCTGCCGCCGCTCGAACTTGGGGTGGGCGTGGCGTTTCAGGACTCGGCGCCATCGCTTTGGATGGACGGCGAATCGAAGATCATGATCTCGCGGGCGCTGAACCTTTCGGACCGCCTGTCGAGCTGCTCGAAGATGGCGAAGCGGCTGTTTAAGGAGAATCCGGCGCCGTTCAACGTCTACGTCTTGCAGACCTTGATGGAGGACGCCGCCGCGGATGAAGGCGAAGAACTTCTGATCCGATACAACCTGAACGGCATCGAGCTGAACGAAGAGGGATTTCAGAAGTTGAGCGCCGAGATTTCGCTCGCGCCGATGGGCGGGAATTTTCCCATGCCGTGGGGCAAGGAGCGCGCGCAACTCTTTTTCGGGGAAGTCCCCCTGGGCGAATCGATCGAGCCGATCGTGATTCGCAAAGGATTCGTCCGGCAGATTTTGGCTGGTGGAAAAATCGGCGCGCAAGGCAACCGTCCGTATTACGAAGTGTGCACCGACGCGAAGCTCCTCGAACTTGCGCGCAAGAAGTGCGCCTCGCCCACGCCGAAGAGCTGACCGCGCTCCCCATCCCGAAATCAGTTGGTGGTTCCCTCTGCTGCTATAATCCTGCCGCGAAGTTTCTGCGAAATCGGAGGCGAAAGGGGTCCGGTGATCCTCGTGGCCTTCAAAGCCATTGATCCGGCTCTTCGCGAGTCGGGTGGTGGGTTCGACTCCCACACGCTTCCGCCATATCTGACTCTTTCTGAACCACTTGCCCTCTGCGCGAGAGAACATGAGGGAACACTAACGCCTCTTCATGTTCCTGTTGGCAGCAAAAGCCGAACCAGCTTGCTGTTCGCTTTTCGCAGACGTTCCGGTACAGCCCTGGTGTAGATGTTCATCGTCGTGCGGATGTCCGCATGACGAAGCAATTCCTGCTGGACCTTAACGTCCGTGCCATGCTCGTTGAGCAGAGTCGAATACGTGTGCCGAAATGCATGCCAACCGAGTCTCCCAACTCCGACCTTTTCTCCTGCCCGAATCAGCCAGCGACGTTGTGCGCTCCAAGGGTGCGAGGGCATTCCCGTACGTTTACTAGCGAATAGCCACTCGCTTTCTTGAAGAGAGGAAGGGAGCCGTCGCCGATATTCTCGCAAAAGTTTCTCTAAAGCGAGATCAACCGGCATGGGCCTCCTTGAGTTCTCCGTCTTGGGTTCGCCAACGTGGCCAAATACCCAGGACCGCCGAATCTGGACTTGGCGTGTCTCCCAATCGAAGTCACGCCATTGCAATCCGAGAACCTCACTGATCCGCAGTCCCAGACACCCAGCCACAACACACATCGTGCGATAGGGCTCCGGGATGTGCCCGAGAACATGTCGAAACTGTTCAATCGTCAGCACAACTGGCTGACGCACACGCTTCGAAACGTCTTTTACTCGCACGAAGCCCATGGGATTGGCTTGATACGGGAGCAACTCCCATCGCATCGCGCAGTTGAAGACGATCCGCATTTGATTCTTCAAGTGTCCCTTGCTTTTTGGTGCGAGGTCGAGTCCCTTGAGCCACTGCTCGACAGCCAGTGGCTTAATTTGTTTCAACGCGTACTCGCCCCATTTCGGTTTGATGTGGTTCGTCAGCCACGATTGATAGCTTCTCGCAGTCGAGTGACGGTCTGGCAACTCTTCGGCGAGATACCGCTCTATCACCGCACCGAACGTGACTACACCAGCGTTCGGATTGTCTACGTTAATCCGAAGCAAGAGTGCCTGTGCCGCCCTCCTGGCTTGAGACTCGGTAGCGTATTGTTCAACAGTTCCAATGATGACGCTTTTGTGGCAGTTGGCCCCATTCAGCAAATGCTGCCGATAACGCAGTGCCCAAACATCCGGGCCCTTCTTTCTTGCTTTCCGTTACAACACTTCCGAACTGATACCGTTGCCGCTTATGTTCCATCCGATTTCTCCTGGTTTAAGCGGCACGGATGGCAAGCTGACTGTACATGAGAACGCATCCAGACTTCTAGATCAGAAACACGGAACTTCCAACGCCGAAAATAACGGTAGGCGGGTATGCGCCCTTCTCGTGCCCATCGCTCAACGGTCTTAGGGTGAAGACCCCCAAGGATGACAGCAGCGGAGGAGCAGTCAAGGAGCGGCTCAGCGGCTTGAAAGGGCTCCTTTGTAGCAGCGGAAGGCAACGAGACTCTTTTTGCTAGTGCTGATCGTTTGTTCTCGGGCGGATTCGATGTGAGGCGCAAGCCATGCACTCGTGGCGAGTCTGGGTTCTTGCGCGGGTCGGATTGGGCATTGCGGACTTTCATTCTGGTCCCATGGAAAATGGGATTGACATCGTATCGGGTCACATGTACTCTGTCAACATGTTTCGATACAACGCGCCGGATTGTATTTGCGTCCGGGAAAGCGAGCTTCCTATTGCCTGACAAGCCTGAAAAACCCGAGGGAAAGCCATCGGACAACCCGGACAAAGCAAAGCAGCAACAGACCCTTTCCGTGAGGATCAGCGAAGCGCTACGCCAGCGCCTCGAACGGGCCAAGAAACTCATGTCATCCAGGACAGGCGAAAGCGTCTCCACTTCAGAGATTGCAAAACAATTTCTCGAATCGGCCCGCGAAGACCGCCTCGAAGTCGTGGACCTCATGTCGGAGCCGACCAAAGCGCTTCGAGAAATTCGCAGAAAGGGCGAGGCTCAGCATCTCCTGTCGAAGGCAGAGTGGGTGGTCCTTGCCCACTTTGTTCAACAGGGACTGGAAGCATTTTCGAGCGACACGCCAAGTCATGTATCTCGCGGGTCTTTGGTCGCCGTCCTCGATGCGTTCTCGGCAGCCTACGATTTGCGCAAAGGTCAGTCCGCCTCAGATGAGTATTACCTGGGCAATCTTCCCTGGGACTGTCGTCCCTCGAAAGTAAGGGCTGCCGAAGGCAGCGAGAAAGTCACGCCCGAAATCGTGCGTCGTACAGTGGCGGAAACACGCCGACAGTTCAGCGATCCGGCCACAAAGTGGGAACCACTGCTTGCGGGGCGGAATCTTTATGCGCTTCTCGAAGATGATGGCCTCAAAGATGCGGACGCACTCAATCGTGCGCTCCGCCCTCATTGGCCGGCCCTCTGGCGACTCGCCGCACGCGGCCATTATCACCTCGCGAAGGAGCCCGTCCGCGACGAGGCCAAGGCGGTCGCGGAGAGTTTCTTTCAGGTAGCGATCCCACCGATTAGCGAGGGCGGATTCACTCTGTCTTTTGCTCGTGGGGAGGGCAACGACTTCTCCGTGCTCCTCAGCTTCCCTGGCGCGAGAGCGCCAATGTACCCACTGTCTGAGTATGCGGTCATGGCCGAGTTTCGAGCCATGCTAGTAACCCTCGACCCGGAAGGTCCGACGCAGCACTGGAAGGGCGAATACTTTTTTGGCTATCTCGGCGAGCATGGGAAGGAGGTCGAGTTCTCCTTTCGCGCGCGAAGCAACGGAATCACGTTCACGTTCTCGGAGAAAGAGTGGAAGGCCGTGCGGGAGCTATTCCGCCGTGCCTGGGAAATCCCAGCCGTGCGTGCGCTGTGGGACGGTTTGATCCTCGAATACGGTGAGCTATGAAGAGCGGTGCCTTCGGCACCGGGAGTTGGACTGACACGTCACCCCCAAATGGGTGCCGTATAGCAACCTTGGTTGCTATAGGGGAACTTGCTGAAAATCCAGTGGCTTGTCGCGAATCACTTCTCACAGAGCGCCGCGCAGTGACTTTGGTTCCCGTATGGGAACTTGTTGATTTTATGGGGTGAATTCCATGCCCGCCCTTCGCACGAAATCCATCAGCACCAAAGTCACGGACGAGGAATACGCTCAGTTTGAAGCCCTAGCGGGTGAGCAGACGATCAGCGAGTGGACGCGCGATGTTCTGCTCAAGGCGACCAAGCCGAATGCAAACGAACAAACCGTGCTGGCTGAAGTTTTGGCTTTGCGAACGATCCTGCTAAACGTCCACTTCGCCGTATCTCAAGGGCAAACGCTGACCGTAGACGAGATGCAGCAGCTCATCGAGCGGGCGGACCAGAACAAGTTGAGCAAGGCGCGCGAGCGCCTCGCGGAAGCAGCAACAGGGGGCGTGCCATGAAACAGAAATGGGGGCGACCGGACGATGCAGGAGACTTTCCGAGCGACAAGGCGGCATGGACTATCGGAGCGTTCTGCGTTGCTCTGCTCAGTGTGTTCGCTATCGCGGGTTACCGCTACATGCAGGTGTGGACTCCGCTCCAACAGCACTATCTGACGGCCTATGTAGGCACGCCGGTAGCAGGAGCCTTCCGCACGGACGGCTGGTACACGCTATTAATGGTGGTGAGGCGGAAGGGTACGCGGATGGCGCTCGACAACGAAGTAGTGCCGTTCGTGACGGAGAAGGGCGAGCGCACGTTTACGCTGACCGAAGAGGCCATCAAGGTAGGTGACTTGAAGCTCGAATGGCAGCGCGCACGCTATGACAATGCGAAGTTGCATGAGTTCCTGGGCCACTGGATTTACCAGGACCAGACGCTCACCGATCTGGCGCAACCGGCAGTGTGGGGCGGCTTGGGTGTGTTGCTCGTGGGTCTCGTCGTGGCGATCCCGATGGACTCGGCACGCAAGAGAATACGCAAACATGGGCGTCGGCTGAAAGGACCGGAGCTTGTGACGGCGCGTGCGTTCAATCGCCGCAACCGTTCAGACGGTATCGGCTTATTGCAGCAGCGGAGCTTCACGCAAAAAATACTCCGCAGGAAAGCTTGGCTGCGCCTGCCACGCGAAATCGAATCGAGCCACATTCTGGTTATGGGTGATTCGGGCAAAGGCAAGAGTGCGCTCATCCGCCAGATCTTGTTGCAGATCGAGGAGCGCGGCGAGACGGCCATCGTGTACGATCCGGCGACGCCCGCCGACTACGTGCCCTACTTTCTTACTCCATCGCGCGGTGATTTGATTCTCAATCCCCTAGACCAGCGGATGCCTTACTGGACTCCGGGAGACGAGCTGCGGCAGGGGGCCGACGCTCTCACTTTGGCCGCGTCGCTTTTCCCCGACCGACACAACGAAAACTCTTTCTTTGTGGAGGCCCCGCGAAAAATCTTTGCACACCTGCTCACTTTCCATCCGACGCCGCAAGAGTTGGTGTGGTGGATGTCGCACCCGGAAGAGATCGACCGGAGAGTGAAAGGGACAGAGTACGCGGCGATGATCGACCGTGATTCGCCGCCACAGCGCAACGGCGTGCTTGGTTCGTTGAGCATGGTAGCCGACGCCATGAGGCTACTGCCGAGTGAAGCGGAGACGAAGGGGCGTTGGAGCACGCTCGAATGGTCGAAGGAGCGGAGGGGCTGGCTCTTCCTGACGAGCACACCGGACACGCGGAAGCGCCTCGCGCCGCTCATCAGTTTGTGGCTGGACATGCTTGTGCTACGCCTGATGAATCAGGGGCGCATGAGTCCGCGCCCGGTTTGGTTCATTCTGGACGAACTGGCAACCTTGCAGCGGTTGCCGCAGTTGCACACGGCGATTACGGAGAACCGCAAATCCAACAATCCGGTGGTGCTGGGTTTTCAGGGACGCAGCCAGTTGGAAGTGCGTTATGGGCACGAAGCGGAGGCGATGATGTCGCAGCCTTCGACGAAAATCTTCCTGTGCACTAGCGAGCCGCACGCGGCGAAATGGATTAGCGACACCATAGGAGAACAGGAAATCGAGAGGATACGAGAGAGCCGCACAAATGAGCAGTTCCCACAATCACGCAAATCGAAGGGTTATAACCTCGAACGCGAGATCAGGCCACTGGTGATGGCGAGCGAGATCAGCGGCCTTGAGAAGATGCACGGTTATCTCAAGTGCGGGAATCTCGTGGCGCGGATGAGTCTCCCGTACATCGAGCTTGAAAGCAAAGAGCCGCAATACATCGAGCGCCCGGCACTCCCGCCACCCGAGGAACCGCCGAAGGTTGCGGCGGCCGCGGCAGGAGCAGGCAAGCCGTCGGGGAACGGAGCTTGGGGACAGAAACTCGTACCCAATGAACAGCAACAAAGTGAGGACCAGAAAATCCAACGAGAGCCAGCACGCCAGCAAAGGGACTTCTTCGAGTAGGCCAACAAATGCTGACCATCTCCAAACCTCTGAGCGCAGGTCAGGCACAGTCGTATCACGCGGAAGAGTTTGGTAACGCCCGCGAGAACTATTACACCGAAGGGGAGCAAATTCGCGGGGAGTGGCACGGAAGGCTCGCCGAACGGTGGGGACTACACGGCGAGGTTCGCGAAGAGCATTTCCAGCGGCTCTCCGAAGGACAACACCCGATCACTGGAGAGCTACTAATCCGCCGCCAAGCGGCCAGAGAATACATGAACAGACGCGGCGAAAAGGTAAGCGCGATGGAACACCGCGCAGGATGGGACGCGACGTTTTCAGCTCCGAAGAGCGTATCGTTGACCGCCCTGGTAGGTCGAGATGACCGTGTTCGAGAAGCGCATCGAGAAAGCGTTGGCGTCGCACTTGACGAGCTAGAGCGATATGTCCAGGCCCGCATCGGCGGGAATCTTCCGGCAGAGACGACCGGCAAATGGATAGCGGCGAAGTTCGAGCACGACAGCGCAAGGCCCGTGAACGGCTATGCCGCACCGCAATTGCACACGCATGTCGTCTTTTTCAATCTTACCGAGACCGAGGACGGGGACGCACACGCGCTACAGCCACGGGAACTGTACAAGACGCAACAGTATGCGACGGCAGTGTATCGCTCGGAACTGGCCCATCGGTTGAAAGAACTTGGCTACGAAATCGAGCGCGGCGAGAGCAACCAGCCGGAAATCAAAGGCTATAGCAAGGAGTATCTGGAGGCATCGAGTCCCCGCCGCCAGCAGATCGAGGAACATCTCGCAAAGGAAAACCAGCGAGGAGCAGGTGCGGCACAGGTCGCCGCGCACCAGACACGAGAAGGAAAGCTCGAACTCTCACACGAAGAGATGCAAGACCGGCACAAAGCAATGGCCGCGCACTTCGGCAATCAACCAGAGCGGGTTGTCGAAGCGGCACGGGAGCACGAGAGCAACTACAGGAAGAACCCGAAGAGAAAGCCATCGGCCAGGCCCTTGCCTACTCTCGAGAGAAAAATCTGGAGCGTGAAGCAGTGGCCGAGGAGCGCGAGCTGCTGAGGGATGCACTGAAACGCTCAATGGGTGACGCCACGGTTGCGGAGGTTAAAGCGGAGTTCGAGAAACGCGTGCAAGCGGGCGAGTTCATCGAGACGAGCAATCGCGCGCCGGGCCGCGCGTTCACCACAACTGAGATGATCGACCACGAACGCAACACCATCCATGTGATGCGCGCGGGGCAGAACCAACACGCACCAATCGCGAGTTTCGAGACACGCCGAGAGATCGCGCAAGACCACTCGCATTTGAGCGAGAGCCAGCGCGCGGCGGTCGAGCAAATCCTGTCGAGCCGCGATCAGGTGACGGCGCTTGAAGGCGTCGCCGGCGCGGGAAAAACTACTTCTTTAGCTGCGATCCGGGAAGCCGCCGAACGAGAGGGCTATAAGGTGGAAGGCTTCGCGCCGACATCACGCGCGGCGCAAAAACTCGGAGAAGCGGGAATCGAATCGAGCACCTTGCAGCGGCATCTGGCGCGGAGCGAAGAGCCGCACGACGGACAAAAACACCTCTACGTTCTCGACGAATCGAGTCTCGCGAGCACCAAGCAGATGAACGAGTTCCTGCATCGGCTAAAGGAAAACGACCGCGTGCTGCTGGTAGGTGACACGCGCCAGCATGAAGCGGT
>CAVUSU010000006.1:0-1557079 GCA_963744235.1 uncultured Acidobacteriota bacterium | reverse complement strand
CCATCTTCGCCGGTCAATGTGATGCTGGCGCCCCCCACGAGTGCGGCGCTTGGGTCGATGACATTGCCAAGGATCTGACCCGTGGTCGCCGTCTGCGCGTCCGCGCGGAATACGCTCAGCGCAAGAGCCAGCAACACCGTCAAGCCGAGGAATTTCAGGGTTCGCATCGATCCGCCTCTATATGACGGGTCTGCGAGGCGGAGGGCAGAAAGCTTAGGTTCGTGATTGCAGGAGGCGACGGCGTACCAGGTGTACGCCAGTATTACGCCCAGAGTCGCTCGCAACTGCGCCTCAAGGACGTGTTTCGATTCGGACTCGTGTCCTGGAGAGGCCACAGCGGGCATGATACACCCGAGTAATCCACATATCGACAAGAGTGAGAACACTGCGCCGATGCTCCCCATGAATTGTTCAGCTGCTCGCCAATTGTCGAAATTTCGGCGTTGAGTCGGTGATGCAAAAGTCGCGTTTTCAACTACTTACGATTGGCGCCTTAATTGCCATTTAAGCTGATGCAAGTTGTGATTGCGACGAGGAACCAGATGCTGAGGATCACCAGAAAGGCAAACGGAGAAGTGGTCTTTAAGGTTAGCGGTCAACTGAACGCGGAAAACGTGGTGGAGATGGAGGCACTCATTGCAGCAGAAAGAAACGGCAGACGAATTGTCTTAGACTGTGCAGATTTAAGGTCGGTAGATGGCGAGGCCGTTAAATTTCTGGAGAAGTGGGAAGCCGACTCGATCAAGCTGAAGAACTGCGGCCTTTACATCCGAGAGTGGATCAGGAGAGAGCGGTTGGAAAGAGAATCGGACCAGAGTTCGGATAAATGAACAACAAACGGGTCCCGCTGAGTTGAGCTTGTGCAGTAGAAGGAGCAGTTATGATGACAGCAACACAATCGGCCCATAAAAAAGAACGCGGTCCGCACCAGGGAAAAGGGGCGGATCAGGGGCTCTCCCGGTTTTTGGACGCGGAAAAACGCAGTGCTACAGCTTGCCAGTTTGAGCATGCGATGCGGGAGAAAATCGTCGGGCAAGACGAGGCCGTGCAAGCGCTTGTTGATATCTATCAAGTGTTCTGCGCCGGTCTGCATTCTCCCGGACGCCCCGTGGGGAATCTGCTGTTTCTGGGACCCACCGGTTCAGGGAAAACGCGCACTGTCGAAGCTGCGGCCGAGATTCTGTTCGGAGACAGCCGGGCGGTAATCAAGGTGGATTGCGCGGAATTCCAGCATTCCCACGAAATTGCGAAATTGATTGGTTCGCCGCCAGGATATCTGGGGCACCGCGAAACGCACCCGCTTATCACTCAAGAGGCGTTGACCGCAAGCCATCGCGATGGTCTGAAACTGAGCTTTCTGCTTTTTGACGAAATCGAAAAAGCGAGTGAGGCGCTTTGGCAGCTGCTACTCGGAATGCTGGACAAAGCGACGCTGACGTTGGGCGATAACCGGAGAGTGGATTTGTCGCAGACGGTGATTTTTCTGACATCGAACCTCGGAAGCGGACAGATCGCCGATCTGATGCACGGAGGAATGGGATTCATACAGCCGAAGGACAAGACGGCGAAGGGATTGCACGAGAAGGTGGAGCGGACTGCAGTAGAGGCGGCGAGGCGGAAGTTCTCCCCAGAGTTCATGAACAGATTGGACAAAGTCGTCGTGTTTCATCCGCTGAAGCGCGCGGAGCTTGACGAAGTTCTTGAGATCGAACTCAGGCAAGTACAAAAGCGGATCCTGGACTCGACAACGCGCCCCTTCTTCTTTCGAATCACGGGCGAAGGCCGGGAGTTCCTCCTTGAGGAGGGAACCGACCAAAGGTATGGAGCCCGCCACCTGAAGCGCGCCATTGAGCGCTATGTGGTGTACCCAATTGCCAGACTACTGGCCACTACGCAAGTGCATCAGGGTGATGCGCTGGTTATCGATCATCATTTTGGCGAAGAGGGACTTGTTTTCTTAAGAGACACGGAAAACCGGTCTTCCGATCTTCCCTTACCGAACTCGGGACAGCTGATGACTGCCGAAGCTCGAGTTTAAGTGGCATCCACAATTCACTAGAGATGCCGGGGTTGCAACGATTAAAAACAGGAGCACAGCATGAGCACAGCAGCAGATTCAGTCATGGAGCTTATACGGTACCCAGAAAGCTTACCGATAAATGCCGCCTATCGTGCTGATGAACGGACGGCGCGCAAGTTAGAGCGCACGGACTCCTCGTTCCTAGATACGATCGTAGGGCGCCGAGGCAGCCTGCGCTCAATTCTCAGCCAGGTGGACGCGGTCGCAAGCACCAATACAACCGTCTTGATCACCGGTGAGACCGGCACCGGCAAGGAGGTCATCGCGCGAGCGATTCACGAGCTGAGCCCCCGCCGCAACCGAAATCTCGTAAAGGTGAACTGCGCGGCGATGCCTGCCGGCCTCCTCGAAAGCGAGCTCTTCGGACACGAACGCGGAGCCTTTACGGGCGCTATCAATTCTCATGTCGGCCGGTTCGCGTTGGCGGATCGTGGCACTCTGTTCCTCGATGAAATTGGAGACATGCCGCTTGAACTTCAGCCTAAGCTCCTGCGTGTGCTCCAGGAGCGCGAGTTCGAGGCGGTCGGCAGCACGCGCACAACGCGAGTCGATGTTCGCGTTGTTGCTGCGACCAACCAAGACTTGAAGCGAATGGCTCAGGATCGTGAATTCCGCGAAGATTTGTACTACCGGTTGAATGTTTTCCCTATTTATCTGCCGCCCCTGCGCGAAAGGAAAGCCGATATTCCCGAACTCGTGGAATATTTCGTTCAACAGTTTGCCGCCTCGATGGACAAATCGATCGAATCGATTCCTCAGGAAACCATGCGCTCCCTGGTGCGCCACTACTGGCCCGGCAACGTTCGAGAGCTCCAAAACTACATTGCGCGTGGCGTCATTCTCTCCAATGATGGAGTCTTTGAACCAGCACCTCTCGAAAGCTACGAGCAGTCGGAACCCGAGATTTCAAACCCCACTCTCGAAGACAAGGTACGTAGAGAAATTCTGTCTGCTTGCCAGCGCGCTAATTGGAAGCTCGGAGGTCCGCGAGGAGCAGCTGCCAGACTCGGCTTGAAACGCACCACACTGTTTTACAAGATGAAGCGCCTTGGTATTGCGGCACCTGCAGACCATTGGCAGGACTGAGTCGAGGTGAAGTTGAGAGATTTAGTGCGGATGCAGTTCTCCGCGCCTCGCAGAGTGCGATAAGAAACTTGAGAGCCATAGGTGATCTGGATGAAGAATGGTTTGCGCCTGATTGTGATTGTGCTAAAGACGGAAGTGGCTGCATATCTAATCGGCTGTGTCGGCCTCTCATGGTTGCAGCAACTCCGGCAAAAATTGGAAAGGTTCGGTCGTATGCAACCGAAGGAGCATAGAAATGATCAGACTGAGTCAGAAACAACAAGGCCAATTCGCGTCATTCGAAGATACGGCGGCGCACCTGCCGGAGCCTTTTGTAGCAGAGGCTCCTGGGAGATGGCATGGAAATAGGACCGGCCGCATTGGCGATCAAACGGAAAAGCTCCACCCCCATGCAGTAAGGCGCCTCTATCGAGCCATCGTAAATCGCGCCATCCTTGATGTCTTAGAGAACGGACAAGAATCACGAGAAGCAAAGCGATGGCTGTTGAGCAGAGACTTCGACAGCTTGCAAGCGGCGGTCGACTAACCTCAGAACTTTTTTCGCATAGCTCCTGTGGCTTGAACTTTTAGCCCGCCTAGCACTCGGGCTCACCGGCGCCACGCTCAATCCAAAAACCTCTGTCAAGGGTGCACCCTGACAGCCTCTCTTTGTACCCATACCAGATCCGAAGATGGTCCAAATCCGCCGGGCATTCAGCCTGAATCTCGCTGTCACGCTACTGTCACGGGAGTCGTGCAAAAATGCTGCAAAACCTTAAACAAAAGGTGAATACGGAAGAGAAGTTGGCTCTCGTGTTTCATCGCAACTGCTCGATTCTCCTCGGCCAACATCCGCTCCGGTAAAATGTGATTAAGTAAAATAGATGTCTGTCAACCGAAGGTTTCTTTTGAGGACACCGCAGCGAGATCGCCATGTGAGCGAGGGGACTCGAATCCGCGACCCCCTGCGCGATAGGCAGACGTTCTATATAGTTCTAGTATCGCTGTGCCAGAACTGTGCCAGAATCCAACGTTTTCAATTCATTCGAGTTACCTTTGAGCGAAAAGCAGATTCCCCGATTTGTTGGAAACGTTAGTAGTTAGAAGAAAAGGATGGAGTGGTTGGAGTCGCGGGCTGTGCGCCCAAGGCAGGCGCGCTACCAGGCTGCGCTACGCCCCGACATGAAGTGCCCCGATGAAGCAGAGTGGTATTCTAGCGTAGTTTCGAAGTTCCCTTCCAGCGTGCCGCACGTGCACCGTTCTCGGATTCAGTTTCTCTCTTCAACGCATTTTCGTTCGGCGCCAGCGCTTTGTTCTTCTTGCCCTATGCCTGCATGACCGGAAAGATCGTGTCAATCATCGCTCAGGTTTTGTATCTGGCCGCAAGGCCAACCTGATTCAGCTCGTCTTTCTTCTTGCGTTCGTCTTCTTAGGTTTCATCTTCTTGCTTGCTTTTATGTGCTTCAGTGCTTGGCCTTTGTGAATTGCCACATGGTCGGTCTTGTCACTCTTGATGAAGTATTGAGGTTCGTCTTTCGAAGCATGATGCACATAACCTTTCACCAGTACATCAGAAACGATTTTCTTGACGATTACGCCACGGACTCTTCCGGCTTCTGAGTTCCATGCAACGTGGTCGCCGCGCTTAAACGCCTTCGACATCGGACTCGCCTCCATTCAAGATGAATCGCAGGTGAAGAATTAGGGTCGGATCAATCATTATCTATCCTTCTGTTATCCGCCAGAGATTGCTGCCTCCTTGACACGGGTCCCCGGGGGAGCTTTACTCTAAAGTACGGAACGAAATGCGGAGGACTGAGGATGAGCAAGGTTCGGGTTCTGGTCGGTACGCGGAAGGGTGCTTTCGTCCTGACTTCGGATGGAAAGCGTGAGCGATGGGACGTCTCCGGTCCTCACTTTGCCGGATGGGAGATGTATCACCTCAAGGGATCTCCAGCCGATCCGAATCGGTTGTATGCGTCGCAAACGAGCGGCTGGTTCGGGCAGATCATTCAGCGCTCAGATGACGGCGGCAAGACCTGGACGACGCCGGGCGGCGAGCCGGCGCCAGCTCCCGGCAGCATGCCCAAAGCGAGCAACAAGTTCGTATACGACGCCTCCCCCGAAACAGGCAAACCCCTAACGACGCATCAGTGGTACGACGGCACGCAACACGCTTGGGAGTTCAAGCGCGTTTGGCATCTCGAACCCTCGCTCACCGATCCGGATACCGTTTACGCGGGGATCGAGGATGCGGCCTTGTTCCGTTCAACCGACGGCGGGCAGAGCTGGCAGGAGATCTCAGGACTGCGCGGCCACGGCACGGGACCCAAGTGGCAGCCCGGCGCCGGGGGTATGTGCCTCCACACGATTGTTCTTGACCCCAGCAATCCGCGTCGCATGTTCGTCGCCATATCGGCTGCAGGCGCGTTCCGGACGGACGACGGCGGCACGACGTGGAAGCCAATCAATCGCGGACTGCGCTCCCAATACATCCCCGATCCCACGGCCGAAGTCGGCCACTGCGTTCACCGCATAGCAATGCACCGCTCGCGTCCGAACACTCTGTTCATGCAGAAACACTGGGACGTCATGCGCAGCGACAACGCCGGCGACTCCTGGCAAGAAGTGAGCGGCAACCTGCCCACTGATTTTGGCTTCGTAATTGACGTTCACGCGCACGAACCCGAGACCATCTACGTCGTCCCGATCAAGAGTGATTCGGAGCACTTCCCTCTCGATGGGAAGCTCCGCGTCTTTCGCAGTCGCACGGGAGGAAATGAGTGGGAGGAACTGGCGAAGGGTCTGCCGCAACGCGACTGCTATGTCAACGTGTTGCGTGACGCCATGGCGGTTGATTCGCTCGACTCATGCGGCGTGTATTTCGGCACTACGGGCGGTCAGGTATACGCGTCGGCTGACGCGGGAAACAACTGGGCCCCTATCGTTCGAGATCTTCCGGCTGTGCTCTCTGTCGAGGTCCAGACTCTCTCATGATTCGTGTCGTGCTTCCGGCGCATCTCCGCACGCTGGCGCGTGTCGGCGCCGAGGTGCAGATCACGGTTGAAGGTCCCGTCACGCAGCGATCGATCCTGAACGCACTTGAGGCGACCTATCCGATGCTGCGGGGAACGATTCGCGATCACGTCACGCAAGAGCGCCGGCCGTTTCTGAGGTTTTTTGCGTGCGCTGAGGATTATTCGCACGAACCGCCGGATACTCCGCTGCCCGGCGCTGTCGCGTCGGGTACGGAACCCTTTCTCATTGTGGGCGCCATCGCTGGGGGCTAGCGGTTACGTTACCGCGGCGCTCCAGGATGACCCGTCAAACTTCGCCGACCGTGCGCTCATTCAACCGCGTCCCCATTTGAAATTGGAATTGCGGATTCCCGCATCGCCCTGCAAATCGCTCGCCGATTTCCGCGTGTTATTCGCCTCCGCTCCTTTGCGTAGTACCATTGAGTGTGAAATGACATCGACCAACGGCTTGGCCATCCGCACCGACTCGGTTTCCCGGCACTACCAAATGGGCGGCTCTCTCGTTCGCGCCGTAGACGGCGTCTCCATCGAAATTCGCAAGGCGGAATTTGTCGCGTTGCTTGGCAGTTCCGGTTCCGGAAAATCCACTCTCCTGAACTTGATGGCCGGCCTCGACCGCCCAACGGCCGGTTCCATCTTCGCGCACGATCGGAACCTCGCGGACATGACCGCCGACGAACTCGCTGAACACCGCAGCCACACCATCGGCATCGTCTTTCAGGCTTTCAATCTCCTTCCGCGAATGACTCTCGAAGAAAACGTAGAGCTTCCGCTCCGCCTCGCTGAGGTCGACCGCAGCGAGCGCGCCACTCGTGTTCGCGAAGCCGTCGGGCGCGTTCACCTTGAACCGCGTCTTACTCATCGTCCAGCGGAAATGTCCGGCGGCGAACAGCAGCGCGCGGCGCTTGCTCGGGCGCTTGTGAATCGCCCCACGATTCTTCTCGCCGACGAGCCGACCGGAAATCTCGATAGCGCCACCGGAGACGAAATCATGCTTTTGCTGCGCGAAATCAACGAGTCGCTGGGCATGACGATCGTCATGGTGACGCATGAACGCCCAAGAGCCGAGCGCTTCGCCCACCGCTTGCTTCAAATGAAAGACGGAAAACTGGTCGGCGAAGGAGTCTCGGCGTGAAGATTCGTGACCTCACAGAATTGGCCGCTCGGAATCTTCGCGAGGCTCTGCTTCGAAATTCCTTGACCACTCTGGGCATTGCCGTCGGCGTGGCGTCTCTCGTTGCGATGGTTTCGCTTGGTGTGGGCTTGCAGGAATTGGCGAGCAAGCGCCTCTCGAGCTCCGGTCTGTTCGACGCCGTCTTCGTTAGCCCGAAGATGAACGACCGCGGTTTCGGCCGTCCACCGCGCCAGACCGTGGCGTCCCCGGAAGAAGACCGCTCGCTCAATGAAGACGCGCGCCTGCAGATGACCACGCTCCCCAACGTCGTCGAGGTGTATCCCGAAATTCGCTTCAGCACAGAAATTCTATACGACGGCCACTCGTACATGACGATGGTGGCCGGCATACCCGACTCGGCGCGTAACGGCGGCGCTTTCGACGGTATGAAGGGTTCGTTTTTCTCGAGTCCCGATGCGGACGAAGCAATCTTGCAAGTCGAGTTCGCGAAACAGCTTTCGGACAAGCCTGACTCGCTCATCGGGAAGGAAATCACGATTCGGTACGCGGAGCGGCAAGCACTCCCGCCGGACAATTCGTCAAGGACCGCCGCCAAGCCCCTTGCAACAAACGCCGCTGGCAGCGGGACGAAGGATACCTCGACCGATTCGAGCCTGTCGGCCGGCTTCAATGTAATTCCGCGGCAAGCGAAACTTCGCGTCGTGGGAATCGTCGAAACCGAGCCGGCTGCCGGCTTTGGAGGTTTCGGCCGAGGCCGTGTCCTGATCCCGGAGGGTCCGGCGCAAAAGCTCAGCGCCGCCCAGCAGAACGATCTGCGCGATATTTTGCGCGCCAGCTCGGGCAACAAATCGGGCGGCCATGCGTACGCCAGCCTCACTGTGCGAATGAAAAAGCCTGCCGACGTGAAAGGCGCGGAGGACGCGATCAAGGCGATGGGCTTTTCCGCATTTTCGCTTCTCGACGCAAGCAAGAATTTGCAGCTTGTCTTTAGCGTCTTTGACGCGATTCTCGCACTTTTCGGAAGCCTCGCTCTGATCGTCGCGTCGCTCGGCATCGTTAATACTCTCGTGATGGCAATCCTCGAGCGTCGCCGCGAAATTGGCGTGCTGAAGGCCCTCGGCGCGTCCGACGGCGACGTCCGCAAGCTGTTTTTTGCCGAGGCAGGCGCTATGGGATTGCTCGGCGGAGTCCTCGGCGTTTTCATTGGCTGGCTCATTGGCCGCGGCCTCACCTTGGGAACAAACATTTATTTGCGACGTCAGGATCTGCCTGACATTCAAATCTCGTCTGTGCCCTGGTGGATGGTCGCAACAGCGATCGCGTTCTCCATCGCCGTAAGCCTCGCCGCGGGACTCTACCCTGCCTCTCGCGCGTCGCGGCTGAACCCGGTGGAGGCCCTTCGCTATGAGTAGGTGTTCCCGCCGCACGCTCGTATTCCTCATTTCCATCGCTGCCTTTGTTTTCGTGCCACTTCGCCTCGCGGAAGCGCGCGAACAATCTCCCGAACCCGAGGGCCGCGCCGAATGCCGTTCCGCCCCCAGCAAGATCCTCGGCCGTCCAGTGCCTTACTGCGCGATTTTGCCCCCGAGCTACGACTCGCAGAAGACGGGACGCTTTCCGATTCTCTATTTCCTTCACGGCCTCGGAGGAAGCTCCCAAACTTTCGTCGACTCGGGCGGGCTCAACGTGATAGAGGATCTGTGGCAGCAAAAGCAGCTCAAGGAATTCTTGATTGTCACGCCCGACGCGGGCCGAAGCTTCTACGTCAATTCGCGCGACGGGAAAGTTCGCTACGAAGATTTCTTCGTTCACGAATTCATTCCCTATATCGAAAGCCACTATCGGATTCGCGCGGACCGGCACGATCGCGGCATCTCTGGCGTCTCGATGGGAGGCTATGGCGCGCTACGATTCGCTTTCCGCTATCCGGATCTGTTCGGCTCGGTCAGCGCCCACAGCGCCGCGCTCGTCGAGAAATCGCCGGTTGGGGGCATGTCCGGCGCGCAAGGGATGGGGATTTCGCGATTCCTTGGGTCGGCCTTCGGCGTGCCGTTCGATCCAGCTTACTGGCAACGCGAAAGCCCTTACACGATTGTGCGCAACAGCCCGCGGCCCTTTCCGATGCCAAAGGGCGGCCTGCAGATTTATTTCGATTGCGGCACCGACGACAACTACGGATTCAACGCCGGCGCTCAGACGTTTCACGATCTGCTCGTCTCGCGCAAAATCCCGCACGAGTTTCACCTCTATCCCGGCACCCATGACTGGTCCTATTTCGCCGCCCACTTGCCGGCCTCCCTCGAATTCCATTCCCGCGCCTTCAACACCGCCCGTTGACGCCCAGCAACACTGGCGCGGAATTTCAGAGATCACATTTTGGTGTCAGAGGAACGAAATGCCTTTTGCGGCTCGCAAGTGAGCGTCGGCGGTCACGAGTGTGAGGTCGAAAACTTTAGCTGTTGCGGCGAGAAATGCATCGGCCGGATCCCGATGAAGAAGATGAACACTCTCCACCGCGAGAGCAACTTCGTTCGTGAGGGGAGCCTCTCTCAGCGGCGCTGTTTTCATCGCCTGCTCCACCCAGTCTTGAACTGACGTGTTAAGAGTCACACGGCCCTTGCGCACGAGGACGGTAAGCTCCCACACGCTGATTGGCGAGAGCCACTTTTCATTGGCTGGATCTTCGAGGGCGGCCAGAACGGATCTCTTAAGCTTCTCCCGTTCGCCGACACTCCAAATCCAAATATGAGTGTCGAGGAGCAGTTTCAAGAGTTGAGGACCTCCCAATCCTCGGGTTCAGTCACCGGGTCAACAATGTCGCCGTGAATCTGAATGGTACCCGCCATCGAGCCAGTCCACTTTTTCTTTTCCGGCGGCGCCGACGGAGGCACGACCTCCGCAACCGGCTTGCCGAATTTGGTCACGCGAATAGGCCGACGCGTCTTCCGGACGCGCTCCAGCACGGCGAGGCAGGTGGCCTTGAACTTCGAAATGGCGATTTCTTCCATACTGGAGCCTCCTTTCTCCAAGTCTGTTTGTACCATGGTCAATGACCATAGTCAATCAAAGAATCGACCAGATCCCTCGAATTCCACTGGCTTCAACATCGGTCGCTGACCGCGAGGATCGCTTAGGTCCGAAAACTCTCCGTGCCCTCCCGTTCTTCTCTGTGTCCTCTGTGTTAATGTTTCGTTTTTTTTCAGTCTGAATTCGCCAATTTCAAATCTGAAATGCGCCTTCAGCCCACGCCACCGACTGAAGTAAAATCCCTGCGCGCAAACCGGAATGGATGAGGGAGGGATTTCTCATGCCGAAACGCAACGTCTTAAGTCTGTGTGCCGTGGTGTTTTTCCTGGCCAGGTCGTTGGCTCTTGCACAAACGCCGCAGGAAGCCGAACGCGTCAAGCCGATTTCGCCGCCCACCACGCCACTGCCGCCCGAGGCGGAGTCGCGCGACGTCACGCGCTTTTCTTTCATCGCGTATGGCGACACGCGAGGTCGCCACGATGGAATCACCGTTCAGTACGACCACTCGATGCTTGTCGAGTCTATGCTCGCGCAGATCAAGAAGCTCCAAGGCACGCCGTTCTCCGTTCGATTCGTTCTGCAGTCGGGCGACGCCGTGCAGCGCGGAGTTGAGGCACACCAGTGGAACGTCAGCTTCGTGCCAATCATCAATCACCTCACCACCGAAGCTGGCATCCCCTATTTTCTCGCGCCGGGCAATCACGACGTCACCAGCTCCCCCACCGCCGACGCGCCGGAGCGCCAGACGCCGCTGCGAAATTATCTCGACGCCGTCTCGCAGCTTATTCCGCCCGACGGCTCGCCGCGCCGCATGCCGGGCTATCCCACGTACTCGTTCGGCTACGGCAACACGTTTGTGATTGCGTTCGATGCCGACATCGCGGGCGACGAAAAACAATTCCAATGGGTGAAGAGCCAACTTGAGGGCCTCGACCGCAAGCGCTACGTCAACGTAATCGCCTTCTGCCATCAAGCTCCATTTTCTTCGGGCCCGCACGGCGGGCCCACCCTGGAACTGCCCACCACGATTCTGCGCGAACGCTACATGCCTCTCTTCAATGCCCACCATGTCCGCGTTTTGTTTTCCGGCCACGAACACCTTTTCGAACATTGGGTGGAGCACTATGCCGATTCGAGCGGTGCACATCGTATGGATTTGATCGTCTCGGGAGGGGGCGGCGCGCCCATTTACACCTACACGGGCGAGCCCGATCTCACCGAGTATTTGAAGGCCAACGCGGCAAACAAAGTGAGCCTAGAGCATTTGGTGCGGCCCAGCGTCGATCGCGGCGCGAATCCGTATCACTACCTGATCGTTCGGGTGGATGGCGAAAAGCTCGACATGGAAGTCCAGAGCGTCGATTGGGGCGCCGGCTTCGCCCCCTACCGCAGCAACAAAGTAGTCTTGCAGGACCCGTGATTCCGAGACACGGAGCCAGACCGTGATTCCGGAGGCGCGGAGAGATCCATTCAGTTGCTGGTCGAATTGGTTCTCGTCAGAATCGGCCCAGGCAAATCACCGGCTCGCGGCGGCCGCCGATGTTCGAACGACCCCACTTTTCCCCGACGATCACCACCGACTCGGCGGTGTGTTCAAGGTCTGAAAGGGCTTTATCGATGTCCGCCCACAAACGATCTCGCGTCCGGCCAGCGAAGCGTTTTGCGACGTGGACAATCCACTCGAGCGCCGATACTTTTACAATGAGTTCCTCGATTGCTTCGCGCACGCAAATCTTTTCGATCAAAAGCAGATTACTTGCGGCGTCGGTGTACTCATCGACGAAGTTCTTCAATTCGCCCAAACGCGCCTCGACGCTACGCTCAAGCGATTCGCTTTCTTCGGCGTGTGGGAATTCGAGAACCGGGGCCATCATGCCTGGCCGTTGGATGTGAGTCTCGTTCATGGCGGCGCTTCCTTTCCAATGAGGCGACGAAACAATCTGGAACTGGCCGTAACTCACGCTTACCACGCTCACTCTGGAGGGCAATCGAGATGCCAGCGCGGGCCGTTCTTCCTAAGTACCTCCGACACACTCACTTACGTTGCCGTCGTAGGGTCTTGACAGTAGGTTGTTTGGGGTACTAGCTCTGCGAAATTATTACCTGAATGTAGCTGCTTCGGTTTTTTGCCTGGTGTGACGCCGCGACTCAAAGAATCGGCGCGTCCTTGCTTGCATCCAAGTTGGCGGAGAGTTGCAATGAGTCGAGTCACGATTCGGCGGGTTCGGCCCACGCGACAGAGACATCGGAGGAACAGGATGGCAAACGCGATAAAGAGTATCGGAATCATCGGCGCTGGACATATCGGGAGCCAGGTGGCGCGGCTCGCTGTGAAAAGCGGCTACAACGTGGTGATTAGCAATTCACGCGGGCCAGAGACGCTGTCCGCGTTGATCACGGACCTTGGTCCGAAGGCGCGGGCGGCGACGTCCGTGGAAGCGGCAAAGGCTGGAGACCTTGTGGTGGTTTCTGTGCCGCTGAAGAACTACCGGGAAGTACCGGTGGAGCCGCTGGCGGGCAAAATCGTGATCGACACAAATAATTACTATCCTCAGCGCGACGGTCACATTCCCGAGCTCGACAACGAGTCAACCACCACGGCGGAACTCTTGCAGGCGCATCTGCCGAAGTCGAAGGTGGTGAAGGGCTTCAACCATATTTATGCCGCCGAGCTTACCACTCACGGGCAACCGGCCGGGACGAAGAATCGTCGCGCGCTGGTGATCGCAGGCGACGACAAAGATGCCAAGGCCGCTGTGACGCGTTTGCTCGACCAGTTCGGATTCGATACGGTGGACGCGGGCCCGCTGAAAGAAGGATGGCGCATCCAGCGCGATACGCCCGGCTACGGGCCGCGCCGAACCGCAGAAGAACTGCGCCGGGACCTCGCCGCAGCCAAGCGGTATCGGGACATGTGATGGTGACTGCTGATGCCGCGATCCGGAAAGGGAAGGCCGGGACACCCGGCGGTGATATTTTGCTCCTGATGCACTGCTTCGATTAGAGAGGACCTGCGCCCATGCGAAGATCGCTTGCCACGGTAGCGGTATGGATCCCCCTTGTCCTAGTCTTCGTCCTAGCAGGGCATGAATACGGTGCTCAGAAAGTGCATCAACCGAGTTCAAAGCAGCAGGTATCCCTGAAGAAATTCCTGAGAGATTACTTGGGAAAGCCTTACAAACCATTTGAGCAGGAAGAACCTGCGCGCTACTCGCCCGCCTGGGTTGATCTTGCGGATGATGAAGTGCCGGACGTGATTGTCTATCTGACTGGTCGCGGCTGGTGCGGAACCGGCGGCTGTGTCACCCTAATACTGGCGCCAAGCGATGGGTCGTACAAACTCGTCGGCAAGATCACGATTACGAGGCCTCCAATCCGAGTGCTGGTCACAAAATCGCACGACTGGCACGACATTGGCGTGTGGGTACAAGGAGGAGGAATTGAACCCGGCTACGAAGCGAAACTGTCGTTCGATGGCAAAAAGTATCCAAACAATCCCTCGGTTCCCCCAGCGAAGCCGTTGATGGGAGAAATATCGGGGAAAGTGGTCGTCTCAAACGATGACATGCTCCACTCCTTTGCACTCTACCCGTAAACCCGATTAGATGAGGTTGTCGGCGGACTGCCCCACGGTTAGCGCTTTTCCGAACCGTGGGTCCCTAGGAATCGGCCCAGTATTTTTCCCCCGGCGAAAGCAGAGCGAACAAAAAAAATGGCCGGGGGCTTTGGCTGAGGGACCCAAGCCGCCCGGCCGTTTCCTACCCATCTCCGCAGGGTCTGGGTAAGAAATCTGAACTGAGGAATGTCGAAGCGCGGCGCGTGCTTAGACGCAGAGTTCGCCCGCGCGCATAAACTCGTAACGTTCGATCGCTGCCGCGACGCCCACATCGCCCGAATGTTCTGGGCTGCTGCGCAGGACGCGTCCCAGGCAGCGCACGCGGACAGGGCCCGCTTGCGTGAGCTCGTGCGGCAAAGTCATAACGATCTCGACCGGAGCACCGCTCCTAAGTCCTTTCGGGAGGTGGAAATAGAGTCCGCGAGAACTCACTTCGCGCGATTCGGTAAGGGCTTCTCCCACTACAAGTTCGTCCGTCCAACGGACGGTGAGCGGCAAACGCATTAGGAAACGCCGCGAAGCACGTCGCTCTTTTAGAGCCACAGGACACCTGGCCTTTTACATTTAGGGTCTGCAATGCAAACCCTTTACAGCTCTTACACGCAGGGTTTGCAAGTACAAACCCTGAGACCCTGTAATTTCCTGATCAGAGTACGTTTGCGGGCATTTTCGACCAATAGAGCGATAGCCCCATTTATTGACCTTCTTTTTGGTACACAAGTACTAGCGCCAACAGCGGGACAAGGCGAAACCTTGGAACCACAGATGAATACCGATACACGGATGAACGCGAAGGCGGGATCGCCGCAGAGGCGCAGAGACACGAAGAAAAGCGAGGATTTTCACGCTTGAAACGGCTTTGTCGAAATCCTAGGTCGAGCAGTCTCCAAACCGGGCCAGCGCGAGGGAAGAGTCTGTGTGACAACTATGAAGTCGGTCGCTCGGCGGCTAGACCGTGGCGGCTTTGCGGAAGGCGCTTAGGATGTCGGGGAGGGTTAGGAAGCCTTCGAGTTTGCCCAGGTCGCCGCGGTTGACGACCGGAAGGACGGGCCAGTCTCCGGCCCAGCGCAGAACTTCTTCGAGCGATTCGTCAGGAAAAATCATGGGCAGCGGACCTTTGAAGTCGACGTCCGCAGCCGTGTACGGCGTGCCCGCGTCTCTGTCTGCGGCTCCGGCTGCGGAGAGTTTCAGGAGGTGGTTGGGGTCGAGCAGGCGCCATTCGCCGACCTTCACGCGAAGCAGCACCGGACTGTTGCCTTCGGAGGCGAGGCGGCGCGCGATATCGGTGACGGAGTCGGCGGGCTCGACGACGATGGCTGCTTCCTGGCGCATCGCGTCGTCGACGACCAATGCGACTTGCTCCCGGCGCTCTTCGATCGAGGGGAGCACCAGGCCGTCCTGGCGCGAAAGCATGTCGAAGAGCGGAAGCTTCTGATACTGGCGCGAGATGAGGTATGCGACAAACGTGGAAATCATCACGGGCAAAATCGCGGTGTAATTGCCGGAAAGTTCGATGACCATGAACACCGAAGTAATCGGCACACGAAGGAAGCCCGCAAAGAAGGTGCCCATGCCGACGAGCGCGAAAGTGCCGATGGTTCCGGTGAGCGCGGGAAAGAAATGCTGTTCGATGGAACCCACCGCGCCGCCGAGCATCGCTCCGATGAAAAGCGAGGGAGCGAACATTCCGCCGGGAGTGCCACTGAGGAAGGAAAAGCCCGTGGCCAGGATTTTCAGCGCCGCCAAAAGAATCAGAAGCTTCCATGTGAATTGGCCGTGCATGGCTTCGTCGATGACGGCGTAGCCCGCGCCCAGGACTTGCGGAAATTTGATGGCGATCAATCCGATCATGAGCCCCGCCACGGCAGGCAGGAAATATTGCGTCCAGGTGGGAAGAGCCAGAAGGCGGGGTCGCGCATACGCGATCCACTTCAAGAAGGCAAGCGAGGCGATGCCTCCCACGACGCCAAGCACGACGTAGGCGAGAACTTCCCAAGCATGCGCGAGTTGAAACGGCGGAACGCGGAAAAGCGATTCCCTGCCGAGAAAGGAGCGCATGGTGACGACGCTCGAGACGGCTGCGAGGACGATGGCGCCGAGGACGCCCGCGCTCCAGGTACCAATCACCTCTTCGATGACGAACAACACGGCGGAAATGGGAGCGTTGAACGCCGCGGCGAGTCCGGCTGCCGCCCCGACCGGCGCGATGAGGCGAATCTTGCTCTGGGAGAGCTTCAACTTTCTGCCGATGACCGATGCTATCCCAGCTCCCATGTGGAGCGAGGGGTCTTCGGGGCCCAGGGAGTGTCCGCTGCCGATCGAGAGCGCGCAGGTGGCGAATTTTGCGATGACGGTGTTGAACGGAATGTAGCCATTCCGGACATACACGGCGGCCTTGGTCTGGTTCACGCCGCTGCCGCGGGCTTGGGGGAACACGCGCAGGGCAAGCACCGCGACGACGAGGCCCCCGAGCGTCGGGGCGAGCAGCACGCGCAGGATCGAGGGCGCGAGCGAAGAGCCAAGAAACGAGAAGTTAGTAAATTCGATCGCAATGCGGAAGCAAACAACCGCAATGCCCGAAAAAATGCCAATGAGCACGGCGAGCAGGAGAAAGAGACGATCCTCACCGATCGCGTATAGCCAGCGCGCGAAGGACTCGCGTACAGAGGTGACCAGGCTCCGCGGAGTATCGGAGCCCGCAGGGGATGAGGTGGCTGGCGGCTGTCCCGTGGTGGATGGAACGGAGACGATTTCGCTCATTGCTGGGCACCCGCCTGGGACCGAGCGATTAGCAAGAGGGCGCGATCGGCGTTGTCCTGAGATTCTCCGCATTGCCGGGCCGCGGCGTTTTCTGCTTGAAAGACCCATTGCATCGCCGCATCCACCTGAGAAGGATCTCGCGCGAGAGCGCGCTGGTTCCACTTCCCTTTCGCGGCTTCCATGCCGGCATACAATTCCTGCAATTGCGTGACGGGCGGCGAAGCAGCGATCGGCTGGCCTGTTTGCTGTGAGCATTGGGTGAGGCGCGATTCCGCGCGCGCAATCGCGGCCATCGTGCGGCGCGCTCGTTCGTCGCTCGACAGCTCGAGCACGAACGGATTCATGGCCTCGACGTCTCGCGTCAGGATAAGAAGCGAGGCGATATCCGGAGCCGCTCGTCTTTGCGGCGAGAGCTGATCGAAATACGCGAGGGCCCGTGCGTACTGGCCCACCTGAAACGCGGCAATTCCGGCTCCCGCGAGCGCATCTTCGTCATGTTTATGAACGACGAGAATTGCGCGATAGGCATCCAGCGCTCGACTCCAGAGGTTTCCGCGAAGCAGCAGCGCGGCGGCAACCTTTTGGCTGTCGATGTCGCCGGCCGGGACGTCTTGCGCCAGAGCGATGATCTCCGGCTGCCCCTGGGCCACAGTGCTTCGAGCAAGCAAGTATTCGCACAGCTCTCGGCGGACGTTCCAGCGCATTACGACGGGGTCGTGCTGCCACTCGCCATAGATCGCGCCGTGGTAATAGCGGAGCGCGTCAGGCATCGAATTTTGAGCCGTGCGAGCGAGGTCGAGATTGATTTCGCCATCGGCGGGAGACACCGTCAACAGGCTGAGCAAATAGGATTGCGCCTCATTCACGCGTCCCGCCAGCATCAGCGACTGCGCCAGATGCAACTGAAAGACCGGATTGCCGGGGGAATAAACCAGCGCGTTCCGGTAGTCGATGACGGCCTGCGCAGCGTCGCCGTTTTGAAAGTCGCTTTCGCCTTCGGCGAACCAGTCGTCGGCCAGCGTATGCACCTTCTTGTGGAACATCCGCGAAATGAAGGCTGTGAATGCGAGGAGGACGAGAAGCAAGATCAGGCAGCTCAAGAGGACGGCGGCGCGCGGATAGGCGCCGTTCAGATGGGACGCGATGGAGCGGGCTGCGGAAACCGGAGGAGGAGTCTGGGGATTTGGTTCGGGATCGGGCGCGTTCATGTCGAGTCACAAACAGGATAATTCATCCGGGCGCGCGGGACCAAGTAAGTTGCGATTAGTGTGCAACGGCGGTTTGATTCCCTTGGTCTCGAGCGGGCCGGTCCGCGTCCGATTCGTAAAGCCTTCACCGCAGAGGCCCGCCCAACCAGATGGCGGGCAGGCGCAGAGGACGCTGAGAAGACCGCAGTTAAGACGTGGTTCTAGGAGGACTAGGTCTGGTCGATGAGGCGGTGGTGAATGGCGTAGAGGGCGAGTTCGAGGCGGTCTGACACGCCGAGCTTGTCGAAAATATTGTGGAGATGATTTTTCACGGTCTGCTCGCTGATGAAGAGCTTTTCGCCGATTTCGCGGTTGCGAAAGCCCTGCGCGACGAGCTGGACAATTTCCTTCTCACGGTCGCTCAAGAGCGGCTTTTCGCGGCGCTGACCGGATTCGGCGGATTTCTTGAAGGCGTCGATAACCTCAGCGGTCATACGATTGTCGAGCCAGATTTCACCGTCATACACCTTGCGGATGCTCTTGACAAGCAGGTCGCTGGCGGACTGCTTGAGCACGACTCCGCGGGCGCCCAGCCGCATCGCACGCACCACGTCGCGGTCGTCTTCGGCGGCCGTCAGCACGATCACGCGGGTCGGCGTGGTTTCGAAATTCAGTTCTTCGAGGACGCCGAGGCCGTCTTTTTCGGGCATGCGCAGATCGAGGAGCAGAATGTCCGGTTTGAGCTTCGCGAGCATTTTGGTGCACTCGACGCCGTTCGAAGCCTCGCCCACAATCTGTATTTCATCCGCGCCGTCGAGCAGTTTGCGCAGACCATCCCGAAAGATGGCGTGGTCGTCCGCGACCAGGATACGAATCGCCTGTTTTGCTTTACTCATTTTCAATTCAATGGAATTTCAATGGTGAGACGCGCACCATGCCCGGGATTGGACTCCACCGTAAGCGTGCCCCCTACGCTTCGCGTTCTTTCTTTTATAGAAATCGGGCCCAGACGCAGCCGATCCAGCTCTTCGCTTGCATATCGCCCGGAGAAGCTGAACCCCCGGCCGTTATCGTCTACTGCCAAAAAGACTTTCGCCTCGTCTTGACCTAGTTTTACCACGACGTGGCTCGCATGCGCATGCTTTTTTATGTTGTGTAGTGACTCTCTGTAAATCTGGAATAGCTCCCGGCAGAGACGATCGGGGAGCCTTAAATTGCGATCTTCGATGAACAGATCGATTGCGATGCCGGCCTCGTTACGGAAGCGCTCCGCAAATCCCAGCATCATTTCGCGCATGTCGGCGCTCTCAACACGCAAAGGTCTCATGTCCGTCACCAAGCGCCGAAACTCCTGGCTCTCCTGCTGAAGCGTTCTTTGGAGGTTCGCCAGCTCTTCGGCGACCGGGGAGGAGGCTTGAGCCAGTTTGCGGCGGAGAACGTCGAGCTGGATGTTCATACTCAGCAGCGTCTGAAGGATTCCGTCGTGGAGGTCGCGGGAAATGCGGCTTCGCTCGGACTCCACGGCGCGGGCGCGGAGGCTTCGCAGCAGGAAGATGTTTTCCAGCGGGCGCCCGATATGCCGGACGATTTGCTCGAATTGGCGTAAATCGCCGGTGGAGAATCGGCGCCTTGGATTTAGGAGCAGCACGCGACCGGAGGGGCGGCCACCCGCCTCGATCGTCGCAGCCAGCAAGGCTCGGGCGCCGCCGAATTCCAACCGCGTCGCTTCGGGCGGAGCAGGCACGGATTCGAAGCGGTGGCCGGTGCGCCGGTCCCAGCCGAATCCTTCGCCGGTGCCGTTGCCGTTCCGGAACGCCCAGCCCATCGAGATTTCGAGCGAGTCGATCAGGAAGGCATCGGAGCGGGCAAGCGGCAGCGCTTCGGCGCCGGCCGATTCGAGTTCGTTCGGGCGAACTTTCCACACGAACAAGCGCTCCAGATCATCGTCACGGATGGCGAGGCATGCTTGCTCGCAGTCGAACTCGAGGGCGAGCTCGCCAAGCGCTTGGCGAATCGATTCGGTGAGACCGCGATCAAACTGCAGAAGGCCGGTAACTTTCTCGATGAACTGTTGCCGATCGAGATGTTCCCGCTCTCGCGCGCCTAGGAATCCCATTCCCAGCCCGGAAACGATTGTGCCGAAACCAATTACGAGCCAGTGCCAGACGCTCTGCCATCGAAAGGGGTTCGCCCACCCGACGCGAAGAATCACGCCCGCGGTGGATGCCAGGACGAGAGCGAGCACGGCGCGCGTTTTGCCGCGCGTGGCAAGAGCAAACACAGCGAACAGTAGCAGGAACCAGAACGCCGAAACGGACGGCGTGAGGTACAAAAAAGCCGCGAGCGCCACGAAATCGGCAGCAAGCGGGATGCGAAACCTGGACTCACTGAAAAAACGCTGGGCCAGAGCCGCCGCCAGGGCGACCACAAGGTAGACGAAGAGAAATGCAACTGCGGTGCGGCGGACAGGCGCTTGGGCGGTTTCGAGCAGCACAATCAAAGACAACGAAACGAGCACGGCTCGCCCGAGGGTTACCTGGCGCTCGAGATAGAGCCGTTCTGTGGTGTCGAAAGGCATTTTTGGCGGTCAGGTTCGTCCACCGCGGCGGATCAACCCTGAAACCCGGCGGGCTGCTGTCTATCCCCATCAAAGTCTAGCAAGCCCGACCGATGGCGCAACCGCGTGTGGTCTTATGGTAATTGCGCGATAGGAATCGGACCCTGGGGGGCGCATAGCCGCGGACCATCGTTTCCAAAAATGCACAGGGGGCTGTGGAATTCACAGCGCGGAGCATTGACAGCGGGTGCATAATCGTTCCGGCAGTGAGCTGGAAGCTGGGGGGCCTCGCCGAGTTGGCGCAGCGATATACGCAACGGGAAGTGGGTCGTATTCTGGGACTGGAAGTGAGCCGTCTTCGCTATTGGACGCGCCTGCAACTGGTCAGGCCGCACACCCGCTGGGGCGAGCGATTCTACAGCTTTGGCGACCTCGTCGCGCTCCGAACGGTTCAGCGCCTTACCTCAAACCATATTCCCGCGAAGCGCCTCCGCCGCGCCGTCACGTTAGTCGAACAGCAGTTTGGGAACTCGGCGATCCCGCTTCAAGAGCTGCAGCTCGTCGAGCGAGGACGCGAAGTAGCGGTGGTGCCTCCCGGCGCGACATCTCCCTTCGAACCCTTCAGCAAGCAGTGGGTTCTTCCTTTCGAAGCCAGCGTTGAACCCAAGAAGCTTTATTCGATGTCCGCCCGTTCGGCCGAAGAACTGTTCGAGACTGCGATCGACTACGAATCGCAGCCGGAGATGCTCGAGCAGGCCGTGGAAAACTACCGGCGCGTAATCGATCTCGCTCCGGGCTGGTTGGAAGCACACATTAATCTTGGGGTCGCGCTCTACCAGATGGGACGCACAGACGAGGCTCAGGCGGCATTTCGGTCGGCCGTGCAGATCGATCCCATGAACGGCATCTCGCGTTATAACCTGGGGTGCGTTCTCGAGGAGCAAGGTCAGATCGAGGAAGCGATCAGCCACCTTCGCTGCGCGGCTGAAATGATGCCGGCGCACGCGGACGTCCATTTCAATCTCGCGCTGGCGTACGACAAGCGGGGCGAGCGCAGGCTGGCGCACGAACAATGGATGCAGTATTTGCGATACGCACCGAACGGGCCCTGGGCCGAACAGGCTCGCACGCGGCTGCGGCAGTCCTCGGGACGCCGCAAGATGAATACTCCGATTCCCTTCCCTCGAAAAGCCTAGCGGAAAAAGCCGAAGCTCCCGCGAGCGGCTACAGCTCGCGAAGTGCGAGGGCCACGGGCCTGCTCGCCGCGCGAATAGCCGGAAGAAATCCACCCAGCAGCCCCATCGCCAGCGCAAAAATGATGCCTCCGATGAGCAAGGGCGGCGTGATGCGGAACGCGAACGCGATGTTCGAGAACGTCTGCATATTCATGGTGCTCGTGGTGAGGCCGTTGAGGGGGAGGACGGCGACGCATCCGATCGCGCCGCCGATAAAAGAAATGAACAGCGCCTCGACGAGGAACGAAAAGACGACGGCGGCGGCGCCGAAGCCCAGCGCGCGCATCGTCCCGATTTCGCGCCCGCGTTCGGAAACGGCCGAATACATCGTATTGAGCGCGCCAAAGATCGCGCCGATGGCCATCACGAATGCCACCAACCCTCCCAGGATCGTGATCAAGCGGGTCATCGTGGTGGATTGCTTGGCGTAGTAATCGATTTCGCGGCTCACGTCCACATTGAGACGCGGGTCGGAGGTGACGGAGTCCTTGAACTGCTGGAAGGCGGCGGGCGACGTGAGGTGGACGGTGGCCGACTGGAAAACGTTGGTGGGCCTTTTGTAAACATCGTCCAGGACGCGCGCGTCGCACCAAACTTCGGAATCGAAGGAGCTGCCCCCGGCGTCGAATACGCCCACAACCTGCCAGTGACCGCCGCCAAAGTTCACCGTGTTGCCCACCGTCAAGCCCGAGTAGGTGGCGCTGGCATTCTTGCCGACGATCAATTCGGAAAGGCCGGGCTGAAACATGCGGCCTTGAGCCATCTTTACGTTCTTGCGAATCTGGAGAACGTTGGAGGAGACTCCGCGAATCTGGACGTTGGCGTCGGTGCCGGTGGCGCGCAGCGGAAACGGTGCAACAACGACGACTTCCGACGTGACCAGCGGGATTGATCCATCGTGCGCAACACCAGGGGCATCCTGCATGATCTTGACCATGTCGAGCTGAATGCCGCTCATCATTTCCGAAGTGGCTCCGCCGCGCAGCACCAGAGCGTTATCCTCCGAACCGGAAGCAACCAGGGTGGCCCTGAATCCGCGAGCCAGCGAAAGCATCGCAACGAACACGCCGACAGTGCCGGCGATGCCGAGGACCGCGACGATTGTGGACGTCCATCGCGCTCTTACGCTGCGAATGTTATAGATCAAAGGAATCGCCATCAAACCCTCCGCAACGCTGAAACGACCTGCATCCGCATCGCACCGACTCCCGGCAATATTCCGCCGGCCACTCCGACAAGAATTGCAGTGACCAGCCCCATGGAAAGAATCTGAGGAGACAAGACGAGTGAGGGCAGCAGGCCCGCAAGCGCGTTTCCGAGGGCCGGGACGGCCAGCATCGCAAGACCGAGGCCCAGCAGACCACCGACCAGCGCGATGATCAGAGATTCCCCCAGGACGAAAAAGAGGACCAGCCGATCGCTGAATCCGATCGCCTTGAGGACGGCGAGTTCGCCAAATCGTTCGCGAACGGAGATGGCCATCGTATTGCCGGTAACCAGAAGCAGCGTGAAGAACACGACCGCACCGATCGTCAGGATAAGGAATTGTATGTTTCCGAATTGCTTCACCCAGCCCGCCGCGAACGCCGATTCGGTTTCCGTCTTCGTCTCGTAAGACGAATTCGCAAACATGTTGTCAATCGTCTTGGCGATGCGGACAGCATCGTCGGGATTATCCAGCTTCAAGACGTACCAACCGACGTTGCCCTTGAAACTCTGCGGCACACCTTCTTCAAAACGGTCCCACTGAAACCAGAACTGATTCTCGTCGCCGCCGACCTTATCGGTGTGATAGATACCGTCGAGATTGAACTCCCACGTGCCCGTACTCCCGTAACCGATGCTTTTGATCGGAATGCGATCTCCGATTTTCCAGCCGAAGCGCGCGGCAGTCCTGGCTCCGGCAATACAGCCTTCGCGGTCCTTCAGGAACGTCTGCCATTGATCTTCGGGAACGACCAGCTCCGGCAGCACCTTCCGCTGATTTTCCGGATCAATCGCGAACTGCGGGAAAAAGTTCTTCTCTTCCTGATAGACGCCGCCGAACCAGTTGTTGTGCGTGACGGCTTTAACGCCGGGAATTCGGAGAATTTGGTCGCGATAAGAAAGCGGCAGCGGGTTGATGATGGAGATGCGGTTGATGATGATCAGGCGGTCAGCGCCGGCAATATCGGCACCGCGGTTAAAAGCACCCTTCACGACAGCGAGAAACGCGAACAAGAACAGCGCCACCGCGAACGAGCCGATCGTCAGCACCAGGCGCATTTTCTTGCGAAACAGATTGGCGAAAATCAGGCTTCGGAATTTCATGCGACACCTCCCGCCACCACCTCGGCACGCTGCTTGGATTCCACCAGCACGCCCTTTTCAAGGTGAAGCGTGATATCCGCCAGGCGAGCGACCACGGGATCGTGCGTTACCATCAACACCGTTTTGCCATACTCCTTCACGAGACGCAGAATCAGATCCATGATCTCATTCGCGCTCTTGCGGTCGAGGTCGCCCGTGGGCTCGTCGCAGAGCAGGAACGTGGGATCAGCAACGATCGCGCGGGCAATCGCCACACGCTGTTCCTGTCCGCCGGAAAGCTGCCGTGGGTAGTGGTTCATGCGATCGGCCAGCCCCACCACGCCGAGCGCAGTTTCCACGTGTTTGCGACGCTCCGCCTTCGAGAGCTTCGTCAGCAGAAGCGGGAGTTCGACGTTCTGAAACGCAGTGAGAACCGGGATCAGGTTGTACATCTGGAAGATAAAGCCCACGTGGCGGGCGCGCCACTCGGTGAGCTTGCTGCCGGACATGTGCGTGATTTCGTCTCCCGGCGACAGTGATCGAGCCGTCGGAGGGAACGTCAAGCCCGCCGAGCAAATTGAGCAGAGTGGTCTTGCCAGAACCGCTCGGCCCCATAAAGGCGACGAACTCGCCCTTGTCGACATCCAGATTCAAGCTTTGCAGCACGGCAATCGTCTCGCTGCCGCGGCGGTACATTTTTGCCAGCCCGCGAACCTGAATTAAGCTGCCCGATTGTCCGCTGCCATCCACTCGAACCATGTCGTGCCCCCTATCTTTTCACCACGATCGTTTCACCATCATGAAGACCGGCGGGACCGCTCACGACGACCGTATCGCCCGCCGCGAGTCCTGCCAGGATTTCCGTTTCCGAACCGCGATTCGCTCCCACCTTCACCGCGCGGCGCTCCACGCGATCGTCTTTCACCAGAAAAACCACCTTTTGCCCGCCTTCATCCCGAACGGCAGTCTGCGGAATGGCGATTGCGGGGTCAGCAGCAATTGATTTCTTCGGCTCGTCACCCATAAATGTGACCTTGACGCCCATGTCCGGAAGGATTTTCGGGTCCAGCTTTTTGAACTGGATTCGCACCTTGACGGTAGCTTTCTGCCGGTCGGCCGTGGGTATGATCATGTGGACGACAGAGGGAATTTGCCAGTCCGGATAGGCATCGAGGATCGCAGTGACTTCCTGGCCCGGGCGAACCCGCGCAATGTAGTTTTCGTTCACGTCCACTTCGATCTCGTTCGAATTCATGTCGACGATGGTGGCGATGCCGGTGCGGGTGAAGCCCCCGCCCGCAGAAATCGGCGAGACCATCTCTCCCACCTGCGCATCTTTCGAAACAATAATTCCGTCGAACGGGGCGCGGATCACGCAGTTATCCACAGCTTGCTGCGCTTCGCTGATGCGCGCGGCCGATGCGGCCACTTGCTCTTCCGTCGTTGCAATCTTGGCCCTCAGGCTGTCGGCAGTCATCAGGCTGTTGTCCAGGGCTTCCTGCGTCTGAACGCCCGCGGCTTGCAATTCCTTGGCCCGATGTAATTCGAGGTTCGCATTCTTCAACTGGACTTGAAGGTCGGCAATGCTCGCCTGGGTGGCATCGCGATCCGCTTTCGCGGACGTGAGAGCTTTTTGCAGGTCGGAGTCATCAAGGGTGGCAAGAACGAATCCCTGGTGGACGTGCATGCCTTCCTCAAAGAAGACGCCAGTGACCCGCCCCGTAAGCTTTGCCGCCACAGTGGCCCGCCGCTGCGGCGTGACGTATCCGCTGGCATTCAGCAGGGCCTGTGGACCGGTGGCAGCCTTCTGAACCACGATCACCTCGACGAGCGGCTTCTGGTGGATATACGCATAGACACCCGCGGCCACCACCAAAGCGCCCAGGAGGACCGCAAAAAACGCACCTATCCGCTTGCCCGTGTTGCCGGGCTTGCGCTTCTGGTCATCGATCCGAAGCGAGCCAAGATCGTGTTGCTGCGGCGCGGCCTGCAGAGACATGGGCCTCCAAGGGAATAACGAATTGTCTCAATTTTTGTTACGTCTGGCGAGGGAGCAAAATTACACACCCAGAGAGCGACGCGTCAGATTCTGGCTTCGATCCTGCGCATGGGTGGGACCCGTACACCCCGCCACATCCGCGCGATTTGGACCTTCAGCTCATGCTTGGGATTGTAAGCAACCGACAGATACCGGAAGGAATTCGGCCGGGACCATTAGATAAGTTAGGTGGGAGTACTGCACCATGGATGAGCGAGAGCCGGCTCATGTTGGCTGCAGCGTACTTCCTACAGGGACAGTGATAAGGGGCCACTATGAAGATGAGACGCGGCGACCGTTGGAAGTGCACGAATCGGCAGTGCAAATGCGAAATCGTCGTTTTCAACTCGGCTGAGATTGAGGGCGCATCGAATCCAACCTGTTGCTGCGGAGGCGTGATGAAGAAACTCTATGCCCATCCCGCGGCTGAAAAGGCGGATCCTGTCGCGGAAAATGCTCGCACCTCCCAGTGATATTGGGAGCGATATAGTTGGAATTTCGAGTTAGAACAAGTCGCTGCGGTAGGCAAGCCACCAACTAAAGACGCCGATTGGAATCGTTGCCGCTAGCGCCCACCAAAGCGGTAACGCCAGGTCGGCCAAGAGCCCCAGAATCGTGAAACTGCCCCAGAATATCTTCTTTTCCACCCTTCCATTGTAGGCCGCCGATTGTCCGTCGCGCGGTAAATGTGGCCTCGTTCGACCAAAGAGTACGAGGCCCGCGTGGGTACAGCCTACTGCGGCGGATCAACGCAGCGACTGCCCCTGATCGCTATTCGACTGGGATGCGGGAGCCTTGCTGGCCGGTGTGAGACAGGCGCTCGATGCGCTGGTCGATTGCGGCGCGGACAGCTTTGAGGAATTCGATGCGCGAATTTGCCAGGTGCTGGCGCACGGCGGGCGAAACCTCGAAGAGTTTCTCGAAATGCTGAAACACTTCGTTGCACACGCAGCGCTCGCCCGCGACATTCGGGCCGGCAGCGTTCGGAGTGGTCTGTTGCTCGTTCATTGTGCCTCCTTCATTTCCACCGTGAGGACCTTGTCTTCGAGCCTGGCACGGCCCGGCTGCATCGAAGCCATCGATCGCGGCAAGCCAATGTGCCGGCGAAGCGTGCCGATCTCGACTACAAGCTCGTCGCCCTTCTTGAAAAGGCCGATTTCGCCCTTTGCGGCGAACGGCAGAAGAAGCCGAATCTCGTAAGCCCCGTTCGACTTGCCGAAAGTGTAAGGCTTCTCAGTTCGAGTCACGGCCGAGGGGTCTTCATCCCTATGATACAGCACCTCGGCAAGGTCGCGCAGCCGCTGTTTGCCGAGGACCTCGTGCGCGAATAAGGGAACGCGGCGGACCGGCACCGGCGCGAAGTATTCTTCGATCTCGGCAAGGACTTTTTCCTGCGAGACATGCCACTCGCTGAACCAGGAATCCTTAACGTCGGCCGGAAGCAGCCGATTGACGATCACCTGGTCCACCGTCAGGCCGTGCAGCGAGAAATAAACGAACGCCCGCTGCGTCTCGCGGAGCACCATTTTTTCCGGGTTGGTCACTAATCGGACGCTGGTGGTGTACGGGTCCTCCATCAAGTCGTCCACGCCTTCCAACTTTTCGAATAGATTGCGGATGTTGACGAAGTAGCTGTCGGTGGGAAGCTCGAACGGCGCTACGCGGTTCGCGATCGGCCGCACCGCTTTCAGCAGGTTTCGCTGAAATGGGAAAATGTGCTTCATGTACCAGTCGAGCGTCGTGGGCATGCTGATGAACCGCAAAGATTCGGCCGTGGGCGCTGCGTCGAGCACAATCACGTCGTAACGCTGCTCGCGGCGATACTGATTGATGTACATCATGGCGCTGAGCTCTTCCATGCCGGGCAGAATCGCCAGCTCTTCTGCTTCGACGCCGCTGATCCCCGTGGTGCGCAACACGGAAGTGACGTAGGACGAAATCTCTGCCCAGTGACGCTTGATCTCTTTTTGGATGTTGAGTTCGAAGATAGAGAGCCGGTCGTCGATTGAAAGCGGATCCGAGGTTTGGGCATGGAAAAGGTCGGTGCCCAGGTCGAAGGAGTCCGCCAGGCTGTGGGCGGGATCGATGCTCATCACCAGGGTGCGGTGGCCCATCTCTGCAAGCTTTACGCCCGTGGCGGCAGCGAGGCTGGTCTTCCCCACTCCGCCCTTGCCGCTGAACAATAGAATCCTCACTGGAAAAACCTCACAGAACCATTATAGAGCGTACGCAGAATTGGAGCACGCGGCAGCGATCCTTCCTGGAAGCGGCCGGGATTCGAGTTCGCCCATCCGTGCGAGGGACGAGGCGCGCAAAAGGCTGCGCACTAAGATTGGGGCGTGTGGTGGCGCACGGTTGCGTGCCGAGCAGCCTTGCGCCACGGGCTGAGGACCGTGTAGTGCGGGATTGCTGTGGCGTTTTCCTTGGTCGCGGCCAGGAGTTTCCTTCTCACCAGCCAGCTCACAGCCGCCTGTACCGAACTCTTGGAAACGCCGATGGTCTCCGCGAGTTCCTGATAGCTCACCTGAACCGGTGCGTCCCTGCGCCCGTGCTCGACGGCAAGCCACAGATATACGAGGAAACTGACCGGCCGTCGGTCGTGGCCGACCAGATCGTGCATGAGCACGTCGACGATGTAAGAATCCAGTGCGGGCAGCGGCTGCATGACTATACCGACCGTTAATATAGCAAATACCGGCTGATTGCAACTTCCCTTCTGCACCGGATATGCTGCGCGTGTGATCGAACACGTCAGTGAGCTTTCAAAAAAGGGAGGCGGAAAAATGATTCGGGGAATCGACCTCGTGAGTATTCCGGTTCGGAATCAGGATGCTTCGCTGAAGTTTTTTACGGAGAAACTCGGATTCAAGGTCCACACCGATCAGCCCTTCAGCGAGAAGCAGCGCTGGATCGAACTTCTGATTCCCGGCGCGGAGAGCAAGATCGCGCTCTTCACTCCGGACGGCCATGAGAATCGCATCGGCGACTTTCAACCCATGACATTTGCATGCGACGACGTTTTTGCGACAGCGAAGACGCTGAAGTCGAAAGGCGTGGAGTTTACCGTCGAGCCAAAAAAGGAAATATGGGGAACGATGGCGATCTTCAAGGACGTGGACGGAAATCAGTTCCTGCTCTCGAGCAAAGGGAAGTCGTGAGTGCCAGCCTTCCTGGTTCTACCGGGACACGCTCACGAGACTTGAAAACTTTGGTGGAGCCGATGGGATTCGAACCCACGGCCTCCTCGATGCCATCGAGGCGCGCTCCCAACTGCGCCACGGCCCCACCGATGGAATTGGCGTTTCTCTTTTATAGCACCGCAGATTGCGGAGCGTCAAACGACGCCCGATCGGTTTGTTGCGAAGTCACTTGCGGGATTTGAACCAGCTGTAGCCCACCGTGAAAAGCAGGGTGACGTTGTAGCCGGGATTGTGGGCGCCCAGGCTGGCGCTCGAGAGATGCCCCAGTTCACCTTCAACAAAAAGCGCCCGCCTGCGTTTCGTGAAAACGTGAGCGCCGACGACAAACTGCGACGTGAAATTCACCCAGGAGGTGTCGCCCGGCGGAACATTGTCCGTGCTGAAGACGATGCCTCCCGCAGCCGCCACGTACGGCGCGATTTTCTTGCCACGGGTGAAATTCCACTGCCAGATCGCGGGCTTGAAGCTGCCGCCATACACCGCGCCATTGGGCGTGAACACCGTGTACACCGGCATCGCGTCGACTGCCCATTCGAAATTTCCTCGCAGAAATCCCGGGAGATGCTCGCCGGTCAGGACGAATCCGGCGCGCCCTCCGGCGTAGACGAATTGGGTGTTGTCGGATTTCCCGAGACCCGTGCCGGCGCCGACAAAGGGTGCGAGTTCCCACGTGCCGCGCGTAAGCGACGCGGAGGGCAGATCCTGCGCCGCGGCGGCGGACACCAGGAACAGCGCCAAAACTGTAGCCGCCAGAACTTTCATCGAGCCTCGTTTGAATTCACGGCGACGCAGAGCGTAAGCCAGCAACGCAGTTGGGTCAAGGCTCGCGCGCTCGTGCTTGGGGTTCACGCCGGTGCTGCAGTGCGAAGGCCGAACACAGAGACAAGCGAGAAATGCGTGAGGACACAGAGGTGCGAACGTCGCCTCGCGTTTCGATGCGGGTTCGTTCTAGAATGTCGGCCCTATGGCGAAAATCACTTTTCTCGGCGCGGCGGGCACCGTTACCGGTTCAAAGTATCTGCTGGAAGTAAACGACAAGCGGTTGCTGATTGATTGCGGGCTGTTCGAAGGATCGAAAGACCTGAACCAGAGAAACTGGAACAAGCTTCCGCTCGATCCGGCGACTATTGATTGGGTGCTGTTAACGCACGCGCACATCGACCACACGGGTTATCTGCCGCGGCTGGTGCACGACGGGTTTCGCGGTCCCATTTACGCCAATCCGGCGACGCACGAGCTCTGCAATCTGCTGCTGCCGGATTCGGCTCACCTGCAGGAAGAAGACGCGCAATTCGCGGCGAGGAAGAAGTATTCCGGCCACAATCCTCCTTTACCGCTGTACACCGTGGCGGAATCGCAGCAGGCGCTGCAACAGTTCCACGAAATACCTCGCGCGGACGTATTCACCATCAGTCCGGAATTTTCGGTTCGCCCACACGATCCAGGACACATTCTCGGTTCAACGTGGCTCGAGATGACGATCACGGAAAATGGCAAGCAGACTCTCGTGGTTTTTTCCGGCGACGTGGGGCGTTACGATCAGCCAATCTTGAAGGATCCCGAGTCGCCCACGCGCGCCGATTATCTGCTGTGCGAATCCACCTATGGCGACCGCGACCATGCAAGCGGATCCGTTGCCGATGTTCTCGCCGACGTAATCAACGGCACGGTAAAACGCGGCGGCGTCGTGGTGATTCCCGCTTTCGCCGTCGATCGCACGCAGCTCCTGATGTATTACCTGAAACTGCTGGAAGATCAGCAACGGATTCCCCATTTGCCCGTTTACATCGACAGCCCGATGGCGATCAGCGTTACCGGACTTTACGAAAAGCATCACGAAGATCACAAACCATCCTTTCAGAAAGACGAGGACACTGGCAGCCGCGATCCGCTGAATCTTCAGGGCGTTCACCTGACGCGCAGCGTGGAAGATTCAAAGAAGATTAATGACGTCGTCTCACCGTGCATCATTATTTCCGCGAGCGGGATGGCGACGGGCGGACGCGTCTTGCACCACCTCGCTCAGCGGCTGCCCGATTCGCGCAGCACCGTCTTGCTTGTGGGTTATCAAGCCGACGGGACACGCGGACGGCAGTTGCAGGATGGTGCGAAATACCTCAACCTTTTCGGCCAGCAAGTACCCGTGCGCGCGCAAGTGATGGCAATCGGTCAGCTATCGGCTCACGCAGGCCGAGGCGAACTGCTGCGGTGGCTTTCGGGAATGAAGGCGGCGCCGCGACAGACGTTTCTGGTTCACGGCGAGCCCGCTGCGCTCAGCAGTTTTCACGATGCGGTGACGAATCAGTTCCACTGGAATGTGACGATTCCGGCATATCTGCAATCGTTTGACCTGGCCGTTTGACCCGAGCCGGAAAAACGAGCGAGATCAGATTTGCGCTCATACCCTGGACGCGCGGGCCATCGCTGCATCGAGGGAGCGCTTTTCGCCCCGTGTGAGAGGACGGGCCTTTCCTTTCGGCAAATCGCCGAGCGCGAGCGCGCCGATTGCCACGCGAATCAGGCGGAGGACCTCGATCCCGAGCGCTTCGAAAATGCGCCGGATCTGGCGATTCTTCCCTTCATCCAGGACGACAATCAGCCAGGAGTTCTTCTCGCCGTGCCGCAGGATTTCGGCGCTCTTCACGCGCAAGGGTTCGCCATTTTCCGCGCGAACACCGGTTTTAATTCTCTCGAGGAGCGGCTCGTTCAGTACTGACGCGATCTGGACGTGATAAGTCTTGTCGAGATGACTCTCAGGTGATGTGACGAGAGCCGCCCATTCGGAATCGTTTGTGAGGAGAAGCAAGCCTTCGCTGGCTTTGTCGAGCCGGCCCACTGGCGCAAGCCACGACAATTCCTGGGGAACGTACGAGTAGACCGTTTCGCGCCCTTTCTCATCGGACGCGGTCGTGACTGCGCCGCGCGGCTTGTTCAACATCCAATAGATTCTAGCGGCGGCGCCGATAGCTTGATTGTCCACGGTAATCCGGTCGCGAGCGAGCGAAACGGACGATTCAGGATCGCGCTGTGTACTGCCGTTCAATTGAACGCGGCCCGCACGAATGAGTTCGGCTGCCTGCGACCGCGAGCAGTAGCCCAGCTTCGATAGGGCTCGAGCAAGGCCCACTCGCCGAGCATTTTTCACGGATTTGCGGCGTGGGGTTTGGCCAGATCGTCGAGATAATCGGGCTTGCTCTCGTCGCGAACCAAATGCGGATAGCGCTGGCCGCCGTGATAGTCAACGTTGCATGTCTTGTAGTAATCGTCGATCACAACAAGCAGCGAGATGGGCTGCGAACTATCCTTCGCGCCTTTGATCGCGTCTTCGAGCAGATCGTGCGTGTAGACGCGGCCGTTGACGCCCGCGATTTTCATTCCGGAAGTGATCCCGGCGTTGAATGCGGGGCCTCCAACGATCGAGTCGCCCACGTTGCCGTCGTCGCCGACTTGCAAACCGATGGAATACTCGTCGCCACCGCCTCCGCCGCGGCGTCGCTCGGCTCGAGGCGCTTCGTCATTGAGAACAAATTTCCAGCCGCCGTTTTCGATTCCGCCGGTAGGAGGATTGGGAGATGTGGAAGTCAGCTTCTCGCGCAGGTAACTCGCCCAATCGTATGGCGCTACTGAGTTCAATGCGTGAACAATGTCGTCGAACGTGTACGTTTTCACTTCCGGACCGTTGTTCGGTCCGCCGTAGAAAAGCTGGGTGAAATCTTCCAGGCTCTTCTGCCCCTTGGTTTGTTGGTGGATGATCGTGGCCACTTCGAGCCACATGAGATCGCCTTCGTCGTAGTAATCAACGCCACGGCGCCAATTGGTCCAGCCCCTCGCAAATCCCAAGCCTGGCCCGTGGCCGTGTCAACCAGAGGGCGCCACGTTCGGCCAGGACGGCCCGCGCCGAGAGATGCGGAAATGTTCGCAAGATTGTCGCGATACTGCTCGGGTGTCCAGAGGCCGCTGCGAGCCGCAAGCAATGGGCCGGCAAACTCCGTGAAGCCCTCGTAGTCCCAGAGCATGTCCGTTTTCATCGGGACTTCGTAATCCGGCGTAGTCAGATCAGCGGGGCGACGGAATTTTCCGCTCCAGGAGTGAGCGTACTCGTGCGCGAGCAAGCCTCCGAGAGACAGGCCGGCGGTCGGCGAGAGAAGCACGCGTTCAGGCAAGCGACTATCGTTGCACTCGTTGTGTTCAAGACCAAAGTGAGCCACGTGGTCGCTGAGCGTCAACAGAAAATGATACTCACGATAGTGGCGCGAGCCGAAGAGCTTCCCTGCTTCCGCCACTAGGTTTGTCATGCCCTTCTGGGCTTCGGGACTCAAGTTGAGCGCAATTTCGCTGTCGGCAACGATATCGAGTTCGTGATGAATGGGCTCGCCCGGCGGAGTGATGTCGATCGCGCGATAATACTGCCCAATGATTACGGGCGAATCGACGAGTCGTTCCAGCGAGATCGTGGCGAACGACACTTGGTTGCCGGACTGATTCTCGGAGTGCTGCGGCGTGCCGAATTTCCAGCCGTCGGGCAGGATCAGCGTCGGCTTGAACATGATCTGGCTGGCAGGCGGACCCGCGGGATACAGAACATTCTGGTTCCATTCGATCACGAGCAGCTTGTCGGTGGCCGAGGCGGCGGAGGTTGCGAAGCCGCCGCTGCTAGGCTCGAGATAGTCGAACGCAACGTCAAGACGGTCGGCACCCGCAGGCACGTCGACGTGAAACGTGAAATTGTCGAGCAGGTCGCGCTCCCAGGGAATTGGCTTGCCGTTGGCGGTGAACTTCAAGCCTGTGAGATTTCCGATGGGGCCGTCCGGCCCGTGCTCGCCCGGAATCCATTTCGGATAGTACAGAGTGAAGGGTCCGGGCTTCACAGGTATGCTTTCACGCGTGCGCACGATTTTCTCAGGAGTCAGCGTCGCATCCACTGTGAGTGAAATCGCGCCCGACTGCGCGAAGACCGCGGAAGAATCCACCATCAGCAAAGCGACGACGACGGCAAGCAGCATCCAGCGATTGCGATTCATCCTACACTCTCCTCAGAATTGATCATTGGAGCTACGAAAACGCACAGCATTGTACACGCGTCCGCGTTGATTACGACGCGGCCAGCGCCTCCGAAAGTGGCGGGGTTAGCACAAGTTGCGAGCGAATGCCATCGTCATTCTACTGCTTCGATACGTTGACGTAGTATAGGTCCGTGGCGACGTCGAAGTCGTCCTTCTTGAGCGGCGTCTTCATGGTCTGCCAGTCTGAGGTCGCGTTGACGATTTGCCAGTCGTCTTTCTTCCCCACCCGCACCGGCATGGTGAAGCCAGGCTCGTCTGCTTTCAAACGGTAGGCAACCGTGCCCGCGGTGTCATCGAACTTCAGTTCCAGCGTCGGGATGTCCGTGTGGCGAAGATACTGATTGAAGATCGGCGTAAGGTCTTTCCCAGTTTTCTGATTGAAGAAGGCCACCATGTCTTCGGTCATGATGTTCTTGTACTTGAAATGCTGGAAAAGATCGTGGAGCAGCTTGAACCACTCCGGATCGTTATTGATGACGCTTCGCAGCGTATTGATGAACAGCACGCCCTTGAAATACTGGTCCACGGGCGGGGTGGCGTTAACGCCACGCTCGGCGATGATGGGCCGGTCGTTCTTTACCTTCGGCTTGTAGCCATTCAGATATTTGATGGCGTCATCTTTACCCCACATATGCTCCACATAGAGGGACTCGAGGTAGGTGGTCCAGCCTTCGTGGATCCACATATCCGAACGGTCGGCAGCCGTGATCGCGTTGCCAAACCATTCGTGGCCGCTCTCGTGGATGATGATGAAGTCGAACTTCATGCTGATGCCGACGCCCGTCCAATCGCGTTCAAGATAGCCGTTCGCGAAGTGATTGCCGTAGGTGACGGCGCTCTGGTGCTCCATGCCTGCGTTCGGCGCTTGAACTAATTTGTAGCCGTCCTTCTTGAATGGATACTCGCCGAAGTAGTGCTGGTAGGCCTCGAGCATTCCCTTCACCTGTGTGAACTGCTTCTTGGCCTTGTCGAGATCTTCGGGCAGAACGTAGAAATCGAGCGGCAAATCTCCGAACCGATCCGAGAAGTGCACGTAGTTGCCGATATTCAGCGAGACGTCGTAGTTGTTGATGGGATAATGGACGTGCCAGTCCCATCGTGTGTAGCCGTCCCCCAGATCTGTCTTCCCAACAAACTTTCCATTCGAGACATCCACCAAGTTATTCGGAATCGCAACGCTGATGTCCATGTTCTCCACTTCGTCGCGCCATTGGTCCTTGCTGGGCCACCACGTGCTCGAGCCGACGCCTTCGCACACGGTGTTGATCCAGTCGTGTCCGGAAGTGTCTTTCTTAAAACCGATGCCGCCGCCCAGACTGCGGCCGGCAGGTCGGTCCCATCCCAACTCCAGCGGATTCCCCGAATAGTAGAAGTCGATCGAGTAGACGTGGCCCTTTTCGAGCGTCTGCGGAAAATCGATGAAAACGGCGCTGAACTGACGATCGTATTTCAGAGGCGTTGCGCCAAAGAGAATCTTGTCGACGTTGAGGCTCGGGTGCAGATCGATTTGGATCTTCGCGTCGTCCTTAAGCATGCGGAAGCGGATCGTGTTCTTGCCGCTGATAAATTTCTTCTCGGGATCGACGCGAACATCGAGGTGGTAGTAAAGCAGGTCATTGTTGGCGCGGTAGGGCCCGTAGGTGCCTAACAAAATGTCGGCCTCAGTTGGAACATGCGGAGTCTGGGGCGCCTGGGTTGCAGCCGCCTGTTGCGAAACAGCCGGAGCGGCAGCCTGCGGCGGAGTGTGTGCCGCGAGAGAAGCGGCCAGGGAAACGAGCGCCGCAAAAACGGACAAAGGGCGATCGGCGAGAGTGAGGGAGAACATCATCGAGCGCGCCTCCCAACTTTTATACTTTATGCGAAATTTCAGCCGAACCTTAACACTCATGCCCTCAATATGCTACAGGAACTTCAGGCCTCCCCTTCCCTCGCGACGCCATTCTCCAGCCTGCGATGTCCCCTCCCGGTGCCGCCGAGCATCAAAGTTGCTAGGGACTAGAACGACCCACGAGCAAGGCGCCCGTTGCAGGGCGAGGATACTTGTGGCGATTTCCTGATACTCAGGAAAGGATGCGAAGGTGAAAACCTCAAGAAGAATGACTGTGTTTTGCCTTGCCAGTCTCGCGATGGTACTTGGATCTAGCATGCGGGTTCGCGCGGATGCTCGCGAGGATGTACGGAAGCAAATCCGCGATGCCCAACAAGTCTTTCACGAATTAATGGACACACCCGATCGGGGGATCCCGCACGAGATGCTGGAGTCAGCAAAGTGTATCGCCATAATCCCAGGAGTGAAAAAGGCTGCCTTTGTCGTCGGTGCTGAATATGGGAGGGGATTGGCGATGTGCCGCACGGAACATAGTTGGAGCGGGCCGGTGTTCGTGAAAATCGCCGGCGGCAGCTTTGGCCTTCAAATCGGCGGTTCTTCCACTGACTTCGTCTTGGTCTTCCGTAACCGTGACGGCATGGAGCGGTTGCTCAGCGACAAGTTCAAAGTCGGAACAGACGCCAGTGCGGCGGCGGGCCCGGTCGGACGCGATGCTCACGCAGCAACAGACGCTGAAATGCACGCCGAAATCCTTTCTTACTCACGCAGCCGCGGTGTGTTTGCGGGTGTGAGCCTGGATGGAGCGGTCGTCGAACCATTGCGCAGCGATGACGAGGCCATTTATGGAGCCGATGTGACCCGAGATGCCATTCTTGAGGGACGGGTTCCGACTCCGGAAGTAGCTCAAGGCCTCGTTGACGAAATCACGCGGCACACCACCAAAGCATAACTCTTCGACTGAAAGGTTTCGAGTCGAACACCAGGAGTCTGACGAAGCCGGGCCAAGAGACCCGGTTTCGTCAGACGATGGTGCTGACCCGACTTCACCGCGAACTCGAATTTCCGCATCGAGGGCGATGCCCGCCCGAGATTGACAATCGCCGGCCCAATATGAGAGTAAGGCCCGCATGACCGGCTCTTATGTTCTGCTGCTTGCCTTCCTGATCGGGCTTTTTAACGGGCTACGTTCGCTCACTCCCCCGGCGATCACGGCGTGGGCCGCGCACTTGGGCTGGCTGAAGCTGCGAAGTCCGCTTTCGTGGCTCGGCACGACACCAGCCGCAGTGATTTTCACGGTCCTCGCGGTAGTGGAACTTGTAAGCGATAAGCTGCCGAAAACTCCCAGCCGCACTGCCCCTCCGGGATTGATTGCGCGTATCGTGATGGGCGGTTTCACGGGCGCGTGCGTGGCAACGGCGGGCGGCCAGGGACTCCCGCTGGGCGCAATCCTGGGGATCGCCGGCGCGCTCGCAGGAACGTTCGGCGGATATCAGGTTCGAACGCGATTGGTGAAGGCGCTGGGCACGCCCGACTATGTAATCGCCGTGCTGGAAGACCTGGTGACCATTGGCGGTTCGTTGTGGGTAGTTTCCCGGTTCTAATCTCCCTTCTTACGCGCTAAATTGTTCCTGCGGTTGTAGCTTCCATGAGGTGCGCTTGGCTTCTTCGCAAAACTACGATGCGATGATGGGCAAGCTGCCGTACACCGTTTTGAAGGACGCCATTTTTTCCGCATCCGACGCTGGCCGAATCGCTCAACCATCTCTTCCGGCACCTTGAAAACTGAGACGTTGCGCTCGAAGCATATCCTTCGTAGCATGCGGCGGGCAGCCGAAATGTTGAAGGAAAAAGAATCAATGGACTAAAGGCGGCGGCAATGACACTACAAAGTTCGCGGCGCGATTTTCTCGGAATCTCAGCTCTCGGCTTGGCGGCGGCAGTGGTCACTCCTGCAGAGACGCTTCCGCCAGCGCCAGCGGCGGCCGCGCCGCAAAAAGAATCTCCGAACGTCGGCGCCGAAATCTCCGTTTGGGTTACCTCCGGCGAAGAACGCTTTGCTGCTGCCTCGCGCGTCAAGTGGAGCCCGGCATCAAGCGCCGCTGGCGTCGATCAAATCCAACTGGACCCGAGTAAAAAGTTCCAGGACATTTTGGGATTTGGCGGCGCGTTTACCGACGCTGCTTGCTACACCTTCAATCAGCTCACAGCGTCGGCGCGAGAGCAACTCCTCCATGAAATGTTCCATCCCTCGGAAATGGGGCTGAACGTTTGCCGCACGTGTATCGGCGCGAGCGACTACTCGGCCACACTTTACAGCTTCGATGAGGGCGAGGCCGACCCGGATCTCACGCGATTCTCGATCGAGCACGACCGCGAATACATTCTCCCGGTGCTGCGCGAGGCCCGAAAGGCAAACCCCGACCTGTTTCTTTTTTCCTCTCCATGGAGCCCGCCCGGCTGGATGAAGTTCAACGGCACGATGCTGGGCGGCTCGATGCGCAACCATTACTTCCCGGTCTACGCGAAGTACCTCCTCAAGTTTCTGCAGGGATATGCCGCCGAAGGCGTGCCGGTGCAGGCTCTAACGTCGCAGAACGAAGTGGACACGGATCAAGACGGCAAAATGCCCGCCTGCATTTGGCCCCAGGAGTACGAAATCCAGTTTGTGCGCGACCATCTCGGCCCGCTCTTGGAACGCAGCGGAGTGGCCACCAAGATCTGGATTTTGGACCACAACTACAATTTGTGGGGACGCGTTGCGGACTCATTCGAAGACGCCAGGCTTCGCAAATACTCTAACGCCGTCGCCTGGCACGGTTACGTTGGCACTCCCGACATGATGACCAAGGTCCACGAAGCTTTTCCCGATGTCGAGATGTATTGGACCGAAGGCGGCCCCGAATACACAGACCCGGCCTATCTAACCGACTGGTGCACGTGGAGCGGGACTTTCACCGAGGTGCTGCGCAACTGGTGCCGCTCGATCACAGCGTGGAACCTGGCTCTCGACGAGCGCGGCCGTCCGAATATCGGACCCTTCTCCTGCGGCGGCGTGGTGACGATCAACTCGCAGACCAGGGAGATCACGCGCAGCGGCCAATACTGGGCGTTCGCTCATTACTCGCGCGTCGTACGCCGCGGCGCTCGCCGCTTTCACTCGCAAAGCGCGGCCGCTGATTTGCAGCACGTCGCCCTCGAGAATCCGGACGGCCAACAAGTGCTCGTCGTCACCAACCCGGGACCCGCAAGGACGATCGACCTGCAACTCGCAAACATGACGGCTCAAGTTCCGCTGAAGGCAACTTCGCTAACCACGTTGACGTGGCGATAGACGGTAAGGGCCAAGGAACCTAGAGGCGCAAGCCGGAAGGAACCGCCCATCAACCGGCACCCCCACGCGCGAGTGCAGAACGCAAGCTAACTCTGTCTGAAGTTAACCCTGCTTCGTACCCTTGATCGTCATATACGCTTGATGGGATAGTGGTTTGACGTCCGACAACGCCTTGGACTTTCTCAGGTGCTTGGCCGGTTTCTTCTTCGATGCCATGTTTTCTCTCCTTCCGTTGCTGCCCCTCGGGGCTTGCGGAACCTTAGTGCAAACTGGATGCCAGTTCTAGCGAAAAAAAGTCGATGCGGATGTCCTTTGAAATGTGCATCTCGGCTCGGTCCTGGCGGAAAATACGCTGAAAAACTCAACACCGACTAAAAAATTCAACATCTCGCCCGTCCGTGGCCCGCTAGCGGAAGGCTCGAACGGCGTCGCTCATTCCCTTTTCGTACGCCGTGATGAGCTTGTCCCAGGTGGCGTTCGCATCTGAATCGATTTGCCTGCGGGCGGGGTCGGCATCGAACCAGGCCAATGACTCGCGGATCCCTTCGGCGAACGTCGTGGTCGCACAGTAGCCGGGCACGAAGTGTTTGATCTTGCTGTTGTCGAAGACGACGCTCACCGCCTTGTCGCCAAGCAGCCTGCCGCGCTGCTCCGGCAAGCAGGCAATGATGAAGTCGGACGGGATATGCACGATCCTTGCCTCGACGCCCGCGGCAGCAGCCACCACCTGATACAACTGATCCCAGCTCATCATTTCGTCGGTGGTGATGTGAAAAGCTTGTCCAACCGCTTCCGGATGCCCAAGCAAACCCACAAACCCCTTGGCGAAATCGCTGCTGTGAGTAATCACCCATAGCGAAGACCCGTCTCCCGGGACGATTACCTTTTGCCCGCGTAGCATGCGGTCGACAATCGTGTACGGCTTTTGCGAGCTGTTGATCACCAGCGGAATCCAGGTTTCGTCGAAGGTGAGTGACGGCCGAACGATGGTCACGGGGAAACCTTCTTCGCGGTAAGCCTTCATCAAGCGCTCTTCGCACGCAATCTTGTCGCGCGAGTATTGCCAGTAGGGATTGCTGAGCGGCGTCGACTCCGTAATCGGATAGTGCGCTACAGGCTTTTGGTAGGCGCTGGCGGAGCTGATGAAAACGTATTGGCGCGTGCGGCCGCGAAAAAGCTCGAGGTCGCGCTCGATGTCGGCGGGCGTGTACGCAATCCAATCGACGACCACATCCCACGATGCATTCCCCGATGATTCACAAGACGCGCCGCCCAGCGCGTGAACGCTTGCGGATTTGTCGTGAATGTCCGCGGTGATGGTCTTTACGCCGGACGGAATCCGCGCGCCGCGCTGCCCGCGCCTCAGAAGAGTGAGATCAATGCCGCGTTCGGCCGCCAATCGCGTGCAGGCAGCGCTAATCACTCCCGTTCCGCCGATAAAGAGAACTTTCACGGAAACTTTATAGCAGGAAGATCGCCGCCGGGCGATGGATTCGGGCCGATGCTGCTTTTCCCGGCCCGCTCAACCCGCCAGGACACAATTTGCCCTGCTTTCTTCGGCTCAGAGCCGCGGAGCGGCGATTGTACTTAGCCCGGCCGGGTTTCAGGGTTTGATGATTCAAACCCTGACGTCTAGAAGAGCGAAGCGGAATGCCGGGAACCAAATAACAACCGGGAACGAGTCCCGGAGGGACGATTGAGTGCGTGATAGTCAGACCGGACTCGGGTTCAGGCTTGTCGTGCCCGCAAGAAATTGAAAATTATGGCGGAAGAGCCTGTAAGCCGGATTCTGTCCGCTGCGTAGGCTTTCCACAGCGCACGCAGCGCGGCGATCATTCCTCTAGGTCCCGAATCGCTTCGGGACTCAAGCAGCCTACCCGAGGGTTGCAGCGCCTCACTTTTTCAAGCGCGACGCATTCGGGCTGGGCCAGCCCTCCCCTCCTATTTGGCCTTGCTCCACGCGGGGTTTTCCGTGCCTCGCGGTATTACCACCGGGACGGTGGGCTCTTACCCCACCTTTTCACCCTTGCCAAATGCGCTCGACCGAAAGAGGCCAGCCCCCGGTTTTTCCGAAGACTTGCCGCCGAGGTGCAAGCTCACCGGCGGTTTATTTTCTGTGGCACTTTCCGTGGCCGCGCTGCGAAGCTCGCTTGCGCGCGCTTCGAATCGCAACCCCCTGGCGTTACCAGGCGCGTTGCCCTGCCGTGGCCGACTCGTCTTATATCGCGAGCTCACCACGGCTGGAGTCCGGACTTTCCTCCCGTCGATTCCGCTTGCGCGAAATCGACCGGCGATCACCCGACTCACCCGCCGAAAACATTATATCCGATAATGACGAATTGGTGCAGTTTGAGTTTCGGTCAGGATTGGCCTCCGTTGTTTGTTTTCTGTGAGTTAAACGAATCTGTGTCAAACGCAGTTTCGGACAGAAAGGCAGTGACTAGTGGCAAGCGGCGAGTGGCTCAGCGGGCTCGTTCCGGGCCCCCGGCTTCGCCCGGGTCGAGTGTCCAGGAGCAAGGAAAGACTTCAGTTTCAACCCCCGGCCCGAACAATAAGGTCCAACTATATGCGTCTCACTGTCATGGAAAGCGAATACTCGAATAACGTGAGGTCCGACACTTCTTTGGCAGCCAGTCGTAGTTCCTCCGTTGCTTTCAGAGCGACAACGAAAACCCGGACTCTTTGGACCTTGAAGGTCTCCTTGATTTTTCCTCGATAATATAGCGCTTGGCCGACTACTCGTTCGTGTCCGCGGCTCACTTTGAGCTCGATGACCACAGGTATTCCTGTCGTGTCCTGAGCCAATATGTCGATTCTTCGCCCATCGACTGGATACTCGACCGCTTCCTGATCAGGGCCGACAGGCCAGAGCCTTAGTCCCTTTTCCAAAGTGTCAAGATGCTCAGCCAAAAAGTCACGGAGATGTTCTTCGTAAGCAAACGCGGTCTCCTCCGCCGCTAGCCCCTCCTCTGCGTCTGGTACCTCGACCAAATGTTCTACATTTTGATACCTCGCAAAGATTCGGTTCAGTCTCTTGATTTCGTGTTTCCCCATGGGCGTACCGCCATCCGGCCACGCTTCCTGAATGAACCGTTCAAGGAGAGTCTTCTCTTGCAGCAGCCCCACAATCCTCGCCCGCTTCAATGTCGTGTCGTAACTGCCGAGCTTCTCCTTGCTGTCCCGAATTTTCTCCATCTCCGAGGAATAACCATTCTTTGCCAAAAACGGGTATGCCAATTTCAGGGGGAAAGTCACCGAATCTTTTTCTGCCATACGCCCTCAGTGTGAGCTACTGTTGAGGAGAGCATACACCAATCCCCACACCTCCTTACGACAACTCACTTACTGGGACCATAGATTTTCAATTTCCAAGATCTCGTGGCGGGTGGACGACTCGTTGCTTCAGGTTTGAACTTGCGGTTGCCTCCGTTAGAAGCAGTTGAAGATCGGCGTACCGGACTCTGTTGTAAGGATCAGTTAACTCGTGGTTTAATTGTCCGGCCTTAAAGATCCCGCCCGTTTGGAGCAAGAGATGGGATTAGCCAGCACCTACGTACAGGTCTACGGCCAGCTTCCACAGGTCTTCGCCCGAATTAAGGATGCGCAAGCACCCGAGAAATTTACCGTGCAGTACCTCAAAGACTTGGGGTTTTCCTCCTCAAACTATCGCGCTGTGATCCCACTCCTCAAGTCGCTGAATTTCCTGACCGCCGAGAGGTTCGCCTGACGCCGCGCTATCACGAATACCGCAACGCGGCGAAATCCAGGCAAATTATGGCAGAAGCTCTCCGGGAGTCTTACGGAGATCTATTCACGATCAAGGCCAAACCCTCTGACGCAGACCGACCGTTAATCGAGGGAAAGTTTAAGAGTACTCACAACGTCTCACCAAATGTGGCGAAGCTAATGTCTAACACGTTCTTTGCGCTGCTAGATCTCGCTGACCTAGAAGCGTCTTCGGCACCCCCACTCTCGCAGCCGGAACCGCCACCCGTTGAACCCGAGGAACAAGCCCTACCGGAGTTTAAACCGCCGGAGCGGAAGGCTGAAACGCACATCGGAGGAAGATCTCAGCCGACTTTGCACTACAACATTCAGATCCACCTCCCAGCGACCAAGGACATAGAGGTTTTCAATGCCATTTTCAAAGCGCTGAAGGAGCACCTACTTGACTGAGAAAACCAAGGATTTGCGAGATTTCTTGTTTCGAGGGTTGATGTTCGAAGCTGAAGCGGGGGCCTTTCAAGCTGCGGGGATTCAAGTCGGAGCTGACACCAGCCAAGCTGAGGAGCGTCTCCTCTCGGAAGCCCTCGCACCGTTTAATGTCACTACACGAAACAACGCGATTGAGATGGCACGTCTCTACGCTGTGCTTCACTGCTTCGAGAATGAAGTTCGCTCCCTGATTCGCGAGACCCTGGAAGAAAAAGAAGGACCAGATTGGTTGGATAAACTCCCTGGCAAGACCAAACAATTCGCTGAGACGCGGCAGAAAGGTGCCTTTGACGACTCTTGGCTCGAAGGGGAAAAATCCGACTTACTAGGCTTTGTCGATTTTGGCCAACTGTCCTCGATCATCGTGGAAAAATGGATTCACTTCGAAGATATCATTCCCTCACAGCACTGGCTGAAACAGCGAATGGATGAACTGGAGAAGGTACGAAACTTCATCGCTCACAATCGTATGCTGTTGCCGAGTGAGTTCCAGCGCATCTATTTGTACATTGCAGACTGGAACCGAGCGATCGGGCTTTAACCGTTAAACCCACGAGATTATCATGACGACCCAAGCCGCCAATTCTGCAGCATCCGGTCAGGAAGAAAAAGAACGGCAAAAGAGGCTGGACAAAAAGAAGAACGCCCGCGCAGCGACGAGCGCAACATCAGAGCTATTGTTCGGTCTTTCTCCCCTTCATCGTAATAGCAATCACAATGGCACATGAGGGGCACCTCCGCTCGATCTTTTTCATCCCAGAATGGTCGATCGTCTCTGCCGTGATCTCTGGGCAATCAATCGCCAAATTAACTTATGCCACCTTGGGAAGGTCTAACGTTAAAAGAGAGGTGATAGTCCTAGTCATCTCTCTAGTCCTCGTCGGTCTCTTGGTTCCGATTCTGATTGTCCTCGCGATTGCCTTAACCTCACCAAACGTTTCCGTCACTTTGGCGGTAACGCAGGCGACTTTCTTTGTCTCAGCGTCGCCCTCTTTTGGTTCGTCTGCTGGACTGATAGCTACGCGAAGAATGAGGCATAATTGATATTACCGGCCTCCACAGGGGCTCCGGCTAGTCGTACATTGCGGGCTGTCTCCGCGCTCCTTTGCTTCCGTGTCTCCTTGCCTCCCTTGTTCAGTACTCTCAGTACCATGTAAATATTTACCATTGACTACACAAAGAAAATGTGCTACCATTCCCCGTTTTTATGATTCACACAACACACCACATGACAACCCACCACCCAGGGAGCCGAAACCCTAACCGAATTCAAAAACTGAGGACACAAAATGTCGCCGGAAAACAACTTCAATGACCTCACCACTTACACCGGAGCACTCAACCGCAGCCTGAGATGGCTCCAGGACCACGGCCGCGATACCCACCCCGCCGAAGCGTCCGTAGAAATACCAACATCAACTCAGCAGGAATACGTATCAGACCAACCCAATGCCACGGTAGAACCCGAACCTCTCCCCCAAATTGAGCCGCCCGGCACCGAAGAAGTTCACATCGAAGAACCTGACATCGAAACCGCTGAACTCCGCAACGCCCAGCGCCCGCCGCGCGACAGCCCGCTCGACCCGAGAAGATTCCAAAAACCCGCCGCGATCAACGGCCCCATCGACATTCCCAAACACGAACGCCGCTGCTGCATCTGCCAGCATCCCGACCGCGACGCCATCGAGGAAGGCTTCCTCCAGTGGCGCTCCGCGTTTGACCTCCGCCATGATTTCAAGCTCCCCAACCGCAGTTGCATCTATCGCCACGCCCACGCCTTTGGCCTCTTCGAGCGTCGCGCCCGCCACCTGCACCTCGCGCTCGGAAACATCATCGAGGAATGCTCCACCTGCAAGCCCTCCGCCGACAGCATCATTCGCGCCATCCGCGCCTACAGTTGCCTCGATGACCAGGGCCGTTGGGTCGAGCCTCCCCGCCACGTGATCATCTCGCGCGAAGCCCCGCCAGCGCTTCAAGCGCGCCGAAAACCAGCGATCACAGTCGAGGCTGAAACGCCAGAAAGCGACAGCAAATGACGCCGACGCTCTTTCTCGTCACTCGCCTGCCCGCCGCTGTTCCGGAGGGCCACTCGACCTGGGCGGACCGAAGCCTTCGGCAAAGGTGGGCTCGCCGCGCCGAAGCCTCTTGGCGAAGGCGGGTGACCGAAACTCCGTTTGACACAATTTCCCCTAGTTCACAGAAAACAAACAACGGAGGTCAAGAGTGACCGAAACTACTACCACCACCCCTCAATCGCGCACACATGCACGGTCAATTCATTTTGAGGATGGTGGCGCAGGTCCAGTGGTTGATCATGCCGTTCTCGATGGCCCACTCGGCCATGCGGATGGCGTCGGCGCGGTTGTCGGGGTCGCCGGTGATGCCGGAGACTTTCTCCCATTCGTCCCAATCCTGAAACTGCAAAATGCCGTAGGACATTTTTCCGTTGGTGTCGATGCGGTTGATGGTCTTGCCCATGCTCTCGCAGGGGATCAAGTGCTCGATGGCGAGGTCGGCCGTGGCGCGAGTGGCGGGGGCGCCAATTTCGAGCTTCGGATGATTCCAATAGGGGCGGCTATCGTAGTTGCGGGCCAAAAACATCGCGCGCGCGTAGATGAGATTGGCGGAGCGGGTGTCGACGTCAGACCGATCGGGCATGGCAAAGGTCCGGCTTCGGGCTGGAGCGCGCTCCGGCGCGGGCCACTGCTCGAAGGCCTGCGGTTTGCTGCTGGCGCTGGTCTGAACACGATCGACCGCTTTTCGGGACATGAAGAAGATCAATGCAGGAGTGAGAACGAACACGAGAAACGCACGGGAGGTGCGAAACTCCACTGCGTCATTCGGGATCCCGAAGGTTCGGGAGGCGTTCCCAGGCAAGTGGTTAGTGGCGCGTGTGCGAGACTTCGTTCTCGTAGCCATTGCCAGCGACTCCTTCGGGAGAGGTGCAGAATAGCGTGAGGCGAGAGAGGATTATAGGCGAACAAAAGGCGAAATGTCAAGAGAACGAAAGGCATCAGGGGTGAACATTGCCAAGTTGCGAGACCTGTTGCCTACCGCCCTGCGTCACTCGAACGGTGCTTCTCGATCCGCTCGACGACGCTATCGAGATCGGGATAGCCGGCGCCAAGCTTCCGCGTGAGCCAGTTTCCACCGCGCTCGGCAATCCTCTCGCCGTCCGCAATCACCTCGAACTGACCGGTTTGACCAGGCGTAAGGACAGCTTCTACGCCAAGGCGCTTCTTGATGAGGGCCACGAGACTCGCGACCTGGGCCTTGTTGTTCTGTCACGTGGGGCAGTGAACGATTTCGATCTTCATTGTCTTCTCCATAATTAATTCGCCCTCAGGAGCTTTTCGAATTGGGGTTCGTCGAGGATGGGGACGCCGAAGGTTTTGGCCTTGTCGAATTTGGAGCCGGGGTCGGCGCCGACGACCACGTAGCTGGTTTTCTTGCTGACGGAGCCGCCGGCCTTGCCGCCGTGCGAGGCGACGAGGGCTTCGGCTTCTTCGCGGGAGCGATTCGCGAGCGTGCCGGTGAAGACGAACGTCATTCCCGCGAATTTCGCGCTGTTCGGCGCTTGGCGCGCTCTTCCTTCATGTTCACGCCCGCCGCGCGCAGATGTTCGATCAGCTTGCGATTCGCGGACTCCGAGAAAAACTCGCGGACGCCTTCGGCGATTTTCGGGCCGACCTCGTGCACTTCTATCAAGTTCCTCCGCGCTGGCGTCGGCGAGTTTTTCCATCGAGCCGAAATGCGCGGCGAGAAGTTGCGCGGTGCGTTCGCCGACGAACGGAATGCCGATGGCGTAGATCAGGCGCGCGAGGGTGTTCTTCTTGCTGGCGGCGATTTCGTCGAGCAGATTCTGCGCCGATTTTTCGGCCATGCGCTCGAGGCCGGCCAGCGTTTCGAGCGTCAGCTTGTAAAGGTCGGCGAAATCCTTGACCAGATCCTTTTCGATCAGCTGGTCGACGATTTTTTCGCCGAGGCCGTCGATATTCATGGCGTGGCGCCCGGCGAAATGCAGGATCGATTCGCGGCGCCGCGCGGGGCAGGAAACGTTCACGCAGCGGTAGGCGACTTCGCCTTCGGCGCGATGAACGCGCGTGCCGCATACGGGGCATTTCGCCGGCATCTTGAACGGCTTTTCTTCGGCGCCGTGCTTCACCACTTTCAGGACGTGCGGGATCACTTCGCCGGCGCGCTCGACCAGAACCGTATCGCCCGCATGAATATTGAGCCGCTCGACTTCGTCCATGTTGTGCAGCGTGGATTTCACGACGGTGACGCCGCCGATCTGCACCGGCTCGAAAACGGCGAAGGGCGTGAGCACGCCCGTGCGCCCGACGCTGACGCGGATTTCCTTGACCAGGGTGGTTTCCTGATGCGCGGGATATTTGTAGGCGATGGCCCAGCGCGGAGCTTTCGACGTGAAGCCCAGTTCGTTCTGCAGCGATGATTTCGTCCACCTTGACGACGATGCCGTCGATTTCGTAGGCGAGCTTTTCGCGCTTCGAATCCCAGCTTTCGATGTAGCGCTCGACTTCGTGCAGCGAGTGGCAGAGCTTCCAGTCCTCGCTCGCCTTGAATTGCATCGTTGAAAGCGCTTCGAGCACTTCGGAGAGGCGCTTCTTCGCGGACGCGGCCGTCCACGAGCATGTAGTACGCGAAAAAATCGAGGCGCCGCGAAGCGGTGATCTTCGGATCGAGCACGCGGACGGCTCCCGCGGCGGCGTTGCGCGGGTTCGCGAAAATCTTGCCGCCCTGCTCTTCCTGCTGGTCGTTCATGGCCTTGAAGGCTTTGCGGGTCATGATCACTTCGCCGCGCACTTCGAAATCGCCGGGGATGCCGGCTTTTTTCAGCAGCGCAGGATCGATGCTCAGCGGAATCGAGCGAATGGTCTTCACGTTCGGCGTGACGTCTTCGCCGGTGGTGCCGTCGCCGCGCGTGACGCCGCGAACGAGCTTTCCCTTCTCGTAAATGCAGCGAAAGGCTCAGGCCGTCGAATTTGTGCTCGGCGACGTAGTCGACTTTTTCGCGGCCGGTGAGTTCGCGCACGCGGCGGTCGAATTCGCCGAGCGCCTCGAATGAGAAGGCGTTGTCGAGGCTGACCATCGGCGTCTTGTGGCGGACTGCTGGAATCCTTCGCGCGGCGCGCCGCCGACGCGCTGCGTGGGCGAGTCCGGCGTGAGCAGCTCGGGATGCTCGGCTTCCAGCTTTTGCAGGCGGTCCATGAGCCGGTCGAAGGCGGCATCGGAGATTTCGGGATCGTCCTGGACGTAATACAGGTATTCGTGGTGGCGGATTTGCTTCGCGCAGGCGTTCGATTTCGGCGGCGTCGCGGCTTTTGCGACTCGGTTCGGGCATGGAAACCTCGGCAGAGGGATGCAGTTCGGTCGAAATCCGCCAGCTATTATACAATGCGCGATTGATTCGCCAGTCGGCGGCCTCGAAGGCGCTGGACGACGACGATCCGATGCCTGACGGAATCAAAGACGCGCTGCTGATCTACAACCCGACGAGCGGGCGGAGGCGCAAGCACCGCTTTGAAGAGATCGAACAGGCCGTGCGAATCCTGAAGGACGCGGGCATCAACCTCCGAGCTCGCCCCGACGACGGGGCCCGGCGACCGCCCAGGGCAATGGCGCGGCACGCCGTGGAACAGCGCCGCGGCATGGTGATCGCGTGCGGCGGCGACGGCACCATCAACGAAGTGGTGAACGGGCTTGCCGGGAGCCAGGTGCCGATGGCGCTGCTGCCGGCGGGAACGGCGAACATTCTGGCGAAAGAACTCGGCATCCCGTGGGACATTCCGCACGCGGCGAGATTGATTCCGGGCGGAATCGTGCGGCGAATCGCGCTGGGACTTGCGAGCGCGGGGAACGAGAACGGGAGAGGCTCGGATGCCTGCCGGGGCGGTATTTTCTTTGCGTCGGAGGCGCGGGGCCGGACGGGGCGATCGTCAACGGCGTGGATGAAATTTTCAAAAAGAACGCGGGGATTCTCGCGTACTGGGTGGAAGGGCTGAAGCAACTCTTTCAGTACGATTTCCCGGAGATGCGCGTCCTTTCCGGCGGCCAGGAGCGGCGCGCGACGATCATCGTGGTCGGCCGCACGGCGCATTACGGCGGGCCGTTCAAGATCACGACCGGCGCCAGCCTGTTCGAAGATTCGTTCGAGATGCTGACGAATTCGCCAGCGAGCCGGCTGGGCTATCTCGCGTGCCTGCCGGCGCTGTGGATGGGGAAGCTGCGCGGCGTCAAGGGCATCGAGGCGTGGAAGGACACGGAGGTGATCTGCGAGCCCGCCGGCGACCGCATGGTCTTCGCCCAGGTGGACGGCGAGCCGATCGGCGCTTTGCCGCTCGCGTTCCGGATCGTGCCGGACGCGCTGTCGATTGTGGTGCCGGCGGTGAAGAAGTAAGGAAAAAGCAGATCCCTCACCCCGCGCAAACCGCGGGGATTCGGGATGACAAGGTGCACGTCCCAAGAAATCTCTTCTAGCCAAAAAGGACGAGAGTGGAACCGGTCACGCATGCACTTGTATCGCTGGCGCTGGCGCGCGCGGGCCAGCGGCGATTGCCGCGGTTCGGTACCGCGATGATGGTTAGCGCGGGCCTCGCCGCGGACCTTGACTATGCGAGCTACTTCGGCGGCGCCGGCGCTTTTCTTCGGCTGCACCGCGCCGTGTTGCATTCACTTCCGGGCGTGGCGGTGATCGCTTGCGCCACGGCGGGCGCCTTCTGCGCGCTCGATCGAAAAAGTGCCAGGGAATCGACGGCTGGCGGGAAGGCTGTCGCCGCGCCCGTGAGTTTCGTGGCAGCGTTCATTGTGTCGGCCATCGGGGCGGCGGGGCACGCCTTGCTTGACGTCGCGAGCGGGACCGGCGTGCAGCTTTTGTGGCCTTTTCATGTGCGGCTGTATGCGTGGAATATCGTTGCGAATCTGGATCCGTGGATTCTGATCGCGCTGATCGGCGGGCTACTGCTGCCGCAATTGTTGCGGCTGGTGAGCGAGGAAATTGGCGACCGCAAGAAGCGCGTGCGAGGGCGCACGGCGGCGATCGTCACGCTGGCGCTACTGGCTGTGTATTTGTGCGGACGCGCGACGCTGCACAGCGAGGCTGTGGACCTGCTGCTATCGCGCGAGTATCGCGGGCAGGCGCCGCTGGCCGCGGGCGCTTTCCCCTCGTCGTCGCCTTTCGACTGGCGGGGCGTGGTCATCACCGACAATACGATCGAGGAAATCGATGTCGGCCTCGAACCCGGCGCACGGTTTGATCCCGACCGCAGCGTCACACATTACAAGCCGGACGATTCTCCAGCGCTGCGAGCCGGGCAGCACGCCGATACGACGCAGGCATTCCTGAAGTACGCGCGGTTTCCCCTCGCGCACATTGCGCGGATGGAAGATGGCTACCGTTTCGAATTGTACGACTTGCAGTTCGAGTCCGGCGACATGAGCCCCGAAAACATTTTCGCGCGCGTGGACCTCGACAGCGCGCTGCACGTAACGAACCAGGGCCTCCTCTTCGCTTCGCATCCAAATCCGTAGAGTGGCGCTTCACGTCGCGCGAAACACCAGCCTCCTCTTCCGGGCACGACCACCGCATCTCCCTAACCAGTCTTGACAACGCGAATGTGTGGGCTTACTTTACCTAGACATCTAGGGGGCCTTACCTCATGGGCAACGACCAACTGCAAGGCGCGCTCGACCTGCTGATTCTCAAAATTCTTCGCCGCCGACCGGCCCACGGCTATGGCTTGGCGCAACGCATCCAGCAAATTTCCGACGAAGTCCTGCGGGTCGAAGAGGGCTCTCTGTATCCCGCTTTGCACCGCATGGAACAGGCAGACTGGATTTCCTCGGAATGGAAGCCAAGTGAAAACGGGAGGCGCGCGAAGTATTACAAGCTGACGCCGGCCGGCCGCCGGCAACTTGAACGAGAGGAAGAAAACTGGAGCCGGGTCACAGGGGCCGTCGCGAAAATCCTCCGGTTCGCTTGAGGCTGATCTCATGTCGTTGGGGAAGAAACTGCGCTCGCTGTTGCGGCACGGCAGGCTCGACGACGAGCTCGACGAGGAAGTGCGATTCCACGTCGAGATGAAAACATGCGACTACATCGCGGCGGGAATGACTCCACGGGAAGCGCGAGAGGCAGCGCTACGCGATTTCGGCCGAGTCGAACAAACGAAGGAGGAGTGCCGGGACATGCGCGGAACCCAATGGATTGAGAATTTCTGGCAAGACCTCCGCTATGGCGTGCGAACGCTCTTCAAAGACCGGCGCTTCGCGCTTCTCGCCATCTTCGCGCTCGCGCTGGGTATCGGCTCGTCCACCGTGGTCTTCAGCGTCATCTATGACGGCCTTCTCAACCCGTTCCCCTACAAGAATGCGAGTGGAATTACGATTTTCCAGATTCATGACGCCGACCGCGGCGGCGTACGCGGTCGCGGCGCGTTCATTTTCCCGGAATTTCTCGATTACCGCGAACAGAACCACGTGTTCACCGATATGGCGGGCACCGCCCCCACCAACGTCCTCTATTCCACGCCCACTGGCACCGAACGCCTCGAAGGCGCGTATCTCACGACGAACACGTTCCCGTTCCTGGGCGTTCAGCCGCTTCTCGGACGCTGGCTCACCGACGACGACGGCAAGCCCGGCGCGCCACCCGTTTTCGTCATGAGCTATCGGTGCTGGAGCGAACAGTTCGGCGCGGACCCGAAGATTCTCGGCACGCAGCTCACGCTCAACGGAGCCTCGCGCACGCTCGTGGGCATCATGCCGCCGCGCTTTCGCTATTTCGGATCGTCCGTTTATTTCCCGCTCAGCCTGGAGCGCGGTGCGCCCGATGGCATCAACGAGTACAACCAGCCGCGTTACCTTGTCGGCGAAGAGCGCCTCAAGCCCGGCGTCACCTACGCCGCCGTCTCCGCTGATATTGACGTCATCGCGCGCCGCCTGGCGACGACCTATCCTCACCAGTATCCCAAGCGCTTCACGGTCCACGTGGATTCGCTCGCGAGCGACGTGGTGGGCGACTCGAAAGCCATGCTTTACATTCTTCTCGCCGCCGTCGGCATGCTGCTCCTCATCGCCTGCAGCAACGTCGCAAATTTGCTCCTCGCGCGCGCCACCGTTCGCGAAAAGGAAATCGCCGTGCGCGCCTCGCTCGGCGCGAGCCGTTGGCGCCTCGTCCGCCAGTTGCTGGTGGAGAGTTTGGTTCTTGCACTCGCCGGCGGAGCGCTTGGTTGCCTGTTCGCCTACGCGGGCATTCGACTCACCGCCGCCGTGATTCCCGACATGCTTCCCGGCGAAGCGGTCATCGAACTCAACCGCGCTGTTTTGCTCTTCGCCGTCGGCGTCACGCTGCTCACCACGATCATCTGCGGCCTCGCTCCCGCCCTTCATTCTGTGCGCCGCGATTTGAATTCGCGCCTAGCGGGCACCGCGAAGGGCGCCAGCTCGAGTTTCCGCCACGGCAAGCTCCGCGCCGCGCTTGTGATCGTGGAGGTTGCGCTCTCGATCGTGCTTTTGGCGGGCGCGGGCCTCATGATGCGCACTTTGTATGCGCTCACGCATCTCGACCTTGGCTTCGATCCCACAAACATTCTGGCGATGAACGTCGCGTTTCCGGCGGGGCGCTACAACACGATCCCGGAGAAAAAGGCTTTTTTCGACCAGGCACTTGCAAAAATCCAGGCTGTGCCCGGCGTCATTTCCGCCGCGGAAACGATTTCGCTCCCGCCGTACAACTCTGCGCGCAGCGACATTACCGTCCCCGGTAAAGTTCATTCCGAAACCTGGACCTCGCTCTTCGACGTCTGCAGCGAGGACTATTTCAAGACGCTCGGATTGCGCCTGTTGCGTGGCCGGCTGTTGTCAGCAAGTGACGTTGCGTCAGGCCGCTTCGTCGCCGTCGTCAACCAGACGTTCGCGCATCAGTATCTCGGGCCCGGCGACCCGCTCGGCCAAAAGATAAAATTCGACGTGTTCGATCAAATCGTCGAAACTCCCCACGACGCCTACTTCGAGGTTATTGGAATTGTTGCTGATGTGCGCAACTCGGGTCTGGAGGACCCGATCCTACCCGGCGCCTACATTCCTTACACCATCAGCGCCTATGAAAACCGCGCCATCATCCTGCGTACCGCGGTGGACCCACTCTCGGTGTTGAAAAGCGTTCGCGAGCAGATCTGGTCCGTGGACCACAGCGTTGCGCTCATCGAAGCCGGCTCGCTTACACACTATCTCCAGCAATATTCGTTCGCGGAACCGCAGTTCGGCCTCGAATCGCTCGGAGCGTTCGCGGCGATCGGCCTCGTGCTTGCTGCGATCGGCGTTTTCAGCGTGATGGGCTACACGGTTTCGCTGCAAACGCACGAAATCGGAATCCGCATGGCCCTCGGCGCGCAACGCGCGAACATTTTCCGCATGGTGGTGGGCAAAGGACTCGGACTCGTCGCCGCCGGGATCGCCATCGGCGTCGGCACGAGCCTCGGCGTCACTCGCCTTCTCTCAAGCGAACTTTTTGGCGTGAGGCCCAGCGATCCGTTGACGTTCGGCGCCGTCACATTCGTCGTTCTGCTCGTGGGCGCCGCGGCTTGCTTCTTGCCGGCGCGCCGCGCCACGCGGGTGGATCCGCTGATCGCGTTACGTTACGAATAGCAGGCTCACTGCAAGAGGGGAGGGGGCTAGCTAGACTGCGGAGAGTCGCGCAAAAACAGGCGGCTGACGATATACAGCAATAACAACACGACGATTGCCCCGATGGCGAAGGCGCCTCCGTGCGTGACGAGGAAGAGGATGCTCTGGGCGCCATACTTCACGCCGAAAATTCCAACTGCCAGATAGCGGAGGCCGCGCCCCAGCAGGAGCGCAGCCGCGAAAGTGCGAAGTGGAACCTGAAACACTCCTTCGGCCAATACGAAAATCTTGAAGGGAAACGGCGGGGGCAAAAGCGCCGGAATGAACACGCTCAGGAACGCGTTGTGCGCCACCCACTGCTTGGCCTTCACCGCGCCCTTCCCCGCGCGGCGCTCGAAGAAAGCTTCGCCGCCCTTCTTCGCCAGCAGGTAGAGCCAGATGCAGCCGGCGAGCGAGCCGAGCGCAGCCATGGCGGCATACAACGGCATTCGCGCGGCTCTTTCGATCGAGAGCTCGATCACGACTGCGTCCGCGAGGAATGGAAACGAAAGCACCGAGGAATCGAGGAATGTCACGACAAACAACCCGCCGCCGCCCATCACCGCGACGAGGCGCTGCAGCCACGCGGGAAACTTGAGGGACTTCATTTGAGATTGGCCCGAGGACGCGAGGAACAGGTCCGCGACTTGCCGCGCGAGAGCGCCCGGATCGAGGTCTGTGCGGTTGCAAAGGATGATGATCGTCAAATGGTCGGCCGTGAACCGCTGGATCGTGGTGCGGAAGCCGATGGTTTCGCCGTCATGCCACATGCGCTCGTGGCCGTCGTAAGGATCCAGGAACCAGCCGAAGCCGTACGCGGCTAGCTCGCCCGAGCCCACCTTCGCATTCGCTTCGCTGTCGGCCGCTGGCGCGGTGGCGTGCGGGACATTCACTGGCGTGAGCGCCGGCTGCATTTCCGCTTGGCTGAGCAGCGTGTGCAGGCTCAGCGCTTCGTCCCACCTGGCGAGATCTTCGACGGAGGAATACACCCCTCCATCGCCGAGCGTTGCGGACGTCGAGCTTTGATCGGTCTGGTGCCACGCGCCCTTGACGATGGAATGACCGTACGCGCGATTCGATACTTTGTTCTTGCCGTTCACGAACGCCACCGTGTTCTGCATTCCCAGCGGCGCGAAAATGCGATCATGAAGAAAATCGCCGAACGGTTTGCCGGAAACTTTCGCCACGATGGTTCCGAGCACGACGTAACCCGAATTGCTGTACTCCCACTTCGTACCCGGCGGGAACTTACCCTTTTGTGGCGCGGGCGTAATGTCCCACCCGCGCTCCAGGAGCCGCAGGACTTCCGTATCTTGAATCTGGCGAATTTCACTCCAGACCCGGTTGTCATGTGTCCCTTCGACGGCAGTCATCAAATCCTCGTAGTCGGATAACCCTGAAGTGTGATTCAGCAAATTGCGAATGGTGATGGATTTGCCGTACGCAGGGAAATCCGGAAATACGTCGGTGAGGCGAGTTTCGTACGTCAGCTTGCCGTCATGCACCAGAAGCATGATCGCCATGGCTGTGAACTGTTTCGTGCACGACGCGAGGCGGAAGTTCGTCGTGGGGTCGATTTTCGCGCGCGTTTCGAGATCACGCACGCCGTAGCCATGCTCGAAAAGGACGAGGCCATCTTTGCGGACCATCACGGCGAGGCCGGGCTCATCGGGCTTCGTAACGGCTGAGAAAATCGCGTCCACCTGCCGCTCAGAGGGCCGCTGCGGCGCGGTGGACGAATCGGCGCTCCGCGCGGGCCAAGGCAGAGACACGAGGCACCAGGCCAACAGCGCAAATAGCGTCAAACGCTTCGTTATTCGCACATTCGAACGCTTCAAGCAAACCTCGCCACGCCACTCGTCAACATCGCCCAGAAACATAGCACAGGGCCCATGCGGAACGGCAAATTGCTGAAATGCAATCGCTCGGATAGAATCGTTACTTGACTTCCTCTCCTCATGCAATCGGATTTCTGAACGACCTGAACGAACGCCAGCGCGAAGCTGTTCTCGCAACCGAGGGTCCCGTGCTCGTGCTCGCGGGCGCGGGCACCGGCAAGACGCGGGTGATCACCTATCGCGTCGCGCACCTGATCGAAAAAGGCGTGCCCGGCAAGGCGATCCTGGCCGTCACGTTCACGAACAAAGCCGCGGACGTGATGAAGCAGCGCATCGCCGATTTGCTTCGCGTGACGGGCAGCGATGGTTCCGACGTTTGGGTTTCCACTTTTCACTCTTTCTGCGCGCGCCTGCTTCGGCGGGAAGGCCCGCGGATCGGCCTTCCGCGCGATTTCGCCATCTACGACGATGACGACCAGACGGCCGCCGTCAAGCGCGCGCTGCTTCAGCTTGATTTGCCCGCGGACGATTACCCGCCTCGCAACGTGCGCGCACAGATCAGCCACGCCAAGAATCACGGCGTCACGCCAGATGAAATGGAAGCCGAAGCGACGGACGCGCGGAACGACAATCGCGAAGACGTGGCCAAGGTTTTTCGCTTGTACAACGAAATGCTCCGCAAGGCCGCGGCGGTGGATTTCGATGACCTGCTGCTGAAGTCTGTGGAATTGCTGCGCGATCACGCGGACGCGCGGGCCGCGTGGAGCAGCCGCTTCCAATATATCATGGTGGACGAGTTCCAGGATACGAACCGCTGGCAGGAAGAGCTTGTGCGCCTTCTCGCGGGCTCTCGGCAGAACGTTTGCGTCGTGGGTGACGAAGATCAATCCATCTACGGATGGCGGGGTGCGCGCGCCGGGAACCTGAAGCGGTTCACGGAGGATTTTCCGAAGGCGAAAATCATACGACTCGAGGAAAACTACCGTTCCACGCAGACGATCCTCGACGCCGCTGCGGCCGTGGTCCACAACAATACCGAACGGCTCGGCAAGACCCTGCGCGCGACGCTCGGTTCCGGCGATCGCCTGCGTTTCTATGAAGCACAGGATTCGACGAGCGAGGCTGAATACATTTGTGGCGAACTGTCGACCGTGCTGCGAGACGATCCGGATGCGCACGTGGCCGTGCTGTATCGCACCGGCGCGCAGTCGCGATCGTTTGAGGAAGTGCTGCGGCGGCTGGGCGTGCGGCATCGCGTGGTAGGCGGATTCAGCTTTTACGAACGCGCCGAAGTTCGCAACGCCCTCGCATACGTTCGCCTGCTCTTTCATCCCGAAGACGACGTTTCCTTGCTGCGCGTGCTGAACGTGCCGCCCCGAGGAATCGGCGCGGCTACGATTGGCGTTCTGGAAGCCCGCGCCCGCGAGGCGGGGCAATCGCTGTGGGAAGTGATTCGCGCGGGAGAGTTCTCCACGGGCCGGAAGCTTACCGGCGCGCTGAACCTGTTCCGCGAAATGATCGAGGCGCAGCAGGAGGAATGCAAGGAACTGCCGCCGGCGCAGCTGATCGAGCGAGTGCTCGACCGGACGGGCTACCTGCTGTGGGTGGAGCAGCAGGACAACGCCGAGCACACGTCGCGCGCCGAAAATCTGCGCGAATTATCGAACGCCATGGCCGAAGCCACCGAGCAGGGGCAAACGCTGGAGGACTTGCTCGACCGCGCCGCGCTGGTGGCCGACGCGGACGAATACGACGAGACCGTAACGGTTTCGCTGATGACGCTGCACAGCGCGAAGGGACTCGAGTTCGACGCGGTGTTTCTCGCGGGGCTCGAAGAAGGCGTTCTGCCGCACAGCCGGTCGTTCAATACCGTGGCCGAAATCGAGGAAGAGCGCAGGCTGTTCTACGTGGGCATGACGCGCGCGAAAAAGTCGCTGCGTCTGTCGCGCGCCATCTACCGGCGCACCTATGGAGAGGATCGCTTGCGCGCTTCCATTCCCTCGCGGTTTCTCGCCGAGGTTCCCGCGGACCTGATCGAGGCGGCGCGGGGCTCGCTGTCTGAGCCGGGCGAAACGCGGCGGTACGAAGCCGATCCGGAGTATTCGCAAGCGTATTCGTATCGCCGGTCGGCGCCGCGGCGCACGCCGTATGGACGTCCGGCTCAGCAGCCTCGCGCAACGAAAGATTCGCTGGTTGGAACGCGCGTGCGACATTCCAAGTATGGCGTCGGCACGATCATTGAAGTGGAAGGCGAAGGCGAGGATCGCAGGCTCACGGTGAGCTTTCAGGATTACGGCGCGAAGAAATTGATCGAGCGGTACGCGAATCTGCAGTTGGTATAGCGCGGACTGCGTTCCAGCTTTATGTCTCGTCCGTTATAGGAAGCGGAAGGTTGCGCGGACGGGCTGCGGGGGTTAGAGTTTCCCGACTCTGTTCGGGGAAGGTGCGATTGGACCCACAACTCTTTCGCAAGAAAGACATCGACCAGCTGATCGTCGACTCGGAAAACCCCGAGAAGCGGCTGAAGAAGTCGCTCGGGTGGCTGAGCCTGACTTCCCTCGGAATCGGCGCGGTGATTGGCTCCGGAATTTTCACGGTGATCGGGACCGCCATCGCCGGGCAGAAACTGCAGGCGAAATCGATCCTCAACGCTCCCTTGCTCGAATACCTGATCTACCACTCAGCGTCTTTCGGGCGCCCGGGAGCGGGACCCGCCATCGCTCTTTCGTTCGTTCTCGTCGCCGTCGTATGCGGCTTCGCGGCCCTTTGCTATGCGGAGCTGGCCGCGATGATTCCGATTGCCGGCAGCGCGTATACCTACACGTACGCGACGATGGGCGAACTCATCGCCTGGATTATCGGCTGGGACCTGATCCTGGAATATGCCGTTTCGAACATGGCCGTGAGCGTGGGATTTTCCGCGCACGTGGTGGATTTGCTCGATTGGTTTGGGATTCATCCCAGTTTGCGCTGGATCACGCCGGCATATCTGCCGAGCGGCCTCACGGACTTGCAGGGAAACACGTTGTATGCCCCGGGCTGGCATTTCGGTTTCAATTTGCCGGCGTTGATCATCGTGATGCTGCTGACGGTGATGCTGGTGCGCGGGATTCGGGAATCCGCCGAAACGAACAATGTGATGGTGCTGCTGAAGATCGTGGCGATCCTGATGTTCGTCGGCGTCGCCGCGCGTTACATCCATCCGGCAAACTGGCACCCATTCGCTCCCAACGGCTGGCCGGGGATTTTGACCGGCGGCTCGATCATTTTTTTCACGTATATCGGGTTTGATTCGGTCTCGACGGCCGCCGAGGAATGCAAGAACCCGCAGAAGCGATTTGCCGATCGGAATTATCACCACGCTGGTCATCTGCACGATTCTTTACATCGCCGTGGTCGTGGTGCTCACCGGCCTGGTTCCCTGGCAGAGCTTGCTGGATGACGCTGCGCCCGTGGTGAACACGATGAAGCGGCTCGATTTCGGGCAACGTGCGACTGGTGGTGCTGCTCGGCGCGCTGATGGGCATGATTTCGTCGCTGCTCGTGTTTCAGCTCGGGCAGGCGCGCGTTTGGTTTGCGATGTCGCGCGACGGGCTGCTGCCCGGCCTTTTCAGCCGCGTCCATCCGCGATTCCGCACTCCGGATTTTTCAACGTGGGTGGCGGGATTCGTGGTGGGGATTCCGGCGGGACTGCTTGATATCGGCACGCTGGCCGACCTCTCGAATATCGGCACGCTCTTCGCGTTCGCGCTGGTTGCGGGCGGCGTTTTGATTCTTCGCTACCGCGAACCGGATCGGCCGCGTGCGTTTCGCGCGCCGGGGGGCTTCTTGGCGCCGGTGGTGACGATTCTCACGTGCCTGCTGCTGATGGCGGGCTTGCCGATCACGAACTGGATTCGCTTCTTCGTGTGGCTGGTGATCGGTTTGGTGCTGTACCATTTGTACGGGCGGAAGCACAGCCAGCTCTCGAACGCGAACATGCAAGCGGCTCCAAAGGGAAAGTCGCAACTGATGCTGCATCGGTTGTGCGCGGGTCTGGTTCTGCTCGCGGCGCTTGTCGCGTTCGCGGTGGCGTCGTCGTTTGGCTGGGGCGAGAACGCCGAGCGGTTGGTGACAAACAAGGCTATCGACACGCTGCCGGAGGAAATGCGGGACGTTCTTCGAAGGCAACCGCCAGTTTCTGGTCCAGCATGTGACCGACGCCGGCGCCCTGGATGCGAAGATTGCAGCCGCCGAGCACAACGAGTTCATCCAGCTCGACCATTACGGCCAGTTTCCTTTCTCGGCGCTTCCGCGCGTCTATACCGCCGCGGTCGCAAAATACACCCGGCAAACACTCGAGACGTACGGCCTGCTTCCGTGGCAGATCGGACTATCCAGCAAGAAGCTCACGGACGCGTTCCAGGAGCACAACTGGGCGGAGGTGAAAATTTCCGCGGCCGCGCTCGCGCACTACGTGGCGGCCGCGCACGATCCTTTCAACACGACGATTAATACGGACGGGAAGCTTTCCGGCCAGCCGGGCGTGAACGAGCGGTTCGATACGGGGCTGGTGGACCGCTATCAGCTATTTTTCTTCGTCAAGCCGAACGAGGCGAGTTTCATTTCGCGATCCCACGGACCATGCGTTCGAGATGGCCCTCAGCGCGCATTCGTGGCTTGAAAACATGCTGCTCGCGGATCGCCGCGCGCATGAGGGGCTGACCAGTTATGGAGATGAATATTACGACCGGTTCTACGCACAAGCGGGCGCGGTGCTGGTGCGGCAGCTTTCCGACGCTTCCACCGACATCGGGTCCTACTGGATGACGGCGTGGATCAACGCGGGCCGCCCGCATTGCCTTCGCAATGAAACGGAATTCGTGACACAGACGACCCCACAGCCAACTCGACGCCCGACGGTCGTCGACGCGCTTCCGAAAGCGGAGCTTCACCTCCACCTCGAAGGCTCGATTCGGCCTGAAACCGCCGTCGAACTTGCGGCGCGCCACGATGTGGAAATCACGCCCGAAGAGGTCGAGGCCCGCTACAACTACTCGAATTTCGCGGGATTCATCGAAGCCTTCAAGTGGGTAACTTCGTTTCTGCGCGACCCGGACGACTACGCGGCTGATCACGCAGCGCCTCGCCGAAGAACTCATCCGCCAAAACGTGGTCTATGCCGAAATCACGATTTCCACGGGCGTGATGCTGCGGCGCATGCAGAACGTGGAGGCGAATTTCGAGGCGATTCGCGAAATGGCGCTCAGCGTTCCGTTCAGCCGCCTGCGCACGGCGTGGATTTTCGACGCGGCGCGGCAGTTGGGCCCGGACGCCGCGATGGAAGTGGCGCGGTGGGCCGCAAAACTGCAGAAATCGGGCGTGGTCGCGTTCGGGATGGGCGGCGATGAGCTTGCGTTTCCGGCGGTCAACTTCCGTCCGGCGTTTGACTTCGCGCGCAGCCAAGGCTTGCGCCTGGTTTGCCACGCGGGAGAAATTGGCGGGCCGGAATCGGTTCGCGAGGCGGTGGAAATTCTCGGCGCGGAACGCATCGGCCACGGCATCGCGGTGATGAACGATCCGGCGCTGGCGGAATCGTTCGCCAACCGCAAAGTGGTGCTCGAAAATTGCCTCACGAGCAATCTCTGTACGGGCGCGCTGGCCAAGCAGACGGGCAAAACCGATGCCTCGCTGGCGGATCATCCGTTGCCGAAATTTCTCGAGCGCGGACTTCCTGTGACGCTCTCCACCGACGATCCCGGAATGTTTCACACGACCTTGCTGACGGAGTATTCGCAGGCGGCGGCTCTCGGACTCTCGAACGAGCAGCTGCTGACTCTGGCCGAGCAGAGTTTCAGCGCCGCTTTTCTTTCGCCCGGCGAAAAACGCCAATTGCTGGAGGATTTTCGCGCAGCGGCGAAATGAACGGCCTGATATAATTCCCCGACTTGAGTAAAGAGAGACAAAAATGAAAGCACACGTCTGGGTGATGCTGAAATCCACGGTTCTCGATCCGCAGGGGCAGACGATTCAGCGGGCGCTGTCGTCGTTGGGGCACGCGAAGGTGCAGGACGTGCGCCAGGGCAAATTCTTCGTGCTGCAATTGAACGGGAGCAGTCGCGAGCAGGCCCAAAAGGAAGTCGAACGCATCGCGAAGGACGTCCTCACGAACCCCGTTATCGAAGAATTCCGCTTCGAAATCCTCGATTAGGTTTCCCGATCCGCAGCTGCCCGCGGCTGAAGCAAATTACAAGCGCGCGCCGCCAGTGGCGTCAAGGTATTGACCCGTCACCCACCGCGAATCGTTCGACGCGAGAAACGCTGCGGCGTCTGCGATGTCATTCGGTGTGCCCACCCGGTTGAACACAGAAATGGAGCTCGCATATTCCCTGCCCTGCGGATTGTTCAAAATGTCCGCAGCCATGTCTGTGTCCGTGAATCCGGGTGCGAGCGTGTTCACGGTGATGTTTCGCGGCCCGAGCGCCTTGGCCAGCTCGAGCGTCAAAATATTCAACGCGCCCTTCGTCATCGCGTACGCCGCCTTTTCCGGAAAGGCGATGCGCGTGACGCCGGAAGAGATGTTGATGATGTGCCCGCCATCCCTCAAACGCGGCAACGCTTTTTGGCTCACGAAAAACGGAACCTTCACATTCAAAGCGAATACTTCGTCGTAGACAGATTCCGTGGCCGATTCAACGGAAGAGTCCGGCGCCACCCCGGCGTTGTTCACTAGAATATCGAACTGGTTGCTTCCATTCCGTTTGGTCAGGTCTGCGTCCAGTAACTTGAAGAGCTGCTCTACGCTGGCCACCGTACCTAGTTCCACGCCAACGGGGAATGCCGCGCCTCCTGCTGCTTCGATTTCGCGCACCGTCCCGTCGGCGGCAGCCTTATTACGCCCGTAATGCACGGCCACCAAAGCGCCGTCGCGCCCCAGCCGAATTGCGATCGCGCGGCCAATGCCGCGGCTCGCTCCCGTGATAACTGCAATCTTCCCCTTCAGTGACTGGCCCATGTTCTTGTCCTTTCGTATACGATCTCGCGTTTCATTCCGCATTGGGACTAGATGATTCAGTGGTCAACAAGGATTCAGACGAGTTCCTTGGGCCGATCGTCGCGGCGAGTAGGCACGAACCCGTTATTAGAAGAGCTTCGCTTCGAAATCCTCGACCAAGCCGATAATTCCCTCTTTGGAATCTCGGGAAGGCGCGGTTCCCCCCTCGAATATTGGACTGTGCTAACCTAAATTTGTCGGGAGCCGCGCCGGCCGAATCGGTGCGGTGTCCCAGTTGCGCCAACAGGAGCTGCCAGGATGTGCGGGATTGTCGGTTATATCGGGCCGAAGCGGGTTGTGCCGCTGATCCTCGACGGATTGCGACGCCTGGAATATCGCGGATACGATTCGGCGGGTATCGCAGTGGTCGGGAACGATGGCAAGCTCGAGATTCGCCGCGCTCCCGGGAAAGCTTCGCAACCTGGAAGAATCCATTCGCGCCACGCCGCTCGAAGGACTTTACGGCATCGGCCACACGCGCTGGGCCACTCACGGACGCCCCACCGAAGAGAACGCTCACCCTCACAGGGATTGCACCGGCGAGATCGTCGTGGTGCACAACGGGATCATCGAAAACTATCTCGAACTGAAGCGCCAGCTCGCGCAGGAAGGCCACAAATTCCAGACCGAGACGGACACGGAAATCATCGCGCACCTATTGGAGAAGTTTTCGACCAAGGATGTGCCGCTCGAAGAGGCTGTGCTGAAAGCCGTCAAGGTGATGACTGGAGCGTATGCGCTGGTGGCGCTCTCCACTCGGGACCCGAACAAGATTGTAGCAGCGCGCATGGGACCGCCGATCGTGGTGGGCCTGGGCGACCATGAATTCTTCGTCGCCAGCGATATTCCAGCGCTGCTGGAGCACACGCGAAGCGTCTTCTTTCTCGGCGATGGCGAAATCGCCATCCTCACGCCGCAAGGCGTGCGCCTGCTCGATTTCGAAAGCCGCGAAATCAAGCGGCCCGCCCAGCACATCACATGGGATCCGATCATGGCGGAGAAGGGCGGCTTCAAGCATTTCATGCAGAAGGAAATCTTCGAGCAGCCGCGCGCGGTGCGCGACACTCTCCTGGGGCGCATTTCGCAGGTGTCCGGCAAAGTCTTCCTCGATCAAATGGACATCTCAGAAGAAGAGTTCCGCAATTTCCGTGACGTGAAGATCGTTGCGTGCGGAACGAGCTGGCATGCCGGCCTCGCCGGGAAATTCATGATCGAGCGCCTCGCGCACCTGCCGGTGGAAGTGGATTACGGCAGCGAGTTCCGGTATCGCGATCCCATTCTCGATAAGCACAGCCTGGTGGTGGCGATCAGCCAGTCCGGCGAGACCGCGGACACGCTGGCCGCTGAACGCGAGGCGCGTCAGAAAGGCTCGAAAATCCTGGCGATTTGCAACGTCGTCGGCTCGATGCTAACGCGAGAGGCAAACGGCACGATTTACACTCACGCCGGACCCGAAATCGGAGTCGCGTCGACGAAAGCTTTCACGGGCCAGCTCACCGCGCTTCTGCTTACAGCCCTGTTTCTGGGCCAGGTCCGCGGCAAACTGTCCGGCGCTGCGTCTGAGAAGCTGATGCAGGAGCTGACGCGGATTCCGCACAAGATCGAGAGCATTTTGCAGCACGACGCCGACATCGAGGAGCTGGCCAGGCAGTTTTTCCGGCACACGGATTTTCTTTTTCTCGGGCGCGGAATTCACTACCCGATCGCGCTGGAAGGCGCGCTGAAACTCAAGGAAATCTCTTACATCCACGCCGAGGGTTATCCGGCGGGCGAAATGAAGCACGGGCCCAATGCGCTCATCGACGAGAATCTTCCGGTGGTGGTGATTGCGACCCGCGACGAATCCGACCCCGCCTCGATGACGCGTTATGAGAAAACCATTTCGAACATGCAGGAAGTGAAAGCGCGGGATGGTATCGTGATCGCGATCGTGACGGAAGGCGATCGGCTGGCGCGCGAAACGGCGAGTCATGCCATCGAAATTCCGGCCGCGCCCGACCTGCTCGTGCCGATTCTCGAGATCGTGCCGCTGCAATTGCTGGCGTACCACATCGCCGTGCGTCGCGGCTGCGACGTCGACCAACCGCGGAATCTCGCCAAGTCCGTCACCGTCGAATAGACTCCCCATTTAAATTCAATTCCCCTACAATACCCGCCATAACTGGGCGCGCATCGTTTTTAACGGGCCTTGTCCGGCAGAATTCGTCAGAAAAGTCGCGAGTCGTAGATTGTTCGAAAAGGGAATGGGACGAAGCTCAGGTTTCAACGTGACAAAACAGAATGCAACCGTTGACGTAACAATTGCATTCCAATAGTTTTCCGCCTATGAACCTTGTCCGGCTTACTTCTCTTCTCGGCCTTCTACTAACAACGCAGGCACTAGCGCAATCCTCATCCGATGCGCCGGCTTCACGACTCGAGGCTGTTGCGGTGAAGGGGTCCTCGCGATTCCAGTCGGCGCAGATCGCGCCGGCCACCGGTCTGCGTCCCGGCGATCAAATCACTCGTGACGACATCCAGAAGGGCGCGGACACGCTTGCCGCCCTGGGACTGTTTTCGAATGTTCAATACCGCTTCACCACCGAAACCGCCGGCGTCAGCGTCGAATACGATGTGGCCGACGCTCCCACGGTTCCCGTGTTCTTCGATAATTTTCCGTGGTTCACCGATGAAGAGCTCATCGCCGCGATCAAAACGTCTGTGCATCTGTTCGACGGGACCGTTCCCGATCATGGATCGATTCTCGACGATGTTTCTTCGGCGCTCAGCAGACAATTAGTGGCTCGTGGAATTTCGGCAAACGTCTCACATGAGCTCGTGACTCTGCCAGCCAGCGGCCGGCAGGTCTTGCGGTTCCGCGCGGAGGGTACGGCGGTAAACGTCCAGACCGTTGAATTTTCCGACGCGCTGGCGGGCAGCGACCACGGTATTCAGGAGCGCATCGCCGACTTGGTTGGAAAGCCGTTTTCCCGCAGCGCGGTTGAGCTTTTCGAGTTCGAGCAAGTGCGGCCGGTGTATCTCGTGCACGGGTTTCTGCGCGTCGAGTTTGGTGAGCCCAGTGTACACGTGGAAGGAACCAGCAAAGTTGTCGTGCGCGCGCCCATCGATCCGGGTCCCGCATTCAATTGGGGCGGCGTCAAATGGAGCGGAAACACGGCGATTCCGGCGAGCGAGCTCGACAAACTCGTCGAGTTGAGCCTGGGCGCCAGCGCCGACGGAATGAAAATACAGTCCACGTGGGAAAACGCGCGCAAGGCCTACGAACGCCTCGGCTATCTCGATCTGGTTTTGGATCGCGTGCCGCATTTTGACGACGCCACAAAGCGCGTCAGCTACGAAGCGAAAATCACGGAGGGGCCGCAGTACCGCATGGGCAATCTCGTTCTCACCGGACTTTCAAAGGAAGGCGAGCGGCGAATTCGCGCTGGCTGGAGGATCCCGACCGGCGCCGTGTTTGATAACATGGTGTACGAAGAATTTCTCAACAGCGGGATCAAGCAATCTCTCGCCGGCCTTCCCGTCCACTACGAAAAGGTCGGCCGCTTCCTACAGAAAGATCCGGCGGGCGCCAAACTGGACGTGATGCTCGACTTCCAGTGAGTGAACCTGTGTAGTTGGGCGATATAGGTGGGATATACTCAGCGAGCATGGCTTCTCCATCTCCAATGCTGATTTCTCCGGCGCAAGAAGCGATTGCCTGCGAGAAAGAAGCGCAACTCCTCGGCGCGCTGCGGCCTCTCGATTCCCTGCTGATTGCATTTTCGGGCGGCGCGGATTCCGCGTATCTTGCTTGGGCGGCGCACCAGGCGCTCGGCACTCGCGTGCTGGCAGTGACGGCATTATCGCCGAGTTTTTCGGCGCACGACCGCGAACAAGCGGAGGAGTTCCTGCTCGCGACCGGAATTCGGCACGAATTCATCGAGACGCGAGAGTTCGAGAATCCCCTCTACATCGCGAACAACGCCGACCGCTGCTACCACTGCAAGGACGAGCTTTTCGATCGCATGGAGGCTCTGGCCCAGGAGAGGAATTTCGGCGCAATTGCCTACGGCGTCAACGCGGACGACACTCACGATTTCCGTCCCGGCCATCGCGCGGCGCACGAACACCGAGTGCTCGCTCCGCTGCTCGATGCGGGGCTGTCGAAGGCGGAGGTTCGTCTTCTCTCGCACCGGGCCGGCCTGCGGACCTGGGATCGCCCGGCGTCGGCGTGCTTGTCGTCGCGAGTGCCGTACGGCATCGCCGTCACTCCGGAACTCTTGCAGAAAGTGGAGCGAGGCGAAGCCGCCCTGCGCGAGCTCGGATTTCGCCAATTCCGCGTTCGCGCGCACGGCGAGCTCGCGCGTATTGAGCTTGCGCCGGACGAGCTGGCGCGGGGGCTCGATCCAAACATGGCGGCGCAGATTTCGGCGCGCGTGAAAGAGGCAGGGTTCGCGTTCGTCGCGCTGGATCTCGAGGGCTATCGCCAGGGCTCGCTCAATTTGCTGCTCAAGCCGAAGTAGCCTCTGCAACATCGCCATCGGCCTCACTTTCGTAGGGTCGACGGAACTTCTGGTTGCGCTTTTTCGTATATTTCTGATAGGAAGGTTCACGCAACGCGAAGACGAAGCTTTCCTCGATAACATGCTCAAGACGATCCAACCTGGACGACGAACCAATCGAATCTGGTTGATGGCCGCGCTGCTTGCTGCCGCGATGGCAGCGGGATGCGTGGGAGAGATGGGCGCCGATGGCGCATTCGACCGCTCGTTCAAGGTCGATGGCCCCGTGCAGCTTGAAGTAGCTACCGGCAGCGGTGACGTGCGCATCACGCCGGGATCGGACGGCGAAGTGCGCATCCACGGCGAGATTCGGGCGCGCGGTTGGTCGCCGGAAAACGCCAAACAAAAGCTTGCCGAAATCGAGGCGCATCCTCCGGTGTCGCAGGACAACAATCTGATTCGCGTCGGAGGCGTCGGCCATCGCCCGAATAACCTTTCGATTGACTACACCATCGTGGTTCCCGCCAATTCGCAACTTCACAGCGTCTCGGGCTCAGGAGACGTGACTGTGAAAGGAATACACGGACCTGCGACCTTTACTTCGGGCTCTGGGAATATTGAAGCGAATGAAATCGGCAACGATATCCAGGCGCTGGCCGGAAGCGGCGACGTGAAGTTGTCCGACGTTCAGGGCCAGGTGCAGGTGACGACCGGATCAGGTGACATGTCAGTGCGCGGTGCCAAAGGCGCAGTGCGACTCCATACGGGCTCGGGCAGCGTTGAAGTGCAACAGCCCAACGATGCTGTGGTGGCTGAAACCGGCAGCGGCGACGTAAGCGTTGACGGATCGCACGCGGATTTGCGCGTACATACGGGATCGGGCAACGTCGAAATCAACGGCAATCCGGGAGCATCGATCTTTTGGGATCTCCACGCGAGTTCGGGGGATGTGTCGCTGCACGTTCCGTCCGACGCGAGTTTCAGGCTCTACGCTCATACAAGTTCCGGAGACATCGATGCGGGGATTCCGATCGTGCTGGAAGGCACCGCCGCGAAGCATGAAGTTCGGGCGCGAATCGGCGACGGCAAAGGCCGCGTCGAGATCGAGACCTCCTCCGGAAAAATCACGCTGCACTAATCCCTTTTTGACTTTACGCCGGGCGACTTTCCAAGCACTCCCTTCCCGAACTCGCTAGAATAGGCCGTTATGCGCTTTGCCTTTTTCGCTCTATGCGCCGGGTTATTTTCGTTGACTCCTGCGGCGCTGGGGCAAAACACGATTCCCTCTTCCAAGGGGACGCCCGCCGTGGATCCGCCGGGCAAGAATGACGTTGCGGCCGAAATGGCGCTCGAGAAAACGCTGTCCGCTTCAGGAAGCGACCGGGCGGCGCTCGTGCGAAACCTCGAACAGTATTTGCTGCAATATCCCGACGCGCCGCGGCGAGCAGGCGTCTATCGCGCGCTGGTGGAAGCGTGCGAGCAGCTTCAGGACGACGCCTGCGCTTTGAATTATTCGGAGCGCCTGGTGGCGATTCAGCCCGAGGATTCGGACATGATGCTGGTCGCCGTCGGCTACCTGCAGCGCAAAGGCGACGAAGCAAGCCTGACGCGCGCCGCGGGATACATTACGCGCGTGCTCGATCGCGTGGAAAAATCGATACCGGAGCAGCGGCCCGCCCGCGAATCGGCCGTCGAATGGCAGCAGCAACAGAATAATTTCCTTATGGTTCTCTATTACCTTCGCGGGCAGGTGGAAAACACGGAGCACGATTACGGCCCCGCAATCAAAGATCTCGAAACGAGCTATTCCATTCGAGCCAACGGCCCCGCGGCAGAATTGCTCGGCGAAATGGCGGAGATGAGAAACGATCCGGCAAAGGCAATCGACGAGTACGCTCTGGCTTTCGTCCTGCCAGATACGGGGCCGGCGGGCAAAGTGGACCGTCGGGAAGTGCGGAAGAAGCTGGGCAACGTTTGGCGCACCGTGCACGGAAGCGAGCAAGGCTTGGGTGAAGAAATCCTCGCCGCATACGACCGGCTCGCCGCGCCGCCCGCCGCAGCATTTCCTGCAGCGCGCAACAAAGACGCGAAAGACACGTTCGCCTTCACCCTCCGGCGCCTGGATGGGACGCCGATGTCGCTTTCCACCGTCAAAGGCAAAGTTGTTGTGCTGAGTTTTTGGGCCACGTGGTGCGGACCGTGCCTGGAACTCGAACCTCTGTTGATTCAAGTGGCGAAAAACTACGGCGGGAATCCGAATGTGGCGTTCTTCGCGGTGAATGCTGATGAGGACGACGCGCAGGTAGCGCCATTCCTGCAACACGAAAAATGGGATATTCCCGTCGTGTATGCGGACGGGCTCGACAACTTCTTGAAGGTGGGCAGCCTGCCGACCGTGGTGGTTGTCGATCAGGATGGCAAGATCATTTATCGCGTGGAAGGACTGGACCGGCGAGGCTTCTCAAGCTCGTTAAATACCGCGCTTCAAAACGCACTCGCCCCGCGCTAGTGTCCGACTTCAGGGCGCGGTTGTTTCCGCCCGGGCTTCTCGTTGTTGCGCGGCGTCGCGCGCTGCAAGAATCGTGTTGATGTGGATGCGCACGGTGTCGGACACGCGGCGCGCGTACCCACCCGCAAGGGTGATTGCGACAGGCACTTTGTGGCGGCGCGCATAATCGAACGCAAGCGCGTCGCGCCGAGCGAGTCCCTCCATGGTTAGCGCAAGCCCTCCGAGCTGATCTTCGCGATAAGGATCGGCGCCTCCCACATAAAACAGAATCTGCGGCGCGAAATCGTGAAAAGCCTGGTGCAGGTGCTTTTCGAGGATCGCCAGGTAATCATCGTCGCCCACGCCGTCGGGCAAATTGATATCGATCGTGGAAGGCGGTTTTGGATACGGATAATTATTTTCCTGATGGATCGAGAGGGTGAAAACGGAGCCATCCCCACCGAAAATCGCGGCGGTCCCGTTGCCGTGATGCACGTCAGTGTCCACCACCATCGCTCTTTCGATCGCGCCATCATACTGGAGACGCCGAATCGCCACGGCAACGTCGTGAATCACGCAGAAGCCCTCGCCGTGGTCCGGGTACGCGTGATGAAATCCGCCGCCAACGTTCGCGGCCCAGCCGTCTTCCAGCGCGCGCCGCCCCGCGAGAATCGAACCTCCGGCCGCCAGCCAGCACGCCACAATCAATTCCTTCGAGTACGGCACCTCCATCCGCAGTTTTTCCTCGTAACTCAGGTTCCCCGTTTTCAGCTTGTAGAAATACTCTTGCGAATGAACGCTCAGAATATCGGCATCCGTCGCTGGCTCGGGTGCCAGAAAATCCTCGGGGCCCGCGATTCCTTCCGTAAGAAGCTGATCGTGAATCATGCGGTACTTTTGCGACGGGAACACGTGCGCGCCAAGATTCAAATCGTAGCGGTCGTCGTAGATGAGCTTGAACGGCAGCACGAACCGAGCCTACCGCGAAGCCTTTTTGAACGCAAACTGGCTAGGAACGGCCAATCCGGAGCTGAGCCAGCGCGCGTACTGCTAACGTGCAACCACGTGTGTTAGTCTAACCCCCGGGAATATGCGCCGCGCGCAAGCCATCCTCGTTGCACTTCTGTTGGCGGCTCTGCCGCTTGTGCTGTTGGCGCAGACCGGCACGACACCCTCGTGCGACGCCATGTGTTGCGTGCGGCACACGGCGCATTCTCCTGGTTCAGCCAGTTCAGCACAGACGGAAGGAATGTCGTGTCACCACGGCGCCCTGGGCCACGTGTTCCAGTGCGGCATGAGCTCGAAGCGACCCAGTTCCGTTGCGTTGTTGGCGCCGTTGCCGCCGACAATGCTGTCAAGTTTCACTGCGCTGTCACTTCCGACGCACTCGCGACGCTCTTTGTTTCAAGACCAGCACGCTGCATTCTCCGGATTCCTTCCCGCTCCCTTCCAACCTCCGAGAAGCTAGCCTCCGTTCGGCAGCTTCGCACAACCAATCCTTCACGGAGGCTTTTCATGCGGAAGCTCGGGCCATACTGGCTCGCTGCGCTGCTCCTTTTGTTTGCTGGCGTGGCGCGCGGCACCATATTCGAAAACATTCACGGAATCGTTCACGATCCGCAGCACCGCCCGGTGGCAGGGGCGAGCGTCGTTCTAAAGTCAGCCACCTCTGACTGGTCGCAGAAGACGCAAACGGACCAGGACGGCGAGTTTTCTTTCCAGGCTGTTCCGGTGGGCGATTACATCGTCACCGTCAGCCAGGACGGCTTTCAAACGGCGGAACAACACGTCACCTTGATTTCCACATCGTCGCCCATTTTGCACATTCCGCTCGCGCTGGCGTCGGTGAACCAGACGGCGACCGTCGCCGCCGAAGCGCCGAACGTTGCGAACGTCGAGTCGGTGACGCCCACCACGCTCGTTGACCGCAGTGACATCGAGCGCACGCCCGGTGCTGACCGCACCAATAGCTTGCAGGAGATCACCGACTACGTTCCTGGCTCCTACGTTACGCACGACCAGTTGCACGTTCGCGGCGGCCACCAGGTGAGCTGGCTGGTGGACGGCGTCGCGATTCCTAACACGAATATCGCCAGCAATGTCGGCCCGCAAATCGATCCGAAAGACATCGACTACCTCGAAGTGCAGCGCGGCAGCTATGAGGCAAGTTACGGCGACCGCACCTATGGAGTTTTCGACGTTGTCCCGCGAACCGGCTTCGAGCGCAACAACGAAGCGGAGCTCGTGACCAGCTTCGGTAATTTCTACCAGACCAACGATCAGCTCAATTTCGGAAGCCACACGGAGCGGTTCGCGTACTTTGCGAGTGTGAACGGCAATCGCAGCAACCTGGGCCTGCAGACTCCGATCGGCCAGACTTTCCACGACTCCGAAAACGGGTTCGGCGGCTTCGGCTCTTTCATTTACAACGCCACTCCGCGAGACCAACTCCGTCTCGTCACGTCGCTGCGCCGCGACTACTATCAAATTCCCTACGACCCGAACAACCCGATGAGCAGCGGGCTTCGCGATGCCAATTCCGAGGCTGACGCCTATGCGATTTTTTCGTGGGTGCGCACGATCAACGCGAACACATTGCTGACCGTTTCGCCCTTCTACCACTACAACAGCGCCAACTACAAAGGTGCGCCCAATGATTTCCCGGTGAGCACAACGGACGAGAGGGCAACCAACTATGGCGGCGCGCAAGCGACTCTCAGCGCCAATTTTGCAAGGAACAACATCCAGGCGGGTGTTTACGGTTTTGGCCAGCGCGACCGCGAAGTTTTTGGCGCCATCTTCAACGATCAAAGCAATCCGAACTTTACGGACGTTGAAAACACCAGCGGCGGCCTCGTCGAAGCGTTCGTCGACGACAAATTTACAGTCACCTCGTGGCTCACTCTGTCCGCCGGAGTGCGCCAGTCACACTTCACTGGCGGCATCACGGAGAATGCCACCAGTCCTCGGTTCGGAGCGGCCCTGCGAATTCCGCATCTCAACTGGGTGTTTCGCGCGTTCTACGGGGATTTCTACCAGGCACCGCCGCTTCTAACCGCCTCCGGCCCATTGCTCCAGTTTGCGAACAATTCGAACACGACCTTTGTTCCGTTGCGGGGCGAGCGCGACGAGGAGCATCAGTTCGGCCTGACGATTCCCTTCCGCGGATGGGCGCTCGACGCCGACACTTTCCAGACGCGCGCCCGCAATTTCTTCGACCACAACAACGTGGGCGAATCCAATATCTTCTTCCCAGTGACAATCGACGGCGCGCTCATCCAGGCATGGGAACTCACGCTACGGTCTCCTCGAATATGGAATCGCGGCCATGTTCATCTCGCCTACTCGAACCAGGTTGCCGAGGCTCGCGGCGCAATCACCGGCGGATTAATTTGCTCTCCGCCGGCGAGTCCCTCGTGCCAACCCGCGCCGGGATATGCTCCTCTCGATCACGATCAACGGAACACGCTGACTGCAGGTTTCGAGATGAGTCTTCCCTGGCGGGCCTTTGCCTCGTCGAACGTCTACTATGGTTCTGGTTTCACGAATGGTTCGCCGAACCAGTTCTATCCGGGCCACTATCTGCCGGGGCACACGACCTTCGACGTTTCGCTCGGAAAGAGCTTTCGCGAGCGTTACTCGATTTCGGTCACCGCGCTGAATGTGGCCAATCGCCGCGTGCTGCTCGACAACAGCCTGACGTTCGGCGGCTTCCATTACAATGATCCGCGCGAAATCTACGCGGAGTTTCGCTGGCGATTCCATTATTGATGTTGGGGAGAATTATGCCGGAACACTCAGGGAGCGGCCGCCGTCGAATTCGACGGGCTTCGATCTTTTCCGTCTGCATTCTGGCGTCGCTGTTCGCGTCCGCCGGATGTAGATGGAAACCTGCGGAATCGGGGCCGCGGTTCCATCTTCACGGCAAAATCGTGTCGGTGAACGCGAACGACCACTCGGCCGAAGTGGACCACGACGCCATTCCCGGCTTCATGGGCGCGATGACCATGTTTTATCCAGTTCCCGACACCACAGTATTGGCGACGCTCGCGCCGGGCGACGAAATCACGGCCGACGTGGTCGTCACGGAAGGCGTCCCGCATCTCGAGAACGTGGTCATCGTCAAGAAAGCGCCTCAGCCTAAGCCTGATCCCGCGTCAAACTCCAACTTCCACATGCCGCAGCCCGGCGACGCCGTTCCTGATTTCGCGCTGCTCGACCAAAACGGGAGGCGGATTCACCTGCGGTCATTTCGCGGCGACGCGCTGCTTCTCACGTTCATCTACACTCGCTGTCCGTTTGCCGATTTCTGCCCGAAAGTTTCCGACAACTTCGCTCACATGTACGCCATGCTTCGCAAAGAGACACCTCCCGCGTCCAGGATTCGATTGCTGAGCGTCAGCTTTGACCCGGCTCACGACACGCCCGCCGCCTTGCGGACGTATGCCGCATCGTTCCGCGACACCACCGGAACAGATCGGCCTTTCGATCACTGGGAGTTTGCGTCGGCTCAGGAAAAGGAACTGCCCGAAATCGCCAAGTTCTTCGGCCTGTACTACAACGCTGAACGCGGCCAGATTACGCACTCGATCAGCACCAGCCTGATCTCACCGGACGGCAAAATCCTTGCCTGGTTCCACGACAATAACTGGAAGCCCTCGGATCTTATAGCCGAAGCCACGAAGGAACTAGCGTCCCGGCAAGTTGCCGCAAAGTAGGCGAGCGGTCCTGCGCTGCGTTGTCATCCCGAATCCCCGCGGTTTGAGCGGGGTGAGGGATCTGCCTTTCCCTTTTCCCTCTTCTGTTTTCGCTTTTCGATTTCTAATTTTGCCGGTCGAGGATGAAATCGGGGACGGCGAGCAGTGCGCGTCGATATTCGGTGTCAGGCAATCCTTCCAGGCAGGCTTTTGCGCGATTCGCGTACTGGCGCGCCAATTTTCCGGCGCGATCGAGGGCGCCCGTCGCACGCACGAGCTCCGTGATCTGCTCGGGCCGGACGCTTTGGAATCCGCGCTCGGCCAGAACCGTGGCCACCAGCCCCCTCCCGTCGCCATTCGCGTGACCGTTGCCGCCGGCAGAAGCTGGATGCGGGGACGCACTCGACTCGAGCGCAAAAATCAGCGGCAGCGTCACCTTGCCTTCCTTCAAATCGCTCAGAACGGGCTTGCCAAGCTGTTCGGGTGAAGCGGTGAAATCGAGTAAATCGTCCACAAGCTGAAACGCCAAGCCGGCGCTCCGCCCGTATTCGGCCATCGACTCCTCGATATGCTTCGGCTGCTGCCCGAGCACCGCGCCCAGGCGCGCGCATCCGCTGAAGAGGCATGCCGTCTTGCGATAGGCCAACTCCGTCGCGTCCGCTTCGCACAAATCGATTTGCCCCAGGCGCGTGAGCTGCAAAAGTTCGCCTTCCACCATGTTCTGCGTGAGATCGATCAGGATGTCGAGAACCGCGAAATTGCGCTCGCGCAGCGCCATCTCGAACGACTGCATGTAAAGCCAGTCGCCCGCGAGCACGCTCATGTGATTGCCCCAGCGAGCGTTGGCGCTCGGACGGCCACGGCGCGTGTTTGCGCCGTCGATTACGTCGTCATGAACCAGCGTGGCGCTGTGAATCAGCTCCACCACCGCGCCCAATCGAATCGCGCTCGACCCGCGATACCCCGCGGCGCCAGCCGAAAGCAACAGCAGCGCCGGGCGCAGCCGCTTGCCGCCGCCCTCGCGCAGGTAGCTCGAAATTTCGGCCACAGGCTCGATCGCCACCGCGCTTTGCGCGGCGATTTCCTGCTCGACGAGTGAAAGATCCTCGCGAATCAGGTCGAAAATTCCCTTGGCGAGTTGAACTGCGAAGGCCATGCGCTCCCTTTTACCCGCGCCCAGCGGGAGGAACCGTGCTCCCCACCGTGCCTCCGACCCTTCCTTTGATGCGGAAGAAACGGCGAAAATTCTCCGCGGTCGTGGCTGCAATTTCTTCTTGGCCTAAGTCTCTCACACTCGCCAACGCTTTCGCTACCTCGACGACATGGGCCGGCTCGTTGCGTTTTCCGCGAAATCCCTGCGGCGGCAGGAAGGGCGAGTCCGTTTCCGTCAGCAGGCGGTCGAGCGGAAGTTCGCGCGCAATGTCGCGCAGGTGCTGCATTTTGGGGTAGGTGACGTTGCCGGCGAACGAAATCATGAATCCCATGTCGAGGCCGCGGCGAGCGTCGTCCAGCGTGCCCGTAAAACAGTGAAGAACGCCGCCCAAGCCGCTCGAGCGCCAGTCCTGGTCGATGATTTCGAGAGTGTCTGCCCAGGCGTCGCGACAATGAATGATGATCGGCAGCTTCGCGGCGCGCGCTTGGCCCAGCTGGCGGCGAAAAACCTGCTGCTGCACGTCGCGCGGCGAATGATCGTAGTAATAGTCGAGGCCCATCTCGCCCCACCCGATCACTTTCGGGTGACGCGCGAGTTCATCGAGGCGCGCGAAATGCTCCTCGGTGGCGAGCTGCGCCTCGTGCGGATGAATGCCCACCGTCGCGTAGATCCAATCATGCTCCTCGGCAAACGGAATCGCCGCGTTCAGCCGGTCAGGCCCCGTGCCGCTGCCGATTGCGAGCAGCATCTCGACTCCCGCCACACGCGCGCGCTCCAGCATCGCCGCGCGGTCCTCATCAAACTGCGGAAACTCCAAATGCGCGTGTGAGTCAACTACTTCCATAGGCGATTTTGCGGATTCGGTTTTCTCTGCGTCCTCTGCGTCTCTGCGGTGGATGTTCGCACTTTCGTCCAGTTAGCCCCTGCGCGATTTTCTCACCACAAAAATCATATCTGTCGCCGCATTATCCAAGCGGCCCCTTCGCAAACGACCCGTACTCCTCCACCACTTCCAATCCCGCCAGCAGAAACAACGCCCGAAGATGCGGATACGTGTAGTAGCCCAACTTCAGCGGCTCAATTTTTTCGCGCACGAGCTTCTCCCCTTCGTACGTCCGAAAGATGAACGTGAAGGCAAAGACCTGCTGAATCTTGTCGACCGATTCCTTCCGGAAATACCGCCGGACAATTCGCCGCCCCGCGGCTTCCGTCCACTCCAGATCCACCACCTCCTGCCCGACGCCTGCTTCCAGAAGGTGAAACTTCGGATAAAAGACGTCGAACGCGAGCCTGCCGTCCTCTCGCAAGTGCGCGGCCGCGGCCGTGAGCGCGTCCACTTGGTCTTGCAGCGTGTACATGTGCTGCATGGCTCGAAAAGGGATGATCGCCAGCGGAAATTTCTTGCCGAGGCGGAAGCGCCGCATGTCGCCGTCATCCAACGTCACTCGATCGCGCACCTCGCGCGGTTCCCGTTCGAGTTTCGCCTTCAGCACTCCCAGCATTGCCGGCGAATTATCGACGCCTTCGATCGGAATCCCCCAGCGCGCAATCTCCAGCAAGACGCGCCCAGTCCCGCACGCAATCTCCAGCACCGGCCCGCGCGACTGCCGCGCCAAATCCACATAGAACGGCACATCGATGAGATCGGCCTTCGAAGCATAAGCCGCGTCATAGTGCGGCGCCAAAATGTCATACGAATCCGCCTGCGTCATTCTTTTAGCTTTCGCTTGAGGTGGAAGCCCCGGACTTTAGTCCGGGGAGCAGGGCCTTCAGGCCCTGCGAAAACATCCGTGTATAAGACCCGGGCTTTAGCCCCGGGTTTTTGCTTTCTTGGGGCCCTCTGCGGCTCCGTGGTTCAGATTTTCGACTCCCGATCCTCGATCCGCTTTCTCACTTCACTTTGGCGCCCGCCGGAATTTCCTCCGCGAATGTGCACAGCACGGGCTTGCCGTCCGCTCCCGCAGAAGCCGCAAGGAGCATGCCGTTCGATTCGAGCCCGCGCATTTTTCTCGGCGCCAGATTCGTCACCACCACCACCTTCCGTCCGACCAAATCCTCCGGCGCATAAGCCGTCGCGATGCCGGCCAGCACCTGCCGCACTTCGTCGCCAATATCCACCAGCACTTTCAACAGCTTGTCCGCGCCCTGAATGCGTTCCGCCGATTTGACGACGCCGACCCGCAGCTCCACCTTCGCGAAATCGTCGATCGTGATCTTCGCGTCTGCCGCTGGCGCCGCGGCTGGCACCGCACTTCCCGCCGCAGTCGGCGTTGTTGCCGCAGGTTGCGCGCTTCCCGGATTCCGTATCTCTTGTTCCATCGCTTCAATCCTTCCCGATGCTTCTTTTTTGTCCACGCGCGGAAACACCGCCTCCGGCTTCCCGATCCGCGTCCCCGGCTTCAATCCGCCCCACTGCAACTGGTCGATTCGCACATCCGCTAGCTTCCCCGCTTGCCCGAGCTCCTCCCATATCTTCTGCGTCGCATCCGGAATCACCGGATGAGATAAGACCGTTGCGCACCGAATTGCTTCAGCCGCGCAATACAGGACATACTCCAGCAACAAGCGCTCGCCGGACTTCTTCGCCATCTCCCACGGCTTGCAGAGAGCCAATATCTGATCCGATCGCGCAATGAGGGTCCAGGTCTCCGTGAGGTGCCCCGAAAAATCCATATTCTCGATCGCACGGATCGCACTCTTAGCACGCTCGCCGCAAATCTCTTCCAGCGTTTGGCCGAGACCAGCTTTCGTGAGCGGGTCGTTTTCCCGCAGCTCAGGATGCCTATCTGGAATCTCACCACCGCAATACTGATTAATCATCGTAAGTACGCGGCTCGCGAGATTCCCAAGACCATTCGCCAAATCCGCGTTGTAGCGCGTGATCAGCGCCTCCCGCGAAAAGTTGCCGTCCTGGCCAAACACGGTTTCGCGCAGCAGGTAATACCGCAGCGCGTCGTTGCCGAGCACCTTCACAATCGGCTCGGGATACGCCACATTGCCCTTCGACTTGCTCATCTTCTCCTGCTCGAAAAGCAGCCAGCCGTGCGCGAAAACTTGCTTCGGTAGCGGCAGCCCCGCCGCCATCAGAAACGCGGGCCAGTACACCGCGTGGAACCGAATAATCTCCTTGCCGATCATGTGAACGTCGGCGGGCCAGAACCTCTTGAATTTCGCGCTGTCTTTCGATTCGCCGTCCACAAATCCGATCCCGCTCATGTAACTGGACAGCGCGTCGTACCAAACGTAAAACACGTGCTCGGGATCGCCCGGCCACGGAATTCCCCACTTGATGGACTTCCGGCTGATCGAGAGGTCCTTCAGCCCGCTTTCGACGAAGCTCTTCACTTCGTTCATCCGAAAATCCGGCTGGACGAATCGCGGATTGTCCTTGTAGAGCTGCAGCAACTTGTCCTGGTATGCGGAAAGCCTGAAGAAATAATTTTCCTCGGAGATCAGCTCCGCCGGACGCCCGCAAATCTGGCAATCGGCAGGTTCGGGCGTGTCGCTCACGTACAAATTGTCGTAGATGCAGTAGCGGCCCTCATATTTGCGCTTGAAAATCGCTTCCGGCGTGATGCGTTGCGTGCGGCGAATCAGGTTTTGCACGGCAATGGCATGCTGCGGCGACGTAGTGCGTACGAAATCCGTATAGCTGATGCCGAGCAGCTTCCACAGCTCCAGAAAAATCTTCTGATTGCGGTCCACCAGCTCGGCGGGCGTGATTCCCTGAGTTTCCGCGGCGCGCTCGATATTGACGCCGTGCTCGTCGGTGCCCGTAAGGTACGCTACCTCATAACCGCACATGCGCTTGTAGCGCGCAATTACGTCGCACACGATCGTGGTATACGCGGACCCCACATGCGGCCGCGAATTCGCATAGTAAATCGGCGTCGTCAAATAGTATTTCGGCTTCGTCATCTGCCTGAAAACCCCAAGGCTTAACCACAGATGAACACTGATGAACACTGATAAAAACCAAAAGAATGGCTCGAATCTTATCCATGAATTGTCCGTATTTCCATGAATTATCTGTGTTTATCTGTGTTCATCTGTGGTTAAAGCTTTTCTGTTTGTTTCTGTTTTTGAAACTCGAAACTCGCCGCCGCGATCACCTGCTTCAGCGGGATGCCGCTAGCGGCGGCGATGCGCTGGCAATCCTCGTATTCCGGCGTCGCGTTCAGAATCGTGCCATTCATGCGCGAAAGTTTCATGCGCACTTCGCCGAACGGCGTCTCGACCGGCACAAACTCGCGCTCCAGCGTTTTCCGCCGCACCTCATACGTGCGAACGCCGATCGTGGTCGTCTCGCGAAACACCAGGTCAATCAGCCGCGCGACGTTCTCCGTTTCGCTCAGAAGCGTCACCAGCAGCCCCGGACGATTTTTCTTCATCTGCGCGGGCGTCGAGAAAACGTCCAGCGCCCCCGCCGCCAGCGCGCGCTCGACAAAATAGCCGTAAATCTGCGGGCTCATGTCGTCGAGGTTCGTCTCGATCACCGTCACCGGCGCGCCCCAATAATTCGCCTGCTTCGCTCTCTGCGCGTTCCCCGACAAGCAGCCGCAGCACGTTCGGCTTTTCCGTGAGGTCGGCCGTGCCCGCGCCGTAACCGATGGCGCGCAACGTCATCGGCGGAATCTCGGCGTAGCGCGTCGAAGAGTCGTCGCAATCGCCGCGCCGGTGGGCGTCACCAGCTCGCGCTGAATTCCGCTCGAATGCGTCGGCGCGCCGCGCAATAGTTCCGCAGTCGCCGGCGCCGGAACCGGCAGGATCCCGTGCGCCGTCTTCACCTGCCCGCCGCCAACGTCGAACGACGAACACGCAAATTCGTCAATCCCGAGCAGTTCGAACCCGATCGCCGCGCCCACAATATCGACGATCGAATCCACCGCGCCCACTTCGTGAAAGTGCACTTTCTCGATGGGCACCTGATGAACGTGCGCCTCCGCCTCGCCCAGCCGCCGGAAAATTTTCTTCGGCGCGCTCGGCCGCACGCGGCGCAAGCCCCGCCGCGTCAATCATCCTCACAATTTCCGTCAGCCCCCGATGGCCGGGTTTCAGGGTTTGTCCCGACGCTTCAGGATGCAAACCCTGAGCGGAATCGTGACCGTGTTCTTGCGCGTGGGCGTGGCTGTGGCCATGATGGTCATGTTCTTCAGGAGGTCGGACCTTCAGGTCCGACTTAACCACGCCGCTTTTCCCAGGGGTTTCAACCCCTGAGGCTCGATTTCCAGCCTCAGGGCCTCCGGCGATTTCGACGGTGATGTGCGTGGCAAAAATCGCCCGGCGCTGCACCTTCTTGGCCGAAATCGTCCAACCGGGCAGGTTCAACTTCCGCAGTTCGGCTTCGATGGCGCGCAAGTCCGCGCCGGCATCCACCAGCGCGCCCAGCACCATGTCGCCGCTGATGCCCGAAAAGCAGTCGAAATACGCAATCCCTATGTTCTTCATACGCTTACGTCGAATTTTGCCCGCAAACTCGCGAGAAAACGATACTAGTCTGGCCCTCCGATAGTGTCAAATGAGCCGAAGTCTCTCGCTCGCATGTTAGAATTGTCCAGATCCCAACAGGAGGCTTGCCATGCGAAACGAAACCCTCACCAATCACTCCTCCTTTCGAGCGCAGCAGTAAGCGCCGGAAGGGATTCCCCTCCGAAACCAACGTCAAGCGCGGGAAACGAGTCGTCCACGGCGAAAAAGAGCTCGTGGAGAAGCTCGGCCGGAATGATCTTTGCCCCTGCGGTTCTGGCCGGAGGTTTCAAGCGCTGTTGTCTGCAGACAGGCAAGTACGACGGCGTTAGTCGCGACTACTTTTTTCCGGGAATAGCAGTTTCGAGCGCCCCATCCTTCCCCTCTCTGGGAGGATGGGGCATTTTCTCGTTGCCTCAGCTTCCTCGCATAAACCAGCTAGGTCGATAAGCGACAAGCGGAACTAGGCCTCGCCGAAATTAGTCCTTGACTTTTCGTGTTTACCATGTTATAATGGCACTTCCTCAATCATCATAATAATTGATTCGTGTGCGCCTGGATACATCGGGTGCCCAGGAGGTGTGTGTTGCTGGTGTCTCGGACGAGAGCGCGAGCAAATCGAGGAATGGATCACCCGCATCCGAGTCGACTCCCAGCCGAGGCGAAAAAAAAGCTAATCGCAACAACGCCAAATTCAAAAATCGCCCTAAGGCGCTCATATCAAAGGAGAAGTCATTTTCTAACCGCAACAAAAACAGCACTTCGGGTTCGCCGCGATTTCGCCCCAATCTCCCGATTTCGTCCCAACCCGGAGGATGAGATATGATCCCTGATTCTCAGTTGGACCATATCTTAGGCAAGGAGACGTCCCAGGACTTGGGGGCAAACAAGCGTGTATAAGACGGTCGAGGAGCGGTTTCGGAAGGCGCTGCGGCACCACATCCACGAGCGCTATAAAACGGATGTGTTTATTGTAGTCGAGCGGCCGCCCAAGCTCTCGATGGGCGAGGCGGCGTCTCCGCTGTGCTTTGAGCTGGCAAAGCAACTCAAAAAACCGCCACGCGCGCTGGCCCAGGAAATTGCCAACTCGCTGAAGCCGATCCCGGGAATTGCGCGGGTGGAGGTGGCGGGCGGCGGATATTTGAACGCGTTTTTCGATCGCACCTCATTCTTTCGCGCTACGTTGGAAGAAAGCGGTCACCAAGGCGTTGTTGCCAACGATTCTGCGCTAAAAGTAATTGTCGAGCACACCAGCGTCAATCCCAATAAGGCGGCGCACATCGGCCATTTGCGAAACGCGGTCCTGGGCGACACGTTTGCGCGGATTCTCCGCTACGTCGGTCGTCGCGTCGAGATCCAGAATTATATCGACAATACCGGCGTGCAGGTTGCCGACGTCGTTCTAGGCTTCGTTCATCTCGAGAAAAAATCCCTCGGTGACGTTCGGGCGTTGATCGCCCAGCCGAAATTCGATTACTACTGCTGGGACCTCTACACACGGGTCACCCACTTCCTCGCGGAAGATAAATCGCGCCTCGAACTCCGCTCGCAAACGCTGAAAGACATCGAAGAAGATCACGGTGAAGCGGCGAAAATTGCCGAGATTGTTTCGACGGCGATCGTCGCCCTCCATTTGCAGACGCTGGCCCGGCTCGATATCGGCTACGACCTGCTCTCGCGCGAGAGCGAAATACTGCACCTCAAGTTCTGGGATGCCGCGTTCGAGATGCTGAAAGAACGTGGCGCAATACAGCTCGCCACTTCAGGCAAGAACGCGGGCTGCTGGGTGATGCAGCTGCCATCGGACCACGAAGAAGCGGACGCCAAAGGAGAATCCGCGGAAGAGCCGCCCGAAGAAGCCGACGCGAAAATCATCGTCCGGTCGAGCGGCACTGTCACCTACGTCGGCAAGGACATCGCCTACCACCTCTGGAAATTCGGCCTGCTGAATAAGGATTTTCGCTACCGCCGATTCCATTTCGAAGGCGGCGGGCGCCAGCCCTGGGTCACTACAACGGACGCGACCGAACCGGGCGCGCCGGAATTCGGTCACGCGCGCGAAGTGTTCAACGTGATCGACTCCCGGCAGGCGTATCCGCAGCAGGTAGTCGTCGCAGGATTGCGAGCGCTCGGGTATGAAGAGCAGGCCGATCATCTGAAACATTTTTCGTACAACGTGGTCGCGCTGACGCCACGGTGCGCGCTCGAAATGGGCTACGAGATTCCGCCCGAGGACGCGAAAAAACCGTACATCGAAGTGAGCGGCCGCAAAGGCCAGGGCGTAAAGGCCGACGATCTGCTCGACCAACTCGAAGCGGGCGCGCGCAAAGAAGTGGACGCGCGGCATCCGGACACGCCGGAATCGGAGCGCTCCGCGATTGCCCACGCGATTGCCATCGGCGCGCTGCGATATTTCCTCCTGCGCTTCACGCGTTCCACGGTGATCGCGTTTGACTTCAAAGATGCGCTCAGCTTCGAAGGCGAGACGGGACCCTACGCTCAATACGCGGTTGTGCGCGTGAATGGAATCCTGCGAAAAGGCGCGGAGGGCAATCCCGCGTTCGCCGCCGAAGATGCAAAAGATCAGGCGCGCATCGACGATGGCTCGCTCGACGTCTCGCGGTTTCTAGCAGCGCCCGCCGGAGATGACTTGTGGGGGCTTGTCTTGCTGGCGGGCTCGCTCGACGCGCGAATCGATGCGACGGTGGCCGCGCAAGAGCCCGCGTTTCTCGCCCGTTACGCGTTCGAGCTAGCGCAAGCCTTCAACGTCTTCTATCACAAACACCACATCCTCAAGGAAGAGGGCGCGGAGAGACGCGCCTTCCTGCTGCGGCTCACATCGCTCGTGCGCGAGCAGTTGGTTACAGTTCTCGGCCTCATGGGCATCACCGCCCCGGACAAAATGTGATGGCACCTACAGTTTCAGGGCGAAGTCGATGATCGACCGGATGGCGATGCCGGTGGGTCCTTTTGCCAGCCAGGGGCGGCCTTCGTCCACCCAGCACGTCGACGCAATATCGAGGTGCACCCACGGCGTCTCTTCCGCGAACTCTTTGAGGAACCATGCGGCGGTGATCGCGCCGCCGCCTTTGCCGCTGCCGGTGTTGCGGATGTCCGCGATATTGCTTTTGATCATTTCCTCGTATTCATCGTCCATCGGCATGGGCCACATTTTTTCGCCCACGGCCGCGGCGCTCGCAAGAAACTGGTCCAGGTACTCGCGCGGCGTGCCAAACGCGCCCACGTTCACATTCGCCAGCGCCACTTCGATCGCGCCAGTGAGAGTGGCGGCGTCGATGATGTGGGTGCAGCCGAGCGTTTTCGCGTACGTGATTCCGTCGGCGAGGATGAGACGGCCTTCCGCGTCGGTGTTGATCACCTCAATAGTCTTCCCCGACATCGCCGTTTGCACGTCGCCCGGCTTCTGGGCGCGGCCGCCGGGCATATTCTCGGTGGCAGGGACGATTGCGATCACGGGCACCTTCGGCTTCAGGTACGCCAAAGCGCGCATCGCGCCGAGCATCGTGCCGCCTCCACCCATGTCGTACTTCATTTTTTCCATGTTGTTCGCGGGCTTGATCGAGATGCCGCCCGTATCGAATGTGACCGCTTTGCCGACCAGTCCCAGCAACGGCGCCCCGACGGCCATCGTTTCAGGCACATACCGCAAAACGATGACGCGCGGCGGCTCGACGCTTCCCTGCGCGACTCCGATCAAAGCTCCCATCTTGAGCTCGTGGATCTTGCGCTCATCCAGAATCTCGATTCCAAGCCCGACCTCTTTCGCCATCGCCTCGGCTTTTGCCGCGAGCATGGTCGGAGTAAGGTAGTTCGAGGGCTCATTGATCAAATCGCGCGCGAAATTTTGCGAATCGGCGATCACGCGGCCGTGTTCGATGGCATCGCTCAGGTTGCCCGCAAGCCCACCATCGAACCCCGCAAGCGAAACGGACTGGATTTCGCTCTTCTTCTTGTCGGTCCGGTACTTGTCTGATTCGAAATCCGCCACGATCAGGCCTTCGACGACGGCCTGGGCGGCCTCCGGGCCGCGTTCGCCTTCGCGCGTAAGAAAAACCAGTTTCTTCACGCCGCGCGATTTCAGATGGCGCAGCGCGGCTCCGGCAATCTTGCGCAAATCAGACGCCGCGAATTTGCCCGGCTTCCCCGCCCCCACCAGAAGCAGCTTTTGCGCCGCAAGGCCCTGCGGAAAATGAATCAGGACGAGTTCGAGAGCTTTACCCGCGATTTCACCGCTCGAGACCAGCGAGCCGAGGCGGCCGTTCATCGCGCGATCGATCTCGCCCGCGACTCCGTCGAGTTTGTTGTCGCCATCGAAAACGTAGGTAACGAGGGCGTCCGCTTCAACCGAAGCGTACGGCCGAGTTTCAAGTTGGATCTGCATGTGTTCCTTTCGCTCTTATTTCTCTTTCGTGGGTGCGTTTATCGGTGACGGAAGCGGTACATTGCTTCGTTGGCTTCTCGTTTGGCTTCTTTTTGGCGTTCGGCTTCGCGCCGGTCGTGGAACTTCTTGCCTTTCGCCACGGCCAGCTGGCATTTCGCAATGCCGTCGCGAAAGTAAATCTTCAGCGGGACAACCGTCATGCCCTTCTGCTGCGTTTGCACCAGGAAGCGCTCGATCTCGCGCCGGTTGAGCAGCAGCTTTCGCTTTCGAAGAGGGTCGTGATTTCTGGGACCACCGGGCTGATACTCCGGGATATGACTGTTGATCAGCCACGCCTCTCCCGCTCGAATCTCGGCAAAGGCATCCCGCAGCGTGCCCTTGCCTTCCCGGAGCGACTTGACCTCGGTCCCCACCAGGACGAGCCCCGCCTCGAGAGTGTCGAGCAGGTGGTAATTGTAAGAGGCGGAACGATTCTGCGCGACAATTTTCACGCCCTCGCGATCCGATTTTTTCGCAGCCGTTTTCGCCACGAGCTATCATAGCTGCCGCACACAACGGGCCGCAAGTCGCTCTCGTTTCCGCTTTCCCGGATGTGCTGTTCGAAACAGCGGAGGCCGACATGCTGCCAGACGCATCTTATTTCCTGACCAAGCCTCTCGATAAGCATGGGCACGAGCTGAGGTGCTATATGCGTGATCCGGATGGCTATCTCATCGAGGTAGGTGGGTACACCCCAACGGCAATTGAGCTGTTTTTGCGAAACACATCTTAGATTACTGAGTCGAGGCTATTTGTGCCGAAGTCTGATTGCGGCTTTCGTCAAATTGTGGTATTTCTCTTAAACCCCCCGCAATCTTGTTACGTCCAACCAAATAGTGTGCGTGGACGCACCTTGGCCCGGCAACAGTGTGGATTCCTTGCCGCATCCAAACTCGGGTGCTAGACTCGTCGCTACTCGGAAGAATCGACTGGAGGGCGTTTTTGCATCGGACACTATACCTACCGCTTTTGGCGCTCGCGGCGATCGTGCTCGCGGGCTGTCCAAAGGCAAATCAAGATTTCGAGGCTGGCCGCAAGGCCGAAGCCGTTCAGGATTACGATACCGCGCTGGTCGACTACGAACGCGCCCTCCGTACGGAGCCGATGAACTCGGAGTACAAACTGCGCGCCATTCGCATGCATTCGATGGATGGCAGCTTTCATCTCGAGCAGGGCGAAAAGCTGCTCAAAAAGGGCGACTTGGAGATGGCCCTTGCCGAATTCGAAAAGGCGGAGGCTGTCGACCCTTCGAATATGGCCGCCGAGCAGGAAGTTCAGAAGACGATGAAACTGGTGGCTGCAAAGAATGCCGCGAACACGCCTGAAAAGATCAATCCAAATCCGCCGAATGAAGACTTGCTGTCCGGTCCGCCCCAGCTAAAGCCCGCCCTGAGTCAAATCGATGGGCTCAAGATGACGAACAACAGCAACGTGATTTTCGAAACGATCGCGAAGCTGGCGGGTTTGACCGTGATTTTCGACCCCGAGTTTCAGTCCAAGCGAATTTCCGTCGAGCTTCCCAGTGTGACGGTAGACCAGGCTCTCGATATCGTTTCGGCCGAGTGCAAGGCTTTCTGGAAACCCATGACCAGCAACGTGATCTTCGTGGCTCCGGACAATCCGACGAAACGGAAGGACATCGAAGACGAGGTCGTGCAGACCTTCTACATCTCGAACACGATGCAAACACAAGACCTGACCGAAATGGTCACGCTTCTCCGGTCGGTGCTCAACCTTCCGAAAGTCTCACAAGTGAATTCGCAGAACGCGATCGTGATTCGCGACACACCCGATAAGATCGCAGCGGCAGCAAAAATTCTCCGCACCATCGACAAAGCGAAACCGGAGGTTTTGATTCATGTTCAGGTGCTCACGGCAAGCCGCGACCGCCTGCGTGACCTGGGAATCCTGCCGGGGCAGACCGTGGCGGTTACGTTCACACCGCGCACTGCGCTGCAGCCCAACAGCAGCTCGAGTGGCTCGGGTGGTTCGAGCAGTTCAAACAGCTCAAGCACCACGGCAACCGCGAGCCAGATTCTCCTGAATAGCTTGCACAGCCTGGGCACCGCGGACTACAGCATCACCCTGCCGGGCGCGACCGCCAACGCCATCATGAGCGACAACAAGACTCACATCATTCAGGACCCGGAGGTCCGCGTCTCGGATGGCGAGCGAGCGCAACTCAAGATTGGTGAGCGCGTCCCGATCGCGACGGGCAGCTTTCAAGCCGGCGTTGGCGTGGGGGTAGGTGGCGGCGCAGGCGTAGTGAATCCTCTGGTCAACACTCAATTCACTTATCAGGATGTCGGCGTCAATATCGATGTCACCCCGCGGGTACATCCGGACGGCGACATCAGCATGAAGTTGATCGTCGATGTCTCTTCTCTGGCTGGCAGCGAGAGCATCGGTGGAATCAACCAGCCGATCATCACCCAGAACAAAATCGAACACGAAGTTCGCCTGAAAGACGGCGAAGCGAGCATCCTCGGCGGCCTCATCTCGAGGGATGAAACGCTGAATACGAACGGCATACCCGGCCTGATGCAGCTTCCGATGTTTCGGTATCTGTTCTCGGATAACAGCAAGCAATCGCAGGATCAGGAAATTCTGATCATTCTCACCCCCCATATTATTCGCTTCCCGTCGATCACGGCGGAAGATTTGCGCTCGCTGGCCACGGGGTCCGAGACGAACCTCCGCGTGTTCCGGGAGCAGGACCAAGCTCTCGCGGAGCCCGCAACACAACCGCAGAACGGCGCGATGGCGGCGCCCCCGCCTCCGTCGGGCAATCCGCTCACGGGCGGCGCAGTGAATGCATCGATGCCGGTGCAAAGTGGAACGCCCGCGGCGCAACTTCAGTTTGATCCGGGAAGCGTCAGCGTCAAGCAGGGAGACACGACAACGCTCGGACTGAAAGTGTCCAACATCAACGATCTTTACTCCATTCCCTTGCTCATCCATTACAACCCGGCCGTAATACAGGTCGAAGAGATTCGAAGCGGCGGCTTCCTGGGCGGAGGAACCCAGGAAATCGCGATCGTACAGCGGATCGATGCGCAGCGCGGAGAAGCGGTGGTCTCCGCAACGCGGCAGCCGAACACGCCTGGAGTCAGCGGAACAGGCACGCTGCTCGGAGTGGTTGTGCGCGCCGTCGGACCGGGAACCTCGGCGCTCCAGATTCTTCAGGTCAACGCACGCGATTCGCAGCAGCATACAATCCCGCTCGTCTCGGGAGAAGCCACCGTTCGGGTGCAGTGAGTTTGCATGAGTCGGATACGCCACAGTCCAAGTCATCGTCATGCGCCGCATGTTTCGCGCGCTCGCTCGATCTCGGACCGGCGAGGGGTGCGGGCGGTCGCCGCGGGAATGACGCTCCTCGAGTTGATCATTGCGTGCGCGATTCTTTCCGTTCTCGCGACGGCCGCCTTGCCCCTGGCACGCGTGGCGATCATGCGCCGCAAAGAAGCCGAGCTCCGTTACGACCTTCGCCAAATGCGCGACGCGATCGATCACTTCAAGGACTACGCCGACCAGAACAAGATTCAGGTGCAGGCCGGAACGGAAGGATATCCGCCGGATCTCGAGACGCTCGTGAAGGGCGTGCCGCTCACCGGAAGCCAGGATAAGCGCATCCACTTCCTTCGCGAGCTTCCCGTGGATCCCATGACGGGAAACAAAGATTGGGGCATGCGGTCAGTCCAGGACGATCCCGATTCGACGGCGTGGGGAGGCACAGATGTCTTCGAGGTATTCTCGAAGTCGACCGCTACGGCCTTGAATGGTTCAAAGTATTCCGACTGGTGATTGAAAGATGAAGTCCGCGAAGTTGGAAAAAGCTGTTCGAAGACAGACCGCGTGGGGAGCACTGCGCGAGGGCCGCCGCGCGTCGCGAGGTTTCACGCTAATTGAGTTAATGATCGTGATAGCGATCATTCTGATTCTGGCGACGATCGCGGTGGGAAGGTACCAGGTGTCGTACGAAAAGGCCAAGGAAGCAACGCTTAAGCAAGATCTTTTCGTGTTGCGCAAAGCCATCCAGGACTACACGGGAGACAAGGAAGCCGCCCCCAACTCTCTCGACGACCTTGTGACAGAGCACTACATCGGCAAAATACCGAATGACCCGATTACCGGCAAACCTGATTGGAGCATCGACAGCAGTAACTGCGACGCTGTTTTAAGCCCTGACCAATCCAGCGGCGGATTTTGCGATGTCCATTCGGCATCCGACGCTGTCTCACCGTTCGAGAAAACTCCTTACAGCTCCTGGTAGCCGAGCACGATTTCGCCGCCTGGCGTCGAATCGTTTGACCCCTGCGGGTGCATTCGCTATGATGTTTTCGCGGGGTGGAGCAGCCTGGTAGCTCGTCGGGCTCATAACCCGGAGGTCGTTGGTTCAAATCCAACCCCCGCAACCAGCACTGATACGTTTTGATTCGTAACAAGAGGCCGGGCCAACGCCCGGCCTTTTTGTTTGTGTCTTAGGACGCCGAGTCGAGCAGTCGTTGAGCAAATCTCCAGAGTTGCGCTGTGCTCCTTCAGAATCCGAGCAAGCGACCGCACGAGCATGCCCTTCCCTATTTCGTCCCTTGCGGTCGACCTGGTGATTTGGTCTTTGCCGTTGGCCAACCCTTGCTCGGCACCACTCCGGTCCCCTCTTGAACGGTTACCAGCTGATCGGCGGCGATTCCCTTCAGTCTTTCTTGCCGGCCACTAGGCCAGTGGATTTCGACATCGGCGATTTTTTCCGTTCCCAAGCCGAAGTGCAATCTGGGGTCGTTGGAAGAATAGAAGCTCGACTGGCTGGTCAGAGCCTGAGCCTGCGTTTTCTTCCCGTAACGCACCAGGACGCGAGCGCCGATCGCGCTACGGTTCGATTTCGTTCCCATGAGTTTCACCTTCAGCCAGTGATGGCTTCCGCCCAAATCGTTCCGCAGCAGCGAGGGAGGTTCATTCAGGTTCACAATCAGAATATCCACGTCTCCGTCGTTGTCGAAATCCCCGAACGCGCAGCCCCGGCTCGAGTGCAGCGCCGCCACGGCGGGGCCGGCCTGCTCCGAGAGCTCTTCGAATGTGTCATTGCCCAAATTCCGGAAAAGCATCCTCGGGCACTTGTTCGGATATTGTTGAAGCGTCCGTTCGAGGCCAGGATACACGCTTCCGGCAACGACGAAAATGTCGGGCCAGCCGTCGTTGTCCAGGTCAACGATTGCAGTGCCCCAGCACGTGAAGCGCGTTTCGACGCCAAGACGCGAGGCATACGTGACATCGTCAAAGTTTCCCTTTCCGTCGTTGCGGTACAGAACGTTGCTGTCGTCGGCGAAGTGGGTCTTGTACAGATCGAGATGGCCATCTAGGTTGTAATCGCCGATTCCGACACCCATCCCCGCCTGTTCCATGCCGTCTTCGTTGAGAGCGACTCCGCGCAGCACTCCCTCTTCGCGGAACGTGCCGTCGCGATTGTTCATGAAGAGGAGACTGGGCGTTGAATCGCTGGCAACGTAGATGTCAGGCCAGCCGTCTTCGTCCAAGTCGGCTGCTACCACCGTCATTCCGTAGCTGTTGCGCGAGCCCGAAATTCCCGCGTCGCGACTTACGTCCGTGAACGTTCCGTCGCCATTGTTTCGATACAGGAAGTGAGCCGGAAAAGGCAGACCTCGAGGCCCGCACTCGACCGGCACGCCTTTCCAATTGCAATTGACGCCCCCGCCGGGCTTCGGAACGTGCTCGAAATCGAATTGTACATAGTTCGAGACGAAAAGGTCCAGATGGCCGTCGCGATTGTAGTCGACGAATGAGCAACCGGCTCCCCAGCGCGTCGGGCCCTCATTCCACAAGCCCGCTTCCTTCGTCACGTCGGTGAAGGTGCCGTCACCGTTGTTTCGGTAGAGCGCGTTCTGGCCCCAGTACGTACAGAAAAGATCTTCGAATCCATCATTGTTGTAATCACCTACGCAGACCGATGAAGCCCACCCAGTTTTGGCGAGGCCGCTCTGCGTCGTTACGTCGGTGAACGTGCCGTCCCGATTGTTTTTGTAGAGGCGGTTCGTCGCTTCGGGCGCAGCCCCACTGAGTCGAGTGCCGCTCATGACGAAAATATCCATCCAGCCGTCGTTGTCATAGTCGATGAACGCGCAGCCGCAGCCCGCGGCTTCGACGATATAGTCTGTATGGTCTGACTGTCCGTAAATTGTCGGCGCGGTAAGACCTGCTGCGCGCGCAACGTCGATAAAATGCGCGTCAAACGGCCGGCCGGATGCCGGCGGCTTCGCTTGCGGCTTTACGCTACGGGTTGAAACGCCCTGCGCAAGCGCTTTCCAGGCCGACACGCCAACGGGCAAACCCAGGATTAGTTCGCGACGAGTGATCTTCATCACTTTGCCGAGAACATTAGAGCACAGTTTGCTGCTGTTTTTGGCCACGCTACATCTGCCTGCCACTGGTTTTCTGGGCTGCGGGAAAAGAGCGACACTGGAGGGTTGGAGCCGTCGAGGGCACCGGCAAAATATTTGAGCGCACGGAACGTCTAGTGGTTCTCGGCGCGGCCTCGGTCCGTGGCAGGTGGAACTACCTTGAAGAAAACACGAGTTCCACTTTTCGTTGCGCGCCAGGTTTGATTTGTCGGGAGAGGTTTCAACTCCTTTCCATCGCGCCAGATGCGGGTAGGTTGTCCGGGCTCAAACAGCGCGTCATAACTCTCGCCCATCCACTTCTGGCCTCGCACGAAAACCTTGCCCACGGAGGAGTGCGGCGTCACCGTAAGATCTTCGCCCGCCCAAGTGCGCAAGCCAGCAACGTCGGGGAATACCATGCTGTCCAGGGCGTCATAACCCATGATGCGGACGTTGCCAATCGCATGCTCCCCCGGTGGGTATGCCTTCGGATCGACATTCTCTGGGAGCAGGGGGCCGAGGTTCGACTGGATGGCGCGCGCCAGCCAGTTGAAGGCGTCGCTATGCTCACCCGCGCGATCCAATCCTAAAGCAACATAGCAAAACTCTCTGGGCCATGCTGGGCCGCGCCAGTATCCTCCCCATTTAGGGGTATCGAAAGCGAGCGTCGGCAAGAGAGCGCCGTCGAACTTTGCGGGATCATTTAGCCGCTTCATCATCGCTGCAACGCGCGACGGATCGGTTTCGTAGTAGAGAAGGTAGTAAGCATCAAGATTCTCGCCCTGCGTCCATAATTTTCCGGCGTTCACATCCAGGTCCCAGTAGCGTTGCGTGCTCTCATCCCATAACTTGCTGTGAACGGCTTCTTTGGCCGCGGCGAATTCCTTCTGCCAAGGTCCTGGGTCCTCACCCCGAATCTTGGATAGATAGGCCATTTCTTCCAAGCTCCACAGGTTGAAGACCTGCTCGTTGATGGCGCTGGTAGGAGCACCCTTCCGATCGATGAACGGCGAGTCCTTGTCATCCCAGCCGGTTTCGTAGGTATGCAGCCAGTCGATGAGATGGTCGCGATTGGAATCGCGCACGCTCAATAGATTCCGTTGATAGGCAAGCAGAGCCTCCCAGAGCGTTCGGGAGCCAGCTGCGCCGCCGGGTTTCTCATCGAGGATTGCCGTGTCGCCGGTTACACGCACGTACTGACCGACCAGTGAGGCTTGCACAGGGACGCTTTGGGTATCGCGTTCGGGCCCTCGAGCCTGAAAGGTGTTTTTGCCGGATGGAAAGATGGTCCAGGCCGCGGTCCCATCTCCGCGGGCGTTCACCGAATAGCGAAACCAATTTAGGATTGCGCCGCGAGCGAGATCTTTTCGCCCTGTCGCGGACAGGGCAATGGATTCCGCGATGCCATCATTGCCCCACATGCCCATAAAAACGTTCCAATCGGCGATGGTCAACGGGCAGGCTGGCAAATACGACGCCTGGCAGGTGGTGTTCAAGACCCCTCTCCAGAACCAGAGCTCGCTCCGGACGAGATCTTCCGGCGCGATCGTCTCTTTTTGGCCGGACGTTCCGACTGTAAAGTGAATCGGCTCGGCTGGAGCAACGAGCGGTGTAGACGCCAAATAATCATTCCAGGCTTTGTGCGTGGCTTGACCAAAAAGGTCGGGAGAGGCGCTGACTTCCCGAAGAACGGCGACCGCCTTTTGCTGGTCCTCACCCAACGCGACAATGACCGAGGCCTCGCCCCCAGCGTTGAGCTCCCATTGCAAACCGCCGGCTTGCGTATTCGCCTCCGGACGCGATCCGAATAACAGACGGTAAGGCCATCGCGGCGAGCCATAAAGAGTGGTGTCCGCAGACTGGCCCGACAACAACCGAAATCCGGTTCCGTGAGTGTTTAGGCTGACGCGAATGGGTCCGGTTGCCTTTTCAAGGCTGATTCGCAGGACGGACGATGGCTTGCCATAGACGGGATATACGGTTAGAGAGACTTCTGGGCCGGCGTCAAACGCAGCGTGATACACGGTTCGATCCGCATAATAGGTGAGGCGGCGCTGCGCCGGGCTGTCCACCAGATCGTAAGTTCTGCCGGAAGCATCCGTGAAGACCGGTGCGTCGACTACAACTGCCAGCAGCCGGTCCGTGCTGTTGGTCGGCACAGCATCACCCGAAATCGGAACGATGATCGTTTGTCCGCCGAATCCCTTCTCCTGGAGCGCCATGAAACCATTGGATTGGTAAATCAAGTCCTTGGGGGGAACTGCGGCGTCGAAACGCGTAAAAGTGGAATAGTCGAAGTTTTTGGCTAGATAAGGAGGAAAGGATCGGGACTGGGTTTGTGCCAGAGATGCGCGGCCCAAAAGAAATAGCGATGCAACTCCCAGGGCGATAGAGACGAAGAATCCTCGGCCGCATGCTCGGCGCATCGTTCTACTACTCATAAAACCCGCCTTCCCGCGCAATCCTGCGGAAGGAACATCGTTGCGACCCGGCAGTATATATCGTAGACAGCGCATGGCAAGTGTCTCCAAGAAAATAAGTCATAGAAACGTGAAAATTTTCTTGACAAGCGTCCTCAGGAGGCGCTACTAAGTGAAACGCATACGGGTGGCTGCGCGGCGGCCAAGCGATTCCTCGGTTGCTGACGAAGGTGGGGTTGCAAATAAACTCGGAGTCAGTTCTCCCTCGCTCGCCGCGAAAGCTTGGCGTTCGTTCGGGGAATGAGACCTGCGTCTGGGCATGTCGATCTCTTGGCATGTCCGGAAGGTCGTATTGGCAGCCTTCACCGTTGGCACCGACGAAGTTCGGCCCAATTTCTTGGGATATCTCCGGGACAGCAAAAGGAGAGCTAAATGCAAAACCGAGTTAGGCTGGCTGTAATCGCAGTTTTGGTTCTCGGCTTCGCGGCAGGAGCCGCGTTTGGACAGGCGATCACTGGAACCCTTGTTGGAACCGTACTGGATTCGTCCGGCGCCGTCATCGCCGGCGCTAGCGTTACCGCGAAGAATACGGACACTGCCGTCACGTATAACACCACGACCGGATCGGAAGGTTTCTACACAGTTCCCAATCTGCCCCCGGGCCGATACGACGTCACAGTCCAGGCCAAGGGCTTCAAAACGGGCGTTTCTTCCGGCAACGTGGTTGACGTGGAGAAGAGCACGCGCGTCGATTTCAATCTCTCTGCTGGTTCCTTAAACGAAACCGTACAAGTGACCGGACAGGCTCCCCTCGTCGAGAGCACCACCTCCGATATCGGGACGGTGATTGAAACTAAGCAGGTCGACAGCCTGCCCATCAACGGCCGAGTATTTCAATTGATGGTGTTTCTGGTTCCCGGCGCGACGCCGCAGGCATGGGGCGACTTTTACGAAAACCCGGGAGCTACTGGCTCGACCCTCTCAGGCGGACCGGGAAATGGTTCCTATGCGTCCGTCAATGGATTCTTCTTTGCCGGAAACAATTTCATGGTGGACGGCGTCCACGACAACGAGCCGGCCAACGACTTCATTAATATTGCTATCCCGTTTGCCGACATCCAGGAAATGCGAATCGATACGAGCAACCCTTCCGCCGAATATGGCACTTTCGGCGGCGCCGTGATCAACCTGACCACCAAGTCCGGCACGAACCAATTCCACGGGCAAGCGTTCGAGTACGTTCGCAACAACGCCTTCAACGCCCGTGACTCTTTTGCACTGACCAAGGCGCCTTACCACGCCAATCAATTTGGTGGTGGCGTGGGCGGCCCGATCCTGAAAGACAAGCTGTTCTTTTTTGCAGACGTCCAGTATTTGACCCAGCACGGAGGCGTGACGAATGGCCTGAACGTCCCAACTGGACCTGAGCGAACAGGCAACCTATCAGACCTTGTGAAGGCAGGAGCTGGCCCGATTACCAATGCGAACGCCTGCGGGATACTCGCCAACGCAAACTACGCTGCCCTCGGCCAGCCTCAAATAGGAGTTCCCTGCACCGCCAGTGCTGCCGTCACCGTGCCGGGGACTTACGACACCGTTCCCGGGGCGGATATCAATGCAATTTCGACCGCGGTTCTGAGTCCCACAGTTATTCCCTCGCCGAACAACAGCAGTGCGAGCAACGCTATCTTCAATACGGTCAACTCGGAGAGCGCCCCGCAGTTTGACGCGAGAGTGGACTACGCCTACTCCGACCATAATCGCTTCTTTGCCCGCGAGTCTTATCTCCATCGCGATTTCAAGGCTCAGGCTCCCGGGACAATATTCATGATGGGGAGCAACCCGAACGCTACGAATGACAACCACAGCGCGGTGATCGCCTGGGATCACATCTTTTCCGGCACCATGACCAATCAACTCCGTGTCGGCTTCAACCGTTACGCGACAAGCGACTTTGTCACTTCCTTCGGAATCGCCGAAAACAACACGCTCGGGATTCTCAACGGCAACCTGGCGGGCATCGCTGCCACCAGCGGGATTGCCGAGTTCCACTTTGACAATATCAACCTGAGCCCAACCGGTGATACCGGCTCGGTACCAAACGGGCTTGGACGCCTCGCCAATATCTATGAATATTCTGACGGACTGACCAAGATTATGGGCAGGCATACCATGAAGTTCGGAACAGACATTCAGCACATTCAGGGCGGCGTGGCAAATCCCCAAAACGATCCCCGGGGCTGCTTCAACTTCAACGGGAATTACACCGGCAACACACTGGCCGATTTTCTGGTCGGTGCTCCCGGTGGGAATAGTTGCCCCGGTGGCGGAGCGATGGAACGCGATTTGTTCATCGCTCTTCCTCACGTGCGCTTCAATTTCCTTGGTTTCTACGCGCAGGATGACATTCGAGTGAACAACGAACTCACCTTAAACATCGGTTTGCGCTATGACATCTACACAACGCCCGTAAGCATCAAGAACACTCAGAGCAACTTCCTCACGTCAGGACCCGACGCAGGTCTGATTCAAATCGCGACCGGCAGTAACCGGGCTCCGAACGTGGACACGTTCTACAAGGCTTTCGGACCACGGATCGGACTCGCATACTCGCCCGACAACGGCAAAACAGCGATGCGCGCAGCCTTCGGCATCAGCTATTTCCCGGACAACTTCGGAGCGGATTCCGGAACTCTCGAACGCAACTATCCGTTTCTCATCCAGGAAAACTTTGGTGCGTTCAACGAACCCGTCAACGGGTGTTCCTTGGCATCCACCCCAGAGTTCTCCAGTTGCGGCTCCCTGATCATGGCCAATGGGTTCCCCGGCGTCACGGCCTCCGCGAATTCCAGTTTCTATCCACTGTTAGTGACGCCTCCGCTCACTGGGGGGACACCGTGTTTGACCGGAGCTGGGGTAAACATAGCGTCGTTGCCGTCAGGATTTGTGTGCCCGCCGCAAGATTCCGCCGTATACGATGTACAGAAAAACTTCCGGCCGGATCAGGCTTATTCCTGGAATATCAGCGTCCAACGGCAAATTACGCACGACATGTCGGCCCAGGTCGCCTACGTCGGCAATCAGGGCTCGCATCTGTTTCACGACTATCAGCTCAACCAGTGCTACCCACCCGAGCTCGCTCTGGCTGGCGGAACAGGCAGCAGTCCTTTCACGAACTATCCGAATTGCTTGCCGTACCCAGCCGTGGTTCCTTCAGGCCCTGCGGCGGGATCACTGATTCTGAGCGGCGTCCATGCCCGGAATAGCAACGGAGAATCCCGCTATAACGCACTTCAAGTCTCACTTCAGAAGCGAACGGCAATCGGCCTAACGCTTCAGGCTTCCTACACATGGTCGAAGTTGATGGATAACGTCGACAATCCGATCAGCCCCTACGACACGTCATTGCAATTGGTAGGCGAGGGTTGGAAGAACGGAAACTATCCTCATAACTTTGTCCTCAGCTATGCCTATGACCTACCTTTCGGCACCGGTCGGCGATACATGGGGGATGCCTCGGGTGTCGCTCGATACGCCGTTTCGGGATGGCAGGTCAGCGGAATCACTACGTTCCGTGCGGGCGGGGCTATGCTAATCAACGCTAAGGGATCTCTGCTGCCGCCGGGGTCTGATACGGAAGTGGCCAATTTCCTCTGTACCGCTGGCTCTGGCATGAGCGTCCACAATCCCCATACGAAGGCGGAATGGATCGATACATCTTGCTTCGGGGAGCCCGCTCTCGGAACAATCGGCAACGATCGCACAGGCAACGGGGACGCTTATGGACCTGGCCTTCAGAATTGGGACTTTTCGCTCAGCAAGGCGACGCCTCTGTGGGGCGAGAACAAACAGTTGAAGTTCGAAGCTAATTTTTTCAACATCTTCAACCACGTCAATCTCAACAACCCGGACACCAATGTGGCGGACGGCAACTTTGGTGTGATCACCGGAGACAATCAACAACCTCGGGAAATCCAATTTGGTTTGAAGTTCATATTCTGATTTTGCGCGGCGAAACCCCCGGGCTCCCGGAGTGGCCTCACGGCCACTCCGGGGATTCGGTTCTTGCAGCGGAGCAAACGATCACGCACTGGTCAAAATGAAACGTCCGACGGCTTCAGGTTTGTTCAAGCTCCGGTTCTTTTGCCTGTTTGTTACGCTCGTTCCCCTGCTCAACGTAACTGAACCCGTCCACCGAGCTGAGCGTCGTGTCGTCACGCAAGTATCTTCGACCAAGCATACAGATGTGAGCCGCATCGAGTTAAACACCTCCGATCCCAATCTTGCCGCAGCGTTTGCGTGGGCCCGGCAGCAGGCTCAGGCTTATGTCTTCGGTAGCGATCCGGTGGGCGATTGGTACGAAGCAGCCCTGCCGGGCCGAGAAGCCTTCTGCATGCGTGATGTCTCGCACCAAGCCATGGGTGCTCACGCTCTTGGGCTCGCCGGACACACGCTCAACATGCTGAGAGCGTTTGCCGCGAACATATCCGATTCGAAGGATTGGTGCAGCTATTGGGAGATCAACCGCTACGGCCGTCCAGCCACGGTGGATTACAGGAACGACGCCGAGTTTTGGTATGACCTTCCGGCGAATTTTGATGTTCTCGATGCCTGCTATCGAATGTATCTCTGGACCGGTGATCCGAAGTATCTCGATGACCCGCTCATTCTGAATTTCTACGACCGTACGGTTTCGGATTACGTCGAGCGCTGGAGACTCGGCGTCGATTCCGTGATGCAGCGAAAACGCTTGATGAATGTCCACGGGGAGTTTGACCCCCACAACAAGTTTCAGATCTCGCGCGGCATCCCGAGTTATGAAGAAGGGCAAAATGACTACGTCGTTGGTGTCGATTTGCTTGCCGCGGAATACTCAGCCTATCGTGCGTATTCCCAGATGCAAGGTTTGCAGGGAAACTATGAAGCGGCAGGAACCTATGCGAATAAGGCAGCGGCAGTGCGGGATTTCGTCAACACTGCATGGTGGGATAAGGAAACCGGGCACTTCTACAGCTTTTCGGACGAGAACCATCACCTGCAGGGTCACAACGGGATCGACGTCCTTTATTACGGCGTCACCGAAGATGGCCCGAAAGCCGAAGCAGCTCTAAAAGATGTGCTCGCTACGATCAAAGCCAACCCATCCGGCCCAGTCGAGCTTGAGTCGCACTACCCCGAAGTGTTGTATCGCTATGGAGTGCCCAGCGTCGCCTACTCGGAAATCATGGACTTGACGCGTAAAGGCAGGGATCGCCAGGAATACCCCGAGGTTTCGTTTTCGGTTGTCGGTGCCGTCGTAACGGGACTAATGGGGATCCGCATCGAAACGCCTTCGCCCGAACAATCCGCCGCATCGACGCGTACTGCCCTGATTCAGGCGATGGCTCCGCCCCTCGAGTGGAATTACGTTGAGGCCGTTGTCGAGACCCTTCCCTCGCTTACAAACGATACGGCCTGGGCTGAGATCCGTAACGTTCCGGTGCGGGCCAACCGGGTCTCGATCAAACATGAAGGAAACCGGAAAACGGTTTTCACCAATCAGAGCGGACCCGCATTGATTTGGCGTGCCGCCTTCCTCGGATCGCATGAAACGCTCGTGGTCGACGGCCAACCGATGAAGGCCAGCGCGGGGAAAGAATCTCTGGGCCGTGTCGACTCATGGATTCAAGTACCCGTTGGCTCTGGGGATAGCGTAACCGTTGAGGCTCCCGTCTCTTCAGGGCATCATTAGACGCCAGTGCGAACCATCGGTCTGCTTTTGTTTCTGGTGTCGGTCGGCGCGGCGTCTCACTCGAAGACGGGTGAACGCAAGGTGTCCTTCGATCGTACGGCGCTTTCCGCCGACGGCTATACCGGTTCAAAAGCCTGTGCCGCGTGTCATCGCTCCATCTACAACGCATTTTCACGCACCGACATGGGTCGGTCGATGTCCACTGTGACTCCTTTGATTCTTAGTGAACTGCCGAATTCCGCTGCGTTCTTCGACGCTTCGCAGAATCGCCATTTCAGCGTCTCGGTTCGCGAGGCCCAGCTTTATCAGAGCGAGTGGGAGACCGACGCCGACGGAAACGAAGTTTTCCGCGAGACACAGCGAGTGGAGTGGCTGATTGGCGCAGGAGCCAACGGAATTGGGGCTCTGGTTCGCCGAGGCAACCAGGTCTTCGAGGCTCCCGTGACGTTTTACTCGAAAACGCGCGCTTGGGCATTGTCGCCCGGCTACGAGGACGCAGATCGCGGCTTTAGCCGGCCAATTGATGCGCCCTGCATTGTTTGCCACAGCGGTCGGCCAAATCCGGTTGGCGGAGCCACCGGTCAATTTCGAGAGCCTCCATTCGAAGAACTCGCCATTGGCTGTGAGAATTGCCACGGCCCCGGCGAAGCTCACGTCCGCGAAATGCAGGAAGGCACATCCACAGCAGATAGCGCGACTTCTTCCATCGTGAACCCGGGAAAGCTTTCGCCGTGGCTCGCAGATAACGTCTGCATGTCGTGTCACCAAACCGGGGACGCTCGAGTGCTGCAATCAGGCAAGCACTTTCAGGATTTTCGCCCTGGTCAGCCGCTCGACCATACCATTGCGCTGCTGATGGCCCCCCCCACGCGAGAGTCTCCGCCGCGGTCCGATCTTATCCAACAATATTTTTCGATGACGCTCAGCAGCTGTTATCGAGGCAGTGGCGGGAAGTTGAGCTGCATTACCTGCCACGATCCGCATGTCCAGCCGTCGCCCGCGGACGCGCCGGCGTATTACCGCGCCAAATGCATGCTCTGCCATACCGACGCCAGTTGCACCGCGCCCGTTGTAAAGCGGCAACAGACCAACCCCCCTGACAATTGCATCGGCTGCCACATGCCCAAACGCGACGTGACCGAGATTTCCCACGCAAGCCTCGCCAACCATCGCATCGTCGCTACTCCCGACGAACCCTTCCCGGATGTCACGTTCCAATTAGCGACGCCGTCCTTACCGGACTTGGTTCACGTCAGCGTAATTCCCAATGAGCGCGACGCCGTTCCATCGCCGCCTACGCTCCTGCAAGCGTACGGCCAACTAGGCACCGAGCGTCGCGAATATCTGCCGCGCTACTTCGATGTTGCAAAGCAACTCGAGGCCTCGCAGCCAAACAACACCGAGGTGCTGGAAGCGCTCGCGGCGCGTGCGTTGCAAGAGAAAACGCCAGACGGAAATCGAAACGCGATCGAGTACCTCAGCCGAGCGATCGAGCAAGGCGCGACAAAGGCCTGGGATTTCGAAGAATTGGGAGCCCATCTTCTCCGCACGCACAAATTCCTAGAGGCGGAGGCTTGTTTGCAGAAGGGTATTCATAGGGCTCCGTATGACGCAAAGCTCTATTCTTTGCTTGCCGAGGGCTACGTCGCTATGAATCGCCCGCGCGAGGCCGCCGCAACCCTGACGCAAGCCTTGCAACTCTTTCCTCAAATGGACTTGCTGCGGGCGTTTCTCAACCAGGTGGAGCAAACGAGCCTTCCGCAGCAAGGAAGTAGTCGTCCGCAGCGTTAGGCTCACAGGAGTATGCTATTGCTGTTGTAATGAGAAGGAACGGTCATGCCCGTCATCCGTCAACCAATCCTGGCCACCGTCGTCTTCAACTTGTTGGTGCCCCTGGCACTTCTCGCTCAAACGTCGCAAAAGACTCCATCCTCCCAGCCGCAGGCGAGTAAGGCGCAGGCAACACCGGACGTCAGCCACCTCACCGATCAGGCAAACCGACTGTTCGCCGCGGGGAATTTGAAGGCTGCGGCGCGAACCTATCGCCAGGCGCTAGTGCTCGCTCCGGACGACGCACAGCTCCATTTCAATCTCGCGCTTACCCTTGGGGCCCTGGGTGACCAGGAAGGAGAACGCCAGGAGTTGGAGCATGCGCTTCAACTCAAGCCCGATCTTGCAAAGGCACACAATGAATTGGGCCTTCTTGCCACGCAGACCGGCCGAGAAGCCGATGCGGAAACGGAATTCAAGGCCGCGATTGCCGCTGATCCAAAATACGCCGAACCATTGAACAATTTGGGCGTTTTTTATTCGCGGCAGGGCAGGGATTCCGACGCAGTCGACGCGTTTCGCCGCGCGACCCAGGCCGACTCGCGTTCCTCCGAGTCATGGGTCAACCTGGCTCTGATGCTTGTGAAGCACGAGGGGTTTGCGCAGGCGGAAAGGGATCTGCAGTCCGCGATTGCTGCCAAGCCGAGCCAGGCCGGTGCTTACACGGCTCTCGGCGTGGTCCGGATGAAAGCGGGCCACGGCGCGGACGCTCTCGCCGCTTTTCGGGGCGCTGTCAATCTCCAGCCGAACTCATCGGATGCGCACTTGAACCTGGGAATCGCTCTGGTCGCGCAGGACTACCAAAAGGATGGTCTCAGAGAGCTAGTAGAAGCCGTGCGCTTGAATCCCAATTCGGCGGCGGCGCATATGGCCCTAGGGCACCTCTACTTCGTAACTGGCGAATACGGCAGCGCGCGCACGGAATTGAAGGTTGCTGGACGGCTTCAGCCAACACTCGAGGATGCGTTCTATTTCCTGGCTTTGGTGGAAAGGCAAAATAACAACCTCGAGGAGACAGCTACACTCGCTCGAAAGGCGGTCGACCTCGATCCCGGCAACGCTGACGCGCAGTTTCTGTTGGGGCAAACCCTCGATAAACTCGGAAAAACGGGCGAGGCCATCGAACACTGGAAGCAAGCCGTCCGGGCAAATCCGGATGAATCGCAGGCCCTCTATAGTCTCGCAAGAACTTTGGGCAAACGAGGCGATCCCGAGGCCCAGCAGTATAAGGATCGTTTCGACGAGGTTCAAAAACGCGAGCAGGTGACTGACCGGGTGACACTGTTGCGGAGTTTTGCACTAGAGGCCGCCAAAGCGCAAAATTGGCCGCAGGCGATCGACCAAATGCAGCAGGCTATTCAACTGTGCGGACAGTGTCCAAATGGCGCGCTTCTGCATAAGAACCTCGCCTTCTTCTACCGGAGCACCGGGAAAATCGCCGATGCGGAAGCTGAACTGCAGAAGGCGCTTGCGATCGATCCCAAGGATGCCAACGCAAAAAAGGCTCTTTCGGATCTTCGCAGCCTTCCGGCCTCCGACCCGTAACGGTGTTCTGCCGCGGCCTTGTTCGCTCTCCGGTGCTTGCGCCTTTGGGCCGGGCGTGGTATTGAAAGCGCTGTGCCAAATCGATTTGGCATCGCTGCGGAATTCAGAATCTTGCTGAAACAATGAGTCGCCGTTCTCAAAAGGTAAAACTAGTCGACGTGGCGCGGGCGGCGAACGTAAGTGCGGCTACCGTCTCTCGGCTGGTTGGCGGCCGCGCGGGCGTCACTCCGGAAATGCGCGATCGCGTGATCAAGGCCGCGATTCGGCTGGGTTTCGATCTCGAGCGCGGTAGAAAATCGCGGATCATCGCGTTCTTGCTGAGCAACCGCGGCGTTCTGCACCCCTTTCATTCGGCAGTGCTCACCGGAGCCGAGGCCTACTGCGCAGAGCACAATTACGGTCTTTTATTCTTGCCCCTCCAGTATCCGACGGACGCTTCATCGGAAGAATTGAGTTTGCCGGAGATTTTGCAGCGTCGCCAAATCGTCTCCGGCGTAATCGTAGCGGGAACAAATTCCTGCGAACTCCTCCATTTATTGACCCGTCGCGGAATCCCATGGGTCGTGCTCGGCAATAATGTCATCGGGGAAATGGAGAAAGAGCAATCCGCGGCCGTCTTCTTCGACGACGTGTTGGGCTCGTACGAGTTGACTCGATACCTCCTGTCCTTGGGGCATCAAGAAATTGGGTTTGTGGGCAACCTTCGTCTGCCATGGTATGCGAGGCGGTTCCGCGGTTATCAGAGAGCGATGGACGAGGCGGGCCTGAAGATCCACGTAAACGAACTGAGTTCCCGCGATGGCGAGGAAATGGGCTACCTCGCGACCAAGCTTATGCTGCAGCAGTCACCCTCGCTCACCGCCATTTTTGCCGGTGACGACTCGTCAGCCAGAGGCGCTTGCAACGCAGCCAGGGATAGTGGACTCGTCATACCAGATGACATCAGCATAGCGGGCTTCAACGATACTCTCGAAGCTTCGTCGCTGCACCCTGCTCTTACGTCAGTTCATGTCTTCACTGACGAAGTGGGGAGACAGTTGGCAGAATTGTTGTTGAAGAGAATCGCGAGGCCCGATCTGCCTGGTAAGACCGTCACGCTCCCAACGCAGTTGGTCCGCCGCGAGTCTTGCGGACCTACTCCGACCAACCACCGCAATCCGGTCGATGCGCCAGACCCGAAGACCGCGATCAATCCAGGATAAGCCGCCGCAAGGGTGGTGGCAGCTTGTGCTGGGTTACACTCAACCTCGCTTTTTCCAGTAAGTCCCTTTTTTACAGTCCCTAAGGGCCAATCGCTGATTCCCACCGCACGCTGAAATATTGCACGCGATGCGTGAAAAATATCTTGCCACGGAGTCATCGCGCATGATTGAGTAAGGGACCGCTGTACGAAGGTTCTCCAGGCGCGGATATGGGATATATCACTGAGGACTTTCTTCTGCAGAGCGAAATGGCGAAGAGTCTCTATCGCACATACGCCGCTCCGCAGCCGATCCTCGATTACCATTGCCACCTTTCTCCGCGAGACATAGCCGAGAATCGACGATTCCGAAACCTCTTTGAAATCTGGCTCGAAGGTGATCACTACAAGTGGCGTGCGATGCGGGCGAATGGGGTCTCCGAGCACTATTGCACCGGCAGCGCGAATCCTTATGAGAAATTCCTCGCCTGGGCGCACACAGTCCCAAGTACACTCCGCAATGTCGAGTACCAGTGGACCCACCTGGAACTCCAGAGATACTTCGACATTGATTGCCTCCTCGACGAGAACACGGCTCCAAGAATATGGCAGGAAGCTAACGAACGGTTGATGTCCGACGATCTGAGCGCTCAAGGGATCTTGAGAAAGTTTCGAGTGAAGGCGATTTGCACTACAGATGATCCGACTGACTCTTTAACGGACCACCAGAGAATTCGAGCCGCGAATCCCTCCATTCGAGTTTTTCCCACATTCCGTCCGGATAAGGCACTCAGGACCGAGGACTCCACCGCATTTAACGAGTGGACGGACAGGCTTGCCGCGAGCGCGAATGTAGACGTCGCACGCCTTTCTGACTTCTTGAACGCGCTGCGCCGGCGTCACGACGATTTTCACGAGTGTGGTTGCCGCCTCTCCGACCACGGGTTGGACTATTGTTTCATCGATCCTTGCATGGAGAGCGAAGCGAAAGAGATCTTCGACAGAGCCCGGACACGTAAAGACGTAACGCCGTCGCAATCGGCGAGATTTGCCAGCTTTCTGATGTTTTTCTTCGGCACCCTCGATGCAGAACGCGGTTGGACCAAACAGTTGCACCTCGGCGCCTATCGAAATGCGAACACTCGGATGCTTGAGAGGGTCGGCCGGGACGCGGGCTTCGATTCGATCGGTGACTGGCCACAAGCCAAAGCCCTGGCCACGTATCTCGACCGGCTCGACCACGCCCAGATACTGCCAAAGACGATCGTTTACAACGCTCACCCGGATGACAACTATGTTTTTGCGGCGATGATCGGCAATTTCCAGGATGGGAGTATTCCCGGCAAACTGCAGCTTGGCAGCGGCTGGTGGTTTCTCGATCAGAAGGAAGGCATCGAGTGGCAACTCAATGCGCTGTCGAATTGTGGACTCCTGTCGCGATTCGTAGGCATGGTGACCGACTCACGGTCCTTCATGTCGTATCCGCGCCACGAGTATTTTCGGCGCGTTCTATGCAATCTGCTTGGCGACGACATGAACACCGGCCAACTTCCGGCAAGCGACGAACTGGTCGGGACAATGATCAGAAACATCTGTTTTGACAATGCGGCGGTCTACCTCGGCCTGCCGGGTGTTGGAGCCGGGCTGGAATCGTGAGAGGAAGGTCGGTCGCGTGACCCAAATGTTAGAAAAAGTGGTGCTCATCTCGGTGTTTGCGTGCTGCTTGCCCCGTAGTGCGTCGGCAAGATCTGAATACGAACTGAGATCGCCGGACAATCGAATTGAAGTCAGGATCCACACGGCCGACCGCATTCAATATGACGTGCTTTTGAACGGCAAAGCGCTGCTGCGCGACTCTTCGTTATCGATCGATATCGATCACAAAACCCTCGGCATCGAGCCCAAGGTTCTCACGACGAAAGAGCGCAGCGTCGATCAGGTGATCGAGCCAACAATCCGCCAGAAATTTGCGAAAATTCGCGAAAACTATAAAGAGCTGCGGCTCGACCTGGACGGTAGCTACGCGGTGGTTTTTCGCGCGCATGACGAAGGAGTTGCCTATCGCCTGGAGACGTCGTTGCCTCAAAGTCAGGCGAAAGTTTACGAAGAAGAAGCGAGCTTCAATTTCGCCGATGATTACAATGTCTTCTACCCCCAGGAAGACAGTTTCTTCTCCCACAACGAACGTCGATATATCCCTCAACGTTTGAAAGCGATCACTGCGGCGTCGCTCGCGACGTTGCCGGCAGTCGTCGATTTTGGGGACGGCGTCAAAGTAGCGATTGCGGAGTCCGATGTGGAGGATTATCCCGGCCTGTGGTTGCGTGGCATCGGCGGCAACGGACTTGCCGCCGCCTTTCCTCCCTATCCTCTGCAGGAAAACGCTCGAGAGGGACCGAGATTTCAAAGTAACGGAAAGCGCCGACTACATCGCCGTCACGGCTGGTACTCGAACTTTTCCCTGGCGCCTGCTGGGCATCGTTGAAAAGGATGGAGACCTCCTGACAAATGAGCTCGTCTGGCTGCTCGAGAAGCCTTCGCAACTGCAAGACACCTCCTGGATCAGACCGGGCAAAGTGGCGTGGGATTGGTGGAACGCGAACAACATTTACAGCGTGGATTTCAAAGCGGGAATCAACACCCAAACCTATAAGTACTACATAGACTTCGCCTCGAAATACGACCTGCCCTACATCATCCTGGATGAAGGGTGGTACAAACTTGGCAATCTTCTCGAGGTCGTACCCGAAATCAATATGGGAGAGCTCACTGCTTACGCTCGGCAAAAAAACGTCGGAATCATCCTTTGGGTCGTTTGGAAAACGCTCGATGATCAACTCCAGCCCGCGCTCGATCAGTTCGCTAAGTGGGGCATCAGGGGAATCAAAGTTGACTTCATGCAGCGCAGCGACCAATTATTGATCAACTACTATTACAAGGTCTGCCAGGAAGCGGCGAAACGCAAAATGCTCGTCGATTTCCACGGTGATCAAAAACCCGCCACCATGACCCGCACGTGGCCCAACCTGATCAACGTGGAAGGAGTCCGCGGCCTCGAGTGGAGCAAGTGGAGCATGGAAACCGAGCCAGAACACAACGTCACCTTACCGTTCACGCGGATGTTCCTCGGGCCTATGGACTACACGCCCGGCGCAATGCTCAACGCACCGAAAAAGAGTTTCGCGCCCATCTTTGATCACCCCATGAGTCTGGGAACGCGTTGCCATCAACTGGCGATGTATGTGGTGTATGACGCTCCTTTGCAAATGCTGGCGGACAGCCCCTCGAATTATTTGCGTGAGCCGGAAATCATGGATTTCCTCGCGCCGGTACCCACCGAATGGGACGACACAAGAGTCCTCGATGGCCGCATCGCGGAATATGTTGCGGTGGCTCGCAGAAACGGTCGCGATTGGTACGTTGGCGCCATGACGAACTGGACGCCTCGCGAACTCGAACTTGATTTCTCCTTCCTTCCCGAGGGTACATTCTGGATCGAAGCCTACGAGGACGGGGAAAATGCCGATCGATACGCCAGCGACTATAAGAGAGAAAGAATACCGGTCAATCGGACCACGAAACTAAAAGTGAAACTGGCACCGGGCGGCGGCTGGGCAGCCAGAGTCCTTCGATAGGCCAGCGACTCGAACAGTGCTTCGCGAGAGGGCGTCATGAAAACAGCGTGCTTCGTGTGCTTTTCTGCATTTGCCTTATTGCTTGCCGCGCCGGACGCCTCCGTGCTGGACGGGTTCCGACACTGGACAGCGTCACAGCTGACCAAGGTAGGTCAGACGCTCGATGACAATGCCGCTACGGATCCACACCGTTTCGCGGTGCAGCAGCTCGCGGACTATCCCAACGAAGCGATACTCCTCGTTCACAGAAAGGCGGATGGTCAACCGGAATTGCATGAAACTCAGGTGGACGTAATTATGGTCCAGTCCGGGTCGGCGACTCTCGTCGTGGGTGGCACGCTGCTGAACGGGGAGACAGTGGCACCGCATGAAAAGAGAAATGGGACTATCCAGGGTGGCGTGCGAGAAACACTTTCGCCCGGAGACGTCGTTCGGATTCCACCGCGGACTCCGCATCAACTTCTTCTCGACGGCGCTGGCGAGTTCTCTTATTTTGTCGTCAAGGTGAAGGGCTATTAGGGCGCGCTGCAACGTGCGCCAACCGTTTGAAGTCTTGTTGCTCGCGGCCATCTGTCCGGGAGCGGCTCTCGCACAGTCGACGGCGCTGACGGGAATCGCCCACGTAGCGTTTCGGGTGAGTGACGTCGAGAAATCGCGCGATTTCTATCAATCGCTGGGCTTCGAACAGGCATTCGAATTTTCAGACGCCGGTAAGACTTCTGTTTCCTATGTCAAAGTGAATGATCACCAATTCATCGAGCTCTACCAGCGCAATGATCCATCGCAGCCGATCGGATTCATGCACATTTGTTTTGAAGCGAGCGATTTGGATATGCTGGCGAAGGAGTATGTGGCGCGTGGACTAGATGCCTCGACGCCACGAAAAGCCCGTGCCGGGAATCTCTTGTCGGGGATTCACGATACGGATGGCCAATTGATCGAATACACGCAATACTTGCCAGGATCGCTGCACTCCGAGGACACCGGAAAGCATTTGGGAGAGAATCGCGTTTCCCGTGATCTGTTGAAAGTGAGAATCCATGCGGTGAACCCGGTTGCAACAGAGGCGTTTTACACGGACAAACTCGGGTTTGACCCGCTCAAGAATGGACGTTCAATCTGTTTGCGTCTGCCGGGAGACTCGGGCCAGGAAGTCGAGATTGCTGTCAATGCCAGCGCGAACTCTCTTATTGTTTTCGAGGTCAACGACATCCAGCAGGCATCGAAGGCCCTCCACAACCGTGGACTGAAAGTACTCGATGAAGACAAGACGGTTTCCGTCACGGATCCGGACGGTACCATCGTTACGTTCGCTTTAAAAAGTTCTCGCTATCGCCGAAAGCTCTAGTGTTCGTTCGATCGGCTAGGAGTGCGGAGGAAGTTCCCAAATGAGGGCGTTTCACAAAGCGTTCGTCTCAATTGTCGCGTTGGCGGTGTTTTCAGCTCCGAAGGCCAGGCCCCTTAAGGAATTCAGGAATTGGCCTCCGGGAACCTCACCAACCGAGGTCGGCAAGCGCGTTGCTGAACGCTTTGCGGCGACCCCGCACACCAATTTCGGGAGAAGTGCCCCACCCGATCACATTACGTACCCTGAGAGCGTCGCGTGGTACGGAGCCCTAACGTTTGCGCAATTGAGCGGCGACAAAGACCTCAGCTCGCATTTGATTCAACGCTTTGGTCCTATGTTCAGCGAAGAATCGAAATTGGTTCCCGATCCTAATCACGTCGACTCCACGGTCTTCGGCTCAGTTCCGCTGGAAATCTATATCGAGACGAAAGACCGAAGGTACCTGGACCTGGGTCAGCGCCTGGCCGACAAACAGTGGGAAACCCCAACTGCGGACGGCCTGACCAATCAAACCCGCTACTGGATCGACGACATGTACATGATTACCGCAGTGCAGGTCCAAGCCTACCGCGCCACCAGCGATTCGAAATATCTCGACCGCGCCGCGCTCGAGATGGTCACCTATCTGCAGAAGTTGCAGCAGCCCAACGGGCTCTTCTACCACGCGCCAGATGTCCCTTTTTTCTGGGGTCGCGGCAACGGTTGGGTGGCTGCTGGCATGGCGGAGATCCTCCGCTCGCTACCGCCCGATCATCCTCAGCGAGCCAAGATCATGGATGGTTATCAGACCATGATGGCGTCGCTGCTCAAGTTTCAAGGCAACGACGGCATGTGGCGACAGCTGCTCGATCATCCCGACGCTTGGCCTGAGACTTCGTGCACGGCGATGTTCACTTTCGCGATGATCACGGGCGTAAAGAACGGCTGGCTGAATGAGAAGACGTACGGCCCGGCCGCCCGAAAGGGCTGGTTGGGCCTGGTCACTTATCTCGAACCGAATGGCGATCTTCGAAACGTCTGCGAAGGTACAGGCAAGCAGAATGACCTCAACTATTACCTGACGCGCGCGCGCAATACGGGCGACCTTCACGGCCAAGCCCCGCTGCTCTGGAGCGCTTCGGCGCTGCTGCGCTAAAACGGAACGTCTTCAAAACAAGCCCGCAGAAGTGTGCGCGGGCGGCCCCATGATCACGCGAACGCGCGGTTGCGCACTGTCAAAACGTACGCAATTCCCCACCGCGGGATGCCCCTCCGTTCCACGGCAGCGTCGAGAGAAATGTCGCGATCGATTCAGTGAGCTTTCGCGGATAGTCAACTCGCGCCATTGCAAGCGCTTGCTTCCTTACCAGGCGGTGCCGGCCGATTCGGTGCGTGTGAAAGAACCGCGGCCTTCCCCGCAGCGAGTGCTCCGGCAGTACCGAGTATCCAAAACCTGCCTCGACAAGCGCCTTGATCGCCTCTGTGTCATCCGCCTCCATGACGACGCGCGGTGTCAGGCCAACCTCCGCGAAGAAACGGTCGATGATCGACCGCATGTTGCTGCGTTTGGGATACAAAACAAACGGAAGGCCGTTGAGTTCTGAAGGCGGTATAGAACCTGCATGCCCTCCGCGCACGCGAACAGGCGCAGGCCGCAACAGCAAAAGCTCTTCCTCAAAGAGCGACACGATTTTCAGCTTTCTTTCGTTTACCGGAAGAGTGATCAGTCCGAGGTCGAAACGCGAGTCCAGCAACCCAGCAACGATTGCTTCCGTTGCCCCCACAAAAATCTGAATCTCATTTTTCGGATATCGCTTCCGGAGCAGCCGCAGCGGGCGTCCCAGCTGATAGATGAGACTCGTTATTCCCGTGGCGAAATGGAAGGCATGACCGTCGGTGGAAGGATCGCTTTCAAAATCGTGTTGTATCTGATGCATCTGCTTTACTACCGACCGTGCTCGCTCGGCCAGGCGAAAGGCGGCGCGTGTCGGAACCAAGTGTCTTCCCGAGCGGACAAAGAGCTCGGTTTGAAGTTCATCGGCAAGGCCGTGAAGCTGGAGGCTGACCGCCGCAGGAGACAGATGCACGCGTTCTGCCGCTCTGGTCACGCTGGAGACCTCCATAACCGCGAGAAATAGTTCGAGTTGTCGAATATCCATCTGTTTTCTCCAGGATAGGAAGGCTTCGTGACAGGATTGAATCTCGAGTTTAGTTTTCCTCGCTATTATTTGTCGTTTAGATTTGCTAAATCAAGTGTTTAGACATTCAAGGTTGACTGCGGCAAAGCCTGCACCTATCGTGGCCTCTTGGCCGCTGAGATATCCGTGCGCCAAAACAGGAATATTGGTGAGGAAAGTTAAGCACATGCGGCTCGTGTTTCTTTCTCTGATTCTGCTCGAACTCGTTGCGACTCCCGTTCGCGCTGGCGTTGAAGCCATCGAGTCTTCGGCGCTGCGAATCGAATTGAACACAAGTCCGTACTCGCTGCGAATCATTGAAAAATCTACGGGCGAGGTTCTTTTGTCGGCCAGCCGAACGGCCTTCACCGACCAACTGCATCGAGTGACATCTGCAACTGACGTCGTCAGAGCGTCCGATTCGATCCAGGCGACCCTGCTTCTCACCGGCGATAGTGGGAAGGCGAAATTGACCGTCGCCTTCACCAAGCCCGAGGTGATCCAAGTCACGCTCGAATATGGCGGTGGAGACTGCTCCGCGATCTACGAAGAATTCGAAGATCATGGCGACCACTACTATGGCGTTTGGGAATACCCTTTCGGGGGGAATATCGACAATCGCGGCGCCGACTTTGATTTCGGCGGCACGCGGCAACTCCCCGACGTGAACTATTCGAACGCACGGGCTCCTTTTTATATGACCTCCCGAAAATACGGGGTCTACGTCGAGACGGCTGCGCAAGGCCATTACACCTTCTCGCAATCGGGTAAGACCGGCTTCTCGTTTCAGGATAAGACGCTTACGTACGACGTGATCTACGGACCGTCCTATGGCGACGTATTGAACCGGTACAACGCAATTTCCGGCCCTGCGGTGATGCCTCCCGTTTGGGCTTTCGACAGCATCTGGTGGCGCGATGACAATCATGAAGACCTGCGAGACGCCGTGAATGCGCAGGAGAAAGTGGTTCAAGACGCCGACCGCCTGCGCAGCTTCCACATCCCCGCAAGCATCATGTGGCTTGACCGGCCTTACGGCAGCGGAGAACACGGCTGGGGGAACATGGATTTCGATTCGTCGTTCCCCGATCCGGCCAAAATGATTCGCGACCTCCACGATCGCGGAATGTACCTCACTTTGTGGATCGCAAATCGATGCTCGAGCCGGCTCTTCCAGGAAGGGTTGGCGAAGGGCTATCTCTTCGACGCTCAATGGCCCGCCGCCGATTTGCGCCGGCCGGAGGTCTACGACTGGTTCAAAGGCGAATTGGACTTGTATGTTCGCCAGGGCGTGCGAGGGTACAAAATCGACCGCGGCGAGGAAGATGAAATGCCGCGAACCATGGAAAACTTGCATGCAATACTGATGCCGAAGTTGGCCGCAGAAGGCCTCAAGACTGTCTACCATGACGAATATTTTGAATTCTCGCGCAACGCGAACGACACCGCTCGCAAATACACGGCAATTTGGAATGGCGACACGCGCAGCACGTTCGGCGGCCTGGCTGTCTCTTTGAAGAATGCGCTGCGGTCGGGCGCAATCAACTTTCCGATGTGGGGGTCGGATACGGGAGGCTACATCCGCGTCCCCGAAAAGGAGCTTTTTGCGCGCTGGTTGGAGTTCAGCGCGTTCAGTCCGATGATGGAGGTTCTCATTGGTCCCAAACGCACCATTTGGTATGACTACGATCCAGAGCTCGTGCGCATCGCGCAGACTTACGTTTCGATGCATCACGATCTGATCCCCTACACGCGATCGTACCTCTACCAAGCCACGCAGACGGGAATGCCGGTGATGCGCTCGCTGATCTTCGCTTATCCCACCGATGCGAGTTTGTACGACACATGGGATGAGTATCTGTATGGGCAAGACCTGCTGGTAGCGCCGGTGGTGACACCGAACGCTTTGGGGCGGAAGGTGTATCTGCCGGCAGGCCGCTGGATGAACTACAACGATCGAGCGACGGTATATGGAGGGGGAACGAGCATAACGGCGGACGCGCCGTTGGGGACGCTTCCGCTGTTCGTTCGCGAAGGTGGAATTATCGCGCGCGGCGACATTCTGAAATCGAACAACAACTGGGATGCGAACTGGGCGCCGAAGCTGCGCATCGAGGTCTTCCCTTCCAAGGATACGGCGAGCGAATTCTCCTACTACACGGGAGAAGGAGTGCGGACGATTGAGGTCAGGCCGGGAGGAGCAGGTCTGGAGATCAAGATGGAAAACTTGGGAGTAGGCGGGAGTTTGGAGGTGTATTGCCGAGGAAACAGTGGGGTGACGCGGAACGGAACGGCGCTGCGGGAAGGCGCGGACTATCAGTACGACGAGAAACAACAGAAGCTTACTATCCCTTTCGATGGCGCCTCCACCTTTATCATCACTGGCGCCTCCAGCTTGTTTGATACTGCGATTTCCCGCTAAAGTGGGAATGAACAAAAGACGGCACGATCAGGGTGTTGGCTAGATGAGTGAATCGACGATCTCTTCTCCGTTCGACCTCAGTTCGAAGACAGCTGTCGTGATTGGAGCCACTTCCGGAATCGGGCTCAGAATCGCGAAAGGCCTCGCCCGTGCCGGCGCGAACGTGGTTCCTACGGGACGACGCGCTGAGCTTGTGGAGTCGGCCGCAAGTGAGATCGAGAAAATCGGCAGGAGAACGCTGACGCAGCCGTGCGACGTCAGCGATCGCTCGAGCCTAGAATTGCTGCTGGCGGCCGTTCTCGCGAAATTCGGCGGCGTGGAAATCCTCGTCAATTGCGCGGGGACAACCAAGCGAACTCCGACTGTGGACGTGAGCGATGCCGAATGGAACAGCATCATGGAAACGAATCTGAATGGAACTCTTCGCGCGTGCCAAGTGTTTGGGCGCAGCATGATCGAACGCAAGTATGGACGAATCATCAATATTGCATCGCTTTCGACATTCGTGGCGCTGCTGGAGGTGGCCGCGTACTGCGCGAGCAAGGCCGCCGTGGCTTCGCTGACGAGATCGCTTGCGATCGAGTGGGCGCCCTTCGGCGTTTGCGTCAACGCGATTGCCCCAGGCGTCTTCCGCACCGACCTGAATGCGGCATTGCTGGAGGGCACTCCGCGCGGGCAAGAATTCCTGATGCGAACACCGATGCGGCGGTTCGGAAATCTTGAGGAATTGACGGGTGCGGCCGTATTTCTCGCGTCCGATGCCGCGAGCTTCATTACCGGGCACGTCCTGGCGGTGGATGGGGGATTCCTCGCAAGCGGAGTGAATCAGTAAGGGCCAAAATCCGGAAGGGCGCCTCGGGGCTGGCTGAAAACCACCAGCGGCGATTGAAAATCACCATGCACCCGAAGCATATCGGATTTCGGCACTTCCGACCGAACCGCGTATTCTGCTGAAAAAAGACAAGTTAGGGCGCTTACTGGGCAGGCGTTCATTTGGCAACGGTTGTGCACTCTCTCAAGGCAGCAGTTCGAAAAGGGTTTTACGGATCTCAAAAGGAGGTCCAAAATGCGATACCTAAAAGTTCTGGCTTTATCTGCGGTTTGTGGCATTTGCTTGGCCTCGGCGCCTCTCGCGAGTGCACAAAGAGTTGCGATCGGCGTTGGAATCGGGCCCGGCTATATCGGTGAAGCTCCCGTCTGCGAGTACGGTTACTATGGATACTATCCGTACGCGTGCGCGCCTTACGGCTACTACGGCCCGGATTGGTTTTCCGGTGGCCTCTTTATTGGCGCTGGCCCGTGGTTTCACAGAGGCTTCTATGGGGACCGCGGCTTCTACGGTCGTGGCGGCTATAGGTCCTTCGGTGGGCGTGGCTATGGCTATGGCGGGAGCGGATATGGCTACGGCGGCCGCGGAGGGTTCGGTGGTCGTGGCGCAGTAGTGGGCGGACGCGGCTTCGCGGGACGCGGTTCCGCGGGCGGGTTCGCCGCGGCGGCGCGGTTGGGCGCGGGTCGGTGGGCGGCGGCTTCCGCGGTAACGCGGCCGTTCGCGGTGGCGGTGGCTTCCGTAGCGGAGGCAGCTTCCACGGTGGCGGCAGTTTCCACGGCGGAGGCGGCTCGCGAGGTGGCGGACGCAGGTAAGATCCAGCGAAACTGAAGAGCTCGGAGGAACGGCCGACAGCACGTGCTGCCGGCCGTTTCGTTTTCGGCTCTTGTAGTGGTGCCGATCATCGGTACTGCAAAAATACCCCCCACCCCTACGGTTATTAGAATGGGTCGCGAGTGAGTGTTTTCACTCATTTGCTTCGATTTCTAATCGCGTTCCCGTGGAAGGCCGATTTCTCGGCGTCGGCATTGGGCGAAAGTGGGGAGAAGCGGAAGTGGTGTTCTTGTTGCGGTTAGAAAATGTCTTGTGGTTTATTTTCATGGGATTGCGGCGATTTCTGAATGTGGAGTTGTTGCGGTTAGCCGCCACGGCGGCCAAGGCCTCTTTTTCGCCTCCCGCTCTTCCGCTCACGCCGCCTCCTTTATGCGCGCCTGCAAGTACAGGCGATACACACGTCCGGCGCGGCCCGAAACGTCCGGGCACAGAATTCATTATTCTGATTTTAAGGAATGCATATTTATATTATAGTAACTGGCGATAGTCAAGACCCAGTACTGCGAAAAGTGCAGTTCAAAGTCGACGGTTTACAGTTGAAAGTGAATCCCGGAATCGCGCGATCCCGCCCAACAGGATGGCGGGCAGGCGGCGAGGAAGGAACTCAGCTGAGGAGGCGCCTTGAGGCGCGTCGGTTTCAAGGCCGATTCCGAGGGGACGGAAGACCCACGGTTCGGAAGAGCGCGAACCGTGGGGCACCCCACGGGTGGAGTTGTTGGTCTCGGTTCATTGGTTGAGCTGGAACTTACGATCAGAGTGTTCGCCAAAAACAAGTTCAGGAAGGAAAGCCTGGGGCACCCGGCCTCGGTTCACTGGGTGATCTGCAGCTTGCGATCAGAGTGTTCGCGAAAACAAGTTCAAGGAGGAAAGCCTGGGGCACCCGGCTCTCGTGACAAGAGATGAGGGGCGGAAGCCTGGGGCACCCGGCTTGCCAACAAAAAATTCAAAAACTGGAGACCTGGAGCACCCGGCACTCTCAGAACTTATTATTCCACCCGCGCACTGGCATGATGTTCAGACACAGCTTCACGATCAATATTGTCAGCATCGCTTCAAGGGGGCAGCTAATTACGTACGAAAAAGCTGGCCAATCTCCTATGCGGTCGAGCAGCGCCACGTAAAACGCACAGTGAAGACCTAGAACAGCAGCTAGCAGGAACCAGAGCCTCGCGTCCTTCCGCGCCGACCAGTACATCTTGACCAGGGCTACAGCCAGGAGTCCTGTGAAAAATGTGAACGAGGACCATTTGCGGCTGACGCTGATGTGGTTAAGCGATGAAAGTACAATCGCCACCAGGACGAGAATCCCGATTCCGATGTATAGAAACACGTCTGTGAGTCGCGTTTTCAATGGCAGGCCCCGCTAAGAGCGGCGGGTATTTCTTTCGAAAGTCCCGCGCCAGCTTGATAGACGGCGTAGCCGGCCGTAAAACTCCCGGCGAATGTCTCGCCGCCCTCCAGCATGCCTCTCACAGTCGAGGACCGAAGGGGTACCGTCAAGCCTTGATTGTACGCGTAAACGCCCGCCGCCGTAGCTGCGCCAGTCTGGATGCTTGACTCAACAATCGGAACGTTTGGCGGAATTATCTTGCCCAAGAAGTCAGCTTCATCTGCACCTTGCAAGAAGGTATTGAGGCAGCCGCCCGGTGCCAGCTCTTCCTTATAGAACTGGCGGGAGACTAAATTGGCGGGTGGCCGACCCTTTCCGCACCGCGATTCTTCTGTCATTCGCAGACTCATGCTTGACGCACGACAAAGCGAATGATACCACTGCGATAGTTAACCGTGAAGTTGATTTGCCTTTCTTTGCCATTGCCTTTGAACTGAAGTTAGGGGTGCCGCACTCTTTGCGCTTTTCAGCAAAGGGTGCGCGGGGTTTGATTGTGCCTTGAAGAACCGTCTCGAAGGCCGGTACGGGCAGCGCCATCTGCACTTCATCCCGTGCAGTTGTTATCGTCGGCGCCCGTTGCTTGGCTCCGTGCGAAAGCGCCACGTGTTCTTGAAGATCCTCGACGAAGTGCGCACGCGCTATCAGTTCTTGCTAGTCGGCTATGTACTGATGCCGGAGCATATTTAACCCGCCCTAGAACCGAAGTGACGGACCGATGCGAAGAAAATCGCAAGAAGAAAACTGAGAAAAAGCGAAAACGCACCCTTTGCAAAAAACCCGCAAAGAGTGCGGCACCCGAACTTCAACTGCTTTCGACCAAAGGCAACTGCGAATTCAAATCCGAGGCAAAGCGTCGGCCATCCGCAGGTTCTCGAATTCTTTCGCGTCACGACCCACTAGTATAGGTGGAACTGTACTTCGACGATTGCGCGGACGGCGGCCGCTTTGCTGTCTGGTCCGACGGATGGCTTGAACCGCCATTTGCGAACTGCTTCGAGAGCTTTTTCGTCAAGGCCCATGCCCAAACCGCTCGCGACGCGGATATCTGTCGGACGACCGTCTGCTGTAACGATCAAGGACAGGAAGACCGTTCCTTGATACTTGGCCTTTACGGCTTCATCGGAGAATTGCGCCGTCGGGCAGTAAACGCAAGCTACCTCACTGTATCCGCCAATCCCCGATGTAGGGTGATCGCCGCCTACCCCCCAATCCTGGCCACGGCCAAGTCCGTCGCCGGTCCCGTCTCCAACGCCATGGCCGTTGCCATTGCCGACCCCATTACCGCTGCCCGGACCGCTGGAATCGTTGATAACGGGGGAACCCGGAATGCCCCAGTTGTTCATGTCCGGGCTGAGAAACTTCATTTCCGGCGAGCCCACAATCGTCGCTTGCGTTGCGTAAATTGGATTCTGCGAGGTTCTCACCTTCGGCGGTGTGAGTTGAGTCCAACTGAAAGGCGGCACCGCGCCCTTGCTTGCGAGCAGCGGATTGCGTTCGCCGCCGCCACCGCCGCCTCCTGCCTTCTTAGCGGCGGCCGCCTTCATTTGTTTTAGAAAGGAGGATACGTCTGCGACAGACGCAATCGTGTAAGGCTTCCTCTGCGCGGCGGGAGGAAGGACTTTCGGCAACAGGGGCAGAAGGAGCAACGCGAGAATTGTCACGTGGATGCTGACGGAAAGAGCTTCGATGCGCGCGAACTGCGAAGTTTCGCTTGACGCGCTTGCGCAGATGCTACGAGACCAGCCATCAGTGGCCGCCACGAGTTGGCTCGAGGGAAACATCGCCGGCCGATCTGTCAAGAAATCTCTCAGATTCGAAACGAAGCTTCTCAGGGACGATCCGCGGTCGGGCGTGATGAAGCGTCCGAATCGAAAGGTGGGCTTGGAGGCCGAGCGTCTTAGTTCGTCTAACGGTGACCGAAAATCCGCCATAGCCGTTACCCCCCTTTGCGCGAGTGTGTATTCGGTTAGAAGCACAGTCTTGGAAAAGGATGTATTCGGGTCCGGCGAGCGATTTCAGAGTCGTGAGGAACAACACTTGGAACACGGAGTTCCAGGGGCTGAAGCCCATTCGATCTTTCGTGGAGCTTTTTTCGAGTGGCCTGACCCTTCCTGCGTCAGGGCAAGAGGCCTGCGGAGAAAGTCAAAAACTTTGCTTCAGGGGTTAAAACCCCTGATGAAAAGGCAACGGTTACGCCGGAGCTAAAGCTCCGGCCTCCTAAACTGCTCGATTTTTCCGCAACTGCGAAGTCCGGGGCTTCCACCCTGAAACCGTCAATTCGCCGAGCGCTTGCGGGGCTTGGTTTCGCGTGGTTCTTTCACGCGGCGAACGATGGTTTGGTGCATGCGGTAGGTGCGCTTGATGGATGCTCCGTGGCTCAGATCGTCGAATGAGAAGGTGACGTCGCCGGGTGATGATCGTGCTTCGTGCGAGCTCGACCGGCAGCTTGCCGCACACGCCGCTATCGACGAACGCGGTCTCGTAACGATTGCGCTGCAATCCCCAGGTGTAGACACGGACGGAGCTGAAGTCGCAGGCTTGCCCTTCCGATCCTTTCGCTCCGAGAAGAAGGTACTGCGTTTTCGGATTGCCCGACGAGTCTTTCGCGCGATTCAAATCGAACCACGCGACGATGCGCGTGCCGGCTGAGCTGGCGTAGTCGGGCAGCGGCGCGGGAACGTCGAGCTCGATGAAACGGCCGAGGATCCAGCCCGAGAACGGCGCTTCGGCGGGCGGGTGGGCGCGGACGAGCCACCAATCCTCCTTTCTCGTTTGGGCCGGCCCGGATGGAGGATTCTCTTCGTCCGCATTCGCGCGATCGGCGTTCGTGCGATTGGCCGAGGGGACATCGGCTGGTTGGCGAGCGAGGAGATCGAGCGGAACGTCCCTGTTTAACTGGCGAATTCGAGGGGCGTCTCGGCCTGCGTCCGAGTGGAGATTGCTGAGAACTTTGGTATGCCCGCGGGCCTCCACCGGCATGGCCGCGGCTTTCGTTTCGAGGCCGCGAGCTTCGTCCCACAGCTCTGCCGAGAGCAACTCGTGTTCGTTCACCCAGCCTATTGCGCCGCTCGGTGCCCGAACCTTCACTGCTTCCTCGAAGGTGTCGAGAACGTCGAGGCGTTCGCCGAAGCTGACGGTCGCGACGGGCTCGCGGACTTGCGCGGTGGTGCTCCAGAGCGTGACCTGGCGATTGCCGGCGTAGGCCACGTCAATGGGAGCTTTCTTGTGATGGAACCGCAAGTAGGCGGCCACCGCGATGATCACGAACAGGGCGAAACCTACCATCACCTTGCGCATCAGAGTGCGCTGTCCGTGATGCGACGGTTGCGACGAGCGACCTGCATGATCGAAACGTCTCCCGAAGTAAACGAAGATTCTACACTAACGCACTTGCTACAACGCGGCGGTTGGGGGAGTTCTGCTACAATCCGGTGCGCTTAAAACAGGTTCGCGACGAGTACGCGTGAGGAAGAGGGATGCAGAGTCTGGAAAAACTGAAGCCGCTTGCTTTGCTGCTGTTGCGTGTTGCCCTGGGAGTGATCTTCATTTTTCACGGCTATCCGAAGCTGACGCACTCGCAGCAATGGGTGGAGAATTTCGGCCACATGGGCTTTCCGGGATATTTTGCTTACATCGCGGCGGTGCTGGAAGTTTTCGGCGGAGCGACACTGATCGCAGGACTCTTCACGCGAATCGTGGGACTGCTGCTGGCGATCGAGATGGGCGTGGCGCTGGTAAAGGTGCACGGCCTCCTGTCGAATCCGGCCAACGTTCACAACTACGAATTCCCGCTGGTTCTATGCGCCGCTTCGTTCGCGCTCGCGACGGTGGGCGCCGGCCTGATTTCCATCGACCAGGCGCTGTTTGAGCGGCGGCCATCATCGTGGGGCCGCAAGTCGAAGGCTTAACCGCCGCGCTAAGCGGGCTGCGTCGAGTTCGGTGCCGAGGCGGGCGCCGCCTGCTGCATCACCACAGGAACCGGCAACGGCGCCTGGGGCATCACCATCCAGCCGATCAGATACGCGAGTCCGCCGGGAATGAAGCCCGTGAAAAAGAAAACCAGCAACCACACCAGCCTCACGACCGTGGAATCGATACCGAGGTATTCGGCGAGGCCGCCACAGACGCCCGCGATCTTGCAATCCACCGAGGACCGCATCAACCGCTTCTGCCCGGGCGAGCAAGCCGGGCCAGCAACCTGCTGCCGCGTGCCGCAGTAGTAGCAAAAATTCGAATTATCGGTGATGTCTCTCCGGCAATTCGTGCACGTCATGTTGTAACCCTCCAGCGCAGGCTGTACTGACCTTTCCCCCGCGCGTTCCCTGCCATTAGTTACGATTCAACCCCTAAAAAGGTTTCCGACAACCCGCAATCTCAGTAAGAGGCGAGGTCGCGGACGGCGCGGACGATGTCTTCCGTCTGCGGCAGAATCGCGTCCTCGAGTTTTGGATGATAGGCGACGAACGTGTCGGTGGCGGCGACGCGGCGGACGGGCGCGTCGAGATCGCCGAACAGCTGGTCGGCAATGCGCGCGGCGATTTCGGCACCGTAGCCCCAGGAAAGCGTGTCTTCGTAGGCGACGAGAACGCGGTTGGTTTTGCGCACGCTGGCGGCAATCGCGTCCCAGTCGTACGGGCTCAGCGTTCGCAAATCGAGAATCTCGACGGAAACGCCATCACGCGCCAGCGACGCAGCGGCAACTTCGGCGCGATGAACCACGGCGCCGTACGTGACGACCGTGACGTCGGTCCCTTCGCGCACCACGCGGGCTTTGCCGAACGGAATCGTGAAATCCGCGCCGGGATACGGCGAGCGATTGTACGGCTGGCGATAGAGATGCTTGTGCTCGAGGAAAAGCACGGGGTCGTCGGACCGGATCGCAGTGCGAAGAAGACCGGAGACGTCGAGCGCCGTCGAAGGCATCACCACTCGAAGCCCGGGTATGTGAGTGAAAATCACCTCGCCGCACTGGCTGTGATAAATCGCTCCGCCTGTGAGGTAGCCGCCGATTGGGACACGCACAACCATGGGCGCCTTGAATCTGCCGCCCGAACGCCAGCGCAGCGTTGCGAGTTCGTTGCGGAGCTGCATCATGGCCGGCCAAATGTAGTCGAAGAACTGAATTTCGGGGACGGGCTTGAGCCCGCGAATAGCCATTCCGATCGAACGGCCGATGATGGCGGCTTCGGCGAGCGGCGAATTGAAAACGCGCGACAGGCCGTAGCGCCGCTGCAAACCGGAGGTCGCTTTGAAGACGCCTCCCTTCCCTTTCACGCTGGCGAGGTTTTCTTCGCGGCTGCAATCGGCAACGTCTTCGCCGAAGACGACGATGCGTTCGTCGCGCGCCATTTCGTCCAGCAGGGTGGCGGAGATCATTTCGACCATCGTCTTGGGATGGCCTTCCACTTTGGGTGTCGTCTGGAATTGATTTCCGGTGGGATCGACGTCAGGCGAGCAAACGAAGGAATAAATCGAATCCGGAGAGGGCGCTTCAGCCGCCAGCGCGCGATCGGTGGCTTCGATAATCTCGCGATCGACCTCGGCTTCGAGCGCTTCGAGTTCGCCTTCTTCGAGGATGCCTTCGCGTACGAGAAACAAACCGAATTTCGGAACCGGATCGCGCTGGGCTTCCGCTTCCCGCTCCTGAGGGGTCTTGTAGAGTTTTTCGTCGTCCGACAGCGAGTGGGAATAGGGGCGCGTGACGTGCGCGTGAACGAGGGCAGGCCCGGTTCGCGCGCGGCAATGGCCGACCGCGCGTTTCAGAACCGCATAACTTTCGAGCGGATCGGTGCCGTCGCATTCTTCGACATGCAGGTTCGGAAAATTCGCGACGAGCTTCGAAATGCTGCCGCCGGCGGTTTGCGCTTCGACGGGAACGGAAATCGCGTAGCCATTGTCTTCGACGAGAAAGAGGACGGGCACGCGGCGCAGCGAAGCGGCATTAATCGCTTCGTAGAACTCGCCCTCGCTGGTGGAACCTTCTCCTCCGGAGACGTAGGCCACTTCGTCGCGCTGGAAGCTGATCGCGTCACCGAGCGGAGCGCGGCGCGCCTGTTCGAGAGCCTTCGGAAATTTTTCGTAGTAGAGCGAAGCTTCCGCGGCACCAACGGCGTGAAGCCATCGCGTCCCCGTAGGCGACGATCCGGTGACGATGTTCCATTTCTGGCTTCCCCAGTGTGATGGCATCTGGCGGCCGCTTGACGAAGGGTCGTCTTTCGCGCCCACCGCCTGGAGCAACATCTCGTATGGCGTGACGCCGAGCATGAGAGACAGCGCGCGGTCGCGGTAATAGGGGAAGAACCAGTCGTAGCGAGGCTTCAGCAGAAGGCCTGCGGCGACGAGGACGCCTTCATGGCCGGCGCCGCTCATCTGAAAGAAAATCTTGTTTTGGCGCTTGAGCTGGATTTCGCGATCGTCCAAGCGGCGCGAGAGGAACATCGTGCGGTAGAGGCGAATCAGCGTTTCGCGATTGAGGCCCTGGTATTTTGTCGAGTCGAATGCTGCGGCGGTTCTGACTTTGGTTTGGGACGCCACGCAGTTTGCCTCCGCTCGAGGGGTGGGGCGGCTGGAATGATTACATCCCATTATAGCAAGGTCAAGGGGAGTGACCAGTGACGAGTGACCCGCCAGAGGGCGGCGCGGCAAGCGAGTGGAGAACCAAAGAGTCTCGGTGGTGCGGCGGGCGGGCGCCATTCAGGAGAATGGCGTTCCCAGGGGCGAAAGTGCGGCAAAGCGGAAGTGTTGTTTTTGTTGCGGTTAGAAAATGTCTTCTCCTTTGGTGTGAGAGGGTTGCAGCGATTTTTGAATGTGGGGTTGTTGCGATTAGATTTTTCTTCGCCTTTTGCTTGTTCTTCGCTTTCGAAGGAAACGCCGAATTCGGATTGGCCACAGAGGCACAGAGCCCACAGAGATGAAGAAAGCACCCCCCAGTTTTTGACTATTAGAATGGGTCGCGGGTGAGTGTTTTCAGTCATTTGCGTCGATTTCTAATCGCGTTCCGGTTATTAGAATCCTCTCTTTGAAATCTCGTAGATTCGACTCTGACCCCTTGTGCTGTTCATTTCGCAGCTCATAAAAACAGGCCATGGTAGCACAGAATTCGTCTAATTGGTAGTAACAAAGATACGGTAGTAGTTCTATAACGTATGGAACCAGAAGTTTCGGCCGGCAAACCGTTAACCACAGACGAACACTGATGAACACAGATTTGAGGAGGTCACCCAGAGCGAGGGGAAGCTTTGCATATCGTCCCGAGGTGTCGGGAGTCGGGCATCCGAAAAACCCGAAGCGAAGGCTCGCCCACCCGCCGGTTTCCACGTCTAACCCAGCGGGAGCGGCCACGGCACGCTATATACTCCCTTGAAAGTCGTGTACTCCCTTAAGAAAGGAACGACATCGGAAATGAAACGAATCCTGTTGATGGCTCTTTTGTTGAGCGGCTCGATGCTGGCCGGCGCCCAGGTGAAGAAGGAAGACTTGGCCACTAAGAACACCGCCAGCCCGGCCGCCGAAACCAGCGTCACCGTGAACGGCAAGAACATTTGGATCTACTACCACGCCCCCTCCGTCAGGGGTCGCCACATTTTCGGCGACGCCGGCGCGCTCGAGCCCTATGGCAAGGTATGGCGTCTGGGCGCCGATTACGCCACTGTGCTGCACACCGACGCCGACCTCGACCTGAATGGCCTCGCCATTCCCAAGGGCGACTACACCCTGTACGCCGACCTCGACGACGGCCAGTGGAAGCTGATCGTCAACAAAACGCTGATGGCCGGCGGCCGCCACATCTGGGGAGTGGGGAAATCACCGGACGGCATTCGGGAGGGCGCCACCACCGATGATCCGGCCACCGAACTGGGCCGCGCTTCGCTCACCATGGGCAAGCCGTCATCTCCGGTGGAAACCCTCAAGATCACGCTGTCGGACGCCGGCGGCGTAAAGGGAAAACTGCTCATCGAATGGGAGAATGTAACGGCGTCGGCGCCGTTCACCGTGAAGTAGCGGTTCGGGAAACCGTGAACCGTGGGGCACCCCGGTCGGATGGAGTTGTTGGTTTCGGTTCATTGGGTGAGCTGGAGCTTGCGATGAGAGTGTTTGCGAACAACAAATTGAAGAAGGAAGGGTGCGCGTCGTAGCGCCTAATCACCCCTCCGCCTTTAACTTTGTGACCAAGGGAGCGGGCACGGCAATGCCGTGCCCCTACCGAGCAAAAACTAACGCACCGACGGCAGAGACGGCGAGCGTGGCAACAAGCTAACGGCCGGGCATCCCGAATAGCCGGGACCGTGCCCCTGCGGAGCGACAGCGGGCACAGCCCGCCACGGCGGATCTGCGACATCCTGTGCCCCTACAGGGAAAGATCGCTGAGGGCGTTGGTGCCTTCAGGGTTGTGTTTGTCGGTGTGCCAACGGGCAGGATTCCCCAAAATGTACCGCCAAGCGTTTCGAGCGTCGTGTTCGTTGCGGATGCGGCTTTCGTAGTAATTACGCTGCCACGTTTCGAAGTCAGGCTTTCGCAGGATTTCGCGGATGCGTTTCGACGCTGCCGATTTGAACGAGCGCACGATCGTGGGAACGGAGCCGGCAACCGGGCGCCGATACGCTTCGGCGGGTCCGCCGATAGTCTGAAGGCGCACGGCCCGCCACGGCGGATCTGCGACATGCCGTGCCCGAGGCTTCGCGTGAATTACGAAGAGACCGTGCAGATGATTCGGCATCACGATATGCGTTAGGAGTTCGATGTTCGGGAAATGATGCGGAATGTCCAGCCAGTATTCGGTTGCGATCCGTCCTAACAGGTTCAGCCTCATTTCGTCCAGGACGACCTTTCCGAAGATGCATTTCTTGTCGTGGGTGCAAATCGTAACAAACCACTTTCCTGGTCGCGCGTAATCAAACCCTTTCAGACGAATCGAGCGGCGCTGCGGAAGGGCGTTGCTGATTTCCATGGGGCGAGATTATATCCAAAGCCACGGCGACACGGCCAAAAACCAAAGGCCGGGCACGGCATGCCGTGCCCCTACGGATCGGGTGTGGCAGCGTCGGGTCCAGACCGGTTCCGCCCCAAGGGGTAGGCGGACGCAGAGACCGCGCGGCGACGGCACGAGAAGCCGGGCACGAGGAGCCGGGCACAGCCCGCCACGGCGGATCTGCGACATGCTGTGCCCCTACGGGGAAAATTTAGAAAGCGACTTTGCGCACTCCTGCGCGTGTGACGAGGTGTATCGCGCGCGATTGCCTGCATCGGGGCGCTCGGTATAGCATCACCTCCAGTGACCGACGCCCCGCCTATGATCGGCCGAACCATCAGCCACTACCGCATTGTGGAGAAGATCGGGGGCGGGGGCATGGGTGTGGTTTACAAGGCTGAGGACACCAAACTTCGGCGTTTCGTTGCCCTGAAGTTTCTTCCCGACGGATTCGCGCCCGACTCACAAGCACTGAGCCGCTTCGAGCGCGAGGCGCAGGCTGCTTCTGCCTTGAACCATCCCAATATTTGCACCATCTATGAAATCGGCGAACACAACGGCCAGCCCTTTATTGCGATGGAATTTCTCGACGGACAGACGTTGAGGCATCGCATTTCCGGCAAGCCGCTGCCGCTTGAGGAAGTGCTGGAGTGGGGGATTGAAATTGCGGACGCACTGGAAGCGGCGCACGCGAAAGGAATCGTTCACCGTGATATCAAGCCTGCCAACATTTTTATTAGTGAGCGCGGGCACGCCAAGATTTTGGATTTTGGCCTAGCGAAACTCGGCCCAACGGGCGCGGGTCCGGGTGTTTCTGCGCTGCCGACTGCGGCTGCGGAGGAACTATTAACAAGCCCCGGCGCCGCGGTAGGCACGGTTGCGTACATGTCGCCGGAACAGGTGCGAGGCACGCCGCTCGATGCGCGCACGGACCTCTTCTCGTTCGGCATCGTGTTGTATGAGATGGCCACGGGGTCCCTGCCATTTCGCGGAGACACATCCGGCGTTATTTTCGACGCCATTCTGAACCGGGAGCCGGTGGCACCCGTTCGACTGAATCCGAATCTGCCTGCGAAGCTGGAAGAAATTATCAATCGCGCGCTCGAGAAAGACCGCGACCTGCGCTACCAGCACGCGTCTGATCTGCGCGCGGAATTACTGAGGCTGAAACGCGACAGCAATTCGGGCCGCTCGCATGCGTTGCCTTCGGGACAGACGGAACGCGCGGGACTCGAGTCACAGTCGGGGGCTGCGGCCACAGCATTAGGACGCTCGAGACGAAAACCCTACTACTATGCTGCGGCTTCGGTCATTGTGCTGGCGGCTTTGGTGGGAGCGTTTTTCCTGTTTCATTCATCGCGCAGCGGTCCTCCCCCCAGCAAAGATTGGGAGCAACTCACCTTTTTTACGGACTCCGTCGTGTACCCGGCTCTTTCGCCGGATGGACGCATGCTGGCCTTTATCCGCGGCAGTGATTCCTTTTTTGGGCCGGGGCAGGTTTACGTGAAGTTTATGCCGGACGGCCAGCCCGTCCAGCTCACGCACGACTCCTCGGTAAAGTTAGCCCCGGCCTTCTCTCCGGATGGCTCGAACATTGCATACAGCACGTTCGATCCCTTTGACGTCTCGGAATTGCCGGTCCTCGGTGGTGACCCACACGCCTTTCTGCCCAACGCATCATCTTTGACGTGGATCGAAGGTGGCAAGCGCCTGCTATTTTCGGAGATTAGAGAGGGGCTCCACATGGTTCTTGTCACCACGGATCTGGGCCGAGGACAGAGCCGCGACGTTTACGTCCCTTCGGGCGAGCGCAGCATGGTCCATCATTCCTATCTTTCGCCCGACGGCCAATGGGTGCTTGCCGTGGAGATGGGAAATCGCGGCGACATTCTGCCGTGCCGTGTGGTTCCCTTCCACGGCAAAGGTGACGTGAAAGTCGTCGGCCCCCCGAGCGGTGTGTGCATTTCAGGTGCGTGGTCTCCGGATGGCGAATGGATATACCTCACGGTGGAGACCGGTGGTCAATTTCACATCTGGCGCCAGACCGGGGGTCAATTTCACATCTGGCGCCAGCGTTTTCCCGACGGAGCGCCAGAGCAGTTGACTTCGGGTCCAACGTCGCAGGAGGGCATCGCGATGGCGCCTGACGGCAAATCCCTCATTACCGCCGTCGGATCGCAAGACAGCACGGTTTGGTTCCACGACAAGGACGGCGACCACCAGATTTCCTCGGAAGGGTATGCTCTGAGGCCGTCTTTCTCTTCCGATGGAAAGCGCCTCTATTACTTGATGACCAGCGGCCAAACGCCCGGTTACGAACTCCAGGTAAAGGATTTGACCAGCGGGAAAACGGAGAGTGTTCTGCCGGGTTACTTCGTGGAAGATTATTCGGTTTCCCGGGATGGAAAGGAAGTCGCGCTGGCCGTGAACGACAAGGACGGACACTCCAGCCTTTGGGTTGCGCCAGCGAATCGTCGCTCCTCCCCGAAGCGCATCTCACCCCCAACAGCGATCGACGACTCGCCTTTTTTCCTGCCTAATGGCGATCTCGTTTTTCGCGCCATCGAAGGCGACTCGAATTTTCTCTATCGCATGAAAACGGACGGAACAGATCGCCACAAGATATCGCCGCAGCGTGTTCTCGACGTCCATTCGGTATCGCCGGATGGCCGTTGGCTCGCTGCCGGCTCGCCGAGGGCCGACCAGGAGCACACGGCCCAGCTCACTGCATTTGCCGTGGATGGCGGCACATCTGCGACGCTGTGCGTGTCTTATTGCTTTCTCACCTGGGATACTTCCGGAAAATTTGTCTACGTGTCCACGCGCGAGGGAGGAAGCTACTTACTACCCGTGCTGCATGACACGGGACTGCCGAAGCTGCCAGCAACCGGAATTACGGGAGTGGAAGATTTGAGGAATGCGACAACGGCTGCCGTGAATCCCGAAGTCGTGGAGTCCGCGATGAGCCCATCCATTTACGCCTATACGCGCCAGAGCACGCGCCGCAACCTCTATCGCATCGCGTTGCCATAACTTACGCATTCGAGTGGTCGGTGATGGGTCAGGGTGTGGCAGCGGCGGGTGGGTCCCGCCACGGCGGGCAAGACCCGACCCGCCCCTACGGGTGGATTTGCGGGTTGGGTTGCTTCGGGATCATGAGGCGGGCGACCGCGGCGCTTGCCAGCGAGAGGGCTGCGCAAATCAACATGACGATTCGGAATCCGAATACGAAGGCGTCGCCGATTGATTTTTGAATCGCGGCTTTCGTGGTGGGATCGAGGTCAGGGGGCACGGGGAGGCCAGCGAGTTTGATCTCCTGTGCACGAAGTTCCTGCAGGACGCCCGGCGGAACTAGCTGAGCTAAGTCGCGGTTCAGGCGAAAGCCAAAGGCGTTCACCATCACGATTCCTAGCACTGCTATCGCGAGCACGCCTGCTACGCGCGCCACGGCGTTGTTGATTCCTGAAGCCGCGCCGACGCGGTCCTGACTTACGGAATTCATAACGACGGTGGTGAGTGGAGCCACCGTGACGGCCATGCCGAACCCGAGGACAATGACCGCCGGGAAGAAGGTCTTCCAATAGCTGCCGCCAACAGAGGGCACCGCGAACAGAGCGAAACCCAAGGCAGCAATGAGAGGGCCAACGATCAGTGGAACTCTGGGGCCATAGCGCGCGACAAGCCCGCCAGACCAGCGCGAAAGAACAAACACAATCAGAATGAAAGGAAGGATGGCGGCGCCGGTTGCCGTGGCGGAGTATCCCTGGACCTGAATCAAATTCAGCGGGAACAAGAAAAAGAAAACGCCGACGGCAGCGTATAGGAACAGCGTAATCAGGTTCGCGCCGGTGAAGCTGCGGGAGTCGAACAGCTTGAGGGGAAGCATCGGGGAGGCGACGCGAGCCTCGAAAAACACGAGCGCACTAAGACAGACGCAGCCGACGATCACGCTCGCGAGAACCAGTGGACTTCGCCAACCCAGGTTGGCCGATTCGATGAAGCCGGCAACCAAACCGCCCAGTCCGACGGTGGCAAGAAGCGCTCCCAGCCAATCCACGCGACCCGGGCTATCGTCTGCACTGGCGCTGCGACTTTCCGGAATCCGCCAAACCGAAATGACAATCACAGCCGCCGCAAGAGGAAGATTGATGAAGAACGCCCATCGCCAGGAAGCGTGCTGCACCAGCCAGCCGCCCAGAACCGGCCCGACGGCGGTGGTGATCGCCGTAAAACCCGACCATGTACCGATCGCGCGGCCGCGACTCTGCTCGTCGAAAGACGCGCTGATAATCGCAAGGCTGCCGGGTACGAGAAGCGCAGCTCCCACGCCTTGGATGCTCCGCGCGATGATGAGCTGATGAATGTTCGAAGCAGCGCCGCACGCCGCGGAGGCTACGGCAAAAATCGATACGCCCACGAGGAAGATCAGGCGGCGCCCAAACAGGTCGCCGAGCGAACCTCCGACGAGAATCAACGCTGCCAGGAACAGGCCGTAAGACTCGACCACCCATTGCACGTCCACCACCGTGGCGTGAAAGTTGGCCTGGATGGCAGGCAGGGCCACGTTCACGACGGTGCTGTCGATGAAGGCCAAGCTCGAGCCGAGAATGGTCGCGGCGAGGATCCATGGTCTCGCGTCGAGGCGGCACGGAATTGCGGCACGCGCCGACCGAATTACGCCTTGGTCGCTAGGTGGCCTCATGAAGGGTATGGATGCCGGTTAAGGTGTGATGGGTTCCAAGGTGACGGGAGGGATGCGGCAAAAGAGTGGTATGGCGCGGGTGAAGATTCAATCGTCCCTACGGGACTAGGTCTTCTTTGCAGTTCGCTTTCCCGGCATTCCGCTGGCGCTTCATGCCGGGCCAGGTACAATCGCCGCTCCGCGGCTTTGGACGTGCCCCCTGCGGGAAACTTGAGCGGATTCCTGCTCTTGTACATTCGATGGCGGATCGTCGTGAGGAGGCGTGAATTGCGGAGTGCGAGCGGCGGCTTTGGTGGTCTATAATCCGCGCCTCGATGTCGCTCGCCTCTGGAACGAAACTTGGCCCGTATGAAATTCAATCGCTGCTGGGCGCAGGCGGCATGGGCGAGGTGTATCGCGCGCGCGATACGCGGCTTGAGCGCACGGTAGCGATCAAAATCCTGCCGTCGAACTTCTCCGCCGATGGCGAACGTTTGCGGCGTTTCGAGCAGGAAGCGCGGGCCGCCGCCGCGTTGAATCACCCCAACATTCTCGCGATCTTTGATATTGGGAATATCGGGGATATCGGCGCGGAAAACGGCTCGCCGTACATCGTTTCCGAGTTGCTCGAAGGCGAGACGCTGCGCGCGCGCATGAGCAACGGAGCTATGCCGTTGCGCAAAGCCATCGACTACGGCTCACAGGTGGCGCGCGGCCTTGCGGCTGCGCACGACAAAGGCATCGTTCATCGCGACCTGAAACCCGAAAACGTGTTCGTCACCAAGGACGGCCACGTGAAGATCCTCGATTTTGGGCTGGCGAAGCTGACGGCCAGCGTCCACGCGCCGGAACTCACGAATGCTCCGACAATGGCGACTGGAGCCATGGAACAGCACACGACGCCGGGGGTGGTGCTGGGTACGCTGGGCTACATGTCTCCCGAACAGGTGCGCGGCCTGCCTTCCGATCAGCGCTCGGACATTTTTTCACTGGGCGCGATTTTGTTCGAGGCGCTCTCGGGCAAGCGCGCGTTCAAGGGGGATACGTCGGCCGACACGATGAGCGCGATCCTGAAAGAGGAGCCGCAGGAGTTATCGGAGTTGAATCGCGCGGTGCCGCCCGCGATTGACAGGATCGTGCGCCACTGCCTGGAGAAAAATCCGGCGGACCGTTTCGACTCGGCGCGAGACGTGGCGTTCGGCCTGGAGGCGCTTTCTACGGTGTCGTCCTCCGCCGGAGTGGAGGCTGCCGCGGGAGCGTCGCGCGCTGCGCGCCTACGCACGCCATTGCTGGTGGCGATTCCCGTGATTCTTCTAGTGGCAGCAGCTGCGTTCTGGGGCGGACGCGCCACGGTGCCCGTTTCGAATCCCGTGTTCACGCGGCTTACGTTCCGCGGAGGGTATGTGGCGTCGGCGCGGTTTGCGTCCGATGGGCAGACGGTGGTGTACAGCGCGGGCTTCGGCGCGATCCGCTGGAGATTTACACGACGCGTCCGGGGGCAACGCAATCGCGCGAGCTGGGCTTCAAGAACAGCAGCATTTTGGGAATTTCGAAGTCTGATGAGATGGCGATCACGCTGGACCACGACTTCTTCATCGCCAACGCTTCCCGGGGGACGCTGGCACGGGTGCCGTTCACGGGCGGGTCGCCGCGGGAGGTTGCGGAGAAGGTGCTGTGCGCCGACTGGTCGCCCGACGGCGAGTCTCTGGCCATTGCGCGCGAAACAGACGACGGCGTGAACATCGAATATCCTCCGGGCAAAGTCCTGTACAAGACCAACGGCTGGGTGAGCGACGTGCGCGTGGCTCCCGATGGAAACACGGTGGCATTCATCGATCACCCGATCGGATTCGATAGTTTTGGCAGCATCGCGACGGTGGATCGCGCGGGCAAGAAAACCACGTTGAGCGGCGACTTTTCGAGCGCGCTGGGGCTGGCGTGGGCTCCCTCGGGAAAAGAGATCTGGTACACCGCGTCGAAAGTGCATATTTCGAGCAACCTGTTCGCCACTACTTTGTCGGGCAAGCAACGCCTCGTTTGGGCGGGCGCCGGGAGTCTGGTTTTGAGGGATATTTCCCACGATGGGCGCGTGCTGTTCGTTCGCGAGAATCGCCGCCGTGGAATCGCCGGGCTCTTTCCTGGTCACCCGAGCGAGACGGACCTTTCGTGGCAGGACTGGTCTCTGCCCACATACATCTCTCCCGACGGCAAATGGATTTATTTTTCGGAAGAAGGCGACAGTGGGGGAGCGAAGTACTCCGCGTACATGCGCGCGACGGACGGATCGCCGGCCATACGGCTAGGCGAGGGCACGCCGTGGTCAGTTTCACCGGACGCCAAATGGGTTGCGTCGCTCATTCCAGGAGAGCCGCAACAACTTATGCTTTTGCCGACACGGTCGGGCGAAGCCGTGAATCCATCGCAACCGGGATTCAGCTACCAGAATGTGGAGTGGCTGCCCGATGCTAAACGCCTGCTCGTGGGGGGAAATGAACAGGGCAAGCCTTTTCGGGAGTATCTGCTGAATGTTGCCGCGGGAGCGCTCAAGGCGGTTACGCCAGAGAACCAGGGAGGATTGCTGTCGCCTGACGGAAAGTCCGTGGTCGTCGCCAGCGGTGACAAGCTGACTTTCTATCCACTCGATGGCGGGCAACCTCGAGAGGCAAAGAATCCGTTGCCGCCAGACCTGCTTCCCGTGACGCCTCATATCGTTGGGCACTACGTTTACGGCTCAGTTCGCCAGGAGGTCCCCCTAAAGGTGTTCCGCTTCGACTTGACGACGGGACAGAAACAACCTTGGAAGGAACTGGCTCCGGCGGAGCGCGCCGGCGTTTATAACATCGGGCTTCTGAGCGTCACTCCGGATGGCCGCTGGTATGCGTATTCGTACGTGCGCGACCTCTCCGACCTCTACATGGTGGAGGGGCTCAAGTAAACCTGGAGATCGTAGTTTTCGACGGCGCTGATGAGCGTGCAAACTGAGCTGAAAAATGTTGTAAGGGAACCACGATGGCCGGCCTTGGTGGCGATGATGGCGGCGGGGTGCGTCTACTGGGCGCTGCCGGAACGATTGTCCGTGGGGCCGGGATGGGGATTGTTTGCGGTGATTCTGGTGCTGCTGATACCGACGGTGATCTCGAACCGCCGCGGCGACTACCACATTGCCCGGATGCTTACCTTCACAGCGAATGGCGCGATTACGATTGCGATGATCGGTTCGCTGGCGTTCCTGATCGAAGGACTGCCAAAACATCGCGATCCGCCGCAGACGCTGCTGCGCTCGGCGGTGGCGCTGTGGATCACAAATGTGCTGGTGTTCGCGCTGTGGTATTGGAAGCTCGACGCGGGGGGCCCGCTGGGGCGCGAGCGCTCGAAGGGACGGATCGAGAGCTCGTTTCTCTTCCCGCAAATGCTGGCGGACGAGAAATCGTCATGGTCGCCAAACTTCATGGATTACCTGTTTCTCGCCTTCAATACGAGCACGGCGTTTTCGCCTACAGATACGGCGGTGCTGTCGCGCTGGGCCAAGGCCGGCATGATGACGCAATCATTGATCTCGCTATCGATCATTGCGCTGCTGGCGGCGCGCGCCGTGAATATTCTTTAAGTTCCCCGCAAGACTGATCGAGTGGCATACAGGAACAACCCCCTGCTGCGTGCGGCGAAGTGCGGATTGTGGCGAGGCGGCGTGGATCGTAGCATGCGCAGAGATGTTCCGACGTTCACGCCACGCGGGAGCCAAAACGCATGCGACGAAGCCCTTTGTTCATTGTGCTGCTGGTGGTTCTGGTGCTGCTGGTTCTGGGGGCATTGCCGACCTGGCCTTATAGCACGGGCTGGGGCTACTACCCGAGCGGCGGCCTCGGACTGGTTCTGCTTATCGTGTTGCTGCTCATAGTGTTCGACCGCCTCTGAAGTTTTCGAGGATCGAAGGGATCAGGACCTCAGGGAGCCCGTCTTGAGGGGCAAGAACCGCACTGCTGTGTCATTCCACCCCGATTGTTCAGGATACCGCGGAAGTTTGACGGCAGGTGGCGCTTGCGAGGTTCCGAAGATTCATTTCATCCGGCCCGGAGGGCGCGCGCGCAGAATCCAAGCGTGCGGCAACCTGCGTACATACGAAGGGAGGTCCGACGAGGTGATTACCCGGTTTTGACATGACGATGACAACGGGATCTGCGTCGGGCGTTAGCATTTGTCGCGTAGCAAGAAGGAGAACGTGCGACATGGATTCCAACGTGAAGGTTGCCGCGGCGGCAAGCGCGGCGAATGAAGTTGCCAGTGCGGGGCAAAATGGGGCGCCAGCCGCTGCGCTCACTGAGGCGGAAGCGATTCGCCTCGCTCAGGCCGGCGACGCCGAGGCTTTCGAGTTCCTGTATCAGATGCATTGCCGGCGCGTGTACGCCCTGTGTATGCGCATGACGGGGAATCCCGCGGAAGCGCAGGACTTGACGCAGGACGCGTTTTTGCAGCTATTCCGCAAGATCAATAGTTTTCGCGGCGAGTCCAGCTTTTCCACGTGGCTGCACCGCCTGACCGTGAACATCGTGCTGATGCGGTTTCGCCGAAAGCGGCACCCGGAGGTTTCGCTCGACGAGCCCGCTGCGGCAGGCGACGAAGGGGAACCTTTGCCATTCGAGATCGGCGAACCGGACTTGCGGGTGCGCGGGACCCTTGACCGGGTGATGCTCGGCCGCGCGATCGAGCGGCTGCCTGCGGGCTACAAAGTGATGTTCATCTTGCACGATATTCAAGGTTACGCGCACGAAGAAATCGCGCAGATTCTGGGGTGCTCGATCGGCAATTCGAAATCGCAACTCCACAAGGCGCGCATGCGCATGCGCGAGCTGCTCACCAGCCGAATCCGGCGTGCCCGGCGGAAACGCGCGGCGAAAGCCGGCAGGCTCGCGAATACGTCGCTGAGGCTGAAGTGCCCGGCGCCCTCCGTAGCGTGAAACCGGCCCTTCTTGAGTCATCCCTGCTCGCCATGACAGATAAGAATGTCTGTCTCACGACCCGGTAGTGGGTCAGTTTCAGATTATCCGACGTACCCGGAGTCAAGCAGAGAATTGGGAGTTTCATTGGTTCTTGGTCAGTAATCTGCTGAAAGGTAATTTTGATTCGCGTAGGTATAGTCGGGGCTTGAGCGCGTCAATAATATCCGCCGCTTGCTCCGGTTTTGCGATATGCCCGTCGGTCTTTGTGTCGAAGAACTCCGATGTTTGCGGCACCAACAATCCCTTCCGAATTGCACCTTCCTCTCGATAGCCCCATCCCCACGCAGTGCGAAGTTGGAACCAGAGTTGGACAAGTTGGCCAGTCGAGTCGAAGCAATAGTCAGTGTAGGCAGCATAATCCTGACCTGGCTCTTGCGTACTTATGAGAATGGAGCCATTGTGGCCAGTCCACAACAATGCGAACTCACCAGCGTCGTTTTCTAACTCAGGCACGTCCTTAACGCTCTGATATTCTCGCCAACCATGTTTGCCGTCCGGGTTCGCAAAAATGCGCTGTGCTGGCTCATGTTGGTCAACGCCGCTCCTCTGCGAGGCTGGACTCTGGGCGGCACGGGGTCCGGTCAGTGGCCCGACGGATAAAATCAACACGAATACGCAACGCAGTAAAAACACGCGAGGGTCCATCGTAGCCTCCCTGGAGCAGGTCTCTTTCATTGTACGACGAGTGGAGCAGTTACGGTGTCAATGCCTGATTGCGGTAAATCGGAAACTGACCGCTACCTACGACCGCGGGCGTTTTGACAATTGCCGTGGAATGTTTTGACAACTCCGTGACATCTCGCCCGTCCGCGACGAACTAGCCTTCTGCTGCCCAGCCCCCTGCCCAAAAAAATGCGGAGGCTAAATTGAGAGGAGAAAGTCCAATGAAGTTGTTGAAGTCCTTGCCCCTACTGATGCTTGCAATCGCGCTCGATCCGAGTCTGGTCCTTGCCCAGCGCTACACGCAGGCGAACCTGGTTTCCAACGTTGGTGGCCAGGCGCCAGCGACGGACCCCAATCTACAGAATGCCTGGGGACTCGTCCATGGTCCCGGTACCCCCTGGTGGATTTCAAATAACGCAGGCGGCACCTCAACTCTCTACACCGGTGCAGGCGCAATTATCTCGCTGCCGGCCCCTACCGGTGGAGTCACGATCCCCAACGCTCCCAGCCAGACGGCTCCCGGCTCTCCGACTGGCGTAATGTTCAACGGAAGCGCTACGGATTTTCTTCTGGCCCCGGCCGTTGGGACCACGCCCGCCAAGCAGGCGATTTTTTTGTGGGTCACCGAGGACGGCACGGTTCAGGGTTGGAACCCGGGCGTCAGTTTTCCCACCGCAGTCATCAAAGTGGACAATTCCGAAAAACCGAACAAAGAACATGGAGCCGTGTATAAGGGCGCGACCATTGTCGAAGTGGACGGACACAAATTCATCCTGGCGGCCAACTTCCGCAGCGGCCGCATCGACATTTTCGACACAAACTTCAACCAAGTGCACCGGAAGGATCACGATGACGACGCTTTTGATGATGACAACATTCCTGATGGCTTCGCGCCCTTCAACGTCCAAGCGTACGGCCCCAACGTCTACGTCACCTACGCCAAGCAGGATGGACCCAAACACGACCCGGTCAAGCCAGGCGAGCCGGGGGACGGGTTCGTTGACGTCTTCAGCCTCCATGGCAGACTCATCTCGCGCTTGGAGCACGGCCCGTGGTTTAACGCGCCCTGGGGAGTTGTGCTCACGCCCGCGGACTTCGGGGAGTTCAGCCACACTCTGCTGGTGGGCAATTTCCGCGGCGGCATCATCGGCGCATTTAATCCCATTAACGGCAAGTTTCTCGGCAACGTCCTGAATCCCGACGGTACTACGCTCAACATCGACGGTCTGTGGGGACTCGCTTTCGGCGCGGGGAATATCAACTCGACTGATCCCACGAAAGACAGCGCCTCGGGCTCGGGAAATGTCCTGTTTTTCACGGCCGGCCCTGACGGTGAGAAAAATGGTCTGTTTGGCACGTTGACGCCCATTGCTTCTGAATTGGGGGAGAACGACGAGCAGTAGGGTCAAATTCCACTGGTCAGAAGGCGCGCTGAAACCTCTCGTCCGGGGCCAGTGCGCTTTTTCCTTTTGCACCATCTCCTCGGTGGTGACAAATTCAACGGCTGTTGAACGGTTCAACGCGGGGGCGAAGTGCAGCCGGGGTTCGGCGGATCGGCCGCGTCGTATCTCCCGTATTGTCAATAGCTGGGGAGGGGTGTAGGCTGACCGCGATTTGGCAATATAGCTGCTCTTTAGCGATGGGGCCTAGTTGAGCGGAACCAAAGATTGCGAAGGAGGACGAAAATGGCAACCAAGAGGAATGCAGCGAAGGTGAAGGCGAAGCCGGTTAGTCGAGGCAAGAAACTGGGACGAGCGAAGCAAATGAAAGAAGTGAAGCCGCTCGCAGTTAATGCGTATCTGTACGTCGATTGAGTCAATGCTCCCAAACCCGAGTGACAACGCTGACCGTGCCGCGGGGGCGTGACTTCCCATGTTGGGAACGCCTCCCGGCGAGACCTAAAGAATCCGCCACCGCCGCCGACCACGTGACGACGGTAGGCTGATTCAACCTAGCGCTTAGGGTATGACCAGTTGAAGTAGTCCAAGGACCAAAATCTAATTCAGGTCGACGGAGGACAAGCCGTGCCAACCAAGAAAGCAAAGAAAACGAAGTCGGCAACTCGGGGTAAGAAGCTGTCACAGGCAAAACCGATGAACCAAGTGAAGCCGCTGAGCGTCAGCCTGAATTTCACGAAGATCCAGAATTAACTGTTCAGCGGTCGCTCGGTAAAAAGCAGCCGCTTGGGGCGCCCTGGCCGCGGTGGTGAGCCGGCGCCCTTGGCTTTGTCCTGGGCTTCACCTTGCAACGTCAGCTCTGCGGGTACCAGTCCAGGATGCGGACCTCGATCCCCGTCCCCTGCAAGCCTTTTTCGAACACGCTGAGATCTGACCCGCGGTAGTGATATGGAATCACGATCTTCGGATGGAACGCTTTCACCGCGTCGGCAGCTTCGTCTGGCGGCATCGTGTAAGGCAAATTCATGCAGACGAAGGCGACGTCGATATTCTTGAGCGCGCGCATCTCCGGAATGCCTTCGGTGTCGCCCGAGAAGTAGAAGCGCTTTCCGCCGTACGTGAGGATGTAGCCGTTGCCGCGTCCTTTGTCGTGATAGAGCGTGCCGGGCGACGGGCCGCGCTTGAGGTTGTACATCGGGATCGCTTCAATCGTCCAACTGCCCCACGTCTTGGTCTCGCCGTTTGAAATTGGGCTCGCCGCAGTTACCGTCTTTACTACCGCCGGCGGCGCCATGATCTGCGTTCCCGTCTTGCTGATCGCCGAAATCGAGTTGGGGTCCATGTGATCGCCGTGAATATCCGTGATCAGAATCAGGTCGGCGGGAGGAAGGCCCATGAAATTGCCGGGCTTGGCGGGATCGACGTAGATCGTTTTGCCGCCAGCCTCAATCAGCAAACTCGCGTGAACGATCGGCGTGATCTTGACAGGGCCAGCGGAGGTATCGAAAGTCTGCACAGGGCGCGCGTTCTGCGCTCCGGCTTGAGCAGCGAAAACGAAGAGCAAGAACAACGACGCAGCAGCGATCTTGAGAAGGAGTTGCATTTGGGGCTCCTGAAGATTCAGCGTTCGGAAGCAAGCGACATCGGGTAGTTCCACGTTACGCGAAAATAGCGCGTTACTCGAAATCAATCGAGCGACTCGAATCGCTCAGCCGCTTTGCCGAACGAGGCGTCGTTGTGGCGCAGCGTTTCGGCCTTTGCGGACTTGAACGGCTCTTCGGTAGGGATGCGGTCGAGCCAGCGCTGGTGCGAAAGCTTTTCGTGGTCGGAAAAATCCAGGCGGACCAGAAGTTTCACATGCTCGTTCGCCTCGTCGTTCTTTTCCGCTTTCGCGGACGATTTCTTCCCTGCCGCGGCCTTCTTTCCAGCAGCGGGCTTGGCTTCTTCCGCGTCGCCGCCCGACTTGGGTTCCTTTTCGACGCGCTCGAATTTGAGCAGGATCTTGTTGCCGAGACGGAAACCTTGCTTCCAGGCTTCCACTTTGTGACGCGCCTGTTGCGCCGCTTCTTCGTTTGTGCCGAAATCGAAAATCAAGATGGATTGCGCCATGGCTCCATTCTATCGCATGGGCTGCAGCGCGTCGATGCTTCGATCTGTGTGAGAACTGAGGTTGAGCGACAAGGGCCGTGAAACCTTGGAACCACAGATGAACACAGATAAACACAGATGAAGGAAAAAGCCGCGCAACAAGCCTGAACCAATTCAAGCTCAGGGTTTGCCCGCCACGGCGGGCAGGCAAGTACAAACCCTGAAACCCGAGTCCGAGGCTGACACGGAACCGAGTTGCCAGACGGGCGCCCGAATTCCCAGGGCTAAAACCCGCGCTATCCTGGTGAACTTTCTCCCGGGCCTAAAGCCCGGGCTTCCGCCCTAAAACCCAAGCCGGGACTGACACAAGACGGAGTTGCCACACAGACTCGCTTCGTGTCACTTGCTCTCGACCGCGCAGATGAAATTGGCGGCGTCGTTCGTGTCGCCGGTGCCCTTGTATTTCGCAGCTAGCGGATAGGAGCATAGCGGGCGGGTCATCTTGACGCCTTTCGAGGGATCGTCGTCTATATATTTCGTGGCGATGATCGTGGAAGGCGCTACGCCTTTTTCCACCCATTCTTCGATGGCTTCCTGAGCGCTGTGCTGCGCGTCATTCGGCGCGTTGGCGTGGCGCTGGACGAATGAAGTGGCGCCGGGTCCTCCGCCGCAGTGTTGCATCCCCGGCACCATGTAGAGGCGCACGAACGATTCGGTATCGTGCGGGCCCATTTTGGCGACGACGCTATCGTAATAGTTGATGGAGTTGAGCGCCGAGATTGCTGCGTCGTTCCAGCCGTGGTAAAGGATCAGCTTGCCCCCGCGAGCCTTGAAAGGCGCGAGGTTAGGGTCGGCGGAATTCAAGATGCGAGCCGTCTTTTCATCGGCAGCTTTCAAGGCTTCGTCGAGATTCGCGTCTTTGTAATTCCAGTCGGCCTTTTCGTAGACGATGCTGGAAAAGTAGCCGACGCCGAAAAAGAAAAGCAGGCTCTTGCCAGGCGCTGTACCTGTAATCCAAGGCGCCCAGCCTCCCGGACCGTCTTCCGCACCGGGTAAGTAGCCGGGGAAAATTTCACGACCGTGAGAATCGTGCGCGCCCGCGTAGAGCTTCTTCAGGGCGGCTAGTTGCGGGGCTGTGAGACAGTTATCGGAATCGCTCACCTTGCAAAGCAGCGTTGCCGGTTCGAAGTGGCATTTCCGCGGATCGTTGAGGACGCCGTCAGTCACGCCGTCTTTCGCGTCGCATGCCGCATTCACCGCCTGAGCGATTGCAGGCAGCTTGCTGGGAGGGATGTAGCTGGCTGGATCCAACGTGGTCGCCTGCGCATTTGCGATCGCATTCGTCAGCAGGTGAGTCCAGAAATTGGCGGGAGCTCCGGCGATGATGCCGTCGTAGTCTTCCGGGAACCGTTGCGCCTCCATCAGAGCTTCCCTGCCACCGTTCGAGCAACTGGCGAAATAGGCGTGCTGCGCGTTGTTCCCGTAAAACGCCTCGATCACAGCTTTGGCGAGCTGCGTCATTTGGTGGATGCCGCGGTAGCCGTAGTCGATCAGCTTTTCGGGATGCCCTGTCGCCCAAGACCCGCCCGGCACTGATGCGGAATGGCCTGTGTCCGTGCCGGCGGTGGCGTAACCTTGAGCGAGTTCGATCCCCATTTGGTGATAGTCGATCTCTCCCGCGAAGCCGCCGTTGCCCTCGCCGTGAAGTCTTCCGTTCCAACCGCTGGCGGGCATCCAGACCTCGATCTTGATGTCGGAATCAGCGCTGGGCGTGCCAGTGATCGAGACCCTGCAAAACTTTGGGAGCGTCGCGTAGAAAGCAGCGCCGCCGCGCGGCGGGCCCATCTCCGTGGACGGAGGCGGCGTGAACGCTCCTGCCGCAACCTCTTGCGCGGCGGTAACCTTTGCGTTTGGCAACGCGAGTTGCGCGAGGCTTTCGCACGAATGCGCTCCGGACCGCGACGTCTGGCCGAAAGCCGCGGACGATGAGAGAACCGTAACGAACAACACTGGCAGAATCTTTCGCATAGCGAACTCCTCGCGGTCTTTGGTCACTGACACCAACCAAAGATCGCGGACATACTAACGGAATGTGCTCTCAGGTCCAAACCGTTCGCATAGGTGGACACAGACGTTGTAGAATCGGCCGAACAATATCAAGGCGATGGAGTTCGCCTGAACCGTCCGTCACCGGACTGATGACTCCTGGCCGCCGCTCGGCGCCAGGAGTTTTTTGTTGGCGCGAGCGGCGAGCGGAAACGGAGAGACTGTGCGGATTGCTCTGCTGATCGTGTTTGGCATGGCGGGGACGCTGGCGCGCTACGGATTGCAAGGACTGGTGCAACAGCGCACTGGCGCGACGTTTCCGTACGGAACGCTTGTGGTGAACCTCGTGGGATGCCTTCTGCTCGGCGGGATTGCACAGTATGGGCTCACGCACCTGACGATTCCTCCGGAGTGGCGCATCGGAATTACCGTCGGATTTTTTGGGGCCTTCACTACTTTTTCGACGTTCAGTTGGGAGACGGTTCGTCTGCTGGAAGACGGCGAATGGATGCGGGCGACGATGTACGTGCTGGCGAGTGTGGTGGGCGGACTGGCGTGCGTATTTTTCGGGATGCGGATCGCGGATCGGATTTGAAAAAGCCGAAACACAGAGGACAGAGAGAAAAGCCGGAGAGCACAGAGAAAGACAAAGACTTACCGCAGAGACACGCCCAACAAGAAGGCGGGCAGGCGCCGAGGGCGCTGAGAAGATTTGGGAGGAGTTATGGAGAAGGCCGGCAAGCACGAACGATTCGAGGGCGAGCGCACGCTGATGCGAATCCACATCGGCGAGTCGGACCGATGGCACGGCAAGCCGCTGTACGAAGCCATTATCGAGCTCCTGCGGCGTGACAATTTCAGCGGCGCGACGGTGCTGCGGGGGGTGGGCGGCTACGGGTCGTCAAGCATTTATCACAGCGAGAAGATTCTGCGGCTCTCGCAGGACCTGCCGATTGTGATCGAGGTGATCGAGTACGCGGAACGCATCGAGACGATTCTGCCGCGGCTCGACGAAATGATCGGCGGCGGCCTTGTGACCCTGGAAAAGGTTCGCGTGATCCTGTACCGTTCCGGCAAGCCAAACTGACGAACCTGGGGCGAATCTTCTTTCCTGCAAACTCGCCCGAGTGCGACCTATCGAAGAATCAACGCCGCGAAATCAAACGAGCGTCGAATTCGAAGTCGAGGGGACTGCCGATCTCGATTTTGGCGAAGGTAGGGTGCTCTGGATTCAGCAGGAAGATGTTTTCGGCAGGAACGACGGCGCTTGGCAGTTCGAGCACGGGTGAGGGTTCCTCGGCAATCCACGCGTCGCTGATGGCACGGGCGCTTGCGGGCGGCGGGCTCGCGCGCCAATCCTTCGGCAAGTCGGATTTGGCCAGGCGGGTGATCAGGGAAGAGTGGAAACGCGCTTCGATCACGACGTACTCGTGCAGCAGATCCGAAGTTTCCAGATGGACCAGCAGCTCGAGCGCGGCTAACGACTGCGTTTGTGCGGTGTAAACCACGGATACGCCCGGCGAATTCCAGCGTCCGCCGTAGAGCCGCGCGCCTTCCCCGCTGAACGCGTCTTTCGCGAGTTTTCGCTTGACGATACGCCAAGCGGAAACGCTCACGTGAAAACCCCATGCTCCAACCGGCCGATCAGGTTTTCCACTTCGCGCGCGCCTAATTCCGAACGCGAATAAGACATCGGAACTTTATCGCCGAGGGCCTTTTTCGGTTTCGTGAGCCATTCGAGCGCCTCGCCAACGTTGCCTTCGAACAGCGCCACCCCTTTCTCGAAAATGGTCGAGATGCGCAGCAGCCGTTCGGACTCGTCTGGCGACAATCGTCCCGAGGATTTGCGCCGCGCAAACGTGCGTTCGGGAATTTGTATCAGGGACGCGACGCTGGCGGGCGCGAATCCGGTCTCGGACGAAAAAGTTTCCAGCGCCCGGAAGGAAAGCCCTCGTTGCACGGCGTCGATGAGGTCGTTGGTTGCGAGCGCGGACAGTCCCAGGCTGGAGCCGCGCGTGGGATAGCGCGCAAGCCGGCGGTCAGAGTGGACGGCGGCGTTTCTTCGTGGATTCAATACCACGGTGTGATCGTAGCAGAATCTCCGCCATTTGGCAACATTATATGTGCCATGTGGCATGCGAGGAAATCGCCGACCAATCCATCTTCATCTGCGATCCTTCCCTGCTCTTCCTGGATTCTTCGTCAGATGCCAGCTGTCGCACCAGGAGCAGAGATAGGCTCGAAGATCCTTTGGCGCATTGGCTGTTGCGATCTGGTGCGCAGCCGTTGCCAACGCTTCACCTTCGGTTGCGTACTTCCGCTTCCCGCTCACCGGACATTTGGATTCGTCGTCCACCGCGAGCCCTTTCCTGGTTTCATTCTCCCGTCATCGAGCCACTCGCCTTTGCGGCTTTTTCATTCTGTGTGAGGAACTTCGATCATCTTCTACTATAAGTCAATCAGCCAAGTACCTGTTGGGCTATACTGTGGTCCAGAAAGCCGACGGCGCAGGAGTCTACCGATGGCTACCCTAAGAGATTTCCTTCTTTTCGTGGCGGCTGGTGTGCCGCTCCTTTGTTTTGCGTCTCCGATCCAGGCACAAACCAACCAGAGCCCTGCGGAGTTGGAGCGCCGGTTCGCACGCCATTACAAGGAACGGCCGCCCGTACAGTTTGAAGTTGAGGAAAATGCAGATCATGGACCGCGGATCATTATCACAAACCTGCAACAATACCCTTTAACCGCCTATGTGGTGCAAACTGTTCCAAAATCGACGGACGAGGCGACGCAAACGGTAGTGTGCGACGCCTTGACTCGCGTGATGCTTCTTGCCCCGATACCGAGGGGCTTAAGCCACGTGCTCACTGTGCCTCGACGCGTGGCTGAACCAGCGCCAGGCGCGACGCTCGTGGCTGCGGTTTGGGAGGATGGCAGCACTTACGGACCGGATGATCTGCTCGTCCGAATATCCAAAGGGCGGTCGGCGTTCGCCGACAATGAAGATCGTGCGCTCGCCTTACTTCAGACCGGCTTGGACAAGAATTGGAGCGCGCGGGAATATCTCGCAGCCGTCGAGTCGCTTCAATCTCAGATGCGTCAGGCCACAACCGGGGCGTCCGCAGCGGAGCTTACCCTCTGGGTGCAGTCCGATCTGCCCGTCCGCACGATTACGCTCAATATGCAGCGGCTGGCTGATGAGAATGGACCAGCCACTGCTAACGCCCAAAGCCTGCTCACTCTTTTCACACAGCAACGCGATTCGCTACGGCGGGCCCTGTCCGGATCGACTGTCTCCGCCAACCAGGGAAACAATAAATAGCCGTCGTCTGAGAACCTCTCAACTCCTGACTAACCCCCAAAATCGGAAACTAACGCAACACCTATCGAGATATCCCCTTGCGCCGGCTCCTCCACTCTGCTAGGTTAGCGAACAAAAAGCGAAGGAGTTCGTGTGCCCTCATTTCCGCAAGGACTGGCTGTTCGACCCCAAACGACGCCTGAAAAGACAACGCCCGAACAGGCGCTGCATACGCCTCTAAATACGATCGAAGCGTTCCGGGATGCTTTGACCACGCTGGCAGGGCGGTATCGCACCGACGAGGTGCTCACGGCGGTGAAGCATATCCCGGCGCGGGAGGCGCAGTTCCGGCCGATGCCTGATTGGGTTCGGCCTGAGCTTCGAGCCGCGTATCGGGCCAAAGGCATCGAGCAGCTTTACTCGCATCAGGCCGCAGCAGCGGAGCTGGCACGCGCCGCGAAGAACTTTGTGGTCGTCACGCCTACAGCTTCGGGCAAGACGTTGTGCTACAACCTGCCGATCCTGAATGCGATTCTGGAAAATCCTGACACCCGCGCGCTGTACCTCTTCCCGACCAAGGCGCTCGCGCAGGACCAGCTTGCCGAACTGCACGATCTGGCGACGCGGCTCGATGATTGCTTCGGCGTTTTCACCTACGACGGCGACACGCCCGGCGACGCACGCAGAGCGATTCGCGAGCGCGGGCACGTGATCCTGACGAATCCGGACATGCTGCACACTGGCATCCTGCCGCACCACACGCGTTGGACGCGCCTTTTCGAGAATTTGCGCTACATCGTGATCGACGAGCTGCACACGTATCGGGGCGTGTTCGGGAGCCATCTGGCAAATGTGCTGCGGAGGCTCGCACGGGTCGCGCAGTTCTATGGGTCGAAGCCGCAAATCATTTGCTGCTCGGCGACGATTGCGAATCCGGGCGAACTGGCGGCGCAACTGACGGAACGCGAGGTGGGCGTCGTCGATGACAACGGCGCGCCGGCGGGCGAGAAACTGTTCGTCTTCTACAATCCGCCGATGGTGAACCGCAACCTCGGCATCCGGCGCAGCTATTTGAATGAGGCCACTCGCGTGGCGAAGGAACTGCTCGCGCGAAAGCTGCAGACAATCGTCTTCGCGAACAGTCGCCTGCACACGGAAGTGCTGCTCACGTACCTGCAGCAGGCGAATCCGCCGAAGCCCGGCCAGGCGGAGTCGATTCGCGGTTATCGCGGAGGATATTTGCCGGGCGAACGGCGCGAGATCGAGCGCGGCTTGCGCGAAGGGCGCATTCGCGGCGTGGTGACGACGAACGCGCTGGAGCTGGGCATCGACATCGGCTCGCTGGATGCGTGCGTGATGAGCGGGTACGCGGGCTCGATCGCTTCCACGTGGCAGCGGGCGGGACGCGCCGGGCGCCGCAACGGGAGTTCGTGCGCGGTGATGGTGGCGTCTTCGGCGCCGCTCGACCAATTCATCGTGCAGCATCCCGACTATTTTTTCGGGCGCTCGCCCGAACATGCGTACGTGCAGCCGGACAATCTGGAGATTTTGGTGAACCACTTGAAGTGCGCGGCATTTGAGCTGCCACTTTCGCCGGAGGAGAAGTTCGGCGCGGTTGCGCTGCCGGAATTATGCGAGCGGTTGAGCGATGCGGGCTTCCTGCATCGCAGCGGCGAGAATTGGCACTGGGTGCAGGAGGCATATCCGGCGGACACGGTCAGCCTGCGGTCGGTGACGTCAGACAATTTCGTGATTATCGATACGTCTGGGGATATTTCAGGCCATGCCGAGGGCGAAGAGGATGGGCAGCCTGAGGTGATTGGCGAGGTGGATTTTTCGTCGGCGCTTACGACCGTGCATCCGAAGGCCATCTACATCCATCAGGGGCAGCAATATCACGTCGAGCGACTCGATTTCGAGCAGCGGAAGGCGTACGTGAAGCCGGTGAAGGTGGATTACTTCACCGACGCGATTCGCTACACGCAGGTGCGCGTGCTCGAAATCGCCGAAGAGGAACGCATCGCCGGTCCTGCCGCGCGGGCGCATGGCGATGTGCTGGTGCGGTCGCAAGTGGTGGGATTCAAGAAAATCAAGTTTTTCACGAACGAAAATATCGGGGCCGGAAAACTCGAATTGCCAGAAAACGAAATGCACACCACGGCGTTCTGGATCACGCTGGAGCGAAGCTTGCTGGCGGGACTGCCCTTCGGAATTTCCGAGCGCCAGAGCGGGATTTTCGGATTGTTGCACGCGCTGGAATCCATGGCGACGCTGTTGCTGATGTGCGACCGGCGCGATCTGGGAACGGCAGTGGGCGAGCGGCCGCCGAGCGCTGGCGTTGAAACCGAGTGGCACGAATATACGGCCGCTACTGATGATCCGCAGCAGATGAAGGAATTCTTCGAGCCGAATCTCTATCTCTACGACGCTTATCCCGGTGGAATCGGGTTCAGCGAGCCGCTCTATCGCGTGCACGAGTTACTGTTGCGGCGCACGCGCGAATTGGTTGGGGCATGTCCGTGCGAAAGCGGGTGCCCTTCATGCGTGGGGCCATTCGGAGAGAAAAGCGAGCGGGCGAAGGAAGTGGCGCTCGCGATCCTGGATCGTGTGTGCGCGTGAAGCAAACTGCTTTCACCGCAGAGGCCCGCCCAGCAAGATGGCGGGCAAGCCGCAGAGGACGCTGAGAACTACTGAAAGGATTACCACAGAGGTCACAGAGAAAGAAAACATGAGGACACAGAAAAGGGCGAGGAACCTAGGTTGAGCGCAACCACACAGGATCGATTCGGCAGACTCGCGGCGCTTAGACGCGCGAAGGTCCGACCGGAAACGGACGCCCTCGAGCTGCGCGGCACCGTGCCCGACATTCCCGAGGGCTCGCAGCGCCTCGCGGAGCTGCTCGGTGCGATGCCGAACCGAAATCGGTTCGGCGAGCATCTTGCGCTGCGGCGATGGTTCTCGGAATCCATCGGGTGCGAGCCACCTGAGGGAAACGTTGATGGCGCGGCGCTGCGGCTGCTTGCTCCGGACGCGCCTGACGAAGTGGCCGATCCGCGGCAATGGCTTTTTCTCGATACGGAGACCACCGGCCTTGCGGGCGGCACGGGTACGTACCCATTTCTGGTGGGAATCGCGTGGTGGGACGCGGGCGGCCTGGAAGTGGAGCAGTTTTTCATGCGCGACCACAGCGAAGAGCATTCGCTGCTGGTTGCGCTCGCTGAACGCATGGCGGAGCGGCGCGTGTTGGTGACGTTCAACGGCAAGTCGTTCGACTGGCCGCTGCTGGAGACGCGTTTTCGAATGACTCGGGCGATTCACGCACCTGCGCCGCGCGCGCATCTGGACTTTTTGCATCCGGCGCGCAATTTGTGGCGGCTGCGGCTCGGATCAGTCCGTCTGGCGGAGCTCGAACGACACGTGCTCGGCTGGAATCGCGGCGCGGACGTGATGTCCGAACTCATCCCGTCGATTTATTTCGACTTTCTGCGCGGAGGGCCGCCTGAGCCGCTGATCCCGATTTTCCATCACAACCAAATGGACTTGCGCGGGCTTGCAGGACTGGCCGCGCATACTCTTTCGCTGCTCGCCGATCCGGAAATACGCGGCAAGGATGCTCTCGAGCTTTTTGGAGTTTCGCGGATTTGCGAACGCCGCGGAGAAGCCGCGCGCGCGCGAAAGTTTTATTCTCAGTCGATTGCGGCGGAGCTGCCGGAAGAAACCGGCCGCGTGGCGCGAAAATCGCTGGCGCGGCTGGCAAAGCGTGACGGAGATTTCTCGCTCGCGTGTGAGCTTTGGACCGCCGTGCTCGGTAGTTCGCGCGAAGGCCTCGAGGCTTACGAACAGCTTGCGATCCACTACGAGCGGCGCTCGCGGGAAATCGACCGCGCGGCTGCGCTGGTGCGCGCCGGGCTTTCGGAGCTGCGGCGCGCGCATCGGATCGGCGCCGTCGCGGTGGATGTTCAGCGGCGATACCGAGCCCGTTTCGAAGCCCGTTTGGCACGGCTCGAGCGGAAGGTTGGGAGAACTCTCCTAAACGCCGCTGAGACGATCGAACCGGAATCGAAGTCGCGGGCCAGAGAATCGAATTAGGAGACCTTTTCCAGGAGCAAGTTCCATGCAGGATTCGGATAGCAGCGCCGCTGGTACCGCGAGAACATCGCAAGCGGGAGATCAAACCATGGCCCAGGTAACCGAACCTTATTTGCGCGAACAGCTCGAAAAACGCCGGAACGAGCTTCAGCACGCAATCGCTTCACCGGCGGCGGGTGTTCCGCCGGCGGCCTTCCTGCGGCTGCTGCAGGAAGTGGATTCCGCGTTGGAACGCATGGATGAAGGAACCTTCGGGATTTGTGACGCCTGCCACGATCCGATTGAGAAGGACCGGCTGATCTCCGACCCTTTGGTTCGCCTTTGCATCGACCACCTGACGAGCGAGGAGCAGCGGGCGCTTGAGGGCGACCTCGAGCTTGCGTCGCAAATTCAGCGCGGCCTCCTGCCGCAACCTGACCTGAAGTTTCGTGACTGGCGGATTCAGTATCGGTACAACCCGGCGGGCCTCGTCAGCGGAGATTATTGCGACCTGATCTTGCCTTCGGGCGACGACGGCAAGCTGATTTTTCTGTTGGGCGACGTCGCTGGCAAAGGCGTCGCCGCTTCCCTGCTGATGACGCACCTGCACGCGATGTTTCGCAGCCTTTCGGCTATCGCAATCGATCTCGATAAGCTGCTCGACGTAGGTAACCGGATATTTTGCGAGAGCACGATCGCGGGTCAATACGCCACGTTGATTTGCGGGCGGGTCGGACGGGGTGGCGAACTCGAAATTGCGAGCGCCGGCCACTTGCCCGCGCTCCACGTGGCAAAGGACGGCGTGGAGCAAATCGACTCGACGGGCCTGCCGCTCGGCATGTTTTCAAGCAGCCGCTACGTGGTGCAGCGCATCCAGCTGGAGCCCGGAGACAGTTTGCTGCTTTTCACCGACGGGATTTCGGAAGCGCGCAATACGACAGGAACTGAGTACGGCGTCGAGCGGCTTTCCGTTATTGCGGGCGAGCAGCACGGCATCGTCCCGATCGAGCTTCTGGCAGCGTGCCTCAAGGATGTGCAAGACTTCTCATCCGGAACGCATCAAACTGACGATCAAACCCTGATGGCGATACATCGCACGGATGCAGCGGGAGTTTCTCTCGGAGAATAGCCAGGGCTGCTGGGCATGCTCACACAATGCGCTAGCGGGCCGCGACGAGTGCCGCGGGACGCCAATCGTAGCTGGTTTCGAGCCGGGTGTTTTGCATCGAGCCAGCGGCAGGGGCCGGCGCCGTGGGCCAGCCGATCGCCCTGGTAAACTTGTCGTAGACTTCGCGTGTCGTGCCTTCTACCGTCAGGCAGGCGTTTCCGGTACAGCGAAGAAATACTCCGCCGTCCGGCGTGTTGAACTGGAAGTAATTCGGGCGGCGGAAAAGATCCTTGCGGTCTTTGTACTTCAGCTCTAGCGCCTCGCTATATTGACCGCAGAAACGCGCGGCATTTTCATCCTTGTCAAAAACAACGCGAAAAACCAGGACCGTGTTTTTCGTTTTCTGATCCTCGAACACGGCGTAGCGATCTCCCGTCCATGCGGGCGAGAGCATATCCGCGCGCTGCTGCCCAAGAAACTGTTTCAGCACTTCTCCGAGGCCGAATTCTCCCATCACGTTTTCCTCGAGCAGCTTCCAATCACTCGGCGCGACGACCTTCCAATCAGGCAGCGAAACCGCCACGGGCTTCACTCCCGTGAGATACAAATCCGGATGCAAAATCTGCTGGGTCGAGACGGGCGGGTTCTCGAAGACCAGCTTGATGTCTCCCCAGCCCGTATGCGCCTTCAGGAACTGCTGCGAAAAGGAAGTGCCCGCGAGATACGGAAACAGCAATTCATCGCGAATGTAGATCGGGGCGTGCGAGAGCTTCGGGTCTTTGTCCATTTCCGCAATCGCGCCAGAGCGGATCAGAACCGTCACGTCGGGAACATCGCGCACGCTCGTTTTTTCGTCGCGCAGGGTGTAGTCGACCATCGCGGCCACCGCGGAACCTTCGCTCACCGAATCGCGCGCGAGTTCGGCGTCGTCGTTCGGGCGCGCTGCCTTAATCCACGGATCGATGTGAAAGGACTGGTCCTCGAGCGCGTGCGTCAGCTCGTGAGCCATTACGGTGCGCTGTTCGTCCGCGGGAATCCAATCCGCGATGTAAAACTCTTTTGCTTTCGGGTCGTACAGGCCCGCCACCTGGTCGGTGAGGACGTCGAGCATGAAGGAATCGAGCGGAAAGCCTTTTGGGATGAGGCCAAAGGCCTCGAGTGCTCTGTCGTCTGCGTAGCGCTCGGCTTCGTCCTTGTCTTCCTTTTCCTCGCGAATCAGGTAATCGCGAATTTCCTGCTTCGAACGAAGGCTCTTCTTGAGCGGCTCTTTCACGGGAAGACTCAGGATTTCGCTCATTTGGCCCAGGACCTCGTCCGCGGCCTGAGCAAAGTCAGGCTTCGCCGCCGGCGGCTGCGATGCGGAGGAGCCTGCGGACGAAGGAGGAACGGACTTCGTGGGAGGCGTGGCCTGCTGCGCCGCGACGCCCAGAATCAAGATAAGAATCAGCGCTGGAGCGGATAGGAGTTTCACTCCCCGGCGCCTAACGTCCAGCCATTTCATGAACTGCCTCCCCGCGTCATGCATACGTCGGACGACCTAACTTCGACCATGTAACTTTGATGACGTAAGTAGGATAACAGGTTTGACGCAGCAGGCAGCGGCTGCTCGTTGGGGGAGCGCCAGACGTCTGGCCGGGAGTACGAGTGCCCCGGCTATCGCGGCCTCAGCACGGCGAACTCTGAAATCGCAAATCCGAGGGCGGCTCCCACGAAAACATCCGAAGAGAAGTGCGCTTGGTTCGTGACCCGGGAAAAACTGATGACGGAGGCCATGCCATACGCCACCCAGGGCACCCAACGATGCTGGCGATAGCGATGGGCGAACACGGTCGCGACCGCGAACGCCGCCGCCGCGTGACCAGAAGGAAAGCTTGTGTTAAAACCGCTCGGAGACACGTGACTCCGGAAAAAGGTGTCGGAAAAAGGGCCGGAGGGCGGGATGTCCGATGGACGCAATCGCCGCGTGGCCGCTTTCATCGCTATGTCAAGTATGGCGCTGTCGGCGTAGGCTTCGCCGGCTAGCAGGGCCGTCTTCTCAGCATAGGAATCGTGCCGAAAATGTCCGACCACGAAAAAGGCGGCGGGCACAACCGCAATTTCGGTTGCGGTGATGGATCCGGAGAAAGCTTTATTGAACGTTCCAAATTCAGTGGTGCGCCGGAAGTAGGCGGTGTCGTGCGGGTCAGCGACGATCAGGGCCGCGGTAACGCCTGTTACTGCGAGCGTGGGCAGCCAGTGCCGGCCCTTGGCAAGCTGCAGCGGAAACAACCAAACATCCTTTTGATCCTGGAGAAAGTTCCGCGGGAGAGTGCGCCAGGAAACGTCGCGCTCCGCCACCGCTGGGGTCGAGTTTTGGGAGGCTGCGTCGGCAGCGACGCCTTGCGCTGCGTCCTGCGCACGAAGAGCGGGACACGCAAAGACGACCCCCACGCAGGCGAACAGACACACGAGGCCCGGCCGACGGACTCCACGCGCCCTTGCGGCAACAAGAATCTTGGGACAACGAACGGACGACGACTGTGTGGCCGTCAGGTCGGTCAGCCTCATTGGGATACAATGCGAAAAAGCCAGACATAAAACTGTCCTCTTTAGGACACGGCGTTTCGTCATCAATTGGATGCTGTTCGATCCCCCCAAATAGCTGCTGGTAAAGGGGTTGCCACCAAGCTCGCCGTTTACTCGTAGTGTCGCAAAGGAGTACGTTAGCGTTTGAGGGCACCGTGGATTTCGACGGCGAGCACGCTCTGGACTTGCTTCCAGAAGGCTTCGATCTCGAAGGGCTTGCGCACGACGGGGCAACCTGACTTCCCGAGCGCTTCACTGAGTTCAGGATCGGGGGCGTTCCAGACGGTGAAGATGATGCGGCGCGCCAGCTCCGGGCGGTTTCGCTCGATCCAGGCGCACAGGTCAGCGACTGAAACTTCGCCGGGCGTTCGAATGTCAATCACGGTGGCATCGATGGTGTCGCGCTTCAATATGTCGATTGCTTCCCGAGGGCTTTTGGCGGTCTTTACGGAAATGCCCCGCGCGACCAGGATTTCCTGCTCGAGCTGGAGAACGGCGTCATCGTCATCGACCAGCAGAATTTTCCCGGAGGCAACGCCGCCGCGCCGGGAACGGGGCGCCTTTTCCGGCTTCGGCTCGGCTGCGAGGGCGGCCACCGGGAGCGTGATGGAAAAGACCGCGCCTCCCTCTTCTCTGTTGCGAACCTGAATTTCTCCGCCGTGTTCCTTGACGATGCCGTAGCAGATGCTCAGGCCGAGCCCGGTTCCCTTCCCAACTGGCTTGGTGGTGTAAAACGGGTCGAATACGCGATGAGGATTTTGAACTCCGGGGCCATTGTCCACGAATTCCACCAGCAGCTTGTCGCCGACGAGCAGGGTCCGCAGCCAGATTTCACCCTTGCCTTGCTTTTCAATCACGGCGTCGACGGCGTTATTCAAGATGTTGAGAAAGACCTGCTGGAGTTGATTGCCATCGCCGCCGATTGCGGGCAGGTTCGGATCAAGCTCGCGATGAACGCGGATACTGTGGAGCTTCATGTCGTATTCGCGAAGGGAGAGCGTGTCTTCAAGAATCTGATTGAGCTGAATGGGAGCGCGCTCCGGCTTGTGCTGCCGGGCGAAGCTGAGCAGATTTTGAACGATGTGATGCGTGCGCTGAGCCTGCTTGTAAAGCTTCTCGAGATAGTCGGAGCTTCGCGGGTTCGCTGATTCCTCGGATTTCAGGAGCTGGCTATAACCAAGAATCGCGGTGAGTGGATTGTTCAGCTCGTGGGCGACGCCTGAAATGAGTTGTCCCACGGCGGCCATTTTTTCGCTTTGCAGCAACTGCTCCTGGGTGCGGCGGAGCGTGTCGTAAGCTTCGCGCGTTTCTTCCAGAAGGCGCGATTTGTCGATCGTCGTAGCGATTTGATTTCCCACCGCCGCGAGCAGGTTCAGCTCGGCGGCCGAGAATTCGCGCATTTCACGGCAGCCGATCACCAACGTGCCGATGATGCGGTCCTTGGCCCATAGGACCACCACCTGCGACGCCAGAATGCCTTCCTTTCTTTGCAGCTCGCGAAACTCCTCGGGCAGCGCCAATGCGGAACCGGACAACAACGTGGCGCGAGCTTGGCGAACCTGCTGCAACAGCGAAGCGGAAATCTGCACCGGGGGCAGGCGCCGCGCGTATTCGGACCGGTGACCAAAGTTCGCGGCGCGCTTCAGAATTCGCGACGACTCATCGAGGAAATACACACTGGTAGTATCCGCCGCGAAAAGTTCCGCAATCTTGGCCAGCGAGCGTGTGAGCACGTCTTCCAGCGTGGACGACTGGCTTAAGAGTTCCGCGATAACGTTGAGCGCCAATAATTCGCGATTGCGCCTGCGGATTTCGAGTTCCGCCTGCTTGCGTTCGGTCACATCGAGGACGAAACCCTGATACGCTACGATAGAGCCGGAGTCGTCGCGCGTCACGAAACTGGATTCGTGCGCGGTGCGGGTTTCTCCGTCGCGCCGGAGAAACCGGAACTCGAAGTCCGTAACTTCGCCGTATTCATGAAGAAGCCGCTTCAAGCGCTGGCGGTCCGCCGAATCCATGTAAATCTTCGATGGAATGTCGATCTTGAGCAGCTCTTCGCGGTTTTCGTAGCCCAGCATGCGCATGAAGGCGTCGTTGAAATCCAGGAATTTTCCGTCGGGCGTCGACATGAAGATGCCTTCCTGAACCTTCTCGAACAGGGCGCGGAACTTGCTTTCGGCCTCGCGGCGTTCCGTAAAATCTTTCAGCACGTGGACCGTGCCAAGACAATTTCCCTCGGAGTCGTGAAAATTCGAGTTTGTAACCAGGAAATGCCCGCCGAAGCTGGGATCCACCTGTTCCGGCTTCCCGGCAGCTCCCTCACAGTAAGGGCACGCGCTCCAGCGAATTTCGCCCTGCTTCAACAGCTCACGCAGGAGGTGGCCCTGGACGAGATCGGGCTCGAGACCGAGATGCCACGCCAGCGACCGGTTCGCGCGCAGAATGCGGCCATTCGGCGAGTGAACGAGGATCAAGTCATCGATCGAATTGAAGGTATCAAGCCATTGACGTCGAGCCGTGGCGGCAGCCTCGATCAGAGCCACATTCTGCACCGTCAGCCCGAGCAAGTTTCCGACGTTTGTGAGGAAGTCAATTTCGTCGCGCTCAAAGCTCCGCGCCGCCGAAGAAGCGATGCAGAGAAGGCCCAGAGGCTTTTCCTTTCCGGGGATACGCACTACGACCCCGGCCGATAATCTCTCTTTGTCCAGCCAGTCGGGCGGCCTGGCTTCCGAGGAAGCCTCGTAGGAAGCGCTGGGCGAGCTTTTCTCGAACGCGTCTCGAGCCCAGGGTTCTGTTTTTGCAATTCGCTGATGTTGCTTGATGAATCGCTGGTCGAAGCCCACGGAAGCACGCAGCACCAGCAGGGCCAAATCGCCATCGCCGTCGAGAAGGAAGACGAGGCCGTGGCTCGCGTTCAAACTTGCCACCAGATGGCGCAGAACACCATCGAGAGTCTCGTGGACCCGCAGCGACTGCGTGGCCTCGGCGGTAATCAGCGCCAGGCTGCGCAATTTGTCGTTCAAGTCCTCCATGCGCGCGCGACCGGACTCGAGCACGAGAACAGCCATTGAAATCCCCAGCGTGATCCCGAACAGGTCCTGCAGCGAAACGCGGAAGAGGGCCAGAGCCTGAAAGTTCCAGTCGGGCCTGTCGAGGCCGTGAAGGCCGTAGAGAAGAAGCGAGCCAGCGAGAAGTTTCCAGCCAACTCCGCGATGCCGGACCTGGGAACGCCAAAGGATCAGACCGGCCACAATGAGCAGTGAGCACTCGAGCAGCGACTCGGCCCAAATCGCCATTTCGGACGACCTCTTGGCGAGCAGAAACACTGCAATAGCGGCGAGCAGAGCGAACGGCCACAGAACTTTCCATCTTTGGCCGAGGCCGCTGCATTCAAGGATCGAGGTAAAGAAGACTGCTGCTGTGACCAGCGACACTGCGGAGCGAAAAAGCTGGACGTCCGGGCCGCCGTTCCAGAGGTGAGAAATCCGCAGCGCCGCCACGAAGACATACAGAGTCCAGCCAGCAAGCCAGTATCGGAAGAAACGGGCCGGAAAACCTGGAGCCAACAGCACATAGAGGACGAGCAGGATGAACGCGGCTGAGCACTCGATAAATGCCGCCGCTAGAAAACCCGGGTTGGAAACAAAAGCCATGGCCGCCGGGAACTGCCTGTTTACCAAAAAGATATGGAGGATTTCAGGGAGCCAGTTCGAAAATTAAATTAGCACGCGCTTGTAACTTAGGGCAACACGCCCCTCAAGAGCCTGTGCCCTGCCTTATAATGCTGTCTAGGCCGGAGCGCACCTTGGACAAAGAGAAGATTTTGGTTGTAGACGACGAAGAGGCGATTCGAGAGGTTGTGTCCACACTCCTCGAGGCGCAGGGTTACCAGACTACTGTTTGCTCCAACGGCCGCATCGCTCTCGAAAGCTTCTGCAACGACACATTTGATCTGGTGCTCAGCGACATCGTCATGCCCGAAATGGACGGGCTGAAGCTGCTGGGGGAACTGCGCGTGCAGGACCCCGACGTGCCTGTGATCATGGTCACGGCGATGCACGATATTTCGATCGCCCTGGAAGCGATACGCTCCGGCGCCTACGACTACATCCTTAAACCTTTCGAGAAGGACCAGCTGCACCTGAGCGTCCGGCGAGCCCTGGAGCATCGGCGCCTCGTACTTGAGAATCGGACGTATCAAAGCGATCTCGAACATCTGGTGGCGGAACGCACGCAACAGCTGTCCATCGCCCTGCAAGACCTCGAACAATCGTACGACTACACGCTGGAAGCGCTGGGCGGCGCGCTGGACGCCAAAGACGCGGAAACAGAAGGCCACTGCCAGCGCGTGACGGCGTTCACGATTACGATTGCGCGCGTCATGGGAGTCGACAAAGGCTTGCTCCGGCACATCGCCCGCGGCGCGTTTCTGCACGACATCGGGAAGATGGGAGTCCCGGACAGCATACTCACCAAGCCGGGACCGCTGACGCCGGAAGAGCGCGATATCATGCGAAAGCACTGTGAAATCGGTTTCGCGGTGCTTGAACGCATTCCGTTTCTCAAGGAAGCCGCTGAAATCGTTTTGTCGCACCAGGAATGCTACGACGGGTCAGGCTACCCGCGCGGCCTGAAGGGCGAGCAAATTCCCCTGGGCGCGAGAATTTTCGCGGTGGCAGACACGCTCGACGCCATGATTTCTGACCGCCCGTACCGCAAAGCGCTACCGATCTCGGCCGCTCGCGAGGAAATTCAGCGCTACTCCGGCCGGCAATTCGATCCGCGCGTCGTGCAAGTCTTCCTGTCACAGCCGGACCGGGTGTGGCTCGACCTGCACGAGAGAATCGGCGATCCCTTCCGCCTCGCTCAACTCGAACACGTCTAGGCCTCGGCCTGTAAGCATTTCACCGTCAAGCAGCGGACGGCGTGGAGTCTTGCCTTGCCTCGCGGAACGCAGGTAGTATGCGCACTGGGAGGGTGACGAATGGCTCTGGTGCCAATCAAGACAGCGTCAACAACGGGCTACTGCGATTGCATTTGCGGCTGCTACGAATTGGCAAGCCAGCGGGACGAAGACACAGGCAAAGGCTACTGCCCGCGATGCGCGAAAGAGCATCTTGAATTGAATCGCGGCATCGGCTTGCCGCAGTTGCCGCCGTCGAGACTCCCCGATAGCGAAGGTCCTGAGCTTGACCTCCACACTCCCGAACCCGCCGATCCGCCCGGCCGCTTGCGCTGACACGGCGTCGGCTCACACAGGGTTCGAACCTTTTCCACATGGTTTTTGACGCGACGCCCGCCTATAATCTCGCTCGGTTCTCTGGAACATAAAATGGAGGAAGCATGAAGCGAAGTGTCATGGCACTTACTGGCTTGCTTCTGCTGTTGCTTGCGGGACACTTCCCCGCTGCGGCGCAGGACGACGCCATGGCCACGACGACCTTGAAGGTGGGCGATGTCGCGCCGGATTTCAGTTTGCCGAGCGATCAACAAAAGCCGGTGAAGCTGAGCGACTATCGCGGAAAGAAGACCGTGATCCTCGCCTTCTACGTCCTGGCATTCACAGGTGGTTGAACGAAGGAACTACAGGCCTATCAGGCTGATTTGGCCAAACTCCAAGCAAGCGACACCGAAGTTTTCGGAATCAGCATCGACAGCCCTCCTGCCAACGGAGCTTTCGCGAAGCAAATTGGCGTCACGTTCCCGCTCCTAAGCGACATGAATCACAAAGTCCTCACTGCATACGGGATTCTGAAGAAATACCCCATGGGCGGAGATGACTACGAGTGGGCGCGGCGCACGACCTTCGTGGTGGACAAAGACGGGAAGATACAGCACATCGAATTCGACAACAGCGCTGTTAACCCAAATAACGCCGTTGACGTCTGCCTTAAGCTCCACGACAAAACTACGCCGTAGCCAACAATCCGCGCGGAGCAGATCATCGGGGCGGGCTCACTCCCGCCTCGCAGTGCTTACCTTATTCCTGCGAACCCTTGCAGTGGTCCAAAAAGCTCGCGCGGAGTTCGGCTGTTGCGCGAAATGAGGTCCGGGAAACTAGCCGTTCAAAAGCGTCCGCTGGATCCACCAATCCTCTCTTCCCCGCTATTAAGAGAACTCCAAGCGTGCCCGTCGTCGTAATTCCTCTGCTTCGTGCTGCGAGACGGCCTCTCTTCTCATCAATTAGCAGGAGGTCGGCGTGCGTTTCTTGCGCGAGCACGATTGCCTCGCGTTCGCCTGGATCCAAGACGCCAAGCGATGCATCCGGAGCTGTCGCTGCCGTGCGGATCTCAATCCAAGACGGTAGCCGCGAGACCCACGAACCAACCACCCGCGGCGCCATCGGATTGCGCAACTCGTCGATTACGGCGGTTGGAATTAGGACTTTTCCGAAGAGAGTGTGAAGCAGATAGTCCGATTCAATTTGAATCAGGTAGTTCAGCGGCGACGCGTCCGCGACGACGATTATTCGCGTCGGCCACCACCATTTTCATGACTGTCGAGCACCTTCTGCAAACCGCTCAAGTCTTCAGCGAGGTCATCGGCGCTGTACGAATGGTCGAGTATCGTGTGATCCTTCAGGAAGGTTTCAAACTCGAATCGAGACGTGAACGCAAGAAGGCGCGCCGCCTGAGACGCAGTTAAGTTGCCGGAGCGATATCCTGCGATCGCCACTGCCTCAAGAGCCTCGCGAGCGGGATCCGGGTGCTGATCGAGGTCGTTAGGAAGATCTACGGTGATCTGCATTGTAAGGAACTCCGATATCTGTCAACAGCCTAGCATGAAAATCGGCGGAAATCCCCTGAGACGCGGTCTCCGTCAAGCCCCGGATCGCACCGAACTCGGGCTGCCGCCGGAAGTCGGCGGCCGCATGGACGTTCGTCGGCGGACGATGGTAAGCTTCCGCCCTTAATCTTCGCACGCGAGGCAAGCGCGGTATTTCGAAGAGTGAAATTCTTTGCGCCCCTCCAGGATGACATCCGATGGAGCCCGATCCGAAGAGCGCACGCGATGCAGCACCCGGCTTGCGCGCTCTCGCGCAGCCAGTGGCGGCGCCGCTCACTCGCGCGGCAATATTTCTCGTCGTGACTCTAAAACCGGGCCCGCAGAGCCGCACGACCGTTCGGTCGTTGTGCGGAGATCTCAGCGCGATAATTCGGGCGGTGGAGACTCGCGATCTCGAAGCGGGCCTTTCCTGCATCATGGGGGTGGGGTCAGAGGCGTGGGACCGGCTATTTGGGCCGCCGCGGCCGGCAATGCTGCATCCGTTCCGGGAGATTCGCGCCGGAGAGCGCCACGCGGTTTCAACGCCGGGCGACTTGCTGTTCCACATTCGCGCAAAACGCATGGATTTGTGCTTCGAGCTGGCGACTCAAATCATGGCGCGCATTGGAGACGCAGTTGCGCCGGCGGATGAAGTGCACGGCTTTCATTATTTCGACGATCGCGATCTCATCGGATTCGTCGACGGGACCGAGAATCCCAGGGGGCAGGAGGCGATCGACGCCGTGCTCATCGGTGACGAGGACGCTGCATTTGCCGGCGGCAGCTATGTGATCGTGCAGAAGTATCTCCACGATCTAGCGGGATGGGATGCGCTGTCCACGGAGGCGCAGGAACGAATCATCGGCCGCAAGAAGCTATCGGACATCGAATTGGACGCTTCGATCAAGCCAACTTCATCGCATAGCTCGCTCACCACGATCACCGAGGACGGAAAAGAAGTGAAAATCCTCCGCGACAACATGCCATTCGGCCGGCCTACGCAGGGTGAATTTGGCACCTATTTCATCGGCTACAGCCGTTCGCCCAGCCCGACCGAGCAAATGCTCGAGAACATGTTTATCGGCCGTCCCCCCGGCAACTACGACCGGCTGCTCGACTTCAGCCGCGCCGTCACCGGGAACCTGTTCTTCGTGCCGTCCGCCACGTTTCTGGACGGCGTGGCCGATGGCGAACCCTCAGCCGCAGTGCCATCCGCCGCACCGTCCGGCGAGCTCTCGTCATCCAACGAATCGCAGAACGATGGCTCGCTCGGTATCGGTTCCCTCAAAGGAGACACCTCACATGAATAATCTACATCGCGAGCTAGCCCCCATTTCCGAAGCGGCTTGGGCTCAGATTGAAGAGGAGACTTCACGCACGTTCAAACGGTATCTTGCCGGACGACGCGTCGTCGACGTGCAGACGCCGGGGGGCACAGCTCTTTCCGCCGTCGGCACCGGACACCTGCGGACGATCAAGGCCCCAAAAGACGGCATCGTCGCCAGGCAGCGCGAGGTGAAATCCCTGGTCGAGCTGCGTTTTCCTTTCGAGCTGGATCGGCAGTCGATCGACGACGTGGAGCGCGGCGCGAACGACTCGAACTGGCAACCCGCAAAGGACGCGGCGCGCGAGATCGCCTTCGCCGAGGACTCCGCCGTGTTCGAAGGCTATGCCGCCGCCGGCATCGAAGGCGTCCGCCAGGGAACCAGCAATCCGCTTATGACGCTTCCCGCCGACGTGCGCGAGTACCCGGAAGCCATCGCCCAGGGCTTGAGTCAATTGCGGCTCGTCGGCGTCAACGGCCCCTACTCGGTTGTGCTCGGCGCCGACGCCTACACCGCGCTCGCCGAGACCAGCGATCATGGATACCCGGTGCTCGAGCATGTCAAGCGGCTCGCGATCGATAAAATCATCTGGGCGCCGGCCATCGCCGGCGCGTTCGTCCTGACCACTCGTGGCGGTGATTTCGACCTCCACATCGGCCAGGATGTCTCCATCGGTTACCTCAGCCACACCGACGCCGCTGTCCGGCTGTATCTGCAGGAGACGTTCACCTTCCTGTATCTCACCGCTGAGGCCGCCGTCGCACTGGCTCCTCATGGGAAAGCGCAGAAGAAGTGACGCGGGGCGTCTAGCGCCTGCAAGTGAAATCTGCGTGATAGGCCAGGCTAGCGGGAAGTGTTGCGGCGAGTGAAGATCAGTCCGAAGATACCAACGAAAATACTCAGGGTAGGAAACAGCAAAATCAAAATGCCGTGGCGCAAGGCCTCGCGACCCTGCACACCCGACGCGGCTGCGTTCTGGTAGCACATAGCGCAGCCCTGCGCCACCGCGCTCGACGTGCAGACGGCGAATAGCGCTGCCGAGACCGCCAACATCGCAGCCGACCGAAACACCAAGTTAAGAGTCGCCTTCAATTCGGGCCTCTCCCTCAGCTCATTGCCGCATATGCAGCAGCCGGACGCTATCCGGGAAGAACATGATGAGCATCATGCAGATGCAGAATACCGTGGCTGGCACGAGCAGCAGAAAGAGTCCGAGTCGCTCGAAGCGCAGGTGCATGAAATACGATACGATCAGCGCCGCCTTGATGAGCGACAAGCCCACCAGAATCGTCAGCATCAGGGCCGGAGCAAGCCTCAAATACGCGAGGAACACCTCCACTCCCGTAAGCCCCAACAACCACACCCACACCGTGACGAACATCTTCGTGCTTCCCACATCGTGACCTTCCGCGGCTGCCGCATGCGAAGTCATCGGCGCTCCTATCCTTTCAGGCTGACGGACATCAAGTACACCAGCGGGAAAATAAACATCCACACGAGGTCGACGAAGTGCCAGTAGAGCCCGCTCACTTCCACATGGTCGGCATTGTATTTGCCTTTGCTGAACCCCCGCGCGATGATCGCCAAATAAGCGGCGCCGATCGTCACGTGCAACATGTGCAGCCCCGTAAGGCCAAAGAACGTTCCGCCGAATAGCGGGGTGCCCCAGGGATTCGCCCACGGCGTGACGTGCTCCACGGTGATCAGCGTGTACCACTCCGTGGCGTGAATGGCGACGAACGCGAGGCCGAACAAGATAGTCCACCAGAGCATCTTCACGGCCTTTTTCGTTTCACCCTTTTGCGCCGCGGACACGCCAAACACCATCGTCAAGCTCGAGCTGAGCAGGATAACCGTCATCAATGTGGACTTGGCGATGGCAGGCCAGATCTCAAACGGCCTGGGCCAATCCGGATTGGCAAGCCGCACGTAGGCATAGCTGACGAGCAAAGCCGAAAAAGTAAGGGAGTCCGACACAATGAAGAGCCACATTCCCAATTTTTTCGAATTGATCGCGAAGGGAGATCGGCCGCCCGACCACGGCGACTCAACTATGCCTTCGAGTTCGGTTTCACTCACGTTTCACCGTCCCAGAATGAGGAGTAAGAACAGGAACACCCAGAGTCCATCCATGAAATGCCAGTACATCGCCACCACTTCCGTGGCCGTGCCGCGCGTGAGCCGGTGGGTCGGCCGGAACAGTACCGAGAGCAGGGCCAGGATGCCGCCGAGAAGATGCAGCCCGTGCGCCGCTGTAAAGACGTAGAAGAAACTGCTGCTCGGATTCGTCGCGAGAAAAACGCCGGCGCGTACCATCTGCCGCCAGGCGATCACCTGCCCAACCAGAAAGAAAATGCCCAGGATCGTCGTGACGCCCCACCAGTGGCGAAATCCAGGCAGGTCGTCGGCGCGGAAGAGGCTTCGCGAACGGGCGATCGTGACGCTACTCACGATAAGAATGAGAGTGTTCAGCCACAAAATCCGCGGAAACACCGGCAGTGGCACCCAGCCGCTGTCCGGCATCCCCTTGCGGACGATGTAGGCGCTGACGAGGGCCATGAAAAACATCAGAATGCCGCCGAGCCCGATCGTCATCCCGGTGATATATGTGCGCTGCGGAACACGAGATGCACCGGACGATTCATTGCCCTCCCCTCCGCCATACCCGCCGTTTCCACCGTTTCCGTCGGACGAACCTCCGCCCGTTCCGCCTTGATCGTGGCGGATCACCTCGATATCTGGTGTGGCCGTGGTTCCCGGCATCGTCGCTCCTACTTCTTCCGCGGGACGTTCTGCGGCTCGATGTTCTGAGGAATGAAATCAGGCTCGACTCCGGGAACGCTGAACTCATACGGGCCGCGGTAAACGCTGGGATAGTTCCCGCCGAAGTTATCGAGCGGCGGCGGGGAGTCCGTGTCCCATTCGAGAGTGGTGCCATCCCACGGATTCTTGGAGGCCTTGGCGCCGTGCTTCAAGCTCCAGAAAAAATTGGCCAGGAAGAAAATCTGCGCGGCCGCCGTGGCAAACGCGGCATAAGTGATGAAATTGTGGACCGGTTGCAGGGGCTTCAGAAAGTCCACCGCGGTGTAGTCGGCGTAGCGCCGGATTCCGCCCGCGATTCCCAGCCAATGCATCGGCATGAAGATCAGGTAAGCACCGATAAACGTTAACCAGAAATGGATCTTCCCGAGCGGCTCGCTCATCATGCGGCCGAACATTTTCGGGAACCAAAAATATGTCGCTGCGAACATCCCGAAAATCGCCGCCACGCCCATCACCAAATGAAAATGCGCGACGACGTAGTAAGTCGCGTGGAGCCTATTGTCCACGGCCGGCTGCGCCAGAAAGAGTCCCGAGAGGCCGCCGCTAACAAACAGAGAGACGAAGCCCAGCGCGAACAGCATGGGCGTCTTGAATATGATCTTCCCATTCCAGAGTGTGCCGAGCCAGTTGAACGTCTTGATCGCGGAAGGAACGCCGATGGACATCGTCAGCACGGAAAACGCGAAGCCGGAATAGGGACTCATGCCGCTGACGAACATATGGTGTCCCCAGACCATGAAGCCCAGGAAACCGATCGCGCACAGGGCGCCGGCCATCGCCCGATATCCAAACACCGGCTTGCGCGAGAACGTCGACAGGATATGCGATGCGACGCCCATACCCGGCAGAATCGCGATGTAAACCTCCGGGTGGCCGAAAAACCAGAACAAGTGCTGCCAGAGAAGGGGCGAGCCTCCGCTGTGCGGCTGCAATTGATCGTTCACCACTGTCCCAGCCGGAATGAAGAAGCTCGTTCCCGCCGACCGATCGAGCAGCAACAGAACTCCGCCGGCGAGCAACACGCCGAACGCGAGCAAGCCCAGAATCGCGGTGACGAACCACGCCCACACCGTCAGCGGCATGCGGAACAGGCTCATGCCGGGCGCGCGCATGTCGATTGTGGTGGCGATGAAGTTGAGCGCACCTAGCAGCGAAGCCAGGCAGAACAGGGAGATGCTGATAATCCAACAGGTCTGGCCCCAACCTTCGCCCGGACCCGTCACCTCGCCGAGCCCGCTCAAAGGCGCGTAGCCGGTCCAACCGCTGATTGGCGCGCCTCCTGGAACCACAAACGCCGCCAGTATCGCCACGAACGCCAAGAACGTCACCCAAAACGAAAGCATATTCAGGTGCGGGAAAGCCATGTCAGGCGCGCCGATTTGAATCGGCAGAAAATAGTTTCCGAAGCCGCCCTGGGGCGCCGTGGTGAGGACGAAAAACACCATGATCGTGCCGTGCATCGTCAGCACCGCCGCATATTGCTCCGGCGTCATCAGGCCGCCGTTCAGGAACGGGATGTGCGCGCTCGGCCAGGCCAGGTGGAAGCGCATGATCACGGAAAGAATCACTCCGATGACGACCGCCGTCATGGCCAGCAGGATGTACTGGATGCCGATCACTTTGTGATCGATGCTGAAGATGTACTTGCTGACAAAGCCCGTCGGCGCGTGTGGCACGACGTGGGCGTGCGAACTCATGCAGGGCCTCCTGGACGGGTTTCAGGGTTTGTACTTGCAAACCCTGAGCTGAAAAAGTTCGGGTTCACTGGCCGGCCGCCGGCTGTTCCTGCTGCCTCAGGAAATTCTCGTAGTCGGGTTCGGAAACGACGTCGAGGAACGTCCGCATCCGGTAATGCGCCAGGCCGCACAATTGCGTGCAAACCACTTCGTACCGCCCGATTTTGTTTGCGGTGAAGTGCATCGGGATTACCATGCCCGGAACGGCGTCTTGCTGCAGGCGCAACTCGCGCACGTAGAAATTGTGAATCACATCCTGCGAGCGGAGAAGTAACTCGATTTCGTGATCGACGGGAACGGTGAGTGTGGGAACCACGATGTCGTCTTTGCCCGCGGGGTCGTTGGGATCGAGGCCCAGGGGGTTGCCGGTGGACGCGCTGATCAGTTTGGGATCGAGCTTGCCGAATTTGCCGTCGGGGCCGGCGTAGCGAAAATTGTAGACGAATTGATTTTCGGTTACTTCCACCTGAATCGCGCCCGGCGCGGCCTGCGCGAAGCGCATTTCCGCCCACGCCCTGTATCCCATCAGGCCTAATCCGACGAACAGGATGATCGTCGCCGTGGTCCACACGATCTCCATGGTGTTGTTGCCGTGGGTGTACGTAGCGCGCTGACCGCGGTCGCGAAACCGGAATATCGCGTACGCCAAACCGAGCTGCGAAAGGATGAACACCGTGCCAGTGACAATGAGTGTCAGGTCGTATTGATGATCGATCTCGTTGCCCACCGACGTGATCGAAGCCGGCGCCTCCCACAGTCGCGACACGAAAACGTACACCGTGACGACAACGAGTGTGACGATCAGGAGTGACAACAGCCCTGCGGTTGCGGCAGACCCACGCTCGGACTTCCTGCTGAGCTTCCTTCGGAACTTCCCACGTCGCATTCGCTTTTGCTCCCTTGCCCCGTTGGCAAAAAGCGTGAATGGAACCGATAAGAAACACGCATCATATATAAGCGGAGAAGAATTTCAAGGACGAAGATGGAGCGGAGTGCGACGCTCGCGATCAATGGGCGGGGATGTCAACCTGAGTGCAGGTTCCTGGCTTTGCGGCGTCGATCGCCGCAACAATCCGTGGAATCATCGGCTTGACGAGGCTCCATTTGCTTCGGCTGAGAATCACGACGGCGAGTTTGCGGTTCTTCAGATTTTGTTGATAGGGAAGGTTCGCGTCGGTGGTGAGAAGAACGTCGAATCCCGCTTCTTCGGCAACACGCAGCAGTTCACCGTTGAGCAACATGCTCCAACCTTCCTCATAGGCCGTCCTAACAGTATGGGTCTGCAAAGCGCCCCGAATCGCAACGGGAGTTCCTTGGTCGAAAAGGACGAGCATTACGATGAGAGCGACGGAGATTCCAAACTTTGTGCGGCAAAATCCAAGACAGCCTTGACCTGGTCGCGCGTGAGGCCGTCGTACATTCGCACGATTTCGTCAATGGTGAGGCCGTCTTCCAAGTTTTCAAAGACGGCAGACACAGGCATGCGCGTCCCACGAAAGACCCATGCACCGCTGACCTTCCCGGGCACGCTTTCCACCGCCGGACATTTTGACCAATCCAGTGCCATGTAATGCTCCACCGCATTCTAGCTCAAATCGGCATCCGGGAGCGGAGTTCTGGCGGGCAAGCACCCTGCCCTACTCGTAGCGCAGAGACACCATCGGGTCCACGCGAGAAGCGCGTCGCGCGGGAATGTACGTGGCGAACCACGAAACCGTGCAGAGCAGCGCGGCGACAAAAACAAACACGATCGGATCCCAGGTCTTTACCCCGTAGATCAGCCCGGCCATGAACCGCGTGAGCCCCAGCGCCGCCGCAACGCCAATGACGACTCCGATTGCCGCCAGCCGCATTCCCTGAAGCACAACCATCTTGCGCACGTTCTCGGGGCTTGCTCCCAGCGCCATGCGAATCCCGATTTCCTGGGTCCGCTGCTGAACCGAGTACGCCATCAGGCCGTAGATTCCGATCGCTGCCAGAAGCAGCGCGACGCCCGCGAAAATTGAGAGCAGCATGGTATTGAAATCGCTTCGCGCCGTGGATTCTCCCACCACCTGGTCCATCGTGCGGATATGCGCTACCGGAAGTCCGCCCGTGGCCACGCGAAGTTCGCGCTGAAGGTCCGCGCTCAAAGAGAACGGCGCAACCTTCGTGCGAATCACCCAGTGGATGGGAAGCACCCGGCTCTCGAGCGTGGTGATCCCATCAAGCACCTGCGGCTCGGGCAAAAACATCATGGGCGTCAGTCCGCTGTCGAGGCCTCCATCGCGGGTGTCGCCGACGATGCCTATAATCTGCCGCGGCGGCTCTTCGAATTCCGGACCGAGGCCGTGCCCGATCGTGATGCGCGCTCCGACGGCGTCGCCCTTCGGCCAAAACTGCTTGGACATTGCCTCGGTGATCACAACCACGCGATCGGACCCGACGTCGTCGCGTTCGGTGAACGTCCGGCCGCGCAGCACCGGAATCCGGAATACCTGAAAGTATTGCCACGAGACGTTGCGCCACTGCACATCGCCGTTGTAAGGCCCATCGGTGGGCGGAACTCCTTCAATCGTGAAGGGCAGATCGACGCCTCCCGTGAGCGGCAGGCAGCAAGTGCTCGCAATGGAATCCACTCCCGGCAACGCATCAACGCGCAGTTCCACCTCGCGCACCGACTGAGCGACCCCGGCCGTCTTCTCGAATCGCGTGCCCGAAAGCGACATCTCCATCGTCAGCACGTTGTGTGCGTCGAAGCCGGGTTTTACAGATCGCAGCGTCGCGAAAGTGCGAATGAGCAGTGCGGCACCGACAAGCAGAATCAGCGCGAGCGCCATCTCGGTGACGACGAGGATTGAGCGCGCCTTGTTCTGGCGGGAGCCGCTCCCGGTGCGCGAGCTGCCTTCCCTGTGCGTCACGCTCAGGTCGGTGCGCGACGCGCTGAAAGCAGGTATCAGGCCGAAGAGGATGCCCGTGAGCAGCGCAACGCCTAGCGTAAATGCAAGCACGCGCCAGTCGAGCGACACTGCCGAACCATGCTCGCCCAGCCGCGGAATGTCCACCGGGTTGATCGCAAGCAAACCGCGGACCCCGAAGTAACCCAGCGCAAGCCCGAGAACGCCTCCCACGAGTGACAGCAGCACGCTCTCCGTGAGCAACTGATAAACGATGCGGCGGCGTCCCGCTCCGAGCGCGGACCGAATCGCAATCTCGCGCTTGCGCAGCGTCGCGCGAGCGAGCAGCAGGTTCGCCACATTGGCGCACGCGATCAGAAGCACGAAGCCGACTGCGCCCAGCAGAATCAGCAGCGCCGTGCGAACGTCCCTGACCACCGTGTCTCTCAAAGGCACCGCCGTGGCGCTTTCTTTCGAGTCCATCAGCGGACCCGGAAATTTCCTGCGGAATTCCTCCGCGGAAAGCTTCATTGCAGCCTTGGCCTGGTCGATCGTGACTCCCGGGCGCATCCGGGCCGCGCACAGCAAGTAATGTCCCTGATTCGTGCTGTTGGGGTCTGCTTGAAGCGGCAGCCAAATGTCCGCGACGGGATCCGTCTTGAACGTCGGACCAAGCACACCAATCACTACGTAAGGGTCGCCGGAGACCGCGATCGTTTTGCCGACGAGGGCGGGATCGGCGCCGTACTGGCTGCGCCAGAGGCCGTTGCTGATGACGACCACGTGCGGCCCGCCGGGGCGATCTTCCTCGAGCGTGTAAGTGCGGCCAACCGCCACGGGCGCGCCAAACACCGCGAAGTAGTCCGCCGAAGCATGAATTCCCTTCACTTGCTGCGGACGGTCTCCGCCGGTGAGATTAATGCCCGGGCCTGCAAAGTCGTATGCGGCGACCGCCTGGAACAACTGCGTCTGCTCGCGCCACACCATGAACTTCGGAATCGAAGTGGAGTTTCCGTCGCCGTCCGGGAAATGGCGCATCAGCGCGACCAGCCGATCCGGCTGCGGATATGACAGCGGTTGCAGCAGAACCGCGTTGACGACGGAGAAAATCGCCGTATTCGCGCCAATGCCCAGCGCGAGCGCGGCAATCGCGGTAGCGGCGAACGCAGGACTCCGCCACAGGACGCGTACCGCATGCTTCAAGTCGCCGACCAGGTTCTCGACAAAGTTTCCGTTTGCCATGAAGCAGCACTCCTCATCAATTTCCTTAAGCAGATGCAATTCGCCCTCGTGCCATGACAGCTTATACGGCAGCGCGGGACGAAATGTTCCCGGGAAACGCAGGACGCTGGGGAGGCAAACGAACCAAATTCGTTTTGCTCCCGAGCACGAGAAGCGTACGATGCACCCCGCGGGCATCGGCCAGCCCTGCTCCTGAACCCGACGTGCATACCGTGAAAGGAGGGAAGCCAAAGTGGGAGGCCTGATCCCATTAACAGACGCATCTCGCCGCCCGGCGCACTTTCCGATTGTCACGCTCTGTCTCATCCTCACAAATTTCGCGGTTTTTTTCCTTGAACTCAGCGGCGGCGATACATTCGTCCAACAATGGTCGGCGATCCCGGCGAACATCGTTGCCGGCCATCACTGGATCACCATACTCACAGCCATGTTCATGCACGGCAGTTGGTCGCACATCCTTGGCAACATGATTTTCTTGTGGGCCTTCGGCCCCGAGATGGAAGACGCGATGAATCCGTTGCGGTATTTGGTGTTCTACCTAGCCGGCGGATTCGTAGCCATGCTCGCTCAAATCGCCATGAGCCCCAGTTCCGCCGTTCCCAACCTGGGCGCGAGCGGCGCAATTGCCGCCGTGATGGGCGCATTTCTGGTCACGTACCCCGGCGACGAGATTAAGTCGATTCTGATCATCTTTGTGTTCATTCGAATCACCATGATCCCGGCCGGGCTTCTGATTGGCTTCTGGTTTCTCATCCAACTCTTTAACGTCGGGTCGGTGGCAGCCACCCAGACGGGCGGAGTTGCCTACGTAGCCCACATTGGCGGCATTCTCTTTGGAGCTCTCACCGCGCGCCTTTTCGAAGGCCCCCGGCAGCCCGCCGACTAGAAGGCATCTGCCCAAGCCGATCAGGGCGTGCCAGACGCGGGCGCGGCCGATCGCACTGCAGCCATCGACTCCGTGTGGTTCCACGACGGCGGCGTCACACCGAGCAAGTGCTGCACGAAGAAGTCGAACCGCTTATGATCGCCGTAGGCGGCGTACTGATCGCCGCGGGCGGCCGGATGGTTCGCTCCGGGAACGACGAGCAGATCGAAATTCTTGTTGTGTTTCATCAACTGATGCACCACCTGCATGGTGGAAGACGGATCGACGTTCGTATCCAGCTCGCCCACGATCAGCAATAGGTCGCCTTGCAGCCGGTACGCGTTGTCCACATTCGACGACTCGGAATATTGCGGACCGATGGGCCAACCCATCCATTGCTCATTCCACCAGAGCTTGTCCATGCGGTTATCGTGGCAACCCGCGTAAGAAACAGCGGCTTTATAGAATTCGGGGTGGAAGAGCAGGCCGCCCAGCGAGTTCTGGCCTCCGGCTGACCCGCCGTAGATTCCTACGCGTGTAACGTCGTACCACGGGTATTTCGCTGCCACCGCTTTGTGCCACAGGATGCGATCAGGGAAGCCGGCGTCTCCTAGATTCTTCCACGCCGTATCCTGAAACGCCTTCGACCGATTCGACGTTCCCATGCCGTCGCTCTCCGAGACGATGAATCCAACCTCCGCCTGCGACATCATGGGCGAATAGACCATGAAGGACTTGGGCACGAAAGAGCCCTGCGGTCCCGCGTAGATGTATTCGATGACGGGATATTTCTTCGAAGCGTCAAAATTCGCCGGACGAATAATGATGCCCCAGATCGGCGTCTTGCCGTCGCGACCGGGCGCGGTGAAAACTTCCGGCGGCTTCCAGCCGGCTTTCACGAGTTCGGTCATATCGCCGCGCTCGAGGGTGGCGAGCACGGAATTGTCGGCAGTCTTGCGCAGCTCGAGAACCGGCGGCAGATCGAGACGCGAATAGTTGTCGACAAAAAACTTTCCGTCGTGCGAATACGCCCCTGTGTGATTGCCCTCTTCGGGCGTGAGGCGCGTGAGGTCCGAACCATCGAAGTTGATGCGATAGTAGTAGGCGAAGTACGGATCCTGGCCAGGATACATTCCGCCGGCGCTGAAATAGATTTGACGCTTCTCGTCGTCGACGCGCTGCACCGCGCGAACCACCCATTCGCCCTTCGTGATCTGGTTCTTCACGGCGCCGGTGACGCCATCCAGCATGTACAGATGATTCCAGCCGTCGCGCTCCGACATCCAAATCACTTCTTTGCCGTCGTCGACGTCGTGGCGGTACTTCTTGCCGGAATCGGCCTGACTGCCGTTCGCCTCGCGATAGTTGAAGAAGGTCTTCGGCTCTTCCGAAATCACGGCGCGCGGCTTGCCTGTTGCGGCGTCAACTTCAATCACTCGATAAACCTGGTGGCCGCGCTGGTTGTATTCGAACGTGAATGCGCGGCTGTCTTTGCGCCAGACGATTTCCGTTAACGCGTAGGGATTGGGGAATAAGGAGTTGTCGACGTTCGTTTGCTTCTTCGCGACGACGTCAAAAAGCACCGGCTGATCGAGGTCGAGAACATCACCCGGCTTGGTGTAAGGAACCGTGAAATTCTCCGGCTGTAGCTGGTCCTCGGGAGACGACGAGACGTAATGAACCTCGCGGTGGTATCCGGGCTTCACGCTGTAGGCAGCGAGCTTCGCAGAGTCTGGCGACCATACGATTGAAGAAAGATCGTAGTGATTGCCTTCGGAACCGTCGGTGCTAAGGAACGTCAGGTCATGAGATCCCGGCCGGCGAATCGCGACGTTGTAGTTATTGATGATTGCTTCCCACTTTTTGTCCGGCGAGACGCGCGGCCCCTCTTGTCCCCTGCGGCTGCCCTCGATTTCGCCGCCGCCGCGGGTGTCACCGGCTTTCTTGCAGACAGAATCCGCAAGCGTGCAACGAACCGGCGCGCTGTCGACGAGCGTAAAAAACGACGCGCCGCTCGGATCGAAATTGAGGAAGGTAAGCGGGAGCTCGTCCGCCTTGTATGTATTGCCGGTTGCCGCGGAAAGCGATGCGGCGATTTTCTCTTGGTCGAACGCGGGCCGCTTTTTCAGCGTCTCGGCGTCGACGATGATGAACTCGGTCTTCCCCCTCGAGAGCTTGCGATACCAAAAGCGGTTCGTGTCGCCGATCCACGAAGCGGGCCCGGCGATGTCGATCGCCGCGGCCTCATACTTTTGCTTCAAAGAAGTGGCGCGCTCGTAGTCAGCCGACGTGCCCTGAGCGCGGGTAGCAGTCGGTATAAAGAATACAATCCACGTCGCCAGAATCACCCAAATTGCGGACCCTTCTCTTTTCATGATTTTTCCTTCCGTGGATGGACGCCGCTCCCACAACACACCCAGGCTTGCGGGCGTGCGACGGTGATCCGATGTGGAACTTCGCGAGCGGCGCGATTCTACACCCACAGGAGGTTAGTTGGCGGGGCAAAGTCTCGGTGACTTAAGAAGTGATCCGGGAAGGTTGGTGCGGTCGAGTGGATTCGAACCACCACGGTATTGCTACCGCCAGCCCCTCAAGCTGGTGCGTCTGCCAGTTCCGCCACGACCGCGTTCGTTACCCATCCTAAGCGCCGAGGATTTCGTTTGTCAAATAGGTTGCGACAACCGCTATTTGTGCGGCGGGTTCTGCGGAGGCGGCTGTTGAACCGGCTGCTTCGGCGCAGGCTGGCTAGGCTGTAAAGGGATTTGCACGGGCGGCGTTGCGGGCTTCGCGGGCTGCTTGGACGCGGGCTGCGACGTTTGCTCGAGGACCGAGCCGGTGCTTATCTCACTGGGGCCGCGTTTCACTGAGAGCGTTAGCGACGTCATCATGAACACGATCGCGCACCATGTAGTGGCGCGGGAAAGAAACGTAGCAGCGCCGCGCGGGCCGAACGCGGTCTGGCTGCCTGCCCCTCCGAACGCGCCCGCAAGGTCCGCGGCATTGCCGCTCTGCAGCATGATGACGACCACGAGCACAAAGCACACCATCACATGCAGCGACACGAGGACGTACGGCACGCGCCAGCCGATCCAGATCAAGCCGACCGCGACGGCCAGCGCCAGTCCCCATTTTGCCCAGAATGGCATGTAATTCCTTACCTCTTGAGTTTCTCGAGCGCCGTTTTTCTGTGTGTTTTAGTGCCTCGGGGCTATCGGCGCCTAAAAATTCACGATCGCTGCAAACGATTGCGCATCCAGGCTCGCCCCGCCAACGAGCGCACCATCAATCTCCACCTGCGCCATCAACCCCCGTATGTTGTCGGGTTTGACGCTGCCACCGTAGAGGATTCGAAGTGCGGAGGCCCGCTCGCGCGTGAACCGTGCCGCCGCCAGATCTCGAAGATGGCAGTGACAATCCGCTGCCATTTCCGGGGTGGCCGTGCGACCGGTTCCGATTGCCCACACAGGCTCGTAAGCTACAACAATACGCGAGAACTCCTCGCCGGTCAACGCAGCCACCGCGCCTTCGAACTGCCGTTTCAGGACGCCGTGAGTGTGATCGCCTTCGCGCTCGGCAAGCGTTTCGCCCACGCAAACGATCGGCGTGAGGCCGGCCGCCAGGGCGGCCTTCGTCTTGCGATTCACGGATTCATCCGTCTCGCAGAAATACTGGCGTCGCTCGGAATGCCCGATGATCACTCCCCGGCAACCCGCGTCCACCAGCATGCGTGTCGATACTTCACCCGTGAACGCGCCTTCGCGCTCCCAGTGCATATTCTGCGCTGCGATGGCGATCGCGCTGCCTCGCGCGGCCTCCACCGCCGCGTCAAGCGCCGTGAACGGCGGCGCCACCACAATTTCGCAGTGATGCGAGCCATGGACGAGCGGCTTGAACGCTTCGAAGAACGCGCGCGTCTCCCCGCGCGTCTTGTACATTTTCCAGTTCCCAGCGATCACCGGTCTCCGCAATCACCCTCCTAACCACATGAATGATAAGCACCGGACCCGGAAGATTACCACAAGCCCTCCGATCGTAAGGGTCCGAGAAACGGCGCCTGGAGAAAACGGAGCGGAGCGCGCGGCAGAACTCGCGCGTTCGTGTGGAACTACACTCCTCCGGCACCCGATTTGCCCTGCTGACCATGTGGTTTCGTTGACTTGGGTTAGCCCCCACCATAATATGTCGGGACCATGACGGATCCCCGGCCGCTGGCTGGCAAGAAAGTCTCCCGTTACGTCATCCTCGAAAAACTCGGCGGTGGCGGCATGGGCGTCGTCTATAAAGCCGAAGATAGCGAGCTCGGCCGCTTCGTCGCGCTAAAATTTCTTCCGGAAGACCTCAATCGCGATGCCCAAGCCCTCGAACGATTTCGGCGTGAGGCGCGCGCCGCTTCCGGGCTCAACCATCCCAACATCTGCACCATCTACGAAATTGGCGAGCACGAAGGCAGTCGCTACATCGCCATGGAATTTCTCGACGGCGCCACCCTCAAGCACGTCAACGCCGGGCGGCCCATGGAGATCGAGGGCCTGCTCGACTACGCCATCCAAATCGCCGACGGCCTCGATGCCGCCCACGCCGAAAACATCGTTCATCGCGACATCAAGCCCGCCAACATTTTCATCACCAAGCGCGGCCACGCCAAGATTCTCGATTTCGGCCTGGCTAAAGTTTCCAGTTCTCCCCGCGCCAGCAGCCACACCAACTCAATCGATACTCTCGGTGTCGACCCCAATCAACTCACCAGCCCCGGCACCTCGCTTGGCACCGTCGCCTACATGTCTCCCGAGCAAGTTAAGGGCAAGGAACTCGACGCCCGCACAGATCTTTTTTCTTTCGGCGTGGTCCTGTACGAAATGGCCACCGGCCAGCTTCCTTTTCGCGGCGACACCTCGGGCCTCGTCTTTGACGCCATCTTGAACCGGCCGCCCGTCTCTCCCGTCCGCCTGAATCCCGAAGTCCCCGAAAAACTCGAAGCTATTCTCCAAAAAGCATTGGACAAGGATCGCAACCTTCGTTACCAGTCCGCCGCGGAAATGCGCACCGACCTCAAGCGTCTGAAACGCGACATCCAGTCCGGCTCCGATCCCAGCGGATTCACCGCCATCGCTTCCGGTGACTCCCCGCGCTCCGGTTCCACTTTTAGTCATGCATCGTCCGGTTCGGTTGCCGCTATTCCTTCCTCCGGTTCCGTACCTGCAATTCCATCCGCAGTTCCGGCACCCGCCCATCCGGTGGCTGTTTCCGCTGGCGTCGCGTCGCCCGCTCCTGCCCCGGCTTCGCGCAAATGGTTCCCGTGGTTCGCAGGCGCTGCGGCGCTGCTCGCTGTCATTGCCGTCGCTTTTTTCTTTTTCCCACGCCACACGCCGGCACTCACTGAGAAAGACACCGTCGTGCTCTCTGAGTTCGTCAACACCACCGGCGATCCGGTCTTCGACGGCACCCTGAACCAGGCCCTGGCCGTGCAACTCGAACAATCTCCTTACCTCAATCTGCTACCAGCCTCGCAGATCGAGGAAGCCTTGCGCCTCATGGGCCGCAATCCCGACGAACGCATCACCAAGGATCTCGCCCGCGAAATTTCGCAGCGCGCCAACGCCAAAGCCATCATTTCCGGCTCCATCGCAAGTCTCGGCAGCGATTACGTCATCACCCTCGAGGCCACCAGCGCCCAGACCGGCGACTCGCTCGCGCGTCAGCAGGTGGAAGCGTCCAGCAAGGAACAAGTCCTCAAGTCTCTCGACAAGGCCGCTAGCGACCTCCGCCAAAAGCTCGGCGAATCTCTCGCTTCCGTTCAACAATTCGCCACGCCCCTCGAACAAGCCACCACTTCTTCTCTCGACGCGCTGAAGGAATTCAGCATCGGGCAGGGATTCCACAACCGGTTGGAAGAGGCGCCTGCGATTCCGCACCTGAAGCGCGCCGTGGAACTCGATCCGAATTTTGCGATGGCCTACGCCGTTCTGGGCGTCGTCGATTCCAATAGGGGCGACAGGAGTGCCTCTGACGCATATCTGAAGAAGGCTTACGAACTTCGCGAACGCACCAGCGAGCGTGAGAAATTCTACATTTCGGGCCATTACTATGGCCTTCTTACCGGCGATCTCGATAAAGAGATCGAACTTTACCAGCAGTGGGTCCGTGTCTATCCGCGTGACAATCGCCCCTGGGACAATCTGTCTTTGGATTATGGACGCATAGGCGAACTCGACAAGTCCCTGGCCGCTGCCACCGACGCGATCCGAGTTGATCCTCAGGACTTCTTCGCCTATCAGAATCAGATGGGCGCCTACATGTTTTTGAATCGTTTCGACGAAGCAAAAGCAGTGGCGCAAAGCGCCATCTCTCAAAAACACGACCCATTTACCATCCATCTCTATTTGCTGTACGTAGCTGTCGTTCAGAAGGATGACGCTGCCATTCAAGCGCAAATGAATTGGGCCGCCGGGAAACCAACCGAGCAGTTTTTTGACCTCCGTTACGCCTCCTATCAGGATTCGCTCGGCAAAATCAAACCCGGCGGCGAAATTTTCCAGCGGGCCTCCGACCTGGGTCTCAAGAACGGCCTGGCCGAGTTGCCCATCAACATAATGTCGGTCGAAGCTCTTCATGACGCGGCGTATGGTTTTGCTGAAGCGGCCCGTCAGAAGGCTGCTGACGCGCTCAAACATCCCGCCAGCCGCAACGTGCAAGCGAACGTGGCTGTGGCCTGTGCGTTTATCGGCGACACCGGACAATCCAGGAAGCTGATTGACCAGCTCGATGCGCAATATCCTTCCGACACGCTCCTGCGATTCAACGGAGTCGCCGCGGGAAAGGCCTTGAATCTTTTGCACGAAAAGAAAACGGAGGAGGCCATCGCCGTCCTGGAGCCCTCGCGCAAATATGAATTGGGCGGGACGCTGGCGCCCGACGCGTACGCCGTCATGTATGTACGGGGACTTGCCTATCTTCAATCGCACGACGGGGCAAAGGCAGCCGCCGAGTTCCAGAAAATTCTCGACCATCCGGGTCTGAACTCCGTCAGTGATTACCTTCCTCTCGCGCAACTGAACCTCGCGCGCGCCTACTCCCTTCAGAACGATTCCGCCAAAGCCCGCATCGCCTACCAGAACTTCTTCGCCATCTGGAAAGACGCCGACTCCGACATCCCCATCCTGGTCGCCGCCAAATCCGAATACGCAAAATTGCAGTAGCAGTTCTAACGATTAGAACCGCAAATCGGGCTGCGGATCAGTCAATCGCAAGTGACCTGTTGCTTTCCCAAAGGAAGTGTGGAACACTCCTGTTGGAAACCCAAAAGGGCCGGTGCCATGAAAGAGAAAACGGACGTTCTGCAGGGCACGTTGGCGTTGATGGTCTTGAAAACTCTCGATGTCCTCGGATCGCTGCACGGCTATGGAATCGCGCGGCGCATCGAGCAGATCAGCGGAGATCTCCTTGCCGTGAATCAAGGCACTCTCTATCCCGTGCTCCTGAAGCTCGAGCAGGAAGGCGCGATTGCGTCCGAGTGGGGCGCCTCCGAAAATAATCGCCGGGCCCGCTTCTATCGGCTCACACGCGAAGGACGCAAGATGTTGCAGGCCGAAACGCAGGATTGGCAACAAACGGCAGCGATCATCGGCCGGTTCTTCGAAGTGAAAGCGGAGGATTTGCCATGAAATCTCTGAGGCGATTCTTCACTCGGCTGTTCAACTTGGCGTCAAGACGGGCGCAAGACGAACGCTTGCGGGAAGAGATTGAGGAACATATCGCTCTGCAAACCGCCGAAAATCTCCGCGCGGGCCTATCGCCGATTGAGGCGAGACGCCAAGCCCGCCTGAAATTTGGCGGCGTAGAGTCGGTCAAGGAGGACTATCGCGCCGAACGGGGACTGCCGCTCGTCGAAACGCTGCTTCAGGATACGCGCTACGGCTTGCGCATTCTCCGCAAAAATCCTGGCTTCACGGCTATCGCTATCCTCACGCTCGCTCTCGGCATCGGCGCCTCTACTGCAATTTTTTCCGTTGTGGATGCTGTTCTGCTGCGTCCGCTTCCCTACCTGCATCCGCAGCAGATCGTGCGCGTCTGGGAACAGGCTCCCGATGGTCACAGAATGACTTTGACCGATCCGAACTTCGAGGATTTTCGCGCGCAAAATCACACGCTTACCGCGCTTGCCTTGTACAACGACGGGCCAGAGTCCGTTTCGGGTGGCAGTGAACCCGCGCGCGTCAACGTTGCCGCTGTGACTCAAGACTTTTTCACCGCGCTGGGAGTGGAGCCTTTTCGGGGGCGCGCCTTCGCATCTGAGGAGCAGATTTTCCACGGCGCTCCGGCGATGATCGTGAGTTACGGCTACTGGCAACAATTCCTCGGCAGCGCAGCCGACCTTTCGCAGATTCGCTTAACCATGGATGGGACCGTTTATCCGGTGATTGGAGTCATGCCTCCCGGCGTTTAATTTCCCTCCCGGCGTCGCTGCCTGGGTGCCGCGCGAGTTTGTTTACGGCGTATCTACGGGCCGCAGGGCCCATGGCCCTTCATGTCTCGGCCGCCTTCGCGATGGCGCAACGGTCGAGCAAGCCCGCGCCGATCTCGATTCGATTGCGCGCCGAATCCGAAACGAGTATGGCGAGAAAGTTGACCTCACCGACGCTGCGGTAGCGCCTTTCGCGGACGCCATGGTGGGAGATGTCCGCACCGCCCTGTTGACGCTCTTCGGAGCCGTCTGCCTGCTCCTGCTGGTCGCCTCCGCGAACGTCGCTGGCTTGCTTTTGGCGCGCACTTCCGCGCGCCGCAAAGAACTGGCTGTCCGCGTGGCGCTGGGCGCGGGACGCGGCCGTCTTATTCAGCAGTTCCTCGCTGAAACTCTTGCGCTTTCCTTCGCGGGCGGTGTTCTGGGGATTTTAGTTGCGACGTGGGGGGTCAACATACTTCCGGCAATTCTCCCCGCGAACCTGCCACAACAGCAAGCCATCGCCGTCAACACGCCGGTTCTCTTGTTCGCTTTGGCCGCAATTCTGGCTGTTGCCGGTTCGCTCGGGCTCTTCGCCGCCTGGCGTGCCGGGGCGGGAGATCTCCACGAAACACTAAGCGCCGGCTCTCGCAGTCACACCGACGCGGGCTCTGGCCAGCGGCTGCGCAGCTTCTTGGTGACAGGCGAAATTGCCACAACGCTGGTCATTTTGGTCGGGGCCGGCCTTCTCGGCCGCAGCTTTCTGCGGCTCATTTCCACGAGTCCTGGCTTTCGCCAGGAAAACCTGATCACCATGGAGTTTTCGCTTCCGATTCCGCAAGGGCAAGTATTTGCCATGGACCAATCATTCATCGCCCGGCAAGTCCATCTAACGGACGATATATTGGCCCGCCTTCGCGCGATTCCAGGAGCCGAGACCGTGGGCCTGGCCGGTGCGCTCCCAGTCGCGGGCGGAGATGATCTCCCGGATGGAGGATTTCTGATACTCAACGGCCAAAAGCCGCCTGCCAATTTTGATGAATGGGACCGCATTGCGCAAAACGCTTCCCAGGTCGGAAAAGCTTTCTATTGTGTCGCAGGCGAGGGCTACTTCCGAACACTGGGAATTCCGCTTATCCGCGGCCGAATATTCGGCGATCAGGATGACCTGGATTCGCCGCATGTCGCGCTGATCAGCCAGACCCTCGCGCGGCAGCAGTGGCCGAATCAAAATCCGATCGGCCAGGTGATTGAGTTCGGCAATATGGACGGCAACATGAAACCGCTCACGATTGTGGGCGTCGTTGGCGACGTTCGTGCCCGCGGTCTGGATTTTCCGCCGAGCCCCGTCATTTACGTGGATTACCGCCAGCGCGGAATGAACGTCAATTCGTCGCCTACGATCGTGATGCGCAGCGCCAGACCCGCGGGTCAGGTCGTTTCCGCGGCACGCGGCATCTTCCATGATCTCGCACCCGATGTCCCCGTCAAATTCTCCACTTTCGCCGACGAAATGGGCGGCTGGCTCGCGGACCGCCGTTTCCTGCTTCTTCTTGTGGGATTATTCGCGGCCGCTGCTCTGGCTCTTGCTGCTGTCGGCATCTACGGAGTCGTGGCGTTCTCCGTCACGCGCCGCACGCAGGAGATTGGCATTCGCATGGCGCTCGGCGCCCAACGGAGTGACGTCCTGCGTTTGGTCCTCGGTCAATGTGGACGGATGGCTGCTGTCGGCGTGTCGATTGGCGTTGTCGCGTCGATCATCATCACGCGCTTCATGTCCAGTCTTCTTTTTGGGATTACCGCCACCGACCCGCTGACGTTTGTGGGCTTGGCTGCGCTGCTTTCGCTGGCCGCGCTTCTGGCGTCGTACATCCCGGCGCGCCGGGCCATGCGGGTCGATCCGATGATTGCTTTGCGATATGAGTGAACGAGCCTGTCCGTCTGCGGTACGAATTTCTGCCGGTATCCGGCAGTAAGAGCGGAGGATTTGTCATGAGATCTCTAAGGCGGTTTCTCTCGCGTCTCGGCAACTTCGCAACGCGGCGGCAGGACGACGAACGATTGCGGGAAGAGATTGAGGAGCATCTTGCTCTGCAAACCGCCGAAAATCTTCGCGCCGGCTTGTCCCCCGTCGAGGCGCGACGCCAGGCCATGCTGAAGTTTGGGGGCGTGGAGGCGGTCAAGGAAGTCTACCGCGCCCAACGAGGACTGCTCTTCATCGAAACTTTCCTGCAGGACCTGCGCTACGCGATACGCATGCTGCGCAAATCTCCCAGCTTCACGCTGGTTGCCGTTTTCACGCTCGCTCTCGGCATCGGCGCAAACGCTGTGGTTTTCGGTGTCTTAAACGCTCTGATCCTGCGCCCTTTGAATGTGCCCGAGTCGCAGAGCCTCTACGAAATCGAGCGCGCAGGCAATGAGACCGCCTTCGAATCGTATCCGGACTATCTCGACCTGCGCGACCGCAACCGCAGCTTTGATGGACTCGCAGCTTTCTCCATCGGTTCGGCGGCGCTCGACACGGGCGATAATCCGGCCCGCGCTTGGCTCTATGACGTCAGCGGAAACTATTTCGACGCATTGCGCATTCAGCCGTATCTTGGCCGTTTCTTCCACGCCTCGGATGAGCGTGGCCCGAACAGCGCTCCGTATATCGTGCTCACCTACGCGTATTGGCACACCCATTTTCAGGATGATCGTGGCGTGGTGGGCCGTGCCGTCAAGTTGAACAAGCATCCTTTCACAATCCTCGGCGTAGCGCCGCCTGAGTTCCACGGAACTTTATTGTTCATGTCTCCTGATTTCTTTGTGCCGATTGTGAACCAGGAACAAGTCGACGGCGTGAATCTCCTGAACGCGCGCGGAACCCGGTGGATTTTCACCGGGGCGATGGGACATCTGAAACAGGGAGTCACTCCGGCGCAAGCGATTGCCGATCTGAACTCGATTGGCTCCTATCTGGAAAAAACCTATCCCAAAGACGATGCCAAAATGACCTTTGTATTGGCGCGTCCAAGCCTTTATGGCGATGTTGTTGGCCCCGCGGCGCGGGCATTCCTTGTCGGGTTGATGCTGCTCGCCGGGTTAATTCTGCTGGCCGCCTGCGCCAACCTGGGCAGCCTGTTTGCCGCTCGCGCCGCTGACCGTGCCCGGGAAGTCGCCCTGCGACTCGCTCTTGGATCGAGCCGCCTGCGTGTTCTGCGGCAACTCTTCACCGAAGCCCTGCTGCTTTCAGTCGTGGGAGGCGCTGCCGGACTATGGGGCAGCGTGGAGCTTCTTCGTGCGTTGAGCGTTTGGCAGCCGATGCCCCTTTTCCCCATCCACGTGGCTGTCAACCCAGATGCAAATGTTTATGGCGTAGCTCTGTTGTTGACTTTAGCGAGCGGGTTCCTTTTTGGCGCCGTCCCGGTGAGGCAGGTGCTCCGTACCGATCCCTATCAGATCGTCAAGTCCGGATCGATGGGCAAGGTCGGACGGCGGATTACCGTCCGAGACCTTTTGCTTGGCGCGCAAATTGCCATCTGCGCGGTGCTGGTCACTTCCTCGATGGTTGCCGTGCGTGGATTGGTACGCTCGCTACACGGCAATTTTGGCTTCGAACCGCGGAACGTCCTGCTGATGCACACCGTTCTGGATATGGCGGGTTACCGTGGCGATGCTGTGCCGGCGATGCAAAAACGGATGATCGACGCGATGCAGGCGATTCCTGGCGTGGACGCTGTGGGATTGGCCGTCTGGGCGCCGCTGGTTGATCGCACGGACTACTCGCATGTCTTCACCGACAATGCCTCAGATCTGAGGCCGTCGAACGCCGCTGCTCACGCCTTGATGTACATCATATCTCCCGGACTACTTTCATGCGGCGGGCACCGCCTTGCTCTCCGGCCGTGACTTCACCTGGCACGACGATAAGACCGCGCCGCGCGTGGCAGTCGTCAACCAGGAGTTTGCCCGCAAAGTCTTTGGCTCCGCCGCCAACGCGATCGGAAAAATATTACAAGGCGGAGGATGGGTCGCGCATTCAAGTGGTAGGCATTGTGGAAGACGGGAAATATGCGAGCCTCACCGAAGATCCGGAGTCGGTGGTGTTTCTCCCGGTCCTGCAGTCGCCATTGAGTCAGACGTGCCTCGTGGTGCGCTCTCGGCGCGATCCTCAACAACTGGCCGCCGCCATGAGGAGCAAAGTGCGAGACCTGGATGCGGGCCTGCCCGTCTACATCCAAACGTGGTACGAAGGAATGCAATTCGTTCTGTTTGGTCCGCGTATGGCGACGATTTCCCTGGGGGTGCTCGGCGTGATGGGCGCGATGCTGTCTGTCACCGGCATCTTTGGATTGGCTGCCTATTCCGTCAGCAGGCGAAAACGCGAATTGGGAATTCGTATTGCTCTCGGCGCGCAGCGCAAGGAAGTGCTGCAGGCGGCTTTGGGACGCGCCTTCAAATTGCTCGCTTTTGGTTCCGCGGCGGGATTGCTTCTCGGAATTTTGGCGAGCCGGGTGCTCGCTTCCATCGTCTATCAGGCAACTCCGCGTGATCCCCTCGTATTAGGCGGCGTTGTCCTGGCCATGATGTTGCTGGGACTCCTGGCTACGTGGATTCCAGCGCAGCGCGCGCTGTCGATCGATCCCTCGATGCTGATGCGCGAGGACTGAATCGCCCTTACTAAAAGCCGTATCGCATCCCCGACCTGACAATTTCGCCTGGACGGCGCAAGCCTCAGAACACGAACCGCAGCGCAAACTGCATGAACCGCGGCGTGGTTAGTGTTGATGTATACTGGCCGAATTCGCTTGGCGCCGTAGCCGAAAGCGAGGGCTGCGCGCCGCGTACGTCGTAACGGACGGAGTTTGTCGCGTTGAAGGATTGCCAACTGAACTCCAGCTGTTTGTCCTCCCATAGTCTGAAATCTTTGCTCAACCCGGTATCGATGTTGAACAGGCCTTCCCCGATGACGTTGTTGCGGACCCCCGACTCGCCCGGCCATTCGGGACGGAACGCGCCTCCGCCGCTGTCGGATCAGCGAAAATGTCCGGACCGACGTCGACGCCATTGACAACGACGTTCTTCGGGTTGGACGCTTTAGGGGGAGGGCCGTTCGGCTCGGCGTCGCCTTCGATATTCCAGTTCGTCGCCCAGGCGGACCGTTATCGATCGTGATCGGGAAACCGCACGTCCAACGGAATATGCCGGATAGCGCCACCCGCCAATGAAGCGTCGAGCAGCGGGCCCGCGTTTCCCGCCAGCGCCTGGCCTTTGCCAAAGGGAGATGATAGACCGCATTGGCGTTGATTGGTGCTTGGCGTTGAAATCGGATAACCCACGAGAGACAGCGGATCATAAGAATTGATGACGATACCACCGCCGTTCAAGTCATTTCCCGTACCGCCCGTACCTTCATAAGGACCGATTCGCTCGGCGGCCGACTCCTCGTCCAACGATTTTGAAAAAGTGTAGTTGAACTGACCCTGCAGATTCGATCCCCAATGGACGTTATAAGTCACCTGCAGCCCGTTGTAGTTGGAATTTCCAATATTGCGCCACGCATAGAGCGAGCTGAACTGATTGTGATAGAACGCATAGGGGCCCAGTTTGCTGTTCGGAACATTCAGATCAGTGACATTCGCGTTGGCGTAAGCCGCGCCAGGCAGATCCAAGTCTCTTAACGTCAAGGTTTCGTTGTGCGGGAAGCAAGTCCACATATCGTAGATGGCTTGCGTGGCTGTGGGTGCAGCGGGGTAATTGATAACCGGGTTAGCCGAACTTGTCGCGCAGTCAAGGTTCGACCCATTCGGCTGGTTTTGGAGCTGGTTCTGAGTGACGCCAGCCCAAGCCGGGAACAGGTTCTCAAAGAACGGAATGGGCTGCACCTGGTTGATGTTCGTGCCAGCTGCAGCTTCCTTCGACAGCATCGTGGCAGCTTGGAAATAGGTCATCTTGCTGGAGGGATCCGTCAAGTTCGTCGGCATAGCCATATCCACCTGCATGGGCAGCCGCTGGCCGACGCTGCCTACATAGGAGAGCTGGAGCGACGACCGCGACGTGATTTGGCGGGCGAGCGTGATATTGAACACGTGCGAGTACGGAGTCTTCAGGCTTTGGTCGAGTCCCCAATTGATCGCAAAATTGTTGCCTGGGGTGACAGGAAAACTGCCGGATGGAGTGGGACCGAACAGGCAACCAGGAGTCAGCTGCGGGCACGGAGGGGGCAAGCAAAAGTTAGCGGGTTGGCCGGCTGCAGGAGTCAGGCACGTAAAGCGCGGCGCAGCCGTCGGTCCTCCGACCGTCACCGAACCAGCAGCATCGCCGACTTGAGTGGAAAGGCCAAAAGAGCCGTGTTGGTCAAAGCTGTTGACGATGGGAATGCCGAAGTGATCGTACATGATGCTGTAGCCGCCACGAACCGAGAATTCGTCTTTGCGCCCAAAGATCTTTGAAAGCCAGCCATCGCCCGTGTCCGGCGACCAGGCCACAGCGAAACGCGGAGAAACGTCCTTGTAATCCCAGTTCCACAGGCCCGGGCCTTTATTGACAGGGCCGCCAAGGATGAAAGAAATCTGCCCAGCATTGATGGCCGGCTGTCCTTGCGCCGCCAGTTGGGCGGAGTTGGCAAACCAGTCTGCAACTGTCTGAGTGGTGCAGCCGCCGCCGCCCGCTGACACGCACGGCGCAACCTGCAGCCCGTTGGTTTCATACGGCGGGGCCTCGAACACCCAGCGCAGGCCGTACGTGACGGTCAGCCGAGGCGTGATGCGCCAGCCATCCTGGCCATAAAATTCGTAGTCATTGATGGCGTAACGCCGGTTGATTGGCGCGCCCGGGGCCAGCGCGTTTCCGTTGCGATCAAAATTATACAGCCCGTCGCCCTCGGCGAAGATTCCCATCAGCATCCCAATCGCGCTGTCATAGTTCGGGCCGAAGCTGGGGTCGACCGCCGGGTAGCCCTTGGCAGCGTTGACAGGCGCAGCCGGATCGAGGGGGCTTCCTGTGTTGGCGATTCCACCCGTGTCGAGGTAGACGATATTGACCTGCACGTCCGAAAACGAGTCGGCGTAGCTCGACCGATTGTTGCGGATCAAGAACAGGTCTGTCCCAAACTGCAGCGTGTGGTTCCCCCGAGTCCAATTCAGACTGTCGCTCACCTGATTCACCGGCACAAAGAAAATCGTCGACCGCGTGAAGGGAACAAGATCGCTTACGTCATTGAGAAAGACGCCGGGGTACTGCGAAGCACCTGCGTTCTGGCCGCCCTGGCGAATGAAGCCCCAATGAAAATCGTTGATCAGCGCCGAGGAGATGACTGAAGTAAGGCCGACGGTGGAGCCCTTGCTATCGTCCAGCACTTGCGTGGCCGGACTTTGGCCTGGAAACTCGCGCGCTCCCGGCTGCTTGGTATTCTGTGTCTGTCCGCGCCAAAACAGCGTCTCCGAGCCGCTGATATGCCAATCGAGCCGCGCGATGTACGTGTTGAACGATGAATCTGCGGGGGAGGAAAACCGATAACCCAGCGTGTCGAAACCGTCGCCGCCGTTCGCGTTGGACGCTGGATATTGGTTGAGGAGGGCCTCGACCGCTGGACTTGGGCCGATATGGAGCGGGTCCATCGCAGTGATCTGGGCCGGATTGAGCGCGTAGTAGCCGGGTTGAATGCCGGGCACGCCGTTCACCGTGCCCCCAGGGCATGTGCCTGTGTCCGGTTGACCGTTCGCCAGCGTTTGGCATTCGTAGACTAAATTACCCTGGCGTAGTGTCCCGCTCGGCACCGTCCGCAATATGCTCGAGCCCTGGGCATCCCGGCGCCCTTCGTAATTCAAAAAGAAGAACATCCGGTCGTGCTTGATCGGGCCTCCAACGGTCGCGCCAAAGACGTTGCGGATCAGCTCCGGTGCCTTGTTGGGCTCTACCGGCGACTTCCCTGAGAGTTCTTCAAGAACGGATCATTGGCGCTAAAGAGGGTGTTGCGGTTGTACTCGTAGGCCGAGCCATGAAAATTGTTCGTGCCACTCTTCGTCACCAGCGCCACCTGAGCACCGCTCGAATAGCCCGAGTCCGCATTGGCGTCGGCGGTGGTGACGCGGAATTCCTGCACCGAGTCTGGCGGCACGTTGAGGATACTCAGAAATGCGAAGCCGTTATTCTGGTCGTTGACCCCGATGTCGTCGAGCGTGACGTTGGATTGGTCGCTGCGCATCCCATTCACCGCGCCGCTCCGTGTATCCGTGTTAGGGTCAATCTCAGTTCCAAGATACGCCACGCCTGGCTGAAGGCTCAGCAACTGAACGACATTGCGGTCGGCGATCGGCAATTCCGAAATCTGATCTTCCTCGAGAGTGTTACCCAGCGTCGCGTCGGTCCGATTGATCAGTGGCACCCCGGCTTCCCTCCACGGTCACCTGCGTCGCCGTTCCCTGTAGTTGGAAGCGAATGCCGATCGTCGAAGGCGTGTTGACCACCAGAATGACGTCCGCCGCGGACATAAGTCGCAAAGCCCTTCGCAGTTGCTTCCAGACTATAGGTCCCCGGAGGCACATCCAGGAACTGATAAAGCCCCTCCCCATTACTTGTCGTCGTCCTCTGAAACCCGTTGCCGCAGCGCTGAGAGTGATCTTTGCGCCGGGAACAGCCGCTCCAGACGGGTCAGTAACACTCCCGTTCAGCCGGCTCGTGGATTGCGCCGCGGACAGCGGCGCCAGCAGCGCCAACGCCGCCAGGCACCAAATCGCGCGCCTCGCTCCACGCGTCCATCGCATCCCGGCTTCGTGCCACCACCCGTGCAGCTTGGTGTTCGACCATTCGTGGATCATCATCGTCGACATAACACCCCCCAGCGAGAAAGGCAAACCTGAGCGAAACGATGCGAAAAGAAATCCCCGCGCGATTCTTTTCTCGCCGCGCCCGCTTCCGCCTTCCCGATTTCCTATGCCTTTTTTCCAGGTCAACTGGATTCAGCTCTTCCCCGCCCCGTGTGCCCGGCATTATGCCAGAACATCAGCAGACGAGCATCGAGAAAAATCTGATGCACTCAATCCGGATTTCTTGCCTCGACTCATCCACTTCACCAGGCGCGGCGTCAAGCAGGCTTGTCCATCAGAGATTGAAATCGGGGATGGCTGCGCAGAGAGTCCAGGTCCGAGTCGTTTTTCGCCCAACGCTTATACCAGAACGCGTGCGTCATCGCCTTATCCAAACAGTCGATCGCCTCGTCGGTTTTCCCTTGCAGGGCATACACGCAGGCGACGTTGTACAGAATCCCGCAGTCCTCGGGGTCGATGGCCAGGGCGCGTCCAGCCCAGTCCAGGCTTCGCGACTTTTCGCCTAACCGGCAGAGCGCATTGGCGCCCAAATAGAGAGCGCGGGCATCATCCGGGTGAAGTTCCAGATGTTTTTCCGCCCGCTGCCAGGCGCGCCGGTAGGATTCTTCCGCGTCCGCCTCGCGGCCCATTCCAAAATAGACCATAGCGAGCAGCTGCGGGGCCTGATAGTCCTCAGGCTTCACTTCAGAAGCCTGTTGGAACAGGCGCGCGGCGTCTTCTGGCTTCCCCTGTTGAACGCACGCTCGCGCATAAAAGTAATAGGCCTCGAAGAGCCTCGGGTCCAACCGAATGGCGGTCTGGAATTCAATCTCGGCCTCGTCATATCGCTTGCTCAGTGAGATTGCGAGGCCCCGCGACACGTGCGCCTCCGCTAGGCCCGGATCAAGGAGCAAAGCCTTCCGGCTGGCGTCGTCTGCCGCTTGCAGATTTGCCTCGTTAGCCTCCCAGTACATGTACAGATACGAATGGCAATCGGCCACGCCTGCATAGGCGCGCGCGTAGCCCGGATCGATGTCGATCGCCCGAGTAAACATCTGCCGCGCAAAATCATAGCCTCGGCGTCGAAACTGATAGAAAAACTGCCGCCCACGCAGGTAATAGTCGTAAGCCTTCACATCGGCCGTCGGCGCCTTCGCGATGGCCTCTTTTTCGCTATCGGTCAGTATCACCTTCAGCGCCCCGGCAATGCTCTGCGCAATTTCATCCTGGATGGCGAACACGTCTGCCATCTCGCGGTCGTACCGTTCTGCCCAGACGGAGTGCCGCGTTCGCGTCTCCACAAGTTGTGCCGTGATTCGCAATCGGTTTCCCGCCCGGCGCAGGCTGCCACCCAACACGTAGGCGGCATCCAGCTCCTGACCCACTTGAGGCGCCGTCACCGGTTTGTCTTTGTAGCCGAGCATTTCAGCCCGCGGGAATACTCTGAGCCTGCTGATCTTGGATAACTCCGTGATGATGTCTTCCGTCATGCCGTCGCGGAAGTATTCGTCATCCTTCGCTCCGCTCAAATTCTCGAAGTAAAGCACCGCCACCGATTTTTCGGTGGGCGCCGCAGCGGCCGCCGTTCGGCCGGAGCCCGTATCGCGCTTTATCTTCTGAAGGTCGGCGCGCAGCTTTTCCGCCGTCGGGTAGCGCTGCGCTGGGGCCTTTTCCAATAGCTTATTGAGGATCTTCTCCAGCTCTGCCTCGATTTTCGGATTCAGGCGCACGGGCGCGACGGGTGCGCGATTCAAAATCGCGTCGAAGATGACGGCAGACGTACTTCCTGAAAACGGCAGGCGTCCGGTGCCCATCTCGTAAAGCACCGCGCCCAGCGAAAACAGATCGCTGCGCGCGTCCACTTCCTCACCTCGCGCTTGTTCCGGCGACATATACGCCACAGTGCCCATGGCCGTGCCGGGGCTGGTCAGGAATTCGGAAGACGCAATCGCGGTAGCGTCCGAGGAAACCCCGACGGCTTCGCCGATTCGCAGTGATTTGGGCGCCATTTTCGCCAACCCGAAATCCAGCACCTTGGCGCCCCCGCTTTGCACGATGAAGATGTTTGCCGGCTTTATGTCGCGGTGAATAATCCCTTTCGCATGCGCGGCAGCCAGCGCATCTGCGATCTGGATGCCGAGTTCGACGATTTCCTCGGCCTCCATCGGCCGGCCGTCGATGCGATGCTTCAGTGTTGTGCCCTCGAGATACTCCATGACGATAAACGGCCGACCTTCGTGCTCGTCAATGTCGTAGATCGTGCAGATGTGCGGGTGATTCAACGCCGAAGCTGCCCGTGCCTCGCGCTGGAATCGTTCCAGTGCTTGCCGGTCCTGCGAGGAATCTTCCGGCAAGAATTTCAGCGCGACGCTGCGGCCCAGCCGCGTGTCCTCGGCGCGGTACACCACGCCCATGCCGCCACCGCCCAGCTTGTCGACTATTCGGTAGTGGGAAATCGTCTGGCCAATCATCGAAGACGAGGGTCCTCTGCGAACGCGCATGCTATCTTCCGGCTGCGAACAAGTCAACGAGCGTCGGCAAACTTCGCCACAGCAGTGGTACATTTGCAGCATGCGTACGTTCATAGCCGCCGTCGTGACGTTGTTGCTTGCGGGTGCCGCTGTCGCGCAAAAGACCGTTTCCTTGCCAACCGAAGACGGAGGCACGGTTTACGCCGACGTTTATGGAAAAGGTGCCAGAGCCGTCGTGCTGGCCCACGGCGGCCGTTTCAACAAGGAGAGCTGGGCGAACCAGGCCCGAACGCTCGAGTCGGCAGGATTTCGGGTATTGGCGCTCGACTTCCGCGGCTACGGTAAGTCGGAAGGTCCAGGCCAATCTGACCCTCTAAGTGCTCCGCTCCACTTGGATGTGCTCGCCGCTGTCCGCTATCTACGAAAGACGGGCGCTAAGAGCGTGTCGGTAGTTGGGGGCAGCATGGGAGCAGGCGCTGCCGGCGATGCATCGATCGCTTCGCAGCCAGGTGAGATCGATCGTTTGGTATTCCTCGGCGGCGCGCCCAACGGACCGGCTGATAAGCTCAAGTCACCGAGCCTCTTCATCGTGGCACGTGACGATACCAGCGGGGATGGACCTCGTCTCCCCGGGATTCAGCAGCAGTACGATAAAGCCCCGGAACCAAAAATGCTGATCATTCTTGACGGTTCTGCGCACGCTCAGTATCTCTTCCAAACAGACCAAGGAGAGCGTGTGATGCGCGAAATCCTGCACTTCCTCTCCGGAAAGTGAACTGTGCGCTTGGAGGGACGATGTCCAGGAAGAGCAGCGCTTCAGCCTCGCCCTCGTTGACTTGCACTCGGACGCAACCTAATATTTGCGGCGAATGCCACAATCCTCGTCTTTGATTGGCCAAAATATCTCGCACTACCGCATCATTGAGCTGCTAGGCGGCGGTGGCATGGGTGTCGTCTATAAGGCCGAGGACACGCGCCTCGGCCGCTTTGTAGCACTTAAATTCCTGCCCGAAGATGTTGCTCACGATCCGCAGGCGCTGGAACGTTTCCGACGCGAAGCCAAGACCGCATCTGCGCTGAATCATCCGAACATCTGCACGATTCATGACATCGGCGAGGAGGGTGGCAGAGCCTTCATCGCCATGGAATTCCTGGAAGGGACGACGCTGAAGCATGTCATCGCGGGTCGTCCGATTGAAACAGAGAGGTTGCTTCCCTTGGCGATCGAGATCGCCGATGCCTTGGACGCGGCGCACACGGCAGGTATCGTTCACCGCGACATCAAGCCCGCGAATATCTTCGTCACAAATCGCGAGCACGTGAAAATTCTCGATTTTGGGCTGGCGAAAGTGGACGCGCAACACCCCTCCGTGAGCCGTATCGCCACCGCGAATACTCAATCGGTTAACGAACATCTCACCAGCCCGGGATCCACTTTGGGCACGGTGTCGTACATGTCGCCCGAACAAGTGCTCGGCAAACAACTCGACGCCCGAACCGATTTGTTTTCCTTTGGCATTGTGCTCTACGAGATGGCCACGGGCGCCCTGCCTTTCAAAGGCGAGACGTCGGGTGCGATTTTTGATGAAGTGCTGCATGGAACTCCCACGCCGCCGGAGCGACTGAATCCCCAGGTTCCACCCGAACTCGAAAGGGTGATCCAGAAGGCGCTGGAAAAGGACCGCGAGGTGCGTTACCAGCACGCCTCGGAGATGCGAGCCGATCTTGCGCGAGCACGCCGGGACACGGGTTCGGCTTCCTCGCGAAGCACGCCCGTTGCTGCGGCGGAACCAATTCGCCTTAGTCGATGGATCTGGAGCATCGGCGCGGTGGCGCTGTTAGTGATGATTGGATTGGCGATGTGGAGATGGCGCGCCACGCCGGTGCCGGACGCGAAGAAGACACCGATAGCTCCAGTCACGATCGCCGTTCTGCCTTTTCAGAATCTCGGCCAAGACAAAGAAACGGACTTTTTGCGCATGGCGCTGCCCGATGAAGTGACCACCACATTAAGCTCGGTGCGAACTTTGTCGATTCGCCCTTTCGCCACCGGAGAGAAATATGCGAAGGCTGACGTCGATTTGCAGCAGGCCGGAAAGGACATGCACGTCGGTCGGATCGTGACAGGTCACTACCAGAAGGTCCGCAATCAATTGCAACTTACTTTGGAAGCGGTCGATGTGGGCGACGACAGCGTTCTGTGGCAGCAGACCATGAACGTCCCGGCCGACGATCTTGTGGCCATGCGAGAGCAAATCACCTCCAACGTGCGGCAGGGCCTGATTCCCGCCCTGGGCGCGACAACGGTAGAGGAAGAAAGCGGAACGCGCCCCAAGAACGAAGAGGCCTATGACCTGTATCTGCGCAGCGTCGCGCTGCCACATGACGGCGATCAAAATAAGCAGGCTGTTCGGATGCTGGAGCGGTCCGTGGGACTCGATCCGGCGTTCGCCCCAGCCTGGTCCGCCTTGGGAAAACGCTATTACTACGAAGAGGAATATGGAGCAGGAGCGACGGGAACGATGTCGCGCACCGAACCGACGTTCCGACGCGCGCTTGCCTTGGATCCGAATCTTGAGGACGCGGAGGCGCAGATTGTTAGCATGGATGCGGACGCAGGCAAGCTGGCCCAGGCTTATCAGGAAGCAAAAGCGATGGTGGCGAAGCGGCCACAGAGCGGCTTCGCCCACTTTAGCTTGTCATACGTGCTGCGGTACGCCAGTGTCAGCAAAGAAGCCGGGGAGGAATGCGACTTGGCCCTGCGGCTGGATCCGGGCAATTACCAGTTCCGTTCCTGTGCGATCTTGTTTCTCTGGATCGGTCAGTTTGATCGTGCCAGGGAGTTTGCGAACTTGGATGCGGGCTCGGAGTGGTCGAACAACGTGGAAGTGAACCTTCTGCTGCGTGAGGGGAAGGTGAACGACGCCTTAGCAAGGCTGCATCAGCTTTCCGATAGCCCGTTCTTCCATACGCGCGCTCTCGAGGCTTGTTACTCCACCCCTCGGCCGCCGGGATTTGAGCAACTAATGGAACAGACCGAAGGGAAAGTTTTCGCCTTTCGCGAGCCGGAACCCCAATACAGTTCTGCGGCTAACTACAACGCATGCCTGGGGAACGCCTTCACCGCCAGACTCATGAAGTCCGCCATTGATGGAGGATATTGTTCCTATGACTACTTGCAGTTGGATCCGATTCTCGCGACATTCCGCAAATCATCGGAATACGCCGCCATACTCGCCCAGGCCAAGCAATGCAGGGATCGGTTCCTCGACGAGAGAAATCGCGCCTCAATTCTGAGTAGGCAGTGACCCACTGAGCAATCCAGGATGCACAGAAGGGTCGCCGCAACGGCACGCGATCCAGCGTCATAGAGAATCACGAAAGCCGCGATCCAAGTACACGCTGCCCGTCGTGTCAGGCAACGAAAAACTTTTGCTGGACTTGCTCGATAACTCAACCCGATTGCCTGAATTCTAGATCCTAGAACCGGAAAAGGCCGATGATTATTCGCTTTACACTGATAGTACTCTTTTGATATATTTACCGTGTGGGAATAAAGGATTTCATTCAGGTGCAGGCTGAATTCTCCAAGGCCCTGGCAAAACTCAAGAGAGCAAAAGGATCGGTCGAGAGGCACAACCTATTACTTGTGTTGAGGATGTTGCTGGCCGAAGCGGATAAGGTGGTCGCTGACGATCTGTCAAACTCGCCGCTCAGCGGATGAGGATGAACCCGATGGACCTGACGCCAAAGGCGGCCACCAAGCTCCAATATTACTTCTCGGCCTTTACGGCTTGTCGGTTAGGGCATCGACTCCGGGGAGTTTATCGCCCGCCAAGAACTCGAGGGATGCGCCGCCGCCCGTCGAGATATGCGAAATTTGCGATGCCACGCCCGCCTGCTCGACGGCTGCAACCGAGTCTCCACCACCGATGATTGACGTGGCACTTCGTGATTTAGATCCCGCAACCGCCCGCGCGATCGCCAGTGTCCCTTGCGCGAATTCCGGCTTCTCGAACATTCCCAGCGGGCCGTTCCACACAATCGTGCGTGCGCTCGCAATTTCCTTTTCGAACAGCGCGATCGTCTTGGGGCCGATGTCGAGGCCCATCCAGCCGTCGGGCGTGTGGTCGATGTCGGTGATTTTCGCCACCGTGGAATCGGGCGATTCCGCTAGCACGTGGTCCACCGGAAGAATCAGCCGGAATCGGCGAGATTCCGCCTCGTGCAGCAAGTCGCGCGCGAGGTCCAGCTTATCGTTTTCAACGAGCGACTTCCCTACCGGTTTGCCCTGCGATTTCAAAAATGTGTAAGCCATCGCGCCGCCAATCAGCATCGCGTCGGCAAGCTTCATCAGGTTCCGCACAACTTCGATTTTGTCCGAAACTTTCGCGCCGCCCAGGATCGCGACAAACGGCCGGTCGGGATTCGAAATGGCTTTGCCCAGATACGCGAGCTCCTTTTCCATCAGGAGCCCTGCGGCGGCTTGGCGCACGAACTTCGTGATTCCCACCACGGAAGCGTGTGCGCGATGCGCCGAGCCAAACGCGTCGCAAACGAAAAGCCCGTCGCAAAGCGCTGCAAGTTGCTTCGAAAATTCAGGATCGTTCTTCTCTTCCTCGGGATGGTAGCGAACGTTTTCGAGAAGCAGCACGTCGCCGTTGGTGAGCGCTTTGCTCTTCGCTTCCGCCTCGGCGCCCACGCAATCGGTCGCGAATTGCACGGGCTTGCCCAGCAATTCCTGCAAGCGCGCCGCCACCGGTTTTAGGCTGTATTTCGGGTCCGGCTTGCCTTTCGGCCGACCTAGATGCGACGCCAGCACCACCCGCGCGCCACCGTCTATCGCGAGCCTCAGCGTGGGAAGCGTTGCTCGAATGCGTGTATCCTCGGAAACGTTGCCGCCGTCGAGTGGCACGTTGAAATCCACGCGAATAAACACACGCTGCCCCGCCATCTTCAAATCACGAATCGATAATTTGTTCATTTAGGTCTTGCCCTGGTAGCGACGGCGTCTCGCCGGCGGTTTTGCTCCTGTGTGAGGAGCCTTCAGGCCGGCTAATCAACCGTTAATCCGCAGGGTCGTAGGGGCGGTTTCAAACCCGCCGGGCCAGCTCCGATCCCCGACACCTTGCTTTTTACATCCGCGCCGCAAGCATCTTAATCAGATCCTTACAGCGCGAGGAATATCCCCACTCATTGTCGTACCACGAAAGCACTTTCAAGCAATTCGTCCCAACGACGCGCGTGTAAGGCCCATCCACGATCGACGACCGCGGATCGCCGCGGAAATCAATCGACACCACTTCGTCTTCCGTGTAACCGAGAATTCCCTTCATCGGTCCGTCGGCGGCGCGCTTGAACGCAGCGTTCACGGTCTCGGCTGTCACCGGCTTCTCCGTGATCACGGTCAAGTCGACCACGCTCACGTTCGGCGTCGGAACGCGCATCGCATAGCCGTCCAGCTTGCCCTTGAGTTCGGGAATTACCAGGTGCAGTGCTTTCGCAGCTCCCGTGGAAGTAGGAATCATCGACAGCGCGGCCGCGCGCGCGCGACGAAGATCCTTGTGAGGCAAATCGAGCAGCTTCTGGTCGTTCGTGTAGGAGTGGATCGTCGTCATGGTGCCGACGGTGATCCCGAAATTGTCCTGAATCACTTTGGCAACGGGCGCGAGGCAATTCGTGGTGCACGAGGCGTTCGAGATCACGTTGTGCTTGGCGGGATCGTACGTCTTGTCGTTCACGCCGAGCACCAGCGTCAGGTCGGGATCGGTGGCCGGCGCGGAAATAATCACTTTCTTCACCGTGCCGCGAAGATGTTTCTTCGCTTCCGGGCCGGTCGTGAAAAGGCCCGTCGATTCGACGACGATCGACGCGCCTACGGAAGCCCAGTCGAGCTGGGCCGGATCCTTCACCTTGAAAACCTTGAAGCTCTTGCCGTCCACCGAAATCGTGTCGTCGGTGTGCGTCACTTCGTTCGGAAGATTGCCCAGAATCGAATCGTGCTTCAGCAGATAGGCAAGCGTCTTTGAGTCTGTGACGTCATTCACCGCGACGATTTCGATTGCCGGATCGCCCAGCGTCGCGCGGAAGATGTTCCGCCCGATTCGTCCGAATCCGTTGATGCCGACCTTAACAGCCATGCGTCCCCCCTCAGAGAATGAGTGACTTGCGACTATTTGCGATGAAGATCTTCGGGTCGGCTGGCCGGGCTAAGCCCGCCGCTACATCGGCAAAACCGGGCGACCACTGAAGGTTTCAGAGAGTTTCTATCGAAAGAAGATGCTAGGGCACGCCGGAAGAAAAGTCAATTCGCGCTGCTCGCGCCTGCGTCGTTGAACACTTTCACACGCACCACTTTGTCTCCGATGAACGTGACGAAAGTGGTTTTCGCGGGCGGATTGCCGTAAATCCAGTCCTCAGTTTCGTTGCCGTTCGTATCGCGTTCGCGCACTTTGTGCTCGGCGCGGCCGAGCGCCGCGATCACCATCTCCTGATCCATCCCCACAAGGGCGCGATGGTCTTTGATCGCCTGCTGGATCTCCGGCGGCAGCGTATCGATCCAATTCACCGTGGCGGACCGCTCCTTCGAAAAATCCAGCACCACCGAAAGATCGCGCTTCACGTCGTCCGGGCTCAGGTCCGGCAGCGAGCGGCCGTAGTCCAGAATCAGCGTCGTGCCCCTCCCCTCTTCCGGGTGCATATCCCCGCTCTGGGGTGGGGGAGTATTTCCCATGCCGACCTGTAAATGGTCGCGGAGGTGGAATTTCTTTCGCCCGCCGCCGTTGATTTGAACTGCAATCTCCCTCCCCCGAAATTCTATATTGGTGATTTGCACGGTGTCGCCGGGACTTGCGATCGAGCCTTCGCGTCTCACTTCGTCTTGGAGGTTCTTTACATCCAGCGGCTTGCCGACGGCGATCTTGTACCCTGATTTTTCGTGGGGAAGCGGCTGAGTAGCTTTTGCGAACTCGCCGTCAACGAAGCGGATGATGGTGAGCTTCGACTGCTGGCCCATCTCACTCGGCTTGCTCTTGGCTTGCTGAACCACCCACACGAAGACGTCGGCAGCAGGAGAATGGCTGAGCGCACTCAGGTCCAGTTCGTCCGGCACGGGCGAGCGAAAGCGGGAAACGTCCGGGAGATCCGCGCTCATCGCGAGCGCGACCATAAGCAAGAGGGTGGAGCGGAGGTACATCGTCGGCCTGGGTGTCTATTTTAGGACTTTTGGGTAGCCGATGCCAATGACGATTCGCCAACGACTGCCGAGGTCAAGAAATGGCTCTGGCCGCTGCGGCGTTGGCAGCTTTCTCTCTTTCCTCTTCGATTCGCTGCTGCGCGAGGAATGGCTCGAAGCACCGGCGGCAGCGCGCCTCGTACATTCCGCCCGCTCCGACCACGATCAGCTCATCCGATGCAACCAGGCGTTGGGTATGCACGGCGGGGTTGCCGCAGCGCATGCAGATTGCGAGCAGCTTGGTGATTTCTTCCGCGACGGCCAGCAGACGCGGCATCGGCTCGAACGGACGTCCCATGAAGTCCGTATCGAGCCCGGCAACGATCACGCGTTTGCCAAGGTCGGCGAGCTTCGTGCACGCATCCACCACCGAGTCGCCCAGAAATTGCGCTTCGTCGATGCCGATCACTTCGGTGCGCGGGGCCACCTTCTCGAGAATGTCGTGGCCGGTTTGGACGAGCTCCGATGCGATCTCGAGGCCGGAGTGCGAGACAATTCCGTTTTTTGCGTAGCGCTGGTCAATCACGGGTTTGAAGATCTGGACGCGCTGCTTGCCAAATTCCGCGCGACGCAGCCGCCGGATCAACTCTTCGCTCTTGCCGGAGAACATCGGTCCTACGACCACTTCGATCCAACCCATGTTGCCCTTCACGATGTCCACGCGTCATCGCCTCCCGCACCTAGGCTAGCACAATCGCGCTGTGGAAATTGAGGCGGCTGTTTCACCTACAGAAAGAAGAAGCCGAACGGCCAACGCCACCAGGCCTTGTCGAAATAGGCGGTCAAAGCTCTGAACTCCCGTCGCCCCCTCTTTCGCGACACGACGTCATCGGCCTCGCGGTTGGCGGCGGGATCGAGTTGCCTGAGCGGCGGCGTCAAGAAACGTGGAGGCAGTGCGATGTTGAACGTCATCACCTGAGTCAAGTCGTCGCCGTGACAAAAAGCACAGCGACTCCTCAAATGAACCTGTATCGGCGGTCCTTCGACGCTCACCTGTGGCGACGCGAACGAATAGTCGTTTCCGGCGACAGGAAAGTACGCGGGTGAGTCTTCTGCTTCCGGGGCCAGCCCTCCCGATGCCGGGTCGGAGATAAAAAGTCGACGGCTAATTTCGGCCATTTGAACCCTCGCCGTCTTGAAAGAGCCTGCCGCACTCTTTTCGAAGAGCCGAACCTGCACATCCGTGGTGAGCGTCGTCGGCGTCAACTTCCCCTGAGTGTCGATCAACAGGAGTTGCATGATCAACGCCACCCCGTCGAGATCGCGGACGGGATCGCCATTTTCCTCGCGCTGCGCGTTCACGAATTTCTGCAGGTCGCGCGTGGGGTGAGTGGGTTTCAGAAAGACGCGAGCGACCCGGCGATCGTTGGCTGCCTCTTCGTGCATCCGATGGGGAAACCACAGGATTTCGATCCAACCGCTGTCCTTGGCGAAGAGGTTGGGAAGCGATTGGCGTCGCATCGCGGCGGAATAGTTGTCGGGTAGAGACCGAATTTCTTCGGACGTCAGCGCAATTTTCTTAATCAAGTGGCCTATCAAGTCGACGATTGTGCGCCTATGCTGTTCGAGTTCGCTCTGATCCGGCCGTGTGTATTCGCCGTAGAGATGCTCATAGGCGGACCAAAGATCGCTCTGCATCAGCGCCCTCGCAACCGGGGGCCGAGTCACACTCTCATTAGTTGCGTCCTGCAGCGCCTTTACGAGAGCCGAGTACCCCGGTTGCGTCAAAACCCTGCGAGCACCCGTGTCGTTGAAGAAGTTCGGATACAGGGGGTCGATCGCACGGTCGCCAATTTCGAGCCTTTCGAAAGTACGGGTGCTGACGCGTCGGGCTGAGCCTTCCCGGAACTCCTTGAACGGCGCCCCTTCGGGGTATTCGCTAGAGACGCGCATTTCTATTCGACGAGTGAACATTTGATAGAAAATGCGATTCCACGGATCGTCCGGATTCTCGGAATAGATCGGCTGAGGCGCGTCCTGGACTTTGTCCGTAGGGCTTTCCCGAAGAACTTCGTGAAGACGACACGGTAAGAAAAGGAAACGCCAAGGCCGTCATAGCAACGCACAAAATCGCGAATCGCCGAATTCCGGATCGACTGGCGGTGAGCATCAAAGATGTGTCCAAGGCTCATGTTTCTGTTCCTCACCACCCGATAGACGCACCCCAACTGCCTAATGTTAACAAACGGGTGGCTTCGCCGAGTAAAGCTCGCGATTGAAGAACGGAGCAAAGGCATTGATGACGGCTGTGCGAAATGCATCCTGGCGCGTGATCATGTTGCGAGTTAGTACGCCCCACGCGCCCTGCGCATCGCGAATTCCGCAGCCTCCGGCGAAAGCATCCACCGCTTCAGATAGCTCGATCCCTTCGTCGACGACGCGTTTCGCCAGCGGTTCGGGGACCAGCACTGCTCCCGACTGGCCGAACGCACCGCGTGTGCTGCCTTCGCTGACGTAAGCCCAATTCTCGAGAAACACCCAGCGGGCGCCGTCCGCGTGAATCACATCGAAGCCTCCCTCGAGGCCGACGAAATACCTCCACGGCTCGCTCTTTTCGCGCGCGATGCGAACCAGGGCTTCGGCGCGCTGGCGAGCGCCCTTCATCATTTCTTCGCGGGAAAGAGGCGTGTGGCGGACGCCGCTCGGAACTTCCACTGCGGCGATCTCGAATTGCGCGTTGTCATTCAGAGTTGGGCCGAAAACTGTGAGCGCCTCCCAGACGGCGTTCAGCTTAGGCCGGCGCGTGCTGCCCACCGCAACGATTATCTTGTCCATGCGAACGGGATCTTATCAGCAGCCGAGTGGCAGGGTATGCGTCAATCTTTCCAGAGTTCGGTTTGCTTTTCGCGAGAGAAGCGGGCGGAGAGAAATTTCTTCAGTTCCTCCACTGACGAGAAAAGCTGGTCGGAGCAGCCAAGCATCCAGCCGCTGATTTGCTCGATGGGCTTCGGCGTGACGAGGTAGACCGGAATCCCCTTCCGGTGCGCGAACGTAAGTTCGGCCGAAGTGCCGCCGCTCTGTGCTCCCGGTTCACTGTCCCAATAGCAGATGAGGTAGTCCGCCTTGTTTTCGATCAGGTCGAGGTCAAAAGCAATGATCTTGCGAATGACGCGCCGAAACCGGTCAGGATCGGAAGCCTTCCAGGAACGAAAATGCGTGGACTCTTCGTCGGTAAGATTCTTCTTCTCGTCTTCGGCGGGATCGTACACGCGATGGCCCAGCGTCTCGCGCAAAAACGGCGCAAGCTTACGACGCCACAAACGTCCGCCGTCCTGTGCGAATTCGATCGGACCGCAAAGATACGCCAGCATGGGTTGGGAGTGAGACTCTAGCACGCTCCGCTCCGAGCCGCCAGAACCCGGCCGCGGACCCTAATGCTTCTTCTGATTGCGGCCGTACAACGCCGTAAGTTTGTCAAGAAAGGGCTGAAGATTTTTCGGGTCGCGGATGCAATTGTAAAACATGAGGCGAAAATCGAGGTCGGCCGGAGTGCCGGCGAAAGTGTGGTAGTCGGCAGGCAGCGGCGGCCCGCCCAAGGCGCCCGCCGCAGGGATTGCCGGCGGAAGCTCGAACGCGTACATGCTCCCGCCGGCAAGCGGTTCGTGAGGATAGTTCATCAGCCAGACGCAGTTGTGCCCGTCTTCGATCATGCCGGCGGAAACGATCGCCCATTGACCGGCATCGGCAGCCGCTGGCTCCTGGCAGTCCCAAAACTGCGCCTCGGGCACGTAGACCGTCGGTTCTGAGAAGCCGTACTCGTCGAGCAACACGTGCTGCACGCCGTGCCGCTGAACGAAACGTTCCGCGTCAGGAAGCGCCTGGTTCCAGTCGAGGTTGGAGTCATTCATCAGCAAGTACCCGGGGCGGCTCCAGCTCAGGCTGTTGAGAAAAGGAAAATAATAGGGATACGCGCGCACCACGGTGACCAGGGATGCACATGCGAGCACAACCGCTAACCCAATTGCAATTCGAGCAACAGACCAGCCTCCCTGTCTCATTTGTTCGAGGACGCGGGGGAGCGGCGCAAGCATCAGGATCAGCAGAGTGATCGGCACCGTGAAATGCCGGATGCTGAGGTCCAGCCGGCTCAGCATACAGGCGGCAACAAAGACGAGGAGGAAAACCCACAGGGCACGCCAGTGGAACTCCATTCCTTCCGACACCCAGGAATTCCGCCCGAGCTTCCGTTTTGCGACGACACCGACCGCCACAGCAAGGATCAGTAGAGCGAGAAAAGCGAGGGTCGATTTGAGAGCGAACAGGACCGGAAAATAGAACCAGACGCCGTGCGGATACGCGTGGCCGAGGATGAACGTCGGACGACTGGACATGATGGCAAACAGCACGAGGCCGCGAAGGTAAATCCACGGCGGCATCAGGAGTCGTCGCAAGACCAACGCGGCAAATCCGTGGCCGAGCAACCCAAGCGAGTCCGTCGGCTGCTTCCACGACAGGACGAAGTAGACCGCGTACACGATCAACGCGGCCAGCAGTATGCCCTTCCCCAGAATGCGGCGCCTGACGCGCCTCCATTGGCGCAGGTCGTCGCGTTCCGTGGGCTGAGCGGCGATTGGGAGCCAGCGCAAGCTGAGTACGAAAACAAGGAAGCCAAACAGCAAAAGTCCGGAAGAAAATTTCGAAAGCAGCGCGCCACCAAGCGCGAAACCAAATCGGAGAAAGTTGCCGCGATTCGGCATCCGCCACATTTCCGCAAAAGCCCAAACTGTGAGTAGGCAGAAAAGCGCTACAGCGATGTCCGTGAGAACCAGCGGTCCGAACGTCAGAAACGCAGGCGTGCTTACGTAGGCGGCGAGACATAGCAGTCCGCCCCACGCGTTTCCCAGCTTTGAGCCGAAACTATAGAGCCCGAGACCCAGGGCCAGCGTTAGCAGGAGCATGGGGATGCGGGCCCAGAACATCGTTGAGTACGGGTCGTTCCAGCGCACCGCGACCGAGTGTCCCCAAGACCACTCGCCTAACATCGACTGAAGCCCCTTTTCGCTGAACTCCCAAGACAGATCGGAATAGTCGGCACGCACTCCGCGGACCACCAGAGGTACGGCAGCCAGCACCTTTGCAAGCGGCGGATGTTCTTCGTTCATCCGAAGATCAAGCTTTTGCAAGTAGCTGACGCCGGCGCCGAGGTGTGCCACCTCATCGATCGTAATTGACTCGCGTAAGGCAGCCCCGCCGGCCAGAACGGCCATCACGATAAGCAAAAATGCGGCAATCGCAGTTTGCGTTCGAGTCGCGGACCGATGATCCAGAACCACCATCTGCACCTCTCAATAAGCTATACGGCCACCACGGAACGCGGATATCAGCAGAACGGCAGATACGGGGGTTTTGTTACTGGGAGACTGGAGCGGGATAAGGGAATCGAACCCTCGCCTCGACCTTGGCAAGGTCGCGTACTACCACTATACGAATCCCGCCTGAAAGGTCTTTTATAGCACGCGTGAGCGGACAGCCACAAGTGTAGCGACGCGGCGAATATTTGGATAATGTAGACAATCTGCCGCCGTGCGCTCCCCATCCCGAAACGGGCTAAAAGCCCCCGTTTAGTCCACTTCGAGGATGCGAGTCGCCTTTACAACGGGAGATTTCTTTTGGCGTTCGGCAAAGTGCTCGGCGCGTTCACGATCGATATAAACTCGCGCGAACCGTTCGCCGTCATGGTAGTACACCGTCACTTGCCAGTGCCGGTGTTTGCGCCGCCGGTCCCGGTAGAGTCGCGTGGTTTTCTTTGCCTTATTCTTCTTCACGTTGGATGAGCCTCGAAAAACATGTTGCTCTTGGTGACTTCGAATATCTCATTTTGCCCCGGTTGCGCAAGTAGCAATTTGAGGGTTAACGCCAACACTACTATGATTCACCGCCGCAGGCAGACCGTTTTGCCGAACATTATAATTCACTCAGGTAACCGCCTTGCGCGTTTCGCGACGCGCAGGCCGGATAATGACAGCAAATCCATAGCCAAAAAGCTGAGACTTTGAGCTCACCCACGCGTCTAATAGGGGCGTGCAGGGATGTGATGATTAGGTGACCGGGAAGTTTCATCCCACTGGAACTTTTCCGTTTCTCCAGGCGTAATAGAGAGTGTAGGAAGTAGCGAGGGCGGGAGGGAGTTATGGTGATGGCGTTGGAACGCGAAATGCAGATTGAGGACGTGCGGAATCATCCCGCGGAAACTGTGCAGATGCTTCGGAGCTTGCTCTTCAGCGGAACGCCAGTGACGCCCGATCCAAAGCGCGCTGACTTTTACGAGCTTGAGGACGCAGGCGTGGTCTACTACATCCATATCTCTCCGGCCAGTGGGAAAATTCTGCTCCTTGCCACCTGGCCCAGCGAAGCCGCGCTCGCAGCAGCCAGCCACGAGGCCGCATAACCCGCAACGAACGGGGCCCGCATCGTTAGGATGCGAGATCCGAAGCCTTGAAGTTCAAATCATCAAAAGCGGTTTTCTTGAACTTATAAACAGATGGGCCGGCGGTGGTCTGCCCGTAAACGAAATCGCCGGCCGCGGCGGAAATTCTCACAGTCAGTTTCGAGCCATTCTTGTCGGTCAGCTCGATTTCGATCGCCGGCTTCGCCAGCTTCGCGGCAATGTCACCTGACGCGTGATCCAGCACCTCCTCGGCCTTTGCTGAGGTGAGCGGGCTGAGGATTCTCCACGTGGCCGCGGACTTGCCCTTCACGTCGGCCGGCGAATCGATGGTCCAGTCGAAATCGCTGCCCTGCTTGCGGCTCATTGCCATCGTCGCGTTCGCGTTGTGAATCTCGATGTGATTGATGTCGCTTTCGGTGATGTGGACCAGGTTCCTGTCGCGGAGATCAGGAAAAGTCTGGGAAAGCTTCTTGTACAAATCCTCGCTGATTACGAAAATCATCGGGCGCGAAGTATCGCGAGCCAGATAGCCGCTTCCTTCCTTCTTGCCAACCTGCAGGGCAAGTTTCTGGCCGCTGTCATCCACGGCGCTAAAGACGACGGCCGGATTCGAGAGGCCGTACTTCGCGAGGTTGTCGGGAGTTTCGCTCGCGATCGAGGTCATCTTCGTGCTGCCGACGGCCGAGAGAAGCGCGTCCACGCTCGCCGTGTCGGCCAGCACGTCGCCCCCCGGCTTAGTGAACTTCCATTGCGTTTGGTCTTTCCTTGCTTGCTTTGCGGCTGACAACTCGCCGGAAGAGTTCTTGAGCTGGAATGAGGCGACTTTTCCGCTGTCGATGTGAAGCACGTTGCGATCGCGAAGATCGTCGAGGGCCTTATCGGCGCTGGTAAAAAGCGACAACGGAAGGAGCGAAACGTCTTTTCCTGCATCGATCACGCTGTATACGGAAATCCCGGTGAAATCCTTGTCGCCGAGTAGGACGGTGTGCTTCGCTCCGCTCTTGACTTGAAACTCGAGCGAGACGTGCGGCGGAGCCAGGCCGTAGGCCTTCAGACGGTCTGGAGCGCCCGGCTCCGTTTGCGAAATTCGCGCTGCCGCCAGGCCGTCAGTGATGGCGCGCACCGCAGCCGTATCCGCGCCGGTATCGAGCGGCTGCATGATACTCCACGCTCCATTGTGAAAGTCGATCCGGATCGGAGGTTGATCGGCCTTCCCGGGATGCGAGACCGTGAGAGACGTGATGTCGTCTGCCTGCATTGAAAAAGCCAGCTTCGATGTGTCCTCGGAAGGCTTCACTATCTTGGTGCTGCGCCACTGGAGATAGTAGACCGCGCCGCCCAGAACGAGCGCGCAAAGAAGGACGATCAGAGTCGATTTTTTGATCATGACTTTTTGCGTTCGATGCCTACCGGCGCTTCCACCAGATGTACACTCCCGCGAAGATCACCAGGCCCGGCAAGAAGAACAAGTCGAACCAGCGCAGCATGCTCCATTGACTTTCCGTCAGCGTGACGCGGCGATTCGTCGGCGATTTCGGACGGATCGAGATCAGGTTTTCGTCCTGCGCGAGCCAGTCAATCGTATTGAAGAACAAGTCGCCATTATGCTGCAAGCCGAGCCATTGGTTCGCCGCGAAATCGGAATCGCCGATCACGACGAGCCGCCCTTGCTTCTCGCCGGAAGTGCGAGTGGCCGCCACTCCCAGGGACAGAGGGCCGGCCGTGTCCGTCTTGGGATCGAATTTGACTTCTTTTTGGTCGAGATTCGGAATCGTGAAGCTGCGAGCGGAAGTTTTCAGCAGCTCCACTTCCTGTGGATCGCTCTTGCTCTTGTCCGCTGTCGACACAGTCCGTGCCAGCGGAAAAAAAGTCATGCCACCCTGGAGACTCTTGGTGATCGGGCTCTCGCCGTAGTCAACGACGAGCGGCACGGCTGGGCCAGTTCCAAAAAGTCTCCCAACGCCGCTCGCGTCCACAACAACGTTCGTGCCCACATTGATGTTCCATGAGTGAAAAACATCGTCCAACTTCGGATCCTGCTGGGCCTTGTCGCTCATCGGATCCTGTTCGATGAGCGCCTTCCCACCCTCATCGAGATACTTGCTGATCATCGCGGTTTCCTGCGGGAAGAACGATTGTACGGGACCGGCAATCACGAGGACGTCGCAATCGGAGGGCACGCCGTTGCTGGTCACCAGATTGACGGAGTTCGTGTTGTAGCCTTCCTTCTTCAGGCCCTGATCGACGAGGTTGTAGCCGCGCGCCTGATCGTCGGACAGGGCCTTCTCGCCATGTCCTGTAACGAAGCAAACCATTTTCACCTTGTCGCGCGTAATTTTCAGAATCGTGGTCGTAATGTCCTGCTCTGAAAACTCCCCGGACATTCCCGGTTCGACGTGCTCGTTGCGCGATCCCGACGAGGCGATCACATCGCCCATCCGCGAGGCGCCGTACTCCTTTGCGACTTCCGGCTTTTCCTGTGGATCAACGTTCTGGAATTTAATATGGGGGCTCAGGTTCTTGTACTCAGCCATGAGATCGTCCAGGCCCTGGTTTCCCGTCTTGCCGAAGTGGATGATCGTGACGTCCTTCCTTAGCCCCTGCACGATCTTCTTGGTTTGATCCGAGAGCGTATAAAGCTTCTCGGTGGTCACATCGAAACGCTTGTGATGCTCCTGCCCGAGATAATTCACCACCACCAGGATCGCAACGACGCCCAGTGTCAGAATCGTCGTGTTGGTTCCGAGCTGCGACGAGCGTTTCGAGAAGTAGTCGCGAATATTAGGGAACCCGAGAACGATCGAAGCGAGAAGGAGCACTCCTCCGGTAATCAACAGAATCTCGGTGAGCCGAAGCAGCTCTCCCTGGATCGTGTAGCGGATATAGCTGGCGATGAGCAGCGCCGCGCCGATGCTCAGCGCAATTTCAGCAAACTGCTGGCGCGACCACTTCATCTGGAACGGCGTTGGGTTGTCGGTGCGCTTGGCCATGGATGCTACGCCCTCCGCCAGCGCATCGAATCCACTGAGCGCACGGTCAAAAAGACAAACAGAAATATGAAGCTGCCGTAGTAAATCAACCCCGTCGTATCGATCACGCCGCGCGTGAAATCCTCATAGTGCCGTATCACCGAAAGGTATGTCAGAACCGACGCAACAGGCCCTGACGCGTTGCGTCCGAGGTCGAGGACCCAAATCAGAAGGAACGCCGCGAAGGTGAGTACGGCCGCGATGATCTGGTTTTCCGTGAGGGACGAAATGAAAGTCCCCAGCGCCAGGAGCGATCCGCCCAGCAGCAGAATTCCGGCGTAGGCCGCAAGAAGTACGCGCATCGGCGGCATGGGCTCACTGCGAAGATTCATGAATACCAGATAGCTCAAGGTGGGAAGAAGCATCAGAGCGAACAGCGTGAGCGAAGCGAAGAACTTCCCGAGCACGATGTCGCTCTCCTTGATGGGCGACGTCATCAGCAATTCCATCGTTCCCCGTTTGCGCTCCTCCGCATAAACACCCATGGTGAGAATCGGCGTGATGAACAAGACCAGCGTGGAAAGCAGTCCGAAGAACGCCCGCGTCACTTCCGTGGGAACGTCGATGTCCTGCGGCATGCCGAAGCGCATGCTCTGCATTTCGGCGGACAACGACTGCTGAATCACGGCTTGCAGGAAAAAATTGAAGAAGAACGCGCTGAGTATCAGGAACAAACCGATAAAAACGTAAGCGATGGGGGACACGAAGTAGTGGCCCATCTCTTTGCGGTAAATTGCGTAAAAGCCTTGCATCGTTTCGTGTGCTCCTTAGCTTGCCGGCTGCGCGTGGGATGAATCGTCGGTGGTCAGTTCCAGGAAGATTTCCTCCAGGCTCAGGCTGACTCCGCGAAGTTCGTAGAGTCCCCAGCCCTTCCCGACAACCGTCGCGGCGATTTGGCTGCGAATGTCTTTGCCGGGCGCGGCCTCGATGTTCACAGCCAGGTGACCATCGTTCCGCGCCGGTTCCACCTGCACGCGACTCGCTCCCGGAACCTGCGCGAGAACTTCGCGGAGCGGCGCTTCGGGTGCCTGAACCTCCAGGCGAATTCGCTGGCCGCCCTTGAGCTGGCTCGTCAGATTCTGCGGCGTGTCCACGGCCGCGATCTTCCCCTTGTTGATAATCACGACGCGGTCGCACGTCATGCTCACTTCCGGCAGGATGTGAGTGGAAAGAATGATCGTATGCGTTCCCGCCAGGCCTTTGATGAGGTTCCTCACTTCAATGATCTGCTTTGGATCGAGCCCTACCGTGGGCTCGTCGAGAATAATCACATCCGGATCATGGACGAGCGCCTGGGCGATTCCAACGCGCTGCTTGTAGCCGCGTGACAGCCGCTTGATCAACTCGTGGCGCTTATCCACGAGGTTCGTCTTCTCGAGCGCGTCCGTGATTCGGTCCGCTCGTTTTTCGGCCGGGACGTTCTTGATCCGCGCGACGAAATCGAGATAGGTCTCGACGGTCATGTCCGGGTATAGCGGCGGCGCTTCGGGCAGATACCCGATGTGGCGGCGGACTTCGAGTGAGTCATTAAACACGTCGAAACCGGCGATGCGCGCCGTGCCCGACGTCGCGGGCATAAATCCAGTGAGGATGCGCATCGTAGTGGTCTTTCCGGCGCCGTTAGGGCCGAGAAAGCCGAGAATCTCGCCCTTGTTCACGGTGAACGAAATATGGTCCACCGCAAGGACCGAGCCGTACGCCTTCGTTAAATCTTGTACCTCAATCAATGCTTTCCTCCGAATAAGAGGGACAGCAGGACTTAAGGAGTCTGCCGAGCCGGATATTTATACTAGAAACAGGCGTGACTTGAAAAGTGGCGGCTCACGCGGAACACAAAACGCACAAGTACTCTCAGATGCGAGTAGGCAGTCGACGCGTTGCCATCGCAAGTGAGGGTGCCGACGTCAAGAAAGGCGGCAGGCAACGAGTGGCCCGATCCCCGCATCCACATGGCTGAAGTTGACCCTATGGGGACTCGTCCGCCGTGATTGATGCGGGTAAGATTAGATCAACCGTCGTGAGCCGCTCGGGTGGCTGGGTCAGTTTCGGGTAGAATGGCTTGATCGTTCGTTCTGGCTCTGGATTCGATTCGATGAGGTATCCCCGGCCTGCGGAAGGTGGGACGCTTTCTTGACACCTTGATTTGGATCCCAGAGCGAGCGGATTGTCTTGACGGGAAAAACCAAACTCATCCTGGGATTGGCAGTCCTCGCGGTGCCTGTAGCAGTGGGTTGGCAGATCGCGGCCTGCGAACTGGCCAATCTTGAACTGAAAGATGACTTGGGCGATATCGCAGCGCAGAACGCGGCGCGCATCGGGTTGACTTCGCCAAACAGCGATGAGGATCTACGGAACGCCGTGATCCGGAAAGCCAAGGAAGAAGGGATTCGACTCGAGCCTAAGCAGGTGACAATTCAACACACAGGCACCGCGGAAGCGTCTGGCGTAAACCTTGCAGTGGACTACAGAGTACCGGTTAGGCTGCCCGGATATTCGTTCGTTCTACATTTCAGTCCGTCAGCGCAAGGTAGACCGATAGTCCCGATGGGCAAATGAGAGGTAAGTTGACACTGGCTGGCCGTTTTGGTATTCAACTCGCTTTTGGCATGGCTGCCATGGGTTCGCTGAGGTTTCAGGATTTGTCCCGAGGCTCCGGGATGCAAATCCTGAGTCCAAGAAGAGTGCTCCTCAGTCTGGTCTGGGCGGGTCCAAATAGAAGCATCCTAAGGTGATATGAAGAACTCGAACGCGTATGCCCGCATGAAGCGGCCTTCTGCACGATCATCCGAACCTCGGCAGTTCTGCAACAGGCAGCTCGCACAGCTGCGCGCCATCGCCGCGCTGACTTTGGTTTGCCTCGCGGTGGTATTGCTCGAGAGTTGCAGCAGTTCGGGCGGCGAGCCGATCACGATCGATATCACTCCGAGCTCTTCCTCGATAGATCAGGGCCAGCAATTGATTTTCACGGCTACGCTGGGAAACGACCTGTTTAGCCAGGGCGTTACATGGGCTCTTTCTGGATCGAACTGCGTCAATAGCAGTCCCGGCCTCACGGGAACCTGCGGAACTCTTTCTAGTTTGAAGGCTAACCCAGTCACGTACACAGCTCCTGCGGGGCTATCCAGCTCCCTCAGCGTTACGCTCACTGCTACTGCTGTCGCGAATTCGACGGCGACCAAGACCGCCACGATCACTGTGGAGCTTCCGCTTACGTTCACGATAACCAATTCCGTCTGCGGGAGCGCTACCACCCAGATTCCGTGTGGCTCCAACGGCTCGCCCTACAGCGCGACTATTGCCGCCACGGGCGGGGTGACGCCGCTGAAATTCACGCTCGCGCCGGGTAGCGGCGGCCTTCCCCCAGGCCTCACGTTGAACCAATCGGGAGCTATTACGGGAACACCTTCGGGCCCTGTTTCGGGGCAACCCAATCCGACCGTCTTTACCGTCCAGGTGACGGACAACTCGACGCAGCCAGTCTCTCAGACTCAGCAATATTCGATTTTCGTTGCGCCGGCGCCGACGCTGGTAATCACGGCTGCTTCGCCTCTGCAATCCGGCTTGGTCAATGATGCCTACGCTACCAGAATCACCACCACGGGGGGCGTACAGCCGTTCAAATGGAGCTTGCTGAGCGGCACGCTTCCTAGCGGTCTCGCTCTGAACACAAGCACGGGTCAGATCACGGGCGTGCCGACATCGACGAACTCAACCCCCTTCACCGTCCAAGTTTCCGATTCAACGCTTCCCAATCCGCAGGTTCAGTCGAAGCAGTTGACGATCCCGATCCAACAGCCGCAGCCGCTTTCGATTTCGCCTTCATCATTGCCCACCGGCACCACTGCAACTCCGTACTCGACTTCGCTCTCTGCCAGCGGCGGAATACCTCCTTATACGTGGCAACTGACCAACGGCCAGCTTCCTTCCGGTCTCACGTTCGCTCCCGCAACTGCTACGATTTCGGGCACGCCCATCCTTGCGACAAGTTCCAGTTTCACCGTGAAGGTCACGGATTCGGAAGTCACGCCGGCGTCCACGTCCGCTTCATACACGATTTCGATCGCCAGCGGATCGAACAGCAATTCACTCATCAGCGGCGAATACAGTTTTCTTTTCAATGGGTTCGATTCGAACGGTCAGGTGGCGCTCGCCGGGTCGTTGGTGGCAGACGGCAACGGAAAAATTACCGGCGGAGGAATTGACAGCAATCGCGTTCCAGGAGCCGGAGGCGCTGGCGTCGTCACCGGGCAGAGTTTGACAGGGAGCTACTCGCTGGGCACGGATGGGCGCGGCACGATGGAAATCATAGCCACGAATTCGCTGAACGTGACGCTCACAACGGACTATAACCTGGTGCTCGATTCCGGCGGCAACGTCCGCTTTTTTGAGAACAACGCGTCCAGCGCGGACAACGACACGCTTCACACTCACGGCGCGGGAATTATGAAGCCCGCCGACTCAGCAAGCTTCAGCGCCGGGGCTTTCAACGGTAACTATTCTTTCCTGTTTAGGGGCTTCGATCTAGCGGGTTCGCCCACCGTGTTGGGAGGCGTGATTCACGCCGACGGTGTCGGCAATATCACGCCCGGGACCGGCGATTACAACGAGGCTGGCACATTCAGCCCTGCGCTGCAATTGTCGGGAAATTTCTCCTTCGACTCGGGCACGCGAGGCGGCGCCACTCTCACGTTTGACCTTCCTGGAAAATCGCCTTACACGTTGAACTATCTTTTCCGGTTTGTAACACCGGGAGACATTTTCTTCGTTGCCAGCGACGTTACCGATGCAACTCATCCACGGCTCAGCGGCGAAATGATCTTGCAATCGCCCACCACCACGTTCGACGCTTCGGCGCTCAGCGGCCCGGGTGTCGCCACGGGCACAGGAATTAATGGGAGCAGCGCCAGTGTTTTGGCGGGCTTGTTGACCTCCGTCCCCACCAGCACAGCGGGTTGCACGCCGCAGGTAGCGGGTTGCGTGACGCTCGCGTACGACGAAAACAACGGCGGGGCGGTCGCCAGCACATCGTTCATTGGCAATTTCCAAATCAGCTCGAATGGCCGCGTCGTCTTCACGAATCTAGGCCCGCAAGGCGGCACGGAACGATTGGCCGTCGCGTACCTCACAGGAGCCGCCCAAGGATTCACGATCGGCAACGACCACGCCGTAACGAGCGGGCTGCTGGACCAGCAGGAAACCGGAATCGCATTCGCTGATTCGTCCGTTCTGGGCGGGTACACAATCAGCGGGAGTTTCCCGGCTGAGACGGCGGTAAACAACGTGATCGGCGAGGTCAGCGCGAACGGCAGCGGCAGCTTGGTCGCGGTGCAGACGCTGGATGAATTCACTCCTCCGTCGACGCCGAATCTGGGTCAGTCTCTCGTGGCCAGTTACGCCAACATTTCGGCCGTCACGGGACGCGGAACCATCACCACTAATTCTCCCATCGGATTCCCGACGAATCTGGCCTTCTACATCGTGTCGCCGGGAACCTTCCGGGCGATTCCGCTTGACGTGTCCGATCAGCATCCCGAGGTCATTTTCTTTGATCACTAAGCGGGGGCTGGCTGTCGCGAGCGTTACCCTCGCGGTGGCGGTCGCAGCCCTCGCAGAAATAGCAGGTGCGCAAGAGCCTCTGCCCGCTCCCCCCGGCGCGAAGGTGATTGCGATCACCCCGCGCGCAGGCTTCTTCAATGAGCCCTCAGTTGCCATCAATTGGAGCAATCCGGAGCAAATCGCAGCGGCTTTTCAGTCGCCCGCGAAAGTCTCGTATTCGCAAGACGGCGGCTCGCACTGGCAACTCGCGGCCGGCACTTCTCCCGCGAACTACAACGTCTCGGGAGACGTCTCCCTAACCTACGATATTCGCGGCCACGCGATTCTCTGCTACATCGCTTTCGACAAGCTGGGAACTCCGCAATACTGGGCTCACAATGCCACACGAAACGGAATTTTCGTGCGACGCTCGCTCGACGGCGGAAAGACGTGGGAGCCGAACGCGGTGGCTGTGGACGAGCAGCCAACGCATCCGGACATGCCGTTCGAAGACAAGCCATACGTCGTCGCGGACAATAATTCGGCTTCCCCGTTCGCGGGCAATCTCTACGTTGGCTGGACAGAGTTCAGTCTCTCGAAATCCATCATCCGGTTTTCGCGGTCCGCGGATGGCGGCACCACCTGGTCTGCCCCTTTCGAGATCAGCACGCACGAGGGAATCCCGCGTGACGATAACGGCGCGGTGGAAGGTTTTGATGCCGTCGCAGGCCCGGACGGGACCCTTTATGCAATTTGGTCCGACGGCGATTCGATCGTGATGGCAGTATCTCGCGACGGCGGTGTCACCTTCGCCCCCTCGCGCAAGATCCTGGACACGGCAGCATCGTACTTCAAAGTGGAAAACGTCGAGCGCTCGGACGGGTTTCCGCAAATCGGGATCGATCCACGGACCGAGCGACTCTATGTGACGTGGACGGACTACAGCAACGGAGACGTCGACGCCTTCTGTTCCACTTCGCGCGACCGTGGGACAACGTGGAGCACCTCCGCACGCGTGAACAACGATCCGGTGCACAACGGCGCGGACCAGTTCTTCCAGTGGCTCGCAGTGGATCCAGCCAGCGGTGCAGCCTACGTGGTCTTCTACGATCGCCGCAACGATCCGGATGATCGCAGCGCCGTGGTCGTGTTGGCCCGCTCCACCGACGGCGGCCAGACCTTCGCCAACTATGCCTGGACGGAAACTCCCTTCGATCCCGGCGACCAGTTCATCGGAGACTATACGGCAATCGCTGCGTTCAACGACCGAGTGTATGGGGCCTGGGCTTACAAGGAATCAGTCGCCCGAAGTGAGGCGCGGAAACGTTCCGAGGATGAACGTGGAGCAGAGCCAACACGGCTGACACCGAGGTCTCGCACAACGGTGGTGGAGTTGGGCATCGCGGATTTTCGTGCGGCCCCGAGCAAGCAGCAGTAACTCGGATGCGTGACGCACCCTTGGCAGGCGAGAACTAGGACTTCCCTGCTGATTTGCCTTCGGATTTGCCTTCGGACTTCCCTTCTGATTTGTCGCTCGACTCGTCGGCAGACTCTTTCTCCTCGAGTTGCAGGGCGGCCGAGTTAATGCAAAAGCGCAACCCCGTCGGCTTGGGCCCGTCTTCGAATACGTGGCCCAGGTGCGCATCGCAGCGGCTGCAAACAACCTCAGTGCGCGCCATTCCATGCGAGACGTCACGATTCATTTCCACGTTCTCGGCCGCAATTGGTTGCCAGTAGCTGGGCCAGCCCGACCCCGAGTGATACTTCGCGTCGGAGCTGAAAAGCGGTTGCCCACAGCAAACGCAAACGTAAGTGCCTTCCGTCTCGGTGTCCGCATACTCGCCGCTGAATGGAGGTTCGGTTCCCTTCTCGCGTGTGACGTGATACTGCTCGTCGGTCAATTGGGACTGCCACTCACGGTCGTTCTTTCGGATTTTCTCGCTCATGTGCGTAGATTACATCAAACTGAATCGCAATGGCAGGTCACCGTGCGGCAGCCTGAGCGTGCTCTTTCTTCAGCACGAAGCCCGATCTGGGTGATTCTAGGCCAATTCTCGCAGTTTCCCGGGGGTTTTCGCGCCTTGTGAAAGAAGCGGGCCGGAGAGTATAATTCCTGCACTTTATGCAGGTATTTGGATGCGGCACCCCGCCGCCGCATCAAGCTTATCCGTGTAAACCGAAATGGGAAATGTAGCCGAATTTTCCTCACAGCAAGACCGGCGCATCTATTCGCGGCGCAGCGTCAGGTCGCTCGCCTACATCGACCTCGGTGGCGACAACGGCGGCATCGTCCTCAACATGAGCGAAGGTGGCCTGGCTCTGCATAGCGCCGTCACACTGAACCAGGTTCATCTGCCGCGCGTTCGGTTCCAATTGCCGCAGTGCCGCGACTGGATCGAGACCCGCGCGGAAATCGCGTGGACCAGTGAAACGAAAATGCAAGCGGGGATTCTGTTCATCGGCCTTCCCGACCGCGCTCGGCAACAAATTCGCGATTGGGTCTTCGCCAGCGGTGTGGGCGGGGACGCTCCTGCAGCCTCACGCCGAAGGGAGGTCGCCCGAATTCCGCCGCCGCCGCCGGAGCTATTCATCGGCCGTACGCCCACTCGCAACACGGCAACTCGCGGTGCGGTCGCGCCCGTTCGGACCTTCACAAACAGCCCTGAAAGCTCGCCGGTTCGCCCCGCTGCGGCTATTGTTTCCGTTCGCGCTGCAAATCGTGCGCCAGAAGTCTCCCACCCTCCGACGGGAGTGCATCCCGTGCCGCTGGGAACTAGAAACGCCGGCGCCGAATTGAGTTTGCTCCTCAGCGAAACCACTCCGCCGGAATCACCAACCTCTTGGCGTAGTTGGTCAGGTTTCCTGGCCTTTCTCGCGGCGCTCGCCGCGCTTTCCTTTCTTGTGGGTTTGACGGCGGGCCGCGGCGACTTCCACCGTTTGCTGGCGAAGTTTTCCGGAGCGACAACCCAAGGCGCTGACTCGACTCCTTCTCAACCTCTCCAGCGCAGCGCTGCTGGCGTCGCCCAGGGCATCCCTGCCGCAGCCGCCATACCACCGAGTGGGCGAGTCACAATCACGTCTCGTATGTACGTTCCTGTGTCTGCCCCTACCCAGGTCGACGCGTCGAAAGTGGACCGCCTGCAGGTGGGCGCCATCGAGCGTCGAGTCGAACCTCAATATCCGCCGGATGCTGCCAGGCAGCACATGGAAGGAACCGTTCAGCTCCATGTGACAGTCGGGGCCAGCGGCGCGGTGGACAATATCACCGTGCTGGGCGGGTCGCCCGCTTTGGTTCAGTCCGCCACAACTGCCGTTCGCCAGTGGCGCTACAAGCCGACCTTGCTGGACGGCAAGCCGATTGAAACCGAGGCGGACATCGCGGTGGTTTTCTGGTTTCCGCCGTCCTCACAGCCGGGTGATCAACAACCCAAGCAATAATCGCCCCGCCCGCGAAAAAAACACCGAAAAACGGTAAACTATCAAGCCTCCGGAGGAAGAATGCTGCGCGTAGGTCTGATTGGCTGGCGAGGGATGGTGGGAAGCGTCCTAACGCAAAGAATGCGTGAGGAGGGCGACTTCGCGCGCCTCGAACCTGTGTTTTTCTCGACGTCCAATGTGGGCGGCCCTGCTCCGAAGGAAGCCGGCGACGCCGCGCTGAAAGATGCCAGGGACTTGCGCCAACTTGCGGCGTGCAACGTTCTGATCAGTTGCCAGGGCGGCGAATACACGACGGAAGTGTACGCGCCGCTCCGCGCGAACGGCTGGAAGGGCTACTGGATCGACGCGGCCTCAACTCTGCGGATGGCCGACGACGCGGCGATCATCCTTGACCCAGTGAACAAGCATCGCATCCAGGAAGGCCTCGAGCGAGGGCTGCGCACGTACGTGGGCGGCAATTGCACCGTCAGCCTGATGCTGATGGCTGTCAGCGCGCTCTTCAAGAACGGGCTTGTCGAGTGGATGACTACGATGACCTATCAGGCCGCGTCCGGCGGCGGCGCGGCAAAAATGCTCGAGCTCGTGAAGCAAATGACTTGCCTCACCGATCCCTCGCGCGCCACTCCTTCCGAAAACGCCCTCGAAGTGGACCGCATGGTGATTGAAGCGCAGCGTGCCGATTCCCTGCCCAAAGCCGAGTTCGGCGCGCCGTTGGCTGGCAGCCTGATTCCCTGGATCGACAAGGAAATGCCCGGCGGCCAAACTCGCGAGGAGTGGAAAGGCATGGCCGAGACCAACAAGATTCTCGGTCTCGAGCCGCCCGTGCCCGTCGACGGAATCTGCGTTCGCGTCGGAACGATGCGTTGTCACAGCCAGGCGCTGTGCATCAAGCTGAAGAAAGACATTTCGATCGAGGAAATCGAGCAGATTCTCGCGCGCGGCAATCCCTGGGTTCGCGTCATTCCGAACAACCAGGAATCGACGCTGCATTGCCTGACGCCCACCGCCGTTTCCGGCACGCTTAATGTGCCGATCGGCCGCCTCCACAAATTGACGCTGGGACCGCAATTCCTCGGCGCGTTCACTGTCGGCGACCAATTGCTTTGGGGCGCCGCCGAACCTCTCCGCCGAATGCTCGGCATCCTCCGCGTTCATCTTGGCGCGTAGCGGTTAAGTCAAACGATGGCTACGTATCCACCCGGCCCGCTCAGTCTGCCCCTTTGGAAGTTCGGCTTCGCGGTTGTATTCTTCCGTACATGCCCTCTTCAGACCGGTCGCCCACGCCGGGACTCTTCCTGGGTCTGATCATTACGTTGGCCGCCGTGGTGGCATATTCGGTCTATATCACCTACCAAATCTCGGGCCTCAAAGCCCTGCAAAAGGATATGGCCGATCGCAACCGCAAGGATTCTCTGCAGCTTCTCCGCGTTCAGAATGATTTGAATTCGCTCGGCCTGGCGATGCGCGACATGCTCGATAACGACGAGCCGTATCCGATCGTAGCCTGGCGCGCGCAATTCCAGCGAATCCGTTCCGATCTCGACGACGCTCTTCATCGCGAAGCTGAACTCGCCATCGCGCGAAGTACGCCCGAGCAAAGCCAATACCTTGCTACCAACCTGACGCAGTTCTGGGACGCCGTGGATCGCATGTTTGGCCTCGCGCAAAGCGGAAAGGATGCTGACGCGCGCGAACAAATTCGAGTTACGTTGCAGGCCCGCCAGGCCGCTCTGAGCACGGCGGTGGCGCGACTGCTCGTTGAAAACAACGAGCGCGATGAACAGGCCAGCGCTCAGGTGGCGCAGATCTACGAAAGGGTGCAGCGTCAGGTGTATCTGTTCTTGACCGCAATCCTGATTACGATCCTGCTCACGAGCCTCTACTTGATTCGGTCAAACCGCCGCCTTTTCGCGCAACTCGCTTCCCTTTCGACTCACCGGAGTGAACTCGCGCAAAAGTTGATTGCGACCCAGGAATCCACTCTGCGATACATCTCGCGTGAGTTGCACGACGAGTTCGGCCAAATTCTCACCGCTGTGGGCTCGATGCTCGCGCGCGCCGAAAAACACGCGCCGGAGGGCTCGCCCCTTCGCTCCGAGCTGCGTGAGGTGAACGAAATCGCCCAGACCACTCTCGACAACGTGCGCACGCTCTCTCAGGCGCTGCACCCCGTGATGCTCGACGAGACCGGGTTCGAGAGCACCGTGGACTGGTATATTCGAACGACGGAAAAGCAAACCGGCATCGATATCGCATATGAAAAGTCCGGAGCGCCTTTTTCGGTCAACGGAAACTCCGGCATTCACATCTATCGCATCCTCCAGGAAGCGTTGAACAACGTTACACGCCATTCGGGCGCTCGCGAGGCCTGGGTACGCCTTCACTTTTTGACCAACGGATTGGAGCTCGAGGTGGAAGACCACGGGAAAGGGTTCGCGGCAACGCCGGCCGAGCGGTCGGGGATCGGCCTGGTGGCGATGCGCGAGCGCGCGGAAATCCTCGGCGGGTCGATCGATTTCTCGCGGCCCGCTCAAGGCGGCACTCTCGTTCGTCTGCGTGTGCCCCTGGAAAGACACGATTCTCATGCCGCCTAAGATTTCAGTGCTGCTGGTCGACGACCATCACCTGGTACGCCGCGGCTTCCGCCGGATGCTCGAAGACGAGCCGGACATCAACGTGGTCGGCGAAGCGAGCGACGGCGACGAAGCCATTCGACTCGCGCGCCAGCTTCGCCCGCAAGTGATCCTGATGGATTGCGCCATGCCGGGTACAAGCGGCCTCATCGCAACGAGGAAGATCCTCGCGGACTCGTCGAAAACCGCCATCCTGATGCTGAGTATGCATTCGGAAGATACGCTCGTGCGCCAGGCCCTCGACGCCGGCGCGTCCGGCTACATCCTGAAAAATGCCGTCGATCTCGAACTCGCCGCCGCGATTCGAAAGGTCGCAGCGGGCGAGAAAGTGATCGCCCCCCAACTTTCTCGGCCCGCCGCACTGAAGGGCGAGCGGCAAGGCGCGCTGACCACTCGGGAGCTCGAAATCCTGCAACTCATCGTCGACGGCAAATCGAACAAGGAAATTGCCGATCACCTCGACCTGAGCGTCAACACCGTCTCCGTTCACCGCGCGAACATTATGGACGCGCTTGGAATCCACAAGACAGCCGAGCTTGTCGTCTATGCGATCCGCAACGGGCTGGTGAACATTTCGTGACTGGCCCCTCCGTCACCCGACAGTTCCTGAATCGCCGGTCCTTTCTCCAGGGATTTGCTGGCGGCTTCCTGACGCTCCCATGCTTCGGTTCGCTCGCCCCATTCGGCGCCGGCGCTCAGCAATCTTCCGATCCAGGATTTCGTCTCGTTGAAGTAGCCGCGCAAGCCGGCATTCGGTTTCGCCACAATAGTGGCGCACACGGCGGAAAGCTCCTTCCCGAAACGCTTGGCTCTGGCTGCGCCTTTCTGGATTACGATCGCGACGGTTGGCAGGATGTGCTGCTGATCAATGGCATGAATTGGGGCGCCGCCTTACCCTCGCACAACAGCGAGCGCTCGACCCTCCGCCTCTATCGCAACAATCGCAACGGAACGTTCACGGACGTCACGCAGCGCGCCGGGCTTGACGTCCCGATGTACGGCATGGGAGTTGCCGTCGGCGATTACAACAACGACGGATTCCCCGATATTCTCGTCACGTGCGTCGGCCAGAACAAGCTCTTCAAGAATTCGAGCAAGGGTCATTTTATCGATGTCACGGATGCGAGCGGGCTCGGCGGCAGGCAGGGGTTCAGCACTTCGGCGTTGTGGTTCGATTTCGATCGAGACGGTTTGCTTGACCTGTTCGTATGCAACTATGTGAAGTGGTCCCCCGAGCGCGACGTTTTTTGCAGCCTCGACGGAAAACATAAATCGTATTGCACGCCCGAGGCCTACCGCGGCGCAACGTGCTGGCTATTCCGCAATCGCGGCAACGGCACGTTCGAGGACGTCACCGCGAAGAGCGGCATCTTCGATAGCAGCTCGAAGTCTCTGGGCGTCGCGATGTTCGACTACGATCAGGATGGCTGGCCCGACCTCTTCGTTGCCAACGATACGCAGCCCAACAAGCTCTACCGCAATCAGCGCGACGCCACATTCAAGGATGTCGCCGTCGAGGCAGGCGTCGCGTTCAGCAGCGAAGGCAAAGCGCGAGCCGGCATGGGCGTCGACACGGTGGATCTCGACGGCTCAGGCTCAGCGGGAATCGCAATCACCAACTTCGATAACGAGATGGTCGGCCTTTACCGGCCTCTTGGCAAAGGCGCTTATCAGGATATCGCCGTGCAGGCGGGAGTGGGAACACCGTCGATGAACACGCTGGGATTTGGCTGCGTCTTCGTCGACGCCAATCTCGACGGCCTCCCCGACCTTGTGGTAGCGAACGGGCATATCGACGAAACCGTCCGCAATATTCGCGGCAATGTCGGCTACGCGCAGGCCCCTCAGCTTTTCCTCAACACTGGCCACGACTCGTTCCGCGACGTCGCTGCGGAGATTGGCGGGGACTTCAGCCGGCCGAGGGTCGGGCGGGGATTGTGCTATGGCGACTTCGACCGCGACGGCGACCTCGATCTTCTGATGACTACGAACAACGGTCCCGCTTGCCTTTTCCGCAACGACCAAAGCTCGGGTAACAAGAGCATTCGATTTCGGCTCGTCGGCACGAAGTCGAATCGCGACGCAATCGGAGCCACCGTGCGCATCTTCGCCAACGGTACGAGCCAGTCTCGCATGGTGAAAACCGGATCGAGCTATCTCTCGCAATCGGAATTGCCGGTTACGTTTGGCCTCGGCAAACAGGGCGCGATCGAGCGCGTCGTGATCGAATGGCCCAGCGGCAGGACCGAAGATTACAAAAACCTCGCCGCCGGCCGCGCTTACGAGTGCGTCGAAGCAAAGGGAATCACGCCGCAGCCTGCATTCTGAGCCGTCCGGCGGCTCCAGCATCTTTGCAGTATGGCGAATCCCGCGCTTACTGCTACAGTTCGCATGTAATAAAATTGAAAGGAGCACCTCATGATGCGCTATTTCCAAACAGCTCTTCTGCTAGCGCTCGCGTTCTGCATTCCTGCCACCGCTAAGGCTCAATCGACTGCTTCCGCCGGCTCCTCAGAAGGTAAGGACGCCGTTCTCAAAGCCGCCGACATCACAACCAAACTCTTCCCGGCGGAAGTCTTCTATCAAGGGAAGACAGCTCCAGCGGAACTCCGCAATACGGGCGGTGTCCATTTCGCCGACGGCGCCTATTTTCTGGTAGGCCTCGTCGACACCGCGGGCTATTCAACGAGCGTAAGAGAAAAATATCAGGCCTATTTGCTCACCGAAGCGCCGGTGGAGTTCGGGGGTCAACTCCTGAAGGCTGGCGCGTACGGTGCTGGATTCGTCGGCGGAAACTTCGTGATCACCGACCTGGGAGCGCACGACCTGTTCCAGGTTCCGGCGAAGCACGACGCGGATATGAAGCGGCCGATACCCCTGCAGGTGACCGCGGACACTTCTGCCGGAACCTATCGGCTGTATCGCGGACGCGACTACGTGGAATTTCGTCGCGCTCAATGACCCGTTTGATCCCTAAACGACGCGCCATCCGCCGGATAGTATTTTTGCAGTATTGCTATGTTTTCCGGATGCGCTTAAAGTCCGCTTCATAACGTACAGCTCAGCAGCGTCGGCACACGCTCTGGGCCCCCCAAACCCGTAAAAGTGGCACCCAAACAGAAAGCTCCCAGGCCAGACCACAGAATCTGGCCTGGGAGTTAGTATTTATGCCCGGATCGCCATCAATGGCCACCTGCACGCGGCCAAAAAGGAGCCAAATGAGACTTACCTCTGTAATCGCCAGAATCGCCCTCGTCGTCGCGCTCGCGGCCTGCGTTCTTGGTGCAGCAGCCACCCAGCCAGCCACAACCACCGTGAAGGGCTACGTCATCGATTCAGCTTGCGCCTTCACCAAGGGTCTCGCGAAGCCCATCAGCAAGGAATGCGCGGTTTCCTGCGCCAAGTCCGGCTCGCAACTCGTAATCCTGGCGGATACCGGGGTCATCTACTGGCCCATTTCCGACGCAATGCCGGCCATCGGACAGAACGAGAAGCTGCTTCCGTTCGCCGCCGATAAAGTCACGGTCACAGGTAAGGTGTTCGTCCGTGGCGGCTCCCACGCCATCGTGATTGACAAAATCGAGCCCGCCGCAGCAGCAAAGTAGCAGCGCGTTGCAGTCCCCGCGTCGTAATGCGTCAGGCGCAGGACCAGGCGCCACGAAGGCGTTTCAATTCGCCTTGCATTTCGCTTTCTGACCATGAGTGTGGAGCAAGCAACTGTCTTGGCCGCCCCGGTCCCAACCACAGAACTGCGGCGTCAGTTGGGCTTGGGCTCGGCCACCGCCGCCGTCATCGGCGAAATTATCGGCATCGGGATTTTTCTCACGCCCGCGGGGATGGCCAAGTCGCTCGACTCTCCCTTTTGGCTTCTTGCCGTGTGGCTTCTGGTGGGAGCGATGACCCTCACTGGCGCTCTCTGTTACGGAGAGTTGGCAGGCCGCTTTCCCCGCCCCGGTGGCTCCTACGTCTACCTGCAAGAAACCTTCGGCCCCCGCGTCGCTTTTCTCTACGGCTGGATGTGCATGCTGGTGCTCGACCCCGGAGTCACGGCAGCCCTCGCCGTTGGCGGAGGCAGCTATGCCGCCTACATTTTTCATTGGACTCCTACCGTCACCAAACTCGCCGCAGTCGCTACCATCCTCGTTCTTTGCTTGGCGAACGTCTTCAGCACTCTGCTCGGCGCCGGTGTCCTTCGATGGATCACAGGTCTCAAGCTCGGCGTCCTCGCCCTGCTGATAATCTGGCCCCTCACGTTTCGCTTGGGCTCGTGGTCGAATTTCGTGCCGTTTGTTGCGCAACGGCCCGGCGCTCTGCCGCTCTTGCCCGCGCTCGGCGGCGCCATGGTGGCGGCGTTCTATTCGTTCGGTGGCTGGTGGGACGTGAGCAAAATCCAGGGCGAGGTCCGTGACCCGGCGCGAACTCTGCCGCGCGCGATGGTTCTCGGCGTGTTGACCGTGACGGCTGTCTTCATCCTGATCAGTGCCGTTTTTCTGTATCTGGTTCCGCTCTCCAAAGTGACGTCGGGCGAAACCTTCGTCGCCCAGGCGGGAGAAGCGCTCTTCGGCGCCGCTGGCGGAATCGTGCTTTCCGCCATTGTTGTGCTCTGCGTGCTCGGCAGCCTCGCGGCGATGATTATTTCTTCGCCCCGCGTTTATTACGCGATGGCGCGAGACCGCTTGTTTCTTCCGGCGATCGCGCGCCCACATCCCAGATTCGGCACGCCTGCGGGCGCCATCGCCATCCTTGGAGTTCTCGCGTCCGTCCTCGTGCTGGTCGGGACCTTCGAACAAATCATCGCCTACTTCTTTTTTGTCGCCGTTGTGTTTCTCGGCTTTACGATTGCTGGATTATTCGTGGTGCGGCATCGCGGCTCGGGAGCTGATTCCGTGTTCAAGACGCCGGGTTACCCCGTGACGCCTCTCGTGTTTCTGTCGCTCACCGCGGTGCTGCTCGTTCTGCTGGCCGCTCGCAACCCGCGCGAGGCGCTTGTCGGAAGCATCGTCGTTTTGGCGGGCGTGCCGGTCTATGGCGTATTCCGTCGCAAAATCGCGTAAGCTGAAAGCTCAAGGAGGTTTGCCGTATATGGGTGGCAACAAAAAAAATGATTCGCGCGACGCTGAAAAGGGTGCCGAGGCGGCGCCCGAAACTCCCGCCACGAAGATTCGCGTCACCGAAGATCAACAGGCTACCGGCGACACGGCCGCGGCCTATGATTTCTGGCGCAAAGGCTCCGGACGCCATCAGGTCCCAGGAATCATCAAGTGCTTCGGCGCGCGCCCTGATTTCCTGCGCCAGGTAGTCGAATTCTCCAACACCGTGCATTTCTCCGAGGGCCATCTCACTCGGCGTCACAAAGAGATGATTGCGAGCTACGTCTCCTTCTTGAATCGGTGCCCGTATTGACTCGACAGCCACGCTTACTTCCTGCGTGTTCAGGGAGCACCCGACCAATGCGTTTCGGCGATTCTCGAAGGTAAGCTCGATGAAGCAGGACTAACGCCCGCCGAGCGTGCGCTGCTCGATTATGCCGAGCTGATCACGAAAGCTGCTGCCCAATCCACCGCATCCGACGTCCAAAAGCTGCGCGACGCAGGCTGGAGTGAAGATCAGATCGCCGAAGCCGTATACGTCATCGCGATGTTCGCGTTTTTCAATCGCGTGGCGGACGCCTTTGGTGTCCCGTCGCAGAATTACCTTCTCACCGGTCGCATGACTCCTTGACGCATACCCGCCGATCCCACTAGCTCGCGCGAACCGGGCTAGCCAGGCTGGCGGATTCGCATGTCGAGCGCTTTATTTCTTTACTAGAATATCGATTTTCTATAACATTCAAGCCACTTCCGCTGCTGCGGGGCGGCGGAATATCTTCACGCAACACTGGTTCTTCGGGAGGCCGGGTGAGACGATCTTCTATCGTGCGCATTAGTCTGCTTACGCTTTTCTTTCTGCTGGCTCCTCCGGCGTGGAGTGATGGCATCCCCAAGGCTGCGTGGAAGCGGCCGATCGGCGAGCCCCTGGCGAATCCCGGCACTCGGAAACCGGCTCTGGACGCGGACCACATCGACGACGGCTTCTGGCAGGGCGCTCCAGTAGGCGGCTTAGGCGCGGGCACATTCTCGCAAACCTATCGCGGCGACTTCGCTCGCTGGCACATCAAAGCGGGCGTCCACAAGTATCAGCCGATTTACGCGAACAGTTTTGCGATGTTCCAGCAATCCGAAGGCGATCCCGAAGGCACCGCCAAAGTTCTCGTCGCCGGTCACCCGCAAGACGGCCACCTCAGCAGTTGGAGTTGGGACTATCCTGTTGGCGCGGGCGATTACTACGCGCTCTATCCGAAATCCTGGTTCGACTATCGCTGGGACAAGTTTCCCGCGCACGTCTACGTCGAGCAGTTTTCCCCTATTCTCCCCGACAATTATCGCGAGTCCAGCTATCCCGTTGCCGTCTACCGTTGGCATGCGGACAATCCCACGAATCGCGCTGTGACGGTGTCGGTCCTCCTCTCGTGGACCAACATGGGAGGATGGTTCCGGACGTTTTCGCACGATTTCAAAGGCGGCATCAACAACGAGAATCACAATCGCTTCGAGACCGCGTCTCTCGGCAAAGCCGGCGCGATGAAGGGAATCGTTTTCGACCGAAACCGTCTCGCGGGCTCGGTGAACGAATGGGACGGCCAGTTTGCAATCGCAACGATCGAGTCGCCCGGTGTGGAAGTCAGCTATCAGACCACGTTCCAGCCCGACGGTGACGGACGCAACGTTTGGGAGCCTTTCGCAAAGAGCGGCCGCCTCGCAAACAGCAACGAGCAATGGACCAGCACCGACGAGCCACTCGCGGGCGCGATTGCGGTTCGCTTCACGCTGAAGCCGGGCGAGAATCGCGTGATTCCCATCGTGATCTCGTGGGACTTCCCCGTCGTCGAGTTTGGCGCTGGGCGCGATTGGTACCGGCATTACACGGATTTCTACGGCACTAGCGGCAAGAACGCATGGGCGATCGCCAGGGACGGCCTGCTCCATTCCTCTGCGTGGAGCGACGCTATCGACTCCTGGCAGGCCCAATACATCCATGACGAAAGCAAGCCGCTGTGGTATCGAGGCGCGCTCTTCAACGAGCTCTACACCGTCGCCGACACCGGCTCCTTCTGGGGCCGTCCCGTGGGCGCTCCAAAAACCACTCCCGCCAGTTTCGCGTTCATGGAGTGCTACGACTACCCCTACTACGGCACCCTCGACGTGCGTTTCTACGGCTCGATGCCCCTCGTCAAATTCTGGCCCGACCTCGACAAACAGGAGTTGCGCCAGTTCGCCGACACGATACCGAAGGATATGCCGGAAAAGGGCATGTGGAACTGGAAGTCGCAGCAGTTGAATGACCCGGCCTTGAAAGTGCGCAAGAAAAAGGGAGCCACGCCGCACGATTTGGGAACGCCAGACTCAGACCCGTTCTACCTCGTCAACCAGTTTGGCTGGCAGGACACGAACGGCTGGAAGGACCTGAATTCGAAATTCGTATTGATGGTCTACCGCGATTTTGTCCTCACCGGCAGCACGGATAAGGATTTCTTGCGCTACACATGGCCCGCCGTGAAAGAGTCGATCGAATACCTTCGTCAATTCGACCACGGCACAGGCGTGCCCGAAAACGACGGTTATCCCGATCAAACATATGACACGTGGTTGGTCAAAGGAGTCAGCGCCTACTCCGGCGGGTTGTGGCTTGCGGCGTTGCGAGCAGCAGAGGAAATGGGCCGCCCTCTGGGCGATCCCGCTGCGGTCACTCAGTATCACGATATGTTTTCCAAGGCCCAACACAGCTACATTCAGAGCCTGTGGAATGGCGAGTATTTCCGCTACGACACGGTCAGCGAATATCGCGACAGCATCCAGTCCGATCAGCTCGCGGGACAGTGGTACGCGAACATGACCGGCCTTGGCGACCTCGTTCCCCGCGAGATGCGCCTCAAGGCTCTCCGCAAAGTGTTCGACTTCAACGTAATGAAGCTCTCGAACGGCGAGATGGGCGCCTTAAATGGAATCGCAGCCGATGGTTCGCTCATTCTCACGAACGAGCAGGTGCACGAGGTCTGGACCGGCACCACGTACGGCCTGGCTGCCTTGATGCTCAGCGAAGGAATGAAGGACGAAGCCTACAAGACGGCGCAGGGCATCTATCGTGTCACCTACGAAACCAAAGGCTACTGGTTCCGCACGCCGGAAGCTTGGGACGAGACCGGCAACTATCGCGCGTCGATGTACATGCGGCCCGCCGCTATCTGGGCGATGGAAATGCTCGCACCCCCATCTGCGAAAACGTCCGCGAAGGCATCGAAAACTACCTCGGCCGGCACCGCGGCAAAACCAGCTAAGTAGCCATTCGCCGCGGTATCAGCAGCAGCAGTCCAAGCATCACGAAACACGCGGCCACCGGCACAAGCAATCCCGCTTGCAGGCTGCCAGCGCGCGTTGAGACGAACCCGACCACCCACGGCACCACCGCGCCGCCCATCCCTGCCAGCGCGAACATCAAGCTCCCAATTCTGCGCGCGCGCTCGCCGAAGTGCTTCGCCATCCAAGTCACCAGCACCGGATAAATCGCTGCAAATCCCAAGCCTGTGACGCCTACGCAAGCCGCCACGCCCCAGAACGTTGATACCTCGATCAACGCTCCGCTGCCCGCAAGTCCCATCGTTAAGCCGATCGTAACCAATAGCCTTTCGCGTTTGCGCAGAGGAATCACGGGCACCACCGCGCGTCCCGTGAGCAACCCGCCCCAGAAAAACATCGGCGCAAGCGCCCAAAGATTGTTCGGCGACGATCCCATTCGCTTCGCCAGCGCCGCCGCCCAGCCCCCGACCGAATCCTCCGCGCCCACGTACAGGAAAAACAGCGCGCCCAACACAATCACCGCCACTTTGCCCGTCGATCCTTCCGCAGCTTCTGCCACTTCTTGCTTCCGCGTCTGCGGCTCGAGATCCACCGCGCAAAGAATCACCGCGGCGATCAAAGCGAGGCCCGCCACGGAGTAGAGAAAAACGGGAATGGCGGTTTTAGCCTGGGCGATCAGCACAAGCGGCGAGCACGCAATAGCTCCCACGCCCCAGGTCAAATTGAGGATGCTGAGCGCGGCCACTCTCCGCGTGCCCGCCACCTCCGCCACCCACAGATTCGAAGCGGGCAGCACCAATCCCAGCCCAAACCCTAGTAGCGAGGTCGCGACGAGTCCCCCAATCTGCCCGCCGGAATTTAGCCCCGCCACTCCCAGCGAAATCGCCGCATATCCCGCCGCGAGCGTCGCCTTGTATCCCCACTTGGGAATCAGGGCGCCGAGCGAAACCACGCCGATCATCGACGTCCCGAATTGGCAGACGAAGAAAAGCCCCGCCCGCGCGTCGCTAAGCGACCACCTGCCAATCAGGATCGGCAGAATCGGACCCAGCACCGTAGTCACCACTCCAGCCATCACGAACGCCGCAAAAATAGCGACGCTGGCCGCCCGCTTCTGCGAAATTTCCTCGACGCCAACAGAAGTTAATCCCATGGCGGAGGAGTCTATCAGGTCTGCGTCACGTCTACCGCGTCCCTTGGCCTTCTGGGGGCGTCACGTAGCGGCTGGCGTTCGCCTTCGGGGCATTCGTTCACTCTGGAGAGGACGCTGATTTCGTCGTGAGCTTCTTTGTGTAGTCGGCTTGCTGCTTGGTTTGGATGGCGAGAGAGATGCCGCGCTCTTTTTCGGCTTCCACCGTGCGGCCGAGCTTCGCCAGCGCGGTGCCGAGCTGGTAGTGAGCTTCTGCGTAGTCGGGATCGATCTGAATAGCCTTGCGAAGCGGACCCAGCGCTTTCGCAGGCTCGCCCAATTTGATCTCGGCCTTGCCGGCGCCGAAGAGCGCTTCCTTGTAATTGGGATTTGCTGCGATGGCTGCCTGAAACAGTGTAAGCGCCGCGGCTGGGTCGTCGCGGCGTAGCGCAATCTGGCCCGAGCAGGCAGTTCGAAACCGCGTCCGCCGGGAAGCGCTTCAGTTCCTCCCGAAATTCGGCCTCGGCTTGGTCAACCTGGTCCCCCTTCCAATACAGCAAGCCAAGCCCCGAATGGACGCTGGGAAAATCGGGGTTCGCGCGCTCCGCGGCCTGGTACTCCTCCAGCGCCTTCTGCACCTGAAACGTCTTGTCGTACGCCGTTCCCATCATCACGTGAGCCTCGGCCGAATTCGGGTCGATCGCCATAATTCGCCCAAAGACGTCAGTGACGCCCTTGTAGTTTGCCCCGCGCAAGTACGCTTGCCCCAGCATGTACAGCGTCGGCAGATCGGAAGGTTGTAGCCGGTTCGCACGTTCGAGGTAATTGGCGGCCTCTCCGTAGCGGTCAAGCCCGAAAAGGCTGAGACCAGCCAGATCCGCTGCCTGGAAATCCGAAGGATCGCGCTTGCTCAGCGCTTCGAAAAGCGGCACCGCCGAGCCGTATTTCTGCAGTTTGAAATAAGCGAGCGCGAGATTCCGCGTGGTCGTCGCGTCGCCGGGCTTGACGGCTAGGGCGCGGCGGTAGAACGGAATCGCGTCGGCCACCTTGCCTTGCTTCACCAGCGAAATCGCCAGGTTATTCAGAATCTCGATGGAGTTGGGAGCAAAAGATAGAGCTCGGCGGAAGGCTTCCTCCGCGGCTTGGTTGTCGCCAGACTCAAGCGCGCCGGATCCTTGCGCGCGTAGCTCCGCTACTTTACGTTCGTGGGCGCTTGCTGAGCTGCGCCGCGCCTGCGTCGCAGGAAATGCCGCAGACGACGCAATCGCCAACATCAACGCCAGCAAAGTTTGCCGTGCTGCCTTGCAAGCTTTCACGAAGGAATTCTACACCACGCGTCCTCGGAGCACGGGCTCCGTCTCGAAACGCAGAACCCCGACAAGATGGCTCCGCCAGCGAGCCCGAAAAAACAAGGGGCGCTCTCTCGAGCGCCCCCTAGGAACATCGTTCGGAAACGGGCCGGTTAGAAGTAAAGCTTCAAACCGAACTGAATGATGCGCGGATCGTGGTCCCCATTCAGTTGGCCGAAAGTAGAATCACCCAGGAAGTTGTCAATGGAATTGAACGACACATGATTGAACGCGTTGAAGAACTCCGCCCGAAACTGCAACCGCAAGCGCTCCCCAATCTGGGTGTTCTTGATCGCCGAAATATCCCAGTTATTCAGGCCGGGACCGCCGCAAACTCCGCGACCCGAATCGCCAAAGTGGTTGACGGCTCCCGTGAACGCAGCCGTGTTGATGTACTGCGCGACGGTCTTGGGCCCAGAGCAACTGCTTCCGGCAGCCCGGTCAGGCCGTGGAGTGACAACGCTGGGATCGATCCCAATGCCGCCCGGAAACGCTCCTGAATCCGAACTATTGAACGGATCGCTGAACTGGAAGATCGTCGTCGGGAAGCCCGTTTCGAAGCTCGAGATTCCTGAAACCTCCCACCCGCCGAGAACGTGGCCTAGCACTCCTTGCTGCGAACGGTAGAACGGCAAGTCATAGACATAGTTGATGACTAAGACCTGTTTCAGGCTAAAGTCAGCCGGTCCATAATCTGCACCAAAGTTGTACGTGTCATACGGTGCACTATTGCGATCTGAAGGGGCATTCGTGAGCGTCTTCGCCCAGGTGTATGCCACCCCCACGTTAAGTCCCTGGCTCACTCTCCGGTTGAGTGACACCTGAAGAGAATTGTAGTTCGACTTAAACAAAGGCGCGACAGTTGAGATTGGACCGTAGCCTAGGAAAGGACGTAGCGCGTTGACGTTTGTAGTGGGGTTCGCCACTCGAACATTCACCGGTACTTGGTTCAAGTCATATATGCCGAGGAGATGTTTCGAGCTATTCCCTACGTAGGCCACCTCAACGCGCGTATCGCGGAAAATTTCCCGCTGAATGGACGCGCTCCATTGCCGGATGTAAGGCACCTGGAACGCCGGATTTCCCGTCGAATGCAACCCGGCTGGCGAAAGCGGTGTCGCAAAGCCTCCCGCCGAAGGATTGTCAAAAATGTTCACAGGGTTCACTTCATTCGCAGTGGCCGTGCCCACGAACGGTGGATTGGCGAACGAGTTTTGCTCCTCGATGCCATTCAGCGTGCGGTCGTAGTAGACACCGAATCCGCTGCGAAGCGATGTCTTGCCGTCACCAAAAATGTCCCACGCAAAGCCCACACGGGGGGCAAAAGTGTGGTACGTCGGGTTCACTCGGTCGCCATAAGGCGAACACGTCGGCCCGAAAGGTGCCACCGTTGGCTCGAAGTATGCGTTCGGATTGCATGCGTTTTGGGCAATGATGATCCCGTTCGAGTAGTTCCCCGGGTTCACGGCTTGCCCTGCCACAAAGTTGCCCGTCGCCGGGTCGATCAACGGTGCGTTCGCGGGGTTGTACGCCAACGGCGAGAAGTTATCGAGAATCTGGGCATCGTCTTCGGGTGTGGCGAAGAAGGCGTACCGGACTCCTAGATTCAGCGTCAAATTGTGCCGAATCTTCCAGTCATCTTGAACGTAGGCCTCGATATTCGGAAAATGTAGATTCGGGATGATGTCACGGCTGGCCTGGTTGAAGTTATTGGCATCGCCAAGCAAGAAGTTGGCGAATGCCGGGTTTCCATAGTTATTCCCAAAGCTGAAACTGCCATTGGTCCCGTTGACTGCGTTCTCCGTCTTCCGCATGAACTGCAGGTTCACCCCGGTGCGGATTGTGTGGTTTCCGTGGTTGAGCGACAGATTGTCGTAAACGCTCTTGTCGATGTTGCGCTCAAAATAGGGCGAGACCGGAATGCCAACCCCAGTTACACCGCTAATACCGATGCCCGGAACGCGGTGGTACGGATCGGTGTACGGAAAACCGGTGGTAGTGATGGCGCCTACGAAAGCAGGATTGGTAATCGCACCGCTGATCTTGCTATTGATAGCTCCCCATGAATCCCCAAAAGCTACCTCATTCGTGATTGAAGGGGTCAGCTGCATGGTAACGTGTGCCACAACGTTGCGCCCAGGCGCGTTAGTTGACGTCGACGAAATGCCCGGGAGACCACCTCCCGCGAACAGCCCGCCTGGCTCCTGCGTTGGCACTTTATCCTGCATGTAACGGCCGAAGACTTGAATCTTATTGGTGAGCTTGTGGTCCAAGCGGATGATTTCCTGACGATAGTCATTCGCAGCACTCACGGAAAACGTGTAGTTCTGTGCCAACGCGGTCGGATCCAACGCACTGTTAGGCGTGAACTTCGAATAGACGTTCTGAAGGTAAACCACGGCGTTCGCGCTGAAGCACGTCGGATTGATTTGGGTGTTCCCGTTGGTGATGCACCCCGCCGGCGCAGAGGCGGGATTTAAAGTGATAGGATTTCCGTTCGAATCAACGAGGCCGCCGAAATTCCCAGTCAGCTCTTGAGGGTTGGGGAGCGCAAGAATGTTCGTTCCGGGCGTTCGCGTCCTGCGGAATTCCTGAGACCAGAAGAAAAACGTCTTGCTCTTATCCGTGTTGTAGTGGTTCGGAACATAAACCGGGCCGCCGACGGTGTACCCGAAGTCATTGTAACGGAACGGCGGTCTCGGATTGCCGGCGCCTTTGTTGAAGTACTCGTTGGCGTCGAAAACGTTGTTCCGTACGAACTCATAAGCGTCGCCATGAAACTGGTTGGTGCCCGACTTCGTGACGACGTCGACTTGTCCTCCGCCGCTCCGTCCGTACTGCGCGTCATACGTGCTTCGCTCGAGCGTAAACTCTTCGAGCGCGTCCACGCTCGGCACGTTAAGAAGCGTCGTGTTTGAGCCGCTGTCGTTAATGTCGGCCCCATCTACCGTCCAGTTGTTCGCCGAGGGGCGGGCGCCATTCACCGACACTGCATCCGTGTTCGTGATGCCGAACGCAACCTGATCAGGCAATCCCGATGCGACGCCAGGCTCCAGCGTGACGAGCTGCTCGAAATTCCGGTTGTTCAACTGCAGCTCTCGGATCTGCGTGCCCGTAATCGTCTGCGCTTGAGCTGCGCTCGTCGTCTCCACCGAGAGGCTCGACGCGGTCACAGTCACCTCTTCGGCCACCTGGCCAACCGTCAGTTTGATATCGAGTGCGTGGTGTTCGCCGACGTGCAAGACCACGTCGTTCGCGACATATTTTCTAAATCCCGCCGCTTGCACTGTGATTGTGTAATTGCCTACCGGCAATTCGTTCGCGGCATACACTCCGCTCTCGTCGGACTTCACCGTGGTCACGTCGGAGTTCGTATCCTTGTTGTGAATTGTGATCGCCGCGCCCTGCACCACGGCGCCGCTCGAATCGGTCACCGTGCCGGTCAGCAACGCTGTAATGTTTTGGCTGAAACAAACAGACGCCACGAAAAGAGCGCACAACACCACGACGAACCACTTCATTCGACCACCTGGCATAGCGATTCCCCCCTTTTTGTCCGCGTAAGCCGGTTCGGGGACTTACGAATCCGGCGCTCAATTGCGAGAGATTGAGCGTCCGCCCGTAGCAATAGCAACCTCCGCCGCCAAATACTGGCGATTTCGCGTCATAAAAATCCTCTCAAGAATTAATCCGAGAGGCTGCTATACCCCTTACCCTCCCTGCTTGGCAATGAGCTATATAGCTGATGTTTTCTCTTGTCAAGAGAAAAATGTAATTGTATAAAGGCGGAAGTCGGAAAGGACCTGAAACTCTATAGCACGTGCACAGCTTCCCAGGAAACGCTCTATAGCAGCTTCCACCCTTGGAATCTGGGGTAACATGCCCCGTAGGGCGCGTTCCCCCCTCGAGCGGCAGGTCGAACGGCTAGCGCGGAGCACTGATGACCACGAACCACAGGAACGGCCAACCGGCTTATCGCCGGATACAGAATGTGATCCGCAAACGCATCGAATCAGGCAAGTTGCGCCCCGGCGATCTTGTCGATTCCGAGCGTGAACTTGCCAAAATTCACAAGGTCAGCCTGATGACCGCCCGCCATGCGCTCGCGGATCTCGCCCGCGAGGGCGTCGTCGAGCGCAGGCATGGTGCTGGCACCTTCGTGGCGCCGCCGAAGATTCATTTCAATAAGCTAATGAGCTACACCGAGCAGATGGCCAGCCGGGGGCTCTCCGCCCGTTCGAAGATCATTCGTATAAGCAGCGTCGACAGCGAAGCCGAAATCGCTGCGCGCCTTTCGCTTCCCCCAACGAACCCGCTTACGGTTGTCGAACGCGTTCGCCAGGCTGCCGACGAGCCTTTTGCCCTCGAAACCTGCTATCTCTCGGCGATCGAGTTTCCCGATCTGGCGGGAGCTGCCCTCGAACGCGGCTCCTTGTTCGCCACTCTTGAGCGCGATTACGGAGTCACCTTGGCGTACGCCGACGAAGAAATCGACGCCACCGATGCTGACCAGCGAACGGCCGAGCTCCTGTCAATTGCCCGCAATTCCCCGATGCTTCGCATTCGCCAATTGATTTATTCCACCAAGGGCACGCCCACGATTTACGTTGTAGGCCTGTACCGCTCCGGAAGGCACACTCTCGTCATTCGCCGCTTCCGCTAAGCCTCACGTCGCCAGAACTTCGGCCACCCGAAAGAAGCGCCGAAGGAAAAATCAGCCGCAGGCCCTTCGCCGCACGCGCTCCGGCCCAAGCGCCGTAGGCCTGCCCACCTTGGCGGGCGCGACATAAGTTAGCCCCGCGCGTGACCGCTCGCTGCGCGGTATATAAAATAAAATATCTCCAGCGCCATCGGCGCGACACTTGCTAGCCCACATTTCCGCAGTACTGGTTCTTGACTTTCGCAAGTTACTATGATATAAACACCCATTCCTTAAAATAAGAATAATCAATTCTGTGCCCGGACGTTTCGGGCCGCGTTGGACGTGTGTCTTAGCCAAGAACCGTCCAAAGGAGCAACGCAAGGTGAAGGCGAACAAAAAGCCAATCGGTACACTTTGCAAACGGAAATCGCCGCAAGTCACACAAAACAAAGCACCGGCGGTCGGTTCAATCGGTACACTTTCGGCGGTTCCAAGGGGCGTTTCGTCCGCTTTTCCTCACGTCTCATCCCTCGTCCCTCGTTTCAAAAGCTGCGCGCGCGACAGGCACAGCGCCGCCGCTCCCACCATCGCCGATTCCCCCCCGTATTTCGCTCCCACAATCGGGATCTCCCGCCAGCGCGGATTGATAGCCCAAGTGTCGAGCGCCTCCCGAATCTGCCCCACGTACGACATCATCAGCGGGCCGATTCCGCCGCCAATCACGATCACGTCCGGCTCCAGCAGTTCGATGATGTTGCCGAGCCAGATCGCCAGGTGCTCGGCCGCTTCTTTCAAAATCTGCACCGCGAATTTATCGCCGCGCCCCGCCGCTTTGCTGACGATCTCGCACGTCACCGCCTCGATCTTTCCGTCGGCCAGCTCGAGTGTCTCGGACTTCTTCGCGCCGCCTTCCAACAGCCGCTGCTGCGCGCGGCGCCCGATCGCGGTTCCCGACGCAAACGCCTCGATGCATCCGCGTTTCCCGCAACCGCACAGAGGGCCGCGAAAGTCGATTGTCATGTGGCCGCCCTCGCCCGCGGCTCCGGTGCGGCCCAGGTAAATCCGATGGTCAATCACAATGCCTGCGCCAATTCCAGTCCCGAGCGTCGCATAAAACACGTTCCTATATCCCGCGCCCGCTCCCCACACGGCTTCGGCCAGCGCCGCCACGTTTCCGTCGTTGCCGATGCGCGTTCGCAGCCCGTAGCGTTTTGCGATTTCGCGGGCGAGAGGAAAATTGCGCCAGCAGGGAATATTCGTGGCGCTCAGAACTGCGCCCTTATCCGCATCCACCCAACCCGGAACGCTGACCCCGATCGCGCGAGCCGCGCTCGCTCGCTTATCGCGCAGAAGAAGGTCGATCGCCGCAAACACCGCGCGCACGCCTTCTTCGGCGCTCCGGCGCGGCACCATTCGTGTCCGCGAACGCGCCAGAACTTCGCCGCTGGAATTTACGAGCCCCGCCGCAACCTTCGTGCCGCCTACGTCTACGCCCAGAAACAGATTCTTCGTGGATTTGCCGCGCGAGGTCATGACGGTTGTAACCCGAGTTACCGAATCAGATTTGCCGGCTGCGTCGCGGCCGTTCGGAAAGAGAAAAACTATATGGCGCCGCTCGCGTCAGGTTCTCTACTGCGGCTTAATTCGCGGGACATCTGCCACGCGCACACGATCGCGACGACCACCAATATCGTGCCGATTGTCCAGTGTTCCAGCAGCAGCTTGCCCACGCCAAACAACGCGGCATACACCATCACGCAACCGAGGACCCAGCACCACAAATTGTGCGCCAGATCGTGCGTCTGCGGCACATCCGGAGCGAGCGCCGCCACGCGCTCCCACCCCGTAATTTGCGGCCGCACCTTGCGATAGAAAGAGACGAGGACGCTGTCGGGCTCCGGCTTCGTCAGCCACGTCACCAGAATCCACGCGAGCGACGTCAGCAGCGTCGTCGTCAGCGTCGCTTTCGCGAACAACACGCTCGCCGATCCCGAAAACAGCTCGGGACGGCTCAGAATAGTTTGCCAGAGGGCGTTCGAATGAATCGCGATGGTCGAGAGCAGCGCGATAATCATCGCCGTAATTTCGCTCCAGGCGTTGATGCGCCACCAGTACCAGCGCAGCAGGTACACGCTTCCCGTCCCCGCGCCCACTTGCAATACCACTTGCCATCCGGAACGAATCGACGCGAGCTGCCCCGAAACGTAACAGGTCGCAATCACGAGCAACACCGTGACCACCTGGGATGCGCGCACGTAGTGCCGCTCCGTTCCGTCGCGCTTCAAGAAACGGCGGTAGAAATCCGTGACCAGATACGAGCTTCCCCAGTTGAGTTGCGTCGCGATCGTCGACATGAACGCGGCCAGAAATCCCGCCAGAATCACGCCACGTAGCGCGTGTGGCACGTGATCATTGACGATCATCATGTAGCTCGTTTCCGGATGCGCCAATCCCGGGTACAGCACGATTGCCGCCAGTGCCGTCAGAATCCACGGCCACGGCCGCAGCGCGTAATGCGCGATGTTGAACCACAGCACCGAAAGCAGCCCCTGGCGTTCGTCGCGCGCGCTGAAGATGCGTTGCGCGATGTATCCGCCGCCTCCCGGCTCCGCTCCCGGATACCAGAACGCCCACCACTGCACTCCCAGGTACACGCAAAACGTGATCACGGGCAAAGTCCACAATGTTTCCACCGTGAAGCCACGCGAGAAATCCGGGAACAGCGCCGTCGGATCCGAACCGCCATTCGTCGCACGCATGGCATCAATCTTCGAAAGGATCGAGCTCATCCCGCCAGCGGCCTTTACCCCGTAGTACGCGACGCCGATCACGATCGACATCTTCAGCACAAACTGGAACAGGTCGGTCCACAGCACGCCCGTAAGCCCGCCCAGCGTCACGTAGATTCCCGTGAACGGAATCAGGAAGAAAATGCACACCACCAGCGCCTGGCCGTCAGACCCAGAGAATGTTGGACCGAAAATGCGGCTCAGGAAATTCGAAAACTCGACGAGCAGCGGCCAGCCCTGCATGGTCGGCCCCATCGTCGTGGAGACGATCCCGATCATCGCCTTGGTGACCCAGCCCAGAATCAGGCAGTTCATCAGCAGGCCAAGATAAATCGCCCGAAACCCGCGCAAGAATGCGGCGGGCTTTCCGGCGTAACGCATTTCGGCAAACTGCACGTCGGTCATCAAGCCGGATCGCCGCCACAGCCGCGCGAACAGAAACACCGTCATCATTCCGGACGGCAAAAACGCCCACCACAGCCAGTTGCCTGCAACTCCTTGGGTGTAGACAAGCCCAGCAACCAGCAGAGGTGTATCCGCGGCGAACGTAGTTGCGACCATGGACGTTCCTGCCAGCCACCAGGAAACGTCGCGTCCCGAAACGAAATAGTCTTCCGTGCTCTTCCCCGCGCTTCGGCGGAAATAGAGGCCGAGCAGCAAGGTGATCGCGAGATAGCCGAGAATCGCGAACCAGTCGAGCAGCGTGAACGTCATGGCGGCTCGAATTTATGGCACACAACCTCGCGTGGAGGCAACGCGAAATCGAGGTGGCCGCGAGAAAAGCTTCATGGCCGGCAAAGTGCTATGCCTTCACCCATTGGAAACCGTTTGTCCCGCGTCGAGACTTCGTACTATGCTCGCTGCCCTCAGCACATCCTGAGGACGACATTGCGGAAAAGAGGAATCATGCGAACGATCCTGGTTTTACTGCTTTCCTCACTTATCGGAGTAAGAACCTTGGCGCAGTCGCAGCAATCTCCACAGCAAAATCAAATAAACGTGATGCCGCTGCCTGCAAAACTTCAGCTCGGTACGGGCTGGCTAACCATCGATCAGTCCTTCTCCGTTGCTATCGAAGGCGCAAAAGACTCGCGCCTCGATCGCGCCGCGCAGCGCTTCGTGACGAATCTCTCACGCCAAACGGGCATTCCATTGAACTCCGCGACCGCGATCGGGCGAGGAACTGAGCCAAAACTTGCCCGCCCCATCCAGAAAATGGTCGACAAGGCTTCCCGCGAAACTGGAGCTCCCGTTCGCGCGGATCTCATTGCCGTTGGAAAAGCCACTCTAACGGTTTATACAAGCAGCCCGAGCAAGTCGATCCAGGAAGCCGACGAAGATGAAAGCTACACCCTTGACGTGACTTCCTCCAGTGCGACCCTGAGCGCATCGAACACGCTCGGCATCCTGCACGGCTTCGAAACTTTTCTTCAGCTCGTTCAATCCACCCCCAATGGATTTGCAGCCCCGGCCGTTCATATCGAGGACAAGCCTCGATTCCCGTGGCGCGGCCTCATGATTGACGTCAGCCGCCACTTCACTCCCATCGATATCATCAAACACAACATCGACGGCATGGCTGCCGTGAAGCTCAACGTGCTGCACCTGCACCTGTCCGACGACCAGGGGTTTCGCATCGAGAGCAAGGAATTCCCGAAACTGCAGCAGATGGGCTCAGACGGCCTGTACTTCACGCAGGTCGAAATGCGCGATCTCATCGAATATGCAGCCGACCGCGGCATCCGCGTCGTGCCGGAGTTCGACATGCCCGGCCATGCGACCTCCTGGTTCGTCGGCTATCCCGAGATTTCGAGCGGCTCGGGCCCGTATTCGATCGAGCGTAGGTGGGGCATCTTCGATCCGGCGATGGACCCGACACGCGAGGAAACCTTCAAATTTCTCGACAAATTCATCGGCGAGATGTCCGAGCTATTCCCCGATCGTTTCTTCCATATCGGCGGCGACGAAGTAAACGGCAAGCAATGGGACGCGAATCCGAAGGTCCAGGCTTTCATGCGTGCACATCAAATCAAGAACAATCAGGAGCTCCAGCAATACTTCACGGTCCGCGTGCAGAAAATCGTCGCAAAGCACCACAAATTGATGATTGGCTGGGATGAGATTCTGAGTCCGGGAATGTCGCAAGATATCGTGATTCAGTCGTGGCGCGGACAAGCCTCACTCGCTGCCGCCGCCAAACAAGAATATCGCGGCTTACTTTCGAGCGGCTATTACCTCGATCACATGGAGACCGCGGCGCAATATTACGCTGTTGATCCGCTGTCGGGCGACGCCGCGAATCTCAGCGCCGAGGAACAATCGAGAATCCTCGGAGGCGAGGCTTGCATGTGGGCCGAGTTCGTCGCGCCGGACAACATTGAGTCGCGCGTCTGGCCGCGCACTGCTGCCGTTGCCGAGCGCCTCTGGTCGCCTGCGGAAACCCAGGATATGGACGGTATGTATCGGCGCATTGCGGCCATAAGCTGGCGCCTGGAATGGCTCGGCCTTACGCACAAATCGAACTACATCGCCATGCTCGGCCGTATGGCGGGGACGGATGACGTGGCAGCGCTGCGCGTGCTGGGCGACGCGGTGCGCCCTGTTGGTCTCGGTGTACGCGAGGAGGCCGCTGAACGCGCGGGTGTAGCGCAAACGAGCACGGTGCCGCTGAATCGCCTGGTCGACGCTGTCCCGCCCGAAAGCGAAGCAGCGAACGAATTCGCGCGAGCAGTCAACGCACTCGTTGCGAGTAATTTCAAAGACGCGATCATCGAAGCGCAAATTCGCGCTCAACTCGAGACTTGGCGCGATAACCGTGCCCGGCTGCAACCGCTGCTCGACAATTCTGCGTTACTCAGGGAACTCGTTCCCGCGTCTCAAAGCCTCGCATCGCTCGGTGCCGCAGGCCTTCAGGCCCTCGACTATCTCGATAAAGGCGAGCACCCATCCGATGCGTGGAAGTCGCAAACCCTCGCAATGATCGATCAAGCTTCGCAGCCGCAAGCGGATTTACTCATCGCGGTCGCGCCGGCCGTACAAATCTTGGTAAACGCCAGCACCGGCGCGCCCCCGGCGCCGCCTCCCACGAAATGAGAGCCCTTCACCTGGGACCAAGCCACACAATTCCCAGTGGGTTCACGCGAGCGCCATCGACCACCAGTGTCCAATGCAGGTGCGGACCCGTCGCGCGGCCGGTCGCGCCCACCTTTCCGACGACGGCGCCGGCATTCACGTCGTCGCCTTCTGCAACGTTAATCGATTTCATGTGCCCGTAAAACGTGTACACGCCGAGCCCGTGGTCAACGATCACCGTATTCCCCGAGAAGAAAAGATTGTCGGCAAGCACCACGCGGCCGCGTTGCGCAGCGTGAATCGGCGTACCAGCGGGCGCGGAAATGTCGAGGCCCGTATGTGGGGACATCGGCTTGCCGTTCAGCACACGTCGCTTGCCGAAATTGTGTCCGGTCTTATTGCCGTCGAGAGGCATGCGAAATTTTCCAGCCCACAGTCGCTCGGGAGTAGTAGTCGCGAAGATTTCGTGTATGCGCTGGCTTTCTTTGTCGGCGCGGGCGCGCTCTTCCGGGTTCGGCTCGACGTATTCCGGAGCCACTTTGAGGCTTTCGATCGCAAATTGCCCGGCTTTGACGTCCACCTGCGCGCTGCACGTCAGTTTCGCCCCGCTCGCGAGCTGGCCCGTAATGCTGAGGTCATACTTTCCGGGCGCGCGCTCGAGGTCGACTCCCACCAACGCGTGATGCAATCCCGCGTCATCCTCCCAGAACGGCAATGCACTGCTCGCCCAATCCGCCCTTATTTTGGTTACTGGACCGGTGGCCGCCAGGGTCAGCTCGAGCAACCCTCCTTGCTGCACCGACGATCCCGTCAGGCGCAGTGTCACGCCTTCACCGCAATCATGCGCTGCAGGGGCCGCTGCCACGGGCGCCTTCGGAACCTTGGTTTTCGTCGTCTGTGCCTGCCCCGGCGGAGAAAGCAAGCAAGTAAGGCACCCTGCGAGTATTGTTTTGAGAATCTTCCGACTCCGCGGACTCGGTCCCATAAAAATCCGTGTGCTCCTCAGCGACTATACGATAGGACCATGCGAACATGGACGAACGGATTCTTCAAACGCGTTCCTATCGCTCACCTTCTTGGCTTCGCTCACCAGCTGCTATAGGATGGGCGCTGCTCGGCAAACGATGTAAGCTGCTCGAATGAACAGGCGTGTGCAGCAAAGAGCCTTCGAGCCGGAAAAGCCCTGCCAATTCTGCCAGATTGTTGCCGGCGACCTGACCGCCAACGTCATTTTCGAAGACGCAATCTCGATCGCACTTCTCGACTACCGGCCCCTCTTTCCGGGACATTGCCTTCTGGTCACAAAGCAGCATTATCCGACGCTGCTCGATCTTCCGCAGGATCTGATCGGACCGCTGTTTTCGAATGTGCAACTTCTCGCTGCGACTGTGCAGCGGGTGATGGAGGCGGACGGTTCCTTCGTCGCCATGAACAACATCGTCAGCCAGAGCGTCCCGCACTTTCACGTTCACATCGTGCCGCGCAAGAGGGGAGACGGTTTGCGAGGCTTTTTCTGGCCACGGCAGAAATTGAGCGCCGAGGAGCTAGGCAGCCGCCCAGAAAGCTCTCGTGAATGCGCTGAAGCCGCGATTCGGCGGCCCCAAATCCGTTCAGTAGTCCTCATCGCAAGGTCGGACGAAAGCTCTGAAACGGGACACCTTAAGGGCGTTCGTGGATTTGAGTGAGTCTGTTAATTCGCAGTTCTTGAACCCAGGTGAGCGGGTGTACAATCCGGTAAACAATTGGGAGCGGAAAGTCCCGCAAGAGGCCACAGTGTACTGGCACCTTCGGATTATCGGCATAACGGCGATTCTGTTTTTGGCGATTTCCGCCCCTGCGATCGCACAACGAACTGGCCAGCCAGGCAGCCAACAAGGCATCCAGCAGCCCGCGGCGCCAAGTCCAGGCGTGGGAACCACAACAGAAATGTTCGCAACGGGATCGGTGGTCGTGCGAGTTCTGGGACCCCGTTCTGCTCCGCTGAAACGCCACGCGTTCGTCGCGATCTTCGCGAATGGGTCCGGCGTGCCACTCAGGACCGAGATGACATCGGGCGATTCGCAGGTGATTTTCGCTAACCTGCCAGGCTTTGGGCGATACACCGTTGAGGTGAACGCGACCGGCTACCGCACCGAGAGAAAGGATCTCGACTATAACGACAGTCACGGCTACATCGAAGTCGACGTAACGATGGAACCGAATCCCGAAAACGCGGCCGCGAAGGCTACTCCGTCACAGCCGATTCCGGCGAAGGCGCAGAAGCACGAAGACAAGGGCCTGGCAGAGCTTGAAGCGGGGAACCTGAAAAACTCCCAAAAGGAACTGCTCGAAGCGTACACCCTGGCTCCAAGGGACGCCGAGATCAATTATCTGCTGGGTTCGTTATACGTGCGTCTGCAAGACGTGCAGCAGGCTGAAACCTATTTCAACAATTCTGTTAAGGCCGACCCGGAGAACGTGCCGGCGCTGGTTGCTCTGGGGCAAATGCGCCACAACAAGGGAGATTTCAAAGGCGCGTCCGAAGTCCTAGAGAAGGCTTCCGCACTCGACGGCAAAGAATGGCTGGCGCGATGGCTGCTCTCCGACATTTATTTGCGCGCCGGCGATTTCAAGAAGGCGCAGAGGGAGGCGGTGGAGGCAGTTGAGATGGGAAAGGGTGCGGCGAATGCCGCCGAACTCATTGAGGGTGAGGCTCTCGCCGAACTTGGACAAACCCAAGATGCGTTGAAGGTCCTTCGAGCGTTTTTGCGCGACGTACCAGGCAGCCGGAGCGTTCCCGCTGCCCAAGAGCTCGTCGATAGGTTGGAACACGAGATCTCAGATGAGTCCGCCGCGAACGGCGTGACCCAGCCCACAGCCGTTAGCAGCGCTCTGCCAAGCGCCGAAATGCCGGCGCCTAAACTGCCGCTTGCTGATTGGGAGCCACCGGGGGTGGATCAAGTTAAGCCCGTGACCGAGGATGGCGTCACCTGCCCCGCCGATCAGGTGATCGGAGGGGTTGGCAAACGCGTTACCGAGCTCGTTGAAAGCGTCAACCGCATCCAAGCGAAAGAGGATGTGATCCACCAAGAGCTCAGCACGATGGGCCGTCCGATTCTGACGGACAGAAGGAAATTCGAATACTTGATCTCGATTACTCCGTCGGATTCAGGCGTGCTGGTTATTGACGAAAACCGACAGGGTGATTCCGGATCGAATGAATTCCTTGGTCAAGTCTCCATGTTTGGTCTGGCCGATTTACCTCTCATTTTTTCTCCCGAAATGCGAGGCGACTTTCAAATGACGTGTGAAGGGCTTGGTAGCTGGCACGACGAACCGACATGGCTCGTATACTTCCGCCAGCGGCCGGACCGGCCCGAACGAATCCGTTCCTATCAGAACCAAGACGGCTCGTACACAGTGGGACTGAAAGGCCGCGCCTGGATTTCTGCGGACACGTATCAGATCGTGAGGCTCGAAGCGAACTTGATGAAGCCGATTCCTGAAGTGGGGCTTGGCTCGGAGGAAGACGCGATCGAATATGGTCCCGTTCCCTTCCCCGCGAAAAACGTCGTGCTGTGGCTTCCGGCCAATGCGGACATTTACTTCTACTACCGCCACCGCCCATTCCACAGGCACCATACATTTAGCAAATACCTGCTCTTTTCGGTGAGCGCCACGCAGAAGATTGGCGAGCCAAAGATCCCGGAGCAGCAGGAGAATCCCAAGTAGTCAGCGCAGCCCTTCAGCGGACAACGGTGCAGTGAGACTTCCCAGGCGCGCGGACTGCGTTCGCTGCGTGTGGGCGACACCCGTTGATTGCCGCACTACGAATTCCGGCTCGATCGCAATTTCGGGCGCATACTCGCCGCGATTCTCAATCCGATCCAGAATGGTGCTCGCGGCTATTTCTCCCATTTTGTCGAGCGGTTGCCGCACTGTGGTCAGAGTGGGGTTCGTATATGCAGCGGGCTGAATATCGTCGAACCCGACCACAGAAATATCGCCAGGAACTCGCAAGCCCGCGTCCTGAAACACTCGAACCGCCCCGATCGCCGAGTTATCGTTGTATGCGAACAGGGCAGTGAATGGCCGATTGCGCCTCAGCAGCTCCTTTGCGAAGGGATAACTATACTCCGGCGCGCTGGCGGCACACCCTTCGGGGTCGTTCAACTCCACCACTAGATCTGGCTGAATCCGGATGCCGAGTTCGCACGCCACTTCCGTGATGCTCTTCCAGCGATCCTCCGCGTCCGAGCTGATGACGGGTCCCTTCATGAAGGCTATGTCGCGGTGGCCCAGTTCAGTCAGATGCTGGAGCGCGTACAACACGGCCGTTCGGTGGTCGATGATGATGTTCGTCACTCCTGGCACGGAACGGTGCCCGGCGACGGCTACTGTGGGCAAGGAGGGCTGCTGAGTGATCGAAGTGTCCACCGTGATGAAGCCTTCCACTCCCCGCTCGAGTAGCAACCGTGAATAACTTTCGAGTAGATCCTCGTCGTGCCGGTGCACCACAGTTAAAAAGAAGAAGTCCTTCGCGCGAAGATATCGCTCAATTCCGCTTATGACGACGGAGCCGTAAGGATCGCCGATTTCGGCGGCAATTACTCCGATTGTATAGGTGCGTTTCACGCGCAGGGCGCGCGCTAAATAGTTTGGTTTGTAGTTCAGCTCGCGCGCCGCAGCGAATATCCGATCCTTCGTGTGCTTGGGGACAGAACGGCAGGCAGGAGAGTTATTCAGAACGGCGGAAACCGTGCCTGGAGTGAGACCCACGTGGCTGGCGACGGCTTTCAACGTCACCGCCGAGGTATGCTCCGCCTTCCCCTGATCTTTTCGCGCCGACATTCAGCCCCCTATCCGCGTCCGGATGTTGGGGAATTGTACATCGGTTAGTCCTTTGCTGCTCACTGAAATGTGCCCCGACGAGTTCACCTCAACAGGCAGGCACCGGAACGATGATCCTTCCGCCGGGACCCCGCGACGTATTACTTTGTAAAACCAGTTTTTTCCCGGATTCCCGCTCCTTCCACAATCTTGTAGATGCAGTCCGCCGGAAGACTCCTGTAAGTTTCCCTAGTCCCGCTAGGCCACATGATCTCGACGGTGTCGATCATCGCGCGCGAGCCGAGCCCAAAGTGAACCCGAAGATCATTCTGCGAAAGATAGCTCGCGCCGCCTCGAACTTCGTTGAACTGAACGAGGTCGCCCGCCGTTACTGTTATGCGCGCTCCGATTGCGGCCTTGTTGCTCTTTGTCCCGACGAGGTGGAAAAGCGCTGCGTGATTGTTGGACACCGTCCGGTTCATCAGCAGAATCGGCGGCCCATCCTCGTCCAATATCACGACGTCGATCTTGCCGTTGTTGGCGACGTCGCCAAAGGCTGCGCCCCGCCACGAGGCCGGGTACAGTTTGTCGAGACCCGAAAACGCCGTTATGTCCTCGAAAGTCCGGTCACGATTGTTGCGGAAAAGCTGAATCGGCTCCCGGTACGGCGCTGCGCCCTTGATCGCGTCCACTTGCGGAAACACGTGACCGTTGGCGACAAGAATGTCGGGCCATCCGCTGTTCGCCGCGTCGAAAAACGCGGTGCCCCATCCGACGTTGACGTATGTCGGATCGGCGAGCCGCGCGCTGGAACTAATATCCGCGAAGCCCTGCGCGCCTTGATTCCAGTAGAGCGTGTCGGGCTGAAATGTAAAGTTGGTGACAAAAAGATCGAGACGGCCGTCGTGGCTGAAATCAGCGGCGTCCACTCCCATGGACCCCTGTGGCTTGCCATTGCCATCCACCGCCGTTCCCGAAATCAAGCTCACGTCTTCGAATTTTCCGTCGTGATTGTTGTGGTAGAGATAGTTGGGACCCGCATCGTTCGCCACGTAGAGATCGGGCCAGCCGTCGTTGTCGTAATCGAACCAAATCGGCTGCATGCCATAAGCGCCGGAACCGTTGTACACACCCGCCTTTTTCGTTATGTCCTCGAACGTGCCGTCGCCTCGATTGCGGAAGAGAAAATTGGTTTCCCCTGGAAGCCCGAGCGGTCCGCATTGCACTTTAGCGGACATCAGGGTGCACGAATCCTGCTTGCTGCCAAATTCAGGGAGGTTGTTGATGTCGAGATGGACGTAACGCGCGACAAACAAGTCTACATTGCCATCGCGATCGTAGTCGCCCCAGGCCGCCCCCGCTCCGAACCCGCCCGCGCGAAGACCTGCCTTCTCCGTTACATCTTCGAATTTGCAGTTCCCGAGGTTCCGGTACAGCACATTGCCGCCGAAACCCGTCACGTACAGGTCTTGCAAACCATCGTTGTCGAAGTCCGCCACCGCGACGCCCATCCCCCAGCCCTTTCGCGCAAGCCCGGCGCTCTTGGTAATGTCAGTGAACTTGGGATTTCCGCCCTGATTCGTGTCTTGATGATAGAGCGTCACCATCGGATCGCCACCCTGGCGATAGCGGTCCACCGTCGAGCCATTCACCGTCACGATGTCGAGCTTCCCATCGTTGTCGCAATCAATGAAGCCGACTCCACCGCTCATGGACTCGACGATGTATTTCTTCTCAGGCGAGGAAATATGCGGAACGGTGAGGCCGGCCTGTTTGGCTATCTCCTCGAACCGGGGGACAGGAGGTTTAACTTGCACCACTTGAACAATGCAAACCCCGACGAGCAAGGCCTTGAAAGCAAGTCTCCGCACCTAAATATCTCCGCAGTTTCGCACGACACTACAGCTTTTCATCGTCCTTTACCTTCGGCCATCGCCTTTCCCCGGCGGTGAAAGCTTGATCGTGGTCGTGATTCCCTTTCCCTCGACGATCGTGTAAATCGCGTCTCCCGGCACATTTCTCAACTCTTCCTTGAGGCCGCTGGGCCACTGAATTTCCAGTTTCTTCATTGTGCTGTCGGAGCCAAGCCCGAAATGAAGCCGCTGGTCGTTCGACGACAAATAACTCCCGCCCCCGCGAACTTCGTCGATCTGGGTCATCGCGGACGTGAACACGGTCATTCGGGCACCGATAGCAGCGCGGTTGCTCTTCGCTCCAATTAGACGAAAGAGAACCCGGTGGTTCGCGTTTTGCGTTTGATTGATGAAGAGTGAAGGCGGCGCGCCAACGTTGTATACGACGATGTCCACGTTTCCGTCGTTGTTTACATCGCCAAAGGCCGCGCCCCGGCGCGATTGTAGCGGCCCGTCGTTCAGGCCAGCCGCGTCCGCAATCTCCTCGAAAGTGCGGTCGCCCTTGTTACGAAAGAGTTGCAGTGGCTCGCGATACTTCAACTCATTGGGAAGTGTCTCGACTGCCTCCGATACGTTTCCATTGGCTACAAAAATATCGGGCCAGCCGTTGTTTTCGAAATCGACGAATCCGGTCCCCCACCGCACCGGTGAGTAGCCTACCTTCCCCACTCCCGACGCCCACGTGACGTCGGAAAACCCCCGCGCCCGATCATTGTGCAGCAAACTCACCGGCTGAAAGCCGTAGCGCGTGATTACCAGCGCCAGGCCGCCATCGCGGTAGAAATCCGCAAAATCGCCCGCCATGTTCCCCATCGACCTGCCTTCGGAACTCAACGCGACTCCCGACAGCATTCCTACTTCCTCAAACGCGCCATCGCGCTTGTTGTGATAGAGATAATTCGGACCCACGTCGTTCGCAACGAATAGATCGGGCCAGCCGTCATCATCGTAGTCGCCCCAGACGACACCCATGCCGCGCTGCTTCGCTGGATTGCTGACCCCGGCCTTCAGCGAAACATCCTCGAACGTGCCGTCACCTCGGTTGCGAAAGAGGAAATCACTCTCGCCTTCGGCTTCGGGCACTTCAATGTGTAGCCCTTTGTAGTCGAACGACTTGTCGCCCGGCTGTGGCAGATGGTGAATATCAGAGTGAACGTAACGCGAGACGAAAAGGTCGAGATGTCCGTCGCGATCGTAGTCGGCCCAGGCTGCACCTACGCTGAATCCGCCGGCCTGGACGCCCGCTCTCGTCGTGACATCCTCGAACTTGCAGTTCCCCAGATTGCGGTACAGCACGTTGTGGCCGTAGCCGGTTACATAAATGTCCGGGAGGCCATCATTGTCGAAATCCCCGATCGCCACCCCCATGCCCCAACCTCGCGCGGTGAGACCGGCGGACTCCGTGATATCCGTGAAATGCAGATCGGAATCCTGATGGTAGAGCGTGACCATAAAGTCGCGTCCACTCAGGTAGCGGTCAATCGTGGAGTCCCTGACCGTGAGGATGTCCAATTTGCCGTCATCGTCGCAATCGAACAGCGCCACGCCGCCGCCCATCATTTCCAACAGGTAGCGCTTGTCGGCCGAAGAGTGCGGCACCGTGGTGAGTCCGGACTCGAAGCCGACGTCGTGAAAACGGATCGAGGCGGAATGGGGCGCCTGGGCAAACCCTACGAGCAGAATGGCGCAAACAGCCGCCCCGGTTGCACGCATGCGGTCCAATCTTGGCAAGCTCCGTCAGTCCGCTCAAAGCTACTCCGGCTTGGCCGTGCCACCGGACTTCGCTGGATCGTTTCTCAGCGCTTCGTACAGTTTCATCTCGCGATCCGCGTCTTCCTTACGCGAGTCCTGCCGGTAGGCGTCGGCCAGAGCGTGGTGAATGGGACCGCTGTTCGGGCTCAGCTTGGCCGCAGTTTCCAGAGCGGCCACCGCAGCCTTCACTTCCCCCCGATCGAGTTGGAGCTTGCCCAAACTGTAATAAACGTGCGGATTTTGCCAGCCGGTTTTTACCAGATCGAGCAGCAACGCCTGCGCCTCATCATATTCACGCAGCTCGATCAAAGTCGACGCCAGGTTGTACTTCGCCACGGTGCTCTGCGGATCCAATCGAACCGCGGCTCGCAGTTCTTCAGCCGCATTTTTGAAGTCGCGGTGACCGGCAAGCGCTTCGCCGAGCACCTCGTGTGTGCCCGCAACGCCAGGATCTTTCCTAACCATGGTTTGGAGCTGCCCGATCCCGCGGTCGTACTCGCCTGTTTTCACCAAGCAAACCGCGTAAATTGAGGCCAGTTGCGGATCGGCGCCAAGTTTCGATTCCATCGGCTGCAAGGTCTTCAGCGCCTCGCCATATCTCTTCAGCTTGAAAAAGCTCGTGCCGAGCGCCGATCGCGCCCAGGGGTCGTCCGGATGCGCTTGCAACAATCGCCCCAGGGGGCTCACCGCCTGATCAAATTGATTTCCCAAAAACGCGGCTTTTCCCCAATTGAAATCGAGCCCGTCGAGAGTGGGTTTCCAATCAAACGCTTTCTGGAAGTACTCGAGCGCTGACGCGAAGTCGTTGTCGCCGGCCGCAATCGCCCCTAGGTTGTTGTACGCGTCCGCGACGGCCGGGCCGACCTGGCTTTCAAACGCCTCGACCTGCTTGGCTGCCTCTGGATCAGCCACAAGCTCTTTTGCCACGACGGCGGGCGCATCAGACGCCCCTGCACCAACGTTCTGGCCGGCTCCCGGATCCTTGCCCTGGTTGCTCAGGACGCTCTTTTGCATCAGCTCCTGCGAGAGCTGCATTTCGGCCTTGCCTTCGTCTTGTCGCCCGGACTGAAGCAAAAGGCGCGCGAGCAAGTAGTGAGCTCGCTGGACCTGGTAATGATTGCGCGGAACGTCGGTAGTAAGCGCAATGGTTTTCCGCAGGGCCGTTTCCGCATCCGACGCCCGATTTAATTCCACGTAAAGCTGGCCCAGCGAAAGAAGTGGATCTGGGCTCTTCGGGTCTAGCTCGGCGGCGCGAGAAAGCTCGCGCTCGGCCTCCGACAGTTTATGCTGGCTCAATTCGATGTATCCGAGCTCGAAGTGGCTGTTGTAGTCGTTGGGATTGATCTCGAGTTCCTTGCGAAACTCCGCCGCCGCCTCCGGGTAGATTGCGTCGCTGAGCCCCACTAGATAAGCCGCCCCCAACGAGTAGTGGGCGCCAGGGTATTTATCGTCCTTCGCGATGACCTTCTTGAATTCTTCAATCGACTGATTCGGATAGCCCGCTGCGCCGTAAGCGCTTCCGAACTTCATGTGAATGTCCGGCGAATCGCCAAACCCGCTGAGCATCTCCGAAAAAACTCGAGTGGCGTTGGGCTCGTCCTTCTGTCGCAGGTACGTAACCGCCAGAGTGTAACCATTGTCGAAACTCGGCTCGATGGTCACCGCCGCTTCGAATTGTTGTGTGGCTGCCGCAACCTCGTTTAGCTGCGAGAGCGATCGGCCTAGAACCATATGAGCCTTCACATTGCCTGATTCTGCCTCCACCGCAGCTTGGGCCAGCGATTTTGCTTTCGGCAAATCACCAGCCTGTCGGCAGGTCTCCGCGTAGTCGGCGCGTAAGTCCACGTCCGAAGGGGCAAGGCTGAGGCCCGCCTCAAAGAGCGGCAGCGCCTTCGCAAAGTCACGAATGCTTGCGCGAGCGCCCGCTATACGATGCAGCGCCTCGGCCAGAAATAGCCGATATTCCACCGCCGCGCCTTGCAGGTTGCCGGAGGACTGAAAGTTCTGTGCCGCCTCGTAATGCTGCTGTAGAGGGCTCTTCGCCGAGCCGGCGGGACTTGAGACTTGCGCCCGTGAGGGAGCGACGGTTAGCAATGTCAGCGTGCCGAATAAAAATAACCAGCGGGGAGTGCTGATTCCGGACGTGTCCGCAGAAGGAGGAGTGTCTTTTCTAGAAAAACTCGTGTCAAAAAGAAACGAACCGCCCCGGAGTTTGCGCTCGCGAGGCGGTTCAGGAATCTGAGGCCTTAGTTTCTGGTCCAGCATCACAGCAAAGTATAACCGAGCGTCCAACTAACTTCGAGTCACTCAATCGCCCAACCCAACCCTTGTGGCACAAGGGGCACCTCGAAACTTGGTGCCCCTCTCGCCAGGGTGGGTTAGAAGCTGTACTTCAGACCGAACTGCAAGATACGCCCGTAAGCCGAGGTGATCGGCGTGAACTTCGTATCCGTCGTGCCCCAGTTCGTCGGCGTTACGTTGCCGGCGGGCGGGACGAAGGTGTATCCGTTCCCCTTGTTCGTCGGATCAAGTGAATACTTGAGGGTTAGGAAGTTGCTGTTTGAGTAGCCGACAAGCGGATGGTTCAGGAAGTTGTTGGCCGTCACTCGGAATTCCACCGTGTGCCGTTCGGTGATGTGGAACGTCTTGTAGATAGCCAGGTCGCTGTCGAAAAACGCTGGCATCGAGATGTACGGCAACTGGGCAGGCCCGTTCTTCACGATCGAGTAGGGCGTATAGCCCACCACTTGATCGCCCCCCTTCACGGTGAGTTCTTGGGGGGTGCCCGCCGGGACCGCCGGGACCGCGAAGCAACTTAGCTTGGCATACTGACTCGTGGCAAGGCCGCTTGTTGGATTGCACGTTTCGACCGGCTGAATGTTGATCGAAGCGTCCGTTCCGTAGAACGACCTCTGCGAGACCCCGTCGGTGCATATACCGCCCGAGCAGGCTGCGTTGGCAAACGCGTACTGCAGCGACATTCCCAGGTTTTCGCTGGACTGCGACTGCATGTCGCCACCCTTCTGCCACGTGGTGATGCCGGCGATCGTCCATCCGTTCGCCGCTCCGCCCAGAACCTTGTTGTCGCCGTGGTAGGCCCTCCCAAGATCGAATGCGTAGGAGGAATTCCACACGTACGGCCGATCGATCGGGAGGACGACGTAGTTCGCCCGCTCGTTGAAAGGATCGATATTGCCGTTCCCGAAGCCGAGCGCCTTGGACCACAGGAAGCTCGTATTGAAGGTGAAGCGTCCGGCCTGTTTCGCCCACAAGACCTCGAGGGCGTTGTAGTTGGCATAGGCGGCATGCTGTTCAACGTAGATCGACTGCGTGCCGTATACGTTGACAGGCTTACCGGCGATGTTCATGGTTCCGTACGGACGGTAGTCGGCCTGTCCATTCAGGCATGGCGCCGTGCCGCCGGTATTGACCTGAGTGCCGTCCGGGTACTTGCCGCAGACGTTCTCCGGATCGGTAGCGATGCTTCCAGTGAACGGGTTCGGCAAGAAGTACGCGCCTAGCGGAGTCTTGTTGACGTTGATCAGGTCGTTCCCGCCGAGGTTGCCACCGCCGCCTACCTGGCCGCCGAAGAAGAGGCCGCCGCTGTCGTTGCCTTCATAGGCAACTTCCAGGTGCGAGTTCCACGGCAGTCGCTGGTCAATGGTAAGGTTCCAGTTCGTAGTATATGGCACGTTGTAGTCGTTGGGATTGAGTATGAACCCAGGACCGCTAGAGGGCGACTGGAAAGCCCCTGCAGGCTTCGGCAACAACCCAGTCTCGCCGAACAGCACCGTTGTGTTGCCGGGCAGACCGGTCTGGATGCTTTGCTGCGCCAAGGCAAGAGGACCGCTGTAGTCGTTGACTTGGTCGTTGAAGAAGTACACGCCCCAGCCACCACGAACCACGGTTTCGCCGGTTCCGAAGACATCGTAGGCAACACCGAAGCGCGGAGAGAAGTGGAAGAGCCGGTTCGGCGTGCCGCTGAGCGGAATTCCGGGATCAATGGCATGCCACTCAACGCCGGGGAAAACTTTCCCCTTCTGGACGTCGCCGATGATGTCACCAGGAACCCATACTGCGTTGCCATAGCCGTCACGATCATACCAGTGCCCGATGTGATCGAACCGCACTCCGTAGTCCAAAGTAAACCGCCGCGTCACTTTCCACGAGTCCTGACCGTAGAACGAAAACGTCTTGTAAGCCTGATCGTTCAACGGCAGAGAGCTTTGCTCGTTATAGTTTGAGGCGATCCCCATCATGAAGTTGGCGGTCGGATTCTGCGTTCCCTGAAAAGCGGCCGCGTTTGTTGCGTCTACCAAAGGTGTTGAGATGCCACCAAACGAGAACGCTCCGTTAATCGGGTTGAAGTTCGCTTGGTTGTTCCCAGTCATCTCATAGTAGAAGCCAGTCTTCAACGTGTGATTTTTGTAGACCTTCGTCAAGTCGTCAGCGAATGCCGGATTTTGCTTCTTAATGTAGTACGACCCACCCGTGCCCGAGAAGACGTCCCACTGGCTGAAATCGGGTAGCGCGTAGCCGACGCCGTTCCATCCGGGGACCATAGTCGAGGGCAACGGATTAGCCTTGGTGAACTGAGTGCCGTAGCCAGCCGGATAGTTGTTGGTGCTGCGGAGAACCGCGTTGAAGTTCGCAGGAGTCTGCGGGCCCCAGTACCAAGTCCAGAACGCGGTCGCTTGGTTCGTCAGCGTGGGACTGAACACGTGCAGGAAGTTGCCCGTGATCGTCTTGGCCTGCTGTGCCTGAGTCAGGCCCCCGCCAGGAAACACGACGGAGTTGCCCGGCAACCACCACATGTGGGAATTACCATCCGATGGCTGCGAATCACTTGCGTACTGGTAGGTCACAAACAACTTATTGCTCTCGTTGAAATCGTAGTCGCCGCGGCCGCGATACAAATAGCCATTGTGGCGAGCCGCTATTGGCACGAAGTAGTTGTAGCCACCGGGAGTCTTCGAGGGATCAGCATTCGGCGGATCCCATTTCTCGATCATGGCCATCAGCGAGGTTGCGCCAGGGTCGAGCGGAACGGCCGCCGCGCTGGCAATTGCTGCGCCGCCAGGACCCTTTCCAGTGGTCGGGTCATAGCAATAAGTGCCCGAAGCCGCAGAAGCCGTGCTGTCCGCCGTTACGCCTTTATCGGCCATGCAAAGCGCGTTATTGGCAGCAGTTGCGCTGAAATTCCCCGCCGCCATATCGGCCGTCGGAACGTATGACTGGTCGATAGTCCCGCCGCTCGCGAGTTGGTAGAAGTGCTCGTAACCGAACCAGAAAAACAGTTTCTTCTTCATCCCTGGAACTGGGCCGCCGAAATTGCCGCCGGGATAGTAGTAATGATCGCCGGTTTGCACGTTCTGCCCTTGGTGATTGAGCTGCCAGGAGTCCGAGTTGAATATCGCGTTGCGGACGAAGAAATAACCTTCGCCGTGATACTGGGCGCCGCCCGATTTGCTGATGAAGTCGACGACGACGGGACCCTTCGCGCCGTCGGCCCCGAACGCAGACGTCTGAACCTTTACTTCCTCGACCATGTCGGGGTTAGGTACGGCGATTGAAGTGCAGTCGCAGCCTTCATCAATGATGTTCGTTCCATCCATCAGCAGCGCCGTGCCGCCTCGATACGGGGCGCCGGCAATCGACACGCCATTGCCTGCAGAGGATCCTACCGAGCCCGATTGTGTGAAGTCCATGCCGCCCTGCGCCGAGCTGGAATTGCCGTTCGGGGTCACAACAGCTCCCGGAAGACTCATCAGCAGCTCGGAGGCGTTTCGCGAGATCATGGGAAGACGGGCGAAGTCCTGAGACGATAGCTCAAACGATCGGGCGCCCGAGTCCACGGGCACGAGGTCCGTGTGAGCCTCAACAGTGACCGTTTCAGTCGTTTGGCCCACCGTAAGCGTCACGTTGATGTTGCGCTTATCGCTCGCCTCCAGGATGATATCGGATTGCTGAAACGCCTTGAAACCCTTCGATTCCACCCTCACCGTGTACGTGCCGGGCAGCACGCCCGGAAACGCAAAGTACCCGGCCGAGTCGCTGACCGTGCCGCGCATGTCCTTGCTCGCCTCGTTCATGAGGGAAACGCTGGCACCCGGGACTACGGCACCCGAGCTATCAGCGACGGTGCCCGTAATTGTCCCGGTGATTTGCGCATGGGAAACCGGTGAGAAAATGAACAGAACCGCCAAGACCACAAATGCTGTAACCGCAAAACGTACCGAGAGGGACCGTTTCACGGTCCCCAACGTAAACTCAAACGTAAACTCACTCTTCATATCGCCTCCTAGGCCATCGCCCCGCTAGGGTTTCAGGGTCTGTGATTCGAGACCCTGAGTCCACAAAGTTACCGCGCCGCTGCAACAATCAGGAGATAGTCAAAGAAGGGACACAAAATCCGGGTTGGAATTCGTTCATCGGCTTGTGACCCCCCACCCCAAAGAATATCGATTTGGCACTGCGCTGTGTGCTTTCTACCCTCATCCCCGTTTTGTGTCAAGCACATTTTTTATGGATTGTATCCGAATTTACGATTGGACCTTTCCTCCTGGAATCGTAGTGCTACAATCCCGCCGAATTCCCGACGATCGGAGTGCCCGACGATTTACTCTCGCAAACCATGCGCTTTTCAAGGCAGAGCCATCGCCGTCTATTGCTTTGGGTTTGTTCTGCCGGTTTCCCTCGTGTGCGCCGCGGTGGCCGCAGCTCAAGCCATAAGCGATTCCGCGCAAGTCGTGGGGTATGTCCGGGACGAGGCCTCCCACCGACCGGTGGTATCGGCGCGCATCGATTTGATCTCACCCAGTGGTTTTGCCGCCCCGAGTCAGTACACAGATACAAACGGACAATTTCATATCGATCACGTGAGAGACGGCGACTATCAGGTCACCGTTAGAAAAATGGGCTACGTAAACGCTCAACTGAGCATCAGCGTCAGCGGTGGCCATCAATCCAATGTGGACGTGGACCTCCGCGCTGAAAGTTCCAGTTCCCCGGCTGCTTCCAAAATAGAGACCGGGCCGCCCGAGACCGTCTCTGCCCACGAACTGAAGGTCCCCGAAAAAGCCCGCGACGAAAGCGCTCGAGGAAAGGCGCTGATGGCCAAGAGCGACTTTGCGGGCGCGATTGCCGAATTTCAGAAGGCCACTGACGATTTTCCCTCCTATTATGAGGCCTACTCCAGAATGGGAATTGCCCAGTACATGGCAGGCCGCGCTCCCGACGCGCTCCGATCTTTTCAAAAATCGATCGACTTGAGTGGCGGAAAGTACTCCGAGGCATTTTTTGACCTCGCCGACGTGCTGAACGATACCGACGAATTCTCCGGCGCTGAGGATGTGTCTCGAAAAGAAATCGCACTCGACGAATCATCCTGGCAGGGGTATTTCCAATTGTCGCGCTCGCTTCTAGGACTAAAGAGATACCCGGACGCTGAGCGCACAGCCAAGAAGTGCCGCGACCTAAACGACCGGAATCGTCAAATCTACGTCATCCTCACGAACATTCACATCAAGATGCAAAACTTCCCCGAGGCCCTGCAGGATATCGACGCCTACCTCAAGCTGGATCCCAACAGCCCGGTCAGCCAGCAAATGCGCGCAACTCGCGCGCAGGTGTCCAGGGCGCTCGAGGGCACCCAGGCGAAAGCGAGTCAGAAATCACAATGAGTTCGTACAGTTCTACCGGCGGTCGGAGGCACCGAATCATGCACACCCAGACAACCCGCTACTGCCAGGTTCTGGCGATCTTGGGCACAGTCGCCGTCGTCGCCTCAGCGCAGCAAGCAACTCCCGACTATCGCAATCCGAATCTCCCAATCGAGAAAAGGGTGGCCGATCTTGTCCCGCGCATGACGCTCGAAGAAAAAGTGGATCAGCTAACTGGCGGGCAACGCCACCCGGGAATTCTTGACTCCACCGGGAAGTTCACGCCCGATCAGGCTGAGGAAGCATTCCGCAGGCTTTATCAAGAGGACACCACGGTGAGCACCTATGATGCCGCAGTCCTTCGCAACGCTGCGCAACGATACGCCGTGGAGAAAACGCGCCTCGGCATTCCTCGCATCTTCCAGGGCGAAGCTCTCCACGGGTACATGTTTAATGGGAGCACGAGTTTTCCGCAGTGCCTGGGTCTCGCGAGCACCTGGGACCCTGACCTTGTTCGCCAGGTTTTCACCGCTGCCGCTGACGAGATGGCTTCTTCGGGAACCAATCAGGCGTTTTCGCCCGTCATCGACTTAGCCCGCGACCCACGGTGGGGCCGCACGGAAGAGACCTACGGCGAGGATCCTTTCCTCGTGGCCCGCATGGGAGCGGCCGCAATCGAGGGCCTACAGGGGAGCAACTTTCAAATCGACCGTCATCACGTCCTCGCGACCGCCAAGCATTTCGTCCACGGCCAAATGGAGGGCGGACGAAACACGGGTCCCTCGAACGTTTCCGAGCGCGAGCTGCGCGAATCGTTCTTTGTTCCCTTTGAAGCCGCAGTCAAGGAAGCGCACGTTGGCAGCGTCATGGCTTCGTACAACGAAATCGATGGGATCCCCGACCATACCAATCACTGGCTGCTTGGAGCTGTGCTGCGGCAGGAATGGGGCTTCCAAGGTTACATCACTTCGGACGGCGGCGCCCTGCAAATGCTGTACGAGACGCATCACGTTGCAGCAAACGCCGCAGACGCGGCGCGAGAAGCAATCGCCGCGGGCGTGGATTTCGATTTGTCCGACGGCTCCGTCTACCGCACGCTGGTCGACTCGGTGAAGCAAGGCAAAGTGGCCGAAGCGGAAGTAGACGCCGCGGTGGCGCGAGTGCTTGCGGCAAAGTTCCGGCTCGGCCTGTTCGAGAATCCCTATGTGGATCCAGAATACGCGGCGCGAACTACGAACAGCTCCGAACATCAAAAGCTCGCGCTCAGGGCCGCACAGGAGTCGATTGTCCTTCTAAAGAACGATGGCGATTTGCTGCCTCTCGACTTGAAGAAACTCAAGAAGATCGCGGTCATTGGTCCGAATGCGGCAGACGTGCACCTCGGTGGTTATAGTCGCGAGGCTGGTCACGGCGTCAGCATCCTCGACGGCATTCGCCAGCGCGTGGGCCCGAACGCGAACGTCCTCTATTCCGAAGGTTGCAAGATCACGAATGGCAAGCAAGGATGGCGCGGCTGGTACGAGAACAACGTTCGAGTGATCGACCCGAGTACGCAAGCGGAAGCAGTCCGGGCCGCAGCCGAGATGGCACGAAAAGCGGATGTTGCGATCGTCGTGGTCGGTGAGAACGAAACCACGAACCGGGAGGCGTGGTCCGAGCAGCATCTGGGGGACCGCGATTCGCTCGATTTGCTCGGTGCCCAGGAGCAGCTAATCAAGGCCGTGTTCGAGACCGGAACTCCAACCGTTGTTTTGCTCATTAACGGCCGGCCATTGTCGATCAATTACGTCGCACAAAACGTGCCGGCAATTCTCGAAGGCTGGTACCTCGGTGAGGAAGGAGGAACCGCGGCCGCTGATGTTCTATTCGGCGACGTCAATCCCGGCGGGAAATTGCCGGTTACTTTTCCGCGTTCGGTGGGCCAATTGCCGGCTTATTACGACCACAAGCCGTCCCGAAACCGCAGTTACGCCTTCGTTGACAGCATGCCACTCTTCCCTTTTGGTTTCGGCCTCAGCTACACGAAATTCCGCTTCGAAAATCTGCGCGTTGAACCAGCGAAAATCAGCTCGAGCCAGAATGCCACGGTGCGGGTCGACATCACGAATACGGGCAATCGCCCCGGAGACGAAGTCGCCCAGCTTTACATCCACCAGCGAATCTCCTCCGTTACGCAACCGGTGATGGCGCTGAGGAGTTTCCGCCGCGTGACGTTGAAGCCAGGAGAGAAAACCACAGTTGAATTCAAGCTCACTCCGGACGCTCTATCGATCATCGACGAGAACATGCGCCGCGTCGTGCAGCCCGGCGCCTTCGATCTCATGGTGGGGGGTAGTTCCGCACAAACCAACGCCGTAGAACTTGAAGTTCTGCCAAATTAATGGAACCCAACGATCGTATTAGCCGATCGCTGCGGGCTTTCTGGGCGAGACGTCGACGAGCACGATCACGACCCCGTCAATCTTATTGTCCAACGTTCGATAAGGAAGAACGCGGAGCTGGTAACGCTTGCCGTTTCGATCGGTAATCGCTTTCTCCACGGTGCGCAAACTCGACATCACCTGTGTGGCCATCGTCTGGAATTCCGGAATCTGAATTGTCGGATTGATGTTCAGCAATGGACGCCCAATGTCGGCCGGAATGAGGCCCAGAATTTTCTGGGCTTCCGGCGTGAAGCGGCGGATCGTGAGATCGCTGCCGACCATGATCACGGCGATATCTATACTGGAGAGCAAATTCGTCAGATCGTTGTTTGCGTGTGAAACCTCCGCATTGCGGTTACGGAGTTCGTCGTTAACTGTTCCTAGCTCTTCGTTCGTGGATTGCAACTCCTCCTTCGCCGTTTCGAGCTCCTCATTGGTACTTTGCAGTTCTTCGTTGCTCGATAGAATTTCTTCGTTCGCGGACTGCAGCTCTTCGTTCGTCGCTTCGTGCGTCTCAATCACGGACTGCAGATACTCTCTCGTGGCCGCCAGCTCCTGCTCCAGCTTGCCGATTCGTCCGGCTGCCGCCTCCGATTCCTTGGCGGCCGGGGATCCCTTTGGCCCGAGCTTGCGCTCAGGCTCGATAAAAGCGTCCTCGAACACAACCATGAAGTACTGCCCTTTTACACCGCCGACGCTGATCGGCACCACTTCGAAACTCACGAGCCGCGTCGAATCCTGGGCGCCGGACGCACGACCCTTTGTTTCGCCGCCGCCGTTCGTATCGCCGCTCTTGATGCGAATGTTTTGTCTCCGCACCAGGGTGTTTTCGCCCTTGGCGCGGTCGATGGCGTTCCTCAATTCGAAGATCAGGCCCTCACGCGCCATCTTCAGAATGCTCAGGCTGGCGCGGCCGGGCGCAAGTTTCAGATAACGACTCACATCCCCCCGCGTATGCAGGATCTCCTTGTCTTCATTGATGACGGCTGCCGCGGGAGCGTAGTGTGTAAGGAGGCGACGATCAAATTCCTTCTGAACCTCGGTGTAATTCCAGGCTGTGTCGAGCTTCACGGGAATCGCTGCGGGACCCGGTTCGTCTTGGTCCGGCTGACGATTCAGCGAAAACGCCACAACTTGCCGGGCCCGGGTAGCTTTCTTCGAGAAAATCTTGCACGGGCGGTCTTCCGTTGCGAACAAACTTGCAGCGGCGCCCAAACCCTCCGAACTTCCCAGCACCAAATAGCCTCCAGGTCGCAACGCATAGTGGAAGAGGGAAATCACCTTGTTCTGTAGAACTGGCTCAAGGTAGATGAGAACGTTCCGGCAGCAAATGATATCCATCTGGGAGAAGGGAGGATCGCGGACGACGTTGTGCTGTGCGAAGATGCACATATCGCGGATGCTCTTGCTGATCCGGTAGCCGCCCTCTACTTCGCTGAAAAATTTGCGCAGGCGATCGGGTAAGACATCTCCCTGAATGTTTTCCGGGTAGACCCCGCTCCGCGCTTTAGCGACGCCGGATTCGCTCACGTCGGTACCGAAAAACTGCATCGGAATGTGGGAACCCTTTTCGCCGAGGGATTCCAGCGCCGCGATCGCCACGGAATACGTCTCCTCGCCCGAAGCACATCCCGGCGTCCATATTCGGATGGCTGCCTCGCGCTCGCGGCGTTTTGTGAGTTGGGGGAAAACACGCTCCTTTAACGCGTCGAACACGGCCGGATTGCGAAAGAAATTGGTTACGTTGATCAGCATGTCCTGGTAAAGGGCCTTGATTTCCTTCGGGTCGTCGCGCATCCGCTTGATGTATTCGTCCAGGACGTCGACTTTGTGAACCAGCATGCGGCGCTGGATTCGCCGAAGGATCGTGGTTTTGCGATAGTGCGTGAAATCGACGCCCGTGGCCTTGTGCAAAACCTGGAAAATTGTGCCGAGTCCGCCGTTTTCGGCCTTAGCGATTTCGGCCCCTTCAACTGCTGGACCTCGCGCAACATAGGGATGGCGTGCGATGCGCGCGAGCTCCCGAGCGATTCCGCTCAGGGGTAGCGTGTAGTCCACGCACCCAGCGGCAATCGCGCTACGGGGCATCCCGTCGTACTTAGCCGACTCGTCCTGTGCGAAAGTCACGCCCCCTTGCGCCTGGATTTCCGCCATTCCCTGGGTTCCGTCCGTTCCTGAACCCGATAGAATCACTCCGATCGCTCGATTGCCCTTCTCTTCCGCCAGCGAACGCATGAAGCGGTCGACGGCCATGGGGGCTCGATGCGATTCTTCGCGAGCACTGAGCTGCAACGAGCGATTCGAAATGGACATGGACGCGTTCGGCGGTATCACGTACACCTGGTTCGGCTCCGCTCTCATGCCATGCGTTACTTCCCTGACCCGCATTGCAGTTTCTTTCGAGAGAAGATCGGCGAGGATACTGCGGTGCTTCGGATCGAGGTGCTGAATCAGGACGAAAGCCATGCCGGTGTCAACCGGCAGATGCCTCATCAGTTCAGTCAGGGCTTCGATGCCGCCAGCGGAAGCTCCGATCGCGGCAATCAGGAAGTCATCTTTGGTGTTCGCGGCACGGGTCTCCGCGGTGATGAGGCGTCTCTTCCGCGTGGGCGATTTCGACTTCATCGTTTCCCCAACGGCGCCTTCGCCGATGGCCACAGAATGACGTATGGTGAGCCGCGCAGGACTTGAACCTGCAACCCGCTGATTAAGAGTCAGCTGCTCTACCAATTGAGCTAGCGGCCCACAAGTGCGCAAATTATAACACGGCAGGAAAGTCTATCGCGCGCGCGGATCGTTGCGAAGCGTGGCGGCGATTTCCTTCGCCACGCAGCGCGCGCGAACCAAATCGCCCGGACCGAACGAGATGGCAGCGACACGCGCGTGCCCTCCGCCGCCGTGCTTCTCGCACAGCGACGCGAGATTCACTTCCGCAGACGCTTCCTTCCACGGATTCGTCCCCACCGAAACTTTCGCGCGCGTCGGCGACGCGCTCACGCCCACCGAATACAAGGCATCCGGATACAGGAAATACGGAATGAATTTGTTGTAGCCTTCGAGGTCGAGGTCGCTCACGTCGAAATAAATCACGCCGCCGCGCGAGTCCATGCGCTCGCGCAGAATATCGATCGAACGCCGATGCCGTTCCAGGAGCGGCCCCAGATGTTTCTTCACGATCGGCAGTTCCACCATTTCCGCGAGCGAGCGGTTCGCCAAGTCCGGAATAATCTTCGGAACCAGGTCCGGCTCGGGCGCCGCTTCGATCACCAGCGCGAGCTGCATCGCGGGTTCAGCAAGCCCCACGGCCGCTTCGGGCGACGCGAACTGCGCCCCGTCAATGATGTCGCCCCACTTGATCAGGTCGGCGATCGGTTTCGCGTCGAATCCGAATTTTTCCGAAGCCACCGTCGCGAGCAACTTGGTGCACGATTTGTACGTGGGATCGTAAAACTTCTTGCCCGAGTGATCGTGGCGGAAATGCTCGGCGTCTTCCGGCTTGAGGAACGCGCTCTGGTGATGATCGAACCACCAGGTAAGGTCCGGTGAGGGCGAATATTTGAAATCGACGATTGCGTTTTCGTCGCCATCGAACACGCCGTCTTCGAACGGCTGCGAGGCCTTGTGCGTCATCCCTGTGTACAGGAATTCCGCGCCCGGGTTGATGCGCTCGCGGTAAAACCGCGAGAAGATCGCGGCGGAAGAGGCTCCGTCGAAGCATTTGTCATGAAAACAGACGCGAACTCGCAAATCGATCTCCCGCCAGAGGGCTGGCCTGCGCATCTCCCGCGGGACAGAATCCTCCGCAAAGGAAAGCCAATAAAGATGGACGAGTCCCCTCGGCATTGTCAATAGCAGCGTGTTTGGGGGCCGAGAGGTATCCGCGAGGAAGCTTGCTTCCGCTTTCTCTTTGGGCCAAGCTTGCTTGGTCCGGTTTCGAGCTCGTCGCCGAAGTCGCGCGGTTCTCGGAGCCCTGAACAAATGAGCGAGGCTGGGACCAGGTCCTATATGCCCGACACAGTGACTCTGCCTTTTGATCATGTGGAAGCACACGCGTTTCTTTCGCGCGCCGACGAACATCTCGCGCGCGTGATCGAGCGCGTGGGCGAATTTCAATTCAAGCTGGATGAATGCGACAGCGTGTACGAATCGCTGCTTGAAGCGATTGCTTACCAGAGTATCTCCGGCAAAGCGGCGGCGACGATTTTCGCGCGGGTGAGGGCGCTCGGCTCGAACGGCGTTTGTCCCACGCCGCAGGAGATTTTGCGCCTGCGGACTCAGGCTTTGCGCAAAGCCGGCCTTTCGCACGCGAAGATCGCGGCCGCTCAGAGACCTGGCGCAGAAAACGATCGACGGGATCGTACCCACGCTGGCGGATGCCGAAAAAATGTCGGACGACGAACTGGTGGAGCGGCTGATTTCCGTGCGTGGGATTGGCGCATGGACTGTGGAGATGTTTTTGATTTTTCGCCTCGGCCGCCCGGACGTGCTCCCGATTCATGATTACGGCGTGCAGAAGGGGTTCGCGCTCACGTACCGCAAGCGGCGCATTCCCAAACCGAAAGAACTGCTTAAATTCGGGGAACGCTGGCGGCCGTGGCGGACGGTGGCGAGCTGGTACATGTGGCGGGCGGTGGGGTTGGCCGGCAAAGACGCCCGCAAGATCAAAAAGGCGACCGGCAAACGGGTCGCCAAGAAGCGGCGCCGAACCGGCTGAGGCAGCAATTCCCGGGGAAACGATCGTTGTAGTGGAAACGGAACCTCCTAAAACTGTACCGATTGAACCGAGACTCCGTCTTTTGTTTTGTGTGAGTTGCAGCGATTTCCGTTTGCAAAGTGTACCGATTGACCTTTTCTTCGCCCTGGGCGGGGCGACATTCAGTCTCGTCCACAACGGCCGCCTCCTGCCGCCGAGCGTCGTCGGCATCTCGCCGCCGCCTCCCCTCTGTCGCGGGCCATCCCGCGACCCGCAAAAACAACACATGTTACCACAGTTATGTCATTAAGTCAAGAGTAAATATCGGGATTAGGAGTCCTAGGACTACGGGACGGCTACGGCCGGCAGCTTTTCTGGTTGGTTGCGTGCGGTAGCGCGAGCCCCGGGAAAAACCTTGGGAATCACGGATGAACACAGATAAAGAAAGACTGACGCGGAACGAGAGGCGCGATGAATTGGTGCGGACGCCGCTGGGCTACCTCCGGGCTGTAAGGAATACGGCGGCGATGCCGAGGAGGAGCGCTGTGGCTTCGAGCTGCACGGATGCGCGGTGGAGGCGGTCGAATTTGGTTCGCGTGGGATTTTCGAGCGGCGTGGCTTCGACGGACGTCATTTGCGCGCGCAAGGCAGCCATGCGCGGGCGGACGCCGTACTCGGAGACGAGCGTCAGCGCGAGCATGAGGACGACGAGAATCGCGGCCGGCGCGATGAACCACCTCGCAGATTTTGCGAGCGCCAGCCCCGCAATCAGGTAAATCAACGCCGCGATCATGCCGATGTAGTGCAGACGCGTGAGCGAGTAGCCGACGATGCTTCCGGCCTGCTCGCGGTTCGAGAGGATGCTGAAGACTCCCGGCGCTTCGATGAAACTTAGGAAAATGATTCCGCCTACCCAGGTGCCCAGTGCGAAAATTTGCAGGAAGCGAAGGATGCTCGTCATGCGAGGAGCCTATCATAAGGCTGGAAGCGATGAAGCGATTACGACCTGAACGTTCGAGACGTGAAACCGCCGAAGCGAGTGGCTCCTGGAAACTCGGGAAATCATTTACCGCAGAGACGCGCCCAACAGGATGGCGGGCGGGCGCGGAGGGCGCTGAGAGAGGGTTTCGGAGATCACAAGAACGTTCGAATTTCCTTACGGGTTGCGCGCCGTCTTCAAATTCCCAGGGCTAAAGCCCGCGCTATCCTAGCGAACTTTTTCCCGGGCCTAAAGGCCCGGGCTTCCACCCTAAAACCGTTCTGTAATTCTCAGAGGCTGAAGCCCCTTTAATTTTTTTATGCGGCTTCTTTCGGGCCTGCCCTTCCTGCGTCAGGGCAAGAAGGGCCGGGTTTTCACCGCGACCGCACATGCGACGTTCGGGCCTCGACGACATCCACGTCGAAGACCGACGACTTCTTGAGCACACGTGGCGAAATCACAATTCGGGGAGTCTAAGGAATGGTGGCAGAATTAGGTGGGGTATGGTGGGCGACCAAGGACTTGAACCTTGGACCTCTCCCGTGTGAGGGGAACGCTCTAACCAACTGAGCTAGTCGCCCATAAAGAGAAAATCTGCCGGGCTGAAGCCCGGCGCTACAAAAGCCAAACCCGGAAAGTATAGGCTCGCGGCTGCAAGCGCGGCTACGCTCGGAATGACAGGCGAGCTTTGGTAACGGAGGGGCCGAAGAACGGCCCTTCCGATACTCGCAGCGAAGCGAATGACGATCCGCAAAGCAGCGCGATAACTTTTGTAGCAAAAGGCTGAGGGAATTGCAAACGACGAACAGCGTAATCGCTAAGAGACTCGCAAGCCCGTCGCCGACAAACCGAGTGCGAAGGCCGCTGAAGCGAGCCCTCCAACAAAATGGCGGGCAGGCTTCAGCGAAGAGAAAGCGGGAGCACCCTTCGACTGCGCTCAGGACCAGAGCTCTCGCACTCCCAAACAGAAGCGCGAATTAGGCGGCCGAGTGATGACGCAAGCTATGACGAACACGATGACTAATGCGGCAGGCAGAGCCCCTACGGCGGAACGACTGGCGGAGCTGAAGCGCTCGATTGGGCGCGTGGTGAAGGGCAAGGAAGACGTGATTCAGCTTGCGCTGACGACGCTGTTCGCGCGGGGCCACCTGCTGATCGAGGACGTGCCGGGCGTGGGCAAGACGACGCTGGCGCAGGCGCTGGCGAATTCGTTTCAGTGCTCGTTCCAGCGGATTCAATTCACCTCCGACCTGCTGCCGAGCGACGTGATCGGCGTGAGCGTCTACAATCCCGCGGCGCAGGAATTCGAGTTCAAGCCCGGGCCGATTTTCGCGAACATCATCGTGGCCGACGAAATCAACCGCACGACGCCGAAAACGCAGTCGGCGCTCCTCGAGGCGATGAACGAATCGCAGATCACGGTGGACAACCACACGCACCCGCTGCCGAAACCGTTCCTGGTGCTGGCGACGCAGAATCCGATCGAGCATCACGGAACTTATCCGCTGCCGGAATCGCAGCTCGACCGCTTTCTGATGCGCATCCGCATGGGCTATCCCTCGCGCGAGAGCGAAAAGGAAATCATTCGCAATGGCTCCGGCCACTCTTCGCCCGAGAAAATCGGGGCGATGATGGACGCGGCGGACGTGATGGCGATGCAGGAATCCGCGGCGAAAGTGAAGGTCGAGGACAGCTTGCTGGACTATGCGCTCGAAATCGTGGAGCGCACGCGGCAGACCGAACAGCTCAGCCTGGGCGTGAGCCCGCGCGGCGCGGTGATGCTGCATCGTGCGGCCCAGGCGCGGGCGTTTCTGGAAGGGCGCGATTATTGCCTGCCGGACGATTTCAAGCGGCTGATCGTGCCCGTGTTCGCGCATCGCGTGGTGGTGAGCTCGCGGTACGTTTCCACGCAGAAGAAATCGGAGCAGGCCGAGGCGATCCTGCGGGACATCATGGAGACTACGCGCGTACCTGTTTAGAGAAAGACAAGGCGGTTTGCCACAGAGGCACAGAGAACACAAAGAAAAAGCAAAATCTTGCTGCTCAGGCGGGGAGGGCGCGGAGAAATTCTGAACGCCGGAGAGGCCGCCGAGCCGGGCCCTCCCAACAAGATGGCAGGCTTCGGCGAAGAGAAAGCGGTAGCACCCTTCGACTACGCTCAGGGCGAGAGCTACCGCACTCCCTCAAAAATCCGCCGGCAAGATGCCGGCGCTACGATCCCGATGGCAGAATCGATAGTTGCGCGGATGTGGCAGCGGCGTGACCGCCCCGGCTGGCGGAACTTCGGCATCGCGATGGCGGTGCTGTCGGTGGCGCTGGTGGTGGCGCTTTTTTCCGCCGCGGCGGCGCAACAGGGCCGCATCTGGCTGGCGGGAATCAGCACGGTGATCGCGCTGGGCCTTGCGGCGTGGGTGGGAATCACGATCGTTCCGGCGCTGGCGCGGCGCACGAGCCTGCGCTGGCTGGCGTATCAAGTGGACTACCGCCTGACGCGCGAAGGCATCATCTACCTCGCCGCAGTTTTCATCCTGATTCTCGCCGCAGTGAACACCGGCAACAATCTGCTGTTCATGATACTGGCGTGCGCGATCGCCGGGATTTTGATTTCGGGCGATCCTGTCGCGCATGGTGCTCAGCGGCATCGAGCTGAAGTTCGACTTGCCGGAGCATATTTTCGCGGAGCAGCCCGTAATCGCGGAAGTGGAGCTGCGCAACGAAAAGCAGATCTGGCCGTCGTTTTCGCTGCGAGTTGTGGGCGAAAGCAAAAAGAGCCCGGGGCAAGTCCTGGCGACTCCTGTTTTCTTTCCGTACGTGCCGCGCATGGGCTCGGCGCGGCAGAAAGTAGAGCTGCGATTTGCGCGCCGCGGCGTGTACTGGCAGGACGCGTTCGGCCTCCGGACGCGATTCCCATTCGGTTTCTTCGAAAAGATGCGGCACGTCGATTCGGACATCGAGATCGTCGTGTACCCGCGCATCCAACCTTCCGACCAACTTGCCGAAGTGCTGCCGCTGCTGAGCGGAGAGATGGCCAGTCATTTTCGGGGCCGCGGCCACGAGCTGCACTCACTGCGGAAATACGTGTCGAGCGACAGCGCGCGATTCGTCGACTGGAAGACGAGCGCGAAGACGGGACGGTTGATGGTGCGTGAATTCGCGCGCGAGGACGAGCGGCGCGTGATGCTGGTGCTCGATCCGTTTATCGGGCCGCCGCGCAAGGGCTCTGGTTCGGAGGAGCTTGCCATGGCGGAACATCTCGAGCGATTCGAGCGCGGCGTGTCTATGGCCGCGTCGATCGCGTGGCACTTCAACGAGATCAATGCCGTGATTCAATTTCGCACTGATCAGTTCGTGACGCGCATGGCGCCCGCCGCCGAAATCATCTACGACGCGTTGCGCACGCTGGCGCGAATCGAGCCGGAGACGTCGGCCGCGGGCGGCGAATTTCTGAACGAGTTGAGCGGCGACCGCGAAATTTTCAAGATTATCCTCACGTCCCGCGCGCAGCGAACGATTCCCACGCCGCTGTGGTCGTCGTCGTACATTTTGTTCATGGACTCGCTGTAGGAAGCTGCTGTGTCGGGCGCATAGAAGAACGGGATTGCTTGACCCTTCCGGATTCAATCGTCCCTCCGGGACTCGTGCCTCGTTTTTATCTCCCTTTCCCGGCATTCCGCTGGCGCTCTTCCAAATCTCAGGGTTTGAATCATCAAACCCTGAAACCCGCGGGCTAAGTACAGTCGCCGCTCCGCGGCTGAAAACTACGGGACAACCTGATCACCGCAGAGACGCAGAGGGCGCGGAGGACAACGAGAGTCGAGTGTTGCGGATTGTTCGGACATATCTGAACGCCGGCGCCGATATGCGACAATCTTGGCGTTCGAATGGCTCGATTGATGCACCTTCTGGCGCGACGTAAAACGCTCGCGAAATTTCAGCACGCGCTGCTTGGCTGGTTTCGCGCTCATCGGCGCGAACTTCCCTGGCGCGCGAGCCGCGATCCGTATCGCGTTTGGGTGGCCGAAGTGATGCTGCAGCAAACGCGCATTGCGGCCGCGCTTCCCTACTACGAGCGTTTTCTCGCACGCTTTCCCGACGTCGAATCGCTGGCAGAGGCACGGGAGGACGAAGTTCTGCGGCTGTGGTCCGGACTCGGCTACTACAGCCGCGCGCGGAATCTCCATCGAGCGGCGAAGGAAATTGTGGCGCGGCACGGCGGAACATTTCCGGGCTCGACCGATGCGGCCTTGGCGCTGCCGGGGATTGGCGGATATACGGCTGCGGCGGTGCTCAGCATCGCGTATGACGTTCCGCTGGCGGTGCTGGACGGCAACGTGGCGCGCGTGTTGGCGCGAATCGGCGCTGTGGGCGGGGACTTGCGGTCTGGCGGACGCTGGCAGCGGTTGGGCAAGACTGCGGAACGCCTGCTTCCGCATGATGCGGCCGGCGATTGGAATCAGGCGCTGATGGAACTTGGGGAGACCGCTGTGCACGCCGCAATCGCCTCGGTGCGACGCGTGTCCCGCTGCGCGATGGTGCCGCGCGCGAGCGCTCAGATTAACCGACACGATTCCCGCGCCGCGACGCAAACACGCCCCGGTGAAATTGCGAATCGCGGCAGCGGTTTTGCGCGATCGTCGAGGACGCACGCTGCTGGTGAAGGATCCTGGCGCGCACGATCAGGTTCTGTTTTCGCGGATGTGGCAGTTCCCCGCAATTGCCGTCGCGCGAAACGCGAAAGCAGAGCTTGCCGAGCACCTGCGCGCGACGCTCGGCGTGGACTGCACGAACGGGGCTTCGCTCGAGGCGTTGCCCGCCGCGCGCCACGGAGTGACGTTCCGCAATATCACGCTGCTGCCGTTTCTCGCGCGGGTTGCGGAGCTTCCGCTGCTTCCGCGCACGCGCGCGATTTCTCTCGACAAACTTTCGCGGCTGCCCGTTTCCAGCGCGACACGCAAGATTGCTGCGGCAGCGGTAGGAAGCCAGGACGAAGGCGGGACGAAAAATGGCTTCAGGGGTTGAAAACCCCTAAGAAGAGTACGCCGTCTACGGCGGGGTTAAAGCCCCGCCCTTCCGTTCCCGTTAGCGAGTTCGCGTCGGGTGCGCTAGAGCTGTGCGAAGCGGTGTTAGCATTGAGGCAGGGTCATGGCCTCTTCCGCGCGCGCTACGATGCCGCCGATTTCGGCGGTGCAACGATACTTCGAGGTGTCGTTGTTTCTGCTCGTCTCGACGGGCCTGCTGGCGGTGATCTCCACCGGCAAATTGATTTCGTCTCGGTGCTGTTTCCTTCGATCGCGCTGGCGTACAAGGGATTCCGGGTCTGGCGCGGACGCGGCCCTGAACTCACGCAGCGCGTGGCGACGTGGCTGGTCCTGGCATATTTCCTAGTGTTCCCCGTCGACCTGTGGGTGTTTTCGCGCAACCTCGCGGCGGGCGCGCCGAATCCGACGCTTTACGCGGCCTTGCTTGCCGCGATTCACCTGCTGCTGTTCGCGACGCTGGTGCGGCTTTATTCCGCGGCGACGAATCGCGACTACTCGTTCCTTGCGGTGCTAGCGGTTACATCGATGCTGGCGTCGGCGATTCTGACGGTGGAGACGAGCTTTGTGGTGGCGCTCGCGATTTTCATGGTTCTGGCCGTCTCGACGTTCGTCGCGCTCGAAATCCGGCGAAGCGCGGTGGGCGCGATTTCGCCGCCGATGGAACCGGGTTCGCGATTGGCGCTGCAACTGAATCGGGCGCTGGGGCTCACGTCGATATTCGTGGCGGTGAGCGCGCTCGCGATCGGCGGCGTATTCTTCTTTTTGTTTCCGCGCGTTACCACCGGCTATCTGGCCGCGCTCAATCTGCAGCCGAGCCCGCTTACCGGATTCAGCGACGACGTTTCGCTGGGCGAAATCGGCAGAATCAAGAAAAACACTACGGTGGTGATGCGCGTTCGCATCGATGGCGATTCGGGAATCGCCGAAAACGTTCACTGGCGCGGAATCGTACTCACGAATTTCGACGGCAAGCGCTGGTTCACGCCGAGCGGAGGACAGACCGTCATCGCGCCCGACGAATCGGGCGACTATTCCTTGTCGCCGGCGGCTTTGACTCCCAACGACTACCTGACCCTGCGCTACACCGTTCTGATGGAGCCCATCGCTACCGACGCGATTTTCGTGGCTGCAAACCCGGAAAGTTTGCGCGGACGCTTCGGCAGCGAAGGCGAGCGCGCCGGATACAAGCCGCGAAACAGCTTCCTGTTCATCGATAGAACCGGGTCGATTTTCAATCCGGTTCACAACTACGCGAAGGTTCGCTACGAAGCCACGTCGGAGATGCCGAAAGTGCCTCCCGCGCTGCTGCGAAAGGCACCGACGATTTATCCCGACGCGATTCGCGAGACGTATCTGCAGCTTCCGCCGCTCGATCCGCGAATCAAGAAGCTGGCCGACACCATCACCGCGAAATCGCGGAATGAGTACGACAAAGCCGCAAGCATTGAGACGTATCTCAAGACGAAATACAGCTACACGCTCGATCTTACAGGGCCGCAAACGAACGATCCGCTTCCCCAGTTTCTTTTCGTGCGGCGCGCTGGACATTGCGAATACTTTGCCGCGGCCATGACGGTGATGGTTCGGGCGGAGGGAATCCCCGCGCGATACGTCACCGGCTTCCTGCCCGGTGAATACAACGACCTGGGCGGCGACTACATCGTGCGCGAGAGCGACGCGCACACGTGGGTGGAGGTTTTCTTTCCGAACTATGGATGGCTGACGTTTGATCCGACGCCGGCGGCGACCGATGCGAAGCGCGGCGGGTTCCTGGAGAGGGTTGGGCTGTATTGGGATTGGTTTCAGTTCGCGTGGAGCGAGTGGGTGGTGAATTACGATTTCACGCACCAGGCTTTGCTGGCGACGAATTTGCAGCGGTCGTCGCGCGACTTGGGCGAGCGCGCTCGCCAGTACTATCTTGTGAAGCAGCAGCAGGCGATGCGGTTGCTGATTGCGCTGGACCGCCGGATCGAGGCGTCGCCGTATTTTCTGCCGTCGATTCTGGTGGTTCTGGTGGCGCTGCTGGTGTACCTGCGCGGCCGGTGGGTGATCGCGTACGCGATCGCGCGGTTGAGCCTGCGCGCACGGCGTGGCGGGAACGTGACGTCGTCGCTTGCGGCGCTGGAGTATCGCGAAATGCTGCGGCTGCTCGAAAAACGCGGGTGGAAGAAGGTGCCGTCGCAAACGGCGCTCGAATTCGCCGCGGCAATTCCTTCGCCGGAACTCGCGACGCCGGTCGCGCAGTTCACCGAGCTGTACCAATCGGCGCGCTTCGGCGATCACCCCGCGCCCGTTCGCGAGATGTCGGCGCTGCTTCACGCAATTCGCGAAAAGCTCCGCTCGCGCAAGCCAGCGACTCGATGAACCGGCGACTGTGGCTCGTGGCCGTTGCGCTGGTGGTCGCGGTCTGCGCCGTGTTTTTTCTACCGCCGATTCCGCAGAGCCAGGCCTACCACAATTTCGCCGATCAGCGTGCCCTGCTAGGCATTCCGCATTGCCTGGACGTGATTTCAAACGCGCCGTTCTTGATATTCGGGGTTTGGGGGATTTTCGCAGTCGCTGCGGAGGGCACGAGGCCGCTTTTCGTTGATTCGCGGGAGCGCTGGCCGTATCTCGTTTTCTTCATCGGCGTCGCGCTGACCGCGTTCGGCTCCGCCTACTATCACCTGCGGCCCGCCGACGACCGGCTAGTGTGGGACCGCATTCCGATGACGATTGGATTCATGGCGTTGGTTGCTGCTGTGATATCGGAACGCGTCAGCGTCAGGGCAGGTATGCGCCTGCTGGCCCTGCTTGTGGCACTGGGAATCGCAAGCGCAGGCTACTGGAAAGTGACCCAGACAGCTGAACATGGCGATCTGCGGCCCTACGTGCTCGTGCAATTCGGATCGCTGCTCGTGATTCTCCTTCTCATAGCGCTATTCCCGCCTCGATACACGCGCGGCGCTGATTTTCTCGTTTCGCTCGCGATCTATGCATTGGCGAAGATTTTCGAGGCCGCGGATAAGCCCATCTTCGCGCTCGGCGGAATCGTGAGCGGCCACACGCTGAAGCACATCGCGGCTGCGATTTCAGCGTATTGGATTCTCCGCATGCTCCAACTCCGGCGCCCGATCTCGGCAGTTACGGAGGCGGCCGCGGGGTAGCATCGTGCTAGAATTGAGCGTTTGCGACTGCGCTAGGAAGCCGCGCTGAGATGCCGAAGGTTGGATTTGTGAGCCTGGGATGCCCGAAGAACCTCGTCGACAGCGAGGTGATGATGGGCATTCTTGCGCGCGCGGGGTATGAGATTACGCCGCGGGCGGGGGATGCGGACGTGCTCGTGGTGAACACGTGCAGTTTTATTGCGCCGGCGCAGCAGGAATCGGTGCAGTCGATTCTGGAGATGGCCGAGTACAAGAAATTCGGGCGTGCGCAGAAACTGATTGTTGCCGGGTGCCTGGTCGAGCGTTACCGCAACGAAATCCGCGAACAGATTCCCGAAGTGGACGCCGTGATCGGCACGGGCGAGCTTGAGAAAATCGTCGAAGCGTGCGCCGGTGAACTCGTCCCGGCTGCAAACGGAACCTCCGCAGCCGACTTGCCTACGTACCTCTACCACGATCTAACGCCGCGCATTCTGGCGACGCCGCGCCACACCGCGTATATCAAGATCAACGAAGGCTGCGACCATCCGTGCACGTTCTGCGTGATTCCGCAGCTTCGCGGCAAATTCCGCAGCCGGAGATTCGAGTCAGTGGTGCGCGAAGCGGAAAATCTGGCCGCGGCGGGTGTGCGCGAGATTTCGCTGATCGGCCAGGACACGACTTTTTACGGAGAGGATCTGGGGCTGCGCGACGGTCTTGCGACGCTGCTCGAGCGGCTGGCGCAGGTGGAAGACCTGCACTGGATTCGGTTCCTTTACTGCTATCCCAATCGCATCACGCCGCGGCTGCTCGAAACGATTGCCGCGCATCCGCGCCTGGCGAAATATCTCGACGTGCCGCTGCAGCATGCGAGCCGCAGCGTGCTGGCGCGCATGAAGCGCGGGTCGAATGGAGATGCGTTCCTGAAATTGCTCGAGCGCGCGCGCCGGACGATTCCCGGCGTCTCGATTCGCACTTCGTTCATCGTGGGATTTCCCGGCGAAACGGAGAAGGATTTTCGCGAGTTGTGCGCTTTCGTGCGCGCCGCGGAATTCGACTGGATGGGCGTCTTCGCCTACTCGGATGAGGACGCGGCGAAGAGCTTCGAGTACGAAAACAAGGTGGATGCCGAGACGATCGCGCGGCGGCGCGACACGTTGATGTCGATTCAGAAGAAGATTTCGGCGCGGAAGTTGCGCAAGCGGGTGGGCCAGCGCGTGCAGGCGATGCTCGAAGGGCCGTCGAAGGATACGGACCTGATCTGGGAAGCCCGCCTGGAAGGCATGGCGCCTGAAATCGACGGCAAAATCTACATCACGGAATTTGAAGGCGTGAACGATGCGGCGGAATTGCCGTCGCCGGGGTCGCTGGCGACGATCGAGATTACAGAAGCGAAGGAATACGACTTGATTGGGCGCGCGGTGGAGTTCGAGACGGCGCCTGCGGCGGGAGCGGTTGCGCCGGCCGCGAAAAACCTCCTGCCAATTCTTGCGTAACCAGCGAAGAAAACGCGGCGCAGGCTCACCTATCGGAAGTTGTTGTCAGTCTTTCTGTCCTCGATGACGATGCAGTACGCTCCGCTCCAATTCCTTTGCCAGTTCCAGCCTTTCTTCGTACCCGGCGCATTGCGTTCAATGTAGGCAGTAGCAAGTTCAGCGGACAACGGTTTCACACAGCGGGGGCACCGCGGTGTAGACCCTCTCCTGAACCTGCCACCACACTCGCAGGGCTGCACGTACGGCTCCATTGCCGAACACATTTCCTGTTGCCCCGGGCAATCCGGCAGCGTGGGCATGCGTTTGTCCCACATAGAAAGGATGGCCGTTTTGCCGCAGGAATCACAATAGGCATAGACAGCGTCCCCAAATCCGCAATGTCCGAGCCAGTACCCGAACTGTTGCTGGCAGTGCTCACAGTTTCCGATGCTTTGTTCTCTAGCCACGATTCGACCGCTCCAGCTTGTAGACAATAATGCCAGAGCTCGAAAACTTGCGGGTGCAGTAGTTTGGGGTATCCTTCTCAGGATATGGAATGGCGCTGCCCTATCTGCCGCAAGCCCACCAACTCGGAGACGTCGGCGGAGTTTCCTTTTTGCAGCGAACGATGCAAGCTGCTCGATCTGGGCAACTGGGCGAGCGAGAAGTATCGGATCAGCGAGCCGGTAATCGACGAATCGACGCCGGAAAATCCCGAACGAGACGCGGATGAGCGCGAGAACTGAGCCTTCGGCGTCTACCGGCCCGGACGCGGCCGCGGCGGCGTCAATCTCTGCGCCGCTGCGAAAGCCCCGCCTCGCTCTTTTCATCGCCACCGCTGGCGGCCTTGGCTACCTCCCGAAGGCGCCGGGCACGTGGGGCTCGCTTGGTGGAATCGCTCTAGCGATGGTCCCGTACTGGTTTCTTGTTGCAGCGTCACTGGCCGGAACCGACCTCGTCGTCTCCGTTTCCGCTCGCTTCGTGGATCCGTTCCTCATCGCTCAGTGTGCGATCGCTGTCTTTATCGCCATGATTGGCACGTGGAGCGCTACAAGAGCTGCCGACTTTTGGCAAATCAAGGACCCGGGACGGGTCGTGATCGATGAAGTTTCAGGGCAACACTTGACGCTGCTTCTTGGTTGCTCCCTACCGACTTCGTCGAGGGCTTCGAGCATCGCTTTGCAGAATCCGGGACTAGGATTGATCACGCTTCATTCGGCCCTCAACTGGAAATATTTGCTGGTGGGTTTTATACTTTTTCGCGTCTTCGACATTTGGAAGCCGTTTCCGGCGCGGCAGGCCGAGGCTTTGCCCGGCGGGTGGGGTATCATGGCAGACGACTGGGTGGCCGGGATTTACGCGGGAATTGGATTGTGGATTGCGCGAGCGGCAGGGTTATAAGGCGGCGTGATTAACATCTCAGTCTAGACGGTTTGCGGAAAAAGTGGGGCACGGAAAGGCCCAGGGCTATAGCCCCTTCAAATTGCGGCCATTGTCGCGGGGCTGAAGCGCCGCGCTTCCACCGAACTGCCCTTCTTCCGTGGGCTGTAGAGTCCGGGCCGCGACGAAGAGAGATTCCTCGCCCCGAAATTCCGGGGCTCGGAATGACAACCGTTAGCCGTGCCGGGCCCGAGGGCAAGTGGGCCAGTGATGCCAAGGCATTTGATTTCGCGAATGTGAACTGCCTTCTACCATGAACAGCACGCCAAGAATCGAGAGCGTGAAACCGGCGGCGGCGCTTCCCGGCGGCGAGATTTCGATCAAGGGAAGCGGATTCAGCGCGCGCAATCACTCGCGCGCGCAAGTGCAATTCGGCACGGAGGAAGGCAGCATCATCCTGGCCGCCGACGATTTACTGATTGCGCGCGTCCCCGACGGCGCCGCGGGAGGCGCCGTGCGGGTGCAGATGGGGAGCGTTGAGAGCGCATCGTTCCCGATCGCGCTGGGAGTGCAAATCGCCGACAACCTGCACCCCGTGGGGAATCCAGCCGTCGACGCCAGCGGCAACGTGTACGTCACGTTCAGCGGGCAGCGCGGGCAAAAAGTTCCCGTTTCACTTTACAAAGTCACCGCGAACCACGCGATCAAGCCGTTCATCACGGAACTGATGAACCCCACCGGGCTCGCGCTCGATAACAGCGGCAATCTCTACGTCTCTTGCCGGAACGACGGCACGATTCATCGCGTCTCGCCCGACGGCCGCGCGATGCAGTGGATCGAAGGGATGGGGACTGCGACGGGCCTCGCGTTCGACAAAATCGGGAATCTGTACATCGGCGACCGCAGCGGAACGATTTTCAAGATTGGCCCCGAACGCGAGATTTTTGTGTTCGCCACGCTCGAACCGTCGGTGGCGGCATACCATCTTGCGTTCAGTCCGGCGGGCGAGCTTTTCGTGACGGGTCCGACGACGTCGAGTTTCGATCGCGTGTACCGAATTTCTCCGGCGGGCGAGGTGAGTACGTTCTTCCGCGGACTGGGGCGCCCGCAAGGGCTGGCGTTCGACCGGCGCGGCAACTTGTACGTAGCGGCATCGATTGGCGGCAAGCGCGGCATCGTTCGGCTGACGCCGAAGGCCGAGCCGGAGCTCGTCCTTGCGGGCAGCAACATCGTGGGGCTTGCGCTGATGCCCACGCATCGAGCGATGATCACAACGAACAGCGCGCTTTACACACTCGCCTGGGATGTGGAGGGCCTGCCTCTCAACGGCTAAGCAAAACCAGTCTCCGCACGGAACCGCCGACGTAAGCACGCAAATCTGACGGCTCCCTTGCGGGCACGGCCCGCCGCGGCGGGTGCCCCTACCGGGAAAAGCCTACTTCGCAAGGAATCCATCCGCGTACTTGCGGGTATTGCTTCGCATCGGGTACAACTGTGTGTCGCGCTTCGAGTGCGCTCACAAGAGATGAATGCGGAGATTATTGCAGTCGGTTCCGAGCTGCTGACGCCGTTTCGCCTCGATACGAATTCCCTTTTCCTCACCGACGGGCTGAATCAGCTTGGCATTCGCGTGATTCACAAGGCGGTGGTGGGCGACTCGCGGGACGAAATGCGGTCGTCATTTCAGCACGCGATGGAACGCGCGGAACTCGTAGTCTCATCAGGCGGCCTTGGGCCGACAGACGACGATCGCACGCGCGATACCGTCGCTGAGTTATTAGGCCGGAAGCTGCGGCGCGACGACGGAGTGTTTCGGCACATCCAGGAGCGTTTTCGCCGCTTCGGCCGCGCGATGCCGGAAATCAACGAGCGGCAGGCCATGGTTCCCGAAGGCGCCACGATTTTGCCGAATCCCCGCGGCACCGCGCCCGGATTGTGGCTCGAGAGCAACGGCCACGTCATCGTGCTTCTGCCGGGCGTGCCAAACGAGCTGCGCGCGCTGTTCGAAGTGGAGGTGCGTCCGCGACTCGCCAAGCTAAATCATCGCGAGCGGCTGTTCACTCGCGAATTGCGGATCACGGGACTCGCAGAATCGGAGGTGGAGCAGCTCGTTTCGCCGCTCTACGGGCTGTATCCGGACACGGAGACCACCATTCTGGCTGCGCCGAGCGGAATCCAGCTTCATCCGCGTGTGTGGTCGGACGACCCCTCGAAAGCCGAAAAGCTGCTCGATGAAATCACGGGGCGAATGGCGCTGGCGCTCGGCGAACATCTCTTTTCGACGAAGGGCGAATCGCTTGAAGAGGTGGTGGCGCGCGTCCTCACCGAAAATCGCGCGACGATTGCCGTGGCCGAAAGCTGCACCGGCGGCATGCTCGCGGAACGGCTGACGAATGTTCCTGGCAGCTCCAGTTACTTTCTGGGCGGCGTCGTGTGCTACAGCAACGAGCTGAAGACGGCACTTGTGGGCGTCCCGAAGGAATTGATTGAGGCCAAAGGCGCGGTAAGCCCGGAGGTCGCGCTGGCGCTCGCGGACGGGATTCGCAAGCTGTCGGGCGCGACGCTTGGAGTGGGCGTCACGGGCATTGCCGGCCCGGGCGGAGGAACGGCTGATAAGCCGGTTGGCCTGGTGCACATCGGCCTGGCAGGCGAGCGCGGCGCGAGAGAAAAGGCGTTTCGTTTTCCGGGCGACCGCGATCGCATCCGCCAGTACGCGACGCAGACCGCGCTGGATATGGTGCGGCGCCACTTTCCGTATTCGGCGCATGGGCGAGGATGACGCGTGCGGCTTTTCGTTGCGTTCGAGCTTCGTGAAGACGTTCGCGAGGCCGTGCGCGAACTGATCGCGCAGCTCAAGCCACTTGGCAAGGGGGCGCGGTGGGTGCGTCCCGAGGGAATGCACGTCACGTTGAAATTCATCGGTGAGGTAGATGCGAGCAATCTTGACGCGATTCGGTCGGCGCTGGCGCCCATTCATTCGCAGCAACCGGTCGAGATGTACTTCCGCGGAGTGGGGTTCTTCCCCGACGAGCGGCGGCCGCGCGTTGCGTGGTGCGGAATCGAAGCGTCGGCGAACATGGCGGCGCTGGCAGCAGATATCGAAAGCGCGCTCGAACCGTTGAAAATTGAACGCGAGTCGCGCGACTTTGCGCCGCACTTGACGCTCGGGCGATTCAATCCGCCCGGCCGCGCGGAGGAATTGGTTCGCGTCGCGAAAGGATTGCAAGCGCGCGAATTCGGCTCAGCCCGCGAAACGGAATTTCACTTGTTCGAAAGCATTCTTGGCAGCTGGGCGCAGAATATAAGAAGCTTGCCAGCTATTCGTTCGTACGGAACTCGTCGTAAGGAACTCGCGTGAACGTGAACAACTCCTGGTTGATCCCCTTGATCGCGTACGCGCTCGGATCGATCCCGTTCGGCTTTCTGATTGTGAAAGCGCGGGGCTCCGACGTCCGCGAGACCGGGAGCGGAAACATCGGCGCAGCGAATGTGGCTCGCAACGCAGGCGCGATCGCTGGCGTGCTGACGCTGCTGCTCGATGCCGCAAAGGGTTATGCGGCCGTCTGGATTGCGGCGCGATGGACGCACGGCGACATTCGCTGGATTATGGCGGCTGCGCTCGCGGCGGTGATCGGCCACATGTTTCCGGTATGGCTCGGATTCAAAGGCGGCAAGGGAGTGGCGACCGGCCTTGGCGTGTTTCTGCCGATTTGCCCGGAAGCGGTGGCGGCCGCCGTCATTCTTTGGATCATTACAGTGGCCTTCTGGCGCTATTCGTCGCTGGGCTCGATTGTGGCGGCGGTGGCGATGCCCGTCCTCGTATATGTCTTGTATGCGCCGGGACATGCGCCTTCGCCGTACGTGACGGTGGGAACGATCCTGATCTCGATTCTAATCCTCGTGAAGCATCGGCCGAACATTGAGCGCCTCATTGCCGGAACCGAGAACCGCCTGAAGTTCGGCCGCTAATCGCCCACCCGCGTGCGTTCGTAAGTGCCAATGGCCCCGTGGCTTATCCGCAACGGCAGTACCTTCGTCCCGTTGTGCAGGCTGGCGGCGTTCGATAGCATTTCAGAGGCGGCCAATCCCTGTGCCCATCGAAGCCCTTAAGCACTTCACAGCGCGGCGGTTACGCATCCTTTGGATCGTGTTGGGTGCGCTTCTGCTCGTCAGCGTGACTCCGCTGTGGCTTTACCACCGGCAAGTGCTGCGGTTGAGCGAAGAGAAGCTGCAAGATACCGAGCAGGTGCAGCAGAACGAAACCACGCGGTCGCTGGCCAGCGAAACGCTGCAATTTCAGCAGGGTGTGCGCGACCAGCTCGTCACACAGCGGCAAGTGCTCACGCTTACCGGATGGATTCACGACGTGGATGACCCGGCGCACGCGCCGGAGCTAACGCGCCTGCTGGGGCAATTCGTCGAGAACGATCCGGATATCCTCTACGTCACCGCCGTAAACAAGCAGGCCAAGGGACAATCCGCCGGAAGCTTCAGCGCGGACCTGGACCCATTCGTGGGCGCGGCGCTCAAGCGCGCCTTCCAGGCCAACTTCCAGGGCTTCGATTCCATCAGCGAACCATTCGCGCTGGGCCGGGAGAATCACCCGGCGCTGGTTATGTCGGTCCCGTTGCTGGCGGACGGCCAGTTCAACGGGATGTTTGCCGCCGTCGTATCGCTGGACCGGCTGCAGGCGCGGCTGCGCGAGGTGAGCGTCCGGCATCGCACGGTTTTCATCGTGGATGTGCATGGCCGCATCGTTGCGTACCCCGACGCGAGCGAATTCGTTCCAGGCCGCGACATCACGTCGGTATCGCCGCTTGTGAAACAGTTCAAGGAGTTGCCGGCCCTTCTGCGCGCGACTCAAACTATCCATTTCTCCATGCCCGACAAGGACCCGCAACAGTCCGTGGAAATGATCGGCACGTACAGCACGATTCCGGAACTGCGATGGGCCGTGGTGGCGCAGCGCAGCCTAGACGACGCGCGCGTCGATGCCGGCGTGAAGGAAATGCGCCAACAGGCGTTGAGCTTCGTGCTGGGCGTTACGTTCGTCGCGCTGTCGTTCGGATACCTTTTCGCTGTCGGGATCACGCGGCCGATTCGCGGCCTCGTGGAGTCGGTCCGCGCCATGAGCCGCGCGGAGTTCCACGAACGCGTGGCTGTTCAGGGGGCCGCCGAAATCAGCGAGCTCGCCGAGACGTTCAACAATATGGCGGGCGACATCGAGGAGTACATAAAGAAGCTGAAGCAGGCCGCGGCCGAGAACCGCGACCTCTTCCTGGGCTCGATTCGCATGCTCGCGGCCGCCATCGACGAAAAGGACCCGTACACGCGAGGCCACTCCGGCCGCGTAGCGAAGTACTCGATGATCATCGGCGAAGGCCTGAACTTGACCACGGACGATCTCGACCGCTTGCGCATTTCGGCGCTGCTGCATGATGTGGGCAAGATCGGCGTCGAGGATCGAGTGCTGAAGAAGCCGGGCAAACTGACGGACGAAGAATTCGATTTGATGAAACAGCACACCGTGAAGGGCGCGAATATCATGCGGCCTGTGGCTCAGCTTCGGGAAATGCTGCCGGGAATCGAGCTCCATCACGAACGCATGGACGGCGGCGGCTACCCCTACGGCTTGGCGGGCGAGAAAATTCCGATGATGGCGCGCATCATTGCCGTTGCCGACACGCTGGACGCCATTACCACGAATCGCCCGTACCAGTCCGCCATGGACCTGGAATTCGCCATGCAGCGCATTCGGTCGCTTTCCGTCGTGAAATTCGATGCACAGGTGGTCGCGGCGCTCGAACACGCCGTCGCCGCCGGTCGGCTGCGCCTCAGCGCCACCCTCGTCGAAGTCTGATTGCCTGCCGCCCTCTGCTAGAATGGAGTGCTTCGCTGAACGCGGCGCGCATCCATGATCTCACTCTTCGGACCACCTGAACCGACGCTACTCGAACGGCTGAAAGACTCCGTTAGCAAGACGCGCTCGGAGCTTTCGGCGCGCGTCGAGCAGATCCTGACGGGCGACCGACCCGTCGATCAGGAGCTCTTGAAGCAGCTCGAATCGGCGCTGCTGAGCGCCGACATAGGCGTGCGCACGACGAAAGAAATCCTCGCGGCCCTTCGCGAGCAGGTAAACCAACACAAGCTCGAAGGCTCGGATACGCCTTCGGCGCGAACTGAAGAGCCAGGTGCTGAAAATCCTGACGGCGCCGCTCGGGAATTCGAACGGCCGCGTCGATATTGCGCCGCGCGTGCTCTTCGTGGTGGGGGTGAACGGCACCGGCAAGACGACGACAATCGGCAAGCTCGCGAATCGCTTGAAAAAAGACGGGGCGAATGTGGTGCTATGCGCCGCGGACACGTTTCGCGCAGCCGCCATCGAACAGCTCGAAGTCTGGGGAAAGCGCGCCGGCGTAGAAGTAGTGAAGCAGAAGTCGGGAGCGGACCCATCCGCGGTGATTTTCGATGCGCTCTCGGCCGCGAAGGCTCGAGCGGCGGACGTCGTGATTGTCGACACGGCCGGGCGCCTTCACACGAAATCGAATCTCATGGCGGAACTCGAAAAGATGAAGCGCACCGCGGCGAAGATTGTCCCCGGAGCGCCGCACGACGTGCTGCTGGTGCTCGACGCCACCACCGGCCAGAACGGGCTCAACCAGGCGCGCGAATTCTGGAGCCACTCGGGCGTCACGGGCATTGTGCTGACGAAGCTTGACGGCACAGCGAAGGGCGGCATCGTAGTGGCCATCGCGCGCGAGTTGAATTTGCCGATTCGGTTCGTGGGCACGGGTGAGCAGATAGACGATCTGGTGCCGTTTGACGCGCAAACGTATGTCAACTCGCTCTTCGATTAGCGAGGCGGACGACGCGTGGATGGCCCGCGCGCTCGAACTGGCGCGGCGCGGCACAGCTCTGGCGCACCCCAATCCCATCGTCGGCGCGGTGGTGGTGAAGAACGGGCGCGTGGTTGGCGAAGGCTTTCACAAATACGACAAGCGCGATCATGCCGAAATCGTCGCACTGAAGCAGGTGGGAGCCAAAGCGCGTGGCTCCACGCTCTACGTCAACCTCGAACCCTGCTGTCACACCGGACGCACCGGCCCGTGCACGAAAGCGATCATCGCGGCGGAAGTGAGGCGCGTTGTGGCTGCGATGAAGGATCCCAACCCCGCAGTTTCGGGCCGTGGCTTCGCGGAGCTTCGCCGAGCCGGAATCGAAGTGACGCAAGGCTCTGCGCGAGGAAGAAGCGAAGCGGCTGAATGAAGCCTTCGCGTGGTGGATGCGGACTGGTCGCCCACTGGTTACGCTAAAATCCGCACTCACCCTCGACGGCCAGATCGCACTTCGCCCAGGCAGCCCAACCGCAATTTCGAGCGCCGCGTCGCGCAAGGAAGTGCAGCACCTCCGCCATGCTGCCGATGCTGTGCTAACCGGAATCGGTACCGTCCTCTCCGATAATCCGCGCCTGACGGATCGAACAGGCTTGCCAAGGCGCCGTCCGCTGCTGCGTGTCGTGCTCGACTCGTCGCTGAGAATTTCGGCGCGCTCGAAGCTCGTGCAATCGGCGCGCAAAGACGTCATCGTGTTCACGCTCCAGCCCCTGGATTCGCCGAAGGCACGCGCACTGGAAAAGGCGGGCGTCGAAGTTGTTCGCGTTCGTGGCCGTGCAGGACGTCCGGACCTGCGTGCCGTCGTGCGCGAACTGGGCCGCCGCCAAATCTTGAGCGCGATTCTCGAGGCTGGCGCGGACTTGAATGGCGCCGCGCTGCAAGCTGGAGTTGTGGATAAGGTTCTCCTCTTCTATGCTCCCAGGATCATGGGGACGCGTGGCGTGCCTTTTGCTCGTATCTCGGGGCAATGGTTCGCAAAAGGGCCGACACTTTCGGATTTGATGCTGCGACGCGTGGGACCTGACTTTGCGGTCGAGGGATATTTGCACGATGTTTACGGGAATCATTGAAGGCGCCGGGAAAATTGACTCGTTCGAGCGCGGCCCCGAAGGCGGGCGCCTCCGAGTGAGTCTTGCGGGCGCACGACGAAATCGCAAGCGGCATGAAGCTCGGCGACAGCATCGCAGTCAATGGATGCTGCCTGACCGTCGTCGAATTCGGCGCGACGCATTTTGCTGCCGACCTTTCCGGCGAGACGCTGCGGCGCACGTCGTTCGGCGAAAAGAAAGCGGGCGACGTGATCAACCTCGAGCGGCCGCTCGCAGCGGGCGCGCGTTTGGGCGGCCATTTCGTGCAGGGCCACGTGGACGGAATCGGGCGCGTGACACGCCTCGTTCCCGAAGGCGGCAGTTGGTGGCTTTCCGTGCGCGTGCCGGAAGAATTGCGCCGCTATGTGGCCGAAAAAGGCTCGCTCGCGATCGACGGCATCAGCTTGACGGTCGCGCGTTGGAATGATGGCGTCGCCGACATCGCCGTGATTCCCTTCACGCATCGGCATACGAACGTTGGCGCCATGATTCCCGGCGATGCGGTGAACATCGAGTGCGACATCCTGGCGAAATATGTGGAGAGTCTGCTCGATACTCGGCAGCGACCCGCAGCCACTCGCCTCACGGTAAGCCAACTGATCGAAGAGGGGTTTTAGATGGCCGGCCGCGGCACGTACGACGCGATCGTAATCGGTGCCGGAGTTTTCGGCTCGTGGACCGCGTATTTCCTGCGGAAATCCGGCGCGAGCGTTCTGCTGGTGGACGCGTACGGCGCCGCGAATGCGCGGGCGAGCTCGGGCGGCGAATCCCGCATCATTCGCATGGGCTACGGCGCCGACGAAACGTATACGCGGTGGTCGATGAATGCATTGCCGCTATGGAAGGAATTGTTCGCGGCGGCCGAGCGCCCCGAGCTTTTTCAGCGGACGGGCGTTCTTTGGATTGCGAGCGAAGGCGAAAAGTACGCGCTGGATACAGTGGCGACCCTGCAGAAAACGGGGACGCGCTTCGAGAAGCTTTCTCTCGCGCAATTGCGCGAGCGCTATCCGCAAATCCAAGTGGAAGATGATTGCTGGGGCATTTTCGAGCCTGAGAGCGGCGTGCTGATGGCGCGGCGCGCGGTGCAATGCGTGGTCGAGCAGGCGGAGAAGGCCGGCGTCGAGTATCGGAATGAAGCCGTGCGCGCGCCCATTGGCTCGCGGCGGCTGACTGAAATCGTCGCAACCAGCGGCGAGACGTTCTCCGCGTCCACATTTGTCTTCGCCTGCGGACCGTGGCTGCCGAAAGTATTTCCCGAGCTGCTCGGCGAACGCATCTTTCCGTCGCGTCAGGAAGTGTTTTTCTTCGGTGTGCCGCCTGGCGATTTGCGGTTTGCCGCGCCGGCGATGCCCACCTGGCTGAAGCTAAAGGATGAATTTTACGGAATGCCCGACATCGAAAGCCGCGGATTCAAAGTGGCTTTCGACCGCCACGGCGCGAAAGCCGATCCCGACACGCAGTCGCGCGTCGCCAGTTCCGAAGCGCTGGCGGTGGCGAAGGAGTATCTGGTGCGGCGCTTCCCTGCGATGCGCGACGCCCCTGTGCTAGAAACGCGCGTCTGCCAGTATGAAAACACGTCGAGCGGAGATTTTCTGATCGACAAGCACCCGGAACTGGAAAACGTATGGCTTGTCGGCGGCGGCTCTGGCCACGGCTTCAAGCACGGGCCATCGCTCGGCCAGTATGTGGCTGCTCGCGTGACGCAAGGCGGACCGGCGGAACCGCGCTTCTCGCTCGCGACGAAACAAAAGGTTCAGCACCGCGCCGTCTTCTAACGCTGACCCGAGGACCCCGCATCTGAAGACAGGGCTTCGCGCGCTTTTTGCCGCGCGCCCCGCATGTAAAGAACGAGCCCGAACACAAGAGCAAACGCCGTTCCCCCAATCAACTTCGCCTCGAAAATCCATTTGTTCGTCGCCTCCGCCGGCGGAATCAGCGACAGCGCGATTCCCCCGAGCACGACGATCAAGCCCAACGAACCCGTAACCCACACGCCCAATTTCCCGCCCGGCACGAGCATTTGATTCGGGCTCGCGCCCCGGTCTTTGCGATCCGCAAGACGAATTGCGGCTCCGTACATGTAGACGAACGGAACGAAATACAAAATCGTGCCCGCGTCCACAAGTCCCTGGTAAGCGTCGTCTGGATTCGCCTTCAACTGCGCCAGCAGCAGAATCGCGCAGGAGATCAGCGCCTGCACCAGGATCGAAACCCACGGAGTCTTCCATTTCGGATGAATTCTTCCGAATGCGGCGGGAAGATAGCGATCGATGCCGACCACGAACGGAACTCGCGCCACGCCCGCGACCGTGGATCCCACCCCTCCCGCGTTTCCGATCGTGATCAAGATCGCGGCGACCACTCCGAGGAGTCCGATCTTGAGTATCGCCGAACCCGAAGTAAGAGCCTGCAGAACCCCGCTCTTGGGATCCACCGCTTCGGCCGGCAGCATGCCGAGCACGGCAATCGTTCCCGCAATATAGATCAGAGCGATCAGAATGCCCGAGCTGAAAATCGCGCGAGGAAACGTTTTCTGCGGATCCCGCACTTCTTCGCTCATCGCCGAACACAGCTCAAATCCCGCGAAAGCGAACGCAATTTGCGGCCAAAAATTCACGGTGCCGAAATTCCAAACGGGCAGCATGTTGGACAATGTGAAATGAGTCTGCGGGCCATTGGCGTGCCACAAATACGCTCCCATTCCAACCAGGATCAGCAACGGAACGTAGGTGGCCACCCCGCCGGCGTTCTGCAGCCATTTGCCGATGTTCAAACCAATGATGTTCAGAGCCACGGCGACGAACAGCAGCGAGACCGAGCCAACCATCAGGAAGGTTCGGTCTTGCGCCAGATGCGCTGTGCTGCTTCCTCCGATATAGGCGATCATCGCGGCGCTCGCCATCAGCAGCCCGGGGAAATAAAACAAGGTGTAGATCCAGTACGTCCAGCCGGCGACAAAGCCGTGGAAATCGCCGAATGCCTCCTTGGACCATACGTACAAGCCACCTTCTTGCGGGAACCGCGTCGAAAGCTCCGTGATGATGAAAGCCGACGGCACGAAGAAAAAAAGCGCCGCGAAGACCCACAGGCTGATCGAGGATGTTCCGTTATGAGCCGCCGCCGCGATCCATCGCGGACCAAGCACGGTGGCGATGTTGAAAAGCAGTACGTCCCAGAAACCCATCACGCGGCGAAGCTGTTTCTTGGGATCGGCGGCGGGAGCGCTCACGCGCTTGCGTCCAGAGCGGGAATCAATTCGTCCTGAAGCAGAAAATTGCGAAGGATCGGATCTTGCGAGCTTTCGAACTCGGCCCAGGAACCGAAGAATTCGACCCGGCCTTCATGAAGAAAAATCACGCGGTCGGCCAGTTTTTTCGCGAGATGCGTATCGTGCGTCACGACGATGGAGGTCTTGCGAAATTTGGCCTTCATTTTCAGGATCAACTCGCTGGTGTGCGCGGCCATGATGGGGTCAACCATGGTGGTGGGTTCGTCGTAAAGAATCGCGTCCGGGTCTTCGGCCAGCGCCCGCGCAATCGCGACAGCGCGCTTGGTTCCGGTGCTTAGGTCCGAGGGGATGCGATCCGCGAACTCCCGAACTTCCAGCATCTCAAGAAGCTCGTTCACTTTTCGATCCATTTCCTCGGGATCGTGGGCGGCTCCCCGGCTGACGATTGGAAACGCCACGTTTTCGGCCACGGTGAGCGAATCGAAGAGCGCGCCCGACTGGAAGACCATCGTCACGCGGCGGCGAATCTTGGAAAATTGCGCTTCGCTCCAACCGCTCACGTCCTCGCCCGCCACGATGATTTGTCCCGCGTCGGGCTGCAGGAACCCGAGCAACAATTTCAGCGAAACCGATTTCCCCACTCCGCTGCGGCCCATGATGATGGCCGTCTCGCCCTCGTTGACAAAAAAACTCACGTTCTTCAGGACGCTGTTATCGTCGAACGATTTCGACACATCGCGGAATTCGAAGTAATGGTCGCTCATGGTTTGCTGCGTTCGCCTATCCGCGCTTTTGCTTCCTCGTAGTCCGCGGCCGAATTCATATTCTTGAATAGGAGACCTTCGGAATCAAAGGCTTTCCATTCGCGCGGTTCTATGTGCTCGATGTGAAGACCGGCGAGCCCGTCGGTGACTTTACGAACGCCGCGATCCAGGGCCAGCCAAATCGCGGATTCGGCGGTCTTGTTGTACATCGCGCAGAGGGGCTCCGCACCCGCGTCGTTCAGGGGAATCACCACGTCCGCATTCGAGCGTTCCGCGCGATGAATCAGATGTTCGAGCCAGGGCTTCGTGAGGTACGGCAAATCACAGGCGACGATGAGGTTCCACTGCGATTCGGACGCGCGCAACGCCGTGGCGATACCCCCGAGCGGACCTGCGCCCGGCCAATCGTCACGAACGGCGCGTAATCGCAGCCGAGCATATATCTCCGGTGAGCCAACGACGGTGGGCTTGGCCGCGGCAGACTCGACCAGGCGCGCCATGCGCACGATCAGAGGCACGCCGCCGAGTTCGAGCAACGCTTTGTTGCTCCCCATCCGCGAGCTTTCGCCGCCTGCCAGGATGAACGCCGCAATTGGGGCCACGCTTCGGGTCATCGTGGCGGTTGCTTACTTGACCCTGCGTCGTCGAAGGGCCGAAGCCCGCCGAGAAGCCGGCACCTTGCCGATCCGAGGATCTTTAGCGATGACGAGCTCACAGGCCCGCAGCGCCGCCTCTTCGAAGTCCGGCGCATCCGCGGGAAGGACCTGCCAACCCGTCACCTTCTTCCCGAGCACCTGAACGGATCGCATGTTCGGGAACTCGCCGCGCAGACTCTCGTGGTGCTCCCTGGTAGTGGCAAGCCAGACTCCGTTATCCGCAGATTTGGCAGGTTTGTCGCGCAAGATGAGGACAATCTTGTCTTCAACGTATAGGGCGAGGCAACCGAACATGGAGCGAGTCTCAGGCGAAACGGCAGCGAGCGCGTCGAGCACGAATTCGTGCGGTACCGTCTTGCGCCGCTTGGCGCCGAAGGCAATGTCATCGGGCGGAAGAGAATTCCTGCCGCGAACAGATTTCACCATCGGAGTCACCGTAGGATAGCAGCTTTCGTTGCGGCGCGTGTTCGGCCGTGAACAGATCCCGCCTTTCTCAGTGCCCTTAGGTCTTTCTCGGCGCTCTCTGTGGTGAGCTTCTGTTCCCTCATCATTTCCCAGGGCGCTGAATTCCGAGCTCGCGCAGCTTTTCCTGCAAGCTTTGCCGGTGCAGGCCGACTTCCGCGGCGGTCTTCGACACGTTCCAGTGGTGCTGCTCGAGTTTGCGCTTGAAGTACGCAACTTCGAATTGGCGCTTCGCCTCGCGAAAATCGGATTCACTCAGGAATGAATTCGCCGCGCCGTCCCGCGATGCGATTTCGCCGGTGCCGTGACGAATCTCCTCGGGAAGGTCCGCGGCGCGAATTTCGTTTCCTTCCGACAGCACGAGCGTTCGCTCCAGCGCGTTCCGAAGTTCGCGGATGTTTCCAGGCCAATCGTAGCGACGAAGCAACTCCATCGCTTCCGGAGTCAATCTCGCCTGGCGATGATGCCGCAAGCCAAATTGTTCGAGAAAGGCCGCCGCGAGCAGCGGAATGTCTTCTTTGTGTGCACGTAATGGCGGCAAATCGAGAGTGACCACGCGAATCCGGTAGTACAAATCCTCGCGAAAACGGCCTGCCGCGATTTCCGCTGGCAGATTGCGATGCGTCGCGCTCACCACGCGAACATCCACGTTGATCGAGTGCAACCCGCCGAGCCGCTCGATCTGGCGGCTTTCGAGAGCTCGCAGCACCTTCGCCTGCGTCACCGGATTCATGTCGCCGATTTCGTCGAGAAACAGCGTGCCGCCCGACGCAAGCTCGAATTTGCCTTTCCGCTGTTGCGCCGCTCCCGTGAACGCGCCCTTTTCGTAGCCGAATAGTTCGGACTCAATCAGCGTTTCAGGCAGCGCGGCACAATTGATCGCGACGAACGGCTTTGCAGCGCGCGCCGAACGTTCGTGAAGCTCCTGCGCAAGCAGTTCCTTGCCCGTGCCGCTCTCTCCCAGAATCAGCACAGTGGTATCGGTAGACGCGACGCGATCGGCCATCTCGAAAACGCGCCGCATCGCGGCCGAGCCACCGATCATGCGCCCGAAGTTGCCCTCCGCGACCAGCTCGCGGCGAAGACGCTGATTCTCCGTGTCCAGGTGGGCGAGTTTCAGAATATTCGCGACGCGATGCCTAAGCTCTTCGATGTCGAATCCCTTGACGATGTAATCGGTTGCGCCGCTCTGGAGCGCTTCCACAGCCGTCTTCGCCGTGTCCAGCGCCGAAACAATCAACACAGGCGTATCGTCTCCGCTCTCGCGCAGTGATTTCAGAAATGCCACGCCGTCTTCATCCGGCATAACAAGGTCGAGAAGAATCAGGCGCGGACCGCTCGCCGAAAGAGCTCTGCGCGCAGCGTTTGCGGAATCCGCTTCCGTTACGTGGTATTTGCCCTCGAGCGCCCGGCGCATTCCGTACCGCGCCGCCGAGTCGTCATCGACGATCAGAATCGACTCCATCGTCCGTGGTTTCCTTTCCGATTGCGGCCGGCAATTTCACAACGAACCGCGCTCCCTTCCCATCTTTCCGCGGGCTCTCGCACCGAACGTCGCCGCCCATCTCGGCTACGCGTCGAGCGACGATCGCGAGACCGAGTCCAGTGCCCGTCGCCTTCGTAGTAAAAAATGGCCGGAAAATCTTCGATTGCGCTTCCTGTGAAATTCCGGCGCCATCATCCTCCACTCGAATCTCAAGATTTTCCGGCGTTTGGGTCAACGCGACGCGCACGCGCCCGCCATTCGGTTGCGCTTCGATGCCGTTGATAATCAGGTTGGATAGAACTTCGCTGAGCGCCTCTTCCGACGCGAGCAGCCAAACCTCCTGCGCAGGGCAATCGAATTCGAGCCGAACGTTTCGGCGTTCCGCATCGCGGCTAAATAGCGCCGCCGTTTGTTTCGCGAGGGCCACGGCGCCAATGCGCTGGCCATTCACCGAGGGCTTTGCGAATTTCAGGAGTTGCGTGAGCTTCGTGCTCATGCGGTCGATTTCGCCCACGACGAGAGCACAGTCGTGGCGAATATCGAACGGCAAATTCGGTTTCTCGAGCTGCACCTGGAGAATCGTCTTCATCGAACTCAGCGGATTGCGGAGATTGTGCGAGACGCTCGCGGCCATCTGGCCCAGCAGAGCCAGCCGCTCGCGTTCCGCCAGTTCCCTCTCAAGCCGCAATTTCTCTTCGATCAGTCGGCACAGGTCGAACATGGCAGGCAACTGCTCCGCCAGAAATTCCAGCGCCGCCGACGTTTCACCCGTGATGTACGCGCCGGTGGTGACGGCTTCGAGCAGGCCGATTTCCTGCTTGTCTTTCATGAGCGGCAGCCGCACCGCGTGCCCCAACCCGCCGGGAATTTCCAGCGGCTGCGTCGCCTCGTCGCGCGGCACGGAAATGCGCGCGGCCGCAAGCCCGAATTCCTCGCGTATGCGCCGTTCCGCCAACGCCACGAGCTCCGCGACGCTGCCCTGTCGCGCTTCCTGCTGTATCTGCACGGTTAGCCGCTGCACGTGGTCCATCCGTTCGCTCAAGCGCCGGTGAAGGACCGGGCCGATCACTCGTTCGATCGGCTCAAAGAGAAAAATCAGGATGAATAGAAGAACGCTCGCGGTGGCCTCCGGCGGAAAAACTGGCGCCAGCCATCCGCTGACTCGATGCACCAGCGCGAGGTACAGCAACGCCAGAAACGTCGCCGACAGCGCGTACACTAGATTCCTCTGCGCCCCATACTCCAGAAAATTCTGCTTCAACGAAAAATAAATCAGCGCCGTCCCCGGAACCACGCCTGCAACTTCGACAAACGCGACTGAGCCACCGAAAATCCAAACGAGAACGAATACGCAGCTGGAAGCGAACAACAAGCTGAAAACGGTACGTTCAGCTTTCTCTCTGGCGCTCATCGCAATAGGCAACTGGAATAGAGCCGATGCAATTACCGAGAAAACGATTAGTCCACTCTGTCGAAGGAACGCATCAAGAGATCCCTCAACCCCCCAAGTCAGGTGCGTTCGGGCGGTGCTCACCACCCAAGTGACCATCACGACGGGTAGCAGCAAGAGGCCGTAAGCCACGCTGGTAAGCCAGCTGGACACAAGCGCCTTGCGAACCTGCCTTAGGTATTCGAAGTGGGACAGAACGACAAAGGGAAAAACAAACGTAATGCCCATCGCGAGTAGCAGTTTGTAAAACAGCCGCGTCGGCTCTGGTGGCGAGCCATATTGGATTTCAGCGTTTATCTCGAGGAGCCTGCCGGCGTAAATCGCAAATAGCGAGAGTATGAGCAAGAACAGCAGGCGCTCGAATCTCCGCGGGCGTCGATGGCCCAGGATCAGCGCGAGCAGAAACAAGTAAACGATCGTTCCCGCAGTCAAGCTGATGAGCCGGATGTAGAACAGCACCGCCAAGGAAGCTCCCCGATTCGGATTCTATGCCCGAAAAGGAGGCAACTCAACGGCCAAGTGTCGGAAATATCCGACAGTCTGCAAACCGCTTAAAAATATATGCTTAATATTGCCCATCGGCCGGATGGATGAGCGTATCTTTGTCAGGTTTTTACTTGACATGCCGCCCCCATTTGCTATATTAGCACTCGCCTGGGAGGAGTGCTAATCACGAAAGGGCTCTCACCTCAGCACAATCAAAGCATCCCACCGGAGGATATTGCAAAAATGGCAGTCAACATAACACCGCTACACGACCGCGTGCTGGTCCGGCGGCTGCAAGAGAAAGAATCCGTGAAGGGCGGCATCATCATTCCTGACACGGCAAAAGAAAAACCGCAAGAAGGCGAAGTTATCGCCGTGGGAAATGGGCGCCGGGAAAAGGGCGAGTTGATTCCGCTCGACGTGAAACCCGGGGACCGAATCCTGTTCGGCAAATACAGCGGCAACGACATCACGATTGACGACGAGGAGTTCATGATTCTCAAGGAAGACGAGATCCTCGCCAAGATCGGCCACGCAGCGAAGGCTGCCGGCGGCAAGAAGTAACTTCCGGACTCCCTGACGTTCAGGACCGGGCAACCAGTGCGAAGAATCTCTAGGAGGAAATAGATTTATGGCAAAGCAAATCGTGACTGGCGAGAATTCGCGCCAGGCCATCCTGCGCGGCGTCAACATTCTGGCAGACGCCGTCAAGATCACGCTGGGTCCCAAGGGACGCAACGCTGTGATCGAGAAGAAGTTCGGCGCGCCGATCATCACCAAGGACGGCGTGACCGTAGCGAAGGAAATCGAGCTGCAGGACCCGCTCGAGAACATGGGCGCTCAGATGGTTCGCGAAGTCGCTTCCAAGACTTCCGATGTTGCCGGCGACGGCACCACCACCGCGACCGTGCTGGCACAAGCCATCTTCCGCGAAGGCGTGCGGACGGTAGCGGCCGGCGCGAGCCCGATGGCGCTGAAGCGCGGCATCGAAAAGGCCGTCGAAGTGGCCGTCGATGAAATCAAGAAACTCCACAAGGACGTAAAGGGCGACATGATCGCCCAGGTCGGCACCATCTCCGCAAACAACGACCGGCAGATCGGCTCGATCATCGCGGAAGCGATGAAGAAGGTGGGCAAGGACGGCGTCATCACCGTTGAGGAATCCAAGACGATGGAGACGACGCTCGAAGTGGTGGAAGGCATGCAGTTCGACCGCGGCTACCTCTCGCCCTACTTCGTCACCGATCCCGAGCGGATGGAGTGCGTGCTCGAAGACGTCCGCATCCTGATCCACGAAAAGAAAATCAGCTCGATGAAGGACCTGCTTCCCCTGCTCGAGCAGATCGCCAAGATGGGCAAGCCGCTTTTAATCATCGCGGAAGACGTTGAAGGCGAAGCGCTCGCGACACTCGTCGTGAACAAGCTTCGCGGCACGCTGCAGTGCGCTGCCGTGAAGGCGCCCGGCTTCGGCGACCGCCGCAAGGCCATGCTCGAAGACATCGCCACCCTCACCGGCGGCAAGGCCGTCACCGAAGACCTCGGCATCAAGCTCGAGAACGTCAAGGTCGAGGATCTGGGCAAGGCCAAGAAGATCACCATCGACAAGGACAACACCACGATCGTCGAAGGTGGCGGGAAACCAGGGGAGATCGAAGGCCGCGTGAAGCAGATTCGCGCGCAGGTGGAAGACACCACGTCCGACTACGACCGCGAGAAGCTCCAGGAACGGCTCGCGAAGCTCGTCGGCGGCGTTGCCGTCATCAAAGTGGGCGCCGCAACCGAGACCGAGCTGAAGGAAAAGAAGGCTCGCGTCGAGGACGCCATGCACGCAACCCGCGCGGCTGTCGAGGAAGGCATCGTTCCCGGCGGCGGCACGGCTCTGCTGCGCTGCCTGGGACCGCTCGACAAGTTGAAGCTCGAAGGCGACGAAGCCATCGGCGTCAACATCGTCAAGCGCGCGCTGGAGGAACCGGCTCGTCAGATTGCGCACAACGCCGGTCACGAAGGCGCGGTGATCGTCGGCCGCATCCGCGAGTCGAAGGACGATAACTTCGGCTTCAACGCGGAAACCGGCGAGTTCGGCAACCTTGTCTCGGCGGGCGTAATTGACCCGGCCAAGGTGACTCGCCTCGCTCTGCAGAACGCCGCTTCCATCGCTGGCCTGATGCTCACCACGGAAGCTCTCGTGGCCGACATCAAGGAAGACGACAAGAAGGGCGCTGGCGCAGGCGGCGGTGGCGGCATGCCTGGTGGTGGCGGCATGGGCGGCATGTACTAAACTTCAGGACGGTTTTTAGGGGGTCGGAGCTTTAGCTCCGACGTTAGCCGTCCGTAAGTTGGGGGCGTTCAGCCCCTGAGGCCAAGTGCAAAGGGCGTCTCGGTGGAATCACTGAGACGCCCTTTTCTTTTGCTCGTGCCGTTCTCCGCGTCCTCTGCGTCTCTGCGGTAAGATTTGGGCCGCGTTGGCAACGGAATCGCAGCAACGATGTCGTCAACTTTGAGTCCAAATGCTGTCTTACGCCCTCACCCCTCGTCTCTCATGCCTCATCCCTTGACCCTAGCCCCGAGCCAGCGTAGCCTCTCGCGTGTCAAATCACTGCATCCGCCGTCGCAACCCAAGGAGGCTGCGCATGGTCCCTCTCACCTCGCTCTGGCTCCCGATCCTGTTGTCCGCCGTCATCGTTTTCGTTGCCAGCTCCATCATGCACATGGTGCTGCCCTATCACCGCAGCGACTACCGGCCACTTCCCGACGAGGACAAGATCCTTCCCGTACTGCGCGCCGCGGGCTTGAAGCAGGGTCTCTATAATTTTCCGTTCTGCACGCACAAAAACATGAAATCTCCCGAAATACAGGAAAAATTCAAGCTGGGACCTGCAGGATTTGTGACTGTGTTTCCCAGCGGCCCGCCCAACATGGCGAAGTTCATGGGTTTGTGGTTCGGTCTACTGCCTGATTGTCGGCGTCGTTGTCGCCTTTCTTGCAGGCACCACCGTTAAGTTCGGCGCGAATTATCACCATGTCTTTCACACCGTCGGTCTGCTCTCGTTCCTCGCCTATGGTGTGGGAACGTTGAGCAATGGCATCTGGAAGGGTCAGCCGTGGACCATGGTCGTCAAGGAAGTCATCGACGGCTTTCTCTACGCCCTGCTCACCGCAGGCACCTTCGCCTGGCTCTGGCCCCGCTAGCCAGCACGTCAGAAAGCCGGGCACGGAGCCCCCAAGCAGCTCGCCTTTGTATCTACAATGTTGACACCGAGGTGTCCACCGTGGGATCCTGTTGATATAATATCGATACCATCGGGGGCGGACCCGCCATGAAAGCAGCGGTAAAGAAGTGGGGCAACAGCGCGTCGGTGCGAATTCCCGCTGGCGTTCTGGAAGCGGCGCGTTTGCGCGTGGACGATCCCGTCGACGTGCGCGAAGAAGCCGGCCGCATTGTGATCGAGCCATTGCAGCGGAAAGAATATGACTTGGCCGCGTTGGTGAAAAAGATCTCGCGGCGGAATCTGCATGAGGAGCTGGATTTTGGCGGCCCGCTCGGCAACGAGGTGTGGTAAGTGGGGCGTTCCTACGTGCCCGACGCCGGCGACATCGTCTGGATTGCTTTTAATCCACAAGCTGGACGCGAACAAGCGGGGCATCGCCCCGCGGTCGTCTTAAGCCCCGCCGCCTATAACGCGAAAACGAGCCTGATGGTGTGCTGTCCTATGACGACCCACATTAAGGGATACCCGTTTGAAGTGATCATCGCTGGCTCAACCGTGAGCGCGGTCTTAGCCGACCAAGTGAAGAGCCTCGATTGGCGAAAGAGGCGCGCCAAAAGGAAGGGCTCAGTCTCCGCGGCCGAACTGGCAGAGGTACGCGCCAAGCTTCGCGCCCTGATCGGCTAATCGGAACCGCTCACACAGCCTATTGAGGTGCGGTAAGTGCGGCCATCAGGTGAAGGCATGGACTAATCCTTTCGTGGTCTCTGCTGACCAAGATCAATACAATACGGACAGCTCGCGATTCTTTGAGTCAATCGACGCCACCCCCGGGGCATCTGGTACCCCGTTCAGATACGTCGCCAACCTATGAAACGTCATGCAATCGCGCGGAATGACGCAGCCTCTTAGCGCACAGATAATAGACCGGCCAGCCGGAAACCACGAATAGAAACCCGATGGAGCTTTCTCGCGGTTCGGCGACGACCTGATTGCACACGATCGCCGCACAGGCCGCCACGAACAATGCCGGGGGCGCCACCCATCCGGACTCAGGGTTTTGCTTTTGAAGTTCAGGGCGCCCGATCCTTGGCGGTTTTCCAAGGGTCGGCGCTTTCGACTCACCTTCCGACAGTGAACGTCCGGGGCCGGAAGCTACTTGTCACTCGTCACTGCGGCAGGTTCTAGGAGTTGTAGAACTACCATAATAACTTTGTTACTACCCATCCAACGAATTCCATGCTACCGTGGCCCGTTTTTATGAGATGCCAAATTGACAGGTCACCTGTACTTACAGGCGCACATATAAAGTGGCGAGAATTCGAATCGATGAAAACTAGGGGGAGAATTCTATTCACAGCGAAGAACAAGCAAAAGGCGAAGAAAAATCTAATCGCAACAACCCCAAATTCAAAAAACGCCGCAACTTCTTCGCAACAAAGGAGAAGACATTTTCTAACCGCAACAAAACCACCCTTTCTGGTTCGCCAGACCTTCGCCCCGGGCATCAGCCCCACGCCACTCACCACTCGCTTGGGGTTACAATATATAGAGGCTGGCGCTCGGCGAGAATGCGGCCGAGCAAGGATAGACAGGATTCGTTGATATGACTGAACACAAATCGCCGTTTTCCACCGTCGAAGAGGCTATCGAGGATATTCGGCAGGGACGGATGATCGTCCTTGTGGACGACGAGGACCGCGAAAACGAAGGCGACCTCGCGATGGCGGCCGAGAAAATCACGCCCGAGGCCATCAACTTCATGACGAAGTACGGCCGCGGCCTGATTTGCCTCTCGATGACCGAGCAGCGTTGCGACGCGCTCGACCTAAAGCCGATTTCGCCGCGCAACACGTCGCTATTCGGGACTCCCTTCTGCGAGCCGATCGACGCGCGCCGGGGCACCACCACCGGGATCAGCGCGTCCGATCGCGCCACCACGATACTCACGGCCACCGATCCCGACACGCGCCCGGAAGACCTCGCGCGGCCCGGCCATGTGCAGACTCTGCGCGCGCGCAATGGCGGCGTGCTGGTGCGCGCCGGACAAACGGAAGCGTGCGTCGATCTCGCGCGCCTCGCGGGGCTCGACCATTCGGGCGTGATTTGCGAAATCATGAATGACGACGGCACGATGGCGCGCATCCCGCAGCTCATCGAATTCTGCAAGACGCACAGGCTGAAGCTGCTCACCGTCGCCGATGTGATTCGCTACCGCATGCAACACGAGCGTTATGTGCGGCGCATCGCGGAATCGATCTTGCCGACGAAGCACGGCAATTTCCGCATGATTGCGTATTCGAGCGACATCGACAACGAGATCCATGTGGCGCTGGTTCGCGGCGAGTTGCCGGCCGATGCGGCTGGCGCGCGCGCGAATGACGACCCGCCGCTGGTTCGCGTGCATTCGCACTGCCTGACTGGCGACGTCTTCGGTTCGACCGCGTGCGACTGCCACGCGATCATCGAACGGTCGCTCGCGGCCATTGCGAAGGCCGACCGCGGCGTGTTCGTCTATTTGCATCATACTGGCCGCGGATTTCAGATTGATTCGCGCACCGAGGAAGGCGAATCCGTGCCGCGCATCCGCTATCATACGAGTGGCGACGCCGCTCAGGACGTGGGAACGCAGCGCATGGTGCAGCGCGAGAGCGGAATTGGCGCGCAGATTCTGATCGACCTCGGCTTGCGGCGGATTCGCGTTCTCACGAACCATCCGCGCAAGGTGGTTGCGCTGGAAGGCTACGGCCTGGAAATCGCGGATCAGGTTCCGCTGGCGAGCGCGGACGCCGCAAAATCGAGCCACCAGACGCTGTGAGCTGCGGTCGTCAAGCCTTGGAGACAAAAACGAAAAGCAGATCCCTCACCCCTCAACTTCGGCAAGCTCAGGACAGGCGGGGATCCTGGATGACAAGCAGGTGACTGACTCGGGCGGGTCTGAGATCCGCCCTACGCGAATTGTCATTGGTGGCGTGGCGGGCTGACCGTTACATACGGCCGCAGCTTTTCGAAGCGCGACTTCGAGATGCCGCGAATCGCGAGCAAATCCTCAACGCGCTGGAACGGCCCGCTCTTCTCGCGAAATTCCACGATCGCCTTCGCTCTCACCGGACCAATGCCTGGCAATTGCTGGAGCTGCTCGACGGTGGCCGTATTCAAGTCGACTGTTTTTGCTGGAGCCGGCTTCGCCTGAGCGCGAACCAAGGTCGGCGCGGAAAACAACAGCACCGCGAAGAACAAAACTGCGATCTTGCGTCTACAGTGGATGGCCCTGCGCATCAAACGTCTCCACGTCGCCGAAGAGTGCGGCTTGCTCGGCGATCTGGTCGCGGTCGCCGACGATGACGATCTGCTCGTTCGCGGAATCGAAATGACGCCGAGCGGCCGTGAGCACATCCTCGGCAGTGAGCGCGCGGATTCTCTCGCGGTACGTCTCGAGATAATTCTCGGGCAGCCGTTCGAGGTACACCGTCGAGAGCTGCGTCAGCAAACCATCCTGGGTTGCGACGCCGAGCGAGAAAACGCCGGCCAAATAGTTTCGCGCGCTTTCGAGCTCCTCGGGCGTCACCGCGAGCGAACGCATCCGATCCATCTCGTAGAACATCTCGGTAAGAGTTGCCGCCACCACTTCGTTGCGCACGGCCGCGTGGACGCTGAAGTAGCCGTACTGCCGCAGCGCGTTGATGCCGCTGCGAGGGCTGTACGTGTAGCCCTTTTGCTCGCGAATATTCACCACGAGCCGCGAATGGAATGCGCCGCCATAAATCGAGTTCGCCAGCACCGTTCTGTACCAATCGGGATCGTGTCGCGTTATCGCGAGATTGCCCAGCAGCACTTGCGTCTGCACGCTCCCCGGCAGATGAACGAGATGCACGTGGCGGCCCGAGTTCTTGGGTGGCGCGGGAGCCTGCGCGACCTCCGGCTGCGGAGCTTGCCAGCCGCCGAAAATCTTGTCGATCTGCTCGATCATCGATTCGCTCGACAAATCTCCAACCACAATCAGCAGGCCGTTCGCCGGTGTGTAATGCCGGCGATAGAAATCTTCGAGCTCGGCGCGACGGTAGGCCGCAACCTGATCTTCCGTGGGCGCAACGATCGCGTACGGATGCTCGCCGAACAATACGCGACGAAACCGTTCGTTCGCGAGGAATCCCGGAGTGGTGCGCTCGATTTTCAGTTCTTCGAGTTTCTGGCGGCGCTCGCGCTCGAATTCATTCTCCGGGAACGATGCATTGCGCGCAAGGTCGGCCAGAAGTTCGAGCAGCTCGCCCGAAAACTCGGAGAGGCCCGAAGTGGCGATCGCGCTCGAATCGGCTCCCGAATGCGCGCCAAGGTCCGCACCCATGCGCCGCAAATCTTCCTCGATCTGGCGGCTCGTGCGCGAGGCCGTTCCAGTGCGAACGACGCTGGCCGTGAGGTCGGCAAGCCCAGGGGCGGTGTGCGCAACGACGGCGTTGCCGCTTCGGAAGAAAAGCTGCGCCGAAATCTTCGGGAACGCGCGCGACTCAGCGAGAACCACTTGCAGCCCGTTGCCCAGCGTTCGAACGGTTCGCTTTGGCCACGCGACGGGGCGCTCGGGGGTCAGCGGCGGCGCGATGACGGGACTCGAGTTTGCTGCGGCGGGAGTGCTCATTGGGCGGCTCCCTTCGCGACGGGTTTCCGCACGAGCACCGCGCGATTCTGCGGAACCAGGAGTTTCCGCGCGGCTGCCTGAACGTCAGCGGATGTGACCGCTTGATATTGGTCGAGGACGGTATTCACGCGATCCGGGTCGCCGTCGAACAGAGTGAACGACGCGAGATAATGCATCAGTCCGAATCGCGGCATGTAGGAGCCCATGCCGCCTTCGAGCATCGAGTAGTAGTCGGCGCGAATCTTCACTTTCACGGCCGCAAGCTCATCTTCTGCGACGCCATGTTCGCTGATTTCGCGGATAACGTCGTCAAACGCGGCGATCGCGGCAGCGGGTTCGAATTCAGGCTTGGGAAAAATGCGCGTGACCATTTGAGTAGGCCCGTTCGTGTCGATTAGATCGGCGCCGCCATCGGCTTCGACAGCGATCTGCTTTTCGAGCACGAGCTGCCGATGGACGCGGCCAGCGCGTCCGCCATGCAGCACGCGATCGAGGACGGCTGCGGCGTACCGGCTCTTCAAACCGCGGGGAGGCATCGTGTATCCGATGGCGATCGCGGCCAGCGGACCGAACTTCTCGGGTACTACACCGTGGCGCTCTTCGAGTTGCGGCGGCTCCGAGACGTCCGCGCGAGGGAGCGGAGGACCGGGCGGAATATTTTCGAAATGGCGCTTGGCGAGCGAGAACGCTTCGCTGGGATCCAGGTCGCCGATCATCAACAACACGGCGTTGTTGGGCGCGTAGTACGTGTGAAAGAACTGCTGAACGTCCGCCAACGTCGCAGCATCAAGATCGGCGAAGTCACCGTAAAAATTGTGGGCGTTCGGCCAATTGCGGAATGCCACGGGCGGCAGGTCGAGCCACGGAAATCCGCCGTACGGCTGATTCATCACGTTGACGCGCACTTCCTCTTTCACTACATCGCGCTGATTGCGCAAATTTTCGTCGTCCACTTTGAGGGCACGCATGCGGTCGGCCTCGAGCCAGAGAACACGTTCCAGGGCATTCGACGGCACCGCTTCAAAATAATTGGTAACGTCGTAATTCGTCGTGCCGTTGAGCAAGCCCCCCGAGGAATTGATCAGCCGAATGTGCTCCATTTTCCCGGCATTCTCGGAACCTTGAAACATCATGTGCTCGAAAAGATGCGCGAAGCCGCTGCGGCCGTGCGGCTCCAGGCGAAAGCCGATCTGGTAATACACGCCGACGGTGACAAATGGCGCGGAATGGTCGGGCGATGCAACCACGCGCAGCCCGTTTGCCAGTGTGGTGTGTTCGACTGGGATGTGCAGCTTCTTCAAAATAGCCTCCGTTTGGAATTCTTCAGGGCGCGCTTGACGCCGGCGATCGTCGCCTTGGAATCTTTCGCCAGCACTCGCCCCGCGAGAAGCGCGAGCGCGGCGTACGCCCACTGAAATTCGCGCGGATAGGCGCGGAGCGCTTTCTCGTGCGCTTGCACTACGGCGTAGTCTCCGCGCGCGATGGGTCCGGTCCATGCAGCCTGCGGACCGAACCTTTCAAAATTATCGAGCATCTGGCGCGTCAATGGTAGTACTGCTTGCATGGCGCGGCGTCGCGTGAAACCCGATCGCATGAGAATGCGCGTGGCCGCTTCGATGAGGGCAAGGGAATGGCCCGCAACGAGCGCGCCGGCCGCGTGATAGGCGGCTTTGCTACTCGCGTCGATTATGACCGGGACGCCGCCTAACTCCCGCGCGATTCGCTCGGCTACGCGGCGGGCCGCCGGATCGCCTTCAACTGCAAAAACCACGCCCTTCAACTTCGGCACTTCCCTTCCCGTGAACGTCTGCATGGGATGGAGAGAGCCAGTGGCTGCACCGAGGCGCGCCAGCGGAGCCAGAACGCCGCTATCGAGCGCGCCGCTCGTGTGAAGCACTACTTTCCCTCTGCAAGCATTGCCTGCGATTCGGGCGAGCTGCTCAGCAACGCCCGCGAGCGTCTTGTCCGGCGTCGCAAGCAGAATAACATCGGCCTCGAACACATCGCGAGTCAGGCGACCTTGTGGCCTTCCGGCACCAATCCGGCGGACGGCCGCCTTCGCGTGCGCGTCTGACCGCGCCACCACGGCCCCAATGCGCCAGCCGAGGCGGTGAAGACATCTCCCGAGAGTTTTTCCTACGCGTCCCGCGCCTACGATGGAAATCGTGCGTGGCATTCCGAGGTGATAGCATAGCTGATTCTGTTCTTCGCCGGAGGAAATTGGAGTTGCACCTTTTCGTCACGGGGCTCCTAGGACTGGTTGCATTCATATGGATCGTTCAGACCGTCGAAATTGCGCGCGGCGTTCGTTCGCTGCCGAATCTTCGAGATACGGCTCCGCTTGAAACCTCGCGATGCCCCAGCGTTTCTATTCTCGTCGCGGCGCGAGATGAGGCCGCAAAGCTTCCCGGTGCGCTAGCAACGTTTCTCGCCCAGGATTATCCGAGCTACGAGGTCGTTGCCGTCGACGACCGCTCCGTGGACACCACGAAAACAATTCTCGAGGCTGCAGCGCGCGCTAACGCGAGACTGAAATGCGTCCGCGTCGATGTGCTACCCGAGAGGTGGCTCGGCAAACCGCATGGCCTCCAGCAGGCGTACGAACACTCCACCGGCGAGTGGCTGGTTTTCACCGATGCGGACGTTTTCTTCGCGCCCGATCTGCTTCGCCGGTCCGTGGCGCTCGCGCTCCAAAACAGCTGGGACCATTTGACGCTTCTCGGGCGCGCGGAAATGTACGGCTTTTTCGAGACGATCGCGATGACGTTCTTCGGGTTCGGTTTCATCATGGGCACAAAGCCGTGGCAGGCGCACGATCCGAAATCGCGCGGGTACATGGGAGTGGGCGCGTTTCAATTGGTTCGGCGAAGCAGCTACGCGGCGATGGGAACGCATCAGCGACTGCGCATGGAAGTGGTGGACGACATGAAACTGGGAAAGCTGATGAAGGAATCGGGGGCGCGCTCGGGTGTTGCAAGGGCGGGCGAAGCCGTAAGCGTCCACTGGCACGACGGCGTGCGGAATATGATTCGCGGAACGGAAAAGAATTTCTTCGCGACGACGGGATACCGGTTGGGGCTTACGTCGTTGCAGATCGCCGGAATATTTCTGATGTCGGTGTTCCCTTTTATGGCGGTCCCTTTCGTGCGCGGCTGGGCGCTTCCGTTCGGGCTGATCGCGGTGGGATTGCCGGTGCTGATCCATGCGGGAGCAGCAATCGAATTCGGTGTGTCTCCGCTGTGGGCGGTGTCGCATCCGATCGGGGCGATGATTTTTATCTGGATGCTGGCCAGGTCGACGATCGTTACGCTGTGGCAGGGCGGGATTATTTGGCGCGGGACGTTCTATCCACTGGAAGAGTTGAAGCGGGGAGTGGTGTGACGCACCCCGATGCGCGTGCTTCGGGACCGAAAAGCTGAACCACAGAGTGCACAGAGAAAAGATTGAGGGCACGGAGAAGGGCTCACGCCAGTTTGAAAACTCACACGTAGCAAAACGACTGGAATCGGCTTGTAAGGCGAAGATGCCGGGCTGAAGCCTGGCGCTACACGGGCTAAGACGGCCGCGTTAGCGGCGACGGGAGCGGGAGTTTGACGCTCGCGCAGAGCTTGCTTCCGGGCTGGCGGCGGTCGGCGGCGCGGCGACGGGAGCGGGCGTTGAGGTGAGCAGGGGAGTTGAGGTGGCGGGAACCAGGCCCAGGTCGCGCTGCCTCAGCGCGCGGATGCGATCGCGCAACGACGCGGCGCGTTCGAATTCGAAACTCTTCGCGGCCTGGCGCATTTGCACCTCGAGTTGCGCGATGGCCTTCGTGAGCTGCTCCTCGTTCGAAATCTCGCCGATCGTAGTGTCTTCCAAAGGCACGGTGACGTAATCGGCTTCGACGATGGAGGCTAGTTGCATGTCGACCGACTTGATGATCGATTGCGGCGTGATGTTGTGCTCGATGTTGTACGCCTCCTGCTTCGCGCGACGCCGGCTGGTTTCGCCGATGGCTTGGCGCATCGAGTCCGTCATCGTGTCGGCGTAAAGAATCGCCCTTCCCTCGATGTGACGCGCGCACCGGCCCATGGACTGAATCAGCGACGTGGCGCTTCGCAGGAAGCCTTCCTTATCCGCATCGAGGATCGCGACGAGCGAAACCTCCGGCAAATCAAGGCCCTCGCGCAAGAGATTGATGCCGATCAGCACATCGAACTCGCCGCGCCGCAAGCTGCGAAGGATGCGCACGCGCTCGAGCGTCTCGATTTCGGAATGGAGATACTGGCAGCGCACGCCCACTTCCGCGAAATATTCGGCGAGGTCTTCGGCCATGCGCTTCGTCAGCGTGGTGACGAGCACGCGCTCGTTGCGCGCGGCACGAACGCGAATCTGTTCGAGCAGGTCGTCCACCTGGCCCTTCACAGGGCGGACTTCCACCTGGGGATCGACGAGTCCTGTGGGACGGATGACCTGTTCGGCGACAACGCCGCCGGCCTTCGTCAATTCATATGGGCCCGGCGTCGCGGACACGTAGACCACCTGATTCGTCCGATGCTCGAATTCCTCGAACGTGAGCGGGCGATTATCGAGCGCGGACGGCATGCGGAAACCAAAGTCCACGAGCGTTTGCTTTCGCGAACGGTCGCCGTGATACATTGCGCGAAGCTGCGGAACGGTTTGATGCGATTCATCGACGAACAAAAGAAAATCCGACGGAATGTAGTCAAGCAACGTGGGAGGCGCTTCGCCGGGCAAGCGTCCAGACATGTGCCGCGAATAATTCTCGATGCCGTGGCAGTAACCGATGGTGCGCATCATCTCGATGTCGAATAGAGTTCGCTGAACGATGCGCTGCGCCTCGACGATCTTGCCCGCGCGCTCGACTTCCGGCTTCCACCATTCCAGCTCTTCATAAATGCTCTGAATCGCGCGCTCGCGCTGCTCGGCGGGAAGCACGTAGTGCGTTTTCGGATAAATCGTCAGGCGCGTCACTTCGGCGTCGCCCGACCGAATCTCGCCGGTGAGCGGATCGATCTTGCGAATGGCGTCGATCTGGCTGCCCCAGAGTTCGATCCGCACCGCGAAATCGTCATAGGGCGGATAAATCTCGATCATGTCTCCGCGGACGCGGAAAGTGCCGCGGCGCAGATCCTCGGCGCGATCGTATTGAATTTCGACGAGCTTCCGCAGAATCGCTTCGCGCGCGATCGACTGGCCCTTTTCGAGCATCAGCAGCATGCCGTAATACGCTTCGGGCGAGCCGAGGCCGTAAATGCAGGAGACGGAAGCGACGACGATAACGTCGCGGCGTTCGAAGAGCGAGCGCGTGGCGCTCATGCGGAGCTTGGTGAGCTCCTCGTTGATCGTCGCTTCCTTTTCGATGTACGTGTCGCTCGACGGAACGTACGCTTCGGGCTGGTAATAATCGTAGTAGCTGACGAAATACTCGACGGCATTCTGCGGGAAGAACGAGCGGAATTCGTGGAAAAGCTGCGCGGCGAGCGTCTTGTTGTGGGCGAGAACGATGGTGGGGCGATTCACCGCCTCGATCACTTTCGCCATCGTGAACGTCTTGCCGGACCCGGTGACGCCGAGCAGAACCTGATGGCGGTCGCCGTCGTTCACACCCCGAACGAGCTGCGTGATGGCTTGCGGCTGGTCGCCGCGTGGCTCGTAGTCGCTGGCAAGCTTGAAGTTCACTACGGGGCTCCTCGGTGCGCAAAATTGCGGTGCCTGAAAACTTCTATTATACCGCTGGCGTCAAATTCTCTGCGCGCGCGAGGACGGCACTATCGGACATCTGAAATGCCACGGCTGCCAAGCCTGACAAAGTGGCGTTTGATGTCTTCAAGGAAGTACCCTGCGGCATTCTTCGGGTAACCGTGGTTCCAAAAGTCGTAATCTGTGTTTCTATCCCTATGCCAATGTTTGATTTCCGTGGCGGTCAGCATCGCCGCAAACCTGTCGTCAACGACTCCGACCTCGGCATCTACGCCAATGTCATGTATCAACTCTCGAGTGTCCAGGTCGTTCCAATATTCTTCCATGACACAAGTTGGACAGTATCCCCTTTCGACCTCAGCGACGAAGTCCTTCCAGCGCTGTATGAGACCCTCGCGGCCACCGCTCCAAACATGCTCCGCGCAACCCCTGTTCTTCAAATATTCCTTGATCTGCTGATCTGTCATGCTTTGATTCCTAGTACGTGTCTCACGGTGCAGGCTGCGCGGGCGCAACCAAACTGATTTCCGTTTGCGTCGTGGTGCGGCCCACCTGATGAATGGCCGAGCCGCTGGCGGCGCTGACGATTTCGTAGTCCATATCCTGCGTGGCGGTTTGGCTGGAACTCACGAGAAAGCCACTCACAAGCGAAACGGAGTTTAGGCTCTGGCCCGAGCCGGTCCATTTGCCGGAGGTCCGCAAGCCGTTGCGGCGGTAGTCGTCGGGAGTGGCGTCAGAATGCTCGGAGCCGCGGCGCGATATCTCGAAATGGGTGAGAATCACCGCGCAGTTTTCCTGGCTCTGCGCACCCGAGCCGGGACCGTTCGCGCTGCTCACCGGTGACGGCGCAACGCAGGGCTCGTTGCGAAGGTAGCTGGATTCGGTTCGCCAGATCACGCCCGACAACGGCAACCCGGTGAGCGCCTTGTCGCTCTTCCACTTTTGACCGATCTCCACACCCTGGTGCGGCACGCTGCCCGCGTTCGAGAGAACCGTGATCCACGAAAGAACGCGGTCAGCAGCCTCGCGATTCGCAGTGATTTCGTCGAGCCCTTTGACGCTTGCGATTTGGGCGTCAGGGCCGATGGTGAACTCGAAAGAGCGGCCTTCGAACTGGTCAATGCTGTCGTCCAGTGGGTCGCCGAGAGGATTTGGTACGGGAGCGGACGTGCCTGCGACGGAATCGGCGTGCGACTTTTCGAAGGTGGCGCGAAAGCGCACGAAGTTGGCGGCGGTTTGCGCGGTCTGGAGCAGGGCCAGAACGTCCAGCCGCACGAGGAAACTCGTCGTCTGCCTGAATGGCCCTCCGCCCTCGTCGCTCAAGACTGGAGACGTCGTGTGCTGGTCCGAGGTCGTGCGAGTTTCGATCTGGTAGCGCAGCGTGGAGCCTTGCGCGAAGTGCGGCGCGAGCTGGACGCGGCGGTCTGCGGTTCGCGCGAACGCGGCAGACAACAAGACGAGGCTAAGAACCAAAGGAAGGCGCACTACTGCGAAACGTGGCATCAAAGATTAGACGCTAGCACACGGTAAATCGGGAGGCAAATTGGGCTAATGCTTGGTGTCGGCAGTGCGCACGGGCGCGGCAATTCGCTGAATTTGTGGGGAACCGAGCGTGCCGGTAATTCGATACTCATCGTCAGCGGGGCTGGCCGTTTTCGCCATGCGGGGAGCATCCGAGCCGCCCGAAGCCAGACGAAGGCGCAAATCCAGATTGCGGCTGTAGTCGACGCTTCCGACGCCCTCCCAATCCGATGCTGCGCCGCGAAGCAGCAGATCCTGAAACTGGACTTTACCTTCACCGCATGTGAATGCGGCGGAGGCGTCGGGAAACGCGGTCGGGTCCGGCTCCGTCGATCCCGCGCGCGCAGATTCCGGCAGGCTGATACCTTCGATGGAGGCTCCGCTCACTCGCGCTGTTCCGCGACATTCGAGCGAGGCCAGCAAATCAGAACGGTTCGCGCCGCGCGCGTCAAAGAAGAGTTTGGCGGAAGCCGAACCAGCAAAAACATTCGCGAGCGACGGAAATTGCGCGACGAGAGCATGAAGGTCGACGCCGGAAAAATCGAGAGCTACCTCATATTTCGGGGCCGCTTCCAAATCCGCGACGAGCGAGCCGGCAAGCTGGCCACCCTGGAACTGCCCTTCGACATTCGAAAACTCCCAGTGACGCCCGTCGAGGCTCAAGTCCCCGCGAAGGCGTTTTAGGGCGAGCGGAGCGATTGCGAATTCTTCCACCGCAAGGCGGCCGCGAGCGCGCACGCCCTCGGGCGAGGCGTTCACCGGAGCGCGCGAATTAAGAAACGGAAGCATGCGATCGAGAAAACTTTGGCGCCACCGGGGGTTCAGCCATCGGTCAACGTTTGACGCGGAAAGCGCGTCTGCGGCCAGCGCGAACTGCCATCCATCGGCCAAATCGTGGTCGAACGTGCCGCTCCAATGCGCGCCGAAAGCCTGCGCCGAGGAGAGCGTCACGTGAGTGGCTGCGGGTTTGAGCTCGGCGCGGCCGCGAATCTGCTCAACGGGCAAATTCAGGAATTGCGCGTGCAACGACGCGCCGGTGGCCGCGGTTCCCCATTCGACGATTCCGGCATACTCCGAATGCCACGGGCGCCGCGTGCCCAGCCAACGAAGGTCGCACCGCATAGGCCCTGCGATATCCCATCCTCGAGCGAGATTCCAGCCGAGTTGTGACGCGGCCGAAATGACATCGCGCGCTTGAAGAGTGCTCCCCTGGACGCGAACGTTAAAATCGCTCGCATCCGGCTTCGCCACCCCATCCACACGAAACAAGTTGGCGAGCGTACCGAACGTGACCGCGACCGGCGCGAGGCTGATCCCTTTCGCGTCGTAGCGGATAGCGATAGGACCAGCGCGAACCGGCGCGCGGAGGCGAGTGCCGATCATCTCGACGCGAGGCAAGTCGAAGGTTCCCGCTTCAATCCGAGGCGGCCAGCCGCCAAGGGTCAACTCAAGCTGGGCGAAGCCGTTGAGCGCGATATTGTCGGAGATGTTCGGATGAAAAGCGCGCGCCCACGCGAGCACGTCACTCAAGCCGATGCCAGCGGAAACGACGCGCAGCTCAGTGCCCAAGGCCGGGCCGGGCTGCGCCCAGTCGAGCGCCCCGAGGATTCGCGCGTTGGAATGGGGAGTCTCGATACGGGCGTCGGTCAGCTCGAGCCGCGACCCGTCCGAGTCCAGTTTGCCCCTGGCAAAAATATTCGCGGCCGGATTGTCGGCACGAAGCGTGAGATCCCAGCGATGAAGTTGCGCGAGCGCCGCGTTTCCTTCCAACAACCACGAATCTCCTTCGGTTTGCGCCGCAACGGATAAATCCAGATTCCCGCGGACGCCGTAGTCACGGCCTTGCACCATGCGAAGGACGTCGGTGATCGACGCTTGACTCCAATCAACTTGCAGGACCGCCGGTCGCAAACGCGACGAGGTTCCGCCGACATGGCCGACGAGATGGAGCGTCCCGGGCTGCTGAACGATGGCCGCGGCTCGCGACGGCGTTGCGATCAAATCGATGCGCCAGCGGCCGGGACTCTCTGTTTCGAGGGTGCCCTTGATGCCGGAGAAAGCGAACGGCAGTTTCTCATCGCCGCGCTTGAAATTAACCCGGCCTTCATCGACCTCAATTCTGCGGAGGCGGAGGAACGCCGCCAGGCTCTTGGGAGCCTGCTGCGGTCCAGTCGGGACCGGCACACTTGCAGGCAGGCTTGTCGGCCGAGGAAGCCATTCCGCGAGGTTCCAGTCTCCTTCCGAAGTGCGGACGAGGTTCAGGCTGGGCCGCGACAACGACAACGTTCCGAGTTCGAGATGACCCGAAAGCAGACTCCGCCATTGAATGCGGGCGGTGAGCGCTTCGGCGCGGAGGAAATACTCTTCGCCGAAGCGGGGGTCTTCCGCCACCGTCACGGAATGCGCCTCGAGCGTCGGTCCAGACCAAACGCTAAATCGGTAGCTGCCCACTTCCACTTGCCGTCCGAATGCGGCGCTGAGACGCGAGGTGAGACGCCGTTTCAAAGCTGTGTGCTGGAGCAGCAGCGAAATCCCAGCGTCTGCGAGCCAAACTCCGATCAGCAGAAGCGCGATTCGTTTCGCCCAGCGGCGCCACGCAGGCCTCCGCGAGACCGCCGGTTCGGGCGGCTCCGCTCGTCTGGGGGGCTCGGCAGCGATAATCGGTTCTGTCAGTGTGTTCGACACGGCGAAAAGGTCTGCTCGACGAGCTGTTTCGACCCACTCAGCGTAAGCGGGACGGGGTGTTCTTGCAAGTTTTTCGCGTGACGGAACGCGAAAGGCTTCTAGTGGACTTCGCGGAGCATTCGGTGCCAGCGGGTACGGGTGGGGAGATGCAGCACGGTTTCGAGCATGCCGCGCAATGTTCCGCTCAGGCCGCGATTCGCGTAGTCGTCGGAAGTGGCTTGCACCGACCAGTAGATCACCATCGGCCGGCCCATGACGGCGCCGCGATCGACGAAGCCCCAATAGCGGCTGTCCCAACTGTGATCGCGGTTATCGCCCATCACGAAATAATGATTCTCCGGGACCAGCAGGTCGCCGCGATGCACGTAGTTCATGATGTCCGCGGCCCACTCGGGGCGCAGCCCAATCGCAACGGAATATGAATCCAACGGCGGAAAGTTGTCGCCAAAGGGATCTCCGGCTCCCGCTTCATGCACCACGTACGGTTCCACAAGGCGGCTTCCGTTCACGTAGACCCTCTGGTCGACGATCCGAATGCGGTCCCCAGGCAGCCCGATGACCCGCTTCACGTAATGGGGATGATCATCGAACGGATATTTGAAAACCAGAATGTCGCCGCGCCGAACCGGACGGTAAGGAAGAATCTTTTCGTACCAAGCGCCGCGCCCTCCGAAAATGAACTTGTTCACCAGAAGATGATCGCCAACGAGCAAAGTGGGCTTCATCGATTCCGAGGGAATCTTGAAGGCCTGCACGATGAACGTGGTGCCGAAGAGCGCGATGAGAACGGTGATGAGCAGCGACTCAACATAGTCGACGATCGTGCCGCTCGATTGCGCGCTTGCAGTTGGAGTCTGCGGCGGAGGCGGAAGTTTCGCCTCTTCCGGGACGATTGCACTTGTTTCGGTTTCCATTCAGGCGATACCGTGACTGGCTTCGAGGGTATTCAGCGCAAGCATTGCTGCAGACTGTTCCGCTTCCTTCTTGCTGCGCCCCTCCGAAGCAGCAAGCATCCGGCCGGCGTGCCACACTTCCACTTCGAACGTTTTCTGATGCTCCGGGCCGGATTCGTTTCGGATGCGATATTCCACGACGCCCAGGCTTCGCTGCTGGAGCCATTCCTGGAGTGCCGACTTGTAATCCGAACGGCCCAGCCCTTCCACCTGCCCGTCCAAGGCGGGTTCGAGCAAAGTGCGTTGCAGGAAAGCGCCGGCTGCGGCGAGCCCGGCGTCGAGATAAATCGCGCCGACGATTGCCTCGTACGCGTCTGCCAGCAATCTCTTTTTTTCGCGGCCGCCGGTTTTTTCCTCGCCCGGACCCAACCGCAAGTGGCGGCCGAGTTTAAGACCACGAGCAGCCACGTGAATCGACGACGCGCTCACGATCCGCGCGAGTCCCTTGGAAAGTTTGCCCGAATCCCACTCCGGAAATGTGCGGCAGAGTTGTTCGCTGGCAACGAGCCCAAGGACGCGATCGCCCAGAAACTCGAGGCGCTCGTTGTCGATTCCGGCGGCGCTCTGCCGGTGCGACCGATGAGTCAAAGCGCGCTCGAGCCGCTCGGGACGCTCAAAGGAATACCCCAAAATCTGCTCGAGCTGTGCGCGCTCCTCATCCGTCATGCAAGGCCTCGGCGACTACTTCTGCGGCGTCGCAGCTTGAGCTTTCGCCTTGTCGCCGGCCTGCTTGCAACGGTCCGCCAGCCCACCGGGAATCTGGGCGCACTTCTGGAACGCGTCGGCGGCGTCGCTGTAACGTTTCAAGTTGCTCAGGTCGAGGCCCATGATGAAGAAGTCCACCGGGTCGGTTTGGTCGCCTTGCGACGTTGCCTGTTGGAGCTCCTTTAGCGAGTCGTCCACTTTTTGCTGCCGAAAGTAGATGAGTCCGAGGCCGCTGTGAGCCGTCGACTCTTCGCGTTTCTTCGCGGCAGCGAACTGGTCATCCGGAAGCCCCTCAGGCTTGGGCATCATCGGAAGCACTTCGAGGGCGTGCTTCTCATATCCCTCCGCTTTGGCGAGGCGGCGGTCCGAGTCCAAATCGTTGGGGTCAATATTGTGCGGAATCACCCAGCCGATCAGGACGAGAACGCTCACATCGTCTCCATTCAGTGCCAGCGCTTTGTCTCCGGAGGCGTACATTTTGTCCATCTGTTGCTTGTTGAAGTACGCGTTCGTCAGCCGCGAATAGACGAATTCGTCGTACCTGCTCTGGGGATATTTCTTGACGAAATCCTCGCCCGACGCGATTTGCTTGTCATAGTCGTCCAGCTTCAGGCCCGAGAAGTCCTTGTAGGCTTTCTCTTCCTCTGGATCCACTTTCGGCGCTTCCGCCTGCCCCAGCCCCGGCAGGGGAGTTGTCTGCCCCTGGTCCCCGGGCTTCGCGGGCGGCTGCTGTTGCTGCTGCGATTGCGATTGCTGCTGCGATTGCTGTTGCTGCGCCTGTCCTCGAGAGACGGGCGCGATTATTGCCAAAACCGCGAGCGCGCTTATCAAACTTCGCGTCGCTCGGCCATTCATTCGACTTGTCATTGAACGGGTCATGGTTCTCCTCTTTCGATGCCCGCGCGCCCCAAGCAGGAACGGTCGCGCGGACTTCAAGATTATTGCGGCGTTCCGCCTGGCTGGGCAGGAGGCTGGTAAGCCGATTCTACCCCTCGCTGCGCAGCAACGCGCGCGGTCTCCGGCGCGCCCACCACCGTAAGCGCCGCGCGGTATTCCCGAATCGCGGACTCGCGGTCATCTTCGACGTCGAAAATGCGGCCCAGATAAACGTGGGCCCATGCCAGGAGACCCGGATCGACTGGGTTGGCTGAGTCCTTCGCTCCGCTGCTCGACGCGAATACCGTTATCACCCTCTCGAAATCCTTCTTCGCGTCGTCCGCATCTCCCTCGAGAATCGAAGCAATCGCCACGCCGTAGAGCGCGCGCGGTTGGTTCGGTTCCTTCGCGAGAACTTGCTCGAATGCCTTCTTTGCGGTCGCGGCATCTTTGAGCGCAATCGCGCGATCGCCATCCGCCAGCAAACGTCCCTCATCGAAATCGCCGCCGGAAGCCGAAGCGGTCTGGTGTTTTTGAATGGGCGCTGCATCTGCCGAAGCAAAGGTAACACCTTGCAAGCGCTTTTGCTCCGCCGCGACGTCAATTCCCGCGATCAGTTCCGGGAAATAGTACGACATCGCCGGTCCCTCCTTCTCGAATTTTTGCAGTTGTTGCACAAGGGGCCGGACAAGGATAAACCCGGATTGATCGTCATCTTTCAGCGCGGATTCGAGTTTCTCGGGCGAGAGCCGTTGCAGCCGCAACTCGACGGCCTTAATCACGGACTCGTCGGTGAAATTCAGGAAGTCGTCTCGGTAGTCGACAGGGAGCCTCGGCGCGCGCGCGGCTATGTTCAGCAAAGCGCTCTTTGCCTCCACTTCCTTTCGGTAGCGGAGCGGCAGCGAGTCCAGCATGAAGTGCAAATAGGCGTGCTGAATGTCGGCGATAGGAAGCGGCGAAGGCGTCCCGACGACGATCGAGTAGTTGTCTCCGAAGTTCCGGAAATTCGTTCGCCTGCCAACCAGCGGCTCCACGAACACCGTGAAACTGCGCCCGTGAGATGCCTTGAGGACCTCCCTCAGATAGCCGTTCGAGACGGTGACGATCCTCCGCACCGGCGAATCGTACGCAGCCTGTGCGCGTTCATATTCCGGCTCGACGGCGGACCAGCGTGCATCGAGACGCGCCTCTCGATAAAAATTCACGAGGAGATCTTGAAAGCTTTCGACGTTCAAGACCTCTGGCGGAAGCAAGTCGTGATCGTATAGAAATTGAAATTGCGGAGGCGGACCGGCCACGAGGGCGAATGTGATGTAACGGGACAGGGTCTCGCCCGAGTTAACGAGCGCGTGGTCGCGGTAGAACTGCCGAAGGGCGTCGGTGGCGGGGCCCTGCTGCTTCAGCAAGTCGGCGCGCAATTTCAGGCGGCTCGGCATTTCTGCAAGCGTGCTCTCGTCGGAATCGAACCCTGCCGCGTCCAGAGCGCACATCGTGGCGAAAATCTGCTGGCTGGATTCGACGGTGATGCCCGTGTAGTTGGCGACCGCGGATTCCTGCGCGCCAACATTCGATCCTGCGGGCGACCTTGCGGGCGAACTTGTGGGCCAATTCGCGGCGCCGATCACAAGCAAAGCGAAACAGGCCAAAGCGGAATAGTTCTGAACGATCCTTCGGATGGGGAAACTCCTCGACCTTTCTACTCCCGTTGGAACGGATGCACGCCCGGCGGGTTGTATCGCGCAACCGCCCTTTGGGTTAGGGTGCGCACCTACGAACCCTAACCCGCTCAAACTCTAGCGAGCGGCTCGCGCTGAGTCAAGAAAACCGGAAACATCTTCAGGCAATCAGGGGGTGGAGTTATCCGCGGACGCGCACTTCGCTAAAGCCTAGCAGCACGCGGCCGCCGTCGGTGGGACGCCCAAAATTCAGGCTAGGTCGGAAACGGGAGAACAGTAGGACCTGATCGAGTTGCCGCTGCACGGCCGCATCGCTCGGTCCGGAAATTATTCTGTAGGAGACAACCTCGCCGCGCGAGTTCAGCGTGGCTTCGAGAAGCAGCGCGCCCGAATCCGAATGACCTTCGCCTGCTACGACGCCCGGGACGGCAAATGGCGCCAGGCTTTCGAGCTGCGCAGGCTGAACCAGATTCAGCGGAAGATCGTTGGGCACGAATCCCACCGGCACGCCGACCAGAACATTCTGAACGAGGAGGGCGAAAACGACGAGCGCCGTGACGATGCCGCCCGTCGCCGGAACCGCGAACGGCCGGAAAATGTTCTCGAAGACGAGCTTTGAACGCGACCAGGCGACCTGCAGACTGCCCGAGAAGGTTCGCACCTGCGACGCCTGAACGCGAATTCTTACGGCGAGGTCGGCGGGCGCATTCACCCGCTGAACGTTCGCAAGGCAAACCGAGAGGCGCCGAAATTGCTCGAGTTGCTCGCGGCAACCCGCGCAGGACACGAGATGCTCGCGCACGCGAAAATGGCTGCGCGAGGCAATGGCACCGTCAAGGTAACCCGGCAAATGACGTTGCGCCTGCTTGCAATTCATCGACTGTCTCCGTGCGTTCTCGCCGCGGCGCGAAGAACGCCTGGCGCCGCGATCGAAACTGCAGAATCCCGAATCTCCCGCTGAACGTGCTGGCCGCGAACAGGAACTTCAGCGGCTTGAGGCTGAAGTTCGGCCGCATCGCCCTTCGCCGCGCGAAGCACTGGATCCAGAATCTCCTTCAGCATGCGCCGCCCGCGCAGAATGCGCGACTTCACGGTTCCAACGGAAACTTCCAAGACCTCGGCGACCTCTTCGTACGAAAGACCTTCCAAATCCCTCAGGATCACGGCGCTGCGAAAAAGAGCCGGAACCTCAGCAAGCGCTTTCCGCACGGTGGCCTGCATTTCATGCGACGCAAACTGCTCGAAGGGAGTCGGCTCGGCGCCCCTTAGATCGAGCGAGCAACCGCTGCCATCTTCGTCCGCGTCGATTGAAATCTGCTGCCGGTGATGACGCCAGCACCAGCGGCGATGGTTCAGCGCCTGCCGCACCGAAATGCGATACAGCCACGTCTTCAGCGAACTCCCGCGCCGGAATCCACGGATTCCGCGAAAGGCGCGAAGAAAAACTTCCTGGGTAACATCGGCCGCGTCGGCTGCGTCGGATAAAATGCCGTAAACGAGGTTATACACACCCGCGTGGTAATAGGTGACGAGCCACTCGAATGCGGCGTCAGACCCCGCTTGAAGCTCGGTCACCAGCACCGCTTCGTCGCGTACCCACGGTAAAGTTTGTGCTAGATCGGACATGCCTTGCGCCGCGCCTCCAGGCCGTGTCCTTCAAGGGCTTAGAGTTTATCCGCCACCGCGGACAAGCCTGAAACCCACTGCGACATTAGACACCGCCACTGCGCTCAAGTTTCCAGCATAACAGAAAATTCCCGGCCCGCTATCCCCCATAGGTACTGCTCTAGTGCCGGAAAACCTAACGCTAAGTGCTTTGGATGCTTCACGGGCAGAGTGCGTTGGCCGGGTGAGTCTGACTGACCTTCGCGAGATAGATAATGGAAGGCCGGGGCGCAGAAACGAGCTACCCCTAATTACTCGGGAATGGTGAAATCGTAGATGCGGCCGGCTGCCGCGCCACCCGACCTGTTTCCTCCCATAGCGCCAGACATTGTGGCCGACTGACCCGCGCCCATAAAGAAACCATATTCACCGGGCTTCAGCTCTTCCTCCAGCGTGACTTTGTAGGTTCGGATGCCCACGTGTTCGGATCTGATCTCAACTTGCTTGTCCTTCTTGACGCCTGACTTTCCACCGGTGACGCCGCCAAAAGAGCCGATCTGAAATTCGCGATGGTCGCTTTTCTTGTTTAGCTTGATCAGCTGGTAATCCGACGAACTGGCGCCATCCGGCACGTAGAGATAGAACACCGCGCGGTGGTCCTTGACACGATTATTCGAAGTGGGACGATCCAGGGTGGCATCCCAGTGCTGGTTCCTCATGCCATCCGTAAAAAAGCTGCCGGCTCTGCCGCCAACTTTCGCGTTCGTCACCGCTTGCCCCGGAATCAGAACAAAGTTCGCGCCGTCTTTCCAGTAAACACCCACCTCGGGCGGCGGGAGGTTCGGGTCGATGGTCATCGGCGTTGAAGTGGCCGTGACGATCGTCGCTGGAGGGGGCGCAGGATTGATCATTATCTTGATTACGCCATCGGTGACGTTCGCGGCCTTCAGGGCCTTTAGGCCGTCGACGCTGGTGTCAAAACTGATCGCATCCGCCCCCACAGCGCTCGCGGCGCGAATCTTCGCGATGATCACGTCTTCGGAGAGGCCCAATTGCGTCATGCTAATGATGTCCTGATTCGTCAGCCTCTTCGGCATCTTCTCGCCGTCCTGGCCCCAAGCGGAAAACGCTAGAAGAATGCACGATAGCAGAGCAGCGTACTGAATCTTTCTCATGCAGCTCACTCCCGGCCGGAATTCACGTGCGAGTTTCAGAAATCGCCGACGATTCTATATCAATCTTATTTATTACGATTGCGATTCATTCTCGCAAGTTGCCTTGGGGAAAGGCCGTGCACTCACCACGCTTGCAAGAAGGTCCGGGCGAGCTGTGATGACCACGATGACAAATCGAAGGACATATCGTAAACTGGCGCTATCCAAAGGTGAGCGTAGCTCAGCTGGTAGAGCATCGGTCTGTGGCACCGAGGGTCGTGGGTTCAAATCCCATCGCTCACCCCAAACTTTTCTTATAGTTAACTACGCGCAAGCCTTCTGATTTGGACTACCGTAGTCCAAAACGTCGGCAACTTTCTCAACCGCGCGGCGCTGTGAATCCCCGATAACGTGGGAATAAATCCCCAAAGTCACGCGGGCATCTTTGTGTCCGAGTTGCTTCTGCGCGACCGTCATCGGCGCTCCCGTTTCAACGAGCAAACTGGAATGTGCGTGACGGAACGCTTTCAAGCCACAACGCGGAATACTGAGCCGGTCGAGGACGGGCCAAAGGAATCGTTGGACTACGTTGTTGGCGCACAACGGAGTTCCCTTCCGGGTCGCGAACAGGAGCCCGGCAGAGTTTCCCGGCAGTGCGTCGACGTATAACCGCAACCGCGTGGCGAGACGTTCCGGCATGGGAACGGAGCGGGCGCTCGCGTTCGTCTTCGGCGCTTGCAGCTTCGAGTATCGTGCCGAGCGCCGAATGGAAATCATACGCCGGTCGAAGTCCAAGTCAGTCACCTTGAGGCCGAATAGTTCACCCGGACGCACCGCGGTCAGAGCCGCGACCTCAAAGGCCGTGGCGTATGGCTCGGGCGTCGATGCGAGTATCCGGCGCACTTCTTCTGGTGTGAAAAACCTGGCTTCGATCCTCTCGCCTCGCTCGGGCAGCGTCAGTGCTTCAAAGTTCACGCCCGTGCAGGTGTAACCCCATTTCTTGGCTGTTCTGAGAATCGCGGAAAGCGTGGTCAAGATATTTGAGACCGACTTCCGCTTCAGTCGGGCCGACAGATGGGTTACAAACCGCTGTTGGACTTCGGACATGATCTCTTCGAGACCCAACGCCCCGAGTTCGGGCAGGATGTGCGACCGCAGATGCGATTCCGCCGCCGTTACGGTTGCAGCTTTGTGATGAGACAGAACGTCTGCTCGCCAGCGTTCGACAAACTCCGCAAGCGAAGCAACGCGCCCCGGACGATAGTCCGACGCATTCACTTCCGCGAGCAGAGTTTCAAACCTCCGACGTGCAAGCCTCTTGGTTGGATATTCCATCAACGTGCCAATGACGCGAGCGCGGCGAATTCTCCGTTGTGAACCATCGGACAAGACGACGTCGACGCGCCAACGTCCCACCCAAGATTCCCCTTTCAGATACAGATTTCCTGTCTGGTAGCGTTTGCGAGCCAAAGAACCTCCTTGCTCGCTGACACCGCCACCCTTGCAGGCGGGGATACTAGCACGATTTGTGGGGTCGAATTCCAAGTGGCTCGTCCCTTGATGAATCCCATCACTCTCCAAACAGAGATTTCCAACGCGCCAACTTGAGGTCAGCTAGGAGAAGCGGCCCGCAAGAGTGCCCGTCGTACTCGCGAGACCGGGATAGCGAGCCTCGTTGCGATGCCTCGCAGCGACAGATTCTCGTTTCGCATTCTTGTGATCTGTTCGGCATCGACTTTGGCCCGTGGCCGACCAATGTGCTTACCCATGGCTCGCGCGTGAGCCATTCCGGCTCGTACCCGTTCGGCGATCAGGTCCCGCTCAAATTGAGCTACTGCTCCCACAATGTGGAAAAGAAGTTGACCGCTTGGTGTAGTCGTGTCGACGCCTTCGGTGTAACTCACGAAATCGATTCCCAGGGAACTGAAGTCATCGAGGCTTTCGATCAAATGTTTCAGCGAGCGGGCAAAGCGGTCAAATTTCCAAACCAAAACGACATCGAAAAGGTGCCGCCGGGCGTCCCTCATTAGCGCATCTAGCTGCGGTCGGCGGCGCTGAGTACCACTCACCCCCGCGTCTACGTATTCTCGATACGCAGAGAAGCGCTGGCTGGCAAAGCGCCGAAGATCTTGCAATTGAACCTCGCAGTCTTGGTCTAGAGTACTCACGCGTGCATATAGCGCCGCGGCTTTGCGTTGCTCTTGGTTCATCCGCCCCTATATTCCTTCTACGGCAAGGCTTGTCACGAAAGTACTATTTGTCTTGGAGGTGGGCTAAAGCGGGGACTTAATACTTTTGGCCTTCCGGTCAAGATATCGCTGGATGCTAGCCTTGAGTTGGTTGACTGTAGTTTGTCCGAACGCGTGTGGATGTTCCATCTGCAGGATATCCAGCATGTCTTCAAGGAGTTCTTTCGGAAAAAGTGCCTTCCTCTTCTCCACCGCCGTGTCCCTCTTTTCCGAATGGTGCCCCCGATTTGGATAGTGCGGCGCCAGGAATTCATAGAGCTGCGGAATGACTCCCTGGGTGTACATCGGCCAACCCTGGGCCTTTCTGGAAGAAACTAGGTAGCGACGCAGCGAACCTTTTTCCAGTTGTTCCCAAAGTCCGAGCTCCTCGAAGGCTTTTCGGATTGTGTTCGCTCCCAAGTCAGAAGTATCAAACGATTCGTGGGGAATCGATGCATGTCGAATCTCGCCCGTATCGCCATGGCGTGCTGTGATTCCCAAGGCGGGTCGAATGTATGTAGCCGTCCCAGATTCGTCTTTGCCCGTCGGGATCCACGCATACTGGAGTTCCCAATCACCGACTCGCGACGAATTCGCTTGGATCAATGCATTGCAGACTAGAAGTTCCGTTTGGTTGATCGTCCTGATAATTTCGGCTCTTTGTCCTGCCGGAAGAACGAAATCTGTCTTCAGCAATTCGTTCCATCGCTCAATCTGCCTCAGGACCCCTGCCAAGGTTCGTCGACCGAATTGTTGAACGAAAAAGTACGCGGCTTGGGGGATTTGAAAGCTTACTATGCTCTTTACACTTCCGTAGTCCCGAATTCCGAGATCGGCCAGTTTCTCAAATATGTCACGCGACCTTCGGGTTGACCCAAGAGATTTACGCATTCAAACGAACGATAAACGTCATCGGGCCCGATGGCAAGAGGCCACCGCCCAGGTCGGTTGCTCGAACCAGAAGCGTGGGTTAGTCGAGATTAGATAAGTCAACCTCACGGCTCGCCGAGCGCTGCAGCGTGTGTGTGCGTGTTTTCCTGGCCATGTCGACTGCTGCAGATTCGTGCGAGCAAGACAATCAACGTGGTGGACGGTTGTTCCGTGGTGTTAGCGGTTGGTCAACTAGTGTTGCCCAACAGCACTGTCGTCCTGGACGGGAGGCGTTGGGTTCGTCAATTGTTGCCACGGAGACCTAGCCCAGCCCAATGTTCAAGTGACTGTGACAGCCAACTGCTTGTGAACCGCGACAGTCGACCGTTGATCGATGGCTTCGCACCGGGCCAGGACCCAGGCGGGTACTGGTCATCGAATAGCGCTGAGGGAAGGGCAAGCGTGCCGAAAACCCTCAGAAGGGTTTTGGATGGCGCTAGCGACCAGGAAGCATCTTAGACGAGAGATCAGAGACATTTTTGCTGGTCGCAGAGAAGCATTGGCTGATCTGTGGGTCGTCCTCGCCGTAGAGAATCAAAAACGGTGGAGTTACATGCGGCTACTCGGCTGCCGGGGCTTGCCTTTGACTGAATGCTCCCAAGCTGTGTCGTCCTCGGCCTTGCGCTGGGAGAACAGGGACCTTCCCGTACGAAGCCGAGATCCACGTCACGATCAATCGGCCCTAGCAGGTAGCCGCAGGGCGGTGCCGCCGTACCTTACGGCGTACCTTACGCCGCCCTTACGCCGTACATTATGGCGTACCCTACGGCGTACCCTATGCCGTAGTCTACGTGTAGTCGCGGCGTAGTCTACGTGTAGCAGAGGCGTAGACTACGCGTAGCAGAGCCGTAGACTATCAGAACAGTCGCGTGTCGGATGGTGTTTAGGTGTTGTCCGATGGTGCCACCAAGAGTGTCACCACCCCGAAAAATGGGCCCACACGGTACGAGGCTCAGGTTTTCGCCAAATAAGGGGAGTCAAGAGGGTACCCCGGCACCAGCGGTAGGGACGAAACAGCAGCGCTCCCGCCTGAGGGTGGGGAAGCACCCCACGACCTCAATTTTGTGGTTGGGGTAGTGGCTAAAACTCCCTCACGAAGCGCTGCTGTAACTCCCCTCGAACCAAGCCGACTGACCCGCGCGCCCCAGCCGAGACTCCAGCTTGGGACGAGGAACAGGGCACCGCCTGAACTGTACTGGAAGGAGAAGGGCAGATTAAGCTTTCTTCCGGGCGGCATAGGAACTTTGATTGAAAGGCTGACCGTTCCGATTTCCGGGTTAACACTCTCGTTGATCATGTGGAGATAGTCGTGTCCCGCTCCGGCGACGGGCGTCTGGGTCGCGTCGGTGGTGCTGGTGATTTGAGCCTGAGCCGACAGCGTGGCGGCGCAAACGAGCGCGGCCGTGCAGAAGAACCTAACGATGAGAGCGCGAAGGGTGGTGCGGGAGCCGAGAGGGGACGAGGTCATAGTGCCTCCGAGTGCCCAAATTGTCGGCACAGCATCGGGCCAAGTCCAAAACGTGGATTCGCATTCTCAGGGACTGGGCTTGACCCCTAAGGTGTAAGCCTTGAGGAGTTGAAAGAGCAGCATCATCTCCGGTCCGCTCAGGCGGTCAACGTCATCAACAACGACAAGCATCGGTCGGCCCAATTTAGCGAGAGAGCCAGAAAGGTCTGCCTTAATTTCCTCCAGAGACTTCTCTTCGATTTCGGCTACGCTCGAGAAATACTTCGCCACTGCTCTCGCTACGCGGTCACTCGTGGTCAGCAAGGTGAACAAAATAAGAGACAGCACCGCGCCCACCGCGAACACGATTTTGGTGAACAGGACGTCGAAGAACGCTCTCAGAATGCCCACAACACTAAGGGAAGCGATAACGGCAAGGCCGAGAATTGCGATACGTCGCGTCCCGGCGAATACCTCGGCACCGAGACCAAGGACGGTACCGTACAGTCGCCACCGTTTTGCGCTGGCCTTAGCCTCTTTACCGCTATCCTTGTGCCCCAGACTGAGAACCAATCTCGCGAAAAAATGCCTGTGATACTTGCTCTTGTCCAGCCCACTGCCACGGATTGAATTCAACGATGTAGGGAGAATGTTCGCGGTCGGACCGCAGCAACTCAACCACCAAATTCTTAAGCGAGGATTTCCCGGTGCCCCAGTCGCCGTACAAAGCGAGCACTAAGCTATCTTTGCCAGTCCACCCTCTGATTGCGGCAGCTATACTTTCAGCGAACGGTACGCGACCAAGCTCGTCCGCCTCCCGAGAGACGATGGGTCGTTCGGGTGAAAAGCCTACTGCCTTTTCGCTTTCCGATTTGGGTTCTCGCGTCACTCGATATCCGTACTGCGTGAACTGGTTAGCAGGGATTTACCACGGATTTTCTTACCCAGCAAGGCTTCAAGAGGCTCCAATTGAATAAGGGCGGCGGCGCTACGCCGTTTCTTTTGCTAGATTTAGATTGTGGGTTTGCGAATTCGATCCGCACGACCTCTGCCAACCAACTAGTCGACATGCAATGACTTCCTTTCGGGCTTGCCCACATCGGGCCGCAAAATGCGGGCCACTCTCTCCGCCGCGTCTGGTTGTTCTGAGCCGAGGAAGTGAGCGTAACCGACTCACCAAAGTCCCGATAAACGCACTTACCCGACAAGTGGTTTCCAGGGCCGGACCGTGCTGTTTTCGCACCACGTTCGGTGCGAAAGGGAACGAATCCAACCAACGGCCTGATTCAAGAGGAGGCGACGAGTGGCTCACTCGCAATCAATATAGGCATGTGCCTTGATCATTCGTGCTAACCCCTTCACGCGCTTTTGGACCGGCCTGAGTGGCCAATCCTAGAGGAGTGCCGGGTCCGGCCATGCGCTCTAATCGTTTTCTGAGATCCCAACCTGATTTGCTCCAAGATCCAAAAATCCCGAATTTCCCGCTCAGCTACAGAACATTCTCTCGTTGGCGATTCTCCCCCGGAAAACCCGCTAACTGCTGTAAGAAAAAGGTACCTTTTCCTTACGCGCGGCCCTCGCAATCGCTCTAAATGCCGTTGCCACAGGGAAAACAGGCATTTTCTAGCCGGGTGTTCTGTGGACGAATTGACGGTGCGTGGAATTAATTTAATTTCTGCCTCGGACCATGGCATTTCCGGCCGAAATTCGGGGGCATTCCCCATATGCGGGCGGAAAATATTTAATTGTTTTCCATGCCGAGATGCTATCCGTCGATCTACCAACGAGTTGCGGATAATCTGGCTGGGAGTATTCTCGTTCTGGATGGAATCATTATTTCCGAAATCGAAAATCCCGGCTCCCACCAATCACGCTAGTTGGCCGAGAGCAGGGGGAAAATTCGGGAAATGCAGCCCCGCCGAAAAACCCGGGACGGTCTCTTGCGTCGAAAAGAATAATGATACGACACGATTGACCGTGGAGAGGCCATGCGGCGTGGGCGATTTTCTGGTCTGCGAATCCGTCTCAGGAAATTCGACCAACATGCGTCCGAAAAAGGACCATTTTCCGGACGTGCGGTCGTGGGGATCAGGTAAAGGACTGTCGCCACGGGGGAAAGCCACGATTTTCCCAGAGGGACTTTTCACAGAGAAAATAACTTTCGCGGATTTTCCAGCCGAAAATTGGAGAGTATTCCTCGGTCTCGGGTAGAAAATAATTAATTATCTCTCTGTGGTGGAAACTCATGCGTCGAATTATCAGCGAGTTGCGAATTATCTCGTGGGGAGTATTTTGGATCTTGATCTCGGAAATTAATCAATTATTCCGAAATGGGAGATTCCAGATCCAATTTCGCGGCTCGACCGAGGACTGGGAGAAATTCGTGAAATCCATTTGCGGCAGAGGGGTCCGAAAGCTCCTTGAATCGAAAGGGAATGTTTTCGGCTCAAGTCTCCGATAGCCCTACAGAACGTGTAGTTGAAGATTAAAGTAAGAAAAGTGATTATTGAAGGACCGAATGTTACACTCTGCTTCAAATGCACTTGACTTGCCGGAGCCTAGTTTATGGATGACTATCAATCCGCAGATGTTAAGTACAAGCATCGCGAGTTTGTCCTCAAGCTCGTCGGAGGTTTGTTTGTATTGATTGGAGGGTTCCTCGGTCTTATTGAATACGGTGTTAGTATCAAAAAAGAGATCGCGTTCAAGGAGGTTGACATCGAAGGTGAGGAGAACCGTTTCCTTCTGAATAAACAATTTGAACTGTATTTCGAAGCTTCTCGGCTGGCAGCAGCGATCGCCACGGAAATGAACCCCAAGACAGCTAAGGACCAGACACAGCTTGCGGTGGACAAACACAGCTTTGAGGCGTTGTATTACGGAGCCATGGTCATTGTGGAGGAGCGGAGTCGAACATCAATTTCGACTGCAACTGCCCAGTCGGTCGATCAAGGAAAATATACTGCAGATGGAGATGTGGAAAGGCGGATGATCGAGTTTCATCGATGCGTTTTTGACAACGGAAATAATTGTACCCCTCGAAACCTCGCGTTGGCACTTGCCGATTCCTGCCGGATATCTCTTGCGAAGCGATCTCGCGAGCGGGTTGATAAATTGCAGAACACCCTCCCTCTTCGCAAGTGGCTTAAAACCACAGGCACCGAGGAAGCACCAGGCACCCCGTGAACATCGCCTCCACTCGGGCGCTGCGGCGAAGCCTGACACGCCAGGCTCTTGTCTAGCGCATGAACGGCTCTTGATCTAGGAACGAGGCCTCAGCTCAAGTACTGGCTGGGGTTCCGCTAAATCCCGAGTTGTCGGCAAATAGGAAGTTATCCGGAAACGGGGTTCTGGGAAGTAGTGAGGCACCTGATCTATAACTTGTTCGCCGGAAATTAAGCTCTGGTGTGTGAAAATCATGTGATTTTGAAACGGACATTGTGCGTACCCAACCGAATAGAAATCATTGACATGCCATGGCAGTGTTGGAAGGTATTTCCGCAACTGGGCCGGAATGCCCAGGCTTGAGAATCTGCGAGACTTAAAAGGACCTCCCACTCAGATTTCAAAAATCCTGAATTCCCCGCTCCGCTACCGAATATCTCCTCGCTGGTGACTCTCTCCCGGAAATTCGACTGAATGTTATCAGAAAAAGGCGCCGCCTTCTTGCTCGCAGTTCTCTTTCGCCCTAGTCTGCTTCTTCTTGGCTTTCTTTTCGGTAGCCATAAACGCAGTCACAGGAGAGTCTTGCGGAATGTTCCACCAAGCTCAAATAGACTGCCGCGCCAGCTAACTTGCCGCAAGCCGAAGTCGCCAAGATTTCTGGAATCATTTCCGCAATCTCCTGGAGCAAACGACAGGGTCATAATACTCGTATCAGGCGTTTTGTGCGGGGGAAAGGAACGGTTTCCGCGCCGGATCTATGGACGGGGCCCTATGCCTCGCCGCCCTCTTCTCCAGGCGGCAGCATGCACGGATGCCACTCCTCATCCTCGGCGTGGGCATCGCAGAACCACCTCCCGCACGTCGCGCAGTGCACAGTCGCCGGATGATCGCACGGCTCATCGTTAGGCGACACGCCTTGGCACAAGCGCTCCAGTTCCGCCCTCTCCGTTTCTTTTTCCATCGGCACCCGAAAAGTATTATCGTAGTGCTCCACGCCGTAACTATCGTTTCAAAAAAGAAATGGAGCTTCAATGCCAAAGGACGAAGACACCAGCCCCTGTGAGCACAAGTCCTGCAGAGACGTTCAGATATTCCATACCAAGGCGGTCGTGCCCGGCGAACGCGAAGGGCCGGGAAAAGTGGAGTAAGCCCATGAAGACAAGCCCAGCGTGGGTCTGCGACACGGATTACGAGCACTTCGACACGGTATCCGTACGCACGCAGCCCTGAGCGCGTTGCGCAGAAGTCTCGGCACGCGCCGGAATGAGCTCTGCAGGTTGTGTTGAGGGTCGCGCCGACTACTATTCCTCGTGTGTCCCCGCTTGACATTCAAGCGGTTCGCCCTTACGCTCGCCTCAGATAAGGGGGCGTCGGATAACGCAGCAACCGCAGATTACAAATTCTTTTTCGTGACCGAGCGCCAGACTTTTGAAGTAATGAAGGAAAAAGTACGCCGTTGACATCCCAGGCGGGAACATCGTCCTTCCCCCGTTGCGGACGGTTGTTCGGGCAGGTTTTCAATCTCGGCGTTGAGAGTCACGACAATTTGTGCGACGGACTGACTACTTTGCTTCATGGTTTGGTCGAGCAGTGGCTGGATCTCCGTCCAAGGATGCAAGATAAGCCGCGAGTAGCCGATACGTCTCATAATAATCGTCTAAGTGCAACGCTGATAGATTGTCCCTGGATGTGTGGAGCACCGACAGAGTTCTTGAGTAACTGAGTGAATCGTAATGCAGGGAATCTTTCGCACGTAGAACTGGTCCGCATCGGTCCCGACGTGCTCCAAATCTGCCCAGCTCAAAGGCAAGTTTAGTCTCCTGGCGACAACAGCGATCATATCGCTCAATTTCACGTCCGAATGTCCAACCAACACTTTAGTTGGTGCTAGACCCAGACTATCCAGATTCACCATGGCATCGGTTGCGCTCACCTGTTGTTCCGTCATGTGTTGCGCATAGAATCGGGAACCCACTTCACCCGGCTCTTCGTCTGTAAAAGCAACGAAGATAAACCGATGCCTGCGCGCCTTTGCCTTCATAGCCTCATAGAGAGAAGGTAGTAGCGAAGCACCACTCCAGTTGTCAACGACTCCATCGCCTTGGGAGACGCGGTCGAAGTGCGCGCCTACAATTATGATCTCCTCGAAATTACTAGGAAGGCTACAAATTACGTTCGGTATGTTTGATGTAGGCAAAGGTTCTTCGGAGAGGTTTCCCCCGCAACCCGCCTTAGAGAACATTTGCTTCAGCGTTGCCTCGCGTTGAGCGTTGTTTCCGCCATACCTCTTCAGCCGCGCTTCTATCGCTTCGCGAGACACGCGGCTACGCGGGGAAGCCTTGGCTAGCGGAAAGTTCAGCACCAACACGATCGCGCAAATATGGATTCTAAGAACCAGACTGACTCTTGGAACTAAACGGCGCAGAACGTCGATCCCGGAGTGCTCACTTCGCAATCGGACGGCCAACCTCCTCCACGAGTCTCGCAGTACCCTCCTTGGCATAAACATCATGAAGTCGCTTGCGCTCCGCCGATATTCCCTGTCGTACTGCCCGGAGATGGGCCACCTCGGGTGACTTTGCATCTCCCCAAATTCCCCTTGCCTGATACAGAACTGCCAGGCACGTCACCTCTGCACTCTTGAGCGTATGCCCAGATGCAAGACCTATCTCAATCTCACCCTTCGTGCTCTTCCCAGGCTCAAACAGAATTCCCGAAGGGGCATAGTCAACCGACCCGGTTTGAACGAGGGATATTCCCTCCGAATCCGTGATTCTCGCGCTCAGAATAACAGCCGTAATGGGCTTCGGGCCATTGTTCGTGATCACAACATCTAACTCGGCCCCTCCGTTCGGAACCTTGTCTGGCTGCAGCGTCACCGGAGCATCAGCTGGGCAAGTACTTGTAATATCCGCCTGAGCGGCAGCCACTTGACCCACGAAACCTACAACCACAACTGCTAATACGCGCAGTAAACGCATTGCTTCTCTCCTTTTTTCAAACTGCTCTCCCAGCCCTTTCATGGCAGCGTGGGACAGTTTTTCGAGATGTCATGAAGAAAATTATTCGAATCGGTCCACGAGCATTCCACTCCGTCGCCCGAGCAGTCGCACTCACAGCCTACATGGTTAGCATCGCCGTTACACGAACAGCCAACGTTCGGACAACCATCTTGCGAGCAGCCCTCTGAGTCGTCGGAACAATTAGCCCCTGCTCTGCAACTATTGCCGGACGTTGCCACACAATTAATACATAGGCTGCAATCCTTCGCGAAGAATGGTTCGCCATCATTCCCACGAATCTCTAGAATCGGATGACAACCGGGAATGTCCTTTAGTTTGTCCTTGTTGTCGGACCTTGCTATCGGAAAAACCGAGTACAACAGGGTTACCACCAAAGCAGTAAATCTAAGTGTCTTTAGCATCGGTCTACACTCCGTCTGACCTAGCGTTCCGTGGGAACGGACCCTATGTAGTAACTCCTAATACAATTACTTAAGGCTGTCAACAGGTTTCTTGTGAAAAATACGCTTCCTTACTGTCCCACGGGATTCTTTATCCAACGCGTCCTCTCCCTACAGCAAGAACCGTCCTGCGAGTGTTCCTGTGCTCTCACCTGAGCTACGAGCCCCGCACCTCCTGGAGCACATCGAACCGATTCCAGGCAGCCAACGTAATAGGCCCGGCCTTCGTTACCACGGCACGGTCCGGCGAACGAACTACGCCATCAGGGCGACGACATCACAGAACGAGCAAACCTTCCCGAACGTCGTCAATCCGGTTCGGAGCAAAGCAAGAAATTTCCGTACAGGCAATTACCTAGAGGAACGGTTTCTCAGTCGTGCCGAAAACCCTGGAACGAGTCTGCTCTAAGTCCTTATCCTATGGGGACAAATGAGCCTCTCTCGCGTATGCCGAAACCACATGGTTTCGAAACACCGAAACCGAACCGGCTGGCTCGGCTGGGTCGGGGTAACAGACGCCTATGAAGAGAGCCGTGGGCGACTCGTCATCAAGCTGGGCGGCATCGTCCCGGTGAAGAAGATTGCGGGCCCGGACCCAACAAACACCACGGTTGATCTGGATATCGGCGAAGACGACCGCCCGCTCCGCTGCCGCGCAGGCCCGGCCACGATTGGTCGGCAAATAGTCTGTCTTGGCGCGCCATGGTTCGGAACTTGCAGCGAATTCCGCGAATGGGAAGGCTTCAACGTCGCCAGCCGCGTCGAGGCTGGTTGGGACCTTCCCGACGGGCCTTTTGTTTACTTTCGGAGCGAGATCACTTCGTTCACTTGTCCTGCGGTAAGGACTCCCTGCACCAGGCCACTCCTGACACCCTCTTTCAATCCCTGGCGGAGTTTCCGGCACAGCCCCGACATCACTGTGCGAGGGATTTAATGCCAACCAGCTTTCCTTCGAACGGCTCAAACGCAAACGAATACTTTCGGACCGTGCCGCTTGGCGACTGCGCATCCACACGAACAATCCAAAAAAGCACAGGGAAGTCACCGGCGTGATCGGGATTGGCAAATGTGTCGAATTCTGTTCTCGTAATCGTAAGGGCACCCAAAAGCTTGGCGAATTTCTCCATGTGAATGGTTTGGAGCAGCGCGTCCTTTTCATTAGGTCCGAACCGAGCGCCTGCGTTCTTCAGCGCCATGCCAGCGTCGGCCTCTGACCACTCTGGGTGTTTTTCTACGAGATCGTGTATCGCTCGATTTTTCGTCGAATCAAGAGCGTCGGTCCAGAACGATTCAAATTGCAGGTTCCTGTCAAATAGAAAATCCCCCTTAATTAGCGTTGCGTTTTCTGGAGTCGGCAACAGCCTCCCGGTCTTAGGGTCGAACATAGGATGAGGCGACACCAGTGGGTTTGAAGTCGCAAGGTCAAACGTGATCTCGGTGCTCTCGCTGTACGGACTGTCCAATTTGTGTGCGGTGCACACCCTTATGTAATCGCCGCTTGCAGCCCGTCCGCCATAGGCTATTTGTACGAAGTCGTGGACGAACTGAAGTGTGTTAATCCTAGAATTCTGCCCTCTTGAGTACCCAGCGAATCCCAAAAGCCCGAGCGCTACTACCAGCAGAACGAAACCGAAGCGATCAATGTTTGATTTTGACACTCGAATCTCCGATTGTAGTCCATCGTTCAGTGTAATTCTGCTTCGGCATATCATCGTTGGTGTACGCAACGGCGTCCCCAACGCTGCTGCCGGCAAGCAATTTCTGCAAAATATCTTCCCACGCGATTACCGCTGCGACCAGATTCGTACCCGCTGCTGGGTTCTTGGGAACAATCATCACCTGGCCTTTCGTGTTCGGCTGAATATTCCAGAGATTGTCAAAAAGCGGCCCAGTGTAGCACGCCCCTATGAATACTACGCGGGCCTGGGTGTTTATGTGCGTGACCTGAAATAGTTGAAGGTCCGTTCCAGAAAAACTGTACGACGGGTTATCTCCCGATTGCGGAGTGCGAACTAACGCTTGGTTCGCGTCAAGGAAAGTCAGCCCGACAGAAAAAGGGGGGTTAGGTGCATTATTTATGTCAAAGCTGTCGCCAATGAACCCCACCGCTGCAATCGGCTTTGACAGTTCTTTTTGAAAAGCGGGAACCGTAGCGTTTACGCTGAGGAAGGGAACGAGGTCCGCTTGATCGTGTACCACCGTCTCAAAGCCAGCTTCTGCGGCGTGCGCATTAGTTGTAGGACCAGGGGTGGTTGGCACGAAATCAGCAATGGTCGGACGGTGGACTTGGCGATTGCTTGTGCCGGTGCTGCCTTTCTGCGGAAACTCAGACTCAGCGGTTACTACGTCGGGACCGAATTCGAATGCAAGATCACCATTGGAGATCAGAGGCCATAGGCCAAGTGCCCAGGGTCCCCAGTTTGAAAATCCAGATACGGGCTGCGACGCGTTACCGCTGGGATCTATTTGGATCAGTCCGAGTTGACTATCCTCAACAGCAACTGCCCCGCCGGTGGTTGCTGCGACGAAGGAAAGCGTACCGCCCGTAGAGGTGTAGGTCCAAGCCGGTTGAAGATTGGAAACATCGAAGGCGACAACGTTCGTTCCGTCCGTGCCAAATGCCGTTCCGTTGTCGCCAAGCACCAGATTACTGTCGGGCGTGACCAGTTGGCCGTTTAGGCTCGGAAAACTCGCCTGTTGCTGCCCTTGGGTGCCGATATCAGCGATCGTCAAGGCACAGGTGGAAGCGCAACCCTGGTAAGGAGTTGGCGTCCAGCTTACAAGCACTCCGCCTTGTCCGTCAGGGATCACTTCGTCCGGATAGTGTTCAGGACCGTAAGGGTCGCCCGGAACCACGTCGCCGAGAGAATATGAGGCCAAGGTTTGCGTTTGACTGCCAGTGCCAGGAACAATGCGGAGCAGGCTTAGTGTTTCACTATATGCTGTAACTGAAGGAGTGCTACCGTCACCCGGCACGCATCCTGGGGGGTTACTGTAGGTTTCCTGCCACGTCTCGAACTCCATGTAGGCCGACCCATCCGCGGTGACCGCTAGTGGCCCGAAGCGCGGGGAATAAGTAGAGTAGTATGCCGTTGGGCAAGTGATTTGTGTTAAGTTTGAGGTAGGCAGCGGGACTTGAGTAGCAATCGCTCCGCTCGAACCGTTAATCACATCCACGTAGCCAACAGACTGGTTTGAATTGCCGTCGTCAAGCTCCGCAGCGTAGATCGTTCCGTCCAGGCCAACGGCCACGTCACCTTGGAAAGTAGGATAATAAGTCCCCGATGGCACAGACTGCCACAGTTGATTCCCGGTCGGTCCACTAAGATCGACAATGACTCCCCACTGAGACGTAGTACTGAATTCTCCATGACCAATCAGAAGGATGCCGCCGAAGTTGTCACCAACAGCGGACGAAAGATAAAAGTACTGCGGCAGGTTGTTGGTCACCTCATTCTGCCAGAGCTGCTCGCCGTCGCTCCTAAAAGCACGAACCAGCAGATCCCCAGATGAGTCCTCGTCAATGGAATACAGGTCAGGGCCGTTTGCGGTGGGAACGGCCTGGATGATCTTTTGGGTTGTGAAGCCTGATACACTGGGGGCCGTCCACAAAGCTGTGCCCGCAGTTAGGCTTCCGGAGACAACAGTAACCGTTGACTGGCCAGACGTAGAGCCGACTGTTGCCGTCACTGTGACTGTTCCAGCGGCTACTGCCGTTATCGTACCTGAGCCATCGCTTGCCAGTGTTGCGATGCTTGTGTCGTTGACAGACCACGTGGCATCTGGACGCCGGGTTCCGCCTTGGTCAATCGCTGTAAACGATTGCGTGTTGCCAACAACGACAGTCACTGGGTTGGGTGTGACCTGAATAGAAGTCGCGGTCGCCATGCTGATATTCACGCTGACCGAACTCGACGTGGAATTACCCGCGAGATCGTTGGCAGTCACGGTGATAGTGTTCGACGGCAGGGACAACTGGACCGTGCAGGAAAAACCTCCGCTCGCTATGGTCGCCGGAACCCCGTTGCATGACACGGTCCCCACGCCCGAGAGCGAATCTGAGACAGAGCCAGTGACAGTCACGTAAGGAGTGTTCACGGACGACCCGTTTGACGGACTCGTGATGCTGAGCGACGGAGGCGTCAAGTCGAGGTTCACCGTGATGCTTGTCGAGGACGAGTTGGTCGCCGTATCCGTCGCGGTTCCTGTCACTACTTGGTTGGCTCCTGCGGTACTCACGGTGACTGGAGAAGAGCAGCTCGAAATCGGCGCTCCTCCCGGTATACAAGTAAAAGACACCGTTACAGCAGAATTGTTCCAGCCACTTGCGTTTGGCGGAGGCACGGGCGTCGCTGTAATTCCGGGATTGGCGTTGAGCGCAAACTTTGTCACGAAGGCGTTCTGTCCACCGGCCAACGTCGCTTGGTAGGCATCCGACACGGGGAAATCAGTCGAGCAGGTTGCTCCGTGACGTACGCATTGCCGTTGGAATCGACAGCGACTCCAAACGCCTGGTCATATTCGTTGCTACAACTGCCGCCTAAGTACGTTGAATAAATCAGGCCGCTGCCTGTCGGATTTAGGACAGAGAAATATCCGTCACCATTTATGCTGACCCGGGAGCTTTGGAATGCGTTGGACGTCACGGGAAAATCGACGGAGCCGGTCGAACCGGCAACAATGGCGTCCCCATTTCCATCGATGCCTATACCAGCGCCGAGGTCTCCGCCGCTCCCACCTAGAAATGTCGAGTAAATCAGGGAAGATGATCCGGATTGCGTTAAATCCATCTTCGCGATGAACGATCTTCCCGATGGATTGGTTGTTTGAAAAGCGCCCGAGGTCGTTGGAAAATTCGAAGACGCAGCCACGCCTGTTATATAGACTTTGCCGGATGAATCTACCGCGATTGCGCTCCCGACGTCTCCGTAGCCGCCCGTCTCAGAGTAGTTTCCGCCAAGATATGTTGAGTAGATAAGTCCGCTCGCCCCAGACTGCGTGGTGTCGATCTCAGTAACAAAGGCATTTCCTGCGGGGCCGTTCAGAGCTGACTGGTACGCGCTTGCGGTGGTCGGAAACGGGTTTGGCGCTCCGGAAGTCACGCTACCAGTGAGATAGGCAATCCCGCCTCCGCCGACCGCTACGGCTTCTCCAATATCACCGAGAAAGTCCGTGCTTCCCCCGCCTAGGTAGGTCGAGTATGCCAATGAGGCCGCTCCAGTTTGATTCGTGTCTACAACCGTCAGGAAGGCATTTCCGTTGGGGCTTTGAAGAGTGGACTGGAATGCTGTGCCGGTGGTCGGAAAGGGGGTTGTTGAGGCGTCCGAACTAGTGTAGCCCGTCACGTACGCGAGACCGGACCCGTCAGTTGCTATAGCACTTCCGTAGTCACCGTACTGGCCTCCGCCGCCGAGATACGTGGAGTAAACGAGAGAAGCAGTTCCGCTCTGCGTCGTGTCAAGCCGAGCGACGAACGCGTTTGCATTGGGTGTGCCAAGTGTTGTCTGGAAGCCGTTCACGATGGGAAGGTCCGTGGAACAGGTCCATCCCGTTACATAGGCGCTGCCCGAAGAATCGACCGCGATGCCGAAGCCCGTTTCGCCGCAGCTACCGCCAAAATAGGTGGAATAGAGCAAAGTCGTTCCATTCGGATCGAGCTTAGAAACAAACGCCGTTGCGCTGTCAGCGTCTGATGACGACGGGTACGCATTAGCTGCCGGGAAGTTGGTGGAAGTTGTTTGGCCCGTTATGTAGACGTTTCCGAGAGAGTCCGCGGCTATTCCGAATCCATAATCTGTTCCGTTTCCGCCGAAGTAGGTCGAATAGGTGACGGACGGGTCGATAATCAACGGGCTGCTGTGGTCGTAAGCCCCGATGCGGAATCCAAACTGTCCGTTTGCTTTTGCTACGAAACCACCTTGAATCGCGCGACGGTTCCCACCATGAATTTGGTAGATTGAAGGACGACGAATCTCAAGCGTTGAGTCCCCGGCTCCGACAAGAAGACCGCCGTCTTTGCCGATTGCGACCGGCTCGTCCGATTGAATCCTCATGGAAATCTTGTTCGGGTCCGCACCTGGAGCAACAGAGAAGTCAAACTCAAGTTGGCGCTTACTTCCGTAGTACACCAAGTCCACTCCGGGATATAAGCCGGAATACTTCACGCGACTGTAAGTAGGAATGTTCCTGCGCCACTTGCCAGGGTCACTGCCGATGAAATAGCTGGCCTTGCCAGGCAACGCGTCGAGCGACTGAGCAGTGCGGTTTGGGTCTGCACCCTCAAACGAGATGTTGATTTTCTCCCGATGTGTCTTGCGGTATTTGCGGAAGCGAGGCGACCAATAGAGCTTGGTCCGCTGAAACCGCTTTAGCTGTTCAGGGCTCATTTTCTCCAAAAAGATTGTCGCTTGATCTTGTTGCAGAAGCAGCGTGTAGCCGGATGCGTGAGAAACAAATTGAACAGAGGGATCGGCCTGTCCCTCATTGGACTCGAAGCTCAGCGGCAAAGCCCCATAAGTGTCCGCCAATTGCGGTCGGGCCTTTGGCGAGACGAGAGATTTTGTAACCGAGCCGTGAGGACTCCCGGAGTTTCTGGGATTGCCGGGTTCGGGAGATCGATTGGCAGTCGATGTGCCTTCAAGCACTGCCAGTATGACCAGCGACAGAACAACCTGAATAAGCAGACGAAATTTCCAGCCCGCAGTTCGGCTCTTTTTCATTGGACCCTACTTCTTTCCGGGCTGGGCGAACCGGAGATGAAGCACGCTATACAGTACTTTCAGTACAACTGTCAAGTTAAAAATAGTGTGTCCTGTATTACTAAACAAAAGAAAGAAGTTACCGACGAATTCGGCGTGCGGAAACCGTTTCCTTTCGACGCAAGGAGCGTCCGGTTTTTTCGGCCGGGGCTGCATTTTCCGAATTTTCAAAAGCACGAGAGCTTGCGAAATGCTAGAATCTCGAACCAATTCTTCCTCAGTTCCATAATGAGGAGTCACACGTGGTAATTGCTGATCGCTTGCGCGCTTTACGAGAAGAAAAGGGGCTGTCACAAGGCGACATCGAGAGACGGACTGGTTTGCTGCGTTGCTACATTTCTCGTGTTGAAAACGGCCACACCATTCCGGCAATCGAGACTCTGGAAAAGATGGCGCGAGCCATGGAAGTTCCTCTGTACCAACTCTTCTACGATGGCGAGGAGCCTCCCAAGCCCCCTGTTCTCCCAAGGCGCAAGGCCGAGGACGACACAGCTTGGGGGCATTCAGGCAAAGATGCCCGCGTTCTCACTCAGTTCCGCAGGCTTTTGGGTCGAATGCATGGAGATGACAGGAAGCTCCTCTTCTGGATGGCTCAATGGATGGCATCGCAAGCCCCGACAGCCAAGTAGTCACATGTAACTCCACCGTTTTTGATTCTCTACGACGAGGACGACCCACAGATCAGCAAATGCTTCCCTGGGACCAGCAAAAATGTCTCTGATCTCTCGTCTAAGATGCTTCCTGAGATGGTCGCTGGCCCATCCAAAACCCTTCTGAGGGTTTTCGGCACGCTTGCCCTTTCCTCAGCTGACCGGTACCGTCGTGTCAGCATCTCCTTTCATCCCTCCGGACTGACCCGCGCCCGAAATGGTCCGCCATTCAATCGCCGAAAACTTGGGCGCAACTTGGGCGCAAAACCCGGGCGTTTACTGCCCAAATTTGGCCCGACGTGAGTGGAAGGGCAACCGTTTCAACGAGACTTATGGTAGGGGCGGTGGGGATCGAATTGTTAATTGAATTGACTAAGTCCCACGCTTTCACGGTGCTACCCACTGCCAACCAAATCAATTGGAGCTAAATGGAGCTAAGACCGGAGCGCTCTGGCCGGGCCGACCTCTGGTTCCGGAGACTATTTTCAGCGATTTGGCTAACTTGTTGAACGGAAGCCAGAAACCCTCCAACCCTCTCAGGTTCAACCGTTTCAGTAGTTGTGGCAAGTTGATTGGAAATGTGGCGAGATGCGCCAAGATGTATAATAGGTCCCCGCAGAAGTCCCCACAGTTGACTATTCTCAATCTTCGATCTCGCATGCTCACAGCCACCGCCCAAACCCATTGGCACGTGTGCCGAAAAGCGTCTGCAGCGTTTTGAAATAGGCTAGCAACTATTCTGCGAAACACTCGCGACAATCGGGATACCTCTGACGAAGTCGTCCCACGAGGCGGAAGTCGCACTCATGCTGGACGAAATCAATCGCAGCTTATCCAAGCAACGTGTGCACTCAGTTGAGCGCCCGAAGTGGCCGGTCGCCAGAAACACACATCTAATGAACCTGGATTGCCGTTGAAATCCTTCCACGCGGCTTCGACGAACAGATATATTCTCCATGATCCATTCATTAGTCCGCTTACCGCCTCTTCAGACGGACTAGCAATCGTTACGGTCTTGCCAACCTTGTTTGCTATGCCGATCTGGTCTCCGATTCGTCCGGCGGCAATGTCCTGACCATGCATGTCACGCCACGTTTGCCTAAATTTCGTTCGTGGTTCTTGTTCGGAATGGGGAAGGCGAGCCTCAACGAGAGCAAGTTCCTCCAGGCTGGACTCACCTTGAAGGGGCTGCGGCCCTATCTGTTCAAGCAATACGGTCATAGAAAGGGGTTTCCCGGCAGCTAAGACGTTCTGTCCGTTTACCGGAAGAACGCTGTAAATCTGCAAGAATCCTGAGAGTCCATTTGTTTTTGGGTTGGCATCGCGCCACGCTACATAAGAAAAATACAGTCCGGGCACCCCAATGATGATCGGCAATAAGAATGCCAATGTTTGATTACGGGTGAGCGACTGCCACTTGTGCCGCCACGTTCTGGCGTGTTGCCAACATCTGGTCTCCCCGGCGGCAACACTTCTCTTGCAAATCTCGCCGCTGTCCTTCCGGAAGTTGCAGGTGGGTTTCGTCGCGCTGGCCGGTTGGGAAGCCATGTACAAAGTCTAGCGCGAATACGTTGAACGCGACAATCTGCGCGGCGACAAGGCCAGGAGTCCTCGCGGCCCCGACGCCCAGGGGGCAGGGATTCGCCGATGCGGGTAGTCGATAATGGTTTTCTGAAAGATCCAACCTGGTTTGCTCCAAGATCCACAAATTCCGAATTCCCCGCTCAGCGACAGAACTTTTTCTCGTTGGCGATTCTCTCCCCGGAAATTCCATTAAATGTCGTCAGAAAAAGGTACCTTTTCCGGACGCGCGACCGTCGCAATCGTTCTAAGTGCCGTCGCTACAGGGAAAGACAGGCATTTGCCAGAAGCGTTTTCTGAGGACCCATCGGTGCGATCCAGAATTCATACGAAAGGGATTCTCGCTGCCTGTCATTAATTAATTTTTTGCCCCGGACCATGGGATTTCCGGCCCGAAATTCGAGGGCATTCCCAAATGCGGGCGGAAAAATAGCTAATTATTTTCCATGCCGAGATGTCATCCGTCGATCTACCAACGAGTTGCGAATTACCTGGCTGGGAGTAATTCGTTCTGGATGGAATAAATTATTCCCGAAATCGAAAATCCCGACTCCCCCAACCTCGCTAGTTGGCCGAGGGCAGGGGAAAATTCGGGAAATGCCGCCCCGACCAAAAAACCGAGGGCGCTCCGCAGTCGAAAAGGAAGATTTCAGTCTCGTCCGATGCAGTCGGGGAGGAAGTGGGCGGTCGTGCTCGGCAAAAGCGAGGACCGAGAAAAGCGGCGAAAATCAAAAACCCCCGAACGCTCGGGCAAGCATCCGGGGGTCCCCTTTTCAGGGAGCACGGCATCTTGGGCAAAGCGTGCCGAAGGGATTCTACTTCAGTCGCTGTCCGAGCGCCAGTTATCAGACGTGATAAACTGCCGTGCGATGATCGTGCTCGAACAATTCTCCACGTGGCTAGGAGCATAGCCGTTTAGAAAAGTGTGGATAAACCAAGCCGTGTCGCTGCTAATTTCAATACTGGCTTTGATTGTTTCAATTGTGACAGCGTGGCTCACGCTTTTCCGGCGCGGCCAACTTCGGATGACGCGGCCCGTTTTCGTGGGTTTCGTTTGGGAGTCTAGCGGAGAACCAAAGATATTCCTCCGTGCAATGCTGTACGCGACGGGGAAGCGGGGCTACATGGTCGAGGCGCTTTATTTGAAAGTCCGCTGCCATAAAATTGAGCATGTGTTTAGTTTCTGGACTCTCAGGCAAGACGGTCGAATGACAATCGGAAGCGGAACTAGAGTTGGCGAAGAGGGCGTTTCCGCAGATTTTCACTTCTTGCCGCCAAAAGACGCGCACGACTTCAAGTTTTTGGCCGGAGAATACGATATCGCTGTTTACGCGAGAATCGTCAACCGGGATTCACCCACCTTGCTCTCCAAGCTCAGATTGAACCTTTCGGAAGATCAGGCCCGTGCCATGCGACCAAATATGATGAACAGCGTGTTTTTCAATTGGCAACCGGAGCGAGGCTCCTATCACAGCTACATCCAAGGCCCGCCTACTCTGTAGAGGCGCTAAGCCGGAAGTGGAGTGCGCCGCGCCATCCGTCTACTGGACTTATTGGATTAGAGGCTACGTTCGATCCCCACGTTGCGCCAAGTTTTCGACGATTGAATGGCGGACCATTGCGGGCGCGGGTCGGTGGGACAAAAGGGAAGCCTTTCGGGCCACTTGTCCGGTAACGCGACATCCAATTGGTTTGGGGCACCGCACCCCGATCAATTTGCTGGAACGCGTCTGCGAGCAGCGCTCTCCTGTCAGGGATTACTTCCGAGTGGCCCGTTACTCGGGAACTTTCTGACCTGTAACAGACGACATGCCGAGATAACGCGCGATTGGCCAGTTTGCCTCCCTCGGCGAGGTCTGGGAGGCATCTGTTGGCCTCGATTGTGCGACCTGACGAGTTCTCCGGCCCGACCCAAACCTGAGGAGAAAATGAAACATGCGATCTCATCTTGCCGCGACTCTCGGGATGTTAATCATCGGGCAGGCATTCGGGCAGGGTCCAGTCTGCGCAGGAATATCCGCCTCCCGGCATCTGTATTGCACCGGAACGGGGAGTCCAACCGTGATGCTTATGGCGGGCGGTGGCGCATTCTCCATTGATTGGGCTCTGGTCCAACCGAAGGTTGCTCAGAACACAAGGGTATGCTCTTACGATTCGATTATCTTGCACCGCAAGCACCGCCGCTGTATGAGAACAGGGTCAGTTCGTAGGTTCCGCGAGCGCCTTAGAGCTGTGTTGATCGGCCTGCTTGTGGTCTTAGCCTTTCTGTGCGTTTCGGTTTTCTGGAGGAGCGATTTCCGAAAACGGGCCGCTAACGTGTGCCGTCCTCGACGAACGCATTCCTCTATCGTTAACACATAAGAGCGCGCCGGTTACTGTGTTCCTCCTTCGAGGGCTTTGTAGGAGTATGATGACCCGTTCCCGTCCGATGCCATGCAGAAGAAGCCTTCAGCCAGAAAACGAGACATCATTGACGCTTCCGCCAAAGTAAACATCCTGATGGTGGACGATAGCCCTGCGAAGCTCATGGGCTATGAAGCTGTCCTCGCTGAGCTTGGCGAAAACCTCATCAAAGCTCGCTCGGCCAACGAAGCCCTTGAAGTCTTGCTGAATAATGATATCGCCGTAGTTCTTCTTGACGTGGTCATGCCTGAGATCGATGGTTTTCGGCTGGCTGAAATGATTCGCGAGCACCCACGCTTCCAGAAAACGCCTATCATCTTCATCTCCGCTTTTCATCTTACCGATGTTGATCGGATCAAGGGGTACGAGCGTGGTGCAGTTGATTACATCACGGTCCCAATCAGCCCGGAACTTCTGAGAGCAAAGGTTAGTGTCTTTTCAGAACTGCAACGTCGGACGAGGCAATTAGAAAGGATGAATTCGCAACTGGGCCGCCTGTCAAATAAATTGATTCAAGCACAGGACAAAGAAAGGCGTCGGATCGCAAGGGAGCTACACGACAGCCTAGGCCAAGAGCTTTCTGTGGCCAAGATAATGTTGGACGGCTCCGCCCGCCAAGTAGAGCCGGAGAGATCGAGTCAAGTGGCCGAAGCAAGCGCCGTGATTGAACGCGCTATCGAGCAGGTGCGAAGCATATCGTACCTGTTGCATCCGCCGATGCTGGATGGGGTTGGCCTTTACTCGGCCCTTATTTGGTATCTTGGAGGATTTACGAAACGCGTAGGGCTTGAAACTTCGCTCGACTTCGAGCCGCAGGACTTCCCGCGCCTGAAGCCCGAGTTAGAGACCGCAATCTTTCGCATCGTTCAGGAAGCCATAACCAACGTTTTTCGTCATTCGGAAGCGAGCAAAGTTTGGGTGTCGATAGCAAGCCAGGATGGACACGTGATCGCTACGATCCGCGACGACGGCAAGGGCTTCAAAAATGGGGTCGCGGAATTCCGTCCCGATACAGTCGGCGTCGGCATCTCGGGCATGCGGCAACGTGTGCAGGAACTGGGGGGACAATTTCGGCTAAGAGACGGAAATCCAGGGGCTATCATCGAGGTCACTCTCAACACAGGGGCCTGAACGCAGAACTTTATGTCAAAGTCCAAGATAGAGTCGTCGCATCGGGGTGGGAGGATGATGACTCTCGCCGCGGCAAAACCGCAGAACTGGCATCTAGATATCGAGGACCACGAGGTCCGGCTTAAGTTCCTGGGTCTTCTCGGATCAGACCTGTACTGATCGTTGGCGCGGTGGAATATCCGCGCTGTCTTGTTCTGTACGATCACGAAGGGAGCTATTTTGTCCTGGGCCGCGCCCGCGGTGAGCAGTCTCTATGTGGTCGCGCAGTTCCCTCTCCGAATCGTACCAAGCGTTGCAGTGACTGCAGGTGAGCCGAGCAATTTGTGGTTGCGCCATGTTCCTCTCCCTTCCGAATCTTCGCTTCTTGACTCTGCTTAATGAAATAAAGGCGTCCACCAAATCCCCCTCCCTGGGCCGAAAGAAGATGCTCTTGGGGCGCCGCCGACAGTTGTTCTGCGCCAGCCTCTAGATTTTTTCGGTCTAGGGCCGGATCAGAGGAAAAACGCCCACGCGCTCGATGGTGTAGCACGCCAACGACCCTAGTCTGGATTCAGTGACCCCAGTACGACGCGGGTAGGCTTCAGTTTCTGAAGTAATCCCCGATGTGGACAAAGGCCATTGTCACAGGCGGCGGTCTGAACGCCTTCCTCTTTGGTCAATTCATCCCACGACAAATCTGTGTGCAGAAGCGATATCAAGATTCCACGCCTGCCGCAATTGGGGCAGTCATAGTCTACCTCCACGCTCCGCACCGGGCGACCAACCTTGAGGTTCAGCATCTGAGGTCCGATTGGAAGAAGGTCTTCGGCACGTTGGTAGAATCTCTTTCCGCAGAGCGGACAGGTTATCCTGGCGACGATCCTAGGGCCAATTCTAGTCAAGTCCATCACCCAGAGAATCCCGAATTCCTGGGCGCAATTGACACACCTGGTGACAAATTGATGGGCCATGAGGCGCTGCCCTTCCCCGGACTTCCGTTCACGCTAGAAGTCGGACGGCAGCAGCCCCTAGAAGAGGTCGCTTGTCTGATGTCCAGGTTTTCCGCCTTGCCTGAGTCGAAAATCAGGAAGAGGTAGGTGGGAATGGCCAGCCTTGGCTGAAGGGCTTTCCTCAGTCTTCCGGCTGCTACCGGCGATGCATGATGCTGGTCTGCTACAAGCACTACGCTCTCGCACGGGACTCGTCAACACATATCTTCTCGCGTCCTGGTTGAAACTGCGGCAGCGAGTTGGGTGGACCACTTTCTGAAATGCCGACTTCTCATTCCCGATCCGGAATTTATCCCACCGAACCGCGTATACTCCTGGCACACACCGACCTCGCCAGAGGAGCTACGAACATGTCAGGCGAAGAGTGGATCAAAACGCTGGAAGACGGCAGAAAGGTGAAATTCATCTACCAAGAACTGCCGGAAGGCGCGGCATTTCTCACCGCGCAGGTCGAAAGGAATGAAGTCGTGTATTCAGTCGTATTGACCAAAGCAAGAAATCCGCTTAGTCGTGAAGATGTCGAAAGCCATTCAAGGGTGAGCTTTCGAAGAAGTACCGACAGTCAATTCGGTACGGACTGTTGGTCGGAAGGGGCCTATCGGCGGCCACGACCGCGGGCAGTTCTTTTCGTCTCAATCGCCTCAGCCGCAGAAAGCTTTCGGTCTACGTGCGGCTCGTTACGCAGGGCACCTGAGTACAACAAACAGCGCTCCCCAACAGCGACACCGCAGATAGGACAGGGGACGGCGAGGAACAGTTTTGGCGCCAGATCCCTTATTCTCATCGAGACAGTCTACCGCGAGACTCTTCCCAAAACTGTCCATTTTAGAACACACTGCATAGTGGTCCTCGAAAACGGCCGATCCCCCCGAATGACTGCCGAGAACCTGGCTTCCCGTCGGTGTTATTGACCCAGTGATTGCATGACAACGTCGGCCTCAAACGAATTGATTTGACCTCGGTCATAAACCGCTCACTTCTTGTCCACAACAGCCAATGCTGTCCACGGCACATTTGGGACAACATGCGCGCTTCCATCCACCAATCTGATGTTTGCGGATTGCATGAGTGCGTTGACAAAAACAACTTCAAAAATACCTTCGTGCTGAGCGCTCCTCACATGCTCACCACTCTTGGGAGCGGTGAGTTTGGGTTCCTTGGACATTTGCTCCTCCAGCCGGAATTTCCGATTCAGACCTCTCGGCTGCGCATCGTACGCTTCTCCTGCCATCGACACAACGAATTTGCCACCCGAGGGAGTTCCCGGGATCGGACGCCTACCTCCTGATAAACGCCGTTACCTGACAATTGCCCACCGTGTCGAAACCATGTGATTTTGAAACGGAAATTTGTGGGTTCCCAACCAAATAGAAATCAGCGACATGCCAGCGCGGCGTTGGAGGGCCTTTCGGCAGGTGGGCCTGCTGCCCGGCTTTGAGAATTTACGAGACATAAAGCGCCCCCAAACCATCCTGACTCTTAGGTCCTTAGGCGTTTCCCGCAGCCTTGTCACCAACACCATCACGAATCGCGAGCCACGCGACGCTGCAATCGCAGAGGATTAGAGCGGCGGTCGGCTGTCCACAAATCAGATGTTTTTGAACAGGCCGCGCTCTGCCTACCTCGCGTTCTCGCCTGATACCGAGGACACCCCGACGAGTCGAGTTGTCGGTCTCGGATGATTGTTCGAGGAGAGCCTTGCGGCACAATGCCAAGCGAAAGTCTGGGGGCACATGCCGCGAGTCGGGGTGACCCTCAGATTTCGTCCGCGAGGGGGTCGGCATTGGTGCGCCCGGCTGGTAGCGCGCTGTGAAAATCACATCCTATAATCAACACTGCTCGGCTCCTTTCTTCCGAGCCTTCGTCGTTAGCGCAACCAAGTCTACTCGGGAGAAGGAGCCGACACCGTCATCTAATCAGCCCGACACCGTCATCTAAATTGAGTCCATAGATCAGAAAAGCTTGAGGGCTGGTTGTACGAGCACAAGCGTCCCGGCCAAAACGAGCGCCAGTGGAGAAATTCGCCAAACCGAATCAAAACTAAAGTAGCCAAGCACCCCAGTCTCTATTGCCAGTAAGCAGAGTGTTTGGGTAATCGGATCCGGCCCAAAACTCTCCACTGGCCATGAAGCGCTGAGTCCCTCTGTACGCAAATAGGCGAAACCGATCCCACAGGCTACAAACGTGAACAGCCCCAGGACGAAAACCCCTTTCACCAACAATCGTTGATGCGTTCCAAGGAGTTTGACAGCCATGAAGATCAGGATAAGACACTCCATAATGAGCGTGCCGCGGATCAATTTCAGGCCGATCGAGACCAGAACCAAGGGTTGTGGCATGAGGCACCTCTTAGGGTCGTTCACCGGACAACGAAACTCCGACCCCTAATATTGTCCGCTCGCAATATCAACTATTTGTGTAAGCGAGTATAACGTACCGGTCTGTCCGGTTAACCAGTTTTCCATAACTTGATAATCGAAATCGCCATGGTAGTAGAAGGGGCAATACTTTGGAGATGTTCCATATTGTTTCCGAACTGCCGCTCCCAAGGTTCCCCATTGCGTATAGTTGGCACTGAGGTCGGTTGAGTAGGGGTACCCCGGAGCGTCGAAGTAACAAGTGTACAGGCACTGCTTCCTCCAGAAGAAAAGCGGCAGCGGCGTGGGCTCAAGTTGATCCCTAACACAGTTCCCGTGAGTTACGCCATAAGGCAGTCCTGGGGGTGGTGCAGGGGGTTCGGGGTTGCTGCAGTTCGCGCCGTCGGAGCAAGCCACACCACCCCCGCCGCCACTGCCTGCGCCGTCAGTGGGGCAGCCGGGGTAATCGGACATGTACTCCCATGCCGTGATGCCGTAGTCGATCCAGGCGTCTAACTCGGACTCGTATGGGCAGCCAGCGGAGTCGGTAGGCATGAGGTTCGGGGCCGTGTCGTACATAAGGCCGTCTCGGTCCTTGCGGTTGATGGGATCGGACGCGACGTAAGCGTAGCGGTTCAGCGACTGCGGTTGCGGTCCGCGTGGTCGGACTGGGTCAAGGGAGGAGAACCGACCGAGGCGGTTGACGTGATAGCGAAAAGTGGCATAGTCGTTGCTTGACTCGGAATCCCGCTCGTACACTGTGAAATGCCATTTCGTGGTGGCGTTGGTGTTGTACCAATTCTCACCAAACGGAAAGTGCCCCTGCTGTCCTGAGGTGTTGCCATTTGCATCCATGCTCAAACGAACGGAAAGAGGATCGCGGCCATGGTAGGTGAGAGTGCCGCTGTTGTATTCAGCAACTAGAGTACGTCCCTGCCGGATGTACTCATTCGTTAGAGTTCCTCCAGCATATTCAGAGAGCACGTCATTCCCGGAGAAGACATACGTGGTTGTCGTACCGCTGAAGGTTTTCTGGATGCGGTGACCCAAGCCATCGTAAGCGTACGTTGCGGTGCCTGAGCCGTCGGCCGCGCTGACGACGCGGTTCTCGGCGTCATACGTCATCGTATTGACTCCGTCGTTGGTCATGTTGCCGTTTGCGTCGTAGGTATAGGGCGAGCCGGTGAGCCGGTGAGCTGGTTAGTGGTTGCGCTCACGGTGACCGAGCTGGTTGGACACGTCAATGCCGTACAGCCGGACGAGATACTTTGCGCCGTCCGGTTTCCGTAACGATCGTAGGTGAAGGAGAGCCCCCACCCCGGATAGTTGGTTGAGCCTTGGCTGGTCGATTTGGAGAGGCGGTTGAGTGAATCATAAGTGTAGGTCATGTCGCGACCTGTATCCACGTTGTCTGTGATTGCGGTCATCTCGCCGTTGTTTGCGCCGCTCGAGCCATAAGAATAGGTCTGCCCAAAGAGAGTCGTCCCGGATTTTGAGTAGCCGATGGATTGGGGCTGCAGGCGGTCGGAGGTGTACCCCATGCTGGCGGCGACGCCATTTCCAAGATTCGAGCCCGTTGCGAGGAGGGCAGAGTTGTATGCCACGCTGCTGAGGTAGGTGGCCGAGCTATCGGCAATGCTCGAAAAGCGGCCAATGGCGTCATACGTCGGCCTGACCGCTCGATTCGATGGATAGGTGGTGGAGGTTAGGCTTCCCGCGAAGTTGTATTGGTAGCTGACCGGATAGTTTGTGCTTCCCACCGTGTGGGATTCCTGAGTCTTGCGGCCCGTCACGTCATAGGTGTACGCGGTGCTGCCGGTGCCGTCAGACATTGTAATTATGCGGCCATTGTTGTATTGGCTTGGCGTTGTTCCGTAGGTGTTCGTGACTGCTGGCGTAGCAGGAACACCGGTTGACCCAACGTTGTAGCTGGTCTGATGGAGCCGGTTCAGTGTGTCGTAAGAATAGGTGGTAATGACACCGCGATTATCGGTGCGCTGCGTGACCTTGTCGAAGCTGTTGTACTGGTAGCTCGTCGTGCCATTCTCGGGATGCGTTTCGCTGGTCAAGCGGCCCATTCCATCGTAATTGAAGGCCCGCGTCTGCGAACCCTGGGTAATCGTCGAGGCTTGATTCAGGACGCTATAGGCATAGGTGGTTTGCAGCGTCAGCGAATTGTTATTCGTGGGATCGGGTTCTGTGAAAATGGATAGGCGGCGAAGTCCGTCAGACTGGGTCTTCCGTTGGTGACCAGCCGGGTCGGTAGTGGTTACGGTGTTGGTTGAGTAGCTGTACGCGAACTGAGAGCTATCTTGAAGGATGCTCTTTGTTTGCCGACTGACAGCATCGTATCGCTTCGTTGTCCAGTACTGCGGCGTCGACGTATATGGATTGCTGCGTTGGTAGAATCTCCCAACTGGATCATACGCGACTTGTGTGATGGCGTAAACGTTCTGGGACGCATCGGAGATGCTACTTTTGCTTAGACGCCCGAGGCCGTCCTGATACTGGGTGACGTTCGAAGTATGCGAGCTGTCGACTGGCGTCGTAGTGGTGATGGTGTGAGTGGAGTCGTTGTAGGCGTACTGGATTTCCGACGTGTCGGGACGAGTCACAGTAAGTAGCCTTCGCATACTGTCGTAGGTATTCGAAGTGACCTGATTGTTCGGGTCCGTTGTCGACGCAAGCTGGCCTGTGTAAGCGTTGTACGTATAGCTTGTGGTCAGTTGTGGGCCGCCGCTCGCGCCGCACGTTTTCGAGTCGGGATACGCATATTCGGTAGTGGTCGAGAAACCCCAGGTTGTCAATTGGTAGCAGTCCACCTGGGCCTGGACCAAGTTTCCGAACATGTCGTAGTAGGAGTTCTTCACCTCCGAGCCGCTTGGCGCGGACGCATTGGTGTAGGTCGTGAACGAAGTTGGATTTCCGCGCGTGGTGAAGGTGCATGGATAATCGGTGTCGTCGTGCTGGGGAATACCGGTGGGGCACGGGCTGATTGTCGTGCCGTCGTAGGCGGTGTCCTCGCGGTATTGGACGGTCCCCGTTGAGTCCGCCAGCGTCTTTTCGGTGACGCGGTTGACGATGTTCAGGTTTGTGTAGGCAGTCGTCGAGAGATAAGTGTAGTTCGTGGTTCGCAAGACGGAGCCGGGCGAACCGCTGCCGAAATCGTGCTCCTTCATCACGTCCAAATTGCCGTAGTTGTCGTACGTGGTTTCCACCTCGGATTGCGTGGAGTTGTCCTCCAGAATCGTGGTCTGCGTGGCGGGAGTGTTGTTGCTGGCCCAGGTTGTGTTAATCGTCCGGAGCAGCGTGCCGCTTGCCGAGCTGCCTTGATAGATTTTCTCAGTCACTTCCTCGTAGCTATTTAGACCGCCAACAAAAGAGTAGACGCTCTGATTGGCGGCTGAGTCGTAGGGCATCTGTGGATAGGTGACAGTCGTGGGCCCGGTCTGACCGCGAGAAAAGGTCCAGACGTTTGTGTTTGTGCCGTCGTAGACGGTTCGCGTGAGATTGAGGGTGGTTCCATCCATGCAGTTGATCCCGTCGTTGGTCGTGCCGTACGTGTACTGGACATAGCCGCCGTTCGGAAGGGTGAGCTTGGATACTCTCCCGGTGATGTAACCGGAGTTGCTCGGCGTTGCCTCGTAGCTAATGGAATACTGAGTTCCATTCGGGTACGCGACGGAAACAGGGAGGTACACGCCGCTGGTGGTGTACTCGCCCACGTTCTGGCAGCCGAAGTTGGTCTTGATGTTAAAGCTTTGGAGGGTCAGCGTGATCGTTTGGTATGCCCCGGTGGTGTCCTGGTATTCATACTGGACGGATGTGTTTGTGATGGAAATGATCTTGAGTGCTTTGCGGCCCACAGTGTCGTAGATGTCGGTCTCGCCGCCGCCAACGTAGCTCGTCGAGACGTAGCTTCCGTTGGTGTCGTAAATGGTCGCATCCGGTACCGGATTGTTGATGGGGGCAACGATCTTGGTGCCGTCCTTTTGGTAGACGGTTGGGACCGCGTGGGGCGCGCTCATGTAGTATCCGCTGCCGTCGTTGGCCACGCCGCTTGAAGTTCCTGACCAGCCAGAACCGGTGCACTGTGTCGGCGTATAGGTGAGGGAGACCGCGGGGAAATAGTGCGCCGTACCATTCTGCTCGATGAAGTAAAAGCTGTTGTAGTTAGTGGTCCAATAGCCCGTTCCACATTGGGTACCCGTCTGCTGTTGGTAGAAGACTCCGCCGCCGAAGTTCACCGTGTTCCATCCCCAGGTGACACCCAGATTCATCCCAGGAACCGGAGACCAGACGTAATTCCCCTGGTATGACGTCTGCATCCAAATTGACGAGTTGTATGATAGGGCGAGATTGAGACCTTGTCCTCGGCCAGTGCCCGAGTAGATAGGGATAGAAGCGTTGGCGTTGAGGTTCGAGCGATTCAAGGCGTCCGCGACACCCGCGTCGATCGAACTGAACGGCGGGACGCCCGTGCTCGGGAGGGTCACATACTGGGCGCGAGTGGAGAATTGAAAGAGAAAGAGACCCAATAGAATCAATAGCTTTCTCATGGCGGACTCCTATTGAACGGAAAAACTGGCGTCGGTCAGCCCAGTGTTGAAGGAAACGCTCTGGATCGTGATGGTGGCCCATGGCGTCCCGTTGAGGGATTTCTGAATGGTGTAGGGGTACAACACTCCTGACGCCGATTGATAATTCGAGAAGAAAACGTCCACGGAGACGGCGACCGGCCCTTGAGCCGGGCGACTCGAATAAGACATTCGCTGCACCAACGCAGTCGTCGCGTTAATCCAGATATCGCGAGTGGTGAAGCTGGAAAGCGATTGGAGGCCAGGCTGCGAAGCGAAAGAGTCCCAGGTCCTAACGTGTTGCAGGGATTGGCCGTTGGACGTTTCAAGGCCAATGTACTGCGAAGAAGTGTCGGGATCATTGAGGATGGCCGACAGCAAAGTCTGCGGAAACTCAGGCGCTTGACTCGTCAGCGTGAGTTCCATCGGCAAAGTGCTCGTCGTGCCGCCGCTGGTCAAGCTTGCCTGGCGATTGGCGTAAGTGGTGGTCTGAACACCGCTTGGCATCGTCAGTTGGACAGAAGTCTCGGCAAGTCCTTTGGTTAGAATCTTGATGGTTCCCTGAGTGGTACTTGAACCGGCTACGAGTGTAACAGCGCCGGTTGCGGTCGAGTCGGAGGGCGGAGTCTGGCCAAGTGCGGCGACGGCTTGTTGAAGAATCGAAACGGCTTGCGGATCTTGCGACGGCGTGACAGTTTGTTGCTTTTTCGGGGCCGCGTTAGAGAGGAGAACGAGAAGTATAGATGCAATTGCGGGGCCGAGAGGGGACCACGTCATAGTTACCTCCCGAATACGGTATGTGAGCGTTATGCTCGCTTCGGTGTTGAGTTGTCAAGTTAATTGATCTTAATAATGAGCAAAGCTCCGAAAAGGACGGGAGGGGCGTTCAGCACTGCGGCTCTGACCAGTCTTACGCCCCATCCTCCAAAGTCGGACGGAAGACAGATTTGTGACGTACTTTGTGACGTAACCCCCCGATGCTAGCCCCTGCAAGTGCTTCAAATCCCGCAACGCTCGGTGCAACCGTGATCGTGCCATAAACCGCGCAAGTAATTGCATCGATGCTAGTTGCGCCCATCGTCTGCAACTTCGCCTTCAGAATTGACACGGTGGGGGTCTGCGGTTCGAACCCGCACGGACCTACCATCCCATCTGATTGAATCTAATCGGTCTGTCGCTGATTTCGGTCCGCCGAATTGGTGCGACTCGTCACCAATTGCGAAAGGGTTCCTTTTCGCGCCACCTGGGTTCAGGGAGGAGATTGACGGCAGAACAGAACTCCCAAACCAAAACTTTCGTGCAGGTATCGACTGTCCTCGACCTGACCTTCGCGCCAGTTGGATTGCCAGTCTCAGCCAACGTAAGCTATCTGCCAGTCTTATCGAGGAATTTGGCAGTCACCGCGAACATCCAATGGAATCCGGTCTACAGCGGCTTGGGCGGCGCGAGTGGTGGCTTTGGTTCTCCGCGCTTGTCGTGACGACCCTTTCGGGGATTGTCTTCCTGCTCTCCTCATTTCCTTCTCTTTTCCTGCACAGCGATCATTTCTTCGAAATTCGTTCCGACCAGACGAGGTGGGGAATACTCAGCTTACTGCTCCTCTTCAACACCTGGCTGGTCTACCGGCAGTGGTCGTTTCGCCCGGCTGCGGAGGTAACTAACTGAGCTGACCGGAGACCCGCAAGTGAGCTTGCAAGATGTATATGACCCCTCCCGCATGGATCTGGTAACGGGCTTGTACACTCGCGCCTCCGTCGAGCAGTGGCTTGGGAAAGAGGTTGCCCGCGCGCGGCGGCACAACATCCCGCTGAGCCTCGTCGCACTTCATCTCGACGATTTCGCGCAACTCAACCAGCGTTATGGCAGCACCGCAGGTGACCTGATCCTGAAAGAGTTCGCCAATCGTTTAAGGAAAGCGAGTCGCGGTACTGATTTTGGCGTACGCTTAGGGAGCGACGACTTCTTGCTGGTTCTCCCCGAATGTAGTCTAAGGGACGCAAAAATTGTATCGGACCGACTGGGCACTCTGGAGATGAAGTGCTCCGGGCAGGATATCGCCCTCACTTACTCGGTCGGATGGATTGACTACAAACCCGGTGAGGTCCCCTCGGATCTGTTGAAACGGGCTGGGGACATTCTTCACCTCTACAAGAAGGCGAGTAAGGAGACCTCTACAACCCCGGTGGTCCGCTAGCCGCCCATCGAATTAATCCGGTTCAAAACGGTAGTCCAATCGTAGTCCAAAACTAAGGCTCCCAGGGCCGTTTTTCGGGGTGCGACGGGGCAAGGGTCGCGGAATCAACGAGACTTAGTGGTTGAGTCAAAAATTCAAATCCCATCGCTCACCCCAAACCTCCGCAAAATTCCTACTGATTCAGTGGCTCTTACTCACCTTCAAGATTTCCATTTGTGCCCGAGGGGCTCGGGTTTTGCGCCCAAGTGATCCTTTCCAAGTTGAACTCGCTGGCCAGAAACGTGGCGAGCGCACGCCCCTGTGCATCCGTGAAACTTGCCGACCTCGGCCTTCCCGCGGAGCACAGTTTTCAGCTTTGGACGTGCTGAACCAGCGCGCCGCTATGGCTCCTTGACATAATCACGCGCGAGAATCATCCTTCCCGGCGTTGCGAAGACACTCTGCGCGAGTGGAGTTGTTACCGGTGGCTGGGTACTGTTCATGATGCTTCAGCGCCCGCCTATCAACCCGATTTCGAACTGAAGAAGCAAACTCCGCCGAAAGGGCATTTGGAACTGATCCATACCGGAGGACAAACATGAGCGACTCGGAAGGAACAATCGATCGGAGGAATTTTTTGACCAAGTCCGCAGCCCTGCTGGCCGGAGGCGCAGCGTTCGCGAGGACAGCTCTTTCGTACGACAGGATTCTGGGCGCCAACGATCGTATTTCATTGTGCCATATCGGCAACGGGAGTCGAGGCGGGGATTTGGACTGGATCGTGGCGCAGCTTAAGACTAGCCAAAAGGTCGAGATGACCACCGTATGTGATTTGTGGCGACTGAAGCGCGAGAAGGCAGTGGCGGTGAATGCAAAGTATTATGGCCGCGCGCCACGCTCGTATCAGTATTTGGAGGACGTGCTCGCTCTGAAAGACGTCGACGGTGTGATTATTTCCACGCCCGAGCACTCCCACTCACCCATCCTGAAAATGGCGGTAGAAGCGGGCAAGGACGCCTATGTGGAAAAACCGATGGGCAACGTACTGGCAGAGGTGAAGGCAGCCCGCGACGCGACAGTGAAATCGAACAAGATCGTGCAGGTGGGCACCCAGCATCGGAGCGAACCTTATCCCCGAGCGGCGCGCGAACTGGTCCAGACCGGCGTTCTCGGAGAAGTGAGCAAGGTGGAGATTGTTTGGAATTACCACGGTCCACGGTGGCGTGGACGTGAGGAAACAAAGCTCATCCGAGAGCAGGATACCGATTGGCAGAAATGGCTGATCACCAAACCCTATCGCCCGTTTGACCCCCAAGTCTATTGCGAATTCCGGTTGTACAAAGAATTTTCAAGTGGCATCCCCGATCAATGGATGAGCCACGCGATCGACCTCGTGCATTGGTTCATGAACGACAGTTTTCCTCGCTCAGTGGTGGCTCATGGCGGCATTTTTGCGTGGCGCGATGGCCGGGAGAATGCCGATACGTTTCAAGCCTTGCTGGAATATCCCAAGGGCTTTCTGGTGAGCTACTCAACCAGCTTTGGCAATGACTCCCCGGGCTTCACTCGCTATATGGGGAAGAAAGCAACCCTCACCAACATCGGAGACGAAGGCAGCCCGCGCTACCAATTGGTCGAAGAGAAAGGCAATCACGAGGACAACGCCGACATCGACCAGAAGAGGACCGCGAAATATGTCCTTCTCCCGGGCGAAACGAAGCTTCCGCCCATGGGCATTGATGACCTCTCGCTCGAACATATGGCCAATTGGTTCGAGTGCATGCGCTCCCGCCAGCAGCCTCATTGCACAGTGCAAGATGGATTCGCTCACTCGGTGGCATGCATGATGGCGGCGGAGGCTTACTCTTCAGGTCGGAAGCAGTATTGGGATGCCGCCACCGAGACGATTCTGGATCAAGCACCTGGGAGCTAAGCGGCTCCCTGTCTGAGCTGAACGCGACTACGAAAGATACTGGACGGTCTGTCCAATCAGTCTTGCCGTCGGCGCGTAGGGTTCACCCGTCGCGTCGAATTCCATCGAGCAGTAGCCTCGATAGCCGCTGGACTTCAGGATGTCGAACGCTTTCTTCAGGTCGATACTCAACAGCTTGTTGTGATCGTCGGTTTCGCCGTCTTTCACATGGCAAATGCAGTAGGCGTGCTGAAACATCGCTTCGAGCGCCCGATAGTTGAAATCGGCATCGCCGGTTTGCATGGAATTGGCGAAATCGGGTAAAGCGTGAAGATAGGGATGGTTGACGGCCTCGATCACTTTCACCAGGAAGAACGCATCCTCGCTGACCAGATCATCATTCTCCAAATTGACCACTACATTTTTCGCGGCACCGTACTCGGCGACTTCCCGAAGGCTTTCCACGGTCCGCTGCATGTTTGGCGCCGAGTTGGATGGCCTCCGAATATGCGTGCGGATGCTGGGGGATCCGATCTCGCCGGCTACGTCCAGCCACTTCTTTGCATAGGCGATTGCTTTCTTGCGAGTGGAAGGATCAGCATCATAAAAGCTCTCCTGTCCATCGACCGCGATATCCACAACTTTCACGCCCGCTTTTCCTAACGCTTCCCGGAAACTGCTGAGATAAGCAGAGTCAAGCGAGCGAAAATGACGATTGTGAGGCTCGATATTGCGGACGTTGAACTTTCTTACCACTTCGGCCGCGAAATCCGTGAGGTCCATTCCCGGCAAACTGCGGTCGCGTTCGTGGTTGGCTGGACTCTCGATATAGGCGCGAAATGAGTACGATGCAACCGAGATGCGATCCCGCGGTGCGCTCGGAAAGGATATATGGGGCTCGGAGATAGCTGACTTATCTGATCGACCGGCCCCGAAGGCGTCCCGCACCCCACTCGCGACAATCCCGCTAGCAGTCAGATCGGATAGCTTTTCGAGGAATGCGCGTCGAGTTAGCGAGTCCATGTGAGTGCACCTGAAAGTATTCGGATTATACCCGGGTCGCCGCGCAGAGACTTGTCCGTATTTGGAATATAGAGGCCACCAAAGAATCAACGCTTTTAACGTGACGTTTCGCCGGTGTCCTATCGCCATTGCTTGCATCGGGAAACACCGAATACGAATCGCCGGATCAGCGTGCTTCGTCACTGCTACGCCCGGGCCGAGGCGGGTCGCGAGTTCCCTTCTTTCCATTCCATGCTTCCGGGGATTCGACAACCTCGTCGGAATGGTTCCGAGCTATGCTCGGCACCGTCACAAAGATGTACAGCCCGGTTTGGGTTGGCGTATCAACTGCCGCACGCCAATGTGCTCCGCGGGCGGATATGGGCGAAGTCCGTAGGATTCGGTTTCGAGCTTTCCAAACCTCTGCGCCAGGAACACCGGGAAAGGATCCTTTCAGTTTAATTAAATTTTATTAAACCTTTGTCCTTGACGCGGCCCCCGGCAAGTGCTTAATTGCCCCTCGGGATAATCGAAGCGACGGCATCATGCGTTTCGATTTTGCGCCTGCTCTTCCAAGGAGGTTTCGATGGAGTCGATGAAGAAGATCAACACTCGACGCACGTTCTTCACCAAAATTGCGGCGATGGCGGCTGTCATCGCCGGCACGCCAAGAGTCTTCGCTCAACAGCCGGCCGCACAGCAGTCCGCCCCGGCTGGCGCGCCCAAACCGGATGACAAGCCTCGTCGTGGCAGCAGCCACACTCACGACGGCATCTACTATTTTTCCGGCACGGGCGCGAATGACGGCTATGGCAAAGAAGATCACGTTCTCGTGACGGATCCCTTCGAGAAGCATGTTACCCGCACCATGGACGCTCTGAAAAAGTCGGTCGAGCGTGCAGGCAGCACCATGGACGACATCATTCACCTGCAGGTCTTTCTGTGCCTGCCGCTGGCCGACGGCGTCACCACACCCACCGGCGCCGCGCGGTTCGAGGCGCACAAGGCGCAATACGATGCGTTGAACAAAATCTACGGCACCTATTTCAGCCAGGGGAAAGCCCCGTCCCGAGCCTGCATGGCGGTCGAATGGATTCCGGGCGATTCGCTGATTGAAATCGTTGGCAGCGCAACCGTTGTCAATCCGCCCGCGCCGCCTGCCGGCTTGTAGTTTCGCGAAACTAAGTTGAGAGGCAATCACTGATGAATTTCAAATCTGCTTGGAGTCGCCGTTCCTTTCTATCTGCGCTTGGCGCCATAAGCGGCAGCCTGTTGGCGCCGTTTGAGCTCCACGGTAAGTCAAAGAAAGCCAAGCGGCCACCGCCTTCTAATGACGGCAGCCCCATCGTCCCCATCACGAGCGGCCTTGGTTCCACCGGCGACATTTACGCCGAACTTGGCGTAACGCCTCTGATCAATATCAATGGCACGGTAACCGTTATTGGCGGCTCGGTGATGGCGCCGGAAGTTATGGAGCTGATGCGCCGAGGCAACGAGCACTTTGTCCTGCTTAATGAGCTGGAAGTCGCTGCGGGCAAATTCATCGCGAAGTTGTGCAAATCGCCCGCGGGCTATACCGGCCTGGTGACGGGCGGCGCGGGGGCGGCAATGGTCGTCGGCTACGCCGGCATGATGACTGAAGATCTCGAGCCACGCATCAAAGCCTGTCCCGACGTCACTGGTTTTCCCAGGACCGAGATCATCATCCAAAAGAATCATCGCTATCCGTTTGACCACCAGATTCGTCAGACCGGCGCGACCCTGGTCGAAGTAGAAACGCGCGACGAGATGATTGCCGCTATCAATCCGAAAACGCTGGCCATCCATTTCACCAATATCCTGTCGGACAAAGGTCAAGTCAGCGGCCCTGAAACCATCGAGATCGCCAGGGCGCACGGTCTCTACACCTTCAACGACGCCGCCGCCGATGTGCCGCCGGTCGAGCGGCTATGGGAATATCCGGCGATGGGTTGGGACATGGTCACCTGGAGTGGCGGCAAAGACATCCGCGGACCGCAGGCGGCCGGCCTGCTCATCGGGAAAGAAGACTTGATCCACTACGCGTTGCTGAACATGAGTCCGCAGGAAGATCGCGTGGGCCGTTGCTGCAAGGTTGGCAAGGAGACCATCTTCGGCTTTTTGAAGGCGCTGGAGATTTTCGTCGATCAAAACTACGATGCCACGCTCAAGATGTACGACGCTCGCGCGCAGGTCATCACCGATGCGGTGAAGAAGTTCGGAGTGACGGCGCTTCCGCGGGAATTCAACCCCCAGGCTCTCGGCAACGTGACGCCGCGTTACAGTTGGCAGATCGATCCGTCCCGGCTCAAGATCACCGGGCACGACGTGATGCAGAAGCTAGCTGATACCCGGCCCGTTGGAATCGGCAGCATGGGCGCTGGCGCAAACGGAATGCGCGGCCGCGATCCCAACCCGCCACCGGATCATGCTGACGACCGTCGTGCCGCGCGGAGCGCCCGCGATCCCAATAGCTTCGGCTTCCCCGTCTGGCAGCTCAAGGATGGCGAGGACAAAATCATCGCCGACCGTCTGACCGAAATCTTCACTGCCACCCCCAAATCCTAGCGCCTTTGTAGTGTCGGGGCTCAGGTGGACCCCCTGCGCGAGGGACCCTCTCGCCAGCCGGCGCCGTAGGTTCGTTCCGCTGTGGGCCCTGAGTCTGCTCGTCGAGCGCGGCGACGCTGATCGACAGCCCCCAGGGAATAGTCCCAGGTGACAAACTCTCCCGTCTGCGATAGTTTTGAGGTATGGAAACCGTGGACGTAAAGCTGCCGTCGGACCTTCTGAGGGCCGCAAATTTGGAGGAGAGCTGCCTCTCGCAGGAAGCCGCTCGATTGCTGGCGCTCGAACTCTATCGCGAGGATAAGGTCTCGCTAGGACGCGCTGCTGAGCTATGCCAGACGCCGCTGGCAGCTTTCATGGATTTTGCGGCGAAGCACTGTGTCCCCCCGCTACGGTACAGTTTTGAGGACCTGGAAGAAGAACGTCAGACCGCTGACCGTCTCAAAGCGTGACCGTCGTAGCAGATTCATCGCCGCTGGTAATTCTGGCGAAGCTCGACTGTTTTGACCTCCTCAATCAGCTTTTTTCACGTCTTTACATCTCCGCCGAGGTCCACTACGAACTTGTGATCGCTGGCGCTGGGTTGCCAGGAGCGTCACAGGTTTCTTCGGCAGAATGGATTGAAGTAAAGCGAGTTCGCGGGTCAGCCGATCTCTTTTCTGCCCAACAACGATATGGCCTCGGTCCTGGAGAAATGAGCACAATCATCCTGGGTAAGGAACTCGGTGCCAGGCCTTTGCTGATCGACGATTACAAGGCGCGCAAGTTGGCGAAGGCCGAAGGCCTCGAAATTCTGGGCAGTGTCGGTTTGCTCGAAACTTTTTACCTCCGCCACTATTTGACCGACCTTACGAGCGTCTTTCGACAGCTGCTGACCCACAACGTTTATATCGATCAGCGACTTCTGGATCGTCGTCTGCGATCTCTAGGTCTTCCTCCCCTGTGAACCCTGGGTGGCGTGGATGTTTTCATTTTCAAATGTGAACTTTCAGCCTGATTCCTACAGTACTGGTTCTTGAAATCTCCCTCAAAATGTGCTATGGTTACTTAAATCATAAGATAACCTAATAATTAGTTGTGTGCGCCCGCGGCTAAGCGGGCACGCGCGGAGGTGTGTTTGCTTGACGGCGCAAAACCTGAAATTCAGAGACGAAAAGGAAGGCTTATGGAATTCGAGAGGGAAATTCTAATAACGGGAACGCGATTAGAAATCGCTATAAGCCTATGAAAACACTCAGTCGGAGGTGGTTCTAATAACCGTAGGGTGGGGGGGTATTTTTGCAGATACGGTTAGCGCATCGGTGCCACTACAAAAAACGGGAGACTCAACCGCGCCTCCTATTTCTTCAAATAAGAAAGGAAACCTCGCGTCGAGGTCTGCAGGCGATAAACCGAAGTGGTCGCGGTGATATAGAGCGTCCGATAGTCGCTGTCGCCCCAAGTCAAGTTGGCCGGTTGTTCCGGCATCGCAATCGTGCCGATGTGATGGCCTTGAGGATCCCAGACCCAAATGCCTTTCGGCCCAGTAACAAAGATGTTCCCGTCTTGATCGAGCTTCATGCCGTCGGGAACGCCCTCGCGTTTGCCGCCCTGCTCGTCACCGAAGACGCGTCCGTTTGCGACTGCGCCGTCGGCGAAGTCATACACCCGGATGTTTCGTTGCTTGCTGTCGTCTATGTAAAGTCTCTTCCCGTCAGGCGAAAACGCGAGTCCATTCGGCTGCGACAATTCTTTGGCGAGGAGCCGAACGTTGCCTTTGTCGTCCAGCCGATAGACTCCCTGAAACGGCGTCTCCTGTTTTTGTCCCTCAGGCAAGTCGAGCGTCGGATCGGTGAAGTAAATCGCGCCGTCAGGGCCAATCACCACGTCGTTCGGGCTGTTGAACTTCATCCCTTCATAATGGTCGGCGAGGATCGTGTACTTGCCGTCCGGGGCCACGCGAATGATCGCGCGCAGCACGCTGGCGCAATCGATCAAGCGTCCTTCGAGGTCGTACGTGTTGCCGTCGGGATCGCCGAGATCGATCAGGCTCTCTTTACGGCCGTCAGGGTAGACGCGGAAGATCTTGTTGATGGTTTCATCGCTCACATAGATGAACCCGGAGGGATCCCATACCGGCCCCTCGGTGAAGCCAAATCCCGAAGCCACCGTCGTGAGCTTCGCATCGTGATTCACGAGATTCCAGAATTGCGGCGAGAGTGCCTGCAGCTCGAACTTGCGCGCCGCGTCTTGCGCCTGCGCGGAATGGATGAAAACCACCGCAAGAAGACCGCAGCAAACGCCGAAAGCACTCGTTCGTAGGTTTCTTTTTCGCAACTCCGCGTTTTTCACTTTCAAGGACGTCCTCCGAAGCGAATGTGTGCGCTAGTGGCGTTCACCAGAACCTTTTTGCGACGCGGCACGCGCGTCGGATTTCGAGTTAGCGGACGCGGTGCGCATCAAGAAGCTGACCAAATCATCCAATTCGTGCGTCGTCAGCCGCCGGCTGTAGTCGCCCGGCATTAACGACTGTGGCTGATACTCGACGCTTTCAAGGTCCGATTTCATCAGCAGGTGGAACGCGCCGTCGGGCGTTTGCACCTGCAGCGAGAAATTGTCCTCGTTGCGCGCAATCCCGGCAAACCGCTCGCCTTGGCGCGTGACTACCAACACGGTTTTCTGCCGGCGGTCAGAATTCTTGTTCGGATCGGCAATCGCGTCCCGAATTTCATTCGCCGGATGCGAACGCGCGTACAGGGAAAGATCGGCGCCCAGGAAGCCGCCGAAGCCGTCGACCATGTGGCATTCAGCGCACCCGGCCTTGCCGAAAAAGAGGACTTTGCCAGACGCGGCATCGCCGGGCAGAGTCGTGGATTGCTGGCCGCCCTGCAGCAGACTGCGCAAATAGGCCGTGACCTCGTGGAGCGTCGCGGCGTCGAAAGACGAGCCAAACGCGGGCATCCTCTTCGACGGCGTGCCTTCGCGAATCACGCGCGCGATGTCCGCATCGGACATTCGCTGCACCTCGGGCCGTGTCAAAATGTTGGGCGCGCGTTCACCGCCGCGCCCATCGAGACCGTGGCACGAAGCGCATGTCGCCACAAACACTTGCCGCCCCGCAATGAGCGTTGCCTGCGAAGCCGCGGCTTTCGACCCTCCGGGCGCCTGTCGTTGCTCCTGAAACCCGAGGGCGCAGGGAGTAGAGACTCCAACGATCGCCACGCAGAACGCAACGAGCGGCGCCAACCAGCGAACTGCGCTGCTCCACCTGACGCGCGGTTTCGCAGCTTCGACCAAAGACCAGTCCCTCTCCCGAAGAGCTGCGTACTTATAGCACGCGCTCCGGGCATGTCAACGCGTAGTTTTTTATTGAACTTTAATAAATTCTAGGAGAGGGTATCCGAGGCGGGGAAAACGGAGTACAGTGCCCGCATCGCTCATAGCCGGAGGGAGAAAAATGAGCAAACCAGGTTTAATCCCGAGCTTTTACTCCAGAAGCGCGAAGATCGCTGCGTTGGCCATACTCTCCGCCGCGATTCTGGGCGCGGCCTCACGGCCCGCCCGTCCTGTTACTCGAGTGGTGCTCGCGAACGACGAAAATGCCCTGCTCGATGGCTACCGTCACGTTGAGGTTGCGTCCGTGTCCGACGCGATCGAGAAAACCCTTGGCGAGCGAATGTACATGTCCCACCGGATGCGGCCGATATTCCCCTCCAAATTCGCCGGCGTCGCGCTCACGGTGCAGTTGAAGAAAGAGGAAAACAAGGACCCGGACGCGTTGAATGGAATGCTCGCCGCAATCGATTCAGGTGGACCCAATTCCGTGTATGTAATGGCGGTTGAAAATGGCGGCGACATCGCAGGCATGGGCGGACTGATGGGAACGGCAATGGCTGCGCGGAACTTTTCGGGCGCCGTAATCGATGGCGGCGTTCGCGACGTTGCTTACCTGCAGAAAATCGGCTTCCCCGTTTACGCGCTCGGGATTGTGCCCTCGACTTCCGTCGGCCATTACCGTTTCGCCGGAACGAACGTTCCTATCGTCTGTGATGGCGTTCCGGTAAGTGGAGGCGACATCGTGGTAGCCGATGCGGACGGCGTAGTTATTGTTCCGCGGACAAAAGCGGCAGATGTTCTCGCCGTGGCGCAAGAAATGGATTTCAAGGAACATTCGATGTACGCGTACATCGAAAAGCTCAAATCCATTGAGGAAGCGGTGAAGAAGTTCGGACGCCTCTGAGCGGGACCACTGGGGCAAACAATTGTGCGATGTGTAGCATGAACCTCTCAAATCGGGTGGCTTGCGTGGCGCTCCTGACAATCGTTGCAAGTTCTGGTCTCGCGTACCCTCGAATAGGGACGGAACCAGGCCAATCGTCGGAGAGCGAGTGTCGGATCGAACCAACCGTGTTCGATGGCTGGCAGGCGCAGCGCATAACCAATCAATGGTTGCAGCTCATTCTGGTCCCACAGCTCGGAGGGCGGCTGATGCAGGTGACGTTTGCGGGACATCCGTTTCTCTTTGTGAATCCCAAATATCGCGGCCAATACTTTCTGCCGGTCGAGGGAACGCGCAAGTGGTTCAATTATGGAGGCGATAAAATCTGGCCGATGCCCGAGGGCTCTCAGGACGACCAGCACTGGCCCGGTCCGATTGCGGATGCGCTGGACGACGGCAACTATGCGTTCAATGTTGCCTCGCAGGGCTCGCAGTGCGTCGTTCAGCTCGAAGGTCCGCCAGACGCCCGAACCGGGTTGCAATACACGCGCGAAATAAGCGTCGGCTCTGATTCTCCTGAGATTTCGTTTCGAGCGACGATGAGGAACGCCTCGACACATCCGATTCGCTGGTCGGTGCAATCGGTGACGCAGTACGATACAGCCGATGCAAGGAATGCGGCCACTTTCAACCACGACTTTTGGGCTTTCGCTCCGGCGAATCCCAGTAGTTCCTACCTCGATAGCTTTCATGTTCGCTCGGGAGTTGCCGATGATCCCTCCTACTCCGTGAAAAACGGCTTGTTCGCGCTGCACTGGCTCTACTTGCAGGGCGAAGTTTGGGTAGACTCCGCGGCGGGCTGGGTTGCCGTGGTGGATGGTGCGAGCCATTTCGCAATGGTGGAACGATTCGATTTCGAATCATCCGCAGAATATCCGGGCAAGGCCACGGTGATCTTCTATAAGAATGGCCCTGCCGTCGGGATTGATTCCAAGGGCGCGGCCGTTATTCGCACCAGCTCTGAGGATTCGCCGTTCTACATGGAAGCTGAATTGAATAGCCCCATGGTGCAACTGGCACCCGGTGAGTCTTATACATTCAATACAAGATGGTTTCCGACGCGCATCGGATCGGACCTTAGAACAGTAACCGATGCCTGTGCGATCGACGAACCGCTCGCCGTTGCGATCACCAACGACGGTGTGAAGCTGTCGGCAACGTTCGGTGTCTTTTTTGCCGGTAAGCTGGTTGCGCGGTTCATTGGTAAGGATGACAGCGAACTAGCGGCAATTCCTCTCCAAGCCGTGAATCCCGCTGACGTCCTCACGCTGAATCAACAGGTGAAGGCGCCAGCCGGGGCGAAAAGGGTTTCGCTTCGGCTCGTCGATAGGCGCGGAGTCGATCGAGGCTCATTGGGAGAAGCTCGAATCAACCATGATGCGGGAAGTTTCTAGAACCGGGGCCTTTCTTCAGCGCATATTGTCTATCGCCGCGATGTGCGTGGGCCTGTCTATGTTTGTCGCCGCAGGTCAGAAGACTGACACTTCGATCTCGACTCTCATCGATGTGCGGCCAGATGAACTGCTGGCGCAACCGGTGGGAGCAAACTGGCTCTCCTATAATGGCGACTATTCCGGCCGGCGCTATTCGAAGCTGACTCAGATTGATCGAAGCAACGTGGCCCAACTTCGCGCGCAATGGGTGTTCCACGCGTCCCAGGCGGACGACATGGAGGTCACGCCGCAAGTAGTGAATGGCGTGATGTTTGTGGGAGTGCAGAATGATGTCTTCGCGCTGGACGCACGCACGGGCCGCGAGATCTGGCACTATTCGCGGTCTATCACAGAGGGGCTAATTGACGATGCGTCGCAGCATCACAACCGCGGTGTAGGCATCTGGCATTCACGCGTTTATCTTGAAACTGACAACGCTCACCTCCTTTGCCTTGACGCGCGATCGGGTCACCTCCTTTGGGATACGCCGTATGCCGAGGGCAACCGGAATTACGGTGCAACGAGCGCACCCCTGGTTGTGAAGGACAAGGTTCTCGTTGGCACTTCCGGCGGAGATGATGGGGTCAGAGGCTTTCTGGCTGCCTTTGACGCGCAAACTGGCAAACTCGTATGGCGTTTTTGGACGATTCCCGGCCCGGGCGAGCCAGGATCATCGAGTTGGCCGGGGAATTTGTATCTGCACGGCGGCGGCACAACGTGGATGCCCGGCACGTACGATTCTGAGCTCAACACGATCTATTGGGGCACTAGCAATCCATCACCCGATTTTAACGGTGACCCGCGGCCTGGAGATGATCTGTACACCGATTGCGTGCTAGCCATTGATCCCGATAGCGGGAAATTGAAGTGGCATTTTCAATTCACTCCCCACGATCTTTACGACTACGACGCCACGGAAACGCCGGTGTTACTCGACGCGAAGTACAAAGGCGAGGCGCGCAAATTACTGGTTGAGGCGAACCGGAACGGGTACGTGTACGTGCTCGATCGGATGGACGGCAAATTTCTTTCTGCCAGTCCCTTTGTCGAGAAATTGAATTGGGCGAAAGGAATTGACTCTCAGGGTCGGCCGATTCGGAGTGGCGTCCAACCGACGCCCGAAGGATCTGTGGTTTGCCCAGGTTTTGCGGGGGCTACGAACTGGTATTCTCCCGCATACAGTCCGGAGACTCACTTGATGTATTTCCTCGCGCTCGAGGAATGCGGAACATTTTTCTCAAAGACGCCAGAGCGCTTCGCTGAAGGGCAGACTTATTACGCCACCGGTGTGAGACATTCCCCGGGCGGAACTCGCCAGAAGATCCTGATCGCGTACAACGTGGAGTCTGGCGAGTTTGCATGGCGATATGCGCAGGCAGGCCAGGGTCACTCGTCAGGTGGAGTTATGACTACGGCGGGGGGTGTCGTTTTCTTTGGAGACGATCAGGAGTCGCTCGAAGCGGTCGACGCCGCCACGGGCGCGCCGCTTTGGCATTTCGACGCCGGGCAGAACATTCATGCTTCGCCGATGAGTTACGAAGTGAACGGAAAACAATACATTGCGATCGCGGCCGGGACGGATCTGTTCACTTTTGGGCTGCCTTGAGCTAGAGAGGTTGGCAAGCATTTCAGCAAAGGAGAAAGCTATGAAGACGGAAAGCGTTACACGCAGAAGTTTTGGAGCGCGTCTCGGAGGCTTTGTTTCGGGCGCAGGAATCGCGCATATTCTCGCTCCCGCAATCGCCAACGCCCAGGAATCAGGGGGCGTCCGAAAGCTCGATTACGATGGCAAGCCTGTAAGCGGTTCGCCGATGATCACGCCGCTGATCATCCACAATAATGTGATCTACATCGCTGGGCAGGGAGCTCACTCCCATGAAAAGGGTGATTTCCCGAATGACATCGAGACGCACACAACGAAGGTATTGGACAGCGTGAAAACGCTCGTCGAAGCCGGCGGGGGATCTATGGACACGATCCTGCAACTTACCGTCTACTTGACCAATATCGACAACTTCGAAGGAATGAACAAAGTTTTCAAGACGTATTTTCCTCATGGCGGACCTGCGCGCACCACTATCGCTGTCGCGGCTCTGCCGGGTCAGTCGCTGGTTGAAATCAATTGCACCGCGGCCGTGACCCGCAAATAACGAAGGGGGGCGCCATGGGATTCAGGTGGAATCGACGAACATTCATGGGAAGTCTCGGAGCGGCAGCGGCGTGGGCCATGGGTGGCAAAAAGCTCATGGCCTCGCCAGGTGCTCGCACCGGCAAACTGTCAGGATTCGGGGAGTCCGGAAACGTGTATGACGAACTTGGCGTCACCACCGTCATCAACGGCGAAGGCACGATGACCGTGCTCGGAGGTTCCCTCCGCGCCCCGAGGTGGAAGCCGTGATGGCCCTTGCCGGGCAGCACTTCGTAAGCGTTCCGGACCTTGAAGTCGCTGCGGGCAAGAAGATCGCGGAGATGTTGAAGCTGCCCGAAGGCTACACGGCGCTGGTAACTTCCGGCGCCGCGGGAGCCATGCAGTCAGGGTTAGCCGGCATCCTGACCGGCGACAATGAGCAGTACATTAAACAACTGCCCGATCTGACTGGCTTGAAATCGGAAGTGATCATTCAGAAATCGCATCGGAATCCGTTCGACCACCAGCTGCGGGGCACCGGTGCGAAACTGGTCGAGATCGAAACGCCCGATGAGTTACGAAATGCCGTCAGCCAGAAAACGGCGATGATGCATTTCTCGAATTTTGCAAACGCCGACGGAAGAATAAAGGTGGAAGAATGGATCAAGCTCGCCAAGCAGTACAAGATTCCCGCGATGATTGATGCAGCAGCAGACACGCCGCCGGTGTCTCACCTTTGGGATTACGCCAACATGGGCTACGACCTCGTCACCTTCAGCGGAGGCAAGGCGATGCGCGGGCCCCAATGCGCAGGACTGCTTATCGGACGAGCAGACTTAGTCGGCTACGCTCTGCTGAATAACAGCCCTCATGAAGACACTCTCGGGCGTGGACAAAAAGTGGGGAAGGAAGAAATCGTCGGAATGGTCAAGGCAGTGGAGCTCTATCTGAAAGAAGACCAAGATGCGCTAACCCGCGAATGGCAGAAGCGTCTGGAGACAATTTCGAACCAGGTTGCGAAGGTTCAGGGGGTGACCACCGAGTTCTTCGAGCCTGACGTTGCCAATCATGTCCCCACCATGCGCATTACGTGGGATTCGCGGCGAATACCAGTGACTCCTCGAGACGTCACCGAAGCTTTGAGGAAGGCGAAGCCTTCCATCGCGGTGGGAAGAGGCGAAAACGGACTCGAACTGAATTCGTTCATGCTGCAGCCCGGCGAAGACCAGATCATCGCCGAGCGATTAACGCAGCTCCTTCGCGCCCACTCTGTGTGAGCGGCGAGCGAACATACTCCTCCAATTCGAGGAGTCCCGGCGCCATCATAAAGACAAGCCGCGTTCGCTGGTTCCTGGTCTTCTGGCTCTTCGTCTTGAGCTCAGTTGCCTTCCTTGACCGCGTGAATATCTCCGTCGCCAGCGGTTCGATAGCAGAGACCTACTCGCTGAACGACGTACAACTGGGCGCGATATTCAGCGCTTTCCTGGTGGGCTACGCCTTGTCCCAAACGCCGGGAGGGTGGCTCGCCGATCGCTTTGGCAGCCGCCGCGCGCTCACCGCAGGAGTCCTTTGGTGGGGCGTCTTCACCGCGCTCGCGGCTGCAATCCCGTCAAAGATCGGCCATGCGCTATTGGCTTTCGTCGCGATCCGATTTCTGCTCGGCGTTGGCGAGGCAATTGTTTATCCGGCTTCGAACCAATTCGTCGCGCGCTGGATTCCTACGCAGGAGCGCGGAATCGCAAACGGCTGGATCTTCGCGGGCGTCGGTGCGGGTGCCGGAATAACTCCTCCACTCATAACGTACGTCATGATTCATTGGGGCTGGCGCTGGTCTTTTTGGATTTGCGCCATCATTGGGATCATAGTCGGAGCGGTATGGTATGTAATCTCCCGCGACACGCCTGAACAGCATCCCCGAGTCTCTGCCACGGAGCGAGCTCACATTGAGGCGGGGTTGACCGGCAGTAAGACGAGTTCGGACGCAGGGCCGGCACACGGTGCGCACACTGCTTGGCGGACGATCGTCGCAAGCAAGAACGTTCGAGCTCTCACGCTCAGCTATTTCTGTTTCGGATACGTTTCGTGGATTTTCTTCAGTTGGTTTTACCGCTACCTCGCAAAAGTCAGGGGACTCGATCTCAAGTCGAGCGCCTTTTATGCGACGCTGCCATTTATTGCGATGGCGGCGGCTTCTTCTCTTGGTGGCTTGGCCAGCGACCGCTTGACGCGATGGCGCGGCAAACGCCTGGGCCGTTGCGGCCTTGCAGCCGTCTCAATGGCGCTGGCTGCCGGATTCATTGCATTTGGTTCGACTGTCGCGAGTGCTCGTCTTGCGAGCGTTGTTCTCGCGGGAGGAGCTGGCGCCCTGTATCTTGCGCAGAGCTCGTTTTGGTCGGTGAGCGCAGATATCGGAGGGACGTCATCGGGGTCCGTATCGGGCCTGATGAACATGGGCGCTCAGACCGGTGGCGCGATCACAGCATCGCTCACTCCCGTGATCGCTGTTCATTACGGCTGGACGGCTTCCTTTCTGGTCGCTGTCGCCGTGTGTGTATGCGGAGCGCTATCGTGGCTTTTCGTGGATCCGCGGCAAAACCTGGCGTCCGCGCTTTCGCCAAAACTCTGACCAACGGGAGAATCAAACTTCCGCTGCGCCGTAAACCTTGGTCATCAAGAACGTCCATTCGTGCCGGAGGCAAACGATGATTTGTGGCGGAGTTCAGTCTTAGAAAGGAGAGAGAAAAACGCGGCATTCATCGTCGAGAAATGAGTTGACACTCCGCGAAGCTGGCGAGTATACCCATCAGGCGCTCCACTAACGATTCTTGTGTTGTGCTCAATGAGAACTTTCTCGAAGGTCGTAGCTTTTTTCCTCCTCGGTACGGTCCTTTTCCCCGGAAAGAAAGAGACTCGCGGCCAATCCCTTCCTCACTTTCGCCCGGATGCGATGGATCGTGTTCTGTATGGTGTCGCCTATTACCCGGAGTACATGCCCTACGACCGGCTCGATAAAGATGTGAAGTTGATGCAACGGGCCGGGATCAGCGTCGTGCGAGTGGGGGAATCAAGTTGGGGATTGTGGGAACCGCAGGACGGGCGGTTCGAATATGCGTGGATGGACCGCGTGATCGAAAAAATGCACCAGGCGGGTATCCGCGTCATTCTGGGAACGCCAACGTACTCGATTCCGGCGTGGCTCTACAAAGAGCATCCTGAGGTCGTGGTGAGGCGTCTGAACGGACAGTACCTCTACTACGGGTTGCGGCAGAACACGGACCTCTTGAATCCGACGTATCGATATTATTCCGAGCGGGTAATCCGGCGAATTCTCGATCACTACAAGGATAATCCAGCGATCATCGGCTATCAGATCGACAACGAGACCTCGTCGGCGGGGGCCGCAAACTCCGACGTTCAGGCCGAATTCACGGAGTACTTGAAGAAGAAGTTTGGATCGGTGGACGAACTGAACAAAGTATGGGGATTGAATTACTGGGGGCAGCGACTGAACGAATGGGCCGAGCTTCCTCCGCGCGAAGGGATCATCAATCCCGGCTGGAAATTGGAATGGGAACGTTATTCACAGTGGCTCACCAGGGATTTTTTGAGCTGGCAGTCTGCGATTGTGAACGAATACAAACGGGCCGACCAATTTGTCACCCACGATTTTGCTTCGCCGCCGCGGCCGGAAGTGAATGAGCGAGATGTGGTCCGCGCGCTCGATATCGCCGCCGCAAATCCTTACCACGGAACACAGGATGAATTCGACGGTGAAACGTCGAGTTATGCCGGTGACTATATCCGTTCGCTGAAACAAACGAACTATCTAATCACCGAAACGAACGCGGAAGCGATCGGCTGGGACTCCGCCACCCAATTCCCACCCTACGACGGCCAACTTCGGCTCGATGTCTACACGCACATCTCTTCGGGCGCCAACATGGTCGAGTACTGGCATTGGCATTCGATTCACTACGGCCAGGAAACGTACTGGAAAGGCGTCCTCGGGCATGACCTTGAGCCCGGCCGGGTTTATGCGGAGGTGAGTCGCACGGCTCACGAATTGCAGAGCGTCGGACCCGAGATCGTGGATTTCAAGCGCAAGAATGACGTTGCGATCCTCTACAGCGACGATTCTTACTACGGCATCGAGTTCATGAAGTTCAGCGATCGCGACAATTACCAAACCGTTCTGCGGCAGATGTACGGCGTCCTTTATCGCGAAAATGTCGGAGTCGATTTCGTTTTTCCGGACAGCACGGACCTTTCGAAATACAAAGTGATTCTCGTTCCTCCTCTGTACGTTGCCAGCGATAAACTGCTCTCGCGCTTGAGTGATTACGTGCAGGCGAGGAGGAAATCTGGTTGTGGCGTTTAAGAGTGGATTCTGCAATGAGTACTCGACGGTTCGATGGGAGCGTGCCCCGGGACCTTTGAGGAAAGCGGCGGGCTTGAGCTATCAGGAGTTTTCCACCCTTCGTGAGTCGCTCGGTCTTAGGGACGATCCGTTTCACGCAGGCGAGGAGAACAGAGTCTTCGACTGGGCGGAAATGCTGGTGCTCGAAGGAGCGCAGCCGCTCGCATACTACGACCATTTGTTCTTCGGAAAATACCCAGCAATCGCGCGAAACCATTTCGGCGGCGGAACACTCACTTATGAGGGCACGCTGCTCTCCGACAAATTGCAAGAGAACGTGTTGCGGGGGATACTCCGGTCAGCCGGCCTCGCAGGACCGGACCAGGACCTGCCGGGCTCCGTTCGGGTGAAGCACGGATCCAATCGCGCTGGGAAAACTGTTCACTATTACCTGAACTACTCGAGTGAGCCGCAGACGTTCGTCTATCCGTACCATGCCGCCACGGATTTACTGACGCAGGCTCACATAGTTGCAACGCAGAGCATTACGCTAAAGCCGTGGGATCTCGTCATCGTGGAAGAAAAATGAGACATAAGAAGCGCAGTCTCGGATCCGCGGCCTACCTCTCGTTTCTTAGTCAAGGATAAGTCCGTGCCAACACTTCGCACAATGCTCTCGATTCTGATTACCGTTTTCATCATGCAAGCCGGAGTCGCGCAAACGCAAACGCCGTCATCGGCTGATGTCGAAAAACGCGTCGACGCCCTTGTAAGCCAAATGACGCTCGACGAAAAAATCAATTTGATCGGCGGGACCGACGGTTTCTTCACACGCCCGATCCCGCGGCTCGGTGTTCCGTCCCTCAAAATGTCCGATGGCCCGCTGGGAGTTCATGACTACGGCACCACGACCGCCTATGCTGCAGGAATCGACCTCGCCGCTTCTTGGGACAGCGATCTAGCAAGACGCGTAGGAGAATCCATGGGCCGCGACGCGCGCGCGCGCGGTGTGAACTTCGTGCTGGCTCCAGGAATGAACATTTACCGCGCGCCGATGAACGGCCGAAACTTCGAATACTTTGGCGAAGACCCATATCTCGCGTCTCGGACGGCTGTCTCACTGATCGAAGGAATGCAGTCTGAGAATGTGATCGCGACCGCGAAGCACTTTGTCGCAAACAACATGGAGTATGGCCGATTGGATCACAGTTCGGACGTCGACGAACGGACCCTGCGCGAAATTTATCTGCCCGCGTTCGAAGCGTCCGTGAGGGAGGCGCACGTCGGAGCCATTATGGACGCGTACAACCTCGTCAACGGCGAGCATATGACTCAAAACGAACGCCTCAATAACGAAATTCTGAAAAAAGAGTGGGGATTCGACGGGATTCTGATGTCGGATTGGGGAGCCACCCACGACGGCGTTGCAGCTGCAAACGCCGGACTCGACTTGGAAATGCCGTCGGCGGTTTACATGACGCCGGCAACACTCCTGCCGGCCATTCAACAAGGAAAAGTGAACGTCGCGACGATTGACGACAAGGTGCGCAGGATTCTCCGCAAGGCCATTCAGTTCGGCTTTCTCGATCACGATCAGACGGATCCGAACATTCCGCTCTATGACCAACAGAGTCGGAACGTCGCGCTGGAAGAGGCGAGGGGCGGAATGGTGCTGCTTAAGAATGAAGGGAATCTGCTGCCGCTCGACAAAACCAAGTTAAAAACCATAGCAGTAATCGGACCGGACGCCTATCCCGCGGCTATCGGCGGCGGCGGAAGCTCTCAGACGAAGCCGTTCAATCAAGTGAGCTATCTCGAAGGCGTGAGCAATTATCTTGGTACGAGCGTGAAGGTGCTTTACGCAGTCGATTCGGTTCCGGCGTCAGACGTTGCCATGAAGACTGAGTTTCGCACGGAACCAGGCGGCCCTGCGGGTCTCAGCGGAGAATACTTCGACAACCAGAATTTGGAGGGTGCGCCCGCGCTCAAACGGGTGGATCAGCACGTGAATTTCGATTGGGGCGAAGGCAGTTTCGCTGACGGACATCCTGTGGATCATTTTTCGGCGCGATGGACCGGTTACTACGTGCCTGCGACGTCTGGCGACTACAAATTCTACACATCTTCCGATGATGGAGTGCGGCTCTATGTCGATGACGAGCGCGTGATCGATGACTGGGTGAACCAGTCGGAAACCGCAACCGTCGCATCGAAGCACCTCGAGGCCGCGCATCCATACAAAGTGAAGGTCGAATATTTTGAAGCAACAGGATCGGCCGAAGCGCGCTTCGGAGTGATTGCAGCTGGCGAAGTGGTTGGTCTTCAAACCAAGCCGCTCGCCGCCAAGGTTGATGCGGTGATTCTGTGCGTCGGATTCGATCCCTCCACGGAGAGCGAGGGTTCGGATCGCACATTCAGCCTCCCCGGCGGACAGGACGAACTCATTCGACAGGTTGCCAGCGTGAACAAGAATGTAATCGTAGTCTTGACGGCGGGCGGCAATGTCGATATGACGAATTGGATCGATCGCGCGCCCAGTATTCTTCACGCATGGTATCCCGGACAGGAGGGTGGCACGGCGTTAGCGCAGCTTCTGTTTGGCGATTTTAGTCCATCAGGAAAGCTGCCTGCTTCGTTCGAACGGCGCTGGGAAGATAATCCCGCGTTCAACAGCTATTACCCGGAAAAAGGGACGAAGCGGGTTGTCTACACGGAAGGCGTGTTTCTCGGATATCGCTACTACGATCGCTCGAAGACGAAGCCTCTGTTTCCATTTGGCTACGGCCTTTCGTACACGCGCTTTCAGTACAGCAATCTGAGCATTTCTCCGCGACAGAGCGGCAATCTGGATTCTATCGGAGTTTCGTTTGATGTGAAGAATGTCGGTACGAGAGCCGGCGCCGAAGTGGCCGAGCTCTACGTGGGCGATGCGCACTCAAGCATCCCGCGTCCGGTGAAGGAATTGAAGGGCTTCGCCAAAGTGTTTTTGAAACCGGGCGAGCAAAAAAAGATCAGTCTCACGCTCAATCGTCGCTCGTTTTCCTACTATGACGTTGGCAACAAACGCTGGACCGCGGAGCCAGGAGATTTCTCAATCCTGGTCGGGAAATCATCGGAGCAAATAGAATTGAATGGTACATTCACTCTAATCAAGTGAGCCGAGCTCAGATTCCAGCAGACTTCGTAAAGAGGCCCTTCAGAAGAGGGCGCCACAAGGCCGTTTTCCTCGCAACCATTTTCACTTTCGGCATCGGAGTCGCACACGCAGATCCCTCGCTGCCGCATATTTTCAGCGACCACATGGTGCTGCAACGCGACGCCGAGATTCGGATCTGGGGCGGGGCTGAGCCGGGCGAGAAAATCACCGCGAATTTGGGGGAAGCCACTCGTGAAGGCGCGGCTGCGACGGACGGCCGATGGGAGTTGAACTTGCCGCCCATGCCCGCTGGCGGCCCATTCGTGCTCAGGGTTCAAGGAAAGACTACCGTCGAAATAAAGGACGTGATGATCGGCGAAGTATGGGTCGCCTCGGGCCAGTCAAACATGACTTTTGCACTGAGCGGCGCCGCAACAGGCGACGAGGCGATTCGGAAAGCTGACCAGCCGGAAATCCGCTTATTTACAGTGCCCGGCCGCGTTGCAGTCACACCACAAGCGGACACGTTGCCGGCAACCTGGAGAACCTGCACCCCGGAAACGGCGAAGGAGTTTTCGGCGGTCGCCTATTTTTTCGCGCAGCGGCTCGAGAAATCGCTGCAAGTTCCGGTCGGAATCATCCTCAGCGCGTGGCCGGGGTCCGGAGGCGAGGAATGGACCGACGCGGAATCCCTGCGCGCGAAGCCGATTCTGAAATCGATCCTCGAACGGTGGGAGGCGTCGCCGGCCGACGTCCGATCGTTTGCGACGGAGCCCGCTGCGTTCGATCTCGAATTCGATGATTTCGAACTCTTGCCTACAGATGAAAGTTCCGCAAAACCGCTCGTGCTGAGCAACTTCGACAACGGGTTGGCGACTCTGTCCCTGAGCGGAGAGTGGACGTATTCATGGAAGGATGCTCCACAAACTTCCTTCAGCGTGGTCTCACCTGGGCGGGGCGGTAAAGGGTATGCGATACGCCTTGGCGGCCGTGTTGGCGAGATGGATTCTGCCCGGCTTCAGGCAGCGTTCAGGGCGGATAACGCCACGGCCGATCTGGGTGCTTATGCGGGCGTCCGTTTCTGGGTTCGCGGCGAAGGAGAATTTCGCCTCCAGACGCTGCAGCCGACGATCACCGACGCGGACAACTACCAAGGGGCGACGCTGAACGCGACTCCCGAGTGGAAGCCTGTGACGATCTGGTTCAAGGATCTGAAGCAGGAAGGTTGGGGAGTGGTGATGCCGTTCACTTCGTCGGCATTATCAGGACTCGCGCTTCTGGCCATGCCGGCCGTCGGCTATCCGCCGCGGCCTCCCGCGGGATTGTATGAGGGAATGATTGCGCCGCTCGAGCCGTACCGGATCCGCGGCGCCGTTTGGTATCAAGGCGAGGGAAATGGATGGAGAGGATATCAGTACCGGTGGCTGCTGCCGGCTCTGATCCGCACGTGGCGAAACGGCTGGGGAGAGGGAGATTTTCCCTTTCTCATTGTGGAATTGCCCAACTACGGAACGAGCCCGGAATTGGGCAATTCGCTGTGGGCGGAATTGCGCGAGGCGCAGTTCTTAACGAGCAAGACGGTTGCGAACACTGGCCTCGCTGTAACGATCGATCTCGGTGACCCGATGAATCTTCACCCGCCTCGTAAGCAAGAGGTGGGCGAGAGGCTCGCCCTGTGGGCCTTGGGGACCACATACGGGCAAAAGATCGTCTATTCGGGCCCTTTATATGAATCGATGCAGGTCGAAGGTGGCCAAGTCCGGATAGAGTTTCGCCTTTTTGGTTCGCGGTTGGTCGCCCTCGGAGACACCTTGAAAGGCTTTTCAGTAGCTGGGCAGGACAGGAAGTTTCACTGGGCGAACGCACGCATCGAAGGCGATGCGGTGATTGTCTCGAGTGTCGACGTGAAGTCTCCGGTCGCGGTGCGATACGACTGGGCGAACAGCCCTGACGGGAACCTCTACAACAAGCAAGGACTTCCTGCTTCTCCGTTTCGGACGGACGATTGGCCCGGTCAGACAACCGACACGCGCTAAACAGGCAAACTAAATCAGAGGCACCTCCTCGATGGACCATCAGTGGATACATCATCGTTTCAGGAAGGATGCCGCCGCGAGGCTTCTGCTGCTGGTGACGGCAATTCTGCTTCCGGTAAGCGAACCTCCCGGGCAGGCTGCGAATTCCGTCGCGGCCCAGGGCACGCGGGAGGTTCAGGAGTGGTCGCCGCAAACTCTCGGCGAGCCAATCTTGCGCGATCCGATCTGGGTCTACAACGACTGGTCTTCCTACGACGAGCTTTCCGACAACATTCCTCTCACCGAGGAACTCGCGATGAGGGAGTTGCACGAAATCATCCGTCTCCGTCGATTCGGAATCCATTTCGATTACTACATGATGGATGCGTTTTGGTTTGCCCCGGACGGAGGTTACCGAACATGGCGCAAGCCGAATTGGCCAAATGGCCCGGATCGCTGGATTCAAACGTGCCAGGAGAACCATATTCTTCCGGGAATGTGGTTCGGCACGAACGCACTTGTGAAAATCAATCCAGTGGACGCCTGGAAGGACTCTCTGACGGCGAACCACGGAGCCATGTCGCTATCGGCAGGTGGCTTTCTTCCGGACTTGATGAATGTCCTTCAGTATTGGTACGACCGCGGGATCCGCATGTTCGAGTTCGATTTCGCCTACTTTGACGCTGCGACTCCGCAGCAGGAGAAGTCCCTTACGCCCGCGCAGATTCTCCAGCAAAATGAGTCCGCTTTTCGCGAGGCCCTGAAGAAGTTCCGTGCGAAGAACCCGGATGTCGTTCTGGTTGCCTTCAACGGATTCGGCGGAGACCTCGAATCGACCGCCGGGCCGTTTCCCTTCCGCAATTCGCTGGATCTGCGGTGGCTTGAAGTCTTCAATTCAATCTATGCGGGTGATCCGCGCCCTTCCGACGTGCCGGAAATGAATTTCTGGCGCTCTATGGACATTTACAGCGACCACATGGTCCGGCGCTACGAGCAAAGTTTTCTTCCCCTGGAGCGCATCGATCCCACGAGCGTGATGTTCGGAGACACTGGCACTATCTACTATCGCAAAATGAACGCCTGGAAAGGCGAACTGCTGCTGATGGTCTCCCGCGGCGGTTGGGTGAACACCATTCACGGCAATCTGGAGTTCTTGGACGACGACAAGGCGCGCTGGTTCGCGCGCGTCCAGAAACTGTACGAACCGTTACAGGCCGAGGGACGGACCAAAACATTCGGAGGGATTCCAGGCGACGTTGAACCGTATGGATTCGGTTCCTTGGACGCTAACGGCGCAATCTACACCGTAATGAATCCCACGCAGGCCGTCCGCGAAATCGAGATGCCGCCGCTTTCCAGAGTTCAGCCGTTGCTGGCGAACGGACGCGTCATTTTTCGCGATGCCGGCTTTACGCCAATCCTGCGTGGCAACAGAATCACGCTTGGCCCAGGCCAGATGGCAGCGGTCGGGTTCGGGCGCTACGCGGCGCAAGATTTCGATTTAGGCGTCCAGGACGACGTCCACATACCACTCTCGATTACGCCGCTCGATGCCACCTTTTCGACATCTGGCAACAACACCATCGAGGCGACCATCCCTTCCCCCGCGACCGGCGATCTGCGAATCATCTTTCAGCAACGAGGGAGCGACGGCAGCATCACGCGAAGCTGGCCCGGCGGACCTCCCAACGGAACCACGGTGGGAAAGGTTCTGAAGATTTCCGTCGAGCAGAACGGCAAACAATTGCCGGTCGAAATTGATTACGACAGGCAAGTCTGGAGCGGCCTTTCGTGGGGCGCCGGGGAAGTAAGGAGGCGAGATCTCGCCTCAACGGGATCCATCGTGATTCGCTGCTCCTCCGCCGAGAAAGGGAAGGTAACTCTCGAAGGTCATCTTTACGTCGTGCAATACTGAAACAATCTCCGCTGGACTGACGTCTGGCGGCCCCGAATCGCGTGCGCGTCGTCGAGAAAACCCGCACGGAATCATCGTAAGAAACCCATCACATTTTTTGATTGTTGACATCACGAAATCCTGGGGGTAACTTCCGACCAAGGAAGTAAACGTATTCTCGCAGCCAAGCTGGGGCGGGCTTTGGCATGAATGGCTCCGCAGGGGAAACTGGCTTCGGAGGGCGCAGCAGGGGTGCTGCGGTCCGAGCCCGGATGAGGCCCGGTTATGCTCAGAGCAGGTCTTCCGGCTCGAACTCCGTCCCAACGACCAAGGAGATGCAATGCGTAGACTAGGGATAGTGGTGTGCCTTATTCAATTCTTCCTTGCGGGGGCACTGCTGGCGCAGTCGAACCGCGCGACGATCACTGGCACGGTCACCGACTCCACCGGAGCAATAGCGCCAAATGTCACCGTGACTGCCACGAACGTTGATACGGGCGTGTCCACAGCGACAGTGACGAACGACGACGGGATTTATGTCATTCCTAACCTCCCGCCCGGCAAGTACGCAGTCGAGTTCAAGAAGGACGGCTTCGAGACGGTGAAGGAGCCGAACATCATCCTCGAGTCCACGCAAGTCGCCCAGTTGAACTCGAAACTCGCTGTTGGTGCCACGACGCAATCCGTCACTGTAAACGCTGAAGCTCCCGTGCTGGACAAAGAGACGGAAAGCATCGGGACGAACATGAGCGGTGAAACGGTCACAGATCTACCGCTCAGCATCTACGGCGGCGGACGGTTCGTCGAGAATTTTGCAGTTGCGATAACACCGGGCTATTCGCCGATCAGCAGTCCCTATGAAGCTGTGGTTAACGGCAGATCAGGGATTCACAAAAGATTTTACAGTGGACGGTACTTCCGCCACCGCCTCGATTCAGGGCGATTCAATGGAAATCGGGCCCGAATATGGAAGCGGTGGAAGAATTGCAGGCTACGACGAGCGGTCTGGACGTCAAGAGCGCGATCACGAACGGTGGCGTCATCGCCTTTAACCTGAAGTCCGGCACGAACAAGTTTCACGGCTCAGTTTCGGCTATGGCCACAACGAATTGCTCGATGCGAATACCTGGGACAACGATACACCTGGACCCGACGTGCCAGGAAGCACGACGACGCGCAAGTCCAAAGCCCGTGCCTGGGACTACGGCGGCAGCGTGGGCGGTCCCATCCAGAAGAACAAGACTTTTTTCTTTGGTACATTTGAGCGTTACACGCAGAGCGACTTCACGCCGGGCGGCTTCTCTTCCACTGTGCCAACGGCGAATTTTTGCAGGCGACTTCAGCGCCTTGCTCGGGCCCAACCTCTGCACAGACACCGGGGGTTCCGCTGGAAACTGCGGGACGAGCGACGGCTCGGGGGGAACTTTTTCAACTCCGATCACCGTTCAGAACAATGCCGGGCAGACCGTTCCGGCACAGGAAGGAATGATCTTCGATCCAACCACGGGAAATCAGTTCACCGGTAACATGATTCCCTCGGGCCGAATCAGCGGTATCTCGCAGAAGATCATTCCGCTTTTCCAGAAATATTACGCACCCGGCCAGCCAACGGACAGCTTCAATGACCGTCTGCCCGCCCAAAACTCGCCATCTCAAACGCCGAACCAAGCCGTGATTAAGATCGATCACAATCTCACGAACAACGACCGCCTGTCCGGATCGTGGATCTACGATCATCGGCCGCGCACGCTGGTTGATTCGGGTGGCGTTTGGGAGGCGGGGAGCACGGATGGGGGCCCTTGTCCGGCGCGCGTCGTTCAGTTGGTTTATTCGGATGAAATTCGCGCAAGCGAGTCTCATTCCTTCACGCCCGAACGTCTTGTCAATGTCTTCAACGCCACATACAACTGGTATTGGAATGGGTCGGTTCCGGCATCAACCGGCACGAACTGGGCCTCAGACGCTTGGTTTCGGGAACACGGGCGCGAGTAATTTCCCAGCAGATCAGCTTCGATAGCCCGTCAATGGCGTGGGCGAAACCTACATCGGCAACACCTGGCAGGGAAACTACATCGGCAACACCCTGATCTTAGGCAACGACGTCACGTGGACGAAGGGCCGCCACGCCTTCACCTTTGGAGGTAACTTTCGAGCTTACGAGATCAATAGTCACCTGGGCTCTGGCGCTTTGAATTTCAATTTCCTCAACGCGACGACGGGAGCGCCTAGCAAGGCCCTACGGCCCATTCGTGGGTTTCGGCTTTGCCAGTTTCCTGCTCGGCGACGTCACACCGCCAGCGAAACCACGCCCTTCAACTTGTACGGGCGGCGCAAAGCGATGTCGCTCTACGCCCAGGATAGTTACAAGGTGACGTCCAAACTGACCCTGAGCCTGGGACTTCGTTGGGACGCGACGTTCCGGTTCCACGAGAAATATGGTCATTGGGCAAATTTCAACGAAACAGCAACCGACCCGACGCTCGGAATTCCAGGAACGCTGCAGTTTGCCAATAGTGGAAGCAATAGTTTCGAAACGAATGAAGACTGGAAGAATTTCGGCCCGCGAATCGGAATCGCGTATGCGCCGTGGCAGAAGTGGGTCTTCCGCGGTTCCTTCGGTATTACATACGTTCCGATCGGCACGCAGTACTATCATGGCGTGCCATACGGTTTTGCTCCTGGCTTCCAGGGCACCAATAACGTTACGACTCCGTACCAATGGGACAGCACAATGGCCATATCCAGGTGTCTTTACGCCCGGATCGACGAACGTCGACGTCACTCAACTCTTCACTGTCGTCGCGGTTCAGCCAGACGCCTTACTTGCCGGATACACCGATAACATCAATCTCGGAGTGCAATACGAAATTACTCCCAGTATGAGAGTCAGAGGCCAGCCTACGTTGGCAACCGCGGCCACCGTTTCCAGACACGGCACTGGACTACAACGAGCCGCCTGCCAGCACGTTCTTCAGATCTGATCAACCAAGGAACGGAACGAGACCGCTTCCGTACAACGCTAATTACCGTTTGTAGCCCGGCACCGACGCGGCACGTATGGCATCAAGTATCCTTATAACGGATTCTGTGCGACTGTGTTCGCTGCCATCGCCCCGTATCCTCAACTTGCCGCAACGATGGACAACTTCTTTTATGACCAGCTTTTCTACGTCGGCTTGCCTCGGGCGCAAACCTATTACGACTCGATGGTTATCGATTTGACGAAACGCTATGCCAGCGGGCTGACCATGGATTTGAACTACACGCTGTCTCGTCAAGAAGGAGACACTTACACGGCCTTCCAGGAGACATATGCTGATTACACGCCTGTCCAGAATCTCGCGAATCTCGGCGAGGCCGCTCACACTCTCACCAACTACGACCAAACGCATATCGTGAAGGGGTTTGCGAGCTACGATCTGCCGGTAGGCAATCATCATCGGTTGCTCGGCGACAGAGGGCGCGTCGTTAACGGAATCGTCGGCGGATGGACGATGACGGGGCTAGTGCTCTACACATCCGGACAGCCCTTCAACGTGACTGTACCCAACCCCTACTATCCGGCTTGGGGCAATATCTATCCTGACTACAATCTCTCCGGGTTTAACGGTCCCATCTTCCATCAGTTCACTCCGCCTTCGATGGCTGATCCGAACCCCGTGAGTGATTTCTACATGCCAACTTCAGTAGCGAGCGCGCCGGCCTACGGACAACTTGGGACCGGCCCGGCTCGCATAACCGACCTGCGTTGTCCCGGTTTCGCGAACGAAAACGCAAGCATCTTGAAACACTTCACCATGGGCTCCGACGGCCAATACAAGCTGCAGGCCCGAGTGGAGTTCTACAACATCTTCAATCGCCACTCGTACTCCATCGTCGGGTGTGGTGGATCGAACGCCAACATCACCGCCGGCAACTTCGGTGAGGTGACTGGAGCCAGCAGCAGCCCGCGCACCGGTCAGTTTGCACTTCGCTTCGAGTTCTAGTGTCTGTGAGTCAATTGTCTGGGCAGCTCTGAACAACGCGAACTGCCCAGCCTTTTCTGAGCTCGTCGCGTTGTTGAGTGCAAAATGCTCGCAACGTCGACCCACAACTAGCGAGGTTCGCTGTGAGGGCGCCGACCTCGCTCGTTGGTCCAGGTAAGGGGTTCATCCAAGCCGTGACGTCACGTAGGCAAGAGCTCCTTCAGGTCCTTTGCGCACTCATCGGGCTGGCGTCGCAGGTTTCCAGCCCTCAACGATCTCCCGCCACGTATTACGTCGATGGGGCAAGCGGGAACGATTCCAATACGGGCACCAATCCCGAAGCCCCGTGGAAAAGCTTGCAAAAGGTCAACTCGACTACCTTCCAACCCGGCGATCGCATCCTGTTGAAATCCGGCTCGGTCTGGCATGGCCAGCTTTGGCCCAAAGGTTCGGGCGAAGAAAACAAGCCCGATCATCCTTGGAATGTATGGCGGCGGAGTGAAGCCGCAAATCAACGCCGACGGAATGGCCGAGGACGCAGTGCTACTGAAAAATCAAGAATACTGGGAGATTGAGAATCTCGAAATCACCAACAGCGGCTCGACACACGCGGTGCGACGCGGCGTTCACCTCATGCTCGAGAACTTTGGCGATGCTCACCATATCTACATTCGCTCGCTCACCATTCACGACGTGAACGGTTCCGACGCCGAAAAGCCCAATGGCGGCATTAACTACACGTCAGCGGGCGATGCGAAGCCAAGCCGCTTCGTCGATTTGCGAATCGAGAACAACGAAATCTATCACGTTGACCGCAGCGGAATTTTTGGCTGGTCCGACCGCTGGCAGCGCTCCAAATGGTATCCGAGCCTCGGAGTCGTCGTTCGCGGGAACATCCTCTCGGACATTGGTGGCGACGGAATCGTCGTCGTTGCCACCGATGGCGCGCTCGTCGAGCACAACGTGGTGAGCCATGCCAATCAGAGATCGGAAGGCTACAACGTCGCCATCTGGCCCTGGAGCGCCGACAACACGGTGATCCAATACAACGAGGCGTACGAAACCAAGGGGCAGCGTGACGGCGAGGGCTTCGATTCCGATTGGAACTCCCGAAACACCATCATTCAGTACAACTACAGCCACGACAATGATGGCGGGTTCCTCCTGATCTGCAATGAAGGTGGACACAGCCCGCAGGAGAGCGCGGGCAACACAGGCACGATTGTCCGATACAACATAAGTCAAAATGACCGGACGCGCGGCATCAACATCGCGGGCCCGGTCAAAAACAGCCTCATCTACAACAACACCATTTACATCGGGCCCGATCACAACGTTGATCTGGTGCTCCACTCGGATTGGCACGGCTGGGCGAGCGGCACCGCTTTCTACAACAATATTTTCTACGTCGATGGTTTCGCCCACTTTTCTTACGCCATTTCCCGGAGTCCAGACGGCGCCTACATCACCGCGCCCGGCAGCGGCCAAAGTGCGAATAACGTCTTCGATTCGAATGTCTATTTCGGAAAACTTCAGCCTCCCGAAGATGCCCATGCACTGACGACCAATCCAAGGATCGTCGCTACCGGACAGGGGACAATTGGACGAGGCACCCTCGACGGTTATCACTTGCAGGACGGATCACCCGCGATCGGTAGCGCGATGCAAATCAAGGATAGCGGTGGTCACGATTTCTGGGGAACACCCGTCCCTTCCTGCGGCAGGCGCGACCGGGGAGCTTCGCAGTCGGATGGTTGTAAGCACCGCGGGACATGACGGATCGCCTGCCGTACTAAGAAACAGCAGACGAACCGCGCCCACTACCTGGGTGGTTCGGGCGTCGTTCTTTCTCGCTCCCATATCGCGCAAGCGGCTGACTGGCGGGGGGATCGGCTCGAAAAAGTCGGGGAAGAAAGCCCGCTATCCCTCTTCCACTGAATGCGTTATCCGGGAATCCATAGACCACCTGGCAGTGCATTGACACGTCGACCTCACCTACCTAAGAGTGCAAAAGCATATTCCCTGAGACAACCTTGTATCCCGCAGCGCACGCGACGAGGGTAGCATCCGGAGGACAACTGAAATGAAGGCAGCCGCGGCATTCGCAAAGCAAACTTTACAACAGCGATTCAGGTTCGCGCGGTTCGGGACTATGCGACTGGTCGCGCTGTTCTGCTTTTTGGGCCTCGCAAACGGCGCGAACGCCCAAACGGGAAGCGCGGTTGCGACGAAGGCGGCCCCTTCTGAACCCGCGAAGCCGGGGGCGGAAGCCAAGCAGCCTGCGCGTTTGGATCTCGCGAAGGATCCCACGCTCTACGTGATCGGCTACGCACACCTCGACACACAATGGCGCTGGGAATACCCGCAAGTGATCAACGAATTCATCGCCAACACGCTGCACGACAATTTCAAGCTGATCGAAAAATATCCGCACTACATTTTCAATTTCAGCGGCGCGAACCGCTATCGCTTCATGAAGGAGTATTACCCGGCCGATTACGCGAAACTGAAAAAGTATATCGCCGGCGGGCGTTGGTTTCCGGCAGGCTCTTCGATGGAGGAGAGTGACGTCAATTCCCCCTCCGCCGAATCCATCTTTCGCCAGGTCCTTTACGGCAACGAGTTCTATCGGCACGAATTCGGCAAGTACAGCGCTGAATACATGCTCCCTGACTGCTTTGGATTCCCCTCTTCGCTCCCAAGCATCCTGGCCCACTCCGGGGTCAAGGGTTTTTCCACCCAGAAACTTACGTGGGGATCTTCGGCGCCGGGCGGACCGGGTGTTTCTCCCGAAGACACTCCGGTGGGCATACCGTTCAACGTGGGCATGTGGATCGGGCCTGATGGCCACGGCGTGGTCGCCGCGCTCAATCCGGGGAGTTATGGCGGAAACGTTACGACGGATTTGAGCAGCGATCCGGAGTGGGTCAAGCGCGTCAATCTCGACGGGAGAGTCACAGGCGTCTTTGCCGACTATCATTATTATGGAACGGGTGACGTCGGCGGCTCGCCGGAAGAAAATTCGGTAAAGGCGCTCGAAGCAATCGTTGACAAAGGTCAAGCCGCGCTGCCTCCCCCGCGGAAACCAGGAGAGAGATTCGCGCAATACCGCGAGCGAGTTTCCAAGACGACCACGCCTCCCGTTCAAGTGGGCACGGGTCCGCTTCGAGTGGTTTCCTCGAAAGCAGATCAGATGTTCCTCGATATCAGCCCGAGCGAGGCGACGCATCTTCAGCGCTACCAGGGCGAATTTGAGCTGACAAACCACTCGGCTGGCTCCATCACGTCCGAGGCTTATCAAAAGCGGTGGAATCGCAAGAACGAACTCCTCGCGCAAGCGGCTGAGGAAGCGTCGGTGGCCGCAGACTGGCTCGGTGGAAGACCATACCCACAAAAGCGTTTGAACGATGCGTGGACACTCGTACTGGGCGGCCAGTTCCACGACATAATGGCTGGCACCGCCACCCCCCGGGCTTACAACTTCTCGTGGAACGACGATGTGATCGCGCTGAACCAATTCTCAGTGGTGCTGACGAGTGCAACCGAAGCGGTAGCATCCGGTATGAACACCGAAGCGCAGGGGACGTCCCTCGTCGTGTACAACCCGCTCAACATCGAGCGCGAGGATGTAGTGGAAGCGAACCTTTCATTTCCTGGCGGCGTGCCCAGTGGAGTTCGCGTAGTCGGGCCGGATGGCAAAGAGACGCTTTCTCAGCTCGACCCGGGCAAACCCGGCTCAGCGAAAGTTCTTTTCGTGGCCAAGGTTCCGTCGGTTGGCTTCGCGGTTTACGACGTTCGGCCGTCCGACCAGCCCACCGCGTCAAACTCCGACTTGACCGCGACTCAGTCGCAAATTGAAAACTCTCGTTACGTCGTGAAGATCGATGAGAATGGAGACGTCGCCAGCATCTTCGACAAGCAAGTTAACCACGAATTGCTCTCTTCTCCCGCGCGCCTGGCGTTCCAGACTGAAAAGCCTCACGACTGGCCCGCATGGAACATGGACTGGGCTGACCAGCAGAAGCCGCCGCGCGGATACGTCCAAGGACCGGCGAAGGTTCGCGTTGTCGAGAAAGGCCCGGTGCGCGTCGCAGTCGAAATCACGCGAGAGACCGAAGGATCGAAATTCGTTCAGACCATTCGACTCTCGGCCGGCGATGCTGGGAATCGTGTCGAATTCGGCAACAGCATCGACTGGCATTCCGAGTCCGCCGCGTTGAAAGCAACGTTTCCCCTGACCGCGTCGAACCCGGAAGCAACTTACAACTGGGACGTGGGCACAATCGCGCGCACCAACGATTACGATCGGAAGTTCGAGTTTCCCTCTCACCAATGGTTTGACCTCACAGACCAGCGCGGCACCTATGGCGTCACCATTCTCTCGGATTGCAAGTACGGCTCCGACAAGCCCGACGATAAGACCCTGCGCCTCACCCTCCTCTATACTCCCGGGCTCGGAACGGGTAACGGACACGATTACAGCGACCAGACGTCGCAGGATTGGGGCCATCACGAGTTTGCTTACGGTCTCGCGGGACACACCGCGGATTGGCGGCAGAGTCAGACGGATTGGCAAGCCTGGCGGCTGAACCAACCACTCATCGCGTTCGGAACCGCCAAACACAGTGGCGGGCTCGGCAAGAGCTTTTCGCTGCTGAAGGTCAATAACACTCGCATCCGACTTCTCGGATTGAAGAAGGCGGAGAACAGTGACGAAGTAATCGTGCGCTTCGTTGAACTGAGTGGCGAGCTTCAACGGGACGTCCGCGTGACGTTTGGCGCTCCCATCAGTGCCGCGCGCGAGGTGAATGCCCAGGAGCAATCCCTCGGCGCAGCCGCGGTCGCTGCGGGCGAGCTCGTGGCGACCTTCGGCCCGTACGAACCTCGGACCTTTGCGCTGAAACTAGCGCCGCCGCGCGCCAAGGTTGCGGCACCTGAGTCACGGCCAGTCACGCTGACTTACGATATTGCCGCAGCCAGCAAAGTCGACACGAAATCCCAGGGCGGTTTCAACGCCGCTGGCGAAGCTCTCCCCGCCGAGATGCTTCCCTCCGAAATCGATTATGCCGGAATCCATTTCAAACTCGCGCCCGCAGACGCAGGCAAGCCCGACGCGGTTGCTGCACGCGGCCAATCGATTGCCCTGCCCGCCGGAAAGTACAATCGCGTCTACGTGCTGACTGCTTCCTCGGACGGAGACCAGAACGCGAACTTCCGCGCCGGAGATAATTCGGTGCAGCTCAACATCGAAGACTGGGGTGGCTTCATCGGCCAGTGGGACAACCGCTCCTGGACTCAGAAGGAAGTCCCCGTTCATTTTCCAGCGGGATATACGCCTCGTGCGGACGAGCCCAAGACCCAAACCGTGATGGAATTCAACGGGCAGATCACTCCAGGCTTTATCAAACGAGCGCCAGTTGCATGGTATTCCGACCATCGCCACACCGCCGATGGCAAGAACGAAGCCTATTCCTACTCCTACTTGTTCGCATATGCCATCGATCTTCCGGCCGGCGCAAAGACGCTGACTCTGCCCGACAACGATAAGATCCGAATCATGGCCATCACCGTCGCGGATGAGCCGCGGCAGGTAAGCCCGACTGGACCGCTGTACGATACACTGGAACGAGCCGAGGAGCAGTAGTGACCTAGGTCTAGGATCCGGCGAGCTGAAGCTCTATGCCCCCAGAGAGATGAAGATCAATCAGGGGAAAATCGAATTCCCGAATGCGCGGTTAGCTTCCCTGAAGCGCTGCTTGTCCGATTGTCCGGCGCGCGGCCGCGGCCTTCTGTTCAATCAAGCGATAGCCTTTGGTGGCGGCGTCCCTCTCGAGAGTCTGGAGTTCTGCCACACCCACAGCTCTATTGCCTGAGGCCACTTCGATTTCTCCAAGGGCCAGGCGGCCCTCCATCACCTCGCTGACGAATCCCGCTGATGTCGCTTCGGCTATCAGGCTGTTGAGGCGTTCCGTGGCCTTCGCTTTGTCGTCAGCGTTTCCGGAAGCGGCCCGCACGCGAGCGGCCGCCATCGACGAAAGCATCTCAAGCTCGCGATAGTGCGACTCTCCAGCCGCTGCGACGGCTTTTTCTACGCTGGCGCGCGCTTCGCTTAGTTTGCCCTGGCCCAGCAGAGCACGAGACAGGAGGAGGTACGCCGCCGCTTCGTCTTTCTTCGCGCGGGTCTGTTCGAAGACGCTTGCAGCGTCCCTTGCGGACGAGCCGGCGGCGGCGTTCTTACCTTCGTCAAGCAGAATCTCAGCCAGCAACAAGTGCGACTCCATCGACTGGGACTTGTCGCCAATTTCATCGAAGACTTCTTTTGCGCGCATCTCGGTCTTCCGGGCAGCTTCGAGGTCGCCCTCCATCCGGTATACACGTCCAAGTCCCGATAGGGCGACGCCTGCCTTGCTGCGATCGCCGATCTGCTGGCAGGCCTCGAACGATTCTTCATACATTCTCTTCGCTTGCTCGTGCATGCCGAGCGTCAGGAACACATCACCGAGACCATTCTTCGCAAGCGGTATCCCATCGGGATGACCGATTTCGCGGTAGATCGAAAGCGCGATTTCGTAGTTCTTGCGGGCTCCGTTCAAGTCGCCCAGACCAAGCAGAACGTCACCAATATTGTCGGATTCATTCGCGACGTTTAGCTGACCCCCAAATTCCCGGTAGAGGGCAAGAGACTCTTCATATCCCTTCTTCGCGCCCAGATAGTCCCCTTTCATCCAAAGAGCGATTGCACCCGTGGTCCCGGCATCAGCAACACCCTTTCGATCGTGGGCTGCTTCATAGAGCTGCTTTGCCTCTTGGATCAGGGGATCCACGGCATCAAACTGCCCCAGATTCTCGGTGGCCCATGCCTGATCAAGCCGGGCTCGCGCCAGGAGAAGAGATGCGCCGGATGCTTTGGCCTTTTCGGCCGCCCGCGCCGCGAAAGTTTGAACAGTCTTGAAATCGCCGAGAGATTCTGCGGCGCGCGCATTTGCAAGGTCGATACGCGGATCGTCGCTGACGGGAGCAGGTAGATTCCGCAAAGCCGCGACTGTGGCCAGCGCTTCCCTGCCCCTGCCCGCGTTCACCTGGTCACCCGACAGCGCGAGTCCGTAATCCAAATTGTCCGGAAAGAATTCGAAAAGCGCCCGATAGATCTCAATCGATTTTTCCCAGTCGCGCGAAGCCTCGCGATAGCGGGCCTCGACGAGCAATCTCTCGGCACGCGACAAATTCCCGGACAAGTCAAAAGCTTTCTTAGCCTCCGCGTTTGCGTTCGCGTCGTATCCCAACTGAACCCACGCGGTGGCCAGCGCCGAGTGTGAAAGAGCATACGCAGGCTCGGCAGCCACCGCCTTTAGAAGAAGATCACGAGCCGCAAGCGCGTTGAACACGTGAAGTTGCGCGAGGCCTTCCCAGTAAAGGTGCGCGGCTTCCGATTTTGACGGAAGCGCAGTGGCTACTTCCGCCGCCTGCTGCCGTAGTGATGGCGCCTGCGCCGAGCTTCGACCTCAGTTCCTCGCCGGCGTCCGCGACAAGTCCGAACAGCCGCGATTCCGTCCCACTCTCGGAAACCGCGACCACCGTCTCCCCGGTGCGAGCGTCCTGCAAACGCAGGTCCAGGCGCAATTGCCCCCCAGAGTCAGTGCCGAGCATTGCGTAGGATCCGGCTACGACATAGTCAGTTCCGAGATTCTTGCGAATCCGAGCGAGGCTGTCGCGGCTGAGAGTGTCGACATCCGGCAACGGAAGCTCGATTCTCATGCGCGCCACGCTTTCAGCGGGAATAGTACGCAACTGATCGCCCGCCGAGAGCTCCGTCATCAACCAGTCGGAGAGAGCTGTTGAGAGCCACGCGTCCTGCGGATTACCGGACAGATTGTGGAATCCGAGCACCGCGACTGACCGCCGGGGCCCAAACTCCCCTGAGGTGCCGCCGAATACTACGGGATGGTAGATGCGCAGGTAAAGAAGCCCGGCGGCGAGGATCGCCAAAACACCAGCTGATACTGCGGCATTCTTGTGATGTGCCAACCAACCACGATGTCGGGTCTCGTGGGGTAAGTGGACAGGCCCGCGATCCCCTCGATGCTGCGTTTCCCTGTGGTGGGTTCCTCCCTCCTCAGCATAAGCGGCGGAAAACTGATGCGAGTCTTCGTAGTGTTCCGTTACCGGCGCCAGAAACCGGTATCCGCGCCGGTGCAACGTCTCGATGTAACGCGGAGATTCGGCGGAGTCTCCGAGTGCAGAGCGCAGCTTCGTCATGGCTTTGTTGAGGCCGCGATCGAAGTCGACGAACGTGTGGGCGGCCCAAAGCTCCTGACGCAGTTCTTCCCGGGTTACGAGCTCGCTCGGACGCTTCAGCAACAACGCGAGGATTTGGAACGGCTGTTCCTGGAGTTTGATTCGCACGCCGTGCTTGCGAAGCTCGGCAGCACGAAGATCCGCCTCAAAAACGCCAAACCGCAGAGTTCCAGTAGAACTCTCAGTGGCTTGCATGACGGCTCACCCTGAACTTGACCCCAGATTTCACCCAAACAAGTTGGCGCCAGCCTAGCACATGGTTCGCGCCATTTTCAAGGAGCTGCCAATCTCATCTCGACGCCAAAAGGAAAGCCCGGCTTGTTTCCTGCGCGAATGATGCTCCAAGATCATGGGGTCTACAAGCAAAAAATGGCCCGAAAAAGGATACTTGTGTAAAATCGCACGTATGAAATTGGGTTCGACGCCGTGCACGCAAGGCTCGCGAGCGTGTGCCTTGGCTCTGCTTTCGGGCGCCCTCGTAATTTGCGCCTCCACCAAGCTCCTCTCGCAATCAAAGCCCGCTGAAACGGACCCTCGCGTCGAGCAGCTGTATGCGGAAGCCAAAGCCGCGGAAGCCAGAGGCGATGGCGCCGAAGCCGTCGCCAAATACGAGTCTATTCTGCAAATCGCTCCGGGCCTGGCCGCTGCTTACAACAATCTTGGCGCGCTCTACCTGCGCCAGCATCAATATGAGAAAGCAGTGACCGTGCTTGAGAAGGGCCTGAAGATCGATCCCAGGATGCCGTCGGCCTCGGCGCTGCTGGGCATTTCGCTCTACGAAGTGGGCGATTACGCGCGCGCGCTCACGCGGCTGGAGGCAGCCCTGCGCGCGAACCCGAAGGATTCGAACGTCGAAATGACCCTCGCGAACGACCTCGTCAAACTCGGCCAGCCGGAAGCGGCCGCGAGTCACTTCCAACAAGTCACCCACCGCGATCCAAAGAACCAGGAGGCCTGGTACCAGCTCGGAAAAGTCTATATGCAGCTTTCAGGCGAGGCGCTCACCAAACTCCGCGAAATTGATCCCGACTCCGTCCGTGCGCACGAAGTTTCCGGCGAAATCATGGAGGGCATGAACAATTTCGACGGTGCGATCATCGAGTATAAAAAAGCCGTCGAGATGGACCCGCAACAACCGGGCACGCACTACAAGCTAGGCAACGCGTACTGGTCGATTTCGCAGTGGGATCTTGCAACTCAGCAGTTTCAGGCAGAACTTGCCAATGATCCTAGAAGCTGCGCTTCATACTATAAGCTCGGCGACATCATTCTCGAACAGCACGGCGATCCGCAAGCCGCACTCGATGACGTAAACAAGGCCGTTACCATCTGTCCTGATCTAACCGATGCCCGCGTCGATCGCGCAAAAGCCTTATTGCGGATGGAGCGCGCGCAGGATGCTGTCCCCGACCTCGAAGCCGCCGAGCGCTTCAGCCCTGACGATGCGAACGTTCACTTTCTGTTGGCTCAGGCCTACCGCACTCTTGGCCATACACAACAAGCCCAGGCGGAAATGCAACTGTTCAGCAAACTCGAGGAAAGCGCCCGTGCCGCCACCGCCGCTCGCGCCCAGCAGGTAATGCAGAACAAAGACCAGAACAAGGATCAGAACCCGCCGCCGCAGCAGTAGATCTCGTTTCCCCGATCATTCACTGCATTGTTTGCGACGAAGAATGCGTGCCGTTGAGCTCCTCGGTGCGCCGGAACTCGGCTTTTGCCCTATCCATCAGTCCTTGCTTGCGATAGATCTGACCGAGCATGTAATGCACGCTGGCAACCTCAGGCGCGAGCGCCACAGCCCGTTCTAGTTCGTCTTGGGCTTTCGGCCATTCGTCGAGCTGTGAAAACGTCTTCCCGAGTTTCTCGTGACCTTTCGCGTTCTCCGGCGCAATCCGCGTGGCTTCCAGAAGGTATGGCAGCGCATCCTTCGGGCGATTCTGCTCGAGGTACAGCGTCCCAAGATCGATGAACGGTTCCGGGTCTTTCTGCGCTGCCTGCGACTCCCACTCGATGGCCGTTTTGTACGCGGTAAGCGCATCATCCGGCCGGGCCAGCCCGTAATAGGACAGCCCCAGATTGTATTCCGCCTTCACATTCTTCGGGTCGAGCTTCAGGCATTCCTCGAAAGCATGAATTGACTCCTCGAATCTGTTCTCCGTGTACTTGGTTCGCCCCAGGGCGTACCAGCCATCTGAGTCTCTAGGGTTTCGCGCCAATGAGCGCGTCAGCCATTTATCCGCGTCCGCGTAATCATTGAGCAAAACGTAATCTTCAGCGACGATCTTAAGGTCGAACGCACTCGGGTCGTGATACTTCGCTCCCGCCGTGAATTCCGCCAGCGATGCCTTCGCGTGCGCATCGCGAAATTGGGCGAGTGTCGTATCTACGCTGCTGTTTTGCATCGTGCCCTGTGCTCGCGCCTCACTCTGTATTTCCCGGAACAAAATGTACCCCAGCAGAAAGTGCCCTTCCGCTGAATCTCCGTGTCCTTGCAGAAACTGCCGCACCAGTTCTTCCGCTTGGGTCGCACGGCCTGTGTCCGCAAGCGACCTCGCCTGCTGCAGTTCAGCGTAGGCTTCCTGCGTCCCGGGCGTGGATTGCTGCCCCTCGGCTTGCCCTCTCGCGCACATCCACACCATCGCCAACAGGATCGCCAGCATTTTAATCAGGCGTAAAAGTAGCACCGCATCCTTTAGCTTACCCGCCGTGGCGGGCGTGGCGCGTTCGCGTTTCATTTTCTGCGGAGGAGAACCCTAATTCGACGGATTGTCCGACGAGTGCGTCCCGTTTAATTCCTCGGCCCTCTGAAACTCGATCTTCGCCTTATCCATCATCCCGAGCCTCCGATACACTTGGCCCAGCATGAAATGTACGCTCGCCACATTTGGTTCCAAGGACACGGCCGCCTCAAGTTCCTTTTGCGCCTCGGAAAGCTGATTCAGAGCCGAGTACGCTCTTCCCAATTCCTCGTGTACCAACGACACCTGTGGGAACGCAGCAACAGCTTGCTGCAGATACGGCACGGCCTTTTCCGGCTGATTCTCATCGACGTAAAGCCTCGCCAGGCGAGTAAACGGCTTGGAGGACTTGGTCTCATTCTGTGCCTGCCAAGCGATGGCGGTTTGATAGGCTTGAATCGCCTCGTCCTTCTGCTGCAGGCCCTCGTATGACAACCCGACGTTGTATTCCGCCACGGCGTTCTTCGGCTCGAGTTTCAAGCAATGTTCGAACGCCTCAATGGCCTCCGGGAACTGGTCCTGGCTGTATTTCATCCGCCCTAAGTAATACCAGCCTTGCTCGTCCTTGGGCTCCAACTTGAGCGACAAACTGAGCCATTTAGCAGCCGTGAGATTGTCTTTCAAAAGCACATAGTCGAACGCCACGGTCTTCAAATCAGCCGCACTCGGCGCGCCGTATTTTGTCCCAGCCGAGAATTCCGCCAGGGACTCTCGCGCTTTCTCATCCCTCACCTTCGCCCACGAACCGCCCACGGTATCGTTGCAGCCAAAACCTTCGCTCTCCTTTTTTTCTTCACCTAAGCATTTTTCTTGGAGCTCCTCAAACAGAATGTGACCCAACAGGAAATGCCCGTCAGCGGAGTCCGCGTGCCCTTGGAGAAATTGATGCGTGGTAGTTTCCGCCTCGCTCACCTTGCCCGCTTGCAACAGCGATTGCGCTTCTGCCAGCGCTGCATCTGACTTTGGAGTCTCTTCAGGCTTCGTCGCGTTTCCCACCGCAGCCGATGACGTTGCACCCGCTTGCCCCGCCGAAGATCCGCTTTGATTCGTATGCTCCGCTGGAACATGCCCGAATACAGCGCCACTACCTAGGAAAAATAGGATCGCCAGACCGGCAACCAGAGTACGCGCCCACGAGCTAGCATTTGGTCTAAAGCGGGGAACGCCTATCAGGACCCTGTGTAACAAGCCGGCTCGCCTACGAGAATCCGTTCCGCTATTCTGCCCGTTGAGCGGTACAGTGAACGTACCTTGGACTAGTCGCCGGCACCACATCGTGTCCAAATTATATGACCACGGCCCTGCCCTAAGCAAAGAAGCAAGAACTCGTGGCTGCGGCTGGCGCCTGCTTCAGAGGTCAGGACCGGATTGGTCTGCCATTTTCGATGTCTTGAAATCTACGTGTAACTTCGAATCCGCGACCTTGCAATTGAACTCCACGCCTGTCTCGTCGTTTCCGATCGTGGGTTGCCCCCTGAGAGGTCTTCTTCGGAAAGAAAAACACAACCTGTCTCAAAACTCCGTGTGAATCTTTTTGGTACACCACATGGCTGGGCGAAAGTTTCAGCTTGCTTCGCTTCATCTCAAGAAACGAATTCGCCTGGTAGAATTTCTCATCGCTCTGCAGAAAAGGCGTCATGTCCCCCATGCTCAACACAAGTTGATATTCCTCTTGCGGAGCTCGCGCATAGGACTCCACTTCCGAATCCTTTATTTCGCCATGAAGTACTCTCTGCCGCGCCGACGCCGCACGCATCACCCGCGACGAATCCCAATACACATTCACATCGACAATCAGTTGTTGCGTTGACTCCTCGCTCGAGCGGACGGTGGCGTTTGGGTTCGTTTGCGTAGCGCCGCTGGCGTTGGGCTGCTCTCGAATACCGCCATCAATTAGCGGGTCCAGCGCCGCGTTCTTGTCCTTCTGCGACACAGCAGACCATGAGTGCCGGATGCTAGTCTTACGCACCCACGGCGACTCGGTCATGATCGTTTGAATGTCTTTGGCATCCCAGGCCTCGTAGGGTTTGCTTCTTCCACGGTTCGTTATCCGCCCAGAGCAGACTCGTGTAGACCATCACCGCGACGAAGCATCGCGGCCCGGTTTGAAGAGTTTCTCGTCTTAAGCATGAACTCACCTCCCGGCATCCAGATCCATACTCTGAGCGAATCCATTCCGTTCAAGGCGTTTCTTGTTCTCACGGATTTGACGTGCTTTTGGGCAACTGGGCAAACCCGTCAAGCACAGCCTTCACCTCGCCTGCGTACTGGCCATTCGGCTCCAGTTGCAGATATTCTTGGTATGCGTCGATAGTCCCGGGCGGAATCACGTACACCAGCTTCCCGTTTTCCTCCCGAGTCGTGATGGTGCTGCTCAGCGCATCGCCCAGAAGCTTCCACGCCGGCGCATTGCGAGGATTAAGTTGCGTGGCCTTCTGAAGCGGCGCAGTCGGCATCAGCCGACTTTCCTTGATTCATCAACACAACCGCGATATTTCTGTAGCAGGCTGCTTGTATATCGGTCGCAGTCGGATCGGGCGCCGGAATCTTGTCGCATGTCGCGCTCGCTTCGGGCAATTTGCCCACTTCCGCCAGGTCTGTCCCTAGCTGCATGTAAGTCCCCGGCTCGGGCTTCGCTAGCAGCGCTTCTTGCAGGACAGGTATTCCGTTCTGATAATCTCCCACGCCACTGTAGGCCATGCCCAGATTGCTCAAAATAACGGGGAAATTCTTGTCTTGCACCGTCATTTCGGCTGCCTTTTCTTCGCTGATTAATCCGTTACGAAGCAGCCGAATTAGACCTACAGGCCCTATTGCATCTTCATCCGCGAAGACCGAATTTTTCAGCGCTTCCTGATACTCCGTAATCGCCGTCTGGTAGTCCGTATTCATTTTAGCCAGCAGACCGGATCTTTGATCTCCCGTCGCGGTCTGAATCTGCTGCCGGATCGCTTGTGCGTCGTGCATGGCGTTGTTGCCATTGTTGACGTGGATCTTCATCAGCTTGGACTTATTCGCTGTGTCTTCGGCCTTCTTTTTTTCCGCTGCCGCGTCAGTGCCTTGTTTCGCAGCATCGGCCTGAAAGTTCTCCCACAGCCCGGTCTCACCCGGGTCAGCATTCAGCACGCTGCCAGGGAGGCGGTCGGTCCGCGCAGCGGCCGCTACCAGCAGCAGCGGGCGAACCGCAGAGCCACTGCGCCGGCATTCATAAGCCATCGATTCATACAGCTCTCCCCGCTTTCGGGCCCAAGCACACTATCTCGCAATCGCGCTTTCTACGCTAGGGTTCGTAAAACGAGTCCGATGCCACCGCTGAGAGCCCGGCGACTCTGTCTTTGCCGGCCGCCGCTTCACGAAAGGTACGGAGTATTATTCAGGTCAGGCAGGGCTTGCTATTCACGCGCACGATCCGCACTCGTCGAACGCCGGAGCTGCTCAAACAAAAAGTCGAACTGGGAAGGAGAGCTGGAGCAAAACCTGCCCCAGCTCTTCGGCTCCTGCTGATTTAATAAGGTTGTTCAGTCGAGTAACAGTCGCCAAACTGCGAACCACCGTTGCTGGTAGTGTATTTCCCGTAGTACTCCCAGTATGGCCCAACAGCGCATCGGTCAATGTAACGCTGGATAGTTACGCACGGTGGGAGATTAGAGCAGTTAGCTAAAGCGCTAGCTGGACGGGGCACGAACACGAACCCCACTCCCAGAATCGCCATGGCAAAGAGGCGCCGAAACGGAGTCTTCAACATGGTTTATTTCCTCCTTTACCTTGCTTGGTTTGGGGCCTAATTACACTCGAATGTGCGCTCGAAAGTGGAGGTTAGGCTGCGGGGTGGGCCCTACCTGGGGGACGTTGACCCGCACCGCGCCCAAACTCGTAATGAGATCTTTCTGCGCTGCGGAAGACAGCACTCCGAGCCATGATTTCAGAACGCGGCCCTGTTCATCGAGGACGATTGCAGTCGGGGTACCCGACACGCCGAGCGTCCCCAGGTCAACCCCCGGGACGGCAGCAAAAGGGAGCCCCGCCGATTTCAGCATGGCCTTCGCAGATTGGGGATCGTTCGGGAATACAACGACGATCTGGGCTTGGATTTGGCCGTTTTTCTGCAACTGCTCCAGGTGCCCATAGAACGGCACGCTTTCGTTACAAAACCGGCAACCCACCTGCAGAACAAGGAGTAGGGTTCTCTGCGAGCCCTCCCATCGAATACCCTTGACGACAAGATGAGTTCCCGGCTCAATGGGATTAAGAGTGGGCGCAGGGCTTCCACCGAATGGCACGTAAGTCCGGACGAAGAGGAAAGCGAGCATCAGCCCGACAACAATTACACTGATGTTCGCAGCAGTTTCTAATTTTTGCCTCATCACGTGTAACCCCCGGGCCAGCCCACTACGCCTATCAAGAAATGTATAGTAATGTCAAGACTAAATGATGTTACTTTTGTACTCCCGCACAAGCTCAAGAAAGCGCGCCGCTTGTGCTCCTGCATTCCCTCATTTCTGGAATTGGGTGTGTTCGAGGTTTCCGAGCGAAAGGATCGTGCGGGTCGTAGCTAATTATCTCACCGAGGATTGAGTTGACATCGCAGTTGGGATGCGGAGTTCTGCGCTTGCGTCGAAACGAGGGGCCCGAGGATCTTCCCCCAGCGTCGTGACCCTAACACCGGGGCAACCGAGAGACTCTCGACGATTAACTCCCAAAAATCGACCCCCAAACAGCACAACGCCGGGGCTAGAGCCCCGGAGTTGTGGCATTCCGTTCGGGGCTCTCAGCCCCGGTTTGGGGTGGTGGGTTAGAAATTGAACTGGAGCTGGAACTGGCCCCTTCTGGGCGTGTTGCCCTGACAGGAGTTCGTTGGCGACGGTGCGCTGTCGGCGAAGCCAAAATTCGAACTAAATTGGTTGTTTGTGAAGCAATTAACGCCCCCGCCGGCGCCATTACTCAACAGATTTCGGTTGAACAAGTTAAACCACTGAACCGTGAAGTCGGCATTGATGCGCTCGGTGAAGAAAAACCTCTTCGTGAAGGCCGCATCTTCGTCAAGGTACCACGGGTATCGGATGGCGCTGATATACACGGGCCCGTTCCCGATGGTCCAGTCGCCCGGAAAACCGAAGGCGGATGTATTGAACACAGGAATCGAGTTGCCGGTGGCTAGGCTCTTGTAGTAGTTGTTCCAATCGAGGCTATAATTGGTCGAGAGAATGTTCGGCCGGTTCTGCACAAAAGTGTTGCCAATCAGTGGGTCGCAGTTCAACTGCCCTGATACACAGGAGACTAAATTGACTGGCGGGCCGCTCTCATACCACTGGACCCACGAGACCTTCCAGCCGCCTAGCAAGTTCTTCATAGCCATGCCGCCGCCGTTCAGGAATCTCTTCCCGGGACCGATAGGCAGCTCATACACCCCCGCGATCGTGAGCACGTGCGTCTGGTCGCTGCCGCCAACTGACCATTCCGCGTTCGGGTTCTGCGGATCCAAGCCCCTGGAATTGAACGTCGAGAAGCCGCTGTCTGTATTTGTCGTGTACTTCGAAAGCGTATAAGACACCAGGTAGGTTAACCCGTTGCCTGTGCGCTTCTGCAGGCTCATCTGAAGGGCGTTGTATTTATCCGCTCCCGAAGTGTCGAAGTTGTTGGTGACAAATGGCATTTGCGGAAAAGGAAGTTCGGCCTGGAAAAGATCGATATGGTTCAGGAGGCCGCCGGCTCCTGGTAGTTGTTCCGTGCAGAAGTTAGTATACGGGACGTAGTACGTACCAGCGCCGCACGCGGCCCTGCGGCATAGTTCGTTTGGCCGAACGTTCCCTGGCTGGCCATAAACGCCTGCGCATTCGCGGAGGCCCAAGGCTGGCCCAGAACACAGCCCGCAATGGTCGCGTCAGCGGGCCCTTGCGGGCAAGTCGACTTCACGAAGCTGTACTTGAGCGATTGGACTCCCGACTCCAGAGTCGCCGGCAGGTGGATGTCATGGGTATGCACGTAGCTGGCCGAAAGGAACATGTTAAAGGGCAGTTCGCGCTGAACACCGATTACGAATTGCTCATCGTAGGCCTGATTCACGTTCCGAGGCAGAGTGTGAACCTGCGCGCCACCCAAAATGGACGTGCTGTTGAAGAAAGTGGGACTGAAGCCAGTCGCTGGAAGCGGCGGCAGCGTATTCGTGTCCCATTGACCGAAGCCAGGAATCGTGGGCCCTGGCGAACCGATGGACACGACTCCATTCAGGTTGTTTCCATAGTTCACAGCTACCTTGTTCACTCCGTATTCGAATGCACCTGTGTCCAGCCAGTAGAACGACGCGCCGCCCAGAATTACGGTCTTGGGAGTCAACTGATAGGTGAAACCGAGACGGGGGCTGAAGTGGTGCCACTGCATATACATCGTGCTCCAGCCAACGCACGCCGAGCACGTCCCCAGCTCCGACATGGCGCCCATCAGCGGTGTACCCGTCAGAGGGTTAATCTCGGTCGGGTTTGGTACGTTGGGATTGAAGAAAGTGAGCTGATTCGTGCCGAAATCATTCGTAAACGGGAATGCGAGATCCCAGCGGATACCCGCATTGATCTTCAGCTTGGGATTGATCTGTATGTCGTCCTGGAAATAGGGCGCTACATAGTTATTTCTCAGGTTGGTGTTACCCGCGCCGCCGCGGCCGCCACTAGTGACGTCGCCGAGCAGGAAGCTCGCGAAGCCAAGCCCGGTGGTTGAACCGGGAGAAGCTTCAGTGGGGTCTGCCGTTACGTCGGAGGTGAAATTCAGTACTCCCGAACAACCGGGCTGGCCGGTGGACCCGCCGCATTCGAAGTCATCCTGGTGCGTATGCCGGATATCCACGCCCATGTTCATGGTGTGCCTGCCCGTTTGCCAGAGCAGATTCGCCGTCCATGAAAATCCTGTCTTGTGATTGATGGTGGATGACAGGCCGTTCCCAGGTCCCCAGTTTACCGGGTTCCACAGGGGGCCCCCGAAATTGATGCTCGGGAAAGTGAGGGGCTGTGCTAATCCCGAAGGCGGAACGGGCGGGATGGGGCTTGAGAGCAGGTGTGGCGGCTGAAAGTCGTTGCGCTGATAGACATATAGAAAACCACCGGTCAACACCATGTGGGAGCTGATTGCGTTGGAGTAGGTGATATCCACGCCGCGCCCGTAGGTGGTGGTAATGTTTTCGCCGCTGAGCGCGTTATTCACCCAATCGCTCATGTTCGGTGACGGGAAATACTGGCGCCAGTAAAAGCCGTGGATGGCCTGATTTTTCGTCAAGTTATGGTCGGCGGTGACCGCGAGATCTGTCTGAAGATTGAGATCAGTTACAGTTGGAACGTAGTTGTTGACTATGTTGTTCGTATTGCTCGGTATCGGAATCGGGTACGCCTTGAGAAGAGCCGCCGACTCCTGGCTGAAACAACTCGGATCAATCTTGTTCCCGGGCAACTGCTTTCCAGGCGTGTACCCGGGCACGTTGCAGCCGGCAGGAATAAGAGCCGGATTCGACGCCCAAGAAATCGGAACGAAAATGGGTATGACTTGGGCGGGGTTGGTGGGATTGAATGCCTTGCTGAAATCGCCTCCGAGCTCTGCTTGCGTGGGCAACGTGACGGTGTTGTTTGTAAACGACTGCCTGTACCGATCATAGCTGAAAAACCAGAAGGTCTTATTCCGCCCATCATACAACATGCGGAATCCACACAGGGCCGCCGATAGAGGCGCCCAAGTCGCTCTGGATGTTCGTGCTGGTCGAGTCGAGCACGCCTTTGTTGTTTGTATTTTGGTCCAAAAACGCGCCCGGTGCGCCGAGAAGTGCGTCATCCCGGTAAAAATAGAAAGCGTCGCCATGAATCGCGTTGCTTCCGGACTTGCTGTGGTACTGCTCCACGCCTTGCCCCAAGCCATACTGCGCAGAGAACGTGCCGCTCAGCACATCCACGTCCTTGATCGAGTCGTAAGGCGGCTGGTTCCAAAACAACAAGCCTTGCGTTTCTGAGAAAGCCTCAGGAACGCCGTTGAACATAATTTCGGTCTGCTGGTCAACGCCGCCATTGATTCGGTGGCTAAATCCTCCCCCGGTGACGCCCGGCGTCAGGAAGATAAACTGGTCGATCTGGCGGTTCTCTCCACTAATCAACTGCGGTAGGCTTTCCTGTAGCTCTTCGCCAACAGTCGTGCCCACTTCGGGCTGCTCCGTCTCCAGCGCGACGGCCGACGCATTGATCACCACCTCAGTTGCCACCGCTCCAGGCACGAGCGTAGCACTTGCGGTCGACGTTGCTCCGCCCACAACCGTGACGCCCTTCTGAACGGAGACTTGAAATCCCGATTTCTCCACCCTTACGTCGTATGTGCCCGGGATCAGGTCGGTGATGTAGTACGTTCCCGCCGAGGTGGTTTGAATCGTTCGGGTAACGTTCGTATCGACGTTCGTGATCTTTACGCTCGCACCCTCGATGGCCGCGCCGCTCTGGTCCGTCACCGTGCCATTGATGCCGCTCAGCGCCTGCGCGTTTAATCGCATCGGCGAGCACAGGAACACTAGCCCAATCGCCAAGACTGCCGCGACCCGCCACCATGTTCCCAAGCCGCTACGGACACACGACAACGTCGAAGAATCTCTCATCGGTGACACCCCCAAATTAGAATCCTCGAATCTGGAATCCAAAGCTACACACCCAAACTTGCGGATAGGCACTATTCCCCCAATGCCGCGCACTTTCCGTCACTGGCCGCTCCGAGTCAATGCACCTGTTTGTTATCTCTGGATTCCCAGCTAAGACGCTGACACTACACCGCCTTACGCCATCTTATTCCCTTGTGCATGAAGCCCCAGAACTGCCGGCGGTGGTTCAGTTTGCTTGGTTTCATAAGCTTTTTTCGGCGTCGCAGCGCCCTGGGGCTCAATTTGTGGTATGACTACGATGGTGGTTTTTGCAGAAAGGAGCTGGGCAGGGCGTGGCGAGGGCGCGAACCCGAGGGGACGTTGTTCGCCTAGGGGGAAGTCCCCCAAAAGCCGCCGGATGGCGGCCAAAGCCCGGAGGGGGAGTGACGGCTAATCGCAACAGTCTAGAATTAGAAACGCCCCCAATTCACTCAAAACAAAGGAGAACATGTTTTCTAATCGCAACAAAAACGCTAACCCTAATCGCCATGGACGGCTTAGATTACTGCTCCGCCCCACCCCAGCCTTCCACCACTGTAAAAATTCGGTCAACCGCCGGGACGGTGACAAATTCCTTCGCGCCGCTCGGCCAATCGATCTCGATCTTGTCGATCTTCGTGGCGGAGCCGAGGCCGAAATGGACGCGCGGGTCCGAACTCGACCCGTAGCTGCCGCCGCTGATCAGGTCGGCGCGCTGGCGAAAGCCGCCCGCCGTGAGAAACACTTTCGCGCCCACAGCATCCCGCGGGCTCTTAGGTCCCCCGACCAGCCTCAACATGATCCAGTGGTTGCCATTCTTCACCACGTTGCGCAGCAGCGTCGGCGTCGAATCCATATTGTTGAGCACGACGTCGATGTGTCCATCATTAAAGAGATCGCCGAAAGCCGCGCCCCGCGCCGTAATCAAGTCCGCCAGACCGCTGCCTGTTGCAGGCGGAACCTCCTGAAACTTCTTTCCGTCGAGATTCCGGAAGAGTTGCGGCCGTTGCGCGTAGGTGGTGCCCCAATCCAATTGATCGACGATCGGATACACGTGCCCGTTGGCAACAAAGATGTCGAGCAGGCCATCGTTGTCAAAATCGAGGAACCCTGTTCCCCAGCTCAAGAATGGAATCGTAGGCTTGCCCAAGTCCGCGCGAAACGTCACGTCAGTGAAATTTCCGCCGCCTTCGTTGCGGTAGAGACAATTGTAGTCGTCGGAAAATGAAGTCGTGTACAAGTCCACTTTCCCGTCGCGATTGTAATCGCCCACAGCGATTCCCATCGACGCTTGCGCGCGACCCTCTTCGGTAAGGGCGAAGCCCGAAATCAGGCTGGCATCCTCGAACGTCCCGTCGCGCTTGTTCCGATAGAGAAAATTTGGAACGGAGTCGTTGGCGACGACCAAATCAACCCAGCCGTCGTCGTCCACATCGACAAAAACCCCCTGAAATCCGTACGAACCGAGCGGATCGGAAACTCCCGCCTTCACGCTCACATCCGTGAACGTGCCATCGCCATTGTTGTTAAACAAATGATCGCTTTCGCCCGCGAGTCCGAGCGGGCCGCAGAAAACGTTCACGCCGCGAAACTGGCATGCATCGGCGGGGATCGGCCGCTTGCCTGCGATCGGCGGGTTGTCCGCGTCGAACTTCGCATATCCCGGAACGAAGAGGTCGAGCAAACCGTCATGGTCGTAGTCACCCCACGTCGGCCCCGTCGACCATCCGCCCAGAGTTACGCCCGCTTTCTCCGCCACATCGGTGAACGTGCCGTCGTGATTGTTGTGGTACAGGCGATTCTTGCCGAAGTTCGAGACGTAAATGTCGGGCCAGCCGTCGTTGTCGTAATCCGCAACCGCAACGCCGAACCCCCAGCGTTCGTTCGCGACGCCCGCTTTGTCCGTCACGTCTGTGAAGGTGCCATCGTGATTGTTGTGCAGCAGCATCGCGCGCGGCACCGGCTCTTCACCTTTCAGCGCGCGGAATGTGGATCCATTCAACAAATAAATATCGAGCCAGCCATCGTTGTCATAGTCGAGCAGCGCGACGCCCGAACCCGGCGCCTCAATAATTGTCTTTTTCTCAGGCGTCCCGGAGCGATGATGGAATTTGTCGAGACCCGATTGCTTCGTGACGTCGATGAACACGATGGGCGCGCCATCGACGAAACCGCCCGCTGTGATCGGACGGTTCAGCGCATCCTTCATCGGTGCGTAGACTCCGCCGGTCATGACGCCGGAGGGCTTCGACGGCGCTGGTTTTTGCGGTTGGTCGCTGGTCTGTTGCTCTCGCCTGGTCGCGATTCCGGACGAAACGCCCAGCAAAAGGAGGGATATTGCGATCGCGAAGGAGATGATTCGTTGACGCGTGTGGACCTCCATCATTTTCCGTCAGAGCTTGGCGGACATGTTTGGTTTCCCGACTCGATCGCGTTCAACTCCAGCCGTGCCGCGCGATGATCCGGACTGTAAATCAGCACGCGCCGCAACGCATCCGCCGCCGCTTTCAGTTCCCCGAGACGGCACTCTGCCGTCGCAACGTTCATGCCCAATTCCGTGATGTCTTCGTTGGATTCAAATGTGCTTGACCATAGATCCGCAGCCCGCTGAAGATTACCCGCCCTCGCCAGCACAACGCCAAGATCAATCGCCACATTGAAATTGTTGGGATCGAGCGAGAGCGCAGACTCATAGAAGACGGTCGCCTTTTGCCGATCGCCTCGGAGGTAGGCGAGAAAGCCCAGAGCGGCCACCACATCCGAGTCCCCTGGATCCGATCTCACCACATTTTCCAGCAGGCTTCTTGCCCGCTCCGCCACAGACAGCTCCCCGGCCGCGACTAGTTGGTAATATGCGAGGGCGACGTCGCGGGGTGTAGCTTCCGGCGCTACGCCAGGAACGGAAATTAACTCAGCCGCTCCGCCCGGCGCTTGCGCGGGCGCAGCCGCATCAGGCCGCGCTCGAATCCGGTGATCCGTCCACACCGAATGGGCGAGGTCCGGGGCCTCTCTTTTCGGCATGTGGCAACTTGTACAGTCTGGAGTCGAGTTGAAGTGCGCCGTCGCATATTTTGCATCCGTGTGACACGTCAAACATTTGTCCCGATAGAACGTGGTTCGCTCTTGCGCCGTCGGGCTGTAGTGAGGGTCGTGGCAAGTCGTGCAGGACATCTTGGCACCGCTCGTCCGCTTGCACATGCTCAGGTAAAGCCCTTCCACCTGACTCACGCCACGGTTCGTACCTCCCGTTCCCGAACGAACAAAATAGGAAATGTAGTCGGCGATTCGTTCCCCGGGCTTGTAGTTCATAATCGAGCGTCCGCGGTGCTCCACGCTCACGTCGCCTTCCAAATGACACAGCAGGCACACACCGACCTGTCGCTCGGAGTCGAGCTTTGCGAGATTCAAAATTGGTCCGTTGCCCCCGCCGGCTATGTGTGCTGATGCATCGCCGTGACAATCCTCGCACGCAATACCGCCATGTAGAAAAGGAAGTCCTTTATAGTGATTGCGAGTCCCTGGATCTTCCGCCTGCGCTCCGTTCATATGGCAGCGAATACATGCCGCGTTCTGAGGCAGATTGAAAGGCATTTCCTTCTCGCCTTGAAAAGACGGCCTCATATCGTAGCTGGCCTTTTCCCGATAATAGGCAATGGGCGTTTCAAACCAATACCCGTTGATTGAGTAGAGATACGTCCGAGCATGATTGCCGGAGCCCATGAAGTAATCGAGCTTCTGCTCCCCGTGCAAGTTCTGGTTCCCCGGACGGTCATAACGAAGCCATGCCGCGCCGTCTTTCTCGAGGACTCGATAAATGATTCCCGACGCCGTGTCCGAGTACGTGCCTGGAGTCATGCCGTCCATCGCAAGTCCGCTGGCGTTCGCCATCGGAGTCGCCAGATACCGCTGATAGATCTGGTTGTGACATTTCGCGCAGGGAGCATCGAGTTCGCGAACTGAGGTGACCCTAGGCGCCGGGGACGCTGTTTGCCGGCTGAAACCCGAGCCAGCACAACCGAGCGCCATGAGAACAAATGTCCACAACCGGATGTGGTCCCGACGCATCTCTAGTTCACCGTTTTTTCATCTGCCGGACCAGCGACACGTTCATCCACTTGCAAAATCTGATCGGCCCGCACGTTCCTCAATGTCTGGATGATCCCACTCGGCCAGTGAATTTCGATCGTCTGCGCCGTCGTATCGCTGCCAAGTCCGAAATGGACGCGCTTGTCGCTCGACGAGAGGTAGCTGCCTGTTGTCGTCACGGTTTCGAGTTGCGAGCCCTTACTCGTCGTGACTTTCACCTCAGCGCCGATCGCGTCGCGATTGCTCTTGTGCCCAACAAGCCTCAGCGTCAGCCAATGATTCTGGGTCGGTGTTTCGTTGCGCAGAATATAAGCCGGGCCGTCGTTCGTGGTCACAACTGCGTCCACGCGGCCATCATTGTCAATGTCGCCGATCGCCAGCCCACGCCCCACCCATGCCTGCTGAAACACGTCGCCCGATTCCTTCGACACGTCGACGAAACCCTTGCCCGTATTTCGCGCGAGCAGCATCGGCTCGCGATAACGCAAATCGGGGTAGTTGGTCTGGATGGATTCCAGGTCGTGCCCCTGCGCGACGAGGAGATCCTTCCGGCCGTCGTTATCGTAGTCGAAGAAGCGAAGGCCCCAACCGGAGTGTTTGAGCGTGATCGCGGCAATGCCGGAAGTAAAACTCGTGTAATTGAAACTGCCGTCTCCGTTGTTTTGGTACAACGCGTACTGCTGATTGGCGAGGTCGGTGACAATAAGATCGGGCAAGCCATCATTGTTATAATCAGCGAAATCGACGCCCATTCCCGCGTACGTTTTCCCGTTGCCGTCAACAGCCACACCGGCCATCAATCCCGTTTCCTCGAAGGTTCCGTTGCCTCTGTTGTGATAAAGGAACTCGACCATCGAGTCGTTCGCGACGAAAATGTCGGTGTGACCATCGCGATCGTAGTCAGCGATAGCGACGCCCAGTCCTTTGCCCGGTTTCGACAGCCCGATTTTCTCCGAAACTTCGGTGAAGTGACCGTGGCCATCGTTGTGATAGACGAGCGGCGCAATCGGCTGAAACACGTCCGGATGACAGTAGTCGCGCCCGCCCTCTTTGTGAACGCCACAATAAACGTCGTCGAAATCCCACTTGACGTAGCGCAACACGACGAGATCCAGCAGGCCGTCTCCGTCCAGGTCCACCCAAGCGGCGCTCGTCGACCAACCGCTGCCGCCGACGCCAGCTTTCTCGGTGACATCGGTGAAAGTGCCGTCGCCATTGTTGTGGTAGAGCTTGTTGCCGCCGTACGCGGTGACGAACAGGTCCTCGTAGCCATCATTGTCATAGTCGCCGACGGCCACTCCCATGCCGTAGCCCGCACCCTGCAAGCCCGCCTTTTCGGTAACATCTTCGAACGTGCCGTCCGGTTTCTGATGGTAGAGGCGGTTCCAATACTCCCGCCCGGTTTTCTGCGGGATCGTTCCTTTGGGCGTGGGGTCGCTCAGCGGGGCACCGTTGACAAGATAAATGTCTAACCGACCATCGTTGTCATAGTCGAACAACGCCACCCCCGCGCCTATCGTTTCCGGCAGATACTTCTTCGAGGTGTGCGAGGACAGATTTTGGAAATGCACCCCCAGCGCGGAAGTCACGTCGGTAAACTTGCCTGGGGTTGGCGGCGGAGTCTGCGACGAAACCGCTGACTTCTGAGCTGGAAAAGCGGCTAGCAAGATGCCTAAGATTGGCAATGAAGCTGGCAAACGCATATCAGCGCTAGATTCTAGCATCGTGTAAGCAGACGCTGTCGTCCAGAGTTGCGGAAGGACACAACCAGTTGCCGGCGATTCCGCGTTGATCTCCGCGGCGAGCCCAACTAGGTGCAGTAACTCGACTGAAATGGAGAGCTTGTGCAGGTATCTTGGGGAAAACTCTGGTGGGGTGTTACCTTTAGCCTTCATGAAGATTACAGAATTTCGTTGGACAGCGGCCTTGGCGTCTGGGGCGCTTCTGCTTTCGATTTTCGCTGCGCTTATTCCACGGCCGCCGCTCTCCGCGCAGAACCCGTCCGCCTCTAAGGTCAACTTCCAAGTAATCGTGGTGGGGACAGCTACCAAGGCACACGAGGTACTGGCCCGATTGGAGAAGGGCGAGGATTTCGCGACGGTAGCCAAGCAGGTTTCTATTGATCCGAGTGCTGGCAACGGAGGGTACTTCAACGACGTGGATCCCGCCACGCTGCGCCCTGAACTGCGACAGGCTTTGGCGTCGCTTAATCCAGGAGAAGTGAGCGGCCCGATACAAGTGCCAACGGGATTCGTCATTGTAAAAACCCTTGCCGAAGAACGCCAACCATCGGGGCAAGGAATGGGACCGGGGCCCGGCACGGCGGGGCAAGGTATGGGTCCGAATCGCGATCTTCACCTCTCGGCTAAAGGCGCGATTCAGTACCCGGCTGATATTGCCGGCCAAGTTCTGGCGGACATGCTCTTTCAAAAGTATCCGAAACCCGATGGATGGGATCAAGACCTGCAATCGGTCTGCGCCATCCGCAAGCGTTCGCTGGCCGAAGGGATCGAAGTACTCCAAAAGCTGCTGGGCGACTCAAAGCAGATGGCGAGCAAGACCCCGTTCGATGTCATACAGACCCACTATGCGTTGGCACAGCTCGAGGCGTACACGGGAACAATGGACCCGGCCATCCAGCAGTGGGAGGCGGCGTACGATGTGGCCGTCCGCGATGTTCCAGCAGGCCTGCCCCAATTGACCGAAGTCCTCGGCGTTGCCTACTTGCATAAATCGCAGATGGAGAACGGGGTGTACCAAAATCCGCACGAACAATGCATTTTCCCGCCACGAGAAAACGCTTGTTATCGTCAGACGGCCGATTCTGCGAAGGCCGTCGATTACCTCACAAAGTACCTCGAACGCAAACCCGAAAGGCCGGATACCGAGCAAGTGAAATGGCTCCTGAACCTGGCGTACATGACGCTAGGCAAGTATCCCGCCGGGGTACCCCAGAAGTACTTGATCCCACCCTCGGTGTTCGAATCGACGGAAACCGTTGGCAGATTTCGGGATGTGGCCCCGGCGGCGGGACTGGGATTTACATCAATGGCCGGCGGCGTGGTTGCCGACGATTTTGAAAACGACGGCTTGCTCGATGTGGTCGTGTCCAGTTACGACGTTTGCCAGCCGCTGAGATTCTTTCACAACAACGGCGATGGGACATTTACAGATCACACGGAACAGGCCGGTCTCTCCGGTCAATTGGGTGGCTTGAACATGATCCAGGGCGACTATAACAACGACGGATGCATGGATATTCTGGTGCTTCGAGGCGCCTGGGAGTTTCCCGAGCGCAAATCGCTGTTGCGGAACAACTGCGACGGTACATTCACTGACGTGACCCGAGAAGCGGGTCTCGCGGAACCGGCGACGCGCACGCAGACCGCTGTGTGGGCCGACATCAACAACGACGGACTCCTCGATTTGTTTGTAGGGAACGAGAACGGTCCGAGTCAACTCTTCCTAAATAAGGGTGACGGAACTTTCCGGGACATTTCCCAATCCTCGGGAGTGGATCGCATCGCCTTCACGAAGGGGGTTGTCGCTGCGGATTACGACCACGACGGCTATGTAGATTTTTACGTCTCGAATCTTTATGGCGGGAATTTTCTTTACCACAATGATCACAACAACACGTTCTCGGAGGTTTCGCAACAGGCAGGCGTACACCAACCGCAATCGCAAAGCTTTGCGACATGGTTTTTCGACTATGATAACGACGGGTGGCCGGATCTTTTTGTGACGACATATTTTTTCTCCACCGACGAAACCATTCGCAGCTACTTGGGCATGCCAACCAACGCCGGGACCATGAGGCTCTACCGGAATCTTGGAGACGGCACATTCCGGGACGTGACGGCCGAGGCCGTGCTGAACAAGATCAACATACCGATGGGCGCGAATTTTGGGGACATCGACAACGACGGATACCTGGACATTTATCTGGCCACGGGAGGACCTGAGTATGGCGCTCTGGCTCCCAAAATGCTGCTGCGCAATCACGACGGAAGGTACTTCAGCGACGTAACGGCATCGTCCGGGACGGGCGACCTGCACAAGGGGCACGGAGTCGCCTTCGCCGACTTAGGCAATCAAGGACGGGAGGATCTTCTGGTCTCGATCGGCGGCGCGACTCCGGGAGACGCGCACCAGTTTCGTGTCTTCGAAAACCCCGGAAACAAGAACGGCTGGATCACGGTTAAGCTAGTGGGAGTGAAATCGAACCGCGCGGGAATCGGGGCACGAATCAAGGTGTCGGTCCAGGACGAAGGACAGGCGATAAGGTCGATCTATCGGACTGTTGGCAGCGGCGGGTCGTTCGGAGCGAATCCGATCGAGCAACACATCGGCCTGGGTAAGGCGGCGAGAATCACATCTTTAGAGGTCTGGTGGCCCACGAGCAACACGCGCCAAAGTTTCACGCAAGTCGGCACGAACCAATTCATCGAGATCAAGGAGTTCGCGAAGGATTATACGAAGCTCCCCCGGAAATCCTTTCAGCTCGGAAGCCAGAACGCTGGCCGGCCGCCGACGGTTCCGTAATCCGGTTCCGATCCGAGGTATGATCCCGGGAAGGAACTGAAGGATTCTCGAGTTAAACAATGTGTCGCGCCGCTTGGCTAGTCCTCGTATCGTTGCTTTTCACGGCCTCGTCCTTGGCCGCAAGGGACTCTTCCGCATCGGGTCTGATCCTTCAAGTGGACCGTGCGCATCGCTCGCTACAAGTTTCTTGCCAAGCCATTCCTGGACAGATGGATGCGACGGTGATGACGCTGCTGGTACACAATGCGAAAACGCTCGACGGCCTCAAACCGGGCATGCTGATCGACTTCTCGCTGGCAGTCCGGGAGCATGAGAATTACGCCCGAGACATTCACATTCACCCGTACGAAAACGCAACGCAGGAGCCAATGGCGGCTCGGCAATTGAAAATCCTCGAGGAGGCGGCGTCGCATTCGCGGGCAGCTCCGGCGCTGGAGATCGGGCAGCATGTGCCGGACTTCACACTCATTGACCAGAATCGCCAGAGCGTTACGTTCTCGCGCTTCACGGGCAAGGTGGTGGCCATTACCTTCATCTATACGAGCTGCCCTCTTCCGAATTTTTGCTTTCGGATGTCGAATAACTTTGGGGTTCTTCAGAAGCGCAATGCGCCCCGCATGGGAAAAGACCTGGTGCTTCTGAGCATTAGCTTCGATCCCGAGCACGACCAGCCCGAGGCGCTGGCAGAATATGCTCGAACGTGGACCAAAGACCAGACCGGATGGTACTTCTTGACAGGACCCCTGGCCGACGTGCAGAAGGTTTGCTGGTCGTTCGGAATGAACTTCTGGCAGGACGAAGGTTTCCTCACGCATTCTCTACATACGGTGGTGATCGACCGGCAGGGTCGGATCGCGGCTAACCTCGAGGGAAATGAATACACGCCGCAGCAACTGGGCGATCTGGTGAAATCCGTGATCGAGCGGAACCGCTAGGACGTGAAGCACCGGAATCCGAGCGAGTTACAATGGCGCACCTTGGAGGGCCCCATCCAGTCGTGAATTATGAGGCGATGCCGCCGGAAGATCTCGTTGTCGCCTGCCTCCGCGGGGGCGACGAATTGGCTTGGGCGGAATTCGTTCGGCGGTTCCATCCACTCATTTCTCGAGTTGTTCTTCGCGTGGCCCGTCAGTGGGGCGAAACGTCGCGACATGTGATTGATGACCTGGTTCAAGAGACGTATCTCAAGCTCTGTGCGGAGCGTCTGCGTGTTTTGCAGAACTTCAAATCCGCCCACAAAGACGCGATCTACGGCTATATCAAGGTCTTTACCGCAAATCTGGTCCACGACCACTTCAAGCTGACGCATTCTCAGAAACGTGGAGGAGGAAACCCTGCCGCTTCCATCGACGGAACGCACCAGAATTCCATACCGCAGACCTCGCCGTCCGCCGCAGCAATGTTAGATCGTGGCGTCCTAATCCGTGAGGTTCATGCCTGCCTGCACTCAGTTGCCCAGGGCCCGGGTTCAGAGCGCGACCGCAGGATTTTCTGGCTGTACTACCGTGTTGGGCTGGCCGCCAGTGCTATCGCCAGTCTGCCAACTATCGGGCTGAGCGCCAAGGGAGTTGAGAGCACTCTCCTGAGGCTGACAAGACAGGTGCGGGAGCAGCTTGTCAATACGAAACGCGGAGAGACAGCTAGGGAAGTCGAAGGGATTGGACGCGCCGAATCGTTCTAGTAGGAGAATACGCAGCAGTGAATGAGCAAGAGGGGAAACACTTAACCTTTGAGCAGATCGAATGCCTGATTGACACCCAATCGGGCCTGACGGAGAAACACGCGCAGTCGGAGCGTCTCGAGGAAGCGCGCCGTCACTTGGTGGAGTGTGAACCGTGCCAGCGGCTGGTTTCGATGCACAAGGAATTTGATCATGCGCTGCGGCGATTGAGCGAAGACGTACCGAAAGATGCCGAGAGTGATTGTCCGTGGGCGCAGTCTTTGAATGAACTGGCTGCGGGATTGATAAGTCCAGCGGATGCCGAAAGGCTGTTGCGGCACGCAGTTCAATGCGATCACTGCGGTCCCATGCTCCGGGTTGCCGCTGAAGCTTTCAGCCCACAACAGAAGGCGGATGAAGAAGAGCGCCTTTCGTCACTTCAGAGTGGCAAGCCGGAGTGGCAGGCGAGTATTGCTCAAAGACTTGCGTCGATAAGTAACCCAAGTGCGTCCGAAACCTCTTCGCCTCCCCCCTTGGTCCGACGTGGCCGATTTCAGATCGTGCTAAGGAGTCGGTGGATCTACGGAGCCGCCGCAGCCATAGCGCTCGCCGCGATAGCGATGTCCGTCTTCGTCTGGCACTTACTTCCGAGTTACGCGAACCAACTGCTGGCGCAGGCCTACACGGAGCATCGTACGCTCGAAGTGAGAATCCCCGGCGCGAAGTACGCTCCGATGCGAGTAGAGCGCGGGACGGGCACGTCGAACCTAGACAAGCCTGCGTCATTGCTAAAAGCCGAGACTCTGATCGTCGAGAGCCTGCGCAAGAACCCAAACGACCCGACATGGCTGGACGCCAGGGCCCGCGCTGACCTGCTCGATGGAAACTACGAATCGGCGATCAAATCGCTGCAGAGCGCACTGGAAGCGCAGCCGGACTCTCCGTCGCTGCTGACGGATATCGGGTCGGCGTATTTCCTCCGTGCTGAAGTAACCGAACATGTGATCGACTACGGCAATGCAATCGAGTCTCTGGGCAAGGGCCTGGCGAAGGCACCGGATGAGCCAGTAGCACTGTTCAATCGCGCGCTGGCCTGCGAGCGGATGTTTCTTTACACCCAGGCCGTGAATGACTGGGAGCACTACCTGCGCGTTGATCCGAGGGGCGGTTGGGCAGACGACGCGCGCACCAACCTGGAACGCGTTAAGCAAAAGATGGCGGAAAGAGAAAAGCGGACAGCCACTCCGTTACTTTCCCCGAAAGCCTTCAATGCAGCCATCGATGAGCACCACGAAGATGGCGTCGCGCTCTTGGATCAGCGCACGGAGCGGTATCTGGAAATCGCCATCGACTCCTGGCTGCCGCAGATTTATGGGGATGGTGGCAGTCCGCGAGTAACACGCAACGAGACGCGCCGTGCCCTTGAAGATCTGGCTGCGATTTTGAAAGACCGCCATGACGATACCTGGCTCCTCGAGTTTCTGCAAAGCCCGCCGTCCCCGATTCATGAGGAAGCTCTTCGCTCTTTGCTCGAAAGCGATGGAGCTCTCCAAAGCGGCCATTACGGACTGAGTGCGGAGCTTGCCCAAAAATCGGAGCGAGAGTTCGAGCGTTCGAGAAATCGGGCGGGGATGCTTCGCGCCAGCTTTAGCCTGATGTTGGCGCAAAGCTTCGCGCTCAAATATGAGGATTGCCTCGGGACGGCGGGCGCCGCGACCCCACTGCTCTCAGTCACGCGTTACCGATGGCTGCAGACCCAAACTCTAATCCAGCAGGGAGAATGCCAGGACTCATTGGCACAGGAGGAAGGCGCGATACAGAGCACTTCAAGTGGTGTTGAGACTGCAAGGCGATTCCACTACCCCAGCCTCGAACTACGAGCGATAGCGTTTGAGGCGTCATACCGCCGCGGTACAAGCGGCGCCGACAGAGGGCTGCACGACCTAATGAATGGTCTGGCCACGTTCTGGCAGACGGACGTTGCCAACACCCGAGGCGAAAATCTGTACAGCGCGCTCTTCAACGTCGCAGGGACAAGAAACTGGCATCGCGTGGAAGCGCTCGCGATCGCCGAGAAAATCAGCGATTTCCCGGCCAAGGACCCAGTAGATCAAGCTGTTGGCTGGGAACTTCTCGCGGCCGCGGAGGAACGCGCTGGGGACTATAGAGCCGCGCAAGCCAGCGGACAAAACGCTACTTCCCAGCTCGCCGCTCTTCCGGAAGATAGCGGCGTCATCTTGCGTAAAGACGAAGTCGCGCTCGAAAACGCCAGGATACAGCTGCTACTTGGCGATCCCAAAGGCGCGTCACTTACCCTCGCCGGACTTCGTCTGCAGTTTGAGAGAGCTGACCCAGGATTGTTTCAAGCGGAATACTTCAAGACCTACGGCGAGACGTTTCTTACTCTCGGGCTGGACGCTTCGGCCGAACCTCTGCTTGAGCGTGCGCTTTCCGTTGCCGAAACGGGACTGAAGGACCTTCCATTGGAGGCCGACAAACTGCAATGGAGCCGCATGGAAAGCCAAATTTACCGCGACCGTCTGGAGATCAAGCTGAAATCTGGAACTCCAGCGGAAAGTTTGGCTTTGTGGGAGTGGTACAAGGGCGCTTCCATCCGCGCCGTCGCAACGAGAGACTCTAGAATGCCGGCGGCAAACGGCGGCCGCTCGTTCTTACCCGCAGAGGCGTCCAGTTATGCACTAACGCCCGGAACGGCCCTTATTTCTTATGCCGTCCTGAAGAACTCCGCCATCGCTTTTGTGTTCCGCGACGGCAAAGTCTCGAGCTACTCGTTGCACCTTCCGGGCGCTCCAGAGTTGCAAGCGCTTCGTTTCCTCAACCTCTGCGCCGATCCTTCCACCAGCCTTAATTCTCTCGATGCTGAAAGCCGGCGTCTTTACGCGATCCTCGTGGCACCCCTAGAATCCGACATTAAAGGCGCCACAGCACTTCGATTCGAAACCGATGGAATACTCGATGGCATTCCTTTCGAGTTGCTGAGGGGGACGGACGGTCGCTATCTCACGGACCGTTTCGAAGTGACCTACTCGCCGGGGCTAGCGTACGCCTCTCATTCGAGACCGGAGACGCTATCGCCCGCGAGCAGTGCGCTGATCGTCGTCGCTTCAGGAGCTCAAGGGCCTCGCTTGACTCCGTTGCCGGAAGCCACCGACGAGGGTAGAGATGTCTCATCATATTTTCGCCGGGCAAGGACGCTCTCCGGCTCCCTGGCGACTCGCGCTGCGGTGCTCGAAAATTTGCGAGACGCCACAGTGTTTCATTTTGTTGGCCATGCGGTAGCCGGCGTCGACCAAGTTGGATTGTTGCTGGGACTCGACGTCGCTGTGAATTCCCGGGATCTCCTTGAGCTGCGCCCAAAGAACTTGAAGCTGGCCGTTCTTTCGGCTTGCGACACTGCGAATGGGGACGAGGGTACGGATGCCGACGTTAACAGCATGGCCCGTACCCTTGCAGTCGCGGGCGTTCCGCAAATCGTTGCCAGCCGATGGAAGGTCGATTCCGCGGTCACTCGCCGGCTCATGCGCGCGTTTTATTCGAATTTAATGTCTGGCAAGACACCGGCGGATTCTTTGCGCGCCGCGACTGCGGTGGTTCGTAGCTTGCCGGGATACCAACATCCGTATTATTGGGGATCGTTTGCCGCGTTTGGAGGTTCCTAAGAGCTTCGGACCGAATTCACGAAGGAGAACTAAATCATGGAGACTCCCAAGTCATGTCTCGAAGTTGACTTTCATGGGCCGATTGCATTTCGCTTTTGTAAAGACGTGGCCTGGGCCTACCTCCCGAAATGTGATGAACATTATTGCAACATACTGACTGACAGCAACGATCTCAGTCCCGCGACGCACAAGATTTTCGAGATCAAAGGACCGAATGCGGCCGGGACAAAACGCGGACAAGGATTCAAACTGGTAGAACTGGCTTGGGAATGGGGGGCAGGACCGGAAGCAAAAAAGTGCTACTGCATTCTCAAACTCCCATCGCCGAACCTTATCTTTGGCCTCCGAGCTGAGTACGTCAAAATCGACGTCCCGGGCAAGCGAGGCTGGGAGGGCGTCTACGCGCGCGGCCTTCGGTTTTGGTATAGCGAGTGCAACGTCGCGCCAACAATCAACCCCGCAACTGATCTCGAGAGTCCCAACAAATTTGATGCCAGCTACTTCGGTCACAGCAACCTCTACCAAATGGAAATCCGGTACCGCGACGCAAAACATGAGCCGGCCAGCGCCCATCACGAGGACGCGGAACATTGCTCGTTGAGGATGCGCAAACTTTTCCCTCCATGCGACAAATGGAAAGTCAATTTTGAGCCGCCCAAGACGCGTATTGGCGGTCCGCACCCCGTGGATTGCGGGGCCAACCCGCTCGTCTTCAGCGACGGCATCACACTCTAGGATGGATCATAGTAACCGGAGGAATCAGGCCCGACGGGATGCGGACAATCATCGCGCGTCGGGTCGATATTTGGAAAGCGGTATCTGCCGCCACGCAAAGGGACGAGCGTCCAGATGGGCTGCAGCTATCAAGATTTCGTCACCTCTCGCAATCTTCACTGGAACAGACTTAGTCCCGCCCGAAGTGATAGAATCTCCTTCGGAATGACCTTCGGTGCCGTACTGAGGAGCCGAACATGGTAATCGCTGATCGCTTGCGTGCCTTGCGAGAAGTAAAGAAACTCTCACAGGGAGATATCGAGAAGCGGACCGGTTTGCTGCGGTGCTACATTTCTCGCGTTGAGAATGGACACACCGTCCCGGCAATCGAGACGCTCGAAAAGATGGCCCGGGCTATGGAAATTCCCTTGTACCAGCTCTTCTACGATGGCGAGGAGGTTCCCAAATCTCCTTTTCTCCCAAAACAAAAGGCGGGGGCCAACACAGGTTGGGGGCATTCAGGGAAGGATGCCCGTGTTTTGGACCGGTTCCGCACGCTTCTTGGTCGAATGGATGGAGAAGACCGGAATCTTCTCATACTCATGGCTCAAAAGATGGCAGTCAAACGGAAGGCGGCCGAGAAGTAGTCTGTCTTTAATCGGCCTGAGATTTGCCACTCGGATGAGTGTCCCCTGCCAAAGAGACGTACAAGACGGGCGTTTTGATAGGGGGCCTTGTTAGGGATGCTTCGTTGGTGGTATTGCCCCCTGCCCGTCGCGTCATTCGATTCCACACGCCGCGCGCGCATTGGGGATGAGTGCCGCCAAATCATCGCCCTTGGAAAAAACGGCAGATATGGCGTGGGACAGGGCAAGCTTCTCAACATCCACGTTATAGTCGGTTGTCAGTATGAAGATCGGCAATTCAGACGCAATTACCTTAAGTTTCTGAGCCAACTCTAATCCGCTCATGTCCGGCAACGAGAAGCTCAGAAGCGCCAGGTTGGGCGATAATCGCTTTGTTTCATTTAGGGCTTCGACAGCATTTGGGGCCTCCGCACAAGCGTTGAAGCCGCTGCCTGGAACGAAAAGCATGCGGAGTTGTTTCCGGAACGCGTCATCATCGTCGACAATAAGCACCGTCAGAGTTCCCGCCGCAGCCGTCTGTCGATTCGCAGTGTCTGACTCCTGTGTCAAAACGCAACGCGCTACAGCGGCAGTGCTTTTCATTAATTTCTCCTCCAAAACCGAGCGTACTGCCAAGCGAGATGCGACTCCTCCAAACCCGTCAGTTCTAACTACGTCCCGGCACGCACTAACAGGCGATCGCCGTTACCTAATCCCTTCACTACGGCAATAGAGGTAAACGACAAACTGAAGCGAATTCCTTTTTTGAAATGGAATAAAATATCCAAAATCTTCCCACTTCCGTGCCACAATGCCGCCGCCAGCCAAAACCTGAAGGCGGCGTCTGACATGAATCGCCTTAGTAATGAGAAACGGCTTCAATTCGCGCGAATCGGTGCGTGCGTTGCAACGGCTGGGCTCGGTGCGGCTTTGCTCTGGGGCATGGCTCATGGACGGCACGACAGGCCGCAAGCCGAGTTGCATGGTCATCCGAAGATTCAGGTTATCGACCCGCCCGAGGACGGATTCTTCACCAAAGCCATCTCCCTGAACGGAATTGCGATCAAAGCTCCGAGCGTCGTGGCTGATGAGGCGCTCTACGTCGCCTGGGATCGGATCGGCCGCGAGACCGCGCATCTGCCTACCGTGGTGAGCAACTTGGCTGCTGCAGGCGCTCAGATCCACATCATCGGCCGCAACCAGGTCACGACCGATCTGCCCGAATGGCGCCAGGATAAGCACGTCCCGCTAGATGAATATAACGGCCTGACGCGCGACGAGCGCACACGCGGCATGGGCGGCTTGATCACTTCTTGCGCCGAGGAAAATCTTCTGAACCTTCCCACCGATCGCTACCGTGGCCGCGATATTTGCCTTCACGAGATGGCGCACAACATCGAGGGCGAAGGCATCCCGCCCTCCGTTCGAGCCATGTTTGACAAGCAATACGAAGTGTCAAAAGCCAAGGGACTGTGGATCAAGTCGTACGCGGGCTCGAACCCAGATGAGTATTTTGCTGAGCTGACGATGTGGTACTTCGGCACTCACGGCGATCTCGGGATGGCCGGCCCCAAACCGGAAAATGGCCCTGAAGGGCTCAAGAAATACGACCCGGACGCCTACAAACTGTTGGACAATTTCTACAGCGGACGGATTGAGGTGGCACAAATCGCGCCCGATCCCAACCGGGCCGAGCGCCGGGAATCTCGTCGCACGCCGCGCAATAGCCTCGTGGCGCGCGAAATCGTCGCTAAGCTTACGGCCTATAAGGTTGGCGAAACGAAGCTCGCCGCTTTCTTCAGCGACGCGGGCATGGCTGGCCCTGCGGACGTCGGTGTGAACGGGTGGCGCGTGACGGAGCAGGACACCGCAACTTCAAGCGGCACCGATGGTCGCCAGCACTTTCGCGTTTTCTTCCGCAATCCTGCGAACGCGGGCGCAGTTGACCGGCTGCTTGCCGATCTTGGATTCAAGGGCGGCGTGCTCACCGCGTTTAAGTGGGACAACTGACCCCAACCGGGCAACCGCGCCGCCCCGATTTTCGCTTGCTAACCGTTTCCAAGATACATCACGTGGACATACGTGCCCAACCTGACGTTGTATGCCAGGTACCAGCCGTCGTGATCGGGATCCGGGTAAAGCACGATGTCGTCGGAGTCCCACAGCCAGTCACTGGCGTAGTCGTAGTCGTACGGAGCGACGCTGAAGAAGAAACCCCCAAAACGAAAACGATCTCTGCCTCCCCCCTCGAGCCGATACACGTGGCTGCGGCCTATTTCGCCTGAGAAACGGCCGTGCTCCCACGGATGATCCAAATGGTAGTTCGCATCTCCGCGACCCGTATCATGTCCTACCCACTGATCGTTGTTTGTGTGGACGTGCGGGGCTTCGGGATGTCCAGGTTGATCCTGAAAGGTACGATGTTGGTTGCCCTGCGGAGCGCTTTCCGTGGCCCGAGCCGGAGGACGCTGAGGAACCGACGTTCGCGCTGGGGCGGGGCCTCGAGCCGGAAGGTGTCCGCCGCCAACGGGAGGGCCTCCCCTTTGGCCGCCTGCGGGGGGCCTGCCTTGTTGTCCGCCGCCCCGCTGTTGAGCCAACGCCAGGACCGAACAGATCAGCAAAACCACAGAAAGTCCGATGAGTTTTTTCATACCAACCTCCAGAACTAAGCTAACACCAGAAGAGGATTGTCGCGCGCAGAAACTTTTTCGGGCCGCAAGCGGACGGTTCGAGAATCATCCTAGTGATGGACCCATCTCGCAATAAAAAGCCCGTCGCTCAGGGGTGCGTGGCGCGGTCGATGAGCGCTGTGATGTGATTGTGCAGGTTCACGCGATCCTCGTCGTGAAGGTACATCATGTGGCCTGCGGAGTAGTAGTCGAGCGTGACGTTCTTCTGTAGGTCAGGCGGCAAGCCGAGGTGTGACATCGTGAATTCCGTGGCGAAAAACGGCGTCGCGAAATCGTAGTAGCCGTTCTCCACCTGCACCAGCAACTTCGGATTCGTGATCATCGCCTGTGCGAGGTCCTCGTCAACGTTTGGCCCGCCCGGGAAAAATCCGCGGCCTCCGCCGGGTCGACGCGTCCATTTCCAACCTGTGTCGCCGGCTGTGTTGTGATAGACGCGGTCTTTGCCGAATTTCAGCTCGTCGTGATTGTAGGAGTTGATGAGCGCCGTGTACGCGCCGCCGACGGCCGGCCCTTCGGGATCGCCCTGCGCGAACTCTTCGAGCAGATCGTAAGTGTACCCAGTGAAGCGCGCGTCGATGCGGCCGGTGGTGAGGCCCGCGCTGCGCTGAAGTTCGGCCATGAACTGACCCAGCTTCACGCGCAAGTCCGCTTTCATCAGGTAGTCCTCGCTCAGGCCCGTGAAGTACGCGAGCTTCTTGGCGACGGCAGCCTTTTGGTCGGCGGGCAATGAAGCGCCCTTGTACAAAGCGTTGGCGTAGTCGCCTTGCGCGTACTGCCGCGCTTCTTCAAGGAATGTGGGCAAATCGGCCGGGCGATCCTTCAGCACCTTGTGGTACCAAGCGACGGCTGCGTAGCTGGGCAGATAGAAGACGTAACATCGGTCGTCGCCAGGGCCGAAGGTAATCGTCGAGAGATCGAGCACCGACGAAATCAGGACGATTCCATTCAAATGAATCGTGTAGTGGTTCTGCAGGTAGTTGCCGAGCGCGGCCGAGCGAAACGTCCCATAGCTCTCGCCGATCAGGAATTTCGGCGAGTTCCAACGGTCGTTGCGGCTGAGGTAAGTATCAATGAACTGCCCGAACGCGTCGATGTCCTCGTCGATGCCCCAGAAATCTTTGTTCTCCGCCTTACAAACGGCGTGGCTGTAGCCTGTGCCCATCGCGTCGATGAAGACGAGGTCGCTCTTGTCGAGAAGGCTTTCGGTGTTGTCAACGAGCTTGTACGGAGCGGGAGGAGTGAACTCGCCGTCAGCCACATGGACGCGACGCGGTCCGAACGCGCCCATGTGCAGCCACATCGTGGCCGAACCCGGACCTCCGTTGTAGAGAAACGAAACGGGGCGCTGGCTCAAATCTTTCACGTCGCTTCGCGTGTATGCCACCGAATACATCAGGCCTGTCGAGTCTCCCTTGTCGTTCTTGAGCAGCGTGAAACCGGCAGTGGCCTTGTACGGAATGGTCTGCGCGCCGAGGCGGATCGTATGGTCGGTGACCGACGAATCCTCCTTTGTGGCGGCTGCGTCGCAGCCCTCGGGCGGCTTTGCTTCCGGCGCTTTGCCGTCCCGTTCAGGCCTCTCGGACTGCTGCGCGGAAACCCGCGCTGCCGTTCCGCCTTGCATCAGTAGTCCCGCGATAAAGAGACAGCAAAATTTTCTCATGAGTCTGCTTCCCCTCCCCACTATCGACATCTCTTCGTTGCCCGCGGGATTTTATGCGGTGAGTGAACTGGAAGTCAAAAGAACTTCCCGCGCACAACGGCAGAGCTGGCCTCCACACGTGAAATACCACAGACGCTCGAAGTTAGTGGCTGAATGAAAAGTTGAATCCCGTCGACAGGACGACGTCGTTGTCCTTCGTGCCCAGGATCGGCGGATTCGTGATGTAGCGATCGCTGACCGTTATCTGCCAGCCGAGCCATTTCTTGATTTGCGTCACCCAGCCGGCATCAAGCGAAAAACGGTACTCGCCGGTTTCGGTGAGGTCCGGATAGAAATAAAAATGTTCGTTGAGCGTCGAGGTGCTCCCGAATTTTTTCACGAAATTCTCCCCCACCGTCAGCGCCGCAAGATTCCGCTGAACGTTCGCGCTAGTGCCGCCCACCGTTGTCACACCGCTGTACGTTTCCCGCGTGTAGTTCACGCCTCCGAGCACGTCCAGAGTCGTGTTCGGATGATTGATCACGTGCACGCCGAGCCCGCCTGTGTATATTTGCTGTATGTCCAGGTCCTGAAGCCCATTGTGCGCGTAATCGCCGCTGACGAATCCGAAGAGCGTGTGATTGATATTTCTGTCGTAGCGAAGGCCGCCTGTAATTTCGTTTGCTGTGGTCGCTGAGACAGGCGTCCCGGTGGTTGTATAAATCGACGACAAATACATCTTGATTTCGTCGGAGTTTGTTTTTCGATCGGCATTGAAGCCGACTGCCAGGTTCGTCGTATCGCTGTTGCCGCGAGCCAGGGCCAATCCCAGATTCGCGCCCCCCTTCCAATTTTCGGACAAGCCGGGATGCAAGCTGTTTTCGTACGCTTGCTGCAGGTCGGGTGAGCGAATGATGGCCACATTAGAAAGCGGAACCGTCACGTCCCCGCCGTTCGCAGTGTGAACCGTGACGTTCGAGTCTTCGGCCGTTACCGTGCCGTTGACCGTCGCCTTGTCGGTTTTCACGACGTACAGAGGTTTGTCGGTGGCGGTTTCCTTCACCGCGGACCATTGCACTTTGATGTCTCCCGCATAGTCCGTCTTGAACGTGATCTGCTTTGCATCCGAGCTCTCGATCGTGCCGGTGAGATGGTCGCCATTTTTGAGCACGAGCGTGTCGGCAAAAGTTCCGTATGCCAGCCCTACAAAGAGCAAGTTAGCTGCAAAAACGCGTGCAATCCGCATGATTCTCCTCGTTATTGTAATGAGATCGTTTATCGATAGAGGCGTGGGCGTTTTAAAGTGTAGCAACATTCTTTTTTTGCCGAAAGGACTCGCACTGAGCCCGTCACGAATCAACGTCCGCACACGGAACTCCTCGCAAGAAAGTTGTTCGCGGCCCTCGATTTTACCCGCGAGCGCCGTTACGATATCTCCTATGCTTCAACGGACCCTGTTCACCCTTTGGCTTTTGATGTTTGCCGCGCCGGCGGCGTTGCAGGCGTGCGCCTGCTCCCAGGCCCCGCCAGGAAAGTGTCCCGGCTTGCAGAAGGACGACGTCGTTTTTCTCGGAACGGTGACGGAAATTGCCCCCGTGCCGCGGGCCACTCCCAGCACGGACGCGACCAGCCAGTCGGGCGCGATCCCCCCGGCACCGATCTGGCGATACCATTTTCATATTGACGAGAGGTTCGCCGGTGCTGACGCGCCCGAAATCGATATTTTCTCGGGCGGAGACGATGGTGATTGTGGCTATCGATTCAAAAAGGGCGCGCAGTACATCGTGTTCACGCAACAGGAGACGGAAGGCCGCCTATTTGCCACGATTTGCAATGGCACACGCCCGGCGAGCGATGGACTCGCGTTGCTTCCGCAGTTGCGAGCGATGCGCGACGGCAAGCGCGTAGCCTCGGTGTTCGGCGTTCTGCGCCGCGCCGAACCCCCGACGCTCGCGCTCCCGGACGATCCCGACGACCCGCTCCCCGACGTGGCTCTGAAATTGCGCTCCCACTACGACCGGTTCACGGCGACCACCGATCAGAATGGCGTCTACTCGTTTTACGACGTTCACGCCGGCGAATACCGCTACACGGCCGATCTGCCATCCAGTATGGAACTGACCCAGAGGACACTTACCGGCCCGCTGCCGATGTTCAAGATTCCCGGCGAAGCTTGCTACGAATACAACGTGGACGCGCTTCCCACGGGACATATCCAAGGGTCGGTCCTCGGTCCCGACGGTAAGCCGTTGAGGCTCGCCTCGGTAGAACTCTTTCGGGTCGGCAGGTACAACGGCTCACGTTCAGGATTGTGGACGTTCCAAGGTTTCAAGGGAGTCTTCGATTTTGACCATATAGGCCCGGGCGAGTACCTCATCGTCTACAACCGCGGCAACCACATGAATCCGAATTCCCCGTTTCGGCGGACGTTCTATCCCGGCACCACCGATCTCGGCGAAGCGAAACCGATCACGCTAAAACAGGGTCAGGATCTGCTTAACGTGAGCTTCGCGGTGAAGGATAGCTACCCTACGCGCGAACTGCGCGTTCATTTGACGTGGAAGGATGGAAAGCCGCCCGGCGCCGTGACCGTAATGGCGAAAGCCGACAAGGGCGACAATCCCGCCGCTGAAAAAATCGACGACGGCGCGTACGAGTTCACGCTGATCCGGGGGGCGCGCTACACAATCTCCGCGTGGGAGGATCTCAATCCCTCCCGCGCCGCCTCCGCCCGCCAAGGCAGTAGTGACTGTGCCGCTCCCGCTCGCATGGATTCGGATTCGGCGGTCGTCGACGGCTCCGATGAAGCCACAAAGGAAATCACCTTGACCTTCGCTGACCCACCCTGCAGGCCACCGCAGCAGTAGGGACCTCGTGGCTGGTCTTCCGAAATTTCTGATTGCGGTGCTGCAATTTTCCGTAGTAGAAGTACCGGCGCGGGAGTGCTGCAATGAAATCCAGACTCATCGTTGCGTCCGCTTTTCTCTTCAGCGGGCTGTTTGCGCCAAGCCTTTTCGGTCAAGCTACCAACCCGCCCTACATCGCAGAAATGCCACCGGTGGACAAGGTCATGAAAGCCATGCAGACCGGCGACCCCGACGAAACCGCCGCCCGCCAAATGGCCGCCTTCACGCAGCTCAAGACAATGATCGAAGACATGTCGGGGCCGCGGCAATACCAGCGGGGCGGGCTTACGCCTGACGAAACCAAGATGCGACAGGCCTACTACACGGCGTACTACAACATTTCGCAGTTGAAGCCGCAGTACAAACCCTTCACCGCCATGCGTGGGCTCGATATTTCCGGCACATTCCGCACCCAGCTCATCCAGCAGCTCTTTCCTCCTGGGTTCGCCGCCGAATACGCGAAAGTAATGGCCCAGTCAAAGCAGCAGTCCGCGGCGGTCCACCAGCAGGCCGTCCAGATCGGAGAGGCCAAGGCAAAAGCAGACCAGGAAGAAGCCCAAAAGTTGGCCAACGAAATGCAGAAAAAAATGGCAGCGAATTCGGCTCTGCAGCCTCCGCAGGACCCAGAAACGCGGGCGATGTACCGCTGCGTCGCCGCCGGACGCCTTCCTGCGGTTTGCATGGGGAACGGGATCATGGGCTCGCTGATGGGCAATACCAACGGCCTGCTCAGTTCCATGGTTCCCGATGTTGTCGGAAAAGAGGTGACGGGACCGCAGATGGCCGGGGCCTTCGCCGGCAGCGGCGAGTGGCGGCTGGAATTCGACGAAGCATCCGTGACACTGACCTGTTTAGGCATGAATGCCACTTCGCACGCCTACACCATCGCCATCGTGAACAATCGCCCCATAATCACGATCACCACCTCACCGAAGAACGTCGTTCTGTCGCTCAAGGGCGATACGCTTACCGGCCCGGGCCCCGTCGTGGTCGACGGAACGGTTTCCGCGGGTATGCGGGACGGCACCGACTACGCCGGTAAACCGGCGACGATATATCAGTATCGTGAAGTGACGCGGACTTGTCCCGCACCGAACCTCAGTTCCAAGGGCGCCGGCCTGGGAATCACCGGCGCGGAAAAGAACATGCTGGAAGGCATGTTTTCCGGCGGCAAAACCGGTCCGCCCACGCCTCCGGGTTTGCGGATGAATGGAACCTACGCGGCGGGAAGCGGATTCAGCGTGGAGTTCCATCCCGAGTCCGCGATACTTGGATGCGGCCCGGAGGCGGCGCGCGCCTATCCTTACCAAGTGGTCGCCGACGGCAGACAGACGGCTGTCAAGGTAAACGCACCGAACCATCCGCTGACATTGGCCTTAATGCCGAACAACACGCTGGATCCGGGTGCCGGGCAGTATCTTGTGGAGGGGCGCAGGATTACAGGAAAAGACGCCAATGATGACTTCACATTTGCGCCGCTCAATGCCACTTGTGCTCTGGCGGCGCTTTCGCCGGGCCCAGTGCCGTCGGGTGGCGGGCAGATGACAGGAGTCGTGCCCGCATCGGCAAGCCTACCTGCCGCCGCCCCCGGAAACGCCGTTCTAGCAGTTAGAGCTGCCCTCGCCGACCCCGCAGCAGGCACGACGGTTCTTCTTCTCAACGATAGCGTTGAGACCCTCCTCAAAAATTCCGGTTTCCAGCCCGCCGCTGGCTCGTCACTTCTAAAAAGCTTCGCAAACTGCCCGCGGAACAACGCAAATTGTCAGAAGGGCACAGTCGCGGTGTACCAGCACGTCGTCGCTGCCGTCAAAGCAGGACCGAACGCGCCCGCCAGTTTTTCCGGCGTGAAGCCCGGCACGTACTACGTCATGGCCGGTTTGGTGAACAACGGCAAGAATTATCTTTGGAACACGAGAGTGGACCTCAAGGCCGGCGCAAATTCCGTCACACTCGACGCAAACGACGCTGCTCCCATCGATCACTGAATCGCCAATCGTCCATCTGAATTGAAAAATTGAAAACAATGACGCAGGGCTAAGGCGAGGAGCACGTCGCTTCACGTCGGCTGGCCCCACGAATCGCTCACGACCCGCCAAGATTCAGTCCGCGACTTTCTCTGGCGGGATCGCGGGGCCTTCGCCCTTTACGTAGTGGCCGAACCAGGCGAGGTTGCGCTGGAATCGATCCTTGATGAATGACGGCCGGTGAAATTCGTGGTACTGGCCTGGATACACGACGAGCAGCGTCGGCACGCCGAGCCTTTTCAGGCTTTCATACATCTGCTCGCCGTTGATGATCGGAACATTCCAATCGACGTCGCCGCCCATCACCATCGTGGGCGTGGTGATTTTCGTCACGCGGCTGAAGGGCGAGAGCTTCTCCCATAGCCCGCGATTTTCCCACGGCAGTCCCAGCTCGATTTCCCATTCGCGCACATAGAGGTCGTGACCCCAGTTCGTCACATAAAGAAACTCGCCCGCATCGGAAATCGCAGCCTTGAACCGCGTGGTCTGCGTGATGATGAAATTCGTCGAAATCGCGCCGTACGAATGGCCGCCGACGCCCAGTTTTTCGGGATCGGCAATCCCCTGCGCGACGCCGTAGTCGACCATCGCTATGTCGTCCTGAAAATCCTTGTTGCCCCAGTCCGCATAGATAGCTTTACAGAAATCCTCGCCGTAGCCCGACGAACCGCGTGGATTCGGCGTCAGAACGGCGTAGCCGTTCGCCGCATAGAGTTGCGGCTGAAAATCGAACTCCGCGTAATAAGCTCCGACAGGTCCGCCATGAGGGTGCAAGATCGCCGGGTATCGATTCCCCGGTTTGTAATCGGGAGGCTTGTACAGATAGCCGGCCACGGAAGTGCCGTCCTTGCTTTTGAAATGGACGTACTCGACGCTCGGCAAACGAATCTGCGCCATCAGCGTATCGTTCGTCGTTGTAAGCCTTCGCAGCTCGCCTCCCACCGGCAGAAGATAAATTTCGTCCGGGCGTTCCACGGTTCCTACTTGCGCCGCGACAGAGCCGTCTCCTGCCATTGAAAAAGCGTCGACCATCAGGCGCCCGCCTATCGGCCGCGTGATTTCTCCGCCTGCCGCTGGAATCCGCAGCACATTCTGCGTGCCGTCATCGTCCGCGAGGAAGTAAATCCATTTGCCATCTGCGGAAAAGTGCGGCGAAGACACGTTGCGATCGAGCGAGCGCGTCAGAACTTTTTGCTCGCCACCGCTGGATGGTGCGACCGCGAGATGAAACGTGGCGTACTGAAAGAGTTTGGGATCAAGCTGGCTGGTGAACGCGATCCACTTCCCGTCAGGCGACCATGCAGGCGCACCGTCTGTGCTCGGACCCGTGGTGACATGAACCAGGTTCTTGCCCTGGTCCGTGTTATCGGCGGCGACCACCCAAATGTTGTCGTTGAAATTGCGATCCGGATCTGCCGAGCGGTTGCTGACAAACGCCAGCCATCGGCCGTCCGGCGACCATGCGGGCGCCGTGTCGTCATAGTCGCCCGAAGTGATCTGCGTCATTTTGCGATCTCCGAGACTGAATACGTACAGATGGGTTCGGCGACGGTCGAGATAACCGACCTCGTCATCCTTGAAGTGCAAACGGTCTATCACCCAAGGACGCGGCTTCGGCTTTGGTTTCTCGCCGGCGTCCTTTTCGGCTTCCTTATGGTGGGCGGCTTCGAGTTCATCCTGCGTCGGGTTTTGCAGTACGAGCACAAGGCGATCGCCGGAAGGCGACCACGCAAAATCACTCACGTCCTGAATCGCATCAGTGAACTGCTGCGCTTCCCCGCCGTTGCGGTTCAAAAGCCAAACCTGTTTCTTCCCTTCCTCGCGCTCCGAGAGAAATGCGAGATACTTTGCGTCCGGACTCCAGCGCGGATGCGACGACGAGACGCTCTCCGCCGTGAGCGGTATCGCTTCGCCGCCGCTCGTCGCCACCATCCAGATCCGTTCTTCGTTCTTGTCCTCTTTCAGGTTTCGGGTTTCAACAGTGTAAGCCACCCATTTTGCTTCGGGGCTAATCTGCGGATCGGCCACGCCCTTGATCCGAAAATAATCGTCCACCGTGAGATTCCGCTTCTGCGGCGCCGACTCCTGAGAGTGTGCGACGGAAGAATTCGGCGCAAGGGTAGGAAACGCCAGAACCGCGAGAACAGAAAAAAACGCGACGTGAAGCCCAATCTTCATTGTCAAACATGCCTCCCACTAAACGCCCGCGCGAGCAGTTGCGCAATATACCAAAAGCTTTTTGTCGCCCCTGCCAAAAAGAAAAGCGGGCAGATCCAAGTATCTGCCCGCTTCCAGGTTACATAATTTGCGGAGATGGGTTCGTGCTTATCCTTCAAACCTAAAGCTGATCAGCTGCCTTTGGCCATCGTGAGGGAGTCGACATGAATCGTAGTGCCGTCGAGCGTGCCCTTCACCGTTACGTTGTGGCCTTCGTGTCCTGCCGCCTTGTCCTGCGGATCGAGAACATACACCTTCTTGTCAGCCGGGTTATACAACGCGTATTTTGCGCCGTGTTCTTTCACGCAGGTCTTCGTGCAATCGGCCTTGGCCATGCTGGCATCCTTGGCTCCGCACATGTCGTTAGTGATCACACCCGACCATGTGCCGCTCTTTGCCGCATCCTGTCCTGCTAGGGCCATACCGCCCACGAAAAGAAGTGCTGCCGTACAAAACATCAAACGCTTCACCATTGTTAATTCCTCCTCAGACAAAATCTTGAGACCGCTGCCCCGCCATACTCTGTCACTAATCCCCGGTTTTGTCCAGCAATGCTGACCGAAGCATAAGCGAAAGGTGCCCGATCATGTTGACATCGCTGCAATTCGCAGTCTACGCTCGGCTGTGTGACGCCCGAGCCATCTACCTCCTTTTCTCCCGTGCCGCTTCGCGCTCATCCGCACCTCTATGAAATCAACACGTGGGCCTGGCTCGAGGAGCTTTCCGCGCGTCTTGGGCGCTTCGTCAGGCTTGCCGACGTTCCCGACTCGGAGTGGGACACCCTTGCCCAACGCGGCTTCAACATTATTTGGCTCATGGGCGTCTGGCAGCGCAGCGCAGAGGCGCGGCGCATCGCGCTCGAACCTTCCAACACAGGTTCCTACGCCAACGCGCTGCCGGCATGGAAGCCGGAAGACGTTGTCGGCTCCCCTTATTCCGTCGCGCAATACACTCCCGATCCGCGCATCGGCGCCTGGGACGACCTCGATCGCGTTCGCGAAAAGCTTCGCTCGCGAGGAATGGCGGTTTTCCTGGATTTCGTCGGCAATCACACGGCGCTCGACCACCCGTGGGTACGCGAGCATCCGGAGTTCTACGTGCAGGGGACACAGCAGGATTTTGAGACGGATCCCGCAAGTTTCTTCCGCATCGACACGCCGAAAGGCGCTCTGTTCATAGCGCTGGGCCGCGATCCGTACTTTCCCCCCTGGACGGATACGGCGCAACTCAACCACTTGAATCCGGGATTGCGCGCGGCTCTGATCAATCGGCTTGGCATCATCGCCGAGCATTGTGACGGCATTCGCTGCGACATGGCCATGCTGCAACTCAACGACATCTTTGCGAGAGTCTGGGGTCACCTGCTGGCCGGCGCAACGCAACCAGCGACGGAATTCTGGACGGAAGCACACTCCGCTGTGCCGAACCTGATTCTTCTGGCCGAAGCGTATTGGGGCACCGAAGCGCGACTCCTGCATCTCGGCTTCGAATTCACGTACGACAAAGAAATCTACGACGCAGTTCGAGGCCTCGATGTCGGCGGAATACGCGGCCAGCTCGTTGCGCCGACTGCGCACCAGAGTCATCTCGCGCGTTTCCTCGAAAACCACGACGAGCCTCGCGCCGCCGTCATTTTTGGCGAGCAGCGACTGCCGGCGGCGGGCACGCTCATGTCGACGCTTCCTGGAATGCGCTTCTACCAGCACGGCGAACTCGAAGGCCGCAAAATTCAACTGCCGATCGCGCTGCGCGTTGCGGCTCCGGAGCCGCCGAACTCCGCGTTCTTGAATTTCTTCGAGAAGATTTTGCGTGTCACGAACGAAGACGTTTTTCACCACGGCCAATGGAATCTTCTTCCACTGACGCCGGCCGGCGACCCCACCGCCGAAAATCTGATCGCGTACGAATGGAGCACTGAGACGGCGTGGAAGATGATCGTGGTAAACCTGTCAGGCGGCGCGGCGCAGGGACTCATTCGATGGCGCGATCGCGTGTCCTCCACGAAGGAATATGTTTTTTACGACCAGCTGAACGAAGTCCGCTATCCCCGGCATGGCCAGGAACTCAACGACACAGGCCTTTTCGTCCGCCTCGACGCTTTTCAGGCGCACCTGTTCGACGTCACCGTCACGTAGGCGGAACTTGGAACGCAGATCGAAAACGGCCACCCGGACCCCCGCTCGGTTCATCTTCAGGATATAATCACGCGCTCATGCCGCTAGCACCCGCAACTCTGCTTGGTCCGTACGAAATAGTGGGGCCGCTCGGCGCCGGTGGAATGGGCGAGGTGTATCGCGCGCGCGACACCCGACTCGACCGTACCGTCGCGATCAAAATTTTGCCGGCGCAGCTTTCTTCCGATCCTGTTCGCAAGCAGCGATTCGAGCGCGAAGCGAAAACAATCTCTAGCCTGAATCATCCCCACATTTGCGTGCTCCACGACGTTGGTCACCAGGACGGGGTCGATTACCTCGTGATGGAGTGCGTCGAAGGCAGCACGCTGGCGAAGCGGCTCGAAAAGGGGCCGCTGCCGCTCGATCAAGTGCTGAAATATGGCGCGCACATAGCGGATGGGCTCGACAGGGCACATCGCAGCGGAGTCGTTCACCGTGACCTCAAGCCCGGCAACATCATGCTCACGCCGACGGGCGCGAAGCTGCTGGATTTCGGCTTGGCAAAGCAGGTGGTCCCGCTGGGCGCCGGCGCCACGATGACCGCCACCGCGCACACACCTGTGTCATCCAGCCCCGTAACGCAAGAAGGTACGATCGTTGGCACGTTCCAATATATGTCGCCCGAGCAAGTGGAAGGCAGAGACCTCGATGGGCGTAGCGACATTTTTTCTTTCGGCGCAGTTCTCTATGAAATGGTGACGGGAAAATGCGCCTTTGGAGGCAAAAGCCAACTAAGCGTCGCATCGGCAATCTTGGAGAAGGAGCCCACGCCGATTACCGCCGTAAATCCGGCATCGCCGCCTGCGCTCGACCACGTCATCCGAAAATGCCTCGCGAAAAGTCCCGATGAGCGTTGGCAGAGCGCCGCCGACATCAAGCACGAACTCGACTGGATCGCACAATCGTCGTCCGACAGTTCGTCGGCGTTTGGAGCGGTCGGGAAGACTGCAAAGCGGAGAGGCGCGTTGAGCTACGCCATCGCAACGGCCGCCATTGTCGTCGCACTCGCCGTCGGAGCAGCGGTAAGCTACTTCTTTTTCCACCGGTCCACCACCGAGCCCGTGGTTCGCGCGGTGCTTCCGCCACCCGCCAATGTGATGCTTTGGACGTTAGGAGACAACTCCGGCGGCACCGTGGTTTCGCACGACGGCAGAAGTGTGGCGTTTCCCGGGATGACCGATGGTAAGCAAATTCTGTTCGTCCGCTCCTTGGACACGGGAGAAGTGAAATCGCTGCGTGGCACCGAAAACGGCAAATTTCCATTCTGGTCGCCCGACGGCAAATCTCTGGGCTTTTTCGCAGACCAGCAATTGAAGCGCATCGACATCGCTGGGGGTCCCTCAGTCAGCCTGGCTCCGGCGCAGGACGGGCGCGGTGGCAGTTGGGCGGGCGACACCATCGTGTTCTCGCCTTACATCTACGAAACGATCTATCGCGTCCCGGCGTCCGGTGGCAAGCCGGTTTCGGCGACGACGATGGATCGATCCGTGCACTCCACGCACCGATGGCCTCGTTTTCTCCCCGACGGAAAGCACTTCCTGTACTTGGCCGCGAATCACATGGCCGGCAAGGAAGAATCTTCAGGAATCTATGCGGGCAGCATCGATGGCGGTCCCGGTAGATTCATTCTCAAGACCGCCGGCAACGCGTTCTATTCCTCAGGATACCTGCTTTATTTCCGCGAAGGCAGCTTGATGGCGCAAGAATTCGATCCGGACCGGCTGGAGCTGAAAGGCGCTGCGACGCCCATCGCAGCGGTGCTTGAAGACAAAGGCAATTGGGGAGTGATGGCGTCTGCGTCCGACAATGGCGTCTTGGTGTTTCAGAGTCCGGGAGAGGTGAAATACCCGACGTCCTGGTTTGACTTGACGGGGCACTTGAAAGGATTGGCCCCGATCTCCGGCGAACTCCAGGATTTGCGAGTTTCTCCGGACGGAACGCGGGTCGCTAGCGCGGTCTTCGATGGACCGGCGGCGGACATTGTTGTGTCTGATCTAAAAACCGGAGTTAGGACTCGCCTCACGTTCGGAGAAGACGTTTGGTTCGTTGTTTGGTCGCCCGATGGAACGAAAGTGGCGTACTCGTCGCGCGTGGCCAACACTGATAGAACCAAGATCTATGTCAAGAACGCAGACGGCAGCGGCAGCCGCGACGATCTGCTCGACTCCGGCTCGATAGACCACCCGTCCGATTGGACTCGAGATGGGCAATACTTCGTTTTCGACCGTGGCGAGCTTAGCAATCAACAAATCTGGATCATGCCGCTCAAGGGCGAGCGCAAGCCCTTTCCACTTCCCAATACTTCCGGTGATGTATCGAGCGGCCGCGTTTCCCCAGACGGAAAATGGATTGCTTATGATTCAACACAATCAGGCAAGGACGGAATTTTCATAACCTCATTTCCCAAGGGAGAGGGAAAATGGGAGGTTAGCGCAGGTGGCGTGCTGGCGCCGCCTGCTGCCTGGAGCAGCGATGGGAAGGAACTCTACTTCGTTGGTGGAGGGGGAGACATGATGGCCGCCTCGATTCAGGAATCCCCCGGGAGCCTCGCAATTCAAAGCGTTCGTCCGCTGTTTCGATCCCCATTCCTCAGCGGGATGGTCCGCCAGATGTTTGACGTTGGCCCGAAAAATGGACAGGGCTTCATCGGAAGCGCTGTGCCGGATACCACCTCACTCACCCTGAATGTAATCACTAATTGGACCGCGGAGTTGAAAAGACAATAGCGTCCCGCTGTTCGCCCTTCCGCCAATACCGAAAGCTTGAATCTCGTTGAATTGGCGGCGATGCTCCCATATCATCCCGGCGCGCCGCGCCCGATGGAAAACGCAACTTCTTCGCAACATTCCTCGCATGCTGAGGCGAATGCTCGCCTTCGACAAATCGGATTTATCCCGCTGCTCGCCATTTTCTACGGCTATACGGCCGGCGGACCATTCGGTTTTGAGGACATCTTCAAAAGCTCCGGACCCGGAATGGCGCTTGTCTTCCTCACGTTCGTGCCTCTTTTCTGGAGCATTCCAATTTCGTTCGCGGCGGCGGAGCTGAACAGCATTCTTCCCGTGGAAGGAGGCTTCTACCGCTGGAGCCGTGCCGCCTTCGGTGATTTCTGGGGATTTCAGTGCGGCTGGTGGAACTGGACCGGAACGTTCCTGCTCAACAGCCTGTACGGCGTCCTGCTGATGGACTACCTCGCCGACTATCTCCCCTGGCTCACCGGCAATACGAAATGGGCGGGTGCCTGCCTGGTCTTGTGCCTGCTCGCGTATGTGAACGCGCGCGGGATCCAGCTGGCGGGATGGATTTCGGTGGCGCTCCTCGTCGCGGTGCTGATTCCGGTGGCGTGGCTCTGCCTCGTTTCGCTCTTCCACTGGCACTACAATCCCGTGCTTCCGTTTACGCCGCCGGGCAGGCCGTTTGGAAATGTTTTCGGTCAGGGCCTCGCGCTGGCGATGTGGAATTACGCGGGATATGAACAGCTATCCAGCGTTACTGGTGAAATGAAAAACCCGCAGAAAACTTTCGTGCGCATCCTCGCGTGGAATACGCCCATGAATATCCTCACCTACATTCTGCCGACCACGCTTGCGCTCGCGGTCCTGGGCAATTGGCAGAAATGGGACACCGGATACATCGTCACGGCGTCGCGCCTCATCGGAGGCGAAGCGTTGGGCGCGGCGATGCTGGTGGCGTCGCTCATCGGAACCCTGTCGCTCTCGAACAGCACGATTCTCTACACGACGCGCATTCCCGCAACGATGGCGGAGGATGGTTATCTGCCGGCCTGGCTGGGGAAAATCCATCCGCGATTCGGCACGCCGGCACACGCGATCGGCGCGTCGGCTCTGGTTTACTGCATACTCGCAAAGTATCCGGTGGAGGATCTCGTCAACATCTATATCTGGACGCGCATCGTGACGACTTTGCTGACACTCTTTGCGGCGTGGCGGATGCGCGCCAAGGCTCCCAACGCGCCCAGAAGTTTTCGCATTCCCGGCGGCAAAGCCGGAATCGTGTACATCCTGATTTTCCCGGTGATTTTGTGCGCGATGAAAGTCTATTACAGCGAGCCACTGGTGTGGCACTGGGCGCCGCTGCTGCTGGCGTCAGGGCCGGTCGCATACGCGATTCTGCGCTGGGGATTCGGCATGAAACCGCATACCCAAACGGCGGAATGATGCCGACTCAGCAGGGGCTGCAAACGTCGGTTACTTGGTGGCGCCGATTTTTTCCGAGATCGTCTTCGCTTGCAGGAACAACAACAAATAATCCTGCCCTCCAGCCTTCGAATCCGTGCCGGACATGTTGAATCCGCCGAACGGATGCGAGCCCACCATCGCGCCGGTGCACTTGCGGTTCATATACAGATTTCCGACGTGAAATTCCTCGCCCGCGCGCTCAATCTTCTTAGGATTCTGCGAATAGACGGCGCCGGTCAAGCCAAACTCGCTATCGTTGGCCATGGCGAGTGCCTCATCAAAATCTTTTGCTTTCGTGACGGCGAGCACGGGCCCGAATATCTCTTCCTGGAAAATTCGCGCCTTTGGACTCACGTCCGCGATCACCGTCGGCTCGACGAAATAGCCGTCGCCGCCCGTGTGCTTTCCGCCCGCGAGCAAGCGCCCTTCTTTTTTCCCGGTGTCGATGTAACCGAGAATTGATTTCATAGCCGTCTGATTGATCACCGGTCCCATGAAATTTGAGGGATCCTCGCTCGGCCCCACCGTGATTTTCTTCACGCGCTCGACCAGCTTGTTCACGAATTCGTCGTACACCTTCTCCGCCACAATCGCCCGCGAACAGGCCGAGCATTTCTGACCCTGGTAGCCGAACGCAGACATTGCCACGCCTTCCACCGCGGCATCCACATCGGCCTCATCATCGACGATGATGGCGTCTTTGCCGCCCATTTCGAGGACGGTACGCTTGATCCAAACCTGGCCGGGCTGCGCCTTCGACGCCTGCTCGCTAATGCGCAACCCCGCTTCCTTCGATCCCGTGAAGCCGATGAACCGCGTCTTCGGATGCGTCACCAGCGCTTCCCCCGCGGTGCTGCCCGGACCGGTAAAGAAGCTCACCACGTCGCGCGGCACGCCTGCCTCATACAAAATGTCGACGAACATTGCCGCGATCGTGGGCGAATCGCTTGACGGCTTCACGATCGCGGTGTTGCCCGTCACGATCGCTGCCGCCGTCATTCCGCCCATGATCGCCGCCGCGAAATTCCACGGCGGAATAATCACCCCCACGCCGAGGGGAATGTACTTCAAATAATTCTTCTCGCCGCGCATCGGCACAAGTTTCTGCGGACTCGCCAGGCGTAGTGCCTCCCTCCCATAAAACTCGCAGAAATCGATCAGCTCGGCGATGTCCGCGTCGGCCTCAGGCCAAGTTTTGCCGATTTCGTAGACGAGCCAGGCATCCAACTCGAAGCGGCGCTTCCGAAGAATGTCGGCAGCCCGATAGATAGTCGCAACGCGCTCCTCGACGGGTACGCGCTTCCAGCGGTCGAACGCGCGGCTTGCCGCTTCGACCGCCTTGTTCGCCATCTCGACGGTAGCTTTCTGAAATACTCCGATCACTTCATCGGGATGCGACGGATTCGTCGACTTCGTCTTTTCCGTCGTAATTACTTTCTCTCCAGCGATCACGAGCGGGTACTCGCGGCCGAACATTCCCTTCACCTGCCGCAGCGCGTCTTCCATCGCCTTGCGATTCTCAGGCTTTGCGAAATCGATGAACGCTTCGTTCTGAAACTCGCCGCGATGCAGCGTGGTGGCGGGTGAGGTCATGGTCTAGGGTCTCCTGGAATCGATTCCGAGCGTGATGCAAACATCCATTCTATCGAGCGGCGAAGCACTCGACAAGACGGAGAACACTCGAATAGTGGGTTACACCTTCTGGGGCACGAGGCGGCGGGATTTCGGCAGTGGGCTCGACTGCCAGTCCTGCGGCTGGTGCACGAGCGCCCAAAACTCGGGCGCGGGCCGGATGAATTCGATGCCCACCTCGGCCTTGCCCATGAACCGCGGCCCGAGGCTCGTGATGCGCGCCAGAATCTCTTCCCCAGTGTTGGCGTTCTGGATTGTTAGGAACTTGTTCTTCGATACCTGCGTCGCCAGAAGGATCAGGGCGCCGTGGGCGTTGACGATCAGCGCGTCCGTTTCCTCCCACACGGTTTCTTTCCGCTCGGTCTCCACTCGCACCACAATGCGGATTCGGACTCGCAGGCGACGGCTGCGCCTCCGAAGTCGGGGATCATCCACCATCTTAACTGGCGGCTTGGCTGGCGGTTTGGCTGCAGTCACGTGAGCACCGTCGGTTTCAAAGGGAGTTTGGCGACTGCTTTCAGTGGCGTCCGGCGGCAGCCGACGCGGCAAGCGCCTGAAGGTCGGACTTCTTGAGCGCAGTGCCCATCCGGACGTAACGGCCGTCGAGCGAGATCGCCAGATTCTTCACCATGGCGTCGAGGATCGGCGCTCCGGGACCGGCCGCCACCCTCCCCGTTTTCAGGTCGATGGACGCCTTCTCGATCGACTCTCGCACCTTTTCGAAACCGAAGCGCCCGCGCAGCGCGTCGTAAGGATTGTCGAATTGCCCCTCCACCGCCATCCGCACGATGTCTCCATCCATCCAGTACGCCATGTCCCAGCCGCGCAAACTTTGCAGGATGTCCGCTGCGCTTGGGTTTTCGCGCGCGACCGCAGGAGTAATCTGCGCGACGGCCGTTTTCGGCACGTCACCCAGGATGAAAAACGAAGCCCCGGCGACGCGCTCGGCGCGCGCACAAATGTCTTCGTGCAGGTTGGGATCGGCTGTCTTCGCTGCGTCAGCGAGCATCAGAATTTGCGTGTGAGCGTCGCGTCCCAGCGCGAACGCAAGGCGGTTCGGTCCGAGGAACATCATCGACGTTGTCTGGGCCGCAGTCGCGGTTCCGAACTCGTAGAGGTCGCCCGCCTCGTAGTGCTTCATGGTGCCGAAGTTCAGCACGTACGCGGAGACGTGCGCCTGGTCGAAACGCCCTTCGAGAACCAGCGCGGCGCCCTGGGATTCGGTGGAGGCCGCGAGCAGAATGTGGTCAAGGTCGCGGTCGATGTGGAAGTTCGTGTTGGCGACGAAATCGCGGTAGGCAGCCACCTGGGGTGTTTGCCCGATCGCCTCGAACTGCTTCGTCAGTTCGGCAGAGCGGATCCCCGTAAGGTCCGCATAGGCCACAATATTCGAGTCAAAAGGTGCCGCGGAAAGTAGTGCGGGACAGACGCCCTTTGGGGGCGCCGGCGCTCCGCTATTCAGGACGTACCCTGCCGTTCCGATTGCCAGCAGTGCTACTCCTGCCCCGATCCAGAGCCACTTCGCCATGAGAGCCTCCAGAGGTTGAGAGATGCATCTGCGCCGAAGGGAGGGCCGCGTCTGTTCAGCTACTACAAGTGTAGCGAAGTTGCCCGCCCCACCAACCCCACTCGACTTATTGCGTGCGCAAAGACCAACTGCGGAAGCATCCGCACGGAGCGTCACCGCCGGCGCGGCGATCGAGCGCCATGCGCCTGTCGTCAGTCAGCCACTCTAAGCAACAGAACTTATGAGATTTATCGGCGGAGGTCTTTGAGGATTTCGCGGGCGGCGTTCGCTCCGGAAGCGCCCGTCAGCCCGTTTCCGGGATGCGTACCGTTGCTGCACAGATACAAGCCCTGCACCGGAGTGCGGTAGCGCGCCCAACCCAGTTGCGGGCGCGTCGTGAAGAGTTGATCGAGCGAAAGCTCCCCATGGAACGGATGGCCCCCGGTGAGGCCGTACTCATCCTCGAGATCCTTGGGCGTCAGCAATTGCGCGGCGAGAATCTTCGACGGCAGATCAGGCGCGTACGCCGATAGAGTGCGCACGATCGTGTCCCGCAACGCGTCGCGATCTTGTGGCCACCAATCGCCCGTCTTCAGGCGATACGGCGCGAAGTGCATGCAAATCGACATCACGTGTTTGCCTGCCGGCGCGAGCGAAGCATCAAGCAGCGTCGGAATCATCGCTTCCAGATAGGGCTCCGCGGAAAACTCGCCGTATTTCGAATGATCGAATGCGCGCTCCAGGTAGTCGATCCCCGGACCGATATGGATGCGGCCACTCAGCGCCGCGGCGCCGTCCGCGGAATTCTTCAGCGAGGCAAACGTAGGCAGCGCGTCGAGAGCGAGATTCAATTTCGCGATTGTCCCCCGCGAGCGATAGTTCTGCATCTTCACCACGAAGCTCGGCGGCAGGTGAACCGGATCGAGCAGCCCGAGAAAAGTTCGGCGCGGATCGGCTCCCGAGATGACCGTCTTCGCTGAAATCTCTTCCCCGCTCGCGAGCGCGACGCCGGTGACGGCTCCATCTTTCACCAGAATCCGCGCTACCGCGGCGCCCGTGCGAATCTCCCCGCCGGCCTGCTTCGCGGCAGCCGCCATTGCCGACGTCAGCCCGCCCATCCCGCCCTTCGGCATCGCCGAATTTCCCACAGGATACGGATCGGCGGCCGCGCGCAAAAGAAGAAGTGCCGTAGACCCCGCCGACCACGGTCCCATCGCCGCGCCAAAAATTCCGCGCGCTGCCACCGCCGCGCGCAGCAAGTCCGTCTCGAAAAACTCCGCAACAAAATCCGCCACGGCCATCGGCCCCCAGCGCAGCAGCCGCATCATTTCGTGCTTGCCGAGCCCTCGTACTTTGCGGCCGATTTTGACGAGCTTCCACAAGTCTTCGCTCGACGGCTTTTCGATTACGGGAGGCGTCATCTCGAGCAATTGCTCGACGATGGCCGCAGCCCCCACGAGACGTTCGTGAAATTCCACGTAGCTAGAGGCTTCCTTCGGCGAAAACTTCTTGATCTCCTCAGCGGAGCGCTTCGTATCCGTATACAACGTCAGCGCGCGCCCGTCCGACGTCGGCGCGAAAACTCGCACCGGCGATTCCAGCTTTTGCAAACCGTGGCGCGCGAGCTGCATGTCGCTGACGATGTGCGGCAGCGGAGGCCCGCCCGCATGAGCCAGCGTGGAGCAACGAAATCCTGGATGAAATTCTTCGGTCACCGCGGCGCCGCCGACGATCGCGCGCCGTTCAAGGACCAGCGGCTTGAATCCTTTTTGCGCGAGATAGAACGCCGTGATCAGAGCGTTGTGCCCGCCGCCGATAATCACGATGTCGCGCGGAGCCGCCATGTTCAGTGCTTGCCCTTGTCTTTCAGGATTTCAAGCGCGGCGAGCCGTCCCGGCGCACCCATGATTCCGCCGCCAGGATGCGTAGCCGAGCCGCACATGTACAGCCTCCTGATCGGAGTGCGATAGCGCGCCCAGCCCGCCACCGGCCGCAAGAAAAAGAGCTGTTCGAGTGAAAGTTCACCCTGAAAGATATTGCCCTCACTCAAGCCGGTGATTCGCTCGATATCGAGGGGCGTGATCACCTGCCGTCCAATGATCATTTTCTTCAGGTTCGGAGCGTGCTCGGCAATTGTGTCGATCACCGCGTTGCCGAAGGCTTCTCGCTGCTCGTCCCACGTTCCCTTGCTCAACTTGTACGGCGCGTACTGCACGAAGCACGACATGATGTGCTTTCCCGGCGGCGCCACCGACGGATCCGTGAGCGTCGGGATCACGATGTCGATGTACGGGCGGCGCGAGAATTCGCCATATTTCGCCTGGTCGTACGCCCGCTCCATGTACTCGGTCGAAGGCGAAATCGACATTGCTCCGCGGAGATGACGTCCGGCGCCCGGCAGACTCGTGAATTCCGGAAGTGCGTCCAGCGCGAGATTCACTTTGCCCGACGAGCCGCGGTACTTATAGCGCTGCACTTCATCGCAGGAATTCGCCCGGCAACTCGCGCGATTCAATGAATTTCAGGAACGTGAGTCGAGGATCAACGCTCGACGAAACGATCTCCGCGTGAATTTCTTCGCCGCTCTCGAGCGCTACGCCGACCGCGACGCCATTCTTCACGAGAATTCGCCCCACCGGCGCCTCAGTGCGGATTTCAGCTCCCGCTTCGCGCGCGGCGCTGCCGATGGCATTCGAGATTGCCCCCGTCCCCCCTCGGCTGAATCCCCACGAGCGAAATGCTCCGTCGATTTCGCCCATGTAGTGATGCAGCAAAACGTACGCCGTCCCGGGCGACCGTATTCCCAAAAAGGTGCCGATGATCCCCGACGCCGACATCGTCGCCTTGAGCACGTCCGTCTCGAACCATTGGTCGAGAAAGTCGGCTGCGCTCATCGTCATGAGCTGCACTAGGTTGTACTTGTCCTCGGCGGGAAGCGATTGGAAGCGTTTGCCGAGAAACGCCAGTTTTTTCAGGTCGCGCGGATCGAGCGTGCTCGGGTCCGGCGGAATCATGCCGAGAATCGGTTTCACGAACCGGCACATCTGCACCATCGCCTTGCCGAACTCCTCATAAGCCTCAGCGTCCAGCTTCGAGTGCCGCTCGAGCTCACGGCGCGTTTTGCCGTGGTCGTTCACGCGCCACAGAAAATCGCCACTCGGCATCGGCGTGAACGTGCCGTCGAGCGGCAGAATTTCGAGCCCGTGCCGCGGCAGGTCGAGATCGCGAATGATTTCCGGCCGCAGGAGCGAAACCACGTAGGAGAAAACTGAAAATTTGAAGCCGGGAATAATCTCTTCGGTGACGGCGGCGCCCCCCAGAACGTGCCGCCGCTCGAGCACCACGACCTTCTTGCCCGCCCGCGCGAGATACGCCGCAGTCACAAGGCCGTTGTGGCCTCCACCAATCACAATTGCGTCGTATCGTTTCGCCATGAGGGATTCAGCGCCAAGTGGAAACGCGCGAGAGCCGATGCATTCTACAGACCCGGATGCAGGCACACAAGAACTCAAGCCCCTGGGGGCCAGACGAATTTGACACCAGGCGTGGGGCCGGCGTACGTTTTACGCGAGCTGCCCCCGCCCAGCCATCCTCAACATTTAGGCTAGCGACAGGAGTGAATATGGCGCGCATCACTCGAAGACGGTTTGTCCAGCAGAGTGTGCTCGCTGCGGCAACGCTTTACGGGCGGCCGATTACGGCGCTTGCTGCAGCACGGCGGATCCCCGAAGCAGGCGACCAGAATTCGGCTCCTTTACGGCGCCATTTCGCGCGTGGGATTGAGCGACATGGCGTTTGCTTTGCGGCAGCCGGGTTACGAGGTGGACATTGTGGGTACCTGGAGCACTCCGCCGGAGAAAGAGAGTGCGGTGCCATGGGTCAGGACCCTGCGCGGCAATTTGCAACCCTTTGCACACGGGGTATACGTCAACCAACTGGGCGAAACGAGCGACGATCTTGTCAGGGCAGCCTACGGGCTGAACTATGCTCGCCTGGTAGAGATCAAGAAAAAGTACGACCCCACGAATGTCCTGCGGCTCAACCAAAACATCAAGCCGGATCGACTCTCGAATAATTGAAAAGCACTCAACTTCCTGCCTCCCTGCTTCATTCCTTCCTGCCTCCTGCTATAATCGCGTCCGCAAATCACACCCAAGCGCCGCCCGAGGAGCAACCGTGCCCGTAGGGACTGCCGTTCACGACCGAACTTCGAAGCTCTGCGAAAGCCTGAACTACCGCGAGTGGTCGGGCTACTACGCGGTAAGCGTCTACGAGACCCATCACGAGCACGAATACAACGCGATCCGCAATGCCGCGGCGCTTATCGACGTGACACCCCTATACAAGTACCTGGTGAGCGGAAAAGACGCGACGAAGCTGGTAAACCGCGTCATCGCTCGTGACATCAATAAAGTCGCAATCGGCCAAGTGATTTACTGCTGCTGGTGCGACGAGGAAGGCAAAGTAATCGACGACGGCACAATCTCGCGCCTCGGCGAGAATCTCTACCGCTGGACCGCCGCCGACCCCAGTATGCGCTGGTTCCATCAGAATGCGCTCGGACTCGACGTTGAGATCGAAGATATTTCCGACAAAATCGCGGCTCTTGCGCTGCAAGGCCCCACTTCGGCGCGTTTGCTCATGCAAGCTGCTGAAGCCGACATCGCGAACTTGAAATATTTTCGCGTCACGCGCGGGAAAATCGCAGGAGTGCAAGTGGATATTTCGCGCACCGGCTACACGGGCGACCTCGGCTACGAGATCTGGATTCCTTGGAACGACGCGCCGCGCGTGTGGGACGCGCTCTTCGAGCACGGCCGGCAATTCGATTTGCACGCCGCGGGAATGCTCGCGTTAGACGTCGCGCGCATCGAGGCGGGCTTGATTCTGATCGAGGTCGACTACTTCAGCAGCAAGAAGGCCATGATCGAGTCCCAGAAATACTCGCCCTACGAAATCGGGCTGGGGCGGCTGGTGGATCTAAAGAAGGAGCACTTCATCGGGCGCGCTGCGCTCGAGGAAGAAAACCGCCGTGGCCCGAAACGCCTCCTGGCGGGCCTCGACATCAATTGGGACGACGTCGAGCGCCTGTACGACGCGGTTGGCCTCGCGCCGCAAGTGGCGAGCACCGCTTCGCGTGTGGCCGTGCCGGTGTATCGCGGCGGACTGCAAATCGGCAAAGCAACTTCCACCACGTGGTCGCCAACGCTGAAGAAAATGATCGCTCTCGCCACCCTGACTCGCCAGCATGCCGCGCCCGGCACCGAGCTGCAGATGGAGTTGACCGTCGAGGCCGCGCGCCACAAAGTCCGCGCCATCGTCCGAGAACTTCCCTTCTTCAACCCGCCGCGCAAAATTGCCACGCCCGTCAGCTAACTCGATTCCGATTGAACCAGAACATCTGAAATGAAAAGCCCCGCTTTCATCGACTGAAAGCGGGGCTCCGTTTGCGCAAGACGAAAGGCTGCCACTAGAACTGCGGCTGCGGTTCCGGCTTTGGTTTTTCCTTTGGCTTATCCTCCGGCTTCGGAGGCTGCTTCGGCGGCTCCTTCGGCCTCTCTCCTTGGTGGCAGGATGCTCCGGAGGCGTGGCAGGGCGCGGCTTCGTTTCAGGCCGTGGCTGTTCTGCTGGCGGAGTTACTTTCCGTTCCGGAGGCGGAGGCGTTGCGGTCCGCGGCTTATTCTCGGGTTGCGGTTGCGGCCGAGGTTCGGCGGGCGGCTTCACAGCGCGATCCGGCTGCCGGTCCGGAGGAGGTGTCACAGTCCGCGGCTTGTTCTCCGGTTGCGGTTGCGGCCGAGGCTGGTCGGCCGGCGGCTTCACAGTGCGATCGGGCTGCCGGTCCGGAGGAGGTGTTACGGTCCGCGGCTTGATCTCCGGTTTCGGTTGCGGCCGAGGCTGTTCGGCTGGCGGCTTCACAGTGCGATCGGGCTGCCGATCCGGAGTCGGTTGCGTTCGCGGTTGATTCGGATTCTCGTTCGGCCGGTTGGGCGGAGTAAACGGCTTCGGTTGATTCGGCGGAGTTGCCGGCCGATTCGGCTGCGTTTCGTTCGGCCGTGCCTCGTTCGGACGCGCCTCGTTTGGCGAAGTTCCTGGCCGGCTCGGTTCGGGCGTCGCGGCAGGTTTGTTCGGTGCGGCGGCAACCGTTCGAGCAACGGCCGCGGCCCTCACCGTTTGGGCTTGCGGCGAAAAACCCGCACGATTCACAACCGCGGCACTCAAGTTCGGATTCGCCTGCGGCCGTGGTTTTCCAATGGGTGCCGCTTGCGGCGAAGGCGCCATCTTGGTCACCACTTTGCGGTTGGCAATCGCCGCTGGTGGAGTGGCATGGGCGGCGGCCGCGACACCGACAACGCTCGCGTGCGAGGGAGTAAGCGCCGCGGTCTCGACCACGCGCGGGTGTTGGATCTCTTCTGCATTGACGCGTATCGCGGCTTGCGCTACTGGTTTGCCGCTGACGAACGCCTCGCGATTCACCGCCGTCACTGCGTTTGTGTTGTTCGCATACGTGTAGTTGACGTTTGTGACGTGGTTGACGGTGTAGTTGTTATAGACAGTGGTGATGGTCGTGCGGTTGATCACCGTGGTATTCGAGACGTTCACGGCCTCCACGTAGCGTGGACTCACCTGGTAAGCGGGTACAAAAACGTCGCGCGGCCCCAGTGGGAACCATGCCACGCCCTCGCCCCCGCCGAATCCGATCGACACGCCAAATCCACCGCCGCCCACGAATCCGACGAGCGCGGGAGCATAAACGCATCGCGTCTCGGCAACTGGGCCGGGAACCCATCCCCAACTGTCGCCAATCACTGCCCATCGGCCGTAGTGGAATGGCGCGAATCCCCAGGGTTCAGCATCCACCCATGTCCAACCCCACGGTGCTACCCACGCCCAACGACCTTCGTGATACGGCGCCCAGCCGGCTTCAACGCCGTTTGGCACCCAGTAAGACCCATATTGCGGATCCGAACGCCATGACCCGTGGTCGTCAAGGTCTTCATAGCCAGTCATGTCTGGCGAGACATACCGAGCGGAAACGGAGTGTTCCTCGCGCATCTCCCGCCCGCGGCCCCATTCGTCGAACGAATCGGGTGCCACTTGTTGAACGTTGTAGCTAAGCTGGTCGGTGCCATTGAAAACGGCGCGCTGGCCCGGCGTAATGTTGTACGTCCGCCCGCCACCAGTCACCGTGCCTTGCCCGGAGTAAACGCTGATTGTTGTTGACGTCCCATCGGGATCCACATTGAAGCGATACTCGCCCGGCCGAAGAATCGAGAAGGCTAGATTTGGCCCGTCGACTTCATAAGCCTCATCAGGGTCGAGACGGCGGACGTGGACGCTGAGAGAACCTTCGGCGAGCTGAATCTGCACAGCTTGGTCGTTTAGATTCAGGAACGAAATGCCGGTCTGGCTGCCCAGTCGAAGCGATGTCCTCCCGATGTGGAGCTCTCCGCGCGAGTTCTGGTCTGACCACAGATTATCGCCTGTCGTCAGTGGACGATTCACATCGGCTTGCACCCAATCTTGCTCGCCGGACGGCTGGAAGGACACCGAACCGTCGACGTAATTTAGCCTCGCGACGCGGCTGGGGGGATCTTGCTCGTCCTGGGCGGAAGCCAACCCAGGGAAAACGATGCCGAATGACAAAAGAATCAGCGACACAAGTAATAGGCGGTATCTAATTTTCATCGTTGAATCCTCGATTTTAATAAATCCTCGATTTCAATTCTCAAAGCCAGCTCTCGTTGCTTGACCGTTTACCGATTCTCGACGCGTTACTCGAAGCGAAAAGCTGGGGCTGGGCGCGACGGCAAAGCCGCCGCATTTGAATGGTGGAACGAATAGCTCTCGCAATGCGAGGCTTCGTGACGCCAGTCTATCATGGCTACTCTACGACGCGTTATCTAACGCGGATATCGGGTACTCCGTTCAATAGTCCGGGTATTTTCCAGTAAGCCGCTTCCAAACTGGCTGCATATCTCCGGCGGAGACGCACGACGCCGTAGGACATCGCGCGTGCGAAGACCGGGGTTACTCGGCGCGCAGAGCCTCGACCGGATCAACCCCTGCGGCGCGGCGCGACGGCAGATAGCTGGCGAGCGCTGCCGTAGCGACGAGACCGACGCTCACGGAACAATACGTGACAGGATCGCCAGGGCTGACGTGGAACAACAACGACGACATGAGCCGCATTGCGGCGATCGCCACCGCAAGCCCGCAGATAACTCCTCCCGCCGCGAGCCACAGTCCCTGGCGCACAAACATTCCCGTGAGTTCCTTCTGCTGCGCGCCCAGCGCCATACGTATGCCGATCTCGCGCGTCCGCTGCGACACCGAGTATGCGATCACGCCATAGAGTCCGATGGTTCCGAGGAGCAGCGCCATGCCGCCAGCAATGCCCAGCATCACCAGGGTGAACGAAGTCCGCGCCATCGACTTGGTATAGAAGTAATCGAGAGTGTGAACATTGGCGAGCGGCAGATTGCCATCCAGCGACCACACGGCCTGCCGCACCTCTTTCATCAGACTTTCCGAGCCGGCGCGCGGCGTGCGAATTGCGAAAGCCACTCCACGGCGAATCTCCACATCGCTGCTTTCAAAGTGATTCATGAAGAGCGGCCAGTAAGCGGTGCCGGGTGCTTCCTCATTCATTCCGTCGTCGTGCACATCACCGACCACGCCGACGATTTCGCGCCAATCGTCCTTCGAGCTCACGCGGATGCGCTTGCCGAGCGCATTTCTTGGATCTTGCCAGTATTCGCGAGCAAGATTTTCCGAAACAAGGGCGATCGGAAGCCGGTTGTAGGTCTCCGCCCACGTCAAGTTGCGGCCTGCGATGATCGGGATTCCAGCGGCGTGGAAATACTCGGGAGACACGAACTTGAACCGGCGAAGCGGGGGAAGCTCGCCTTCTGTGTACGCGTGATCTTCCGCAAACACCGGGTCCATCCAATGGTTCCCGTCCATCGGAACGGAGTTCGTGATTCCGACAGAAGACACGCCCGGGATCGCCGCGATCTTTCGCATGATCGCCTCCTCCATTCGGACCACTGGCTCAGGGTCTCGAACCTCCGTGTCAGGAATCGATATCCGGAACGTCTGGAGGCTGGTAGGTTCTGTGAAACCGGGATTGACATGCGTCAACGCGTGGAAGGTGCGGATCATCAACCCAGAGCAGATCAGCAACACGAACGCGAGGCCAACCTGCACGACAACTAGGATATTTCGGGCATGATGGCGCTCTCGGCTCTGGCTCAGTGTTCGTCCTCCTTCCCGCAGGCCCGTCCCAGCGCGAGCGCCTGCGTACTTGAAAACCGGAATCAAACCGAACAGCAGGCTGGCAAGCAGCGAAACGGCCAAAGTGAACAAGAGGACTGGAACGTTAATTCCGATTTCGTCCAGGCGCGGCAACCCAGATGGCGCCAGGAAAACCAGCAGGCGCAACGCTCCAAAGGCGAGCGCCAAACCGAACACGCTGCCCAGCAAGCCAATGATGAAACTCTCGAACAGCAGCTCGCCTGCGATGCGGCCACGGCTGGCGCCCAGAGCTGTCCGAATCGCGAGTTCCTGCTGCCGCCCTTCAGCGCGAACCAGAAGCAAATTCGCGACGTTGGCGCACGCGATCAGCAACACGGCGCCAATGCTGGCCATTAATACCCACAGTAATTTGCTTACATCGCCCACTACATCTCGTTTGAGCGGTCGTGCATTCGGTGCAATTCCGGCGTGTTTGAAAAGCTCAAGGCTGAATCCCGGCGGAGCCGGGAACGTCTGCATCACGATCGGGAGCATGCGCCCGACGTCGGCGTTGACCTGCGCCAGGGTCACGCCGGGTTTAATCCTGGCGAGACCTTCGTAGTTAAACTGGCCCAGCAAAACTTTGCTGCGGTCAAGTCGAATGGGCAAAATAAGGCCCTGTTCGTCCCAATCGAGAAAGTGAAACCTCTGCGGCATTACGCCGATGATCTGGGCCGACTTGCCGTCAATGGTGACGTTGCGTCCTATAATCGAAGGGTCGGACCCAAATTTGCGGCGCCAGTAGCCGTAAGTCAGGATCGCAGTGTCGGGACTTTCAGGTGAGTCGTCGCTACGACTAAACCAGCGCCCCAACATGGGCGAGACGCCGAGAATCGGCAGGGTGCCATCGGTTACGTTCATAGCGGACACCTGCTCTGGCTCAGCGACGCCGGTCACGCTGACGGAATCGCGCTGGTAGAGGCCGATATCCTGGAACACCCTACTCTGCTCGCGATAAATGAAGTAATTGGATGGAGACATGTTCAGTTCCGGGATATTGATACCGACGGCTGAATGCCAAACACCGATGAGTTGGTCCGGATTCGGATATGGGAGAGGCTTCAGAAGGACGCCCTCGAGAACGGTGAAGATGGCTGTGTTCGCGCCAATGCCCACCGCGAGCGTAACTAACGTGATGGCGGTAAACATCGGGGCGCGACGAAGCCTCCGAAGAACCTGCTGGAGCTGTTCGCCGAACGTTCCCATGGTCTCCCCTTGAAAGATCGCCCCTGGTAAGGCTTCTGAAGGCGGCCTTAGCGCGCCTCGAAAGGAGATACGTTGCCTTGCCGGAAGAAGTTCCCGGAGGTGACGGGAAGGTGGCCGACCAAACGCAGCAGTGCACTGAGCGAAACGGCTCTGTGGCCACCCGACACGCAGCATGCTAGACGGGCTCACCAAGGTTATCTGTTCACTAGTGCACACGCCTGACTTCCTCGTTTGCGGCGAACGCCAGCCAACTTTGGATTTCGGCAGATGTCAGACTAGCGGGCGAATCTCTGATACTTTATAGAGCAGTCAAAAAAAGGGGAACTGATGCCGTCTTGCTCTCTCCGGGCCGCACGCTCGGCCTGTGTCGTATTCGGACTAGCCGTCGTTGCTACTGCAAGTGTACGAGCGCAAACGCCGCCGGGAACGATCCGCCTCGCTGTCGACGCTTCGCAAGCTCCACAAAAAATTCTGCACGCGCACGAGCAGATTCCGGTTCAGGCGGGCGCGCTGACGTTGTACTACCCCGAATGGATCCCGGGCGAACACATGCCCGACGGCCCGATCATCAACGTCGCCGGAATGAAGTTCAGCGCCGCCGGCAAGCCGATCCCGTGGCGGCGCGATCTGGTAGACATGTTCGCGATTCATCTCGACGTGCCACCAAGCGCGAATTCGCTTGATGTCGACCTTGATTTTCTTCTTTCCGCTCCCGCTTCGGGTTTTTCAGCAGGTGCGTCTGCCACGGCCTCCCTGGATGTACTGAGCTGGAACACGGTCCTGCTCTATCCGAAAGGCTACGCAGCTCGCGATTTGGTTTTTGCGCCGACCTTGAAGATTCCCACGGGCTGGGAGTTCGCCACCGCGCTTCCCGATCCGAAACGCAATGGAGACACCATCGACTTTGCCGCTGTGCCGCTGAACACCCTCGTGGATTCCCCCGTACTCACAGGCCGCTACTTCCGCAAGATCGCCCTCACTCCGGGCCAGAATCCGCCCCATGAAATGGATATCGCCGCGGACAGTCAGGCTGCGCTGGCGATGACGCCTGAGATGGAATTGCATTTCCACCAGCTCGTCGCCGAAACGGGCGTGCTCTTCGGCGTCCGCCACTACTGCGATTACCATTTTCTGGTCACTCTGAGCGACGATGTCGCGCATTTCGGCCTCGAGCATCACGAATCCAGCGACGACCGCGCCCCCGAACGCAGTTTGATCGACGAATCCGAAAAGATTCAATTCGCCGGCCTCCTTCCGCACGAGTTCGTGCACTCGTGGAACGGCAAGTACCGGCGCCCTCTGGGCCTCGCGACGCCTGACTACCAGCAGCCTATGAAGGACGACCTGCTCTGGGTCTACGAGGGATTGACCGAGTATCTCGGCAACGTTCTGACGGCCAGGAGCGGGCTGCTCACTCCCGAGCAATCGCGCGAAGCGCTCGCTTACCTGGTCGCAACCTATGAGTACCGTCGGGGACGCGATTGGCGTCCTCTGCAGGATACCGCTGACGCCGCGCCGTTTCTCTACAACGCCGGAACCGACTGGGCAAACTGGCGCCGCGGAACGGACTTCTACGAAGAAGGTGAGCTCCTCTGGCTCGACGTGGACACCACGCTGCGGCGCCTCACCAACGATCAGAAAACGATGAATGACTTCTGCAAGACGTTTCACGGCGGGCCTGGCGGCGAGCCTGCGCTGAAAACCTACACGTTCGACGATGTCGTCGCGGCTCTCAATGCGCTGGCGCCGTACGATTGGAACGGATTTCTTCGCGCGCACCTGGATTCGCTTGCGCCCCGCACGCCAATCGAAGCGGTGGAGAATGGCGGTTGGAAAATTGTCTACACTGAACAGCCCAACCAAATCCAAACGAACATGGAAACCGTCTCTCGTGTCGTGGACCTCGGCACCTCCCTTGGCTTGAGCCTGGGCACGGATGGCTCCGTGTACGACGTCACTCACGGTGGACCTGCCTACAGCGCGGGGATCGGTCCGGGAATGAAAGTTGTAGCTGTCGAGGGCGGACAGTTTTCGCCCGAAGCGCTTCGTGGCGCGGTGGACGCGGCGAAAAACACGTCGACGCCGATTCACTTGCTCGTCGCCAACGGCGCGCAATATCAAACGTACGCCGTCGACTATCATGGAGGCGTGCAGTACCCGCATCTTGAGCGCGACAACAATCGTCCCGACTACTTAAGCGAGATTCTGCATCCGTTGGCGCAGGCGGTTGCGATGAACACGCAAAACACGGGGAATTGACCGACACTTTTATGCGGTCCACGCACAGCCATCTCATCTCATGAAAATCACCCTCCACGCCGCATTCGGAGTTCTGTTTCTTGTTCTGGGCCTTGTCGCGCTCATTCATCCGAATTTTGCGCTGCCCGGAAAAAAAGACGAAGTGACGATCGCGGATCAGAAGGTGCTGATCGAGACGCGAAGAATCATATCGATCCCGCGCCTCGCGAGCGGCATCGAAGTTGTTCTCGGCATCGGCTTGATTTTCTCCGGCTCGCGGAAACCGCCACGATGATCGGACTCACGACCCAGGAAAGTTTATGACGCAGAAACGCACGGGCGAAACTTGGATGACGGCCGATGACTACGGCCGCATTCTTCCCTTCTTCACCGTGAACTTGCTCGTCTCTGACCTCGCGAGGTCCGTAGCGTTTTATCAGAACGTGCTCGGCGCCATCCTGACCTATTCCGATGAGGATTTCGCGGCGCTGCGTTTGCGCGAACTCGAATTCATGCTGCACGTCGACCATACCTACGACCACCATCCGTGGTACCCGCGTCTGAAGAGCGGAGAACGCCGCGGGCTCGGAGCGGAGCTGAGGCTGTTCCAAACCGATCCCGACGCGCTCGAAGCCCGCGCGAAGCAGCACGGCGCCGTAATTTTGCAACCGTGCAAAGACATGCCGCACGGATGGCGCGACGTGATTGTTGCCGATCCGGATGGATACGCGTGGGCCGTCGGCATTGCGACGCGGAAGAAATAGTAGGCCTCCGCTGCTCTTCGGCTTCAGTAAGCTTCGTGCTCTTCCGGTCGCCAGCGCCATTCCAATCATGATGGCGGCGAGTTTTGGTGTTTCCCCGAATTGTGTACAGATTGTTCCGATTAGGATTTACCTCCGATCTTTGTTTTCAGCGATTTAGGCGACTTTCTATTATCACGGTGTACCGAATAGAAATTCGTTTGTGAAGTCCCAAAGCTGGCTTCAGGGGCTGAAGCCCCGAGGAACGTAGGTCGCTGACGGCGGGGTTGAAACCCCGCCCTCCTGAAATTGAAGCCCATCGCATTCACCTTTCGGTGGTCCCGCTGGGCTCGACCGTAATTTCGCGTCCCGGTGGGAGCGGGGGCGCGAGGAACGGTTCGCGCTGGATGATGAGGCGGCGAGGGGGTTCGATCCAGCGGCCGCGGTCGTCGAGGCAGCTGTAGGCGCGGACGGCGCGGATGATGCTGTCGGCGGAAGGCGCGCAGGCTGAAGATTCCTCCATGATATTTTCCAGGACGAAGCGCAGGGCGCGGGCGCGCTGCTCGAAGAGGCCGAGGGCGTGGGCGTGACGGTAGACGCTGGTCCGGCTGGGGAGCTTGAATTCGCGGAATATGTCGCATGCGCGCTGCCACTGGAGGAAAGCTTCCTCGATGGCGTCGCGTTCCGGGTGGCGGCAGATGGAGCAGAGGCGTTCGTGGCGCCCAGGATCGGCGGGGTCGGCAGGATAATGTTTCGGGAACCTTCTCGCGTCGAGGAGGTCGCTGCGAGGAGTGGTTGGGGCGGCGCGGAGTTCGGCGGCTTCTATTTTTGCTTCCTCGCGGTCGCCGAGTTCGGCTTCGAGAACATTTTCCGGGGCCTCCATTTCGTCGGCATTTTCCGGAGCCTCCATATCGTCGGCTTCGTCGAGATCTTCTGTTTCTGGGGCTTCCGTGTCTCTGTTTTTCATTTCTCTGTCTTCCGCTTCTGGGGCTTCCGTTTCCTCTGGCTGGGGGATTTCGGCTTGGGGAGAGTCGAGTCGTCCTGGGTTGGGTTTCGGGAAGAGGTTTGGTGGCTAGGGCCTCTTGACTGTCCGTATTCTTGCTCTAGTCTGCTTCGGTATTTCTACTGATTGCCTTTCTACTGTTTGCTCCGTGGTTCTGCGGATGCGCGAGCCGGGGGAGGGGCGAGGGCGCGGGGCGAGCGGCCTTCGCAAGGCTTCGGCGCGCCAAGGGGGTGCCGCGGTCGTGTGTTTGGAGCGATGCCAGGCTGCGGCGGTGGGCGGCTGAGTTAGGTCCGTTGTCGTCGAGTGGGGACTTGCGTGAAGTCCTGAATGGGTGCGTGGGCGACATTTTGCGTCCTTTGGTTGGTTTATGGTTCCTGCTTCGTCTCCTTGTAGTCTCTGGTACGAATCATAAAAACGGCCAAGGGTAGCATACTTCTAAAGTTTAGTCAAGGGTAACTATTACATGGTTCTGGGAGTACTGAGACGGAAAGGAAGTCGAGAGTTGACGGTTGAAAGTTGAGAGTCCGGCGGGTCCCTCGTCGGGTCCAAGGCAGCCTCGCTCCCTTGGGCTTCGCTCAGGGCAGGCGGGATGACGGTCCTCGACGGATCGTCAGGTTCAGGCGTGGGTGTATTCGGGCCGTTTCAGTGTGGGGAGCGACTTGATGGATTTGCCGGCTTTCTGCTGGGCGAGGCGAAGCTCGTAGAGGCTCTGTAGATTGAGCCAAAACTGGGCGCTGGTGCCAAAGAAATGCCCGAGGCGCAGAGCGGTGTCACCCGTGATGGAGCGCGTCCCATTCAAAATCTGCGTGACGCGATTGGTGGGCACGTCGATCTTTCGTGCCAACTCGGCCGCGCTCATATCCAGTGCGTCCAGTTCTTCCGCCAAGTGTTCACCCGGATGGATAGCAATGAGTGCCATAGCGATTCTCCCTAGTGATAGTCAACGATCTCAACGTTTGTCGGCCCTAGCGACCGGTTGGGCCACTCGAAGCAAATCCTCCACTGATCGTCGACGCGGATGCTGTACTGACCTTTGCGGTCGCCAACCAGCGCTTCAAACCGATTGCCGGGCAATACGACAAGGTCCCGCAACGATGTGGCCGCCTCCAGACGGTCAAGCTTGAGACGGGCGGAACGTTCAAACCCAGAGAATGCTCTGACACGCTTGCCACCAGCGAAGTCCCTGGTGCGCTTGTCGCGGAAGCTGACAATCACCGCTTAAGCATAGCGATGTATACGCGTTACGTCAAGCGTAATTGAATGGTGGACGCGCGTGGTCGGGACCGCAAAGTCAAAGGCAACAGGCGCCGAGAAAAACAAAGACGCACCCTTCAAACCTCGAAGGGCTGCGGCACCCCGAACTTCAACTGCTTCAACCAAGAGCAACCGCAACTTCGGACCCGAGGCAAAGGGCCGGCCACCCGCCTGACGAAATGATTCCACTGTTAAAGGCAAGCAGTTATCGATGTAAAGGCACTCCAGTATACGACCCCTACAGGCCCTGACCGCGCCACAAAGCCATTCTCTATGAAATCGGGAACTCCAAAATCCACACTTGACATCGGTCGATAATTCACTACCATATGGTTGTGGATAAGTTAGATACAACATTTGCGGCTCTGTCTGATCCAACCCGCCGGGCGATGATCGAACGACTCTCCCATGGGCCTGCTTCCGTGCATGGATTGACGGAACCGTTTGAACTCTCGCAGCAGATGATTTCAAAACATATTGCCTACCTGGTGCGGGCGCGGATTGTGATCAAGACGAAGCGTGGAAGAGAGAGCGTGTGCAGGCTTAGGCCAGAGGCGATAAAGACAGTCAGCGACTGGGCCATTAACTATCGACGATTCTGGGAGGAGAGTTTCGACAAGTTGAATGTGGTTGTGAATCAAATGAAAAAAGGGGAGGTCAGAGATGACAAAAAACACGGTTAACGAGAAAGAGCGGATGGTTGTCACTAGAGTTTTTGATGCCCCACGCGCATTGGTTTGGGAAGCGTGGACAAACCCGAAATATGTGATGCAGTGGTGGGGGCCGAAGGGTTTTAGTGCGCCTTTTTGCGAGATGGATTTTCGCGTAGGAGGAAAATTTCGCTGCTGCATGAGAACGCCGGATGGGCAGGAGTTCTGGAATGCTGGGGAATACCACGAGATTGTTCTGCACGAGAAGATCGTTTCCTCCATGTACTTTTCCGACTCGAAGGGAAACAAGGTTGAGCCTGCGCACTATGGAATAGAACATGAGGCCATAGACGATGCGCACGACGTGGTTATTTTTGAGGATTTTGGAAACGGCCAGACGAAACTCACCTTCATTGGAAATGAAACCATGGAGAATGCAAAAAACAGCGGGCAACTAGAGGGCTGGAATCAGATACTCGATAAAGTTGCCGCAGTTGTTGCGGGGCTAGCGCAAGCGAAATAAGAAGTTGAAGTTTTGATGATCGGGTTCAGGTGATGAGGATTCCTCGTGCTCCCCGGATGCGACAGGGTAATTCCCAGGGCTAAAGCCCATTTTGAGGGCGGGCTCGTTTCGCACGCCGCAAGGCGCCGTGCTCCCCCGACTAAAGTCGGGGGCTTCCACCCTAAGAAATTCTTGTGGGGCTTCTTTCGGGTGGCCTTAAAGGGCCACCCTGCCCGGACTGATTGAAGCTCAGGGTTTGCCCGCCACGGCGGGCAGGCGCGTACAAACCCTGAAACCCGAGTCGGGGGCTGCCACCCTAAGAATCAGTTCGATGTTCAAGGGATGAGTCTTTTTTCAAGGCGTCATTCGTAGTGCGGATATGATAGGCAGCTTGCACATGCGTTGAAGTCGAAGTTAGTTCGGAGCGGGTCGTCGGGAACCCGAGACGCGCAATGCAAGACCAGGGCACTCCAATCTAACAAGGAGAATATCCAATGAAACCCAACACCATGTTAATCATCGCGTCTGTGCTCTCGATCCTCTTCATGACGTTTCACGTGACGGACGACATCGTCCGCGGGATGGAGCCAGGAACGCTTTTCGACCTCATTGCGGTGCCAATCCTGGTCGTCTGGCTGTACGGAACGCTGGTGCTGGCCGAAAGGCGATCGGGGTACGTCATCATCCTCCTCGGGTCGCTCCTTGGGTTGCTCGTCCCTGTCATCCACATGAAGGGGAAGGGTGTCGGCGTCGCCAGCGGCATCGCCAATTCCAGCGGAGGCTTCTTCTTTATCTGGACGCTCATCGCGCTCGGCGTGACCGCGCTCTTCTCCGTCATCCTCTCGGCGCGCGCGTTATGGGAGCATCAGCCACGGCGGAAAGGATTAAACGTCGTATAATCCCGTCGCGCGCAACTGGGAGGCAGAACATATGAACGTACAAGAACAAATCGAGAAGTATATTGCCAGCCAACCGGAGCCAAAACGCAGTGACATGCGAGAGTTGCATCGGCTCACACTTCAAGTGTCACCAGAATGCAAATTATGGTTCTCCGATGGTAAAGACGGCAAAAATCAAACTGTTTCCAACCCTACGATTGGATATGGATTTCACACAATAAAATATGCCAATGGAAAAAGCAGAGAGTTTTTTCAAATTGGCGTGAGCGGAAACAAAACCGGAATCTCCGTCTATATTCTTGGTCTCAAAGATAAGAAGTACTTAGCCAAAACGTATGGAAAAAAACTAGGCAAGGCGAGCGTGACCGGATATTGCATTAAATTTAAAGCTCTGAAGGATATAAACGTCGAGACGCTTGAAGCGGCAATACGATATGGGCTTGCAGCTCAGAATGAAAAAGGCAAGCTGACGAAATAATTCCACTGTTAAAGGCAAGCAGTTATCGATGTAAAGGCGCTCCAGTAGACGACCCCTACAGCCCTGATCCCGCGCCACAAAGCCATTCTCTATAAAATAGTCAAAAGGGCGCTCCACCCGGCGGGTCCCTCGTCGGCTCCAAGGCGCGTGGAAAGTGCAAATTCAAAGCGGTCCGCTGAGGAGTCCTTGCATCTCGGTACACGCGCGGCGGTGGACCAAGTCCTCTAGCGTTCCGCAAAACGCGGCGCACCGATCGAGGCGGGACGAGGTCCCTCCGCGCTGGCCGATGCTGATTGTTTTCCGGGAAGCAGCGCAAGTAGCGTGATTCCAATGACTACAAAGATCACAATGTCCTGGGGACTATCCCTTCTGTGCATCCCGCGCGCCGCGGACTCCGCCGATTGGATTGTCATCGTGAACGCGTGGGCCAGACTTGACCAAGCCCCATAGGCGATCACCGAGCGATGCTTGGCCGGTTGCTTAACGGCCAGCAACAGAAAGACCCCAAGAACCGTGTTAAGGCTCAGGAACATCGGCAGGACGTCGTTATGGCTGTTAAGCCAGGTGGAGTGCCACAGTTCGTCGAACAGGAGGTAGCCCCAAAAGGAATAAAACGCGCCCACCACGACCAAAACGACCTGCAAAGTGCGCTCACGCTTCATATCGTCCCCCGTTTTGTCAAGATTATTGGGATTTCCACATAACATTGTGTACCGCGCTCAAGTCCCCTTTGTTCGGTTTCGCCAGAAACGTGACCAGTTTCTGCCTCCCGAAACGTGACAACGCGAGCGCTGTAGTCAAGCGCTTCTTCCTGCAAACTTATACGAGGAGCCGGGCCCAAAAGTCTCACTTTGTCGTAGGAGCTTATGACTCGCGCAGGGCAATCATTGGGTCCACCCTGGTTGCGCGCCGCGCTGGAAGATAGCTGGCTAGAACGGCAACGGCAAACAAAAGCAGAGGAACGATCACAAACACAGCCGGATCATGCGGGCGCACGCCGTAAAGCAAACTGCCCATCAAGGACGCAGCGGATGCAGAAACGACCAATCCGGCAACGATGCCCACGCCAGCAAGCGCGACCCCCTTGCGTAAGAACATTCTCAAAATGTCATCCCGCCGCGCGCCCAGGGCCATGCGAATACCGATCTCGCGCGATCTTTGGCTGACCATGTAGGCCAGCAAGCCATAAATTCCGATGGAGGCCAGAAGCACCGCCAGTCCCGCGAATCCACCCACCAGGTCGGCAGAAAAACGGCGTGAAGCCAGTGACCGATCAAGGATGTCATCCATAGAGACAACATTGAATACGGGTAAGCCGGAATCAATGCTCTGGATTTCATGCCGAATCTGTGGATCGAGCAGGGCCGCGGGCAGAGACGTCCGCAACACCACGCTCACTTGCTTGCTGGGATCTTGATAGACCGAAACGTAGATGTGGGGAACGCCATCGATGTCGAGACCGTCGTTCTTGATATCCTTAATAACACCCACGACGGTCGTCCATGGCTTGGTAGGGTCTTTTCCGAACCGCAGTTGGCGGCCCAGCGGATCGCGGGTTGGCCAATACTTACGAGCGGTGCTTTCATCAATGACGGCCACCGGCTGTTTGCCGTCTTCATCGCCCTCGGTGAATGAGCGGCCGCGTAGGAGCGTCGCCCGCAACACCTTAAAATAATCGGGGCTTATCCGAATTTTCTCGGCGCGCAGATCCTGCGAGGACTCGACCGGTCTATCTTGAATCGCAAAGCCTTCAATCCTTAAGCCACCCACCGCGTTGGGATTGCTATTGGTGGTCGGCAGAGCTGAGGTGATTGCGGCGAGTTCTACTCCCGGAATTGCCTTCATGCGCCGCAGCAACTCACGATCAAAGGCGGCCTTACCAGGAATACCAAGATACGGATCCGTCTTCGGATCGTTGGGATTTCCCAGCCACGTATTTGCCGTGACAACTTGAGTAGGATTAAAGCCTGGATTTTCCTGCAACAGATCCCGCAGCGTACGCAGCAGCAAGCCGGCTCCCACCATCAGCATGACGGCAAATGCCAGTTCCGAGACGATTAGAACATCGCGCAATCGGCCGGTGTTAGTGCTGTAGCCGGAACCGCGACCGCCTTCACGAATGGCCGAGGAGAGAGCGACTTTTGCCGAATGAAGCGCTGGAGCGAGTCCAAACACTAAGCCGGTAAGAATGGAAATCAGCAGAGCGAACGCCAGCACCACCCAGTCGATTCGTACTTCGTTGAACCGGGGAACGTTCGATGGCACAAAGCGCAGAATGAAGCCTAAAGTACCCACCGCGGTGGCGATTCCCGCGGCACCGCCGATGAGCGACAGCAGCAGGGACTCGGTCAGCATCTGGCGCACCATGCGGCCGCGGCTCGCCCCCAGCGCTAACCGCACCGCCATCTCTTGTTGTCGCCCCGAAGCGCGCGCCAAGAGGAGACTGGCAATGTTCAACGATACGATGAAAACGATTAGGATTACCGCACCGAGTAACACCAGCAGCATGGGCCGAACATTGCCTACCAAAGTTTCTTGCAATGGTTGAATCTCAATTGTCCATTGCGCCTGCGGCGAGTAATCGTTGGGAAAGTCGTGGCGCAATTCGTCGGCCATGGCAGTGAGCCGCGCCTGAGCTTGCGCCAGTGTCACGCCAGGCGTAAGTCGCCCGATTCCATGTCCTAAAACCCTGTTACCGCGGATTGGCGGGGGAAAGGGATCTCCGCTGAATCCGGCGGCGCCAAACACTTCCACGTCGCCGGAAACCGTCGGTCCAGGATGGCGAAATCCGCGTGGCAGAACCCCGATAATTGTAAAGGGATCACTGTCGAGCAGGAGGGTACGGCCGACAACATTCGGGTCGGCGCCATAGGCACGGCGCCACAGTCCATCGCTGATCACGGCCACGGAAGCGAAACCGAGCGCGAAGTCCTGCGGACCAAACAACCGTCCAATTTGCGGGGTCACACCGAGCATGGAAAAGTAGCTGAAACTGCCATTGACCGCCTCGAGGCGCTCGGGCTGTTTGGCGCCGGTCAAATTCTCGCTACCCTCGAAGATCGGGGTCACATCTTCAAATACGCCCGCTCGCGTCTGCAGGTCATCCATTTCGGGCTTGGAAAACCTAACGTCCCGCAATCCTACGCCGGGCTCGTTAAAGAAGATTCGTACCAAACGACCAGGGTCGCGGTAGGGCAGAGAACGCAGCAACACGGCATTCACGATGCTGAAAATGGCCGTGTTGGCTCCCACGCCGAGAGCCAGAGTCAAAATCGCAACCGCGGTGAAACCTGGATTCTTGCGCAACAATCTGAATCCATGACGCATGTCCGAACCTAGTTCACCCCACCAGCGCACGCCCAGGGATGCCCGCACGGCATCTTTGTGAGTCTCGATTCCGCCGAACTCAATCCTCGCCTGTCGCATGGCTTCTTGCCGGGAAAGGCCTTCGCGAACCAGGTCCGCTGCGCGGCTCTCAATGTGGAAACGCACTTCCGTTTCCATTTCACTTTCAAGCCGCTGTCCCTTGACCATCCACTTCAACCAGGAGCGGAAGCGAGTGAGATTCATATCTCCTCCGGAGTAGTTCGCAGAATATTCGCGATCAACGACGCCATGCGGTTCCACTTTTCGGTTTCCGAATGGAGTTGGCGCCGCCCGGTTGCGGTCAGGCTATAGAACTTTGCTTTGCGGTTGTTGTCCGATTCCCCCCACTCGCTGGCGATCCAGCCCTGATGTTCCAGACGATAGAGCGCTGGATATAACGAGCCTTGCTGGATCTCCAGTTGTTCGCCAGAGATCTGCTGAATGCGCAGCAAAACCCCGTAGCCGTGCAGCGGGCCAAGCGAGACAGCTTTGAGGATCAGCATGTCCAGCGTGCCTTGCAGCAAATCAATCGCTTTGCCCACGATCTCTCCTTGTGCGTCTAGGAGAGAACTTAACAGGACTCTCCTAGTCGGTCAAGGAGAGAGTGTTTTGGCGGGAGGGATAGCCTGGTGGTCGTATCGATGCCTTGAAGATCCCCTCCCGAAGGGCGGGATACTCGCTGACGGAAAGCGCTCTCTTTCCATTTCGGGCTGAACCAACACAAGGGTTCGGCCACCCGCCGCGTGCTTGGGGACGCAAAGTCAAAGGCACCGACCCTTCGAAAAGCACGAAGAGTCGGGCACCCCGAAAATCAAAGCGGAGCACCTAGATGTCAAAGGGTGTCGCACCCGGCGAGAGCAACCGCAAACTTCAAACCCGAGGCAGAGGGCCGGCCACCCGCCCTCACACCCTCTTTCTGCGAAACTTTACCAGTAAACTAGAAGAATCGGGCATCATCTCCCTGCAGATCAACCCAGCCGATTTCAATCCATGGCTGAGAATGGAGAAGGTTTATGGCGGTCTATGCAATTTGGAACAACAAGGGCGGGGTCGGGAAAAGCTATCTTACGTTTCAAATCTCGTGTGAATACGCGAAAACGCATCCACAACAGAAAGTTCTTGTCGTGGACTTGTGCCCCCAAGCGAACGCTTCCAGTATGCTGCTGGGCGGCATCATTAAAGGAGAGGAACACTTAGTCGCTATTGCGAGCAATGCGCGTCGTCGAACGATAGCCGGCTATATCGATGAGCGAATCAGAAGTCCCTACGTTGGTCCAAGAGTCGGGTCGAGATTCGTCGCGAAGGTGAGTGATTACAACCCGCAGGCTCCGCCGAACCTGTTTCTTGTCGTCGGAGATGAGGGCCTCGAGGTTCAAGCCTCTCGCGTATCCAACGCCACCAACCCCGGACCAACTGATGCTTGGAGGCTCGTACATTGCTGGATCACCGATTTGATTGCGGATATTCGCCATTCATGGAACGTAACCGACTCCACCGTTTTCATCGATTGCAATCCAAGCTTCTCAATTTACACGGAACTCGCGATGTCCGCTTCTGACCGCTTAATTATTCCATTCTCTGCTGATGGCTCGTCCAAGAGGGCTGTGCGGGCCGTCCTGGCCCTCTTATACGGGGATACGAGAGTTCAAGGTGCGGAACAATCAGAGTTTTACTTAAACTCACAAAAATTCAGGATGTCTGCTCCTAAAATCTACAATTACGTCGGAAACCGCCTGACCCAAATGAATCTGTCGGCAGCAAACGCCTTTAAGACGGTTGTGGATGAAATTGGTAAGGAAATCTGGAGTATTTGGCAGTCTAATCCCAATCAATTCGCTGTTCATCCGAACGGGACGCCTGCCCCTAGAAATCGAGCTGAATTCCGCAAGATGTTTCAGGTGGAAATCAATGACGCCAATACCGCTTCGGTTGTGTCGGGTGCCCTGGGAATTCCGATTTCCAGCCTAGCGGCTGGCACCAAAAATCTAGCTGGGAAACGCATTATGGTCAATCAGTCGCAACTTGATCGTCAAAAACCGAATATTCGTCAATTCGTTCAAACAATCGACTGAGAGCCAAACCTTGTGCCGCATGGAGACTGGCTCTCTAGAAGAAAGAAATCGCGATTGGGTGTCAATCCGCTGTCATTAAGGAGAAGGGGCTCGGCCTGTTCGACGGAGCCCCCGGCCCGGTATTACGCGTGTGGCTCTACGCTCTCGCGAAGCAACTCGTACAGATCCTGGAAGCCCTTCATCGACCCATAAGCAGCCGCGCGGTCAGCATTTTTCTGCCAGAACTGCGCGTCTGTGATTTCGGGGCTGTCCTGAAGGAATTTCACGAAGTTCTCCTTACTCCAAGCCTGATGGCCCTTAAACATTACTGGCATAAGGTGAGCCAACAGCTTATGCAAAGAGAACAACCCAGGCGTCTTCTGAATGACGAAGTCATCCGGTGCCGCAAACGCGACGGGAACGACCTGCTTTACCGCTTGCCAGTAGGCCGCCACAACATCGTAAACGACGCCGCCTTCCGAGTTAAGGTCCGAACACCGATCAAGGAATCCGAACTCCTTCAACCAGCCATGCACGGGCCCAAGACTCGTCATGAACGAAGTGGCGCGGACGATTTTTCCGCCAGTGCCCTTGGGACTCCCGGCTTCGTCCGGCATGAGAATCAGCCCGTGCCACGGCGATGAAGGGTCCTTATCAAGTCGTTCAACAACTCTAGTCACCACGACTTTCCAGCGGTCCTTCTCCTGAACCGCCGAGTCGCCCCGCTTGGCGGCAGTCGCAGTGAGAATCGCGTTTACGAGGTCGGTACGAACCGACTTCGCTGTGCCGTTTATGATTGTGAACTGATTCATTTCCACGATACGGTCAGCCACCTCGATGATGACGAACGTGATCGGGAAATCTTCCAGCTCAACGGTCCCCTTTTCCTCGATTGCATAGCGCAACCCGGCGATCCGATGCTGCCCGTCAATAACCTGGAGTGGCTCGGCAATGAGGATCTTGCCGTTCTGGTACTTGAGCGGAGTCCGGGCGGCTAGCACGACAGCCGTTGGAAACAGACCGCCGCTCTGACCTTCACCATGAACGATTGCCTTAATCAGGTGGGAGCCAATTTTCGTAATGCGCGAGCGCTCCTCTTGTCGCTGGTAGCCCTGTTTGGGGCTCTCAATCGGCATTGAGGAATTGAAGTGGTCCACCGTGGTGATTGAGATGAGGTCCTTCGCGTCCATTATCCCGGTGAAGACGCGAATCCCGTTCTGAGAACCCATCAACGCCGGACACGTGACTGTGATTGGTGCTGCTGCTGTTGCCATGATATTTCTCCTTTTTCTTTTTTGGCCAGATCCCGGTTGTTGGCCCGAAGGCCGGTTTTTGGGGAGCTGGCCTGGTTTTTTGGAACGACGCAAATCTACAGTCGCACACGTAAGTTGTCAACTTATTTCTGATCAGAACTATTTCTAACAGCGGTGTGCTTTATTTTCAGCAGTTTGCAAGAACCTCGGTGGGTGGCACAGTCTTAAGCCCTTGATTCTCGGGGTGCCGCAGCTCTTCGACGTTTGAAGGGTGCGCGAGGAAAAACAGGCCCGCCACGGCGGGCAAGTTTCAGGTGTCGGGTTTCAGGTTTCAGGGGAAAACGGGGATCGGCACGGCGGGCAAGCAAGACAAAGGCTGCCGCGCTGAAGCGCGGCGCTACATTTAAACCTTTAACAGCAGATCCCTCCCGCCCAACAAGATGGCGGGCAGGCAAGCGTTGTTGGGGGCGCGTCTTTCGCACGGTCCGCCACGGCGGATTCCGCCACGAAAGCGGCGGACGCACAAACCGCGCTGCGACGCGCCGTGCGCCCGGAGTGAACGGCGGGCGGGTCTGAGACCCGCCCCTACAAAGTTCAACAGCAAAGGAGCCGGCAAGATGCCGGCGCTACGACCCTCCACCCGGCGTACAATGCTCGCCGCTGGCAGAGTCCGACGCTTCGGAGGAAGCATGAAGGCAAGAATTCGGTTCGTCGCGATTGCAATTGGCGTCGCAATCTTCGCGGCGTGGTGCTCAGCTTCCACGCCGGCGCAGGCGCCGCAGCGGCACGCCATCACGTTCAAGGATCTGATCTCGATGCATCGCGTCATGCGATCCCCAGATCTCGCCCGACGGCCTGTGGATCGCCTACTCCGTGGCCACGCCCGATCTCGACGCGAATCACATGACGCACAACATCTGGATCGTTCCCGCGGCAGGCGGCGAATCGCGGCAAATCACGCGAGGCGGAAGCGACGAGCGGCCGCGCTGGTCGCCGGACGGAAAGAAGATTGCATTCGTTTCGTCGCGGGGCGGCACTGCTCAGGTTTACTCGATCGCCCTGGAGGGCGGCGAAGCAAGCCGCGTCACTTCCCTTTCCACGGGCGCGGACAACGAATTGTGGTCGGCGGACGGAAAATGGATCGCGTTCGTGTCCAATGTTTTCCTTGATTGCAAAGACGATGACTGCAATTCGAAGCGCGACGCCGAGGCGGAAAAAAGCAAAGTAAAGGCGCACGTCTACGAAAAGCTGCTCTACCGCCATTGGACGAGTTGGTGGGACGGCAAGCGGAGTCACCTGTTCGTCGTGGCTGCGAGCGGAGGAACGCCACGCGACCTGACGCCCGGCGCGAACTACGATGTGCCGCCGTTCAATCTCGGCGAGCCGGAAGCGATTGCGTTCTCGCCAGACAGCCAGGAACTCTGCTTCACGGCGAATACCGACAAGGACGAAGCGCTGAGTACGAACGGCGACCTTTTCACGGTTCCCGTTTCAGGCGCGAGCGAACCTAAGCGCATCACCACAAACCCAGCGAACGATTGGGGGCCGGCGTATTCGCCCGACGGAAAATGGATCGCCTATCGCGCGCAGTTGCAGCCCGGCTACGAAAGCGACCGCTGGCGCCTGATGCTTTACGACCGCAAGGGCGACAAACAGATCAATTTGACCGAAAGGTTCGACGGCAACGTCGACGACATCGCCTGGTCGCCGGACAGCAAGACGATCTACTTCGTGACCCCGGAAAAAGCGCTGAACCCCGTCTATGCGATTGGGACGAGTCCGGGGAGTTCGCTGAAACCCATTATCGCGACGGGCGCCAACGGCGACATTGAGGTCAGCCACGACGGCCGTGGCCTCGTCTTCACGCGAAGCAGCCTCACCATGCCCGCGGAAATTTTCGCCGCCGATTCCGACGGCGCGAACGTGCGCCAGATTACGCATCAGAATGCCGCCTTGCTCGCGCAGCTCGAACTTCCTGCGGCCGAGGCTTTCTGGTTCGCGGGCGCCGAGGGAACGCAAGTGGAGGGGTTGGTGGTTCGTCCACCGGGATTCGATGCATCGAAAAAATACCCGCTGTTGCTGCTGATTCACGGTGGACCGCAGGGAGAGTGGGGCGACGTCTGGGGTTATCGCTGGAATCCGCAGGTGATGGCCGCGCCGGGATACGTGGTTCTGATGATCAATCCTCGCGGTTCGTACGGCTACGGCGCGAAATTCACGGAAGAAATCAGCCGGGACTGGGGCGGGAAGGTCTATACGGACTTGATGAACGGCGTCGACGCGGCGATTGCGAAGTATCCGTTCATCGATGGTTCGCGAACGGCGGCCGCGGGCGGCTCCTACGGCGGCTACATGATCGATTGGATTGCCACGCACACGGGCCGGTTCAAGTGCCTCATCAGCCACGCGGGGCCGTACGATGCAGTCGCGATGTACGCCACCGAAGAGCTTTGGTTTAACGAGTGGGAGTTTGGCGGGACGCCGTGGTCGAGCCCGGAGATGTACCGCAAATGGTCACCGAGCGAATTCGGAGCGGCGCTCGGCAAGTTCAAGACGCCGACGCTCGTGATCGGCGGCGAACTCGATTTTCGAGTGCCTTACACGCAAGACCTCGAGTTCTTCAATTCGCTGCAGCGCCAGGGAGTGCCTTCGAAGCTCGTGATCTTTCCCGACGAAGGCCATTGGGTGCTCAAACCTCAAAACAGCGAACTCTGGTACAAGACATTCCTCGATTGGGTCGCAACGTATATCAAGTGAGGCGCGTTTCGCGCAGGCGCAAAAAAAAGGGCGGGACTGAGCCCGCCCCTCTTCGTTGTTTTTTTCGTAGTTAGCTCGTGGGGATCTTAACGGCCGCAGTCTTTCCGCCAAAATCAACTTCAACGATTTTGTCGTTGTCCATCACCACTGCCGTGACCGCGGGTTTATCGGAGAGCTGGACCCATTGCACCGGAACCTGCGCCACCACTTTCCCGTTCTGGGTGACTTGCAGCTCCGTCGCGTTGTCCTTGACCTTCAATTGATAATCGCCGGTCTTCAGTTGAGTCCCGCCGATCGTGGTTGCGCCGTCAGAATGGAATCCGATTGAGTCTGTGTGGGCCCAAACTGGCACCGCCAGAATAGAAAGAACCACCGCACCTAGGAATTGCTTTGCGCGTAGACGCATCAATGGTATTGCCTCCTGTGAAGCAAGTGAAGTTCCCCGAGGACAACTGAGCAGGCCTGCCGAGTCCCTGTGGGTGAGCGCCGCGCAGCTAGTTCAATGCCTGTGCAACCGCTCGTATATTTTGATGCGACGCTTTCCCGCGAGGTTTCAGAAACCTTGGTGAAATTATTCGCGCGAAATTGCGCCATTTTGTTGAGCCATTCATCGAAGGCGACCTGTACCACCTGATTTATCCGGCGCGCTGTCCGCGAATCCTCGGCGAGCCATCGCAGTTGACAACGGGGCAATCCAGTGACAATCTTCCGCCATTACTAATTCCCTCGGAGGGCTCCGATGCAGCCATCGAGGCGACACTGTCTCTGTGCATCGCTCGCGCTGCTGGCGTTTTCCTCGCTGGCGCAGCGGGCGCTTGCTGAAACCCTGACGATCACCAGCTCCCCTCCCGGCGCCGCCGTAGAGATTGATGGAATTGCTGCTGGCACAACTCCCTTTCACGTCGACTATCCGGGAAGTTACTTTCACAAACCTCACACCGTTTTCACCGCCAGGCTCGAACACACGATGGTTCTGCGCTTGTCGATGGACGGATACGTGTCGCAGCAGATCACCATCTCGAGCGGACCCTTTGAATGGGTGGGACTCACCGGCAAACACCACGGCAACTATTTTCTTCTTCGGTCCGATCACTTCGAGATCAAGCTGGAGCCGATTCACGAGTCAGCGGCGAGCGCGGGCACGATGGAAACCGGCGCGCCCGCCGGACCCCTGCCGCCGCCTCGACACGGTGCATCCGCTCCATTCGTCAGTGAGACCCACCCTCTGGAGACCGGCAGGGTGGTGATCGTTTCCGATCCTGCCGGCGCGGAAATCTATATCGACGGAAAGTTCGTGGGGCAGACTCCGTCGACCATCCGATTGCCGAGCGGACAACATCGAGTCGAAGTGAAGTCGCAGGGGAAACAAACCTGGCAGCGCGACCTCGAAGTCTTGAAAGACAGCGAGCTTTCGTTGCACCCGGTGCTGACTGAAGCCCAACATTGACCGCCGGGTTCGCCCTACGCCTCGTACCAGCGGAAGCCGAGGCGCTGTTCGGTTTCGGCCTGCTTGAGGAGAGAGAGCGTGCGGCCGCGCCGGTAATTGGCGCACGCCACGAGCAATACGTTCAACAAGGCAATCGGCGCAGCGTAGGACGCGCCGAAAGAAGACGTCTCCACGGATGCGAGAAAGCATTCGTCGGCGAATCGCGCCACGGGCGAGACGAACGTATCCGTAATCCCCACGCAGTAAGCGCCGCGCCCGGAAGCCGCTTGAATTCCTTCCACGGTTTGCCGCAAGCCGCGGCGAAAGCTGATCGCGAAAACCAGGTCGCCGCGCCCCATGTTGCGCGAGGTGTGCGCGACGCGGCCCGCCGTCGTGGCAGTAAGGACGGTGAAGCCGAGCATTGTCAAGTGGTACTCGAAGTAGGCGACGAGCGTGGAGGCAAGATCGCCACCGATCAGAAGAATTCGATTCGCGCCATGCACTCTACGAGCGAGCGCCTCGACGCGTTTGTATTCGAGGCTGTTCCGCAGCGCTTGCAGATTGCGGTTCTCCTGTTCGAGCGACTCGCGGACATGCGCGGGAATGTTCGAATCGGGCGCTGAGCTGGCGCGCATCAAGTCGAGTGAAGTGGCGTGCGCGATCGACAAATCGTGAAGAAACCGTTGAAACTCGCGATAGCCGGCAAATCCCATCGCGCGAACAACACGCACGATCGTCGCCGGATCGGAGTTCAGCCGCTTTGCGAGACTTCGCACGCTCAGCAGCACGAATTCGCGAGGGCTTTCGATGACCGGCCGGATCACTTCCTGGCGCTTGTGGCTGAGTTTTCCAATCAGTTCGGCAAGACTGGCTCGCGACGCCGCGCGGATGCGCGTGCTTGTTCTCGGCATGGCGCCAGAGCATTCCCCAGAAGGAACCGCGATGTCAAGCGTGTCTAGATTACGATGATGATGAATAACTCGGTTCTAAACTCCGGCGCCATCGGCGGGAACTCGGCCCATCCTCCGCCCCACTGCGGCCGACGCTTGCTTCAGATAGCTTTCGAACTCCGAGACACGCAGCAGCTTCATCAGAAGACCCAGCAGAAGAATGCCGGTCGCGGTCACGATCACGAGCACGGCTAGAGCGCCGAGAGGGCGCTGCCAGGGGAGAAAACCCTCGATCCAGCCCGCGAGCGCATAGCACGCCAGGCCGGTGGCCGCCGACGCCGCGCTCACCTTTGCAAAGAAAATCACCAAACTGCCCGCTTCGCGATTCGCCGTGCGGCGATTTAGCAGCACGAAGAGCACGAGCGTGTACGCGATGATTCCAATGGAACTCGCGAGCGCCAGGCCGCGATACTGCAGACGCTGCACCAGGAACCAATAGAGCGGCAGACTTAGCCCCGTCATCAGCGTGCCGGCCACCGCGGGAGTGATCGTGTTACCCGTGGCGTAGAATCCTCGTGCGAGGATGTTCTGCGCGCCCCAAGCGAACATGCCGACCGAGAAGTAGGACAGGGCAACAGCCGTAGCATGCAAGTCTGCTTCGTTCAGGCGCGTGTGCGTGAAAACCAGATGTACGAGGGGCAGCCTTTCCGCGATGGTCAGCGCAGAAATCGGGACCAGAAGGACAACCAGGGCTTTGAAGGTAGAGTTTAGAATCCGGTTGAGGTCTTCGTGTTTCTTTTCCGAATAGAGCTGGGCAAGAATAGGAAACGAAGCCACGCCGATAGCCTGCCCGACGAGGCCCAGGGGCACTCTCATCAAGTTCTTGCCGTAGGTCAGCCAGGTGATCGACCCGTGCTGAAGAAACGACGCATAGTGCCGTATGATCCAATCATCGGCAAAAGTAAGTCCCAGTGCCAGCATGATTGGAATTGACAGCTTGAGGAAGAAGCGAAAACCCGGATGGGCTACATCGAAGTTCGGAAAGAAAACCGCGCCAGCGCGTCCGGCGCCATAAACCTGCAAGAGAAAATTTCCCAAGAAAGCTCCCGCTAGAACGCCCACCGCGAACCCTGTGATTCCGATCCGGGAAGAAAGCAAAAGACCGCCCAGGACGATGCACGAGTTGTACACAATGGGCGCGAGCGACGGGATGATGAACTGTCCCTTCGCATACTGCACCGCGCTGAGAATGCTCCCTTCGTAGAAGCATATCTGCGCCGGTAGCATCAGCCTGGTAAGGAAGACGGCCAGCGCGTGCTCGGACGCATTGAATCCGGGCGCAACCAGCTTTACGAGTGGGTTGGCAAAGATCTCCCCGACGATCACCAGCCCCACAAGCAAGAAACCCATCACGGACACAACCGTCGAGAAAACGTGCCATCCCTGATCCTCTCGGTCCTCGGCGACGTACCTCGCGAAGACAGGGATAAAAGTAATGCTGAGCGAACCTCCGGCGATCAGATAATTCAGAAAATCAGGAAGAGTAAAGGCTGCGTTATAGGCGTCCGTGACGGCGTTGGCGCCAATCTGGTGGGCCACCGCCCATTCGCGAAAGAATCCGAGAATGCGGCTGAGCAACACGCTCGTCGTCACGATCACTGTGGCGACTGCGATACGGCGATGCATGGATTCCGTCGTCACGACGGACATGGTAGATGGTTTGGCTACGGCGGACTAGTGGCTTCGAAACCCGCGTTTCTAGCGCTGCGGCGTGTCCTGGGGCGCAGCCCGCAGGTATTGCACGGGCCACGGAATTCGGAATCCGAAATCGCGCGCCACTTGAAGCGGCCAATAGGGATGACGCAAGAACTCGCGTGCCATTTCAATCAGGTCGGCCTCACCGCGGCCGAGAACTTCATCCGCCAGCTTCGGCGTATCGATCATGCCAACGGCGGCCGTCAAAATGCCGGTAGCATCCCGAATCTGCTTCGAAAAAGGCGTCTGATAACCGGGCTTGAGCGGAATGTGTACTCCGGGAATAATCCCGCCCGAGGAGCAATCGATCACGTCCACGCCGAGCGGCCCAAGTTCCTGCGCCAAGGCTATGGATTGTTCGCCGTCCCAACCGTCTTTCACCCAGTCCGTGGCCGAGATGCGAACGAACAGAGGATTGCTCTGCGGCCAAACTCGGCGCACCGCCTGCACGATCTCCCGCAACAAGCGTGTGCGGTTCTCGAACGAGCCGCCGTAGGAATCCGTACGCAGGTTCGCCACTGGTGAAAGAAATTCATGAATCAGGTATCCGTGGGCGGCGTGAATCTCCAAAACCTGGAAGCCTGCGCTCCAAGCCCGGCGCGCGGCGGCAGCAAAGGCGTCAATCACGCCGTGGATTCCAGCCTCATCGAGAGCCTCGGGCGTCGCGTGGTGATCGTCAAACGAAATGTCGCTCGGAGCGACCGGGGTCCAGCCACCTTCCGATTTGGGGATCGTGCCGGTGCCCTCCCACGGACGCGGCGTGCTCGCCTTTCGTCCCGCGTGCGCGATCTGAATTCCCGGAAGAACCTTTTGTTCGCGGATGAACTTCGTGATTCGGGCGAGAAACTCGATGTGTTCGTCCTTCCAGATTCCGAGATCGTATGGGCTGATGCGGCCTTCGGGAGTCACGGCCGAGGCTTCGAAAAAAACGAGGGCCGGTCCGCCCACGGCCCGGCTGCCAAGATGAACCAGGTGCCAGTCGTTCGCGAATCCGTCGGTGCTCGAGTACTGGCACATGGGGGAAACAACGATGCGATTGCTGAGAGTTACGCCGCGGATGGTCAGCTCATCGAAGATTTGCACGGCAGGATTGTCCTCGCTCTCGAAAATGAACGCGATTTCGGCGACCCAGTGTAACGCAAACCAAACCTAGTCGTCGCGGCGATGAGTCTTGGATGGTGACGATCCCCAAAGCGACTAGCTATGCAGGCTTCTTTGCGACGAAAACGGAAAACTCGAAGCCATCTGAGATTTTCAGTGTGGTGGAGGCAAATCCGTTTTCGCCCGATTGCATGTAGTCGACGAACGGCCGAAGGACTTTCTTGAACGTGAAGATGTTGTCGGCGAGGACGATCGCTCGGCTTCGCAGCTTGGGCTTGAGGATTTCGATAATCGGGATGTACATGGCCTTCCATCCGTCAAGCAGGACCATGTCCACCGGCGCCGCGATCGCGGGAAACGTCTCGCGCGCGTCACCCGGAAGAATCCTCGCGTACGCGGAGAGTCCCGCATCCTCGATGTTCTTCGTGGCTTGCTCGTGCTTCGATGGTTCCAGCTCGGATCCGATCACCTCGCCGCCATTGTCTCGCGCCGCCGCAGCAAGATAGATCGTCGATATCCCAAAGGAAGAGCCGAACTCCACGATTCTGCGTGCGTCAATCGCTCGGGCAATCAGGTACAGCATGGCTCCTTGTTCGCGCGAGACCGGAATATAAAGATCATGAAAAAAGTTGTACTCGAAAGTCTTGTCATGAAGCTTCTTGCGCGCCGCCGACCACGCGAGAAGCGGAACGCGGCGCGCAATCTTCCACTTGTCTGCCGCGGCCTGACGATGCAATCGATTCAGAACCTCTTCGACTCGTGGATCGCGGAACGGCAAATTGCCTACGCTCATTCGCTGGCCTCTGCTATGCAAACGCGTTTAACGTAGCACCATGCGGCCGCGGGCTCAATCGGCGTCTCAAGCCAATCAACCCTAATCGGTCGACAATGAACTGGTACTGAAGCTAGCGCTGCCTTCTTGCGTTGCCCGATTCTCCGGCGTACCATCTCGCTTCGTTTCCTTCAGGGAGATTCCAGAAACATGAGATTCATCGTCCGTATCGTGTGTTTCGTTGCGCTTGCGTGCACGGCACTCGTCGCAGCCGCGCCAGCTTCACCGTCCCACCAAGATCAATCACGGGCATTCACGCTCGAGCAGGTTCTGAACGCGCCGTTCCCGTCAGACTTGATCGCGGCTCCTGCGAAAGGCCGCCTGGCTTGGGTGTTCAATGCCGAGGGGAAGCGCAACCTATGGATCGCGGACCCGGCAACCGGCGGCGCCGGTTATTCCGCGCGCCAAATCACGAGCTATTTACAGGATGATGGCCAGGATCTCGGTGATCTTGCCTGGACGCCTGACGCCGATTCGATTGTCTATGTTCGAGGCGGCGATTTTGAATTCAGCCGCAGCGCCTACCCCAACCCGTCTCGTGCAGCGGCGGGAGTCGAGCAGGACGTGTGGGTTCTGTCCCTCAGCGGAGGCGATCCGAAGAAAATTGGTGAGGGCCATTCGCCCGCCGTCTCGCCTAAGGGCGGCGCGGTTGCCTACGTCTTCAAGGGAGAAATCTGGCTCGCGAAGCTCGACGGCAGCGAAAAACCGGAACAACTGATCCACGAATCGGGTGAGAACAACACTCTGCGTTGGTCGCCGGACGGGCAATTCATCGCGTTTGTAAGCTCGCGCGGCGATCACACCTTTGTGGGCGTGTATTCGCTTTCCGCAAAGACCGTTAACTACATGGATCCCAGCACGGATCGCGACAATGAACCGGCCTGGTCGCCCGAAAGCTCGCGCATCGCTTTCCTCCGGATTCCGACCTCGAAGAGTGATCTTGTCTTCGAACCGAAGCGCACAAGTGCGCCATGGTCGATTCGCGTTGCGGACGTCTCCACCGGCAAAGGACACGAAATCTGGAAGGCTTCCCCAGGGCAAGGCAGCGCCTTCCGGGAAATGGTTGCGGACAACCAAATCTTCTGGGGCGCAGGCGACCGAATTGTTTTTCCCTGGGAACGCGATGGCTGGACGCATCTCTACTCGGTTCCCGAAAGCGGCGGCGCCGCCGAATTGATGACGCCGGGCGATTTCGAAGTTGAATATGCGACGCTTAGCAGCGACCGCAAGAGCGTCGTCTATTCGTCGAACCAGGACGATATCGATCGCCGCCACGTGTGGCGCGTGGGCGTCGGTGCGAGCCGTCCCGAGGCCGTAACGACGGGAGCCGGAATCGAAACCGCGCCCGTGGTCAGCAGCGACAACCGTACGATAGCGGTGCTGCGCTCCGACGCTCGCCTTCCGATGCGCCCGGCAATCGCCGCCAGCACCACCGAGATTCGCGATCTTGCGCCGAACTCGATTCCGCAGGACTTCCCCGCGTCTCAGTTGGTCGCTCCGCAGCAGGTGATCCTCCCCGCCGCCGACGGAATGCAGATTCACGCTCAACTATTTCTTCCGCCACACGCAAATGACGGCACGCGGCATCCCGCGGTCATCTTTTTTCATGGAGGCTCGCGGCGCGAGATGCTCCTGGGCTGGCACTACATGTTTTATTACAGCAATGCGTACGGAATGAACCAATACCTGGCGAGCCGCGGCTACGTCGTCTTATCCGTGAATTACCGCAGCGGCATCGGTTACGGTCTCAACTTTCGCGAAGCGCTGAATTATGGCGCGGCCGGAGCGAGCGAGTTCAACGACGTGCTTGGTGCGGGACTCTATTTGCGCGGGCGGCCCGACGTGGATGGAAAGCGAATCGGCCTCTGGGGTGGCAGTTACGGCGGTTACCTGACCGCGCTGGGTTTGGCGCGCGCTTCCGATCTGTTTGCCGCCGGCGTTGACATTCACGGAGTCCACGACTGGAACGTCGAAATCCGCAACTTCGCGCCTTCTTACGATCCCGAAGCTCGGGCTGACGCCGCGCGTCTCGCGTGGGAGTCATCTCCGATTTCATCAGTGAAAACCTGGCGGTCTCCCGTTCTCTTGATTCAAGGAGACGACGACCGCAACGTGCAGTTTTCGCAAATGGTGGAAATCGCGGACGCGTTGCGCAAACAGGGGGTCGAGTACGAAGAACTCGTGTTCCCAAACGAAATCCACGACTTCCTGCTGCACAGGACATGGCTTGCAGCCTATTCGGCCGCAGCCGATTTCTTTCAGCGGCGCCTTGCGGCCTCGCAATCCGTTTCTGTGCAATCGCACTGACATAACCGCCGCGTCTCCCTCCATTTTGTTCGGCCAAAAAATACGGATTGACACCGTCTGGTGTTCAGGCTATTTTGCTCTAGGCCTAGAGCAACACAGCACGTCGTGAGGACGATTTCACCTTATGAGCAAAAACGAGCAACGCGACCTTTTCCCCGGCGCCCTCGAGATGATGGTTCTCCGAACGCTCAAGCGGCAGCCCCTCCATGGCTATGCCCTCGTCCAGCACATCAAGCGAACTTCCGACGATTTGCTCCAGATCGAAGAAGGCTCGCTCTATCCGGCGCTCCAGCGTCTGCTGAAGGAAGGGCTGGTGAAAGCGAAATGGGGCACTTCGTCTACCAACCGTCGCGTGCGGATCTATGAATTAACATCGGCCGGCTCGAAGCATCTCGAGCGTGAAGTGTCGCGCTTCGAACGAATGCTCGAAGGCATTACGCGCGTGCTGGCACCGAGCGAATCATGAAGTGGCTGAAGCGATTGTTTTCGCGCCGCCGCCTCTATAGCGATCTTTCCGAAGAAATCCGCGCACACCTCGACGAACGAACCGAGGAACTCGCCTCTGGCGGAATGCCAAGAGAAGAAGCTGCCGCAGCCGCTCGCCGCGAATTCGGCAATGTTGGCCTGGTCGAAGAGGACAGTCGCACCGTCTGGCGCTGGCCTTCCATCGAAAATTTCATCAGAGACATTCGCTACGCCCTGCGCATGCTCATCAAGAATCCCGGATTCACGGCAGTGGCTGTAACCGCGCTGGCTCTGGGCATCGGAGTGAACACAGGGATATACACGATTGTGAACGGCGCGCTCTCCTGGAACATGGGACTCGACAATCGCGATCGGATCATCTGGGAGACTTCCACAAATGCGGCGCACAGCGAGGATTGGGAAACGTCGTACCCGGACTTTCGCGATTTTCGCTCGCAGACTAAGTCACTAGCCGGACTGGGCGCGTACGAATTCGCGCCGGTGAACCTGAGCGACTGCAGCGGCCTGCCGGAACGCTATTACTCCGTGCAAATGTCTGCGAACGGTTTTGCTGTGGTAGGGCAAAAACCTCTTCTCGGACGGGATTTCATCGCCGAAGACGAGCAGCCAGGCGCTCCGGCGGTGCTGATCATCGCCTATCACGTTTGGCGCGACCGCTACGCGCTGGATCCCGCCATTATCGGCAGGTCCGTGCGCATCGACGAAATTCCGCGCATTGTAATTGGCGTGATGCCGCCCGGGCGGCGATTCCCGGAAGAGACCGACCTGTGGACACCGCTCGTGCCGGATGCCGCGCTCGAAAAGCGCGACAACCGCGGTCTGACGCTGTTCGGACGGCTTCGCGACGGCGTTGCGGTGGCATCGGCCCGCGCGGAATTCACGGCGATGTCGCGAAACCTTGCCGCCCAATACCCCAACACGAACAAGGACGTCACAGCCGAGGTGCGGCCAATCGAGGAGATTACCGGCCTTTATTTTATGAAGCCGCTGATTCTCGCGCTGTTCGGCGCCGTTGGGTTCGTGCTGCTGATTGCCTGCGCGGATGTCGCCAACATGTTGCTGGCGCGGGCCACGGAGCGGTCGCGGGAGATTTCCATTCGCGTTGCAATCGGAGCTGGGACGATTTCGATTGTCCGCCAGCTCTTGGTGGAGAGCGTGGTGCTGTCGGTTACAGGCGGACTGTTGGGATGTCTGGTGGCGGTGGGCGGATTGAGGTGGTTCGACAGCGGCATGGGCACGATGGAGAAGCCGATCTGGCTGCACCTCTCCCTCGACCGCAGCGCGTTGCTTTATCTCGCGGCGATTTCCATCGGTGTGGGAATTCTGTTTGGATTGGCGCCAGCGCTGCAACTGGCGAAGGCGGACGCAAATGCAGCGTTGAAGGAAGGCGGCGGCCACGGTGTGGTCGGCAACAAGTTTGGTTTGCGTCTTTCGAACGCGCTGGTCGGAATTCAGACGGCGCTCTGTGTCGTTTTGCTGGTCGGAGCGGGTCTGATGATTCACGGCGCCGTAAATATGTACAGCACTCCAATCGGTGTGAACACGAAAAGTGTCCTCACTATGCGCATCAATCTTCCCGAAGCGAAGTACGCGAAGCCGCAAAGCTGGATTGCGTTTCATGAAGACCTGAAAAAACGCCTCGCCGCGCTGCCCGGTGTGGAGCTGGCCAGCGTCGCGTCGAACATGCCCCTCGGTGGCTGGATTCCCTTCTCGCTGGAGTTTGACGGCCGGGGCAACGATGCTGCGCAGCCGCCCGAGGCCGGCGGTCTGGTGGTCGGCAATAATTACTTCGAAACCATGCAAGTAGAGCCGCGGCGCGGCCGACTGTTCCTCGATTCCGACGGCGTCGCCGGACCGCCGGTAGTCGTCGTCAACGAAAGTTTCGCGGCGAAATATTGGCAGGGTGAAGAACCGCTCGGAAAACGCATTCGTGTGATGGACGAAAATCTGCCCGGCGCGTGGCTGACGGTGGTTGGCGTAGTGCCCGATATCCTTCAGAACTTCCGCCAAACCCTGCAGCGCGATCCGCTGATTTACGTGCCTTTTGCGGAGAAGCCCCAGAGGCAAACATTCCTAGTCGCGCGCACGAGCGTGCCGCCCGCAAGTCTGTCGGACCCGTTCCGCCGCGAAGTGCAGCATATCGACGACAACCTCGCGGTTTACGAAGTGCGCACGCTCGAAAACCGAATCGCCGAGAGCCGCCTGGGGGTGAGTCTGTTCGGGGCCCTCTATTCGGTCTTCGCGGGAGTCGCCACCTTGCTCGCGGCAGTCGGCCTGTACGGCGTGATCGCTCATTCAGTAGGCCAGCGGAGGCGGGAAATCGGACTGCGCATGGCGCTGGGCGCCACCCGACGCGACATCATGCGTCATCGTTTTCGCGCAAGGTATCAAACCTCTTGTGCCCGGACTCGCAATCGGCTTGCTGCTCGCGCTGGGCGTCAAGCGGGCACTGCCCGCCGAGGTGGTGGGAGTGTCATCCGGCGATCCAGTGACCTTCATCGCGGCCATATTCGTGCTCCTTTCGGCCGCTCTGCTTGGCTGCGTAGTGCCGGCGCGGCGGGCGATGCGCGTCGATCCGATGACCGCGCTGCGCTACGAATAATGATCGGACAATGATCGAATGGAATGCGAAACGCATTCCATGTGGGTGCGGAAATAGGGTGAAACCATGAATTGGCTCAAGCAACTGTTTTCCCGCAACCGCCTTTACAGCGACGTCTCGGACGAAATCCGCGGGCACATCGAAGAGCGAACCGAGGAACTCGTCTCGAGTGGCATGTCGAGAGAAGAAGCCGCCGCAGCCGCGCGCCGCGAATTCGGCAACGCAACCGTGATGGAAGAGCGGAGTCGCGAAGTCTGGCAATGGCCTTCGCTCGAATCGTTTCTCACCGACATCCGCTACTCGATCCGCCAGCTTCGGCGGAATCCGGGCTTTGCCATCGTTGTGATTCTCACGCTGGCCATCGGGATAGGCGCGAACACCACCATCTTCAGTTGGACTCGCGCCGTTCTGCTCAATCCCCTGCCCGGCGCCGGCGATCCCGACCGCGTGGTCGCGCTCGAAAGCCTCACTCCGTCGAACGACTGGACGCCCACTTCGCATCTCGATTTCCGCGACCTCCGCGACAATTCCAAATTGGTCGAATCGATGGCCGCCACGTACCCGGCCGCGCTGGCTGTCGGCAACGACAACAACGTCGAACGCATCTGGGGCGAAATCGTGTCCGGCAACTACTTCGACGTACTGCGCGTTCAACCCGAACTCGGCCGGTTTTTCGCCGGAGCGGAGCGCGGGGACGACCAGAACTCGAGCGCGGTCGTCGTCATCAGCCATTCGCTTTGGGCGAGTCACTATCACTCCGACCCCGCAGCTCCTTGGCGCCACCGTGCGCCTCAACCGCTACCCGTTCACGATCATCGGCGTCGCGCCGGCAAACTTTCATGGATCGATGCCCGGCCTCGACTTCGAAATGTGGGCGCCCACGACCACATTCAAACTGCTGAACTCGAGCAATGGGTGGATGCTCGAGGATCGCAAGACGCGCATGTTCCGCGTGATGGCACGTCTCGCTCCCGGCGTCCATCTAGAACAGGCGCGCGCCGAAATCCAGTCGCTTGGCAGGCGCATGGCCGCGGCGAACGCCGACACCAGCGAAGGCATGGGCGCCACGCTGCTGCCGCTGTGGGAGTCCCACTACGGGATTCAGGATTCACTCCGCGCGCCGCTAGGCCTCCTGACCGGCGCATGCGCTGTGCTTCTCCTGATCGTATGCGCGAACGTGGCGAACCTGCTGCTCGGGCACTCGATGAGCCGCAGAAAGGAATTTTGCGTGCGACTGGCGCTGGGCGCGCCGCGTTCACGTCTCGTTCGCCAGCTTTTCACCGAAACTTTGATCCTGGCGTTCGCGGGCTCGCTATTCGGTTTGCTCGCCACCATCTGGATCGGAGGTTCGTTGGGCTGGCTGATGCCCGGGTCCTCAGTACCGTCACTCCTTCGACCACACGTGGATTCTGGCGTGCTTCTCTTTACGGCAGCCCTCGCAATCGGAGTGGCAATTCTCGCTGGTGTGGCGCCCGGACTGAACGCGGGCCGCGAAAACGTCACAGATGCGCTAAAAGAAAGCGGCCGCAGCGGAACCGGCACGGCTCGGTCGCAACGCCTCCGCGGTCTGCTGGTCACATCGGAAATGGCGCTCGCGGTGATCGCCGTGATTGGAGCAGGGCTTTTCCTAAAGAGCTTTCGTCTCGCGGCGGAGATACGCCCGGGCTTCGACGCCGATCACGTGGCCCTCGGCAAGTTTGATCTGGCCGCCGCCAGCTTTGACGCGTCACAAGCCGACGCTTTCTGCACGCGCTTGCGCGAACAGCTCGAGCGCCAGCCCGGAATTACCTCCGTCAGCTACACGGACTGGGTACCGCTCAGCATCAACGGAGGTTCATGGGAAGATCTCGAAATCGAGGGCTACGTTCCCGCGCCCGGTGAAAACATGAAGATCTACCGGGAGATCGTCGCACCGGGGTACTTCGACGTGCTGAAGATTCCGTTGCTGCAAGGACGTGACTTCAACCTGAACGACGACGGGAAGCACGCGCCCGCGATGATCGTCAACCGCGAATTCGTGCGCAAGTTTTTGCGGAATCAATACGCGATTGGCCGCAAGGTGCAGGGTTGGGGAGACTGGTTCACGATTGTCGGCGTGGTGGAAGACTCGAAGTATTACCGTCTGACGGAAAGCCCGAAACCCTGGTTCTACGTCCCGATGCGCCAGATTTATCGCCCTGAATTTGCCTACACGTTCCTGGTTCGCACCGCGGGCTCGGTCGACTCTGCAATCTCCACGCTCCGCGAGCAAGCCCGGTCCGTGGATCCCGGCGTGCCTATCTTCGCCACCACATCCTTCAGCGACTACGTCGGCGCTTCGCTGTTTCAGCAGAAAATTGCCGCGAGCCTTCTCAGCGTCCTCGCAACCATCGCGTTCCTTTTGGCCGCGATCGGCCTCTACGGCGTGATGGCCTATTCCGTCGCGCAACGAACGAAGGAAATCGGCATTCGCGTCACGCTCGGGGCGCAGCCAGGGAACGTTCTCGCGATGATCGCGCGGCAGGCGATGGCGTTTCTGCTGGTCGGCCTGCTGGGAGGGATGGCCGGCGCTGTGGTTCTGGCGCGTCTGGTGTCGTCGATGTTATTTGGCGTAAGCCCCGCTGATCCGGTCGTGTTTGCTTCCGTCGGAGCGTGTACGATGCTGATTGCGTTAGCCGCAACGGCAATCCCCGCAAGCCGCGCGATGCGCGTCGATCCAATCGTCGCCCTTCGCCACGAATAGCAAATTCCAAATCGCATCGTCGACATTACGGCCATTTCTCGCGGAGCGCTACTGCACTTGCTCGTGCAAGTATCCCGCAGCTTCGAGCGCCGTTTTCAAATCCGCCACATGCTCGGGGCCGCGCGTTTCCATCGTGATATCGATCGCGGTATCGCCAAGCACCACTCCGTAGTAGGCGCGATTGAACGCCGTCTCGATGATGTTCGCTTTCTGCGTCGCGATCACGGTGGAAAGCCTTTGCAACGCGCCCGGATGGTCGGGCAGGTGGATCCGGATTCGCACCAGGCGCCCGTCCTTCACCAGACCGCGCTCGATGATGCGCGAAAGCAGCGTGACGTCGATGTTTCCGCCGCTCACCAAAATTCCCAGCTTTTTCCCTGCCAGCCGAATCTTTCGGTTCAGCACCGCGGCGGCGGCCACTGCGCCGGCTCCCTCCGCCAAAGTTTTTTCCTTTTCGAGCAGCAGGAGAATCGCGTTCGCAATCTCTTCTTCGTCGACGGTCACGATCGTCGTCGACGTATTTCTCGACGAGCGGCAACGTGACCGTGCCCGCCGTCCGCACCGCGATGCCGTCCGCAATCGTCTTGTCGGCGGGAAGCGTCACCATGGCATGCTGCTCGACGGCGGCTTTCATCGAAGGTAACCGCGAAGTTTGCACGCCGATCACCTGAACGCGCGGCGCCGTCTCTTTCACCGCGCATGCCAGACCTGCGATCAGGCCGCCGCCTCCAACCGGAATCACTACGGCGTCCAAGTCTCCCATCTGCTCGAGCATTTCGATTCCGAGAGTTCCCTGCCCCGCGATGACGGCTTCGTCGTCGAAAGGGTGAATGAACGTAAGTCGCTGTTCATTGCAGCGCCGGATGGCTTCCTGGCAAGCTTCGTCGTAGTTCGCGCCGAAAAGGATCACTTCGGCGCCGTAGCCCCGCGTCGCCGATACTTTCACGAGAGGCGTCGTGAGCGGCATGCAGATTTGCGCCGCGATCCGCGTTTCGCCGCGTGATACGCCACAGCCTGCGCGTGATTTCCCGCCGAAGCCGCAATCACCCCGCGCCGCCGCTCTTCTTCGTTCAGCAACAAAATCTTGTTCAGCGCGCCGCGCTCTTTGAACGACCCCGTCACCTGCCGATTTTCGAATTTCAGCAGAATGGAGTTGCCGGTCAGTTGCGAAAACGTTTCCGAGCGTGCGAACGGCGAAACCAGGATTAGCATTTCGCACTCGCTCCACCGCCGCGCGTATCGATTGAATCGTCACCACTTCGCAGCCCCCATTCCCAAGACACGAATCTCGGACAAGCCCGCTATTGTATCCGCGAATCCAGTGGAACGCCGCCTTCCGTGAACGTCTGGTTTGCGGAATCCAATTTGGCAAATGGCCATCGCTCCTGGCCTTCTAAGGTGTTTGCCTGATGTGGCCTACGAAACTCCTTGTATAGACACATGCGAGAGAAAAGCGCGTAATGTGCCGTGAGTTTCTCCTTGAGCTCCTGACCAGGCCTCATCGCGCCCGGCAGTGAGTCGGGTTGAGAGAAACTAGGAGGACATCGTGTCACGGGTCGTTCCTCGTTTCAGCGCCTGGTGTTTTCTTCTCCATCCACTCGGTGAGGTGGAATCATAGTGGAAAATCCAATGATGGAGGATTCATTTGAGCGGGCCCGGAGGGAATTCTTCGGGACAGCGATAACAACGCTCGCGCCGAGTGCGTCTGCAGCCGAGTATCTCAACCCGCGAAACGCGCCCCTCGCAAGAAAAGTCGCCGCCGCTTCCCTTGGGGGAGGATGGGTCAACTCAGTTGCTCGCTCGAGTCCCCCTGTCGTATCCGCGATCGATCCCTTGGAAGATTCTCGCTGGTCAACGTTAATCGCGAACCATCCCCGCGCTTCGGTGTTTCATACTCCGGGCTGGCTGGAGGCGCTGCGCCGCACATACGGCTTCAGGCCGGAAGCATATACGACGTCTCCGTCGACAGGCGTGTTAACGGATGCCTTTTTGTTTGTCCCGATCCGAAGCTGGCTCACTGGCCGGAGGATCGTTTCACTCCCGTTCTCGGATCATTGCGCTCCGCTCTTTAGCTCCCCAGAGGCGCTGACTTCCATTTTGAGGCATTTACGGGCGGCACTGGATCGCGACAAATTGAAATACGTTGAGTTCCGCCTAGCGGATGCGGAATTTGCAAGCGAAGCAACTCGATGCGGGTTTGAACCTGCCCGCTCTTATTATCTGCATCGTGTGGACCTCCGGCCCAGCCTCGATGACATTTTTCGGAGTCTGGACAAAGACTCCGTGCAAAGGCGGATTCGTCGTGCCCAGCGGGCAGAGTTGATAGAGAAGTGCGGCCGGTCGGAGGAATTGCTGAAAGGTTTTTACAAACTGCTCATCATGACCAGGAAGCGCCGCGGCGTGCCTCCGCAGCCGTATAGCTGGTTTCGCAATGTTCTCGACTGCATGGGAGACTTGGCAGAGATCCGAATGGTATGCGCCGGAAAGAATGCTCCTGCCGCGGCTATCTTGACTTTGCGCTTTAAGGGCTCCGTTGTTTACAAATACGGAGGCTATGACGAGAAGTTCAAGCATTTGGGGGTAATGCCGCTTCTGCTATGGCGAGCGATCGAAAACGCCAAAGCAAAGGGTGCAACGGAATTCGATCTTGGCCGGTCCGATGAAAACGACGCGGGTCTGGTTGCCTTCAAGGGCAAATGGGCTAAAGATCCGAGCCGCCTGGTTTATTGGCGATATCCCGCTCTCCCCCTATCGAGTTCTACAGAGGACTGGAAACTGAAGGGCGCGCAGCTTCTGTTTGCACGTTCCCCGAGCAGTGTTTTGACAGCGGCAGGTAGAATGCTGTACCGACATATTGCATAGACGCCTTAAGGGCGTGTCCGCTTTTTGACAGACCTGCACAGGGCATGCGGGGACCAATCCACTCGCCTGATTAGGTTAACGCACTCGGGCGTCGCACTCACTGCTTGGACTGCTCGGCCGCGGGAAACAACAGCTCATTTCCGTCGGGATCGACGATCTTAATCACGTCGTAACCCCACCAGGACTTCTCGCTCGGAACCGAGCGTTCGACGATTTCGCGGCGAAACGCGGCGAGTCCATCGAGGGTCAACGACACGAACAAGCGCGCCTTGTCTCTTCGCGCAGCATCCTCGCAAAGGATGATCTCGCATTCTCCGCGATTGACTTGGCAGACCCCGCCCGCGCCGTCGCCTTCGTGCCAACTCTTCTGGAAGCCGAGCATGTCGACGTAAAACCGGAGTGCACGGTTCACGTCAGCAACGAAGAGCACGGGACGCGTGTACCACCGGTGAGTGATTTGCTCTGTGACGGCTGTCTTGGTCATGTGGGTCCTGATCCGCCCAGCTAGTGGCGGCCGGACCAGAATATCACGAACAACCCTTTCGCTCCTCGTGTCAGGGTGCTTACGTTACGATAGATCTCGAAAGCGGACGGTGGAGCGACGATGAGAACGGATTTGCTGCGATTCAACGGCGGTGTCGAGCGCGATCCAGCCATCGATGCGTGGATGAAAGAGCATGCAGGCGGATTGGGAGCTATCGCGCATCAGTGGTTTGAGGTGATGCGAAAATGCGGGGACGAAGTCCGAGAGCTTTTGCATGACGGGTGTCCGGTTGCATGTTTGGGAGATGCGCCCTTCGGCTACGTGAATGTATTCACTTCGCACGTAAACGTGGGTTTTTTTCACGGCGCAGCGCTGCCCGATCCGGCACGCTTGTTGCAAGGCAGCGGCAAGTTCATGCGCCATGTGAAGCTGAGACCTGAAACGGCCACAAACGCCGAGGCGCTAAGGAGGCTGATCGATGCGGCGTACTCGGACATAAAGGCGCGCGTCGAACACGGCTAGCAACAGAGAAAAGCCATGCGGATGGCGACGTCCCTGGTCACCGTGAAGTTGCACAGCACCTGGACAGGAGCGGCATGGGGTTAGCAAGAATGTGGTGCGGGATTACCAGCCCATTTGACGCATGCGCTGCAGGATGAGTCCGCTGTAGCGATTCATGTAATCGGGGCGTCGCTTCAGGGGCAACGGCAGAATCGCGGCGAGTCGAGCCGACTGATCCAGATCGATATTGCGGGCGGAGGTTCGGTAGTAGTAACGGCACGCCGACTCCGCGCCATAAACGCCAGGTCCCCATTCAACCACGTTGAGGTAGAGCTCCAGAATCCGGTGCTTGCCGAGGACCAATTCGGCTACTGGGACAAGTGTGAACTCGGCGCCCTTGCGGAGGATCGAGCCGCCGGTTCCGAAGAACAGGTTTTTTACAAGTTGCTGCGTGATGGTGGACCCTCCGCGAAGGCGGCCGCCTTCCATATCGTCTTCCGCAGCGATCTCCATGGCGTGCCAATCGAATCCATGATGCTGGTAGAAGCGCGCATCTTCCGCGGCGATGACAGCATGCTGAAGATCGAGCGAGATTTGGCTCAACGGAACGAATTCGTACCGCTCGTGATACGGCGTGTGGTGAATCCAGGATTGCAAGCGGCGCTCCATGTGCACTGCCGTGGTGGGCGGGTCGATCCAGCGGACAGAGACAAGGATCAGCGCAGCAAGCGACCACAGAAGCGCCACTCCGATGAGAAACCATCGAAGGAAGGATCGGAGAGCGCTTCGCCGAGGCGGGGGCGGGCACGTTGGCTGTGCATCGGGACTTTCAGGCACGCCTCAGAATAATCGTTTGGGATGGATTGAGATAGTGCCCGATGGTGGGTGTTAGATTGCGGGGCCGGCAAACAGCAGCAGATTCCCATCCGGATCTTTGACGATGAAATTCTTGGCGCCCCAAGGCTGCTTTTTCAGTGTCTGGCGGAAGGTAACTCCGGCGGACTGAAATTCAAGAAACAGCAGCTTGATCTCGTCCGCTGTCGCGACGGTCATAGATACCGACGACAGTTCTTCCCGATCGCGGACCGTCGACTCGATTACTGGTCGCTCGACGCACCTTAGATTGAGACGCGCCGCGTCGCGACCCACCTGCGCATAGTAGGGAGGTTTGCCGTAACTGAATACGAGCGAAAAGCCTAACTTCTCACGGAAAAACTCGCACGATGTCTTGATATCGGTGACGAAGAGTTGGGGCTCTGCACAGACAATCGTCGCTTTGGATGGCGGCAATTTCATTCTGCGCGGCGTGGCGGAAAGTCCGGCTTTCAGGGCCTGCCAACTATCGAAGCTGTGCTGTCTTGCGACCATTTCTTGCGCATCGCTGAGCTTAAAGTTCGCCGCAAGAATCTCCGAATCGGGCATATTCGAGAAACGAGGCATAAGCTCGCGGATTTGCGCGGCGACGGGATAGTGGCGTTCACGATGCCAACGGTGTATGAGCTTGGCTTGCTTCTTGAGGTTCTCTAGATTGGGCATGTAGGCCTCCACGATGGGATTCGTAGGTGGGCATTGCCCTTCGGCGACGTGCCGATGCACCCTACATGCGCCGACGGCAGTATCTGCGACGGTGTCAGTAGTTGTCAATTGAGAACGACTCTGCGCCAAACGTTGTTGGGCCGCACTTACGCATCTTGTGGTATCACGGGCAAACCGGAAGCTATTTAGGCCAGAAGTCCGCTTGTGGGAAGTTCCATCGCGCTAACGTCTGGTAAGTTGCGCAATCGGAAACCGACACGCCGACACTACGCCGGGATACTTGCTTCGATAGTACCATTGTGTTTATATCCGCTCGCTGGTGCATAGCTTGGGGGGGTCACATGGCCGATGTTGACCTGCGTCCGATGTCGCTCGGGGAAGTTCTGGATCGCACCTTCAGCTTGTATCGGAGCAACTTCTGGCTGTTCGTGGGGATCATGTCTATGCCCCTTGTGGTGCTCTTTGCGTTCCAAGTGGGAGCCGTCAGCCTGGGAATCGGCGCGGCTTTCGGAATGGGAGGGCGCAACATCGGCCCCGGCGCCACGGCGGGAATTGTCACCGGAATAATCGTCGGAGTGGTGGTGTTTCTGGTTGCGTACCTGGGGGCGTACGGCGCAGCCCAGGCCGCGACGGTTTTCGCCGTCTCCGATCTTTACCTCGGGAGATCCGCCACGGTTCGCGGTTCCTTCGGCAAGGTGCGTGGCAGAATCCTGCGCGTCCTGGGAGTGCTCATCCTTACGGTTTGATTGTCGGTGTCGGCTGCCTCGCGCTCTTGATTCCCGGCTTGATTCTGCTGGCCCGCACCGGCGTCTCCGTGCCGGTTTCGATGTTGGAAGACGAATCGCCGAGCGCCGCCATCAGCCGGAGCATGGAGTTGACTAAGGGCTTTGGATGGAGCATATTCGTCATATTCTTCTTGGTTTGGATCCTTCGATGATGGCCACTATCCTTGTCCAATATCCGCTGATGTTCCTGACCTTGGCCACGGCGAAGAATCACATAGCTCCGTTCCTGTTGCTCATTGTGCAGTATCTATCGTCGTTCATCTCGTCCGCACTGATCGGCCCGATCGGAACGATTGCCCTGTCTCTGATGTACTACAACCTCCGAGTGCGCAAAGAAGCGTTCGATTTGCAGCACCTGATGTCGTCGCTCGGCCCCAGCTCCGGCCCTGTCACCGAGCCTCCGAGTGCCCCATCCACCGCCTAGCAGCCTCACCGGCGCATTATTGTTTTATCGAGGCCATGACGCCGGATACTTGCTTCGATAGTTACTTTGTGTTTATATCCGCTCGGCGACGCATAGCTTGGGAGGTCACATGGCCGAAGTCGACCTGCGTCCGATGACACTCGGGGAAGTGTTGGACCGCACCTTCCACCTGTACAAAAACAATTTCTGGCTATTCGCCGGGATCATCGCATTACCGCTTCTCATAAATTTATGTTCGGCATAGGGCTTCGCCATTTGGAATAGCCCTTGACAACGTCGACTCGCTCCGGGCGGGTCACGTGACCGGCAACCCATTGCATATGGGAGGTATTTCTTTATGCGGGCACTTGTCGGCATGTCCTAATTACGATGGCCGTGATTGAAGTGGGCCGCGCCGCGACTATCTTTGCCGTGTCAGACCTGTATTTGGGTCGCGAAGCAAGCGTCAGGAAGGCATTTGCGAATCTTCGGGGCATCCGGCTGCTCCGCTTGCTGGGCGTGGTCGCTTTCACTGTTCTCCTTTACGTTGGAGTCGGTTTTATTGCATTGATCGTTCCCGGGATTATCCTCGCCTGCGGATAGGCCTGTCGGTACCCGTCTGCATGCTTGAAGACGAGTCTCCTGCGGGCGCAATAAGCCGAAGCATGGAGCTTACAAAAGGCTTCGGCAGGCAGATGTTCTTCATCATGCTTCTCGTATGGATACTGTCGTGGGTACGCGGGCTTGTTCTTTCAAACTCCATTCATCATTCTTGCGACGCAAAGGCATACCCAGCTACCGCTTGCTTTCCAGATCCTTCAGCAACTGGCTAACTTTTATTCCCGGGGTCTTGGTCGGCCCGATCGGGACAATCGCGTTCTCGCTGATGTATTACAATCTCCGTGTGCGCAAAGAGGCATTCGATTTGCAGCACTTGATGGTGGCGCTCGGCCCTGGTTCCGGTCCCGTCGCCGCAGCCCCCGGCGCCCCATCCACGGCTTGACAAGTGCGCCCGGCCACATTGCCGCCAACTCTTCGCACCTTTTTTCTTTGCTGCATTTTCGCGGCGAGCGTCTGGGGGCCCGCGCGCGGACAATCACCTGCGGTTGCAACCGTTTCGCCCTCGTCGCCCGCCACGAAAATCGGTCTGGCGGACTACGAATCGCAGCTCGATAGCTACTTCAAGTCGGCTTCCAACCTGCACCGCAAGGCCGCGGACATCGCCCGCTTTCGGGAGTCGATTCCCGCGCAATGGTCGGTTCGCGCAGGCCAGGCGGACATCAACGTATCGAATGAATGGCTCAGGTCGGAACTTTGGAATGCTGAGCGTCACCCCAAGGACGCGGACGCCGCAACAAAGCGGATTGAACGTCGCCTCGCCGCGATGCGCAAAGCGGCAGGGCAGCTCGACGTTCAATCTCCTTTGCCCCTCGCCCCCGGAGAGCATCTCGACAAGATATTTCAGCGCAAGGAATTTCGCGGGCTCGCCGGCCCCAGCGAATTGGAACGACTGATGGCTCGCATCAGCCAGTGGCTCCTGGAGCAAGTCACGAGGATCTTGAAACTTTTCCACATAAATGCAAAGGCCGGCAACTTCCTGGCCTGGACCGTGATCGGCATCGCGTTCGCTTTGCTCTGCTACTGGATTTGGACGCGGCTGCGAACCACCGCCCGCGTGTCCGGCGAGGCCACAGATGCCCCACAGCTCCCGGCGATGAGTTCACGGGAGTGGCTCGACGAGGCGCTCGCCGCAGCCGAGCGAGGCGATTACCGGGAAGCAGTCCACTGCGCTTACTGGGCCGCGGTAGCGCGTCTCGAGGATTCCGGCCTTCTCGCCCGCGACCGCGCACGCACGCCGCGCGAATCGCTGCGTCAGCTTGCCTCGCGTCCGAGCGAACAGAAAACTCTCCGAGACTTAACGCGCCACTTCGAACTGATCTGGTATGGTTATCGGCCCGCGTCTGCCGCCGATTGGTCCGGAGCGAGAGCTCAACTGGAGCAAATGGGATGCCTCAAACCCTCGACCGCGCCGACCGCAAACTCCTGATCGGCGCCGCCATCTTGCTCGTCATCCTCGTCGTAGTGTCGGCGGTGGTTTCTCCGCAGCAAGCGAGCGAAGAGTCGGGCTTCCCTTCCACGTATTCCGCGGACTGGAACGGGGCAAAGGCGGCATTCCTCTTGCTTCAGGACTTGGGCTATCACGTCGAGCGCTGGGAGCAATCACCCGCCGAAATTCTCGGCGATCCCGGCAATACTGTGCTGGTTCTCGTCAACCCTGCCGAGGTCCCGTCCGAAGAGGAACGTTCCGCGATAAGCGAATTCGTGCAGCGGGGCGGCCGTGTGCTTGCGACGGGACGAAGCGTCGCGTGGCTCTTGCCTGAAACGAATGCGTTGCTGGGCCCGCAAAGCCCGGACGTGGACACGAGTTCCCCATCGGCGGCGCCGGTCTTTGACGGGCGCTACGACTTCGAAACGGTCGCGCAGTTCTCTCCCCTCACTCCCTCGCCTATCATGCGGGACGCTCCCGAGATCACCATGTCCGCCCCTGACCACTGGGAGCCCGACCTGCCGGGCCAAATCGTCGTCTACGGGAATAATGACACCGCCGCAGTGATTACATACCAAGTGGGGAAGGGCGAGATCGTTTGGTGGGCAGCGCCGACGCCGCTCACCAACGGCGCAATCCGCGATGCATCGAACGTCAAGCTGTTCCTGAACTCCGTTGTGCCATCGCCGGGGGGTCGTATCTTATGGGACGAATACTTCCACGGGACGCATGGTTCTTTGTGGTCTTATTTCACGCGAAGCCCGCTGCCGTGGGGCGTGCTCCAGTTCGGCGTGATTTTCCTGGCGATTCTCGCCACGTACTCTCGGCGCTCGGGCCCGATTCGCACGCCTGCTGCCGTCTCGCGGCTGTCTCCGCTCGAGTTCGTGGAAACGTTGGGCGACCTGTACCAGTCGGCGCACGCAGACGCTGCGGCAATTCAAGTGTCGTACCAGCGCCTGCGCTTCCTCCTCACTCGCAAGCTCGGTCTCGCTGTGAATGTTCCCGTTGCCGAACTGGCGCGAAGCGCAAGCCAGCAACTATCGTGGGACGAAGCCGCCCTGCTGACGGCGCTCACCGCGGCCGAACAGGCTCTCCACGATCCGAATCTGGGCGCCGACGATTCACTGAAGCTGGTGCAAACGCTTTTCGATTACACTGCGCGTCTCGACTCGAAACAACGCCACTCACAAGGAAGACCACCGAATGAACAACGCAACTGACCTGGCTGCGCACGTCCGCAAGGAACTCGGCAAAGTGATCGTCGGCCAGGAAGACGCCCTCGATCAACTTCTGCTGGTGGTGCTCGTGGGCGGTCATGCTCTGGTGGAAGGCGTGCCCGGTCTCGCGAAGACGCTCGCCGTCAAAGCGCTGGCCCACATTTTCCAGATGAAGTTTCAGCGCGTGCAGTGCACGCCGGATCTGATGCCCGCAGACATCCTCGGCGCGAACGTTTTCAGCCTCGCCACAAGTTCGTTCACGCTGCATCGCGGACCGATTTTCACGGACTTGCTGCTCGTGGACGAAATCAACCGCACGCCTCCGCGCACGCAGTCTGCCCTGCTGGAAGCCATGGAAGAGCGGCAGGTGACGATCGACGGTACGAGCCATCCGCTTTCGCAATTCTTCGCGGTGTTCGCGACGCAGAATCCCGTCGAATTTGAGGGCACGTATCCCTTGCCGGAGGCACAGCTCGATCGCTTCCTCGTGAAGATTCGCATCACCTACCCGGACGCGGAACAAGAAGCGCAGGTGCTTCAGAACTTTCAGAACGGGTTCGATCCGCGCGAACTCGATCGTGTAGGCATCGTTCCGCTTCCGGTCGAGGTGCTGCGGGCAGCGCGGCAGGAAGTGGCGCGCGTGCGCGTCGAACCCGCCCTATTTCGCTACGTCGTTGCGCTTGCGGCTCGGACGCGCAACTGGCCCGCCGTCAGCCTCGGTGCGAGCCCGCGCGCGGCAATCAACCTAATGCAGGTGGCCAAGGCTGTCGCTGCCACCGAAGGCCGCGACTTTCTGATTCCAGACGACGTAAAAGAATCCGCGCCGGCCGTCCTCCGGCACCGGCTGGTGGTCAAGCCTGAGGCCGATCTCGAAGGCGTCACAGCCGAACAGATCGTTCGCGAAGTGGTGAATTCCGTCGAAATTCCCCAGTAGCCGAAGTTCGAATGAATGCACCGCAACACCTCGTGCCGCTTCCTGCCGCGTTTCGCGGCAAATCTTTCGGCCGCATCCCATTCGCCTTCGGCCGGCGATTCTTTCTGCTCCTGCTCATTGGCCTGATTTGGATCGGCCCGGCGTTCTCGAATCCGCGCTTCATCTACGCAATGGCCCTGTGGGACCTTTTGGTTCTCATGATATGGGTTTGGGATTTAGCGCAGCTCCCAAAGCCGGAGCAGCTCGAAGCGCGCAGAGTTTGGGCAGCTCCCGTTCAGTTGTCCGTCGAATCGCAGGTCACCCTCGAGCTGCACAATTTCAGCAAGACCGCCATCTCCGCCGGAATCGTCGACGACGTCCCCACCGCGCTGCGAAACGAGATTCCGGAGACCACGATTGCCGCTCCCGCCGGTAGCCACGGCGCCGCGGTCTACTCAATTTGTCCGCGCGAGCGCGGCGATGCCAAGCTGGGCAACATCTCGCTTCGCTACCAATCCGCGTGGCGCGTCGCCGAACGCTGGGCCTCCTTCGCCACCAGCCAATCGGTCCGCGTCTATCCGAATCTCGAGGAGTCGAAACGCGAAACGATTCACTTGATCCGCAGCCGCCAGATCGCGGTCGAAAAGCGCCGCCAGCATCAACGGGGCCAGGGCCGCGAATTCGAAAGCCTGCGCGAGTATCTCGAAGGAGACGAATGGCGCGATATTTGCTGGAGCGCCACCGCGCGGCGCGGGAAGTTGATCAGTAAAGCCTACCAGATCGAGCGCAGCCAGACCGTCTGGCTCGTGCTCGACACCGGGCGCCTGCTTCGCGCGCGCACCCTGGGCCTCAGCAAGCTCGACTACGCCGTCAATGCTGCTCTTTCCCTCGCACAGGTGGCGCTGTATTCGGGCGACCGCGTCGCCATCCTCGCCTACGGGCGCAGAGTCCGGCTCCGCTTGGCGGCCGCGCGCGGCGCGAGCCACGTGCGCTCGATCCTCGAAGGCCTGGCTCAGTTGCGAAATGAAGAATTTGAGGCGGACCATCTACGCGCCGCGGAAACGCTCCTCACGTTTCAGAAACGCCGCAGCCTGATCGTGTGGTTCACGGATCTCACTGAAACCGCGGCGACGCCCGAAGTCGTCGAAGGCGCGCTACGGCTCGCTCACCGCCATCTTCTGCTCTTCACGGTGATTGGCCAACCCGACCTTCGCAGTCTGCTGCGAGAGCGGCCCGAAAATGCGCGTGATATGTTTCGTCATGCCGCCGGGCAGGAAATCGCGCACCGCCGCGACGTTTTGCTTCGCACCCTGCGCCAGCAAGGCGCGTTAACTCTGGAAGTTGATCCGGGCCGGCTGTCGTCGGCGGTAGTAAATCAATATCTGCTGGCGAAGGAACGAAGCCTGATCTGAGGTCGCGCTGCGGGAAAAATGTTTTATGTAAGCGACGGGCCACTGGCGGCTACTGCACTCGATGGCGCAACGCCGGCCGGATTCCCGCGCCGCGTGAGATACAGCACCAGCAGCACGCCGAGCACTCCGGCGAGCGCAAACTTCAGGCGGTAGTCGAGATTTGACGGCGAGACGAATCCCTCGATGACTCCCGCGATCACCAGCATCGGAATGACTCCCACAACCAGCCGCACGCTACGCGCTCCGGCGCGCACTAGCGATTCCCTCCGCGGCAGCGTCCCCGGAAACAGCAGGCCGCGCGCGATGCCGAATCCCGCACCCGCCGCGATGAAAATCGCCGGCAACTCCAGCACGCCGTGCGCCGCGACGAAGCTCCACAACGGCAGCAGCATTCCTTCGCGCCAGCACGCCACGTTGATTACGCCGAACAGCAGCCCGTTGATGATCATCATCCACACCGTGCCGACGCCCGCGGTGATTCCCAGCGCGAACGTCGTCAACGAAACGCTGAGATTGTTCGTCATGATTCCGCTGGCTGCCAGCGGTTTGATGGTGACGATCGAGTCCGTCCACATCTTATGGTGCTCGATCGTGTCCACCATCTGGGGTCCCAAAAAATACCGCGTGAACGACGGATCGCCAAGGCCAAGCAGAAATCCCACCAGGCCCGCAGCCAGGAAAATCACGAATGCGGCGAACGTATCCCGAAACGTCTCGCGGAAAATGGCGGGGTACGTGTCTCGAAAGAAGGTCCAGATTCCTTTTGCTCGGGCCTTGCGACCCATGTAAATCAGGTTGTGCGCGCGCCCTAGTAAACGGTTCAGATAATATGAAAGCTGGCTTCCTGTTGGGTCTTCGCGGACACTCGAAAGATCAGAGGCAGTCTGCCGGTATAATAGCGCCAACTCCCGAAGCTCGGCAGCGCTGAGAGCGGAAACGCCTCGCCGCCCGCTGGCCGCGACCAATTCTTCGAGCCGGGTCCAGTGGCGGCGCCGTTTTTCGAGCCAGCGATTGGAGATCATCGATGTCCTCGATCGACAAGCTTATCATCGAGACCCCGGAACAAACGTCGCTCGATTTTCCGCTTGCCGGAATCGGCAGCCGCTTTCTGGCAATGGCAGCGGACTCCCTGATTCAAGGCGTGGCGACTCTCTTCATAGTCCTGGTCGTCTCCTTGGCCAGCCCGGGCTTTCAATGGATGGGCAGGCTCTCCACTCAGTGGGCGATCGCGCTCCTGATCCTGGTAATATTTTTGATCTATTCGGGATACTTCGCCTTCTTCGAATCCGTGTGGAACGGGCAGACACCGGGCAAACGGTTCGCGCAGCTTCGCGTGATGAAAGAGGATGGCAGGCCCATCAGCGTTTACGACGCGATCGCGCGCAATCTGCTGCGCGCTGTGGACTCGCTTCCCGTCTTCTACGGCGTCGGCGTGATCAGCGTGCTCGTCAGCAAAAACAACAAACGGCTCGGAGACTTCGTCGCCGGCACCGTGGTCGTGCACGAGAAGACCATCGAAGGCGCTCGCCCGTTCCTGGAAACGTCGTCGCAAGATGCGTCGGCGCCCGCATACAACACCACAGGCCTTACGCCCGACGAGCTGCGCTTGATCGAAACGTTTTTCAGTCGCCGCGATAGCCTGGAACCGGGCATCCGCACGTCGATGGCCGCGCAAATCGCGCGCCGCATTGCCGAAAAACTGAACGTGCGCGTGGTAGGCTGGCCGCAAACCGAAAGGTTCCTCGAATCCGTCCTCGAGCAGTACCGCAGCACGGGCCGATTCGGCCCGCTGTAACGCAGGTGTTGGCGCTCCTGATGGCGCGCCTACGGCGCTTCCGCCATCCTCAAAATGACGTGACGACGCGCGCGCACACGATTGACGGAGTGGTCAGCCGCAATTCCACGCGAAAGGAGAGCGGTGCTTGTTTTTCCGACGCCTCAGGGGATACCGATGAACGGATTCTCGATGAGAATGCCGGCAATCCTTTGCCCGGCGCTTAAGTCTTCCGACAGAATCCGAGTGGCGCCGCTTCTTGAAGCAGAGGAAACAATCAGGGCATCCCAGAAACCGATTCGCGATTCGTCCTCGATCCGGAACGCCGAGGCAATTTCAGCTGGAGTAGTTTCCGCGCACCAGGTTGTGTAGCTGCTTACGACCAGCCGTGTCAGTTCCCTTGGCAAGGGAGCGGCGATCTTTCGTGTGACGTTGACATAGAACTCCTGGAGTACCTGCACGCTAAGAACGCCCGTTCGCTCGCTCCAGAGGTTACGAAGAACCGTCTTTGCAATTTGGTGCTTCGGGCCTGCGTCTATGTCGTGCGCATAGATCAAGACGTTCGTGTCTATGAATGTCTTACCGCTCATGGAGTTCGTCGCGCCCGACTTGGATCGATCCGCCCAGGTGAAACCCCTGATCGAGCAAGGCCATGGCCTGCTGCTCGGCCCGTTCGTAGGCTTCGTCCTCGCCTACAAGTACCTCAATTTGATGGGCCAGGAGGCCACTGATGGAAGTTGAACGCCGAGCGGCGATAACCCTCGCTTTCTGAATCGTTTTTCGGTCAAGACTGACGGTCACATTTTGTTTCCCGTTTCTCTTGTCATTGGCCATGGGACCTCCCGTTACACGTATTCTACGTGTAGCACGTAAGTAACGTGCGGTCAAGCTTTGGGGCGGCAAGAACGGCCCCTGCTGCGGCGGATGTCCCAACAACATCGTACCCCTACGCGCGAGCGACAATGAAGCGCAATGACCCTTCGCCTCGTTCCTGGTCCTCGCGCCCACCCTCTTCAGTTGCCTTCGCCTCGCACTCTCGGTCGGCGAAGTTGCGGTATGATGCGCGCGGACGACACACAAATGAAACCTTTCGGCGCATTCCTCGCGGCGTGGATTCTACTCGTCCCTCCGGTCGGGAGCCCGCAGGGGAAGAGCGAAGCTACGAGCCATGACTGGCCGGTCTACGCCGGCAACGCGGAAAACACTCAGCATTCGGCGCTCGCGGAGATCAATCGCGACAATGTGAAACAGCTTCGCGTCGCCTGGACGATCGACACCGGCGACCCCTGGGTTCCGCAGCCAAGAAGACAGAGCCCAGCAAGTACAGCGCCGCAAAGGGCAAACAGCGCCGCGAGACTGGACGCCGCGGAACGCCAACGTGTGATTGACCAAGCAATCGCAAACTTGAAGCGGTTTTACTTCGATCGGAAAGTCGCGCAGAAGACCGCGGACGCGTTGCGCGCGCATGAGAAGAACGGCGACGACGACGCGGCAACGCAAGGCGAGGCATTTGCCGGTCTCGTGACCGCACAGATGAGGGATGCCAGCCACGACATGCACCTCATCATGGAATACAGTCAGGATCCCTTGCCAGAGGGGCCTCCCGCGGAAACAGCCGAGAGTCGTGAACGTTATCGCAAGGCAATGCTTGCAGCAGAACTGCATGTTCAGGAAGGTTGAACTTCTCGCGCGTAATGTAGGCTATCTGAAGCTCGACTTTTTCCCGGATGCTTCTGTGTGCCGATCAACCGCAAAGACCGCGATGGCTTCCCTGAACGACGCCGATGCCATCATCTTTGATTTGCGCGATAACACGGGTGGTTTCGAGGATATGGTCTCGCTGATCGCCAGCTACCTGTTCGACCATCCTGAGTTTATGTACAGCCCGAGGGGAGCTCCAAAAGAGAATTCCTGGACGCGGTCGCCTGTTCCGGGAAATAGGCTAGCGGACAAGCCCGTCTATGTGCTGACCTCTTCCACGACCTGGTCCGGCGCGGAACAATTCAGCTACGACCTGAAGATGCTGAAACGTGCGACGTTGGTCGGCGAGACGACGCGGGGCGGAGCCCATGCGGGCGCGTTTCATCGTATCGACGATCACTTCGGCATGGGCATTCCCGAAGAGAAGGCAATCAACCCTTTTGGAAAGGCCGACTGGGAAGGGGTGGGCGTGGAACCGGATGTAAAGGTGAAGGCCGCAGATGCGCTGGAGACAGCCCAGAAGCTGGCGGAGAGCAAATTGGCGACAATCGTAAAGGTTAGAGACAAATGAGAGCCGTGCGCGGATTGGTTGCGGCGTGGTTCTTGCTGGTCCCGCCTGTCGGGCGTGCGCAGGAGCCGGCGGCCGACTCGCACGGAACAGGGTCGCAAGCGAAAACTGAATCCACGAGCCGGGACTGGGCGGTTTACGGAGGCAACGCGGAGAACACGCACTATTCGGCGCTCGCGCAGATCAATCGCGACAATGTGAAACAGCTTCACGTGGCGTGGACGTTCGACACCGGCGAACCTGGGGGCCTGGAAACGAGCCCGTTGATCGTCGACGGCGTGCTTTTCGGAATCACGCCGACGCAAAAGATATTCGCGCTCGACGCGGCCACGGGCGAGAAGCGGTGGCAGTTCGATTCGGGCGTGCGCGGCACGCAGCCCAACCGCGGCTTGGCGTACTGGTCGAGCGGCGAGGACAAGCGCATCCTCGTCGCCGTGATGAACTTCGTTTACGCGCTCGATCCCACCACGGGCGAGCCGATTGCGGGGTTCGGCGCGAAGGGCCGAATCGATCTGCGCGAAAATTTGGGACGCGATCCGAAGTCGCAGTGGACGCCGCTGACGACGCCCGGAATCGTCTACCAAGATTTGCTGATCGTTGGCGCGCGAAATCCGGAAACTCTGCCGGCGCCGCCCGGCGACGTGCGCGCTTACGACGTGCGCACGGGAAAATTGCGATGGTCGTTTCACACGATTCCGCATCCCGGCGAGTTTGGTTACGACACGTGGCCGAAGAACGCGTGGAAATATTCAGGGGCGGCGAACAACTGGGCCGGAATGGCGCTCGATCCGGGGCGCGGCATCGTCTACGTGCCGACCGGTTCGGCGGCGTTCGATTTCTACGGCGCGAATCGCGTCGGTGACGACCTGTTTGCCGATTGCCTAATCGCGCTCGACGCGGCCACTGGCCGGCGAATCTGGCATTTTCAGGGCGTGCGCCACGATTTGTGGGACCGCGATTTTCCCGCGCCGCCCGCGGTGGTGAGCGTAAAACGGGAGGGGAAAACGGTGGACGCCGTCGCGCAGACGACGAAGCAAGGGTTCGTCTACCTGTTTGACCGCGCCACGCGGCGAGCCGCTGTTTCCGATCGAGTATCGCAAGGTTCCCGCCAGCAAAGTGCCGGGAGAAATCGCGGCGTCCGAGCAGCCGCTGCCTGCGAAGCCTGCGCCGTTCGCGCGACAGCTTCTCACGGAAGACATGCTGACCCAGCGCACGCCTGCGGCGCATCAATCGGCCGTCGAGCAGTTCCACAAATTCCGGAGCGAAGGGCAATTCGTTCCGTTCGGCGTGGGCGTCGATACGGTGATTTTCCCCGGCTTCGACGGCGGCGCGGAATGGGGCGGCCCGGCGGTGGATCCGGAGACAGCGATCCTCTACGTGAACGCGAACGAAATGGCCTGGACGGGCGCGCTCGCGCCGAACACGGGCAAGAACTCGCCGCGCGCGATCTACATGAGCCAGTGCAGCGTCTGCCATGGCGAAAAGCTGGTTGGGTCGCCGGGGATCCCGTCGCTGGTGAACATTGGCGCGCGCCTCAGTTCGGCCAAGATTGCCGGCGCGATCAAAAACGGCAAGGGCCGCATGACGGGCTTCCCGAATTTTTCGGAGCGGCAAGTATCGGCGCTGGTGGATTTCCTTACGAGCGGCGAGAGCAAGGCGATGAGCGGGTTGGCGCCCGAGCCGCCCGGCATGAACTATCGGTTCACGGGCTACCGCAAATTCGTCGACCCCGAGGGCTATCCTGCGATCGCTCCTCCGTGGGGAACGCTCAGCGCGATCGACCTGAACACTGGCGAGGCGGTGTGGAAGGTGAATCTTGGCGAGTATCCGGAGCTCGTGGCCAACGGCGTGAAAAATACCGGATCGGAAAACTATGGCGGACCCATCGTCACCGCGGGCGGATTGCTTTTTATCGGCGCGACCGACTTCGACCGGAAATTTCGCGCGTTCGACAAAACCACGGGTGAGCTGCTCTGGGAGACCACGCTGCCGTTTGCGGGGAACGCGACGCCCGCGACCTACGCCGTCGATGGCCGCCAGTACGTGGTGATCGCAGCGGGAGGCGGCAAGGACCCGAAATCTCCGTCCGGCGGAGTGTACGTTGCGTTTGCGCTTCCTGCGGATGGGGCGCGCGCGGCGCTCGCAGAGCAAGCGAAGGGTCTATCGGCTGGCACCGCCAGCACTACAACGAGTTCCCTTTCGCCACCGGCAGAGCCGGCGGTGGTGCCCGAGAAAATCATCATCGACACGGACATTGGGGACGACATCGATGATGCGTTTGCAGTGGCCCTGGCGTTGCGCAGCCCAGAGATGCAGATTCTTGGCGTCACTACCACTTTCGGCGACACGCAGATGCGCGCCAAGCTCGCCGACCGCCTGCTGGTCGAAGCTGGCCGGCAGGAGATTCCCGTCGCGGCGGGAGCGGCGACGCCCGTGAAGAGCACGTTCACGCAACGCGCGTATGCGGAAGGCGGGCATTTCGCGGGGGCTGTGCATCCCGCTGCGGTGGACTTCCTGCGCGAACAGATTCAACGCTATCCCGGCGAGATCACTCTGGTGGCGATTGGTCCGCTGATGAACGTTGGCGAGCTGATTGAAAAGGATCCGGAAACTTTTCGCAAGCTGCGGCGCGTAGTGATGATGGGCGGCTCGATTGAACGAGGTTACGGCGACCCCTACGCGGCGCCCACTCCGCCGCAGCCGGAGTGGAATATCCTCAATGATATTCCGTCCGCGCAGAAACTGTTCGCGGCGGGCGTTCCGATTTACATGATGCCGCTTGATTCCACGCAGCTCAAAATGGACGAGGTGAAGCGGGCGTTTCTTTTCAGGCAAGGCACGCCGCTGACGGACGCGTTGACGCTGCTCTATCACGAGTGGGGACAGGAAACGCCGACGCTGTTCGATCCGATGACGATCGCCTATATCCTGAAGCCGGAACTTTGTCCGGTGCAACCGATGCGGATTCGCGTCGACGAAAAAGGCTTCACGAGGCCCGATCCGGGAACCCCGAACGCGGAAGTTTGCTTGCACTCCGACCCAGAGGCGTTTTTTCGGTTTTATCTCGGACGACTGGCCGCACCGTAGCGATGGGATCGACATTTCGAACCCACACACCTGGGAGACGCAAGTGGCGGTAGTGATTGTGTTGTTCGGCAGTTGGTTGTTGTTTCGAGGAATCGGAGCGCTGGGCGTTCCGGCACTGGCCACGTGGCAAGACTCGGCGCGTTACGCGCTCGCAGCGATGTTCGCGTTCACGGGCATCGGGCACTTCACGAAGTTGAGGCACGATTTCGCGCGGATGGTGCCGCGAATGTTTCCGTGGCCGATGGCGATGGTTTACATCACAGGTGTGCTGGAACTTCTCGGCGCGGCCGGCTTGCTGTTGCCGAGATTTCGGGCGCTCACGGGACTATGTTTGATCGCGCTGCTGGTGGTGATGTTTCCCGCAAACATGAGAGCGGCATTCAATCACATGCAATTGGGAGGACGCACCGCCACGCCTCTTTGGCTGCGCGCCCCGATGCAGTTGCTCTTCATCGTCCTTCTGCTGTGGTCCACCAAACCTTAGAACCCGCAGCACGCATGGCGAGGCCGACGCGCTACCTGACTATCCATTACTGGTTGTTTTTCTTGGGCTTCATTGGCGCTGGCCGTGACGGTCGATGTGTTTCCACGCCCTTCGTGTTGATCAGCGCGAGGAAGTCTCTCGCGTTGAACGGGTACCGGCGAGTGGACTGTTGTCCCGTGGTGCTCAAGGTGACGTCCACGCGCCGATTGTTAGCCAGCACCATCACCGGCAGATCGTTCAACATTTGCTGCCGTTCGTCCGGCGTCAGGTCGGGATTCTGCGCGATCTGTTCCTTTACCTTTTCCGCTGTCAGATCGTCCTCCTTGCCATAAGACCGCGTCTCGATGGCGTTTGCGGACACGCCATGTTCGACCAGGAAGCTCTTGGTGCGTTCGACGCGGCGCTCCGTGAGGAGTTTGTTGTATTCCGGCGTACCGCGAGGATCGGCATGGCCGCCTAGGATCAAGCGGGCGTCCGGTTTGTAGGTCAAGTATCTTGTGAAGTCTGCCGCCAGCTTGGTGAGAATCATCGCCTGGCTCTCGAGCAAACCGCCGTCGGGATGGGCGATGCTCGGCCGAGCCGTCTGGAAATAGATGCTGTGCAGAGCGAGTCGCGCTTCGATCTCGACCATTTCCGGCGGAGGCGCGGGCTCCTGCACCGCGATTCCCACCTGGCAGTCTGCAGTGCCACCGCGCCCATCGTCCACGTGGCCCGCGACCGTGTATGGTCCTGGCGCGAGATTGGCCGTGTGGAATCTTACGGAAGATCCAGAGCCTTCCACCCTGCCGCCACTGACGTTCCAGGAAAACGTCAACGGATCGTTGTCAGGATCGCTGGCTGAAGCGGTAATTTGCACTCGCTCGCCCGCCGTCACGGTGGTGCGGTCCGCGGAGCAAGTCATCGATGGCGGCCGATTTGGACGCGGTTCAACGCGAACATCCACCGAGCAAGTGTCGGCGCCGCCCCGCCCGTCGTCCACGCGCACCTTCACCGAATAGGTTCCCGGAGTTGTGCCGGAAGAGTTCCATCGGATTTCGGGGCCGTTGCCGACGACGTCGCCGCCATTGGAGGTCCAAGTGTAGCTAAGAGGATCGTTATCAGGATCGCTGGCGCTCACGCGCACAACCGCGAAGTCCCCCGATCCTGCGTAGACCATGGTTTTATCAACCGAACATGAGGCCACGGGTGGACGGTTGGGAGGGGGAGGTGGAGGTGCACTCCCACCAAACCGAAACACAAGCCCCGTGGAGAGACGCAGGTTGCCCTGCCAGTCCCGGCCAGCATTGTTGGACGGAGGATTGTGGAACCGCGTGGTGAGGTACTCGGCCTGAAACAATCGCAAGGCGATATGACGGCGCAGCGTGATATCAAGTCCGCCGCCAGACGTCATGGCAAAGGCATATTCGGAATCGAGCGGGGTGCAAACGGGATCTCCCGAACATCCGTGGATTGTTACGGGGCTGGCAAGCGCGGCTCCTACCATGACCTGGATGAACGGAGTCAATCGCTCGTGCCGGAACGACAAGCGCGGACCGATGAGGTACGTGTAGGCACTTCCGCCGGAATCGTACGTCTTCGTGGGCGCGCCTGCCGTCGCGAGTCGTATGCTGCTATCGGGAAAGCCCGCAACATCGACGACGAGGCCCAGATGGCTATCAAAGTTGTACGCGATATTCATGCTTGCGCCATGCAACCAATCGATGCGATTGTCGAAGTTTGCGGGCATATTCCGCCAAAATGTGTAGCCCAGGAAGAGTTCCCCCTTGGGGACATAGTCATCTGAATCTCCCATTTGATGCATGGCCATTACAGCCTGGCCAGATGGTTGGGCAGGCTCTACTCGAAAAGGAGCCGGACTCAAAAGGGGCGAGGGTGCGGCAATCGGTTTGGTGTCCGCCTCGACGGTGGCGGGCGCGACAGTCGATTTGGCCGAGTCATCTCCCTTCGATTTTGTTCTCGGTGCGGTGTCGTCCGCATAGAGTGCAGGCACCATGACAAGAGCAACCGCCATTGTGGCGATCATTCGCGCTACTAGTTTCATTGTTGCCTCCTGAATCGTGCCTGCCAAGTGCGAAGCGGGCCAAGAAACCCGCCTCGCGGTCATCGAACCTTGCTCGCCGCGCCCTTTGTCCGAACATTTCCGGACTTATGGCTGAGGTATCGTTACGCTCGCGCCACTGACCGTTGCCGAAGCCGCTCCGCCGCCGGACCCGGCGAAAAGTCTTCCCTCCACTACCGAGCCTGTGTTCATCGTGATGGAGACGGCGGCCAGTATGTTTCCCTTGAAGATGCTGGTTATTCCAAGGGTCGCTGAAGTGCCGACTTGCCAGTAAACGTTGCTGGCCTTGGCACCGCCCGCCAGAATCACCTGCGAGCTGGTGGCCGTGGTGAGAGTGGATCCCATCTGGAAAATGAAAACCGCGTTCGGATCGCCCAGGGCGTCCAAGGTGAGGTTGTTGAGCGGTCCTGCTCCCGAGAGCAAGAACGCCGTCGAGGCGCAGGTATACAGTCCTGGATGAAGGGTCTGTCCTCCGAGATTTGCGGCTATGACTGTTGGAAGCAATCTGCCGGCGGCATCGTTATAGGCGGCCAACAGGTCGGATTGGGCCTTTGCGATGATGGGATCGTTGATGTGAATCGTCCCGTTGATTTGCGCCGGTGGTATCCCTTGCGACGTTCCCGGGTCCAATCCAACATCGCCGTTGACGATCACGGGACCCGTGCTCGTAGTCGAAGAGGTGGCCATTACTGCGAAGTTCCCCGCCGACCCGAGGTTGACGTTTGCCGGACTTGAACCGGTTGTACCCGTCGTGAAGGTCCACGGATTCGGAGTACTGCCCGACGCCAATGAGTTGCCGTCGAGATCTTGCACGATAGGCGCAATCGCGGCTGTGTATTGGGTGCTGGCCGCGAGGTTGGCCGACGGAGTAAACGTTGCGATCTGATTCGCAACGTCATACGCGACAGTGCCGGACACAGGGCTTCCGTTCGAAGTTTCTGTGATCCGGAACGTTCCCGTCGTGATCGTCAACGGATTCATCGGAGCGCTGAAAGTTGCGTTTATCGTCGTGTCGATGGGAACACTTGTGGCGATGTTGGCCGGATTTGTGAGCGTTATTGTGGGAGCCGTGTTGTCAAGGGCTGCTCCAGTGGTAAAGTTCCACGGATTCGGGACGCTCCCGGCGATCAGCGCGTTGCCGGCAAGGTCTTTGGCAGCGTTTGAAATTGTGGCAGTAAACTGCGTCGTGGCCGCGAAATTGGCGGTTGGAGTGAAGATTGCCGTGTTGCTCGCGGTGTCGTAGGTGACGGTGCCCGTAACGGGAGCGCCGCCGAGAGTCACTACCACAGTAAATGTTCCTGCCGCGGAGATTGTGGCTGGGTCCATCGCTTCGCTGAACGTTGCGGCGACTTTCTGGTTGCGAGGAACAGTTATGGCACCGCTGATTGGGTCGGTGGAAAGCACTGTCGGTGCGATAGCGGTCGCGGCCGTGCCGGTTGTGAAGCTCCAAACATAGTTCGCGGCCAGTGCTTGGCCCGCGGGGTCTTGGGCCGCTGTCGTAATCTTGGCGGTGAATTGAGTGCTGGCCGCCAGGTCTACGCTTGGCGTGAAGATGGCGGTGTTGCTTGCCGCGTCGTAGGTGACCGTGCCAGTCACGGGAGCTCCGCCGGTGGTTACTGCCACGGTAAACACCCCAGCCGGGGTGATCGTGGAAGCGGTCATCGGCTCGTTAAACGTTGCCGTAATCTTCTGGTTGAGCGGCACGTTGATCGCGCCACTGGCGGGATTCGTAGAAGTCACCTGGGGCTGGGTGGCCGAGGTGAACGTCCACACATAGTTCGCCGCGAGCGCGTTTCCCGTCGGATCTGCTGCTCCGGTTGTAATCGTGGCTGTAAATAGGGTGCCGGCCGCGAGAGGCGACGTGGGTGTGAGTGTGGCAGTGGTTCCGGCGTAAGTTACGGTCCCGGGTACGGGCGTTGCTCCTGGTCCAGTCAAGGTGAAGGTAGTGGCCGTGATCGTCGCGGGGTTCATCGCTTCGCTGAACGTGGCGGTCACGGTCGCGTTCAATGCGACGGCTGTGGCCCCGTTTGCAGGAACTGTGGAAACGACCGTCGGCGGCGGAGCCGTGGTAAACGTCCACACATAGTTGGCAGCCAGCGGCGCGCCGGTGGGGTCTTTCGCTCCCGTAGTGATCGTGGCGGTGAACAAAGTGCTGGCAGGGAGAATTGCCGTCGGAGTAAAGGTCGCGGTAGAACCTGAATAGGTGACGGCACCGACCACAGGCGTGGCTCCGGGCCCAGTCAGCTTAAAAGTCGCTCCAGTAATGGTCGTAGGATCCATCGGCTCGCTGAACGTAGCTGTCACTGTCGTGTTGACGGCTACAAGCGTGGCGAGGTTTGCCGGAGCTGTGGAAATGACGGTGGGTGGCGGAGCAGTGGTGAAGGTCCACACATAATTGGCGGCCAGCGCCGCACCTGTGGGATCTTTCGCTCCGGTGGTAATCGTGGCTGTGAACAGGGTGTTGGCTGCAAGAACGGTTGCCGGAGTGAACGTCGCAGTGCTGCCTGCGTAAGTGACGACTCCTGCGACAGGAGTTACGCCCGGCCCCTTCAAAGTAAACGTAGCCGCATTGAGCGTCGCAGCGTTCATCGCTTCGCTGAACGTAGCGGAGACGAGGGTGTTAACCGGCACAAGCGTCGCGCCAGCCGCGGGGACCGTGGAAATAACGGTCGGCGCGCCAGTCGTGAATGTCCAGACGTAGTTGCTGAGGAGCCCGGTTCCCAGCGCGTTTTGTGCTCCTGTGGTAATCGTTGCTGTGTACAAAGTGGCGGCCGCAAGAGAGGCGCCTGGAGTAAAGGTGGCCGTTGTACCCGCATACGTAACGGAGCCTGTTACGGCCCCTCCCGGTCCCACCACGGTGAAGGTTGTCGCGCTGATGGTGGAGGGAGCCATCGTTTCGTTGAAAGTGGCCGTAATGACGCTATTCAGGATTACGCCAATGGCGCCATTGGCGGGCGTGGTGGACACGACCGCTGGTTGAGCCGGACCCAGGGTTTGTTCCCGGCCGCATCCGGCTAAGAGACCACTCATCAGAAGCGCTAGGAGCCAGATATTTCGAACAGCGACGTTACGCATCGGAATCTCCTCTTCAATCTTTGTATCGCGTTACCGTGGCGGCTCCATCGGGCGGCTCGCGGAGGGGTTCGCAGGAAGCGTCTCGAGTGACAGCGACGGAAACGCTTGCTTTCACCCCACTGAACGTGACCTATTTGACGATAAGTAATAAACACATCCTGGTAACACAAGCGCGTGCTAACAATCGCGCGAAAACCTGGGTCGAATTCTCGATCTCATGTTGTTCACGAGAAGAGGAATGGATGCAAAGCTTGTGCCAAACACAATTGGCGATTTTTACCTGTCGCGGAATACAAATCAGCGCGTGGCTAAGTATCTGATTTCAAAGCCGAAGAAAATTCGAATTGTGCTCACCGCCGAAAACAGAGTTTCGGTTTGTAGATTCAATTTCGTCCCAAAGAGGGAAGCAGGGCCATTTCAGGATGATTGCTACCGCACTTGAGTACTCAAAACCTTGTTGCGTTGATCATAGACAGAGGATAAGAAGGAAACTGCTGAAAGGTGGGATTCGGCAACGGTCACTCGCAGCGAAAGAGTGGCGCGCCCGGAGGGAATCGAACCCCCGACCCTCTGCTTAGAAGGCAGACGCTCTATCCAACTGAGCTACGGGCGCATTGGTAATGTTGATTCTAAATCATTTATCACGAGCAACGACACGAATTTTGAGCCATTGATTTTCTGCGCAAGGGGCGGAGGTTCTACTAGTGTCCCGGTTCTTGCCTGCCTCGAAAGTATGTCTGTGGTGTGGTTCCCAGCATCGTCCGAAACATTTCAATGAAGGCACTTACGCTGTCGTAACCGACTGAGATAGCGACCTCCGTGACAGATTTCCTTTGCGCGAGCATCTCAAGGGCAGCAAACAATCGTGCCTGCTGTCGCCAACGGCCAAATGACGTACCTACCTGAGCGGAAAACGCACGCATGAAAGTACGGCGGGCCATTCCGGCAATATGCGCCCAAGCGTCCAGCGTGCGGTGATCCCCAACATCATCCAGCAGAGCATCAGCAACTCTGGCCAGTCTTTCGTCTCTTGGTAAGGTCAAACGCAAGGGCTGCTGGTCAGGGTGTCGAATCTCGTCACGAAGCGTAGCGATTAAGTGCTTCTTCGCAGGGTTGAGCGGTTGGTGGGGGTCCCAATCGAGAATGCGATGAACTACGGCGAACAATAGCTCCGATGAGTTGAACATGCAGGGCGTCTTGGGTAGTCCGCGGCACATCTCCAGCAGACAGGTGAACCATCGAGCCAGCAACGCCTCCCACAGAACGGGCCGCGTGCCTGCAATTTGGTGGAATCCATGCGCAACGCTGGGAGGGAAACATCCATCGTTCGCTTCCTGCTTCCACGATGAGCAATCCCTGGGTCAATGCGAAGAGTTGCCCGCGCACGTGACTGTGCTCTGGCGCCCAATCCTCGGCCGCACGCCTCTTGAAGGCAAACGCCAGTACCGGCGTATCGCCCTCGTAGAGACGGCGCAGTTCTTCCGCATTCTTCGGGACTGAGAACATGAACCTACGAGATTGACCCTTTTCCGATAAATATCGCCACTTTCCCGTTAGCGGACCAACCGAAGCGTAGCTAGAGTACGCAGCAGAACGACGAAAGACAACAAAGGGAAATAATCACGCAGTACGAAGAAAGCATGAATCGAAAAAAGTGAGTCACCGTGAAAGGAGGCCAGTCATGAATGCCGCTGTGCTACACGCCCTTAATGAGTCACCCCGCTTCGAGGAGTTCTCCGAGCCTATCGCAGAAGAAAACGAGGTGATCGTGCGCGTCCGTGCTGCCGCGCTCAAGCCCGTCGACAAGCAGATGGCCAACGGCTCGCACTACTCCTCGTTCCGCGAACTGCCCGTCGTATGCGGCACGGACGGAGTCGGGTGCCTTGACGACGGCACACGTGTGTTCTTCGCTATACCCCGGCTCCCCTACGGGAGCATGGCTCAACGCACGATTGTGTCTCCATCGCACAGTTTTCCTATCCCCGACAACATTGACGACGATATCGCCGCAGCCATTGTAAACCCCGGCCTCTCGGCCTGGGGAGCACTTGCCTGGCGTGCTCAACTCACTGCGGGTGAGACCGTGCTGATCCTTGGTGCCACCGGAGTCACCGGAAAGCTGGCCGTACAAACGGCCAAGCTCCTCGGCGCTGGACGGGTGATCGCCGCCGGAAGAAACGAACGAGCACTGGACACTCTTCACGACTTGGGCGCCGACTCGACCATCCGCCTTGATAAAACTGGCCCGGATTTGACCGAAGCCTTTGCTCGCGAAGCTGGTGATGCTGGCTTCGACGTCATCATCGATTACCTCTGGGGCCCTCCCACTGAAGCACTTCTGGCTGCCATCGCGCGAAAAGATTTGAATCCCGCACGATCCAGAGTCCGCCTCATCGAAGTGGGCGAGAGCGCGGGACCCACCGTTTCGCTGCCCGCCGCCGCGCTACGAAGTTCGAAGCTGGAAATCCTCGGAGCCGGATCTGGCAACGCCCCAGCCTCGCCCGAGATGTGGCTAGAAGCCATCCGCCAACTTCTGTCTAATGTCGCCAGCGGTAAGCTGCGTATCGACACCGAGCGAGTGCCGCTACGCGACGTCGAAGACGCTTGGCAAAGGGGTCAACATGGTTGGAGAACGGTCATCATCCCGTAGTCGCGCGCTCACAAGGAGCATATTTAGCAATTTGGATTGACCCGGTGGACGCGAGAGTAATTCTCTCTCGCGGCGGTTGGCGGCAAAAGACTCCTTCCTATTTCCGGCTCGCCTCCAGCGCCGAGCCACTTTGGCCGAAGTCAGGCTGAACGTTGACAACGCCGAATTTTCGAAATTCTCTCTCGCGATGGGCGGCCATCGCCCATAGAAACGTGATGCGATGCCACGGCACCGAGACATTGGGGTGATAGCCGCTGGGTATCAGAACGGCATCGCCGTCGCGAACAACCGTGAGGAGTTCAGGATATTCGGTGTTGTTGTACACCAACTGAATTCCATAGGCTGGGTGGGGCATGTCGAAGTAGACGTACATTTCCTCGAGCATCTCGGCGTGCTCGTGCGGCGGCCAACTCGTCCAATTCCCCGGATCGGAAACGGTGAATCCCAGGAGAAGGCGGCCCGCTTGAACGTTCTTCCCTATGCAAATGTTTACCTGGCGCGAGCTTCCCGGAGTGCCTGCGGCGAATCGGAGGCTTGCATCCTTTGAAATCTCACTGTAAGGCACAAACTGCAGCGGATACGTGTTGTCGACGTCGGATGAAAATTCGGCGAAATCCACGTCAGCGGAGGTGCTGACTTCGACTTGCGCCCCGCGAGGGACATAGATTGAATCGTACTGGCCGAGTTCGAAGGTCTTGCCAGCGACGCGAACCGCGCCCTTGCCTGCGAGGCAGATCAGGCCAGTTTCCTGACTTCCGGTGTTGAACGATACCGACGGAACCGAGTGATTCAGAATGACGCGCCCGTACGAGAGGTGGCGGTTCGTGCTGTTCTTGGGCGTAACCGAAACGTGGCGTCCGACTTGTCGATTCGTCGCTCGAAAGATCATTTTTCCTGGGTCTGGTTGTTGAACGCTCATTTCTTGCTCCTCCAAACTCGAGATGTCAGGCCGCTTGTTTTATTCTCGCTTCAGCGGGAAACCGCAGGATCGAGCCACGTGAACCAGTTTCACTTTCGAGCTCGAGACAGCGCTCACACTTCGGCGGGCGATCCACCTTCCTGCGCCAAAGTCGCCGGTTTCAGACTCGGAGCAAGCAACTGGATCAACCCGAGCGCAACCAGGTACGCAACGCCCGCAATCAAGAACGGAATCATGTAGCTACCCGTCCATTGAAGCACGTGACCGACAATCTTTGCGATCAGCATTCCGCCAACCGCACCGGCCATTCCTCCAATCCCGACCACTGACGCGACGGCGCGGTTCGGGAACATGTCCGACGTAAGAGTGAACAGGTTGCACGAAAATCCCTGATGCGCGGCGGCGGCGAGACCGATCAAAAAAACGGCGGTCCAGAGCCCCGAGGCCCGGTACGCATAGACAATCGGAACCACCGCCAAAGCGCAAGTGAGCATTGCGACCTTGCGAGCGGCGTTCACCGTGCTGCCATGCTGGATCAACGCCGATGAGAACCAGCCGCCAGCCACGCTTCCGACGTCGGAGATCACGTAAATCACGACGAGAGGAAGCCCGACTTGCGCGAGATTGAGCCCATGTTTCCGCTGAAGAAAATCGGGAATCCAGAAGAGATAAAACCACCAGATCGGATCGATCATGAACTTGCCGGCCACGAACGCCCAGGTCTGCCGGTGAGACAGCAGGCTCAGCCATTTCACCCTTGTAGCGGACTCGCGTGGGTCGCTTTGGATGTAAGCCAGCTCGGCCGGCGACACGCGCGAATGCTCTTCCGGCTTACGATAGAGCAGAAGCCAGAGAGCAACCCACAGGAAGCCGAGCGCGCCGGTAAAAATGAAACCAGCGCGCCAGCCCCAATGAATCGTAATCCAGGGGATGATCAGCGGAGTGACGATTGCGCCTAGATTCGTACCAGCGTTAAAAATTCCCGTCGCGAATGCCCGCTCCTTTGCAGGAAACCACTCCGCAACTGATTTGATACTTGCTGGAAATACCGCCGACTCCCCGAGGCCCAGCGCTGAGCGAGCCACAATAAAATCCGAGAGGCTGTGGGCTATTGCGTGTCCCATCGACGCCACACTCCAAAAGACCATGGCCAGGGCGTAGCCAACGCGCGTACCGATCTTGTCGATCAGCCGGCCAACCAAAAGCATGCCCACCGCGTAGGCTGCCTGGAACGCAAATACCAGATTGCCGTAGTCGATCTCATTCCAACCGAGGTCGTGCTGGAGTGTGGTTTTGAGCACGCCGAGGATCTGCCGGTCCATGTAATTCTTGGTTGTGCCGAGAAGAAGAAGAGCGCAGATCACCCAGCGGAAGGAACCGGCACGATTTGGGGGCTTCGAGCCAATAGAATCGGTCGGGCTCTGTGGGCTCACTTCGATCGTTCCTGCTCGATCGGCGTCTCGTAATGGCGGCACGACGAGTTACTACATGGAATGAAGAGGCAGGGTCAAGGGTATTTCGCGCCCCGTCACGGCATCTCGATTCAGTTTTTCTAAATGACACCTTCAGTTTTTGTGGTTTGACTCGACCGGGAACGACTCATATAGTTCCGCCGACACAATGGTGCGCGCGCGTTTGCTCTCGTTCAAACACAGCATCCGCGAATCTTTCCTGGCGTTATCCCTCGCATGGTCGTTCGCGACGGCGGCGTTCGGGCAGGTGAGCGTACTGACGCAGCACAATGATAATGCCCGCACGGGTGCAAACCTTGCTGAAACGATCCTGACTCCATCCAACGTGAACGCGAAACGATTCGGCTTGCTGTTCAAGCGCGTTGTGGATGACCAAGTCTACGGCCAACCACTTTACGTCGCCGGTGTGAGAATTGCGGGCGCGGAACACAATGTCGTCTACGTCACCACCGTAAGCAACAGCGTGTACGCCTTCGATGCGGATGACGCGAGGGCCTCGGAACCATACTGGCACGTCAATTTTGGTTCCCCCGCGAATCTTGCCGACGGTAATTTCGGATGCACCGACATTAATGGAAACATGGGGATCATCGGGACGCCGGTGATCGATGCCGGGAGCGGAACGCTCTACGTCGTTGCGCTAACGAAGACAGCGGCGGGCTTCGTTCAACGGTTACATGCGCTCGATATCAGCACCGGGGCGGATCTGCCTGAGAGCCCGATTGTAATTTCGGCGGATGGGTTCAATCCTCTTTTTCAGAACCAGCGGCCGGCCGTACTGCTTTTGAATGGAGTGGTGTACGTGGGCTATGCATCTCACTGCGACAAAGGCTCGTATCACGGCTTTCTGATGGGTTACGACGCCAAATCGCTGAATCAAATTGCGCTTTTCAATCCGTCTCCCACAGGCAATGCCGCAAGCATTTGGCAATCGGGTCAGGGGCCTGCAGCGGATGCGAACGGAAACATCTATGTGGTCACCGGCAATGGCAGCTGGGACGGGAACGCGAATTTCAGCGAGAGTTTTCTGAAGCTCGACTCGCAGCTTAATTTGCTGGATTGGTTCACGCCATCGAACCACGAGCAGCTTGATCGCAAGGACGATGACCTTGATTCCTCCGGTGCATTGCTGATCCCTGGGACGAACCTGGTGACGGACGGCGGCAAGGAGGGCGTTCTCTACCTGGTCGACGCGAAACACATGGGCCATCTCGGCGACGAAAATGCGGTGCAACATTTTCAGGTGAGTGGTTCTCACATCCACAGCCTGGTGTATTGGAACAGCGACAAGAACGGCCCTGTCGTTTACGTCTGGGGGCAGAAGGACCGGTTGAGAGCATACAAGTTCGGCGCGGGGAAATTCGAGACGACCCCATTTGAGATAAGACCGGATGCCACGGCGGGCCATCCGGGCGCAATGCTCTCGCTTTCGGCGAATGGATCCAAAAACGGGATCCTGTGGGCCGCTATTCAGGCAAGTGGGGACGCGTGGCACGAATCCAGGCCCGGCATCCTCCACGCGTATGACGCGGACAACGTGCTCCACGAACTGTGGAATTCTCTCCAAAGCCCGGCTCGCGACAACTGCGACAACTATTCCAAGATGGCGCCTCCGACAGTGGCGAATGGCAAGGTGTATCTCGCAAGCTTCGGCACCGCGAATGTGGGGAGTGGCCAATTCTGCGCTTACGGATTGCTGCCGCAGTCACCGTCGAACGGCGCTCGGCCAGACCGGCACCAGTAAGAAAGGTTTTTCGGGAGCTCTAACGAATTGAAAAGTTTGGCTGGGAGGCCTGGACTCGAACCAGGATAATCAGATCCAGAATCTGATGTACTGCCAATTGTACGACCTCCCAACTGGTGGGAAAGAGCAAAGAAGCGACGGCGGCACGACCTCTGATTGCTTTCCTTTGTTACTTTACTGGCGAATTGGAGCGTCGTCAACTCTGGCGCGGTAGTGCCCTTCATTTCTAACCCGCCGGGCTAAGAATGCCGCGTCGGAACCGGCACCAACAATCGCTTTCGGACATAGAACTCTTGTCCCCGCCAGTGAATCCGCTGTGGGAAGAAGCTGGCAAACCAAGCGAAGAACGCAAAAAGATCGCGAAATAGCAGCATCCAGAGCCTGCGCGGCACCAGACGATCCTTCATCCCCACAAATCCCACCGACATGGCCACCGCGTTGCGAAGGAGAAAAGCGGCGACGAAGTAACCAATCCCCGCGCGCGGCGACACGAGCGCTCCCACCAACACGGCCCACGGCAGGGCCTGCGTGAAAATCAGGCCGAGATGGCCCCACGGACGCGAGGCGCGGATGCTGAGATTCCATCGAACGTGATGACGGAACGCGCCGCCAAACGTTTCGCGCGGATAATCGACAGCCACCGGAAACCGGCTGAGTTCGATACGGTACCCCCGCGCTGCGATCCGGTTGCCCAGTTCGTAGTCGTCGCAGAAATAGTCGACCAGCGATTCAAAGCCCCCGATTTCGTCGAGGTGCTTTCTGGTGGTGGCCATCACGGCGCCTAACATGAAGGTGAGACCGCCGAACAGCCACGCGACGAGCACGCCCGGGGCGAAATCCGTGCTATTGCCCAGGGCCTCGATGTCCGCGGCAAGCGATCCATCCGTAACGCCTCGATACAAGCACGTGACGCCGCCAACTTCGGAATTCGAGAAGGGTTCCACAAAGGCGCGCAAGAAACCCGGTTCGACGCGCACGTCGCTGTCGCTCACGATCACAACGTCGTAGCGCGCCTCGCGAGCCATGCGGCAAAGTTTGTTGACCTTGTCACTTTTCCCGAGCGGCTCGGAACCGATCAGCAAACGGATCGAGCGCTGCGGAAATTCTCCGATCAGTTTTTCGATTGTGGGAATCGCGGGATCGCTCTGGTCAGAGACGCAAAATAACATTTCGAATTCGGGGTAATCCTGACGGCAGAAACTTTCATAATTTTGATACGTTTCGCGGTCGAGGCCGCAGATGGGTCTCAAGATGCTAGCTGGAGGGGCGAAATCCCGATGATCAGAACGCCGCTTACGAAAGAATGCGCTGCCTGCCAGAATCGCGGCGAAGTAGTAGGCGAATGGCGCAGCCGCCAACACCAGGAGCGCGTCGCGAATCCCGGTCCAAATCACGCAACGATCAACCTTTGCCCAGATAAACGAGGACTACACCGGCGCAAACCAGCAGTACGCCGATCCAGCGCTGGTGCGTGACGGCTTCCCCGAGGAACCACCTGCCACCGATCGCTCCGACGACATAGCTCAGCGACGTAATAGGAATCACGTAACTGACGTTGGCACGCGCTAGCATTCCTAATAGCGCAAAATAAGCCAGCGCCATCATCGCGAAGCCGATCCACATCCATCCGACCCGAAACGCGCGGATTGGAACGCCCAGCAGCGTTCGCGGATTGAGATCCTTCACTTCGCCAAGAATCTTCATCGCGCGAGTCACACACATCTCGCCCACCGTTCCGACAACGACGATAAAAAAAACCAGAATCACCTCAATCAGCATCGATTGGCTCCGTGGTGCGCGGCGGTGTGTAGCCGATAATCAACACGCCGAGGCAAACGATCGCGACGCCCGCCCACCGCAGCGGTGTTACGGTCTCGCCGAGAACATATCGGCCCAGCAGCGCAGCCATCCCTGACGTGAGGGCGGAAGCAGGCTGGACGTAGCTATAGTCCGCCCAAGTGAGCACAACCGTGTATGAAATGAAAAAGCCGATCATCGCGAGGGTACCGAGCCAAATGATCGGAGACGTGAAAACCTGAAAGCCGTAGTGAAGAAGGACCGTTGGATTCCAACTCGGCGCCGTGCCGATACGGCGCATCCCCTTGCTCATCAGGGTATCCCCAATGGGCCCGAAGAAAATCAGCATCGAGATGAGCAGGTACGTCTTGAAACGCAGGTCCGCGGCGAACTTCATGCGGTCTACGATTCGCCGCCCACTTCCATTGTCCGGCTGGACTCGATCGACGGCACTTGGACGAGCGCTTTCTTGTCGACGCCCTTCCGCGCCACTTTCCGGCGGTCGTGGCGCAGTTTCAGGAAGTCCACGGCTTCGTGGAACAGACGCTTGCGTTCATGACCGTCCCAGAGCGATTCGCGGACGATCCGCCAAGCCACGCGCGGCCGGAAATAGTAGCTGTCGTAGAAGCGATTCACCGACTCCACCATATACTCGCGGCTCAGTCCCGGATATTCGAGGTGCGGAAGCTGATGCCCGAGCGAATCTGTGATCGCTTCGGTCGCAAGGAAGCCTTCTCGCTGTCCCTGGTCGTATAGTTCTGTGCCGGGATATGCGTGCGCCATTGAGACTTGGATCGTCTCGCAATCGAGCTCTTTGGCGTAGTTGATCGTCTTCTCGATCGTTTCTTTTGTCTCGCCAGGCAAACCGATGATGAAGTCGCCGTGAACGTGAATGCCCACTTTCTTGCAGTTCTGAACGAAAGTGCGTCCCATTTCCACAGTCGCGCCCTTTTTGATGTTCTTCAGAATCTGCGGGTCTCCCGATTCGAATCCCACGATCAGCAAGCGACACCCGGCATTCTTCATTGCTTTCAAAGTTTCGTAGTCGCTGTGGACGCGCGCCGTGCAAGACCATTGAAAGCCGACCGGCTGAAATTCCTTGCATAGGGCGAGGACGCGGTCTTTTCGAATGTTGAACGTATCGTCGTCAAAAAAGAATTCTTTCGCCTGCGGAAACATCTTGTGCGCTTGCCGGAATTCTCGAGCGACGTTCTCAACCGATCGGACGCGCCAGGCATGGCCGGAAAGCGTCTGCGGCCACAAGCAAAACGTGCAGAGAGCCGGGCATCCCCTCGCGGTGTAGAACGAAACGTAGGGGTTAAGGAGGAACGGCACGTTGTATTTCTCGATCGTCAAGTTGTTCTCGTAAACCTCGGTGGCAAAGGGCAGCGCGTCGAGCTCTTCGGTATGGAGTGGCTCGCGCGAGGGGTTGTGCACGACTTTGCCGTCTTTGACGTAGCTGACGTTTGCAATCCCTGAAAGCGGCTTGCCGAGCGCGTAATCGACAACGGCATGATCGAATTCGCCGCGCACGACAAAATCAATATCCGGGCTCGCCAGGAGGCTCTCAGCGGGCTTGATCTGCACTTGGGGTCCGACGAAAGCGATCTTTAGGTCGGGCTTCTTTTCCTTCATCGCGCGAGCCATGCGAATGTCGCTCTGAAAACCGACCGTGGAGGTGAATAGGACCAAGAATTCGTAGTCCGCCGAGGTACGGATCACTTCGTCAGGCGAGATATGGTGCGGAGGACCATCCAGCAAGCGGCTGCCGGGCAGCATCCCTGCGGGATAGGCAAGCCAGACCGGGTACCAATAGGATTCGATTTCGCGAGTTGCGGGCCACCGCGAGCCGGCGCCACCGTCGAATTTGTCAAAGCTCGGCGGATTCAAGAACAACGTCTTCATAGCAGACGACATGTACAGTCCCCCTCAGGAACTACGAACAGCCACGTCAGAAGCGTGAAACTCTATTCTACTCGATTTTGCGACTCATTTAAGCAAGCGTTTGATTGGATGTATCATTGCAACACTTTCGCTAACTGCCCCGTGGCCTGCAGGACCTTCAGTTGAGCCCGCTGCCACGCAAGGTTCGCGTCGAGAAATTCCATCCATTTGTCGCTCTCATCCAGGCGGGATTGCTCGACGTCCTTCAGAGTCACCTTTCCGTCCTCGAGCTTCGCTTGGGCGAGTTCCAACGTTTGCTGCGCGAGTTTCAAATCCAGCCGGGCGACTTCCCGCGTGGCTTCGAGTTCCCGTGTCTCACGTGATTCCTGCCCCGACTGGAGGCGCACCTGTTCACGCTTGTTGCTGAGCGCAAGTTCCGCTTCGTTGAGTTGGACCTTGGCCAAGGCGACATTCGCGGAAGTCTTCGCGGCAAACAATGGGATTGTGACTTCAATTCCCGCATTGAAATTGTTCCGCTGGAAGGTCTTGTAGTAGAGGTCGTAGTTATTCAGCTTGCTTAGCACGCTGTACTGAGCGACGGCATCTACGGTCGGCCAGTAACTCAATCGCGCACCTTTCAGGAGGTGCTGTCGCGCGGCGCGTTCGTCTTCAGCTTCTTTGATCCCGGGATCGTTCGCTACCGCGAGATCGGCCACCTGACTCTCCTGCAGATCCACGGCGAAGGATGTTTCCTCTGGCTCGACGTCGATTGCCTGACCGTCCGGAACACCTGTGAGGTCGCGCAGTTGCTGCGACAACGTCTCGTTCCGATCCTGGAGCTTGATCAGGCGTTCGCGGATTCTTGCCGAAGACAATTCGGCCCTCGTCTCTTCAATGGGAAGTTCCTGGTTCGCGGCGACGCGATCCCTGGTCAGCGCGAGTATTTTCTCAACGCTGGCTTGATCATTGCTCATCAACTCAATCAAGTGCCGGACTTCTGCGAGCTCCAAATACGCTGAGGCCGTGCGGACCATTACATCATCGCGGATTCGGTCCACCTCCACCTTCTGGCTTCGAGCGCGATCCTCGGCTGCTCGCTGCCGGCCCTTAAGCAAAGGATTGAACAACGCCTGGTTGTAGTCGAGCTCAAAAATCGCTGGCGGGCCACTGCCCGGAACGGACGGAAAGCCGTACGTGTAAACGTATCCTCCACCCGTGTAAACGTTCGGAAGAAAAGCCGCGTGATCGACCCTCGCTTCGCCTAACGCAACGCTGTATTGCACACGCGCTAGCTTCAGGTCGCGGCTATTTTGCAGCGCTAGCGTAACAGCCTCTCGGAGCGTCATTTTCTTAAGGCTAGCGGTGTCCTGCGCCCGAGCCGGAATGACGGAGATCACGAACAACAAAAGGATGCTTGTGCACTTCGCGTGTCTATTCATAGCGCAGGGATTCCGTCGGCTGAAGTCTCGCCGCGCGATTCGCGGGAAGATACCCGAATATGAGTCCGGTCGAGCAGGACACAACGAATGCCAGCACAACCGACGCCCACGATATCGGAACACTGACGTCCCCGCCGGTTGGGACAAAGTCACTCAAGAAGTCTGCGATCGCGGGAATCGCAAGCACGAAGTTTGTGATCACGGGAATCAGGATGCCAATCGCAATTCCCGCGAGAGCGCCGGTTCCGCTGATCAGAACCGCCTCCGCCAGGAACTGGTACAAGATCGCGGCGCGCGGTGCGCCTATCGCCTTCCGGATCCCGATTTCCCGGGTCCGCTCCGTCACGGTCACAAGCATGATGTTCATGATTCCGATGCCGCTGATCGTCAGCGCAATCATCGCCACCACAATCAACAGCAGCGTCAAGGCCATGGAGATATTCTTCGCCGCGGCCAGGATGCCCGCCAAATTCCACACATGATACTTCGCTCCGGGGCGATGCCGGCTCGCGAGAACTTCCGCCACGCGCTGCGTAACAATCGGCACATCCTCGGAGTCGTCGGCCTGAGCGTAGAATGACTTGAAATAGTCGGTCCCGGTGTAATCCTTGATCAGCGAAAAAGGCACGATCACAGTTTCGGGAGTTATCTCCGTTTGCCCGAACGTGGCCACGCGCTCGCGAAAAACGCCGATCACCGTGAAGTGCAACTCCTCGATTGCAAGGTCTTTGCCCAGGGGATTGTCGTAGGGAAACATCGAAGCGGCGAGCTGCTCTGTAACAAGGCACACCTTGCTTCGCGACATCATGTCGTCTTGGTCGAAATACCGGCCACGGACGGCGACCAGGCGCCGAACCGTGTTGAAGCCCTCCGTGACGCCTACCAGGCTGATCGGGTGCACCGTACCGCCGACGGTGACGTTCATTCGAAGATCGTCAGTTCCGGCGGCCTCGGTTACCTGCGGGATGTCTTGCTTTACGGCTTCAAGATCGGCGGGCGTGATCTGATCGGAGAGCGCCAGGTTTTCCGCGCCGCCCGGATTAATCATCTCCGCCAGCACGAGGTTCGAACCCACGCCCTCGATTTCAGAAATAATGTAGCGCTTGCCCGTGAGCGCGACCGTGACCACCAGGACGATGCACGCGCTTCCAATGATCACGCCCAGCATCGTAAGCATGGCGCGCACTTTATTCGCGCGCAAAGCTTGCATCGCAAGCTGCAGCGTCTCATTCCAGAAGGCAGACGTGTTACGCATAAGAGTAGCCGGCAGAATCCGATGCTTTTTTGTGGATCGGAGTTTCCGGTAATCGCAGCCGCGGCGCTATTGCGATCCCTTCTCCAGTTTTGCCAAACGCGCTTGGGTCGCCTTGCGCCGGGGCTCGAGTTGCAACGCCGCGCGGTACTGTTCCGCGGCTTCGCCAGTTTTCCCCTGCGCTTCGTAGAGCCTGCCAAGCCAGTCACGCGCGTCTGCGTGCGAGGGCCAATCGCTGCGGTCGGGCGTGCTCGCAATGTACGATTTTAGATGCTCCTCCGCGCGCGATAGATCGGATCCTGACCCGCCCGAGATCGTCGCCGCAGCGCGATAATACGCCAGGCGTGGGTCGTTCGGCTTCACCTGGGCGGCGGCATCGATCGCCGCGTTCATGTCGGCGATCTTGTTTTGTTTCTGAAAGAAGGACGCCACTTCGAAGTACGGTTCCGGTTTATCGGGCTTCGCGCTCAGAACCTGCCGGTACTCGGCCTCTGCCAGATCGGTCTTTTTCAACGACTGAGTGTCGAACACCGCCCGCGCAAGGCGCCCTTGGATCGGATCGATCGCCGCGATCGCATCTACCTGCGCCTTCCCTTGATCTGCGTTTCCGCCTACGATCCAGGGAGCCTCGATACAAAACTCCTCGAGATCTCTTCGCGCCGCGATGTTTGACGGGTCAAGTTGCACCGCCAGTTCGAATTGCTTCTTCACTTTTCTCGCGACGAAGTAGCTCTGATCGCGGTCGGCCTTGCCTCCGTACTCCTGCCCCAGCCACTGCTGGTAGAGCGAGTTCTTCGGATCCAAAGCCACGGATTTTTCGCCGTTCGCGACCGCGTGATCGTAGTCGCGAACCTCGTAGTAGCATCGACCAAGCCAGTAAAGGGCCGCCGCGTTCGATGGATTCTGTGACACTACCGACTGCAGAGTCGCAATCGCCGCCGAGTAGTTGCCGGAACCGAATTGATGTTGAGCGGCTTCCAGCGCAGCCCCATCCGGCGTTGCCTGCGACGAGAAGAACGAAAGCGCCCGGGCCTCCACGGGATGAAATCCCGTTGGGCCGGACGCAGCGTTAACCGAGAGCAACAGCAAACTCAAAAGGCCGATCGAAATTCGGCAGGACGGTGCGCTCAATTCGCCTCCGTGGCTCGAACATCCATTCCATCATGCAACTTCAACTCGCCAGGGAGCGCAACACGGTCGTTGACGTTTAACCCCGACAACACCTCATAGCTCGACGCGCTCGCGATCCCCACCGAGATGTTTTGGCGATGCACCCTGTCCGCATCGAACACGAATACGTAATGCTGCCCCTTGTCGTAGCCCACGGCCGCTCGCGGCACCACGACGGCGCCCTTGCGCTGACGCACCATGATTTTCACTTCCACGTTCACATTCGGAAGCAGCTCCAAATTGCTGTTGTCCACCGAACAAAGAACTTCCCCGACGCTCCGACTCTGTCTCGGAACCACCTGCTTGGGAAGCTGCTGCGTTTGGCCGTTCCACGTTTGCCCGGGCTTGCCATCCCACGTGACTCGAACGTCTTGCCCCAGCTCGAGCCAACCGAGGTCTGGCTCATCCACAAACGCGCGCACGCGAACTTGGCGCAGATCGGTCATCTCTGCCACTATATCGCCCAGTTTGACGTAATCGCCGGCCCGAACGTGAAGCGAGTAGAGCGTTCCGTCCGATGGCGCGATCACAGTGGCGGAACGCAGCTTCTGCTCAAGCGTCTGCACTTGATCCTGGTCTTGCTTCACGCGTAGTTCTGCAGCCTGGGCGGTCACACTTGCCTTTTGGGCAATCGCCTGCTTCTTCTGATTGAGCGCGTCGAGCCGAGCGTGCGCTTTCGTCAAATTCGACTCATTCAACGCCAACTCATCCCGGGTCGCAGCTTGCTTTGCGACAAGGTCCTCCAGCGCCCTGTGTGCGCGCTCGAGGTTCTCGACCTCCGCCTTCGCCTGCTGAAGGTCGCCTTGTAGTTCTGCCAATTGATCGGGAGCACCCCCCGCCCGCGCGTTTCGCAGATCGGATTGTGCAGACAGTAAGTCGGCTTGAGTTTGCGCCAACTGACTTCGAACGTCTGCAGCGTTAAGAGTTAAGATTACCTGGCCGCGATGCACCGTCTGACCTTCGGTTGCAAACACGCGATCGACAAAGGTTGGAAACTCAGCGTGCGCGACCGTTGGGGCGGTCGGCTCAACCTTGCCGTTGCTGGTGACCACGGCGTTCAAATCTTCGCGCGCGACTTTGACCACGGCAACCGCTGGTCCCTGCCCTCGTGATGCCAACACAATCACTAACACGATGGCGAGCCCTGCCACCAAGGACAAGATCACCCATTTTTGCTTATTCTTTTCCGCCATGCTCGACCGCGCCCTTGGCGCGAGCCGTCCCCTCAGACGTCGAAATTGTAACAAACCCTTTCGACGCATGCCTATGAAACACCGAAGCCTGCCGCGAGGTACATAAGGGGGATGCTATACTCCCCTTTTGGAGATGCCAGTCGTATTCGTGCTCGCGCATGATTGGACTCTGCGCACGGCAGTTCGCGCCGAGCTCCGCGAAATTGGCGTCGAGGCCCTCGGCATGGATTCGCCGGACGACGCGGGTAAGGCCATCGCTGCTGGAGGGATGCCGGCTGCCGTCGTGCTCGAAGCCGCTGCCGACTTTGTCTCGGATTCCGCGGTTCAAAATCTCATTTCCGTCGTTCCGACAATTTTGATTGCCTCGCGCACGGAGAAGATTCCGGTGCCTCCGGCTCCGCCGGACGAGCCCGGGTTCGTCCGAAGTCATGGAGTGGTGCTCTATCGCCCGGTTCCTGTTGCGGAAATCGTTTCCCGCGTTCGAGATTTCCTCCAGAAGGGTCAGGCGGCTTGATCGTTCGCGCATCCCCGGTTCGTGTTAGAATTTGCCCATGACTGAAGCGAACCAGGCTCATCCCTCCAGCCATGCCGCGGAACCCAAGCCAGGCGAAAAGCCTCTCGTGAAAATTCATCGTGTCTGCATCGGCTGCAACAACATGTTCGAGGTCACGATGGAAAACTTCGAAGCGAAACACTGCTCCGTCTGCCACAAGGGCTAGAATCTCGCGCTTGTTGGTGATGGAATACAACTCGAAAGAACAACCGCGCACTAGACGATCGTCCGCACCACGCCGCCATCCACACGTAGCGCCGCACCATTTGTGCCGGATGCCGCGCTCGTTTCCCTTCGAGTTGTAAGTCCATGGCTTTTCGATGCTGGTCGAGACCTTCGCGGCGCAGGATTGGTATGACCGAATTGGGGCCAAGAGCCTTGGTGCTCGAATCTTGATTTCCGTGTAATCTTCATGGCTCATAATCGTACTAACAGGCGGCTGGGGTGACCTCTCCTCCCCCCTTTTTGTCAGAATCTCCTGCGCGAGGCTTGGGATGATTGAAGCGCGCGAATTGGGCAAAGTCTTCAACAACAAGAAGCGCGGCGAAATCCGTGCCGTGGATTCCGTGAGCTTTTCCTGCAAGCCCGGCGAAATCTACGGACTGCTGGGCGCGAACGGCGCCGGGAAGACCACCACACTTCGCCTGCTGGCCACGATCCTTTCACCCACCTCGGGCGGCGCAACCGTTGCAGGTTTCGACGTCGTTCGGGAACCGGCCAAGGTCCGCGCCCACATCGGCTTTCTCTCAACGGCCACTGCCCTCTACGATCGCCTGACGGCGTCTGAGACCGTCGAGTATTTCGGCAGGTTGCATGGGTTGGACTCTGCGACGATCAACCGCCGCATGTCTGAGATCTTCAAGGCGCTGGACATGGACGAGTTTCGCGACCGTCGTTGCGCGAAGCTCTCGACTGGAATGAAGCAGAAAGTCTCGATCGCCCGCACGCTGGTTCACGATCCCCAGGTGATGATCTTCGATGAGCCCACAAACGGCCTCGACGTTATGGCCGCTCGCGCCATCACCGATTTCATTCGCCAGTGCCGCGACCAGAATAAGACCGTGATCTTCTCCACGCACGTGATGACCGAAGTGGAAAAGCTCTGCGATCGAATCGGCATCATCCATGACGGACGCCTTCGTGCGGAAGGCACTCTCGACGAACTTCTCGCGAGGTACCGCAGCAATAACCTGGAAGAGGTTTTCGTGAAGGTTTCCGGAGACGGTCGATGAACCTGGGCAACGCACTCATCGTATTTCGCAAGGAACTGCGCGACATGCTTCGCGACAAACGGACGATTCGATCGATGATCATTATTCCCGTGGTCGCGTTTCCCGCGCTTTTTCTAATCGTCGGCTGGACGATGGCGAGGCTCTCCGGCGAAGCGAACAAGGAAGCCTCCATCGTAATGGTTCACGGCGGCGATGATTCGCCGAAGGTCCTCGAAGCCCTTCGGGGTGCCGAGGGTATTCAAGTGGTCCCTTATCAAGCCGACGCGCGGCAAAAAATCTCGGACAACAAGATTCGCGTTCTGATCGAGATTCCGGAAGGCTTCGACTCTTCGGTGAGCGGCAGCCATCCGCAAAAGGTCGTCATCGACTACTTTCAAGGCGACATGAAATCCGAATCGGCGCGGGACAGAGTCCAGAAGTTCTTCGATGACTACCGCGAGAGCCTCGCCCGGGCCGCTCTCGCGGCTCGCGGCCTGCCTATCAGCCTGCTCGAGCCGTTCACCGTCGACGCTCAGAACGTCGCACCACCATCCAAAGTCGGGGGGTCAATTTTGGGCGGTTGGATTCCGTACATGATCATCATTTTGTGCTTCACGGGCGCGATGTACCCAGCGATGGATCTGACGGCGGGCGAAAAAGAGCGCGGCACGATGGAAACGATTCTGACGAGCCCTGTGTCGCGGACGGACTTAGTGATCGGCAAGTTCTTGATGGTAGTACTTGCGTCGGTGGTCACCGCCATCCTGTCGCTTGTCTCGATGGGTATCTCGTTCGCCTGGTCCAAGAAAACTTTTCTGCACGGCGCCGACGTTCCGCAAATGTCAATCGATCCAAGCGCGGTGGCGGCCGTGATGTTCCTGCTTCTTCCGGTCGCTGTCCTTTTTGCCTCCGTGCTTCTCGCTGTCGCTCTTCTTGCCAAGAGCTATCGCGAAGCCCAAACGTACGTGTCGCCGCTTGTGTTCGTTGTAATCATGCCTGCGATCATTGGGGCCATGCCGGGTGTGGAGCTCAACTGGAAAACCGCTCTCATTCCTATCCTGAACACAAGTCTCGTCAGCAAGGACGTGATCGCGGGAAATTATCATTGGGGTTTGATTGCGGCGGTTTTTGCGATGACCTGTGTCTATGCCGCGATTGGCATCGGTGCGGCCGTCCGGATGTTCAACCGCGAAGACGTCCTATTCCGCGTGTGATGCCGGTGCGGCTGGGCGCTTGGAGGGACCGGTCGGAGGTCCCAACGACCTTTCCGGAGCGGGGCACACCGGAATCGATATGACCAAAACCTGCAATCGGCTTCCTTTTCCTCAGAACCACGAAAGTAAGCCGTTTATTTTCAATAAGACATCCTGGAAGCATGAGTGCACTATGAAGGTAGTTACTGGCGGATCCGGCCCACGCGCTGATCCGCTGGGAGGTGACGATGGGGGCTATCTCGACGACCGAAAGAAGCGTCTTGACTGGGACCACTGGCAGGCGCGCAAGAATCCTCAGTGTCGTTGGAGCTTTGCTTGTCTGCTCGGTTTTCGCGCTTGGTCTGGTATCACCTGCCGACGCGGACACGTTCGTCTACACTTACCAGGGCAATCCCTTCACCAGCCTGATCAACGGCTACGTGTGCAGCCCTGGACCGTGCGAGATTTCAGGTTCCTTTACCGTGTCGACCCAGCTTTTCGCGAATTTGAGTAATGCCACGGTCACGCCGGAGAGTTGGACTTTCACGGACGGGAACGGCTTTACCACAGACTCCTGCGGTGTAACATGCGACATTTTTGTGACTGGGATTGCCACGGATTCGGTGGGAAACATCTCCGCTTGGAGCGTAGAGGCGCTCAGTTGCTTCGCCCACTGTTACTTGGACACGGATTCGATCGGAATATCGGGGGATATCTCTTTTCCCCTTGCGATGGTTGGCTCACCGGAAGCATTCAACGCGGGGACGCCTGGGACATGGACCTGCGAGGACATGGGGCCCACGGGTAGTGAATCTCCATGTCCAGTCGCGCCGCCGGCATCGACGCCCGAACCTTCTGGCCTTCCGCTTCTTGCCGCGGGCTTACTAAGCTTGGTCGCAATGAGCCGCAAACGGCTCGCGTAACCTCGACCTCTCCTTCTTGGCGGCTCGTCCGTCTAATACCCGTCGTCGACTCCCTCACGTAGGAGTGTGCCGACGCCAGGGGTGCTAAGATTCAGACAGGTTCATGAGCTCCGATTCCCTGATATACGTCGACCAACTGTGCAAGGAATTCCGCACGTTCAAACGCCGCGAGGGCGTCTGGGGCTCGATCCAGAACCTCTTCGTGCGCGAGTACCGGACCCTCGCGGCCGTTGACCACGTCAGCTTCTCGATCGACCGGGGGGAGACGGTGGGGTACATCGGCCCCAATGGAGCTGGAAAATCCACCAGCATCAAGATGCTGACCGGGATCCTGGTGCCTACCAGCGGCGAGATGCGCGTCAACGGGTTCGTCCCATGGCGGCAACGCACCCAATATGTGAAGACGATCGGCGTGGTGTTTGGACAGCGAACACAGCTCTGGTGGGACATCGCCGTGATCGAATCGTTCAAGCTGCTGCGCCGCATCTACGACGTGTCGCAGCGGGACTTTGACGCCCGCATGGAGCATTTCGACGAGATTCTCGGCATCCGCGACTACCTGCACACGCCGGTGCGCAAGCTTTCTCTGGGGGAACGCATGCGCTGCGACCTGGCTGCCGCGCTCCTCCACAATCCGCCCCTGCTTTTCCTCGACGAGCCGACGATCGGCCTCGACGTGGTTGCCAAGGACCACGTGCGGCATTTTCTCCGCGCCATAAATCGCGAGTTCCAAACTACTATCCTCTTGACTACTCATGACTTAGACGATATAGAAGAGTTGTGCCGTCGGATCATGATTATCGACCACGGCCAGGTTTTGTACGACGGCCCGCTGGCGCACCTAAAACAGAAACTTCTGCGGACAAAGCAAGTTAAGTTCGCGCTCAAAGACCGAGAACAGATCACCGGCATCGGCGGGTTTTCCCGAGATGGCCTCGAACTGGAACAAGTGGATGAGCTCACTTATCGCATTCGTTTCGACCGCATGAAGATCGCCACGGCGGACCTGATCCGCCAGATTCTTTCTACGGTGGAAGTTCGCGACCTGCTCATCGAAGACGAACCGATCGAGGAAATCATAAAGCGCATCTACGCCGGCCAGGCGCTTCTGGAGGTTAGTGTATGAGAATTCGATATGCATGGAAGTTGGCGCTCCTATTCGCTACAGCAGTTTTTCTAATTGCGAGCTCGGCCCAAGCGGCCCCGAAAAAGAAACAGCAATTCGAATTGTTCGTCCCGGTGGCTTCACAGCCCATTAAGTCGGACCAGTACTGCGGCAACCTTTCGGGCGCTCTTTCGTCTGGTGAATTCTTCGACGGGCTCCAGCGCCTGGGCGCCGGCCGCCACATCGAATTCCGCAAGGATGCGCAGCCCGTGAAGGAGTTCCCTTCGAAGATTGCCATCGCTTTGGCGGGCAATATCGCACCGTGCGGCTCGGGAATGACGAGCCCTCCGGTCGATTTCGTGCAGCCGGGAAATGGCTCTTCGCCCCAGGCTGTGAACCAATTTATGGACGGCCTCAAGTTCACAGCCGTGTGGAAGAATCCCCGCGGCGTGCAGCCTGTGTCGAATTGGTCGGTGACGAAATCGGTTTCGAACGATAAATCCTGGCGCGTGAACGACCAGATACCGATGAGATTCGCATTCCAGGTGCCATCGCAGGGCGTGCCACTCACAAACCAGCTCGTGATTTCCGTGTACGCGCCATCCGGCGTGAAATTGGCCACGTTTACGGCGGGCGTGCTGTCGCGGATTCCCAAGCACCACTTGAAGACAATCCACGGCCAACAAAGCGAGTGAACGGAATCGCGCAAGCGCTGGTTCCCTACGTTGAGTTTTCGCGCGTAGGGTTCGTCAACATCCTCGCGTTTCGTTTGCGCTATTTCACGGGAATCATCACTTATTTTTTGAACGTCACGGTGTACTACTTCATTTGGACCGCGGTGTTTCGCTCCTCGTCGTCCCTCGCCGGGTACACGCTCGCGCAGATGATCGCGTACGTCAGCGTCGGCTGGATCATTCGCTCGTTCTACTGGAACACGATCGACCAGGAAATGGCGTATGAAGTGATCGAAGGCAAAATCGCGATGGACTTCATCAAGCCCGTCTCGATTCAATGGATGTGGATTTCGCGCGCCATGGGAGAGTCGGCGTTCCGGCTCGGCCTTTTGACGCTGCCTACGGCGGTGATCCTGGCACTCGTGTTCCCGATTCAGGGTCCGGCTTCGCGCGAGAATTTCCTTCTGTTCCTGGCCGCCGTGGCGGGGAGTTTTTTCCTGATGGCCGCCATCAACTTCATGATCGGGACGTGCGCGATTCCGCTGAAGTCGATTCTGGCGCTGATTCGCGCGAAATACTGGCTGATCGAATTGCTGTCGGGGCTGCTGATTCCGATCGCGTTCTTCCCGCAGAAGTTGCAGCGGGTGATGGCGTGGCTCCCGTTTGAGCACATCGCCAACACGCCGTTGCAAATCTACCTCGGCAAGTTTGACCGCGTGCACGCTTGGCGCGCGCTCGGCACGCAATGGCTTTGGGTGGTGGCGCTGCTGATTCTGGCGCACGTGTGGTGGGACCGCGCGTCGAGGAAGATCACGATTCACGGAGGGTAGGTGCCGACAGATTCTCCGGCTTCGACTGCGGTTCCCCGAACGAATACTCGGGTGGGCGCAGTTGTGGCTGTCGCGAAGCGTCACGCGATGCTTCTTTGGGAGTACTTCTCGCAGTATGCGAAAGTGCGCGTCAGCTATAGGGGCGATTTCTTCGTCAGCCTCGCCACCAGCTTCGCTGCTACGATTTTCTCTCTCGGGTTCCTCGTGATCCTGTTCCGGAAAACTGCTCAACTCAAAGGCTGGCGGTTTGAAGAAGTTCTCTTTCTCTGGGGATTCACTCAAATTCCCTACGGGCTGTTCAACGTCATCAGCCTGAATCTGTACGATTTCGGGAACAACTACATCATCGAGGGGAAATTCGATCGCGTGCTGCTGCGGCCGGTTTCCTCGCTGTTTCAAGTGCTTTTCGAAGCTTTTCGCATCGAGTCGTTTCAGGAAGTGGCCACGGGCGCGTTCTGCATGTGGTGGGCGTCGCGGCAGCTTCATCTCGCATGGACGCCGCAGAAATTCGCGATGCTCTTCTTTTTCGGGATTTGCGCGGCAGTCATTTACGTTTCGATTTTCCTGATTCTCAGCACCGTGTCCTTTTGGTTCGAGGACCGCATCGGCGTGCACCCGCCGGTTTGGAACATCATCGCGTTCGGCCGCTATCCGCTCTCGATTTACAGCGGCGCCGTCCAGTTTTTCCTTTGCTGGATCATCCCCTTCGGCCTCGCTTCTTTTTATCCCAGCGTCCGCATGCTGGGGCGAGCCGTGAGTCCCGAATACATCCGTTTCGTGCCCGTCGTCGCCGCCGTGTTTTTGACGCTGGCGATCTCGCTGTGGGATTTCGGCACCCGGCACTATTCCTCGACCGGCTCTTGACGCTTGGCGCGCCGCCTCAGCGTTAGGCCGCGGGCGAAAGCAAGGAGAACCGGAAGAGGTGTTTTTGTTGCGGTTAGAAAATGTCTTCTCGTTTGCTATGAGGAAGTTGGAGCGATTTTTGAATGAGGGGTTGTTGCGATTAGATTTTTCTTCGCCTCCTATCCGCCAGAAAGCAAGGGGACAAGGAGGCAGTAGGCACGGAAGCGGCTCGCGCCGTCTTCTACTGTTTTTTGTAATGGCGGTCCGCGCTGCGAATCGCATCTCGAAAATACCCCCCCACCCTACGGTTATTAGAACGACCTCCGACTGAGTGTTTTCATAGGGTTGCGTCGATTTCTAATCGCGTTCCGGTTATTAGAATTCTCCTCTTTTATGGGCGCCTGCAAGTACAGGCGACTTGAATTTCATCGATTGGGGTACTGGTCCCTTGCGTCGGCTCCTGTTGTCAATTTGGCAGCTCATAAAAACGGGCCATGGTAGCATGGAATTCGTCGGATTGGTAGTAACAAAGTTACTGTAGTAGTTCTATAACTCATAGAACCTGGGAGTTCACACTCGGGAGGCGATTCAAAGCGCCGGCCGGGGTCAAGTAGCCTCCAGAAGCGAAAAGCAGATCCCTCACACCGCAGAAACCGCGGGGATTCGGGATGACAAGGTCGTGAGGAGCGGCGCGTGGAGTGGGGAAGTCAGCAGAACCGGATAGGATCTAGGGTGTCCTGGCAGCCTGAGTGAAGAGAGCGATGACGCGGCGCTCGTACTCGGCGTGGGCGTGGCCGAAGGCGGCGGCGTGGCCCGCACCGTCGACGATCCAAAGCTCCTTGGGACCGCGCGCGGCGTTGTAAATTCGCTCTGAATGGCGGCAGGGGATGCGGTGGTCGCGCGTACCGCAAATCAGCAGGATGGGAAACGGCCGCTCCGTGACAGCCTTCTCTGGCGACACATCCTGCGGGTCGAAGCCGCCTTCCTTCCTTACGGAATGCATCGTAATGATGACCGCAGGACGGAGGAGCGTCTTGCCAAGCAGCGGCGAAACATCCAGGCCGGCGTAGTCGTACGAAACCTCGCGGAGATTCGCGAAGGGATCCTCCGCAACCACTGCCTCGATGCGCGGCTCGACGGCAGCAGACAGCAATGCGATGGAGGCGCCCATCGAGACTCCGAGCGCGAAGAGATGACGCACACGCTCGGCGGAATACAACGCGTCCGTGATCGCTACTGTGTCGTAGCGTTCCTTCCAGCCGTACGTGGCCATGTTGCCGCCACTTTTTCCGTGGGCGCGCGCGTCCATCATCACGACGCCGTAACCGTGCCGCAGAAGAAATTCAGCCTGGCCAAGAACACCGCTACGATTGTCGGACACGCCGTGAAACAGAAGGACCCAGTCGCCATTCGGAGACGGCGGGCGAATTTTCCATCCGCGCAACTCGACGCCGTCGGGCGCGCGAACGTCGAAATCTTGTTTGATTGCGCCCGTGCCCTCGACCATCTGAGCCGTCTGCTCGAGGCGCTCCGGGTTCAAATTCATCGGGTGGAGGACACCGGAGCTAATGAATTCGCCAGCAAGCGCGGCAATCCCCGGCGACAGGACGATCAGCACAAGCAGGATTCGGGAAAGCAGACGCACGGGCCTGCGCATATGGACCTCTGCAGGATTGTACGCAACTCGGAAGCTTGAAGTTTCGATGTCTGGTGAGAACCCCGGGTAGCCGCGGAGGTGCTAGTTCAAATCAGGCCTCTGCAAACATTCACTCCTCGGATGGCTCCCAAAGCTCGACGGGATTGCCATCCGGATCTTTGAGCCACGCAAAGGTCCCCATGGAGGGATAAGCCTCGGTCTTTTCGATTGCCACGCCTTTACTCTTAAGATGGCGGAGGACTTCTCCCATGTTTTTCACTGTGTAATTAATCTTGCCCGTTCGCGGCTTATCTTTGATGTCTTGATCCGTGGGCATAAGCGCCCACGCTATCGTTCGCTTGATCTCCGGGTTTGCAAGATCCCTATATTCGAACGACGCATAGATGGAACTGCACTCAGCATCTTCGCCCTGAGGAATTATTCCGAGGCAATCGCGATACCAGGCCGCCAGTCTCTTTGTATCGTTCGAAAACAGAAAAGCACCGCCAATTCCGTCGATCATGAGTTCCTCCCACTCCTCATCTCTGCCGGTTTTCGAATCGGCAGGCATAGTTCCAATTCAAAGTGCGACCAATCCGTCGCGCTTTCTTTGTCCAGGAAAACCTCAAGTGCTGGCGCATGCTCGGGCTCGTAGGCACTGTTGATAAGCCAGTCCCGGTAGAGGTAGTCCCAAGCCGTAGCTACCTTATGGATGTCGCCGGAAACTTTTATGACGGCGTATCGCATGGCCGGCATTTTCAATTTCGACATTCCTTCCCTGCACTTGAAGGGAAGAGACGACGCAAGACAGACCTCATAGCGATAAAGATGCTTGGGAGTCACGTGTGGATCGTCCACCGTCATTCCGAAAAGGATTCCTTGCGAAAAAATATCCTGGGATTTGGCCCATTCGGTCATTGTCGTCACGGCGGCAAGAACTCTGTCCATCTCGAAGGCATTCGTAACCCGAATATAGGCAACTTGCCTTTCGGGAATGTCGACCAATCTCACTGGAAACGCGGCTCTCTTTTCCTCCGCGCTCATGGGGAGACCATATTCGTCTTGCGGGAAGAGTTCTTTGCAAATCTTGCTCTTTTTGATCTCGCCACTTTTTCGAAACTGACTTGGCGAAGTGTCGAAGCCGGATCGGAAGGCACGCGAGAAAGTGGCCGATGATGAAAAACCGCACTCCAAGGCTATATCGGTCACGTTTTGGTCGGAATAACGAAGAAGACGAGCGGCCTTTTCAAGACGAAGCCGGTTCGTAAAATTGTTTACGGTTTCACCCGAAACCGCACCGAAGATCCGATGGAAGTGAAATTCCGACAAGCAGGCAACTTTAGCCAGCTCCTTTAGTTTCACCTGCCGGTCCAGATTCCCGCGAAGGTAGTCGATGACCCGGTTAATTCTTTCGGCGTATTCGCTATTGGCCTGGGTCTTTTGGCTTGGAACGGATTCGATCAACATTGGGTCGCAGAGTACCTCAATTGCCCCTGTGCGGTCAGCATCCAAACGCCCGACTGCCATTCGTCGTCAAGCGGTCTGCTCTCCGGCACCGCATCGGAACCTCTAGCAGAAGGCACAAGAGTTGAGAGATTTGAAGTTTCGCGTCGCGGGATGACTGCGTAAAAAAGCGGGCGAGACGCCGGCGCTACGTGATGCGCGAGACAAAATCGAGTTAGGCGGCGTTGCCTTTGTATTGGATGGCGAGGATGGTGATGTCGTCGGACTGGGGGGCGCCCTGGGTGAAAGCTTTGAGGCCGTCGCGGATGGCCTGCGCCAACTGATCCACGGTCTCTCCCTTGAAAATTTCGAGGATTTGGCGGAGGCGCGATTCCTCGAAGAGGTCGTTGTTGAGGTTCGACGCTTCCGAAACGCCGTCTGAGTAGATCACCAGGAAATCGCCGGGATCGAGATTCACGCGCGCGCTCTGATACTCCGCTTCCGCGAACATTCCCACGGGGAAGTTCGCGGAACCCAGGGCCTCGACAGCTCCCGACTGTTTGCGCACGAGGGGCGGCACGTGGCCTGCGTTTACGTATTCGAAGCGGCCCATCTTGTCGAGAACGCCGTAAAAAACCGTGGCATAGCGGTCCTCGCCGCTCCGCTCGCAAAGATACTGGTTGACGCGCGAGAACACTCCGGGCAACGAAATATCCATCGCCGCGGTGGTGAAGAACACACCTTGGAGAAGCGTGGCCAGCAGCGCAGCGGAGATTCCCTTTCCTGCGACGTCGCCAACGAAAAATCCGTGGCGACCTCCACCGAGCTGAATCACATCGAAGCAATCGCCGCCGACGGACTGGCACGAAAGAGTGGAGCCCGCGACGGCCACATCGGGCAGGTTGGGCAACGTTTTCGGCAAGAGCTGGTGCTGGATCCCGCTGGCGATTTCAATTTCGTGGTCGAGGCGCGCTTTGGCGCGCGCCGCGGCGAACAGCCGCGCGTTCTCCACCACCGTGGCGGCTTCACGAGCCAGCGTCCGTAAAACTTCGCGATCGAGATCCGTGAACGCACTGGACGAAGCATGGCTATCGAGGTAGAGCACGCCGAGCAATTCCCCCTGGCGGGTGGAAATCGTGGCGTCGAGAGTTTCGATCACCGGCAGCTTATCGATGGGAATCGCCACGATCGTGTGCAGCTCGAGCCGGGCGACGCTCTCTTGAGCTCCCATTCCCCCATCCTCACCGGTGTCGGTGACGATCAACTCACGCCGCGAATTCGCGACGCGCTTCACAACGCTCTGCGAAACCTGCAACTGATCCGGCCGCAGCGTCCCCTTCTCCGCGTCGCGCGCAACAATCATCTGGAGTTCGCCGGCCGGATTTGCCAGCAGCAGGACGCCGCGTTCCGTCCGCGTGACTTGAATGGAGGCGTCGACAACCGCGGTGAGGACGTCTTCGAGCGAGAGCCCCGTTCCGAGAGTGCGGGCGACTTCCAGAAGGACGCCCAAATGGTAGAGCTCACGGGAACCTGACTGCGTGGGGGCGGGGGCCTCGACGCGCTCGACAAGTTCCTCAATCGTCGCGCCAGAACCAAGGTAGAGCAGCTTGTACGAATCCGCCATGCCGAAATCGATTTTGTCTTTCGCTTTCAATTCGTAGCGAAGGACTTTCTCGCCGTTGACGAAGGTGCCGTGGCGGCTGCCCATGTCTTCGAGCGTGAACGTTCCATTCTCAGAGGTGATTTGGGCTTGCTGGCGGCTGATGCGGCTGTCTCGGAGCGTCAATTCGTTGCCGGCCTGGCGGCCGATGCGGAATGGAAACGTGGCTATCTGCACTTCGCGGCGCGTGCCGTTTGGTTCGATCACGACTAAACGGGCGGAACGTGGCATGGCTGTCTGCGGCCTCGGCACGTGGGGAATCCAAGCCGCGCCCAGACACGACTCCGAGAAACCGCTCATGCATGGTAGGAAAACTCTGGACCGATGTAAATAGCGGCCAGAAACAAGCAGGCTTTTTTGACGGGCGTATCAACAAGCCGCGGGTTTCTCGCCAAAGTACGAATTAGTACATCGTTATCAACGCTTTGATACCCTGCTCGAAGTCATTTTGGGGCTAACGCAAGCGCTGACGACCTGGACGAAAACGACTGGCTAGCGTGCCGTGGTGGAAATCTGTTCGGCACCTCGTGGAAAAATCTCGGACAGCGCCTTTGCAGTGCATGCGCCAGCGACGCCGCTGCCAATCAACAGCAAAACGATCGTGCTTGCGAGCGAACCAGCCTTCGTCATAAGCGCATCCGCCAGGAGTGATCCACAAGCGAGGCCGACTCCGAGACTCCAGGCGTTCACTCGAATCCAGCGCACGCAGCTCGGCGCATGGCGCCGCAGGACGAGCCACTGGGCTAGTCCGAGAGATGCGCCTCCGACGACTCCAATGGCTCCAAAACTCACAGCTCGAGCGGCGATTCCCAACATCCGGAAATTGATCGGCCCTCCTACCAACGCCCGGCCCACTTGCTCGACGAGGGTCACGCCGGCGGTGAGTCCCACTGCCATGCCCAGGGCGCTGACGATCACCCACCACCAGGACGACGACATGTGACGGCGAACGATTGGCCATTGAGCCGTTCCGAGACTGAGTCCCACTATGCTCAGCACAACCGGGGTGCCGGCCATGGCGCCAACTACAGCGAAGATAGGAACGCCGAGCGGTAGTGCGAGCGCCAACCCAGCCACAAGTCCGAGCACCGTGAGAGCGACCCACTGAAGCTTTTCTGCCTGGATTGAATTCATCGTTCCTCCTATCCCGAATTTGTCCGTTTCAAAAAATCGAAATGATTCGCTGTGCGCCTTCCGCGAAGTCGCTTTCAGGCGTAATCAGACTGACGACAAGATAGCCGTCGCCCGGGAAATCGTAGAAGTGTCCGGGGTGAACGTAAACGTTTTTCGCTTCGAGCAGGGCGATTGCGAGCTCCTCGTCCGGCCGTGTTGCGGGCACGCGCAGCACGGCGTACCAGCCGCCCTGAACATCGAGACGCGAGCAGGCTTTTTGCCGGCTTAATTGCAGGTCCAACTCCGCGAGGTTCTTGCGCACTCGCTCCATCAATTGACGCTGGAATCCCCGCCTCTGGCTGAGCAGGGCGGGGGCTGCGTGCTGTACCGGCGCATTCATCGAGAGGTAGGTATCGGCAATCACTTCCAATCGCGCGAGCGCTTGGGCTTTCATTTCGCGCGGGCCGCTCGCGACGAGCCACGCGAACTTCATTTGGGGGAGGCCGGAGATTTTGGAGAGGCCGCTCATCGTGAATGTAAGAGAGGGCGTGTTGGTGGCGAAGCTACGCTGCTGGTCGGGCGCGAGCGCGAAATCGAGGAACACTTCGTCGGCGATCATGGCCATTTGCCGGTGCGAGCAAATCTCGTTGAATCTCGCGATCTCGCGCGCCGAACAGAAATGGCCGGTGGGATTGTTCGGGTGGACCAGAATCACGGCGCGAGTGCGCGGCGTGATCGCGCGTTCGAGCGCCGGGAAGTCGATCTGCCAGCCGTAATCGTAGAGGAGTGGATAGCGCACAGGCTTTACGTCCTGGATATCCGCGAGGAAGTCGAACAAAGGATAACTCGGCGCCGGAATCAGAATTTCGTCGCCAGGATTGCACAGGGTCCGGAACACGAACGAATACGCCTCGCTCGTGCTCGTCGTTAAAATGATATCTCCCGCTCCCACATCGTCACCGCGGTCGGCATAGTAGGCGGCGACCGCGTTGCGCGCTGACTCGAGGCCCTTGGGCTGAGGTTCGTAAACGAGGGTAGCGGGATTCGCGAGCGCGCCCAGCACTTCCGGGGCGTTGTAGTGAAATCCGCAGGTTGTTGGGTTTGAGGCTGTGAGATCAAGCAGCGGATTTCGGGCGGCGCGATGCCGCGCGAGCGCTTCGCTCAGCCTGTTGGTCTTGAGGTTCCAGTTCGTGCGGGTTGCGAACATTTCATCGGATACGCGGGGTTGTTGCGGGCGGCTCACAGACCCGCCCCTACGCGACGAAATTTGCGTCTCGATTCGAAAATGTGAGCTTCGCAGTCCGGCTATTCGTACCGCAACGCAATAATCGGGTCCACTCGCGTGGCGCGCCTCGCCGGTATGTAGCACGCCAGGATCGCGGCGATCAGCAGGACGAGCGATACGCCGGCGAACGTCACCGGATCGCGCGTGCTTACTCCGAATAGGAGACTCGCAAGCACTTGCGTGGCAGCGAGCGCGCCGATGAGTCCGAGCAGGAGACCAGCGCCCGCAAGTTGCAGCCCTTGGCCGATGACGAGCCAGAGCACGCTTGCCGGCTGCGCTCCGAGGGCCATGCGGATGCCGATCTCGTGGGTCTGCTGATTCACGGAGTATGAAAGCACGCCATAAACGCCGACAGCCGCCAGGATGAGCGCCAGCCCGCCGAACAATGCAAGCAGCGCCGCGCCCATTCGAGGCGCCCACAATCCCTGGCTGACAACTTCGCCGATCGTCTCCACGTTTGTGATGGCGAGACTCGGATCGAGGGACTGGACCTGTCCTCGGACGGCGGCGACAACTGCCTCGGGTCTGCCGAGCGTTCGCACCTGGATCGTGGCCGCGGGCGAGTAGTCCTGCGTCATTGGCAGATAGGCGAGAGGCTGCGGTTCTTCACCAATGTTGTTCACGACGGTGTTTCCGACGATCCCGACGATTTCCCTCAGATGATCTTCGCCGAAGAAATGGAAGCGCTTCCCGAGGGCACTCTCGTTCGGCCAAAAATGCTTCGCCATGGCCTCGTTGGCGACAGCGACCCACGTGGTAGTGGCGCGATCGGAATCGTTGAACGTGCGCCCGGCAATCAGCGGGATGTGGAGCGTTTCAAAGTAGTTCGGCATAACGTCGTCGAGTTCTGTCATCGTTCCGCGATAGCCGGAGGTCTCGCTCTCGACCTTCGGGAAATACGGTGCGGCCCAAGCCGCCGCCCAGCGGGGCATCGGACGCAACCGTTGCCGACGCGACGCCTGGAGACGCCTTTGCGCGCTCGATTGCATCGCGGAAAAACTGCTGGCCGCGGCCTTCGTCATAATGGAGCGCGCCCAGATCGAATGCCATCACGAACAGGTTCTGCGATTCGAAGCCCAGATTGATTCGCTGCGCGTTCTGCATGCTGCGGACGAAAAGCCCCGCGCCTATCAACGCGACCATCGCCAGAGCGATTTCGGAGATCACGAGGACGCCGCGCAGAGGATTGCTCCGCCAGCCAACCGTGTTTCCCCGGCCGCCCACTTTGAGGGTTTCGACGAGATCGGTACGTGAAGCCTTGATCGCCGGCGCAATCCCGAAAAGCAAGCCTGTGACGACGGAAATCCCGAGGGTAAAGAGCAGCACGCGCGAATCAAGAGTAAGGTCGATGCCGCTCTGCTCGATAAACGGCGGCCGGAACGACCATAGTGCCGTTCGTCCCCAGTACGCGATCACCAGACCCACCGCTCCCCCGGCAAGAGCTAGAAGCATGCTCTCGGTGACCAGTTGTCGCAGCATCCGGCCGCGGCTGGCGCCAAGAGCGGCGCGCAGGCTCATTTCCTTTTCGCGCCGGGCGGCCTGCGCAAGCAAGAGATTCGCCAGATTCACGCAGGCAATCAGCAGCACAAGTCCGACAATCCCCATCATCACGCCGCCGGCAAGAGCGAACTGGTCGTGCTGGTTCGCACCGACGGCGGCGTCCGCCAACGGAGTGAGTGCGACGCTGCGTCCCGCGTTGTCCTTCGGGTATTCGCTTTCGAGGTGCGTCGCGATCGTTTTCAGGGATGCCTCAGCCGCGGCGAGACCAATGCCCGGCTTCAGGCGCGCGACCACACCCGCGTCAAGGAAACGGCGATCGTTGAAGTTGTCGCGTTCGAACCCGGCCAGCGCCCGGGGATACATGCTGGTCGGAATCCAAATCTCCTCGGGACTCAAGAATGTGAAAGTGCCTTTGAATCCACGCGGCCCGACGCCGATTACGTTGTAGCTTGTGGCGTTCAGGGTGAGAGTCTTGCCGATCAGATTGGGGTCGGAACCGAATTTGTTGGCCCAGAGGCTATAGCTCAGCACGGCGACGTTGTTGCCGCTTGGCTTGGTATCCTCGTCCGGGAAAAAGAAACGCCCGGCGGCGGGCCGCAATCCCAATACATCGAAATAGTTCGCGGTGACGAGTTGCCCGTTGATTTGCTGGGGCTCAGCACCGCCGCTCCAGGTCAAAGTCAGGCCCATCTGGCAGGAGACACCGTCGAGCACCTGATTCTCTCGCGCATAATCGCGGCAATTCGGAAACGACATGCCGAGCTTGGTGGCGTTCTCCTGGGTGACTCGCAGCTTGGAGTCGATCGTGTCGATCTCCACCACGCGCGAGATGTCCTTCACGGGAAGCGGGTTCAGGAGCACGGCGTTTACGACCGTGAAGATGGTGGTGTTCGCGCCGATGCCGAGCGCCAAGGAAAGGATCGCGATGGCGCTGAACCCGGGGTTCTTCAGCAGCATGCGCGCGCCGTATCGAACGTCCTGCCAGAGATTTCCCATGGTTAGCCTCCATCGAGCTTCGTCCCGCAATCGTACACCAGAGCCGAGTTTTCAGGAGCCTCAGATAGTCTGCTGAGCGGCGCCAATTCAGACTGTCGCTCTCTTGCTCACTTTGACGGAATATACGACAACGGTTAGCACAAAGTTTGGAAGGAAATCCTGAAAGAGGCTCTGTTGGGAAGCCAGGGGTGTTTTGATGGGCCCATCCAGATATCCCGGTTATGGTCTTGGGCGCTACAAGACACCCGCGCGACCAGCCCATCGGGCGATGTAGCCCTGCAGGAAAGAGGTAAAGGCAGCCGCGCCGGGCGGCAACTTCTTTCCTCGAAGGCTGATACGAGAGAAGTCCAACGGCACGACGGGATTGATCAGCCTGCTCATCGCCACTTTGCGGTTTCGGCAGGCGGGCAGCACAAACGAAGGGATGACGGCAACGCCCTCCCCCGCCTCGACCATGGCAATCAACGTATCGAGATGATTGAACACGGCACGCCGTTGAGCGGAAACGCCGGCGCGGGCCAGATGCTTGTCGATGAACTGCTGGACCAGATTGTCCGGCACCAGCGAAATCAGCGGCTCTCCCTTCAGGGCGGACCATCTGGTGGAGGTTCGGCGCAATGCCGCGCCGGAATCGGGGCGAATCACCATCAAGGAAAAACGAAACAATGGCGTGCGGCGGATTCCGGGAGCGGGCTTGAAAAACGCGCCCAGGCTCATATCCAGTTTGCCCTCCTCGACCAGCCGTGTGAGGGCCTCTCCGCCGACATCAAACATTCGAATCCGGAGGTCGGGCCTGCGGCCACGGAATTCCTTGATCGCTTCCGGCAGCACGTTGGCCGCGATCAGTGGCGGCGCGCCGACGGATAAGGAGAGGCTGGCTTCGATCGCCGACCGCCCCACGCGGGATACGGCGGCATCCACCCTCTCGAGACTTTCCTGGACCACTCCGAGCAATTCATTCCCGAACGTTGTAAGTCCGACATGGCGTGTTGTCCGATCGAAGAGCCGAAACCCGAGCTGCGATTCGAGCTCTCGTATCACAACGCTCAAGCCGGATGGCGTGATGTAAAGCGCTTCCGCCGCGCGCGAAAAGCTCCGATGTTGCGCCACGAGCAGAAAAGCGCGGAACTGCCGTGATGTGAAATCCATTTGTGAGTCTTCCTCATCAATTGTGAAATTATTTGAACTTGTATCATAAACCCTCTTGACTTCAAATGACGCGGCACTGGCTTCGAGGTCTGGAGCCCATTTCAGTTCCGGGAGAGTTCTTGGGAGAGCCGACGCGGCACGCGCGCACGCCGATTGGTGGCGCTGAGATCCCTGGATTTACACCAAGCTTCGCCCGTTTGTCACCGATCCAGTGGCTCATCTGCGGAGTGGCCGCGCTCGGCTTCGCCTTCGATCTCTACGAAATTTTGATCCTGCCGCTCATTATGCGGCCCGCCCTTATTTCTCTCGGGGGTTTGAAGCCGGGTACGCCCGTGTTCAACCACTGGGTGGCCCTGCTCTTGTATGTCCCGCTCGCGATGGGAGGCATTTTTGGCCTTCTCGGCGGCTATCTAACGGACCTTCTCGGACGACGACGAGTCCTTGTATGGAGCATCCTTTTGTATGCCGTGTCGGCGTGCGCGGCCAGCTATTCCACCAGCCTGCCCCAACTCCTTGTTTTCCGCTGCACAACCATCATCGGTACCTGCGTGGAATACGTGGCTGGAGTGGCGTGGCTCGCTGAACTTTTTTCGAATCCCAGACAGCGCGAATCCGTCCTGGGTTACACCCAGGCTTCGTTTGGACTAGGAGGGCTGATGGCGACTGGGGCCTATTACGTCGCCGTGACTTACGCCGAACACTTCCCTGCTATCCGATTGGGACATGAGGCTTGGCGTTACACGTTGCTCTCGGGACTGATTCCGGCCATCCCGCTTATCCTCGTCCGGCCTTTCCTTCCGGAATCGCCGATCTGGCGCGAGAAAAAATCTCAAGGGACGTTGAAGAGACCGAGCCTTGCAGAAATATTCCATCCTCCCTTGAGAAAGACCACTCTCGTCAGCACGCTGCTAGTAGCGTGCAGCTATGCCCTGGCATCCGGGGTAATTCTTCATACGCCGCGGATGGTCCCCGGGCTGCCGGACGTGCGCGACCTGGCGCCGCGTCAGGTGGAGCAGACGGTGGCCGGCGTGCAGCTTTTTCAGGAGCTCGGGACGATAGCGGGCCGGTTGCTGTTTGCGTTCCTTGTTGTCCGGATCGCGACGCAGCGTCGTCTCCTGCGCGTGTTTCTCGTTCCCGGACTGTTCGTGTTTGCCTGGGTCTATTTTTTCGCCGCGACGCATAGTCTGCTGCTTCTAAAGTATGGGATCTTCGCGGCAGGCCTTTTGCTGAACGGGCCGTTCAGCCTCTGGGGGAATTACTTGCCGCGGGTTTATCCCACTCACTTGCGCGGAACGGGTGAGAGCTTCGCACTCAACATCGGGGCGCGAGTGATAAGTGCATCGGCGGTGTTTCTCACAACGAACCTCGCCAACGTCATGCCTGGAAGCGGCGCGGCTGCTCGCCTTGCGTACTCGGCAGGGACGGTGGCCGTCCTGGCCTATTCGATGTCGTTGATTGGGAGTTTCATGCTGAGCGAGCCTGCAAGCGCGAAATTGCCTGAGTGAAGAACCGGAACGTCCAGTTCGGCGTCGCAACAACGCATCGGAGATCACTGCCGTTTGACGTTCGCCCGCACCCACGCGCCGAAGACCGCTTCTTTCAGTGTTCCGGCCGCGAGACCCAGCACAGCTTGGGCGGCGGCTTCTTCCGTGGCCGTGAAGCGATAACCGTTCAATTCGAGGAACAGCACACCAAGGATGAAACCGGTGCGCTTGTTTCCATCTACGAAAGGATGGTTGCGTACGATGCCGGCAGTGTAAGCAGCCGAGATGTCCACTAGGTCTGGGTGGTCGGCGTATGCATGGATTTGCCTAGGTCGGGCGAGAGCGGACTCGAGTAGACCCTGGTCTCGCACGCCCGGCGCTCCCCCGTCTAGGACGAGAAGTTGGTCATGAATGGCGAGGGCGTCTCGCTCGTCTATCCAGACCGGTTCGCTCACTTGGCTAGGACATGGAGAGTGTTGCGATAGCGGCCAATAATGTCTCCGGCCTTCTTCATTTTCTTTGCGAAGGCGGGATCGTAGGGAGTGAGTTGATACGCGCCGTTTGGCTCTTCCACCAGGAAAAGGCGGTCGCCCTCGTCAGCACGGAGGCGGCTGACGACTTCTTTGGGAAGAACTACTCCCAGAGAATTGCCGATCTTTCGGACTTTGAGTTCCAGCATGCGGCTCCTTTCATTGTTATAACAATTGTAGCAACTCGCGAACGGGAATTCAAGAGGGGTGGAGGGCGCGGTGCGGCGCCGGAACTGGTTATGCGGATTTGACGGAGTCGGGCTGGGCTTCCCAGGCGTTGCTGACGCGGCGGACGGTTTCGCGGAGGCGGACGGCGAGTTCGACGACGGTGCGGATTCTCTGCGTGTCGATGGCGGGAAGCCGATCGCTGTGCGCGAGAATCAGCTCGGCATTGCCGAGAATGCCGGTAAGGGGATTATTGATCTCATGCCGGAAGAGTTCGCCCATGTCGCCCTTGCCAGACGACGTGGAGATCGAATTTCTGAAGGCTTTCGCCCAGCGCAGCCTGCGCTCGACAAGACTTGCGGCCAGCGGCACCCAATCCCCGCACCGAGGAACGAATTCGAGTTGCCCCTCGGCAATGAGTCGGGCTACCTGGGTTTGCCGGTCGTATGGCGCCACCAGGATGGTGGGAATAGCTGCGGAGAATTCGGCGAGGCAGTGATAAAGAGAGCTCGCGTCCAGAAGCCGATCGTCAACGAGAATAACCTGCGGCCCGCATCGAGCGGCCGTCTCGCGGAGGCGTTCCAGACTCGATGCGAACGAAACCGAGGCCGCACCCACGAGGTGCTGGACCTCCTGACCCAGGCGCTGGAGAAACACAGCGTTGGGAGTTCCCACCAGCACGCTGCACTGTTTCGGCGCGATGGCCTTCTTCGTAGCCTCCTGCATGCTCAATCCCCTGCGTCCGCGCTATGCGCTTTTTTTTCGCGGCCCGATTTCGGGTTGGCGGCCGGCTTCTGGTTTTCCTGAAGCAGCCTGTTGACGGCAAGTTTCAACTCCTCCACAAGAAACGGCTTCGCCAGATAGGGAAGCCCGCTGGGTTCGAGAAACTCGAGTGTGCGGCGCGACAGAGTGTCGCCGGTGATGAACAGAATGCGGTTCTGGATCGGGCTTCCCTGCCGGACCAGCGTTTCGTAGAATGCCGGACCGTCGAGCCGCGGCATGCGCAAATCGGAAATCACCAGATCGTACGAGGTGCGCGAAATCCGCGTCAGGCCTTCCTGGCTGTCGAGAACCGCTTCCACCTGATGCCCTTCTTCCCGGAGAACGTCCACCACGAGCTGCGCGACGGTGGGTTCGTCTTCAATCACGAGAATGTGGCCTCGAGGCGCCGATGCAGCGCCGTTCGCAGGCGTGAGCACAACGACAGGCCGCTCTTGCGCGGGAGTCTCGACAACAGGCAGTTCGACCGTGAACCTAGCGCCGAGTCCCGACTGATTGTCGAACATCACCTCGCCGCCGTGCTGGTGCACGATGCCATACACAATCGAGAGTCCCAGGCCCGTTCCCACGCCCAGCGGCTTGGTGGTGAAGAACGGGTCGAAGATGCGAGATACGATCTCCGGCGAGATTCCAGGGCCATCGTCGGCAATCTCGATGGAGATGCGGTCGCCAGCGCGCTGCGGCAGATGGCGCGTCCGAATCCAAACGTGCCCCTGTCCGCGGCCTTCGATCAACGCCTGCTCCGCGTTGATGACAAGATTCAGGATCACTTGCTGCAACTGGTAGGGATCGGCCATGGTCTTCGGCAAATCGGCGGCGAGATCGCAATCGACCGCTATGTTTTCGACTCTCAGTTCGTAGCTGCGCAACGCCAGGGTGCGTTCGATGATTTCGTTGATGTCGACGCGGCCGCGCTCGGGCTTGGTCTCCCGCGCGAAGTAGAGGAGATTTTTCACGATGCGCCGCGCGCGCTCCGCTTCGTGGTAGACCTTCTTGGCCTCCGAGAGCTGACCGGGTTTCAATCCGTGACCCAAGAGGAGTTGCGCGTATCCCATGATGGCGGTGAGCGGATTGTTCAATTCGTGCGCGATGCCGGAGACCAGTTGGCCGAGGGCGGCCATCTTTTCGGTCTGCAGCATCTTCGCTTGAATTTGCCTCTCCCCGGTGACGTCGGAATAAAGCTCGAGCCATCCCGTGGTGCGCCCCTCGCCATCGAGTACCGGCCGCGAAAAGCGTTCGATCACGCGCCGCGCAGGACGCTGGATTTCGAGTTCGTCATGGATCGGCTCACCTTGCCCTTGCGCGAACGCGCGCCACGGAGCGGCAAACCCGCCGGGGTTGCGGAATCGCAGGGCGAGCGACCTCCTCAAGCTCTTCGAAAGTCTTGAGCTGTTCGAGGCTGCGCGCCTCCATTCCGAAAAGCTGACCGAATCGGACGCTCGAGAATCGCACGTGACCCGCGAGATCGAGCAGCAGAATTCCCGTCGGCACGGAATCGAGAACGCTCCTCAACTCGGCATCCACCTGCCGCCATTTTTCCTCCGCGCGACGCACCACGGAGCCTTCTTCAAGGCACAAGAGCAGCGAATGCGATCCCGGCACCACGGCGCGCAATGTGATTCGCACGGAATGGCCGGTCACGAGAGACGCGTCCACGGTGGAAGTCTTGTCCGCTTGGGCTGAATCGCACAGACGAAGGAGCCGCGCGCCGGAAGATTCGGCCAGCACCGTTCCGAGGCTTACACCGTGTGGATTCGAAACCTTGAGTCCCAGCAGTTTTCGCGCGGGCGCATTGGCTCGCTGAATGATCCCGGAGGAATCTGTGAGCAACAACGCCTCGCCCGCCGATTCGAAGACAGCGCCAAAGGAGTCGTCTCCAGGGAGATGCGCGGGCTTGAACCGCGGCTTGAACGCTGAGCGGGAACCCGGGTCGGCGTGTTCGTTCAACGCGGAAGAAGAGAGTCCGCTTATGTGCTTGGGGGGCTGTTTCACCAGCGTCCCTGAAGGATCCAATAGCTGCAGAGTAGCGCCGTGCCGATGGCGACGGCGTACTCGATGCCGCGGCGCAGTGAGCGCTTCCAGCGAGACTCCCGAATCGTGATCGGCTTGGCAGACACGCATCTCTGCTGTGCATGCCTCGGACCAAGTTGTAACTCCGCGATTCACCTTCGTTTCAGAGAGTTAGCATTCGTTGCAACCGAATCGGAACAGGCGACGTTCCCAGTTCGAAACGGACTTGTGCCCGTCTAGGAATTTGAGAGAGCGGTAGAAGGCGTTCGTGCGGGAAAATCAGAAGCGGCGAGGAATGAGATCGTACATCTTAGTCTTGGCCGAGTTGCGATTGCGATTCGTATTGTTTCAGCTTTCGATATAACGTGGTTTTTCCGATGCCCAGAAGGCGGGCCGCAGCCAGCTTGTCGCCACCCGCTTCGCGCAACGCACGCAGGATCGCGCGCCGTTCCAGTTCTTCAAGCGGAACAATTTCGTCGCTCTGCGGCATGCGCTCGGCTGTTCCGTACTGCAGGTTCGTGGGGAGATCGCCCACGTGCAGAATCGGGCCGGAACCCAGAGCCACGGCGCGTTCAATCACGTTCTCCAGTTCGCGGACGTTCCCAGGCCAGTCGTAAGCGATCAGCCGCGCCATAGCTTCTTCGTAAATCGTGCGCACGGTGCCGTCAGGGTCGGCAAATTTTTCGAGAAAGAAATTCACTAAGAGCGGAATATCGCTCTTTCGCTCTCGCAGCGGAGGCAGCTTGATTTGCACGACGTTGAGCCGGAAAAACAAGTCCTGGCGGAAAGCGCCCTGCCGCACCGCCGTTTCCAGATCGCGGTTCGTTGCGGCGATGACGCGGGTCGAGATGGAAACCCGATCCGTGGAGCCCACAGGTTTTACTTCTTTTTCCTGCAGCGCGCGCAGCAGCTTGGCCTGCAGATCCACCGGCAAGTCGCCAATCTCGTCGAGAAACAAGGTGCCGGAATCGGCCGCTTCGATCAGACCCGTCTTGGCGTGCATGGCCCCGGTGAACGCGCCCTTCACGTAGCCGAACAGTTCCGACTCGATCAGAGTGGGAACCAGCGCCGAGCAATCCACCGGCACGAATGGCCGGTTGCGGCGCGGGCCCGAAAAATGGATCGAGCGCGCGATCAGCTCTTTTCCGGTTCCGCTTTCACCAAGGACCAGCACCGGATACGTATGTTGGCTCACTTTCTCCACCAGCCGGTACACGCGCTGCATCTTGGGCGAGAGCCCGATGAGGCCCGCGAATCCGGGGCGCGTGCGAAGCTGCTCGCGAAGGACGCGGTTCTCCTGGGCGACTTCGAGAGTGCGTGCGACTCGGTCGAGTTTGCTTCGGAGTTCGGGGATGTGGAACGGTTTTGTGACGTAGTCGGCCGCTCCCATCCGCGTTGCCTCGACGGCGCTCTCGATGGTGCCGTACTGCGTCAAGACCACGACCGCCGTCTGCGGATACAGGTCGCGGACTCGCTTGAGCAACTCGATGCCGCCCAGTGCGGGAATTCGGAGGTCCGTGAGGACGATGTCGATCGGATACTGATCGAGAATTTCGAGCGCTTCCTCGGTGGTGGAAGCGGTTCGAGTGCGCAATCCCGACTCGGTGACTACATCGCGGCACAAATCGCGGGTGGCTCCATCGTCATCAACGATCAGGACCGTTCCCTGCATGGGCCTTTCGTACGCAACGGCGGGCTCGGCTCCGCTAGCCAATGTTTGATTCTCCTGTTTTGGGCTTCTTCCCTATTGCAGTAGCAATGGGAATTCCAATTGGGAACAGCTTGTCTTCTACTGATTGGAAAGCCTGTTACCGCGAAGAACAGTTCGGATGGAGGCGGAGTGTAGTTCCAAAATGAAACCGCAAACAAGTTCGTAATTCTACGGAAGACCGTAAGTTATTGTGGCGCAACAAGATGCAGAAAAAGAACGCCGAAAATCCCGAAATGGGAAGCCCAGCGCCGCCTTCGCGGACCTACGGCTCAGTAAGAGTGACGCCCGAAACCACCTTGTCAGTCGGACCGTCATCTCAGATAACCGGATTCCGTTATGGCGCTTTTTTGCTGACGGAAAGCTTAAGCCAAATCTGGCCAAGGAGAAGCAGATGAAACGCATGTGCGTGCTTCTGGCTACGGCAGTTCTGCTGGTATCGATTGCAGTGAGCCTTCAGGCTCAGGATCAAGCGGGCGCGCCATCGACTATTCCACCGGGCACGCGCTTTCTAGTCGGCCTCGATGACGTGATCAGCACCAAGGAGGTGAAAGCGGGCACTCCCTTCAGGGTGCATACCCTCGAACCGATGTCTGCGCCCGACGGCGCCATCTTGCAGCCCGGGACTGAAATCCGGGGTCATGTGGACAAAGTCGAGCAGGCACATCAGACCGGACGGGCCCGCATATGGCTGACGTTCGACGAGGTGAAAACTTCAAGCGGCTGGCGGCCTCTGGTGGCTTTCGTGTCGGATGTGCCGGGGGTACACTCGGTTCACGTGGTCTTCGAGCGCGAAGGCGCCATCGAAGCGCGCACTAACAAGCGGCAGGACCAGGCGGAAGCCGCAGCAGCAGGAGCTTTCGTGGGCGCGGCTCCGGGCGTAGTGGCACACAACGGCAAGGATGCCGCGATGGGAGCCGCAGCCGGAGCCATCACCGCTTTCATGCTTAGTTCCGGCTTGGGCCAGGAGTTGACGCTCGAGAAGAATACCAAGTTGGAGCTGACCCTCGATCATCCGCTTCACGCGGGCCGGTAACTGAGGCAAACCCGTCGTGCGTTTCGGCGGCGTTGCCGTTGCTGAGAATTCAAGAGCTCGAAAGTACGCGGGAACGCGACGCCTCGCGGAAACACCGCGTCGCAGCGGTTTTCTCTCGCCCATCTATCTGGGTTCTCTTGGCATTCCGCCCGCACAACTGGTAGATTTAGCTCCTGATGTCATCGAGCAATCAATCCCTGCAGCGAATTTTGATCGTCGAAGATGAAGAAAACGCCCGCAAGGGATACGAAGCGCTGTTGCGCAAGTGGAATTGCGAAGTGCTGGGAGTGGGCAGCAGCGAAGAAGCGCTGGCAAAGTTCCCGGAATTTCATCCCAACGTGATCCTTGCAGATGTCGAATTGCCCGGCATGAACGGGCTGGACCTGTTGCGTCATCTGGGCGACGAAATTCTAAGAATCCCTGTGATCATCATCACCGGGCGCGGAAGCGACGAGCGCGTGGTGCAGGCCATCGACGCGGGGGCTTTCTGGTACATCGAAAAACCCCTGAAACCGCCGGTTTTACGCGCGCTTCTCGATCGCGCGCTGGGCCGATCGCGCGACCAGCAAGCGGTGGCTGCGCTGACGCGGCAACTGCGCGAAGCGGGAAAGCTGGGAACCCTGGTGGGCGCTTCCGTACCGATGCAGGACGTGATGCGCCAAGTGGAAATGGCCGCGCCTTCCACCGCGTCGGTGCTAATCACGGGAGAAACGGGCTCCGGAAAGGAAATGGTGGCGCGCTCGATCCACTTGCTGTCGCCGCGCGCCGACCATCCGTTCGTGGCCATCAATTGCTCGGCGATTCCGGAATCGTTGATGGAAAGCGAAATCTTCGGGCACGAACGGGGCGCGTTTACCGGCGCGGCGGAGCGTCGCATCGGCTGCTTCGAGCTGGCCGACGGTGGCACGCTGCTTCTTGACGAAATCGGCGAAATGCCCGCGCCCACGCAGGCAAAACTGCTTCGCGTGCTCGAAGACCACAAGGTGAGGCGCCTGGGCAGCAAAGTGGAAACGCCGGTCGACGTCCGCGTTCTGGCGGCCACGAACAAGAACCCCGAACAGGCCGTGGGGGACGGCCACTTGCGGCAGGACCTATACTTCCGACTCAACGTATTTCACATTCACCTTCCTCCTTTGCGCGATCACAAGGACGACTTGGCAATTCTTGTGGAACATCTGCTGGGAGAGATTTCGGAGAAGCACGGACGCCGGGTATCGAGCGTGGGCATGGATGTGATGGAACTGTTTCGGTCGTATCCCTGGCCGGGAAATATTCGCGAACTGCGCAACGTGCTGGAGCGCGCCGCTATCGCGTCGGATCGAGGCGCGATCACGCGCACGCATCTGCCGGCCGACTTCGGACACGCTCCCGCCATCGGCGGCTCTGGATTGGGCGCGCTGCGCTTTCCGGTGGGCACCACAGTGGACGCAGCGGAGCGGGAACTGATCTTGCAGACGCTCTCCGCCACGAGCCAGAACAAAACGCGCGCGGCGGAATTGTTGGGTATCAGCCTGAAAACGCTTCACAATAAATTAAAAGAATACGAGGCGGGGCGGAAACATGCGTCTCAGCCTGAAAACTAGATTCACGCTCGCCACGTCGCTGCTGGTCTTCGCAGTGGTCGCGGTGGTTTCCGGCCTGTATATCGGGCGGCTGACGCGGCAGACGCTGCGGCAAGCCGCGCAGAGCGCCGACTTCGTCGCACACCAAGATGGTCCTCGCCTGCGATCGATGCCAAAAACGAAGCGTACTGAGCGCGGCCAAACGGCCGCCCACGGACCCTCGCGAGTTGCGGGCTTACCTTCAGAGAGCGTTCGACAACAGCACTACGCTAAATTCGCTTGATCGAATCCGATATCGGGTATGATCCTGAGTATCGTCGAAATCACGATAACGGACAACAATGGCGTCGTCATCGCCTCGAGCGACTCATCGCTTCGCGGCCAGAAAGTTCCTTCGCGTCCCAGTATCAATTCGCTGGCGAACGCGGGATTCTTCAAGCAGCTCCAGCAACTTTTCGGACCGCCGCAAAACTACGAAGATTCCCTGCCGTTTGCCCTCGACGAAAATCCGTACGGCGAAGTACGCATTGGATTGTCGTCGACGTTTCTGCGAAACCAGATTCGGCCCGGGCTGGTCTCGGCCGCGTACTGGGCGCTGGGCGCCGTGCTGGTGTCCACGTTTCTGGCTCTGGTTGCCAGCGGCTTCTCGCTGGCGCCGCTCGAACGCATCTCGGCCCAACTCGACCGGATTTCCGCGGGTCAGTTCGACCTCGAGCCCGCGGTGGCGCGCGGCGACGAACTGGGCGTGGTGAGCACGAAAATCGTCGGAATCGGAAAACAATTGCGCGACGTGCAGGAAATCTTCAGTACCTTGCGAGAGAACCTCGATCAGGTGATGAGCGGCCTCGAAGATGGATTGCTCCTTTTCAATGGCGAAGGCCGCGCCGTGCTGGTGAGTCCGGCAGTCCAGAATTTCCTGGGCGGGCGCGCCGAGGAATTGCGGGGCCGCCCCGTGAGCGAAATCTTTCCGCCGGGCCATCCGATTCACGAGGCGCTCCACATCGCGGGCGAGGAAATGGAACCGGTGGACGGAAAAGAGGTGATCCTCGAAGGCCGCAATGGGCCACAGCGAATCGGAGTGAGCGCGCAAGCCATTCGCGAACACGGCGAACGCATGGGAACTCTGGTAACTCTGCGCGACCTCGAATCGCTCGAACGGATTGGCAGCCAGCTCCAGGTTTCCGAGCGGCTCGCGGCGCTAGGCCGCGTCACGGCCGGCGTGGCGCACGAAGTGAAAAATCCGCTCAATTCGATGCGCCTGTGGCTTGAGGTGCTCAAAGGCAACATGCCGGTGGATCCCGAGCATCAACAGGCAGTGAAGATGCTCGACAGCGAAATCGACCGGCTCGACCGGGCGGTGAAGACCTTCCTGAGTTTTACAAAACCCGTCGAACTGCGCCTCGAGGAAACCGACCTTCGCGTGCTGCTCGACGAAGTTCTGGACGCTGCGCGGCCATCCATCAAGAAGACGGGACTCGACCTCAGTTTCGATTATCCTCCCGAGTTTCCGCCGGTGCTGATCGACCGCCAGTTGATTCACCAGGCTGTGCTCAATCTGGTGCTGAACGCGTGCGACTTCACTCCGTCCGGCGGCCATATCGGGATCGACCTGCGTCGCAACGGCGAATTCGCGGTTGTCTCGGTGGCCGATTCGGGAAGCGGCATCGCGGCCGATGATCAAAAGAAAATCTTCCAGTTGTTTTTCACCACCCGCGCGGGCGGAACCGGAATCGGGCTGGCGAATACGTTTCGGTTTGTGCAGCTTCACAATGGTCGGATCGAATTCGATTCCCAATCGGGACACGGAACCACATTCCGGATTGAATTGCCACTGGCGCGCTTGGTCGACGTGCCGGCGGGGAAGATTCGTGACTTTACTCAGCCGTTCGCTCAAGAGAAACGGTAATGCCCAGCCGGAAACTCGAAGGCCGTATTGGAGTCGCGCTCGCCGCTCTGGCGATGTCGTTCGCCCAGGCTGGGTGCTTGCACGACAGAGCGCAGGCGAGCGCGCCCGTGACGGCTGCGCCGCAACCAGAAGCCGAGCGGCCGATGAGCGTCGCGCCAGACACAAATGCTTTGCCCCCTAAGCCGACCGAGGAACCAGCTTCTGCTCCCGCTATCGCCACCAGCTCGGCCCCTCCGCCCCTTGGCTCGATCGCGAAGCCCAAGAACCCACCTGCGCCTCCAAAACCGGCGACGGAGCAACCGGCCGCCGCGGAACCCGCCACCGACTCATCAGCCCATCTTCCTGTGCCGCTTATATCGCCACAGCTCTCTCCGGCCGACCAGCAAAATTACGAGCACAAGATGACGGACGACGTGAGCGCGGCGGAGAAAAACTTGCAGCAGGCAAACGGAAGGCAATTGAGCGCGGGACAGCAGGATCTTGTTGCAAAAATCCACAGCTTCCTCGACCAGGCGCGGGACGCCAGCAAGGGCGGTGACTGGGCGCGAGCGCAAAACCTGGCGCAAAAGGCGCGGCTCCTCTCGACTGAGCTCGTCAACTCCCTGTGAAACTCCGCGCACGAGGGCGCTTCGCCCTCTCGTTTCCGGGTGGCAACTCCCGACGAGACTCGCTGGGATTTGCGCTTAACTTGCATTCAAGATGACGAGCTCGAACACATTCGATGTCGCCATCGTCGGCGGCGGCCTGATCGGCTGCTCGGCGGCTTTCGAGTTGTCCGCGTGCGGTGCACGCGTCATTGTTCTCGACCGTCAGCAACCAGGACGCGAGTCCTCTTGGGCGGCAGCGGGCATGCTATCTCCCGGACCAGACTCTCCGACCTCCACGATGCTGGTTCCCCTTGCGCAAGAAAGCCTGCGCCTCTATCCGCAATTCGTAGCTGCGATCGAGGAAGCATCCGGCAAGCGCACTTCGTTCGCGCGAGAGGGGGCCCTCGAAGTCTTTCACGGGACCTCTGGCGAAGCTGCGCGCGACGACTTCATCGCCGAGCATCGGCGGCTCGGGCTGTCGGCGGAGCCGATTCGACTCGAGTCGGCCCGAAGTATGGAGCGTTCGCTGAACAGCGCGGCTGGAGCGATCGCATGGCTACGCGAAGAATGCACGGTGGATCCGCGCGCACTCATGGATGCGGTACTTTCGGCGGCCATAAATCGAGGAGCGCAGATTCGCGGGGACTGTGGCGTTACTTCGCTGCTCTTCGATGGTCGCCGCTGCGCCGGCGTCACCGCCAGCGGCCAAAGTATTTCCGCGGGCCATGTGGTGATCGCAGCAGGTTGTTTCTCCGGCCAGATGGAAAATGGAATCGCTCGCTATGCGCCGACGCGCCCAGTGCGCGGGCAGATGCTTTCCCTGCGACATCCCGACGTAAGGCTTACTCGAGTGCTGCGGTCAGCGAACGGCTATCTTGTGCCGAGGTTGGATGGCCGCATCCTGGCGGGAAGCACTCTGGAAGACGCTGGATTCACGAAAAGCGTCACGACAGACGGATTGCAGAAGATTCTGAGCGCCGCTGTCGAACTCGCGCCCGCCCTCGCGAGCGCCGAAATCCTTGAGACGTGGGCGGGCCTGCGGCCGGGCACTCCGGATGATTTGCCCATCCTCGGATCAACCGATACGGAGGGGCTGACTGTCGCTACAGGGCATTACCGAAACGGGGTCCTGCTTGCTCCTGTCACCGCGAAGCTCGTTCGAGAATGGATTACAGGCGGGAACGCAAGCGTGGACATCGAGGTGTTTTCGCCGCTGCGCTTTCAGAATCGCGAGGCGCATTCCGGATCCGCCAAAATCAAGTCAGTCCGACGCTAAACGAGACCTAGCAGGAGACTTCAAAAGCAAGAGCAGATCCCTCACCCCGCACAAACCGCGGGGATTCGGGATGACATCGCGGGAACGGAGTACGCCGCAACCCCGGGTGACAATAGAGCCAAATAGCTTCTAGAAAGGACTTTTGTTGCGGACCGGCTCGCGGTTCGGGGGACCCGGCAATGCAGAAGCCTGCCCTGGACTCGCGAACTGCACCTTATCCGCGTCCAGCAGAATTGGATGATCCAGAATTGCGTCGAGCGTAGTGCCGCGCGGAAGCTCCGCCTCGGGGCCCCGCGTAAGCAAGACTGTGGCAAGGCCGACGGCTGCTCCAATGCCGGCGCCGATACCGGCTCCCTTGGCGCTTTGCGCCGCGAGCCCGCCGATTCCAGCTCCGGCTGCCGTCGTCTTCATCACGGTACCCACATCCGCGCCTTTGTCCGTGTCGCCTTTTATTTTTCCTTCGTGATCTGTCGTTTCGTTGCCGCCGGTCCCGGCGTTGCCAGGGGAAGCCGCCAAACTGATCATGTACGCGTTCGGGAGGATCAGGGTATTCAGGCGAACCATCAACTCCGCGCGTCCCTTCACGCGCCCGGGACGCTTCGACTCGGTTACTTCTCCGCTGACCCACGACCCGGCGGGGACCACCACTTTGCCGTTCAGCATGACGGGAAACGAAGTCTCGAAGTAAACCGGATCGCCCGGCTGGGCGCTGCGGGTGGAGATCGCATTGTGAAGGACAAGCGGGATGTGCGTACCCGAGGGAAGCTCGACCTTCAGGGGCTCCGCAGCCGGAGCAGTTTGATCGGCAGGCGCGGGGACAACCGGCGCAGCCGAAGCCGGAGCACCGGCCGCTTTGTCGGCGTCGGAAGATTGCTGTGCGACGGCAGAAGGCGGAGCGGCCCCGAGTTTGGCGGCGTCACTCGCACTGGCAGCTTGTTGCGCGGGAGCGGCGGAAGAGGGCGGCGCGGTCTGAGCCGAAGTTTGGCCCTGCGGTCCGGGCGGCAGCGGACCGGCCTGCTGCGCGAACACGAGCGGCGCAAACCCCAACAGGATGATCGATCCAGCCGCCGCGGCCAAATGGAGGAGCTTTGTCATGATTCCCTCCGAAGCATTCGCTCGTAAAGATGCGTTCTGCTGGTGCTTAGATGTCTGATATGTTTGTCGAGGATAACCCTTCCCTGCGTCGAGCGCCAATGCTTCTTGGATTGCGTGGAAGTGCGTTCACGCAGGCAGCTTCCGTACGCCGGGTGTACGACTAAGACACCTCTAACCTCACCCCAGAACCGTTGCGAATATACTGTATATCCGAGGCAATCCCTCTTTGGCTCTCTTTGGAACCCATCTCCGTTTGCCCCATTCGCTTCGCGGCAAGACGCTTCTCATCATCTTTATCACCATGTTTGGGCTCGTGGGAGGACTCTATACCCTCGCTCGCGTCCTGCTTCTCCGGGGATATTCGAATCTGGAGGCGGATTTCACCCGCCGCGATATGGAGGAGGTTTCGAGCGCGCTGACGGATGAACTTGCAACGCTTGACCGCAGCGAGATCGACTATGCCGCGTGGAATCAAACGTACCTATTCGTGAAAGGAAAAAACTCTCACTATGCGGCAGCTGACTTTCCTCCTATCGCGATGGGGCAGCTGAAACTGAATTTCGTCGTGATTCTGGACAATTCCGGCCGCGTGGTCTTCTCGCGTGGATATAACCTCGTAACTCTCGAAGAACGGCGCGTTCCTCCTGATCTCGGCGATCACTTGAAGCCCGGCTCCCTGCTTCTCACACATGAGACCGCATCCAGCAAGCACGCCGGAATCCTGGTCCTCGCATCGGGTCCGGTGCTGCTCGATTCTCGGCCGGTCCTAACCACGAACTCCGAGGGTCCCATCGTCGGAACCATCGTTATGGGACGCTCGCTCGATGCCGACGAGATTCTGCGTCTTTCGGAAATGACGCACGTATCGGTGGATGTAGAGCGTCTCGATTCCCCAACATTGGCCGCCGACTTTCGCGAGGCTGCAAACGAACTCCCAGATTCCAGTTCAACACTGGTGAAGCCACAGGGAAAGGCGTCAGTGGGAGCCTACCGGGAATTCAAAGACGTAAACGGCAATCCCGCGATTATTCTTCGGGTGCTGGTTCCACGGGACATCTATCAGCAGGGCCAGACCACAATGCTGCAGTTTCTGCTGCTTCTTCTCGCCGCGGGACTGACTTTTGGCGCGGTTACGCTTTATTTGCTGGAGCGAACCGTGCTTTCGCGCGTGGCCAACATGAGCGAAGGCATTACGCAAATCGGAACAAGCGGCGACCTCTCCGCGCGCCTGACGGTGACGGGCAAGGATGAGCTGGCGTTTCTGGGCGGCGCCATCAACGGCATGCTTGAGGATCTCGACCGCGCGCAGATCGAGCGTCACGAAGGCCGCACCCGGCTCGGCATGATGATCGAAAAGGTGCCGGCGATTCTCTGGACCACGGACCGAGATCTTCGTTTCACGTCGTCCGTTGGAGCGGCCCTCGAGTCCCTCGGATTGCGTACAAATCAAACTGTCGGCGTTGCACTCACGGATTTCTTCCGCACTGAGGATCCCGAATTCCCCGCCCTTGTGGCGCACCGGAGAGCTCTCGCCGGAGAGTCGGTGGCCTACGAACTGGAATGGGCCAAGCGCGTTTTCGATTGTCACGCGCAGCCGCTTCGCAGCAGCGACGGCGAAATCGTCGGAGTAATCGGCGTAGCACTGGATATAACCGACCGCAAGGTGCTCGCGGACCAACTGCGCCAGTCACAAAAAATGCAGGCGATTGGGCAGCTTGCCGGAGGAGTGGCGCACGATTTCAACAACCTGCTGATGGTGGTAAAAGGCCACGCCGAAATCCTGCTCGACCGCCTCGCGGAAGCGTCGCCGCTGCGGCACAACGTCGAGCAGGTGGACAAAGCTACCGACCGCGCAGCGGGACTCACGCGCCAGTTGCTTGCTTTCAGTAGAATGCAGGTGCTGCACGCGCGCGTGCTCGACCTGAATGAAGTGGTGGGCGGAATGATCAAGATGTTCTCGCGCGTGATTGGCGCGGACGTGGAGATGGCTTTCCTTCCGGCCGCAAGGCTCGGCCGCGTGAAGGCAGACCCCGGCCAGATCGAACAAGTGTTGTTGAATCTGGTGGTAAACGCGCGCGATGCGATGCCGACCGGCGGGCGCCTCACTATCGAAACGTCGAACGTGACACTCGATCGCGACTACTCCGTGGCCCACCATAACCTGGAGCCGGGCTCGTGGGTGATGCTCACGGTCAGCGACACGGGCTGCGGGATGGACGCCGAAACGCAATCACACATCTTCGAGCCGTTCTTCACCACGAAAAAGCAAGGAAAGGGCACGGGATTGGGACTCGCGACGGTGTATGGCGTCGTAAAGCAGAGCGGCGGTTTCATTTACGTGTATAGCGAAGTGGGCCACGGGACGACGTTCAAAGTCTATTTGCCGGAAGTGACTTCTGACGTTGAGCGGGAGGCCGAAAAAACCGTTGTCGCGCCGCCGCGCGGAAGCGAAACCATCCTTTTCGTGGAAGACGAAGAAAGCGTGCGCGAGCTGGTCCGCGATTACCTGGCAGGGACCGGATATCACGTCCTCGAAGCCGTGGACGGAGTTCAGGCGCTGGAAGTCGCCGCAGCGCACCAGGGCGCGATCCAGATTCTTGTCACCGACGTCGTGATGCCGCGGCTCAGCGGCCGTGAGCTGGCCTCGCGCATGGCGGCGCAACGGCCGAACATCAAAATCCTTTTCATCTCGGGCTACACGGACGACAGCATCTTCCGCCACGGCGTGCTCGAAGGCGGCGTCGCTTACCTGCAGAAGCCCTTCAACCTGAAAGCCATCGCGCAGAAAATCCGCGAAGTTCTCGATGGCACGCCCGCTTCCCCTACGTTGGCCCCTGCTGGCCGCAAGTAGTAGGCCGAAGCGGAGAAGGAGGGGAGAAAACGGGAATGATTCACGGCAGAGACGCAGAGGAACCTTGACAAGCTCCGCAGGCTGTTAAAGCCCCCGATTTTGTGAGGCAGTCTTTCGCACGGCCTGAAGGCCATGCTCCCCCGACTAATTTGGGCTCAGGGTTTGCAAGTACAAACCCTGAAACCCGAGTCCCGGGGGCCGACACAAAATCGAGTTGCGAACGGTCAGATCAAGAAAACAGTTTGGCCGGTGAGATCGAAGCGTTTTCTGCACTTGATGTTGCGGCAGGCCACCAGGTTGTCGATGCGGACCATGTACGAGCGCGCTTTCGCAAAGGCCTGCTTGTCCTGGTCGTTGGCGCCGCCGGGAACCTGCGCTTTCTTGGTGCGCACCATCCAGCGCACGGGGAAGGAACCCTCCTGGCGGCAATGCGGACAAACCAGCGGCATCTGCTTCGTTTCTTCTTTTTCGTCGTAGAACCGTTTTTCGTCCATGCACCTAGCCTAAGCCTGTTCGCTCAACTCGTCCAGCGTCACGAAGCGGATGCCTGCGTCTTTCCAACGTGGCAGCCAATGCGCGAGGGCTTCGAGAGTGTGCCGCCGGTCGCCTTTGAGGAGGCGATGATCGCCGTCGTGCAGCAGGACAACGTCGCCGCCGCGCGCGCGCCGCAGACGCTCGATCACGGAATCGGCAGGCTGCGGCTTCCAGTCTCGAGCCGATGCCGACCACATCACCACGCCTGCACGGCCGCGTTTGCGCGCGATTCCATCTAGCATCGGGCTGCGAAAGCCGAAGGGAGGCCGCATCCATCGAGGCCTTCCGCCAGTTGCGGTGTCGATCGCGTCATCGCACTGGTCGAGTTCCTCGCGGGTGCGCGCAGAGGAGCAAAAAGTGAGCTGCGGATGCGAATATGTGTGATTGCCAACCGTGTGTCCGCGCCGGGAGATTTCTCGCGCCAGTTCCGGAACGGCTTGAACGTACTTCCCAATCAGGAAAAAAGTAGCGTTTACGGCGTGCCGGTCGAGCAAATCGAGCAGCGGCGGCGTGACGGCGGGATTCGGCCCGTCGTCGAAAGTGAGCGCCATCGTAGCGGAATCGTCGGTGCGGCGAATCGTGCGGCCGAAAAGCTGCGACCCTGGCGCGAAAGCACCCCACGCGAAGGCGCCCGAAGCCGCGCTCACGGCTCCGGAGGCAATGCATGCTGGAAGGAATTGCATGGCGTCGAAATCTTCCCACGCGAACTGCCGCTCTACCACGAAAACAATCGGTGGAGTTGCGTCTCGTAGGGCACCGCTTCTTGCAGCAGTCTCGCAATAGCCCAACCTTTGATAGCATGTCCGCCAGTTCCGCTCGCCGTACGGGTTGCTGATGGGTTGATAACCAATGGTTGCTTCTAGTGCAGCGTCGATCTCGAACCGCCAAGGATTCGCGCCCTGGATTCGATGGGCCGCTGCTGTTTGGCTGATCGTGTGGGTGCCTGCCTACTGGTATGCCTGGGGTCCGGCCAATTTCCTGCATCTGTGCGACCTGGCCGTGTTTCTCGCGTGCATCGGCGTGTGGACGGACAACGCGCTGCTGATTTCGAGCCAGGCTGTGGGGTCGCTACTCGTTGACTTAGCGTGGGCGGTCGACGCCGCGTGGAATGTGGTGGCGCACCATCATTTGATTGGCGGAACGGAGTATCTTTTCGATGCGCACGTCTCGGTGTGGATTCGTTTGCTCTCGCTATTCCATGTGTTTTTGCCGCTGCTGCTGCTGTGGGCGCTCGTCCGAACCGGCTACGACCGCCGCGCGTGGGGCTTGCAGTCCGCAATTGCGGCGGCCGCATTCATCGCGAGCCGGTTCACGAATCCAGCGGCAAACATCAACTTCGCTTTCACCGACCCTTTCTGTCATCGCCCCATTGGGCCTGCGCCGGTGCATGTGGCGCTGAGCGTTCTGTTCATGGCGGTGGTTGTATATCTGCCGACGCACTTGGTGCTGAAACATTTTTATCCGGCGCCGCGCAAACGCATGTCTGGGCTGAAGCCCAGCGCCACAAAAACCCAAAGCGCGGCGCTTATCGAAAACCGCGCCGACGTGAACGCGGAAGAGGGATCCCTCGGGCTCAAACCGCCTTCGGGATGACAGCGCTTGGATGATTGGGTTGGGGGCGTTCCGCGAGGGACTATTCCGACTGGCGGATTGTTCGCACGTCGATTCCGAGCTGCTGGCACTTTTTGTAGAGGTGGCTGCGCTCGAGGCCGAGCGCCTTCGCCGTGTTCGTCATGTGATGATGGTTGCGCTTGAGCTCCGCGAGGAGCGTTTCGCGTTCGAAAGCCTCGACGCGCCCTGCGAGAGTGCCCGAACCAATCGCCGCCGAAGAGCCATTCGCATTCGAGGTGACGAGTTGCGCAGATTGCGGCAGCGCACGCTGGACGATGCCGCCCTCCACCGTATCGCCCGTGCTCAGAAGCAGCGCGCGCTCGACCACGTTGCGCAACTCGCGAACGTTTCCGGGCCATGAATAGCGCTCTAGCTCATCCTTCGCTTCGCGCGAAAAACTCTTCGGCTTCCAGCCGTTCTGTTCGGCCAGATGGCGCGCGAAATGCTCCGCTAGAACGCGAATATCCTCGCGGCGTTCCCGCAGCGGCGGAAGCACAATCGGAAACACGAAAACGCGGTGATATAAATCTTCGCGAAACGTCCCGGCGCGGACCTGCTCTTCCAGGTTGCGGTGCGTCGCCACAACGATCCGAACATCGACGGCAAGCGGCTTATCGCCGCCGACGCGTTCGATTTCGCCCTCTTCGAGCACGCGCAGGAGCTTCGCCTGCATTGCGAGCGGCATGTCGCCGATTTCGTCGAGGAATAGCGTGCCGCGATTCGCCTGCTCGAACTTCCCCACGTGCCGTCCGGCCGCGCCGGTGAACGAACCCTTCTCGTGCCCGAACAATTCCGATTCCAACAATTCGGCCGGAATCGCGGCGCAATTCAGCGAAATGAATGGATTACCTCGGCGCGAGCTTTTCTCGTGCAGCGCTCGCGCGATCAATTCCTTGCCGGTTCCCGTCTCGCCACGAATGCAGACGCGCGTTTCGCCGGCTGCCACCTGCTCCACTTGCGCCATCAGCTCGCGCATAAGCGGACTCGCCCAGATGATCTGGTGCTTTCCGAGGCGCTGCTTCAGATCGCGGTTCTCTTCTTCGAGGCGCGCGATGCGCAGCGAATTTTCCACGGTCAACAGCAGCTTTTCGGTGGAGATCGGCTTCTCGAGAAAATCATGGGCGCCAAGAAGGGTCGACTTGACGGCCATCTCAATCGAAGCCTGTCCGGACATCATCACGACGGGCGACGTGATGCCAATCTTCTTGAAGTCTTCGAGCAGGGCAATGCCGTCTTTTCCGGGCATGACGACGTCGGATAGAATCAGGTCGAACCGCTCGGAGCGCGCGAGCTCGAGGGCCCTGGCCGCGTTGTCGCACACCGTGGCTTCATGGCCTGCCAGCCGAAACGCGCGGGCGAGGGACGCCAGCGTGTTCGCGTCGTCGTCGATTATGAGAATGTGTGCTTTCACGGCCAATGGAACTACGCCTCTTCACGAAACCCTTCAACTGACCTCTTGCTTCTCGAAGACCATGGGAAACACCTGCGGCTTGTGAGGTGGATTCGCGGGAAGCTCCACATGAAATGACGTGCCAACGCCCGATTCGCTTTCAACGGAGATGCGGCCGCCATGGTCGCTGACGACGGACTGGACGATCGCCAAGCCGAGCCCCGTGCCGTGCTGCTTCGTCGTGTAGTAGGGCGTGAAGAGCCGGTCGCACTCCTCGGGCGTCAGGCCCGTGCCGGTATCGGAGATTTCGAGCTCCACGTTGCCATTTTCGTGCGCCGTGCGGAGCATCAAGACTCCCCCGGCAGGCATCGCGTCCATTGCGTTCAGAACGAGGTTTTCCACCACGCGGTGTAGCAGCGCCTGGTCGGCCTGAATCGGCGGCAGATTCTCTTCCAAGTGCAGTTCGGGAGTAATCGGCGGGCGTCCTACCGCGCCAAACTGCGCTTCGAACAATTTGACAACGCTTCGGACCACCTCGTTCAGGTTCACGGTGCCAAGCTCGGGCTGCGGCATCTTCGCGAAATCGCTGAACCGCCCGACGATCGCCTTCAGGTTCTCGATTTCCGAAAGCATGATTCCCGTGGATTCGCGGAACACTTCCTCGAACTGGTCGGAATTCTGCGCCTTGGCGCGCTGGAGGTTCTCCACCGTCGTCTGCAACGGGAACAACGGATTCTTGAGTTCGTGCGCCAACCGCCGCGCCACTTCGCGCCATGCTGCCACGCGTTCGGCCTGCAGCAACCGCTCCCTCTGCTCGACGAGCTGCTGCGTCATTTGATTGAACGCGCGCGCCAACTGGCCTACCTCGCCTCCGCCGCGGGGATCCACATGGACGGTCCAATTCCCCTGGCTGACTTCGTGCGCCGCCTCCGCCAGTTTCCGGATCGGACGGGTCACGCGGGCCGTGCCCCACCAGCTCAGCAAAAGTCCGATTAGGACGCCGATGATCACCACTCCGATGGCCAGCTCGAGGATGCGCTGCTCGAGAAGCACCACATCACGCTGCGAGCTTCCAACGAGGAGCACGCCCAGCAACTCATTCTGGCGGCCGCGCCGGGGCAACGCATGAAACATCTCCGCGCTGGCCGGATCCGAAGTCCAGTCGATCTTGTAGGTGAGTTCGCTCGGCTGCTCGCGCTCTTTCCCGATGATCGGGGCAAATCGTTGCGCCTGATCTACGGGACCGTTCATATCGATCAGATTGGCGGGCTGAAAGTCCGGGTCCAGGTTCAGATAAAGGAGTGCTCGCATTCCGGCGGGAAGGACGAGCGAGGCCAGAAATTCCTTTCCTAGCCTCTCGCCGCCGACGACGTAAAGATCCTTGTCGGCGACGCGCACCGTCGAAACGGCCATCAGCGCGAGCACCGGCCCGTCCTGCGTATCGAGTTTCATCAGAAACGAGCCCTGCGCCGCCCAGTCCACAGGCTTGCCGTCGGCGGGCTGCGTGACCCAATCCATCTTGTAACCAAAGCGAGCCGCGTTTTCGGCCGACGAAATAATCGAACCGTTGTTGCCGAGAAAATCGAGAATGTCCAACTGGTGGGAATTCGCAACGCCGCGGGCATCGTTCACGTAGACGGAAACGTCCGTCGTGGGACGCGCGAGGTCGATCGCCATTCGCAGAGTGGGATCTTCCTCGGCGATACCCTTGACGCGATGGGCTACTTCCAGCTTCCGGCGGTCGAACTCGCGCTGGAACTGCTCGACGAGTGCGTCGCTGTGCTGCTGATTCGATTCGTCGAATGCCCTGCGCGCCACCACGGTGACGCCGGCGGCGATCAGCCCCACCGACAACACGAGCGCCAGAGTGAAAATCCAGAAAAGTTTGCTGCGAAACGTCACGGATTTACCTTTTCAACCGCTGCTTCGCCGGTGCTATCGAGCCAAACATCCGCGAGCGGCCAGGTTTCACCCGGCCCAGGCGCTTTCCAGTCGCGGACGCGGGCGCTCAATCCATACACTTGGGGCACCCACGCGATCGGAACGACGGTAAAGCTGCGAACGATCGACCGCTCGTACTCATAAATCTGCTCGGGCGACGCTGAATCGGGCAGCGGATCGTCGTTCAGGCCCACCAACAGATCGAGCGCGCTGACAAAGTTCGCAAGCGCAGCGCGCGGTAACCGCGATGCCATCGTCATGCGCACGAGCCGTGCATCCACGCTCACGTCCGCCGATCCGGCAGAGGGTAGCGACTGCAGCGCCATTCCGATGCCGGCTTCACGCGCGTTCACTACAATTCGTTCCGCAATCGCTTGTTCCTGCGGATCGCCCGAATCATATCCCAACACAATCTTGGGGGATGGCGCGATTTGCAACCATAGTTCCTTCGCATGCTTCGCGTCGAGCGCGGTCGAAAACAGGAATGCGGTGCCGCTGGACCATTGGGGCAACATGCCGCCGGCAGCCTCGCCTTCCTTTTGGAGGATGAAGTTCACGATGGCCGGGCGGTCAATCGCGTCTGCAATAGCTTCGCGGACGCGCGCATCGCTCGCGGCGGGGCGTCCCGCGATGAACACGAGCGCCACCAGTTCATCCGGTTGCGACGTGCTCACGCGCGTTCCGCGTTCGGCGGCCCGCCGCACCTGGTCGGCGGGAATCTCCGCGAAATCGATCTTGTTGACCTCGAGATCGACGAGCCGGTCCTTCGCAGCTCGTCCCATTTGGATCTCAATCGCATCGACGAAGGGGCGCCCGCCCGGGTAGTCCTCGTTCGCAGCGAACGTCGCGTGCTTGCCCGGCTCCCACTCGGCGATGCGAAATGGCCCGGGATCGGAAAACGTGCCGTCGGGATTTCGATGATCGTAGATCAAGGCTTCTATTTGCGCTTTCGCAGCCGCTTCCTCGGCGTTCCCGGTGGGCGTGGCAGGATCGAGCGAATTCAGCGCCGCGCCAATCTCGACGCGCAATGTTCCGCCATACCTCGGCCGGCGCGCCGTCGACGCAGGCAACGCCGCCAGCACCACAACTGCGGCGCTACTCGCTGCAAGTAACAGACACGATGGACGCCTCATACATCCCCGTTTGAAGATTTCGCGAAACCACGCGAGCCGATCGCATATCGGTGGACGGCCACAACGCCAGAATCGGCCCCGGAAATTCGAGCGGCTGCCCGACTGCGACCGCCTGACGTTCTCGAATTTCGTAAATTTGAATATGATCCGGCCGCGTCCAGTCCCCCGCGCCGGTTACCAATACCTGCCATTCTCTGTCGCATCCCGTTTCTATCGTCGCTATCTCGTCGCCCCATCCGGAAAACACTGTTGGTGGGTCGCCCTGATAGAGTCGCGCTTTGCCGTCCAGCTCGGTCGTGATCCACCATTCGCCGTGGTCCAACTGACGAAAGGCGATCGAATAGAACGCGGGTTGCTTGAGTTCCGGAGTCTCTGGACCGAACGAAAGTCCCGTGAAATAGTTTCGAGCGAATACGTAATGAGATCCAATCCCGTTTGCGAACGGCCATAGCCCACCCTGTGGATCGCCGCAAAACCAACCTAGATCTAAGCCGTGAATGCACAGTGCTCCTGAGATCATGGCCCGAGTTTGGCCGTAAGTTGGATCGACGATCTCTCCACGAGGATCTCGGGAGGTGAATTTTCGCTCTACTTGCGCAGGGTCCCGGATCGGATCCGTACCCTCGTCGGAGCGGGATGCAAGGTCAGCGCCCTCTAACACCCGAAACGTTGTGATTCTTTCGACGACCAACTCTTTCCAGAGAAAGTCCAAGAAACGTTGGGCTCGTTGTCCTACGATGTTTCTCGCGATTACCGGTAGCGGGCCTGGGGTCGCGTCACTCGCCTTCGGTACCGTGATCATCGTGGTTCGGTCGGTGTCGCCGCTCGGTACCTGAGCCACCCAAACATAGCCTGACACGCCCTCCGAAAGCGTCACTTCGACCTGCATTTCCACCGAAGATGCAGGCTTGAGGTGGAATCGTCGTCGCCCCAGCTCCGCCTCAATTGCCTGGCGGATTCCCGCGGTTTCGGCTTCGGTTAACGACGAGATGTTTTTCACGGTAATCGAAATCGTCTTTTGCGGGCCTGCCAAACTGGCGATTCTGCTTGCGAGTCGCGCCACAGCGTCATTCCACGCTGGCGGAAGCTGAGCCGTACTCGGAGACGACGACTGCGCCGAAGACTGGGCCCACGTTGTCTGCGACCCCGGAATGAAAGAAACGGCCAGAAAGAGCGCGAAGAGGAGTGCGCGAAACGGAGAGTGCGAACCGCGTGGCAACCGCATCGAGTTCGACCAGATATAAATCGCGTTCGTGATTCATCATGATAACACACCCAATTCCGGCAACTTTCGTCACACCTTGTCTAAAGAGTCTCTGCCGCCGCTCGTGGTCTTCGTCTTTCGCGAATTTCGATTTTCGGTTTTCGCTAAATGCGCCGGCTGGGTGGCTTCGTGCTGCTTGTTCGAAGCCACCCGCAAGGGTTTTTGCCGGCCTTATTCCCGGTCACCGGCCCGACTTCACCCCTCGGCCCGGGTTTCAGGGTTTGTACTTGCAAACCCTGACTCTAAGAAAAGAGTCGCAGCCGAGCGAGGCCGGCCGGGAATCTCTCAGGGCTTTGCTCCTGGCCGCGCGGGCGGATCGCCCGGGTCGCCGCCCAGCGCCGAGCGCAGCACGTCGTTCGTGAAGAAGAATTTACCGTCGCTCGGCACCAGCATAATTTGCACCTTGTCCGACAGCTTTTGCGCCACGGTGTATTGCACGAGCAGCGGATTCGATTTCAGCGCGGCGGCCTCAAGCTGCAATTCCTCAGCATGAGCCTGCGCCGTCACCCGAATGTGGTTCGCCTCGGCATCGGCGAAAAGATTCCGGCGCTGCTGCTCGGCTTTGCTGTCGACGATCTTCGCGGAAGCTGCTGCGTCGGCAAGCAGCGCGGTGCGCTGTTGCTCAGCCTTGCTATCGATCACCTTCGCCTGCGCCTCCGCCTCGGCATTCTGAATCGTGGCTTCCTTGCGCGCCTCAGCCTCGAGGCGTGACTGCTCGATCTGCTTCTGCTTGAGTGGGAGCGTGTACTGCATCGAATCCGCCTGTGCCTTGGCCTGGATCACGCTCGCTTCCGCCTCGCCTTCGGCCTGCTTCACTTGGCGGATTTTCGCCGCTTCGGCTTGCGAGGCGGCGATCTTCACGCGCTTCTGTTCGATGTCCGCGTCGACGGCCGTCTGGTCGTCCTGCTGTTCCTTCAGGAGCAGCCCTTCGAGCCCCTGCGCGTACTCCTGCGGAAGCTCTATCTTCCGCAGCAGCACTTCCTTCACGACGATTCCGTCACCGGCGAGCCGGGCCGTGATGGTCTGCGCCGCGTGGCTGCGAAACTCCTCGCGCTTGATCGCGAAGAGGTCGCGCACCACGTAATTCGGCGCAATTTCGCGAAACGCAGCCGTGACCACGGGTTCGACGATTTGTTCATCGAGCGGCTGGGGCAGATTCGCCTGGACGTAGTCGAGCCTGCGCGGATCCACTCGATAACGCACGGTGATTCCAACGCCGACCGACAGCCCTTCGCGCGACTCCACCGTCAACAATTCGAATTTCTCGTGCGGCGCGGTTCCGGAGGCCGTGGAGAAAACGCGATCGCGTACGTCGTAGAGCTGCACGCGGTCGAAAAGCGGCCAGACCAGATGCGTCCCGGAGTACAAGGTGCCGGGACGGACGCCATAGAGCTGGCTCACGCGAACCGCTGCTTCGCCATCCGGCACCACTACGATGCTTGTGCCCGCCAGCGCCAGAACCGCCGCGATCAGCACGAATTTGGCCGCCGTCTTCCACCGCGCGTTCCAGCGAAGTCCGCGCGGGGCGCGAGGCTGTGCGGCAGGACGGGATGTGGGACGCAGCGAGGGAAGGCCAGTTCCAGGCGTGGCGCCCGCCGAGCCTGCCTCCGCTGAGCCCGCGCCTCCCGTCGGCGCGTCCCCTGTTCCCGCTTCCGGGGCCAGGGGCTCCCTTTTCCGCAAAAGGCGGTCAAGCTCGAACGCGAGGTAGATGTCGTACACCACCAGTCCCGCCGCGGACGCGAGAAAACCAAACGCCAAAACCACCAACAGACCCTTCAGGAACAACATGACATCCTCCCTTAGCGCAGGTAGCCGCTTTGCGGCCCTGCGCTCCAGCCACTCCCTCAATCACGGTCAAGCCGCTTTAGTGCCTGAATACCTTGAATACCGATCATTGACGGCTGATGCGGCAACTGGTTGCGGCATCACCCGCGACACAGGTTTCGCCGGCATCAGCCACATCAGTCCGCGCAAACTCATCCACTCCAGCCACAGGGCCAAACCGATCGAAAGCACGATCGCTCCCGCAACACCCACCAAATCGATCACGTAATCCATCGCTGTTCTCCTTCGGCTGGGCTGGGGCCGCGTTTCCGTCGACGGCCACACGTACGAATGCACCGCGACGGCCACAAGTGTGCTGAAACAAAACAGGCGGGTTAGCGCGCGCAGAACCAGGCGCGTTCGTGGCGACGCAAACACGCCGTGGAAAACCGCACGCGGAGGCCGCGGCGACAGAATTCTGTTAGAATTTGCGTTTGGGGGGCTTGAGATGGCACAGCCAGTTGCTCGGCCCGTGGAAGAACCCGGCATCCCGCTTGGACGCGTCTTCGGGATTCCGCTCTACCTGCACTTGAGCTGGTTCATCATCTTCCTGCTTATAACCGTTTCCCTCGCCACTCAGTTCACTTCCCAGCATCCCGGATGGACTCGCGAGCAGCACTGGCTCCTCGGCATCTTCACCAGCTTCCTTTTCTTCGCCTCGGTGGTTTTCCACGAGCTGAGCCACAGCGTGGTGGCGAAGGCGTACAAGATCCCGGTGCAATCGATCACGCTGTTCGTTTTCGGAGGCCTCTCCCGCATCACGCGCGAGCCGGCCAACGGCAAGCAGGAATTCAACGTCGCGATTGCAGGGCCGCTTTCGAGCCTTTTCCTGGCGGGCTGTTTTTGGGTGGTTTGGCGGTATTCCGCGGGCAACGAAATGGTTCACGCGGCGGCAGGATGGTTATGGCAAATCAATCTCGGCCTAGCGCTATTCAACCTGGTTCCGGGATTCCCGCTCGACGGCGGCCGCGTGCTGCGCGGGATCGTCTGGGGCATAACGGGCGATTTCACTCGTGCCACAAAGATCGCGGCGAATTCCGGCAAGTTTTTCGCCTACCTCATGATCTTCGTTGGCGCCTGGCAGGCGCTGAATGGCAACTGGGTTGGCGGCCTGTGGCTTGCGTTTATTGGATGGTTTCTGCTGTCTGCCGCGCAGGCTAGCTCCTCAAGCATGGCGGTTCAGAGCATGCTCGTGGGCGTCCGCGCGGAGGACATCATGACTCACGACGTTCCGACGGTGACTCGCGACATGTCCATCGACGAATATGTGCACGAAGTATTGCGCACGGGCAACCGTTGCCACGTGGTGACGGGGGTCGGCAGGCCGGTGGGCCTCGTGACGCTGGCCGCCGCGCGCGCCGTTCCGCGCGACGAGTGGAAGAACACTTCGATTCAGGCCGTGATGCTGCCCGTGGACAAAATCCATTCCGCCGCGCCGGAAGAACCCGCAACGAGCATTCTCCAGCGCATGCAGAGCCAGGACATCAACCAGATGCCCGTCATCGCGGACGACCACATCGTCGGCATGATCTCCCGCGACTCAATCCTGCGTCTGCTGCAAACCCGCCTCCAGGTAGGCCACCTCGCCTAGCCGCGCGGCTAACGCGACCCTGGAGCGAGCACTCCCGCAGCCATTTTCAGCTATATTTCAGGCGAAGGGTTTACCCTCGTTTAGAGTCGTGTGCCGATGCGAGTGCTCATCGTTGAAGACGATCGCAGCATGGCGGACCTCCTGCAAAAGGGCCTCGCGGAGGAGGACCACGTCGTCAGCCTCGCTCGGGACGGCGCCGAAGGACTCGACCTGGCTGAATCCTACCAGTTTGACGTGATCGTCCTCGATTGGATGCTGCCGCGCGCCGACGGGACAGAAGTGGCCCGCCGCTTGCGAAAAAGCGGAAACAAAACTCCCATTCTGATGCTCACCGCGCGCGATGCCGTTCCCGACGTCGTGAAAGGCCTCGATGCAGGCGCCGACGATTATTTGACGAAGCCGTTTTCCTTCGCCGAATTCCTGGCCCGACTGCGCGCGCTCGCACGCCGCCCCGCCGCAACGGCTCGGGGACATCGCCTGGAAGTGGGTGACCTGGCGCTCGACCCCGGTTCCCATCAGGTGTTTCGCGGCCGCCACGAAGTCCGATTGACCTCCACCGAATACCGGCTCCTCGAATTCCTCATGCGGCGTTCCGGCGGGTTGGCTTCGCGGCGCGCCATCGTCGAAGCGGTTTGGGGACTCGACGCCGAAGTGGAAGAAAATACGCTCGACGCTTTCGTTCGACTCCTTCGCACCAAGGTGGATCACGGACACAAGCAGCGATTGATTCACACCGTACGCGGATTCGGTTACTGCGTCCGGCAGGAAACGAAAGAATGAAGGCGCTCTCCATCGGCGCCCGCCTCACCGCGTGGTATTCGCTGATACTCGCGCTTTCGCTCGGTCTTTTCGGCACCATCGCCTATTTCGCGATGGGCCACAGCATCCGCGCAGCGATGGACTCCGACCTTAACCAGCGGACTCAGGCCATTCGAGACATCATTAAGGAAGACGCGCCCAACGGACTGCCGGCTCTTCAGGACGAATTTCGCGAGTTTGCCGATAGCGAAGGCGCCAGCGCGCGACTGCGCGTGGCAGACGACGGCGGGGTCATCTACGCTTCGCCCGACCTGCAAAGCGTGCTCGAACCGAGGCGCGCCCAGAGCGTTCCACGCCCGTTCACCTCCCGAATTGGTGACGCGCGTTTTCGATTTCTGCGCGAGAAGATGGAAGTGCATGGAGCGCACTATGACGTCGAAGTCGCTTCCTCCATGAAGGATTTCGACCGGGCGCTCGAAGGCTTTCGCGTGGTGCTGTATTCCGCGGCGCCTGCGTTCCTGATTCTCGCGGCGCTCGGCGGTTACTGGCTCAGCCGCCGCGCTCTTGCGCCTGTGGACGAAATCACACGCGCCGCCCGCACGATCGGCGCGCAAGACCTTTCGCAGCGCCTCGCCGTTCGCCGGACGAGCGACGAGCTTCAGCGCCTCGTGGACACGCTCAACGAGATGCTGGCTCGGCTCGAATCCGCGTTCCAGCGTGTCACTCAATTCACCGCCGACGCCTCTCACGAGCTGCGCACGCCGGTTTCGGTGATGCGAACGAGCGCCGAACTCGCGCTCCGCAAGACGCGTTCGGACGCGGAATATCGCGAGGCATTGGAGCGCATCCTCGGCGAATCCGAAAGAGTTTCCCGCCTCATCGAACAATTGCTCCTGCTTGCGCGCGCCGACTCCGGCTCCGCCGCCCTGCCGATTATTCGCACGGACCTGAATGCTGCGCTGCATGCCGCTTGCGGGGAGGCCAAGGTTCTTGCCGAAGCCAAGCAGTTGAAATTCTCGGAGTCGATTCCGGAAAGCGCGGTTTGGGTGCAGGGCGACGCCGCTTCGCTCCAGCGCCTGTTCATCATCCTGCTCGACAATGCCGTGAAGTACACGCCGAATGGCGGAGAGATCGGGGTTAGTCTGAGTTCGGATGACGGCTACGCGGTGGCCGCCATCCGCGACACGGGAATAGGCATACCCGAACAAGATCTCCCGCACGTCTTCGATCGGTTCTACCGCTCCGACCGCGCCCGCTCCCGCGAATCCGGTGGGACCGGCCTGGGCCTCGCCATCGGACACTGGATCGCCGCAGCCCATCACGGCGAAATTCGAGTCGAAAGCATGGTCGCAAAAGGGTCCAAGTTCGAGGTTCGTCTTCCTCTCTCCAAAGACTGAAGTGGCCCAGAAAGTAGGAGTGGCGCGCGGGCCGAACCATTCTCTTTCAGATGTTTTTCATGTACCTTCGCTAGCCTCGTTTCGATTCTGTCGCGCTCCGATAGCGGATCTCGCCGGGTCGACCGAGCGTTTGCCGTCCGCGGGAATTGACACATGCAAGCGTTGCCATGGACAAGGATTGTGCCGTGAGACTGACCCCAAGGTTGGTGCGAGGACTGCTTGCTTGGGCCGTCCTGACCGCCTGGGCCCCCGGCCTCACGCGGGCGCAGGAGTCGCAGACGCCGGCACCGAACGCGCAGCGCCTGACGCTGGCTGCGGCGCTCGATCTAGCTGAGCGCCAGAACCTGGATCTTGCGGCCGCGCGCGCGCAGCGCGCCGTTGCTCAAGCCGGCATCCGCATCGCGGGCCAACACCCCAACCCCACCGCGTTCTTCGGAGCTGCCCGGGATACTCCGCACGAAAGCCTCTTCTTCGATACGCCCATTGAGCTCGGCTCGAAACGCCAGCGCCGCATCGACGTCGCCAAAGAGGAAACCGGCGCAACAGAAATGGAAATCGCCGCCCTCGAACGCCAGGTGCGCCACGAAGTTCGCGACGCTTATTTCGCCCTCGCCCACGCGCGCGGCACGACGGCGCAGCAAGCCGACGTGTTGAAGCTTGCGCAGCGCCTTCATGACATCGCCCAGGCGCGCTTCCAGGCCGGTGACATCGCACAGCTCGAAGTCACGCAGGCTGACCTCGAAGCAGCTCGCGCGGACGCTGACTTACAGGTGGCCCAACAGGAAGAAAAGGTCGCGCTGAGCGATCTGAACGCCCTGATGAACGACGCACCCACCACGGACTGGGATCTCGGCGACGTTCTCACCGCGCCGCTGCCCGAAGTGACGCTCGACGGCCTTCTTGTGCGCGCCGGCGCTTCCAATGCCGAAATCGCGCGGATCAACCAGGAACAGAAAGTGCAGAAGAGCCAGACGGCGCTCCTCAAGGCGGAGCGCGTGCCGAATCTGGGAGTCGAGTTCGGAGTGGATTTTAACTCGCCGGGTCCGGGCGGTTATAAGGAAGGCGCTCGCGGCCAACTTTCGATGGAGCTCCCGATCTTCTCGCGCAACCAGGGCGAGATCGCGCAATCACTGGCAACCGAACGCGCGCTCGATACCGAGCTTTCGGCGATTCGCCGCGCGAATGACGCCAAGGTGGAGAGCGCCTACTTCGACCTCGTCGCGCGGCGCACAGAGGCGCGCGTTTACCACGATTCGCTTCTGCCCGCGTCGCAGAAACTCGAACAAATGGCCGAAGACAGCTACCAGTCGGGCAAAGCGAACATTTTGACGGTTCTCAGCGCGCAGCAGGAAGTACATCAGGTGCAGCGCCAGTATCTCGATAGCTTGTTGGCTGTGCAATCCGCGTTCTCCGCGCTGGAAGAAGCGGTGGGCGCGCCGCTGGATTGAATGGAAGGACGATGAAAAATCATCGCAATCGAAACCCGCAAATTCTCTTGTGCGGCCTGATACTTTCGCTCGGCGCGGCAGGCTGCTCGCACAAATCCGCTGCCGACGACGCGGGCGCCGAAGCTTCCGCGAAAGCGGAAGTGACGCTGACGAAGGTGGCGCGCGCGGACATTTCGCAAATGCTTACCCTTACCGGCACCGCTGCCGCGCCGCCCAACCAGGACATCAAAGTGAGCGCCCTCGTGTCGGGCCGCGTGGCCGAACTCAACGTGGCGGAAGGCGATCGCGTTCACGCCGGCGAGATCGTGGCGAAGCTCGACGACCGCACGTATCACGACCAGCTCCAGCAGGCCGAAGCTGCCGTCGAGCAAGCAAAGGCCAATCTCGACAACGCGAAGCTCTCGCACGCCCGCAACGAGGACCTCTTCCAGCGGGGCATCGCGGCCCGCAAGGACCTGGAGGATGCGCGCACGCAAGAAAGCGTCGCGCAGGCGGCCATGAGGCAGTCCGAAGCCGCCCTCGAGCTCGCGCGCCTGCAGCTCGCGCGCACTGAGATTCGCTCCCCGATCAACGGCATGGTGGCGAAGCGCTTCGTCAGCGGAGGGGAACAGGTGGACGGCACCTCCGCGCAGCCGATCGTCGAAGTCGCCAATCTCCAGCTGGTGGAATTTCTCGGCAACGCGCCCGCGCAGTACCTCGCGAAAATGCATCCGGGCGAACGCGTCACCGTTACCACCGAGGCTGTGCCAGACAAGAAGTTTGACGGCAACATCGTGGCGATTTCGCCTTCCGTTGATCCCGCCACGGGCGTGGGCCTGGTTCGCATCCGCGTGCCGAATTCGAGCGGTTTGCTGCGCCTTGGTGTGTTTCTCAGCGCGGACATCCCTGTGGAAACTCACAAGAAGGCTCTCGTCGTTCCGGTCGAGGCCATCTATCGCGACGAAGAAGGCGAAAAGCGTGTGTTCGTGGCGAACGGTGACTCCGCCACTGCCGTGCCCGTTAAAATCGGAATCGAAACCAAGGACCAGGCCGAGCTGCTTCCTGGTGACGAGGGCGGGATCAAGGAAGGCGACACCATCATCCTGACGGGCGGCTACGGACTCGGCGACAAAGCGAAGATCGAAGTCAAGGCGCCCGATTCAAAGCCGGATTCGAAGTCAGATTCGGATTCGGACTCGAAACCCGACTCAAAGCCCGACGCCAAGCCCGACTCCAAAGAACCATGAACATCGTCCGCTTCTGCCGCGAAAATCGTTACGCCGTGTATTTGCTCACCGTTTTTCTCACGGTTGCGGGAACCTTTGCGATGTTTCAGCTGCCGAGCAACATCTATCCCGAATTGAATTTTCCCCGGATCGTGGTTCTCTCGCACGCCGGCGACCTTGCGCCGGAAACAATGTTGCTCACGATCACGCGGCCCATCGAAGAAGCGGTCAGCACCACCTCCGGAGTGCGGCGCGTCGACTCGAAGACGATCCGCGGCAACTCGGAAGTCTACATCCTGTTTCAGCCAAACACGGACATGCAGTACGCGCTTCAGCTCGTCCAAGGACGAGTGAGCGAAGCCCGCAGCACGTTGCCCGCGGACGTTGACCTTCGAATCGAGCGCATCACTCCGGAAGTTTTTCCGGTCCTGAGCCTGATTCTGAATGGCAATGTGCCGGACGCGGATTTGCACGATGATGCTTATTACGTGCTGCGCCCGCTATTCAGCCGAATCCCAGGCGTCGGAAACATCGAAGTTCAGGCAACAGACACTCGGGAAGTTTCGGTGATCGTCGACCCGCAGAAGATGCTCGCGCATCGCCTGTCGCTCGTCGACATCGCGGGCGAACTGCGGGACACGAACCAGGTAACCTCGGTGGGCCGCCTGGCGAAGGACTACCAGCAATACCTGATTTTGACCACAAGCCAATTCGCCAACCTCGACGACATTCGCAACACCGTCGTCGCAGTGGACAACGGGGCGGCCATCCGCGTCCGCGACCTCGCCGATGTAAGTTTTGGCGTAAGCGATCCCACGACGCTGATCACCGGCAACGGCCAGCCGGCCGCGCTGATCAACATCTCGCGCCAAATCGGCGGGAACATCCTGCAGATGACGCAGCAGGTGCTCGACCAAGTGAAAAGTCTCGGGTCCGCGATTCCGAAAACGCTTCACATTTCCATCGTTTACAATCTCGCCGAGTTTGTATCCGCGTCGATCGGCAGCGTTCGCGATGCCATCATCATCGGCGCGGCGCTGGCGGTTTTGATTCTGTTCGGCTTCCTGCGGGACGGAAGAACCACCCTCGTCGCCGCCACTTCCCTGCCGTTGTCCGTGATTGGCACTTTCTTCTTCCTGAAGATTTTCAACGGCACGCTCAACCTGATGTCGCTCGGCGGTCTGGCCATCGCCATCGGACTGATCATCGACGACGCGGTAGTGGTCATCGAGAACATCTATCGCCATATCGGCCTCGGCGAATCGCAGGATGTGGCCGCAGAGCGCGGCACGCAAGAACTCCTCGGTCCCGTCATCGGCTCGACCGCTACAACTCTTGTCGTGTTCTTGCCTCTAAGCCTGCTGCAAGGCGTGGTGGGCGAGTTTTTCCGCGCACTGTGTCTGACGCTGGGTGTATCCGTGCTGCTGTCGCTGGTATTCGCGCTGGCGCTGATTCCGCTACTTTCGCTGAATTTCCTTACTTCGCGAACGCATCGCGAGCAATCGGCAAAATTCATGGAGCCGGTGAATCGGGTGTACGAAAAGGCCGTTCGGTGGTCGCTGAAAAATCGCGCGATTGTCGCTCTTAGCGCGCTCGCCTGCGTGATCGTCGGCGTGGTGTTGTTCACTCAACTCGGAACCGGATTTCTCCCGGAAATGGACGAGGGCGGCTACGTAATCGACTACCGCACGCCGCCCGGGACTTCGCTGAACGAAACCAACGCGATTCTTCAGAAAATGGAGCATCTCGTGGGAGCCATGCCCGAAACTGCTTCCTACTCGCGCCGCACTGGCGCCGAAATGGGCCTTTTCGCCACCCAGCAGAACACGGGCGACATCCTCGTGAAACTCAAGCCGCACTCGGACCGAAAGCGTGATGCTGCAGAAGTGATCGCCGACGCTCGCGCCGAAATTGCCGAGAACATTCCCGGCGTCGACGTCGAGTTCACGCAAATCCTGCAGGACATGCTGGGCGACCTCGAAGGCTCTCCCGAACCCGTCGAGCTGAAACTCTTTGGCAACGACATGACCACCCTCGAGAAGCTTGCCGACGAAATCTCGCCGAAGCTGCAGAAGATTCCGGGCCTCGTGGATTTCGTGGGTCTGCAAAAAGGCAATCCCGAGATTTTCTTTCACGTCGATCCCACGGTGGCGGGGCGCGCGGGACTCGGCACGGATAACGTCACTCAGCAGGTGAGCGCGGGCTTGCTTGGCCTGACGCAATCGCAATTTCGCGAGGCCGACCGCACCATCGATATTCGCGTGCGCTTCCCGGACGCTTTCCGCTACAACTTCACGGACATTGGGCAGTTTCCGCTGCTCACTCCCACAAAACAAATCGTTCCGCTTTCGTCTCTCGCGCACGTGGAGCAGGTAAACGGTGAAGCCACTTTGCAGCGCGAAAATCAGCGCCTGATGGTGACGCTCACCGCGCGGCTTGAAAATCGCGATCTTGGCAGCGGTATTCGCGACGTGCAGAAAATGATGAGTGGAATTACCCTGCCCACCGGAACAACCTACGAAATCGGCGGCCAGTATGAGAGTCAGCAAACCTCTTTCCATGATTTGCTTAAGGTGCTGGGCCTTGCCCTGGGAGCCGTGTTCATCGTGCTCGTGGTTCAGTTCCGCGCGTTCGCGCCCGCGCTGATTATTCTTTCGGCAGCGCCTCTCTCGGTGGTAGGGGTCTTCGCGATGCTGCTCGTGACCGGCACGCCGCTCAACGTCTCGTCCTTTATGGGGATCATTCTCATGGTCGGCCTCGTGGTAAAGAACGGCATCATCCTCTTCGAGTACGTCCACAAGCTCTGGGAAGAGGAAAAAATGCCGCTCGGTGAAGCACTGGTCGCCGCGGGAAAAATTCGGATCCGTCCGATCCTCATGACCACCCTGGCGACGCTCTTCGGCTTGCTACCGCTGGCGCTGGGGTTGGGCTCTGGCGCCGAATTACAAAAGCCTCTGGCTCTCGCCGTAATCGGCGGGTTGCTACTTTCGACGTTCATCACCCTGCTCGTGATGCCAGTCCTTTATTCGCTCCTCGAGCGCAAAGCCGAATCCGTCTGACCTTCATTTCGCTTTTCGGAAACGGCCCACCGCAAGGGCACGACGGATAGACTTTGGGCTGTCCCAGAAGAGCGATGCTGCCCTACGGCGCTCGTTGACTTAGCGGGGGAGGATGGGCGGGCACACGCCACGTGCATGCCTGGCGGCAGTACCGGAGAAGAAAGTGGTGATGGGCACCCTCGAATGTGACCAGAGGGCGCTTAGTTACACGGAGATTCTTCGACGCGACAATCCGACCAGAGCAATGAGACCCGCTGCCAGGAAAAGCAGGGCGGATGGTTCGGGTGCGGTCACGACGCCGGCAACACCATCGAAACCGGGATTCTCTTCAGGACTGACAAAACCGGCGATATTTAGACCGGCATTGAAATTACCGCCTCCGGTATAGGGCGCAGTGCCGTTGGCGGTAGCATCCAGACCATAGGCAAACCAATCTACGGATGTGGGCGCGGTGAGGGATGTAACCTCGGCCTCGAATCCCGAGAGCGTAGTCCCAAACGTGATCGCATTGGCCAAATTATTTCCGGGAATGATATGCCACAAATTGTTGTAAGTCAGATTTGGACCACCATCGCCGCTGGGGTTGAAAGTGGTTTGTGTGCAGCCGTTCAAACAATTCTGGTAGTCAGCTGGATTGTTAGTGATGTCTTGCGCGGGCAGCAGAACGCCGAACAAATAAACGTCCTGCCCAGCATTCAGGTTGTTCGTCACGGAAAAGTCGAGTATCCAAGCCCCACTCGAGCCAGTCACGGTGTAGCTAACGCCAACGGGATCTGCAAAGGCCCTCGCACCCGCCAGAGCCAAAAAAACGCATAGTACACCAATCTTCACGAAGGATTTCACCGCACCAACCAGGAAATCATTGGACACAATCGCCCCCTCGGATTGAGATTGCTTGACTTTAATGGCCGCAGCAGAATCTACCGCCTGAAACAAAGAGTCTAGTCACCCTTATCCGCCGCGGTCCACGGACACAACAACTAAAGCCTTTAGAGGTTTCAGCAAGACCGTTACCATTACTTTTGGTCCGATTCGAAAGCACTTAGCCAACGCGGGACGAGTCAACGCTGCGGAAATGTGGCATGTCCATACCGCAAGTATGCAAATCTTTGCGAACCTCTGGTGTACGATGGATCGTTCATTTCAGTGGATCAAGCAATTCGCTATGTTCAGCGGCAGCAACCAAAATCCTTCCCAGCCGCCACCTGTAACCCGCCGTAGCTTCGCCAGATCCTTAGCCGTCGCTATCGTAGCAATCCTCGTCGGAGCCCTCTGGGCCCTTCGCGAGTGGTACCACAACCGCTCGGCTCCTGCGCAAGTGATCGCCCACGTGGGCGAAATCCCATCGGGCGGCACGAAAATCTTCCAATACCCTAGCGACGTCGCCCCCTGCATCCTGGTCCGCACCGGCGACACCAGCTACGTCGCGTATAGCCGCATCTGCACCCACAATTCCTGCCCGGTGTTTTACCGCCCCGACGAAAACGGTCTCGAGTGCCGCTGCCACGGCGGCCTCTTTTCGATCGCGGACGGCTCCGTCCTGCAGGGTCCCCCGCCACGTCCCCTGCCACGCATCCTGCTGGAAGTTCGCGGGAACGACATCCTCGCGGTGGGCGTTGCAAACACGTAACACACCCCTCTCCGCTGCAACCATTCAGTGCGAAAATGCGTCTTTGTAAACGGGGAAGGTTCGGCGGAACGAGGAGGAGATTGCATCCATGAAGAAGATTCTGCTCGGCGCAGTTCTGATGTTGCTCGCTGGCGCAGCCACCATGCGGGCGGACCCACGGCAGCTCAAGTTGTACCTGTCTCCGGCGTCGAACATCCCCAGCGCGGATATCCTCAAGAACTTGGGCGAGAAGTGCCCGAACGTATCCATCACGCTGGACTCGAAGAAGTCCGATTACATGCTGGAAGCGAAGTGGGTGGGTCGCTTTGAGTTCACGGTCTTCCGGCATGGCGGCGAAGCTGCCTACGCCACGCAGACGAGCTTTCTGCACAATGCCGTGAAAGACGTCTGCCATTACGTTAACTCGCAGAAGGAATAACCTTCTTTTGCTGACCGCGGAAAGTTGGCCGTTCATTCCGGATACGTTTGTCGGAATGAGGTGGGGTGCGCCTGCTCGGCCCACCCCGCTCGGGCTCCACTGCTAAAAAGCTGTTTCATCTGGGCAACTCTCTCTCGACGATGAGCGGCCGAATTCAAAGTCTTCTCACCGTTCATTCATCGCGCAGTCACAATCCTGCTACTTAATACGCCCGGCGTTTGAGCCTGGCATTCACTGAAGGGGACGAGCCCATCCTGGCCGGGTTCGCCTGCGCAACTGCGCCCTTCCAACCAGAACTGCGTCCACAACCTGGAAAGCAATGGAGGAAAGAGATGGGCATTCGTGTGACCTGGATCCTGGCAGTGATGGTTTTGTTTTTCGCGGTGTCGCGCCCCGCCAACGCGCAAACCGACCGCGCCAACCTCGAAGGCACGGTCACTGACTCGACCGGCGCTGTGGTGAGTGGCGCGAAGGTGCAGGTCACAAACACTGCCACTGGGATCAGCCAGGAGCGCGAATCCGGCGGGCACGGCTACTACTTGTTTCCGGGTCTCGCTGTTGGCAGCTATTCCGTTTCGGTTTCGAAGGTCGGATTCGAGACGGAGGTCATCGATGGCGTGATCCTGCGGGTCGGTGAAGACCACACTCTGGATGTCGGGCTCCAGATCGGTAAGGTTGCCGAACGAGTTGAGGTCAAAGCGGAGACCGAGCCCGCGGAGCGGACATCGCCGGCGGCCGCGTCGGTCATCGGCGAAGAACAGATAGCGAATCTCCCGACGAACGGCCGAGACTGGGCTAACTTAACCATCCTCGCACCCTTCGCTCAGGACGACGGCGGTGGCGACCAACGCACCATTCGCTTTGCAGGGCGCGCTCGCGACGACAATAACTTCAGTATCGACGGCGTCGATGCCGGCGGCATTCAAGAGCAGGCCCAGAAATCATCGGTCCGGCTGCAGATCTCCGAAGATGCGGTGGAGGAGTATCGCGTCAATAGCGCGCTTTATGACGCCGAATATGGCACTCAGGCTGGCGGACAAGTCAACGTAGTCACCAAGTCCGGCACGAATGACTTCCACGGAACGGTTTTCGGTTACCTGCGAAATTCGGTTTTCGATGCGCGCAACTTTAACGACCTCGATGCGAACGGGAATCCAGTGCTCCTTCCTTTTCGCCTGGGGCAGTTTGGAATGACGGTGGGAGGCCCCATCCAGAAGGACAAAACGTTCTTCTTCCTCAGCTATGAAGGCCTTCGCCAGGAGCAGGAGGCTTCCACCGCCGGTCAGGTTATCGTGCCGAGCGCGAGCCTGATTCAGGCCATTCTGGCCAGTGGCCGGAATGGTCAAGGGCCTACTCCGGCGATGTGCGGGGCCTTGCAGGGATTTCCGTGGCGGTCATCGATTGGCACAGTCGGAGGATGCGCTCCGAAAGTTGTTTTTCCTGACAGCCAGTTCGTTAATTGCTCGACGATATCCGGAGGTTGCGGAATCACGCCCGATGCCAACGACCCCGTGACCGACTTTGACGAGTTTACGAACACGATCAAAACAAAAGTGAACGAGGATTCATGGCTGGCTCGTTTTGACCACAAATTCAGCGATAGCACGCTCTTCTACGCCCGCGCTCAGCGCGATATTAGCCGTTCTTCTTCTCAGATCAATATCAGCAGCGGCGGCCTCGACAGCGACCAGGTATTCAATCATCCGGCAAACTACATTCTTGCCTTGCAGCACACTTTCTCAGCAACTCTCACAAACGAATCGAAGTTCTATGTCAACCGCTCCCCATTTCACAATCCGCACGGAAGCACCCTGCCGTTTGCCGTCAACTCGAACAACTTCGCGGGAATCCCGAATGAATCAGCCGACATCGAAGTGGGCACCACGTATGGAATCGTTGACAACGCCGTCTGGATGCACGGCCGGAACACTTTCAAGTTCGGTATCGAATATCGCCGGGTCCGCTTGAATCAGGGCCAGACGGCAAATAACAATCTTACTTTCACTGACGACCAGAGTCTCGTATCCGGCACTCTTTCGAACATCTCGTTCGACGCGCCCTGGTGCTGCCACAAGCTGCGCCGGGGTTTCGTCATGCCCTACTTTCAGGACGAGTGGAAGGTGACGCCCACGCTCACCGTTACTGCCGGAGTGCGCTATGAGTACTATGGCGTGCCCAGCGAGGCCAACAATCGCACGACCGTGTTCGACCTCAATGTATTTCACGGCGCCTGTCTGGGATCAGGATCTGCCAATACGCCTTTTCCCGTTCCGATCAACACGCCTGCGTGCCCCAGAGATCCGTATCTCACGAACCCGGACTACCGCGATGTCGACCCGCGCCTGGGACTCGCTTGGGCTCCGGCGGCGCTTCACGGAAAAACGGTTATCCGCTCCGGTTTCGGCATCTACCACGGCGCGGCACAGAACGACGACCTCAATGCTGGACTTGAAAGCGACACATTCCGTGTCTCTATCAGCCAATCGGTCCCGATTAGCGCCGCATACGAACAGGCAATCCCGGACCTTTCCGGACTTCAAACCGGGACGACTCCGAATCACCCTCGCGCCTTGCAACGCCAAGACCGCCGCCAGTTGTATGTCGAAACATGGGGCGCAACTGTCGAACAGGCAATCCCGGCAAATTTCATCTTTTCAGCCTCATATCTGGGAAGCCACGGCGTGAGGCTGTTTTCGCGCGGAGGCGTCAACCTCTGTTCCATTCCTGTGACGCTCAACGCCAATGGCACCGATTGCGTTCGGCCGCTGGATCAATACTTCCCAGACCCAAACAATCCTGGCCAGACGATCGATCCGTATGGCTCAGTCGACATCAAGCGGGATATTGGCGCAAGCACGTATCACGGACTCGCGCTCTCCGTTGAGCGGCAGTTGAGCAGCGGCTTCTCCTTCCTTGCCCGCTACACGTTTTCTCATTCCATCAACGACGGGTCGGTGGGTGGCGGCGAGTCGAATGGACCCGAAAACGTCAATTGCCTGAAGTGCGACACGGGTCCCAGCGTCTTCGATATCCGTCACAATTTCATTGCGGACGTGGTTTACCAGCTCCCCTTCGGGCGGGGCGCGAAATACCTGGACCAGGCGGGAGCTATCGGCAAGATCGTCGGTGGATGGTCCCTCAGCAGCGTCGGCACATACCACACCGGCCATCCGCTTACGGTGGGTCTGGATTTGAGCGCCCCTGTCTGTGATCCCAGCCAAATCACCAATCAGTTCTATACCGCTCCCCTTAACGATGGGAGTTGCCCGAACGCCTTTGCCAGTAGCTATCTCCTTCCGGACGGCAACGACCAAACCAGCCAGCGGCCCGATATCGTTCCGGGCGCGCCGCTCTACCTCAGCAACGGCCACGGCGAAACTCCTTGGATCAATCCCGCTGCCTTTCAGGCGCCTCCCGTCGACGCAAACGGCAACTTCACTCGATTCGGCAATGAGGGAAATGGATTGCTTCGCGCCCCAGCCTCCTGGCAGATGGATCTCGCGATTCAGAAAGAGACGCCGATCAACGAGCGGTTCACGCTGGAGTTTGCCGTTCAGGCTTTCAACATCTTCAATCACGTTCAGCTCGGCGACCCGAATAATTTGAACTTGGTCTACAATCCCGCCTCGTCGTCCACCGGCTTTCTGGACTCGCCGCAATTCTTCGGCGTGATCAACAGAACCGTGAACTACAACAACAACAATGACAACGATTCGTCGCCGAACGTAGGCACTGGCTTGGCGCGTCAAATACAGTTCATGCTACGCTTGAAATTCTGATGGACTTGGCGAAGAGGCTCATCCTCATCGCTCTGTGCGGAACGGCGGTTGCCGTGGCGCTTGGCCTTCGCTATCGAGCCGAGCGCCACGCGGCACGGGCCGACTTGGCGCAGTCCTCCCCCGTACTCGCGCCCGTTCCGATTTCGCTCCCGCCCACCGGCGATCCCGTCCTCGTCGGCGCGGGCGACATCGCCGACTGCCCGGATTATTCCGGCGCCGAAGCCACCGCAAAGCTGCTCGACGCGATTCCCGGCGAAGTCTTCACGGCAGGCGACGACGCGTATCCCTCCGGCACCGCACAACAATTCCGCGATTGCTACGGCCCCACCTGGGGACGCCACAAGGCGCGCACGCGTCCTTCGCCGGGCAATCACGAATTTCACTCCGGCGGTGCTACTCCGTATTTCGACTACTTCGGCGATGCCGCCGGCGATCCGAGCCAAAGGCTACTACAGCTACGACATCGGCGCGTGGCATGCGATTGTGCTCAACAGCGAATGCGATCAAGTGGGCGGCTGCCGGACCGGCTCAGCGCAGGAAACGTGGCTCCGCCAGGATTTGCAGGCCCATCCGGGCGCATGCACCCTCGCGTACTGGCACAAGCCTCTTTTCAGTTCCGGCGGCACGCATGGAAATGATTTGGAGATGAAACCGTTTTGGCAGGACTTGTATGGCGCGCATACGGCAGTCGTCATCAACGGCCACGATCACGACTACGAGCGCTTCGCTCCGCAGGATCCCGATGGCAAGCCCGATATGGTTCACGGCATACGCGAATTCGTCGTCGGCACGGGCGGAAAGAGTCACCGCCCCTTCGGCGAGCCTCTCTTCACCAGCGAAGTCCGCGACTGGACTGCCTACGGCGTCCTTAAACTCACGCTTCACGCCAAGAGTTACGACTGGGAATTCATCCCCGAAGCAGGCAAATCATTTCGCGATTCCGGTTCCGGCAGCTGTCAGTAGGGTCCCGAACCCTCTGTGATCATGTTTGCTCTGCTCTGCAGACCCAGCGTCTCTGCGGTAGATTTTGCGTTGCCGTTGCATCCCATCACTTAGCCGCGTCCAATCGCGCCACAAACCCCTTTGGACCCACAGCCCACGACACGTGCGCGTCGGGATTCGCCACATCATTGAAGTTTTCTCTGCTCTCGACCGTCCAAGGCCTGCCGAAGCGCTGCAACACCGCACCCGCGGGGCCCACCGCACGCAGCACTCCGACGCCGGTGAAATAGCCCGGCTGGGGAATGAAAGCCACCGAGGAGAGGAAAAGTTTTTGGGGCAGCGTAGGTTCGTCCATAACTTGCCACGTCTCGCCGCCGTCGCTCGTCCGAATTATTGTCGGTGGAGGCGAATCCTCTGGCTTCGCATAGTCGCCGCCAACCGCCACTCCGTTCTTCGCGTCGCTGAAGGCAATCGAGAAGAGACCCGTGCTCGTGTTCACCGGATGGATCGGCGTTTCAGCCGCCGCCCACGTCTTGCCTCCATCGTTTGACCGCACAACGCGCGCGACGCTCGCGCCCCCCGTCACGAACCAGATATTTCGCTCGCCTTGAAGCGCGATGCATGAATTGCTCGCCGCAAACGATCCATCGCCCTTCAACGCAGGCGATAAACTTGCCGGTGGAATCTGCTTCCACGTTGTGCCGCCGTCGTCGGTCCGAAAGAGGATGAAGTGCCCATCCACGGGATCGCTCAGCACGATCCCTCGCCGCCGGTCCCAGAACGCGATCGAGTCGAAGAAAATGCCCGTCGTCTTCGTCTCGAATACAAGCGCCCAATTCTGACCGCCGTCGCTCGTGCGATAAATCCGCGCAAGTCCTTTCTCGGCGTTGCCGGTGCTCATGATGATTGCGTTGTCGGCATCGAACGCGCGGATGCCGCGAAAATCCTGATTCTCCGCTCCGGCCACCGTTCGCACCGCCCACGACTTGCCGCCATCGATCGTCCGAATCACAGTCCCGCCCGTCCCGCTTGCCCAAACAATGTCCGCGCTCACCGCGCTCAACCCTCGAAAGCTCGCCGTCGTCGCTACGGCGACGCGTTTCCACGGATCGCCTGAATCCTGAGCGTTGGTAGCAACTGCGAGCGATTTCCCCTTCATGGGATCGTCCGAGCCATAGCCCCAAGATGCTTTGATCAAAACCGCCACAAGGGCCGCCCCAAGCACCGCGCAACAAATTACCCGCTTTCTCTGTGCCCTCATGTTCTCCCTCAGTGTCCTCTGTGGTCAGTTTTTCAAAGTCTCGCGGTCAACGTAACTTGCCTTTCGCTTTGCCTTTTGCTCCATCTGTGTTCATCTGTGGTTCCAGGGGTTTTATTTCGCGATTCCCTTTCCTTCCACTAGCGTCACGATTCGGTCCGCCGCCAACCCTCGCACCACATCCTTCACTCCGCTCGGCCACGAAATCTCAATCGAATCCACGCGCCCACGCTGACCAAGCCCAAAATAAATCCGCGGGTCCTGCGCTGAGCAGTAGCTCATCCCGCCTTTCGCCTGATCGTAGCTCACGAAATCGCCCGCGGTGAGCTTCAACCGTGCCCCAATCCCGTCGCGATTGCTCTTTGTTCCCACCAGATGCACGCCCAGCCAATGATTCCGCCGCGCAGCGGCAGCGCTTGCGCCTTCGTTGCGAAAGAGCTGCGCGTCCTCGCCATTATTATTGACGACGAAACCGAGCCAACCATTATTGTCGAAGTCTCCCACCGCTAGCCCGCGCCCCACTCGCGACGCGCGAAAATCCGCGCCCTGGGTAATCGTCGCGTCCACAAATTTTCCGCCGCCTACGTTGCGATACAGTCGCCGCGGCTCCTCATACGAGACTTCCGGATGATACAGCTTGATGTTGTCCAGAATGTGCCCGTTCGTCACGAGTAGATCGCGCCAGCCGTCATTATCCCAATCGAAAAATCGCGCGCCGAACGAGCTGTCCAAAATATTCGTCTGTCCCAGGCCCGACGCAATCGTGTCATCGCTGAACGTCCCATCACCTTTATTCCGGTACAGGCGATTCAACTCGAAATCCAAATGGCTCACGTACAAATCCATGCGTCCATCGCCCGTCAGGTCCGCGGCATCCGCGCTCATTCCAGCTTCCGGCTTCCCTTCCTCGCTAAAACCCGCACCGGATTGATACGTGGCGTCGCGAAACGTCCCATCGCCATTGTTGTAATAGAGAAAATTTCGCTGCGTGTCGTTCGCGATGAAAATGTCGGTCCAGCCATCATTATTCAAGTCCGCCAAAACCAGGGCGAGGCTCTTGCCGTCGTTGTTCACGAGTCCGGCCTTCTCGGTCACATCGGTGAAAGTTCCATCGCCGTTGTTGTGGTACAGCCGCATCGACTCGCCATGAAAGCTGTCGGGATGGCAGTACGCGCGATAGCCGGGACGATTGTCGCCACACAGCACCGGATGATCGGCATCGAACGCCACGTAATTCGTCACCAGCAGATCGAGCTTCCCATCGTGATCGTAGTCGAACCATCCCGCCGCCGTGCCCCAGTTGCCGTCATCGCCCACGCCCGCTTTCGCGGTCACGTCCGTGAACGTTCCGTTACCGTTGTTGTGGAGCAACACGGAATGCCGGTAGCCCGTCATGTAAATGTCGGGATAACCGTCGTTGTCGTAATCACCCACAGCCACACCCATGAAAAACGTGCCATCGGCGTGAATTCCGCTCGCAGCGGTGACGTCAGTAAACGTGCCATCGCCATTGTTGCGATAGAGGGCAGGCTGCGGTGGCTGCGCTGGATGAAAAAACGGCGTGTCCCCGCTGTTCACGAAGAAAATATCGAGGTGTCCGTCCTGGTTGTAATCAAGGAGCCCGACGCCCGCGCCCATCGTTTCGTAATAGAGTTTGTTGGCGGAAGCCGCCCGCTCGTGGTGGAAGTGAATCCCCGCCGCGCGCGTCACATCCCGGAACTGCACGCCGTACGGATTCGCATCGTTCGCCCGTCGGTGCGGCTGCGCATCACTCGCGCGATTCGCCTGCGGGTAATTGCCCTCTGCGCGCGCGAAGACCAGCGCGCCGAAAACAACCAGCGCAATGAAAAGGATTGAGTTCCGCCGCCTCATTTGCGGCGTCGATTCTAACAGGCTGGCGCCACCGCAGCGCTTCGCGCTCGCTCTCCGTTGCCCTCAATCCTCTCTCTCTCTGCCTCTGTGTCTCTGTGGCAGACTTTGCTTTTTTCCCCTTCGGCCGTTTTGACTCCGCTGCATCAAAATTCCGAATCGACTTTGCGCTTGACTCCTCCAAACTCACACTGCTAGCCTACGCGCGATTTTGGGCCTTGGGCGTAAGGCCATGGGGTGGGTTTCAGCGTTTGTACTTGCAAACCCTGAGCTCAAACGGTGTTTGTTCTCGTGTCGACTGTGCCGCGGCAAGAAAACTCCTACAAGTGTGCTCACCAGCATCGTCGTCTTCTTTTCGACGACCAATCCGGTCTCGAATTTCGGTTCCAGGTTCCGATTTTCGAACTTCCATTTTTGATTTTCGACCGTCTGAGGGAGCAATGATGAAAATGTATCGAAGCGCGTTCTTGACGTTTGTGCTGGTATGTTCGCTCGCGGCCGCGGCAGTCACGCGCGCGCAGAACCTGCAGAACGGCGCCGTCCGCGGAACCGTCTACGATTCCACGCACGCAGCCGTCCCTGGCGTGAAACTCACCCTCACCAGCACCGCCACCGGCATCAAGCGCGAGCTCACCACCGACGCCGACGGCGGATACACCTTCGAGAACGTCGCCCCCGGCGACTATCAACTTACGGCCGAAATCTCAGGCTTCGCCACGACTACCGTGAAAGGCATCGTCGTCAATGTCGGCGCCGGCGTGCCTATCGACGTCATGCTGCCGGTCAAGGGCCAAACGCAAACAGTCGAGGTAATCGCGAGCACCGGCGCCATATTGGATACGTCGACGGCCGGAGTCACGCAGCTCGTCAATTCCGTCAGCCTCCAAAATCTCCCTTTCCCCGGTCGTGATTATCGCGACCTGGCGCTACTCACGCCTTCGGTCCAAGTGGTCCCCGGGTTGCGCGGCGGCATCCGCATGGGAGGCCAGCAGAGCGACTACAGCGGCCTCGTGATCGACGGCGCGGACGAAACGAACAATTTCTTCGGCGAGAATTTTGGCTCGCTTGAAACCAAGAACCTCACCGTTCCTCTCGAATCCGTACAGGAATTCCAGGTGGTGACTAACGGCTTCGCCCCCGAGTTTGGCCGCGCCACCGGCGGTTTGCTTAACGTGGTCACGAAGTCCGGCACGAACCAGCTTCATGGTGAAGCCCACGAATACTACCGAGGCGGCAGCCTCACCGCGAACGACGCCCTTGGCAACCCTTCGAACATCAGCACGCAGAATCAGTTCGGCGGGTCCGTCGGCTTCCCAATTCACAAGGACCGCCAGTTCCTCTTTCTTTCGACGGACATTCAGCGCGAAGATGGCCCCCTGAAGACCGTCTTCTGCCCGCCCAGCGCGCCGAATTTCGCAGCTTGCGAAGCGTCGTTGCAAACGCCAGGCCCAACCATTCTGCCGCCGGTGCCAGGGACCGCAGAGATACTTCCGGCAGCTTGCGGCGGCGCTGCGGCTGTCGGAAAGGCGCTTCTGCCCGCTTGCTATGGCGTGCCGAATCTCGCGGCGTTCGAAACTTCAAGCAATCAATTTCAGAATTTCTTCACGCTGCTCGGGCACTACGACTATCAATTCAGCCCGGCAAACCATTTCAGCGTCCGGGGGCTGGGCACTCGCAACCACACCACTGGATTCACGGGCGGCCAGGGGCAGACGGAAACCTTCGATGCCTTCGGCAACACCGAGAACTTTGTTACCCAGGGAATCAGCGGAGTGTTTGCGTTAACGACAGTTCTGGGGCAAAAGGTGAACGAAATCCGTGTGAGCATAAGCGGCGAAACCCGCAAACGTCACGCGATTCAGTCGAACGTTCCCGAAATCCAGATCAATACCGTCGGCAATTTCGGCCAGCGTTTTTATCTCCCGGCAAACAACGACGCCGGAAAACTGCAAGCCCAGGATAACTTCTCCTATACATTCGGCAAACACGACATGAAGTGGGGCGGTGACGTTGATTCCTTTGCGGACCGCAAAGACGTTTTTGCCGGCTGGAGCGCTGGAGAGTACATTTTCGGCTCTGTCAATGATTTCAACAATTACAACGAGCTCGAGTTCATTCAGGGCTTCGGCTTGGACAACAGAAACGTCTTTCAAGCCAACACCCTTTTCCCCGACTATCAAACGGGCGTGGGTCTCTACTGGCAGGATAAGTGGCAACTCAAGTCGCGGCTCACCGTCACCTATGGCCTGCGGTGGGATGGCACGTGGAATCCTCAGCCGCAGACTCCGATTCCCGGACAAGAAGTTTGGGCCGGCCAGGGAGCGGGCAGCCACATCATTCCCGTCCCTCAGCGAACGCCGAACGATCTCACGCAATGGGGACCGCGAATCGGAGTTGCCTGGCGCGTGACGGGCGATACGCACCCGACGGTGGTGCGCGCAGCGTGGGGTTTGTACCACGCCCAGACGCCCACGATTTTCTTTCCCCAAGCTTCCAATGGCGGCGGATCGATCGCGGCGCAGCTCTTCTGTCCAGTCGTATTCGGGTGCACGGTTCCCCAATTTCCCGGATTCTTTAGCGGGGTGCCTCCGACGCAAGGCGGCTTCCCTTACATCTATCCTTCATCCTTGCCGTTCGGCGTCGATGCGATGTGCACCACCGCCATTGTCGCGTACCGGTTGTCCCGAGCATTACGTATTCGGACCCCGCGTTGCGCAATCCTCGGGTTTCGACCCTGACGGCCGGCGTGGAGCACTCGTTCTCTGGCGGTTGGGTGGTCTCTGCGAACTACGTCTTCGTTCACTCATGGGATTTGCGTACCGGTGGGTTCAGCACGACGGTCTGGGACCGGAACTTCATCCCCGCCAACGGTGCGGCTCCGGGCACGCCGGCCAGTGAGGACTCGTTGGGGCGCACGATTCTGGCCTCCACGGGATTTACCACATGCGCTTCGACCGGAGGCGCGATTTTCGGTCCTCCGCTGCCGCTCGATTGCTCGCTGTTCTCAGATACGTCCCTCGCCAGCTTCTCGCACGGGAATTACCATGAGTTCGTCGCTGGCGTGAACAAGACCTTCTCCAATCGCTATCAGTTGTTCGCAAACTACACGTGGTCGCGCAACTACTCCAACGCTTCGAGCGAGCGCGATTCTGACTCTTTCTTCGGCCCTCAAGATCCCTTCAACCTCAATCTCGATTACGGGCGGAGCGGACTCGACATGGAACACCAGTTCAAGGCCGGCGTTGTGGCCGATCTCCCCTGGGGCTTCACGTGGAGCAACAACTTCATCGCCCACAGCGGGCTTGCCTATCCAGCCTATATTGCGACGGATATCAACGGCGATGGCGTGAGCAACCAGGGCTTCGGGACGAATGACCGCCCCGCTGTTCAGATCGGCGGCGGAAAACCCTTCCTCCTCCCTGACTATCCCGGACGCGAGCCAAACTACTTTGGCTGGGACATGCGCATCGCCAAAGATCTGAATTTTGGCGAGCACTACCAGCTTCGGTTCAGCGCGGATCTCTTCAACGTGTCAAACAGAGGAAACCTCTACTCGAACCCCGATCACAGCGCGTTCGTGGACGTCAATTGCACCTCGAACTTTCCAAATGCAGGGGCTACTTGCGCGCCGCTCACGGCCTTGCCCCAAGTTGGACAAATCTCATTGCAAAATAACGGATCGGCTTATCGCACGCTCGACGAACTCTCGCCGGGCGCGACTCCTTTCGCCGCGCAGTTCGGCGTCCGCTTCCAGTTCTGAGTTTCGCCGCAGCCTCCGCCTACCACGTCTCTGGCCCGGCTACCAGCCGCCGGGCCAGGGATTGACACACGTAGTATAGTGGGCACGTGATGTTAGTAATTGGGGGAAAACAGGCGATTTATGACGCGGCCAGGCGTCGCGAAATCCACCCCTGATTGGATTGGTCGCTACCGGCGACCCGCCCTACAGATTCCAGAAGCCCCTTCCGACGTTTCTAATCGCCAAATTCAGTTATTAGAAGCCACCCTATCTCATTCAAAACAAACACCAGGACCTGCTCCTAATCGCCAAAACTACGGCATGGTCAAAAACGTGGTGCGAGGGCCTCTTCTCGCGTTACTGATTTTTGTTTTATTTCTGGCCGCCGCTTCGCCTCTCGGCGCCCAACAGAAACGCAAAGTCATAATCGATCAGGATTGTGCCGGCCCCGGCGGCACCGATATGCAGGCGCTGCTCACGCTGATCAATTCGCCCCAGACGGACGTTCTCGGTATCACCGTGGTCACAGGCGACGCCTGGCGCGACGAAGAAGTCCAGCACACGCTGCGGCTCCTTGAAATCATCGGCCGCACCGATATTCCAGTCTTGCCCGGCGCGGTCTTCCCCATCGTCAACAGCAAGGAAGCAGTGGCGGAGTGGGAGAAGAAATACGGGAAGGTGACGTATCAGGGCGCGTGGAATTTCGGCAATCCTGTCCACGGACCGTGGGAGATTCCGCCGATGCCCGAAGGCCCGCCTACGATCAGGGCCTCAAACGAAGATGCGGCCCACTTCCTCATCCGCATGGTCCACCAATATCCGCACGAGGTCACGATCTACGAAGGCGGCCCGCTCACGAATCTGGCGCTCGCGCAGACCATCGACCCGCACTTCGCATCGCTAGCGAAAGAACTCATTCTGATGGGTGGCAGCATCCATCCCGTCACCACCGATCCCGAATTCATCAAGACGCCGCATCGCGAGTTCAATCTTTGGATGGACCCGGAAGCCGCGCGCTGTGTTTTGCGTGCGCCGTGGGCGCGAGTTGTCGTCACCACCGTCGACATCTCGGTGAAAACCCGCATGGACAAGGCTCTGATCGCGGAGATCGCAAATGGCACAAGTCCATCCGCGCAGTACGTTGCGAAATACGCGCCGCAGTGTACCTATCAATGCTACCTGTGGGATGAACTCGCCGCAGCCGCTTGGCTCGATCCTACGATCATCACAAAAACGAAAAAGATGTACCTCGACGTCTCGCTCGATCCCGGCGCCACATACGGCAACACCGTCGCCTCGGAGCTAGGACAAGCGCCGCCCCTTCACGGTCCCGCAGTAGAAGTGCAGGAAGACCTCGACCTCGCAAAGTTCTACAAAGAATTCATCGCCCTGATGACCGCGGCCACCCCCAATGCTCACTAGGTCCTTGGCTCTCGCGCCGCCCCGGGTCTTCTCTGTGTTCTCGCGAAGTTCTCGGTGCCCTCTGTGTTCATCTTTTCGGTTTGCTCGGGCGTGCGAGTCGGCTACTTGGGGGCTTCGCTCGGCTTCATCGCCGCCAGCGCCTTCCGGTAATCCGCATCCTCCGGCGACAGCGCTACCGCCTTTTTGTAAGCTGCGAGCGCACGCTCACGATCATCCCGCTGCTGGTAGATCGCGCCCATCTCGAAATACGCATCCGCTTCCTTCGGATTCACCAGCGCCGTCTGCTCGAACGCGGCGAGAGCTTCGTCGAGCTTCCCCTGCTTTTCGAGAATTTTCCCCTGCACGTAGAGAAAATCCGGCTGGTACGGATTGCGGGAGAGCGCCTGCGAAATCGCATCGTTCGCTTTCTCCACATCGCCGGCCGAATAGTAGAGCTTCGCAAGCTGCGAATAAGCCGCCGCATATGAGGGATCTTTCGCCAGCGCCTGCTGCAAGAGATCGAGCGCGCCCTGAAAATCGTTCTTCATCGCGGCATCGTTCGCCTGCTGAACCAGATGCTTCGCTTCGGTTTGATTCTCTTTTGTCGCGCGGTCGTTCTTCGAAGCGGTTTCGAATTCAGCCAGAGTCTTCTCTGCCTGCTCATCCTGCCCCGCGCACTGGTAAGCTCGCGAAAGCAGGAACAGCGTCTCGGAATCGTTCGCGCGTTCCGGCATCAGCGGCTCGAGCGCTTCCACCGCGCGCGCACAGCGCTTCACGCCATCCGACGCCGCCTCGCTCGGCGGAGGCCGCAACAGGATCTTTGCCAGCAGCAATCGCCCGGCAGGATTTGGCTGCAGGTCGACAGCTTTTTCGGCGTCGTGTAACGCCCCAGCGTTTTCATTTCGGTCGGCATGGATTTGCGCCCGCTCGTAGTACGCCAGCGCATTCTTCGGATCGCGCGCCAGAACCTTCGCCAGTTCGGCGAGAGCGTTCGACACGTCACCCTTCGACTTGTACGCGACGGCAAGCCAGATGCGGGCGGACTCATCTTCCGGCTTCAGCGCAAGCGCTGCGCTCAGATGCCGCACTGCGGCCGCGTACGTCTGCAATTCGATTTCAAGATCGCCGAGGACCACGAGGGGCACGGCATTCTTCGGATGTTCGCGCGCCGCGCGTTGCAGAACGCTTTTTGCCTCTTCGTAATTGTGCACGGCGCGGTATGCCTGCGCCAGCCCCACTTCCACGTCTGCATTCCCGGGAGAAAGTTCCAGGGCTTGCTGATATTTCGCGATCGCGTCGGCGAAGCGGCCGCCGCGCGAGGCCTCTTGAGCTTCTCGCTCGAGAGATTGAAATTTTGTGGCGGGAGTCTGCGCGAACGACGCAGCGCACATCAGAAGAAGCGCGAACATCGGCGGATTATAGCATTCGAGTCGAAGCCGCTTTCGGCGCTGACCAACAGATTCACGCTGCGGCTTTTCGCTTGACTCGCGCATCGGCGTGGAACTATAAGCACGTCCGGTTCGTCGAGGCCATTCATGCCCGCTAATGTTGACGTAGTCGGGATCGGAAGCTGCGGCGTGGACTACTTCGCAATTGTCCCTCGTCTGCTCGGTCCCGAAGAAAAGATCAGCGCGAGCCGGATGGAGATTCATGCCGGCGGCGTTACGGGCAACAATCTGACGCAGGTGGCCCGCCTTGGCGCAACCACCGGCTGGCTCGGCCTGATCGGCGACGACGAAAGCGGCCGCCTGATCCAGAAAGCGTTCACCGACGACGCCATGGACCTCTCCGGAATCGAAGTCGTCAAAGGCGAGCACTCCACGATGACGTGGATCCCCGTCGACGCGCAGGGCGAGCGTTGCATCTACATGTTCCCCAACGTCAATGGGAAGCTTTCCGTGCATCAAGTGAACAATCGCTTCGCGCCTCACATTCGCCGGGCCAAGCATTTTCACACCGAGGCATCCCAACTCCCGATCGCACCGGTGAAAGAAGCGATGCAAATCGCCAAGCAGGCCAAAGTGCGCGTACTATTCGATTTCGACGTCACGCCGAATTTCTTCTGCCAGATGAATCTTGGGACGCAGGAAGAGGTAACCGAAGCGCTCAAGTTCGTCGATGTGCTGAAACCCTGCAAGCCGGCCGCCCGCGAAATAACCGGCGAATCCGACTACGACGCGACCGCCGGTAAGCTTCTCGATCTCGGTCCCTCTCTCGTGGCCATCACGCTGGGCGCTGACGGCTGCCTTATCGCGAGCCGCAAAGAGAGAGTCCACATCCCAGCGTTCGAAGTGAAGGTGGTCGACACCACGGGCGCAGGCGACGCTTTCATGGGTGGCCTCTCCTACGGCTTGCTGCAGGGCTGGAATCTCACGCGCGTCGGCACCTTCGCCAACGCCTGCGCGGCTCTTTGTTGTACGAAGGTGGGAGCGCGCGCGATGGCGAAGCGCGACGAAGTAGTGGCATTCATCAAGTCCAGCGGCCGCGCAGCCGCCATCGGTTCCTGATCCGATCTCATGTTCACTCCCCAAACATTCGGCGCAGCGCTCACGATGATGATCGTCACGGCCTTTTGCTGGGGTTCGTGGGCCAACACGTACAAGGGTGTGAAGAATTATCGCTTCGAGCTTTTCTATTGGGATTATGCCATCGGCATTTTTCTTATGTCCCTCATTTACGCGTTCACGCTAGGAAGCAGCGGGCACGATGCTTCGAGCTTCGCCTACAACGTTCACACCGCCGATCTTTCGAACATCGGCTGGGCGCTCCTCGCTGGCGTGATTTTCAATCTCGCAAATCTTCTTCTCGTCGCGGGCATAGATTTGGCCGGTCTCGCGACGGCATTCCCTGTCTCCATTGGCATCGCCCTGGTGGTCGGCGTGATTCTCAGCTACGTCCAACAGCCCAAGGGCAACCTCGCGATGCTTTCCGCCGGAGTGATTTGCGCGTTTGTCGCGGTAGTCCTGGATGGAAAGGCATACGGACAACTCCACGCCGGAAAAGAAATCTCGCGCAAGAGCATCGTCATTTGCGTCGTTTCGGGCGTGCTGATGGGACTCTGGGCACCCTTCTCAACACGTGCGATGACGCACGGCAATCCGCTCGGTCCCTATAGCGTCGTCGTGTTTCTCACACTGGGCGCGCTGCTTTCTTGTTTTGTTTGGAACGTTTACTTCATGAAGAGGCCGCTCGTCGGCGAGCCGGTTGATTTCAGCGGATTTTTCACCGCGCCCGTCAGCGGCCATGTGCTGGGCCTGCTCGGCGGCGCCATCTGGACCACCGGCACCATGCTCAACCTGGCCGCCGCGAAATATCCCGGCGCGAGCGTCGCTATCTCCTATGCCATCGGACAAGCCGCGCCAATGGTCGCCGCCGCCTGGGGCATTTTTGTGTGGAAAGAATTTGCCGGAGCCAACGTCAAGGCCAAAGGATTTCTCGGCCTGATGTTCGTCTTTTACATGCTTGCCATACTTCTGGTCGCGCGCGCCATTACGAGTTGATCCGGCTTACGGGAGGTTTCGATGAACGGTCGTCAAAAAACTGCACGGCTTCTGGTCGCTCTCGGAAGCTTCGTGCTGTTCGCCAGCGCCGCGCTCCATTGCTTCGCCGCTTACAGCAAGGTGCTTTCTCCAGCTCTGACCGCGTCGAATCTGAGTCCTAGCTTGCAAGCTGCGCTCCGCGTAATTTTCCTTTCGGTCGGGTGGCACTGGGTCGTGATCGCAATCGTCGCACTGATGGCAGCGTTCACAGAAACGAGCTTGAGGAAGATACTCGTTTTGCTCTGCGGTCTGGCCGTGCTGCTCGAGGCGGGAGTCGGCGCAAGTATGATGGGATTTTTCATAGGCAACGAAATGATCGGCACTGGGGGACTGCTGATTGTTCTTGGCGGCTTGCTTTTTTGAGCCGCCGCGGTCCCGAACATTAGGAATCGCGTGGCCCGCCGTGATTTAGATCGGTGGGCGGCGGAAGCCGCCGCAGGCGGCTTCAATTTTCGCCGCGACCGCAAGCACGGCTTCTTCTTCCCACGGTCGGCCGACGATCTGCACTCCAATCGGTAACCCTTCTGGTGATTTGCCCACCGGAACCACGGCTCCGGGATTCCCTAGCAGATTGAACCACTGCGAGTAAGCCATCGCCTTCAAGTACTCGACTTTGCGCCCCTGAACCATCCAAGCTCGCTCGCCGTGACGAAACGCGGGAATCGAACAAACCGGGCAAATCAAAATAGGAAACTCCTCCATCTTCGCGAGGAACCTGTTGCGCAACACATCGCGCTCGAGCAGCGTGTTCAGCAATTCGGTCCCGGTTAACGGCGTCTCTTCCGTAGCCCACGCTCGAAACTCTTGCAGAATAGAACTCAGCTCCGCCTCATGCCCCTCAAGCATCGGCGAAAACGCCATCTGCCCCGCGCGGCCGAACAGGTTCCACCAGAGTTTCCACGCGCGATCCAGATTCTCCGGCCGCCACTCGACAACTTCGAATCCCTCGCTGCGAAGTGCTTCCGCAGCCGTGCGCACCGCCGCGGCCGTTTCCGGCGTAACGGGCGCCATGTCGTCCTGCTCGAAGAAGGCGACGCGCAGCTTGCGAATCTCGTCCCCGGTCCACCGCCGCAGCGGCACCGGCGCAGAGCAGGGATCGCCGGGATCCGGCCCGGCCATTACTTCGAACAGTTGAGCGACGTCTCCCACCGTCCGCGCCATGGGCCCCACGACGCCCAGTTGTGCGAAAGGTCCAGCCGATCCCGGGTAGTGTCCCGTCGAAGGAATCCGTCCCGGCGTCGGTTTGAGTCCGCAGATTCCACTGAAGTGCGCCGGAACGCGAATCGATCCTCCCCCGTCGCTGCCAACTCCGCCCGCGGAGCAGCCGGAGGCGATCGCCGCCGCTTCGCCGCCACTCGAGCCCCCAGGCGTGCGTTCCAGATCCCACGGGCTGTTCGTTCGCCCGTAAATCAAATTGTCCGTCTCCCACGCCATCAGGCATTCGGGGACATTCGTGTTGCCGAGAATGATTGCTCCCGCGGCGCGCAGTCGCTGTACCAGAGGTGCGTCCGATGACGCCACGTACCCCCGGCGCAACTTGCTCCCGCATTCGCACGGAAAGCCCGCCACGTCGATCGAACTCTTGATCGAGACCGGAACGCCATGCAGGGACCCCAGCGCTTGCGCCTTGGGACGCGTGCGCATTGCCTTGTCCGCAGCCTTCGCTTTGTCCCGCGCGCGATCGAAATCCGTGTAAACGAAAGCATTCAGCTTCGGATTCAACCGCTCGATTCGAGCGATGTGAGCGTCAACCAATTCGACGGACGAAATGCCCCCGTCACCCACGCGTTTTGCCATTTCACACAGCGACGTAAAGACCAGTTCGTCCAATTCGCCTCCGATGCGCCCCTCGCAAGCGGAAAAGTCTAGCACGCGAATCGTCGCAATTCTCCGCACTACGCGACGTAATGCTTTTCCACTATTGCTGGCCAGTCTCATGCCGGGTACTTTCGCTGCAACGTGGGGCGCGTGTTCGCAATCACAATTTGAAGTGGGGGTGGCCGCTTGACGATTGCATCGATACGAAACTGTTTTGTTGCGCTCGCTTTTCTATGTTTGACGTTTCCGGCCCGCAGCCAAAGCAACTACGCCGCCGTCACCGGAACCGTTACAGATCCGCAGCATTTGCCTGTTGCAAACGCCGCCGTTGAGCTGAGGGCCGTAAGCACCGGCGCGATTCGACGCGTGGCGACTAACGGCAAAGGCATCTTCGAAGCGCCCGCGCTCTTTCCCGACGACTATGAAGTGACGACGTCGGCTGCCGGATTCGCCACCGCAAAGCAATCCCTGCACGTGGAAGTGGGGCAGAATCTCGTCATCGAGGTGGATCTGGCGCTCAGCGGCGCAGCGCAAAGTGTTCGCGTCACGGCCCAAGTGGACGTCCTCCGCACCACCGATGCGAGTGTGGGCGAAGTGGTCGAGCCGAAATCCATCGAAGAGCTTCCTCTCAACGGCCGCATGCTGCTTGATCTTGTCCTGACGGTTCCTGGCACGCACCAGGGATTCGGAGCGCAACAAGGCAATGTCAACCCGCTCTACTGGCGGCCCGGCCAAAACTCCGCACTCAGCATCGGAGGCGGCCGTCCGAACGCGAATTTCTATCTGCTCGACGGCGCCACGAACACAGATCCGACCTTCAACACGCAGAACCTGAGTCCCTCGCCGGACGCGGTGAAAGAGTTCCAAGTGGAAACGAGCAGCTACACTGCGGACATGGGCGGCGCCGGTGGGGGGCAGATCAACATCGTCACTCGCTCCGGCACGAGCCAGTTTCACGGCACCCTCTACGAATTTCTCCGCAATGGAGCGCTCGACGCCACCACCTTCGATTCCATGGGCAACAACCACCTTGTCCAAAATAATTTTGGAGGGTCGTTTGGCGGCCCGCTCGGCGGGAAAAAAACCTTTTTCTTCGTAAACTACGAAGGCTTGCGCCTCTCGCAAGCGGACGCCCAGATTCTCACCGTTCCCACGCAAGCCGAGATGAATGGCGACTTCAGCATGAGCGGCGTGAACATTTACAACCCCACCGCCAACAAGACCGCCTCGGCCACAAACCCTCGCCCTCAATTTGCAGGCAACGTCATACCTGCGCTGTGCACGAATCCGAATCCAACGCCGTCGAACTGCACGGTCAACCCCAATTCTCCGATCAATCCGGTGGCCTGGACATTCCTGCAAATGTACGAGCCGATGCCGAACATGATGATGATGGGATCTGGTCCGGACTCGAATAACTACCTCGATGTGCGCAACGAGACCCACTTCACCGATCAAGGCACCGCTCGAGTGGATCACATCTTCAGCAACCAAGACGTGCTCTTCGGCCGGTATTCGCTCGGCTCGGAAAACGGCTTCACGCCGACGACCAGCATGATGAATACAACCGCGCAGAACCTCCCTGGCTTCGGTACGAATTTCGACAATTTCTCGCAGCAGGCGGTTGTTTCGTGGAATCACATTTTCTCGGGCACAAAGCTCAACACCGGATCAATCGCGCTGTCGCGTCTTTCGATGAACCACACCTCTCAGAATGACAACGTGAACGATATCGTCGACCAGCTCGGAATCACCGGTGTCGGCTATGGCGGCAAAGGAGCCTGGGGCTCGCCTTGGTTCGCGGTTCAGGGCTATACGGGCATGGGAGACACCTACGCGGCCACTCCGATGCACGCGTGGGACACCGTCGGCGAGCTGCGAGATGTGTTCGCATGGCAAAAGGGACGCCACGGCCTGAAATTCGGCGGGAGCTTCCGCCGGTTCATTTGGCCTATGTGGGGTTTCTTCGAAAATCGAGGCTACTATCAGTTCACGCCGGGCTACACAAGCGAAACAGGCGCGAATGATGGCACCGGCGCCGCGCTCGCTAGCTTCCTTCTCGGCCTCCCAACCGTGAAACAGGTGCAGGCCGGAATTCCCCAGATGAATCTTCGCAACTGGGGCATCGATGGCTTCGCGGAAGATAGCTGGCAGGTTACGCCCACCACAACGCTGAATATCGGCTTGCGCTACGAATTCGAGAGCCCTCTTTGGGATCGCGATTACACGAACTCGAACATGGTTTTCAACAACGGCGTGCCTTCCATCTTCATCGGCGGCCAGAACGGCTATCCAAGCGGACTAATGTATTCCAACAAGCACAATTTCGCGCCGCGCGTGGGCATTGCGAAGAACCTTCCGCGCTTCGGCATCGTTTTCCATGCTGCCTATGGAATCTTTTACACGCCGGTGGACCAGAACACCTGGTGCAACCAGCGTCATAACGTCCCCAATGTTTTCCCAGAGACGATACAGAACAACAATTACAACGTAGCGACGGCGGCGAATGCGCTGGGTTTCAATTTCGCCGCGCCGGTGCTCGGTCCAACGTCGCTCGGAGGAACGCCCGTCAGTTTCACGGCGTTTGACCCGCATGCGCCGGCCGAGTACGTCCAGCAGTGGAACACGCACATCGGGAAGAGCCTTGGCGAGAACACGACGCTCGAGATCGGCTATATCGGTTCGCGTGGCTTCCACCTACAGCAATCCGACCTGATCAACAACGCGCCTCCGGGTCCGGGAGCAATCGGACCCCGCCGGCCTATTCAGGCGGTCAGTTTTGTATCAGGCGTTGTCTTCCCGAGTAAAGACACTGTGGTTGGAGGCGGAACGCTGACGTCGCCAGCCATCAATCTCCTCGAAAACACAGCAAAGAGTTGGTACGACGCAGGCTACGTGAACTTGCGGCGCCGCTACTCTCATGGCCTGAGCCTTCTTGCGAATTACACATTCGCGAAGTACCTCACCAACGCTCCCGACTTCCGCTCCCCGATGGATGAATCGGTGCTCCCGCAGAATAGTTTTGATCTCGCGGCCGAAAAGGGCCCGGCGTGCGATGTTCGGCATCGCATCGCTCTCAGCAGCGTCTACGATTTACCCGCGTACCGTCGCGCCGAATGGACGCGCCTCCTCACCCAAAACTGGCACTTTTCGACGATCTATCAGTTCGAAACGGGCATGCCGTTCACGATCTCTGTCTTTGGCGACACAGCCAATGCGGGGACGATCCTCGGCGAGAATCCTATTCGCGCCAACTACACCGGAGAGCCAATTTTCGGACCCGGAACGCACACCTCAGCAGAATGGTTCAACCCAGGTGCGTTCGTCGCGCCGCCCGCATACACTTTCGGCGACGTCGGCCGAAACTCGATCTACGGTCCGAACCTCCAGACATTCGACGTTTCGCTTGCCCGCGCTTTTCGCCTCACTGAGAAGCTCGGCATACAAGTTCGAGGCGAGGCGTTCAATGCTCTGAACAAAGTCAACCTGGGAACGCCAAATCGGTACGTGAACGAACCGCAGTTCGGCACGGACACGATGACGATGACGCCGGGCCGCGAAATGCAAGTGAGCGCGCGCTTGTTTTTCTGATGTGGTTGCCGAAGGGCGATTCATCCGCTCCCGGCCGCGTCAAATGATTTCTGGAAATGGCCCTTAATTAGCCGCTCGGCGTAGTGGAAAACCATTATTGACTCAGTCCGGCACGACAGCGAAAATCCGATGTTCCGCCGGAGCTAAGACTTTTGTTTTCTGCTAATTCCTGCGTAGAATCACCGCGTCGACCCATTCAATGAAACGGTTCCGGTCACGTCTGCTCGCGATTCTGTTCCTGACGGCCGCCTACATCTTCGTCTGGCCCGCCGCCAACGTCCCTTACTTCGCGGCAGTGCTGCTGCACCTTGTCGCGGGCATCGTCCTGGTCGTCGTCCTTGCGCTTTCGCTGCGCTCCATTCTGCCCGCTGCATCGCCGGCTCAGCGCATCGCCTGGCCTCTTCTTGCGCTAGGGGGCGTACTCGGCCTCGTCTTGATTTTCACCGGGACGCGCAAGAGCGACTGGCCGTTGCTCTTCGCGCACGTCGGCGCGTGCATTGCGGGAGGCGCCCTCCTCCTTTCGGCATGGGCGGGCCGGCGCGGATTCATGGTCGGCAGTTATCTGAAAGGCGCGGTTCGCGGCGGAGTCTTCGTTATCGGTGCGGTGCTGGTGACGATGGGGGCGTGGTGGGTGCGGACCGTCCCATGGGAGCACGCGAACCGTATCGAGAATCCGCAGATCGCTCCTGCAACCATGAACGCCGAGGGCGACGGTCCAGCGGGGCTTTATTTCCCCAGTTCCGCGCAAACCAAGCACGGCGGCCGCATCCCCGCTGACTATTTCATCGAATCGGACGCCTGCCAGCGCTGTCACGCGGACATCTATCGCCAATGGCAAAGTTCCGCGCATCACTTCTCCTCGTTCAACAACGCCTGGTACCGCAAGAGCATCGAGTACATGCAGGACACCGTCGGCATTCAGCCCTCGAAGTGGTGCGCCGGATGCCACGATCCCGCGTTGCTTTTCAGCGGCATGTTCGACCGGCCGATTCGCGAGGTGGAGGACACCCCTGCCGGCCAAGCCGGGCTGGGCTGCATGATGTGCCACTCGTTCGTGAAAGTGAAAAGCTCGATGGGCCAGGGCGATTACGAGCTGGAATATCCCGTTATGCACCGGCTCGCGGCCAGCAAGAATCCGTTCGTCCGGCAGCTACACGATTTTCTGGTTGACCTGAATCCCGAGCCGCATCGGCGTGTTTTCTTGAAGCCGTTCATGCGCAACCAAACGGCCGAGTTTTGCTCCTCATGTCACAAAGTTCATCTCGACGTCCCTGTGAATCATTATCGATGGGTGCGCGGCTTCAACGAATACGACAATTGGCAAGCGAGCGGCGTCTCGGGGCTGGGGGCCCGCTCGTTTTACTATCCTGCGCGGCCGCAGCAATGCGCGGACTGCCACATGCCACTGAAGAATTCCGAAGATTTCGGCAATTCCGGTACGTTTCACTCCCACGAATTCCCCGCTGCCAATACTGCCCTGCCGTACGTCAATGGCGACGAGGCGCAGCTCAACGACACCGAACAGTTCCTCAAGCAAGATCAGTTGAGCGTTGACATTTTTGCCATCTCGCCTGAAACAGCCGCGAAGCAAGCCGGCGCAGGCGCCAATGCAACGCCGGGTCCTGGTTTTCAGACCACCTTCGCGGTAGGCGAAGAGGCGGAAACGTCGATTCCGGCGGCAAACGCCGCTCAGTCGGCCACTCCGGTTCCGCTGCTAAGCGCGCCTCTCAATCGCGTGAACGCTTCTGTTCGCGGCGGCGGCACATATCGCGTCGACGTTGTGGTCCGCACACGAAAGGTCGGCCACTTTTTCCCGGGCGGCACTGTTGATGCGTACGACTGCTGGCTCGAGCTCCACGCGGTGGATGATGAAGGCCAAACGATTTTCTGGAGCGGCGAGGTCGCGGACGCCGGCAAGGGGCCTGTTGACCCCAGCGCGCATTTCTATCGCTCGCTGCAAATCGACGCGCACGGCAATCCCATCAACAAACGAAATGCGTGGGCCACGCGCGCCGTGGTCTACGTGCATTTGATCCCTCCGGGCGCCGCCGACACCGTGCACTATCGCGTGCGCATTCCAGAGAGTGCCGTCGGCCACGTCCACCTGCACGCGAAATTGAACTACCGGAAGTTTGCATGGTGGAACACGCAATTTTCCTTCGCAGGCGTGCGCGATCCTTCGCAGGGCAATCCAGCTGTTGCACCCGGCTTCGACGATTCGCACTGGGTCTTCACCGGCGGCACGCTGCGAATTCCTGGCGGCGGCAAAGGCATCCCGGACGCTCCGATCATCGTCGTGGCGGAAAACACGGCCACGTTGAACATTCTTCCTGCCAGCGCGAGCGAACCTGCTCCCAGCGAAGGGCTGAGTCAGAGCGACTGGACGCGATGGAACGACTACGGCATTGGCCTATTTCTTCAAGGCGATCTCACGGGAGCAGCCGGAGCCTTCGAGAAAATCACGAAGATCGATCCGAACAACCCGGACGGCTGGGTGAATATCGGCCGCGTGCGTGTGCAGGAAGGAAACCTCGCATCTGCCCGCGAGGTTCTCGAGCGCGCTCTCGCGCTGAAGCCTGATCTCGCCAGAGCACATTTCTTCTATGCGAAGGTTTTGCGTGGCGAAGGTCACTTTGACGACGCGATTTCGCACCTGCGCGAAGTGCTGACGCAATACCCGCGCGATCGCGTCGTCCATGACGATGTCGGCCGAATCCTGTTCCTCCAGCACAAGTACGCCGAGGCCCGAAAGGAATTTGACGCCACACTCGCAATCGACCCCGAGGATCTGGAGGCGAATTACAACCTGATGCTCTGCTATACGGGCATGGGCCAGCCCGGCCGCGCCAGCGAATTCCAGAAGCGCTATTTGCGTTTCAAGGCCGATGAATCGGCGCAGACATTGACCGGCCCCTACCTGCGTGAACATCCCGACGACAACACGGAGCGCCAGCCAATTCACGAGCACGTCTCCGATCTCGCTTCTACTCCCGAATCGCCGAGCAAGAAATATTCAGTCGCGCCCTCTCATCGCAACGTATCGGCCCGGTCCGCCAAGGATTCCGATTGATGGCACATTTCGCTCATGCCAGGAAGTTTTCCGTCGCGTGTGTCGTTGCCATTGGGATTGCGATCGGCTCCTCTGCCTTGATCGGCGGCGGCCTGACGAGCGCTGCGCCCGCGGCAGTTCATTTCGAGGACATCACGCGTGCCGCCGGAATCCACTTCGCGCACAACAACGGCGCGTTTGGCAAAAAGTGGCTGCCGGAAACGATGGGGCCGGGGGTGGCCTTCATCGACTATGACAACGACGGCTGGCAGGACGTACTTGTCGTCAATGGCAGCGATTTCCCGGGCCATGTGCAGCGACACACCACGCTCGCCCTCTATCACAACAATCACGACGGCACATTCAACGACGTAACGCGCAAAGCAGGCCTCGCCGTGGAAATGTTCGGCATGGGCGTCGCCATCGGCGACTACGACAACGACGGCTACGACGACATCTTCGTTACCGCGCTCGGCCAGAATCACCTTTTCCACAACAATGGCAACGGCACTTTCACCGACGTGACGAAGCAGGCCGGCCTCTGGGGACCGAATGAGTTCAGCACCAGCGCGGCCTGGGTCGATTATGACCGCGACGGCCACCTCGATCTCGTCGTTGCGAACTATGTTCAATGGTCTCCTGAAACGGATATCTATTGTTCGCTCGACGGCAAAACAAAATCCTACTGCACGCCCGAATCCTACAAAGGCACTTCCGTGCGCCTCTGGCACAATCGCGGCAATGGAACATTCGAAGATGCCACCGCAAAAGCCGGTCTGCTCGATACGAGCTCGAAGAGCCTCGGCATCGCCACACTCGACGCAAACCAGGATGGCTGGCCCGACTTGCTGATCAGCAACGACACGCAGCCGAACAAGCTGTATGTCAACAACGGCAACGGCACGTTCACCGAGAAAGGTGTCGCGGCCGGGATTGCTTACAGCGAGGATGGAATCGCGCGCGCCGGCATGGGCGTTGACTCCGCGGACTACGACCGCTCCGGCTACCCCAGCCTGATCATCACGAATTTCGCGAATCAAATGGTTTCGCTCTATCACAATGAGCGCAACGGCCTTTTTGTCGACGAAGCGCCGCAATCCGAAGTCGGCCACGCGACGCTTCTCACTCTCGGCTTCGGCTGCTTCTTTTTCGACTACGATCTCGACGGCTGGCCCGACATTTACATCGCCGATGGGCATATCGAAGATGCAATCGAACGTGTTCAGCAGCGAGTCCACTACGCCGAGCCGCCACACCTGTTCCGCAACCTGGGAAATGGAAAGTTTGAGGACGTCACCGCGTCTGCTGGAGCCGCGTTCGCAGCGCCTCGCGTCGCTCGCGGCGCCGCTTATGGCGACATCAACAATGACGGCGCGCTCGACCTTTGGTCTCAACGAATGCCGGCCCGGCGCTGCTTTTCCGCAATACCGGCGCGACCAATCACAGCTTGCGGATCAAGCTCGTCGGCACCAAATCGAATCGCGACGGCATCGGTTCTATTGTGAAGCTGACTGCTGGAAATGACGTGCAGTCCAAGTCGCTTTGCAGTGGCTCGAGTTATCTTTCATCGAGCGAACTTGTGCTCACGTTTGGTCTCGCCTCGCACAAGCAGGCCGACGCGATCGAGATCCGTTGGCCGAGCGGCCAGGTGGATCACCTCACAAACGTCGCCGCAGACCAAATCATCACAGTCAAAGAAGGACAGGGCCTGGCCGCAGCGAAACAGCTCGCGAAACGCTAGAATGCCAAGGGTTGCAGCGCACGTGTCTCACCGGCGTTTCTTTCGCTGAACGGATTATGCTGCGCTCGCGGAAACACGAGGACCTCGGAGAATGAATCGATTCCTGCGGCTTGCTGCTCCTGTCGTGATCGTCGTTTGCGCCGTTGCCGGCGCAACGCAACAGCAGCAGCCACAGCCACATCACGTCGCGCAGAAACCGCGCGCCACCGCTGCCACTCCCGCCGCTTCGAGCTCCCATATCGAAGCCGTGCGTGAAAACAGTATCGGCGTTGCGCTGATGAACCGCCAGCAATTCGAAGCGGCCCTCGGCAAGTTTCAGCGCGCATGTGTCCTCGATCCCAGGTCGGACGTTCCATGCCTGAACATGGGCATCGCGTTCGTTAACATGCAACGCTACGACGACGCGCGCCGCGTGCTCGCAAAATCGGCTGAGCTCGATCCCATGAATCCGCGCGCCTGGTTCAACCTTGGCCTCATCGACAAGGCCGAGGGCAAAGCGGACGCAGCGATCATCGCGTTTCAAAAGGTCGCCCAGATCGATCCCAACGACGCCGACGCTCAATATTTTCTTGGCCTTCTCTACTCGCAGGAACAGCAGTATCCGAAAGCGATCGAACGCTTCCGCGCGGCGCTCAAACTCAATGCGTTCCACCTCTCCGCGGAATTTGGGCTCGCGCAGGCGCTTCTTCGGTCCGGCGACAAAGACGGCGCGAAGGAGCACCTCGACCGCTTCCAGCACATGAATGCAGATAAACTCGGCAAGCCCATCAGCTTCACGTACGGCGAACAAGGAAAATACTCGCTTGTCGAGGAGATGGTGCCTGGTCCTGAGCCCGTTCCACCCCTGATCCCGGTTCATTTCGTCAACGTCACTTCGCTCGCAGGCTTCGCCCCAGAACCCGCGCCCAAAGACGCCAAGGCGGCCGATGCCACACCCGGACCCGCGCCAAACTCGACGCCCGACGCGCCCGCATATTCACTGGGAAAATCCCTTGGCAGTGGCGCCTGCATAATCGACTACGACGGCGACGGCAAGCTCGACATATTTCTTGTCAACGATGGCAAAGGCTTCGCCGCGCTGTATCGGAATCTCGGCAACGGAAAATTCGTTAACGCGACAAAGGAAGCGAACCTCGGATTGTATGGCGAAGGCACCAGCTGCGCCGTCGGCGACTATGATAACGACGGCAAACCCGATCTAGCCGTGGCCATCAATCGCCACGTCCATCTCTTTCACAACGAAGGTGACGGAACCTTCAAAGACGTCACCGACCAAGCGGGAATTCAGACCGAGGGACTCATCCTCGGCATGACTTTCATCGACTACGACCATGACGGCGATCTCGATCTCTACGTCACGCGGTTCAACGATTTCCCACTGGCCAATCCGGCCGAGCCGTTTTCGTTCCCGCAGGATGTTTTGCCTCCCGGCAACGTTCTCTGGCGCAACAATGGAAACGGAACGTTCACGGAATGGACCAAGCAGACCGCGCTCGCTGGCAGCTCGGCATCGGTCGCGGCGATTGGCAGCGACATCAACAACGATCGCGCGATCGACTTCGTCGTCACCGGCTGGCAAAAGCCGCCTACCGTGTTTCTGAACCCTCGCGAAGGCGAGTTTCGTTCCGTGACTCCGTGGGCGATCCGAGATGCCCGCAGCCGCGGCTGGTGTCGTCGCGTTGGATTTCGATAAGGACGGCTGGATGGACCTCGCGTTCACGCACTGGGGCCAGCCGGGGCTGAGCCTTTGGCGCAACGTCGAAGGCAAGTCATTCGATCGCGTGAAGCTGCCTGACCTCGGCTGGATGCGCGGTTGGGGCATTGCGCCCATCGACTACGATAATGACGGCTGGATCGACCTCGTCGCTGTGGGCGAGACGTTTTCTGGAGAAGGCCGCATCGCATTGTTGCGTAACGAGGGTCCCGCCGGGTTCCGCGACGTCACCGCCGAAACCGGTCTGGACAAGGTTGCCCTCCACAATCCGCGAAGCGTTATTGCCATCGATTTTGCGGGCGATGGTTCGCCCAGTCTTCTAATCACGCAAAACAATTTGCCGCCGGTTCTGCTGAAAAACGTGGGGGGAAACAAACATAACTGGCTCCAGCTCGCGTTTCACGGCGAACATGACAACAAGACCGGCGTCGGCACAAAAGTCGAACTTTCGGCCGGCGTGCTTCGCCAGAAATGGGAAGTTGCCGGCGCGTCGGGCTATCTTGGCCAGGGTCCGGCCGATATCGTCGCCGGCCTTGGAACGGAAAGTCAGGCCGACGTGGTTCGCCTCCTCTGGCCCACCGGCGTCTTGCAGGATGAATTGGAAACTCCCGCCGGAAAGCGCGACGAAATCGCCGAAATCGATCGCCGCGGCAGTTCCTGCCCCATCGTCTTCGTTTGGAACGGCAAGAAATTCGAGTTTCTCGCGGACATGATCGGCCCCGGAATAGTCGGTCACTGGGTTGGCCCGAACGAACGCAACGTGCCAGACCCGGATGAATACTTCAAGGTCGCTGGCTCGCAGGTGGCGGCGCAAAACGGCCGAATCCGCTTCCGCATGCTCGAGCCGATGGAAGAACTCGACTATCTCGATCAGGCGCGCCTGATGGCGGTCGACCACCTGTCCGATATCGAAGTCTGGCCCAACGAGTATTTCGCGAGCAATCCTCCGTTTCCGAAATTCAAAGTCGTGGCCAGCAAAGATCGCGCATCCTCCCGCCAGCGCCTGGGACGACACGGGCCATGACGTCCTTCCGCTGCTTTCCGAGCGCGATCAAAAGTACGTCACGGATTTCCCAAACGCGCCCTATCAGGGCTTCGCCGGGATGCACTCGCTGAAGCTCGATCTTGGCGCGTGGGATTCGTCGAAGCCGCTTCGCCTCATCATGGATGGCTTCACCGATTATTTCAGTGCGAATTCGATGTACGCCGCTTGGCAAGCAGGCATTACGCCGATTCCGCCATACGTCGAGGCGCTTGATAACTCAGGCAAATGGGTTCGCGTGGTCGAAGACATGGGATTCCCTGCCGGCCTCGCGCGCACCATGGTCGCCGACCTCACCGGCAAGCTACCGCCGGGAACACGCTACATTCGCCTGACGACGAACCTGAAGATCTATTGGGACCGCATCCGCATTGACAATTCGCCTGCGGATTTGCAGTTCCGCACGACGGAAATTCCTCTCGCGACGGCGTCGCTGCGATTCCGCGGCTACCCGCGTGTGGTGGAAGGCTACCCAAGAAACAACATTTCGTACATATACGAGGACGTGAGCCTCACCGGCCCCTACACGCGCCAGACCGGCAACTACACACGCTACGGCGACGTCACCGATCTGGTCAGCACGTCCGACGACAAGTATGTCATCTTCGGCTCCGGTGATGAAGTCGCGGTGGATTTCGACGCGACGCACATGCCCGATCTCCCCGCTGGCTGGACGCGCGACTACTTTTTCTACGCCGACGGCTTCGCCAAGGACATGGATTTCTATGCCGCGCACGGCGACACTGTCTCGCCGATGCCATTTCACACCCTGATCCCGTATCCATATCCGGCGGGGACCGCCTATCCGTCGGACGACGCCCACCTCAAGTACCAGATGGAATACAATACGCGCGGCGTAGCTGGGCCCGCGGGCTCAACCTACCGCTTCACGTATCCGGACTCCCCGCGGCAACATTGAGGCTCCGGCGGAATCCCATTATAGTCTAAGACCGCGCGTCTCTTGATTGTGACGCTGGGGCCGTGCTAATTTTCGGTACTGGCACGGATTTCCATTCCGAAAAAATGTCCTCGGTCAAGCTTATCGAATCCAATTCGGCGGCAACCAACGGAGAGACAGGAAGTACCGCTCCGACGCGTGAACCTCTGTTTTGGCGCGTTGAAGGGAGTCTTCTGAACCTCACGGCCGTCCGCCCGGTCGGGTTCTTCACTTGGAACGCGCAGACCTTTCTGCAACGCTGGTCGCGGCGCGGCGCGATGGGAGTGCTGGCGGTTGCCCGCCCGGTGCTCTACACGACGAACCGCGTCTTCGCCACGCGCCTGCTTCATGCCGTGCTTCGCGGCGTGAGTCGCGACCGCCTCGATCTTCTGGGCGAAGAATATTTCGAATATGTCCTCAAACCCCGCTTGAAGCAGCGCGGCGTTAAGAACTTGCAGGAACTGATGGAGCACGGAGGCAAAGTCGTTCTGGTCAGCCAGGGGCTGGACCACATCATGCGTCCACTTGCGATTCATCTCGGAGTGGAACAAATCCTGTGCAATCGCCTCGATTTCCGCAAGGGTATCTGCACGGGGCGATTGATCGAGCCAGTGATTCGGCCTCGCGGACCATTCGCTCGGCTAACAGGCGACGGGCCCGACGGAAGGATTCCACGCAGCCAGCTTCTGGGCGATCTCGGCTTCGAGAACGAGCCGCAGACTTTGCAGGACGCGATTGAACCAGCGCGCCGAACCGTGCCCGCCATTCGCGTACCGGTCGTGCACCTAAATTCGCGCAAGCCGGCGGCCCCTTTCTCGGTCCGAGAATCGCTGCAAGGCAGGGAAATTCTTCTGATCGGCGCGACGGGCTTTATTGGGAAGGTATGGCTCGCGAATCTGCTTACGGAGTTGCCGGAGATCGGGCGCATTTATTTGCTCGTGCGGCGTAACCGGTCGACAACCGCTCTTGAGCGTTTTCAGAGGACGGTGGAGGAGTCTCCCGTTTTCGAAAAGCTCGCCGAACGCTACGGAGAAGGTTTCCCGGAATTTCTCCAGGCGCGCGTCGAAGTCGTCGAAGGCGATGTGACAAAGCCGTTTCTAGGCCTGTCGGCCGAGAATCGCAAGCGGCTATCTCGCTCGCTGGATGTTATCGTCAACAGCTCCGGCCTCACGGATTTCAATCCGGACCTGCGCGACGCGCTCGCAATGAACGTCCGCGCCACTTCGTACCTGCTCGATTTCCTTCGCGAATGCAATCATGCCGCGCTGTTGCATTTGTCCACTTGCTACGTTGTCGGACGACGCGATGGCCGGATTCTCGAGCAGCTTCCCAAGAACTACACACCCCGCGGTGTGGTGGGTTTCGACGCCGAAAAAGAATGGCAATCGCTGGAAGCACTAATTCGCCAGACTGAAGCCCGCGCGGAATCCCAGGAGCTTTCTGACGAACTCCGCCGCGCCGCTGTGGAGAAGAAGCACGCGGCCAAGGATTTGCGTGGCCCCGCGCTCGAAAACCAGATTCGCAAGAATCGCGTCCGATGGCTTCGCGAAACCCTGACGAATGCCGGCCTTCAGCGCGCCGCCGAGCTGGGCTGGCCCAACACGTACACGTTTACGAAGAGCCTGTCCGAATCGCTGATTCGAAATTTTCTCGACGCGAATCCGCGCGCGGCCATCGCCGTCGTTCGTCCCGCGATCGTCGAGTCCTCGATCGAAAAGCCCTTTCTCGGCTGGAACGAGGGCATCAATACGTCGGCTTCGCTTTCTTATTTGCTCGGAACATTCTTCCGTCAGCTTCCGACGAAGGAAACCAAGTGCCTCGATCTGATTCCGGTCGACCTCGTCTCCAGAGGAATGACGTTGATCGCTGCTGCTCTCGTCCAGCGCCGGCACGCTCTCGTCTACCAGCTTGCAACGTCCGTGTCGAATCCCTGCGACATGCGCCGCTCCATTGAGCTGACGGGCCTGGGCCACCGCAAGTTCTATCGCGCTCAGGATGACATGCACCACCGCATCCGCGCGAAATTCGACGCGATTCCCGTGTCAAAGGCCCGCTACGAAAAGCTGTCTGCTCCGGCCCAGAAAGCGATCGTTCAGGCAATCAATCGCAGCGTCGAACCCTTTCCGTTCATGCGGCCGCCTCTCGCCCGCCAAGAGCGCGAACTGGAAAGAGTGATCAAACTCGTCCAGCTTTTCGAGCCATTCATTCTCCACAACGATCACGTCTTCGAAGCCGTACACGTCGAGCAGCTCTCCGCGGCGCTCGCACCCGAGGAGCGTGCCGCCTTTGGTTACGATGCGCGCTCGCTCGATTGGTGGGACTATTGGATCAACGTCCACATTCCGGCGCTGCGAAAGTGGTGCTATCCTCTCATCGAAGGTCGCCAGCCGGAGCCTCGTCCCCGCCGTAGCGTGCCTCTCGGAGTTCGCCCCGAGGCCAGCGCTGCGAGTGCGGCCGACGCAAGTCCGGCGGCAGCGCCCTGACACTCGAATACTGTGGCCATCCTCCTGACCGGGTCCACCGGCTACATCGGTGCCCACGTTGCTGCGAATCTGCTTGCGGACCACTCCGATCCGCTCAACCTACTTGTGCGCGCGAACGACGATCAGGAGGCGCGGGAGCGCCTTTGGCATTCGCTGCAATTGCACGTGGATTTTGCCCGCTTCGAATCCCACCTGAACGGACGAATCAACATTTTCCGCGGCGATCTCACCGCGGCCAGGTTCGGACTCGCCGATGACGATTATCGCCGCCTCGCGCGCACCACCGACTCGGTGATTCACTGCGCCGCTTCGCTCAATCGCAAATCTGAGAAGAGCTGCCTAAATGTAAATCTGCGCGGCACACTCGAGGTGATACAGCTTGCGATGCGCGCTCGCGAAGATCATGGTCTCCGCCGCTTCAGCCACGTGAGTACCGTCGCCGTCGCTGGCCATCGCTCCAACGAAGTGGTCGAGGAAGACTCGGCGATCGACTGGAATCGTTCGGACTACGATCCGTACGCCCGGACGAAGAAATTCTGCGAACACATGGTGCGGCAGTTGCTGCCGGACGTTCCGCGCACGATTTTTCGTCCCAGCATCGTTCTGGGAGACAGCCGCCGCCCGGAAACCAACCAATTCGACATGGTGCGCGCCTTCGTTTTCCTTGCAGGTTTGCCCGCGCTTCCCTTCCGTCCCACGGACAAGATTGATATCGTGCCCGTCGACTTTGTAGCTGGCGCCGTCGCGATGCTGCACCAGAAGCCAAACCCGGGCCACGAGATTTACCACCTGTCGTCGGGCGTCGATTCGGAGACTTTCTCCGAGCTCACCGAGTCGCTTGCGAGGGCGCAGGGGAAACGTCCGCCGATCTTCGTCCCCGAATTGGAAGGACCTTCGGCCAAGATGGTGAACGTTCTGGCAGGCAGTGCGGGAAAGGTCGGTGGGATTGCAACCCTGTTGAAGGTGTTTCTTCCCTATCTCGTCTGGAACACGGTGTTCGATAACAGTCGCGCTGTTGCGGAGATGGGGCGGCGTCCGGCGCCATTTTCTAAGTATTGCTACCCGCTTCTGCGGTTTACGCGCGAAAACAATTTTGCGTACAAATATCGCGGCTGGCCTTCGGGCGCGGCGGCACAGGATGCCCGCTGATGCTGGACATGGACTTCGTCCTCGAAGCGTGGGTGAGCAGCCTGATCGAGCTCAACAAACTCGAGTGGATGCTCGGGGCGGGTGCTGCTTGGAAGCCGGGCTCCAAGCTGAAGCTGCTCTTTGCAGGCTATAACGGGACCCGCAATACCGGCTCCGATGTGCGCGTGGAGGAAATCGCGCGTCAAGTGCGCCGTATTCTCGGCGCTGAGAACGTCGATCTCAGTGTGATGTCGCAGAACCTGGAATTCTCGCGAGGGTATTTTGGCGACGCTCGCCAGGTGCATCTCCCGGATGTCTATCCGCCATTCCTTCATTCGGAGGTGCGCAAGAATCACGGCGTCATCGCCTGCGAAGGCTCGATGTTCAAGAGCAAATTCGCCAGCGCGCTCACCAACATGATTATTGGGGCGCTCGGCATCGCCGCGGCGCAAAACAAACTCAGCATCGCCTATGGCGGCGAAGCGGGAGCGATGGATCCGTTCCTGCAGAAGATGTGCAGACGATTCTGCCGCGATTCGTTCATCATCACGCGAAATCCGGAGTCTCAGGAAGTTTTGGCCAAACTCGGCGTTTCTTCCGAATTGGGCACGGACACTGCATGGACCTTCGAGCCGCTCGGCCCCGAATACGGTTGCAAGATGCTGCTCGACGCAGGGTGGGACGGAGCGACGCCGGTTCTCGCCGTTTGTCCCATCAATCCCTTCTTCTGGCCAGTGAAACCATCCGTTTCAAAATGGATTGCGCACTCCGTAGCTAGGGCTTATGACAAGAGCTACTACCGCACGATCTATTTTCATCGTTCAGGTGCCGAAGTCGACGCGGCCTACGAGCGTTACCTTTCCGCGATGGCCAGGGGGATTCAAAACTACCGAAAGGATCGGGCCATATTTCCTGTGCTCATCGCAATGGAAATGCTCGACCGCGACGCTTGCCATCGCATTGCCGAAAAACTAGGGGGTGCGCCTGTTTTCGCCTCGGACCAGCGCAGCATGTACGAACTTGTCAGCATTCTGCGTGCTTCGCATCGCATTGTTTCTTCGCGTTACCATGCAATCGTCACGTCCATGCCCGCGGGGGTTCCCTCGGTCGGGGTTACCATGGACGAACGCATCCGCAATCTGATGCGCGAGCGCGGCCACGAACATCTCCTGATGAGCGTTGACGACGCCGAGTTGGAGGACAAAATCCCCGAGGCGCTCCTTGCCCTCGACGCCCAGTCTGACCAGATTCGGCTCGACATGGGCCGCGTCGTTGCGCGCAATCTTCAGGTCATGGCTCAAATGGGCGTTTATTTCGAGGAGCAGGTCGCTCGCCGCTACCCCGAGTTTCCCATTCGCACCGGCGTCCTCAGCTGGGAGGATTACTTACCGCCGCTCAGTCCTTGCCTGCGACATCTCGTCGAGACACATGAATCCGCACTGACAACGGCGCACCGATAAAATGACCTTCCTCGAACACATCTTCGCTCACCTCGAGAAATCATCCACCGCACCGGTTCTGCGCGAAGTTCGGGACGGCCAGGTGGTTAGCGCCACCGGGGGCCAGCTTTTGTCGCTGGTCCAGCAGGCCAGAGCATTCTTGCGCTCCAGGGATTTGAAAATAGCTGATCGCTGTGCGCTACTCGCTTCGAACAGCATCCGCTGGGCTGCGCTCGATCTCGCGATGATGGCGGAAGGCATCCTCGTAGTTCCCCTTTATGCGCGGCAGGCGCCGGCGGAGCTGGTTGCGATGCTGAAGGATTCCGATCCCACTCGAATCTTCTGTTCGGACGTCGCGCTCGCCGCGCAAATGCAAAAGCTGTGGCCGGCCGCTCCTCATATCACATTGATTGACACCGTTTTCCCAGACGATGCCCCGCTGCCGCCCGCCCCCGTTCACCACGCCGATTCTGACCCGCTTGCGATTGTCTACACCTCCGGCACTTCCGGCGAAGCCAAGGGCGTGATTTTGACTGCCGGCAATCTCAACCACATTATCCAGTGCACGACGGCGCGCCTGGATCAGCTCATGCTGGCTCGGAAGCATTCGGACGCAACTCCGGACCGCATCTTTCACTACGCGCCGTTTTGCTTCGCGGCCTCGTGGATTCTGCTCTTATCGGCTCTTTCGCGAACGAGCATTCTCACGCTTTCGACAGACCTCGCGAAGCTCACCGAAGAGCTAAAAATCGCCGACCCCGACTATTTCCTGAATGTTCCCACGCTCCTCGAACGCGTTCGCGCCAAGATTCAGGAAACGATCCTGAAGCGAGGCGGGCTCGCTGCCGCGGTCTTCTCACGCGCCCAGCGCGCCTACATCCATGGTCTCGAAGGCAAGCCTCGGTTCCTCCACTCGCTTTCGCTTGCTCTGGCGAACTGGCTCATGTTTCCCACAATTCGCAAGAGCATTGGCCAGAACCTGAAGGCTCTCATCTGTGGATCAGCTCCGCTTTCTCTCGACACGCAGCTGTTTTTCATGATGATCGGAATTCCCGTTCTTCAGGTTTACGGCCTTACCGAAACCACCGCAATTTGCACGATGGACGATCCGGATCACGTAGTACCCGGCCGCGTCGGACCCGCGATTCCGGGAGTAGAAATGTCGCTTGCGGAAAATGGTGAAATCCTGGTGCGCGGACCTAACGTGTTTGCAGGCTACTGGAATCGCCCGGCCGAAACCGCGAAAGCCCTCGAAGGAGGCTGGTTCCACACGGGCGACCAGGGCGAGGTGGACGCGAGCGGCAATTGGCGCATTACCGGCCGCATCAAAAACCTCATCATTCTCAATTCGGGTCATAACATTGCGCCAGAACCGCTTGAGCAGACCCTCGCTGCCCGATTGCCCGAAGCGCAGCAAGTTGTGCTGGTCGGAAACCAGCGCAGCTTTCTCACCGCGCTTGTTGCGGCGAGTTCGACAAACGGATTCAACGAAGCGAACGTACAAGCCGCCATCGACAACATGAATACCGACCTTCCCCACTACAAACAGATTCGAGCCTTTCACGTGGTCCCGGAGCCGTTCACAATCGAAAATGGCCTGCTGACTGTGAACGGCAAACTCAAACGCGACGCGATCGCCGCGCGCTTTACGGCTGAAGTCGAGCAGATGTATCAAAAGAAGCCCGCATGAACACCTTTCGCGGAAACGCGCTCTCATGGCACGCCGTGAACGGTGTCATCGAGCTTGTCCTCGACCGCTCGCCCTGCAATGAAATTGGCATGGAAACGCTCGGCGAGCTCGAGCGATTTGTTTCCGCACTCGACACGCTCGCGCGACAGGCCCATGCGCTCATTATTTCAAGCGCGCGCCAAGAAGGCTTCTGTGCGGGCGCCGACTTGCGCGAACTCTACCGCGAATCGCAGCCTCTCGCTCCGGCGGCCCGGCTCACGCGGGTGCGCGATTTTCTCGAACGCATTCACCGCGTCATGAACGCGCTCGATGACGCGCCTCTCACGACGATTGCCGCCGTACACGGCGTCACATTTGGAGGGGGGTTCGAGCTCGCGCTCACGTGCGATCTCATCGTCGCCGACAAGTTGGCGCGGTTTTGTTTTCCTGAGCTTCGCCTCGGACTCATCCCGGGTTTCGGCGGGATTCCACGGCTCAAGCGTGATCTCGGCAATGCGGTGGTCCGCGATCTGCTCCTTACGGGAAGAAGCATCAACTCGGCGAAAGCGCAGGCGGTCGGCCTCGTCAGCCAAGTCGCAGCGGAAGGTGACGCCCTGCGCGTCGCTCGCGCAACCGCCGCGCAAATCGGGAAATTCGACCGCGACACAGCCATCGGAGCGAAGCGATTCATCAAGCCAATTCCGTACGAAGAGCTTCGCCGCGAAATCGATATCTTTTGCGATCTGTTCACTCGCCCGGCTGTCGAAGCGGGCTTGCGCAAATTTGTCGAGAGCACCGACGCGCTTCCCGTATTTGCCATGAGCAGCCATGCAATCACCCGGCCCGTTTATGGCAAGATAGAGATTCATGACACTCGATAAAACGACTGACGAGATTCTCCAGCTCGCCGCCCAGCATTTCAAAGTGCCGCGCGAGCAGCTTCGTCCCGACGACGATTTCTTCAAAAAGCTCGGCATTAATAGCCTCCAGGCCCTCGACCTGCTAACTCGAATCGAACACCATTTCCACATCGAGCTACCCGACTACGAACTTCAAGGCGTCACCGACTTCCGGACCCTCGCCGAGCGCATCCAATCCCGCCTCTGATGCTGGACCTCAGCAAATACAAATCCCTGGGCGAAGCATTGCGAGCAGCCCTTGAAACGTGGCCCGAAGAAGTCTGCCTGATCGAGGCGGACCGCGACCATGAAAACGCTCGCTATACCTACCGCCAATTCAAGGAAGCAGCGCTTCCCCTTGCTCGCGCATTGCAAGACGCCGGATTTCGCGAAGGCACACGCGCGGCGATCATCATGACCAACCAGTCGAAATGGCTGATTTCCGCCTATGCAATATTCTTTTGCGGCGGCGTCCTTGTGCCGCTCGACTACAAACTCACGCCCGACGAACAGCTCAAGCTGCTTAAGCATTCGCATGCGGAATTCCTGATCGTCGAGCACCACCTGTCTGGCGCGCGATCACGCAAATGCCGCGGAATTCAAGGATCTGGGCGCTCGGTCTGCTCTCGTCACGGAGGCTCCTGCCGGCGCCGATCTTGCGGGCGCCAAGCGGTGGGAGGAATTCCGCGACGCACGCGAGCCGGTTTTTGTTCCTCGCCAGCGCAAGGATCCTGCCTGCATCGTCTACTCGTCCGGAACCGGCGGACGCCCCAAGGGTTGCGTCCTCACGCACGAGAACTACCTCGAGCAGTGCATGGCCGTGACGCCGATTTTTCCCTTCTGGCCCGGCGCGCGCTATTTGAGCATCATTCCCACCAATCATGCGATCGACTTTATGGGCGGATTCATCATGCCGTTTACCGGTGGCGGCACCGTGGTACATCTGCGCACACTGCGGCCCGACTTTATTCGCGATGCCTTCGTGCGGTACAAGATCACATACATGGCCGTTGTGCCGCTGATCTTGAAAAGTTTGCAGCGCGGGCTGCTGGAGCGTTTCGACGCTCTCCCTCCGCTCAAACATCGGCTCCTAAAGACAATCATCGCCGCCAATCGCGCGCTTACGCGACGTCGCCCGAATCCCACGCTCAGCCGCGCGCTCCTAAAGGATGTTCACCAGGCTTTTGGAGGGGGCCTGCAGGCTTTGCTTGTCGGCGGCGCCTTCACCGAGCCAGCCCTCATCGAGTTCTTCCACGGCATCGGAATTCCCATCTACAACGGCTATGGCTGCACCGAAGCCTGCACCGCGATTGCCGTTAATGACCTGAAGCCGTTTCGAGCCGACACTGTTGGCAAACCCGTTCGCGGCATGGAAATCCGTATCTTGAATTCCGGCGACGAGGGAATCGGAGAGGTTGCGGTGCGAAGTAAGACCGTGATGGCTGGCTACCTGGATGATCCGGAAATGACCGCGGAAACGATCGTCGACGGCTGGCTGATGACGGGCGACCTGGGCCGCCTCGACTCGACCGGCCATCTTCAGCTTTTTGGCCGCAAGAAGAACATGATCGTCACTGAAGAAGGAAAGAACATCTATCCCGAAGATGTCGAGAACGCCTTCGAAGGCCTTCGCGTCAGGGAGTTTTGCGTTTTTGCCGCGAACTACCTCTGGCCCGCGCGCACGATGCTCGGCGAACAACTGGTGCTTGTGATTCGCTTCGATTCCGGCCAGCCCGTCACCGATAGTCTGGTCACCAACATCTCAGATCGCAATCGCCGCCTGCCCAACTACAAACGCATCAGCGGCTACGTCCCGTGGGATTTCGATTTTCCGCGCACGGCTGCGATGAAAATCAAGCGCGCCGAATTGGCCGCGCAGATTCGCGAGCGCCTCACGCGCGACGCCGTGGTGCCGCTGTGATTCGTCGCCGCGCTGGGTCGCTCGAGGACGTTTCTTCGTGAAGGAACGTTTCTTTGCCATCGTCAATCCGGCAGCAGGAGGCGGTCGCTGCGGCCGGCTCGCGGACCCCATCCTGAATCAGATCCGCCAAGCGGGTATCGATCTCGAAGTCGTGCGAACGGCAACGGCCGGCGAAGCCACTCTGCTGGCTCGCCGCGCTTACGAGCAAGGATTTCGCAATTTTCTCGCCGTCGGCGGCGACGGAACCTCCTACGAAATCCTCAACGGTGTCTTCCCGCAAGCGCTTGCGGGCGACCGTGTGGCCCTCGGCTTTCTGCCTCTCGGCACGGGAAATTCGTTCCTTAAGGATTTCACTTCGCGAGGAGTCGAGCACACAGTAGATGCGCTCGCAAATCGCCGCCGCCGCGCCTGCGACCTAGTTCGCCTGCGTCACGCGGATGGTGAAGTCTATTTCCTGAATCTCGTTAGTCTAGGGTTTCCCGCTGACGTCGGCGCACTCACCAACCGCCGCTTCAAACGGCTCGGTGAGCTCGGCTACATCCTTGGCGTGTTTACGCAACTTGTTGGTCTCGAGCACGCTGCCTTTCCTCATCGTCTCGATGGCGCCATCGAGTGGGACAAGCGCCCATGCCTTTTCCTCAGCTTCAGCAACAGCAAATTTACCGGCGGTAAAATGATGATCGCCCCCAACGCCGATCCCGCCGACGGCCAGATCGAATACGTCCGTTGGGGCTCGATCGGACGCATGGGATTGGTTCGGATGCTACCCAGACTTTTCACAGGCACGCACATCCGTCACCGGCTCGCCTCGCGGGCCGCCGCTCAGCGAATCGAACTCGATCTCGCCGGCCCCGTGAACGTGCTCGTCGATGGCGAAATCCTGCACCTGAATTGCCGCTCCCTCGAAATTCTTCCGGGCGCAATGGACGCGGTCGTATGAAAACCGCCTATCTCACCGTTCGCTCGGCTCTTTTCTGGGCCGTCAGCGGCATTCACTTCGGCGTCGTCTGCACGTTCCTGGTGGTCCTGGGAATTTTCGTCGACCCGCGGAATAACGATTGGCCTCAACGCGTCTTTTTTCGGAATATTCTTCGCTTTGCCGGTGTGAAGTTTGAAGTGAAACGCGCTCCGGGTTTCGATCCCAACCGGACCAGCATCTTCGTGTGCAACCACGTCAACATCTTCGATCCGTTCGTCATTTATTCGGCGATTCCGCAGTTCGTTCGCGGGTTTGAGCTCGAATCTCATTTCACGCTGCCGATTTACGGCTGGATGATGGGGAGATTTGGGAATATTCCCGTGCCGGACGCCCCTTCCCGCGAGTCGCTCGAGACGATGACCAAGCGGGCGAAGCAAGCGCTCGACTCCGGCATCAGCCTGATTGCTTTCGCGGAAGGTTCACGGACTCGCGACGGGCACGTTCAGGAGTTCAAAAAGGGGATTTTCAGGATCGCGCAGCAATTCGGAGTTCCGATCGTGCCGATGAGCATCGTCGGATCGTACGAATTCTTTCGAACGGGAGATTGGATGCTGCACCCGGGGAAAATCACTGTCTACCTTCACGATACGATCGACACATCGCAAATCGATCGCGCCGATGTGGGCGCGCTGCGACGCCGAGTGCAGGAAATCGTCGCTGCGCCCGTGGAAGAATCGCTAAAGGGCTGGCACCCTCAGGATAACTGAGACGCTTCGACGTCGGGGAGACCCCGGCCGGCGCGCAATTCCTGCCACGTATAGACCGCGCGATGTATCACAGTGATGGTCGAAATCGTGGCGATCACCCACAGCGCCTGCGCCATCTTCAGGAACGCTCCACCGATGATCAGCAGAACCAGCCGCTCCGGCCGCTCCATGAATCCCACTTTGCAAGACGGGATCAACGACTCCGCGCGCGCCCTCGAATAACTCACCATGAACGAGCTGGCCATCGCCACCGCCGCAAGAGTCATGTAAAACGTACGACCGACCAGCGTGTAATGGACAACGAGGCCCATGTACAGCGCCAGATCGGAGTATCGGTCGAGCGTAGAATCGAGGAAGGCGCCGAACGCCGTCACGCGGCCCACGCGTCTTGCCACCTGACCGTCCGCCATATCGAGAAATCCCGCAAGGAAAAGGACGGCCGCGGCCCTGCGGAAGCTGCCCACGGCGAAGAGTACCGCTGCCCACGAATTCACGCCGAGCCCGAGGAACGTGAACATGTTCGGCGTGATCCCGGTGGCCGCGAGCCCGCTCACTACGTGGCGCAACAGCCAGCCCCCTCCCTCGCCGATCCAGTAAGTGACGGGCTGCTTCTTTCGCTCTTTGTGCTCAGTTTCCATTTACACTCGTGAGGTGCATGGTCGTTGGTCTGCCTACTCGTCCTTGGGAGGCGTCAAAGCAATCGCCGGAATATTGGCTTTCGAGATTTTATCATTCAGCGCAGGCAAATCTTTTTCTTTCAGATCCTTCCATTTGGCAAGCTGTTCGCCGATGGGCGCGCTCAACCTGTCGAACACAGCGTAGGACTGCTGCGTTGGCGCATTGTCGGAGCCATCCACTGTGCTGCCCAGCGCTTGCAGTTGGTCCGCTGGGCCATTCGGGAAATTCAGCGCATCCTCGCCCGCCTTTGCCTTCAATTGAACGAGGCCGTCTTCGACGGATCCAATCTTCTTGTTAAGGTCGTCCATGGCCGCGACGATGTCCTTCACTTTCTCGTCCGAACCCAAACGCGTCTTCAGCGCCGCCATCTGGGCCTGGGCTTCCTTCATTTCGTTCACACCCCTGTGCGCCTCGCTCAACCGGTCGCGGACCTTCAAGCCAAGCTCAAGCTGCTTTTGCAAATCCGCGTCCGTTACTTGCACGCGTGGATCCTCCTTGAGTTCGAACGCAACCGTGTAATCCTTGCCGGCGACCGTGAGTTTTGCCTGATACTTGCCGGGCACCGCGACGGGACCGTCTCCAGAGCCTCCCCAAACCACGAGTCCAGGAACCTTGGTAGCCGGCTCGTAGCGCAAATTCCAAACGAACCGGTTCAGTCCTTTCTCGACAGGAAGCGCTTCCCTTCCGCCGAAATCGAAGGGTTCGCCCTCGCTGGGCGGACGCTGCTCGTCCACTTTCTTGCTCGAGAACTTGTTGATCACCTTTCCCTGCGAATCCAGAATCTGAAGTTTGATCGCATCCTTCGGAACTTCCTTGAGCGAGTAATCGAGAATGACGCCGCTGGGAGGATTTTCGCCGACAGCCATGTTCCTGACGCGAAACGAAAAAATGCGAGAGCGATAAGCCGTTCGTGGCGCGAAGAAATGCACATCCTCCGTGTCTGTCTTGTCGTCGAGCTGCCGCAGCGGCTCGATGTCGTCGAGAATCCAGAAGGCTCGCCCGTGCGTGGCGACAATCAGGTCGTCGTTGTGCACGGTGAGGTCGTCAACCGGGGCCTGCGGAAGATTCATCTGCAGTGACTGCCAGTGCGCTCCGTCATCGTACGAGACGAAAATACCGGTTTCCGTTCCCGCGTAGAGAAGGCCGCGGCGCTTCGGGTCTTCGCGGACCACGTGAACGTACGCGTTGTCGGGGATTCCGTTCGTCAGCTTCGTCCACTGCTTGCCGTAGCCGGTGGTCTTGTAGATGTACGGACGCAGATCGTCCAGCCGATGGCGATCCACCGCGACGTAGGCGGTCCCAGCGTCATGCGGCGAAGGGTCGATCAAGCTGATCATGCTCCATTCGGGCAGATCTTTCGGGGTCACGTTCGACCAATTCTTTCCGCCATCACGCGTCACTTGCACCAGGCCATCGTCCGTGCCCACCCAGATCAGGCCCTTCTCGAGAGGCGACTCTGTGATCGCGAAAATCGTGTCGTAATATTCGATGCTCGTGTTGTCCTTTGTGATGGGGCCGCCGCTTGACTGCTGCTTGCTGCGGTCGTTGCGAGTGAGATCGGGACTGATCGCGGTCCAGTTCATTCCCGCGTCCGTCGATTTGAACAGCACTTCAGCGCCGTGATAGATCACGTTGGGATCGTTCGGCGAAAGCGCGATTGGCGCCGTCCATTGGAATCGGTGCACTAAATCAACGGCGCCGTGGCCCATAGGATTCAGCGGCCACGCGGAGATATCTTGTGTTTGTCCGTCGCTTTTGTCGAACCGCGTGATCAGTCCGTCGTAGGAACCTGCGTACACGATGTTCGGATTTCGGGAATCCGGTACGACGAAACCGCTTTCGCCGCCGCCCACGTCGAACCAGTCGGCGTCGGTAATTGCGCCGCCGTCGCTGCGGCTGGCGATCGACACCGTCGAATTATCCTGCTGCGCTCCATACAAGTGATACAGGAACTGGTTGTCCGTGGCGACGTGATAGAACTGCGCGGTGGGCTGATTGTTTTCCGAGGTCCAACTCTTGCCGCCGTCAGTTGTCACCGTCGCGCCGCCGTCGTCGCCTTCAATCATGTGATTGGGATTCGTGGGATCGATCCACAGGCCGTGGCGATCACCGTGCGGCGCCGAAATCGGGTTGAATGTCGCGCCTGCGTCCGTCGAGCGATACATTCCCGTGTTGAGAATGTAAACCGTGTCGGGATTCTTGGGATCAGCGAAGACGTGTGTGAAGTACCACGCGCGCTGCGTGAATCGATGGTCGCCGGTGAGTTTTTGCCACGATTCACCGGCGTTATCCGAGCGGTACAGGCCACCGTCTTCCGCTTCAACGAGCGCGTACACGCGATTCGAATCGCCAGGAGCAGGAGCAACACCGATGCGGCCAATCGTCCCCTTCGGCAGGCCGTGACCTTCGAGTTTCTTCCAGGTGATGCCGCCATCGATGGATTTGTACAGCCCGCTGCCCGGACCGCCGCTATCGAGACTCCAGGGCGTTCTCGCCGCCTGCCACAGTCCGGCATAAAGAATGTGGGAATTCGAGGGATCGAACTGGATGTCGATCGCGCCCGTTTTGTCATCCTGATAGAGAACTTTCTGCCAGGTTTTTCCGCCGTCGGCGGTGCGAAACACGCCGCGCTCGGCATTGGGTCCGTAAGCGTGTCCCAGCGCCGCGACAAATGCGATGTCCGCATTGTGCGGATCGACAATCACGCGCCCAATCTGCCGTGTGTCATCGAGCCCGATGTGCGTCCATGTTTTTCCCGCGTCAATCGACTTGTACACGCCGTTGCCGAATGAAATATTCCCGCGAATACAAGCCTCGCCGGTTCCGACGTAAATTACATTGGGGTCCGACGGCGCGACAGCAATACCGCCGATTGAGGAGATCGGCTCCTTGTCGAAGATCGGCGTCCATACGAGGCCGCCATCCGTGGTCTTCCAGACTCCGCCCGCCACCGACCCAAAATAGTAGGTGTTCGCGTCGCCCGCGATTCCCGCCACCGCAAGCACCCGCCCGCCTCGAAACGGCCCTACAAGCCGCCATTTCATCCCCTTCAGAGTGTCTTCTTTAAGGGTCTGAGCCCGCAGCTTTGGTATGAATGCAAAGACGCACAGCACAAGTGCAACCACCGAAACGAAACGCCCCAGTCCGTTCCTCAATGTACCCTCCCGAAAGCGCCGCGATTCTACCCCGCTGTGGCAACGCAGCAACAGGCTTTTGAGGAAAACAATGTGGCTAAGCTGGTCGCCACCGGGTTGAGTGGCGCCGCCGCGGGCATTGCTATAAAATTGCGGGCGCGTAAGGGACGCATCCGGTCCGCGGAAAGGGTAGAAGCCCACCTGCTTTTGGTAAAATTTTGCGAACCTTCTTTCAGCCCGATCTGCGGACAACGGGCGATTCGATGAAAGGAGGTCGCCATGTCGACCCATTCCCCAGAAGAGTCACGCCCGCTTCCTGACCGCCCCAATCTCCGGCATTTGAAGGATCAAGCCAAGGACCTGCTCAAGACCGGCGGCGCTGAATCGCTCACGGACGCGCAGTTCAAGATCGCGCGTCTCTACGGGTTTGCGAGCTGGCCAAAGCTGAAGGCTCATGTGGATTCACTCGAGGAAATCGGGAAACTCAAGCTGGCCATCGATTCGAACGACATCGAGAGCGTCAAGGCCCTCATGATCCGCAATCCGGCGTTGCATCGCGCTCCATTGGGCTATGGCAAGAACGGGCCCCTCACCTGGGCTGCTGAATGTCGCGTGCCTTATGCGCCACCGAGTCCGGAGAGGCTGGCGATCGCGCAGTGGATGATCGAGAACGGGTCCGATGTGCACCAGGGTGGCGACGCGCCGCTGATGCGCGCTGCGCTTAGGGGCGATCGAATCCCCATGATGGAGTTGCTGGTTTCCCACGGTGCGAACGTGAATGCCGAGTGGAGCGGATATTTCCCCATTATCTTCGCGCCGTGCGAGACGGTGGACGCGGTGGCTCTCCAATGGCTTCTGGACCACGGGGCAAATCCGAACTGCACCCGACCGGACCGGAAGTATCCAGGCACCGCGCTCGATTACGTGATCGGCTCGTACTGGCGTTCGACGCAACTCAGCGTCTGCATCGACATCCTTCTCGACGCCGGCGGCGTCACCAAACATGACGTGCCGGCCGTACTCGACATGCTTCGCGGCCGGCTCGATTCTCTAGCACGGCGCCTCGACGCGGAGCCGGAACTGGTGAATCGGCGATTCCCCGAACTCGACTTCGGCACTACAGCCGAACGGCGCCTCACGCTCCGAGGAGCGACGTTGCTGCACGTGGCCGCGGAGTACGGCAACGTGGAAGCGGCGAGGCTGCTGCTGGAGCGCGGGGCTGACGTCAATGCACGCGCGATCGTGGATGAGTCCGGCGTTGGCGGACAAACGCCCATCTTCCACGCTGTGACGCAATTCGGCGACTGGGGATTGCCCGTGGCTCAGCTATTGGTGGAACGCGGGGCCGACCTATCCACTCGTGTGAAACTCCCGGGTCATTACGAGCGGCCGGACGAGGTGGTGGAGTGCACGCCACTGGGATATGCACTGCGTTTTCCCGAGGTTCACGGGAAAACCGTGGCGTTCTTGCAAGAACAAGGGGCTATGGAATAGGCACCAAGCGCGGAGCTAGACGGAACCGGCGGCGGCGTCCTCTTCGGTCTCGACTTCGGTCTGGGGCTCGGCACCTTCCGCCATTTCGGATGTCTTAGCGGTGACGGTGGAGGGCCTGTCGCCTCTGCGCATAACGATCTGCCCCGTGCGGACGACTTCGAGCAGGCCGAACGGCTTCAACACTTCGAGCAAGCCGTCCACTTTGTCTTCGACGCCCGTGATTTCGATGGTGAGCGACTCTGGCGCGACGTCAACCACGCGCGCGCGGAACACATTGGCAAGTTCCAGCACATGAGAGCGGTTTTCATGCGTGACGGCAACCTTGATCAGCGAGAGGTCGCGCGCGATCGCGGGAGGGCCGGCCTTCGTGATGACGTCCACCAGCAGCACGTTCACCAGCTTGTAGACGTTCGCGACGATGCGCCGCGCCTGATCCTCGTCGGCGTCCATGACGATGGTCATCCGCGACACGTCGGGCTTCTCGGTGCGGCCCACCGTGAGCGAATCGATATTGAAGGCGCGGCGCCGAAACAGCGACACGACGCGCGACAGCACGCCCGGCTTGTTTTCGACGTAGACGATAAATGCGTGCAGCATGCTTATGCCTCGAACCTTTTGCCTCATCTGTGTTTATCTGTCCCGAAGCCTCGGTTCATCTGTGGTTCCAAAGGTTTCTCGGCCCTCGTCGCTCAACCTTAATTCTCACACAGACTCTTCAACCCCTGAGGCCTCACTCGTCCGCAGCCGTTTCCTCGAGCGGATTGGGCCGCCGGATCATCTCGTGCAGAGCCGCGCCCGCCGCCACCATCGGGTACACGGAATCTTCCTGCTCCACCTGGAAATCGATCAGCACCGGGCCGTCGTGCGCGTGCGCGGCGCGTACCGCCGGGACGACCTCCGACCGGTGTTTCACAGCCACGCTGCGGATGCCGTAAGCCTCTCCCAGTTTCACAAAGTCCGGGCTCAACAGCGGAGTCGCCTCGTAATTGCGCTCGTAGAAGAATTCCTGCCACTGGCGCACCATTCCGAGGTATCCGTTGTTGATGATCGCGATATTCACCTTCAACTTTTCCTGCACGATCGTGGCGAGTTCGGCCATCGTCATCTGGAAGCCGCCGTCGCCCGCCACCACCCACACGTCCGCATCGGGCCGCGCCACCTTTGCGCCGATGCCCGCCGGTAGGGCAAATCCCATCGTCCCCAGACCGCCCGAAGTAATGAGCGAGCGCGGACGCTCGTGCTTGTAATACTGCGCTTCCCACATTTGGTGCTGGCCCACATCCGTGACGACGACCGTTTCCCGGTCGCGCGTTTCGTGCCAGAGATCGTTGATCACGTGCGCCGCATACAGATGACCGCTGTCAGGAAGATTCTGGATGTCGCGGACAGCCACATCGCCCTTGAGTCGATGAATGTATTGGAGCCACTCTCTGTGGTCGCCCATCTCGACGCGCGGCAGCAGTTCCTGCAGAATCTTGCGAAGGTCGCCGACCAGTGCCACGTCCACTTTCACGTTCTTGCTGATTTCGGCTGGGTCGATATCGACGTGGATCTTCTTCGCATTCGGCGCGTAGGTTTTGATGCTGCCGGTGACGCGGTCGTCGAAGCGCATGCCAAACGCCAGCAAAAGATCAGCTTCCTGGATGGTCGTGTTCACCCAGGCCTCGCCGTGCATGCCCATCATGCCGAGGTTGAGAAAATGAGAAGCCGGCAGCGCGCCCAGCCCCAGTAGCGTGAGCGCCACGGGAATTGACGTTCTCTCCGCAAAGGCTTGCACTTCGGCGATGGCGCCAGAAACCAGGATGCCGTGCCCCGCCAAAATCACAGGCCGCTTCGCACTGTGGATCAGTTTCAAGGCGCGCTCGTATTCTTCATTGGCGGGAGAGAGGTCAGGCCGGTAGCCGCGCATATGAGGCTCCGCCGCCTCCCAATCGAACTCAGCGCTCCCCTGCTGCGCATCTTTCGTGATGTCGATAAGGACTGGTCCCGGGCGGCCCGACTTCGCCACGTAAAAGGCTTCGCGAACGGCGTGCGCCACCTCGCTCGCATGCGTGACGAGATAGTTGTGTTTGGTAATGGGAAGGGTCACGCCGGTGATGTCCGTTTCCTGAAACGCATCCGAGCCAAGCACCTTGCTTCCCACCTGCCCGGTGATACAAACGATCGGCGAGGAATCCATCATCGCGGTGGCGATGCCGGTGACCATGTTCGTGGCGCCAGGACCGGAGGTAGCAATCGCGACGCCCACGCCCCCCGTGGCGCGCGCGAAGCCATCGGCCATATGCGTCGCACCCTGCTCGTGACGAACTAGGATGTGATGAATCGAGCTGTGCTTCAGCGCGTCATACGCCGGCAAAATGGCCCCGCCGGGATAGCCAAAAATGGTTTTGACGCCCTCGCGCTCGAGACACTCCCACAGGATTCTCGCCCCCGTGAGCTTCGGCTTACTGTGGTGCTTGTGCTCCGTCATCTTCGACCTCTCACAAACGGCGAACGCGGACTTCGCCCCGCCTCATCCTGAATTACTCAGTGGGCCGGATTTTGGAGGATAAGTCAAATTTCTATTTCTTGCACAATCCATAAACTCTGCTTATGCCATACGGCGTCCTGGATTTCGGAGGCGATCGATGGACATTCACCCGATCCATCACCGATGTAAGCTGCCGAGGACTGGCGCGGCGCAACCATGGCTCGTGCTTGTGCGTGCTTTCCGTGATACCTTTTCGCTGTGTTCCCCCTCCGTCCTCGCCTGGCGTGGCTGCTCTTCGTGTTGCTGCTTGGATCCTCCTCCAGCGATGCCCAGAGAAGCGAGAAACCCGCATTTGTAATGGTCGACGTTACAGACCCGAGTGGCGCAAACGTGCCAAATGCACAAGTGCATGTTGAGGATCTACTAACAACGGCCAAAGCCGTGCGTAACACTGATGCGTCAGGCAGAGTTGTGATCGAATTGCAGGCTGGGAAATATCTCATATCGGTGAAGCACCCGGGCTTCAGACTGTTCACTCAGCAGATTGAAGCAAGGCTAGGTGAGAGTTCGAGAATCAGCCTCGTTCTCCAGCTTGGAGGTTGTGAAGGACCGTGTGTGACGGTTACATCCATCCCGTTGTCTGAGATGATCCCGCAGAGTTCCGAGGAAAACTCCCTTTCCATTTCGAATATGAGAGTGCTCGTCCGGCAAGACAAGAACGGGAGCTACGTGGAAGTTCACGAATTCCAGGAAACACAAGGGCTGCGACTCCTGCCATCCGACAGATTTGATGTAGTCTGTCAAATCGTCGGCGACCGAAGCCTTCCACCGGGGGACTTCTTGCTCTGGACGACAGCTGATTTTATCGTTGCTCCGGTCACGCGTTCATACGAGCAAATGGATAGCAACCAGCTTGGAGCAAGCGTGGGATGGGGTCAAGTTACCGAAATGAGGGACCTCCAAGTTGTCCCCATCTACTTTCTTCGAGCTGGTGAGAGTAGAGATGTCGTCGTCAAAGAATTGGACCTGCGAAAGGTCCTCCAAGCTTTTCCAGCGGGCAGTGCCGATAATTTGTGGCCTTGGTTGATTCGAGTAACTGCTCATGTCCAGGACCGGTCGGGAAAAGAAGCGGCGGTCGCGGAGCGGGTATTACGTTTGTCGCCCAGTTCGGTCCGGAGGAACGACCACTACAACGATCCTCTTCCGAGCCGCTAGGCCCGGATTGATGCGCTGAAACCCCGACACTAATCCGAGAGCCACCCCTAAGTTGCATATTCTTCCGCTTTCAACTCGGGCGCAGCCGTCGCGTATCGAGCTGCGGCTCTGTGAATTCCTGCACTTCGGCGGCGGTCCAGCCCGGTGCGACTTCGCGCAGCGACAAGCCCTCTAGCGTCACGTCGATCACCGCGAGATCGGTGATGATCGTGTGCACGCATTCGACGGCCGTGAGCGGATACGTGCAGCGCTTCACAATTTTCGGCGAACCGTCTTTCGCGTTGTGTTCCATCGCGACGATCAACCGCCGCGCGCCTACCGCGATATCCATCGCGCCGCCGATGCCGCCCGCGCCTTTCGCGCCCGGCACGCGCCAATTCGCCAGGTCGCCGCGTTCGGACACCTGCAAGCCGCCAAGGATGCACACATCCAGATGGCCGCCGCGCGTCATCACGTGCGCATCCACCTGCGAGAAAAACGCCGCGCCCGGCACGATCGTCACCGGAACCTTCATCGCGTCCACCAGATCGAAATCCTCCTCGCCAGCCTTTGCGCGCGGGCCCATGCCCAAAATCCCATTTTCGCTATGAAAATGAACGGTGACGCCCGCCGGAAGGTACGCCGCCACAAGATTCGGAATTCCCCACCCCAGGTTAACGTACGCGCCATCCGGCAATTCAAGCGCAGCGCGCGCCGCGATCTGCTCTCGCGTAAGACGAGACTTAGACAAATCGCTGCCCCTTCGCCTGCACGATTCGATCAACGAACACCGACGGCGTCACGATCGTCTCCGGATCGAGCGCGCCGATTTCGACGATCTCTTCCACCTCCACAATCGTGGTCGCTGCCGCCGTCGCCATCACCGGGTTGAAATTCCGCGCCGCTTCGCGATATACGAGGTTGCCAAGCCGGTCCGCGCGATGCGCCTTGGTGAACGCGTAGTCCGCGCCGAGCGCCTCTTCGAGGATGTACCGCTTCCCACGAAAATTCCGCTCCTCCTTGCCGTGCGCGACCTCCGTCCCTACGCCCACGGGCGAGTAAAACGCCGGAATCCCCGCGCCGAACGCGCGCATGCGCTCGCACAAAATCCCCTGCGGCACGAGTTCCAGCTCGATCTCGCCTGCATCGAACTGTTCCTGAAAATATTTCGCGCCCGGCCCCGGAAACGCGGCCACCACGCTGCGAATCTGCCGGTTCTTGAAAAGGATGCCGAGCTCGCCGTCGCCGGTGCCGCAATTGTTGCTGATCACGCGGAGATTGCGCGCGCCCTGCCGCGCGAGCGCTTGAATCAAATTGTTCGGAAATCCCGCGCCACCGAATCCGCCGAACATGATGCTTGCGCCATCAGGAATGTCGGCCACGGCCGCATCCGTCGAAGGACAAATCTTCTCTTTGCGCACGGTTGGATAGTTCAACCTAAAGTGAAACTCTAATCGGTACAGAAAATATTAGAATAACGTGTAAGTCTTGCATTATCAGCGACACTTGCCGTTCTAATCGGTACTATCTGCATGCCTACTGCAAAGCAAAAGCGAAAGGTCCCGCGCGCGCGATCGCGAGTACCCGCCGCTTAGGCAACTACGGTTCGCTCTTCCACAATCGACCACGTTGTCTGCGCCAAATCCGCAAAAACTTCCAGATCCGCAGTCGCGGCTTCACCTTCCCGAGTCATCCATGCTGCTTCCATCGCCTCCTTGTCGTCGAAGTACAATTCCACCACGCAATCCCATTCCGGCGGTTTGCGTTTCGCGTCCGGCGCGGGGAAATTCTGCTTATATCGTCGAAGCCCGGGAACCTTTGCGGCAAGCGGCCCGTGAACGCGAACGAAATACTCGCGAAATTTCTCGGGCGTCCAATCGGCCTTTCGCTTCAGCACAACCACAAATTTCAGCACGAAAACCTGCCTCTGTTGAAACAGGCCCCGAATTTTGCGGGTTCATCCTACAATCGCAAGCTTTGGCACACCAGAGTATTTGCGGCGGAGATTTTGCGGACAGCTGTCATAAGAAAGGGTCGAAATGGATAAGGTAGACGAAACAAACGAAACCACGCGACGTAATTTCCTCAAGGGAATCGCGGCAATTCCCACCATCGCTCTGGCGAGCAAGAGCTTCGGCGCCGCCGCAACGTCCAGTCCGCGGCCCGCGCGAATGTATCCGCCAAGTCCTCCGCCTGATGGCAAGCGGTTCGTAGCGCTCCAAATCGGCGCGCGCTCCTTCGTCGACGAGGGCGTGGACAAATGCCTGGACACGCTGCAGGAGAAAGCCGGAGTCAACGTCCTGATGTCCACGGTGTTCACCTACGGGCGAGGGCTGGCAGGCCGACAAATTCCGGGGCTCCCTCTGCCGGATCACGGCGTTCAGGAGTACGACCAGATTCACGGCGGCAGCTATACGAAAGTTCATCCCGAGTTCTACGCGAATTCTGTGATCAAGGATATCCGGGCGCCAGAATTGGGTGATTTCGACATTTTGGCCGACGTCACTCCGGCGGCCAAGAAGCGTGGCATGCAAACGTACGCGTTGTTTGAGGAGGCGTACAATCCGCGGCTCATCGCAAATTTCGAGCGAATCGCGGAAGTCGACATCAACGGCCGAATCGGCCGTGACACGTGCTTGAACAATCCGGACGCTCGAAATTTTCTCACCTCGATGGTGGAAGATTGGTTCAAGTCGAATGAACTCGACGGCATCATGTGGGAGTCTGAGCGGCAAGGTCCGCTGAACGACACGATCGGCGCGCACTTCGGCAAATTCAACGGGACTTCATTCATTAGTTGTTTCTGCACGCACTGCGTTCGAAAGGCAGCCGAGCAAGGAATCAACGTCGCGCGGGCGCGCGAAGGCTATCTGGCTCTGGATCGGTGGGTGAAGCAGACGTTGAATCAACCAAGGGCAAGCGACGGCTCATTTGTCACCCTGTGGCGATTGTTCCTCGAGTATCCGGAGATCCTCGCCTGGCAGAGATTCTGGTTCAAAAGCCAGGAGGAAGTTTACGGCCTCATTTATGGCACCGTGAAGGAAGCGAATCCGAAGGCGCAAGTGGGATGGCACATCATGCATTTGGTTACGATGAGCCCGTTCTACCGGGCGGAGCAGGATTATTCCAGGCTGATGCACGTTTCCGACTTCATCAAGCCGTGCCCGTACAACAATTGCGCGGGACCCCGCTTGGCACAGTACATCAAGAACGTTCAGTCCACCGTTTTTCACGACTCGACGCCCGACGAGGTTCTCGAGCTTCATTACAAACTGATGGGCTGCCAGGGCGAGCCGAACTTCAGCAAGCTGCCAACGACTGGCCTCTCCGCTGAATACGTGGCGAACGAGACCCGGCGCGCCATCGCGGACGTTCAAGGTGCGGTCCCGATTTATCCGGGGATTGACATCGACATTCCTACCGCGCTCGATGAGAAGCGGACGCAGCCCGCGGACGTGAAGGCCGCCGTAATGGCGGCTTTCAAGGCGGGGGCCCCCGGCGTGGTGCTGTCGCGCAAGTATGCGGAGATGAAGCTCATGAACCTGGCAGGGGCGGGAGACGCGCTGCGCGAACTCGGGCCCGCCTAATAGCGAGGGATATGAACAGTGAAAAAACCTGGTGCCCGGGGTGGGGGTCGAACCCACACGACGCGTGAGCGTCAGGGGATTTTAAGTCCCCCGCGTATGCCATTCCGCCACCCGGGCCATTCTGATGTAAACCTATCCCATCAAGAGTCTTGCTGCAATATGACCACTGGAACCGCCTGCGGCGCCAAAAGCTCTGGTGTCGGTTGCGGTCTCGGTCGGAATGGGGCAAAGCTCGCGCCCGGATGGTTCTTGGGCAAGCAAAAATGAGTCCGACGCGCCCTCAGGCTGCAGAGCACCTCGAATCTCGTGCCTAGCGTTCCTGGCTGAGGTCGATCATCCTTTGGGCGCGCGCGGCAGTCTTCTTTAGCCGCTGACTCTCGCGCCAATCGATGGCTTGCTGCCGCGATTCGCCGAGTCCGTCGATCCCCAATTCAATAACGTCGCCGGGCTTCACGTAGGTGGGGGGCTTCATTCCCATCCCGACTCCCGCGGGCGTTCCGGTGCTGATCATATCGCCCGGGAGCAGAGTCATGAATTCGCTGATGTAGCTCACCAGCGTCGGCACGTCGAAAATCATATTTGCGGTGGTGCTCTTTTGGCGGAATTCACCATTCACTTTCAGCCACATCGCCAGTTTGCCGGGATGTGGAATTTCGTCCCGCGTCGCGAGGAAGGGTCCCAGCGGCGCGAACGTGTCCGCGCTTTTTCCCTTTACCCATTGCCCTCCGCGTTCCAGCTGAAAGCTGCGTTCGGAATAGTCGTTGTGAAGCGCGTAACCGGCAACGAACTCCATCGCTTTTTTTCTCGGCACGTAACGCGCTGCCGTGCCGATAACGACGGCGAGCTCCACTTCCCAGTCCACCTTTGTCGAGTTTTTCGGGATCAGGAGCGGGTCATTCGGGCCGACGAGCGAGCTCGTAGCCTTGAAAAATATCACCGGCTCCGGCGGAATTGGATTGCCCGTTTCCGCCGCGTGATCGCGATAATTCAGGCCGATGCAGACGATCTTACTTGGCCGCGCGATCGGTGGGCCTAAACGAACACGCGGCGGCACGCGTGCCACAGCGCCGTGCTTTCTCTCGATCCACTCGGCAAGCCGCGCAACCCCATCGGCGGCAAAGAAATCCTCGTCATAATCGCGAACGAACCCGGAAACATTCAAACGCGCGCCACTCTCTAAAAGGAGTCCAGGCTTTTCGTTACCTGGCTCGCCAAACCGAATCAGTTTCATCGCCGAAAATCTCCCGGCCGTCTCCCCTATGGAGACATTGTCGAAGCACCGATGCCGGAAGCATTGTAGGGAATCGAGTGCCTCCCTCCAAATAATATAACTCCGGGAATTAAGGCGCAGCAAAATGAGGGGTCGAGGGCAGGAATTGCCTGAGGAGGATTCGCGGCGCGAACCCTCTCCCAATTGCGAACGTCAGAACACAAATTTCAGCGCTAGCTGCAAAATGCGTGCTGGAAGCGCAGCAAGACAACTGCCGGAAGCGCGCGAACAGCAGCCCCCGTTTCCGGCAGTTCATTCGTTAGAAGGTAAATCGCGCGCCAAACTGGAACTGGCGCGGAGTGTTGACGTCGCCATTGATCACCCCGAAAGCTGAACCCTGAACTACCGCGCCGACCACGCTTGGGACGCTTGGGTATCCCCACTGCGCATAATTGGCGATGTTGTAGCTGGAGAAATCGAAGCGGAGCGCTTTCGTTTCGGTCAGCTTGAACGTTTTGTAAAGGGAGAGGTCTAGATTTCGTGCTCCCCGGGTACGAACGTTGTCAAGATAGGCGGGCGCAGTTCCCGGTATGTAGGGATTCGCCGTTCCGCCGTTTTCCATTCCTGGTTGAACAAAGCAGTTGACGTTGAACCACGCCGCCGGTGTGTGCGGAGCACCACTCGAGGGATCGCAGACCATATCGGCCCTCTGATTGAGGGGCGAGTTCGGTGTGCCCGATGACGGTGAGTTTATCGGGACGCCCGTGCTCACGTAGAGGATGCCATTGATGGTCCAGCCACCCAGAATGGCATTTGACACACCGCTCAAATCCAGGGCCCGGCCCTTGCCGACGGGCAAATCGTAGGATACCTGCCCGGTGAATGAATACTTGACGTCCTGGGGACTGATCGAGTGCTCGTACTGGAGGTCCCTCCAGTCTTGCGCCGCGCCATTGTGAGTACCCACGAAACCCAGCGGAGGATTCCCATCGTCGGTTAGGATCTTGCCCCAAGTAAAAGTAGCCAGTGTGGTGAAATGGCTCGTCAGCCGCTTCTGCACCTTAGTTTGCAACGAGCTGTACTCGGAGTCGCCCGCCGGATAACCATGGACTGCGACGCCGGTTTGACTGCTGCAGTTGCCGAACTGCGGATATTTCTCGAGCGATAGAAACAGAGGCACTGTGGGAAATTGGGAGGAGCATGAGTTGGTCGCGGGCTGAATCGCCTCCCACTGGTTGGGCACCTGGCAGCTCGGGTCGTCCGTGACGCATAGGTTTGGGCCGTATTGGGCGATCGTGGCCAAATCAAGCTGGTTCAGATCCACCGTGCCGAACGGCATGAATAGGCCACGGCTGCCGACATACGCGGCACTCACGACCACTTGGTGCGGCAGTTCATATTCGAGGCCAAAGTTGTAGTTGTAGGTAGTGGGGGTGCGCTGGTGATGCAGCACGGTGCTTAAGGTGATCCCCAGATTATTGGCCAGACCTGTCGGCGGGGTGGTGAAAACCGGGGTGACCCCATTAGGAAACGGATTGCTCAAAGAATATGGCACCGTAAAGTTGTCCGCCTGTCCGGCTGCGCAGTTCGCATTCCCGGTGTTGAAGACCGTATTTCCGTCTCCGTTTGAGTTGAAGCAGGTGGCGTTCCACGTCGTGCTCGACGAGAATCCGTCCGTGTTTATCCCTGCGCTGCCGACGTTCTCGGTGCTGGGACCGTAATAGATCCCCGCACCGGCGCGTACAACAAAGTGGCTAACCGGCTGCCAGGCAAAAGCAACGCGGGGTCCAAAGTCGTGCAGGTTGGTTGTATACGGCGAGCGATTGCTCCCGTTGACGTAAATTTCCGCGCCCGTGTACGAAACGCCGCTCACGGTATTCGTTGCATTCGGATCAAAGTATTCCTGTCGGTCATGACGCTCGTTGCGTCCGCCGAAAATGTCCCAGCGCAGGCCGGCGGTAATGGTCAGGTTCTTCGAGACATGGTAAGTATCCTCGAAAAACGCCGCATAGTAGGGGTTGGACTCGGCAGCAAATACGTCTTTAGTGAAACTGGGATACGACCCCGATTCCGACCCGGGCTGCCCTCCCATGCCAATAAGGAAAGAAGCGAAATCGCTGCCGCCCGAGGAACTGGGAACCGACTGATCCGTAGCGCTGATGTCAAAGTAGTACGAGCCCGCAGGGGCCGGCGGCTGGCCCACGTTGAGATAGCGCTTCATCCACTCGAAGCCAAATGAGAATTCTTGCTTTCCCATCACCTTGGTGATGGCGGCGCTGGCGTCGCTGTTCTCGCTGGCGTACTTAAACAGGTTGTAGTCGGCAGTGCCGCCAACCCCTCCGCCCACGTCGCCAAAGGTCATAAAGGGGAGCTGTTTTTGCACCTCCTCTGCGGCCAGCGAGGAGGGAAAGCCCAGCGTCGTGATGTCTATGCTGTTGTACGATGGCGGTCCTCCCTGGTTTTCGTTGTGGCGGGTAAAGGAATAACGCAACTGCAAGACGGTGGACGTACTGAGGGTCAGGTCGTCGGCCACCAGGATGTTGCGCCCGTTGGTCACGTTCTGGGCATAGTCGATGTCCCACCCGCTGGGGAAGACGTTGGCCGTCGAGAAGTCCAAGCGGTCATAGGAAAAGCGGGTGAAGATGCGCTGCCTTTCGCTCGGGTTCCAATCCACCCGGACGTCGAACCTATGACCGTTGAGCGGGTCCAGGCCCGGCGCTTCAAAATTCGGAACCGCAGTGTTGTCAGTCGTTGCCTGATCACACGTCGTGGGGTCGGGGAAATTGCAATGTGGCATTTTCGACAAATACAGCGAGGCGATAGGATTCAATGGGGTCGGGATTTTGTTTCCCGGAAACGGCTGTCGCGTGCCGTCGGGATTGTCAGGCAGGGTCGGGTCGTAGATCACGATGGGAGCGGGATTACCGTTGGAATCAAGATGATTGAGAAGATTCGAGAAGTCTCCAGCTCTTTCAGCACTGGTAGGTACAGAATAGCCTTTCTCGCCCTCGAACTGCTGCTCCTGCGTATCCTCGTAATCTGCGAAGAAGAAGAGCTTATCCTTCTTGATTGCTCCGCCGATGGCGCCGCCCTCCTGATAACGGTGAAAGGAGGGTGGCGTGTTAGGCGTGTTGTCTAGCTTGTTGAAATAGTCGTTGGCCGCCAAAACGTCGGGCCGGAACACTCCAAAAGCGTCGCCATGAATCTCATTCGTGCCGGACTTGCTGACCAGGCTGACCACGCCGGCTCCTCCGCTCTGGTAGGACGCTGGCGTATTCTGGGTCTCAACGCGAACCTCGGCGATGCCGTCTTCGGGAATGTTCATCGCCGGAATGATGGCAGCGGAATTGTTTTCCGCGATTCCGAGCGGGCTGCCGTCGAGCATGTAATAGACGGATCCGACGAGGGAGCCGTTGATGGTGTCGGCGGAGACGTCTACTCCCGGGCGCCCGATCGAAATGTTCTGAATGGACGACATTGAGTCGCTCGAGTTGGGCGAACCATTCACCGCATTCACACCCGCACTCAGCTGGATCAGGTCGTAAACGTTGCGCGAGATCAGAGGCACGCGGTCGATCGTCTCGGCCGGGATCAGCGATCCGACAGTGGAGTTGCTGGGCTCGACTAACTCGGATGACTCAGTAACAGTGACGGTCTCGCTCGCGGCCCCGACCCTCAGAGTCACGTTAACCTCGGTAACCTCATCAACGTTGACTGTGATGTTGTCTTGCACGATCTTGGCAAAGCCCGTCTGACTAACTGTGATCTGATAGACGCCGGGATTCAGGGAGACGAAACTGTATAATCCAGCGGAACTGGTCGTCGTGTGCCGCGTCACTCCTGTTGCCTTATCGAGCAGAACTACCTGCGCTCCTGAAACAACCGCCCCGGAGGGGTCGGTGACCGTGCCGCTCGCGCCGCCTCTTCCTGCCTGACCGAACGCGGGAATCGCACAGACCAATAGCAAAGCGGCAAGAAACGCAACGCCCTTAAATCGCATGTTCGCTCCTAGTGTGGGACGGGAATCCTGAAACCAGGCGACGCGAAACACAACAACCTGCGTTCGCGGTCAGCCGCAAAAACTGCTCCTTTTGGATCGTTGCACACCCCGCAACACACCCAGTTCGCGTCACTCGGTTCCCACCTCTCCGCGCGAGTGCTCGATTGCCCGCAATTAAACACTTCTCGCGCTCCACGTCAAGTCAAAAAGTTTAATAAAATTTAATTAAGGCGATGCCCGGGGATCGGACACTTGTTTCTGACCGACCTGCGGTCTCGCGATTTATTGGGCCGAGGGGCTCGCCGGCCGATGTCCGATAGATATCCACGATTTACTTTTCAGTTGTATTCGTTCGCTCGGCGCGTATAGAATCGGGCTTCCCTTCCAGCCTCCAAAGCTGCCGTTCGGAGCAGACATGCCAAAAACGCAGCAGTGGAGGAGTTCTGTCGTTAGTGTTCTGGTTGCCGAAGCAACACAGATGAACTGCCAATTGGTCGAGAGTGCCTTCCGGCCAAAAGGCCAGCACGTTACAGTGGTTGGTTGCGCGGTCCGTGGAAAAGACGCACTGGGGCTGCTGAAAGAAAAGCAGCCCGACATAGCGATCGTCAGCGCGCAGTTACAAGAGGGAGCCCTCGAGGGCTATCGCGTCCTGCGCGAGATTCGCTCGTTGCGCCTTCGTACCCGCGCGATTTTGCTGCTGAATTCGCGCGAGCCGGAGCAGGTCATCGACGCCTTCCGATGTGGAGCTCGCGGTGTGGTCTTTCGCGACGAACCCATCGAAACGCTCGGCAAGTGCATCCACGCAGTCAATCACGGGCAAGTGTGGGCTAGCAGCGAGAGCATGCGAGGGTTGCTCGAAGCGCTCGGGCGGACAATGCCGATTCGCTTCCGCGACACGCGCGGAATCCAGCGTCTCTCGAAGCGCGAGGCCGATGTCGTGCGCCTTGTCGCGGAAGGGCTTACCAACAAGGATATTTCCATTCAACTTGGGTTAAGCGAGCACACGGTCAGAAACTACCTCTTTCACGTATTCGACCTTCTGTTAGCCCGCGGATGGTCGCCGCGGAAGGTGGCGCTGGTCTCCTACTTGATCACAGCCGCGATGGGCTCGATTGGATGGATGGGTCTTTGGTCTGATCCCCAGTATTGGTTGACCCTGGCGGCTCTGAGTTTCGCGGCGTTGTTTGCGGTGGCTTTTCGCCTGGGATCGCTTCGCGCCGAACGGCATGTTCGGCGAATGGAAGCACAGAACGCGCGAACGCCAAGCTGAGAGGCCCCAGAACACCGGGGCCTCCCTGCTCGGTTGCGACGGTTACGATGCGTTTACGGACGTTGGATCAACGGCAGGTTTTGAGATACCGTCCCGATCGTAGTTCCGATTACATCGCCTGAGACAATCAGCTCTACGCGGCGGTTCTGTTGCCGGCCTTCCGCGGTGTCATTGGACGCTACGGGTTGGGTCTTGCCGAAACCTTGCGAGGTCATCGACGCCTGCGGAATGCTCTGCTGCGCCAGGTAATCCATCACCGAACTGGCTCGCCTTTCCGAAAGTTCCTGATTCATTGCGTCGCTGCCCACGCTGTCGGTGTTGCCTTCGATTGCCAGCCTGAGGTCCGGATAAGCAAGAACGATTCCCGATATTTTCGCTAGTTTCTCTCGGGCTGCTGGTCGAAGTGTGTACTTGCCGGTGTCGAAGAGCACGTCTGACAGGTTCACCACCAAACCACGAGCGGTGTCGCGAGTAGTGAGAATGGCGTTGAACTGCTGCAGCAATCGCGCGCGAAGTTCTTCACGATCTCGCATTACTTGCTGGAGTTGCTCATCGGAACTCGCGGCGGCGGCTTTGTTTCGCTCTGATTCCGCCTCCGCGTCTCTTTGGCCCTGTTGAGCGTCTGCTGTGGCCTTATTCGCGTCAGCCGCAGCTGCGCGATTCCGGTCTGAGTCGGCTTGTGCGTTCTGTTGTTGCAGCTGTGCCGTAGCGGCAGCTTGATTGGCGTCAGCGGCGGCCGCGCGATTCCGGTCTGATTCCGCTTGCGCATTCTGTTGTTGTAGCTGTGCGGTAGCGGTTGCCTGATCGGCCTCCGCACGCTGGCGGTCGGCATCGGCTCTTGCTACTTCCGCTCTGTGACGAGCCCGCGCATCCTCGTCGGACTTGGCGTTGGCGTCTGCCACTTGCGCGGCTGCCGCGTCTCTGTCGTCGTTCACGCGATTCGCATCGATGGTCTTCACGGCGATTTCCCGCGCGTCGTCCGCCGTCTGCACAACCTCGCGCGATGCTGCGATCAGCGATTTCCTGTCGGAGTGCCTCGTGGTGGCCATGTCATCCGCCTGCTTCATCTGCCTGACGGCGTTTTCGTAGCTGGAGGCCGCGAAGGTTTCTGCGCCCGCTGATTTGGCGATCCGTACCGCGTTGCGCGCCTCGAAGAATTCGAGCGGAAGTTTCGCGTTTAAGACGACTGGGTCGAAGTGATAACCGGTTGGGATGTAGCCCCCGCGATCGATGAGTTCGTATTTCGCGTCCACACTCTCAGTCGCGCCCTCCGTATCGGAGCGAACCGCGTTCTCCAAAACCACCACGTTGCTGGGGCGGCGCACGGCATAATAAGGTTCCGCCGTTACGATCAGCGCGAAAGCCTGCAGGTCGGTGGTCACGTCCAGCTTGCTGCGGTGGTTATCGCCCACCAATACTTCGCCGATGTTTACCGGCCGGCCTTCCGGCGAGATCGCCCACAGCACGTAAGTCAGATACTCGTTACCAAAGCTCGTGGGCCTGTCCAGCCCGGAAAATTCGGCTTCCACTTCCAGCGCTCCGCGCTTGCTATTTACTCGGGCCTCGCCCGCCGCGGCAGGCATCAAATCGGTGCCTTGAAAATTAATGTGTGTGGAGCCGCTGCGGTGTTTGTAGGTTACCGCCCGGGTCGTACGGCTAACCACGTTGACTCTATAAGTAGGGGCCTGGCTGTTTTCAGACGATACTGCAGTTTGAGCCTGGGCCATCGTAGACGCGCCCAAACCCACGAGGACTGCCAAGAGTACTGCTGAAATCTTCACGGTGAGTCTCCTTGAATATCTGCGAGGCCCAAGTATCCGTGTTTATGACTCTGAATACTGTCCGTTATAGCGCACTTTCGGGAACTGTTACTCACACCACCCGAGGCTGGATTCGCTCCGAAACAAAGCCAAACAGATCGAACGCTAGCCAACTACGGCCGCGGCGTTACACCCTCTGTACCGAATCGAGCGGGTTTTCTGATCTGAGAATCAGCCTAGGTGGGATTCGACAGAATGGTGCGGGTGGCGCGACGGTTGCGTTCTTTGGGAGTGGTCTGCTTCTGGACGTTTCCGATCTGAACCAGGATCTTGCGCAGTTTGGCGCGCTCCTCCAGGTCCATGTCCACCACTTCGAACGCCCGCGCTTGCGTATTCGCGTCCCGAACGATCGTTTGAGCTTTCACCGTTTTTTGCTGCGCGTTCAGTCGGAAGGAAACGATGCTGCCCGGGTGCAGGCTTTGTTCGCAAACCGCAACGCCTCCGCCAAGAGTCATTTCAGGAATTTCGACGTTGCAGTTTTCCTTGAGGTTCGTCGTTGCGGCGTTCACGGGGTGCTCCAGCCTCATACGCGGGTAGCGGCGCTGCCGAATCGCGGAGGATTCGGGGTCGGCATCCAGCGGCTCGATCGAGAATTCCGCGACGCTCAGGCCGCTGCGCGGCACGAAACTGCGCACCCACTCGGGGTCGATCTTCTCCATGGCTTGCGCCGCCACCAGCCGCAGTTCCGAAGGATTCGCCCAGCGCCACGCCTTGCGCGTCTCTGCAATCTTTCTCAGCACCGCTTCCGCGCCGGCCGTGCGAAGGCGCCCCAGGGCTTCCATTGCTTTCAGACGCAGATAGGGAGTGCCTTCCTTCGGCACGTCGCCTTCCGCGATTCGCAGAAGGCGCATGTCCGCGCTTCGGTCGCCGCACATGCCAATCTCATCCACGGCGAGAGGACGAATCAGCGAATCCAAATGATCGAACAGCTGCAAGAGGAGCCGGCCGCGCTCCGAGGACCCGCTCGACGCTACCTGCCGGACGATCCGGTCGTGTGCCGTGCGTTTCCATTCCTGCATGCGCGCCGGCAGCACCTGCTCCACGGACGCAACATCCATTCGCACGAGAATGCCGACGGTGTCGATGGCTTCCGTGGAGCTGCCCTCTTTCAGGAGTTTGCGAAGATGATCCAGCGCCTCCGGCCCGAGCTTCTCCATCATCGAAACCAGCAATTCGCAATCCTCGCGGAAACCGGCGCGGCTGAAGCGCGTGGCGATGTGCTCGGATGATGCCAACGGCAGGCGGCGCAGAAGATCCGATAACCCGTTCGGTACTTCGCCGCTTCGCAGGGCTTCCTCGATAAATTCGGGCAGCCGGTTCTCGATTTGTATTCTGGGACGCAGATTCTTCGCGACGCCGGGCCGCTCCGCCTCGATGTAGTCCATCAGCTCGACGGACCGCTGAACCCCAGCAAACGAACGTTTCTTGGCCGCTTCCTGCGAGAAGCGGACAAAGGCCGCACCTACAAGGCTCTGCAACTCGGGCTCGGTTTCCTCCGCGAGTTGCACACCGATTTCCCGAATCGTTTCGGCAAAGAGTTTCTCGTCGCTCGCTGCGTAGACGGAAGCCAGCTCCGCCAGGCCCAGCGCCGTCTGCCGGCGAGGCTCTTTCGATTTGTTCGTGATGCCTTTGGCGTAGTTGCGCAGAACTTTGTCGGCGGCTTCGTTCTCTCCCTTGACACGCAATGCTTCCACATATTCGCGAGCTTTGATGGCCGGAACGCACCACGCGTCGTCGGATTCGAGAACGCTCTTTTTCTTCTCTTCCGAAACGTGCGCCCAGAATTGCTGCGCCAGCAAGTCCACGTGCGATTGCACTTCGAGTCCGGCGCGCGCCATCTTCTCTTCGTATATGCCGAGGATCTTGCGAAGCGAGTCCAGCTCCTGATCCATCTCGTCCAGAAGTTGGCGCACCGTGTTCACTTTTACGTCGCCCCGCTCGTAGCTCTCGAGCGCGAAGCGCACGGCAATGTGTTCCGCAAGTTTCAGCAGTGTGGGCTTGTCGGAAGATTCGTTGGGCGCCTGCGCCGCCAGCGCGGAGAGAGCTTGGCTCACGGTGAATCGTGCGCGGCGCGGCAACGTCGATAGCCGCGATTGAAACGCGTTCGGATCGAGCTTGTCCTTCGAGCCTTCGTTGGTCCTGGCAATCTGCGCCAGAACCTGCAGGATTCCTTGGAGTTCGTCCTCGTGCAGCGTCATCAGGCCGGTTTCCACCGCCATCGAACCGGCGCCCGCGCGCGCCGAGCGCGTGGCTCGGATTCCTGATGTCGCGTTACTCCAGCGGCCCGTCGTTCCCGGGCCTCCGCTAACGCCGCCTGGACCTTTGCCTGCGCCTCCCGGTCGTCCCGGGCCGAAGTTACCCGCTCCCGGTCCCCCTGATCCAGGACCACCTGAGCCAGGTCCGCCAAATCCAGGTCCTCCGAATCCGGGTCGACCAACTCCCCCGCCCGAACCCGGCCCACCTACTCCAGTTCCTCCCGGAGTTCCGACGCCAGACGCCGGTCCGGTCAAGCCTGCTCCACTGCCGGTTCCGCTCCCGCCCGCTCCACCTGGACCAGTCGGGGTTGCCCCTTCGCGCTGCAGCCAGAAACCGCTCGCGTTCGGATCGAGTGGCGAACCAACGCCGCTCCCTCCCACAATATTCCACGTGCCAGCATCAACTCCTCCGGCACCCGTGCCCGGTCCACCGGAACCCGGTCCTCCCGCGCCACCTATTGCGCCGGAGCCCGTCACTCCGCCCGAAGCTCCAAGACCCGAGGCTGGGCCAGTCAAGCCAGCTCCGCTTCCCGTGCCGCCTGCGCCTGCTCCGCCGGCACCAGTCGGAGCCGCACCTTCACGCTGAAGCCAAAAGCCACCCGCATTCGGATCGAGCGGCGTGCCGCCACCGCTCCCTCCCACAATATTCCATGTGCCGCCTTCCACTCCGGCACCCGTGCCAGAGCCGCCGCCCGCGCCACCTGGACCCGCACCCACTTGGACGGACCCGCCTTCCAGAGATCCGCCTCCGGACGCGCCAGACGACCCGACGCCCGCGTAACCTCCCGATGGACCAGCGCCACCAGGTCCCGTCCAACCCTCAGAAACTTGGCCACCCATTCCAGAGTACGTTCCCGGCGCGCCAGCTCCTCCGCCTCCAGGACCAGCACCAGATTCGCCCGGTCCATAGCCCCAACCCGAGCCGCTTCCGCCGGATCCACTTCCGGATCCGTCGCCATAGCCAGATCCATCGCTTCCGTCCGGTCCCATACCGGGACCGCCGGCGCCGGTGCCCTTCTTTCCCTCGGCTGCCATGATCAGTTGCAAAAGCTTTTCAGGATCGTTGAAGATCTCGTCCGATTGGCCTGACGTGAAGCCCAGTGTTCGAGCCGCGAGCTGCTGGGCAACAGTGCTCTTCGCCACCGCCGAATCCGCCGGCACAAAACAAACTTCGTTGACGTGAATGTTCGGATCGCCCTGCAACGCTTGCTTCAACTGCTCCGCCAGCTGCCCCGGCTTTGCTCCACTGCCGGTGGGGAAGCCGCGCACGAATTTCGCCAGGCTCGCCTGCGTTACTTTCGGTGAAAAGTGAATGCTCGCAATGCCTGACGCCGACAGCATTCGCGCGAAGCTTTTCTCCGCCGCCGCGGAATCGATGGGCGTGCCGTCGAGCAAAAGCTGATCGCCCGAAACCGCGAGCAGCAAACCCGCTTCGTTGTCGCCGAGCGCCGTTCGCAATTCCGTCCAGGCGGTTTCGTATTGCTTGGCGGTGCGAGGATGGCCAAAGTCGTACATCCGGGCGAACTTCAGCAGGATGTTCAGGCTGCGCACGAAGGCGCGCGCTGCTGTGGTTCGTTTGTCGGCGTTGATGGCCATTGGGAGTCCGGCGGGAGCACCCACCGCTCACAACAGAATGACGGGCAAGGTGTTATTCGGCAATGGTACGCGTTTCTTATCGTGCACTAACGTTTAGTGCTAGCTTTCGATGGGCGTAAAGTCCTGGGACTAGTGCGAGGGAAATCTCCGGGCAAGCCACGCCTCTAAATCGCTGATATCAGGCAGGATAGTCAGCGCCCCAAGCTCCCGCAAGCGCCCGATGCGTTGCCGCCGTTCCGCTCCGCGCCGCGGAAGCACGCCGACGAACGGAATTTTCGCGGCCTGGGCAGCCAGAGCGTCATCAACGTTGTCGCCCACATAAAGCGCATCGCCTGCGTCGCGCCCATTCAGGATTTTCAGCAGCCCCTCGGGATCAGGCTTCGGCATCTTCACCTCTTGCACCGTCACGATCCGCGTGAAGAATTCGCGAACCTTGTTCCTGTCCAGCGTGTAGTCGAGTTCCTTCCATACCCGGCCCGTGAAGATTGCGAGTTCAGACTTCTTCGCCAGCCGCCGCAGGCTGGCTCGTGGAAGCAGCCACTTTTCTCGCCTCGCGTTCCCGTCATCGTTCTTGCCCCAGTACAGCTCGACGAACTTGCGCTTCACCTCTTCGTATTCGAAGTCGCCGCCGAGCGAACGCACCCACGCCGTTGAAAGCTTCCAGTCGTCGTTGTACCCGGAAATATTTTTCCAGCGATGAAGTTCGGCGAACGTGACACGCTTGCCCGTGAAAAATCGAACGGTCTCGAGCGTCGTCTTTTGGAATGAGTCGCGCGTATCCACCAGGACGCCGTCGACATCGAAGATGATGATCGAGGGAAATTTCACCGCGGAGCGAATTCTCAAGAAGCAGACTCGCCGGGTTCTCCGGCGGCTTCGGGCAGTTCTTCCGAGACTGCAGATTCGTCGTCCAGCGAATCGGATGACCACGCTTCGCCCGGCGCCGCAGCAGGTACCGGAGCCTGGCTCACCGTAGAAGTCTCGGCTTCGGGCTCGCTCACCGGCCCTTCCGAAGGTGTCGCAGGCGCGGTCGGTGTTGGCTTTGCGGCGACTTCTTCGGCGGCTGAGGCAGCGGGTGCAGCAGCTTTGAACGCCTCCAGCCGCTTTTCGAGTATGCCTGCAAGCAAATCGATGACGATCTTGGCGCCGCCGCCGTCGGGATCCTTCGCCGGATTGTAGGCGGTGACTTCGATCGCGCACAGATTCTTCTCCTGCGCGAAAACTTCCAGGGCTTCGCGAACTTCGTCGAGCGTCAAGCCGCCGCTGCCCGGGTAATTCGTCGCCTGAAAATCCGAGATCGCGTCGACGTCGAAATGCAGCACGAATTCATGGCCGTTGCTGTGCGTTCGTTCCAGCGCAATTCGCGCCGCGGCAGCCGCTCCCATGCGTTTGACGTGTTCAGCGCTATATCGCCGCAACGTCGACCGTTGAAGCGCTTCCTCTTCGCTCGGGTCGATCCGGTCCGTCCCGAACAGCGCGAGGTCCGGCTCCCGAACCAGCGGCGGCTCTCCCCAGAACCGCACCATTTCGGCCGCGCCTCGCCCTGTGAGATGCGCCACCACCATTCCGTCCACGCATCCGGACGGCGTCGTGGCCGGCACGTTGATATCCGCGTCGCGGTCGACGTAGATCAGGCTGACCGTCCGAAAATACCGCCGCGCGCCCGCCACTGTCGCCAGCGCCACCGAACAATCCCCGCTCAGAATCAACGGCAGCGCCCCTGACTTCACCGCTTGCTCCACGCGAGGCTTCAGCGTCTCGATCACCGCGATTACTCCGGGCAGGTTTCGCGCGCGCGGACTTTCTTCGTCGGGCTTGTAAAGCTGAGGAGGGTCGTCACCCAGGTCGGTGACTTCGTAGCCGATGGACTTGAGTCGTTCGATCAGGCCCGCGCTGCGTAGAGCGGCGGGAGCCGCCTCGTGGCCCGCCGACATTGCGGCGGCGCTGGTGGGCACGCCCAGCAAGGCAATCTTGTTCGGTTGGCGGACAACCTTGACCGCCACTCAATCGCTCCTTGGAATCTTTAAGTACGCCCCAAAAAAGCACGCCCCGAAAACGGAAATCACCGCGCCGTTGGGTTACCCTGACGATTGATGGGCCGCGAGTTCCGCCGGCAGCGTAAAGCGAACATCCTCGCGAATCAGGTCCAGGTCGCGCTGGTTCGTAAATCCGAGTTTCGAAAGTCGCTGGCTCACTTGCTCCACCAGAACCTCCGGCGCCGAAGCTCCCGCCGTAAGTCCCAACGTCGAGACGCCTTCCACCCACGATGCGTCGATGTCGTTCGCGTCCTCGATCAAACGCGAAGCCACGCCCGCGCGCTTTGCCACTTCCACCAGCCGGTTCGAGTTCGAGCTGTTCGCCGAGCCCACCACCAGGATCAGCTCCACTTCGTGCGTCAGCGCTTCCACGGCTTCCTGCCGGTTCTGCGTCGCGTAGCAGATATCGTCGGACGCAGGTCCTACGATCGACGGAAAGCGTTCCCGCAACCGCGCCACAATCTCCTGCGTGTCGTACAAAGAAAGCGTCGTCTGCGTCAGGAACGCGAGCCGCTCCGGGTCGGGCACCTGCAGCTCGTCCACTTCCTCGACGCTGCCCACCACCACCGTCTGATCCGGCGCTTCGCCCGATGTTCCGACGATTTCCTGGTGATCGCGGTGGCCGATCAGGATCAACGTGCGCCCTTCGCGCGCGAACTTCAGCGCTTCCAGGTGAACTTTCGTCACCAGCGGACACGTAGCGTCAATCACCCGCAATTGGCGCTCTTGCGCTTCTCCGCGGACTCGCGGCGGCACGCCGTGCGCGCTGAATACCAGTACCGCGCCAATCGGCACCTCTTCAATCGACTCTACGAAGATCGCGCCACGCCGCCTCAGTTGGTCTACCACGTAGCGGTTGTGCACGATTTCGTGATGCACGTACACGGGCCGCCCATAGGCTTCGAGCGCCAGCTCCACAATATCCACAGCGCGCACCACTCCCGCGCAAAAACCGCGCGGCCGCACGCGCACCAGCGTCTTGGCCCCGTTCGCCCCGCCGTGGTTCGTACCCGTGATGTTCGTCAGCGTCATTTACGCTCCGTAAACCTACATAGTTTACCTGAACCGGCGACGCCCTGCCAACCTCGTTCGCGCACGTTGTACACAGACTGCGTCCCGCGCTTTTTGTAGCGATTGATTTTCTGGATGTTATTGGCGTCCATCGAGTTAGGGATTTTCCTGTGAAATTTGTGTAGCGATTGACTCCGCAGCATCCGGAGGTTTTTCGTCATTTGGAGAGGCGCCGGGGGCCAAGAATTCTCTGGCGGCGAGACGCTCTTCAGCTCCAGACGCTGACTGAGGGGTGTGGGCGAGGCGCCAGTCAGAACTGACTTTGTCGGCGGGGAGTCCGTTACCCTTGGCGTCGAGGTGGGTGACGATCAGGCGGCGGGGAGGATCGGTCCATTTGCCGTATTCGTCGATGCAACTGAAGGCGCGGACGGCGCGAATGATCTCGTTGCCCGTAGGTTTGACGACGTCGGATTGTTCGAGGAGGAGGCCAAGGGCAAATCGGGCGTTGTGAGCGCGTTTTTTGAAGAGGCCGAGGGCGTGAGCGTGGCGGTAAACCACGGTGCGGTGGCCGAGATCGAATTCGCGGGCCAGTTCACCGGGGCGAGTCCAGTCGAGGAAAGCCTCCTCGATGGCGTCGCGTTCTGGCGTGGTTGCAGATGGCGCATTTGATCTGGTGATATTTGAGGGTCGCTTTGTGGCGGCTGGGAGGACGTTGCGGCTCGTGTTCCCGATTTGGGATTTTGGGGTTGAACTCGGCTGGTTTAGGGTCACTTCCGTCTGGCAGCATTGTCGTTTTTTGTCGGCCTGTATGCTTTTCGTACTGGGACTCTGTATCCCCTTGTGCTCCTCGATTTGTGCTCACATAAAAACGGGCCTATGGTAGCACATTTCTATATTTAAGTCAATGGTAAATATTTACATGGTTCTATACGTCATGGAACGCGAGACAAATCAACTTCGGCGTTAACTATCGTGGTGCTATCATCCCGCTTTGTTGTGAGTCAACACGCGCGAACACAGAAGAATTACGGCGAGGAAAGGATCGCTCGCCCGCCAAGAGTGGTATGTCCGGTTCAGCGAACATGTCTCAAATAGAATCTCCAAAGAGGTACGGTCTATTCGCATTGGCGATCCTTCTGCTCATCTCAGGGGGTGCAGCTTTCTTTCTGGGATTGAACAACTTTGCGATTCGAGCCGTGGGGCTTGCCTTGGGCCTAGCTAGTGTCTATCTGATCCGAATCTCCAATTTTCACACGCCGCCAACGGTGCCCGTCACGACTGCCCAGCGGTCGCTTTCTAGAGCCAAAAATCGTCCGGGGCGCCCGATGTGGACGGTGGGTGTCGTCTCGTTCCTGCTCGTGGGAGTGTCCTTTGTTTACTTACGCGAGGACGCCCTTCATGGCTATCAAGAAGTGCTCCCTGTATACCTATTCACAGCAGCCGGCTTGGCCTGCGTGATCGTGTGGTTGTACCTGATCTCAAAATCACTATAGAGGTGGCCCAACGGAAAGGCGACGTTGCTCATGCGTGATTGGTGGGTTACACCAATAAGGTCGCCCTATCTCTTCTTGATTCTTGGGGGCATCTCATTTTCCGCGGCTGTGGTTTGGACGTGTACGGGCAAGGCCTGGATGCGCTTTCATGGCTGGGTCTACCGTGCCCAAGAACCGAAGCGGTTTTGGTTGGAAGTCGCGATGGATTATCTCATTGGTGCTGTTTTCCTTTTCGTTGGAATCCGCCTGTATTTGGCGCCCTGACGTCAAATAATGGGCAAAGACCCACCGTTCGATCCCGAATCCCGAAGTCTCGGGATCGGGACCGCGAACGATGGGGCACCCATTGGGCGGAGTTGTTGGCCTCGGTTCATTGCGCGATGAGAGGCTTGCGGTTGTGCACGTTACCAACACCAAAACCAGAAAACCCCTGGGGCACGCGGCGATTTCGCTACCGTTAACACGCTCGATTGCGCACACGCCAAAAACTGTCCGCTAGGCAAGCGTGTTACGACATACCTTCACCCAGGGCCAGTTCGACAAATTGGCTCGCCGCGGGTTTTCCTCAACATACCGAATGATTTTCATCAGCGAAGCCTCATGGCGCACTAAATGGTCAAAATATTCGCGCTGCCAAAACGCTCCGCTTCGTCCCAGGACTCGATTTGCTTCGATCGAAGAAAAGGACTTCCACGTATGCAGGATGTCTCCGAGCTTATGCTGCCCCAACGGCGAAAAGACGACGTGCACGTGGTTCGGCATTACACACCAGGCGAAGAGCCGGTAGCGTTTGCCGTCGAAATGGGAGACAGCCGCTGCGACCACTCGCGCGACTCGAAGATCGCGCATATAGCAAGCGCCCAGCCCGCCATCGAGACAGCGCTCGGCTTTTCTCAACAGCATATTCAGTTCGCGCAGGCGATCATCATCCGCCGCCACTGCGCTGCCGCTCCGTGTTGCGTTTTCGATCATTTGGCGCTGTTTTCGGATTTCACGGAGCAGCTGCTGCGGAAGCGAATCTTTCAGTCGGAAGGTGACGAAGTAGATCGCGCCCTGCCGCTCCCAATGCGGCAGATACCCCCGCGAACGTTTCGCGATCTCGGAGGAGGCTGTTGTGTCCAATTTGTTGCCCGCCTCGCGGCGCATTCAGTAGCGCCGCCATCTTGGCACCACTCACAAGCAGACTCAAGACCGCCGGCTGGAAGCCGGCGTTACAAAATGTCCATGAGTTGGCGTCGAATTGTATTCTTAGGTGCGGGCGAAAGCCAGAATGCCTGACTCTTGTTGTGGGGGAAGCCTCGCCGGTCTTGACGCCGCCTCTGGGCTGCGCTGTTCGCCCTTCGTAACGCCGCCATCTTGGCGGCGCGGGTGACTTCGGTCGAAAGCAGTTGCAGTTCAACTGCAAAAACCAAGGCAAATCACTTCGGCGTTAATTCCCGTAGTGGTATCATCTCGCTTTGTCGTGAGTCAAGATGCGGAACGCAGAAGAATTAAGGCGAGGAAGTCTCGGCCACCCGCCAGGCCGGAAAATACTTTACAGAATCGGGATTCTTGCGATCCCTATCTTTGTAGGATGCTGGCTACTTAGTATTTGGCTTTTGGCGAATAAAGTCCCGCGTCAGCCAAAAGGAGTGGGGCAAAATGCCGTGTTCCTTTGGGCTCCAGCCGTCGGCTTTCCCGGAGGTCTGCCGAGGAGAGGATGGTGGCTAGCCTGTTGGGAAGCAGCTGGGCGCGATCATTGTAAGCTCAGCGATATAGATGGTCGGACGGAGTACGAAGGTGAATTCATTCGGTACGGCGATAGGGGTGCCGAAGGCAACCGTGAATTACAGATAGACGCATCGGAGAGCGTAGACAACAAAGTCTGGGTCGGTAATATACTAGTTCCTGTAGTTTATCTGAAAAACGGCAAAATCCTGGTACCGGCGAGCGCATACGATCAAGCGGCTCGTTTGCTGACAAAACCCGAATCTCAAACCAGCAGATGAGAACTTGGCCGGGTGCCGTAGGACTCCTCGGTGGCAGATACAGAAAACTGCGGAACACCTGGGCGCTCAGGGGAACCCTCTTCCTGCCCCTCGCCCCTCATCCCACGCCTCTTCCCTACTGCGCGGACTCCGAATCAGGGTGCCGGAACGGCTTTCTGCTGATCTCTTCCAGCGACGCGTAGCCGCGCCGCGCCGAATCCGCGATCACGCGAACGCCCGCTTCGGTCCAATCCAGGCCTCGCTCGCTGATCGCTCCGATCACGTAGAACAGGCCGGCAAATGCCAGCAAAACCGCGAATCCAAGCCCGAACAGCAGCTCCGCAGCAACCAGTTCGCGCACGAAATACATCTGGAAAATGAACGCCACCGCTACAATCGCTACCATACCCTTGCGAATCCGCAGCTTCTCGCCCAGTTTGCTCATCAAGTTTTTGAAATTCCCCAGGACCGTTTTCATGGACTCTCGCCTAACCTCACCGCTTTAGATGCAACCGGCAAACCAAAGAGACCAGTCCGCAAGTTGCTGAAACCCGAACAGATGGGAATTTCGCACAGTGAGATAGAGGAAAACAGTTTCCGACGAAAGGAACTGCGGTCTTGAGAATTGCGCAAACTCGAGACAGACGTTTTGTGTCTACACTACGAGGCAGTATTTCGATTTTGCTTCGCGACGTTCTCAGCGCGTTGAATCAGCGGCCCTCAAAAGGATAACGATCCTGCGCGAGCACGGCGTCCGCAACGCGGCGCCGAATCGAAATCGCATCGAGCGGCGCGTGCTTCGCGAATCTTCGCAGGACGGCAAGTTGCGTCGTCAGCGTATCGCCATCCGCCGTGGCCGCCAGCGCCGTGCGAGCCTCTTTTTCCACGCGGTCCATCGCATCGTAAATAAAAGCCCGCGCGGCGTCCACCATCACGCTTGCCGACTCGCCTCTCGCGGCAGACGATTTCTGCGCGCGCCGCAACGACGATTCCATCGCGTAAACGTCCATCGCGATATTCGCCAGCGAGGCCACGATTTCCTGATGATCCGCCAGCTGCTCGCGATATTTCTGCACAGCCGTCCCAGCGGCGAGCAGAAACACCTTCTTCGCCTGCGCGAGCGATCGCTCCTCCTCGGCAAACGCTCCCGAAGCCGCTTCTTCGAAGGAAGGCCCGGCAAGCACTTCATCCGCCAGCTTCATCGCCGCCGGAATCAGCGGCACAATGCCCGCCATCGCGCGCTTCATCAGCATCTGGATGATCAGCATCCGATTGATTTCGTTCGTGCCCTCGAAAATTCGATTGACGCGGCTGTCGCGGTACGCGCGCGCGACGGGATAGTCTTCATGGAAGCCGTATCCGCCGAAGATCTGCACGCCCTCGTCCACGCAATAATCCACGGTCTCGCTGCCGACCACCTTGCTGATCGAGCTTTCGATCGCGTACTCCTCCAGAACCTGCATCGCCTGCTGCGTCTTGTCTCCGCCAGACTTTGGTTCCGAAACAGCCGCCGACACCATGCCTGCGGACCGGTAAATCATCGATTCGACGGCGTAAATCCGAATCGCCATCTCGCCAATCTTCGCTTTGATCAGGCCGAACTCGGCGATCGGTTTGCCGAACGCCGTCCGCTCCTTCGCATATTTCGAGGAAGCCGCCAGCACGTTCTTGGCCCCGCCCAGACAATAGGCGCCGAGCGAGAAGCGCCCGACGTTGAGCGTATTGAACGCTACAATGTGTCCGCGGCCGATCTCGTGCAGCAGATTTTCCTTCGGCACCGGAGCGTTCTCGAAGAAGATCGGCACCGTCGAGCTGCCCTTGATCCCCATCTTTTTCTCTTCGGCGCCAACGGAAAAACCAGGAGTGCCGCGCTCGACGATGAAGCAGGAAAACTTCTCACCATCCACTTTCGCGAACACGATGTAAATATCCGCGAAGCCGCCGTTCGTGATCCACATCTTCTGCCCGTTCAAAATCCAATTCTTTCCGTCGGGCGAGAGAACCGCTCGCGTTCGCGCGGCCAAAGCATCGGAGCCGGCCTGCGGTTCCGACAGGCAATAACAGGAAAGCTTTTCGCCGGTCGCGATCTTCGGCAGATATTTCTTCTTCTGTTCTTCGGTGCCGAAATAGACGATCGGAATCGTACCGATTCCCGCGTGGCCGCCGTGCGAGACGGCGAACGAAGCATATCCGGCGAGCTTTTCGGCGAGGATCGTCGCGGAAACTTTGTCGAGCCCCGATCCGCCATATTCTTCCGGAATGGCGCCGCCCAGCAGCCCAATTTCGCCGGCGCTCTTCAGCATCCGGGCCATCAGTCCTTCTTTGTGCAATTCGAGATCGGCGACGTTGGGCAGCACCTCTTTCGTCACAAATTCTTCGGCAGTTTGGCCGATTAGCCGCTGATCGTCGCTAAGGTCCGCGGGCGTGAAAACATCTTCCGGGCCGCTGTTCGTAATCAGGAACGCGCCGCCTCGGTTCAGGGATTGCGCTACAGGAGTGGTCGCCATGGCCTGCCTCGCTTTCTCATCCGTCCCAACGATTCATTCTCTCGCCGATTCCAGCACACTACAATTGCTGCTTCAGCCCGCGTCAGCCACTGCGCGAATCGATTCCACGTAGTCCTGCGGCAAACCATGCTCCGCCGCTCCGTCGAGAATCGTCTTCAAATAATGCGCCGCCGGCCGCAGGCCCTTCTCCACTTTTGTGGCGATGAACGCTTCCGCCGCAACGGGCCGCCCGTCGCGATCTTTCACGCTCACTTGAATTCGGCGATAGTGGACCGGCGCGCCCTCGAACCGGTCGAGATTGCGAAACGCCGACTCGTTGATCTTGTAGAGGATGCCTTCCACGGCCTTGCCGGGCGCGGGTCGGATATTCGCGCCGGCCGTGCCTCCGCGGACTTTCTTGTTGAACGCCAGCTCGTAGTTCTCGAGCCGTCCCGGGCGCTCTTCCAGAATTTCGCCTGCGCGCGAGCGCATCTGGGCGCGATTCATGTTGCTGGCATAAGCAAAGTACCAGGCTGTGGCTGCCATACGATTCCTATTGTGCTGTGAGTCTGTGTCCAGCCGAGGAATCTTCATCTTACCGGGAAGCAGACGCCAAGAGCAACCGCGAACGAGCCGCTCGGTAGCCAATCAAGCGACACTCAGGCCGTCCTTGCTCTACAATCGAGGGCGCGCAAGAGCACGATGCGCAATTGTGGTTTTCGTTGTGCGGTTTGCCGCAAGCGCAGGTCGCGGAGCTGGAGAATCGCTGAGCACACGAACTGAACCGAATCCTTTCATAACGAGGCGACAACAATGGCACATCCCGTCGTTCATTTCGAAGTCGGCTGCAAAGACAGCGAGAAGACGCAGCAATTCTACGCGAGTCTCTTCGGCTGGAAAATCCAGCAGGCCGGCCCAGCGGCTATGATTGACGCGGGCGGTGGACCCACCGGCCACATCAGCGCCCTCGGCCACGAGCCGTATCACTACACGATTTTCTACGTCGAGGTCGAAGATGTGCAAGCGTACCTCGACAAGGCTCATTCGCTTGGCGGCAAGACCCTGGTCCCGCCCGTCCCTATTCCCACGGGAACGTTTGCGTGGATGGCGGATCCCGAAGGAAACACGATCGGCCTATGGAAGCCGGCCGCAAAGTAAATTTCAGTCGGCCTCGAAGCAAAATTTCAGGAGGAACTGCGTATGCGACGAATCATCAAGGTGTGCGGATTGCCCGTTGTTCTTTTTGTTGCTCTCGCTTTGCTTTGCCGGACGGCAGTCCACGCGCAACAATCGTCAACCGAAAAACCGGCATCGCCGCCCGCTGCGATGCAAGAACCGAAACCGGGCCCGGAAATGGATCGGCTGAAATTCCTCGTCGGAACGTGGGACCTGAAGGGCGAGTATTTGAAGACTCCGCTCACCGGCGACGGCGGAAAGCAAACGGGTTGGTACAAGGCGCAACTGGGGCCGGGCGGCTTTTCGATCATCGCCGATTTCGAGGATGACAGTCCTCTAGGCAAGGAGATCGGACACGAGTTGTTCGCATGGGACCCGACTAGCAGCGCCTACACCACAGCTACAGTCGGCAACTTTCCGGGACTGGTCGTTGGCAAAGCACAGTGGGAGGGCGACAACTTGGTCACGCAACTCGAATTCAACATGGGCGGATCCGTAATTCAGAATCGCGCCGTCTACTCCCACATCGGAGAAAAAACTCTTCACATCGAGGAGTCGTACCGGACGGGCGACGCGCCGTATCAACTGATGTGGAAAGCGGACTGGACGAAGAGGTAGGACAATACGTGAATCGTTCCTGGCGGGCCTGCGCCGCCGCAATCAAGGATCGTTGACCGTCTAAGCCGCAACGCGCTCCAGAATTCCCGCGGCTCCCATGCCGCCGCCGACGCACATGGTCACCAGACCGTAGCGTGCGTTGCGCCGCTCGAGTTCGCGCAAAATCGTGGCAGTAAGTTTCGCGCCGGTGCAACCCAGCGGATGCCCCAGGGCGATCGCTCCGCCGTTCACGTTCACCCGCGAAGGGTCGAGCCCGGCGAGCTTGATCACGCTTAGCGACTGCGCCGCGAACGCCTCGTTCAATTCGATTACGTCGATCTGATCAAGCGTCAGCCCCGCAATCTTCAGCGCCTTTGGAATCGCGTAAACGGGGCCAACGCCCATCTCCTCAGGCGGACATCCCGCAGTGGCAAACGCGATGAATCGCGCCAGCGGCTTCAACCCGAGGGCGCGGGCCCGCTCGGCGCTCATCACTACAGCGGCGGCCGCTCCGTCGCTCGTCTGCGAACTGTTCCCTGCCGTCACCGTGCCGTGCGAGTGAAATGCAGGCTTGAGCTTCGCCAGCGCTTCCATGGAAGTGTCGGCGCGTGGCCCTTCATCCGTCTCGAACTTCAGACTCACTGTTTTCGGTCGCGAACCATTCGAGCTTCCATTCGCGCTAGTTTCAAGAACGTTGTAGCTGACGTCGACCGGAACGATTTCGTCCTTGAATTTCCCGGCGGCGATTGCGGCGAGCGCCTTTTGGTGACTCGCGAGAGAAAACTGGTCGGCCTGCTCGCGAGTGATTCCATATTTCTTGGCGAGATTCTCCGCGGTGAGCCCCATTCCAAGGTATGCGTCCGGGTAGTGATCCATCAGCCACGGATTCGGCGCGATCTTGTTTCCGCCCATCGGCACCATACTCATTGACTCGGTGCCACCTGCTACCGCGACGTCGCCCTGCCCGGCCATGATTCGCTCGGCGGCCAGTGCGATTGCCTGCAAGCCCGAAGAGCAAAAGCGGTTAATCGTCATGGCGGAGGCGTCAACCGGCAACCCCGCTCGCAGAGACGCGATCCGCGCCACGTTCATTCCCTGTTCCCCTTCCGGCATCGCGCAGCCCAGAATCACGTCCTCAATTTCCTTCGGATCAAGACCCTTCGCGCGAGCCACTGCTTCCCTGATCGCAGCAGCGGCCAGATCGTCAGGGCGCGTCGTCCGCAACGTTCCTTTCGGCGCTTTCCCTACCGCCGTTCGAACCGAACTCACAATCACCGCTTCTCGCATAAGTCACCTCAAATCAGGACAGACGCTCGCAATTCTAGGCTGAATCGGCGTCAACTTGAGCCTATTGGATGCCGGTAAGCAGAAAAAAGCAACAGCACGAGGAATCGGGCTGGAAGCGCCAACGATTGGCATCGAACCGAACAAGGACTTACGGCGGGAGAGTGCAATCTCGAATCGAATGACGTGGTTCTACAGACGGAACTTCACCGTCACGAACATTTCCACCGGAACTGGCCGACCATCGAGTGTCGAAGGCTCATATTTCCATCTGCGGACCGCATCAAGCGCGGCTTGCCGCAGCATCACGGGGCCGGAGGTAACCGTCATATGCACGACGTTTCCGTTCTTGTCGATCTGCGTGTCGACCACAACGTCGCCCTGCACATGCGATTCCTTGGCCACCGACGGATAGACCGGCAGAGTTGACCGAATCAGCTTCGGTTGTTTCACCGTTCCGCCCACTTGTACTGGCGGCGCAGAACCAGTTTCTGGTGGCGGAGGAGCCACGATGGAAGCGGAACTTACGCCCGGCAGATCGCCTGGCTGACTCGTCGCGCTTGTGGCGGAGTCCAGCGCGGGAGCGTCGTTCTGCTCCACCGCGCGCTGAGACGAAACTGGGTGCGCATTCATCGCCGTCGCCAGCATATCCGGTGCGGCACTCGCTGTTTTCGGCCCGTCTACAGCGGCGGCCGGTTGCGAAGGCGCAGGCACCGGCTTGCTACTCCGTGACGAAGTGGCACCCGCGTTCACAGCAACGGGTGGCGTTAACGCCGCGGTTGTCCGCGCGGGACTGGGGTCCACGGGCACGGGAGACTGAGCAGGACGCGTAATCGCAGGCTGCGCCGCACTGGGTGCGACCGTCTGCGTGGACGTTCGCTGCGCGGGAACAGCGGTTGCGACAACCTGGTCGTTTACCGGTTTCGGACGGAAATACCACACGCCCCCTGCCACTGCAAGAAACAGGACTCCAATACACGCCGCGATCAACATCCAGTTCTGCCCAGGTTCTGCCGTGGGAGCAGTGCCACCAATTCCAAGATCCAGGCGAGCGCCGAAATCTTGCCCCGTAGCTTTGCCAGACTCGCCCGTGAGGGCCGGCGCAGTCCCAAAACTTCCAAAAGCGCGGCTCCCCTCAGCGGCTTTTGAATCCGTGGCAGACTGCCTGGCTTCGCTGTCGAGCGACGCAAAAATGGACGAAATCGCGTCCTCGTCGCCGCGTAGGTCCTCGAGTGAAAGCGTCGTCGCCGAGGCAGGAGCAAGAGCAGCAGACGATTCCGTGGGAGCATCGGCCGGGGTTGTAATTCCCTCGGTTGCCTGGCTCCGCCTGTCTGGCTTAGCCGTTGGCGCAGTCCTGATTTCCGATGGGTGCGGAGTTTTGATCTCACGCGTTGACGACGCCGCAAGTTGGACATCTTCCTGCGAGCCGATGGAGACGAACGACGAAACAGGCTTGGCGGGCGGAGGAGCCGGGGCGACGGGTCTCGCCTCTTTCGAGTGCGTCGTTGTTTCGATTGGCCTCTCGATTGGCTTCGGTGCCTGCGCGGTGGGTGCGGGCGCCCATGACACTTCCCGGTCACTCTTCTGCTTGACTTCGGGCGAAGGAGCGGGCGGAGGAACCGCCGACGGCGCCGCAGCCTTCCCCGAGCCCGCGGAACTGTCCGCCGCAAAATAGACTCCCCAGTAGCCTGCCTGCGCCTGCGTGAACTCCACCTCGACGTATGCCTGCATGTTCGGGAAGCTGCGTACTTTCAAGACGCGGCAAATCGCGTCCTGCTTCGTTTTCAAGTTCGTCAGCACCAGCATCTGGCCGGCGCCGACCGATGCGGACATCCGCAACACGCCGCCCTGCGGAAACACGATCATTGTGGTCGTCTGCTCTTCGAACGGCTCCATCTGCGGCGCCGCTCCACGGACGCCCTCCGTAACGCGCGAACCGTGCACTCTTACAGGCACTTCGAGCGAAACGGCATCGGATCGCAGGTGGCCGCCGGCAGCTTTCGGTTGAGGATTGGATTGTGAAACTGCGGATTCTTGCGCCGAATTGCTAACTTCGACGGCGTCTTTCGTCAGAGGTGCCATTAGCGATTCACGGCGACTGGCCGTATCCCCTCGGTTCTTGGGTTTTTTCCCCGCTTCTACTTGATTTTCGGGGCGGGCGACAAAAAGCGGCAATGGTACTTTTCGACTTTTCGTTAACGCTTTGAGCGCACGCAGGAATCCCCGGACTGTGGCCCACCCGAGGCGTTTTCGAGAATTATTCGCCTTTGCGCGGAACGAAGATGGGGACAGGAGGAGCGATCTTGTATTTCTTCGAGAAGTCGCGCTCGTTGAGGGCAACTCCCAGGCGGCCGCGCGAGTCGATGTACACCAGCGGCTGGCCCACCGGAACGTCCATGAAAGTTCGTGCGAAAGGAATCGTATAGAAGCCCCGGTCGATCTTGACCGTGACCTTGTCGCCCAGTTTGTAGCCAAGCGCCGTGAAGTCGGTGCCTTGAATATCCGTGATCAAGCTGCCGTAAGGATCGTCAAGCCCGATCACGGCTCCTGTGATTCCTTTGTTTTCGATCGTGGCAGCTCGCGGACTCAAGCGCACGAGGTCCTTTACGGCTCCTCCTGCCATCGTCCAGTCTTCCCCCGCCGCAAGATGCGCCGCTGCCGGCGAAAAAATGTCTCGGCCATGGAACGTGGACGAGACGTTCTCGCCGATCATCCAGGCTGTATTCGTGATCTGGTGCGCTCCTTCGATGCCATCGCGGTCGGCCACGGGTGTGATCAGCCCGTTGTCGGGGAGAACGAAAAACTGGCCTTTGTTCGACTTCACAACCACGGCTTTCCGCGATGTCCCTACCCCGGGATCGACCACCACGAGGAACACGGTGCCGGCTGGATAGTACGGCGTCACTCCGGCCAGAAATCGGGAGGCTTCTTCGATCGAGTACGGCGTCACTTGGTGCGTGATGTCCATGATGCGTGCGTTTGGCGCGATGCCGAGGATCACCGCCTTGCAGATCGCCACGGCGTCGTTCGCCGTACCGAAATCGGTCATGAAGACGATCGTCGGCTGCGCCGATTCCGAGCGTTTCGCGTCGTCTTCCTCGGTCGCGCGTTTGGCGCAGCCCGCGGAGACCCACACGGCACACACAAGCGCCGCCGCAAGAAACACAACTCCGAGGAAACGTGTTCGCGGGAAACCCATTCAACCCCCACGAAAGAATACACCGGGGCACACTTCGGGCTGTGGCTGAATCGAGCGATATGAAGCTATATGTTCAACAGCAGGATAAGCTTATGCGAGGATTCCCTTGTCTTGAGTGGTCCGGAACTTCAGAGACTAGGCAGTTCTTCTCGACGTAGTACCTCCGTGCCCTCCGGATTTTCTCCGTGTCCTCTGTGTTCCGCTTTTCTCTCTCTTTTCGCCTTTATCGCGTGTCTTAGTGAGCAGCTTGCGGCCGTTTCCGATATTCCTCATACAGTTCATGGTGACGATTCTCTGTGCTCGTGAGCTGCCCCTTGATGAATAGATAGCGCACCTGCGTTTTGATCTCAAGCGGGTCGCCGTCCGTAACGATCAAGTTCGCCATCTTGCCAGGTTCGATGGTTCCAAGCTGGTCGGCAAGGCCCAACATCTGCGCCGCGTTGAGAGTCACAGCTTTCAAAGCTTCTTCGTGCGGCAATCCATACGCGACGGCCGCTCCCGCATACTGCGAGAGGCGCCGCGAAAATGCCACTCCGAAACTTGAAAACGCGATTGGAATTCCGGCGGCTTGAAGCTCAGAAGCCTGTTCCATCGGCCGGTCGTAAGGAACGTCCTCGTCCTCCGGCAGTTGGAGTGTGGGCCCGAGAATCACCGGAATCTTCTTGTCCTTGAGCACGTCCTTCACTTTCCAGGCTTCCGCACCGTCAGCGAGAATCATTTTCAAGTTCTGCTTCGTGCAGAACTCGACGGCGGTGCGGATGTCGCGCCCCTTCGCTGCGATCACCAAGACCGGCAACTTCCCTTCCACCACAGGCGCGAGCGCTTCGAGCTTCAAGTCGCGCTCGAAATTTGAGGGTGAACCTTTCGACCGCGCCTGGGCGTAGTGTCGCGCGCGGTCGAGCCAATCGTTGATCTCGTCGATCTTCTTGTCGTATTCCTTCTTGACGTCCGCGTACGGCTTTTCCTGAATCGAGAACGTGGAAAAATCGAACGAGCGCGTCTCGAGCGTCGGCCAGTTGATGACCATCGCAGCAGACCGCTTGATCTGCATTTCGTCCATCGTCCATCCGGCCAGATTAAATGCAGAAGCCTGACCCGTGATGACGCCCCCGCCTTGTGAATCGAACCCAGACGTTCCCGGAGCGGAGAGCACGTGCGTGATTCCGCTGGCGCGCGTCACCGGAATGTGCGCGCTCGCGGGATTCACTGCCGTTGCAGCGACGACGTCCGGGTTATATTCGCCGAGCTCTGTGACGTCGACAGTTGCGGCGACAGCGCCCACTTCATTCAGCCCCACCTGCGTGATCGGGTCGAACAGCCCGGGATAAACCTCGAGGCCCTTCGCGTCAACTACCTGTGCTCCCGCCGGAACATCCACGTTCACTCCGACCGCCGCGATCTTTCCGTCGCGAATGATCACGGTGGCGTTTTCGACGGCAGGCCCCGCAAGCGTGAACACCTTCGCGTTCTTGATTGCGTAGACGCCTGGCGAGTTTTGCGCGCGGGCCGGAAGCGCCAGCAGGGCCACCGTAATAGCCACCAACAGCCCGGAAGTTGAAGCAGCACTGGCTAATCTCAGGATGCGTGTGTTCACAGCGCACCTCCCACAACCACGTCGCTCCCGCTCGGCGCGCCTGGCTTTTTCTTCTGATCCGGTTTCTTTTCTGGTTTCTTCTCTTGCTTTTCTTCCGACTTCTTTTCCGCTTCGCTTGTCTTCTTCTCCTTTTCGATCAGCTCCTGCTTTTCCTTCTCGTTCGCGGCGCGTTGAGCGATATCTCGCTGGCGATCGAAATAAACCTGCCCGTCAATCAGGGTCTTCTGTACCACCGCATACACGCTCAGCGGATCGTGGTTATAGATGGCGAGATCGGCGTCCTTGCCAACCTCAATCGAGCCCACTCGATTGTCGATTCCGAGCTGGATCGCCGGATTCAGCGTGAACAGCTTCATCGCTTCATTCGCCGAAAGCCCGCCATATTTCATGCCTTTCGCCGCCTCCTGGTTGAGATGCGTGGCTTCTTCCGCATCATCCGAATTCACCGAGACGACCACGCCTCGCTGCGTCATCAACGCCATGTTGTAGGGAATCGCGTCGTACGCTTCCATCTTGTACGCCCACCAATCGGAGAAGGTGGACGCGCCCACGCCCGCCGCGACGAGTTCATCCGCGATCTTATAGCCTTCCAGCACGTGCTGGAACGTCCGCACCTTGAAACCAAATTCTTTGGCGACATTCAGCAGCATCAAAATTTCGTCGGCGCGATAGCAGTGCGAGTGGACGTACCGCTTGCCTTCGAGCACCTCCACCAGGGGATCGAGCGTCACGTTCCGCTGCGGCGGAATCAGATTTTGCTCACCCGCCGCTCTGCGCTGGTTGTAGTCGTCCCACTGCTTCTTGTACTCGCGTGCGTCAGTGAACGCCTGCCGGATCGTTTCCTCCACTCCCATCCGCGTTCCCGGATAGCGCTGCGGCACCCCAGCAGGCGGCCTGAATCCCGAGCGCTTCGGATTCTCGCCGAGCGCGAACTTGATTCCCGGCATCGCGCCTTCGAACGGAAGCTGATCCGCGGGCTTGCCCCAGCGCAGCTTGATCACCACGGTTTGCCCGCCAATGGAATTCGCGCTGCCGTGCAGGACGTTCGCCTCCGTAACGCCGCCGGCGAGGTCGCGGTAAATGTCGATGTCGTCGGGATTGAGCACGTCTGGAATTCGCGCCATCGACGAAACCGATGGCCCGCCCTCGTTGACTCCGCCGTCGATAGCGATGTGCGAGTGGCAATCGACGGTCCCCGGCGCCACAAATTGTCCTGCTGCGTCGATGACGGTTGCACCCTCGGGAGCTTTCACGTCCGCGCCGACCGCCGCAATCTTTCCATCGCGGATCAGAATTGACCCGTGCTCGATGTTGCCGTGCGTCACCGTCAGAATCGTCGCGTTCTGAATCAGGATAGTGTTCGAGTTCTGCGCGCGCGCCGGAAGCACCGCCGACGCCACGAACACAACCAGCGCTAGAATGATCGTTGAGTTTTTCATCGGCTCACCCCCGAATCCAAAGTCGACGACGCGCCCGCGCGCTCTGGCTTCGGCTCCTCGCCGCCGTGCGGAGCCTTTTGTGGCGAGGCCTCCGGATGAATTTCGAACCAACTGCCGTCCACGAACACATCCTTCAGCTTCGTCTTCTCATTGAAAATGTCGCCGTCCGTCACAACCAGATTCGCGATCTTGCCCGGCTCGATTGTGCCCAGGCGATCGCCGACGCCGAGAATCGCGGCAGCATCGATGGTGAATGCGCGCAACGCAGCGTCCGGCGCGAGGCCCGCGTCGATGGCTTTTTTCGCGTTCTTGAAAATATCCTTCGGCGCCGCCAGCCCGTCGGACGCAAATGCGAACTTCACCCCCGCTTTGGCCAGAGCAGCCGGAGTACCCGGAGCGCGGTCGCGGAAACGCAGGTCGCGCAACGTTTGTTCCGCTTCCGGATCTGCATCTTTCGGCCGTTCCGGCCACTTGAGCGTGACGATCACCGGAACTTGCTTCGCTGCGATCGCATCCGCCACCGCGTAACCTTGCTGTCCCCCGTAGAGCACGGTGGGAATCTTCCACTCGTCCGCGAGGCGCAACCCGCGAAGTATCTGTACGGAATTGTTCGCCGGCAGAACGAAAGGTTGCTTGTCTCGAAGCGCCTGGCTGATCACACGCTCAGCCCGGTCGTACGGAATGCGCTGATTCTTCGTCGGGTTCGAATCGTAAATGGGTTCCGCTTGCGCGTACCACGAGGAGTCGTCGAGCACCTGGCGGATATACGCGATCGTTCCCATCAGCGAATCCGGGAAGCCGAAAAACCCTCCCGCAGGTCGAAACGAAACCTGCAAAGTGGCTGCGGGCTTCACAACGAAATCGCCCGCGCGATCCCCGGCCAAATCCACCACGCTTCCCTGCCCCGGAAAAATGCCGCCCTCGGGGGAAGTCAACACAGTCGTGAACCCAGCGTTCCGCCAGGTTTCGATGCGCTTGTCATCCGTCTTGAATTCGTCTGCCGCCACCCGCCACGGCGTCGTGCCAGGACGATCTTCGGGGCCGTGCGCGATTTCTCCCACCGGAGCCGCCCGGCGACCAGCACCGCGTCCCCCGGCTGAGGGCGATGGCGCCGCGCCCTCCTGTTGCAGACCGATATTCGTTCCCGCATCGATCAAGCCCGGATACACCGTCAAGCCCTTGCCGTCGATCACCCAAGCTTCCGGCGGGATCGTCGCGCTTGTGCCCACTGCTTGAATCAATCCCTTCGCGATCACAACGGTGCCGCCTTCGACCGCAGGCCCCGACACCGGAACGATTCGCGCGTTCGTGATCGCGAAATAGCGCGGCTCGCCGCCTTCTCCGCGCGCAACGCGCGACACTCCACTCAGCGCGCCCATCAGCGCAATCACCGCAACCAGCGAAAAAAGCAGGCGGAATCGCGCCAATTTCAACGATTCTTTCATCGGTCTCATTAGGCACCCCTGTGTCGACCGCATCTTTATATAATCGAGTTTCGAGTATGGAATCAGCAAAACGGACTCGAATGCTATCGGCACACCTCGCCAAAATCAAGCGCATCCGAAAAACAAAAGACACTAGAGACGACAATTGACGATCGCGTGGACGCGCAGCCGCGCCAGTGCGTTACAACTTTCGGGGGAGAGCTAAGGGGAGAACGTCGAAGGGCTCGCCGCAGCGAGCCCCTCAAAAAAAGCCTGAAGGAAACTAGTACTGCTTCAACAGCAACCCGGTCATCACTCTTGTGCTGTCTGTTTCGATCATGACCGCAGTATTCTGATCTATCACGTAGTACGCCACCGGAAACGATGCTCCACCGGCTGCGGTAAAAGTTGCCGAGCCGCGTCCGTTTGCATCAGGCGAGGCAATCGTGCTGCTGCTGCTCACGATGTTGAGCCCTGTGAGTGTCGTGTTGGTGGCAAAATTATTGATGTCCATGCTGCCGGTGATCGTGGTTCCGTTGATTCCAAGCTGCGCGAGAATATCTTGCTCGCCCCCGGTCGCCTGGCCCGTTAAGTTTAAAGCGTAGCTGCCGGTCGGTTCGCTCGTAGCGGATTGAAGATAGGCCGTGCCACTTGCGACCGCAATGGAATCAGTTTCAAGCAAGAGCACCTGTACCGAGTTCGGATTTGACGGATCGACTGGCGATGTCACGTAACCGACAAAAGCGAATCCCGTGGGATGGGCCGCAGTCGTGATGGTCGCCGAAATTCGGCCTGTGTTCTGATCGACCCCATAGCTCGACGAAGTAATCGTTTGATCCGTCTGGATGCTGGCGCCGCCGTTGTTGTTGTCGAACACGCCGCCTGTGATGCTGCCGCTGGTCGAAGTGCCGCTCCCTCCGCTGGCCGCAAACACGCCGCCGGCCGCGTATGCGCTCCCCGTGGAACCACCCATCGTGAACGCATAATTACCCTTCTGCAGCAGGTTGGCTGTATACCCAGCGCCGGGAAGGGCCGGGGCGCTGAAGACATCGCCCGCCAAAAACGCATTCCCGTCGGTTTCGATGATCCGGATATGGTTATCGCTCGCGACGTAGAAATCGAAAACCACCGAAGTTGTCGCGGCCGCGCCCGTCGTCAAAAACCCCAAGTCCGTGCTCGTCAATGTGAGCGTTCCAGTAAGATTCCCGGGATTCAGGTTGAACGAGCCCGTCAGGGTCGTATCGTCGGTAGTGGTAGTGCCGTTGGGGACGCTGCCATCGTTCATATCCAGAACGTTGCCGGTAGTCGTCAGGGCTCCGCTGCCGCTTCCCAGGCTGGTAAAGGCGCCAGCAATCCCCACAGGACTTCCGTTGACATCCAATCCGGAGACCTGGAAAACAAATTGCCCGTTTGCCAGCGGCGTCGTAGTTGTTTTGAGTTGGTCGATCGTGCCGCTTCCGGTCGCGACTCCCGTGTTGAAGTTGATCAGCAGCGCGTGCTCCGTGTTGGCGAGAGCAAACTGCCACACCTCTCCGGTGCTTAGGGTCACCGTTCCGCGCCCATCGGGCCCCACCGTGAACGTGCCGGTGATCTGCTGACCCGCATGGAGACTACTCCCATCGATCGCATCTTCGGTTCCGGCGATGGTACCGCTGTTGGTGCCGGCAACCGGACTCGCAGTGAAGTTGCCCACCACGAGAAAGAAATCCGTCGTCGCGTCGGCGCCAGAATATGAGAACGAATACGGGCCGCTCAAAGAGAGGCTCGAGAACACGACGGTTACCGTCGAGGTGCCCGCGTTGCCTCCCGCAGTTGCCGTGACCACTGTCGACCCGCCGGGAGGTGGCGTCAACGGCGCCGTGTAGTTGCCGTTCGCATCGATCGTCCCATGAACCGCGTCACCGTTAGGCGTGCCGTTCACTTCCCACGTAACGCCCGCCGCAACCGCTCCCATCGAGGTCGCCGTAAACTGCGTAACACTCCCGGCAGGAACGGAAGCAGCGGCAGGATTAACCGTGAGCCCTTGCGCCACCGTTACCGTCACCACCGCGGTTGCAGAAAAACTGCCCGAAGTCGCGGTGACGGCCACCTCAGCTGGACTCGGCACCGCAGTCGGCGCCGTGTACACGCCCGCGCTGGTAATCGAGCCATTCGAGGAGCCGCTTACTGCCCACGTGACCGTCGCGGTCGAATTGCTCGGGACATTGCCGATAAAATCCACCGTCCCGCCGACGGGTACGCTCGCTGTCGACGGATAAACCGTGAGTCCGTTTGATGAAGGCGTGGGATTTGGTGGCGGAGGCGGGGTAGAACTACCACCGCCGCCGCAGGCCGCCAGACTCATCAGCCCCACCACTGTAAGCGCCATAACCGAGAAGAGTTGGGCCTTCGCTCGCATCACTGGCCCTCCTGCAAACGATCGGCACCGGCGCCACTAAGTGCTGAGCCGAACAAGCTCTTCGCTCGGCTGCTCCCTCGCGGAAGCGCGCGAACGGGAATGCCATGCTCGTTCCGCAGAACGAAAATGTGATTCGAAGTCGTCAAGATTCGCGCCATCAGCACGTTCGTGTCTCCGAAGGTTTGCATCATCCCGGTGAGGGTGACGCTCTGTCCCTCCGCGATGCCGAGGTACTCCGGCTTGCTCGCGGCGCCGAATCCCAAATGCGCGTCCACCACACCCTGCGCCGTCTGAACCATGATGTGCGTGCCAATCGGTCCGCTCGTCCCGAAGCCATCGATCTTCTGAATCGTGCCCTGAACCTTCACTTCTTTCGTAACGTCGTACACCGGCACCATCGTGTTCGTTCTCACGTCCCCTGCAGAACCAGCAGCGGTCTGCGCTTTCGCGGGCGCAACCGCAATAAAAGCCAACATCAGAAAAATTATGAACAGTTTCCCGCTTCGAATCATCATCATCTCCAGGACTAGTTGCCGAGTAGTACCTCTGTCAGTCGCCTTCGGGTTTCAGGGTCTGCACTTGCCCGCCTGCTGCACCGGGCAAGCTCCGAGAGAACGGGTTTCAGGGTTTGTACTAACAAACCCTGACATAAATTCTATTGCGTACTAAACGGAACAAAGTTCCGCGAAAACCTAGAACATCTCCCCGCACCCACTCGAGTCACCTGCACCCACTTGATTGGATTCGCACAATCCGCCGCAGGTTTCCCACACTGTAAGAACACGTTTCCATAGGAAAAGTTGCCCTGGAATCAGACCTGGCACTAGCGAGATACCTCCGTGCCCTCTATCTTTATCTCTGTGTCCTCTGTGGTAATGCTTGGGTCCTTGCGATCGGGGAACAGGCTAGTTTCGCAACGGTTTGCCAGTTTTCAAGGTATGCGCGATCCGTTCCTGCGTCTTGCGCTCGCCGCACAAGCTGACGAACGCCTCGCGTTCCAGATCGAGCACGTACTGTTCGGGAACGGTTTGTGGCGCCGTAATGCTGCCGCCCGCGAGAATGTACGCAAGCTTTCGCGCGACGACAGCATCGTGTTCGCTCGCGTATCCCCCGCGCAACATCATGTGAATCGCCAGCTTCGCGCCCGCGAGAAATTCCTCGCCCAGCACACGGATCTGCGCCGGCGCCGGCGGATGGTATCCGGCGCGCACCATCCCGAGCGCTGTCTGCTTTGCGTCGGCCACCTGCCGATCGCGGTTCATCGCGATCAAATCCGACGGCCGCAAGTATCCGAGCGACCTCGCCTCCTCGCCGCTCGTCGAGACCTTCGCCATCGCGATATTTTCGAATACAGGCTTCAGCGCGTGAAACAAATCCAGGTCCTCGCCGCCAGCCGCGTGCTCATTCGCGCGAATCAGCATTTCTTTCGTGCCGCCGCCGCCAGGAATCAGGCCGACGCCCGTCTCCACCAGCCCCATGTAAGCTTCGGCGGCCGCGTGAATTCGCGCGCCGTGCAAACTGATCTCGCATCCGCCGCCCAACGCCAGTCCTTGCGGCGCCACCACCACAGGCCCGGGCGCGTACTTGATCGCCATATTGACGCGCTGGAATTGCCGCACCGCCAGATGAATATCGTCCCATTCGGCTTCCTGCGCGCCGATCAACAAAAGCATCAAATTCGCGCCGACCGAGAAATTCACCGCCTGGTTCGCGATCACCATCGCGTCGAATTCCGACCCGAGCCGATTGACGCCCGCGTGAATCATCGCCACCAGATCGCCGCCAATCGAGTTCATCTTCGAGTGGAATTCGCAGCAGATTACGCCGTCGCCCAGGTCGATCAGGCTTGCGCCCGAATTTTCCTGCACCACACCTGACCGTTCCTTGAGCGATTTCAGAATAATGATTCCGGCGGGCTCCTCCACCGGCTTGAACGCGCCGCCCGCGAGATCGAAATAGCTCGTGCGGCCCGTCGCCGTTTCATAAAACGATTTCGGCGGCGACGCCAGAACTTTTTCCACCACCGGCGGCAGCGTTTTGCGTTCGCGCTCGAGCGCCGTCGCCATTCGCTCGACGCCGATCGCGTCCCACACCTCGAATGGCCCAAGCTCCCACGCAAATCCCCACCGCATCGCGCGATCCACGTCTACAATCGAATTTGCGATTTCCGGCGCACGCCGTGCCGCGTATAAGCACGTCTCGCTCAGCGTCGACCACAGCAGCCGGTTCGCTTTGTCACCGGCTTTGCCTTCGAGCGCTGGAGCCACCAGTAGGCGCAACCGGTCGCGCGTATCCTCAATCGCTTTGCCGGCCTCGATCGACCCGAATCTCGCCTTCTGCCGCGGCCGGTACTCCATCGTGTGCCAATCGAGCGTGAGAATTTCCGATTCGCCATCCTTCTTCACGCGCTTGTAAAAACCGCTGCCCGTTTTTTCGCCGAGCCAGCCGCGCTTCATCATTTCTTCCACCAGCGGCGGGACGCGATACATTTCGCGCGATTCGTCGTCGGGCACGCTTTCGTAAATATTGCGCACCACGTGGACCAGCACGTCGAGTCCCACAATATCGGCCGTGCGGAACGTCGCCGACTTCGGCTGCCCGATGGCAGGCCCCGTGCACGCGTCCACTTCTTCGATCGTCATGTCCAGCGCTTGCATTTGCCGCATCACGTTGAGCACCGAAAATGTGCCGATGCGGTTCGCGATGAAGTTTGGCGTGTCCTTCGCCACCACCACGCCTTTGCCGAGCCGCAAATCGCAAATCTCATCCAGCGCCCCCATCACTTCGGGCCGCGTCTTCGGCCCGGGAATCAACTCGACCAATTTCATGTAGCGCGGCGGATTGAAAAAGTGCGTTCCGGCCCAATGCTGCTGAAAATCCTCGGAGCGCCCTTCGGCGATCAGCCGGATCGGCAAGCCCGAAGTATTCGACGTGACAATCGTGCCAGGCTTGCGCACAGTCTCGACGCGCTCGAAAAGCTTCCTTTTGATCTCCAGATTTTCGGCGACGGCCTCGATGATCCAATCCACCTGGCCGCACCACCCCAAATTGTCTTCGAGATTTCCAGGAGTAATCAGCCGCGCCGTCTCCGGCGTGAAAAATGCCGCGGGCCGTGATTTTTTCGCGGCGTCCAGGCCGGCAAGAACGATGCGATTGCGCACCGCCGGGCTTTCCAGCGTCAGCCCCTTCCGCTTTTCGTCGCGCGCTCAATTCCGCCGGAACGATATCGAGCAGAAAACACGGAATCCCCGCGTTCGCAAGATGCGCAGCGATGCGCGCTCCCATCGTGCCCGCGCCAAGCACAGCCACTTTTTCAATTCTGCGTTTCATTTTCCCGTACGCCTCGCAAAGGTTCAGCGCTTCGCGCGAACCTTCGACATACTGACAAACCCTTGTCGCATGGTCAACGCGTCTCCGGGGATGTCAAGGGTGAGTAAGTGTCGCGAACGAGATGTACAAAGGACCCGCTCTTCGAAGCCGAGAGTCTGCGCTCGTGCCTAATCAGAGAGCCGGAAGAATCCTCGCCAGTGCGGCTGGCCCCCCACGAGCAAATCAATTCGGTAAATGCCTGGTTGGAGTGAACCAAGCGGGACTTTCCACGCCGAATACATCGTGACGTGCGGTTGAAGGTCAAGCTTTGAAGGAGAAGTCTCCGCGACGGCGTGATTGTCGGCATTGTAAAGACGCAAAAGCTGCGTACTCTTCAGTTTCTTGCTGGGACCCCATGTGACCACCAACGCGAGGCTGCCCTGTTTCTTGGAGAACTCCCTTCTCGGCCGCACTGGCATAATTGCTTCACCGTGGAACTTTTCAAAATCCTCGCAGAGTTCTGCAGTCGCCGCTTGAGAATCCTGCACTAAAGGCAGAATCAGGGCGCCCTCCGCTGCGAGATCGGCAAACGTTACCGCTTGTTGTGACGATGCTGCTTCTGGAATCGCTGCAATCGGTAACACAGTCGGGTCCGCAATCGTCGGCGCCATCTGCCCGGGATCAAGGTAACTAGCCCATGTTCCCATCCGGCGGCTTCCCATCCCCGTCAAGCCTCCGCTGAGAACGCCGATTACGCGCCCATAGCCGTCCACCATGGGCGCTCCTACCGCCGCTCCACCAAACCCAGAAATCGTCAGCCTCTGCGAGGTCTTCGCCGTTCCCTGAAGTCCGGTGATGTTAACGTTTTGAATCGTCCGGCTTCCCTGGCCCTGCGAAGCGAGCACGTAGCAGAGATCCCCAATTTTCCACGAGTTTGGCGCGGCCTTTTCCAAAGGCTGCACCTTCGATGTCTCCACTTTCAAAATCGCCCAGTCCTGACCGCGATTCCACGCCACCACGTTGCCGATTGTCATGCTGGAACCGTCGGCGAGCTCCATTCGCAGAGAACTCGCTCCGTCGATCACCTGGAAGGCTGTGAGCACCAGATTCTTGTCGACAAAGAATCCAAAGCCGCGCGAAATCGTCTCTCCGTTCTCGTCAAGACTTGTCACGAAGACGCTGGCCGCCGCCGCGCGCTGGTAAATCTCGGCGGGAGTCGGCAGGGGAGGCAGTGCTGCGGCAGCTGCTTCACTGCGGATGGAGACAATTTGAAAAGTCTGCGTGCCAGCGGGCTGGCCGTCGATTTGCGCTTCCAGCGCCCACAAACCCGGCGCGATCGACGCGGGTATCGCGAGCGCCCAAGTGCCTATGTAGCGTCTGCCCTGAGAAGAAAGATCAAACTCTGATACGAGTGCCACCTTGCCGTCAGGACTCCTCCACGAACCCACCGCATGATGGTCTCCCGGCGGACCTTCCCATTCGAAATACACGACGATCTGGTGATCCTCCGGTACGTGAAAAACGTTTCGAGGATCTTGCAGCTCTACTTCCCCTCCGTGCGACACACTCTTGCTGCCGCATAGCGACTTGATGACCCGGAATTGACCCGGTTGCCCTTGCGGTTGGTTCGCTCCAGGCCATCGAGGCAAAGCATTCCCAAAGGATGTCGCGGCCACGCAAATGAAAAGGGCGCCGACCAGAGCCAGGTAACGCAGCGATATGTTGCGCTGAGATTCCATTGGGTTACGTCACCCTGTGGTGACTCCACACAGTATTCGCAAGCGCGCCCCCGGGTCAAGGCCACGGCTGGCAGATTGACGGTATGCAGGGTTTTGCACTTGTAAACCCCTGTGCACTCGGAAACGCCGCGCAACCGGAAGTGCGCTAAAGTGTTCTATAGGGTGTGGAGTTCGTCCGGCCGCGGCGGGCTCCCCAAAAAAGAGGCAAGATGGGCAACGTATTCAAATGGCTTGGGACCGCCGTAAAAGGTCTGCGCACGTTTGCCTATTCTGGCGACGAGCCGCGGCCTCGCGTGGGCCTTGCGCTTGGCGGCGGCTTCGCGCGCGGCATCGCCCACGTCGGCGTGCTGCGCGTCCTCAAAGAAAACGACATCCCCATCGACTACATAGCGGGCACGAGCGTCGGCGCTCTAATCGCCACTGCCTACGCCGGCGGAAGCACAATCGAAGAGATGGAATTTCAGGGCTCCGCTACGCGCTTTCGCGATTTCGGCCGCTGGACCATTTCTCGCATGGGCATGGCCTCCAACGAGCGCCTCGAAGACTTCGTTCGCCGTTTCACGCCCTTGCACCATTTCGACGAGATGAAGATTCCGCTCGGAATCGTCGCCACGGACCTGCTCGCGGGAGAGTCAGTTCATTTCACGAAAGGCGAAATTGGGCCTGCGTTGCGCGCGTCCTGCGCCTATCCCGGACTGTTTCTCCCCGTAGAGATTGACGACCGCGTGCTCGTCGACGGCTTCCTCACCGAGGCTGTCCCCGCCGTCTGCGTGCGCGACATGGGAGCGGACTTCGTAATCGCCGTGCATCTCGAACCTGGCCTGCTGGCCAACAAGCCCCGCAACACCATCGAAGTCATCAGCCGGTCCTTCTCAATCATTCAATCCAACTCGCATCAGCCGTGGCGCGACGCCACCGACGTTCTGATCGAGCCAGACGTTCACAGCATTTTGTGGGATGAATTTGTGAAGACGCCCGCGCTCGTCGCCGCTGGCGCGGAAGCAACGAAAGCCGCGCTGCCAAGAATCCGAGCCGCTCTCGCCGATCACAGATTCACGGCCTTCGAGGATCGCATCGAGTCGCGCCGACGCGAGCGCGACCGCGCCGCCGAAGAAATTCACCGCTAAGGGCGGAAGCCCCCTGCTTCAGCGCTCCGAGAAGAGCTTCCGCTCTTTATCGTGCGCTTTGGCGCTGGGCATCAAGAATCGAGCGCGCCACCGTGGTGCTAACAATCCCGATGAAGTCGCGTCGAACTAAATGTGAGGAGCCGGGCCTTTTGCGATGACCGCTGCAACGCCCCAGTCATACGCAGAGCGGCCCGGCTCTTCTATTTGCGGCGGATTCTACTTCATTCCGTACGCTCGCTATCCGGAATTTAGAAGAACGCCCGCGAGGATCAAGTTGCAGCCAGCCCGCTAAGTCCCTTCGCGAATCTCCACGTTCACCGGCTTCCCGTCACCCTTGCCGCGTTTCGTGAACCACTCGCTCATCGCCTGCGCCAGCCGCGCAGGATCCACTCGCAATCCAGCTTCGAGTTCGCCATCGGCGGTCGGCAGTGTGTCGTCGAACTCGGCCGAGCCAGTGAAATTGCGCATGCAAAAGCTGTCGAGCCAATCAAGCGGTGCCGCGCGGCGTTCGCCCGCAATCACCACTTCCGCTTTCAGCTTTCGCGCGTACATTCGCGAAGTATAGCATTCGCCCCCGCAAGCTCCGGTCACAGGGCTCGTGTTGTCCGCAAGCGAACAGGACCTCACCGAATTCGAGCAGCACTACAGGAATCAGCAAATGAAAACTGCCCATAAGTCCTTTACTGCTACAATCTGTAGCGCTGCGCAACTTGGTGGAACATTTGCACGGTAGCGACCGTTTATGTGTGTGAGATTGCGGCTTTGGCGCTGAGTGACTAAGCAGCCTTTGTCGGCCAAGCGAGGGCATCGATGACCAGCTTCTTGCGCGACGTCAAGTTCGGCTTCCGGCTCCTCGTCAAGAATCCCGCCTTCGCTTCGGTGGCCGTGCTCGCTTTGGCCTTGGGTATCGGCGCCAACACCGCCATCTTCAGCGTCGTCTACGCCACCTTGCTCGCGCCTCTGCCCTATCCTCATCCCGAACAACTGACGATTGTCTGGTCGAAGATTCAGGGAAATCGAAACGGTGTTGCGGCCGGTGACTTCCTCGACTGGCAGCGCGAGAACAAAGTCTTTCAGCAGATGGGAGCCTGGACCGGAACAAGCGTCAATCTTGCCACTTCGGGCCGCCCCGAACGCGTCGAAGGTCAAGCCGACACGCCCGGTTTTCTCACGATGATGGGGCACCGCATCCTCCTGGGCCGCGATTTCCTGCCGGAAGAGGGCCAGGTTGGCAAGAACCATGTGGCAATTCTCACGAATCACTTGTGGAAGAACCGCTTCGCCGGCGACCGCGGCATCATTGGCCGGCAAGTTCAAATGAACGGCGAGCCCTACACGATCGTTGGCGTGCTCGCGCCGGGCCCCGCCGATCGCTTGACGAACGAACTCTATGTCCCGCTCGCATTCAAGCCCGACCAGATCAATCACGATTTCCACTGGCTCCTCGTGATGGGCCGCCTCAAACCCGGAGTCACGCTGGCACAGGCGAATTCCGATATGGACGCGGTCACGCGTCACATCGCCGAAGTCTATCCAAAATCGGACAAAGGCTGGGGCGCCACCGTCGAGCCTCTCCACAACGATTTTCTCGATCGCGACGTGATTCGCGGTCTGTGGCTCCTCATGGGAGCGGTCGGCTTCGTCCTGCTGATTGCGTGTGCCAATGTCGCGAACCTCCTGCTCGCGCGCGCAACAACCCGCCAAAAAGAAGTTGCCGTCCGCGCCTCCCTTGGCGCTTCCCGCAAACGTCTGTTCGGCCAGTTCCTCGCCGAGAGTCTCGCGCTCGCCGCGATTGGGTGCGTCGTGGGCATCGCCCTGGCATGGGGACTTCTCAAACTCATCATCGCCATGATGCCGCCGTTCACCTTGCCTTCCGAAGCGGACCTGCGCCTGAACCTTCCCGTACTCTTGTTCACAGTGGTTGCCAGCATTGTCGCGGGAGTGCTCTTCGGCTGCGCCCCAGCCTGGCAGGCGACGCGAATGAACTTGAACGAAGTACTCAAAGAAGGCGGACGCTCCGCTGTCAGCGCGGGCCGGCATGGTTTGCGCCGCACGCTCGTCGTGGCGGAGTTCGCTCTCGCGCTCAGCCTGCTCGCAGGAGGAGGCCTCGCCATTCACAGCCTGTGGAACGTGGCGCACGTCGACTTCGGATTCCACACCGATCACCTGCTCACGTTCTTTCTCCCGGTTCCCGACGGCCACCTCACCGACCCCAAGCAAATCATCGCGTTCTATCGCCAGTTCATCGAGAAGACGCAAGCGCTCCCCGGCGTCACATCTGTCTCCGCCTCCGAAGGAATGCCGCTCCAGGGCGTGAACTTCGGCATGCCGTTTGAAATCGCGGGGAAAAGTGTCGACGATCCATCGCAGCGCCCCGGTGCGGGCTTCAACATGGTGACTCCGCAATATTTTCAAACCTTCGGGATCACCATCTATCAGGGACGCGCGATAACCGAGCAGGATATCGCTGGCGGCGCGAACGTCGCCGTCGTGAACGAAACCTTCGTGAAGAAATACTTCTCCGGCGTCGATCCGCTGACGCAGCGCATTAACGTCGAGCAGTTGATTCCCGGAGTCACGAAGCTCGGTCCTTACATCTCGTGGCAGATTGTGGGCGTTTATCGCAACACCAAGAACGGCGGCCCCAAGGGCGATGGCTTCCCGGAGATTGACGTCCCCTTCTGGCAAAGTCCCTGGCCGCAAGCGGGCATCGCCGTCCGCGCCATCGGCGACCCAGCCGCGTTGGGCAAGAGCATCGCCGACATCGCCGAGTCCATGGACCCCAATCTCCCTCTCTCGCAGGTGAAGACGATGGACCAGATCATCGACGAATCCATGTCCGGCGACCGCTTCTCGGCATTTCTTTTCGGAGGCTTCGCAGCCATCGCGCTGCTGCTTGCCGCGCTGGGAATCTACGGAGTCATGTCGTTCGCCGTAGCACAGCGCACCCATGAAATCGGATTGCGAATGGCGCTCGGCGCGGGCTCCAGCCGCGTGCTGGGTTTGATTTTGCGCGAAGGCATGATCCTTGCGTTCATCGGCTTGGCGTTGGGATTCGGCGGCGCCTACTTCGTCGGCCGCGCGATGCACAGCCTGTTCTACAACGTCGGCACCATCGACGTTTCCGCTTTCAGCGCCGTCGCCGGCATCCTTCTGGCGTCGGCTTTCCTTGCCTGCTACATCCCGGCGCACCGCGCCACGCGGGTCGACCCCATGCAAGCCCTCCGCCAGGAATAGCACCGCTCGCTCGTGCGACACGGTGTCGAACCGTCGTAGGGGCGGGTTCCAAACCCGCTGGCCGTTCCTCGGTAGTGGGTCAGTTTTGAGTTCACGAGCCGAGCACGAGTTTGCATCCCAAGTCCAAAGTGAGAGGCTGTACAATCACGTCCAATTGGGAGAGGTGAATCGTGAACGCGACACTATCCATCATGATAGCGTCTCTATTTCTCTGCGCGGGAAACGCTGCGGCGCAGTCTGTCGAGGCCGATAAGGAAATCGCCGTCGTCGAAGTTGGGGCCGCTACGAGTCGGAGCCTGACAGATGGTGGTTCGAGTTTCGGTCCGGACCTCGCAGTTGAAGTTACACCGATCGAGAACTGGCTGGAACTCGAAGCGGGCGTGACCCCGCTTTTCACCCGTCACTCGACAGAATGGGATGTGGACCTTCTGTTTAAGAAGCCTTGGACGCTATCCAAGAAAGCGGAGTTCATGTTCGGCGTGGGTCCCGAGTGGGTTCACACGAGAGCGTACGGGGTGACAGCAAACTCCGTCGCTGGGGAAGCCGTCGGAGATTTTATGTTTTGGCCTTCCGCCGGGAAGCATCGATTCGGGTGGTACCTAGAACCCGGCTACGAGTACAACTTCGGACGAGGGCATGAGCAGTCGATTGGTATAAGCGGCGGGTTACTCATCGCGATCCGATAAGGCTCGTTTGAGTTAGTGTTATAGAAAATTACAAACTGGCCCACTACCGTTCCTCTGTGTCTCTGTGGCCAATCCCTCCGTCTTGCAATTCCCTGCTCCGTGTCCTACACTTTTTTTGTAAACGGCACCTCAGCGCCACCAGTGCGACGCGCCCGGGCCGCTTCGCCGCGCGACGTTTCCCGCATCTCCCGTCGGAGGTTGGGTGTCCACGCCACTCGAAAATTGGGTTGAAGAATCCGCGCGCCTGACGAACCCCGACCACATCGTCTGGTGCGACGGTTCCGAAGAGGAGAATCGCGGCTACATTAACGGCCTTCTCCACGACGGCATTCTCACCGAGCTCAACCCTTCCACCTACCCGCGCTGCTACCTGAATCGCCGCAACCCGAACGACGTCGCGCGCACCGAATCCGTCACATTCATCTGCACGCGCACGCAAGACGAAGCCGGCCCCACCAACAACTGGATGTCGCCCGAAGACGCCAAAGCCAGAGTTCGCCCTATCCTCGAAAACTCGATGAAGGGCCGCACCATGTACGTCGCGCCCTATATCCTCGGACCCGAAAATTCGCCCTACAGCCGTGTCGGAGTGGAGATTACTGACAGCCGGTACGTTGTCGCCAGCATGCGGATCATGTCGCGCATGGGCAAAGCTGCGCTGCAGCGCATCGGCTCGACCGACAATTTCGTTCCGGGTCTGCATGCGCTGGCGGGAGTGGATCCCAAGCGCCGCTTCGTCATGCATTTTCCGGAAGAAAAATTGATTTGGAGTGTGGGCTCGGGCTACGGCGGCAACGCGCTGCTCGGCAAGAAATGTTTTGCGCTGCGAATCGCGAGTTGGATGGCGCGCTTCGAGGGCTGGATGGCCGAGCACATGCTCATCCTCGGCCTCGAAGATCCCACCGGGAAAGTCACTTACATGGCCGCCGCGTTTCCCAGCGCCTGCGGCAAGACGAATCTCGCGATGATGGTTTCCGCGCTCGAATCCGAGGGCTATCGCGTTTTCACGGTCGGCGACGATATCGCCTGGATGCACATCGCATCCGACGGCACCTTGCGCGCCGTCAATCCGGAAGCTGGTTTCTTCGGCGTTGCGCCCGGCACCAACATGCAGACGAATCCCAATGTTATGGCCGCTTTGCGCCACGACGCGATTTTCACCAATGTTGCCGTGTCGCCCTCGCTTGAGCCCTGGTGGGAAGGCATTGGCACGCCTCCGCCCGCGGGCCTGATCGACTGGAAAGGCGAAAGGTGGTCGCCGGATAAGGGACCCGCCGCGCATCCGAACTCGCGCTACACCGTTCCCGCGAAGCAATCGCCTTCGATTTCGCCCCACTGGGACGATCCCGCTGGCGTTCCCATCTCCGCGATTATTTTCGGCGGACGCCGCGCCCGCCTCGCGCCGCTCGTCTACGAATCGCGCGACTGGCAGCACGGCGTTTTCGTCGGCGCGACGATGGCCTCGGAGACCACCGCCGCCGCGACGGGCGCCGTCGGCGTCACGCGCCGCGATCCCATGGCGATGCTTCCCTTCTGCGGCTACAACATGGCCGACTATTTTGGTCATTGGCTCGAGATGGGACCGAAAATCAAGCACGCGCCGAAAGTCTTCCACGTGAACTGGTTCCGCAAGGATGCCAACGGGAAATTTCTCTGGCCTGGTTACGGCGAAAATGTCCGCGTGCTGAAATGGATGCTCGACCGCATCGAGGGCCGCGCCGCCGCGAACGAAACGCCGATCGGCCTTGTTCCCACGCCCGAGTCGCTCACGCTCGACGGCCTCTCGATATCGCGCAGCGCCCTCGACGAACTTCTCCGCATCGATCCCGCCGATTGGCTCGAAGAATCCCGCGCCACCGCCGAATTCTTCGCCAAGTTCGGCAACCGCCTCCCCGCCGCCATCCGCCAGGAGCAACAAGCCCTGGCCACCCGCCTCCAACGCAGCACCGTCGCGGTCAAATAGCACTTCCTGCCCTATTCTGTCTTTGCCTGTAGGGGCACGGCATGTCGTAGACCCACCGCAGGAGGGCCGTGCCCGCTTCTCAGAAGCGCCGTAGGCGCGGCAAAAGTTAGCCCAGCCCGTAAGGGCTGGGAAAAATGCAGAAGAATCGACAGCGCCGTAGGCGCGACACACCGCCGCCGATTTTGGCGGCGCCGTCTTATCCTGAGCCTGCCGAAGGGCGTCTCGCCGGCCTGTCCTGAGCGCAGTCGACGGGCGCTTTTGCAGTGCGAACATCGCGAACCCGCACCAAAAGATTAGCTTCCTTTGAATAATCTTCTAAATTAACCTCGCCGTAATGGAACCGACTCTTCAACCCGAATATCGCTCGCCCATTGCGCGCCTTGGAACCTTCCTCCGCGATTTTCTTCCCGAACAGAACCTCCAGCTCCTCTTCCCGCTCGGCAGCTTCCTGCTCCTACTCGGCGCCAAGTATGCCTGGTACATCGCGTCCAATGTTCTTGCCAGGCTCGGAGCAGCAGGCGGAGCCGCACTTTTCGCACGGCCCGATCCTCGCCTTCTGTACCTCTGCATTTTCGCGGGTCTGCTGGCGCACTTCGCGTTCTTTGCCAGCGTCGTTCTCTGGTGCCTGCCCGTAGGGAACGTGCTGCGCAAATTTGGGACATGGGTTTTGTTTCCGTTGGGATTCGCCACGGTCACGTATCTCGTGGTTCTCGTCAGCGCTGTTGATGCTGGCTCGGTCCTCGACACGAAGCTGCATCGTCTTTACCTCTCGCTTCGTGCCATCCTACCCGACTGGACAAGCGTGGGCCTCGGCGTTTATGGCACTCTCGTGGGCCTCGCGCTACTCGGCGTTGGGCTACGGCGGGTTCGGGCCGGGACTCTTCGCATCCCCTGGCGTTTTGCAACAAATGCTCGCGGGGACGACACGACCACAGACGCACCCGACAGGAGCCCCAATGTCTTCGTCTTTTGGATCGCAACAACGATCGCGGGCTTCACGATTTCTTGGCTCCTCCCCTATTTGGGAAACATTTCGGCGAACCTTGAGCGAGTGTTCTTACAGCCGCAGGCATTCCCCACAATCTATTGGTTGATCGAAGTCGCGACTGCCGGAGCTGCTGTCTGCTTAGCTCTGATACTCACGGGCCGGGAAAGGTGGCGCTGGCTTCTTCGGCTGTTCAAGAACGTTTCCGCCCGGGAATGTCTGGTCGCTGCTTCACTATCGCTATTCGCTGTGCTCGCGCCGCGATTGTTCTTGAAGGTGTCTCAGGAGTTCACGTTTTACGCTCGAGGACTCGAATCCGGCGGGTTTCCTACTCCGTGGTCAGAACTGTTCGTTCCAGGACCTCTTCCGTGGGTGGCCGTGGCATACGTTCTCGCCCTGCTCTGTGAGATTTCTCTCAGAGGCTATCTTCAGGCGCAGCTCGAAGAGCGATTCGGTCTGAAGCGAGCGATCCTTCTCATTGGGCTTCTCTGGACGTTGCTGCCGCTCCAGTGGCGAGTGGCACAAACAATCCCGTACGGCGTTTTCCCAGATCTCATTCCCGGTGGGAGATGGCTCGCCTTATTCGTGATGCTGATCATTTACAGCATTCCTCTTGGCTGGATGTACGCTCGCACACGTTCCGTGATTCCCGTCACGATCATGCACGGCACCATAGTGATGTTTCACGCCGGAGCCGGAGAGCAACTCCACTTTAACCACCCCGAGCTTTACGCTTTTGAGATGGCGCTCTGGATTTTCATCGGCTGGTATCTGTTCAAGAAGTACCCGCTGGAGGGCGTTGAATCGCCTCGCGAACCCGAAGTCGCTCCCGCCTAGGCTCGCCATCACGGTTCTGGCGTGTCTTCGTAGGCATTCCGATATTCCTTGCATCCACCCCTTGAAAACAGCCCATCGCCAGCTAAGATGGTTGCCGCAACCGGCGTGGCAACAACGGCTTCTATATTTTGCTCGGTATACAAAGCAAATTGCACGTCGCGCCGCCGGATCGCCGATTCTGTGCTATGAACTAAGATGGCCGGTCTTTGGCCAGGAGGAAGCGGACAAGCACACGGAGGCTGTGTAGAGAAGAAGTTCTAATCGCCAAACGCGGTTATCAGAAACCATGCTAAATCATTACAAACAAAGAATGGCGACCGCCTCTAATCGCCAAATACCCCGGTCCAGCGTTGTTGCGCCGGGCACGCACGTCCCAGTACCTCTCCCGGGCGTAATCAGCGTCTTTTCCTTTACCTCCTTTACCTCATCCACATCCTCTACCTCCTTCTTCGCGGAGGCGAAAAAAAAGCCCTGGCGGCCGTGGCGGCTAATCGCAACAACCCCTGATTCAAAATTCGGCCCAATCTCATGAAAACAAATCACATGACAATTTCTAACCGCAACAAAAACACCTTATTCTGTTTGCCTTACTTTCGCCCCATGTGGCTGACAATCGCCGCTGCAATCGTCGCCCTTGCGGCGTCGAGCGCGGCGCAGCAATCGCGGCCGGCGAGGCAGGCGCAGCCGAAGCAATCCACCGCGCCCGAACCGCCGCCATCGACCCTCCCGCCGCTGCCGCCGCTGACCATCTCGAAAGCCGACGTGGCTCCCGATCTTGCGCAGCGCGTGGCGAAATTCAAGCGCATCAAGATTCCGTTTCATTCGCAGGACCTGACGCACAACCAGCGCAAGATGATCATCAAGCTGGTGGACGCGGCCGGCTTGCTCGATTGCATCTTCTGGCGGCAGAGCGATCCCGAGGGGCTGCAACTCTACGTCTCACTGGCAAAGAGTAAAGTGCCGCAAGACGATCTGCTGCGCCGCTACCTGAAGATCAACGGCAGCCGCTTCGATCTGGTTGATGGCGACAAGCCGTTTGTCGGCGTGCAGTCTGCGCCGCCGGGCCGCGGATTCTTCCCCGAGGACATGACGCGCGAACAATTCGACGCCTACGTCGCCGCACATCCCGCTCAGAAGGCGCTGCTCTACGATCCGTTCACCATCGTTCAGCGGAAGGACGAGTTCCTGGAAACGGTGCCGTATCACGTCGCCTTCAAGGACTTTCTCGACCTGATGGCGCAGGATTTGCGCGATGCCGCCGACCTGAGCGACGACGATCCCGCGTTCTCGAAATTCCTTCGGCTGCGCGCGGCCGCCCTGCAAAACGACAATTATTTTCCCAGCGATCTCGCGTGGCTCGACTTGAACAACCCCAAGATCGATATCGTCTTCGCGCCTTATGAAACCTATCTCGATTCCCTGCTCGGCGTGAAAACCTCCTACGGCGCGGCCGTGATGATTCGCAACGAGGAAGAAAGCCAAAAGCTTGCCGTATTCCAAAAGTACGTCCCGGATTTGCAGGAGGCGCTGCCGCTTTCCGCGGAAGACTTGCCGTCGAAGCGCGGGAAACAATCGCCGATGGAAGTGATGGACGCGATCTATCGCGCGGGCGATTTGCTGCACGGCTACCAGGCCGTGGCGGACAATCTGCCGAACGATCCGCGCGTGCACGAGCAGAAAGGCTCGAAGAAAATCTTCTGGAAGAATTTCATGGACGCGCGCGTGAACTTCATCATCCTGCCGCTCGCGCAGAGAGTGATGCGCCAGAGCCAGGCGTCGCTGGCCACCGGCGAAGGCTACCTCGACACCACCATGATGCATGAAATCGCGCACGGCCTTGGTCCCGCATACGCGCAGACTTCCGGCGGTAAAATCGATATCCGCGAGGCCATCGGCCCGCAATATTCGGCGCTCGAGGAATCGAAGGCGGACGTGGTGGGCATGTTCGGCTTGAAGTGGCTGATCGACCATGACGCGCTGCCGAAAGAAAAAGAGCAGATGTTCTACGCGTCGTATGTAGCGGGAATTCTCCGCACGGTGCGGTTTGGAATCGCGGAAGCGCACAGCCAGGGTGAAATGATGGAGTTCAATTATTTACTCGAGCAGGGAGCGGTTCGCGCGGCTCCGGGACTCGGCGGCGTTTACGAAATCGATTTCGACAAGATTCCCGCGGCCATTGCGTTGCTCGCGAAGGAATTGCTGGAGCAGGAAGCTACCGGCGATCGCGCGCGAAGCGAAGCGTGGTTCAAGAAGTACGCGGTAATGCCACCAGAGCTTTCCGCGCTCCTCGCGAAAACCACTGACATCCCTCTCGACGTGGATCCCGATTTCTCCTTCAGTCCGCCGGTGACGCTGATTGCGCCGGTGCCGCCGCCTCCACCGGCGAAAGACTGAACGAGCGGAAGGATTCACCGCAGACGCGCGGAGGAGGCGCCTGCGGCAAATCAGAGGATCGATTGGATCGACGAATCGATCGACACGTGCGTCTGGGGAAATCCGTCGATTTCATAGCTGGCACCGACCGCCCGGCTGAAATGAAAAAACCGGCCGATGTGGTAATCCTCGTCAAAGATGCTGAAAACGTCTTCGATTTCCTGGCGGTTAAATCCGAGCGACGCTAGAGCCACCTCACGCCCGTACCCGCCCGACGCCGCGAGATATTTTTCGATCACATCTTTCAGCTGCACTTTAGATCCAGACATAGGCACCTGCTTCTCCATACGGCAAATTCATGAACGTCAAGCCCGCTTCGCGAATCTTTTCGAAAGCCCTGCGCAACTTTTGCGCGCCGTGCGTTGCGCAAAGCATTTCGCCCTTCGAATCGCGAATGCGCTGCACTTCATCGAGGCTCCCAACTTCCTCGGACGAAAACCAGAGCCACGTAGCTGGTCTTGGGCACGCCGCGCAGGTTTCGTCATTCCATTGCAATCTCTTCTCGATCGCTTCCTCAACCTCCGGCGTGAGCCCGACGGGCGCGAAGTCAGGCGTTCCCGCGAAGAAATATTGCGTGAAGCTTGGGTCAGGCTCAAACGCAACAACGCGGCCTTCGAACTTCGCGATCTCCGCGGCGGCAACGTCCAGCAAGCATTCGCGGCACAGCAAGACCTCTGGCCGCAGCGGCATACGGCGAATTTCGCTCCGGCCGATAAAGTACACGATATCGGGGAGCAGCGTCGCCCTCCAGGATGAGCCGCGATGCAGGTGGACGCACTCCGGGGCGGTGCCCTTCAGGCGCGCCCACCAGTTGCGGCTGCGCGGCGAAAACTCGATGTCGGGATACGCGGTGTCGCAGGAGATTGCGGGCAAGTTTCTTGCGGCTCCGAACTTCCAGGAGCCAATCCTAGCAGATTTGTTTTTCGATTGCCGCGGGGCAAACGCCGTGCGGATTTGCGGAGGCTTTGTGGGTGGCCAGCGTTCGGCTATCATGAGATGCGAGTTTATTGCGATCTAAAAGGAGGAATTTAGAATGGCGATTTCCGTGGGAACGGCGGCTCCAGAGTTTACGCTGAAGGATCAGAACCAGAAGGAAGTGAAGCTTTCGGATTATAAGGGTAAGAACGTGGTCATCATTTTTTATCCGCTCGACTGGAGCCCGGTGTGCACGAACGAGCACATGTGCCTGGTCAACGATATGAAGCGGTTCGAGCAGCTCAACGCGCAGGTGCTGGGAATCAGCGTCGATAGCGTTTGGTCGCACAAAGCCTTTGCGGAAAAAATGGGGATTCACTATCCGCTGCTCGCGGATTTTCAGCCGCGCGGCGCTGTGGGCGACAAATTCGGCGTGTATCTCGCCGACAAGGGAATCACAGGGCGCGCGATTGCGATCGTGGATCGCAACGGAAAAATCGGCTGGTTCAAGAATTATGATATTCCGGTGGTGCCGGACATCAAGGAAGTGGCGGACGCCCTCGCGAAACTGAACTAGGCGCCGCGCCCCGACGAATCGCTGCTAACGCGCTGGCGGGGTGGCTGGCTTGTTTGCGAAGGTGCGAATGTAATCCACCACCTGCCAGCGCTCGGTGTCGGTCAGCTTGTCCTCAAACGCGGGCATCGGCCGGTGGCCGTGCGTGATTTTCCAAAATAGTTCGCCGTCGGTGAGCCGCTTAATTTCCGCCGCGTCGGTGAAATCGGTGGGCATCACGGAGAGCTCGCCGGCGCGGTCGCCCTTCCCGTCGCCGTTTTCGCCGTGGCAGCTCTGGCAATACTTCGAATAAGCGGCCATGCCTTCGTCGATCGCGGATTCGTTGGCTGGCACGGGATTTCGCATCTTCTTCGCAACCGCGGGAACGTTCCACTGAGTGAGTGAATAAAGCACTGCCGCGCCACCAGCGGCTAAAATCAGAAACAAGGCTACGAGAATCGCAGTCCGGTTTTTCTTTTGCGTTGGTTGCAGGGTCACAGGTTTGTCTGAGGATGGGTTCGGCGACTCAGAAATTCTCGCACAGCGAATCAAAATCCACAAATCAGCGGGAAGCCAGGGCTTTAGAGGTTGTGTGGCAACAACGAAATCCGTCCCTCAGCGGCTAAAGCCGCTCTACCTTTGAGCCAGTTACGGCACGGCTGAAGCCGTGCCCTGACGACAAACCGTTTCGCCATACAGACTCTTTAGCGCAGGGCGTGCATCGCGCGAAGAGCCGAGATCACGACGATCACCAGCATCATAACGACATAAGCGCGAAGACCCCACAACAAGACCCGCACACCGAACGAAAGATTCCGCTGCCCGAAATGAGTTCGCCGCTTTGCCGCGACAACCTGGTCCGCTTCGAGCAGCGCCAAAACGAGGCGAGGATCCTTCAGGTCGGGCTGCGCCGTCACGAGCAGCGACCGCTTCGAGTTCGCGTTCGTCTCGAACCGCGTCGGCCGGAATCGGCCTTGTTGTATCATTCATTCGAAGAGTCCCTGCTTTCCTGAATCAGCCGCCAAGCCATCTCGGAAAAACGGTGGCAACGCCGAAGGCGATTCCCGCAAAGATCAAGAGCACGGTCACTGTGACGCCCGCGGCATTCGCCCACTTTCCGTTGACATACTCGCCCATTACTTCGCGATCGTTCACGAGAAGCAGCAGAAACGCGAGAGCCGGCGGCATCGCGAGAACCGCAATCACGTTGACGGTGAGGGCCACGAACTCGAGCGGAAACCTGGGAATCAAGACGAGCACGGCTGCAGCGCAAGCAGAACCAACCAGCGTGAGGTAAAACGGCCAAGCTTCGCGCAGCGGACGATTCAAACTATGCCCCGTTTGAAAAACTTCACCGAAAGCGTAAGCCGAGGACGTGGAGATCGCGATGGCCGCGACAATTCCAGCTTCGAAAATGCCGAGCGCGAAAAGCGCGGCGCCCACGTGCCCGATCCACGGCTCGAGCGCCTGTGCGAACTCTGCGCCTTGAAACTGAGTCGCGTCGATCCCGTGATGGAACAACGGAACGGTGGCAAGAATGGCGGCGATCGCGAAAACCGAAGCGAGAAGGGCGCCGAGAAAAGTGTCGAAGCGTCCGGCACTGATGTCGCGCGGCTGCATGCCCTTGTCCACCACCGCGCTCTGCTGAAAGAAAAGCATCCACGGCGTGACGGTGGCGCCGATGGTGGCGAGGATCAGCACGAGAATCTCGTATTGGTTTCCCTTGGGCAGAGGAGTCCACGTCACGAAAGCGTGGCCCACAGCATGCCAATTGGGGTGCGCCAAAATCGCCGCCGGGATGAAAAGGCCGTTGAAGATAGCGAGGCCCATCGTGATTCGTTCCCAGGTCCAATAGCGGCCCGTTGTAATGGCTCCGAGCACGATGACGAGAGCTCCGCCGACCGCGACGGCTGGGCGAATGCCGAAGAATCCGAGGCCAGCTCGCACGCCGATAAATTCCGTTACGAGAGTGAGGAAATTTCCGAGGATCAAATCGCCCATCGAAAAGAAGCCCCAGAACCTCCCAAAGCGGTCGAAAATCAATTCGGCGTGCCCGCGGTGGGTCACGGCGCCGAGACGCACAGTCATCTCTTGCACGATAAAGCCCATCACGAAGGTGAGCACGACAAACGGCAGGAAGAATCCGATGCCGAACCGCGCACCGTCTGCCGAGTACGAGAGCATGCTCGGCGCGTCGTTCTCGCCCAGGAAAACCAGCACGCCGGGGCCGACGAGAAGCCAAAGCAGACGGAACCCGCCGAATGCCTTCGGGCCGCGGCCCTTTCCGCGCGCTCGCGCAACTTCCCAGCGATCGCGGGCGCGATCCACGTCTTCATGGGTCAGAAGGCCGATGAGTTCGGGGGCGGATGCAGCAGCGGACTGAGTGGTGGGATGCGCCGGTTGGTAACCGGAGATCTTGGGCGCATTGTCGGACGGATTCATGAGTTAACCTTGCTGAACTCAGCATATAAACTACGCTTAACCCGATAGTACGTCAATCCGCGCATTGAAGAAGGGTGCGCAAAAACTCGCAGCAGCGCGGCGAGGCTCTGCTATAGTGAGCGGGAATCGATCCGAAGGAGCAAAGGAATGGCCGAAGCGCCGAAACAGCAACAGCAAGTGCAGATCAAGGCCGACGAGAAGGAGTTGCTCGGCCAGTACTCGAACCTCGTCGTGGTGCACCACAACGCCGAAGAGTTCACCTTGAATTTCGTTTACATGTTCCCCACCGTGCCGCAGGGCAAGCTCGTGGCGAGCCTGATCCTGAGCCCCATGCATGCGAAGCGGCTGATGCGCGCGCTTGAGGACAACGTGGCCCGATACGAAGCGCAATTCGGCCCGCTCCGAGAGGGGCCAACTCCGGACACGAATGTCGGGTTCGTGCAATAGGAAGCGATGAGGTAGCCGGTGGGATCTCGCCTTCAGAGCGATCAGCGGGTGAGAAGAGCTGCCGAGTGAGGCGAAGTCACCACCCAGCTGCCCTTGGGATCCAAGAATTCGATGCCCACGGCAAACGCCGATAATTGAGGCTCCGGTTGACAGTAGGCGACGCGCGCTACAGAGCGAAAGGAACCGCTGAGCGTTGCAATCGTCAGGCGGTCGTTGATTCTCCACCGACGAGTGCTGAGAATCCGCGCTCCCCGTGAGCTCACGTTTGAGGTGAAAGTGGCTTCCGTGCCTGGAAGCGGACCGTTCCCCGTAACCTGGATTCCCACTTCCATGGGGATACGCGTCTCACTTCGAAGAGCATCGAAAGTTTTCGGAATCCTCACGCCAAAAGGCATTTGCGGCCCCCCAATTTCTAAAGACAGGCTGCGACGTGCCGGAGACGAAGCTTCTTTTCACCACGGCCCTTCATGCGATAAAGAGCGCGGTCTGCGGACCCTAAAAGCTTTTCGATTGTCGTTCCATCGGATGGATAAACGGCAAGTCCGACGCTAACTGAGACGACCGGTTGCTGACCGTCATTGGCAAGTTGCTCGCAAATGCGAGTTGCGGCCTGCTTGGCTTCCCGCTCGCCGGATTCCGGAAGAATCAGCGCGAATTCGTCGCCTCCATAACGGCCAGGGGTGTCGATCGCGCGACTGCTGTTTCGCAGAGCGGTCCCCAGCCGCTTAATGGCACGGCTGCCCGTCAAGTGGCCATACTTATCGTTGATTTTCTTCAAGCCATCCAGATCGAAGAGCAGCACGGCAAAACTGCGACCGGTGCGCCGCGAACGCTGAAGCTCGCTCTCGAGCGTCTCGAACAGGCGGCGATGATTGGCAAGACCGGTGAGAGGATCGGACGAAGCCAGGGTGCTGACTTGATCGAAGAGCTGAGCGTTATCCAGGAGCGTCCCACCAAGAACCACGACATAGCTGAGAACCATGAACACATGCGCCAGGGTGAAGGGCGCGTCGAGGACATGCTGCGATTCGCTGATGGTAATGTGGCACAGCGCGTTGAGCATTGCGGCCACGTATAAGGCGCGGTCCAGAGAGGTGTTCACGCGACGCAGGCGCAAGTGATACCCGATCGCGGCCGCGACGTAGATCGCTGCCGGAAGCAAGTCCCACAGCCGCGGAATTAGTGCGCCCGGGTTAATTCTCGGCGACGCCGGCAACATGAAATAGAAAACACTGGTCAGGTAGGCGACTGCGCCGACAATCAGAGTCGCGACCGCCATTTCCTTGCCCGGGTCGCGCGAGACGGGAACGCGCCGCTCAACAGCAAGAGCTGCGAGCAGGAGGATCCCCAGCAGGGTCCTTCCGGCCAGCCAGCCAATCGAAATGTGGTCCCCTGAAACGGAAGTGACGAGCATGCCGCGATAAAACGTCATGCTCGTTCCCGCTTCGATCAAACCTGCCAGGACAAAACCGAAAGCGAGGATCAGGGAGATGCGGTCATGGGTGCCACGGAAGCGGACGAGGGCGTTCGCGGCAAAAGTGAACGCGATAAGGCTCCCCGCCATTTCCAGATACGTATCCAATAGGGGGTCGGCGAGATAGGAAGAGCCGCGAAGAGCGAGCAGGAAGACGAGGTACGCCCCGATGACGATCATCCAAACGAGGACGAGCCGGAAACGGTCTAAATGCCCCCAAAATTTCGCCACGCGATCCACAAATCCCCCAAGCGAGAACACACACCCCTCCAAGTAGAGAGCAAACGACGGTCCTTTGTGCCGTGTAGTTTTAGTACTAGCTAAAAACTGATTACAGGGTACTTACAGATTACCGGGATGCTTCTGGACCTGCAACAGTGCTAGGATGAAACTGCGCTGAGGGTAGAAAAGTTACCAGCTTGGACTCGCTGTTCCCATCTTGGCAAGATTTATCGAAGATCTAGGTCTTACCTTCCTCCGCGGCCTTGACCGCCAATTCGGCGGCCTGGAAACCGATCCGACTGTGCGTTCCGTCGCAAAAGGGCTTTGTGACGGACCCCCCGCATCGACAGAGGGAGAAAGCAGGCTTGCCCGTTAGATCGTACTTGTTTCCATTGGCGTCGACGAGTTCCACGGCACCTTCCGGCGCTTCCACTCGGAAAGGACCGTTGGGCCTGATCGTTATCTTTACTTGTGCCATTCAATCCTCCGCCTTGTCTGTGGCAAGCACTCGCAAAACTCAATACTTGGGAACCGATGGGTCCACTTCGTCGGACCAAGCAAGGATACCACCCTTAAGGTTCAGAACTTTTCTGAAACCTGCTTTTCGCAGGAATTCAACCGCTTCGGCTGAGCGTTTGCCGCTGCGGCAATGCGCGACAATTTCGCGCGAACTATCGAGTTCGTTCACACGGCGCGACAGGTCCCCCAGCGGAATCAAGTGGCCCCCGAGATTGCAAATTTGATACTCGTGCGGCTCGCGAACATCGAGGACGAAGAGGTCATCGCCGCGATCGAGCCTAGATTTCAGTTCTCTGGGAGTGATCTCGGGCACGTTGGTCTGCGGCGCCGGAGCCTCTTCGCCGCGAATGCCGCAGAATTCGGCATAGTCGATGAGTTTGGTGACAGTGGGATGACTCCCGCAAACGGGACATTCGGGATTCTTGCGCAGTTTGAGCTCGCGGAAACGCATCGCCAGCGCGTCGAAGAGAAGCAGCCGCCCCACGAGTGTCTCGCCTTTGCCGATGATCAGTTTGAGCGTCTCCACAGCCTGAATCGCACCGACGATTCCGGGCAGCACGCCGAGAACTCCTCCCTCCGCGCACGACGGAACAAGTCCAGGCGGAGGCGGTTCCGGATACAAACAGCGATAGCACGGCCCATCCGGATAGCCGAAGATCGTTATTTGGCCCTCGAATCGGAAAATCGAACCATAGACGTTCGGTTTCTTGAGCAGGACGCAGGCGTCGTTGACGAGGTAGCGTGTGGGAAAGTTGTCGGTGCCATCGAGGACGATGTCGTAGTCTTTGAACAGTTCGAGGGCGTTTTCGCTGGTCAAGCGCGTTTCATGGGGGTCAATCTGGATATCGGGATTCAGATTGTGGAGGCGCTCGGCCGCGGCCTCGATTTTTGGGCGACCGACGTCAGTGGTGCTGAACAGAATCTGCCTCTGCAGATTTGTGAGGTCGACGGTGTCGAAATCGACCAAGCCGATGCGGCCGACTCCCGCAGCAGCAAGGTAAAGTCCAAGTGGAGCCCCGAGGCCGCCGGTGCCGATGCATAGGACTTTCGCCTGCTTAAGCTTGAGCTGCCCCTCCATGCCCACCTCGGGCATGATCAAATGCCGGCTGTAGCGGAGGATCTCCTCATTCGAAAGCGTTACGGCCGTCTGCCCCGCGGGTGCCGACCCGGTTGAGATTTCTGTCTTCGTAGTCATCGGGACTTCTCCAGAATTCTGTGCAATTTAACTCTGCGCGCCACCGGCGATCGACGGCACGATGCTCACCGTGTCGCCTTCGCGGAGCCGCGTTTCATTCTTCTGCAGGTAGCGAATGTCTTCGTCGTTCACGTAGACGTTGACGAAGCTGCGCAGACGACCATCGTCCGCGTAGAGGTGCTTCTTGAGCTCCGCATACTGGTTCGTGAGCGAAGCCAGCGCCTCGCCTACCGTCGAGGCTTGCAATTCGACGCTCTCCTGCTTGCCTGCGTAGGCTCTAAGCGGCGTCGGGATGATGACTCTTACTGGCATCCTTGTCTCCTGTGCGAACTAAGCGGACGAACTCAACGGCGCGACCGTTTCGATGAGCTCTGGATCGTAGGCGCTGCGGTCGTCCTGCAACCGCCACGAGGTGGTATCTCGCGCCACACCTTTCTGCACGCTCACAATGACGTAGCTGTACCACGGCCAAGCGTGCTCCCGGTCGAATTCACTGGGGCGCGCCGGCGCGTCTGGATGCGAATGATACCAGCCAAGCAAGTCCAGCCGCTTCTCGCGCGCGGTCGTTTCCGCCAGACGAACGTCGTCGGGCGTCAGTTCGAAACGATTGCGGGGCGAATCGTCACGCCGATTGGCGAGCGGCAAAAGGCCTGTGATTTCGCGTGAATCGTCGCCGTCGCGGCCCAGCAACGCGCCGCAACACTCGTGAGGATACGTTTCCACACCATGCGCATGGATGCGTCGAACGAGTTCATCCGGGATTTTCAATACGGAACTCATTCTTCGCTCCAGAAGCGCTCGGTGAGATACTTTTCGCCGGAATCCGGGAAGATTGTCACGATCAGGGCGCGTTCCTCCCGTGGCAACCGGCTTGCAACGTCAAGGCAAATCTGCATCGCTGCGCCCGCGCTGACCCCTGCAAGGATTCCCTCTTCGCGCGCGAGGCGCTTCACCATTCGATGCGCGTCCTCAGTTCGCGCAGGCCAGTCTTCATCGGCAAGGCTGGCGTCGTAGATAGGAGGCACGATAGCCGTGGCCATGTGCTTCATTCCCTCCAGGCCATGAAAGCCGGAGTCCGGCTGAAAGCTGATACAACGGATCTTCGGGTTTAACTCTTTAAGGCGGCGCGTCGTGCCGACGAATGTGCCGCTCGTACCTAAGCCCGCGATGAAATGGGTGATTCGCCCGTGGGTCTGCTCCCATATCTCAGGGGCCGTGCCGGAATAATGCGCGGCAGGATTTGCGGGATTGGAATACTGGTCGGGATAGAAATATTTGTCGGGTTCAGCATTGTAAATCTCGCGGACGCGGCGAATCGCTCCATCGGTTCCTTCGCCGCCCGGAGTGAAGACGATATCGACGCCGTAGGCCTGCAATATGCTTTTGCGTTCCGGCGAGGCGCTGCTGGGCAAGCAAAGCTTCACGCGATAGCCCAACGCCGCTCCGACCATCGCGTAGGCGATACCCGTGTTTCCGCTGGTGGCATCGAGAATGATTTTGCCGGGACGCAGTTGGCCGCTGCGCTCTCCTTCTCGGATCATGGAGTACGCGGCGCGGTCCTTCACGGAGCCGCCGGGGTTAAACCACTCCGCCTTGGCGCAGATACTCGACATTCGGAAAATCGGCGCCGATCCGCTCGATCTTGAGCAAGGGCGTGTTGCCGATGCGCTCAAGCAGGCGCTGACCGATAAGGGCGTCGGGCGCTCTATGTTGGGCGGACACTACCGGTCTGTTCACTGATGTCACGTTCTTCTCTGTTGGATCAACTCGTATTTAGTTTGTTTTGCGAGTCTAGCAAATCGAACCGCTGCTTTGCACTCAGCGGCGACAGCGCGAACCAAGGGGTGCGTTAGGAAAGACAAGCTGCCGAGGATGGTGTCGCCGTGTCATAACACGTTTGATGCTTGCCGTCCGGTCTTCGACACAGATTTTTGGGACCCAGATTTTTGGCTTTACAGAACGCCCACTGAATCCATATTCTGAATCACCATGTGGTACGTGAACAAGCTATTTGATCAGGCTCAGATTGAGTCGCTTTCGTCCAAAGGGTTCCTTGTCCGCAGCTCGGGAGGCGTCGTTCGCATGGAGATGTATGGGTGCGGCGCGGAATTGCGGAAGGCTTCCGAAGGCCGCTATCAGATGACCGTTATTCCATCGATCATGTCGCAGGGGCAGTTCACTCACCTTTGGGATGCAGGCTATCAGAAGTTCCTGCTGACGCACGACGGCACGAAACTTCCGATTCGAGTGGACCAGCTTGCCGATCTGCGGCGATTCAACGAAGAGCTGCGCACGGCCCTCGGTGTTCCCACTTATTACAACGAAGCGCTTGGGTCAACCTGCCACTACAGCGTCTACGATCGCGTCAAAGGCCGCTCTGGACACAATCCGGACGAAACGGTGGGCGCCCACGAAGACGCGGAGCACTAGGTCTCGCGGTCCTCACTTGGGAATCTGACTTTTCAGACTATTCGCCCGATTGGTGTGCTCGAGCTTGCTCAAGTTTGCGGCGCAAGAGGGCGGGATCGACTCGATGCTTCGCGAAGAATTGGGATCCGACAAAAATGACCGGAACATCGTCGGTATAGCGAGCGCGCAGGATTGGATCGTCGTCGATATCCACTTCGCGGAGTTTCGCGCCGACTTCTGGCAACAGCGGCGTGATGATCGCCTTGGCCTCGTCGCAAAGATGGCATCCTTCTCTCGTATAGAGCGTGATGTCATGCGGCGCGGCGATACCCAGCCGCGCGTCTTCCGTTCGGCTGTAGAAATCTCCGCCATCGTCGCGAAGAAGGCCCGCCTTCACAAGTTCGGAAACTTTATCGAGGACGGCGTTGCGTTCTTCCGGCACGTTGCCGCCGACGAATTCGAAAAGAGTGTGAAGATCGAGCGAATCACGCCCGAGCTGATCGAAGGTGGAAAGGATTCGCCGCGAGATGAAATCCATGATTTTGTTTGAGGCTCGCTTCCGTTACGGCTTGACCGTGTAAAACTGCTGAAACGGGCCGCTCTGCGGATAGAAAGCGCGCGAGCGGTAAAGTTCGGCAATCTGGCGGATGTGGCCCAAATCGTGGAACGCCCACTCGTTCATCAGATGGCCGATCGTAATCGGTCCAAGCTGGGCGTGCTGCCCTTTGCGCGACAGCACCGCGGACGGAACGTACCGCAAGAACGAAAGACTCCGGTCGCGCTCGTGGCAGAAAGTCTTCAGGCTCTCGCGGCCTTTCTTGCCGGTGTAGTTACCCGCGGCGTAGGCGGCGTTCTGGTCGTAGCTCTCGAGCGTCGGGTTGTTCTTTTCGACCATCACGCGGATGCGTTCCCGGAAAGCCATTACCTCCGTCTCGGCAAGGTGCGCCAGCACTTCGCTGATCGACCAGCGATCCATCGCCGGTTTCCATTGCATCTGTTCATCCGTGGCGGCCCAGACGATCTTCTCGATAATGATGGGCGTCTGCTCGAGAACCGAAATCCCGGGCAGCGCGTCGGGGCTCGGAGTGGCAGCCATGAATCCTCCTGGGGTCAACTATAAGTTCTCCCTCGTTATACCCCAGGGAGAAGGCGTTGTCGAAGCCAAGCCTTGTGCGAGCGGCAAGCGCGTGGTACACCGGGACGAAGGAGATCTAGCCGGATGGCCCAAGTTCTGGCCCTCGTCGATGACTTGTTTTTTCAGGCGAAGATGATCGAGACGGCGCGGCACGTCGGCGTCGAGTTGCGCACTTGCACCACGGCCGACGCACTCGTGGGAGAAATTGCAAAGGAAGCGCCGAGGCTGGTGGTGGTCGATCTGAATGCTCGCAACCAACCTATCAGCGCCATCGAGCGAATGCAGTTGGCGCCGCGGAGTTTTGCAATCGTCGCCTTTCTCTCGCACGTTCAGGTGGAGCTGGCTGAACGAGCAAAAGCCGCGGGCTGCAGCGCTGTGATGCCGCGTTCACAATTCACCCGCGACCTGGCAACCATCTTCGCTCAAGCGAAATCCGAGTCGTGATGATTAGGCGGTTCAATTTTGCATGCCTTGTTGCCGGGCTCGCGGGTTGCGCGCTGGCGGCTGGCATGCCTACCCACGCACAGGATGGCCACGAGACGGACCCCGCCGCATCGCTATCGAGCGCCCTCACGGCCGCATGCCGCGGGAACGAGACGCAGTTTGCAAATTACCTTACCGCGGATAACGCCCCGGCGTTTCGAGCTCTGCCAAAAGATCAGCGAAGCGACCTTCTGAAGCGATTTTCCTTGATCGACGAACCGGGCAAGCCATTGCTTTCCGCCGACGCACAAAACCACGTTGTTTTGCGATGTGAAGATCCCGGCAGATCAGTGGAGTTCCGTTTCGGAGAGGCGCGCGTTCGGGAGAACCTCGCTTTCATTCCGGTAACGGTGGTTGACTCGCAGCAGGCGCAATTCGGGCTGGTCCGCGAAAGTGGTGGCTGGCGAATCCTGTCGTTGGGACTCGTGCTGCTGGACATTCCCGAACTCTCGAAACAATGGGCGGAACAAGATCTTGCAGCAAGAGAAGATGCGATCGTCGCTGCGTTGCAGGGATTGACCGAAGCCATCGGCCGGTACAAACGCGCGTTCGGAAAGCTGCCGGACTCCCTCGCGCAGATGGGTCCCGCAGACCCAGGCCAAATCTCCCCCGAGCAGGCATCGCTCGTTTCAAAAGAGCTAGCCGCAGGCGCTGCCGGCGGATATCACTTCCGCTACCGCGTGATTTCAACGGCGGATCCGAATAACCAGACCTTCGAACTCGCCGCAACCCCGGATGACTATGGGAAGACGGGACGCAAGTCGTTTCTCGAGGACGGTGCGGGAAGAATCCACGCGGCCGACAAGCACGGCGCCGCGGCGACCAGCGACGACCCGCCGCTCGAATCCGACAATACGCAGTAGTTCCCCGGCTCAGGTATAATGTTGCTCGCGTTCTCGCCAGGAACACCAACGGGCGGGCCAATCACCAGTCTTGAAATCCATTTCTTCCGCCATGCCGATACAAAGCGCGCAACAACAGAAACCTTCTCCGGAACAAGCTCTGAGCAACGCCAACCAGCGGTTCTATGCCGCGTTCGAGTCTCGCGACATCGAGGAAATGGCCAAAGCCTGGGCGCACGATGATGCCGTCCAGTGCGTACACCCAGGCTGGGACTTGCTCATGGGCTGGGATGAAGTGCGAGAGCGCTGGGCCAGAATCTTTGCGAACGCGAAGAGAGTTCGAATCGCGCTGAGTTCCGTGTGGGTCCGCGTGGAAGGCGATGTAGGATGGGTGGCGTGCACCGAGCACGTAACTACCGCGTTTGCGGACGGCTTTGATGAAGCCACGGTTCAAGCGACGAACATTTTCGTTCGGCGGGATGGGCAATGGCTGCTCGTGGCGCACCACGCCTCACCGCTGCCAAGACCCTCGACGTCCACAGTTCAGTAGGGCGTTCAGCAGGGCGTTCAATAGGGGCGCGGAGGCGTCGCCGCGTCAACTGTACCCAAAAGGGTGGTATGTGTTATTCTGGCGCCGCTCTAATTGGGCATTCACACCGGAAAACGCAGCGCTGACTTCGCCCGCAAGGGCATACCACAACTGGCACGACGGCTTTCTTCAGGTGTCTACGTCAGCCGCATGCCGCAGGTGAGCGATTCCAGTGAGCGCCAGGACGGACCCAGCGATGTCCACGCCAATCGCAGCGCCGAAAACCGCAGAACTACGCCTTGCGCATTCGCCCGATAGCGACGACGCTTTCATGTTCTATGCCCTCGCCACGGGCAAGATCCGCCTGCCGGGCGTGAAGTTCACGCACATCCTCTCTGACATCGAGAGCTTGAATCAAGCCGCGCGGCAGGAGACGTACGACGTAACGGCAATTAGTTTCTTCGGGTACGCATTCGTCGCCGATAAGTACGTGCTGCTCGACTGCGGTGCAAGCTTCGGCGAAGGCTACGGTCCGATCGTTGTGGCGTCCCATCCCATCAAGAAAAATGACCTCGCTGGACGCAAAGTGGCCATTCCGGGAACGTTGACGACTTCTTATCTGGCGCTCAAACTATTCGAGCCCAATGTCGAAACGGTGACAATGCCTTTCGACAAGATTCTAGACGCGGTGCAAGCGAAGGAAGTGGAAGCCGGCCTCCTGATTCACGAAGGGCAATTGCTGTTTTCGCAAGCGGGATTGCATCGGGTGGTTGATTTGGGTCAGTGGTGGCACGAGACGACGAAGCTGCCCCTTCCTCTGGGAGCGAACGCGATTCGACGGAAGCTCGGTCCGGAGATGGGCCTCCAGGTTGCGAGAGTGATCCGCGACAGCGTGAGCTACGCTCTCGATCATCGGGATGCTGCGCTGAATTACGCGATGCAGTTCGCGCGCGACATGGACCCGGCGCTGGCCGACAAGTTCATCGGCATGTACGTCAACCGGTGGACGCTGGACTACGGAGAAGAGGGCCGTCGGGCCGTGCGGGAATTGCTCGAACGTGGTGCAGCGGTTGGACTTGTGCCGTCGTCCTTTAGGGTTGAGTTCCTGTCTGAAGCCGCGTAAAATGGTGACGTTGTATTGGTGAGTGAAGAGCCTTCACATCTGACCTAAATCTTTCCGCAGTGCTGGCCTCGCACGAGGCAATCGTTCCACGTAAGGCGCGCAACGCCGTCTCCGCGCTTCTCAATCGCAAGCCTTTCGAGAGGATATACTTGACGCCATGAGGAACCTCATCCAACAGGGCGTGGCTCTTCGAGAGCTCCTGCGCGAGCGGATTCTGGTGCTCGACGGCGCGATGGGCACGATGCTGCAGCAGCAGAACCTGACTGCGGCCGATTTTGGCGGGTCGCACCTCGAGGGCTGCAACGAGAATTTGGTGATCACGCGGCCCGACGTGGTGCTTTCGATTCATCGCAAGTATTTCGAAGCCGGCTCGGACATGGTCGAAACCAATTCGTTCGGCGGAACGCCTATCGTGCTCGCGGAGTATGGCCTGGGCGATCGGGCGCGGGAAATCAACCGCCGCGCGGCAGAGCTGGCTCGCCAGGCAGCAGACGAGTTTTCCACGGCAAAGAAACCACGGTTCGTCGCTGGTTCGATGGGGCCAACCACGAAGGCAATCAGCGTGACCGGCGGCATCACGTTCGATCAGCTGCGGAAGAATTTCCGCGACCAGGCGCAAGGTCTTATCGAGGGCGGCGCCGATGTGCTGCTGCTTGAGACCTCCCAAGACACGCGAAACATCAAGGCCGGCGTACTCGCGATTCAGGATCTGAGCCACGAACTTGGCCAGCCGATTCCGCTCATGATCTCGGTGACCATCGAACCGATGGGAAGCATGCTCGCAGGGCAAAGCATTGAAGCCTTGTGGGCGTCTCTCGATCACGTGGAGCTGATTTCACTCGGCCTCAACTGCGCGACGGGCCCGGAATTCATGACGGATCACATCCGCACGCTGCAATCGCTGACCACTCGATTTGTCTCGTGCTATCCGAATGCGGGCCTGCCGAACGAGGAGGGCCGTTACGGAGAGACTCCAACATCGCTCGCGGAACAGCTTGGCCGGTTCGTCGACCGCGGCTGGCTCAACATCGTGGGGGGATGCTGCGGGACGACGGAAAAGCACATTCGCGCGATTGCGCAGATGGCGGAAGGCAAGGCTCCGCGACGTCCGCCCGAGCCGAATCATCGCGCGGTGTATTCCGGCATCGACGTTATCGAGGCGGAAGAGAGCACGCGGCCGCTGATCGTCGGCGAGCGCACTAACGTAATAGGCTCGCGCCAATTCAAGAATCTCGTCGGCGCCGAACAGTGGGAGGAAGCCACCGAGATTGCGCGCCGGCAGGTGAAAAGTGGCGCGCATATTGTGGACGTGTGCCTGCAAAGTACGGACCGCGACGAGATCAAGGATATCCCGCCGTTCTACGATCAGCTGATTCGCAAGATCAAAGCTCCGATCATGATCGATACCACCGACGCGAAGGGCATCGAGCTTGCGCTCACGTATTGCCAGGGAAAAAGCATCATCAACTCGATCAATCTGGAAGATGGCGAAGAGAAATTCGAGCGTGTCTGCCCGTTGGCGCGCTCGTACGGAGCTGCTGTGATCGTCGGATGCATCGACGAAGATCCCAAGCAAGCGCAGGCGTTCACGCGCGAAAGAAAACTGGAAATTGCTGAGCGCTCGCACAAGCTGCTGACCGGTAAATACGGTATCCATGCGGAAAACATCATTTTCGATCCGCTCGTGTTCCCCTGCGCGACGGGTGACGAGAACTACATCGGCGGCGCCGTGGAAACGATCGAGGGAATTCGGCTAATCAAACAGAAGATTCCTTACGTGCGGACCGTGCTGGGAATTTCCAACGTGTCGTTCGGACTGCCTGCGGGCGCGCGCGAAGTGGTGAACTCGGTTTTCCTCTATTACTGCACGAAGGCTGGCCTCGATCTGGCCATCGTCAACGCGGAACGCATCGAGCGATTCCCTTCCATTCCCGAACTGGAAAGAACACTCACAGAGAATCTGCTTTTCAATCGCGTACCGGCGGAGATTCCCGACGGCCATCCGCAATCGGCGCTGCTGCGCGGGGCGCCCACCGATTGGCGCGAACAATCGCGCGAAGAAAAAGCAGCGATCAATCAGTTCAACATTGCGGCGATTTCCGACCACTTCCGCGGCGCCGGCACCCGCAAGAAAGCCAAGGCCGAAGACCTGCCGCTGGATCAGCGGCTCGCGAATTACATCCTCGAAGGCTCGAAGGATGGCTTGGTTGCAGACTTGGATCTCAAACGGGGAGAAGGAGTCGCTCCGCTGGAGATTATCAACGGCCCGCTGATGGGGGGGATGGCGGAAGTGGGGCGACTCTTCAACAACAACGAGCTGATCGTTGCCGAAGTGCTGCAATCGGCCGAAGCGATGAAAGCCGCCGTGAACCATCTCGAGAAATTCATGGAGAAGGCGGATGTGGAAAAACGCGCGAAGGTGATTCTCGCCACCGTGAAGGGCGACGTTCACGATATCGGGAAGAATCTGGTGGAAATCATTCTGAAGAACAACGGCTACGACGTGATCAATCTCGGTATCAAGGTGCCGCCGGAGGAGCTGATTCGGGCGCATCGCGAGCATCAGCCGGACGCGATCGGGCTTTCGGGCCTGCTCGTCAAGAGCGCGCAGCAGATGGTGACCACCGCGTCCGATTTGCGCGAAGCGGGAATACGCGTGCCGTTGCTGGTAGGCGGCGCCGCACTATCGGAAAAGTTCACGAAGACGAAGATCGCGCCGCAGTACAACACGGCCGTCTGTTACGCGAAAGACGCCATGACGGGCTTGCGTTTGATGAATGAGCTGAGCGACCCCGCGCGTCGCGACGGAACCTTGCAGGACCACACGTACGTTGGCACCGCCATCCTCGACGAACCTGCGCCTCGCCCCGCGGAACCGGCGGGCGAAGAGCGCTCGCCGCGAGTTCGCGTTGACCTGCCGATTCCGCAGGTGGCCTATCTCGACCGGAAGAAACGCGTGGTTCCCGACCTGAATGAGGTTTGGAGCTACGTGAATCCGTACATGGTTTTCGGCCGCCATCTTGGTTTCCGCGGAAATTTCGAGAAGGCGCTCGCCGAACGCGACCCGCGCGCGCTTGAACTATTCGACAACATGGAAGAAGTGAAGCGCGAAGCCACGAAGTTCATGAAGATTTCCGCTGTGTGGCAGTTCTTCGAGGCGGAGCGCAAAGGCAATTCGATTGCGCTATTCGGTCCAGCCGGGAGCGCGCCCCTGCACACATTTCATTTTCCCCGCCAACGGATTGGCGACAAGCTCTGCCTGAGCGATTACGTTCTTCCGCCGGGCAATGGCGGGCGTGATCACATCGCGCTCTTTGTCGTCACGGCCGGGGCGGGCATTCGCGAACGGGCTGAGACGGAGAAAACCGCTGGAAACTACTTTTTCTCCCACGGATTGCAGGCCCTGGCGCTTGAAACGGCGGAGGCTTGCGCCGAATGGCTGCATCGGCGAATCCGCGAAGATTGGGGTTTCCCCGATCCTGCAACGATGACGATGGCGGAACGTTTCACGTCAAGATACCGCGGGAAGCGCTACAGCTTCGGCTACCCTGCGTGCCCAAATCTGGAAGACCAGGCCGGGATGTGGATCCTTCTTCACCCGGAAGAAATCGGAATCCATCTCACGGAGGGCATGATGATGGACCCGGAAGCGAGCGTGAGCGCACTGGTGTTTCAGCACCCGGATTGCACCTATTTCTCGGTGGGTGAGCAGACCGACGCCGCGGAAATAGCTTGAGCGAATCTTTGCGCGCCTTTCGCCAATTTCAAAATAACTCTTAGGAACTTCTCTCGCCCTTTGTGACGAAGCCGCCCCGCCTGAGTGCCCTACGATGGTGTTGCGATGCCGAGAGACATCATCGATTTCTCAACAGATCGCCAGGATCGGTCCTCCACGCAAAATCGGACTCCACAATCCGATGTCGCGGAGCTGCTCCCGTATGTCGGCGACGACCCCAAGCAACTGCAACGACGACGCGCCGACACTCTCCGGTGGATTGTGCTCGCGATGTTGGTGGGGGCGATAGTGGCCCTCGCCTTTGTGAATTTCTTCGCGAGGTAGGGCGGTTGTCACACGCCATTCGCAGTGCTAGCATCGTTTCATGCCGCACGAATTCAGCGAAAACGAACGTGATCCTGAAACGCAAACCTCGGCGGCCCGAGGCATGGGTCCACCGCGGAAGGAGATCGGCACGGACGTGCTGGATCCGCCCGGGGAAGTTCCCGTACCTGGCGTCTTCCGGCGTCCCGGCGTCTTCATTTGGCTGGCGATTTCTTAGTCTTGGGATTGTTGCCCTGATGGCGACGTCGCTGCTGCGGCGGTAGTTTTCGCTTTTCCAGTTGGCCGAATCCCGGCCCTTTACTTGACGCGCTCACACCGAGTCTCATAGAGTTCCATCACCTATGAACAAAACCGTTTCTTCGGTGTTCGCCTTGTGCATCGCGATTCTTTTCTCCGTGACACTCTTCGGGAGCTCTGAGGCGCAGTCTCAGAGCCAAGCGCAGCAGCCGCAGGAATACGCTCATCCCGGTGCGAATCCGGACTGGCCAACAAACGCAGTGCGCGCCCCCAAAGGGATGGTGGTCAGCGACGAAAAACTCGCCTCGGATGCCGGCGTGGAAATCATGAAGCAGGGCGGCAACGCGATAGACGCAGCCGTGGCGGTCGCGTTTGCGCTGGCCGTGATTGAGCCCGAAGCCGGCAACATTGGCGGTGGCGGCTTCATGCTGGTGCGCAAAGCCGACGGGAAAGCCGAATTCGTGGACTACCGCGAAACGGCACCGGCCAAAGCTTCACGGAACATGTATGTTTCCGCGGATGGCACGGTGGACGCCAAAGCTTCCGTGAGGGGCTATAGAGCGGTGGGCGTGCCTGGCACGGTCGACGGTCTTACGCTCGCTCTCAGCAAATACGGAACCATGAAACTGCCAGACGTGATGGCGCCCGCCATTCGATTTGCCGAGGAAGGGTTTCCCGTAAGCGAACGGCTGGCAGGGCTGTTGCGCAGCCCCAAATCGGGCCTTCAACAGTTTGCCATGAGCCGGCGCATTTTCTTGAAGAACGGCGACTATTACCAACCGGGTGAAACTCTGAAGCAACCCGAGCTGGGCGCAACGCTTCGTCGAATCGCCAATAACGGAGCCGTTGAGTTCTACCGCGGCCGCACGGCTCGCGCTCTCGCGAGCGAGATGAAAGAGGAAGGCGGGTTGATCTCACTCGACGACCTTGAGCGCTATCGCGCAAAAATCCGCGAACCGCTGACAAGAACCTACGCCGTGAACGGCCACCAGTGGGAAATCATCACGAGTCCGCCACCGAGCTCGGGCGGCGTCGCAACGATTGAAGCTCTCAACATCCTGCAAACGGTGCCGCTTAAGTCGTGGGACGATCCGGAATCCGTGCACTGGGTGGTGGAGGCGATGCGTCGCGTGTTCGCGGACCGCGCCATGTATCTCGCCGACCCGGACTTTGCGCGCGTTCCTGTCGCCGGTCTGATTTCCGGGTGCTATGCAGATTCGCTGCGCGCGACGATCGACCCGGCGAAAGCGTCTTCGAGCCAGCAGGTCAGCACCGACGATCCCAAAATCCTTCAGAAGCAATCCCTTTCGCCATGCACCGAATCCGGGGGCCACTCAGCCGTAGCGGACAAGGACGCCGCGGCAATTGCGCTTGCGGAAGCCGCGCGCGACGGCCACACGACTCACTTCTCGGTGGTGGATGGCGCCGGCAACGCCGTCTCAAACACCTACACGCTGAACTCCTACTTCGGTTCCGGCGTAACTTCCCACGACGGCATCCTCTTGAATGACGAGATGGATGACTTCACAACGCATCCAGGTTCCACCAACATGTTCGGTCTGATTCAGTCGGGAGCCAACACGGTGGGCCCGGGGAAACGTCCGCTGAGTTCGATGATGCCGACGATTCTGTTGCGCGACGGCAAACTGAGCTTCGTCACGGGCTCTCCCGGGGGCCCGACGATTATCTCCGTGACCCTGCTCTCGATTCTGAACTGGATGCGACTCGGGATGGATGCGCAATCCGCCATCAATGCGCCTCGCTTCCATCAGCAGTGGATGCCGGAGGATGTCGCTCTGGAGCCGTCCATCTCTCCGGCCGTTTTGCAAGATTTGGAGAGTAAGGGCTACCGCATCGTGCAAGAGCGGCAATGGCTGGGAAAGATCGAAGCGATTGGCATCGATCCCAATACGGGCGAGCGGCTCGGCGCTGCCGATCCCAGGCGCAACGGTGCAGCCTCTGGCTATTGACGCGAGAGCCTTTTCCATCGACCATGGTAATTCTTCACTGAGGCGTTAGGGACTTCATGCAACGTGTTCTTTCGACGTATCGTTATGTCCACCATCCGCTCGGACCAACATTGCTCGCGGAAATTGCGCAGGCAGGCATTCCCGCAATCGAGATCTTTTGCACGCTGGGGCATTTCAACTATCGTTCGCAGCCGGCCGTGCTCGAACTCGGCGGAGCTCTTGAAGAATCGGGTCTAAGGCTGCATTCCTTGCACTCGCCCACGGAACGGGATACGGCCGTCGGGCGTGACAGCGGCGTCCCCATTTCGATTTCGGAAACGGAACGGGTGCGCCGGCTGGACGCGGTAGACGAAGTGAAGCGGGCGCTCGAAGTGGCCGAGCGAATCCCCTTTCAATACCTGGTCCAGCATATCGGCCACGGGCGCGAGGCGGCCGATCCAAAGAAATTGGACGCTGCGTTCAATTCGCTCGAGCATCTCGTCATTTTCGCCAAGCAGCGCGGCGTCACGATCGCTCTTGAAAACACGCCGAGCGAGCTCGGCTCACCGGAATCGCTGCAGCAGTTCATCAAGGAAACGCACTTGAACGGATTGAAACTGTGCCTCGATTTGGGGCACGCGCATCTCGATTCAGGCGTAGGCGGCGCGTTCGAGATGATGAGCGAACGCCTGGTTACGACGCACGTTCACGATAATCACGGGGAGAAGGACGAGCACCTGCTGCCGTACGACGGGACGATCGATTGGGACGCGACTCTCGGCCTGTTTTCCGGAGCCTCTCAGCCGCTTCCGATCGTTCTGGAGTTGAAGGAGCAAACCGCGGGCGGACCCGTGCTCGATCAGGTGCGGGCGGCATTCGATAAGATCGAAGAGAAGCTCGATGGGAAGCGCTCCCGCATTGGAAAGACTTGAGAACCTCCGACGGACAATCAAACCGATGACCCAGGAAATGCATGCTACGGCGCCCATAGTTTCGATTGAGCATGCGGGAAAACATGCGGGAGCCGCCGTCACGATTCGGGGGTGGCTGTATAACCTTCGCGAGTCCGGCAAATTGCTGTTTCCCATTTTTCGAGACGGGACTGGCGTGATTCAGGGCGTCGTCTCGCTGAAGGAAAATCCAGCCGCGTTCGAAGCACTGAAGGGTTTGACGCTGGAATCCAGCGTTATCTTGAGCGGCAAAATTCAAGCCGAACCGCGCGCTCCGGGCGGCTATGAGATCCACGTCAACGCGCTTGAAGTGGTGCAGCGAGTTCCGGACTCCACGCCCTATCCGATCCAGCTCAAGGAGCACGGCGTTGACTTTCTGCTCGATCAGCGCCACCTGTGGATTCGAACGCCGCGGCAAGCTTCCATTCTGCGCATCCGCGCGGAAGCCGAGGGCGCTGCGCGGAATTACATGGATAGCCTGGGCTACACGCTCACCGATGCGCCGATTTTCACGCCCGCGGCTTGCGAAGGCACCACCACGCTCTTCGAAGTGAACTATATCGATGACCAAAAGGCCTACCTCACCCAATCGGGGCAGCTTTACGTCGAAGCGACTGCCGCGGCGCTGGGGAAGGTCTACACGTTCGGTCCCACATTTCGCGCCGAAAAATCAAAAACGCGTCGGCATTTGACCGAGTTCTGGATGCTTGAGCCCGAAGCTGCATTCGCGCACCTGGAAGACATGATTCGGCTGGGCGAAGGGCTCGTTAGCGCCGTCGTGCAGTCCGTCGTGAAAAACAAAGCGCGCGAACTTGAAACCCTGCAACGGGACATCTCGAAGCTCGCGAAGATCGAGCCGCCGTTTCCCCGCATCAGCTATGACGAAGCCATCCAGGTCCTGCAGCGCGCCGGTAACTCCGCGAAATGGGGCGATGATTTCGGCGGCGACGAAGAGACGATTCTCTCCAAAAACTTCGACAAGCCCGTGATCATCCATCGTTATCCCGCCGCGATGAAAGCCTTTTACATGGCCACGGACCCCGAGCGTCCCGAACTTTCGCTCAGTTTCGACATGATTGCGCCGGAAGGCTACGGCGAGATTATCGGCGGAGGCGAGCGCCAGTCGAACTACGAAACATTGATTCGGCGCATCCGCGAAGAAAAACTGCCCGAAGAATCTTTCCAGTGGTACCTGGACCTGAGGCGCTACGGCAGCGTTCCGCACGCGGGCTTCGGACTGGGCCTTGAACGCACGGTAGCGTGGATTTGCGGAACGGAGCACATTCGCGAAGTCATCCCCTTTCCACGGATGCTGTATCGCGTCTATCCTTGACCGTCTATCCTTGAGCGTCTCTCAGCGTCTCGAGATCGCACAAAGAAGCCAGCATGGCAGAGAAAATCCGAATCATCGGAGTGCCGATGGACCTCGGCGCCAGCCGTCGCGGCGTCGATATGGGGCCATCCGCACTGAGGGTCGCGGGATTGCAGGCGCGGCTCAAACAGCTTGGGCGGCAGGTGGAAGATATCGGCAACATCATTGTGAAGCAGCCCGAGGAACAGCACTACGGCGTGAAGAACGCAAAGTATCTCGAAGAAATTTCGGACACGTGCAAGGGACTCGCCGACATCGTGCTGAAGACGCTGGACGAAGATTTGCTGCCGCTCGTTCTGGGAGGCGACCATTCGATCGCCGTCGGAACGGCGGGCGGTGCCGCCGCGCACTACCACAAGCAATCGAAGCGAATCGGCCTCATTTGGCTCGATGCCCACGGAGACATGAACACTCCGGAATCCTCGCCGTCAGGCAATATTCACGGCATGCCACTGGCGTCGATCATGGGCTACGGGCCGCCTGAGCTCACTGACCTGGGCGGTATCAAGCCGATGGTGGAACCGCGCAATATCGCCCTCGTGGGCATCCGCGATCTGGACGCGAAGGAACGCCGCCTCGTAAAGGATTCTGGCGTTCACATCTTCACCATGCGCGATATCGATGAACGCGGCATGCGCGAGGTAATGGCCGAGGCGCTGCGTTTTGCAGGCGATGACACGGCTGGAATCGCCGTGAGTCTCGACATGGATTTCGTTGATCCATCGGACGCGCCCGGTGTGGGCACGCCCGTCCGCGGTGGTGTTACCTACCGCGAAGCGCACCTCGCGCTCGAGATGATCGCGGACAGTCGGGCCATGGTGTCGTTCGAGCTCGTGGAAATCAATCCAGTCATTGACCTTCACAACACAACGGCAACGCTCGGCGTTGAGCTCGTCCTCTCCGGCCTGGGAAAGAAGATTTTGTGACTTTCTCGAAGATTCATATCGCCGCCCCATTGGTGAGGCAATGAGCGCCAAGAAACGTCTGCGCGTCGGCGTGTTGTTTGGCGGGCGCTCCGGTGAGCACGAAGTGTCGCTGGCTTCCGCCGCATCCGTAATTCGCGCACTCGATCCCGAAAAATACGAAGTAGTGCCCATCGGTATTTCAAAAGATGGACGGTGGCTCGTTGGAACCACGGCCCAGAAAATGCTGCCCGATGTGCTGAAATCGGGCGAGCGCGTTGTCCTTCCGCCCGACCCCAACGCCGCGGCTCTCGTGCCTCTCGCAAGCGGCACAGGGCAACCGAGCGTGACTATCGACGTCGTGTTTCCCGTCCTGCACGGGACTTTCGGCGAAGATGGCACTGTGCAAGGCCTACTCGACCTTGCCGGACTCCCCTATGTGGGCGCGGGGGTTCTGGGTTCCGCTGTGGGAATGGACAAAGACATTCAGAAGCGTCTTTTCGAGCACGCAGGCTTGCCGGTTGTGCCATTCCTTTCAATTCGTCGCTCCGAGTGGGAGAAAGATCGCGCGGCGATCGTCAAGCTGATTAAGAAAAAACTTCGATTCCCGATCTTCGTGAAGCCTGCGACGCTCGGCTCGTCGGTGGGCATGACGCGAGTGACGAAGCCCCAGGAAATTGCCCCGGCGATGGACGTGGCCGCTGAATTCGCGCTCAAAATTGTCGTGGAACGCGGCATCGTTGGCCGGGAAATCGAGGTTTCTGTACTGGGGAACGACGACGTTCGGGCCTCAATACCCGGTGAGATCGTCCCGCATCGCGAATTCTACGACTACGCCGCAAAATACCTTGAGGAAGGCACGAGGCTCGTTATTCCCGCGCCGCTTACGAAGAAGCAGGTCGCGCAGTTTCAGGAATATGCTGTGCGCGCCTTCCAAGCGATTGAAGGCACCGGTATGGCACGCTGCGATTTCTTTCTCGAGAAGCGCACCGGGAAGATCTTCGTCAACGAACTCAACACGATTCCGGGCTTCACTTCGATCAGCATGTACCCGAAGCTGTGGGAAGCATCCGGACTACCCTACTCAGAATTGATTGATTGCTTGATCGGCCTGGCCCTCGACCTGCATCGAGAAAAAGCTCGCACCAAATACTCCATTGACCTTCCGCCTGGCGCTGCCGGGGCCCTCGAAACGTAGCTGCGGCAAGCGTGGTAATGGGGTCAGTTTCCGGTTGCGCCCGCAGCGCTAATCAGGAGTTAGCCCAACTCTTAGGCGTATTTATCTGTCGATTCATGTAACTTTTCGCCCGCGTGTGGATACCTATAACGAGAGTTACTTACCTGCTAGAAATAATACGTACCTATTTTCGGGCAGCACACGTTGTGTCTCGTTGTAGGAGAAAACCATGGCTACGATCGCGCTAACAAAAATTCCATTCCCAAGCCCGAGGCTCATCGCGCCGCGTTGGCATACGGCGCTACTCATAGGATTATTTCTTGGGCTCGCGTTAAGCGGAGCGTTCTTTCAACGGCATGCCCGTTCGCAGCCCGAAGTGCTCCACCAGCACCCGGGGGTCGTGCCGCTGTACATTTTGGTGATAGCCATGGAGTGGGGTCTGGTCATTTACGTTTGGAGGGGCGGCCTTCGGAGGACCGGGACGAAGCTCAGCGAACTCATTGGCGGGACGTGGACCGATGCGAAACACGTGCTCGTGGATTGCGGCCTCGCGATCGGCGTGTGGGCGGCTTGGAGACTCTTCGAAATGGCGTGGAATCGCTGGCTCGGGCCCGAGCATGCAGCCTCCATTCAGACATATCTGCCGCAGCGGGCGCTGGAAATCCTTCTTTGGATTGGCGTTTCCATCAGTGCTGGATTTTGTGAGGAGTTGGTTTTCCGCGGTTATTTCCAGCGGCAGATTGAGACGTTGACGCGCAGCCGGTGGATTGCGTTGTTCCTGCAAGCCGGGCTTTTCGGGATTGCGCATGGCTATCAGGGCGTCGAAGCTTGCGCAAAAATTGCATGCTTTGGCGTTCTGTACAGCTCGCTGGCGCTTTGGCGCAAGAGCCTTCGGCCCGGAATGATCGCCCACGCGGGATCGGATGTTCTGAGTGGGATCTTCGGAATCTAGTCGGTGCTAGGGCGCCTCCATTGGTTTAAAGTTTGCGCCAAGTGAGCAGTGATACTGAGACAGCCGCGTGACAGACTTCAGCTCGCTCTATAAGAAGTACGCGCCGGATGTACACCGGTTCGCGCTGTATCTGTCGAGCGAGCAAGGCGAAGCTGACGACATCACATCCGAGACGTTTGTGCGCGCCTGGACCTCACCTGAACCGATCGTAATGGCCACGGTGAAAGGTTACCTCTTCACGATTGCGCGCAATCTGTTTCTCCAGGGTCTGCGGAAGAAATCTCGTCACGTCGCGCTCGATGATAATTTGCGCGACACGCAACCCGGACCCTATCGGCAGGCCGAGCAGAAACAAAAATTAGATTCCGTAATGGCGGAACTTCAAACACTCCCGGAGGTCAGCCGGTCTGCGCTGCTGATGCGCGCAGTTGACGGAATGGCGTATGAAGAGATCGCTCAGGTGCTAGGCATTTCTCTTGTCGCGGTGAAAGTAAAGATCCATCGCGCACGTCTCGCGCTGGCGGGATCGCGAGGTGAGTAGCAGGGATCGGGCGTGGATGTGATGGATGGAGGTGGAAAATGAACGTTACGAGGGAAGTCATTCTTGATCTCCTGCCGGTCTATCTTGCGGGCGAAGCCAGCCCCGCCACGCGCGTACTGATCGAAGAATACATGGAGCAGGATAAGGAATTGGCGCAGCGCATTCGCGTCCAATGGGCAGACAACTTCGCCAAGATCACGCCTGCCGCGCTGCCGCCAGATCTCGAGTTACGGTCGCTCCGCCGCACACGCACGTTGCTCGGCTGGCAGAAGTGGCTCTTCGCTCTCGCGATTACTTTCACCGCGATCTCGCTCACTAGTGAATTCTCTTTCGCGGATGGCCGCATCAAGGAGTTTCATTTCCTGATGCGTGATTTTCCAGCGCAGTTCGGATCGTTTGCGGTGCTGGGGATTGCCTGCTGGCTCGGTTACTACTGCATTCGCCGCCGTCTCCGCACACCGAGGCCGAATAGCGAATGAAAACAGCCGTTTGCTTGGCGGTACTCGCTCCTTCTGCCGTCAGGAATACTGAGGGCAGGTTATGGCAGTTCTCTCTGCATTAGCTTCTCTTAGAGGTGTGTTGAGTGAGTGTGTCGAGGAGTAACCGCGCCGATCTTGGCACGGCTACTTCATTGTGAAGCACTATTTCCCTGGCCCTGATCTTCTTCCCGTAGATGCGCTGGTTAGCGTCGTTGTCCGGGCGCAGCGTGGATCCCTCGAGTGAAATCCCCGCAAAGAGACCTCGAGATCGCGAGTAGGTGAGTATTTCGGCACGAAACGTGGCATCCGTGTCCGCTTCAGCGTCGCGTCCGAACGGGCCAAGAGCAACCGTCGCGTCGGCACCTAGCTTCACTTTGCTGCTGAGTATGGCATTCGCACCGCGACGATTCATGACCAGGAGAATGAAGTCGGTCGCCTGACCACCAATCTGGAGTCCATAGCTGCCTCCTTCCAGCGCCATCATCGTCGGAGCGCTCCAAGGCCCGCGGAAATTCTCGCCGCTGCGGCAGGTCATCGCCCCCCGACCGTACCCGGCGCCAACGATGAAAGCTGCCTTTAACGCCGACGGGATGACAATCACACAGTCCGCTTTGTTCAGCAGCTTTTGTGGAATGTCGTCGGGGATGTTCATCACCTCCCTGGCAACCACTCCGGAATCTTGCAGGCGATGTTCATCTTTTGCGCTATCGTGTGCGCGTGTGGGAACCGAATTGAATAGAGTTAGCCCGGCGATCGTTGTTATCAACGCCAGGTAGCGTGCCGCTTTGCTTTTCATCTATAGCCTCCCTACCTACTTGAACCGAAGACGGAATTGCCGCCAGAATCAAACTCGAAGTTGACATGGAGCGGGCAAACTATCCCCTGCCCGGCTCGCATTATGCAAACGAGTCGCCGAATCGGTCCCGTAGATCTCAATCTGGCCCAAAGCACGGGCGGTCAAGTGGATACACGGAATTCCTTGCATTCTTTTGGAAACATCAGGTAGTACCAGGACCGGCAATTTATCCATGCAGTGTCACATTCCTGCCCATCAGTAAACCGAGGGAAAGAAGGCAACGCGTAACCGGAAGCTGGCCCAGTTCCTTATGGTGTCGACTTGACGAAATGCGGCCTTTGTAATTAAACTAACCGGTTAGTTGACGAATGTCGTGCCGGTATTGTTCCCGCACCATACAGGAGTTTGAGTCCGCACAATCTTTTGAAGCAAAGCTCGCGATGGCTCAAATTCGCAACGACCGGCATCTGATTGCGAGTAACAAACAGTGACGCGAGGACGTAAGAGAGTTCAGAACCCGGCGACCGCGCAGCGCATCCTGGCCGCGGCCGAGAAGCATTTTGCTGCTCAGGGAATGGCGGGCGCGCGCACAGACGAAATCGCTATGGCGGCGCACGCGAACAAGGCGATGCTTTACTACTACTTCGGCAACAAACGCCGCCTGCATCGGGCCGTGCTTGAAAGCATTTTCGGCCAGCTCCGCAGCGACGTCTACGCGTCGCCGCAGAGAAACGGTGCGCCGCGACAAAGGCTTCGCGCCTTTATCCTGGGCTATTTCGATTTTCTGGCGACGCATCCGAATTACCCCCGCCTGGTTCAACGCGAAGCCATGGAGAAAACGCGGAATTTCGATTGGATCGTCCGGCTATACCTGCGCCCGTTTCATAATCAGCTCGTGCGAACGATCGAACAGGGTGCTGCGGCCGGTGAGCTTCGCAAGGTGAACCCGCACCAAACCGCATTCACGATTCTGGGCATGATCACGTCTTACTTCGCGGCCGCGCCAATCCTGAGCGAAGTCGCCGGACACAACCTGCTGGCTCCGAACGCCCTGGCGGAAAGAAAGCGCGCCGTGCTGGACTTTATCGATCATAGCTTGACTCCACAACATGCGAGGTCACGATGAGCGGCGCCAAATTCCTCCGCTTTCTCGGAATCATTTTCGTAATTGCCCTGGTCGTCTACTACTTTTCGACGCCTCGCGGCAAAGACATTCCGCTCATCGGCGTTATCGACGGCAATGAAGTCATCGTGAGTCCTCAGATCACGGGCAGGATCGTCACCCTTACGGTGGATGAGGGCTCCGAAGTGAAGCAGGGTGACTTGATCGCACAACTCGATCCGCGAGAACTCCAAGCGAGTCTCCAGGCGGCAAAGGCGAACGTCGGGACGCTGGAGGCGTCCGTGCACGAGGCCGAGCACAACTACTCATGGACCGACGACCAGACGGGAGCTTCCATCGTGCAGGCTGGCGCGACCGTGACGGCCACCGACGCTCAGCTTGAACAGGCTAGCGCGCAACTCTGGCGCGACCAGGCCGATCTCGCTCGCATTCAGAAGCTTTTCGATAAAGGCGAAGTCTCGGCGCAAGACCGCGATCACGCCGAAGCAGCGGTCCGGATGTCCCAGGCGAATCTCCAGGCTCTGACGCAGTCGGTGAAGGCGCAAAAGGCCGCGCTGAGTGTGGCGCAGGCGAATCGCAAGCAGATCGACGTGCGGAAGAGCGCGCTAGCCACCACCATTGCGCAGCTCGAACAAGCCCGCGCGAATGAGGCGGCCACGTCCACTCAGCTGGGGTATACGCTCATTTACGCGCCAATCAATGGGATCGTCTCGGTGCGTGTAGCAAAACAGGGCGAAGTAGTCGCCCAGGGATCTCCCATCGCCGTGGTTGTTGACATCGACCACCTCTGGGTGCACGCGGATGTGGAAGAAACGTACATCGATCAAATCCTGATGGGTCAAAAGATGCGCGTCCAGCTTCCCTCGGGAGACATTATCGAAGGGCAGGTTTTTTTCAAGGGAGTGGAAGGCGATTTCGCGACGCAGCGCGACGTGAGCAGAACGAAACGGGACATCAAGACGTTTGCGATCAAGATATCCGTTCCGAATCCGGGGCGAAGGCTGTTCACCGGAATGACTGCAACCGCGCTGCTGCCGCCACCCGAGAAAAAGAGCTGGTTCGCCCGGCTCTGACGCCGCGAGGAATTTCTGATGCACGCGATCGAAGTGGACCATCTCGTGAAGAAGTTCGGCGACCTCGTGGCCGTCAACGACATCAGCTTCCACGTCGAGGACGGCGAGATTTTCGGCCTTCTGGGGCCGAATGGCGCGGGCAAAACCACCTTGATTCGCATGATGACCACGCTCACCCCACCCACTTCCGGCACCGCGCGGATCGCGGGACACGACATTCGCACGGACCCGGACGGCGTTCGAAACGTGCTGGGCGTAATTCCGCAGGCGTTCACTTCGGATCCGGAACTCACGGCGGCTGAGAACATGCTGATTCACGCGAAGCTCTATGGCGTTCCCAAGAACCAGCGCGAACAGTTGATTACCAAATTGCTCGAGTCCGTGGACCTTTTGAAGTTCAAAAATGCGCTCGTGCGCACGTTTTCTGGCGGCATGCGGCGGAGGCTTGAGATTGCGCGCGGGCTGGTCCATTCGCCAAGAATCCTGTTCCTGGACGAACCGACGACCGGGCTGGATCCGGTTTCTCGCTCCAATGTGTGGGAAATGATTCGCAGCCTTCGCGATAATTCGAAGCTGACGATCCTGCTGACGACGCACTACATGGACGAAGCTGACAAGCTTTGCGAGCGCATCGCTATCGTCGACCACGGCAAGCTGGTGGCCCTCGACGCGCCGACGCAACTCAAGGACAGCATTCCCGGCACGGACACCGTCGAAGCAGAATTCGAAAGTGCACCGGGCGACTGGATGGAACAGCTGAAAAAGCTCCCGCAAGCAGCCGATGTGACCGAGCATGAAGGCGTGGTTCACATCGCTTCACACGACGGGCCGACAACCGTTGCCGCGCTCATGGATCTTGCACGCGCGCGGAACGTACGAGTGAAAAAAGTGACGGTACAAAGCACTACGCTGGACGACGTTTTCCTGTACTACACAGGACGAGAACTGCGCGATGAGGCGCACGGAGCCGCCAGGTATGACATCAGCCATCTCTATCGTTGACGCGCAACAAAGAGCGGGCGCGCTGCAAAGCCGCCCTCAGGATCCGTCGCGATGAAGCTCTACCGCATCATGGCCCTTATCGAACGCGACATGCGGAAGTTTTTCCGCAGCCCCGCGCTGATGACGGCCTCGATGATTTTCCCGCTCGTGCAGCTCGTTATTCTCGGGTACGCGTTCGGCGGTAAGATCAGCGGCGCAAGCGTTGGGCTCGTGGATCAGGATCATTCCGTCGAGTCAAGGCAGATTCAGGAAATGTTCAACGGGATCGCCGCGGGCGCCAAGACGTTGCATGTGATCAACTACGATTCGCAGCAGCGCGCACTCGACGACCTTCGCGCCGGCGCCATCCACGCCATAGTGGAGGTTCCCGACGATTTTTCGCGCCGCTATTACCAGCACGATCGTCCCCGCATCGCGCTCGTCGAGGACAACACGGATCAATTCGTTTCCAGTTCGATCGCCGAGCGCCTGCAGCAGATGGTGAGCGAACTCAACGCGCCGTCAACCGAGCCGCGCCTGGATCAGGTGGTGGAACTCAACGTCGTCGAAGTATATCCGTACGTGGAATACATCAAGTACCTTCTGGCCGGATCCATTGCGATGGCCATTTTTATCGTAGCGATGATCGGCGGCGGAATCACTTTTATCGACGACAAGTCGCGCGGGCTGCACGAAGGATATCTGCTCACTCCCATTCACAAGACGGAGCTTGTGCTGGGGCTGATCGGAGCGGGCGCGCTCAAAGGCTTGATGGCGGGCATGATTCTCACGGTGGTCGGGGGACTGATTGCGGGTATTCCGCACATCTGGGATCCCGTGAGACTTTTTTATCTTGCGGTCGTCGTTCTGGTCGCGTCGCTGGGCATGATCAGCTTCATGTTCCTGGTGATGGTGCGAGTGGACGACCCCCTTGTGCCGCGCGCAATCTTCGGCGTGCTGAATACGCTGCTTTTTTTCCCGTCGGGCGCCGTGTATCCGATCGAGGCGTTTCCGAAGTGGTTGCGGTGGTTCGCCGTGGTGGATCCTTTCACGTATACGGTTCACGCGCTGCGAAACCTCACCGTCAAAGACACCGGCATTGAAGGGATTTACATGGACGTGCTAATTTTGTTGGGCTTTTCGGCCGTCATGGTCGCAGGCAGCATCGCGCTGTTCAAGCGCCAGCTCTAGATCGCGGCGCGAAGGAGCATTCGTGGGCATTTTCGATTCCGGCGAAGAACACCCGCCCGCAAAGGTTCGCCGCTACATCATCACCGTAGTCGCGTTCGTGGTCGTCGTGTTTTTGTTCGCGTGGTACTGGATGGGCCTGCGTTTTTACAAGGAAAAGGCAACGGTTCGGCATTTCCTGACGGAGGTCGCGGCCAGCAATACCGACGAAGCCTATCGAATCTGGAAACCCTCGCCGACGTATTCGCTCAAGGATTTTCTCGACGACTGGGGTCCGACCGGCTACTACGGACCGATAAAGAGTTTCAAAGTCGGCACTCCGCAGAGCGTAAAGAACGGGCCCAGCGTTGCTGTCGTCATCGAAGTCAGCCCCGACGCGACGTTCCCCGGCGACGGCGAAGAAGCCAAGCAGAACAAGGTCCAAAAAATAGCGCTGTGGGTTGACCGTTCGGACGAGTCGATCAGTTTCCCGCCCTATTAGCCCCGCTGAAGATTTCTCTTTTCCCCACCGATCCACATCATCGTGGTCCACTCATTCTCCATGTCAAGCACTTCAAGCCCGAGGGACCGGCACTTTGCTGACGCTTCACCGTGTGGAATCGATCGTCCTTGCCAGGTGTCGAGATATCGCACGCGGATCAGGGGAAGGCGCGTGAACGATCTTCGCGGCCCCCGGTCCGCGCTCGAAAACCCCGCCTCGACCATGAGGCGGCCCAACGGAAGCGTCCACAATCCTTTCATGTGGAGGCGAAAGATTCCGCCCGGCCGCAGTACGCGAGCCGTTTCAGCAAAATAATTGAAGATCGCTTCCTTGTCTGGAACATGTTGAAACACCGCGAACGAGAAAACAAAATCCACGCTTTCGCTCGGGATCCCGGAAAGATCCGCGCCGGACACAGCTTGAAAGCTGGCCCGGGGAATCCCGTAAGATGATGCCTTGCGAACCATTTCCGGAGAGACGTCCACGCCGATATACCGCTCAAAATCCTGCGACATCCAACGACCGATTCGGCCTATTCCGCATCCAATCTCAAGCGCCGTTTTGCCGCGAGGATCGAAGCTCATTTTCGCGAGGAACGGTCTGGCGTAGCGCTCGTAGTCCTCGCGTCCGGACGCGAAGAACGCTTCTTCCTGATTGGCGACGTCCGGCCAGTTAATGTATGCGCGCGCATCCTCGCGCGCACGCGCATCCCAGTCGCGTCGAATCGCGCTCAGCCAGTTCTTGGTCGAGGAGCTCGGCTCAGAGGCCATCGTCAGATGTGTTCCTTAACCATTCGCGGTGGTAGGCTTTAGGCCGAGGGGCTTCTGCCCAGGAGGAGCAGTCAACAAAACCTCGCAGGCGCGGGTCACTTCCTCGCATGTGATCGAATCGATGGAACGCGACTCACTTTCCGCCCGGCTCTTATCTCCCCGCCGCGGATTGAATGTGGCGCCGGTGTGAATTGCGCGATACTCACTCTGCCACGGATGCCACTGCGCGGGATTGGTCGGTCCGTAGATTACGACCGCGGGGCAGGCGCTGGCAGCCGCCAGATGCGCCGGGCCGGAATCATTCCCCACGAAAAGTTTCGCTCCAGCAATCAACGCAATCAATTCGCGCAGGCTGAGCGCCTCGAGAATAACCGCCGAATCGCGCATTTCATACCGAACGTCCGCGGCAATCTCAGCGTCGCCGCCGGCCAGATTCACGGCGCTGACGATTCCCCGCTCGCTGCGCAGCCAGCGCGCGATTTCAGCGAATTTCGCAGCGGGCCAGCGCATTTTCGGCAAACGCGCTGCTGGCTGCAAAACAGCGTACGGACTTCCGGCTGCAATTCCCTTCCGCTCAAGCGCAGAAACCACGGATGCGATCGCGTCTGGCTGCGGAAACACTCGGGCCCGCGGAATTGGTCCGCGGGGTAACCCCGTCCAATAGAATTGCGAAATCCGGTGCTCGACGGCATGAACAATGGGAGTTCCGTAAAACTCCTTCGCGTCCGGCACTAGGACGTTATACAACGGAGAAAACTGGAACCCGTTCCAGCCGACGCGCGCGCGCGCCCCCGACGCCGCGGTGAGCAGTGCGCTGCGCGGGCCGCCGTGTTGATTGAACACAACCGGGAAACGATGCCGCCGCAATTCCCGAGCGGTCTCCAAAAATTTTCGCGAGAGAATTAAATCGGAAACAGCCGGGTTACCTTCGAAAACTGCGGCGAATCGAGGTTCCACCAAAATGGTGATTCGCAGATCGGGCCGCCAGTCGTGCAGCGCCGCAATGACGGGCGTTTCCAGCACCAAATCGCCCAGAGATCGCAGCCGCACGATCAGAATTTTCGAGCCGGACGGAAGGTCCGAGAGAAAGCCGGACGGATCATTGAGCTTCAATGCGAGCTTCGTCCACGAGCATTACGGGAATGTCGTCGCGAATCGGGTAGACACGGCGGCAACTCGGACACTTCAGCCCCTGCTGGTCGGGCGTCAACTTGACCGGGGTCTTGTCCAGGGGACAAACCAGGATGTCGAGCAGTTCCTTCGAAACAGCCATTGATTCCTCCGCGAGACTCTAACAAAGCCTCGAACGCGACTGCAACCACAGTTCGCTCGACGAGTTTCCATGAGCTCAAGAGATCGGGCTTTGCTATTACGCGCCGATACGTGCAACCTGGAATGCCAGCTTGCCTTTCCATTCCCCTCCGCGAGGCAATTCGACGGGCCAGAGGGCCACGATCTTGGAACCCTGGTAGATTCGCTCGAAGCCGTCTTCGGACTCAGAAACGGTTTCGATCGGTGCTACCCAGAATTCGCGCGCATCCGTCGCCGTGAGAGTGACGGCCACTTTTTGCCATTCGTCCACAACTCGCAACGGTGACGCGGGAACCCCAGCCGACCATCGCAACGGAAACCGCTGACCCGAAGATTCGAAATAGCGATCGGGAGCCGACGGCGCGAGAAAATTGACCACCACTTCGATTCCGACGTTCACCGAAGCCGCGCCTTCGGCGGTACGCTTCACGATGACGTCGCAAATGATCTCGAAACCTTCCGGCGTCGACCCTAGCGCAAAATGCTTCTCCGCGAGCCAATCGCCACCAGCCGGAGACGCGAGTGACACCAGCTGCGATGACGTTTGCGTGATCGAATACGGACCGCCCGCAAGCCCCGGATCTTCCTTGAGCCGAACGCTCGCACAGTCCTGGTAGGTTTTGTCCCGCCCGAAAAGAAGAAGCCGAAAAGAATTTTCCGGCCAGCGATCGTAGTTCAGCCAGCGGTCGAGCCCTTCCTCCTTCGTGCGAGTCTGCTCGTGAATCGACTGCACGCCGCGCGGGGTCTGGCTGGGAAGATTCCGAAGTTTCGCGTGATAGGACTCAAGACGTCTCATCAGGGAATTGATCAACGTTGCGTTCGACGATCGGCAATCGATGTCGCATATCGTGCCGCCGTCGTGCGGTTGGAACAGCACAGCGTAGCGATCGGAAGTCAGATAGACTTCGTCGTGCCCATCGGCGTCGAAGTCGAGTTCCGCGGCGTCCGCGTATTGGCGCGATTTGTGCGACGCACCGTCGGCGATCGCCTCGGCCTCCACCAGCGCGCGCCACGGTGCGGTGCGCAGGTGAGGGGCATAGAGCCCGCCAAACACTCCATGCCAGTAGGGATCGTTGCACTGGCTTCGCAGCACGAGCGTTGTGGCCTTCTCGAGCGCCACAGAAAAAGCTTTGTCGCGGCGGCGGCTGCTTCCGAGACGCCGCACCTTTGCGGAAACGTGCAGCATCTTCTTGTGCAGCAGATTCGATTCGTCGTACTTTGTGAAGAAATTCCGCCAAATTCCACCGCGAAGAAAAGGCAAATCGTTAGGACGCGACGAAAATTCCTCCGTCAGCGCGTGGTACCGGTTTCGTGCCGGAGTTGGCAACGACCATTCCATCATCTCCGTGTAAGACGCAGTGGGGAGATCGGCCCGGCCGAGTGGTGCATGCGACGAAATCGCCTTCGACGGAGTAGCCGTTTCCAGCCAGTCCGAGCTGTCCTCGAGCAATTTGAAGAAGCTCTCCAGCCAGCCATTCTTGTAACAGAGTTCATACGTTCCGGGCCAAACGCCGAATTTTTCCAGATCATCGCCCATTGCCGCGACGCCGCCGGGATGCTCGGCGGTCGCCTTCTTCAAGAATTGACCCACCTCGTCGACGCCTCGGAATGGAATCAGGTACCGCAAGGATTTCAATCCCGGAAACATCTTCACTTTGTGGCCGTGATCTTCCGCGATGTAGTAGCCGTGAAGTTGTTCCAGCTCAAATCCGGCGCCAAGGAAGTGGTTGTCGTCCACGAGAGTGTATTCGACGCCCGATGGCGCGAGCGTTGAAGGAAGCTGCGGCTCCCAGACCCGCTCCGCGAGCCAGGCACCGGCGGGTCGCCGCTCGAAATGCTTCTCAATGTAGTCTGCAAGACGACTGATCTGCTGGTGACGATCCTCGGCAGGAATAGCAATCAGAATCGGCTCGTAAAATCCGCCGCCGACAATTTCCACCTGCTCCCGGCGCACCAACTCACGCAAACGTTCGAAGTATTCGGGGTGCGCCCGCTCAATCCACTCCAGAAGAGAACCGGAATAGTGCAGTCCCATCCGGACGGAAGGGTGCCGCCCAAGAGTTTCGAGAAACGGAAGGTACGACTTCGCGTATGCGCTCTCGAAAACATCCTCAAAATTTCCTACGGGTTGATGCGCGTGAATCAGAAGGACAAGCTGAAATTTCTGCACCTAATAGCCTCACGAGGGAAGCGACCCTACAGCATAACCCGACTTCGATTGGCGGGACAAACGCAGGGCCTCAGGCAAGATTTATGTTGGTGGGTCAGTCTCCGACAAGCGCGGCAAGTGGATTATTTTCGAGTGAGCCGCCCGAGGCGTCGAGCAAGGCTAACACCAAGAGCGGGAATCGTTCCGCTTCGACGATTGGTCGGCTTAGGAAACTTGGGTCCGGCGGAAGAATCATTCCGAGCGCAGCGCTTGTATGACGTCGACGCGCGCGGCGCGTGCCGCCGGCAGCATCGACGCGATAATCGCAGCACCGAGAAGGACGAAGCCGGAGAGAACCACAGGTAAAGCGCCCGGCATCTTCATCTCGAAGAAATACGTGGCCGCCAATCGCGCCGCGACGAACCCCACTGCTGCGCCCGCCAGAATGCCGGCCGCAGCCATCACCGCGCCTTCCGCGACAACGCCTCTAAGGATATTTTCCGGCTGCGACCCGAGCGCCAGGCGGATGCCGAATTCCCGCGTCCGCGCGCTAACCGAAAACGCCAGGACGCTCGCGACACCAACGACAGCAATCAGCAATGCGACCGCGGCGAACACGCCAAACACCAGCGAGTTCAAACGGTCTGGCGCAAGCACCTGAGCGCGGATGTCTTCGAGAGTGGCGGGATGCTCAACGGGTTCGTCGGCGGACATCTGGCGAATAATCTGCGTGACGGGCGTTACCAGCGAATAAGGATTTGCACTGGTGTGGATGAAGAGGTGACCGCCAAACATCGGAGAGTCTGCAAAAGTGCCGTAGACGGCGGATGTGGGCGCAGGGACGATATGTTCGTCATCAACGTCGGCGGCGACCCCGATGATGCGGTGTGGCGACTTGAATCGTGCCTTCTCGCCCTCAGTGCCCGGAAGGAACTCCAACACGGGATCGGTCCAATAGACATGCCGGCCCACCGCGTCCTGACCAGGAAACATGCGTTGCGCAAGAGTCTCACTGACGATAACGACGGGCTCTCGATTCTGGTCATCCAAGGAATTGAAATCGCGGCCCGCAAGAATGGGTACGCCGAGCGCGGCGAAAAAGCCCGGAGAGATCGTACGCCACTGCGCGCGAGGATCGTCTTTGCCATGGACGTGACCATCACCCGAGAATTGCAGACCCACACCGAAGTTGTTGGCATCGCGCCAGGGAGCAATCACGGCGAACGCGGTGTTGCTGACACCTGGTAACTCATCGATGCGTCGTATCGATTCCTTATAGAAATCGACAACTTGCTGAGGTGTTTTTCCGTACGACAACGCCGGAACGTCCACCGCGAGAACGTGACGCGTGTCGACGCCGGGCTGCGTCTTTTGCAGTGCGATGAGCGTAGTGACCAACATGCTTGCGCCCGCCAGCAGCACAAAAGATGCGGCGATTTGCGTCACCGCGAAAACGTGCTGGCGCCGGCTGGTGCTGCTGGTGATCCGCACGCTGCCGCTCGCCACATTCAAACCACTGGACGAGTCGGGCGACGGCAGACGAGGCACAAACGCCAAAATCACTGCGGCGAGTACTGCCAGAACCGCTCCCACCCAAAGCATGCTGGAATCCACCGTCAAATCCAGCGCGCGAACGGAGAATCGTGAAGCATACCGAGCCAGTATGCTGACCAACGGCTGTGCGCTCATCACGCCAAGTCCCGCGCCAGCGCCGCACAGCAAAAGGCTTTCAGCTAACAGCATCCGGCGCAGCGCGCCTGAGCTTGCGCCCAGCGCGGCGCGGATCGAAAGTTCGCCCTCGCGCCGTACGGTTCGCGCAAGAATCAGATTGGCTACGTTCGAGCAAGCGATGATAAAGACGAGGCCGGATGCGGCCAGAAGGACTAGGAGAACGGTACGCGCACCGGAAGTAATCTGGTCGCGCAGCATCCTCGCGTCGATGCGGTAGCCTCCGTTATCAGGATACGCTTCGGCGTGATCCTTCTGCATCGAGGCGTAGACCGTGCGCAACTCAGTGCGGGCCTGGTCGAGAGTGACGCCGGGAGCAAGCCGTCCGAAGAGTTCGGTCATCCGATGGACGCGGCCGGTGACCATCGTGGCAGAAAGATGATGCGGACTGGTGACGATGTTGCCGATGATTTCAGTATCCGCGGGATACGGCACACAGGGTTCGAGGACGCCGATCACCGTGGCCGAACGATCGCCAATGCTGCTGAGGCGAACGGTCTTGCCGATCACATTAGGATCTTTTTTGTAAACGGTGGACCAGAAACGATAGGTGAGTACGATGACGCCGGCCGCATTCGGACCGTCATCTTGAGGTCCGATCAGGCGGCCGAGAACAGGGTGCAGGCCCATAACTTCGAAATAAGTGCCCCCGACGACGCCACCTTGCACTCCGCGAGGTTCACCGAGTCCGACCATCGTAAAGCCCATTGTCGAGAAGTCGCCGAACTCGCTTACTGAGTGGACACTGGCTTCGATATCCTTGATTTCGGGCACGGAAAACGTTGAGTCGTCGTCCTCGAGACCGGGTGCGCTCTGGCGGATGTAGATGAGCCGGTTCTCGCCTCGGTTGACCAGCGGCTTGAGGAGCACGCCCCGCACCAGCGTGAAGATGGCTGCGTTGGCCCCGATGCCAAGCGCCAGCGTGAGGATCACGATGATCGCAATTCCTTTGCTGCGCAACAACGAGTGGAACGCCAATCTTAGATCGCGAAGAAATGACATGTTTCTTCTCCCCCGGCATTTATTAGCACCAAGCGTGCCAACAGGAAGACCCACATTGTAAATCACTTAGCATGGGCTGCTTCGCGTGGGATGCTCGTTTTCGACAGCCAATGTTCAAATTCGGACACCCGATTCGTTTGGAATCGCGCAACCGGTAGCCTGTGGTTCGGAAGCAGCGCTTTGCCCCGACCCTATTCTCCAGCCAAACCATTCTTAACGAACGTGCCGACCCACCGACTCTAACCCATCGGCCAGCGGAGGTATAGCAGGGTAATCGGAGACGGACTCACTACCAAATTTATCGGAAGATTCCGGAGCGAACGGAAGCCGTGTTCGCAAAGAGGGTAAGCCGCTCGCCGACCTTCGCCGTTGCCAATTCCAAGGCTGCGTCCGACGCATTTGCCGGGGCGTAAATCACGATGAGGGCTTCGCGAGTCGACTCCGTAATCATGCTGCGCGTCGAATCGCTGACGGGACTGCCGAAAGGGCCGTCGGCATCCGCGAGAACTGGCCTCCCCTCAAGGTGCCACATTTCTCTGCCGACTCGCTCATAGCGTTCGCCCGCTGCGCCGTGACGAAACAAAACCGGAGAACGGATTCGCGAACGGTCGTAGCACCCGTAAGGCCACCCAGTCTCGATCGAGCCGAGATTCCCGATGTCCACGATATTCGAAACTCGATAAAGCCCCTTCCCTTGAACGACGCGCCGCAAAAGTGCTTCGGAGGACGGACGGTATTTCGAAGGGTCCATACCCCACTCGCGAAACATTCCACGGACGCTGCGGATTGCTTCCGCGTTGGGCAGGCTCTCCACGGAGAACTCTCGCCGCTTTTGCTCACAGACCCGTTCCATGAGTCGCGCGAGTTCGGTATCGACGAGGACCACGCGCACATCGTCCGCTTCGACGGTTCCAAGCTTCACTCCCGGCAAATCAATTCGAATCTCCATGCGGGCCGTGCCCTGAAAATAAAAGGAAAAACAAAAGCGCGGCGGAACGCATGTCCCGCCGCGCTTACGATGCCATCGTCACAGGCGCGAGCCGCTCGCTCGGAGGCCGAACCACCTATGCCTTCTTGTTTTTGTACCAGTCCGCATTGATGGGCGTGAAACTGTTCCACTTTTCCGGCAGGTCCTCAAGGGCAAAAATGGCCGTAACGGGACAAACCGGAACACACGCTCCGCAGTCGATGCATTCGTCCGGGCTAATGTAGAGCATCTTTTCCGCCGCGAAATCAGGCTCGTCCTTTCGCGGATGGATACAGTCCACGGGACAGACATCCACGCAGGCGGTGTCCTTGGTTCCGATGCACGGCTCGGCAATCACGTAAGCCATTAGGGTTTCTCCTCAAAAACGGGCTGTGTTCCTGGGGTCCAGCAACCTCTATCGTACAACCCCGAAACCATTTTATATATCATCAAATTCTAGCACGGACAAGCGGTCGGCGCGCAGCCGCGAAGTTGCCGGAGACCGGGAAAGACCGATAGAATGGCAACGTGATGAAATCTAACGCGCTTATTTCCCGCAAGAGTTGGATTAGGCTCATGGCCGGGATGGTTCTGGCCCTCGCTACCGCCAACACTCCACTTGCCCAGACAAGCTCCGCTAAAGCCGGCTCTAGCGCTCATAAAACCGCAACCTCGGTGGACCTGCCGCTGATCGATTTGACAGGCTACGACCAGGTGCTCGCGAAATACCACGGGAAACCGTTGCTGGTCACTTTCTGGGCGACGTGGTGCGAACCGTGCCGCGACGAATTCCCCATGATCGTCGACCTCGCGAAACAGTACGCCCCTCAAGGCCTCGCGGTGTTCGGCGTCAGCCTGGATAACGACGCGGAGATTCATCTCATGCGCCGGTTTCTTGCCAAGTATCAACCGGCATTCCCCAATTATCGGCAGAAGCCAGGAATCGATGTCGATTCCTTCTATCCGGGCGTGAACCCGGCGTGGTCCGGAACGATGCCGGAGACTATTTTCTACGGCCGCGATGGGCGCATCGCCGGCCACTTCGTCGGCGAGCAACCGCGTGCTGCATTCGAGCAAGGAATCCGTGTGATTCTCGCGACCTCGGGCTCGCCCACCGCCCCGCAGTAGCAACCGCTCTTATTCATTCTGATTCTGCTCGGAGGCAAAGCAATCATGCTACAGACTCAAGGGAACAAGCTGACGTGGCTCGGCCACGCCACCTTTCGCATTACCACGCCCAGCGGAAAAGTCGTCATCGTCGATCCCTGGGTGAAATCAAACCCGATGTGTCCGGAACCGCTCAAGAATGTCGAAAGAGTTGACACGCTTCTCATCACGCACGGCCACTTCGATCACATCGCCGACGCAGTCGAACTCGGCAAGAAGTTCAAGCCCCAGATCGTTGCAATTCCCGAGACTTGCGCATGGCTGGAATCAAAGGGCGTCGAAAACACGCGCTCCATGAACAAAGGCGGCGCACAAAAGGTGGGCGAGATCGAAGTTACGATGGTTAACGCCGTCCATTCCTGTGGCATTACTGACGGCGATAAAATCGTCTACGGTGGCGAAGCGTGCGGTTACGTCATTCGCCTGCCGGGGGGACTGACTCTGTACCACGCCGGAGACACGGCGGTTTTCGGAGACATGAAGCTGATCGGCGACCTGTACTCGCCCGATTTGGCGATGCTGCCCATCGGCGACCACTACACGATGGGACCCCGCGAAGCGGCGTTGGCGATTCGCCTGCTGGGCGCGCATCATGTGGTCCCGATGCACTTCGGCACATTCCCTATGCTGACGGGGCGGCCAGATCGGCTGCGCGAACTCACGGAGGACATTTCGGGCCTGGAAATTCACACGCTTAAGACCGGCGACACGATCGGATAGAATCGTTCTGCGAAGGAGGGACGATGCCCGGAATCCTCGACAAGAAAGTGGAGACCTACCTCGACGACCTGCTGCCGAAGCGCGATGCCGTGCTCACCTCCATGGAGCGGTACGCGAGGCGGCACGACGTGCCGATCATCGGACCCGCTTGCGGGAGGCTACTCCATCTTCTGACGCAGATCTCGGGCGCAAAGCGGATTTTCGAGATGGGCTCCGCGATTGGCTACTCGACGATGTGGTTTGCGAGCGCCGCCGGTGCAAGTTCGGAGGTTTACTACACGGACGGCGATCCGGCGAACGCCGCGTTGGCGCGAATGCACTTCGAACGCGCGGGCGTGCAAGACCGCGTTCATGTGCTCACCGGCAACGCTCTGGACCTGATCGACACGATTCCGGGCGAGTTTGATCTGATCCTGATCGACATCGACAAGCATCAGTATCCGGCCGCGCTTCGAAAAGCGGTTCCACGGCTGCGCAGCGGCGGGCTGCTCGTGACCGATAACGTCCTCTGGTCGGGACGCGTGACCAAGCCCGCGAAAGATGCGAACACTCGCGCCATCCAAAAATTCAATAAGCAAATTTATTCCTCGCAGGATCTGTTCCCCGTAATCGTGCCTCTGCGCGACGGCGTGGCCGTCTGCCGCAAGGCCTAAGGCATTCACGAAGATCTCGGCAAAAGACTGCGCAGGAAGAACGTGAGGTTGGCCGGACGCTCGGCGAGCCGGCGCATGAAGTACGGGAACCAATCCGAGCCGTACGGAATGTAGACGCGCAAGCGGTATCCTTCGCGGACAAGTTGCTTCTGTAGATCCGTCCGGATGCCGTAAAGCATTTGAAACTCGAATTGCTCGCGGCCGATATTCTTCTCTCGCGCAAACGTCTTCGTGGCTTCGATCATCGCCGGATCGTGCGTTGCAATTCCGTGGTAGATCCCACTGGGCAGCAGGATTTTCATGAGCTTCACGTAGTTTGCATCGACGTCCGCCTTTTTCGGAAAAGCAACTTCGGGAGGCTCGCTGTAAGCGCCTTTGCAAAGACGGAGTCGGCAGCCCACGTCCAGCAGGTCGCGAACGTCCTGCTCGGTGCGGTGGAGATACGACTGCATGACGGTGCCGACGTTTGGATATTTCGCACGGACGCGCTTAACGATGTCGATCGTCCGCTGCGTATAGGCTGACCCTTCCATATCGACGCGGACGAAATTCGAGCGTCTCGCCGCGTGCGCAACAATCTTGTCGAGCAGCTCTTCGCACATCGGAGCTCCCAGGTCCAGGCCCAATTGCGTCAGCTTGAGGGAAACGTTCGCATCGAGCTTTTCCTGCGCGATGCGATCGAAGACGGTGAGGTAGCCTTCTGCCGTTCGGCGAGCTCCTGCTGCGTCGTCGACGTTCTCGCCGAGAAGATCGAGACTCGCCAATTGCAATGCTTGGTTAACAGCGCGCGCGGCGTCAAAGGCATCTTCCAGCGTTTCGCCGGCGACGAATCGCCGGGCCACCCGGCGGCTCACGCCGAGATTCATGATCACAGGCGCCAATCGCTTGCTCGCGGAAAGATGCAGGAGCAGCGAGCGCATCGGGTGAAATTGAAGTCGGACGGATGGGGCGGCGGGCTCAGTTGGCATGCATACCGGATTATGCCGCGAGTCGGCCTCTCGCGCTACAGGAGCCGCCGCCGGGCGGAGTCATTTTGTTTGGCGTTCAAGATATTTTTCGGCGTCCATCGCCGCCATGCAGCCCGAACCCGCAGCCGTGATCGCCTGACGATAGTGGTGGTCTTGAACGTCGCCCGCCGCGAAAACGCCGGGAACGCTCGTTTTGGGCCCGTCGTGAGTGAGCAGGTATCCGGCTTCATCCATTTCGAGCTGCCCTTTGAAGACTTTCGTGTTCGGCTCATGTCCGATGGCGACGAACATTCCCTCGACTGGAATCTTCTCGGTCACATTCGTGTCCACGTTGCGAAGCGTAACCATCTCGACGGCTTTCTTCTCCACGTCGTCGACAGAATCCACGACGAAAGGCGTCTTGAAGACGATCTTGGGATTCGCGCGAGCTCGATCGAGCATGATTTTCGTTGCGCGAAAATCATTTCTCCGGTGAACGATCGTGACGGTCTTGGCAAATTTCGTCAGAAAGGTGGCTTCTTCCATCGCCGTGTCGCCGCCGCCGACGACCAGAATGTCGCGGTCGCGAAAAAAATATCCGTCGCACGTAGCGCAGGTGGAAACGCCAAAGCCCAGCAAAGGCTTTTCCGTTTCGATGCCGAGCATCCGCGCGGAGGCTCCCTGCCGCAACGATCAGCGCCTCACACTCGAAGCTCTCTTTCCCCGCGACAATCTTGAATGGCGGGCCGCTCAGATCCACTGAGGTGACGGCTCCCGTGCGAAACTCCGCGCCAAACCGTTGCGCCTGCTTTCGGGCGTTCTCGATAAGCTGCGGCCCCAGGATTCCCTCCGGGAAACCAGGGAAATTCTCGACCATGGTGGTCAGCGCAAGCTGGCCGCCGGGCTCATAGCCGTCGAGTACGAGCGGCTTCAGATCGGCGCGCGCCGCGTAAATGGCAGCGGTCAACCCCGCGCATCCGCTGCCGATGATGATGACCTTTTCCAATTGCGTCTCCTCAACTATTCAATGTCTATTCGATGACGCGGCGCGAGCGAAGTTTCGGCACCCAAAAGCGTCGAAAAGCACGCTATTGTAACACTCCACTTGATGTACGCCAGTCTCGGGCGCATTGCGTCCGGCAGTTTGCGCCGCCCGCGCTCCCTGATGGATAATCCGCTCGAGGAAGGCCGCGATGCCCTCAACGGAGAAGCTTTTTGGCTTACTCAGCGAATTCATCATTCTGTTGCTCGGCGCGCTGCTGATCCTGATTGCTTTGACGCGGACGATTGTGGTTCCATCGCGGCCGGTTGTGCTGATCCTGTTGGGCGTGGCTTTCATATTTTGGGCGGCGCGGGCATGGCTACGACCCGCGCCCAACACAGGACAGCTCGAGGCAGGCGTGCGCGCCGCGTCGATGGGAATCGTGGGAGTCCTGCTCATAGCGATTCCGCTTCTTTCGCTTGGGCACGCGAACGTGTTGCTCGGGATCGCGGGCGGCGTGCTCGCGGTTCGCGGGATCGCCGGAGCCGCGTTGTTTCTGCGCGGGACGTGAAAGCGCGCGATAGCTTTTCGCGCGACAAAACATGACGTTCTTACTCGGCGCGATTGAAATTCAAACTTAAATCCACGGAGGCGCAAAAAATGTTCAAAGAATTCAAGGAATTCGCGATGCGAGGAAACGTGCTCGACATGGCTGTGGGTTTCATCATCGGCGCGGCGTTCGGAAAAATCATCACGTCGCTGGTGAGCGACATCCTGATGCCGCCGTTCGGACGCATTCTCGGAAAAGTGGATTTCTCGAATCTCTTTATCAATATTTCGGGGAAACACTACGACTCCCTAGCCGCAGCGAAAGCACAAGGCGCGGCCACCATCAACTACGGAATGTTTTTGAACAACATCATCGACTTTCTGATCGTGGCATTCGCCATCTTCCTGCTGGTGCGCATGGTGAACCACTGGAAACCGAAGCCCGTGGCCGCTCCCTCGACCAAGGAGTGCCCCTATTGCGCCACGCAGATTCCGCTGGCCGCCACGCGCTGCCCGAATTGCACCTCGGAGATTCGGTAGTAAGTTTAGCCACAGAGTCACAGAGCGCACAGAGACAGGAGGCAGGGAGGCCAGGCAGGGCAACGGCTCGCAGAGAGTGTTCGCCTTGGGTTCGCTTTCGCGAAAATAGACCCCCCTCCCTTTTGCTTATTAGAATGGGTGGCTGGTGAATGTTTTCAATCATTTGCGTCGATTTCTAATCGCGGTTTCGTTATTAGGATTCCGGGCCGGGGGCGAAAGTAAAGCGAGGGGTGAGGGTTGGTACTGTGCTTTGAAGCGTTGAATGTGGCCCGCTCTGCCGGTCATTTCCCAAGCCTCTGGCTGCAGGGTATCATAAAATTACTATGTTTGCAAGACCCAGTACTAGAAAATATGTGTGACACAGTTTTGGAGGGTCCTTGAGGTCCGGCAACTCTGCATGGTCTAGGAAGTCCAGTACTCTCCAGAAACGGCTCCCCTATGCAGCCTGGATTTCGCTATTTCTTTTTTGCGTTTCGTCGGCCACTTGTTGGGGCACCAGTTCGGGCGCTAGTTGGGGCCAGGCCGCCACTCCTCAGTGGCGTGGCGTGCTGCGCAACGCAGGGGGCGCGCCTATTCCTGGCGCAGTCGTTCGTTTGGCCGCTGGCCGCGTCCAAATCGAGGGAATCACAGATTCGGATGGACACTTCCAATTGGCGCTACCTGCCGGGGAATATCGCCTGACGGTGCAAACCAGCGACCGCGAAATCAAGTACGCCGGACCGATTTATGTCACGGCCGCGAGTCCGCCCGCGCTGCTGACTCTCTCGGGACGCGGCGAACTTGCTGTGGCGGCGCTCGAGGCAGATCAGACTACCGGAGGGGAGAAACTTTCGAGCGAAGCCGTCAGCGAACTGCCACTGAACAAGCGCGACTTCAGCGCGCTACTGTTGCTCGCCGCCGGCACGATGACAGACACAAACGGGGCGACAAACTTCACTGCGCAGTTCGCCATCGATGGCCAGCGTGGCGTTGAAGCGACTTTCGCCATGGATGGCGCCGACATCAGCGATCCGGAGATGGGTGGTTCCACGTTCTCGAACTTCAACGTGGATGCGGTGGAGGAGATCAAGTCCGTTTCCGGCTGGATGCCCGCCGAAGTAGGACGCGGAGCTTCCGGATTCACCAACATCATCACACGCTCTGGAGCCAGCGGCTTTCACGGCTCGGTCTTCGAGTTCGTGCGCAACTCGGCGTTCGACGCACGCAACTACTTCGATCATCCCACACCGGCGTATCCCGGCCGGATTCCACCTTTTCGACGCAACGAATTCGGATTCACCAATGGGGGTCCAATTTACATCCCCGAGGTGTATGACGGCCGAGAGCGCACTTTCTACTTCGTCGAGTACCAGGGTTTCCGTCAAGTGCTGGGAACGACGCAGGTGATGCCGGTGCCCACAGCCCCCGAACGTCGCGGCATCGATCTGGTGACCTATCCGGACGGGTCGACCGACACGCTCACGATCCCGGTGAATCCAAGCATTGCGGCGATCTTAGCGCGGTATCCGATGCCGAATGATGCGGCGGGTTCGTTTGGCGCGCGCACTTACGCGACAGCATCCAAAGTGGTGACCAACGCGGACCAGTTCTCGGTGCGCATCGATCACAAGATTTCATCGAAGGATCAATTCTTCGCGCGATTCACGATGGACAACCTGACGGGACCGACGACGAATCCCGATCAGACGGCGATCGATCCGCCATTCGGCGTTGAGTATATCGACAGGCAACGCAACGTGGCCCTCTCGTACACGCGCACAGTGTCGCCACGATTGATCTTGGAATCGCTGGTGGCCTTTGAACGAGCCACACCGGGATTTCCCACCGCCGATTACACCGATCCAGCGGTGAAATTCAACGACGGCCTCTACGAAGGATTTAATACCGCGGGCGGATCGGTAATGCAGGCCTACGGAAACCTGTTCCACGGCCGCCAAACTGTGGCGTACACGGCTGGAAATCACGCGTTCAAGGCCGGCTTCGAGGCGCGCCTCAACAGAGACACAACCTACTTCGGAATAAGCCCGAACGGCGAGTACGACTTCGGCGGCGGCACGGCCTATGCCACCGAGGCAATCAGCTCGCAAAGCGGGACGCACAACATTGCCGTCGGAGATGCGCTGCCCGACACGTTGTCGGCCTTTCTTTCCGGGAGTGCGTTTGTGTATACCGCGGCGGTAGCCCCGCCTTATTTCTCGAACGGATCGCACATCGGCCCGGCAGCCGTCTCGCGGAACAACTACAGCGTTTGGGCGCAGGACACGTGGAAGGCGACGCCGCGCCTGACGGTCGACTACGGACTGCGATGGGAGCTTTACACACCAATCACGGAGCGAGCGCATCGTACGGGAGGTTTTCTCACTGAAAACGGCACTCAGGAGTACGTGGTGAATCCGCAACCGGGATACAAGACGAACTGGAACGGTTTTGGCCCGCGCGTGCAAACGTCATGGCAAGTCACGAGCAACTTATCGTTCAACGCGGGCGGCGCCATCACCGTGATTCCCCCGAACATTTGGCAGGACAACTTTCTTACGGGTTCGACGCCGTTCGTTGTCTATCCCCGGCTGGTTGCGGCTTCCGGTGCACCAATCAATTACGGTTTCCAAATCACTCCGTTGCAACTGCCCAGGGTGTACACGCCGCAGGGAGTGGACATTTTCGCCTCGGGGAACCCGAAAGACGTTCCACCGAACACGGTGATGGATGTGAACCGCTATGAGCAGGATATTGCCGCGCTGACGCCCAGCCACGTGGTGAGCGCACTCAGTTTAAGCGCGATCGATCGTTCCTTTGGCAACGGCACGCTGTTCACCTGGACGACCGGGGTCGAGCGCAAGATTGGGAGCCTCACCGCGGATGCAAGTTATGTGGGAACGGCCGCCGAAAAACTGCCGCGCTACGGATTTCCCAACGCTTATCCCGGTGCGAGCCCGGGATTCGCTCCGTACACGCAGTTCGACCGCTCAGGCAATGTCACCGGCGGCTTCGGCGTGGAAAACGTGATTTTTGACGACGCTCATTCCACGTATCACGCATTTCAGACTTCGCTCTCGGGAACAGTTGTCCATGGAGGTCCAGGCATTCAGGCAAGCTTCACGTGGAGCAAGTCGATTGACGACACCAGCGAAGTAATCGGCGGAACGGGATCGACGGGTGCGGTAACGTCTGGTTACTCCCAAAATCCTTTCGACACGCATCCAGAAAAAGGCCCGTCGACGTTTGATGTGACTCGTGGTTTTGGCCTGAGCGTCATTCAGGACCTGCAGGTGGAGAAAGTTGGCTTCCTAAGCTCCGTCAGCAGAAAGGTGACCGGCGGCTGGCAATTGCTGAGCATTTCCAGCATCAGCTCCGGCTTGCCATTCACGGTCTACTCGGGCCTACAGCAGACAGGTTACGGATCAAACGGGGTGGACCGACCCGACCAGATCGCGAAGCCAGATCTGTCGACTGCGCGGCAAAACCGTGAGGATTACTTCGGCCAAGGCGCCAACAACGCTACGGATTTTTTCCTCATTCCTATCCACGTGTCTGGCGGCACAGGACCGAACCAAGGAAGGTTTGGCACCCTGGGACGCAATAGCTTCCGCGGACCTGCCTACTACAATTTCGACTTCGCTCTCATCAAAGACACGCCCATTGGCCGGCGCAGCGGAGGAGCCGAGCGCGTGGACCTGCAATTCCGCGCCGAGTTCTTTAACCTTTTCAACATCGTCAACATGGGGTTGCCGGCGAACATCCTCAGCGGATCCGGTTTTGGCGAAATCAGCAAAACGGCAGGCAACTCGCGGCAGATTCAGTTCTCACTCAAACTCATCTATTAGCGATCGCGATCGGCTATGAACTACGGAACACGGCGGCGTAAATGAAAGCCCATGTGATTTTGGTGGCGATTCTTTCGCACGGACTGAAAGTCCGGGCTTCCACCCTCAAACCGTTGAAGCTTCGGACAAACACTGAAACTTTTTCAACCTCAGGGTTTGCCCGCCAAGGCGGCCAGGCCAAGTACAAACCGTGAAACGAGGCTACGGGTTGCGCTTGTGGAACGAGTCGAAACTTTCGGTGGCGATGGCCATGAGGAAGAAGAGAACGGCGCCAATCACGAAACTGTGGTATCCGACCTCGTTTCCTCGCGTTGTGAACTCCGCAAAGTCCACGCCAATGGCGTTGAGAGCCTTGCTCAACAAAGCCAGCACGATGCAGACGACTCCCAGCCAGTAACTCACCTTGATCAGAATTTTTTCCATCGTGTTCTCCCGCTGCACGAACTCAATTGGGCTCAATTGGGCCGACTCAGAAAGGGAATGTCGGGAGGAAGGTACTAATGTCGGAGAGCGGAGTCAACTGCTCGCGAGCGGAAGAGGGCGCAGGGAAAAGAGAAGAGAGAAAAGAGAAAAAAAAACAGAAAACGGAAAAGCCGAAAAGCAGACCCCTCACCCCGCACAAGGTGGCGGCAACCGCGTGCTGGTGGAGGCGGCGGCTGCTAGGGGGCCTGGCGGCGGTCCGCGATCGCCTGGAGGTGCTGGCGGAGGCGTTCGAGGACGGCGTCGCCCTGGCCTTCGGAGATTTCGCGCTCAACTTCGTCGAGGGCGAAGTGAACGATATCGTGATGATGGATTTCGGTGCCGGGGAGCTTGTCGCTCAACTTGAGCCAGATGTTGTGAAGCAGATCGATTTCCTTGGGCGTCAGGCGCGGCGCATGCGGACCCAAATAGAAAATCTGCTCCTGGCCGGAGGGAGTGAAGATTTCCAGCGTGACGCGCGGCCGCGGTTCCACCATGGTCTCCCACGCCAAGCCGATCGAGCGGGCCTGCTCGGTGACCGACATCTTGGAGGAACTTCCGACGACGACTGTGCTGGACTCCAGATTTTCCGCGGCGCGCAAAATGCCTTCCCACAGGTTGTTGGCGGCAGCCACGGCGAGGCGAACCGACTTTCCTTCTTTCTCCGCGATGGCCAGCACCTTGGTGAAGAGAAGCTGCTCGATCGTGCTGAACAACTGGTCGGGCGCCAAATCGTATTCGCCGGAGGCGGCGCGGCGCAGCAGCCGAACGTGCAGCACAACGATATCGGCGTCCTGACTCCGGACACGCCGAAGGGCAGCCTCGAGGTGATAGAGCGCGTAATAATTGCTGACGGGAACGAGGATGTTGCCCGGGCGCACTCCGACGTTTGCCGGAGTAAGTTCCCCTTCGGGAGCCAGATTGAACTGGTCGAGCTCAACGTGGGCGGCGCCGGCCTGGCGCCGGTGCATTCGTTTCTCTGAGATTTCGAAAACGGTGAAGAGCAGAATCGAAAAGGTAAGGCCGGCGATCGTCGCTTCAGGCTTGGTGAACAAGTTGACGATCGCGATGGAAAGCAGCACCAGCGTGATCAAGCCGAGTCCAATCGGGACTTCCCTTCCGAAAATCACGGGATTGAGCGGCACGCGGTATTCGCGGTCCTGCGGGTGGGTGTAACGAAGCACGAGCACCGCGATACCCTTCATCGAAAAACTCCAGATCACGCCGAACGCATATAAGTTGCCGAGAAAGGTGACGTCGCCGCGGCTGACAAGGATGGTGACGATCTGCAGCACCACAATCATGTTGATAATCCGGTGGGTGGTGCCGAAGCGGGGATGCGGGTGGCGGAACCAGTCGGTGAGCACGCCATCTTCCGACACGCGATTCAGAACGCCGTTGGAGCCCACGATCGCGGTGTTGACGGCGCCGGCGAGAATCAGCGTTCCCACCACCACAACGAAGACGTGAAATGCCAGGCGCGCCGAAAAACTCCCCACCAAATGCATCGCAAGGCCGCCGATGAGGTTCTCGTTGTAACGCGAACGAATCCCGTCTGGAATGATCATCACGGCGAAAAACGAAACGAGGGACGTGAAAACCAGGCTATAGACGAAAATGATGAGACCGGCTTTCTTCAGGTTCTTCAGTTTGGGATGCTCGATTTCGCGGTAGACCTGCGCGAGCGATTCCTCGCCGCTCATGGCGAGCACCGAATGTCCCAGCCCGACGAGGATGGCAATCAACGTGAGCGCGTGCGCCCACTGGAAGCCGTTGAGCCAGCCGAGGGATTGCTTGTCGAGCTTCATGTTCTGAGGAGTGGGAATCGGGGGGAGCTGCCCGCCGCGAACCCAGAGCGTGTAACAGCACCAGGCAATGAGGACCACCACCATGATGGTGGTGAGCTGCATGATGCGCAGCGCCTTGCCGCTCGATTCCGGGACGCCCTTGATGTTCTCCCACCAAAAATAGAGCGTGATGGTGATGGCGATTGCCGCGGCAGCGGTGTTCACGTCGAGATGAATGTGAAGATGAGCCTTCTCGAAAAGCTCGTTGATGACGCCTGCGAGGTATTGCCCCGCAGAGACGCCGCTGATTGGGCCGGTGAGCACATAGTCGAACATCAGCGCGGAAACGGAGAACTTCGCGAGGTTACCGCCAAGGGCTTCTTTTACGACGCGGTACACGCCACCGCGGACGAACATGCTGCAGCTCTCGACATAAACGGAGCGCACGGCGTAGGAGAACAGCATGATGCCCAAGATGAACCAAGGGGCGGTCTTGCCGATAAACTGCTCGGCCTCGCCGCCGGCGTAATAGGCGGAGGAGGCGAGGTCGTTGAGGACAATGGCAGCCGCGCGCCAGAAAGAAATGAACGCCAGCATGGCCGTGGTGGCCACGAGGACTTTCACGACTGGGCGAGGCGAACCCTGAGAAGACGAACCCGTGGAGTTAGATGCCATACGCTCTTGGGACGCGGGAAAAGACTATATGTTGAAATCAGCTTGAAAGGAAAGCGCGGAGAACGCTTTTCTAAACCAGAGTGTAACTAGGCGTCGCCCTGTCGACGGAGCCACGCGGCCTTGCTAGTGGTCGTGTGCTGGTGTTTCCGCGGAGACGGAGCGAAATTCGCGGGCGCAGGCTTCGCAGGGGCAAATCTCGCGGAGGTGCTCGAAGCTGAAGATTCCGGTGGCGTGCCCGTCGGTGAACTCGATCTGGACGGCGTAGTTCCCTATCGCCGTGGCGGATTTAGCTTTCACGCGGGGCTTGAACATCGGCAGAACGCTGGAGGGAGTGGGCGCCGCACCGGGGAATTTTTCTTTTTTCGCGCGCTCGTCGTTGCACAGAGCGCAAGGGCAATGTTCGCGAAGATAGGGGAAATCGTAACGGCTGGTGTGGCCGTCTGACCACGTGATTTCAGCGCCTTCGCCGGTGGAGACTTGCACCTTTACGCTGATGGGCTTTTTGCGAACGTCGATGGGGATGGGCATGGCAATTCCCATTTTAGAGGGATGCTGGGCAAAAGACCAATCTGGGACAGCAAGAGCCGCCAATCAGGAGATTGGCCTTCAAGGGCGCTTTGCCGGAGTGGGATCGCTCGAAATCGGCGTCGCGACGAGAATTACTTTCGCGCTTCTTCCTCCGTGGAAAGGGTGCTGATGCTCACGAGGCGTCCGTGAGCGAGATCGATTTTGCGGTCCGCGAGGCGGCTGATGGAGGGATCGTGCGTGACCATCAGGATGGTGTGGCCTTCCTGGTGGAGCGCCTGGAACAGGCGAATGACGGTTTCCTCGTTGGCTTCGTCGAGGTTGCCGGTGGGCTCGTCGGCAAGAATCAGCTTGGGATGATTGATCAGGGCGCGCGCGACCGCAACGCGCTGCTGCTCGCCACCCGAAAGCTGCGAAGGAAGATGCTCAATTCGATCGGCGAGGCCGACGCGCACGAGCGCGGCGCGCGCTCCGCCTTCGTCGGTGGTGCTGTGAAAATATTGGGCGAGCATCACGTTTTCGAGAGCGGTCAAATAGGAGACGAGATGGAATTGCTGAAAGATGAAGCCGATTTTTTCTGCGCGGAAGCGCGTGAGGCCGGTTTCATCGAGGCGCGCGACGTCGGTGCCGTCGACGACGGCAACGCCGGCGGTGGGAGAGTCGAGGCCACCGAGAATATTGATCAGCGTGGTCTTGCCGGAACCGGAAGGCCCCATAATGGCGATCCACTCGCCATCTTCCACGGTGAAGGAGACGCCGTTGAGCGCGCGCACGGTGCCAAATTCCTTGCGCAGATTTTCGATTTGGACGAGAGGCGCCACTATTCTCCTCGCAAAATCACGGCAGGTTTTATTCTCCCGAGCAGCCGGAGAGGCAGAGCTCCCGCGAGCGCCACCGCTATCATCAGAATAATTGTGAGCGGGAAAACTTCCCAGCGCGGCGAGATTGACGCCGCGAAAACGCGCTGACCCATCCAGCGCGAGAGCAGCAGTCCCAAGGCGCATCCGAGCAATCCACCGACGGCGCCGAGAACTCCGACCTCCGCCAGAAAGAGCCGAAGGACGCGAGAAATTGAGCCGCCGAGCGCCTTCATCAGGCCAACGTCCGCGCGGCGCTCCATGGCGAGGGCCGCCATCGTTGCGAGAACGCACAATGCAGTGAGGACGAGGATCAGCACGATGGTGGCGACGATGAGGAGTCGGATGCGGCCCATCAAGTCACCTTCCGCCTGCGTTACCTGCGGAATTGGGCGGACATCGAGGCTTGGGAACTGCGTCTGGAGACGCTGCGCGTACTTGGCGATTGCCTGGCTCGAGCCGGCGACGCTCAACTGCCAAAGGCTGATTGCGCCCTGAATGCCGGCGAGATGCTGCGCCACCGGCAGGTTCACGAAAACTTGGTTGTCTTCGGCTCCGCCTGAATCGAAGAGGCCGGCCACATTGCAGCTTGCGTTTTCGGCGAGATACGCCAGATCGAGTTGGCTGCCGAGAGCGAGATGGAATTGCCGAGCTGCGTTGCGGCCGACGAGACAATGCTGATTATCGTCGCGCGATGCGATCCATTCCCCGTCGAGTTTCCATGTGGGATCGAGCTTCGGCGTTTGGTCGAGCCAGGTGCCGGCGACGACGACCGGAACGTTCGCGACGTGGGCGACGATGTAGAGGTAGGGCGCGGACGCGGCGACGTCGGGCGAATTAACCGCCGCCAGGCCGCGCGCTATTTCGTCGCTCGCGATTTGGTTTCCGCTCAGGAGCGCCGCCGCGCCGGCGCCGGTTTGTGCTGACGGTTCCGGTGCTATCACGATGTTTGCGCCCAGCGAGCGAAATTCCTGCGAGAGCTTGCGTCCGATATCGAGCTCGAGATTGAGCAGCGCAGAAATCACGGCCGCGCCGCTGATGAGGCCGATCATGGCCACCGCGAGGCGTCCGCGGCTGCCGCGGAGAAGTTTCCAGAGCAGGCGCGCGAACATTATTCGCCTCGCAGGATCGGCGCGGGATTGAAGCGCGCCGCCCTCCTCAACGGAATCAAGCTGCCGAGCATGGCAACGATCGCGGCAATCCCGAGGATCACGGGCAAGAGCACGAGACGGGGCGATGCCGGACTGCCGAAGATGCTCGCGCCAAGGACCCGCGCCAAAGCGAGGCCGATGATGAAGCCGAATAAGCCTCCAGCGATCGCGAGCAGCAATTGCTCGGTCAAAAACATTCCAGCGACGGTGGCGTTTGTGGCGCCAATCGCCTTGAAGATGCCGATTTCGCTTCTGCGCTCGAGCACCGTGGTAGCCGATGTGGCGGCGACGGCGAGCGCGGCGGCAATCAGCGCGGCAATGGTGACAATCCACAGCAGCGAGCTCACGCGCGTGAGAATGCGGCCTTCTGTGTCTGCGACGCGGCGGATCGTGCGCACGTCGGTGCCGGGCAGCACCTGCTTGATCTGGAAGCTGATCGAAGAAATGTAGGGGGAGCAGAACCAACGGTCGTGCTCTTCGGGAGTCATCGTGTCGGGATTGCGCTCGGAGAAGGCGTCGGCGGGTTTGGTGAGCGCGCTGACGAAGAGCTGGCGGAATTGTCCCTCGCGGCCTGAGATTCTTTGCAGGAACGAGAGCGGAACAATCACCGCGTCGTCTTCCGAACTGCCGGTGGAAACGATTCCTGTCACAACGAGAGACCACGCCGCGTTTGTCGCGATGCTGCGCGTAACCTGGATTTGTTTGCCGATTGCGAACGCATCGGGATTCCTGGCCGCGAGCGCTGCGCCGACCACACACTCATTCGCACCGTCGTGGAACCACTGGCCCTGGATTCGCCACCACGGGTGCGTCGTGCTTAAGCCAGTCTTGAACCTGGTGCCGTCGGGGACCGGAACCTCGTGCTCGTACCAGGTGCCGATCAATGTAGTGCCAACGGTGGTGTTGACCCCGGACACAGAGGCGGGCACGTCGAGAAACGGGGTGAAGCCGAGGATGTTGTGGCGCCAGAAAATCATTTTCAGCTTGCCGAGATCGGCTTCGCGAAGGTAAGCGCCTTCGTCGACGGGGCGGTAATCGACTCCGCCGATTTCGACGGGAAGGGTATCCGATTCCGGCGTGACGAGAAGATTTGCGCCAAGACTCCGGAATTCGCGCGCGAGACGATCACCCACTTCGAGCGCTACCGTGAGCGTGGCGGTGGCGACGGCCATGCCGACCATCAAGGCGGCGGCCGTGAGCACTTTGCGGCGAGGATTGCGAACGAAGGATTCTCTGACGAGGCGGGCGAACATTTCTATCGAGCGTGGATCGTCGAATCGGCCTGCATAAGCGCCGAGAGGTCCACAATCACTTCTCCCCCTTCCACGCGCGACTTCACGCCGATTGGATTGCATCCCCCGGATTCGCCGATCGAAGGAATGTAAATCGCGGCGCCGCAATTCCGGCAAACGACGTTCTGCCCTTCCTGGCGATATCCTTGCCTGCCGCAAATCTGGCAGGCGTCGAGGGCGGTGGCGTAGTCGCCGTTCATCCTGTGAATCACGAGGAAGCGGATTACGGTGTTGTCCACGTCGGCGGCGTAATAGTGAATGCTCGAATCGTTCAGTTCAGAGAGTGGGACGCGCACCTGGCCGTTTTCGCCGGCGAGCATCTTGGCTTGCGAAGGCGCGTTCATGGCGCGTGCGTAGACGAATTCGGCAGCGAGCGCGAGGACGACCAGCACGCACAGGATCGCGGCGGCAAAGCTCCAGCGGCGCTGACGCTGAAAATGCCATTCGTGCAGGCGTCGCTGGGCAGGGTTCGAGCCCGAACCCGGATCATCCGGAGGCTTCTTCGCGCTGAACCATTCGCGGAGAACGACGAGCGCGGCGACGCCAAGAATCACGACAAAAAAGAAGACTTCGTTGCGGACGATCGGGCCAATGGTCGCCATCTCCGTCTTGCTCGACCAGATCCACATGGCCTCGCTGAGTTCGTGCACGCCTGTGAGCGCCAATTGGAAAGCGACGACCATGAGAATCACGCTGGTGGCCCTGAAAAAGCGGTGCAGCGGAATCCGCAGAGTGCCCTGAAAAAAGAAAAGGCCGACGCCGACCGCGATGGCGATACCGAGTCCGGTTCCAATCCAGACTTGCACGCCGGCGCTGGAAAGTTGAACGGCGCGAAGAATCAGAACGAGTTCGGCGCCTTCGCGAACCACCATCAGAAAAACAAACGCGCCGATTCCCCAGCCCGCCGCCCGCGTCGACTTCTGTGCGTAGGCCTCGACCCGGTGTTCGATGTCTTTTCGAAGCGTGCGCGCGGCCCGGTTCATCCATACGATCATGGTGACCACGAGGGCGGCGGCAACCAGCATCAGCACGCCTTCAAAGCCGTCCTCACTTCCGCCGAAACGCTGAAGCAAAATGGCAATGGCCACGCTTGCGACGGCGGCCAGGGCGACTCCGCTCCAGACATAGCCGACAAGCGTTCTGCGTCCCGTGCGGTTGAGATAAACAAGTACAATGCCGACGACGAGGGCGGCTTCGACACCTTCGCGGAGGGCAACCAAGAGAGCGGATAGCATTTATTGGGGCGCCAATCCTAGTTGATAATGAGTATCAAGTAACAAATCGAGTGTAACCTCGATGCTCACCAAAATCAAGCGAATTCAACAGTTTCCCGCCTGCCCGCACGACATTCCCGGTACAATGTGCGTCTAATAAGTTTGATGCTGAGAGCAAGAAATTCTCGCCCGTTTCTTCGAGGGGCCCTCCTTGGTGTCTCGCTCGCCGTAGTATCTGCATTTGCGCTCGCCGCACCGGGCCGTCTTCAACCGCAGACGACTGGAACCCAGGAAGGAAAACAAGCAGCCCGGCCAAACAGCGGTCCCACCGCGAAGCCGGACGCCAAGAAGGCGAAAGAGGCTTACAAGAAGGGGCTCCAGGCCGAGCACGATCAGAACTGGCAGGCGGCGTATGAGGCCTACGCAGAAGCGCTCGAGGCGGCGCCCAACGAGCGTGAGTATCTGCTTCGGCGAGAGGTGGCAAAGGGTCGCCTCATCCAAGTGAAAGTGGAACTGGCCGAAAAAGATGCGGTTTCCGGGCAACTCGGAGACGCCCGGAAGGAATTGCTGGAAGCGAGCTATCTGGATCCATCGGACCGGTCGATTACCGAGCGGCTCGCGCAACTAACCTCGCTTGAACCAGTGAGAAGCGACGAGGTTGGCGGGCAACCGGAACTGATCGGGGCGATTCACGTTGACTACCGACGCGGAACGCAAAGTTTCAATTATCGTGGCGACAGCCACGGGGCCTACGAACAGGTAGCGCAACAGTTTGGAGTGCAGGTGGCGTTCGATGTCGACCTAACGACGAGGCCCGTCCAACTGCAACTCCAGAACGTAGATTTTCTCACCGCGATGGATGTGCTGGGCCAGACCACGCGAACATTTTGGCAGCCATTGACCAAACATCTCTTCTTCGTGGCCGAAGACACCACCCAGAAACGGCGAGACTACGAAAGCCTGATCGTTCGGACGATTCCCCTGCCGGCATCCGCAACGGCCGAGGGGATGCAGGACGTCTTCCGGCTCGTCCGCGAGGTGACAGGGATCAGGCAGGCCGATGTGGATCAGGAACATCACGCGATCACGCTTCGCGGTTCCCCGCGAGCGATGGCAATCGCCAGCGAGCTGGTGGAAAATCTCGAACAGCCCGCGGGCGAACTCATGCTTGAGATCGAAGTTCTCGAGGTGGACCGCAACTACGCCCGGGAAATTGGAGTAACTCCGCCGGAAACGGCAAAGGTGTACTCGATCGCCAGCCAGCAACTCTCGGAAGCGAATACCCTGACCGGTCTCATCGCCGTGCTCGCACAGATCTTCGGGACGCCTTCCGCACTTGCCGGGCTCACTCCCGACCAAATAGCTTCTGAAATCGCCTCTGGGCAGCTCAACCCGAACACGCTGCTTCCTCCGGTGGTGGCGTTTGGCGGAGGCAAGTCGACGTTTTTCTCGACCATGCCCGGAGCGACGGCAGAGCTCTCGCGGACGCTTTCGCTGGTTCGGCACGGAAGGCGCATCATGCTGCGGGCGGAAGACGGCCAGCCTGCGACTTTGTTTGTGGGCGAAAAATTTCCAGTTTCGCTGGCGCAATACTCATCGAGCCTTACGTCTAACGTGAATACGACGGCGATCAGCGCTCAAAATTTCCCGATCAGCGCGCTCACGACGGGGCACGCTCCCGCATTCGTTACCGCTGCAAGCTTGCGAAGCAACAAGATTCAGGACCTGATCGTTTCGAACAACGGCGATAACGATGTTTCGGTCTTCCTTGGGAATGGAGACGGTACCTTCGTAACTCCAGGAGTTACGTACGCGACCGGAACGGCCCCGACGTGGATCGCAACCGGCGTTTTCCAGACTGCAAACAGCAACGTTGATCTCGCAGTGGCGAACCAGAGCGGAGGCACAGTTTCAATTCTTCTGGGTGACGGGACTGGAAAGTTTGGGGCAAAGACCGATATCCCAACGGGCCGTTCCCCCGTTTCGGTAGTCGTTGCCGACTTCAATGGCGACGGGAACCTCGATTTAGCGGTTGCAAATCAACTCGACAACACTATTTCCCTCTTTTTCGGAGACGGTACCGGCAAATTCAGCCCGCCAACCACCGTGCCTGCGCTGCTCAACACGGGACACGCACCTACCGCCCTGGCCACGACCGATTTCAATAGCGACGGCCACGCGGACCTCGCCGTGGTAAACAAGAATGACAATACGGTATCGATTTTTCTTGGGAACGGCGACGGAAGCTTCCGGACGCGCACGGACTACGCGACAGGCGTTGCTCCCGTTTACGTGGCAACCGGAGATTTCAACGGGGACAGCGTGCTCGATCTCGCAGTGGCGAACAATACCGACGATACGGTTTCGATTCTATTCGGCCAGACCGGAAGCGACGGAAAAGCCAACGGAACGTTTGCGACTCGCACCGACTATGAAGCGGGGGCAGGACCGACTTCGATCGCCGTCGCCGACTACAACCTCGACGGAATTCTCGATCTGGCGGTGACGGATTCAACGACCAATACGATCTCGCTTCTCTTCGGCCTAACCGGCGGGGCCTTCAACTCAAATTACGAGCTGGCGGTGGGAAACGACCCCGTTTCAGTGGTTACGGCGGATTTCACCGGACTGGGCCGGCCTGACGGGGCGATCGCAAACAACGCGTCGAACACCGTATCCGTGATTCTCAATGAGACGAGCACATCCACAAGCTCGACGGGAGGCGAAGGTACGCAGTTTCCCGGCTCGGAATATCTCGACATCGGCTTGAAGATCAAAGCCACTCCTCGCATCCACCTGAACGACGAGGTGACGCTGCAGCTGCACTTTGAAATTACGAGTATCGCGAATCAGAGCTTCAACTCGATTCCAGTGATCGACAGCGACATGCTGGAGCAAACGGTTCGGCTGAAGGAGAACGAAACCACGGCGCTCGCGGGAATCATGCAGCCCTCCGTGACGAACGCGCTGAACGGCACGCCGGGGACCGCCAACCTACCTGGACTGGGAGTTGTGACCGGGCAGCATAGCGTGCAGGAACAGGACACCGAGTTGCTGATCCTGATCACACCACGCATGGTTTCTCTGGCCCCTCGCAAGGACCACGTGATCTACGCCGGCCATGGAGCGCCTCCGGCTGGCGGAAATGCCGCGACACGATTCGACCGCGGAGTGGGGCTGCAACTCCCAGAACCACAGCCGCAGCCGCCACAAGCGCCGCAACAGGCACCTCAACAGGCACCTCAACAGGCCCCCCAACAACCGGCGCCACAACAGGGACAGCCGCAGCAACAGATCCAGCAACAAAATCCGCAGCAGCGGCCTCCCGACCAGCCACAGCAGCAGATTCAGCAGCAGCGGCCACCGGATCAACCCCAGCGCTAGCAGGCGCCATTCCCAAAACCATTCAGGGTGTTGCTTCGAGCACGACGAGGGGCTGATACGTTCGCGGGACCACCGGCTCAGCGATGGCAATAAGCTGGCCCTGCTGATTGAAGACGCGGAGCCGGCTGGGCTTCCATTCTCCGGAATCGAGCTGCTCGGGCGCGCCTTGCGCGGCGGTGATGTGTCCAGGCTGAATCTGCGCGATCGGCAAATTGAATTTGGCGCCATGCCGGACACGCTTCTCGACGATGGGCAATACCGTTGCACGCGGCAGTTCGGGCAACATCGAGTCGAGCCCGATGACGCGAGCGGCAAGCTTTCCGGCCTTCACGTCCTGTTCGAGGTCCGGAAGCGACACGGCGTGGTCAAGAGTGAACTCGCCTACCGCCGTGCGAACGATTTCGGATAGATGCGCTCCCGCGCCGTGAAGCTTTCCCAAATCGTTGGCAAGCGAGCGAATGTAGGTGCCTGCGCCGCACTCGACCGTGAAGCGCGCTACGGAATTTTCAAGCGAGGTCAACCGCAATTCGTAAACTTCCACCTCGACGGGTTCGAGCTTCACCGGTTTGTGCTTGCGCGCGAGCTCATGGGCCGGGCGGCCGTGGATTTTCTTGGCGGAAAAAGCTGGCGGCACCTGCTGAATCTTTCCGACGAATTGCGACGCGAAGGAAGCCAGCGCCTCGAGGCCGAGCACGGGAGCCGAGTCGGGGCCGAGCGGCTCACCATCGGCGTCGTAGGTATCGGTGGCGAAGCCGAAACGAACCGCGCACGTGTAGCGCTTTCGACGGCCAGCGTAAAATCGGGCCAAACGAGTAGCGCGTCCGAGCGCGAGAACCAGCACGCCGGTGGCAAGCGGATCCAGGGTGCCGAGATGCCCGATCTGCCGGAACCCGACGAGACGTCGAACGGTCTCGACGATATCGTGCGACGTTTTGCCGCGGGGCTTATCGACGACGAGGATCCCGTCGACCGGAGAAGGCTGAGGAATTCTGGGCATGGGTTGGGCGGGATGTTTTCGCGGGCGCTTGGGCGCGAAGGCCTACCGCTCCTCGGGGCTTCTGACTTTGCGTAACAGCTCGTCGATATGGTGCCCGTACTCCTCGGATTCGTCGGGCTGAAACAAGACTTCTGGAGCGCGGCGAAGTTGCAGGCGCTCGACGAGTTCATGGCGAACGTACCTGGAAGCCGCTCGCAAACCCTCGAGAGCAGTGGCGCGCTCGGACTCGTCGCCTTCGATTCGGACATAGACGCGCACGGTGCGAAAATCCGGCGTCAGGCGGACTTCGGTGACGCTCACCAATCCGGCAAGGCGGGGATCTTTGAGTTCTCCCGCGAGCATGAGGCTGACTTCGTTGCGGATTTCTTCAGCGACGCGCTCCGAGCGATGTCCGAGAGTCATGACGGGCCATCCTCAAAATATTCGATGTTCTGCGAAACCAAATCGCGACCGAGCAAGCGCTCGGATTCAGCGGCAATCGCCGCGAGCGATTCCTCAAGATGCTTGGCATCTCCGGAGATGCTGACGACGCCGACGCGGGACCTCTGCCACAGATCCTGATGCTCGAGCTCGGAGACGGCCACGTTGAAGTGAGCGCGAAGGCGATCCTTGAGGCTGCGCAGCACCTGCCGCTTGTCTTTGAGGGACCGAGCGTCTGGGATGTGAATTTCCAGAGTGAGGAGGCCGATTGGCATTTCGGGTCCCGCGATTTTCAACGAAAACGCTCACGCAGGCTGACGTGAGGTTTCGCGCTACGCAGTAGCGTCTGCTCCGCTCTGTTTCGGCGGCCGACCGCGATCCGACAAATTGACGTCGAGGACGGGCATCGTTTTTTCCATCTTGAAGCATTCGAGAATGTCGCCAACTTTGACGTCGTTGAAATTCGAAATGCCGATGCCGCACTCGAAGCCCGCGCGGACTTCGTTCACATCGTCCTTGAAGCGCCGCAAGGAGATCACGCGGCCGGTGTAGATCACCACGGAGTCGCGCAAGACCCGCACATCGGCATCGCGCTTGACGATCCCGTCCTGGACATGACATCCGGCAATCATCCCGGCACCCTTCACGCGGAATGTGTCACGCACATCGGCGCGGCCCAAATACGTTTCCTTGATGATGGGAGCCAGCAGGCCGGCGACAGCTCTCCTCAACTCATCGAGCAGCTCATAAATAATCGTGTGCAAGCGAATGTCGACGTTTTCGCGCTGCGCGAGGTCGCTCGCCTTGCGCTCCGGACGCACGTTGAAAGCGACCACGATGGCGTTGGACGCGGAAGCGAGGAGGATATCCGTCTCGGTTACAGCGCCGACGCTCGCCTGGATGACTTTGAGTTTCACTTCGTCGTTCGAAAGCTTCGGCAGCATTTCGTTCAAGACTTCGACAGAGCCCTGGACGTCCGCTTTGACAACGATGGGCAGTTCCTTCAATTCGCCCGCGCGGAGATGTTCGTGCAGCTGGTCGAGCGTAAGGCGGCCGGAAGAAGCCGTCTTGGCGAGGGAAGCTTCGCGCTGCTTCGCCTGGCGATATTCGACGATGTGGCGCGCCCTGGCTTCATCGGCAACCTGGAATTGGTCGCCTGCTTCGGGAACTCCCTGCAAGCCCAGAATTTCGATGGGAGTAGAGGGGCCGCCTTCCTTGATAGGCTGGCCGCGATCACCGAACAACGCGCGCACCTTTCCGTAAACGGCGCCGACGATGAAGACATCGCCGATATGAAGCGTGCCGTTTTGCACCAGGACCGTGGCGACAGGCCCGCGGCCTTTGTCCACCCTGGATTCGAGCACGGTGCCGCTGGCGGGCGCGTCGGGGTCGGCCTTGAGCTCGCGGAGATCTCCGACAAGCAGAATCATTTCGAGCAGGCGGGGAAGGTTTTTCTTGGTTTTGGCCGAGACTTCGACCATGACCGTTTCGCCGCCCCACTCCTCGGGCATCAGACCGCGGTCGGCGAGCTGCCGCTTCACGCGTTCGGGCTGCGCGTCGGGCTTATCGACTTTGTTGATCGCGACGATGATGGGAACGTTTGCGGCTTTCGCGTGCGCAATCGCCTCTTCCGTCTGGGGCATCACGCCATCGTCGGCGCCCACAACGAGCACGACGATGTCCGTGACCTTGGCGCCGCGCGCGCGCATGCGAGTGAACGCTTCGTGGCCCGGAGTATCGATGAAGACGATTCGACGCGTGTCCACATGGACTTCATACGCGCCGATGTGCTGCGTGATTCCTCCGGCCTCGCCGGCGGCCACTTCCGTCTCGCGGATTGCGTCTAAAAGACTCGTCTTGCCGTGGTCGACGTGACCCATCACGGTGACGACGGGCGCGCGAGGGACGACGTGGCCTGTGCGTTCTTCATTTACTTTTTCTTCCTGCGCGACTTCCTGCTCGAAGGTGACTACCTGCACGATTCCGTTGAATGCTTCGGCAAGAGTCGTTGCAGTTTGAGCGTCGAGGGCCTGGTTGATGCTGGCGAAAACTCCGCGGTCCATAAGAGTCTTCAGAAGATCCTTCGCGCGAATATCCAGCTTTTCGGCCAGGTCGCGCACCGTGATTCCTTCGGTTACGGTCACTAGCCGCGGCTCTCGCTGGACCGGCGCCACCGGCTCGGCTTGCGCAATTCTTCCTCCGGGACCAACGCCGGGGCGTGTCCGCACGGGGTGAAGCTTGCGCTCACCTTCGGCGAATCTCTTTTCCATGAGCGGGCGGCCGCGCGTAGCGGTTGGGGGAGGTTTTCTCGCGTAGAGCGGTTTTCCAGGCTCAGCCTTTGGCACGCCACCAAGGCCCGTACCGCCGGGCCGCGGACCGCCAGGTCCACTTGGACGCGGACCTCCCGGACGTTGCGGGAAGCGCGAGGGCGGAGCCCCGGGACGAGAGGGCATGCCGGGACGCCCTTGCCCTTGGCCAGGCGCAGCGGCGGGACGCATCCCAACCGGAACACCCGGGCGAGGCTGGCCTTGTCCCGTGCCGGGACGAACAGGGTATCTTTGACCACTGGGAGCACCAGAGCCGGCTGGCGCACCAGCAGGTCTTGGAGCAGCGGAACCTGGCGCGGAACTTGCGGCGGCCGGGCGTTGAGATGCTCCTCCAGCAGGCTGAGATGGGCTTGCGCCCGGCGCCCCGGGCCGCGATGGGACTGCGGGTCTCAGCGGCTGTGCAGGCACCGAGCCGGGCCGGGCAACAGCCGGAGCGGCAGGCGCGTGCGCTGGAGCTGTGGGCCTTGCTGGAACTGCGCCAGGCTGACCCGTTGGAGCAGGATGCGTGGCTGGCGCGGCCGAAGCCGGCGTAGCGGGTGAACCCGGGCGCGACGGAACTAAGGTGGGTCTGTTAACTCCCGCGGGAGAACCACCCGGCGCGGCGGGGCGTGGGGTAACGCCCGGCGCGGGTGCAATTGCCGGCGGGACGGCTGCCGGACCTGCTGGCTTTGCCGGCGCGGCCGGAGCTGCTGCGGTCGAAGTTGCTGCGGGCCGCGCAGGGCGCGCTTTGGCAGCGGCAGCCTTGGCTGCTTTGTCAGCCTCAGCCGCTGCTTCTTGAGCGGCCAGGCCGAGGAAATGTTTGCGCGCGAGTTCGGCGTGATCGAGGTCAAGCGAGCTCGAATGCGTCTTCTTTTCAGTGACGCCGATTTCGGGCAGGAAGTCGATCAGGACTTTGGCCTTGATCTCAAGTTCCCTGGCCAGCTCGTTAATTCGGATTTGATTGGGGTCTGACATCAGCTCCTGTTTCGAACTTCCGTCTACTCGGAAGCTTTCGGATTCTCGGCGCCTGGCTCTGATTCGGATCCGGGATCGGACTCGACAGGCAAACCGGACTGCTCCCGATTCTGCTGTTCGGTTTCGGGCGCGGCTTCATTCTCAGCAACTTCGCCTAGGGTACTCGTTTCGCCGGCCCCTTTACCCTCGGCTTCGAGCGGGACTTCCGCAAGGGCTTCCTGTTCGCCTTCCGGTGCAACTTCAGCGGGGACGCCGCGCTCTACGATCGCTTCTTCCAGCACTTCTTCCACTATGGCTTCCGGCGGCGCGACGGCTTGCGCTTCCAATGCTTCGAAGTGGGCGGCAACCGACTGATGAATCTTCTCCACCATTTTCTCGCCGATGCCCGGTATTTCGACAAGCTGCTCGGGCGTCATGTCCGCGAGCTTCTCAACGGAAGTGATGCCCGCCGCTTCGAGCTTCTCAATCGTCTTGGGGCCCACACCCTTCAATTCCGTAAGCGGCGTTCCGGGCGCGGTGAGAGCCGCCATTTGCGCTTCGATCTCGCGGCGCTTCTCTTCCTCGCTCTTGATGTCGATATTCCAGCCGATCAGCTTGCTCGCAAGGCGAACGTTCTGCCCCTTCTTGCCGATGGCGAGCGAGAGCTGCGTGTCTTCGACGATTACTTCCAGGCGTTTCTCTTCAGGATCGATAATCTGAACGCGAGTGACTTTGGCCGGACTCAGGGCCTTCTGCGCGAAGGCGACGGTCTCTTCATTGTGCGGGATGATGTCGATCTTTTCGCCGCGCAGCTCGCGGATGATCGACTGCACGCGCATTCCCTTCATCCCGACGCAGGCGCCCACGGGATCCACGTCCTTGTCGCGGCTTTCGACCGCAATCTTCGTGCGTTCGCCAGCTTCACGGGCAACGGCGCGAATCTGAACCGTTCCATCGTAGATTTCGGGGACTTCCATTTCGAACAAGCGCTGCACGAGGGCGGGGTCGGCGCGCGAAACAACCACTTGCGGGCCTTTCGCGGCGCGCTCGACCGCACGAATGGTCACGCGGAGGCGGTCGCCCACATTGTAGGCCTCGAGCCGGGATTGCTCGCGCTTCGGCAGGCGCGCTTCCGTGCGGCCCAGGTCGACGATTATGTCGGGGCCTTCGAGCCGCTTCACGATGCTGTTCAAAAGCTCGCCCACGCGAGTGTGAAATTCGTTGTAGATCGTGTCGCGCTCGGCCTCGCGCACTTTCTGGAGAATCACCTGTTTCGCGGTTTGCGCCGCAATTCTTCCCAGAACGTCTGTCGGCTTCGAATGAACGATTTCGCCGCCCACTTCAATTTCGGGGCTCTGCTTGCGCGCCTCGAGTAGCGAGATTTCGCGCAACGGATCCTGCACTTCCTCAACCACGGTATGAACCGAATACACGTCCACATGGCCGGTTTCTGGGTTGAACTTCGAACGCAGTTCTTCCTCGGTGCGGTAGAACTTCCGCGCCGCCACCACCATCGCGTCCTCAATAGCCGCGACGATGATCTCCGGTTCGATGTGCTTCTCCCGGCTGATCTGCTCGATTGTCTGGACCAGCAGACTCGCCATTCCGTTTCTCCCCTAGATCTCCACAACCAGGTTCGCCTTGCGTATCCCGGCGAACGGGACTGCTATTTCCCGGTCCTTCACATTCAACTTAACCGCGCCGTCGGCGTAACCGCCCAGCCGACCTTCGAGGTACTTCTGGTTCTCGACCGGCTCGTTCACCCAAATCTGCGCGAGCCTTCCCGCGAATCGCTCGTAGTCCGCAGGCTTCAACAGCTTTCGGTCGAGGCCCGGCGAGCTGACTTCGAGCACATAACCGGGTCCGGGAACCAGGTCCTCGACATCCAGAATCACGCTTAACTGTTCGCTGACTCGTTGGCAATCGTTGTGACTGATTCCCAGCCCTTCCGGGTTCTGGGGCCCCGGCAACCTGTCGATGTAGACCCGCAGCAGCCTTTGCTTGCCGATCTTCCACTCGACGTCAAAGACTTCCAGGCCTTCCGAGCGAGCCACCCGCTCCGCCGCTTCGCGAATCTTGTCCAGGTCCATTCTGTTCCATCTACGGCTCTTACGCCGTTCAGACGCCCGCCATCAGGCCTTGCCCAGCGCCCGAAGACCGCGCCCAACAAAAAAGTGGGCTCGCGCCCACTCGGCCGTGCGACCTAGATGAAAGCAACCCAGTATAGTTTCCCTATCGATAAAAGGCAAGGCCGCGCTGGCGAGGCCGATTTTCGGCCATTGCGGCGCCCTTGAAGACGAAGCCTCCGGGCCGGTGGGCCGAGAGGCTTCGAAATCGCCGAAATCGAGCTTACTGTTTCTGAGGCTGCGGTGGCGGCTTCTGACTAGCTGGTTTCGCAGCGCCCGGCGTGGCAGGTTTCGCGGCCGCTGACTTAACCGGGTAGTTCTGGTCGTAAAGTTTGATGATGTCCTGTGTCACGTCCGTTGCGGGCGCAGCGTAAATCACAGGAGTCTGCTGCGAGGAATTATCGAAGATAACCGAGAAGCCATTTTCCCTCGAGTACTTGTCGAGGACGGTCATGAGTTTGCGGCCGAGAGTATTGATCAGATCCTGCTGCGCTTCCTGATAATCGTCACGCGCTTCCGTCTGTTTGCGCTGAAGGTTCCGGCTCAACTGATCGCTTTCGCGCGAGAGGCGGTACTTTTCGTCATCCGAAAGAGTATTCGAGGTGGTCTGCAACCGCGTGGAGATGTCTTGTATTTGCTTCTGAAGGTTTTGGAGCTCCGTCTGCCGAGGGGCAAATTTGGCGGTCAACTCATTCGCCGCTTGTTTGCCCTCTTCGGTGCTGGTGATCGCCACTTCCATGTTGAGAACGCCGATCTTCCCGGTCACGGCAGAAGCACTTCCGGCCTGAGCCCAGACTGCAGGCACGGCCAAGGCCGCCGCCAAAATCGTAACTGCCAATCGAATCTTCATGCCGCCGACTCCTTATTGAAAATTGCCGTCAGTTCAAACCCGTGATTATAGCTATGGACGAAGAAAAGGGTCAATCAGAATCCGTTCCATCGAAACTCCGCCGATCAAGCTACGATGGCCTGCTTGTGCGCAGCCGATGCCGCACTCGCCCTTTGCGATATCGGATGCGCCGCTCGCCGGGAGGGTTGGCCCAGGACATTACCGTAGAGCCGCACCCGTTTGCAGGTTCTACGGCAACGGGATCAACAGCACGCGGTTGTTGTCCTGATCCACCAGGACCGCCAGATTCAGCCTCGGATCGATCGCGATCGAAAACTGCGGCGAACCGCCGAGCGCGAGGATGCTTCGTACCTGCGGCCCGGAGCACGTATTCAAAATATTCGGCGGACACACGTAGTCGATGATCGATAACGTCTTGCTTGCGTTGTTCGCAGTGACCAAGGTGCTGGTCTGGTAGTTGTAATCAAGAGACGACGGATTCACGCCAACCTGCGCCTGGCTTGCGATCGCGGTGCTGGGATCCACGAAAATCACATTGTTGACCAGGCTATTCGCCACAACAAACACCTGATTCACCGGATCGAAGATGATTCCTGTGGGAACCTGAACGCCGAAACCCAGGAGGCCGGTAACGGTTGTTTTCTGGCCCTGGGGAATGTTCACGATGTCGATGGCGCTGGTTTGTCCCACGGTCGTCACGCCAAGAAAGTCGAGATACTGATCCACAGCGACGTCGCTTGGCGTAAGGTCGAGAGGCTGGAAGCCCCCGGCTGGAGTCCCCGTAGGAACCCCGGAAGCACTCAAGGAAACCGAGATGGCACTGACGCTGCCGGTGGCGGTGGCGCCGCTGCCCTGAACATCGGTGAGCTCCGCCGTGGAGATATCCTGGTTGAATGCGACACCACCCGTGACCGCGCTACAACCACCGCCACACAACTGGACCGTCGAAGGAGGGTTCATCTCGGTCATATCGACCACGCTGGCGTTGATGCTGCCACTGTTCGCGACCACGGCAACGCCGATGCGCGGCTGAATTGCCACTCCCTCTGGAGCCGATCCGACGGGAACGGGAGAACCCACGGTCCCGACGGCTCCAGCGCTGACGCAATTCTTTCCGGGCGGCGCTGCGTTCGATGTGAGAGCCACAATCGAAACCGTGCCGTCGCCGGAATTCGTCACGGCAGCGACGTCGCAATCCGTGTCGACGGCGACGCCAAACGGCGACGCCCCGACAACCACAGGCTGGACAACGATCAAGTCCTCGATATTGGAGATTGCAGATTGACCCGGGTTCTGCACGTAAACGGCATAGCGCCTAGCGGCGCTCAGCATACCGGCAGGGACAGTGGCGACAATTTGGCGTCCGTTCGAAACTACATTAAGGGAACGGCGGTGCCATCGAGAAAGACCTGCGCGCCATTCGCGAAACCGCCGCCGGTCACCGTTAGAGTAAGCGGGTTCGCGGAACTGAACGTGATCTCGGGGCTCGAAAGCGTGATTTGCGGCGCCTGCGATGCGCCCAAGGATGCACTCGAGCGGACGGTGCCCAGCGAAACAACCGAAACGGTTCCGTCGCCCTGGTTCACGACCAACGCCTGATTCGTGGCCGGATCCACAGCTACGGCTATGGGCTGCATGCCCACCGTGACGTTCCCAATCACGATGCGATTCTGCAAATCGAGAATCGCAGCGGTTTTCGCGTTCGAGTTGACGGCGACGCCGATATTCGGCAAGGCGCTGACTGCGGCTGCGACATAACCGACCTGATTTACGGTCACTTGATTATTCGTGAATGGAATCGCGTTGACCGTTTGATCGAGGAGGCTGAAAGTGGTGAAGTTTCCGTTGCTTGGAATTGTGAGTAAGACCTGATGTGTTTCCGGATTGACGCCAACTCCTTGCGTTCCCGAGGTCCCGCCCGTGACTAAGGTGCCTATCACCGAAGGTGCTCGCGCCGGGTCCACTGCCTGAATTGCGGGCCGGCCGAGGTCGACGAGATTCACGATTCCGGCCCCACCACTCCCCCGCCGTGACCAAGGCCCAATTCAAACGCGGATCGATCGAAATCGCGGGCGTGGGACCGGTGCCGTACGACGTTGGGCTGCCGCCGAGTTGCAACAACGGGCACGGCGGCGTTGTGCACGGGGGCTGGAGCTGCGGGTTCGGATTCAAGAGGTCAATGACGGTGCCTGAGTTTGCGTTCTGGTCCGCGACAAACGCGCGATGCGTGACGGGATTGATTCCTATGGAAAACGGAAGAGACGTTGTCGGAGTCAATCCTGCCAGCGAAACGGTTTGAGTCACCGTGAGTGTGGAGAGGTCGATGACGGACAGGGTGTTGTCGGCGTTGTTGACCACGAGGGCAAGACGATGAAGTGGCGCGACGAATCCGTCGTCAACAGCTACGCCGGTGGGGCTATTTCCGACGGCCACATTCGTGATCAACGCAGGAGGATTCGCGTTCAAGTTGAGGATCGAAACGGAATTGCTACCCGTGTTCGCAACGATGGCATATCCATCTGCTTCGTCTATGGCGATTGCAGATGGGCCTGAGCCGACGCCGACCGTCGCTGTCGGCGATGTCAGCAGTGTCCCGGCAGCCGGGGTGACGGCTATGTTCGTTGCTGAAGTTGAAGACGAGCCCGGAGGCAGCACGCCGCTGTTCTGCAACACGATCGGGTAGAGACCGGCGATCGATAAGCTTCCGGCTGGAAGATTGACGGTCAACTGCCGGCTGCTGCCGATGGAGGCCGTAACGCCCGGGCTTGGACCTGCGAAGCTATTAAAATTTGCAGTGGTTGTTCCCGGGGCGAAGAATCCTCCAGTTAGACCCACACCGAAACCTGCGGGCGTTACGGGCACACTGTTGGGAGCGACGGCAACGACGGCGGGGCGGGGCGTGGTCACCAAAAGATTTATCGTCGCGCTCGTGTGGCCGTTGTCCCCCTGGACTTGAATCGGCACATTTCCGGCCGTCGCCAGGAGCGATGAAGGAATTGTGGCGCGGATGAGCGAGGCGCTGATCAAGGTGGCCGGTACCACCGTGCCGTTCACGAGAAGCACGTCCGTCGAAAAGAAATTTGAGCCGGCAACATAAACGTCTTGCTGGACCGAGCCCTGAGATGCGACGGTGGGATCGATCGACGTAAACACGGGATCGGCCGCGGTGGCGACCGTAATGCTGGTAGTACCCGATTCTGTTGTATCGGCAACCGAGGTCGCGGTTATGGTCGCGGTTAGGCTGGTGGGTGGCGCGGTGTAGAGAGCCGTCTGCGGACCGGTAGGAACAATGGTCCCGTCCTGAGCGTCTCCCCCTGTCGTGCCGTTGACGCTCCACGTGAGGGCGGTATTGGTGGTGCCCGTCACGGTGGCGGTAATCGAGTAGGTGTCTTGGGTGGGAATGGTCGCGCTAGTGGGAAACATCTGGACGCGAATGCCCGAATCGATCTTGACGTACGCCACTGCGAAAGCAGTGAGATCCGCCTGACTAACCGCCATGACGACGAACGGGTTCGTCTGAGGCACGCTTGTCGGAGACGTGTAGATGCCGTTCTGCGTGATCGTGCCGTAGCCCGTCAGGACCACGTTCGTGGTCGGACTCGTTACGCCCGGGATTGGAGTGCAGGTGGTGGGTTGCGTCGGCGGGCTGGTGATTGCGACCGGGAGGCACACTTGCCAATAAACTGTGGTAGTGGAGCCCCCACTGACGTTCGCGACAAAGGTTTCCGTTCCGCCCTTTATCACCACCACCGGTGACTGCTGCGAGCCCCCTTGCGGCGAACCGACCGCGGTGATCGTGACACCGACCGTTGTGGAGTTGCTTCCACAGCTGGAGATCACAACCGTGAGTAATATCGCCGCGACCAAGCCCACCGATCGCATTCTGCTTCGTCCCAAGCTCCTCGACGCTCGCACCGTGGTGTTCCCCCCCGCTATCTTCGATATGTTCGATATGATTGCTGACGTGATCGTTGGCATGATCGCTCAGAAGGTCCGGCTGACGGTGAAACGGAAGGTGCTCTTCGGTTCGATGAGTCCTGCCGGAAGACGTTCGGTCTGCGATCTCAGGAACTGCTCGAGCTGCGGCACGATGACGGTATCGTAAACACCCAGGTGCTGCAAGTATGCTCTCTCAACCGGATCCACAGCGAAGCCGCCCGGAAGCGTATTCCCGAACACGTCCACCACATTCGGACCCGCGATTGTCTCCGTCAGGCGGGCGTAATTGTACGCGTAAAAGAATCGGAATGGAGCTTGTATGATCGGCAACTGAACCACCAGCTCGACGCCTCCGGACGCATGGGGCACGAAATTCGTCCCGGAGATCAGGGGCAGAGTGTTGCCGATCTTCAAGGCAGGGAAATCGGGATTCGGATATTGTTCCTGGAACTGCGCCACCGCCGATGGATTGAGCGCGAGTTGCGATTTCCGCAGAATGCCGTCCACTCCGAAGTCGTTGAAAATCGTGAAGCCGACATAGTTCTGGTAAACGGGTATGCGGTACTCGGTGTTCAGAATGAATTGCGTGTCGCCCCCGGGCCGCGTCGGGAAGAACTGCAGCGTGGGAACTGCGAGCGTCTGGGGTAACGGCTGTCCGTTGCTCCCTATCCTTGTAGGATCGAGATAGGTGACAGTGGTACTGCCCAGGCTCGGGATCGCTACGAACGGCGATATCGTGTAGGCCTCGAAACCGCGAATGTCATATTCGCCGCCCATGTAGAACCGGTTGTAAGGAGGCGCGTCCTTTCCGCCATATCCGGAAATCATGGCGGTTTGGAGTTTCATTCCGATGACATTCCGGTGATGGTAGTTCGGGCGGAAATACCGCATCGTAAAGCTTTCCAAATACGAGTTGACGTTGCCCCGCAGCGGACCACCTTCCACCTTCGAGGTAAAGGCGAAGGCCTTGCCGTGGGTGGGGTTGACCGGACTGTCAGTACGGTCGTACGAGATGCTCGGCGACACGTAGCTTTCCTGGATTCCCTGCAACGCCGAAGGCCCCGCGAGGCTGCGGAACTGAGTGAACTCGAAAAGCAATTGCGCCGACTGGCTGAAAGCCGTGATATTCGTGGTCGAAAATCCATACGTGAGCCCCAGGCGAGCGAAGGAGAACTTGCGCATGGGGTAGCTGGCAAAAGCGGTGAAGCCCTTGGAATTGTTGGTGTAATTCTCCTGCAGGGCGGGATTGATGGCCACCTGCGTGCCCAGCAGAAGGCCGGTTTGGCGGGCCGTGTTGTAGTTGAACTGATTCGAGAATATGGTGAAGCCGGTGGAGATGGGACGATCGAAAAGATACGGCTCTGTGAAGCCGAATATGATGTTCCTCTGAATGTCGCCGATTTGCGCGGAGACAGTGAGCGTCTCGCCCAGGCCAAGGAAATTGTTCGTTTGATACGAGAGTCCGACGAAACTACCGGCAATTCCGCTGACGCCACCCGAAAAGCTGATGGATTGCTTCTGCTTTTCCCTCAACTTCAAACGGATGTCCACCGAGCCCGTCTTTGCGTTTTTCTTGAGGTCGGCGTTTTCCGGTTTTAGCTGCTCGAAGTAGTTGAGCTGATTCAGCCGGAGAATGCTCACTTCCCACAGGCGGTTGTTGAAAATTTGGCCCTCGTCGAGGAGCAGCTCGCGGCGAATCACTTTATCGCGCGTGGTGGTATTGCCGGCAAACTCGATGCGGCGCACATAGTATTGTTTCTGCTGATCGAACTCGAGAGCCAAATTGATGATCTTCTTCGTGTCATCGATATCGAAGTTAGGAGTCGGCGTAAAGTCGATGTAGCCGTATTCGCCGTAAAGCTTTTTGTAATTATCGAAGGATTTGCGGAGCTTGTCCGTGGAAAAGATCTCTCCCTCTCTCATCGGAAAGACCCTGGCCAGAAAATCGGGCTTGATCACGAGCCCTTCATCGGGATCCGCGCTGCGGAAAGTCAGCTTCCCCATTCGATACTGCTCGCCCTCATCGATTTTGATCGTGATGTTTGTCGCCTTCTCGTGTTTGCTTCCGATGTAAGGCCAGGGTCCAGGGATGCCCGCGCGATTGATGTCGACTGTTTTCGTATGCGCCTCGTCGACGTTGACGTCCGCGCGGAAATAGCCGTTGTTCTGATAGAGGCCGCGGATGCCGACTTCGAGGTCCTCATCCAGTTTTGACCGGTCATACGTCTTATCCATCACCGGAATGTACGTGTAGTACAGGGGAATCGCGTACGGGCGGTCGTTCCTCATGGTGCGGATGAGTCTGCGGTCCGAAAACGCCTTGTTACCCTTGAGGATGATTTTCCCGACTTTGACCTTCGGGCCTTCATCAATATTGAAGACCAGCTTCACAGCGTTGGTCGCCGCGATTTTTTCATACGTCGGCTTCACGGTGGCGAATTGCCGGCCGTGGGCGGCGAGAAGCGACTTAATCACCACTTCCGCGCGCTTGATTTTTGTAGGATCGAACTGGCTTTCCACCGAAAGCCCCACCTTTTTGTCTTTGAAAGCGTCGAGGATGTCCGATTCGGTGACCGACTTGTTCCCCTTGTATTCGATCCGGCGAATTACCGGGCGTTCGACCAGGTAGAACACGACGATTTTTTCGTTTGGCTTGCCGGGACTATCCTCCACTTCCACGCGAATGTCTTCGAAGAATTGCGTGTTCCACAGGGCCTGGAAGTCTCTTCGGACGGCATCCGCGCTATAAGGATCGCCTGGATGCGTGAAGATACGCGCGCGGAGCGTGCCGCTTTGGATGCGGCGATTCCCAATGAAATCAATGCGCTCGACGGCGTACTGCGCGCCCGCGTTCTCCTGAGGCTGCTGAGCCCAAAGGGCTTGTCCGGTCGCGAGGAGAATCAGGCACACGGTTGCAAAGGATTCAAATAGGCGCAGAAAAATTTCCCTGCTGGCGGCCATGGCTGTGGTCAAGGCCGCAGTCCCCCGCCCAAGATTTTTTGCTCCCCCGCCGGACCGCTCCAGCCCGGCTTGCGTGTGGGATTCCTAGTGGGCCACTGGGGTTGCTTCAACGACAGGACGGAAAGAAAGGCCTTCGCCGGTGAGGAAAACTTCCAGCGTGGCAGGCCGCTGCAATCCGCCCTGGATCAGAGCTTCCGACAATGGGTCTTCGACGTACTTCTGCAACGCGCGCCGGAGCGGCCGCGCGCCATAATTTCGGTCGCCGCAAGTTTTTTCGAGAATCCACTGGCGCGCTTCAGGCGTGACGGCGATCTGGACCTGGCGATGCACCAGCGTATCGTTGATTTGGCCCACGAGAAGGTCGATGATGCGCAACAGGTCGTCTTCCGTGAGTGAATTGAACAGGATCACTTCGTCAAGCCTGTTCAGAAATTCAGGGTTGAATACGCGCTTGACCTCGCTCATGACCATATCGTCCTGGCTCTTAGCCACGGCGATATCATCCGCGGACTGGAATCCCAGACCCGATTGCTTCTGCAACTGGCGGGCGCCGAGATTCGAGGTCAAAATGATAATGGTATTGCGAAAATCCACCGTGTTCCCGAGTCCATCGGTCAACTGGCCGTCTTCGAAGACTTGCAACAAAATGTTGTATACGTCCGGATGAGCCTTTTCGATTTCGTCGAGCAGAATCACGGAATAGGGAGTGCGCCGAACGCGCTCGGTCAACTGCCCGCCCTCTTCGTAGCCGACGTATCCCGGAGGCGCGCCGATCAGCTTCGACACGGAGTGCTTCTCCATGTATTCGGACATGTCAAACCGGATAAGAGATTTCTCGCTGCCGAACAGGAACTCTGCGAGCCGCCGCGCAACCTCCGTCTTCCCAACGCCGGTAGGCCCAAGGAAAAGGAAGCAGCCGACGGGGCGCCCCGGAGCCTTCAGGCCGGCGCGGCTTCTGCGAATCGCCCGCGCAAGCGCTGTGATCGCTTTGTCCTGACTGATAATTCGGCGGTGGAGCTCTTCTTCGATGCGGAGCAGCTTTTGTTGTTCGTCTTCCTTGATGGAAGTCACGGCAATGCCGGTCCATCGCGCGACGACTTCTTCGATGTCCTCGCGGGTGACGACTCCGGTGGAGGAATCATCGATTTTCAGCTTCTCGCGCAGAACGCGCAGGTGTTCCTTCTCCTTGCGCTCTTCTTCGGAATAGAACCGTGCCTTTTCGAATTCATGGTTGGCGATAGCCGTTTCCATCCGGTGCGTGATGAACTTCACGCGCTTCTGAACTTCGGACACTTCGTCGGGAAGCATGGCCTGGCGAAGCTTTACGCGAGCTCCGGCTTCATCGAGAAGATCGATCGCCTTATCGGGCAGAAAGCGGTCTGGAATATAGCGATTTGAAAGGTAGACGGCGTAGCGGATGGCTTCGTCGGTGTAGCTGACGGCGTGGAATTTCTCGTAGCGGTCGCGAACGCCCTGAAGCACGCGGATCGCTTCGTCCTCGCCCGGAGCTACCACCTTCACAGCCTGGAACCGGCGCTCGAGCGAACGGTCCTTCTCGACCGACTTGCGATACTCAGCGGGCGTCGTAGCGCCGATGCATTGGATCTCGCCCCGGCTCAGGGCCGGCTTCAGAATATTGGCGGCATCGAGTGAGCCTTCCGCCGAACCGGCGCCGACGAGCGTATGCAACTCGTCGATGAACACGATCGCGTTCTGGCTCTCCATCAATTCTTTCATGATGGTCTTAAGCCGCTCTTCGAACTGCCCGCGGTACTTTGTCCCAGCAACGATCAGAGACAGATCGAGCGAGAGGATGCGCTTGTCGGCGAGGAAGGGCGGCACATCGCCGTCGGCGATGCGTTGAGCCAAGCCTTCCACGATGGCGGTTTTGCCCACGCCTGGTTCGCCGATCAGGACCGGGTTGTTCTTTGTGCGGCGGCAGAGAATCTGGACGGCGCGCTCGAGCTCGCGATCGCGTCCCACGAGCGGATCGAGCTGCCCTTCCATCGCCGCCTGCGTCAAATCGCGGCTGAACTCAGCTAACAGTGACGCTTCTTTTGGCCGATTCACAGGCACCTTCTCTCCCGCGTTGCGCGCCAATTCCTCGCGCACCGTAGAAAGTCGCAATCCCCGTTCGAGCAGAATCTCCGCGCCAAAGGACTTCTCCTCGCGCAACACGCCCAAAAGCAGGTGTTCCGTGCCGACGTGCTTATGGCCCAACCGCTCCGCTTCCTCGGCGGCGTAATTCAAAATGCGCTTGCATTCCTGACTCAGAGGAACTTCGACCGAAGTGGAAATGCGTTCGCGGACGGTGATGCGCGATTCGATCTCTTTGCGGATGGACTCGATCGAGCCGTGGGTTCGCAGGAAACGATTCGCCAGCGCTTTGTCTTCGCGAAGCAGGCCGAGCAGCAAATGTTCCGTCTCTATGTACGGGCTGCCATACTGGCTCGCCTCATACCTTGCGAAAAAGATCACTCGCCGAGCCTTCTCCGTGTAGCGTTCAAACACAGTTCACCCGCGTTCTCCCAGAGTCTTTGCACCCACACCGGCCACTTGCGAACTGCCGGCGCGGATGGTCGCGTGCGTTTCAGCGGCCGCGGTCAGTTTCCCGTGTTCGAGAGCGAACACCCGGTGGGTGCGCCGAGCCAATGATTGGTTGTGCGTTGCGAGAATGGTGGTTAATCGGTGAGATTGATGGAGCCGCTGCATCAGATCGAAAACGCCTTCTGCGTTTCGCTCATCCAGATCTCCGGTGGGTTCGTCCGCCAGCAGCAGCGCCGGCTGGTGGACAAGTGCGCGCGCTATCGCCACGCGTTGCTGCTCGCCTCCGGATAATTCGCCGGCACGTTGTCCTCCGCGACCTCCCAACCCCACTTCACCGAGCCACTCGCCGGCTGTTTGCAGCGATTGCTTCAATCCCTCGCCTCGAACCAAGAGCGGCATGGCCACGTTTTCCGCGGCTGTGAAATCAGGAAGCAAATGGTGCCGCTGCCAGACAAAACCCACTACTCGATTGCGATACTCCGCCAACTGCTCTTCAGCAAGCGACCACAGCGAATTTCGAGCGAAGTATACTTCACCGCTCGTTGGAGTGTCCAGCGCAGCGAGCAAGTGCAGCAGAGTGCTTTTCCCCGCACCGGACGGACCGATGATGCCGATCATCTCGCCGCGTTCGACAACCAGGTCGATGTTGTCCAAGGGTGTGATTTCCTGCGGGCCCGAGCGGAAGACCTTGGTGAGATTCTGCGTTCGCAGGAGTACGGCGGAGTCTTCGGCGACCCCGAAATAAGAGTCGTCCACGGCTATACCCGTACTCGCCTGGCTGGGCATTGTCTCCTTACTCTCTCACAGGTTAGATGCCGAACTTCAACCAACGTATGTCCTTTTCTTGCAAGGAACTGGCTGTACCCAAAGGGGTAATCTATCCAATTGCTTTCACATTCTTGCCGTATATCTGCCCGGCGAAACCCTTTCCTACCGAAGTCGCAAGAAATGCCATCGATGTCTAAATTACTTCCCATGAAGATTTTAGCACGGCACCGTTAATCGCCACAAAAACGGCAGTCGAATTTCAGCGGATCGGGGCGCTGCCCCCGACGCCAATTCGGGCCCGTAGACTTATTCGAACCGGAGAATCTCCACGGGCAGAATTCGTGAAGCCGATCGCGCCGGGAGAATTGTTGCCGCAACGCTGATTGCGAGAGCTGTAATTGCGATCCAGACGGCATCGAATCCGTTCGCGTGAAATGGCACGTACGGGATCGCATACACCTCGGGATTTAGTGGAATGAGCCGCCACCTATCGGCAAAAAACGCGAGACTGTAGCCGACGGCGAGGCCTGCAAGAATTCCTGTGATGCTCACCGCCAGTCCCTGCAAAAGGAATATCGCGCGAATCTGCTTGCGACGCGCTCCCATGGCCATTAGCACCGCGACATCACGGGCGCGGTCGGTAACCGTCATCGTGAGCACCACAAGAATGTTCAGCCCCGCCACGAAAGTGATCAACCCGATGAAGAGCGCGGTGACGAGTTTTTCGAGGCTCAAGGCGCGAAACAGGGCGCGGTTTTCGTCCATCCAGGTGGTCGCGGTGAAACCGTCGCCGGCGCGGCTGAGCAGGGCGGCGGCGACGGTTTGCGCGCTATCGAGTTTTACCACCCTCACCTCGAGCAAGCTCACCACGTCACCGATTCCGGCCAGCGACTGCGCGGAGTTAAGCGTGACGAAACCCCAGTTCGCGTCGTAATCGTAAAACCCAGAATCGAAAATTCCCGTAACGCGGAAACGCCTCGAGCGCGGCAGCATTCCGAAGGGGGTCAAATTTCCTTGCGGGCTTGTGAGCGTCACATAGTCACCAGCCGAGATCTTCATGTCGTCGGCAAGCATGCGGCCAACGAGAAGCGCGGGGATCCCATCCGCATCAGAAGAAAAATCGGCCGAACCCGCATCCAGATGATGCAGCGCTTCGCTCGCGCGTATTTCGAGTTCGGGGTCAACTCCTTTCAAGACGATACCGCGCGCGTGAACGCCGGAGGAGAGTAAGGCCTGGTCGTAAACGGCGGGCTCGATTGAGCGCACCCCCGGAGTGTCACTGAGCCGCGCCATCAATTGGTGATAATTACGAATGCCGTTGAGGCTGAGCGGCTTGAGGTTCACGTGCGCTGTCACGCTCAGGAGACGATCTCGTATTGCTTCGCGGAATCCCGAGTTCATCGACAGCGCCACTACAAGCGTGGTCACACCTGCGGTGACACCGATCACCGCGAGCAACGTGACCAGGCGGAGCACCGCGGGGCGGTTCGGCGACCGCAAATAGCGCAGCGCCACGAGCCACTCGAATCTCATTCTGTTTTGCCGCTTGCCGGCCCGCTGGGCGCCGAGCCGTTTTCTGCCGCGCCGGACGGAGTCTCCGCCGCCTCCGCCCGCAAGAGCGGGAACAACACGACTTCGCGGATGGCATGCGAGTCCGTGAGCAGCATCACCAGTCTGTCGATCCCTACTCCTTCGCCCGCTGTGGGAGGCAATCCATGGCTCAAAGCGCGAATGTAGTCCTCGTCGACTTCTTTGGGAGCTTCCTGCCCCCCCTTTTCCACCTGCGCGCGGAACCGCCGCTCCTGGTCCAAGGGATCATTGAGCTCTGAGAAGCCATTCGCAAGTTCCATCCCCGCGATGAATAACTCGAATCGCTCCGTCAGTGACGTGTCGTCCGGCTTCTGCTTCGAGAGCGGCGACATGTCGGTCGGAAAATCGTAAATGAATGTCGGTTGAATGAGGTGCTGTTCCGCCACCGATTCGAAGAGCTCGCCGGTAAGTTCGCCATCCGAATGCCGAGCGACGTCACCGAGCAAATCTCCTCCGCGTGATTGCGCGAAAGCGTTATAGCGCTCGGCGATGCGGCACGGCCCGCCTGGCGCGGCAAGCTCGTTGACCTCGGGCGGCTGCCCCGCTGCGGCCGGCCAGAATTTGCAGATGGCTTGGCGCATCGAGAGGCGCTCGAACCGACCAAAATCGATCTCCTGCTCCCCGTATTTGATCTTGGTCCCGCCGCAAATTTTCTCAGCGACACCGCGAAACAATTCTTCCGTCAGATCCATCAGCTCGCGGTAGTCGCTATACGCCTGGTAAAACTCGAGCATAGTAAATTCGGGCTGATGAATCGCGTCGATGCCTTCGTTGCGAAAGTTCCGGTTGATTTCGTAGACGCGGTCGAACCCGCCCACCGTGAGTCTCTTGAGGTACAACTCCGGAGCAATTCGCAAATAGAGGTCCATATCGAAGGTGTTGTGATGCGTCACGAACGGGCGGGCCGTGGCGCCTCCGAGAATCGGGTGCATCATGGGCGTCTCGACCTCGACATACCCTCGCTCGTCGAAGAATCGCCGCAGTTCGCGGATCGTTTGCGCGCGACGAAGAAAGATTTCGCGAGCCTTTTCGTTCACGATCAGGTCGAGATAGCGGCGCCGATAGCGCTGTTCCGTGTCAGCGAGGCCGTGCCATTTTTCGGGGAGCGGCAAGAGGGCTTTGCTGAGGAGCTCGAGGTGTTCTACCCAGATGGTCAGTTCGTTGGTCTTGGTGCGAAACAGGTGGCCGGAGACACCAATAATGTCGCCGAGATCGAGAAGCTGAAAAAGTTTGAACGCTTTCTCGCCGACAACATCGAGTTTTACGTAGAACTGCAACCGGGCGCCGTCGCTCAGCAGGTGTCCGAACGCCGCCTTGCCGTGGGGCCGTAACGCCATGACGCGGCCCGCAGTGCGCAATTCCACTTGCTGTGCTGAGAGTTCTTCTGCGTCCCGATTCCCGTACTCTTTCAAAACCTGGCTGGCTGTAAGCGTCCAGGCAAACTTGCGGGGGTATGCCGGATGGCCTAGCGCCTCGATTTCCTGCAGTTTCTTCTGGCGCTGGCGGAACTGGTCAACCGGTTCAAATTCCAAGAGTTAGGTCCTTTCGGGACGGCCGTATGACCGACTCGGGAGTATAGCGGCGCGCGTCGGAGAGCGTCAAGAAACGGCTCATTAGAAAAACGATGATATAATCCGGCCCGCATCTTGGGGGCATCTGTGTTCCTTAGGCGCAGCGAGCGTCCCACCGCTCGACGCAGCGTTTGTCAGGATTGGCTGAGTGCGTTGCCACGAGAGAAGGACTACGTCTTCGATACCGCGGTTCGCCAGTGGGAGTGCTCCTACGCCATGATGAGTGTGGCGCTGGATGATGCTCTTACGCTGCGGGCGCGCGGCGAACTGGTTTGTGCTCGCCAACAAGTGAGCGTCGCCGCCGATCTTTTGGGCCGCCTCGCCGGCGTGCTGATGTCTTTCTGCGACGCGGTAACCAGGCGCGGGCGGCGCATTACCAACGTCCCCACCGTCGAGCCGATGAAGACCGAGTTCTTTCGCGGGGACACCGCGCAGAGCGCCGCTTCCTGGAACGGCATTTTGCACCACGTACTCTTCGGAGACCGCTTGCGCTTCTTCCAGAAGATGCGCATCCTCTCGGAAACGCTGGAACAATTGGACCGGGAATTCGGGGAAGCGGCCGAAGATATTGCCCAGGGGATTTCCGTGCAGCCGGGCGAGTGCTGGAAGATGCTTGATTGCTTGCACTACGACTTTAATACATGCCTACGCGAAACCGAAGTGGTGCTGAAATCCTTCCTGCGCGCTCTCCCGGCGGAGCAACTCCCAGCTTTCGCCGCGGAACTGGAAGCGTCAGTGGCCCCGAAGAAGCTGCGGAGGATGCGCGCGGCGCTCTCCCGGGCTTCGGCGTAAGTCGACATTCAATCCCGCAGTCGTCGTTCGACCTCCGTCGACGAATCTCCCTGCCCATTTCCCCGCCGTGACCAGGGGCGCACGGTGGAACCAGACTGGACGTTTGACCGATTCCTATGAGAATAATAATTGACACGAGGACTGAAGTTCCGGCATCGAACGGGGTGCCCGCACGTAATCGCGGGCAACGGAGTACTGCCGGAAAGGACTCACGGCAGTCAAGGCAAGTGCAACTTCTAGAGCAGCCGACGCATCGCAGTAACGAATGCGTCGCGACGGGTAGCGTGGCCCGACCGAGGCGAACGGAAACCGGAGAATTACCGGAAGCGGAAGCGATCCGGCTCGCCCAACAGGGCGATGCGGCGGCTTTCGAGCGCCTCTACCGATTGCACAACCGTCGGGTGTACTCGCTGTGCTTGCGGATGGTTGGAAACACGGCCGAGGCTGAAGATCTTACTCAAGAGGCGTTTCTCCAGCTCTTCCGTAAGATCGCCACGTTTCGAGGAGAATCGGCATTTTCTACGTGGCTGCACCGGCTGGCCGTGAACGTGGTCCTGATGAAGCTGCGGAGGAAGTCAGGCACGGAAACCTCTCTTGAAGAGGTCACCGAGCCCGACGAAGAATCCGGCGGTCCCCGGCGCGATTTTGGCAGCCCTGATTTGAGGCTGATGGGCTCGATTGACCGGGTGAATTTGCAAAGGGCCGTCGAGCGGTTGCCTCCAGGATACAAGACGGTGTTCGTTCTTCACGACGTGCAGGGCTACGAACATAACGAGATTGCGGAGATCATGGAATGTTCGATCGGCAATTCCAAATCACAGCTGCACAAGGCCCGCATGCGGCTCCGTGAACTGTTGCATGAGGCGCTCCGCGACAAAGCCCGCGACGAGCGCAGAGCGGCGAGCGACGCGGCGGGCGAGGACTGAAAATGGCTGCGATCGACTGTAAGCAATTTTTGAATCAGCTCGATGCGTGGATGGATGGGCAGCGCACCGCGGACGCGCAAACACACTTGCGCTCCTGCAACCTCTGCCGAAGCGTAGCCGATGATCTCGGCTCCATTACGACCGCGGCTCGTTCCCTCGCAGTGGAAGAAGTGGAACCTCCCGCTCACGTTTGGACTTCGCTGCGTGCTCAACTTGAGCGCGAAGGTCTAATCCGCGAGCAGTCCGTCCCTGCCCGCCAAACACCGGAACGCAAGACGGCGGCCGGAGGCTGGCGCGGATGGTTTGGAGCGATTCCGCGGCCTGCGCTGGCAGGCGCATACTTGTCGGCTCTGGTTGCGGTGGGTGTAGCCCTGAGCGGACCGATTTCCAAACGCGTGAACGACTACCGCTGGATTCAAGGCACGCAAAACTCGACGACTCCTCTCAGCGCCGAACTTAATTCCGTCGAGCAGACAACCATGGCTTCGCTCGTGAGCTCTAACCCCGTCGTAACCGCCGCGCTCCACAAAAACATGGCGATTGTTGACAACTACATTACTTTGTGTGAAAAAAGCGTTCACGAAGAGCCTGAAAACGAGGTCGCCCGGGATTATCTCTACGAAGCGTATCAACAGAAGGCAGACCTGCTGGCGCAGTTGAATGAGCGGGGGGACTAGGCCATGAGCACGCATTGCGCTGTTCCGCGAAATTGGAAATCGGCCGGGCTGCTGGTGCCCGGTTTTTTGCTGTTCAGCGCCGCGCCTGCTTCCGCCCAGCGCGTGGAGAAGCACTTTAAGGTGGAAGCCCGCCCCGTCGTGACAATCCACAATCCGAACGGCGCCGTTACGGTGAAGGCATGGACGCGATCCGAGGTCCTGGTGATTGCCAATCTTGGAAGCGGCCATGTGGACCTGGACGCTCAGCAGAATGGAAACCGTGTTGACGTGATGACTCGGCAACTCACCGAGAGCGTGGCGCCCGACGACCTTCGCGCCGACTTCCAGATCAACGTTCCTCAGGATGCCGAACTCCAAATTCATAATGATTCGGGCGCCGTCAGCGTGGCGAATGTGCTCGGCAATATGGACGTCGAGACGATTGCCGCGGACGTGGATTTGCAGGACGCCGCCGGGTACCTCACGATCGCGACGGTGGGCGGCTCGTTCCAGTGCGTGCGGTGCGCGGGGCACATCGAGGTGAACTCGATCAGCGGAAGCTTCCGGCTGGTGGACACGCGCAGCTATCACGTGCGCGCGCAAACATCCACCGGGAATATTCTTTTCTCGGGCGAATTCCTTCCCAACGGCCAATATCGCCTGAAGAACTACAGCGGCGTGATCGAGTTGCGATTTCTGCCGGGCGACTCGTTTGACGTCAGCGCGACCTCGCTTAAGGGGAAAGTGAATAATCAAGCGAAGCTCACTCCGCCGAGCCATGCGTTCCAGTCCACTCCGAAGTATGGCGACGCGCTGTTCGGAACGTTCAACGCCGGACATGCGAAGGTGGAGTTGACTTCGTTCGATGGTACAATCAACATCGTCAAGCGTGACTGATCGCGCCATTCCGCAGCGAAAAAGCTCTCCTAAAAAATCATGATGGAAGCCCGCGTTCGCAAACTCGTCTGCCTGACCGGTTTCATGGGCACAGGCAAGTCGACAACCGCGCGGCTGCTTGCCCGGCAGGTTGGATGGCCGCATGTGGATCTCGACAAGAGAATCACCGACGCGACGGGGCTGGAAATTCTGGATATTTTCGCGCAAGAGGGCGAGCCCGAATTCCGGCGCATCGAACGCGAGCAGCTCGTGCGAGTGGTGGGCGAGGCGGCGGAGCTGCAGCAATCGCGAATTCTTTCTCTTGGCGGCGGCACTACCGTGCAACCGCAAAACCTGGCGCTGCTCCGCGAAAATGGAGCCGTCCTGGTGTGGCTGGAGTGCCCGATCGAGGTGCTTCTGCCCCGATGCGCGCGCATCACGAACCGGCCCTTGTTCCGCGACGAAGCGAGCTTTCGCGAGCTCTACCAGCAACGCTTGCCGTTCTACGAGGCTTCCGACTATCGGGTGGACAGCAACACCGAACCCCTGCGCGTGGTGGAACAAATTCTCGCGCTGGGAATTTTCCCAAAGGTGACCGCATGAAGAGCGAAAAGGAATTCTTCCGCGGACTTTTCGATAGACTCTCCTCAAATTCGGGATTCGCGGCCGCGACAGTGGCCGTGATTGTGGCGTTGGCATTCATGCTTGGAGCCGGCTTGCAGGCCTCAGGCCCGCGATACCCCGTTCCCGTAGCTGTCGCAAATTTGCGTTCAACGTCGAAATCCGTTCCCACGCCCGTCTTCGCGCCGGATAAAGGAAAACTACGAATTCTGGTCAACGGCCAGCAGGTGGGAAGCGAAGAATACGAAATCGGCTCGAGCAATGGCGGCTGGATGGCACATGGAACTGCCGACATACAATCGCCGGAAGGCGCGATACACGTCACAGGAACTTTGGCGCTCCGCGCAGACGGAACGCCCGTCCGATACGAATGGTCTACACAGGGCGCGAAGAAGGCTTCGGCGGTGGTCGCATTCGAGGGCACGACGGTTACCAGCGAGCTCCACATGGGCAATGCGCGTCCATTCACGCAGACATTCACCTTCAGTTCTCCTCGCGTCGCGGTGCTCGACAACAATCTCTATCATCAGTACGCGGTCCTCGCGCGGCTATACGACTGGGATAAAAAAGGCGCGCAGACTTTCTCGGTGCTTGTGCCACAGGAATTGACGCCCGGAACGGCCACGGTGGAGTGGGCGGGCAAGCAAGACTCGGACGGAAAGAGCGTGGAAAAGCTCCGGGTGAAGACGGAAGACAACGAGATTGATGTGTTCGTCGATGGCCCTCGATTGGCTCGAATCTCCGTGCCGAGCGCGAACGCAGAGATCGTCCGCGAATAGTTTCCTCGCTGCTCTTGGCCGATTTCTGGATGGAACCGCCAGAGAAGCTCACGTCGCAGTGTGCAGACCGCGGTAACGTCACATCCCTTTGCTTACTGCTGACGGAAAGGTGTCTTTCCCGCCGAAGTAGCACTCAATGGACTCAATCTTCCCATCTCTGATCTGGAAATACTCCACGTTCCGGAATGATTTACCGTTCTTTGTGCGGCAAAGATACTTCGCAAACGCCCAGTCGCCACTTCCGATCACGCGCTCCAGATCGAATCCGTCAATAAAATTAATCTGTGTATCCCAGCAATTCGTTTTGAAAGCACTCTTGCTGATGTGGTCGTCTCCAGCCGCGCTGCTGAAGGCAAAATTGTCGGCCAGCTGAGCGCTAAAGGGGGCCCAGTCGTTCTTTTCCTCCTGCCACGTCTTGTACCACTTCCGGATGATTGCTTCGTTTGTCGAGCTTGTCTCTGTTCCTGCGTGCGCGCTTGCCGTCACCGAGATTGCCGCGGCTCCAGCCAGTGCGCAAGCTCCCGCTTCCAGCAGCTTCCGTCGTGACACCGCGATTCTTGTCATGTCCATTCTCCTTTTCCAGCTTCTTGGGTTAGTGGCCTCTGGGGCCGCCGTGAGTGCTATATATATTGAAACTCGGTTTCTTCAAACGTCACTCTCATAGGAAAGGGCCGCCCCGGGGTGGGAGTCGGGGCGGCCCGGTAGTACAACTACGTCCGAGGTGGGCTAGAAGTTGAGACGGATACCGAACTCCATTGCCCTTGGGTTGTTCGCCTGAGCTGAGCTGTCGCCCCAAGCGCCTGGAAGGTTCCCGATGTCCAGCGGGTCGCTGCCAGTGGAACCCGCATTAAATTGTGGATGGTTGAAAATGTTGAGGAACGTGAACTGAGTCTCGATGCTGAACCGCTCTGAAAGATTGGTCAGCTTCTTGATTTGGAAGTCCATGTTCCAGTACGGCAAGTTGCTCAATATGCCCGTGCCGCCATCGTTCTGGTCAAGACCAAGGATGGGAGCGCGAGCCGTCGCGGCAACTGCTGCTGGATTTGCGAAATAGTTGACGGTTGTGAATGCAGGATTACCGTTTGCGGCCGGATGGAATGTTTCGTGAACGCTGGGGTTGGGCGGCCGCGTAGTGAAGAGGCAGTTTTCGTTGTCGGAATAGTTGATACCGTCGCCCGCACCAAAGGACTGGGAATCGGCGGTTAGGGTGTTGCATTCTTGCGGATTTCCGGTACCTGCAGTGAAGATAGGAGCGACGGTCCACCCGCCGGCCAGACGCCCGATCAGACCGTGCTGTCCCTTGTAGATCGGAGGCTGGTAGGCGATGTACAGGTTGTATACAAAGGTGTGATCGAAGTTTTGACGTCCGTACATCTCGTTTAGATAGAAAGGATTGTCAGGCGTGTATTGACTAGTGGCCTGAACGTCCGCACCGGTTCCCAGCGCGCGGCTGAAGGTGAAGTTCTGTTGCGAAGTGACGCCATGCCAATCGGTAGTCTTGAACGAGGCGAAGGCAGCGTTGTAGTTGCCGTAGCCGATGCTGCTGTTGAGCGCGACACCGCCTGACATCTGGCCGCTGCAGCCGTTGGAATTTCCAGCGGTGCAGGTAGCGGCGATCGGGGAATTCAACATGCTGCGCGGGAAGTTCCAGCCCGGTGCAGTGCCGCCGCCGACCCCGCCACCGATACCGCCATTATCCAAATCGGACCAGAGGTTCCAGACGGACTGAGACGTGAAGCTGCCAAATTCACCGGAACCGGAAAGAGCGTTTGGATTGGTTTGGCTGACGACGGCAGCGGTGCAGCTTGAGAACCCCGTGCAATAGCCGGTGCCTGAGAGTGCAGCTTCAAAGAAAGACTGTACAGGGACCGAGACGCCAGGATTCGCTCCGCACTGTACGAACGATTTGGTGCATCCCAAAGCGTTTTCGACCGCTGCGTAGGCATTGGCGAACGTCTGGCCGCCCAACGTCATCATGTAGGGAACGGCGTTGATGTTGACGGGCTGGTATTCGTGAGTGATGCGACGGCCGATATAGCCCACTTCCAAGATCAACTTCGGGCTGAGCTGGCGTTGAATCGTAAGGTCGAAGGAATCGATCGCATTAGGCCTGAAATTGGGATCGAATCCTTCACCTGCCGCCGCGGCCACGTTGTTGAAGCCCGGAAAGATAGGCTGCGGAAGAGTGGGAGTGGCCGCTGGAATTGGGGCCGTATCACCGTCGATGCCGATGCGGAAGGCGGTATTGGCAGTTGGAGTGGCTGGACCGCAGGAACCTGACGCCAAGGCCAGCTTGCATTGCGTCGGCTGGATCAGGCCTTCGCCGAGTAGTGGTACGAGGACTTGATCCACACCATTCAGACGGCCGTAGATTCGGTTGTAGCCGCCACGAATGACGGTGTTGTTGGCGCCAAAAATTTTGCCAAACATGCTGTCCGCATCAAACTGGGGATTCCAGGCCGCAGAAATGCGCGGGCTGAAAGAGGCGTAATACGGATTGTACGGGTACTTCAGTCCGCTGCCGACATTGCCGACGAGCGCGTAGCCGACCTGTGGGTTATAAACCTGGCCCTGCAAAGCGGAGGCTTTGCGCTGGGCCAAATAGTCTCCGAGGTTGAGCATTTGATCGCTGGCATCGACAACTTCCACTTGCTTACCCTGCGCTTCGGTGGGCGGCATTTCGATGGTGTAGCCGAGGCCGAGTGTGAGCGTGAAGGACGGCTTCAAGTGCCAGCTATCGCTGAAATAGACGTTGTAATAGGGAATGGTGCTTTGATCGAACGCCGGGGTCAGGGCCGGATTGAGCGTGAGGCTGTTCCCCGAACGTGTGTAGGCAATCTGCGAATCGGTGACGATACCGAGGACCGTGGCGGCAGCTCGGTCGGTTGCTGCGGTCTCGTTGGCAGCGCCTCCGGCGTAGCCGGCTGCGTATAAGCTGGACATGTTGACTAATCCCGCCCCCAGTGTGTCGCCAACCTGGTACGTCAGCGTGTAGTTGATGCCGCCGCCGTTGTCGGTGCGCTGGTGATAATCCCAGTTGCGCTGATAGATGCCGCCAAACTGAAAGAGATGGTTACCGTGGAGGACGGTGATGTCATCACGCAGGTAGTTGTCGTGACCATCCCAGAAGCGAGTACGGATGCTTTGAGCGTTCACGTTATAGGGCGCCAGATCTTGGGTTGCCGACTCGCCGAAAGGTTCAAGCACGCCGGTCGAGCTCGTTCCCGGCTGCGGCGGCGCGTTTGCAGTGTCCCACGCCCAGTAATTACGCAAATAGCTGTAATGGAAGTCGTTGGTGACGTTGGAGCTGATGTTGGTGGTCAGGCCGGCTGTGTAGAACCAAGTCTGTTGAGGCCGGTTCGAAAGAGCCGCCGGGGTCCCTAGATTGTCGCCCGGGAAGACGCCCCCGATATCGACTTGGCTGTTTGTGGCCTTATGCTCGTTGAAGTAGTGGTAGGTGGTGTTGAGATGCCACTTGGTGCCAAAGTCGTGGTCGACGCGGGTCACGGCAAAGTTGGTGGTCTGAGGCAGAGCGATATTCCCGACGAATCCGAATTCGTTCACTCCATCGCAACGCGAACCGCCGCCGACGGGCCCGCATCCGGCCGGAGTCCCCTGGGGTTCGTATTTCTGCCACATGGCTTGGATCGTGGGATCGATTCCGATGCCCCGGGGATCGTAGGTCTTGATGTTGTAATTGATGGGTTGGCCGGCGGAATTGTTAAACGTGAGAATTCCGGCCTCCATGTTCGGGCTCGGAACGGAGTGGGCGTATGTGCCCACGTTGGGCCAGCGGAACCCTTCATAGTTGGCGAAGAAATAGGTCTTTCCGCCCAAAATCTGCTTGGGAATGATGGGACCACCCACGCGACCGCCGAACCGGCTGTAGTGATAGTCCGGCAGGGCAGTTTGTGTGTTGTTGTTGGTCCAAGAGTTCGCATCCCAATTGTTATCGAGATAGTATTCGTAGCCGCTGCCGTGCCAGGCGTTGGTGCCGCGGCGGGTGACCATCTCCACCTGAGCGCCTGCCGAACTGTTGAAGTCCGCAGTCTGGCCGGCCGTGTTAACTTTGAATTCTTCGACGCTATCGATCGGGGTCGGCATCACGCCCGTGGGCGCTCCACCCATCGCGCCGCCGGTCGGGTCGTTTGCATAGCTGGTGGTATAGACGTTCATGCTGCCGTCCATATCGTTGCTATTCTGACCGCCGTCAAGAGTGAATGTGCTCTGATCTTCTACGGCTCCAGCGACGGCGCCGTCTGGGCTTACGCCGGGCTGCAAAGTCATAAAAGTACCGGCATCGCGACCAAGGGCGGGCAGGGAATCCAAGGCGGTCCCTGTCACTGTATTGCCAACGGTGGCATTCATGGTTTGCAATTCGGCGCCTGCTGTTTCCGTTACGGTGACGGTGGTCGCGACGGCGCCGAGTTTCATCTGCGCATTCTCTGTCAACTGCGTACCTACAAGAACCGTCGCATCGGTGACGTCCAGCTCAGAGAATCCGGACTGCTTGAACTTGATTGTGTACGTCGACGGTGGAACGTTCGAGAAGACATAGTGGCCAACGTCATTCGTGGTCGTCGTGCGAGTGTCGCCTGTCGCCTTGTCCACCAGCGTTACGCTAGCGCCGCCGACGATGGCCCCTGAGTTATCCGTCACGGTGCCCACGATCGTTCCCGTCGAAACGGCCTGCCCCCAGGCGGGTGGCGCGCATAAGGAAAACACGAAAAAGAAAATGGATGCGAGGCTCAGCGCAAGAGAACGATTGGTCTTTACACCGCTTCGTACGATTGCGTTTCTGCTTGACGAGCCCTCTGGCACGGCAATCTGCACCGCGCTTTCACACCCTTCCCGGACGAAAATACTTGGCATGTGCCCTCCTTGCCTCTCGATTCGTAAGATGAACTCTCGGCGCTCATCATTCAGAAAAGCACCGCCTGCTTGGTGTCTCTGAATGCACGCGATGCACCAGATTCAGACGCTTTCCAGGTAACTGTTTTCAGTAACTTAGGCGTTCAGCTTTTGGGAAGGATATGATTCTGCGGAGGAATAGTGCGCTTGATCGTCGCTTGGAAATTCCAACTGCTACCAAACTCGAGTCGTTCGCTCCCACAATGAAGTCAGTTTCCACCGATCAGAACGGACACCGCTTGGTTCCCGAATTTGGAAGATTGTGCGTGCCGGTTCGAGCTAGCTTTTTTATCTCAGGGACACCCCGCTTCGTGTGGCGTGCTAAAACGTAGAGTGGGTCATGTAGAGGCAGAAGTCCTGCGAGAAGGAAACGCGATCAACTGGCGTACGCACACAAATCCTAGTCCAACGGAAACACGCCCTACGTCACCGCAGTCACGCGATGGTTTCAGGCCCGTAGGTCCAGCGGGAGGCGAATCGTTTCAGCGCACACCGGTACTTTCGAGAAACGTGATATGCGCTGCCTAGCCCCTTGAGTCGCACAAACATTTTCCCCGATGCTGAAGTTCGAATTTCCTCCACAAATCTTCCATTCACGATGGTGGAACGATGAATTCGAATGAATCCATACTGCTCAAAGTTTTCGGCGACAGCCGATATAGGGCGTCGGAGGCCGTGCGCGCCCGAGAGGGTCCTGAGAGCGACGTAATTGCAACGCGCCTCCACGGCTACGACATCCGCCAAGTTAACGAAAACGATTTTCCTCCTCGACGTTATCGCAATCCTGCCTTGCATCATGTCCTTCGAGTAGTCCGCAGGGCCGACTCTGGTACTGGTCGAAGAGGTGTTTCGGACAGGAGAAAAGGTGATTGCGGGCGCTCGCTCGACGCTCTGAGTCCGCAGGGAGGCCCATTCGATCAGAGTGTGGCGTTCGTCTGGTTCTTTCATCGGAGCCGATCCGTCAACAGGGCACGCTGACCGCCGGTGCCACTGAGCAAATTCAATCTCGGTCCCTCAATGTCCCTCACTCCGCGTCGTTGGCGCGGCGCGCGAAGAGACTGGAGCCACCTGACGATGTTTCTGATCCCGTCTTTCATTACTCTGGGATCTTGAGCATTCTTTGCCAGCGAGCCGTAGCCTTCGACCATCGCGATCAGAAACCCGGCGGTCTCAGCGGGATCCACTTCGCGGCGGACCCTTCCATGCTTCTGACCATCCAGCAAGGCAGCGGCAACGCCGTCCTGCCAGTTACGAAATATTGTTGCGAGCCGTTTGCGGAACCCAGCGTCTAGAGGAGACATTTCCTGCGCGAGATTGAGCAGAGGACAGCCACCGCGTACAAACTCAGGCCGAACTAATCCTTGAACGATGCCGATCAAAGCGTCGATGGGATCCTTGCACTTCTGCAGAGGGCGCAACCACTGGCCGCGGCTGTCGGGAGCGATGATCTCTTCGACAATGGCGTATCCCAGTGCTTCCTTGCTGCCGAAGTGGTGGTACAACGCTCCCTTGGTGACTCTAGCGTTGGCTAGAATGGCGTTTAGGCCGGCGCTCTGGAACCCGGATCGGTAAACCTCGCGGAAAGCCGCCTGTAGTAGGCGCTCTCGTGTGCGCTTCGGATTTCGCGACCTCGCGGTTCGCCGTTCCGTTTGCTTCGCCCGCTCTAGCATACCAACCAGTATGTATCTTAATTCAGTGCGATCGTCAAGAGGCTGATGCAATTCCGTCGATTGCAGGAGATTGCCGAGAGGGTTAGGCGGCGGTACCTGGAGGCTCAGCGAGCATCCGTGTCCAAGTGAACGCTCTTCAGTTCCTTGATTTGTGTGATGGCGATGGCGTGAGTTCCGTTTCGCGTGAACACCGGGCCGGTTGCCTGCACATACTTTCCTACAAACGGCATCATCTTTTCACGCTGGTCGGTATCGGGCATGTCTCCAGAGATTGGGAAATAGATCAGCCCAGCCTTGGTGAGGATGATGATCGGTGAGCCGTGCTTAACGCAATCCAGGGTGCACTTCAAACTGAAGCTGGCGGCGGTCCCAGCCGGATTTTGGACGGGACAAGCGAGGTCCCGAACGGCGCCCTCGATCGTCACGGGTTTCGCGTCGGGTGCCATCTTAGTACCCTGACGCGCGAGCGCCGGAGAGATGAGCAGCACCGAAAAAGCCGTGGCAACGACTACATGGAACAAAGTGGAGCGCTTCATACAGCCTCCCCGGGCGGCGTGACGCAGGCCTTCGCGAACATTTCCGGTTTGGCCGTCCCAGCCCGCAGGAGTATACAGCGTGCCGAGGCCATCTTTGCCAAAAGCTCGAAGCCACCGAAGCTTGCTGAAGGCAGCGGCGCTACATTGAATTCTTGCGGGGACGCACCGGCGCTGGTGCGCCCTGACTCGGAGAAAGACAACCGCAGGGTCGACGCCGTAGCGCACGACCGGTAGGAAGGTCATCAGGCCGCCGAGGCAATAGCCCAGGACGGCGAGCCTGCCAGTGCACTCCGCCGATGTCGATGGGATCGGCGGAGGCCCACTCTCGAGCCACCGGGTTTGAGCATCGTAGCCTCGCGCTCGGCTAAATAAGCGCTTGATCAAGACTGCAGACTATTGATGGACGGGCGCAGAGGTGGCAGCCTCTTCGATGAGCTTGGCTGTTTCCTTCGGATGAGAGATGTATGCCGCGTGGCTGGAATCCTTTCTCCTCTCCCCTGTTTTCCAATTTGAGCTTCCGGCTCATCCCGCGCCGTCCTTGACCAGTATCTGTCGCCGGGCCTTGGATGCAATGAGCGAGCGGAAGGGTGAAAAAATATATGAAGAAGGACTCTGGACTTCGCCAAGCCCCGGCAAGTCGGATTAGCCGACAATTGCCGACGGGACCCCAAGCGGGGTTTTGGATCGTGACGCGACGGGCCTTGGGTATACTCTCCGCCGTGGAGAATCCGCCCATTCTTCTTGGGACGTCGTCGTTCACAGCCTCAGGCTGGGCAGGCTCTTTCTATCCAAAGAAATTGCGATCCGCTGATTACCTGGCGTTTTACGCGGAACGCTTCGATACGGTCGAGGTGGACTCGACCTTCTATGCTTGCCCTTCCGCCCGCACGGTGAGCAACTGGGCCGCTCGAACCCCCGAGGGATTCACATTCTCCGTCAAAGTTCCGCAGGTGATCACGCACGAAAAGACTCTGGTGAACTGTGAGGGCGATCTGAAGCAGTTTCTCGATACGATGGACATTCTCGGGAAAAAGCTGGGTCCCATCGTTTTTCAGTTTCCCTTCTTCCATCGGAGCATCTTTCGGGACCGACACGAATTTCTGGACAGGCTCGTCCCATTTCTGCGGGCGCTGCCAAGTGGCCATAAATTCGCAGTTGAGATGCGCAACCGCGATTGGCTGGATGCCGAACTGGCGAACCTGCTGCGCGACCACAAAATTGCTGTGGTGCTTCAGGATCGGTCATGGATGCCAAGTCCGGCGGAACTGAACTTCGATCCGATCACAGCGGAGTGGACGTACATTCGATGGCTGGGGGATCGCAAGGGCATCGAGGAGCAGACGACGACCTGGGATAAAACCATCGTCGATCGCACCAGTGAACTCACCAGTTGGGTGGATTTCTGCTATCAGACCAAGAAGCGCGGCGTGATGATCTACGCCTATGCCAACAACCACTATGGGGGTCATGCGCCGGCCACGATCGAGCAGTTCAGAAACCTGTGGCACGCTAAAGGACTGCCACAATTGGGTCCGCCGGAGACGATAAAACAGGAGCGTACACTTTTCGACGGGTACGGCTAAACACAGGGGAGAAGATGCACGGAGCGAATGAGGCCTGGGCAGAGTGGGAATGTGTCGCGCCCGCCACGGCGGGCAGGCGAGGATTTGCCAACGGCTGTCCGGCCGCCGAAGCTCGCCGGTTACTATTGAGTTTTCTTTACGCTTATGTTAAACTCGGGCATGAAGAATAATCAACAGCCGACGCATGACCATAAGAGAGCGGGCTTGGTTGTACTGCTGGAATCGACGGCAGTGTTGGGTAAAGTGCTGGTACCGGCGAGTGGCGACGAATTCTGGGTGAAGCTGGCCGACCTGACTGATTTGGCCGGCGGTGCGATTGAGAAAACCAAGGCCGGCAAGAAGCGTCCGGGACATGACCGCCCGATTGCCTCACCGAACAGCCGATACCGTGTAGTCCGTGCCGCATAGTGCACCGGCCCGAAAGCGCCGCCAATATATTTTGCTCAGCAATGCATTGGTATCGGACGTTGGAAGCGAGTAGTGTGGGAAGTCACACTGCGTAACCACCAGGCAAACCATCAAACCCGGTGTTTCTAAAGAGGAGCTAATGCCCGTTACCGATTGGCGCGATCACTACCAGGCCGCTGTTCGTGAAGTGGATCCTACCTTACTGCTGGGCCGGATGCGCGAAGCGGAAAATGCTATTCTCTCGCGTCTGCAAAATCTTACGCAAGACTCCGAATCGTGCGCCGAGCGAGAGGCAATAGGCGAGGCGCTAGCGCGTTTGCGCACCTTAAGAATCAATTCGCTTTTTCACGGCAATTAGGAACCATAACGTGCCAAATGAGAGTGTGGATTACAATTTCGACTATAAAGGCTGGGCGGTAACTACATTCGCTCGTCAGATAAATTACCCGCCGAATGAAGCGTGGCGCCCACTCTACCGGATCAATGGCAGGGATCAAAGTCAGGCGTGGACTCCAAGAGACCGAACGGTGGTGTTTGCGACTGAAAAGACAGCGATCGCAGAAGCCAGCAAACGCGCCCGGTGGTTAATCGATAATTCTGCGGACGCCCCGAGCGAACCCCAATAAGCTCTGGCGTCGGCTCCGATAAAATCGCCGCCCGAATTGTTCGTCAGTCTGCCCAGCGGTTTCGACACCGGAGCCTGTCACTTTCGTGATGCTCGTCTCCGGCATGATTTTGCTTATGTGTGGCCGACGCACCAGACGCAAGCGCGCCACCCGCCTCGATTCTGGTCAGCGCAAACCCAAACCCCTGGCTTTTACTCCGAATCAAGCGACTACGTGATCGTGTAGCGCAGAAACCGCCGCTGAATTTCTCAACGTGGATCGAATAACTCAGCGTCAGGAACCTCTGGCGTCCGTTGTAAAATCGAAGGAGGTATGGCTAAGCGCAAAAGGGAAGATGCGCGGCTGACTCGCGTGACGAAGATTGCGCTGGCGCTGCCGGAAACGGCGCGGCAGGTCCACGGGTCGCACGCGGCATTTCTTGTGCGGAAGAAGAAGTTCGCGTACTTCCTCGACAACCATCACGGCGACGGAATCGTCGCGGTGACGAGCAAAGTGATGCCGGGCGACAATGCGTCGCTGGCCGCGGCGCAGCCAGCACGGTTTTATTTGCCTTCGTATGTTGGGCCGAGGGGATGGGTGGCGTTGCGGTTGGACGTGGGCGAGATCGATTGGGATGAAGTGCGCGAGTTGTTAGTTTGCAGTTATCAGCTCCTCGCGCCGAAGCGACTGGCGGAGAGCGTTACAACCGATTAGTCTTGCTTTTTTAGCGGCCGCCTTAAGGCGGGCCGAACGTCGTTATGCGGCGGTTCCCACGCGGACGATGTCACCCGGCCTTATCGTTTTGAGTGCCTCTGCGCAGGCGGGGAAATGCGGTCGAAGGCTGGGAAGGCGATTCGAGCGCGAGACGATAACCACGAGTGCGATGCGTCTTCCGGTCAAATTTTACTGATAGCGGAGATTCGTGTCGAGAGTCACCCAGACATCAAACTCGGCTTCTGCCAAGTCCAAAAGCTCGCCGTTTTCTTTGCCGGCCCAGCGCCATTTCCGAACCGTCCGACAATCGTGGCCATGTTCCACCAGACTAAATTTCAACGCTCTGGGTGCGCACTCGTCGATCAAGGCCCTCATCTGAGCTGCGAGAGAAGACTTGATTGGGCTTCTTCAATGGCTGCGATCGCAAGTTTGCGACTCACACTGGGGTATTTTCGAGGAACTGGTCGAGGGTATCGCCACCCTCCAAATAATCGATTAGGATTCTGAAAGGGACGCGAGTCCCGCGAAAAACGGGCTCTCCGCCTAAGACCTTCGAGTCCTTTGTCACGGCGCTTTGCATCTGGATTCCCTCTCTGGCATGAAGTTTAGCAGTCTATGGACAAAGGAGAAAGGTCGTAGCGGCTACTCCGCGTTGAGGTGGGGTAGAGCGGCACGAGGAAAAAAGGCCCGGATTTTTGTCCGGGCCTTTTTCAGTTTTAGAGGCAAGGAACAGGACGTCGGGAGTCGAGGTTGCCCTTCCTTCGTCAGGGTAAAAAAACCTCGTCCTTCCACTGTTGCGCTAGAGCTGGGCGCGGTGGATGGTTTGGGTTTTCTCGATGGGCTTGGGCTTTTCGATTGTGACCGGGACGGTGATCTCGGAACCTTTGCGCAGGATGCCGAGGTTGACCGCCTTGCCATCGCTTTTGTCGCGGAGCTGGTCGCGGAGTTCGGAGAGCGCGCTGACGGGCTTGCCGTCGACTTTGACGATGACGTCGCCGGCTTTTAATCCGGCTTTGTCCGCGGGCGTGCCGCTGCGGACTTCGCGGATCAGGACGCCGGAGTTGTTGGGCGCACCGAAGTACGAGCCCAGCTGGCCGGTGAGATCTTCCGCGCTGATGCCGAGAAGGGGCGTGCGTGCGTCCATCATGGTGAGGATCTCGGGAGACGAGAAGTTGAAATCGAAGTTCGGAGTGGCGAGCGCGAACGGCTTGCCAAAGTCGCGCATCTTCCCCTGCATTCTTTTTTCGTAGTACGAGCTGCGGTCGGCCAGCTCGACGGAAAGATTTTGCGTGGCGCCGCCACGCGAAATCACGAGGGCGACGGCGCGGCCGGCGGGCGTTTCGCGCACGAGGCGGCGGAACTGAACGGTACCTTCCACCGTCTGGCCATCGTACTGAAGGACGACGTCATGCTCTTTGAGGCCGGCCTTCGAGGCGGGGCTGTCTGGCTCGACGTCCTGGATAACGACGCCTCGCGCGGCGGAAAGCTTCAAGTCCTTGGCGTTTTCCGGCGTAATCTCGCCAATTTCAACTCCGAGCCAGCCGCTGCCCTCGTCGGAAGACACGAAGAGCCTGGGAGCGTTGTCCTGGACCTCATCCTGGATCCGGGAAGTGAGTTCCTGCGCGCGCGCAGCCATTTCCTCCGCCTTCGCTTCGATTTCCGCTTGTTTGCCTTCCAGCTTCCCTTCCAACTGGGCCGAGAGGTTCTGCAACTTCGCCATCTCGGGCGAACTCATCACGGCCTCCTCTTTCGCCAGCTCCTGGGAAAGACTGGCGAGCTTGCCTTCTAGACCCATATTACGAAGGCGGCCCGACAATTGTTCCATGGCGGAATCGAGATTTGCGCAGTGTTGGTCTGAGTTGGGAGCTATTACAGGGGATTGTGGCGATTCAGGTTTGGGCGCGGCGGTCTGGCCCGGGAACGAAACCGGGGCCGAGCCGAGCGCCAGCAAGAGAACTCCGAGGCCTGCGAGGTTCGAGCGACTGAAATGCTTCATGGGGTGGTCCTCCGTTTAGAGAAATTGCGCCCCGTCAGACGCCTGGCCGCTCCACCACCAGACGAATGCCGCCGTTTACCGTGCGAACTGAAATCTGCCCGCCTCCGTTGCCGCGGCCCAGTTTCGCGCGAAACGCGCGAGCCGCCGGCGTGCCGGTGGTCGATGTGACGGGCAATTCGGAGTAGATGTCGCCATTCATGCTCAGGACTTTCAAATCAGCCTGGGCGTTCGAAGGCAAGCCGAGAATAACGGAGCCATTCACGGTCTCGATGTTCATCGGGCCGCCGTCGAGCAACTGGCGAAGCTGGAGATGGAGGTTGCCATTCGTGGTTTTCGCGCTGAAACGCCCGGAGCTGTCGAGAACGTCGACGTCGCCATTCACGGAGCGCAATTCACCGCCGCCCTCAACGCCGCGGACCATGACGCTGCCGTTCACGGTCTCGACGCTGCCGAGAAGAACCCGAAAAGGCACGTGAACAACGTATTCGACGGCAACTTCGACGCCTTCACCTTGCGGATAGCGAGTGTGGACGGCTACTTGTCCGGGCTGGCTGCAGACTTCGATCTTCACGCGGTCGGCGTCGCGAGGGTCGCTCGCGGAAGTCTTCACGGCGCGCACCTCAACCTCGTCGCGTTCCCAGCCCTCCACACGCACCGAGCCGTTGACGTTTTCAAGCACAAAACTGCCGCCTGAGATCAGCGGATAGGTTTGGAGGAAGGTTTGAGTGCCTGCAAAGCCCGGCCAGGAAAAACACAGGGCCAGGCCCAGCAGCAAAAGCGATCGCGCGATGTTGCTCGCGATGGCGCTTCTCGATCGATTCCGCGACGAAATTGACATCGTGCTCACGGGACGCCCCCTTGAGTAGAACTACCTCTCTTCCGTCAAATCGTTCGTCCCGTAGTCCCCCATCCATGGAGCGGGGACTAGCACTCAGGGCTGGGACGGATCCTGCGCCAACGGCTGCTGTTCGAGCATGTGCAACTGGAATTCGAGCTTTTGCTGGAGCTGCAGCATCTGCTCTTTGTAAAGCTGAATCTGTTTGTTCGTGTCGCTGACGGCGAGCCGGATATTTCCGGCGACAGTGCGCAAGCGAATCACCTCCCCGCCGCCGTTGAGGGCGCCTTCGGCGCGGACGGTGCGGGGGCCGCTCGAACTATCGTCGTAGCTGACTTTCAGCGGAAACGCCGGATCGACAATGACGCGATGATCGTCGCCCATTTGCACTCTGGCGTCGATCGTGACCGGCATCTGGCGCGGCAGGTAGATCACGATGTCGCCGTCATTCGAAGCAAGCTCGCACGCGCCCGATCCCTTCGGCGGCGAAACGAACCATGCGGTGATTCCGCCAGCTGCCGCGGAAGCTTTCACGGCGCTATCCACTTGCGTGAGGTAGATGCTTCCGCCGGAGGTCTGCAAGTTGGTAGGGCCGGAGACGCGAACCACGCGGATACCGCCGCCGCCCGTTTTGGCGCGGACGAGTCCGGCGGCTTCGCCCACTTCGATTTGTCCGCCGGTGGTCTCGGCGATGAGTTCAGTGCCGGCGTGCTGAAGAGTGACGTTGCCGCCGCCCGTATCGAGGCGCGCAATTCCCTCCACGGAAGCCACTCGGATGTGTCCGCCCGTGGTGTGGAGATTGGCGTTGCCCGCGATCGAGCCCGTCGTGATGTGGCCTCCGCCCGTGATGGCCGTCAGCTCACCTGCGACGTTCTTCACCGTAAGGTGTCCGCCGCTTTCACTGTAGAGGCGGGAAGGGCCGCCGATGTTGCCTGCGGTGATGTTGCCGCCGGTGGTGGAAAGCGAGACGCGGCCGGAGACGTCGCCGGCTTCAATATTGCCCCCACCGGTGGTGACGTCGAGGCTGTAGTTTTTCGGAATCGTGGCTTGAATCGTGACCCATAGACGGCCGCTGGATTCGCGTCGCGTCTGGCCACGCAGGTAGACGCCCTCGGGCGTCTCGCGCGCGGAAACGCTAAATCTCTTCAGAAGTTCCCTGGCATCTTTCTGCGAGGCGTCCGCTTCGAGAAAGACTGAGTACTCGATGCGGCCGGAGTTCCCTGTGTGGATGATGATGTTGCCGAGATCGGTGACGAGGTGAAGGCGGCCGCCGTCGCGGGTGGTGACGCTGCCGGTGAGTTTCGAAGTGAGGCGCGGACCCGACGGAGGGTGTGTTGCTGGCTGTGCGTCGCCGGTTGCTGCGGCAGGCGCGGAAATAAAAATCCCCGCGACGAGCAAACCGGCGAGCAAGCCGCCCGGCAAGGTAAACCGCAAGGGACGGCGGAATTGCCCGAGACGTCGCCGGGAAACTGGGAGAAGCCGCGCGTCACGCATGATCAGAACTTTTGGCGCGGGCCGAAATCGCGGATCGCTGCTGCGCTCTGCAGCCGGATGTAGGTGTTGGGATCCTTCTGCACACGATCGCGAAGAACGGAAAGCATGTGATCGTCGGAAGACACTTGTCCGTTGGAGGCCATGGTGCGCAGGGCGTTGATCGCTTCAACGCGAACGCCCGGATTCTGATCGTCGACGAGCGCATCCAGCAGGGTCTTGCGAACAAGATCCTGGGGTTCGGCGCCATTGAGCGCTTCGAGGGCTTTCAGGCGTACCGCAGCGTTATGGTCCGAGTGAACGGCGCCGCACAACACCGAGCGTACCTCAGGATCGTTGTTGCGCGCGCGGAGAAGATCGACGGCATTGAGACGCACGTCTGCATCGAATCGCTCGCTGTTGCGGAGAACGTAGAGGAGGACGCGCTTTACATCGTCATTATCGACGGTGCCCTGGAGAGTGACGGGGCGCTGTGCCGTCAACTGCAGCTCCACTTGCGGCGGCTCGTTTCCACCGGTGGGAAGCACGTTGATACCGGCAACCTCCGCCGTGCGCAGATCCAGAGAGCCGCCGGGAGACTGATTGGCGGGATCGCTTACGTTTGTCGCGCTCGGATCAGGATTCGGATCGGGATTCGCAGGCGTATTGGCCGCCGAAGGAAAAGGAGATGGCGGCCTGACCGGATGGTCCAACAGGCGAGGTCCAAAAATACCGACGGAAAAACCGGCGATCAAGAGTAGCGCGCCGCTCCACGCGGGACGCGGCGAAATCCAGCTCGTCAGAACAAGGCTACCTACCAATCGCCGGAACCATCCGCCTTCCTCCTGGCGATCGAGAGCATCCTCGAGACCAGCGCGGCAACTTGCCAACAGCCCAGCGTCCGGTTCGGCATGTTGCGCCGAGAGCAGAGCCAGAAGCTCTTGTTCCCGCTCGAACGCCGCTACGCAATCCGCGCAATGCGCGAGATGTTCGGTAACTTCCGCTTGCTCTGCAGGGTCCAGCTCCTGTCCGGCCGCCGATAAGACCAGCAGCGGTTCCATATCGCTGCACGGCTGACCCGGTTTGTTCGTCGCGTACTCCATCTTTCGATTGCCTCGCATTACCTCATAAAGTCCAGGCTCGCACGCAGTTTTCGCGTGGCCCGGAACAGCGAATTCTTTACAGTTTCTTCTGACGTGCCAAGCAAGTCGCCGATAGCACGCAATTTCAGTCCTTGATAGTGCTTCATCTCGAAGACCATGCGCTCGCGCGGCGACAAGCGGTTCAACGCGGCAGAAATGTGCTGGCCGAGCTCCTGGCCGAGCAGATGCCGCTCTGGATTCGCCGCCGCCCGTAATTCCGGCTGGCGATCAAAGAAATCGCGGGTGCCGCCCTCGTTTTCCTCGGGAACCGGCGCCTGGTCCTCGCGGCGGCTGGTGCGGCGGCGCAAGTGGTCGAGAGCCACGTTCGTCACGACACGGTACAACCAGGTGTAGAAGCTGCACTCGAACCGGAAGCGGTGCAGGTTCTTGTAAACTCGCAGGAAACCCTCCTGGTAAATGTCGCGCGCGTCTTCAGGGCGGTGAACCAAATTCAGGGCTAGCCGGAGTACATCGCGGTCGTAGCGCCTGACCAGCTCTTCAAAAGCCAAGCGGTCGCCCGCTTGCGCCTTGCGGATGAGACCATGCTCTTCCGCGAGCTTCACCGCTGCTGCCTGGCGCGCATCCCCTTGGAGTGCGACGCTTATCCCCATGGTGTCTAGGGCCGGTTGCGATTCGGTTCCGAGCGGTGGTGCGGGCTCGGAACGGCGAACCTCGCTTTCTCCGGCAAGCCTTTCTGCGAGTTCCGGGGAGATAGACGGCTCAAGTGGCCGTTGGTGAGCACCCGGATCTGGCATTTTCCCACTATCGGACATTTGCCTCACCACGATCGTTGCTACTGAAAATAAGAGTTACTGTGACGGATTGTAACGGCAGCACTTAGGCTCAATCGCACTCACTCCGAAAGTGCGCCGAGTTCTCCGTACACAACATCCCTGTGGATATCTTGCAAGGAGTGAGCCAATCGCGAGCGAGGACGTGGGCGAAATCGCACCGTGGACGGCCGCGCAGGCGACGCGCTATGTGAGAGGCCTGTTGAGAGTGAATGTTTTCGACTATGGGCAGGCTGAGTGGGCGTGTAGACTTCCCGTTGACTGGGTTGGGTGGACGGAGCGATGTGATGTATGGATAAGCAATCAAGGATCGCGGCCGGTGTTGTCGCGTGCATGATGGTGTGTCTTGCCGTCGGGTCGCTCGAGAGCGCGGCTCGCTATTCGCAAACTGAAAGTGCAGACGACAAAGGGGCAGCCGTGACGACGCATGCGACTGGAACTTTTGATGTGAAGCTCGCGCCAGTGCCGTTCGACGACAAACCCGGCGATGCGGGTCTCGGCAGGATGTTGATCGACAAGCAGTTCCACGGCGATCTGGAAGCGACGAGCCGCGGCCAGATGCTGAGCGCCGGAACGGGTGGCAAGGGGTCGTCGGGTGGTTACGTCGCGCTTGAGCGCGTCACCGGAAAACTGAATGGCCGCGAGGGCAGTTTCGTCCTGCAGCAGAGTGGGACGATGACGCGAGGGACGCCGCAAATGAGCATTACTGTGGTGCCGGACTCGGGGACCGGGCAGCTTGTGGGCCTTGCCGGCACGATGATGATCAAGATCGACAACGGAAAGCATTCCTACGATTTCGAGTACACACTCGCGAAAACTCCATGAAGCCTAAGTTTGCCTGCTTCCCTTCTTGTCCAAGTGCGGCGCGATTGAATTCGTGAGTCGGAAACGATAGAGTGGGCGTCGGCGCGAAGGGCGCATCCAGTCCGCGGAAAGGGCCGTGCCCACCTTACGTACATTCTTGAAGGTTACGAACCTTCTTTCAGCCTGATTCGGGCGGACTCCAGGCGCAGTTACGAAAGGAAGGGTCGTAATGAACGCCAAAGAACTACCTGCACACCCCAGCCTCGAGCAATACAAGAAACAAGCGAAAGACCTCCTCAAAGCCTGGAAGGAGGCGATCCCGAAACGATTCAGCAAGTCCAGAAACATCATCCTCACCCAAATAAACTCTCGAGTTCCGGCGAGTTGAAACCAAAGCTCAACCTTGCCGACGCTCAAGTCACGATTGCACGCGAGCACGGTTTTGAAAGCTGGCCGAAGTTCGCGAAACACATCGAAGCGCTGGCACGCGAACGTTCCGTGGCTTCGTTAAACGATCCACTTACGGCCTTTATCGAAGCGGCATGCGTACCGCGCGACGAATTGGCACGCCTCCGGGACACTCGATCAAGCCGAAGCGATCCTTGCCGCGTATCCGCAAGTTGCGGGCGGCAATATTCACATGCCGCGATCCTTGGCAACGATGTCGGGGTCGGCGAATTCCTCGCGCGCGACGCTCGTGACGCCACGGCGAAAGGTGGACCGTATGGTTGGGACGCGCTGACCCATCTGTGTTTCTCGCGATACCTGCGGCTGGATCGCGCGCGGTCGGACGGCTTCGTGCGCGCGGCGAAAAAGCTACTCGATGCCGGAGCCGACCCAATACTGGTTGGCGGGAGGAAGAACCACCAGCCAGAACCAGAGTGGGAGAGCGCGATGTATGGCGCTGCCGGAATCGCACATCACGCAGAGTTGACCCGCCTGCTGCTGGAACGGGGCGCGGACCCGAACGACGGGGAGACGCCATATCACGTCCCTGAAACATACGACAACGCCGCGCTTAGGATCCTCGTAGAGAGTCGGGAAGCTCAATGACGAAAGCCTGGGAGTGATCCTGCTTCGCAAGACCGACTGGCACGACCTTAGACGGGATCAGATGGCTGCTGGAACACGGCGCGGACCCGAATCGAAGCACGAGATGGGGAAGCACGGCGCTCCATCACGCCATGTTAAGAGACAACAGCATCGAAATTTTCGAAGCGCTGCTCGACCACGGAGGCGACCCAACAGTTGTTGCAGGCCGGCCCAAACACGCTACTGCTGGATTTGTGGCAAATCTACCGTGGCCATTGCGGCACGAAGAGGACGCGGCGACCTGCTCGAGATGTTCGAACGGAGAGGGATTCCAATCGAACTTCATGGCGTCGAACGACTCATCGCCGCGTGTGCGAGGAACGACGAGGCGGCCGTTCGTTGGATCGTGGAAGGCGAATGCCGGCTCGTCGACCAGGTCTTGAAAGAGGGAGGCACGCTGCTGGCGGAATTTGCGGGCAACGGCAACACGGAGGGTGTGCGGATCCTGCTCGACCTCGGCGTGGACGCGGGGGCGCTATACGTTGAGGGCGACGGCTATTGGGATGTGGCGAAGAACAGCACGGCTCTGCACGTCGCGGCGTGGCGCGCGCGTCATGCGACCGTGAAACTTCTGATCGAAAGTCACGCCCCGGTGGACGCGCTCGACGGCAAAGGACGCACGGCGCTGGCACTGGCCGTCCGCGCATGCGTGGACTCCTATTGGACCCAGCGGCGGTCGCCGGAATCGGTGGAGGCGTTGCTTCGCGCGGGAGCATCCATCGAAGGCGTGGACTCTCCGTCGGGCTACGCGGAGGTGGACGAGTTGCTCCTCCGATACGGAGGAGCAACAAAGGCCTGACAGGCAGAGCACAACAGGGCATAGGAGGATACAACAAATGTCTGGAACGGAAGTATCGAGAGAAGCCGGAGTCGCGTTTGAAGGCATCAACCCGATTTTCCGAGTTCAAAACCTCAAGGCGAGCATTGAGCACTATGTGAAGGTGTTCGGGTTCAAGGTGGATTGGGAGAACCCCTATATGGCGTCGGTCTCGCGCGGGCGATGTGGCATCTTCTTGTCCGAAGGTGATCAGGGCAACCCGCCCGCGTGGGTCTGGATCGGAGTTGGGGACGTCGAGGTTGTCCTGGAGGAGTACCGGGCAAAGGGCGCCACGGTGCGGCACCCACCAACCAACTACCAATGGACGTACGAGATGCAGATCGAGGACCTGGACGGCAACGTTCTACGGATCGGATCAGAGCCAAAAGAGAATCAACCGTTCGGTGAATGGCTCGATATGTACGGCCACCGGTGGGTGATGAAGCCTGGCGGCGGATGGACGCGAGTGGAGGACTGAGTTAGCGCGTTCTCCAGAAGTGACACCGGAAAGCGGCGCGCGGCTACTGATGGTATAAGAGAAGGTTGACGCGCGTTGCGCGCATCTTCCTCCTGTGATGCAGTTCACCCTGACACATCCCGTGAAGTATCTCCGCGGCGTCGGCCCGCAGCGCGCGGCAGCGCTCGAGGAGCGCGGAATCGCAACCGTGGGCGATCTGCTGAGCTATCTTCCGTTCCGCTACGAGGACCGCATCCGCTTCACGCCCATCGCGGAGGCCATTCCCGGTCAGGTGCATACGATTCTGGCGGAAGTCGCGGAGGCGGGCAGCACGGTGCGGTTCGCGCGCGCGCGCAGCGCCAATCTTTCATGTGACTGTGCGCGACGGTTCCGGCAATTTGCACGCGCGGTTTTTTCACGGCGCTTATCTGGAAGGACCGGCTGAAACAGGGCCAAGCGGCTCGTGCTGCACGGAAAAGTGGAAGTCGACCCTTACCGGCCTGGGCGGCGGGAAATGGTGAACCCGGAAATCGAGTTGATCGGAAGTATGGACGGCAAGCCTCGGATTCAACGGAAGTGGGACGCATCGTGCCGATCTACGAGCCATCGGCGGCATCAGCTCGCGGATGCTGCGGCGGATCATCTACCAGCTGCTGCTCGAATTTCGATGGCAACGTGCCCGATCCGCTTCCCGCTGACATTCGCGAGCGCTATCGATTTCCCGCGCGGCGCGAGGCGCTGCTCTACGCGCACTTCCCGCCGAAAGATGAAAACATGGAGCTGCTGAACAGCTTCCGCAGCCCGGCGCAGGTGCGGCTGATCTTCGAGGAGTTCTTCTATTACCAGCTCGCGCTGGCGATTGCGGCGGCTTCGCGACCGCAGCCGCCGGGAATCGCCATGCGGGTTCGCGAAGACAAAAGTCCGCGAGGCGCTGAAACGCATTCTGCCGTTCAAGCCGACGGCGGCGCAGAAACGCGTGCTTGCGGAAATCGCGGGGGACCTCGAACGGCCGTATCCGATGCACCGCCTGCTGGAAGGCGACGTCGGAAGCGGGAAGACGATCGTGGCGCTCGAGGCCGCGACGATCGTGATCGAAAACGGCTACCAGGTGGCGCTGATGGCGCCGACGGAAATTCTGGCGGCGCAGCACTATCTGTCGGCGCGGCGGATTTTCGAGCCCGCGGGCTACGGGGTGGAATTGATCGTGGGCGGGCGCAAGCGCGCGGAGAGAGAGGACGTGCTCGCGCGCGTCGCAAAGCGGCGAGACGCAATTTGCGTTGTGGGCACGCACGCGCTGATCGAAGACCCCGTGAAGTTCCACAGCTCGGCCTGGCGATCGTGGACGAGCAGCACCGCTTCGGCGTGCTGCAGCGCAAGCGGCTGATCGAAAAGGGCGCGTCTCCCCATGTGCTGGTGATGACGGCGACGCCGATTCCGCGCACGCTGGCGCTGACGCTCTACGGCGACCTGGATCTTTCGGTGATCGACGAAATGCCGCCGGGACGCACGCCGATCGAAACGCGCTGGACGCCGGACGAACAGCTTGCCGGGCGTGTGGGAATTTCGTGCGGCGCGAAATCGCGCGCGGGCGGCAGGCGTATGTGATTTATCCGGTGATCGAGGAATCGAAACAGGAGCTGAAAGCGGCGACGGCGGAGTACGAGCGGCTGGCGAAAACGGTTTTCCCCAAGCTGCGCGTGGGATTGCTGCACGGGCGGCTGAAAAACGACGAGAAGGACGCGGTGATGGAGCGATTTCGCCGCGGCGAGATCGCAAATCCTGGTGGCGACGACGGTGATCGAGGTGGGCGTGGATGTGCCGAACGCGACCGTGATGGTGATCGAGCACGCGGACCGCTTCGGCCTGGCGCAGCTTCACCAGCTTCGCGGGCGCATCGGGCGCGGCACGGAGAAATCGCACTGCATCCTGATTGCGCCGAAATCGATCACAGGGAGAGGCGCGCGAGCGCATCGAAACGATGGTGGCCACTTCGAACGGATTTGAAATCGCGGAGCGGGACTTGAAGCAGCGCGGGCCGGGAGAATTTTTCGGCACGCGGCAGCACGGCGACGCGGCATTTTCTTTCGCGCAGCCTCTGCGGGATCACGAATTCCTGGAGCTCGCGCGCCGAGAAGCGTTTGCTCTCGCGGAGAATCCCGCGAAGGCAAACGAAGTGGTGGCGCAGCTCGAATCGCTGAGCCCAGCCTGGCAGAAAAGGTATCAACTGGCCTCTGTAGGATAGGGCGTGGATAAGCGCGGGATAGATCATGCGCGTGATCGCGGGAAAATTCGGGAGCCGGCGGCTGAAGAGTCCGGGCAAACTGCTGATGCGGCCGACGAGTGACCGCTTGCGGGAAACTCTGTTCAACGTGCTAGGGCCGGCTGTGAACGATTCACTTTTCGTTGACCTCTTCGCGGGCACGGGAGCGATCGGCATCGAAGCGATCAGCCGCGGCGCGAGAGAGACGATTTTCGTCGAGGAGCATGCCGCGTCCGCGCGACTCATTCGGAAAAATCTGGAATCGCTTGATATCGATGGCGGAGCGGAAGTGATCGACGGGGATGCGGTTCGTGCGCTGGAAAAGCTTGCGAAACGCCATTTGATTGCCGATTTTATTTTTCTCGACCCGCCCTACGACGAAGGCGACGAGCAGTTGCGCGTTCTGGAGTTCCTGGACGCATCGCACCTGGTGGCTCCGCAGGGCTTCGTGATCGTGGAGCACAGCGTGAAGACGGAGCTGCCCGAACGATTTGACCGGCTGGAGCGCAGGCGCCTGCTCGAACAGGGCGACGCGGCACTGAGTTTTTACCGCCTGGCAGCCGCAGCGTAGGTGAGCGCATCCTAAATTCGTCGGATATAATGCCGCTTGATGCAGACTGCAACTAAACGCGCGCTCGAATCGCCTGCAGACTCATTGGTTGAGCTGCCGCCGCACGGGCGCTTGCCGCGCCTGGACCTCGGCGTCGACTGGGAATCACCGTGGCAGGAATTTCGGACGAGCCTGCGCGATCTTTTCGAGAAGTCGCAAGCGCCGAAGGAAAGCGAGCTGCCGCAGGATTCGCACCTGAGGGTTCACTGGATTCGCGGCAGGAACTCGGGCTGGGCGTTCGCGGCGTCTTCGGCGTGGCACGTCATCGTCGTCGTGCTGCTGATTCTGCCGATTTGGGGTTTTCTGCCGGCGACGGCCCACAATCTCGCTCCCGTTCAAATCGAACTTACGTACACCCCATCGGCTCAGGATTTGCCGCACATCTCTTTGCCCGCGCCGGGTCCAAAACGAAATGCACCGCGAACTCCGAAACTCCCCGCGATCGATCCTCCCCTACAGCAAGGCGCCGACGCTTTTCATCCGCGACAGACGATCCTCTCGGTTCCGATTCGGGTGACGCATCCGCGGCAAACGCTAATTCGGCCGGACGCGCCCCCAACGCCGCCAAAGATCGAGCCTGCATTGCCCAACATCGTTCAGTGGGCGTCACTCCCGGCAATACCGAAGCCGCGAATCCAACTCGCGCCGAGCGTTTCCGCTCCGAAGGTGCAGCGGCGCGCCGCCGCGAACGTTGTGGCCCCCGACGTGGCAAATGCGGAGAAAAACTCAGGTCCTGTCGACATTGCCGCAACCTTGGTGAACACACACCCGAAGGTGCCGATGATCCCTATGTCCACGGCTGTAGCTGAGTCGCATCGCGCACACGCGAACACCGCCGACGCGGCACCCGAAGTGGGCGCAGCGAGCGGCGATCCCAACTTGCGCAGTGTGATCGCACTCTCCGCTGCGCCTGCTCCACCGGCGCCGGAGGTAAGCGTTCCGGCAGGCAACCTCGCCGCCCGGATTGCGATTTCGCCGGATGGCAAGCAGCCGGGTTCGCCGAATGGGAGTGGAGGCAGCGCCAACGGGAACGGCGTTGCAAGCGCTGGGAACGGCGGCGGTGCCGGCTCGTTGCCCGCGGCGGTGAGCGTCAGCGGAGGCAACGCGCACGCCGGACCCAGCGGAGGAATCGCGCCCGTGCAATCGCGGAGCAAATTACTGCTGAAGCCCGCTGGGTCGCTTCCCGACCGGCCCGAGCCTATGAACGCTCGCAAGGGTCCGGCAAACGTTGCTGACCTCGGCCCGAACGAGCCCCCGGAAAAGATTCTGTCAGGGAAGGAAGTTTACACGCTGAACGTCAACCTGCCGAACCTGACGAGCTCGTCGGGAAGCTGGATTTTGAATTTCGCGCAACTCGATGAAGATGCTTCCCCGTTCAAGGAGCCGAAGGGCACGCTGTCTGGTCCCGTGCCGACGCGGAAGATCGACCCGAAGTATCCGCCGGCCGTGATTAAGGAAAACGTCGAGGGAGAAGTGGTGCTCTATGCCATCATTCGCGCGGACGGCTCCGTCGATAGCATTCAGCTGGTGCGAAAGCTCGATCCCCGACTCGATGCGAACGCGATTCAGGCGCTGGCGCAATGGAAATTCCGTCCGGCGACGCGCGACGGCGCGCCCATCGACATCGAGGCCGTGGTGCACATTCCATTCCGGTACCATCCGCCCCAGGAATAGCCGCAGACGCCGAAACCTTCACGTTGTCGATTGCCAGCGAAAAGAGCCGACGAGATCCGCCCAGGCGCGAAAGCAAGCGGCGTTACTAAGAACAAGTGCACTACGGCGCTGCTTTGCGCTGTGCGTCCCTGGCTTCGAGGAGCTTCACGAGGGCGTGAACGGTTGCGCTGACGGGCGTTGCGATTCCCAATTCTCCACCACGGCGCACGACAAGACCATTCAGCGAATCTATTTCCGTCGGTTTGCCGCGCGCGATATCCATCGCAGTCGATGAAGTGGCGTTGACCATGCTTTCGAGAAATTTGAGGCCCGTTTGCACGAAATCCGTGTCTGGCAGGTGAACGCCGGACGCGCTCGCGACGGCTACTGTTTCCTCAATCAGACGGCCCATCACCTCGCGGGTGTGCGGTTCCCGGGCCGCCTCGCCGTACGTTGTCTGTGCGATCGCGGCCACCGCGTTGCCCGCGCAGTTCACCACGAATTTCGACCAAAGGTCCGCTTCAATGTCGCCGGAAACTCGGCAGGGCACGCCTGCGCCCGCGAAAAGCTCGGCAACGCGCTGGCATCGCACCGATGGCGCCCCAGTGCCACCTCGCTCCTGGTTCAGCCCACCGTTTAGCTCACCGATGACGAGTTCGCCGCGCGCTGAGTGCTTCACATGGCCCGGTTCGGGGAGCGCCACAGCGATGTAAACGACTGCCGGAATCGCGTCGATGCCCGAAGCGGCGCGGATTCGGGCCACATTGTCGACGCCGTTTTGCAGGCTGACTGTGAGCGCGCCCGGCGCGAGATGAGGCGCCAGCGTGCGCGAAGCGACGTCGTCGTCGGTGGTCTTTACGCAGAAAAGCACAAAGTCAGCGTTCGCCACGGCGGCGGGATCGGTGGAGGCGTTTACGCGCACGCGTTCGCGAAACGTGGTGGTATCGAGAAGCAGTCCGTCGCGGCGAATCGCTTCCACGTGCGCGGGCCGGCCAATCAATGTAACCTCCACGCCGGCGCGCGCCAGCATCCCGCCGAAATACGAGCCGACGGCGCCGGCACCCAGCACAGCCACGCGAGCGTTTGGGCGATTCATTGCGAGAGGAGTCTCCCTTACGAAGTCGACAGCACCTTCAGCAGACGGCCGATGTGCTCGGAAGTATTGTAGAGGTGCGAGGAGATTCGCAAGGAGTTCTCGCGCAGGCTTACGAAGATTTGCGCTTCACGCAGTTTCTCGAGGAGTTCGCGGTTCTTCTCCGGTTTGCGGGCCGAGACGCAGACGTACGGCCCACGGCGCTCGCGCTCGGCGGGCGACGCGAGAACGCAGCGATCGCGTGGCAGGCGTTCGATGATCTCGTTCATGAGCGCGTCGTTGTGATTTGCGATTGCGTCCGGCCCGATCTTCACAAGCAAGTCGAGCGACGCATCGAGCGCCGCCAGATTCGTGAAGCTCGCGGTTTCCGGCGAGTCCCATCGGCGCGCGCCCGGAGAGAGGCGCAAGTTGTGAAGCGGGAGCGAATGAAAATCGCGCGCGCCGTCGAGAGCCTGCCAGTAATATGGCCCGCAAACGAGGCGTTCACCCCACTCTCGCGAGACCCAGAAGAATCCCGTGCCATACGGCCCGAGCAGCCATTTGTACGCGCTGCTTACGGCGAAGTCCGCGCCAAGATCGCGAATCGAAAGAGGTATGGCGGCCGCGCACTGCGACACGTCGAGCAGCAACGCCGCGTTTGCCGCGTGGCAAGCTTGCGCGACACGAGCTGCGTCGAGCCGCGAGCCGTCGTCGTATCGCACCAGGCTGGCCGAAACGAGGCGGGTTCGCGGGCCGATGCTTTCGATGTAGTCGTCCGCGCAAATGAAGCGGCCGCGCGGAGCGATCACACGAACGCTCAACTCTCCCGCTTTTTCGTAAGGAAGCCACGCGGAGAAATGGGCCGGGAATTCGCCGCGCGCGACGATGACTTCATCGCCGGACCGCCAATCGATACCGGCGGCGACGGCAGAGAGTCCCGAGCTCGCGCCCGTGGTGATCGCGATCTCGTCCGACGACGCGCCGATCAGACTCGCGATTTTTTCGCGAACGCGGTCGGGAAGGTCGAAATACAGCGAATCGGAAATCCGGTGAGGCAATTTCTTCGCTTCGAGCGCAGCTTGCGCCGCGCGAACTGAAGCGAGCGGAAGCGGCCCCTGGTTCGCTACGTTTAGATAAGCCACATCCTCGAAATCCGCAAATTCAGGGCGATAGTCCATGGGCTTTGATTATCGCTGAATGTCTACGGAAGTGTCTTGGCATCGAAGGGCGCGCGGAGAGCCAAATTAGCCGGTACGTCGAACGCTAGAAAATCGCCGGCGAGACCTGCCTGACGGGAGGGAGGGCAAGCCGCTGGCGCTACCAAATAAATTAGAAATGGGCACGCAACAGGCGGAAGGCGGATAGGATCAGCAGTTTGCCGGTGCCGCAGTCTATCTCGGCCTTCTCGAGTTCCCAGGTGGCCGAATGCGGGATGAAGACGGCGTTCAGACCGGCCTGGAGCGCGGGATTGATGTCGCTGCGCGGACTGTTTCCCACCATCCAGCCCTGTGATTTGACGATCTTGAATTGCTCGATCATTCGCTCGTAGGTGGAAGCTTCCTTTTCGAGGACGATTTCGACGGCGTCGAAATAAGAAAGCAAACCGGAGCGCTCGATCTTGGCGGCCTGCTCGGCCTGCTCTCCTTTCGTCAGCAAAATCAGGCGGTGGCGTTTCGAAAGGTACGCGAGAGTTTCGGGAACGCCTTCCATGATGGGTGGCGGCGTGTTTTCGAGTTCCACCGCCATCCGTTCGATTTCCTTGATGATCTCGCGGCGAGCCGCGTTACCGGCGAGCTTGAGGTAGGTTTCTTCCAACGAACGGCGGAAGCTTCGCACGCCATAGCCGTGCTGGCGGATATTGCGGCGCTCGGTTTCGTTCAGGATGTGGCGGACGTATTCGAGCGTGTATCCGAGATGTTCGAGCTGCGCGATGAACTTCTCGATCGTCTTCTCGAAGAAGATGTTGTTCTCCCAGAGCGTATCGTCAGCATCGATGAGCAGCGTGTGGCGCGCCATTTAGGAGGCGGATGCCTTCCGCACACCCACGGAAAGGCGTTCGAGGATGCTGTGCGCGGTTCGCTGCGTCTCGCCGAATTGCGCCAGATATTCCTGAAAGTCGCGATTCAAATCGAGCGCGGTGGTGGCGTCGAGCTTGGTGCGTAGGATCATGTCGCGCAGGTGAACTGGATGCGGCAGGACTGAATCATCCCGCAATTCATCGAGCGCGGCATTCGGATCGTAGTGATACATAAGCCCTCCCATTCGGGCGCGAGTATTCTACCTTTTTTCCGGAACGTTTCGGTGAACGCGTCAGGCAGAGGCGGGGAGGAATTCGTAGCGTTCGATGCGGGCGGCCACTCCGCGGCGGCCATTCTGCGGTTCCACTCGAAGCACGCGCGCGTAACATCGAATATGCACGTCGCCCGCGAGGGTGATCTGCTGGGGAAGAGTGAGGACAAATTCAATCGAACTGCCCGTCTCGAGAACTGCTTCGATGAGGAAATACAGGCCTCGGAAGCTTACATCGCGCGTCTCGCCCTGCTTTTCGGTTACGCCCGAACCTGCCGAAAACCGCACCTTGAGGGGAAGCAACATGGAAAAGCGTCGTGCAGCGCGTCGCTCGACTCCGTCTTCCATGGCCCTCCTCCCCTAACGTTGTAGTAGGTGCGAAAGTATCACCGCTGCCTGTAGGGCGCAACGGGTTTTCGGTTTTCTCCGGCAGCGACGGCCCGTTTCGCCTGCCCTGCGCCTCGCAGGTTCAAGTCCCTACACGCATTGTCACCTCAATCCCGTCTGATTTCCCATTTTGAGGGTCAATCACGACGCAGAAGTGAGTGACATTCCATCCTCCGTTGAGGCTCGACCGAATTTCATACTTGCCGGCAGCTAGACCTCGGAAGCAAAACTTTCCGTCCGCTCGGGTTCGACAGGCCGCAATTCTTCGCTGCTTTGGCTTGACTCTGCTTCCTCCAGATGAGTCAAGCCACTTCTCAGGGTGAGTGAATACTTCCACCAAAGCCCCCTCCATCGGCCCCGCAGCCTCAATTACAACTCCTCGCGCTTGTCTGAACCGCTCTTGCTCATCCACCACGATGCTTTCATTACCCCCGAAGTGCGTGGTCTCTCCCTTTGCTGGGCGACTGCACTTGCAGTCTCCAGGGGCGGTTGAGCCGAACGATACAAAGAAGAGGAACAGCGTAAGTAGCTGTTTCAAGCGAAGCTCCCTTCGGTGGTCATGGAAATCCCTCAGCGACTATTAGGACGCAATGACATAGAGCGTAAAGAAAAGCGTGCACAATGCCAGCGACAGCGCAATTGGCCAGATTTTAGCGTGGCAAACAGCTGCAATCCCCGCGAACACGACCGCTACGAGCTCGATGATCAGCCAGCGAGAGGGTGTGAGGTTGATCTGTGGAGCCCTCGATGCGTAACTCAATCCAAGACCCAACCAGAACAAAAGCGAGCAGAACAGACTCACCGAGGCAGATGCGTGACCGTAGGGTTTGGCGGTCATATTGATTCTCACGGGTATTGTAGCCGTTATCCGGAAGAGAATACCCGCTAAGTCGATTACCGCGGGTTTTGATTGTTTGACCTTGCTGGTGGCAGTCGATAGGATGTGAGAACGATGGAACGAATGTTCCGCCCGCCGCCGTCGCTCGACTTGAGAAAACATCCGCGCGCCCTGCTGCAAATGCCCGTGCGAATCCGTTGGCATGGAGCACTGGGAACGCGCCTGGAAACGACGCACACGATTGACGTCTCGCGAGAAGGATTGCTCGTCCAGCGCGCGGAGCCGTGCGAAGTGGAGACGCGCATTTGGGTTGCGTTCCCGTACTATCCGAAGGAAGGAACGTCCGTACAGCCGGAAACTCCGGCGACGGTGGTTCGCGTGGAGCGCGACGCCGTGGGCGGCTTCCGAGTGGCTTTGCGTTTTGATTCGCCGCGCCGCGCGCCACGGCCGGTCGTCAAGGAGCGCCGCAAACACCCGCGCATTCCCTTTGCGCTGCCGATTTTCGTGCGGCCGGTGGGAACTCCGTGGCCCGAGGAGTCGATGACGCGGGACGTCTCGCGCGCGGGCGCACGATTCGAGACGTCGCACATCTACAGCACCGGCGATGAAGTCCTCGCGAAAATTCCCTGGGGCGACTGGGAAGGAAGCGGAGAAATTCAGGGCCGCGTGGTGCGCGTGGAATTCGTGGAAGATGGTCCCGGCACGGGTCCCACCTCCGACCCGAATGCGGATATCAACGCCGTCCGCACCTGCGTTGCCGTCCAGTGGATCCAGTCAACGAAATCCTGAGCCCCGCTCGCCGACTCGCTCATGGCTGACGTTTTCCATCGCAGCTTTTTTATCGACGGGCCAGCTGGGCGGCTCGAAGCGATGCTCTGGACGGTGGCGAACGCCGATCCAGCTCTCGTGGCGGTCGTCTGCCATCCGCATCCCCTGTTCGGCGGCACGATGCACAACAAGGTCGTCTTCCAGGCGGCGAAAGCGCTGCATCGCCGCGGCATTCCGGTGCTGCGCTTCAATTTTCGCGGCGCGGGACTCAGCGAAGGCGTCCACGACAAAGGCCGCGGCGAACAGGACGACGTCCGCGCGGCTCTCGACTATCTGGCGCGCGAATTTCCCGGCCGGCCGATTCTGCTCGCCGGGTTCAGCTTCGGCGCGTGGGTGGGCTTGCGCGTCGGATGCGAAGACGCGCGCGTCACCAAACTGATCGGCCTCGGTCTGCCCGTGGATGACTCTGATTTGCGCTACCTGCGGTCATGCGCGAAGCCGAAGCTGATCATCCAGGGCGGGAACGACCAGTTCGGCTCGCGCGCGAATGTCGAAGCTCTTTTTGCCACGATGCCGGAGCCGAAACGCCTCGTGATCGTCGAGGGCGCCGACCATTTTTTCGCGGGAAACTGGACCAGGTGGGCGCGGCGATCGACGCGTGGCTTGACGACGACACCGTAGACTAAGATGCCGCGCTGTAGACCGCGGCACTACGTGTCAGACCTGACCTCCTAACTGCTGCGCGGCTCGAATAACTTGAGGAATTGGTCGCGGGGAGCGGGCTCGACGCCGACCAGCGCGAGATTGGCCTTCACGTGCTCGACGTTGCTCATGCCGACGAGCGCGGTGGTGACGCCGGGCACCGATCGCGCGAATTGCAATGGCGAGCGCGGAATTGGTTTTCAGTCCCAGGGCTTCGCCGATGTAGGGCGGCAGATTCTTCGTGAGCTGTCCCTGCAGCAGTGCCGCGCTCGTAACGAGCGTGATCCCCAGCGCGCGCGCGGCCTGCACCATGGCCATCGTCTTGCCGTCGACGATTTGATTCGCGCGCATGAGCGCTTCGGGCATCGCCAGATTGAACGGCAACTGCACGAAACGGAAATGGTGGTCCGCTCCGGGGCGCCTCGCGCGCGATGCCCGCCATGTCCGCCAGCGAAAGATAGCCCGGCGATTTTACGTCTTCGCGAAAAGCGTTCCACGTGGCCATGCCGTAGGCGGCGATTTTGCCGCCGGCCACGGCGATTTCGAGAAACGCGAACGCGGCGCGAATGCGCGTCCGAAATTCTTCGCGCGAGAGCTTCGGTCAGCTGCGTCTCGGGATTGTGCAGGTAGAAAACGTCCATGCATTCGACGCCAAGATTCCGGCGGCTGCGATCGAGTTGGTCGGCCAGGTAGCCCGGCGCCATGCAGTGGCAGCCCTGCGGCGATTTCCTCGGGACGAAAAATGCCGCGTTCGAGAAACTCGCGCGCGAAATATTCGTTCGGGTCGTCCGGCATTTCGCCATCCGGCGTGAGAAAACCCGCCTTCGTGCAGAGAACGATTTCGTCGCGGGAAAATCCTTGCGAAACCAGCTCGCTTCAAGGCCGCGCCGACGGAGCGCTCGCTGCGCTGAAAGCGATAATTGATCGCGGAGTCGATCACGTTGAAGCCGCCTTCGACCGCGGCAACGATGCTATCGGCGTAAGCGCTATCGGTGGCGTGATCGGCTCGCCGAGATACGTTCCGATGCCGATGGAGGAAAGGAAAAGCCCTGACGGAATTTCGCGAAAATGCCCGGCGCGCAGCGCGTCCGGAAAAGCGCGCCGCGTAGCGGTGCGTCCCTGCGGTGTGGCGCGACCAGGCAGGCGATCCTCGTTCGCTGACGCGGGAATCGGCATCCAGAACCTCGGCGACAAACTTCAAATCGAAAGCGGCGCAAGTATATCAGAGGAAAAGCGAACGGACCGGATTCGAGGGTCACGAGACGCGCCTCGTTCAGTCCGGAATCGAAACGCCTCCGGCGAGTCCCTGAATCGCTGATCGAGCTTCGCGGGCTTCGACGCGCATCTTCGGCAAGTGCCGCCCGAAAAGAATGCCGCCTACAATTGCGCCGATTCCGCCGACGGCCACAGTCCACGGCGCGCCGATGCGGTCGGCCAACGCGCCGGAGAGCAGCGCCCCGACGGGCACCATGCCCATGAACATCATCGAGTAGACGGCCATGGTCCGGCCGCGCAAACGGTCGGGCACCATCGCCTGAATCAGCGTGTTCGCGAGCCATCTGCAGTCATCATGGCGCATAAGCCCACCGGAACCAGCAGAACCGCCGAAACCGGAACCACCGCGAAAACGAAAACAGAATCAGCGCGGTACCGAATCCCACGCACGCAATCGCCATCCAGCGTCCCAGTCCCGGATGTCCGTGCGCGCCGCAAGCAGCAGCGCGCCGGTCATGCGCTCCCATTCCGGTCGCGCCCATCAGGACGCCCAGCGTCCGCGCGTTGCCGTGCAGAATCTTCGCCGCAAAAATCGGCATCAGCACGGCGTAGGGCAGTGGCCACCAGGCTGACGAGCGCCACGAGCAGAAGAGATCGCGCGGATCGGCGCGGTGTCCCGGACGAAGCGAAACCCTTCGGCGATATGTTCGAGCGGCGACGCCACGTGCGCAATCGAGCCTGCGCTCCACGCGCATCATCAGCAGTCCGGCGATCACCGCGATATAGCTGACGGCGTTGGCGAAAAAGCACCAGCCTTCGCCGATGCTCGGCGACCAGAATTCCCGCGATCGACGGGCCGATCATGCGCGCGCCGTTGAACATCGAAGAATTCAGCGCGATCGCGTTCATCAGATCTTCGCGGCCCACCATCTCCACCAGGAACGCCTGGCGCGCGGGAATGTCCACCGCGTTGACGACGCCCATCAGCGCCGCGAGCACGATCACTTCCGCACACCGTGATCGCGCTTCGCTGAGCGTGAGGAACGCGAGGATGAACGCGAGAATCATCGACGCCGTCTGCGTGGCGATGACGATTTTGCGGCGGTTCCACCGGTCCGCGATCATTCCGCCGAGCGGAGCGAGCAAAAACACCGGGAATCTGGCCGGCGAATGCGACCGTGCCGAGCAAGCAGCGAAGAACCCGTGAGGCGGTAGACGAGCCAGGCCTCGGCAATGTTGTCCATCCACGTGCCGATGAGCGAAATCATCTGGCCGCTGAAGAAGAGCTGGAAATTGCGGTGCTTCAGCGAGCGAACCATGTCCTGTGACGCTCAATCGATTCTGGCGGCTCGTCTCGGACGTATCTGTTTTCACTTTCTCCGTCTATCGACATCTCTTTGATTGTACGATGCAACGCAGGCTTCGGCTGGGCCGGATTCCGACGAAGTTACTTCGATGGCGGCGCGGACGGCGGCGAGGCTGGCGCGGGCGGCGAAGCTGGTGTTTGCGCTTCGGGCGGCGCGAGCAGGCGGCTGCATGCGCGCAGGATGCGGCGGTAGGGCCAGTCTCCATTCGCGGAAGAAGATTTCGCCCTCGCGCGGCTTCGAATAGAACCAACGCGCCACCAGCGACAGATGCTCGGGCAATTCGGGCGGCGCGGCGCGCAATCCGTACTCTTTGCGCCGAACCTGTTTGATTACGGTTCGCTGGTTCGGTCTCGCTCGCGGGCTCGGAGTTTGCGGACTCAGAGTTCGCATTCGGTCCCGCGCCGCCCCGATTCTGTTGCGGTGGGCTGAGCGTCGAGCTGCAGCTCGCAAGAATGGCTTCCATCGACCGCGGCTGGCTCGAAAGCTCGGCGAATCGCAAGAAGATCGGCTCGCCGAGAATGCCCGCGAGAACTGGAAATACGATGACGGTCTTCTCTTCGGCGGCGCGCTGGAGAATCACGGCATTGAGATCGTCGATTCGCCGCGCAAGTTCGGGCATGGCCGCGCAATGCTGCAGACAGCCTTTTCGATGCGCTTGTGCAGCGCCGCGGCCCGCTCGAAATCGAGCGCCTCGCTGGCCGCTTCGCGCTCGCGCTCGAGACTGTCGGTGAGCGACTCGCCCGCTGGTGTCGAGTGTTTCGAGCACGCGCGACAACTTCGCACGTCGTATTCCTCTTTCGTGCAGCCCGCGAAGCACGGCGCCAGGCACATCTTCATTTCCGAATAAATGCAGCCGGGAAAGCTGGGATCGCGGCGAATCTTGATCTGGCAGCGGCGAATCTTGAAGAGATCGAGAAAGCCCTCGCGCAAATGTCTCGGCCGAGGCGGCGCGAAGCGAACGGACCGAAATAGAATCCGCCGTCGGCGCGAATGCTGCGCGTGACGTAGCAGCGCGGATATTCGTTTCTGAAGATTGACCTTCAGTACCGCCGGCGGCGCGAAGCCGCAAGAGCTGCGCGGTAGCGTTGCGGGAAATGTTCGCTGGCCTGATGCGTAAAGCGTGAGCGTCTGCTCGAATTTCGAGCCTGTGACCCGATAGCGGACTCGGGCGGCAACTTCGCGAAGATTCAAGCGCTTCGAGAGCGCTTCCGGAACGCGCAGCAGACGCTCGGCGGCGCGGCGAATGTCCGCCGTGCGCGCGAGATACGGCTGCGCGTTCGCGGCCTTCATCTCAATCAGCAGAACGCCAGGGCGATCCGGCAACGCGGCGAAGAAGTCCGCGTCGCGGACGGATCGAATTCCTGTCCGCAATCAAGTGGCAGCATTCAGCAAGAATACAACGGCGTGAAACCACAGATAAACACAGATGAACACTGATGAGGAAAAGTCCAAAACAGGCTACGAATAGCTTTTCAGGACCCACGCGGCGATGACGAGGCGCTGAATTTCGCTGGTGCCTTCGTAGATTTCCGTGATGCGCGCATCGCGGTAGGCGCGCTCGACGGGATATTCGCGGCTGTAGCCGTATCCGCCGTGAATCTGAATCGCTTTGTGCGTGACGCGCGTGGCCATCTCGCTGGCGAACAAGCTTTGCGATGGAAGCTTCCATCGAAAATCGCGCGCCGGAGTCCTGCTTCCACGCGGCGCGGCGGGCGAGCAACCGGGCCGCATCGATTTCCGTGGCCATGTCCGCGAGCATGAACTGAATCGCCTGAAACTCCGCGATCGGGATGGCCGAAGGCCTGGCGCTGCTGCGCGTAGGAAAGCGCCGCCTCGAACGCGCCCTGCGCGATGCCCGTGGCCTGCGCAGCGATGCCGATGCGGCCGCCGTCGAGCGTCGAAAGCGCGATCTTGTAGCCTTCGCCTTCGTTGCCCGATGCGATTTTCGGCGGGAACTTCGCAGTCGGCGAAGGAAAGCTCCGTGCAGGCTGTGGCGTGAATGCCGAGTTTCTTTTCTTCTTTGCCGACCGAGAACCCCGGCGTACCCTTCTCGATCACCAGCGCCGTGATTCCCTTTTCGCCTTTTTCCGGTTGCGTGTTGACGTAGACGATCGCCGCGTCGGCCGCGCCGCCGTTGGTGATCCACGCCTTCGTGCCGTTCACGACGTAGCGGTCGCCTTTGCGCACGGCTTTCGTTGCGAGCGCCGCGGCGTTCGAACCCGCTTGCGGCTCGGTAAGCGCGTAGCATCCGATTTTTTCGCCGCGCGCGAACGGCGCGAGAAATTTCTTTTTTTGCTCTTCGCGTGCCGAACCGATGAATCGGGTCGCAGTAGAGCGAATTCTGCACCGAGAGGATCACGCCCGTCGAAGCGCAGACGCGCGAAATCTCTTCCATCACAATCGTCGTAGCTGACGTGGTCCATGCCCGCGCCGCCATGCTCTTCCGGCATGGCGATGCCCGTCAGGCCAAGCTCGGCGGCTTTCTGGAACGTCTCGCGCGGGAATCGGCCCGTTTCGTCGATTTCCTTCGCGAGCGGCTTCACCTCCGCTTCCGCGAACTCCCGCACGCTTCGCTGCAGCAGCTGCTGCTCTTCGGTGAGTTGAAGGTTCACGTTTGCGTCCTCAGCAGGACCGGCGACGAATCACAGAACATCTCACAGTGAGAGTTTAACAGAAGAGAATTCTAGGCCAGTGCTGATCGCAAGCTTTTCGTAAGTTGTCGCCAGCCCTTCGGGCTCGACGCGCGTCTCGCCGACGACCGTCATGAAGTTGGAATCCCCGGGCCAGCGCGGAAGCACGTGCAAATGCAGATGGCCCGTGACGCCGGCCCCGGCAGCTCGGCCGAGATTCATCCCGAGGTTGTAGCCCTCGGGATGGTAGTTCTTCTCCAGCGCGACCTTTACGCGCTGGGCGAGCAACATCATTTCGGAAAGCACGTCGGGATCGGCAGCGGCCAAATCGGCCACGTGCGCGTACGGGACCACCATCACGTGCCCGCTGGTATACGGATAACGATTGAGAATGATGTAGTTTTTCCAGCCGCGGAAAACGACGAGCATCTTCAGGTCGTCGTTTGCCTCAATCGCGTCGCAGAAGATGCAGCGATCATCCTTTGTGGCGTCGGCGATGTACTGGTATCGCCACGGCGTCCAAAGATAATCCATCCCTTTCAGCTCTGCGGGCCGGAGTCGGTGTGGCCCACAGCGGCGCCCGCCGCGCGCGGGTTGTTGACGTAGTCCTTCAACTCCTTGCTGGGCTTGAAGAACGGGATCTTTTTCGGAGGGACTTCCACCTTCGCGCCTGTCTTGGGGTTGCGTCCCGTGCGGCCGCGGCGCTGGCGCGTGCGGAAACTGCCGAAGCCGCGAATCTCGATTTTGTCGTCGGCCTGCAGAGCCGTAATGATGCTCTCGAAGATGGTTTCGACGACGGCCTCGGATTCCTTGCGGGGCAATTCGGTCACGCGCGTCACTTCCTCGACGAGCTCCGCCTTCGTCATGGTGTGGTCTTTGTGTTGGTGCTCTCCGGCAACTTCCGCCATGGGACGGGAGCCTCCTTCTCAGAATGTCGTTCTAAATGGGCCGTTTGCGGGCCAAGGGCGTGGACACCGCACCACCTTTGCATATCACCAATCTACCGTAAGGTAAACGACTTTCCTGCTGGGAAGGTCTATGGCGGCGGCGAGACCCCAAGTCGCCCCGCGAAAATCGGCTTACGAAGACTGTCGCTTGGCCAGAATGGCGTCGCCAATCGTAGCCGTGGGCGATGACTTCGACGAACGGAACGTCTCCACTTCCTGCCGCTCGACCTGCTTCTGCGCTGCGCGATAGCTCAGGCTGATCTTGCGCTGCTCGGGCTCGAGACGGATGACCTTGAAATCGTACTCCTGGCCCACCGTCAGGGCCGAAGCCACTCGCGCGCCTCGCGGTCCCTTTTCCTTATCGCGCTCGCCTTTCGGACGCCGCTCCTCAATCTCGGAAATGTGACACAGGCCCTCAATGCCATCCGCCAAGGCGACGAATGCGCCAAAGTCCGTGGTACGCGAGACTTTCCCCTTGATCACGTCGTTGATCTTGTGGTCCGCGAACCAGTTGGCCCAGATGTCCTTCACCTGCTTGATGCCCAGCGACAGCCGCCGATTCTGGGAATCCACCTTGAGTACTTTTGCTTCGACGCTCTCACCCTTCTTGAATTTCTCGCTCGGGTGCTTGATGCGCTCCGTCCAACTTACGTCGCTGATGTGAATCAGGCCTTCCATTCCTTCTTCGATTTCGACGAACGCACCGAAATCGGCCAGATTGCGGATACGGCCGGTGACAATCGATCCCACAGGGTATTTCTCCGCCGCCGCTTCCCACGGATCAGGCAACGTCTGCTTCAGGCCGAGCGAAATGCGCCGCTGGTCGGTCTTCACATCGAGCACGACGACATCGACTTCATCGCCGACCTTCACAATCTTCGACGGATGCTTCATGCGCTTCGACCAGCTCATCTCGCTGACGTGCACCAGGCCTTCGACGCCTGACTCGACCTGCACGAAAGCGCCGTAGTCGGTGACGCCGACGATCTTGCCCTTCACGCGCGTCCCCACCGGGAAGCGCTCCGGCACGGTACTCCACGGATCGGGCATAAGCTGCTTGCGGCCCAGCGAGATGCGCTGCTTGTCTTTATCAAACTTGAGAATCTGAACCTGTATCTCTTCGCCCGGCTGCACCACCGAAGAAGGATGCGGCACGCGGCCCCAAACCAGGTCGCTGACGTGAAGCAAACCGTCCATCCCGCCCAGGTCCACGAAAACTCCATAATCCGTGATGTTTTTCACCTTGCCGGTGACAACGGAGCCTTCCGCCAGCGTCGAAGCGAGCGCTTCCCGGTTCGCGGTCTGCTCTTCTTCGAGAATCACGCGGTGGCTAACGACGACGTTGCCGCGCTTGCGATTCAGCTTGAGCACGCGGACTTGAATTTCACGATCCTTCCAGCCTTCGAGGTCGTGTACCGGACGCAGCTCGATCTGCGACGCGGGCAAAAATGCTCGCACTCCAATGTCGACCACCAGTCCGCCTTTGATTCGTTCTGTGATCTTGCCGGTGATGTTGGCGTGCTCGCGGTAGGATTTTTCGATGCGTTCCCACACGCGGCGCCGGTGGGCGCGCACATGCGACAGCAGAACGTATCCATCTTTCTGCTCGTGGAGCCGCTCCACTTCGATCGTCTGGCCTTCGCCGAACTCGATCGGGCTGCCGGAATCGAGAAACTCCTGCGCCGGGACCAGGCCTTCGAACTTGCCGCCCACGTCCACCACCACGCCTGCATCCGTCACCGCAAGCACGCGCCCATCGAAAATTTCGCCCTCGGCCGCAACCGCTTGCGGCGCGGAGAACTGGTCCATCAACTGATCCATCGTCTCGGATTCGGACGGATCAGATGGAATATCGAGGTCCTTGGCAGAGGGTTGCGGCGCTTCCACTACCGCGGGAGACTCGACGGCCAATTGGACAGATGATTGAGGAGGGGCCGATTCCTCCGGGGCAGCGGATGGTGCTTCTTGTTTTTCGGTAGACGTAGCGGCGGGAGGACCCGAAAATTCCGGGGCGCGCGCAACGGCTGTGGCGGCGCCACTTGCCGATTGCGATTGTCCACTGGCGAGCACAGTTTCACCCGAAAGGTTCTCTGCGGGAGAGTCTGGGCCGGCGGGTTCGAGCGTGGACGGCTGTGAATTCTCGTTGTGTTCGGGTGACATGGAGAGCGGCCTCCGTACGGATTCGTGCCCTGTTTTCCGAGTATACGACCTCGTGACTCCACCCAATCTGGGGCTAGAGCGTGAAGGGGATAAGCGCCCGCGCTCGACGCTGTATCGTGAAAGATGATACGCGTCCGGTTTGCACGTTGTCAACAAAACCGTCGCGGCAGAAAATAAACGGAGATTCACAGAATATTACGATTTGGTTGCTGTTTCGTTCCGATAAGGAAAGCGCGTGACCGGCCAGGCGGCGTTATGCGCGCGAACGGCTGATGTTGCGAATTTCCTTGCGATAATCGGGTGCGGACATCTCAATCGTGCGGCACATTTCGTAGAGTCGAGAACGGATGCGCTTGCCGACGCGATCCGTAAGCGAATCTTCGATCGTGGGCGCGCGCATTCCCGCCACGCGAGCGGGAACCGTAGAAATCGCGGCGTTCAGAGCCGAGTCGGAGTCGAGGAAATTGGTGGTGAGCAGGGTCACGCGTTTTTCGTTGTATCGCGTATTCAAGATGTGGCCGACGGTTTCGAGCGCCCACATCGACGGCTTGCTGGATCCCACGTCGTCCAGCACCAGCACTTCGGTTTTCAGCACGGGCTCGAGCACACTCATCTCGGTGGACTGGCTCTCGGCGTTGTAGCTGTCTTGAATTTGCTTGAGGAGCTCGCGATAGTCGTAGAACAGGCCGGAATGCCCGCGCAGCACCACTGCCTTCAAAGCCGCGACACCCAGGTGAGTTTTCCCCACTCCGCACGGCCCCATGAGCAAAAGACCGTGCTCGCTGCTTGCGGGAAATTCAGCCGCGAACCGCTCGACGACGAGCTTCGCCTGCGTGAGGCTGCGGTTCCAGGCGAGAAGCTGGTCGTTGGCAACGCCTTCGATCTCGTTGTCGGTCTCGAAATTCGCGAAGTCACAGTGGCGATAGCGCTCGGGAACGCGCGCGCGCCCAAGAGCCCGGTCCGTACGATCACCCGAAGTGCAATCGCATGGAACGGCCCACACCATCTTCGGCTGTTCCGGCGGGGCGAACTCGCTGATGGCAGCGCCGAGTGGCGCCGTTTCCGCGGATGCCAGTGCCTGAGCGCCTTCCGTCGTACGCTCCACCACTTTCCATCCGCTGCCTCCGCAAGTGGGACAATCCGTCCGCGCCATGCTGGAAGAATATGCGCGCGAACAGTCGAGCGCAAGCACACCGTTTCTTGTGGGGGTTGTGGAAGTTCAGCTCGCTGTGGAAACCATCGAGCCCAGACCGCCGCGCGTCTTACTGCGCTGGACCTGTGCTGTTACTCGGTCCACGAACCAAAGCCAGGGCAAACACCACGACGTTTCGATTCAGAGGCAAGCTGATACTTCGGACGGTTTTCTGGCCTTCAAGAGGGAACGAATAGCCGTATAGGTAAAACGTGCGATTGTCCCTCGAGCCACCACCATCGAGGCGGTAGGGCGTAACGGCCGCCTCGGACTCGCCGCTGAAACCTTCGGGTGTATACCAGTCACTGAGGTTCTGAGAAAAGGAAGATGACGTACCGTCGGAGTACGTGACGACAAAAACTTGTGACTCCTGGTCGCCATCAACGGCCACTGCAAGCATTTTGAGGGCAATGAATCGTCCAGCTGGTAACCTGATGGTCCCGCTGGTCACTGCATCGGGCGCGTTCGCCGGACCGAGCGAGAATGTGACTCCTTCCCACACCCTTGCGGCGCCCAGCACTTCCGCTGGAAACACGGCGCCTAGCTCGTCGAGACCGGCGTGCGAGTCAAAGGGCCTGCTTTCGGTGGAGATTCCCGTTACGTTGTAAAACCCCGAAAGGCCGACGGGGACTTTGGACGGCAGCTTTACGTTCTGATGTGGCGAAGGATTGAATGACATCTTAGTTGGCGCCACTCGGTTTTCGTTTAGCGAAGACACGGCGTGCTCTTTGGCTTCAGCTAGCAACGGATGGGAGGGCTGTGTCAGCCGCAACAGTGGTCCGGCGAGCAACAGTCTCAGAATTGCAATCCCAAGGATAACGGTCGGGATGGTTCGTGACAGCGCCCACTTCGACCGGTGCCCCTCGACCTGGGCCACGACTCTCTGGGCAGCAGCACTTGCTGGAATAGGATGGTCGGAGGCAATCCCGCGCTTCAGGCGCTGCAAGTCGGTGCGGATTTCGGCAGCGGACTGATATCGGAATTTGCGGTCCTTCTCCAGTGCTTTCAGAATGATTGCTTCGAGTCCGGAAGGGACGCCAGGATTCAAGTGTGCCGGAGCTTCTGGCGCGCCGTTCAAAATCGCTTCCGTTATTACCTCGGTGGTCTCGCCGCGAAAAGGCAGGGCGCCGGTGGCCATCTGATAGAGGACCACGCCAAACGAAAACAGATCGGCGCGCGCATCCAGCTCTTCACCTCGCACCTGCTCCGGCGACATGTATGTCGGCGTCCCCATCGCCCTACCCATTAGAGTGATCCCCGAAGATGCGATGGGCTTGGGCATTGCAGAAAAGTTCGAGCCAAAGTCCGAGGGGGTGAGCTTCGCCAAACCAAAATCAAGAATCTTGGCGTGCGCTCGCCTTGTCACGAACACGTTTGCCGGCTTGATGTCCCGGTGAATGATGCCTTCGGCGTGAGCCGCGCTGAGCGCATCGGCAATTTCTATGCCAAGTTCCAGCGTCTCATTCAGCGGCAGCGGCTTGCCGGAAATACGCCGCTCGAGCGTCTGGCCGTCTAGAAACTCCATGGCGATGAATCGCTGAGCTTCGTTTCCGTCTCCCCCCTCGAGCGGCAGCTCGCCAACGTCATAAATGGTGCAGATGTTGGGGTGATTCAATGCTGAGGCAGCCTGCGCCTCGCGTCGAAAACGTTCCAGCGCGGCGTCGTCGTGCGCCATTTCCACAGGAAGAAATTTCAAGGCTACCGCCCGATTCAGCCGTGTGTCCACGGCTTTGTAGACAATGCCCATGCCGCCACCGCCCAGCATCTCCAGCACGCGGTAGTGCGAAGAGGTGCGCCCGGCCGACCCTTCACCGGAAGTGGTCGTTCCAGACGGTGCGGCTTCTGGGGCTGGCGGCTCCTCGAATTGCACAGGTACCGTCAAGCGATACCCGCGCCGCGCTAGCGTTTCGACAAAACGCGGTTTCTCGGCAGAATCGCCCAGTGCCTGTCGCAATCGGTTCATGGCGGTGCTAATGCTGTGCTCGAACTCGACAATCGTATCGTTCGGCCAAAGGCACTTGCGAAGTTCCTCGCGGGTCACCACCTCGCCGGGATGCTCGAGAAGGGTTCTCAGGATCCGGAACGACTGGTCTGGGAGCCGGACGATCTTGCCGCTGTCGGTGTGGAGTTCCCCCGCGCGAAGATCCAGACGGAAACCAGCGAAGTGAAACACAACCGGGGACTTGTAGGATTCCTGCATGCCGGCTCTCGGGGCCTCATCTGTTCTACGTATCGGGGTCAAGGCAAGTTCCACCTTCTGCTTCGAAGGTGCGCTTCACACAGCTTAGACTTGCGACGTCCCCAAATTGTTGACAGCTATTTTCGACATGATCCCGCGAGCAGGGCTGAGCCAGGCGTAACTCATTGAAAGTGCGGGGCATCCGTTCGTGACCCCAAAATGACATGGTTATGAGCCTCGCTGCATTGAGGCATTCGCCCGCCTGAACCAGACTCGCCCCATCACGCAAAACCGCGTGGCGGAGGGCGATTTGCGATTCGAATCTCGATGGAAACCACTTAGGGTCAGCTGGCTGACTTTGGGGCTGATCTTCATGACGGGCAACCTGCTCGGGCTTCCGCGCCGCGCCGCCGCGGCGACGACAGGGGATCACGCTTCCCCAACTCCGGGGGCAACGTTAACCCTTCGAGTTTACAACTATGCCCATATCAACCGGGGATTGCTAAGCCGCTCGGAGCAAGTAGCCACGGCAATTTTTGAAAGCGTAGGCGTACAAATCGTCTGGTTGGACTGTCCTCTGTCGCAGGAGCAGTTTCGGGCATATCCGGCTTGCCAATCGGATCTGGGGACCGCCGACCTTGTTCTGAACATCCTTTCCCGTCAGATGGCAATGAAGTTGTCCACTCTCGACGAACCGTTAGGGTTCGCTCGGCCGTGCATGGAGACTGTGCCGGCGTGCGAGTTGACTGTCTTATATTACCGGGTGGATGAGGTAGCGGCAGACGGGTATCGGGCGGATCGCATTTTGGGGTTCGTGATCGCGCACGAGATGACTCACGTTCTTATTGGATCGGGCCACTCTAGAGAGGGAATAATGCGGGGTGGATGGTCGACTGATGACCTGCAGCGCATCTCGTGGGGTCTCCCACTGCATTTCACTACGGACGAATCCAGGGAGCTGCGGTCCGCCATCGTTCGGCGAAGGAAGCCAGAGTAACCCGCTCAGCGCTGCGCGCCCACGGCAAGGTCCGCAGGCGCCATGCTGGAAGATTAGCGAGCAGTCGAGCGCAAGCACACGCCGTTTTGTGGAGGTTGTTGAAGTTCAGCTCACTCGTGGAAACTATCGCGCCACCTCGACGCTGGAATTTTGCTCTTCTTGGAGGTAGAGTCCTTTTGCGTAGGACGCCGGACGAGGTGCGCCAATTGGCATGACGACGAACTTGCAGTCCGTGGGGAACTTAGCGGAAGCGGAATTGAGCGAGGAACGCAAAGACTCTCGCTCAGACACGCGCTGGCGTGCGCTGAATCGCGGAGACAAAGCCCGGCTCGCGTTTCGGTGGCTGTCGGTACCCGTGGCTTTAGCGAGCTTTGCCGCCGTATCGCTGGTAGCCGTGCTTTCCGTCGGATGCTACGGCGCGGCGAAGCTTCTCGCGAAGGTTCGCCCCTTCCGCGACGCATATCAGTTTGTTTCCGACGCTTACGACCGATTCCTCCATCGCCTCGGCCAAAGAGTTCTGCGCGACCCTCGAGACACTCCCGCGTTGCGGATCATGGTCTCCCTGAGCCTCACGGCGCTGCCAATTTTCGTGATTCAACTCGTTTTGGGGAAACCTCGCGTTCTGCTCGTGATCGCTTTCTATCTTTCGCTGTACGGTCTCAAGTTCGAGCGGTTTGTGAGGATGTTCAGCGCCAAACACCTGGAAGCGCACCGGCGCCAAGGCTACTTCTCAGAGAAATACGATCGGGTCTTCGGCCGCTATGTGGAATTTTTCCTCGGATATCTGTATGGGAACGTTCCGGAACTGGATCGAACCGTTCACGTCCGTCTCCACCATAAAGAGAACAGCGGACCCGATGACACCCAGGGCTCGAGTATTTACGATCGAACGAGCCGGCTCGATTTCCTTTGGTATCTTTCGGACAACATTTGGACGGCCCTGGGGATTGCTCCGTACTTCTACTTCAGAGCAAGGGGCGATGAAGAGAACCAAAGACGGATGCTATGGGGAATGGCGCGGTACTATGTCTTCTTCGCGGCTGTCTTTGTCTATAACTGGAAAATTGGGATCGTGTACGTGGTAGGTCCTCTTCTCTGCATGGACTTCATCATGGCAATCACGGCATGGGTCCAACACGCCTTCTACGACCCGGAACATCCCGAGGATTATTTCGCAAATACCGTCACCCTCTTTGATGAGCTGAACTTCATGAACGAGGGCTATCACCTGTGTCATCACCACCGCTCGGGCCTTCACTGGACCGAGATGCCGGCTCATCTGGAGCAGATTCGCGACAAGATGAGAGAGGCCGGCTCCCTGGTCTTCCGGGATCTGGATGTGATGGAGCTTTTCCTCGAGTTGACTCTCCTTCGCAGAATGGATGTGCTTGCCGAGAAGCTTGTACCGTGGGAGCCGATGAATCACGAACAGAGATTAGCTTTGCTGGCAAAGAGAACTAAGCCTTCCAGAGCCGTTTGGGTTTAAGGCGTCACCGCAAACTGTATGGTGCCGGGCGGATTGAACTCCTTAGCGAGCTAACGCGGAGCGGCTGGCATTGCAGGTTGCCATAATTCGATCGGATTTCCCTCAGGGTCATGCACCCGGGCAAACCGGCCGTTGGGATAAGACTGCGGGTCAATCTTGACCTCGATTCCCGAAGCTTCTAGCTGGGCCGCCATTTTGTCGAGATCCCGCACTCGAAAGTTCAGCATCCAGACCTTGGTGGTATCCCCGAAATAGCCGCTCGTCTCCTTGAATGGAGCGAAAGCGGTGGGTCCGGCCTCTTGCTGCCAAGGAGATTCCCCGTAGCTCGTTGGTATGACTGAGATTCCCAGGTGTTGCTGGTACCAAAGCGCCAACGCTTTCGGATCTTTGGCTCGAAAGAAGAATCCTCCGATTCCTGTCACCTTTTCCTTTTCCGTTTCTTTAGCGGTCCCATCGCGAACGGCGGCTCCCGCGGGGGAAGGCGCTGCTATACCAAGTTTGTTCGCGCTTAAGATGAAGCTCGACCCGAAAGCGAATGACAGGGTTCGAAGCAGTTGACGCCTCAGAAACAGCATGCCACCTCCTTCCAAAGAGCAGCGCGACTCGACCCACGATACTCGCGCAAATGGAGTTCTGGGAAGAGAAAAGATGAAGTCCTGGCGCCTTCATCAGCACGCGTGAGGCCTTCGGACTCTTCTTAATTGGCCCGAGGTGGACGGCGCATTCGTTGAGGTGCGCGCCGTCTTCCCGTGTGAAACCTGGCAACGTCGATCCGAATCCAATGGCAATCTAATGAGCACGAATCCGAAAGCGCAAAGGGTAACCGGCGAAGGCTCTCGGCCGGGCAGCGCTGAGCAGCGGTTGAAGGAACTTGCGATCAAGCTTCCAGCGCCGCCTGAGCCATTCGGCACGTATGTGGAAGCGGTGCAAACGGGCAACCTGCTGTTTCTGACCGGGATGCTTCCCACGGAAGGCCGCGAGGCGAAATTCATTGGGCGCGTCGGCGCGGAGCTCGATGTGGAAGCGGGGCGCAAGGCAGCTCGGCTGGCGGCGCTCAACGTCCTCGCTGTCGCACGGGAGCACTTGGGATCGCTCGACAGAGTGACGCGAGTCGTGCGGCTGGGCGTGTCGGTGGCCACTTCGGGAGATTTCCGCGAACAGCCGAAAGTCGCGGACGCGGCTTCGGAGTTGCTGCAGGACGTTTTCGGAAAGGACAAGAACCCTTGCCGCTCGGTGTATGGCGTCGCAAGTCTTCCGCTCGGCACGCCCGTCGAGCTGGAGGTGGTTTTCGAGGTGGCGGGGTAAGAGGAATCGTGGAGACGAACACCCAAGGGGAAGTAGCGGGCCTTTTCAACTCTCCCCGATGGGCAGGACGCTTGCTGGCCTCACGCAGGGCGTTGGCGGTTTCTGTGACGTTCGCATCATTTCTATTGCCGGCGCAATTGCTCGCTCAGGCCCAAGGAAAGACCCAACGAAAGGAAAGTCGCGTGGAACATCCGACTTCTTATCGCACGATACAGGTAGATGGGGTCTCCATCTTTTACAGAGAGGCCGGGCCGAAAGATGGGCCGATACTTCTGCTGCTGCACGGACTGCCCTCCTCATCGCGAATGTTCGAACCACTCTTCGCGCGGCTTTCCGATCGCTATCACATGGTGGCGCCCGATTATCCCGGCTTCGGACATAGCGACTGGCCCGACTCGAAAAAATTTGCGTACACGTTCGATCACTACGCGGAGATCATGAATCACTTCACCGAAGCGCTGGGCCTCTCGCGCTACACGCTTTATATGCAGGATTACGGCGGCCCCGTGGGTTTTCGGATGGCCCTGGCGCACCCAGAACGGGTCGAGACTCTCATCGTCCAGGATGCGGTGGCGCACAACGAAGGCCTGGGGGCGAATTGGAAGACACGGCGGGCCTTCTGGGCCGATCGAGCTCCCAATGAAAGCGCGCTCCGCACAAATCTCCTGTCACTGGCGACGACGCGAACGCGCCACGTGGGGAACGATCCGAACGTCGAACGCTATAACCCCGATCTCTGGACCGATGAGTTTTACTTCCTGAATCAGCCGGGCCAAGCCGACATTCAAAGCGATCTCTTCTACGACTACCGGACCAATGTGGACAGCTATCCGAAGTGGCAAGCTTGGATGCGCGAGAAGCAGCCTCGCTTGCTCGTTATCTGGGGCAAGTATGAGCTCTCGTTCGACCCCTCGGAGCCGGAAGCCTATCGCCGCGACGTCCCGAAGGCCGAAGTGCACATCGTCGATGGGGGGCATTTCGCGCTTGATACCGCAGCCGATCAGATTGCGCAGCTCGTTCGGAACTTCATGAAGTAGCGCGTGATGGTCAGGCCAAGTTCTAGAAGTCGTCTGTGCTGAGAGGCTTCGATTCAGGACGGTAGTTGGGTCAAGAAGGTGCTGAGCCGCGCTCGGTCTTCTTGGCCCATCGAGACGATTCCGACGCCCATTCCTTGGCCCGGTTTGATGTTTCGGACAGTGGCGCGGGCCCGCACTCCGCCTCCAGGAATGTCGATTAGCAACTGGATGATCGCCCCCATCGCTAGAGGCTCTTTTGTGCGAATGAATAAGCCACCCAAACTCAGTGTGTCGATGCGCGAGACCAATCTGTGGGTGGCGGTTTGCCACGCTACGCCCAGGCCCTGGGGTGATTTCATGCGAGGGTAGCGCCGAGTTCCGGTTGATGGAGTCATTGCCGATTCTCAAATCAGCATACTCCCGTGGAACGAGTCCGGAAACCTCGTGTGCCAAGAGCGGCAACAGCCGCTCTGATTCGATATTCATGTGGCGCTACGACCGCCACTACTTCTTCAGGCAACGTTGCCGCCACCGCTTCCATCGGACCGGTGGAGCGAAAGTGGTTTGGTGTGCTGCAGTTGCTTGGACTTTTTGAGCTTCTTGGTCGCTTTCTTCGATGCCATGGTTTATCTCCTTCGTCATGTATTTCTAGGTGGAAATGATATATTCGACCATCGTCGCGAGATTCTTGACTTTCTTCAGGCTCTTGGCCTTCTTTAGGTTCTTGGTCGCTTTCTTCGAAGCCATGGTTTTTCTCCTTCTTTCGGATTGCCCCGATGAGGGGTCACCATGCTTATATGCAATAACCGTTCCAATGTCCACGCCCTCGCCAAAGTACGCTAAGCGCTTTCGATTCCGCGCGGAGGCAGGGCTGGAGCGACTTCCGAGGCATGCCGCAGCGTTGCAAAAGTCACCAACAGTTGAATATTTCAACGGAGACTCGCAATCTGCGGTGCCAGAACTGCGCGCTTCGTTCCCGCAAAGACGGACGCACAGTTCGCGAAAGGTCCGACCCGCCGAGCTGCGGCCAATCCCTTCCATTTCTTGGAGACGCTCCATTGTTGTGACCGAAACTGCAAGAAAGTACCCCCCAGTTTTTGACTATTAGAACCACCTCCGACTGAGTATTTTCATAAGGTTACGGCGATTTCTAATCGCGTTTTCGTTATTAGAATTTTGTCTCCAAATTTCATAGGTTCGATCCTGACCGCTTTACATGCGGGCCTGCAAGTACAGGCGACTCTGGCCCCTTGCTTCTGCTCGTACTTTCAATTTCGCACCTCATAAAAACGGGCCATGGTAGCACAGAATTCGTCGGATGGGTAGTAACAAAGTTACTATAGTAGTTCTATAACTCCTAGGCCCAGGGGGTTCACAGTCGAGAGGGAGTTCATCCCGACGGGTCGGGACAGGTTCCGAAGTCCCGGGAGCGCCGACCCTTCGAAAACCCGCGAAGGATTCAGGTACCCGAAATTCAAGAGCGAGACCCGGAGTCGGGAGGGTGCCGCACGCGGCTTCCAATCCCAGGTCGTCGGCCCCCCAATTTTATTGCTTCTTGCAGCGATAGGTTGCGCTCGGATTGTTGACCGATTGACCGGTGTTGGAGTCCACAGCTATCGAGCCCAGGGGACAGACGAAAAAGGCGAAGTCACCTTTGGCAGCCACTTCGCTCTTACTCCAGCCCGTATTCGCCGATTGTCCTGCGCCAATGTCCCCGGAACTTGCGCCGAAGTGGTCATTCGCGCTCCGCGCGATCCACATCAAATGGATGGCTTGTCCGCAATCGTTCTCAAACGAGAGCCAGTTGTAAAACTTCGGATCCCAAAATTCCCGCACGCAGTTGAGCGTGATCGGTTCCAGGTAGGCGCCCGAGTTTCCTCCGGATGTTCCATTGCCACCGCCGCTCGCGCTCCCAGTGCCGCCTTTACCGCTATTTCCAGTGCCACCGCCTGCGGAACCATTTGTACTGCTTCCCGAATTCGTGCCGTTGGCTCCGGGCGGCAAGCCATTGCCCGTTATCATGGCCTGTTGGTTGGAGTCAGCCGCGTCGACGTAGACCACCGCCTTTCCGCCCTTTACAACAAACAACCCCGGCCACACGCATGACATGGAATCGCCGCGCGTCCTTGGGCTCGTGCCCCCGCCCGTCCATGCATAGCAGTCGACGTTCTTGACGATGGAATTGGAATCGGCGGTCGCTTGAAGCACAACATCAAGGCCCGCTGCGAAGCTGGCCGAGCAGGTAGTGGGACAATCAATTCCGGCTGGAGTGGACACAACGTGAGCATTCCCCTGGGACCAGTTCGTCGTGTGATTGAACACGACCGTGAGCGGGGCCGCTGTCGCCCCGGTAGGAAGCAGACCTCCACCGCTCTGGGTTGCAGCTCCCTGCCCGCTCGATGACTTCGCCCCGGCTTGCCGGCCTGCATTCTGCCCGGCCGCACGCTGTTGCGCTGTGGCCTCCTGTTTCGCGGCGTTCGCATCGCCAGTCGCCCGAATTGCGGCGGCTTGTTGATTGCCAGCGTTGAGGATTGGAGAATCGCTTTGTCCCGCTGAATCCTCGGACGCGGCCTTTGCCGGCGACGGCTCCGCCTGGGCGGCAGCGGCCTTATCTTCTTCCTCCACGACATTCAGCAGCTCCGCCAGGGCTGAGTTTCCAAAACTGCACTTGGGTTTGGCGCACACGTTCTTTGACCCGGTCTCGAGCTTCGAGGCCTGGCAATAAAGGTAGACGGAGAATTCTTTGGCGCAGCTTGCGTCAGACCCTTCGCCGATCTGGCCCAGTTGGGACATGGAATCCGCCGCGGACCGCAATGCCTTTGCAGATTCTCGGTCATCGTCGCTCTGCGCAGATGCGACGGAACTCACCACCAGCAACGACGCCAACAATGCGGCCAACCTAAACCACTTGTGCATATATCCTCCTCAAGTTCCTCGGTCCGGCATTCGCGCCGCCGTCCTCGATCTGCAGAAGCGCCCACCCTGCCAGGGAAAGGGTCGTGCGCTCTGGTTGTTCTAGGCTTTGGGGGATGAGCCTACCGAAAATCGATTGGCAGGCCCTGCGAATGAAGAAATTCGCCCGTGTTTGCTTGCGATTGTCAGTCCCAATAGCAGGGCACATCCGCTCGCCAAGAGGAGCAGACTGGAGGGTTCCGGAGCAGCAGCAGCCGCGGTTACACCATCGACCTCTGCCGCAGGCGAATAGTACTGGGTGTCGAATACCGGTAACGAGGAATACGCAATCGCTTCAGCCGTGATGCATAGGCATCCGATGTCGAAGTTAATCACCGGGACGTCATTCTGTTTTCCAGACGTCGGAGAGGTTGTGACCGCTGCATAGCCCTGAAGATTAATGGGATCCCCGGCCGCCAAAGCCGCCAGTGCGTTCGGATCGCTGATGCTAACCGACCCATCGGTACCGGAAAGCGCTACGGAATAAGATCCTACCGTCATCGAGGTAAAATTCCCTGCGCCCGTATTTACATTCCAGGTGTCCGCATCAAGAGTTGCTTGATCATCGACCTGACTAAAAGAGCCCAAATCCAAACCGCTGAAGGACAAAGTGGCAGAGGTGAGACTGAAGCCTTGCGGCACGGCAAGACCGGCCAGCGTGATGTCGAAGGTCACGTTGTCAGTTTTCGCCGATGGGTAAATGTTCGGTACTCCGCAAATAGGGTCGCCGACGCAATAGGCATACATGTTTGTCGGCGTCACGCTGACGTTTGACGATCCGCTGGTTATGAGCGTATCCGCGTATGCGAAAGCGGGTAGTAATAACGCAGCCGCGAACACAAATATCTTCCGAGTTCGGTTCATGCTGAGTTGCTCCTTTGGAGTCCGGGATTGGCGGCAGTACTTGTCCAAATAAGAAGTCATTCGTTCGTCAAATTTGACCGTTTGTGTTTTTCTTGGCATCCCTCATATGGGTGAGATGGACCCCTTTTGTGCCGCCGTATGTGTTACAGTGGTCTTGTTCGTTGCTTGTGTTGGGGCCTACAGGAACTCCATCTCCTCGACTCTCGGTCAACCTCAAGCCGGATAGTCCAACGGCGGTAAAGATGTTTGCGCAGCTCGTTTTCCTTGCTGCCTGGCTGCAATCTCTGCGCCATGCGCGCATGGCAGAATGTTGAATTTTGGCAATTTCACTCGTCCGGAGGGGCATGTCTGGCGCACTGAACTGCAAAGGCGAACTACTCGATCTTCTCTATTCTGCTCCGGGCGAACCCCACGTCTGGAACGAATTCCTGAGACACGTCGCCCTCCTCATGGACGCGCGCTTGGGCCTTTTCCTCTCCCTGGATCCGTCCACCCAGGTAAGTTCCGTCCAGTCCCATGTGGGGTGGCTAAATGATGTTCTGCGGAAGTACGAGCAACACTACGGATCACTCGACGCTTGGTACTTGGCCTACAGGCGCAATCAATTCCCCGGGTGGATCGGATTGGGTAGCGCCCTATGTTCCCCTGAAGAGCTTGAGAAAACCGACTTCTACACGGACTTTCTGCGCACGACCGACGCGTATCATCAATGCGGCGCCATTCTCCAAGAGGGCTCGGGAAAACTCACCGTGTTGACGCTGAATCGCTCCAAGCACGAGATGGATTTCGAGGGCAAACACGTGCGCATCCTGACTGGTCTCGCGCCGCACTTGAAGCGAGCGCATCATCTGCACACGAAAATGCTCGCGTGGCAACAGACGGCCTCCGCTGCGGCCTTTGTAGCGGACACCCTGGATGTAGGGCTGATCGGAATCGACATCGCGGGAGGGGTATGTTTCGTCAACGGCGTCGCTGAGTCGTTGCTCCGAACTCGCAAGATATTGCAGGTGCAGCGCGGGCGAATTGTTCTTCAGAATGCAAGACCTCAAACAACATTGGATATGATGTTGCAGACCGCCGGCCACCTTGATCTGCATTCTCCGGCGGGCGGCGCGCTTACCCTGAGTGACGCCGCGGGCTCGCTGCATCTCTCCGTACTGCCTTACCGCGTGGCAATCGCGCACTCGCCGGCGCAGCTAAGGGCGCTCGTTACCATCACCGACCCCGCGGCCAAACCCAAATCCCGGCATCAATTGCTTGGCGAACTCTTCAGGCTCACTCCTGCGGAGGCGCGCATCTCTATGCTGCTCGCTTCTGGATTGGAGCTCGGTGCCATCGCCGAACGCACTCGAACCACTTCCCACACAGTGCGCTCCCACCTGAAAGCCATCTACCAGAAAACCAACGTTTCCAAGCAGTCCCAATTGGTCCGTCTGATCTCCATGCTCCCCGGCGAACTCTAAATCAAATTGGTTTTCTTTCAAGAGGCGCAGTCCTCTAACACCCGTTCGCATCCATCGCGGTCTTTTTTTTATCAAGGCTTCTGCGAGATGGTGGAAACGCAGACTGCTCTTAAGGGGTTATTTCTCGACGCGGATGGCGTGGCGCGGGGCGGCGCGGACGATGGCGTTGCGGACGCGGCGGTCTCCCACGGCGATGTTCCGCGCGACTTCGTTGCTGACGAACTTCATGAACGCTTCCATTTGCGATTGCATCTCGCCCATTTTGTCGCGCATGTTGAGGATGATTTCGATGCCTGCGAGGTTGACGCCCAGTTCGCGCGTGAGGTTCAGGATGATTTCGAGGCGCTCGAGGTCGGCGTCGGTATAGAGCCGCGTGTTCCCTTGCGAGCGCGAAGGCTTCAGCAGCCCGACGCGCTCATACAGCCGCAGCGTTTGCGGATGAAGTTTGTATAGCTCAGCCACCGCGCTGATCATGTAGCCCGCTTTGGCTTTTTTCTTCGTGCGCGCCATCTTCGTCTCCTGCGCCTGGCCTACAAAGTCTGTGTGAGAACTGTAGGATTGGTCCCTCAGCGGTTGAAACCGCTTTGATCTTGAGCCAGTTATGGCACGGCTGAAGCCGTGCCCTGACGAAAAACCAAGTTCACACAGACACTACACGCGCGCCCGCGCGAAGATTTCGTTGCGCGGGTCTTCGGGCTCGATTTTCGTGAGCTCCTTCATCAAATTGCGCACCCGCTCGTCTTCGGGCTTCGGAACAACCACCTGCACCTCGACGATCTGGTCGCCGCGCTTGCCCGGATTGCGCGCGGAGGGCGCCCCTTTCTCGCGCAGGCGCAGCTTCTTTCCGGAGTTCGTTCCCGGCGGGATGCGCATCTGCGCGCGCCCGTCGACTGTGGGCACTTCGATCTTCGCGCCCAGCGATGCCTCGGGCACGGTGACCGGGACCACCGTGTACAGATCGTCGCCGCGCCTCTCGAAGAAAGGATGCGGCTGAACGTTCAAGATGATGTACAGATCGCCCGGCGGACCGCCGTGCGGTCCCACGTTGCCCCGCGCCGGGACTCGCACGCGCGACCCCGTCTTGGCGCCCGGAGGTATGCGCACTTCCAGCGTGTCGACGCGCGGGAGGCGGCCTTCGCCGCCGCAGTTGCTGCATACCGACTGCAACTTTCCGGTGCCGCCGCAGCGCGAGCAGGTAACCTGAAACCGCATCTTTCCGCTCACCTGCGTCACTTGCCCCGTGCCGCCGCACGTGGGGCAAACGGTTTCCTGGCCCGCGACGCCTGTTCCATGACACACGCTGCAAGTGTCGAGCCGCGTGATGCTGAGTTTCTTTACGGTGCCGTGCATCGCCTCGGCAAACGAGATGTCGATCTGGAACTCGAGGTCCTCGCCCGTCTCTCGCTCCGGCGCTTCTTGCGCCGCGCTTGCTCCGCGAAAGAATTGGCTGAAGAGATCGCGGAAACTGGTTCCGCCGCCCGCACCCTGGCCGCCGGCGCCGCCTCCAAAATCGAAACCTCCGAAGTCAAAGTGAACGTCCTGCGGGGCGGCGCCCCCATATCCCGCGCCCGGAGGCGGACCTCCCTGCCCCGGAGTGTTGAACCCGAATTGATCGTACATCTGGCGCTTTTTGGCGTCCGAAAGGACGTCGTAGGCTTCCTGGATTTGCTTGAACTTCTCTTCGGCCGATTTGTCGCCGGGATTCAGATCAGGATGGTATTTGCGGGCGAGCTTTCGATACGCCGCGCGAAGCTCTTTCGCGGAAACTTTGCGCGGGACTCCGAGCAGTTCGTAGTAGTCCTGTTTAGTGGTGGTCGCCATTTGTGTTTGGTTTCACGCAGCGCGGCCGCACGAAGGCCCGTTCCGGTTTCCTCGAACTGCGTATCAGAGCTTGGCCCAGCGCGCGTTCCATCCGTTGAGTTCCTGCGCTTCGCGCTCTGCCTCTTCTTGCTTCTGCCGCTGCGCTTCCGACCGGCCGGCCATCGAGGCCTCTTTCTGGCTGGCTTTCTCCATCCAGCGATCGATCAGGCCGATTCTCTGCTCGACGCCGTCGGGATCGGATTTGAAGCGAAGCAAGGTCCCGGTGATTTCCACCGAACGAGGGGTAAAATCCGGCGGCACGTCGCGCTGCGCTTCGTAGAACAGCCTGCGCCAATCCGCGCTGGGGCTGATGGATATGGCCACCTGCACGAGGAATACGCCGTCGCGGATCTTCTGAATTGCCTGAGGCGGACCGGTCCGCCGGACGCCGTCACCAGCCAATGATTGATTCTCCCCTTGCCGGGGCGCCCGCTCGCTAGCCAACGAACGCCCCCGCACACGACGAAAACTACTGCGGCGCTTAGTTCGGTTTCTTCGATTCGTCCACGTCCACGAACTCGGCGTCGACAACGTCGCCTTGTCCCTGACCGTGGCCGCCATCCGCACCGGGAGTTCCGCCCGGCGCGCCAGCACCCGGTGCACCCGCGGCAGCGCCGGCCGAACTGGCCGCGCTCTGCTGCGCCTTGTACATCGTTTCCGCGATGCCGGTGCGAAGCCTTCGTGAGATTGTCCGCGGCCGCGTTGAGCCGTTCCACGCCACCCTCACTTAGGGCGCGGCGGGACTCTTCGAGCGCTTCTTCGGCCGCCTTCACGTCTGCCTCGGCCAGCTTCTCGCGGTTTTCCTTGATCAGCTTCTCGGTCTGGTAGACGAGGTTGTCAAGACGGTTGCGCACCTCTACTTCAGCGAGCCGCGCCTTGTCCTCGGCCGCGTGCGAATCGGCTTCCTTCTTCATCCGTTCCGCTTCTTCCTTGCTCAAGCCACTGGAAGCGGTGATGGTGATCTTCTGTTCCTTGTTCGTGGCGTTGTCTTTGGCCGAAACGTTCAAGATGCCGTTCGCGTCGATATCGAACGTCACCTCCACTTGCGGCACGCCGCGCGGAGCCGGCGGAATCCCCATCAGATGGAACTTGCCAAGCGACCGGTTACCGCTGGCCACCGGGCGTTCCCCTTGAAGGACGTGAATTTCCACCGACGTCTGATTGTCCGCGGCGGTGGAAAATGTTTCCGACTTTCGCGTCGGAATCGTCGTGTTGCGCGGTATCAGGACCGTCGACACCCCGCCCAAAGTTTCGACGCCGAGCGAAAGCGGCGTCACGTCGAGGAGTAAAATGTCCTTCACTTCGCCGGCCAGCACGCCGCCCTGTATAGCCGCGCCCACTGCCACGACCTCGTCGGGATTGACGCCCTTATGAGGCTCCTTGCCGTTGAAGAGATTCTTGACGATGTCGACGACGCGCGGAATGCGCGTTGAGCCGCCAACCAGAACCACTTCGTCGATTTTGTCGGGCGTGAGGCCCGCATCGGACAAAGCCTGCTTCACCGGCTGGACGGTTCTCTGCAACAGGTCTTCCATCAACTGCTCGAGCTTCGCGCGGGTCAGCTTCTGTTGAAGATGCTTCGGACCTGACTCGTTCGCCGTAACGAAAGGCAGGTTGATTTCCGTCTCCATCACCGAGGACAGCTCGATCTTGGCTTTCTCCGCGGCTTCCTTCAGACGCTGAATGGCCATGCGATCCTTGCTGAGATCGATGCCCTGCTCTTTCTTGAACTCCGCGACCAGCCAATCGACGATGCGCTGATCGATATCGTCGCCGCCCAAGTGGGTGTCGCCGTTCGTCGACTTCACCTCGACCACGCCTTCGCCGACTTCGAGAATCGAAATGTCGAATGTGCCGCCGCCCAGGTCATACACGGCGATCGTTTCGTCTTTCTTCTTGTCGAGACCGTACGCGAGCGCCGCCGCGGTGGGCTCATTGATAATGCGCTCTACACTGAGACCCGCGATTTCGCCAGCCTGCTTCGTCGCCTGACGCTGGCTGTCGTTGAAATACGCCGGGACCGTGATGACGGCCTTGGTCACTTTCTCGCCGAGAAAGTCCTCCGCGGCGGTCTTCAGCTTCTGCAGAATCCAGGCGGAAATCTCCGGCGGGCTGTAAGGCTTACCGGAAATTTCGATGCGGGCGTCGTCGTGCGGCCCGCGCACCACTTTGTAGGGAACACGTTTTGTCTCTTCGGTCACTTCGTCGAAGCGACGCCCCATGAACCGCTTGATCGAATAAACCGTATTTTCGGGATTTGTGATCGCCTGGCGCTTGGCCACCTGGCCTACCAAGCGCTCTCCGCTTTTCGTAATCGCCACCACCGAAGGTGTAGTGCGCGCGCCCTCCTGGTTAGGAATGACGGTCGGTTCGCCGCCCTGCATCACGGCCACGACAGAGTTGGTCGTGCCCAGGTCAATACCAATAATCTTGTTGCTCATTGAATCCGCTCCTCAGTTAGCATCTAGGTGCCCAGCCCGCATGCGCCAAACCTGCTCATGATACACATTGAGTGTCTTATTGTCAAGTATTGGCTATTCGACAGTAAGGTTTTCATTATCTGACAGTTACAGAGACGGTGACCGAACTGCAATGTTGCGTCCTGCCTGTTCAGCGATTGGATGCAGCAGCGGTACCGCCGGTCGTATCATATTTCGCGTCGAACCTTCTCCTCTGACCCAGCATCCCACAACTCACTAACCAAGGATCGCGGTGGTCGAAACACGAAGACGCAACGCCGAACCTGGCAGCTCTGATTCGCGCTACAATACCCGCTATTCAAGGATCGACTCGAATTTGGAGGGAGAGTTGAACAAGCAGAAGAATCCATCGAGCGCCGGAAGCCAACAAGGTAAGCGGACCAAACGAACAACCCGGGTTGCGCTGAGGGTAGCAGTCAGGGCCGCCCTCGCAATCCCCACCATGCTTGCTGTCCTGGGTGTCGCGACAAGCTCGGCGCGCGCTCAGAACAGGCAAGTGAAGGCGGCGAAGGCTGCACAAGCGCCTCCGCCGTTGGAGAAGACCTACGGGCAGAAGGGCGCGCCGATCACGTTCGAGGTTTTCAGCGACTATTCATGCCCGATGTGCCGCAGCCTGTTCGAGCAAACGCTCAAGCCGATGATCAACGATTATGTCGCCGCCGGAAGGGTGTATCTGGTTCATCGCGACTATCCGCTCGCGATTCCTGGCCATCAGTTTTCCCCTCAAGCGGCGCGCTGGGCCAATGCGGCCGCGCGAATCGGTCAGTTTCCGAACGTCGAAGCGGCGCTGTACGACAATCAAACTGCTTGGAGCACGGATGGCAGTGTGGAAAAGTACGTCTCGGGCGCTATGTCCAGTTCCGACTTCAAGCGCGTTCAGAAAATCATGGAAGGATGCGAGCCGCCGGGCCCCACGGGCAAGCCGGACGGGATCAATCTGCCCCCGCATCCCTGTTCCGTGGACCCGTATATTGAGCAGGACATACTTCTCGGTAACCAAGTGCCGGTAAAGGGCACGCCGACATACGTAATCACGTACAAGGGACAACGATATCCTCCGGGATCGGGATTTGTGTCTTGGCCCTTGCTGAAGCAGTTTCTCGATTCTCTGCTGGCTCAGTGAGGCGGACAGGCGTGGCAAGCGAGAACCGCAGAGGCATCGGCGCTCTTCTTCTCATCGCGGGGCGGCTTGTGTTGGCGGCGATATTTCTGGTCGCTGCGTACGCAAAGATGAAACCGCAGGTGGGCATGCCGTGGACAGTCGCCTCGGTACGAACTTCGCTCGCCATGTTCGCGATGGGAGTGGATTCCTACCAGATGCTGCCGTCGTGGGCTGTGACGCTGGTAGCGCACTGGCTCCCACCGTTTGAATTGTTCCTGGGCCTGTGGCTCTTGAGTGGGATCGCTCTGCGAGTCTCTTCGATTATTTCCACGCTGGCGTTCGCCGGCTTTATCGCAGCCATGTTTTCCGCGTATGAGCGGGGGCTAACGATCAGTTGCGGCTGTTTTGGTCCAGGCGAGCAAATCGGGCCCAAGACTCTGATTCGGGACGCCCTGCTTTTCCTTCCTCTGGCGTTTGCCGTTACAACTGGCGCGATCCTGACTCACCGACAAGGAAGAGCAGTGGAAGCAACTGCCGGCGCTCCTACTCCGGAACACGTCTCGTAGCCGTAGCAACCTGGGAAGAGACTCACTACTTTTGGGGTTGAATCCGTTCGATGACCCCGGGCGGCAAGTTCCTGATGTTCTCGATGAACGCGGCGATATCCCACATTTGTTGGTCCGAGTAGAACGGGCCGTACGCGGACATTCCCGTCCTGCGAATTCCGTGCTTCACGATCCAGAACACTTCAGCGTCTGAGTACTGCGTCCCCACCTGGGGCAACTCGGGGATTGGCATGTACAAGGTCTCTGGTGGCTTCGGGGGTTTTCCGAGTGGGCCGTGGCAACCCGCGCAGCCGTTCACGTACAGCTTACCTCCTGAAGCGAGATTTTCGATCGTCGGCGGCATCGGGTTTTGCATTTTCGGGGCGCTGCGGCGGACAGATGCCCGCACGGCCGAAGTCATCAATTGAGCTTTCCAGGGCGGCGCGTTTTCGTCGGCGCGCACGCCCCCAAGACCCAGTCTCAGATAAGTCCAAGTACCCAGCCAAAGCACAGCAACGGCCGTGACAAAACCGAAAACAAACTTCTCCACCGGCGTTCCTTTCTTACGTTTCAGTGAGACCCTTGCGGCGCGATGCCGTTCAATACCGCTGATGGCAAATTGTTCGCTCGCGTGATGAACGCCGCGAGGCTCCAGAGCTCATCATCCGAGTAGTAGGGTCCTTGCGGATACATTCCGGTCATTCGAATCCCGTGCTTCGCCACCCAGAAAACTTCTGCTTCCGAGTATCGAGTTCCGATCTGTGGGAACTGCGGCGCGCGTGGATAAAACGTTGCTCCGAAATCACTGGGAGGTCTTCCCGGCGCCCCGTGGCACCCGACACAATCATTCAGGTAAAGTTTCGCGCCCACAATCAGGCGTTCATCGGTTGGGGAAAAGGGATTCTGCAATTTGGGCGCGCCGCGACGGACCGACGCGTGCACCGCCGAGGACATCAGCCCGCTTTCCCAAGACGGGGGATTCTCGTCGGAACGCACGTCCGCGAAGCCACATTCCAAATACACGCATCCGCCGATAACGATCAGCGCTAGCGCGGCGAGAAAACCAAGTGCGAACAGTTTCACGAAGTAACCTGTCCACTCCAAAAACCCGGATAGAGTGCCCAGGGGCACGCATGCAAATCTATATCCGGCGGCTTCCACGCGCAATTCAACGTTTCGCATGTCGAGGAGTCGATATAGAATGCGATGCTTTGTTCGAGCGCACGGCCCGATTCGTATCCGATAACCTCTAGGACAGCGAACATGTACAACCGATGGAATTGGAAGCAGACTCTAAATAGAATATGGCTCGATAGCAGACCTGCGAGGCGAACGGGTTTTGGGAGGTGATTGAAGACAAGTGCGAAAGAAGCTTGGAAGGACAATCCGGACCACGTGGACGACGGCCTGCCTGCTGCCGGCGGTGATCGTTTGCGCGACTCCGTTAGCCAGAGCACAGGATGGCAACACGGCTGCGACCACCCAGGATGCGCCACGCATGGAACCTGATCCTTCCGGTGAGTTCCTGGAAAGCGGTTTCCAGCATCTGTACGGATTGGATTTCCAGACTGCCCGACAGGACTTCCTCAAGTATCAACAGGTCCACCCGGAAGACCCGATGGGCAAAGCCGCCGAAGCCGCGAGCTACCTGTACGAAGAATTCAACACCAAGGGCGTTCTCAGCTCCGAATTCTTCCTGAACGACGCCCGATTCCTGGGAGGCGTGGAAGGCAGCCCGGCGGACAACCGCAACAATCAGTTCTTACAGACGAACCACCTCGCTCGAGAAATGGCGAAGAATAAGGTGAAGTCCGACCCGCGCGATGCGCACGCCTTGCTGATCCTTACGATGACGGACGGCATGGAATCAAATTACGACGCCCTCATTGAAAAGAAGCAACTCGCGGCGCTCAGCATGATGAAGCAGGCGGAAGCCGAGGCCAATACGCTGCTGGCGATCGATCCGGACGCGAAGGATGCGTACGTTGCACTTGGGATGAGCAACTACGTGATTGGATGCTTACCGGGTTTCAAGAAGGCGTTTCTCTGGTTTGGCGGAGTGCATGGCGACAGGCTGCGGGGCATACAGTTAATGTCCGAAGCCGCCGAGCACGGCCACTACTTCCGGCCTTTTGCAAAAATCATGCTAGCTCTGGCCTACGAACGCGAGCATCAACCCGATCACGCGCGTACGCTGCTCGCCGAGCTTACAACTCAGTTCCCCACTAATCCGCACTATTCCGAGGAGCTGGCCATCGCCGTTCAGCGCACGGCGAAGAGCCGCTAACAGGCTCTACCACTTCACGCGCACGCGATAATCCAGCGTTGCGCTCCCGTTCTTCGTCACCGGAATTTCAAAGCCGATCGTCGAGGAGTCCAGCTTCGCCGGCTTGTAGGTGGAATTCAACACTTGCCAATCGCCCCCAACGGGCTCGCGTACATCCACCGTCACGTCGGAATCTTTGTGATTTCGCAAAGTGATTTGATACTCCATCTCGAACGTATCACCGCTGATTTTCTGGTAGTCGGTTTGCTTACGTTCGCAGACTACATCGAAGGCATTGCCGACGTAGATTCGCACTTGTTCGTCTTTGGGCGTGTGATTGATTCGATCTTCGCCGACGAATTGGGCGCCGCCCTTCGTGTCCGCCTGGTAGACGCGGACGGTTCCGGCTGGTAGCGGCATACCGAGGCCGTTACCTTGTTCGTTTTTGAACCGGTAATAGACCTTCACCGTCTCCGGAATGGCGTTTCCCATTCCCTGGCGGTTGCGGAAGTAGTACGTCTGACCTTCGACCACGAGGCGTTTATCGACAGAAAGGCCGGTCGCGCCGAGCAGGCTGATCTGCTTCGATTCGTTGTTCTCGATGGAGGTACGGCGCTCGAGCGTGTACAGGTGATATTCAGAGAACGCTTCCTGCGAGAACTGCGGTGCTGCTGCGGGAGTAGCCTCGACCCGTGCCATCTCCATCGCTCTTGCAGGTGCCGGAGGCGAGACTTGATGAACCTCGCCCGCGACGAGCTGAAGTTTTGCATTGCGGTATTCAACACCGCTGCCATTTGTGAGCGTCACCCACCCGTCGAGATCGCCGTTCTTTTCGTCGCGAGCGACGGTCAGCACGTAGTCGGCGCTCCAAGTCACATTGGCCGTTAAGTAGGAGGCTTCAACGCGCTGCGCGTCGGCGCCGCGATTCTCGAGTGTCCAAACGAGCGTCGGCCGGCTGTAGAGATTTCCTGGCAGATCCGCGAACCGGTACCAGTTCGTTGGCATGCCAGTGACAATTTCATCGCCGATCTTCCAGACGGGCTGGCCGTTATTGTCCGCGAGCAACGTCGCACGAGTCTCGACCCATTTAGTCGAGTTGGCCTCCTGCTCACTGCGGACAAGCGTGACTTCACGGCCCACGTATTTTTGCAGAAGCTTTTGAGCATCAAGCAAATCATATTCGTAATTCTGCTCGACCACGCTTAGCTTCGCCGGATCACTCAGTGAGCGGAAATGCACCGTGGTGGGGTTGATCGACGCGGCGACATCTTCGAATTTCAGCGGCGCGACGCCCGGTTCGAGGTGAATCTGGCGAACGTCGCGAACCAGCGCGAGATTCGAGTTATATACAGTTATGTTGAGATCGACCTGATCCTTTTCCGTCGTTGACGCTTCCACTTTCGTGGCGGATTGACCAACCGCCGCGCGGGCGGTCTTGTGGAACGCGAAAGTGCCGAGAAACAAAGCGAGTGCGGAAAGCGATCCAATTGTGGTGGTCTTCCAGCTGCGCGTGGACATCGGCTGTCTCCCTTTAGTGAGTTCTTCCTGTTATTAGAATGCCCGAGACCCGGTTTCTTGCAACCGTAATGTACCGTCGAGACCGACGGCAAATGCAGGTCATGTCGCTGGGGACTTTCACCGAGGCACTACGTTAGAGGATGAGATGATGGACCGCTGGACCTAGCTTAGTTCTCGGGCTTCCACTTCTTTCCTTCATTGTGGGTGGAGAATCGGCGTCCGTCGGCGGTAGTAACCGTCGCCGCTGACGCGCTCTTTGCCGACACTGCCGTAAGGTCGGCCGAAACGGGTGGTGGAATCTTCTTCCAATTCGTCGCGTCTTTCGTGACGAGGACCATGCCCTCGCCGCCAACGAGCCAGCACACTTTATCGGTAGGCGCGGAGCCAGCGACCAGATGAGCCTCAGGATCGGGCTCCTGCCCCTTCCACGTGGCGCCACCGTCTTCCGAGCGCTCGACGAAGCCCGCGGCAGTGATTCGCCACTTTATCGACGGAATCGGCGTGTCGATCACCTTTACGACGGAGCTCTCTGTCAACACCTGGAGCATTGCTCCCTGGTCGCTGGCCGAGTAGGCGCTGGTGAGGGGCTGCGATTTTTCTTGCTTGTCATCCGAGATCTCGGCGTTCGTCACTGTCACCGTCTCAGTGGCCGCTCCGATGGCCTGCCCTCCCACACTCGCAGGGGCAGGAGCCGACGCAGGCGGGGATGGCGGGGACACTCTTCGTTCGCGGACGGGAGCAGATTGCGAGACTCCCGAGGCGGATTGCGTAGGCGCGGGGCTTGGTTCCACCATGACCATTTGCGACGCCGCGGGAATTTGCTGCTGCTGGGCACCTGCGTGACCGGCTTGTGCTCTTTGGCTGAGAGCACCAACTGCCATGGAGTGACCCGTCGGGCTGTCCTGCTGTTTAAGACGCCTGTCTTGCTCGATGGTTTGGCCATTCGACGGAGCCGCGCTCTGAACTCGGTTAGGCGGTGCCTGAACTTCGAGCGAATTCGAATCCGCGAATTGTCGCGCGGCCTTCTCCTCGTCCTTGCGCTCTTGGTCGCGAGTGAGCGGCCGCGGGGCTGGCGCAGTTGGCGCGGGCTGTACCTTCTTGGCGGTTTCCGGGGCGGCTGGCGGCGCGGCGGTGATTCGGTCCGCGGCAGGGCTCACAGGCGAACCGTTTTTCGGTTCTTCATTCACCACCGCAACAAGAGGCGCATTTGCAGGCTGGCTGGCAAGATTTGCCCTCTCCGACTTGCGAACCAACCACACAGTTACCAGCAGCATCACGGCCGCCGCTGCCGTGAGCAAACGCCAGTCGAGCAGCCAAGCGCTTCGCGATTGAGTCTTCGGCACGTCCGCACGCACCATCGCGGCAAGCTGTGCTCTGCACCGCGAACAACCGGAGAAGTGGCGATCGTAAAACGCGGTCTCTGCCGCGTCGAGCGAATGCTCGGAGTATGCCGCCAGAAACTCCGGCTCGGGGCAGCCGCCTGGCACCGCCGCGTCGCGTGCGAGGCTGCGCCGCAGCAAGCCTGTTACCGCTTCGTTTTCTTCCCGCGAAGCCATGAAACTATTCTCCTACCTTAGAACGCTCGAAACCAGAAATCTTGCACCACTCTGTTGAAGCGCGTTATCGCAGGTACTACCCCGCCGGCCCTGAATCTACCGACCGCGGAGAAATCGAGCGCAAACGAAGCGTCAGGTCGAACGGCCATTCCTCGCGTGCGTACTCGTAGCAAAGCTGCAGCTGAGCGTCGCTCAGCTTCCTCTCGCGAAGAGCCGCGTCGATCCGGCCGCGAAGATCCTTTCGTGTGCGTTCCAGTTTTCGCGAGACCGTCGCTTCATGCTCGCCGAGCAATTTGCCGATTTCGGCCAGCGTGAGCTCCTCGACGTAGTAGTAGGCGAGGCGCAGCCTGTCGCGAGGCGCGAGCGCATCAAGCACGAGAGTCAGCGTCGCTTGCAGGATCGCCAGATACTTTCGGCGCTCGGGATCGAGCAGGCCTTCGGCGGTCCCGTTCCTTGCCACTACGGTTTCCGACGAATCCTCTCCGTCATTGTCTTCGAGGGGCTCCGTGCGACGCGCGCGGCGAATCTCGTCGACATGGCGTTGCGAAAGGATGGCGCGGAGCCAGGTGGTGAGTTTGCTGCGACCATGAAAGTAGTCGAAGAGCGACTTGCGCTCGCCCCCCGACTCGCGCAGGCCGTACAGCTCCGCGTACAGCGAGTCCGCGAGCTCGCGTCCGCTCGATTCTCCTGCAATCGCGCGCGCAGCCCGATAAAGCTCTGGCCGAAACTTCGCGACAAAGAAATCCCACGCCGCCGCATTTCCAACGCTGCACGCGTACGCGAGTGCAAGATCAGAGACGTTCAGCGTTCCAAGGTAGGACTCGATGCCCTTCGAATCGGGAGGACTGCCGACAAATCGGCGCGAAGCGCTGCGCTGGAGCGCGGTCCGAAATTGCTCGGGGGTGAGATTCCAATCGCCTGGCACACCAGCGCGCGCGAGTAGTTGACGAGCCGTCTCGATGGAAACGAATTGTGGCGCGCGGTCGGGTGACATAGGCGCCTGCCTCTTGCGGCGACGAACCTACCAACCCTGCGGCTGCAAACTACCTAGAATGATACCTGAATCAACCCTGGGAGTTGCCTGGACACAGTTTGCGAAGTGACGTGATGTTACCGTGCAATCTGGCCGCGCCCGTTACGGCTTTCAACAGCTTGTAATGTGTCCCAAATATCCCCTATAGTCCGCCCGTCCTGCCGTCCCAGATCGGAAGGAGGCGTCATGCTGCGTCGCTTCGCAATCGTCATGCTGGCTCTCGTTTGCGGCGGTCCCCTGGTCGCGCAGGCACCAAAAAAAATCGCTATCCGCGCCGGAAAGCTGATCGACGGAAAAAGCGATCAGCCGATCTCGAACGCGCTGATCCTGATCGCAGACGGCAAAATCGCCTCGGTGGTTGCGGGAGGCTCGCCACCGACGGATGCCGAAGTGATCGATCTGTCACACGCGACCGTTCTGCCGGGTTTCATGGATGTCCACACGCACACCCTGCTGAACGGCGATGTGACGGCGCAAGAGTACGACGATCAGTTGCTGAAACAATCGATTCCCTACCGCGCGATTCTAGGGGCTCGGAATGCCCGCATCGCTCTCGATCATGGGTTTACCACGATACGCGATCTGGAAACCGAAGGAGCGATGTATGCGGACGTCGACGTGAAGACAGCTATCAATCGGGGCGAAGTTCCCGGGCCGCGCATGGTGGTTTCGACGCGTGCGATGGCGCCCACGGGAATGTATCCCTTGCTCGGCTATTCCTGGGAACTCGATATGCCGCACGGGGTACAGCCAGTGGACGGAGTTGACGGCGCGCGGCTGGCTGTTCGCGAACAGGTGATGCACGGCGCGGATTGGATCAAATATTATTCGGACCACGGCTACTTCTTCACGGCTGACGGTGTTCTCCACAGCCACGTGAACTTCCGCGATGATGAGGCTCGCGCGATCGTCGAAGAGGCGCATCGGATCGGACACAAAGTTGCAGCCCATGCGATCGGTTCTGACGGAATCGCTGCGGCCCTCCGGGCGGGCGTGGACTCAATCGAGCATGGCGACGGCTTCACGGACGAACTTCTCGACCAGGCCGCCAAGAACGGCGTCTACTGGTGCCCTACGATTATGGTGGGCGCATACGTGGCACCGGGCCGCGGCGGCGCGTGGAATCCGATGGTAGAGGCCGAGAAAAAGGTGTTTCAGAAGGCCATGCAGAAGCACGTGAAGATCGTGCTCGGAACGGATGCCGGCGGATTCCCTTGGACCAAGTTGAACGAAGCACTCGAATTTAATTATTACGTCGACTACGGGATGAACTCGATGGACGCGATCCGCACCGCTACTGTCACGCCCGCGGAAATGCTGGGCTGGAGCGACCGCCTGGGAAGCGTCGAAGCCGGCAAGCTCGCGGACGTCGTGGCGGTGGCCGGCGATCCACTCGCAAACATCCGCGAACTCGAGAACGTCAAGTTCGTGATGAAGGAAGGCATTGTCTACAAGAACGAGTTCCGCTAGGCCACAGCACGACTGTCAAGCATTCCTCACTGTTGGTAATCCATGCTCGCTCCGACGATTCGAAGGTTGGCTGTGCTTTACGGCCCATGAATCGCCGGAGAATGCTTTCCAAACCTCGTGTCGCGCGTCAGAATGCACAAGGTTAGGTACGTCTTTGGCGGCGGAAGGGAGAAACCATGGGGAAGCTCCTTCAAGACATTCGCTACGGATTCAGGATGCTGACGAAGTCGCCCGCCTTCACAGCGGTGGCCGTCCTCACGCTAGCGCTGGGCATTGGCGCGAACACAGCGATTTTCAGTCTGATCGACGCGGTGATGCTGCGATCGCTTCCCGTGGACAAGCCTTCGGAACTGGTACTCCTGAAATGGAGCGCGCACAATGCGCCAAAGATTCGCGGTTACATGTCTTCGGGCGATTGCCCTACGGACCTCCGGTTCGGCGCCGCGAACCCCTCCGGCTGCTCGTTCTCGGAACCGATGTTTCGCGAGGTGGCGAACACGAACCAGTTTTCGGGAGTAGCCGCATTTGCCAACTCCGGTTTCCTCGCTCTGACGGGCGAAGGGCCGGCCAGTACGGTCAATGGTCAGGTGGTTTCGGGAGGCTTCTTCCGGACGATGGGCGTGAAGGCCGCAGCGGGCCGTGTACTTGAGGCGAACGACGATTCGCCGACGGCGGCGCCGGTCGCCGTGCTGAATTACGGCTACTGGCAGAGCGCCTTTGGAGGCTCACGCTCGGTGATCGGCCGCACGATTCAGTTGAATGCTGTCCCGTTCACGATCGTTGGTGTGGCGGAGCAGCGATTCACGGGGATTACACCGGGAAGCGATTATGACGTTTGGCTCCCGCTCGCTGCCGGACGGCGCATTACCGACCCGCGGATGTGGGAAGACCGGCAGGACAACGTCAGTTTTTGGTGGCTGACGATCATCGGCCGACTGAAAACCGGAACGGCGCAGCCGCAAGCTCAAGCGGCAATTGCCGGAGTCTTTCGAAACGAAATGCTGCATGGGTCCGTCCCGCTGTTCGAGGCAGGAGTGGGAATGGTCGGCCTGGGACTAGGTGGGCCAAAGCCGGGAGTTGGTCCGGCTCGGGGACAAATGATCATGGGCGGGCCGCCGCCCCCTGCCGCCGGAGCGGCGCAGTCACTGCCAAGTGGCGGCCCGAAAGGGCCGGTAATGATTCAAGGCGCGGCGCCTCCGGGCCCGGGCAACCAGAAATTAGCGCGATCTCCCGCGCAGGTGGGGCGCCCAATGAAGGCCGCTGAAGGCCAGGCTCCGACTGACGCGGCAAGCGAAAGTGCGACGCTCTCGAAACCGGGCGACGAGCCGACCATAACTCTGGTCAACGCACAAACAGGATTGACGGGCTCGCGAAACCGGTTCGCCAATCCGTTGTACGTTTTGATGTTTGCGGTGGGAATTATTCTGTTGATTGCGTGTTCCAACGTCGCGGGGCTGATGGTGGCTCGCGCCGCGGCGCGGCAGAAGGAGATGGCGCTGCGGCTGGCGCTCGGCGCGGGCCGCTCGCGGATCGTGCGGCAGCTCTTGACGGAAAGCGTGATGCTTGCAGCGATCGGGGGCACGCTGGGAATTCTGTTCGCAATCTGGGGAGCGCACGCGATTGTCTCTTTCGTCTCGAGCAATCAGCCGCGGCCGCTCGCTTTCGCCACAGGCGTCGACTTGCGCGTGCTCGGATTCACGATAGCGGTTTCGCTTTTGACCGGGATACTGTTCGGCGTTGCGCCGGCTCTTCGCGGCGCGCGCGTTGATCTGACTCCCGCTCTTAAGGAAGGCTCCGGCGTCTCGGCCGGCCTCGGTCATGGCAGCAGCAGATGGTTCGGCATTGGCAACGCGCTCGTTGTGACCCAAGTGGCCCTTGCGATCGTTGTGCTGGTTGGCGCTGGATTGCTGGTGCGAACCCTGCAAAATCTGCGCAGCATCGACGTTGGCTTCGATTCCCATAACCTGGTGATTTTCGGAATCAACCCGTCGCTCGCGGGATACAAAGACGCGCAGATCGATAGCTTCTACCGCGACTTGCAAGGGAGGCTCGCCGAAACGCCGGGTGTGAGGTCCGCCAGCTATTCGATGCTCCCTCTGCTCAGTGGCAACCTGATGATTACCGGCTTCCACTGGCCTGGCACGCCGCAAGATCGCGAGTCGGAGGCAGACGTGCTGGGGATCGGCCCGGATTTCTTCAGCACGATGCAGATTCCTCTTCTTGCCGGCCGTGGCTTCAATTCTTCCGATTATGAACTCGCCGCCAAAGGCAGGGCCGTGGCGGCTACGGTGCCCAAGCCCGTAGTTGTGGATCAGGCGTTTGTCGCCAAGTATCTCGGTAAAGAAAATCCCCTGGGGAAACGCTTTGGCGAATCTCCGGGAGACGCAGACGAGCCCGCGAGCGCGGGCTACGAAATCATCGGAGTGGTTCGCGATTCGAAATACAACGATCTGCGTCGGGAAATCAGCCCGACGATGTACGAGCCTCAGAGCGGCATGGGCGCGTCTTTCGAGGTGCGCACAGCAGGCGACCCGCAAGCTTTGGTTCCCGCGATTCGCCGCGTCGTTGCGGAAATCAATCCGAATTTGCCGCTTCGTGACGTGACGACGGAATCGCAACAGATCGACCGCCTACTGTTCCAAGAGCGGCTGATCGCGCGGCTTTCCGCCTTTTTCGGTCTGCTGGCGCTTGTGCTGGCATGCATCGGCCTTTATGGCCTGCTGTCCTACGAAGTGGCGCGGAGGACGCGCGAAATCGGCATTCGCATGGCGCTCGGGGCGCAAGTGGGCGACGTCTTGCGGCTGGTCGTAACGCAGGGCTTCGCGCTGGCGCTCGTCGGCGCGGTGGTGGGTATCGGCGTGGCGCTCGGCGTGACGCGCTATTTGGCATCGATGCTATACGACGTGCGCGCCAACGATCCTGTGACCATTATCGCCGTGTCGGTGGTGTTGGCGTTGGTGGCGCTCGCCGCCTGCTACATTCCCGCGCGGCGTGCCACACACGTCGATCCCATTGTTGCGCTGCGGCACGAATGAGCGTTGCGGTCTTTTTCCACAATAGGAAGAAAATGCGGTGACAGGAAAACGATTTGCGGGCGATGCTTGTAAAGGATTGATTCAATCCGCGCCGCGCACTATCATAGGGCCGCTCGCGGTCCCCTGGGGGTCAGCTTGATACGTTGCGGTTCTGGGCGATTGCCTTCCTTCTTTCCGTTCTTCCGGAGGAATTCTCATGAGTGATAAGAGTCCGCAGGACGCGCCTGCAGCGCGCGAGAAGGATGACGTTCCGAAGAAACGAACTGTTTCCGAGGATTCGTCGATCAAGACTGGATTCTCGCGCCGCGATTTCATCCGGGGCACCGGGCTTGCGAGCGTGGCCGTTTCCGCCACGGTGCTTCTGGGCGACGAAGTTGCTAAAGCCACCGGCCGCTCGCAGGAGACAGGCGGGAAGTGGGTTGGGCCAGAGGCCGTGGACGTCACGCTGCGGATCAATGGCCAGCCGCACACGCTGCAACTGGAGCCGCGCGTCACTTTGCTTGACGCGTTACGCGATCGCCTCGACCTCACCGGCGCGAAAAAAGTGTGCGACCGCGCGACCTGCGGCGCCTGCACGGTGATCATCGACGGCAAGGCCGTCTATGCGTGCACGACGCTGGCGATAGATGCGCAGGGCCGCGACATTCAAACGATTGAGGGGCTCGCGCCCGAGGGCGAACTCCATCCGCTCTCGCAGGCGTTCGTCAACAACGACGCGCAGCAGTGCGGCTTTTGCACTCCGGGATTCGTGATGGCGTGCAAGGCGTATCTCGATCACGAGAAAAGCCCGACTTACGAAGGAGTGCAGCAATCGCTTGGCGGCAATCTTTGCCGCTGCGGGACTTACATGGGGGTTCGCCACGCGGTGCTGGAAGCGGCGAAAAAAGGAGGGCAAGCGTAATGGACTACAAATGGCCTCCTGCTGATCAACGAACGCTCATCGGCACTCGGATCTCGCGTCTCGACGGCCCGTGGAAATCGTCGGGGCGCGTGAAGTACAGCTACGACATCAACCGCCCCGGCATGCTCTACGGGCGCATGGTTCTTTGTCCGCACGCGCACGCGAAGGTGGTGAAGATCGACACGAGCGAAGCGGAGAAGATGCCCGGCGTCAAAGCCGTGCAAATCATGTTCGACGAGGGCAAGGAAGCGCTCTGGGCGGGACAGGAGATCGTCGCGCTCGCGGCGGAAACCGAGGATCAGGTTCGCGATGCGGCGCGCAAAGTGAAGATCGAGTACCAGCCGCTTCCTTACCTGGTTACCGACGCAACCCCGGACAAAGCCGGGGCTCAGTACATCAAAGACCTCACCGAAAAAACGACGGGCGATCCAAGCACGGGCTTTCAGCAAGCGGAGGTCACACACCAGGGCCGCTACGGCGCAAACGTGATCACCCATTGCTGTCTCGAATCGCACGGCCAGGTGGCGGAGTGGAACGGCGACTCGCTAACCGTGTGGGCTTCGACGCAGAACGTCAGTGGCATCGGCGGCGAGATAGGCACGGGCGTCGGGATTCCCGGCAACAAAGTGGAAATTATCACGCCCGTGATGGGCGGAGGCTTCGGCAGCAAGTTCAGCGGCGATGCGTGGGGAGTTGCGTGCGCTCAGCTTGCGAAGAAGGCGGGACGACCCGTAAAGATGATGCTCGAACGCGATCACGAGCTGATGGTTGCGGGCGCGCGTCCTTCGATGTACGCGGACGTGAAAGTGGCTGCGAAAAAAGACGGCACGCTCGTGGCGTGGGACTCGCACTCGTGGGGCACCGCCGGACCTGCCTCTCCAGGAGCTCCGACGCTCCCTTACGTTTTCAAGATTCCCAACAGTCGCGCGAAGCACACCGCCGTGCTCACCAACATCGGGCCGGAGCGGGCGTGGCGCGCTCCTAATCACCCGCAGATGTGCCTGATCACGATGTCGGCGCTCGACGATCTGGCTGCGAAACTACAAATGGATCCGGTGGATTTCTTCCAGAAGAACATCGGGATCACGGGAGATCGCTCAAAGAACTACAACGAAGAACTCATAAAAGCGTCAGAGCTCATGGACTGGAAGAAGAAATGGCACGCTCGCGGTGACTCCGGTCCAGGTCCGGTGAAACGCGGCGTGGGCCTTTCGATACACACGTGGGGTGGCGCTGCAAACACGAGTAATTGCAACGCGACGATTCACTCGGACGGTTCCACTGAAGTTTCGATGGGCACACAGGACCTCGGCGTTGGCACTCGCACCGTCGTGGCGATCGTGGCGGCCGAAACGTTTGGCCTGCCGATTGAAGCCGTCACCGTGAACATCGGCGACAGTAAGTATCCCTCTGCAGGCGCGTCAGGCGGTTCAACGACAGTCGGCGGCGTTAGTTCCGCAACGCGAAGGGCGACCGTGGACGCGGTCAACCAACTTTTCGCGAAGGTTGCGCCATCGCTCGGCGCATCGGCCGACCAGCTTGAGGCCGCCGGAGGCCAGATTCGCGTAAAGGGCGATCCATCGAAGAGCCTTTCGTGGAAGCAGGCCTGCGCGAAGCTCGGAACCGAGTCAATCACCGCGGCCGGAAAAACTTCGCGCGACTTGACGTCGGCCAGCGTCGGCGGCGTGCAAATGGCGGAAGTCGCGGTGGACACCGAGACTGGAATCGTTCGCATCCAGAAAATGGTTGCCGTGCAGGACTGCGGCCTGGTGATCGACCTGAAAACGGCCGAGAGTCAAGTGTACGGCGCGCTGATCATGGGCGTCACCTACGCGCTCTACGAAGAGAAAATCATGGATCAGCAAACCGGCCATTGCCTCAATCCGAATATGGAGTTCTACAAACTCGCGGGCATTGGCGATATAGGCGAACTCGTCGTCCACATGATGACGGGCCCGGGCTACGACGACCGCGGCGTAATCGGTCTGGGTGAACCACCGGTGGTTTCGCCTGGCGCAGTGATTTCGAACGCCGTCGCGAACGCCATCGGCGTGCGCGTCCCATATATCCCGATCACGCCTGACCGGGTGCTCGCGGCCCTTGCGAAAGGAGGTAAGGCTTAAATGGAAGCTTTCGCTTACGCCAGTCCGTCGAGCCTCAAAGAGGCCGTCGGCCTTCTCGGCGCAAAATGGGGTGAGACGGGAATTCTCGCGGGCGGCACGGATCTAATCAGCTTAATGAAGGAACACGTCGATGTGCCGGCTCGTGTGGTGAACATCAAAGGGATCGACGAGCTCCGCCACATCAAAGAGGAAAATGGCGGATACCGCGTCGGCGCGCTCGTCACGTTCGACGAATTCCTCGCTCACGACGGCATAGCAAAAAGCTTTCCAGCGCTTGCCGAAGCGGCTCGCGGCGTTTCGAGTCCGCAGATTCGCAACATGGGGACGGTCGGGGGCGATCTGCTGCAGCGGCCGCGCTGCTGGTACTACCGCGGCGGGTTTGGTTTGCTGGCGCGCGACGAGAAAGGTCGCTCGCTGGTTCCGGGCGGCGAAAACAAGTATCACGCGATTCTCGGGAACGACGGTCCGGCATATTTCGTAAGCCCCTCGTCTCTCGCGCCTGCGCTTATTGCGCTCGGCGCCAAAGCGACGCTCACAGGAACGGGAACGGACATTCCGATTGAGGAATTATTCGTCACGCCGAAAACCGAAGAGCAACGCGAGCACTCGATTCACCCAAATCAAGTCCTCACCGAGATCTCGATTCCGGCCAGCGCGCGCGAGTGGCGCAACGCAACGTATGAAATTCGGCAGAAGGAAGCTCTTGATTGGCCGCTTGCAACGGCGTCCGTCGCGCTCAAGATGAACGGAGACAAGATCACGGCCGCGCGCGTGGTTCTGGGACACGTGGCCCCGGTGCCATGGCGCAGCCACGCAGCTGAACTGGCTCTCGTCGGCAAGTCGCTGAACGACGCAACGGCCGCGGCGGCTGGTGAAGCAGCGGTTCGCAGCGCCAAGCCGCTCAGCCAGAATGGCTACAAGGTCCAACTCGCGCGCGTCGCCGTGAAGCGCGCTTTGCTGCGGGCCAAGGAGGACGCATAACATGCCGCACGACATGCCAGAGGTTCCGGATCGCGCGCCCGTGCGCAGCCTGAACGAATTGATCCGCACCGGCGAAATTTGCAGCAGCTTGCGCTCGAAGAAACTCTTCTACCAGACAGAGGAGAATGCTTCCGACATCACGAGTGCCGGCCCATTCTGGTGCGCTCGCACACAATCGCTTCTCGGCGTTGACGGCAAAATTGCCGGGCACGAAGAATGCCGCCCCGGCCGCACCTGCTGCGAGACTACCTAACTCACTGCCGGATCTGGCCAGCCGAGAGTCAGCCCCCGCAGCCGAATCCAACGACACGTATCAGCATCTGAAGGGGAAGGGCTTTCCGGTTGCCGGTTGGGCCGCCGAGTGCGAAAATGAGAAGTCATTTCTGGAGGTCAAGATGAGAGCAAAGGCAATCCTTCTGGCGGCCGCAATGCTGGCCATCCCCATGATCGCCAGCGCAGGTCAGGGGGCTTCCGCCGCGATTTCTGGCGACTACGCCGAATTCCGTAACGCAGACGTGTATACGGGCCCGTGCTTCGCGAACGCGGAAATGAACTTGACCGGAGACAACGCCGTGCTGGCATGGCACGTTCGCGACGGCTCATGGTCCGGCGTTTCGATCGCCGGCTTGAGCGTCGTAGCCGTAGTGCGCGCAAGCAGCACGCTGGGCGATCCCTATACGAATCCGCTACCGGCGAAGGCCGTTTTCATGCTCGACGCCCGCGCCAGCGATGCCCAGCGCGCGGCCCTGGTCCAGTTTGCGCAGGCCCAGGCTTCCGGTCTCTTGAACGACGTTGTGGCGCTCCAGTCCGTACCGATTTCGTTCTCGATCGCTCAACACGGCTACACGACGGTGCAAGCCGGCAACGTGGTGCGGCTCGCCACTCGCACGCTCCGATCCACTGATGAGCTTTGCCACAACGAAGAGGTGTATTATCCGCCTCTCGCTGCCCACCTCGAGCATTCGATGCCGGTTGTCGCGCAGGCGAGCAGTTACAGCGGGAATCAGCTGGGTGTAACGTGGAACGACTCGGGCCGTCGCAGTTCGTTCGTTGGCTCCTTCGCCGAGTAGCTCTTTCCGAATTCGTCCGTCGGGGCGGGTTTCAGACCCGCCCTCTGTCGAGCGCGTCACGCAATAACACAGGGGAGCAAGAATGAAAGAGCGATTCCCTGCAGTGAAGCCGGTCATCGCGGCAATCATGTTTGCTGCCCTCGCAAGGGTAGCCGCCGCGCAATCTTATAAGCTCGAATCGTCCGCAACTCCGCTTCCGCAAGAACTGGCCGCCGGCCTTCGCGATGGATTCTCAGATAACGCCCTGCACGTGACCAGCGCGAGCGGGCCGTTGTGCGAAATCTGGCTGCGCAAATCCGTTGCGGCCGCTGCTTCTCCCGACACAAGCCTCGGCGTGAATTTTGGACAAATCACGCAAGGCGCCCTTATCGGCGCGATCAAATTCGACGCGGCTGGCACCGACTATCGGGGTCAACCTATTAAGCCCGGCGTGTATACATTGCGCTACATGCTCCAGCCGGTCGACGGCAACCATCAGGGCGTATCGCCCTACCGCGATTATTTGCTCGCCGTTCCCGCGGCGCTTGACTCCGCGCCCGCCGATCTCGCCGTCGCCGATCTCCTCAAGGTAAGCCGCAAAGCCTCCGGCACAGGCCATCCGTCGGTTTGGAGTCTCGTGTCAGCCGACATTGCTCCAGCGACGCTGCCAGGGATCGCGCACCAGGACGACGGCGACTTGTGGATTGCGTACTTCCAGGCTCCGCTCGCGACGCCTGCAAAGATGGGGCTCGTTGTCGCCGGCCACGCACCCGAGCCGTAGGAATCATTCGTTGATCAGGAATTGTGTTTCAGCGGTTCGCCTGCGTCCGAATGTTCCCCAGCCCTAGCAGCCGCTCGTCCGCGGTGACCAAAGTCAAATCAAGGACTTGTGCGGTCGCCGCCAAAATGCGGTCGGCGGGATCTTCATGAAGCGGTATCTGCCCGGCAAAGAGGGCGATCTCGTGCGTTAGTGGAGCTTCGCGCGTCCCGGCGATCGCTCGTTCGAGCCACGTAGTGAGATTCTCGCGGATTCGAATTCGTCCTTTGTAGTGAAGGGTCAGCGCTTCCCAGGTACTGATCGGCGATAGCCAGAGTTCATTGGCGTCGTCTCTTAGCTCTCGGAGAGTCCTCTTTCCGATCTTCGCCGGAGTATTCAAGACCCACAGCCATATGTGGGTATCAAGCAGGAGTTTCAATCGTGAAGAACCTCCCAGTCGCTTTCGTCATTTGCCGGAGAAATGATATCGCCGAGAATCTCCATGGAGTCCTGCATCGAACCAATCCAAGCCGCTCGTCCCTGTACGGACTCGGAAGGAACGACTTCCGCGACCGGCTTTCCGAATCGAGTCACGCGAATGGGTTTCTTCGTCAGGCGCACTTGCTCGAGGAGGGCCAGACACTTTGCCTTGAATTCCGATATCGCGACTTCCTTCATGATCCCTCCTCAATGGTCAATACATTAGACCATAGTCATTGTAAGTAGTCACACAACCAAGGCCCGATACTATTCCGCAGAACATTCAAGCGCGCCTTCGTTATGCCGCCCCGCCCCCCGTCTGCGCGATTGAGTTTCTATCCCAAAGCTTGAGTTTGGCATTTCCAATTCCACGCGCTGACAACGAACCTGCTAAAATCGCCGCGAATGTACGCGTGCCATGAGTGCGAGCAGCCAATCAATCAGGCTACGGAAGTCTGTCCCTACTGCGGTGCGGATTTGACGGAAGTTCCGCTCGACGGAGACGCCGCAAAGCCGCGCAAGAAGTCCACCGCAAGGATCGTGGTTCTCTGGGCCGTCGTGTTGCTGAGCCTTGCCGCGATCGCTTGGTTTGCGTTTCCCTGGCGGCTCGCGGGCTCAAAGCCCGAAGCGGAGGCCCATGCCGTCGCGGCAATAACCGAATTACAGCGAGCGCTTAACACCTATCAAACCAGTGAAGCGGCCTTTCCATCTGCGCTCGAATATCTCGGCGACGCCGGCCGAGAAGCCCTGCAAGAAGCTCAGTCCGGCCGCTACAAACTGCAATACACTCCCGGGAATCCCGAACCCGATGGCCGCGTGCATGCTTACACGCTCGCGGCGCGCGCTGGAAATTATGGCTACGTGAACCTCTTCGCAGACGAAACCGGCGTCATCCACGGCACCCGAGAAAACCGCGCAGCCAATTCCGCCGACCCACGCGTTGATCTTGTCTCCCTGAAGGCGCCGTAACAGGCGGTATGACCGGAAGACGTCTTTTCCCGTAAACTTCCACATTGACCGGTGAACTCCGTGTTCGCGCGTGGGTTGATGTTCTGGAACCTCAAATCGGCGCCGCGCTTCGAGCCAATGATAGAATCCGCCAACGATGCCACCCCATGAACAACAGAGCCCGCGGCTGATGCGCGAAATGTTCCGCGCCATCGCGCCGCGTTACGACTTCATCTCGCGCGTCTTTTCCTATGGCATGGATCGCCGGTGGAAAAAGTTCGCAGTGAAGAGCGCTCCGCTTCCGCAAGATGCCATCGTTCTCGATCTCGCTTCCGGCACCGGTGATTTCTCGCAAATCATTCTCGAGCACCTGCCTCGCGCGCGAGCGATCGCAGCCGACCTCTCCGACACTATGCTGCACTTCGCCCGCAAGCGCGGCGTAAAGGAAATCGTTTGCGCGGATGCCGGCGCGTTGCCTTTCGACGATCACTCTTTCGATTGCGTCCTGATCGGCTACGGGCTGCGAAATTTCCCGAATCTCGAGGCAGCAATTCTCGAAATTGAGCGAGTCACGCGCCCCGGCGGATTATTGCTGAGCCTCGATTTTTTCCTGCCGGCAAATCCCATCCTGCGCAAGATCTATCTTGCATACCTGTACGCGAATGGCGCGCTATGGGGAACTCTGCTCCACGGCCGGCCGCGGACTTACACCTACATCCCTGATTCGATACGCAGCTTCCTCTCGGTGGACGATCTCTCGTCGCTGCTGCTCAGACTGGGCTATGCCAAGGTCGACGCTCGCCCATTCATTTTTGGCGGCATCGGTTTCCACCTGGCTACAAAGCGGTAGAGCCGTCTCCGCGATCTTCGATGCTCCTCTGCGTCCTGTTTGTTTCGAATTTCCCTCGTCACCGGTGGCTCAGCCGCAGACTTTCCCAACTGGCGTCCGCAGTCCAGCCCCCGTCCACCACCAGCGCGTGACCATTCACGAAGGCGCTCTCGGTGGCATCCGCCAGAAACGCAATCGCGCGCGCAACATCGTCGGCCGATGCAAAGCGCCCCATCGGCACCCGCCCTACGATATCGGCGTCGTTGTATGTCCCCTTCGCCTGATCCGCATCATCCATCGCCGTCTTCACCCATCCGGGACAAACCGCGTTACATCGCACGCCACGACCTCCCCACTCTGCCGCGAGGGTCCGTGTCAATCCAATCAAGCCGTGTTTCGACGCGTTGTACGCGGCGCGATCAGCAATGCCGAAAAGGCCAGCGATCGACGCCACGTTGATGATGGTCCCCGATCGCTTCTCGAGCATCATCGCGCCGAACGTCTTCGCCACGAGAAACGGAGCAACGAGGTTCACCTCAAGTACGCGCCGAAAGTCCGGCGCCGATATCGCCTCAGCCGGGGCAATGGAGCTGATACCGGCATTGTTCACAACCACGTCCACTCTGCCCCACCGCTCGCGCGCGCCGGCCGCAAAGCGCGCCACGACGATCTCGTCGGTGATATCGCCGATAAATTCGAGCGCCTCGGCGCCTCGCCGCCGAACTTCCGCCAGCGTCTCCGTCATTGCTCGCAGATCGATCAGCCCCAACGCATACTCGCGCTCGGCAAACAATTCAGCAGTGCGACGCCCAATGCCTTGCGCCGCACCCGTGATCACAGCTACGCGCGCATCACTCCCTTGCATCACTCACCTCCAGGATGTTCGTGGTCCCCTAACGCAAACTGGCGATTGAAACTCGACTCCGAATCCGCTACGGTCATTCGTGACATGTGCGCCCCACTCAATCACTGCAACGTTCGGAATTACTGCTTCCTCGTGGCTCTCGCGTTAGTGCTCGGCGCATTCTATGCCCCGGCGGCTCCGGCGGGGAGCACGCCGAAACCCTTGTGCCCGCTCGCCGAAAAGTGTCCGTGTTCGCAGTTCCTACTCGCCCGCTTGGCCGCAATGGAAATGGATGAGTCGATGGCCGGAATGCGGGAGGGTTCCGGCGACTCGATGCAAATGGCGAGCATGAAGATGAGCGAGCCCGCATCGTTTGTCGATCGTATTCGACAGCACAGCAGCGCTGGCACCAGCGCGGAACCCGCTTCGACGCCGCATGAAATGCTAATGATGAGCGCGGGCGATTGGACGCTGATGTTTCACGGGGGCGCCTTCGTCAATGCGATCCAGCAAACCGGACCGCGCGGAGCCGATAAAGTATTCGGCACAAGCTGGCTGATGCCGATGGCGCAGCGATCCCTGGGGCCCGGCACCCTGACTTTGCGCGCAATGTTCAGCCTTGAACCCGCCACGATCACCGAACGCCAATTCCCCGAGCTTTTTCAGCTCGGCGAAACAGCCTTCGGCAAGCCAATCATTGACGGGCAGCACCCTCACAATTTCTTCATGGAGTTGGCGGCACTCTATGACGTCAAGCTCGGCGAAAATACTCTACTTTCGTTTTACGCGGCGCCGGTTGGCGATCCCTCGCTTGGTCCCGAAGCGTATCCGCATCGGGTGTCTGCAAGTGAGGACCCGCTCGCAGCGTTGGGCCATCATTTGCAGGACTCCACGCACATTTCCGACGATGTCGTAACGCTGGGTCTGACATACAAGGTGGCGCGCGTGGAAGTTTCGGGCTTCCACGGCCGCGAGCCGGGTGAAAATCGGTGGACAATCAGCGCAGGCGCAATCGATTCGTGGTCCGCGCGCCTAACGCTTAATCCCGCGCCAAACTGGAGTGGGCAGTATTCCATCGGCCGGCTCCACAGCCCGGAGCAAACCTCCCCCGCGGAGGACACCCTCCGCATGACGGCATCAGTCATGTACGACCGTCCGTTTGCCAGCGGCACCGGCAACTGGGCGACGACTCTCGTTTGGGGACGCAACCAGGATTTTCCGGGAGGCGGAGTCCTAAACAGTTATCTCGGCGAAAGCACCGTCCGCTTTGCGCGCCGCAACTATGCGTGGGCGCGAATTGAAAACGTCGATCGTACGAATCTCCTGCTACTCGGCGAGAACCCGCTTCCGCCAGGATTCGAGGAACATTTCCTCGCGCGCGTGCAGGCTTACACGCTCGGCTATGATCGCGAATTCAGTTTCATTCCGCGCATCTCGAGCGCTCTCGGAGGGCAATTCACGCTGTATGGCAAGCCCTCATTCCTCGACTCGACCTATGGTGCGCACCCCACCGGTTTTCTTCTGTTTGTGCGCCTGCGCGCTGTCCCGGTGGAAAAATAAGCACAGGCTGTGTCGCCGCGATCCACCACAAGGTCCACGTCGCGCGCCCGTGGCCTTTGCGCTCTGTTGAACAACGCGGTGGCGTGCTGTATTATCGCGTCGCCGCAGGTTTCGTCTTGGCGTTTTTCTTGTTGTCCGTCTCCGGAGGATTTTCATGCGAGTGGTTCCTACATCTCGGCCTCTGATGGTTGTCATTGCCCTGCTTTGTACAACGTGTTTTGCGGGTTCGATCCGCTTGGCTCAGAGCCAATCGCATCCCAGCAGCACAACCGCAGGAAAAGCGTGTCCAAACGATGACACCGGACTGAAATTGCCAAGCGGCTTCTGCGCCACGGTATTTGCGGACGGCGTGGGTCACGCTCGCGACATGGTGGTTGCTTCAAATGGTGTGCTCTATGCAAACACCTGGGCTGGCACGTACTACGGTGGTGGCGCGACTCATCCGGGCGGATTCCTCATAGCGTTGCAGGACAAGTCGGGAGCGGGGAAAGCGGACGTTGTGGAGCGCTTCGGTGAAACCATTCAGAGCGGAGGCAAGGGCGGCACCGGAATTGGTCTCTACAAGGATTCGATCTACGCGGAGATCAACGATCGCATCGTCCGCTACTCTATGTCCCCCGACACGATCGCGCCGAAAGATGCTCCGGCAACGATTGTTTCAGGACTGCCTCTTACGGGCGACCATCCGATGCATCCGTTCATCATCGATTCTGAAGGCGTGATGTATGTCGATGTAGCCAGCGCGACCAACTCATGCCAAGTCAAGAATCGCACACTGAAATCGCCCGGCATCGATCCCTGTGTGGAGCTTGAGACGCGCGGCGGCATCTGGCGCTATGACGCCAACAAGACGGACCAGGTGTTTTCACCAGCGGAACGCTTTGCGACTGGCATACGCAACGGCGAAGGCTTCGCCATCGATGCAACCGGCCACATGTTTGTCACGCAGCACGGCCGGGATCAACTCCGTGCAAATTGGCCGGACTTTTACAATCCAGATCAAGAAGCCACGCTGCCGGCCGAACAAATGATGCTCCTGAAACAGGGCGGCGACTACGGTTGGCCCGAATGCTACTACGACCCGTTCGTAAAAAGCCTGGTCCTGGCGCCGGAATATGGTGGCGATGGCAAGAAGATTGGAATTTGCGCCGACAAGGTTGCTCCGGTGGCCGCGTTCCCCGCGCATTGGGCGCCGAATGGAATGATCCATTACGACCAGCAGCAGTTCCCGGCAAGGTACCGCAACGGCGTGTTCATCACGTTCCACGGATCTTGGGACCGCGCGCCTTATCCGCAAGGCGGCTACAACGTCGTTTTTCAGCCACTTGATGGCGACCATGCTTCTGGTCGGTGCGAGATCTTTGCGGATGGTTTCGCGGGAGCAGTTAAGTCTCCAGATAGAGCCTTGCATCGCCCGAGCGGCATCGCGGTCGGTCCAGACGGCGCGCTCTACGTTTCCGACGACGTGCGCGGACGAATCTATCGCATCGTCTACCACGGTGCAGCCGGTGCTAACGTCGCTGGGCCGCCATGTCCGAGTGCGACGGCTCCCGCCGGCGAGATTGTTGGAGCACATCCCAAGCCTCCAGAGGGTACTCATCCGGACGCCGGTGTCACTGCTTCCGGCATGGCTGTCCCCCCAGGAGCAACCCCAGAAATGGTCGCGCTTGGTGAGCAAATCTACAGCGGGCAAGTGGGCGCTGCTGGATGTACCGGCTGCCACGGTCAGGCCGGCCACGGCTCGAACCTCGGTCCTGCTCTGACGCGGGGGAAATGGTTGTGGAGCGACGGAAGCTACGCCGGAATCAAAAAAACCATAACGGATGGCGTGCCGCAACCGAAAAGATATAGGAATGCAATGCCGGCGATGGGTGGCACGCAGCTTACGCCTCCGCAGACGTCGGCGCTCGCCGCATACGTGTGGGGCTTGAGTCACTCGAAAACGAAAGCACCGAGCAAGCAATAGGACCTGCGCGCCGACGAGATCGGATGCACCTACGATTCGGCCCGTCCTCCGGTGCTTAGGACGCAATCTGACGTTTCTCGGTCCTTGATGCTATACTGATTTCGCAAACGCGCCCGGAAATACTGGTTTTGTCCACGGAGAGGTGGCCGAGAGGCTTAAGGCGGCGGTTTGCTAAACCGTTGTAGGGGCTAAAACTCCTACCGGGGGTTCGAATCCCCCCCTCTCCGCCAGATTTGCGGCCTCTGTTTTTGCGCCCGCACGCGGTAAACTCCCCTCACACCACTCAAGAACAGCGCGAGCGCACGAGGATCGTTCTCGCGTTTTCTGGACACGAAATGCATTCATCGGCACAACCGACAGCCGAGACCCAAACTGCAGCGGACGCAGGTCCGCATGCTCAAGTGACGAGGAATGGGATCGCGAGTACCCGTCCGTGGCTGATCCTGGCCGCTCGCATTTGCTCCCTTGTGATACTTGCGTTCTCGATCGATTTCGCCGCACGACAGGGCGTCGCCGCCTGGTATTTCCGGAAAAGTCCGCCCCAGGGTATCGAAGCCGCTGCCAAATGGGATGCCGGAAATCCGCAATACCCGGGCGCTCTCGCCACGTTGATGCGTTTTTATTCGGACAATCCGAATCCCGGTCCCATTGTGCGCCTCGGCGAAATCGCCGTCAGGTCGAGCCCATCTGACGCCCACTATTGGGCCGATCTCGGCGCCGCTTACGACTTGGCGGGACGATCGAACGATGCCCTTCATGCCTTCGAACGGGCTAACGATCTCTTTCCCAATTCTCCCGATATCAGTTGGAATCTCGCGAATTTTTATATTCGCGCGGGAAGACTGGATGATGGCCTGCATACGCTGCAGAAAGTCCTAGGGGAGGGTGGCATCGACGAACGGCAAGTCTTCGCGCTCGCAACGCACGCCGCACCCGACAGTAATGCCGTTCTGAACGAGGTGCTTCCCGCACGGCCCCCTTTCCTGATCGACTACCTCAATTTTCAAGTGACTGGAGGAAATATCGATGCGGCGAAAGTTATCTGGGAGAGGTTGCTCGAATCGAGGCAACCGTTCGAAATGCGTGAGGCATTCCCTTACTTCGACGCCTTGATCCACCGCAGAGAGCCGGACGCCGCTTCGCAGGTGTGGGCGGTACTGGGAGGTCGGTTCCCCACCCAAATTCGCGGGCGGACGTCTCCGGGGAATCTTGTCACCAACGGTGATTTTGCGTTTGAGATTTTGAATGGCGGGTTCGACTGGCGGGTCAACCCGGTCCAGGGAGCAACGGTCAGCATACAGCAAGCCAACTCTGACGGCGGCGGCTCGCTGCAGGTCGAATTTGATGGCAGCCGCAATCTCGAATATGGGGATGTTCTCCAGATCGTGCGAGTTCAACCACGGACTCGCTATCAGTTCTCGGCTCAAATTCGCGCCCGGGGGATCACAACCGACAACGGCCCGAGGTTCCAGGTGTTTGACATCGCGGATATGTCCAAGCTGTTTGTCTCCACCGAGAATCGCGTGGGCACTTTCGATTGGTTGACGGACACATTGAATTTTCAGACGGGGCCGGAGATGCCACTCCTGGTTGTGCGTCTTGCGCGTCCGGCGAGTTCGAAGTTCGACAACCAAATCTCAGGTGCCGTGTGGATTCGTCGAATCTCCCTGGTGCGAGCAGGACAATGAGATGCCTGGCAGGCCACAAGCAGCTAAGTCAATTGTTTCCATCAAGAAGGAGAGCGTTGAACCGAGGGGTTACTAGGGATAAGATTGAGTGAGATTCTTCGCGGAACCCGCCCGAGAAGATACCGAAATGGCAGAGAGCTTCGCATACGGTGAAAGAGGAAATTCTCTCGGCATTGCTGAGAGCCGAATTCACGCGCGCACTGAAGTCCGTGCTCTAGCCTACGTAGAGTTATCCGACGAGAACGCAGGCTTAATCCTCAACATCAGCGAAGATGGGCTGGCTGTGCAGGCAGTACAAGTGGTCACCTCTGAATATTTCCCTCGGGTGCGGTTTCGGCTACCCAAAACCGACCGCACGATCGAGGTGGCCGGCAAGATGGTGTGGCAGCTTAGGTCCCGGAAGGAAGTAGGCATTCAGTTTGTCGACCTACCCGATGGAGCCAGATCCTATATTCAGGAATGGATGGCGGCTGAGCCTTTACGCCTGGCCGCTCCCCCGGAACCTTCACGGCGGCGCGTTCTGCAGCCTGAGAAGCCTTTCCCGCCAAGCGCAGCCGAAGCCGAGCCTGCGGTTTCGGCACCCGCCACGGAACCTGTCGCGCCCTCGGAACCGATCGTGTTCGCTCCGGCGAGTTCAATTCCGCCGCGCCCGGTCGAGCCGTGCCTACCCACAGACGAACCCACGTTGAACGTTTCACCAGTCGAGACCTCTCCGCAGCCAGAGGAATTAGTTCGCCCGCCTGTCGAGGTCCCTGACCCGGTTCCCCAGCCAGACTTGGGTTCGTTTCCACTCGGGCGCGTGTCGGTTCCTGACCTGAAACGCGCCGACGAACCGAGGCTGCACGTTGTTCTGCCGGATGTTGTCCCGCATACCGCCCCCAATGTGCTGGCCTGGAAGGCGCCTGTTGCTCCGGCCCTGACCAGTGAACTCAAGAAACCGGGACGCTGGTGGATTTACACCGCCGCTCTATTAATCATCGCTGCCTTGGGATTTGCCGGATTGATGATCATTGATCCCGGTGCTATCAGCAGGACGCGAGTCACAACAGTTTCACATGAGCCCGACGCCGCAGCTACCCCCGACTCGCCGCACCCGCAGCAGGCAGCTTCGAGCGATGGTTCTCGTGTAACGTCGCCGCAGCAGACGCCGCAGAAACCGCCGGGGCTCGCAAACAATGGACACGCCTCTCGCAGTCAGAGCGTCGTCGATCAGCCGGCCTTCTCAGCGCCGCCAGCGCGTCCCCCGGTGATCGTAAATCCTCTCGCGCCTGTCAACTCGTTCGCAAGTCGCGATGGAGCATCTGGTCCCGGCGCAGGCACGAAGACGACGCAGGACCAATCGGCCGGTCAAGCGACCAGTTCGTTGCCGACAGCCTTGCCAAGTCAGACTCAAACACAGCAGCCTCAAGCAGTGACGCCCACCATCAACGCGGCTGCACAGCAACAGGCCTCCGCGCCGATGTCGTCACAACTAACTGCACCATCCGGAAACGAGCCAGCGGTTCTGCGAAAGGATCCGGACGCTGTTGCGTCGGCGAATCAGAACAAGCCTGCCGCGCAAGCCTCTGTTGTTTTGCCGAGCACGGGAGGTTCACCAGTGGTGCCGAGCGTGCCATTGTCGGGGATTCCGAGCGGTTCGGTGGGTGCGACCTCGCAATTCCACGCGATTCGGATTCCGCCGGAGCTGAGGACGAAGGGTGCGCAACTCGGCGGCAATCTGCAGCTCGGGCAAATGCTCTCGAGCTATTCACCTTCCTATCCCCTTGATGCAGCGCGGCAAGGCGTTGAGGGAATCGTGAAGCTCGATGCGATCGTTGCTCCGGACGGTACCGTTGAAAACGTGCAAGTGCTGAGCGGCCCCGCGATGCTCACGGGGGTGTCGGTGGCCGCAGTGAAGCAGTGGCGCTACGGTCAAACTTTGCTGGGCGGGCGACCGATCGGAGCGGAACAGTACGTTACGCTCGTCTTCAGACTCGGAAAATAACGTCGAGCGCCCGAATTAATTTCTCACATCGTTGCGGGGCTCACGGAAGAACTGCTTTTGTGGCCGGCTAGCGCGACGGCCGCTCCGACGCCAGCGGCTCCCGCGACGCCCAAGATAATGTAGCCCGTGTGGCTGTTGTTCGATTTCTTCACGGGCTTCGTAGTGGCCGGCAGGCTGGAAGCTTCCTTCGTTAGTCCGAGTTCGCCCTCCGGAGAAATTTCGAGTGACTGGCCCACAGCCAGCACGCGGCCATTCGCGCCTTCGAGCGGAATCACACCAACGCTCCCGTCAAGACACGAAACGGCGAATGAGCCGTTGGCCATCTTGTCGATGCGGGTGGACGACTGCTCCGTCTGAACCACAGGAGCTATGACGTAGTTGCCAGCGCGCAATGTCATGTCGGTGGCGCCGGCAAACGATGTCATCACCAGCGTTCCCGCCGTCAGCTCGGCCAGAAATCGCGCGTCCCCTGTAAAGGTCACGTGGGTTTGGGTGGAGAGCTTTAGAGAGCCTTTACCACTCACGGTGAAGGTGGCGCTTCCGTTGTCGCCCGTGAGCACAGTGTCGCCAGCAAAGATCGTGACATTGGACGGCGCAGGGGCACCATTCACGTAGACGGTGCCGACCGTTGCCAGCGCGCCGAGAGGCTCGCGTTCCTGTCTCGACGAGCAGCGCCCGCGCTGGCGGTGAGCGGATACAACGCGATCAACAGAGCCATGGCGGTTCGGAGCGCGCGGCTCGAAAACTCGCTCCTGCCTTAGATGAGTTGGGCGTGCTCGAATTCACAGTGACCCGTTCACAAAACTTCTTCACGAAACTTCTTCACGAAACGCGGGCTCGCGAGCAAATTGCGAGCGGCTGGTCTGACTTAATTACCACCTCTTCTCCCGATTGTCCATAGCGGAGCTTCTGGGGTAAGCTTCGCGTCGCGAGTTTCCTGTGAGAGTACTGCACATCGTCAAGACGGCTGTGGGCGCGACATGGGTTTACGAGCAGGTTCGCGTCCTGACGAGCCTGGGCGTCGACGTGGTGGTCGCGCTGCCTTCCGCCGACCGCGGCCTCGGGCCAGCGTATCGTCGAGCCGGCGCCGAAGTGGTCGCGATCAACCTTGACTTCCCCGCACGGCGGCCGTGGCAGCTTCCCAGAGTTCTCGCGGCGTGCCGGGAGCTTGTCGCGAGAGTTCAGCCTGACCTGATCCATTGCCATCACGTGGGGACTATGCTCGTCGTTCGATTGGCCCTGGGCAGCGGATCGAAGATACCTCGCATCTTTCAGGTGCCGGGGCCTTTGCATCTGGAATCGCCGGCGTTCGCGAGTCTCGACATACGACTCGCGGGACCGCCGGACCGTTGGATTGCCACTTGTGAGTGGACGCGGCGCAAATATCTGGAAATGGGCGTTCCGGCGAATCGCGTTTTCCTTTCGTATGCCGGGACGGACATCCGGCAATTCGCGCCCGGCCGGACCGGAAAGCTGCGGGCCGAGCTCGGGCTCTCGTCGGACGTTCCGCTGGTGGGCATGGTGGCGTATATGTATCGCGCCGAAATGGTTTTTGGGCCAGGAGCGCGGGTTGAAGGGGCACGAAGATTTTTTCGCGGCGCTGAATCTGGCGCGAAAGCAGATGCCGGACATTCGAGGCGTCGTGATTGGTGGCGGATGGGATGGCGCGGCGTGGTATGAAGATCGGCTGCGATATCGCGGCCATGCAATTTGCGATGGCTCGCTCACGTTTCTGGGAACGCGGCGGGATGTGGCGGCGTTGTATCCTGATCTCGATTTGGCGGTGGTACCCTCGCATTCGGAGAATTGCGGCGGGGCCGTCGAGTCGCTCTTGTGCGGCGTTCCGGTCGTCGCGACGAATGTGGGTGGCCTCCCCGATTTGATTCGCGACGGCGAAACCGGCTGGCTGGTCCCGCCGAAGAACCCGGAGGCGCTGGCGCGAGCAATCGTGGACGCATTGCGAGACGAGGGAGAAGTGCGCCGCCGCACGATTGAGGGCCAGAAGCTCGTCCGTGAGCTTTTTGACGTCGAACGAACGGCTCGCGGAGTGGCCGAGATTTACGATGAGATTCTCGGAGCGAGCAGCTCGACCGCATTGGCGCATGGCCGGCTTTTCGAGCAGTCGCCCCAGCGAGGGGAAAGGACCCCTGAGTTTGTACCGATTAGACTGAGTCGCCGCCGTTTGTTTTGAATGAGTTAGAGCGATTTCTAATAATTTCTTGTACCGATTAGAACTTCGATGGCGCACAGAGGACGCGGAGAGAGGCCGGAGATCACAGAGAGGGAGTCTCGTCCGGTTAGGGCGAAAGTGCGGCGAAGCGGAAGTGGTGTTTTTGTTGCGATTAGAAAATGCCTTCTGCTTTATTTTCATTGGGTTGGGGCGATTTTTGAATACGGGGTTGTTGCGATTAGTCGCCACAGCGACCAGGGCTTTTTTTTCGCCCCGTTGGCTGTGGGCCAGGAGTGAGGGTGCGTGGCCAAGTTTGTCGCTCATCCAAGTCTCTGACTGCAGGATATCATATGATAACCAAATTGTCAAGTACCGGTACTTCAAAAATAGAAAAAAATCCAATCGTGTCGAGCATGTATACGGACGGCGAGTATGTTCGAAAGAACCCGACTTGGCACGTGGAAGATTCGCCGTGGAAAGCCCAGCAAGTGGTCAAGATTCTCGAACGCAACTCAGTTGTGCCAAAAACGATTGCTGAAGTCGGGTGCGGAGCGGGTGAAGTAATACGCAGAGTAAGCCTGGCATTCCCAGACACATGGTGCCGAGGATTTGAGATTTCTCCCGACGCTATAGAACGGACGCGCGGACGCGAGACTGAGAATCTGGCTTACCATCTCTGCGATGTGTTGCAGACTACGGAACACCTCGACCTTGTACTGTGATCGACGTCATCGAGCACATCGAGGACTGCTTCAGATTTCTTACGATCGCTTCGTAGGAATACCGAGTATATTGTTGCGCATATCCCACTCGATTTATCGGTTCTCTCTCTGGTGATCGACACCCCAATGGCGAACAGAAGGTCCGTGGGTCGCCTTCATTACTTCACAAAAACAACCGCACTCGCGCTTCTGTCCGATACCGGGTATACAATCCATGACTGGTGTTACCCGACAGGCGCCCATTTTCTTCCACACAAACAGTGGAGGACTGGCCTAGCCTCCGCCTTCAGGGCCGCTGGGGAGAGAATCGCGCCGGGATTGAACGCAGTTCTTTTGGGTGGGGCCTCGATCATGGTTCTCGCCCACTGAGCGCTTTCGAGCGACGCGATACTTCGATGGCTGAGAGACAAATCCGGATCTTGCACGCGATAGGCAGCTTAGACCCCGGCGGTGTCGAGACGTGGCTTCTCAACGTCTTGAGGAACATTGACCGCGACCGATTTCAATTCGACTTTTGCACGTTCGGACCTCAGACGGGTCTGCACGCCGACGAAGCAGAAAGACTTGGCAGCAAAATCCTTCGATGTCCGAAGGTTTCGAATCCATGGGAGTTCGGCGGCCGCTTCCGGCGAATTCTCCGCGAAGGCGGCTACGATGTGGTTCATAGCCACGTCCATTTTTTCTCGGGCGCCATACTCCGCTGGGCCAACGCAGAAGGAGTGCCGGTCCGCATCGCACACAGCCACACGAGCCAGGACGACAAGCCCAACACGCTGGCGCGCCGATATTACCGGCGTGTAATGAGATCTTGGATTTACCGGTACGCGACGCACGGCCTCGCCGCGTCCCGCGTCGCCGCCATGGAACTCTTCGGCGACGATTGGAGCAGGAACAAGCATTTCCAGGTGGTTCACTGCGGAATCGACTTGCGTCCGTTTGAAGAACCGGTTGCTGGTGTGGAGGTTCGGGAAGAGTTTGGCATTCCGGCCGACGCAACTGTCGTGGGGCATGTGGGCCGGTTTGTTCCTGCAAAGAATCACGGGTTTTTCTTGGACATCGCACGCGAGATCGTGAAGTTGCGGCCCGACGTTCATTACTTGCTGGTAGGCGACGGACCACTCCGGTCCGAGATCGAGGAGCGAGCAAGAGAGATGGGTTTCAACGGAAACATGCATTTCGCAGGAAACCGTAGCGACGTGCCTCGCTTGATGGGGGCGATGAACGTTTTCGTCTTCCCATCACTCTGGGAAGGCCTGCCAATTACGCTGATTGAGGCGCAGGCTGCCGGTCTTCCCTGCGTCCTCTCAGAAAGAATTACAGACGAAGCGACGGTCTTGTCCGGGCAATCAACTCGTCTTCCCTTGTCGGCAAGGTCTGCTGACTGGGCGGCAGGTGCCCTCGGCGCCCTGGGACGTGTAAGAACAAAGAAAGATTGTGCAGCGCGAATGATTGCTCGGACGGATTTTTCGGTTGAACGCAGCGCTTCCTTTCTCTCGGATTTGTACCTGGGCGCGGGGTAGCCCGAAGTTGTCATCTCAAAGCCGATTTCTCAAACCAGTCCTGGCGGCCGCGTGGGGTTGCGTCGCGGTCGCGGCGATTTGGCAGACCCATTCGGGGAGGAGTGAGTCGGCGCTGGCCCTCGTGGGAGGCGTAGTGCTGGGGGCTTCCTTCGTCGTTTCGCGATATGTCCTTGGATTGCGCTTCGCGACGAGTCCTATGCTGTACCTGGGACTGCTGGGCCTTTTTCATTTGGGGCTCGTTGTGCCCTGGGCTCTTGGCCTCTATGACATCGGGCGTATTGCGTGGTTTAACCCTACCGGCCTGTCGCAGGCCGTCGTACTTGTCATCTACGCTGTTCTGGCCTATCAGATAGGTGTGTTTGCCGCCTTTAGCACCGGAGACCATACGCGTAAACTGTCCGCCAGACGCCTTTCAGACCTGCAGAACTCGGAGATCTTTGCCGCCGGATGTTTGCTTTTTTCAGTTGCGATAGTGATGTTCATCAGCGGCCTAGTCGGGTTGGATCCTTCTGGCTACTACCGACTTACATACTCTGAGACATTCCGCCTGAGGGCCGAATCCGATCCACGCTTCTTTGGGTCAGGGATGACCATAGGGTCGATCGGCTTGTGCCTCTCCGTGGCAGGAGCATCAACGCGCCAACTGCGGGTGGCTTTCCTATGCACGGGAGTCTGGGTGTTGGCTCTGTTCTACATCGGTTTTCGTGGCCCAGCGCTTATCGCGGGACTCATCGTCTTCGCTGTGGCACTGAAAAAAGGAGTAACGTTTCCGAAATGGTCCCCATGGTTGGCTGCCGCGCTCCTACTTGTCGCGGTTCCGATCGAACGGATCGCCCGAGAAGAGCCTCTGAACGACCGTTCCATCTCTACGACTTTCCGCGAGATCAATCCCCTCGACGCTCCAGCCGAAATGGGCACGAGTATCCGTCCGCTGGCTGAGACCGCTGACCTGATCGATTCGACGAACTATCGTTACGGTAGAACCTACGTGGCGGGCCTCAAAGGGATTTTCCCGAATCTGGCTTTTCGTTGGGAGGCGCCTATAACGGAGTCCATAGACGACCTACCTCCGAGCCATTGGATTACGGCTGTGGCCGATCCGTGGTCCTTTCGAAACTATGGTGGCATGGGTTTTTCGGCGGTGGCGGAACCATATATGAACTTCGGCGTTGCCGGGGTGGTCGTCTACTTCGTGCTCCTGGCTTTTTTTCTGGTCCGACTGGAACAGATTTCGATTCGGAGTTCGTATGCTCTCGCAATTTGGGGACTCGTGCTGGGTCCACTTCTCTGGACGACGCGCAACGACTTCTCAAATTTTTTCCGGCCCGCAGTTTGGGGCCTCCTATGCCTGGGACTGATTCGCATTTTGTCCTATTCTCTGACTTCGCGAGTTAGGCGGGGCGGGGCAATTAAGGGGAAGGCAGGAATGCGTGCAGTGCGGCAGGTTTGAGCCACACCTTGTGCGCGTTCTTCTCACAAGTGAAGGGCACTTCCAGCGTGGGCCTGGCGGCGCGATTTATGCCGACGGGCCGGCGAAGTATTCGGCTTGGGCGAATTATCTGGAGGCGTTTGACGAAGTAGTGGTGCTGGGGCGCGTTGCGACCAGCGGACACGTCGACGCCGAGCGGGCGTGCGCGGCCAACGCGACGCGCGCGAGTGAGCCGCAGCAAGCGTGGCGCGAAGAGGCGCGCGCCGATGGGCCTTCTGTTTCCTTCTACGCATTGCCGGATTACCGCGGGCCGTGGGAATACCTGCGACATCTTGTGGACCTGAAGCGCCGCGTGCGGGAAGCGGTGCGGAGCTGCGACGCGTATATTCTGCGCGTTCCCGGACTGGTGGGGCGATTGGTGTGGCGGGAACTCCAGCGACGCGGAAAGCCCTACGCGCTGGAAGTGGTGGGCGATCCGTGGGACGCGCTGGGACCGGGAACGTGGCGCAGCGCCTTTCGCCCGGTCTTCCGCCGCGTTGCCGCGCAGGACCTGAAGGCGATGTGCCAGGGAGCGGTGGCAGTTCACTACGTAACACAGACTTCGCTCCAACGGCGCTATCCGCCGGCGAAGGGCGCCTACGCCGTGGGATTCTCCGACGCGCTGATGGATTCGGCCTTTGCGTCGCCTGCAGAAATGAACGAGCGATTCCGTCGAATCGAGCTTATCGAGACGAACGGCGCGCACAGGCCGTTTCGCATCGGATTCGCCGGCAGCCTGGCGCAGATGTACAAAGGGCCGGACGTGCTGTTGCGCGCTGTGGCGTTGTGCCGCGCGCGCGGGATGACTATTGAAACCGCGCTGGCCGGAGACGGGCGTTATGCCGCCGCGATGAAAGCGCTGGCCGCGCAGCTCGGAATCGAGGAGCGGACGCAGTTCCTGGGGCAACTGCCGTTCGGCAAAGCTGTGTTCGATTTTCTCGACGCGGTGGACCTGTTCGTGATGCCGTCGTATGCGGAAGGCTTGCCGCGCGCGCTGCTGGAAGCGATGGCGCGCGGCTGCCCTTGCATCGGGTCGGAGGTGGGGGGATTCCAGAGCTTCTGGATGCGGGGGAAATGGCGCCAGCGGGCGATGCGAAGGCGTTGGCGGAGAGAATTATAGAGGTGGCGGCGAGCGCCGCGCGGTTGAAGCAAATGGCAGCGCGGAATTTGGAGAAGGCGCGGCAGTTCAGCCCGGAGCTGCTGCGGGAAGTGCGGCGGGAGTTTTGCAGGTTTGTGAGGGAGCATTCGGGAGAAACCTTGGAACCACAGATGAACACAGATAAACACAGATGAAGCAAAAGGCACACGAGCAACCTGAAACCCGAGTTTGAAGTCGTAGGGCTGCGGCGGCGAAAGGCGAAAAGCAGATCCCTCACCCCGCATGAGGCGCGGGGATTCGGGATGACAACATGGTGGGGGGGCGGCTTCTTTCGGGTGGCCTGAAGGCCACCCTCCCCGGACTGAAGTCCGGGGCTTCCACCCTAAAACCAAAACCGAAAATCGAAAACGAAAGATGCCGCGCTAAAGCGCGGCGCTACGTTTAAGTCTAAGACAAGGCTAGGCGGGGGCGGCGGCGCGGGCGAGGGTGCGATTGTCGAAATCGCGCGGCGTCGTGGCGGCGAGCTGGCCCGAGCGGATGGTGGCGCAGATTTCGTCGATGCCGGATTCGAGCGTGCGCTGGCAATGAAATCCCAAGGCGCGCTGAATCTTTTCGAAGGAGACGCGATAGTTGCGGCGGTCGGCGCTGTTTTCGATTCGGTCGATCACGGTGCCGGGAATGATGCGCTGAATCGCTGCGCCGACATCGTGGATCTGCAAATTCAGAGCGGGAGAGCCGGCGTTGAAGATTTGGCCGGAGACGGCGCTGGGAGGCGCGTCGAGACAGGCGAGCACGGCGCGAGCGGCGTCGTGGACGTGCACGAAGGGGCGCCACTGCTCGGCGTTGAAAACGGTGATGCGGCCGCCCGATGCAGCGCGCGCGGCGAAGAGGTTTACGACCAAGTCGAAGCGCATGCGCGGAGACAGGCCGAACAAAGTGCCGAAGCGCAGCACTGTGGCCGCGAAGTCGTTGGCGGCGGAATCGCGGCCGTTCGCGGAGGTCAGGAGAAGTTTTTCGGAATCGATCTTGGTGCGCGCGTAGACGGAAAGCGGGTTGAGCGCGGAAGTTTCGTCGAGAAATGAATCGGATGCCCCGTAGACGCTGCACGAGGAGGCGAAAATAAACCGGCGAACGCCGCACTCGGGAGCCATTTCGACGAGCATGCGCGTGGCGGTGCGATTGACTTCGGCGGCGAGATGCGGATTCTCGTCGCAGGCAGCATCGCCGACGATCGCGGCGAGGTGGACCACGGCGTCACAACCTTTCATGGCTGCGGCGACGGCGGCTGCGTCGCGAATATCTCCGCGGAGGAGTTCGCAATTGGGATTTGATTTGACGGCGTCGAGGGATTTGTCGCCGAAGAGGAAGGCGTCGAGAACGCGGACTTTGAGGCCGCTCGCGATCAATTGCGCGACGACGACGGAACCGAGGTAGCCGGCGCCGCCGGTGACGAGAATGCGCTTCGCGCGGCGGGGAGGCGCGGGCTTCATGCGGTCTGCCCCACGGCGGCTTTGCTGCGCTTCGCAAAGTCGGAGGCGCGAAGAATCGCGTCGCAGACTTTGTCGACGTCCGCGTAGCGCAACGACGAATAAATCGGGAGGCAGAGGACGCGATCGGAGATGTGGTCGGTGACGGGCAGCAGGCGGCCGTCCCACATATCGAAATAGAGTTTTTGGCGATGCACGGGCGGCCAAAAATAACGACGAACGCCGATATTTTCTTTTTCGAGGGCGCGGCAGAGCCAGTCGCGGCCGCGGCCGAAGACCTGCTGGTCGACAATGATCGCGAAATCCTTGCAGGCACTGCGCACTTCGGGCGGCACGTGCTGGAAGCTGAGTCCGCCGACGGAGCGGAGGCGGCGCTCGTAGTGGAGGCGAATCTGGTTGCGGCGGGCGATGCGCTCCTCGACGCCTGCCATGCCGCGCAGCGCGAGCGCGGCGTGGAACTCGCTCATGCGCGCGTTGAGGCCGAGGATTTCAGGGTCGTGATTGCCCGAGTCGCCGTAGTTGCGCGCCGTGCGCAAACGCTGAGCGAGCGCTGCGTCGCGCGTTGCGATCAGGCCGCCCTCGCCCGCAACGATGAGCTTCGTGGGCGACAGGCTGAACACTTCGGCGACGCCGAAGCCTCCTACGCGAATTCCGTTGAGGCAGGCGCCCAGAGCGTGCGCTGCGTCGTAGATGAGCGGAACGCGCAAGCGTGCGGCAATTTTCTCGAATTGCTCGACGGGCGCGGGGTTCCCGAACATGTGCACGGCCATGATCGCGGCCGTGTTCTTCGAGGCGCGATTGAGGGCCGATTCGGGATCCATGCAAAACGTGTCGGGATCACAGTCCGCGAAAACGGGCGTCAGGCCGTTCCACAAAACCGCGTGGGCCGTGGCGTGAAACGTGAAACTCGGGACAATTACATCGCCGCGCAGATCCAGGACCTTCAGGATCAACATCAGAGCGGACGTGCAATTCGCGACCGCGACACAGTGCGGAACGTTCAAATAGGCGGCAGCGGCGGCCTCGAGCTCGCGGACGAAGGAACCGTTCGTGAGGGAGCCGCTGTCGAGAATCTTGCGGACGTCGGCCAGGAATTCGTCGGAGGGCAATCCTTCGGGAGAAGCGATCGGCAAGAGCTGATCGAAGATGGGTTGTCCGCCGGCAATCGCCGGAACGTTTATGGTTTCGACAGGCATTGTGTCCATTGGCGCTGATCCGAGCGCTGGTGATCGGGGCGCTTCAGTTGAGCGCGAATCTCCGCCGCGGGATTGCCGGCAACGGTGACGCCTTCCGGAACATCCTTGAGCACGACAGCTCCGGCGCCGACGTACGAATAGTTGCCAATCGTCACATTGGGGACGACCACTGCTCCCGAGCCCACATAGGCATGCTCCCCGACGCGAACTCCGCCGGCGAGCGTCGCGTTCGGAAAAATGTGGCAACTGTGGTGGAGATAGTTATCGTGATCGACGGAGGCCGAGGTGTTGACACAGACATTGTCTTCAATCACGGTGCCCGGATTGATGGTGGCTCCAGCCAGAATCGTCACGCCCTTGCCGAGCTTCACGAAGCGAGACATGTGGGCCGCCGGATGAATCACGTTCATGGGCTCGATGCCCAGTTCGAGAATTTCGCGTAATTTCTCGCTTCGTACATGGTTATCGCCGATTCCGATGGCGACAGCGTCAAAATCGGTTTTGCTCGCAAGTTTGGCCATGCCGCCCGAAAAATCGAGCACGCGGACGCCGAGTATGGAAGCGCCTGTTTTTGCGACGTCGTCATCCACAATTCCGACGATCTTGCAGCAATCCGCGGCAAGCAGGGCGTCGACGATCACCTTTCCGTGACCGCCGGCCCCCCAAACGATGACGAGCCGTTTTCCGTTTCGCGTGTGATTCATCGGTTCAGGCCAAGTCGTGCATTCGCACTCTGCCGTCCGGTCCGTAAATTCCGTCGCCCCTGAGGAGGACGGGAACCGTCGCGAGCAGAATCTTCGCGTCAAGCCAAAGCGAATAGCGATCGATGTAAGCAACGTCCAGCGCGATTCTGCGTTGCCAAGAAATCAGATTGCGGCCCTGAATCTGCGCGAGCCCGGTGAGGCCGGGACGCATTCGAAGGCGTCGCGCTTCCTGCGCGGAATATCTGCCGGCAACTTCGACGAAGGCCGGCCGCGGCCCAACCAGGCTCATTTCTCCTCGAAGCACGTTCCAAAACTGCGGCAACTCGTCGAGGCTCCACCGCCGGAGGAACCGGCCCGCTCGAGTGATTCTCGGATCGGCGGAAAAAGTCTCGAACGGATGCGCCTTCTGGCGCGCGTCGCGGACCATCGTGCGAAATTTCCATTGGGCGAACGCGCAGCCATCGCGGCCCGCGGCGCGAAGCTTAAAAAAGGGCGATCCCGGCGAGTCGATAACTATGGCGATCGCGATGAACGCCAAGACCGGCAGCAGAATCAAAAGGGCGACGAGGGCGACGCCGACGTCCAGCGCCCGCTTCAGAGCGAATTCGAAATCGCGTTTCAACTTGCCGCCTCCGCGGGAGCCAGTTTCGAACTGGACGCCAGCGCAAGTCCTAAGATGACCGCGAACAATAGCGCGTTTGCCGGAATATGCAAATTGAAATCAGTCAAACTGTGCAGCAGAATCGCAACGATGCTGCCGACGCAGGCGAGGGAAATCGCCGGGGTGTACTTCCCTTCTCCGTGAAGGAAAGTCCGCACGGCGCAGACCAGTGCATAGAGGATCGAAGCGAACAAGAGCAGCGCCGCCGGTATCCCGAGGTCGCTCGAAATCTCCAGATAGTCGTTGTGGGCGTGATTGACGAATTGCGTCAAAAACGTGGTCTGCACCTCGGTGTAAACGACCGGGAACGTGCCGAGTCCGGTTCCCACGATGCGGATGCTCGGCGATCAATTTCAGGGTGCCCGGCCACATCGACAGGCGGCTTTCGTTGCCCGAAAATTCCTGTCTGAGGCTTTCGAATCGGCTCAAGGCGGGACGAACGCCAATCCAGACGGCAAGGCAGAGGCTGAGCGCGACAAAAGCGACACCGAGAATCGACGGGAAGCGCTTTTCGCCGAAGCATCTTGAGTCCGAACACGACCAGGAGCGACGCGCAGGCCGCGAGCAGTCCCATGCGCGAGCGCGAGAACACAATCGCCGCCATCAACACGACCGCGACGGCCAGCCACAAGATAACGGCCTGCGTCTTCACATCCGAAGTCAGCATTGTCGCGCGCCCGCCACGATGCTTGCGCCGAGCGAGGAGTTTCTCGCCCTCATAAATGGCGAGGCAAACCGCGAACGGCAGGACCATCTCGAGAAAGCCGGCGAAATGGTTGCGATTGATGTAGGTTCCGGTGGCTTCTTCGAGATCGTATTTCTTCGTATACCAGAAGATTTTCTGCACGTTCATCAAGTACTGAGCCAGACCGTAAAACGCTTCTGCAACCCCCAGCGCGACGAGGGCAAAGATTAGGCGCTGCTTGCGGCCGCGGTCCTGACTTACGATATAAGCAAGGTAAAAGGCGACAAAACAGGTGAGGAGAATCAGGAGCTCGTTGCGGGAATTATAAGGAGCAAAGCTCAAGGTGGAAAAGCGCGCGCCGAGGTAGTTGCCGCGGCCAGCAAACCTTGAAAGGAACCGCGCCGGAAATGGGCAAAGTTGAAGGAGCACCAGGGTCGTCAACAGGGCTGGAACCACAAAATAATTCGCGCGGACGGGCGGCGAGGCCGATCCGGGGCGGAGCAAGAGCCAGAACGCGACGCTAAAGAAAAGAATCTCCACCACCGCAAATGAAATCGGCTCGGTGCCGCCGAACGCGGCAACGGCGAGAACGACACCAACGATGAGCGACGTTTCAACGGCTCTCATTCGAAGATCGGCCGAGATGGGGTTCGTCAGCGCGGGGTCGTCACCTCGGGCGGTCATTTCGCGTCGCCATTTTTATTGTAGGTGTAGTTCGAATAGTAGTCGTTGCGCGTATCGGCGAAATTGATCGCGGCACCGAGAATGTGCGATCCCGCGTCCACGGCGGAGGTGTAAGCGCGGTGAACCAGTTCCCTAGGAGTCGTACCGCCGCCGACCACGAGAATCACGCCGTCGACGAGGGTAGCGAGAATGCGGCTGTCCGCGAGATTCAGCATCGGGGGAGAATCCAGCACCACGAACTTGTACTCCTTCGTTGCTTCGCGAATCAGATTCGGCATGTATTCGGAGGAAAGGAGATCCGCTGGATTCGGCGGGACGGGTCCGCAGAAGAGAACGGACAAACCCTCGGCGGGCGATTGCCATACGACCTTCCGCCAGTCCGAGTTCCCCGTAAGGAAATCCACCAGCCCGGAAGAATTGTCGACCCCGAAAAAGTGCTGCAAACTCGGGCGCCGCAGATCAGCATCGATCAGGAGCACGGACTCACCAAGCTGCGCGAGCGAAAGCGCCAGATTTGCGGCGACGGTCGTCTTGCCTTCGCCTGACTGAGCGCTGGTGACCAGAAGGGATGAAGGAGGACGTTTCGCGGTGGAGAGCAAAACAGATGTACGCAGACCGTGGAACGCCTCCGCCAGGGGCGCGTTCGACCCATTGCCCTCGATGCGATTCCAATGGCCGTTGCCGTTCGACTGTCCCTTTCCTTTTTCGCCCGTCAGCATCCGCGCCCGTTCGTAGAACGCGTGTACGCCATTGCCATTTTCCAGACCTGCTACGGCGGGCACCGATCCCAGCGCAGGGAGTTGCAAGAAGCGCTCGAGGTCTTCGGTCGTCTTGAGAGTATTGTCCAGATGCTCCTGCAAGAAAGCGGCTCCGGTCCCTAAGCAAAGACCCAGGAGAAGTCCCATCGAGAGGTTCAGGAGGATTCGAGGCCGCGCGGGTTTCTTGGGCGGATACGCCGGATCGACGATTCGGATGTTCGTGGCCTTGAGGCTCGTGGAGATTCCAGTCTCTTTGAGCTTTTCGAGCAGGCCGACGTAGAGCTGCTTGTTGGTGTCTGCCTCGCGCTTCAGGATGTTGTACTGGACTGACTTCTCGGCAATGTCGTTGGCCTGCTTTTGCTGCTCTTGAAAAGCCTGGCGCAGCATACTCTCGCGACCGACAGCCGCGCGGTAGTCATTCGCGATGCTCTTGGCAGCGCGCTCGCGTTCGGCGGTCAGCACGGCCTGGCTTTCATCAATCTGGCTCTGAATCTCTTTCACTCGCGGATAGTCCGGCGTAAAGGTGGAGATCAGCTTCGAGCGTTCTTGCTCCAATTCAGCCACGCGCTCGGAAAGATCCTGCATCAATTTGTTGTCGAAGACGCCCGGCAGCGAAGCGTAGTCGCCCTGCTCGAGCAAGTGGAACAACGACTCCTTATCGAATCGGTCGGCCTCGGCTTTCGTGAGCTGTTCCTGCAACTCGCGAAGACGCTGCGTGACGATGTTCTCCGTGGTGCCCTTGTCGGTCTCGAGGAACAGAAGGCCGTTCTTGTTGGCATATTCCTGGAGGTCGTCTTCGGACTTTTCGAGCTTGGCCTTCATTCCTTCGAGCTGCTGCGACAGCCACTCGGAAGCCTTTTGAGAAGTATCCCATCGGGCTTCGAGATTCTGCTGGATGTAGGTGGAGGCGACGGTGTTCACGACCTGAGCGGCGAGCTTCGGGTCATTCGAGTCGAAGGTCACTTCGATCAATCGGCTTCGCTTGACGGGCTCAACGCTCAGGCGGTCCTGGAACTTCTTCAGCACGTCGTCCGGAACATCGGATTGGCTCGATACGCCGCCTGGCACAGTGAAAACTTGCGCGACCGAGGGCGGTTGCGCCGCACCTGGTTGCGAGTCAGGCTGCTGTACATCACCCGGTTGGGCACTGGCTTGTCCAGCATCGGGCGCGGGGCGTTCGGCGTCGCGCGAGGCGAATTCGGTCAACTGACCCAGCTTGAGTTGCGTGATTACACGCCGAGCCAGATTTTCACTTTTCAGAATCCGATTCTGCGTCTCGAGGTAGGTGTCCGAGATGCTTTCCACCTGAAAGAGTTCCTGCAGCGTCGGGATGTCGGGGTTCTCTTTTTGGATTTCAATGAGGGTGCGCGCTTCATAAACGCGCTTCTCTTTCAGGGTGGCGACAAGAGCCACGGTAAACACGATGAACAAGGTGGTGAGAATGGTCGCCCGGCGCTTTACCACGACGCGCCAGTATTCGAGCAGGTCGGGCACATCGCGCATCCGCTCAGCGGTGTAAATGGCCGGTTCGTGCACCTTCAGAGAAGAATGCGCTGGAGGTTCGTAGGGCCTGATTTGTGTCTCGGGGTCCATTGTTCCTTTTCTAGGGATGGAAAATGATGACTCCGCTCGCGGTTGCGATGGCTGCTTCCGATCCCCTGTACAGGGCGGCTTTCGTGCCACTCTTTGGAACGAAAACGATGTCCGCCGCCTTCAGCGGCATGTCAGGAAGTTTACCCGCGAGGATTTTCCCGAGGTCAACCGGGATTTCGGAACGCTCGCCGGTAATCGGGTCCGTGCGAATGATGCGAGTGTGTCCTTTTGAGGAAGTTGAGGTCAAACCTTCGGCGAGCGCAACCGCCTTGAGGACCGACATTTGTTCATTGGTCCGCATCGTGAAGCCGCCGGGTTTCGTCACGCTGCCCACAACGTAGACGATGCCCGCTTTCGTTACCTTCACAATGTCACCGGGATAAACGGGGACGTTGTAGCGGGGATCTGCCGAGTCGAGGAGGAGCCTGAGATCAATCTGAATTGCGTTCGCGTCAGCGGCGGAGCCGGTGTTACTGGCGGTACTCGAAGGATCAGGAGGATTGGAATCGACGCCCGCCCCACGCATGACGAGCACCTTGTCGCCGGCCTCGTCTGACAAGCCTTGAGCCATCGAGAGCATCTCGAGAAGCGTCTTTGGGCCGCGAATTTGAAACACGCCGGGCTGGTTCACGGCGCCGAGGACGGACACGGGATGGCTTTCGACGCCCGTCACGAGAACTCCGACGTGAGGGTCGTTCATATAAATGCGCAGCCTGCTTTCCAACGAATTCTCCACTTCGCGTGCGGTCAAGCCCGAAGCCTGGATGGCTCCTACAAGCGGCAAGGATATTTCGCCGTTCGCGGAGACACGAAGAGAACGGTTGAGTTCCGGCGCGTCGAATACGTTTACTTCCAGCAGGTCTTGCGAGCCGATACGATATTCCGCGGACACCGAACCGTTCGACTGGGTGGAGACGGACCGGCGGAGTTGCTCGAGCCGGCGGTTGAAATCCTGAGTTGTGGCAGGACCGGAATCTGGCGGAGGATAGGCCTGCTTGGGTAAACTCTGCGAGCGCGCAGAGGAGGGACCCAAGATCATGGATCCGGCAAATAGAAGCGCCCACAGAGGCCGACTTGGGAGAGTTTTCCTCACGAAACTGTCTCTTGTCGCGTAAAGATGGCTACTCTCCAAGGGCGGCGCGAAAGTTTTGAGTAGGATTCGCCTCGGGAGAAGTAGATGCTTCGAAAGCTGGTCCGCGGCTATGCGGAACTGCCTTCGCCATCGAAGGAGCCTGTATAGCAGGGGAGCGGAGAAGGCGTCAAGCCGTTTCATCCGGGGGTACGTGCTGGCGCCGAGGGGATTGATGGCATAACACCTCGGCGGCAAACTCAGGGTGAGTGGAAAGCGAACGGGGCCGAGCATGGAAAAGCGGGAACTCACGGGTTCGGTGCGCGATAAAGTGCTTGAAGCGCTGGAACGAACGGGCCATCTGGTAAGTCTTGTACCTGCGGAGAAGCTGGAGTGGCGACCCGCTACGGATGTAGTTCTTTCGCGGCCCCCGACCGACGTGGGACACTTGCTTGGACACCTGCTGGATTGTGCCGCCGGTTTCTGCGCCGTTCTACATGCGGCCTATCCTTCCCAACTAAAAGATTTCACAGAGCTTCGCGGTCTGGGCGTGAATCATCTCTGCCAGCCCGCGGATGCCGCAAGGCGTCTCGAACAATACTCACAGTGCATCGCCCGGGGCTTCGAGATCTGCACGGACGAAGACCTTGGCCGCAAACTCCCAACCGTGTTTGAGCCTGGAGGGGAGCGTCTCCTGACGCTGCTTCTCGGGAATCTGGAGCACTTGCTGAATCATAAGCACCAGCTCTTTTTCTATTTGAAGCTGCTGGGCGTCCGAGTCCAGAGCGCCGATCTGTATCGGTTTCGCGGTGACCAGTGACTGCAGATGGCTGATTCTAGTACCGATAGTACCTAGCGGAGGTTGTCTTTTCGCTCTCGTTTATCCGGATCCCCGCCCGTAGACGTTACAAGTTTTTGACAATCCACAGACATGCCCGTGGCAATCGGACAGTGCGAGTCCCGTAGATTTTTGCGCGAATAGAACTTGAAATGCCGGCATCAGCCCAATCCCCAGAGAGCTGCCGGGATTTCGGTTCGTACCTGCGGCGGCGGCGTTCGTCGGCCACTTTGCTTGGCACACGCCCCCGCCGGAGAGGCTCGGCTCTGGGGAACGCGGATTCCGCTAAGGAGACTATGGTGATGAGACTCAAGAGCAGTGTTTTGGCCGGCCTGATACTCGGTGCTGTCGGCGTGCTGGCGATGACGTCAGTTGCTTTCGGTGATGACGACAACGTGCTGAAGAAGAATCAGAAACCCGAAACTATCACTTCGACGGTTCCTGCGAATGGCGACATAAATCCTTACGGAGTGTGGCGCGTGCCTCGCAGCGTTGGAAATCTGCAGGAAGGCCACATTCTGGTGAGCAATTTCAATAACAGCATGAACCAGCAAGGCACAGGAACAACGATTGTGGATGTGTCGCCGACAGGCGCGGTGACGGTGTTCGCGTCGATCGATGCCAGCAAGTTGCCGGGGCCGTGCCCGGGCGGCGTAGGGTTGACGACAGCTCTCGCGGTTCTTAAATCAGGTTGGGTGATCGTAGGAAGCTTGCCGACAACCGACGGAACTTCTGCTACGGCACAGGCTGGATGCTTGATTGTGCTGGATGCGTGGGGAAACCCGGCGGAGACGTTCTACGGCTCGCTGATCAGCGGTCCGTGGGACATGACGGCTGTGGACGGCGACAATGAGGCACGTCTGTTCGTCACGAATGTGTTGAACGGAACGCTTGCGGCGAGCAGCAACTCGATGGTGCCGGGCAATGTCGTCAATCAGGGAACGGTCGTGCGAATCGATCTTGGCGTGTCACAGAAGCAGATGCCGTGGATCGAATCGATGACCGTAATCGGCTCGGGCTTTGAAGAGCGAACCGATCCCGCGGCACTCGTTATTGGTCCCACCGGCGTCGCGCTGAGCCCAAGTTGCGAAGAAGGCGATCGAGAGGATTGCCGAACGATCTTCGGAGGCGATGGCGGCCGGGTGCTCTACGTCGCAGACACGTTGCAGAATCGCATTCAGGCGATTCCGCACGCGCTGGATCGCACGACGTCTGCGGGCGAAGGTGTAACGTTCTCGTCGGGGGGTAGTCTGAACGGACCCCTGGGAGTGATCGTGTCCGAGGGTGGTCACGTCCTGACGGTGAACAGCGGCGACGGTTTCATCACGGAAATAAACCGGCAGGGCAACCAGATAGCGAAGCTGCAGCTCGACAACACGGGATCTCCCGCGGGAGCAGGCGCGCTGTTTGGTTTGGCGTTCAACTCGGAAGGTCAGATCGTGTTCGTTGACGACGCGGCCAACACGCTGAACCTGATTCACTAGAGTTCTCCGGGGTGGGTGATCTCCAAGTGGAAGACCTATCTCGAGGATCCGCGGAGTAGCGGCTTTCTTCGCAAAGGCATATAAATCGCCCCATGCCGGCGAGGGCAGCCGCTGCATCCAGCGGCTCGAAGCTATGAACGGCACCCGGTCCATCAAGGTCGATCCTGCTCCGCGCCTCCTTCCCGCAGACTCGTTTTTGAGGCTGGTTCTCGTGCGAGTGGTTTGGTTTCGATCTGATTTGAAGCGTTGCGTTAGAGTCATACGAGCATTCAGGCCGAAAGCAGTGCGGAGCCGCTGGTTGAAAGTGGCCGGCTAACCGTAGTTAGATCACAATGGAGCAGGCCAGTGTGTAACCAAGAAACCCACAGTGACAGCAGCACCAAGACGGCAGGTCTTGGTCTCTGGGGAGAAGATTCTTATGAAACTTGGGGCGAAGGGCTTGTTTTCGGCGCGCGGGAGCCTCGTTTGGATAATGCTGATCGGAGGCGTGCCAGCCTGGGCGCAGTCGACCTCTGAACAAGCGACGTCGACTCCCGTCCAAACCGGTTTGGACGCGAAGATTCGCGTGCTGACTGACTCACTGGAACAGACGCGCTCGGAGCTCTCGGAATCCAGACAGGAAATCAGAGAACTGCGCACCATGCTTGAACAAGTGATGCAAAAAATGGGGGAGCAGACAAGTGTTTCGACGGGTCCGCAGGCCCCGCCCAGTGAGAATGCTTCTGCGCCAAGGCCGAGCGAGCAGGAAAGCGCGCGGATCAGCTCGGACGACTGGCAGATCGTGAATGCTCGCCTTGAGGAACAAGAGCAGGACAAGGTTGAAAGCAACCTGAAGTATCGGGTCAAGCTTTCAGGGATGGTTCTGCTGAACGCATTCGGAGTGTCCGGGCAGGTGGACAACGCGGATGTTCCCACGATCGCGGTGCCGCTTTCTTCGGCCACCTCTTCGGGAAGCGTGGGAGCATCTCTTCGACAGTCGATCATTGGCATCACGGGTATCGGGCCGCAAATCTTCGGCGCGGATACCGTCGGTGACGTTCAAATGGACTTTTTCGGCGGACTGCCGAGCGGCTATGGATCGAATACGTCCGGGCTGGTTCGCCTGAGAGTGGCCAGGATTCGGCTGAATTGGACGCACACTTCCTTGTTTGGCGGAATCGACACTCCGTTCTTTTCTCCGAACATTCCAACATCCTATATGTCGGTTGGCATCCCGAGCTTTGCGGCTGCAGGAAATTTGTGGACGTGGAGTCCGACGATCGGCGTTGAACAGCGGGTGGATGCCGGCAAGTCACAAATTAGAATTGATGCCGGACTCATCGATCCCCCGAGCTATGCGGGACAAATTTCCACTGTTCGAGCGCCTTCTCCGCAGGAGAGTTCGCGCCAGCCAACGGTTGCAATCCGAATCTCTGAGAATGGCAGGAATGAGAGCCATCCCATTGCGTTCGGGATATCTGCGATCTATTCGCCGCAACGATTCGTGGGGGGAACGACCGTCAGCGGCTGGGGTGGCGTTGGTGACTGGCGTTTCCCGCTATTTCCTCACGCCGAGATTTCCGGGGAATTCTTCGCCGGCAAAGGAATTGACGCGTTTGGCGGAGTTCCCACGCCCGCGCCTCCCGCAGGAGACTACAATTATTACGCTGTGGCTGTGCCCTATCTGGAAGGCGTCATCATGGCGGGAGGGTGGACGCAGTTGAAGTACAAGGTGGATGCAAAAAACGAGTTCAATTTCGGGATCGGCGCAGGAGGCCGCAATTCAGGGGATTTCCGTCAAGCCCAACAACTTGACCCGACGGCCCTTGCAGGGCTTTCACCGCGCAACCAGATGTTGTTTGTGAACTATATTTTCCGGCCGCGATCCGACTTGCTGTTTTCACCTGAGTTCCGCCGCTTGCGGACCTATCCGAGTTCGGGGGTGGCCGCCGTCGCGGACCAAATCGGACTGGCGGCGGCATTCCTTTTCTAGCCATGAACTGCCGACTCCGAATTTCGATTCTGGCTCTGGCAATCGCACTGGCGCCAACAGCCAGAAGACCGACGTCAGCCGGCATCGGGCAGACCAATGAGCCGGCGAATGAAAAGGCTTTCGACGTCAGTGGCGAGGTCAAGCTTTATCTCGCGGGTTCCGGGGCGCCCGTGAAAGACGCGTCCAAAGTGGTTGTGTGGCTCACACCGCGGGGCGTTGTTCTTCCTGCTCGTGTGCAAGCGCCGCGAGAATACCGAATGGTGCAACACAACAAGATGTTCGAGCCTAACCTGCTCGTAGTCCCGGTGGGAAGTATGGTGGATTTTCCCAACCTCGATCCCTGGTTTCACAACGTCTTTTCGCTCTACCGGGGCAAGCGGTTTGACCTGGGTCTCTACGAAGCCGGAGCACACAAAGCAATCCGGTTCGATCGCCCGGGCGCTTCTTACATCTTCTGCAACATCCATCCGGAGATGGCGGCGGTGATTATGACGGTGGATTCGGACTTCTACGGCGTTTCCGATAAATCGGGGCACGTGTCGATTCCCAGCGTGCCTGCCGGGAAATACCTGCTTCGCGTGTGGTACGAGAATGCAACGCCGCAGGCGCTGAGTGCGTTGGATCGTCCGGTGGATGTTGAAGCCGGGGACGTGAACTTGCCTGCGATTGCAGTCCCCGTGACTCAACAAACCACCGCGAAACACAAGAATAAGTACGGCCAGGACTACGATCCCAAAGCGGGATCAAGTGATTACCAAAATTAGCTCACGGAGCATTTATGGAAACCGTGTTGGTGGTGGAAGACAGTCGAGCGATGCAGCGGACGCTTCAGCGTCTTTTTGAAGCAGACGGACTAGCCGTTCGCATCGCTTCCGACGGCGTCACTGGACTCGAAAGCTTCCGCAAACAGACGCCGAGCGTTGTGGTGCTCGATCTGAAGCTGCCGCGCATGCCGGGCAAGGAATTATGCCGGGCGTTCAAATCTCACGCCGCGGGAGTGCCGGTGGTGGTCTTGAGCGCGAACGCGGAAGTGGAGGACAAGGTTCTGCTTCTCGAGCTGGGCGCGGATGACTATGTGACGAAGCCGTTCAGCCCCAAGGAGCTACTGGCGCGGGTCCGGCGCGCGATGCGGCGCGGCCCAGTAGCTGCGCAGCACGTCACGAACGTCGCGGCTGAGACGATCGAGCACGAACTCCTTACATTCGGAGATGTTCGAGTGGATTTCACGAGCATGGAGGCGGCCCGAGCGGGCCATTCGCTCACTCTTACGGCGCAGGAATTCAAGCTGCTGAAGTTTTTTGCGCGTTCGCCGGGCCGTGTGATCTCGCGCGAAGAGCTGCTGAACGAGGTTTGGGGCTATGAGAATTATCCGACCACTCGAACGGTGGACAATCACATACTGCGGCTGCGCCAGAAGCTTGAACCCGACCCCGCGAGCCCGCGCTATTTCTTGACCATGCATGGAGCGGGATACAAGTTTACAACCGGAAACGTTGCGGCGCCGGCAAGAGACTAGAGCAAATCCAGGGAACTGATGGCACGCCTTCGACTTCGAACGCAACTCTTGATTGCGAACCTGCTGATCGTCTGCGGCCTGACTGGCGCAATCCTGTTCATTGTGCGCAGCCAGGTTCGGTCGGAAATCGATCAGCAAGTCCGCGACAGCACCGCGGCTTCGGTGCGAGCGTTCACGAGCGTTCAGAAGCAAAGGGAACTTCAGCTTTCGAGAACCGCCGCCCTTCTGGCCGAGCTGCCTACCCTGAAAGCCATGATGACCACCGAGCATGCTCCCACAATCCAGGACGCGTCATTGCCTTTTTGGCGCCTGGCAGGCAGCGACTTGTTTCTGGTGGCGAACCCGACAGGACAAATTTTGGGATTTCACGTGCGCAGGGATGTGTGGAACCCGTCGATCGCCGAACCTGACCTGAAGCGATCCCTAGAACAAGGAGAGGACGCAGCGTGGTGGTACGCCGCAGGTCAATTGTATTGGGTCTTCCTGCGCCCGATCACGGCTGGGACCGAAACCGAGACGAAGCAACTCGGAGTCATCGCGGTGGGAGAGCAGGTGGACTCCAGCGTGGCACAGCAGCTTGCCGTCGGCGCCGGGAGCCAGATTGTTCTGGCAACCGGAAATAGCATCATCGCTTCCACGTTCCCCCCGTCGGAAGAGCCTGAGTTGCAAGCGTTGTTCGGCGCCGCCGACGATGACGACACGAACAGCACGAGAGAGGTCAGCCTCCACTCCAATCAATATGACGTTAAATCCGTCCTGATTCACGACGGTCCGCCGGCCCCGGTGAGATGCTACGTGCTCGTTTCGCTGGTGCAGGCTAACAAATCGATCCAGCAACTCAATCGCACGATCTTCGTTCTGGGACTGTCAGCCGTGCTCTTTGGCGCGCTGCTGCTGACTTTCGTATCGCGCACCATCACTCGACCGCTTGATAATCTCGTTGCCGGAGTGCGGGCCCTGGCGGCTGGGGACTACGCGTACGTCATCACAACGCCCACCGGAAGCAGCGAGGTGGCGGAGGTGGGCGAAGCGTTTGCAAAAATGCGGAGCGACCTGCTGGCATCGCAACAACGATGGATCGCGAACGAAAGAACCGCAGCCCTGGGCAGGGCCGCCAGTTCCATTTCGCACGACCTCCGGCATCATCTGGCGGCGCTCGTGGCGAATGCCGAGTTTCTGTATGAAGCCGAAAAACTGAAGCTCGATCGGAACGAGGTCTACAACGAAATCAAGACCGCGTCGGAGCAGATGCTCGATTTGCTCGACTCATTGCGCGAACTTTCGCGAGAGGACGGAGCCATTTCTCCGGTTCCCGCTTCGTTGGAGCAGGCGGTCCATCACGCGGTGGAAGCCGTGCTCACCCGGCCTGAGTTTCGCAGCCGAACGATTTCGGTGCGGGCATCGAAAGAAACGGAAGGAGTATTCGATCCGAAGAAAATCGAGCGAGCGTTTTTCAATCTGATCCTGAACTCGTGCGAAGCCACGGCGCAATGGCAAGGCCACATTGAAGTGGAAATCAGCTCCGGGCAGGATTCATTCGATGTGCGCGTGATCGACAACGGGCCGGGCATACCGTCTGCCATCCGCACAACGCTGTTTGATCCCTTCGTGAGCCTGGGCAAGCCGAATGGAACGGGACTGGGACTCGCCATCGTGAATAAGATCGTGCACGATCACGCCGGCTCGGTGGTGGTGGAGAAGACGTCGGAATCAGGCACTGTGTTTTTGGTCAGACTGCCTCGACTGGCCCCCGTTGCAAACCGGGCGCGCGCAGCCCGCGGTAACTTAGCAAACTGAAAGACTCACCGCAGAGGCGCAGAGGACGCTGAGAAAACCTTCTGCGGCTTATTGCGCCAAGGCGAGGCCGGCTAGGCGGGGGTTTGCGTCGTCTGCGGCCACCGCGACCCCGTCGCGAATCGTGACGAGTCTTCCCTGAATTCGCGGCGATGCGATCGCCAGGAACGAGAATACCGACTAGGTTCAGCGGATCGGCTGCGGAAACGCTCACGTTCTCGCCGGAAGCCCCCTGCTTGCGCATCGCTCGCAGCGATTCGACCGCGGCAGACAAAGCAAATTGTTCTCCCAGAAAGCCACTGACGAACCGTCCGCCCCGAATCTCGCCGCGGTCTTCCAACCTTCGGAAGGTAATCAAAAGATCGCGCCATTTCGGCAAAATGCTTTCGCGCTGGAGAACTTCACGAAAAACCACGCCGTAGCGCCTCAGCAGCATCCAACACGTGGATTCAAGGGCGACGGCTCGATCAGGCACCTCGCCCGCATAAAGCAGCGACCAGCGCCCGCCACTATGCCTCGGGCGCGCGACACGTCCGATGCCCCGGCCCGCGCGCCGGCGAGGATCGATCAGGGCGCGGAGATTATCGAAATCGTCGGCGGTAATCATGCCCGCTGCGACAAGTTCCCAGAGAGCGTTCTCGACCTCGGACTTCAGCTTGCGAGTGCTTCGCACAATATCTGCGAAGAAGGATGCGCCTCGCTGGTGCAGAAAGCTTAGGATCTCGCGCGCGTTTGCGCTCAGGCCCGGCGACCGATCGCCGCTCGGGACTTGCTGCGAGTTCATCCAGTCCGCGTCTTCACGCGCAAAAAACGTAATCGGGGCAGCGCTGGTGGGAATGACGCGGCGTCGCGTGCCGGATGCTTCCAGCAATGTGGCAGGATGCGGAGAAAGGCGGCCCCATCCGACAGCGCCGGTCAAGCACAGTCGATCCAAAACCTTGGGATCGTAGTCCGCCACGCGGCTGCGAATAATGTGCCGCTCCCACGAATTTGCGGGAGCTTCGAATCCCTGAAGCTGGCGCAGAACCTCCAGCATCCCGCGCTCGCCAAAAGTCTGCGTTCCCGGCGAGAGGTGCTGCCAGCGAAGCAGCCAGCGCATGAATTGCGCGGCGCTTACCGGCTGAATCTCGTTGCGCAATTTTCCGATCGTGAGTTTGTGAATGCGCGCCAGCAGACGACGGTCGCACCATTCGGTCTGCCCCGCGAGTGAGCCGGTAAACTGGCCCCGCAGAACGATGCCGGAGCTCTCCATGCGCAAGAGCGTCTTGTCGACATCGGATTCCTGAAGTCCGAGAGCGCTCGCCAAATTGCCCGCCGTGCACGGACCGATGTGGCCCATCCATCCGGTGATCACGAGATAGCAAGGCGTCTTCGCGCGAAGCCTCGGCACCCAGATCGGGCAGAGATGAGTCGAATTGCGCGCTCGGGAAGACGGTCAAGAATGCTTTCGCCCTTTCGGCGGCCACGAAGTAGGCACGATCACCAACGAGTGCACGGCTGGCTCGGCGTGCGGACGACAACTCGGCGAACCAGTCTCGCCAATCGGCGACGGAACGCTCAAGCGACGGACCGAACGGAAGCGCGCGTGGGTCGACGGATTCCGGGAAGGCAAGCAACGTCAGGAGCGTATCGTGCAGCTCGTCAGCGTTGCGAACGTCGGGCCACGACTCTTCGCGCACTTCCGCGATGGCCGCGGGATCGAGACGGCCGACTTCCGACAGCACAGCTTCCGGCAGCATCCGGCGCATTTCGACGGCGCGCGCGCGCCGCTCTTCCAGAGGAGCATCGTCAAGGTACGCGTACGGATTGGCGTTGAGTATTTCGTGCGAGAACTGCGACGGTACGGGCGTATCGACGGCGATGCAACGAATGCGGCCATCGCCGATTGCCGCAAGCACGTCGCGCAGGCCGTCGATGTCCATGGCCTCGGTAAGGGCTTCAGTCATCGCCTCTCGCACCAGCGGATGATCGGGAATGGAAATGTCGCCCTGAATATTTTCCTGACACGCAGCCGCTTCCGGAAATACCGCCGCGAGCAAGTCGTCAGACCGCATGCGCTGAATCTGTGGCGGGACTTTCTTGCCATGATTGAATCGGAGCAGGGCGAGGGCGCGTCCTACCACCCAACGCCACCTGGTGGCGAATATCGGAGACGCCAAAACCGCCTGCTCGAGGACCGGCTTCACCGATTCCGGATGAAGGAAATGAAAGACGTCTGCCAACGGAAAACTGTGCTGCACACTGAGCGAGATATTTAGCCCATTGTCCGTGGCGGCCGCTTGCAATTCGAAATTGAAGGAACGGCAGAAACGCTTTCGCAAGGCCAATCCCCACGCTTTGTTGATGCGTCCGCCGAACGGTGCATGGATCACAAGCTGCATACCGCCGCCTTCGTCGAAGAATCGCTCGGCGATCACGGTCTGCTGAGTGGGCACCGCGCGAAGAACTGCGCGGCCCGCGACGATGTATTCGATCGCCTGCTCGGCGCCTGCGTGATCGAGGCCGCATTCGATCTTCAGCCAGCTAACAGCGGCGATGACTTCTGGCGGAGTCCTTGCGATCGAGAGCCGGTGAGTCGCCAGGAACGAGGGAGTTGATTTTTTCGCGCAACGCGGCGACGCGTTGCGAGAGTTCCATAGTGCGAGCGGGCGCTTCGCCTCGCCAAAATGGGACGTTCGGCGGCGCTCCCTTCGCATCCTCGACTTGCACTGCGCCGCCGCGAACGCTGCGAATGCGCCAGGAAGTATTGCCGAGGAGAAAGATGTCGCCGCTCAAACTCTCAACCGCGAAGTCCTCATCGACGGTGCCGACCGTCGTGTGCTCCGGCTCGACCACGACGGTGTAGAGCGAGTTATCGGGAATCGCGCCGCCGCTGGTGATCGCGGCCAAGCGCGCGCCGCGCCTGCCGCGAAGCCGCCCGTTGACGCGATCGCGATGGAGATACGCCGCATAACGGCCTCGGCGCGCCGCGATCCCTTCGGAGAGCATTTCGATGATCGTGTCGAAATCGGCGCGTGGAAGATTTCGGTAGGAATAGGCGCGGCGAACCAGCGCGAAGAGATCGTCTTCGCCCCAATCCTCGGCGGCGCATGCCGCAACAATTTGTTGCGCCAGAACGTCCAGCGGGGCTTCAGGGATGTGGATCCGGTCGAGTTCGCCCTCGCGGATGGCCCAGACCAGGCCGGCGCATTCGAGAAGCTCATCGCGCGTGGTGGCAAAAATGCGACCTTTCGGTATCGCTCCGCGCCAGTGGCCGGCGCGGCCGATTCGTTGCAGTGTGACCGCGATCGATCGCGGCGAACCAATTTGGCAAACGAGGTCGACGTTGCCAATGTCGATTCCGAGTTCGAGCGACGCCGTCGCCACCAGCGCGCGGAGTTCGCCTGCCTTGAGTTTCGTTTCCACGGCGAGCCGGCGCTGCCGCGAGAGGCTGCCGTGATGCGAGGCAACCGCGTCTTCGCCGAGCAGCGCGGCCAGATGGTGCGCTACGCGCTCCGCCAGTCGCCGCGTATTGACGAAGACGAGGGTCGATCGATGCTGGCTGACGAGATCGCTCACGCGCTTATAGATCTCGTCCCACATCTCGTTCGAGGCGATGGGTCCAAGCTCGCTCGCGGGAACTTCGACAGCGAGGTCGAGCTGGCGCCGATTCGCAATTTCGACGATCACCGGTTCCGGCCGGTCATTGCCCGAGAGAAATTTGGCGATCAGCTCGATGGGCTTTTGAGTGGCCGATAACCCGATGCGAACCGGCGAGCGCCCGATCAAAGCGTCCAGGCGTTCTAGGGAAAGCGCCAGGTGCGCGCCGCGAGGGTCATCGGCAACCGCGTGAATCTCGTCGATAATGACGGTGTTAACCGTGCGCAGGATTTCGCGGCTCTTGGCGGCGGTCAGCAGGATGAATGCCGACTCCGGCGTGGTGACCAGAATGTGCGGCGGACGATCGAGCATCGCCCGGCGCTCATGCATGAGAGTGTCGCCTGTGCGCACGGCGGTGCGAATTTCGGGCATGAGCAGGCCGCGTTCGCCCGCAAGCTGCAGGATTTCAGCCAGCGGAACGTCGAGATTCTTGCGAACGTCGTTGCTCAGGGCCTTCAAGGGAGAAATGTAGAGGACTTCGGTTTGATCCTGCAGATCGCCCGCGAGGGCTTTCCGAACCAGACGGTCGATGCACGCGAGAAATGCGGCGAGCGTTTTTCCAGAACCAGTAGGAGCGCAGATCAGAGTGGTCTTGCCGGCGAGAATCTGGGGCCAACCTTGCTCCTGAGGCTCGGTGGGCGTGCCGAAGCGGCGGCAAAACCATTCGCGAACGAGCGGATGCGCCCATTCGAGAGAGGCTTGGTCGAGCAATGAGTCAGCGCTTTGCATCCTTAATGAGATGCGGCTTCCTCCCCTTCCGGTTTCGAGATACCGACGGCCAGAATATTGCTCTTGCGCATGAGATCGTTGAGTTGAGCGAGATCCTGGCCGATCACTTCCTTCCATTGCGAATCGAGCTTTTCCATCTGAGCGCGAAACACCTCGGCCTGTTCGACTTCCGCCTGGGTCGGCGCGACGTCGGCATCGTCGACGCTGTTCCCGAGGTACGCCAGTTGGCTACTGAGCATGTTGCCGTAATTGAGCTGGTCTTCATTCGCCGTCGCTTTGGGCTCGATCACTTGATTCTCGATCGCCGCAATTTTCTTGGTGATAGCGTCGGCAGCGTCGCGCACGGGCTTTGAGGCGTCGTCCTGCCCTAGCCGCTTGCCCGAGCGCCTGAAGCTGGCTCCTCAAATCGCGGATTTCGAGAACGAGCTTGTGGCCGTCATCATTGAGATTGCGGATTTCTGTTGCGAGAGCGAATTGCTTTTGAAGATCGGCATCCGAGATTTTGGATCTCGGGTCGGGAACGATCTCGATCGGCGCGGAGTACGATTTTCCATCGACGGTCAGCTTCACTTGATATTTTCCCGGCAGCGCCAGGACGCCTTCCGGCGGCCCGTTGTCGTACTGAGCGCCGGGAATCTCGCGCGGCGGGTCGTACTTCATGTCCCAGACGACTCGGTTCAGCCCGACCTTCTTCGGAATTGGGGGAGTGGCTCGAGGTCCGAAAAATTGCACTTCTTCCTCGGGTTTCTTTTCCTTGCTGGAGTATTTCCGGACGGTCTGCCCCTTCGCATCGACGATTTCCATTGCGATGTCGTCTTTGGGCACGGCCTTCAGCGAGTAATCGATTAGCACGCCGCCCGGCGGGTTCGCGCCGAGCGCCCCTCTCGGGTGAAAGCCTCCGCCGCTGCGCGAACGACGCGCCGATGCCGGCTGAAACAAGTGAACAGGCTCGTCAAGCTCGCCGCCCTTCAGTTCGCGAAGGGGGGCAATGTCGTCCAGGATCCAGAACGAGCGGCCGTGCGTGGCAACCGCAAGATCATCGCTCTTGATGATCAGGTCGTGGACGGGAACAACCGGCAGATTCAGTTGCAAGGATTGCCAGTGGGCGCCGGCGTCGAATGAAGCGAACACGCCGGTCTCGGTGCCGGCAAAGAGAAGGCCCTTGCGCTTGGGATCTTCGCGAACGGCACGCACAAACGAGCCGCTCGGAATTCCGTCCGTGATCTTCGTCCACGTTTTTCCGAAGTCGGCCGTCTTGTACGCGTACGGCTGAAAATCGTCCAACATATGGCGTTCGACCGCCATGTAAGCCGTGCCAGCATCGAAGGGCGAGGCTTCGATCAAGCTGACCTTGCCCCATTCGGGGAAGCCCTTTGGCGTAACGTCGTCCCAATTCTTGCCGCCATCGCGAGTGAGGTGCACCAGACCATCGTCGCTTCCGACCCAAATCAGATCACGTTGCAGAGGCGACTCGGCAACGGTGAAAATCGTGTCGTAGAACTCGACGCTTGTGCTGTCCTTCGTAATCGGGCCGCCCGAGAGTTGCTGCTTGCTCTTGTCGTTGCGCGTCAGGTCGGAACTAATCACGGTCCAACTTTGCCCGGCGTCGGTGCTCTTGAAAAGCACCTGCGCAGCGATATACAGCGTGTGGGGATCGAACGGCGAAATCACGATGGGCGCGGTCCACTGGAAGCGATATTTCTGATCGGCAGCGCCCGAGCCGTCCATAATCACGGGCGCAGGCGTAATCAGGTGAGCTTCGTCCGTCTCTTTGTTCCAACGCGTGATGATTCCGTAGTTTCCTCCGGCGTAGACAATTCCGGCGTCAGTGGGATCAGGGACGATGTAGCCGCTCTCGCCGCCTCCCACGTCATACCAATCCTGCCGGCCGATGTAGCCATGATCGGTGCTGCTGGCGATGCCGACGGTGGAGTTGTCCTGCTGCGCGCCATATAGGAAGTAGTGATATTGATTGTCCGCAGCCACGTGGTAGAACTGCGCGGTGGGCTGATTGTCCTCCGCCGTCCAGCTATTACCTCCGTCGACGGAAATCGCCGCGCCACCGTCGTCACCGGCAATGATGCGATTCGGATTTTCGGAGTCAATCCACAGAGCGTGATTGTCGCCATGCGGGGGATGCAGGGTATCCCACGTCTTTCCGGCGTCGGTGGAGCGATAGGAGCCGACATTCTGGATGTAAATGCGATTCTCGTCCTTCGGGTCGGCGAAGATGTGGGTGTAGTAGAAGGCGCGTTGCAGAAATCGGTGATCGCCGGTGACCAACTGCCACGATTCGCCGGCGTCATTCGACAGGTAGATTCCGCCCTTGTCCTTTTCCGCTTCGATCAGAGCGTACACACGGTCGGAATCCGACAGCGACGTGGCGATGCCAATGCGCCCGAGCAGAACTTCCGGCAGGCCGTGTGCTTTGAGTTGTTGCCACGTGGATCCGCCGTCGCTCGACTTGTATAGGCCGCTGCCCGGGCCGCCGCTGACGATGTCCCACGGCTTTCGCACTTCTTCATACATGGCTGCATACAAAACGTGGGAATTGCCGCCGGCAAACGTCAAATCCACAGCGCCGGTCTTGTCGTCCTTATATAGGACTTTCTGCCAGGTCTTGCCGCCGTCGGTGGTGCGAAACACTCCGCGTTCTTCGTTCGGTCCAAAGGCGTGCCCAATGGCAGCGACGAAAACCACGTCCGGATTTCGCGGGTCGATCAGAACCTTTGCGATGTGATGCGTGTTTTCGAGGCCGATGTGCGTCCAGGTCTTACCGGCGTCGAGCGATTTGTACATTCCGTTACCCTGCGTGATGTCGCCGCGAAGGCACGGCTCGCCCGTGCCGACGTAAATCACGTTTGCGTCGGAGGGAGCGATTGCGATCGCGCCAATCGAAGGGTTCGACTCGTGGTCGAAGATGGGCGTCCAGCTCAATCCGCCATTCGCCGATTTCCACACCCCGCCAGCTGCTGCGCCAAAGTAGTAGACGTACGGATTGCCCGGGATGCCGACCACGGCTTCGGCGCGTCCGCCGCGGAACGGCCCGACGAGCCGATATTTCATGCCCGCGAGCGAATCCTTCGAAAGCGTTTGCGCACCGGCAGCAAAAGCAAGCGCCAACATCGCGAAAACCGGGTAACTCAGCTTCAGTAACCGCCCACCGGACCGCATCGAGACACCTCCACGAAGTGGGGCGAATTCTACCCCGGTCGTTGACCGGAGCGAATCGCTTTTTGCGGCTGACCGGTGACGCGGACCTCGTCCGCCATCTTTCATGTCAAAGGACCCATACGCTGTGTCTTTGCGAAGACATCACGCAAGACCTCACGCGCGATAACTCTCATGCCCTCAGCGAGCCTTGGTTGGCCCCGGCAGTGCCAGCGTGTGTGTTCACGGGGGTGGACGCATGAGTGACAAGCAAACTAATCGTGGCGAAGTGGCTGTGGTGGGGCTGGTGGCCGCATTCGGGTTCATTGTAGGCTGCTGGATATTGGGCGCGCAGATCAAAGCAATCCGGCTCGGAGACCGGTATGTATCGGTCAGAGGGCTGGCGGAGCGCACGGTCAAGTCCGATCTTGCGATTTGGCCGCTGGACTACAAGGAAGCTGGAGATGATTTGCCGTCGCTGTACTCAAAAACCGAAGCCGACAAGAAGACGATACTCCAGTTTCTCGCTCAGCAAGGCATCCAGCCTTCTGAGATCGCGCTGGGCGTTGTCAGCGTCATAGATACTCAAGCTAACGAGTACGGAGGTGGCAAGCGGGCGCTCCATCGCTACATAGTCGATCAGCAAATCACCGTCGAGACATCGCGAGTGGACCAAATCTCCGCGGCATCCCAGAAGGCCATGGACCTGCTGCGGGCCGGCATTGTGCTTGATGGCAATCCCGGGCAGGGATTGGTCTACAAATTTACGGGACTGAACTCGATAAAACCCGACATGGTTAGCGAAGCTACGCGAAACGCCCGAGCCGTGGCCGATCGCTTCGCCTTGGACGCGGGAAGCACCGTAGGATCCATCAGACAAGCGACGCAGGGCGTCTTCTCGATCCTGGCCGCGAACTCGGGCGGCGACACGGGTGAGGAGAGTGGAGGCGGCGAGGTTGCGGGCTCGGACGGCAGCCTCATGAAAACGGTGCGAGTGGTGACGTCTGTAGAGTACTACCTGAATCGCTAGTAGACGGCGGAATCCGCCGACGGTGATGGTGGCATCAGTTCGCCTTCCCAGCGGGCGATTACGGCGGACGCGAGGCAATTGCCGATGACGTTGACGGCGGTGCGGGCCATATCCATCAGGGCGTCGATGCCGAGGATGATGAAGATGGGTTCGGTGGGCAGGTGAAATGCAGGGGCCGTCGCAAGCAGGACGACCAGGGTCGCCCGAGGAACTCCGGCGATTCCCTTGCTCGTCAGCATCAGGGCGAACACCATGAACAATTGCTCCGACCACGACAGATGAATTCCCGCCACCTGCGCAACAAAAAGCGACGCAACGGCCAAGTAAACGGTGGAACCATCGAGATTGAAACCGTATCCAGCAGGAATCACAAACGCGACGATCCGTCGAGGCACGCCGAAGGCTTCCATTTCCTCCATCGCGCGCGGCAGAGCCGCCTCGGACGTGCTGGTGGCGAACGCGATAGTGGCCGGCTCGGCAACGGCCTTCAGGAAGCGGCGCAACGGCACGCGCGCAATAAGAGCGATAGGAAGCAGCACAGCGAGCAAAAACACGATCAGCGCGGCGTAGCCGGTGAGCAGCAGCTTGAGCAGAGGCAACAGAACGCTGATGCCGAGGTGTCCCACGGTGTAGGCCATCGCCGCGCCGACTCCGAACGGCGCGAAGTACATCACGAGGTTCGTGAACGAAAACATCGTGTCGGTGAGCGATTCGCAGAAACTGAGAATGGGTTTGCGCTTCGTTTCGGAAATGCGCGCGAGGGCGATGCCAAACAGGACGGCAAAGACGGCGACTTGCAAAATTTGGTTCTCGGCGATGGATTTCGCAATGTTCTCGGGAAAGATATGAAGGACGAAGTCGTCCCAGTGCATTGGCGGGGCGGCGGGTGCCGCGACAGCGGCCGACGAAGGAGCCATTGAGAGGCCCTCGCCCGCGCGGCTGATATTGATGGCGGCAAGGCCGATGAAGAGCGCGATCGTGGTCACCACCTCGAAGTAGACGAGGCTTTTCAGGCCGATGCGCCCGACGCTCCGCAGATTTCCGTGTCCCGCAATTCCGGTTATGAGCGTGCCCAAAATTAACGGCGCGACAATTACTTTGATCAGGCGCAGGAAAATATCGCTCAGGAGGCGCAGGTGCTCCGCGACCGCCGGGCGGTCGAAGCCAATCTCCGCTCCGAGGAGCATGGAAAAGAAAATCCAATAGGTGAGCGAGCGGCGCCAGCCGCCCGCAGCGATCGCCGCGAGTCCAGCCCAGCGAACGACGAGAATCCACGAGTGTGGGCTCAGGAAGATGGGGAGCAGGGCTCCTACTAGGAAGAGGGCGAGGCCCAGGGCTGAGAGCGAGCGGAGCCCAGGGGTCGGCTGGTTCTGCGCCGGATTTTGAGTTGGGTTAGTCACCGAAAGAAAAAACAATCTCAAATTTGAAATTTGAAATCAAAGTCAAAAGACAATCCACCGCTGAGACCCACCCAGCAAGAAAGCGGGCAGGCCGCAGAGGCCGCTGAGAAATTCTCCGAACGGTGCGGGGCTTGTTGGGCCTTCTGAGTGTTTGCTATGGTCATTCCTATGCCGTCGATCGCTCACTTCGAATGCTCGAAATGCAAGGCTGCGGTTCCCGCCAACACACCCCAGACGCTGTGCCCGAAATGCGCGGGCTCGCTGTACGTCCGCTACGATCTCGGCCCGCTCAAAGGCAAGGCGTCGCGCGACGCGATTGCGACGGAAGCCGCGCGTTCACCGTGGGCGGGCATGTGGCGCTATCGATCGGTGCTTCCCGACGTCAAGCCGGTGACGCTGGGCGAGGGCTGGACGCCGATGCTGCGCAGCCGGCGCTATCCAAACGCTTACGTTAAGGAAGAGGGCGCCAACCCCACAGGCTCGTTCAAAGCGCGTGGACTCGCCCTCGCGGTGACGATGGCGCGTCATTATGGTCTGCGCAAACTCGCGGTGCCATCCGCGGGCAACGCCGCAGGCGCGCTGGCAGCTTACTGCGCGGCCGCAGGAATCGAGGCGCATATTTTCGTCCCGCGCGACGTGCCGTTCGCCAATTACGTCGAGGCGGTAGCCTACGGCGCAAAGGTCACTCTGGTCAACGGGTTGATCTCCGATTGCGCCCGGATGGTGGCGGAACGCAAGGACAAGGAAGGATGGTTCGACATTTCCACGCTGAAAGAGCCCTTCCGTGTGGAGGGTAAGAAGACGATGGGGTACGAGCTGGTGGAGCAGCTTGGCTGGGAATATCCCGACGCGGTTTTCTATCCGACCGGCGGAGGTGTAGGCCTGATCGGGATGTGGAAGGCGTTCGACGAGATGGAAGAGCTTGGATGGGTGCGTCCTGGTAAACGGCCGCGCATGATCGCGATTCAAGCGGCGGGATGCGCGCCGATCGTTCGCGCGTACGAACACGGAGACAAGGCAAGCGAGGCGTGGCAGGAGGCGGCGACATTCGCGTCGGGTTTGCGCGTGCCGAAGGCATACGGCGATTACATCATCCTCGAGATCGTGCGCGAATCAGGCGGCGTCGCGCTGGCGTTTTCCGACGAGCACATTCTGGCGTCGCTGAAGGATTGGGCGCAGCGTGAGGGGATATTCCTATCGCCGGAAGGAGCCACAGCGACCGCAGCCTATGAGCATCTGCTGACGACGGGATTCCTGAAGCCCGAAGATCGCGTGGTGCTGTTCAACACGGGCGCAGGACTGAAGTATGTGGACGTGACGGCGAAAGCGCTGCACATCCAGCGGCCGGCGCAAGCGAGCTAGCGCGAAAGCAGCGTCAATTGGGCCGCGCGCCCGAACGCGCGAGCAAGCTCGCCCGGCGTACCCGCCGGCGCGGCGCTGCCACCTGATTCACCATTGGCTTTGTCCCAGTCGGCGCGCGTGATGGGTTGAACGGGTTGCAGTTTCTTCTTCGCGAGCGACGCGTTCGCTTCCGTCAGATCCTTGGCCGCGAACGCATCGAACTCCTTCGTTACGTCGTCGAGTTCGTGCTTCAGCGAATCGATGCGCGCCGCCTGGTAGTCACCGGGACGGCCCTCGTAGAACGTGATGGCGCCGTACAACTGCGTCGTCTTTTCGCGAATGCGCTCCTCGCCGGTGATCGCGCCGCCTTCTTTCGTGGCCACGATTTTCTTGCGCATCTGGTCTGTTTGATCGGCCAGACTCGCGAGCCGCCTCTGCAGCGGATCGCTGGGAGGGAGTTGCGAGGCACGCTGCGCCAGTCCCTGCCTAACGCTATTGATGCGATCGACGTCGAAACTCATGTCACCAAGAACATGGTAAACGCGCATCGACGCTTCGAACTGCTGCTTGCGGTCGTCGGCGTTAAACTTGGCGCGATTGTCCAGGCCGATTACAAGCTGCGTCGTGTAGGTCTGGTCGCCTCGCGTCATTTTCACCGTGTAGGTGCCTGGGAGGACTCGCGGTCCCTGGGCAGCCTCGAAAGCAGCGGAAGCCGCGGGCGGAACGCGGGGAGCCTTCAATCGCATGCCCCATTCAACGCGCGTCAAGCCGCGGCGGCTGTTTGCAGGCACCGTGTCGACCAGCTTGCCGTTAGCGTCAAGGATTTCAATCTTCATCTTGCCGAAGATGTGGCGTTTCTTCTGATAGTAGGTGATCAGAGCGCCGTCCGCGGCATTCGGCCCGACAAACGTGGCGTTGCCCTCGGGCCAGCCGCCGAACGCATTCAGGCGCTGCTGCGTCGTCCGGCCGGGCACGAAGACTGCATCCTGCGCCAGGACGTCGGGCGTGAGTTTTCGGAGAGGCGAGATGTCGTCGACGATCCAGATGCCGCGCCCGTGCGTGGCGATCACCAGATCGGAGTCGCGCGGATGCACCACGATGTCGCGCACGGCGACCGCCGGAAAGTCAGTACCCTTGTATTGCGACCACTGCTTGCCGCCGTCGAGCGAAACCCAGAGTCCGAACTCCGTGCCAAGAAACAACAGGTCGGGCCTGACCGTGTCTTCCTTGATTACGTGTGCGTATCCACGGACACCGGCGCCGGGCGCGACGATCGCGGTCCACGTCTTGCCGTAGTCGGTGGTCTTGAAGACGTGCGGATCCATGTCGCCGAACGTGTGCCGATCGAAGGTTGCGTATGCGGTAGCGGCATCGTATCGGCTTGCCTCGACCCACGATACCCAGGAAGCCTTATCCAACCCCGGCACATTACCGACCACGTTCGTCCACGTCTTTCCGGCGTCGCGCGTGATTTGAAGGTTTCCGTCGTCCGTTCCCGCCCAGATCACCTGGGCGTCGCGAGGCGACTCGCTGATCGAATAAATGGTGGTGTGAGTCTCGGCGTCGGAGTTGTCCACGGTGACGCCGCCCGATTCTTCCTGTTTTTGCTTTTCTGGATCGTTGGTCGTCAAATCGGGTGAAATCCGATCCCAAGTTTGGCCATGATCGCGCGAGCGGAACAAGAATTGCGCGCCGATGTAAATAGCGGCGGGGTCGTTGGGGCTCATGTGAATCGGCGTGTTCCAGTTGAAGCGGAGCTTACCCTCGCCGTAATTCGGCTGCGGCTTGATAAGCCGTGTTTCCATGGTGACGCGGTTCACGCGCTCGATTTCGCCGCCTTGTGATTCCGCGTAGACGTAGTTTCCATCTGTAGGATCGGCGAACACCCAGAATCCGTCGCCGGCGGGGAAAACCAACCAGCGGCTGTTCGTGATTCCCCCGGGATAGGAAGAATCTCCCATCCAGTCGCTATTGTCCTGGCAGCCGCCGAACACGTGATAGGGATCGTCCATATCCACGCTGACGTGATAGAACTGCGAAATCGGAAGATTGTTGGCCTTCCACGCGGTGTTGCCACTATCGTAGGAGTACCAAACGCCGCCGTCATCGCCGGCGATCAGATGGTTCGTGTTGTCGGGGTCGATCCAGACGTCATGAAAATCGCCGTGGGCTCCGCCGGAGATTCCGCTGAAGCTCTTGCCGCCGTCGTTGCTGACGACCAATCCGAGATCGGGTTTATAGAGTTTGTTCTCGTCCTTGGGATCGACAATCAGATTGGCGAAGTAAAACGGGCGCCAGACCATCATTTGGCTCGCGTCGCGGCGATCCCACGTCTTGCCTCCGTCGTCTGACCGGTAAAGCGCGCTGTTTGGCGACTCGATCAGCGCGTACACGACATTCGCATTCGACGGCGCGACCGTAACGGCGACGCGTCCCCAGGGCTTCGGGGGCAGGCCTTTGGCGCTTTTCTCGTCGAGATCGGTCCAGTTCGCGCCGCCGTCCGTGCTCATGAGCAGGCCGCTGCCGCTCGGCGCGGTGGCATTTTCGCCGCCGGATCGGAACGTCCAACCCTTCCTGCGAAAGTCCCACGTGCCTGCAAAAATTGTCTTCGAATCACCCGGGCTCATCGACATCATCGAGCAGCCCGTTGAGGCGTTCGCGCCTTTCAGAATTTTCGTCCAGCTCTTGCCGCTGTCGGTGGTCTTATAGACTCCGCGATCGTCGCTATCGCTCCACAACTTCCCTGGGACGCACGCGTATACCGTATTGCCGTCTTTCGGATCGATCAGAATTTTCGAAATCCGCTCGGAGTTTTTCAGTCCGAGATTCGTCCAGTTATCGCCACCGTCGGTGGACCTGTAGATTCCATCGCCGATGGACGTACTGTTCCGGGTCCACGGCTCGCCCGTGCCGACCCAGATCGTTTTCGGCGCTGAAGGGTCGATGGCGATCGCGCCAATCGATTGCGAAGTTTGCTTGTCGAAAACGGGTTTGAACGTGGTGCCGCCGTTCATCGACTTCCAGACTCCGCCGCTCGCCGCTCCGATGTACACGGTCAGCCGGCCTTTTTCCTTCACGGCGGCGACTGCGGCGACGCGGCCGCTCATTTCGGCTGAACCGATGTTCCGCGCACCCAAGCCTGAAATCGTGTCGGAATCCACCTTTACGTCCTGAGAGAAGCTTGGCGCCGGCAGCGCAAGGCGAAACCCGAAAACAAGCAAAGCGGCAACGCTAAGACGCAGTTTAATCATCGCGATGGAATCCTCATTTGTGAATTAAGCAAACGACATCGGAAATCAGAGAAAACAGGTTTCACTTGCCGCCCGCCGGTTTCGGCGCAGCTTTCACCGCAGGTACGGAAAAGATTGCGTCGTCGAGCGGCACGTTTTGCTCGATTTTATCCACCGTGAATTTCGCCCGGTTGGTATCGCCCTTTGGGCCGCTCTCGAAGGCGAACGAATAGTAGACTCCATTCACTTGCTCATAGTCCCCGTAATACGTCTCACTTTCCTGGATGGTCCCGCGAATCGTCGTTTGAGTCTCGAGCTTCAACGGCAGAAACGAATCCGTGTCGAGATAGTAGTAGCGAACGTCGCCGTTCTTGAGCGTGAGCTTGATCTTGTAGCAGTCGGTTCCCTCCACCGAGTCATGGCCGACCAGCTCGGCCGTATGACCTTTCTCCTTGTAATCCACCAGCGGTCCATCCATGTCGGCGTCGACTTGAAGGCTCTTCATATCGTCCTGCGACATGAGCTCCGCGTCACGCCTGCCGCTGAAAGGGTTAATTATCCAGCCGGTGCGGCCGTCGTACGCCTGCACCTGGGCCATTCCTTGAATGAGCACTTCTTCGCGCACCTTGTCTGCGCGCTTGTTTTGTTCCACGAACTGCGCCTCGAAACCCTGGACTTGCAGTTTTCCGCTCACTCGGATGCTACGCACAGCCTTGAGCTTGTCCATTCCTCCGACGGCCTGGACGTTCTTCGCGATTACCTCGTCCACCGTCTGCGCGGAAATCACCACCGGCGCCAGCAGCAACACGGCACAAATCATCGAAAGTTTGCGAAGCATTCTCATTCTGCTCCTTCGTGGGAACTCAATTGGCTGAAACTCGACCGGCAATTTGGTTGGCGACTTTCCGCAGTCTCTGCGATCCACCCCGGAACGCAGCCCTCATCCACACCCCAATCTCCCGTTCAGACGATCCCGAGGGCCTTTGGATAGCATACTTTCTAATGTAGTCGGGCGTGAAAATCAAGCGGGCGACGGCGATCGGTGTCGCCGAACCGCGCCGCACCAAGGCTTTATTTCTCGTCGACCTTTCGCCCCGCGTTCAGATTATCGAAGTTCAGAATCGTGTTGAGCACCAGGGAGTAGCTGCCAATCGTCTCGCCGCGGTAAATCGGATTGTTCGAGAAGAGGATCACGTGCCCCGAACCATTCGGCACGTCCACGACGGCCGCATGCTGTGCGATCTCGCTTCCCCCTTCGAGGAGTCCCGAGACCAGCAAATCCTTGCTGTCGCTGTAGCGCAGAATCACTCGCGGCCGATTTGCAGGGGGAATCACCGCGATTCCATTGCGCCGCTGATCGTCCGTGAGCGGCTGAGCTTCCCAGGTTTCAGCGTGTGGCTGATCAGGAGGTGCAACGGCGGGGCGCCCCGGTGTGAAGTCAGGGTCGTCCGCGGTTCCGCGACCGGTGGGACGTTCGGTCTGCTGGCTCCCGAGCCGCCGAAAGCCGCGAAATCCCGCCATATTCGAAAGATCGAAGATGGGCCCGTTGTCACAGTAAACCGAAAGATTCTCGCCGATGCCGTACGCGATCGGACTTGCGCCATCTACAAGTCGCGCTTTGAGAATGCTTCCGACGATCTTCATGTTCCGAGGACGGTCAATCGAAACTCCGCGCGTCAACCCAAGTGTCACTGCAAAATTCGCGGAGTCCATCGCCGTCACCAGGACGCCGCCCTGCTTGACGAAATCTCGCAAGTGCGCAAGGCCATCCAAACCAAGGCCGGGACGAATGTCGTCTGTCGAATCGTCGTTTTTCCCGAGGTTCGGCGTTTCGGGCGTATTCTTCCACGGCAGCGGATTGCCCCAGTCCGTAGGCAGGCCGTTCACTACCGCGAGCGCGTCTCCCCGGCCCGTGGGCGGGAAGAGAATCACATCATATTTCGAGCGCAGATCCGCGTCATGCGACACCATCTGGGTATTGATGTAGTCGTACGGAATCTGCATCTTGTCGAGCCCGAGCCGCCACCAGCCTCCCTCCTGCGTGTTCAGCCACGTGTGCAGCAGAGCCACGCGCGCCGCGCGCACCGGATGCGTTTTCACGGAGGGCTCAACCGAAATGCCAAATACCTGCACGCCGAGCTGCGACGCCGCATTCTGCAGATCGGAAGAGGTTGCGTTCTTGATGAGGAACGAACCGCGATTGAATTTATGCCCCGACGCCTCGAACGGCTCTTCCGCGGCCTCGATGGATGCATCCTTCAGCTTGTAGCGCAGAGTGGCGAGTTCAGTGTCAGCGTTCTGGTTGACGACGAAAACCGAGCCGGTGCCGCTCACGCCGCCGGGCGCTTTAATTTCTGACATAGCTTCCGTCGGCACATCCAGAACCTTTGCGTCGAGCACGCGAGTGGCTCGCACGTTGAAAAGCTCGGGAAACGTCCAGGCAGTATCGTCGTACGGCGTCTTTTGCGGATCTTCGGGACTCCAGTATTGGTAGTCGAGGAGCGCGTCCGCGATCCGGGAATACGGCTGGTCCATTCGGACGATGTAGCTACCCGCCGCGAATTGGAGCGTCTTCGGCGTGGATGCCTCCTTCTCCTTTGCGTCCGATTCCTTCTTCTGGGCATCTTTTTGAGCATCGCTGCTGGGGGTCGCATCGTCGCCGGGCTTCGTGTCTTTCCCGCCGGCGTGCTTTTCCTTCTTTGCGGGCATCGTTACGCTAAAGGCTTCCTTCGCGCGCGAAACCTCCACCCCCTGCATTCGCAAAATCGAAAGAAGCTGCGCTTGAGCGCCGGGGCGCGGATCGTCCGCCGGAAACACATAAGCCGCCGGCCCCTCATTCGACGGCTTCAAAACCGAGCGCTTCGACTTCAAATAGAAATTTCGGAGGAAGAACTTGTTGTTGTCGGAAAAATAGTGCAGCGAAGTCAATAATCCGGTTTCTTCGTAGTTGTTATTGTCGCGCTGCGACCACGTTACCTTCGGCAGCGGTGGATTCTGACGGAACCATGTACGCGAGTACTCTTCCGGCTGAAGAGTGTGCTCCTCGGTGTCGGCGCCGCCGTTTCCGTATGTTTCGTACAGGCGGCTGATTCCGTTATGAGTGGCCGCGATGAACATCAAGTACCCGGGCGACCACGTATCGAAATCGCCGTGCGTAAACACTCCGGGCATCCCGAACTGCGTCATGTCGGCAACGTTCCGCCATGCGAACATCTCCCACTCGTTCGTGAGGATCGGGTCAAGCCACGCGTTGAACGGACCATCTCCCGCCGTATTGTCGTAGAGAAACGGCACCGACTCGTGCAGGTCGTGCAGCACCTGCGCCTTCCAGGAGACATACGTGTTGAGGACGTTCTGAGTGAGCTTCAGCGTCATCGCCATTGCGTCGCGATTGTTGTCGTGCGCCACGTAATGGCCCCAATAGAGCAGCGGCGGGTAGTTGTCTTTCGGATGTGCAAGGTGCCAGCGATAGATATCCACCATGCGATCGCGACCATCGACCTCGACCACCGGCGTAATCAGTGTGATGACGCCATTGCGGATGTCGGAAATGTAAGGACTCTCGTCAACGGCAAGGCGGTAAGCCAGTTCCATCAGCGCGGTAGGTGCGCCGGTTTCCGGCGAGTGAATCGTTCCCGTGATGTAGTAGACAGGCACGGACGCGCCGACGAGCCGGTCTGCCTCTGCGTCATCCATCTTGATCGTGCGCGGATCGGCCAATTTCGCCAGACGCGCGCGATTTTCTTCGAGGTGCGCCAGATTCGCCTCCGACGAGACCGCGACCGCAATCATTTCGCGGCCCTCTTCCGTGCGGCCGATCGAGAACACTTTCACACGTGGGCTCGCCTTCTCGAGCATGCGCATGTACTCGTAAACCTGGCTGGAATAGGGAAGGATTCCCGGCGCGCCAGCGACATCGCCAAGAACAACTTTCGGCGTCGGAACATTCTTCGAGGCAGGCAAGTAGTCCACGAGCGGGGATGTGAAGAACGGTTCGGTGGTGTATTCGTGGATTTTCTTTGAGTATTCCTCGTCCACGGGCTGTTTGGGATCGCGGGCCGGACGGCTGCCGTCCGCCGAGAGCGGCGCCGCAGCGAACAACAGTCCACACAGCAAGAAAAGGAGAACGAAAGGTTCTTGAAATCGGCGACGCTTTGATGACATTCCCTGCCTCCGCTACTTCTGCCTCTGAGTGAATGAATAACGCCAGCGCAATCTTATCTTGTGCGGCGCGGGGTAGCAGCACGTCATATCATTCCATCGCAAGGCATGTAAAGCCCGGCTCGCCGGCTCGCCCTGGGGCAGTTATAATTTACAGAGTGCTGACTGAGCCCCAACCCGAAACGCCCGACCGCGCCCGCAAGGTTCTGCGCTACATGCCAATCGCGATTGTGATCGCGATGGCGTACGCCGGCATCGTGCTTTTTTCGCGATGGAGCCAAAACCGGGACATTGAGGCAAAGGAGAAAGCCAAAGCGGCGGAAGAACGCAAGACCGAAGAGCAGCGCGCGCTGGATGTCGTCGGCGGAACCGAGTTTAACATTCTGGTCTTCTATGCGACGCCGGGTCTGGTTCATCGAGGCGACCCGGTGGAGCTGTGCTATGGCGTAGCAAATGCGCAGACAGTGAAAATCGAGCCCGACACGGGCCGGGAAGTATGGCCCTCCGTAAACCGCTGCATAGACTTGAAGCCGAAAAAGACGACTACGTACACCCTGACCGCGCAGGATGCCCACGGAAACACCAAGACCGCCGCCTTGACCCTCGAAGTCCACTAACCAAAAGCTCCCATTTGCGGCGAGCCGCGCAAATCCTCTATACTCTAAAGGTAAGCTAACAACCGTCGCTGCGGAGCGTGCCGCCTCTCGGGCCCTCGTAGCCGGCCCAAAGATGATTGACCTCGCCGAAAAAATTAAGAAGAAGCTGAAGGACGAAATCGCCGCTCTCGAGCACGAACTCCACAGCGAGCTGCCCAAGGAAATCAAGGTGGCCCGCGCCCACGGCGATCTTTCGGAAAACGCCGAGTACAAGTATGCGAAGGAACGCCAATCCTACGTGTCGGCGCGGCTGGGCCAGCTTCATCAGCGCATGGCCGACATTTCGATGATGAATCTGAACAATCTTCCGAAGGACCGCGCCGCCTACGGCTCGCGTCTCGTGGTTCTCGATGTAGCCAAGGACACCAAAATCGAGTACAAGCTTGTAACTGTGGAGGAAGCCGACGCATCCAAAGGCCTGATTTCCACCAGTTCTCCAATTGGACGCGCGCTTCTGGGCAAAAAGGTTGGCGACGAAGTGACGGTTACGACCCCGGCCGGCAAGAAAGATTACGAGGTCGTTCGGTTGAACACAATTTACGATGAGGAATAGCGGGGTAATGCCCTCTCCATGCTGACACGGACTATCGGCCGGTATCTTTCCTGGCCTATCGACCGTATGGCATCCCTCCTGGCACGCACGGGTGTTCCACCCAACGTTATTACCTGGTCGGCTCTGGCCCTGAACCTGTGGGCATGTATATTGTTCGCTGCTGGGAGGTTCGCCGCTGCCGGGGGACTGATAATTGTTGCCGGGCTGTGCGATCTGCTTGACGGCCCAGTGGCGCGACGCCAAAACCGCGTCTCGAAATTCGGCGGATTCCTTGAATCGATACTCGATCGATACTCGGATCTCATGCTCTTTCTGGGCCTTCTCGTCTACTATGTGCGCGTGAACCGTTTCCCCTACGCGATCCTCGCCGGCACAGCGATGGCCGGAGCCGTGATGGTGAGCTATGCAAGAGCTCGCGCGGAGTCACTCGGGCCCACTTCGGAGGTTGGATTCTGGGAACGCCCCGAACGCATGGTGCTGATGATCGTCGGCGCTCTAGCGAATCAAATGGGGCTGGCGCTTTGGATTCTCGCCATCGGGCCGAATATAAGCGTCATTCATCGCATCGTGCACACATGGCAGCAGACGGAAGGAAAGTTGCGGAGGCAGCGCGCACTCGATGGTGCAAGCCTCAGTTCCTCAGGCCTGCCGGCGAGCACACCTCCCGAAACAGCCGCGATCCTAAGCCGCTCGGCAGGCCGAGGGAGCTGAAATGCCGAAGCTCCTTGGCATCGTTGGCGCTCTGGTGATCTGCGCGGGACTCGACCTGCTTTGGCAGTGCCGGCACGAAATTCGGTTTTGGATTTCCGCGTATCTGAAGGTTTTTCGCGCGATGCTCCGGCAGGAAGAGCCGTTGCACGTTTTCCCTTCGAAAGAGGCCGTCGAGAAACGACAGGGCGCGATTCGCTTCCTGCTTGGAATGGGTTTCACGTTTCTCCTCGGCCCGATCCTGATCGCGCTGAGCCTCACGCTGATGTTCTACAAGAATCTCTGACGCTCGGCGAGCCTTGCGACCCTCTCTCATCGTTCACGGCGGCGCCTGGAAGATTCCCGACGCGGCCTTCGCGGGTTGCCGTTCCGGAATTCGCAATTCTCTCGATAACGCGTGGAAAATTCTGGCGGCGGGCGGTGCCGCGATTGACGCCGTCGAAGCTGCGATCGTGACGCTCGAAGACGATCCCACCTTCGACGCAGGCGTCGGTTCGCACCTTACGCGCGACGGTCGCGTCCAACTTGATGCGATTATCATGGACGGCACGACCTTGAAAGCCGGGGCCGTGGGCGCCGTCGAGCGGATTCGCAACCCCGTTCGCCTAGCCAGGCGCATTCTCGAGAAAAGCGAACACATGATGCTCGTCGGGGCCGGCGCCGAGCAGTTCGCAACAGAGAACGGCATTCCTCTCTGCGACCCCGAGGAATTGATCACAGAGGGTGAACGCGCGGCATGGAGCCGCTGTCTCGAGGATTCGCATGCCGCCGAGCACCACCTCGGCCACGAGCAAGGAACGGTGGGCGCCGTCGCTCTGGATTCAAAGGGGAATCTTTTCGCCGGCACCTCGACGGGCGGCACGTGTTGCAAGCATTCCGGCCGCGTTGGGGATTCCCCTCTCATCGGCTGCGGCTGCTACGCCGACTCGGAGTGGGGCGGCGTCTCCTGCACCGGGCACGGCGAAGGCATCATGAAAATCGTGATGGCCAAGATGGCGGTCGACCTCCTGTCTACTCCGCCCGACGACCCCTATGCTTTGCGCCCAAAACCAGGAGGCTCGCAGGCCGAACGAAATCTCGCACAGTTCGTCGCGGACGCGTGTGTTCGCAAATTGGCGCACCGCGTCCACACTACTGGAGGAATCATCCTTCTTGATCGCGACGGCCACCCGGCCGCCGCTTTCAACACGCCTGCCATGGCCTATGGCTTCGTAGAAAAGGACGGCTCCTTCCGCATCACGCCGTAAGAATCGCCTGTGTCCTGCGCTTTCAGTCGCAAGGTCAGGGGTGGGGTCGGCGAACTGCGGGAGACCTGCGCCAATTTTCTGCTTGACGCGCTATATATCTTACGATATAGTTCGAGATGCATCGGGAGGTGCGTCATGCGCTGTGGATCAACTACTTGGGGTGCTTGGACTTGGGCTTGCGCGGTCCCTTGGGCTGCCTATCGCCCATGGAATCGCTGGAGTCGTTTCTTCGGAGCGGGCGAGGTTCGTCTCGCTCTGCTTTCACTTCTCGACGAGGGGCCGAAACATGGCTATCAACTCATGAAGGATCTCGAAGCGCGCTCGGGGGGGCTCTATCATGCCAGCGCGGGAGCGATCTATCCGACGCTGCAAATGCTCGAAGACGAAGGTCTGATTACGTCCGAGCAGTTGGAAGGTCGCCGCGCCTACCGTCTCACGGACGCCGGCAGACAGGAACTGAAAAACTCAGCGGACTCCGTGAAGAAAATATGGGAACGCGCGCAAAACTGGGAGGACTGGGCGCCGTGGATGGGCCCTGCCGCCAGCATGGTGGCCGGCCCGGCCGCGAGCGTGATGAAAGCCGCGATGCGCGCCGCCACGCACGCCCGAGACAACACCGAGAAGATTTCGCGGATCCGCGAGATACTCGAGCGGGCGAAGAAGGAAATCGAGAACCTCTCCTGACTGACAAGGTTCTGGGTGGGAAACTCACTTTCTCTCTTTAAGGGCCCGCGCGACGCCATCTTCCCTTTCGACGTTCCCGCGCGGGCCTTCTCAATTTTGAGCCTACTTGCTCTCGCTGGCTTCGCTTGTGCCGAAGAGCGGCGAATCCTTCGGGAACGCCTCACCCCAGATGTAATGGTTGAACCAATCGAGGTTCGATTGCAGCAGAGCGCGCCGCGATTTCGGCTTGTTCACGCCGTGACCAAAACCCGTATAGAAAATCAAGCGTGACGGCACGCCCTCATCCTGCAAGCCGCGATACAGCTCGTAGCTGTCCGGCACGGGAACGCGCTTGTCGTTGCTTCCCTGCTGGATGAGTGTGGGCGTCTTCGCCTGCTTGATCGTCGTAATCGGAGACGTTTTCGCGTACACCTCCGGATCGTCCCACGGAGTCGCCATCAGATATTGCCGCGTGAACGGCGTGATGTCCGTGTTCACGTAGTACGTCATCCAGTCGCTGATGCCCGCGCCAACTGAAATCGCCTTGAATCGGTCCGTATGCGTCGTCAGGAACGCCGAGATGTATCCGCCCTCGGACCAGCCCATCGACCCCAGCCGGTTGGGATCGGCGATACCCTTAGCGATCAGAGAGTCCACGCCGCTCATCACGTCCCACATGTCGCCCACGCCCAGGTTGCGAACGTTGAGCGCGCGAAACGCCGCGCCGTAACCCGCGCTGCCGCGATAATTCGGCTCGAGGACGAGCGCACCCTCCGAGAGAAAAATCGGGACCGGATACGCGTATACCCCCGCGGCGAGCAGCGGCTGCGAAATCCCCGTCGGTCCTCCGTGAATCATCACGAGCAGCGGATACTTTTTCGATGGATCGTAGCCGGCCGGCTTGTGAAGAATCCCTTCGATCTCCGCGCCGTCCTGGCTCTTCCACGAAATCACTTCCGACGTGCCCAGATTCCAGTCCTTCACTTGCGCCGTCATGTCGGTGAGCTTGCGGGGAGAAAAGCCCGCGACCGGCGAGACGTACAGTTCACTCATGTGCGCGCCGTCGGCCTCGGTGAACGCGATCGTCTTGAAGTCCTTCGTAAACGAAACGCCGCCGATGAAAAACGTGTCCGGCGCCGTGATGCGCCGAATCTCCGTTGATTGCGGATCGAGGCGAAACGCGTGCGCGTTCGTGTGCTGAAGTGCGACGAAGTAAATTCCGTCAGGCCCCCAATCGAGCGGACGCGGGTCTTCATCGAATTTTGCGGTTAGGTCGCGAACGTCGGAAGGAGTTGTAGCCGTCTTGGCGAGAACCGCGTCAACATCGACGATCGCGAGGTGGCCATTGGCGTAAAAGAAGTCTGGTTGCGCGAGAGCCGTCGAGAACGCGAGCTGTTTGCCGTCCGGCGAAAACATCGGTGAACCGTCCGGACCTTCAAGCGCGACGATCTTTTTCACCGCATTGTTCTTCGTCAGGTCGAGCAGGTAGATATCTTCGTCGCTGCCAAACGCAAGCAGGGGATTTCGCGTGGCGCTGAAAGCGATTCGTGTTGAATCGGGCGACCATGCGAATGAGCTCACGTTGAGCGATAGGTCCGAGGTGAGCTGCTTCGCGGCGACGGGAAGAAAATTCTTGAGCGCCGTGCTCACGTCGACGAGCCAGAGCTGATTCTGCTCGTAGTCCTTCTCGAAGACGTCGTAATCGCTGTATTTTTCTTTACGGTCCTTGCTGGTTTTTGTTTCCGCAGGATTGGCCGCGAAGACGATAGACTTCGAATCCTTGGACCACTCGAAGTCGCCGACATCCTTCGGGGACTTCGTGAGTTGCCAAGCCTCGCCGCCCTCCGGCGAGATCAGCCATATCTGGTGCGCCGCTGGTTTCCCGCCGCCAGCGTCAGCGTCTTTTCCGTCCTCCTTCTTCGCTTCCTTTTCTTTCTTCTCTTCCTTTTTTTCCTCGGAGAGCGGCTCGATCGCACTCGCCTCGCGCTCCGCCACAAACGCGAGCCATTTCCCGTCGGGCGACCATTCAACCGCGCCCGGCCCGTGCTTGCCGCGCGTCAGTTGAAAGCTCGTCCCCGTCGCGAGATTGACCAGCCAAATCTGCGAGATGAACTCATTGTCCTTCCAATTCGTTTCGTTCATCCGGTACGCCACGAAACGGCCGTCGGGCGAAATCATGGGCGAGTTTATGCTTCTCAGGCTCAGCGACTCATCTAGCGTGGGAGTGTGTTTCGCCAGCGCGTTCTTCATCGCCTGCGCGTAGGAGAAGCTCGGCAAAAAAAGCACCGCAGCCAGAATCGCAGAGCGAACGAGGCAAGGCCTCATGAAGAAATCCTCCAAAAGTGAAATAGCCGCCTGAGTGTACTCTGAGACGCCTAAGACGTGGCACGCTTCTCTATGTTGCGGTGGCGGGTCAATTTTCGATGGTGGGGTCAATTGCGAGTTTGACTGCCGGGAAAATCCCTTGTTTTCGATTGGTTTCCGCATTGACACGCAAAAGTCCGGCCGCTAGTGCGTGATTCGACATTGTCCTGGAGACGCAGATTGACCGTATATAGGGCCGGTATAGGATTAGGGTCCCTTCCAAAAAGTGACGCGAAAACTACAGGCTGCCCTCTTTCAGCCCTCGGGGTCGTGTCCGGAGTAGAAGTTCCATTCCAAACCTTGCGTGAAAACACTGAGCCATACCCAGTGTTCAACTATTTCGGAGATGTTCCTTCTATGAGTCAAGCACGACGATGCGCAGAGGATTGGTGCGACGCATGATGACCACGCCTATTTTGCCTAAAAAAGTACTTCTGATTGGAAACGACGCTCCCACTATCGATCAGATTCGCGCGGCGCTCGCCGAGTCAGGCAGCGGTGCGTTCGACGTAGAATGGGCTCGCCAACTCTCCCAGGGTCTTGCGCGCCTGGGCAAAGGAGGGATTGACGCCGTCTTGCTCGACATGTTCCTGCCCGATAGTGAAGGCATACCAGACGTTCGATAAGATATCCGCCGCCGCGCCCGACGTGCCGATTCTGATCTTTGGCGGCAACGCAAACGAAGCCGTTGCGAAGGAAGCCGTAGGCCGTGGCGCGCAGGATTATCTCCCTCCGGGCCACCTCGATAGCTATTCGCTTGTGCGCGCGCTACGCAACGGGATCGAACGGAAGGCCGTCGAGGATGCATTGTACGTGGAAAGAGAACGCGCGGTGGTGACCCTCAACTCGATTGGTGACGCTGTTCTCTGCACGAACATTGAAGGCAAAATCACGTATCTCAATCTCGTTGCGGAGTCCCTGACGGGCTGGAGCCGCGAAGAAGCCATGGGCAGACTCCTCGCTGACGTCTTCCGAATTATCGACGGGGCCACGGGCAAGCCCGCTCGAGACCCCATGGAGATGGCGGTCGCGCAAAATAGGACCGTGGGACTGACCGTGAATTGCGTCCTCATCCGCCGCGACGGATTTGAATCCGCGATTGAAGACTCCGCTGCGCCGATCCACGACCGGGCAGGCCGCGTCATCGGGGCGGTGATTGTCTTCCATGACGTGAGCGCGGCACGTGCCATGTCGGTGCAAATGACGCACTCCGCGCAATACGATTCCGTCACGAATCTGCCGAATCGCCTGTTGCTCAACGACCGGATCACCCAGTCGATTGCCCTGGCTCGCCGGCAAAACCGGCCGATTGCCGTGCTCTTTCTGGACTTGGATCGTTTCAAATACATCAACGATTCGCTGGGACATGCGGCCGGCGACGAGCTTCTTCAGTCCGTTTCAAAACGATTGCTGGTTAGCATGCGCGGTTCCGACACAGTCAGCCGCCAGGGCGGAGATGAATTCGTTATCCTGCTTCCGGAGATCGGACATCGGGAAGGCGCGGCCACGATCGCGAAAAAGATACTTCTTTCGCTCAGCGCACCCCACTCCATCGGCGGGCGAGATCTGCATATCGATGGCAGCATCGGTATCAGCGTCTACCCTGACGACGGAGGCGATGCCGAAACGCTAATCAAGAATGCGGACACGGCGATGTACCGTGCCAAGGAAAGCGGGCGCAACAATTTCAAGTTCTTCCAGGCGGAAATGAATTGGAAGGCCGTGCGACGGCAATCTCTCGAAGGCAAACTGCGCGGCGCTCTCGAGCGAGAAGAGTTCGTGTTGCATTATCAGCCGAAGGTGAATCTCGATACCGGCGAGATCACAGGAGTGGAGGCGTTGATACGCTGGCGGCAACCTGATCGAAGTCTTATGCCTCCCATCCAGTTCGTGCCCGTCGCCGAAGATTGTGGCCTAATCGTCCAGATCGGCCGTTGGGTGATGCGCGAAGCATGCCGGCAGGCGCGCGGATGGCAAGACGCGGGGCTGCCGTTCAAACGGGTTTCCGTCAATGTTTCCGCCGTTGAGTTCCGCGATAAAGGTTTCGTCGAAAGCGTCCGGACGATACTCTCGGAAACGGGGTTAGAAGCGCACTATCTTGATCTCGAGCTCACCGAAGGCGTCCTTATGGAGGATGCCGAATCCACGGGTGCTGTGCTTCAAGAGCTCAAAACGATGGGAGTGCACTTTGCGGTGGATGACTTCGGCACCGGCTATTCCAGCCTCAGCTATCTTCAGCAGTTTCCCATCGATGTTTTGAAGATTGACCAGTCCTTTATCCGCCGGATCACTATCAATCCTGAGGACTCTCCCATCGTGAGCGCGATAATTGATATGGGCAAGAACCTCAGGCTGAGTGTGGTCGCCGAAGGCGTGGAAACGCAGGAACAGCTCGCATTCCTTCAGGCCCATCACTGTGCGGAAGGGCAAGGCTTCCTTTTCAGCCGGCCGGTGGCCGCCGCACAATTTACCCACTTACTTCAGATGGGCTTAACCGGAACTGTGGTCCACTGACGCGGCAGATCTCGGCGCGAAAACTGCGCGTATCTCTGCGCCCTTGCGGAAACGGTCTCTCTTCAATGTCCATAACTGGAACTAATGAAACTATCGACGTCTTTGTGCAACTTGTCATGCGCCTCGCGATCTACGTACGGCATGTGCCCTGCTCCGACGTAGGTGAAGCTCACGTTCTTCCGCATCGACGGTTCGAGCCCCATGTGGCTCATCGTGTATTCCACTGCGTGAAACGGACAGTTCGCGTCGTAGTACCCCATCACGAATAGCACCTTCAAATAGCTTTGCTGGGTCATCGCCGCGCGCAGCGTCTCCAGGATATTCGGGGTGCCCTGCTCGTCCCACGGCCACACGCGCGCGGTGACGGTGTAGTACGAGTCGCTGTCCCACTTCAATTCGCGATGGATGTAATCCTGAAACGTGGCCATCCACGTGCCCTCGTACGACGCCTCGCTCGGATCGTACTGGGTGCCGTCGCCCGCCGCATCCGCGTCGATCCCCTCGAACCGCGAATCGAGTTGACCGATGGTGCGGCGCTTGTCGCGTTCGAGTTCCTTGGCCCAGCGATCTTCCTGAATTCGCAGGTTGCTCCGCTCGATATATTTCGGCGAGAGCGCAGTGAAATGCGCCAAGTCTTGCACCACCTTCTGGCGTTCGGCATCCGGCAATTGATCGCCCTTTAGCAGCGCCTGTGCGTATTCTCCGTCGGCGAATTCGCGCGCCTGCTGCGCCACCTGTTCAAGCGTCTCATTCTGCAGGTCCGGCGACAGCAGATGGTGATACCACGCGGTCGTCGTGTAGGTTGGCAAGTAGAACATCGTCGGCATATCGTTCGAGGGGCTCTCGTCGATCGTCGGAGGGATCAGGTACGTGGAGACCATCACGATTCCGCTGAGATAAATCTCGTGCCGGTGCTGCAAGACGCCGGCCAGCTCGGCGGACCGCGTGGTGCCGTAACTTTCGCCGATCAGGAACTTCGGCGAGGCCCAACGGTTGTTGCGCGTGATGTACTGGTAGATGAAATCGGCAAAATAGTTCGCATCCTCAACGAGGCCATGGAACTGTTTCGCATCTTGCCCCGCGGCCGGACGGCTGGCGCCCGTGGAGATCGCATCGACGAAGACGAGATCGGTGGCATCGAGGAACGAGTCCTCATTGTCGGTGGTCAAGTAGGGCGCCGGCATGCCGTGGCCGTCGGCCGCCACAACGGGCCGCTTCGGCCCGAAGCCCATGTGAACGAAGAGCGACGCCGAGCCCGGGCCGCCGTTGTAGGAGAACGCTACCGGCCGCGTCGCCGGGTCGGCTACTCCATCTTTCACGTAGCCGATGTAGAAGAAGCTCGCCTTCGCCTCGCCCGCATCGTCCTTGATCACGTACGTCCCGATTGTCGCTGTGTAGTTGATTGTCTGGCCGCCGATTTTCGCGGAGTGATGCGTCACGGAAGATTTCTCGACGGGCGGCGCGGGCTTTTCTTCTTTGGCTTGCGCGCCCGCCGCGGGCTTCGCCTGTTGCTGTTGCGGCTGCTCCTGTGCTCCCGGTTGTTCCGCAGCAGCGAGCGAACCGGCGAATAAAATCACGAGACAGGATGCGAAGATTGCGCGAGTTTTCATCGTGGTTCCCTCTGAGAGATGTGCGAAAGCGCGGAAGAAGGTAACACGCAACGTCGTCCAATGCGAGATTGAGCGCAATCGAAAGGGTGCAGCTAAGGCGCCTCCCAGGGCTAAAGAGTCTATCTGAAAACCAGGGTTGAGCGACAAGGACCGTAAAATCTTGGAACCACAGATGAACACAGATAAACACAGATGAAGCAAAAGGTGCACGACAAGCCTGAACCCGAGTCCGGGCTGACACAAGCCCGTAAAAAGCGGACTTTTTCCCGCAAGCTGTAAAGGGCCAAGCTACTGGTCGGACTCTTCGGTCGGTCGGGTTATTTCTTGGGACGAGAATTGCTGAGCGAGGCCGATGCGATCAGGAGTTTTGCTTCGGCCGGGTCGACCGGTTCCATCCACACAGCGGGCTTATCGTGGCTTCGCTCATCCACTCTCGTCTGGAAGTAATACACCTGGCCCGCCTCGGCCGTGAGGCTGACAGCTGAGGCCAACTTCGAAAGCTTTCCGATGCTCGACTGCCAATTCGAGCAAATATTGTGATCTCCGGGGTCGACCGGAAAGTAGAAGTACGTGTTGCCGTGATTTGCGCCCATCCACTGGCTATCGAGCCCAATTCGGATGGTCACGGCGCCTATCTTGAAGGCGTTAGCATCTGTCTTCTCTTCCTCGAAAACATAGACGAGCGCTTTTCCTTCAGGCACTTGTCCTTGCGGATGCTGGCTCTTATCGGTTTTCACGTCGTACTGGACGTTGTCGGCACCACAGCCAGCCGCTGCGCGGGCAGCGGCAGCCTGATCCTGGGCAAACACAGGCAGAGCAAACAGCGTGAGCAACGACACTACGAGTATGCTTTTCATGGGCCGCCTCCAGCCATTCAGGTTTCGCCACGCCCCGGAAAAATGAAATTAATGTGTACGTATGAATGACGTAAAGCGTAGCGACCGCGTTTCAATTCCTGGCTATAGCCTCGGTAAGTTACACTCCGGGGATAAGGGAGTCCCTTCGGTCAGGCAAGAAGATGAAATCGTCATTGGAAGAAACATTGATGGAGGTCTGGCGGCAAGTGCTTGTTGAGAAGGCGAGCATGGTCGAGCTCGGCGGGAAGAGTTATCGCGTGCTGAAGACGCCGAAAAAAGGGTTGCGGCAAGTGGACTTTGTTTTCGATGGGCGCGAGATTCGCGGACTCGAGCAAAACCCGGAAACAAGATCCCGATGGGCGCAGATGGCCGCGTCGGGCAAAAAAGTCATGCAGTTCCTGAGCCAGGGCCGCTATATCGGCGTCGTCGCCGCAGGTAAGCTCACGCTCTACGGCGGCGCGGGCAGAGGCGGTGCCGGGCCCTCTTCAAGTTGAACAAGTCGCGAGCCGTGTGCTAGCATCCGGCTCCTCCGCCCTTCGGGTCGGCCGCTTGGCACGCCAATCGACTGGACGAAGGGTCCGCAGGGTCATCGCGCAGACGCCGGGGCGCCCTTGGAATCCGCTCCACGCGGGTTTTTCGGGCAATGCGTCGTGATGCTCATGCAAACGCCAGGCACGAATTCGAGGTCCGGCTTCACACATCGTATTTCCGGATACTTGTATAAATCGGGAAGAACCCACCGCAGAGACGTAGAGTCCGCAGAGAACAGAGAACAACATTCGGGGCCGGCGACGGTACTTCTTCTCTCGAATTTCCATTTCGACTCTTGCAGTCCCCAACGAGGTGAACCATGAAATCCTACACAACTGAAGGGATACGCAACGTTGGCATTGTAGGCCACGGCGACACGGGGAAAACCCAGCTCGTGTCGTCGTTGCTGTATACGGCGGGCATGACGCCGCGCCACGGCAAAGTGGCCGACGGCTCGACCACCACCGACTGGGACGAAGAAGAAATCGCGCGCAAGATCTCGATCAATACCGGCCTGGCGTACGCCGAATGGCAAGCGCCGGGCCAGGCAGACAAGACAAAAATCAATCTGCTCGACACGCCGGGTTACTCGACGTTCATCAATGAAACGAAATCATCGCTGATTGCCGCCGACGCGTCGCTGATTCTGGTGGACGCGGCCGCGGGCGTGCAGGTGGTGACCGAAAAAGTTTGGGACTACGCAACGGAATACGATCAGCCGCGCGCCTTCATCATCAACTGGATGGATCGCGAGCTTGCGAGCTTCGAGCGCGCGCTCAACTCGCTGAAGCAAGTGTTCGGCCGCGGCGTGATTCCAATTCAGCTGCCGATCGGCTCGGAGAAGAGTTTCCGGGGCGTGATCGACCTGGTGACGATGAAGGCGCTGATCTACACGCCCGATGGCGACGGCAAAGCGAAAATCGAGGAAATTCCAGCCGACATGGCCGACGAGGCGCAGGCAGCGCATGAAGCGCTGGTGGAACTGGTTGCCGAAGGCGAAGACGAGTTGATGCAGGAATTCTTCGAGAAAGGCACGCTTCCAGCCGAGGATCTGAGGAAGGGTCTGCACGAGGAAGTTCGCGACAAGAAGGTCTTTCCCGTGCTGCTGAGTTCCGCCCTGCACAATATCGGCAGCGACGCGATCCTGAATTTCATCGTCGAAATCCTTCCGTCGCCGGCTTATCGCGGAAAAGCGCACGGACACACAGCGGCCGCTCACAAGGGCGACGCCGTCGAGCGCAAGATCGCCGATTCCGAGCCGTCTTGCGATCTTCGTTTTCAAGACGCTGGCCGATCCCTTCGCCGGGCGCATCACGTATTTCAAGGTGATGTCAGGCGTGCTGAAGAACGACGCGACGCTGCAAAACTACCACCGCAATTCGCAGGAACGTTTGCAGCACGTGCAGGTGATGCAGGGAAAGACCGCGACCGGCGTCAACGATCTGCACGCGGGCGACATTGGCACCGTGGCGAAACTCAAAGAGACGACGACCGGCGAGACGCTCGGCGACAAGAGCGCGCCAATTTTTTACGTGACCGCGCGGATTCCGGAGCCGTCGATCACATTTGCGGTCGAGCCGAAGACGCGCGCCGATGAGGATCGCATCGGAGTGGCGATTCACAGGATCCTCGAAGAGGACCTGGCTTTGCGATTCTCGCGCGACCCGCAAACGAAAGAATTTCTTCTGAGTGGCGCGGGACAGCAGCACATCGAAGTAGTGGTTGCGAAACTTCGCAAGCGCTATCACGTGGAAATGACGCTGAAGCCGCCGAAAGTTCCCTATCGCGAGACGATTCGCGGCAAAGCCGACGCCGAAGGCAAGCACAAGAAACAGACGGGAGGCCACGGCCAGTTCGGGCTGTGCCGCATCAAGATGGAACCGCTGCCGCGCGGCAAGGGAATCGAGTTCGTCGACGATGTGTTCGGCGGCGCAATTCCCAAGAACTGGATTCCGTCGGTCGAAAGGGGCATTCGCGAATCGGCCGAACGCGGATACCTCGCCGGTTTTCCGGTGGTGGACTTCCGCGCGAGCCTCTATGACGGCAAGTACCACGACGTGGATTCAAGCGACATGGCATTCCGGATCGCGGGATCGCTCGCGTTCAAGGAGGCGATGAAGCAGGCGCGGCCGGCGCTGCTCGAACCCATCATGCACGTGGAGGTATATGCCCCAGACCAGTATTCGGGCGATTTGATGGGCCATCTGAGCGGGCGTCGCGGAAAAATCAGCGGCAGCGAGACGCGCACCGGAAGCGTCATTATCAAAGCGCTGGTGCCGTTCGCGGAAATGCTGAGCTACGCGAACGAGTTGATTTCGATGACGCAGGGACGCGGGAAGCTACTCGATGGAATTTTCGCACTACGACTTCGTGCCCAGCGAGCTGGCTGAAAAAGTGATCGCGGCCCACAAACCGCACCACGCAGGCGACGAAGCGGAAGGCATGTCGGCATAGCTCCGCATCACTAGTTGCGCCGCGCGGCAATCCCCCCGGGTTCGCAGCCGAGCTAGCGCGAAACGTTCGAAGAGGCGGCGCCGTTCTGGTCTGCGGGAGGCTGCGCGTGACCCCGCTTCGATTTCTGATGTTTGCTGGGTTTGGGCTGGCTGCTGTTACCGGACGTGAATCCCGGGCAGCCGTAGCCGTAACATGGTCCAGTCTCGCGGAACCACCCACCCGACACGGGCGAACAACAACCCAAAAGGGACAGTACCAGACCGGCTGCTGCAAGTTTTTTGTTCATGCGGTTCCTCTCGATGGCGCGCCGCGGATCAAGGCGCACTCTACCTACGTATCGGCAGCCAGATACGAAATGTCCACGGGGACGTGGGCGGTAGGTGCCGGGCCTGGACTACGTCTCTGTGCCGCTTTGGTACGGGTTTATCGCGGCTGCAAGAACCCTGTCAAGCGTTTGTGTTCTTCGAAGGCAGACCCGAAATTCGCTCGCGAGCCAGCCGCGAGCGCGCGAGTCCAATCTCGCTAGGTTGCCCAAATTGGCGCTTGCGAACGGCAGTGAGCGTGGGCCAAGCTCAACCGCCATGAAGAAAGCTATAAGGTCGAAAAAGCCAGGCGATGCGACGCTGGCAATCCACGCCGGGGAAGAGCGGTTTCATGTGGGGGCGCCGGTAGGCGTCTCCATTGCGCGGACTGCGAACTTCACTTTCAAAAGCACGGAAGAAATGAAGCGCTGGGCCGAAGGAAAAAGCTCGGCCTACATCTACACGCGCTATGGCAATCCGACGCTCGCCATCGCGGAACGGAAGATCGCCGCGCTCGAGCGCGCGGAAGCGGCGATCGTTACCGCCTCCGGGATGGCGGCAATCTCGAGCTCGCTTCTCGCTGTGTTGAAGGCGGGCGACGAAGTGATCTCCACGCCGCAACTTTACGGCGGAACCTACCGGCTGATGCGCGACGTGCTTCCCCGGTTCGGCATCGCCGTGCGCCACGTGGAGCCGGACCTTGCTGGAATCGAGCGGCTCGCGGGCCCGCGAACCAAGGCGCTCTACATTGAAACGCCCAGCAATCCCACGTTGCGGCTCGTCGATCTGCGCAAAGCGGTGGCGTTTGCAAAAGAGTGGGGCTTGGTTTCGCTGATTGACAATACGTTCTCGAGCCCTGTGTTGCAGAAACCGATCGAACTCGGGTTCAATATCGTGCTTCACAGCGCGACGAAATTCCTGGCCGGCCACTCGGACGTCATCGCCGGGGCGGCCGCGGGCAGCCGCGTTTTGATCGAGAAGGTGCGGCAAAACATCATCAATCTGGGAGGCTCGATGGATCCGGAAGCGGCCTTCCTGCTGATTCGCGGCATGAAGACGCTTGAAGTTCGCGTTGAGCGACAGGGCAAGACGGCGATGACCGTTGCGAAATATCTCGCGCGGCATCCTAAAGTCGCGCGAGTGCATTATCCGGGATTGGGCTCGCATCCCGATCACGCGCTCGCGAAACGCCAGATGCGCGGGTTCGGCTCGATGCTCGCTTTCGACCTCAAGGGCGGACTTACCGCCGCGCGCCGCTTCTGCGATCGCGTCCGCATATTCCTGCTGGCCGCGAGCCTGGGCGGAGTGGAATCGCTCGTCGTTCTGCCGATCTATACTTCACACTACAAAATGTCGGCGGCGGAGTTGCGCTCCGCCAGCGTGGAGCCCGGGACGGTGCGCGTTTCTGTGGGCCTGGAGGATCCCGCGGACCTGATCGAAGACCTGCGCCAAGCCTTGAGCTGAAACAGAAGGGCGGCCGACCAATTCATCATTTTCGAGAATCGCGCGACTATTGAACTCACCGTATACCTATGACAGAATCCCGTAAACGTTTACAGGGTCAGTAAGGTCAACTCGCCTATGATCTCGCGCGTAGTCTCCACGGCCACTGTCTTCCTCTTTTTCTTGATGATGGCGGCCAGTGCTTCGGGACAAGCCCGACCTGGCATGCCCACTGCCGCGCCAATGCAGCCTGGGCCGCCGGGCGGGGGCCTTGGCATTCCGTACGCATCCATCACCATCATTGTGGCGGATGCGAATGGAGCGAATCTGAGCCAGCAAGCGCTGGTCAAGCTCTACAGCAATTCGACCCAAACGAACGTATGGGGGACAACTCAAGATCGCTCTCAGATCATATTCGACCAGGTTCCTCCGTCCGACTACGAGGTGGAAGTGAGCGCGGCGGGATACGAGACGACGACCAAGGACTTGAACGTAATGACGGCGGGACAGAACTACGAGCTGATCGTCCGGCTGAAGCCGGATGATTCCGGCGCCGTCACGAATCCAGTTCCAGGACAGTTACTCGCGCCCAAGGCGCGTAAGGAGGTTCAAGAGGGAATTTCGAACCTGAACGCGGGAAGACTGAATCAAGCGGAGAGACACTTCGAGGCAGCCTATAAGCTGGCGTCGACCAACGCCGATTTGAATTATTTGCTCGGGTTTCTCTACTTGCAGAAAAAGGATCCGGACCAGGCACAAACATACCTGGCCAAAGCTGTCTCGATTGATTCGCGGCACGTGCGCGCGCTTACAGCGCTCGGCCAGCTCCGCTTGCAAAGAAAAGACTACGCGGGAGCCATAACACCGCTCGAACAGGTGGTTTCCGTTGATCCCGGATATTGGATGGGTCATTGGCTGCTCTCGGAAGCTTACCTGCGGATCAGTGATTTCGAGAAGTCGCTTGACCAGGCCGACCTCGCAATCCAGAAGGGCAAGGGCGCGGCGGGCCGCGCCGAAATCGTAAAGGGAGAGGCGTTAGCGAGTTTGGGCCGGCGCGAAGAGGCAATTCAAGCCTTCGAAACCTTCTTGAAAGATGCGCCAAAGGATCCCACCGGGCCGGCGGTTCGCGAAATGATCGCGCAGATGAAAACCACGAGCGCGCCGGCATATCGAGGGACTTCTGGCAGCGAGGTGGTGTCCGCACTGCCGGTCGCCACTACCGCTCTCGGGCCCGCGGAGAGCAAGCTCTCGATTCCGCTGTGGCACCCGGGGTCTATTGACGACGAAAAGCCGGCGATTGCGGAAGGTGTTGCTTGTCCGTCGGACCAAGTGATCGCGGGCGCGGGCAAGCGTGCGAAAGAGCTCGTTGATAACGTGGGCCGCTTCGACGCTACCGAGGACGTCTTGCACGAGGAGCTCGACGAGTTCGGGAAACCGATCTCGAGGGAGACGCGCAAGTTCGACTACCTAGTGACGATCTCAGAAACCCGGCCGGGAAGGCTGATGGTGGATGAATATCGCAGCGCGCTGACCGACCGGGGCGATTTTCCCGACAACATTGCAACCCGGGGTCTGCACGGACTCGCCATGGTGTTCCATCCCGTGCTTCGCGACGATTTCCAAATGACCTGCGAAGGACTGGGCGACTGGCGCGGACAAGCGACGTGGCTTGTTTACTTCCGCCAGCGTCCGGATCGCCCGAACCGCCTGATGAGCTACAGGTTCACCGACGCCGAGTATTCCGTTCCTCTGAAGGGCCGCGCGTGGATCGCGGCCGGCACATTCCAGATCGTTCACCTCGAAGCGGACTTGCTGAATCCCATGCCGAATATCCAGCTGCTGAGTCAGCACGAAGCTGTGGATTATGGCGCTGTGGCCTTTAAGACCAAGAAGACCGAACTCTGGCTTCCGAAGAGCGCGGATCTTTACTTCGATTTTCGGCGCCACCGCTATCATCGGCGCCACAGCTTCGGCAGCTACAAGCTGTTTTCGGTCGCCGCCGACCAGAAAATTGGGGACCCGAAAGAAAGCGATGAATCGAAGACCCCGCCTTCAAAGCCCCAGCACTAGTCCAGGGCCGGGTTCTGGCGATTTGGCGGTGCGCCGATTGATCGAGGCTCTAGAAGATGAGAAACTCGCAGCGTCCCTCCTGCTAGTCGCCTCGATGTGGAGGACAGCGTGAACCGACTGCAGAAATGCGTGATGGCTGCCTCGATCCTCGGCCTCGCCCTGGGTTCGAGCATTTCCGCTCAGACGCGTTTGCGCTCGGCTACGCCCACCGGGCCAACATCTCCCTCGGGCCTTTCGGATCCGGCCGTTGTAGGATCATCGATCATCGTATCCGTGGTCGACGAAGCGGGCACGCCCCTCGATAAACAGGCCATCGTCAAGCTCTTTGACGAGGCGACGCAGTCCGTAACCTGGGGCAGCACGCAAGGCCGAACCGAAGCGCAATTCGACAACGTAAAAGCGGGCCAGTACCAAATTGAGGTGAGCGCGCCGGGCTTCAAGACTACCCAACAGGAATTGACGGCCACGAGCAGCCACGAAGCGTATCGCATTCTCGTGGCCCTTCCGCTGGACGTTTCCGGCGCGGTAACCGACATAAAGCCGGGGCAAGTGCTGGCACCGAGAGCTCGCAAAGAAGTGGAAAAAGGAATGGCCGCGCTCAAGCAAGGCGACCTCGCGGAGGCGCAAAAACACCTCGAAGAAGCGTATAAGCTGGCCCCCGCCAACGCAGATGTGAATTACCTGCTGGGCGTTTTTTGTGTGCGGCGCAAGGATACAGCGCAAGCGCAGGCTTATCTGAATCGCGCCATTTCGCTTGATTCCCGGCATATTGGGGCACTGACGGAGTTGGGCCAACTGCTCTTGCAGCAAAGAGATTTTGCCGGCGCCGCGGCAGTTCTCGAACCGGCGGTCTTGCTGGACCCAAAGCAATGGCGAGGTCATTGGCTGCTTGCCGACACCTACCTCAGACAGCAAGACTTCGAGAAGGCCCGGATCCAGGCGGCACTGGCAATCAAGGAGAGTAAGGGCGGCGCCGTCGAAGCCAGACTCGTCCTGGGCGAGGCACTGGCAGGACTTGGACGCAAAGAAGAAGCGATACAGGCGCTGGAGCTTTTCTTGCACGACGAGCCCCGCAGCCCGGCCGCGCCGGGCGTTCGAGAGTTGATAGCGAAACTTCAGAGTACCTCGGCGAGTCCAGTAACAAACAAGCCCTAAGAACGGAGAAGGGGGCTGGGCGTCTGAGCGGCGCTCAGACTTGAACGGCGGGACCCGCGCCGTGTCGTGATTTGGTTAACCTTCGGTACGGCAGGTCCATTGACTCGGTCGTGGGTGCTTCGTACTATCTTCGATAGCTCGCAGGGACCCCGCGGTGGGAGTATTGACCGCAGCCTGCCTGCTTTGTTCAGGGCTACACGCAGCGCCAAGTATATGAAGCACCGCGCGACATTCTGGGTCACGCTGGCAGCCGGCACGATATTGCTGGCTGGCTGCGAGGAAACCGCCACCAAACAGGTCCGCGTGCAGCCTCCAGCTCCCGTGCCTGCCCAAGTGCCGCAGTACGCGCGTGAACCGCTTCCCTTCCCAAGTAAGCCAGTCCTTTACGTTTCGCTGTTGCCGGACGCGCGCCCCGCCATCGATATCCTGCTGGACAAGGTTCAGGCAAGCTTCAACGCGGGCCAGAAAGAATACAAGGCCGGGAATCTGGAGAACGCGCGAGCAAACTTCGATCACGCGGTGAACCTAATCCTATCGAGCGGTTTCCAGGTGGATGCCGATCCTCGCTTGTCCGATCTTTTCGACCAGATCGGCGAATCGATGCACTCCTACGAACTGGATGCCACGCAAAGCGCGGAGGATGAGGAAGCGGACGCTCCGAGCCAGCCCGCCCCCATCGATGAAATCGCAAACATGAGGTTGCCTGCGGCCGATCCCCGCCTGGCACTGAGAGCCGAAAAAGAACTGATCAGCGTGCCCCACGATCTGCCGCTGACAGTCAACGACTCAGTGCTGCAATACCTGAGTTTCTTCACGACGCCGCGCGGCCGGGCGGTGGCGGAGCGCGGCCTCGGGCGCGCCGGGCGCTACAGCGAAATGATCCGCCGGGTGCTAAAGCAGGAAGGCGTGCCGCAGGACTTGATCTATCTGGCGCAGGCGGAGAGCGCGTTCCTGCCGGACGCAGTCTCGCGAAAAGGCGCTCGCGGTATTTGGCAATTCATGCCGTACCGTGGCGAGGAATATGATCTCGACCGCAGCTATTGGGTGGACGAGCGCAGCGACCCGGAAAAAGCCACGCGTGCGGCCGCCCGCCACATGCGCGATTTGTACGACATGTTCGGGGACTGGTATCTCGTGATGGCGGCTTACAACTCCGGGCCGCTGAACGTGGTGCGCGCGGTGGAGCGCACCGGTTACGCCGATTTCTGGGAGTTGCAGAAGCGTCACGCGCTGCCCAAACAGACTCAGGATTACGTGCCGATCATCATTGCCATGGCGCTGGTGGCCAAGGATCCGGCTCTTTACGGGGTGCAGGTGGCCGCCGAAAAGCCGCAGCCGTTCGAAACGATTCGGCCGGGCCATCCGATTGACCTGCGGCTGGTGGCGGACGCAACAGGGGCCGAGATCGACGACTTGCGCGCTCTCAATCCGGAGTTGCTGCGCAACGTGACGCCGAACGACGCGCAGTTCGAATTGAAGGTGCCCGCAGGCTTCGGGGAGAAGTTCAACGCGAACATCCAGCAGGTCCCGGAAGAGAAATGGACGAGCTGGCGGCTGCACCAGGTGGAGAACGGCGAGACCTTGGCGGATATCTCGCGGCACTACAGCGTGACGGTGGCGTCGATGGAGAACGCGAACCACCTTGTGGCGCACGCGCAAGTTCCCGCGGGATTCTGGCTGAACGTTCCCACAGCGCCGCCCGCCGTGCAGCTGGTGCACTACCGCGTGCAGCGTGGGGACACACTCGCGGCGATTGCCGACCGCTTCGACGTTACGGTGGCGGAGCTGAAACGGTGGAATCACATTTCCGCCAACCAGGTGTCGCGTGGAGCGCGATTGCGCATCTACGCGGGCGGCGAGCCGGTGCGGACGTCCCGGTCGAAGCCAAAGGCGGCAGAGAACCGGACGGCAAGCGTGCAAAGCGTTTCGACGAAGACTTCGGATTCTGGCGATCCCGTGCAACACAGGGTAAAATCGGGCGAGACGCTTTACTCAATCGCGCGGCAATATGGCGTCTCCATATCCGCTTTGCGACAATCCAATCCATTCCTCACGGGGCGCGATCTTGAGGCCGGGGACGTCCTGAAGATTCAGCGCTAAGCTTCTTTCGCTAAACTCTTTCAAAGTATAGCTTTAGCGCGAGCTGCAGGTAGGCGTCGGATTCAGCCCGATGCACTCGACCAGCCCCGATTTCAAGAATTCGAGGCTCCGCACATTTCGTTTCCCTTGCTCCTTGACAAAGCTCCGAGACTCCGCTTGAATGCGGCGGAGGCCCGGAAGGCCGTCCGGCACGCCTGAAGCCCACGGGAGGATCGAATGTTTTACGCAAAAATGCATGATGACGAAGATGATGAGCTGCCCCGCTACGAAGAGGAAGAAGAGGGCCTTGAACACCCGCACGAGGGAGAGGTGATTGAAGAAGTGGAAGAGATTGTCGTCGAGGGCGAGCCGGGCGAGGACGAGGCTGAGGCGCCTGCGGCGCCCGCGTCCAAGTCGGCTCCGTCCGCAAAGAAGAAAGCCAAGAAACCCGCTCCCAAGAAGAAGGCTAAGGCGAAGGCAAAGCCGAAGAAGAAGGCGCCGAAAACCAAGAAGGCGGCGAAAAAGGCCGGAAAGCGCAAGAAGCGCTGACGTTTTGGATTCGCTGGTTCGATTGGATCGCGGGATAGCGTACCCTGCTGGAGGGACGCTGTTCCGCGATCTTTTTTTCCTCGCGAGAGTTGGGAGTGTGCCTCCCGTCGTTTATCTATCCGGTATATATGCGGATTCGTTGACCACTTAAGACTAATTTGCTGAATCGTTCCGGCACACGTTCACACGCCAAATCGGGTTTCTCCATCCCGAACTGAAATCTCCTGTTGCTCAGGGTGTTGCTGCGCCGATAGCATGCGGGCGCGATGAAGCGGGCCGTTGAACAAATCCGGAGGATGCGCGGAGGGGCGCAGTCGCATTTGATGAGATGCGACGACGGAAACTATTACGTCGTGAAGTTTCAGAATAATCCACAGGGCGTGCGAATTCTGGCGAACGAATTGCTGGGTACGAGATTGGCTGCGAGACTCGGTCTGCCAACGGCGGCGGCCGAGGTGGTCTTCGTGCATGAAGAGCTGATCGCGCATACGGACGATCTCGTGATGCAGCTTGGGCGCGGGCGCGCGCCCTGCCGTGCGGGGATGCAATTCGGCTCGCGCTATCCGGGCGCTCCGGTTGAGACGGTGGTGTATGACTTCGTGCCTGACGAGCAGCTTCGGGAAGCGCCGAATCTCGCCGACTTTTGCGGGATGCTCGTTTTCGACAAGTGGACATGCAACACGAACGGGCGCCAAGCCATCTTCTTCCGTGCCAAGAATGAATCCAGTTACCAGGCACAGATGATCGATCAGGGATTTTGCTTCAACGCGGGCGAATGGAATTTCCCGGATGCTCCACTGCGGGGCATCTACGCGCGGCATCGAGCGTACGAGTCAGTGCGCGGGATCGATTCGTTTGAGCCGTGGCTTTCGCGCGTCGAGACGCGGATCACCGAAGCTGATCTCGACGAGATCCAGAGTGAGATTCCGCCCGAGTGGTATGATGACGATTCGGACGCGCTCAACAGAATGCTGGAGCACCTTTGGCGGCGGCGAAAGCTGGTGCGCGAGTTGCTTTTTTCAACCTGGAAATCTTCCGCACAACCCTTTCCGAACTGGAAGTGAACCATGCCTGAAAAGAAACAGACTGAAGAAAAGACGTTACGGTACCGGATCCTGCGTTACACGCCGAACTTGATTCGGGACGAGTGGGCCAATATCGGCGTGCTGCTCGAAGAAGTGGATGGGCCGCGGCATTCGATGCGGCTGATCGAGGAATCTTCGGAGATCGCCCGGGTGCGGCGGCTGCACCCGAGCGCCGACGAAAGCCTGCTGCGCGCGCTGCCCGGCGAGTTCGATGCTGCGTTGCGAGGCCCCGCAGCGGACGTCGCGAAGTACATCGAGAAACTCGGCCAGACGCTCTCGAACGCCTTGCAGTTCAGCCCTCAAAAGGCGCTCCTCGCGGAGGATTTCGACGAGGAACTCGACCGGCTGTACCGGGAGCACGTGGCTCCTCCACCCCGGACCCGCGGCGGGATCGTTGAAAGCGCGCGCGCGTGGATCAAGGCGCGTTTGGATGACGCGCTGCGCCGGCGCAAGGTGCCGCGCCTCGAGCGCAGCATCCGCGTGGAGGAGTTCACCGAACCCGGCGACTCTTTCAAGCTCGACTATGCGTACCGGAACGGCGTGCGCGGTTTCCTGCACGCCGTCGCGCTCGGCCGCGATCCGGTCCAGGCCAAGGTTCTGGCCTACACCGCCGATCGGATTCGCGCGAGGCTTCCCGAGTGTGAATTCACGGCCATTACGGAAATCGAATCGTCGCCGGACAACCGGCGGCACGCGTTCATCTCCCGGTTGTTCGAAGACAGCCGGATCACAATGGTTCCCCTGAATCGGATCGAAGGATTTGCCGAAGATTTGAAGCGGCGGCTGCAGTAACCGCAATCGGATGATTGGGAGAAGCTGATTCCTTGCGACCTACTGGTTGACCGCTCACGACCCTGCTTTCGATTACCCGCGACCTACTGGTCGACTACCCACGACCTACCGGTCGATTACCCACGACCTACCGGTCGATTACCCACGACCTACCGGTCGATTCTGCCCCACTCCGGCAAATCACGTCGGCCAAGCAACGCCTCGGCTGCCCACGTGCCGAGATACGACGACAGGGCCACTCCATGACCCGCGTAAGCCCCCAAAACAACCGCGTTATCGGTCTTCGGATGCCAGTCGAAAACGGGAACCCACGACTCGCGGAAGAGAATCGGGCCGCCCCATCGATGCGTGAATCCGATCGATCTCACCGCGGGATGCAGTCCGCGGACGCGCGTCTCAAGAAAAGCGAGCAGCTTTCGACAGTCTTCCGATGTGATGTCGATCTTCTCAAGATTCCTCGAACCTGGCGCGACCACCAGGCCGCTGCCCCAAATGACGGAATTGTCCCGGCGCACGCGTCCCCAAAGATATGGCAGGTCGATCGTGTAGAACGGCTTTCTTTCCCCGAGGCCGATCTCCCGGAGCTGCTCGTCGCGAAGCGGCTCGCTCAAGACCGCCAGCGTCAGCCGTGGCTCCGCGCCCTCGAGGCCGGACATCTCGGTCGAGAGGCCATTCGTAGCAAACAGAATCTTCCCCGCTCTGATCTCTGCGTGCGCGAGGTGAACGAGCGGCTGGCCGCTCCAGTCGATGTTTTCCACTCGCGCACTCTCAAAGATCACCGCGCCCAGCCGGTGCGCCGCCCGCGCCAACTCGCTTGCCAGTTTCCCCGGATCGAGCGTTCCTCCCGGAACCTCGTGCATCACGCGCAGCTTGCCGGAATCGCTCCACTCGATGGGAGACCGCCCAGCGCCTGCGCTGCGTCCGATTTCCCACGCGCCGGACCACGCGAGATCGCAACCGACTCCGACCTTGGCGAGAATTTCTGTGAAGCCCGCGAGGACGTCGCCCAGGCCGGGGACGTCGCCCGCCGCAGTTTCGGCCAGGACCATTCCTCCCGTCCGTCCGCTGGCGCCTGCGCCAATGCGGGAAGCCTCGAGAACCGCCACTGTCTTATCGGGAGCGAGCAGGCGGAGCCACGCGGCTGCCGCGAGGCCCGTAAATCCCGCGCCCACGACGACGAAGTCAGCCTCTTTGGGAAGCGTCGCAGCTGGCGCCGCGAAGTCAATGTGCCAGGGAGGAATGCCCCAGGGGTTGCTTGCTGCAGGAGTTTGCATGGGAGAACCTAAGCGGTCTTGCAGAGAAGCTTCTGCAGGGTCCCGGTCAAGAGCTACGAGTTGAAAGTCACTTTCGACTCGCTTACAGAATACTCTCCGTCCAATTCTCGAGCGTGTGCTTCAGCTTGCCCATGAACTGGTGGGCCGCCGCCCCATCGACCACCCGGTGATCGTAGGAGAGGGTAAGATACACCATCGAGCGAATCGCGATTGCGTCGTCGACGACGACCGGCCGCTTCTCGATCGCGCCCAGTCCGAGGATCGCCACGTTCGGCTGATTGATCACCGGCAACCCAAAGAGGCCGCCGAAAACGCCCGGGTTCGTGATCGAAAACGTGCTTTCGGCCACTTCGTCGGGCTTAAGCTTCTTCGCCCGAGCGCGCTCGGCCAGGTCGTTGATCGCACGCGCGATGCCGAGAAAATTCTTTTCCTCGGCGTTCTTGATCACGGGCACGATCAAGCCCCAGTCCAGCGCCACGGCGATACCGATGTTCGCTTCCTTGTGGAGCACGATGTTCGTGCCGTCCACCGAGGCGTTCACCGTCGGGAACGCGCGCAACGCTTCCACCGCAGCACGCACAAAGAATGGCATGAATGTCAGCTTCGTGCCGGTGGTCTGTTCGAACTTTTCTTTGAGCTTCGCGCGCAGCGTCGCGATCGCGGTCATGTCCGCTTCGTCCACCGAATAGACGTGCGGCGACACGCGTTTCGAGAGCACCATGTGCTCCGCAATCTTCTGCCGCATTACCGACATCGGCTGCACTTCATACTGGCCGAAATACAGCCGCTCGCGCGGAACCGCCGTCTCCAGAACCGCCGAGGCAGCGGCGCCGCCGGACGGCGGAGGAGGAGCCGAAGGGGCGCGGAACGGAATCGCCCCGCCGGTTGCCGTAGGTCCAGCGGACCCCGCCTCACCGGAGCGCGCGGCACCGCCTCCCACGGCCCCGAGGATGTCCTGTTTGCTTACGCGGCCACCCGCTCCGGTTCCCGGAACCTGCGCGAGATCGATGTTGTTTTCGCGGGCGATACGCCGAACGAGCGGGGAGCTTCGAATCTTCTCGCCGCCCACCGACGCGGCAGCGGGCTGCTGAGATGCAGGCGATGCTCCGGCGGACGGAAAGGGCGTGGGAGCAGGTTTGGGTCCTGACGCTGGCGGCGCAGGAGCGGCCTTCGCCTGCGCGGTTGCAGGCGCTGCAGATTGCTGTTTCGCCGGAGCAGGCGCGGCCGTCGAAGTTGCTGCAGCAGCCCCGTCGGCATCGATGAGGGCCACGATCGTCTGAATCGGCACGGTCTGCCCTTCGTTGACCTTGATTTCCTTCAGCACGCCGGCGGCGGGCGACGGAATCTCCGCATCCACTTTGTCCGTCGAAATTTCGAACAGCGGCTCGTCCCGCTCGATTTTGTCGCCGGGCTTCTTCAGCCACTTGGTGATCGTGCCTTCGAAAATGCTTTCGCCCATCTGGGGCATCACTACATCAACAGACATCGTTCTCTCCTCCGGATAACGGAATTCACGCGGGGCTCAAACATTCCTCATGCCACACGCCCGGAATTCCGTCGAGCGAGTAAATCTCGTCGCCGCCGGTGAAGAAATTGACGGCTTTCACCTTGGCCACGCGGCCGGCGTATTCGAGCTGCTCCGGTTCGAGTTCGTTGTGATACTGCCCTGCTTCCAGGAACTCTTCGAGGAAAGCGCGGTCGGCGATACGGACTTCCGTCCCGACTGCAAACTCCACGTTGTTGACGCCCTTCGTTTTTCCCATGCCACCCTGCCTTCTCTAGTATTTTGCCAATTCCCGAGCGGCCGCGACAACCTTTTCCGTATTCGGCAAAAACCGCTCCTCGAGCGGCGGCGCGTACGGCACCGGCGTATCAAGGGCCGTAACCCGCACGATCGGGCCGTCGAGATCCTCGAACGCGCCCTCGCACACGATGGCCGCAATCTCGCCCGCGATACCGCCCGTGCGCGTATCCTCGTGCACGATCAACAGCTTGTTGGTCTTCTTCACGGAACCGAGGATGGTATCGCGATCGAGGGGCAGCAGAGTGCGCAAATCGATCACCTCGGCGTCGATCCCTTCCTTCGAGAGTTGTTCGGCGGCTTCGAGCGACGTGTGCGCCATGGCCGCGTAGCTGATGATCGTCAAGTCGTCGCCCTCACGCCGCACCGCGGCCTTGCCAAGAGGAACCGAGTAATCGCCCGCGGGAATCTCTTCCTTGATGCGGCGGTAGAGAAACTTGTGCTCAAAAAATAGAACCGGATTGTTGTCGCGAATCGCGGACTTCAGCAAGCCCTTTGCGTCGTATGCAGTCGAGGGATAAACCACCTTCAGCCCAGGCGTGTGGACGAAATACATCTCCGGATTGGCCGAATGAAACGGCCCGCCGTGCACTCCGCCGCCCGAAGGCCCGCGCAGCACCATGGGCACGGGCGCGCCCCAGCGGTAGTGCGACTTCGCCAGGAAGTTCGTCACCTGGTTGAAACAGCAAGCGATGAAGTCGATGAACTGCATCTCGACAACGGGCCGCAGGCCCAGGTAGCTCATGCCGCAGGCCGCTCCCACGATGGCGGTTTCGCTGATCGGCGCGTCGATCACGCGCTCGCGACCGAATTTTGCCAGCAGCCCTTCCGTTACCTTGAACGCGCCGCCGTAAACGCCGATATCTTCACCCAGCGCCACGACCGTTGGGTCGCGATCCATCTCTTCGAAGAGCGCCTGGCGGATGGCCTCGAGCATGGTGATCGTTGCCACTAGCGTCTTCTCCGCTTATCCCGAGGATTGTTCCGCGGGTTGTCCCGGGCCTCGCGCACGAAAGCCTTGTCCTTCGGGCCGCGGCCAAACGGAACGCGCAGCACGGCCGCTTCGTCGACGTCGGTTTTGGGTTCAGCCTTCGCAGCGGCTGTTTTCGCCGCTGGCTTCGGGGGCTGTTTTTCGAGCGAGGCCGCGCGCTTGCCTTCGTTGCCGGCCGCCGCCACTTCCTTGCCGCCTGGAATTTCGCCCTCGAGCCCGCCGAAGTGTTCCAACGTCCACGCTGCCGCAATGCTGGACTTTGGCGGCATCACTTCCTCTTTTGGGCGCTTCCAGTCGGCTTCGATCGTGTGACACCCATCGCAGTACACTCCCCGCTCCGCGAGTTCAGGCGGCGGCGACGGGGACTCCTCTGCGAATTTCTGATCCACGTCGAGTTCGCGTTCGATCCGCGCGTCGATTTCGGACTTTTTCTTCGCGTCCCAGACCTTGTTTTCGGTCAAATATTTCTCATATAGAGCGATGGGATCGCGCGCCTTCCAGTGCTCGAACATTTCCTTGGGCACGTACTCCGCGGGGTCGTGTTGGGCATGACCCTTCATACGCATCGTTTTTACTTCGATGAGCACGGGACCCTTACCGGCGCGGCAATCGTCCACGGCACCCTTGGTGGCGTTATACACGGCCTGGACGTCGTTCCCGTCCACCGTCTTGCTCGTGATCCCGTACGCGCGCCCGCGATCGGCCAGATTCTTCAGCGGAACCTGCCGCGATACCGGAGTCGAGTACGCCCACTGATTGTTTTCGAGAATCAAGACGAACGGCGCGCGCTGAACGGCCGCGAAATTCAGGCCCTCGTGAAAAGCGCCGGTTGAGCTGCCGCCGTCGCCGATCCATGTGAGCGTAACGATATTCTGACCGAGATATCTTCCGGCCATCGCGACCCCGGTCATTACCGGAATCAAATCGCCGAGCATCGATATCGGCGAAACCGTGTGCCGCACCTTCAAATCGCCAAAATGGCTCGTGCCGTCCTTCCCGAGAGTGGGCGACGTGAATTTCGCCATGTGCTGCGTGAAGATGTCGCGCGGCTTAAACCCCTTCACCAGCAGCGCGCCGATATTGCGGATCATCGGAGCCAGCCAATCGCGTGGCTCGAGGGCGTAGGCGCTGCCGACTGAAACCGCCTCTTGTCCCAGGCTCGAGTACAGCCCACCCACGATCTTGTTCTGCCGGAACAGCCGCACCATGCGCTCTTCGAGCTGCCGGTTGAGCTGCATGAAGTAATACAGATCGATTTGCTGTTCCCGCGTCAGCGGACGACTCATGCCCGGGTCTCCTTGATGGCTTCCGCGTGCGCGCGTGCGTGTGTGTTCTCAAATAGTCCCGGCGGGAGATTGCCTCCCGCTAGCGCTTCTTCTAACTGGCGAATAGTCACGAAGAGAATCTCGCGTTCAAACACTTCTCCAAAGTGGAACGCAAGGCGACGGCGGACGTCTTCGCCACGTATCGTCCGCCCCAGAATCCGTTCCAGGGACGTGGCGCGTCGATCCGCAATCCCGCAGGGCACGATCAAATCGAAATAGCGAAGGTCCGTCGACACGTTATAGGCAAAACCATGAGACGTGATCCACCGGCTCAGACGTACCCCCAGCGCGGCGAGTTTCTCTTCGCCCGCGTCCGACTCCACCCAAATCCCATGCCGCCCCTCCGCCCGCCCCGCGCGAACGCAGAAGTCCGCCGTCGCGCGAATCATCACTTCCTCGAGTTGTTCGACGTACCAGCGGACATCGCGGCGATGTTGCACCAAATCGAGGATCGGATATCCGACGGTCTGCCCCGGGCCGTGATACGTGATATCGCCGCCCCGGTCCGCGGGTTGAAATTCCACGTTCATCTGATCGAGAAGATGATTGCCGGCTCGCAGATGCTCGAGCTTGCCGTTGCGACCCAGAGTAATCACGTGAGGATGCTCGCAAAAAACCAACACGTCCGGCACGGCGCCGCTTTTGCGCGCCGCCACGAGACGGCGCTGCAATTCGAGCGAGGCAGTGTATCGAATAAGTCCAGCGTTGAGAACCCAACACTCTTGCTGCAAGTGATTCATCTCCACCCAACCCGAACTTCATGCGCCTGCTAAAGCTAGAAATTGATCGCCAGGCCGCGCACGGCATTGAACGCATCGCCCATCGCTTCCCAAACCGTGGGATGCGCGTGAATAACGGCGCCCATGTCGTCCAAAGTCGCTTCGAGATTCAACGCCGCCGTGGGCTCCGCAAGAATCTCGGTGGCAAGCGGCCCGATCGCGTGCACGCCGAGGATCTCGCCGTACTTCGCCTCGGCCACCACCTTGATGAACCCTTCGTGCATGCCGAGGATCGTCGCCTTACTATTCGCGATGAACGGGAATTTGCCCGTCTTCACGTCGAAGCCGGCTTCGCGGGCCTGCTTCTCGGTGAGACCGATCGAGCCGATCTGGGGCTCGCAATAGGTGGCGTTGGGGCAGCGCTTACGGTCAAACGGCTGCACCTCTTTGCCGGCCATGCGCCCGACCGCAATGATTCCTTCCATGGAAGCGGCATGAGCGAGCTGAGGCAGTCCCGCCACGATGTCGCCAATAGCGTAGAGCTTCGGCTCATCCGTTTCCAGGAACGCGTTTGTGTGGACGTAGCCGCGCTCGACCTTCGCCTTCGTTTTTTCAAGCCCGATATTTTCGGTCAGCGGGCGGCGGCCGACGGCGATCAACACCTTCTCCGCGCTGACCGTTTGGGTTTTCCCCGTTTTGTCAGTGAACGTGACGCTCGCGCCGTTTGCATCCTTCTTCACGGATATAACCTTTGCCCCCGTCTCGACTCGCATTCCCTTTTTCTTAAAAGATTTCTCGAGCTCCGGCGAAATGTCCTCATCCTCGAGGGGCACAAGGCGCGGCATCGCTTCAAGAAGAGTTACTTCCGTGCCGAACGTGCGAAAGATCGAAGCAAACTCGACGCCGACTGCCCCGCAACCAACCACAACCATGGATTTGGGGATGGCTTGCATCGTGAGAATTTCGCGGTTGGTCAGGATCGTCTTGCCATCGATTTCCACGCCAGGAAGCGTTCGGGCTTCCGATCCGGTCGCGAGCATCGTATATGTTGTTTCGATTTCCGTCGTCTTGCCGTCCTTTTCCACGGAAACGCGACCCGGGCCGGAGATTCGTCCCCACCCTGTGATCGTTTCCACTTTGTTCTTCTTGAAGAGAGATGCGATTCCCAGCGAGTGTTTCTTTACGATTTTGTCCTTGCGCGCGAGGATCGCGGGCCAGTTGATGCCCACGTCTTTCACTTCAAAGCCGAACTCCTCGGCCCGCTTGAAATAGTCGTATATATCCGCGTGGTGCAGGAAGACCTTCGTGGGGATACACCCGACGTGCAAGCAGGTGCCGCCGAGAAACGGGTCCTTCTCTACCACCGCAGTCTTCAGTCCCCATTGCCCGGCGCGAATCGCAGCGACGTAGCCGCCCGGGCCGCTACCGACGATCACGAGATCATATTTGGGCAAACCAATCCTCCACCATGGTTCTGGTTTCCGCTTGGCCGAATCGACGCACGGCCGTGTAGCGCTTTTTCGCTAGATATGCACCCTTTAGATGAATTGAAGGACGGATACGATTGCGGCTCTTCCCAGGTCGTCGCAAACGGAGGATTTTAGCAGCCGCAGCCCCGCCCCTGCAACCAAAGCCTCTGAAATAGGGGGTTTCACCATCAACGCGGCAAGTGGAATCCTTTCTGACCGAAGGGGCATCTATGTTGCGCGCGCCTTGAGTGACGCACTTGGTGGAAATTTGGCGGAGGATTTGGGCGCGGATAGATCGCGTTTTCGCACATGCTCGAGGTCACTGATTTGACAACGGAAGCGAGCATCGTTAAAATTGTTGGTTTTGAGTGCACTAATTGCGCCTCTCTGGGACTGGGGACTTAGCCATGGATAAGAAACGCCTCGACTACTATAAGAAGAAGCTCGTTACCCGACGCGAAGAGCTCGTGCGCGGCATCGCTCGCACCGAGCAGGAGGGCCGGGAAGCCGACGAAGATCCCACGGTGGACCTGGCTGACAAGGCTGCCAACTCGTACACGAAAGAATTCCTCTTTGGTCAAACCCACAACGATCGGTCGCTCCTGCAACTTGTGGATGATGCGCTGGAAAGGATTCGCGAGAGCGCATTCGGCGAGTGCATTTCCTGCCATCAAGAGCTTCAGCAAAAGCGCCTGGAAGCGGTGCCGTGGACCCGTTACTGCATTACGTGCCAGGAAAAGAAGGAACAGGGCCTGCTCTGAGTCGCATCCTTCCGTGTGTCGGACTTCTGCCGGGCAAACGGGCATGGCGCGGAAGTCAGTAATTTTACGATCTATTCCGGTTCCTGCGTTTGAGGTAGGGTCTGCCCCGACCCGCTTTGCCCGAACGCAACGTGATTCTTCGCACCGCACTCGACGCGCTTTCATCCGTTCTCTTCCCAGCACCTTGCCGAATCTGCGGAACCACTCTCACGAACGCGAGCCGCATCCCGATTTGCAAACAATGCCTCGACGATTTCGAGCCGATCTCGGAACCAATGTGCCAAAGTTGCGGGCGTCCGTTCGTCTCGCCGTTGGCTGCCGACGCAATTCAGCCTTTGTGCCGTTTGTGTCGCGCCCAGTTCTACGGGTTTCAGCGGGCGCGCAGCTACGCCGTGTACGATGACGCGCTCTCCAGCGCCGTCGTGCTGCTGAAGTACGAAGGCGTGAGGCGACTGGGTGAGTGGTTCGCGGCTCGGCTAGCCGAAATGGTGGAGCGAGACCCCGAAGCATGGCAGGTCGATCTCGTCGTCCCTGTACCGCTCCATCCTGATCGGCTTCGCGAGCGCGGCTACAACCAGGCCGAATTAATAGCTCGCCCACTGGCAAGGCGGCTCGGCCTGAAATTTGGGTCCCACCTACTGATGCGCACGCGACCTCGCCCGTCTCAATTGGTGCTCTCCAGGGCGGAGCGCTGGACGTCTGTACGTGGCGCCTACGCTACTCGGGAAGGTGCCAGGGTTGACAACCTGCGCGTTCTACTGGTAGATGATGTATTGACGACCGGCGCCACGCTTGACTCCTGTTCGCGGGCGCTCCAGAAGGCTGGCGCAGCGGCAGTTCTGGGGTTGACAGTGGCAAGGGTTCTCCCCGGATGGTCCCGCCAGGGCACCAGGGCACGAAAACAGCGGTCAAGCACGTACGGGCCGTGAAACCAGCAGCCCGTGGGAAGCATCTTCTTAGTATCCAGCTTAGTTTTTAGGAGAGTAGTTGGCCTAGCTAAAGGCGGACTGAATGGACAACCGGCTCAAGGGTATTCTGCGTCCCCGGCCTGCCGTCGGGTTGGGCGGCGTTGCGCCGGACCACGTTGTCCCCAGGCCGGTCAATTCTCCTGCGTCGCGGCCGTCCGTGATGCAGGCCCCCGTCCTGGTGCTGAACGCCACATTCGAGCCGATCAACGTGACTGCGGTTCGACGGGCACTCGTGCTGATGTTGAAGGGCGTGGCTCAGGCGGAAGAAACCAATCACACCGAAGTGCATTCGACGTCGAAGTCGGTGCAGGTTCCCTCCGTAATTCGGCTGCTCACGTACCGTCACATCCCGCAGCAGAGCCGGGCGCTTTCCCGGAAGAATATTCTTTTGCGCGACCGCAACACATGCCAGTTCTGCGGCGCTGCATTCCCTGCGTCCGAGCTCACGCTGGATCACGTGATGCCACGGTCACGCGGCGGCCGCTCGTCGTGGGAAAACCTGGTTGCATGCTGCTACGCGTGCAACAACCGCAAGGGCGATCGCACGCCCGAGGAAGCCGGCCTGAAACTGCAGCGTCGCCCGCGTCCTTTCACGCTGCACACGTCGCGGCAACTGATGCGCCTGATCGGGCACCGGGACGAGAAGTGGCGCAAGTACCTCTTTTACTAGAGATTCAGGTCCGTGCCCGGATTTTTGAAAGTTATGCAACCTTTCCGCGAGTCCAGCGTCTAATTAATTAAATCACTTCTAGGACACACCCCGGGAAGTGGCGCTGGTTCACTCCAGACCGCTTCCCTTCTTTTTTTCCATCTTCACGGAAACGACGCGCGGAATGCTCTATCTCTACTGGCGAAAGACCACTTTTATCCCCCGCCGCCAGGTTTCGTTTATGCCGATCCGTGTGACATGAATTTCTGAAGATAAGTATCTGAGCAGAATATCTGTCGCCGGGTGAAAGCGCAGGCCGGGCGCCACCAACCAGATGAGCGGGGGCTCTTGACTCAGTTCAACGCCGGTAAAATAACCATGGCCCTGAAAATCGCCTGCTCGCTGGTGGCGGCGCACTCGCAGCCAGTAGTCGACGGCCTGCATCGGCATCTGAATGTCCTCCGACGCTTTTAGTTCGATTACCACGAGCCGCCCCCGCAAGGTCACGCCAAGCAGGTCCAGCACTCCCCGATCACCCGCAGCGAGCGCCGGAACTTCGGAGTACAGATGACGCGGGTCGAGTTGCGCGTCCACTCGCGTCGGATCTTCCATCACGAGCGTTTCGAGCCAGCGCTCTGGAGCCGCGCGGTACAGTGGATGATTCGTGTCGGTGGCAAGCGAACTGCGATGCAAGTCCAGGTCACGAGTCAACCGCTCGAGCAGCGGCTGGGTTCGCTCGGTGAGTCTCTCCCCCGCATCATTCAGGCCGAACGTAACTCCCTCTCGCGTCCAGCGCGCGAACTCCAGCCCACGAAAACAGAGACTTACTTCGTTCGTGCCCGCGACAATCCGAGGGGTTGCACCCTCGGCCAACTCCGACGGAGCCGGGGCAAGAGCCCGAACGCGAGCGATGGCGCCTGCCGCGCCTGCGAGAGCAGATTCGACGTCACGACGAGAAACCAGCCAGGTCTCAAGATTCCCCACATCCGCGGAATCCATCTTCTGAATTCGCGAAGCCGGTTCGTTGAATTCGAAGACCTCGAGCCGCACGCCCGGAGCGAGCCCAAGCGCGCGTTCGCGGAGAAATCGGCTCGTTCCCTCGGGAACAAAAACACGCAATCCTTCGACGGCGCGCTTACTAGCATGGCCACGAGTGAAATCGAGCCACAAAACCCCAAAGGTGAGAATGCCTTCGATGGCAGCCGAGTTCTCGCCAGGGGCAATCGCAATCAACGCATGCTCGCGATTTCCTTCGTGCATGCGTCCGCGAACGTACACGCCGGAAAACGAGTGCTCAAGGTCGGGGGAAGCCGTCAACGAATCAACCACGGAATCGGGAAAACGCTCGGCAAGGAAGCGGCGGAAGCGCGCTCGAAATTGTTCTCGTGTAATTCGACCCGCCGCGCGCGGTGAATCCGTGCGAAGGAATTCGAGCCGCCCCGGTCTCGGGCGACCGAACCGTTGCACTTCCAGGACGAGTCGCTCCGTGGATTGTTCCTTGATGCGCAGGATGCGCCGCGTGAGGTTCCGCTCGTCTGACCACAAATGCACGAGCGCCGACTTTCCATTACACCGCAATTCGTAGTGGAGAGCCGAAAGAGCGGCTAGCCACTCCCCGTCCTCGCGAACCTCGACGGCTCCCGATCCTGCCAGGTCACCCAAAGCGCGGTCTAATGCGGCCCAATCGTCCATAGACAAACCGCCGTTCGTTTAGAAACAGAACTTCAACGTTTACTGCAGAACCAAGCCCGTAACGCGGAACGTAGGATACTGCTGATTCCATTCCGCTGGAATATGCTCGAGCGTAACTTGAAAGTCGCGGTGCTCTCCTGCACCGAGCGGCGAATTCGCAGGCGTCACCAATTGCTCCGTGCCTCTCAGAACCACCTGGTTGAACGGATCGTGAAACTCCAGCGTCACTTCCAGCGTGCGAATGGATCGCGAGCCCGTGTTTGTGACAGTTCCGGAAACGTAGGTAAACTCCTGGTTCAGCAAATTCGTGGCGCGCGCCATCGTTATGCCGTCGAAATGGATGTTGTTCGCATATGCCTGCTCGATTGGACCGAACGGCAGCTTGGCAGAGGCCGCGGCTGACTCGCGCGAATGCGCATATCGCGACACCCCAACCACGCACGCCACCACGAAGAACACGATGACGAGCCCAGCGACAAATGCCGCCGGAAAGCGGCTGCCGTCCTCTCGCCTCGTTGTTGGTTCCGGCTCCATCTTCCTCCCTGGACCTTATCGTCCGAAAGACAATCGGAGAATCAGGGGCGCAGGCAGGCCCGCCCCCTCCATCCGCCTCTGCACAGCTTCGATGTTGTAGGGCACACGCCAGAACTCGACGGAATGATTCTCAAGATCGGCAATCGCGAACGCTGCGCGAGTGTCTCCATCCCTTGGCTGGCCGATCGAACCGGGATTCAACATGTAGGTCGTGCCCGTCTCGATAGTGAGTGGCGAAAACAAATTGTCGCCGCCGGGCTTGAAGTGAAGCGCATCCACTTTTTCGTCTCGCAGAGTGAAACCGCCCTGAAGATGCGTGTGCCCGAAGAAGGTCACAGCAGACGGAGCATCCAAAAGGCTGGCGATCGCTTGAGCCGGAGCAAACACATATTCGTCCTCATCGTGAACCGCGCCGTGCACCATGTGAAAGCCGTCGACCAGAAGCGGGCCGGTGGGCAACTTCTCCAGCCATTCGCGATTCTCGGGCCTGAGCTGTTCGCGTGTCCAAAGAGCTGCGGCTCGGGCTACAGGATTAAAATCATCGGCGTTCGCCAGTCCGCTGCCTGCTTTGTCGTGATTTCCGCGAATCGTCACGGCGTCCAAAGAACGCACGCGGTCAATCACTTCGTTCGGATCGGGACCGTATCCGACGACGTCTCCGAGGCAGACTGCCTTTTCCCATCGATCTTTCGCGGCGTCGAGGGCCGCATCAAGAGCAGTGACGTTCGCGTGTATGTCGCTGAGGATCAGGTAGCGCATTGAGGCGCTCTCGTAGAGAGGATGCGGATTATAGTCAAACCCGGCCCCGGTTGCACGAAATCACGCCGCCTGCAAGGCGCTGCCGGGAAGCGTCACCGAATCAGCATACAGTCGCCGTAACTGTAAAAGCGATACCTTGATACGACCGCATGCCGGTACGCGGAGAGAACCCGCTCCCGCCCTGCAAACGCAGCCACCAGAGCCAGCAAGCTGGATCGCGGCAGATGGAAGTTTGTCAGGAGTTGGTCCACGACCCGAAACGGCTTGCCAGGGTACAGAAATATGCCCGCTTCGCGCTTTCCCGCAACGGTCAGTTTCGCGCCTCCCACATTTTCCTCGGCGCAATCCTCAAGCGCCCGCACCACCGTGGTTCCAATCGCCAGAATGGGGCGGCGGTCCCGCCGGGCCTGCTCGATCGCTTCCGCGGCTGACTCGGAGATCGCGTAACTTTCCTTGTGGATAGCGTGCTCTTCCAAACATTCGGTGCGAATCGGTTCGAAAGTCCCCAGTCCCACGTCGAGAGTGATCTCCACGATTTCGATTCCCCGTTCGCGGAGCCGCTTCAAGGTCTCGGGGGTAAAGTGCAGGCCCGCTGTTGGCGCCGCGACGGCCGCTCCCTCCCGCGCATAGACAGTCTGGTAGCGTTCGCGATCGAGTGGCTTCATCGACGCGCTTGATATACGGCGGCAGCGGTATGTGCCCCAGGCGCCCCAACAGCTCGTGAAAATTGCCTTTGGAGCGAAAGCGAAGAATCCGCAGGCCAAACTGACCGCGTCCTTCCACTTGCGCTTCGAGTTCACCCTCGCCAAAAACGATTTGCTCGCCGGTCGGCAACTTCCTCCTCGGGCGGACGAGCGCCTCCCAGGTGTCGCTTGCGACCTGACGAACAAGTAACACCTCAATCGCCGTCTGCAGGAACTCGCACCTGGCTGGGTTGCTTTGTCCCAAGTGCTGGGCATGAATGCCTGCACGACGTCCGAAGAGTCGCGCGGGAAACACACGCGCATTGTTGATAACGAGAAGCTCGTTGCCGCGAAGCAACTCCGGAAGCGCGCGAAACTCGCGATCCTCGCGCTCACCGGTGCGGCGGTCAAGCAGGAGCATCCTCGCAGCGTCGCGTTCGGCAGGCGGCCGTTGCGCGATTCGCTCGGGAGGCAACTCGTAATCAAAGTCGCTAAGGTTCATTTGTTCAGAGCGGCAACCGCGGACTTTCGCGCGAACAACATTGGCACGAGGCTTTCAATTGTGCTAAGAGAACATCGCCGCCGGGCGAGCCCGCTACCGATCTCGCTCCCGTTGGATCGCTTTCACTACGCAGCAAGAAGGGCGTTCCGGGAGCCTAGCCCCGCTTATTGTAGCGAATCACCCAGCCGGCTTGTTTGCGAGGCACGAGAACGTGGCAGAAGGCTCAGTCGTAATCAGCCCGCGGGGCGTAGAGCGCCTGCGCGCCGGGCATTTGTGGATTTATCGAAGCGACATTCGGTCAGCCGACGCCGAAGCCGGCGCCATCGTCCGCCTCATCGACGAGCGTGGACGCTTTCACGGCCGGGCTTTCTATAGCGACAAGTCTCAAATCGCAATCCGGCTTATCACGCCACACGACGTGCCGGTCGATCGCGCCTTCTTCACTCAACGCCTCCAACGCGCTGCCGAGTTTCGCAAGCGGATCGTCGAAAACACGGAAGCCTACCGTCTTGTCTACGGCGAAGCCGATTTGCTCTCGTCTCTCGTGGTCGACCGCTACGGCGATTATCTCGTCATCCAGACACTAAGCCAAGGGACCGAACGTCAAAAGGACCTCTTCGTTCAGATTCTCGTCGAGCTTTTTTCTCCCAAGGGCATCCTCGAACGAAATGATCCCCGGGTGCGGCTCCTCGAAGCGCTCGACCAGCGCGTCGGCGTTCTTTATGGCGAGATTCCACTCGAGATTCAAGCCAAAGAGAACGGCATCTCGTTCGTCTATGATCTGCAGAAAGGGCAGAAGACGGGCACCTTCCTCGATCAGCGCGAGAACCACTGGGCAGCCCGCCGGTACACCTCGGGCGAGGTGCTGGACTGCTTCAGCTACCAGGGAGGGTTCGCGCTGACTGTGGCCGGGAGCTGCGAGCACGTGGAAGCCGTCGACATGGCACCCGCCGCAGTCGAGGTCGCTAGGCGCAACCAACAGTTGAACTCGATCACGAACGCGCATTTCCGGGAGGGAAACACCTTCGACATCCTCAAGGAGTACGACGACGCGGGCCGCCGTTTTCAGGCTGTGATTTTGGATCCTCCCGCGTTTGCGAAGAATCGGGATAGTATTTCGGCCGCCCATCGCGGCTACAAGGAGATCAATCTGCGCGCACTCAAGATTCTCGCGCCGGGCGGCTTCCTTATAACGTGCTCCTGCTCCTACCACATCACCGAAGCCCTGTTCCTTCAGATTATCGCCGAAGCTGCAAATGACGCTCGCAAGACGGTCGCTGTGGTGGAGCGGCGAACCCAGGCAGAAGACCACCCCATTTTGCTTACGATGCCGGAAACGCACTACCTTAAGTGTCTAATTCTGCGTATCTTAAGCTAATACGGACAATGGGACGTCCGCAGGATATAAGTCCCAAGTATATGAAAATAAGGGTATAAAAATACACTTGACATTAACACGCTAAGATTATATTATTCGACTGCGCTAATATAGCGCTAAAACATTTTGGGAGGAAATCTGTCATGAATTCGATTAACCGATGGGACCCATTCCGCAACTTCTCAGCGTTTCAAGATCAGTTCAACCGAATGGTGGAATCGAGTCTCAAGGCCAGCCCGGACAATTCGGCCCTCACCACGTGGGCTCCGGCTGTGGACATCTACGAGACCGAGAACGACTTGGTGCTCAAGGCGGACTTGCCCGAAGTTGCCGAGAAGGATATCGACATCCGGGTTGAGAACAACATGCTGACGATTCGCGGCGAGCGGAAGTTCGAAGAGAGCGTGAAGGAAGACAATTACCTGCGCGTTGAGCGAGCGTATGGTTCCTTCAGCCGTAGCTTCAGCTTGCCGACCACCGTAGACACCGAGTCCATCAAGGCGAACTACAAGAATGGCGTGCTCACAGTCGAGCTCCCGAAGCGCGCCGAATCGAAGCCAAAGCAAGTGAAGATCAACGTGACGAACGGCCGCAACTAACTTAGTTAGCGCGTTCGAGTGAGGGGGGCCGGGCGAGGATTCTTCCGTCGGCCCCCCCTTTTGTGTGCAGGCGACATCTGGTAGATGATGCTGCCTCGGGATCGCAGCCGGTTTTGTATCTCCAGTTGAAAAGTGAGAACATTTAAGCATGATCCGAATGGATAAGCTGACAGTGAAGGCGCAGGAGGTCCTGCAGGCGGCGCAGGAAATGGCCTCTCGCTCCGGCCAACAGCAAATTGAGCCGCTGCATTTGCTCTGGGCGTTGATCGCCCAGAATGATGGCGTGGTCCCTCCCCTCCTTGAGAAACTGGGGGCATCCCCCACGCAGCTTGCGTCGGAAATCGAAAAGCAGATTCAGCGTCTCCCGAAAGTGTCGGGAGTCTCCGATCAATTCCTGGGCAAAGCGGCCGATGAGGTCCTTGAGCGCGCGTTTGACGAAGCGCAGCGCCTGAAGGATGAATATGTCTCGACCGAGCACATCTTGCTTGGCATCACCAGCGTCGAGCGCGACCCCGCTGCCCAACTCCTCACTCGCGCGGGCGTCACTCACGACACAATTCTCCAGGCCATGACGGCCATCCGCGGAAGCCATCGGGTGACCTCGCAGAATCCCGAAGCTACTTACCGCGCGATCGAGCAGTACGGCCGCGACCTCACCGACCTGGCCCGCCGCGGAAAACTCGACCCTGTGATCGGACGCGACGAAGAAATCCGTCGCGTCATGCAAATCCTGGCGCGCCGCACGAAGAACAACCCCGTGCTGATCGGCGAGCCGGGCGTCGGCAAAACGGCCATCGTCGAAGGCTTGGCGCAGCGCATAGTGGCCGGAGACGTCCCCGAGGTTCTGAAGCCGAAGCGAATCGTTGCCCTGGATTTGGCTGCGCTGGTCGCGGGCGCGAAATACCGCGGCGAGTTCGAAGACCGCCTGAAGGCCGTTCTTAAGGAAGTAACCGAATCCGAGGGTCAAGTCATTCTGTTTATCGACGAGTTGCATACCCTCGTCGGTGCGGGAGCCGCTGAAGGCTCGATGGATGCGTCAAATATGCTGAAGCCAGCGCTGGCGCGCGGCGAACTCCGCGCGATCGGCGCCACCACGCTTAACGAATACCGCAAGTACATCGAGAAGGATCCCGCGCTCGAGCGCCGTTTCCAGCCGGTGAACGTCGGCGAGCCTTCAGTGGAAGACACGATCGCGATTCTGCGCGGCTTGAAGGAACGCTACGAGGTCCATCACGGCGTGCGCATCAAGGACGCTGCGATCGTCGCCGCGGCCATGCTATCGCAGCGGTATATCACGGATCGGTTCCTACCGGACAAAGCCATCGACTTGATCGACGAAGCCGCCGCCGGGCTCCGCATGGAGATCGATTCCCTCCCGACGGAGATCGACGGAATCGAGCGCCGCATTATGCAGCTCGAAATCGAGCGCCAGGCTCTTCGCAAGGAAAATGACGAGCACTCGCGCGCGCGATTGAAGGAGATCGAGCGGGAATTGAGCACGTTGCGCGAGGAGTCAAATGCGCTGAAGGCTCGGTGGCAGACCGAAAAGGAAGCGATCGGCCGTATCCGCAAACTGAAGGAGCAAATCGAGCAGCTGAAAGTGGAAGAGCAAAAGGCTGAGCGCGCCGGTGACTTGTCCCGTGTGGCGGAGATTCGTTACGGAAAGCTCGCCGGCGCCGAGAAGGAACTCAAGGCCGCGCAAGAGCATCTCGCGAAACTGCAAAAAGATCATCCGATGCTGAAGGAAGAAGTGGGCGAAGAAGAAATCGCGAAGATCGTCGCCAAATGGACGGGAATCCCGGTTGGCCGCTTGCTGGAAGGCGAAATCCAAAAACTGGTCCATATGGAAGAAAGGCTGCGCCAACGCGTGGTTGGCCAAGATGCCGCGCTGGCCAGCGTCGCGAATGCGATTCGTCGCAGCCGGTCGGGTTTGAGCGATCCAAATCGCCCAATCGGTTCGTTCCTTTTCCTCGGACCAACCGGAGTGGGCAAGACGGAACTCGCGCGCGCGCTGGCCGAATTTCTTTTCGATGACGAGCGCGCCATCATTCGCCTCGACATGTCCGAGTACATGGAAAAGCATTCCGTGGCCCGCATGATCGGTGCACCTCCGGGGTACGTCGGCTACGAAGAAGGCGGCCAGTTGACCGAGCAGGTTCGCCGCCGCCCGTACTCTGTCGTTCTCCTTGACGAGATCGAAAAGGCGCACCCGGACGTCTTCAACGTTCTGCTGCAGATTCTCGAAGACGGCCGCCTCACCGACGGCAAGGGCCGCACCGTCGACTTCCGCAACACCGTCATCATCATGACGTCGAACGTCGGCTCAACCGCCATTTTTGAGTTGGCGGCGAAAGATCCGAAGAAGGCTCGCGAAGCGGCGATGGGCGCGCTGCGCGAATTGTTTCGCCCTGAGTTCCTGAACCGTATCGACGACATCGTGATGTTCCTTCCGCTGGGCAAGGGACAAATCGAGCGGATCATCGAATTGCAGCTCGAAAATCTGAAGAAGCGGCTTGCCGAGCGGCAGGTCACGATCGAACTAACCCCCGCGGCGAAAACGCTGCTGTTCCGCGAGGGCTACGACCCGGCGTACGGCGCGCGACCAATGAAGCGCGCCATCCAGCGCCTGATACAAGATCCGCTCGCGCTGCGTATTCTAGATGGGGAGGTTTTGCCCGGCGATACGGTCGTCGTCGACGCGGATCCAGGCAGCGAGGAAATGAAGTTCACGCGGCGAGCCGCAAAGGCAGGCGCAGCCAGATAAGGCGCCAGGGAAAACAACCATGAAAACATTCAAAACTGCATTTTTACTTACAGCTCTCACCCTCCTGCTGATGGCGATAGGAGGCGCGTTCGGCGGGCGCGGCGGTATGACGCTCGCACTCTGCGTGGCAATTGTGATGAACGGCGTCGCCTATTTCTTCTCGGACAAGATTGCGCTGGTCTCAGCGGGGGCCCAGCCGATCAGTCGAGAGCAAGCACCCAGACTCTATGCCGTAATGGAACGGCTCGCGGCCAAGGCCAACATACCCGTGCCCAAACTTTATCTGATCCCGCAGCCGGCGCCGAACGCTTTTGCCACGGGGCGCAATCCGAGTCATGCCTCCGTCGCTGTTACGCAGGGTTTGATGGAATTGATGAACGACGACGAACTCGAGGGCGTAATCGCCCACGAGCTCTCGCACGTCCGCAACTACGACATTCTCACATCCTCGATCGCGGCAACTCTGGCCGGTGCCGTGACGTGGGTGGCAAGAATGGGATACTGGTTCGGTGGCGGAAGCGGCCGGCAGCGCGGCGGCAACGGGCTTGTTGGCCTCTTGATGCTCATCCTCGCTCCCTTGGGCGCCCTGCTTCTGCAGCTTGGAATCTCGCGTCAGCGCGAGTATCAAGCGGATGCTTCCGGCGCAAAGATGGTCGGGCATCCCTATGGCTTGATCAGTGCCCTTGAAAAGCTGGGCGCATACAACAAGAGAATTCCGATGGACATTCCGCCAACCACATCGGCGCTGATGATCGTGGCTCCCCTGTCGGCGGGACAAATATTCTCCAGCCTGTTCAGCACGCACCCGCCGCTGGCGGACCGTATCGCAGAGTTGCGAAACATGACGGTGACCCGATAATCCTCAAGGGGCGGTAGTTCTAGTACTTACTTCGACGCTTCCTGAATTCGTGTGTTTCGACCACGCAGAAAACATTACGCCCGCGTAAAAATTGCAGCATATAGCAAGCGGCACACAGCTCTGACTCTGGCGCGCTCTCTCACTAAACCTTTTACGGTTAGTAATCTACAGCCAATACCCGCGATTGGCTTCATTTGGTTCCGGGCGTGCTCCTCCAGTACCCAGCAAGGGAATTTTACGGAGGATCAAGAAGATGAGCGAGGAAAGACAAGACGTGATCGTGCAGGAAGCGGCTGCGCCCCGTTGGATTGGGATCGTGGTTGTCGCGCTGGCCGTGGTTTCATTGGTGGCGCTGGGTGCGGGTTGGACCGCTTCAAACCGGTCAAAGGCCTTGGAGCAGAACCTGGCCACGCAGACGCAACAAGTCAAGCAGGACGAAGACGTGCTGGGACAGCGGCTCGCGAAGGCTGAGGACACGAATGCGCAGCTCCAGGGCGAGCTCAGCGTCGTGACCGACAAGATGAAGCTCACGCAGGGCGAGCTGAACAGGGCCCGCGCGCAGGCCAAGCAGATCAAGGAAGACGATGCCAAAGAGCTTTCGGATTTGCAGAACAACCTGAACGGTCAGCTCGCGACGAAAGCCAGCGTTGATGATGTGAACAAAGTTGGCACTGACGTCGATGGCGTCAAGACCGATCTCGAAGCGACCAAGAACAATCTCAACATGGCCCGCGGCGAGTTTGGAACCCTCATCGCCAAGAACCATGACGAGATCGACGAACTCCGCCGCCTCGGCGAGCGCGATTACTACGAGTTCACGATCAACAAGAAGGGTCAGCGCGAGAAGGTTGGAGACATGATGGTTGAACTCCGCGGCGTCAACGCGAAGAGGAACATCTACACGGTGGCACTCTATGTTGACGATGCTCGCTATGACAAGAAGAACCGCTCGGTGAACGAGCCCATCTACTTCTTCACGCGCGGCACCGGACATGCGCCGCTTGAGTTCGTCGTGAATCAGGTAGGCAAGGACAAGATCACCGGCTATCTGAGCGTGCCAAAGGCTCAAGCAACGCACGCCCAGACTTCAGGTAACTAAGAAGGGAAATAAGTAGCCGCCCCTGGCGGTGGCACGGCAATACAAGAAGGGCGTCCCGGTTCTTCGGGACGCCCTTTTTGTTTTATTCCGCTCTTTTGATGGCCCGCATTTTTCGCGTCAGGAATTTCTTGGCGAGAGCGTTAAGCTTGTCGTGCGGCACCTTTCCCTGCTCGTAAAGCTTTATCGTGGCTTTTGCCACCTTGCGACGGCGGCGCTGCCGCCTCACCGCAAGATAACCCTTCTCATGAGACATTCATTCCTCCCATTCGCATGACGCGCTAGCAACAGTTGATTGTAGCGGAGAAGGACACCTAAGCAAACACTCGCGCGATTTTGCCGCCGAGTTCAGGTAGCATGTTCGACCATGCCTCCCGTCGCAATCTACGCGAGCCGCGTCCTGACCCCGCTGGAAGAGGTCAACGACGCTGTAATTCTCGTCGAAGGCAGCCGCATCGTCGCGCTGGGTCATCGAGACCAGGTAACAGTTCCCGAGGGCGCGGTGGACTACGTTGCGGCTGGGATGACGGTGGTGCCGGGCTTCGTTGATATTCATATCCACGGGGCCGGCGGTCACGACGTGATGGAAGGAAACTCGCGCGCGCTGGACCACGTCACGTCCACGGTCGCGCGTTATGGCACAACGTCCATTGTCGCCACCACGGTAACAGCGCCTATTGATGACACCTGCAAAAGCCTCGAAGGCATCGCGCGCTATATCCGCAAGCACGAAAATCCGGAAGAGAACAGCCGCTTCGGGGCCGACATTCTGGGCATTCACCTTGAGGGCCCGTTCATCAGCAAAGCGCAACGCGGCGTTCATCCGCCCGAATCGATCGCAAAGCCCTCGATCGAGGTTCTTGGAAAATTCGTCGAAGCGGCCGATGGGCTCGTTCGCATGCTCACCGTCGCTCCCGAAGTTACAGGGGGCCTGGAACTGGTCTCGCACGCTGCGGAGGCGGGAATGGTGGTGGGAATGGGCCATACCGACGCCACATATGAGCAGGCGAGAGATGCGATCCGCGCGGGTGCGCATCACGCCGTTCATATGTTCAACGCGATGCGACCGTTTTCGCACCGCGATCCCAGCGTTATCGCCGCCGTGATGACCGATCCCGACGTGACAGCGGAAATCATCGCTGATCTCGTTCATGTGGCGGGACCCGCGATTCAAGTGCTGCTCGGCTCGAAAGGATTCGACACAGTGCTTGCAGTAAGCGACGGCACTGCCGCCACCGGGATGCCCGATGGAACTTATCGTCTCGGCACGCTCGAGGTTACTGTGCGCGACGGCGTCTGCCGCAATTCGGAAGGCAAGCTGGCGGGTAGCACGCTCACTCTCGACCGCGCTCTGCGCAATCTGGTCTCGCTCGGTGTGCCACTCGTCGACGCAGTGCGTATGGCGACGATTTTGCCCGCCCGAAGGCTTGGCATCGCCGGGAAGAAGGGCATCATCGCAGTCGGCTCCGACGCCGACCTCGTCGTCCTCACGCCCGACCTTCGCGTCGCCGGCGTGATGACGCGCGGGCGCGGCCTCGTCTAACCTTCAGGATTTCTGGGGATTTTCGTAACGCCGGCTTGCCCTGCCTGCCTCCAGCGAAGCCGAGGAGCACAATCGAAGGGCATCTCGCGACTCTTTGGTCTTCGCCAATCACCACTCACTAGTCACGGCTTGACCGGGTTCAGCGGGATCTTCAACTCTTCGGCAAGCTGGTAGGGATCAAATGGGCTGCAGGCGAAGTAACGTCCGTCGATTCCAATGGTGGGAACTTTTCTGCGGCCGTCGTTGACGCGCATCACCAGTTCTTCGGCATCGGGGGTTTCGTCGATATTCACTTCGCGGAAAGTAACGCCCCGCTCCCGCAGAAACTGCTTGGCGCGCCGGCAATCGCAGCACCAGCACGTGCTGTAAAGAGTCACTTCAGACATGTTTTCCTAATTCCTACCACAGGGACCCTGGGGGGAAAAGCTCCTTGAAGAAGTTCGCATACAATCGTTAACCATAGCCACTTAATTCGATGCTGGATGAATGGTCAGGATTCAGCCTCTAGCTCTTCGACGCCACCTGCAAACGCGCTAGGGCGCGCTCCAGGGTCGTCGCCGCAAGCTGCCAATCGACCTCCCCCGAACCTGCCTTCGAAAGCTGAGACTGCGCTTCTTCCATTTTGGCGCGGCTTCGGGCGACGTCGATCTCTTCGGCGCGCTCGGAAATCTCCGCGAGAATGATCACTCGATCGGGTAACACCTCTGCGTAGCCCTGCATGACCGTCAGGGAATGCGCCTCGCCGTTGGTTCGATACGTAAGCACGCCGATGCCAAGCTCCGTAATCAGGGGCGCGTGCCCGGGCAGAATGCCCAGATATCCGTCTTTGCCCGGCATCTCCAGCGACTTCACGTCTTGATGCAAGACGAGCCGCTGCGGCGTCACCACTTCGAGTTCAATTTTCTCCGGTAACATTCGTCTTCAAAATCCCGGGGCTGAAGCCCATTTCTATCGCGCTCTTCTTTCGCAGGGCCTCAAGGCCCTGCTCCCCCGACTTACTTAAGCTTAGGGTTCGCAAGTACGAACCCAGAAACCCGAGTCGGGGGCTCCCATATCCCGGCCGCGTTGCCGGCTATGCCACGGCCGCAATCTTCTCGGCCTTCTCGCGCACTTCTTCGATCGTTCCCACCATGTAAAATGCCTGCTCGGGCAAGTCGTCGTGTTTGCCCTCGACGATTTCCTTGAATCCGCGGACAGTGTCTTCCACCTTGACGTACTTTCCTTCGAGACCCGTGAACTGCGCCGCGACGAACATCGGCTGCGAAAGAAACTTCTCGATTTTGCGGGCGCGCGCCACCGTCTGCTTGTCGTCGTCCGAAAGCTCTTCGATTCCCAGAATCGCGATAATATCCTGCAGCTCCTTGTACCGCTGGAGCACGCCTTTCACGCTTCGAGCCACATTGTAGTGATCTTGACCTACGATGCGCGGATCGAGAATTCGCGAAAAGCTCGCCAGCGGATCGACGGCGGGATAAATGCCGCGCTCGACGATCTGTCGGCTCAGGTTCGTGGTCGCATCCAGGTGCGTGAACGTTGCTGCCGGCGCAGGATCGGTATAGTCGTCGGCAGGCACGTAAACAGCCTGCACGGAGGTAATCGAGCCGTGCTTTGTGGACGTGATGCGCTCTTCGAGCTCACCGATTTCCGTATTGAGGTTTGGCTGGTAGCCGACGGCCGAAGGCATGCGGCCCAGCAGCGCGGACACTTCCGATCCCGCTTGCACGAACCGGAAAATATTGTCGATGAAAAGCAGCACGTCCAGGTGCTCGTCATCGCGGAAGTATTCAGCCACGGTCAGCCCGGTCAAGCCGACGCGCAGACGCGCTCCGGGCGGTTCCGTCATCTGCCCATAGATCAGGGCGCAGCGCGATTTCTGCGAGTCGCCCGGCACCACGACTCCCGACTCCTGCATTTCGAGCCACAGGTCGTTGCCCTCGCGCGTGCGCTCGCCCACGCCCGCAAACACGGAAACGCCGCCATGCTTCAACGCCACGTTGTGGATGAGCTCCTGAATCAGCACCGTTTTGCCCACACCCGCGCCACCGAATAGGCCGATCTTTCCGCCTTTCAGGTAGGGCTCGATCAAGTCCACAACTTTGATTCCGGTTTCGAACATTTCGAGAGTCGTCGATTGGTCTTCCAGGGACGGAGCCAGCCGATGAATCGGATATCGCTTCTCGGTCTTCACGTCGCCGAGCTTGTCCACTGGTTCGCCCAGCACGTTCAGCACGCGCCCAAGGGTCGCGCGGCCAACGGGTACCGAAATCGGTTCGCCAAGGTCCACGGCCTTCATTCCGCGCACCAATCCCTCGGTGGGCTTCATTGCCACGCAGCGAACGCGTCCTTCGCCCATGTGCTGCTCGACCTCGGCAACAATGTCGAGCGGGTCGGGGACGTCGAATCCTTCGCTCGTAATACGCACCGCGTTGTGGATGAACGGGAGGTGGCCCTCTTCGAACAAAACGTCAACTACCGGGCCGATAACCTCGACAACCCGCCCTTTTTTCATCTGCTCATTTGCCATTCTGACTCCTCGTGCTTATTTCACTCGCATTCACGACGTCGCTGACGCTGCGCCGCTGACGATCTCGATCAATTCCTTCGTGATCCCGGCCTGGCGAATCTTATTCATCTGCAAAGTCAGCTTATCGATCAGTTCGCCGGCGTTGCGTGTCGCCGAATCCATCGCCGTCATACGTGCAGCATGTTCCGCCGCAGCAGACTCAAGCAGGACGCGGAAAATCTCAGATTCGAGATACCGCGGCAACAAGCCATTGAAAATCTCCTGCACTGGCTGCTCGTAAATGTAGTCCACCAGCAACGCGCCACTCGCAGGTGCGGCCTCCACTGGCAGCGAACCTCCGGGTCCCCCATGCGTTGCAGCTTCCTTCTCTTCCAGTTCCGTCTTCGGAGTCACAATCTCGGGATCGATGGGAAGCAGTTTCTCCGCGCGCAGCTTCTGGACCATCACGTTCTTGAACTCGTTGTAAATGGCGTAAACCGCGTCCACTTCTTTGTTGATGTAAAGCTCCGCAACCTTGGCGGCGATTTCTTTCGCCTTCCCGAATTCGACGCTGCTGGAAACGTTCAGATACTCCCCCACGAAACTGAAGCCGCGTTTTCGGAGCGTGTCCCTGCCTTTTTTCCCGACGACCAGGATTTCATTCTTCTGTGACGAATGTTCGCGCAAGAACAAAAGCCCCCGCCGAATAACGTTGGTGTTAAACGCGCCGCACAAGCTGCGGTCGCCCGTCAGAATCACCACCAGCAGCTTTTCCTCAGCGCGCCGTTCGAGCAACGGATGCGCCGTCCTCTCCATGCGAGCCGCGGCCGACCTCAGCACCCGCAGGATTTCGTGAGCGTATGGCCGCGCTGCGAACACTCCCTCTTGCGCCCGGCGCAGCTTCGCCGCGGCAACAAACTTCATCGCACGCGTGATCTGCTGCGTGCTCTTCACAGACCGGATGCGACGCCGATAATCGAGGAGTGTTGGCATGAACTCTTATGACAGCGCTTCAATCTGCCGCTGCTGTTGCTGCTGCCGCGGCGCTCATGGAAGTCTTGAAGCTCTCCTTGAAATTATCGAGCGCCTTCATAGCTTCGGCCCGCAGCGCGTCGTCGAACGCCTTCTTTTCGCGCAAAGTGTTTAGCAAACCGCTGTAGTTCGTATCAAGAAACGGATACAACTCGAGCTCGAAGCGGCGGCACTCGTTGATCGGCAGATCGTCGAGGTACTTATTGGCGCCGGCGAAAATAATCATCACCTGCTTCTCCACCGGCAAAGGCTGAAACTGATCCTGCTTCAGGATCTCGGTTAGCCGCTGGCCGCGCGCGAGTTGCGCTTGCGTGGCCTTGTCCAATTGCTCGGTGCCGAACTGCGCGAACGCGGCGAGATCGCGATACTGAGCGAGCTCCAACCGAAGGCTTCCGGCTACTTGCCGCATCGCCTTGATCTGAGCGTTCCCGCCGACACGGCTCACGGAAATGCCCGCGTTGATCGCCGGGCGAATGCCGCTATTGAACAGGTCGGCCTCGAGGAAAATCTGGCCGTCCGTAATCGAAATCACGTTCGTGGGAATGTAAGCGGAAACGTCGCCGGCTTGCGTTTCGATTACAGGCAGCGCTGTCAGCGACCCCGCTCCCAGTTCGTTGCTCAATTTGGCCGCGCGTTCGAGCAAGCGCGAGTGCAAAAAGAAAACATCGCCCGGGTAAGCCTCACGGCCCGGCGGGCGCCGCAGAAGCAGCGAAATCTCGCGATAGGCCTGGGCGTGCTTCGAAAGGTCATCGTAGAAACAAATGGCATGGCGCTTGCTGTCGCGAAAGAATTCCCCCATGGCGCAAGCCGCAAACGGCGCGATGTACTGCATGGTCGCCGGCTCGGTAGCGGACGCAGCCACCACAATCGTGTACTCCATCGCGTTGTAATCCGTCAGCGTCTTCACCACCTGCGCGATCGTCGAGCGCTTCTGCCCGATGGCGCAATAAATGCAAATCAAATCGCCGCCACGCTGGTTCAAGATCGTGTCGAGAATGATGGCAGTCTTGCCGGTCTGGCGATCCCCGATGATCAATTCGCGTTGCCCTCGCCCAATCGGGATCATCGCGTCGATAGCTTTGATTCCCGTCTGAACGGGCTCGCGCACCGGCTGCCGGTCGACCACGCCCGGCGCCAGCCGTTCCAACGGACTTCTCTTGTCCGTGAGCACAGGCCCCTTACCGTCCTGTGGCTCGCCCAACGGATTCACCACGCGTCCGATCAGCGCCTCTCCCACCGGCACCGACATGATCTTGTTCGTCCGCTTGACAATGTCACCCTCACGAATTCGCGTGTAGTCGCCGAGCAATACCGCGCCCACCTGATCTTCTTCCAGGTTGAGCGCAATCCCCACCACTTCGTGCGAGAACTCGAGCATCTCTCCAGCCATGCAGCGGTCGAGCCCGTAAATGCGCGCGATGCCGTCTCCAATGGAAATCACCGAGCCAGTCTCTTCGACGGCCACCGCCTGCTGATAATTTTCGATCTGCTCGCGCAGAATCTTTGTGATCTCGTCCGCTCTGATATTCGCCATCCCTTGCTCCTATTCCTTCGGACCTTTCATTCCCCTGCCAGTTGTTCGCGCAAACGCTCGAGCTTCTCGCGCACCGATCCGTCGTAGACGGTGGAGCCCACGCGCGCGATCGTGCCGCCCAGCAATGTTTTATCTTCGCGAAAATTTGCCGTGATTTTCTTCCCCGTCCGCTGCGTCAGCGCCGCGATTAGCTCGGTCTTTTCCGCGGCGCTCAATTCATGCGCTGAAACAACTTCTGCCTCCGCGATGCCGAGCCGCGCATTCAATTCGTCCCGGAATGCCTTCTCGATTTCGCGCAGCATTCCCGCCCGCTGGTGATCCACTACGGTATGGATGAAATTGCGGACCGCCGGGGTCAATCGCATCACTTCCGTGATCTTTTCAATCGCCTTCTGTTTGAGGCTGACGTCCAAGCTCGGATTGTCAAGAAAATTTCGCAACTCCGGCGACGAATAAAGCGCCTCAACAAACGACGCGAGGTCGCGTTTTACTCCGTCGGCGTCCTTCCGCTCGAGCGCAACGTCCGCCAGCGCGGCCGCATACCGCTGTGCCGCTGCTCCACTCAATTGACGTTCCTCCCAAGCTCTGCCACGAACGTCTCGAACAAGCCGCCTTCCGCTTCCGGCGTTACTTCTCTTTGCAAGAAGCTTTCCGCACGATCGACTGCCATGCGCGCGGCCACTGCCTTTAGCTCCAGACGAGCGGCTCGGTCCGCCGCTGCAATTTCCGCTTGAGCCGCTAGCTCAATCTTGTCCGCTTCCTGGCGGGACAGCGCGCGCAAACGTTGCGCATCGGCTTCTCCGGTGCGCTTCGCTTCCGCGCGCATCTGCTCGATCTCTTTGTCCAGGTTCGCGAGCTTCGCCTCAATCTCATGCCGGCGGCTCTCCGCTGCTTCTCGCGCCCGCGCGCCTTCCTCGATTTTTCGCGCGATTTCGTCGGCAGTCCTACGGAAATAAGGACCGCCCTTCTTCACCGCGAAATATAGGACCGCCCCAAAAACGATTGCGAAGTTGAGCCAGCGGAATATCCAACCCAATGTTGAATCTTCTGGAGGCGCCTGGCCTTCCTGCGCCAGGGCAGGCGCGCCCGTTAGGACGAAGAGAACCGCCAAAAACCAGAACACCGCGAGAGAGCGTTTCATGGCCTCACGCCTCCGCGCAACGGCGGGCGACGTTCCAGAATCGCGCGCGCGATCTCCGCCGCCAACGCCGGCGCCTGGCGCTCAAGCTCCGTTCGGGCCGCGGCAACATCGGCGGCCAGCTTCTTCTTTGCCGCCTCTACTTCCTCTTGGGCGCGCGAACGCATCGCCTTCAACAGCCGCGCGCGCTCATCGAGCACGGCCTGCCGCGCTTGCTCCTGCTCCACATAAATCTGCCCGCGTGCCTTTCGCAGAGCCTCATTGTAAGCGTCGAGTTCCTGCTTCGCTTCGGCTTCCAACTTAGCGGCTTCGGCGCGCGCGCCCTCAATCTTGGCGGCGCGCTCCGCCATTGCCTTCTGGATTGGCGCAAAGAAGGCCCAGCGCAGAAAGAGATAAAACAGAAAAACAATAACCACGGTGGGCACAGCTTGGAGAAACAGGTCACCGAGCTTCTGGAGGATTTCCATCGTCGGGAGGAACTACAGTCTTGATCGCTCCATTTAGTGAAGCCAGATTATACCTCGCAGCGCGCTCCACACCCAGAAACGCGCTCTCGGTACCCAAACAAACGCGCGATTATCGCATCCAGCCCTAGACGCGTCAACTCAAACGGGTTCCCAGTCAAAACGGGTTCCTTACGATCCGCCCCGCTGGCGCGCCATGCCGCCAGTTCGATAGAATGGGTGGGTTTGGCGTCACCGCGATTGGCGCTCTGTGCAGGCCGTCGCCTAAACCCGCGACCATTAAGGAGAAATCTCGATGCCTGCATCTTCCGGAGTCGATTTCCTCGACTTCGATTCCCTGCTCAGCGACGAAGAAAAGCTCGCGCGCCAGACGGCGCGGCAGTTCGTCGAGGCCGAGATTCTCCCCATCATCGAGGAGTACAACCGCGAAGGAAAGTTCCCGGTGCAACTCGTCCCGCAGATGGCGGAACTCGGGTTCTTTGGCGCGAGCCTGAAAGGCTACGGCTGCGCCGGCATGTCGAATGTCGAATACGGCCTCGTCACGCAGGAGCTCGAGCGCGGCGATTCCGGCCTGCGCAGTTTCGTTTCCGTGCAGTCGGCGCTGGTGATGTATCCGATTTACACCTACGGCTCCGACGCGCAGAAGGACAAATGGCTCCCCCTGCTGCAACAGGGCAAAGCCATCGGCTGCTTCGGCCTCACCGAGCCGCAATTCGGCTCGAACCCCGGCGGAATGCTGGCGCGCGCCGTGAAAAAGGGCAACGAATACGTCCTGAACGGCGAAAAAATGTGGATCACCAGCGGCTCGATCGCGGATGTCGCCATCATTTGGGCCAAGACGGAAGACGACAAAATCCGCGGCTTCCTCGTCGAGAAAGGCACGCCCGGCTTCAAGGCTTGGGACGTTCACGGCAAATGGTCGCTGCGCGCGTCCATCACATCAGGCCTCGCGATGAACGACTGCAAGATACCGGCAGAAAACCTGCTGGCTGGTGTGGAAGGGCTGAAGGGCCCGCTTTCGTGCCTCAACCAGGCGCGCTACGGCATCGGCTGGGGCGGCATCGGCGCGGCAATGGCGTGCTACGAAACCGCGCTCAGCTATGCGAAGCAGCGCAAACAATTCGACAACAAACCGATCGCCTCGCACCAGCTCGTGCAGGAAAAGCTCGTCTGGATGATCACCGAAATCACGAAGGCGCAATTCCTGGCGTTGCAAGTCGGCCGCCTGAAGGACCAGGGCCGCGCGCACCCGTCGCAAATCTCCATGCTGAAGATGAACAACGTCTGGATGGCGCTCGAAACGGCCCGCAAAGCCCGCGAAATCCTCGGCGCCAACGGCATCGTCGACGACTATCCCGTCATGCGCCACATGAACAACCTCGAATCCGTCTACACCTACGAAGGCACGCACGATATCCATAAGCTCATCATCGGAGAGCGCATCACCGGAATCGCCGCGTTCTGATGATCACAAAACCGCTTCTCAGATCCCTTCAGCGCTGATGTTCCCGCAGCACCTCAAGCACCGCGCTGTGCCCCATCTTCTCCGCCCACGCCACGGGCGTTGCCCGCGGTTCGGCGTCCGGCTCGTTGATCGGCGCGCCGCGCGCAATCAGCAACTCAGCCAGTTCTTTGCCCCCAGCGGCACGAGACCATGTAAGGCTGCGGCTTCGCGCCACGCTCCAGCAGTCGCTTGACGCTGTCGTCTTTGTGACCCGACGCGTTCTGCAGCGCCGCATTTGGATCGCCGAAAACGAGTCGGACCGCACGACATTTTATTTTCCAAGAATCATAGCTCTCCCCAATCCCATCTCAATTGGACTATGATGGGACACGCACGCCTCGGCCTGCATCGCATTTCTAAACTTGGGAGCAGTCATGGAGCGAGAGCTCAGTCTGGAATTCTTGCGCGTCGTCGAAATGGCGGCCATCTCTTCGGCGCGAACGATGGGGCAAGGCGACCGTCATAAGTCCGACCAAGCGGCGGTCGAAGCCATGCGCGAGGAAATGGACCGAGTCGGCATGGACGGCACAATCGTCATCGGCGAGGGCGAACGCGACGAGGCGCCCATGCTCTTTATCGGCGAAAAAGTGGGCGCCGCAGTTCGCGACAAAACCCGGAAGTATCCCCAAGTCGATATCGCCGTTGATCCGCTCGAAGGCACGAACCTTTGCGCCACGGGCGAGCCGAACGCCATCGTCGTCTTGGCCGCAAGCGAACCCGGCGGGCTTCTCCACGCTCCCGACATTTACATGGAAAAGATCATTGTGGGACCGCCATGCAAGGGTGCGATCGACCTTGACGCACCCGTCAAGGTCAACCTCCAGGCCATGGCACGGCGCCTGGACCGCGACATAGAGGACCTTGTCGTCATCGTCCTCGACCGCCCCCGCCACGAAAAACTAATCAACGACATTCGAGCTGCCGGCGCTCGCATTCAACTCATCGGAGATGGCGACCTTTCCGCGGGCATCCGGGCGGCAGTCCGCGGCACCAACATCCACGCCGTCATGGGCATCGGCGGCGCTCCCGAAGGCGTGCTCACCGCCGCAGCCCTTCGCTGTTTGAACGGTCAAATTCTGGCGCGCCTGGTGACCACGAAACCCGAACATCACGAACGCATGGCCCAGATGGGTATCAAAGATCCTAAGCGTATTTACGACACCGCGGACCTGGCCCCCGGAAAGCGCATCATTTTCGCGTGCTGCGGTGTTACCGGCGGAGGGATGCTCCGCGGCGTCCGCTTCTTCCGCGACGGAACGCGCACTCACTCGCTCATCATGACCCTCCAACAGGGTGAAGTGCATTTCATCGATTCTGTGCACCTGGAAAAGCATCCGGCCGTTGAGGTCCGCTTCTATTGAGGAATGATCACGGCTGAGGGAGCGTATCCTCAGTCAGGCGGCAAACTTGAGGTGAACCATGTCCAGCGCGCCCGTCCAACCACCCGTCCAACCTCCGGTGCCACCGCCCGATCGCAACAATGCCGTGTGGTGGATTCTCGGCATCATCGGCGGCGGCATCGTTCTTATGTGCATTCTAGGTCTAGTCATTGCAAGCACGTTCCTTCGCCGGGTCAACATCCACGACAGCGGCAACCGCGTCGATATCCAGACGCCCGTCGGCGAAATCAAGGTCAATAAGGACGAACTGCACCCCACGGGGCTTCCAGCCTACCCAGGCGCGAGGAAGTCCAATGACAGCAAGGGAGGCTCGGCCGACATTTCGTTCGGTGGCGAAGGGTTGGGGCTCGCCGTGGAAGCCTATGACTCCACGGATTCTCTTGACAAGGTAAAGGACTGGTACCGCAATCGGTTAGGGTCAAGCTTCCGGCTTGAGACTGGCAAGGACGAACGTGCTGCCTTCGACCGCGCTCATTTTGACATTAACGACCAGGACCTCGCGTTCGTTGACGATCACGGCGACGGAGCGCGCCTCGTAGCACTGAAGAAAACAGATGATGGGGTGAAAATTACCCTACTTCGCATCGGGAGACGCGAGGCGCAGTAGGGGGCTCTGGGCAGCCATGGGGCCCCAGGCTTCGTTAGCACGCGCCCTTAGCGGTGCGGAACGGAACGAACTCGGCCCGGCAAACCCGCGAGCGGGCTGCCAGGCCGACGACGTTCAATCCCTTTTGTCCGCGTTGCCCAACCAGCGCTAGCTAGCGATGAATCGCTGCCGCTGAGTGGCCGGCTTGCTGCCGGCGAGGCATTGCGTGCTGTATTCGCTCTAAGTGCTGCGGGGGCGCCATCGGTCGCACGTTATGATTGGTGTTCACGTGCTCGCTGATCGCCTGGAGCCTCTTCAGGATGCCCTGCCACTGCGCCCAATCCAGTTGTCGCAGGAATGGACGTAGCCCCTGAATGAACGGATCCTCCAGCACCGTCTCCCCGTTCGTCTCCGGGACGAAGAAGCGATTCAGACCAACTCCCAAGGCTTCAGCAATCTTTTCCAAGGTACCGAGGCTGGGGGTCATCTGTCCACTTTCGATCCGGGACAAATACGATCGGGACACGCGCGAGCGTGCTTGCAGCTGGCTCTGCGTCATGCCGCGTGACTCCCGTAACTGTCTGATTCGCTGGCCTATATTCTCCACGGTTTCGCGGTTGGGCCAGTTTTCGAACAGTTGTCGGTCGTCCCCCGGTAGGTCTTGAGGAGACGGCGTCGGGATGACGAACGTCACCATCGGGGGCAGCAGGCGCAGGCAACGACGGCAGTTGCCCGTGCGTGTACGGTATTGCACTAACCCGCATACTTGACAGCGGATGACTTCACGGTCGATTTCCATGCTGGCCTGTGTCTCTTCTTTTTCCGCTTTTTCCGCCACCGGATCTCCCTCACAGACTATTCCGGCGATGCGAAGGGGAGGAATGTTCACTTACGGGGAAGGCAGGAACTGGCGCGCGAGGCATTCTCCATAGCGTGCCAATTCTTGTCAAGTGAATTCTGTATCCTCTCCTAGCTGCCGAATCCTAGCGTAGGGTACTAGGACTAGGCAAACAAAGATATTTGGTTCGCGCGAAAGCGTTACTACCCCCTTCTCCTCATATTCGCCTGGCCTTTTCACGGCTGTTAACCCTTTCGAGGAATGCGCCGCACTTCGTCAACGTGACGTTTTTCGCGTTCGCACAATCTCATAGTGCGAATCTCCGTTTTCATCGCAACGTGCGACTTTTCCACAGCTACTTCACTTTTCCACATCGAAGTTCGCAAAAATTCCTCCTGCCTTTCTCTGTGGTCTCAAATTTTTCTCTGTGACCTCTGTGTTCCGCCTTTCGGCCTAGGTTTTCTCCGGGACCTCTAGTGAATCTTCGCTCTAGCATCGTTTCGAATCGGCTGTGCTAATTTATAGACGAGGAAAAACCAAGTGCCAAACCGCGAAGACTCCTGGAAGCTGCTATGCGAGTACACCCAGAGCGAAAGTCTGCGTAAGCACGCCCTGGCCGTTGAAGCCTGCGTGCGCGCCTACGCCCGCAAATTGGGGGCGGACGAAGAACTCTGGGGCATCACAGCCCTGCTTCACGACTTCGACTATGAGCGCTGGCCCAACGCGGACCATCACCCCACTCAGGAACATCCCTATGAAGGCTCGAAGATCCTGCGCGAGCATGGCTATCCTGAGGAAATGGTCACCGCGATTCTGGGTCACGCAGAGTATTCAGGAGTTCCGCGCGTTTCGGAGCTCGACCACACTCTTTTCGCCTGTGACGAGCTGTCGGGCTTCCTGACGGCTTGCGCGCTGATCAAACCTTCTAAGAGCATCCACGAAGTGGAAACTGCCTCGGTAAAGAAGAAACTCAAGGACAAGGCCTTCGCCCGTGGCGTGAGTCGCCAGGACGTCTACAAGGGCGCCGAAGAGCTGGGTGTCCCGCTGGACGACCACATCTCGTTCTGCATCGAAGCCATGCGTCGTATAGCCCCCGAACTCGGCCTCGCTGGCGTCGCGGCCTGATTCAAAATGTGAAAATTCTGAGGTTCTTCCCAGGGCGGGTGAGGTGCGTGGTCTCAGTCACTCCGGCGAGCCAAGAAGGAAAACCCGGTGAACCGCAATGCGGCGTCACCGGGGACCAGAAACAAACCAGAACTAGACTGGCTATACTCCGATATCCCTTCGTCGGAACACAGCCAGCGAAATAAGACCGGTTGCAACGAGAAGAAAGGACGAGACTTCTGGAGCCGCAACCGGATCTTGAGAGTTAGAGGTTTGGTGGCGGAAACGCAATGCTGCCGAACTCCACGTTAGGATATGCTCCGGTACCGGATCGATTTTCACCGAGTGATCGACATCTTTCACCGAGTGATCGACATCGTCTGCGGTGATGGCGTGGTCCGAAAAACCTGGCTGAGCATGGTCCAGAGTCAGGGACTCTGAAATTCCATCCATATCAGCTTTGGCACCATCCTTACGCCCCTGTGAAATTCCGTCGCCGAAAGCCTCTCCCGTGGCCGCGAAAGCAAACAGCACCGCCGCCGCAATGAAAGTAATTGCCTTTAGCTTCATGTTCTTGGAACCCTCCAGCAAAGAGCCCCGAGCCTTTGCGAGAAACCCCTCCAGGCCGTTGAGCCCTATTCGTGTCGCACAACATAGATAACAAGCATACTTCCCGAAAGTCTACGGAGACGACCTCGTAAACGCGGCAGATAATCACCTTAGGCCAATTTTGTCATTTTCGCCTCGGAGCAAGAGCGGGGTGCGCTGGGGATCTACTGCAAATCGCCGGCGGAGATTACGGTCGAATAGCGAGGGAACACTTTGTCAACAAGGCAGGCATGCACTTCGGAGTCGCGGTCCGCGCAGCAATCCCCTATTACGAAGGTGCGGTAGTCGGCGTCGACCGCATCGAGCAGCGTGGCCAGAACCACGCCGCTGGTCGCGATTCCGTACAGGATCAGCGTATCGATATCGTTCGCTCTCAGGATCATGTCCATATCTGTTCCTGGGAAGGCGCTCACGCGATGCTTTACCACGACGACGTCGTCGCCTTCTGGCGCGACGGCCGAAAAGACTTCCCCGGCCGCTCCGTCGAAAATCTGGCGATGCTGCTCCGAATTCTTCAGCGCGCTGAAAAGGGCGTTCCGCGGGCTGATCTCAGGAAGATTGGGCCGAAAGCCCACGCGGACGTGAATCACGCGCATTCCAGTTTTTCGCGCTCGTTTCAACACGCCTGCCGCCCGCACCAATAAATCCTGATCCTTCACGTACATCGACACAATCGCCGTTTGATAATCCATGCTCAGCACCGCGGTCCGACCCGGATCAAATGATGGTATTTGCGCAGTCATTGGCTCCCCTCGTCTACCACACCACCCGATGATAGAATAAACCCAATTTCGCGCCCGTAGCTCAGCTGGATAGAGCATCTGCCTTCGAAGCAGAGGGTCGGGAGTTCAAGTCTCTCCGGGCGCGCCACTTCTTCCGCGGCACGGACTATTCATATCGGAGGGCGATCATAGGGTCGACGCGCATGGCGCGCCGCGCGGGGATGCAACAGGCGGCGACGGCCACGATAATCAGCAGCAGGGCGACACCGGCAAAGGTCAACGGGTCATGCGCGCTGACGCCGAAGAGCTGGTTGGCCATGAGACGCGTGAGTCCCAGCGCGGCGCCGATCCCGATTACGACGCCGAGCAACGCCATCCTTGCGCCGTGCACGACCACCAGCCGCAACACATCGCCGCGTTGGGCGCCCAGGGCCATACGCACTCCGATTTCGTGAGTTCGCTGGCCGACCAGATACGAAATAACGCCGTAGATTCCCACGCATGCAAGCACCAGCGCGAAGGCCGCGAAGACGCCGAGAAGAATCATGGACAGCCTGCGCGCGGCAAACGAATTGGAGACGACCTCGTCCATCGTTTGGACGTTGTAAACCACTTCACGAGGATCGATTTCCTCGACTGCCCGGCGAACGGGGCCTATGACTGCCGTGGGTTCACCTTCGGTGCGCAGCACCACGGCCACAGCATCTGCGGCGAGCGGCATCAGCTTCTCGGGAAGCTGCATGAACGGATAATCGAACTGCGCTTCGATGGCCGATTTGGCGTCGGCGTCGAGACCCCACTGCTTTACGTGGCCGACCACGCCGACAATTTCAGCTTGCACGTCGAACCCCGCGATATGGATACGCTTGCCGATGGGATTTTCATGTGGGAAATAGGTGCGTGCGAAAATGTCGTCAATGTCGATTACTACCGGCGCGTTCTCGTCGTCCTGCGGCGCGATGAAGCGGCCGCGCTCGAGCGTGACTCCCATGGCCTGATGGAAACCGGCTTCAACGAGGTAAAACATCGCCTGGGGCATCTCTTGGAGGTTGGCCGGCCTTGGCTGTCCCTCAATCCAAAAGGGCAACGAGGAATTATGGATCATCGGGCGGGAGCCGAGCGTGATGGAAACGGCTTGAACGCCGGGGATGCTATGCATTTTGTCGTCGAAATGGCGCAGGCGGGCGCGCGTTTCGGCCGAGTTGGTTGAAGGTGAGGCCGGCAGGGACAGACTGAAGGTGATCGCGTGGCTGGGATTGAAGCCTGGGTCGACGCGCCAAAGCGCGGCGAGACTGCGGACCATGAGTCCGGCGCCGACGAGCAAAACCAGGGCCATGGCTACTTCGACAGCGACGAAAACTCCCTGGAGCCGATGGCGGGCCCCGCTCAAGCCGCGGCCGCTCTCCTTGAGTATCTCCTGCAAATCCACGCGGGAGGTTTTCAGGGATGGAGCGAGTCCAAAAATAATTCCGGCAAAAAGTGACAGGGCGATCGTAAAGAACAGGACGCGAGAGTCGAGGGAGACTTCGTTGGCGCGGGGCAAAGCGCCAGGCAAAGTTCCGAGCACCGCTTTGGTGCCCCAAAAGGCGAACAGGAGTCCCATCGCTCCGCCCAAGCCTGCGAGCACGATGCTCTCGGTAAGAAGCTGGCGAATGACGCGGATGTGGCTCGCGCCGAGCGCTGCGCGAATCGCAAACTCGCGTGAGCGGCCCATCGAGCGTGCCAGAAGAAGATTGGCAACATTCGCGCACGCAATCAGCAGCAAGAAACCAACGGCGGCCAGAAGCACGATCAGCACTGGCTGAACGTTACCGACCATGTCTTCCTTCATGGAAACGAGCGTGATACCTACCGCCTTATCGGCCTCCGGGTGCGCTGCAGCGAGATTTTGTGCGATCCCATCCATGTCAGCTATCGCCTGCGAGAGGGTTATGCCCGGCTTCAGGCGGCCAACCGCGTGCGCGCTCACGTCGACGCGGCGGTCGCGGAAAGACACATCATTCCATTCGCCGATAGGGGTGTACACATCTCGGTCTTGACCGTAGAAAGTGAAGTTTGCCGGAATCACGCCCACGATTGCATAAGACGTGCCATTCAGGGTGATCGATTTCCCCGTGATTTCGGGCGAAGCGCCGAATTTCCGCCTCCAGAATCCGCCTCCCAGAATCACAACCGGTGCGGCTCCCACTTGATCGTCATCGACGCGAAAAGTGCGGCCAAGAACCGGTGTTACTCTCAGTGTGGGAAAAAAGTCCGCGGAAATCATGTAGCCGCGGACACGTTCCGCTATTTCACCAGTGCCGACGAGGTTGTAATCCTGGTTGCGGTACATCGCCATCGATGAAAAGGCCTGCGTTTGGCGCTGCCAATCGAGGAAGTTCAAGTAGTTGATTGGGGCGCGCTGGTATCCCGGGGTCTTTCCATAAATCGCGACGAGCTCGGCGGAGTGCGGGTAGGCCAGCGGGTTGAGCAGGACGCCATTCACTACGGAAAATAGCGCCGTATTCGCGCCAATGCCCAGCGCCAGCGTTAGAATCGCAATCGCCGTGAATCCCTGCGACTTCGCCAACATACGAAGCCCGTAGCGCAAGTCCTGAAGAAGCGTCTCCACCCTGCCTCCCGTCCGTCAGCCACGGCAAAGTGGGGCAATCGTACTGCAGGAAACAGGTGTCATTCCATTCGTTTATGTTCTTCGTGGTCGGCGGACGAGCTGCCACACGCGCGTGAGTTCGTCGTCCTCGACACGAGGCGCGCGCCTTGTGCTAGAATCTCGCGCCGTTGCGCACATGGGGTTCGAAACCAATGAATAAGGCCGGCGACTTCCTCGGACGCGTGGTGCGCAGACTCGATCACCCCGAAGCCGCGCTCGCGTGGCTGTCGAGTTCCTGGCCCCAAATCGTTGGCAAAGCGTTGGCAGCTCACACGCGGCCGCTTCGCTGTGAGAAGGGACGTCTCGAAGTCTCCGCTGACTCGAAGGCCTGGCAAAAGCAGCTCGAGCAAATGACCAAAGACTTCTGCGCCCGGATCAACCAGGCATGGGGCGGCAACCTCATCCGCGAGGTGAAATTCGTCGCTAAGAAGCCCGGCCCTAAACGCATCCCCTACGAACTCGACAACGAGCACACTCCGTTCGTTCGCCGCAAGCCCCGATAGCCGCGCCATCTGCTCCGCATTGTCCTGCGGTTGAAAACCACCTACCGGATCCGCTACCGGACGAAACAATCCTGGCCGTGGTTGCGTATCTGAGTGCAGCAAACCGAATCGCGATGCGTGAACTTCTTCAAGAATCGCTCTCCCTTTGGCGCAGCGCCGCGTTAAGCGGCGGCTATCCCCGCGACGCGGCAAACGGCGGCAACGTGGAGGATGCGCTCCGCCTCCCGCCGTTCGACCGCACGTTTAGCTCCGCCGAGCAAGCGGCCCGTGAAATTCACCTCGACAGACTCGTCCACACCGTCGAAGCGGAGTTGCGCGACCTCCCACACACCAGATCGGAACGCTGTTCCGCGCGCAATCGCGTCACTCGGGCCTTCACAGATTTTGCGAAATCGTGTCTCGACTTTGACGACGCCCATCTCGAACTCCTGCTAAACGACGGCTTTTCGGCCGCCGCCACGCAACTCGCGCGACAGGCCCGCCAATTCGATCCCGGCGTCAGCGCCTCCGACATTTTTCAGGCCAGCCGCAACGCTTGGACTGCGTGCGGTCTCCAGGTTCTCTTGGGACGCGACATGCGCCTCGCGCCCTCGATCTTCGCGTACAGCATGCTCTATCCCTACACCGATAATTATCTCGACGACTCGGCGGTCTCCCGCAGTGCAAAGCTCGCATTCAGCGAACGCTTCCGCGCGCGTCTCGATGGAGACGAGGTCGCCCCATTCAATGATCGGGAAGCTACCATTTGGCGGCTTGTTGAACTCATTGAGGAGCAGTACGCGCGCGCCGACTGGCCCGAGGTCTATGCCAGCCTGCTCGGGATCCACCGCGCGCAGGAAAACAGCGTTCGCCTTCTTCGCTCCGGCTCCTCCTCGGCCGGCGCCGATGTCCTCAAACTCAGTTTCGATAAGGGTGGCGCTTCCGTCCTGGCGGACGCCTATTTGGTCGCGGGCTCACTCTCGCCCGAGGAAGCTCAGTTCGCCTTTGATTGGGGAGTGCTGTTACAGCTTGCCGACGACCTCCAGGATCTTCAGCAAGACCTCCGCGAAGGCATAGTCACGATTTTCACGCAAGCCGCCGGGCGCGTGTCTCTCGGCGCACGTTTAGACGCTCTCACGAGCCACACGCTGAACTTCGGCCATCGAGTCATGCGCGGAATGAATCGCATGCCCTCAAATCACTCCGCGCGCCCGGGCGCCGCCGCGAAACACAATTCCCTCACGGAGATGATCCGGATGAGTTGTTCACTGCTTCTGATTTGGTCTGCGGGCGAATCCGCCAAGCTCTACACGGCGGACTATCTCGCGGAACTCGAAACGCATTCACCGTTTCGCTTCGCCCCGCTCGGCGAAAAGCGCCAAAAGCTGGCTCGATGGGCCGGCCCTCTCGCGCGCCTGTTCGAGTCGTTTCTTGAGGACGAAGAGGATGAGCCCGCATCCCTTATTCTCGCCAGCTCCCTCATGCCCCGCTTCTGACGCCCCCGCAATCGTGTGCGAGGTGGCTTCTGAAATCTGATAGTTGAACGATAGGCACAAGTCACGTTGCCAACCCCGCAGCAAGCGCACCTGCGTGCTACGCTTTTCATAAGCCATCGTCGGAGCCCCAATCCAATCGAGGAGATTTCGTGCGACGAATCGCCGCAAGGGAGCTAGGGTTGACTTTGTTGTGCGTTACTCTCCTTGCAGGCTGCGGCGGAAGTAAGAAAGTCGCCGTCAGCGCGGCGCCTTCGCCCAAGTGGACTCTTAAACTTGGCTCCATCCGAAACCCGCTCGCGATTGGCCTCGACGGCACGTTATACGCATTGCCGGACTCCGCCGTCCTCACCGCAATCGATTCCAGCGGCAAGATCAAATGGACCCAGCAGGCAGGCGTCTCCGGCCGAAGCGTGGCGGGTCCTGCGGTCGGAACCGACGGGGCCATCTACATGCTCGGCTTCGGCAAATTCATGGGCTTCAATCCCGACGGAAGCACTCGGATCGAGAAGCCGATGAGCACAATCGCGGGCGTGGGCATGGCCCTCACTGATAACCGCGTCTACGTCGAATGCCTTCGCACTGGTACGTGCGCTTGGACTCTCGACCAGGGCATGGATTTGATCTGGAAGATTTCCACGCGTTCATTCGTGAGCCCTCCAATTATTGAAACGGACGGTACCGTCGTCCTCACGGGCGACAGCGTTATGGCGGTCGACGGTGCCGGATCGTCCGCTCGGTGGGCATATCCGAGCCACAACGTGTTGGTCCGTGACCCCGATCACGACGATTACTATGACATCAGTCCCACATCAAATCTGTTCATCGAGGGCAGTTCAGCGGGCAAGTACGGCGCGACTTATGTGACGGGTGCGGGACTGATGGCCTTTGACGTCAACGGCCAGCAAAAATGGATTCTGAATTTCCCGCCGTATCCGGGGCAGCAGCCCGTGGTCGCTGCAGACGGCACCGTCTATTTCGCGTCGCACAACCAACACTTCTACGCCGTACAACCCGACGGCACGATCCGATGGTCCCTCGAGACGACCGCGATGGTGGCCCAGCCTCTTCTGGGCTCCGCCGGCACAATTTTCTTCACCGATTACAAGACGCTTCGCGCTATCGCTCCAGACGGCAAGGAAAAATGGAAAGCGGATCTCGACATCGAACCTGCGGGCGCCGCAACTCTGAGCGATGAACGCACTCTCTACGTTGCAAGTCGCCTTGGCACTCTGTACGCGTTCCCCGTCGGAGAGACGTTGATGCAAAGCCCGTGGCCGAAATTCCAAGCCAACGTTCGCAACTCCGGCCAGGCAAACCCGTAAATGCCGAGGAAGCCGCACTCGCGAACCAGATGCGCACTTGGGAGGACGAGTGAATAACGATTCATTCGAGCGTTTGCTTCCTCCGGAGAGGCTCCTGCGTCTCCTCGCGCTCTTCTGTTTCGTTGCCTCTGGAATCATCGCCGCCTCAACGATGAACCACCCGCGCACCCTATCGAGTTACTTTTCGACGCAGCACGATCTCATCATCTACTTCAGCACCTTGATCCTGCTCTTCCTCTTTTTCTATTTTCAGTATCTCATCGTGCCGAAGCTCACGCGGCAGCCCCTGAGCGTCCCCGTTGGATACGTGCAGGTCATCGGCTGCTTGCTCTTCGTGCTTTTCGGCGCGCTGCGCCTGGGACATCCTGCCGCGAACCTCGACGCGGGATACTCGACCCAGGATCCTCAAGGGCAAATGCTCGGTCTGATTGCTTTTTTTGGTGAAATCACCTTCGTCGCCAACGTCATTTGGTCTTACGTGCACCTGCAACCGGCGCCGCCGGCCAGCATGAAGGCTCCGTATGCGCCCGCGTCGTCGGCAGTTCTGCGAACTTCATCTGCTCCGCCAACGCTCGGCCAGTCGAAGATAGGCTCGACGCCATGGAGCTGGCCCAACTCCGCCGTCAAGCTTTTTGGCACTTCGGCCGCGTTCTTTTGGGCCGGCGGATTGATCTCGATACTCCTGAATTTCCCGTCGCTCCGCTTTCCCTTTCCGTTCGGCGACGAAATCCGCATCGTCCCCTTCGGATGCGTGTGGCTGGCAGCTGGTGTCGTGTTTACGTTGTTCGCCGGTGCCTACTGGGCGCTGGGTGGGAAATTAGCAAGCCCATCGTACGATCTTCGATCGGCAAACGCCGTCGGCAAGCCGGCGCCTGCAAACGTTTCGTCGGCCGGCAAGCCGGTCAAGGACCAATTCTTCAGCGAAACACTCACCCGCATCCATTTCCTTGTCTCGCTGGCGGCCACGTTCGACATGATTCGTCTCTGGACCTCCTGGGGCACTTCCATCGGCTCGACGTATCTCCGCTTTTACCTCCGTCACGACACCATCGAGGTCCTGATCTTCTTCGCGGCCACGCTGGCACTATTCGCCCTCAACGTCGTCAACGCGTTCCGGAGCGCACGCAAGGTGCCGCGCAGGTCGGCATAGTTGTTTAATTTAGTTGACGCGTTCGCAATGTGGTGAAGAACTGCCTGGAAGCCGCACCTTCTAAAGAAGGGAAAAAATGTGGAAGGTAATGATTCCGAGGGCGACTCCGATCGCCGATCCTGCGATCACGTCGCTCAGGAAATGCATGCCGAGGATGATTCGAGAACTCGCAATCAAGAACGCAACAGTGAGCAGATAGGCCGTCAGTTCGGGATAGAAGAGCGAGATCGAAAGCGCAACCGCGAACGCCGTTATCGAATGCCCGGAGGGGAAAGAATATTTGTCGGGAGGAAGAATCGATGCCCAGCAGTGCGGCTCGATTTCGCATGGGCGCTTGCGCCGGCTGGTTTTCTTGAGCGCGCGAAAAATCAGAATCCCCGCAACGGAGGCTGAACCCGCCGCACCGATTGCAGCGAACCGGTGGCCGCCTCCATAGAAAAACAAAATAGCGCCGAGCGCATACCAGAGCCAGCCGTCTCCGCCACGCGTGGCCAGAATCATCAAAATGCGGAACCATCGGGGCGCGCGCCAGCGGTGGACGCGACGCATCAGCCGATGGTCGTTCGAATTGATCTGATTCCAGACGGCTTTTCCGACGGTCATACCGATTCTCCCATTGCCGTTTGCGGGGCAGTAGTGGGAACGGTAATCCAACGGAGACGCGGGCGCGATTTCGATTGATCGAGAAGTTCGGCGGCCCAGCGGCGGCTAAAGACTCGCTCGTCGCAATAGTTGAAGAGCGTGATCGCCGGGATCAGGACAGCGAGGGGCGAAAGAGCGGCCGTCCAATGCTTTTCGCGCATCATCTCGACGGCGATGGACAGCACGTCGCGCGTCAGTTTCTGGAAGCTGCCCGATTCTCCATGAACGCGGCCCGCGCCGTTGCGCAAGCCAGCGAAGAATTCTTCTTTGTCGCGCGCCCCGGGAACTTCCGTGAAAGCCGTGCCCACCGACGGCATCGCGTGCGCGTCGCTTCCGCCGATTGCAATTTTGTCCCACTGTTCCGCAAGTCGGGCGGCCCGGCCGTTCGTTTCCTCGAGCATGTGGCTGTTGCGCGTCTCGACGGCGGGAAAATATTCCTGGAACCAGGCGAAGTCTTCCCGATCGCGCCGGCCCGTGACGCTCGAGAAAACGTGATTGACGCTGAAGAAAATTCGCCGCTCGGTGAGATACATGAGCAGGGCGAGGAGATCGTTCCGCCTCTGCTGGAGCTGAACGTGCTGGCGCTCATGGAAGTCGTACACACCAATGTGGACTTCCGTACCGCTGGGCATCCGGCACGTCAACTCCTCGCTGAGGAAGAATCCGGGACGGGCGCGCAATTTCTCCGCGCCTTCGATGGAATCGTGATCCGTCAGCGTGAACAAATTCATCCCGCGACGCTCCAGAACGGCATACACCTGCTCGGGATCGTTGTAGCTTTCGCGGGCGAACATGTTGGCAAACGGAGTGGTACACGCGCCTGAAAAGTAGCTGTGGACGTGCATGTCGCATTTCACAACTACAAATGTACGAGGTCCATGTTACAAAAATGTGACACTCACGCTAAACTTCTGAAAAGTCAGCCCTTTAACTCTTACGACACACCAATCCCTTTTTAACATTCCCGTAGTGGGAAACGGCACTTCCGGTGCCACAATTCGTCGCGATGCAACGAATCGAGTTTTGCTTTTTCGACGCCGGCGGCGGGCACCGGGCAGCCGCTACAGCGCTCGAAATGGCCATCCGAGGTCAGCAAAAGCCTTGGGAAGTTCGGCTTACGAACCTTCAAGAATTACTCGACGAGCTAGACATTCTCAAGAAATATGCCGGCATCCGAATCCAGGACTACTACAACTGGATGCTTCGCAGCGGTTGGACCCTCGGCAGCAAACAATTGATGAGGGTCCTGCAGGCCGCGATCCGCGTTTACCACCGCAAGACGGTTCGGATGCTTGAGGCTCATTGGAAGGAAACGCAGCCGGACATGGTTGTGTCCTTCGTGCCCCACTTCAACAGGGCGTTGGGCGAAAGCTTTCGCTTTGCATTTCCCGGGCGTCCGTTCGTTACGGTGCTTACAGACATCGCCGATTTCCCTCCGCATTTCTGGATCGAACGCCAATTGCAATACGTGATTTGCGGATCGGACCGCGCCGTCGCGCAGGCTAAGGCCCTGGGTTATTCGGACGAGCACATTTTCCACGCGTCGGGGATGATTCTGCACCCGCGGTTTTATGAGGCGTCGGACGAAAATCGTTTCCGCGAGCGCGAGAAACTGGGCCTGCGGGCCGACCTGCCAACCGGGCTAGTACTGTTCGGCGGGCACGGCTCAAAAGCCATGCTGGATATTGCGGAACGGCTGGACAAGTCGCCGCTCCAACTGCAATTGATTTTGATCTGCGGGAAGAATGAAAAACTTGCCGCTGCTTTGCAGGCTCAGAAATCGCGTTTGCCGCGATTCGTGGAAGGATTTACGACGAAGGTGAATTACTACATGCGGCTCGCGGACTTCTTCATCGGCAAGCCGGGGCCAGGCAGCGTCAGCGAGGCGCTTGCCATGAAACTGCCCGTGATTGTGGAATGCAATTCCTGGACCCTGCCGCAAGAGCGTTACAACTGCGAGTGGGTTCTCGAAAAGCAAGTGGGAATCGTACTGCGGAATTTCAGCACGATTGACAACGCGGTGGCGCAATTGATCGAGCCCGCCACGCTTGCCCGCTACCGATCGAATGCCGCCGCGCTTCACAATCGCGCCGTGTTTGAGATTCCGGAGATGCTCGAAAAGATTCTGGCGAAGTCCCTCAACCAGCCGGCGAAACCTGAAAGCGTCGGTTCACGCGCTAACTAACCTTACTTTGCCTTCCTACGAAAAGCAGCGGCTGACCTGAGAGGGAAAAACCAAACGGCCCTGAAAAGCGTACTTTGAATGTGGCCGCACCTTTAAGGCGCGATCTGCAATCTAATCGACCGAGACTGGCGGCTCGACCTCGCGGTTTCGTTGTGTCAATATTGCGCTCAACGCGTGGAGTGACGGAAGGAGCTTCATAAATGGCTAAGGCAATTTTTGCAGCGGGATGTTTCTGGGGAGTCGAGGAAGCGTTTCGACAGTTGAAAGGTGTGAGCTCGACGACTGTGGGTTACACCGGCGGAACGATGAAGGACCCGTCGTACAAGGATGTTTGCACGGGCACGACAGGGCATACCGAGGCGGTGGAAGTGGAGTTCGACCCGAAGCAAGTCTCGTACGACCAGCTTCTCAGCGTGTTTTGGCAGAGCCACGACCCCACCACTCTGAATCGTCAGGGTCCGGATTTTGGCACGCAGTACCGTTCCGCGATTTTCTTCGAGGATGCGGAACAGGAAGCCGCCGCGCGGCGCTCAAAGGCGGCGCTCGAGAAGTCGGGATTGTTCAAGCGGCCCATCGTGACTGAGATCAAGCCTGCGTCTGAGTTTTACCGCGCCGAGGATTATCACCAGCAGTATTTCGAGAAGCGTGGCATCAAGTCCTGCCACATTTAGGCCGAAAACGCCTCTAACTGGGATATGCGCGGAGGGCGATTACAGCGTTGAGCCCGCCGAAAGCGAATGAGTTGGACAAGGCGGCTTCGACGCGCTGGGTCCGCGCCTGGTTGGGAATATAGTCGAGATCGCATTCGGGGTCGGCCACCGTAAAGTTCGCGGTGGGCGGGAGAATGCCGGTCTGCAAAGCGAGTATCGTTGCGATGGCTTCCAGCGCCCCCGCGGCGCCCAGCGCATGGCCGTGCATCGACTTGGTGGAACTAACACCCAGCTTGTCGGCATGTGAACCGAACACGGCGCGGATCGCGCGCGTTTCCACGGGATCGTTGCCGGGCGTCCCGGTACCGTGCGCGTTGATGTATCCGATCTGTTCAGGCGCAAGGCCGGCGATACGCAACGCATCCCGCATCGCACGCGAAGGTCCTTCCACCGTCGGCTGCGTCAAGTGGTGCGCATCCGACGACATCCCGAAGCCGCAAATCTCCGCGTAGATTTTCGCTCCGCGCGCCTTCGCGGCTTCGAACGGCTCGAGAATCATCATCGCGCCGCCTTCGCCAAGAATCATCCCGCGGCGGTCTTTGCTGAAAGGGCGGCACGTGTCCGGCGAGATGACGCGCATCGCCTCCCATGCTTTCAGCATTCCGACCGTGAACATCGCCTCACTGCCGCCGGTGACGGCAAGGTCAGCTTCGCCGTCGCGCACGAGTCGAAAGGCCTGGCCAATCGCGTGATTCGCGGACGAGCACGCCGTCGAGACCGTGTAGGTGGGGCCGCTGAGGCGAAGGTCCATGGAGATGTGGCTCGCGCCCGCGTTCGACATTGTCTTGGGAATGGTCAGCGGATGCACTCGCCCGCGACCCTTGACGTAGAGGTCTTCGAACCCCATCTCAATAGCGGCCTGACCTCCTACCGCCGATCCGCAAACAACGGCGCATCGGTCGCGCAGCTGATCCGTCAATTCAAGGCCCGAATCGCGCATCGCATCACGTGCTGCCACTACGGAAAATTGCGCAAACCGGTCGATGTAGTCTTCTTTGCCCGGTTCGAAATGCTTTGTCGCGTCGAAATCGCGCACCTGCGCGCCGTTCTGAAATCGCACGGCAAGGTTATGAAAGTCGACCCCGACGATCGGCGCGATTGCTGAGCGGCCTTCGCGGAGAGAGTTCCAAGTGTCGGCCACGTTGAGCCCAAGCGGCGAGATAATTCCCATACCTGTAACGGCAACGCGGCATGACGCCATGTCAGAAGTGCTCCAGTTTTTCGCGGTGAGAAATGCGAAGAGCGATCATCCAGATGGGCGGCATTAGGTCGCCGGAGAAGTGGAGCCAATCGAGGGGTCCGGCGGCGTGGCGGCGATGATTTTCTTGACGCCTTCGACGATGTCGTTGACGCTGCGAATCGAGCGAACATCGTCGTCCGGGATCGAAATCTTGAAGGCGTTCTCGAGTTCGAAAAGAAGGGTAAAAACGTCGAGGGAATCGATGCCTAAATCCTGGAGGCTCGTCTCAAGGGTGATTTTGTCCGCGGGAATCCGCTTCACAGACGCCAGCGTCGCGATGACCTTCTCCGCCACCGCATCAGCCATCGTTCCTCCGTAGGTCTTCGTTTGCGCGCGCTTTCAGGACAGAAAAACCCAAAAGGCACTCCCAGGTTGCTGCCGCTCACCAAAACCGTAGCCCAACGCGCAGAAGAAATCAAATCCCCGATAAGGATCCGTCACTGCGATGTGGGGGCCACGCCGGCGGGCGGGTTGAACTCGAAAACCTTCTTAGCCGGGGCCGGAAGTTTTTCGATGTTGCTCATGAACGTCACCACTTGCCAGATTTGCGTGTCGTTCAGCGTTTTGTTCCATGCAGGCATTCCGGACCATCGGATGCCGTGCTGGATGGTATAGAAATTCTCGTTGTCGGGCATGTCCGGCGCGTCCCTGAAAAACCCGGGAACTGGAGGGTTGAACGAGCGCGAGAACTGGCTGTCGGGATTCGAAGGAATGCCGTGGCATCCGGCGCAGTGGTCCAGGTAGAGACGTGCGCCAGCGGTGATGTTTTCGTCGGTGGCTGCGACGGGGTTTTTCACATCGGCGGCGCGACGCTCGGTGGCTGCATCAACGGCCCCCATCGCGAATCTGCGCTCGAAGTCGGAAAGCTGGCTATCGGCTTCGAAACTGACGCGGCCCGTTTTTGCCATCCACACCGCTCCGCCGACGAGCACCAGCAGAGTGAAAATGACTCCAAGTAGAAAGTTCCGCATTCCACCGATCCTTTCGATTCCTGGGAAACGTAATTAAATCGTTCGCTTTGGTTCAGGATGACCCGTAGCCAGAAACGTCGGGGCTCATTTTGTGTCCCGCTGCGATCATAGCATTCGCAACGGCTTCCGTGGTTGTCGGCGCTTGCTTCGAAGAGCGCGCGCGCTGCGTTTCGAATCACGGCTTTGACTCATCAGAAATCGAGTCGAGCTGCTGCTGGATTTGGCGCAAAAGGGTCGAGTTTCGCGTCAACTCGTCTTCGAGAATCTGGGCCTGTTCCGAAGCACGCTTCCAATCGCCGGCTTCGGCGGCTTCCGTCAGCCCCGGAAGTTCGAGGTGCGCGTACGTATAGCGCGCGCCGTACAGCGAATGCTTCCACCAGGGGCGGCCGGGAATCCCTTGCGGATTGCACCAGTTGCGCTCGACCTGCATCAAGGATTCATTGATGCGCACCGAGTAGGCGGCGTTGAGTCGGCCACTGGCGATGGCGCGCTCAACGCTGCGATTGAGTTCATGCCCTGCGGTTTCGAACTCGGCGATATTGCGGCGCAGCGGATCAATGGGAATTTTTGCGCTCACGTGCGATGAGTCGTCGAGATCGTTGAGAAAATCCCGGATGCTCGCACCGTACGACTCGAAATCGTAGGGCAGAATTTCCGCGTTCGCCAGGCGCAGCGCCAGCACGCCCCAAAGCTGACTCATCAGCGCGTGATAATGGTAGCCGGGATCGCCCACGTGATTCATCCAGTAGAAATCGTCGTACATTGAATGATAGACGCCGTACGGACCGACGAACGTAAGTCCGACGGTGGGAATCCCCAGGAAATTGAGAAAAACAGTATGATCGGAGCCGCTGCCGATCCGCGTGTTCGGAAGCTCGGCGTCGCGGACGGGACCCGCCTTGCGCAGTTCTGTGTGCCGCGAAACTTTCCATTCGTCGTACAGAGTCTTGCCGGAGGGAGCGGGCAGCGTGCGGCTCACGTCGACCATCAGCGGGGCGAGCGAACCCACGGCGTCGCCCTCGAAATCCTTGCCGCTGGTGGCTTCGTCGACGTTCAGATATGCCACTGCCTTCTGCTTGAGTTCATCGGCATACTGCTCGCCCCATTCCGTTGAGCCCGTGAGCGCGTATTCCTCGCCATCCCAACTGCAAATGACGAGCGTTCGTTTCGGACGCATGCCCTGGCGGAGAAGCTCTCCGAGATTTCGTGTCAACTCAAGCATCGATGCGGTGCCGCTCGAGGGATCCACGCCGCCGTAAACCCATGCGTCGCGATGATTGCCCAGAATCACCCATTCATCGGGAGATTCGGCGCCACGAATGCGAGCCTCCGTGACGTAGTAAGGCTGCACGCTCGTATCCATGTCAACTTTCAGGTGAATGCGGACGCTTTTCCCGCCGAGCCGGTACTTCAGCGGAAGCCCTCCTTGCCATGACTGCGGCGCGACAGGGCCATCGAGATGTTCGAGAAGCGGCTTTGCGTCGCGCCACGAAAGCGGGACGCCAATAATTTTTGGCAGCGAGACTGCGTCTTCCGGCGCGATGCGTTTGGCGCCGGGAACCGAGGCGTAACCAGGCGTCAGCGGGTCGCCCGGCTCCAGAAAATCGTAGGTAATCGCGCCCCGCTGGATGTGACTCGCCGGTCCCCACGGACCGTCGGGGTAGACGGTGCCTTGTTTGTAGCCGTCCTCTTCCGGATCGGAGTAAATCAGAATCGCGGCAGCGCCGAGCTGCTGCGCCGTGAGGGCTTTGAATCCGCGATAGCTGTATGGATTCGAGTAGCGCACCAGGACGATTTTTCCGCGAACGTCGATTCCATGCTTGCTCAGGTAGGCGTAGTCCTCCGGATTGCCGCTATGGGCGTAAACGAGTGGCGCGGTGACTTCTCCCGATGCGGAATAGCCGAGGTAGGCGCCGTCGACGTTTGGGTTTTTCGTATCGGGGTCAACGTCGTATGCATCTTCGCGAAGGCTCGCGCGAAAATGCGTTGGGTGAACCATCTCGAGCGAAATTTCGCGGGGGCGCGAGTTCAGCACGTCGTATTCGTGAACCGTGACGTCCTCGAGCCCTTGCTGCCGCCACTGATCAGCCACCCAGAGCGCCAGGTCGTTGTTCCGCTTGGTGCCGGCCGGATGTGGCTCGGACGTGAGATAGCGATGGAACGTCCTGATCTGGTCCGTTGACGTCAGAGCGCGATAGCGCTGTTCCAGGGCATTTTCTTCTTCAGCCGCGCGTGGTGAAAACCCTGAAATGGCGAACGGCGGCGACGAGCCGCCAGCCAGGGTAGCGCAAACAACAGAGCACGAAACGAGAAACAGGAGCAGGTATCGGTGGGTCTGACAGTAGGCGTCAAACGAGGGCAGAAGAACCTCCCGTACTCGCGAGGTGAGCCTTTTCCAGATCGGAGGCGGCGTGTTCCAGCGCGGTGGCCAGCATTTGGATCATTCCCGAAGTGATCGTGAACGGCGGTGCGAGAAGGATGTGATCGCCGCGATGGCCGTCGACGCAACCTTGTATCGGATACGTCAAGACACCGGACTCTATCGCATCTTCCGCAATGCGCGCCGCAATTCGCGCATCGGGCGGGAAAGGCTCGCGCGTTTTCGTGTCGCGGACGAACTCGACGGCCCACAGCAAGCCCATACCTCGAATATCCCCGACAATCGAAAATCGCTTGAGCCGCTCGAGTGCCGTGCCCAGTTCCTGTCCCGCCGTTTCCGCGCGTGCGAAAAGACTTTCCCGCTCGATGTAGTCGAGAACGGCGTTTCCGGCCGCGGCGGAAATGGGATGCGAGTTGTAGGTAAAGCCGTGGAGGAAGGAGCCGGAACCGCGCGCGATGGCTTCGGCCACGTGTCCCGCAGCAATCACGGCCCCGAGCGGCGCGTAACCGCTCGCGACACCTTTGCCCACAAGAATCATATCCGGCACCACGCCCCAATGCTGCACCGCAAACGGCTTGCCGGTGCGGCCCATGCCCGTCATGATCTCATCCGCGATGAAAAGAATTTGGTGGCGGCGGCAGATTTCGGCCAGTCGCTGGACGTAGCCTTCGGGCGGGACAACGGCGCCCAGAGTCGCTCCGGAGACCGGCTCGAATATGAACGCGGCGACATCGTCGTGGCCGTCGCGAGCCAGGAAGCGCTCCAGATCGTCGGCGCAATCGACATTGCATTCGGGAAAGTTCAGATCGAACGGGCAGCGATAACAGAAGCACGGCGCGATGTGGCCCCATTCGGAAAGCAGAGGAGTGAAGGGCTCGCGGCGGCGGACGTTGCCGGATACGGAGAGCGCGCCGAGCGTTGCGCCATGATAGCTCTGGCGCCGCGCGATTACGCGCGCGCGTTTTTTGTTGCCGCGCTCGAGCCAATATTGACGCGCGAGCTTGATCGCGGTTTCGGTGGCCTCGGATCCGCCGGAGGTGAAGTAGACGCGGCCGTTTCGCCGCATCCCGTTAGGAGCGAGCGCGAGAATGCGTTGAGCGAGCTTTTCGACGATGGCGATGTGGAATTGGGAAGAGTGGACATACGCCAGGCGCGAAGCCTGCTCAGCCATGGCCCGCGCTACTTCCTCGACGCCGTGGCCGATTGTTACCACTGCCGCGCCCCCCGAGGCATCGAGATAACGCCGGCCATCCGCTGTATAGACGAAACAGCCTTCAGCGCGGCTTGCTTGCGGATAGGACTTTAGAAAATCTCGGGGAAAGACTGCTTCGTTGTTCATTGGGTGCCGTGAGAGGCCGCTGCAATCTGCTGAGACTATTCAGAACGCGGGGTTTTTGCAAGGCGTTCCCACACGCTTTTCCAGATCGGCAACCTTCCTTCACCCCGCTGCGTGAATGAATTCAGAATTTGATCTTCGATACGTCGATCGTCGGCTCCGGGTACTTCATGTGCATGTCCTCGAGCGTTTCGGCGATGATGTTCGAGACGGCCAGGTTGCGGAACCATTTCTTGTTGGCGGGAATAATGAACCACGGAGCGTACTCCGTGCTGCATTTCGTGAGCCCATCTTCGTAGGCGGCGATGTAGTCGTCCCAATATTTGCGCTCCTCAAAATCGGCTTCGGAGATTTTCCAGCGCCGGTCTGGGTCGTCGATGCGCTGCAGGAAACGCTTTTTCTGCTCCTCCTTGCTGATGTGGAGGAAGAATTTGAGGATTTTCACTTTGTTTGCGGCCAGCATCGATTCGAATTCGTTGATCTGATCGTACTTCTTCAACCAAACGTCCTTGGGCACGAGTTTGTGGACGCGGACTACAAGAACGTCTTCGTAGTGCGAGCGATTGAAGATTCCAATATAGCCGTGTGCGGGAACGGCTTTGTGGACGCGCCAGAGAAAATCGTGCGCGGCTTCTTCGGCTGAGGGAACCTTGAAGGACGTCACCTGGCAACCTTGCGGATTCACGCCGGACATGACGTGCTGAATCGTGCCGTCTTTGCCGCCGGCGTCCAGCGCCTGCAACACGATCAGCAAAGCCCTCTTGTGCTCGGCGTAGAGGAGATGCTGGCGCTTCTCCAAAATCGACATGGCTTTTTCGACGCTGGCCTTCATCTTCTTATCCTTGTGCCAGCCGAGGGTATCGTCGGGATCATATTTTGAGAGATGAACCTTTTTACCTGGCTTGACGATAAGCTCTTTGGTGAATTTGTTGGGCATGATCGATCCGCCTTCCCGCTGATGGGCTCGATGGCTCCGAAACTAAGAATAACGCGTTGGTGCGACCAGGGCTAGAATGCGACTGCAACTGCTTGACTTAGGTTCGGTTGGTCATTTGAGAGTAACGCTTTTTTCATGGCGCATTCAAATTCGCAAACGTATGATAGCTCTGGTTCAGGTCCCCCATGGCCACGGTAATTCCCGAAATTCCAACGAGTTCAGAACCGGCGCCGGAGAAGACGGTCGCGCCCAAACGCCCCTATCCGGGCGCTTTGATCGTAGTCGAGGGGATTGACGGCTCCGGGAAGAGCACACAGCTCTACCTGCTCAAGCGGTGGCTCGAGATCGGCAGCTATCGCATCCATTTCACCGAGTGGAATTCGTCTCCGCTGGTGAAGTCCGCCACGCGCCGCGCGAAGCAGCGGCGGCTGCTCACGCCGGTGACGTTTTCGCTCTTGCACGCGGCCGATTTTGCGGATCGTTGCGAACGCCAAATCCTGCCTCTTCTCCACGGCGGCTATCTCGTGCTGGCCGATCGTTACATCTACACCGCGTTTGCGCGCGACGCGGCTCGCGGATGCTCGCCGAAGTGGCTGCGAAATCTTTACAGCTTTGCTCCCGTTCCGGACATTACCTTCTACTTCCGTGCGCCTTTGGACGTGGCGGTGAACCGGATCGTTGCTGGGCGTCCCAAATTGAAGTACTACGAAGCGGGAATGGACCTGGGAATTTCTCTGGATCGTGCCGAAAGCTTCCGCATTTTCCAGGAGCGAATCCTCAACAATTACGACCAGATGGTGGAGACGGATAATTTTGTGCTGATGGACGGAACCGTTCGCGTAAACAGGCTGCAGAAGCTGATGCGCGGGATCGTGGAAGAGCGCATCAATCTGGATCAGTTCGCGCCGAAGAAGAAGAGAAATGAAGCGAAGCGATAAGAATTCGGGCGGCAATGGACGAAACGGCCGAAATGCTCGCGCGGCGCGTAAAGAATCGAAATCGAATGGCCGGGCGGAAGCCTCCTCCCGATTCTATGGATTGGCGCTTCCGGGCGTAAAGCTCGAGGACCTGGGCGGGTCGCTGATCGTGCTCGAAGGAAGTGACGGGTCGGGCCGCTCGACGCAAATCGCACTGCTAACGGAGTGGCTCGAATCGCAGGGATTCGCCGTGCAGACGATGGGGCTGCGGCGTTCGTTCCTGGTAGGAGAGAACATCGACGCGCTGCTCGAGGAAAACGCCGTTACGCGGATGACGCTCGCATTGATGTACAGCACCGATTTCTTCGATCAGCTCGAGCGGCGAATTCTGCCGGCCTTGCGTTCGGGACTGGTGGTGCTCGCCGACCGCTATATCTTCACGCTGATTGCGCGGTCGGCGGTGCGCGGAATCGGCCGCGATTATCTCCACGGGATTTACGAAATGGCGCTGCGTCCCGACGTGACTTTTTGGCTGAACGTTCGCCCCGAAATCGCCTTCGATCGCGAATTCAAGAAGGCGCACTCGATCAGCTACTGGGAATCGGGCCGCGACATGTCGCTCTCGAACGACCTATTTCAATCGTTCATTCGCTACCAATCGATGATTAAGCGGGAATTCGAATATTTGTCGAACCGGCACGGCTTCGTAGAAGTGGACGGCGAAGGAAGCGTCTCCGAAGTCAACCGCGTGCTGCGGAAGCGAATCGCCGCGCAGCTGGGAATTCGGGGTACGCACTACCATCCTTCGCACGCCTTGTCGCACCTCTGGCGCTAAGTGGCCGCACCCGTCCAACTGGCTGCGATCGATGCTGGTTCGAACGCGATTCGCCTCGTAATCGCCCGGGCCACCTCCCTGCATCAGATACAAATTCTCGACAACGAACGCGCAGCGGTCCGGCTGGGTCACAACGCTTTCACGCGGCGGCTCCTCGATGAGCAAACCATCAACCGCGCCGCGCGTGCCTTCCGGTATTTCCGCGATCGCATGGAGCGCCACAACGTAGGAGCCTATCGGGCCGTTGCAACCGCGGCGGCGCGAGAAGCACGCAACTACCGCGAGCTCCTGGAGCGAATCCGCCGGAAGGCGGGAATCGAAGCCGAGGTAATCAGCAGCGAGGAAGAGGCTCGGCTGGTTTGTTCCGCGGTGCTCTGGGCGCTGGGAGACCGGGTCCGCCCGCGGCTGATCTTCGACCTCGGCGGCGGGAGCCTGGAGCTGAATTTTTTCCAGCGGGGTGTCCTCGATCATCGGATCGCCCTGCCGCTGGGCACGATTCGAGTGATGGAAACCTACCGGATCGACGGCGCGATAGACGAGGACAAGGCCATGCAATTGCGCCATCACGTGCTGTCTTTGCTCAAAAGCGCGCTGCCTACGCCGCCAAAACTCGGGCGCGCTCCGGTGGTAGCGTGTGGCGGAAATGCCGAAGCCCTGGTACGCATCGCGGCGGGGCCGAACTTTGGCCACACGCCCGCGATCAACGTTCGTCTGCTACGCGATCAAAGCTGGCGATTGATGAGCCTCGATGTTCCCGGACGGATGCGCGTATTTCGAGTCCGGCAAGACCGCGCCGAGGTGATGGGCATTGCCGCGATCATCATCACGACGCTCGCAAAGTGGCTCGACGTGCGGACGATGCTGGTGCCGGGTGTGGGCGTGCGCGAGGGCATCTTGCTCGATCTCGTGTCCGAGCAGTATTCGGCCACTGCGGGATCGGAAGAGGAAAAGGGGCGCGCGGCGGAGCTGCTGGCGAATGCGCGCTGGTTCGGTAGAAAACTCGACTACAACTCGCAGCACGCCGAACAGGTGGCGCGGCTGTCGCTGTCGCTTTTCGACCAACTGCGTCCGATTCACGAAATGGGCGCGGAGTTGCGGCTCGTGCTCGAAATCGGCGCGCTGCTCCACGACATCGGCCATTTCGTGAACCGCAAGTCGCATCACCGTCACGGCGAATACCTGATTCGCAATGGCGAAATTCCTGGTCTGCGAGGATGGCGGCGAGACATGGTGGCGGCTCTGGTGCGTTATCATAATTGCAAGTCGGAGCCGCAGCTCGAGCACGCGTCGTACGCTACGCTCGACGGAACGCGCCGCCGGCAGGTTCGCATGCTCGGCTCGCTGTTGCGAATCGCGGAGAAACTCGAGTCGGAACACACGCAGCGCGTAGCAGGCGTGGACGTCCAAATTGCTGGGCATCGCGCGGTTTTCTGTATTCGGGCGGCAGACGGCACGCGGCTGGACATCGCGGGGCTCGAAAGAAAGTCCGGCCTGTTTGAAAAAGAGTTTCATCTCAGGCCGGAATTCCGGCGCGCTCAGGGAAAGGAAAAGGTCGCTTAAGCCATGATCCTCTACATCGTGCGGCACGGCATTGCCGTTGACCGTACCGATCCAAAATGCCCTCCAGAACCCGAAAGGCCGCTCACCGCTGAGGGAGTTCAGAAGACGCGTTCAGCCGCGCTGGGATTGAAGGAGCTGGGCGTGAAACCCGACGTGCTCATCACGAGCCCTTACCTGCGAGCTGCGCAGACCGCCGAAATTTTTGCCGAGGCGCTGGGATTTCCCACGTCGAAAATCCGAGTGAGCAACGCGTTGAAACCGGCGGCGAACCCCACCGACATTGTGAAGGAAATTTTGCATTTGAAAGCGAAGGAACTCATGTGCGTGGGGCATGCGCCACACGTGGACCAACTGATCGCTCAATTGGTGGGAGCGCGAGGGGTATTCACGGAGCTGAAAAAGGCCGGAGCCGCATCTCTGGAGCACGCCGGAACGCAAAGCCCCTGGCGCCTGCAATGGGTTCTGACGCCGAAGGTATTGCGTCAGCTGGCGTAGGAAGCGGCGCGGGGTTTGGGGGGCACTGCTGCGATCAAGGCGTGGCCCCATTGAAATCCGGCCCGCCAGACGAGCCACGGCGAGTCCTTGTCTGAAGTTTTCAACCGGAATTCCGTCAGGCGACGCTTTCTTTCCGCGCTGATTTTTTCCAGCCACTGCGCAACGTTCGCGGGCGCGAGCGTTGACGTTTCCTTTCTGATATCGGCTCGCAGCACGTCCAGATCGTGCACTTCTCCCAGAAGATCCTGCATCTGCTTCATGTCGCTTGACCACACCTCGTAGCGGTGCGGCAGGAAGTTCTCCACCACATAACGGAAACGCTTGAGGCCGATTCGCGTCCGGTGCCAGGCGACGCTGCTCGGACTCTTCCGCGCTTTCTGATAGAGCGCAACTGCCTTGTTGAATTCTTCAAGAGCCTGCCGCTGAAAGACGACACTCTCCACCGGAAAGAATCGAGCTTTTTCGGGAAGCTTTCGCAAGAGCTTCCGCCAAAGCTTTCGATCGAAGTCGTCGAGGGCATGTTCCGCTGAGTGCCGGTATCTCTTTTCGCGCCTCGACAACACCTGCAGCATGCGCCTCCGCACTGGATCTCCTCGCGTACCAAGCTTCTCTACCCATTCCTGCTCCACTTGCGTATCCCGAAGGTCGCCGAGACGGTGAAACAGCTCCTTGCTGGCCTTCTTGAGTTTGCGCCACCCGGGATCGGGATTCACCTCGCGCAGCGTTTCGGCCATGGTGCGGCAACGGCGAAGAGCCACACGCACATCGTGGACATCGTCGGAATCCCAGTCCGGACGCAGCTCGTCGGCTTTTTCGAGGGCCCGGTTCATCCAAACTTCAAGGCCCGTTATTTTGGCTGTAATACCTGCAGGTAACGAAATCGCGATCGACATGGAAAATCTAACCGGCCCCCAGGCAGGAAGGCCTATCCTATCGCGGACGCCCCGGATTTGCCAGTGACGGAACCAGCGAGCTCGAAAAGAGTTTTTAACAGCTCTGTCATCTGCCCCTAACACGAAACGATTATCCAGAATATCCGTACCTTCACCCTGACAGTTTCGGAGGCAACCGACTTGCAGGTTGCACTCGCGGGGGCAGTCGAAATTCAATCAGATTGCTATCTCAAGGAGAGCACATGATTCGAGAGCACCTGCGCTGGCTAGTGGCTGGCGTTCTGGCATTCAACTTGGCCCTCGTGCCGGCGGGCACGCTTCGCGCTGGGCAGGACGACAAGGACGACTATCGCACTGACACGCCCATCAAGCACGTCGTGGTGATTTTCCAGGAGAACGTCTCGTTCGATCATTATTTCGGGACGTACCCAAACGCAACGAACCCGGGCGGCGAGCCCCAATTTAACGCTCGGCCGGGGACGCCCGCAGTCAACGGCCTCACCGAGGCGCTCCTCACAAGCAATCCCAACGGCTTCAACCCTTTCCGTCTTGACCGGAGCCAAGCTCTCACGTGCGACCAGGATCATGACTACACGCCGGAGCAGGAGGCTTTTGACGGCGGGCTGATGGATAAGTTCGTTCAATTCACCGCCGCCGGTTGTTCCGCGACGTCGTTCCCTAATGTCTCCACATACGGCAAGGGAATCGTCATGGGCTACTACGACGGAAACACGGTGACGGGTCTCTGGAACTACGCACAGTATTTTGCCCTGAACGAGAATTTTTATGGCACATCCTTCGGGCCCTCAACTCCCGGAGCCCTGAACGTGGTTTCCGGCCTGACCGCGCCGGCCGACCTGACTCACTCAATCGATGACGCAAGCAGCGACCTTGAGAATGATGTTCTTCAGGTGCCGAGCGGTACCGCCACCGTCATTGGCGACGCGGATCCTTTCTATGACGACTGCGGCAGTCCTGACCAAACCTCGGTCACGGGCAAGAACATTGGCGATCGCCTGAACGAGAAAGGGATCACTTGGGGATGGTTCGAGGGTGGCTTCACGCCATCCAGCGTTGTGAATGGCAAGGCTGTTTGTGCCACCAAGACAGCGCGTCTCGACGGAACCCTCGTCGCGGCCTACAGCGCGCACCACGAACCGTTTCAGTACTACGCCTCCACATCCAACCCGCACCACCTGCCGCCCAGCTCGATCGAGATGATCGGGCGCACGGATCAGGCGAACCATCAGTACGACTTGAGCGATTTTTGGAACGCGGCGTTTTCGGGCCACTTGCCTGCAGTCAGCTACCTGAAGGCGAACCGGGCGCAGGACGGTCACCCGTCAAACTCCACGCCTCTTGATGAGCAGGCCTTCCTCGTCGACACCCTTAACAAGCTGCAGTCGCTCAAGGAATGGGATGAGACGGCGGTCTTCATTACCTGGGACGACTCGGATGGTTGGTACGACCACCAGCTTGGAGACATCATCAACGGCTCGGACTCTCCGAAAGATGCCTTCACCAGCCCCGGAGTATGCGGTAACGGTGCGAGCGCCCTTGCTGGAATTCAGGGGCGCTGCGGCTACGGCCCCAGGATCCCTCTGTTGGTGATCTCTCCCTACGCCAAACAGAACTTCGTGGACCCAACACTCACCGACCAATCCTCGGTCGTTCGGTTCATCGAGGACAATTGGGACCTCCCCCGCATCGGAGGTGGTTCATTCGACGAGATCGCGGGACGGCTCACGAATATGTTCAATTTCAAACACAAGAGGAGCGAGCGCGTCTTCCTCGATCCTCTGACGGGCACGGTGCAAACAATCGAGGGCAAAGAATAAAAGTTCCCCGCAGTCTCACTCACTCCCAGTAACGCCCCCTGGCTCGTCTCGAATCCTTCGAGACGAGCCAGCCCCGTTTTTGGCCTCATCCCCCCGCACTCCGATGTATTCTGGACGCCGCTCGAACCATTCTGCGGACCATTCCGGAGACGAGGACTTGCCTCGAACACCACGCAGCTCTGATTTGACGCAGGTTCTGGAATGGGACGACGGAAATCTCCGCCGCAAAGACGACTACCTCGCGGCCGAAGAACCGCTGGAAATTCGCGTCGCTGAAAAGCCGCTCAGCGTGACGATGCGCACGCCCGGAAACGATCTTGAATTGGCCGCCGGATTTCTGTTCACCGAAGGACTCGTGCAAAGGCGCGAGCAGATTCTAAGTCTCCACAGCAATCAGGAAAGCCCCGAGCCGAACCGCGGCAACGTCCTGCGGGCCGAGCTTGCGCCCGAATGCACGGCTGACTCCGAAAAACTGCAGCGCAATTTCTTCGCAGCCTCCAGCTGCGGTATCTGCGGCAAAGCTTCGATAGAGTCTGTCCGATCCAGGACGCTTCAATCGCCGAATCCGGCTTTCACGATCGATCCTGAGATTCTGCTCGGTCTGCCTGACTCGCTGCGGGCATCACAGGCTGTCTTCGGCCGGACAGGCGGATTGCACGGGGCGGCATTGGTAGATCCGCAGGGAAAATTGCTTGTCACGCGGGAGGACATCGGACGTCACAATGCGGTCGACAAGGTAATCGGATGGGCCCTTCTCGAGAACCGGATTCCGCTCGCCCACTCGATTCTTCTGGTCAGCGGAAGAGGCGGTTTCGAAATCGTGCAAAAGGCAATCGTTGCCGGGCTGCCGGTTGTTGCGTCCGTCTCTGCCCCGTCAAGCCTTGCGGTGCAACTCGCGCGCGAATTGCGCCTGACTCTGATTGGATTTTTGCGCGAGCGGCGCTTCGTGATCTATGCGGGAGAAGATCGGGTCCGCGAGTCGAAATGACGGTTCACGCCGGCCGCGTGGCCGTCGCGAATCATCGCGCGGAAAGCTTCCAGCAGGTCGCGGTCCCACCAACCTCGCGCAGCCTCTTCGTGCATGATCGTGAGGGCAACGTCTGAGGTTTCGGCTTTGCGGTACGGTCGATCCGTGGTGAGGGCGTCGTAAACGTCGGCGAGTTGCAGAATTCGCGCCGTCAGCGGAATTCCCTGGCCGCGGAGATGGTCCGGATATCCCGAGCCGTCGTGCCGCTCGTGATGGTGCCGGATGATCGGAAGCACGAGGCGGAACGTCTTCAGCGGTTCGCAGATTTGTTCGCCGATCACAGGGTGCTTGCGCATCACTTCGATTTCTTCCGGCGAAAGAGGCCCGGGCTTCAGCAGAATCGAGTCGGGCACGGCGACCTTCCCCACGTCATGCACGACTCCCGCGCGGCGAAGGGCTTTTACATCCTCCTCGGGTATACCGAGTTTCTCACCCATGCTCGCGGACATTTCCGACAACCGATCGCAGTGCCCGCGCGTGTATGGATCTCTCGCTTCAATGCTGAGAGCGAGGCTAAACAGCACGGATTCGGCGTTTTCCAGTTCGTCCGTGTAGTGCTTGAGCTTGATCAGTGAACGTGTGCGCGCCAGCAGCTCGTTGAAGTCGATGGGCTTGCTGAGGAAATCGTCGGCGCCCACGTTGATGCCTTTGATGCGGTCTTCCGTGGCCGAGAGTCCCGTTATCAGCACCACGGGGGTGAGCCGCGTCTCGGGCGCGGCCTTGATTCGCTTGCACACTTCGAAGCCGCTCATTCCCGGCATCAGCACGTCGAGGAGAACCAGATCGGGGCGGAAGGACGCACACTCGGCGAGCGCGGCGGCGCCGCCGGACGCGTCATGGACTTCAAAGCCTTCACGCCGGAGGAGAGTTTCGAGCGCGGCTCTGGAAGCCGATTCGTCGTCAACGAGTAAAATCTTGGGAAACATGAGCTTTCGTGTCGCCTGGAGAGATCAGCAACCTAAAACTGTATCGCTTCTCGCATCGTCGAACAACATCCAATCGCGATGTCTCGGCGCAACTCGCTCGGGTGAGAGAGTTCTAATCTGAGAAGCGCCCGCGAATCGAAGGAACGCTACTCCTTCCGCAACGTCGCTTCGATCACGCCGTGCGGTTCTTCAATGGGAATGAAAACCTCGACGGGATTGTCCATTCCAAATGGCTCGAGGTCCGCGAGGTTGTAGTTCCTGTTAGGCAGGGAAAGGCGGATTTCGCGGATGTTGTCGAAACTTTCGAGGACGGCCTGGCCCATCGCGTAAAGTGTGTGCTGCAGCGAATGACTGTCGTGTTCGGCAAATGCCTCGAGCAACGCCTGGCGAGCGCCGTGCCAGGTTGGACCAAATTCGATTTCGGCGCCTTCATAAAGCCAGTTTGCTCGGATTGCGGTCGAGAGCATCCGGTCGCGATCGTCTGTCAGAGTCGTGTAAGGATCGCGCAGGAAATTCTCGAACGTGGACTTCGTCGTTTTCAGCACGACGAGGTTTTCAATCCCGGAATGGATGATGGTCTTTTCGCGCGTGCCGCTCACTGCGGCAGTCCTCTTTTCATTCCCGGGAAGCGTAAACGCGGAGTTGTGCGGTTTGCCGCCGTGCGGTATGCGTGCCCACAGGTTTTCCGCCGCTTCGATTTGCACCCGCGAAACTTGCGGGTTGTACGTAAGGAAATGATCGATCAGGTGCAGACAGAACTCTTCCACGGCTTCCACCGGATACTGGCGCGCGAGCACGTACACCGTATTTTTCATCGTGTCGGTGGGAAGGATTTTGCGGTTCTCGCCCTTTGCATGCGCTTCTTCGAACTCGCCCTCAAAGCGGATGCCCACGGTCATTTCCTTCACATCGTGGCGCCCCTGCTGCCTGACGACCCGCAGCAAACGGACGCGCGATTCGCCATAGTTGTTTTCGCCGAGTCGGATGGTCATGAGGTCAGCTCCCCCCAAAATTGCGAAACGATGCGATGAGCCGCCGCCCTCGCCGCGATTTCGCGCTTTCATTTGCAATCTCGGCGGTGAAAGAACTTGCGGGAACCAAGCGACTTCCGTGGGATTGTAACGCAGGACAACTCGAATCAGAGCGGCTCCGGAAATTCTCAGGGCAGCTCCAACTCGAGTTTGTATACGTCGGCTTCGCCCCGGCTAAGGAGGGCCATCGGCGCGCCGTCTGGCGTGAAGCCTACGAGCGCACAGCGGATATAGCCCGCGCGCAATAGAGCGGAGAAATCAAAAACCTTTTCCGCCTTCTGACTCCCAATCGCAAATCGATAAACCGGCTCTTCGGGTCCGAGAATGTCCTGATAGTAGAGATATTTCGAATCTCGCGACCAAACCGGGTCGTTTAGGAGCGTTCCTTCGGCAATTTGCTTCCAGATCTGTTTCCTCGAATCCAGCAGTTTTAATCGTGTGGGCTGGCCGGACTGCAACTGGCTTATGGCCGCGAGGAATTGCCCGCTGGGAGACCATCTGGGATGGATGAGGTCTTCAGACCCCGGGATCCTTGCGATGTGTGAGGTCTTCAAGTCGAGTGCGTAAATCCCACTATCAGCATCCCGCTCTCGGCGTTCTTCCGGCCACCTCGCAAACGTGATGGACTCTCCGTCAGCCGACCAAGTGGCCTCGTTGTGGCCGCCCCCCATAACCAGTTCGGTGGGCGTGCCTCCGTCCGCAGCCACAGAAAAGAATCTTTCCCGCGTCTCGTTGTCTTGAGCTGCACGAAATAGAATGCGCCCGCCATTGGGACTCCACTGAAGTTGGTCAATCGACGCAAACCCAGAAATCAGTGGCTGCTGCTGGCTTCGGTCGGAGCGGATTCGCCGGACCGTTCCGTCTGCAGCGTACGCAGCCCACACGCCATCCGGCGAGAAGGCCAAATCCGTCGTCTGCACACCGGGAATGATCGGGCCGAACCGCTGCGAGGTGCTCTCATAACTCACTAACTCTCGCTGTTCCTTGCCTCCCCACACGAAAACCTTGCGCGGATCGCCGTCTGGCGTCGCGTTTCCATAACTGATGGGGCCGAACGTTAGCTGCACTGGCTTCGGAGTCGCCGCGAACCAGGAATCGGTATCACGAACGGCCCAGACGCTTCGGATCCCGTCGTGTACGGATTCGAAGAGGAAGTAACGGCCGTCCGCAGACCACGCACCACAACATTCATGTCCCGTGAGCGGCCAGTTGGCAAGGATGGGATGCAAGCCTCTGCCATCGGCCGAGACCTCCCACACCGACGATCGGTTCGCTACGCTCGCGTTCGGATCTAACAGCGTGAATCGCAACCGCCTGCCGTCTCCCGACCACCGGGGATTCTCCGAACGGCCCGGCAAAGCCACCAGCTTTCGGGAATCGCTCCCATCGCGCTCGCATGAATAAATTCCGTCGGGCTTGTTGAAGAAAATTCTCTTTCCGCTGGGTGCGAAAGTGGCGTCGTCGGCGATAATGTTGCCCACTCGCCGTGGCGGTCCCCCCACCACCGGGGTCAGCGACAATGGCAGGTCCGTACTCCGCGTGGAAAATTCAAACGACAAAAACTCCGACCGCTCCGGCGAAATATCGACAATCCGAACGTTCCTCGAAGGATCCGGAAACATCTGCGCGTCGCCGCCGGCTGCGGGGACTTGCATCAGATTCCAATGACCTCCGGCGCGCTCGAGGAAGAAGAGCCGCGCGCCGTCCGTTGTCAGTCGGCCCCACGGATCGAGGCGCCCGTTGTGTGACACTTGCCCGACGTTCAGCACCTTCGGCGGAGGCTCGGGAAGATATCGCCGGGCAGCGACAAATGCCGCCACCAGGATCGCTGCACCTATTACGGCCCCCGCCACACGACGCGGCAATTGTGCCGCCTGGTTCTTCGATTCGATCTCCCCGTTTGTCGCCGGCGTCGAACCGACGGCCAAGGCTGCCGGCAAGTCCTGACTCTTGCCAGCATCCGTCGGCGCGATGAACCGGTATCCGCGGCGGCCAACTGTCGCGATGAATCGAGGATTCTCGGCGTCGTCAGACAGAGCCTGACGCAGTTTGTTGATCGAAGTATTCAGGCTCGGATCGAAGTCCACAAAAGTATCGGCGGGCCAGAGCCGCTGGCGGAACTCCTCCCGCGCGATCACGTCGCCCGGGCGCTCCAAGAGGATGGTCAGCACCTCGAACGGACGATCCTGCAGCTTAACTTTCGCGCCGTCCTTGCGCAGTTCGCGACCCGCAAGGTCGGCCTCGTAGATACCAAAGCGGATCATTCGTGCTTGTCGGGAGGGGTTGGGCATCAAAACCTGCCATTGTCTCGGATTCTAACACAGGACTTCTAAAGGGCGATTGTTGGTCGGAGGACAGGTTATCCGTTCTGGTAAACCACTGCCAACAAGCTGCTTATTGGGTTATTCAAAAAGTTTTGCAAGATTTTCCACCGTCCATTGACGCGCGGACGCTTCTGCTGTAACCCCATCGTCTATCGAGCATCTCGCGGAACCGCCTCGTCCCGGCGCTCTGCAGCAAATCGGTTCGCAGGCAAAAAAACGTGAAGAAACGCGACCGGAGCGCCCACAGGGCAGCCCCCAGCCGCACGGGAGAAGGACCAATGATCAAAATCGTCGTGAATCGCAGTTACTCCATTCGTGGGTTTGCAATATCGCTGCTGCTTTCTCTTTTCGTCCTCGGCCCAGCACCGTCCGCGCGTGCAGATGAAACCTACACCTACACGGGAAATTCGTTCACCAGCTTTTCGGGTACCGACGCGTGTGCACCGGTGTGTAGCATCTCGGGCTCATTCACGATTGCTACGGCGCTTGGCGACAACTTCGCCCCCGCCTTCCTGACTCTGGAGTCGTTCTCCTTCACCGACGGCGGCTTCACCTTCACTCCCGGAAACACGGCCGCCGGCATCCAGGGGATCAAGGTCGGCACCAACGCGCTCGGCCAAATCAACGCCTGGGAAATTGATCTCGCCACCGCATCGGTCGGGGGCATATACCAGGGAATCTACGGGACGATCCAACCGGGCTTCATTTTCGATCAGTCGTACGTATACGACCAGAACACAAGCGCGTACTTGGCGCAGGCCTCCAATTCGGACAATCCCGGCACGTGGGTTGCTACATCTTCGTCCCCGTTGCCGGAACCCTCTAGCTTGTTGCTTCTGGGCACCGGCCTGCTTAGCGTTATGGGAATGCGCCGAAGGAATCTGCTCCGCTGATGCGAACGCACTCATGCGTTTAGCAGCGGGTCGTTCGAGGGGAGCAAATGAAAAGTGCGGCTGAACATTCTGAATTGCCAGTCCAGCAGAATGCGGAGTACGAGTCTCGCTCGCTAAGCGAAGATGTGAATCCGAATCTCGACGATTTCGAGGAGCTTCTCGCCGCCGCCGAACGTGTCTCGAAGGCCGCGGCGCGCGCCGGTTGCGAGGTACAAGGAGTACCTTCGCCCGAAACGATTCTCGAACCACACATCGCGGCACGTTGATCTGCGTCAACCTTGCGCCTCCACCGTAGCATTGCGCTCGGTGACGCTGACAAACGAGCGCTCCTTGCGTCGCCAGAAATACAGCAGCGTGATTCCGATCAGAATCAGCGCCACGCAGAGTCCAGTCCACAATCCCGGCGCGCCAAAGCCCTTCCGGAAGCACAGGTACCAACCCAGCGGAAGCCCCAGCGCCCAGTAGTACACCAGGTGACAAATCATCGGAGTCCGCGTGTCGCCCGCCCCGCGCAGCGCGCCCGTCGCGACCGCCTGCAGACCATCGAAAAGTTGAAAGAACGCCGCAACGAACAAGAGTGCGCTGGCAGCTCCGATCACCACCGGATCCGGCGTGTACATCCGGACGATGTACCCCGGCACCACCCAGAACACGATTGCCATGCACCCCATGAAGCCCGCGCCGAGCGCCATCGCCGTCCAACCGGCGCGGCTGGCGCCATGCGCGTCTCGCCGGCCGAGTGCGTGCCCTACCCGCACCGCAGCCGCCGACCCAATTCCCAGCGGCACCATGTACGTGAAGCTCGCCGTGTTCAGCGCAATCTGATGGCTCGCGAGCGGAACCGCTCCCAGCTTGCCGATCAGGGTTGTAGCCACCGCGAACACGCCGATTTCGATTCCAATCTGGCTCGCCGCGGGCAAACCCAAATTGAGAAGCTCCCAGACGCGCGGAAAATGAGGCAGCCGCGAAGCCCGCCGTAACCCGGTCTTGTGCCTCAGGTCCCGATACACCACGTAAACCATCAGCACGCCCGCCATGTACACGCGCGCGATGCACGTCGACCATCCCGATCCCACCGTGCCCATTGCCGGCAAACCCCAGTGGCCGTAGATCAGCGCCCAGTTTCCGAAAAAGTTCACCACGTTCGCGGAAATCAGCGAAAACATCACCGGCTTGGCCAGGTTCACTCCTTGCAAGTAACGGCGAAAAACAAAATAGAGCAGCAGCGGCAGCGTTCCCCAGTTCAACGCGCGCATATACCGAATGGTCTCGCTCATCAAGACTGGCTCGATACCGAAAAAATGCACGGTCAGCATCCACAGCTTCACCACCCCCATCAGCACCGGAGCCAGCGCGAGGCTGACGTAAATTCCGTTCACCAGCGAGCGGTGCGTATCCGCGACGTCGCCTGCGCCATGCGATTGCGATACCAGCGTGTCGAGCCCGAGCATCAATCCCGTGCCGAAAATCGCCACCGCGTAATAGAAAATGCTCGCCAGGCTCACCGCGCCGATCGCCACCGCGCTGTTGGTTTGGTGCCCCACCATCACCGTGTCGACGATGCCCATCGTCATCCAGCCAAGTTCGGCCAGCACGATAGGAATCGCCAGGCGAAGCATCGGCCTCACCTCGCCGGCAATGTAATGCGCGAAAAGTCGTCTGAGCATGAGCGTGACCCGCGTTGATATCGAGGAGTCTATCGGGAATTCCGAGACGGCAGAACCGGAATCGGATGCGGAGGAAGCAGAGGTTGTGGGGCGAGGCGGATGGGCGAAAGTGCAGCAAAGGGAAAAGAGTGTTTTTGTTGCGGTTAGAAAATGTCTTCTCCTTTGTTGAGAGTGAGTTGGCGCGAATTTTGAATGTGGGGTTGTTGCGATTAGCTTTTGTTTCGCCTGGAAGGAAGCTGGGTTTAAGTCCCACATTTGTGACGAGCAGGGCGGCTTTGATGAATTCGGGGTCGTCTGGCTCGCCGTCGTCGAGTACTGGGTCTCGGTTGTCGTCTGTATTTATCATCTCATTCTAAAAACTCAGCCGCAGGTTACCATAGATTTATCAATTTGTCAAGTCCCAGTACTTTTAGAACTGCGTGGATTATGGGGGAGAAACACGGAGGAGTCAGGATCCATGGCGGGCACCCCTGTTCAATACGTACGAAAGTGTGGGTTGACGAGCGAACGATTGTCGCTGGACGCTAGAGACTAGCGTCCTCGCCTGATGGTGACATTTGTACCTATGCTGGCGAGACAGCACGTTCAGAGTTGAAGGGTTAAGATCAAAAGCGAAAACGCGCACCCTTCGCAGCACCGGCGAAGGACGCGGCACGCATTAAGCTTGCGGTGAGCACGCGCAGAGGCGCGCGATTGGAGGTTGACGCGGTCTGCCTGTGATGAACGGCGGACAACAGGGATTGACGAGTGGACCTTCCCGACACGCCAGACCAGAGACCGGAAAAAGTGGTCTTGGGTTCGAATCGTGAACGATAGGTCGGCTGAACTATCGCAGTTTCCCGCGAATCACGGTGATCGACCCAGCTGGGAGCGTGTACGTGCCGTTGGTGGCTGTAATCGTGATGTTCTTATTCTCAGCGGGGGTGTTGCAATACTGCACAAGAGCTACAGATCCGACAAATGAATGGCTGACGTGCTTGGCATCATCGATGAGGATATGAACCGGGTGGGCCGCGTTCAAATCGTGATTAATCAGCATTAACGACCAGTTCCCGTCGGGACGTTCGACAGCGTATGAGCTAACCACGCTCCGCCCTGCAGCGTCCTTAAGATCGGCCGAGGCAGGGAAAATCTTGTTCGCTCCCGCGCCATGCTGCAACCATTCGAAATTGATCAGGTGTGCGGAAGAATAGGGAGTATATGAAGGGGTGCCATACGTCCCGCCGCCATCAGAGCCGCCGTTGGCGCTGAGGTTCCCGCGACCACCGGCACCATTGTTGATTGCCGGCCGATAGAACGCCGTGCCGCCCTGTTCAAAGAATGTGCCAAACGCGTCGCACTCCCAGATGGCGCGGCCGGTCACACCCAAGTAACCGGGTCCGCTTCGGCCCGCTGTGATTCCGCTCTCGGAAATAATCAGCGGGACATTCGCGGGGACGCCGTCCTCACGCCACATGTGCAGGACGTGCTTCATAATTCCGGGTTCCATGTAAAGGGTCGCCCAGTCGTTCGGTGGACTGAATCCATTGATCATGAACGGGTAGTGCTCGAACGACATGAACGAGAGATCTTTAATATGTCCGTGGGCCTGCAGGTAATCGACGAATCGCTCCATCCAGGAAGTGCGCCCCTGATCGTCCGCCCAGAGGGTGATGTCCTTATCGACACCTTCGAAAATCGGGCCGCCCAACCTGGCGCCGGGCGTTAGCTTGTGGACCGCATCCGCCACTTGAATGTAGATGGCGCCATAGTCTTCCGGCGTCATGTGCTTGCCGTCGCACTCCTCCCCGACCTCAATTCCCACCACTGGATAACCACGTTTGTGAATGTAGTAAACCTCATTGGCGCAATCTTCAGGAATGTCATAAATCGCCGCACATGCAACCAGCGCCGCATGGCCCATGGTCAATCCACTGGTAAAGAAATTGTCCATGCCGTTGTATTGATCGTTGCCGCCGGTAATCAGGTTGTCAGCCTGGTGCCAGGGATCGATTGAAGAACCGAAAAACGATCCGGCCAAGTCCGCCGGCGAACCGGGGGTCACTTCTTGGTCTCCAGCGCCCTCCAGGCGTGGCGGCGCCCCAGGTCCGGGCTCTACGCCGTTAGCCGGATAAACAACCGCGTAGTTCCCCGCCGAATTGATCGTGCCGGCGGACAGCGTCTGAAGGGCGTAGCCGACGCAGTTTCGAATATCTTGCGCGCCATGAGTGTCGCAGGTACCGGAGGATTTCGACATGAAAACGCGGACGAAGCGCGTCGTGACGGACGCATCAGAAAGCTTCAGATGGACATCGCCGCCGCTGCCGTTCAGCACGGCGCCCGATGGGAAAGCCTTCCACACGCCGTTCGGGCCCATGTCCCAGTCCATTGCGTTGTTGTCGCCGACCCAGTACTGCACAACATAAACGACGGCATACGGATTTACCCATTGGATGTGAATCGCATTGACGGCGCGGTCGACTCCCATATCGATCACCACCCACTGCGGGTGCATCGCATCGCTCTCGCCCGTGAAATGGCGGGTTAGATAAGGATTGCTCTTCCAGTAACTCTGAAAACCGGCTACCAAAGGTGAATCGCCGCTGGTCATAAAGTCGCGATGGGGTAACGAATACGAATAGCCGTAGTGGATCGGTTCGCCCAGGTCGGCGCTGCCGGCGTAATAGCCGCTCTTTGTCGCTGGATCGCTCCATGTTCCATTTTCGTTCCAGTGCCATGCCGCAAGGCGCAACTCGCTGTTGTTGCGCATCGTGATGGAACCCCACCCCAAATTTTTGACGCCCTGAATCGTCTCGGGCTTGCTCAAGTTGTCCACCTGCGCCTTACTCAGATCATCCATCCACGCACCGGTGGCAGTGTCGGGATCGATCGCATTGAGAACGTGATCCGGCGTTACGTCAACGTGGACCGTGCCAATCGAATCGACCATGCCCACCCTGGCGACCGAATCCGCTGGGAGCTGCTGCCGAGCCGGTCGTCCCTGAGCCGTTTGTGCATGCACGGGCAAAGGAAGGTGCATGGACACCGCCCTCAGCCCGAGTGCCCCAACTGCGACACACAGCCAAATGCGAGACGAGACCCGTCGGCAAGAACCAGTAATCATCGCGGTCAACTCCCTTACCAATGTAATGCCCCAATGTGCGTCTCTTCGTCAGCCGACGATTATGCTCCGCCCTCAACATAATCGGCGAAAAATTCTCGATTTCGCGCGAGACGGAAGCGGAGTTCGCCGGTCGGGCTGTATCTGTGCTCCGGCGGGCCTCAACGCGTGGCGCAATCCGGTGGGTCGCATCGCAGTGGGCCACTGACAGTCGTAATCGTTCTGGACGCCGCTGAGATTCTTTCAGGATGCTTGCGAAGCAGTCCTAAGTCCTGATTAACGCCGTAACCGGAAATTTTGGGCCCTGATACGGGAAATGTCCGGTAATCCGACTTCCCGGGTAGTAGTGTGGGCAACTGGGCACCAGCAGCGGTCTTTTGGTGTCAACATCTACGAAATGAGCCGAGTCCAAAAGCTAGCGGTGGTCTTTGTGGTTCTGTTATTTCTCGTTCTTTTTCTTCACGAGTTACGACACTTCCATCGGTACGGCCATTTCGCTCCGCTGGGGCTACACGCGGACGTAATGGTGGCAACGAGCAACGATGTACTTGGGGTTGAAGGCACTGCGAAAATATATCGAGCACAACTGACAAACTACGGCCTTTTTCCCACCAATGTTCTCGTTTGCAGTGAACGGGTCGCCGGTGGGGCCACAACCGAGGTCAATTATGTTGTCGAGCGACGGGACCGCCAATCAGGTGATTGGAGAGCAGTCCCGGAATGGGATTTTGTTGGCAATAGATTGTTTTGCCGTCCAGTATTTGAAGTGACGGACCAACACGTCGTGCCGCTACGATTGTGGCCCGGTCAGAGCATTCGCGTGGGTGAAGTTATTCCCGCACAACTCGGTGGCTTTCACGTAGGCGACGATGGCAGGTTCACAATCTTTCTGGACGCCGACCGGAACAAGAACAGAGCAATTTCGACAACGGTATTTCGTGTGGACCAAGAAGTGAACAAGAAGGTCCAAAGTCCTGAGTAACGCCGTAACCGGACATGTTGGGTTGTAGTACGGCAAATGTCCGGCGCTTACCACGCGGATTGATTCTATTCAGATTCAGAGAGAAGCGGAGGCAAGGGAGTCGCCACGGCGACCGGAGGCAGAGGAGATAGCGTCTTCGGGAGAGAACCTACTTGGGCGGCGCGATTGGGTCTCTCACTTTCAGCGCGAGGCCGTCGGGGGACCAGGCGTCGACGATGGCTTTCGACATGCGGCCGATAAGGATTTCGGCTTTGTTGTCGGGCGTCCACGATTTGTCGGCGTTGTTGTAGGTGAAGACGGAAATGACGATGGGGCCGCGCTTGGTGTAGACGAGCGCGACATCGTTGCGCACGTCGTCCAGCGCGCCGACTTTATCGGCGATGGGCGAAAGTTCTTCGCTGCTGTCGCTTGTGGTGAGGTAGCGGGGCAGCATGTCGTGGTCCTGCTGATTGCGCATCATCGTAATCATCTGGAGGCAGAGCGAACGGTCGCCCAGATCGCAGCGATAAATGCTCTCCATGAGCTGCGCCATCTCCTTCGCTGTAGTCTTGCCCAAACCGAACTGCTTTTGGTCCGGCGGCATGGGACCCTCCGACGGCTTGAAAACCTTTTTATAGAAATAGGTGTTCTTCAATCCCATGCGCGCGAGCATTTCGTTGGTGGGCCGAAGTCCGACGGCGTCGATCACCATGTTCGTGGCCGTGTTGTCGCTGAGGGTCATCATCAGCGTGATAGAGTCGTTGAGCGTGAGTGTGAGGCCCGGGTCCATCAGATTGAGGATGCCGGAGCCGCCAACCTGATTGTCCTTGGTGAGAACCACCGGCGCAGAGAGCGTCAACTTCCCCGACTTCACCTGCTCGAACGCCTGCAACATGAGAGAGAGCTTGATGACGGAAGCTGTCTGCACCGGGCGCTCCGCATCGAGGGACACGGATTCGCCAGTGGCGAGGTTCTTCGCATACAACGCGACGCTGCCTTGGTGAGACGCGGCGAGTTCGCCGAGCCTCTTTTCGAGATCGGAAGCCTTCGCCGGAAGAGCAATCAGCAGAATGATCGCGACACGACTGATTTTTCTCATCGAGATGCGACTCCTCGGGGACCAGATCACTTAGCCGAGAGATTTCGAAGGCGCGGCCGCCAAATCCCGCGACATTGTACAGGCCGGCGGCCCAGTCCTCCATATCTTCAGCTTCGTGGTGACGCGTGGCCGGCTAAGGAGGGAGGGGTTTCTCGTCAGGGTCTACGGACGGATTTCGACGCTTTGGGTGCGCTGCGGAGCTCGAGAGTGACACAAATTGTCACCTTTACGAGAAAGCGCCGAGGAGACTTTCAGATCCGGGCCGCGGACATGGACCTCTCAGGCCGTAAACAACTGAAAATGTTTGATATAGCGGCGGGCTTGTCGCGTGAGTTAACATCGAGCGAGACCTTGGCCCTAACCTTGCACTTGTTATATCGTCCCCAAAAGGGGTCGCAGGCTGAGCCGCGTAAATCCTCGAGGAGCCAGAGATCAATGCGTAAGAGAGAGAAAGGTTTCTCACTGATTGAGTTGCTGATCGTTGTGGCGATCATTCTGATCATCGCGGCCATCGCAATCCCGAACCTGCTTCGTTCCCGCATGGCGGCCAACGAAGCGTCCGCAGTGGGCTCGATTCGTACTGTGAACACCGCGGAAGTGACGTACAACTCGACGTACAACGACGGCTTCGCGAATACGCTGCCTTTGATTGGCGGCGCGGCCGGTGTCGCGGCGACCTGCAACAACGCCGAGATCATCGACCCGGTGCTGTCTGCAGCTAACCCGTCGATCAAGAGCGGTTACAACTTCAACGTTGGTCCAGGGACGGTGGCAGTCGCGGCAGCTCCTGCCGGTTGCGCCAACCCGGGCTTCGTGGACGGCTATACGATCGTTGGATGGCCTGTGAACGTCGGCACCACCGGACAGCGCAGCTTCTGCTCGGACGGTTCCGGCGTCATTCAGTCGCTTTCGACTGGCGTTCGGCCGGCACCGGCTCCTCCGCGGTGCCCCGCCGGTATGACCCCGCTAAGCCAGTAGCTGGCGGTCTTCGGCTTTCATAGCCGCGCATCACGGGAGCCCCTGCTGAAGGGGATTTCCAGAGCGTGAATGCGCGGCTCCCACCAAGGTGTTTTCGTTTTTTTTTCCCCAAACAATATCGTGAGAATCTTGCTAGCGGTTATACCTCTAAACCGCGCCGAAGGCTGCGGCGCAGGAAGCGCGATTCGGAATATACTCTTGGCACCCGGCCTCTGCACGTTTGAGCATTGGGGAGGCATTCCATGGCAAAGCAACAGGATCGGGTGGAACTGAAAGGCAGTGCGCGGGCGGCGTTGCCGGGCGGGCAGGATGTTGGACCCGCCGATCCGAATCAGCGGGTCGAGGTGACGGTTCTCTTGCGGCGCGGTTCGAAGCCGGGAGGATTTCCTTCGGTGGAGGAAATGGGCGTTCGCCTGCCGCGCGAGCGAAAATATCTTACTCGCGAAGAGTTTGCGCGAGCGCATGGCGCGTCGGCGGCCGACGTGGAAAAAGTTCGGACGTTTGCCGCGGAATACGGATTGCAGGCGCTGAACGAAGATCGCGCGGCCAGGACCGTGAAATTGGCCGGCACCGTGAAGGCGTTCAACGAGGCGTTTGGCGCAAACTTGCGGAGCTACGAGCATGCGTCGGGCACGTTCCGCTGCCGCACCGGGAATCTGACGATTCCGCGCGATTTGGATGGCGTTATTGAGGGCGTTTTCGGTCTCGACAATCGCCCACAGGCACATACGCACTTCCGGCTGCGCAAGCAACAGCCAGGGGTGCGTGCGCAGGCGGCAGCCGTTTCCTACTCGCCGCTTCAAGTGGCGAAGGCGTACAGCTTCCCGTCGGGCGCGAACGGCACCGGCCAAACCATCGGGATCATTGAGCTGGGCGGCGGCTACAACGCATCCGATCTCAACTCGTTTTTCAGCGGCCTGGGAATTTCGGCGCCGAAAGTCATGGCGGTGTCGGTGGACGGCGCGACGAATTCGCCCACAGGCGACGCAAGCGGACCCGACGGCGAGGTGGAACTCGATATCGAAGTGTCTGGCGCGGTGGCTCCCGCGGCACAAATCGCGGTGTATTTTGCGCCGAATACGGATCAGGGGTTCATCGATGCCGTGACCACAGCAGTGCACGACGCGACGCTGAAGCCGTCGATCATTTCGATCAGTTGGGGCGGCCCAGAAGACACTTGGACGGCGCAATCGCGCGCTGCGCTGAACTCCGCGTGTCAGGACGGCGCGACGATGGGCGTCACCGTTTTGGCGGCTTCAGGCGACAACGGCGCGTCGGATGGAGACCCAAGCGGCGGCCCAACCGTGGATTTTCCCGCGGCGAGTCCCTACGTGGTGGGTTGCGGCGGCACGAAGCTGACAATTTCGGGCAGCACGATCGGCAGCGAGCAGGCCTGGAACGAGCTTGCCGTGAATGAGGGCGCCACAGGAGGCGGCGTGAGCGAAGTGTTCGCGCTGCCGAGCTATCAGCAAAGCGCGAACGTGCCGAAGGCTCCGAACGGATTTGTCGGCAGAGGCGTGCCAGATGTCGCGGGCGACGCCGATCCGGAGACGGGGTACAACGTTTTGGTTGATGGGCAGCAATCGGTGATCGGCGGTACGAGCGCCGTGGCGCCATTGTGGGCTGGACTGTTCGCGCTCATCAATCAATCGCTGGGGGCGAACGTAGGTTACGTGAATGCGCTCCTGTATTCGGCGAAGGTGGATCCTACGTTTCACGACATTACTTCGGGAAGCAATGGAGTTTATTCCGCCCGCCCTGGTTGGGATGCATGCACGGGACTGGGTAGTCCCAACGGGGCGGCGCTGCTGACGGCGCTCGGCGGAAAGTAGGGAGCTGGGGATTTCAGATTGGAAATTGGAAATTTGAAATGGCGAAGGCGGAAACAACCGCAAACCGTGAAACCACAGATGAACACAGATAAGGCAGAAAACATTTTGAGGTTTGGGATTTGAAATCGAGGCAAGGGCAAAGGCAAAGGCAAAACAGAGCAAGGGCAAAAACTAAACACAGAGGGCACGGAGAAAATCACGAGAGCACGGAGACGCGTACTCCCAATTCTACCGGGAGACCCAGTTCCAGCGAAGAGCTGTCGTCCTGAAGCGCGACGGTAAGTCAAGACAGGCGAAGGGACGCTACTTTGGTTTGTAGATGCGGATGATGTCGTCTTTCACTTCGACGACGCTGCCGGGATATTCGCGGGCGGCGTGGTCGCGCAATTCGTCGATCGAGAAGTAGTCGCCGTGGCCGTCGAAATAGCGGGCGTCGTCGATGAGCATCACGTGGTCGCGCACGGGATGGCGATAGATGCATTCGAGCTCCTGCTTGATGGGCGCGTCGATATCGCCCCAGTGAGCGTCGAGCCAGAAAAGCGCGGGTTCCTTGATTTGCGGAACGATCGTCGGCAGAACAGCGCCGCTGTCGCCCTGGTACAGATGGATGTTGGGGCGATCGGCGAATTTGCGCTTCGCACGCGCGGCCAGCCACTTGTCGAGCTCAATCGAATAAATTTCGCGGAAGCGGTCCTTCTGCGCGTTGACCATGTGGCCCAGGTTCGTCCCGGTTTCCACCATCACGCGGAGGTCGAACCACTCCGCGAATTCTGCCAGCGCGCGCTGCTTCACGATGTGCGGCACTTTGGGTCCCGGTGAACCGCGTAATCGCCACCAGAGGTACTCGCCGCGGAAAGCGATCTTCTTGTACGGCTCGAAGAAAACGCTATCGCGAAATCCCTTGTCCGTGATTTCACGCGTTTCGTTGATGTTCTTGCGTTTGAACATGCCCGCCGATGATAGCAGCCGCGCTGAAAATTGCGCGCGGAATGTCGGGAACTCCGGGCGGCTACTTTGTGGTCGAACTCGAGCTGCGATTTGGTATAACCTCTGCGGTTTTGGGGGGCGTGTATGCAATCCTTGCGGAAAATTCGCGGTCTGACTTCAATCAGCATCTTTGCATGTGTTTTCGTTTCTCTTGCGGTGGCATCGCTGGCCGTTGCGCAGCAGTTCAGCCCCCAACTCTATCAAGACTTGCGATGGCGGTGCATCGGGCCGTTCCGTGGCGGACGAACGGTGGCCGCAACAGGTGTGCTCGGGCAGCCCAATCTCTTTTATATGGCGCAGGTGAATGGCGGCGTGTGGAAGACGACGGACTACGGCCAGACGTGGAGTCCTATTTTCGACGGGCAGCCGACCCAATCGGTGGGCTCAATCGCGGTGGCGCCGTCGAATCCGGACATCATTTATGTGGGAAGCGGCGAGGGGTTGCAGCGGCCGGACCTTTCGGTGGGAGACGGAATTTATAAATCGACGGACGCCGGAAAGACGTGGAAGCACCTGGGATTGCGGGAGGGCCAGCAAATACCACGGATCCTGGTGGACCCACACGATCCGAATCGCGTCTTCGTTGCGGTGCTGGGACATCCGTACGGCGCGAACGAGGAGCGCGGCGTGTTTCGTTCGACTGACGGCGGGGAAAAGTGGCAGAAGATCCTTTACAAGGATGAGAACACCGGCGCCATGGATTTGGCGTTCGATCCATCGAATTCACAGATTATCTACGCGGACATGTGGTCGGCGCGCCAGGTGCCGTGGGAAGGCTCGCTCGAGGGGCATACGGGCGGACTGTTTAAGTCCGTCGACGGCGGAAACAACTGGAAGCCTTTGACGAAAGGCCTGCCGACGAACGAGCAGGGGCTGGGACGAATCGGCATCGGCGTCGCTCCGAGTGACGGGAATCGAATCTATGCGAACGTGGACGCGGGGCGGCTTGGCGGCATCTACCGCTCCGACGACGCCGGGGAAAGCTGGGAACGCGTGAACGATGAGGGGCGCGTGTGGGGACGCGGCGACGACTTCGCATGGGTGCGCGTCGCGCCGGACAACAAAGACAAAATCTACGTCTGCAATACTTCGGTGTACCGGTCGACGGACGCGGGAAAAACGTTCACGGCTATCAAGGGCGCGCCAGGCGGCGATGACTATCACACCGTTTGGATCAATCCAGACAATCCGCAAATCATTCTGCTGGGCGTGGATCAGGGGGCGACGATCAGCGTGAACGGCGGCGAGACGTGGAGTTCATGGTACAACCAGCCCACCGCGCAGTTTTACCACGTGATCACCGACAATCAATTTCCGTATTGGGTCTACGGCGGGCAGCAGGAAAGCGGCTCGGTGGGCACGACGAGCCGCAGCAACTGGGGCGAGATCACGTTTCACGATTGGAATCCGGTTGGAACCGAAGAATACGGTTACGTGGCGCCCGATCCGCTGCATCCGAATTATATCTTTGGGGGCAAGGGGACTCGTTTCGACACGATCACCGGGCAAACGGAGGATGTGTCACCCGTGGTGATTCGCACGGGGCAATACCGATTCGTGCGCACGGCGCCGCTGATTTTTTCGGCTGCCGATCCGCACGTTCTTTATCTCGGCTCGAGCGTGGTTTTCAAAACCACGAACGGCGGGCATAGCTGGGATGTGATCAGTCCGGACCTGGCGCGGCCGGAATTTATCTCGCCGCCGAATCTCGGCGCGCTCGCCAAAGGCAAGGGCGACGAAGGCACGCATCGCGGCGTGATCTATTCGTTGGCGCCATCGCCGCTCGACGTGAACGTGCTGTGGGCCGGGACGGATGACGGCTTGATCTGGGTGACGCGCGACGGCGGGAAGAATTGGGCGAACGTGACGCCTCCCGATTTGACGCCGTGGAGCAAAGTGACGCAACTCGATGCTTCGCATTTCGATACGGGAACTGTTTATGCGGCCGTGAGCCGGTTTCGCGTGGACGATTTGCATGCGTACATTTACGCGACGCACGACGGCGGGAAGACGTGGCAGAAGATCACGAGCGGCCTGCCCGACAACGCGGCGGTCAACACGGTGCGCGAGGACCCGGTGCGCAAAGGGCTGCTATTTGCCGGCACAGAGCGCGCGGTGTGGGTTTCGTTCAACGACGGCGATTCGTGGCAATCGCTAGAGTTGAATCTACCGGCGACATCGGTGCGCGACCTGGTGATCCACGGCGACGATGTTGTGGTGGGAACGCATGGGCGTTCGTTCTGGATTCTGGACGACATTACGGCGCTGAGGCAGATCAATCGCGATCTTGCGAACTCCGACGCTGTACTGTTCAAGCCTGCGAATGCGTATCGCGTTCGTCGCGACATCCATCCGGACACGCCGCTGCCGCCGGAAGTTCCCGCCGGGAAGAATCCGCCGGACGGCGCGATTTTCGACTACTACTTGAAATCGAATTCGACGGCTCCGGTGAAGCTGGAAGTTCTCGATTCGAGCGGCAAGGTCGTGCGCAGCTTTGCGAGCACCGACAAGCCGGAAGCGACGTGGGAGCAGCTGGCCAAGGAAGTGAACGTGCCCCTGTACTGGATTCGGCCCCCTCAGATCCTTTCGGCGGAAGCGGGAATGCACCGGTTCGTGTGGGACTTGCGCACGCCTCCGCCAGGTTCCGTGTTTCACGATTATCCGATTTCCGCGATTCCGCACGACACGCCTCGTTATCCGCTGGGGGCCGGGGTGCTGCCGGGAACTTATACGGTGAGGCTTGAGGCCGGGGGCCAACCCATCACGCAACAATTCGAAGTGAAGATGGACCCGCGCGTGACGACTCCGGCGGACGGCGTGGCCGAGCAGTTCCAGCTTGCGACAAAGATTTGCGATGGGATGAATGCGAGCTTCGCGTCGCTCGAGCAGGTGCGCGCCGTGCGGGCGCAGTTGAAGACGGTGGCAGACCGTGCACCGAAGGGTCCTCTTGCCGATGCGATCGCCGCACTCGATAAGAAAGTGGCGGGCTTCGAAGGTTCGGCGCAGCGATTCGGGCCGCAGGCGGCGGCGCCGCAAGCCAGCTTCGCGAGGTTGAACGGGCAATTCGGGCAATTGCTCGCGTTCGTCGAGAGCGCTGATACAGCGCCCACCGAGCCAGCTCAACAGGCATTCGCGAGCGTGCAAAGCTCCGCGACGGATTTGGCCAAGAATTGGGATGACTTGAAATCGAAGGACATCGCTGCGCTGAACGAGCAACTGCGAGATGCGAAGCTGCCAGCAATCAATCTTGCAGCCGTAATCGCCCCCGCTGCCGAAGCTGAGGGTGAGGATGAGCCGTAAGTGGTGATTGGTGAATAGTGAGTATTGAGTATTGATTGGTGAGCGCTCTAGGTCAGTTTGTCGATTTTCGCGGCGAGGATGAAATCGCTTTCGGTGAGGCCGTTGATTTTGTGGGTCCACGTGGTGACTTCGGCTTGGCCCCAGGAGAGCAAGATGTCAGGATGATGTCCCTGCTCTTCGGCGATGCCGCCTACTTTGTTCACGAATGCCAGCGCCTGCTTGAAATCGGGGAATGTAAAGGCGCGCGTGATGTGATGGCCGTTGATTACCTTCCATTGCGGCACCTGTTTCGAGAGGGCTTCGAGTTCGGCGCCCGCGAGCGGAGGCACTCCCCCTTTGCATGGGACGCACGTTTTGCTGGCGAGATCGCTCATAGACCTCCCTCCAAACTACATTCTACCGGAAAAGCGAGAGGGGGGTTTGGGTTCTTTTGGGGGTTTTATCTTTGCCTTTTGCTCAGTTTCATGTTTTCGTCCATTTATGACTTGCGGGCTGCGGCGTGGGCGTCCACATATTCACGGACGAAAGCTGCAAATGCCTTTTCAAGCTTCACGACGATGGGGCCGGGCGCGGATGCGATCTTGCGCCCGTTGATTTCGCCCACTGCGATCATGCTGCGATTCGTGGACGAGATGAAAACTTCGTCGGCGGCGTAGAGGTCGTCGGGGCGAAGGACGCGCTCTTCCACGGGCACGCCTGATGCCGCGCCAATCTCGAGCAGAACGCCGCGCGTAATGCCTTCGAGGCACCCCGAGTCGAGCGGCGGAGTGGAGACGCGGCCGTTGCGCGCGCAGAAAATGTTCGCGGCGGTGCACTCGGCCACTTCGCCTCGCTCGTTGAGCAGCACGACTTCGTCGCAACCGGCTTGCTGCGCTTCGTAGAGATTCCAGACGTTGTTGAGCCACGAAGTGACTTTCACGCCGGCGAGGGGCGAGGCGGCGTGGCGCCCGTGCTCGCGCAGAGCCAGGCGCGCGGGTTCGCGATACGCCGGCAAATCGGCGGAATATAGAATCAAATCGACCTTCGGGAAATTTTCGTCGCTGCGCCAGAAGCCGACCTGGTTGTAGACGGCATAAATGCGCGCGCAGCCCTCGACTACGTTGTTGGCGCGAAGGACCTCGGCGAATTGCGCCTGGACCGTCTCGGGCTGAAAAGGAAACGGGCAGTGGGTGCGCGCGGCGTCGCGCACGAGGCGCTTCCAATGGCGCTCGAAAGCGAAGGGAATCCCTTGCGTCACGCGAATCGTGGTGAACAGGCCCCAGCCGTTCAGCAGGCCGGCCTGGCCGGGCGAGAGCCGCACCTCTTCGATTGGCAGGACGCGGTCATTGTGAAAGACGAAGCGGTGAATCATGCGATCCCTCGAAGGCTGGGATATTCTAACGCAGAAACGGGCTTCAGAGTGCTACATGGACGAACGGGCCAAAAGTAGCAGCCGTGGGTCCGTCTTCCAATAGCGCGTTTATCAGTCACTGAGACATGCGGGGCTCACCACCAGATCCACCAATGTCGGAAAAGTGAGTGCCACAATCTGTCCCCGGATTGCGCCGCGGCGAATCCGAACCCAAGGATGAGACCTATGGTGACCGGAATCAGGATGGCGGGTTCGTCATAGAAGAAGAGGAAGACACGAATACTGAGCAGTGCTCCGAGCAATGCTCCGAATAGAAAACGTATCCAGAATTCGAGCCAGTCAGGTTTGGGGAGCCTTGCACTGCGCGTGTATGACGACTCATCCGGCCAAGGACGGGTGGATTGCCTGCTCTTGACGTAGGCGGGCGGACAAGCATCGATGTGATAGCGCAATGGCGCATTATGGATTGCGGTGTACGCCCCGTTTATGAGCTTCGTCATCTGTGTCGCTTCTGCGTAAGCCGGGGAGCCGCCTGGGTAAAGATCCGGATGCCATCTTTTGACGAGTTTCCGATAGGTCTGTTTGATAGAGGATGCTGAAGCAAAAAGTGGGACGCCGAGTATCTGATACGCCTGTTTCAATTCTGCAATCTGGTCCTCGACTACAGGCATTTGTGTCTCGCATCCCGATGTAATGATCCAAGGATAGGTTGAGCGAAGGGTGCCGACAAGGTAGTGGGTGCCGAATGCGTAACTGGAATTGGCGTCGGAAACGTCGGAACCGCCGATAAGCGGGGTTATCGACAAACTGATGAACTACGGTGAAAGCTCTGCGGGTGTAATTCCTGGCGATTGCAGCTAGAATGTCCCGTTTGAAATTCGAGTTCGTTCGAGTGCTTGCAAATGATGCTCGTGCGCTCACGTCTGATTGAAAGAGGAACTGTCGAATGATTGTTGGTGTACCGCGAGAGAGTTTTCCGGGCGAGCGGCGAGTTTCGCTGGTTCCCAGCGTGATTCCCAATCTCAAGAAGGCGGGCCTGGACGTTGTGGTGGAGAAGAACGCGGGAATCGAAGCCGGGTACCCCGATGCGGACTACGCGGCGAAGGGCGGGAAGATTCTGGGCGATCGCGCCGAGGTTTTCCGCACCGCCGACGTTATCGTGCAGGTGCTCTGCTACGGATCGAACGACCAAACCGGCAAAGCCGATGTTCCCCTGTATCGCCGGGACCAAATTCTCATCGGATTTCTGCGGCCGCTGGGCGCGCTCGAAACGATTCAGGATATTGCCCGCGCGGGAGTGACTTCCTTCAGCGTGGAACTGATGCCGCGCAGCACGCGGGCGCAGAGCATGGACGCGCTTTCGTCGATGGGCACGATTTGCGGCTACAAGGCCGTGCTGATTGCCGCGGACACGCTGCCGCGAATTTTTCCGATGCTCACGACGGCCGCGGGCACGATCACGCCGGGGCGCGTGTTCGTGATTGGGGCAGGCGTCGCGGGCTTGCAGGCAATTGCAACTGCGCGGCGGCTTGGCGCCGTCACGTCTGCGTATGACATGCGTCCTGCAGCGAAGGAACAGGTGCAAAGTCTTGGCGGACGGTTCGTCGAGTTGCCGATCGAGGCCAAGGACGCGCAGGACGCCGGCGGCTACGCGCGTGCCCAGGATGAATCGTTTTATAGGCAGCAGCGCGAACTGCTCGGCCGTGTGGTGGCGGAAAACGACGTAGTGATCACGGCAGCGGTGATTCCTGGGAAGAAATCGCCGATCCTGGTCACAGCGGCCATGGTGGCGAAGATGGCGCCGGGCTCCGTAATCGTGGATTTGGCGTCAGAGCGCGGCGGAAACTGCGAACTCACGAAAATCGGCGAGAAGGTGGTGGCGCACGGCGTGACGATCATCGGGTGGCTGAATCTGGCGAGCAGCGTTCCGCACGACGCGAGCCAGATGTACGCGCGCAATCTCACTTCGTTTCTCACGCATATCGTCAAGGATGGGAAGCTGGTGCTCGATGCGAAAGACGACATTGTCCACAGCACGCTCGTAACGCGAGGCGGCGAAGTGGTGAATCCGCGCGTGCGCGAATTTTTCTCGATGCCGGCGCTGGCGGCGCAAACGTAGGAGGAAACGAATGCCTTCGGACTTCATCTCGAATCTTTTTGTGTTCATCCTGGCGGGGTTCGTCGGATTTGAGGTCATCAAGCGCGTCTCGCCGCTGCTGCACACGCCGCTGATGTCGCTGACGAACGCGCTGGACGCGATCGTCGTCGTGGCGGCGATTATTATCGCCGGCAAGCATGAGACGACGCTCTCTACAGTTCTTGGCGTCATTGCGGTGGCCGCGTCGTTCAGCAACATGGTGGGCGGCTTCCTGATCACCGATCGAATGCTGCGGATGTTCAAGACTGGCAAATCCAAAAAATCATGAGCGGATTCTCTCCCGAGCAGCTCATCGACTTCACTTACCTGGTCGCCGCGATCCTCTTCATTCTTTCGCTGAAGTGGCTGAGCTCCCCAAAGACGGCTGGGCACGGCGTGCTGGCCGGCGAGATTGGCGCGGCGTTGGCCGTCGGTGCGACGCTCTTCAATCCTGAATTAAATCAGTACAAGTGGATCGTCATTGCACTGATCGTCGGCGCGGGCGTGGGCATACCGCTGGGCATGGTTCACATGACGGCGGTGCCGCAGCGGACGGCGCTGAGCCACGCGTTTGGCGCGCTGTCTGCGACGATGATCGGGATCGCCGAATACTACGTTCGGGCACCTCAGGTGACGAAGTTCGGCATGGTGGAGATTGGGCTGGAAGTGATCATCGGCTCGCTGACGTTCACGGGCAGCGTGATCGCCGCCGGCAAACTGCAAGAAATTCTTCCGCAGCGGCCCATCACGTATCGGGGGCAAAACGTCGTGAGCCTCTCGGTACTGGCTACCGCCATCGTGCTCGCCACGATCCTGGTGATCCACCCGGAGTACACATACCTTTTCCCGGCGATGGTCGCGGTGGCACTGGTCTTCGGGGTCTTGCTGGTGACGCCGATCGGTGGGGCCGACATGCCCACGGTGATTTCGCTTTTGAATTCGTACGCCGGTCTCTCGGCCGCGCTGCTGGGTTTCGTGCTCAACAGCAAGATACTGGTGGTCGCGGGCGCGCTGGACGGCTCGTCGGGCTTCATCCTGTCTGTGATCATGTGCAAGGCGATGAACCGTTCTTTCGCAAACGTGATGTTCGGCGCTTTCGGCAAAGTGCAGGCGAGCGCCAAAACCGTGGGCGAAGAGAAGACGGTTCGGAGCGCAAACGCGGAGGAGGCAGCCGCGATCCTGGCGAGCGCGAACAAAGTGGTGATCGTTCCGGGTTACGGGATGGCGGTGGCGCAAGCGCAGCATAAGGTGCGCGAACTATTTGACGCGCTCACGAAGCGCGGGATCGACGTCAAGTTCGGAATCCATCCGGTGGCGGGACGCATGCCCGGTCACATGAACGTGCTGCTAGCGGAAGCCGATATTCCCTACGATCGGCTGATCGATATGGACGACATCAACTCTGACCTTCCGCAAACGGACGTGGCGCTGGTGATCGGCGCGAACGATGTGACGAATCCGGCCGCGCGCACCGATGCAAGCAGTCCGATCTACGGAATGCCGATCATTGACGTGGACAAAGCGCACACGGTGATGGTCATCAAACGCGGAATGAGCCCCGGCTTCGCGGGGATCGACAACCCCCTCTACTACCTGAATCAAACGCTGATGCTCTTCGGCGATGCGAAGGCCTTCGTGGGAGATATTGTTCGCGAACTCTCGGGCACCTCGCACACCTAGCGCCCGTAGGATCATCCGGCCGGCCAATCAGAAAATCAGAATGGGGGTTTATGGTATTGACACGGCTCAGGAGTGAGCCTACATTTGTCTCGTTCACTCGGAGGACGCCTTGCGATCTTGGGGCCGCTGCGTTTTAGTTGCGCTTATCTCGTCCGGGATGCTCAGCCTGCCGATTCGAGCCGCGGAAGCACCGCCATTCGGAATTGTTGCGCTCGCAACCCAAGCTCATGTCGGCACAGCCTTTGCGTCAACGGGAGCCACGGTGTATGCGGGCGACTCCGTCGATACTGAGATTGGCGGCTCGCTTCGCTTGCGCGTGGCAACGGGTCAGCTTTATCTCCTTTCGGCAAGCGCAGCGAACCTGAGCCAGGACGGGACCGTCCTGCGGGCAAGCGTGCTCCGCGGAACGGTGGGCTTTTCCTCGTTGACGGCGCGGGAATTCGAGCTCGAGACACCCGAAGGAACTATCCGCGCGGCGAATGACCTTCCGGCCTACGGTCAGGTAACGATCACGGGTCCCAAGGAAGCCGTGGTTTCTGCTTATCGAGGAACCTTGTTGCTCGAGCGCAATGGCCAAGAGCTCTCGATCGAAGCGGGCAAGTCGTACGACGTGTCTGTGGTGCCTGACGCCGACGCCACGCCCGCGCAGGGACAGGCCGGAGTGAAGACGGGCTACACCGATCATCTGGTGTGGAAGGTTATCATCATTGGCACGGCCGCCGTTGTTGCGTACGTTTTGTGGCGCCAGTTTTCGGAGAGCCCGGTAGATCCTCCCCCCGCCCAGTAATTTCTATCTCTTCAGGACAGAAGGTTGTGGCGTCATCACTCGAATTGCGCTCGGAACCACCTCAAACTCCGCAGGGGACCCGCCCAGAATCTCTCCGTCGCCGTGAACCATGACGCACCGATCCGCTTCGAGCTTTACGCGCCGGCAACGAAATCTTTCCACTTCATCGAATCGCAGATCGCCGGAAGTCAGCAGAATCGGAATTGCCTCGACTAAGCGCGTCCACGGAACTTCACCGACAAGCACCACATCAAGCCAGCCGTCATCCATTTTCGCATCGGGAGCGATGCGCACTCCCGATCCATAGCACGGCGCGTTCGCCACCACCGCCAAGAGAGCGCGCCCTGACCAACTTGTGGCGTCCATCTCCGCGGTCAACTCGAATGCGTTGCCGGCAAAAAAAGCGGAAAACGCGCCGGCAAGATATCGCATGACGCCTGGCCAGCGTTTGAACTTTGTATTCGCCAAGTGGGCCGCCTCCGCATCGAGGCCCATTCCTCCCGCACCCACAAAATACGCGGTTCCCTTCCCCGCGACACTCGTCCTCACCAGATCGATCGTACGCGGAGACGAGCGCATGAATGCTCCCGCCGCGCGCAGTGGATTGAGCGGAATCCCCAGCGCCCTCGCGATGTCGTTTCCATTGCCTGCCGGGAGAAGTCCTGCGATTGCCCCCGTGCCACGCAGGCCTTCGACGAGATGATGAAACGCACCGTCGCCTCCTAGCGCTATCACATACTGGAACCCCGTGGCAGCGGCACGCGCCGCCTGTTCACGCAGATCGTGCGAGCTTCGGGATTCCGAAAACTCAACATTTTGTCCTTGCTCGGCGAAATAATCGGCTACAGCAACACTGCTTCGCAGCGCGCGTCCGCCGCCGGCAACCGGATTCACGATGACGAGCGTGTCCGCTTTCATTCGTCGAACCGCTGTGCGAAGGATCGCTTCAGCATATCTTCGGTATATCTGGGGATTCGACACGGGACTTCGTGGCAGGCTTCGCGCAAATGGAAGTTGGTGCCGGCGGTGGGACTCGAACCCACGACCTAGGGATTATGAGACCCTCGCTCTACCCCTGAGCTACACCGGCTAGAAGTCGATTGTCGATGCTACGGTTTCGCTCCGCAAAGTGTCAAGCCGCTATCAAACACCACTCCAGCCAACCGCAAAAGATGGATTTTTCAGGTCGGAATGTGACGGTGTCAAATCGGCACCGTGCGTCTAAATAGTACGTTGGTAACATTGACCCACTGAAGTCCGAGACGTTAGTCTGCCCCCGTAATTTGAATTAAGGCTTGGAAGAGCCGAGAGGGACGGGTGTGTACCGTTTAGACACACACACCCAAAATTTCCCTCTTGACGGCAATCAACCACTTATAGACTCCGCCGCGTAGTACTCCTACTCGGAGGGGGTCCAATGTTGAACAAGTGGTTGACCGTTGTTGTGCTGGTTTTGCTCGTGTTGACAACCGCGATGGGTCTGAAGTCGGCGACCCAGCCGGTGCTAGTAGCCCCAACCACGAATCCTGCACCTACGATTCCGTGGGGTCCGGTGGCTCTGGCTCCCACCACGAACCCAGCACCGACGATTCCGTGGGGTCCGGTGGCGCTGTCTCCCACCACAAACCCTGCGCCCACGATTCCATGGGGTAATAACTAACCCAGGGAATTTCAGTTAGGGGCCAAGCCTGGAAACGACGTTAGATGCTTGGCTCTTATATGGACGCTTTGATTTGCCTTGCGGGTTTCCTGCTGGAAATCTACGTGGTGGTGTATTCACTCTATAAGAAGACCTTCTTTCGTAATATCGCCATTAATTTCTATATGTTATGCGAGGCTGCGGTTACCGGCGGCCTCTATTTCTGCATGCGCCGTTATGGTCAAAACTCTCCCACGTACGGCTACTATTATTACTATACGGACAGCCTCCTGACGATCCTGATGTTCTGGGTGATCATCCGGTTTTATCAGCAGGTGTTCAGTGAGATGCAGGTAAGCCGATACGTCCGGCGGGCGGCTGTATTGCTGCTTTTGACGACTGCATTCTTTTCCTATGCCGTCGTGCACGAAAACCGCAGTCATCTTACAAGCCGGTTCATTGTCGAACTCGGGCAGAACCTTTATTTCGTCGGTGTGGTCCTTACGTATCTTCTTTGGGGCACGATTCTCAAGTTACGTGAGACACGCGCCCGGCTTGTTCAGTTGGTCCTCGCGCTTGGCGTGTATTTCAGCGCCACCGCCGGCAGCTATGCTATCGGCAACTTGTTCCCACATCTCTACCTTCCGTTCCTGAGGTTCCTGCTTCCCATTCTCGGCCTGTGGCTGCCGCTAGCCTGGGCTTACACGTTTACGAGGGTTCCTGAGGAGGCGCGTTTGGCTACTGCCAGTCTCGTTGCGAGAGCTCGATGATTGCAGCACTCATCTTCGTCAGTTCGATTGCGGCTTTGCTTCAGTTTTTCGTGTCGCATTGCCGCTCGATCCTCGCTTACAGCCGCAGGGTTGAGCTGTCCGACCGCGTTCGCGAAGTCACGGGCCTTGCTGCCTCGAACGTCGCCGCGAGTGATTTCGACCGCCTCGTCCAGCTTGTGCGCCTCTGCCCGGAGCGGGGTGACGACCGCAAGGAGATTCGCGTAGTCGGAACCTACTACAGTCTCCTCGACATGCTGGGCCGCATCACGCGCTCGATCATTCCGAGCATCGCCGCGTGGGCTGAGAACGAGCGGCAAAGCTGCTCCCACTACGCCGCGGTAGCCCTCGACCGCCGAATTTCTTACAGCCGTGACCTGTTCAGCCAACAGGTCGCCGATCGCCTGTAGCCCGGCTGCACCGTCGCTTGCGAGTCGCGCGAGACTCGACCCCTTCCCAGCGCGCTGCTACTATACGATTCACCCGTGACAACGGTGGAAGATGAAGCTGCGCATGCGAATTCCTCTCGAACAATCCGTCCTGAAGCACATCCGCAGCGCGGGGATGTTCGCGCCCGGAGATCGCGTGGGTGTAGCGGTATCCGGCGGCGCGGATTCCGTCGCACTTCTGCGGATCCTTGAGAGTATCCATGTGGAGCTGGGCATTTCCCTGTCCGTCGTGCATTTCGACCACAGGCTGCGCGGCGTGGAGTCCGAGCGGGACGCCGAATTTGTCTCCACTCTTACGGCCTCGCGCGGCCTCGACTTCGTCGTCGAGCGCGAGAACGTGGCAGCAGCCGCAGAGCACCATGGCTGGAACATCGAGGACGCCGCCCGCAGGCTCCGGTACGCGTTCTTTCAGCGTGTAATCGAGGAAGACCGCGCCACTCGCATTGCCGTAGCACATACCGCCGACGATCAGGCGGAAACTGTGGTTTCACACCTGATTCGCGGCACAGGTCCAACAGGTCTTGCGGGCATCTACCCGATTACAGGCGTGCCCGCGGGCACCATCGTTCGGCCGCTGCTGCCCTTCCGCCGAGTCGCGTTGCGAGCATACCTGGAAACCCTCGGACAAACATGGTGCGAGGACTCGAGCAACGTCGATCTGCGCCGCATGCGTGCCAAAATCCGCGCCCGGCTCTTGCCAGTCCTCGAGCGCGACTTTTCCCGGCGCATCGTCGACCACCTGTGCGATCTGGCCCGGCTTTCCCGCGAAGAGGAAGTCTTTTGGTCGGCGCTCGTCGAGGAACGCTTCCGATCCATCGTCAAATCGAATGATCAGGCGCTTTCTATCTCCGTGGCCGATCTGCTGGACCCGCTCGGCCATTCCGGCAATGAGCCTGTAACGAGCGAACCCTATGGCAACACGCAGTCCGACGCGGCATCTCGCCCGCTCACTGAACGACTCATCCGCCGTCTCTATGAAGGGGTCCAGGGCAATAGACAGGGGCTTGGCGCCGACCATGTGGAGCAAGTGATTCGTTTGGCTGCCAGGTCAACGAGCGGACGGAGAGCGGAATTGCCTGGCGGCGTCGAGGTCGAGCGGAGGTTCAACGATCTTTTCTTTTCGCGCCAGCTTAGGATTTCCAGGAGCGAGCCAAAGCGGGAAACCGTTTCGCCGCCCGCCCCGTACCAATATACGGTCGTGCTTCCGAGCGCTGGCTCGGCAAGTGTTTCCGTTCCAGAACTTGGGAGTCGCTTCTGCCTGAAATTGATTGACTGGGCTGAGACGGAGAGGGAAACTAGAAGAGACAATCAGACCTTTGATGCCGACTCGCTCCGCGCGCCTTTGATCCTGAGGAACTGGCGACCCGGCGACGCCTATACGCCCCACGGTCGACGCCAGCCACGGAAGTTGAAGCAAATGCTTTTGGCCGCGCGCGTTCCAGCTCAAGAACGTCGCGAGTGGCCCGTACTTGAAAGCGCCGGTTTTGTCGTCTGGGCTCGCGGGATGCCAGTAGCGCAGGGTGTTCGAGCTGGCGAGAAGACGCGGGTTGCGGTCGTAATTGCAGAGGAGAAGTTGTAGACGCTGTTCGAGTTCCGCGAGCAGTCAGGGGCCTGAATACACAGGCCGACTTGCGGCATCTAAGTCGGGTAGGGATTTCTCGCTCGCGGTAGCAGCACCGGGAGTGGAAGGGTCTACAGAGGGTGAGGTAAGACGGTGAATTCTACAGTACGCACAATTTTATTTTGGCTCTTGATGATTTTACTGGCGGTGGTTTTGTGGAAGATGGCTTCCACGGGCGGACAGTCAGCCCACGAAGACGAGCCGCCCTTTACGACCTTCATGGACAAGGTCCACACGAGCCAGGTGAAAGACGTCACGATCTTTCTTTCGCAGAATAGCGCCGAGCTAACCGGCGATTACACGAATGGCGCGAAATTTCGCGGCGTAACCGTCGCCAATACCGCTATCCCGGACCTCACCAAAACCCTCGAAGCTCAGCATATCCTCTACAACTATAAGGAAGTAAAGGACGCCAATTGGATCAGCTTCATGATCAATTTCGCCCCGCTGATCCTGCTCGTTGCGTTCTGGATTTTCATGATGAAGCAGATGCAGGCGGGTGGAAACAAGGCGCTGAGCTTCGGCAAATCTCGCGCCAGGCTCCTTACCGCGCAGCAAAAGAAGGCTACTTTTAAGGACGTCGCCGGTATCGACGAGGCGAAGGAAGAACTTTACGAGATTATCGACTTTCTGAAAGATCCGCAAAAATTCCAGAAGCTCGGCGGCCGCATTCCGAAGGGTGTGCTGCTGGTGGGCCCTCCGGGAACGGGAAAGACTTTACTTGCGCGCGCCATTGCCGGCGAAGCGAACGTTCCTTTCTTTTCGATCTCTGGCTCTGACTTCGTCGAAATGTTCGTCGGCGTCGGCGCCAGCCGGGTCCGCGATCTTTTCGAGCAAGGCAAGAAGAATGCTCCTTGCATCATCTTCATTGACGAGATTGACGCCGTCGGCCGCCACCGAGGCGCAGGTCTGGGCGGCGGGCACGATGAGCGCGAACAAACGTTGAACGCACTGCTCGTCGAAATGGATGGCTTCGAATCGAACGAAGGCGTGATCCTCATCGCCGCCACGAATCGTCCCGACGTGCTTGATCCGGCGCTTCTCCGCCCTGGCCGTTTTGACCGCCGCGTCGTGGTTCCTCGACCCGATGTAAAGGGCCGCGAGGAAATCCTGCGGGTTCACACGCGCAAAGTGCCTCTGGCCGACGATGTCGAGCTTTCCGTCATCGCTCGCGGCACTCCCGGATTCTCGGGCGCGGACGTTGCGAATCTGGTGAACGAGTCCGCTCTGTGGGCGGCGCGACAGAACCGCAAGTTCGTTACGATGGCCGACTTCGAGATGTCCAAGGACAAAGTCCTGATGGGCGTCGAGCGCAAGTCGATGATTTTGTCGGACGAGGAGAAGCGCAACACGGCGTATCACGAGGCCGGCCACGCGCTGGTGGCCGCGATGACTCCGGGCGCCGATCCGCTGCACAAGGTCACGATTATCCCGCGCGGAATGGCGTTGGGCGTCACAATGCAGTTGCCGATCGACGACAAACACACCTACACGAAGGAATTTCTTGAATCGCAATTGGCTGTTCTGATGGGTGGCCGAGCCGCCGAAGAAATCTTCCTGCACCACATCACCACAGGCGCCGGAAATGACATCGAGCGCGCCACCGAAATCGCGCGCCAGATGGTGTGCGAGTGGGGTATGAGCCCGCTTGGTCCTCTCACTTTCGGTAAGAAGGAAGAAGCCATCTTCCTCGGCCGTGAAATCGCACAGCACCGCGACTATTCCGAGGACACCGCGATCAAGATCGACGGCGAAGTGCGCGCCATCGTCAATATGGGCTACACGCGAGCGCGCAACATCCTCGAGACCTATCGCGACGCGCTCGAGCGCGTTGCGCAAGCTCTGCTTGACCGCGAAGTTCTAGACGCCACAGAGCTCAAACTCCTGCTGGAAGGCAAGCCGCTGCCGGAGAAGATCCTGCCTCCTCCGCCCCCGGCTTCGCCCGTGCCCGCGAAGGAGCCACAACTCACGTTGCGTCCCGAGCCGCGCGCGATCCCTGGACTGGCCAAAGGCGAAAAACCCGCCCCGGCCTGATTTAGGCTCGACGGCAGCTGTGCTTACCTCACAAACGCAAGTGCATATCCAGTCTCGAACGCGTGCGCCGAACCGACCGTTGCGCGGTTTTCCAACACGGAGCCACTCGGGTAAAATACCCCCATGGCAAAGACAGACATCTTCGAGGTCGACTGCCCGTGCTGCCACGCGATGTTGACGATTGACCGCGATCTAGGCGTAGTCCTCTCGCACGTCCCGCCGCCTAAGCCGCCGCCGTCTGTCGATCTCGACGACACAGCGCGACTCCTCCGCGAGCAAGCAGAATCCGTCGAAGCGAAATTCCGCGCCTCAGTGGAAGCCGAGCGCACGAAAGAAGACGTCCTCGCCCGGAAATTTGCCGAAGGGCTAAAGAAAGCCAAGGACGGGCCCGTGGAAAAGCCCCTGCGCGACTTTGACCTCGATTGAAATTGAATGTCAACTAGGCTAGGTACGGGCGTTTCAAAACTTCACATTCCCTCGTAGTTAGGTCCCCCACCGCCCTCAGGTGGAACCCAATTGATGATTTGGTAGGGATCTGCAATGTCGCAGGTCTTGCAGTGAACGCAATTTGACGCGTTGATCTTCAGTTTCGGCGCGCCCTTCTCGATCACCATCTCGTACACCGCCGCAGGACAAAAATACTGGCACGGATTCCCATACTCGCGCACGCAGCGGTCGCTGCAAATACTAGGATCGAGCACAAGCAGATGGCAGGGCTGATCTTCTTCGTGCCGCGTGCCGGAGTGGTAGACGTCGGTCAACCGATCGAACGTCAGCTTGCCATCACCTTTGAATCGCGTGGATTGATCCACAAGCGTCCGATCGCGATTCAGCTTCGCGTACTCCTCGTAGCCCGCCTCGGTTCGCATCGGATCCACCAGCCCGCGCCCTCCCGTGACGAACTGAACGCCCGCATGAAGCAGCCCCTTCCACAAACCATCGTGAAATGCCTGATGGAAATTCCGCACCGCCCAAAGTTCTTTCTTAATCCAGCTCTGATCGAGCTTCTGCTCGTATTTCGCCAGTGCCTTCGCCGAAGTGTCGCCCGCGCAGAGCGCCTCGTAAATCGTCTCGGCCGCCAGCATGCCGCTCTTGATTGCGGTGTGAATTCCCTTGAGGCGCTGCGAGTTCAGCAGGCTGGCCGAATCGCCGATGATCAACGCGCCATCCACGTAACTGCGCGGCATTGAATACCAGCCGCCGTACGGGACCGTTTTCGCGCCGTAGCGAACGAGCTTCCCTCCCTCGAGAACTCGCCGCACGAACGGATGCGTTTTGAATTTCTGAAAGGCCTCGTGCGGATCGAATTGCGGATCGTGATATTCAAGCCCAACCACCATTCCGAGCGAAACGCGATTGTCGCGCAAGCCGTACACCCAGCCGCCGCCATACATCGTCGAATCAAGGGGCCAGCCGAGCGTGTGCGCCACGAATCCCGTGTCGATGCGGCCCGGCTGCACGTCCCACAATTCCTTGATTCCGATGCCGTACACCTGCGGGTTCAATCCATCCAGCTTCAGCCGGTTCACCATCTCTTTCGTCAACGATCCGCGCGGACCTTCAGCCAGTACCGTCACTTTTGCGCGCAGCTCGTAACCGGGAGTGAAGTTGTCCTTCGGCTTGCCGTTCTTGTCGACACCTTTGTCTTCGGTCTGCACGCCAGCGATGCGAGCGGCCGAGCCCTCGCCCTCGTACAGCAGTTCCCTGCCGGCAAACTGCGTGAAGACGTTCACGCCTTTTTTTTCGACCAAGCCCCCGAGCCACTTGACGAGCCTGTTAACGGAAACCACATAGTTGCCATGATTCGCCAGTGGAGGCGGCGTGATAGGAAGCTTCCACGAGTTGGTTGCTGTGAGGTAATACGCGGCGTCGCCCGTCACGGGCGTGTCGAGCGGCGCACTCTTCTCGAAATCGGGAATCAGCTCTCGCAGCGCGCGCGGGTCCATGATAGCGCCAGAAAGTTGATGCGCCCCAACCTCGCGCCCCTTTTCCAGCACGTAAATATTTTCGGTCGAGAGCGCGGGCGATTTATTCGCCGACGTATGCTGCTCGATCAGATTCGCCAAATGCAGCGCGCACGCGAGGCCACCGGGCCCTGCGCCCACAATGAGCACGTCCGCTTCCAGTTGTTCGCGTTGAATTTGGTATCCCGTCGACGCCATGCCGACATCTTAGCAGAAACGCGAAAAACCCAATTTCAAGAATGGGATGCGGCTTCGGCGCCGCGCGGACGGCTGCTAGTTGTCAGTGATGACCATCGATTGGAGTGATGCGGCGATCTTCTGCAAGTCTTCCTGGGAGGCAGCGAAGATTTCGATCGTAAGCATGTAATCGCCCGAGATCGTTTGGACGTAGGAATAGTAGACTTTTGAAGCACCCGCCGACCGTTCGAAATCCGCGCGAACGAAATCATGATCCTTCACGGTGAATTTCGACGCAGAAGCAATCAGTTTAATGCTTTGCGCCAGCGCCATGTTTTTCGTGAGCCTGTCGAAGATGTCAAGGTTGACGTCATCCAGTCGCGTCCGCGCGGCGCTGACCCGTAATGACGGGACCCACATGCGTTCGGCATTCCCCTGCCCATTCCGCGAGATGTAGAGTAGAAATTGAGGAATCGTGACGCGCTGCATCGAGTCGGCAAGCTCCGGGTGCTGCTGAAGAAGAGCCGCCGTCATAGCGGCTTCTTTTCGCACATTCGCGGCGTGGAGCGACTCGACCTTCTCCGCAGTCCATCCTTGCGGAAATTCGTAGGTGATCTGGAGGTCCTCATTCTTATACGTGTTCCCGGAAACGGTTCCAGATTCGATAACAGAAAGTGGCTCCGCCGTCGCGTCGTCCGATGCTGTCTCCTCGCCGCTTGTGGGCTTCGGATTCGAAGCCTTCGAGTTGGAAGCATTCGACGCACGCGTGGAACTCACCGGCTCTACCGCAGCCGCTGCGAGTGCGGGATCAGACGCGCGCTTCAGCGCCTTGTTGATCGCCTCTTCGATGTCAGATTCAGTGGACTCACCGAAGCCCGATTGCCGATATCGAATCACGCCGTCCTTGTCGAGAACGACGTAAGTCGGAATGGAATCCACCTTGAAGGCCTCTTGAATTTTGTCCGAAAGGTCGATGTATTCGGACCACGTCATATGCTGCGCCTCGGTAAACGTCCGCCAGACATCTTCGTCGTCATCGCCGCTGATACTGACCAACTGGAATTGCTTGCCTGCAAACTTTTTGTCGACGTTGTGAATAGTGGGAAGCGATGCTCGACAGGGCGGGCACCAGGTCGCCCAAAAATCCAGGAGCACAACTTTTCCTCGAAGCGAGGCATTGGAAATTGTCTGGTTGTCGCGCGTCTCAAAGGAAAAATCGGGAGCGAAGGGCTCGCGGCCACGGATCGGATTCGCGATGATACGGCGCGCCTCCGCCACCGTCGCTTCGTCTGCTCCAGGCGACGACACGAACGCGTTAAGCTCGGCGACACCTTCCGCGTCTCGCGCCTGCTTGATAAGAACCATGCCAAGATCATAGTGCGTCAGCGATTGCGTGGCATCGAGAGCAAGGCCCGCCCGAAGCTCTTCCTCCGCCTCTCTCAGCTTCTTGTCGGTGGGCTTTCCTGCCATCTGCGCCAGGAGGGCCGCGCGGATCTGATGGGCCTGTACCGCGACAGACTTCTCGTCTCCAGCCACTTTCTCCGCGCGTTTCGCATCCTCGAGCGCCGAAGAAAAGTCGCCCAACTTGCGCTCGGCGCTGGCCATTTTCAAATAGCACGTCGCCGACGAGTGGTGCGAAAGTTTGTCTGCTTTGCGATAGGCGTCGATGGCAAGGTCGTACTTGTGCTTCGAAAAGTACAGGTCACCCTGCGTGAGCGCCTGTGAAACCGCGTCGGATGGTGTCTGCGACCCAAGGCTTGGCGTAGCTAGAAACAGCAGAAGGAGCGAGGAAGTCAATCGAGGCATGGCTGGGCCTCCCATTCGAGCACGATTCAAAGCGAGTAGCGACATCATACCACTGCGCCAGTTCACGTGGGAGTTAAGACAAAAGTCGCGGTTCCAGAGCTTAGGGCTCGCCGTATCCTGACGCCCCCCTTTCCCGTCGACGACTTGCCGACATTCTTAGCGGAATTTCCAAATCCAATTTTCGAAAACGGGAATCCCGCCCCATGATTCTCCGCTGGCGTGGCATGAAACCCTGTGACGTGAACGACCCGACTTGTCGCCCGCCGTGTTAGGCAAACCTTTCACCGCAATATTGGGCAGCCAATTTACATTCGCTTGCACGAGAATTTACACGTCGGTGACAACGTGCATTTCCCGCACCGTTAACCTGCCCACGCTGTACCTCAGCACGCGAGTGCAATTGTCACGCGAACTCCGTGTCCAAGGGCACGGGCAGTGTTTCGGAATCAGCGCGATTTGTTTTTGCAGTCAAAGACGCCTGGGACCCGCAACCAACAGCGAGGGGCGAAAACAAGAACTACTCTGCTTCGCTCAGGACCAGCGTGTCCAGGCGGAAGCAGTTGCTCAAATTCAGAAAAGGAGAATTACGATGAAGGATACGAGTAGTGTGCTTAATCGCAAAGCAGGCCGGCGCGCGTTCATGAAAAAAGGAATGCTCGCGGCCGGCGCGGCTACGCTGGCTGGCGGCGTGCTCGGCGCGGACCTTCCGGCCTTTGCCCGGGAAGATGAAAAGTCCGGCACTCTCCGAAAAGGCGACGCCGCGGTACTCCGTTTCCTGGCTGCCGCGGAAATTCTTGAAACTGACCTCTGGCGGCAGTACGCTGAACTCGCCGGCGCGAATCCCACCGACATTACGTTCCCGCCGGGACTCTCGTTTCCCACGGGACTCAGTCCGCTCTATGTCGCGGCCCTTTCGAACCTCGATAGCGACATGGCGCAGTACATCGCGGACAACACCGACGACGAGCTGAGTCACGAGCTGTTCATCAACGCATATCTCGCGTCGAAGGGCGCGGATACCGTGGACCTTTCAGAGTTTGCGAATATCGCGCCGAGCACCGTCGACGGCGTCCCTCAAGTGGGCCGCCTCACGAACCTGCAGAACCTCAACGTCGATACAAGCTGGTGGACCCGCTACCGGAGCAGCACCCGTAATCCCGACCTTGATCCAGGCTTCGTATTTCCCCAGGCCGTGAAGATCTCGAATCGCACTGCGATCCCCCGGTCGAACGACGACCTTGCCGGCAGCACGCTTACGCAGCCAACGGATCATCTGCAGGCTATCGCCAACACTGCCGGTTTTCACTTCGCTTTCATCGAGCAGGGCGGCACCAGTCTCTATGCAGCCATGGCGCAGAAAGTTACCAATCTCACGGTGCTCCGCATCGTTCTCAGCATCGGCGGCACCGAAATCATGCACTTCCAAACCTGGCACGACAAAGCCGGAAATGCGGTTCCAACGAAAGATACAGATCCCGTTACGAAGTCCTTCGTGGAATTTGTCAACCTGAATAAGACACCAGGCGGCGAAGACTTCCAAACCAACTTGATCATGCCGGAGCCGACTCCGTTCCTGAGTAGCGACTTCCCGCCGTGCTCGATCATTCGCCCGACGGGAACAAAGGGCGTTGCGATGGGCGCGGTCAACGCGCTCACTCACGATGGACTCTTTATCGGCCAGCAGAAAAAGGAGTTCTTTGAACTTCTGCGCGATCTGGCGGAAGACGCCGACGAAGCTCGTCGCGAATGCGACGAGTAGTAAGGTCACACACAGCAGTTTCATCGGCGCGTGTCACATGCGGAATGCGGCGACCTGTTTGTCTTGTCAAAAGCCGGACGACCGCCGCTTCCCAATGTCGAGTAAACGGTTCGGTCATGTAGCTGGCGCTACCAGCGGTGGTGGACCTGCGCGCGGATCCTGGCGTCGTAGATGCGGCGGAGTGCGGTCATCGTTTCTGCGTTGAGCGGCGGCAAACTCGATGCGGCGCAATTCTCAGCCACCTGTTCGGGGCGCTTGCTGCCCGGAATGGCGCACGTGACCGCGTCGAACATAAGAATCCAGCGCAGCGCAAACTGGCTCATCGAGGCGCGTGGCGGCACGAGCGGTCGAATCTCCTCTACGGCCTCGAGGCCCGCATCGTAATTGACGCCTGAAAAAGTCTCACCGACATCGAATGATTCGCCGTGCCGGTTGAAATTGCGGTGATCGTCTTTCGCGAACGTCGAGTCGCGGCGAAGCTTCCCGGTGAGCATGCCGCTCGAAAGCGGCAGACGCGCGAGAATCCCGACGCGCCGCTCTTTGGCGCGCGGAAAGAACACCTCCGCGGGCCGCTGTCGAAAGCAGTTAAAGATGATTTGCACGCTCTGAACGTTCGGGTACTCGATCGCCTTCAGCGCTTCCTCAATCTTCTCGACGCTGACGCCGTAGTAGCGGATCTTGCCCGCCTTCACGAAATCGTCGAGCATTCCGAACACTTCCGAATGGGAATACAGCTCTGTCGGCGGGCAATGCAGTTGAAGCAGATCGAGCGTCTCGGTTGAAAGGTTTCGCAGGCTGTCGTCGATCCAGGCGGTCAAATTCTGACGCGAGTACCCGTCCACTGTTTGGCTCGGCAAGCGCCGTCCAGCCTTCGTTGCAACGATGATCTCCTCTTTGCGAGCCTTCTTAAGGTGCGCGACCAGGCGTTCGCTCCGTCCGTCGCCGTACACGTCGGCAGTATCGAAAAAGTTCACGCCGCAATCCACGGCCTTGTGAAGCGCCGCAAGGGAATCTGCGTCGGAAACCGGCCCCCAGGCGCTGCCAATCGCCCATGCGCCGAAGCTAACATCCGAAACCTTCCAACCGGTACGGCCCAGCGGCCTGTAATTCATCGTCGTTAGAATTCCTCACCCGCATTGAATCCACTTGTAATCGGACAACCTGAAAAATTGGGGTCCGGGCCGTCCAAGGCCCACGCATCTTCTCGCGCTAGCGAGACTGGGACAACTTGTTTTTTGAAGACGCCAGGTTAGCTATCGCGTAGTGCTATTCGTAGCGCAGGGCAACCAGTGGATCGACGCGCATCGCCCGGCGCGCCGGGATATAGCATGCGGTGAGCGCCACCAACATCAGCACAATCGCGACCAGGGCAAATGTGATCGGATCCGTAGCGCTCACGCCGTAGAGCATCTTCCCCATCAGCCGCGTAAGTCCGAAAGCGGCGCCAATCCCTATCACGACTCCAAGCAGCGCCATTCTCGCCCCGTTGCCGAGAATCAGGCGCAGGACGTCTCCGCGCTGAGCACCGAGGGCGATGCGGATGCCGATCTCCCGCGTTTGCTGGCCGACCAAATAGGAGATCACCCCGTAGATGCCAATGCTGGAAAGAAGCAACGCCAGCCCCGCAAAGGTCCCGAGAAGAATCATGGAAAACCACTGGTTAGCGATGGAACCTGAAATAATCTCGTCCATCGTCTGGGCGCCATAAATCACCTGCTCGCTATTCATTTGCTGCAGCGAGCGGCGAACCGAATCGAGGATACCGGACTCGGGTCCACGAGAGCGAACGACCACTCGCATGCCGAACGGCGCGAGAGTCATCACGGAATCGGGCAACTGCATGAATGGATAATATAGCTGAGCCCGGAGATGTTCGGTGTCGTCCGTATCGAGTCCCCACTGTTTCACGTGCGCCGACAACGCCGATGATTTCAGCCTGTTTGCTGTCATCACCGGTTTCCAGGAAAAGGCGCTTGCCGACGGGATTTTCATTCGGGAAATACTGACGCACGAAGACGTCGTCCACCAGGACGACCGGGGGCGAATGCTCGTCGTCCTGAGCAGTGAAGAAGCGGCCACTGCGAAGCGGGGTTTCCATCACCTTCAGATAGTCGGGATCGACCACGTATTCGAGGGTCCAATTCATCTCGTTTCGCGTCGTCGGTTTTGGGTGACCCTCCATCCAGAAGAGCCACTCATCATCGCCACCCATCGGGAATGCTCCCCAGCTCATCGAGACAGCCTGAATCCCGGGCGTGGAGGCCAGCGTGGCGTCAACGTCGCGGAGCGCGGCGCGAATTGCGGTTGGGGTCGCCTTTCGCATCGAAGGCGAGAGCGAAAACCCGAACGTCAGCACGTTGCGGGGATTAAAGCCCGGTTCGACCCTCCAGAGCTGAACCAGGCTCCGAAGCATGAGTCCTGCGCCGATTAGCAGAACCAGTGCCAGAGCCGTTTCCACCACAACCAGAACGCCGTGAGCGCCCGTGCGCGAACCACTGGCGCCACGCCCGCCTTCCTTGAGGCTGTCCTGCAAGTTCGCCCGGGAAACCCTGATCGCCGGCGCGAGGCCGAAAAGAATTCCGGCCAGCAGAGCAATCGCGCCGGTAAATAGCAGGACCGGAAGATCAATGCCCACTTCCGCGGCTCGCGGCAAAGCAGCAGGCAAAGCTCCCAAAGCTGCCTGTGTCCCCCAGTTCGCCAGCAACAAGCCAAGCGCACCGCCCACAAATGCCAGCAAGATGCTTTCCGTCAGAAGCTGGCGGATCAGGCGCCACTTGCCCGCACCGAGCGCAGCGCGGACAGCGAATTCGCGTGAGCGACCGCTCGAGCGCGCGAGAAGGAGATTCGCGATGTTGACGCACGCGATGAGAAGGACAAAACCCACCGCGCAAAACAGCACGAGCAGAAACGGCTCGACACGACCGACTACCGATCTCCTAAAAGGAATCAGGGAAGCGCCGATGCCTTTATCCACTTCGGGGTAGGCGGCTGCAAGGTTTCGCGTGACTCCGGCGAAATCTGCTCCCGCCTGGTCGATTGTGACGCCCGGCCTCATCCGACCAATCCCGTGAAAACCTAAGCCAGCTCCCCTGTTGAAAAGCAAGTTGTTGGTCCACTGAACCACGGGAACGTAAATCTCGCTGGGGCTAAAACTGCCAAGGAGGAGGTCGAAGTCTTGCGGAATCACGCCAACGATGGTGTAGCCCTTCCCGTCAAGGTTGAGTGTCTTGCCAACAACATCGGGCGCCGAGCCAAACTTGCGCTTCCAGAATCCTCCGCTGATGAGCGCCACAGGAGCTGCGCCAATCTGGTCATCCGCGCGCACAAAGATTCGACCGGTCACGGGCTTCACGCCGAGTATCGGAAAGAAATCGGAAGTAACGAGCTCCGCGTTTACCTGCTCCGCTTCGCCCAGTCCCGTCAAACTATAAGAGTAACTCCGGGAAACAGCCATCGCCGACAGCGTGTGATTGTCCTTCTGCCAATCCAGAAAATTCGGATACGAAATCGAGCCAGTGTTGAAATTCGGCTTGCTTTCGTGGATCGTGACCAATTGTTCCGGCTGCGGATATGGGAGAGGATTCAGCAGCACCCCGTTGACGACGGAAAACAACGCCGTGTTCGCGCCGATAGCGAGAGCAAGCGTGAGCGCGGCGACGACCGTGAATCCGGGCGACTTGGCCAACATCCGAACGGCGTGGCGCAGATCCTGCAAGAATGGATTCATCCTTCACCTCCCTGAGCAGACGGTAAGCGATTCATTCGTACCGCAGAGCTATTAGTGGATCGACGCGCATTGCGCGCCGCGCCGGAACGTAGCACGCCAAGAGGGCAACCCCCGCCAATAGAAGGAGCACGGCGCCAAACGTTAGTGGATCGATCGCGCTCACCGCAAAAAGTTGACTCGAAAGAATGCGCATGAGCGCCAGCGAAACGACCAGTCCCGCTAGCAACCCGGCGCCGACCCGCAGCATTCCCTCGCGTGAAACGAGGTTCAAGATGTCTCGGGATTGTGCGCCAAGCGCCACACGAATGCCGATTTCGTTCGTTCTCTGCGCGACCGTGTAAGACATCACGCCATAAATTCCAATCGCCGCGAGAAGTAACGCGAGGCCGCCGAATCCGCCCAGCAGCAACATCGTGAAGCGCCGCTGCGCGAGCGAGCGTGAGACGAATTCACTCATTATCACCGGCGTGGAAATCGGCACGTTCTTATCCACCGCCCAAATCTGATCCTGTACCTCGCGCAAAAGCGATTGCTCACCCACAGTGCTGCGGATCACCAGAGTGGGATCACTGAATGACCTATGGGAATAGAGTTGGTAGGCCTGCGGCGTAACCGGCAAATCCAGACCGTAATGATGAACGTCGCCTACAATGCCGACGATGGTGGCCCAGGGCTGGTCCTCATGGCGGCCGCCTAGCTGAACTCGTCTGCCGAGCGGATCCTCGCCGGGGAACATTTGACGCGCAGTCGCTTCGCTGATCAGCGCTACTTGTGACGGACTTGCTGCGTCAGCCGCCGTAAAATCCCTGCCGCGCTTCAACGAAATGCCCATCGTGTGCAGGTAATCCGGGCTGATAAAATATGTGTCGACGCTGGGAACCTGAGGATCGGGTATGGGCCGATCTTGAATGATGAAACCTCTCTGGTCCCAGTTTCCCAAGCCGCCCGTTCCGGGGAGCACACTCACGATGGCGGCAGCCTGAATTCCCGGAAGCGCATGGACGCGATCAAGAACCTCGCGTTCTTTCTGAATCACCGCCTTTTCATCATCATAACGCGGGCCGGAGAGCGAGAAATCCACCGTGAACACATTCTGGGAATTGAACCCGGGGTTCACGTTCACTACGCTCATGAAACTCTTCAGCAGCAGACCAGAAGCGACCGTAAGAACGAAGGCAAGCGCCACTTCCGAGACGACCAGCAAGCCGCGCGCTCGATCCCTCGCCAGGCCCACAGTGCCGCGCGTTCCCGCCCCCTGCAGAGCTTCGCGCTGGTCCACGCGGGATGCTTGAAACGCGGGAACGAAGCCGATGAGTACGCCTGTCGCTATGCTGACGACCAAGCTAAAGGCGAGAATCGGGACATCGAAATGGATGTTATCCAGGCGCGGAATCGCTGCTGGAGCTATCTGCACGAGGAACGAAGTACCCCAAATCGCCAGCAGGACACCGCCTGCGCTGCCGAGCAAACTAAGAACAATGCTCTCAGTGAGCAATTGACGTGTAATTCGGGAACGGCTTGCGCCCAGAGCCGCACGAACGGCTATTTCGCGGCGCCTTGCTGCAGCTCGCGCAAGCACCAGATTCACGATGTTCGCGCAGGCGATCAGCAACACGATTCCCGTCGCGCCCAGGAGAAGCCAAAGAGCGGTTTGAACTTTGCCGACCCAGGTATCGCGCAGGGGCAAAACGAGAACATTCGCGTCGGACGGATATTCGTTGGGGAATTGATGCGCCAGCTGCATTTCGATCGAATTCATCTCGGCGCGAGCTTGACCGATGCTGATGCCACCCTTCAACCTCGCCACACACCGCAGGTGCTGGCACGTTCGGCAAGAAGCCGGCTCCGATAGCCCATAGCCGAGAGGAGCCCATACATCGCGAGGCTTGCCATTGATGCCGAACGAAAGCGATTGGAAGTTTTCGGGCAGCACGCCAACGATTTGAAAAGGAGTCTCATCGAGCCACAGAATTGTGCCGAGAATCTTCGGATCAGTGCCAAACCGCTCTACCCAGATGGCATGGCTTAACAGCAGCACGTGCCATTGGTTCGGGCGGTCCTCCTCCGGCAGGAAGCCGCGGCCGAGGGCTGGTTTTACTCCGAGCGTGTCGAAGAAATTCTGCGTGACGCGTAGTCCTCGCAGAATCATCGGGCTGCCGCTTCCTGTAATCGTTGGCCCCCAGCCGCGATATAGCGCAATGGAGTCGAAGGACTGACTGCGAGATTTCCAGTCGTCCACTGTCCCGAAGGAGGTGTTCGTGGGATTCGGCGTATCCGAATCGCCTTTGGCGAGCGTCACCAGGCGATCTGGTTGCCGGTACGGCAGCGAATTCAGCAGCACGGTTTTCACGACGCTGAACAGCGCCGTGTTCGCGCCCACACCCAGCGCCAGCGTTAGAACCGCCACCAGAGCAAAGCTGGGTCTCCTCAGTAGCATTCGAAACGAGTGGCGCACGTCCTGAAGCAATCCGCCCATTTCCGCCTCCGATTGAAGATTCGCGCGCCGCGAGAGAGCGAGTATCCGCGTGGAAGATCGGCAGGTCGAGTGCCAACCCGACTGACCTTAAGGTACTGAATAGCGGCAGCTTAGGTTGATCGCGAACAGCGCTAGCGGCAAGCCACTGCCCGATAGCGGGAGGTATCGTCGCAAAATCGGACAGGGAAAACAGGAAGCGGAAAGCTATCGACTCGATTTTTCGAGTTCTTCGATAAGGGCGGGAACGATCTCGAAGAGGTCACCCACCACGCCATAATCGGCCACTTCGAAGATCGGCGCGTTCTGATCCTTATTGATGGCGGCGATTGTGCGCGAGCCTTTCATCCCGACGACGTGTTGAATCGCGCCACTGATTCCGAGGGCGAGATAGAGCTTTGGCGCCACCGTCTGGCCGGAGCTGCCGATCTGCCGGTCCATCGGAAGCCAGCCTTCGTCGCAAATCGGCCGCGAGGCACAAAGTTCGCCGCCGAGCAGCTTCGCGAGCTTCTCTGCCATCGGGATATTTTCCGGCGCTTTGATCCCCCGCCCGATCGACACTAAGATCGGCGCCTGCGTCAGGTCCACTGCTTGCTTCGCTTCCCGGAAGAGTTCGAGCGGCTTCGTGCGAATCTGCTCGGGTTTCAACTCGACGCTCACTGCTTTAACTGGCGCTCTTCCGCTGGCATGCTTCGCGACAAGATCCGCGCGAAATACGCTCGCCTGAAACGACGCGATCCACGGAGACTCGCCCGCGAAGACCACGTCGGCTGCCGTGCGGCCCTGAAACATCTGCCGGACAAAAATCAGCTTCCCGTTTTCGGAGCGATATCCGATGCAATCGCCGATCATGCCCTTGCCCAGCGACGCTGCCAGTTTCGGCGCGAAGTCGCGGACCTGATACGTGTGCGGCAGCAAAACGAGGTCGGGTTTGCTGCCTTCGAGAACTTGTCGCAGCGCGAGCGAGAATCCATCCGGCGTGTATTGTTCGAGCAGGTCGTGCTCGACCAGAAGCACTTCGTCAAGCTGCAAGTTGGCAAGTTCCTCAGCAAGCGCGGCGACGCTCCTGCCGATGACGACGCCCGAAACGCTCGACTTCGTTTCCGCCGCGATCTGCTGTGCGGCAGCAAGCGTCTCGAAGCTCACCTTATTCCACTTGCCCTCGCGCTGCTCGGTGATGACTAGGATTTTCACGTTTTGAAAGCTTTTCGCCCACAGAGGGCGCTATAGCACTCTCGCCTCGTGGCGCAGCTTCTCGATCAACTTCGCCGCGATTTCCTTGGGCTGCCCAGAGATAAACTCCGTCTTCTTCGTCTTTTGCGGAACGTATATTCGCTCCAAGCGCTGTGTTGGCGCATCCGGAACACCGAGCGACTTGCGGTCCACCGTCGCGATTTCCTTCTTCTTCGCCGCCATGATGCCCTTCAGCGTCGCGTAGCGTGGCTTGTTGATCCCGGACTGAATCGACAACACTGCGGGCAGCGGCAATTCCACCCACTGGAACCATCCGGCCTCGAGCTCGCGCTTCAATTTCATGCGCCCGTCGGTCACTTCAATCGCCATGATAATCGTCGCATGCGCTCGGCCTAGCAATTCCGCCAGCAGAACGCCGGTCTGGCCGAAACCCTGATCGTCGCTCTGGAGCCCTGTAAGAATCAGGTCGAAATTCTCATTTTTGATCGCGGCCGCCAGCGAACGCGCCGAACCGAGCGGGTCAAGTTTGTAGAATTCATTGTCCGCAACGTGAATGCCGCGATCCGCGCCCTTCGCGAGCGCCTCTTTGATCGTTTGCTTCACGCGCTCGGGGCCCATCGAAATCGCCACCACTTCGCCACCGTGCTTTTCCTTCAGGCGCAGCGCTTCTTCCAGCGCGTAGGTATCCGGCTCGTTCGTCTCGAATCCGATGTCGGACTCGCGAATCCAGGCAGCGCCCTCGACAATGGCGAGCGGCGCGTCCTTCGCCGGAACCTGTTTGACGCAAACGCCGATTTTCAAAATTATCCCCGCCTACTTCACATCCCAGTACTTGAACAGCAGCGACGCATTCGTACCGCCAAATCCGAACGAATTCGACAGCGCGTATACCGTTTCCGCCTTTCGCGCCTGATTCGGAACGCAATCCAGGTCGCACTCGGGATCGGGATTCTCGTAGTTGATCGTCGGCGGCAGAATCTGATCGCGCAGAGCCAGCACGCTGATGCCCGCTTCGAGTCCCCCCGCGCCGCCCAGAAGATGTCCCGTCATCGACTTCGTTGAACTGATCGGCACTTTCTTCGCGTTCTCACCGAACACTCGCCGAAGCGCCGTCGTTTCGATCGCGTCACCGATCGGCGTCGAGGTGCCATGCGCGTTCACGTAGCCGACTTCCGACGGCGATATCTTGCCGTCTTTCAACGCTGCCAGCGTGACGCGATACCCGCCGTCGCCTCCTTCAGCAGGCTGCGTAATGTGATATGCATCACCCGACATTCCGTAGCCTACGATTTCAGCCAGAATCTTCGCGCCGCGCCGCTCGGCGAAATCGAGCGATTCCAGGATCAGCACGCCCGCGCCCTCGCCGATGACGAAGCCGTCGCGCTGCGCGTCAAACGGACGGCTCGCGCGCTCGGGCTCGTTATTGCGCGTCGATAGCGCGCGCATCGCGGCAAAACCGCCCACGCTCATCGGAGTAATCGCCGCTTCCGCCCCGCCCGCGATCATCACTTCCGCGTCGCTGCGCTGAATGATTTTGTATGCGTCGCCGATCGCATGCGCGCCAGCGGAGCAAGCCGTCGCGGTGGCCGAATTCGGTCCCTTCGCTCCGTAGCGGATCGACACGTGCCCCGACGCAAGATTCACAATGGAAGCTGGAATGAAGAAAGGAGAAATCTTCCCAGGACCGCCCTGCATGTACTTCGTGTGCTCGCGCTCGATTACGTCGAAGCCGCCGATGCCGGACCCGATGTAGACGCCGGCGGCAGGCGCAAGTTCCGGCTTGATTTCAAGCTCAGACATCCGCATCGCGAAATCCGACGCAGCCAGGGCCAGTTGAATAAACCGGCCCATCTTTTTCACTTCTTTTTTTTCCACCCAATTCAGCGGATCGAAATTGCGGACTTCCCCGGCGATACGGCAGTCGAAAGCCGCGGCATCGAAGTTCATGATCGGACCGATGCCGCTCTTGCCCGCGAGCAAGTTGCGCCACACTTCGTCGGTACCGATGCCGCACCCGCAGACCAAACCTACGCCCGTCACCACAACTCGGCGGTTCAAAACGACGTTCTCCTGTTCAAAGTAGGACGACCCGGCGAACTACTTCTTGGAGTGCTTTTCGATGTAATCGACTGCGTCCTTGACCGTGGCAATCTTTTCCGCGTCCTCATCCGGAATTTCGATGCCAAAAGCTTCTTCGAAAGCCATGACCAGCTCGACGGTGTCGAGCGAGTCGGCGCCCAAATCATCCACAAACGAAGCGGTTGGAGTCACTTCGCCTTCATCCACACCGAGCTGCTCGACGATAATCTGCTTTACGCGTTCCTCGACGCTGGCCATTTTGATCTTCCTCCGCTATTGGCGATCTTGAACCCCCAGGGCCACTCGAGAGGCGGGGGTCGCCTCCATTGCTTGCTGTAACCTTATAGCACGTTCGCCCAGCCCATTCTATTCGCCGCGCAATTCCGGGTCAACTTCTTGGCCTTCGAAGTTCACGCCGCGGTCAAGACGATCGGCGCTTTTTCCGTGATCACGATCGTGTGTTCGAAATGCGCCGCGAGACTCCCATCCACGGTGCGCTCCGTCCAGCCGTCCGCGGCCGTCACCGACCTCCCCGCGCCCGCCGTAATAATCGGCTCCACTGTAATGACGAGTCCTGGCGTCAGGCGTTCCCGCGCAGTGAAATCGTCATAGTTCGGGACGCTGGGCGGCTCGTGAATCGTGCGCCCGATGCCGTGGCCTCCGAGCGCGCGAATGACCGAAAAACCGCTGCGCCGCACTTCCCGCTCCACCGCGCGGCCGATTTCGCTCACGTGATGCTCCGCCTTGGCCACGCGCATCGCCTGCTGAAACGCCCGCTCCGCGCACAAAGCGAGGCGTCGCGCCGCGTCAGGCACTGGTTCCACGGGAACCGTAATCGCAGCGTCCGCCATGAAGCCATTTTTCTCGAAGGTCACATCCAGTTTCACGAGATCACCGGGCTGAATCTCCTTTTCGCCGGGAATTCCGTGCACCGCTTCATCGTTCACGCTAATGCAAATGTCGCCAGGGAAGTCGTAGACCATGGCCGGCGCCGAACGCGCGCCGTTCTCACGCATCACTTCGGCGCCAACGTCAGCCACTTGCCGGGTCGTCACGCCCGGACGAACGAAATGCGCCATCGCGCGCAGCGCCGCGTGACAGATGTGGCCCACTTCTCTTAGCGCGATCAGTTCCTCGTAAGATTCGATCGACATTGTAAACGCTCTCCGTGCTCTCAAGTCCTTCTCACTGCCCTCTGTGTTTCAATCTTTTCGGCCTACCCCATGTGCAAGCCGCCATTCACGCCCAGCACCTGACCCGTAATGTAGCCGGCTTCGTCGCTCGCGAGAAATACCACTGCGGCTGCCACTTCACTATCCGTACCGAATCGCCCCAGTGGAATCAGCGACTTCATTTTCTCCTTCAGCTCGTCCGGCAGCGGATCCGTCATCGGCGTAACGATAAATCCGGGCGCGACGGCATTCACCGTGATGCTGCGCGACGCCACTTCCACCGCAATCGCCCGCGTGAGCCCGATCAGTCCCGCCTTCGACGCCACATAATTCGCCTGCCCCGCGTTGCCGGTCTCCGCCACTACCGAAGTGATATTGATGATTCGCCCAGACCGCTGCTTCAGCATCGCCCCCAACGCTTGCTGCGTGCACAGGTGCGCGCCAGTAAGGTTCGTCCGCAGCACGGCCTCCCAGTCTTCCAGCTTCATGCGCAGCGCGAGCGTGTCGCGTGTGATCGCGGCGTTGTTCACCAGGATATCGAGCCTGCCGAATTTCGCTAACAGCGCCTGGAAGCCAGTCTTTACCTGCCCGGCGTCGGCCACGTCGATCGGCACAGCAAGAGCTTCTCCTCCCGCAGTTTCGATTTCGACGACGAGCGAAGCGAGCTTGTCGGCATTGCGCGCAGCGGCGGCTACTTTCGCTCCCGTCTGAGCGAGCGAAAGCGAGATGGCACGGCCGATGCCCTGCGACGCACCGGTAACCAGAGCGACTTTGTCTTTGAGTGAAAACATGAGTCTCAGGATTCCGGCGTTTCCGCCCGCGCCTGCGTGATCTTTTCCAGCGTCGATTGAAGGCTCGCAGCGTCTTCCACGTTGAAGCAGCGCACCGAGCGATCGATCTGCCGTAGCAGGCCCGAGAGAACTTTGCCTGGGCCAACCTCGACAAAGATCGAAACGCCATTCTCGATCATTTCGTGCACCGAATCGAGCCAGCGCACCGGCATCGTCACCTGCCGAATCAGCGCATCGCGTGCTTCCTCGCCCGAGGTCACGGCCTCCGCATCCACGTTCGTAACCAGCGGAAAACGCAACGCGCTGAATGCTGCTGCGCGCAGATCAGGTTCGAGCCGCTTCTGTGCCGGCGCCATCAACGTGCAATGAAATGGCGCGGACACCGGCAGAATCACGGCGCGCTTAGCGCCGCTTTGCGACGCGATTTCCACCGCGCGCTTCACCGCCGCAGCCGCCCCTGAAATCACGGTTTGCTCGGGCGAATTCAAATTTGCGGGTGAAACCACGTCGCCATTCGCCGCCTTCCTGCAGATCTCGAAAACGTCCGACGGCGACATGCCCATAATCGCGGCCATCGCGCCTTCACCCGACGGCACGGCCTCCTGCATGTACTGCCCTCGTTTGCGAACCAGCGTCACAGCATCCCGAAACGTGAGTGCGCCCGACGCGACCAGTCCCGAATACTCGCCCAGGCTGTGGCCGGCCACGAAGTCCGGCACGATTCCGCGCTTCTCGAGGATGCGATAAGCGGCAACCGACACCGTCAGAATCGACGGCTGCGTGTTCTCGGTCAGCTTGAGCTCATCCTCCGACCCTTCGAAGCACAGCTTCGAAATCGAAAAGCCCAGGGCGGCATCGGCTTCGTCGAAAACGGCTCGCGATTCGGGAAAAGTCTCGGCGAGGTTGCGTCCCATGCCGGGATACTGCGAGGCTTGGCCTGGAAACAGGAAGGCGAGTTTGCTCATGCGAGTCGGGGTTTCCGCCAAGGTCAGCCGCGCGCCGCGTGCGCCGTGGCCGCCGTTGCGGCGGAAAGCTCCTGTTCGATTTTTTCGTTCACGCGCGAGCGGCACAGTTCGGTCGCCACCCGAATCGCGTTCTTGATGGCATTGGGATTCGACCGCCCGTGCCCAATAATCGTGATGCCGCGCACGCCCAGCAGCGGCGCGCCCCCGTACTCGGAATAGTCCGTACGCTTGCGAAAATCGTCAAAGGCCCGCTTCGAAAGTGCGTAGCCCAGCTGCGATCTGAGGCTGCTCTTGATCGCTCTCTTCAGCATTCCGCCGATGTGCTCCACCAATCCTTCGCTGATCTTCAGCGCGATGTTCCCGATGAATCCGTCGCAGACGATCACATCCACGTTCCCGCGAAAAACGTCGCGGCCTTCCACGTTGCCCGTGAAATTCAACGAAGTTTGTTTCAACCGGCTGGAAGCCTCGCGTGTGAGCTCGTTCCCTTTCATCTCCTCTTCGCCGATGGAAAGGAGCGCCACACGCGGCTTCCGCACCCCGAAAATCGTGCGGTAGTAGATTTCGCCCATGACGGCGAACTGCTCGATTTGCGCGGGCTTCGAATCGACGTTCGCCCCCACGTCCAGGATCACCGAAACCTTTTCCTTCATGTTCGGGAACGCCGCAGCGAGCGCCGGCCTGTCCACCGAAGGCAGAGTGCCAAGCACGAACCGCGCCACTGTCATCGCCGCCCCGGTGTTTCCCGCGCTGACCAGGGCGTCTGCCTTACCGTCGTGAACCAATCGCGCCGCGACGTGCAGCGAACTATCCTTCTTTCGCCGGAACGCTTGCGACGGCGAATCGCGCATCGTGATCACTTCCGTCGCGTTCACGATATCGATCGACGGCGCGCGATACCGGTGCCGGTTCAGTTCCTGGCGCACCGTAGCTTCGATGCCCACGAGCAAAACGCGAACGTCAAGCTCGCGCGCAGCCATGATCGCGCCCTCCACTTCGGCGCGCGGTGCATGGTCGCCTCCCATGGCATCCAGGGCGATGGTGGTCATCTAAGCTCCGGTGTGAAAAGGCAGGCGAGGGAGAACTTAGGCCGTCTTGGCCGAAGTGTCAATCACTTCGCGGCCCTTGTAATGGCCGCAGTGCGGACAAGCCCGGTGGGGCAGCTTCTTCTCGTGGCAATTCGGGCATTCGGCGAGCGACAGCGGCTGTAGATGGTCGTGCGCGCGGCGATTGCTGGTCCGCCGCTTCGAGTGACGTCGCTTTGGATTCGGCATGAGGCTCCTCTAACGGGCCGCGCATTGACGCGCCCAAAAAGTGCAAACCGATAGTGTAGCGCCTTATTGCTTTTTGAACCAGTCCTGCTTCAGGCGGGCCAGCGGCGCGAGGCGGGGGTCGGAAGCGTGCTTTTCGCAGCGGCATTCCTCGTTGTTGAGGTTGGCGCCACAGTGCGGGCAAAGTCCGCGGCAGTCGCTTCGGCAAATCACCTTCATGGGAAGCGACAGATTCACCTGCTCGGCCAGCACGTCGGCAAGAAAGAGGCCGTCGCCTTCGAAGAAAGCGATGTCCGTGTCGTCCAGATTCAACTGCACTTCCTCATCGTGCGCGATCGACGTCATCGGCTTGTAGAAAAGATCGAAATCCCGGCTGATTTCCTCTACCACCGTATCCAGGCATCGCGCGCACACCAATTCCACCCGTGTGTGCAGGTTGCCGTAGATACGAATCTGGCCATCCACGAGCTCCGCCGTCGCTCGCACTTCCAACGGTTCGAGCTGGCGGAACTCGCCCGAATGGAAATCGAGCGTCCCCGGTGAATAGCTCTTCCGGACGCGAGTTTTTCGGACGGCGAGTTCGTTTACATCAAGAAACATCGTGTTTTCCTTGCATTTTGCTTCGAAAGCCCATTATATGACCCGTGCTCGGGATGTCAAGACGGCCTTCCCGAGCAGATTTTTCGCTGACACCAAACGGGCAATGTGCAACGCGCTGAACGAGTGCCAAGACGCACGCTAGGAACGTGCTGCCGGGACGCCCAGCACCTCGTGCACTTGGCGAAGCAAAAAGTGGTCCGTCATCCCGGCGATGTAATCGCAAACCACGCGATGGCGAGGCTCGCGCGCGGCGGCCTCGGTATACTGTGGAGGCATGCGGTCAGGATGCTCCAGGAAAAACCGGAACAGCGCTTCGAGAGCTGCCACGGAACGGTCCCGGTCCTCCGCGATCGTGGGCTGCGAATAAAGGTTCGCATTCAGAAAACTCTTCAGCGAACCGTTCTGCTTGGCCACCTCCGGTGAAAATCCGGCCAGCCGATTCGGCTGGCGCCGAACGTCTTCCACCGTTTTCACTCCGCTTGCGTCGATAGCTCGAGACGTGTTCTCGATGAGGTCAGTGGCAAGCAGATCGAGAACGTGCTTCAACGCTTCGTTGAACTTCAGCTTCCGGCGCCCGCTCGGGTATTTCCGGTCCACCTCCGAGTAGGCTGCGCCGAAAAGGGGGACTTCCGCGCGAAGCCGATCGAGCTCAATTAGTTGCGCCTCGAAGCCGTCATCAAGATCGGCTGTGTTGTACGCGATTTCGTCCACAAAATCGATCAACTGCGCTTCGAGCGGCGGCTTTTGATCGAGAGCATATTCGCTCAGCTCAGGAAAATCGCCTGGCAGGTAATCACGCGAGTGCTTGACGATCCCCTCCCTTACTTCGAACGTCAGATTCAGGCCAGGAAAATCCAGATACCTCTGCTCGAACTGCTCCACGATATGCAGCGCCTGCAAATTGTGCTCGAAACGATCCCCGTGCTCGCGCATCAGCGCATCCAGCCGATTTTCTCCAGCGTGGCCAAACGGCGGGTGACCAATGTCATGAACCAGCGCAAGCGTTTCGGCCAGATCCGTATTCAGTTCGAGCGCTCCTGCCACAGTTCGCGCAATCTGCGCCACTTCCAGCGTATGCGTCAGGCGATTCCGAAAATGGTCCGAAAAGCGCGTTGTGAAGACTTGCGTTTTTGCTTCCAGGCGCCTGAAGGCTCGCGAATGGACCACGCGGTCGCGGTCGCGCGCATAATCGCTGCGATAACGATGCTGCGGTTCCGGATAACGCCGGCCGCGTGACCGCCGCACGTCCATTGCGTAGGGCGCGAGCGATATCGTCAAGGCTGCCTCTGGAGTTACGTCTTTCCAGGAAGGAGAGCGAGCTCCTGATCCGCCTGCTGGGCTATCGGCGTGTCGGGGTACTCGGACTTGATCTGCGCGTACAGTTTCGCCGCTTCGGAGGGATTCTTCTGCCCGTAATGTTCGGCGAGCGTGAGCATGACGACCGGCTTGGGCACCAGCGTGCTCGGCTTCGCGATCATCTGCTGATAAATCTTTGCCGCCTGATCGCTTTGTCCGGCCCGATCGTCGAGCTGCGCGAGTTCGAACCGTGCCATCGAAGCGAAATCCGCATCGCCGCCGTCCGCGGCCGATTGAAGCCACTGCTTTGCTTCGCTATCCTTGTGAACTCGCACAAGGCTCAGTCCGGCGTAGTAACTCGCGAGCTGTCCCGGATGCGTGCGCGGATACTTTTTCGCGACGTCTTCGAATTTCGGCGCTGCCTGCGTGAACTTCGTCCCCTCATCCAGGAACGTGGGCTCACCAGGGATTGGTGGCGCTCCGGTAAACCCCACGGGAGCCTGAAAGACCTTCAGCGCTTGATCAAACGCGGCGGACGCCTTCACCGTTTGGCGTTCTGAGTACGTCTTCCAGCCAAGAATAGCCGCGGCCACAACTACGGCCAGAATGAGGACGTAAGTCATCCCCTGTTGATGCGACAGCACCGCCTCAGCACCGTGCGCGAACGTCTCGCGCACCTCGTCCGTTTTCAGTTCTTTCCGGGAAATGTGCTGAGCCAAAACCTCACCTCGCGGCAACCTTCCGAAAGCCCAATTTTAGCATATCGCGGGAGAACGCGCGAAAAGCCGCCACAAGCCCACCCGCGCCAATCTTGCGGCACACCCCGCCGCCGCACGCCTTCGCAAACTTGAAGAGGGCCGGGGCGTCGCAAAGCACCCATCTCCCAAGGAGAAGGGCGTTCAAAACGAAACGCTGCTAAACCGCTGTGACGTTCTCGGCCTGATAGCCTTTGGGGCCCTGCTTGACCTCAAACTCCACTAGCTGGCCTTCATTCAGCGATTTGTATCCGTCCATCTGAATCGCTGAGAAGTGAACGAACACGTCCTCGCCCGACTGGCGTTGGATGAACCCAAAACCCTTCGAAGCGTTGAACCACTTGACCACACCCTGTTCTCGAGCCAACGTTCCACTCCTCTTGGATGATCTCCCGAATTGGCGCTTGCAGCCGGCATTACTGAAAATCTCGCCCTGCGCGAGATACTCATTCCCGCAGGACTACAAGACCTCTCGGCGGCGGGGATTCTTGCACAATCCGAAATCAGTGTCCAGTTTGAAGCTGGGAGAACAGAGATGGTTGATGGTTGCAGGCTGATGGGCCAGAGTGATCAATGCTACCCTCAGTCAGGACCCGAAGAGGGGTCTCTCTTTGGACGCATCGGCTCGTAAAATTAAGCTATGGGGATTGTGATGAAGCCTTTCGTCTTTTCTCTCTTTGTTGTGTTTGCGTTTGGCGGTCAGAGCGCACAGACAACTCCTCTCTGGCAGCCATCGCCGGGCCATACGCAAGTACCGATCTGGCCGGGGGCGGCGCCTGATCCCCAGCCTGTGAAGGGGCCGGAGGCCGCTACCACATCGGGGAAGGAGTTCCTGATTGCCGGCAGGCCGGCGGTCGGGGTCTACAACGTGACGCGGCCTACCATGACGGTCTATTCGCCAAAGGGGAACAATACGGGCGTTGGGGTCGTCGTCTTCCCTGGTGGGGGCTATCAGGGTCTGGCCATCGATCTCGAAGGCACGGAGGTCTGCGATTGGCTGACGTCCAAAGGGATTACGTGTGTGCTGCTGAAATACCGCGTGACCGATGTGGGGCCCTATCCGAAATCGGGGCCGTATCCGGAATCCCCGATGGCGTTGGAAGATGCGCAGAGGACGGTGGGGCTGGTGCGCTTTCACGCTGCGGAGTGGCACATCGATCCGCACAAGATTGGTGTGCTTGGGTTTTCGTCAGGCGGGCATCTGTCGGCAGCAATCAGCACGCATTTCGTGAAGCGTCTGTACCCGGCTGTCGATGCCGCCGACAAGGAAAGCTGCCGCCCGGATTTTGCGGTGGCTATCTATCCGGGACATCTGTCGCTTTCCGCGGCCGAATGGGATGCTAAGCAGGGCGCCAGAAAGTTTGCGGTCCCTCATCCGGCCAATGCCGATAAAGATCTCGCATTGAATCCCGAGATTCCCGTCACCAGCCAGACGCCTCCTACGTTTTTGCTGCAGGCAGAAGACGACCATGTGGACAACGTAAACGACTCGCTGGCTTACTACATTGCTCTGAAGAAGGCGGGAGTTCCCGTGGAGATGCATGTGTACGCGCGTGGCGGCCATGCGTTCGGGCTGCGGCGCACCGAGCTTCCGATAACGGGATGGCCTCAGTTGGTGGAAACTTGGCTGGCGACGATCGGAATGATTCCGAAGTAATTCGAGTTTGAGGCGCAAATATGCTTGAGATCGTCCGCCCTAGGAAAGGTCTAGCGGAAGCTGCGGAGGGCCGCCTCTTCCTCAGACTGCACGTCGAACACGGTGACGAGCCGCGTGATTTGGAGGATGTCGTGCACTCGCCGCGTAAGCTGCAGCAACTTCATCTCGCCGCTGACGGTGCGCACGGCCGTATACGCGCTCACTAGCTCGCCGATCCCCGAGCTGTCGATGTAGTCGACGTCCGCAAGATTCAAAAGAATCTTGCGATGCCCGCGCTCAATCAACTCCCGGATGGTTGTCCGGAGGATCGCGCTGCCTTCACCCAGCGTAATTTTGCCGCTGAAATCAATCACGGCGATATCACCCACTTCGCGGCACGTACCTTGCAGTGACAATGGAACCTCGCGGCTTCGATTCTACTCCGGCTGGCGCCGGCCGTTGTCGGAAACTATGTGCGGGAGTTTCTTCGCCATAATCAGCTCAGCTCCCCCCGCAGGTGACTTTCGAACCATAAGTTCATCCATGAACGCTCGCATCAAAAAGATACCCCGGCCCGACGTGCGCAACAGGTTCTCTTCCGCCAATGGGTCCGGCACCTCGGTCAGCTCAAAACCGTGGCCCTGGTCCAGCACATGCACCACCATCCGCTCCGGGTCGAGCTCCACCGTCAGTTGAATCTTCTTTCGCCGGTCGTGCTGATTGCCGTAGTTGTAGGCGTTGATCACGCCCTCGCGGACGGCCATGCCGATCTTGTGCACGTCATCCTCATCGAAGCCGGAGGCTTCGGCGATCCGCATGACGATGCTTTCGGCAAGGTCTACGCTCTCCAGCAGTGTTTCCAGCGTGACCTCGATGCGTTGGGCTGTGGGTGCCATCCCGGTTGAGGGGAACCATCGCCTTCAATAGCAGGTGCAAATAACGTCACCCGCACTTGCAGGTGTAACGGACGAAAGACCAATGCGCGTGTATGGGTACCATAGCGGGTGCGCGCGAGTCAATCAGTTCCCAGAATGTTAGATGCCGCCCATCGCCCGCTTTACTGCATCGTGGCAACCTCTCCGTGCCCTCGAGCCTTTCTCTCTGCGCTGCGTTCTGTGGCAATCCTTTGCCTTTGCCTCTGCCTTTGCTTTTGTCTTCGCCGGTGCCGTTGCCAAGAACCTGAAATCCAACGTCAAATTTGAGATTCGCGAATCCCCGCGGTTTGTGTGGGGAGAGGGATCTGCTTTTCGCTTTTGGAGGCCGCTCGACCTAGGATTTCAACAGAGCCATTTCAAATTTGAAATTCTTTTTCACGCCCAATAAGTCCGGTCCAGAGTCCGATACTGAATGGCCTCGCTCAGATGCTTGGGCTCGATCGACGTCGCCGCCTCCAGATCAGCAATCGTCCGCGCCACTTTCAGAATCCGGTCATGAGCCCGCGCCGAAAGCCCGAGCCGCTGTATGGCAGTTTCTAGCAGTTTCTCCCCATCTCCTGAAATCGCGCAGTGCTTGCGAATCAACTTCGGCGGCATCTGCGCGTTCGCATACAGCTTCTTCTCGCCGCGATACCGCTCCATCTGAATCTCTCGCGCGCGCAACACCCGCTGCCGAACGTTCGCGGAGGGCTCGATCTCCTCGTTCCCGCGCAGCTCCTTATACTTCACCGCCGGAACCTCAATATGAATATCGATCCGGTCGAGCAGCGGCCCCGAAATCTTCGCCACATACCTCTGAATCTGCGGCGGCGAACAGTGGCAATCGCGCGTGGGATCCCCGAAAAATCCGCACGGGCAGGGATTCATCGCAGCCGCCAGCATGAACCGCGACGGAAAACTCACCGAAAGCGCCGCGCGCGCAATCGTCACGCAGCCGTCCTCGAGCGGCTGCCGCATCACCTCCAGCACGTTGCGCTGGAATTCCGGCAGCTCGTCGAGAAACAGCACGCCATTGTGGCCGAGCGAAACCTCGCCCGGCCGCGGTATGGCTCCGCCCCCGATCAACCCCGCATCGCTGATCGTATGGTGCGGCGACCGAAACGGCCGCGTGCCCACCAGCCCTCGCGCATCATCCAGCAACCCCGCCACGCTGTGAATCCGCGTCGTCTCGATGGCCTCTTCCAGCGACATCGGCGGCAATATCGTCGGGATGCGCTTCGCGAGCATCGTCTTGCCCGCGCCCGGCGGCCCAATCAGAAGGATATTGTGGCTCCCCGAGCAAGCCACTTCGAGCGCGCGTTTCGCCGACATTTGCCCGCGAACGTCGCGCAGGTCCACCGCATACTGGCTCGCCTCCGCCAGCATCTGCGAAGTGTCCACTCCAATGGGCTGAAATGATTCCGGCGCATTAATCAGGTCCGTCGCCTGCGGCAGCGATTTCACCCCGAACACGCGAATTCCCTCCACCACCGCGGCCTCGCGCGCGTTCGCTTCCGGCACCACCACGTTCGGAATCCCGCGCTCGCGCGCCGCCAGCGCCGCCGACAGCGCGCCGCGCACTGACCGCACGCCGCCATCCAGCGACAACTCACCCAGAAAAACGTACGAGTCCAGAACCTTCCCGAAGAATGTTCCCTGGCATCCCAAAACACCCAGCGCCATCGGCAGATCGAACGCAGAACCTTCCTTCCGAATATCGGCGGGAGCGAGATTTACGGTGACAGCTTGCGAGGAGGGAAAATCGAAGCCGCAATTCCGCAGCGCGGACCGGATTCGCTCGCGGCTTTCCTTGACGGCGTTATCCGGCAGCCCCACCACATTGAACCGCCCCTCGAACGCGGGCGCGACGTCCACCTCAACTTCGACGAGGTACGCGTCAATTCCAAACACAGCCGCACTGAACGTTTTGAATAACATGGGTATCGCGGTTTAGGCGGCAAGCCTATCCCAAAACCCCACGCCACGCCAGCAGCCCGTGCGGCTCTCGCCATCGTTTGGCGCGCGCCGGCGTCTTCATCGTTTTGGAAGAGCCTTGAGAATCAGACGTCACTTCTGGGCCTACGACTTGCGGATCAGCAGTATCGACTGATCGTCGAACTGCGCGCCGTGACGCTTTACATTCTCTTGAATCGCCCGGCAAATCGCGTCGAGCGGTTCTTTGCCGTGCTGCTTCAACTCCGCCTTCAGCCGTTGGACTCCAAATTCCTCGCCCGCTGCGTTCGCGGTCTCGAGAAGTCCGTCCGTGTACAGTGCGAACAGCGTTCCGCTCTGCGCCGAAATTCGCGAAGACGCGAACTCCCCGGACGGAACGATGCCGAGCGGCATATTCGGGCATTCGAGTTCCGTCACCTCGTTGGTTTGCGGCGAGAATTGCAGAATCGACGGATGCCCCGCAAGCCCCGCGCTCAATTGGCCGCCGCTCGACGCCACAAAACAAAACGTTACGAACATGTCCGGCTTCTTCAGCGGAAAGAGCACCTCGTTCAGCCGCGGCATCAAGTGTTCGCTGTCATCGTCGGATCTCAGAAGCATTCGTGACGCGCTCTTCGTCATCCCCATCACCACGCCGGGCGCCACTCCGTGCCCCGAAACATCGGCCAGGTACGCCACCCACTTCGCTTGCGTTCCCGCCAGGTCGATTAGGTCTCCGCCCACTTCGCTGCTCGGCGTCGATTGTCCGTAAAACTCGAATCCGTCCATCTTCGCGTCGATCGTCGGCACCAGCACCTGATGAATCTCCCTCGCCAGCGCGATCTCGGCGTGCACGCGAAAATAGCGGCGCCCCTCGGTAACAGTCGCATGCACGAAGCACGTATAGCCCAGAGCGATGGCGGCCACGATCGCGATTTCATCGATACTGAGTCTGCTGCGCACATGTGCCATGGTGCTTGCGTCGATTTGCCCCAAAGGCGGCAACGATGGCAGCGACCGGTACAGTACGTTCATCACCACGAGTTGTAGGATGAAAAGTGGAACAATGACCTTCCACGATTGTCCGCGCAGCACGAACCCCGCAATCGCGTAGCCCACCGTGAACGTGCTTATCGCCAGAATCGTTATTACCAGCGTCACGATCGGCTGCCGTCCCATATTCGCCATATCGCTTGCCAGCCCCACCGCGCCGAAGACAAGAAAAACGCCGAGAAGAAAGGTCAGGAGGGACTTTCGCGGGACGGTGCTGAGAAAACCCTTTTCTACTTTCATGGGCTGGCCAGCCTCGATGCACCGGCTAATATAGCAGACAGCCTGCCGCGCCGCTCATCGCTGGCTATCTTGCAATTGCGAACAACTGGGTTGCGCTCCGCTTTACACCACGCGCCTGCCGCCGTATTCTTAGCCCGCTAGTTTAAGATGTGCAGCCGCCTCTCGGCTGCGGAGGCAATGATGATGTTTCTTGTTCCCCTGATAATTATTGTCGTGCTGGTGGTCTTCGTCATCAGCATGTACAACGGCCTTGTTAGCCTGAAGGTGCAGTGTGATAACGCCTGGTCTGACATCGACGTGCAGCTCAAGCGCCGCTACGACCTGATTCCCGAACCTGGTCGAAACCGTGAAGGGCTACGCCGCGCACGAAAAAGGCACGCTCGAAGGCGTCGTCGCCGCGCGCAATCAGGCCATGACCGCCGAAGGTCCCGCCGCGAAGGCCCAGGCCGAAGGAATGCTCACGTCCGCGTTGCGCCAGGTGTTCGCGCTCGCCGAAGCCTACCCCCAACTGCGCGCCGTCGAGAGTTTCAACCAGCTTCAGGGCACGCTGAACTCTATCGAAGACAGCATCCAAAACGCGCGCCGCTACTACAACGCCGTCGTCCGAGACTTCAACACCAAAATCGCGCAGTTCCCGTCGAATATCATCGCGAACATGTTCGGCTTCAAGCCGCGCGAATTCTTCGAAATCAACGCACCCGTCGAGCGCGAAGCCCCGAAGGTCAGCTTCGGCAGCGCCGCCAGCTAAGACTACATGCGACCTCCCCGTCGCTTGCTTGCAGCCTGCCTGCTCGCCCTCCTGGCGGCCCTGCCGGCCGTGGCGCGCGAAATCGTCATTCAGCGTTTCGACGAGCAGGTCACCGTCCACCGCGACGGCACCATCGACGTGGCCGAAACGATCCAGGCGCAATTCATCGGCACAGGCTGGCACGGAATCTATCGCACGATCCCGATTCAGTACACCGACCCCGAAGGATTCAACTACACGCTGTTCCTCGATCACATCACCGCCACCGACGAAACCGGCAATTCGCTAAAGCTGGAACAGAGCCACGAAGGCCGCGACGTAAAATTCAAAATCTACGTCCCCGATCCTGACAACTCGACGCGCACGATTGTCCTGCACTATCGTGTCCTCGACGCCATTCGCTTCTTTGCGGACCACGACGAGCTCTACTGGAGTGTCACCGGCGAAGAGTGGCAAGCCACAATCCAGTCTGCCAGCGCCCGAATCGAGTTGCCCGAAGGTGCCGCCGGACTTCATGCCGTCGCGTATACGGGCGCCTACAATTCGCGCGCGCAGGACGCGCAGGTCACGGTGAACGACAACGTCGTCGACATTCGCGCGAATCATCCGCTCGGCTATCGCCAGGGACTCACCGCCGTCGTCGGCTTCGATAAAGGCCTCATTCACGAACCCACCGCGTCGCAGCACATCGCACTGTTCCTGCAAAGCAACTGGCCGCTTTTCATCCCAGTGATCGTTCTTTTCGTAATGTACTGGCTCTGGTGGACGCGCGGCCGCGACCCTGAGCGCGACGTCGTCACCGTGCAATACGAGCCGCCCGACAAGCTCACGCCCGGCGAGTGCGGTACTCTCGTCGATAACGAAGCCGCCATGCGCGACATCACCGCCACGCTCGTCGACCTCGCCGTGAAGGGCTACATCACCATCGAGCAAAAAGACCAGACCGGCATGCTCGGCCTCACGCATCACCGCGACTACATCTTCCATTTGAAAAAGCCCGCCGCTCAGTGGAGCGATGCTCGACCTCACGAGCGAGCCATGCTGGCCGGCCTCTTCTTTGGCGGCGATTCGACGCTCACCGATACCCTTCTCCCGCGCGGAATCACAACACAATCTCCCGGCGTTCAGGATTACTCGCTTGCCTCCGGAACAGATCCCGCGCAGAACTTGGCGGACAACGCAGCTCCGCAAGCCAGCGTCGCACTCTCCGACCTGCAAAACCGCTTCTACCGCCAACTGCCCGGAATTCGCGATTGCATCTTCGACGCCCTCGTGCAGGACGGCTACTACCGTCGTCGCCCGGACTCCGTTCGCCAGGGCTACATCGGCGCGGGGCTCGCAATCGGATTCATGATCGTCTTCGGTGGAAACTGGCTTGCGAAGCAGTCCGGTATGTCGAACCTCCCGTGGTTCGTCGCCGGCATCGCCAGCGGCGCGATCATCTGCGGATTCGGCTGGTTCATGACGGCGCGCACAATCATGGGCGCCCGCACCTTCGCGAAAGTTCTCGGCTTCGAAACTTTTCTCGGCCGCGTCGAAAGCGACCGCATCGAGCGCCTCGAGAAAACTCCGGAACTCTTCGAAAAGTACCTCCCCTACGCGATGGCGCTGCACGTCGAGAAAAAATGGGTCCAGGCCTTTTCGGGCATCACCATGCAACCACCCCAGTGGTACCAGGGAACCTACGTCGGAGCCTTTCAGCCGTACTTTCTCGTCAACGACTTGAACATGATGACCATGCAGGCGGGATCCGTGATGTCCTCAGCCCCGCGCAGCTCCGGAGGCTCAGGCTTCGGCGGTGGCGGCGGGGCAGGCGGAGGCTTCGGCGGCGGTGGCGGCGGCGGCTTCTAAAAACCCTCCCCGAAAAGGTGCACTTTAACTTCCTCTTTGCCCTCCGGTTTGTCTCTGTGTTCTCTGTGTTCCGCTTTTCTCTTTTCTATTTTCTATTTTCTCTTTTCACTGCTTGATTGCAGCTCACCGCCCTGTAATAGCTCACGAATCCTTGCCATTCCGCCACAGTCTCAACCAACCGTGCTCCCGCACTCCCTCCTCATGCATCTGCCTCGACCACGCGTCCAGGATGCTCGATCGATTGAAATAGCCCACCATGCGCTGCGGATCTTCCCGGCTCACCACCGGCAGACGCCCAATATTGTGCTGCAACATCCGAAACATCGCATCGTGCGCAAGCTCATCCTCATACGCAACCACCGGCTTGTTCGACCCCGCCTCCAGCACCGTTAATTTCCCCCTTGCGTCTCCCTCGAGCCCGCGAAGCAAATCCCCTTGCGTCACGACGCCCACCAGCCGGCCTTCCTTGTCGACAATCGGCAGCCCCTGCGTCAAATTTACGGCTGCTTCGCCGCGCGCCATCCGCTCCGCAAGTTCGCCAATCGTCATCTCTTGCGGAACGGGCTGCACGTCCCTGCGCATCACTTCGCCAACGCGAACAATCTGCAGCACGCCCGCCTCATATGCTTCCGGCACCGACAGTCCGCGCCGCGCAAGCTTCTCCGTCATGATCGAACTACGCAAATATCGGATCGCAATCATGTCGGCGATCACGCAACCGAGCATCAGCGGCAGAATCGCGTTGTAGTCATGCGTGATCTCGAAGGCAAACACGATGAATGCGAACGTCGCCCTCGAAGCCGCGCCGAACACTGCAGCCATCGCCACCAGGGCATACGCCCCAGGCGAGAGATGGGCGCTCGGAAGAATCCAGTTCATCACCATCGCGAACGCTCCGCCCAGCGCCGCGCTAGACATGAACATCGGCGCCAGCAAGCCTCCGGATGTACCTGATCCGAGCGAAATCATCAGCGCCAGCGCCTTGAATACTGCAATCAGAATCAGCAACTTCAACGCGAGATTGTTGTTCAGAATGTCCGAAATCGTGTCGTACCCAACGCCCAGGACCCGCGGAATAAAGAACCCAATAATGCCAAGCCCGAGCGCGCCAATCGCGGGATGCCAGAGATCGTCGATCGGCAACCGGTCGAACTGGTCCTCCACCCAGTAGAGCGCTTTCGTGAATCCGATTGCGGTGATGCCCGAAATCACGCCCAGCACCAGGTAAAACGGCAACCCGTGCAGCACGTCGAAATTCACATTCCCCATCGAGAACATCGACTTCTGCCCGAGCAGCACGGCGCGCACACTGGTGGCAAGCGTGCTCGCAATCACCAGCGGAATGAACGAGCGTGAGCGAAACTCGAACAGCAACAGCTCAATCGCGAGGATCACGCCCGCAATCGGCGTGTTGAACGTTGCTGCCATTCCCGCGCCCGCGCCGCACGCGAGCAGCACTTTGCGTTCGGCAGCCGTCGTCGAAATCAGTTGGCCCACCAGCGACCCGAATGCTCCGCCCGTCTGAATGATCGGCCCTTCCGCGCCGAACGGGCCTCCCGTTCCTATCGCGATCGCAGCCGATAGCGGCTTGAGAATCGCCACCTTCGCGTCGATCCGGCTTCGCGACGTCAGCACCGCTTCCATCGCTTCCGGAATTCCGTGTCCCTTGATTTTTTCCGAGCCGTACTTTGCCATAAAGCCGACGATAAGGCCGCCAATCACCGGAATCACGATGACCCACGGCCCCAGCGAGGTATGTTCCGGGCTGCGAAAGTGAAACGACCATTCGTGGTAGTACGCTAGGTTCGTAAAAAGGCCAATGAGGTCATACAGAACGTACGCAATGAGTCCAGCCAGTATCCCGATCATCCCCGCGAGCAGCGAAATCAGCCCGATTCTGTATCCGGCAGACTGCTCCGGCAGCGCGCCCTCTGTGTTTTTTCCGGTAGATGTCACGAAACTCCCTTCCTCATTCGCGCGCGCATACTCTTCCCTGTCTTGTGCCTCTGGTGAGATCGCTCCGCTTTGCGATTGCTCCTCCGCGCCGGAGGCGACGCAATGTCAGAACCATTCGATCGGCCGTTGTGTGTGATTACGTCCCGCAGCGCCCTCATCAACTTCGGCCCGGCCACGCGCAACTCCGCTCGGTGCGCTGCGGCAAGCCCTTTCAGTAACTTCTCTCCTTGCGGCGTGAGTTGGAGCAGCACCTCGCGCCGATCGGTCTCACTCCGCCAGCGCCGAACCAGCCCCTTCCCTTGCAGGCGGTCGCTTAGCTCGCACGCACTGTGGTGCTGCACCTGCAACCTCTCGGCCAGGAATCCCACTGTCGCCGTCGATCCCGGCGGCACGCCCTTGATCGCCAGCAACGCCTGGTGTTGGTGCGGCTCGACGCCCGCATCCCGCGCCGCTCGTTCGCTAAAGTTCAGGAATCGCCGGATTTCGTATCTGAACGCCGCCAAATCCCTGTAGTTCGCTTGTTTTTCTGTCTTTTTGTTCACGGCTTAAAGCACAATTATATCGTAATACGATATATAGGGAAAAGAGGCTTTAATCGAAAAAGCTGCTGCGGGAAGCTTTCGGAGAGAATAAACAATGGAATTTCAGCTTGGCTGCAATGCCTAACAACGAGGCAGATTAAAAGACGGGCGGAATCAAAGCAGACACTCGCCGTGAGTACTCGTCGAACTTCTCTCCGAAAGCTTCCCGCAGCAGCTTTTCTTCGGTGCGAATCCGGACTTCTGTGCCGATCAGAAAAATCACGATCGCAGCCAACAGCACCGGCCAGCGCCCCACGGCAAGGCCGGTCGAAATCAGCATGCCGAACATCCCCAGATAAATCGGATTCCGGACGAGCGAATACGGGCCCTGCGTGATCAGCTCATGGCCTTCCACCACTCGCGCTCGATACGTCCACTGCTTGCCGAGCGCTCGTCGGGCGGCTCCGCATAGCCATACCGACGCAGCCCCGATCGCAATCGTCAAAACCATCATCACGATTTCGCCGGTTTTTGGCGTGGGAACGATCGGAGAAAAGTACGGCCGCGGGAAAAACCAAATGATCCAATACCCCACCGCCTCGAGTCCGATTCCCCAGTACGAAGCTTTATTGCGCTTGGTCTCTTGTGCTTCAGGCAGTTTCTTTCGAAACTGAAAAACCACAAAATACGCGACCCACGCCGCTAACATCCCGAAAAATCCCGTCGCCGCAATCCAGTCGAATCCGTGCATGGCTATCTCGTATTACGCCCGCCCCACCGGAAATGTTACGTTCGGGATCGCACGGCTTCGGCGTGTTTTCGCTGTGCTTTCAGGCATTCCCCTGCGTCCCGAAGCTTAGGGACCGTGTTTCTCCCTTTTCTCTTTTCCATTTTCTATTTTGGTTTAAGTCGCTTACGAAACGCCTTCTGCGTCTTGTGGTGCTCGTATCCCAGCCGCTCGTAAAACGCATGCGCCCGATCGCGGATCACGTTGGAACGAACACCCACCGCAATGCATCCCCTCTCGCGCGCCCACTCTTCCGCTCGTTCCAGTAGCCTGAGTCCAATTCCCTGCGACCTCACGCCTTCGTCCACCACGAGCCCGCTGATCTCCGCCCGCGCATCAGCCTCGACACTCCGATAAATGAACACGCCGATCCATCCCCCAATCTCGCCGCTCGCAAGTTGCGCCACAAAGACGGCGTAGTCGCGCCGCCCTTCCATGCCCGCGAGCCGTTTGGCTATCTCTGCTGCCGATGACGGATAGCCGAGTTGGCCAGCAAGCTCGGCCAGCCGCGCGTGGTCTTCCGCACGCGCTGGCCGGACATCAACCGCAGATCTCTCCTCAGTCATCGTTATGCGCGCGCCGGCCGGCTCATTCGAATCGCTTTCTTGAGGACCGCGATTTGCCCCGCATGGTACAAGTCGTGCTGCACAACGCCATGCAGGATCACGTAACGTGAATTGTCTGTTCTGGTCACCGGCTTCTCTTCCAGTTGATCCTCGCGCAGTCCGGCCGCCGTTTCGCGCAATCGCTTATGGCTTTCGTCTAGGTTCTCCACCGCCCGTTTCCAAGCCACCTCGCTCGTTTCCCAAACGGGCGGCCAGTCCGTCTCGGGTCTCACCTCTGCCTTGTCGCCCATCAGCTCGTGTCGCATTATGATTTTCCAGGCCGTGATGTGGAGCACGAGTTCCCAGATTGAATGCGCATTGGCAATCGCGTGGTTCGACGCTTCCTCGGCCGTCAGACCTTCGAGCACGCTTTTCAGCGGCGGCCCGTGCCACGCATCTCCTGAAAACGTGCGATCCATCTGGTCCAAAATCCGCTCGATCTCAGTCATTGGGGATCTCCCTAGAACACTTTATCCGAGTCGAGCAGGATTGTAACTGGTCCGTCGTTCACCAGCTCCACCGACATATGCGTTTGAAAAACGCCCGTCTCGACCCGTATGCCCGGCACCTTGAGCGCGCGTACAAACTCCTCGTACAGCTCCTTGCCCTTATCCGGCGGCGCTGCCTGGATAAAGCTCGGCCGCCGCTGCCCGCGCGCGTCGCCGTACAGCGTGAATTGCGAAATCGCGAGCACCGACCCTCTCGTATCCATCAGCGACCTGTTCATTTTTCCTTGCTCATCATTGAAGATGCGCAGATTCACGATCTTCTCCGCCATCCCTGCTGCAGTCGCTGCTGTATCTTCGCGACCTACAGCGACCAGCACCACCAGTCCCGCCTCGATTTCGCCGGTCGTGCGTCCATCCACCGCCACTCGCGCCCTGCTTACCCGTTGAATCACTGCACGCATTTGGCTCTTTGATTCCTGAGAGAAATTTCCGCAAGTGGCGAAAGCCCCGATTTTATTCGCGCCACCCGGACAAGACAACGCAATCCGCTCTACTTCCGGCATAATGGCCCGCATGAGCGACCAGATACTCGCACCGCCAGCTCAGAAGCGCTGGCTTACTCGCGGAGTCCTTGGCATCGGACTCACCAGCCTCTTCTCCGACTGGGGCCACGAGGCTGCCACCTCGGTTCTCCCGGCGTTTCTCGCGAGTCTTGGCGCGCCCGCTGTCGCTCTCGGCCTGATCGAAGGCATTTCTGACGGCCTTTCGAGCTTCGCGAAACTTGCGGGAGGCTGGATCGCTGACCGCCCGGCATTGCGCAGACCCACCGCGATCATCGGATATCTGGCAACCGGGCTTTCCACGTTTGGTTATGCGTTCGCGCGAACGTGGCCATTCGTCCTGGTGCTGCGAGCGCTTGGGTGGACCGGGCGCGGTCTCCGCGGCCCGTCGCGCGACGTGCTGCTCGCTGACTGCGTCACCGCCGATCAGGAAGGCCGCGCGTTCGGTTTCGAGCGCGCCATGGACACGCTCGGCGCGGTCCTCGGTCCACTTTGCGCATCTGCCTTGGTCGCCACTCTCGGCATTCGCGGCGTTATGCGGTGGTCCCTTTTGCCCGGGCTCCTCGCGGCAATTGCTTTCGCGCTGCTCGCGCCGAAAAGCAAGCAGGACCACGCCCACCGCGCGCCGAGCTTTGCCTCGAGTTTCGCGCTGCTTCCCAAGAATTATTGGAACTATCTCGCCGGAGTTTTCGCCCACGGCATCGGAGATTTTGCTCCCACGTTGCTGATTCTTCGCGCGGCGCAGATCCTCATTCCGCGATTCGGGGCCACCCGAGCCGCAGCGCTGTCCGTAGGACTGTACACCTTCCACAACCTGATCAACGCAGCGGCTTCATACGTTTCCGGCGTACTCGGCGACCGCGTCGGCAAACGCGACCTGCTCGCCGCAGGCTATCTCACTGGCACAGTCGCGTATGCCGGATTCATCTTCGAGCAACCGACCGTTCCCATTCTCGCGATTCTCTTCGGTCTGGCGGGAATCCACATCGGCGTCGCGCAATCGCTCGAAAAATCCGCCGCGGCGGAAATTCTTCCCGCCGCGAACCGTGGGTCGGGTTTCGGCGTCCTGGCAACGGTGAACGGCGTCGGAGACCTGGTTTCGAGTGTCGCCGTCGGTGCGCTGTGGTCCAGCGTAAGCGCCACCGCGGGATTCCTCTACGCAGGAATTTTCGCCCTGCTCGGCGCAATCCTGATCTACCGTTGGCGTTGAACACGCCAGCCAGCTAGTTTTTTTAGGTGGCTGCTACAAAAGCCCATTCCAACTACGCCTGTTGGGCCGGAGGGTCGCCATGCTGAACGCGAGTCATCTGTGGTTGATGACCCGTGCGCAGTACAGACAGGCAGCGATCAGGGCGATAAAAATGAGCAGGCTCCAGCCGGCGCGGAGGCCATCTTTACCGACGAAGATATTGCGGAGAGTCGACGGCTGCGCACTGGGGTGGGTTCGACAGGTGCAATCGTTGCGTCGGAATCCATTGGGTCTCCTCGTGCGGCGAAGTGTGGCGGAAGTCTATTCCAAATTCGTCAGCGGCGGAGAGAAAACTGTCCAATCGACTGGTGCGGGAGTGTGTGCCGTTCAGGACAGTTTTGTTGCCAGACGGGTGTTACGTTCGCTGCCTCAGTCAGGCCAGAAACTTTAGTACATCCCTTTCGAAAAACTTGGAGAGGCAAAATGAAAAAGCTATCAATTTTGGCAGTGGCACTTTCCGTGGCAACGTTTGGGGTCCCGGTTATCGCGCACGCAAGAACTCAGGAAGCGAGCCAGGATCAGAAGAAGGCGGAGTCGAAGACCATCAGAGGCATGGTGAAAGCGGACGGGGACAAAAGATCGTTTGTCTCCGACGAGGACGGAAAATCATGGGAAGTCGACAATCCCGAGATTCTGAAGGAACACACGGGCCATCACGTCGAACTGAACTGTGAACTGAACTCCGACAAGGGCCAGATCCACGTAACGAAAGTAACGATGATCGAGGTGCAGCCGTCCCAGTAGGCTCAAACCGGGCTCCAGCGCGACGAAAACGCTCGCAGTTCCGATGGACCAGGGCAAGTGGCAGGGCAAACCCGGACCTGCCACCTGCTGGGCCGCGCGATGTCAGAAATGGGCGCCCGCTCTGAACCAGAGCCTTTCAGTGAAGTTGCGGATTCCTCTGGATTACACCTTCATCCAAGCACCACTGCCGCCAGTAAAGCCGCGCACGCTCTGGGTAACCTGGGGAACGCATTCTCGTGAAAGGCGTCGTGTCGGCCGCAAATCGAGAGATCAGCGCAGCCGGTTATTGCCTTAAGTCGCCCCACGCCCTACAGTACCGAGGTTGCGCCGCTCACTTTTATGAAATTTTGATCTTTGGAGCGACGGGGATGGTCGGGCAGGGCGTGCTCAGGGAGTGCCTGCTTGATGCTGATATCCAGGTCGTCGCGACGGTGGGACGGTCGGCGACGGGAATCAAACACGCGAAGCTGCGCGAGATTGTTCGGCCGAATCTGCAGGACTACGCGGATATTGAAGCGGAACTTCGCGGTTTTGACGCGTGCTTCTTCTGCCTGGGCGTGACGTCAGCCGGAATATCTGAGACCGACTACGAACGCGTGACCTACGGGATCACGCTCGCCGCCGCGGGCACTCTCGCGCGACTCGATCCAGGCATGACTTTCATTTACGCTTCGGGCGCCGGAACGGACAGCTCGGAGAAAGGACGCGTCATGTGGGCGCGCGTGAAAGGCAAGACCGAGAATACGCTGCTGCGGCTTCCCTTCAAGGCTGCGTACATGTTCCTGTCCGGGAGCCATCGAGGCAGCCCACGGGGAGCGGTCCAAGAGCAAAGCGTACCGGGTGGCATACAATCTGGCGAAACCCTTGCTGCCGCTGCTCCGCCGCTTTTTTCCGAACTCGATCCTGACGACCGAGGAGATTGGCCGCGCGATGATTAACGTGGCGAAGTCGGGCACCCCGAAGCGGATACTGGAAAGCTCTGACATCCGAGAGTGCGCCAAAGCGACCCCGTGAGTCGTTGTTGTCTGATCCGTCGAGACCAACAAAAATCGCCGACGCCACAAAGCTCAAGTGCCGCGACCCGCGCCTTCAATCCCGCCGCATCGACCTCGCCATAGACGTTGTACAATGCCCGGCTCGGTACAGGGTGATTTCAATGTGCAAAATGCGGAACGGAGAGGAGGCGAATGAGCAATAGGAAGCGGACCGCGGTATTTGGCGGGTTAGCGGCAGTAGCGGCCGCGAGCGTGTTGATGCTCGGTCCGCGACACGAGGGAAAGCTCGGGGCCGAGAAGGAAAGCGCGGCGCCTCTTCTTGCGAGTGATCAAGATTCGACGAACAATGTTGCGACGGGTGCGCTCGAGGTGACGTCGGGGCTGGGGCGGAAGCTGTACGCGTTGCCGGACGATGACGCGGTGATCACAGCGCGGAACAAGCTGGCGGCGGACCCGAAGAACGCAAAGCTTGTCATGACGCTTTCGCAGGCGATGGCGGGACGCCGCCAGTACCGCGAAGCGGTGGATGTATGCACGAAGGGACTCGCAACCGCGCCGGATAACGTGGATATCCTGATCGAGCGAGGCCACCGGGAACTTGGCCTGCGCAATTTTGCCGGCGCCCGGGGCGACCTCGAGCACGCCGCGTCGCTCGACCCGAAGAAGATTGACGCGTTCTATCACCTGGGCCTCGCCTACTATTTTCAGGGCCAGTTTGGCGCGGCGGCAGACTCGTTCCGGAAGGCGCTGACGCTGGCGCCGGACAACGACAACGTCATCGACTGCTCGAATTGGCTGTACGTTTCGCTGCGGCGCGCCAACAAGCCGGACGACGCGCAGCAAGTGTTGAAGAGGATTACTCCGGATCTGAAAAACACGGGGCCGCACTATGCTTTCTATTTGCGGCTGCTGCGGTTCTATCAGGGTTCCCTTTTCGAGGGACAAGTGGTGCCGCAGAAGCCGACGGACCCAAATGATGTGGAGGCAGAGCTGGCGTTCGATACTGTGACCTACGGCGTGGGCAATTGGCACTTGTATACGGGCGATCCCGATCGTCCCGCGGAGCTATTCAAGCAAGTGGTGACCGGCAATGCGTGGAACGCGTGGGGATTCGTGGGGTCAGAGGTGGAGCTGGTGCGAATCAACGCGGCGGCGGCGAAGGTTGAATAATCCAACGGCGTGGTGAGAAATTCAACGGGTCTTTTGAGTCGCCGATGTTGCGCGGCGCAGAGCTTCCTCGCGGCATCTCCATGCAAAGCGAGGAGATAGTCCTGGGAGCACCCATCCTCTGGGATTGGCACGCGATTTGCACCTATCTCAGGCGACTGGCTAGGGGGTCAGCCAGAAATCGAAGAAGGAGAAACGAAAATGGCAACGAAGAAAGCGAAGAGAGCCAGCAAGCAGCTCAAGGGAGCGAAGAAGCTGGAGGCGACGAAGTCCCTCATCGTGCGACGTTACCCGAACAATCCGATCTAGCAAGTGTGGGGCGCAGCTCGGATGGTGAAGCCGTTCACGAGAGGAGCAAACACAATGGCAACGAAGAAAGCGAAGAAAGCCGGCAAGCAGCTCAAGGGAGCAAAGAAGCTCGAGGCTACCCGGGTGCTTTTCCCTAACGGCCCGTGTCTGAAACCGTAAGTCGTGGTTCAGATGGTGAAGGAGTTCGCGAGAGGAGAACAACGTGGCGACGAAGAAAGCCAAGAAATCGAGCAAGCAACTCAAGAAGGCAAAGAAGCTCGAGGCTACCAAGCCGCTGATGCTGGCGGAGCCTCCCGATCCGTGCTGAACCTGTTCGCGAAATGACGTTGCCACGACGGTGGCAAATCGAGCAGACTCGCGCAAGCGTGAAGTCAAAATCGCCGGCGAGACGCCGGCGCCACGAAAACTAGTCGGACCAGCGCTGGGGTTTGCGGTCCCAGCGGTGGGCTTTCAGCTTCTGCAGAACGTCGGGCGCGAGCGGGCCGGCGTCGCTGGTGGAGACGTTTTCCTTCACGTGGCCGGACTTCCGCATGCCGATGATCTCGGTGCTGACCACGGGATTCGATAGCACGAAACGAAGGCTCATCTCCGGAAGGCTCATTCCCGGCGGCAGTACCTTCTTCAGCTCTTCGACGCGCGCCAAAGTCTTCGCCAAATTATCCGGACCGAAGTATTTCGAGCGCCAGTCACTCGCCGGGAATTTCGTCTCCGCCGTGAATTTTCCGCCCAGGCTACCTTCGTCGAGCGGCACCCGCGCGATCACGCCGATGTTCAGCTCTTTGCAGAGCGGGAATAGCTTGTCCTCCGGTGCCTGATCGAAAATGTTGTAGATCACTTGTACTGCGTCCACCAAGCCGGTCCGGATTGCTTCGATTCCGTTTTCGGGTTCCCAGCGATTCAGGCTTAGGCCGAACCAGTGAGTCCAGCCCTGGCTTTTGAGTTTCTCGACGGTGTCCTGGAACTCGGGCTCCTTCGTCCAACTGTCGTCCCAAACATGAAATTGCAAGACGTCGATCGCGTCGACGCGAAGCTTATCGCGGATGAGGCGCGCGTACTTGAAAACATGCTCGGCAGGAAAGACGTCGCGGTACTTGGATTTGGGACTGGCGGGCCACTGGCCATTCATCGGCGGGATCTTCGACGCGGCATAGAGGCGCTTGTCTTTGTTGCGCGCGATAATGTTCGCCGAGCAGGTTGTCGCTCTTGCCGTCGCCGTAGGCCCAGGCCGAATCGAAGAAATTGCAGCCGAGATCGACGGCAAGCTGCAGCGATTCGAGGGATTCGCGATCGTCCGATCCGCTCCAGCCGCTCATGCCCCAGAGCCCGTATCCGATGTCGCTTACAGCGATTCCCGTTCGGCCAAGCCTGCGATATTTCATGAGGTGTCCTTTCTCGCGCGTGCACCGGGAAACCGGACGAAATGGCATTGTGCCACAAGGTCACTGGGACGTGGCCGACACTTTAGATTGGTTTCTGGCGCCCGGCGCGACGCGTGATCGTCCCGGTCCGAATCCGTCCGACGACGACCCGGAAAACGCAAGAATGGAGTTGACAACTCGATGTCGCGGTGGGAAAGTCTCGCGGCAGTGCTCAGAAAATCGTTTTTGTAATGGGCAAAAGTGCAGCCGGTACCGGGTCCGGCCGCGCGCCGTTCGGTTTCCCTCGTCTGATTTGCACAAGAGAGAGAACTTCCCATTTTCTATGACATATTCTTGCGTTCCGATGGGAATCAGCCCTGCGGCCGGCTCAGGGAAACTGCCCGAAAATCACGTGAAAGGCGTCGCCTCGAACATGAAGAAAACTGTCATCGCACCTTCCATTGCAATCGTCTTCTGCCTGACTCTGATTGTAATCGCGCCGGCAATCGTGCAATCGGGTGCTCCGCCTCAAAGCGACATCGATCAGCGCGTGGAGAAAATCCTTAGCCAGATGACCATCGAGGAGAAGGTCGATTACATTGGCGGCCTCGAGGGGCCGAAAGCGTCGAACATGTACATTCGCGGTGTCGAGCGCATCGGCTTGCCTGGGTTCAAAATGTCTGATGGCCCATTAGGCGTGCGCACCTGGGGATCCTCGATGGGTTACCCCGCAGGAATCGCAATGGCGGCGACCTGGGACCCTGCGCTCGAGCATCGCGTGGGAATTGAAATAGGGCGCGACGCGCTCGCGCGCGGCGTCGATTACGTTCTGGGTCCCGGCGTGAACATCTACCGCGCGCCCATGTGCGGCCGCAACTTCGAGTACTTCGGGGAAGACCCTTTTCTCGCATCGCGAATGGCCGTCGCGGTGATTCAAGGAATTCAGAGCAAAGGTGTAAGCGCCACCGTCAAGCACTTTATGGCAAACAATCAGGAATATGACCGGCACAACGTCAGCTCGGATGTTGACGAGCGAACGATGCGCGAGATTTATATGCCAGCCTTCGAAGCTGCGGTGAAGGAAGCGCAAGTAGGCGCGCTTATGGACTCGTACAATCTCGTCAATGGCGAACACATGACGCAGAACAAGCGCCTCATGACCGACGTCGTGAAAAAGGAATGGGGATTCGATGGCGTCATCATGTCGGATTGGGATGCGACGTACGATGGCGTCGCAGCCGCGAACGCCGGCCTCGACCTCGAGATGCCGTTCGGCAAATTCATGACGCGCACGCGAATCATGCCCGCGATTCAGGACTGGGACCATTTCCGTCGCGACCATCGATGACAAAGTGCGCAGGATTCTGCGCACCGCAATGCGCTTTGGTTTCATCGAGCGCGCGGCGCAGAGCCCCACCGAACCGCTGATGAACGAGAGCGGGCGCAAGGCGGCGCTCGACGGCGCTCTCGGCGGAATGGTACTCCTGAAAAACAATAATGTTCTTCCGCTCGACCGGTCGAAGATAAAGACGGTTGCTGTGATTGGCCCGCGCGCGTGGCCCGGAGTGCCGGCGGGCGGCGGCAGCTCTCACGTCGATCCGATTCTCTCCGTGAGCTTTCTCGAAGGAATCAGCAACGAGCTGATGAACTCCGGTGTAAATATCCTCTACGCTCCCGGGGAACCGAAGCCAGTGGACATTTACAACGCCACGAACTTCACAGTCTCCGCCGGCGGCAAGGAGCCCGGGCTCAAGGGCGAATACTTCGACAATCCCAATTTGCAAGGCGCACCGGCGATGACGCGCACGGATGAGCACGTCAATTTCACCTGGGGCCACGCGGGCTACAAGCCTGGCGGACCGACGCGCGACTACTCCGTGCGTTGGACCGGCTACTACACGCCATCCACTTCAGGCGACCACATCTTCTACGTCGGCGGCCACGAGGGATTCCGCCTCTACGTCGACGACAAGCTCGTGATGGACCAGTGGGAATGGGAAAGCACCGATCTCGAATTGGACACGATTCCGCTGGAGGCAGGCAAAGCCCACAAAATTCGGCTCGAAACTTTCGCGAAGCACGAGTCCGCTTCGATCGGCATCGGCGTCGCTTCGGGCGAGAGTCCGGAGCTGAAAACCGCGCGTGAAACTGCCGCGCGCGCCGACGTAGTAATCCTCTGCGTCGGTTTCGACTTGCTTACCGAAGGCGAAGGGCGCGACCGCAGCTTCGCGTTACCGGGCGGACAGGACGAGTTGGTTCGTGCGGTCGAATCCGCGAACAAGAATGTGGTCGTGGTCCTCGCAGCCGGCGGCAACGTCGACATGATGAGGTGGATCGACTCGACGCCTGCGCTCTTACATACGTTTTATCCCGGCGAAGAAGGCGGCACCGCGGTTGCCGAGATCCTCTTTGGCGACGTCAGTCCCTCGGGCAAGCTTCCGGTTTCGTTCGAGCGCGCCTGGAAAGACAACGCCACCTACAACAGCTACTACGCTAAAGGCGACACGAAGCACGTCGCATACACCGAGGGTGTTTTCGTCGGCTATCGCCACTTCGATAGGAGCGACGTCAAGCCGCTTTTCCCCTTCGGCTACGGGCTTTCGTACACCACGTTTAAATACAGCAATCTGAACGTCACTCCGTCATCGTTCAGCGGTGACGATCCGGTGACGGTTTCGTTCGACGTCACGAATACAGGCCAGCGCGAAGGCGCAGAAATCGGCGAGGTCTACGTCAGCGACGGCCATTCGAAAATCGAACGCCCGGTTAAAGAACTGAAGGGCTTTGGCAAGGTTGATCTCCAGCCCGGCGAGACGAAGACGATCACGGTGAAACTGAACCGGCGCGCCTTCTCCTACTACGACATCGCCAAGAAGGGCTGGACGGCGACGCCCGGCGACTTCGGGATTCTCGTGGGCAGCTCTTCGGCCAAAATCGAATTGAGCGGAAAAGTGACTCTTAATCCGTAGCCGCCCCTTTGTGGTACGCTTAGCGCCGTTTCGCGGCCCTGGTTCGCAGACGAGGACCGCGCGGAGTCAAGGAATGGATCGGTGAGCCAACGAGGCCGCTTCGCCGCTGCTCCCGCCTTCGCCACATTCGCATCACCTGCAATCACTCCCGCCTCAGGCTGTTCGACTGGGACCGCTGAATGAACCTGACTATCATCGACTGGCTCATCATGCTGGTTTACTTCACGTTCGTGCTGGGCATCGGCGCGTTCCTGAAGCGTTACATGAAGACCAGCACTGATTTTTTCCTGGCGGGCCGAGCGCTGCCGGCGTGGATCTGTGGCCTGGCGTTCATCTCCGCAAATCTAGGCGCGCAGGAAGTGATCGGCATGGCGGCATCGGGCGCGAAATATGGAATCGGCACCAGCCACTTCTACTGGATCGGCGCGATTCCAGCGATGGTCTTCGTCGGCATATTCATGATGCCGTTTTACTACGGCTCGCGCGCGCGGTCGGTGCCCGAATACCTGCGCCTGCGCTTCGACGAGAAAACGCGCGGCCTGAACGCGATTTCCTTCGCGATCATGACCGTCTTTTCCTCCGGCATCTCGATGTACGCGATGGCGAAGCTGATTCAAACGTTGCACATCCTCGACGTGCCGCTCGCAAGAATCGGCGTTCCGCAATACTGGTCGTTCCACCTGAGCATTTTGATCTCGGCGCTGATTGTGCTGGCGTACGTTCTGCTGGGTGGCCTCACGAGCGCAATTTATAACGAAGTTCTGCAATTTTTCCTGATCGTGGCGGGGTTTCTGCCACTCGTTCTGCTCGGGCTGAAAAACATCGGCGGCTGGACCGGCCTGAAGGCGCAATTGCCGTCGACGTTCACGCACTCGTGGGAAGGAATGGCCAGCCCGCACACGAATCCGCTCGGCGTGGAGTGGTTCGGCCTGGTGATGGGGCTGGGCTTCGTGCTTTCGTTCGGCTACTGGTGCACCGACTTTCTGGTGGTGCAGCGCGCGATGGCAGCGGAATCGATGACGGCTGCACGGCGCACGCCGCTAATCGCGGCCTTGCCGAAAATGGTGATGCCGTTTCTCGTGATTCTTCCGGGCATGATCGCGATTGCGCTTCCGACGCCGCACGGATCCGTGGCAGCAGTGGTCGCATCGGCGCAAGGCGACTCCGTGTCCTCGACTCCGGTCCGGGCGCTCAACACTGAAGGCAAGGGATTGATTCCCGCGAAGATTGACGAAACCACCGGCGCGCCCGTTCTCGACAAAGACGGCAAGCCCGTTCTCGACTACGACCTCGCCATTCCCAACATGCTGCTGAACTATTTCCCCACGGGAATCCTCGGCCTTGGGCTCACGGCGCTGCTCGCGAGCTTCATGTCCGGTATGGCCGGCAACGTGACGGCGTTCAACACCGTGTGGACCTACGACATCTATCAGTCGTACATTCACAAAGGCGCGTCCGACCGCCACTACTTGCGCATGGGTCAGATCGCCACGGTGATGGGCATCGCGCTATCGATTTGCGCGGCATACGCCACCACGCGGTTCAACGACATTCTCGATTTCCTGCAGCTTGTGTTCGCGTTCGTCAACGCGCCCCTGTTCGCCACGTTCCTGCTCGGCATGTTTTGGAAGCGCACGACGGGCCACGGCGCATTCTTTGGTCTGCTCTCCGGCACGGCCGCCGCCGCCGTGCATCACGGCTTGACGCTGCCGGAAGGAGCTGTCCCGGGCATCAACGGCGGCTGGATCACCACCGTGCACCTCTATCCCAGTGCCATGGCGCAGAATTTCTGGACCGCAATTTGGGCGTGGACCGTGTGCTTTTTCGTGACGATAGCGATCAGCGTCGTCACAAAGCCGCGCCCCGAGAGCGAACTTGTGGGCCTGGTCTATTCGCTGACGGAGCGGACCAACGAAGTGCACCTTCGCTGGTACCAGCGACCCGCGTCTCTCGCTGTGCTGGTCCTGGTGCTGGCCCTCGTGCTGAACATAATTTTCCGGTAGGGGTCCGGCGGTTGTCGCCTCGAACCCGGCCGCGAAGTTAGTGGATCGGGGTTGAGGGATCTGCTTCTGTCTTTTGGCGACCGCGCAGATTTTGCGGGTCTAAGGGGACGACGATGAATCTCGACATTCGCCTGCCGATCGGCTTCATGTTCGGGCTGTTCGGCGTCATCCTCACCGTGTACGGTTTCTTCAGCAACCCGCAAATCTACGAGCGCTCGCTCGGCATCAACGTCAACCTCGAATGGGGCATCGCTCTCATCCTCTTCGCGGCCGCTATGCTCGTTTTGGGCTGGCGCCGCTCTCCGCGCGGCCGAAGTTAATGCCAGCGACGCGGCACGTTTTCGTGGCAGCAGCGCTCGCCGCGGAATGAATTCTGGTTTGTCGTCGCGGACTTCCCTGAACGTGCTGTGAGTAAAGCGAGTCCATGAGAATCCCCTACGATCAATTGTTGGATGCTCTGTTGCGCGCATTGCTCAGAGTTTCGAACCGCAGCGCGCTCGTCTTAGCGCGCGGCTCCGCGGACGCCAGCCAGGACTCAGCATTGCCGCCCAATTCGGGTCGGCCATCTGGCGAGAGGTTCAAGCGGTAGGTTGAAACCGGCCTGAGTGGGATGGGCTGCGTCAGGTTCGGCAGCGAGCATCTCGACTTAGGTGAGATTCGCCACTCCGCGCCGAATCCCGCTTCGCCCCAAATCCCCTCGTCTGCTAAACTTTCGCGTAGAGTTGCGGCATCAAAATGGGGCTGTAGCTCAGATGGATAGAGCAGCAGTTTCCTAAACTGCGTGTCGGGAGTTCGACTCTCCCCAGCCCCACCATGTTTCAGTCAGTTACGAACAAACGGCGCTTGCGAAAAATTGTAACGGGTCCTTTGTGGCCGCCCCGATTGCTTAGTATCGGGCGGTCAGGTCAGGAAATCGGAACGCGCTGGACGCTGGCGAACATCTTGTCCAGGGGATTCGCGTTCCCGCTCTCATCGAGATAAAGCATCATGTTGAGGTTCCCCAAGTACAGGCCTTCGATCGTGCGCGTGCGTGGTCCGGGGCCGTGCCGAACCAGCAGGGCGCTCTCACCGGAGTCCGACGGCTTGGTGACAATGCGGGCCGTCAGCACGATGTCGCTTCCCTCTCGGTGAATCGTCACTATCTTCCCCGTTCCTTCCGTTCTCACTGCCAGCGTGTACTGGCCCGCCGCCAATTTATTTCGGCTGCACTGGACCTGGAACGGCAATGAGAATTTGCCCTCGAAGTCCGCTTTCACTGGCGGGGCCGGGGTGGCGGGCATCATGTTCTCCGCCTTGTAATTATCGGGTGCGACTTCCGCCTGTGCGTGAGTTGTAGCGGGCCAGAAACACGCAATCGCCAGCCCCACGACTATCCACATAGTTTTCGTCAGTCGTCTGTTTCACCGGAATCTCCTCTCGGCGGAACATGCAGGGATCGAATTCCACACCTTTCCCGTCGTTTCGATCCTTGTTCCGTTGGTTACTCTCATTGGGTACACGCCACTCTGAGAGGCAAATCCGGGGCCAAATGTCCGGTCGGGCGAAACCGGAACCCATCTCCCTTGGAATGTGGGGGATACATTCGCCAATTCTTTCATTCCAGCGGGTCAAGGCGGAATTGTGCTGAATAAATCAACGTCTGTTGAAAAATTAAACACAGGCAACACATCAGAGACTCTCACAAACTGCCTGCCGCAAGCTCGGCCTCGCCGGTCCCACACGTTCGTTCTTACGGCGCGTGGAACCTTCGCTCCTTATACTGCGTACCTTGTTTCAGATGAGAGGTGTTCCCATGCGCTTTGCGATTGCGTTTCTTTCTGCGGTTTTCCTTCTGGCGATTCCGGCCGTTGCCCAAAGCAAGATCGAAGTGGACGATCTTGCGCACCATCCTTTCGAGACTGACTTTCCCTCAGGCGGGCAGCTCAGCCTGCATATTCGCTCGGCCGAGATTCACATCGTCGGGAGCGATGACAACAAGATTGCCGTCCACATCGGCGGAAGAGAAGGCAGCGAGTCGACTGACATGCAGGCACGCTTCGAACGCTCCGGCAATTCCGGCGAGCTGCATGTATCGGGTGGGCCCCACAACAACTTGACGATCACCGTCCGCCTGCCGAAGAGCTCCAACCTCTACGTGCGCATTCCTGCCGGCGATGTTGAAGTCAAGGGTATCACGGGCGACAAGGACATCGAGCTTCACGCGGGCGATCTAAAGATCAGCGTCGGCGCCTCAGCCGACTACGCCCACGTCGAGGCTTCCGTCACCACGGGCGAGATCGACGCCGAGCCGTTCGGCGAAAATCACGGCGGGCTGTTCCGCTCGTTCGAGAAGTCCGGGTCCGGGAAGTACAAACTTGTGGCGCACGTCGGCGCGGGCGACCTTACGCTTAAGTAGCGCGGGTACTCCGTGTTCTGAGAGACGAGGAACGGCTGTTGGGGCTTTACCGCTGAACCCCTAATTCTTCGTGTCAGCCTCTTTGGGCTCGTCGCAGATCATTTCTTTCTCGATCTTGCGGTCTTCCTCGATGGGCTTCTGGAGTTTGTATTCCGCTGTCCCTTGTTCGGGCAATACGAGGGTGAGCCGACCGTGGCCCTTCCAGAAACCAGTTGCCTCGTCGATGCGCACGAAGTAGTCCTGACCCATCTTTGCCTCGAGCGCAATCGCGGAAGACTTGTCGTCGGACCTGATGGTGTGCGGCCCGGGAGTCAGCCGGATCGAGACGCGACGGCCATTGCCAACTCGCGCAACTTGCTTGTCGTCAACGTAAATGGAAGGAGCGAGCGCGGAACCTGCATAACGCCGTTGACGATATACGCGAAGACAAGCTTCGTCACCGGCGCTGGGAGCAGCAGTACGGGCGGGCGACGCTTGCGATTGCGGAGCCGCCGGATTTTGGGAAGCGGTGGCAAGGTTCTGCGGTTGTGCAAACAAACCTGTGCAGAGAACCAACATCGAGCTCAAAGCGCAGAATGGCCTCATATATGGCCCCCCTTTCGAGCTGTCCAAGTGTAGTAACACCTCGTTCCTACTGCTAAAGATCAACAATCTGCGGTCCTCGCGTTGACACGTCGTTGCCGCACGCCTAACATCGCGTGTGCTGTTGCATCGCTGACGCGCATAGGAGAAAGCATTGACACGATATCAGAGAAACAGGCTGCCGTGGGCGTTGCTGAGCGTGCTGGTACTGGCCCTAATCGCCGTGCAGTTGCTGGTCGTCGGGCACCGGCAGATCGCACAGGCGGCAACATCGCGGCCCCTGGCCCAGAGCGTCGACGATCCACGCCTCGCGAAAGCCTATCGCTTTGATCGTGGCGGCTGGACGTACGTTCATCTCGAAGGCGCCCCGTACGACATCGGTTTCCAGCACGGTTATCTTCTCGCGCCGGAAATCTCCGATGCGTTCGGCGCCGTTAGCCTGGAAATGACGCATTCCACCGGACGCGATTGGGATTTCTTCCGCCGCGCCGCCCATGAAATGCTCTGGCACCGCATCGATCCCGAATACCAGGCTGAGCTTCACGGAATCGTGGCCGGCCTCGACGCGCAAAAAGTGAAGCTCGACCTCGACGACATCGTCGCCATGAACGGATTCATGGAGCTGCCCGATTACTACGTGCCGTGGCTTAACGCCGTCACGAAAGCCCGGAATGCGCCGAAACTCACCGCGCCAGAGGCATGCAGCGCATTCGTCGCCACCGGAAGCTGGACGAAAGACGGCCAGATCGTGATCGCGCACAACAACTGGACGAGCTACGTCGACGGCGAGCGCTGGAAAATCATCTTCGATATCGCTCCGCAGAAGGGCTTTCGCATGTTGATGGATGGATTTCCCGGGGTGATCGTCAGCGACGACGATTTCACGATCAACTCCGCGGGCCTGATGGTCACCGAAACCACGATCACGGATTTCCACGGCTGGGACCCCACCGGCAAACCCGAATTCGTCCGCGCGCGCAAGGCGATGCAGTACGCAGCCTCCATCGACGACTTCGTGAAGATCATGCTCGACGGCAATAATGGCGGCTATGCGAACGACTGGCTGCTGGGCGACCGCAAGACCGGCGAAGTGGCGCGATTCGAGAACGGCCTGAGGCACACGAACGTGTGGCGAACGAAAGACGGCTACTTCGTGGGCTCGAATTTCCCCAGCGATCCCGACGTCACCAAAGATGAAACCACGTTCGATACGACGAATCTGGCCGCTTCCGCGAACGCGCGGCACGCCCGCTGGGATCAACTCATGGCGGAAAACAAAGGCAAGATCGACACGACGCTGGCGGAGGCCTTTGAGTCCGACCACTACGATTCATACACAAAGAAGGAAGGCGCAGATCGCCGCACACTTTGCGGGCACGGAGATGTGGAAACTCCCGGCGACCCGATGAACCAGAAGGAGCCCTTCCGGCCGAGCGGCGCAGTTCAAGCGAAAGTCACCGACAGCAGTATGACAGCGTCGATGACCTTCATCGCCCGTATCGGACACCCATGCGGCACCAATTTTGACGCCGCGAAATTCCTCGAGGCGCACCGGGACTATTCCTGGCAGGCGGCCGTCCTGCGCGACATGAACGCGGGCCCTTGGACTCAATTCAAGGCCGGCGAACATGCCGCGCAGTAAGCGGCGAGACTTCTACTTCGCAGTTATTTGCCTGGACCCGCGACCTGCAGGTTGTTCGTCACGCTGAACACGTTGGGCACTGTGTTCGCGCGAAGGCCGGCCATATCCTTGTCACCTTGGCTGTCAACGATACCTTCGAGAGTGACGTGCCCGTTGTTCACGATGATGTGAATCTGCGGGATCGCTCCCTCAGCGTACCGCGACAAAGCCGGGAAACTATAAATCGCCCGGAATTCCTGATGACGGATACCGTCGTCCATGGGAGAGGGCGGCAGTACCTCGATTTGGTTGTCGACCTCGGTTACGCCCTCAATACCCTTGACCACGCGCCCCGCATCCTCTTTCAGCGTAGGCCGAACCACTTGCCCCAGCAGGGTCACTTTCGTGCCTTCGACTTTATATTCGAGATTATCGAAGAGCGAAAGATACGGGAGCATTACGAGTTCGTGTCGAACTTCCTTGGTAAGAGATGCTTGTTGACGCCCCGGGTCCCGCTGCCCCTGCTTTGACGTCGCCGCCAGGAGGCTGGTTCCCGAGGCAAAGACCATCAGCAACGCTGCTGCGACTCCAAGAAACGAGCTTGAAATAGAACGAGTAGATTGTGACATTGTGCACCGCCTTTCTTCTGCTGCTGCCCCACAGGTCTTTAGATGCGGGCAGGCAAAGGTAGGTTCCCAGGGACGATACCTTAGAGCCGTAGGTTAAATTACTTATTCCACGGGTGCGTTTAGCGCCGCTATCAATTCGACGAAACTGTCCGCTACCAGCACGCGCTCCGTCGCTTCGTTCCGCGTGAACAACTCGCCTGCGTCGCGCAGCAAATCGTTTTGCGACTGGTTGTCCTCCGTGAGAATCAGGATTACCAACCGAGCGGGTTTGCCGTCTCGCGACCCGAAGTTCACTCCCGGCGGCGTAGTCTTGCCGATTACCACGATCGGCTCCAGTAACCCACCCACTCGGGCGTGCGGGACGGCGAGCCCGTCCTGCCATCCACTGGGCGATACCTCCTCCCGCTCCCACACCAGGCGGAAGAATCGCTCCGGCGAATTGCCTACTGCTTCCGCCGCAACTGTGCACATCTGGAGCACAACGTCTCGTTTTGTCGTGCGGTCGATATTCGGCAAATAGAGCCTGTTCGACACCACATCCTTCAGGCGGATGGTTCGGCGCCTGCGAATCAAAAAGTGTATTGCGGGTCCCGAAACCATTGACGTGAGGAGCGCCATGACGACGAGAGCTACAAAGAGCGTTTCCCGAATCAGTGCGTACTGGAGCGCCAGCAGCCCGAGGATTATCTCCATCGCGCCACGCGCGTTCATGGCCAGGCCGATTCCCCACGACGTCCGCCGGTCGATCCCGCTCAAGCGCGCGCCTCCGCCCGCGCCGAGAAGCTTTCCGGCGCACGCGACCACAATCACTGCCACGGTGATGCCCAGGTTGAAATTCGAAACGAAATTCGTTCGCAACCCGATGCTCGCGAAAAAGAATGGGGCAAACACGTTCGTGACGATTTCGTGGATTTGCTCTTTGGTGCGCGCCCGCAGGTGATTTGACTCTCCGATAGCGATGCCTGCGATGAACGCGCCGAACACCGCGTGGATGCCCGCGTATTCGGCGAATGCCGCGGAAAAGAGCGTCAGAGTGAAAATGAATCCCAGCACGCCTCCCGGCCAACTTGTATGCGCCTGAATGCGCGGCAGGAGTTTGTCGATGAGCCAGCGCCCGAGCGTGAGAGCCAGCACTGCAAAGCCGATCACGAGAATGATCGTTCGCTTCACGCCGCCCAGCGTGTGGTCGCCCGCATTCATCATCCCCAGAATCATTGAGAAGAGAATCCATCCCACGAGATCGTCGAACATCGCCGACGACATCACCACGGTCCCCATCTCGCTTCGCAGCAGATTCAAATCGATCAGGATCTTCGCGATGACGGGTAAGGCCGAAATGGAAAGAGCCGTCCCAACAAACAGGGCGAAGATCACACGATCCGCTCCAGGTTGCGCTCCAAAGAATCGTGGAAACAATCCCGACGCGCCGAAGCCAAGGGCAAAGGGGACGAGGACACCGCACAGGCTTACCATTAAAGCGCTCTTGCCCTGACGGAAGATGCTTCGCAAGTCGATTTCAAGACCCGCTGCGAGCAGGAAGAACACAACGCCCAGGGTCGTAATGCCTTCCATGACGACAGGCATCGCTCCTGTACTCGGGAAGAGCGCTTGATATATCTGCGGTTTGAAATGCCCGAGGACTGTGGGACCGAGGAGGATTCCCGCGAAAATCTCGCCCAGCACGGAGGGCTGACCGATTTTCTGCATTAGTTCGCCGGCGATCTTGGCTGTGCCGAGAAGCACCCCGAGGGCCAGGAACATAGTCATGATGTCGTGGGGAGTGAGGTGAGGCATCAGCGCCCTTTCGGTCGATTCTCGCGGGCTGGCCGCAAGGGGTTTCGGGTGGTCTGCAAAACGGCCACTACTCTACCGCACTTGGTTCCAGCCCGGCAGGGGTGTATCGGATAGGACGCAACGCAGATCAGCCCTGTGGAAATTAGAGTCAGGTTAATGCTACAAAATTAATGCGCTTCCCCGGGTGTGTCTTCGTGCCAGAAACGTGCTCTGCCAAAGGTTGCAAGGCCGCCGTCCCAGCGGGGCTCGCGGCGGATCACATGTGTGTCCTCCATTACACACTCTTCGTCGAGCAGGAATGCGCCGAAATGCGCCGCGAATCGAACCTCGGTAACGTGAGCCACGACCGCCAGGTCGAGTTTATGGACAAGATTGCGTCGCGCGGCGAGATACTAGTTCGCGTGGCAACAAGTGGCTTCTCGATGTCAGATGAGATCAAGGCCCGCGTTCTAAGCACCCTGCTTACCCTGATGAATTGCCGCGAAAATATGGACCGCGCAGCCATGCGCCAGTCTTCCTTGCGGCGTTTCGTCGGCTAATCCCTCCGACGGTCCTCCTGCACTCTTACGCGCCGATATAGCGCGCGTACAACGAACGTGCCACCGCGGGATCTTTCGTGCCTTTCACGATGGCCCGACCGTCCGCAAAAATCGTCATTTCATAGGGTGGAACGCGCAGCCGCAGCAGGAATTCGTTGTTGCGAACCTCGCCGCCGGAAACATTCTCGAGCCTCTCGGAAAGCTGCGCGAGGTCGAGCTTGCGGTTTCGCTCGTGGATTTGCACCGAATCGCGTCCGCACAGTGTGATGTGAGGTTGCACTTCGCCTTCCAGGTATCTGAACTCGCCGCGGCTACACGCGCGGCAGTCCGGGTTGCGCGCAACGCGGATCGATTGAAACCGCCCGGCCCAGACGTCGCAAGCGACCAACCGGTCGTTCATCGCTTCGGGCTTCCCCGCGAGAAATTTCAGCGCTTCCGCCGCTTCGATTGACGCAATTGCGCCTGCAGCCGCGTTGAGTACGCCGATCGTGTCGCAAGTCGCCTCAGCGCCAGGCGCCGCGTTCTTCTCGCCGCTCTCGAGCAGGCACGCGAGGCACGCAGTCTGCCCAGGCCGGATGGTCATCGTCACACCGTAGCTGCCCACAACCGCTGCGTAGATCCACGGAATTTGCAGAAAGATGGCTGCGTCATTCAGCAAAAGCCGAGTCTCGAAGTTATCGGTGCCGTCGAGAATCAGTGGAAACCCGGAGAGCAGTTCCCGAGCATTCCCGGAAGTGACATCGGAGACGATCCCCTCCACGCGCACGTCGGAGTTGATGGCTCGGAGGCGCCTTTCGGCGGCGACGGCCTTCGGCAAGGCTTCGCGCGCATCCGATTCCTCAAAGAGCGTTTGGCGCTGCAAGTTCGACAGTTCCACGAAATCCCGGTCGATAATCCGCAGCCGTCCGACACCCGCTCTAACAAGGAGATTGGCAACCACGGTCCCAAGCGCGCCGCAACCCACCAGGACAGCACTCGACCTCAGAAGCTTCTGTTGGCCTCCCTCGCCGAGGCTCGCAAAAAGAATCTGTCGGGAATATCTTTCGTGCTGCCTGAGGTCCATGCTGCCGTCTCCAACTTCAACCAATAATAGCTCCTTTTAGCGCGCGGCAGGCAACGCGCCATGCTAACCTTTCTTCTCACTTCGTTGGCGGATGCGAACTCCTTTCAAAACAGCGCTCAGGAGGGTCTTTCACTCGCGGCAAGCCGTGCTGCGAATTCTTGGCGTGATTGTATGCTGCGGCACTGCCGCGTTTGCCCCGTCGGCGCGAGGGCAGGATGCGCTGGTTGAGGGACGCCCCGTCACCGAGATCCACGTCGTGGACGATAGTGGACGGGACGTCGCGAACGCCCTTCCGCAACTCGCTCTCCAGGCGGGAAAGCCGTTCGATTTTGTCCTGGAGCGCGAAACTCTCCGAGAGCTCTACCACTTGGGCGACTACTCGGACATTCGCGTCACAACTTCTTTGGAAGCTTCTGGCGTGCGCGTCAACTTCGTGGTCCAACTGAACTATTACACTAACGTCGTCCGCATCGAAGGATTGAAAGAGCCTCCGACGGAATCGGCCGCGCTCGCCGCCATGCGCCTTAATCTGGGAGAACCGTTCCGTCAAAGTTCTCTGGTGGAGGGCATCCAACGATTGCAAGATACGTTCCGCGCCGACGGGCTCTACCTTGCGAACATCAAGTGGTCGCTCGAACCACATAGCGACGCGCGACAGATGGATGTAACCGTCACGGTGGATCCCGGACCCCGCGCCCGGATCGGTGGATTCGCCATCACCAACCAGTCGCCATATTCCGATAAGCAGCTTCTCCAGCGCTCTAGAATCAAGGCTAAGCAGGAATTGATCTCGTCGCGCCTCTCGCATAGTACTCAAAAGCTGAAGGACTATTTGGTTGGCCAGGGTTACCTGGGAGCCACCGTCGCCATCACTCCCGGTTCCTACGACTCTCAAACCAACACCGTGCCTCTGAGCTACTCCGTGATCGCCGGCCCGCGCGTCAACGTTGAGGTCACGGGAGCTCACCTGAGCAAGGGGCAACTTCGCAGGCTTGTGCCCATTTATGCCGAGGGTGGAGTCGACGAAGACCTGGTTCAGGAGGGCCGCCGCAATATCCGCGACTATTTTCAGCGCCAGGGCTACTTCAACGCCGATGTGCAGGTTCGCTCAAAGGATGCCGGAAACAATCTCCGCGTGATCGGTTACGACATTGCGCGTGGCGATCGCTTTCGGCTGGTCGGCGTGCGATTCGCCGGCAACAAGTATTTCAGCACCGACTTGCTCACAGGCCGCTTGCAGATTCAAACGGCCTCGTTCGCCTCGAGCGGCCGGTTCAGCCAACAACTCCTCCGCGCGGACATCGATTCAATCCGCGCCCTGTACATTTCGAACGGCTTCCGCGAGGTCCAGGGAACCGCGCAAACCGACGACAATTATCACGGCAAGAAGGGCAATCTGTTCGTCACGTTTAACATCGTTGAGGGCCCGCAGACTCGAGTGGCTTCGCTCGAAATTGAAGGCAACAAAGCCATTACGACCAATACCTTGCTCGCGGCCGTGGGTTCTACCACCGGCCAACCCTATTCCACCGAAGACGTTGCGAGCGACCGCAACAACATCCTGGCGCTCTATTATGATGACGGCTTCCCCAAGGCGCGGTTCCAGGAAGAAGTTTCGCCCGACGCTCCCGGTAGCGTCCCTTCCAACCGCATTCGCATCGTCTATCACATCGTCGAAGGCCCACGGATCGAAGTGGCGAAGGTGCTCCTCACCGGATATCAATACACGCGCCCAGGAATTATCGCGCGACAGGTGCAAGTGAAACCGGGCGGCCCGCTACGCGAGGGAGACGTGGTCGATACTCAGCGGCGTTTGTACAACCTCGGCGTTTTTACTCGCGTTCAGATCGCGCCCCAGAACCCTGACGGCACCGATCCCAATAAAGTGGTGGTTGTCGACGCGCAGGAGGGCCACAGGTACACCATCGGGTATGGATTCGGCTACGAACTCCAGCGAATTTCCGCAAGCTGCAACACCTCAAGCACGACGACAACCTGTGATCCAAACGCCACTAAACTCGGGCAAAGCCCGCGAGGCATACTCGAAATCTCGCGCTCGAATATGTTCGGCCGCGCGCAAACACTGTCTTTCAGGGCGCGCGCCAGCACGCTGGAATATCGCGGCGCGCTTGGATACACGGCAGACAATTTCCTGACGAAAAGCAATCTGAGCCTGCAGCTCACAGGTTTCGCCGAAAAAACGCAGGACGTTACGACTTTCACGTCGACCCGCTATGAGGGCGCTCTGCAGCTCGCCCAGAAGGTCTCGCCCTGGAGCGCGTTTCTTTACCGCTATTTTTACCGGCACGTGAGCGCGGCCAACCTGAAGGTGACGCTGGAGGAAGTCCCGCTGTTGAGCCAGCCCACTCTCGTCTCCGGCTTCGGCATCACCTATGCGCGCGATCGCCGCGACAATGCCGGCGATCCGAAACGTGGCACGTTCAATACGGCGGATGTGAGCGTGGCGGCCACCAGTCTGGCCTCCAGCGCCAGTTTCTTCCGCGGTTTCTATCAGAATTCGTCCTACACTTCGTTTGGCCGCGCCTTCGTCTTCGCCCGCTCGCTGCGCTTCGGCGTGGAAGAACCCTTCGGTAACACAATTGAAGGGAACGGACCCTTCAATGTTGCACAGTGCACCACAACGCAGGTGGCTCCCGACCAGGAGGTGATTCCTCTGCCGGAGCGGTTTTTTGCCGGCGGCGGCACGTCGCTTCGAGGGTTCGGCCTAAACGAGGCCGGGCCCCGCGATCCCTGCACCGGATTCCCGGTAGGCGGCCTGGCTCTTCTCGTTTTTAACCAGGAGCTGCGTTTCCCGATGAAGCTTCCGTTCATCGGCAATCGCCTCGGTGGAACAGTTTTTTACGACGGCGGAAATGTTTACACCGACTTGAATCACATCAATATCAGGTGGACGCCACCATCGACGACCGAGCTGGATTATTTTTCGCATACGGTCGGCTTTGGTTTGCGGTATCCCACGCCCGTCGGCCCCGTCCGCATCGACCTGGGCTATCAAGTGAATCCGGCGTTGTATCAGTTTTATAATCCGACGACCCAGATGGTCCAAAACATTCGGCTGCCTCATTTCGGGTTTTCATTCAACATTGGGCCGGTCTTCTAATGCGCCACGTCACTCTCATTCTCGGCTTAATGACAACAGCCTTCGCGGTGAGCACACCGCGAGCCATTGCGCAGACACTGCCGTCGTCGCCACCAGACCCGGCCTCGGCAGGCGCAACACGGATAATTGACGGGATCGCCGCGCGAATCGAAGACGACATCATCACGGAAAGCGAGGTCCGCGAACTCGCGGCCTTCCAGGAACTCATCGACGGCCGCTCAAAATCCCGCGAGGAAATCATTCGCGAGCTGGCCGACCAGTGGATCGTCCGCCAGGAAGCAGTTGCGGCGAATTACGGGCAGCCCTCGCAAGAAGATGTGGATCGCGCCTACCAGCAGCTTGTGAAGCAGTTCCCCGCCGCCGAAGAATTCAACCGCCGTTGCGCCGCTCTCGGCCTGAGCGAAATCGCCATTCGCCGCCTCCTCCAACAGCAGCTCTACCTTTCGCGCTTTCTTGATCGTCGCTTTCGCCCCGCGGCGCAGGTGGATCACCAGGAGATCGAGGTGTATTACGCGAACGAGTTTGCCCCCCAGTTGAAGACCCGCGGCGAAGCTGTCCCGCCCATTGACGACGTCGAAGACACGATTCGAGAAGTCCTAATCCAGCGCGCAATCACCGAACGCGCAAAGAAATGGCTCGATGACACCCGCGAGCGGCTCCGCATAGAGATTCTGCCGGAAGGAGCCGCGCCGTGAAAATTCGCTGGAAACACGGAATTGTATTCACGCTTCTTTTCTTGGCGACGATCGCGTTTGCTGTGTATATCGCGTTCGTAACAGGCTTTGTCGAGCCGTTCATTCAGCGCGCCATCATCCGCAACATCGAGCAGCAAACGGGCACGCGCGCCGAGATGAAGAAATTTCGGCTTCACCCGTGGATTTTACGAGCGGAAATCGAAGGTCTCACTCTGCATGGCCTCGAAAGCCCTGGCGCGTCGCCGCTTTTCCACGTGGACCGAATCAACATCGGCATTCGCGTCATTTCGTTCTTCGGGCGAAAATACGCGCTGGACGAACTGCTCGTCGAGCGACCGCAAATGTCCGTTCAGATTGACGCGGCCGGGCACAGCAACATCCCGAAACCAAAGCCCCGCTCCGGCAGCGGCCCGTGGCAGGAAACTCTGTTCAAGCTTGAAGTAGGACGCTTCGAGTTGCGAGACGGCAGCGCCGATTTCAGCAATCGCCGCGTCCCGCTTTCAATGACCGCTCGCGATTTCGATTTCACCCTTCGCTACGCCGCGGCTCCTGCCGGCGCGGACTCCTATCTCGGTAGCTTTACCTTCCGTCAGGTTCACATCGCCGAACGGCGCGACCTGCCGTTTGCCTTTGATCTGTCCGGCAAGTTCACCCTTCACCGCGATTCGTTTGAATTGGACCAGCTGGCTTGCAACCTGCCTCACTCCGAGCTCAATCTGCGCGCCGAACTGCCGAGTTTCGCGCGTTCCGATTGGAACCTCCGCTATCGCGGCCGCTTATCACTCGAAGACGTGAGGACGATTTTCCGTGCACCCACCACTCCAAGCGGCGTCGCCGATTTCTCGGGGCAGGCGCACTACGCCGCGGGCCAATGGACCGCGAGCGGCTACTACGACGGTCATGACATCCGCATGCCCTATCAGTGGTTCCACGCAGGAGGATTGCGAACGTGGGGCGACTACGAAGTCGCGCGGCAAAAACTGAGAGTATCGAATCTCAAGGTGAGCGCGTTCGACGGCTTTATCGATGGCCGCCTGGAGATGGACTTCCAGAACCTCGCATTCCGCACGGAAACGAAGCTGCGCGGCGCGAGCCTGGCGAAGGTTCTCGTAGCGCTCGATAATCCGAGCTTTCCCGTTCGCACTTTGCATTGGGACGGCTCCATCGACGCTGATTGCGTGAACACTTGGGACAGGAATTTCAAGCATTTCGAAACGAAGGGCGAGACGCGATGGTCTCCCCCGGGAACGCTGGCTCCGGGAATGATCCCCACGTCGGCTAGCATTGACTATGATTACTCCACTGATCGGCACGCGGTGATGATCCAGAACGGCGCCGTCATCTCGATGCCGAAAACCCAGCTTTCATTCTACGGGCCGCTTGGAGCGGCGGATTCAGCGTTGGAACTGAAATTCCATGCGGATGATCTGCTCGAATGGGACGACTTCATCAACATCCTACGCGGCAAAGACTCGGCGCCGGTACAGGTTGCAGGCAAAATCGATTGGCGTGGACGCATCCTCGGTCCATTGGGCGGCCCCACGTTCGTCGGCCGCATGCAAGCGTCCAATGCGCGTTACGACAACCTCTCCTGGGACTCGATCAACGGCGACATGGACTATTCGCCCGACGATTTCCGGCTCACGAACACAAAGGTTCAGCGCGGGCGCACTTCAGCGATGATGGATCTCGCGCTTCAACTCGACGGCGCCTGGAGTTTCCTGCCGGCCAGCAAGTGGTCGCTGGACGCGCGTCTGGACCACTCGCCCACCGACGATCTGCAACAAATTCTGGGTCTCAACTATCCGGTGACCGGCCTGCTCACCGGCGATTTTCGCGGCAGCGGCACTCGTGCCGCGCCCTTGCTCGACGGCGATTTCGTGCTTGAGGAGATTGACGCGAAAGGAGTCCGTTTCGACCGCCTGAGCGGTCAGCTTCACCTGAAGCAAGATGAGATACGGCTGTCCAACGCCGAACTGCGTCGCGACACAGCCCGAGTCACGGGGGAAGTCGCGTACCACTCGCAAGAGCAAACGGTAGAGTTCAACTTAACCGGCGCAGGCATTGTGCTCGAAAAGATCAGCGCGATACAGAGTGCGTCGATCCCTATCGGCGGCGAGCTCAAATTTGATTTGCGAGGAAGCGGGCCGCTCCTGGCACCCGTCGCTCAGGGTGATTTGCATCTCGCTAAGGTCCGCCTTGGCGCGGAGGATGAAGGCGACTTCCGCGCGCAGCTCTCCTCGGATGGACACGCGGCGAGCCTCGCGATCAACACGGAATCCGCGCAAAGCCCCGAATCGGTTCACGCGAAACTTGAGGGGCAACTCACGCTCGGACTTGACGCCGATCGGCCGATTGCGGGCAAGCTTTCAATCGAACAATTCGATTTGGACCCGCTCCTCGTCGCCGGCCTTCATCTAAAGCACATCACCAACCACAGCAGCTCCGACGGCATTTTCACGATTTCCGGCGCGCTTCGGCAGCCCGATTCGATCGAGGTGGTTGCCGATATTACGCGAATCTCATTCGACTATGAGCTTGTCCGCCTGACGAACGATCAGGATATCCGGCTCACCTATCGTCGCAACGAAGTCCGCGTCGACCAGGCGCATCTCCATGGACCCGACACTGACTTCCGAATCAGCGGCACGGCGCGGTTCGATCGTGATCGCCCCCTTCGCCTCGCGGTTTCTGGCCAACTCGATCTCCGCCTGGTCGCCGGTTGGCTTCCCGACTTCGAAATTCAAGGGCAGACAACCGCCGATGTCTTCATCCAGGGCACGATCTCGCGGCCTCGAATCACGGGGCGTGCCGGCGTCAAGGACGCGTCCGTGAGCTACTCGGATTTTCCGGTCGGACTGAGCAAGGTGAATGGCGACTTCGTTTTTGACGAAAGCCGCCTGCTGTTCGATCACCTCACGGCACAGGCCGGCGGGGGTCAGTTGACCCTCAGCGGCAACGTCGTGTACGGCGAGGGGGAGCTGCGGTATGAAGTGAACGCATCCACCACGCTTGTCCGCGTCCGGTATCCCGTGGGAATGAGTTGGCTCACGCGGGGCAACCTTCAATTGTCAGGCTCCAGCAGCGCTGCTCTGCTCAGCGGACGCATTCAGGTGCAGCGCATTCTCTTCGCGCAAGGCGTCGACGTGGCATCTTTCTTCGCCTCGGCTTCGGAGACATCCTCCGGTCCCCCAACCAGTTCGGCCTTCCTGCGGAATTTCTCCTTCGATATCGACGGTCAAACAATGCCCGGGGCGGAAATTCAGTGGACCGGCGCGCATGTCGGAATCGAAGGCGAGGTTCGTCTTCGAGGCACCTGGGATCACCCGATCCTGCTTGGTAACGTTCACCTTCTTGGCGGACAGATGGCATTTCGCGGAAACACCTTCGATCTCACTCGAGGCGACATCAATTTCTCAAATCCGTTCCGCCTGGATCCGGTGCTGAACGTCGAAGCCGCCTCCACCATCAGCCAGTATCAGTTGACGATCAATTTCTCCGGCCCCGCCAGTCACCTTTCGTTGACCTATCGCTCCGATCCGCCCCTTCCCGATAGCGACATCATCGCCCTGCTCGCGCTCGGGAGTCCGGGCGAAGAAGCCGGGTTGCGTTCTTCGTCGGGCGGCGGGCAAAACTACGGCGCCACCGCACTGCTTTCGGAAGCAATCTCCACCGGCATTGGCGGCCGGATCGAGCATCTATTCGGCATCAGCCAATTTCGCGTGGACCCGTTCGTCGCGGGCACAGCCACGGAATCGAACGCCGCCGCACGCGTCACGATTCAGGAACAGGTTGCGCGCGACCTCACGATCACTTACTCCACCAATGCTGCCACGACAAACCAGTATCAGTTGATCCAGGTTCAGTACAACATCAGCCGTGAACTCTCCGTCGAATTCCTGCGCGACATCAACGGCACGTACGGCTTCGATATCAAGTGGGTTAAACACCTCAAGTAGTCGGGTATTTCGCTTAGTTCTCGGCCGCACGACTGCAATTAGTGAGGCATCAAGAACAGCGAAGAGGGCGGCAACCGCACGTGCCAGGGCATGGGCTGGTCGCGGAACCGTTCCCACTTTTCCTTGAAAACTTCGGCCTGGAGATGGAATTCCGGAGAACTGCCGACGGGCGGCTCGTGCAACTTCAAAAATAGCGTGGTGCGGAACGGCGTTTCCGACGATCGCGCGAGCCAGCACGGAAAGGTGTTCTCGGTGGACGCTCCGGGAATCGCCGCTTCCTCGAAATCGATATGATGCGCGCGGATTCCCACGTGAGCCGCGCGCTCAATCCGATGCGCAACGCGAAGCTGGCATCCCCAGCCAGTTGCCTCTACCATCGCTTCTTCGGAGTCCGCCGAAATCGCCTTCACCTTCGAGAAATTCTTGCACCCCGTCAGCCGCGCCACTTCCAGACTCGGTGGCCGCTGGAAAATTTCCTCTTTCGCTCCGCACGCGGCAATGCGTCCGCGCGAAAGCACGAGTAGTTGATCGCACAATCGGTACGCCTCCTCGATGTTGTGCGTCACAAGGAGCGTCGGCCGCTGGTATTCTGCAAAAGTTTCCTGAAGCTGCGCTTCGATCTGGCTCCGTAGATGCGCGTCGAGGGCGGAGAGCGGCTCGTCCAAAAGCAGAGCCCCCGGTTCGATTGCGAGCGCCCGCGCCAGCGCCACACGCTGCTGCTCGCCGCCGGAAAGCTCGCGTGGATAGCGATGCTCGAGGCCGGCAACCTGTGTGCGCCGGACCACCGCAGCGACGCGCTTTTCTCGGTCGACGCGCGATAGATTTCGCACGCCGAACGCAATATTTTGCGAGGCGGTGCGATGAGGGAACAACGCATAATGCTGAAACAGCAGGCCCAGCCGTCGCGATCGTGCCGGCACTCGCACCCTTCGCTCGGAATCGAATAGTACGCGATCGTCGAGTACGATCCGTCCGTGATCGGGACGCTCGAGTCCCGCAATGCATCGCAGGAGCATCGTCTTGCCGGAGCCCGATGGCCCCAGAATGCTCAACGGCGCGCCGGACTCGGCGCGGAATCGAACATCCAGCGTGAAATCGGGAAGCTCTTTCGCGATTTGAACTTCGAGCGCCATGTCAGCGCCGCACCCAGCGGGCGGGACCGCGCGCGCGAGTCCAATAGTAGAGCGCGGCGAGCAGCGAAAGTGAAATCGCAATATCGACCGCGCACCATGTCCACGCGTGCTGCATGTCGTTTGCGTCGAAGGCCGAATAAATCGCGATCGGAATCGTCTCAGTCTTACCTTCAATGTTCCCGGCAAGCATCAACGTGGCGCCGAATTCCCCCAGCGCCCGCGCAAAGGAAAGGATTGTTCCCGCAAGAACGCCCGGCCACGCCAGCGGAAGTGCCACTTCGCCGAACACGCGCCATTCCGACGCACCGAGCGTCCGCGCAGCCTGAAGAAAATGAGGATCCACTTGCTCCAGCGCCGCTCGCGCCGTCAAGTACATCAACGGAAACGAAACCACGGCCGCCGCAATCACAGTTGCCGGCCAGGAAAAGACAACAGTGTGGCCGAATCGCAAAAGCAGTTTGCCGAGCGGACCATTGCGCCCGAAGAGTAGCAAGAGAAAGAAACCGACCACCGTCGGAGGCAGAACCAGCGGAAGCAGGAACAGCCCGTCTACAAGCGCCATCACCGGCCCGTTATGGCGTTCGCGCCACGCCGCTGCCGCAAGCCCCACCACCATCACGATCAGCGTTGCGGTGACGCTGGTTTCCAGCGAGATCCAGACGGGTGACCAGTCCATGGCCAGAGGATTGTAGGCCGGTTCAGCCGCTTCGGAGGAGGTTTTCGCAGTGGAAGGGCGGGGGTTCAACCCCGCCGCAAGCCGACCGCTCTCTTCGAGAACTTTGGCAATCCGCTGTTGGTTGGGCTGCTTACCTCTGTGGCTGCGGCGTCTGCGGTTTGGGCTGCTGCGGCTGCGACGGCTGAGGTTTCGGTTGCTGCGGCTGCGCACCCGGGGCCAGCGTTGGCTTCTGCTCTTCCGGCAGGAACGGCTTGACCTCGGGATAGTCGCCGGACATCTCCCTCAAGGTCGTGATCGCCGCTGTGCGCTCGATCGCCTGGCCCTTCTGCTGCGTTTCCTGCAGTACCTGCGGGAGCGCCTTCATGACTCGCTGACCCAACGGCGATTCGTAAAATTGGATCATTCCCTGTAGATCTTCCAGAGAGAAATGTTGCGCGTAGATCGGAATTTCCTCGCCATCGACTTCCGTTGCCGGCGACTTCGCGCTCACCTTCTGGTTGAAGTCTTCGAGGAATTTTTGCAACCGGTCTCCGCTCATGCTCCGGCTCACGGCGGATTTAACCTGAGACGTCATCAGCTCAGTCATGTTTTCACCCATCTTCGATGAACCGGTAATCTCCATGAAGTGCCGGATTACTTTTTCTTTTTCGGGATCGATTTTCTCCGCGGTTGCCGCAGGTACCCCAGCGGCCGGTAGCGGTTTTAACTCAGATGGCTGCGCCGGAACTCCTGGTTGGTGCGGCGGCGGAGCGGATTGCGAAGTCGCTTGCGCCATCGTCGAGCCAGCGACAAACAACAGTGCGCCTATAAGTGCGAGTCGGTATTTCATGAATTCTCCTTGGGTCGGTGGATCAAGTGCAGGCCTCCATCTTAACCAAAGCAGCGTTCCGCGTCACGGATCGATTTCCAGTTTGCACTGCGTGAGTCTGCCTCCAAATGCTCACTTCAGTGGACGCTCACCGAGGGCGTTCGGGTAGCACGTCCACTCCCGCTTGTGATAATTTCAAAACAGGCCGTCGCTTTCGCGATTGAAATTTCGTGCCAACAGTGAGGTCTGGTAAATGCCTCAAAGGGGCGTTGCTTCAGATGGGCAGCAACGGCAGTCGCGGCGCAAACGCCGACTCAAATTTTGAGGATGCCCGCCGGGAGATGGTTGCCCGGCAAATCCGCCACCGCGGCATCGATTCGCAGCGCGTGCTGGACGCAATGCGGTCCGTTCCCCGCCACCTCTTCGTTCTTCCGGACCATGTCTTCGCAGCCTATGCCGACGAGCCTCTTCCGATCGGTGAGGGCCAGACAATTTCGCAGCCCTTCATGGTAGCGGCAATGGCAGACGCGTTGTCGCTCGAAGGCCACGAACGCGTGCTCGAAATCGGCGCTGGTTCAGGCTACCAAGCGGCCGTGCTGTCGTTGCTAGCGCGCGAAGTCACCGCTATAGAAACGCAACCGACCCTCGCGAGCGCTGCGTGCGAGCGATTGGCTCGCCTCGGCTACGCGAACGTTCGCATCGAAGAAGCCGACGGCTCCCTCGGCTGGCCTTCGGCCGCGCCGTACGACGCGATTCTCGTCACAGCCGGCGCACCCGCCGTTCCGCCGCCGCTCGTCGAACAACTTGCCGAGGGCGGACGCCTCGTTATTCCCGTCGGCCGCTCAGAACAACAGGAACTCCTGCGCATCGTGAAGCGTGACGCCGGTACGACCCAGGAATCGCTGTACGCCTGCCGCTTTGTGCCGCTGATCGGACGCTATGGCTGGCGACAAGACTCTCAGGAAGCGTCCCGCGGATGAGCGAACCCGCGCCGGACCTTTCCATCATCATCCCCGCTTACAACGAGGAGAAACGCCTGCCTCGCGCGCTCGCGCAAATTCGCGACTACTTCGCTCGCGAGCAGGCGGCCGCCGGAGAAATTGAAATTATCGTGGTCGACGACGGTTCAACGGACGGAACTGTAAGAATCGTGGAAGAATCGGGGCGCCAGATGCCGTTCCTTCGACTTGTGCGGAACGGCGAGAACCGCGGGAAAGGCTACAGCGTCCGACACGGCATGCTCGAAGCGCGCGGACGCGTCACGCTCTTCACCGACGCAGACCTTTCCTCGCCTATCGAGGAGTCGGCGAAGCTTCTGGCCGCGATTGCCGCGGGTAACGACGTCGCTGTCGGCTCACGGGCTCTCGACCGTTCCCTCATCGAGGTCCACCAGTCACCCTACCGCGAACTCGCCGGAATCATCTTCAACGGTTTCGTGCGGTTGTTCACCGGCCTGCCGTTCCACGATACGCAGTGCGGCTTCAAGGCCTTCGTGCGCGAGCCGTCGCGTATCGTCTTCGAGCAGCAACGCATCGAGGGCTTCGGCTTCGACCCCGAAGTGCTGTTCCTGGCGAAGCGCCACGGCTTGCGCGTCGCCGAAGTTCCCGTGCGATGGGCGCACGACACGGCAACCAAAGTCCACGTCATTCGCGACAGCCTGCGGATGTTCGGTGACCTCGTCTACCTTCGATGGAACTGGCTGTTGGGCCGTTACCCTAAGTAAAGCCGCGGGTGATAGGGCTAATCCTTCTTTTGGGCGGTCGGCGGCAATAAGTCGTTCGCGCGCAAGTACGCCGCGGCGGTGCTGTAGTGGTCGGCGAAGTCGTTCGTCAAGATGATCATCGTGGCGGCGCGGGTGGCGGTTCGCGTGCCGAACAGAGTCAACTCCTCGCCGAGATTTGAGTCGTCCACCTTCGCGAGCGCCTGCGTGCAAAAGTCGAACGAAGCTTTCAGCGCGCCCACCAGCTTGTCCTTCGGGTCTGTGTCCGCAGGTTTATCGCCGCTCGGCGCCGGCATGGCCGAAATCTTCGAGCACAGAAAATTATTCGAATTCGCCATGTGAACCACCAGATGGGCAAACGTCATTTGGGCAGGCGTCGGATGAAAGCTGTATTTATCGGCCGGCATTTCGTCGGCGGCCGCGACGATGCTTTTCGACTCGCGGTCCAGTATGCTTCGCACCGCATCGGAAACCGGGCTCTTGCTCGCTTGCGGCGTCTGTGCGAAGGAAGCGAAAGGCAGCATCGCAACCGCCGCCAGGGTCACCAGGACTTTTTTCATTTTCCTCTCCTTTATGTATGCCTGCTTTCGGTCAGAGCATAGTCCCGGCCAAGTTGAGCAGCAAGAGAATGGCCATCATACTTTGCAACACAAAGTACTTGACATACTGCGGCTGCGATGCTAGCCTCTAGCTATGTCGAGCCACCAGCCTCTTCCGTCCCGCCCGCGTGATCCTGTCGCTCTCGACGATCGCGCCCGCGACAACCTTCGCTTCATTCGCGAGACCATGGAGCGCGCCGGATCCTTCACCGCCGTGCCCGGCTGGGGCGGCGTCGCGATGGGCATCACGGCGTTTGGCGCCGCAGCGATAGCATCGCGCCAGGATTCGCCTTTGGCGTGGCTCGTCACCTGGATGATCGACGCGGCGGCAGCCATCGCCATCGCATCCTGGACCACCTACACGAAGGCTCGCGCTTCCGGTGGGTCGCTTTTCTCGGGCCCCGGCCGCCGGTTTGTGTACAGCTTCGCACCGCCTATTTTCGTCGGCGCGCTCCTTACCCTGGTCCTCGTACGCGCCGGGCTCACTGGCACAATCGCGGGCATGTGGCTGCTGCTTTACGGCACGGCGGTCGTGACGGGTGGCGCGTTCTCGATTCGGATCGTCCCGCTGATGGGACTTTGCTTCATGGTTCTGGGCGCCGTAGCGCTTTTTTCGCCCGTGAGCTGGAGTAACGCTCTCCTGGCTGCGGGCTTCGGCGGACTTCACGTTATCTTCGGAGCGGTGATTGCGAGGAAATATGGTGGCTAAATCGAATGCGGCCCGCGTCGAGCGGGACGAAAAATCAAAGCGAGTGGTTGCAACAGCGCGGCCGTCGGAAAATGCGACGAACCTCGACCGCCTGATTCACGAGCGCACGCGTCTCGCCATCATCAGTGCTCTGGCCGTCAACGACTCGCTCACGTTTAACGAGCTGAAGCAGCTCCTCAGCGTCACCGACGGCAATCTGAGCGTCCACGCGCGCAAACTCGAGGACGCAGGCTACATCGCCTGCGCGAAATCCTTCGCCAACCGGCTGCCCAAGACGGAGTATCGCTTGTCGGCGCCCGGACGGCGCGCCCTCGAGAAATATCTCGATCACATGGAGGCTCTGATTCGCGCCACTCGCGAGCGATAGCGGCGTCTTCTTCAAATTTTCGCCGGGCATTAAAGCTTTCACCGTACTCATTAAAACCAGGTGGTGGCGGCGCCAGCAAAGGAACGGTTCGCACTGATACTTTATGAATAAAAGTACTTTAAAAGTTATTCCGGAATCGAAATTGCACGTCGCCATCCTCCTTGACGGCAACGGCCGCTGGGCCGCGTCTCGTGGATTGCCTCGCTCAGAAGGGCACCGCGCGGGGGTTGCCGCTGTCCGCCGCATCGCTCGGTCCGCCCCCTCGCTTGGGATCGGCATCCTCACTCTCTATGCTTTTTCCTCGAACAACTGGAATCGTCCCGCGAGCGAAGTGGTTTCGCTGCTCAATTTGCTCGAGGAGTTCCTGCGTAGCGAAGCTTCCAAATGCGCGGCCGAAGGTGTGCGCCTGCGCGTTATCGGCCGCCGCGACCGCGTTCCTCCCTCCCTGGTTGCCGCGATCGAATCCGCCGAGCGCATGACGTCCTCGGGAAGAAAGCTCGACCTTCGCATCGCGCTCGACTACTCCTCGCGCGATTCAATCCTGCGGGCCGCCTGCTGGATGCTATCGAGCCTCGAAGTTTCCGAACGCGAATTTGCCCGGCGCCTGGGTGAAGTCACCTACGCCGATGGGCCCGCGCCCGACGTCGATCTGCTGATTCGCACAGGCGGCGAACGCCGTTTGAGCGATTTCATGCTGTGGGAGTGCGCGTACGCGGAGCTCTTTTTCACTCCCCGAATGTGGCCCGAATTTGACGTGGCCGACCTCACCGAAGCCCTCGACGATTTTCTCGGCCGCGAACGCCGTTTCGGCCGCTTGCCCGAAGCCGCCGCCAGTTAGAAAGAAGGAGCAACGCAAATGGCAACAAAACAACTGATAGCAATTCTCGGTGCACTGGCGTTCTTGGGAACTTTCGCGGTGCTAGCCGCAACACTTGCGGCCGCTGTTGCTGCTAAGCTCATCGGCGAAGAGCGCCTTTCTCGCTGGACGGCCGCGACTTCGAATTGGCTCTTCAGCGGCTGGGGATTTGCGCGGAAGCTGGCCCTTGTGGCGCTCGTTCTGCTCGCCGGCTACGGAATCGTGCTGCTCACGGCTTCGGCCACGAGCCATGAATGGTCGCTCGCGCCCGGCGAGGAAAAGTACTTCTGCGAGATCGATTGCCACCTCGCGTATTCCGTCTCCGGCGTCACGCAAATGAAAACCCTTGCCGCGGCGAACCAACAAAGCGCCAGCGGCACATTCTACATCGTCAGCGTTCGCACTCGTTTTGACGAGGGCACCATCTCGCCCCACCGCGGCGACGGCCCGCTTTTCCCCTCTCCGCGCGAAGTGAAACTTGTCGATGACCAGGGTCGTGAATATGGAATTGCGAGCGAAGCTCAATCCGCGTTGGAGAATTCGCTCGGCAGCCGATGGACGCCCATGACCCAGGCGTTGCGCCCCGCCGAGTCTTACCAGACGCTGCTCGTTTTCGACATTCCCGCGGGCGCGTCAGGCCTGAAGCTGCTGATCACGTCTCCCACCGAACCATCCTGGCTCGGCCGCGTCCTGATTGGCGACGAGGGAAGCGTTTTCCACAAAAAAGTGTATCTTCGTCTCGCAAGCTGAGGCGAATCGCTCGGCATCTAGGATGCACTACGCATCCGCGTCATTTCGAACGCGCGACGGATCACCCGCGTAGCGGTCGGCGTCAAAGAGTATCGTTCAAGCTCCATCTCCGTCGCCCAGGCCACGTCCACTACATCGCTTCCCGAGCGCGCCTCGCCACTGACTGCCTCGCACAAATAATCCACAATCACGAAGTGGTATCTCACTTTTCCAGCCTCATCGTGAAAAACGCGCTCGAACACCTCGATCAGCTCGAGCACGCGCACTTCGATTCCGCACTCCTCGGCAAGCTCCCGCCTGACGCCTTCGGGCAACGTCTCACCCACTTCAAGGGTCCCGCCGGGAATCGACCACTCCCCTTCGAGCGGCGGGTGCCCGCGCTTGATCAGGAGAGCGCGGCCATCCGAAATCACCACGCCCCCGACGCCCACGATCGGGCGCTCCGGGTACTCCCGGGAATCTCGAACATTTGCATTGTCCTGCGGCGGAAAGTTTGACACGGGCGTTATATAATACGCTTGGCCGTCGTAGAATCGTCCTGAAAGGGGAGGACCCACGTGACCAGATGTCCAGAATGTGACGCCGAAATCGACTTGGACGAAGATGAAGTCGAGGAAGGCGAAATCCTGACCTGCGCGGAATGCGATTCCGAGCTGGAGGTCACGCAGACTCACCCCGTCCATCTCATCGTTCTTTCCGAAGATGAGGACGAGGACGAAGAGGAAGCGGAGGGCGAAGAGTCGAGCGTGAAGGAAGAGGAAGACGAGGATGAGGAAGAAGAAGAGGTTGAATGATTTTTCTTCAACATTCCGCCCGGCGATCTTCCCGTTTTCCTGAAAGACGTCATCTACTCACGCGTGCAGCGGAATGCGCGCGATTCTCGCTGCCCGTGCTCATCGCGCTGCTTTGTATTTTTTCGCCCACCGCACGCCCGGCGCAGGACCAGAAGGGCCAGCCCGAGCTCCGCACCGTACACGGAACCGTGGACGACAAAGATGAAAATCCCGTGCCCCAGAGCGTGGTTTACCTCAAGAACGTGAAAACCCAGGGCGTCAAGACCTATATCGCCGACGATTCCGGCACTTACCGTTTCAGCGGGCTCAATCCAAACGAGGATTACGAAATCCACGCCGAACACAACGACCTGACTTCTTCCGTCCGCACCATTTCGAGCTACGATTCCCGCCGCGATATCAATCTCGTCCTGAAACTTTCCCACAAGAAGAACGAGCACTAAGAGGCTCCGTCGCGAAGGTGAGCAAGGACTGAACTCGGCCGCCGGTGCCTTCTATGTCCCAGCCGGAAGCGGAGCTGGTGAACCCTCTGGTGCTCCCTTCCGATGCAGGAGTTCGACAACCGCGCGATAGAGACGCGTACGAACTTCCTGCCGGTCTCGGACGCGTGTGATGTAACGAACGGTGACGCTGACGCCGCCGCCGGCCGGTTTCACACTCATCGAAGGCGCCGCGGAGAACTTGCGCTTCGCGTATGCGGGAACCACCCGAGTCCATTCCTCTTGGGCCTCCTGCGCGTATGGCGCCGTTTCATCCGTGGCGATCTTTTGAATCGCCTCGGCCGTCGTATACGGATCGATGTCCGCCGGAACTTGAATCTGAAGTTCGTCCCACAGCCACTGGCCCGAAGTTGAAAAATTGAAGTAGTGGCCCTCGATCGCATAGCTATTCACGAACGCTACCTTTCGCCCCGTCGGGTGCGCCGCGTCCGACCAGTTCCCCGTTTCCAGCAGCGTGGTGCGAAACAACCCCACCTCCATCACCTCCCCGCCGACGCCGTTGATTTCCACCCAATCCCCTGGGCGGATTCCGTCCTTGCCCATCAGCACGAACCATCCTACGAACCCAACGATGAAGTCCTTCAGGGCCACTGTGACGCCCGCCGTAGCCAGCGCCAGAAACGTCGCAAAATTGCTCGGCACGCCGAAGATTACCAGCAGTATCGACGCTACTCCCAGCGCCTGAATCACAACCATCGCCACCGTTCGCATCGTGTGCAGTTCGCGGTGCTCTGGCGTCACGTCCGAGAAGAACCGCTGCACCGAAGCATTCGCAACAAGCACGCACACTGCGATCAGTAGAATCCAAAACACCGCCATCGAAAGTGCGTGGAGAAACGCCTTTTCCCGCACGTCCACGAACGCCGCCCAATTGCCGTACACCGCCGCGAGCTGTTGCTCGTCTTGGATGCGCTTGTCGTACTGGCTCAGATCCTGCTGCTCGCTCCTCAAGTGGCGCAAAAGGGAGAGAGCCGAACCAGTCTCAGTCGCGCCGTTGCCGTTTGCCGCGGTTCCCTTATCCACACCCTGATCTGGCGCCTTACTCGATTCTTGGTCCGGCGGCCTGGCGGCCACGCTCGCCGCGGACGCGCCCGTTGCTGGATGACGAAGAATTCGCTTCTGCGTCTTCTCCGTGCCCATTTCTTTTTCGAGCGTCTCGTGATCACTAGCCAGCTCCGCCGCACGCGCCAGCGCACTCTGCTGCGCCTGCCGCAAGAGTTGCTCCTTGCTTCGCAGCGAGAGCAGGGCGCGTACTTCTGCAAGGATGCTGGATGACGTTGTCGACTCGAGTGACTCGGCGAGGTTGGCCGCCGCCCCGGAGGCGCCTGCCTTACCGGTGTGCGCTTCGGACGCGTTGTGCTGGTCGAGTTGCTGCTGGATGATGGCTTTCTTGTCGCCGCCGGCGCGAATCAAGTCCTGATGCGCATCTTCAAGCTCTTCCTGATGCAGCGACAATTGCTCCTGGGCGAAGTCCAGGTCCGCTTGCACATCGTCCTTTCTGTCCGGGCGCGCCTTCGGCAATTGCTGCTGTAATTCTGCGACGCGGTCCTGGTCTGCGTCCACCACGGCATCCGCGGCCTTGACGCGCGTGGTCAGGTCCCGTGTTTGAGGAGTCAGCGGAGGCGGGTTCTCGGCTGCGTCGCGCAAACCCGCGTCGAACGCGACGTCTACGGAATGGTCGGCGGCGTGCAGCGCCTGTTCCGCGTAGTCGCGTTCCGTGTGCGTCACGGCGAGCTGTGACAATTGCTGCGCGGTATCCAATTCGCGCGTGTCGACGATTGCCGCCTCGCGCGCATTTGCCGTCCGCAGCGCGCGCCAGCTATCGTGATAGTTCCCCCAGCTCCGCGTAAGGATTGCCGCCGCGAGCGCAGCCGCCAGCAAGACGGCTAATCCCGCAAAGATTGCCTTCTCTTGAGTCTTCATGATTTCGCCCGACTCGCGATTGTAATACGCCGTTTTCCGTAATGGGCCCGGAAATCGCCTCACCAGTGCCCCGTGATAACGCGTCGACACCCTCTTGGTCGGCATTCGCACGAGCGTCAACAGGCCGCGTAATATTTCCAGCGCCGGGAGCGTTCGAGTGCAAAATGGTATGAGGTGAATGACGTGACGAAGAACGGCGGAGCCGCGAAAACGCACTCAAAGGCACTCCCACTTAAATGGCGCCGAATCGCGCCTGGCGAGAGCGTGACACAGCGCATGGCCGCGGGGAAAGCGCTACGCGAGGAAGCTCCGCGCAGCGCGCACGCGAAGTGGACGCCTCCGAAGAATCGCCCCGATCCGGTGGCGCTGCTGATCGAGTCCGACAAAGGGCGCATCCAGGAGCTGGTGCCGATTCGCTACGAGCGCATGCGCCAGTCGCCATTCGCCTTTTATCGAGGCGCGGCGGCTCTTATGGCTGCCGACCTTTCGAACACGTTGGTCACTGGTATTCGAGTGCAGGCGTGCGGCGACTGTCACGTCGCGAATTTCGGCGGCTTCGGAAGCCCCGAGCGTCAGCTTGTGTTCGATATCAACGATTTCGACGAAACGCTCCCCGCGCCCTGGGAATGGGACGTAAAGCGGCTGGCGGCCAGCATCGTGCTAAGCGGCAGAGACCTGGGGTTTCGCGAGCGTCACTGCGACGATGCCGCGCGGGCGGCGACGGAATCGTATCGCGAGCACATCCGCCAATACGCCGGCATGCGCGCGCTGGACGTCTGGTATTCGCGTTTGGAAGCGGAAATCCTGGTGAGGCGTGCCAGGACGGAACGTGCGAAGGAACGGTGGGAGCAGGCGGAGCAGAAAGCGCGACTCGAAACAGCGCAGCACATGTTCCCCGAGATCACTCGCACCAAAAGCGGACACACCAAAATCCTCGATCGGCCGCCGCTCGTTTACCACCCGGCTGACATCAAGCGCAGGGGTAGATTCATCGAGGACATGTTTCATCGGTACCGGCTCACTCTGCCCGAAGAACGCCGCGTGATTCTGGACCGCTACCATATCGTGGACATCGCCCGCAAAGTTGTGGGCGTGGGCAGCGTCGGCACCCGCTGCGCTGCCATGCTGCTAATGGCGGGAGAGAACGATCCGCTCTTCCTGCAATTCAAGCAGGCGGGCGCTTCCGTGCTCGAGCCGTACGCAGGCAAGAGCCGGTACAACAACCACGGCGAAAGAGTTGTCACCGGGCAACGAATGCTGCAAACGGCGAGCGACATCTTTCTCGGCTGGACGCGCGACGACGACGGGCACGACTACTATTTCCGCCAGCTTCGCGACATGAAAATGAAAATCGACCTGGCGAGAATGCCCAAGCCGGACTGGGCCGAATATGTTGAAATCTGCGGATGGGCCTTGGCGCGCGCTCACGCGCGGACGGGCGACCCCGCCATGATCGCGGGCTACCTTGGAAAGAACAACAGTTTCGATGTCGCCATTTCGAAATTCGCGGCCGCCTACGCCGATCAGACCGAACGCGATCACGAACAATTCCTGCGCGCGATACGCGCCGGGAAAATCCACGCGGGCTCCGGAAACGCTTGATTTCTCCGAATCGAACTCCTACAAATCGAGCGGAAACGGATCCCTCCCGGTGATCAGCCGGGCCGACCGGTCGTAGCTGGCATAAAGCCAGCCCCATTGCAAAAGCACAAGAATACGATTCTGGAACTGGACGATGTTCACCAGGTGGATGAAAATCCATATCAGCCACGCAGGCCAGCCAGCCAGTCGAAATCGCACCAAGTCCGCCACCGCCGCGCCCCGTCCGATCACCGCCAGATTGCCTTTATCCGTGTAGTGAAACGGCTCGATAGCCGCGCCTTTCAGGCGGTGCTTAATCACTTTCGCGACATAGCGCCCCTGCTGAATCGCCGGCTGCGCTACGCCGGGCAGCAGTTTTCCTCCCTGATGACTGAAATTCGCAAGATCACCGATCACAAAAATCTCGGGATGACCGGGCACCGTCATGTCCCGTTGAACGATGATGCGGCCGGCTTTGTCTAACGGCGCTCCCGCATCTTTCGCCAGCTCCCGGCCGAGCGGCGACGCCAGAACGCCGGCGGCCCACAAAATCGTGCGCGTCCGGATTGTTTCGGTGCGGTCTCCGGCGCGAATCGTCACTGACTCCGGTTGAACGTCGATCGCGAAAGCGCCCGTGCGAACCGTAACCCCGAGCCGCTCCACCATCTTGCGCGCCGCTTCGGAGAGACTCGGCGGGTATGTCGGCAGAATGCGCTCTGTGCCTTCCACCAAAATGATTTGAGCGGTAGAAGGATCGATATCGCGAAAATCGTGGCGCAGAGTGTCGTTGGCGATTTCGCCGAGCGCCCCGGCCAGCTCCACTCCCGTTGGGCCGCCGCCAACGATAACGAACGTCAGCCAGGCTCGGCGTTTTCCCTCGTCGGACTCCCTCTCAGCTGCCTCAAACGCGAGCAGAATTCGGCTGCGCATGGCCGTGGCATCCTCCACCGTCTTCAAGCCCGGCGCGGATTTCTCCCATTCGTCGTGCCCGAAATACTGATGGCTCGAACCGCTGGCGATCACCAGCGTGTCGTAGGGAATCTTGCCGTCTTTCAGGATGACGCTTCGATTTTTCGCGTCAATGCTCGTGGCCTCCGCCAGCAACACTGTCGTGTTGGTCTGCTTTCGCAGCACCTGCCGCAGTGGCGCCGCGATATTGGCGGGAGAAAGCGAGCCGGTGGCGACCTGATAGAGCAGCGGCTGGAAAAGGTGATAGTTGACTCGGTCGAGAAGCGTGACATCCACAGGTGCATTCTTCAACGACTGCGCGAGCGTAAGTCCGCCAAACCCGCCGCCAATGATTACTACCTTGTGGCTTCCCGCCATTTCCGCCCCCGCCGACTTACACGTATCAGATGCGGACGGGTACGGGAAAGTGGCGAGAAGCTTTGTTCGAGAACACGGTTCGGCTACTTCGCCGCGATGTCCTTTGTGTCTGCACGAGGTTGCATCGAGACAACGACGTACTCGCGCTCTTTCTTGTCGCCCTCAGGATCGCGCAGGTAGAGCTTGTCCTTGTGAATCCGAAATTCCACCGACTCGCCTACAGGCAACAGCACGGGGTGCTTCTGATCGTTGGGACGAATCCGGTATACGATCCGGTCTGACTCCAGCACGTATTCTTGGCACAGAACTTCCTGTGTCTGCTTGCGTGAAGCATCCGTGCCAAGAATCTCTCCACTGACGGTCTTGCCTGCTTTCTCCGCCATGCCGCACGTGGATGATTCCATCGACAGCAACGCGGCCTTGTCATAAGACGGCTGGTCCTTCGCAAATAGAATCGGACCTGAAAGCAGCGCCAGAGCAACCATCGTGGATGCAATGATCGGTTTCTTGCTCATATCAATCGCCTCCTGAAACTTGTAGCCATGCTAGGAAAGAAGGGTTCGCTTCGCCGGATTTGATATAGGCCTCGCCAGCTTTTTTTCGAATCGGTCCGGGATGCAACAAGCGAGCCGAGCCCGCGACACACCCCGGACGACTGTAAAAACCTCCTCTATCCGTTACGTTTTGTCCCAGTACTCGGCTGAGATAAGCCCTCCCCCTCTATCTCTAAGTAATTGATTCTACGCATTTTAATATCGTGGTCAGACGCTTGCATCAACCGCTCCGTATTTCGTCGGCTTTGTGGCCGCATCGCTCGGGGTAATGAGGGAGACTGCTATGAAACGATTCGGACTATTGGTTGTGGCGGCAACGGTTTTCACCTGGAGTGCGAAAGCCCAGACTTCGGTGAACGCGCAGACGGGCGCGACCTCGAATGCACAAGCCGCTGGCCAAGTCAGCGGCGTTCAGGCGCAGTCGAGCACTTCCGCCTCGGCATCGCAGTCGGCGCAGTCCTCCAGCCGGAAAGGCCAGGGCACTCAGGCGTCGAGCGGGAGCGCAGCGTCAGCGTCCAATTCGAATTCGATTTCAGCGAATGCAGGACCAAACGCTTTGGCTCTGAACGACAGCACAGCTGTGAATGCTACCCTCGTCAATTCTCTGGACGCCAAGAAATGCAAGCCGGGCGACAAAGTCGAAGCGAAGACAACTTCCGACGTGAAGCAAGACGGCCAAGTCCTGATAAAGAAGGGCTCCCGCCTGCACGGCCATGTCACCGAAGCGCAAGCCCGGTCGAAGACGAATGCCGAATCTTCGTTGGGGATGGTATTCGACAGTGCGACCCTGAAAAACGGTGAAGAGGTGCCGCTGCATCTCGGCGTACAGGCTCTTGCGGCTGCCTCCAGCCAAACGTCAGCAGCTGTCGCGGACGACGAAGGGATGGTCGCGGGCGGCGGATCCATGGCGGGATCAGGTAGATCCGCGGGCGGCGGGCTCCTCGGCGGCGCAGGCGGAACTGTTAGTGGCGCTGCCGGCGCCACCGGCGGCGTTGCCGGAAACGCGGGCCGAACGGTGAGCGGAACAGTTGGAACCACTGCCGGTGCCGCAGGGTCGGCTGCTGGCAACGTCGGCGGATTGAACGCCGCGGGACAACTTACATCTTCGAGCACCGGAGTGTTCGGCTTGCAGGGCTTGAGCCTCGCCTCAGCAGCAAGCAATGCCACGCAGGCCAGCGTTGTCACCTCGAAGACTCAAAATGTGCATCTCGATAGCGGCACGCAAATGCTGCTTCGAGCTTCGAAACAGTAGCCGCTGGTAATCTCCGGCCGCTGCGCGGTTTTTGGTGGCGGCCGGATTTTTTTGTATCCTGTCACCGGAGAAGGGCTTGATCGCGTCATTCGAGAAGGTCTCAAACCATTTCAGAACGCGTCAAAGGGCCGTGCCCGATCTGGTCGCTACCGCGTGCATGCTTTTCCTGTTTGCGTGGCCTGCCGGAGCTCAATCGAATCAAGTCGGAGCGTTCTACGGCGGCGTCTTGTCACAGAATTACGGTTTTCAAGGTCCTGCCGGCGGCCAGGCTCACGTGTCGGCCGGGTACGCGGCCGGTTTGAATCTCGATCACGGATTTACGAGCAATCGATGGATCGTGCCGCACATCGAACTGGAGTTCACGGTGCTGCCTCCTCGCAACGTGAAATCCACTTCGGCGGCGGTTCCGCAAAGTTACGATTCGCTGTACCTCACGCCGGGACTTCGACTCGAATTTCTGCCGCGGGCCTTGGCTCATCCTTGGGTGGCTGCGGGGGGCGGCTACACCCTCTACATCCAAAGCCAGGTCCTGACGAATGGTCAAACGTATAGCGTCCATTTCGTGAGTCGCGCTGTCGGCGATTTCGGCGGCGGAATGGACGTGCGGGTTTGGAGGTCAAAGCAATACGCCTGGGCAATCAACCTCCGCGGGCAGTTCCGTGACTTTGTATCCGGTAACCCGGAACTGAACGCGCCACTCAGCGCGAGCGTTCAACACAACATCGTGGCGAGCGCCGGAGTCTTCTTGGAACACCAATCTGCTTACCGCCGCCCTTAGTAGTCCTTCCGGTCCCCGGGGCTTCAATGTCACGATATCAAGTCTAAAATCTCCGCTTCGACTAGCGGGCCGCCCCGTCGTGAGTTCAGCCCGGACCGCTCCCCTTCAAAAGGAGTCAGCGGACACTTACGAAATCCTTATGCCTCGCTTATGTCTTCCTGATGCGAATTGGATACGGTGTTCGGATGCTTTCTGCGCCGCAATGCGCGGGGAGCGCTGTGTGCCGGGAGAACGGTTGTGGCTTTCCTGATCGCTGTACCTATGGTCGCGTGCGGTTTCTTCGTCTATGTGCTCATCGAATTCTGGCGCGACGAACACGGTTTAAGGAAAAAGCCTCCGGATACCGCACGGAACCAGGGTTCGTAGACGCGCAGAGATTCGCGGACCTTTTCCCCAAGTTCGCGAATTCGCGAAGGAATCGCGGATTTACGAGGGTTAACTAGCTTAATTCCAATAGCTTAGATACGGCCTTGGCATTGCTCGATTGTGTGAGTAATTCTAGCTGCGGGTCGAAGCGACATCCTTAGCGCCGTCACGCAAGGCGAATTCGAAAGGTTTGGATTCCAAAATGAAGACAAATCAATGGCAGTTTGTGGTTAGAACGATTTGTGGCGCGACCTTGCTTTCCTTGTGGGTCGCAACGCCTCGCGGCACATTTGCCCAGAATGGACAAGATCACAATCCGCCAACGACTGCGGATTCATCGGCAACTTCCTCCCCGAAGACTGAGACTCCAAAGACAGACACGGCTCCAAAATCAGCCGCCGAAGTAAGCGCCCAAATTCTGCAAGAGCTGGAGACGATGCGCGCGAGAATCGCCGAGCTCGAGACGCAGCTCAAGCAGCAGACCGGCAGCGCGGTAGCCTCGAGCCCGATTATGTCCGCTCCTCCGCAGCCCAATGCGGACCCCGAGGAGTCTGCCGTTGCGAGCGTTGCGCCGCCTGCGGCCCAGCCTGAATCGATCCACGAAACGATCCACGCAGCCGGTCAGGCCGAACCCGCCAAGGCGGCGCAGCCTGCCGAAGTGGAGCCTTTTGCGGACGCGGATTGGACCTGGCTGAACGGCAATCCCCGCACAAAAGACATATTTTGGGACTCGAAATTCTTTACGCCAGAAATCCGGGCAGACATCAACTACGTGTTCGACTTCAACCACCCCTCGGACCACTCGATCGGCGGGTCCAGCGAACTCTTCCGGTCTCAAGAGGTCCAACTCGAACAGCTCGGAGTGGGCGGCGACTTCCACTATGACAACGTCCGCGCCCGGCTCATGACGCAGTTTGGCATGTATTCCGCGACGACTCCGCGAAATGACCCCAGTCCCGGACATGGTCAATGGGATCTCGTCTCAGCCTACCGCTACCTATCGGAAGCGTACGGCGGATATCACTTCAACGTGCTCCACGGGGTCAACGTGGACGCGGGAATCTTCCTGTCGTACATCGGCCTGTTCAGCTACTACAACTTCGACAATTGGGCCTATCAACCGTCTTACGTTTCCTCGAACACCCCGTGGTTTTTCAACGGCGTGCGCGTACAAATTTTCCCCACGAAACACTTGAAGATTGAACCCTGGATCATCAATGGCTGGCAATCGTATGCTTCGGCCAACCACACGCCGGGTCTCGGCGGCCAGCTTAAATGGACTCCCACGAGCTGGATCAACATCATCTCCAACAATTACGGCTTGGGCCAGGACGACCTCTTCACTCCCCACCGCGAGCGCATCCACACGGACAACAGCATCGAGGTCAAATATTTCGACAGGCCGGACAACCAGCTTCTCGACAAGATGGCGTTCAGTCTCACCGCCGATGCGGGTTGCGAATACGGTGGCGGCGTGAGCTGTTACGGAGACAAGAAGGGCGGTCCCAAGCAGAGCTTTCTGGGCTACATGCTCTACAACCGCTGGTGGTTCGATAGAGACAAGTTCGGTCTGACGCTCGGCGGCGGCAAAATCAACAATCCGGGGCGCTATCTCGTGCTGCTGCCCCCAATCAACGGAGAGAGCGCCATAACAGCGTCCACAAATTCGCCGTACTTTACGGAGAATCCCGGGGACCCATTCAAAGCGTGGGATTCCTCTCTCACGTTTGACTATATGCCCAAGCAACACGTCACTTTCCGCTGGGAATATGATTATCGCAGCGCCAATGTTCCGTATTGGTCCGGCCGCGGGGGGATTACTCCCCCGGGTGGGAATACAGGTTTCCCCACACAGTACGCCTGCCTCAACGGTGCCACGTCCGGAGCAACCACCCTATCCGGGCCCTCGGGCGCGACAGCCGCCTGCGGCGCGATGGGCTCAAGCGTCTGGTTCCCCGATCTTCGGAAGGATGAGTCATTCATTGACCTGTCGATCATGGTCAAGTTCTGAGCGGGCGCAGAGCGAATGGTCACCTGGCATTCTGCAAGAACGGAGTCGCGGTTTTTTCGTAACGCTGTGGCTAAGATTGTGATTGAAGACCGCGGCATGGATCGAGGTGGATCATGAAGGAGAGCGGTCTAGCGGTGGGCTCGTTCAGGGTGGTGTGCGCTGTGTTCGCGATCTGCGCAAACGCAGGAGTTGTGCACGGGCAGGCGAGCGTGTCGCGCGGATCCGGGACGACAACGGAAATTCCAGAAGCGATGCAAGAGCGCGTTAGCAAACTTGAGAATGAGGTGGCTGAGCTCAGGGCAATTGTGAAACAGCTGCAATCAACTTCGCCTACCGCCTTGGCCTCGTCTGCGGCCTTGGCTTCTCCTGCGCCCGTAACGTCCACGACATCGGATATCCAAGCGGATATCCAGCCGCAAACCCGGTCGGCGTCGGAAGCACCGCAAGCCCAGCAGAATGAGTTGCGACCTCAGGACAGCAAGACCCTGGATTTCCTCAGCGACACAACGATCGACGTCGGACTGGACACCTATTACGCGTACAACTTTAACGCTCCGGTTGGTCGCGTGAACCTGCTACGCGCGTACGATGTCTTGAGCAACGAGTTTAGTCTCAATCAGGCCAGTCTGATTGTCGATCATCCTCCCGATCTGACTGAGGGACGCCGCTGGGGTGGGCGCCTTGACCTGCAGTTCGGCCAAGCGACGGACACGTTGCAGGGGAATCGCACGAACGAGCCGCGGCCCGATATCTATCGCAACATTTTCCAGGTCTACGGCACGTATATCATTCCCGTCGGGAAAGGCGTGACCGTGGATTTTGGGAAGTGGGGCAGCTCGATTGGAATAGAAGGGAACTACACGAAGGACCAGATGAATTACTCAAGGGCATACTGGTTCAACTTTCTTCCCTTTTATCACATGGGATTGCGCGCCAGTATTCCGGTCACCGACCGGTTCACCGTCGACTATTGGGTGGTGAATGGGACGAACCAGGTCGAAGCGACTAATGGTTTCAAGGATGAGCTGTTCGGATTCACGGCCAAACCGGCAAGGACGGTGACCTGGACTTTTAACTACTACCTGGGACAGGAGCATCCTGATCGAACTGTGGCCCCAGCCTGCCCGATTCCCGTTCAGCCAGGACTTTGTTTCCAGGCCATTCGTCCCGCTCCCGAAGGGCGGACACACATCTTCGACACCTATGCCACGTGGCAAGCGACACCGAAACTCACGTTCGCCCTTGAGGGAGATTGGTTTATTGAGCGGCTCTGGGAAAATGCCGCGCCGCTTGAGTCCTCGGCTCCCTCCCACGTCGACGGCGGTGCTGCTTACATCCAGTATCAGTTCACGCCCAAGCTCGCGCTCGCCACGCGGGCGGAATATATGTCCGATCGCGGGGGGCTCTTCAGCGGGATCACGCAGGCCCTGAAAGAAAATACGGTGACTTTTGACTACACCGTGGCGCCTGGGTTTTTGATGCGGTATGAGTGGCGGCGCGATTATTCGAATCAGCCGTCGTTCCTGACCGATGTGCAAGGTGTCCTGACAAAAGAGCAGACCACTGCGACCGTGGGAATCATTTGGTGGTGGGGCCGGAAAGAAGGCGCTTGGTGATGTTCCAGTTCTAAGGAGCGATAAGCGATGCGGGACATTGCTTTCGTGGTCTGTACGATTCTGTTTTTTGCAGTGACGGTGGCATACGTGTGGGCTTGCGACCGCCTGAAATAGGAGCGTGAAATGCTAGGGAGCGTCCTTCTGCTGGGAATTTGCGTTTCGCTGCTGGTGTACCTGCTGGCGGCCCTGCTTTGGCCGGAGAAATTCTGATATGACCCCAAACGGCTGGCTTCAGATCGGGCTTTTCCTTCTTGTGATCTTTGCCCTGGCAAAACCGCTCGGCATTTTCATGGCTCGCGTATTTGCCGGAGAAAAGACGTTTCTCGATCCGGTGATGCGGCCGGTCGAACGGCTGCTCTATCGCGTGACTGGAGTGGATGAGACAAAGGAAATGCCGTGGACCGAATACGCCATCGCGATGCTGTTGTTCAGCGTTGTTTCGATGGTGCTGCTGTACTTGATTCAGCGGATGCAACAGTGGCTGCCATGGAATCCGCAGCATCTGGCCGCTGTGCCCACGGATTTGGCGTTCAATACGGCGGCCTCGTTCACCACGAACACCAACTGGCAGGCGTACATCCCTGAAACAACGATGAGCTATTTCACACAGATGGCCGGTCTCGCCTTTCACAACTTCGCGTCGGCGGCGGTGGGTATCGCGATGGCGATCGCGGTGATTCGCGGTATCGCTCGGCGCGAGAGGGAAACAATCGGGAACTTCTGGGTCGACTTCACGCGATGCACATTATGGGTGCTGCTTCCGACTTGCCTCGTGGTTTCGTTGATATTTGTTTCCCAGGGAGTGATTCAGAACTTCAGGCCGTATGACACGGCAAAGCTGGTGAACCCGCAGACGGGCTCGCTGACCGGAGCAGACGGCAAGACTACGACGCAAACGGTGACGGAACAGGTGATCGCGCAGGGGCCCGTCGCGTCGCAGGAGGCGATCAAGATTTTCGGCACGAACGGTGGCGGTTTCTTCAACGCGAATAGCGCGCATCCCTTCGAGAATCCCACTCCGTTTACGAATTTTCTCCAGCTCGTGCTCATCTTCGCGATTCCGTCCGGGTTGACCTACACCCTCGGTCGGATGACGGGCTCGCAACGCCACGGATGGGCAATCTGGGCCGCCATGGCCGTGCTTTTCATGACGGGCGTGGTGTGTGCCTACGCGGCGGAAGCGCGCGGTAACCCGCTGCTGCATGGCGTCGACCAACGAGTGAGCGCAACGCAATCGGGCGGAAACATGGAAGGCAAGGAAGTGCGCTTCGGCATCGCGGATTCGGCGCTGTACGCCACGGTCACCACAGACGCGAGCTGCGGCGCCGTGAATTCCATGCACGATTCCTACACGCCCCTTGGGGGCATGATTCCGCTGATCAACATGATGTTGGGCGAGGTGATTTTTGGCGGGGTCGGGGCCGGACTCTACGGAATTGTTGTGTTCGTCATCCTGGCGGTGTTCATCGCGGGGCTGATGGTCGGCCGCACGCCGGAGTATTTGGGAAAGAAAATTGAGGCTTACGACGTGAAGATGGCCATGCTGACCGTGCTGATTTTCTCTCTCGTCATTTTGGTCTTCACGGCCGTTGCAGTGGTCACGTCGTACGGCAAAGCCGGCATCAGCAACCCGGGTCCGCACGGACTGTCGCAAATTCTGTATGCCTACACGGAAGGCGCGGCGAACAACGGTTCCGCATTCGCGGGCGGCAACTGGAACTCGCTTTGGTACAACACAAGCATCGGTTTCGACATGCTGCTGGGAAGATTCTTCATGATCATTCCTGTGCTGGCGATCGCGGGTAACCTGGCCCGCAAGAAGATCGTCCCGGCGTCCGCTGGCACGTTTCCCGTGACGACACCGCTCTTCAGTGTGCTCCTGGTTTCCGTGATCCTGATCGTCAGCGCCCTCACTTTCTTCCCCGCCCTTAGTCTGGGTCCGATTCTCGAGCACTTGCTGATGCACGCCGGAAAGGTGTTCTAACTCCATGACGAAACTAGCTGGTCAGAGCGGCAAGTCGTTGTGGAAGTGGGGCATTGTCGCCGTCGCCCTGAAAGATTCATTTGTGAAGCTGAATCCGCGCACGCTGATGAAGAATCCCGTCATGTTCGTCGTCGAAGTGGGCGCCGTCGTGACCACTGTCGATCTCTTTTGGGATCTCCATCGCCACACAGGCGATATGCGCTTTTCCGTGCAAGTTACGCTCTGGTTGTGGTTCACGGTTCTCTTCGCAAATTTTGCGGAGGCTATGGCTGAAGGGCGCGGCAAAGCGCAGGCAGACACGCTGCGCAAGGCCCGCGCCGAAACCATGGCGCGGCGCCTCCGAACCGACGGATCCATTGAAGAAGTAACCGGGTCCAAACTCCGCGCCGGGGACCTCGTAATGGTCTCCGCCGGTGAGTTCATTCCCGGGGATGGCGAAGTTGCGGAAGGAGTTGCGTCCGTCGACGAATCCGCTATCACTGGAGAATCCGCGCCCGTTATTCGAGAATCCGGCGGCGATCGTTCAGCCGTCACGGGCGGCACGAGAGTTCTATCCGACGAGATCAAGGTGCGAATCACTTCGAATCCCGGCGAAACCTTTCTCGACCGGATGATCAAGCTGGTGGAAGGAGCGGAGCGCCAGAAAACTCCCAACGAAATCGCGCTCAATATTCTCCTCGCCGGCTTGACGATTATCTTCCTTCTCGCGGTCGTCACGCTGCAACCGATGGCCATCTACTCGGGCTCGCCCCAGTCTGTGTTTGTGCTCGTCTCCCTGCTGGTGTGCTTGATCCCAACCACCATTGGCGGCTTGCTCTCCGCGATCGGCATCGCCGGAATGGACCGCGTAGTGCAACGCAACGTGCTCGCAATGTCGGGCCGTGCCGTCGAAGCAGCCGGCGACGTGGATACGCTTCTCCTCGACAAGACTGGAACGATCACGCTCGGCAACCGGCGCGCGACAGAATTAATTCCCGCGCCCGGCGTAAAGGAAACAGACCTTGCGGACGCTGCCCAACTCGCATCGCTCTCGGATGAAACGCCTGAGGGTCGCTCCATCGTGGTGCTGGCAAAAGAGAAATACGGCCTGCGGGGCCGAGAGCTTTCCTCAGTCGCCGCTACGTTTATCCCATTTTCTGCTACTACACGGATGTCGGGCGTGGATATCGACGGGCGCGAGATTCGCAAAGGTGCTCCCGACGCGATCATCCAATACGTCAGCAAGCGCGGCAATTGCTCTCCGCGGGAAGTGGACGAGGCCGTCAAGTCCATCGCCAACGCAGGCGGGACGCCGCTCCTGGTCGCGGAAGACTGCCGCGTGCTTGGCACCATCTATCTGAAGGACATCGTGAAGGGAGGCATGCGCGAGCGGTTCGATCAACTGCGCGCCATGGGAATTCGAACCGTGATGATCACCGGCGATAATCCGCTGACCGCTGCCGCGATCGCGCGCGAGGCCGGCGTGGACGATTTTCTCGCCCAAGCGAAGCCCGAAGACAAACTCGCTTTGATTCGCCGCGAGCAAGCCAAGGGCAAACTCGTCGCCATGACCGGTGACGGCACGAATGACGCTCCGGCCCTCGCGCAGGCCGACGTCGGCCTCGCCATGAACGCCGGCACTCAGGCGGCCAAGGAAGCCGGCAACATGGTCGACCTCGACTCGAACCCCACCAAGCTCATCGAGGTGGTCGCCATCGGAAAACAATTGTTAATCACCCGCGGCGCGTTGACCACCTTCTCGGTAGCCAACGACGTCGCCAAATACTTTGCGATTATTCCCGCGATGTTCGCCGGCGCCTTCCCGCAATTGAATGTGCTGAACATAATGGGCCTCAAAACGCCCGAATCCGCCGTGCTGTCGGCCGTGATTTTCAACGCCCTCATCATCATCGCCCTCGTGCCACTCGCCCTGCGCGGCGTGCGGTATCGCCCGCTCGGAGCCGAAGCGCTCCTGCGCCGCAATTTGCTCATTTACGGTCTCGGCGGAATCATCGTTCCATTTATCGGAATCAAGCTGATCGACATGCTCATTACTCGCATCGGGCTGGCGTGAGGAAACGATGAAAAAAAATCTGCTCATCTCGATTTGGATGACCCTGGCTACGACGCTGCTTCTCGGCGTCGTTTATCCACTCGTCGTTACAGGTCTGGCGCAGTGGTGGTTCCCACGCCAAGCAAACGGCGAGTTGATTCGCTCGGGCGGCAAACTCCTCGGCTCGCGGCTCATCGGTCAGCCTTTCACGTCGGCCGGTTACTTCCATTCGCGGCCGTCGGCCGCGGGTTCCGCCGGATACGATGCGAGCAATTCCACCGGGTCGAATCTCGCGCCAACGAACAAAGCCCTGATCGATCGCGTCTCGGCCGGCGTCCAGAGCCTCCAGGCGGAAAATCCCAATAGCCCGATTCCCGCTGATCTCGCCACCGCGTCCGGCTCGGGCCTCGATCCGCACATCTCTCCCGCCGCCGCTGACTTCCAGGTTCCGCGCATTGCTCGCGAACGCGGAATGAGCGAACAGGATGTATCCGCGCTCGTCAAGAAACACACCAAACAACGCGACCTCGGCTTCCTCGGCGAACCTCGCGTGAACGTCCTCGAATTGAACTTGGATTTGGACGCCGTTCATCCCATGCGGTGAATATCGCCGAACACCGTTGAGGGGGAGCGGGCATCACTTTTCCCAGCGGGCGCCGTGTGCTTTCTCGCGCGGCCGCTCAAACCGATAGCCCACCCATGGTTCCGTCTTGATAAAGCGGGGATGGTGCGGGTCCGGCTCGATTTTCTTTCGAAGTTGGTTGATGAACACTCGCAAATATTCCGTTTCCTCGCCGTAATCCGGCCCCCAAACCGCCTGCAGCAGCCGCCGATGGCCGATCGGTTTCCCCTGATTCGCCACCAGGTGCCGCAACAAGTCGAATTCCTTCGGCGTCAGCCGAACCGGCTTTCCTTTAACCGTAACCAGCCGATTTTCAAAATCAATTCTCAATTCGTTTGACGCAAACGCCGGCGGCGATTCCACCGGCGCGGCCCGGCGCAACGCCGCTCGGATGCGCGCCATCAGTTCTTCAGCGCCGAACGGCTTGACGACGTAGTCATCTGCTCCCGCATCCAGCGCCTGTACCTTGTCGCGTTCGGAATTGCGCACCGTCAGCATGATGATCGGGACGTCGCCCGTCCGCCGCACTTGCGCGCAGGTCTCCAACCCCGACATTCCTGGCATGTTCACGTCCAGAAGAATCAGATCGATTCGTTCCCCGCGGATCTTTTCCAGCGCCTCTTCGCCGCTTCGCGCTTCGATTACCGGATAACCCTGCGACGTCAGCATCGTGCTCAGAACGCGCCGAATCTGCGGCTCGTCGTCCACCACGAGGATCGTCCCGCTGGGAATCATCGCGCCACGGGCCGCGCGCCGTCGGCGGGGAGGGTGAACGAAAAAACAGATCCGTGGCCGCGCTGGCTGGTGAGACTGATTGCGCCTCCGTGCGCTTCCACGATGGCTTTTGCAATCGGAAGGCCCATCCCGGTCCCCTGCACCGCGTAGCGCTGGTCTTTCCCTCGATAGAACTTTTCGAAAATCAAGCCCTGCTCCGGATCGTCGATTCCATTGCCGCGGTCCGCGACGCTCGTCATCACGAAATCGCCGCTTGGCTCTGCGGTGATCGTAATGGGTTCATTACGCGGCGAGTATTGATTCGCGTTCTCGATCAATTGAATCACCACTTCTCTCGCGCGCGCCACATCCACACGCACCGGCGGCAGACCCGGCGAGATGCGCACCTCCACCGCTCTGTCACCGAGCGTTGCCTTGCAGTGCCCGAGCGCCGCGGAAATCACTTCGTCGATCGCGTGCGGCTGAAGCGCCAGTTCCACTTCACCCGCGTCCAGTTGCGCCATTTCGGCGGCTTCGCCCACCAACCGGTTCAGGCGATCCGTTTCTTCGTTGATGATCGTCAGAAGTTCGCGCTTCTGCATATCGTCCAGGTTCCGATTCGAAAGCAAGTTCGTCACCGACGCCTTGATGGAAGTCAACGGCGTGCGAAGCGCGTGCGTCACGGAATCCAGCAGCGCGGTTCGCAGCCGTTCGCCTTCCCGCGCGGCTTCCGTCTGCCCTAGCTGCTCGACGGCCCGCGCCTGTTCCATCGCAACCGCGATCAGCGTCCCAATCGCTTCCAGCGTCCGCCGCGATAGAATCGTCCCTGAAATTCCCAGGCTTCCGATTGGCCGCATCCCAAGCCGTACGGGAACGAAGCAGACGCTATTCGCCACGTCGATCACCGGCTCTTCTCGCGCGACGATCACCTTCAGGCTTTCCGATCCAAATGCGGCACCACCGGCCCCGACCGGTACACCTTCTGTTTCTCCGCCAGCAGCAGCGCCGCCGCCCCAACCTCAAAAATATCCACGATCTGCGCCGGGATGCGGTTCAAGAGCTGAATCACATTGCCGGATTCAAGAAGCCCCTGGCTGAACGAGTAAAGTTTCTCCACGTCGTGCCGCCGCGCCGACGCGTATTCCGCCTGCTGCCTCGCGTGCGTTGAAAGGCGGCTTGCCAGCACTGACACAACCAGAAATGCAAACAACGCCACCCAGTTCTGCGGGTCGGAAATCGTCAGTTTTCCGATGGGCGGCAGGAAGTAATAATTGAACGCCAGCATCGCGACGATCGACATGAAGATCGAAACCGCGAGTCCCCACACCGTGGAAACGGCTAGAATAGCCAGGAGAAACGTCAGCGCCACCGTGGTAGCGTTGACCTGAAGAATCCTGTAATAGAAAAAGGTTATTACGCAGACGATCCCGAACGCTAACGCGAAACGCAGAATCCGGATCGGAAGAGGCTCTTTCACGAACGCATTCTATCGTAGCAAGGTAGGCACTGCCAAAAAGAGAATAGGCTCATGCCCAAAACGCCGGAAGAGTGGCTGGCAGTATCGAAGCCGCCCGAAAAAACCAAAGGAATATTGAAGCTGTTCCTCGGCTATGCGCCGGGAGTCGGCAAGACCTACAGCATGCTCAGCGAAGCGATCCGCCGCAGCAAACGCGGCGAGGACGTGGTGATCGGCATTATCGAAACACACGGACGAAAGGGCATCGCTGAACTTGCGGGAGAGCTTGAAGCCGTTCCACGCCGCAAGATGGATTACAAGGGAACGATTTTCGAGGAGATGGACATCGACGCCATTCTCGCGCGAAAACCGCAGGTCGCGCTGGTGGATGAGCTGGCCCACACGAATATTCCTGGAAGCCGCCATCGCAAACGTTATGAGGATGTCCTCGAGCTTCTCGACGCGAAGATCGACGTTCTTTCTACCGTCAACATTCAGCATATCGAGAGCATCGCTCCCACCGTTCGCGCGATTACGGGAATCTCGGTCCGCGAAACTGTGCCGGACTGGGTTCTTCAGCTTTCCCAGGAAACCGTCATGGTGGACCTGACCCCCGAGGCGCTTCAGAACCGCATGAAGCGTGGTGACGTCTACGGCAAGGAAAAAGTCGAACAAGCGCTGAAGAATTTCTTTCGCCGCGGAAACCTGATTGCCCTGCGCGAGCTCGCTCTCCGGCAGGTGGCGGAACAAGTCGATCGAAGCCTTTCCTCCTACCTGGATGAAAAGGACATCCAGCGAAAACTGGGCGGTGCGCGAACGCATCGCCGTCTGCATCAGCTCAAATCCACGAGCTCAATATCTCGTTGCACGCGCCGCCCGCATGGCTCGCAGGATAGACGCTGAACTATATGTGATCCACGTGGACATCGATCGCGACGGCAACGAACGCGACGAGAAATCGCTTGCCGCGAATTTGCAGTTCGCCGAAAGCCTGGGAGCAAAACCCGTTCGGCTGAAAGGCAGCAGCGTCGCAGAAGCCGCTGTGCAATTCGTGCGGGAAAAGCACGTCACGCAGGTGATCTTCGGCAGGTCGGCAGTCGAAGGCTGGCGCAAGCTCCTCTACATGAATGCCATCAACCGCTTCCTACGCGACGCGCCCGCCGTTGACGTTCACATCGTCACCCAGGAACCCGACTAGGTATTGGCGGAACGTGGGTTACGCTCCGGCTATTCGTCTTCCGCGGGGATATCGAATTTCACCAGGTCGCTCTGGAAGCCTTTGGTCTTCACCACTCCGTAGGCGATCCCGGCCACCATCCAGATGCCGCCGACGATGCGGGCGTTCGTGCTGAGATTCCACCACAGGATCGCGCAAATCACGAATCCCGCCAGAGGAGCAATCGCCCTAATGAAATTTCTCTTTTCTGCGCGCAAGTAATAGTGGACGAACGCCGCCGCGTTCACTCCCATAAACGCCAGCAGCGCGCCGAAATTCAGCAGGTTCGCGCCCAGCTCGTAACCGGTGGCCGCGCCCGCGATGGCAGGCAATAGAAAGGCGCCACCCAGGGCGAGCGCGCCGACGAAGAGCACATTGTTCCGGGGTATGCGGTGCTTGGGATCCACGACGCCGAAAAACCCCTTCGGCAACGCGTTGCTCCGGCCCATGCCGTACAATAAGCGCGCCGCTCCCAACTGCGCTCCCATCCCGGAACCGAAATTCGCCACAACAAGGGTAAACCCCACGATGGCAAACAGCGGCTGCCACGCGCGCCCGGCCACGAACGTGAAGGCCGTGTCAACGTTCGGGAACGGCTGCGAACTGGGCCATATCAATTGCGCGGCATATACCTGGACCGCGGAAAGAACTCCGATAACCACGCACACCAGCACGGTCGCCAGCAGGATATTCCGTCGCGGATTCTCGGCTTCTTCCGACAGCGTGGAAATTCCGTCGAAGCCGATGTAAGTGAGCACCGCAATCGAAGTGCCGCCCAAAACCGCCTTCGCGCTCCACGTCGCTGGATCGTAGAACGGCTGTGTGAAGAACCCCATGCCGCCGTGCGGGTGGCCGAAAATATAACGCGCCGCCGCCACGAAAAAAATTGCGATCACCACGCCCATACCCGCAGCCAGCGCCGAGTTCAGCCTGGCCGACGTCTTGATTCCCTGCACGTTCAGGCCTGTAAACACCAGCGCGAAGAAAACGGCCCAGACGCCGTAGGAAATTGCGGGAGCGAAAACGTGGGCCTGCTGGCTGATCCAAATGATGCATATCATCGGGTTGAGCAGGTAGTCCATCGTCATGCTCCACCCAGTCACGTAGCCGAGCGCCGGATTGATTTCCTGGCCGACGTAAGTAAATGCCGACCCAGCGCTGGGATACACCCGCGCCATCCGCCCGTAACTGAAGGCCGTCAGCAGCATCGCCACCATCGCAATCAGGATCGTGGTGACGGCGTGCCCTTGGCCGCGATTCATCAGGACGCCGTACAGAGACATCGGCGCAACGGGCTGGATCACGATCACGCCGTAAAGAATCAGGTCCCAAAGCGTAAGCGCGCGCTTCAGCCGCACCGGCGACGCCGCGCTTGGATTTGCCTCAGTCGCCATGGGAATTTCCGCCGAGTGCGCTGATCGACGAGTGGAGGGGACTCATTCCGTTATGACGGCTTTCACGAGGTTGCGCGGGCTGTCCACGTCGCATCCGTTCAAAACCGCGTAGTGGTAGGCAAAAAGCTGCAACGGTACAACTTCCAGCATGGGCGCTAGAAGCTCTGGACTCGCCGGAACAAAAATCACGCGGTCCGCATACGTCGGGATTTCGCGGTCGCCTTCCGTGGCTATCGCAATCGCCTTGCCGCCGCGGCCCTTCACGTATTCCAGCACACTCAGCGTCTTCTGATAGCGCACCACGGAATCGGGATCGGACGTATTGCGCGTCGCGAGCGTCACAACCGCCAGCTTATCGTCCACCAGGGCATTCGGACCGTGCCGGAGCTCTCCCGCCGGCAGCCCCTCGGCCTGAACGTACGAGATCTCCTTCAGCTTCAGCGCCCCCTCGCGCGCGATCGCATAGTGAACGCCGCGTCCCAGAAATAGGAACGTCTTCGCCTGCTGGTAGAGCCGGGCGCAGCCCGCCGCCGCGGCGTCCCAGGACGCCAGCGACTGTTCTATCTTGGCAGGAACTTCCGATAGATCTCGCAAGTGCGCGCGGATCACTTCAGACGTCATTCGGCCGCGCCTGCGCGCCAAGAAGAGAGAAAAGAGATAGAGAATCGCGAGTTGCGCCGTGAAGCTTTTGGTTGCGGGAATCGCCTTTTCAAGTCCCGCGAAGGTGTGCAGCGCGGCGGTCGCCTCGCGCGCGATCGTCGATTCGGAAACGTTCGAGATTGCCACCGTTTCCGCTCCGCGATTCAGCGCTTCGCGTTGCGCCGCAATCGTATCCGCGGTTTCGCCCGACTGCGTGATGACGATCACGATCGGGTCGGCGCCGGCGTGCGTCGAACGGTAGCTGTACTCGCTCGAGTATTCTACGTCGACGGCAATCCCGGCCAAATCCTCCATCATGATCTCGCCGGCAAGTCCCGCGTGACGGCTGGAGCCGCTGGCCGCGATAATGACTTTCTTGAACGCGAGCAGCGCGCTTTCCAGCGGCTGAACCGTGCCCGGGAAAATCGTGTCGCCGTCGACGTTGCACCGGATCGTTTCGCGAATGGCGTGCGGCTGCTCGTAGATTTCCCGCAACATCGCGTGCGCGAAGTTGCGCTGCGCCGCCACTTCCGGACTTTGGCCTTCGATCGCCACCGCTACCGGCCTCCGGTTCCTGCGGATGGTCCCGCGGCGCCGCCGTCCGGCACGGGAACCGTCGAAGATTCGATGTTCCATCCCGTCACAGTCAATTGCGCCCCACCCTTCAACGCATCCGCCTTCAGAAACCGCGCCGTGATTTCCCGCGATTCACCCGGCATCAATTCGAGGTAATTATCGTCCCACAACACCGGCAGAATCTCCATTCCCCCGTCCCGCCCTATCGCCACATGAACCTGAAATGCGAGGTGATCGCTGGGATTCTTGAGGGTTACGCGAACCAGTTGAGCGTCCACGCCGTTACCGACGGCTACTGCGGCGTTCACTGCGCCGGCTTTCGGCAACCCCGACAGCGCCGTCATATCTTCGTACGAAGTCACCGGAGTAAACCGATAGCTCGTTTTCCCCCAGTTGTAAGTATTCTTCTTCGAAGACAGCCAGTAGAAATTCGTACTGATTGGTTTGCTGTCGCGGTTGTCGAGAGTAAGCCTCACAAAATAAACGGGCGATGAAGAACTGAATGTGTCGTCCGGCAACGTAAAGGCCTTCACGACGCCGTCAGCGTCGACATCCACCTTGGCCTGGCGCGAGAATTTTTCCTGCAGATTGACGTCATATACCTTCGCCGTCACAGTCAGATTCGACGCGGCTTCGTACCGGCTGTTCACCACGCGCACGCTGCGATCGTCGTAGCCGTACTGAACGTGAAGCGGCTCGCACGCCTTTTTGGCTCCGAAATATCCGCCGGCGGGTTGAAGATAATAATCATAAAGGTGCCAAATCAGCGAAGGCCACGCATTGTTGAGCATCCACTGGATCACGCCGGTAGCGGCATACTTCTTCCCGGAGTAGGCCTCGAACATCGCCCGCTCTCCATCGTAGGCCATCGCCTGCGATTTCAATTCGTAATCATCCAGCCCGGAAGGCGCCCCATAGATCGCATTCATGGCGTCTTCAAAATGACTCAAATCCTTAAATCCTTCCGAACCAGCGTGGTAATTCCAGAGCGGATCGTCTGCCTTGATGTGGTCGGCCGGCAGCATTTTTCGAAGACAACTCACCGGCGGGACAGCAGGCCCCGGCCCCGTTTCTGTGTTGAAACCCCAGGCTCCGCCATTTTTTCCGGGATCGACCGACCAATAATCTGGAGGCACGTAGTCATAAGGCCCAGTCATCTTCACGCCCGATGCTCCAGTCACCGGAGTTGGCGCTTGCGACGCCGATGAAATAAAGGGGTTGGCCCAATCCGATTCTTTTAGCACTTGGATGTAGGCGTTCTCAACGTCTGCAGGGGGCGGGTTGTCGCTTCCATTCAACCAAACCAGCATGCTTGGATGACTCCGCATGCGCATGATCTGCGAGCGGAGCGACGCAGTAGCAATCTCCAGGTCGCCCGGCTGCCACCTTTTCCACTGCTCCCAATGGTCGCAGCAGCACCATCCCGCCATAATCAGAACGCCTTGCTCGTCCGCGAGATTGTAGAACTCATCCGTCTCGAGTTTTCCTTCGAGACGGATCGTGTTGAGATTCATGTCGCGAACGTAGCGGAATTCGGTGTTCAGTCGGTCGAGATCCTGGCGCAGGAGCATGTCGGGCGCCCAGCCGCCGCCTCGAATGAGGATTTTCTTGCCGTTGACCAGAAAGACGCGGTGATTCTGCACGTCGAGTTCCGAGGTGATTTCGCGGATGCCGTAGCGAACGCTTGCCGAATCCGAAGGATCTTTGCCGATTGTGAATCTCATCGAAAGCGCATGGAGTTCCGGTGTGCCCATCTGCCGCGGCCACCAAAGCTGTGGATGGCTGACGCGGAGTTCGGGAAATTGGTCTGGCGTGAGTCTTACCGAGCGAATCTCCCCCGGCTTCAGCGTCACCGCTTGTGTTAGATGGAGGTTCTCAAGGGTCGCTTCGAGCGTTCCAGTCACCGGCTGTTCGCTGGAATTGCGAAGCTCCGTGTCCACCGTCAGATCAGCGCGCGCAAGCGATGCATCCGGAAAATGCGTGATCACTTGCGGGTGCCCGACGGTTACGGTGCCTGTAGTTTGCACGGACACGCCTCGCCACAGCCCCATATCCTTGTCGGGCGGAGCCGGATTCCAGTCAACCCAGTTGATCCCGAGGTCTTTCTCGGACTGCGCGATGGTTTCCACCGCTAATACAGTCGCCCCACTCCGGGACACATAAGGAGTCACATCGAAGTCGTAGGTTCTGTAAGCGCCCGCGACGTCTTTCGCCTCTGCAACCTCGTGTCCGTTCACCCAAATGTTGGCGTGATTGTTGATACCGCCAAAATGCAGCCAGACGTGCTCCCCCGCGGACGGATTTACTTCGAACGTATCCCGATACCACCATGAGCAGTGAAACGGGCTTTCCTTCGGGATCGGCATGTGCGAAAAGTTCTTGCCGATTGCATACGTTTCGCCCGGAATTTGCCGAAGATTGTCCCCAAAGTACGGATCGGGATAGGTTCCGTCAGCCACGAGAGCCGCGACGACGGTGGAAGGCACATTCGTTTTGTGCCAACCCTCGGTCGAAAAGCTCGCGCCCGAAATCTGTTCTCCCGTCGCATTCACGCTGCATGAAGACTGAAGCATCCAGCCGGACGTCAAGGCCACCGCGGGTCCATGCGCGCTCGCCGGGTCCGCCTGAGGCGCTGGAGCCAGAACGGCGATTGAAAAAAGAAGCGCACTGATCCACCGAAAAAAGCGATCCAACGCCTGAATGCGGCTCATCGCAAACCTCCTGAGAAGGGCTCATCTCCGAACGGGCAAGCTCGTCCCGCCGGTGATTAACTCTACGTGCCTTCATTAAACTTTATTAAAACCGAAACTATGATGGGCCGCGGTTTCTGTGTCAAGGCAAAAGCAGCTTGAATTCAGGATGCCATGCTCAGGAAAGGGCTCGCGTTGACTCGCGAACCACAAGCTCTGGGGCCAGCTTGCGATGGACCGCAGCCAATTCCCGTTCTTCGAGAACGGCGTTGATGCCTTCCATAACGATTTCGACAGCGGCGCTCCCCAGCGCTTCCATCGGTTGGCGTACCGTGGTGAGCGAGGGAACCGACAATCCCGCAGGAATCACGTCGTCAAAACCGATCACCGAGCAATCCTCAGGAACCTTCAGGCCTGCGCGCGCAAGCCCCCGGATGGCTCCAAAGGCTGTCATGTCGTCGAAGGCAACCGCTGCGGTAAAGCGCTTCTTGCGCTTGAGGAGCTCCTCGGTGAGTTTAAATCCGCCTTCAAAGCCCGAATTCGGATCGAGCGAATCCGGCAAATCTACGACGAGCGTCGGATCGATCTCCAGGCCCACTGAGCGCGCAAAAGAACGCACGCCGCGCCAGCGCGGCGCACTGTCCGCGAGCGTCTTCGGGCCGCGGATAAAGGCAATCTTTCGATGTCCGAGCGAATAGATGTGCTCCATCGCCAGGTGCGACCCTGCTTCGTTATCGACCATGACGGAGCTGATCGACCCGGTACTGAGCTCGCGGCCGATCATCGCGGCAGGGATGTTCCTCTTCTCGAGATCAGCGAGCAGGTCGATATCAACAAACAGCCAGTTCGCCACTATTACGAGGGCCTCGATGGGACGGGCAAGCAGCATTTCAAGGTACCGTTCAAATCGCGCGCGCTGGTTGTGAGCGTCCGAAAGAATAGGAAGATAGGACGCCTGGTACAGAGAATTCTCAATTCCACGGAGGATCAAAGTGCAGAACGGATCGGTGATATCGAAGACCATCACGCCGACGGTACGGTTGCGCTTGGCCGTGATGAACCGGGAGACCAGCTTCGGCCGGTATCCGAGCTTCTTGGCGGCGCGCTCGATGCGATCCTTCGTGGTTGCCGGAATGTAACGCGCGAGCGGCGCATTATTCAGAACGATGGAAACGGTCGCGGTCGACACCTCGCTTTCCTGCGCAACATCTCGCAGCGTAACGCCCGAAGCTTTCGCTCTTCGACGCAAGAACTCGTCCTCCACATCGGCAAAGGCCGGCTTTCAGCGCGTAGATGTTTACCATAGGCAGAGGCACTCAGCCAGCGAAAGACTAGTGGTTCGTTTCCGATAACCGCTGCCTGCGAACCGCGCAATCTGTTGACCTCTTTAGGTCCGGCCCCCTAAGATGACGGCACTATGACGGACACCGACGCTCTCATCGGCCAGACCGTCTCGCACTATCGCATCGTGGAAAGGCTCGGCGCGGGCGGGATGGGCGTCGTATACAAGGCCCACGACAGCCGGCTCGACCGCGCGTTAGCCCTGAAACTCCTCCCCGAAAAACTGGCACAACAACCCCTGGCGCTCGAACGGTTCCGACGCGAGGCGCGCGCCGCGTCCGCTCTAAACCATCCCGGGATTTGCACGATCTACGACGTCGGCGAGCAGGACGGCCGGGCGTTCATCGCCATGGAGTTCATCGACGGCGAAACTCTGCGCAGTCACATCGGCGGGAAGGCGCTTCCCCTCGAAGAAATACTCAAGTTTGGGATCCAGATCGCCGAAGCTCTGGATGCAGCGCACGCCGAAGGAATCATTCACCGCGATATCAAACCCGCGAATATCTTCGTGACAAAGCGAGGACACGCGAAAGTGCTCGATTTTGGCCTTGCCAAGCTTGTTCCCAAAGGGCTCGCGGGCGCGAACGAAGATTCCGGCGGGGAATCGGCGGATTCCAATTCGATCGTTGGAGTCATTAGCGGCACTCCCTCCTACATGTCACCCGAGCAGATACGAGGAGACGACCTGGACCCGCGCACCGACGTCTTCTCGCTGGGTCTTGTGCTGTATGAAATGGCGACAGGGCGCCGGGCCTTTGGCGGCGGCACGGGCGGCACGATTATCGAGGCCGTTCTGACGCGGCCGCCTGTTTCGGCGCGAAGTATCAATCTCGATATCCCGCCGAGGCTTGAAGGAATCATCGATAGGGCGCTGCATAAGGATAGGGACCAGCGTTACCAGCACGCCGCCGACTTACTTGCTGACCTGCAACAACTCAAGCGAGATGCCGATTCGGGCCGACCGGATCGGAAAATGAAGCAAGAGGGAGATGCGGAATCACTCTCCAGATCAATGGCAGGTCCTCTATCCTCCACCGGCAAGACGAGGTCGCGCACTTCTGCGCAACAAACTGGCACCTTCCGTCAACCGCGGGTCTCAAAGGTCATTGGGTCGCTTGCCGTTTTGCCTTTCGAGAACGTCGGTCGCGACCCTGACAACGAGTACCTTAGTGACGGGATCCCGGGGAGCCTAATCAATATCCTGGCGACAGTGCCAAGACTGCGCGTCATCGCACAGAGCACGGTATTTCGGTACAAAGGCCGGCAGATTGACCCTCAAGTCGTGGGTCGCGAGCTTAATGTTCGCGCCGTGCTCACGGGCAGGATGATCCAAAGCGGCGGCTCTTTGCGCATTGGGACCGAGTTGGTTGATGTGGCGACCGGGGCGCAATTATGGGGCGAGCAATTCGATCGCAAACTCGGCGACATCTTTGTGATCCAGGACGAGATTTCCAACGAAATATCGGGGAAATTGCGCCTACGGCTATCGCGGGCGGAAAAAAAGCGACTCATCAGACACCACACCGAAGATGCCGAGGCTTACCGGCTCTACTTGAAAGGCCGTCATCACTGGAACAGATGGACCGAAGAGGGGTTCTACAAGGCGATCGGGTACTTTCAGCAAGCGGTCGAGAGGGACCCCGACTACGCTCTCGCCTACACTGGTTTGGCTGACTCGTACGTGCTTTTGGGATGGAACAGCTATTTGCCTCCGAAAGACGCATTCCCGAAAGCCAAAGAGGCCGCGCTGACCGCCCTGCAGCTGGACTCGCGTCTCGGCGAAGCCCACGCGCCTCGGGCAGCCGCTCTGTGGCTTTACGATTGGCAGTGGCAAGATGCTCAGACAGAATTCAAATGCAGCCTTGAACTGAATCCCACCTATCCAACTGCCAATCATTGGCACGCCGAGTATCTGATGACCATGGGCCGCCAGGCCGAAGCGATCGCCAAGATGAAAAACAGCCAAGAGCTAGATCCGCTATCCCTCATTATCAGCGTTGCCATCGGTTGGGCCTCCTACATGGCCCGCCGATACGACGAAGCCATCGAACAGCTCCTGCGAACTGTCGAATTGGATCCCAACTACCCTGTCACGTACTGGATTCTCGGTCTGCTGTACCGCATCACCGGCCGCCACGAATTGGCCATCGACGCGGGCGAGAAGGGTGTGAACCTGTCCGGCGGCAGTCCTCTGATGCGCGCGGCACTGGCGCATACTTACGGAGTGTCGGGGAGGGCAAAGGAAGCACTGCTGGTGCTCGATGATCTGACAAAACTAGCAAAGCACAAGTATGTCGCGCCTCATTTCTTGGCTGGGATCCATATTGGCTTGGGAGAAAACGAGCGGGCGATTGAATGCTTGGAGAAATCCTACGAGGAGCATTCCCATTGGCTTATTTATCTTCATTTAGATCCGAGCATGGACGCTTTGCGGAGCGACCCTCATTTCCAAGACGTGTTGAGACGCGTCGGGCTTCCCGCACTGGCGGCCGCGATCCCCGCGTGAAAGAAACCAAGGCGCCGTCCTTGAACGCGGCCTGCATTCCGGTCGAAACCCGGCATTGCGAAGCGGAATTTATCGCGATTCGGCGCCAGTGCCTCGTAAGTCGCGACCGAAAACTCACCAAAACCCGAGCAGCCAGCGGAAATTCAATCTGCGATGATTAAAGTCTAAATCGGGGGGATCTTCGAAGCGTCCCACCCGCCGCCGATAGCTTTGACGAGCAGCACGCTGGCGCTCATTCGGCGCGACAAGATGTTCACCGCAGTCACTTGATCGGAGAGCGCGGCCGTTTGAGCGGTGGTGACTTCGAGATAATTGGTGACGCCGCCCTTATAACGCGTGACGGAAAGCGAGAGGGAATGCTCTGCCGCTGCGACGGCGCTGTCCTCGGTTTCGGCTTCCTGCTCCAGGATGCGAAGCGCGGACATATTGTCGTCGACTTCCTGGAAAGCCCCGAGGACAGTCTGGCGGTAGTTGTCCACCGATTGGTCGTACGCGGCTCGGGCCTGCTCGGACACTCCACGCCGCAGCCCGCCATCGAAAAGGACTTCGGCGGCCTGGCCTGCCAGAGACCAGAACCCGCTCGGTCCCTGGAGCAGCGTCCCGATTGCGGCGCTTTCGAAGCCGCCGCCGCCGCTCAATGTGATCGTTGGAAAATAAGCGGCGCGTGCGACTCCGATTTTTGCGTTCGCTTCCTGAACTCGTCTCTCGGCTGCCGCAATGTCGGGCCGCCTCTGAAGAAGCTCTGAAGGCAGGCCCGGGGGAACGGACGGCGGAGGAGCGGCGAGCGGAATAGCAGGCAACGCAAAATTCGCCGGCGACTGCCCGATGAGAACTGCGATGGCATGCTCGAATTGCGCGCGCTGCACTCCTACGTCGATGGATTGCGCGCGCGTAGTTTCCAGTTGAGTCTGGGCTTGAGCAACGTCGACGGCGGAGGCGAGGCCGCCGTTGTAGCGCGTTTGCGTCAGGTCGAGCGCCTTCTGGTATGAAACAACGGTCGAGTCCAGAAGTTGTTTCTGCGCGTCCAGTCCTCGCAACGAAAAGTAGTCGAGCGCCAAATCAGCCTGAAGGCTTAGGCCGACGTTCGCCAGATCGGCCGCTGTCGCCTGCGCTTCAGAGCGGCTCGCTTCGACGGTGCGGCGCACGCGTCCCCAGACGTCGGCCTCGTAGGAAACATCCACCGGCAGCAAGAAATCGTTGTAATCCCTGGGTGTCGTGGACGAAGAAAGCGCTCGGTTGCTCGATTGTCCCACGCGCGAAATCGCCAGGCTCCCGGTGGCCGTCGGATAGAGATTCGCCCGACTGACCCGCACTGCCGCGCGGGCCTGCAGGAATTGAGCTTGCGCCGCTTTCAGCGTTTGATTCGAGACCGCGACCTGTTCCTCGAGGGAATTGAGTTGCGGGTCCTGGTAGACTTCCCACCATTTGCCTTTGGCGATGGCGTCGCTGGGCTGTGCGGGCGTGAAGTTCGCGGTTTCTTTGTAGTTCGCCGGGACGTCGGCTGCCGGTCGCACATATTTCGGTCCGAGCGTACAGCCCGCCAGCAAAAAGGCCGCCGTGCTCGGAACGAATATGCATGGTAAGAATCGAGATAGCGGTTTCATCCCTGCTGTTCCTTTTCAGAAGAGCGGATACGCCACGATGTCGCAGGGCCGGCCTATGTCTTCCCACCTGCCCAAGAGGAGTTGTCCTGCCGCCGTCACTTGTCCTGTCCCGCTGCAGGGGCGGGACTGCCTACCACGCGAATTCTTTCTCCCGAAACCAGCGAATCAGGGGGATTCGTGATTACGCTTGAGTCATCGGGAAGCCCGGCCACAACTTCCACTTCGTTTCCAAAATCGCGGCCAAGGATGATACTCACCAACTGGGCTTCATCCCCATTCACCACAGTTCCCACTTGCAGACCCTGCGAGCGGAAAATCAGCGCGCTGACCGGCAAAATATAAGTCGGCGCGCCGGAAGGCTCCTTGAGATGAACCTCAGCGTAAGCTCCAGGCAGGAGCGCGCCGGAAGGATTATCCACGTCGACCTCAACCAGCAGGGTACGCGTTGCAAGGTCAATTGAGTTCGCGGTCCGCACCAACTTGCCATCGAAATGGCGGCCCGGAAATTCGGGAAGCGTCAAGTCCGCCACCAGCCCCGGCTTGGCTGATTGTGAATACTGCTGCGGCACGGAAATGTATACGCGCAAAGTGCGTATCGAAGCCATGTGGAACAGCTCTGTCTGCGGAGCCCCGGCGCCCGAATTGATCAGATGTCCGACGTCCGTGTTGCGTGCCGTGATCACTCCGTCGAAGGGCGCATAGATTTTCTCAAATGACTGCAATTCCTCGAGACGCTTCACGTTGTAATCAGCCGAAGAAACCGTGGCCTTCTTTGCCTCGTAGTCGCCGTGCGCGTTGTCTACATCCTGCTTGGAAACGGAATCCGTGTTCTTCAGGTCTTCGTAGCGTTTCTCGGTAATCTCGGAAAGGCTGAGGTTGGCCCTCGCGGTGTTCAAGTCAGCGCGGGCCTGTTCGAGTTGCTGGTCAACCTCGGGTGTCTCGATCTCTGCCAGCAATTGATTTGCTTTCACATGAGATCCGATATCCACGTACCATTTCTTCAGGTAGCCGCTGGTGCGAGCATAAATCGGTGCATCCATGAACGCCTGCATGTTGCCGGGCAGAACGATCTCCGTTTGCGGCGCGCCGTGACTCGGGTGAATCGCCGTGACCGTAGGCACAGCGAGATCGTAGGTTTCGCCGCGCAGCGCCGCCTTTGCCCTAAGCCGCGGAACAATACCTCCAATCACGACGGCGGCAATAATCAGGATCGCTACCACGAGCGCGAGCCACCCGCGCTTGGATCGCGGTCGTCCGGTTTGCCCTGACCCTGCCGACGATGGTCCTTCCGTGTTCCCTGCAGTTTGAGCCATGAATCCCTTTGCGGACCTGCCCTATAACTACTAGATGAGCATAGCCTTATTCTGGTTTCAACTACTTGATTCCCCGGCTTCTCCCCCGCCCCGGCTGTGGACCAAACTGAAGAATACCGGAACAAAGAAAAGCGTCGCTACGGTAGCAAAGAGCAGGCCGCCGATTACCGCGCGGCCTAGTGGCGCGTTTTGCTCGCCTCCTTCTCCCAGGCCCAACGACATCGGGAGCATTCCGATGACCATGGCGAGAGCCGTCATCAAAACCGGCCGAAAGCGCGTGTAGCCCGCTTCGAGCGCCGCCTCCCAGGGCGTCTTTCCTTCCTCGAGCCTTTCCTTCGAGAAACTGATGAGAAGAATGCTGTTCGACGTCGCCACACCCATGCACATGATCGCGCCGGTAAGCGCTGGGACGCTTACGGTGGTCCCCGTCACGAACAATAGCCAGATGATTCCCGCAATCGCGGCAGGCAATGCCATCAGAATCACGAAAGGATCGAGCCACGATTGGAAATTTACGACGATGAGCAGGTACACCAGAACGATCGAGAAGGCGAGCCCCGAGAGCAAGCCGACAAACGAGGCGTTCATCGTCTGGATCTCTCCACGAACCTTGAGTTGCGAGCCCCGCGGCAAATACTGGCGCGCACGCTCCAGGATCGGCGCGATGTCGCGCGAAACACCGCCCAGGTCCCGGTCCTGCACGGAACCAAAGATGTCGATCACAGGCTGCACATCGTAGTGGGAAACAAGGCCCATTTCCGCTCCACGATCAAAGCGAGCGACGTTAGCGAGAATTGCCGAACTCGACGAATTCGTGCCCGAAATAGAGATGTTTTCAAGGTCCTGAAGCGAATTGCTGCGGTACTGCGGGGTTTGCGTGTCGATGCTGTAGCTCACACCCGTCTTGGGATCGAGCCAGTACGTGGGCTGAGTCTGAAAGCTGCCGCTGAGCGAGATCAGGATATTTTGAGCCACGTTCAATTGCGAAAATCCGATTTCCTGCGCTTTTGTGCGGTTCACGTCGATGTGCAGTTTGGGCTGGTCGAACACTTGCTGAATCCGCAGATCCACGGTTCCGGGCACGAACTTCAACTCATTGAATAACTGGTCGGCAAACGCCCGATTTGCGTCGAGGTTTCTGCCCACAATCTGAATATCGATCGGAGCCGGAAGGCCAAAATCCAGGATCTGACTCACGATGTCGGCCGGAATCGTGTAGAAGGTCACACCCGGAAAATCATGCGCCAATTTCACACGCAAGGCACGGACGTAGGAGGCTGTGGGCTGGTGTTTGGGACTCAGCTCGACTTGAATGTCAGCGTCTCCGGTGCCGACTGGCGCCGAATTGCTGTACGACAAATTGATGCTGCTATACGGAAGCCCGATGTTATCGATGATGCCCCCAAGTTCGGAAGGGGGAATCTCCCGGCGAATATCATCTTCTACACGGTCGCAAATCGCCGCGGTTTCCTCGATGCGCGTGCCCGTCGCCGCCCGCATGTGGAGCTTAAATTCGCCGCTATCGACCGTTGGAAAGAAGTCCTGCCCCACGAAGGGCAGCAGCGCAAACGAGAGAATACAGGCCGCGAAGAACAAAACGGTGAAAACCTTGCGATGACGGATGCAAACTTCCAGCAGGCTGTGGTAGCGGTCGCGAACATGCTCGAATCCCGTTTCAAATCTTGCCTGCATTCGGACAAAGGGATTGCGTGATTTCGCGATCGATTCCTTGCGCTCGTCCTCGCTCGAAGCTTTCAAGAGATAGCGCGCCATCGTCGGCACGAGCGTGCGCGAAAGCAGATAAGACGCCAGCATTGCGAAGCTGACGGCCTCCGCCATCGGAACAAACAAGTACTTCGCAACGCCCGACAGGAAGAACATCGGCACGAACACGATGCAGATCGAAAGGGTCGAAACGAGCGCGGGAACGGCAATTTGTGACGCGCCGTCGAGGATTGCTTGAATAATCTCTTTGCCCTGATCGATGTTGCGATTGATGTTTTCCACTTCCACCGTGGCGTCGTCCACCAGGATTCCCACCGCCAAAGCCAGGCCGCCCAGAGTCATGATGTTGATCGTTTCGCCCAGAGCGCTCATCACGATAATCGACGTAAGCACCGAAAGAGGTATCGAAACAGCGATGATGATCGTGCTTCGCCAGCTTCCCAGGAAAAGCAGGATCATGAGGCCCGTCAGTGCCGCCGCGATGACTCCTTCACGAACCACGCCGCTGATGGACGCCTTCACGAATATCGACTGGTCCGCCACCGGTTGGATCTTCAACTGAGGGGGAAGGCCCGCTGCGATCGTCGGAAGGACGGCTTTCACGCCCGAAATGATGTCCAGCGTCGACGCGTTGCCGATTTTCAAAATCACCATCAGCGCGGAACGCTGGCCGTTTGCGCGGACAATGTTGGTCTGCGGCGGGTAGCCGTCCCGCACGTTCGCGACATCTTTGATGTAAATCGTCGAATCCCCGAGCGTCTTGATCGGCAAATCGTTCAATTCCTGAATGCTCTGGGGCGCGCCATTCAAGTCCACCTGGTATTCGTAGCTCCCAATCTTCGCTGTCCCGGCAGGCAAAATCAGATTCTGAACGCTAATGGCGTTAACCACGTCCACCGCAGACAAGCCCTTCGACTGCAATTCCGACGGATTCAGGTCCACCTCCACCTGGCGCTGCTTCCCGCCGTACGGGTACGGAATCGCGATGCCCGGCACGGTCACCAGGCCAGTCCGCAAGAAGTTCAGGCCCAGGTCGCCGAGTTGTTGTTCGCTCAGCCCTTCACCAGAAAGAGCGAGTTGCAGAATCGGCACCGACGATGCGTTGTATTGAATGACGAGCGGAGGCTGTGTGCCGGGCGGCAGCGAACGCACGGCCGTCTGGGAAGTAGCGGTGATCTGCGCGACAGCGTTTCCGATATTGACGCCCGGATGGAAGAAGACTTTAACGATCGCTCGCCCGCTCCAGGACTGCGATTCGACGTGTTCGATGTCGTTTACGGTGGTGGTCAGGAATCGCTCGTAGTTGAAAACAATCCGGTTCGACATCTCTTCCGGCGAAAGGCCGTTGTAGGTCCACAGAACGCTGACGACCGGGATATCGATGTTCGGGAAAATGTCCGTGGGCGTCCGGACAATTGACACTGTCCCGAGGATCAGCAGCAGAATCGACGCGACGATGAACGTATAAGGCCTGCGTAAGGCAAGTCGTACGATCCACATTTATCGAGACTTTCTCCAAATCACTCGAAGAGGTCTGCAGCACAGCCGCAAACCTTTGAGACCAGATTAGACGCAATTATCGCACGCGCGGTTCCGAATTCTGCGAATGGGACCGTCGACTCAGCCGGAACCTATTCATTTTGAGACAAAGCCGTCTGGCTCTGTTGATTTCCGGGGTCTGACGCGTTCCTCACCATATTGTCATCGCGAATCCGCCCGGTTTATGCGGGGTGAGGGATCTGCTTTTCGCTTTTCTTTGTTCGAGGCAGCTGACCAGAGCTATCGCCGCCGAAGATGTTTTTCAGACGTTGAAAAACCTTCCTGGGCTATTTCCAGCATTTGAAACGTGGCCGTGAGTCCGTGCCGTTCGAAGCGGCTTGCGATTTCCTTGCCGATTGCGTCGAAACGGTCTGTCGCTAGCGCGATGACGCTCGGCCCCGCACCGCTGAGCGCGACTCCGAGGAGTCCCGGCATTTTCGGCATTGCCAGAATCTCTCCCAGGCCTGGAATCAGCGCCTGTCTATACGTCTGGTGCAGCCGGTCCTGTAAAGCGTCCCAAATAAGATCGTAACGGCGCTCCTCAAGAGCCGCGACGAGCAGTGCAGAACGCTGCAAATTGTGTACTGCGTCCGTGCGATCCACCGTCCTGGGCAGTACGGCGCGCGATTTCTTGGTTGCGAGTTCGAAAAGCGGGGTGACGGCCACGGCTCGGATCATTTTCGGCCAGCGCTTCTGCACGCCCACGATGCTGCCGTCGTCCCGCATGAAAGTAACCACAAGTCCGCCCAGAAGCGAAGCCGCAACGTTGTCGGTGTGGCCTTCCACCTCCCCGGCATACTGGAGCGCGGCCTCTTTCGGGACTGCTTGGCCCGCGACCGAGAATCCCAGCACCACACCCGCCACCGTCGCGGCAGCGCTGCTTCCAAGCCCGCTAGCCATCGGAATATCGTTCTGAACGGCCAGGCGAACGGGAGGAAGACGAAATCCTTTGCGATCGGCCGTGTGACGCATCGCGCGGAAAATCAAATTCTCTTCGGGAGTGCTCGGCAGCGCGGAACTGCCGCGAACCCCGCGGCTGCGCGCGACGACCCGTGCGCCTGGTTTCGATACCACCGTAGCCCGGACGTTCAGGAAAAGCTCGAGCGCCAGGCCGAGGCAATCGAATCCCGCGCCGAGATTTGCCGTCGAGGCTGGGACGCGCACATCAATTGAGAATTCGGGTGAGAGTTCGCGCGCGGGCGTCATGAACGAAAGCTCAAGTGCGAGGTCTCAGAAGGTCAAGAATGGCGGTTTTGTTCGCGGCCACCTGCTTCGGAGTATTCCGAAATGCGCCGCTGATGGTTTGCTGATCGCCGGCTCCGCCGGCATCGCCGCACAACGCGAGCGTTCCTCGGTGATAGTTGCTCACATAGTCGGGATCCTTCAGGACATGCCCCGTGAGAACCGCCACAACGGATTCGTCGTGGCTCATATGTCCGGCGGCAACAAGTTTCCGGATGCCTGCCAGGGTGGTGGCCGAGGCAGGCTCGCACCCGATTCCGTCGCGCCCGATCATCGCTTTAGCGTCGGCAATCTCCTGCTCGCTCACGGTAATTACGCGTCCGCCGGAGCGCAGAACTTCGCGCAAGCTCTTCTTCCACGAGACTGGCGCGCCGATCTTGATCGCCGTCGCGAGCGTCTTCGGGTGGGGCTCGGTGATCATCGCGTCGGGGAGATCTTCATGCCCTGCTGAGTGGCGGCCTTCCATCTCGGCAAACAACCGAGCGAACGGAGCTGAGCCTTCCGCTTGAATCACGCTGATTTTGGGAGCGCGGTCGATCAGGCCCAGCGCCAGCAACTCGCCGAATCCCTTGCCGAGCGCGGTGCTGTTGCCCAGATTCCCTCCCGGCACCACGACGTGGTTCGGAACACGCCACCTGCGCTGTTCCATCAGTTCAAAGGCCACCGTCTTCTGCCCCTCGATGCGAAATGGGTTGATCGAATTCGCGACATACACCGAAGGATCGTCGCCGATTTCCTGGATCAGGCGCATGCAATCGTCGAAGTTGCCTTCGATCTCGCAAATCAGCGCGCCATAGTCCATGCTCTGCCCGAGTTTGGCTGCGGTGATCTGTCCGCGCGGCACAAGGGTCGCGCATTGCAGTCCCGCTCGCGCGGAGTAAGCAGCTAAGCTGGCAGCCGTGTTGCCCGTACTTGCGCAGACGGCGGTTTTTGCACCCAGCAAAACAGCCTGCGTCACCGCCACCGTCATCCCTGTATCTTTGAAGGAACCTGTAGGGTTGCAGCCTTGGTGCTTGAGTTGCAGCCACTCCAGCCCCGCGTATTCAGCGCAGCGAGGCGCGTCGTAGAGAGGCGTATTCCCCTCGAAAAGCGTGACGATTGACGCGCCCTCGTCGAACGGAAGCAATTCGCGAAAACGCCATACGCCGCTGCGGTCCTGTGGGCTATCGGAAACGACGCGCGATTTCCAGAGATTTCGGAGACTTACGGCATCGACTGCCGTTCCCAGACGAACCTCGATTTCTAGTGGGCCGCCGCACCGGGTGCAAACGTAGATTCGCTCCGCGAGACCGTACTCTCCGCCGCATGACGTCGCGATGCAGCGCTGCATGGCGCGCCCGCCAATCTTCTCCGGCGCGCTTGCGATCTTTTCTGTCATCGGGAACTCAGGAGCCGCTCACGGAGAGTTCCTGTGCGACAGGGGCGGCCAGGGCAAATTCTTGATGAAGCGCAGCAAGCGCCGCCTTCATGTGTCGTTCTTCCACGACGAACGAAATGTTGCACTCCGAGGAGCCCTGCGCGATGGCAATGATGTTCACGCCTTCGCGCCCAAGCGCGCTGAACGTTCGTCCAGCCACGCCCGGCGTGCCGTGCATCTTCTCGCCCACGACGGCCACCACCGCGATATTCGGTTCCACGGTAATGTGCTCAACTTTTTCGTGCGCCACGTCCTGGACGAATTCGCTGCGCAGCGCTTCCACAGTGCGCTTCGCGTCCGAGGCGGCGACAATGAAACAAATATCATTCTGCGAAGAAGACTGCGAAATCAACAAAACGTTCGCCCGCGCTTTCGACGTCGTCGAAAAAGTCCGCCCCACCACGTCCGGCACACCCACGATTCCCGGCCCGCCGACGGTGATCAGTGTAACGTCCCTCACTGCGGTCAGCGCCTTGACGCCGCCTCCATTGCTTCGTCCTTGTGGCGTAATCTTGGTCCCGATTCGCTCCGGCTCGAAGCTGTTTCGTATCCAAACGGGAATTCCCGCCCGCATGACCGCTCGAAGCGTTTTCGGGTGCAGCACTTTGGCGCCGAAGTATGCCAGCTCTGCCGCTTCGCGATAGGAAATCTCTGGAATCGTTCGCGCGTCAGGCACCAGACGCGGGTCCGCCGTCAGCACGCCATCCACGTCCGTCCAAATAATGATCTCATCCGCATCCAGCGCCGCGCCCAGAATTGTCGCCGAGTAGTCGGAGCCGCCTCGCCCGAGCGTCGTGAGCACTCCCTGCTGGGATGCGCCGATGAATCCCGTCACCACCGGAACGATTCCCACTTCGAGCATAGGGGTCAGGCGGGACTGCGAGAGCTCACGCGTCAAATCCATCAGCGGCTCGGCGCCGCCGTGGTACGCATCGGTGACGATCAATTCGGTTGCGTCCACGGCGTCGCTTCTCAGTCCCAGCTCCGAGATCGCCCCGGCAACCAACGGTGCCGACAGCCGCTCGCCCAGGCTCGAAATCGCATCCAGCGTGCGCGGTGTGAGTTCGCGCAGCAGCGCGGTGCCTTCGCAGAGTCGGCAGCCTTCGTTGAAAATCCTTTCCATCGTCGCGGCCACATCCGCGCGCGTGTCGCTTGAGCGAATCAGCGTCGCGAGCGCTGCTTCATGCTGGTCGCGCAACACTTCGAATATCTCCACCACGTGACTACGCTGGTCGGCTTCACATTGCGTGGCGGCCTCGATCAGCCGGTTCGTCACCCCGCTCATGGCAGAAACGACGGCCACCACCGAGCTGTCGCGCGACGCATCCCGCACAATCTGCGCCACTCGCGCGATGCATGCGGCGTCGCCGACGGAAGTGCCGCCAAACTTCATCACTCGCAATGGTTTCTTCATTCGGAAACGCCGGTCGACGCGAGTTCCTCAGCACTTTAAGAGAAAATCACGGTTTCAGGACTGCGCCTCAAAAACTATACACCATGCGCCCGGCACCGCGAACCACCGCAAGTCAGCCGTTGCTATTGGGTTTTCTGATGCAACCAATCGGAAATTCCAAAGGGGAAAACAGGGGGAACAGCAACGATGCCGACTGCCCGGCGCCTACTGTTTCGCAATCCAGGCTGCGATCTTTTCCAAGGCAATCGGAGAAATCGTCTCCTCGATTTGCGCGTACTCGGCTGGCGAGCCGGTCTTCGCAGTTTGAAACAGGTGATTCAGCCCCGGCAACTCGTCGATTTCGACTTTCTGGTTGCCCGCATCTTCCAGCGCTTTTCGAATCGCAGGAATGTTCTCTTCGGGAGGAACTTGCAAATCCTTCGATCCCACCACCGCAAGCACGGGGCATTTCACTTTCCGCAGCGCCGTTGCCGGATCGTACGAAATAAAATAGCGGAACCACGGCGAGCTGGTGCTCTTGATGGCCGCGCCGATCTGCGCTTCGGGCATTTGCCCCGTCAATTGCTCTCTCAGCTTCTTTTCGAGAACGGCGCTATCGGTTTCATCCTTCACCAGAGACAGAATGATTCGCTCCTCCCCCGCCGCCTTCTCGGCGGTTTCGTTCGTTTGACCGTTCGCTTCGGCGATCAGCAGCGTTTGTTCCACAAGAAGCTCGTCTCCCGGAATACCGGGACCCGCCATCATCACGATGTATGCGACGCTCGAATCTCGCGCAGCAAGCATGGGCGCAATCATGGCGCCCTCACTGTGGCCGACGAGCCCGATCTTCCGCCGGTCGACTTCAGCCCGCGTCGTGAGATACGCCAGCCCCGCTTCCGCGTCGTCTGCAAAATCCGCCGTCGTGGCTGTAGCGTAGTTGCCTTCGGATTCTCCGACGCCGCGCTTATCGTACCGAAGCACGGCGATGCCCCTGCGCGTCAAGTAGTCGGAAAGCACCAGGAACGGGCGATGGCCCATCAACGCCTCGTCGCGATCGTGCGCCCCAGAACCCGCAATCAAAATCATGCCCGGGAACGGTCCTTTCCCAGGCGGAATCGTCAGCGTTCCCGCCAGCCTTATGCCGGCCGCCGAATTCTCGAAGCTTACGTCCTCTTCGCGATAAGGATAGGGCTTCGCTGGATTCTGCGGCCTCGGTCGCTCGAGTTCCGCCGAATCTTTCACGCGCTTCAACTGCAGCGGCAGGTTATTCCCCGCCTGCGACCACGTCCCAGTAACGCTCGCCAGATCCTTGCTGATCGTGCCCTCAAACACGCCGCCAATCTGCTTCAGTTCCAGCTTCAGCGATGCCCCTTCGCGCGTCACCTTCGTCACCGGCAAACCCTTCATCTCCTGGTCGAGGCTATCCATCGTGGCGATCAGGCCATCGGCCGTATTCGTGATGTGAAACACGACGCGCAGCTTCGCGGCGCCGGTATCGAGCGTCCCCATCCACGCTCCGTCGATGTCCGACGCCTTTGCGGGCGCGTGCTCCGTTTTCACTGGTGTCGTCGCTCTCTTGAAATCGAGCGGCAGCGCTTGGCTCTGCGTCCACGTCCCGCTGATCTCCGTCGCCCCCGCGTTGACCGTGCCCTCGTAGGACCCCTTCACCTCGTCCACCGCGAACTTCAGCTTCGATTCCTTCAGCGAAATCGACGTCACCGGAATCCCGTTCGCCCCTTGATCCACGCTATCGAGCGTCCCCTTCCAACTTCCGTCGTCTGCTTTCGTGATGTGCAGCACCAGGCGCAGCTCCGCCTCGCCCGCCTTAAGCGTCCCTTGCCAGTCGCCCGCGAGGTTCTGAGCACTCGCGGCGCCTGCCGCCCCAAGACCCAGCATCAGCACGACCAATAGCCTTCTCATCCGCCGAACGGCCTCCGCCCGCGCGCCAGGATTCGAACGCGAAACCCGGCGCTTCCATCAGTACGTCACTGTTAGACGAAATTTCAAGGGAAAAAGGAAGCGGTCGCCGTCGAAGGCAACCGCTGAGAGGTCATTCCCAAATTGCGAAACGGTTCGCCTGGAGCTACCGCTTCGCCGTGAGTGCAGCAATCAACGCATCGCCTTGCGGAGTACCCAGCCCTGTAACGTAGTCATATCCCGGCAGCGCATCGCAGATTTCGCCCGCACTTGCCGTTCGAGCCTTGCGTCACCCCATGGAAACTCGTCCCCGTGCTGGCCTTCGCCACCGCATAGAGATCAGTGTTCGTGCTCGAGAGATTTGCTTTGCGCTCCGCCGCGCGCGACGAATTCGCGATCGCGATCAGCGCCGCCCATTGCGGCGCGCCAGCGCTCGTTCCGCCCACCTGGAACCATCCCGTCACTCCGCTGATTCCCACGGAATCGTAGATCGCGTACCCCGTGCCCGGATTCGCATTGTACGAAACGTCCGGAGCGCCGCGGCGCCCGCGGGAATCGTCCGGAATCCCGAATTGCGCCTGATAGAGCGGCTCGTGTTCCACCGCACTGATTCCGCCGCCGCTCCCGCTCCACGCCGTCTCGCTCAGATAGTTCCCGTTTGCGTCGAGCGCCAACGACGTCCCGCCTACTCCAATAACAAAGGGTGACGCGGCCGGATACGCGACGCCCGTCCCTTGGTCACCCGAAGCTGCCACGAAAGTCACGCTGTTCGACGCGAAGTAATTGTCCAGGCTCGTCTCACTCGAGAATTCGCCTACGGTCCAGCTCATCGAAACCACCGACGCACCATTGCGTTCCGCCGTCTGCACGCCTGCGAGCAAGTCGCCCAGGCTGTTCGACGGCGCTTCCACAAGAACAATCGTCGCCTTAGGAGCGATCGCATGAGCCCACTCCACATCAAGTGATGTTTCAATCGCCCAATTCGAGTTCGCGGCTGGCTTGCGGCCGTTCGAATAGACTTTGCGGAAGCACCCATTGCTGCTGGTGCACGCGGGCAACCCGAACTGCGCGCTGAAAACGCCCAGGTCGGATTCGATATTCGCGTCGTCGTACGCGTCCACGATTCCAATCACCTGACCCTGCCCCTGATTCGTCAGCTTGTCGAAACCATACGCGTGACGCACCTGCACCGGCTTGAACGCGGAGCTTGGCGGCGTAGGCAGAGTCGTGTCGGTAGACCCGGTCGGCTGCAGCACATAATGAGTGCGCATGAACGTAATCGGATTCTCGCCGTTCGGGTCGATGTGCGGAAGCATCGTCACCACATGTTGTGCGTACAGCGGCTGGCAAAAAACCAGTAAGAGAATCGCCAGTCCCCATTTGCCTCCCGATTTCTGTGTGCCGCTTGTCATTTCGAAGCCCTCAGTTTGTGGGGTCAGTCTTGAATCTCGTTCCCCACAACATGAGAGTACTGTCCGCAGCAGTCCCCCAGATATGGCCCACTGGTCTAAGGGACTAGTACGACCAATTTCCACGCGATAGTACGAAAGAGTCCCATGAGGACGTGTTTCAGCTCGATACAGGCCGGAGATTGGTACAGGTACGTATGTAGCAGATAGGAAGAGGTTTACAGTGCTTTCTTGGGTGCCGAAATTTACTGTACCACTCGTACTATGAGGATTCCTTCTCCTCCCGGTGGCCGGTCGCTCACATCTCTCAGCACCGTCCCACCGTTTCGAGATCTCGTTCGCCGATCGGTTTGCGCGGGAGTGCGGCAGTCCGGAAAAGGGTGTTTCTGTAGCGATTAGAAAATGTCTTCTCCTTTGTGGTGAGTAGGTTGTGGCGATTTCTAATCGTAAGGTGTAGCGATTAGAAATGGCTACAGTGGCACGAGGGCACAGGGGTGAGGACGCGCGTACAGAAAGCGGCCGGAAGAGAGGTCCCTCGTCAGTGAGAAACGCCTCGCTCGGGATAACCGGGCTTTTTTAGGCTCAGGGTTTGCAAGTACAAACCCTGAAACCCGGAAAGTGTTCGCTCTGCTTTCGCCGGGCGAAAAATACCCCAGTACCCTACCGTAGATTAGAACTGATCGCCGGTGAGTGTTTTCAGTCACTTGGGCTCATTTCTAATCCCGGTGAGAAGGCAGTGGCTAGTGGCGAGTGACGAGTGGCGAGTGGAAGCTTGGGGCGCGGAAGCGGGAGGGTATGGTAGTAGTTTCGGTCAGAAAATTTTATGTTTGTGATTTTCAAGGAGTTGGTCGAAATTCTGTCAAAACGAGTTTCGGTCATCCGCCTTCGCCAAGAGGCTCCGGCGCGACAGGCCCGCCTTCGGGCGAAGCGCTTCGGCGCGGCAAGCGAAGCGAGGGGTGACGGCCGGGCTGTTGGGAAGTGATGGGTTTGTGGCGCCGTTTGTGTTGTTCATGTCCAAGTTTCCGACTGCAGGATATCATAGATTAACCATAAAGTCAAGACCTAGTACTGCACAATATAAAATATGGGAAATTGAGTGGGGAAAATTCGAGCCGGAATCAGAGGCTAAGACGCGCACCCTTCAAACATCGAAGGGCTGCGGCACCCGGCGGGTCTTGATTCAGCGATGCTCTCAGCGGTTGAACGTCCCCGTCGGGGTGACCGGCCCGAGGAACCGGGGGTTGCCTTCTATTGTAAATCGGGGTATCCACACCTCGTCCCCGGATTGAAATTGGGTCTTTAGATCGGCCACCGAGAAGACCATTTGGACACGCCCTGGATGCTTAGTAGCGAGGACTAGGAGCCTATCGGTATATGCGTCGAAATCGGTCTGGCTCAATTCATGTTGCTTGGGCGCGTCGAACAACAGCCAACCGGGATGATTCCCGCCACGTGCGAGAGACACTTCCAAAAGAGCCGCGTGAAACGCGAGGACAATGCGCGTCCGCGTGCTGCCGCTTTGATGTGTCGTCGTTGCGAACTTGGAGCCATCGACATACAGAACGAAATCGTCATCGAACTTGGCCACCTTCATGTTCTGCGTGCCAAGAATTACCAGCCATTGTTGCATGGCGTCACTAAGCATCTGACGAGCGTCTTCGACCGCACTCGCACCTCGCACGCCAGTTGGTCGGCTTTCGGCGACGGCAGCGACCGCTTGCTCGCGTTGGTCTAGGAGCCGTTCAAATTTCTGCTGCTCGGCCCCGTATTGCTGAACCCTGGCGATCCTCAGCTCGACGTCGACCACCTCTTTCGTCAATGCGCCAAGCTTGCCGATTATCTCGGCCTGCGGAGACGCACTGACAGTCCGCTCCCGTTCGCTCCGCTTTGCAGCTAGTGTTACTTCCAACGCAACGATCTGTTTGCGGATGGATTCAACGTCGCGACCGAGATCCCGATTCGATGTCGTCAGGTCTTTGATTTGATCCTTCAGGAACAGCAGCGACCGACCGAACGAGCGCTCTGAAGTCGAAAACATCTGACAGCCGTCTCGGCCGCAAAACTGTCGCAACAAATCCGTCGCCTGGACATTTGCCGTCAGGATGTCCTCCTCACCATCTAATTCGGACAGGACGAGGCTGAGCTGTCCTTTGCGCTTTGTCAGTTCGTCTTCGCGCGCAATCAATTCGTCTCGCTGCGCCTCAAGATCCGCGATCTCGCGGTCGAAAAAAGCCGCTGCCGAACGGACAGCTTCGATGACTCCGCTATTCGCTCCCAGTTCTCGTCGGAGTTGCGCCCTGCGCTCCAGCAGTCGAGGTTCCTCGTTATCCAGTAACTGCTCGTTCGTTCGCAACCTCTCAACGATGAAGCGCTGCATTTCGATTGCACGCTCCGTCCGGTCTAGGGATTCTTTCGCCGATCGAATTTAGTCCGTGACCGGAACGGGTGACGTGGTGGCAGGCCCACGAGGAATCGAACAACCTCCTGCCGCTGATCCTGGATAAAATTGCGATGGGCAGGCGTCCAATAGTCGGTTGTCCAGCCGTGATCCTGATCTACCCATACGGCCGGCAACAGCACGTTCGCGTAGAGTTCTGCCGATTGGTTCTGTTTATTCGTCAGTGTCCGAGACTCTGCGCCGAGGAGAGCAATAAACCATTTCGCGTAATCCGCTTGCGTCTTAAAGATTTGCCGGTCAGAACCGTTGTCGATCGTCAGGTCGAAATCAGTGCCGAGGCGGCGCGTCAGAACTACAGACTGTCCGTCGACCAGGAGGGTGGTTTGAGCGGACTCACATCGATCCTGAACGTCAGGCGGCAGCTCCAGTTCGTGACCGAGTCCTTGTAAGACTCCCTTGATGATTGGGGTTTTTCCAGTGCCGTTTGCCCCTTGAATAGCAGTAAAAACGTCCCCAAAGTGGAGGAGTCCAGAACTCCAACCGTCCGCGCCGCGCGGTAGGTACTGAAACGACTGCAGCCTAACGCTCATCATTCCCTGCCCTGGCCCTAACCCGCTCCTGCGCAATTCGAAGCTGCCTAATAAGCAGTCCCAGATCGCTCGAGTCCCCGGCTGCCGCGGTCGATGTGGTTTTTGCCGGCTTGCGTCAGAGTGATGATTCGCTGCCGGTCCCCCGACACAGCTGCTAGACCACTAGCCTCCAGAAAGGCCAAGGCATCCGCGCATCGTCGTCTTAGCGTAAAAGACATTTCGATTCCGTGCCTCGAATGCCGAAGAGCCGCGAAATGCTCGACGAGTAACATAGCCACACTTCGACCAAGGTCAACCGTGCGGAAGGGCTCATTCCGCGCGATGACCATTGCCGCCAGCGCGAGTAGTGGCAAGTGAAAGAGCGCGTCGATTGTCTCGGGTGACTGCCCTGGCACCACACTATCGCTGGCAACAGGCAACCGCTGACGCGTTGCTGAAAGGTTTTCGAGGAACGCGTTAATGTCCATTCTTACCCGCTCAACTTAGCTGTTACGTAGCGCTTCTGATTGCGCTGCTAACGAGAATATCAGTCCCAAGATACATTCGGGCGTCAAAGCCATCCCGGTGATGCCGTCGAACTGCTTCGCGATGTCTTTCGCCTCCGAGACGATCTGGTCAATCGTCAGACCGGCATTCAGAATCTCACGCGCCTTGCGTTCCAACAGCACATAGTCCGCACTGCTCAAAAAATGCCTTTCTATCGTTCGCCAGACGTCCCACTCCGCTTTGAACCCGCATATGGGCTCAAGGTAGCTGTTCATCTGATACTTTTGGCAATATCGCTGCAGACGAGATAAGGTTTTTACGGTATCTCTCCCCTCGCCGGCCCTTAATTGTTCGTACGCTTGGGCCGACAAGCTCAGCACGCCAAGCAGGTCCGCGATCGCGATCCCTTTGTCGCGCCGGAGTTGCTCGTCGGATGTCGGCACGACCGTAGAGGAATGTGCCACTTTGCTTCGGACTCGGCTCACGATCTCGCGGGCAATTTGCTTCGCTTGGCGTTGAAGAAGGTCGATCTCACTGAAGTTGACCACGACGTCGGCCAGCTCAACGAGAGCGGCATTCGGGTCCTCCAGCTGCCCCTGATCGGTGAATACTCTGAGCCCGCGGAACCATGCAAAAAGGTCGGTCGCTGAGGGCGCAAGCCGTGGATCAGTTGCCATGTACGCGCGAGCGATATGCTGAAAGGCAATTAGCGCGTCTTCCGGCAGGGCAGTCTCATTCTCCGCCGCTGCAATCTCCCCAAGAAATCCAGACAGGACCGGATCAAGGCCCGTATTGGTGACGAAGGCCAACCCCGCGCAGCTCTCTTTGAAATTCCTATGATGTAACAGCATCAGGGGCACTATCGCACCAGGTTTTACCAGCGCCGGCATCCTTGAGGGAGCTTTTGCCTTTTTCTTGGCGACGCCGAAAAAATCACCGAAAGTCCACGGACCTTGCGAAGATTTGCGACCTTTGACTTGGTGAAAAACATAACGAGTGGGAGGGTCACCGACCTCGATTACGTAGTCGTCGTGCCAGTCGCAGTACACACAAACATATTTCAGTCCGTCAACGAGAAGGTCCAATGTGGCACGAGCTGTCCGCTCGTACTGATACTCATATTTCCGCCCGGTCTGAGCGCCCGCACGTTCTCGTGGCTCGATTTGACCGAGTCGTATTCTGCCGATACACATTCAAGAGATGGTGAAGTGTATATCATAGCTACTACCGCTCGGATATCAGTTTGCGGGGCAAGCCCTTTCTCATCTGGTAGGTCCATTTTGCGAGTCTAGCATATTTCGCTTTTTGTTCGCCAGAGGCTCGTTAGATGGCTCTGTCGGCTCGCTCAACCGTCTCGGCCCGGAACTTGGCCCACCTGAAGGTGGCCGCTACGGGAAGAACAATGCAGATCCCTCACGCCGTCTTTTTGATCTCAGGGTTTGCAAGTACAAACCCTGAAACCCGGCCGCGGGTTCGGGATGACAAGGACACGGCGCGAAAGACGAGCGGCGAACGGCTCCGTTGACCACAGACCGAAAAGCAAACCGCGTTCCCAGATTGAATAAAGTATCCAAGATTGGCAGAGTCGTGGTAGGCTGCGCCTCCGAAGGAGGCACGCCGATGAAACGATACGCAATCTTTCCGGCCCTGCCGGTCATCCTGCTTGTGACGGGCCTCGCAATCGGGGCTGCTCTGGCGCAGACCGCGACGCCGCTGGCGCCGGGGGCGCATATTGTGACTATTTCGCCGCCGGGCGGGCATGGGAGCGAGCCGGGGATCACCGTCAACCCGAACAATCCGAGCCAGGTGGTGGCGGTCTACCAGCCGGCCACGGCGGCCTACTCCACCGACGGAGGCCAAACCTTCACGCTGGCGGATTTGCCTCCCGTGCCGGGATGGAAGATTGGCGGCGACGTTTCCACCACCTTCGACAACAAGGGGCACGTGTTTCTCTCGAGCCTCCACTTCGACAAGCTGGGCAGCGCGGGTTACTGGGCGCACGGCGCGGGACGCAACGGCATCTTCGTGCGGCGGTCGCTCGATGGCGGAAAGACCTGGGAGAAAGATCCGACGACGGTGATTGCCTGGAAGGGCGGCGAGCCCGACATCCAGTGGGAAGACATGCCGCGCATCGTCGCGGACAATGTGCCGACGAGTCCTTATGCCGGGAACCTGTACGTGGGCTGGATCGAGTGGCAACTCACGCAGTCCGTGATTTTATTCTCGCGCTCGACGGACGACGGCAAAACTTTCTCCGCGCCGATGCGCATCAGCACGCACGCGGGGCTGCCGCGCGACGACAATGGCGGGCTGGTGGGATTCCTCGCGGTGGTCGACGCGGAAGGCACGATCTACGCGACGTGGAACGACGGCCTGGCCGTCGCGTTCACCACATCGCACGACGGCGGCAAGACGTTCGCTCCGTCGCGCTTGATCTTCAGCGTTGAGGCGCCGTACTTCGGCGGCGCGGTGAGCGTGCCGGGAGTGGCGCGCGTGATGGGATTTCCGCAGATTGGCGTCGATCCGCGGCCCGGCAAGGGAGGAAACCTCTACGTCGCGTGGAGCGATTTCCGGAACGGCGATGTGGACGTGTTCAACTCGACGTCGACGGACCACGGGCGAACGTGGACGCCGCCGGTGCGCGTGAATAGCGACCCGGTCCATGACGGCATCGACCAGTTCTTTCAATGGATGGCGGTGGACCCGATTACCGGCGACGTTTACGTGCAGTTTTACGACCGGCGCAACGATCCCGACAATCGCAAGACGTGGGTGACGCTGGCGCGCTCCACCGACGCCGGCAAGACGTTCACAAACTATCAGTGGACGAGCGAGCCGTTCGAGAGCGAGCTGGCGTTCCTCGGCGATTACACCTGGCTGACGGCGTACAACGGCAAAGTGCATGGCACGTGGGCTGAAGCTGCGCCCACCGACCCTGCGTCGCAAACGATGCAGAATGGCCGGCTGCGAGGCGGAACGAATATGCGCGTCGGCACAGCGGATTTTTCCGGCGTGAAATAACGAAGAAGAACGCGCACCCTAAGAGCGTCCTTCGGTTGACTCAGGGCAGGCGGGATAACGGACTCGAGCGGTTGCGGAAAAAGTGGAGAACCTGGCTTCAGGGGCTGAAGCCCCGAAGAACACAGAGCCCTAACGGCGGGGTTGAAACCCCGCCCTCCTGAAACCCGACGCGAACGGGATTCGGGATGGCGGACTCAAGTCCGTCAAGTAACGGACCAGCCCCAAATCGTCATCCCGAGGAGCAGGAAGAGGACGCCGAGGCCGACGAGGCTGAGTATTTTGCCCTGGCCGAGCAGCGAGTCGCGCGTCTCAGCCTCCATACACACGAGCGAGATCACGACCACCACGACGCCCCACGCCAAAGCCAGCGGCATGCCGGGATGGGCTCGAATGACGCTGAAAAAATGCTCGGACGGCTGCCCCGCCGGAACCCACGTGGGAATGAACGGCGTCACTCCGGCGACGAGCGAGAACGTCAGGAGTTTGCGAGTGACCCAGCCGCGCACCTTTGGCCTTCGCGAACCGCGCAGGACGAGGAAGTCCCAAACGAGAAGGCCGATCGCGAGCGGCACCCAGCCGTAGAGCGCGATTTTGTCGTCGAGCCAGAACCACATCCGAAACATCAACTGGGCGCTGTGGCCGTCGACGCGGCGCGGCAGCAAAAACCAAGCCACCAGCGAATTGCAGGCGAACGCCAGCATCAGCGTGGTGAGGCCGATGAGCTGGAGCCAATGCCGCGTGGCGGCGGCGCCGCAGCGCGTGCAAATCGACTGCCTCGGCAAGAAGTTGAGTCCACAACGCTCGCAGAACATCTTGTATCTCCCAGGAAGAGCGCCGAGATGCTTTTGTGAAAGCGTACGCGAAACGCGCGGCAGGAATCTACTGGCCGTTGGTCTAGTTTTGGCTCAGGCAGATTCGGGTGGCGGGCGGACTCCAAAGGCGAAAAGCAGATCCCTCACCCCGCACAAATCGTCCTTCGGCAAGCTCAGGACAGGCGGGGATTCGGGATGACAAGCCGATGATTGGCCGATCGAGGACTGCTGAAGCAATGGCTCCGCCGGAATTCTTCTAGCTTCCGGCGTTGGCGTCGAGACCCGCAGCGAGGGCGTGTTCGATCTGAGCCATCAATTCGGCGCTGGCTTCGGGGTTTGTGATCCCGCGGGTGAGAATCACGACGATGAAGGGATGCGGGCCCAACTCGATCATGGCCTGCTGGCTGATTCCGGCGAGGCGAACCGATTGCACGGCGCGAGGATCCGAGGGCATTCCGGCGGTCGGCGGGAGGTGCAGGGCCGCTCGAGCCACCATGCCGACCATCTGCTTGCTGGCGTCGTCGCCGGCGTCCTGACCTTTGGCGAGAGTCCAAAGCAATTCGAGCATTGCGCGGGTGGTCGTCGCGTTGTCGGGCCGCTTGTCGCCGGGTTTTTCGGGTTCGATCGCGTGAATCAGTTGGATGCCGCTGGCGTGGAGCGACTCGATCCGCTGCCGGACGCGATCAACGCCGAGTCTTTCGATGAGCAGGTCGGCGGCGAGGCTGCTGTTGCGGGCCACCATGTGCTCGCACAGGTCCTGGAGGGTGATCGATTTGCCGAGGGATTTGTACAGATCCTGGTCCGGGTCGGTCTTGGGATCGAGGCGATAGACTGTGCCGTCGACGACGCTGCGGAAGGTGTTGTGCACCACCAGCGTATCTGTGAGGCGCAACTCGCCAGCCTGAGCTTCAGTGTAGAGTTCGATCATGATCGGAATCTGGATCACGGCGGGCGCAGCGGGAAAGGGTTCATCGGCCTTGATGAAGAGCTGCTGCTTGGCGTCAAGCGAGCGGAACGCGATCGAAACGTCGGCGCGGGCCTGCTGAACCAACTGCTCAACTTGGGCGCGTGCGGGGCTTTCGTTTGGCGAGCCGGGCGGGTCCTGCGCGGACGCCGGAATCGCGTAGCGCCAGAACGAGGCCAACCAGACACAACCAACGAACGCGCCGCCGAGAGGTCATCGTCCCTGCATTCTACGACACTTCAAGCCAGGGGACCCCGCGGCAACTTCACGGAGCGGCCGACGCAACTTCGCGCGCGATGGCTTCGCCGAAGTCGCGCGTGCTGGCGGTGCCGCCGATGTCAGGAGTGCGAGGACCGTTCGCGGCGAGGATGGATTCGATTGCGCGCTCGATGGCGTCGGCAGCAGCGGCTTCTCCGAGATGCCGCAACATCATCGCACCCGACCATATCTGGCCGATCGGGTTGGCGATGCCTCGGCCCGCAATGTCGGGCGCAGAACCGTGGACCGGCTCGAACATGGAGGGGAACTCGCGCTCAGGATTGATGTTTGCGGAGGGCGCGATTCCGATCGAGCCGACTACCGCCGGGCCCAGGTCGGAAAGAATGTCGCCGAAGAGATTCGAGCCGACTACAACGTCGAACCAATCCGGATGCTTCACAAAATGAGCCGAGAGAATATCGATGTGAAACTGGTCGGCTCGCACGCCGGGATATTCGGTCTGGATGGCGGCGAAGCGTTCGTCCCAGAAAGGCATCGTGTGAATGATGCCGTTCGATTTGGTCGCGGAAGTTACGTGTTTGCGGCGAGTGCGCGCGAGTTCGAATGCGTAACGCATGATTCGGTCGCAGCCGCGCTTGGTGAAAATCGTCTCCTGAAGCGCGAATTCCTCTTCCGTGCCGCGAAAGACGCGCCCACCCATCTCGGAATATTCGCCTTCGTTGTTCTCGCGCACGATGCAGAAATCAATTTGTTTGGGGGGGTAGCCTTTGAGCGGAGATTCGATGCCCGGCAGCATCCGCACTGGCCGCAAATTGACGTACTGCTGAAAATGGCGGCGGATCGGAATGAGGAGTCCCCACAAGGAGACGTGATCGGGAACGCGCGGGTGTCCGACGGCGCCCAGAAAGATTGCGTCGAACGGGCGGAGCTGGTCGAGGCCGTCGGCAGGCATCATACGGCCGGTGGCGAGATAGGTATCGCAACTCCAGTCGAAATCCTGCCAAGCCAAGCCGAAGCCGAAGCGCTTGCCCGCGGCCTCAAGTACCCGGATGCCCTCCGGGACGACTTCTCGGCCGATGCCGTCGCCGGCGATCACGGCAATTCTGTATTTTCGTGGAGTTGCTGTGCCTGAGTTCTGCAAGGCGCAAGTATCTCATTAATGCGCCAGGTTTGTGATTTGCACTTGGAAGCGCGCGAGCAAGCCTCCCGTGGCGTGATCCACGGCGGCGGCGGCGAGATGGTATCCCACTTGCGCCTGCAAAAGATTTTGCGCCGCTTGTGTCAACTCGGTTTGCGCTTCCAGCACCAAGAATACCGTTCCGGAGCCCAGGTCATATTTGTGCTGCTCGGCCTGGAGCGTTTTCTGCGCGAGATCGAGCGCCACTTTCGCGGCTTCCATCGACAGTTTCGATTCTTCGAGTTGGTGGACCGCATTCGTAACGCCGAGAGTGATGGCTTCATGAAGTTGCCGGTCAAAATAGAGGTCGTGCCGCTTGGTCGCCAAGGCGTCGCCCATGTTCGCCCGCGCCTGGTGATTTCCGAACGGGTAACTCAACGTCACGGTTGCGCCATAAGCCGGAAACCCGAAGCCGAACGTCTGGCTGAGAGCGTCTCCGAATCCGCCACGGGAAACGAGCACGTTATTGTTGAACTGATTCCCGCCGACGCCGTTCCCCTGATACGTAGCGCTGAGCGAAAGATTCGGCTCGAGCGCGTTGTGCGCGAGGCGAATGTTGGCATCGTCGTTCAGGAGCTGCTGCCGCTGCGATTCAACTTCGGGCCGGTAGACGAGCGCCTTGTCGATGGCAGATGGAATATCGATGGTCATGAGTTCACCTGAAGGCTCAGCCTTTTCGGTCAAATCGAGGTCAAGGGCGCGAATATTGGGATCGATATCGGCGCCGAGATCGCGGCGCAACTGATCCTCGGCTTGTTTCAGCGCATACTCGGCCTGAATGAGGGAAACGCGCCGCGAAGCGACCTGCGATTCGGATCGATAAATATCCAGGGGCGGGAGCGCTCCAAGTTCGAGCGAGTGTTTATCGCGATCGTAGCTTTTCTGCGCTTCGTCGAGGGATTGCTGCTGGACATTGATATTTTCGCGTGTCTGGATTACGAACCAGTAGTCGTCGATGATCGTTTGTATCAGATCGTTCACTTCCGCTTCGAAGCCGGCTCGCGATTGATCGAGATTGCGCCGCGCAATAATGATTGGAGCGCGATTCACGAAAAGGCCTGCCCCGCGCAGCAACGGTTGCGTCAGCGTAAACGCGAAGTTCGTCGAAAACACGGGGTTGATGAAGTTAAACGAACTGTTCGAGGAAAACTTGCTCGAGTCGAACCCGACCTGATAGTTCGTCCCGGTTTCGAGGGTTTGGGTAACGCCAATCGTCGTGATCTGCGTGAGAGAGCTCAGCGTTGGAGCGCCGCCGAGTTGAGTGTATTGCGGCGACACCGATCGAAGCGCGCTGAAGTTCGATTGGGCCGTTGGATCGAACGGCGAGAGCGCCCGCTGCAGCGCGTCCTTCGCGGTTTCGATCTGTTCCTGATCCAGGTGAATGTCCGTGCTGTTTTCGAGAGCCAGCCGGATCGCGTCGTCGAGCGAGAGCGTGAGCTTTCCGTCCACGACGTGTTCAGCAAACCCCTGTGGCGGCTGAATTACATTGTTTCTCGCCGTACGCGCCACGACCTGAGGCGGCTGATTCCGCGGAGGACTGGTTTGAGCGGCCGCGGGCATCGGGGCTGACAAGAGAAGGACAAGACAAGACAAACGGCGGATCGATTTCATCGGTTCCTCCTACTGGGGAGTCTGCGGCGGCCAGAGCATGAATTTATTCGTAGCGAATCGCTTCCACGGGATCCAGCCGCGCGGCCTTTACGGCCGGATAGGTGCCGAAAATCAGGCCGACGGAAATCGAGACCAGAAATGCGAGCAAAATCGAGCCGGCGGTCACAATCGTCGACCAGCCCGCGAGCCACGCGATGAGCCGCGACATTCCGAAGCCAAAGAAAATCCCCAGCACGCCGCCCGCAAATGAAATCAGGATCGCTTCGACAACGAACTGGCGCACGATGTCCATCTGCCGCGCGCCCACCGCGCGACGAACGCCAATCTCGCGCGTCCGCTCGAGAATGCTCGCGAGCATGATGTTCATAATCCCGATTCCGCCAACGAGAAGGGAGATCGAGGCGATCGCCACCATCACGGTGTTGAACAGGCGCTCCGTGCGCCGCTGTTCCGCAAGAAGCTGCGCGGGAACAACCAGACTGAAATCTCCGCCGTTGTGGTGCGAAGTATTGAGAACACCGCGAACCACGTCAGCGATCTTCGGAGAATCGTCGGCGGACGCGAGTCGGAGGTAGATTCCGTCGATTTCGTCCTTCAGGTAACTCTCTGAATCCTCGAGCCGGGCAATCACCGAGTTGACCGGCGCGTAGATCAGATTGTTCGAATCCTGATTCGGCACGCCGGCGACTTCCGTTTGCGTTGACAATTGAGGGGCCGCGATGCCAATCACGTGCAGCCATTGCTCGTTAATTTTCACGTACTGCCCGACGGCGTCCGCCGAGCCGAACAAGCTAAGCTTCGCGGCGGGACCGAGAATGCAGACAGGCGCTGCCGCGTCATTTTCCTCGGAATCGAAGAACCGGCCCTCCACCATTTGCAGGCCGGCGATTTCCTGATAGCTGGGATTGACCCCGTAGACCACGGGAGCATCCTGTTGAGGCTTCGGAATCACTTTCGTCGGTGTGAAACGCTTACGCGGCGTTCCTGCGACGATTCCGCCGACATTCTTGCGGATCACGCGAAAATCTTCGAAGGTCAAGCCCGGCGAAATGCGCCGAATCTTCTGCAAGCCCGCATCGGTGGTCGGCTGCCTGGCTTCCACGATCAAATTACGCACGCCGAGCTGTTCGATGAAGGCCATCACTTTTTGTTGCGCTCCGGCGCCTATGGACAACATCGAAACGACCGCTGCGACTCCGAAGATCATCCCCAGCATCGTGAGGAGCGACCGCAGCTTATGGCTGAAAAGATTTTCCAGGCCGAGGCGCAGGTCGGGAACGTACTGACGGAGAGTTTGCTGATAGCCCAGACGGGTGGGAACGACCCGGCCAGTTTGCGCGCTCATGGAGCGCCTGCTCCGAGTGCCGGCCCGGATGCGCCGCTTGGCTTCGACTGCTCGCCCGACTTCTGTGCGGGATTGACGAGGGCGACTTGCGTTCCCTCTTTGAGTCCGTCGATGACGGCGAGACCTTCGGTGAGATATCGAATTTTGACGTCGCGCGGCTCGAAACCGCTGCCCGACTTGACGTAGACCTTCGGCTTGCCATCGGTATCGAAGATCGCTTGTCTCGGAATGGAAAGCGCGTGCTGGAGATTATCACCGAGAATCACCACGTGCGCGGCGAGGCCCGGCCGCAGACGGCTGTCCGGACGTTCCATAACGGCAGAAACGTCGAAGTTGTGGGCCGGATCATCGAACCACGCGTTCGCGACCATTCCTGCCACGGATTTCACTTTTGCGTGGAATACTTCCCCAGGCAGGGCATCAATGTGCAGTTCCACTGGTTGACCAGCCGCCACGCTCGGGCGATCGCTTTCCTTGACCTTGGCGCTGACCTCCATCTGACCGATGTCGATCACCTCGGCCACGACGCTGCCGGCATACACTTGATCGCCTTCCTGGAAGTTCGGAATCACCATTCCGGGAAAGAAAAAACCGCCACTCGTGTTCTCTCGGACAACCACCAGGCCATCGAGGGGCGAGTGGACCTCCATGTTTTCGATGTTCGTGCGAGCTTGCGTAATGGCGAGTTGCGCCTTGTTGCGCTTTTCTTCGGCGACCGCAATGCTCGCTTCATTGGAGGCGCTGTGGGACTGAATATCCTGCTGAAGCTGCGCCAAGGCTCGCTTGGCTTCCTCGAGGGTGAGCAGATTCTTCTTCCCATCGATAGCGCTGAGGATGTCGTTCTTGCTGACGTCTAATTCCGCCTGGCGAACGGTAAATTTCGCTTTCAGCAAAGCCGTTTGGTCTTGAGCGATTTGTACTGCCGCATTGTCCCTGGCCTTCACAATTTCCTGTTGGGCCTGGTCAAAATCGGAGCGGTTTTGGGCCAGCTTGTATTCCTGTTCGGTGGGATCGAACGCCACAACGACGTCGCCCGCCTTCACAGCCATCCCGGTTTTCGCGAGATGAATGATTTGGAGGGTGTCGCCCGCGACAGGCGGGGCGATGGCGGTGGCCGTTCGCGTGGAGCGCAATTCACCCGTGGTGTTCACTTGCAGCCGGACGTCACTCTCTTTCACCGTTGCAACCGGAATATCCTGATCGCCTGGCCGGACACTGCCGTGAAGCGAGCACGAAACCATCGCTGCGGCAGCAAAGAGGGAAACGATCATGGCGGGAAGAGAAATGTTTCTTGTGTTCATTTTCATTCGCTGTCAGTTCGTCACAGGGTCCTTATCGGGTCATCACCGGGTCGCGGTTGGATCCTGCAGTGCGACGCGTTCCCCGGCCTCAAGACCTTTTGCAATCAGCAACTGGTCGCCGCTTCGGCGAGCCACATCGATCGTTCGCTCAACAAATTTCCCGCCGCGCAAAACGTACGCGACGCTCTGCCCCGCATCATGAAACTGCGCCTGCGACGGAATCATGATTGCATTTGCTATGCGTTCCGTGGCGACGCGCAAGTTTGCTTGCATTCCCGGCCGCAATCTCGGATCGGGATTGTCTATGGAGACCTCCGCAGTAAAATTGCGCGGGAAGGGCCAGCCGGCAGTGAAATCGATGCTTGCGTTGGTGCTGATTTGGGATATGTGCCCCGTGAATTCGCGATCGGGAATCGCGTCGGCATGAACCGTGATGGGCTGGTTGACCTGGATTCGCCCGCGCTCCGTCTCATCCACTCTTGCAACGATGTGCAGCGTGGACAAATCCGGCAGCTCGGCAATTGCCGCTCCGGGCCATGCCCGGTCACCTTGCTTGAAAGGCGCGCCGTTTCCGAAGAATCCTGACGCGCGCCAGTTCACCAGAAGCGTGACCATGCCGTCGATCGGCGTCTTGAGCACAAGAACAGAGAGGCTCCGCTTCGCCTGCCCGACCTTGAATTGCGCTTGATCGTGTTTTTGTTGCTTGCTTTGAATGTCCGCGGCATCCGAGGCCTTGTCGGAGCTGAGTTTCGCCTCGGTTTCCTTCAGTTTTTGCTCCGCGTCGGTAAGTTTGAGCTGCGCCTCCTCACCCTCGATCTTTGAAACGATCTCCTGCTTGCTCGCTTCGAGCTTGGCGGATTCGACGTCGAAGCGAGCTTTCATCACGTCCGTCAGGTCCTGCTCTTCCTTCAGGCGAGCTTGCGCCTTCGATTGCTCGATTTCGGCATCGGCCGATTTCAACTCCGATTCGGCCTGCGCCAGGGTTTGCTTCAGCGTTGTGGTGTCGAATTCGACGATAACGTCGCCTTTTTTTACCGCGGCGCCGGTTGGAACGAGCTTCAGAATTTGGGGTTCGCCGGCTTCATAAGGAGCAGTAATGGTGACGGACTTCAGTGCTTTCGCTTCGCCGCGGAGATCGAGATAGTCGACGAACTCACCGCGCTGGACCACGGCGCTAGGAATCCGAGGAGCAGGATTGGCGAGCCTAAAAGCTCCGAACACAAGGAACGCCGCAAAAATCGCGGAGACAACAAGCAGCATCCGCTTCTTGGCGAGCCAGAGTTTCTTGAGTTCGCTCATACGCTCAGGAGGGGCCGGGACTGGCTGTCGCGTCCCGACGGATCACGTCTCCGGCTTTCAAACCAGACTGGATCACTATTTCCAGGTCGTTTCTTGGGCCCGTTTTTACGCTGTGCTTCTCAAAACCGGTTGCAGCGCTGAGCCAGACATAATCGTTTCCATTCTCTCGCCCGACGCTCTGGACTGGGACAACGATGGCGTTCGTTTGGCTGCCGAGTTCGACGTCCACAGCAGCGGACAGGTCCGGCATCAACTTCGGATTGCTTCCTTCAATTGAGAAGAGAACCGGGAAGCTCCGAACCTTGTCAGAGAAGCGGCCGTTGTGAGCGAGAGGTGTAAGCTCCTCCAGCTTTCCCGTAAGCGCCAAGCCGGGGTAGGCGTCGAGGTAGACGCGAGCGCGCTGGCCCACTTGAAGGCCGAGAAAATCCGCTTGGTTTGCCGGCACTCCAACTTGCATCTGCGAGGGATCGACCACCTTCATAAAGGGAACGCCGGGCCGGACCTCGTCGCCTTCCTGCACTTCGCCCATCCTTCCGCCGTTCCAGATCATGTTTAATACGACGACGCCATCCATCGGCGACACGAGCGTCATTTTCTTTGCATTTCCTTCGGCATAGAGCATGGTGGCTTGGGCGCGCTGCGCCTGAATTTCGACTGTGCGGATGTCCGCGGCTGCGGCCTCGCGCTTCAATTTGAATGTTTGCTGAAGCTGCTGGAATGTGGATTCGGCTTCTTGAAGCGTCTCCTGATTCTTCTCAGCGTCAATGCGCGAGACGATGTCAGCCTTCGTGACCTCAAGCTGGGCTTTCTTGAAATCGTCCTCTGCTTGCTTGAGTTCAGTTTCGTCTTTGGCGCGAGCGGCGTCTTCTGCGGCGCGTTTTTCGACCACTTGATCGACAAGGTCCTGGTAGGCGCCGCGCTTGTCGAGGGAGTCTTTCAGTTGAGTTTGACGATCGAACTCGACCAGAGTATCGCCCTGGCGGACGTGCGTTCCTCCAGGGGTCAACTTCGTCACAACCATCGCGCTGAGCTGCGCGCCCTCGAGCTTCGGCGCGAGGAGCGGACGTGAGTGGACCGCCTCCGTGGTACCCGTCAGGCGCACGACTTTGACAAAGTCCTTGGTTGCCGCGACGACTGTTTCCGTTTGCGAGGTGCCGGTGGTGTTTGTCTTGCCGCGACGCAAAACGAGAAAGAGGATCAAGGCCGCCATGAGGGCGAGCGCGATCCCGATCTTTGCGCGGCTGAACTTCCTTGGGTTGCGCTGGTGGTGAAGAGGAACGGGTGCCGGGGGCTGGCGAAGCAAAGAAGTTTCGAGCGAAACTTCGGTTGTCGTCCTGGCGTGGATCGAATACTTCATTCAAGTCCGCCCGCGACCTTACCGTTTTGCAAGGTTGCTTATCTAGAAGTGAAGTATACGCTCCGGAATCAGCGGCTCGAGTGCTATATGGTAGCTGTTGTGTTCCGGAAGCCATGCGTTCCGGTGAGTTAGACGAATCGATTGTGATTCCGTTTCAGGTACACGGGTTGCTCGACGATCCTCGCGCGTGGCGCGAAGAGAGCCGTGAAGGCGAGCGGACCGGGCTCCCGTTAGAACGCTTTGACGGCTTTGACCTCTATGGATTCTCCAGCGAAGACGGTTGGCGCGCTTGCGTCCTGCGCGGCCTTGTTGTAGTCGGCGACATCCGTTTTGAGCAGATCATTGAACTTCTTGAGTTGCTCGTCGAGTTGCGCGTACAGCTCCTTCGCTTTTTCGAGCACCAGCGGATTGGGCATTTGCCCGTAGCCGCCTAATCCCTGAAAGCCCGCCCGGCTAACCTGGCTCTGCAGACGGGCAAGGCTGTGAATGCTGTCTTCGGAAACATCCGACTGAATATCCGGATCGATGAAAACGTCCTTAACGGCCGAGAGCTTTTTCGACAGGTCTCTTCCGCGCGCGACGATCGGTTTGTACTTCGCCTTCTGCGCATCGTCGTTCGCGCCCTGAACGACAGCGGCGAAATCGCTCATTTGCTTCTGTATTTGGTCGATGCGATTGAGCATTTCGTTCATGGCGCTCACTTCGCTTCGCGCTTGAAGCCCAGTCTCGGTTTGCGCGCGAAAGACCGCGGGGTCGACGTGAACATTGGGGTCGGGCTCAACGGTTGCGTTCTGCGATTCGGTTTGGCCGTTCACCGTGACGGAAATCTTGTACGTTCCCGGCACTGCCATGGGGCCGCGATTCGGATTGAAGAACTCGCTTTCGGTGGGCGGCGCGGCCGATTTGAGTTGCGTGGGACCTTCGTAGCGCATATTCCAGACGAACCTGTTCACACCGGCCTCGGCAGGCCCGTATTCGGTGGTTACCCGGTTTCCTTGCCCGTCCGTTACGACGATTTTTACGGGCGTCTGATGTTCTCTCTTCTGTTCGGGCGAGATTTTAAGTTCGGATTTCAGATAGTAGTCAATCGAAACGCCGTCGGGCGCATTCGGAGCGGAATATCCCCTGCTTTGGCCTTCGTCGCTACGCCAACGATGAAGCATCGTGCCGTCGGAAGGCGTGAACAGGTGGAACGCGCTCGCTTCAATTTCCGGCGTGAGTTCCTCAAGCGGGCGGATATCGTCGAACACAAAGACACCTCGCCCGTGGGTAGCCACAACCAGATCGCGCCTACTCTTGACGAAAGTAAGATCCCACACCGGGACCGTAGGGAAGTTCGACTTTATCCGTTTCCAATGGTCTCCGCGGTCGGCTGAAGAGTAGAGACCCGTGTCTGTTCCGGCGATCAAGAAGCCGCGCTGGTTCGGGTCTTCGCGCACGACATGAACCGGCGAATCATCGGGCAGTCCATTCACAATCTTCTGCCAACTCGCTCCGAAATCGCTCGTTCGGTAGGCGTATGCATGGCGGTTGTCGAGCATATGCGCGTCGTAGATGACATACGCCGTGCCGGGATCGAAAGGCGAAACGCCAATCTGATAGACGCGCGCCCATTCCGGCGCGCCGGAGATGTGCGAGGTCACGTTTGTCCACGTTTTCCCGGCGTCGCGGGTCACCTGGACGTAGCCGTCGTCGGTGCCGACCCAGATCACGTTGGCATCCGTCGGGGCAAGCGTAATCGACATGACGGTGCCGTAGGTTTCGGCACCGCTTATATCGTGGTTCACCGGACCGCCGGAGATCTCTTGCTTGCTCTTGTCATTGCGGGTGAGGTCACCGCTGATGGGCGACCACGTTTTTCCCGCGTCGGTGGATTTAAACACTACGTTGCCGCCGAGATACACTTCGTTCGCGTCCGTGGGGAAACGGCTATCGGCGAAGTCCAGTTGAACCGGTACTTCAACTCCGAAGGCTTCTGTTCTTCAACGCTATCCAGGTACGGCCGAATCGATTGGCTGATGTGCGTTTTCATGTCGAGTCGACTGATCGAACCATTCTGCGAGTCGCTATAGACGACGTCTGGATCGCTCGGCGCCGGAACTGAGTACTCACCGTCGCCGCCCGTGGTGGTATACCAGACGCCGTTGCCGACGTTGTTGTGGCTCAAATCGGAAGAAGGACCGCACCACGCGCTGTTGTCCTGAAGGCCGCCACACATGTTGTAGGGAGCGCGGCTATCGACGGCGACCTGATAGAACTGTTCAATCGGCAGGCGATCGAGGAACTCCCAAGTTTTTGATCCATCGAACGAAAGGAAAACGCCGCCGTCGGTGCCCTGAATGATGCGGTTCGTATCTTTCGGGTCGATCCAGATGGCGTGATGGTCGGAATGCACGCCGCGGTCGGCGGTGTGCGCGGACTTGCCGCCGTCGTCGGATTCCAGCAAGTTGAATGACATGAAGAAAAGCTTGTTCTCGTTTTCGGGCGAAACGACCATCTTTGAGAAATAGAACGCCCGCACGTCCAGAGCGCGATTGTTGGTCACGCTGGTCCAGGAATCGCCCATATCCGTGGATTGCCAGAGCATGCCCTGCTTCGCGCCGATCAGGGCATAGACGTGATCGGGGTTCGACGGCGCAACCGCTACAGCGATGCGTCCGAGCGGAGGCTCCGGCAATCCCTTCGTCAGTTTTTCCCAGGTTTCGCCGCCATCGGTTGAACGGTACAAGCCGCTGTTCGGACCGCCGTCGGTGAGGGTCCACGGATAACGGCGAAACTCCCACATCCCCGCAAAAATCACCTTCGGGTTGCCGGCATCGAGCGCCAAATCGGAAACGCCCGTGGAGTCGGTCACGAACAGAACTTTCTTCCAGCTCTTTCCGCCGTCCGTGGTTTTAAAAACGCCGCGGTCTGCGTTCGGCCCCCACGCATGTCCCATTGCACCGACGAACACCGTATTCGGATCGCCGGGATCGACCTCGATCGCCGAAATCTGCTGGGTGTCCGCGAGTCCCATGAATTTCCAGGAATGCCCAGCATCGGAGGAGAAATAAACTCCGCGACCGTCGATTACATCGTTGCGGATATTTCCTTCACCCGTACCGACCCACACGAAATTTGGATTCGACGGCGCGAGCGCGATCGCACCGATTGAGGCCGTGGCTTCGTGTTCGAAAATCGCTTTCCACGTAAATCCGCCATCCACCGACTTGAACACCCCTCCGGCTGCGGCGCCGACGTAGTACACGTTTGGATTGCCGGGTATGCCGACAACGGAGGTTACTCGGCCACCGGCTGCCGCGGGACCGAGGTTCCGGAATTTCAGGTTCGCCAGAACGTCTGGAGTTTTCTTTTCGGCGGCCGTGTCATCTCCCGCGTGAAGCTGCGTCGCGAGAAAAAATAAAAACGCCACCACTACAAATGCCACAAGAAGAATACGAAGCTTTGTCATCGTGTGCCCCCGGTCACGAGACTTACGTTGAGGAACTTAAACTTAATTTGCCGTGCGGATAATCTGCCGCTTGAGAATCCACCACAGATTCTCGACCCTTATTGCAAGACCTGGACCACGACCCCCGAATTTTGCCCTCGACCGCGGTAGATCCGCTGGGTCGCCTTCTGGAAATCCTCCGGTTTCGCGTCGGGAATATTCTCGAATTTTTGAGGATTGCGATCGACCAGAGGGAACCACGAGCTTTGCACCTGCACCATGATGCGATGTCCGCGAAGGAACGTGTGATAGATGTCGGGCATCGTGAAATTCACAGGTTCGACTCCTCCCGGTACGAACGGTTCCGGCTTCTCGAAGCTTTTCCGGAACTTTCCACGCATAGGCTCGCCTCGGACGAGTTGCTGGTAGCCGGCCATTGTGACGTGCGGCGCGCCGACATCGTTTCCGGGATTTTCGACTTTCTGCAAGGGGTCCACATAGTCCGGCGGGTAGACATCAATCAGTTTCACGACGAAGTCGGAGTCGGTGCCCGTCGTCGAAACAAGGAGATGCGGAGAAACCGGGCCAGCGAGTGTTACGTCATGGTCTAGCGGCGGGGTCTGGTAAACCAGGACGTCTGGGCGCGTGGAAGCGAATCGCTGGTCTGAGTCCATATATTCCTGCGGAACGTCTGTGGTGGGGTAGCCGACAAAAGGCACGGGACGGTTTGGATCGCTCACGTACTCGTCATAATCCCGCGAATCTTGAGACTTGCTTGGCGGATCGAACGACAATCCACCGTTCTCTCGCAGGAAGAGCGTCCGACTCTCCGCGTTCGTCGGAGGCCACGCCGGATACTTGTGCCAGCTATTTGCTCCGGTTTCGAAGACGTAGGCTTCGGGTAATTGAGGGTCAGGACCATTCTTCAAATATTTCTCGAAGAACGGAAACAGAATTTCGGTGCGGAACAACTCGCCGGTGTTGGAACCGAAGGCCACATTTCCGAGGCGGCTTCCGTCGTAGCGCGCCCAGCCGCCGTGAACCCACGGCCCCACAACAAGACCATTAAAGATGCCCGGATCATTCTGTTTGATCGCAGCGTAGACCTTGAAGGGTCCGGCCAGGTCTTCCGCGTCGAACCAGCCGCCCACTGTGAGCACCGCGCAATGAATATTCTTCAGATGGGGCGCCAGATTGCGAATCTTCCAGTAGTCGTCGTAGGTGTCGTGAGCGACCTGGTCATCCCACAATGGGTTCGAGCCTTTGAAATAGAGGGGTTCTGCATTTGAAAGCGAGCCCATGTTCAAATAGAACTGGTAGCCGTCCTTCGTGCCGTAGTCAAATCGCTGAAAATTCTTTGGAGGGGGAGCGGGCCCTGCTTGCGGCTTGAAGAAGACGTAGAATCCGAAATTCGCCGCCAGCATGAAGGTGCCGCCATGGTAAGCGTCGTCGCCCATAAAGAGATCGGTCATGGGCGCCTCCGGCGACGCTGCTTTGATCGCAGGATGTGAGTCGATGATGCTGGCCGATGTATAGAAGCCCGGGTAGGAAATCCCGACGATGCCTACGTTGCCATTGTTATTTGGAATGTTTTTTAACAGCCAATCGATTGTGTCATGGGCGTCGCTGCTTTCGTCCGTATCCTGATTCGACCTTTTCTTGTCGAGATGGGGCGTCATCTCAACGAAAGTCCCTTCGGACATATAGCGACCCCTTACATCCTGGTAGACAAAAATATAGCCCGCCTTGTCGAACTCTTTCGACGGACCAAGGTTGCGGCGGTACTGATCGGCGCCGTACGGGGCCACGCTGTAGGGTGTTCGAGTCATTAGAAAGGGATACTGTTTCGAAGCGTCTTTTGGGACATAAACAGATGTAAACAAGCGCTTTCCGTCGCGCATCGGGATTTGATACTCGAATTTCGTGTAGTGTTCGCGTACGTTGAATTCCTGCGGATTCTGAGAATGCAAAGTCCGCGCGAGGACCAACAGCCCCATCGTCGAAACTATCGCCAGCACAACCACCGAAACAAATCGTCGCATCGCTCTCTCCCGGTTAGTGACGAACGAACCAGGGCGCAAACTACACTTGGAACCTCGGAAGCGTCAAGTATTCGTCCGCGGCGCGATGGGGAGTCTCTAGTAACGCTGTCCCACAATGAGACGGGTGAGCAACTTGCTCTCACACCTCTGATAGGTAACGCTTTAGCGCCAACCCTCGCTTTTTCCGTTGTTTGACCTGCACCGACCCGATACGTTCATAAGCACGGACACCCGCTTGTAAAAGCAAGCAGGCGAATGTTTCAACCTTAGCAAAAGAACCTTATCGAACGGTGTAAGAGGCTGTAACCACGGCTAGGCAGCCGAGGCTTGGGATGAATCGGACGATTTCAAATTACAGTTTCGAGCGGTTGGCGGCGCCTCCGCTCTTTTCCCCGGCATTCATGGCTGACACCCAAGTGGAATTTCCCGGTTCGCGGGAACGCGTCGGAGGCAACATTTGAATTTTCTAATTTCTTGGCGCCGTACACTGAGCGTTCTAGGGGCATGCCTGATAGGCCTCCTTGGTGCTCCGTTGTCTGGCCGCCGAGCGCAATTGTCGCGCGGGCCAGCGCCCGAGTTTCGAGACTGGACGACAAGGCATGTCGTTTACCCTCGCATGGGTCCGATGGAAGCGATGGAGTCGGCGGCGGGCGACCCTCGGGCTATGCTCGTGTGGGGCAGGGCGCAGCGAGATTTCGGTCGATTGTGGGATGTCGAGCGTCGTCTTCCGGAGCCGCCATTTCGACGTCGGCTGTTTCCCCGGCCTGAAACACCTGCCTTGCAAGCCGACTGGAGCATCAGTCTGGGAGCGGGTGGCACAGCCCCATCCATGTCGCCGGCAAAATTCACGTTCGACACCACCGCAGCACCGAGCTGCGCGAACGACTTCATAGTCTTCCCCGTAAACGGACTGGGATCCGTGACACAGCCCAACATAGTGGCCTTCAACCAACTCTACAGCGGTACCGCAGGCGGCAACGGGATTTGCAACCGGACGCCGAGCGGCTCCGACACCGGGACTTCGGCAACTGTATTGTGGTCGTACAACATACAAGGAATCGCCGGTGGCAGCGCGGTAACGACCTCGCCGGTACTTTCATTTGATCCTTTGACGGCATCAGCTTCGGGGACGAAGGTCGCATTCGTTGAATCGGCAGCGGCCGGACAGATCAAGACCGCTTCGATCACGGCGGGGCACGCCGGCACGGGGTATGCGGTGGGTGACGCTGGAACGATTTCTGGCGGCGCAGGCGCCCTGGCCACCTACCAAGTCACCGCGGTTACGGGCGGGGTAGTCACGTCTTTTGCGATAACGTACGCCGGAACCGGATATTCGGTGGTCGCTGGGGCGACTACCAAAAACACGAGCGGAGCCGGAGCTGGTCTCGAGGTCAACATCACTGCCGTCACGTCAACCAACGGAGCACACTTCCATGTATTGGCCTGGGGTACAGGAGCACTCAACGGGCAGAATGCGTCGAACCTGCAGAGCGTGCTTTCGCCCGCGACAATCAGCACTTTCTCCTCAACTTCACCCGCCGCAGGCAGCGGAACAGCCACCGATCTGACGTTCGGCAACAGTCCTGACACTCTTTCTTCACCCTTTGTCGATTACGTTCGCGACGTGGCGTATGTAGGAAATGACGCTGGAGTCCTCTACCGGTTCAAGAACGTGTTTTGCACCAGCGTCAATGCGGGCTGCGCGTCGAAACCGGCGCCAAGTTTGGACGCAAGCTGGGGAACCGGGGGTGCGGTCACGATCGGTGGAACCTGCACGAAAGAATTGACGGGGCCCGTTCTCGATTTTGTCACGCTCAACGTCTTCGTCGGCTGCGCGGACGGGAAGCTCTATCGAGTGACGCAAGCTGGAGCAGTCAGTTCGGTGAGCGTCGGGAACGGCACAGCGACCGGTGGAATCGTCGATCCTCCGGTCGTTGACGGTGTAAATGGTTTTGTTTACGCGGTGAGCGGTTCGAACGGCACCAACGCGGTCCTGGTGCAGGCCAAGACCGACTTCAGCGCCACGAGCACTGCGACCCTAGGGGGCGCCGGGCTCCACAATGTTCACGCCCCCGCTTTCAATGATGCGTATTACTCGAGCGCGGTTACGACTACTTGGCTGGTCTATGCGGCCGCCTTCGATGCCACTGGCGCGAATTTGGAGCTTTATGGCGCAACTTTCAGCGCCAACGGAACCATGACCGCGGGCGCGCCAGCCCACATACTCGCGCTCGGTAACCGGGTCGCAGAGTACTGTCCGCTGACGGAGTTCAAAAGCGGAGCGACGGACTGGCTGTTTCTGAGCGTCGCGGTTGTTCCGCCGGACATCGGCCAGTTGAATATCAACGCGTTTCCGACCACCGTCACAGTTGCGAACAACGGAAATGGGACCAGTGGGATGGTGGTTGACAACGCCAGTGCTTCTACCCAGGCGTCCAGTTTCTATTTCAGTACGCTGAGCACGAACAACGCCGTGAAATTGACCCAGGCTGGGCTGCAGTGAGCGACGAGCGTCACGAGCCGCACCATCGAACCAGAAGCGCCGCCGCAAAACGGCAAGCGGAAAAAGCCTTATCAGAAACCTTCGTTCGAGCACGAACGAGTCTTCGAGACGATGGCGCTAGCGTGCGGCAAGCTGCACCCGACTCAGCCCCAATGCCGCTTCAATAGAAAGAACTCATAGCGAACCGTGGAAATGGCGGCCAAAAGTCGAGAAACACTGAAGCTGGAGCTGGCGGCTGAGGTCTTGCGCTCGTCGGGCGAACTTCGCTTTGTCGCCCGCGGAGCGAGCATGATTCCTGCCATTTTTCCCGGCGACGTTCTTGTCGTCCGCAACCAAACGATCGATGAGGCGCGCTGGGGAGACGTTGCGCTCTGGTCGCGCGAAGGGCGCTTCTATGCGCACCGAGTGGTACGCACCACGAACGCCGGCGAGCGGACTGAGATCGTCACGCGCGGGGATGCGTTGAATCAGGATGATCCACCCGTTGGGAGTGACGAATTTCTTGGCCAGGTTTGCGCGGTCGTACGTCGGGGAAGACGCATCGATCTTGCCGGGGCTCCGACCTTGTGCGCGCGTCTAGTTCGTTTTTTGGTCCCGCGATCTGATGGCCTGGCGAACTGGCTGCTTCGATATAGCTCATTGCGATTGCGGCTCGCCGGAAATGAGGAGTGCCTGTGAATCGCGCGGCGCTTGCTCGATCGGAAAACGGATGCGTTCCGGAAAACGCGCAGGGAGTTACGGTGGAGATCGGCGGAATCCCGATTTCGCTGAAGGGCGGCAATTCCGATTTTTGCGGTTTGATTGAGCGGCGCTACGCCGGATTCGTGAATCCCTCCGCAAGACCGGAATTCGAGTTCGAATTCGATCTCGATACGCCCACGAACCCGTCCGACGAAGACGCGCGCGTTTTCAGGAAGGGATTTGTGTGGTTCTTTCAGCGCGGCGACTTCCGAGCGGCATGGGACGTCCGGTCGCGGCGCGGCCGGGTGCGGCAATCGCCCAACCCCTATTCGCTGGATTCGGTGCTGCGCATTGCACACTCGCTGGTTCTGGCGGATGAAGGCGGTTTCCTGCTTCACGCGGCAAGCGCGATTCGGAACAGACGCGCATTCTTGTTTTCGGGTGTTTCCGGCGCCGGCAAGACAACGATGGCGCGCCTCGCTCCGCCTGACGTGAGTCTTCTCACCGACGAGATTTCGTATGTGCGGCGCGTGAAAAGGGGTTACTGCGCGTACGGGACTCCGTTTGCCGGCGAGTTAGCCCGTGCCGGAGAGAACCTCTCGGCGCCTGTGGACACGCTCTATTTTCTCGTACAGGGCGGCGAAAATCGGATCGAGCCCATCGCCCAGAGCGACGCGGTGCGCGCGCTCATGCGTCACATTCTTTTTTTTGCGGACGATCGGGAGTTGGTGCGCAGAGTTTTCGATGCGGCGCTGCGATTCGTCTCGAGCGTGAACGTCGCCAAACTCGTTTTCACCCCGGACCCCGGGGCATGGGAGCTGGTGCGATGAGCGAAAAGTACATCGCGAGAAGCAACATGGTTGCGGCTCGCCTTCTTGGCGGCGAAATGATCATCATGTCCGCCACCGACTCGACGCTTTTCAGCTTGAGCGACGTGGCAACCGTGATCTGGCAATCGGCCGACGGTCTCACGCCGTTGTCGTCCATCATCAGAGACAAGGTGTGCGCGGAATTCGACGTTCAGCCGGACACTGCGTACCGCGATGCGGAAGCCTTTGCCGCAAAGCTGGCCAGCCACGGAATTCTGCGCGTTTCCGATCGCCCCATCGTCGAGGATGATGTGATCGCGCTGGTGCATCCATGAGCTTGATGGGACGGCTCAATCAACGGGCGCTGGGGCTTGCGGTCCCTCTGAGCGTGCATCTCGACGTCACGTATCGCTGCAATGAGCGCTGCGAGCATTGCTATCTGGATCATGACGATCACGGCGAAATGACAACAGCGGAAATTCGCAACTTGCTCGGCCAACTTCAGGAAGCCGGCGTATTTTTCCTTACGCTTAGCGGCGGTGAGCCGCTGGTGCGTCGCGATTGCTTCGAGATTATCGAACACGCCCGGTCGTTACAATTTAACGTGAAGCTGAAGACGAACGCGGTCCTGATCCGCGCGAAGCAGGCCCGCCGGCTCAAAGCTCTGGGGGTCGAACAGGTTCAAATCAGCGTCTACTCCCATCGGGCCGAAGTTCACGACGCGGTGACGAAACTGCCCGGGTCGCTGAGCCGAACCCTCGCGGGAATTCGGCTGCTGAGGGCGCATGGCCTGAAAGTGTCGGTCGCCAATGTGCTCATGAACTCGAATTCGAGCGACAGCGAAGGTGTTCGCGCGCTGGCCGGCGAAATAGGCGCGCATTACACGCTCGATCCCACGATCACGCCGATGATGGACGGCGGAACGGACGTGCTGAAGCATCGCGTGCCGCCAAGCGAGCTGGCGGCAGTTTTTCACAACTCTGCTTTAGTGGGCAATGTAGAAGAGTTCTGCGCCCCACCGCAACGCGTGGACGACGACATCCTTGAAGGGCTTCCGTGCAGCGCAGGTCATACAGCCTGTTACGTCTCGCCCTACGGCGACCTATATCCCTGCGTGCAGTTTCCGCTTTCTTGCGGCAACGTTCGCCGGCAGTCGTTCCTGGATATCTGGCAAGACTCGCCTCAACTGCGCGAGGTGCGCTCGATTCGAGGAAAAGACCTGGAAACCTGTTCCGCCTGCTCGCACCTGGGGACGTGCACGCGTTGCCCCGGACTCGCTTACATGGAAGGCAACATGCGCGGGCCCTCCGCGGCCGACTGCGAGAAGTCCTTCATTCGCACCGGAATTCCCTCCGCGCGAATGATGGCTCCCGCATCGGTCGCGCGTCCAGCCGCCCTGCGGTCTCTGATCCAGATTCAGCAGCCCGCGTAGGTCGTCTCAATAGCGATTTCTCGTTCTGCCGCTTCACTGCGCGTTTACGAGCGGCATATTCACGAGGTGCTCGCTCAAGAACCACATTTGCAATTCGTTGGTGCGGAGGATTTGGCTAACAAGCAAGTCGTTGGTTCCGTCGTCGCCAAGTTCCGAGGCGCGTCGCGCAAATTTCCTGACCGCGGAAATAATCGTCTGATGAGCGTCGATGAGCCTTGAAATTTGAACGGGAACCTCCTCGCGACCCTTGGGAGGCCGCTCAATGCGAGTGGTTTCGGCTACGTCGGCCGCCATGGCGATGCTGATGCCGCCCAGCAACTGGATTCTCTCTGCAATCGCATCCACCAACTCGACTTGCTCGTCGAAATGCTTGTCGAACAGAAGATGAAGTTGGTAGAACGTCGGCCCCGCAACCTGCCAATGCGATTTCTTGTAGAGGTCACGGAGCGTCATCGTGTCGGCGAGCGTTTGGTTGAGTTGTTCAGTCATTTCCAGGCGCACCGGCTCGATAAGATCGAGAGGCAGCATGGGTGTGACGGTGCCGTAGGGCTGAATCTCGGCCGCGCGCTGGTGAGTGCGCGGCTGAGCCGTCACCGGGGATTTTGCGGTCTGAGCCGCAGCACTGGAGTTCTTGGCCATTGTTTTCTCCTTGTCGTTCGGGCTTTCGACGCCTTTGGGCTTCGATAAAGGGATTGATGCAAATCAGGCGCCTTTGGGTTCGCGCCAACGCCGATATTCGGGCAGGGAGGCTAATGGACCTCTGGCACGACGTCTGCGGCAAAACGACTAGGGTGAAAGGGCAGGTCCAAACGCGCGTACTATCTTTCGTTGCTCTCAGCCTTGAGGTTACCCGACTGGCGAGGGCCGGCACAAAAGTGCAATCATAGCGTATGCCTCAGCATGCGGAGTTGGCGGGACTCGCGGGTCTCCGAGTCGTGTCGTTTGAGAGCCGCCGCGCTCCAGAAATGGCGAAACTCATCGAGAATTACGGCGGCACGCCGGTTGCCGCGCCGTCGATGCGTGAACTGCCTCTCGAATCAAACACGGAGTCCCTCGCGTTTGCCCGCGCGCTGGCCAAAGGCGAATTCGACATCGTCATATTCCTAACGGGCGTGGGCACGCATGCCCTGGCTCGCGTTGCGGAGACTGTGTATTCGCGCGAGCAGTTCGTGGAGGCTCTCAAGAAAGTAGTAACGGTGGTCCGGGGCCCCAAGCCAGCGACCGCACTCAAAGAACTGGGAGTACCGATTTCGCTTTCGATTCCCGAACCCAATACCTGGCGGGATCTCCTTCGCGCTTTTGACGACCGCAGAACTGCGCTGCCTCTCGAGGGCCGGCGCGTCGCCGTGCAGGAGTATGGCGCGTCGAATCCGGAGCTTCTCGCGGGCCTGGTTGAGCGCGGCGCTCGCGTCACTCGTGTCCCCGTGTATCAGTGGGCGTTGCCTGCCGACCTTGGCCCTCTACGAGCGGCGATTGAATCCATCGCCCGCGACCAAATCGATGTGGCCTTTTTCACCAGTTCACTGCAGGTCGACCATCTGTTCAAAATCGCCGCAGAGAGTAAGCTTGACGAAGCTATCCGCGGCGCGTTTGCGCGAATCCTTGTCGGCTCAATCGGCCCTTTGACTTCGGACACCCTTAGAAATCACGGCATCTCTCCGGATTTCGAGCCGTCGCATCCTAAGATGGGGTTTTTGGTCAACGAAGCCGCTCAGCTCGCTCCGCAACTCCTTCGCGCGAAACGGCGCGCCAGCTGAAGAATACCGCTTGGATGGGCCCTGGCCCGGCTAACCGACGGTTCCTTTCGATATTGTCGAGCGGCCAGGTGATTGGATTTGCCGGGTGAGTGCATGCGGGCCTGGCCGCTGCGACAATGCAGGCATTCTATCCGCGTTGTCCCCAATTTTCTTTCGTCGAAGTTTCGATGCATCGCATCGACGTTCTGGATTTTGGGACGCTACACTCCAGTCTTCTGCAATAACAATCACGGCCTCCGAAGATTTCTCCGCGCCGAAACTGCTTTGCTGTATGCTTTCGCCGCGATAAATCTAAAGCCGGGAAGTCCCTGTTGGTTCTGGGCCTGATTCCGGTGGTCAAATCTGCTGGGGGAGATCGTGAAGGATGAGAAACGGGACCATGAGCTGGGCATGGACCGCAGCATCACCAGGCGCGATTTCCTGAATGGCTTTGGGGTAGCCGTCGGCACTTCGCTCCTGGCATCCGATCGCGATTGGGTTGAGGCTTCCGGATCCCCGCACACGCCTTTCGAACCCGAAACGAGTCCCGACTACTATCCACCGACCCTAACCGGCATGCGCGGCAGCACCGACGCCGTGATGAGGGTGGGCCATTCGCTGCGCGACGGAAAGAAATGGAGCGCCCCAAAGGCCGACGCGGCCAGATATGACCTGATCGTCGTGGGTGGCGGCATCAGCGGTCTTTCAGCGGCGTATTTCTTTCGAAAAGTTGCAGGCCCGAAGGCCAAGATTCTCATACTTGAAAACCACGACGATTTTGGTGGGCATGCCCGCCGCAATGAATTCCAAACACCCGGCCGCACGATCATTGGTTATGGTGGAACGCAATCGATTGCCGGACCGAGAGGCTACAGCAAAGAATCGATCGAGTTGCTTCGCGAGCTTGGGATCGACGTCCACCGTTTCTACAAATACTTCGACCAGAGCTTTGATAGTTCGCTGGGTCTGACGCACGGCGTGTTCTTCGATAAAGAGACGTTCGGGACAGACCGCCTCGTGGCGGGCCGAGGAAAACTTCCGTGGCCGCAGTTCTTCGCGCAGACGCCGCTTTCCGAGCCCGCCAAAAAAGATCTCGTGCGGCTTCACACCGCGAAGGTCGACTACCTTCCGAATTTGTCGGCCTGGGACAAGAAGGTTCTGCTCTCGAAAACCAGCTACAAGGACTACCTGCTGAAATACGTCAAGGTACATCCCGACGTGCTTCCATTTCTGCAAAAGGAGACGTACGCGCTGTACGGCCTGGGGATAGAAGCCGTTCCGGCAGGCGACTTGGCTGGACTTGGCTATCCGGGATTTCAAGGTATGAATCTCGCAGGTCCGCCTGGACCGGGATTGGGCGTGGAAGTAACGAAGCAAGCGCTCGACGAGCCATACATCTTTCATTTCCCGGACGGCAACGCCTCGATCGCGCGTTTGCTTGTGCGCTCGTTGATTCCTGCCAGCGTCCCGGGCCACACGATGGAGGACATCGTCACGGCAAAGCTGGATTACGCTCGCCTCGACGAGAAAGCTTCCGCGATTCGCCTCCGGCTCAACAGCACCGTCATCCATGCGAGCAATATTGGCGATCCAACAACCGCGAAAGAAGTGGAAGTGGTTTACGCGCATGGAGGAGCGGCCCATTCCGTTCGCGGCTCGGCATGCATCCTTGCCTGTTGGAACATGGTGATTCCGTACATGTGCCCCGAATTGCCGCAGAAACAAAGGGAAGCGCTGGCGTACGGTGTGAAGGTTCCGCTGGTTTACACGAACGTACTGATTCGCAACTGGCAATCGTTCAAACGGCTTGGAGTCTCAAATATCACCTGCCCGGGGAGCTACTTCGATTCCGTGGCGCTCGACTATCCGGTCAGCATGGGTGAATATCAATTTCCCGCCAATCCCGATGAGGCGTGCCTTTTGCACCTCGAGCGCGTCCCGTGTCAGCCGGGACTTCCAGCGCGCGACCAGCAGATTGCGGGGCGCCAGGAGCTTCTCACAACCACGTTTGCAACGTTCGAGCGCAACATCCGCACGCAGTTGGGCCGAATTCTTTCGCCGGCCGGATTCGATCCAGCAAACGATATCCAAGCGATAACGGTGAATCGTTGGCCGCATGGGTACGCTTACGAATACAATTCGCTCTACGATCCGGATTGGCCGCCCGACCAACAGCCCTGCGTCATTGGCCGGCAGCCGTTTGGCCGCATATCGATTGCGAATTCGGACGCGGAGGCGCGCGCTTACACGGACGCGGCAATCAATCAGGCGTATCGCGCCGTGGCGGAGGTTTCGCGTGGCAACCTCAACTCGATAACTGGCGCAGGAAAGCTGAAATGAAAATCACGGACGCTAAAGTGATCATTTGTAGTCCGGGTCGAAATTTCGTCACGGTGAAGATCACCACCGAGGACGGCATCTATGGCCTGGGCGACGCGACGCTCAACGGAAGGGAGCTTGCCGTGGCGAGCTATCTCTCCGATCACGTCCTGCCGCTATTGATTGGCCGCGACGCGCGCCGCATCGAGGACACATGGCAATACCTTTACAAAGGTGCGTACTGGCGCCGGGGGCCGGTGACAATGACCGCGATTGGCGCGGTTGACATGGCGCTGTGGGACATTAAGGCCAAGAGTTTTAATGTGCCGCTGTATCAACTTCTCGGCGGCGCTTCGCGCGAATCGGTCCTGGTGTACGGCCACGCGAGCGGCAATGACATCGAGGAGACGGTTCGCGCAGTTCACCACTACGTGGAGCTGGGGTACAAGGCGATTCGAGCCCAATCGGGCGTTCCGGGACTTGCGAGCACCTACGGCGTGGGCCGCGGCGACATGTTCTACGAACCCGCGGAAAAGAATGCGCCGAAGGAGAATTCCTGGTCGAGCGAACGGTACCTTGAATCTGTGCCGCCATTATTCGACCGCTTGCGCCGCGAATTCGGCTCCGAAATTCACTTCCTTCACGACGCGCACCATCGTCTCACGCCGATCGAGGCCGCGCGGCTCGGCAAGAGCCTTGAGCCATACCATCTTTTCTGGCTCGAAGACCCGACTCCGGCAGAATTGCAGGAAAGCTTCCGCATTATCCGCCAGCACACCACGACGCCGCTGGCTGTGGGCGAAGTGTTCAACACGATCTACGATTGCCAGCAACTGATCGAAGAGCAGCTCATCGACTACATTCGCACAACGGTGGTCCACGCGGGCGGCATTTCTCATCTTCGCAAAATCGCGGCCCTTGCCGAAATCTATCACGTGAAGACCGGCGCTCATGGCGCGACGGACCTGAGTCCGGTGTGCCTGGCCGCCGCACTGCACTTCGATTTGAGCGTGCACAATTTCGGAATTCAGGAATACATGCGACACACGGACGAGACGGACAAGGTATTTCCCCACGCCTACTATTTCGAAAACGGATCAATGCATCCCGGCGATCGTCCGGGCCTCGGCGTCTACATCGACGAAAAACTCGCGGCGAATTATCCCTACCAGCGCGCCTACCTGCCGATCAATCGCAAACTCGATGGGACGATGCACAGTTGGTAGTGCTCATGTGACCTGTTGAAGTCCCACGCTAAAAGCGAAAAGCAGAATCCCTCACCCCGCACAAACCGCGGGGATTCGAGATGACAATGCAGCCAGGAAACGCTTCTGAGCCAGAGACGTCAACGGAGCCGGATTGTCGGTAGCAGAGGATTTGCCGGGAAAGGAACTATTCGATTTCACCGCGCACCAGATCGCCGAATGTTTGCCGTCTGCGGATGACGCGAAACTTCTTCCCGACGACTAGCACTTCGGCTGGCCGAAGCCGCGCGTTGTAATTCGAGGATTGCACGAATCCGTACGCTCCGGCAGCCCACACGACCAGCAAATCGCCCGATTTCACGGGCGGAAGCGGCCAGTCGCGCGCCAGAAAATCTCCCGATTCGCAGACGGGCCCCACTACGTCCACACGCTGCATCAGCGCCGACCCGCTCGCGTCGCGCGACGCCTTCGTTACTGCATGCGCCGCGTCATAGAGAGCGGGGCGAATCAGGTCGTTCATGGCCGCGTCCACGATCACGAAGCGTTTGCGGTGATTTTCCTTCACGTAGAGGACGCGCGTCAGCAAGACGCCCGCCGGCCCGATCAGGCTGCGCCCCGGCTCGAGCAAGAGCCGGCATCCGGAACCCCGGACGATGCTCGCGAGCTCACGCGCGTAGACACTCGGTTGAAGCGGCGTTTCATTCGTGTAGCGAATGCCCAGACCCCCGCCGATGTCAATGTATTCGAGACGAATTCCGCGCGCGGCGAGTTCGCGCACGTACGAAGAGAGCCTGGTTAGCGCGCGGCGGAAAGGCGTGAGCGCGAGAATCTGCGATCCGATGTGCGCGCTGATTCCGCGCCAAACGATCCAGCGCGAATCCTGGTGCGTCAGATACAGTCGGCGCGCTTCCGGCCATTCCATCCCGAATTTGTGACGCCGGTAACCGGTGGAAATATGTGGATGCCCGCCCGCGAGAATATCCGGATTCACGCGAATCGCAGCGGCCGGCCGCTGGTCCCCAGTCTTTACATGTCGCGCCGCTTCGCTCAGCAGGACTTCCAGCTCTGCTTCCGACTCAACATTGAACAGCAAGATGCCACGGTGCGCCGATCCCTTCGCGCGATAGCGGATCGCCTCGCGAATTTCTTCGCGTGTCTTGCCCACCCCCGAAAATACGATACGGTGTCCCGCCACTCCGATCCGGCGCAAGCGATCGAGTTCGCCGCCCGAAACGATGTCGAAGCTGCTGCCCAGCGCGGCGAATACGCGCAGAATGAAAAGATTGGCGTTGGCCTTCAGCGCGTAACACAGCGTATGAGGCAGCGAACCGAAGGCGCGATCGAGCCGGCGGTAGGCATCCTCGATGCTGCTTTTGCTGTAAACGTAGGCCGGCGTGCCCACCGCGTCCGCGATTCGCGCGAGGGATACGCCTTCGCAAAGCAATTCTCTCGCGCGTGTCGCGGCAGCACGCTCGGCGCGATAGCGAAATTGAGGCGTGTATTCTGCTGGATCGGCGAACCTACGCGTCCGCGGCAAGCGCGGTTGCGATGTCTTGCGCGATTTCATCGCGGAAGCCACACCATCACAGGCATCACGCGGAATGGCGCTGCGGGAATGTGAGCGTCGCAAACCGGATCAGACATGGGCGAAATCATCTTACCGACTTTCCCAGCAAAATCCACGTTCCTCCGAAATGAGCGCGCAAAACCCGCGAAACCTGCACCCGCGATTTCTTGACTTCACTTGATCCACTCGATACACTTTTTCCGTACTTGGTAGAGGCGCGGAGGCCACGAGTAGCCAGGGCGCGCTGTTCCGAGCAGCTTCGGAGGCCCGGGCGAAAAGGGGTTCGAGTTGTGACTCCGCCGAAACCGTTGCGATAGCTGAAGTCGCCGCGGTTGGGGAACATGCGAACAGCGTGTTCACTGTCATCCGTCTTAAACGGATGGAGCGCTATCGAGGAGTGAAGAGCCGAGTCGTACCTCTCGCGAATCCTTCCTTCTCTTTCCGTTCCACCCAGACAGGCCAGCGAATGAACGTTGTCGAGTTGACGCGCGCACTTGTGGACATCGAGTCGATCTCCGGCAACGAAGCCCAAGTCGGCGAGTATCTTTTCGACTGCGTGTCGAATCTCGCGGCGACGACAGGCGGTCGATGTGAACGGATGGAAGTGGAGGCAGGCCGCTTCAACGTCTTCGCGTCCTGGGGCGAGCCCGCTGTCACGCTCTCGACGCACATGGACACAGTCCCGCCATTTTTCCCATCGCGCGAGGATGCCGAATTCATCTGGGGACGCGGCTCGTGCGACGCCAAAGGCATTATCGCGTCGATGTTCGTGGCTGCTGAGAAACTGCGCGCCGACGAAGTGCGCAATTTCGGCCTGCTGTTCGTGGTTGGCGAAGAACGAAACAGCGCCGGGGCGCCTGGCGGCGGCGAAGTCGCCGCGGGGTTCGCGGTACCTGGTCAATGGCGAGCCCACCGAAAACAAGCTGGCGCTGGCGTCGAAAGGCGTGCTGCGATTCGAAATTGTTGCGCATGGCAAGATGGCGCACTCGGCCTATCCGGAGCTGGGCGACTCGGCCATCGAAGCTTTGCTCGACGCGCTCGAAGCGATTCGCCGCGTGCCGCTTCCGAAAGATGATCTGTTCGGGCCGTGCACGGTGAACATCGGAACGATCTCGGGAGGCCGCGCGCGCAACGTGATTGCCGACCACGCGCGAAGCCGAAATGTTGGTTCGGCTGGTGGGCGATCCGAGCCCGATCCGTGAAGCGTTCGCTACCGCGATCGGCGGTCGCGTGCGAATGAAAGAGGTTCTGTGGCTTCCCGCGATACGCTTTGAGAGCGTCGACGGATTTGCAAACGACGGTGGTGTCGTTCACCACCGACGTGCCGGTATTCGAGCCAGAATTGGGGCAAGCCGTTGCTCTTTGGTCCCGGAAGCATTCACGTGGCGCACACGGCCGAAGAGCGGGTTGCCAAGAAACGAGCTTTCCGAAGCGGTTGATATTTACGCGGATTTGGTTCGCAGGCTTTTGGGATGCGAAGGTTAAGATGAATCTGGCGATCGTCGGGTACGGGAAAATGGGGCGGCTGTCGACCAACTGGCGCCTCGAATACGGGTTCGACGTGAAGCTTCGCCTCGACGTGCGACAACAATGACCAGCTACGAAGGCCTGACGCCGCGAGAATTTCCTCGGCATCGACGCCGCCATTGAATTTTCCACGCCCACGGCGGCGCCCGAAAATATCGGGCGGCTCGCGGGCCTCGGGGTGAACGTCGTAATCGGGAACGACCGGATGGTTGGAAAGAAATGGACCGGGTGCGGTCGCGGTGGAGCGTTGCGGAACCGGCCTGGTCTGGAGCCCCAATTTTTCGGTGGGCGTGCACATCTTTTCGCAGCTCGTTGCGGAAGCTGCGCGGCTCATGGCGCAGCCAGCGCGGAATACGGCGCGTGGGCCTGGGAAATTCACCACGCCACGAAGAAGGACGCGCCTTCGGGAACGCTGCTTGCCCTCGTCGAGAAAATGAAGCATGCTGGCTACGCCACGCCCATCGACAAGAGCAGCAGCCGAGCAGGCGCGCATCCCGGAACCCATGAGATTGGGTTTGATTCGACGGCTGACACGATTACGCTCCGCCACACGGCACGCAGCCGCGAGGGCTTTGCGCGCGGTGCGTTGCGGGCAGCCCGCTGGGTGATCGGCAAAAAGGGATTTTTTGAATTTCGCGAGATAGTGAACGAACTGGAATAATTGACGGCCGGAAACGAAGGAGGTCACATGTTTACGGGATGCGGCACGGCGCTGGTGACACCATTTCGGCAGGACCAATCGCTCGACGAAGAGGCGCTGCGGCGGCTGGTGCGCCGGCAGATCGACGCGGGAATCAATTTTCTCGTGCCCTGCGGGACCACCGGCGAAAGCCCCACTCTTTCGCACGCCGAGCAGCGGCGCGTGGTGGAAATCCTGGTCGAGGAGGCGCGGGGCCAAACGTGCCTGTGCTCGCGGGGGCGGGCGGATACAACACCGCGCGAAGTGATCGAGCGCGCCCGCGAGTTCAAGTCCCTGGGCGCGGACGGAATTCTCTCCGTCAGCTCCGTATTACAACAAGCCCTCGCAAGAGGGCCTCTTTCAGCATTACAAAGCGATCGCCGCGGCGGTTGCGCTGCCCGATCATTCTCTACAATATGCCGGGCCGCACGGGCGTGCAACATCGAGCCCGCCACGGTCGACACGCCTCGCGGAGATCGACAACATCGTCGGCGTCAAGGAAGCGTCCGGCAACATTTCGGCCAGATGGCCGCGATTGCTCGCGCGAGTGCCGGAGCGATTCCTCGTGCTTTCAGGCGATGATGCCATCACGATTCCGCTGATCGCGCTCGGTGGGCGCGGAATCATTTCCGTGGCGGCCAACGAAATTCCCGGCGGAAATGACGCGCCTGACGCAACTCGCTCTCGCCAATGATTTTGCCGGCCGCGCGCGAAATCCATCGCCGGTATCTGCCTGTTGATGGAAGCGAATTTCGTCGAAACGAACCCCATTCCCGTAAAAGCTGCGATGGCGCTGATGGGACTGCTTGAACCGGTGTGGCGGTTGCCGCTCGTTGCTGCCAAAGGCCGAAAACCTGGCCAAGATTCGCAACGCGCTCGAATCTGCCGGTCTTGCTTCAGCAGGCTTATGCTGCAAGCTGAAATCGAACGGCTTTTCGACGAGAATCCGGCTGCGTACACGGCCGAGCATTTGCGCCTCTTTCAACAATTCAAGGACGCTCTGAATGCGGGCGAGATTCGCGCTGCGGAGCCCGATCCATCGTCGGCCACCGGATGGCGCGTGAACTCCTGGGTGAAAAAGGGCATTTTGCTCGGGTTTCGAATGGGCGCGATCGTGGATATGTCGATCGACGCGTCGCGACAGCCGTTCTTCGACAAGGCGACCTATCCGGTGAAAAAATTCACCGCCGAATCGGGCGTGCGAATCGTTCCCGGCGGCTCGAGCATTCGCGACGGCTGCTTCGTCGGCAAAGGCGTAACGTGCATGCCGCCGATGTACATCAACGTGGGCGCATACGTGGGCGAGGGCACGCTGGTGGATTCGCACGCGCTCGTCGGAAGCTGCGCGCAAATCGGGAGGAAATGCCACATTTCGGCGGCCGCCCAGATCGGCGGCGTGCTCGAGCCGGTGGGCGCGATGCCGGTGATCATCGAGGACGAAGTGCTGGTAGGCGGGAATTGCGGCGTTTACGAAGGGACCATTGTGAAGAGCCGCGCCGTGCTTGGCACCGGCACGATCCTGAACCGTTCGACGCCAGTCTATGACGTAGTTACCGGCACAGTGCACGCCGCGAATGACGATGCTCCGCTCGTGATTCCAGAAAACGCGGTGGTGGTTGCCGGCTCGCGCGCGATCTCGCACGGCCGAGGCAAAGATTGGCATCTTTCGCTCTACACGCCCGTGATCGTGAAGTACCGCGACGCGAAAACCGATGCCAAGGTTCAGCTTGAGGACCTGCTTCGTTGAAGGCGATGGGCGAAAGTGCGGCGAGACGGAAAAGGCGCTTTGGTTGCGATCAGAAAGCCTGAGCTACATCGAACGTGAGCTACTTGAGAGCTACATGGATTTTTCGGAACTGTCTTAAGACGAAGTCACCTTCTTCGCTTTGGTGTATGCGACACCGCCGGCATCGAGCGCGTCCTGTACGGTGTCCGTTGCCAATTCCACGATTTCTTGAGCTCGTTGCTTCAAATTTCTACCTGCGCTGCGGACTTGTTTGGCTCCATCGTTCACAGCGTCAGCAATATCGCCTCGAAGTTCCTCTCCAGATTTGGGCGCGAGGAGTAGAGCAGCTACGGCACCTACGGCAGCCCCCAAGGCAAACGCCAGGATCGTTCCTCCCTTAGAACCTCCGTTCGTGCCTGCCTTATGATCTCTGGTGGTTCCTTCCTTATGATCTGCGGTCATCGTAAGTCTCCTATTCCGGGCAATTCCGAAGTGCGGTGATGCCTTGTGCCTCTTCGCGGATAGCAGCGTACGGCACAGGAGCTAGATTAGTCACACGGAAGACCGAGGTATGTCCCGTTCGGCACACTTTCCATTTTAATTTCATATGCCGGACGTCAGCTTCACGCGCCGAAGGGCAGCGCACCCGAAAAAACAAGGCTAACGGCTCCTTCTAATTTTTTTTTGGGCCTTCTGTCGGGGTGGCCTGAAGGCGGCCTCTCCCCGCGCTAAAGGCCGCGGCTGACACGAACCTAGGTGCCATACGGACTCTTAAGGATGCCGCGAAACCTCCGCTTGCACCTTTTGCAGTCAGATAAACCTGGTATTCCAAGAAAGCCAAGACTTTGGAACTGTATAAAACGGAGCATCGGCGTTCGCTGAGACGCTCTACGATGTGTTCGCTGAATCCTGGCCGCTTTGGGAGGCGCCATGATCACACTGAAGACCCTTTCGTATTTCGTTGCAAGCATGGTGATTTTTGTTGGCATATCCACCTCTAGCGCGGCCAAACATCGGGCTTTGTCGGCTCGGTCCGTCGGACCCACAGAGCTCGAAATGCAAGTCCTTCTCGATCGAGCGGACTTCTCGCCGGGCGAGATCGACGGGAAGGGCGGAAAGAACAGCCGTGAGGCACTTGCGGCGTTCCAGGCCGCGCGCGGGCTTGCTCCAGGCGCGCGAAGCCGCAAGGCGCTGCTGCTGGCGCTCGGAGCCGGTTCCGTTAAACCGGTCGTCATGTATACGATTACCGCGGCAGACGCCGCGGGGCCGTTTAACAAGACGATTCCGGAAGACGCGACGGAGCAGGCGAAGCTGCCGGGGCTTTACTACACATCCGTCCTGGAAGAGCTCGGCGAGAAATTCCACTCGGCACCGGCGTTGCTCAAACGGCTGAACCCTCGCGTCCGTTTCACGGCGGGACAGCATATTCGTGTCCCCAACGTGCTGGGCGCCGAGCCGGCTCGGGCTGGAGCGGTGAAGGTGGTTGTCTCGAAGAAGGCATCGGTGCTGATGGTGTATGACCAGAAAGGCCAGATGATTTTTTACGCCCCGGTGACCAGCGGCAGCGTCCACGATCCGCTCCCCATCGGAAGTTGGGAGATCACTGAGGTGCGCCGAAATCCGATCTACAACTACAACCCCGACTTGTTCTGGGACGCCAATCCCGCGAATGCCACGGTGAAGATCGCAGCGGGACCAAACAATCCGGCGGGAGTGGTGTGGATTGGGCTGAACTTACCGCACTATGGGATACACGGCACTCCTGAACCTGCGGAGATTGGCCATTCCCAGTCTCACGGGTGCGTGCGGATGACAAACTGGGACGCCACCAGCGTCGCAGGCTTGGTCACCGATGGGACGACAGTCGTCTTCGAGCAATGAGAAAAGGAATAGGCTTGAGACTCTGGGTTTGTATAGCCGTGATTTTCGCAGCGGTCTTTGCCGTTGCGGTTGGCCGGACCTCTACCGTTCTCCAGATGATTCCACCCATCAGCGGACTCGCCGTCGCGAATCTGCGCGATACGTTCGGAGACTTTCACAACGGACATCGGCATGAGGCGATCGACATTATGGAGCCGAGAGGAACACCCGTGCACGCCGTGGTGCCCGGAACGATCCGCAAACTTTTCTTCAGTGTTCGGGGCGGCATCACGATATACGAGTTCGATGAAACGGGAGTGTATTGCTACTACTACGCGCATTTGGAGCGGTACGCGGACAGGTTGCGGGAAGGAATGCGGGTGGAGCGCGGGGACGTGATTGGTTTCGTGGGGTCGACGGGAAATGCGGATGCGCACGCGCCGCATTTGCATTTTGCAATCTTTGAGTTGGGGCGGGAAAAGCTGTGGTGGAAGGGCACTGCCGTGGACCCCTATCCTAGCCTGGTAGCCGCGGTGAAGAGGACAAAATAGCGGAAAAACGGGGCTGCGGGCACATAGCAGCCCCGAGATAAGCTTCAGAAAACTCGGCCCAGAAAGCTTCACGCTAAACCCTTCCGGGACGAAAGGAAGGGTCCTGTTTTTTGGCAGCTTCTTGGCCGCATTGAGCGGTTGTTTTCGTGCGGCGAAGCAGGCGACTCGACCCGCGCGCTATTGGGTAGTGCCAAAACTGAAAGACAAAACCGGCGCTTTCGTCGGCTGCATTTTCTTGGGCTTCCTCAACCTCTTGGTCGCTTTGCTAGCTCTTTTCTTCGATGCCATGTTTTTTCTCCTTTTTTTCGAATGGTCCCGAGGCACGTCTTTGTTAGGCCGGCTTATTGGTGGCGATGTCCCATTTCGGAGAGCCGCCAGTGGGTGGTTGCGTAGTCGGGATCTGCTGGTTCACAGGGACGAGTTTGGGATCTGCTGGACTGGTGGTGAGCACATTGCTCATGTTGAGCGCGCTCGCTGTAACGCTGAGCGGCGTAACTTTGCCTAGTTTCTTGGCGGCGGAGATTTTGTGACCCTTGGCCCGATGCGATTTCTTAGATGCCGATTTCCTGGGTGCCATTGTTTTTCTCCTTCTTTTTCGTGTCGCCCGCGTGGGCGGCTACACCCTTATAGGCAAATGCGGTGCCAAATGTCCAGCCTGTCGGGGCCGGAACTCAATCGCTCTGGAATGTGGAGGATGTCATGGGGGACTCTGCCTAGACGCGCTTGGCCTAGCCCGAAATAACGCTCAATAAATCAACATCGGTTGAGAAATTCAACCCAAACAGGCGGGATCTGGAAGCGGCGGCCACGACAGGCGGGGGCGGGTCTAAAAACCCGCCCCTAACAGATAAACCACGCGTCACACCATCGCGAACGAGGCCAAGTGGAGGCGCTATAGTGCCGAGACTATTTCTTCTCGGTGAATGTAACGGAGGCGCGGGTCATATCCCAATCCATGCGCAGTGTGCAGCCGCCGTCGGTCTTGTCGTAGGCGATGGTGAAGTTTTCGAGCTGCGACGGGAGCGGCGAGACCTGCATGTCTGCGCGCAGCAAATCATTTTGCTCGCCCGGATACGGAATGCCCCACTCGCCGGTCTTCTTGCTGATGATGAGCGTCCACGGTTTGTCGGCGTAGGGGATGGCGAAGAGGGTGTAGTTCCCCGCAGGCACGGGCTTGCCGTCAACAGTGAGGTCCGCAGTGGTGACGAACGTGGTGGCCTCATTCGCGCCGGCGCGCCAGGGCTTGCCGTAGGGATCCTGCCCGCCGATTATCTTTCGCCCTTTGAGGCGCGGGCTCGAATAATCCGTGGTGATGCTTTTGCCGTCCGGCAGCATGCAGCCGGCTTTGGCCGGCGGGCTGGGACGCTTGCTCTTGTCCTGCTGGCGAGTTAAGCCAGGGAGTGCGAGTACGGCCACCGCTACAACGAGCGCTGCACAACAAGCAAGTTTCTTTCGCATTTGATTTTCTCCTCTTTTAGTTCAGCGATTCCCGAAAATGTCGAAGCAACAAGATTGAGTAGACCGCATGGCTGGGAGAACGATTCTACAACACCTGGTCCGCGAAGGCGGCTAGAAGCGCAAATCTCGCAGATACTCGAAATCGATCCGCATGCTGGGCCAAGGGTCGGCCAGATCTTCCTGCTCGACGAAGTAGTGGCGGATGCCGGCCTGGTCCGAGTGCTGAAAGATTTGCGTGAAGTCGATGATGCCGCGCCCGACATCCGATTGGCCGCGGGCGGGCGTGTGGTCCATGTCCTTTACATGCACCATGGGAAAACGTCCGGGATACCGCGCGAAGTAATCGAGGGGCCGCTGGTTGCCTTTCACCACCCAGTACAAATCCATTTCGAACTTCACGAGCTGCGGATCGGTTTCGGCGAGAAGAATGTCATAGAACATCGTTTGGCCCACCGGCTCGAAATCGACAGCGTGATTGTGGTAGGCGAACTGGATGCCTGCTTTTTTGGTCTCGGCGCCTACTTTGTTGAAGAATTCCGCGACGCGCTTGGAGTCGTCCACCGTGCTGCGGCGGTTTGCGTCAACTGACGGGCAAACAACATAATCATGGCCGATCGTGTGCGCGGCGTCGAGAATCGACGGGAGGCCTTTTTCGAATTGGTCGAAGGAGATGTGCGCGGACGGTGCGCGAAGGCCCACGCGATCGAGGGAGGCCCGAACTTCGCGCGGAGAGCGGTCGAAATAGCCCGCGAATTCGACTTCGGCGTATCCGATCGCGGCGACCTTTTGAAGCGAGCCGTCGAAATCGCGCTTCATCTCGTCGCGAACGGAATAAAGTTGCAGACCGATGGCGGAGAGCTTTCGATCGGCGTGCGCGAAATGGCCGAGCCGCGCCGCGAGAAGCCCCGCTCCGCTGGCGCCGAGAAATTCGCGGCGGTTCATCCGTGAGCCTCGGACAGCAGTTCGGCGCGGACGTTCTTCAGGACATAAGCGGCGCGCTCGACGCCGACTTCGCCGGTAAGCGTGGGATCTTCATTTTCAATGCTGAGAATGCCCTCGTAGCCGACATCCATGTAAGCGCGAACGATTTCCTTCCACAGTTCGGCGCCGTGACCGTAGCCAACCGCGCGGAAGTTCGCGGAAGCTTCGGATAAATCTTTCGTCTCGAACGCGAAATTCAGGACGCCGTATTGGTCGACGTTGTGCTTGTAAAGGACGGTGTCTTTCATATGAGCGTGGAAGATCGCGCCCTGTTTTCCGAGCAAGCGAATCACAGCGACTGGATCGCATTGCTGCCAGAACAGGTGGCTCAGGTCGCAGTTCGCGCCGATTTCTTCGCCAACGGCCTCGCGGAGTTTCAGCAGCGTGCGGGGATTGTAGACGGTGAAGTTGGGGTGCATCTCCAGCGCGAGCCTGCGGATTCCGTGCTGACGCGCGAAGGCGGCCGCCTGCTGCCAGTAAGGGATCACCTTTTCTTTCCATTGCCAATCGAGCGCGTGCGCGTACTCGTCGGGCCAGCGGTAAGTGATCCAGTTGGGATTCTTGTCGGTGGGATTCGCGCCCGGGCAGCCAGAAAATCCGACGATCACTTTGACGCCGAGCTTTTCCGCGAGCAGGACGGTGCGGCGGAAGGTATCTACATCGCGCTGAGCGATTGCGGCGTCCGGATGCACGGGATTGCCGTGGCAACTCAGCGTCGCGACGCGGATGTTGCGGTCGTCGAATTTCTTCTTCCAGGCCTTGAGCTTGCCGGAGTCGACGAGCAGGTCGTCAACCGGGCAGTGCGGATTGCCCGGGTGGCCGCCGGTGCCGACTTCGATGGCCTCTAGACCCAGCGCGCTGATTTTGTCGAGCATGGCGTCGAGCGAAAGATCGCCGTAGACGGGATCGAAGACGCCGATGGGAATTTTGCGCGCGGGGCCATGCGATTGGGAGCTGCCGCCCATTTGCCGCGCGGCAGAAGCGGGCGCGGCCGGGGCACCAGGGCCCGCCACGGCTGCAACCGCGAAAGCGCCGCCGACGGTTTTCAAAAATGTTCTCCGGTCCGCGTTCTCCGAACCAGCCTCGATGGGCGACCCGTTGTGTTGCTCGATGTCCTCGGCCATGCGATCCTCCTTCTCACGAACGTCGGTTTTTGTTGTGCTCCAACCCTCGCACAAATCGCTCGCGGAATTCCAGGGATACTTATACACAGAGAGCGCTGCGGGGGAAAGGATGCAAGAGTGAAGAGGCCTGCAAAAGCGGTAGACGCTTCGGCAGACCTCTTCCTTTGAGCGCGACTACCAAGTAATTGTGTCGGACCACACCTGCATCGTCGCGCCATCTCGAGTATCCGACCACGCGGCGTGGACGAGATTGTCGGGCCCGGAGACTAGTTGAACATAGTCGCCGAAGAAACCGCATCCCGGATAACCGACGCAAGGGTTAAACGAAGTATCGCTGACGGCTTGCTGTTTGGGGAAAGTCTTGCCGCCGTCAGTGGACTTCCCGACGAAATACTCAACCTTGGTGTTGAATGGATCGTTGCGGTTGTCGTACCAACCGACATACACATCGCCGTTGGGCGTGGCGGTAGCCCATCCGAAGAAGTGATCCTTGAAACCGCCAAAGGCGTCGTTGTTGACGCGGTGGACGGTTGAAGCGCCGGTTAGAGTGTTAACGACTGCAAGATAGAGGCTAGGAGTAGCTTCCGGCTTCCCGCCCAAAACCTGATTCGCCGAGAAAGCACAGTAGGCAGTGTGGCCGTGGATGCCGCATCCCGGCGCTTCCGCTCCACTATCGCGGAACGCCCAATTGAGGTTGTTCAATCCGAAGAAAGTGAAACTGGCGACGGGTTTGCTGGAAACGACCCAAGTGCCGCTGGTCAGCGTGGATTCCCACATGTCGATGGTGGGGGAGTTGGTGAAATCGTCGAAGAACATGTGCGGGGTGCCGTGAGAGTCGATGACCATGCTCGAGAACTGGACGTTCGAGAGCGAGCCGCTGACCAGAGCCGGAGGCGAGAAAGGAAATCCTGGCGCCACGGAGTGGGATTCCAGAATTGCTGAGCCGAAGGCGGGGACAGTGGCTGTACCGTCGGTGCATGGCAAGTTGTTGCAGAACATCGTGTAGTAAACGTAGGTGGTACCGTTGTTGGGGCTGGCTGGGTTGCTATCCGTAGTGATCAAGGGCTTGTCGAGCACAGCCGGGCAGTTGAAGGCGCCGGTAAACAAGCCGTTGCAAGGCTGGTCGTCGACTGGAGTGGGAAGCAAGGTTGCGTAGGCGCCGTGAGAAAAGCCTTGGGCTACGTCGATCTCAGTATCCAGATTCTCGTAACCGTTGTTGAAGTCGAGAATGAGGTTGCCTGTGATTGAAGAGAGGTAGCTGTTTCCCGCCGCATCGAATGAAACGCCCGGATCGCTTTGAAACGTGAGAGGAATGAATCCAGTGAACGGATCACTTCCGCCTACGAGCGAATCGTCGGTCCAGGTCTTGCCGCCGTCAGAAGATACGTGAAAGAATTCGTGGTCGAAGTTCAGCCGGAAGTCGTTCGTCATCACCAACCAACTAGTTCCGTTCGAGGGGTCAATCGCAGCCCCGACTTCCGCCTTTGGCCACGGATTACGGTCTTGATTCACTTGGATGTTCTTGTAGCTGGGCGCCGCCAGAGCAATGGCTGCTTCGGAAAGGCGAAGCTTCTCCTGCCTCTCTGCCAAGGCCTTCGCTCCGCCCGGTGGCATCAAAGCTCCGTCGCGGTCAAACGGCACTTTACGGTGGTTTTTCTGCACCCACTTGACGTATGAGGAGAAGTTCTCGAACGGTTTTTGTTCCTGCGCGTTTGCAGGCTGGCTCCCAAACAAGGCAGCGAGCAGAAGTGCAACGGCAGCGCGCAGCAGATTTGCGTTGAAGGTTGTTCCGCCATTTTTGCGGGCTTGGGAAGTTCGATTCGAAGGAAAGGACGGTTGGAGACAGATATGCCTGCACACGCTCTGGTTCATGCTTCGTACTCCTTTGTTGGTAGCGCTTGGCGCGGGGAGCTTGGTGATGCAGTTGCTAGGCCCGGCATTATTCGCCGTCCCTCGACGCTTGTCAACGGGATGCTAACTATTCTGAAGTCTTGGGAGAAATTTGTGAGCGAGGAGATAGGGAACAGGTCCCAATGTTGACTTTTCGAAGGTGCGTTGAATAAGTCACCGAAGCCGAGAGGCATCAGTTGACTTTACCCTTGGTTCTAAAGTAGTTAGGAGCCGTTGACTTTGGCAAAGCGCGTGCTTTAGAGTCGGCGTACCTCGGCAATTCAAGCATTTCGAAGGAGACCCACGATGGCGAAGAAAATCAGCAAGAAGTTGCGAACGGCGAAGTCGCTCGCGTCGCGGAAGTCGTTGAGGCTAGCGGCAAACCACAACGAAGTCTTCCTGCGATACTAGCCGCAGTCCGAAGCTGGCTTAAAGCGGAAAAAAACCGCCTCGGACAGCCGGCGCAAGCATGGCAAACCTTGGCGAAACATCAGCGGAACTTGGAAGAGGCTGCGGCGCTGCATTCGCGAGCGTCGCGACTCGTAGCTCGAGGAAACTACATCGCGGCAACCACTCTTTTTCGCCGCGCCCTTCGACTGGCCAACAGCGCGCGTCCTCCCGACCCGCTCCTTCTCGCGACAGTCCTGAATGATTTTGGCGTCCTGTGCAAATACACCGGACGGTTTGCCCTGGCAAGCCGGATGTATCGCCGTGCTCTGAAAGTGATTCTGAGCCTGGACGATTGGTCGAATCGCGGCGATTTCGTCGCGACGCTCTACCACAACCTTGGAGGAATCGCTCACGCTGGCGGCCATTGCGCGGAAGGACTGCGCTACGCGCGGCGCGGTATAGCGATACGAAGGAGGGTCCGCCCACGCGATGCGGTTTCGCTCGCCGCGGACGAAGCGGCTCTTGCAGCGATCCTGACCGACTGTGGGCGAAGCGCTGCGGCGCTGAAGATCTACTTGCACGTTCTGCGCAGGTTTCGCAGGGGTTTGGGCACAAGGCATTACGAAGTGGGCGCCGTGCTGGCGAACCTGGGCGCGCTGTACGCGAAATCGGGCAAGCGTCACGCCGCAGAACGCGCTCTCCGCCGCGGCGTGTCGATTCTTGAAGAAACGCTGGGAAAAAACCATCCGCGAACGACGAGCGCATTGAATAATCTGGCGATGGTTTGCGGGCAGCGCCGTAAGTTTCGCGAAGCTGACGCGCTCTACGGCCGCGTGCTTCGCATCCTGAGAGATCAACCTCGAAACGCGTATTCCAGAGTCGTTACGCGAAACTACAAGATGTTTCGCCAGATGGCTGTCCGTTCGACGCGCAACTTCCCTTGTTCTTCTGGCTGATTCCCGATGCTGCCTTGTTCTCAATTTGGGCGAGACTTCGGCGTTCGGAAAAAGCGATACTTTGGCCCACGGAAGGCGGAGAAGATGCGAGCAGCGGTGATTGGAGTTGGATTTGTGGGCCGGGCGCACGTGGAGGCGCTGCGGCGCCTGAGAATTGACATTGCGGGAGTGCTGGGCAGTTCCCCCCAGCGGACACAAGAGCAGCTCAAGGCGCTGGGAATCGAACGTGGATACAGTTCGCTCGAGGAGCTTGCGCGCGACTCGAGCGTGGACGTGGTACACATCTGCACGCCGAACCATTTGCACTGCGCGGAGGCAGAGGCGGCGCTCAAAGCGAAGAAGCACGTGCTGTGCGAAAAACCGCTAGGGATGAATTCACGCGAGACGGCGGCGCTCGTCGATCTCGCGCGAACCGAGGGACGCGCTGGAGCAGTAGCCCACAATCTGCGCTACTACCCGATGTGCCAGGAAGCGCGCGCTCTGGTGCGGCGCGGGGCGATCGGCGAGCCCCGCATGGTGCATGGCTCGTACCTGCAGGATTGGCTGCTGTATCCCTCGGACTGGAACTGGCGTCTCGAGCCGGCACTGAGCGGTTCGATGCGAACGGTGGCGGACGTGGGGACGCATTGGCTCGACCTGATTACGTGGATTACGGGCAAGCGCGTGACGGAGTTGTGCGCCGATCTTGCGACGATCGTGCCGGTGCGCGAACGGCCGCGCGGGCCGGTGGAAACATTTCAGGAGCGAAAGGGCACGGATTTCGACGAAGTTCGCATCGAGACGGAGGACTACGCTTCGGTGCTGCTACGGTTAGAGGGCGGAGTGCGCGGTGTGATGACCGTTTCGCAGGTGAGCGCGGGGCGGAAGAACCGGCTGTGGTTCGAAATTGACGGCAGCGAAGGTTCGGTGGCGTGGGACGGCGAGCAGCCGAATATGCTGTGGATCGGGCGCCGACGCGAACCGAATCGCGAGCTAATAAAGGACCCGGCGCTGATGAGTCCCGAAGCGCGCGGATTTGCGGCGTACCCTGCCGGGCACGCCGAGGGCTATCCCGATACGTTCGTGCAATTGTTCAAGGAATTTTACGCGTATCTCGAGCGCGGGGACATGAATGCGCCTCGCGCCTTCCCTACGTTCGAGGCGGGGCACGCCGGCGTCGTGCTGTGCGAGGCGATTGCGGCCAGCGCGCGCGAGCGCAAATGGGTGACGGTTTCCCTCGGCAGCCAGCTTTCTGCAACCTCATAACGGGTGTATGCTTCCGGCGCTGGGAGGGCTCATGGTTCGACCGATTTCGTCGCGCGCGTGGTTTTGTGTCTTGATTCTATTCTTGAGCGCTGCATTCATTGCGAGCACAGGTAGCGCTACACCGCGAGCGCAAGGAACGGCTCCCACGCGGCCCTCGATTATTGGCGTTTCGCACATCGGATTGAGAACGGACAACCTCGACGCATCGCGCAAATTTTATACGGGCGTTCTTGGATTCAGCGAGGCGTTCAGCCTCGACGATCCTCCCGGAAAAATGCTGCTGACGTATTTCAAGGTGAACGATCACCAGTTCATCGAAGTTTTTCCCGAGCTGGAAAACGCGAAACAAGACCGCTTATCGCATATCGCGTTCGAAACCAGCGACGCGGAGCAATTGCGCGCCTACTTGGCGAGCCGTGGAGTGGACGTGCCCGCGAAGCTCGAACCGATGCTCGACGGCAATCGCGGTTTCGATGCGAAGGATCCAGATGGGCACACGGTGGAGTTCGTACAGTTGATGCCCGGCTCGATACATAGCCGGGATTTCGGCAAGCATCTGCCGGACACGCGAATTTCGCAGCACATCATTCATGTGGGAGTGACGGTGCGCGATCGCGGCGCGGCCGACAAATTCTACAGGGATATTCTGGGATTTCAGGAGACGTGGCACGGCGGAATGAAGGATACGGAAACAGATTGGGTGGATATGCGCGTGCCCGAGGGAACCGATTGGCTCGAGTACATGCTCAACGTCGGCGACAATCCGTCGCCGAGATTGCTTGGGATCATGCACCACCTGGCGCTGGGTGTGCCGAGCGTGAGCGACGCGTACAAGACCGTGCTTGAGCGTGTTCCGAAGACCACCGAGAAGCCGCAGATCGGGCGCGACGGCAAATGGCAGCTCAATCTATACGATCCAAACCTGACGCGCGCGGAATTGATGGAGCCCAAGCCGGTGAAGACGCCGTGCTGTTCGCCTATCAAACAGTAAGATGAAGCACTAATAGGAGAAGCGTATGACGAGAAGCCGTATTTCACGACGCGAGTTTATCCAAAATAGCGCCGGCGCTGCCGGAGCATACGCAGCGAGCACTGTGCTGCTTGAACCGGAGGGGCCTGCATGGGCCAGGGCGGCGGCGCGGCCGATTCCTGCAAGCGATCGCGTGCGGTTCGGAATCATCGGCGTGGGGATGCAAGGTTCCGGGCTGCTGACGAATGCGATTCAATTGCCGGGCGTCGAGTGCGCGATGGCCTGCGATCTTTACGACGGGCGTCACACGCTGGCACAGGAAATCGTGGGCGCGAATCTTCCAACGACGCGGCGCTATCAGGAGGTCCTCGCGAGCAAGGACATCGATTGCGTGATCGCAGCCGTGCCGGACCACTGGCACAAGCAAATCGTGGTTGATGCGGTAAGCGCAGGCAAAGACGTGTACTGCGAGAAGCCGATGTCGCATTCGCCGGCGGACGGCGTTGCGATGGTGAACGCGACGCAGAAATCGGGGCGCATCGTCCAAGCCGGCTCGCAGCGCGTGAGCGGCATCATCGCGGCGAAAGCCAGGGAGCTGCTGGCGCAGGGAATCATCGGCGACCTGTGCCTCATCGAGGCTTCGAACGGGCGCAACTCGCCCTGCGGCGCGTGGGAATATCCCTTGCCGCCGGATCTTTCGACGACGACGCTCGATTGGGAGACGTGGCAAGGGACCGTGCCCAAGCGCGCGTTCGATCCGAAGCTATTCGCCCGCTGGCGCTGCTGGAAGGAGTATGGGACCGGCGTGGCGGGCGATCTGCTGGTGCATCTCGTGAGCGGGATGCTGGCGGTGCTCGGCACGAGTGATGCGCCGAGGCGCTGCATGGCGATGGGCGGAATCCTGCGGTGGAAGGACGGCCGGAACATGCCGGACGTTCACGCATCACTTTTCGAGTACGAAAAGCTCGGTAGCGTTCCAGTGTATTTGCGGCTGAATCTCGGCACCGATACGCCGGAAGGCTATCGGTTCATGGGGTCAAAGGGAATTCTCGAGGTAAACAGCGAGAGCGTGACGTACACGCCGCAATCGGGCGAGGACGATGGGCCGTGCTATTACGCCAGCAGCTTCGCGAAGCCCCTGCGCGACGATTACACGAAGAAGTGGCGCGATGAGCACAACACGCTGGGCAAGGAGGCGGTGGTGGAAGGGGTGCGGTTTACGGGGCCGTCGTGGGACGAAGTGAAGCCGCATCTGTGGAATTTCTTCCAGGCAGTGAAGAGCCGACAGCCGGTGACGGAAGACGTGGTGTTCGGCCACCATGCGGCGCTCGCATGTCACATGGCGAACGAGTCTTATTTTGCGCAGAGCGCCGTGCGCTGGGATGCCGCGTCGCAAACGATCAAGAGTTGAGCGGCGCGAGTCTCCCAGACAAGTACGCGTTCACCGCACCAGTGCAGCAAGTTTGCCCGCAAAAACTATGAGGTTTTCTTTTCGCGCAGCCGCTTCTGGTCCCGATATTCCATCCAGGTCAACCAGATAATTCCAACGTCGAAAACCGTCAGCAGGGCGAGGCCGATGGAATGCGTGTGCGCGAAACGAAACACCTGGTAGAACACAAACGCGCTAAACGTGAAGATCGCAAGCGGGTACGCCCAGAGCTTATTGGCCAATAACGCAATCACGAGAATAATTTTCACACCACCGTGCAGCAAAAGGTACGCAGCCGCGAAACCGGGACTCGCGTAGGCAAGTTTTTCCGAGGCGTGCGCCAAATACGCGGATATGTGGCCAGGAACGCGCTGAAGTTCGTAAGCCCACAGCGTCAGGCCGAAGCGGCTCAATAGCGATGGATCGACAATGAGAAGTATGCCGGCGATTGATTCCAGCAGGCCGTCGACACCTTTCAGAGCGATTCCGGCCCGAAAACTGCGGCGAAGGAGCTTGGGCGACGTGTTCATCGATGAGCGTTGATGGCTGCGAAGGCAGCGCGCAAAACTATATCCGGCAATCGAGGACGGCGGCGCCGTTGACGCGATCGCTTTTCAAATCGTTGAGCGCGCGATTTGCATCGCGCAACGGATAGACTTGCACCTGAGTGCGGACCGGAATCTCCGCCGCGATGCGGAGGAAATCTTCGCCATCCCGGCGTGTGTTGTTCGCGACGCTTCGAATCATCCTCTCCTCGTACAGCAGATCGTAGTCGAGTGACGGAATCGGACTCATATGAATCCCGCCGAGAACGAGGACTCCGGCCTTCTTAAGGGCTTTCAATGCCGGAGGAACGAGTTCGCCTGCGGGGGCAAAGATGACCGCTGCATCGAGCTTCACGGGAGGATCGTCGGACGCTTCACCGACCCACACCGCGCCAAGATCGGATGCGAGCTGCTGGTGCTTCTTGCCGCGCGTGCAGGCATAAACTTCCGCTCCCCAGTGACGCGCTACCTGAATCGCAACGTGCGCGGCCGCCCCGAAACCGTAAAAGGCAAGACGGCTGCCGGATTTCACTCCGGAGAGGCGCAAACAGCGGAACCCGATGATTCCGGCGCAGAGAAGCGGCGCAACCTGCTGATCAGACATGGGCTCAGGCAGAGCGTAGACGAATTCTTCAGGCGCGACCGCGTACTCGGCATAACCTCCGTCAACCGTGTATCCGGTGAACGCCGGATGATCGCAGAGATTTTCCATGCCCGCGCGGCAGTATTCGCAGGTTTGATCGGTACTGTGCAGCCAGGGAATGCCAACGCGCGTGCCGATACGATGGCGGCGAGCGCCGTTGCCTAGCCGCTCCACGGTGCCGACCACTTGATGTCCGGGAATCACGGGCGATTTGCCGGGCGGCAATTCGCCTTCGACAACGTGCAGATCGGTGCGACAGACACCGCAGGCGGTGACACGAACCAGAAGTTCACCGTCGCGCGGCGTGGGAATCGGCGCGTCGACAAAATCGAGCGGATTCGTTTCCACCGGGGCCGGCGAATGCAGGAGGCAAGCTTTCATACGGGCCGTCAAGGGGCAGCCATGGTCTTGATTCCCGCTTGTTCGGCCGCGTCGAGAGCGATTGCCGACCAATCGAGATTTTCGCGACCCTTCGCCATGCTGGCGAGCCATCTATCGTGCATCAGACTTGCGAAGGGCATGGGCGTTACGCTCTCCGCGGCGGTTTGCAGGATCAGATTGATGTCTTTCAGGCCGAGGGCCAGGCGGAAGCCCGCCGGCTGGAATTGGCCTTCGGCAATCAGGTCGGCGTAGCTCTTGTGCATCGGTGAGAATTGGCCGATCGTTTCCGCGACGGCCTTTTTGCTGATGCCGTTCTTTTCCGCAAGGACCATCATTTCCGCGAGCGCCTCGACGGTGGAGGCGACGAGGAAGTTTCCGCAGAGCTTGACGACGTTGGCCGCGCCAGCATCTTCGCCGAAATCGAAAATGCCCTGCCCGATTTTTCCGAGTATGGGCTGCACTCTTTTCTTCGGCAGGATTGCTCCCGACACGCAAACGAAAAGCTTCGCCGCGGCCGCGGCTTCCGGCCTGCCGAAGACCGGGGAGGCCACATATTCGACTCCGTATTGTTGGTGGTGCTTGGAGAGGCGGCGCGCAGTTGCGGGCGAAATTGTGCTGAGTGAGACGTGGACGCCGCCTTTACCAAGCTTTTCGACGAATGACGGCTTGGCATAACAGACCTCTTCCACGGCGTGATCGTCGGCAAGCATGGTAAGAGCGATTCCGCCTGGGACAGCGACGTCCAGCGGCGTCTCAACGATGACGGCTCCCATATCTCCCAGAGAGGCCGCTTTGGAAGGAGTGCGGTTGTAAACGCGAAGACCGAACCCCGCCTTCAGAAGATTGGTGGCGATCGGCCTGCCCATGTTGCCCAGGCCGATGAATCCGAGTGTCTCTGACATTTTTGGCGCCTCCCGTTTCGATTGCCGCCGCTCAGTCATACCATATGGATGCGCAACGGCACTATGCGGACGCATTTCACCTGACGAGGCTGTTTCGCGAGTTCCGGATGCTGATTCGGCGCACGCTGGCGGCTATAATCTGCCGCCGTAGGGGGCCGGAATGGAAGTTGCGGCTCCTGGGAGAATTTGATGGCGAAGAAAAACTTCAAGGATCTGACGGAGCGCGAAATTCTCGCTCTGGCAATTCAACTCGAGGAAGAGGATAGCCGGGTCTACGGCGATTTCGCCGAGGGCCTTGAGGAAGCCTATCCGGCAACAGCGAAAATATTCCGCGAGATGCAGGCCGAAGAATCGCGTCATCGGCAGCGTTTGCTCGATATGTACAAGCAACGCTTCGGCGATCACATCCCGCTGATTCGGCGGCAGGATGTGAAGGGCTTTGTCGAGCGGCGCCCCTTGTGGCTGGTTCGTCCGCTCGGCATCAATACCGTTCGCAAACAGGTGGAGGCGATGGAGCTCGAGACGCGGCTATTTTACGAGCGCGCGCTCCAGCGAGTTTCCGACGCATCCACGCGAAAGCTGCTCGGTGACCTGGCAGAAATCGAACGCCAGCACTACGATTTTGCTGAAACTCTCGAAGAAAAGCACCTGGGCCAGGCGTCGATGACCGACGAAGAAAAGGCGCAGCGGCGGCTTTTCATGCTGCAAATCCTGCAGCCGGGATTGGCCGGGCTTATGGACGGTTCGGTCTCGACGCTCGCGCCGATTTTCGCCGCTGCATTCGCAACGCACAAAACGTGGGACGCGTTTCTCGTCGGGCTTGCGGCTTCGCTGGGCGCCGGGATCTCGATGGCTTTTGCGGAAGCGCTTTCGGATGACGGATCACTTACAGGACGCGGCAAGCCGATCATTCGCGGCTCGGTAACCGGCCTGATGACCACGGCAGGGGGGCTTGGACACACTCTGCCATTCTTGATCGCCGACTTTCACGTGGCGTTCGTCGTGGCGATGATGGTGGTCGCGGTGGAGCTGGCGGTGATCAGTTACGTTCGGCACCGCTACATGGATATGCCGTTGGTTTCGTCGACGCTGCAGGTGGTGGTAGGCGGCGTCGCCGTGTTCGGCATAGGCATCTTGATCGGCAGCTCGTGATTTTAGGAAGCGCGGGGCAGCGCTGATTCAAACTTCTGCTGGCGGCTCTTGCCGACGTTGACACTCGCGAGGTTGGCACCTAGAATCGCGGCGGCTTTGGGGCACCCTGCGGTATCGCATTGAATCGGACGTGTCCCCTGCCGGAGAACGCCCATCGCAACCGGCACTACAAAACCCAAAGTGGGCATCGTCGACGACGACGCGAGCCTGCGATCGAAGGTCGCAAGCGCGCTCAAGTCGGACTTCGAGGTGCTCGAAGGAACGGACTACGAGTCCGCTTACAAGCTCCTGCAGGAGTCCGAACTCGACGTGTTGCTGCTAGGGCTTCCCATCGCGTCGGGCAGCGTGAAGGAATGCACGGAGTTGCTCGGGCGCCTGGACGGCAGCGAAATTGACACGCTCGTGATCGTTCTTAGCTCGGACGACAAAAAATCGAGCGCCCTGAAAGTAATCGACTCTGGCTCGTATGACTACTTCATCAAGCCGATCGATACGGACGTGCTGCGGCACTTGCTGGAGCGCGCCGTCGAGAAGCTGCACATCCAGCGCGAGAACCGAATCCTCCGAGAGGAAATCAGCCGCAAGAACTCGCTGGGAGATCTGATCGGCGCGACGGATTCGATGCGGCACGTCTTCGAGTCGATCAAGCGGGTGGCGAAGGCAACGACGAACGTCATCATCCGAGGCGAGAGCGGCGTCGGAAAGGAACTGGTGGCGCGCGCCCTTCACGACCAGAGCCCACGGCGCGGCCGCGCGTTTGTCAGCGTGAACTGCGCGGCGTTGCCCGAAGGCTTGATGGAGGCGGAGCTGTTCGGGTACGAGAGGGGTGCGTTTACCGGAGCGGTGGCCACAAAGGAGGGGAGAATCGAGCTGGCCGGCGGGGGCACGCTCTTCCTGGACGAAATCGCCACACTCACCCCCGCACTGCAGAGCAAATTGCTGCGAGTGCTGGAGGAACATGCCCTGATGCGGCTCGGCGGCAAGAAATCCATCAAGGTGGACTTCCGGCTGATCTGCGCGACGAATGAGGACCTCGAAGAGATGGTTAAGCAGGACCGGTTCCGCGAGGACCTCTACTATCGCATCCACGTGGTGCCAATTTTTGTTCCGGCCCTGCGGGAGCGCGTGGAAGACATTCCCGTGCTGGCGGAATACTTCGTCAGCGTCTATTGCGCAGCGAATAGCCTGCCGGCAAAGCCCATTGCGAGCGATGCGATGCAGGCGCTCAAACGGTATCCGTGGCCGGGGAACGTGCGGGAACTGGAAAACGCCATTCAACGCCTGGTGATTATGACGGACGGCGACTCCATCGCATTAAAGGACCTGCCCCCGGAGATCGTCGAAGCGGGCGGGCGCGATACGCGAAGCCGGTTCCGGCTGCCAACCGGGGGGATCGACTTGGACAAGGAAATCGAGTCGTTCGAGAAGCGCTGGATGCAGGAGGCGCTTCAGCAAGCCAAACAAAACAAGTCCGAGGCTGCCCGGCTGCTGGGAATCGACCGGAACCGCCTGAACTACCTCTGCCGGAAATACAGTTTGTAGACGGAATTCCCCTTCGAGGACCTGCGACTGTTGGAAAATCAAGCTTCCGGTGAAAAATTCAACGCGCGGGCTACTCTCGATGAGGCGAGGGCGGCGGCGAAAACGGTATGTTGTTTAGAACGGGCGTGTTAGCTTTTCGGCCTCAATTGCAGGATGTTGGCAAGCGATTTGCTCACCCACGTTGGACGTAAGTTCCGATCCTTGGAGGAAACGAGAAATGGCAAAGAAACTCAAGAAGGGCAAGAAACTCAGCAAGACCACGACCCTGAAGAAAGCCGTGCGATAGCTCAGCACCTTGAAGCGAGGAGGCTCTGCCGGTCTCGGCCAGCCTCCTTGCGTCAGACTCGAGAGACGCAATCCAAAGGAGAAAACGATGGCGAAGAAGAAACTCAAGAAGTCCAAGAAACTCACCAAGACGACCACGTTGAAGGACTTGGGTCCGACGCTGCAAAAGATTTAAGGCGATTTACAACCGCGAAAGACTAGGGTTGCGGGTGACTTGGCGTTTGCTGCGTCGCTAAGTTTGGCGGTCAGGAAGCTGCCGTTCAGGTTCGATTTAAGAGGAAGCAAATCAAGGAGAAAACACATGGCCAAGAAAGCGCTGAAAAAGGGCAAGAAACTCACTAAGACCACGACGATGAAACTCGCCGGCATCAAAAAGATCCCGGCGATTCAGTAGTCTCGAAATGGGAGCTGCCGTTCGGTAGACGGCGGCTCCATCCCTTTCCCCATGAGTGGCCAAAGCAGCCAAACCCTCGCCCGAACGGCCCAGATTAAGATCTCGACGGCATCCCCCTTCAAGCTGCGCGTTCGCAATTCCGGAATTCACCGGCTGGGTGTATTTGCGGCCCAGAACATCCCGGCTGGATGCCAAGTTGTTGAATATGCGGGAGAAAGAGTCTCTCGGAGGGAAACGCGGCGGCGCTTTCTGGAGGGATCCCCGGGACGAAGCCGAAACCTGAACTACCTGGCTCGGCTCGATTTTTACTGGTCGATCGACGGCGCCGCGGGCGGCAATGGAGCCGAATTGATCAATCATAGTTGCGAGCCCAACCTGGCTCTTCGGCTAATCCGCAAACGGCTATGGCTGGTGAGCCTGCGGAAGGTTCGAGCCGGCGAAGAGTTAAGATACGACTATCATTTTGCGAAGAATGGCGAGAGGGTGCGTTGCCACTGCGGCTCCCCCAAGTGCCGGGGAACCATCAACGTTCGCTGAACCCGCGTTGGATCCGCCCGATGTGTTGACTTTTTCAACGGGCCGAAGAGAAATTCAACACCTCGAGCCCGTTCCGGCCCGCTCATCCGGGAGCGACCCGAGCTAAATGCTTTAGATTGAGCACGCCTCCATATCGAAACCCCGAGTCGCCGTTTGGCGCGACGATTGCACTATGTCGGCACAGAGCCGAACAGGCTACTTCAAATAAAACGGGGGCGTACAATCGTGAACAAGACATCCAAGCCGGTAAAGTCGGGAAAGAAACTGGTAAGCGCCAAGAAACTCGAGAAAAAGACCACGCTGCAGAGAAGGAATCTTCTCAAGACAACGTTCTAACTTTAGGTTCGTCCGGTTGAGTTTCTGCGCCCCGGCCGAGCAATCAATCGGGGAGACAACGTAATGTCGAAAGCATCCAAACCAATCAAATCAGCAAAGAAACTGACGAGCGGCAAGAAGCTGGAAAAGAAGCAACCGCTGGTAGTCAGGATGCTGCGCAGAGTGCCCTGAGCTTTTGCTTTCTTCCGGCTGGCTTCGGCCCGCCGCTTAAGGTCAATGAGGAGCAAACGTGGCCAATACATCGAAGCCGGTGAAGTCTGGAAAGAAACTGGCAAGTGGCAAGAAACTCGAGAGCAAGACCACGCTGTCGGTGAAAATGCTCAAGAGAGGCGCTTTCTAGAGTTCGATTTCCCCAGCTGGGTTCTCCGCCCGGCAGGGGGATTGAAGTAGCACAACCCCCAGGGCCGTCGTCCCAGGAACGACGGCCCTATCTTTTTTAAGCGACGACCCTTTTCATTCCACTACCAGACTTGCGACCGTACCCAATGCCAGCCGGCTCGGCCCATTCTCCAGCCCAACGACGAACTCTTCGAGGAAATTTTGGCCGTCCCCGTCATTCCCTCGCGCAATGAGCCGTCGGAGTTGGGAAAATCCACGACGACGGCGAAGTAGTTCGTAAGTTCCTGGCCGAGCCGTTCAAGTTTTTCCGGCTGGGCTACGGGCTGATCGGTAGCCGCTGCGGGAAGAATCTGCTGCACCTGGCCCGAATACGTCCTGTAGGGAAACGGCAGAACCTTCATCTGCGCGTTCGCGCCGGTGCCAACACGGTTCAACTCCCAATCACGCACTAGAACGCGCGCGCGCATCGTGCTACGGTCGACAATCTGACAGAATTCGGCGCCCGCACCAAGATACTCTCCCGCTCTCTGCTCGACAGCGCGGGCTTTGACAACGCCGTCGTAGGGCGCGCGAATCGCCAGCTCGTCTTTTCTCTTCTCCGCGACGCTGAGTTCCGCTTCAAGGCGTGTCCGTTCGCGGATCGCCGCGGCGGGGTCCTTCACCTGGGGACGCTCCTGGGCGGTTCGAACGTTGCCACTTGCCAGCGCAAGTTGACGCGACAAAACGTCTGCCTGAGCAACGATTTCGGGATTTTCAAGCTCGGCCAAAACCTGACCCGCTTTGACCTCGTCTCCTTCGCGGACGAAGGTTTTCCCGACGATTCCGGGGACCCTGGCGCGAACGTGCGCCTCCTTGCCGGGCTCGAGGATGAAATCGGTGGAGACTTTGGAGGGAAATGGCGGGACGAGCAGCAACAGCGCGACGCAAAGTGCACCGATTTGTTGCGTTCGAGTCACCTTCCAAGCCATGTATACCTCCTTCTTTTCACGCAGCCACCCTCGAACAACCGGCACAGCCTTCTTTAAGCCCTTTCGAGCGAAGAAGTAAATCACCACGAGGGTCAGCGGGTATCCCCACGTTCCGAACTTGCTGACGAGAATGTTTCTCGCGAAAAGGGTCATCAGCACTATCAAGGTTGTGCTGTAAAGGATGGCGGCGGTTCCGAACAAGGTGTAGACGCGGCGCAGGCGCCGGCTCGTGGAAGGCAGGTCGATGTCCTCGCGAAGCAGATACTTGCGGAAGGCCGCCCGCAGGAAAGCAAATGAATCCTCGCGAAGGTTATCCGTGTCGAGAAATTGCGCAAGGGCGTAGTAGCCGTCGGCCTTGATCAAGGGATTGAGATTCAGAAGCGCTCCCGAGATGCCGCTCAGCAGCATGCCTTTGTAGGCCACGTCGTTGATGATCGAGCCCGGAACCGTGAAGTGCCAGGTCAACGCGCAAACGCTGCAGAAAACCATTTCAATCCATATCCCGGCGAAAATCACCCACAAGCGGCGGCTGCCGCGATCGAACAGAAGAATGTCTGTGGTGTCTGTGAAGAAAGCGGGAGTGAAATAAATGAGGAGAAATCCCATCTGATGAACGTCCCCGCCGAAATGCTTGCACGTCAGCCCGTGGCCGAATTCATGAACGGCGCCGAGCGCGAGCATCAAGAACCAGAAGACCCAGATGTCGTAGGCGGTTTTGTTCGCGAAGGTGTAGAGGGCCCTGGTGTCGCCCTCGATCCGCGTCCAATCGCCGGCGAGGAGGTACAGACATACGATGAACAAGCCCAGAGAGAACACCACGAACCCGCTCGTGAACATCCAGCCCAGATACGGATCGATCTTGTTGAGGACTTTGTTCGGGTCCCATGCTTTGAAGCTTATATAGAGGACGCTCGACTGATCGACGCGGCCCTTGCGCTCGTCGCGAATGCGTTCCAGCACTGCGAGATTCTTCTCGCCGACGGAACGCTCCCACATGGCCGGCTCGACGCCATCGAGAAAATCGAGCACTTCCGATTCGGCGAGCGGCTCGTTGGGATGGCGCTCGTTGAGCTCCTCGGTGATCTCGGCGGAGGTTCGAGTGCCGTCGCAGAGCGTGAGAAGCTCGTATTCAGAAGCGCCATAGCGATTGTACGAGTTGGTTTCGAATACTTTGATGACGTAGCTCGTTTCGCCTGCCACGGTCTGCTCGCTGATGCGCAAATCGGAACGCATTTTCGGGCGCCGCAATCCCTTGGCCAGAACGCTGGAGACTTGCAGGCTAGTGGGGCCGAAGCGCATCGGTGAAGTCCGTTAAGGCCGGTTGGGTACGCTGGTGGCACCGTTGTTTGGGCCGCTGTTCGCGCCGGGCCAACTGACGCGAACGGCCATGCCCGGCCGCAGATCGGAAAGCTTCGTTCCGGTGAGCTGTGCGACGACGTCGTAGCTGTCACTTGCAGGGTCGACCGTGGGACTGATCTTGACGATTCGCGCGGTCAACGCCCGATTCGCGTCGCCGACCGGCCAAAGTTCCACGGATGCACCGCGCTGAGGGCGTCGCGCAGACGATTCGGGAATCTGGAATTGCACCTGGAGAGGTGAAAGTTGGCTCACGCGGAAGCATTTGTCGTTCTTGGCGATGGCTTCGCCCTCGCGGATGTAGCGGCGGACGACGGCGCCCGAAAACGGGGCGCGAATACGCGTCTGATCGATTTGAATCTCGATCTGATGAATCTGAGCCTGGCCGCTTTCGACCAGAGCTTCATACCCATGCAGATCGTACTCGGCGCCTTTCGCCGAGAATTCGGCGGCTTCGAGGTCAGCCTGACTCGAAAGCCCTAGTTCACGCAACTGCTGCTGCCGGCGATATGCGGCGTCCTTGGCTTTTCGTTCCGCTTCCTTAAACTTAACGTTGTTTTCCGAAACGTGCAGGTCGTCTCGCGCTTTGATCAGTTCCATCTGCAGGGTGCGATCGTCGAGCTGGCCGAGAATGTCTCCCGCCGCAACGGTGGCGCCTTCGTCTTTCGCGATCGATACGACGATCCCATCACGCTGTGTAGCGACGTCCACCTGATGTTCGACGGAAAGGACGCTGAGGATGTCACTCGAATCGTTCGCGGGCTTCGCTGGAGGAGCGGCCGGCGGCGTGTTGGCAGTATTGGGCGTGGCGGGCGGCGCGGAGTTCGGACTCGACGCTACGGTGGAATTGCTGCAACCGTTCGCGGCCACAGCAACCGCTAAGGCCAGATACAGCCACGCCTGTTTTCGGTTCGTCATTGCAGCCTTCTTTCTAAGAGCCCTACCACGGGAACCACATCATGGCAACCAGGACCACACCTTTTGCCACAGCCATCGGAACGGCGCGCGCAAAATCACGTAGCCCACTGGATACCATCCGCTCTGGAACCACCCGCCCTCGGCGCGAACCCTGGCGCGCCCCACCATGCCATCGTGAGCACGTGCGCCGGAATTGTCGAAAATCCCGCGCACCAAAAAGTATTGGTCGCCCGCCTCCGACTTCGTTTCGGCGCCGATCCGCTCGATCGTACCCTTGAAGGTAATCGCGGGGTACGCGTTTAGTTTCAGCGCGACGTCATTCCCCGTAGCGAGCAACGGCAAATCCGTTTCCGGAATGCTCATTTCCGCGGCCATGCGATCCTGCGCGACGATTTCGCAGAAAGCGTCGCCGGGATGCACCATGGTACCCATTCTGTCTTCCACTTTCGGAGTCACGATCAAACCGCCAATTGGAGCGCGGAGTTGGGAACTGTCGATGCGTTGCTGCTCGAGCGTGACTTCCGCCGCATGAAGCTCCGATCGGATCTTGGCCTGCCCGGCGGCCGACGGGTCGTTGCGAAACTCCGCTTCGGCGAGATCGCGGCGAGCCTGCGCCAAGGCCGCTTCGGCCTGGGCGAGAGTCACCCGATCCTCGCTGGCGTCGAGTTGAGCCAGCAATTGTCCCGGTTGGACCAGATCGCCTTCGTGAATGAAGACGCGTTCGACCACTCCACCGGGAATCGAACTGACGATGCGCCGCAGCGCGGGAACTATCGTCGCGTCCGCAGCGACGCGCAGCGGCCAGGGGACAAGCACGAGGAACAGAGCGATCAAACCCGCCCGCTCGGCATACTGCCTCCATCGTCCCTGCGGCACTGCCGCGAGAAGTCTCTGCTTTCTTTGGGCGAGAGGCTGAAGCAGGTTTGCAAGCGGGACTTGCTGGTAGAGCTGTGCGTTGCGAATCGCCACCGTGGTTTGGTTCGCGAGGATACCCAGTATTTCCTTGTTGGCGGCGTTGAGAAAGTCCGCGTCGCTGCTCAAGAGAGCCATGGCACCCAGCGTGCCCTGGTCGTCGCGCAAAGGGAGGGCGTAGAGCCCGTTTTGCTCATGCGCCTCGAGAAACGAAACAAATTGCGCGCGAGCTTCTTCCGGATCGACGTGCCAGCCGTCTTCGTAGAGATCGGCCCAAACGGGCGTTTTCTGGTTCGCAACCCATCCGAGCCGCGAGCGCAGCTCATCCATCTCGCGCGATTTCGGCACCTCGGTTTCTCCAGAAACTGCGCCGAGCACAAAACGCCCGCGGTCGAAGAAGCCGATCACGCAGCGGTCGAACGGCACGACGGATCCAGCCTGCTGGGCCACCGTAGTAAGCACGTGATCCAGGTCGAGCGTGGAAGTGATTTCCTTGGAGATTTTCAGGAGCGCGTCCAGGGCGTGCACCTTGCGCTCGGATTCGAGCAGATTCGCATTGTGCAACGCCACCGCAGCCTGCTCGCTGATGCTCGAGAGGAAGAAGAGGTCGTCTTCGTCGAAGGGCGTGCCGTCCGTTTTGTTGACGATCTCCACCACACCCAGCACTTCGTCGTCTTTTCGCAGCGGCGCGCCCATCCACGACTCGATTTCGAAGTCGCCCCCCGCCTTTCGGCGTTCCTCAAGATTCGCATCGTCGGCCGGGGCCTCAATCAATTTCGGGTTCGCCTGTTGCGTGATTTCCGCGAACAAGCCTTCGTCGAGCGGCGCCCGAGACCCTTCTTCCACAGTGGGGTCTTCGCCGGCCTGCTTCACGACATACAGCTCCGAAGCTTCCGTATCAACAAGCCAGAGGTTGCACGCACCCGCGCCGAGGATGTCGCGGATCTTGCCGGCAACGATGGGAAGGAGCTCTTCGAGTTCGAGTGTGGATGTAAACGTGCGGCCAAGGTCGTACAAGGCTGTGAGGCGCTCGAGCGTTGCAAGTTGCGATTGGCGCTCGGCTTCGATCGCGGCGAGATTGCTCAGCGCTTGCCCCACCAAGCGGGCTGATTCTGCGAGAAAATGAGAATCTTCCGCAGTGAATTCGCCCGTGCGCTTGTTCAGTACCTCCACGACACCCTCGGAACCGTTCGCGCCAACGATGGGAGCATAGAGCGCCGATTTGACGCGAGCGCGGGTAGCGTCATCGAAGTGGGAGAATTCCGTCGCGGCAATCTCGCGTCCGGCAAGGCGCCGCGCTTCGGCAGACTCGAAGACTTCCGTCAACAATCCGTCATCAACGTTGTCGTCGACGACGCTAAATCGTTCGCCCGGCTCGGTCCAGCGCGCGCGGCAGACCAGCTCGGTTTCCTCCGCTTCGGAGTCCGGCGTCCAGACCAACACGGCCCTGCCGCCGAGGGCAGCGCCCGCTCGCGCAGCGAAAGTTTTCAGAAGTGTGTCTTGATCCCGGCAGGCAAGAGACACCGCCGCGAGTTCAAAGAGAGCGGACGATGTTTCCATGGGCTCTCCCAAAGGAGGGGACGTACCCGCTTGCCCCTGGCCAAGGATATCGACATTCGGGGAGCGGAGCCGGGCGCAGCCTAGCAAATGACGCACCAGCGCGTCAAGAAAGTGTCGCGGCGGCCCGAGTCAGCCTGCGGCTCGCGCCTTTCACCAGCGCTTTGGCTTCTGGTGATGGGCGTGATAAGAAGTATGAATTGGACGGGAGTCGATGTGCCCCCGTACTATGGCGGATTGCTTGAACCCGATTATCGGTCGCGGCGAAGGAGGCGATTCTTTTCCTTCGCGGCCAACACGGTTGGCAGGCTTGGGCTTTGGAGTGACCGTGCAGCTCATGTTCGAGGCGCGGGCTGCGTCACATGGCCAGGTTAGCGCGCATTTCTGGCATTCAAACGGCATGTTTGTCTCACTTACGAGTGCGGGCGCCCCGGCACTTGCCGGCTTGATTAGGGTTTACCTACCGCTTGAGCAACATCCATCCTTTCGAAACAGGAGCAACCCAACATGACAAGACGAGCCGACCGGCGATCTCTGCGCCCGTCGTTAGTGTGTGGTGGCGTCATGATCCTTCTGGCCGCCGGATTTTTCGCTGGGCTTTCGACGCCCAGCTTTGCCGACGAGGTGCAAAAGCCAGATCCGTCTGGCATCGCGACCGGCGACAAGACGAATGTTGTGGACGCTGCCGGCAATCCTTTTGTCGTCGTCGAACCCATCGACAAGACTTCTCCTGACTATCTGAAGAACAAGAAAGACTTTGACGACTTCCAGGCTCAAGCGGCTAAAGAGCCTCTCGCCCTGAAACTCGCCGACAGCGTGGGACATGTCCGTGTCGCAACGAACGTTGCCTGGACGTTGAACACCGGCTACCTCGTTCTGTTCATGCAAGCGGGGTTTGCCCTGCTGACGTGCGGGCTGGTGAGAAAGAAGAATACGGCCCACTTAATGATGCTGAACTTCGCGGCGTATGTGTTTGCCTTTCTCGCCTACTACGCCGTCGGATATGCCTTCCAATTCGGAGCGGTGGCCATCAACGCCGCACCCACAAATCTGGGCGGCATCCCCACTCTGAACCATTTCTTAATTGGGAGCGGCCAGTGGGGATTCGTCGGCGGTAAAGGCTTCTTTCTGACGGGTCCGGCCTATGACAGCAGCAGCAACTGCCTGACATTGTTTGAAGTCGTCTTCATGGAGACGGCTGGATACATCATTGTTGGCGCCATCTGTGAGCGGATAACCTTTTGGGCCTTCCTGCTCTGTGAACTCTTCATTGGAGCGATTCTCTATCCCATCTCCGGCTGCTGGACGTGGGGTGGCGGCTGGCTCTCACAACTGGGATCCACGATGAATCTCGGTCACGGGTATGTCGACTTTGCCGGGTCTACCGTCGTCCACGCTGTGGGCGGTTTCTGCGCCATGGCTCTGGCGATTATTCTGGGTCCGCGGCTTGGCAAATATGGCAAGGACGGGAGCATCCGTGCTTTTCCCGCTCACAACATCGTGTACGTGGTGACCGGCACGTTCATCCTGCTTTTCGGATGGATGGGATTCAATCCCGGGTCGACTCTTGGAGCGACCGATCTTCGAATTTCTGTGGTTGCGGTGAACACGAACCTGGCGGCCGTAGCTGGCTCCGCTGTAGCGATGCTCTTTTGGTATTTCATGTTCGGCAAACCCGACATAACGATGGCGTGCAACGGGATGCTTGCGGGCTTGGTGGCGATCACCGCTCCCTGCGCATTTGTGTCTCCCACGTCTGCCGTCGTCATTGGGACGCTGGCGGGAATCCTCGTGTGTGTTGGCGTGCTTTTGAACGAACGGGTCCTGAAGATCGACGACCCCTGCGGCGCGATTTCGGTGCACGGCTACTGTGGCTGGTTGGGTGCTGTCTGCGTGGGTATCTTTGCTGACGGTGCTTATGGCGCCGGATGGAACGGCGTTGGCGCAACATCGTATCTGGGACGAGCCGGCCTGGGCGTGACGGGCTTACTCCACGGCGATACGCGGCAGTTCCTGATCCAACTCATGGGCGCAACCTTGTATGCCGCTTGGGCGTTCGGTGCGACGTTCCTCGTCTTCTGGTGCGTCAACAAAGTGAAAAGCATGCGAGTGGCGCCAGAGGTGGAAGCGGTGGGTCTGGACGTTCCCGAGTTTGGGATGCCCGCTTATCCCGAAGATGCGGTTATTTCCACTCCTTACTAAGCGCTGGGCCGCTTAGGCGTCTTCGCCGTGGGCGCCGCTCAGCGGGATGGTCGCGATGGCTTGTAGACCCGGACGTAGTCTACGAGCATTACCTGCGGGAAAACGGTGGTCGAGTCCGGAGGGCCCGGCCAGTCGCCGCCGACCGCGACGTTCAAGATGATGAAAAACGGATGATCGAAAACCCATTTTGTCCCTGAAGGAAGGCGCGAAGGAGTGAACGTCGCATACAGCTCTTGATCGACGAAGAAGCGAACGGCCTTGGGGTCCCATTCGATCGCGAACACATGGAAGTCGTCGAAGAATCGTCCGCCGCCGGGCAGCTTGTACTCAGATGTAAGTCCGTCGTCGCCCGAATAGCCAGGGCCGTGCATCGACCCGTGGATCGAGAATGGCTCACGGCCGATGTTCTCCATAATGTCGATCTCGCCGTCGGCAGGCCAACCAACCTTCCCGATATCGTTTCCGAGTAACCAGAACGCGGGCCACAGTCCCTGCCCGCGAGGAATCTTGATTCGCGCTTCAAAGCGGCCGTAAGCTTGCGCGAAGAGCCCCTTCGTCGTCATTCGCGCTGACGTGTAGTAGCGTGTTACTTGATCGGGGCCCGTGAAACTTTCCTTCTGCACTTGGATGACAAGGTTTCCGCCGCGAACGAAAGAGTTCTCCTGCCGGCGAGTGTAATACTCGAGCTCATCATTGCCCCAGCCGTTGCCCCCGACATCGAATTTCCATTTTGCAGGATCGGGACGAGAACCGTCCGGGGCGTTGAACTCATCGCTCCAAACCAGAGTCCAGCCGGATTCCGCCGCTTGCAACGATGTGTCGCTCGCTGTGGCTTTGCAGCCTCCGAAGACGCCCAGCGTAGCGAGCAAGAAGGCTGTAAGCGTCGTTACGAACCTTAAACTGCGCGGACGCCGCCTCAACCTACAGCTCCTCTGATCTCCCATCTCAGGATTGAGTATACAGAGACGGACGGTGCACAAGCATCGCTTGGTCGCAACGGGTACCTAATCTATTTGCGCATCCGGCTTGATTGAGAGGCGTAATTCAGTTAGCTTTTCGAGCACGCGATGAGGCCCATGTGAACATCAGCATTCGCAAAGCTGGCCGGGCAACGATCCTTGATCTGACCGGAGCTCTGAAGCTAGGAGAAGCCGAGGAAGCTTTCCGGAGTCAGATCCAGCAACTGATTGATGCGGGTTCCCCGAATGTGGCGGTGAATCTCTCAGGCGTGACCGAACTTGATAGTTCAGGAATCGGGGCGCTCGTCCGTTCGTTCTCCACGATCAAACGCGCCGGGGGAAAATGCACGTATTTTGCGCCCACCAAGCGCGTTCTGATGCTGCTGAAGATGGTCCGCCTCGATAGCGTTCTCGATCTCGCCGAAGACGAAGCCACCGCCCTCGCCCGAATCTAAAGGCAGATATTTTCCGCAAAGTTGTAGGGGTATCCGGCGCGGTATCTCCTGCCAGGCGCGCAGAGGCAGCTCAGTTCAATGGAAAGCTCAGCGGCGATCGAGCGCGGGGTGACGGACGTCGCGACCTGCGACGAAATAGATGACGTCCTCGGCGATGTTCGTAGCGTGGTCCCCGATGCGCTCGAGGTTCTTTGCCACAAGGATCAGTTCGAACGCGGCGAACACAACCGCCGAATTCTCCATCATGTAGGTAAGCAATTCGCGGAAGAGTTGGTCCCGCAGACGGTCCACCTGGTCGTCGCGCTGCATCACGCTTTGCGCGAGTTCCTGGTCGCCGCGCACGAGAGCGTTCAGGCTGTCACGCACCATTCCCTCCGCAAGCTCGCTCATACGCGGGAGGTCAACGTACGGCTTCACTTGCGGATGACGCATCACGCGCATGGCCGACTGCGCAATATTCACGGCCTGGTCGCCGATGCGCTCCAGATCGCCATTAATGCGCGAAACGGCTAGAAGAAACCGCAGATCGGCAGCCATCGGCGCTTGCAGAGCAAGAAGCCTCTGAACGCGTTCGTCGATTTCGATCTGTATCTCGTTGATCGCGTCTTCTTCATTCAAGACGGCTTCGGCCAGCGGCTCTTCGGCGTCGAGTACTGCGTGGACGGCCTGATGGACGGCGCGCTCGGCGAGGCTCCCCATCCAGAGCAGCCGCTGCTTCAACTCTTCGAGATCGTGTTCCCAGTGGCGTTCCATGAGTTCGATGTTCCTTCGATTCTCAGCCAAACCGGCCTGTGATGTAAGCCTCCGTTCGCGGATCGGAAGGCGTCGTGAAAAGCTTCGATGTTTCGTTGTGCTCGATCAGCTTTCCGTCCAGCATGAACGCCGTGAAGTCGCTCGCGCGCGCGGCTTGCTGCATGTTGTGTGTGACGATTGCCATCGTACAACTATCTTTGAGCTGAAACATCAGCTCTTCGATCTTGGCGGTCGTGACGGGGTCGAGCGCCGAGCATGGTTCGTCGAGCAAGAGCACTTCCGGATCAACCGCCAGCGCCCGAGCGATGCAAAGCCGCTGTTGCTGACCTCCCGAAAGAGCGAATGCCGACTTGTGGAGGTAATCCTTCACTTCGTCCCACAGCGCTGCGCGGTGAAGGCTGTGCTCCACGCGATCACTCAAGCGGCCGGTGTAGCCGTTGATACGAAGCCCGTAAGCCACATTGTCATAAATCGACTTCGGGAACGGATTCGGCCGCTGAAACACCATCCCCACGCGCCGCCGCAGCCCCACCACGTCCATCTCCAGGATATTCTGGCCGTCGAGGAGGATATCGCCGGAGAAATGGGCATTCCGTATGGTGTCGTTCATTCGATTCAACGTCCGGAGAAAAGTCGACTTACCGCAACCGGAAGGACCAATGATCGCAGTCACCTTGTTGACCGGGATGTTCAGGCTCATGCCAAAGATCGCTTGTTTCGCGCCATAGAAAAAATCAAGATTGGAGATCTGAAACCGCACCGCCGTCTCCTTGGCCGAAACCGTCGAACTCATACCTGTCACCCGCACTTTGGGCTCTAACTTTGCGGCAATAGGTTCCTTGCCTTGTGAGGCAGAGGCCATATCAGACACCTCGTGCGGCTCCCCCACGACTCAGAGCCAGCCGCGTGCCAACGTTTGCCACAAGAACCAGGGCCAGCAAAACCAGCCCCGCAGCCCACGCTTGCCGGTGCCAGTCGTCGTACGCCGATAACGCATAGGCATAAATCACCGTTGGAAGCGATGCGGTGGGCTGACTCCATCCCGGACTCCAGAACTGGTTTCCGAGAGCCGTGAACAGAAGTGGGGCAGTCTCGCCGGCGACGCGCGCCAGGGCCAGCAGCATGCCAGTAATAATACCGCCCTTCGCTGCTGGCAGCACCACGGTCGCAATCGTACGCCATTTGCTCGCGCCGAGAGCCATGGCGCCCTCGCGGAGCGTTCCCGGAACGGCGCGCAGGAACTCCTCGGTGCTTCGGACGGTGATGGGAATTGCCATAACTCCCAAAGCGACACCGCCGGCGAATGTTGAAAAATGCTTAACCGGCAAAACCGCTAGAGTATATGCAAAGATCCCGATCACCACCGATGGAACGCCATTCAAGATATCTGTCGTATAGCGGATCACGAAGGAGAAAGTCTTGCCTCCGAATTCAGCCAGGTAAACGCCGGCAAGCAAACCAACCGGCAATCCGAGTACCGCCGCGAGTAACAAAAGTTTTAGGCTTCCGACAATCGCATTGGCCATCCCGCCGCCCGACTCGCCCACCGGCTTCGGCAACTGAGTGAAGAAGCTCAAGTTGAGGGACTTTCCGCCATTCCACAGCAGGCAACCGAGGATCAGAAACAAGACCGAAACGACAAGGAGCGCAGCCACGCCCGTGAGCGTAAGCATTAGAATGTTCAACGACTTTCGCCACAGCAGATGGAGGCGGCTCATCCGCGCTGACCTCCCCGCTCAGTAACGAGGATCAGAAGCCGGGCCAGACCGTTGAGAATAAAGGTTATGAGAAACAGGACTAGGCCGAGTTCGACGAGTGCGCTCAAGTAAAGGTCACCCGTGGCTTCGGTAAACTGGCTGGCGATGGTTGCAGCAATGGTGTCGCCCGGTGAGAAGAGCGACGCGCTAATGGCTGTGGCGTTGCCGATCACCATCGTGACGGCCATCGTTTCGCCCAGAGCGCGCGCCAGAGCCAGAAATACAGAGCCCGCGATGCCGGCGCGCGCCCAGGGTATCACCACCTTCCACGTCGCTTCCCACCGGGTAGCACCCAGGGCCAGTGCCGCCTCACGTTGGTCGCGAGGAACTGTGAGCAGGACTTCGCGGGAAACGGAGATGATGAAGGGCACCACCATGATGGACAAAACAATTCCCGCCGTGAGAAATCCGACTCCGTAGTTGGGGCCCTTAAAGAACGGCAAAAACCCCAGCGAGTTCTTCAGTGCGGGGCCAATCACCGTGCGCATCAACGGCACCACAACGAAGATGCCCAGCAAACCGTAAATCACGCTGGGAACGGCGGCGAGCAAGTCGATCAGGAACGCCACGGCATCGCTGATGCGTCGCGGGGCGAGCTCGGCGAGGAAAGTCGCGGCGGCGAGTCCCAGCGGCACTGCAATTATGAGCGCGATGGCCGACGTTACGAGGGTGCCGTAGATATATGGCAGTGCGCCAAAATTCTCGAAGACAGGATCCCAAATTCTCGTCGCGAGGAAGCTCCAACCGAACTTCGCACGCGAAAGATGGGAAGTGACCCAGAGTTCGTACACGAGCATCGACGTCAGCAAGAGAATGCTGGCCGCGAAGATAAAAGTCACTAAGTGCGCGACTTCATCGCCATGACGGAGGCGACGGATAAACGCGCGCGGCCCCGCTTCAGGCGGGGCCGTCGCAGCAATGATAGTGGCCGTTGCAGACATTTAGGGTCGTTCTATTGGATCAAAGAAATGGCCTTCTTCTCTTTCGCGACAACCGGCTTCGGCAACTGGGCGTAGGACAGGCCCTCGGTGTACTTTTGCCCGTCTGTGATCATCCAATTCAAGAAGCCTTTAATCGCGTCGCGTTTAGCAGCGTCAGGGATTTTTCCCGGAATTAGAAGCCACGTGAAGCTCGAAACGGGATAGGCCGCGGGACCCGGCGCGTTCGTGATTGACACGCGAAAGTCCTCGGGCATGTCCTTGGAGCTCGCGGCGGCCGCCGTCACGCTCGCCAAGTCTGCCTTGATGAACTTCCCGGCTGCGTTCTGGACCTCACCGTAGGAGATGTTGTTTTGGACCGCGTAAATCAGCTCGATGTAGCCAATTGAGTTCGGCGTTTGCTTTACCAAACCGCTCACGCCTTCATTGCCCTTGCCGCCAAGGCCTACAGGCCAGTTCACCGATGTATTCTTTCCGACTTTGTTCTTCCAGTCATCGCTGGCTTTCGAGAGAAAATCTGTCCAGATATAGGTTGTGCCGCTACCGTCCGACCGATGAACTACAACAATGTCGGCGGCTGGCAGATTAACGCCAGGATTCGCCTTCGCAATCTCGGGGTCGTTCCATTGCGTGATTGTACCCAGATAGATTCCCGCCAGCGCCTTCTGAGTGAACTTCAAATCCGTCGCTACCCCCTGGATATTGTAACTGGGCACGTCCGCCCCGAGAACTGTCGGAAAGTGCAGGATATCCATCCCGCGCTGCTTCTTGAACTCAGCGATTTGCTCGTCGGTCATCGGGCCGTCTGATGCTCCAAAGTCCACTGTGCCAGCCAAAACCTGGCGGATGCCGCCCCCGGAACCGATCGACTGATAATTGACCTGAATGTTTGGATGGAGTTGATGATACGTGTCAAACCACTTGGAATACATTGGGTTCGGAAATGTAGCGCCGGCGCCGTTCAAGAGGACCGTTGAGTCCGCTCCCAAGGCTGCCGCGAGCCCGAGCAGTAAGCACACCATCAGAATGGTCTTTTTCATGATCGTTGACTCTCCCGCACCATTGTTTTACTGAATTGTTACAGATGTGTTACACGGCCGATAATTCGGAGTGAAATCGCCCAAATCCCCTGCGGAATCTCGGGGATAGGAGAGGCGCGGACTCGGGGGTACGAGTGGAACCGCGCCTCGATGGCAGGCTTATCCGCGATGAAGTCAGTCCTGTGCAGCTGCGACTCGGAACTGTGTCAGATCCCTGTCGCAAGCTCGGATGCCACCTTACGTGTCTCGTTTGAACTGGCGATAACAACCGTTTGAAGATTCCACAACTAGGCGTTCGTTCCTGCGCCCTTCACGCTCTCCGCGGCCGCTTCCAGCTGTTTCGCGCGCCCATGCCGGACTTCCAGGCCGCGCACCCAGAATAGAACGTCTTCGGCAATGTTCGTGGCGTGGTCGGCGATGCGCTCGAGATGTCGCGAAGCCAGAACAAAGTGGAGATTGGGAGCGGCGAGAGCCGGGTTGCTCGTCATCCCAGCCAGTAAGCCCTCAAAGACGCGGTCGCGATATTGGTCGACGACATCGTCACTTTCGAGCACTTGCGTGGCGAGTTCGACGTTCTGGTAGATCAACGCCCCCAGGCACTTCGATACCATGGCCCGCACGGCGGTAATCATGGGTTCAAGCTCGCTGGGAGCCTGCACTTCGCCCATCCCTGCCAATGAAATCGCCCGCTCGCTCAGATTCACCGCAAGGTCGCCCATCCGTTCGAGGTCGTTGTTGATTTTCAGCGTGGCTACGATCAAACGGACGTCGGTATCCTGCAAATCCGCTTGGCGCAGCATGGGGATCGCGTGCTCGTCGATTACGATTTCCATTTCGTTGATGCGCGGCTCCGTCAGGAACACCTCGCTCGCCAGCCGCTCGTTCCTTTCAAGCAGAGCCCACAACGCGCGGTTCAGCGAGGCTTCCACGGTTCGCGCCTGCGAAACCAGGTAGTTCACCAAAACGTTCTCCAAAACGACTTCGGAGCTGGTCTTCGTAGATCCCAATTTCGTGTCCTCTCGGCGGCTTATGCCGCAACTGTCCCCTCCCACCCACGTTTAACATGAGTCTTGCAGTTTGCAACTGCGTGATGGGCGTATGAACATTTCAAGACATCCGCGGAGCAATCAACCGGAGAGTGGGACCGAAAAAGAGAACTTCGAGCCTCGGCCCACTTCGCTTTCCACCCAGATGCGCCCGCCGTGGGCTTCAACAATGTGTTTGGCGATCGACAGACCCAGGCCCGTGCCACCGGCCTCGCGCGAGCGGGCGGCGTCGACTCGATAGAACCGCTCGAAGATGCGCTCCTGGTCGACCACCGGAATTCCGATTCCAGTATCGTCCACGGTTACGACCGCTTCGCGATTTCGGGCGGCAGCGCTGACGTGAATCTTGCCACCGGGCGGCGTGTATTGGATGGCATTGTCCAGAAGGTTCTGCAGAACTTCGTGCAGCAAGCTTGCGTCCGCTCGGACGGGTGGAAGGTTCGGGGGAACTTCCAGATCAAGGGTGATTTGCTTTCGCGTGCTTTTCAGAAGGCTCGTGTCCGCACAGCCTTCAATAAGTTCGCCGAGGCTGACGGGAAAGAATTGCACCTCGAGCTTTCCCGCCTCGATGCGCGCGAGTTTCAACAGGTCATTTGTCAGCCGCGCGAGCCGCGCGGCATGTTCGCGGATAATTTCGAGGAAGCGGCGGTTGTTCTTGGGATCGTCGAGGGCGCCCGCGAGAAGCGTTTCCGCAAAACCCTGAATCGCAGTGAGCGGAGTCTTGAATTCATGCGAAACGTTGGCCACAAAATCCTGGCGCACGCGCTCAAGCCGCCGGAGTTCGGTAACATCATGAAGAACAACCACAGCACCCGACGGTTTCTTTACGTCCGCCGAATTTTCCTGTGCGACGATCGCCAGCGCCCCGGCATCGAGCGCCTTCACCGGCGCGGCCGTGACGGAAAAGCTTCGCTGCTGGATAAAGCCCATCGCAATGTCGGTTTGAAGACCCTCATCGCCTCGCAGAGCTTTGCGAACCAGGCCCAGCAACTCGGAATTTCGGATCACCTCGATCACTGGCCGGCCTTCGCTCTTGGCGGCGTCGAGACTCAGAATGTCGAGAAATGCCCTGTTGCAGAAAACGAGCCGCTCTTGTGCGTCTATCACCGCCACGCCTTCCACCATGCTTCTGAGAATCGCGCTCGACCGATTGCGTTCGCCGCTGAGCGACCGGATTGTCGCGTCGAGCCTCTCTGCCGTCTCGTTCAACGACCCAGCCAAATCCGCCAGCTCATCTCTTGGCCCGTCGAAACGCAGAGCGCGAAAGTCGCCGCTCGCAACGCGGCGCGAGAAGTCCTTCAACTGCTCCACTCGGACGGCGAACGTGCGCGAAAACATGAGCGAAGCGAAAGCGCCAGCCAAGAGAATCAGCAACGGACGCGGCCAGCAGCCTTTCGCGCAGCTCCCGCAGAGAGAAGCCGATTCCGGTGAGAGGCAGAGCCATTCGGATCACAACCGCACGGGCCGGTCGGCGGCTGATAGCGCACCGCGCGATAGCTAAACTGAGGCTCGATGCTCGACCCGCGAATCGAGCTTCCCTCGCCCGTCGCGAAGGCCTGTTGGACTTCGGGAGAATCGGATTGGTTTTGCGTGGTCTTCGGCGTCTGCGCTGAGTCCGCGATGACCAGACCGGTTTTCTCTATCACGCTGACGCGCACTCCACCCTTGGACATCGCCTCAGTCCACGACCGAAGTTCCTCGGGATTGTCGAGCTGCGGCGGGCGCGCCACCGCAACGCCCAGCAAGGAAACAAGTTTGTCGTCGGCAGACCGGAGGTAGTCGCGGCGTAAAACGCGGGCGGAGTATAGATCGACGGCGAAAAGAACGCCCAACAGAAGGGCGAGATAGGTGAGGCCTAGTTTCCAGAAAAGCTTAGCTCGCACGAGTTTCGAAAAGGTAACCCGCGCCGCGGATCGTCTTCATGTATGCCGGGTGTTGCGGGTCGCTCTCTATCTTCTCACGCAATCGGCGGACGTACACGTCAACGCTCCGCGGCGTGACGAATCGCTCGGTGCCCCACACGGCGTCCAGCAATTGGTCGCGCGTGAACACGCGATTCGGCCGCGCCGCCAGGAAGTAGAGCAAGCGAAACTCGAGTGTGCTCATCGCCACCGGTTTGCCACCGCGCGTGACGCGATACGCGGCAGGGTCGATTCGCAGCACGCCGATCTCGAGAAGTTTTTCCGCCGGCGCGCCAGGCTCCGAGCGGCGCAACAGCGCCTTGACGCGCGCCACGAGTTCGCGCGGACTGAATGGCTTCGTGACGTAATCGTCCGCGCCCAACTCGAGGCCCACGACGCGGTCCGCTTCTTCGCCTTTAGCCGTGAGGATCAGGATCGGCAAGCGATTCAAGCTGGTGTCTTTGCGTATTTCTTTGCAGATTTCGAGCCCGGAAAGTTTCGGCAGCATCAGATCAAGGATCAGCAGGTCGGGAGGCGCTTTGCGAATTTGCGCTAGCCCGGTCACGCCATCTCCCGAAGCAACGCAGTTGGTATCCGTCCTTCTCGAGGTTATACCGAACCAGCTCGACGATGTCTTTGTCGTCTTCGATTACCAGGACGCGTTTCATCGGCCTCTCGTAACTTTTGTCGCCCACACCATACGGGAAATTGCGCCTCGGAAGCAAGACGGTGATTGAGGCGCGTCAATCTTGTAACGCAACATTCATCTGTGTTTCACAGTGGTGCGGTCATGCGCGCATGGAACAATTCTCTCATTCGCCTTCGATCATCTCGCCTGCTATCGCCTCGCAGGTGATTGAAATTGAAATACCTTAGCGTTCCCGTTCCTGCAACTCTTTGGCCGTGTTTCTGCTCGCTCCCTCTTTGCGGCGGGGGGAGTCGTCTGGGTGGGGCATGGCGTGGAGGGTGTCGGATGAGTGTGCCAGTGGAGCGGCAGTTGGACGCGGGAAAACGCAGTTCCGAGTCGCGCGATTTTGAATCAGGGCTTCGGCGGAAAATTGTGGGGCAGGACGAAGCGGTGCAGGCGGTGGTGGATTTGTACCAGGTGTTCCGCGCGGGGTTGAACTCGCCGGGACGTCCGGTGGCGAACTTGTTGTTCCTGGGGCCGACGGGTGCGGGGAAAACGCGCGTCGTCGAGGCTACTGCCGAAGTGCTGTTCGGCGATCCGCGCGCGGTGATCAAAGTCGACTGCGCCGAATTTCAGCATTCCCACGAAATTGCGAAGCTGATCGGTTCCCCGCCGGGATATCTGGGGCACCGCGAGACGCATCCACTGATCACGCAGGAAGCGCTCGCGCAAAATCACACCGAAAAACTGAAGATTTCCTTTTTGCTCTTCGATGAAATCGAAAAAGCGAGCGACTCTCTCTGGCAATTGCTGCTGGGGATTCTCGACAAGGCGACGCTGACCCTGGGCGACAACCGTCGCGTCGATTTTTCGCAAACGATGATTTTCATGACGTCCAACCTGGGCGGCGGCGGAATCACCGAACTGATGACGGGCGGCATGGGGTTTGCGCCGACGGTGCGTGCTGAATCGAAGGCGCGGCTGGATGAAAAAATCGAGAAGACGGCGTCGGAAGCGGCCAAGAGGAAATTCGCACCGGAGTTCATGAACCGGATCGACAAAGTAGTGGTGTTCCGGCCGCTGCGGTCGGAAGAGCTCAAGCAGATCCTGGAGATCGAACTCGCGATGGTGCAGCAGCGCGTGCTGGAAACGGCCAAGGGCCGCTTTCTGTTCCGCGTGACGACGCCAGCGAGAGAATTTCTGCTGCGCGAAGGCACGGACCTGAAATACGGCGCGCGCCACCTGAAGCGCGCGATCGAACGGCACATCGTGTATCCACTGGCGAGCCTGCTCGCAACCGAACAAGTGTGTCTGGGCGACGTGATCTCGATCAACTGGGACGGTTCGCAAGATTGCTTGACGTTCCTCAAAGAAGCCGAACGCGCCCTCGTGCCCGTCGCGTCTCCCGTGCCCTTCACGCGAACTGCCGCCGCATCCTCCGATGGCCGGGCCGTTCCTGTCGTCACAAAAGTCGCGGCTTCCGAGCGATTCCAGGCCGCGCAGCGCACCGACAAGAACGAACGGAATCAGGACTCGCAGTCGGGTCCGCCAAACACTCGAACGCGAACATGAGAAAGACAACTCTGAAAACTACAGACAGGGTTGCCGACGGTGGCAGACGGCGCCGGAATTTGACCGGATGGATTTCTCGAGCGATTGCGTCGACGTCGATGGCTGCGGCTTTAGCGATTTCCACCGGCGCGCAGGAACAAACCGCCGATCTCACAAAGGCGACTCTCGAAGACTTGATGAATATTCAGGTCACGTCTGTCTCAAGAAGGGAACAGAAGCTGTCTCAGGTGGCCGCAGCCGTCTTCGTAATCACGCCCGATGACATCCGCCGTTCCGGGGCAACGAACATACCCGACGTGCTTCGCATGGTGCCAGGGCTGGACGTCGCTCAAATAGACGCTAACACATGGGCCATAACGGCCAGGGGCTTCAATCTTCAGTTTGCGGACAAATTGCTAGTACTCATCGACGGACGCGCGGTCTACACGCCGCTTTTCGGCGGCGTCAATTGGGACACACAAGACGTACCGCTGGAAGACATCGAGCGGATCGAGGTGATTCGCGGTCCGGGCGGAACGGCGTGGGGCTCGAACGCCGTGAACGGCGTCATCAACATCATTACGAAGAAGGCCGCGGATACTCATGGCGGACTTGTAGCTGGGGGAGGAGGCAACATTGAACAGGGATTTGGGACCGCCCAATATGGAGGCGAAGCCGGCACGAAAACGGACTACCGCGTCTACGCAAAATACCTCAATCATGATCATTTTCCAGGCTTAGACGGACAAGATTCGAACGACGATTGGCATTTGCTCCACGGCGGCTTCCGCGTGGACTCGAACTTGTCCCCTAGAGATTCCCTGACGACTCAAGGGGATCTTTACACCGGGAGTGAGGGCGCGTTGATCGTCCATACCTCGCTCAATCCTCCCGAGAACGAAACGGAGATTGTGCTGACCGAGTTGTCCGGTGGAAACGTCTTGAGTCGGTGGCACCACGTTTTTTCCAGCCGGTCTCAGACCACGCTCCAGTTCTATTTCGACAGATACACGAGGTTAGGCCCGGAAGCTGAAGAGGTCCGCAACACCTTCGATATCGATTTCCAACATCACTTCGCCTGGGGTTCCCGTCAGGATTTGATCTGGGGGGTGGGGTATCGCCACACGGCAGACCAGACTGTCGGCACCATTGACCAGGCTTTTCTTCCTGCCACGCATTCTGGGAACGCGTTCAATTCTTTTGTACAAGATCAGATCACTCTGAAACCCGATCGCTTGTTCCTATCAATTGGAACGAAACTCGAGAACAGCTATTTCACCGGCTTTGATCTCGAACCGAGCGCACGGATCGCCTGGACTTCCAGTTTCGGCACAGTCTGGGCTGCGGTTTCAAGCGCCAGCCGCACCCCCACTCGACGCGACACGGGCCTCGATGCAGCTCTCGCGGCATTTCCGGGACCTGTCGAAGTTGTGTTGCTGGGCAGTCCGAATGTGAAGTCCGAGGAGGTGGTGGCTTACGAATTGGGCTATCGCGCACAAGCAGGTGACCATTTTTCTATCGACGCCACAACGTTCCTCAATGAGTATCGCGATCTGCAAACCATCGAGCCCCTGCCGGATATCGTCCAGGGAAACCCTCCTCTCCTAATTCACCGAAGTACATTCGGCAACCGGATGCATGGCATTACCGACGGCATCGAGCTCGCCGCGAACTGGAAAGTAACCGACCGCTGGACACTGAGTCCCGGCTACGCATTGCTGCAGATGCATCTGCACACCGACTCTGGGAGCCAAGACACAACGAGGGTTGCAGCCGTTCAGGGCACAAGTCCAATCAACCAAGTACAACTACGGTCGCACGTGGAACTGGCGCATTTTCTCGCTTGGGATACGAGCGCCTATTTTGTAGGCCGTCTTCCGGCGCCTTCGATCACCTCCTACACGCGCCTCGACGCGCAATTGACATGGCGGCTCGCGGAAGCGATGGAGTTGAGCATCGTCGGACAAAACCTTCTTCGAGATCACCACACAGAGTTCAACGATCCACTCCAAAGCGTGAACTCGTCGCAGAGCAAGCGCGGCGCTTATGCGAAATGGACGTGGCGTTTCTGATCGTCAGACGAGAGAGACATTGAACCGGGCGTCGAGAACAAGAAGGCCATACGCGACAGAACAACCAAGTGAAGGCGAAACCCGGCAGCAGGAGATTCGCCATGCGGAAACGCCAGCCAGGCTCTCGGCAGTCCTGATTTTCACGCTGGCTTTGCAGGTCCCCGTCGCGCGTCCGCAATCAGCCACGCCGGGCGAGTACCAACTCAAGGCTGCCTTTCTTTTCAATTTCGCGAAATTCATCGAGTGGCCGCCGAGCAGCTTTGCGAATCCGCAATCAACATTTGAGATTTGTATCTTGGGGAACGATCCATTCGGCACTGCGATGGACGATCTATTGCGGGGAAAAGTAGTTGCTGAGCATCCCGTTGTCGTCACCCGGCGCAAGGGAATCGAGGATGCTCGGCACTGTCAGATCCTTTTCATCAGTTCCTCCGAACAAAAGCGGTTGCCGGCGATTTTGGAAGCTTTAAAAGGGACCAATACTTTGGCAATCGGGGAAACCGACGGCTTCGCCGCATCCGGCGGAGTTATTCAATTCACTCTCGAAGAGCAACACGTGCGTTTCATCATCAACACGGATGCCGCGGGACGCGCGGGACTGCAAATCAGTTCCAAGTTGCTCGCGTTGGCGAAGGTGGTTCGCGATATTCCCGGGAGCGGAAAGAGCTGATATGCGCGCTGCCAGAGATCTTTCCATTCGGCAAAAGCTGACGCGCATCGTCTTCCTCACGTGCAGCGCCGCCATCTCTTTGGCCTGCGCGATTTTCGCGGTCTACGATTTTGCCACCTTTCGCTCCTCGCTCGAAAACGAGCTGGCCACCGTCGCCGAAATCACCGGTTCGAACACCACGGCAGCCCTCGAATTCAAGGACTCGCAGTCCGCTCGAGATACCTTGGCCTCCCTCGGCGGCCAGAAACATATTGTCGAAGCCTGCATCTACGCGCGCGGCGGCGCTGTCTTCGCCACCTACCGGCGCGCGAACGCAGGCTCCACGGGGTCGTTCCCCGGGGTTCGTCCAGACGTTTCAGAGCTTCACGCCGGATACGTAATTCTCTTTCGCCAGATTCGACTGGACGGCGAACCGGTTGGAACGATTTACGTGAAGTCGGATCTCGAGGGTCTATACAGCCGATTGGCGCGGTTCGGGGAAATTCTGCTTGTCGTTATCCTCGTTTCCCTGGCGACCGCATACCTGCTCTCTTCGAGCCTCCAGCGCTCGATCTCCGAGCCGATTCTGGAGCTCGCCCGAACTGCATTCACGGTTTCCGTCGAGAAAGACTACTCGATACGCGCCACAAAACGCAGCAAGGACGAGATTGGCTTCCTCTTCGATCGATTCAACGAAATGTTGAACCGCATTCAAGAACACGAAGTCGCCTTGCACCGCGCCCATGCCGAGCTTGAATTGCGCGTCGACGAGCGCACGCGGGAGCTGCGAAAGGAAGTCGCAGAACGAAAGCAAGCCGAAGCAGCGATGCAGCGCGCGAAGGAGGCCGCCGAGGCGGCCAGCCGCGCGAAAAGCGAGTTCCTGGCCAACATGAGCCACGAAATTCGTACGCCTATGAACGGCATTCTCGGCATGACGGAACTGGCGCTCGATACCGAGCTCAAGCCAGAGCAGCGCGAGTATCTCAGCATGGTGAAATCGTCGGCAAATTCGCTGCTTGGCGTGCTGAACGACATCCTTGATTTTTCGAAGATCGAAGCGGGACAACTCGCCCTGGAGCCGGCTGATTTCCTCTTGCGCCACAGCATCGGGGAAACGATGAAGACGCTCGGCTTCCGCGCCCACCAAAAGGGACTGGAGCTCACGTGGCGCGTAGCCGCTGACGTCCCCGAAGCTCTGGTGGGAGACGCCGGCCGGTTGCGCCAGGCCGTCGTCAATCTCGTGGGGAACGCCCTGAAATTTACGGAAAAGGGCGAAGTGGCGCTCGATGTCGAGATCGAAGAAACCAAACCAGAGGGAGTGCTTCTGCACTTCCGCGTGAGGGACACCGGCATCGGCATCGCCCCGGAAAAACACCAGTTGATCTTCGAGCCGTTCACCCAGGCTGACACCTCCACCACCAGAAGATTCGGAGGCACGGGACTCGGTCTTGGAATCACCTCTCGGCTGGTTCAGATGATGGGCGGGATGACGTGGGTCGAAAGCGAATTGGGCCGCGGCAGCACCTTCCACTTTACGATCCAGCTAGGCATTTCCCGCCAACAGCCTGCAGAAGGCCTTCTGCCAAACCGCTCGACCGTCTCCGGCAAGCGAGCATTGATCGTCGACGACAACCAAACGAACAGATTCATTTTGCTGGAAATGTTAAGCCAGTGGGGCATGCGGCCTGAGACCGCTTCCGGTCCGGCAGCAGCTCTCTCGATGCTTGAGAGTGCGGGCATCGAGCGTAGTCCCTTCGCTCTGTTGATTACCGACATGGAAATGCCGGACAAAGACGGCTTTTCGTTGATCGAAATCGTCCGCCGAACTCCAAGCACTCAAGCAATTCCCATTGTCCTTCTCAGCTCGACGCGGCAGAGAGGGGATCTCACCAGAGCCCTCAGTCTGGGCGTATCTGACTGCTTGCTCAAACCAGTACAGCCAGCCGAACTCCTGGACGCAATCGTGAACGCCCTCTCTCGATCGGGCCCCATGCCCGCTCGGGATCCGATCCCACCTGCGCAACCGGTCGCCAAAACAACATCAGCGCCCTTGCGCGTCCTGCTAGCGGAAGACAACCGTGTGAATCGCGCGGTTGTCCAGCGGCTCCTCTCGAAGCAGGGACATTCCGTCGTAATCGCGGAGAACGGTCGCGAAGCGCTCGATTGCCTGGCGCGCGACGACAAGCTCGATCTGATTTTGATGGACATCCAGATGCCCGAAATGGATGGGCTTACCGCCATTCGAACGATTCGGGCCCACGAGCAAGAGATCGGCGGGCACATACCGATTGTCGCTCTAACCGCTCATGCCATGAAGGGAGATCGTGAAAAGTGCCTCGAAGCCGGCGCTGACGACTATTTGACCAAGCCAGTGAATACAACAGCGCTCTTCGCGGCACTCGATCGAACGAGAAAAATGAAAAGAGAAACAGAACGCACCGAAGGCCCCGGTTTGACACCGGATGTCGGATCCGAACCTGTTATGGAAGTTGCCCTGGCGCTCCAGCGTATGGACGGCGATCGCGAGTTGCTCGAGGAGATCGCGCGTTTGTTCGCGGACGAATGGCCGAAAAATGCCGCTGAAATCGAGGCCGCTTTGAACGCGGAAGACGTCACCTTGCTCGAAGGCCTTGCGCATGGATTGAAAGGCGCATCCGCTAACGTTGGAGCAAAACGGCTCTCCACTGCCGCGTTCGACTTGGAGAAGCTCGCACGCGCCCGAAACCTGAAAGAACTCCCGGCTCATTGGGAAATCGTAAAACAAGAAGCGGCCAGGCTACTCGGAGAGTTCGAAACGTTGTTCCCGAAGGTGGCCCACTAGACGACCCGCTATCGAAGGTATGTCAAACACATGGAAAAAACTTCCAGGTTCAAAATCCTCATCGCGGACGACAGTCCCATTTCTCGCCGCCTTCTCGAGGCGTTTCTCGTTAAGCGGGACTACGACGTAATCGCCGCGACCGACGGCGAGGAAGCCCTTCGAATTCTTTCGTGCGATGATGGTCCACGGCTCGCCATCCTCGACTGGATGATGCCCGGCTTGGAGGGAACCCGCGTTTGCCGCAAGCTTCGCGAGCAACCAGAGGACAAGCCTTACGTTTACGTCCTCCTTCTCACGGCTCGCACCGAGAAAGCGGATCTGCTTGACGGTCTCGGGTCCGGCGCAGACGACTATCTTACGAAGCCATTCGACCCGGCCGAATTGTACGCGCGCCTCAGCGTTGGCCGCAGAATTCTGGATCTGCAGGACAAGCTGATCGCGGCACGCGATGAGCTCCGCTTCCGCGCCTCGCATGACACGCTCACCGGCGTTTCCAATCGCGCCGTTATCCTCGATACCCTGCGTCGCGAGCAATCCCGCCAACAGCGCGAAGGCGGCTCTTTCGGAATCATCATGCTGGACATCGACCACTTCAAGAGAGTCAACGACACCTACGGCCATCTTTGCGGCGATGTCGTGCTACAGAGAGCCGCGAACATTATGCAAGCGTCGTTGCGTCCCTATGACGTCGTCGGGAGATATGGTGGCGAGGAATTCCTGATCGTGGTGCCTCGATCCGATGCTCCCTCGGCTCAGAGAGTCGCCGAGAGGATCCGGGAAGCGATTGCCGCGAAGCCCTTCCTCACCTCCGGAGGCGAAATCCGCGTTACGGTCAGTTTGGGCGTCGCAGCCAGCACGGATCTCGCTCCCGTGGAACCGCAACACCTCCTTCAACTGGCGGACGACGCGCTCTATCGCGCCAAGCAGAACGGCCGCAACCGTTCGGAGCTTGCCGTCGCTTCCCCACTTCCTGACGCCGCACTCCTGGAGTCGAAATCGAAGTAACCCCGATTAATTTCAGGAAATCCGCGCGCCGCATGCAAGCCCTCACAAGTCCGGCGTCGTCCATACGGTGGCGTATGGGTAAATGCCCGTTTCTAACGGCGAACCGCGATCGAAACACCCTTCCGTCTCTCACGCAAGTTGTTGTACAGTATTATTTGTACACTCCGGGATTGCGGATCGAACGGTTCCACCAAGAGGTCTGTCGATGAATCCCACAAAAACAGGGTCCGTGTCCAACAGCGAGGCTGCTCCCGCCGCCGCTCCTCACGACACTTTGACCGTAATCGACAATCGAACCGGCCGCCAATACGAGCTTCCGATCAAGCACGACACTGTCCGCGCGCTCGACCTCCGCCAAATCAAAGTCCACGACGCGGATTTCGGCATGATGAGCTACGACCCGGCGTTCACGAACACTGCATCGTGCATCAGCAGAATCACCTTTATCGACGGCGACAAAGGCATTCTTCGCTATCGCGGTTATTCCATCGAAGAGCTGTCCGAGAAAAGCACCTACCTCGAAACCGCGTACCTGATCCTGTACGGCGAACTTCCCACGAAGTCGCAGCTCGCCGACTGGTCCTACAACATCACGCACCACACGTTCATTCACGAAAGCATCAAGAAATTTCTCGATGGATTCCATTACGACGCCCACCCGATGGGCATGCTGATTTCCACGGTCGCGGCTCTCTCGACGTTTTATCCGGACGCGAAAGATATTTTCAATCCGGATTCGCGCCGCAAGCAGACGTATCGCCTGATCGGGAAAATGCCCACCCTCGCCGCGTTCGCCTACCGGCACAGCCTGGGAATGCCCTTCGCGTATCCCGACAACGACTTGAGTTACTCCGGCAATTTCCTGAACATGCTGTTCCGCACGACGGAACTGAAGTACCGGCCGAATCCCACGCTCGAGCGCGCGCTCGACATCCTTTTCATCCTGCACGCCGACCACGAACAGAACTGCTCATCCACCGGCATGCGGATTGTCGGCAGCTCTCACGTAGACCCGTATTCGGCCACCGCGGCTGCCACGGCCGCGCTGTACGGCCCGTTGCATGGCGGAGCCAACGAAGCCGTGCTTCGCATGCTGATCGAAATTGGTTCCGTAAACAATGTACCCGCTTATGTGAAGAGGGTGAAGGCAGGCGAGAAGTTGCTGATGGGTTTTGGCCACCGCGTTTACAAAAATTACGATCCTCGCGCCAAAATCGTGAAACATATCGCGTACGAAGTGTTCGATGTGATGGGCCGCAATCCGCTGATCGAAATCGCGCTCGAATGCGAGCGCATCGCCCTCGAGGACGATTATTTCATCACGCGCCGCCTCTACCCGAACGTGGATTTCTACACGGGCCTCATCTACCAGTCGATGGGCTTTCCCATGACGATGTTCCCCGTGCTGTTCGCCATTCCGCGCACGTCAGGATGGATCGCGCAGTGGGAAGAAATGCTCCTCGATCCCGAGCAGAAGATTTCGCGCCCGCGCCAGATCTACCTCGGCGACGACCTGCGCAGCTACATCCCCCTCGACCACCGCAGCTAACCGGACGCGACTCATGCGCTTCTCCGCCTCGCGCCGGCACATTTAATGCTCCCGAAACAAAATGTATAGCCAGCAATCGAAAGAGCACGCCCATCGCCACCAGCCAGTAATGATACGCACTCTATACCTCAGCCGCGACAGGAGTTCTTCCACTGCCTCGGGATTCGTAACGTCGCCATCGCGGATATTCTGAAATCACCGAGGCCCTTGAGCCGCCACAGAGATACAGATCCATACGTCACGTGCCACTGGATGATATGCGGCGGCCAGTGCTGGCTAAGGTCAGCGCCAACAACAGGACCGAGTCAATGATCATGCACGCAAGGAGTGCACAGCCGCTCCTCGCGACTCGACGTTCGCCCTGACTTGAACGTACATAAGAATACCGAAGACGAACGCCATGCCACCGCGAGCACCAGGACCGACACGGCCAACGCGTGCAGGCAAGCCCGTCCATTCCGTCCGTAACCACACACCACCCATCCGCGACGCGGAGCTTCGTATGGTCGCGCTGATTGACCGACGCCTCCAAGTTTGCAGTTCTGACGAATGAGGAGACCTCGTCCGCATCCGCAGCCGTTTTGCAGAATGGCTGCAGTTTTCGTACGAGTCTTTCTGAATCCGTCACGACCCCGATGAGCCCCGTTCGGTTTGTGTGGCCCGATCACCTGCATTTTTCGGCGAAAACCGCCGGCGCCAGTACAGTCGCAGCCGCTTCAGTGTTTCCGGCCCGTTCGGCGGTCGCCGCTCAACAGCACATCGAATTGCGCTGTGCTGTACATTCGGAGAGCCCGAGGTTGGGAATCGCCGACATAATCGGAAGATCGAGAACAATTTCAGGCTCTCGAACCTTATAGCGTTCCGCAACTGCTCCGGTATAGGTCAAACACGTCGTCCCACTTAACGTCATATCTCGGCGCGTCGAATGCGAAGTCCATCGACTGCCATCCATTCTGGATTCGCTCCAGCACTTTCTGCTGCCCTGAAATATCGTACCCATGACCAGCTTCGATCCAGGCTTCCCTTACTCGCTCAAAATCAAATCGGCGGATGCCAGCCAGCGCGGACCGCATTGTCAGGATCCCATTTCTGCACGCGATCGCCTAACTCCTCGGAGACTGCATCATCATCACGTCGCTCGTTCAAGTAAATTCTCGAATAGAATCCATGTCAGGGAGGATCGGCCGCACGGCTCGTCTCGGCAAGCGCAATCTCTCCTTGTTGTCCTCGGAAAGCAGGCCGCGAGTGCGAGCAATTGCGGATCGCTGCGTTCTGCTGGCCTCCTTTCGCAGGTCTCGGATCGCCGCTGATCGGTAGATATGCTCCGACCAGCCACCGAATTGCGCCATGCACCGCAGCCACAGGCCCGGAACGCCTCCCGCACTTCCGGAACCAACAGCATCCCAGCGCACGCAAGCAGTAACATCGCCGTCACAATCCTCGGCGTCCGCGGCACTCGCGGCGAATTCTTCCACTCCGATTCCAGTGGGCCGCCCGCAGGAACGCCAATCGGCCGCTTCCACGAGCCCAGCGCATGCCTCAGCCATTCGCGTATCAATAACATAAGTCCTCCCATCGCCCAGCGAAAAGCGTCCCACGGGTTCTCGACTGACGGCAGCTCGGCTGCAAGGGCACGCCCCCACTTTCCACTCTCGTGGGGCCAAAATCGCAGCGCACGTTGCAAAAGCCATTCGGCGGCGCGTCTCGGCGCGGACGAATTTTCTTCGGGCATGGTCACACTCCGCTGTAGACCGGCTTCCAAATTCTCTTCGCGCATGCGGCGCGCAGTTCCTCGGTCGCCCAAGCCCGGCCCGGGCCGGTCAGCCGGTACAAATGGCGCGGCGGCCGCCCCAGATTCCCCGGTTCTTCCCATCGTGTTTCAAGCCAGGCCAACTTCTCCAGCCGCATAAGAATCGGATACAGCGTGCCGGAAGGAAGTTCCGTCTGCTGGCTGAGCGAATAGCCATGCCGCCACTGCGCGGGATGTTCGAGCAGCGAATCGAGCACTGCAAGGGTTTGCGGTGAAATTCGGAGCCGTATTCCCATGCTTTAAATCTACATAGGTAGATACAGCCCGTCAATCACAATGCCGGCCCCTGTTTCGTTTCCGCACACCCCGCCTCCCTACCCTTCGTTCCGCCGAAATTCATTGCATCCGGCTTGATTCTCTGGCAAAACACTGCACGTCCCGCAGGGGGCCCCATTTCAATGGACATCTCTATACGCCAGGCTGGAAACGCGACCGTTGTCGACGTGGTGGGCGACATCACGCTCTACAACTCGCCGCAGATGCGCAAGGTCTTGATCGACCTGCTCAAAGAAAAACGCGTTCCGCGCGTCATCGTGAACTTGAAGAGCGTGCGATACATCGATAGCGCGGGCGTGGCTTCTCTCGTCGAAGGCCTCAAGATTTCGCGCGACATGAAAAGCGGATTCGCGCTTTACGGATTGAGCCGCACGACGCGTGAAGTGCTTGAGCTTACGCGGCTGATCAAGGTTTTCGAGGTTCACGATAACGAAGAGGACGCGCTAGCCGGCGGCGGCAACAGCACTGCCCCGAAGAAATAGATCGAAATAAAGTCTCGCTTCCCGCAGCGAACCTGCCGGAGTAGAGTCCGTCCGGAGTCACGAATGGCATTTACGGAAACCATCGGCGAAGCCACTATCAACGGTTTGGCGTACGTAGGCGGTCTGGCTCGCCTCACCGGCGAAGCCGCTGGCGCCGTTTTCATTAAGCCCTTTCGAGGGGGCAAGTTGCAGCTTGGCCGTGCCATTCACCAGGCCATGTCGGTCGGGGTCACCGCCCTCCCCATCGTTTCGCTGATTTCATTCTTTGTCGGCCTGATTCTCGCATTGCAGGGGGCCTACGAGTTGCGCCGCCTGGGGGCATTGCAACTCGTCGCGAATGCGGTGGCGATTTCCATGACCCGCGAGCTCGGTCCGCTGATGACCGCGATCGTGGTGATCGGGCGGTCGGGCTCGGCGTTCGCCGCCGAAATCGGCACCATGAAGGTGAACGAAGAAATCGACGCGCTCGAGACGATGGCGCTTGAGCCTGTTCCCTTTCTTGTCGCCCCAAAATTTCTGGCAATGATGCTGATGGTGCCGTGCCTCACCACGTGGGCCGACCTCATGGGAGTTCTCGGCGGCGGTTCTTTCGGCGTTACGAGCGCGGGATTTACGTGGGCCACCTACATCCGCGCGACGCTGAATGCGATTGCTTTGCGCGACCTTCTCTTGGGCTTGGTGAAAGCCTTCATGTTCGGAGTGGTGATTACGGCGGTCGGCTGCCAGGAGGGTTTCTCCACGGGTCTCGGCTCGGAAGAAGTGGGCCGCTCGACGACATCCGCCGTCGTCAAATCCATTTTCTTGGTGGTTGCGGTGGACCTGGTGTTCACCGCGATTTTCTATTTCACGGCTGCGCACTAGACCATGTTCAGAAGCGGCAAAAAACGGGAAGAGGCTCCGCAACCGGCGGATGGCCCGGCGATCATCGTCAAGAATCTGCGCGTCAATTACGGCACGCGCGAGATTCTGCACGGCATCAACTTCGAAGTGCCTTCGGGTGAAACGCTCGTGATTCTCGGCGGCTCCGGCTCCGGCAAGAGCACGTTGTTGCGCACCCTTGTTGGGTTGGAGCTCCCAAGCGGCGGCGAAATCTGGATTCGCGGCAAGAATTTTGCCGCCATGTCCGAAGCCGAGCGCGACGAACTCCGCAAGAAAATGGGAATGTCGTTCCAGAGCGGCGCGCTGTTTGGGTCTATGACCGTCGGCGAAAACGTGGCTCTTCCCCTTCACGAGCACACGTCTCTGGACGATTCCACCATTGAAATCATGGTCCGCCTCAAACTCGACCAGGTGGGCCTTTCCGGCTTCGAGGAATACATGCCCGCGCAGTTGAGCGGCGGGATGAAAAAGCGCGCGGCGATTGCTCGCGCGCTGGCCATGGATCCGGAAATTCTGTTTTTCGACGAGCCGTCGGCCGGCCTGGACCCGATCATCGCCGCCGGCATTGACGAGCTCATCCTGAAACTGAAGAAGGCTTTCCGTATCACCATCGTCGTTGTCACCCACGAGCTCGCCAGCGCGTTTCTTATCGCGGACCGCATGATCTTGCTCGATAAGGGAAACATCGTTGCGAACGGCACTTCCTCTGAGCTCAAGGAAAGCCAGCAACCGCGTGTGCGTCAATTCCTGGATCGCATACCCGAACCGGAGTTGACCGGCGAAATTGACTACTTGCAGATGCTCACGGGAGAGAACCCGCCCGAGCGCCGTTAAAGCTTTTGAAATTCGACGCTCATGGTATACTCCCGCCCACATTTTGCGGGCGTCCTGACACTCGAATCGAACTACGGGGATCCGAATGGAAGCGAAGCGCGAACAAGCTCTGGTGGGGCTGTTTGTTCTGATCGTTACAGCCCTGCTCGTTACAACGATTTTTGTTCTCTCCGGAAAAATGAATGGCAACGATATCCCCTATCGCGCTTACTTCAAGAATGCAGGGGGAGTAGGACAGGGCGCCGAAGTTCGCTACGCAGGTGGTCCTCCTGTTGGCCACGTTACCAAAGTCCAGCCAGACCCCCAGGACTCCACCCGAATGGAGATCGAATTCGATGTCGATCCCAAGGTTCCGGTTAAGTCCGACAGTACGGCGACAATCACGAGCACAAGCCCTCTCGGCGACAACTTTCTCGGCATCAATCCCGGCACACGCGACGCCCCGCGCGCTCCGCGAGGCTCAACCTTGAAATCCATCGACTATACGAGCCTCGACGACATCAAAGCCATGATCGCGCAGATGGGCCCCAGGGCGAATACGCTCCTGGACAACCTCAACGACCGCGTCGTGGCCCTTAAAGAAACAATGGATCGCGTGAACGACCTGTTAAACGCCCAGAATCGCGCGAATGTCAGCGCCAGTCTTTCGAACCTCCGCGGCATGCTCGAAGAAAACCGGCCCGCCATTCACTCCACTCTCGACAATATAAATGCTTCCAGCGCGAAGCTCGGGCCGCTGATCGACGACTTCCGCAAGACTTCGGCTCAGGCAAATGACACCCTCGCGCACGTCGATGCGATGATCGGCGAAGATCGCCCGGACATTCGTCAGGCCGTGATCAGTTTGCGGCAGGCCCTGGCTTCCGCTGCGTCGCTGACGGATCAACTCGACCGCACGATGACCGCGAATTCGGAGAACCTCGACGAGATCATCGAGAATCTCCGGCACGTCACCGCGAACCTGAACTCGTTCACCGAAACGATCAAGACGCGGCCCTATACGCTGATTCGTTCGTCGGGCGTCAAGCCCCGCAACCCCGGGGACGCGCCTCCGCAGTAGATGGCCGTCACAACGGATGGAGAGAAGAGAACCATGAAGCGTCGGATTCGAGAAACAGCGCTAGTCGTCGCAGTCACCGGTTTGCTATCGGCGTGCGGCGCCTCTCGTGCCGTGAAATATTACGTTTTGGATATAGACGTTCCGCAGAACGCTTCAGGGCAGCCCCTTCCGGTGACCCTCCTCGTTGGCCGAATTACCACAACGCATCTCTATCGTGACGATCGCCTCGTCTACGGCTCCGGCCCCGTCGAACTGGGCACCTATGAATACGAGCGTTGGGCCGAAACGCCTGCGGATATGATCCAGGACATTTTGGTTTCTTCGCTGCGTTCGACGGGCCAGTATCGCTCGGTGTCGAAAATGGCCAGCACCCTGCGAGCCGACTACGTTGTCCGCGGGCGCCTTTTCGCTCTGTATGAGGTGGACAACAAGCCGAAACTCTCCGGGCGTTTCTCGGTCGAACTCGAACTCTTCGATCCCAAAGCCGGCAACACCGTGTGGACCGATTCCTACTCGCATGAGGAGCCCGTAAGCGGCAAGAAGGTTCAGGATGTAGTCGAGGCTCTGGATAAGACCGTCCGTGCCGGCATGCAGCAGCTCACCGCGAACATGGGCCAGTACATCGCCAGCCATCCGCCTCAGCAACCCGCCGGGCACTGAACCCCAGGCGGCGTTCACTGCTCGCCGAACTCGCCGGCAAATCGCGCGGGGCGCTTGACCAGGCCCCCGTCCCTCGGATCTCCTTGATGTTGCAGCGGCTGGCTTTAGCCTGGTAGCCGGCAGACTCATCCCTCCCGGAAATTAAAATCGGCCCAAAATGGGCAACGGTAAACGTTTTCCTAAATCGAGAATTTGAGCCTCGCTCACAATTGAAGTTGACACCGTTTCGTCTCGTGTGGTAACCCATGTATACGTGGCACCGGCGATAAGCCGGGTTGCTGGAACAAGAGCTGGATTTCGCATCCGGCTGGACGCTTCCGGTAATCACCCCACCCACCCCGGGAGGTGGAATCGCCGCCAGGCCTTCTACCTCCCGTTTTATTTTGCCTGATCGATTTTCTTCGCGCGGCGCCAATTCCCCGATCGGTTGAAACGATTCCTCTCGCCAATTCACCTCTATACGGGTGGTGCGCCCGGACAGAGCGGCTGAGATCCCAGGCTTTGAGGACGCCGCATTCCGGAGGACCGCCGGGCGAGCGCAATGCCTTGCATCCGCCAGCCAGTGAGGGGTTATAATGCGCGCACTCGGGCTCCTGGCTGCCCGGCGTCGCGCGGCCTCACACGCCCTGGAAGGAGTTTGTATATGGGCCTGCAAATCTCGTCGCGAAAATCGGGAAGCGTCACGATTGTCGACCTGCAAGGCCGCGTCACCATTGGCTCGAGCAACGACGCGCTTAGCACCGAGCTGCGCAAGCTGGCCGAGAAGGCGCCGTGCGACGTGCTCATCAATCTCATTGGCGTGTCGCAGATGGACAGCTCCGGAATCGCCACCATCGTTCGCTCGTTCGTCACCCTCGAGCGCCAGGGCGGCAGCCTGAAGCTGCTGAGCCCGGTCGGCCACGTCCAAGTTGTCCTGCAGCTTACGCGCCTCATCCTCTCGATCCCCACCTTCACCGACGAAGCCACCGCCGTCGCCAGCTTCCGCAAAGACTCCGCCCACGCGTGAGCGAGGGACGAGGTGAGGATGAGGCGAGGGGTGCGGGGCGAGGGCTGCAGATGGAGCACCCCCTCGAACACCGGAGATTGTACCGATTAGCGCGGGTGCCGACCGTTTGTTTTGTTGGAGTTGCGGTGATTTCTATTTTCAAGGTGTACCGATTAGCCGCGCTCACGTCTTCGTCCTCCTTCTACCGACAGACTTCTACATCTCAGGGTTTGCCCGCCCAACAAGATGACGGGCAGGCCAAGTACAAACCCTGAAACCCGCGCAAGCCTGAAACATCCAGGCCCACAAATTGATTATTCTATTTTTAATGGATGGACCTTTATATCATAGTAACTGGCGACTTGCAAGACCCAGTACTGCAAGAGAAGGACCGGAGTTGGGGGGGGCGGTGACCGACGCCCGCAGGTATTTGCACGATCGTCGTCCGTTCGTGTTATAAAGCCACTACGTGTGACAACTGGTAGCAATCCCCTAGCAAAAAGGTTCTCTGCCGATGGGCGATGCTGGTGCTGCACATGCGGGTCTGACGGGACTTGTTCGGGCGACGATTGAAAAGCTGCGCTCGAAGTTGCTTGACTTGACGCTTTCGAACCGGCTGTTGAATTTCAAGCCCTCCGAGAAATCCAAGACTCACATTCTTATCGTTAATGAAATTCCCGAAATGCTTTTCGCGAAGCTTGAAGCTGGCAGAGAGCTGGAGTTCGCTTGGATTGAAGAGCCGGATGTCGAGCCTGCCGATGAGCAGACCTGGGAATTCATGGAAGGATTCAAAGCGGGCGAAACGACCGACGCCGTCTACCTTGACCAGCTGGAGAAGTTAGGTAAGCGCCCCTCCCGCAGGCAAATTTCAAATCTTGAGCGCGGGTTACGCGACCGAGTACGTTTGTCTCTGGGGCTGAATCCCCGTGTCAAGCCCTCGGTCGCTGAACGAGCAAGGGAACTCGGAATCAATCCGTAGCTACGACTTGCCACGCGAAATGGGGAGTCGCCTAAGCGGACACTCCGAGTCAAGAATCCAAACACTTCTGTATCGCGAAAGCATGGAGAGCAAGCTTTCCGCAATCCGTGAGGGCGACAAGACGCTGCTCGATGATGCTGGAGTGAACGCCTTATACACGGCTTTTGGAGCAGTCGAATGGTATGAAGCGTCCGATTCGAACATCCCCGTATACGCTCCGGTTCTCTTCGCTCCTGTTGAGGTCCGACGGGTGCTCGATAATGGCGTTTACCGCTACGTACTGGCGTCGCGCGACGATGATGTCGAAACGAACCAAGCCTTTGGCGAACTGATTAGAGCAACATACGGGTTGGAGTTGCCGCCCTGGGATGCTGAAGGAACATTATCGGGGTACTTCGAACAGATCGAGCGACTCTTGCAGTCGCAGCGGCGCTCGGCGTCTCCGGCGATGGGTTACTGGTAGGTCTCTTCACGTTTGCCAAGATGGCAATGTATCGAGACCTTGACACGAGGCGGTGGTCAGGTCAGGGCGGCCTAGAATCCCACCCGATCTTGAACGATTTATTTGCGGGAACCGAGTCGATTTCGGAACCTACGCTCGCACCGGACTACGAGATCGATTCTCTGCCGATGGCAAATAAAAGCCAAACTCTTGTAACGGACGCGGACTCTTCCCAGCACAGTGCCTTGATCGACGCGCTCGAGGGTAAGAACCTCGTGGTGCAGGGTCCCCCGGGTCGGCAAGTCGCAGACCATAACTAACATCATTGCGGCCTCAATGAACGAGGGCAAGCGAGTCCTGTTCGTTGCGGAGAAGATGGCGGCCTTGAAGGTCGTAAAGGATCGATTGGACAGTTTCGGCTTGGGGCAATTCTGCTTGGAGGTGCATTCGAACAAAACCAGGAAAGCCGCCGTGCTCAAGTCGCTTGAAGAAAGACTGAACCTGCCCGCCTCATCCTTGGAAATTAAGCAACTGCGTCAGGCGATCGAATCGCACGATCAGGCGCGAAGGGAACTGATCTACTACGCCAATAAAATGAACGAGGAAGTCGGTGAAACAGGTTTGACCGTCCACGAGATCCTTCGCGGGAATTGCGTACGAACCAACCTTGGCGAGCAGTTGCCGTCCGGTTTGCGCAAGGCGCGCATCGTCGAGCCGACGATGCTAACAAGCGAGCGCAGGTTGGAGTTGAAGGATTTGGCAAGGGACCTGCAGTCCTGCGCGGCTTCCATGAACCAGTGGGGAGGTGTCGCGAAGCATCCTTGGCGTGGCCTGGAAAACGAATATCTGGATGTTTTTCAGTCAGACGAACTCGTGGCGGAACTCACGTCCTGGAGCCATGCCCTCGGATTGTTAGGAGAAAAGATTGTTGACCTCAACAAGGCAACCGGATGGGGAGTCGAAGGTCGGATCATGAGTGCAGAGGCCTTCGTGACAAAAGTGCTGGCGCTGCCCGAGATGCCGGAGGGGGTTGTGGATAGTATCGTCCGGGAGGCTGCGACGGATTCGGGTCGCTCGCTATTGAGTGGGGTAATTCGGGACATAGAGCATATGGCTGCTATCAACGAGTGCCTTGCGAGGGTATTCGCAGACGGTGCGTCGATTGACGGCATTGACGTAGGAAACCTGCATTCAGCTCTTGCCGTCGCGAGTGATCTGGGAGTGCAGACCCTGACGGTGCGGGGTGTCGAAGACTTGCGGAGGGAGCGAGAACAGACGGCCCATCGGCTGAGGCAGAATCTGCCGACTGTCGTTCAGTTTGCGGCGCTATTCGGAATCGACAATCCGACGGTCGCCGACGTGGAAAGCATCATCACAGCCGTGGTTCTTCTTGCAGATATACCTAAAGAGTCTTTGCGGTTTCGGGACCCCGCCCTGGTGTCAGAGGGTTCAGAGCAAATTCTGGAGCGCGGATTTAGGAAAGCTGAGTCTCTTCGCGCTGCGGGAAGGACGGTTACCAGAGATTTCCATCTTGTCTCACTCCCGTCAGTGCCCGAAATCAAGGAAGCGGGCCACGCTTTACAGAGATCCGGCTTTTTCAGGAGGCTCTTTAGTTCCAAATATCGGAGTGCGCGACGCCTGTATGAAGATATCGCGCAAGTAAATGGGGATCGACGCAACCGACAGCCTGCTGAGGAATTAGTGCGGCTGGCTTGGTTTCTGGAACAAAAGCAAGAGCTTGAGAGTGACGCAGGGCTTAGGCACACGGCGGGACTAGCCTTTCGGGGGCTCGACACTCAGTGGCAAGAACTCCTCGTAGTCTCCCGTTGGGCATCGAAGGTGCGCCGCGAGCTTCCGAACAGTGACGACCGAAACGGCCATTTTTGCGCCGTCTTGTTGGGAGCCGAAACGAGGAAGCTGCACTCGATTTCCGAGCTTGCGCAAAAGGATCGGCAGGTCGACGCGCTGAAAGCATTCTTGTACGCCGGAGACTCTAACGAGCGGTCCGTGGAATCGCTTTGCAAGGCTGCGGAAGCGACTGCAGTTCGTGTCAATGAGTTAGCGCTGAACGTGCAACGCCTTCGAATAAATCCTAGCGTCGTTTTGGTTGATTTAGGCACGGTCGCCGCTGCACTGACGGAGATGTTGGCGGTTCGCGGGAGGCTTGATTCAGCGGAAGCGCGTGCGTTATTGGGAAAAAGTGGCCGTCCCGCGGCCCCCGAGGGCCGAGATATTCAAGACGGCGATGAAATTCGTTGAAGCTGTGACTGCCGCGGATCTACCTCGATCTGTCCAGGCTGAGGTCTTATGCGGATCCGCTGGAACTGTCCTCGACGAGTTACGAACACGTGCGAGGGATCTTAGGGAGGCGCTCAATGAGGCTGCAAGTCATAAACAGGTTGTGAACGAGCTAGCGCGGCTAAACGCGCGCCTATGGATCGGATGCGACGATCTCGACGAGGCAGCCATTGAACACGCCAAAGCGCGGATCGATTACGCGCTTGCGAACCAAAGTGCCCTCCAGCCGTATTTCGATTTCCTGAGAGTCGAGAGCAGGGCTAAATCGAGTTCGCTGAGAGCCATCCTCAAACACCTCGAGGGCGCGGCTGTGCCATATGCGCAACTCGGGGATGTATACGACTTCATCTTCTTTCGCTCTTGCGCCGACTCGGTACTGTCCACAGATCCGAAGTTAGGCTCGCACTCAGGGGTGACGCATGAGCAACTCCGAAAGCGATACCAACAGTTGGACCGGAAAATCATGGAATTCGCCGGCTTGAGATAGCACGCAAACTGACGGATGTTGGCAATTCCCCCGGGGAACAGCCGGGGACGGCCTCGGAGATTCACCGAATTGGCGTTGATCCAGCGTCAGATCGGTTTGCAAAGACGGCACGTTGCTCTGCGAGATCTATTCAAACGCGCCGGTCTTGCCGCCCAAGCCCTCAAACCCTGTTTCATGATGAGCCCAATGTCCGTCGCGCAATTTCTCGATCCCGGCGGGATTCGCTTCGATTTGGTCGTGATGGACGAAGCATCACAAATACGACCAGAAGATGCTTAGGAGCGATTGTGCGTGGCAGCCAGCTGGTCGTCGTAGGAGATCCGAAACAGCTTCCGCCGACCTCATTTTTCGAGAAGGTTGATCGCGACGATTCGGACGGACGATTCCTCCGACCAAGCCGATATCCACGATCTGACCTCGCAGGAATCGATACTCGATTTGGCCCGCGGGCCTATCAGCCTGTTCGGCAACTGCGGTGGCACTATCGGTCCCAGCATGAAGAGACTGATCGGTTTTTCGAATCATGAGTTCTACTACGATACGTTGATCGTCTTTCCATCCCCTAAGGGAATGACCCAGAGTACGGAGTTCGCCTTGTTCGCGGTCGACGGAATATATGAAGCTGGCTTGAACAGAGTCGAAGCTGAAGCCATAACCGAGGCCGCCCAGACTTCATGCAGCGGTTTCCCACACGTTCTCTCGGGATTGTGGCCATGAACAAACCTCAACAGGAATTAATCCAGATGATGATGGATGAGCTTGTTCGCGACAAATGTCGAGGCTGAAGCCTATCGGCTTCGCTGGGAGGATTCTCTGGATTCAGTTTTTGTGAAAAATCTTGAGAACGTTCAAGGCGATGAACGCGATGTTATTTTCATATCGACGGTCTACGGGAAAGATGCTGCGGGAAATTTCTTTCAGCGTTCGGGCCTATTAATGGGGCGCACGGCCACAGGCGCCTCAATGTGCTTTTCACTCGCGCCAAACAACAGGTACGTTTGTTTACGTCCATGAAGGCCAGCGATATACGCATCGATGACGGCACTCGCGATGGGGTGTGAAAGCACTGAAGAATTACTTGGCATTTGCCCAATCCGGCCATCTGGAGACGGCTGTAGATGACAGGGAAAGAGCCGACAGCGAGTTTGAGAGTTGGGTCTTAGACATGTTGAAGGACGCCGGATACGAGGCGGTTCCTCAGCTTGGAGTTGCGGGGTACTACATCGATCTCGCGGTACGACACCCCGATAAAGCAGGATCTTTTATACTCGGCATTGAGTGCGATGGGGCGATGTATCACTCTGCGCGTTCCGCCGAGATCGAGACCGCTTGAGGCAGGAAGTCTCGTCCGGTTGGGCTGGAACATCTATCGAATATGGTCCACCGATTGGTTCCGAAACCCGAGGATCGATTCCGAAACTGACGGACGCCCTCGAAGCCCTTCGTCGCTCGAACAGCTCTGCAGTGAACCCGCCAGACCTGCGGGATCGAGCCAAAACCGCGTCAAATCGGTGATTTAAGGGCGTTTGAGGCCGTGACGAACGGGCGGCGGATTGGCGTATTGGCGGCGAACATCCCAGCGCTAAAGCGCGTGAGATGGCGGAGCTCTTCCCGGCAGGGCGAGTACGAAATGTGTCGCGCCTACGGCGCTGTATCGTGACTCCGGGAAAAGCGCCGCCGCGCTAAAGCGCGGCGCTACGTTTGAATCTGAAACGAGGCGAGCTGCAGGAAAAGGCTGCCGCGCTAAAGCGCGGCGCTACGTTTGAACCTGAAACGGGGCGAGCGGCGGGGTCAGGCGTTCTTTTTTAGTTCGGCGAGGACTAGCTTGGCTACGGCTTTTAGGGTGTCGAAGACGCCTGTGCCCTGGATGGCGACGGCTTCGAGTGTCGGTTCGCCCTTCACGAGCAACTGCTTCTGCAGGTCCTCGACGGGGAGGATATTCGGCAGGTCGCGCTTATTGAGCTGCAGGACGTAGGGGATCGTGGCGAAATCGAGATTGTGATCTTTCAGGTGCTCGCGCAGGTTGTCGAGAGTTTCGAGGTTGGCGTCGAGCCGCTCTTCCTGGGAATCGGCGACGAAGACGACGCCGTCGGCGCCCTTGAGGATGAGGCGGCGGCTGGCCTCATAAAAAACCTGTCCTGGAACGGTGTAGAGATGGAAGCGCGTTTTGAAGCCGCGGACGGTGCCGAGGTCGAGCGGAAGAAAATCGAAGAAAAGAGTGCGGTCGGTCTCGGTGGCGAGGGAAACCATCTTTCCCTTTTGATTCGTGTTGGTATGCTCGTACACCCACTGCAAGTTCGCAGTCTTCCCGCCAAGGCCGGGACCGTAATAGACAAGTTTGCAGTTAATTTCCCGCGCGGGAAAATTAATAAACGGCACGAGTTCCCTCAGAATCGGGCAGCGACTACTTATAGCATACGCTTTCATGCAGGGCCAACGTGTTGGGGCGAAAGTGCTTCGCAACTGATAACGGATTGGCGGCAGGGACTTGAGTGGAAGTGGGGAGCGGCAAAATCGCACTTGACAAGGCGTGCGGCCTAGTGTTACACAATGTAGCGCTACAATGACTAACACCAAAAGCAAACGTCCAAAGAACCTGGGTGAAGTGGAACAGATGGTGATGGACTACGTGTGGTCACATGGGCCGTGCTCGGCCGAGGCGTGCCGCGAGGCGCTGGCGACGACGCGTCCGATGAAGGAATCGACGGTGCGAACGATACTGCGGCGGCTGGAGCAGAAGGGCTTCGCGGCGCACGAAATCGCCGGACGTACGTACATCTATCGCGCCGTGGAAGCGCCGCAAAACGTGGCGGTGCGCGCGGTGAAAAGCATCATTGACCGGTTTTGCGGCGGGTCGGCCGAACAGCTGGTGATCGGCATGGTGGATGGGGCGGTGCTCGATCGGGAGCAGCTGGAACGGCTGGCGCGCAAGATTGCGCAGAGAAAATCGCAGGGTTCGGAAGCGAAGTTGAGCGATCAAGCCACAAAGAAAGAAGAATAGCCATGCCGCCTGAAATTCTTCATGCGAGTTCGAGTTTGCTGATGCGGATTGGGGAGCCCGCCGCGCGTTCGCTGGTGCTGGGATGCTTCGCGGCGGCGGCGCTGGGCGCGTTCAGGGTGAAAAGCGTTTCGGCGAAGCTGTTCGTTTGGCGGGGGGTGCTGCTCGCCGCTTTGGCGATGCCGCTGCTCGGGTGGGTGGCGCCGTCGATTCGCGTGCCGGTGCCTGCGCCGGCCTTCGTGAAGCATGGCGCGGCGGTTCCGAGCAATGTTTATGAGAGCGAGACGATTCAGCCCGAGGCGCCGCTTGCGGCACCGGTCAAGACTGGTCTTTTGACCGCTCCCGCACGCCACAATGCGCCAATCGAACGACCAAAGTATTCGATGGTAACGGCGCCGCCTGAGCTGCGTAACGTGCCTGTTCGCGCGCCCCGCGAAATCGCTTGGCCGGTGATAGCCGCTGCTTTTTATGCGTTGATTGCGCTTTTCTTTTTTGCGCGGCTGCTGGTGGGAATGCGGCTGGGAAAGCGGCTGGAGCGCGCGGCGAAGCCGATCGAGGACGCGGGAGCGTTGGCGATTGTTGAGGCAGCTTCGCGGGCGGCGGGGCTGAGCGTGGCTCCGCGACTTGCGGAATCGGAAATGCTTTCGGTGCCGGTGACGCTGGGCCTGCGCGATTCCGTGATTTTGTTTCCCACGGAGTGGCGCGATTGGGATCCGGGCGAACTGGAGGCGGTGCTGGCGCACGAGATTTCGCACGTGGCTCGGCGTGACGCGCTCGTTCAGCGGCTGGCGCTGATTCATCGCGCGGTCTTCTGGTTCAGCCCGCTGGCGTGGTGGCTCGACCGGCATCTGGCTGATCTTTCGGAACAGGCGAGCGATGAAGCGGCGCTTGGCGAGCGGCGCGGACCGCACGCGTTACGCCGAAACGCTGCTTGGATTTTTTGCGACGCTTGAAGCGGCGCCGCAGCGCGTGTGGTGGCAGGGAGTTTCGATGGCGAAAGCGGGACAGGCGGAGAAAAGAGTGGACCGAATTCTAGCGTGGAGGGGTGCGATGTCAAATCGGCTGAAGAGATCTCTCGTGGTGGGGCTTGTTGCAGTTGCGGCGCCGGTGGTGGTGTTGACCGCGTCGGTGCATCCCGCGATTAACAATTTCCAAGAGCCGGTTGCTGCCACGCCGGTCCCGCCGCAATCTGCGGCTCCGCCCGCGCAGCCCACACCTCCGACGAGAGGAGTCGTGGCTCCGGGGCCAATGCCCAGCGCGCCAGCGGCGACTCCCGAGGCACCGACACCGCCTCCCGCAGCCGATATCGGTTACCTTGCACCTGTCGGCGACGGGCCTAGCGCTGCGCCGATCGCCGCGATCGCTCCCACCGCACCAGTGGCGGGATTTGCGCCAGTGGCCCCAGTCGTCTGGGGTCCGCAGGACGGGCCTCCGGGCTTTGCGCGATACTCGCCAGAGGACCTGAGCCGATTGCGCAAAGAAGTTCAGGACGCCCGCGAATCGGTGAACAAGTTGAAAGCGCAAATGGCGGCAGCTAAAGCGGAGCTTTCCAGTTCCGCAACGAAGGCTCAGCTGGACGAGGCGCAACGCGCGATGGCCACGTATAAAGCCGCACAAGGCAATTACGCAGCAGCACTGCATGAGTACAACGAGCTTTTGTGGCAAGAGAAACAGGAAGCGCACGAATCCGGCAGGACATCCTACACGGGCCACTTCATGGGTCGTTACGACGATTGGGGACCGCGGTTCGTTATCGTGACGAAAGGATCCGAAGGAGTGACGATGTCGGGTTCCGAAGAGGATGCGGAGCATGCGAAGTCGCTGAAGAGCAAGATTCAGGGCGACTTCATTTGGTTCGAGCGCGACGAAAAATCGTACATCATTCGCGACCAAGCTACGGTAGATCGCGCCAAGAAATTCTGGGAGCCGGAAGAGGCGCTCGGCAAGAAGCAAGAAGCGCTAGGGAAACAACAAGAATTGCTTGGCGAGCAGCAGGAAGCGCTTGGGAAGAAAATGGAAGAGGTCCGCGTGAAGATACCCGATATGACCGGGGATCTGCAGGCGCTGGCGGCGAAAATGAAGGAGCTGAGCGCCAACGGCGGGACGCAAGAAGAAATCGGAGAGTTGCAGAGCCAGATCGGCGAACTGCAAAGCAAAATCGGCGAGGTTCAATCGGATGCCGGCCGCAAGCAGGGTGAGGTAGGGCGCGAGCAGGGAGAACTGGGGAGAAAGCAGGGCGAGCTTGGGCGCCAACAAGGCGAACTCGGAAGGCAACAGGGCGAGCTTTCACGGCAAGCTACACGTCAAATGAAGGAGCTTCTGGATGAGGCGGTGTCAAAGGGACTCGCACAGCCCGAATAGGATTTCGCTGTTTCGCTAGTGAGCCATTTCCACCGCTGAGGAAGCTGCTGCATCGTTGGGCGCTAGCCTGGCAGCTTTGCGAATTGGGTTCGCGCTTCTTTCAGGATCGGGACGTCCGCGTCAGCGTTCTTCCACAATTGGAAGAAGTCGTCGTAGGCAGCCTTGGCTTTTGCCTGATCACCGGAGACCGCATAGGCTCGCGCCAGTCCTAGATGGGCGAGAACCCCAACGGGATCGTTCACGACCAAACCGCGAGAATCGACGATTTTGTCGAACTGGGCGGCAGCGTCTGCGCCTTGACCTGCACGAAGATAGGCTTGGCCGCGCACGTAAATCGAGTACAGATTGTTCGCGAAGCTGCTCGGGCCTGGAACGCCCAATTCGTACGTGGCGGAGGGTTCGAGGAATTCGATGGCTTTCCACGTTTCGCCGCGATTGAGCGCAAGCTGAGCGCGAAGCGTGGGCAAATAGACGAAGCGAACAACGGTATCCTCAGGGAAGCGTTGCGCCAAGTCATCTGCAAGAGCTTGCGCGCGTGATGAATCTGCCGCCACCGCGAGCGCGAGCGCCGCGGGGTATTCCGCGTCGCGTCCATTTGAAAAAGCGAGAGAGTTCGCTGCGTGTTTGCGGGCTTGAGCGGGATTTCCAAAGAAGGCCTCCTGCACAGCGGCGGTAGCTTCGTAGTCGGCGGCTTTTTCCTTTTGTTTTGCCTGCTGGGCTGAAGTGACCGCTTCCTGGAAGATATCACTGGCTCTGGCGAGCTGGCCGGAATAGGCGGCTGAATCCGCAACGTAGAAAAGCATAGGGCTTTGGGCGTCCGGTTTGGCTGCAGCCCACTGCATCTGTTGCAGCATGCCTGGCTGGTCGCCTCGTACGAAAGCAAGCTGATACGCATAGAGGTGCAAATCATCCGAATCCGGATCTTTTGCGAGTCCCTGCTTGGCGGTGGCGGCAGCTTCGTCGAGACGATTCAACTGGAGGTAGCTAGCGACCAGGTTGCTGTAGGTGAGGGCGTCGGGAGGTGAGGCCTCCGCTACTTCGCGAAACTGTGCGAGAGCTTTATCGTGCTGCCCAAGATCTTGATACACGATGCCCAGATTATTGCGGGCGACTTCTTCGCGCGGGTAGGTCTGTAGCCACAGCTCATAGACCTGAGCGGCCTTCGCGAGATCGCCCGTGACGAAAGTGTAGTAGTGAGATTCGATATAGAGGCGTTCCCACTCGCTGACGTGGGCGCGGAGGTCATAGGCCTTCCTGGTGTTATCAGCGGCAAGATTCGTTTCGCCGAGATTGTGGTAGGTGGTACCCAACGCGGCGTAAGCCATGGCGAAATTCCGGTCGATGGTCACCGCGCTCTCGAATAATCTCGCGGCTCCGTTGTAATCGCCCGTCCGCATCATTGCCTTGCGGCCGAGACTATAGGCTTGGAGCGCCTGGAGCGATGGTGTGGTGGCCTGGTCGATGGGAGCGTCGAGCTTCTGGACGGTCTTGAGCGATTCGCCGAGTGTCTCGCGCAATTTGGTGGATGCGTCGCTCAACGCTTTGAGGACCCGTTCTTTGCTGTCCGCTTCGGCCTGCTGTAGAGCTAGATTGTCGCCCGTTTGGCAATTCACGGCGCTAATTCCAATCACGTAGTGGGCGCCGAGATTCGAGATTGAGCCGGTGAGATACGCCTTGCTTCCCGTGCGCGCGCAGAGGTCACGAGCAATCTCAGGAGTGAGCTTGGTGCCGCGGGGCCGACCCATGAGCTGCAGAGTTTGCTGGACGCGCTGGTCGGAAACCAGGCTCAAGAAGGGAGATTGTTCGAGCTGGACAGCCAAGCCTTGCTGGAGCGTGTCATCGAAAACCGGGTCGCCCGTCTTATTGTTGAAATCGGCGAGAACGACGGTGTCTGTTTCGTTGAGGGCGTGCGCTCGCCGCGTATTGAAAAGCCAGCCAGCCACCACTAGGGCGACGAGCAGGACGGCAGCGCCAGCGACCCAGACCCAATTGCGGCTGCGCGCTTGCGGCAGGGACGCCATCATGAGCCTGACTGTTTGGCCCGATTCAACGCTGCGCTTGAGTTGCTTCAAATCAGCACAAAGATCAGCGGCACTCTGGTACCGCTGGTCCCTATCTTTGCTCAGCGATTTATCGATGATCTCTTCGAGCCTTGGAGGGATTCCAGGGTTCACGCTTCGCACAGGCGCGGGTGGCCGGGTGAGAATGGCTTCGATAATGACGCCGCCCGTAGCGCCGCCGAAGGCCTGGCGGCCCGTCGACATTTCGTAGAGCAAGAGACCCAGAGAGAAAATATCAGTGCGCGGATCCAGGTCGTCGCCGCGAACTTGCTCGGGCGACATGTAGGAAGGAGTTCCACTAATGAGTCCCACGATGGAAGCCGGCTCCTGCGGTTGTCCATAAGGAGAATCGGCGTCGCCACCGGCCACGCCCTTGGGAACCAGTTTTGCGAGGCCGAAATCGAGCACCTTCGCTTGTCCGCGTTTCGTAACAAAAATATTGGCCGGTTTTATGTCGCGGTGAATGATTCCCATTGCGTGCGCGACATCAAGAGCATCGGCAATCTGGATTCCGAGATCGAGTATTTCCTCGAGAGCGAGCGGCTTTCTGTTGACGTAGTTGCGCAGCGTGGCGCCGTCGATGAACTCCATGGTGATGAACGGCCGGCCATCCTGTTCGCCGATATCGTAAACGGTGCAGATGCCCGGATGGTTGAGAGCAGACGCTGCATGCGCTTCGCGGCGGAAACGTTCGAGGGCCAGAGAATCGTTCGCCAGATTTTCGGGGAGGAACTTAAGAGCTACCGCACGGTCTAGCCGAACGTCTTGCGCCTTGTACACCACGCCCATCCCGCCCGCGCCGAGCTTTTCCTCAATGCGGTAATGAGAGATGGTCTGGCCAATCATTGGCGGCCACAGGCTGCAACAAGCCACGGTCTAGATCAGAGCGTTGGTTCGTCGGAATCGACGTCGCCGACAACTTTTCGTCTTTCTGCCTTGGGTGGTTTGGGGGATCCGAGCACGTTGAGCACGCTTGAGCCTTCGCCGTAGGAATTCACGGCATCGAAAGGCTCTTGCTCAAGAATAATATTCTTGCTGCAAACCGTGCAGACGAGCGCGGCATAAGCTCCGCCACTCGGTTGTCTGAACTTGTTGCAGCGCATCACGCGTCCACAACAAACAGGAACCCAGACACTGGGCGTGTTGTCCGGAGTCATGCGCCTCCCTAGCAACGCGCAAGTGGGCGGGATTATACACTGGAACTGCGCAGTGGGACTCGCCCTAGACTTTGACATTCGGGGGTCGGCTCGAATGCATGAGTCCTTGGTTGGCGTGAGGCGTACTCGGCGGAGCGCGTTCCCGAGGAATCCCTCTAAAGATGTCTGAAATATTATTGGGTCGGACTCGCACGGGGTGCCGTCCCCAGACGGTGGTAAGCTGGCTAAAATAGGAGAGGGCGTACAATTTGGTGAAATCTACTGCTTGTCATTGGAACTAAAAGGCTTAGGTCGCTAACGTCCGAAAATGTTGCCGGGGCTTTCGCCTACCCACCTTCGACAACATTGACGCAATTTGATGATTTTGCTATGTTTCCTCAATGCCCCACGGAGAGTGCTCGTGAAGCGTCGCGCGATCCGAACGACAAGCTCCTCCCGAAACAGCCAGAAACTTATGAAAACTAAAGCCTTAAAGAAGTCGAAAGCCCAGGTTGCGCCTCCAGACCCCGATGCCCCGGCGCGCAAGCAGCAACTGAAGGCCTATGAAGAAGCCCTGAAATATTTTCAGCAACAGAAGTTCCACCGAGCGAAAGAATCGCTTCAGCGCGTCCTGGAAGGACCCAGCAAAGAACTGGCTGACCGCGCGACAATGCACGTGCGCATTTGCGAGCAACGGATTTCGCGTCCGCCAGCCCCGGTGGTGAAATCCGCCGAGGACCATTACACGCAAGGCGTCGCTCTGATGAACCTGGGGCGTTGGGACGAAGCCCGCGAGCACTTCGATCGTGCGCGCAAGGCGGCTCCGAAGGCCGACCATATCGTATACGCGATGGCGGCGCTTGATTGCCTGACCGGCGAAGCTGACTCCGCCATGGCGAACCTGAAGATCGCGATTCAACTGCGTCCGGAGAATCGCTACCACGCTCGCAACGACGAAGATTTTTCATTCCTACAAGAAGATCCTCGTTTCACTGAGTTGCTCTATCCTGAGCGAGAAGCCTCGGGCGGGTAACTCCGGCACCTTCCGTGGAAAATAATTTGCACCAACGGTTTCGGCCTGCTCGCGTAGTTGCGCTCGGCGGGGGCACAGGGCTTTCGACTGTCCTGCGCGGACTGAAGGAATATGTCGCGGCGCGGCGCCCTGAAAAGAAGCCGAGGCCGATCGCCGATCTTGCCGCAGTGGTGACGGTGACGGATGATGGCGGCAGTTCGGGCCGCCTTCGCCGGGAATATCGCGTCCTACCGCCGGGAGATATACGCAACTGCATGGTGGCGCTCTCGAAGGACGAGCACCTGCTCACGCACCTTTTCAAGTATCGTTTTCCAGGCGAGGGCGGACTGGGAGGCCACAGTTTCGGCAACCTCTTCCTGACGGCGCTCACGAACGTCACGGGCGATTTTCCCGAGGCGATTCGGGTTTCATCGCAGGTGCTGGCGATTCGGGGGCGGATTTTCCCTTCTACGGAGCAGAACGTCACACTCGAAGCGGAGCTTGAAGACGGGACGATCGTTGCAGGCGAGTCGAAGATTTCGAAATCGCGCAAGCCGATCCGAAGCCTCCGCCTTGTGCCGCGCCGCGTTCGAGCATTTCCGGAAGTTCTGAGAGCGATTCGCGAAGCCGACCTTGTTCTAGTCGGTCCCGGATCGCTCTACACGAGCATCATTCCGAATTTGTTGATCGATGGAGTGGTGGACGCGATTGCCCGCTCCCGGGCGACGTGCGTGTACATCGCAAACCTGATGACGCAGCCCGGTGAAACTCAACACTATTCGGTGGCGGACCACGTCCGCGCGATCTACGAACATACCCACAGGAAGCTGTTCGATTTCGTCGTTATCAATCGCGCGCCGGTGGCGGCGCGCCTGCTTCGACGCTACAGGGCGCGCGGCGCGGAACAAGTTACGGCGTCTTATGCAGAGCTGGAGCGAATGGGGTTGAAGTACGTAACGGGCGATCTGGTACAACAAGACGGCGTCGTCCGCCATGACCAGACCCGCCTAAGCCGCTTACTGCTCGATCAATTCGTGAAACACCGGGCGGGGAGAAGCCGCGCGGGTGGCTGAACGAACCTCGGTGCCTTCAATTTGTCACTGAAGGTGAGTCGACCATGAGTTTCTTGCGCGTCGGTGCGGGTGTTCGTATACTGGCCGGCGCTGTTCGGGAGCCTCTGCTGTCTCGCCAGCAGTCGCGAATCGCCCCACATGTTCACAGCATCGAGAGCCGAAGGAGGGTGCCATGTCTGCGGCCGCGCAGGATGAACTGAACGTCTACGAATCCGCAGAAGCGCGCTTTGAAACGGCTGCGCAAAAGCTAGGACTCGAGGACGGTGTTTACCGCTACCTTAAGTATCCGAGCAAGGAGATTACGGTGTACGTTCCGGTGGCGCGGGATTCCGGCCAGCTGGAAGTTTTTATCGGATATCGCGTGCTGCATTCGTCGGTGCGCGGGCCGGGCAAAGGCGGGATTCGATTTGCGCCCACGGTGAGCATCGACGAAGTGCGGGCGCTGGCAGCTTGGATGACGTGGAAGTGCGCGCTGGTGAACATTCCGTTCGGGGGCGCGAAGGGCGGCGTGATCTGCGATCCGACGCAGCTCTCGCGCGGCGAGCTTGAGCGCATCACTCGCCGCTACACGGCGGAATTGAGCGAATGGCTGGGTCCCGAGCGCGATATTCCAGCACCCGACCTCGGAACAAACGAACAGACGATGGCCTGGGTGATGGATACATATTGCATGCACGTGCGCCAAGCCACCACGGCAGTGGTGACGGGAAAGCCGCTTGAGCTTGGCGGCTCGCAAGGCCGCAAAGAAGCTACTGGCCGCGGCTTGATGATCTGTTGCAATAAGGCCATTCATAAACTTGGAATGTACCGGCAGAATTGCCGAGTGATCATTCAAGGGTTTGGCAACGTTGGCTCGCAGGCGGCAATGCTGATGCACGAAGCCGGGTACAAGATTACGGGCGTCGCGGACATTCACGGGGGTCTGTACAACGAAAAGGGATTCGATATCCCGAAGGTGATGGACTGGGTGTATGGGCAGCGCAAACCCCTTCCGGAATTCCCCGGGGGAGGCGAAAAGATGAGCTCGCAGGAAGTGTTGTTCCGGCCGTGTGACATACTGGTTCCGGCGGCGACGGAGAATCAAATCACGTCGCAAAACGCTCATCGTGTGGAGTGCAAAATTCTTTGCGAAGGGGCGAATGGTCCGACGACGTCACATGCCGATCCGATCATCGAGAAAAAGGGAATCTTCATCATTCCAGACATTCTCGGAAACGCGGGCGGCGTCACGGTGAGCTATTTCGAGTGGGTGCAAGACCGCCAGGGATTCTTCTGGCGCGAAAGCGAAGTCAACGAGCGACTGCAAGACGTGATGGAGAACAGCTTCGATGAAGTGGTGCGCTACGCGGAGGCGCATGGCGTGAACAATCGGATCGCCGCGTATATCGTCGCCATTGATCGTGTCGCCCGAACGTTGAAGCTTCGCGGGATTTACGCTTAGGAATCCAGGCCCGCATGTGGTGGCGGAGGCAGCACTGCATCCAGAATCGATCTCGCCGGGCGCGCTGAAGACGGAAGATGAGCATCGACGCGACATCTGCGCCGTCGGCCGCTGGATTCACGAACGCGGTTACGTTGCGTCGACAGACGGCAACATTTCCGTTCGCCTGGATCCGCGGCGCATCCTGACGTCTCCGACCAACATCAGCAAGGGGATGATGGCTCCGGACGACATGGTCGTCACGGATCTGAGTGCAAACAAGCTCAGCGGCCGCCGCAATCCTTCCACCGAACTCGCCATGCACCTGCTGATCTACCGCCTGCGGCCGGACATCAACGCGGTGTGTCACGCACATCCGCCCACCGCGACAGGCTACGCCGCGGCAGGTTTGCCTCTGAATCGGGCGATTCTGGCCGAGTTGGTTGTATCGCTCGGATGTATCCCTGTGGCAGGGTATGGCACTCCGGGAACGCCCGAATTGACCGAAGCGATCGAGCCGCTCGTGCAGAGCTACGACGCAATCTTGATGGCAAATCATGGCGTCGTGACGTATGGCCCGGATTTGCTGACCGCCTTCTTTCGCATGGAGACCACAGAGCACTTCGCTCGAGTGGCGCTGGTAACCGAGCAGCTGGGGAAACAAGTCTTGCTTTCCGGCGAGGATGTGGAAAAATTGCTCGCGGCACGGGCGCGCTATGGCACGCAGACAGCAGCCGTGGCGGGCGCGAAGTGCCCCGTCACGTCGAACGACGATGCGGATCGAGTCACATTGACGCGACGCGAATTGGAAGCGCTGGTGGATGAAGCGGTGCAGAAGGATCGCGCGAGGCGATAGCGCGAGGGAACCTGGTAGAGCTTTCAAGTGTGAGATGTTTTTTCGCTTCGGTGGAGGTTAACGAATGGGCGAAGCACTGGGAATGATCGAGACGCGCGGCCTGATAGCGATGATTGAGGCCTCAGACGCGATGGTGAAGGCGGCCAAGGTTACGCTGGTGGGATGGGAGAAAATCGGCTCGGGCTACGTCACGGCGATGGTGCGAGGAGATGTTGCCGCGGTGAAGGCTGCGACCGATGCAGGGGCCGCCGCCGCTCGGCGCGTTGGCGAATTGATCGCGGTTCACGTGATTCCGAGGCCGCATCAATCACTTGAAGACGTGCTGCCGATCGGGAAGTCCGCGATGGCCGCTGCCAAGTAGCAGGAAGCCGAAGGAAGCCGCGAGGCGGCGAGCGCGGCGGAGCTATCACCTCGAGGGGTTGATTTGTTCTTGCTTTCGATTTCGTGCTTTTAACTCTAACTCTTGACATGCTTCTTGCCCGCATCGTCGGCACGGTGGTTTCGACGCGCAAAGACCCGCGTCTGGAGGGCAAGAAGCTGCTCGTCGTCAAACCGATCAGTCCCGAGGGGTCGGACGAGTCCGGCTACTTGATCGCAGTCGACACCGTCGACGCAGGATTTCGCGAAACGGTATTGATTGTCTCCGGAAGCTCCGCCCGCATGGCCTCCGAATGCAAGGATCGCCCCGTCGATGCCGCCATTGTCGGCATCGTCGATTCCGTTCATCTCGACGAGCTCCACGAAGCTGAACTCGCCGCGCGAAGAGAATAGATGCTGCTTGGACGGGTGATCGGCAAGGTTGTGGCGACGATGAAGAATGCGTCGCTCGAAGGGCAGCGGTTCTTGATCGTTCAGCCGGTTGATCGCGCCGGCCGAGACAAAGGCAAGCCGCTTGTTGCGCTTGATTCGGTGGGCGCCGGCGCGGGGGAAACCGTTTATTGGTGTCGCGGCCGCGAAGCAAGTTTCCCGTTTCTCCCAGAGGAAGTTCCTACCGAGGCCACGATCGTGGGTATTGTGGACACCATCAACATTCCCGCGGGCAAATTGCAAATCTGATGCTGATCGGACGAGTGATCGGAGACGTGGTCGCGACGCAGAAAGCTGCGTCGCACGAAGGCCTGAAGCTTCTCGTCGTTCAACCGCTCAACCTCGACGGTTCCGACCGCGGCGAAGCGGTCCTGGCAGTCGATGCTGTGGATGCAGGTGTGGGTGAACGCGTGCTGCTGAGCACTGAAGGATTTTCCGCGATGACTTCCGTGGGCCGGCCCAATTCCCCGATCGACTCGGCGGTCATCGGGGTCATCGACTCGGTCGATCTGATCGACGGAGTCAAGTAGGCCAGCTCCTCTCCATGAAGAAAAGCGGGCAACTCCTGCGACTGCACGTTGCCCGCTCCTTTGTGGTCTGCAAGATGTTACTGCTGGCCACCGTTTGTGGTCATTGAGGCTGAGGAAAGCTCGGCGTACCGGGCCTTGCCGTTGAAGTGAATCTCCTTTACGGCGCCACTGTCAATCGTGATTGACGAATAGGTGGCCTTCGACTGTTCTTCTTTCCACTGCACTGGTGCCTCGGCCACTACCTTGCCGTTGCGAGACAACGTCACTTTCGTTTCGTCGGCTTTGACGTCGTACGTCCCGGCCTTGACTTGTTTTCCACCGATGGTTGCGTCGTTCAGAATTTCCATGCTTGCGCTGACGGTCTTGGAATTCTTCCCTGCGTTGTTGTGGGCCGCGAGCGGCATCGCAAGAGCCAGCGCGGCGAGAGCTGCAAAAACGTAACTGATCCCACGTCGGGACATTGAATTTCCTCCTTAATTTTCACTCCGCCCCTTGTGCGTGCTTAGACGGATTGGTGGTGGCATCGAAAGCAAAACTACCCATAAAACGTTGTAAAAAAGTTGTCACATGTGGAAACGTCAATCATGATTCGAACGCGAACACCGCGATTCCGAATGCGGACGTTGTGCGGGCGACAAACGTGCTGATTTGGGGGGCCGCATACGAATTTTCGTATATGTTGATGACTCATTTTTTTACACTTGCCGCACCTCACCTGGATGGGGGTTCGTTGACACTCTTCCACGGCTCAGGAATAATCGCTCGACATGATTGGATTACTCCGCGGCAAGCTGATTGAAAAGCGCCCCAACCAGGTTCTCCTGGATGTGAGCGGGGTCGGTTATCAGGTGCAGATCCCGCTCTCGACGTTCGCGGGCCTCGGCGCGTTGCACACCGAGACGACGCTGCTGATTCACACGCACGTGCGCGAGGACGCGCTGGCGCTTTACGGTTTCGTCACCGCGCGTGAAAAACAGTTCTTCGAGATGCTGATTTCGGCGTCCGGAGTCGGCCCCTCGCTCGCACTCAAGATTCTTTCCGGCATGAGCATCGAGCAACTCGTGCCCGCGATTCGGAAGGGCGACCTGGTGCAGCTCGTGCGCATCCCTGGAGTGGGCCGCAAGACGGCCGAGCGCATCGTGGTGGAATTGCGCGACAAACTGGCGGCGGTGGATGTTCCCGAGGCGGGCAAGCCCGCGACGCGCTCCCAGCTTGAAGCTGACGTTGCCTCTGCGCTTGTGAATCTCGGTTACGACGAGCGCTCCGTGGAAAAGGCAATCGAAAAAGCACGTGGAACGGGCGACGCGGATTTCGAGAAGTTGCTGCGTGGGGCGTTGCAGATCCTTGGCAGCTCGGCCATGCAGAAGAGTGCTCGAGCCGGCCGCGAAGAATAGCTACTGCGAAAGTCGCATAGTGCAGGCGAAGAGGACTGAGTGGCGCAGCAGATGACAGACGAACGAAATCGAATCGTTTCCGGGCGCGCCTTCGACGAGGACGCGCGCATCGAAGCGAGCGTCCGCCCGATCAGTTTCGGCGATTATATCGGCCAGGATCGCGTCAAGGAAAACCTGCAAATTGCCGTTCAGGCTGCACGCGCCCGCGGTGAAGCCCTCGACCACGTTTTGCTTTACGGTCCGCCGGGACTCGGCAAGACGACGCTCGCGCAAATCCTAGCGAACGAAATGGGCTCGCATATCAAAGTCAGCTCCGGGCCGCTGCTCGAGAAAAAAGGCGATCTGACCGCGGTGTTGACCTCGCTCGATCCCCGCGATTTCTTCTTTCTCGACGAAATTCATCGCTTGCAGCCGGCGATGGAGGAGATTCTTTATCCGGCAATGGAAGATTTCCGGATCGACCTGATTATCGGCCAGGGTCCGGGCGCGCGCGTTCATCCATATCAACTGAAGCACTTCACGCTGGTGGGCGCCACCACGCGCGCAGGGCTGATCATGGCGCCTCTCCGCTCGCGGTTCGGCATCGTGCATCGCCTCGAGTTCTACTCGCCCGCCGATTTGCTGCGGATCGTGCAGCGCTCGGCGAAGATTCTTGGCATCACCGTGGATGATGACGGCGCCGCCGAAATCGCTCGCCGGAGTCGCGGCACTCCGCGCGTGGCGAATCGATTGCTGCGTCGGGTTCGCGATTATGCAGAAGTGCGAGCCCAGGGACATGTCACGTTGAGCGTCGCACGCGATGCGCTCGCCATGCTCGGCGTCGACGAGCACGGCCTGGACGAAGTGGACCGCAACCTAATGCTCACTATCATTCGGAAATACGCCGGTGGCCCTGTGGGGCTGAACACGATTGCGGCATCGCTGAGTGAAGAGGAAGACGCCATCGAAGAAATCTACGAGCCCTACCTGATGCAGCTCGGCTTGCTCGACCGCACGCAGCGCGGCCGCGTCGCCACCGCCCTTGCGTACAAACACTTCGGAATGGATGAACCACGGCGCCAGCCGGGCCTGTTCTGAGGGGTTGCCAAAGCGGAATTCGACCGCAAAACATTACCACAGAGGTCACAGAGACAAACCGGAGAGCACAGAGAGGCCTGGGACCAAGCCAAAGTCACGGTAAGCGAAGAACCGAAACGCCCAGGCGAGTGCCACCAGACGTGGTCGAAGCGAGCTTCGACCAAGAGAAAGCGGGAGCCCTTCGACTTCGCTCAGGACAGGCAAGCTCCCGCACTCCCAAAGCTGCCTGCGGCCGCAAGCATTTAGTCTCACGGCTGCCTTAAATCGTCCATTGGTCGCTGATTGAGAGAGCTCACCCGGCGGACATTTCGTGAAGCTTCTTGACCGTGTTCCAGTTGCGCGTTGTGGTCCTTTGCGAGAGCACTTTGTCGAGGGTATACAGCTTGGCGTTGGCGAATCCGTCGGGACAATGCAGATAGATCTCTTTGCCGGCGTGATGGAACCGCTCGGAGCCGATTTTGAGAGCGCGGAGAGCATCGAGGGCGGCCTTCGCCGGAGGTTGCCGCAGAAAACTGACGGCCAGCCTGGCAGTGTCGATTCCCTTCTCCTTTAGAAACGGGTTGCCCGCTTCGACTTTGGCCATTTCCGCGGCTGTTCTCACAATCACGAAGACAGGCAGACGCGACTCGCCAATCAGCTTTTGTTCGAGCGCTTGCGCCCAATGCGACGCGGAGGCCTGCGCCTGGAAGACGACGTTTCCGCTCTGAAGGTATGTCCGCACATTCATCAAGCCAAGGTCCGCGCATAGCCCGCGAAGCCGCTCCATCTTGAGCGTGTTCTGCCCGACGTTCACGCCACGCAGCAGCGCAATGTAGACGGCCATGAGTTCCCTTCCGTCAAATAGTCTACCGCAGGCTGTGACGGCGTAGGAGTCGCGGCTAAGTCTTGGGCAGGGAGCGGAGGCCGTCGGAAGTGAGGAGGAAAGCGAAGAACAGGAAGGAGTTGTAACTGAGGTGGAGCAGATAGCTGGCGAGGACAGTCTTGGTGACTGCGCGCGCCCAGGTGAAGATGATTCCGACAACGACGAGCAACCCGATCTGCCCCCACCCTCCCCACAATTGTTCGGCGTGAAGCAAACCAAACAGCGTTCCCGTGGCTACAACTCCGGCGGTGACGCCAAAACTCCGCGCAACAACTGGGTAGATGTAGCCGCGGAAAATCGTCTCTTCGAAGAGAGGAGCCAACAGCACGCTCATTAACATTAAGAGCAGCGCTGTGCGCCGGTCCTGAAAGAAAGTCTCGATCGGCAATTTCGCTTTCGTTCCCACGGCGACCGACCCCAATTGAACCAGGACGGATAACGCGAATCCGCTACACACGAGTCCCAGATAGGCAACGCTACGCGGGGTTTTGCCGGTTTCAACGGAGCGCCAGCCCAAGGTCCGCCAGAACGGCATGTTGAAACCCAGGCGCACTTCCAGCACGAGGTAAGCCAAGATCAGGAACGAAATGGCAACCTGGTCAACGACCATAAAAACCCCTTGCGCCACACCAGGTTGACGGAGCTGGGACCAACTGATACCGCGCGCCTGAAAGATGACTCCGAGAAAAAGCGTCAGAACAACCGTTCCGCCGATCCACAGGAGCAGGAGGAGCAGCAAATCGGTCCAGCCCCAAGGGACGCGCAGATCCTCCGGAATGGCCGGAGTCTGCGGTGAAAGGAGTGCTGGCGGTGATGCTGAGCCGTATGCCCCTTCAACGGGTTGGGGCGCTTCATAGGAAAGGATCGATTGGTCGGCCTGAGATTCGCCGGGGTGACAAGGCTCAGCAGGAAGCGAGTTGTTTTCGTCGAAGCTCATGTACGCCAGAGTTCGCGTCCTTGAATCTGCCGGGCGACGCCCGGCTAACTTGCCAAACTTGCCTTCGCGCCGTTCAGCGCCCGAGCGAGAATCTGCCCCGTATAGGATTTCTTGACGCGCGCCACTTCTTCCGGCGTGCCTTGCGCGACGATACGGCCGCCGGCACCGCCGCCTTCCGGTCCGAGATCGATGATCCAATCGGCTTGTTTGATCACGTCGAGATTGTGCTCGATGATGAGCACCGTGTTGCCGAGGGAAACCAAGCGATTGAGCACGTCGAGGAGCTTCTTCACGTCATCGAAATGCAATCCGGTGGTCGGCTCGTCGAGGATGTATAGGGTGCGGCCAGTTTGCCGCCGCGAGAGCTCCCGCGCGAGTTTCGTGCGCTGCGCTTCGCCGCCCGACAAAGTGGTGGCGGACTGCCCCAGCTGAACGTAGCCGAGCCCGACGTCAACGAGAGTCTGCAATTTCTGCTGAATCGCGGGAATGTTCTCCAGCACTTTCAGCGCATCTTCGATCGGCAAATCCAGCAGGTCGGAAATTGAATAGCCCTTATAACTAACCGCGAGCGTTTCCGCGTTGTAACGCTTGCCGCGGCAGACTTCGCAGGTGACGTAGACGTCCGGCAAGAAATTCATTTCGATGCGGCGCTGGCCGTCGCCCTGGCAAGCTTCGCAGCGGCCGCCCTTCACGTTGAAGCTGAATCTGCCCGGCTTGTAGCCGCGCTCGCGGGATTCCGGCAGCATGGCGAACAGTTCGCGGATCGGGCCGAAAACGCCTGTATATGTGGCTGGATTCGACCGTGGCGTGCGGCCGATGGGCGCCTGGTCGATTTGGACGACCTTGTCGATATTCTCGACGCCCGTGATCGCGCGGTGCTCTCCCGGCTTTTCCATCGAGCGATACAACTTCGCGGCAAGCGCGCGATACAGAATGTCGTTCACAAGGGTGGATTTGCCGGAGCCGGAAACGCCGGTGACGACGGTCAAAAGCCCGAGCGGAATCGCAACGTCGATGTTCTTCAGATTATTGCCGTGCGCGCCAAGAATCGTGAGGGCGTTTCCGTTTTTGTCGCGACGCTTGTCGGGGACTGGAATCTTCACCTGCCCCGAGAGGTATTGCCCCGTCAGCGATGCGGGATTCGCCGCAATTTCCGCCGGCGAACCCGAAGCAACCAAGTATCCGCCAGCCTTTCCCGCGCCCGGACCGAGATCGACGACGTAGTCGGCGCGGCGAATGGTTTCTTCGTCGTGTTCGACCACCAAAACTGTATTGCCCAAGTCGCGCAACGTTTCAAGGGTGTTCAGGAGGCGGCCGTTGTCGCGCGCATGCAAGCCGATCGAAGGTTCGTCGAGTACATAGAGCACACCTCGGAGCCGCGACCCGATTTGCGTCGCGAGCCGGATGCGTTGGGCCTCGCCGCCAGACAGAGTGGCCGCCGAACGGTCAAGCGTCAAATAGCCCAGGCCGACGGCAAGCAGGAAATCGATGCGCTCTGCGACTTCTGCAAGCGGACGCCCGGCGATTTTTCGCTGTCGCAACGTGAGTTGGCCGCGAATCTTATCAACGGCGGCACGAGCTTCCGAGAGAGGCAACGACGTAAAGTCCGCAATCGAAAGGCCGGCAATTTTCACGGCGAGGCTCTCCGGACGCAAGCGCCGCTCGTTGCACGAGGTACAGGACGCGGGGGACATGTATTGGGTGAGCCATTCGCGGTATGTGTCCGAATTCGATTCCGAGAGGCTGCTCTCGAGGTGGCCGAGAACACCCTGAAAGTTCAGAGTTTTGCTTGAGCCGCCTTTCTGCGGATTGCCGTGCAGGATCAGGTTCTGCACGTTGCGCGGGAACTTCTCAAACGGGGTATCGAGATCGAATCCGTAAGCGGCCGCGGCGATGCGCAAGGTGCGCTGCAGGAACGACGAGCCTGAACCAGGGCCGAGTCCGCCTTCGAAAAGCGGCTTTGTCCAATCGACAATTACTTTGGCCGGATCGAAATCGTATTTCGAGCCAAGTCCATGGCACTCAGAGCAAGCACCGTAGGGCGAATTGAAACTGAAGGAGCGCGGTTCGAGCTGCGGCACCGAAATCCCGCAATCCGGGCACGCGAGCTTTTCGGAATAGACCCGCTCCTCGCCACCGACAATGGCGATCGTCACCAAACCGCCTGTGAGCTTCAGCGCCGTCTCGATCGATTGCTCGAGCCTCTGTGCGACTCCATTCTTCATCAGCAGGCGGTCCACTACGATTTCTATCGTGTGGTTCTTGCGCCGGTCGAGGGGAATCGGCTCGTCGAGGTTCACGAGTTCACCATCGACACGCGCGCGAACGTATCCTTCCTTGGCGTACTTCTCGAGTTCCTTCTTGTATTCGCCTTTTCGCCCGCGCACCACAGGCGCGAGGACCATGATGCGGTCGTCGGGCTTGAGAGCGGCCACGGCCTGGACAATTTGCTCGGTCGACTGGCGAGTGATGGGTTTGCCGCATTTCGGGCAGTGCGGAGTGCCGATTGCGCTGTAAATCACGCGAAGGTAATCGTAAATCTCGGTGATCGTGCCGACAGTTGAACGGGGCGACCGTGTAGTCGTCTTTTGCTCGATGGCAATCGAAGGCGAAAGGCCTTCGACGGAATCGACGTCCGGGCGCTCCATCTGATCAAGGAACTGGCGTGCGTAAGCCGAGAGCGATTCCACGTACCGCCGCTGGCCTTCAGCGTAGAGCGTGTCGAAAGCAAGCGAGGATTTCCCAGAGCCGGACAGCCCCGTGATGACAGTCAGCGTGTTGCGGGGGATTTCCAGGTGAATGTTCTTTAGATTGTGCTGCCGGGCACCCCGGATAACAATTTTCTTCAGACCCATGTTTGGTAGGAGGGCCGTCGGACAGAGGGACCCTCAGTACACTGGGCACAATACGCCGAGCGTAACCATCCAACATAGCAAGCGCGCTCTGGGCGGTCAAGGCGTGGTATCGCAGTTTCGGCGAGAATTCACTCTTCACGGACGGCCCACGAATACGGCGATCCCCATGAAAGCGAGGCGAAGCCCAGACGGTCGACCCGGAAATTTTACTGGCAGGCTGGAGTTTTTACCCGGCGAAGAGAATAGAAGGCTATTGTTTTCATCGGTTTAGTTTGGTTTTCAGCGTGCCCTATGTTTTTACGTCAGGGGGGGAAGCCGAGGATCCCTTTAAGGGGATTGAGGGCTGGGCCGGCTTCCTTCCCCCGGCTACCTTCCGCCGTTTCTCCCTACCCCTCCAATTTATATAGCGGCGGAGGTGTCGGCTAACGCTTCCGGCACCTAAAGAAACTTCGATTGGGCCGATTCAAGAAATTTATGGGTACGTCCCTCGCGAAACTCCGCCTGGATTGCCGCCAAATTGGATAAAATTGCGGACCGCTGCACTCAGGGTTTGCCTCGCCGCGGCGAGCAGACATCCCGAAGGTTCGGGACAACCCTGAACCCCGGTTGGGGCGTGGTCCAATTGGTAGGACACCTCACTGTTAATGAGGACGGTGTTGGTTCGAGTCCAACCGCCCCAGCCAAACTGACCAACCGAGAGCCCATCGTTTTCACTTCGCCTTTCGCCTAATCTTTCACGACGGGGAAGCCGGCTTCGGTCCAACTGCGCCAGCCTCCGTCCATCGAAATCACTTTGTGGTAGCCCATCTTCTGAAGATTGTCGGCCGCCAGCGCGGACCGGAAGCCACCACCGCAGTAGAGGACGATCGCGGTGTCCTTGTCGGGGATGGTTTTTTCGATATCGCGCTCGATCACGCCCTTGCCGAGATGAATCGCGCCGGGGATGTGCCCACGCGCCCACTCGGATTCCTCGCGCGTGTCGATGAGAATGAATTTGTCGCCGGAATCCATGCGCTTCTTCGTGGCCTGAAAATCTTCTTCTTTGATGCGCTTTCTTGCATCGTTAACGAGCTTGAGAAACCCTTCCGGATGGTTCGGAGCCATTTGCGTTCACCTCGCTTTGTGGATGTTGGGCATTTTCCATTTTCTCTTTTCCCTTTTCGAATTATTTCATGTCCCGCCAATTGAGGCCGATTTTTGTCTCGGCGACGAGCGGGACGCGGAGTTTGTAGGCCCCTTCCATCACCTCCTTGACGAGCTTGGCGAGCTGCGGAATCTCTTCTTCGGGCGCGTCGAAAAGCAATTCGTCGTGAACCTGCAGAATCATTCGCGATTTGAATTCGGCGGCGAGGCGCCGGTCGAGCTCGATCATGGCAAGCTTAATCAGGTCGGCGGCCGCGCCCTGCATCGGTGTATTCATCGCGGTGCGCTCGGCGAAATTGCGCATGTTCGGCTGAGGTGAATTGATTTCGGAAATCGGACGAATACGGCCGAAGAGGGTCTTGCTGATTCCCGTTCTGCGGACTTCCGCAATCTGCTGGTCGAGATATTTTTTCACGCCGCTGTAGCGCTCGAAATAGGCGGCAATGAATTTTGCCGCTTCCTTCTGATCGATATCGAGCTGCTGCGCCAGCCCGAACGCCGAGAGGCCATAGATTACGCCGAAATTGATGACCTTTGCGACGCGGCGATGCTCGCGGGTCTGCATCAGCGGGGGAACGGCGAAAACTTCCTGCGCCGTTCGCGAGTGGATGTCTTCTCCGCGGCGAAACGCGTCGGTGAGAATCGGATCTTCGGAAGCATGGGCGAGGATGCGCAGCTCGATCTGCGAATAGTCGGCGGACAGGAGCTGATGGCCCGCCGGCGCAACGAACGCGGCGCGAATTTCGCGGCCCAGCTCCGTGCGAATCGGGATGTTTTGGAGATTGGGATTCGAGGAGCTCAGCCGACCGGTGGCCGTTCCGGTCTGGCTGAACCGTGTGTGGACGCGGCCCGAGACGGGATGAATCAGCCGCGGGAGCACATCCGCATATGTGGATTTCAGTTTCGAAAGCTCGCGATATTCGAGGACTTTCTTCGGGAGCTGGTGCAGCGGCGCCAATTCTTCCAGAACATCGGCGGCGGTGGAGCGAGACCTGGGGCGACCACGGCCTTGCTTGGGTCCCTGCAAATTCAGCTTGTCGAAAAGAACTTCGGCGAGCTGGGGCGGCGAATTGATGTTGAATTCGAACCCGGCAAGATCATAGATGGCTTTTTCAAGGTTGCCGATTTCTTCCTGCGCCTTCGCCGAGATGACGTCGAGCTCGTTCTTGTCGACGAGAATGCCTGCGGCTTCCATCCTGGCCAAGACCGGCGCGAGCGGCAGGTCAATTTTTTCGTAGAGGTCGGCGAGGCCTTGCTTTTCGACCTCTTCGCGCAGCGGAGGAGCGATACGCAGCAAGAAATCGGCTCGCTCACCCGGCGCGCCGGAAAGGGTGCGGTTCAACTGGCGCAGGACCACCTCGGCGAAAGCGTGGTTCGCGGTGGTCGGGCGGAGGAGGTACGAGTACAGCATCGTGGCATGGCGAATCCCGGCGACAGAGTGCGTTGCATGGGAAGAATCCGCGGCCGAGAGCAAATGAAACAGTTTTGGATCGTGGACGACTTTCGGGTGTTTTGCGTCCGCGAGCCATTCCTTCATGCCTGCGAGGCTCTTGTCCTCGACGTCATTCGCGGCGATGCGGGAGGTTCCCGTTTTGAGGGCAATCTCGACGCCGAGGACGCGGGTCCCGAAGCCTTCTTCGTCGGGATCTTCCGAGTCGAGCGAGAGCCAAGCCGCGGCTTCGTGCCCGCGAGGAATCGTAGCGAGGAATTTTCTGAGGGACTCTGGCGAATCGAGATTGGCGTAGTCCGTTTTCTGATCGTCGACAAGGGGCGCGAAATCGCGCAACAGGGACGTGAACCCGAGTTCGACGTAGAGATCGCGAAGAGAGGGGATATCGGGCTCGGCCATCCGCAGCGTTTCGAGCTCAAGTGGGACCGGCGCGTCGGTGGGAATGGTGGCGAGTTGCTTGCTCAGCTTGACGAACTCGCCATATTTCTGGAGAGCTTCGCGATAATTCGCCCGCTTCACCTCGGAGGCATGCTTCAGCGCCTCTTCGGCGCTGCCATACTGCTGGATGAGTTGTCGCGCGCCCACTTCGCCGATGCCAGCTTTGCGGCGCTCGCCCGGAGCAGGCTTCTCGTTCGGATCGCGCGCGCCGGGAATGTTGTCGATGGAATCGCCCATCAAGGCCATGACGTCCGGAACTTTCTGGGGAGGCACGCCCATGATCTCTTCCACTTTTTGGGCGTCGAGGAGCAGGTCGCCCTTCATCGGGTTCAGCAAACGGACGGGGCCGCCGACGAGCTGCATCAGGTCTTTGTCGCTTGTGACGATGAATACTTCGAAATTCTGCTCGCTGGCTTTGCGGGCCAGGGTGCCGATCACGTCGTCGGCTTCATATCCGGGAAATTCAACGATCGGCAAGCGCATGGCCTGGCAGTAGCGACGCACAAACGGCACTTGAATCGAAAGGTCCTGCGGCATGGGCGCGCGCTGCGCCTTGTATTCCGCGAAGAGCTTGTCGCGAAAAGTGGGCGCGGAAACATCGAAGACCACGCCGAGGTAGTCGGGCTTCCAGTCCTTCACGAGCTTCCGAACCATGTTGGCGAAAAGGTATGGGACGTTCGTCGGAAGGCCTTTTGCGTTGCTCAGGCGCTGCGGCATGGGCGCGTAGAAGGCGCGAAAGATGTATCCCATTGCGTCGATCAGGAAGAGACGTTTGGAGTGTTTGGGAGCCATTCGACTAGTTTCCGTGCGGCGGGCGAACATCGAATTGCCCCGGCGCGACGACAGGGTGCCGAGTATAGCAGAGCCGACAGAGGCTTCAGGGTGAGGGCCTGAGTCGGTCACAGGGGACGTTCGACTGCTGAAAGGCGAAAACTTTTGGAACCAGAGATGAACACAGATAAACACAGATGAAGAAAGAAATGCGCACGACGGGTACCTGGGAGAGTTGGGCTGGATGGGATGGAGAGTGGAAAGTTCAAGCAACAGGCCGGGACCGGATTTGCGTGACTTACCGCGCCGTGCCACGTTAACCTCTAATCATCACTCAACCGAGCCAAGTCCGGTCTTTTGTAACATTTGTGAAATATTTCGCAGGGAGCGTGCGTATCAGCTTATGGAGCGACGTAAGACATCGGGAGAGATGAGCGCCGCAGAGTTGGCAGAGGTGCTGGCGCAGGTCCGGACAGGGGACGCGGACGCCTGGGGCGAACTCTATCGGCAGTACGCGGCCGCGATCTTCCGGTTTTGCAGGCGCGCGTTGCCGACGCGTGAAGACGCGGAGGACGCAACGACGGAAGTTTTCATGAAGGTTCGACAGAAACTCGGGACATACGATTCATCGCGGCCGTTCACAGCGTGGCTCTACAAAGTGGCCAGCAATCATTGCTGGGACATGCTGCGGCGGAGGCGTATTCGACAAGATCTTGAGACGGGCGACCTGGAGACCCTGCCGCTGGAGCATCCCGACCCCGACCAGCTTGAGCGGCTTCAAACCGAACATACGAGCAAGGAAGTGCGAGGCGGGCTGGCGAAATTACCGGACCGCGCTCGAATGGCGCTTGTGCTGCGCTACTACGCGGACATGAGTTACGACGAAATTGCAGACACGCTCGGCGTGCGGCGGGCGTTTGTGGGTGTATTACTGCTGCGTGCGCGTCACCAGTTGCGCGACGCGCTGAGCGGAGGAGCGGCCGGAGCGCGAGGCGCGGTTGCGGGGAGCAAGCCATGAACCACTTCGATGAGATGACAGCCCTGCTGTATCTCGAAAAGCAGCTGGATGCGGATCACGCGCAGGAGGTGTCGGCCCATGCGGCCACGTGCTCCGAGTGCCGCGAGCTGATCCGGGCGCTTGAGATGGAAGGGGTGTGGCTGCGCCAGGCTTTGGACGCCGAGGACGAGGCGATTCCCGCCCGCCTGGCGGAAGCGCCAGAACGGGGCTCAGTCCCGTGGGGCTGGATCACGACGCTGGGGCTGAGCGCGGGCGGCGCCTACACTTTTTGGAGCGGAATCATCGAACCGTGGCAAGCACAGGCGGCTCAGTCGGGTTTCACGCAAGGCAATCTGCTCACGATGCTGTTCTTCAGCGGCGCCTTCTGGAAAGGATGGGACGCGATGCGAAGTCTGATGGAATTTCTGGCGATGGGGACTCTGACTGTGTTGGTGACCTGGCTGCTGCGAAGGCACTGGCACCGTCTGACGACCTTCGCCGTCGCAATGGGAGTGCTTCTTTTCGCGCTCGCGTTGCCCGCGCCCACGCGCGCGGCTGAGACGAAACACGGCGACCCGAATTACACGCTACCCGCCGGAGAAGTAGTGCACACGGATCTGATGGTGTTTGGCGAGCGAGCGCAGATCGACGGGGACGTTGACGGGGACCTGATTACGTGGGCGCAAGTGGTGATCGTCAACGGCCACGTGAAGGGAGACATTTTGGCGTTCGCGCAACAGTTACACGTGAACGGAGCTGTCGACGGCAATGTGCGAGTGTTCGCTGAATCCGTGGACATCGACGGGCCCGTGGGAAGAAACCTAATGACTTGGAGCAAAGAACTGAATCTGGACCAGAAAGGGTCGGTGGGAGGCAGTGTTACGTTCGGCGGCAACGACGTGTCCGTGAGTGGCAAAGTCGGCGGCGACGTGCTCGGCATGGCGCACTCGGTGAACCTGGCTAGCGCGATTGCAAGAGATGTGACGCTGCGTTGCGACTATCTGACGATCGCTTCCAACGCGGATATCAAGGGGCACACCAAGTACGAGGGCAAGCGCGATCCCGAAATCTCTCCGAGGGCAAAGGTGGCTGGAACGATCGAGAGAGTGATTCCCAAGAGCGAGCCGACCTACGAAACTCCGCACTACTACGTACACCACATCCTTCTGTGGGGAATCGGTTTCGTCTATGGGCTTGTGCTGCTTCTGCTGATGCCAGGGCTGTTCGTTGATACAACCGAGGCTTGCAGGAAATATGTGCCCGCAGCCGGGTTCGGCCTGCTTTTCTTTTGTGGGACTCCGATTGCCGCGATCATCGCCTGCTGTACGATAGTGGGCCTGGGTATCGGGATCGTGACGCTTGTGTTGTACGGACTTGCCCTGTACTCGTCGACGATTTTTGTGGCCGGCTGGCTGGGAGAGGCGCTGCTGGGACCAAAGGTAGGTGTGGGTGCTGCGATCGGGCGGCTAGCCCTGGGGCTTTTCATCCTGCACGTGCTGCGGGTGCTGCCATACATCGGGGCCTATACCCTGTTCGCTTCGATTGTCTGGGGGCTTGGCGCGCTGGTGATGGCGCTCTACAAGCGAATGCGGCCGCAATTGGCCGCCGCCGCGGTGTGACGTTCGCTTGATGCAGCCGCGACGTTAGGAAATAATTCCGAGGTTTTTGCCCACACGCGCGAGGGTTTCCAGCGCCCGCTCGAGATCGGCGCGCTTGTGGGTGGCCGTGACAATCGTTCGAAGCCTTGCTTTGCCTTCCGGAACGGTCGGATAGCCAATCGCGCCAGCGAAAACGCCCTCTGCAAATAATTCGCGCGAAAACTGAAAGGCTTTCTCCGCGTCGCCCACCATGATCGGCGTAATCGGGGTTTCGCTCTTACCTGTGTTGAAACCGAGCTTCTTCAGCTTCCGCTTGAAGAATTTCGTGTTCGACCAGAGTTTCTTGATGAGACGGTCACCGGTTTCGGAATCGAGCAAATCGAACGCCGCCTGGCAGGTGGCCGTTACGGATGGCGGATGCGAAGTGGAGAACAAGAACGGGCGGCCGCGATGATAGAGGAAATCGATCAGGTCGCGCGAACCGCACACGTAGCCGCCGATCGAGCCGATGGCCTTGCTCAACGTGCCGACCTGGATATCGACGCGACCGTGGCAACCGAGGTGGTCGATAGTGCCGCGTCCGCGCGAACCGAGAACCCCGGAGGCGTGAGCGTCGTCGACCATCATGATGCAATTGTATTTTTCCGCGAGATCGCACAGCGCGGGCAGGTGGGCGATATCGCCATCCATCGAGAAGACGCCATCTGTGACGAGGAGTTTCTTGCCGTTCCAGTTTTCGGTTTCCTTGAGGACATGCTCGCAGTCGGCAGCGTCCTTGTGCTTGAACACTTTGATGGTGGCGCGCGAGAGGCGGCAGCCGTCGATGATGGACGCGTGGTTGAGCTCGTCGGAAACGATCAAGTCTTCTTTGCCCAGGATCGCGGAGACCGTGCCCGCATTCGCGGCGAATCCGGACTGAAACACGACGCAGGCTTCTACTTTCTTGAACCGGGCGATCTGCTCCTCAAGTTCCATGTGGATTTTCATCGTGCCGGCGATGGAGCGCACGGCGCCGGAGCCGACGCCGTACTTGCGAGTAGCTTCGATCGCCGCGCGGCGCAGTTTCGGATGCGTTGTGAGGCCTAGATAATTGTTGGAGCTGAGGTTGATCACTTCCTTACCATCAAAAACGGCAACGGGCTTTTGCTCGCCTTCGAGGATTTTGAGGCGAAAATACAGGTGCTTCGATTTCAGATCTTCAAGCGCGTCATGCAGGTATTGCAATTGCGGCCGTGCTGGAATCATCGCTGGCGTTGTCATGAATCCTCCCAAGCAAATATGAGGGCTGGGCGCAAAAACTGTCGGGTGCAGAAAAACAAAACGAGCTTCGCGCTACTTCGGCGAACCGTTTGGGTACAGCAGGATCTTGCCGGCTTGCCCTGCTTCGAGCAGCGAGAACGCGTTCTCAAATTTGTCGAGCGGCATTCGCTCGTGAAACAGCGGCTCGAGGTTCAGCCGGTGGTGTTTCAGCAGCTCGGTCATGTGCACCCACGTCTCGAACATTCGCCGGCCGTAAATCCCCTGCACTGTGGCGCCCTTGAAGATTACGTCGCTGACCAAATCGAGCGTCACGAAATCCTTGGGGATGCCGAGTAGGGAGGCGCGTCCGCCCTGCCTGAGCATTTGAAATCCCTGACGAATGGCGGCGGGATTGCCGCTCATTTCGAGCATAACGTCGACGCCACCTTCGGTGGCGTCACGAACGTGCTCAACGATTCCGGGCAAAGCGGGATCGAGCGCTTCGTCCGCGCCCATCGTCTTCGCAAGTTCGCGACGGTGCGGATTCACCTCCGTGCAAAAAAGAGAGGCGCAGCCGCACGCCCGCGCCACCGCGATCGACATCAGCCCTATTGGCCCAGCACCCGTCACGACCACGTTTTGGCCGGCAATTTCACCTGCGGTGACCGAGTGAACCGCGTTGCCAAGCGGGTCGAGAATTGCGGCGTAATGCTCCGGAATCGCGGGATCGATCTTCCAGATATTGCGAGCCGGAATGCGAACGAATTCAGCGAAGCAGCCGTCCGCATCGATGCCGATAATTTTCACGTTCTGGCAGACGTGCGGCTGGCCCATGCGACACGGCCGGCAATGGCCGCAGTTCACATGCATCTCGGCGCTGACGAAATCGCCGGGGCGAACGGTGGTGACCTCGTCGCCGATTTTCTCGATCACGCCGCAGAATTCGTGGCCGAACGTCATCGGAGGATGGATGCGCGACGCGGACCAGCGATCCCAACCGTAAATGTGCAGGTCGGTGCCGCAAATTGAAGCCGCGCGCACGCGGACCAATGCGTCGGTGGGTCCGATTGCGGGAATGGAAACGGATTCAAGATCAGCGCCGCGTTGCGGGCGCACTTTGCGCAAGGCTTTCATCGTTGCGGCAGGCATGCTTTCGGTGGCGGACTATTTGCCGAGCAATGTTAGCACACGGCGCGGAGGCGACGAAACTTGGGCCGTCGCGTCGGAAGCCAGGGAAGGCGCGGGCTGTGTCACTTCTTGACCTGCAGAATGCCGATGGATTCGAGAGCGCGGAGATACTCGATGACGTTGGCGAACGGGATTGGGCCATATTCGGCGGAGACCGAGTCGCGAATCTGCTGGGCGTTACGCTTGCCGTCGACGAAGTTTAGGATTTCGTAGGCGTAGTCTTCACCGCCGCCGCGCAGTCCCTCGTAGCCAAGAACTTTCAGGGATCGGGCACGATCCGCCCCGTAATGATCGACGAAGTAGTCGTAGCCAAACACGGATAGCGGTCCCTTGGGTTCGGCGGCGCGAGTGAAAACGAGTAGTCCATCCCTCGTGGGCAGTTTCCGCACGCCCCCTAGCCCTTCCAGTGGGTTACGGACTCGTTCCCGATCAATCCATTGTCGATTCGGAATGAAAGGCTCGACCGAACGTATCAACTGAGCTTCATATAGAAGCGTCGTTTGAGTCAGTGCAGCCACCTCCTCGGCGCCGTTTCTGGCCGTCAGACTATGGCTTCGCCGCAGCAGCGTTGCGCTTCGCTCCAGGTGGCGGATTTCGATCTCGCTCATAACGGACTCAAATTCCGCTTCTCCCATGCTTGCGAGGAAATAGCCGCTGGCGCCGCCGATGAAGGCGGCGCGGAGAAGCTTCGTGGGATCGATATTTGCGGCAGCGTCGAAATTCGTGTGGATGTAACGGTCGGGCCAATCATTCAGATAGATCGCGGGAATGCGATAGGAGCCGCACTCGTATACATCATGATCGCTTCCGGGCGTGAATTCGGAAAACTGCGCGAGCAGGGCCTGCTTGCTGCCTTCGGGCGCAACCAGAGGATACGCGGCTTTGCCGGTGGCTGCGAATTCGTACGACTGCTCGTTCACAAATTCGCCGAAGGCTTCGGCGACATCGTTTAGAAACGTCGGCAAACTCATAGGCGCGCGCGTGACATGGAAAATCGATTTCGTCACTTCGCCACCTCCGACCATATCCATATGGACGACGGCTAGGATGTGCGGCACCAATTCCGGTTTGCCGTTGAGCAGCGCGAGAGTGCCTTCCACCTCGGCCGGCCAGACAAATCGAATGGTACGGGCAGGCCGGGGGATCCGGTCTTCGGCGATGAGCTTTTGGAGCGTCCGCGCAATCTCGAGAATCGTGACGCATCCGCTGGCGTTGTCGTTCGCACCGGGCCGCTCGTGGTCGAGATGGCAACTGAAAACAATCTCCTGGCTGCGGAGTTTCGGGTCGGCGCCCGGAATCACGGCGGTGGCGACATCGTAGAAACCAGGATGGCGTCCCGCCTTCACAACGGCGTGCAAACGAATGGTTTCGCCGCGCAAGAGGCGACTGCGGAGCGCTCGCGCGGTGCGCAGCGAAACCATGAATGCGAATGTGGGCGTATTCGGAAAGCTATCGAGATGACCCCAACGGATGAGATTGTCGTCCTCGCCTTGCCATGCGTTCGGCTGGTTCTGGGCGTAGCTGACAATCCCCGCCGCACCAAACTTCTCCACGGCGAGAGCCTCCACTTCGCCTCCGGGCTGCGCGGAGACGAGCACGATTTTCCCGCGCACATCTTTTCCCGCGTAGTCCGGCTCGGATGTTCCACTTCCGACATCGATCAGATCGGCAGTGACGTCCGCGCTTTCGCTGTCTTCGGCAAGCGTTACCGGCATCGCCTGAAAATCGCCGAGACGCTCGACAGGGACCCACTGTCCGTCCTTCTGTCCCAGCTCCCAAAGCTCAGCAAAATCGGCGTCCCAAGCTGGGCGAGAGCGCTGCGTCCCATAGAAGATCTTGCCATCGGCGGGAAATTGCTCGATGTGGGCGTCGGTCAAGCCATAATCGCGAGCTCGCGTAACTATAAATTCCGCAGCCGTGTGAAAATCGCGCGAACCACGTTGCCGGTGAAGGCGCGCGAGAAATTCGAGATTCCGCTTCGCCGTCTCGCCGGAGAGTTCTTGCGACAGAGCCGAAACGGTTTTTTCGGGGAGCAGCGGTGGTTGTTGCGCGCGTGCGTTCACAGAGACCAAGAAGCTCTGAAGAATCATGGCGAGAACTGTCGCGACGCGTTTCACAGGAAACCTCCGATTGCGGCGGGCGCGATTCTAACTCACTGGGCCACAAGCGCTCCGAAACAATTCAGCAATGTAAGGGACATATTTCGATACAATCGCGGCGGCTGGCGCAACACACTTCGGCGGGGCCACGTGACGAAGGGCTGGTGTCCGCGGCAATAGGAGACGCGATTGGATTTCAGTGAGCGTTTGCGCGAAATCCGAACGGGCTTCGCGCCCGCCTTTTGGGTAGCGAATTTCACCGAGATCTTTGAGCGGATCGCGTACTACGCCACTACGGCCGTTCTGGCCATCTATCTTCACGAAAACCTGCAACTGACAGTGGGGCAGACCGGTGCGCTGATCGGCTTCTTCGGGTTCGTCGTGTGGTTTCTTCCCGTGCTCGGAGGAACACTCGCCGACCGTTTCGGTTTTCGGCGCGCGCTGATGTTCGCCTACGGCGTAATGACCCTGGGCTACTTTCTGCTCGGGTCGCTTTCGGCGCCGTGGATGGAACCGCTGCGGCACGCGATCAACTTGCAATGGCTGGTAGGAGCGGTTCTGCTGGTTCCGGCGATGGGCCCTTCGGTGGTGAAGCCGTGCGTCGCGGGAACGACGGGCCGTACGTCAAGCGAGAACGTACGCTCGATCGGATATTCGATTTATTACACGCTGGTCAACATAGGCGGAACGCTCGGACCTTTAGTCGGCTCACTGGTGCGGCAACACTTCGGGATCGAGAACGTATTCCGCGTGTCGGCGCTCAGCGTCTTCCTGATGTTCTGGGTGACACTGTTTTTCTTTCGTGAACCGAAGCAGGTGAGCGAGCCGCAAGTTCCGAGCTTCTGGGCCGCCATCCGCAACATGTTCGTGGTGCTCGGCAACTTCAGGTTTGTTTCGTTTCTGCTGATTTATTCGGGGTTCTGGGTCGTGTTCTGGCAGGAGTTTATTTCCGTGCCTCTTTTCGTGCGGGGATTTGTGGATCACACGGCCAAGGTGGATGCGTTGCTGGCCACCGACGGGTTCGTGGTGATTTGCTTGCAGGTGCCGATCAGCATTCTCACGCGGAAGATTCCCACGTTTGCGGCGCTGACGCTGGGAATTTTCGTCTCGAGCATCGCCTGGATTCCGCTGGCAATGCATCCTTCGATTTCGACCACGTTCATGGCACTCGCGGTGGTGGCGCTCGGGGAAATCATTCAATCGCCGCGCTATTACGAATACATTTCGCGCCTCGCACCGCCGGGCCAGCAGGGACTCTACATGGGCTACGCGTTTCTCCCCATCGCGATCGGCAACCTGATCGCCGGCATTCTGGGCGGCTATCTCTTGCACGAGTTCGGAGACGTCTTGAAGCGGCCGCAGCAGATGTGGTGGGTGGTGATGGGGATCGGCGTACTCACAGCCGTCATGATGTGGGTATATAACATCGTCGTGAAACCTGGCGGAGAGGGTACGGGCTCGTGAGTTCGCCTACGGTTGCTGCCCCGCTCGCGGGGCGAGTGATGGGCTCGCCGAATGACGCTTTTGTGGTGGCGGAATGGCGCGATGCAGGCGGGCCGCCGGGCCCACCTCGCTACATCGCTCCCCTACACGTTCACCATCGCGACGACGAGGCATGGTACGTGCTGGAAGGCACTTTGCGCGTTCTTGTGGGCGATCAGGAGGTTGAGGCGCGCACTGGTTCTGGCGTCTTCGTGCCGCGGGGAATCAAGCACACGTACTGGAATCCAAACTCAGAGCCAGTCCGTTATCTGCTCGTCATGACCTCAAACATTTTTTGCCTGATTCAGGAAATTCACGCGATGCAGGAACGGACTGCTGCGACACTGAGCGCGGTTTTCAGGAAATACGATTCGGAGCTGCTTTAGGAAGGGCCACTAGCGGCGGCAGTGCCAAGCGCAGCGAGGGCTTCATCCGTTGTGACCAGCTGAGCGCCGAGAGACGATAATTCGCTGATGGTGTGCCGGCTGACGTCTAGATTCAGAGTTTCGATTGCGTCTTTCACCAGGGACACTTTTCGGCCGCGCTCGAGCAGGCCTTTTGCGGCCAGACGCACGCAATATTCGGTGACAACTCCGAACACGAAGTATTCGGTATCCTTCCCCAGCAAATCGACAACGCGGGCCGCCAACGGATTATCGAAGACGTTGAGCGTCTGTTTCTCAATCACCACTTGCTGGTGATCGAAAAGATCCTTCGGCAGATTGAATGCAGGGTCGTTCGGCACGGTGACAAAGCTCTGCGCGAGCCCCTCGGGGACGATTCGCGCGCCGGGTGTACCGCGAATGCAGTGCGGCGGGAAGGTCTTGAATTCCGGATCGTTGGAAGTGTGCCGGCATGCGTCGGAAACGAGGAAAACGCGCCCCTGGCGAGCAGCGTCGACCAGCCGCTTCACATTCGGAATTGTCTTCTCGGCGCCGGGAACATACAGTTTTCCTCCGGGCAGCATGAAATCGGCCTGCGTATCGACTTCCCAGAAAACAATTTTGCGCAACGTAGTCACTTGCAAAAGCCTCGTGCGATGCAAAATGTTATTTTAGCGCCGACCGGCGAATCCTGCGCCGAACCCTTTCGAGCATCGCCTCGAGTTGCTTGCTGTAGTGAACAGGATACTCGACCGCCCGATTGATCTGCCGGTAGCGCTTGGGAAGCCGAGCGATGGACGCGAGAGACCGAGCGCGCAAGTCACTCACAGGCTCGGCGGCCCTCATTCGCCGCCCCGCGCGCATCACCTCGATCAGCAAAGGCTCGCCGCCGTTAGGCGCTTCGCCATCGAGCGCAATTTTGTCATATTCGAGCTTGCCGGCAGAATCTGAATATCGGAGAACCTGCTTGCGGCCGGGGTAGGTTACCTTCGCCTGGCTCAGCTTCGCGGCTTCGCGAACTTTTCCGCCGCGTTCGACCTCGACCAATTTGTAGACGAGATTCAGGTGCGGAGCGTCACCCGGCGTTGCCAGGGCGGTTCCGACGCCGAACGCGTCGATGGCCGCGCCCGCCCTCAGCAAGCGGGCGATCTTGAATTCATCGAGGTCGCCCGAGGCGAAAATTTTCACGCCGGTCCAGCCGGCGCGGTCGAGAGTGCGACGGACCCATTTGCTGTCTTTTACGAGGTCGCCACTGTCGAGCCGGACGCCACTGGGCTTCCGTCCCATCGCGATGATGTTTTTCACGGCGTTGCGAACGTCATAGGTGTCGAGAAGCAGGACGGCGCCTTCGGGAAAAGCGTCCAGAAAATGCCGGAAGGCCTCGTTCTCGGTCTCGTGGGCCATCACCCAGGAGTGCGCTTGCGTGCCGTAGGTGTTCATTCCGAACTGATGCCCCGCCAAGACGTTTGACGATCCCGCGCAACCGCCGATTGCGGCAGCGCGCGCGGCCCAAAGGCTCGATGTGGGTCCGTGTGCGCGGCGCGCGCCGAATTCAACCACTTGATGACCCAAGGCTGCAGTGACGACGCGCGCTGCTTTGCTCGCAATCATCGTTTGATAACTGAGTGTGGCGAGCAGATACGTTTCCATGATCTGCCCTTCGATGATTGGAGCGGTGATGCGCAGCATTGGCTCTCCGGGAAATACAAGCGAGCCTTCGGGCATGGCCCAAACGTCACCGGTGAACCGGAACTTGGCGAGATATTCAAAGAACTCGTCGCGGATATTGTGGAAAATCGGATGATCGCGGAGGTAAGCGATCTCCTGCGGAGTGAAATCGACGTTCTCAAGAAAGTCCAGGGCCTGTTCGAGACCAGCGGCGACGAGATAGTTGCGCTGCGGCGGCAGGTTGCGGACGAAGAGCTCGAAAGTGGCGCGAGCATCGAAGCGGGTCTGCAGGTAACCCGCCGCCATCGTCAACTCGTAAAGATCGGTTAAGAGGCCCGAGTATTCACGCATTTGGGTGTCTTGGCCGTGATGGCAATCCGCTAGCGATCGCGCCGCAACGTGAGTCCGCCGTCAACCAGGAGCGTCTGACCCGTAATGTAATTGTCAGGCTCGAGAAAAAATCGAACAGCGCGCGCAACGTCCTCCGGCCGTCCGAAGCGAGAAATTGCGCCGCTATCGATGTACCTATCGTACTTTCCCGACTGGACGCTCGAGGCAGCCATCCCGGCAATCGTCGCTCCCGGCGCTATCACGTTGACGCGAACACTGCTCCATTGCTGCCCAAGGATTCGCGCCGCGTGGACCAGCGCCGCCTTTGGCGCGGCATAGCTCAAGCTCGAAGGGAACACTGTGATTGCTTGCATCGTCGCGAGCAAGACTAGGCTGCCGCCGGTCTTCTCGGCCTCCATCGCCTGGCCCAAGTCCTTGGCTAGCAATACCGGGCCCACATAATTGGATTCGAGAGATGCCATAACGGACTCGCGATCGATGTCCTGAAACGCGATTCGTGCCGGATCGCCCGAAAAAATCACAGCGCCCGAGACGGGGATCCCAAGCCGGGCTGCTGCTTCGAGATAGCTCCGCCGTACGCTTAGCTCGGTCAGATCGCCTTCGACCAGGGTCAATTTCCGGCCAAACTCTCGCTCGATGGAGGCGCTGAGGCGTTGGGCGCGTTCCCGATCACGGCGATAGCCGACCACGAGATTCACGCCCTCGCGGGCGAGGAGCGCGACGGTGGCCGAACCGAGTCCACCGGTGCCGCCGGCAACGATGACGGTCCTTCGCGCGAGCGTTTTCTCGGGGAATTCGAACCGAAACTCGCGAGAAGCGGCCGCCCGAGCCTCATCCCAATGCGGCGAGGTCATCGTCCCTCTTATTTCCGGGATTGCTTCCCAGGTTCCAGACTGTAAGTGAACGCTGCCAGGACCAGCAGCTGAAAAGACAAAACCCCCAAGCCCCCGGCCCGTTTTGAAGACAGGCCGCGCCTGGGGGTTTTGCCGAAAGTCTCTGCGCCGGAATCTACTTCAACACGGCGTCTTTGAAAGCCTTGGCCGCGCGCAAACGAACAACAGTCTTTGCCTTGATCTTAATTGCCTCGCCAGTGGCAGGGTTGCGGCCCATGCGCGCCTTGCGATGTGCTTTCACGGCACGTCCCAAACCGGGAATTACGAACTTGCCGGCGCCTTTTGCTTCCTTCACCGCCAGCTTGAACAGTTCGTCGAAGAAAGAAGCGATCTGCTTCTTCGAAACCGGCTTTTCGGGCGTGCTGACCTTCTCGGACAGGTGCGCAATGATCTTGGACTTGCTCAACGGACTCGCCATTCCAATTCCTCCTCAGGTGTGACAGCTTGTTGGCTCCGGGGAGCCCGGATGCCGCGTGGCACTATAGCCGTGCTGCCTATCGAACGCAAGGGAAAACATGGAAAAAGCCCGAAAAAATGGGGGTTTCCGTTGCCGCGAAAAAGGCCGCGGGAAAACTACAACGAAGCAAGGCTCTCGTAGAAGATCGCGACGGACTTGATCCCGCCGAAATAGTTTTCGAGCGCGATGTGCTCGTCGGGCGCATGCGCATTTTCGTCGGGCAGTCCGAAACCCATCAGAACGCAGGGGACCTTGAATGTGTCGTGCATCTGCGTGACGAATGGAATGGAGCCACCCTCGCGGATGAAGGACGCTTTCTTGCCAAAGCCTGATTCGAGCGCGTGAATTGCCTTTTGGAAAATCGGATGCGAGTAAGACGCCACCCACGGTTTGCCGGTACTGAGCACGTCGAACTTGCACGTTACGGTCTTTGGCAGCAGCTTTCGGATGTGACGCTCGACGAGTTTTGCAATCTTCGCGGGGTCTTGATTCGGGACGAGGCGCGTAGAAAGTTTTGCATAAGCCTTCGACGGGATTACGGTCTTGGCTCCTTCGCCCGTGTAGCCGCCCCAAATGCCGTTCAGCTCGAGCGTGGGACGAATCCAGAGCTGCTCCACAATAGTGTAGCCGTTCTCGCCGCAGAGGGCCCGCGCGCCAACCGTCTTGCGAAATTCCCTTTCTTTCCATGGAAGTGAATTCAGGGCCCTGCGCTCCTTCGGCGAAAGGGACGCGACGCGATCGTAGAATCCAGGAACGGTGACGCGGAAATTCTTGTCGTGAAGCTTCGCGATCATTTCGGCCAGAATCGTAATGGGATTCGGAACGGCGCCTCCGAAAACTCCCGAGTGCAAATCCTGCACGGGCCCCGTGATTTCGATCTGGTAGTAGTTCAATCCCCGAAGGCCGTAGGTAATCGACGGAACGCCCTTCGCCAGCATCGACGTATCTGAAACAACGAGCGCATCCGCCTTAAGCCGATCTCGATTTTGCCGGACGAAATCCCACAGACTCACGCTGCCGACTTCCTCTTCACCTTCGATCATCACTTTAACGTTGATGGGCAGTTTTCCCACAGTCTGCCGCAAGGCTTCGAGTGCTTTGATATGGATGTGGACTTGTCCTTTGTCGTCCGCCGTGCCACGGCCAAAAAGATTGCCGTCGCGGACGGCGGGGTCGAAAGCAGGAGTGGTCCAAAGATCAAGAGGCTCAGCCGGCTGCACATCGTAGTGTCCATAGAAAAGGACCGTCGGTTTACCCGGCGCGTGCAGCGATTCGGCATAGACGAGCGGGTGCATCCTGGTGGGCGCGATTTCGATATTTTCCAGCCCGGCTGCGCGCAGCTTGTCGGCCACCCAGCGCGCAGCTTTCTCGATATCCGGTTTGTTTTCGGTCTTTGCGCTGACGCTCGGAATCCGCAGGAATTCCTTCAGCTCGTTCAAGTGATCTTCGCGCTTGGACTCGATATAGTCGATCAGGTTCATCCAGAGACGTGCCTCCCACTTTGGTTTCGTATGATGCGCTAGAACGGCCGCCGGCGAACCCAGACTCGCCTGCGTTCAAATGCCCGGGGTGAAACGCTTCCGGTGAAACAAATGTGACATATTACGGAACCTTGCGCAAATGCAGCAAGCTTTTTGCAAACTGGCGTTTTGGGCACGAACCAGTTTTCGCGCCGTTGACTCACACTTGCGCGCGTTGCACGATAGGTGGAAATGATGCCAGACCCTTCAAAAGAGCGGCGCAGCTCGCGAGTTTTCACGCGCATTCCGGTGCGCGCCGCCGGAAAAGACGCCGACGGCCGAAAATTTCGCGAAAACAGCCAGACGATCGTCGTCAACGCGCACGGCGGCCTTCTGTACCTTCAGCAAACGATCGGCATGGGATGCGACTTGGTCCTTATCAACCCTGCCACCGAAGAGGAGCAGGAATGCCGGGTCGTGTACCTCGGAGACACGTCCGAGAAAGGCACGCGAGTGGGTGTCGAGTTCCTTTCCCCGAGCCCGCATTTCTGGGGAGTTGAATTCGCGCCTCAAGATTGGCCGGCCCGCGCCTCCACACCTCCTGTGGCCTGACGATTCCAAACTTTTCTGGCTCCGTCGAGATCCTGGGTGGAGCAGGCTTCCAAGAGCGAGACACGAATCCCCCACGCCGCACAGACCCCGTGGATTGGGGATGACAAAGCACTTGGAAACCGCAGGAATTCGCATCGAATAAAATAAGGTCGATGAACCGCGTCCCAGGCAGAAGATGGGCGACAGGCCGACGCTTCGAAATACATCGCTTGGGAATCTATCTGGCGGGCGCAGCGGCGGGTAGGTTGTAGCTTGAAAGATTCACGTTGCGCCATTTGCCATCGATGATTTCCTGGCGAATCTCGGCTGCGGTCTTGCCCTTTTGAGATTCCTGATACGCGAACACCGCTTCCATCTTGCAGGTGGCGCATACGGAAGCATGCTTGTCGACATAGCAATCGAGCAAGCTCTTGTGGCCTACTTCGCGGTCGCACCGGCAATAACACGGCTGCTGGTAAAGGACTTTCTTCTCTTTCGCCGCGAGCGCGTAAATATTCCGGTTCAGAACATCGGGAAAAATGGAGGGATCAAGCGTTGCGGGCAACGGGTCGTGCGGGGCTGTGGCGTGATAGGCAGGCAGGTCTGAGTTGGTTGCCATCGCCGCCGGGGATTGCGCCGAATTCTGAGCGCGCACCAGCGCAAATCCGCCAAGCCCAAGACAGAGAATAGCCATGCCGATCAAGGTTTTGCGCAGCATTTCGAAACCTCCCGCCCACGTTCGCAGTGCGTGTCCAAATATTGTACTACAGCGGCATGGCTCAGACAGCTAGCGGCGTGCCTGGGATCGTTATTGCTGCTGCTGGGGAGCTTGCTGAGGACGTTCCGGCACCAGAGATGCTTCGAGGGGACTTAACGCGCTCTTGCTCAGTTGTTCATGCCCATCATCATCGAGTGCAGGCCGGACACGAACATCCACAGACAACCGCTGGCCCGCGTGGCCTTTGTAAACGCCGCGAACGGGAGCAACGTCGCCATAATCTCGCCCATACGCCACGCGCACATGCCTGAGACCAACGGGCGCACCAAGCGTCGGATCGTACGCAAGCCATCCCACCCCCGGCGTGAGGATTTCCGTCCACGCGTGCGACGCCTGCCCGCCGATCACTTCTTCCTGCTTTGCCTCGTCAGCGGCGGAGCTTCCGGGAACCAGGTAGCCAGAAACGTAGCGCGCGGCCAATCCCCGCATGCGCACCGCACCCAGGAGCAAATGAGCAAAGTCCTGGCACACACCCGCGCCGAGCGACAGAGAATCCTGGATCGAGGAGTGAACGTGCGTCGCGCCTTTCACGTACTGAAATCGGTGGTGAATCAAGTCTGAAGAGGCCTGCGAGAAGCCGGCAATCGTTCCGTCGCTCTCGCGTTCGGCCACTTCGACGATTTCCGCCAGCTGCGGGATGTGTGGGACGTAGTCCGTAGCGGCAATGAAATCATAATTTTCTTCGTAGAATTCGCCGCGCTGCTCATCGAACTCGCGAAGGGTGGAATGGATTGGGGCGGCGGGTGGACCGTCGTGCGTCAGCACCACCGATTCCGCTTCGATCTTCAGAGCCCGATGCTCTTGAAGGATATTGAACTGGTGAGCCCAATTTCCGTAGGCGTCGAGGAAGGACGTGTTTCGGGAAGCGGGCGTCGTGGCCAAGCGGAAAGAGATGCAGCTCTGCCTGTCGTCTTGAATGGGGCGCAGCCGAACTTCGTTGTAGCTTTCGGAAACCGGACCGTCGTAGCGAAACTCCGTGACGTGCACCAAGTGGTACCGGTTCATGCCACCACCGCGTAGTAGAAGTAGGTTCGCGCGATATCTTCTCCGATTGCTTCGCACATTCGCAAGAGCTCATTCAGGTAGCTGTGCAAGCCCTGCCGGAAAACTTCCTCGATCCGGTCGTATCGCAGACGTTCGAGAAGCTTTCCGGCCAATCTTTCGGCCTCATTCGCATACGAACCGGCACCTGTACCGCTGATGGCGCGCAGCCCCGCCTGCACTTCCTGGATGCTGAACCGTATCGAGCGCGGATGCTGCGGATGCAGGATCAGCATCTGCGCGACGCGCTCCGGCTCAATGGAAGAATGATATTGGCGGTGATAGGCCTCGTAGGCGCCCACCGATTTCAGCACGGCCATCCATTGATGGTTGTCGGGCGGACTCACGGTGGAAGCGGCGTCAAGGAGGGTATGATATTGGACGTCAACGAGGCGCGCGGTCATTTCCGCGCGTTCGAGCGACCATCCAATACGCAAAAACTCCCAGCTTTCATCGTGCGGAAGAGTTGCGTCAGTGACGCCGTGGAAACGATGGCTCCCGAACTTGATTTTCTCGCAGAAACGATGAGGCCCTGCCGCGATCTGCTCGGCGGCGTTGAAACCCGTCACGATAAGATATAGCCCGTTGATGTCTTCCCACATCTCGCGCGAAATCCGGTCGCGGATCGTTCGGGCATTCTCGCGCGCTTTCGTGATGCACTGCACGATCGAACTGGGATTATCGAGGTTGAAAGCCAGGAATGAGAAAACATTCTGCGCGTTGGCTTCGCAGTCCAATTGCCGGAAGCGACTCTCTTCGCCCGCCATCGCAATCAAGGCGTCCCAGCGCAAGCGGTAGGGATGCTGAGTCTGCTCGAGCAGCGTATGGTATGTCACATCGAGTATGCGCGCCGTATCCTCGGCACGCTCGATGTAACGCGCCAGCCAAAACATCGAATCCGCGATACGAGACAGCATTTAGCTTTCTCCGCGCAAGACCCAGGTATCCTTGCTGCCGCCGCCTTGCGAGGAATTGACGACGAGGGAACCTCGTTGGAGCGCGACACGCGTCAGCCCGCCCGGCACGATGATCACCTTCTCACCATCGAATAGACAATACGGTCGCAGGTCGACGTGGCAGCCGGCCACATTTCCCGCTGCGGCATCGTAGGACGGTACGCGCGAAAGTGGGATTACGGGCTGCGCGATGAAGTCCCTGGGATTGTTTCTAATTCGCTCGCGATATTCGTCGCAGCGTTTGCGTTCCGCCGCGGGCCCGATCAACATTCCGTAGCCGCCGGATTCGCCGACGTTCTTGACCACCAGCTCCGCGATGTGTTCGAGAACGAACTTCAGATGATCGGGTTTCGAGCAGATATAGGTTTCCACGCTTCGCAGAATCGGATCCTCGCCGAGGTAGTACCGGATGAACTCCGGAACATATGCGTAGACGGCCTTATCGTCCGCGACTCCATTGCCGACGGCATTCGCCAGCGCCACATTCCCGGCTCGATAAGCGGTCATCAGACCCGGCACGCCGAGGAAGGAATCCGGGCGGAAGCAAAGCGAATCAAGGAACGTGTCGTCCACACGGCGGTAAATCACGTCCACGCGTTTCAGTCCTCGGATGGTCTTCATGAAAACGACACCACCGTCCACCACCAAATCGCGGCCTTCCACCAGCTCGATTCCCATTTCCTGAGCAAGGAAGCTGTGCTCGAAATAGGCACTGTTGTGAATCCCGGGCGTGAGGAGCACGATTTGAGCGTCACCCTCGCCTCGCGGCGAAAGGCTGTGCAGAATTCGGCCGAGCTCGGCCGGATACTGATTCACCGGGAGGACTTCGTGATCCTGAAACGCGTCCGGAAATGTCCGCGTCATCACCGCGCGGTTCTCGAGCACATAGGAAATCCCGCTCGGCGTGCGCACGTTGTCTTCCAGCACGCAGAACTCGCCGGTCTTCGAGTCGCGGACCAAGTCGATTCCGCAGATGTGAGTGTGAATTCCGCGCGGAACTTTCACTCCGATCATTTCGCGATGGAAATGTTTGCAGGAATAGACGAGCGACGGAGGAATCGCGCGATCTTTCAGGATGGACTGCCTGCCGTAAACATCCTGCAGGAAAAGATTCAGCGCCACCACGCGCTGCGCGAGTCCGCTATCGATCCGCTGCCATTCGGAATTAGGCAGGATTCGCGGAATCAGATCGAAGGGAAACAGCCGTTCCGTTCCGCGGCCGTCGCTATAAACGGTGAAGGTGATGCCCTGCAGGAGGAATGAAAGGTCGGCGAGCTTTCGGCGTTCCTCGAATTGGGCCGGGGCCATCGCGGCGAGCCTGTGGTAGATCTTCGAGTAGTGCAGCCGAGGGCGACCCGGACAAGAAAACATCTCGTCGTAGAAGTTACCCGGATCGTAGCGTGTGAACAGGCCCTGCTGCGTCATTGGCGCCGACGCTGCCGACATTTGGCGAACTCTATCAGCAAACCTGGGCTGTAGCCGCAGAAAAAGAATGGATGCAACGCATCGGCGATGCAGTGTTAACGAGAAGGTAATCGAAGGCAGCGAATGGCCGTTGCGGAATGACGCGCTACCATTCGTGCGCTGAACCCGTCTAAACTGCCACTCCAGACAGGAACCAATTGGGAGGATCGTGTGCATGAGGGTTAGCTCACAGGCGCCGGGCAATTCGCGCCGCTACTTTTTCTTTTCCAGTTTGCTGGTTGTGGCGGGGTTGTCGCTGACGCCGAAGTTCGGCGCGACCTCGTCGCAGAACGCAAACGTCAATGCTGCGCCGCCGATGCAGGACTCCGCGTGCCGCGAATCCGGACCGAAGGGCTGTCTCGAACTTGCCCTGCAGGCGATGGGTGGGCGCGCGCAGCTCGAAACCGTTCGCAATCTCCGGCTCGATGAAATGGGGCACACGGCGCTAATGGAACAGTCCTACCGCCAAGATCCGTTCATCACTTCGTACGAGCACATAAAAGAGACGATTGACTTCGAGCACGGACGCGTCCACCGCGAAACGCACGGGAACTGGCCCGAATCCGATCCCGGCCAGTCCTCTTTCGATTTGACCCTGATCGCGGACGCAGCTGGCGGCGTATATCACACCGCGCAGGGAGACAATCCGTGCTCGCTCGCGGACCTCGACTCGGTTCGGCATGGTTTGGCTCTCGGACCTGCGCGCGTGCTTCTGACCGCGCTCGGCGCGCCCGACCTGCATTTTGGCGAGCCCGAAATGATTCGCGCGACAACGCACGCGTCCGTCGCGTTCACGTGGCAGGGCATCCCAGTGCGAATTCTCATCAATCCGTTCAATCACCTTCCTGATGCAATCGAAACAATCCGGACTTTTCACGATTTCTGGTATTTCTGGGGCGACGTTCGCCAGCGAATTTATTTCGAGAATTGGGAGGTCTTCAAGGGCGTCGTGTATCCGACGAACGTGGTGGAGGAACGAAATGGCGCCCTATGGCGCTCCACGCAGATATTGAATTTCGAAATGAATGTTGCCGCCGATGACGCGCTTTTCCACATGGAGACGGCGGCAGCTGCGAAGAGCGCGGAGGGAAAGGGTTGGGACCGGCCGTTTCAGGCGACGCACGCGACGGACCTTGCTCCGGGAATCACGTTGTTCGAAGGTGCATGGAATTCCACCATCATCAAGCAGGACGACGCCGTCTACATCCTCGAAGCGCCCATCTCTGGAACGTACACGCAAGGCGTGATCGACGAAGCGAAGAAGCGGTATCCGGACATCCCCATCAAGGGCGTGCTTTCAACGTCCGATTCCTGGCCGCACACAGGAGGCGTTCGCCAGAGCGTGGCGTTAGGGCTCCCTGTGTTTATCCTTGACTTGAATCAATCCATTCTTGACCGCATCATCGCCGCACCTCACACGATGCAGCCGGATCTTCTCGCGCAAGCTCCGAAGAAAGCCGACTGGAGGTTCGTCTCGCAGAAAGTGGTGGTCGGCAGTGGGGCGAATCGGGCCGAGTTGTATCCTCTTCGCGGAGCATCCACCGAACGCCAATACATGGTTTATTTTCCCGAGCATTACCTTCTGTACGCGAGCGATACACTCGTGCTCAACGACAACGGCAGCCTCTATGATCCAGAGCTGATGCGCGAAGTGTCGGAGGCTGTGACGCGCGAACATGTTAGTGTCACCACCGTCTTCGCCATGCACCAGGCCCCGGTGCCGTGGAAGCAGGTGGAAACGCTGGTCCACGCTGCGATGGCTCCAGCCGCACCGAAGAGCTGAGTCATGCCTGTGAAGGCCGCGATCGCAGTGGCCCGCCCTTGCCGACCTCATTTGCAGTCACTTTGTTGTGGGGCCCTTTGCTTCCAAGTAGGCGCGTTCGATTGCAGCGGGGACGAACCCGTCGAATGCATGAGTGGCGTGTTCCTCGCCGCCGGTGAGCGGTACGCGGAATTGCTCAACGTTGACCTTCTTCTTGGTATCCTCGATGCTTAGTCCGCTACGCACGGCTTCCTGCACTTGCGCAACGATCGACTCGAACAGCGCAGTCACTTGGTGAAGATGCTCGCGATCGCGCTCGATCCCGCCATGGCCCGGAATGATGATGTTGAAGTCGAGCCGGTCGAAGTCATGCAGAGTCTTCACGAGGCCGACGGGGGAGCCATCTCCGGTGTAGGGCATGTCGTCGAGCAGATCTCCTGTGATGAGGATCCTTTCCACGGGAAGATAGACCGCGGCATCGCCCCGGGTGTGGCCTGCGTAGTGGATCATACGGATTTCGCGGCCACCGCTCGCATATAGCGTTAGCGAGTCATCGAAAGTCAGGTCCGGCAGCACGATGCGAGTCTGGCGCAAATCGGGCAATTGTTTCGAGAAAACGCTCACTCGCATTCGCAGGATGCCCTTCTGATCGTCGTTTAGAGGTTTGCCGCCGGGCCCTAGCCCGCTGGCGAGCATCTGCCGGTATTTGTCGATTCGTGCGGGAAGATTGTCGACGTCGTCTTTCAGTTCCGCCGCAGCGCGTTGCGCCATGTCTTCTCGTGTGTTCTGTTGCGCGACGAATTGCACTCCCGGAAACGCCTCGCGGTAGACCTGGTTGCCTTGCACGTGGTCGCCGTGCCAATGGGTGTTGATCACCCAACGCACGGGCTTGTCGGTGAGTTTGCGAATCTGAGCGAGGACCTCGCGCGTGGTGGTCAGCGTGGTCTGGGTGTCCACAACCACAACCGAGTCATCAAGAATAATGATCGTCGCGTTTGAATCATTGAAGCGATCGGGGAAAGGCCGCACCGATACGTAGACTTCGGGCGCCACTTTCTGGAGTTCGTCGGCTGGCGCCGCGCTACAACGGACCGCCGCAAGCAAAAATGCGAGCGCAGTGAGTGTGGCGATGCAAAATCGCAGGCGAGTCATTCTTCCCTCACAACATAGCTGACCAGAAAAAGCTCAGGGCTCCAAGTTGAGACGCAGGCCGACAAGAAAAGATAGGGCAATGTCCTCGGAATGACCTGCAACATCCGAGTTGGCAGGTCAGGCACCCTTCCTACCGCTTTCTGGTGCCTGCCCCTATGAAATGCGCGATATTGAAGCGCGGATGCCGAGCCGCGCCGATGCTGAAACTAAAAGCCCAGACTCGGGTTGATAGCCAGTTGATGCCAAAGAGGGCTCCGTTCATATGCCTGGCTTCGTTGCGAAACGAGCAATCGCAGTCGTTCTTGCGCTGAGCATCGCTTTGCCTGTCTTTCCCCAAGGCACGGCAAAGACCACACCGGCAAAGCCCCAAGTTAAAACACGCCGACCCGAACCAACGACGCTAACCGAGAACCAGCGGGCCCTCCATGCTCTGAACCGGTTGACCTTTGGTCCTCGGCCGGGAGACCTTCAGGCTGTATTGGCCAAGGGCATCGACGCCTGGATCGAAGACCAATTACACCCTGAAAGCATTGATGACTCTGCGCTCAACGCGCGCGTTGGGCCTTATGCGACGACGCGGATGAGTGCGAAGCAGATCGCGCAGGCATTCCCTTCCGACGGCGTCATCCGACAGATCATCGCTGGAAAGCGGCCGATGCCCGACGATCCCGAGCTCAAATTCGTTTATGGGGTCAACATTGCGCGCATCCACCAACAGGAGGCGGTGAAAACCGCTACGGCCAGCGCGAATTCGAACACGACAAGTGCCGCCACCGGCGGCGATTCCAAGACTGATCCTAAGGCCGATCCGAAACTTGACCTGGGAGTGAAACCGGCGCCGCCTGAGGACGCCGCCCGCGCGATCGCCGACACTTTGCTCGCCTTGCCGAAGAATCAGCGACTCGCAGCGATGGAAGCAACGCCTCCGGAGCAAATGATCAACTTTCCGAATCTGGTGCGCGGCGACCAGCGTGACCGCCTGTCAGCGGATTTTTCCCCGCATGAGCGGGAAGTTTTCCGTTCTCTTTCGAATCCTGCCGGAACCGTTGCGTACGAGCTTCAGCAAGCAAAGTTGATGCGTGAGATTTATTCGGAGCGGCAACTGCTCGAAGTGATGACTGACTTCTGGTTCAACCATTTCAACGTGTACCAGTACAAGAACCAGTGCGTCTACTACACAACAACGTACGAGCGTGACGTGATTCGGGCGCACGCGTTCGGAAAATTCTACGACTTGCTGGTGGCAGTCGCGCAAAGTCCCGCGATGCTGATGTACCTCGACAACTGGCTGAGCATCGGTCCGCACTCACAGGCAGCAGGCAAAAACGGCCAGAGCGGCCTGAATGAAAACTACGGCCGCGAGTTGATGGAGCTTCACACGCTTGGTGTTGACGGCGGTTATACGCAGGCAGACGTCACGCAACTGGCCGCCGTGCTGACCGGGTGGACGATCGCCCAGCCGGACGACGGCGGCCAATTTCAATTTGATCCGCGGCGCCACGAACCCGGAATCAAAACGGTGCTGGGACAGAAATTCTACGAGGCAGGCAGCGACGAAGGTCTGCGCGCGCTGGACATGCTTGCGCACCATCCTTCGACGGCCCACTTCATTTCGAAGAGCATCGCCATGCGATTTGTTTCGGACGATCCGCCCGAAAGTCTCGTTACGCGCATGGCGGTGACGTTCCAATCGAGCGATGGCGACATTCGCGAGGTGATGCGCACCATGCTCCACTCGACTGAATTCTGGTCGCCGAAGGTATATCGCACGAAGGTGAAAACGCCGCTCGAATTCATGGTCTCAGCCGCGCGTGCGAGCGGCACGAATATCGCGGCACCCGATGCGCTGTTGCAAAACCTCACGTCGATGGGGATGCAACCCTACGGCATGGCGGTGCCAACCGGTTACTCGATGAAGGCCGAAACCTGGGAGAACGAAGGCGCGCTGCTCGCGCGCATGAACTTCTCGACGACATTGACGCAGGGGAAGCTTCCCGGTGTTCAATTCGACCCCGGCGGCTTAATCGCGCTTGGCATCCTCACAAACTCCGACTTGCCGAACACGAAAGCCATCCTCGCGCAAGGACGCTCCGGCATTAACCTGGCCATAGCGCTCGCAGGAGACACGATCCTTCAGGGCGAGCTCTCTGCGAAAGACGAAGCCGTGATTCAAAGCGAGCTCGAGGACCCCGACGTTCAACGACGGATGGCCGCGTCTCCCATCGACGGCTTGCGCATCGTCACGGGTTTCATCCTAGCCTCGCCCGAGTTTCAGCACCGCTAGGCCGCTTCGGGGAGGTGACAGCAACTCGGCGCAACGCATTCAAAGGCTCCCTCCCCGCTTCAACCTGTTCGCCTCGTCAACTCATGAGCTACAATTGTTACGCACCACCGGATCTGGAGGGGTGGGTGAGCGGTTGAAACCGGCGGTCTTGAAAACCGTTAGGCCCGAAAGGGTCTCGTGGGTTCGAATCCCACCCCCTCCGCCAGTAAGTCTTAGGATTTGGTTCCGGGGACTGTGTAGGAGCGAGCTGGGATCTCGAACGTTGTGCGGCCGCCCGCCGTCGAGAGCTTCCCAACCCCTTGCCGGATGACCTTAGCGGTGCGTCGAAGCTGTTGGATGCCTCCAGGTTGTCCGCAGTCAAGACCACACTCGTCCTGCTTAGGAAGCAACGAATGGAACCTATCTAGACAGTTTCTAGAGTCACTCTGGGTTACCGTCTAGAAAACCTCGTTTCCGTCCCACCCCTGATTCGATGCACTTTGACTCGTGGCATTAACAACTTCACATTGTTGGGTAAGACCCTGCCGGGGGCCTCGGCCAAACAGTTTGCTGCCCCGCACGCCGACGCAAGTTTGATAGCCGCTTCACCACCCATGCCTTTCGCCGCCGCGAGCGCGAATCCTGCCACCGTCGCATCTCCGCATCCTACCGTGGAAATCGGTATCAGACGCGGCGGCCTGGCAAACCACGCCGGGCCGCCCTTTTGCTCGAGCCAAACGAGACCTTCCGCACCCAGCGACACGGCGGCGCTTTGAGCCCCGCGGTGGATCAACTCGCGCGCTGCGTCAACAATCGCAGCTTGACCCTTCAATTTCTGTCCCAGAAGGGCCTCAACTTCCTCCAGATTCGGTTTTACGAACGCGGGACGGGAAGCAAGACTCAGTCGGAGGGTATCCCCGCTGGTATCAAGAAAGGCTCGCGAGCTTGCGGATTCGGCCGCGGCGATGAGTGAGCGGTAAAAACCGGCGGGAACACCGAACGGCGGGCTGCCCGAAATTACGACAAGCGCGCCACGCCACTTGTTGCGCAGGCCGGCCGCGAGCACCCGGAGCATTTCGTGCATTTCGCTCGCGTCCGGTTTCCCGCCCGGTTCGAGAACCTCGGTAATCCTTCCAGAGTCCTCGAGTAGCTCGAGATTCATTCGCGTCGGCTTCCTGGTGCGAACGCGAACCATCTCAATCTTCCGCTCGCGAAATTTCGCAGCAAACTCCTCGCCGATCGCACCCCCTAGAAAACCGAGCCACAGCGTCCTCGCGCCCAGAGCGTGCGCTGCCATCGCCACGTGCGCGGCTTTGCCACCTGGAAATGCTTCCACCGTGTTCGCGCGATTTACCCGGCCCAAGGAAAGCGAGCGAAAACGAAGCCGACGATCCACGGCGGGGTTCGCGCTCACGCAAACAATCTGTGGAGGGGTCACGAGGACTTGTCCTTACGGCACATTTGTGTCAAGCTATCACAAGCCGGAAAAAATAACGAAAAGAAATAAAACGAAACCTGCCTCGAAAAGAGCTTAGATGCTGAGCGAGGAGCGCCGACGAAAAATCGTCGAGTTGGTGCAGCGCGACGGACGCGTCATGGTAAGGGATCTCGGGCGCCGTTTTGACACCTCTTTAATCACCATACGCAAAGATCTGGACCATCTCCACCAGAGAGGGCTGATTCACCGCGCCCACGGCGGCGCGCTTCCCGTGGACGCGGCAGCCCTGCGAGATCCGACTCTGCATGAAAAAGAGCGATTGCACCGCAAAGAAAAAATGCGGATCGCCCTCGCCGCCGCCCGCCTGATCCGGCCGGGTCAGGTGATCATCCTCGACTCCGGCACCACGAGCACGGCAGTCGCTCGCGCCACCCGGCACATCAGAAATCTCACCGTCATCACCAATGCGGTGAACATCGCCGCCGATCTGGCGGGAACGGGCGTCGAGGTGATACTTACGGGAGGCGCGCTGCGCAAGAATTCATTTTCGCTGGTGGGTCCCCTCGCCGAGGATTCGCTTCGTCACGTCAGCGCCGACCTGCTCTTCCTGGCGGTGGACGGCTTCGACGTGGGCTACGGCCTCACCACGCCGAACCAGCTGGAAGCACGCGTAAACCGCGCGATGATCGAAAGCGCCAAGACCACGGTCGTCGTCTGTGATTCAAGCAAGTTCGGCAAGCGGAGCCTTTCGCTGATCGCGCCCACGTCGTCCGTGCATCACGCAATTACCGACAACAACATTTCATCAAAAGATCTGCGCGGCTTGCGGGAGGCTGGCATTCGCGTGATTGTGACTTAAACGACTGCGATTCGGAGACGGATTTGACGGAATCCATGCAAAGAGCGGGCGTGAACACCTTTTCGGAAATCCTTTCGGAACCGGACACATGGAAGAATTGTCTCGCCGCGCTCGACGCCACGGCCGAGCTTGGCAGGTTGCGGGGTTTGCTTCCGCCAGACGGAGAATGGATCTTTGTCGGTTGCGGGTCGAGCTTCTACCTGGCTTTGATTGCAGCGGCGACGTGGACGTTACTCACAGGTGAAACCGCGCGAGCTATTCCAGCCTCGGAGATCCTGCTATTCCCCAAACTGCTGCCAAGTGTTTCGAGGCCGATATTGATCTCGCGCTCCGGCCGGACGTCTGAAATTATTGAAGCCGGGAATTATTTGATGCGGCGAAATCAGACGTCAGCGCTCGCGATCACATGCGGAACGGGGACCCCAATTGAAAAAGTGTCCGCGCACGTCATCCGGCTTCCAATAGCCGACGAGAAGAGTACGGTGATGACGCGGTCTTTTTCTTCCATGCTTCTTGCCTTGCAGTTGCTGGCCGCAGAACGAGGCGAGAATTCCGAGTTTGCCAGGGGGATCCGCGCGCTTCCCGGTGAGATGGAGCCGCGAATGCCGGAAATCGACGCGACCGTTCGCTCTCTCGCTGGGGCACAAGTGTTTGCGGACTACGTGTTTCTCGGCCAGGGACCGTTTTATGGAGTCGCGCAGGAGGCGATGCTGAAGGTTAAAGAAATGTCGTGTTCTTACGCGCAGTGCTTTCACACGCTCGAATTTCGGCATGGCCCAAAGGCGATCGTGAGCCCGGAGACTCTGGTAACTTTTTTCCTGAGTGAAAGTGGGTTCGAATCAGAAGTTTCTGTTCTTCAGGAGATAAAGGAGTTAGGCGCTACAACGTTCGTAATCACGAACGACGCAAACGCGGCCGTACGGGAATCAGCGGACTACCTGATTGAGCTTTCGCTTCCCGTCCCTGAAGCGGCTCGCGTCGCGGCGGCCGTCATTCCCGGACAACTGCTCGGGTTTCACACCGGCATCCGCAAGGGCTTTGATCCGGACAATCCACGAAACTTGACGCGAGTGGTGATGCTTTCGAGCGCCTCGGACGGAGACTCTGGCCGTGGCGCGCCTTGAAGTCTGCGTTGTAGGCGAGATCAATCCCGACCTCATCCTCTACGGCCTTCCGAAAGACTTGCAGCCCGAGAGAGAATCCCTCATTCAGGGATTTCGTCTCACGCTGGGAAGCTCCTCCGCAATTTTCGCGCACAATCTATCGGTGCTCGGCACTCGCGTGGGCATCGTCTCCAAGATCGGCCCGGATGCGCTGGGCAAGATGGCGCTCGGATGGCTTTCGGCCGGTGGCGTGGAGGTCACGCACGTCCGGCAGGGAACGGACACCACGTCGACTGGACTCACCGTGATCCTCGCTCACGCCACCGAGCGATTCATCCTAACGTATCCCGGCACGATGTTTGAATTGTGTTACGAGGATCTGGACCTCGACTATGTTTTCTCGGCGCGGCACCTTCACGTTTCGTCATATTTTCTCCACAAGGCTCTTCGGCCGAAGATGGCGAACCTCTTTTGTGAAGCGCGAAGAAAAGGCCTGACCACGTCTTTGGACACCAACGACGATCCAGAAGGTCTTTGGGCCGACGATCTGCGTCAGGTTCTGCCTCACGTGGATATCTTGTTCCCCAATGAGCGCGAGGCAAAGAGCATTGCCCAGACCAACGATTTGGCGAGTGCGATTGCCTCTCTGGGCGAGCGAGTGGGAACAGTCGTCGTGAAACTCGGCTCGCAGGGAGCCTTGGCACGAAAGGGATCGGCGGAATGGCGTCGTGCGCCCGTTCGCGTGAACGCAGTTGACACGGTGGGCGCCGGTGATAGTTTCGATGCTGGCTTTATTCATCGCTACTTGCAAGGCGCGAACATCAAGCAATGTCTCGACTATGCGAACCTTGCGGGGGCTTATTCGACGACGCGCGAGGGGGGAACCGAGGCGTATCGCGAACGAGAGAGCATGCTCCAGTTCTTCCAGGAGCATGGCACCAGATGAATTTGCCCGACTGCGCGGTCGAAACGGCTAGTGCCGCTCTACTTCCAGGAGCAGGTGATCGGCGACAGTTGCTGTCAAACGCGCATTCGGCGACATAATGTATCCAAGGTCGCGATTATTGGCATAGTCGGTGACGTGATACTTGCCAGGAGCCAGTCCGCGCAGCTCGATTTCGCCCGACCATGGCACGGGTTTTGAAGGCTTTCCATCAACCGCTTGCGGCGCGAAGAACGCGTAGTACATCGTCCCGTCTTTCTCGATTGCGTAGCCCTCTGGCACGTCATATCCATACACGTAAAGGTTGCGGAACACTCCGCGCGAAAGCATCTTCTGGTTGTAAAGAGAAATCCATTTTTTCCAATGCGCTTCCTTTTCGGGTGTCAGATAGACGTCTCGAAGCTTGGGGCCGTAGTCCGGCCATGCGAATTTCGTGCCCAGTACGCCGCCCGCGCCCAGGGTTGAGGCAAAATCCGATCCAAGATCGCGTTCGTTTCCGTCCGGATCGACGATTCGGGTCAGCTCCACGTGGTCGCCGTAAATGGCGGCGCGGTCTCCCAATAGCGCCTTGTACATTTTGATTCGCTGGCGGACCTGCACCGAACCCACCGGATCGGCGGTCACCGCCTGATCGATATAACGGAGCCACGCAATACTCGGCGGTGTTCCGCAAGGGCAGCTCTGCGTCACGCTTTCGGGCTTCAGACCGCGCGTCGTTTCGAAAATGGTCTTGTAGATTTCTCCCATCGCGTATACGGAATCGTATGGCGACTTGTGGTGATGCTTCGGGTTGTAGCAGGCCGGAACGCTATAGATGTTGTCGAGCTTGTGCCCGTCAAAATCCCAGTCGTGAATGAACCGCTGCGTCAACTGCTTGTAGTAGGCGCGCACCTCGGGTACCGCGGGACAGAGCGTTGCGAGGTTTCGAGTCATTCGCGCGGGCTTGCCATCTTTGTCGAGGATCAGCCAGTCGGGATGTTGTTTCACGATCTCGGAAACGCCGTACTTGTGGGACTCGTAGCCCGGCCCCCCATCCTCCACAGCCAGGGGCAGCCACCAGAGTTGCACTTTGATTCCCTCGGCATGGAATTGCTGGACCATTTCGCGGATCTTGTCGCCCGGGAAAGTGTCTGCGCGCGGCTGCCAGTCACCATAGTTATTGAACCAACGGTCGTCCAGCGTCGCCCAATGAATTCCCAGTTCCTTCAGCTTGGGAATCGTTCCGAGCATCTGCGCCGGTGTGACATTCGCAAGATATCCCCAGCCGCACCAGCTCGCCGCGTAGTCTTCATCTGTATTTGTGGGCTTTGTCAGACCTTCGCGGTCGATCACGTCTGAGTACATTCGCAACGGTTCGTAATAATCGCCCGCATACACGGCGATGAAAGTCCTCGGCGTTGAATAGACTTCGCCGGGCTGGAGTGTCGTGTCGGGAGTCAATCGAACGGCGGCATCGATTTGACCGTCGGCCTCCGTGTGAACGGGGATCGAAAGCACTAGCGGGAGCGTTTCCACGTGACCAATCGCTTCACCTACGGTTCGAGTCCAGAACGCAACTACGGGAATGCCTCCGCCCACGCGCCCCAGGTCCCCCTTCACCTCCACGACGGAACCCATCTGATTCTCCTGCGAAAAGTTCTTCGGAATTTCGAAAACGTTGTCTTTGCCCCAGCGAATGCTTGCGCCGTGGAACGACCACAATTGATTGGGCGCTGCCGCCGGATCGACCAGTGACGCGTTGAAGCGATGAGTATCGATGTCAATCCCATCGAGCGATACCTCAGAGCCGGTCGCATTGCGCACTGTGGTAGAAACGAGTGCGACATTTGGAAATTCGTCGTACACCTCCACTACGAGAGTCGCTTCCAGCCCGGATGCTCTGCTCTTCCCACCCACTTCGATGCGCTTTCCACTCGCGCCAAGCTTTCCCTGAGGGTTGGATTGCCGCAGGCCGGATACGTCAAACACGAAGTCCCGAATCTCTTTTCCGGAAGTGGTCACGCTGAGACCTGGCTCGCTTTCCGGATCGTCGAGAGATACCTTGGAGGACTTGCCCAGAGTCGCCGAAACATAGCCATTCGGCGCCACGGAAAACTCAGCCGACGGTGTCTTAATCAGAATCTTATTCGCCGACAACGTCACATGCACTTGCGATTCGGGAGCGGTCGTTTCAGTCGCTTTGTGCGCGCAGCCACAAGAAAGGCCGGCGAGGGATGCAACAAGAACCAACCGAGCAACGGCAGACGCTTGGCGAGTGATTGAAGGCATAGAACTGCATCGATTATCGCTGCCGCTCATCAGTTTTGTCCGGCTTTTGCTGGAAGACCCTTGAATTGGCCGAAGATTCGCTCGGCGTTGAGATGATAGACCTTTTCAAGAATGGAGTCTGGCAGCCCAAGGCCGTAGATTTTCCACCGTCCCTGTCCGGGCGATTCCCAGTAGTCGAAGTATTCGTCGTCCGTCTCGAGCCACCGGAAATAATTGCGGTACATCTCCGGAACTGGCTCGGAATCCGTTCCAAAGAGGATTCGGTCTTGGTAATCCTGGAAGAATTTGAGCGCTCGACGCGGCTGGCGCCCCAGCTCCGCCTCGCGCGCGCCGAATTCCACCACCATGTTCGGATAGCGATCCATCCACGCCGACACCGCATCAAGATTCTCCGGCCAGTTCGCAACGTGCAGCGCCATGAACGTCGTTTGCGGATGACGCTCGATCACGCGATTGCGCTCTTCCAGCAGTTCCTTCTTCGACGGAAACCCGTGATCGTAAAAGCTCCACGAAGGGTTTGCTTTCAGCTCCTCGTACCGTTCGTTGTGGGCGTCAATCGGCGTGAAGAACGCTTCAGGATCGCTCGTATGAATCGCCACGGGAATTCCGAGCCGTCCGCATTCGTCCCAAACAGGGTCAAGGCGCGGGTCGTCGATGCGCAGCAACTTTCCGTTCGACGTTCGCACCTGAAGTCCCAGATCCTTTAGAAACTTCAATCCCCGCGCGCCGCGTCGTACGGCGTCATCAATCTGCCCCACCATTTCCTGCCCAAACCGGGGGTCGTTCACCTTGCTGTAGTCGAGCTGAGTGAAAACAATGAAACGATCGGGGTAACGTTTGGCCGTGTTGTCGAGCACCTGTTGCAGCTTGTCGCCCCAACCACCTGTGAGAATCACGACCTTCGCGACGTTCACTTGATCCAGCGATCCCACCACTTTCTCGGGTGGGATGCGCGCTCCGATTCGCGAAACGTCGTCGACGTGATTGTGAACATCCCATACGGGAAAACGCGCTTTTTCCACCGTGTGAGCGGCGACGTGCAGCATGCTTCGCGGTTGGAAGTCGCGCAGGAGCAAAGTGGTACGCTGCGCCGCACCCGGCTGCTCGCCGTATTGAATCCGTTGTTGCTGCGGCGCAGATCCCGCGCCAAAGACGATCATCAGTGAGAGCGCGAGGAGAACTGTCCATCGCCACGCGTCGATCGCCTGGTGAATTTGGGGTTTCATCGTGGGGAAACCTCCACGCCGGTCATACCTCTGTCTCGACGCGAATCCTAATGAAAAATCTTTCCCTTGACATGAAAATAAATCGAAAGTAAAAGTAGCAAATCGAAAGTCCAATGGCAAGCTTTCCATCGCTGCCGTCTCGCACCCACCCTCGGCTCAGCCTATTCGTCCGCGGTAGCATTTCAATCGCGCGAAACAAACGGAGGATTCGATGCGGCTGACAGCACGAATTGTTTGGGGGATTTTCGCGGCGTGCGTGTTTCCGGCTTTTGCGATCTTTACGGCCGCGCAAGGCAGTTATCGGGCGCAGGTACGAGGCACAGTATCCGACCCCTCGGGCGCGGTCATGGCAAACGTAACGGTCACCATCACGGATACGGGCACGAGCATAACCACGGTCGCGCATACGGACGCTACCGGCGAATACAATTTCACGGGACTGCGGCCCTCCACGTACTCCGTGAGAGTTGAGGCGGCCGGTTTTCGCGCCATGGAGCGCACCAACGTGGTGCTCGGCGTCGATCAGGAGACGACGCTGAATTTCAAGATGGAGACTGCGGGCGTCGTAACTACCGTGGAAGTCTCAACGGCCGCTCCCCTGCTGGACACGGAGAGTGCCACCCTCGGGACAGACATCACGAATGAGTACGTCAAGGACATCCCGCTGATCAACCGCAGCTTTTTCGGCCTCACCTTCCTGTCTGCGGGCGTCACGGAGACCGCTGGGTCTGGAACTCAGGACAACTATCCGACAGGAACGAATTTCGTTTCGAACGGTCAGCGGAACGCGACCGCCGAAGTGCGAATTGACGGCGCATTGATTAGCGCACCCGAGCAGGGCGAGGGCGCCACATCCAACGTCTACTACGAGCCTTCCGTCGAGATCATCCAGGAGTTCAAGGTAGAGAACAACAGCTTCTCGGCGGAATTTGGCAGCAATGGCGGCACCGTCGTGAACATGGTGCTGAAAAGTGGAACGAATGCGTTCCACGGCAGCGGTTGGTGGTTCGGACAGCGTTCGGGATCGGATGCGCGCGACTTTTTCAACCCCGAGCCCGGTCCAAAACCGAATCACGAGCGCGATCAGTACGGTTTCTCCGTGGGAGGTCCTATCAAGAAAAGCCGCACCTTCTTTTTCGCCGATTTCGAAAAGGTGCGAGACAACGAACCCATTAATATCGTCGCAACCGTGCCCACAATGGCAGAGCGCACGGGAGATTTTTCGGCGACACAGAATCCCATTTACGATCCCACCCAGGTTCAGTGCACCCCACTGCCGAATCAGACTTGTACCAGACCGCAGGTAATGTACAACGGTGCCCTGAACGTCATTCCTCCGACCGAAATAGGTAAGATCGGACAGGCAATTATCAATCTCTACCCTCAGCCCACACCTAGCTTGTCAGGACAGGAGTTCAACAACTTTCGCCTCAACACGCTGTCGCACGCACCGGACAATCAGTTCGACATCAAACTCGACCACGACTTTTCGGATAAACATCGCATCAACGGCCGATACAGCCGACTCTCCAGCAACTATTCGGATCCAACCATCTTCGGCGACGGCGAATTCAACGACGGAATCACCACCACTCCGCTCACCGCGCAAAACATCTCGTTTGAATACACCTGGACGATGAGTCCAAGGATCATTTGGACGAGCAGGTTCGCCGTGGACCGCGTGGTCCAGGATGAAACCACAAACATTCCCAGCCTCACGAGCGTGAATTTGCCCACCGTTTTGGAAGCAAACGGCGTCGACCGCATGCCGACGATTCAAATGTCGGGCGCGTCTCCGTGGACCAGTCTCTACGATCAGTGCTGCCTCAACACCAATTTTGCTCACACGCTCTACAGTTACTCCTCGCAATTGGTCTTCACGAGGGGTTCCCATTTGATGAAGTTTGGCGGCGAACAAAGAATCTTCTTCAACAACTTCTTTCAGCCCCCAAACCCGACAGGGCTTTTCAATTTCACGGATGACGTGACATCACAGATCCCGAACAGTGGCGCCGGAGGCGGTACGCAAGGCAATCCCTTTGCCAGCCTGCTCTTTGGGTACGCCGACAACAGCAGCGTCATCAATATTTATCCGGCCGTTGCAACTAAATCCAAGGAAACGGGTTTTTATTTCCAGGACGACTGGAAAGTCAACAGCAAACTCACTCTGAACCTCGGCCTGCGGTATGAATGGAGCACGCCGTACACCATGCGTCACAACCTGCTCGAGTTCAGCGATTTCACAGGCAGCAGCGGTATGTCCATCGATCTAACCGCCGGCGGCATGAACACCGATCCAAACTTGGGTACGGCACAATTGAGTGGAACCACTCTGTTTCCAACGTCCAGTACGCGGAGCGTTCCAGTTGACCGCAACAATATCGGCCCGCGGATCGGCGTCGCTTACCAACTGACTCCCAATACCGTCATTCGGGGTGGCGCGGGCGTGTACTACGGCATGAGCGTAGCCACGAACTTTCAGTACCCAGGAACTGCGTTTCGCAAGAGCGCCACGATGTTCTTCACGACGGACAACTTTGCGACCCAGAGCGCGTTCTTGAACAATCCGTTTCCGAATGGCTTAACGGGTCCACAAGGGAAACAATATGGCTCGTTGGCTGAGTGGGGTTACGCGAACGCAAATGATTTGGGCACCAGCAGTGACGAGAACGCTGACATCTACCAGTGGAACCTCGGTGTCCAGAGGCTCCTGCCAAGTCAAATCGTTATCGGTGTGGATTATTCGGCGAATCGGAGCATCCACCTGCCGTGGGGTGGAAACAACGTAACCTCGACACGCAACCGCGATTTCATCTCATCAAGTCTGCTCTCGCAAGTCTCCGCTCAACAACATGCTCTCGATTCGACCTGCGACACCGATAGCTGCGTGAGCAACTACCTGGCGAATCCGGTCACGAATCCGTTTTGCTCGTTGTTCTCAGGGACGCAATGCACATTCTCTGCGGGCCCGGCCATCTTTAACGAGCCGGATTCACAATATGGAAACGCGATGCTTCCCTTGATCAATCTCTTGCGTCCTTACCCGCAATTCGATGGCGATTTCGAAGGTCTTCCTCTGCTTGAGGCCGCCTCTTGGTATAACTCGCTACAGATCCGTTTTCAGAAGAAGACCACTCACGGCATCAGCTTCGAAGGAAATTACACATTCTCCAAGCTCGAAGACGATGCTTCAGCAGGCGCCAACGCGTTTATCGGCACGCTGAACCAGGGAAACGCTCAGCAACTCGATCGCCTGAATAAGGAGTGGGGCATCAGCGCCAACGACACACCGCAGCGCCTGGCCGCTGCGGTGATCGTGGACTTGCCCCTCGGCCGCGGCAGGTGGCTCGGCGCCGATATGAATCGCCTGCTCGACGGAATCGTCGGCGGATGGTCCATCTCCACCTTAGTCACCGCCCAGTCTGGTCAACCTTTGTGGATTTCAATGGGCAGTCCCCGTCTCGCCGATGGCAATCAGCGGCCAAACGTGTTGTGCGGCGGACGCACCGGTATTGGCGCGGATACCGCGGCGATTCAGCAGACCCCTTTTCTCAACATCAACTGCTTCGCCGATCCCGGAGACCAGATTCCCGGCGATGCTCCCCGCTATTTTTCGAGCTTTCGCACCGACGGCATCCACAACGTCGATTCCAACCTGTACAAAGAGTTCGTTCCGAAGGAAGGCATGAAGATTCAACTCCGGGCGGAGTTTTACAATCTCTTCAACCATCCGCGGTTCGCTGCCCCCAACACTGCGTGGGACCCCGGAAACTCTCAGTTCGGTATTATTAGTTCCACCGCGCCCGGTTACCTGCCGCGCCGCTTGCAGATCGGCGTCAGGTTCGAGTTCTGATGCCGGGTTTCATCCTGCGTAACATCGCGCGAGTTGCGCTCGTCTGTCTGCTGCTGGGCCAATGCTTTACGGGTGGCGTTCTCGGACAGGAGCCGCAACTCGACTGGACGCACTTCGTTCGCATCGGCGCGTACGGTCTAAGTCCGCACAATTCCGCGGCGATCGTGCAAAACGCGCATGCCAGCGGCGTCTTCGGGATCGAAGTCGACAACGATATTCCCGGCCGGTACGAAAGCTTTCTCGATCCCACGGAGAAGCTAGCCGCGATCCGCGAACTTGCGGATGCCGCGCACCGCTCCGGCAACAAAGCGTTTGTCTACATTGCAGGTACGGAATGCATCACCGCTCACGCAGCGGAGTCCGAACATTCCCTCGCGAAAGACCATCCCGATTGGCTCCAGCGAAAGATCAGCGGCGAGTCTGCGATCTTCGGTGGCGGCGACGCCTTCTGGATTCGCGAGGGAGACGAAGACGTGTGGGTGAGCCCTCTGGCTCCGGAGTGGCGCAAGGTCTACATGCAGCGAGTCCGCCAGATTGCCGCCACCGGAATCGATGGGATTTACGTGGATATTCCCTACTGGATGACTCACTTCACGGGCTGGGAAGACACCTGGGCAAGCTTCGACGATTACACGGTCGCGGCCTTCCGCAGCGAGACTGGCCTCGACGCCAAACATGATCTGAAGCTCGGGGATTTCTCCAACGCGAACTTCCGGCGCTGGGTTGAGTTCCGAATTCGTACGCTGACCAACTTCATGCGCGAGATTCGCGACAACGCTCGCTCGGTCCGTCCCGACGTCAAGGTGATTCCGGAGATTTATCCCGGCATCGAGGAGGAAGCGGTTCGGGTGGGCGCCGACGTGTATCAGATGTATGCCGTCGTCGACGCCGTCGCGCACGAATACGAATTTGGCGAGGGCGAGCACATGGCCTCGTCGCGCACCCAGCTTGATTGGTTGCTTTACCAGGCCGGAATGCTTTCGTTCCGCGCGTTCGCGGAGGGCAAGGCGACTTGGATTTTGAATTACTCGTGGGATGGCGACACGGGTGTGGATCCCCGGGAGGCGATGAAGAATCTTGCCATCTCGCAGATCGCGGCTGGGGCGAACTTCTGGGATGCAAAAGGCCACAACATGGCCAACTCGAACGACTTGGCAACGCGGACTGAGATTTTTGCCTGGATCAAGCGTTATCAGGACCACATCTATGAAGTCCGCGACCCAGTCAATCCCGTGGGAGTGTACTTCTCACCCGCAAGCCGAGATTTTGCCGTGCAGGATTTCCTTCCCTCTTACCGGGGCATCGTGCTGCTCTTGCTACGCAGCCATCGCGAAGTCCAAATCGTCACACCGCGCACTTTGGGCAACTTCCAGGGAAAAGTGCTCGTTTTCCCGAATGTCAGCAGCCTGGACGATTCTGAAAAAAAGCGCTCCGACAGTACCAAGCGACCGGCGGAAGAATTGTCGTGACTGGAACGGACTCTTTAGGGGCACTTGCTCAGGGGCAAGTCGCGCGGTTTCCGCGATGCCCAGGGAAGGAATTCCTGTCCGATTTGCAAAAGGATGTCCACGCAGGTTTCAGTGAAAATGCACGCGCTTTTGTCGAAACACTCTCCGGGCCAGACTCAGCCGCTACGGATGTGACTGTGGATGCACCATCCCTAGTCGTCGCGTATCCCGCCGTAGTCCATCACAAAATCCATTTTTATCTCGCGAACTTTGAAGGGCTCGCACCGCGCGTCTCGGCCACACCAACTCCCCAGTTGAATGTCCGAATCTCCGTGCCGGCGGACGCAGGCGACACCTTGCACTTTGTCCCGTTCCTGGGCTCCGAATCTCTAATTGCGGGGAACCGACAGGGCAAATCGAGGATTTTCCAGCTTCCCAAGCTGGAGCGTGGGGCGATCGCTTGGCTAGACGTTGCGAAATAGCGACTCGATCCAGTTGGCCGCAGCTCGGAGTGGTACACCGACGTTTCGCAACGAGCCGATGTCGGAGATCCCTTCTCCTGTGGTTCAAAAACCTAGGTCGCTTAGTCCTGGATGATCGTCTGGACGGCGCCCCAGCAGCCAGTGGTATTTGCGATCCGAATCTCTGATGGGAAGGTCGTTGATGCAAGCGAACCTTAACCGCATAAGTCCATCGTCATTGAATTCCCAGTTCTCGTTTCCGTACGACCGATACCAATTCCCCGAGTCATCGTGCCACTCATATGCAAAGCGCACAGCGATGCGATTCCCGTCGAAGGCCCAAAGCTCTTTGATCAGCCGGTAATCGAGTTCCTTTGTCCATTTGCGCGTGAGGAAAGCGATGATCTCTTGCCTTCCATTCACGAATTCCGACCGGTTTCGCCAGCGGGAATCTAGCGCATACGCGAGGGCCACTTTTTCAGGATCGCGGGAGTTCCAGCTATCTTCCGCCAAGCGCACTTTCTGAATCGCAGTTTCGCGAGCAAACGGAGGGAGCGGTGGACGTGTCGTCATAGTTCCTCCTGGTGAAGTTCTCCGAGTAATTTGAAGAAAGGGCGGCAACAGTACATCACGAGATGGAATGGTTTTCCGCTACCTTGGAAGATTCTCTGCCATGTACCTCGATCGTGGTAGTCGATGGCAACGGTCCTCCCGGCCGGCCAGTTGACGTATCTGGAAAACTGGCAAATGCTGCGTTGCGATTGTAGGATGGGACCTCTCAGAAATGGGTGCGGTCCGCGATTCTTAGCGGACGGAGACGTGCTACCGAGGCTACGTTGGCCCCCTTAGACCCCAGCCGCACGCGAGTTTGCCGTCGTTGCTTCAATCGGCTGAAGTTCCCTACAGCTACCCGGGTACCCTTCAACAGTTTCCGTCGAGAAAAGGCTGTCCTTCTCTTTTTGTGTATTTTTCTTGGCGGTTGTGGCTCCGGACAGAGTGGCTTCAAACCTTCGATCGAATTCACGAAGATCCCTCCGGCGCGCGATGGCGGTCCGGCCACAATCGATACGATCGAAGGGCGTGTTGTGGGAGCACGCTCCGGACAGCAGCTCGTTCTGTATGCCAGGAGCGGTCAATGGTGGGTGCAGCCTCTCTCGAACCAGCCGTTCACTCGGATTCAACCGGATACGAAATGGAGCAACACCACGCACCTGGGGACAGAATATGCAGCCATTCTTGTTGAGCCGGGATATCGACCACCCGCCACAATGGATTCGCTGCCGACGGAAGGCGGTGCGGTGGTCGTTGTTGCCAATGTGAGAGGCGATGAAACTTCACCCGAAGTCATCAAGACCGTTCGTTTCAGTGGCTATGAATGGAAAGTCCGGACAGCCGACAGCAACCGCGGGGGCAGTATAACCAGCTATGATCCTGCAAACGTGTGGACCGACAATGGCGGAGCCCTGCATCTGAAGATCGCGAACAGCTCGGGTAAATGGACCTGTGCCGAAGTGAATCTCACCCGAAGCTTGGGGTACGGGTTGTATCGCTTCGTTGTACGCGAGTCGTCTCATATAGAGCCGGCTGCCGTCCTGAGCATGTTTACCTGGGACGACTCAGGACAGGACCCAAATCACAAAGAAATCGACGTTGAGATTACACAGTGGGGCGATCCACTGAGCAAGAACGCACAATATGCGATTCAACCTTATTATGTGCCGGAAAACGTTGCCCGATTCATGGTGCCATCCGGAATCCTGACGTATTCCTTCCAGTGGGAGCCAGGAACAGTTTCGTTCCGGACCATTCGAGGGAGCGTCGCGGGTAACGGATTGCACGCGATTGCCGACCACTTATTCTCTTCGGGAGTGCCCGCCGCGGGTGAGGAATTGGTTCACATGAACTTGTACATTTATGGGAGTGCTCCGAGTCCGTTGAGAAATCAAAACGAGGTTGTTATTGAGAAGTTTGAGTACCTTCCTTGACTTAGTCAGCCAGCGCACCTGGCTATCTAAATGGCTAGTCGCAGGCCTCAGCTTGACGTGTGTCGCCGCTGTGCTTCACGCGAAAGACCCAAAGAAAGCGATGTCGCAGTATGTGCGCGAGCGCTGGGGGATCGATCGCGGGTTTCCAAACGGGCCGGTCTATGCCATCGCGCAAACTACCGATGGCTACCTCTGGATTGGAACTGAAAAGGGATTGGTCCGATTTGACGGTTTGAGTTTTCAACTTTTTCGGAAGTCGAACAATACCACCGGACCGCTCGGTCCTGTTCTTGGCCTGACCGCAGACGCTGAGGGCAGCCTATGGGTAAGGCAGCCAAGCGGAAGTTTGCTGCGCTACCGCGATGGAAAATTCGAAGATGCCGCCACTGCTTTCGAACAGCATGAGACGGCAGTAACGGCGATGTGTCAGGGGAAGGACGGCAACGCGATTCTTGCGGGGCTAAATAATGGCATCCTCAAATCTGCAGCGGGAGGATTTTTGAAGCTTGCCTCCATGCCCGCGATGCCGAACTTCCTTGTGATTTCCATGACCGAAATGACAGACGGGCGAATCTTGCTAGGTACGCGCGACAGGGGCTTGTACGAACTGACCGGAGGACAATTCTCTGCAGGTCCGGCCGAATTGCGGGACCGAAAGATCAACTGTCTACTTTTCTCTGACAAGCAAGACTCGTGGATCGGAACTGACAATGGTCTCGTGCGATGGAATGGAAAGGAAGTGGTCAACACCTCAGTGCCGGTTGACTTGGCCCACGCTCAGATTCTTGCCATCGGAAGAGATCACGACTCGAATACGTGGGTCGGCGCGGCTGAGGGCCTATTCCGCATCGATTCTTCCGGGGCCTCTTCCTTCGATGAGGAGCACCGTCGCCCACGTGGAGGCGTCACCGCGATCTTTGAAGATCGGGAAGGCAACGTATGGACGGGGAGTGCGCAGGGTCTTGAGCGGTTTCGCGACACCGTGTTTACCACCTACTCGCTTCCGGAGGGCCTGCCGTCGGAGAGCAACGGACCGGTCTACGTAGATTCCGATGGCCGTACGTGGTTCGCTCCTTCCGAGGGTGGACTGTACTGGCTCAAAGAAGGAGTGGTTGGGCGCGTCGGGAATGCCGGGCTAGACCGAGACGTCGTGTATTCCGTCACAGGTGACGGCGGTGAATTGTGGGTCGGCCGCCAACGCGGCGGGTTGACGCATCTGCATTACCGGGACGGGACGTACACGAGCGAGACCTATACGCAAGCACAAGGCCTCTCCCAAAACAGTGTTTATGCGGTTCATGAGAATCATGACGGAACGATTTGGGCTGCAACACTAAGCGGCGGCGTCAGCAAGTTCAAGGACGGAAAATTCACCAACTACACCACCGCGGACCGACTCCTCTCCAACTCGGTTGCGTCGATTACGGAAGGCCCTGATGGCACGATGTGGTTTGCGACGCCAAAGGGTCTGAGTGCGTTTTCGAATGGGCAGTGGCGGTCCTTTACACAAAAGGATGGTTTGCCATCGGAGGACGTAATCTCCCTCCTCGAAGATTCAACAGGCATGCTTTGGCTTGGCACCGCGAGAGGACTCGCCGCGATTCGTTCCGGGAATGTTTGGGCGCCCGAAGAAGCGCCCGATTCACTGCGCGAACCGATCTTCGGAATCGAAGAGGACCGCAATGGAGGTCTGTGGGTAGCAACTGCAAATCGCGTGCTGCGCATTAATCGCGACAAACTGCTCCGTGGAACTCTCAGCGGCGACGAACTTCGCGAATATGGACTTGCCGACGGTCTCCGGGGCACCGAAGGCGTCAAGCGGAGCAGGTCGGTGGTTGCGGATCAGCTCGGACGGATTTGGTTTTCCATGAATCGCGGGATTTCTGTTGTTGATCCCGTCCGCGCGGCAGGCAGTTCGGTTCCTGCTCTAGTTCACATTGAGGGAATTTCCGCGGATGGCACTGCGATTAACATGCAAGGAGACGTGCGAATTCCTGCCGCACACCAAAGAGTGACGTTCAGCTACGCGGGTCTGAGCCTTTCGGCGCCCGAACGCGTCAGGTTCAAGTACAAGCTTGAAGGTTTTGATCGAGACTGGAGCGAACCCGTAATTGCGCACCAAGCGACGTACACCAATCTTGATTCACGCCCCTATCGCTTCCGCGTAGTCGCGAGCAATAGTGATGGGCTCTGGAACAGCTCGGAGGCAGCGCTCGGATTCGAAATTGAGCCTGCGTCCTGGCAGACATGGTGGTTCCGGCTTTTCAGCGCGTTCGTCCTCGGACTTGCAGTCTTGATGTTCTTCCGGCTCCGGGTCGTGAGACTGACAAAACAGATGAATATGCGTTTTGAAGAGCGGCTCGCGGAGCGCACGCGCATTGCGCAGGAGCTGCACGATACTCTATTGCAGGGTTTTCTCAGCGCCTCGATGCAACTGCATGTGGCTGATGATTATATCGATGCAGATTCGCCCGCCAAGCCTTTCGTCGGCCGCGTTCTCGAACTCATGGGGAGGGTTATCGACGAGGGCCGAAACGCCGTTCGAGGCCTGCGTTTGCCCGTTAGGGAGTCTGAAGATCTCGAACACGCATTTGCCGGGATCCAGCAGGAACTCGGTGTCGCGCGGGAAACTGATTTTCGTGTCGTTGCGGAAGGATCGGCGCAGCCATTGCGCCCCGTGATTCGCGAGGAAGTATATCGGATCGGCCGCGAAGCGGTGGTAAACGCATTGCGACACTCCAGCGCGAGCAACGTCGAGGTTGAGCTCGAATATGCCCCCAGCCATTTGCGGCTTCTCGTTCGCGACAATGGCAGCGGCATCGACCCCCAGGTGATCCAGGCCGGACGCGAAGGGCACTGGGGTTTGTCAGGGATGCGCGAGCGGGCCGAGAGAATAGGCGCAAGATTCAGAGTCTTGAGCGGCGCTTCCGCTGGAACGGAAATAGAACTGTCCGTTCCCGGTCATATCGCCTTCGAATTTCCGACTTCAGAAAGCCGGTGGGGATGGCTCTCAAAGATAAATCTTGGAAAGGCGCGAGAAGCAGAAAATAAATCCAAAAGCGAGAGACAGAAATGAGCCCAGAAGTGAGCAATGACACGCGCATTCGCGTTCTCAGCGTCGATGACCACCCTCTGTTGCGCGAGGGAATCGCGGCAATCATCAACAACCAGCCGGACATGGTGATGGTGGCCCAAGCTGCCAACTCCAAGGACGCTATTCAACAATTTCGCAAACATCGGCCGGACATCACGTTGATGGACCTAAGGCTCCCTGACAGGAGCGGCATCGAGACGACGATCGCGATTCGAGCCGAATTTCCCGACGCGCGAATCATCATGCTGACGACGTTCGAAGGCGATGTGGAAATCAAACATGCCCTCGAGTCAGGAGCCCGGGGCTACGTGCTCAAGAGCATGCCTCCCAAGGATCTGGTCGAGGTTATTCGCGAGGTGCACGCTGGGAAAAAGCGCATACCTCCGCAGTTAGCTGCTCAACTCGCTGAACACATGAGCGACGAAGCCCTCACAGAACGTGAGATCCAGGTCCTGGGCCAAATCGCCGGCGGAAACCGGAATCGAGACATCGCGGAGCAGCTCTTCATCTCGGAAGAGACCGTGAAGGTTCACATCAAGCACATCATGGAGAAGCTCGGGGCAAGCGACCGCACCCAGGCGGTTGCCATCGGTGTTCGCCGCGGGATCATCCAGCTCTAATAAGAAGATCGCGGCCGCAACCTGCTGACTCGTCGCGATTTCCCCGAAAGTGGTACTCCCAACCGGTCCTGGAGTGGTACCGAAAAACCATTCCATCTCGTGATGTTTCCCTTTTTTGAATCCGGCACAGTCTCTTTCGACGAGGGCGGCAACCCGCCGACCCTCGGGCTTGATTTCGAACGAAAATGAGGAGGGCAAGGTCGTGGCAACAGGTGCATACAGCACGGCGAGCATGGGCAATGACTTCACGATTCAACCTCAGAAGCGATGTGAGGCCAGCCTCGTGTCGGCTGCGAAGAGAGGACATCAAGCAGCCTTTGGGGAGCTTTGCCAACGTCATGCGAAGAGGGTATTCCGCACGATGCTTCGCATCACCAGAAACCGCGAGGATGCGGAGGACGCCGTACAGGACTCCTTCTTGCAGGCTTTCGTTCACCTCGATAATTTCGACGGCCGCTCCACTTTTTCAACGTGGCTCACACGCATTGCGATCAATTCCGCACTGATGATCCTTCGGAGAAGACGAAACGCGCGCTTCGTTTCACTCGACGGCACCGGCGATCCCGAGGGAACGGAGACGTGTCCCGAAGTGCCAGATCGTGCGGTTGATCCAGAGCGCCGCTACCTCGCACGCGAAAGGGAGGAAGTCCTTCAGGATGCGATCTCAACGTTGCGGCCATCCGCTCGGCGCGTAATCGAGCTTCAGCAGTTGGAAGAACGGCCCATGAGGGAGGTTGCTCAGGTGATGAGGATCTCAGTCCCCGCAGCCAAGAGCAGGCTGTTTCACGCCAAGGCAGCCTTGCGCAAATCGCCCAAGCTAAGGCCGTTCACCCCACGTCCGGAGCGCGAACCGGCCGAGATGTCCGACGTTGTGCAACTAAGCGCGTAGCGGAACATCGACAAGCATGGAAAGCTATCTCAAAAACACTCGGGGGAGGCGCAATGAACATCGGCTCTGCATTCCGGCTGGCTGTGGTGCTTTTCGCGTTTTTCTGTGCAGCGTCGATTCCGACGACACGAGCAGAAACTGGGGCTAACGCCATCGCGTCGCGCACGGCGGAAGTGGATGGGATCAAGCTTCACTATCTCACGGCAGGCCACGGTCCTGCGGTGATCCTGCTGCATGGCTACACGCAAACATCCCGCATGTGGCGGCCGCTCATTCCGGTGCTCGCCGAGAAGTTCACGGTCATCGCGCCTGACCTGCCGGGTATCGGTGATTCGGAGATCCCAAAGGACGGCCTGGATATGAAAACCGCGGCTATTCGTGTCCACGCGCTCGCCAAGTCTTTGGGCGTCGAGAAAGCTCGAGTGGTCGGACACGACATCGGACTCATGGTCGCCTACGCGTATGCCGCACAGTTTCCTGCAGAAACGGAAAAGCTTGCAGTGATGGACGCATTTCTGCCCGGCGTGGCCGGGTGGGAGGCCGTATACAACGATCCGAGTATCTGGCACTTCCGATTCAACGGACCGACGCCGGAAGCGTTAGTGCAGGGCCGCGAGCGGACGTACTTCGACTATTTTTGGAACGATTTTGCCGCGGACAAGACGCATTCCATCCCTGAATCCGACCGAGCGGCCTATGCGGCGGCCTACGCGCGTCCGGCGCGGATGCGCGCCGGATGGGCATACTTCGTCTCATTCCAGCAGGCAGCCAAGGATTTTTCGGAATTTTCGCAGACCAAGCTGACCATGCCGGTCCTCGCAATCGGCGGGGAGAAAGCAAACGGGGTAGTGCTGGGACAGCAAATGAAGCTTGTCGCTTCGGATGCCAGGATGGTCGTTTTGAAACAGTGCGGCCATTGGGTGCTTGAGGAAAAGCCCAAGGAGACCACTGACGCGCTGTTGAAGTTTCTCTGAACGATAGCGGCCGCTCACAAAACTAATCCCTCAGAAGTGGTATCAAAAGATGCCGCAATGTGGGGTTTCGTCGGCCTGCAAGTTTTGCTTACTGTAGGTCGTGCTGCATTCCTGATGGCGAGCCAAGGGAGATTCGCACTGCAAAGACTATATTCCACGTTTCCGGGGGGCCGGCCCGGCATAGGTCTGTTGTTGTTGCGTGCAGCAGTTGGTCTCACGGCTGTCGCTGAGGGAGTTTTCTATCTCTCGGGTCCGTCCAATCCCTCTGCGCCAAAGTGGTTACTTGGTTTGGTCTTGGTCGTGAGCGGCGCGGCCCTTGCAGCCGGATTTCTCACTCCGATCGCGGGGCTCTTCGTGCTCCTATCCTTTCTCGGAATCGCCCTTTCATGGTTTCCCGAGCCTTCCGCAGGTCTGCATGACGCCAGGATGGTAGCTTTTGGAGTGATGGTTATCGCTGCCGCGCTTGCGTTACTCGGGCCAGGAGCTTTTTCCCTCGATGGCCGCTTGTTCGGGCGACGCGAAATTGTGATTCCGCCCTCGTCGCACCCGCCAGAATCGTGACGCTCCAGGATTCGAGTGCCGGGCAGCATCACAACTAACCGAAAGTGGTATTTCAGGTCACCCCCAGGAGTGGTACGCAAAAACCATTCCATCTCGTGACGCAGTCTTGGAACTGATTGCGCATATTGCCAAGGGCCAGGGCGTAGGCAGCCTTGGCCGCAGCCTAGGGACTCTTTGCCACCTAGCTCGCCCGGGAAACTTCGGTCGCGACCTCCGACCGGGTACGCACATCGAATGCGGCACAAGCACTCGGGCACGGGGTAGCCGGTAGTCTTCAGCCAACGTTGGCCTCTCGGCCCGGCGCTTTGTGGGGCTGGATGATTTGCGCGCGGGAACATAACATATCGATTTCAGCGTAAGGGCACGTTGCCGGGGGAAAAGATGAAGACGCTTTGGAAGTATAAACTTTGGATAGCCGGAGCGCTTTGCTTGGTGGTCGTAGGCGTAATTATTGGCGCGGTACGCCCGAAGCACGTATCGGGAGCGCAGCCTCCGCCGGACGTTGAACTCGTCCAGGTCGAGCAGAAGGACGTTCCGATTTTTGGCGAGTGGATCGGCACTCTCGACGGATTCACAAACGCCGACGTCAGGGCGCAGGTCACTGGATACTTACTCCGGCAGGGCTACCAGGAAGGCGCCTTCGTCAAAAAAGGACAATTGCTGTTTGAAATCGATCCGCGTCCCTTCCAGGCGGCACTCGACCAGGCCGAGGGTCAGCTGGCACAGGCCAAGTCCCAGCTCGCCAACGCCGAAGCAGTTCAAGGCAGGACCGAACTTGACGTCAACCGCTACACGCCGCTGGCACGGGAGCAAGCCGCCAGCCAGCAGGATCTGGACAACGCCATTCAGAACAATCTGGCCGCCAAGGCGACAGTTGCCACCGCCGAAGCTCAAATCAAGACGGCCGAGGCCGCGGTTGAAACAGCCCAGATTAACCTCGATTTCACCCGACTCGTTGCCCCCATCGACGGCATCGCCGGACAGGCTCAACTTCAAGTCGGCGCCCTCGTCAATCCAAGCAGCGGGCCTGTGACCTCCGTATCCACTGTCGACCCTATCAAAGTCTATTTCACCGTCAGCGAGCGAGAGTACCTCGACTGGAACAAACGGTTCCCGACGGAAACCACTCGCCTGGCTGCTGACAAGAATCTCCGCCTCCAACTGATTTTGGCTGACGGCTCCGCCTATCCACGTGACGGCACGTTCTACTTTGCGGATCGCCAAGTGGACCAGAACACGGGCGCGATTCGCTTGGCTGGGTTGTTTCCCAACCCGGGAAATATTCTGCGCCCCGGCGGCTACGGCAAAGTTCGCACGGCCGTCCGAGTCGAGCATGACGCCTTACTTGTACCTCAGCGTGCGGTCTCGGAACTGCAAGGCAGCTATCAAGTTGCCGTCGTGGACAACGAAAACAAAGTGACCATCCGAACGGTCGCTGTCGGCGACCGTGTTGGCAGCCAATGGATTATCACCGACGGCCTCAAGCGCGGTGACCGCGTGGTCGCGGAAGGTGTGCAAAAGGTGCGTCCCGGCGCGCAGGTAAACCCAAAGCCGTACGTGCCGGATGGCACGACGCCAGAGGCAAGGTAGAGCCATGTCAAAATTCTTCATCAACCGCCCCATCGTCGCCATGGTGATCTCGATCGCTATGGTGATTCTCGGCACGATCACCATCATCAGCTTGCCCGTGGCTCAATTTCCGAATATCGCCCCGCCGGAGATTCAAATCCAAGCAGTCTACGTCGGGGCGGATGCGCAAACACTCGAGCAATCCGTCGCTACGCCGATCGAACAGCAAATGAGCGGCGTGGATCACATGAACTACATGTATTCGTTGAACGCCACGGCCAATGGCGGCATGACCATGATCGTAGATTTCGACGTGAAGACGGATCCGAACACTGACCAAATCCTCGCCCAGTCGAGGGAGACGCAAGCGGCTTCGCAACTCCCCGCCGACGTCAACAACTACGGAATCACCGTCCAGAAGTCCGTAACGTCGCCGCTGATGCTCATAACGCTTTACTCGCCTAAGGGAACCTACGACGCGTCGTTCCTCGCCAACTACGCGTACATCAATATTCACGATCCGTTGACGCGTTCCGTCGGCATCGGCAACGTGCAGATCTTCGGCGCCGGCCAATACGCCATGCGATTGTGGGTGAAGCCCGACCAATTGGGCAAGCTTGGCATCACGGTTACCGACATCATCAATGCAATTCAAACGCAGAACACCGTGAACCCTGCCGGACAGGTGGGGGGCGAGCCAGTACCCAAAGGACAGGAGTACACCTACTCCGTTCGCGCGCAGGGCCGATTGGTTTCCGCGGATGATTTCGGACAGATCGTGGTTCGCGAGACCCCGGATGGCGGCGTGGTTCGAGTCAAGGATGTGGCACGCGTGGAACTCGGCTCGCAGGACTACTCCGTGATGGGCCGGCTAAACGGCAAGCCCGGTGCGATCATCGCCGTTTACCAGTTGCCCGGCTCGAACGCCGTGGAAGCTGCGAACGGCGTGAAGAAACTGATCGCGGGAATGAAGCAGAGATTCCCGCAGGACATGGATTACGTGGTTTCGTTGGATACCACCAAGGCCGTCACTTCCGGGATCAAGGAGATTGTCGAAACGCTGCTGATCGCGATTGTGCTGGTAATCCTGGTCGTTTACATTTTCCTGCAAAGCTGGCGCGCCACGCTGATTCCGATGTTGGCAGTGCCGGTGGCCTTGATCGGAACATTCATCTTTTTCCCGTTGTTCGGTTTTTCGATCAACACGCTTTCTCTCTTGGGGCTTGTACTGGCCATCGGATTGGTGGTCGACGATGCCATCGTGGTCGTCGAAGGCGTCGGCCGCCACATCGAGGACGGACTTTCCCCCAAAGAAGCAGCCCTCAAGGCGATGGACGAGTTGACCGGTCCAGTGGTTGGAATCGCGCTGGTGCTCTCCGCCGTGTTCGTTCCGACGGCCTTCATTCCCGGAATCACGGGGCGTCTCTATCAGCAATTTGCGGTCACCATCGCCATTTCCGTCATACTTTCCGCTTTCAACGCCCTCACTCTCAGTCCTGCTCTCTCGGCTCTTTTGCTTCGGCCAAAAAAAGAGAGCAAGGGGCTGCTGGGAAAGTCCTTCGCGTGGTTCAATCGAGGCTTCGCAAGTGGAACAGAAGCCTATGTACGCGTGTCCGGCGCGCTGATTCGCAAGAGTGCAATCGCACTCGTCTTATTGGCGGCATTCGCGGGAGCCGCGGTTTTCTTTGGCTCACGCGTTCCGTCCAGCTTCCTGCCCGATGAGGACCAGGGATACTTCTTCGTCAACCTTCAACTCCCCTACGCGGCCTCTCTCCAACGAACCGACGAAGCTGCGCGAGAGGTGGAGAGAATCCTGGCAGCCACCCCCGGAGTGAAGTACACGTCGAGCGTAATCGGTTTTAGCCTTCTCAGTTTTGTGCGAACCAGCTACAACGCATTTTTCTTCGTCACTCTCGATGACTGGGATGCCAGAAAGTCGAGAGCCGAACAGTTCCAGGAGATCAAAACGCGGCTGAACCAGCAATTGAGCCGGATGCCCCAGGGAGTCGCGTTCAACTTTTCACCTCCGGCGATTCCGGGAGTCGGCACTTCAGGAGGATTCACATTTGTCCTCGAGGACCGTGCCGGCAAGGACGTGGAGTTTCTCACCCAGAACTTAGGCACGTTCATGGCCGCCGCGAGCAAACGTCCCGAGATCGGTTTTATCGCCACCACATATCTGCCCAGCGTGCCGCAGGAATTCGTGACCGTGGATCGGGACAAGGTGATCAAGCAGGGAGTGAACATCAGCGACGTCTATAGGACGATTCAGGCGTTCATGGGCGGGTATTTCATCAATTATTTCAACCGGTTCGGCCGGCAATGGCAGGTCTACATCGAGGCGGAAGGCGAATACAGGACCAACGCCGAAAACGTCGGGCAGTTCTACGTCCGAAACAATAAGGGAGAGGATGTGCCGCTTTCCGCCCTGACAAAATTCGATTCCCGCAGCGGCCCGGAATACACCATGCGGTTCAACGAATATCGAAGCGCACAGATCGTCGGCAGCGCGGCGCCGGGCTACAGTTCCGCCCAGGCCATGCAGGCGCTCGAGGAAACGTTCGCGAAAACGATGCCCCGGGAAATGGGTTACGACTACAAAGACATGTCGTTTCAGGAAAAACTCGCTCAGCAAGGAGTTTCCCCTACTGCTGTTTTCGCGTTTTCCCTTTTGTTCGTGTTCTTGATTCTCGCGGCGCTCTATGAAAGCTGGTCGCTGCCATTCAGCGTGCTGCTCAGCACCCCGGTGGCGGTGTTTGGCGCGTTCGCAACGCTTTGGTTGAGGCGCGCGATCGCTGCGTGGTTTTATCCGCCCTACATGGTGCAAATAGAAAACGATGTGTATTCACAGATCGGGCTGGTAATGCTGATCGGGCTGGCCGCGAAAAACGCGATCCTCATCGTGGAATTCGCAAAGGACGAATACGAGCAGGGCAAATCGCTCGTGGACGCTGCCTTGGCAGGTGCCCGCATCCGCCTTCGACCCATCTTGATGACCTCCTTCGCGTTCATCCTGGGCAGCGTGCCTTTGTGGGTAGCCACAGGAGCCGGATCCGTGGCGCGCCAGATCATCGGAACAACGGTCATTGGAGGTATGCTGGCGGCCAGCGTCATTGCCATATTCCTGGTTCCCGCAATCTTCTATCTGGTTGAAAAGTGGTCCGGAGCTGGCCAATTGAGCCAGTCGCCCGGAGCGATTAACGCGCCTCCCGCTATGGGGACGTCTGGCACACCCACTCCCGCGGAGGGCGACTGAGATGATCCACCGCCTTATTGACCGGTCACGGAGCCACTCATGAAAAATTCGCAGCCGTTGGTTGCCGTCATCTTAGTATCGAGTCTCATCGGAGGCTGCATGGTGGGCCCGAACTATCATCGGCCCGCCGTTCAAACTCCAGCGGCCTACCGCGATCTGAGCGAAAACCCGCAGGTCCAGGCTCAGGCTGCGTCCTACGCTGATCTTCCCTGGTGGCAGGTGTTCCAGGATCCGCAATTACAAGAACTCATCCGCACAGCGCTAAAGCAGAACTACGACTTGCAGACTGCCACAGAGCGTATCAACGCAGGGCGCGCGGAGCTTGCCGTAACGCGTTCCAGTCTATTCCCGCAGGTGCAAGAGAACGGCAATTTCTCCGGAGGAAAAGAACACAACTTCCAAACCAAGTACAACTTTTTCACTCTGACGACGGACGCGGCGTTTCAGCTGGACTTCTTCGGTAAGTTGCGCCGCGCCACTGAGGCCTCGCGCGCCCAACTCCTTGCGACAGAGGATGCGCGTCAAACGGTGGCACTAACGCTCGTCAGCGACGTGGCGAGCGACTATTTCACGCTCCTGCAACTTGACCTTCAACTCGAAATCACGCGCCAAACCGTCGCGACGCAGCAAGACTCGGTGAAGCTCACCAATCTTCGCATCCAGCACGGCGTGGCCACAAAGCTCGACGTTTTACAGGCTCAGCAAGTCCTCGATACCGCGAATGCTCAGATTCCCGACTTGGAGCGCCAGATCGGACAGGAAGAAAATGCCATCAGCATTCTCCTTGGCAATTACCCGCAGGCCGTGCCACGCGGTCGGCCGCTGGTCGAGCAGCCGCTTCCTCCCGAAGTGCCGCCGGGCGTGCCGTCATCGCTCATCGAGCGCCGGCCCGACATTCGCGAGGCCGAGCAAAACTTGGTCGCGGCGAACGCCGAAATCGGCGTCGCCAAGGCCCAGTTTTTTCCGCAAATTTCCTTGACGGGTTCCGGCGGCGGCTCCTTCGGACGCAGCAGCGCTTTCTCTAGCCTGATGAGCTCGCAAATCGGCATCTGGTCTTACGGCGCACAAGTGAGCCAGCCCATTTTCACGGGGGGAGCACTTCGCGGAAATCTTCGGCTCGCTGAGTCCGAGCATCAACAGGCTTTGATCGCTTATCGTCAAGCAATTCAGCGCGCGTTCGGCGATGTATCCGATGCGTTGATCGCCTACGAGAAATTCCATCAGGTCCGGCTTCGCCAGGAGGATACCGTCAAAGACTTGCAAGAATCCGTTCGCCTGTCTGATATGCGCTACAGGGGAGGAACCACTACGTATCTCGAAGTTTTGGACGGCCAACGATCCCTCTTCTCCGCCGAACTCACACTCGCTAGTGCTCGCGGCACCGAATACCAGAGTCTCGTGCAACTTTACAGGGCACTCGGCGGAGGCTGGCAGCAAAACTGAAAATCAGGTGATTGCACCCGCGGAACGCACCGAAAGATCTCGATTTGATGTGTGGCAAATCCTACAATGGGCGTTTCCATGGTGGGCCACCTTGCGAGCAAAACTCCTCTATCGAGTCGCCTTCTTGGTTCTTGCGCTTGGCGCGGCGGGCACGGTCACCGCTCAAGAGAAGAGTCCTGTCTTTTTCGAGCCAGATCCAGGAGTCGCTCAAGTTCAAATCACCCCTGACGGATTCTCGCTTTCCAACGCGGTCCTGAGCGCGACTTGGCAGTCATCGAATGGGATACTGAGAAGTGGCGAGTTCCGAGATTTGCTCGCGGGGCGATCGCTCGCCGCGCCCGCAAATCCCTTCGTCCTGATTCTCGGCGGTGGCCGTGCGCTGATGCCATCAAATATGGCGGTCACTTCCGGCCCGGCCGCCGGCGACCTCACGCCAAATCCAGAAGCCTCCAGACTCTCCGAAAGATTGCCCGGAAAAGCGATCGTCACGCGATTCCGCGATTCAGACGGGCTGCTGAACGTCACATGGCGCGTGATTCTGCGTGACGGTTCAAACTATCTTCGCGATGAAGTTACCATCGCTGCGACGGACCCCGATGTCCCGATCATCGAGATCCGTATGATTGACTGGGCGCTGCCGAATGCGCACGTCACCGGGGCCGTTCAAGGGTCGCCCGTCGTGGACGGCTCCCTCTTCGCTGGCTTCGAGCATCCTCTTTCCGCGTGCGAAGTCGCGCTCGGCCGCGCCCGCTGCAAACTCGAGCGCGAGTTGCCGCTGAAGAAGGGACATGAGGTGACGTACTCCAGCGTCGTGGGCGTCACCATGGACGGACAACTGCGGCGGGGCTTTCTGCGTTACGTTGAACGCGAGCGCGCCCATCCCTATCGCACTTTTCTGCATTACAACTCCTGGTACGACCTCGGCTACTTCAATCGGTATGACGCGGTCCAGGCTGTCGACGTGGTCCGCGCTTTCGGAACCGAACTCAGCCAAAAGCGCGGCGTAAAGCTTTCTTCCTTCCTCTTCGACGACGGTTGGGACAATCCAGCCACGCTTTGGCAGTTCAATCCCGGTTTTCCCGATGGGCTGACGCCGGCCCGTGCAGAAGCCGAAAAGTACGGCGCCGACCCCGGTATTTGGATGTCGCCCTGGGGCGGATATGACGGACCGAAACAGCAACGCGTTGCGGCCGCTCGCGCTGCCGGCTACGAGATCGTGGACAATGGCATGGCCCTTTCCGGTCCGAAATACTACGCGTTATTTCGCGATACCTGCATGCGCATGATGCGCGACTTCGGCGTGAATCAGTTCAAATTCGACGGCACCGGCAACGCGAATCGTGTGTTTGCCGGAAGCGATTTCGACAGCGACTTCGACGCTGCCATCAATCTGATTACGGAGCTTCGCGCCCAGAAGCGCGACCTCTATATCAATCTCACCACCGGCACGTATCCCTCGCCTTTTTGGCTGATCTACGCCGATTCGATCTGGCGCGGCGGCGAAGACCACGAGTTCCTGGGCGTGGGCCCGAATCGCGAGCGCTGGATCACCTATCGCGATGCCGACACGTACGAACACGTTGTGATGGACGGCCCGCTCTATCCGCTGAATTCGCTCATGCTGCATGGCCTGATCTTCGCGAAGCACGCGAGGAACCTGGATTCAGACCCGACCCACGATTTCAAGAATGAAGTGCGCGATTACTTCGGCACCGGTACGCAATTGCAGGAGATGTACATCACGCCATCGCTGCTCTCTGCGGACGACTGGGACAATCTTGCCGAGGCGGCGAACTGGTCGCGTGCGAATGCGGACGTTCTGGTCGACACCCACTGGATCGGCGGCGATCCTGCCGAGCTTGAGGTCTACGGCTGGGCGTCCTGGTCGCCGCGCAAGGGAATCCTCGTTCTCCGAAATCCTTCGGATCAGCCGCAGAGTATCGCAATCGACCTTGCGAAAGCGTTTGAGTTGCCCACCAAAGCTGCGAAAGAATTTCGGCTTCGCAGCCCGTGGAAAGAAGATCTGTCGATGCCTATCATCACGGTCCGTGCCGGTGAACCGCACGAGTTTCAGTTGAAGCCATTCGAAGTGAAGGTTCTCGAAGCCATTCGGGTGGGCGACTGATGCCGAGTCTTCGATCCCGCGTCGGCCCTTTTCTTATCTGCGTGTTGACGGTGCCAATTCTTCTTGCCGGAACCTTAATGCAAGACACGCCTAAACATACCTTCGGCATCGACGGCCGCACTTTCGTTCTCGACGGCAAACCCTTCCAAATCATCTCGGGCGAAATGCACTACGAGCGCATTCCGCCCGAATACTGGCACGACCGCCTGAAGAAGGCCCGCGCCATGGGCCTGAACACCATCTCCACCTACGTATTCTGGAACGTTCACGAACCCAAGCCGGGAGTCTACGACTTCGCCGGCCAGTACGACGTCGCCACCTTCGTCCGCGCCGCGCAGCAGGAAGGCCTCTACGTGATCCTGCGGCCGGGCCCATACTCCTGCGCCGAATGGGATTTGGGCGGCTTCCCAGCGTGGCTCCTCGCGGATCGCGACATCGTTCTGCGAAGCTCCGACCCGAAATTTATGCGCCCGGCCGTGCGCTGGCTGAAGCGCCTCGGCGAAGAATTGGCGCCGCTGCAGATTACGCGCGGTGGCCCGATCATCGCCGTCCAGGTCGAGAACGAATACGGCTCCTTCGATAAGGACAAGGAGTACCTCGCCGCCATTCGCGACACTCTCTCGAGTGCCGGCCTCGGAGAAGCGATGCTGTATACCGCTGACGGACCCGAGGAGCTTCCCAACGGAACGCTGCCGAATCTTCCGGCCGTGGCGAATTTCGGACCAGGCGAAGCCACACAAGCGTTCAAGGCCCTCGCAGCTTTTCGTCCGGGTCAGCCGCTAATGGCCGGCGAGTATTGGGACGGCTGGTTCGACGCATGGGGCCGCAAGCACGCCGCCACCGACGCGTTGCAGCAAGAGAAAGAACTCGATTGGATTCTCGGTCAGGGCTATTCGATCAACCTTTACATGTTCCATGGAGGGACGAGCTTCGGCTTCATGAATGGCGCGAACTTCGACAAGACGTATTTGCCGCAGACCACGAGTTACGATTACGACGCGCCGCTGGACGAATCCGGGCGCCCCACAAAGAAGTATTTCGCGTTTCGAGAGGTCATCGCGAAGCACCGCCAGGGCGTGACGCTCCCGCCTGTGCCCGCAAGCGAGCCCACGATTTCAATTCCGCCCATTCAACTCAGCGAGGCAAGTCCGCTCTGGGAAAATCTCGGAACGCCCATCATGTCGGATGTTCCGAAACCCATGGAGGCCCTCGGCCAATCCTACGGCTACATCCTGTATCGCACGCGTGTCGCAGGGCCTGTCAAAGGCGAGCTGACGATCCGCGAGTTGCGCGATTACGCGGAGGTATTCGTAAATCACGAATTCACCGGCGCGCTCGATAGGCGCCTCGGCCAGCACTCGCTGCCGATAAAGGACGCGACTTCAAAAGTTACGATCGACATTCTTGTCGAGAACACCGGGCCGGATCAACTTCTCGAAGGCGCTTCGCAACGAACGGAAGGGCATCACCGAATCCGTCACGCTCGACGGTCACGAAATCCGCGGATGGGAGATGCACTCGCTGCCCATGACCGATCCCGGCAAACGTGCATTTTGGCCCCAGCCCCAAGAACGGTGCCAAGAACGGTCCCTCGAGCGGCCCCGCGTTCTACCGCGGTACGTTCCAACTCAGAGAGACGGGCGACACCTTCCTTGACACTCGCTCCCTCGGGAAAGGCGCCGCATGGATCAATGGTCACGCGCTCGGAAGATTCTGGAGCATTGGACCGCAACAAACGCTCTACGTCCCCGACCCGTGGCTTCGAAAAGGCGAAAACGAAATCATCGTCTTCGACCTCCAAGGCCGCCCGAACCCCCATGTAAAGGGTCTCGCCCGCCCCGTCCTCGACGATCTCTGCCCCTCCCAGCCCATAAGCGCTAACTCAAGCTCAGATTGATCTCGCCTGCCAACTTTGCTGCCGCAGTAGTGAAGCTTGCAGAGACGGCGGATGCTGATTCCGACGTTGTTAATCGCCGGTATAGCGGCGGTGGCCGCTCATTCACGCGTAATCGGACATTTGCGGGGAATGTCCGGTTACCGCGTTACTCAGGAGTTTGCACCGGGCTGCGGGCAGTCAATCTGGATAACTTCCGGATTGCCGACCATTCGCCCCCTGAGAGACGAGTGCTGCCTCCGCAGTCCGAAACCGAACTTCAGCCTCTGTCGTGCAATGGAGCGAATTTGCAAACCCTTAACTTGTTTTGAGCCGAGGGAGCAACGCCAGTGCGTTGTCGCGGCCGATGAGCCGGAGTTCGTCCGCCGAAAGACCGAGTTGCGTCATGCCTTCAGCCGTCTCGGCGAGGGGGACGAACGGATTGTCGCTGCCGAACAGAATCTGTGTGGTTGGGACGAGACTCGTGAGTGCCGCAATCGCTGGTCGATAGGCAGTGCCAGCGATATCGTAATGAAGGCGTTTGAGTTCGTATTCGATGCCGTTGGGCGCCTTCTCGGCGATGTTCTTCGGGCCGTATTGGTGCATACGACCGAGCAACATTGGCACGTTTCCGCCCGCGTGGGCGAAGATGAAACGAATGTCCTTGAATCTCGAAAATGTACCGGTAAAAAGCAGATTCGTGACTGCCCGAGCGGTATCTTGCGGAATTTCAACCAGTATCGGCGAGACATCAGGCAGCAATGTTCGACAACACAACGGCGTTGTTGGATGCACAAACACGACGGACTTGCGTCGGTTGAGCTCCTCAAAAACCGGTTGGTAACCAGCGTGTCCCAACCACTTGTCGTCGTAACTGGTCACCAATCCAATTCCGTCCGCCTTGAGTACGCTATACGCGTATTCGATCTCGCGCAGGCTGGCCTCGGTATCGGGAAGAGGGATTATTGCAAACAGGCCGAAGCGACCTGGGTGAGTTCGCATCAGATCGGCGGCATATTCGTTGGCTCGGCGCGCCGTGCGCGCTGCCGCTTCCCGGTCGCCGAACCAGAAAGCAGCCGCCGAGAGCGACAGGACAGCGGTCGCTACGCCGTGCTTGTCCATCGCTGCAAGGGCTTGCTCCGGAGTCCAGCTCAAATAAGCAGGATTAATCCGGCCGCCGCCCGCAGCGACAATTCGATCGCGATTCTCCGCCAAGTAAAAAGGCGGAACGATGTGATGATGCACATCGATCATTCCGGGCTTAGCGCTGACTGCAGCTGTCTGCGCGATCAGTGTCCGGGCGGGCGTAACTGCGGTTAAACCGAACGCCGCAAGGGTTGCAAGAAACTCTCGTCTGGAATGACCGGGTGTATTGGATCGCGAGTCGTTTGTCCGCTCACCACCCGCATCACCGACAGGACGGCAGACACTTTGGCATGTCATCTGAATCCCTCCACCACCATTCCGGCGGCCAAGTGTATCAGCGAAATGCCCGTACAGTCGCTACAGCGCCGTCGGGGAACACTGGACGGATCACGAGCAACTCTGACGTAATGCGATTAGGTAAGGGTTGCCGACAACTCGCCCAGAATCGCCTCACCTACCCGGGCCGCATTTGAGCTTGCGGCTTGGCTGTCGAACTTGGAATACTGACTTACCGTAGCTGGAGGACATGATGGCCAAAGGCATCTCGATGCTACTCATCCTCGTGGTTTTAGCGGCGGCAGCCCTTAGGTCGCAGCAATCCTCTGCGCAGCAGCCCGCTCAGTCCCACGTAGTTCCGCTAAAAGAATTTGCCGCTGGCCAAACGTTTGAGACGGTATCGGGCGACCCCACGAAAGAGGGCGAGCTCTTTGTCATTCGGATTCACCGCGAAGCAGGATACATCATCATGCCGCACACCCATCCCATAGACGAACACACCGTCGTGGTGAAAGGAACCTGGGCGTTCGGAATGGGTGACCGTTACGACCCGCAGGGGCTCATACCCATGGAGGTCGGCACGTACGCGCTCGCGCCCAAGAATATGGCACACTTCGGGCTGTCAAAAACAGAAACGGTCACCCAGGTCCACGGAATCGGTCCCTTTAAGACGCATCGCCTCGTACCGATATATGAGCTTAACGCGAAAGGCATATTTTACGATCCGTCTGCTACACAGCCAGGGAAACTAACCTTGACGAGCCCGCCCGATTGCTTCCTCTTGAAACTCGGCACGCACGTGCGAGGCAGTTACGGCGAGGGCGTTGTCGTTGCGGCCCAATGCACGCCCGGCCAGCTCACCCAGTATCGGATCGAAAAACCAGACGGGGAGAATTTTTGGGCCCAGCGCGGCGAACTGAACACGCCGTGAAGCCCAGTGGAGCCGCGGAACTCGAAGCACGTAGAAGCGACCTTGATGGTAACCGCCTCTTGCGATTACGCCCGAGTCACGGACTGCTCGGAAGTAATCAAGTGGACGTGTAGTCGGATAACCGGACATTACCATCCACTCGTTCCTAGCGGTTACTTCAGGATCACCTACTCCGTCCCTGAGCCGGATCTCACTTGGAAACTTGCCGGGTGCCGGGGGCTCCTTCTTGAACTTGTTTCTGGCGAACGCTTTGTTCGCAAGCTCCAGCTCGATCAATGAACCGAGACTGACAAGTCCACCCGCGGGGTGCCCCACGCTCCGGTTTGTGGAGCATGGGTCTTTTCGACATGGACCAGCCCCACTCTAATCGGCAAAAAACGGCTCGCAAAATACTGCGTTCTGGTTTGCGCTCGCCTCCGTAGCCCTTCCGCACGGAACAACCCCACATGGCAACCACGCGGGATGCGGTATAATGGAGGGCTGTGCTTTCACTAAACAACATCACTATGCGCTTCGGCGAGCGCGTCCTCTTCGAGGACGTCACCTGCACCTTCCAGCCGGGGCGCCGCTACGCCATCACCGGGCCAAACGGCGCCGGCAAGTCCACGCTCATGAAAATCCTGTGCGACGAGATGGAACCGTCGCACGGCTCCGTCACACGGCCGAAGAAGCTCGGCGTCCTGCGTCAGGACCAGTTCGCCTTCGACGAGTTTCGCGTCATCGACACGGTCATCATGGGCAACGCCCTGCTTTGGAAGGCTCTGGTCGAGCGGGAGGTTCTGCACGCCAAGCCCCACGAATCGCTCACAGATAAGGATGGGATACGCCTGGCAGACCTCGAAGGAATCGTCGGCGAAGAGGGCGGCTATTCGGCCGAGGCCGATGCCGCGATTTTGCTTGATGGGCTCGGGCTTGAGGAAGATTTGTACGAGCGGAAGATGCGCGAATTGCAAGGCGGCCAAAAGGTCCGCGTGCTGCTCGCGCAGGCGCTCTTCGGGAATCCTCCCGCCTTGCTGTTGGACGAGCCTACAAACCACCTCGACCTCGATTCCGTCCACTGGCTGCAGGATTATCTGTGCGACTACGAAGGCGTCCTGATCGTCATCTCGCACGACCGCCACTTCCTGAACAGCGTCTGCACCCACACCGCCGACATCGACTACCAAACCGTCATCATGTACAACGGCGGATATGACGACATGGTCGTGGCGAAAACGTCGATCCGCTCCCGCATCGAATCGGAGAACGCGCAGCGCGAGAAGAAAATTGAGCAATTGAATGAATTCATTGCCCGCTTTTCCGCCGGCACGCGTTCCGCGCAGGCCACCTCGCGCAAGAAGGAAGTTGAACGCCTGAAAACCTCGGAGCTTGCCCGATCGAATATCGCGCGGCCCTACATCCGCTTTCAGATGGACCAGCACTCCGGAAAGCATCCGCTCGAAATCAAGAGCGTCTCGAAATCATACGACGGCGTGAAGGTAATCCTGCCATTTACAGCCAGCCTGGCGCGCGGCGAAAAAATCAGCCCTCATGGGGCGCAACGGCGCGGGCAAGACCACACTCCTGAAGTCGCTCATCCGCAATGCCACCGGATTCATTGAGGACTCCGACCACCAATTCCCGGTCGACGGCGGGCAAGTGATCTGGGGCCACAACGTGGCCGTGGGTTACTTCGCGCAGGACCACTCCGAAACCATCGCCAAGGGCTCGACGGCTATCGAGTGGCTGCAGCAGTACAAACCAATGGCGCCGCAGGAAGAATTGCGCGCCGTCCTCGGGCAGATGCTGTTCAGCGGCGACGACGCTACGAAGATGACGCAAACGCTTTCGGGCGGTGAGGCCGCGCGGCTGATTTTCTGCCGGCTCATGCTTCAAAAGCCCAACGTCCTGGTGCTCGATGAACCCACGAACCACCTCGACTTGGAATCGATCAACGCGCTCAACATCGCCCTCCAGCGCTACGAGGGTACGGTGCTGCTCGTAACGCACGACTACGACGTGATCGATGAAGTCGCCACGCGCATCTGGCATTTCGATAAGGGCCACGTCGAAGATTTCAAGGGTCCGTACGCGGACTACTTGCTGCACCTCGAACAGAATGCATCCATCGCCCTTCGCGACGTTTCACCCTCAAACCGGAAGTCTTCCGGCGTCGAGCAAGTTGCGGCCGGCGGTCGGCGTAATCAGCGGCGCTGACCGCGTCGCCCTTCAGCAGCGCGCCAAGCCCGTACGATTACTCATGAACGAGGCGTTTGATTGACTGGCCGCTCTATCACTTCCGATAAAAACCGGAACGGCCGGCGTATGCCTGTCTTGCAAGGTCGTAAGAAAAGCGAGGAGTGAACTTCATCCGCCGATCTGGTAGCCGACGCCGCGAATGGTGTGGATGAGGGGACGGTCAAAGCCGGAATCGATCTTCTTCCGCAAGTAATTGATGTAGACGTCGACGACATTTGTCATCGAATCAGAACTCAACTTCCAAGCTTGCTGGACGATCACGTTCCGGGAAACTGGTTGGAGAGGATGCTGCATCAAGAAGTCCAGCAGGGCAAATTCCTTGGATGAAAGGTCGATCGAGTAGCCGCCGCGCCGCACAGTACGCTCAATCCGATCGAGCTCGAGATCCTCCACCTTCAAAACAGCTTTCGTGGGACCGTTCATGCGGCGAAAGAGCGCGCGGATACGAGCAGACAGTTCCGCCACGGAAAAGGGCTTCGTCATAAAGTCGTCGGCGCCGGCCTCGAGACAACGGATCCGCTCTTCCACCCCGGAAGCGCCGCTCAAAACCAGAGTCAGGGGACTTGGCTTGGTTGCGCGCACCTGCTGAAGCACTTCCATTCCACCGGAGCTTTCGAGACCCAGATCGAGAATCACAAGTTCGTAGCTCTGAACGCCCAGCTTGCGTCGCCCTTCCGCTGAGTCCGAGGCAATCTCCACCACTAAACCATCGCTTCCCAAGCTCTGTCGAACGAACTGGGCAAGGATCGAATCATCCTCGACCATCAATATGTGCACCCCTGCCCCTACTTGCGTTTTCTTAGAATTCAATCGACACCCCGACGCCCCGGGTACCTAAAACATCGCCATGGTAGTGTGCCACGCAGTGAGCGCGCGGATACTTCATCCAGCCCGCTGCTCGGATTTCCAAGCGGAATTCCACGAAATCAACTTCCGCGCTCAGCTTTTCGCAAGATCGTGGAGGGCATTGGTCTATGATCACTGCCCCGCGCTGCTTGGTCCACGAAGCACATTAGAGTTACCTAATCTTTGTAAACACTAATGTGAATGAACTAATCGAACCGTGCAGCGCAGCAGCGGTCTCGATTCCGATCCACATTAACTTGTTCGCGACACCTTCGCGAAGATAGGAGTTACCCTTACATACATACAATGGCGTCTTGTGAAAGACTTGCCACGAGGAGATTGTGAAAAACGGCGCACTCTTGGGAGAAACAAACATGTCGACCGTTGTGCTGCCAGCGGCAAAACGAAACCAAATCCGAGTCCTGGTCGCTAGTAGTGATCCTGTATTTCGGAGGCTGTTCAAGCAAAGGTCGATTGACGCGCACGAGATTGTCGAAGAAGCGCTGAGCGGCGCTCATGCCCTTTCCCGGTTGGAGTCGATTGCATTTGATGTTTTTGTGCTTGATCGGCATCTGCCGGACCTGGATTCACAGGAGGTGGCGGAGTTGGCCCGCCACCGCTTTGCAGGTCTGGAGGTTCGGCTTGTTGACTCGCGAGCTGCTGCGGAGACAATCTCTGCTGAAGTGCGCGCCTCATCCGCCGCGATAATGCCGATGCCGCCAGCGCCGCCCGCTGCGACAAAAGCCGAGCCGGCGGCTGACGATCTGAGTCCGCTCCCGGGAATGGTGGGAAACGCACGGGGAATGCAGCAGGTTTACCGGTTGGCGAGGCTCGTCGCGCCGCGCGACACCACGGTGCTTGTTACGGGCGAAACGGGGACCGGCAAAGAAATCGTCGCGCGTGCGATCCACGACCTTAGCCCACGGGCTCAGAATCCGCTTGTTGTGGTGAATTCCGCCGCAATTCCCGAATCGCTCCTGGAAGCTGAGTTGTTCGGCCATTCGAGGGGAGCGTTCACGGGGGCGGTGCAAACGCGCGTCGGGCGCATTCACATGGCTCACGGAGGAACGCTCTTCCTGGACGAAATCGGCGACTTGCCTTTGAGCATGCAAGCGAAGCTGTTGCGCTTTCTGCAGGATGGCGAAGTGCAGCGGCTGGGCAGCTCCGAGGTCTTCCGCGTGGATGTCCGTGTGATATGCGCGACAAACGTCAACCTGCTTGATTTCGTGAAACAGAGGCTCTTTCGCCAGGATCTTTATTATCGGGTGGCCGTTTTTCCCATTGAACTCCCGCCGCTGCGCGAGCGCACGGAAGACATTGGACCACTGGCGGGGCGCTTCCTGGCCGACTTGTGCAGAAAAGCGGGCGTGCCCGATAAGAGGCTTTCCGCTTCATCTATCGCCTTCTTGCGACAGGCCCAATGGCCCGGAAACGTGCGCGAGCTCCAGCACGCCGTGGAGCGCGCATTCATCCTGGCTAGTGAAGAAACGCAGCTTCATGTCGAACACTTCAGCCGCTGACCAACGCGCACAGTTAGAGAACTCTAAGATATCGGCTTGGCGCTTGGCATCTCCCGTGCACTGTATACCCTAGCGTGCCAAAAACTGCCTACAGCCCGGAAAATCGAATCGTCTGGTCACACTGTCGAGCCAAGTCTCAGGCTCACTCGCTCCGCACTCTTACGCAGCAGCCGGCAGGCGCGACAACGGTAGAAAGGTGGATCATATGAATCATCTGCGAAGAGTTGCACTGGCCCTGGTGCTGTTCCTTCCCCTTTTGCCCGCGGCGGCCCAAGAGAGTATGGTGCCATCGATTTCTTCGGCGCCATGGCTCACGAATGCCAAGTCCGCGTCGTCAGCTCAGATCGGATACAAACTTCCCCTGGCCGCCTTTGGTTCCTTTGTCGAGCGGCCGGTCAATAATCTTCGCGAGCGCACAAATGAAGCACTTGCGCCCACGACGCCCGAATGGCGTGAACCGCAGATCTCGCGCAATTCCGAAATCGAAACCGCCACGCCGCATTTGGGCAAATCGTTCTGGGTTCCCTGGGTGGCTGCGGTTGGTCTCTCGGTAGCATCCACGGAACTGACTGTCCACTGCGAGACCACGTACGGATGCTCCCAGCCGAATACCATGTGGGGCTCAAGTCCGTCCCGGCTCGAGCTGTATGGCATCAAAGGCAGCATCGACGCGGTTGGCTTCTATTTTTCCCGGAGATTGAAGCGCGAAGGGCGCTCGGGCTGGAAATACATCGCTTACAGCTTCCTGGCTGGGCACGCGGCCGAAACGGGTTGGAGCGCCGAGGCGCTTGCCACCCACTCCACCCAAGCGGCCAACACCGGCGCCCTATTGTAAATGTCTTGAGCCTGTGAGCCGCCGAGCGGCTCACTCCGTGGAGTCGGCGTCATCATCGGCGCTGGCTTCGTCGTCCTTCGGCGCGGGCGGAAGCTTGCGCCCGGCGCCGAGGTGGTCGTAGTTAAGCGCGGCATTCAGCACGAGCATGAAGCTGCCGTGCGTTTCCTGGCGCCACATCGGATTATTCGCGAACAGCACCACGTGTCCGCGACCAACCGGGACGTCGATGACGGCGGGCGCATTCGCCAGCTCACTCCCCCCCGCAAGCATGCCGCTTACCCACAGGTTTGGCTCGTCAGCAAAACGCAGTATCACGCGAGGCCACGTCTGCGGCGGCGGAATCATTCCGCGAAGAGCCTCGCGAACGTCCGGTGAAATGTAAACCTCTTGCTCGGCCCGAGTCCGCTTGGGCGGCGCAGGCTGCGGATTCCAAAGGCGCCCTTGTGGGATGTCGGGATCGGTCGTTGAGCCGCGGCCGCTCGGCCTGCCTTCATTCGCGCCGCCATCTTCTCCACCGAAAAAGCCGCCTGCAGGACTAATCGAAACTCGAAATACCGGCGCCTGGCTGAAATAAATTGCCAGCGTGTCGTCGTAACCGTAGGAAATTGGACTACCCTTGTCCTCCACCTTGGCGTTGAAAACAGAGCCGCGCGCCTGGAGCTGTCGAGTGGGCGTAATCGATACGCCAGAAGTAATACCAAGATCGATCGGAAGAACCGTGCTCGAACTCACGGGAATGAAAAGTCCGCCGTCCTGCACGAATTTCTGTAGATGAGCCGCACCCTCTAACCCCATGCCGCCGCGGATATCGTCTGTGTGATCGAGCACACCCATATTGGGAGTGAGGTCGCTTGTCTTCCAGGGAATAGCCCCGCCGAAGTCGGTGCCGTCTGGAAGAATCCTTTTCGGCAGTCCATTGATCAGGGTGGAAACGTTGTTCCCGGCGGGCGGAAAGATAATGACGTCATATTTCTCTTTCAGGTTCGGAGTGTCGCGCACCACCTGATCGGAAATATAGGCGTACGGAATTCGAGTTTCATCCAGCGCGAGGCGAAACCATCCTTCTCCCTGGGTGTTGGTCCACGTGTGCAACAGTGCGATTCTCGGAACAGTGATTTCGTGACGCGGAGCTTTGGCGTCTACACCGCTTGCATGAATCCTGAGCCCTAAGTCCTTGGCGGCCGATTCGAGCTGCTGCTTGAGGTCCGAAGGGTTGTTTTCCGTGGGGATGATGAACGATCCTGCAGCATACCTCTGTCCCTCTGCGTCAAAGCCCTCTTCGGCCGCGGACATTTTCACGTCCTTCAACTGGAAACGGAACGTGGCGAGCGCCGGCTCGGCACTCGCATTGACCAAGTAGAATTTCGCGGCGCTGCTGCCCCCTGCAAGCTCACCACCATAAGGCGCCGGGTTCGCAACCAGACTCATCGGCGCTTTTAGGATCGCTGCGTCCGTCACGCGCACCGTCTTCACGTTGACGAGCGCGCCCATGCTCCAGCCCGTGTCGTCGTACGGAGTCGGATCCTTTATGTTGAAATACTGAGTATCAAGCAACATGTCAGCCATGCGGCTGTACGGCTGGTCCATGCGAATCACGTAGCTGCCAGCAGGGATCTTCACCGGCTTTGGCGCTTCGGGCTTCGCCACCTCGGACTTAGCCTCTCCAGCCTTCGCATCGGACTTCGCTCCGCCCGTTCCCCCTTCGGCCTTAGCTTGCGATTTACTTCTCTCGCCGGCACCTGTTGACGTCGCCGGCTTTGCCTCAAATTCGTGATCCACGCGATTCACTTCCACTCCTTGCTGCTGCAGCAAACGAACCAGTCGCACCTGGAGGGCTGGCCGCCGGCCATCATTAACGATCACCCACGCCGCCGGGCCCTCTGTCGTCGCTTTCGCGATCGATCGCTTGCTCTTCAGATAGAAGTTAGAAAGAAATCCCTGCGCGTGATCGGCTGTGTATCCCAGCGCAAAAAGCAAACCGCTCTCTTGCATGTTCGTGTTGTCGCGCATCGACCACGTGATCTTCGGCAGCGGCGGGTCCTGGCGGAACCACTCGCGGGATGTATCTGTGGGCTCGAGCGTTCGCACGCGCGTATCGGCGCCTCCGTTGCCGAACGTCTCGTAGAAGCGGCCGATCGAATTGTGGCCCGTCGCAACATACAGCATGTAGTTGGGCGCCCATCCGTCGTAGAAGCCGTGTGTCCAAACGCCTGGCACGCCGCGCTTTGTGAATTGCTCGATTTCGTAGTGCGCCATCTCTTGAAATTCGCTGAACACTATTGGATCCAGCCACGCATTGTAGGGGCCGGTTCCGGTCATCGTATAAAGGTACGGGACCGACTCGTGCAGGTCGTGCAGCACCTGCGGATGCCATTCCAGGAAATTCTTCATCTGCGATTTTGATAGCTCCAGAGCCATCCCGATGTTGTCGCGGTTGTTGTCGTGCGCAACGTAGTGGCCCCAGTAGATCAGGTTTGGCGCAGGCTTATCAGGGTTCGCCTTACGATAGTTGTAGAGATCCACCATGCGGTCGCGGCCGTCCACTTCGAGTACCGGCGTAATCAGAAAAACCACGTTCTTGCGAATCTTCTGGATGTAAGGCGTGTCCTCGACGGCCAAGCGGTAGGCCAGTTCCATGAGCATTTCCGGCGAGCCGGTCTCGGGAGAGTGGATCGAGCCGGAGGCCCAGTAAAAAGGTTTGCCGGTCTCAATGAGTTGTTGCGCTTCGGCATCACTGATCTTGCGGGGGTCGGCAAGCTTCGCCGTGATCTCCTTCAGGTGATCCAGTTGCGCGATGTTGGCCTCATCGCTCACTGCAATCAGCATAAAATCGCGCCCTTCTTCGCTTTTCCCCGCGTTGAAAATCTTCACCCGTGGGCTGGCCGCTGCGAGCGCGCGGTAATAGCGGTAGATGTCTTTCGTATAGGTCAGCTTGTTGGGAGCGCCGATCACGTAGCCCAGGATCTTGTCGGGCGAAGGAACGGCTTCCGAGGCCGGAAGGTGATCGACGAGCTCGGTAAGCAGGTCCGGCTCCGTGGTGTACTCCTTTATCTTGGCCGTGTACGCGGCATCGGTGCCAGGTGCGGACCCAGGCGTGGGTGCCGGCCGTGCCTGCTCCTGCGCGAACCCCTCAGACAGTGCGCCCATGAAAGCCAAGACCAGAACCGCGCTCACCATCAGCAAATTGCTTCGTGTCACCCCACACTTAGCCACGCGCATTCTTGTTCTCCTCGAAAGAAATTCCTGAAGTTACGATGCAATCCCTCCGGTGTTCCTAAGGGACGCACACTACCACGGTCACGTTTCACCAGTCCTCACTTCTTACGCGCGTTGCATTCTTAGAATTGGGCTTCGATGTTGATTCCAGAGCGGCGCCGCGTCTGCGGTAGAATCTTCCATCAGGTGTGTCCTACATGAAGTTGTCTCGATCATCCGTCCTGATTCTGGGCGCTTGGATATTTTTCGTCGGCGGGTATGCTGCGGCTTCGCTGCTGTTTCCGCACGGCTCCGCGCTGACGACTTTCAGCGATCTCACCGAGGCTCTTGTCGCGCTATTCGCGAACACTTGCCTCCTGTGGAACGCGGCCTCCCCCTATCGCCGCCGCAACGCCTTCTGGATGCTGCTGGCGTTCGGCTGCACCCTCTGGCTTGCGGGTCAGCTCTTCTGGACCTACCAGGAACTCGTGCTGCACCGCTCGGTGCATAGCCCTTTCCCTGGCGATCTTCTCTTTTTCGTTCACACCGTGCCTTTCATGGCCGCGTTGGCTTTGATGCCCCACGCCAGAAAGATGCGCGAGACGCTTCGCTTCGGCTTCCTCGATCTGCTGCTACTCGGAATCGTCTGGCTCTATCTCTATGTTTTCGCCGCGATGCCGTGGAAGACGATTTGGCCCGACGCGGAGCTTTTTCGGGCGCGCGACCTGGAAACCTACATGGTCGAAAACGCGGTCGTGTTGATCGGCTTCGCCGTTCTATTTCTTCGCGCGCGCGGCCCATGGCGGATCATTTACGGAAACCTGTTCGGTGCGACGAGTCTGTACGCTGCTGGCTATCTGATTGCGCACCGGGCCGTTAGCGAAGGTCAAACATATGCCGGCAGTCTTTACGCGCTGCCGTTCATCGGCACATTCGTTTGGCTCGCAACTACAGGCATCCTGGCTCGAACGCTCACCCTCGAGCCTGAGTCCTTGGGCGCGGGCTTTCGACGCGACACGCAATGGCCCTCGCGTCTCGCGATGATTGGCGTTCTCTCCGCGCCGCCTCTCGCCTTTTGGGCAGTCTTCGGTAGCGACGCCCCCGAACCCGTGCGGATGTTTCGGCTGGTCGTGACGCTCGTCACGGTGTTCATCGCCGCCTCAATCGTTTTCCTGCGGCAGCAGCTCGTTTACCGCGAGCGCACGCAACTCGTCCACGATTTGTGGGAATCGCTCGAGAACGTAAAGCGCCTGCAGACTCATTTCGTGCAATCCGAAAAGCTGGCTTCCCTCGGACAGTTGGCCGCCGGCGCCGCGCACGAAATCAACAATCCTCTCACGGCGATTATGGGCTTTGCCGACGTGCTCACGGGCGAGAACCCTCCGAACACGCGGCCGCACACCATCGGCGAAAAGATTCGCGACCAGGCCCGGCGAACCAAGGAGCTCGTCAACAATCTCCTCAGTTTCGCGCGCCAGGTTCCGGTGGAAAAACAATTGCTCGACCTGAACACCGTTCTCACCGGCGCCGTGCAGCTCCGCAATCTTGACTTGCGCGAAAAGAACATTCGCATCGAACTCGAAAGCCGCAGTGTTCTGCCCGCAGTGCGCGGCGACCCGAACCAGTTGCTGCAAGTTTTCTATCACCTCATCAGCAACGCGGTCGACGCGATGGAGACGGCCGGCGGAGGAGTCTTGCTCATTCGCACGTTGCGCGAGAAGGGGAACCTCGTCATCGAATTTTCCGATACCGGCCCCGGATTGAAGGAACCCGACAAAGTCTTCGACCCGTTCTACACCACCAAGCCCGTCGGCAAAGGCACGGGGCTGGGCCTGAGCATTTGCTACGGCGTGATGCAGGAGCACGGCGGCCGCATCACCGGCTTCAATCGTGCCGAAGGCGGCTGCACTTTCCGCCTCGAACTACCCGCCGTCCTCGCCGTCTTTCCCAAGGTGCCCGCGCCGCCCACTGCGCCCTCAAGCGCGCGCTCGAACTGATCCAGAAAGCCGTTTTTCACACGTTCACACTCGTTGTGTTAGAGTCGAAAATTCATGGACGGCCCGGCGATCATCACCGAACATCTCACGCGGACCTTCGGCCAGCTCGTGGCCGTAAATGACGTCAACCTTCGCGTCGCGCCCGGCCAGTTCTTCGGCTTTCTCGGTCCCAACGGCGCCGGAAAGTCCACCACCATCAAGATGCTCACGGGCCTGCTGGCGCCTTCGTCCGGTCGGATGGAAATCCTGGGAGTCGATCTGACGGCGAATCCAGTCGAAGTAAAGCGCCAGATCGGCGTCGTGCCCGAAGGAATGGCGCTGTTCGGCCGTCTGACCGGCGCGGAATACTTGAATTTCGTCGGGCGCATGTACGGCCTCGACCGCCTCACCGCAGCCAAGCGCACCGCCGAGCTGCTCGAATTCATGCAGCTTGCCGACCAGCCGAAAAAGCTTGTCACCGACTACTCGCACGGGATGCAGAAAAAACTTGCCATGGCCGCAGCCGTCATTCACGGCCCGAAAATCCTCTTTCTCGACGAGCCGTTCGAAGGCGTCGACGCGATTGCGTCCGGCACGCTGAAAGCAATGCTCCAGCGCATGATTTCGCGCGGCGCAACCATCTTCCTTACTTCCCACGTGCTCGAAATCGTCGAACGTCTTTGCAGTCACGTTGCGATCATCCACCGTGGCCTGCTTGTGGCGCAGGGTTCGCTCGAAGAGCTTCGCGCCGGAGTCGCCTCGCAAGCCGCAGCCGCGCTCCAGGAAGACGGGACGCCCGGCGCCGCCCCACCCGCCGGCGAAAAGCTCACACTCGAAGAGATCTTTCTCCGGATTGTGGGCGGCTCCCGTCTTGCCGAACAGGAACTCTCGTGGCTGGGCTGAGTTCGGCCGTCGCTCGAGGCCAGTTCGCCGCAATCGCTCAGGTCCGCTGGCAACTCTTCGTCAATTCGCTTCGCACGATACGCGGCCGTCTCGAGATGGTTTCGCGCGTCATGCTCGGCTTCGGTCTTACCATGGGAGGCCTGGGTGGCGCGTTCGGGCTCGCCGCCGCCTCGTATTACTTCACGTCGCACGACCAGACCGAGTGGCTCGCGCTTTTGCTCTGGGTCATCTTTCTCTTCTGGCAGCTTTTCCCCGTGGTGGCCACCGCGTTCACCGAGACGTTCGACTCCTCGAATCTCCTGCGTTTTCCCCTGAGCTATCCGTCGTTCTTCATGGTCGCGCCTCGTCTACGGATCGCTCGACCCTGCGACGGCTCTCGGCGGCCTGTGGCTGTTCGGGATTTGGATAGGCGTCACGGTGGCCGACCACCGATTGTTCGTTCCGGCCGGATTGGCCTTGCTCGTGTTTGCGCTCGCGAACATTCTGCTGGCGCGCATGGTCTTCGCCTGGGTGGAACGCTGGCTCGCGCAGCGCCGCACGCGCGAAATCATGGGCATTCTGTTCTTCTTTCTCATCATCAGCTTCCAGTTCATTGGTCCGCTGATGGCCCGGTTCGGCGGGAAAAGGCATCCAGACGCGGCGCGCCTCACCGTCTTCCTTCTGCCGCTCGAACGTCTCCTTCCGCCGGGACTCGCCGCCTCGGCGCTCACGCATTTCTCGCAGGGAGACTTCGCCGCCGGGCTCGCCTTTTTCGGCTTGCTCTGCGCCTATACCATCGCGTTTTTCTGGTTTTTGAACGTGCGCATGCTCGCGCAATATCGCGGAGAAAATTTGAGCGAAGCGGCCGCCCTAGCGGCTCCCAGCAGGCTTGCAAAGCCTGGGTCCAAACAAAAACTCGCGGTACGGCTCGGATGGAACGTGCCCGGGGTTTCCGGCGCCGTCGCCGCGATTTTCGAAAAGGAGTTTCGCTACCTATCGCGCAGCGGCCCGATGATTTTCACGCTGATCATGCCACTCGTCATCCTTCTGATTTTTCGCCTCTCGCCCGGCAAGTCCGGTCCAGGCAGCGAAGGCTTCTTCGTTCGCGCGCCCGACTTCGCTTTCCCCGTGGGCGCCGCGTACGCGCTGCTCATGTTAACGAACCTCATCTACAACAATTTCGGCGCGGACGGCGCGGGCGTTCAATTCTATTTCGTCTCTCCCGTGCGCTTCCGCGACATCGTGCTCGCGAAAAACCTGGTGCACGCGACGATTCTTGCATTCGAAATGATTCTTGTCTGGACCGCCGTTTGTTTCATCTACCGCCCGCCTTCTCTCTACTACACGGCCACGACGATCGCGGGCGTGCTTTTGGCGGCGCCCGCCAACATGGCCGTCGGCAACCTGCTTTCGATCTACACGCCGAAAAAATTCGACTTCGGCACTTTTGGCCGCCAGCGCGCCGCGAACACCACCGCCTTCGCCAGCATTGGCGTGCAAGCCGCCGTATTCGGCATCGGCGCGCTTTCCTTCTTGCTCGCCTATGTCCTCCATAAACTCTGGATCGCGACCGTGCTGTTGCTGGGGCTCGCGGCGATTGCGTTCGTCTGCTACGCGATCGTTCTGAACCGCGTCGACCGCATCGCGCTCGACCGCCGCGAAACGCTCATCAGCGAACTTTCTCGCGCGTAGCGCAGTCGCGTCGCGCGCTCCTGCTGGACTCGGCTTTCTTCTTTCGCCACACGCATCCACGAAGCCTCTCCAGGCTCGCGTTTGAACATGTATCCTGTCCCCAATCTCACTTTGATTTGCTTGGGGAGGACTTTCATGGGGCGAACGTCCTTGGGGCTCAACCGGCAATCCCTTTTTGCAGTCGTCGCTTTGTCTCTCACCGTCGCGGCCACCGCCCTTACTTCGAACGCGCAGGATAAGCGCGCCACCACCGCCGACAAAACGGTAGACAAGACAAAGATGGGCCCGTACCGCGCCCTGGCTCATCTCGCCTACGCTTCCTTCCAGAAAGGCGACAACGCCACCGCCGCCGAGCTCGCCCAAATCCTCGAACGCGTCTGGGACAAATCCGAAGACTACGGCGGCGAAACCGCCCTTTCGAAAACCAAGCCCGACCTCTTCAAGCAGATCGACCAGGCCATGGACGACTTCATCACGCCGCTGGCGGGCGCCGCCAAAAATCCGCCCGACCCGGCCCGCATGAAAGCCGCCTACACCTCCTACCTGGAAAAACTGAAACTCGCCGATTGAAACAGTGGCTAGAAGTCATCTCATAAATGGTTTTCGTCAGGGCACGGCTTCAGCCGTGCCGAAAAGTCGAGCAAGTTCAGGGGTTTCAACCCCTGAGGGACGCGGGCTCATTGGGAAAAGCATTTATGAGACAGGTTCGGGTGACATTCGTACCTATGGTGCGTTCGGAGTTGAGGCGTTAAGGTCCCAGTAGTAGCATGCGGTCCCCGGTCCCCGGACTGTCGCAGGTCACGCGAAGCTGGCAATGCCTTAGGAGGAGAGCCCTATGAATATGAAATGGATCGCTTTCTTGCTTATCGCGGTTGCAACGGGCGCTGGCGTTTTCGTCTTAACAGCTCCTGCATCAGGACAAGGCAGTGGAGAGGCCGCGCCGATCTTCGGAATCAAGATTCCGCCTGGATACCGAGACTGGAGATTGATCTCCGTGGCTCATGAGGAAGGCAACCTGCACAGTTTCGGCGCCATGTTGGGTAATGATGTAGCGATCAAGGCCTACCGCGACCGGAAGCTTCCGTTTCCGGACGGCACAATCATCGCCGCTTTGCACTTCAGTCACGTCCCGTCCGAGGAAAATGACAAAGTCTTTGGCGATCCCCAATCGTTCGTTCCCGGACCACCCACGAACGTTCAGTTTATGGTGAAGGATTCAAAAAAATGGCCCACCACGGGCGGCTGGGGATTCGCTCACTTCAACAACGACGGTACACCTGGCACCGAGGCGTTGCTCAAAACCTGCGCTCCCTGCCACGCGAAAGCTTCTCGCGACTTCGTCTTCACCCGATACGCACCCTGAAATTCAAGAGCGAGGCTTAGAGGCCTAAGGGTACGGCGCCGCCACCCGGCTATTCTAGGGGTCCGTGACAGGGCAACTTGGCTTTTTCTCAGCGTCGTCTGTGTAGTTATTTGCACTTGATATGTACAGGTGACGAAAGGACTCGGCATCCCGCACAACATTTGTGAGATAGGCACCAGTGCTAAAGCTAAATTTTGTCCAGTGCGGATGCTCGAATTGGTCTTTGTAAACGATACAACCGACTATAAATACCTCTTGGCCGAGAACATTGGCGGATTCACCGGCTGTGGAGATTGCGGTCACCAACTGTTGATTTGGGAAAATAAGCTGTCCCCATTGATGCTTAGTGATATCTTCGTTGGACGACACTGGCCTGTTTGGATGCAAACCAACAAATGGTGAAATAAGGTCGCAACTGATTGCGAGGGTCTCTTCAACATGACCATGAAGAGCCATTCGGCTATCGGTAAAGACATTCAATGCTGGGCCTTTTCCAAAATTCTTGATGTTCATATGTATTTGAGCAGTGTACGTTTTTTGTTTCAAGGAGCTAACCTCGACTTGCGGAGGTTCCTCCAGTCCGATCCAAGCGCGCTCGGCGTTTATAGTGGCTTCCCGTTGTACGCAGGTCTGGTTTTGCATTTCATGCCACATATGACGACTAAGCCCGGCATAGATAGCAGCAGCGATAAATGCCCCGGTGGTAGCGAGCAGCATTGTCCAATCAACGAATATCTTCCACTTTGGCGTTTTGTGGTGGCAGCATTTGCAGGTTTGTTCGGCAGTTTGTGGGGATGGAGGACTCTCGCTCAGCAAAGAACTGCGAATTTGTTCGCTATCGTTCTTGTTCTGAGGCTCTACCTTTGGGGATAGGCTGTCAACGGGCTGGCGCTGTGGAGTTTCAAGTCTTGACAGAAACAAACCAAAAAGTGCCCCCGAAAAAGCGTAAGCCAGAGTTTTTAGGAGGCTCCGAGGTTCGGAAGAATTGTGACGAGGCGATGAAGAATCCTTTTCCCGCTCCAAAGGTTGACTCCAAGAAGAAGGGCAGAAAATAGGCTGCTTTTCGCTTGCGAGTGGCCGACATCTTCCGCGCCACGATTCTTCCTTCGCATCATACCACTGCGGTAGTTAACGCTGAGGTTGATTTGCCTTGATTGAAAACGAAAACTCGACACCGAAGAGTGTGGCACCCGGAGCCCGAAGCTCAAGAGCGAAAGCCGGGGCGCAGTAGGGGTATCGCACCCGGCACTCGGCGAAGTGGAAAGAACCAAGACCTCGTCCAAAGGAACGGGTGAGGAAGATGGTTTGCTAGGCACCATTGCCGAATAGCGTGTGAACAACCATACCTGCGTACACTCCAAACAGCGTCTCGCCTAAGAGGAGCGCGCTGGCGAAGCTCTCGACGGTAGCCAGTCGATTAAAGAAAACTCTCGCAATAATGACTGAGAGGAGGATTGTCAACAGACAGGAGGGTGGTAGTATCATCAAGGTCGGACTTTCTTCGACACGCGAGTCAGCCGCTCTCAATTCCGGGTGTCCACGACGGCGCAGGTAGTCCTTGAAAACAATAGTCGTATACGGGGTAAGCGCCGGAACGGCAATACTGACGAACAGCGTCGCGTCCGTCGAATCAATCCATTCCACGAAAAGAAAAATCCCTACGAGCCCGCATGCCAGTAAATGGCCTCCCACGAAAATAAAGGAGATTATCCTGCGTTCTTTATCGATGGTCACTCGCCACCTTCGGTTGTGTCGCATTACAGATTTGCGTTCGAATATCCTCCAAAAGTTGTCTCAACTTACTTTCTAACCTGTCGTGCTGCGTTTTTTCCTCCTCAAGGTCTTCTCTGTATGCAAGTTTTTCAGTCGGCGGTGATGGTCCTCTTGCACCCCACCCCTGTATGAAAGCTCGTAACTCTACGCCTTGAACGGTCGCATTGAATTCGATGGCTAGCTCATAGTATTCCCAATGGCTTGTAACCAATCGTCTGACGCCCACAATGGTATATCTAACCAACCCTGGGTCGTCATCTGGGATTCGGATAATCTCTCGCGGCTCGCTCATTTGGTCTGTTTCCGAAGAAGCGGTGAACAACAGTGTCTATAGCTCCTGGCAGGTTAGCAACAGAGGAGAGCGCGCATTTTTCTGATAGGTCTTGAGGCGTTAGGGGCAGTGGTTGCGATCTGCGCGGCCATGTGAGGCTGCCATGCTGTATGGGGTCAAACGGGATGAAAGAGAAGGACTTCGAGGCTGAAATTAGACGGGCCCTGATGTCTGCGTATTCAGGCCCAGGCAGGTCGAAATGCCTCGTCACATACAATATCCCGTCCTCCCCCACCATCGCTACTGCGCTATCCAACGCCAGTCGAGTCTTCCATTCCTCTGTTTCATTTCCATTTACGCTCAGTTCGGCTGTTGTCGGATATCTGTCGCGCACTGGGTCTAGCTTGTAGTGACTAAGTACACGCAATATTTCATTCAAATCATCCGTTGAATTCGGGATTACAAAAATCTTTGGCGGAATTTCAATGAACTCAGCAATTGACCGACTGACTTGATCACTTTGCAAGTCCTCTACATGTGCCCGGCGCTCCTTCGCGTCCGAGATGGAAAAAGAAATTGCAGTCGTCTTTTCCGTTACCTTGATAACCTTTAGTCCATAAGGTCGAACGAGCCAAGTCGCTTGTTTCTTGTCGATTTCGTACCTGAAATAGAGAACCAGTGTCTTCTTATTCCGTTCCTGAGGGAGAGAATTGTCATTCGGCGTCTGCGGGATGCTTCTCGGGGACATCGCCAGCACGTCTCCGCAGACAGAGAGCACTGCGATGACAAACAGGAAAGAGAATGTGCTGAGAGTCTTCATCTCATAACCCCCTGCGAGGATTCCAGGATTCCGGATGGTAGTGTTATCGCTGGAGTATAGTAATGAGTATCGTGCCAATCAATCAAAAAGAGTGGCCACGAGGAGTTCATCGAGCCGATCACCTCCCGGCACCTCGAGTCGAAGGGTCGGTGCTTTGGATTAGTAGCGCCGCCTTTTAAGGTGGCAGTCGAATTCGGTGAGGTAAAGGCAGAGATGCCGGGCATGAAGCCCGGCGCTGCAGAGGCTAAGCCTAGACGCGGAAGGCGACGCTCATGCGTAATCGAACAGCGTCCACTCGCCTGCAAACACAATGGCAGGTTACGAGTGACCGAATTCGCGCTGGTAGCTTTCCCATTCTCGTTTCAGCTTCGCGAGCAAAGTGCGGAAGGGCTTTTGCGTGTGCAACGATTTCAGAAGCGGATCGTCGCGAAATGCCGGAAAGTTGGGCAAGCCTTGAGCCCCGGCGCGGCGAAGCAACGCGATAGATTTGGCGGGCTTGTCGATTAGCGCATAGGCCGCGGCCGCTGTGTGCCACAAATGGTGCGTGTGCAGAAAAGCCTTCGCGGGCTGGAGCGACTTGCGGGCAAGCGCTTCCGCCTTTTTCCGTTCACCGCGCAGCGCCCAGAGCAAGCGCTTCGCAGCTTACGAGCCACGGATCGTTCGCGAGCACGTGTCGCGCCAGCTTGATCTTTTCCTCCGCGTCATTGAGCTTGCCTTCATACAGGGCGACGTTTGGCGAAAATCCATTCGCCCAGATATGGGCACGGTCCACGCTGAGCGCCCGCGCGTTGTACTCCCGGGCCTCCGCGTAGTCGCAGCGGTACATCGCTGTTTGCCCGATAAAGACGAGCGTGAACGCATCGTCCGGCTGCGAGGCCAAAGCCTCCATGAGTCCCGCACGCGCCTCTTCATGCAGCCCGAGATGCATCAGGATCAGGCATTGCCAAATTCGAGCAGCGTGACAACCGGGATTGATGTGGAGCGCTTCCCGAAGCGCCCGCAACGCGGGGCGGTTCTTGAATTTCTGGGCGGGCGTCCAGAGAAGCCGCCCGCGCGCGCAGTGAGCCTCTGCGTTGTGACGATCCAATGCCAATGCTTTGCGAATGGCTTCGCTGGCTCGCTTGAGCCAACGGGGATGCGGCTCCTGCGTGGACCCGATCAAGACGCAGGCTTCGGCAAGCCTGGCCCAGGCGTCCGGAAAGCCGGGATCAAGCTGGACAGCGCGTTCGAGCATTTCGATGGCGGTGCGCGTGTCCCACCGGTTCAGCCGCGCCAAACGGTCTGCCGCGCGAAGGAACAATTCGTATGCATGGGGATTATCGGTGGGCGGAGTGGCGGCGTGATTTGTCTCGCCGGACTGCTTCAAACCGAACGCCGCGGCAAGTTTGGAGGAGAGCTCGTCCTGGAGGGAAAAGAGTTCGTTAATTTCCGCATCGTGCTTCGCGGAATAAAGCGTGGTTCCCTCGATTACGTCCCATGCCTGGATGTGCACGCGCAAACGCGTTCCAGACTTTTGGATGCTGCCCTGGGCGATGATTTGCACATTCAGCTCGCGAGCTGCGCGCACGGGATCAACGGTCTGCTTGGCGTATCGTTCCACGGAGCTGGTGGGCCGCACCAAAACGTCGCCGCTGGTGCCGAGCGCGTGAATCACCGAATCCGCCAAAGCCACGCCGAGGTATTCGTCCTCGGTATTGGGAGTGAGCAGTTTGAAGGGCAGCACGGCGACAGTCTTTTTTCCAGCGATTTGCACCTGGGCTGTGTCGCCCATTTCCAATTCGCGCAGAAGATTGAGCAGATCGAGGCGCAGGTCGCGCGCGGATGGATACCGCTCTTCGGGCAGCTTTCGGAGGAGCCGGAAGATAATCGCTTCGAGACCCGGCGGAATTTTCTGCGCGACAATCTCAGGAGGCTCCGTCTTGTCGTCCAGAATTTGGGCGATCAATTGCGCCGCAGCAGCGCCGGTGAACGGACGCTTCAGAGTGACAAATTCATAAAGGATTACGCCGAGCGCGAAAAGATCGGCGCGCCCATCGGCGCGTTCACCTCGGAGCAGCTCCGGCGCCATGTAAGCCAAAGTGCCCGCGACGCCGCCGTCTGAGGCCCAATAATCGGCGGTGTTCCCCGTGGTGGTGACAAGCTCCGCTTCAGCGACGCGACTCGCAATTCCGAAATCGAGCAATTTGATCCGGTCGTCGGCCTGAACGACGATGTTCTCGGGCTTCACGTCGCCATGCCGCACGCCATGGGAGTGCACCGCTTCGAGAGCCTCTGCGATTTGCGTGGCGAAGCGAATCAGCCTGCGTGGTTCGAATGCAGTTTCTTGCAGCAAAGCACGCATGGTCTTGCCAGTGACAAGCTCCATGGCGATGAAGAGCCGGCCGTCATGCTCGCCCACTTCGTAGATCGTCGTGACGCCCGGATGATTCAAGGCCGCAGCGACGCGGGCTTCCACGAGAATCCTCTGCCGCTGTTCGTCATCCCTGGCGAATTCCCCGGAGAGGAGTTTCAGGGCGACGGTGCGCTGGAGCTGCAAGTCTTTCGCGCGGTACACCACGCCCATTCCCCCGCGCCCGAGCTCCGTTTCGACCAAGTAATGTGCGATTTTCGTGCCGAGCATCACCGCATCCGGGAAGTCTGGAGTAGGTTGTCCGCATCGTATGGCAGGCATTTAGCGCAGTCAACTGGAACCGCAACGGGTTCTATCACCGGTGCCACTCGGTGCGAGGACAACATGAAGCAAAGGTGCCGGGCATGAAGCCCGGCGCTACAGGAGCCGCGGCGAAGCTATTCGCCTTCGAGTTTGCCGCGGAGGACGATGATGGAGGCTTTGGGAAGCTGGTAGAGGGTGTCGGGGCCATCGTGTGGCGGTGATGGTGGACTTGGATGCGGGGCCGTCGGGCGAGGCGTGACCGCTGGCGCCTCGACCGCGACCGTTGCCTCCGGCGACGCCGGCCCCGGGCGCACCCGCTCCAGTCGCAGGTGCCCCGGCCGCAGCACCGGTGGGAGGCGCCGCACCAGCGGCAGGCGCACCGGCGGGAGCTGGATCGGCGTGCCACTGGTATTCGGCCGGGCCGAAGACCACGCGGTCCACCGTGCCGGAGAAGAACCGATCGTCCCGGGTGATTGGATCGGAGAACACGATTCTGACGGAGTGGTCGTTGTCGTGGTCCTTGTTGATCAGCATCACCGACCATTGCCCGTCGGGGCGTTCGACGGCGTAGGCGGTCACCAGCGTGTTCCCGTCCGGGTCCTTCACATCGCTCGACACTTTGTAGAGCTTGTGGATGGCGTCGACGGGCTGCACCCACTCCTTGGTAATCACCTGCGTGGCGAGATATTGAGGGGAATAGTTCGCGACGTGGTTATCCGCGTCGATCGCCAGGAAGCCGCGTCCGCCCCGGCTTTCCGACGCGATGTAATGAAAATAGTAAGTGCCGCCGGCGCCCGCGGTCATGATGGAACCGACATAGTCGGCCAGCCAGAGGGCGCTCTTGACGTCCTCCGATCCGCCGCTCCCGTTCCCTTCGGTCATGAAGTAAGGAATGTTCGGCGGCAGACCGTTGTCCTTCCAGGCTTGAACGACGTGATTCACATAGTCCGGCTCGTTGTAGAGGGAATTCCAGGCGGTGCAGTGGCCGCCCATGCAGGGATAGTGTTCGAAAGAAAAGAACGTGAAATCCTGCAGGCGGTCTCGAGCTTTGAGGTAGTCCACGAACCTGCCCAAGAACGAGACTTTTCCGTTGGCGTCGGCCCAGGAATCGACGTCGCCGGGAGTTCCCTCGAAAGCCGGGCCGCCCAGGGGCGCGTTGGGCACGAGCTTGTGGATGGCCTTGGCGAACTGGATGTAGAGCGTGGCGTAGTCCTCGGGGAGCACGCGCTGGCCGTCGGCCTCCTCGCCCATCTCAATCCACGAGATTGGATATTTTCTCTTGTAGAGGTATGCGATTTCGTTGGCCGCGTCCTCGGGCGTCGCGTACAGAATCGCAATCGGGACCATAGTGGGGAGGCCGCGCGTGACGCCGCAATTGAAGAAGAAATCGAATCCGATCTGGTCGCCTCTTCCGTAGTCGAGGTCGGAAGCGGCGTGCCACGGATCCACCGAGGAAGGCCAGGTGATGGTCTGCTCGCGGCTCGGCAAGTGCTTCACAATGTCGGTGAACTGGCCGTCGGGCGACAATGTTCCGACATAGAGTTCATTGATCGCGTAGCCGACGCAGTTGCGCTTGTCTTCAGGGCCATGCGTGTCGCAGGTGTTCGACGATTGCGTCATCCAGATGCGCAGATAGCGCACGGGAATCTTCCAGGTGACGAGGCGCAGCGCGGGAGTTCCGCCCTTGCCATCGGTGATGGTGCCCATGGGGAAGGTTTGCCAGGTGCCCTTGTTGATTCCGACGTAAAAGGGTTCCAGGTCGCCCGTCCAGAACTGAACGGAATAGCGCGTGGCGTAGGGGTTCGCCCAGGCGATCTTGATGGCGTTGATGTCTACCTTCGCGCCCAAGTCGATCATGATCCATTGCGGGTGCAGCGAGTCGTCTTCGCCGGTGTAGGCTTTGGTGAGGTAGGGATTGCTCTTCCAGTAGGATTTCAGGTCGCCGTCGGTGAGACGAGACCATCCGGTTCCGTCGCCGAGCGTGGCGCCGCGATGAGGAAGCGGATACGCCCAGGAGTGCATAATCTTCTCGCTGGTTGGTTCCGCGCTACCCGTGAAATAGCCCTCTTGCTTGGCTGCGTTGCTCCACGTGCCGCGCGGATTCCAGTGCCACGCTTCGATCTGCAACTCCGTGTTCTGGCGATAGGTGACGGTCTGCCATCCCGCGCCCAAAAGCTCTTTGAGAACGGGATCGGTGAGCACCCTTTCGGTATGCTTTTCGATCTCCTCCTTGGTGTTTCCACCGCGCAACCGGTCAATCGACCCGCCGAGCGCCCGGACTGGACTGAACGAATTCACGGCGTGCGACGGCGCGGCGTCGACGACGATGTCCTGCGCGCTGGCCGCTTGGGCGAGACCGAGCAGAGCCGGGAGTGAGATGGCGAGAATGCGGTTCCGAACGATTGACACTGAAACACCTCCGCACAGAACGACCTTCGCTTTTATTAAACTTTAATAAAAGGGATGTAATCCGACAACGTGCCCGATGTCAAGCGAAACCAACCGAGAGAAACACGCCGCAGCATTTGTCTAACTGGGATTTCGTTAGAGTTGCACTACGGAAAGGCCCGGAATGGATCGAAAGTGCCGGACGTTCAGTGTGGCCACCGAATAGCCAAGAGACAGCGCAGTGACACCGATCAAGAGGTCGGGCAAGGCGATGACAATTCCCTTCGCTGCTTGCTCGCCTTCGATTCGTCCGGCGAGTTGCGCGATTTCGAGGGTTACTGGCTGGACAGGAATCGCTTGGCACAGTTCTTCAACGAACGCGCGCCGTCGCTGACCGTCTGCCTCTGATCTTGCACGGTATATTCCGTGCGCCAATTCCACGACCGTGATTACGGAGAGAGCGTTCTCCACTTCACCTTGCGAGGCTTTCGCGCGGTCCAGAATATCCCACACGCGCTGGCCCCGACGCTCACCCGCGATGAGCAGGCTGGAGTCAAGGATTAATCCCATGCAGGCGGGTTGATGGGCTGACGATGGCTGTCAAGAATTGCTTCGAGATCAGCGGCGAAATCAGCGTCAATGGTGGGTTCGTATCCCAATTCTTTCGCGTGGGCCTTCGCCAACGCGATCGACTCGGAGATCAGACGACCACGAGGAGCTTCCGCCGCTCGGACCACTGCCACTGGCTTGGAGTCCCGTTCAATGATGACTTCGGCCCCGGCGCTAACGCGGTCGAGGAGCGAGGCGAAATCGTTCGCCGCTTCTGCGTCGGACAGATGGATGACACGTTTTGGCGGCATACGATTATTATACTCCCGACAGGAGTTGTGGGGACAAGCGCGCCGACGGGAGATGGCGCGAACCTTTGGAACTTCGCGGGGCATCCAACTTCCGCTAGTACGGCGTGGGCGGCGAGGGACTAATGACGACGAAGCAGAATGCGACGAACCGGCAAAAGGATGCAAAGCAAATGACCACGAAGCAGATTGCCGTCGAGCGGCTGAGCGTGGTTTCGGCGAAGCCGTTCGATGTGGTTGTGGCGGCGCTGGACGCGGCGATCGGGCATCCCGACATGGGCGCGTTCCAGAAGAGTATCGCCTCGGTGAACTCGCAAGCGGAGGTAGGAGAGATTGTCGGTCACGCGGTTGGGCTCTCCGGCTTGATGGAGTTCACCCGGTTTGACCTCGGTGCAATCCTAAAAAAAGGACGCGCTCGCAAAGGTCCGCGCATTCTGCGGATCGTGGCCGGGAATCCGCTCATCATGAAGGAAATGGTGAAGCATGTGCCTGACGCCGGCTCGTACGCGCCGGTAACGATTCTGATCGATGAGCGGCCGGACGGCGTGCACCTCTCGTACGACATGATGGCCAGTTTCCTCGCGCCTTACGGAAGCGCGGAGGCCTTGAAGGTGGCGCGGGACCTGGATTTGAAGGTGGAAGCTCTTCTAACGTCAGCCGCGGCCTGAGGCGCGGTATCTTAATTGCGGCATGCGGTTTTCGGCACGGCGGCACGGCGCGCGGTCGCTCACTTTCAGCCCGGACCTTGCCCACCTAAGGAGGGGGCAGATATGAAGGAACTCCGTAGTCAAGAAACTCTGGGCTTTCGCGGCGTCGCGATTATGGCCACGGCGATCGGCGCAGTGGCGGTGGGCGCGTTCGCGATCGGAGCGTTCGCCATCGGGCGGCTGGTGATTCGCCGCCTCTCGGTGGAAAATGCCAAATTCAAATCTCTTGAGATTGATGAGCTAACCGTAAGACGGCTCCGCGCCGCCGAAGTCACAGTAAGTGACTCGCTCGAGCTGCCCTAGGGCGATTAGCGATCGCAAGACTTCGTCAAGGGACTCGCGAGCATAGTGAGCATACTGATCACGGCGGGTTCGCAGCGGGAGCGGCGGAAATGAGTGCGCCAATGGAAGTGAAGCAGACGGGAGCGCTTAGCGATTATCTGGCCGCCGAGCGAACTTTGCTTGCATGGATTCGCACGGGCTTGGCCTTGATGGGATTCGGATTCGTGGTGGCGCGTTTCGGGCTTTTCGTGCAAGAACTCGTGGTGGTGAAAGCCGTTTCTTCAACGCAGTCGTATGGGATGTCGCTGTGGTTCGGCACTGCGCTCATCGCAGTGGGGGTGATAGTGAATCTGTTCGCAGGATGGCAGCACGCTCGATTGGTGAAGGATCTCGATCGCGGCAGCCCCACGCACACTCGTCCTTCGGCGCCGGCTGTAGCGATCGCTTTGTTCCTGGCAGCAGTCGGGCTAGCGATGACGATTTACCTGATTTCACTTCGCGGTTCCACACATTCAAGTGCTGTAAGCAATTCTCGAATCAATGAGGAGGCACCCATGTCACAGACTGCGCCGGCCACAGACAACGGGATCATCAACAAGCTCAGCAGTCACTCGGTGGACCAAACCGTGGAAAAGCTCAAGGCTATTCTGCAGACGAAGGGCGTCGCATTGTTCGCGCTGGTGGACCACAGCGGAGAAGCGGAAAAGGTTGGACTCAGAATGCGCCCCACGAAGCTGCTGATCTTCGGCAACCCCAAGGGCGGCACTCCTCTGATGCTGGCCGCTCCCAGCGTCGCGATCGACCTGCCGCTGAAAATTCTGGTATCGGAAGATAGCCAGGGAAAAGTCTGGATCTCTTACAACAGCCCGGCGTACTTGCAGCAGCGGCACGGCGTGCCGCAGGACTTGTTGCAGAACATAGCTGTGGTGGAGACGCTGGCGGACAAGGCTGCCGAGTAGTTCCGACGGGAATGGGCGGCTCTAGGATTCCGTCAACCGCGTCATCCCGCGCCTGCTCGTCCTCTGGGCGCCCTACCTGCTCCGACCGGACGAGTCTCGTAGAACTATTGTGCAATGAGTTGCACACTTCAGTGCCTTGCACCGGCTTCTGAAGCGGCGCGCTGTTCGTGTTTGGCAGGTAATCGCAACAAACTAATACAGCTTACAAGTTCCCGGCGAGATCTAAACCTTGCGTGCGAGTCTGGAAGGCCAAGTGCAGCCGTCTCAGAGCCAGCCATACGTTCCCGGAGGACTATCCAAATGCGAAGCTCTACTACTCTTGCGCTCTTGTTCGCCCTATCTGTGGGATCTCTTTTGGCTGTGTCGCCCGCCGGTGCTAATTCAGTCCCAACCCGTCCGCGCTCGTCATACGGTGACTCTGCCTCGTTCATTCAGTCGCCGCCCGGCACGTCGGTGGTTTCCAGTGGCATCACGATCGACGAGGAGAGTTTCTGCTCCTTCAGCAACAGCTTCGGGGACAGTTGTGCCCTGTCCTACGCGTTTCAGATTGCCAGCAACCTTCCGCTTGGAACCACGAGCGTTACCATCACGGTTCCGGTTCCGGCGGGCGCGGTGCTTTCAACGCTACCTTCGTCGATTGGCATGGGCATCTTGACGGATGACAGTTCGGGCATTACAAGCCCCAATCTTTTCGCCACCGCTGGTCTTTCACAGGCAGATTTGACGGCCCTGCCGAACGGTGACATCACTTTCGGCTTGGATGGTTCGGGCAATCCGTTCATCACGATCAACAATCCACTCACGCTCGCGAATTTCCCCGCTGGGCTGAATGGCCTCGCATTTTTCTTGGATGTCGCCACCGACGCAGGCGGCGACCCGTTCACATGCCCCTCCCTGAAGTGCACGGGCAATGACATCCCACCGATCCCGACGCCGGAACTTGCCATCACCTCGTCTACAGTCACGGCGCCGGAGCCGGGCACTCTCTTGAGCCTGATCCCGTGCTTAGGTTTGCTTGGCCTGTATCGCCGGCGCTCGAAGAGCTAACGAGAAGTCCTGAGGATTGCCGCTACGAAGGCGGACTACTGCCGGTCTTCGCTAGTTCGCTGGCTTTGCGCGCGAGGAGTCGAAAACCCGCCGCACCCGCTTCTGCCTGCAAGTTCTTTACGTCTGATTGCGCCGAGGATTTGTGTCCTGCCTGTAGTTCGATACTCGCCTTTGCGAATCGCGCCTCGAATTCCAATTTCTTGAGCTTCATTTCTTTTGTTTTTTGAATGATGTTGTCGAGGCTCTGAACGGCCGGCGTCTGCTGACCCTCGAGCGCGACCAGCCGGGCGCCCGTTGTCGCGAAAGCCAAACGAATCGCTTGATCTTGCGCCGGCAGGCCTTTTGCGCGGTCGAGCGTCTTCCGCGCTTCCGCCAGTTTGTTCTCGGACATCTGTGTGCGGACGAGCGTGGTCAGCGCATCGGTTTCTGAATCGGCGTTTTTCTGAGTGTGGAAGGCCTCAGCCGCTTGGCCCGCAAGCGTTTCCGCCCTTTGGACGTCCTTTTTCTCGAGAGCGAGGTTTGCGAGCGCCGCGCTGCTCTGCGGCGCGCCCGATGTGGCCCCAAGCTGCTGGTTCAGACGGAGCGATTCTTGGTAGGTTTTCTCGGCTGCGTCCATCTGATCCTCCGCCAATTGGAGGTCCCCCAGCGAACACAGCCAGGAAGCATAGTCCGCGTTCATTCCAGCTTCTTTCGCTGTATGGAGCGCATTCTGGATGTACTTCCCCGCACTGCGTAGATCTCCCTGCTGAAACAAAGCGACTCCGATGCCATTGAGCGCGAAGGCCGTATTCTTCTTGTCCCCCACATCCTGGGCTGTCTTCAGCATGTCCGCGTAGATCTGCCGGGCGGCGCCAGAGTCGCCGGACGCATAAAGATCGGCAGCCAATCCTCCTTCCGCGTCCAGGATTCCCTGCTTGTTGTTGATCCCTCGCGAAGTATCGAGTGACTCCTGGTAGAACTTGTGAGCGCCTTTCAAATCGCCGCTCGCATACATCAGATTGGCGATGTTCAGTAGTGCGCCGGCGATATCACGCTGAGCCCCGATTCCTCGCACGAGCTGCAAGGCTTGCTTGTGGCATTCGAGTGCTTGCGTCGTGTCGCCCTGATCGCTCAGCGCATATCCCAGCCCCGTCAGACTTCTTGCCTCAAGAAGCGGATCTTGCACGGCCTTTGCGGCGTCCCGCGCTTTTTCGCATGCCGATTTTGCCGCGACAGCATCGCCGAGATTTACGAGCGAGGTGCATCGGTGCCACTCGGCATCCGCCGCGATGCGTCGCATGCCTTGCGCTGTAGCCTTTTCAGCCGCTTGCGATGCGGCCGCCTCCTGCTGCTTGAAATCGCCCAGCATCTCGGCTGCGTCTGCCTCGCTGAGGTCGATTCGCGGATCCTGTCCCGCGGGACCCGGTGTTGTTCGCAATTCCGAAATTGTCGCCAGCGCCGCCTTCGGGTTTCCGCCCCGGATTTGCGCGTTGGTTTGGCGCAACCCGTACTCGATGTCCCCTTGGTATAGCGTTCGCAGCGACAGGTAGTAGGTGGTCGCCTTGTCCCACTGCGAGGAGAATTCGTACAGCCGCCCCTGTATCATTCCGCGGTCTTCGGCTGAGAGCGACCCCGCCAGCGACAACGCCTTCGTGTCCTCGTCCTTGGCGCGTTGGTCGTATCCGAGCGCAGACCAGGCTTCCGCCAGCGCGGAATGCGCCAGCGCGTACCCGGGCTCCTCTTTCACTGCTTTCTGCAGCAGGTCCGCAGCGCCCATCGCGTCGAACGCGCGCAGCTTTTCGATGCCCTCCGCATACAGCCGCGCGGCCGCGGAGCTCGAAGGCATCGACGCCTTCAGCGAAGCGTCGGCGGCCGGAGCATGCCCCTCGACTCCAAGGTTCTCGCGCAATTGCATGCCCGCGCTGGTTATCAGGTCGGTGAGGTCTCGCACTTGCCCGCTTTTACCCGTCACGCTGACGGGAGAGAACGTCTCTCCCGAGTGCGTGTCCTGCAGGCGCAAATCCAGCCGCAGGTCGCCGTTCCCGGGTGCGAGGTAAGAGCCGGTGACTACATCATCCGCGCCCAGAACTTTTTGAATTCGCTCGAGCGTCTCGCGGCCATAATCGGCTCCATCCGGCAGCGCCAGATCGGACTTCATTCGCGCCACGTCTTCGCCGGAAATCACGCGCACATTTCCACCGGCGCCGAGTTGCGTGGCCAGCATCTCCTGCAATTCGGTCGAGAGCCACGCCTGGTCCGGTTGTTTCGACGAATTGACGAGCGAGAGCACGGCCACCGCGCGCCGCCCCGTCGGAACCGCGGCTGCCGCGCCTGAGTTCGAACCTGGGTCTGCACTCGCCGAATGAAATATCCTGGAGCGCACGCCGCCGATGTCGAACGCCAACACAATCCCTGCCGCCAAAACCGCAACGATTCCGATTCCGCCGGCGACCGCGACCGATCTCGTAACGTTCCGCGGAATCACAATCGTCGTGGTATGAGACGGATCCTGTGCGCTCGACGCCGTATTCGGGGCCTGCACCCGCTCCGCTACCGATCGCGAGCTCACGAAATTGCCCGTAGTCAGCGTCTCGAGCGCCGTCCGAAACTCTCGCGCGGTCTGGTACCTCGCGGCCGGAGATTTATCGAGCGCCTTCAGGATCGCGGCTTCCACTCCTGGCTGAATGCGTTCGTTCAGAGTTCGAGGCAGAGGCGGCTCGGCATGCAGGATCGCACCGATCAGTGAAGCGGTCTGGTGTTGCGGGAAAGGGCGGGTCCCAGTCGCCATCTCGTACAGAACCGTGCCGGCCGCATAGATGTCGCTTCGCGGGTCGGTGGGCTCTCCGCGAAGCTGCTCGGGTGACATGTACGGCAGCGTGCCTGCCATCGGGCCGCTTTCCGCGGTGATAGTCTGAGTCAGGTCATTATCGTCGCCCGACTTCAGCAGCCTGGCGAGCCCGAAATCGAGAATCTTCAGCCGGTTGTCACCGGTGATGAAGATGTTCGCGGGCTTCAAGTCGCTGTGGATCACACCGCATTCGTGGGCCGCCGTAAGGCCGTCGGCCAATTGCATGCCCAACCGCATCACGTCGCGTTCGGAGAGAGGTCCGCCCTTGAGTTTCTCGTTCAGCGGCGTACCCGAGATCAGCTCCATAACCAGGTAATCCACTCCGTCCTGGCTGCCGAACTGATGAACGGTTTCGATGTTGGGATGATTCAGCTTCGCGAGCGCAAGAGCTTCCTGGCGAAACCGCTTGCGCGCGCCTTCGTCGGCCAGCACGCCGGCGGGAAGAACCTTCACGGCCACGTCGCGGTCAAGCTGTTCGTCATGGGCGCGGTACACCACTCCCATTCCGCCGGCGCCCAATTGATCGAGAATTTTATAGTGGCCGAGAACTTGGCCGATCATGAGGAACGACCCTGGCGTGGATGTTAGGACGCACAGACATTCAAGTCAACGCGCACGTCTGGAGCCGTTGTCGGCGCCGCGGGACGCGAAAAACGTGAGACGACGAGCGATTTGTGACCTGCAGATTTCCACAGCCGGCGGCATTTTCGACAGCTATTAATGCCTTGACAGTCGGGGTCGGCATCTATAAGATTGGGGTTTGTCCGTAGTCCTTCCAGCTGGCCTGGGAGTACCTGCTCTTTGACAATCGAATGAAACAAGCCAGAACCCGTTTGGTTTGTCTTGGTGTTTCTCCCGATTCCGAATTTTCGGGTGGGATGGCCATCGGGACTTTTGAGAATAACCCTTTGGTCTGATCGAATCAGGCCTTGGGGTAAACCTTCGGTTCCGATTGTACCGGGACTGAGGGTGAAACCGAGCGATTTAAACAGTTCGTTCCCGATCGTGAGGACGCGAGTTTTCACGGTTGGAAACACCAGATTCAAACGAGAGTTTGATCCTGGCTCAGAGCGAACGCTGGCGGCGTGCTTAACACATGCAAGTCGAACGCGCGGTTTGTAGCAATACAGGCTGGCGCGTGGCGAACGGGTGCGTAACACGTGGATAACCTTCCTTCAGGTGGGGAATAACCCAGTGAAAATTGGGCTAATACCGCATAACATTACGAGGGCACATGCTCTTGTATTCAAAGGCGCAAGTCGCCGGAAGAGGGATCCGCGGCCGATTAGCTTGTTGGCGAGGTAATGGCTCACCAAGGCATTGATCGGTAGCCGGACTGAGAGGTTGGCCGGCCACACTGGAACTGAGACACGGTCCAGACTCCTACGGGAGGCAGCAGTGGGGAATCTTGCGCAATGGACGAAAGTCTGACGCAGCAACGCCGCGTGGGGGATGAAGCTTCTCGGAGTGTAAACCCCTTTCGACCCGGACGAATGCCCGCAAGGGTTTGACGGTACGGGTATAAGAAGCCCCGGCTAACTACGTGCCAGCAGCCGCGGTAAAACGTAGGGGGCCAGCGTTGCTCGGAATTACTGGGCGTAAAGGGTCCGTAGGCGGTGTGACAAGTCGGTAGTGAAATCTCTGGGCTTAACCCAGAGGCTGCTGCCGAAACTGTTGTGCTAGAGTGTGAGAGAGGCGAGTGGAATTACGGGTGTAGCGGTGAAATGCGTAGATATCCGTAGGAACATCCGAGGCGAAGGCGGCTCGCTGGATCACAACTGACGCTGAGGGACGAAAGCTAGGGGAGCAAACAGGATTAGATACCCTGGTAGTCCTAGCCCTAAACCATCAGGACTTGGGGTTTGCCCTGTACGGGGCAAGTCCCGTAGCTAACGCGTTAAGTCCTGCGCCTGGGGAGTACGGTCGCAAGGCTGAAACTCAAAGGAATTGACGGGGGCCCGCACAAGCGGTGGAACATGTGGTTCAATTCGACGCAACGCGAAGAACCTTACCTGGGCTTGAACCGCACAGGACCAGCTTTAGAAATAGAGCCTTCCCGCAAGGGACCTGTGTAGAGGTGCTGCATGGCTGTCGTCAGCTCGTGCCGTGAGGTGTTGGGTTAAGTCCCGCAACGAGCGCAACCCCTACTTGTAGTTGCTACCCGCAAGGGAGAACTCTACGAGGACTGCTCCGGATAACGGAGAGGAAGGTGGGGATGAGGTCAAGTCAGCATGGCCTTTATGTCCAGGGCTACACACGTGTTACAATGCGCGCTACAAAGTGTCGCGAACCCGCGAGGGGGAGCTAATCGCAAAAAAGCGCGCTCAGTTCGGATTGCAGTCTGCAACTCGACTGCATGAAGCTGGAATCGCTAGTAATGGCGCATCAGATCGGCGCCGTGAATACGTTCCCGGGCCTTGTACACACCGCCCGTCACATCACGAAAGTGGGTTGTACTAGAAATCGCCGTGCCAACCGCAAGGAGGCAGGCGCTCAAGGTATGACTCATGATTGGGGTGAAGTCGTAACAAGGTAGCCGTAGGAGAACCTGCGGCTGGATCACCTCCTTTCTAAAAGAAAAGGGAGCACGATCCGTCTTTGATCAGGGTTTGCAAGTGCAAACCCTGAAACCCGAGACGGATACGGCTCTCCATCCCGGTCCTCACGACCGGGCGTTTGGTTTACCCGGAAGCTGCGCAAGCGGCGGAAGGGTTTCTCAGTCCTTCGGGTTCTGGCCTGTCTCATTCGATGTCATAAGAGCAATTACAAACAGAAGCCCCGGTTCGATGAAAATCGAGCCGGGGCTTTTTTATTTGGCGAGAGTGGAGTTGTCAGTTCTCTCGTTCGTTTCCCCCGTTGCGTGACAAATAGAGGAATGGCAAATCCTACATGTGCAACACCTTTCACAATAAGTGAAAGACCTTAGGGCAACTTCCGTACCAAGCCGCTCAGCAGCCGCTTGTTTTCAGTCACTTGAAAGCGGCGCAGGACTTGCTTGGGTCTTTGTCAGCGGAGTCGGCGGAGGTGCCTGTGTCGATTAAGACAAAACTCATCACAGCAGGACTGCTTGGCCTGTTGATTGCAGTATTTCCGGTTTCTGCGAGCACGATCACGTATGCGGGTGCGGACCTGGGTGTCCTGCCCAGCAGCCCCACGGGGCCCAGTTCCAGCGCGGCGGCAGCCAGCTTCGACGCTGCTGCGTCTCTGCTGGGAAACGAATCCATCATCACGTTCGAGAGCGCCCCGGTGGGAGGTTTCTCCACCCTAACGGTTGCCCCTGGCGTCACAGTCACCGGGACCAACATTTCCGGGACCAATCAGTCGATTAACAACACCTTCGACGCGACCTTTCCGTCCTTGGACGGATACAACACAACGGCAAGCGGTGCGAATTTTGTCGAAGAGATGGGCGGCACCGTGACCTTCAACTTCGCCACTCCCACTCAATTCTTCGGAGCTTACTTGTCCGGCGTTCAAAACTTCGTGCAAGACACATACACGTTCTCCGACGGCACGTCCCAAACGATCAACGTCCCGGATGCAGGCACGTCTCCCAGCGTCGGCGAATTGGCGTTCGTGGGATTCACGGATGCGGGTAAATCCATTAGCAGTGTCACGATCAACGCAGGAACGAGTGGCTTTGATGACATCGGCATCGATGATGTCCGTTATCAATCTGCCGTGACTGCCGCTACACCGGAACCAAGTTCCGCGCTATCGCTGCTGACCGGCTTGGTCGCCCTTCCGCTCTGGTTTCGGCGGCGCCGAGCGGCCCGAGCGCGCGGTTCAGAGCTCGCCTAGAACGCCCGACCGTTTACGCGCGAGCTGGCAATCGGCGAATTCGATGTCGTAGGGCAATACAAACCCAGCCCCGGTTCGATGAAAATCGAGCCGGGGCTTTTTTATTTTCCGGCGCGATTCCCCTACCAAAGGATATTCTGCCCCCGAATGTAACGAACCTAGCAGCCCAACGGTAAGAGTAAGTAGAACAGAGAATGAGAGTGGAAGAGCGATTCGCGCAGGGCGACCTGGGAGCCTTCGAGGAGCTGTTCCGCGCGTATCAGCGCGACGTATATCGCTGGGTGGCGCGAATCGTTCGCGACCACGGAATCGCGGAGGATCTGACGGTGGAAGCCTTCTTGCGAATGTATCGAGCGCACGCGCGATTCGATCCCGATGGAAATTTCGGCGGTTGGGCCAGGCGAATCGCGACGAACCTCGCGCTCGACCACTTGCGCAAGAGCCGGCGGGAAGCGCCGCTGACGATCGATCCAGAGGATTCGCGGGCCGACGCGCGAACAGGTGGCGACGCGGCCGAGCGGCGGGAGATTCGAGACGCGGTGGCGCGCGCGATGAGCGAATTGCCGCCGAAGCTGCGCGTGGTGGCAACGCTGGCGCTGGTCGAGGAGCGTTCCCTATCGCGAGATCGGCGAAGCGCTGGGAATTTCGGAAGGCGCGGCGCGGGTGCGCGGATTTCGAGCGGGCCGATTGCTGCGGGAAAAACTGAAAGCATTGGGAGCTGCGCTATGAACGAGCAAGATGATCGAGATTTGCGGGAATTTGTGAAGCGCGGCCTGGCGCCGATGCAGACCGAGCCGCGGCGCGACCTGTGGCCTCGACGTGCTCGAGCGGCTGGACGAGCGAACGGGGCGCGTGCCGTGGCTGGACTGGGCTTTGCTCGGAACGCTGGCGCTATGGCTGCTGCTGAATCCCAGGGCAATTCCGATGCTGTTGTACCACTTGTAAGAAGGAGGAGACGATGAACACGCATCCATATTTGCGGGCGTATATGGCGGGAACCGCGCTGCCGACGATGGTCATGTTGCTGGTGCTGGCAGGGTTTGTGCTGGGGCGTTTTGTGTTCGGTATTCCGGTGCCGATCGAGCGAATGATCGTGTTTCCGATGGCGGTGGTACCGAATGTTTTTGGCGCCTGGAACATGCTGTACCTGAGCCTGAAGGGCAAGCGGCATTTGCCGATCGGGTTGCATGGAGCGGTGCTGCCGTTTCTGCTGGCTCCGTTGGGATACGCGGTGGCGAGCGGGCTGGGATTCCTGAAGCTGACGAGCGACGGCCTCGTTTGGTTCGATTCCGTGCGCCTCAGTTACGCGGAGTTTGCGATCGGCTTCTGCGTCGCGCTGGGCGTGTATTACCTGGTGTGGAAGTACGTGGTGAATTTTTTCAACGAGACGCTGGGAATCGCGTGAGCGGAAACGCTCGGGTCGACATCGAGGCGAGGGGGGGATAATTTCAGGTTCGTGGCGGGGATTCGACCGCGCCGCCCGGCCTTGGCGCAGGGCTCTGCGGAGGACGTAACCGACAAAAACTGCGCCCGCAAGCGAGGACACGGTTGAATACCATGCAAGGGCGTGAGGGACGCGCAGCACCTTTGGCGGCATAAGGATCGCGGTTCCGTAACCGCCAAAAAAGCCGCACAGTATCATCATGACAATAGACCCAAGGGGCTGTTCAGCAACAACAGATAAGTCTGACGGAGCGCGCCGGCTTCGTCGCCACAGGCCGACGGATTTTCTCCACTTTATTTCGGCGTGAAACGTGAGGACCACGCCCACGATCACCGCGATGGCAAAGCCGGAGGTTGCACCAGCCCATTGATTGCTGTGAGGTTCGATACCCAAGTCACTACAGACCCTCCCGAGCAACAGTAAACTCCCAGTAACCAGCGCTATAAAGAGGAGTTGGGTGGAGTGAATGACGAGGCGGTTCGAGACGCGCCGATAGGGGCGCGTCCCGATGAACAGGAGGGCTGTCGCGCCACTCAGCGCGCCTCCGATTAAAATGCCGGCGGAGAATGCAAGAAAAGTCGTGTTCATCAACGCTGCCCTCACGAAGACTAACTGCTCTTGGGCTTGAAATCAGGATACATTGCGCCGATTGTTGACAATCTGCCTTAGATGCGGGGCTGTGCCGTCGTAGTCATGGAACGACTGCACCACGCGTTCGGCGTTTTTGTCTCCGAGCGATACGAAGCGACCAAGAATCGCGCTGTGGCCGTCGACAGCCGCGCCCTCCTTTTTTGACTCAGGGTTTGCATCCCGAAGCGTCGGGACAAACCCTGAAACCCCGGCAGGCTTGCGCACGGTCTACCACCTCATTCGCATCGCCGACGACGGGGAATTGGTGGCACAGGGTTACGACTACTGCACGCCGGAAATCGTGGGCTGCAATCTCTCCCACCGTTGCCGAACGGAAGATGCACTGGCTGGGGTGGAGTACAATCACGACCGGCCTCACCCCGGAGCCTACAATCGCACTCCGCACGAGGCCTTCTTGGTTTTTGCGGTTAACGTAAAAAACGAGGCCCTGACTGTCTAAATTAGCGGGGAGCACTACAATTCTGACGCGCCGACTCTCTAGGTCTCAATGCGGATGAATTACCGATTCGATTGAACTTGGACAGAAGCTATGTGCCCGGTTCTGATCACGTATCCCACTTGGGAGGAGACTTCGGGGAAACGTCCCACCGAAAAGGACCTCCTCGACGAGATTCGCCCATTGGACCGACTCAATACAGTCTGGCTCCTTCCTCGAGTCAACCTGCTGTTGCATTTAGACCGTTTCCATCGGGACCCGAAGAAAACGACCGAGTTACAGACCTACCTCATCAATCTTTTCTTTGATGAGGATTTATTGAAAGATGAGGCAGACGTACCGGTACCGGAAAGGTTAGTAGACCGACAACCCGTCCATTCCCTTCAGATTTTGACTCTAATGAAAAAGGTCATTATCGAGGGAGCTAAATCCACTGGATTGAGGCCTGACCTTGATAGAGACGCTGCTTTCCGACTAGGGCGCGCTCTGATGATGATCAATGATTTTCTCTTCACGGCAAACAGTGCGCGGAGTATTTCGCCGGATCGTTCGAAAATCAAAAGAGCGGTGGCTCTCCAGCTTCAGGTAGGCTCGGGTCTTGAGGTTAACAATCCTCCAGCGATCAACACGAGCATGGTTCGAAGCGACACGATTTTCGGGGACATTCAAAAGGCGAATCAGGGCTTAATAGATATAGAGCGAGAATTCGAGAGAAAGACCGCAATAACTTTGGAGGACTACCTAGGCAACATTTTCGGACTGCTCGCCTATTACATTACTCAAGACGTTCGGAAACTGATTGAAGAACCGGGTTTGGCTTGCATTCGGTATCCAACCTTCTTCGGCGGAGGCGCCGAAAGACCCTGTTGAAGCATTCTGGCGGATGGAGTTGGCGACCATCGATGATCTTGCAAGCTCTCTTCTTCAGCCCACCGCCCTCAAAGCACATCACGACTTTATCGTTTTTCGCCGAACACCGTTCCTGAAAGTTAGTGAGGACAACGCAATACCGATTCATTTGGGCTTCGTCCAAGAAAAGCTCGAATCGGGCCTGTTCTGGACCATATTCAATTCATTGTCGAGCCGTCAGGAGCGGGCACGCCTTTTCACGGATTGGGGACATTTGTACGAGCGGTATGTGTCTCTTGTTATTTCCGAATGTTTGGAGAAATCCGGGGAAACATACTCTCCCTTTCCTAAGTTTGCCGACAGTAACGAAGAAGCATTTGATGGAATTGTTTCTTCAGGGAAGTATTGGGTTGTGATGGAGTACAAGGGCGGATTCTTGAGCGCGCGCGCAAAGTACAGCGAAGATGAAGGTGAGTTTCTGCGAGAGCTCGGGATCAAGTTCGGAGAGGGTAAGGGCGCTGGAATCGAGCAGTTGGTCCGAAAGATTGCCGCTGTGTTTGCACTAAGGCCAAACAAACGCCGGTACATTAAAGACATGGATTCATCCTCCGTAGGCGTTGTGATTCCCGTTCTCATCGTTCAAGAACCCTTCGTGAGCTCCGAAATGACAGCACATTATCTAGTCGACCTTTTTGGAAAGCTGAAGCGGACGCAGGAACTCGATAGGAGGGTTTCTTGCACGTTTCCCATCATTCTCGACGTTTCCGAAGTTGAGACCCTGAGACCTTATCTAAAGCAGGGGAAGATTTCTTTCATTGACTGCTTGATGGCCCGGGTGAGGATTGGGGCGAGCGGTGTTCTATCGTTTCGAGACTTCCTCCGAGGATATTTAGGAGAGCGGAAGATAGCCCCCGTTCATGACGAGGAAGTGATCGCGCGTTTTCATTCGCTCATGGATAGGACTTCTCATCGGTTTTTTAACAGGCCCTTCGACGCTCCCGTGTTGCCATCGAACTGAACGGAGGGTTCCCCGTTGACTCCATCCTATCCAAGCATCCCTTCGAAGTTTGAAGGGGTGCGCGCCTTGGATTCTGATCCCTCCGCGTTTCCTGCCTTCCATAATGCGACGGTCTTTGGTGCTGAACACAACGTGAATCACATTTTGGGAATACGTGTGAGGCATGTGTCGCGCTGGCCGGTTAGGGTGAGGGGCGAGGGCTAAATCAGAAGCGGGACGAAATGCAAGAGCGCCCCCGGCTGCTCGACGACGAGAGCGGAGCTGGTCAATCGTCCCTCCGGGACTTTTTTTTCTCTCTATCACTTGCTTCCCGGCATTCCGCTTCGCTGCATGCCGGGCTAAGTACAATCGCGCCTCCGGCGCTTGGGGCACCCCTACTTCTGGGATCTGCCTTAGAAGGGAGTTTACCTCCGGCGTTTGGTTGACGAGGCAAGGGCCAGATACTTTTTGGGGGCCACCGCCTACCGCCGGACCAGCCTGAGCGTTGTCGATAGCGCGGCGACGCACGGGTTAGTTGTGGTCTGTTAGTTCCGCGGCGTTTCGCAAAATTGCAGGGGATTTCGTGACAGCGTGTTCAGCCGCTTTAGCCGCGGAGCGGCGACCGTACTTAGCCCGGCATGAAGCAAAGCGGAATGCCGGGAACAGGAGCATAAAAAAGGAAATAAGTCCCGGAGGGACGATTGACTCAGTCACTCTCGAGGACAAATCCATTCTTGTCGAGAAAGTCCTTCCACTCCTGTGCGAAATCCCGGTTACGGTGATGTTCGCGCTGGTTCCGAATGTACGCTTGGGTTTTGGCAAGCATAGAAGCACTGACGCTGAAAGCCGCATAGCCGGCTTGCCATTGGAACTGCCCGTCGCCGAAATTCTGGTTGCACCACTTCGACGATCCAGCCTCGATCAATTGAACGGCCTTGGCCAGCGCGACGGTCGCCGGAAGCGCAATCAACACGTGGGCGTCGTCGAAGCCGCCGATTGCCAGTGGTGTGATGCCGTTGCACCGCGCAATGCCCGCCATGAATGACCACAGGCGCGGCTGCATTTCAGCTGGAATGATTTTTCGGCGGTCTTTCGTGCCAAACACGCAATGCACACGGTTCGCAACGTAGGAGTCCGGCATGCGCGCGACGATAGCACGTCAATCGTCCCTCCGGGACTGACTTCTTTCCTCCTCTCTGTTCCCGGCATTCCGCTTCGCTCCATGCCGGGCTAAGTACAATCGCGCCTCCGGCGCTTGGTATCCCCGGCCCGACAGCAGCACACCGCCCGCTCCTTCATGTCCGCCCACAATTAGCACAGTTCCACGAACCGGGTCGGGGCGAGAAGCGCCGGCGGAAATGGGATGGTCCAGTATGTGTTTGGGTTGCGAGTAGAAAGTGGCAGGAGATTTCGCGGTGGTGTGTCCCGTCGCCCTAAGCCGCGGAGCGGCGATTGTACTTTAGCCCGGCCGGGTTCCAGGGTTTGATGATTCAAACCCTGGCATCGAAAGAGCAAAGCGGAATGCCGGGAAGAGGAGCATAAAAAAAGAAATAAGTCCCGGAGGGACGATTGATTCAGTCACTCTCGAGGACAAATCCGTTCTTCCCGATAAAGTCCTTTCACTCCTGCGCGAAATCGCGACCGCCGCTTCAATTCGCTTCCACTCGGCTGACGTTCCAAAATTCACTCTGCTCCATAGTCCTATGAGTTCTATCTCCGTATTTTTGCGAATTGTCTGTTCAAACGCTTCCGTGCTAGCGTTCATGAGTTTTGCTCTCGACGACGAGAGCAGAAAGGAGACGGCGGGGATGCTGATTTCTAATCGGTACACGCGAATATTAGAAATCACCTTAACTTCAATCCTGCCAACAAAAAGGCTCTTTCTAATCGGTACTATCTGTAACCGGGCAGAGCCGCAATACGAATGACAGACCGACACCACAATTCGAATAGCCGACGGGATCCGCCTCACCGAGGAGTTCCTTCAGGCAGAGCGCGGGAGGCGAAGCGGGTGTACAATCTGGCCGCCTCCTAAATCAGAAGGAAATTCCAGCTCCGTATCCGAAGGGAACTCTCGAATGAAGACGAATTGCAGATTGACGTTCGCGGCGTTGCTCGTGGGCTTGCTCGTGGCGTGCCTGGCTTCGCCGCTGATGTTGCGGGCCGACGAAGGCATGTGGACCTTCGACAATTTCCCGTCGAAGACGGTGGGGACGAAGTATGGCTTTGCGCCGTCACAGGCGTGGCTCGACCACGTGCGCGCTTCGTCGTTGCGGATCGCGGGAGGCTGTTCTGCCTCGTTCATTTCGCCGCAGGGCCTGGTGATGACCAACCACCACTGCGTGCTCCAGTGCGTTCAAGAGTTGTCGACGGCGCAGCAAAACTTCGTCGAAACCGGTTTCTCCGCGCAAACGGTGGCCGAGGAGCGGAAGTGCCCGGCATTCGAGCTCGATCAGCTGACGCAGATCCGCGACGTCACGGCAGACGTCGAGCAGGCTCTCTCCGGCAAGACGGGCAACGCCGCCAACGCCGCGCTGCACGCGAAAGAAGCTGAACTCGAGCAGAGCTGCGGCTCCGATTCCGGCGTACTTTGCCAAGTCGTCTCGCTCTATGAAGGCGGCGTCTACGATCTGTACCGCTACAAGCGCTACAACGATGTGCGCCTGGTCTTCGCGCCGGAAATGGCGGTGGCGCAGTTCGGCGGCGATCCCGACAACTTCAACTTCCCGCGTTTCGATTTCGACATCGGCATCGTGCGCGCGTACGAAGGCGATCACCCGGCCGCCAGTCCCGATTACCTGAAGTGGAGCGGCAGCGGTTCGAAAGACGGCGATCTCGTGTTTGTCTCCGGGAATCCCGGCGGGACCAGCCGCGAGCTGACCGTTTCGCAATTGGCGTTTGAGCGCGACACGCTCTACCCGGGGGCCCTGCCCGACATCGCGGAGTATCGCGGCCTGCTGGAGCAGTTCGCCAAGCAAGGTCCCGAGCAGGCGCGCGAGGGGGACGAGATGGTGTTCTTCCTTGCGAATACGTTCAAGGCGCTTTTCGGGGAGCAGCAGGCGCTGATGGATCCGGAGTTTTTCGGCATCAAGGTGAAAGAAGAGCAGCACCTGCGCCAAGCGGTTGCGGCCGACCCGAAGCTCGCCGGATATGCATCGGCGTGGGACGACATCGCGCAGATCCAAGTGGTGCGCGCGCAGCTTTTCGCTCGACGCGGAGCGACGAACGCGTTTCTCCGGTCGAACCTGTTCAATTATGCAATCACGCTGGTGCGTGTATCGGCCGAGCGCGCCAAGCCCAACGGCGAGCGCTTGCCCGAGTACACCGATCAGGGGCTTGTCCGCGTGCAGCAACGCATCTCCGCGCCCATCCCCGTTTATAAGGACCTGGAGGAGCTCGGGATCGCGTGGATGTTCACGTCCATACGGCGGAACCTCGGCGCGGACGATCCGTTCGTCCGCAAGGTGCTGGGCAAGGAGTCGCCGGAACAGCTCGCGCACAGGCTGGTCAGCGGAACGCATCTGGACGACGCGAAAGTTCGCGAGGGGCTGTATACGGGCGGTGCGGCGGCGATCGCGGCGTCCACCGATCCGATGATCGTCTTCACCGCGTCGATCGACCCCGATCTGCGAGCGGTGCGCAAGGAGTACGAGGCGCGCATCGATGCGCCAACGCGCGCTGCGGCGGAACGAATCGCAAAGGCGCGTTTCGCAATCTACGGCACCAGCGTCGATCCCGACGCGACGTTTACACCGCGGCTCAGCTACGGCACGGTGAAAGGCTTCACCGACGCGCAGGGGCAATCCGTGGCGCCGTACACGACGATTGGCGGCCTGTTCGATCGCGCCACGGGCGCGGAGCCGTACGTGCTGCCGCCAAGCTGGCTCTCCGCGAAGGCGTCGCTCGATTTGGCCACACCCATGAACATTTCCACCACCAACGACATCATCGGCGGCAACTCGGGCAGCCCCGTTGTCAACAAAAATGCCGAAATCGTCGGCTTGATCTTTGACGGCAACATCTTCTCGCTCGGCGGAGACTACGGCTACGACGCGGCAAAGAATCGCTCGGTGGCTGTGGATAGCCGCGCGCTCCTCGAAGGCTTGCGCAAGGTCTACCATCTCAATCGGGTGGCCGACGAGGTGGAGTCGGCGCGAAAATAGCGAAGCGGCGAATCTACGTCCAGGCGTTAACGGCAAAGAGCACAGGCAAGAGTGCCTGTGCCACAGGACTCGGCCTCACGAGCCTCGAATCACGAGTCACGGCTATTCCTCACGCAAAGTATTTGCCGGGTCGATGTTCGCAATCCTCAAGGTCGGCAAGGTCGCGGCCAGAAGCGTGACGAAAACAACAGAAAGCACGACGGTGGCTATCGTCGGCCCATCGTAGACACCGACGCCATAGAGCAAGCTGCGCATCACCCGCAGCGCTCCCGCACAAAGGGCCAGTCCCAGAAAGAGGCCCAAAGCCGAGGCGCCCGCGGCGGAGCGCCCGATTTGCATCATTGCCTGACCCACGGTCGAGCCCAGCGCCATGCGTATGCCGATCTCGCGCGTTCTCTGGGCGACCATGTTGGCCACCAACGCGAAAATGCCCACCGCACTAAGGAGCAGCGCCAGGGCCGCCATTGCGCCGAGCAGCGCCACTTCGATTCGCTGTGTGGCCAAAGTCTGAGCGAGGAGATCCTTCATGCTATAGAAGCCGGAGGCAGGCAGATTGGGGTCAGCGCTGGCGAGCGCGCGCTGCATCTGCGACGTCAGTCCCTCGACAGGGCCTGCCGTGCGTACAAGCCAGTCCGGCTGAACCCATATGTGCACGAGCGCCAGGAAGTGCGCATTCACTTGCGCGGCCGGAATGTACATTGCCTGCTCGCTCATCAGTGGAGCGCCCTCGTACAGGCCCGAGGAAACAGAGACATCGGCTACTTCGCCCACGATCATCGTGTCTTTGTTGATGTAGCGGCCCACGGGGTTCGCTGCGTCGTAGAACTTGCGGGCGAAAGCTTGGTTGACCACAGCCACGTGCTGCGCATTTGGGCCGTCGGCATCGGTCAAGACGCGGCCCGCAAGCAGAGGCATCTGCAAAGTGGCGAAATATCCGGGCGTGACGTAGACCACGTCTGTCCCGTCCTGCTTTCCAGCCTCCTTGCCGTCGCTGAGCGTGACTCCGTCGTTTATCGCGCGCTCGTAAGGCAGGCTCAACCCGACTGCGGCATTCTGCACGCCGGGAATCTGCCGCATGGCCGCCGTGCTTTCGTCCAAGAGCTTTCTGAAGGCGGCTGGATCGTGGAAGCGCGTGTCGTCGAGCGAGGCCTTGGCGGCCATTACCCCGTTGGGATTGAACCCCGGGGGAAGCGTTTCCAGGTGAATCAACGTGCGGATGAGCAGGCCGGAAGCGGCCAACAGCACGACGGTAAGGGCAACCTCGCCGGCAATCAGCGCCTGGCGAAGGCGCACGCTGCCGCCTCTTGCAACAGAGCGGCCGGCCATCGACGAGCGTAGGTCCACTTTTCGTGTTGTGAGCGCAGGGAGCATGCCGAACAGGACGCTGGTTAACACCGACACGACCAGCGTGAAAGCCATCACGCGGGCGTCGAGGGGGACGCGCGCGACTGGGAGAAAATCTTCGGGCAACAGCAGCAAGAGGCCGCGCAAAGCGAGAAAGCCCGCACCGACGCCAGCCGCTCCGCCCACGAGCGCCAACAACAGGTTTTCCACCCAGAACTGCTTCTGGATCTGCCAGTGCGAGGCTCCCAGCGCCAGCCGCGTGGCCACTTCTGAGGTGCGACGCAGCATGCGGACCAGCATCAACCCGGCCAGATTGGCGCAGGCGATTAACAAGATGAAGCCAGCGGCGAGCATTAGCGCCAGCAGCTGCGGGCGTAGGGACTCCGTTTCGCCTTTCTGGAGCGGAACGGAATAGTAGGTCACCTGCGCGCCGGGGTTGTTCCCTAATTCAAAGCGATTGGCGCGGAGAGACCAGGAGCGGTTGATCTCGGCATTCGCCTGCTCCCAGTTGGCGCCATCGCGGAGCCGGATGATGGCCTCAAAGTTAGTTCCGCCACCTTCGCCGTCGCGGCTGGGTTGGAGCGGGGTGTACACGTCGGCGTTTAAGGGAGTCGTCGCGCCCTGCGGCAGCACGCCGACAACCGTATAGGGCTCGCTCCTCAGCAGAATCGTCTGGCCAAGGATCCCTCGGTCTGAGCCGAAGACGCTGTGCCACAGGTTATAGCTGAGAATGACGGCCTGGGGTCCGTGCGGACGGTCCTCATCCTCAGAGAGATTGCGACCGATAAGGGGCTGAAGAGCCAGAACGTCGAGGTAATGGGCCGAGATGCGCCCATCATGTACGTACTCAACGTGCGAACCGGCCCGGAGGTTGACCCCTGACGTGCCTCCCGAAACAGCGGAGATCAATGCCGGAACATTATCGCGTAGCAGCTCCCATTGCTCACCGTTTAGGTTGTGCCGTTCGTCGGAGGCCCTGGGGCCGGTGACGCGTGTGTAGATCGCGCCCATCCGTTCGGGATGCGAATAGGGCAGGCTCCTAAGCATAAGCGCATTCACCAGGGAGAAGATCGCGGTGTTGGCGCCGATGGAGAGGGCCAGCGTGACGATGACCGTCAGGGTAAATCCAGGATTACGCCATAGCTGCCGCACGGCAAACTTGAGATGCTGCTTCCAACTCTCCATAGCCCCCCCTTGCGGATGAATCTACCATCGGTCCTTTGCAAGTAAATACGCCGAACGACGGGACCAGGTTCCATGGCAAAACATTTCCCCTGAGAGGGCTGAGAGAATTGAGCGGACACAAGGAAGAGGCAAGGAGCACAGGCAAGAGTGCCTGTGCCACCACCCCTTCCCAATCCTGCCACTCACAGATCCGAGCACGCGATGGCAAAAAGAGCACAGGCAAGAGTGCCTGTGCCACGCACCCTTCCCAACCCTGCCGCTCACAGATCCGAGGGTGTGATGGTGGTGGCTAGTTCCAGGTAACGGCAGAGGGCGTTGGCCAACTGCATCTGACGCGGCGTCTTGCACTCGGGCTCGAGCAGCTTCGGACTGCCCACCACAATTACGTTGGACATCGCTCGCGACGTAGCCACGTTCAATCGATTGAGGCTGTACAGAAACTCCATGCCGCGCGGCGCGTCTTGCGGCGACGATGTGGTAAGCGAATAAATCACGACCGCCGCCTCCTGGCCCTGGAATTTGTCCACCGTGCCGACGTTTGCTCCAGGCATGCGCGCGAGAAGATCGGAGACTTGCGCGTTGTATGGCGCGACGATGAGAATGTCTTCGGGTTTCAGCGGCCGCTTGTTACCGACGCCGTAGAACCAATCCACGCCTGACACTAGCAAGGTTTCAACGATCCTGGCGACCACTTCCACTTCTTCGGGCGACGAATTTCGATTCCCTTCATGCATGACCGGCACAAACCACAAGCCCGCGCCATTGAGCCACGGATGCCCTTCCAGCAGGCGATTGCGATTGAAATCCCTGGCTCCCAAGCGCCCTTCGTAAAATAACTCAGAGGTGAATTCGCAAATCGCAGGGTGCATGCGCCAGGTTTCGGGAAGCAATAGTCCCATCGTGTCGGGAATCGTTTTGTGATTGCCAAGCAAGTGCTCGAGAGCAGACTTTTCCGCGCCGGGAGGATGGCTTCCCTTTAGTGGACGATCCAATTGCTGGGGATCGCCGATCAGGACGACGTTGTGAGCCGCCTGTGACACGGCAATCACATCCGCGAGCGACATCTGGCCGGCTTCGTCGATGAACAAGACGTCGACGGATTCGGAATATTCGGGCCGGGTCCAAAGCCATGAGGTGCCGGCGACGATCTTAGCTGCGCCTGAACGGAGCGCGTTGAGAGGCACATCGTCATCGTCAGTAATCGCAACGCCTTCCGCTTCCTCGTGGTCGGTGAGATCGGTCACCTTGAGAACGCATCGGCGGATTTCGATTTTGTCCTCACGGGCGGCATCGCACACTTCGTCGAGCAGTTTGCGGATGACTTTGTAGCTCAAGGCGGTGATTCCAACTTTTTTCCCCTGCTTAACGAGCCGGCAAATCATGCGCGCGCCGGTGTAGGTCTTGCCGGCACCGGGAGGGCCCTGAATCGCAAAAACGGACTGATCGAGAGCAGATGCGATGCGGCAGGCGTTCGCGACCGCGTCTTCGCCGAGTTTCGCAGCGATGGTCATGCCGTTAGCGAGGCGTGGAGGCTTGCGCAGGAGTAAATCGCGCGCAGCCCGATAAAGCCCTTTGGCATCGATCTGATGCTCTTTGACCCAAGCGCCAATCTGAAACAGCGCGTCGGCATGTTTTGGGGTGTCGTACGCCCTGTCCCACATATAAATCGCCGTCGGATGCGTCTCCGCGTTTTTCTTCATTTTTTTGACGTCGATGGTGCGCGCGCGGAGATCGAGAGCGACGACGCGGCCGAACTTTTCTCCGCCGCGGGAGTAGACGTCCTTATCGACGCGGATTTCAGTGTCTTGTTTCTCGAAGGAGTAGCGATCGACGGGAATTTTTCGCTCGATGCCGAGGCGTTGCACGAAACGCAAGCCGGAAAGGCCGGCGCGCTCGTCCATGAGGGCTTCGTCATCTAATTCTTCGAGACGGTAGCCTTCCCACCAACTCGCCTTGCTCTCGCGGCGATGCCAATCAAGAAGCTGGGCGAGCATCCATCGCGCGGATTGGTCGTTCGAACGATCCGCAGGGTCGGCGGGAATATCGGCAAGAAGCTCCGCCACCAATGCCGCGACGCGTTTCTGGCGTTCGTCCAATTCCTCGGGCGGAGCGCCATCGCCGAGCGGCAGCCTGGGAATCTGCGCGCCTGCGTCGACTAACGTCTGGCGTTCGACTTCGAGCCAATCCCGGAGCTTGGCCGCGGAACGACAATCATCGCCATTGTAGGCTTCGAGGGATTCGCGATATTTCTCCGGCACCTCCGTTGCGCGGCCGAGTTCGAGACTGTGCTCGACGTAGCGCATGGCCGCGCGGGATTCGTCGGCCGGAATGCTTCGCGGGAATTCGTAGAACTTCTCGATCGCTTTCAGAGAATATTCCTCGACGCCGGCTCGCGCGGCCTGCTTCAAAATCGTGTGGAGATCGACGAACAAGTGGGCGCGCAGCATACGGTCGATCTCGTCTTCGCGCGTGGTATGGATGCCCATGAGGCGCTTGAATGCGCTCGGCTCGTAAGCGCCGAAATGATAGACGTGCATCGCGGGATCTTCCTGCCAGCGGCGCATGATTTCGTCCACCAGCCACTCGAACGCCTGTTTTTCTTCCGCCGGACTCAGCGCCCATCTCTTTTCATAAGCCAATTCGCTGAAGCTGGTGAGCGAGACGAATCCGAAGAGATATTGCAGTCCGCAGACGCCCGCGAAAGGATCACCTTCGAGATCGACAAAGATGTCGCGGGGAGAAGGTTCCGGCAATTTGCAGAGGCCGGTTCCCTCTGCAATCGGGAGCATTTCATGCACGTGGCGCTGCGTCGTGCGGCCGGCGACTTGCAGGCGCGCCTGCTCTCGAACGCGTTCGTATCCTTCTCGCGAACCGTGGAGCGGCTTTTTCTTCAGCGGAATCGGCAGCTCGGCGAGCTTGGCCATCGTTTCGATCTGCCACACAACCAGCTGAGTGCGCTGGAGGCGCGCGATGCCGGCGACGAGCGAGAGATGGTCATCGCCACGGCGACGCGCGTCGCATTCTCGAAACCAGCGGCAGACGTCGCAGTGCACGCAAGGCTCGGGATAGGTGTTTTCGTGCTGACTGTTGCCGCAGACTTTTTCAAGGCGCGCCCGAACGTAGCGGTAGTAGGCGGCATATTCGGCAAAGCGATAGGTTTCGTGCTGGAAAGGCTGGCCGGGGAGAACGACGTGCATCGACTCGGGCTGGGTACCCTGACTTTGCGCGAGCAAATCGGAATAGAGGGCGAGCTGAAGAATTGTGGTGGCTTTCGTCTCGCGGGAGAGCTTGCAGTCGTAGGCCTCGTAGGACCAGTTGCCGAAATTGCCGGGCTTTTCCACTTTTCGCAGCAGATCGGGGCGGCCGAACCAGCCAGTAGAGGCGAGCGCGCCTTGCGCGATGGCGTCGTTGCCGCGTTCCATGCAGGAACGAGTTTCCGCGACGGCTTGCGACTCGTTTTTGGTTTCGCGCAAGTCGACGAAATCGATGCCCGTGGCGCGCAAGGATTCGAAATATGAGGTCTCATGGCGCAGACCAAGTTCCTGGATGATGCGCAAGTCGGGCGAGCGCCAGGCGGGAGCAGTGCGTTCACCGCGAGCGACGGCGAGGTCTAGCGTCGTTACGTGATGGCAGGCGAGATGATTAGCGAGGTCAGTGGCGGAAAGGCGGATTTGGTTGGAGGCAAGGATCATCGGCGTTTACATTGTCACGCGCAGAAGCATATCTGATTTTCGGCCTCTCCGGGCAAACCGGAGGTTCGCGTCACTGAGCACGCACAGCCAGGAGTGGCTGTGCCACGACTGAGGAGTATCTGGACCTACAATCAATCGTTGTAGACGCGAGGGGCGAGGGAAGCACGCACAGCCAGGAGTGGCTGTGCCACGACTGAGGAGTATCTGGACCTACAACCAATCGTTGTAGACGCGAGGGGCGAGGGAAGCACGCACGGCCAGGAGTGGCTGTGCCACGACAATGTGGTGAGGAACGGCGCGTGAACTGGGGAAGTCAACAGAGCCGTTTCAGATTTCAAAGAAACCGAGCGAAAGGCTGCCGCGCTGAAGGGCGGCGCTACATTTTCAGACGTTGTAGACGCGCTCGATATCGAAGACGCCGGGGATGCGCTTGATGCCGCCGAGGATGTGCTCGAGCTGCTTGCGATCGCGGACGTCGAGCGCGACTTCGATGCGCGCGCGCAAGTCTTCGCCGCCGCTTTCGAAGGTGCGGATGTTGGCGCCTGTTCTCGCTGATCACGCTGGTGATTGCGGCGAGCATGCCGGGACGATCTTCGGTGAAAATTCGCAGGCGAACCGGAAACGTGGCGTGCGTGGTCGCCGGCCCATTCGACGGGGATGCGGCGCTCGGCTTCGTACAGCAGATTTTCGACGTTGGGGCAATTCTTGCTGTGGACGGCGATGCCGCGGCCGCGCGTGACGTAGCCGATGATGTCGTCGCCCGGAATCGGATTGCAGCATTTCGAGCGGTAGACCATCAGATCGTCGTGGCCGCGCACGACGATCGCGGCGTCGTCCATTCCGAGCATGCGCTTGACGGTCGAGCCGAGCTTCGGCTGCTCTTCCTCGCGCAGCGTCTGGCGAGCGGCTGGCCGGTGGCTTTTGCGAGCACCTGCCGCGCGGACCATTTGCCGTAGCCCAGTTCGGCGTAGAGATCCTCGACGCGCGAACAGCCATACTCGGAGGCGACGCGCTGCCAATCTTCGTCGGAAATTTTCTTCAGGCTGATGCCGGCGTGGCGCGCTTCCTTTTCCAGCAGGCGGCGGCCCACGTCGGTGGCCTGTTCGCGTTCGTGCAGATTGAATCCACTGGCGAATCTTGCTGCGCGCGCGCGAGGTGTGAACGAACGAAAGCCAGTCGCGCGAAGGTTCGTGGCCCTTCTGCGTGACGATCTCGACCACGTCGCCGTTCGCGAGCGCGTGGCGCAGCGGAACCATCTCGCCGTTCACCTTTGCGCCCGCGCACTGATGGCCGACTTCGGTGTGCACGGCGTAGGCGAAATCGATCGGGCGTGGCGCCGCGCGGCAGGACGACGACGCGGCCCTTCGGCGTGAAGGTGTAAACCTCTTCGGGATACAGGTCCACGCGCAGCGTCGAGAGAAATTCGCTGGGCTCCTGCATTTCCTGCACCCACTCGATCAGTTGGCGCATCCAGACGATGCGCTGATCGTCGGCCGACGACTGGCGCCGTGGCCGCCCTTATATTTCCAGTGCGCGGCGACGCCCTGCTCGGCGATGCGATGCATTTCCTGCGTGCGGATCTGAACTTCGAATGGCTGGCCGGCATGAATCACGCTGGTGTGCAGCGATTGGTAGAGGTTCGGCCGCGGCATGGCGATGTAGTCCTTGAAACGACCCGGGAACGGGCCGCCAAATCTGATGAATCACGCCCAGCGCGGCGTAGCAATTCTTCACCGTGTCGGTGATGACGCGCACGGCCAGAAGATCGTAACACCTGATCGAGGGTGCGCTGCTGCTTCTGAATTTTCAGGTGCAGCGAATAGATGCGCTTGATGCGCGCCTGCACTTCCGCTGGGATTCCGCTCTCCACCATTTTGTCGCGAATCGTGTCCTGCACTTCCTGCAGGAAACTTGTCGAAGACCTTCTGCTTGGAGGCGAGTTTCTTCTGGAGTTCGAGGAAGGCTTCGGGCTCGAGATAGCGGAAAGCGAGGTCTTCGAGCTCGCCGCGGATCAAGCCCATGCCGAGACGGTTGGCGACCGGCGCGTAAATATCGAGCGTCTCGCGGGCGATGCGCTGTTGCCGCTCGGAATCGAGATATTCGAGCGTGCGCATGTTGTGCAGGCGGTCGGCCAGCTTCACCATCACCACGCGAACGTCGTTGACCATCGCCAGCAGCATCTTGCGGACGTTTTCCGCCTGGCGCGCTTCGGGAGCCAGCAAATCGAGGCGGCTGATTTTCGTGACGCCTTCGACAAGTCGTGCCACGTCGGGTCCAAACTGTTCGGAGATTTGCTCGAGGGGGATTTTCGTGTCTTCGACAACGTCGTGGAGCAGCGCGGCGCAGAGCGAGGTTACGTCGAGCTTCATGTCCGCGAGCAGGTGGGCGACTTCCACGGGATGCGAGAGGTACGGCTCGCCGGAAAGGCGCGTTTGCGTTTTGTGCTGCTCGGCGGCGAAATCGTAGGCGCGGCGAAGGAGTTCGAGGTCGTCGCCGGGACGGTTGCGGCGAACCTTATCGGTGAGCTCGACGAAGCGCAGGTCGACGGCACGGCGCGCTTCGGGTCGGATGATAGATTTGGCCGCGGGTTCCATGGCTTATGGAACTCTATTCTAACCGGGAAGTCCAACTTCGGCGAGCGGCACGGAACGCCAGAGCCACGGCGGACATCAGTGAGCGGCAGCCACGGGCTGGGCGAAGGTGATGAAGTGGCCGCCCGGGTCCTGCACGCCGAATTCCCTCATGCCATAGAAGGCGGTGCGCTCCGGCATAACCTTTGGAAGATCCTTGGTTGCGGCGAGGACGGCGTCGAGATTGTCGACCTCTATGTACAGGAAGGTGGGACCGCGGCGGGCCGCTTCCAACATAGGCGGAGGAGCGTCTTTTTCGACGCTGGAGTAAGTCTGGTACATGACCTCGACGTTGCCCTTGGTAAGCGAGACAAAAGCGATCTTGTTTCCCTCGGGAACTTCGATGGTTTTGGTGAATCCGAGGCGATCGACCCAAAAGGGAAGAACCGGCTCAATTTCCTTGACCAACAAAACGGGCGTGATTTTTTTGACGTTCATGACTTTGTGTTCCTCCGTTTGACGAGGGTGTACCGCGGCCAGGCCGAAGAGCAACGCGAGTGCGGTGACGACGATTGCCGATGGGCGCATCGGAATACCCTCCCGATTTCGAGCTTGCGTTCCGAGCTAGTCTAATTTAGACTAGTAATGTATGGAATTGAGAGACCGTTGTCAAGGAGATTTTCCGATGCGAGCCAAGCCGCGCCTTCTGGCGAATCTAGTTTCGGTGGGACCCGCGATGTTGCGCGATTTCGAGATCCTGGGAGTTCGCAGCGTGGAGCAGCTCGCGCGACGAAATCCGTTCCGGCTTTACGAGAGGCTGTGTGAAGCGGCGCCGCAGCACCAGGACATCTGCTGCCTGGACGTGTTTCGCGCGGCGGTGGCGCAGGCGCGGAATCCGAAGCTTTCCGCGGAACAATGCCAGTGGTGGTATTGGAGCCAACAGCGTAAGGCGGAAGCGGGGGAAAGCCAGAGGACGACGCGGAGATTGCCACGCCGAAGGAACGCGGCGGCACACAACAGGCAAAAGGATGCGGGACGATACTTGAAGGCGGTTCGATGGCGCTGACTACGCCTGATCTCGTCTTGCTGAGCCTGCTTGCGGAAAGGCCGATGCACGGATACGAAGCCAATCTGGAACTGGAGCGGCGATGCGTGCGCGATTGGGCGGCGATATCGCGGCCTCAGGTCTATTATTCGCTGGAAAAATTGACGAAGTGCGGGTTTATCCGGGCCACGGAAAGCGGCGAACCCGCAACCGGGCCGGAACGCAGCGTCTTCGAGACGACGGAAAAGGGCCGCGTGGCGATCGCCCAGGCGTTGGAAAATGAGGACTGGGCGGTGCAGCGCGATCGTCCTGTGTTTTCAACCTGGGTGGCGCTTTCGTGGCTGGCGCGTCCGGGAGTGTTCGCCCGGCAGATACGGCGGCGGCAGAAATTCCTGAAGAGCGAACTCGAGCGCGAGGAAGAAACGCTGCGGGCGATCCTGAAGGAAACTGGCCACCCGTACCACGAGGCGGTCTGGATGGTCAGCCTGGCGATCGAGCAGTTCAAAACGGAATTGAGATGGCTGCGAAAGGTGGCGCGCGAATTGCCGCGGCGCGGCAGGGCGAAGAGCCCGGAGTATGCCAAGGCCGAACGGAAATAAACGATCGCGCGACACGGCGGAAATTGAAGCTGGAATTTCTTACTTGGCCGTGGCGACTGGATAGCCTGGGTTGACCCAGTCGGTGGCGAAATCGTGAGGCAGGGTGAGGACGCGAAGGTGCGTGAAGCCCATTTCGTGCAGCGCATTGAACGCGGGACGGACGTTCGGGCAATGTGCGAGAGGACAGCAACCACAGTAGAGGACGACGTTCGCTGAGCGCGGCAGCGGCTTCGCCCAGTTTTTCAAGTCGTCGAGGCCCTGGGGAGTGGAAGCGGGACCATGGAAGGATGCGCCGGCAACGTGGGCGCCGTTGTAAAGAGTATGGAAGCCCACACACACGATCTTTGGCGCGTCCGCCGTCTTGGAATCGGCGAGCTCTTTTGCGAGCGCGGCAGCATCAACGCTTTGGGCTGAGGTCCAGGGCGCTGGCTGGTCGTCGGTCTTGGCCGAGGCCTTGGCGGATTCGGGAGGCTTGGCCGCCTGATGAGCGAGAGCGGCGCGCATGAACGAACCTCGCGGGAATGCCGCCGCCATCGCGACGATGCTGATGGCGCAAATGATGATGGCGACCTTCGCGATACGGAAATTGGCGGCGGACATGCGGCTCCTGAATTCGAGGCTGCTAGATTCTGCGCTCTTTGCGAAACCAGGGCAATTCCAATTTCTGACTTCGCGAGTCGAATCGGTGGGCGGACCACCATGGCTCGTTATCCTTCCGCGACATCGCGCCGCGCGCGAGCCGCACTCGACTACAATGAACTTATGGGGAGCATCCCGGCGATCCCTTCGATCCGCACTTGTGCGAGCGATGGTGAAAATTCAGGGTCGCGCGCGCGCGCCCGCACAGCGCTTTGCGGCCCTGTCCTCACGCTTGCGCTCACATTCTTTCTCGCGGGATGCCATCACGCTCCCCCCGTCGCCAACACGCAACAACTCGACCGCTCTGGGATGAGTTACGACAGCGTTCAGCAGCTCAGAGCGCTGAACGTGACGCCGCCCGAAGTGGCCGAAATCATGAAATTGCACGAAGCCGGATTCGCAGATGCCACCTGCGTTCAAGCGGTGCAGGTATTTCACAATCACGGACAGGCGTTCAGGGCGGACGATATCATCGGTCTGAGCCAGGCGGGGATGAGCGAGCAGATGATTTTCGCGCTCGCAAGCCTCAACGACTTCGGGAAGAACGCGGGCGAACTCGAGGCCATGCACCTGGCCGGACTTTCCGACGCGGTGGTGCTGGAAGTGGCGCGTCATCGAGCGGAAGGAAAGCCGGTTCTCTCTGGTGCGTCGCTCGCGGGATTAAAAAATGCGGGAGTGCGCGGCTCGACGCTGCTTGAGCTCGTGCGGCGAGGCGTGCCGGATTCAGAGGCGAACGCGCTCATTTCCTCCCGCCGCCACGGGGCCAGCGACGCGCAACTTCTCCATCACTTCACGGGCTCCTAGCCTGCCATTTTTCTCTTCTCCCTTTTCGACTTTCCAATCCGGTAAAATCTCGGCATCTTGAATTGCACTGGGTCTGTTGACATCCTCGATCGAGCGGCCTTCCAAAGCGAAAAGCAGATCCCTCACCCCGCACAAAGCGCGGGGATTCGGGATGACAACAGAGGCGGCCGCACTCATTCGCGTCCGCTTGCTACAACTTTTCTCGCGCTGGCGCTTCTGCTCGTAACGTGCCGATGCGCTGTGCCGCTCGCGCCGGGTTACAAGATCGTGAAGGAGACGCGGGAAGTGGAATTCGTCGCTGGTCAGCCGAGCAAGCTAGAAGTTCGTTCTCACCGCACAGTGCAAAATAACGGGACCGCAAATCTAACGTTCGTCGATATCGAATTCCCCGGCGAGAAAGGCTTCGGCCGGACGAATCTGCGCGCCCAGTGGGACGGCCACGACGCGAAGTTGTCAATGCTTCCCGAAGAGGAGCAGCCCGACCATCCCAATGCGCTTCGCATCGCGTTCGATTCGCCGTGGACGCGCGGCCAAACTCACGAACTGACAATCGAATACGAACTGAGCTCGCCGGAAGATTCGGGCTCCCGCATCTCGATCGGAGAAAATACCTTTCATCTCGGCTCTCGCGGTTGGATTGCGCTGCCCCAGCCGCCTGACCGTTTTATGGCGGCGTATCCCAAGCGTCCGGATAAGACCGACTACTCGATTCGCGTGCCCGCGGATTTTCTGGTGCTGGCGCGCGGGAAAATGCTCGGCCGAAAACGCGCAGGGGACAAAATCGAATATCGATTCCGTCTTCGCGCGCAAGATTTGGCCGCTTTCGCCGTGGGCGGAAGTTACAAGGAACAGGCGTTCCGTCGCGGCTCTGGGACCGTGGTGTTCTGGACTCTCGTGCCGATGAAGGACGATCCAGGTTCCGCTCCCGAGCGAATCGCGAATGCCTGGGCCACCCTTGAAACCGACTTCGGCACACTTGACCCGAACATCCACGTGCCGCACATCGTTGAGTCGCCGGAGCTCCGCGGACCACATTGCGCGAGAATCGGGTTCGGCGGCCACGCCGTTTCCGGGAGGTGCGCTCGTCAACGAGGAACTGCTCGCGCGGGGGATCGCGAGCGACGCGTTTGTGGAACATGTGACGCATGCGCTCGCGCACAATTGGTTCGGAGACGAAATGTACCCGACGAGCGAAGCTGCGATCGCAATGGGTGAAGGTCTTCCCGAATACGCGACGATCGTCATCGATGAGGCTCGAGGCGGACCGGAAGCACGCCGCCACCGCATCGTGGACAACCTGCGCCGATACGACGAGACAAGCAGCCGCGCGGCCGAAACGCCGCTCGGCGTCACGCAGTTGACCGACCCTTTGGACCAACGCAGCATCGCCCTCGCGAAGGCGCCGCTTATGTACGTGGCACTCGAGGATCGCTGCGGCGAGACGCCCGTTCGGAACGGGCTGAAGCAGCTCGTGAAGCTGCTTCGCGGACAAGAAGTGGGCGTCAACGACATGCGCTCGGCGGTCGAGCAGACTTGCGGCAAAGACCTGGGGGAATTTTTTCGCGTGTGGCTTTACACAAAAGGACTCCCGGCTGATTTTCGCGGCCGCTACGAATCGAGCGCTTCAACGGGCAAGTGAGAATGCTGGCTGACCCTCGGCGTGCTACTGCCGTTTTAGTGGCTTACTTGTCTTGCGAGATGAACCTCTCGTCGTTCCTGAGTCTGCTAAGATTCCACCACGAATTTAGCGCCCACGGGAGGCTTTGTGAAAGACGTGATAGCGACTGAAAAGGGACCGAAAGCGATCGGCCCCTATTCACAGGCAATTCGCGCGAACGGCTTCGTTTTCATTTCGGGTCAAGTGGCTTTTGATCCCGCCACCGGACAGCTTGTTGAAGGCGACGTGGCCCAGCAAACGGCACGCGTGCTCGAAAATCTGAAAGCGATCGCAGAAGCCGCGCGTTCGTCGTTGGACAAGGCCGTGAAAGTAACCGTGTTCCTGAAGGACATGAACGATTTTGCGGCGATGAACGAGGTCTATTCACGTTATTTCCCGAAGGACCCGCCCGCGCGAGCAACCGTGGAGGTCGCGCGCTTGCCGCGAGACGTCCGGGTGGAAATCGATTTGATCGTGCTGGCGTGAGCGCCATTGCAGGCGCTGAGCGATGGAAGATACGAAAATCGGCGGCCCCAGCGGAAAGTTCCCTGCAACGCGTTGGTCGGCAATCGTCGCAGCGCGCAGCACGGATGCCGCTGAACGCACGCGCGGTCTGGAAACGGTGGTGGAGGCTTACTGGAAACCGATTTACAAATACGTTCGCATTCGCTGGAACAAGTCAAACGAAGACGCTAAAGACCTGACGCAGGAATTCTTTTCTCGTTTGATCGAAAAGAACTATCTGGGGGATTTCGATCCGAGCAAAGCGCGTTTGCGGACATTCCTTCGGGTGTGCGTGGACCATTTTCTGGGGAACGAAGCGAAGGCGGCCACGCGATTGAAACGCGGCGACGCCGCTCAACACATTTCGCTCGATTTCGACGCAGCCGAAGCCGAACTCAGACGGGCGAGCCAGCCCTTAGGCGGAGGCGTCATAGGTGGGTCGCCCGAATCCATGGACGATTTCCTCGAAAAGGAATTCCTGCGCAGCCTGTTCGGACTGTCGCTTGAAAGCCTTCAGCGATTCTGCGAAACCCACGGAAAGCAGACGCATTTTCGGTTGTTCGAAATCCACGACATCGAGAACAGCGACGTAAAGCCCCCGACGTACGCCGACCTTGCGGCGCAGTTCGGCATCGCGACTACGGATGTGACCAACTACCTGGCTTTCGCGCGCCGTGAATTTCGCCGCATTTCACTCGAAAAACTCCGGGAGATGACCGGGTCGGAGGACGAATTTCGCCGGGAAGCCCGCGCCCTCCTGGGAGTCAGTCCCGAATGAGCTGGCTTTCCGATGACGCGATTCTCCGTTTACAAACAGCGAGCGCCCTCCCCGACCTCTCAGCAACGCGGTACCGCATCGTTGAACGCATCGCCAGCGGCGGCATGGGCACTGTCTATCTTGCGGAAGATTCGGCGCTCGGGCGCCGGGTGGCGTTGAAGATCCTTGATGTTCCTGAGGCGAGCGGAGAACTTGCAGCGCGATTGTTGCGCGAAGCGAAAATCCTCGCGCGTCTCGAACATCCCGGCATCGTTCCAGTTCACGACGCGGGCACTCTCGCAGACGGGCGCGTTTTCTACGCGATGAAGTTAGTGGAAGGCAGGCGGCTCGACCGGCTCGTCTCGAGCGGTGAATCGCTGCCGCATCGCTTGCGGTTATTTCAGCGAATATGCGACGCCGTAGCCTTTGCACACGCGCGAAAGATTCTCCATCGCGATCTGAAGCCGGAAAACATCATGTTGGGCTCGTTCGGTGAAGTGCTGGTTATGGACTGGGGCATAGCGAAAAGCCTGCGCGCAGGCGGCGGGTTCGAAACCGCAACGCGGCCGAATGAAGCCGGCCACGCGCATGAGACAAGCGATCCAGCGATTACCGCGCACGGCGCGATTCTAGGGACGCCGGGGTACATGTCTCCCGAGCAGGCGCGCGGAGAAGTGGGAAGCCTCGACGAGCGAAGCGACGTGTATTCGCTGGGCGCGATTCTGGAATATCTGCTCGAGCCAGGCGCTTCCTCCGCAGCCGGACCGCGACCCCTGGCAGCGATCGCGCGAAAGGCGATGGCTTCGAATCCGGCGGATCGCTATACTTCCGCGGCGGAATTGGGGCTGGATGTGGCGCGTTATCTCGATGGTTTGCCCGTTTCGGCATATCCCGAAAATATTTATCGTCGAGCCACGCGCTGGGCGGCGCGGTATAGAGTGGCTATCGTTCTAGTGCTTACCTACCTCATTTTCCGAACGCTTCTACTTTTTTGGTTTCGGCGCTAAAGGAATTCAGCGGAGCGGTTAAAAGAAGTTCGAGGGCCGAGAAGCAATCCGGCCCAGGGGGAGACCGATCATGAACAAAATCGTGTACGGATTAATCCTGGGCGGGATTCTGGGGATTTTCGACGGCCTCACGGCATGGTTCACACCGGCAGTACGCTCGCAGCTATTGATGATCGTGGTGGGCTCGACCATCAAAGGGATCATCGCGGGTGTGCTGATCGGCTTTTTTGCGAAAAAGGTGAACTCGCTTCCGCTGGGCATCCTATTCGGCCTGGCTGTGGGATTGGCGCTCGCGTTTGCGGTTGCAGCGATGCCCGACCCCAACGGACAGCACTATTACTTCGCGATCATGCTGCCCGGGGGGTTGGTCGGCCTGATCGTTGGCTACGCAACGCAGAAATATGGCGGCAGCACAGCCTCAGCTCGCGCTCGATCCTAATTCACCGTACCCATCTGAATGATCTGCCCCTTTCGGGGCCAGGAGGATTTTTATGTCTCGTGTCGTCCATTTTGAGCTTCCGGCAGACAATCCGGAGCGCGCCGTGGAATTTTACAAGAAGGCGTTCGGCTGGCAGTTCAAGAAATGGGAAGGCCCGCAGGACTATTGGCTGATCACGACGGGCGCGGAAGGCCAGCCCGGGATCAACGGCGGCCTGACGCGCCGCATGCAACCGGGCTCCGGAACGTGCAACACGATTGGCGTTGCGTCAGTGGATGAGGCCGTGGCGAGCGTTTCCAAGAACGGCGGGAAAAATGTCGTTCCAAAGATGCCGATTCCGGGCGTAGGCTACCTAGCCTACTGCGCGGACACCGAGGGGAACGTATTCGGAGTAATGCAGGCTGATCCGAAAGCTCATTAGTTGACACAGGCTCGCGCGAATGGCGCGCGGGCATTCACATTCCTGTAAGATTGCTCTGTCAGCTTGTGCGCGGTTGCGATTGGGGGCTGGACCCTCCGCGAAAATGGCAGATCAACAATTTGATTTGGTTGTGATTGGCACCGGGCCTGCTGGTCAAAAGGGTGCAATCTGCGCGGCAAAACTGCGCAAGCGCGTCGCCGTGATCGACCGGACGTTAATGTTGGGCGGCGTTTGCGTTCACACCGGCACAATCCCGAGTAAGACCGTCCGCGAAGCGATCTTTCAATTGACCGGCTTCGCGGTGAAAACGTTCTGCCGCGGCAGCGGCGACATCTCCGTCCACGACCTTGCGTCTCGCGTGCGAACCATCATCGCGCGGGAAACCGACGTGATTCGCGCGCAACTGAAACGCAATGGCGTGGCGATCTTTCAAGGCACCGCTCAGTTCGTGGACGCCCATACGATCGAAGTGCAGGGCGACGCACAGAAGACATTTCTGCGCGCCGAAAACGTGCTGGTCGCCTGCGGCACACGTCCCGCACGCAATCCCGAGATCCCTTTTGACGGGAAGCGTATCGTCGACACGGACGATATTTCCGGCATGGACGGCGTGCCGAAGGAACTCATTGTCGTCGGCGCCGGTGTGGTGGGGCTCGAGTACGCGTCGTTCCTCGCGGCGCTTGGCTCCGAGATTACGCTGATCGACCAACGCCCCACGATCCTCGATTTTGTCGATCGCGAAATCGTCGAGGCCCTGGCCTACCACCTGCGACAGATGGGGGCGACTTTCCGTCTGGGGGAGAAAGTTACACGTGTGGGATTCGACGCGGGCCGCGATCGCGTTTTCGCCGAACTCGAGAGCGGCAAGAAAGTGCAGGCGCACAGCCTGTTGCATTGCGTCGGACGCCAGGCAAACGGCGACCGGCTGAATCTTGAATCCGCCGGCTTACAACCGGACGAACGCGGCAAGATTGAGGTGAACGCTAAATTCCAGACTGTGGTTCCCAACATTTACGCGGCCGGCGATGTGATCGGATTCCCGGCGCTGGCGAGCACGTCGATGGAGCAAGGCCGACTGGCGAGTTGCCACATATTCGGCGCCCCCTCGGAGAACATGTCGCAGTTTTTTCCTTACGGGATTTACACGATTCCGGAAATCTCGATGGTGGGGCAAACGGAAGAGAAACTTACGGCTGCGAAAATTCCCTACGAAGTGGGTATCGCGAAATACGCGGAGCTGGCGAAAAGCATGATGCTGGGCGACGAGAGCGGAATGTTGAAACTGCTTTTCGACCGCAACAATCTGAAGCTGCTGGGCGTGCACGCTATCGGCCAGCGCGCGACGGAAATCATCCACATTGGGCAGGCAGTGCTTGCCTATGGGGGCACAATTGAATATTTTCGCGACACCGTCTTCAACTACCCTACGCTCGCCGAGGCTTACAAAGTGGCCGCGCTGGATGGCCTGAACAAACTTTGACGGGCTTTGAGGGGCTCTGATGGCCTTTGACGGGAACTGACGCGGAGCGCCAGCGAAACCGCCGAAACTAGCGATTCGAGGGTTCGCCGCCTGTCGGATGGCTTGCGTCCCACACGAGTTTGCCTCCGACGAACGTCTTCAGCACGGTCACATCACGAATCTTCGCGGGGTCGATCGAAAAAATATCGTCGCTGAGCAGAACGATGTCGGCGAGTTTGCCGGGCGTGATCGATCCTTTTTGCTTTTCCTGAAATTCCGCGTACGCCGAACCCATCGTGTACGCTTCCACCGTTTCCTGCACCGTGAGTTTCTGTTCCGGGAACCAGCCATTCGGATTCTTGCCGTCGAGGGTGGCGCGCGTGACTGCTGCGTAGACGCCGAGTAAGGGGTTGAGCGGCGCCACGTCCCAATCGGTGCCAAACGCGAGGCGCACGCCGTGATCAAGAAACGTGCGAAACGCGTAGGTGCGGCTGGCGCGGCCGCGCCCGATGCGGGATTCGGCCCAGCGGCCGTCGTCGATTGCCTGATAGGGCTGCATCGATGCAATCACATGAAGCTGGGCGAAACGATCGAAATCCTTCGCGGCCATGTGTTGCGCGTGCTCGATGCGGAACCGGCGATCGGCATCTCCGTGAGCTTTCACAATTTCCGAGTAGATGTCGAGGATCATGGAGATGCCCTGGTCCCCGATGGCATGCGCGCAGATTTGGAGTCCGGCCGCATCGGCTTTCATCATTCGGTCGCGCATCAGGGAGACCGGATGCATCCCTTCCGAGAGAAGGCCGAGATAATTCGGCTGGTCGGCGTAAGGCTCAAAAAAGTAGGCCGTACGCGAACCCAGCGAGCCATCGGCGAAGGCTTTGACCGCGCCGATGCGCAACCAGGGTCCGCCAAAGGCGTGGCGGATGCCGATCGTTGCCTGATCGTCCACGCGCGAGATGATGTGAGCGGCATAAATCCGCGCCGTCAGCTCCCCGCGCTCGAGAAATTCCGAATACACGGCGAGGTCCGAATACTCCGGGGTCATGTCCTGTACGCTGGTTACGCCGAGCGCAGCGGCATGGAGAAGGGCTCGCTTCACCGCGTGCGAGCGCTGCTCGTGCGAAAGATCCGGGATCACCTTGTCGATGTAGTCCATCGCGGCATCTTTCAGCGCGCCCGTGGGATTTCCCTGCGAGTCGCGCACGATGGTCCCGCCGGGAAGCTCCGGAGTGCTGGCCGTGACGCCCGCAAGACGTAGCGCTGCGGAATTTGCGACGCCCATGTGGCCGTCGTAGCGGCTGAGGAACACGGGCGTGTCCGGCGCGACACGATCGATTATCTCTTTCGTCGGAAGCGCGGCTGGACTCCACTTGGTTTCGTCCCAGTCACCGCCGAGAATCCATTCGCCTTTTGGCGTGACCTTGGCGCGCTCAGCGATGCGACGGGCAAATTCCTCGGCGCTTGCGGCGTCAGTCAGTTGAACGGCGTCGAGCTGCGCGCCGCCGTTGACGAAGTGCACGTGCGCGTCGTTGAACCCGGGCAAGAGCAGCTTTCCGCCAGCATCGATCAGTTGGGTTTTTGGCCCACGCCACGCGTCAGCATCGGCATTCGAGCCCACTGCAACGATCCGTTCGCCCAGAACCGCGACTGCTTGCGCCGTGGGCAGGGATTGGTCGACCGTCCAGACCTTGGCATTCTGGATGATCAAATCGGCCGCCGGCTTCGATTGGCTTTGAGCGAACGCAGTCATGAGCAAGCATCCGCAAATCGCGATCGACAGTGCCAGTCTGGGAGGAGCAGTTCGCATATTCCCTCTGTGAAAAGTTCAATGAACAAGAGTCTACTCGGTTGCTGGGTCGCGTGCCGCGCCTAACTCCGCGCAAACGTTGTCGATGGGCTTCGCTTGCCAGAACCGCTTGAAATTATCGAGCGAACTGAATGTGCGGCTGCGCATGCGGTCGATGTACATACTTCCGCGCAGGTGATCGATTTCGTGCTGCAGGATGCGCGCGTGCCATCCGGAAGCGTCGATCACTTTCGGGCGGCCGTTCTCATCGAGGCATTCCACGCGAACGCGGCGCGCTCGAGGCACAATCGCGGAAAAACCGGGCAGGCTCAAGCAGCCTTCGAAGAACTCGGCTTGCTCCTCGGACGATTCGACGATCCTGGGATTGACGACCACTTGAAAGGGCACGGGGCGCCGCTCGCGCTCGAGGAGCTGCTCCGCGGAAACTTCCTTTAGCCAGTCCTCGCGATCCTCGACCACTGCGACCTGCAACGAATGACCTACTTGAGGCGCCGCCAGCCCCACACCGGGCGCCGCGTACATCGTCTCGCGCAAGTCAGCAATCAGCTTGCGAATCGCATCGCTACGAATTTCCTCGGCGGATAGCGGACGCGTCGGTTGCCGCAACACAGGTTCACCCACCTGCGCGATCTCAAGCCGCAAGAATCCCTCCGGTCAATCGATAAAGGTCTGGGCAGTTTATGTCGATACCAGAGAAACAGCCAGACATTAGCTTAGTGCGTGGCCTTCGCCGTGGATATTTTGTATTTATACAGGCCTTTGAAGGGGTCCAAGGGGCAGGTCAATTAGTCTCGCGTGTAAATCTCTGTCCAGGGCTCAAAGAGATTGATTGGAGACTGCGGGGAGTTGACATCGACGTGAATGCTTAGCGTCTTGAGGTCAGCCGACAGTTCCCATCTCTGCGTGGTGTGAAGTTGAGTGGCGGGGGCGCCGGCTCCTTGACGTACGGTAACAACCGATTCAAGGAAAAGGTAGTTTTTTTTGAACTGTCCCTTACACATCCCCCTCACTCCACCTGGACTTGTGTATACCCCCTCCTGACCGTCGAGCGGGTACTTATTGAGGTTTGTGTGTCCCCCTGTGACTTCGGTGACCTCAATCGAAGTCTCGGTTTGAAGTACGCTAAGTGTCTGAACTTTCCGCTTATCGAATTTTACGGACCCTTTGCTACCAGTTAGGGCGTATGAACCAGAAAAATCTGGTTTGTCTGCAGCCAGAACAAGTCCTGCCAAACAAAGAAAGGTGCAGAGAACTAAGCGGAACGCCGCCTTCATAGTTGAATACCTTTTACCACATTTCAACAGGGGCAGCAATTTCGGGCACCTTGTCTCAGCGTCACTTGACCCGCAAAGAGGCGCTCCGTATCATGGTTAGCGACCAACTAAGTTGGGTAACCAAGACGGGCCTGTAGCTCAGGTGGCTAGAGCGCGCCCCTGATAAGGGCGAGGTCGACTGTTCAAGTCAGTCCAGGCCCACCAGCCTTCGCTCGCCAATTTCACTAAAATCGTGGAGAGCTTGGCGTTTCGATCCGCGCCTGCCCGCAAGCTAAGCAAGCCTGAAGCCGGAAAGCCGAGACGCCTTCTGGTCGAATGTTAGAGTGTACGAGCATCCTGCCCTAGCGCCGAGGGCGAGAACGACGGCGTCTGCGAACGAGCCCTTTCCTTGCTTAAGCGCAATCATGGCGGTGAAAACCTCCTGCTCGTTTTCGACAACGAGCGCGCCAATCTGAAGCGTTCGCTCGATGGCCGCGGCGATTTCATCGCTTCCCAAGCGGTAGGCGCGATCGAGCACCCATACGGTTTCGACCATCGCGACAACACTGACGAAACCAGGGTTTTCCTCAGTGAGTCGCCGCTCGATAACTTCGGTTGCCTTGGCGGATTGAAGCGGATCGTCTTGCGTGAGGTACCGGACCAGGATGTTCGTGTCTAACCCAATCATCGACGCCTAGTGCGGCTAGCGACGCCAGCGGCACCTTCGCGAACGGCGTCAGTCATCTCTTCGATTGTCACCGGCCGCCGGCGCCGGGACTTGACGATGCCGCGCAAAGCCGACGCAGGCAATTTCGGCAGGAGAACGACGCTACCGTCCGGGTGCATGAAGAACTTGACCCGGTCTCCAGGTTTCAACCCCAGATGCTTGCGGACGGCCCTGGGGATAGTCGCTTGTCCTTTCACGGTGATCGTAGATTCCATCGTAGCTCCCATTACTTCCTTACAAATGTAATACCAAATTCGCATCGCGTCAAGCTGCGACGCTCGATGGGAACCCGCCCCTCCGAGCCACAGCCGCTGAGATAATCGGCGTCGCTCCAGAGCGATTCGACGAAACCTTTCTCGGGTTTCTTCGTATATAGGTGTGGGCATATGCTGCGTGGCTTTCGTCTCGGTATCCTCTGCGTTTTCTTCGCTGGAATCGCCGTGCCCGCGCGCGCCCAGGAAGCGGCGAAAATCATAAACGATTATGTGAAAGCAGCCGGGGGTTCCCGCGCTCTCGGGCACCTGCAAACGCTCGCGATCGAAGGCACCGTGACTGGCATAGGCGAGGGCAATTCAGGCACTTACACGTTCGACACGAAGCTTCCGAACCGCTACTACTCGGAGCTAGTCTTTGGCGGCAAGAGCATCATCGAGGCTTACAACGGCAAGTCGGCCTGGCGCGAGGATGGTTCGGGCAGTCCCGTCACGATGTTTAGTCAGGATTCGATGGAGATGCAGGCAGAGGCGCAGATTGCGAACTCGCGCCTGCTGAATCTGAAAAAGAATAAGCTGGCTGTCGCGCTCGTCGGACACGCGCAGGTGAGCGGGCAGGACGCCCTGCAAGTGGAATTGACTACAGCCACGGGTGTGAAGCATGAGTTCTTCTTCGATCCAAAGACGCACCTTTTGGTGAAAGAATCCGCGCCGGTGGGCGGCGTCAACGAAGAAATCCTTTACAGCAATTACCGACCCGAGAGCGGCATCCAGGTCGCCCGCAAGATCGAGTTGCACCGAGGCACCGAAACCTACGCGATCGACGTGACGAGCGCCAGCGTCAACGGAAGCATCGGCGAGCGCGTCTTCGATCTTCCGCTCAAATCGCAGGTGAAGCTGCCGGACCTGAAAGCCCTGTTCAAGGAACTGGACGACAACCAAAAGGCCATCGACAAACTCAAGGAAGACTACGCGGGCACCCGCATCGAGGAAGAAACTGAATTCGACTCCGACGGCAAGGTGAAAAAGCACACGGTGACAGAATCCACCTTCTTCTATTTCGACGGCGAGGAAATCTCTCAGGTTTCCAAGAAGGACGGCAAGGCTCTAAGCGAGGCCGAGCAGAAGAAAGAAACCGACAACGCGCAGAAACGCGTGGAGGAGATGCAGAAGCAGCACGCCAAGAAGGAGGCCGAGGACGAAAAGGCCAAACAGGAGGGCAAGCCGGAAAAGGACGAAGATGCCGTCGGCATCGAAATGTTCCTGCGCACCTGCGAGTTTGTGAACCCGCGACGCGAACGGTTCCGGGGCCAGGACGTGCTTGTATTCGACTTCGAAGCTAACCCGGAATATAAGCCCCGCAACTTGGAAGAAAGAATCGTTCACCAGTTGGCAGGAGCCATCTGGATCGATGAAAAGGCCCACGATGTGGCGCGGCTCGAAGGCTATTTCGTGGGTGACGCGAGAATCGCTGGAGGCTTACTGGCGAACATCCAGAAGGGGACGGGCTTCGTCTTCGAGCAGGAGTTCATCAACAACGAAGTGTGGCTGCCTACTTATGAGGAAGCGCACGTGGGTGCGCGCGTCCTGCTGGTGAAGGGATTCCGCGTCAACGACGTGACCCGCTACTCCGACTACAAGAAATTCCACGTGGACGCGACTTCCACAATTGGCTCACCCAAGCCGCAATAGCGTGATTTTCGCCGGTTATGGAGTTCTGATTCTTACTTCGCGGGGGCCGGGTAATCGGTCAAGTCGGAATTGTGCATGACGAGTATCAGCCACGAGCCATCGGCCTGTTTGGCCACCACCCAGTCCAGAAGGCCCTTGCGATAGGGTCGCGGTCTGCCGTCCGGGAATTTCGCGCCGGTCATTTCCCAATCGATGTCGACGGCAGCCAAGTCGGACTTGAGGAATCGAACGCTGCGCACTTTGTCAGTTTGGTGGCTTTCCTTGAAGATTCCTGCGAACACGGGGGCGTGAAACGCCTCTACATTCGCGCGCCCCCCAGCGTGTACGCCCGCGACATTGGTGAAATCCGCGTCTTCCGCGAAGGTTAGCGCGAACGCGTGCGCATCATGCGTATTCCAGGCATCGCGGAATCGATCAACGGTCTGCGCGATAGCGGCGCGGTCTTTGTCCTCCGAACCGCCCGGGCTGGTCTGCGACATTGCGGGAATCCTCCCCAAAACAAAGATTGCGAAGAACAGAATCATGACGCGTGGCGCTTGCATCGGAAGCCTCCAGCGCCAAAAATACTCCCTTTGGCCCACGATTCAAATGGCCCAGGACTCAAATCGTTAGGGGCAATGCGGGCGAGGGCAAAGCATTCATCCATTTGCCCGAGCGTGCGCTTTGCGAACGGCGTAGCGCCAGCGTAGAAAACCGAACACCACGATCAGCAAGCAGCAAACTTCGACGAATACCTTTTCGGCGTCGAACGGATCGAGCGGAGTGTTCTTCAAGTTCGGATCGGTGAAGAGGCTGTGCCAAAAGAGGGCGATCGCGGCGGCGTAGATTACGAAGTGAAACGACTTCCACAGCCGGCGCCCAAGCTGCAACCGAAAATACGACGTAATCACCACGACTGCGATGCAATAGAGCGCAATCGCTCCAATCGTATTTTCGAGCGGCTGGCTTGGCGAATGCACCGGGTAGATCACGTCCAGGATACGAAAGCGCGCGGTGGACGAGAATAGCAGCACCGTGGGGTGCAGGACCGAAACGCCCAGCACCGAGTAGCCGCTCCAGTTGTGGATTCGGAAGATATTGAAGCGCCGGTGGGGCCAGTATCGCCACGGGCTGTATCGCACCGCAATCAGAAACCCGATCATCAGGTTCAACGTGACCAGCCCTACCGCCGCCAAGCCCACATCCGCCGACAGATCAATCGCGTTCATTCACCCTCTAGAGACGTGCGGGACTTGGATTTGGGTATCGAGGCTCATTGGTGGCGCGAAATCATAGACCAATCCTCCATTCCGGCAAAGGGGCGCCGACGCTACGGCCCGCCGGGCTGGAATCCTGAGTGCGGCTCGTGTCCGATTCAGCGACACCGCATCCCACAAGCGGCCAGTCCAATCTGCTTAACGGAACTAATCCATACGTAAGCCCTTTATTTTCTTGGGGTTTACTCGCGGTCAGACAGGCAAAGAACTTGCCTCGTTTCTCGACAACGCTTCGGCGGAGGTGTATCCATCCCTGGAGCTCGTCTCAGGGCCAGGGCCTTCCGTTTTTTGAAGATGCTGCGTCCAGAAAGATCGGCACTCGGGGGCGAGCCTGAGCTACAAAAACTAACGGAGACAATCGATGCAAACGTTCTTGCAGGATCTGCGGTACGGAATCCGGATGCTGGTGAAGAATCCGGCGTTTACTTCGATCGCGACGCTGACCCTCGCCCTGGGAATTGGGGCGAATACCGCCATTTTTACGGTCGTCAACTCTGTTTTGCTCAGCTCGTTGCCCGTGAAGGAGCCGCAGCAGCTCGTGTTCCTCACCGATCCGGATTCCTTCGGAATGAGCGTGGGAAGCAACGACGGCGACCGCGGCATGTTGACGTATCCGGAGTTCCAGGACCTCAGCGCGCGGAATCAAGTTTTCTCCGGCGTGCTGGCGGCCGACAGCAATGTACAGAAGCTACCCGTGACGGTGGACGAAGCAAGCCAAGCCGGCCAGGGCGCTCCCGCTTTCATCAGCATGGTCAGTGGCTCGTATTTTTCGGTCCTCAGTGTGAATCCGATTCTCGGGCACGTCTTCGACACGGAAGTCGACAAAGCGCGCGACGCGAATCCCGTCGCCGTCGTCAGCTACAGTTTCTGGCAAGGCCGATTGGGGGGCAGTTCCTCTGTTTTGGGCCGCAAGATTCGCATCCGTGACACTTCGTACGACGTCATCGGCGTGATGCCTGCGCGCTTTTTCGGGCTGACGGTCGGGTTCGCGCCGGACGTTTGGGTGCCCCTCACCATGCAATCGGAAGTCGTCCCGGGCCGCGATTTTCTTTCGACCGAAAAAGATCCCGTCGAAAAAACAATGTGGCTGCAAGTGATCGGAAGGCGAAAGCCGGGCGTCACGCTCGAACAGGCGAAAGCCAGCATCAACGTCAGCTTTCAGAATTACTTGCAATCGCAAATCGGCACGCGAATGTCTGACAAGGACCGCCACGACTTTCTGAACCAGCATCTCGCCGTGGTCGAGGGCAGCCATGGAGCGTCGACGCTGCGGGAGCGATTCGGCCAGCCGCTGCTGATATTGACGGGAGTCGTGGGACTGGTCCTGCTCATCGCCTGCGCCAACGTTGCAAACCTTCTACTCGCGCGCGCCGCTTCTCGAGAAAAGGAAATCGCGGTCCGCATCTCTCTCGGCGCGGGGCGCTCTCGCCTGTTCCGCCAACTGCTGACGGAAAGCATTCTGCTTGCTGCCGTGGGCGGCATGATCGGTCTCATTTTCGCGCAGTGGGCTGATTCCGTGCTTCTCGGCCTTGTATCGCAGCGCGGCCGAACCATTCCTCTCGACGTTCACCCGGATGCCAAAATCCTCGGCTTCACGCTGGCCGTCTCGCTGCTTACGGGAATTCTTTTCGGCCTCGCGCCGGCGTTTCGCGCCGCGCGCGTGGACCTCAATTCCATTTTGAAAGCGAATTCACGCGGCGTCGTTGGAGGCTCAGGCGGCCGACTCTCAATAGGCAAGATTCTGATCGTTGCACAGGTGGCGCTCTCGCTGCTGCTGCTGGTGATCGCCGGACTTTTCGTGCACAGCTTCCAAAAACTCGCTGACGTGCAGCTCGGCTACGACCGCGAACACCTGATTATCTTCAGTCTGTCGCCGCTCGAGTACGGGTACAAAGCTGGGCCGCCGATCACGCAACTTTATAAGGACTTGCTCGAACGCATCGGCGCCGTTCCCGGCGTGCGCGGCGTCACCTTCTCGCAGGATGGACTCTTCAGCCACTCCGAATCAGCAGACCAAATTTCGATCGAGGGATTTACGCCGAAGTCCGGCCAGGACATGAACGCACGGTTCGACGAGGTTGGCCCGAACTACTTCTCCACGGTCGGCATCCCGATTCTGCTGGGGCGTGAAATCGGTCCGCAGGACGGCGGCAACGGCCAGCGCGTTGGCCTGATCAACGAAACGATGGCGAAGTATTATTTTGGCGATGCAAGCCCCATCGGTCGTCGCATCTGGGACATGTTCCCGACCACGCACACGGACTTCATCGTTGTAGGAGTGGCCGCCGACGCAAAATACAACAGCGTCCGCGAGAAGACTCCGCGCCGCTTCTACGTGCCGTTTTTTCACGCTATCGAGCAGGATGTGTCGTTCGCGAGAGTGGAGGTCCGGGCCAACGGCAATCCCTCGACTATCGCGGCAGACGTTCGCGAGGCCGTGAAGCAGGCCGCGCCGAACCTGCCGCCCATTCAGATCGAAACCATGAACGAGCTTGTGGCCGATTCGCTGACGCAAGACACCATGCTGACCAAGCTTTCCGGCTTTTTCGGCGGGCTCGCCGTCCTGCTCGCATGCATTGGAATCTACGGCATCATGGCGTATGCGGTATCGAATCGGACCAACGAAATCGGGATTCGCATGGCGCTCGGCGCACAGCGCAAAGATGTTCTCGGGCTGATCCTGCGCGAATCGATGTTGCTTGTTTTGATTGGCGTGCTCATAGGGTTGCCAGCGGTGTTCGCAACGTGGAAATTGATCAAGAGCCTGCTCTTCGGACTCACGCCAGCCGATCCCGTTGCGCTGGCCACAGCCACCGTATTGATGTTTGCCGTGGCTGCGATTGCCGGCTACATTCCGGCGCGTCGCGCGTCGAGAACGAGTCCGCTCGAAGCGCTGCGCTACGAATAGGGAGTCAAACTGTCTCGGAGGCGTTGATGCAAATGTTGCTTCAGGATCTTCGCTACGCCGCGCGCATGCTGCGCAAGAATCCTGGCTTCACAGCCGTGGCAGTCCTCACGCTTGCGCTCGGCATCGGCGCGAACACGGCAATCTTCTCCGTTGTGAACACAGTTCTCCTGCGCCCCCTGCCGTACCCTCATCCCAATCGTCTGGTGCTCCTGGGAGAAACTTCGCGGGAGGTGCCGGACATGAGCATTTCGATGGCGGATTTCAACGACTGGCGCGCGATGAACACTGTGTTCGAGAGCACTGTGGCCTACCAAGCCGACAGCGTCACGCTCACCGGACAAGGCCAGCCCGAAGAACTTCAGGTGCGGCGCGTTACCCCGGGGCTTTTTTCCACGCTCGGAGTGAAGCCGATTCTCGGACGCGCACTCGGACCGGAAGACGACAAAGTGGGAGCGGCGCCCGTCGTGATGCTCAGCGATACCTTGTGGTCCACGAAATATGCCCGCGACCCGAACGTGATTGGCAAGCAGCTCACACTTGACGGTGAGGCATTCACCGTCATCGGAGTCCTACCGAGCAGCCATTTCCACGAAAGCTGGCACCCGTTTGACGTCTTCACTTCTCTCTGGCGTTTGGAAGACCAGTTTGGCGGAGAGGACCGCCGCGACAGCCATCCAGGCATCTACGCTTACGCGCTCCTGAAGCCTAGCGTCACTGTGGAACAAGCTCGGAGCCAACTCGTGTCAATTGCCAACCGGCTCGCGAAGCAATACCCGAAAACGAACCTGGGAACCTCCGCCTCGGTGACACCGTTGCTTGGGGCCATTGTCGACGACGTGCGCCCGTCTCTGCTCGTCCTGATGGGAGCCGTGGGGTTTGTGCTCCTCATCGGCTGCGCGAACGTGGCCAACCTGCTGGTGGCGCGTGCCACTGAGCGCCAGAGGGAAGTGGCCATTCGGAAGGCTCTGGGCGCCGGTCGTTGGCGACTCGCGCGTCAACTATTGACGGAAAGTGTGTTGCTGGCGTTTCTCGGCGGCGTTTCCGGGCTTGGCGTTGCGTGGTGGGCAACACAAGGCCTCGTGAGCGCAGCATCCGGTGCCGTGCCCAGAATCGGCGACGTCAGCGTGGATGGCTGGGTTCTGGCATTCACATTTGCGCTTTCGCTTCTCACCGGCGTTTTCTTCGGAATTTTTCCGGTGCTCCACGCATCTCACACCGACGTGAACGACGCGCTGAAGGAGAACACTCCAGGCAGCGGCACCGGCACAGCTCGCAGGCGATTGCGCGACACCCTGGTGGTAGGCGAGCTGGCCATCTCGCTTGTGCTTCTCGTCGGCGCGGGGCTGACCCTCGAAAGTTTGTTCCACGTCCTCAGGGCCGATCCTGGATTCAAGCCTAGGGGTGTCCTGACAGCCCGCTTCAGTTTGCCCGACGTGAAATACAAAACGGACGATCAGCGCCGCCAATTCGTGTCGCGACTTACGGAGAAGCTCGCGGCCATCCCTGGAGTGCAGGCGGCCGGATTCAAGAACCCGCTCCTGGGCGGCTGGCAAAGTTCGTTCGCCATCGAAGGGCGACCTCTCCCAAAGCCTGGCGAGATGCCGTCGGCGGAATTCTCCCGCGTCAGTCCTGGCGCCCTCCCCGCTATGGGGGCCGAGCTGATGCGTGGCCGCTACTTCACGCAGGATGACAACGAAAAAGGTCCCATGTCCTGCATCGTAGACGACAAGTTCGCCGCGCAGTATTGGCCCGGCGAGGATCCAATCGGGAAACATGTTCTGATGGATGCGCCCACGCGGGGTCAAACGCCTCCGCCGACCACGGTGGTGGGAGTAATTCGAGAAATCAAGAACTACGGCGTGGACCAGCCGGTGTTGGCCGAAATGTTTGTGCCGTTTGCGCAAAGGCCAGGTAGTGGCGGCAATCTCGTGATTCGGTCCACCGTAGATGCAGGCGGACTCGCCGACGCGATGCGCTCTGTCATGCAATCGCTCGATCCGGATTTGCCGATCTTTAGCGTGCGAACTCTCGAGAGCTTCGTGGCAGAAAATATTGCGCCGCGGCGGCTTTCCGTGCTGTTGCTGAGCCTCTTCGCGGGGCTCGCGCTATTGCTGGCCGCGGTGGGGATCTACGGCGTAATCTCTTACAGCGTCACGCAGCGCCTTCATGAAATAGGCATACGTATGGCTCTGGGGGCTTCGCCGCGCGACGTCGTACGTCTGATCGTCGGCCAAGGCGCCCGACTCGTGGTAGCGGGTGTTGCCGTCGGAGTTGTTTGCGCGTTCGGACTGAGTCGGCTGCTATCGAGCCTGCTCTTCGGGGTTAACGCCGGCGATCCGCCGACGTTCGCGGGAGTGGTGGTCCTTCTCGCGGCGGTGGCGCTCGCAGCCGGCTACATTCCGGCGCGTCGCGCGTCGAGAACGAGTCCGCTCGAAGCGCTGCGCTACGAATAGGGAGGCAAACTGCCTCAGGGCAAGGCCTGGCAGATGGAGGCGTTGATGCAAACGTTGCTGCAGGATCTTCGCTACGCCGCGCGCATGCTGCGCAAGAATCCTGGCTTCACAGCGGTGGCAGTCCTCACGCTTGCGCTCGGGATCGGCGCAAACACTGCAATTTTCAGCCTTGTCAACGGCGTCCTGCTGCGTCCGCTCCCTTACCCGGATGCCGGGCAACTGGTGCGAGTCTTCACAGTTCTGCAGACCCAGCCGCACTTCCCGATGGCAGTCGCCGATTTTTACGATTACCGTGAGCGCACCAGCGTCTTCGCAAGCTCCGCTCTCTATGCCGAGCGCGACCTCGACCTCACCACCAACGATCGCCCGGAACATCTCTCCGGCATGGGCGTCACTCACGAATATTTCCAGGTTCTCGGTTATCACCCGATTCTTGGCCGCGATTTCGACGAGAAAGAGGAATACAAGAAAAACAATCACGTCGTCGTTCTGAGCGAACGCCTTTGGCGAACGCGCTTCAACAGCGATCCCGGCATTGTTGGCAAGGGGCTTTTGCTTTCCGGTGAATCGTTCACGGTGATCGGAATCATGCCCGCGGGCATACAGCATGTAGGCGGCGATTTTCACACTCCTGCGCACGGCGATACCGTGGACCTGTGGTGGCCGCTCGGGCTTCTGCCGCACGAGGTGGGAGGATGCGATCGAGGCTGCCATTACCTGAACATGGTCGCGCGCCTCAAGCCTGACGTGACAGTCGCACAGGCCAGCAGTGTGATGAACTCGACTGCGGCTCAACTTGCAAAGCAATTTCACGAGCCGGGCGCCGAGATTCACGCCCTCGTCGTTCCCTTGAAGGAAGAAATCGTCGGACGGGCCCGCCTGATGCTGTCGGTTCTGATGGGAGCGGTGGGATTCCTGCTCTTGATCGCGTGCGTCAACGTCGCGAACCTCGCGCTCTCGCGCGCGACCGGAAGAAATCGCGAGATCGCGATGCGTTCGGTGCTTGGCGCTAGCGGCCTGAGGATTGTTCGCCAATTGCTCACGGAGAGCTTTGTTCTCGCGTTTCTCGGCTGCATCTTCGGCGTAATCTTCGCGGTCTGGGGCGTTGATGCCCTCATCGCGCTGAGTCCTGACAAGCTGCCTCGCTTGCAAGCTGTGCATATCGATGGACGCGTTCTGTTATTCGCCGTACTCGTCACGTTTTTCACAGCTGTGATCTTCGGCCTCGCACCGGCGCTCGCCATCGTCCGCTCCGACGTGAATCGCTCCCTTAAAGATGGTGATCGCGGCTCGACTGCCGGCGGAGGACGCGGCCAGCTTCGCAATTGGCTCGTTGCCACAGAAATGGCGCTGGCTCTCGTCTTGCTCGCCGGCGCCGGCCTTTTGATGCGTACTTTCGTGAACCTCGAACATGTCAACATGGGATTCAATCCCGACCACGTTCTTACGTTCCACACCGATCTTCCCGGCAAGCGTTATCCTGATAATGCGAGCTGGATCCGCTTCTACCAGAATCTCGCCGCTCGCTTGCAGGCTTTGCCGGGCGTGCAAACAGTTGGCATCGGCTCCGATATCCCCTGGACCGGCTACGATGAGAACACCAGTTTCGATATCGATGGCCGCGCAACCGATCCGAATAACTCGCCCGAAGCGCGCTACCACTTTGCGTCGCCCGACTATTTCCGCGCGGCCGGAATCCCGCTGCTCAGCGGTCGATTTGCTTCGCTTGCCGATGATTCGAAGGCTCCGAAGGTCCTGATTGTGAATTCGGCTTTGGCGCGTCGTTATTTCCCGGGCGAAGAGGCTGTCGGCAAGCGGCTCAGTTTGTGGGAACTCAAGGGCGCGCAGATCGTCGGCGTGGTGGGAGACGTAAAGGACGCACCGGATGGTCCGAGCGCCAAACCAGCGCTCTACTTTACCGATTGGCAGTCTACCGACGACGACGAGCGCATCGTGGTCGTGCGCGCAAGCTCGAATCTTTCGTCGCTCGCGTCCTCCGTCCGGCAAGTAGTGGCGGAACTTGATAAGGATCTGCCGATCACGGACGTGAAGCCGATGGATGAAGTCAGCGCGCACGCAGTCTCTACCGCCAAGTTCACGTGGATGCTCGTCGCAGTCTTTGCCGCTCTGGCGATGCTTCTCGCCGCTCTGGGAATCTTTGGCGTGATGTCGTACTCCGTCACGCAGCGAACTCACGAAATAGGCATTCGCATGGCACTCGGCGCGCAGAAAGAAGATGTGCTCGGCATGGTGGTGCAACAGGGCGCGAAGATTGCCGCCATCGGCGTGGTTTTCGGCTTGATTGCGGGTTTTGCGCTCACTCGTGCAATGCGGGGCCTGCTGTACGGCATTAGTGCAGCCGACCCGTGGACGTTCGCCGCTGTAGCAGCGCTGCTAGTCGTCGTTGCGCTCGTGGCGTGCTACATTCCTGCCCGCCGGGCCGCCCGCGTCGACCCAATCGTCGCGTTGCGTTACGAATGAGCGGCCGAGGGTTTGGTGAGTGCCCCGCACTCGCTCGAACGCCGAATGGCGAGCGGTCTACAGCGCAAGAAGTGGCGCAGGTTTGAAGACCCTTTGCTTTTCCGGGCAGGCCTGGCGACATCGGCGGGCAGAATTGAAGGAGGAGTTGATGCATACACTTTTGCAAGACCTTCGATACAGTCTGCGGGTGTTGCGTAAATCGCCGGGGTTCACGATTGTCGCCATCCTAACGCTGGCGCTCGGCATCGGCGCGAACACGGCGATCTTCTCCGTGATCAACTCCGTCCTGCTGCGACCGCTCCCATTTCACGAGCCCGATCGCCTTGTTCAGCTTTGGGAGACTGAGGCGTCGCCGGGATCGTATCCCCTGACGGGCCCCGACTATCTCGAGTGGCAATCGCAGAATCACACGCTCGAGGGCACGAGCCTCTACTCTTGGCCTCGCGACCTCAACGCGAGCGCCTCTGGAGAAGCGGAAGTCGTTACCGCGATCGCGACACAGTCGAACTTCTTCTCAGTGTTGGGCGTCTCGCCGCAAATCGGAAGGGCATTCGCGACAGGCGAAGATGCCGAAGGCAAAAATCACGTCGCAATTCTGAGCTATGGCTTCTGGCAACGGCGCTTCGCCGGCAGCCCTGACGCGATCAACCAAGCCCTCCAGTTGAACAACGAGTCGTACACAATCATCGGGGTCATGCCCCAGTGGTTCAACCTTCCCGCGGCGACGGACGTCTGGACCCCGTTCGACATGACGCCCAAGGCGCTCGGTGGACGCGGCTCGCACTCCTATCGGGCGCTCGCCCGAGTCAAGCAGGGGATCGCTGTCAGTCAGGCGCGCGCGGACCTGGTGACAATCGCCAAGCGCCTCGCGCAGCAATATCCCGATGCGAACGGTGACGTAAGCGCCGTCGTCGTCCCGCTGAAGGAACAGCTCACGAAATCGTCGAAGGATGAGCTTCTGATTCTTCTAGGCGCGGTTGCTCTGGTCCTTCTGGTGGCTTGCGCCAACGTCGCCAACCTGCTTCTCTCGCGTGCCACTGCGCGCCAGCGGGAAATGGCCGTGCGTGCCGCGATGGGTGCGAGCCGGTGGCGCTTGATTCGCCAGTTGCTCACAGAAAGTGTTTTGCTTTCTCTTGCAGGCGCGGCGCTTGGGTTTGTCGGTGCGCTGTGGTCGGTGAGCTACCTAAGAACTACGGACACCGTGCCGATTCCACGCGCCAATCCGATTCAGGTGGACGTCACGGTCCTGTTGTTCACAATTGGCGTGAGCCTTCTCGTGGGCCTTCTCTTCGGCCTCGCTCCTGCGCTCCAAACCTCCCAGGTGAATCTCCACGACGAACTGAAACTCAGCGGCCAGGCCGTTGTGGGCGCTTCTTCGAAACGCCGCTTGCTTCGCGATGTGCTCGTAATTGGAGAAATTGCCGTATCGCTGGCATTGCTCGTTGGAGCGGGTCTGCTGCTGCGCAGTTTTGTGCAAATGCGCAGCTCCAATATCGGCGTGCACCCGGAGAACATCGTCACGATGGGCATCAATCTGCCCAAGGCGAAGTACTCGACCCTGGCCGCGCGGCGCGAGTTCTACGACCAGCTCCTTGCGCGTGTGGAGCGCGTCCCCGGCGTTCAAGCCGCTTCGGTGTCAACGGAGATTCCTCTCGAAGGCGGCAACAACGGCTACGTCACTGTCCCCGGTGACACTGATCCGTCTCACGCGAATCAGCTCGTCGAATGGGACTACGTCACGCCGGAATATTTCCGCGCCTTTGGGATTCCGCTTCTCCTAGGCAGGAATTTCACGCCGGAAGATGTTCAGCGCACCGCCGACGTAAACCTAAAGGCCGACGAGCTTGCCAAGGCTGCCAAGACTCCACAGGACCTGCCGCCCGATCTCACGTTCGTCGCGGTGATAAACCACGCGATGGCCGAAATGTTCTGGCCCAAACAGGATCCGATTGGAAAGGTCTTCAATAAGAACCCGGCGATTCGAGTGATCGGCGTGGTGGGCGACGTCAAGGAGTGGGGAATCACCGAGAAGACGATCCCGCAGGCCTACTTTCCGCTCACCGCAATTTTGGATTCGCCCGGCTTTGGCACGCGATTGGTGGTAAAGACCAGCGTTCCTCCCCTGAGCGTGCTCGGCTCGATTCGCGGCGAAATCCGGGGACTTGATGGCGGCCTCGGCCTTTCGCGCCCGCGTACGATGGAAAGGGTGATCGCCGACGCGATGCAGGATACGAGCTTGCAAACGTTTCTCCTCGGCGTTTTTGCCGCGCTGGCCCTGGTGCTTGCGGCAGTGGGAATCTACGGCGTCATGGCCTATCTCGTGACGCAACGCACGCACGAAATCGGAATTCGTATGGCGCTCGGCGCGCAAAAAGACGATGTTCTGCGCCTCGTGCTCGCACACGGGACAAAACTCACGGTCCTGGGCATCGCGATTGGAATCGCAGCTGCGCTTGGCCTCACGCGATTGCTTGCCGCGCTGCTCTTCGGCGTAGGCGCGAGAGATTTGCTGACCTTTGTCAGCGTCTCGGCGCTTTTGGCTTTTGTCGCGCTCGCGGCATGCTACATTCCCGCGCGTCGCGCAGCGCGCGTGGACCCAATGGTCGCGCTCCGCTACGAGTGATTTGGATTTTGCAGCACAGGCGCTCTTGTTGTGCCGCCCGGTGTCGTGCCGGCGCGAAGGCACGAGGGGCGAGATAGGGGGAGGCTGATGGGAACCTTCTGGCAAGACGCGCGGCTTGCATTTCGAGTACTTCGCAAGAGTCCCGGCTTCACTGCGATCGCGGTGCTGACGCTCGCGCTCGGAATCGGCGCGAACACTTCGATCTTCACCCTCGTGAACGCGATTCTTATTCGTCCCTTGCCCTACCCTGATCCGGAAGAGCTCGTCGGTCTCGGCCAGTCACGTATGCAGCAGGGCGCGGGTTACATCCAAACGGGAGTGTCGCTCGCCAACATAAAAGACATTGTCCGGCAGAACACCGTCTTTCAGCAGATCGCCTACTATCGATTTCACTCCTATAACCTGATTGAGACGGCTGCGCCCGAACGCGTCTTGAGTTTCCAGGTGTCCAGCAGCTTCCTGCCGATGTTCGGAGTGGCGCCGCGCCTTGGGCGGTTTTTCTCGGAAGACGAAACCGCACCGGGCAAGGACGCCGTCGTCATCATCAGTTACGGCCTGTGGCAACGGCGATTCGCAGGCGCTGAAGACGTTCTCGGCAAATCGATTGTGCTCGACGCGCGCCACTTTACCATTGTCGGCGTGATGCCTCGCAACTTCCAATTCACGTGGGATGCTCCTATAGATGTTCTTGTGCCTCTCGCTTTCACCAGTTCCGAATTGGGAGAGAGCGCCCGCAGCTCGCGTGACCTCGAAACTCTTGCTCGCATGAAATCGGGCGTCGCTCAAGAACAGGCGCAAACGGAGATGAACACGATAGCCGCGCGACTCGCGCAGGAATATCCCGATGCAAACAAGGGCTGGAACATCACCGTCGAGCCGCTGCACGCTGCGTATCATCGGCATCTCGCGCAGCCACTGTTCGCAATGGTCGGAGCCGTGTCGTTTGTGCTGCTCATTGCCTGCGCGAACGTTGCGAACCTACTGCTTTCGCGCGCCACGTCTCGCCGCAGAGAGGTGGCGATTCGCCTCGCAATCGGCGCAAGCCGGCTTCGACTGATCCGTCAATTCCTCACCGAGAGTTTGCTCCTCGCATGCTTCGGCGGAGCCGTGGGGCTTGTCCTCGCGTACTGCGGATCGATTCTGTTGCGGACGCAAGCCGTTCGCTTTATCGGCTCGCCCGGACTGAGGGAAATGAGCATCGATTGGCGGGTGCTCGCCTACAGTCTCGCAATCTCGTTAGCTACTGGGATTATTTTTGGCCTGGCGCCGGCTCTCCAAGCCTCGAAAACGGATCTGAACGAAACTCTGAAGGAATCCGGTCTTAGCGTAACGACGGAAGCGGGGGGGCGTCGTCTTCGGAGCAGCCTCGTCATCGTGGAGATGGCGATGGCAATCGTCCTTATGACCGGCGCCGGCCTCCTGATACGCACATTCATCCGCATACTTGGCGTCGACCTTGGCTTCGACCCGAATCACGCCGTCGCGATGTGGATCACTCTTCCGCACTACAAGTACGCGAGCGACGTGCAACAGTCCGAATTTTTCCGCGACACCCTCGACCGCCTTCGAGCGCTTCCCGGCGTCGATGCGGCCGCGTCGTACAACGCAATCGATGACGTCTTTTTCAGCCCGGCAACGCAAGCTCGACCGGCTCCAGGACAGGAGCCCACCGCTATGGAACTATCGGTTTCCCCCGACTATTTCCGAGCAATGGGCGGCAAATTCCTGGCGGGCCGTGATTTTTCCGCTGCTGACGCCGCGGGTTCCGCTCCAGTGGCGATCATCAATCAGACTCTGGCGCGCCGCTATTGGCCCAAGGCGAATCCCGTCGGCGATCATCTCGTCCTCCTGGCGCACGTATACGATGCGCAGGACCGAACCCCGTCGCAATCCCTCGAAGTTGTCGGCGTCGTGGGGGATGTCAAGACGTCCGAGGATGTCTGGCGGGATCAACCTGAGTTCTATGTCCCATTTTCGCAGCATCCCACGCAGGACGCGGGCGTCGTGATTCGCACTCGTCCTGATCCGATGAGTTTGGTGTCTGCGGCGCGCGGAGCCGTCCTCTCGGTCGACAGCGAACAGCCCGTGCACGACGTTCGAACGCTCGCGGAGATGGTCTCCCTGAACCACGAATTTCTTCGCTTTCCGATGACGCTTGTTTGGATTTTTGCGGCTCTCGCGTTGCTGTTGGCGGCCATCGGCATCTTCGGCGTGATGTCCTATTCCGTCAGCCAAAGAACTCACGAAATGGCGATTCGAATGGCTCTCGGCGCCGAGCGGCGCGACGTTCTGCGGCTGATGATCGGCGAAGGTCTCGGCATCACTCTTATCGGCGTTGTCGCAGGTGTCGGAGTCGCTCTCGGCATGAGCCGCTTGATTGCGAGCTATCTATATGGTGTGAGCGCATACGATCCCATAACGTTCGTGGGAGTTGCCGCGCTGCTCGTTTTGGTCGCGCTGGTGGCATGTTACTTGCCAGCGCGGCGCGCAGCGCGAGTGGACCCGATGGTCGCTCTCCGCTACGAATAGTTTGATCGATACGCGAAAGTAAGACGATTTCTGGGGCGGCGAAACATTAAGGAGGAAGAAAGATCATGGCGAAACTGGAACGCATCCGCGAAGCAATCAAGGGCCCAATCGATACGGAGTACATCCGCAAACGCGAAGCGGAGGGGTGGCGTTTGATGGCGATCGAGTGGGAAGTTGAGTGGGCGCGCGACTCGGAAGGTGCAGCTACTGGTCCCGCTGGGGGAGGAGAAGCCAGGCTGGAAGAGACGCCGTTCGGCTTTCGCATTGCCGGGGATTGCGAACGGCTGGAAGAAAATCCGCCCGAGATGGATTTCCTGCTTTCGATGATGGAACTCATCATTCAGGATATCTCGCTCTCGAAGGTGGCCGAGGAGCTGAATCGCAAGGGCTTCCGCACGCGCACGGGAACGGACTGGGGGCCGGTGGCCATCTTCAATATGCTGCCGCGCCTGATCGAACTCACGCCGCGAATCTTTGCCAGCGCGGAATGGATCGAGCGCCGCAAGCGCCTTTCGCCGGTCTACTAGAGACCGACGCCGAACCCGTATCGGAAACCCGGGCTTTCGCCCGATACCGAAATCGAGCGTCAGTGCGCCCACTCACCGCATCTCATATAGAGAGAGGTGCGAAATGCGCACAAAAACATTCTTGTCTGCCGTGGTCCTCATTCTTGGCGTTACTCTGCTTTCAGGCTGGTCTTCGCACGGTCGAAATCAGGCTGCCTCGTCGACCACGCCCATCACCACTGTCGTCACAGTTCTCGGCCCCAACTTCTCCGCCCCGCCCGCGATCGCGAAGGAGGACGTCGCGGTCTACAGCGGAAAAAATCGTCAGGACGTAACTTCCTGGGTTCCCGCGCAGGGCGATAATTCCGGCCTTCAGCTCGCGATCCTGATCGACGATGACGACAGCCCCACCGCCATCGGTGAGCATTTTGGCGAAATCAAAGATTTCATTACGTCGCAGCCCAGCACAACGCAAGTGGGCATTTTTTACGCGACATCAGGCTCCGCTCGGACTGCGGCGGAATTCGACACAAACCACGAAGCGGTGGCGCAGAAACTCCGGCTGACTCTCGGTCCCGCCGCAGGCACCTCGCCGAGCGTGTATCTCTCACTCGAGGATCTTGTTTCACACTGGCCTGCCAACAACATGCGTCATGAAGTCCTAATGATCGCAAGCGGCATCGACCGCCTGTCGCCCGGCATCGACAGCCCCTACGTCGCATCCGCGATTAAGCGCGCGCAGACCTCGGGCGTCGTCGTCCATTCGATCTACTCGGGAGGCCGGCGGCTCGCCAACTCGACATTTCGCATGGATATCGCGTGGCAAAATTTGGATCAACTCACAGGCGGTACGGGAGGCCAGGCGTTCGTTCAGGGCTTCGAGACGCCCGTCGATTTCGTTCCGATTTTCAAGCAGCTCGACACGGTGCTGAACCACCAGTACCTACTCACGTTCGCGACTCCGCACAGCGAAAAGAAGAACGGCGAGATGCGCGAGATACAGGTCCGCACCGAGCAGCGCAACGTGAAGCTACATCACGCCAGCCAGGTGTTTGTGCCGGGGCCTTAAATCAAAGAGCGGAGAGTCTTCGGAAAATAAAAACAGCCGGCGGTCGCCCGCCGGCTGGTGAGAATTCGAAGGCCAGAACCGCTCGAACTAAGAGCTTGACGGTGTGGGATTCTCCATCCTTTGTTGCCGGATGACCTGGATCTTGTGGACGAGGTCATCGGCCTCTTTATTATCGGCATCCCGCGCCTCGACGGAAGCTTCCGTATCGGCTTTGCGGCGGTACAGCAAGTTCAAGTAGGACATGGCGTCGTCGTATTGAGGCCTGCGGTCCATGGCCTTCTTGGCATAGTCGATGCCTTCATCGATCAGGGTTCCATACTTTTGAGCGTAGTCGGCCGCAAGCTTCGAAGGCATCGGATCGACTTCGCGAATCGTCTTTTTGGCGGTCTTGTTGTATTCCTCGCGCATTTCGCTGTTGCCGTGATAGGCGAGGGACCAATCGATGACCGCGATCCAATAGTACGGCTCGGGGTCCTCGGGTTTGATCTGAATGTGCTTCAGGTGGTATTGCTTCGAGTCCTCGAGCGTCTTGGCGTTGAAGGGATTCGCACCCATGTTGTAAAGCAGGGAGCCGATACCGTCGATGGCAGTAAGATTGTTGGGGTCGCCGTTCAAGCACATCCTGGAATTCGGCGATGGCCTGCTTGCCCATGTTGACATTCTCGTCGGAAGGCGCGCCGGGAATGTACTGGCTGGCGTATGCGGTGGCCAGATAGAGGCGGGCGTTGGTCAGATTCGGATCCAAATCCTTCGCCTGCTTGAAGTCTTCAATCGCGAGATCGAATTGACCTCCCCGGAAGGCCTGCACGCCCTTGTTCAGCTTGTCGCGCGCTCGAAGCTTGTCGCAACCTGCCGCCGCAACCACGGCTAGCAGGGACACGGCGACAAGAAGAAATCGGTTTTGCAGATTGCGCTGCATGTAATGCTCTCCTTAAGTGATCACTGCGCCGGCCGTGTGAGTCCTCAGTGGCCGGCGACCTGCGAACTTACCGGGCAGCGGCGAGATTGCCCGAAATAACCCGACTCTATCGATACCGGCGGTTCGCATAATGTCGATCGCGCGGGCCACGTCGGCAAATTCGACGGCATTGCCACCCTCAACAAAAGCGACCTTCTCCGCGCGTTGACCAAAAACCGCTGCGAGTCGAGAACCTAATTCTTGCCACGAAATAGCGTCCTGATTGATGAGAATTTCATCATGGCCCATGACTCGAACCACGACAACGTCAGGCTGCAGACCGGCGCTCTCATTCGTGGATGGCGGAGGGAGCTGAGCCGACAGGCCGACAGTTTCAACGGGGGAAATCACCATGAAAATGATGAGCAGGACCAGCAGAATGTCGATCAACCGCACAATGTTCATCGCCGCGACGACGCCCTTGGCTTGTCCACTCTGTGCTTCCATGTTTTGCCCCGCCGGTTTCGCGAAGACGGCACAACACATATGTGCCGGAACCTGCTACTGACCGGCTTCCACCTTGTTGGTGATTAGACCGACGTGGTCGATTCCGGCTTCGCGCATGATCGATATTGCCCGGGCCACGTCGGCGAATTCCGTATTGTCATCGCCCTTGACGAAGGCCACTTTCTCGGCGCGCTCCGCGAAAATTTTCGTGAGCATCGGGCCAAGCTGCTCCCAGGTGTACTTGTCCTGATTAATGCTCACGTCGCCGCCCGCGCTCACGACGACGACGATCGTCTTGTTCAACATCTCCTGGTTTTCTTTCTGATTCGGCGGAGAGGGCTGAGGAACAATCGTGTCGAGACCCTGCGATATCGTCGGTGTGATCACCATGAAAATGATGATGAGCACAAGAAGGACGTCGATGAGCGGAACGATATTCGGTTCCGACATCGTCCCTTTAGTTCCACCAACTGCCATTCCCATCGTAAAACTCCTTGATTGCGAATAAAACGAACGCGGCTAACTGCCGCCCGCCGGCGGAGCAGATGTCGGGCCTTTCTTCTCCACTTTTTGCGTGAGAAGACCCACGTTATCGACACCGGCCGCCCGCACCTCATCGACGGCAGCCTTCACCTGGCCAAACTTCGCGCGAGCGTCCGAGCGGACAAACACGGTCTTATCGACCCTGTTTGCAAGCGCGTCCTTTACGTGGGTTTGCAAGTCTTCCAGACCCACTTTGGTGCTCCCAAGATAGATGGTGCCGTCGCGCGTGACGGCCACGAGGATCGCATCGTCCTTGTCGGCGTCGGGCAGGTCTATAGGATTCGGAACCCGGGCCATGTCTACCGACACGCCCTTTGACAACAGGGGCGTGACCACCATGAAAATAATGAGCAGCACCAGCATGATGTCCGCCATGGGAATCACGTTCGGGGCGGCCATGATCGCCGGTGCTTTTGGTTTGTAACCCATGGCCTACTTCTTTCCGCCTCGACGAGTGATGAAGTAATTGATCAATTCCATCGAGGAGTTGTCCATCTCGACGTCGAAGGCCTCTACCTTATTGGTGAAATAGTTGTACGTCCACACGGCCGGAACGGCGACGAGCAAGCCGAGCGCGGTGGTCACAAGGGCTTCCGCAATACCGCCGGCCACAGCCGAGAGACCGGTGGCCTTCTGCGCGGAAATGCCTTTAAACGCGTTGATGATGCCCATCACGGTGCCGAAGAGTCCGACGAACGGCGCCGTGGAACCAATCGTCGCGAGGCCGGAAAGGCCGCGCTTCATTTCGGCGTGAACGATAGCCACCGAGCGCTCGAGACCGCGCTTCGCCGCTTCGATCACTTCTTCGTCGCCCACCTGCGCGGAAGCTGCCTGGAACTCAGAGAGGCCCGTGGCAACCACCTTCGCGATGTGGCTCTTCTTGTTGCGCTCGGCGATCGAAATGGCTTCGTCGAGCTTGTTATCCTTCAGCGCGCCAGCAACCTGCTGAACGAACACGCGGGACTGCTTCCGCGCGGCGCTGTACATCAATGCCCGGTCAATCATGATTCCAACGGACCAAGCGGACATGATGAAAAGAATGCCGACGACGGCCTTTGCGGGAATTCCCATGTTGTGCCACATGGTGACCAGATCCCAGCCGACCTCGCCGCCTTGCTGCCCCTGCAAGAACAGAACACCGGCCCACAGTAAATTCGCGAACATAGAATTTGCTCCTCCTCCATTCCTGACGAAACGATCGCGGCAGCAAGATTCTGCCGGTCGGAAAAACGAATCAGCCCGGCCCGTGAACAACGGAGCCGGGCTGCCCCCTGCTTAACCGCCTAGCGTAAATACAACAGAAATCGTCGTGTCCACTTCGACTGCTTCACCATTGAGCGTCGTCGGCTGATAACGCCACTGCTTCACTGCATCCATCGCGGACCTCATGAGAAGCGGCGGCCCCGAGATGTACTGAACTTCCTGCACCGTGCCGTCCTTCGCGATGATCGCATGCAGGATCACCGTGCCGGAAATATGCGCGGTCTTGGCGATTTGCGGATAAACGGGCAGCGGCTGGCGGATCAGCTTCGCCGCCTGGACGTTGCCACCGACGCGAATGCGCGATTGAACCGGCTTCGGCGGAGGCGGCGGTCCACCACCCGTGCTTCCGATGATGCCTCCCAAAACTCCGCCGGCGGAACCACCCGGCATGCCGCCAGGAACACCACCGACGACGCCAACTGCGCCGACGTCAGGCGGCAGTTCCTCTTCCTTGATGATGTTTACTTTCTTCGGGATCACCGTGGGCGCCATCATCTTGCCCTGCTGAATCAGGCGCGCCACCGGCTTCACGATTCTCACGGCAACGGCTGGCGGTGGAGGAGGCGGAGGCGGAGCTGGAGCGACAAGAAAAGTCGTCAGCATCTGCTTCGGCAACGCTTCCGTCACCAGAAGAGGAATCAAAATGAAGACACCCACAATAACGGCCTGGATGAAAAACGAAAGGGTGACCGTCCATGGCTTGTTTGTCATCGTTGGATGAGCGCTTGAGATTACAAGATCATCGAACATACTTACCTCCTAGCCGCTGCCACCACGCGCTTCTCGGCTGCGGATCCGGCGCGAATGGCGGCTCCCTTGCTGCTGTGATACTTGTTCCACACAACCACAATGGGTGCTGCAATGCCAAAACTGGAGTACGTTCCTACCACAACTCCCACGACCATAGCAAAAGAGAACGCACGGAGAGCCTCGCCCCCCATGATGTAAAGTACCAGTACCGTGAGAAGCGTCAGGCCGCTCGTCAAAATCGTCCGCGAAAGCGTTTGATTGATCGACTTATTCACGATCTCAGGAAATGACTCGCGACGCATCAACCGAAGGTTTTCGCGCACGCGATCGAAAATCACGATTGTGTCGTTCATCGAATAGCCGACGAGAGTGAGCAGCGCCGCAATCACCGTCAGCGAAATTTCATAGTGGCGAAGCGAAAAGAAACCGAGAGTGATGAGCACATCGTGGAAGACGGCAATCACCGCGGCAGCGCCATACACCCATTCAAAACGAAACGCGATGTATACCAGCATGCCGGCGAGCGCGTACATCGTCGCCCAGATCGCCTGGCTGCGAAGCTGTGCGCCAACCCTCGGGCCGACGCTCTCGACGCTGCGAATCGCGAAGTTACCCAGGTCGAACGCGCCGCTCAAAGCGTTCACCACCGCGGGCGTTACGCCGTTGACCGTCTTCAATTGATCGAAGCTGGTCACGATGCCCAGTTTGTCGCGCGCATCCGCAATCTGCTTCGCAAGCTGGTTGTACCGGTCGGCCGCAGCGGCTCCCAGATTCAGCGGATCTTTCTGCGTCAGAAACGCCGCAATTGTGTCGGGCATAGCGGAGTTAAAATCCGGCTTGCCGGATTGCGCGCCAAAAGTCTTGTGGAGGCCATCCAGAACAGCCTGGCGATCTGCGTCGAGGGCCTGGTCGCTCTGGCCGCTCTGATCGAGGCTGATTTGGATGTCATTCTTGGAGTTGGGATCGGAGAAGTCGCTGATCGACGTGATCGCGCTATTACGAAGCCCGGCCTGTTGAAGGCCCTTGCGGATCTGATCAATCGATGGCGATGTGGCGAACCGAACGCCCACGAGGGTACCCCCGCGGAAATCGATGCCATAGCGCAACCCCTGGCGCCACACCGAGATCCAGCCGATCGCCAATAGGACAAGCGAACACGTGACGAAGTATTTCGCCTTCCCCATCCAGTCGATGTTCACGCCTCGAAACAGTTCCATGCCGAGTCCTATCCGTGTTAGTTTGACACCGGCGTCCGGGATTTGTTCCCGCCCGCTAGCTCAGTACGGGCCGGAGCCCGCGCTGCAAAACCCGCGCTTCTTAAATACTCAGTTCAGCCTGGCGCTCCATACGCGAAAGGTGGAAATCAAAGATGGCTCGCGAAACGTAAATCGAGGTAAACAAATTCGCCAGCAAACCAATGCTCAATGTGACGGCGAATCCTTTCACGGGCCCTGAACCAAATAAGAAAAGAAACGCAGCGGACACGAGAGTGGTGATGTGCGTGTCAATGATCGTCAGGAACGCGCGGTCGAAGCCCACTTGAACCGCCGACGCAGGGGCTTTGCCGTTGCGCAACTCCTCGCGGATGCGCTCGAAAACCAGGACGTTTGAGTCCACACCCATACCGATGGTTAAGACGACACCCGCAATTCCCGGCAACGTCAGCACGGCTCCCGCGTACGCCATGAAGGCAATCAGAATCACCAAGTTCAGTATCAGGGCCACAACTGCATTGACACCGCTCAGCCGATAATAGACCAACAGAAAAATCATCACCACCAGCAAACTGCCGATCGAGGCGCGCACACCCTCGCGAATCGAATCAAGGCCGAGCGACGGTCCGACGGTTCGTTCGTCGAGGTAGCTAATCGATGCTGGCAACGCACCGGCCCGAAGAACCAGCGCGAGGTCTTGGGCGCTCTCCTGCGTGAAGTTTCCTTCGATCATTCCGCGGTCGTCGATGCGGCCATTGATGGTCGGCGCGCTGTACACCTTGTGATCCAGGACGACCGCCATCCTGTGGCCGATGTTTGTCTCCGTGAACGGGCCAAACCGCGAAGCAGCGGCGGTCGAAAGCGTGAAGTCCACCTGATATTGGCCTGGATTGCTCTGGCTCGGAGTCGGGTTGGCGCCGCGCATGTCGGCGCCGGTGATAATCGGGGCGCGCGCAAGGATGTAATAGACCTGCTGTGCAGCCTGACCTGAGGGAGTGTCAGATCGTCCGGGAACAACCTCGGTTCCAGGAGGCAAAACGCCCCCGTGCGCCGCACGCGCCGCCGCCTCGGATGGATAGGCCTGGTCGTCCACAACCAGGCGATACTCGAGCTGGCCCCCTGCCTGAATCACCGCCATCGCACGGGTCGGGTCGCCTTCGCCCGGAAGCTCGACCAGGATCTCGTCGGCACCGCGGCCGGTAAACGCGACGTCCGGATCGACGAGGCCCAAACTATCGATGCGGCGCTTAATCGTTTCGAGTGACTGGTCCATCGTGTTGCGTTGCAAGTCGGCAAGCACCGAGGGCTTGATCGTAAGCAGATAACCGTTCGGCTCTCCCGCGGCGGGCGCCATCGCCCAGTCCGTGAATTGGTTTGTGACGACGTCCCGGAAGTTGCCCGAGGTAGTGGGATCGACGCCGCGCACGAGAATTTGCGTGTCGCTTAGGCGCTGCACGTCGCCGACAACGACATTCTTCTCGTGGAGCTGCTTCTTGAGGTCATCAATCGCCTGATCGCAACGCTGCCCGATGGCTTCCGCCAGATGCACCTGTAAAACAAGATGGCTTCCGCCCTTGAGATCGAGGCCCAGCCGAAGGCGATCGGAGAAATTCTGCTTCGCTTGCGCCCACGACGTCGGAAACTGCGGCAACCCCACAAGCCCGAAGAGGCAAAGGAATATGACGATGAGGATAAAAATGAATTTCCATCTGAGCTGGGAACTCATGCTGTCTTGCCGTTCTCCTTCGGTTGCTGTTCCGCTTGGAATCCTGCGATAGCGCTGCGCGAGATCTTCACTTTCACCTGCTCGGCGATGCGCAATTGCACCGACTCGTCCTCGAGGCCCACAATTGTGCCGTAAATGCCGCCGTTGGTGATCACCTTGTCGCCGGTCTTCAGATTCTTAAGCATTTCGGCGACCTTTTTCTGGCGGCGCTGGGTGGGCATAATCATCAAAAAATAGAAGATAACCATAATCAAGACCATCGGCAGAAGAAAGCCAATGGTGCTCGGTTGGCCCGTCGATTGCACAATAAGAGAGAAATTCCCCGGAATCATTGAACCCGAAATTGTGAGCATTGCGCCTTTTCTGCCGCCCCTTTTGGCCAAAAAGGGGCTCGCCTGCCGGCTTGACCGGGGCCCAGGACCCGTTCGAAGATGCTGCCCGCCTCTTTACGCTCTCAAGTCTGCTTAAATTTGCCTGTTGAGGCGTGCCTGAAGATCAGAGCGGAATCTTTCGAGACGTCCAAAACCGATAGCCTCGCGAATTTTCCGCATGATGTCAAGGTAAAAGTAGAGATTGTGGTGGGTGTTCAAGATGGCGGAGAGAGATTCCGCGGAGGAATAAAGGTGCCGCAAATAGGAACGGGAATACCGCCGGCAAACCGCGCATCCGCAGGACTCGTCGACGGGGCGCTCATCTTTCGCAAACTGAGAATTGCGAATCAGCAGGCGCCCCTGTGAGGTAAACAGGCATCCGTGGCGCGCGCTACGCGTGGGCAGAACGCAGTCCATCATGTCGACGCCGAGCGCGACGTAGTCGGGAATTTGTTCCGGTTTGCCGACGCCCATCAAGTACCGCGGACGGTCGGCGGGCAGCCGCGACGCAGCGACGCTGGTCATCTCGCACGTCACTCCGTGTGATTCGCCCACCGCCAGCCCGCCAATTGCGTAGCCCGGAAAATCGAGGGCTACGAGCGCATCGGCATTTTCGCGGCGCAAGTCGGCGTGCGTTCCACCCTGGACGATACCGAACAACATCTGCCGCTTGGCGTCGCCCTGACCCTGGAAATAATCGCGCGATCTCTGTGCCCACGCGAGCGTCCGCGCCGACGCTTCTCGCGCGCGAGATTCATCCGCGGGCGCTTCGATGCACTCGTCGAGCACCATGACGATGTCCGCGCCCAGCGCGATTTCGATTTCGAGCGCCTTCTCCGGCGAGAGAAAATGCTCGGAGCCGTCGATGTGCGAGCGAAACGTGACCCCGTCATTCGTGACTTTGCGGAGATCGCTGAGGCTGAATACCTGAAAGCCGCCGGAATCGGTGAGAATCGCGCGCGGCCACGACATGAACTTGTGCAGGCCGCCCATCTCGCGGATTAGTTCGTGCCCGGGCCGAAGGTACAAGTGATACGTGTTGGCAAGAATCACTTGCGCGTCGAGCGATTCGAGGTCCTGCTGCGTTTGCGCTTTGACGGTCGCGGAGGTGCCCACCGGCATAAACGCCGGCGTTTCGATCACGCCGTGCGGAGTGGTCAAGCGGCCCAGTCGCGCCCCGGTCGGATCGGTCGCGAGGACCTCGAAGTGAAATCCCATCCGACGGAGTGTATCAGGAGAACGCGGCGGCGAATCCGACCTTCACCAGGACGTAAATGATCCACACTGCGAAAATCGTTCCGAAAGCTTTTCCGAAGGAAAGCTTTTTGGGATTCGTCGCACTGAACCCGATGGCCTGCAGAATCAGGACCCACAGCGTGAAGATATCGAGAGAGGTCAAAAGGGAAATCATCCATTTTGGAGAACTGTCGGAAAGAAAGGCTCCAGGATTCGAAGCCACAAGATGCTCGATGTCGATGGTCGAAGGATCCTTGATGAACAGAATCAGCAACCCAAGCAGGCCGCCAACAAGGTAGGGCATCCAAGAGTATGCGACGATTCCCAAAGACGTCGAAAATCCGATTTTCGATCCTGCAGTCAAATTAAACACGCCGAGCAAAACCGCAGCAACTACCACCGCGCCGAGGAAGGTGAACAAGACGACGGCAACATAAGTGACGACCGGAGCAAACTTAGTCTGGTTATCAATCATTTGCTGACGCTGCTCCGCAGTCATCTGCTCCATTTGTTTTTGCAGGCGAGCGTTATTGGCATCCTGCCTCTCCATGAAGCCGCGCCAGCCGACGCGCTGACCGAAAACCGCGGTGACTGCCACAGAGATGACGAGCATGAGCAGCAAAGGCACCACCCAACTCGGCCGTTGCACGATCGACTCGAACGTCGGTTTGGGATTGAACAGCGCGCCGAAAACGCGGCCGATTGAGCTGACGGGTGCGGGAGCTGGCTCCGGGGTGACGGCTGTGGTGACCATGTCTTATTCCTCCACTCTAGGACGAGAGTTGGACCGATATCTCCGAATACGCGGGCGGACCCGAAAAGTTACATTGCGCGGCAGAGTCTATCGCAAAGCGAGGGCAAACGTGAATCTTTGAGGTTGGCCAGCCGTGCGCGGATCTGCCCTAAGGAATCTGGGGAACGGCCGCAATCAGAGATTGCGTATAGGGATGTTGCGGGGAGGAAAGCACCTGCTCAGCGGGACCGATCTCGACGATCCGGCCCGATTGCATGACCGCGACGCGAGTGGCGAGTTGCGCGACCACCGGCAAGCTGTGCGAAATCAAGATCAGGGTCAGCGCGAAATCCCGCTGTAGCCGCGCCAGCAGCTCCAATATCTGCGCGCCAATCGAGACGTCGAGCGCCGAAACGGGCTCGTCCGCGATTACAAGCTCCGGACGGAGAATCAGCGCGCGAGCAATTCCGATGCGCTGGCGCTGGCCTCCGGAGAATTCATGCGGAAAGCGGTCGAGCGAGTCGGCGCCGAGTCCGACGGCTTCGAGAATCTCTGCCACGCGCTTCCGCCGCTCGGCGCGCGGGAGGCCGGGCTCATGAATCGCGAGCGGTTCCGAGACAATTGCGCCAATCCGCATGCGGGGATTGAGCGACGCGACCGGATCTTGAAACACCATCTGAATGCGCTGCCGCAGAGCGCGAAGATTCGCGCCTTTCGCGCACAGCCAGTCTTCGCCGCGAAAGCGTACTTCGCCGGAATCGGGCTCGGCGAGGCGCAGAAGAATTCGAGCGAGCGTGGTCTTCCCGCAGCCGGATTCACCCACGATTCCGAGCGTCTCGCCGCGTTCCACCGAGAAGCTGACGCCATCCACCGCTACCGCTTGGCGGTGAGACTGCATGAACGCGCCCGTCGCAACGGGGAAGGATTTGCGGAGACTGGCAACTTCAAGTAGCGGCGGCATTAGCTTTTTTCGCCGACCACAAACACCGATGTTTGCGTCAGTTCGATGTCCGGCTCGGCGTCGCCGGTGTTTTCGTTCGCCGGCATCAAGCGCGGATAGAAGCCGGTGTCTTCGCCGCTTTGCATTGTGGCTTCGAGCATGCGGCGCGTCTCGATGTATTCGGAGTCGCCACGATGCCAGCCGGCCACGTGCAGCCAGTGGTCGAACGAGCGCATGTGCTCGTCGATCTCGCTCGCGGTAACTCGAATCCCCGCGTTCGTGAAGAGCTTCTCGAGTTCGCTTTTCGGAAGCGCGCGCGTGTGCGACGGGTCGCGCGCCACTTCGATACGATTTCGTCGCTCGGCCGCTCGCTGATCTTCGGGTACAAGCATGTCCAGCACGCCCGCTCTGCCGCCTCGCCTGAGAACGCGAGCCATTTCGTGAATCACGCGCTCGGGGTCAGGGATGTGGTGAAGGCTGTAGCTTGTCACCACGACGTCGAGTGACGCGTTGGCAAACGGCAAAGCTCGCGCGTCTCCCAGCGCACAAAACAGATTCTCGATGGCGTCTGCCTTGGCAGAGCGCTGGGCGCGTTGGAGGATCGCGGGAGTCAAGTCGACGGCCACGATCCAGCGCACATGCTTCGCAAAACGCAACGCAAGCGTCCCCGGACCAGAGGCAAGATCCGCGGCACGGTCATTTGCATTCGCTCCGACGAGGCGCGCCAGCGTTTCCGCCTCGCGCACGCGCTCTTTCACCGCAAAATCGCCGAATACTTCCGCTGTGCGCGTGAAACGGTCGCGAATCAGGTCTCTCTGTTGTTGATCGTTTGCCTGCGTCATTCACGTCCCAGCCACAAATTTACAGCACAAGAATACAACGCGCGTCATGCTTTTCTTCCACGCGCCGAAGCTCCGGAACTGCGGCGTCACAGTCGGAAATGTAACGCTCGCAACGCGGCGCGAACGAGCAGCCCGGCGGAAGCGCGTCGAGTTGCGGCACCGTTCCTGGAATCGGCACGAGTTTCTGGCGCGACAGGCGCGGAGCCGCACGCAGCAAACCCTCCGTGTAAGGATGACGCGGCGCTCGCAGCACTTCCTCGGTTGGCCCCTCTTCGACGATGCGGCCCGCGTACATCACCAGCGTGCGATCAGCAATCCGCGCCACCACGCCGAGGTCGTGCGTGATGAAAAGCAGCGAAAGATGCAGTTCGTGGCGAAGCGTCGCGAGCAGCTCGAGGATTTGTTTTTGCACGGTGACGTCGAGCGCGGTCGTGGGCTCGTCGGCTATGAGAATGCCTGGGCCGGCAGACAGCGCCATCGCGATCATCACGCGCTGGCGCAAGCCGCCGGAAAGTTGATGCGGGTACTGGCGCGCGCGGATTTCGGGTTCGGGAACGGCGGCGCGTTTCAGCGCGTCAAGCGCGCCGCGGCGGATTTCGCTTCGGTTGACGCGCGGCTCGTGAACGCGGATTGCTTCTTCGATCTGCTTTCCGATTCGCAGCACCGGATTCAGCGCCGTCATCGGCTCCTGAAAAATCATGGCGATTTCGCGTCCACGAATCGCGCGCAATTCGCCGGGCGCCGCCGTCAGCAGATTGATTTCGTGCGCTAACTTGCCAGCGTCGCTTGCCGTTCGTAGCACGGCGCTACCGCTGGCTCGCGCGCCCGGAGGCGTCAGGCCCATCAGCGCGAGCGCCAACATCGTCTTGCCCGAGCCGGATTCGCCGACGATGCCGAGCGTTTCTCCCTCATTCAGCGCGAAAGAAACGTCCGCTACCGGGCGCACCCACGCCTTGGCAGTGGGTAGCTCGATCGTGAGGCCGCGCACCTCAAGCTTTGCCCGCATAGCCACATGATATGTCGCCGGCGCGGCGTCAGCGCGAATTTTGCGCCATGAATTGCCTATGTAACCCCGCTAGCGCTTGGCGAGCGGGATCACGAAGCGCAGGGCGGTGTGTGTGTCGGAGAAGCGGCAGACTTTGTTGTCGGTGAGGCCGGCGGATTTCCCAGCATTGATAACGTCGACTTCACGGATATGGATTTGCCCTTTTGGATAGACCACCCAGATCGCGCCGTTCTTGCAGATCGACTTCGAGAGCGATTTCAGCCGCGCGAGATCAGGCAGCGCTTCCGCCGAGAAGAAAATCAGGTCGGCGTCGGCGACGCGCTCGCCGCGCGAATATTCCGGAACACGCGAAGCGAGATCCGTCAGAAATTCAGCGCTTTCCAGGCCGAGCACGGCCACGCGTTGCCCCGGTTTCACACCGAGCTTATCGATCAGCAGCCGATGCGAGTAGTCGCGCTCCGGCTCGCGCCGTTTTTTCGGCTTGGCCGTCGAACGCGGCACCTCTAGTTCTCCACCTGAACTGTCTCGCCGAACTTCTTGCCGAGATCGCCTAGGTACGTGTCCATCGTCGCGGTGAGGCCCAAGACGAATCGCGACATGAAACGGAAAACCGGATTGCGCACTTCGCCGTCCTCGGTGATGCGCACGAGGCTGCCGCCGTCGATTCGCGTGATTTCCGTGGTCCACGTGCCGCCAAACGGCAACTTCGGATCGGCGATTTCGGTAACCAACCGGCCCGGCGGGTCCACCTCGACTGTTTGCATCGGAAGCGATCCGCCGTGACTATCGACTTCGCGCCACGCCGGCAGATTGTTCGTGCTCGGAATCGCTTCCACGCGCTTCACATTCGAGCGCCACGACGGAAACTCCTGATAGTTCGTCATCGCGGTCCAAATCGCTTCGGGCGGCTGATGGAATCGGGCGGCGCGCGTGGCGTGGTGCTTCTTCGGCAGAAGCGCCCCGACAATCACAACCGCCAGAATCAGCCCGACGATAACCGCAAGCCCTATCAGGACGTATTTCATTTCCCCACCTCGCCTTTACGTCGTCGTGCTTCAGGAGCGGCTGCGCCGCACGCGATTCGTTCGCGTCCATCGAAGGCGTTCAGGCGCCGTTTCTTCCATGAACGTCTGGGCCGCTTGCGCGAGTAGCGCAAGACCCCTCACCGCGTCCTCGCGTTTGGCGGGCGCGAGGCGCGCGAGCATGCTCCGAACGCGAGCCGCGTCGAGCACCGACTTCGAGTCGCGCACGCGCGCCCCTGCCGCGGACAGCGTGAGCGACACGCGACGCGCGTCGCGGCGGTCGCGCGACCGGAGAACGTATCCCTGTCGCACCAGCCGGTCGATGGCGATCGACATCGTCGAAGGCGTCACTCCCATGTGCCGCGCCAGATCCATCAGGGGAATCGCCTCCCGTTCGTCCAGGTGATCCAGAACGCTCGCCTGGTGCGAGCTCAAGATCCGCCGAGTCTTTGGGTCGCGCACGTGACGCGTGTGGCAGGCGAAGAAAATCTTGGGATACAGCGTCATCACTTGCCAGACCGAATCGCCACGCATTCGCAAGCGATTGTCCATCATATTAATTTGATTTGTCAAATCAAATTAATGTTCGGACGCGACGAGACAGGAACCGCAAAACGCATCATTTGATTCTCGGACCTCCTGTGGGATATTCGGTTCGCTCTCGGCTGCAATAGGAAGGGGGCGGCGATGCTTCCGGGTCTAAAAGCGGCGCTGAACTACCATCCGCTGTTCGTGCATTTCCCGATCGTGCTGTGGCTTCTCGCGCTGTTGTTCGAATTGCTGGCAGTCTGGCGCGCCAGCGACCAGATACAGCGCACCGCGTCGCGAATGCTGTACCTCGGCACGCTCGCGGCCGTCGTCACGGTGATGACCGGCCTGGCGGCGCAGAAATCCGTTCCGCCGGGCGACGCGCAACGCGTCGTGGGGATTCACGAAGCCCTGATGCTTGTCTCCACGAGCCTGGCGCTCGCTCTTTGCATTTTCGCCTGGACGATGCGGAAGAGTTTCACCGCACAGTTGCGCAAATTCATGCTGCTAGGCCTCTTGGTCCTGGCGATTTTGCTCGCCTTCGGGACCGACCGCGGCGCGCAACTGGTGTATGGCTACGGTGCCGCCGTGAATTGGTCGACGGCGCAGCAACAGAAATAGCCAGTCAAAATGGCCCGCACCAACAAGACGGTACCGCGAGAAGCCAAACCAAGCCAGGCGCCGCAGGGATACGCGCTTGCGATCATATTCACGCATCTCGCGCTGTCGATCGCGCACGGCATGGCGCACAGCCATTTAGCGATTGCGCTCACGATCGCGCAGAGGATTTTTGTCGGCGCCGTGATTGTCACCGCTCCTCTCGTGGCTGCCTACTTCATTTGGAAACGAAGATCGCGGCTCGGCGGCGCACTCCTGGCAATTTCGATGGCGGCCGCGTTGGCCTTCGGCGTCTACTGCCACTTCATCGCGCCCGGCCCCGACAATGTGAACCAGGCCGATTCCACGAAGCCGGCGAATTGGCGCAACCTGTTCGAGGATACGGCCATGGACCTCGCTTTGATCGAAGGCCTGGGAACTTTGGCCGGCGCCGTGCTTTTCTTTCGATCATCGCCGTCAAAGGAGGGGCTATGAAAAAGCTGAGAGAGCAAAAGCGCGCGAGCGATGAAACCGTGAAGGCCAAGAGCGGAAAAACATGGGCGCAGTGGTTCAAAATCCTCGACAAAGCCGGCGCGAAGAAATGGGAGCACAGAGAGATTTCGCTCTTCCTGCACGAGAACCAGAAAGTGTCCGGATGGTGGTCGCAGATGATCTCGGTGGGATACGAACACGAGCGCGGAATACGCCAGAAATTTCAGAAGTGCGACGGCGAATTCTCGGCTTCGGGCAGCCGCACGATGAACGCCCCGTTATCGAAGGTCTACGAAACCTGGGCCGACGAGACGCTGCGCCGCAAATGGCTTCCCGACGGCGACATGGAAATCACCACGGCGACGAAGGACAAATCCATCCGCGCCAAGTGGGACGGCGGCACGAGCCGCGTGAGCATCCTCTTCTACAACAAAGGACCGCAGAAGAGCCAGGTCACCGTGGATCATATGAAGCTTGCGAGCTCGAAAGAATCCGAGCAGATGAGAACCTACTGGTTCGAAGCGCTGAATCGCGCGCAGAAGCTGCTGGAAGGCTGACCGCAAAAGAAAAAGGGGCGCATCCAGCGGCGCCCCTACTCTCAGTTTTCGATCCCAGCCAGTCAGTAATCGTTCGCCGAGCCTTCGAGGAACGCGCGCAGTTTGCGCGAGCGCGACGGATGCCGCAGCTTGCGCAGAGCCTTCGCTTCGATCTGGCGGATGCGCTCGCGCGTGACGGCGAACGACTGCCCCACTTCCTCGAGCGTGTGCTCGCTGCCGTCGTCGAGGCCGAAGCGCATCTTGATCACTTTTTCCTCGCGCGGCGTCAGCGTCTTCAGCACCGAAGAAGTCTGCTCCTTCAGGCTCAGGTTGATCACCGCATCGGACGGCGATACTACGGCCTTGTCCTCGATGAAATCGCCGAGATGCGAATCTTCTTCTTCACCGATCGGAGTTTCCAGCGAAATGGGCTCCTGCGCGATTTTCAAAATCTTGCGCACCTTCGCGACAGGGATGTCCATGCGCTTCGCGATTTCTTCCGACGTAGGTTCGCGCCCAAGCTCCTGCACCAGCTGCCGCTGCGTGCGAACGAGCTTGTTGATCGTCTCGATCATGTGCACGGGAATGCGGATGGTGCGGGCCTGGTCGGCGATCGCGCGCGTGATGGCCTGGCGAATCCACCACGTAGCGTACGTCGAAAATTTGTAGCCGCGGCGCCACTCGAATTTGTCGACGGCTTTCATCAGGCCGATGTTGCCTTCCTGAATCAGGTCGAGGAACTGCAATCCGCGGTTCGTGTATTTCTTCGCGATCGAAACGACCAGGCGAAGGTTCGCTTCGATCAATTCCTTCTTCGCCTGTTCGGCTTCCGCTTCGCCGCGGACAATCACCTGAATCTCGCGCTTCAGCTCCGTGGGGCTTACTTCGCTGGAGACTTCGATTTCGTCGAGTTCCTGCCGGCGCGCCTTCAGGTCCTTGCGCGCCTCGGCCTGAACGTCCCCTTTGGAGGCTTCCACGCGCCGATCGAGCTTGACGATCTCGCGTTCGAGGAAATGCACGCGCTCGACCGTCTGGCGAATCTTGTCGATCAGGCGCTTCTTTTCGAGCGGGTTGTAATCGAGGTCGCGGACGAGATTCGACATCTCCACGCGCGTGCGCGCCAAATCGTAACGAGCATGGATGTAAGGACGCTTCTTTGACCGCGGAATTTTTTCGAGCTTCTGCGCCTGCTTCATCGCCAGCAGGTAGAGCTTGGCGATGTGGTCGATCTGTTTGAGCGTTTCCTTGGTCTTCTGCTTCGATTTTCTCTTCGGTCAGTTCTTCATCGTCGAACTGAACGATTTCCTTGATCGAGCGCGAGCCGTTGCGCAGGTCTTCGCCGATCTGCAGAATTTCCTTCAGAATCAGCGGAGCGCGCGAAATCGTTTTCAGAACCAGCAGTTGCCCGCGCTCGATGCGTTTCGCGATGGCCACTTCGCCTTCGCGGGTCAGCAGCGGCACGGTGCCCATTTCGCGCAGGTACATGCGAACCGGGTCGTTCGTTTTCTCGAGTGTTCCCGGCGTAAGGTCCAGATCGCCATCTTCCGACGCGGGTTCTTCCTTCACCTCCACCGCGTCGCTGGAATCCGCAGCCGCAAGCGCGGCCTTGGCGGTGGACAGGTCTTCGTACACATCGATCCCGTAGCGCTCGAAAGTCGAGAGCAAATCGTCAATTTCTTCCGAGGAGTGAACCTCGGCCGGCAAGATGTCATTCACCTCATCGTAGAGCAGGTAACCCCGCTCCTTGCCCATGGCGATGAGCTGCCTTACCTGATCGTATTTTTCCTCAAGAGCCAACGTCACGCTTCCTCCCCTTCGCGAGGGCCAAGCGACTTGCGCAGACTAATTCCCAAGCACAAAAGGCCGGGCCTATACACCCCGGCGTACCGCTTCATAGTATTTGACGGATAAGATTTAAAACGGCCCCTTCGACCCTGCTTCGCTCCAACGCCCGCACACAATCCGCCCGCGCCCGCACCTATATGATGCGCGACACACGCGATTCGTTTCCGCCGAAACCCAACAAGCATACAACACGAGTCAAGCCAGCGTCAACGAAATGCCGTAAGTGACAATTTCTCCGGGGCTTAGGCGGCTCCCTGACGCCTGGCGAGCTGGCGGCGCAATTCTTCTTTCACGCCGAGCAAACGGATCAACTCGTCCTTCGGCGGCTGAGACTGGATTTTTCGCTCCAATTCGGCCAGTTCCCCGGCAATCTGGCGGCTGCGAAGGAACTCCAGGCAGCTCTCGGCCGCTTCCCAGGTCAGTTCCGGGGATGAGTCGAACAGGGTCTCGAACAGGACGCGCCGGTCCCGATCCTCGAGCGAGGCCGCCAGAGCGGCAGGGTCGGGCGCGTCTCCTACCCGCGCGATGAGAAGCTCGAATATCCTCTCGGTTTCCAGGCCGTGGTGGAGGCCCCCCGCAGCCATCTCGTGAGCGAGCTTTTCGCGAAATCCCTGCGCCTCGATGAGCATCCGCATCAATTGGCGCTCCGCGGACTTCACCACCGGAGCGAGCAGCTCGGCCTTCGGCTTCACTTCGCTGCGTCGATCGTTGGCGGCGCGGCGCAGCGCCTCCCGCAGCACCGGCTCGTCAACGCGCAGCTCCGACGCAATCCGCGTGGCCCATTCGGAACGCAGGAGGCGGTTCGGAAGTCTCTGAACGTAGGGCATCAGGAAATTGATGGCCGCGAGTTTTCCTTCGGCAGTGGTGCGATCCATCTTGCGCGCGCGCCCGATCAAGTAATCGAGATAGGGCGGCGCCTGCGAAAGCAATTTGCGATAGGCGTCGGCTCCCTGTTCCTTGAGGAACTTGTCGGGGTCGGCGCCGCCGGGCAGCGACAGCACGCGAACATCGAATTCTTTTTCGAGCAGGAGCGTGAGCGAGCGGTCAGTGGCCGCTTGCCCCGCGGTATCGGGGTCGTAATTCACCACCACGCGCCGCGTGAATCTCGATAGCAGCTTGATCTGCGGCTCCGCAAGGCTTGTGCCGCAGCTTGCCACCACGTTCGCGAATCCCGCGCGCGCTACGGCAATCGCATCCATGTAGCCTTCCACCAGAATGCCGAAATCGTTCTGCCGCAGCGATTCCTTCGCGCGATCCAGATGGTACAGCACGTTGCTCTTCGAATAGATCGGCGTCTCGGGCGAGTTCAGGTACTTCGGCATATCGTCGCCCATCGCGCGGCCGCCGAAGGCGATCACCTTGGCCGACTCATTCGCGATAGGGAAGATGATGCGGCGGCGAAAGCGGTCGTAGAGTCGCCCGCTTTGGTCGCGTGAGAAAAGCCCCGAAGGCTCGAGCAGCTTTTCGGGGTATTTCGATTTCAGGTGACGCAGCAATGCATCGCCCGACGACGGCGCAAAGCCGAGGCCGAACCTCAAGATCGCCTCGCGATTGAGCCCGCGATCTTCCAGATAGGCCATCGCGACGCCGCCTTCATGGCCTTCGTGAAGTTGGCGCGCGAAGAAAGTCGACGCTTCGCGATGCATCTCGACGAGAGCACTGCGCTGCTGATTCTCGCGCCGCTCTTCAGGCGACCGCTCGCGCGGCCGCGGAATCGGAATGCCGCACTTCTCGGCCACCGTGCGGACCGCTTCCGGAAATTCGCATCGGTCCACCTCCATCACGAATTCGAAAATATCGCCGCCCTTGTGGCAGCCGAAGCAGTAATACATCTGCTTCACCGGGTGCACGCTGAACGACGGCGTCTTCTCCTGGTGAAACGGACACAGTCCCGTGAAATTCTGCCCGGTCTTCTTCAGGCGCACGTATTCGCCGATGACGCGGACGATGTCCGCCTGCTGCTTCACGCGCTCCGCGAAACTTCCCGCTTCAGCCATGATTCTCGAACCCTGCCGCGCTCATCGACGTGAACCTGATAACATTGCGCTCCAGGATTTCAACTCGGCTATCGTGATTGCCTCTCCGCCCCGTTCCGGTTTTTCATGCGCGATCTTTTCCACCAGCGGATGCGCTGACAAAAATTCTGCAAGGCCGCGGCGAAGGGCGCCTGTGCCGTAGCCGTGAATGATGCGAACGCTCGGCTTGCCCGCCACCGCCGCATTGTCGATGAATTTGTCGACGCGGCCTGTGGCTTCCTCGACGGTGCAACCGATGACGTTGATTTCCTCCGCTGCGGGTCCCGTCGCTCGGTTGGGCGTGAACCGTGATCCCTCGCGAAACTGACGCGACTCGCTCCTGGCTTCGTCGGGGTTCGCCGTCGTTTCTTCGATGCCGCACAATATCCGCGAGCGGAACTTTCATCCGCATCGGCCCAGCCTCCACCTCGGCGCTGCGGCCATCGTGCCGCCGAAAAACCACCGCCTGCTTGAATCCCTTCACGATCACGCGCTGTCCTGCCGCAAGCGCGTCAGGCGCAACCGGCTTACCCGGCCTTTCGAGTGTCGCGCCGAGGTCAGCCTGCGAAGCTGAAAGCGTTTCGACGACGGCAGCATCCGCGTCCGCGCGCGCATCCGATTCGATTTTGCCCAGCCGCCGCGCGCCCAGCTTTTCGAACTGACCGCGCAGCGAGCGATCCTTCACCTCCGCGATCAAGCGCGCCACTTCGCCCTCGAGACGCTTCTGCATCTCGAGAAAATTCCGCTCGAGTTCGGCGATCCGCTTTTTCTGCCGCTCGATCCATTCGGTTTGCAGCGAACGCCGTTCGGCATCGAGTTGCGCGAGCTCGTCGCGCGCCTGTCCCTTCATATCGTTCACTTCGTCGCGGCTGCGATGAAGATACGCGATCAGGTCCCGCGCCTCGCGCGATTCGGGAGAGAGGCTCGCCCGTGCGTGATTCACCACGCGCGCCGGAAGCCCCAGTCTGCGCGCGATTTCGATGCCGCTCGACGTCCCCGGCACGCCGACCAGCAGCCGATACGTGGGGCGAAGATTCTCTTCGTCGAACTCCATCGCCGCGTTCACGATTCCCGGTGTGGTGGAGGCGTATGCCTTCAACCGGTCATGATGCGTGGTGGCAAGAGTGAGCGCGTGGCGCGTGCGAAATTCCTCGAGCAGCGCGACCGCTAGGGCCGCGCCTTCTTCGGGCGCCGTTCCCGTGCCCATTTCGTCCACCAGAATCAACGACCGGTCAGTCGCGACTTCGAGCATCGATTTCAAGTTCAGCATGTGCGCGGAAAACGTGGAAAGGTCGGCGGCAATGGACTGTTCGTCGCCGATATCCGCCAGGACGCGATCGAAAATCGGCAATTCGGCGCTCGCCGCCGCGACGGGAATGGCCGATTGCGCCGAAAGCGCCGCGAGTCCCACCGTCTTCAGCGAAACCGTTTTGCCGCCGGTGTTCGGCCCGCTGACCACCATCACCGTTTCCCCGCCACCCAGCGCGAGCGTCAGCGGCACGGTTTTGCGGCCTTGCGGGCGCAATGTGGCTTCGAGCACCGGATTGCGCGCCAATTCCAGGCGCAGCGAATTTCCCGCCGAGAATTCCGGCATCACGCAGTCGTAGTCGCGCGCGAAGCGGCCCCGCGCGAAAATGGAATCGAGATGCGCAATGGACTCCGCGGCGGCTTCGAGCGATCCGCGCTCCGCCCGAAGCCGTTCTGTGAGCTCTTCGAGGATGCGCGCGATCTCCGCCAGTTCGTCTTCGCCAAGCTGGACCAGCCGATTATTCAGATCGATCGCTTCGAGCGGCTCGACGAAAACGGTCTGCCCCGTTCCGCTGGCGCCGTGAACCACTCCCGGCACGGTGCGGCGTTCGGATGCTCGCACCGGAATCACGAAGCGATCGTTGCGCAGGGTGACGTAATCTTCGCCGGCTGGTTCGCCGCGAGCACGCATGATCGCTTCGAGTGAACGCTGGATCTTTTCTCGCGACTGCGCGATTCCCGCGCGGATGCGCTTGAGTTGCGGAGAAGCATCATCGCTGATTTCGCCGTTCGGCAAGACGGCGTGGCGGATGGCCGTTGAAAGGCGGCGCAGATCGGGAAGCGCGGCACTCCGCGCAGCCAGCAGAGGAAACTTCGCGGCGTCGCCCTTGAACGTCTGACGAACTGCGCCGACCGTATCGATCAAAGATGCGGCGTCAAGTAACTCGGCGCTCGTCAGCACCAGCGTCGGCATCCGAAGCCGCTCGAGCCACGGTTCCGGATCCGCGAGAGAACCGAAACCGAACTCCGAACCAGCGCGCAGATACGCTGCCGCTTCGCGCACAAGCGCAAACTCATTGCGAAGCGCTTCCGCATCTTGTCGCGGCTCGAGTGCGTGGATCGCGCGACGGCCCGGCGCGCACGTCGTAAAGCCGCCGGCGATTTCCTTCAGCTTGTCGAATTCGAGAAGTTCCTGTGCGGAACGCGACACAAATCAACCTCAAACGGATTGTAGCCCGTTTTGCCGGCAGAAAATCAGTTCGACAAAGTCACTGGAGGACCGGGCGGCTGCCGAGCGCTTCTCATTTTTTCTTCTTGGGATGAGATGGAGCGCCCAGCGTTTGGACCATGGCAAGGCCGATCGCATCGATTGCGGCGTTTGCGTCGCGGCCGTGCTCCGTACCGTTGTTGCCAAAAATGGCAAAGACGAGATTCTCGCCGCGTTCCGTGGTGGCGTAGCCCGAGATCGCGCGAACGTGCTCGAGCGAACCCGTTTTCGCCTGAATTACGGCAGATCCGGCCACGTGCTTCATCCGAGTTTCGAGCGTTCCATCAACGCCGGCAATCGGCAGCGTCGAGAGAAACTCAGCGCCCCAGGGTTGATGCGCCGCATATCGCAGCAACGCCACCATGGCGCGCGGCGTCACCAGATCGTCTCGAGCGAGCCCCGAACCGTCCGAGAGAACGACGTCACCGTCCGCCACTCCCGCCGTCTTCAGAAAATCCTGCTCGATCTTCAGCCCGGTATCGGTGGAACCAAAGCCTGCTTTTTCGCGCGCCACGGTTCGCAGCAGAAGTTCTGCATGCAGATTCTGGCTGATCTTGTTCGTCAGGCGAATGCTTTCGATCAGCGGCGGCGACGCATGATCCGCCAGAACAATCGCGTTGGGGCCCGCGGCGCTTGGCAGCGGTGGTGGAGGAGGTGGAGACACGCCGTTGCTGTCGCTGGTCTCGGGAGGCGGTGCATGTACCACACGGGTCACGCCGGTTACATGAACGCCTCGCTGTTCGAAAAGCTGTTTCAGCGCAACCGCCGCGGTTTCGGCAGGAGACGTCATCGCGAGTTCGAGATCGGCCGGCGCATGTCCGAGGGAATCGTGCCTCTCAGCATCAGGAAATTGGGGCCCGGCTGCCGCACGACTGCAAAATACGGATTGCCGCCGGGAGCCGAAGTTGTGATCTGGCTGTCGAAGCCATCGAGCGCCGCGCTCGGCTGAACCGTCAGAATCGCAGGATCACCTTCGCGGACGCCCGGCAGCACCTGAATCGAAATCGAGTTGTCGTTGAACGCGATTGCGCCGATCGGCGCCCCGAACTCAAAAAACATGTCGCCGATGGTCCAGCCGGCCGGATACGGATCGTACGGCAAGTAACTGTCGTCAGCCACCAGGTCGCCGTCGATTTCCTTCAATCCCTTCGCGATCGCCTCATCCACCATCTCGGCCAGGATTTTCTCGGCCGGCCCATCGCGCTCGGTTTTCAATTCGTACGGAAACTTGCGATTGGAGATGTCAGGATCGCCGCGACCGACGAAAACCAGGTCTCCGGCAAGCCGGCCGTCGTCACCAAGAGGGCCGGATGTCTCGAGAGTCGTGTGGAACTGATATCCGGCCCCGAGATTCGCCAGCGCAAAGGCGGTGGTGATCACCTTCGCGTTTGATGCCGGCATGAAGAAATGATCCGAGTTAAGGTCGTAGAGCACTTCGCCCGTGTCTCGATCCGCGACGAGAATGCCCCAGAAAACTTTCCGCGCGTGCGCGTCAGCGAGAGCCGCATCCACTCGCGCCCGGAAGCGAGTGGCGTCGAGCCGCGATCTTGTCTTCGTGGCGACGCCCGGAGAAACATCCTTCAAGCGAGGACTTGCGTTCGCCGCCCGGCGAAACGGCGGAAGCGCCACGCATGCCAATGACAGAACTCCCAGCAGCCAAATTTTGTGCCAAGCATGGTGCTTGTGGAGGTTAGCTCGCATTCGAAATGCCACACCGCTCCGGCTCAAGAGTCAAGGTGCGAAAGCGTCCGATTATAAGCCATGGCTCCTGGGCTTGGGCCGCTTCCCCAGAAAAGTTGCGCCTGCGGGAGCAAATTCAATATGATGATGTCCCAGCTCAGGAGGAACAGAATGAAAAAAACACTCTTTTGTTTGCTAGCAGCGGCACTGATTGGCCTTCCGGCTTTTCTTACCTCGTCATCCGTCCGCGCTGACGACAAAACGAAAGACGAAGGACGGCTCGAAAACGCCGGCATGGTCATCAAGGAGATTCTGGATATTCCGGACGATATCCCCCAAACCCTTCTCGACAAGGCCGACTGCGTCATCGTGATGCCGTCCGTTATCAAAGGAGCTATCGGAATCGGCGGCAGCTACGGCCGCGGCGCGATGACTTGCCGCAGCGGCGATAATTTCCAGGGCCCGTGGGGCGCTCCCACGATGATGGCGCTCGAGGGGGCAAGCTTCGGCTTCCAGCTCGGAGGCCAGGCCACCGACTTTGTTTTGCTCGTGATGAACCAGCGCGGCGCCAGTTCGATTTTGAGCAGCAAAGTGAAACTGGGAGCAGATGCTGCGGCAGCCGCCGGACCGATGGGCCGCGACGCGTCAGCGGAAACGGACGTCACGATGCGCGCGGAAGTGCTCACCTACTCGCGCTCGCGCGGCCTTTTCGCGGGTATCTCGCTCGAAGGCTCCACGTTGAGGCCCGATAACGACGCGAACGAGCGAATCTACGGCAAGAAAATCGATGCCAAAGAAGTCGCGCTCCACGGTGCCGTTCCGATTCCGCCGTCGGCGAGGGTCCTCATCTCCACGCTGAATCAACACAGCCCCAAGAACCTTTCCAAGTAACGCTCGCATCCAAGCCGCGCCGGGGACCCGCAAGCCTCCGGCGCGGTAAAAACCCCAAAAGTGGTTGGCCGCTCCCTTTCCCTTCGAGTTGACTTTCACCCGAATATGACCTAGAGTCAATTCTGAGGCAAGGTCATACATGAGATTAAATCCGTCAAAGACGCTTCGCGCGGAAGAACGCCGCAGAGCCTCCAGGCCCCGCGTCGACCGCCGCGAACGCCACCGCGTCGAAATGCGCGAACGCATCTTCCGCGCTGCCCTCCAGCTCTTCGCTGCGCGCGGCTATCTCCAAACTACGGTGGAAGACATCACCGAAGCGGCCGATGTTGGCAAGGGAACCTTCTTCAACTATTTCCCCACGAAGGAACACGTGCTTGAAAGGTATGGCGAAGAAAGAGTGGAAGCCGTTGCGCGCGCTTTGGAGAAAGCCCGAACCGGAAATGAATCGGTGCTTGCGGTCTTGAGGGAGCTTGCCACGGACTTGGCCGGACAATCCTCCGAAAGCCCCGAACTGCTTCGTTCGGTATTTTCGGCGAATTTCGCTTGCGGGCCCGTCCGTTCTGAACTGCGGAAGCGCATCCATCGGGCGCGCCAGCTCCTTGCTGAGATTCTGGTTCTTGGCCAGGAACGGGGCGAGATCCGGCGGGACCTCGCGGCTCCGGAGCTGGCTCGGTTGATTCGCTTGATATTCATGGGCGTCACGATGGCGTGGGCCGTGAATCCGGAGTTGTCGCTGCGCAAGACCGCGGAGCAGGTTTGGGAGCTTCTTTCTCCCAGTTTCGCATTGCATGGGACGCACGGTCAGAAGAACCGCAAACCGTGAGTCTTTGGAGGCTCTGGTTTCATCCATGACTGTATGTCGAGGAGGCTGCTAGTGATACGCCGTGGTTTTATCCCGCCAGTGAAAACGGTACTTATGACTGCGCTCCTGTTCACCCCAGCCGTCGGCACCCGCGCGCAACTGCCGGGCGGCGCATCGGGTTCCTCGTCAGGTTCTCAATCGAGCGCCAGCGGCACGGTGCTGCTCACTCCAGCGCCCCCTCAATCCCAGAGCAACTTTTCCGGCAGCGTGCCGACTAAGGCAGTTCCCGGCGTGCTTCCACTCTCGTTGCAGGACGCGATTGATCGCGGATTGAAACAAAACCTCGGAGTCCTGCTTTCGAGTGCGGACGTTACGTCGGCGCGAGGGCAACGCTGGAAGCAATTGAGCGATTTGCTTCCTCACGTGAACGCAACGCCGTACATCGACGTTTCGCAGGTCAATTTGAAGGAGTTCGGGTTCAGTTTCAGCGCTCCCGGATTCAATATCCCCAGTGTCGTCGGCCCGTTTTCGTACTTCGACGCGCGTGCGAATCTCAGCCAGGAGCTGTTCGACTGGAAGTCCATCCAAAACACGCACGCTGCGACGGAGCGTCTCAAATCCAGCGAACACACATTTAAGGACGCGCGCGACCTGGTGGTTCTCGCGGTCGGCTACAACTACCTGCTCGCGATTGCCGACGAAGCGCGCATTGAGACCGCCGATGCGCAGGTGAAAACGGCGCAAGCCCTTTACAAGCAGGCCAGCGATCAAGTGCAGGCCGGCACCTCTCCCGCGATCGACGCCCTGCGCGACCAGGTAGAACTTCAAACGCGCCAGCAGCAATTGATTCAGGCCAGGAACGACTTCGCGATTCAGAAACTCACGCTCGCCCGCGTGATCGGGCTTGCCTCCGGTCAGGAATTCGAATTGACCGACAAATCTCCCTACCAGCCTTTCGAGGGAATAACCATCGAGCAAGCCGAGAAGCGCGCCTACGATTCCCGTTCCGATTTCCAGGCCGCCCAAGCAGACGTCCGCGCCGCTGAATACGCCCGCAAGGCTGCTACCGCGGGATATTATCCGTCTCTGACTTTCAACGCGGACTACGGCGTCGCCGGGCAGCATCCCGACGCCTCGCACGGTGTGATGGACGCCCGCGGCACGCTTACCATTCCCATCTTCCAGGGCGGCAGCGTTCACGCCGACATTCTTCAGGCTCAGGCTCAGCTCGACCAGAGCCGGGAGCGCCTCGAGAATCTGCGCAGCCAGATTGACGCCGACGTGCGCATCGCGCTTCTCAACCTCGAGTCTTCCTCGCAACAGGTCGAAGTGGCAAAAAGCAATATTGATCTAGCCGGACAGACGCTCACCCAATCCCGCGATCGTTTCGCTGCCGGCGTCACCGACACCGTCGAAGTTGTCCAGGCCGAAGAGCAAGTGGCGAGCGCGAACGAGCAGTACATTTCGAGTCTCTACAATTTCAACTACGCAAAAATTTCTCTCGCCCGTGCGTTGGGCGTCGCCGAAGAAGGCGTGAAGCAATACTTCAAAGGACACTGACCCATGCCATCCAGAACGGAAGCGGAAGTCGCTCCCAACCCTCCTGCCGAGCAGCCATCCGCCTCGGAAACGCATTCGGCCTCGCCGCCTCCGCCGCGTGCCGGATCGAGAAGTTTTCTGCGCTCGAATCCGCGCGCCCGTGTGCTTTTGATCGGTGCAATCATCGTGCTGGTGATCGGCGGCATTTTCGCGTGGAGGTATTTTGCGAGCTATGAGTCCACCGACGACGCCGAAGTGGACGGCCACCTGATGCCCCTTAGCGCGCGGATCTCCGGCTACATTTCCAAAGTCAACGTGGACGACAACCAGGCCGTGAAGGCCGGAACCGTCCTCGCCGAAATCGACCCGAAGGACTATCAGGTTGCGGTCGCCAAGGCGCAGGCCGATCTGGACGACGCGATTGCCAACGCGCAGTCGCTGAACATTACGGTGCCGATCACCAACGTCAACACAACGAGCCAGTTGTCGTCTTCCCAGGCGGACATCGTAAACGCGCAGGCCGGCATTTCCGCGGCTCAGCAGCAGTATGACGCGGCGGAGGCACAGCTCACCGAAGCGGAGGCCAACGACGTCAAAGCGCAGAACGACCTGGTGAGATACAAGCAGCTTGTCGATAAACAGGAAGTCTCGCAGCAGACATACGACCAGGCGGTCGCGGCTGCGAAGTCCAGCGCGAGTTCGGTGGCCGCGGCCCGCGCGTCGGCAGCAGCCGCCCTCCAACAAGTGAGCCAGGCAAAGGCTCGCCTCGCCCAGTCGGACGCGAATTTGCGAGCCTCGCAAACAGGGCCGCAGCAAGTGGCTTCCTCTCGCGCGCGCGCTCGTTCCGCTGAAGCTCAGGTCATGCAAAAGCAGGCGGCCCTCGAGCAAGCGCAACTCAACCTCGGCTACACGAAAATCTTCGCCCCGGTCGACGGCGTCGTATCGAAGAACGCCGAAGTCGGGATGAACGTGCAGCCGGGACAGCAGCTCTTTTCGATCGTGCCCCTGAATGACGTGTGGATAACCGCAAATTTCAAGGAGACGCAGCTCAAATACATGCGCCCGGGGCAAAAGGCGGAAGTTAAAGTCGATGCCAACGGCCGCACCTACAAAGGGCACGTCGACAGTATTGCCGGTACGAGCGGCGCGAAGCTCAGCTTGCTGCCGCCGGAGAATGCGACGGGCAACTACGTCAAAGTGGTGCAACGCATCCCGGTGAAGATTGTCCTCGAGCAGGGAGAAGACAGCGATCACTACTTGCGGCTCGGGATGTCCGTCGAACCCAAAGTTTTCGTGAAATAGCAGCGAATTAGCATGGATTCTGTGAACTCAAATTCGCAGCCGCTATTGGTGCGCCCGGACAACTCCGCGGCGGCCGCTACTCCGGCATTCAACGGTCAGGCGCTCAACCCGCCTGCTATCAATCCCCCTGCTATCAATCCCTGGATCATCGCGCTCACGGTGACTCTCGCGACGTTCATGGAAGTGCTCGACACCAGCGTGGCCAACGTCGCCCTGCCGCACATTGCGGGCAGCCTCTCGGCGAGCACCGACGAGAGTACGTGGGTGCTGACGTCCTACCTCGTATCGAACGCGATCGTTCTCCCCATGAGCGGCTGGTTCTCGTCGCTGATCGGGCGCAAACGCTTTTATATGTCGTGCGTCGCGCTCTTCACCATCAGCTCCTGCCTCTGCGGCTTAGCTCCGAGTCTTCCGATGCTGATTGTTTTCCGCGTACTGCAGGGCGCGGGCGGTGGCGGGCTGCAACCCAGCGAGCAAGCGATTTTGGCGGACACATTCCCGCCGCGGCAGCGTGGCATGGCGTTCGCGGTGTATGGCATGGCGGTGGTGCTCGCGCCTGCGATCGGCCCAACTCTGGGCGGCTGGATCACCGATAGTTTTAGTTGGCGCTGGATTTTCTTCATCAATATTCCAGTGGGCATCATTTCGCTGCTGCTCACGAACCGCCTGATCACCGATCCGCCGTACATGCGCCGCGAAAATCGCAAGACGTTTCGCATCGATTATATCGGCCTGGGCCTGCTCGCTCTCGGACTCGGCGCCCTGCAAGTGGTTCTCGACAAGGGCGAGCGCGACGACTGGTTCGGCTCGCACTTCATTCTGATCACGACGACCATTTCCATCTCGGCTTTGATCGCGGTAGTTGTTTGGGAATGGAAGCACAAACATCCCATCATCGACCTGCACCTCTTCAAAGACCGCTCGTTCGCCATCGGCAATCTGCTGATGTTCATGGTGGGTTTTGCGCTGATGTCGAGCACGGTGCTGATCCCGCTATTTTTGCAGACGATGATGGGCTATACGGCGCAGGAAGCGGGGCTCGCGCTGATGCCCGGCGGATTCGCGATTATTTTGGTCATGCCGCTGGTGGGATTCTTGCTCGGCAGGTACGACGCTCGAAGACTCCTGCTTGTGGGGTTTACGCTGCTCGCGGTCGCGCTCTTCTACATGACCCACTTCAATCTCTCGATCGACTTTCGCCACGCCGCATTGGCTCGGCTCGTCCAGGCCCTGGGACTCGCGTTCCTCTTTGTGCCGATTAACACCGCGGCCTACGCGTTCCTGCCGAAAGATAAAAACAATGCGGCCTCGGGACTGATCAATCTCTCGCGCAACGTGGGCGGCAGCGTGGGAATTTCCGTCGTCACCACCATGCTTTCGCGCCGCACCCAATTCCACCTGGCCAAACTCTCGGACCACGTCCATCCCGGCAACGCGAAAATGCAGGCGATGCTCAGCGCCGCAAGTCACATGCTGATGGCTCGCGGTTCAGGCGCCTACGAGGCCTCGCATCAAGCCTACGCGCTCGTCTCCAACATGCTGGCCCGGCAAGCTACCATGCTTGCCTACGTCGACGACTTCTGGCTCGTCGGCGTCGCGGTTGTCACCATGATTCCGTTCGTATTCCTGATGAAAAAAGTGAAACCGGGCGGCCCGATCGCAGTACACTGACCCTGTTAGGTTCAGGGTTTGTCCGCCTCGGCGGGCGATCTTGAAACCCTTGGGGACGCCGTGGAAGAAATTCGGACAATTACAATCGAGCGGGAGTATGGCAGCGGCGGCGCCATGATCGCCGAGCGCCTCGCGAAGCAGCTTGGCTGGAAGCTTTGGGATGGCGAGCTCACCGAGGAAATCGCACGCGTCGCCAAAGTCACCCGCGAAGCTGCCTGCCGCTGCGATGAGCGCGTCGATCCCTTGCTCTCCCGTCTGTTTCGCGTGTACGCCCGCGGCAGCTACGAGCGCACCCTGCCTGGAACGGAAACGCAGCATTTCGATGCGGACACGATGGTCAAGCTGCTGCAGAAAGTGATTGAAGAGGCGGCCTCCAAGGGCAGGTGCGTCATCGTTGGACGCGGCGCGCCGTACATCTTGCGCAACCGGCCCGACGCGTTTCACGTTTTCATCTACGCGCCCGTGGAAGAGAAGGTCCGCAGGCTCAAGTCCATCGGCCAATCAGAAAAAGAAGCCCGCCAGTTGGTCCAGGAAGTCGATCACGAACGCGCGACGTTCATCCGCCACTACTTCGGCAAAGAATGGCCCTGCCGCTCGCTTTACAACTTGATGATCAACTCCCAATTCGGCGACGAGCACGTCGTCGAAACCATCCTCCAAAATGTCGCCGCCCTCGAAAAGGCCCGCGTCCCGCAAGAAGCCACCAACGCCTCCTGAAGTTCCCCAAGCGTTACTCATCCACGCGGTGCACCGCCGCCAATCATTGCCGATAGCAACCCGCGAAACGTGCTGGCATCATGAACTTGATTAATAGCGCGGAATGTCGAAGAATCGCACGTATCTCATTTGAGAATCGAACATGCTGCGCCCACCTAAATGGACCGACTTCCCGAAATATCCAGTCATCGCTGCGGTTACGATTTCGGCCATCGCCGTAACAATCGCCTGGTGGGCCAAAGCGGATATCTCGGCGCTTCTTGAAAACGCGGAGATTCGTCGAGGGCAGTTGTGGCGGCTGATAACCAGTATCTTTCCGCATCTCGATGTCCTGCACTTGGCTTTCAACATTTATTGGTTCTGGGCCTTCGGAACGATTGTCGAGCGTGTGTACGGCCACATCAGAACTGCGCTATTGCTTGTCCTATTCGCGGTCGGACCAAACTCCCTTGATTTTGCGTTCGCGCAGGGCGGTGTCGGGCTTTCGGGCATAGGATACGCTCTCTTCGGTTTGCTGTGGATCCTGTCTCGGCGCGATGATCGTTTCCGCGATGCTGTGGATCAAAGGACTGTCGTCCTCTTCATCGGATGGTTCGTGTTTTGCATCGCAACAACACTTACTCACACCTGGGTCGTGGCGAACGTTGCTCACGGCGTGGGCGCACTCCTCGGCATTCTCGTGGGCCTGGCTATCACTCAACCAGCCCGCCGGTTGTTGTTCGCCACATCAGCAGCCGGTATTGTCCTATTCGGACTTTGGGGGGCCACACTTGGGCGCCCGACGCTCAATCTTTCCGGAAAAGCCGGCTACGAAGAGGGGAAATGGGGTTACGAAGCCTTGTTGGCTAACCGCAGCACCGAAGCGGTAAGGTGGCTTCGGGACGCAACCGTCTACCAGCCCAGGACTCCACAGTACTGGTTTGACCTCGGTATTGCGTATCAGCGCACGGGTAACACTGCCGCCGCGAAGGCCGCCTACCAGCAGGCCCATCTCCTGGATCCGAGCGACCCGGCATACTCACTTCCCCCAGGCCTCGACTAATTTCAGAAAAAAAGCCTCTCCGTTTCCACCGCTTGCTGCAGACTGCTTCTTCCCTTACGCTGGTTCACTTTGATTTGAGTCGAGTTGAGGACGCGGCATGACGTGTCCGATTTGCGAGAAGCGGCCGGCGAAGCGGTTTTGCCCCGCGAAGGGCGAAAAGATTTGCGCGATCTGCTGCGGCCGGGAGCGCGAGGTAACCATCGACTGCCCGCCCACTTGCGCTCACCTCGTTACCGCGCACCGATATGAAGCCGAACACCGAAATCTGACCCCGCGAGAAGAATTTCCCTACCGCGATATCGAATTCCCGGTGGAATTTGTTTACGACCGTTGGCCCGTAGTCGCCGGACTCGCCGGCACAATCAACGCGTTCCAGACTCAGAACAAGGAGCTCAACGACGCAACAACGCAACAACGCGCCTCGCGCTCGAAGCATTCGCGGAAACGTATCGCACACTCGGCACAGGAATCTACTACGAGCGGCCGCCTGACTCGCCGGTGGCTCGCGCCTTATACGCGCAGATCGCAGGCTTCCTTCAGGAATTCCGCAAGCAGCAAGTCGATCGCGCCGGATTTCCCTCTCTGAAGGATTCCGACATTTTCTTCCTGCTCATCTTCCTGCTGCGCGTGTCGAAGCAGCAGACCAATGGCCGGCCGCTTTCGCGCGCCTTCCTTAGCTTCCTTCGCGAGCGATTTCCTCAGCCTGCCGCGGAAAAAGAATCTTCTCGCATCATCGTGCCGTAACGGGTGCCGCACGTGCGGGTCGGGCTGCGGTCTTCGCATGTTTCGCGATCGTCGGGTGCTCGGTTGCTGCCGCCATGCCCTCGCTCGTCCCGATGGGAGCGGCGGACGGCTCGCGGCGAACGCCGCGAGGCATAGAAGCGAAAACGCCAAAGTCATCGCCGAGACGGTCTTCACCTTGAGCCCGTGCACCGGCTTCAGTGCGGGGCGAGGCGCCACTTGTGCCAACTCCGCTCTCGCACTCTCGGTTCCTCGCACTCCTTCTTCTCCGTCTCGTTTGCGGCATCGCTATTCTCCTTGGTCCAGCGCCAGAGCCAACTGAGGCGAGTGCCACGACTCCGACGTTCGCGGTTGTGGACGTGAGCCCAGCCCGTATTTCTGACGAAGGCCTTCTACCAGCGCCTTGATTCGCTTGCGATACTCCTCCGGCGCGTCGCCGTACCCCTGATAAAAGTCACGGTAGCGCCCCGCGAGCTTCGGGAACTTCGCCTCGAGAAACTCCATAAACGGCTTCCACGACGACGGCATCAGAAACAGCACATTGGCCGCCAGCCACTGCGCGCCCGAATCGCGTGCGGCCCGCACAAGTGCCTCCAGATCTTCCTCGCGATCCGTCAAGCCGGGCAGCACCGGCATCGCGTTCACTCCGACGGCGATCCCCGCCTCGCGAAGTCTGCGGATCGCTTCCAGCCGCAAGTCGGGCCGCGGCGCGCGCGGTTCCAGCATCCGCGCGAGGCGCGTGCGTACCGTCGTCACCGTCATGTGAATCGTGATCGACGACCGCTCGGATATCCGTTGCAGCAGGTCGATGTCGCGCACCACCAGATTCGATTTCGTGGTGATTGAGAGGCTCAGGCCTTCGCGGTGCGCCATTTTCTCCAGGATCGCGCGCGTGGTTCCGAACTCTTTCTCCGCTGGTTGGTAGGGATCGGTTGCAGTGCCGATTGCGATGTGCTCGCCCCAGATTTTTTCGCTCGAAAGATCGCGCTCCGCCAGCGCTCCCGCGTCCTTCTTGATGTAAATCTTCGACTCAAATTCCGATCCGTCGAGCTCCATATACTCGTGCGTGTACCGCGCGTAACAATAATGGCACCCGAACTCGCAGCCTCGGTACGGATTCACCGTCCAGCGAAACGGTACTCGTTCCGAGTTGCACTGGTTCAGGATCGATTTGACTGGAAGTAGGAAATATTCCGTCCCGCGCTTGGCTTCGGCGCAGGGGGAGGAGGCGGCGAGGCGCGCAATGCCGACCAGTTCCGTAGCGGGCTTCGTTCTCCGGTCGGGTGCCGGAGGGGGCGCGGAAGCTCCGTTCGGGGGCTCACAATTGCCGTGGCGAGCGGCTGTGGGGAAAAGGGTGAGACTGGTCTGCTTCGCAGAGGTTCGGCGGCGTCGAATCGTCGCCGGAACCACTCGAAGCATGGGAGAAGTGGCCATTGGTAACCTCGCCGCACCAGCGCATAGTATTCGCTTTTGTTTCGCTATGTCAAGCAAAAAGTTTCGCTATTCATTCGCCTGTACGACTGGCCAAGGTTTAGTAGCGGAAATCGTACCCGCAATCGGCCGTCCTGCTCAATTCCAGCCGATATACTGGCCCATACAAGCGGTGGATATCCGAAAGAGCCTCTCGAGGGGCAGGACTGTGGCGGAAGTCGGCATCCTGATCATAGACGACGACATCGTCAGCCAGCGCGCGCTGAAGCACGTCCTCGATTCCGAGGGCTGGCGCGTCCGCATCGTGCCGCTGGCTTCGCAGGCCTTGCCAGAGCTCGCCACCGGCCTCTGGAGGCTCGTGATCGTCAATGTCGCCTTAACTGACCTTCGCGGCCCGGTCTTCGCGATCCTGCGCGAGCTGGCGCTGGCGGACCCGAAGGGTCCTTCGGAGGAATCGCCCCAGACCCAGGGAGCGTCGGCGGAAGAGCCAAATGGCGAAGGGCATGACAACCGCACTTCGCACAAGAGCCTTCGTGTACTGTTTCTAATTCCAGTTCTGGCTGCCAAGGACGTCCAGCCGATCCTCGAGCGCGAAGGCCTCCCCTATCTCCATAAGCCATACCATTTACACGAGTTCCTCGAAAAGGTGAGCGAGCTTTTGCTAGAAGCGGGCGCGATCGAGGACCCTATCCGCAGCATGAGCGATTTCCTCGGCGCCAAGAAACGTGGCCGCGTCCGTCGGGCGGCGCGAGATTCTCGCCGCGGTGCGATGTTTGCCTCGCGCGAAGACTACCAAATGACCGAGGAAGAAATGGTCGAGTGGGAACGCCAGGAAGAGGAAGACCGCAAGAAGCGGCAGAAAGAACAAAAGAACCGCGAGCACCTCGGCTAACCCTCGGAGCCAATTCCCCGATATTCAGGTCCTACTTAGAAAACCAGTCCACAACCTGCAAGAAATCCCGATCTGCTCGTTCTCACCATTGAAAGGCGCGGCCAGGCGGAATAGCCGCCTGCGACGGTCGAGGAGGATGTTATGGACGGCAAGCAAAGACAACTCGTTTGGCTTTTGGTTTGGAGCATCGCGCTTCCGCTCGTAGGCACGCTGTTGATGAATGGCGGCCGGGGCGCAGCCGCTTCGGGCGACCCGGCGGCTCGAGGCAAAACGCAAGTCGACGCTGGCTGGCGCTTGGCGCAGCCGGTCACGTACGAAAACCTCACCGTTTTCCCGGTCCTATCCGCCGAAGAAGCCGACACCAGCGCCTTCGCCACGCTGGACGAAGCTCTCGCCTCCGGCGCTGCGATTGTCACGGAGCAAGGAAGTTACATGAGACGGACGCGCGACGGCGTCATCCAGCCCCAGGCGAGTGGCGCCCAAGTGAACCAGCTCGTTCTCGTGAATCGAGGTAAGAGGCCCCTGCTGCTGCTCGCCGGCGAAGTTGTCTCCGGGGGCAAGCAAGACCGCATTATCGGCAAGGATCGCATCGTTCCGATTGGCGCCGAGCCTTTGCCTCTGGACGTTTTCTGCGTCGAGCATGGGCGCTGGACCGGCGGCTCGGATCAATTTGTCGCGGCAAAAACCATGGTCCATCCCAGTGTTCGCGAAAAAGCGGCTGTCGAGCAGGACCAGAGTCGAGTCTGGGCCGCCGTCGGCGGCCAAACGCCGCCCATCGCCAGCGCGAGCGAGACCGTGACGGTCACCGCCGAAGCGCCGCAGCTTTCGACATCGGAAATCTCGAACGTGATGGCTTCGTCCGCACCCACCCAGTCGTATCGCAAAATTTACCAATCGAGATCCGTGGAAGGTTCCGTTGAATCGTTTGCACGCGAGGTAGACCGGCGCTTCCATCGCGCCACGAACGTAATGAAAGGCGAGCATGTCGTGGGCGTCGTGGTGGCCTACGGCGGCGAGGTGGTTTGGAGCGATGCGTTCGCATCCTCCGAACTCTTCGATGCCTATTGGCCAAAGCTGTTGCGCAGCTATGTGGTGGAAGCGCTCACGCGCCCTACTACCACCGAGAGGGCTTCGATCGACGACGCGCGCGATTTCTTTCATTTCCAAAATGTCGTCGCGCTGGATGGGCCTGTTTTCGATAAGACCGGCGGACACTACAACGAGGAAACGGAACCAGGCGTCTACGTCTGGCACGAGCAATCGGAGGGGCGCAAGACCGAGATTCGAATCGAAGCACTTGCGCCCAGGCAAATCACGCTGCACTGGCTCAAAGTCCTTCGCACGAGCTAGCGACACCGTCAACAATCGCGCTGGCGCGGCACGCTGCAACCTGCGGCGTGCCACGCCGTACAATCTAGACGTGAGCCTTCCATCGCCGCACTTCACTCCGGTCCGGCGTTTCGGCCAGGAGTTCCGCAATCGTCTTCCCGGAGACAGGATGCCTGACGCCCGGCGCAATTTCCGCAAACGGCACCAAAACGAATCGCCGTTGGCTCAACCGTGGGTGCGGAATATCGAGGCCGGGATCGTGGATCACTCTGTCTCCATAGAAGAGAACGTCGATATCGATCACACGCGGGCCTTTGGGCACACGCCGCTCCCGTCCGAGTGAGCGCTCGATGGCAAGCAGCTCCTTCATCAATTCCTCAGGCTCCAATTCAGTTTCGCCTTCGAACACCGAATTCAAGAACCAATCCTGCTCGCGAAATTCGACCGGCTCTGTCTCGTAGAGGGATGATTCGCGTGTCACGCGAATCCCGCGCTCCCCAAGCGCCGCAATCGCCCGAGCAATATTCGCTGAGCGATCTCCAATGTTTGACCCCAGCGATAAGTAAACCCTCTCCATAGGAGCCGTCCATGGTACGAAGAATCCTCGGGTGGACGAAGCCAAAAGCACTCTGCTACATTCGGGGCCGCTTCGTCAGGCCTAGGGGCATTTCCGCGAGGTGTATGAGCCATGCTAAGAACTCGAGTCGTCCTGCGAGATTTCGTCCTGTTGTCGCGCCTCCTTCGAGCCCTCCTGTGCGCGGCATTTCTCGTCTCTGGCTGCGCGGCAATTGCGTCCGCTCAAGACCAGGCGCCGCTGTTACTCCGCAACCCGTCCTTGAGCCGAACGCAAATCGTGTTCAGCTATGCGGGCAGCCTCTGGATCGTGAGCCGCGAAGGTGGCGACGCTCGCCGGCTCACCACGGGCGGCCACGAGGGCACTCCCATCTTCTCGCCGGACGGCACCCAAATCGCCTTCACTGGCGATTATGACGGCGCTCGCGGCGTTTACGTCGTCGCTGCCGCCGGCGGCGTCCCCCGCCGCTTGACGTTTCATCCTGCCGACGGCTCGGCCATTGGCTGGACACCGGACGGAAAGCAGATCCTCTTCACCTCCGAACGCGCGTCCTTTGCTTCGGGAGTCGTCCAACTTTTCACAGTTCCCGTGACGGGCGGATTCGCCACTCCCGTCCCGCTCGTTCGCGCCGCTGAAGGCTCCTATTCGCAAGACTCCTCGCGTCTCGCCTACGTTCCGATCGCGCAGTGGCAGCAAGCCTGGAAACGCTACCGTGGCGGACAGACTCGCCCCATTTGGATCGCGAAACTTTCCGACTCAAGTATCGAAGCCACGATTCCGCGTGACAATTCGAACGATTTCAATCCCATGTGGGTGGGCGACACAATCTATTTCCTGTCCGATCGCAATGGTCCCGTCACGCTTTTCGCTTATGACACGCGCTCCCATGAAGTGAAACAATTGGTGAAGAACGACGCTCTCGACATCAAGTCCGCTTCTGCCGGCACCGATGCAATCGCTTACGAGCAATTCGGCGCGCTGCATCTTTTTGACTTGAAGTCCGGCCAGGAGCGCCCGCTCGAAATCAACGTTGCCGCCGATCTCGCGGAAGTGCGCCCGCACTTCCAGAAAATCGAGCCGCGCCGTATCCGCTCCGCTGGCATTTCACCGACGGGCGCGCGAGCCGTCTTTGCCGCGCGAGGCGAGATTCTCACGGTCCCCGCTGAGAAAGGTGACATCCGCAATCTGACGAAGACCACCGACGTCGTCGAGCGCGACCCGGCGTGGTCGCCTGACGGCAAGTCCATCGCCTACCTTTCCGACGAGTCGGGCGAATGGGCGCTCCACGTGCGCGATCAAAACGGGCTCGGCGAAGCGCGCAAGATCGATCTCGGCACTCCTCCCACCTTCTACTACTCCCCCGTGTGGTCGCCTGATTCAAAGAAGATCGCCTATACCGACAAGCGGCTGAACGTCTGGTACGTCGACCTCGAAAAGAAGACTCCCGTGCACGTGGATACCGACACCTATGCGGGGCCGTTCAACTCACTTGATCCGGTTTGGTCGCCCGACAGCCGTTGGATCGCCTACACCAAGCAGCTCCGCAACTATCTGCACGCCGTTTTTGCATACTCCGTCGAGCAGGGAAAGACCTACCAGTTGACCGACGGGATGAGCGATGCCCTCCACGCGGCCTTCGACAAAGAAGGCAAGTACCTCTACTTCACAGCCAGCACAAACACGGCATTGAGCACCGGCTGGCTCGATATGTCGAGCCTTCAGCATCCCGTCACCCGCAGCCTGTACGTAATGGTGTTGAAGAAGGACGTCGCGTCCCCGCTCGCGCCCGAAAGCGACGAAGAAAAGGCCAAAGACGAGAAAACCGACAAAGACAAGCAGGCCGACGCGGACAAGGATAAGGACAAGGACAAAGAAAAAGACAAAGACAAAGACAAGGACAAGAGCAAGAAGGAGGAAGCAAAGGAAGAAAAGCCCGTTAAGGTCGACATCGACCTTGAAAACATCGGCCAGCGAATTCTCTCCTTGCCGATGCCATCGCGCAACTACGTCGGCCTTGCGGCCGGCAAGCCCGGCGTGCTCTACATCCTCGAAGGCCCTCCCGTGGATTCCCTCGATTTCTCTGATGGACCGCCCACCGCAAAGGTGCACAAGTTCGACTTCAAGACGCGCAAGACCGACCAGATTCTCGACGGCGTCACATCTTTCGATCTCTCCTTCAACGGCGAGAAAATGCTCTACGCGAAACAGGATCAGTGGACGATCGGCCCAGCCGAAAAACCGGCTGATGGGCCTCCGCAGCCGGGCCAGGGCGGGCCATTGAAGCTCGACCAAATGGAGGCGTACGTCGATCCGCGCGCCGAATGGAAGCACATGTATTACCAGGTGTGGCGCGACGAGCGCGACTTCCTCTACGATCCCGGCCTGCACGGACTCAATCTCGCCGCTATCGAAAAAAAATACGAACCCTATCTCGCGAACATGTCCAGCCGCGATGACTTGAACTATCTTTTCACGGAGATGCTCGGCGAGATCACGATTGGGCACATGTTCGTCGGCGGCGGCGACATTCCCGAACCAAAACGCGTGAAGACGGGCCTGCTGGGTGCCGACTACACCATCGAGAACGGCCGCTATCGTTTTGCCCGAATCTATAACGGAGAAAACTGGAATCCAAAGCTGCGTGCGCCCTTGACGCAGCCGGGAGTCAACGTCGCGAAGGGGGAGTACCTTCTCGCCGTAAATGGCCGCGAGGTCCGGCCTCCAGCCGACGTCTATGGCTTCTTCGAAGAAACCGCTGGGAAGCAGATCGTGCTGAAAATAGGTCCACACCCTGACGAAAGCGGCTCACGCGAAGTCACCGTCGTCCCTGTCGACGACGAAGGCGACCTCCGTAACTACGCCTGGATCGAGGACAATCGCCGCAAAGTGGATGAAATGACCGGCGGCCGCGTCGCTTACGTCTATTTGCCGGATACGTACGCCGGCGGCTATACGAATTTCAATCGCTACTATTTCGCGCAGGTCGGCAAAGACGCCGCAATCATCGACGAACGGTACAACGGTGGCGGCGACATCGCCGACTACGTCATCGAGCAACTCCGCCGGCCTCTCCTCAGCTATTGGTCCTTGCGCGAAGGCACAGACATTACCACGCCGATCGAAGCCATCTTCGGTCCGAAGGTAATGATCATCAACGAAATGGCTGGCTCCGGCGGCGACGCAATGCCATGGATGTTCCGCCAGACCAAAATCGGCCCGCTCGTTGGCAAGCGCACGTGGGGCGGGCTTGTCGGCCATTACACAAATCCCGCGGACCTGATGGACGGCGGATTTACGGGCACTCCCAATCTTGCCTTCTACAATCCCAACGGCACCTGGGACGTCGAGAACCACGGTGTCCCGCCGGACGTAGAGGTCGAATTCGATCCGAAATCGGTTCGCGAAGGACACGACCCGCAACTCGAGAAGGCGGTCGCCGTGGTGATGGATTTGCTGCAAAAAAATCCGCCGCCCCCGGCGCCGCACCACCCGCCATACTCGAATTACCACAAGACCGCTCAATAACGCCTGACGCCAACGGAAATTGGGTATGCTCTTCATCAGGTAGAATGTTTCTTTGAGGTTTCCGGTGTTCGCGCCATCAAGGCCGCGCGCAAAGGAACGCGATTGCACACAGTCGAACCAATTCAATGGACGCCAGACGGCATCGTCATGCTCGACCAGCGCCGCCTGCCCGGCGAAGTGATCCACCACACCTACACTGACTACCGCGACGTCGCAAAAGCGATCAAAGATATGGTGATTCGCGGCGCGCCGGCGATCGGAGTCGCGGCTTCGATGGGGATCGCCATCGGTGTCGAAAAATCGCGTGCTAAGACGTTCGACGAACTCCGCGCGGAATTCACTTTTATTTGCGACACCCTGGCGCGCACGCGTCCCACCGCCGTGGACCTATTTTGGGCAATTGACCGCTTCAAGCGGCGCTTCGACGAACTCGCGTCCGCGGCGGCGATAAGTGGAGGTGGAGCGGCCGCAATCGCTGGCATCAAATCTGCCCTCGTGAAAGAGGCGCAGAAAGTCCATCAGGAGCGCCGCGAAGCCGACGTCCGCATTGGCCGCTTCGGCGCAGAGCTTTTGCCGAGGTCCGGCCGCGTCATGACGCAGTGCAATGCTGGCGCGCTGGCTACCGGCGGCATCGGCACGGCCCTCGGCGTGATTCGCATGGCGGTCGATGCGGGCCACCATGTCGAAGTCCTCGTGCCAGAGACTCGCCCCTATCTTCAGGGCGCGCGCCTCACCGCGTGGGAACTCCACCAGGACGGCATTCCCCTCACGCTGATCACAGACAACATGGTCGGCCATTTTCTGAAGACGGGCGGCGTCGGCGCGGTCGTAGTGGGCGCCGATCGTATCGCGCGTAACGGCGACACCGCCAATAAGATCGGCACGTATGGAATGGCGGTACTCGCGCGCGAGCACGACGTCCCGTTTTACGTTGCCGCCCCTATTTCAACCCTCGATCTTTCGATTCCTTCAGGCGACGACATCCCCATTGAGGAGCGCTCCGCCGACGAAGTCACTCACCTCGCTGGCGTCCGCATCGCGCCCGACGTCCCCGCCGCGCACCCCGCCTTCGACGTCACACCCGCGCGCTTCATCGCCGCCATCATCACCGAACGCGGCGTCGCCCGCCCCCCATTCGACGAAACGTTGCCGAACCTCGCGAAGGGGTGAGGAGCGAGCGGCGAGAAAGTGCCCGAAGATCGCTTCCGATCTCTAAGAGGGCTGACCAATCCCGAAGCATCACGGGCAAGAAGCACGAGGAGTGAGGAAATGCCGAGTGAGATCAAAAGTTACCGCGATCTAATCGTTTGGCAGAAATCGATGGACCTCGTAGTCGCGAGCTACGAAGTCGCAAAGAAAATTCCCCATCAAGAGATCTACGGACTCATTGCTCAGATTCAAAGCGCAGCAGTCTCAATCCCCGCAAACATCGCCGAGGGGCATGGCCGAAAGCATACGGGAGATTATATCCATCACCTCTCGATGGCTCGCGGCTCGGTCCTCGAACTCGAAACTCACTTCCTGATCGCGCAAAGGCTTTCCTATGTGCAATCGAACGATATCCATTCGCTGCTCACCGCGACCGATGAGATAGGGCGCATGATTTCCGGTCTCGTCCAGAGTCTGAAGAAACTGCACAGGTAGCCTTGCAGTCGCCAGTAGTGATTTCCCCTAGCCTTCACCCTATTCGTAGCGCAACGGCTCGGGTGGATTTGGAGAAAACTGGATCGAGAGCGTTGCGGGGGAGATGGTTTTCGTTTTTCCCTCGCCCTCATCCCTCACCCCCGCCCTTCACTCGTACCGCAGCGCCTCCACCGGATTCATCTTCGAAGCCTTCCACGCGGGGTACACGCCGAAGAAAATTCCGATCATCCCGGCGATGCTGAGTCCCGCCATCACCCAGAAGAGCGAAATTGACGTGGGCAGGCCCGAGAACACGAGCCGCACCGACAACCCCAGCGCAGACCCGACGATCACTCCAATCACGCCGCCGATTCCCGCAAGGGTCACAGCCTCCAGCAGAAACTGCATCAGGATATTGATTCGTCGCGCGCCTATGGCCTTGCGCACGCCGATCTCGCGCGTCCGTTCCGTCACGCTCACGAGCATGATGTTCATCACGCCGATGCCGCCCACAAGCAGCGCCACGGATCCCACCGCGAACATAACCACGAAAATTCCGCTCGAGATCTGTCTCCACAAATCGATGAAGGCGTCGGGAGTGAAAATCGCGAAGTCATCCGGCTTGTCGGACGCCAACCGCCGCATCCGCCGCAGGTATTCGCGCACTTCGTCCACCACCACGGGAACGTATTGCGCATCGGTCGCCTTCGCGAACAGCACGTAGTCCTTGAATTCTGGATGCAGTTTCTGCATGGTCGCCAGCGGAAGGATCGCGATGTTATCTTCCGGATTCTTGCCGTTGCCAAAGGCCTGTTTCTGTTTCTCGAGAACGCCCACCACGGTGAACACGCGTCCCTCGAGAAGCACTTCTTGTCCGATGGGATCTTCGCCGATAGGAAACAGCGTTTCGGCCGTGTCGTGGCCCAGCACGACGATCGGCGAGTGGTGCTCCTGATCGGTCTGATTGAAGAACCGGCCGCGCTCGAGTTCGAAATCGTAAATCTTCGATACTTCAGGGGTGTTGCCCTGCAGGATCACGTTCTTCATCCGCTTGTCGCCGCGCCGCACATCGCTGCTGCCCGCTCCAAATTCAGGATGGAAGATTCGCGCGGACGGAGCCGCCGCCAGCACGTGCGGCAATTGCGCCATACCCTCCGCCCACTCGGCTTTCAGTTCTTTGCGCTGCAAGACTTCCGCTGGCAGACGCCCCATCGTGGCCCATGAAAATTTGTAGCAAATGACGATGTTCGATCCCATCGACTCAACGGAACCGATAACGTTTGAGTCGAGCCCATTCACCACCGCGCTGATTGCGATCACCGTGCTGACCCCAATCACGATTCCCAGAATCGTCAGGCAGGAGCGCAGTGGATTCCGCCGCAGCGCGTCGAGCGCCAACCCCACCGCCTCTTTCAGCTCGCTTAACGTGCGATGCTCTTGCACGACGCCTCTCTATCCCACACCACTACTCCGACCGCAATGCCACCACCGGATCCATCCGCGCCGCCTTCGACGCCGGGTACACTCCGAAGAACAACCCGACGCTCGTTGCCACGATCAACCCCATCACCACCGACCAAAGCTGCACGGAGCTTGGCAGCGAAGTGGTCAGCGTAACGAACTTCGCCAGCAGGATTCCCAATACCACTCCCCACGCGCCGCCAATTGCGGCGATCGTCGCCGACTCGATCAAAAACTGAAGCTGAATATCGAAGCGGCGCGCTCCCAGCGATTTCCGCAGCCCGATCTCGCGCGTCCGTTCCGTTACGCTGACGAGCATGATATTCATGATCACGATCCCGCCCACAATCAGCGAAATTGACGCGATCACGATCGTCACCCCGAAGAACGCTCCGCTGATGCTGCTCCACAGGGACAAGAACGAACCGTTCGTCTCGATCGCGAAATCGTCGGGGTCGCGATACGCAACGTGTCTCTTGCCGCGCAAAATTAGCCGCACCTCATCCATCGCGTCGTCGATTCCACTGGCTCCCTTCGACGATTTTGCCCAGACGCGGATCGAATCGTCGCTACTGTAGGCTTTCTGGAAAGTCGTGATCGGAAGCAGCAGCCAGGCGTCGCGCGACATTCCCATCACGCTCCCGAGTTTCTTTCCCACCCCGATTACCTCGCAGTCGATCGTGTCCACTCGGATTTCCTTGCCGATCGGGTCCGTCCCAGCAAGTAGCTTGTCCGCGATGTCGTGTCCCACGGCGCACACGGGCGTCGCGTGCGAGACGTCGGCCTCGCTCACGTGTCGGCCTTCCACAAGATCGAGGCTATAGAGCCGGGGCATCTCGGCCGTCCAGCCCAGCACGTGGACGTTCGAGAGGTAGTCGGTGCCGTACTTCACTTGCACGCCCTGCTTGTCCGTCGATGCTCCCACCGCCCCGCAGCTTCGGCAGTTATCGCGCACCCACTCGTAGTCATCCAGCCGAATCTTCCGCCGCTTTTGCGTTTCCTGATAATCGTCGATATTCGTAATGATGATGGGCCCGCGGCTCACCAGAAACACATCCGCCCCCAGGTTGAACACCTTCTCCGCCACGTAGCGGTTCAGCCCGTTGACGATGCTCACCACCGCAATCACCGACATCACGCCTATCACCACCCCCAGCAGCGTCAGGACGCTCCGCAGCTTGTGCGCCCACAGGCTTCCCGTCGCGATGCGCACCGCTTCGCCGAAGTTCATTGTCGTTTTGCCGGCCATGGGGAGCGATTCTGCCCTCATCCTAACATACGCCGCCAGACGGCCCGAAGTTACGCAGCGCAGTTGGCTGTATCCAGTAGTTTGCGGGGAAACTGCTGACCAAGAGCACTCACCGGTCTGCGTCATGTCTGAGCGGTTAAAACGAAAGGCGGGCTTCCACTCCAATGGAAGCCCGCCCGAATCGCTTTATCTATAACTGAGGCTAGAAGTCAAACCGCAGCGCAAATTGCATCACTCGCGACGGTTCCACGCCCGCCAGACCACTGATCACGCCAAACCTGCCGGATGTGACGCCCGTGTCGGGTATCCCGAAGTTCGCGTGGTTGAAAGTGTTGTAGGCCTCCGCTCGGAATTGGAGTTTGTATCTCTCGCCGAAGATCGGAAAGTTCTTCGAGACGGCCAAATCCAAGTTCGAAAAGTGGGGGCCCCGCAGCGTATCTCGACTGCCGCTTTGTAACCCGGTGACCGGAGAGAACGCCCCCACGGCCGCCGCTGGATTCGCGAAGAACTGAACCTGGTTGTTGTTGGCCGTGTCGACATGGATGTTGGACGAGATTGCGGATTTCGACCCCGTGAAAAGCGCTCCAGTGTCCGCCGCAAGACTCACGGTATCGAACTGCGCGATGTCGGTCCCGTTGGCGGTAAAGGCCAGTCCCGTGCGCCAAGTCTCGATTCCGGATACCTGCCAGCCTCCGATGGCTTCGTTCAGCAAAGTGCCGGCATTCGACGCGAATGCCTGGCCGTGGCCAAACGGCAGGTCATATACGAAGGCGCCGCTAATCTGGTGCGTAGCGTCGAACTCGGAATTGCCCCGGCAGGCCGAGGTGTTGGTCACATCGCACATTACGGACGTGACTCCCGACTGGAAGTTTCCGTTCTCATTGGCGACTGTCGAGCCGTTGTCAATCGAGTGTGAAAAAGTGTAGTTGAAGTCAAACTGCAGATTGTGGGAAAGCCGCTTGCGCAGAGTCACAAACAGCGCGTGGTAGTCGGAGAAACCCTCGTTTGCCATCAAGGCATCCACAAAGAATTGCGGGGTCAGGCCCACATTCGTCGGTAACGGCAGCGCAGGCAGGATTCCACCCGTGCCTCCCTGCTGAAGGGCCGTGAACTGCGTCGTGTAAACGTAAGCTGTGCAGCTTGATGTCCCAAATTTCGTTGCGCAGGTTTCGCCGAGCGCCGCATCCATCTGATTCTCAAAGAACGGCTGCACCGGCACGCTGGCGACAGGCAAGCCCGCGCCGCCGTTTTGCCGGGAATCCTGTTCCAGAGTCGTGAAGGCCTGAACTAGAGTCTGCTTCGACGTTGGATCTGTGAAGTTCATCGCTTGCGACACGTCGGCCAACATCAAAAGCCTTCGGCCAAATCGCCCGTAATAGTCGGCCTCCAACTGAAAGCCGCCGGGCAGTTCCCGTTGCAATCCAAAGCTTGCCGCTATCGAGTAAGGCGTGTGCAAGTGGGGATCGATCCCATCGTTGAAGATCGCGGCAGGCGTCAGCGGGTTCTGGAAGGGCGGCGCCACGATCGGAAAAGGCGCCGAACTGGCGGAGTTGAAACGGGGATCGTTTTCCAGCGCGAAAGTGGTGTTCGTGCCCGCGTTGAATTCATTGGCAACCGTGTTCCCGAATAGATAGTTGGATTGATCCTCAAAGTTGGTGATGGCGTAGATCACGGACTCGTCGTAAAGCAGGTCCGCTCCTGCTCGCAACACGGTCTTTCGGTCGCCAAAAACGTGGCCCAATAACCCATTGCCATACGATGGATTCCACGCAAGGCCAATCCTGGGAGAAAAGTCGTGTTTTTCGGCAGGATAGAGAGGCGCGCCTCCGGAGTTTCCCTTCCCCGACAGGTGATATTGGAGTAGTGGCGTCGCGGCGGCGCCGGAAACGCCATTCAGGCCATTCGCGACACGGGCCTCCACGATGGAGTTTACATTTGTATTAAAGAACTGCGCTTCAACGCCATGCACTTCATAGGGCGTGGTCTGGTATTGGTACCGAACCCCCGCCGAGATTGTCAGATCGTTGCGGACCTTCCAAGCGTCCTCCAGGTAGCCCGCCATCTCATAGATGCGCCAGTCCCGGTTTGCCGGAGATCCCGCGGGAAGAGCGGTGCCGCCATGATTGTAAACAATAGCGGCTTGAACGTTATTGATGATGCCCAAGTCGCCCACAAAAAAGTTGTCCCACTCGCTCGTCGCGGTGTTATCGGGCTTGATATCGCTGGGTCTCAGTGAGGCGGAGAGGCCGGTGATTTCGCCGCCGAGTCCCTCCTGAACGAAAGTGAAGTCGTTGGTGAGCGAGCTGCGAACTTTCACGGGATTGAATTGCCCGCCAAATTGGATAGTGTGTTTGCCCCGAATCAGAGTAACGTCGTCACGGAAAGTCGGATCCGGGACTACGCGTCCCTGCGCACTTTGGCGTTCAAAGGGAGTCGCAAACGTCGAGCCGGCAAAACTGCCAAAAAAGCTCAGCTCGTAGAAACCGCCGGCCGGATTAAACGCGATCGGGAATTGGTCATTCGCGCGAGTTTCTCCGGCGGTAAACTGATTGATGGTGTTCGAATTAATTGTCCAGGTCTCGCCGATCACCCACGCGCGGTCTCGCAGGGTGCTAAGCGCCGTCAGCGGATCGCCCGGAAATTGGATAGGGAGATTGCCGTTGGTGTCGTTCACAGTCTTCTCATTCCGCAGGTTGAATCTGCCGAAGAGTTTATTGCTGGGGCTGAAGTTGTAATCCACGCGGGAAACGTAACCGTTCTCGGTAAGTGGGGCTGGAGCGTTGAACAACAAGCCGGCCGTGTTAATGCCGTCTCCTACGTTGAAATCATTAGGAGCTGGATAACGAGTCTTAAACAGGTTCAGCAGAGCTGGCGCAGGACCTGCGGCTGCAAAGCCGGGAGCGCCCGCGCAACTGGCGGTGGAGCATGGATCAAATGCCGCCACCTGCGCGGCAGGAAGAATCGTCACGCAACTTGTGCTGACATCGGCTGAGGTCAGGCGACTGTGATCCGAGCAAGCGCCACCGCCGCTGTTATTGATATACGCAATCTCGCCATTCTGAACGTGCGGGAAAGGCACGAACTGAGTGACGGATTGTGCGGAAGCATCGCGCCTGCCGTCGTATTCAAAGAAAAAGAAAAGCTTGTTCTTCAGAACCGGGCCGCCAAGATTTCCTCCAAACTGGTTTCGAACCAGCGCCAGCCGCGGAACACCGTTCTGGTTATTGAAGAAAGTGTTGGCCTCGGTAGCCGCATTTCGATTGTATTCGAAGGCGGAGCCGTGCCAATCATTCGTACCACTCTTCGTAGTGACGGCCGTCTGCGCGCCGCTGCGGCCGCCAAATGCAGCGGAAGGTTGGGCCACCTGAGTATTGAACTCCTGCACCGCATCAACGGGAATCGCAGCTTGGGCCGTAAAAGCCTGGCCCTCGGCGAAATCCGTGGCCTCAATGCCGTCAACCGTGATGTTGTTTTGATCTGCGCGCGCGCCCGCTACTGCGCCGTCACGGGTATGGTTCGGATCGATATTTGACGAGACCACGTTGCCCGCGTTCGCCTGCGCGCTAACCACGCCAGCCTGAAGCCGCAACAAAGAGCTCGGATCATCGCGGAATTCATCGGGCAGGCTCTCGACGGCGTGCATGTCCAAATTGTTTCCAATGGTGGTATCGCTGGTATCCAGCGTGACAGAGCCCGAGGCAGTCACATGAATGGTCTGCGCAACCGATCCTATCTCTAACTTGGCATCCTGCGTCGTAGCGGTCGCTACAGGTAAGTAAAGGTTAGCCACCTCGAAAGCCTGGAAGCCATCCTTCTTGATGCTCAGCGCGTAACCGGGGCCCGGCGAGAGGTCAACAATCCGGTAGCTGCCATCGCTCGCAGTTTTTGCGGAATAACTTGTGCCCGTGTGGGTATTCGTCAGTTTTACGCTGGCCCCTGCCACAGACGCACCAGTACTGTCGGTGACGGTGCCTGTCACAGACGCCGACTCGACGCTTTGCGCGCTCGCGAAATTCGAGAAGACAAAGAAAGCCGCAAGCATCACCAGGAGGAATCTGATACTTACTATCCTCACCCCCAACCAAGATTGAATTGCACGCTTCACATTCACAGGTCTGTCCTCCTGAAAATTAGAAAGTTCATAAAATGCTTCGCTCAGACGGAAGATCTCCGGGTCCCGTCCGTCGGGAAAGAAAATCGAATCCCGTGGGATCGAACGCAAGTTTGTGCCCACCGGAAGCCGAAAATATTTGCCGCGGATTCATGCGACTACATTATTTCGGTTGATACGTATCCCTGTTTCAATATCCGGAAATATGGAGTCGCCGAGATCACGTATAGCCGCGAGTGATCCGCTACTTGGAAATCGGGGTCAAGTAGACAACGAGGTTAGTTGAACGGCGGAATTGGCCCGTTTTTGTTCCCATATTTGTACCCCCTGGCGAGCCTTGAATGTCACATTTCTACACATCGACGCCGCATCGACACCGCCGAATATTCCGTATCGTACTGATAACACATAGTTTGTCAGTGGCACCGGGCGTGCACGTTCTGTATTGAAACCTGAGGAGCTTGTATGGCTAGGCGTGAATGCCCCTTTTGTGGCAAAAGTGTCTCGGACCGGCTGACCCAGTGCGTTTTCTGCCGCGAGACCCTTCCAGAATTAAGACAAGCCTCGCGCGACTCTGGCAGCGATAATAGCGGCGCCCAGATTCGACGCGGGTTGCTTGCCATGCTGCTGGCTGCGGTTCTCGGCTACTTCGCGGGCGGTTACAGCGCTATGACGCTTCCTTTCCCCCTCGATCCAATCCTCACCACCTACCTGTCGCCGCTGCTGTTTCTGAGCGGCCTCGCGCTCAGCGCTCATGGGTATTATCTCGGCCACAAGTCGCTGCAGCACAAGTCGTCGATGCACACTTCGATTTGAATGCGTGGAATCGCCGTTCCCAGAAGTAGGCTGCGGAGCCCGGAAGCCGGCCTACGCTTCGCGGTTCAGCAGTGTTGCCAGTCGGCGATGCAAATCGTCGATCGCGGTAAATAGTCCCGCCAGTCCTTCCGTCTCGATCGCGACGTCACCCGACTGAAGATCCAGCACCAAATCGTTGGTAAGTTGCGTGGCGCGCCGCACGCGTTCCGCGGATAGTTTCGGCAGCACCGCGTAGGGGTCGCCGGACTCTTTCAGTCCCACCCATTGCTGCACCGCCCACGCAGTACCACGAATGTGATCCACCGCGTTCCGAAACTCGTTCAGCACGCGAGAATCCAGCTCGCCCGATTGGACGAGGTTCTCAAGCTCCTGCAATTCCGAAGTTGCCGCTTCCAAACGTGAACTGATCGAACCTGGTTGGCCGGGCCCTGAACTGTTCATGGTTCCCCTCCGCGAACGCCAGGCTGGCTCGTTTGGCGGTATTAAAGCGCGGCCAGCCCTTGCACACAAGCCCAATCAACGAACGCAACTTCCCGCCGCCTAATGGGTTTCACTCAAGGGGGTTAGGACTATCCCGTATGGTTTGCCGATCCCGCCGCGGCCATAATTTCACCGCGGGGCAAAGGAGGAACTTCTAATGCGCCGATACCTCGGTTCCCTGTTATTGGCTGCCGCACTGGTTTCCCCTGTTGTTTTTTCAGGTTGTGCCGCACGGGTCCGCGTCTACGATGCCGACCACGGCGACTATCACACGTGGGACAACAACGAAGTCACCTATTACCAGCGATGGGAAGTTGATACGCATCGAGATCACAGAGATTTCGATAGGCGCAGCAACGACGAGAAAAAAGAATACTGGAACTGGCGCCACAGCCATCACGATAACGACCACCACTAGCCCGCGTTTCGTTCCCTTCGCTTCGAAACCCGCCGACGCTCCTCAGCTCGGCGGGTTTTTCTTTTTGCGTTTACGATTTTGCGGCGGAAGCCCGGGCCTTCTTGCCCTGACGCAGGAAGGGTAGGCAGGGGGAAAAGGTTCGCCAGGATGCCGTGGGCTTTAGAGTCTGTGTGAGAACTCGTTTCTCGTTAGGGCTCAGAGCCGCGGAGCGGCGATTGTACTTAGCCCGGCATGAAGCGAAGCGGAATGCCGGGAGCGCCGAGATACAAGAAAAGCAAGTCCCGTAGGGACGATTGAGCGCCCGACTGCAACGTCGTTTCAAATTGCGCCTCTCATCCACCTGCGATACATTCGCCGCTTCGCATTACTCAATCTGATTCCAACGAGGCATCCGATGAATCGCCGCCGTTTCGTCATCTTCCCATTTCTCTTTTCAATTCTCGCCTTTCCCTCATTCGCCGCCGCGCAAACCGAAAAGCCTGCGGTTGGCGACCTTACCGACGATCTGAAGGAATTCGTCGCCACGCCCGCCGTCAGCGGCTACGAAAGCCAGCTCGCAGAGAAAATTCGCGCGAAAATCGTAAGTTTGCATCCCACAGTCGACAATCTTGGCAACGTCATCGTCACAGTCGGCACCGGCTCGCCGCATCGCCTCATCGTCACTCCGATCGACGAGCCCGGGTTCGTCGTCAGCGGCATCACCGACGACGGCTATCTCCGCGTTCAGCGCCTCCCGCAAAATGGCCTGCCGCCCATTTTCAACGAGCTTTACGGCGCGCAGCCCGTAAAAGTGGAAACCACCACCGGCAAATGGATCGACGGCGTCGTCGCCGGCCTTTCTGTCCATCTCCAGCCCGGCCGTCAGAACCCGCCGCGCCTCACCGACCTCGAAAACATCTACGTCGATATCGGTGCCACGTCCGCCGCCGAAGCGCGTAAAGCAGGCGTCGACAATCTCAGCCCTATCGCGATTAACCGCCGCCTGTTCGATCTCGCCAACCAGAAACTCGCGGGCGCTTCGATTGGCGACCGCTTTGGCGCCGCCGCCCTCGTCGAGCTGCTACGCGAGCTCGATCCCGCCAAGCTCAAAGGCACGCTCACGGTCGCATTCGTCGCGCAGCAATGGACCGGCGCGCGCGGCCTCCAGCGCATCCTCACCACGAATCAATTCGACGAAATGCTCTACGTTGGCCGCCTCCTTCCCGGCGGACAAATTCCCGGCGCAGACAACGTCCACCGCGCGCCGCGCCGCGAGCCAGGCAGCGGCATCCTCATCGGCCTCGCTCAAACCGACGGCCAGCTCGAAGGCCTCGCCACCGAGCTTAAGCAGCTAGCCGACGCGAACAAAATTCCCCTCGCCAGCGACTATTCCTCCGGCATCGTCCCGCCAACGTACCTCGCTACACCTGGTTTTCCGCCAAAATGGGCACACATCGGCATCGCCACTGCTTGGCCAGACACGCCTGCCGAGCTCATCGATTCCAGTGATCTCAGCCACTTAACGAACCTCTTGGATTTGTATTTCGAAGGTCCACGCGCAGCTTCGCCTGGAGGAACTGCTGGTTCTGTTTTTGGCCCGATATTCGACGGCGGCAATAGGCCGTTGCCTATCACCGTCTTGCTCCAAAACCTGGTCCAGGTCTATGGCGTTAGCAATCATGAAGCAAAGGTTCGTGAATTGATCAGGGGGCTTCTGCCGCCCTGGGCGAAGCCCGAAACCGACGACGCCGGCAACCTGGTCCTGCGCGTAGGCACCGCTCCAGCCGGCGCGCACACGCCCAGCATCCTCGTCGTCGCCCACATGGACGAAATCGGCTACGAAGTGAAATCCATCTCCAAGGACGGCCGCCTCGAAGTCACCTCCGACGGCGGCGGCGAGCTCAGCTTCTTTCTCGGCCATCCCGCGCTCGTTCACACGGCCACCGGCGATCACGACGCCATCATGGAATTGCCCAACGGCTGGGACGAGCAGAAATTCGAGTGGCCCCGCGGACGTGACGCAGCCGCCGCCATTCGCGTTGACGTCGGCGCGCGCAATCCCGAAGAAGTCGAGAAACTCGGCATCAAAGTCGGCGACACGATCACGATTCCCAAAGCCTATCGCCCGCTTCTCGGCACCCGCGCCAACGGCCGCAGCTTCGACGATCGCGTCGGCGACACTGCGCTAATCTCCGCCGCTTGGGCGCTCGGCGGCCCGCTCAAGGACCGCGACGTCACCTTCGTTTTCTCCACCGCCGAAGAAATCGGCCTCAACGGCGCCGCCGCCACCGCGAAACGCCTCGGCGTCGAAAGCCATCCCGATTACGTTTTCGCCGTCGACACCTTCGTCAGCTCCGATTCGCCGCATCGAATCGAAGCGCTTCGCCGACGCGCCCATCGGCAAGGGCTTCGTCATTCGCGCCGTCGACAATTCCAATATCGTGCGCCCCGACCTCGTCGAAAAAGTGATCAAGCTCGCTCGCGCCAACCAAATTCCCGTGCAGTACGGCGTCACCGGCGGCGGCAACGACGGCTCCACATTCCTGCGCTACGGCTCCGTCGACATCGCGCTCGGCTGGCCCCTGCGCTATTCGCACTCGCCCGCCGAAGTAATCGACACGCGCGACGTCGACGCGCTCGCTCGCATCATCACCGCCATCTCCAAATCCTGGTGACGTCGCGATTTCTGCCGTGGCTCCGAGGATGCTCCGAAGATTTAGACGTAGCGCCGGGCTTCAGCCCGGCATCTTCGCCCTCGCCACGCCACTTGAAGCCGCTAAGAACGGCCTTGACCGATGAAGAGAATTTTGCTGGGGGTTTCGTGTCAGCCCCGGACCCGGGTTTCGCGCGCCTTTTGCTTCATCTGTGTTTATCTGTGTTCATCTGTGGTTTCAAGGTTTCACAGCCGGCACGCGGTTTGCTCTTCTGCTCATCGGAGTGTTCGCGGTGATCGCGGCGCTGCTGGCGGGCGTGGGGCTTTACGGCCTTCTTTCCACGGTGGTGCGCCAACGCACGGCGGAGATCGGCGTACGCATGGCTTTGGGCTCGCAGCCGGGCGGGATTTTCAACCTCGTCGTGGGGCAGGAACTCCGCCTCACTGCCGTTGGCATCGCCGCCGGCTTGGTCGCCGCCTTCGCGCTGACTCGCCTGATGGCCACAATGCTGGTGGGCGTCAAAGCAACGGACCCGGCCACTTTCGTGACTATGGCAATCCTATTTTTCCTGATTGCCGCCGTGGCATCCTGGCTGCCCGCATGGCGCGCGGCCAGCGTCGACCCAAACGCCGCTCTTCATCAGCAATGACCCGAAGGCCGGAATACCCACTACGGAGAGCGCCCTCTCTCGTTCTTCTACAACGGGTGGGGCATCTTCGTTTCGGTTTCGTGTCAGCCCCGGACTCGGGTTTCAGGGTTTATACTTGCAAACCCTTTTTCCGTGCACAACGACCATTATGGAAACTTCAGACGAAACTGGAAACAGACGAAATCGGGGACAGTCCCCGATTTTCACCAGGCTGTGCCCCGGGGATCAAGCTTGTTCCAATTCAGCCAACTTGCTTCCCAGCGAATCAACCATCGGGAGCAATAGCCTACCCAACGAGTTGCTGACTGTTCGGCGCTTTGGTTCTTCAAGATCACCCTTGTCCACTTGCTCAAGCAGCCACAATCCCATGATCGTTGACGAAATCTTATATATGTTTCTGATTTCTTGCTCGCGCTTCGGATTCGCGTAGACATAGCGTTTGTAGTGGCGGTTATCCATATTCACGAGCGACGTCTTCGATTGATCGCCATTCGACATGATGGTGACGGTATCTTCATCGGATGCAATTTCGATACTATCTGACCATCCTTCTTTCTTGATTTCTTTGATTTCTGGCAATGCTAGAGTTGAAACTTTTGGCGGCTTCGGTGGGCCCGGTGGATGTTTCTTGGGCTGTGTAGGCGAATCAATTCCCAGCCAAAAACGAACCGAGAAGTAGCCTTCCGTTGAATTGGGACTTGTTAACATCACCTTTACTTCAATTTGGTGACCGACGTTGGGGTTGTCATCTGGCGTAAGTTGCAATTCCAGCCGCCCGTTGTAGAGGCTCGTAGATTTGACCAACGCTTCGGGTCTTATGATGAGTTTGCCCGGCTCGAAAGCACGAACGAGATAATCATTCTCCGCATCGGTTAGCAAAATCACCCGGCAGTATGAGTTCTGAGGGCACTTTTTAACGAACTCACCGTTTTCGTGTCCGTCTTCAAGTTTCAAGAACGTTGGGAATCGTTGACCCTCAAACGTGGGAGTCGGTCGATCGCCGGGCCTGGGAACTTTGATTTTGAGACCGATACCCAGAATTTCGGCCAGTGCAGGATTCTGGGCCACCAGCTTTTCAAACAGTTCGATAGATTCTGATTCCTCAGCAAATTGCTCTTCAACGGTTTCTCTGTGGCGTCTCTCGTTCCACTCTCGCAGGCCAGGATGCTTGCGAAGGAACTCAGCCAATGCGGATTCCAGGAGATCCTTTTCTTGAACGTCGCGCTGCCGATCTCGGCTGGTCATGAACAGACGATTGATCAATTGCTGATCAAGGCGCGAACAATCAACGTTAATTAGGAGCTGCTTTTGAACCCAAGGGAGATTGACCGATCGTCGGCGGAAAAAATCATTCGGCAATGCACCATGCGACTGGCCGTTGATAGTGTAAATTATTGCCTCTCGCGAGCTTACCCATCGCGAAATTTCGGCATTCTTCTTGAACAGGCAAATGCGTCCATCAACCATACCAACCTTTGGGATGTTCAATGTGAAGTTGCACGGGAAGCCCTCTTCCAACACGTCGCCTTTGTCGTCCTCAAGGCGGATGTTCATTCCCGAGAAGGTGCTCTCGAGTGTGTGGCCTTTGTAGCCCCGAGTTTCGTGGATACGCATCGGAACCACAACTGTCCAAAGCTTGCTCGACAAGGCTCGATAAAAATCTACTGTCGCCATCGTCTTTGTGCTTCCGGGCAGGTCATACTCAAAGAGCTTTACGATGGTTCCATGCCTTGTAGGACGCTTATATGGGGTGCTATCGCCGTCCGGATATATCAAGATATGGGGTGCTATCGCCGTCCGGATATATCAAGATTTGGTCAAGATCAAGTTCGCAGATTTTTCCTTTCGGTGCGAGGTATTCGTATCGCTCGTTCTTTTCATTCTTGAGCGGAGGGCGCTTTCTGACAACTGTGAATCCCCATTTCGGATTCTTGATACCCGGAATCGCAGAGTTGCGCCTTGAAGCAATCAACTGATAATTCTTATTGGGACTGCAATAGGTCAGGCTGCCTGTACTGCCCATATTGAACTTCCCTTGCACGAATGGAACTGACGTCTTATTGCTTCGCAACAAGGATACCAATGTGTCTTTGAAATCTTCTGGTTTTTGGCCTTCTCCAGTATCGACTACGATCACGCAGGGATTGCCTTCACTTGGCTTCTGGCCAGTGACCATGATGCTTATATTTCGTTCCGCGAGTTCAGTCCGTTGCGCTGCGGACCACTTTGCCAGATTCCCTTCGGGGACGTTCAGGAACTGTTCTGCTGCTTCGCTCATTGATCGAGGCACTAGGCTGCTACGCGGATCAAGATTTCTCGCAAAGCATTCGCGCATTAAAATGGCATCAATTGAGTTGACAACTTTTTCGACTAAGGCACCGATAGCATCTGCCTGTTGCGCTCCAATGATCCCGTAGTTGTTCTCGATCCCTCCATAGGGGAGCCAATTGGAATCGGAGAATTTTTCTAGGCCAAAAACAGTGAGGGCGTCTGTAACATCCTCTTCACGCTCAGCCTTTAACAGGTCGGTAAATAGCTCTTCGTATGCCATAGTGTTATTTTAACCAGTGGATTTTGATTTCCCTTTCCAATGGTTTGAATTCCACGTCGCCGGTGACGAGCTCAGCTTTCTTTTCCTTGGCTAGCGCCGCGGCGAAAGCGTCGGCCAAGCTCATCTTGAAACGTGCCTTGAAATCAGCTGCGGTGTCCGCCAATGCGCGTGTGGTGGAATGAAAATCAATTGGAAGGCCAGGAAGAATTTTCGCGGCTTCCGCCCACGCGGCCGCGCCATCTTTCTTCGAAATCGAGTACTTCACCTCGGCGTAGTTCACATCGGTCATAAGGACTGGATGGTCCTTTCTACTTGCGGAAACGAGCAGGGTTTCCATCATCTCCGCGCCGGGTTCGTCACGGAAGTAGGCGATAAGTGCGAAGCTGTCAAGCACCCTAGCGGGCATGGCGCTCCTCGAGTGCCCGTTCTTGTTCTTGGTGCTCGGCCCAGTCCTCAACCAATGGCTTTCCCCCCTGCGTACGCTTCAAGATGCCGCGCCCGCGCTTGATAAGCGCCGCGGTAACAGGTTTGAGCAGGATGCCCTCCGGTGTGGCTTGAACCACTGCCTTGGTCCCGTCCTCGATGTCAAATTGTTTGCGTAGGCGAAGCGGGATGACGACCTGCCCTTTTGTCGTAAACCAAACTGTCTCCGGTTTTTCTGTCATACTCATGCCAGCTAGTATGACACATGCGCCATAATCCGTCAATATATTTAGAGTAGGAGTTGTGCTTATCGGACGGAGAGTGACGGATTAGTCTTAATGCATTGTCGGAACGCCGGAACCTGGGCGGGTGGCGCACCCCGCGCAGTTGGCCCCGCATTTGAATTTTCGGGTGCCCGATCCTTCGCGCTTTTCGAAGGGGCGGTGTCTTGCCGCGCTTGACGCATGCAACCTCAACAAAAAAACTGCGGTACTGGTTCTTGCAAATCTGTGTTTACTATGATATAAAAGCGCATCCAATTAAAATAAGAATAATCGATTTGTGCGCCTGGATGTTTCAGGCTCGTGGGACGGGTTTTCAGGGTTTGTACTTGCAAACCCTGAGCTGAGGAAGTCCGTCGGTACGAAGGAGGACGAAGACGTGAGCGCGGCTAATCGGTACACCGTGCAAATAGAAATCACCGCAACTCCAACAAAACAAACGGCCGACACCCGCGCTAATCGGTACAATCTGGCGACCTTTCGAGGATCGACATCCCGAGCTGAGCAACGCGAGCCGAGCGATCACTCGTCCCTCACAAACTTCGCCCTTTCTTCTCCCCGAGCCCAAAATTCTAATAACGAATCCGCGATTAGAAATCGACGCAAATGATTGAAAACATTCACCGGCGACCAGTTCTAATAAGCAAAAGGCAGGGGGGTATATTTTCGCGAAAGCGAAAGCGAGGCGAACTGCCGATCCGTCGAGGATCGGCATCCCGAGTGACCACCGGGAGCCGAGGGAACTCTCTCTCTCTGCCTTCTTTCCCTCGCCCTCGCCCCTCATCCCTCACCCCTTCTTTCAATCGCTACACTTTGCAAATGGAAATCCTGCTAAATTACACAAAACAAAGGACCACGGCCGGGTTCAATCGGTACACTTTTAGGGTGTCGAACTGACATGACGAAGACCATCATCGAGCCTTTCCGGATCAAGAGCATCGAACCCATCCGCCAGACCACGCGCGAGCAGCGCCAGAAACTGCTCGAAGCGGCAGGCTACAACCTCTTCCTCGTCGCGTCCGACGACATCCTGATCGACCTCCTCACCGATTCAGGCACCAACGCGATGTCCACCGAGCAATGGGCGGCCATGATGCGCGGCGACGAATCGTACGCAGGCTCGCCCAGCTTCATCCGATTCCGCGATTCGGTTCAGGCCATCATGGGATTCAAGCACGTGATTCCCACGCACCAGGGCCGCGCCGCCGAGCGAATCCTCTTCAGCGTGATGTGCAATCAAGGCGACGTCGTGCCCAACAACACGCATTTCGATACCACCCGCGCGAACTGCGAATTCGTCGGCGCCGAAGCGCTCGATTTGCCCACGCCCGAAGCCCTCGACCCTTCGCGCCAGTATCCGTTCAAAGGCAATATGGACACGGTGCGCCTCAAGGAAGTGATCCACCGTGTCGGCGCAGACCGCGTTCCCCTTGTGATGCTCACCGTCACCAACAACTCCGGCGGCGGTCAGCCCGTCTCGATGGCAAACATCAAAGCGGTGAAAGAAATCTGTTTGCACCACAAGATTCCGCTCTACATCGACGCCTGCCGCTTCGCCGAGAACGCCTATTTCATCAAGCTGCGCGAGCCAGGCTACGCGCATAAGACGCCGCGCGAAATCGCGCAAGAAATGTTCTCGCACGCGGACGGCTGCACGATGTCCGCCAAGAAGGACGCGATCGTAAATATCGGCGGCTTCCTCTGCACCAACGACGATATCTTGGCCCAGGCGCAAAAAAATCTCCTGATTTTGACGGAAGGTTTTCCCACCTACGGCGGCCTCGCCGGTCGCGATCTCGAAGCCATAGCCGTGGGCTTGAATGAAGGGCTCCACGAGGACTACTTGCAGTACCGCATTGTTTCCACGGCGTATCTCGGCAATCACATCGCCGCCGAAGGCGTGCCCATCGTGCAGCCTCCCGGCGGACACGCGATTTACATCGATGCGCGCGCTTTTCTCCCGCACATTCCGCCCACGCAATTTCCCGGCGTCGCGCTCGCCGCCGAGCTTTACATCGAAGGCGGAATCCGCTCCGTGGAAATCGGCACGCTGATGTTCGGCAAGCGCGACGAAAATGGCGTCGAGAGTTCCGGACCGATGGATTTGCTGCGGCTCGCGATTCCGCGCCGCGTCTACACGCAATCGCACATCGACTACGTCGTCGAAATCATCCTCGAAGTCTGGCGGCGCCGTTCCGCCATTCGCGGCCTCGAGCTCACCTATCAGGCGGCCTTCCTGCGCCATTTCACCGCCCGCTTCCGCAGGGCATCCTCACCGTGAGTGAGCGCGTCACACCCGCATGCGCTTCGCTTCGCGCAGCGGACGCCTCTGCTATAATCGCGCGTCCATGGCGAGCCCGAACTTCAAGGCCCCGCGCTACATCGTCGTCGAAGGGCCGATCCGCGTCGGCAAGTCCACTCTCGCGAGAGTCCTCGCGGAACGGCTCCACGCGCGCCGCATCTTCGACTGCGAGGACAATCCGTTTCTGGCCGACTTCTACGACGAGAAACCAGGCGCCGCGTTTCGCGCCCAGATGTATTTCCTCTACGAGCGCCACCGTCGCCTTATCGAAGCGCGCCCCGAAGACACTGCCGCACCCCTCGTTGCCGATTTCCTTTTCGAGAAGGACAAGATCTTCGCGTACATCAATCTCGACAATGAAGAGCTCAAGCTCTACGAGAGGTTTTTCGACATGCTCGCTCCGTCGATCACCGCGCCGGATCTCGTCATCTATCTCCAGGCCAAACCCGAAGTGCTCCGGAAGCGCGTCTCGAAGAAAGGCGATCCCGCCGAAACTCAGGTTTCCCCTGATTACGTGGATGCGGTCGCGAACGCGTACGAGCATTTTTTCTTTCGCTACGCGGGATCGAATCTGCTCGTGGTGGACACCTCCGATATCGACTTCGTCGAGCGCAACCAGGATTTGCAGGAACTCCTCCGCCGGCTCCGCCAACCCGTCAAAGGCACGCAGTATTTCCTACCCCTCGGCCAGGGCTGACGTCACGCCGCCATATTCGGGCGTAGTTTTCCATGCCTCCTCTAAGTGAATTATCGCCGTTGGTTACGGGCATGTAGGTATGGCCGCTTCTCGTTGTCGGTCGTATAACACGTGACAGCGTGAGCGCCAATTCAGCGCGTCTTGTCTGCTTTCGAAAATGCGATGAGGAGGAGACACCATGTTGTTGATTCTTTTTGTCGTTCTATTGCTGGCTTTAATAGGCAGCGTTCCGGCATGGCCGTACAGCCGAGGCTGGGGCTACTATCCGAGTGGAGGTGTCAGCCTCGTGCTCGTCATTTTGCTGATCCTTCTTTTGATGGGCCGGTTGTGAAGCCAACCACAAGTTCCAGGAGATCACCATGAGCGCACATGACGGAGGGTTGTTGACCGAAGTAGCCACTGCAATTGGCAGCACTTTGGGCCGCGTGGCAAGTACCACTAGCCAGCTCGTCCACACCGCGGAACGCAAGGTGTCGAACGCGCGGCCAAAGCGACAGGCAAAAAAGGCGGCCCGCCGCGTCAAGGCAGGACTGCGCACTACAGCAGCCCGGACAAAAAAGGTCTCTCGCAGGGCTTCTCACGCGGTGAAGAAGGTGCGTAAGACCGCAGCAAAGAAAGCGCGGCGCACGCTCCGGGCCGCATAGCCTCAATCTGGGTAAGCGAACCGAATGAGGTCGGGGAGTTAACTCGAACCGCTGGCGTTCAGCGTTTCGGCTCCTCGACTTCGCCATTCCGTCGAGTTCTATCGCCCTAACCCAGGCCAACTCATATTCCATGACGGCTCCTTAGTCCTCCAGAATCCCAAACGCCAAATCCCAGGCGTTATTCTGGCGACTCTCCAGAACCCATACGTCCAAGCCTGCCAGTCCCGGTACCTCCCACGCCGACCGTGTAAAATTTGATGCGCAGCCGGTAAAAAGCAGGTATGCTCGCGCCTCTTCCCAGAGAGACAGTCGGGGTCGGACGAGCCACGGGATACCTCTGTCGCTGGCTGCCTGATTGCTACGTAAATTGGGCTAGCGGCTCGGGGAGCCGTTGGAAGCGAACAAAAATGTGGTGGTATCGGTACTGGAAGTCATGGAACACGTTTGAGGACCTGGTTCATTCTTCGTGGCGGTTCACGCAGTGCGTTCTCCTGATTGCGACGGTCCTTCCCCTCGCCCTCGTTGTTTGGAAGCTGCACGCTGTCAGGCCGCTCGAGACTCGAACCCCGCCCGCGGTGTCTCCTGCACCGTACAGCTATGAAGTTCCGCTAACTGACGCCGCGACATACGTGCGGCCTCTGCTGCCCTACTCGGTGATTCCAGGGGGCGCAGCGAACGCCGCGGAACTGCGTAGCGCCATCGTCCAAGACCCGGTTGTCGCGCTGCACTACGCCGTGTTCGACGTTTCCCGGACGCATCTGATTCGGCTCGATAGCAACCGTTCACTCTACGTGTCCTATCGCCTTGGCGACCGCGTCTTTTGGACAAAAAAGAAGCTCACTCTGTTCCGAGGGGAAACCGTTCTCACAGACGGACAACACTTGGCCAGAACCCGCTGCGGGAACCGTCTTTCCGACATCGCCGAAGTGCCCACATCTCCCAGGGAGCCCGAGCGGGCGTCGCTGGAAATGCCCGAAGCTCCTGAACTAACCGGGCTGACCCCGTCCCCGGAGCTGCCCTTCACTCCAATCGGTACGCTGGTACCTCCGCCGCCGGAGGATCACATCTTCGTCCCACCGCTTGTCCCCATCTTCTGGGGTGCTGGGCCACCCGGAACGCCGGGCCATCACGTTGTTCCCCCGCCCCCACCGGGGATTCCAGAACCCGGAACGGCCCTGCTGATTTCGGCAGGATTCGTAGTTTTGTTTACCTTGAGAAGGAAAATCCGGAACAATTGAAAAGCGGCTTTTGCGGAATAAAGCCCGGGACGGGCCCGCCAGCAAGTCCGTCCCGGAAACAGATAGAGAGAGAGGAGGAAATTGAGTTTGGGCTGGGCCCTTCAGGCAGCCTTTGACGGCCCGTTCAAGCGATGGCGCCACCGGCCAAGCGTCCTGTTGAGCGGATGGCCGCGGTGCAAGAACGTCAGCACTGGTTCTCGGCGCATGCCTACCTTTTCAAGCGCACGGCGAATTCGAAAATCGCGCCCCGCAGATACCAGCCCCTTCTCGAGCGTCACGATCGCGTCGTTCGTCCGACCCGCCTGCAGATACACTTCCGCCAAGTTCAGGTAAAGCTGGGCGTGATTGTGTTTCATCCCCACGGCTTCCCTGCAAAGTGTTTCGGCGTCCCCGAAACGCTTCTCGGCCAGCGCGGCTAGCAGGCCAGTATACGAGAGATAGAACGGGTTCTTGGGTGCAACCCCCAGGGCGCGCCGGGCGTGCAGCAGCGCTTCATCCGCTTGGCCGTCGCGTAAGTGCTTCAGACACTCCTTGAAGTCAGACATTCCCGCATCTGAAGGTGAAGTGGTTCCGATCCAGTGGGACATAAATTCCTTTCCTCCGCCCGAAACGCCAGGACCACGTCTCAGGCTCTAGAACGAAGCTACCCCTCAACCGGACATACATAAATAGACCGGCGGGCCAGATTTCGGGCTAGTACGCTTCCTGTACCGAAAGACAGGCGAAAGGTAGAGCAAGCGTCTTTGGGGCTATTGGCTGGGTTGCAGGTACTGGTTGAACCAGGAAACAGCGCGGTCGATCACGTCGCGACTGTGCGCTGGGTTTAGAAACATGTGTCCCTCGTTCGGATATATGACGAATTGGGTCGGCACTCCCAGCGTCTTGAGCGCGTGCCAGAATTCGAACGATTGCGGCGCAGGGCATTCGCCGTCGCGGTCGCCGACAACAACCAGAGTCGGCGTTTTTGCCTGCTTGATGTAGTTGATCGGGGCGCTCTTGGCGTAGACGGCTGGATCGTCGTACACAGAAGCGCCGAAGTAAGGGATCATCCACTGGTCGATCTTGTTCTCGCCGTAGTAGCTCACCCAATTGGAAAGCCCCGCGCCCGCAACAGCTGCGCGGAAGCGCTTCGTTTGTGTTACGCCCCACATGGTCATATAGCCGCCATAGCTCCAGCCAGTAATCCCGAGACGTTCGGGATCAACGGGCGCCGACTCAATAGCCTTGTCCACGCCAGCCATGATGTCGAGCAAATCGCCATAACCGAAGTCCTTGACGTTCGCTCGTGTGAATTTTTCTCCCTTGCCGTAGCTACCGCGCGGATTCGGCAGGAATACGAAGTATCCCTGGCTCGCAAGCGCCATGTAATAACTCCAGCGGCTCGGCCAGGCGGGCATCGCCGCCCAAGCCGGCCCTCCGTGCACAGCGACGACCATCGGATACTTCTTGGCAGGATCCAAATTGCTTGGGTACACCAGCCAGCCTTGGACTGTCCCGATTCCAGTGGTCCAATGCAGGGAGACGCTCTTGCCCCAGGCGGGGACAAGGCTGGAATTGCGGTTCGTGATCTGTTTCCAGGAGGCGGTGGGTCCAGCCCAAACTTCCGGTGTCTTCGAAAATGACTGCCGAATCGCCGCCGACGTTTTTCCGTCACGCGAGAGAGAGATGCTGGGAGTGAACTGGCCGGGAGAAACTCTTTCGGCGCCGGTCCATACCGATGTCACCTTCCTGTCAGTCAGGGTGAGACTGTTGATGGCGGTGCCACCGTCCGCGATGGCTGTGAAAAGAATGCTGCGCGAGTCAGCAGACCAATCGATTGACGATGCGCTTTGGCTGATTCCTGGAGTCACGTTCGTCGCCGACCCCCCGGCTGCCGGAACGGTGAAAATATCTCCACCGGTTATCCCTTCGTCGCTCATCAGCCCGCCAATGAAGGCGATTTGCTTGCCGTCGGGCGACCAGCGCGGGACCGCAATCTGCATGCCCGGCTTTTCCAGGATTGGGGACATGCTGCCGGAAGCGACATCAACCGCAAATAGTCCGGCCACATACCAATTGTCGTCGCCATTACCATGGGCTGCCGAAACCACCAGATGACCGCTATCGGGCGCCCAGTTGAATTCGTAGATATACGTGTCGGCGGGTGAAATTTGCCGAGCGCGTGACGTAGTTGGGTCGACAAGCGTCAGGCGCTGCTCAAGGTACGAATCTGAGACGACGCCTTCGTCGGGAGTCTCTGCCACCAATGGACCCGCGGCGCGCGTGGCGTTTTCCGTGTAAAGCAAAGCGATGCTCTTGCCGTCGGGCGACCACGCGGGACCGGACACGAATCCCGTGAAGTGCGTGATCTGCTTTGCCTTCGTTGGGGTGCTCACCGCGTCGATAACGAAGAGCTGAAGCTGCCCGTGTGTTGCGGCGTCCGAGAGGAATGCGATCCGCTTGCCGTCGGGTGACCATGCGACGTCGTGCTCCTCGTGAGGCGCTCGGGCGTCGCCCGCGGAAATGCGTGTCATGCGTGCTGGAGTGCTCAGATCGGCGATGTAGATTGCTGCATCCTGAGAGAGCGTGCCGCCCGGTCCCGGCAACTCCTCCACCCACGCCACGCGCTTTCCGTCTGGCGAGATCACCGCCTGCGAAAAGGTATGCACGTCGAACATGACGTGAACTGCGTCGGCAAGCCGCGATTGGGGACTCGCCGCCAGCGCCGCCGTCTTTGGCGCAGTCTGCGCGGCCGCGCCTAGCGAGGCGAGCAACATTGACACAATGAGTATGAAAATCGTTGTGCCTTTGCGATTCATACCGTCTCCCGAGTTTGAAAATCTGATACGAGCGCCGCAATCCCAACCGTCTCGGCGGGCGAATTGTAATGTTGAGGTCGGTCGAAGCCAAAAGCAAGCTGCGAAACGCACCTTGCGGCAAGGATGTTTCGTCGATATTCTCCGGTGATCTTACTCAGGAGGACGAATGCGCGGTTCAAAGGTATGCAAGATCCTAAGGGTTGAGAGCGGAATCGCCTGTTTGCTGGCATTCGCTGCGGCCGCGTCTGCGGCCCCCCAGTCGGAGCCTCCTCAGGCTACACCAACGCGAGCCGCGTCGGTGGTCGAACAAGGAAAGTTCGTGCTGCATAAATTCGAGCAGCCCATCGGCCAGGAAACCTACGAGATCACCCGCGACGGCGACTCGCTCGGCGTCAAAATGGATTTTAAGTTCACGGACCGCGGAAGCCCGGTGCCGATGACCGCGACATTTCGGTCGGCAGCCGATCTGACCCCTCAAGCTTTCGAGATTAAAGGAAAGAACTCGCGCCAGAGCTCGATCGATGAGGCTGTGGAAATAAAGCCGGACAAAGTCCGTTTGCGCGATCGCGACAAGTGGACCGATGCTGCGCGGCCGAATCAGTTCTTCACAATCGCGGGATATGCCCCCGCCACCATGCAGATGCTGATGGTTCGCTATTGGTCGACGCACGGCTCGCCTGTGCAGCTCGACACCCTGCCGTCAGGCCACGTAAAGATCGAGCCCCGGGGGCAGGACTCGGTCAGCATCGACGGCAAGAATGAAACGCTCGATCGCTACACGGTGGAAGGCCTGATTTGGGGCCGAGAAACGCTGTGGTTCAATGCGAACCGGAATCTCGTGGCCGCAGTCACGTTGGACGCGGAATTCGACCATTTCGAGACGATTCGCGACGGCTATGAGAGCGCTCTCGGAACCTTCGTGGGCCGTGCGGGCGCCGACGGGATGGCTGCGCTAGCGGAAGTGTCGAAGGGGATCTCTGGAAACCATGCGGACACGATGGCGCTGGTCGGCGGCACACTAATCGACGGCACGGGGGGCGATCCCATCGCAGACTCGGCAATCGTGATCGACAAAGGGCGAATCGTCGCCGCAGGGCGACGCTTAAGAATCAAGGTCCCGAAGAACGCTGTGGTGGTGGACGCGCACGGAAAAACGATCCTGCCCGGACTATGGGACATGCACGCCCACTTCGAGCAGGTCGAGTGGGGTCCCATTTATCTCGCCGCCGGCGCTACCACGGTTCGCGACTGCGGCAACGAATTCGAGTTCATCACTGCTGTCCGCGACGCGATCGCCGCCGGGCGTGGTCTTGGCCCTCGAATTCTGGCTGCGGGAATCGTGGACGGAACAGGACCGCTGGCGCTTGGAGTCCAACGCGTCGACACTCCCGAGCAGGCGAAGATGTGGGTCGACCGCTATCACGACGCCGCATTCCAACAAATGAAGATTTACAGCTCGGTGAAACTCGAAGAGGTGAAAGCTGTCGCAGATGAGGCGCACCGGCTCGGCATGACGGTCACCGGCCACGTGCCCGAAGGTCTCGACGCCTATCAGGTGATCGAGGCGGGCCAGGACCAGATCAATCACATCAGTTACATCGCCGACATCATGCATGCGCCGCTTCCAAAGAACGCCGACCGCATGGCGCGGTTCACGTCCGTCGCCAGCATCGATTTCAATTCGCCCGACGCACAAAAAGCGCTCGCCTTTTTGAAGGCCCACGGCACGGTCGTCGATCCGACACTCGTCATCTTTGAGTTCTTTACCGCCAATACTTCGAAGCCGCCGGCAAGCTTCGAACCGGGAGTGGAGAAAGTCGCTCCGGAACTCGAACAGCAACTGGCCGACGTTGGCCCGCCTTCCCCATTTTCCGAGGGGATTGCGAAGGTCTTCGACAAAGAAGTAGCAATCGTGGGCGCGCTTCATCGCGCGGGAATCCCGGTGGTTGCCGGGACCGATCAGACTGTGCCCGGCCATAGCTTGCATCGTGAGATCGAACTGTACGTCCAGGCAGGTTTCACCCCGATGGAAGCAATTCAGGCGGCCACAATTGTTCCGGCGCGGGTCATGGGATTCGACAAGGAGCTTGGCACCGTCGAACCGGGCAAGCGGGCAGATTTGGCGATTCTTGGCGGAAATCCCCTCGAATCGATTCACAACATTCGCAAAGTCGAGTATGTGATCACCGGTGGCACGATGTATAACTGCGCTGAGCTATGGAAGAGCGTCGGCTTCAAGCCATAGCGAGCAACTCTAGATGGACTCAGTCTGGGAGGCGGGCATCTCGTGCCATGTGACAAATGATTCTGAGTCTCGATGAACTGACAAGTCATCTTCAGGCGATAGCTGATCGGAACGACACGCTATCGTCCGAAGCTTTGTGGATCAAGTTCGGTTCAGAACGGGAGCGCGGCGACCGGACCGTCGACTACAGAACTGCTGATGGCAACACGCTGGTGCACATGTACTTGGACCGGAATGGAGCGATCGTTGGCATTGAAATCTTTCCATGAAACCGGAGTCCGTTGCTCCTTGTGCAAACCCCGCGATGGAATTATGCTGCGCTCAAATGAGTGAGGTAATGATCCGGTTCGAGAGGTGAAAAATGGAAAAGTGGACACGCAGAAAGTTCTTCCTTTCAACCTTGGCGGGCGGTGTCGCGGCTAGCGCAGGAAAGCTCTTTGGCGCAGTCTCGCCCGGAACGGCGAATAACGCCTCTCAAGCAACGCATACCGCGAAAGGTACGCGTCCACTCATCATCTCGGCTCACAACGGGCTGAAGCACCTCGACGACGGAATGCAGGTGTTGCGAAACGGCGGCGACACGCTGGATGCCGTGCTCGCGGTCGTGACCAAGGTGGAGGACGACCCGACCGACCATTCCGTTGGTTACGGCGGCCTGCCGAACGAAGACGGCGTGGTGCAACTCGACGCATGCGTGATCCACGGGCCGACGGCGAAATGCGGAGCCGTGGGAGCGATCGAAAGAATCAAGAATCCGTCTCTCGTCGCGAAAGCCGTGATGGAAAAAACGAATCACACTTTCATTGTTGGCCAGGGCGCGATGAAGTTTGCCGAAGACCTCGGCTTTCAGCCGATGAATTTGCTCACCGACGACTCGCGCTTGGCGTGGCTGGCCTGGAAGTCGTCGAGCTCGAAAGACTGGCGTCCGGGACTCGACAGCCCCGAATGGAACAAAACCCTTGCAGCCTTGCTCGATACGCCCGAAAAGAACGAGTTGCGCGGATGGATCGAAAGCGTAGTTGCGCATCCGCCCACCGGCACGATCAATTGCCTCGCCGTGAACGAAAAAGGCGACATCTCCGGAACGACCACCACCTCCGGCCTCGCTTGGAAGATCGCCGGCCGCGTGGGTGATTCGCCAATCATCGGCGCGGGATGCTTTGTCGACAACGAAGTGGGCGCGGCAGGCTCGACGGGCCGCGGCGAAGAAAACATCAAGATTTGTGGCGGCCACACGATCGTCGAGCTGATGCGGAAGGGCATGTCTCCCACCGAAGCCTGCCTCGAAGCGATGCGCCGCGTAGTGCACAACTACAGCTTCGATAAGTCGCGGCTGAAACTGTTCGACCTGCAGTTCTACGCGCTCAACAAGAACGGCGAGCACGGCGCCGCCGCGATGTGGTCCACGTCTCAGAACGGCAGGCCAATCAGCTACGCGGTCCACGACGGCACGCAGGCAAAATCAATCCCATGCACGCCTCTGTTCCAGGGCACGGGCGGCGATTATTGATTTTGAATCAACGCACCACATCTGACGCAAACACCAGCCGGATGCCGCGTGCCTCGAGTTGCGGCAACATTTCGGCAAGCACGGCGATCGTCGCCGGATGTGGATGGCCGATGGCGATTGCCGAGCCGTCGCGTGCGGCGTCACGCGCCGCCAGATTCAACTGAGCCTGAATCGCTTCCTTCACAGGATTGTCGTCGAGAAATACTTTTCGCGAAGCCGCCGGCACCCCGGAACGTTCGGCAACGTCGTACGCCACCGTACCAGTCGTTGTGCGGCTGTCGATGAAGAAGAGGCGTCGCTCCCGAAGCGCCGGCATCAGTTCTCCGCATCAACGCTGAATCCGCAGTTGCACGCGAACCCTGATGATTGTTTACTCCAGCAGCATGCGGCACCGTTTCGAGCATTCCTGCCAGCGCCGACTCCACCTGCTGTGAGTTCATACCGACGCGCAGTTCCACGCTTTCCTGCTTTACATCCCGCGATTCTGATTCCATCGGCAAGTGCAGTAACACCTGATCGCCGCGGCGATAAGCCTCTTCCGCAACTTCGCTCGAAAGCGGAAGGTGAGGAATCACCGATACGGTAAGCGGGAAAGGCAAAGCGAGCAGCGAATCTGCAGCGGCCCGATCGTAGCCGAGATCGTCGAGGATAATCGCGAGGCTTCCGTTTGCCGCCCGCGTGCGAAACGGGCGCGCGCGGTTGCGACGCGATCGGAGCCACTATATGAACGGTATGTGTCCGTGTTCCATTCGAAATGAAGTCGAATCGAATGACTCCGCCCGAAGCCGTGGCAACCACCCTCAGCTTGTGGCGACGCGCAATATCCGCAAGCGCGTCTTCTAGGGCACCGGTTTGGGAAGGATCGGAAAGCGAAATATACACGTCGTCTGCCGCGCTCTGCGTGGGAACGCCGGCTATAGATCGGTCCGCTTGCGGGCGAATCGTGATTTCCGATTTATGCCCCGTGATTTTCTGCGTTGACGAAACGATCTCGCCGGTGATCGCGCGAAGCTCCGACTTTGAGAGCGACTTCTTCGTGCACCCGGACAGCGAGACAACTAAAGCCACGCCGAATAGGAGGAGCCAGAGTGCGCCGCGTCGAACGTCAGCGCAAACGGACTCGTCGGATTCGCCAGCTGGGGTTAGTAACGAAGGAATGTGACGCGGGACGGTCCCGCGCGATGATCTCACGAGCGGCTACGCGGCCTTCCGTTCCGTGCTCGCGCCTTGCAAAATCGCGATGGCCTTTTTCAGCACAGGATCGTCCGGGGACACTACTTGGCCGGGAGGCGGAGCCGGCGGACCAGGTTGCGTCAGTTCCGCGAAATCATCCGGTGCGTACTTGACCTCTACGGACGGGACGACGCCGTCGGCCGGAATCGACTTGCCGGCGGGCGTGTAGTAGTTGGCCACCGTCAGAATCAGCGCGGAACCATCGTCCAGTTGCAGTAGCTTCTGCATCGACGCGGTGCCGTACGTCCGCTCTCCCACTGTCTCGCCTCGATGATTGTCGGCAATCGCGCTCGCCACGATTTCGGCTGGTCCCGCGGTGCTGTTGCCAATTAACACGGTGATAGGCTGGGACCAAACTACTTTCGACGCGTCGGCGGAAACAACCTCGGGCGTAACTGTCTGGCCCTTCAGGGTTGCGATCGTGCCGGAGGGAACGAACAGTTGCGCGGTGGCAATTCCTTCTTGCGCCTCGCCTGAAGCGCAGTCGCGCAAATCCAGAATCAGCTTGTGGGCGCCCTGCTGCCCGAATTGAGTCACTTTGTCCCTGATTTGCTTGCTCATGCCCGCGTCGAACTCAGGCACGCGAAGATACGCTATGTCGCCTTCGAGTCTCGTCTCGACGAGTTTCGGAGTGGGAAACTTCGCGAGCGTGACGTCCACGTCTTGCGGTTCAGCCTTGCCGCGACGAATCGCGGAGATCTTCACCACCGTTCCCGGCTCGCCGCTCAGCAGAAGTTGCGCCTGATCGATGGCCATCTGCGAGGTCGTGAACCCTGCGATTTTTTCGAGGATGTCGCCGAACCGGAGGCCGGCTTTTTGCGCCGGGCTGTCCGGTAGCACGGAAACAACGGAAATGTATCCAAATCGTTTCGTCAACGCGAGCCCCGCCCCGGCTTTGGGCTTATTGGCGCTTTTTTCTTTGTAGTCGTTGTATTCGAGCGGGCTGAGGTAATCGGACTGCGGGTCGAGCGAATCGACCAGGCCATGAAGAGCGCCGGCGGTCACTTGATGGATGTTGGGATCGTCAACATAATCGCGCTGAACGTGGTTCAGCACTTCGCTATAAACCGTAAGGGCGCGGAAGGCCTGATCGTTTGACGAGCGGGCGCGCACATACCCTGTGGCGACGTACGCAAAAACGAGAATCGAGAGTGTGACGACGATCTTCTTTGCCAGAGGACTCATGTGGACCCTTTCTCTTGCCCGCCTCGTACGTGACTACTCTTTATCGATGCACGCGCGCCCGGTACCGGTTTCTCGGGCACAACGCCGACAAACTTTCATTATAGCATTTGACCCGCGCGAATCGATGGATTTGCCTTTCCGTAGGCGGATATCAACCATTCCCCAAGGAACATCGGACTTCCGCGCGAGCTATCGGCGCATGAAAGTCTGACGGCCGGAATGCACTTCACCAGGATGCAGCTCCATCGAGTCGGCTCCTCCAATGGGTGTTGCTGCGGTGACGTAGGTCTGGGAGATTCGATCCTGCCAGGTGAAGTGGTCCTCGTCCCAAATCGCCCACACAAAGCCCAGCATCAGCGTCGCGCCCGAGAGCAGATAACCAAAACTGCGCCAAAGGAGTTGCTGGGTGTTCGGCAAGCTGCCGTCCAGCCGGACGATCGTCAGGCCCCGAAGCTGCATCCCCGGCGTTGCCCCCGCCAGCGTCGTAAAGACGAAGAAATAAAGCGCGTAGAAAAGATAGCCAACCACGAGATAAACCACTGCGTCCGTCTTTGCCAGGCTCACCTGGCCGTGCAGTGATAGAAACAGCCCCATGAACCCTGCAAATGTCAGGCCAAGGAAGAGCGCGTCGATGACGCCTGCCAAGCGGCGTTCGGGAAGCCCGGCGACTGGGACCAGGGCCGTCTGCGGGTGGGCGCGGTCATCGGGAGAATCCGAGAAATCCAGTTCCGGCTGGATGCAGATTTCCACTCGTTCAATTTGCCGCTGGCGCTGGATGGACCGCGGTCGAGACCGTTCGCGGGGTTCCTCGGCTGCAAGGCTGACCTCTTCCTGAAACGGAAGGCCCGATTGGGGGTCGTCCAGGTGAAGGCGTCCGCGTCGAGCGCGGTATTCGTGCAGGCGCCGCGATACTTCGCGCCGCCATTCCGGCTCCGACGCGCCCACGTCAGGATCCACTGACCTTTCGACGGCCATGACTGCGGGAACCGGCACACTATCGTCGATGGGGATCTCGCAAAAGGAACACTTCTCGGAGGCGTCGAGCAGAAGAGCGCCACACTTCGGGCAGATGCGTATCACTGGTCGTTTTGCGCTGCGAAAGTTCCAGTGGAACGAAGAAATGGTAGCACGTCGTGCCACGTTCCGCCAGCAGACCATCGTGCGCAGTTGTCGCTTACTAGGCAACTCGCCCGGAAGTGACGGATTCTCATCTTCGGCCTTTTGAGCAGTTGGAAAAACGACGGGCTCCGCCGATTGCGAGTGCGCGGAGCGCGTGTTACGCTCGGATTTCTTTTTTGCGGAAAAAATCAGTCGATGCCCAACGCGACACCTTTGGAGTCACTCCGCAAGTACCTCCTTCTCATAGTTGTTCTCCCGATGTTAGGTGCGTCAGCCCGAACCGCATCCGCGCAAGGCGGCGCAAATCCAGTCCCCAAACTGCCGCAAGCGGGCGGTGAAGTAACGCTCGAGGCTGACCGCCAGGGCGGCGAAATTGGCAAGACCTACTATGCCGACGGCAATGTCGATCTGCGCTACGAAAATGTGCGGCTTCGGGCTGATCACGCCGAGTGGAACGAAGAAACCGATGTCGTCACCGCGCGCGGCCACGTGCAGCTCGATTACTTGACCCAGCACGTTGAGGCAGACGATGCGCGCTACGAATTGCGCACCGGCCGCGGCAAATTCCACCACGTGCGCGCGACGTTTGCGTTGCAGCGCCGCCCAACACCGACGCTTCTCATCAGCCCCAATCCCCTCTATTTCGAGGCGGACGAAGCCGAGCGGCTCGACGAGAACACCTATCGCATCCACAAGGCATGGCTTACCGTCTGCGATCCGCAGCATCCCACGTGGAAGTTTTATGCTCCGCTTGCCACCGTCGAATTGCAGAAATCGGTCCGCCTCGAAAACGGCAACTTCCGTCTCCTCTCGGTTCCGGTGCTGTATCTACCCGTGGCGACATTCCCGGCCGAAAAACGCCGCAACTCTGGTTTTCTGATCCCGGAGTTCGGCGACAGTTCGAGAAAGGGCTGGATTCTGGGCGACTCGGTTTACTGGGCGCCGAAAGACTGGATGGACCTCACCCTTGGCAGCGAATACCTCAGCAAACGAGGCTGGAACCAGAAAGCGGAAATTCGAATGCGGCCCTGGGGAAACGCAAGGCTCGAAGCGGACTATTTCGGTGTGATCGACCGCGGTCTCGAACAGCCGGCTGGGCCGCCGATCCCGCAGGGCGGGCATGAGGCTCATTTGCTGTTTACTGCCCTGCTGCCTGACGATTGGCGGGCGGTGGCCGATCTCGACCAGCTTAGCTCGCTTACGTTCCGCCTGGCGTGGTCCGAAACCTACATTCAAGCGGTGAACTCGGAGGTGCGAAATACCGCGTTCCTCACGAAGAATTTCAACGGGTACAGCCTGGACTTTGCCGCGCTCAGCTATGAAAACTACCTGAGCGCCACACCGCAGACCTCGATCACGCTGCGGACGGCGCCGGAAGCAAGATTTAGTTCTGTCGATCGGACCTTTTTCAAGAACCTTCCCGTTTACTTTTCGTTTGAAGCCTTCGCGGGTGCGGTGCATCGCGGCGAGACGGTAACACCTTTCGACACTTCCCGCTTCGTTGAACGAACCGAATTCTCGCCAACCGTGACGATGCCGCTTCACTGGGGGCCGTGGCTCGACCTGACTCCGACGTTCACGTTCCGCTCTACTTATTACGGCGGACAAATGCAGAACCAGCAGTTCCTCGACCAGGGATTCTTTCGCAACACGGAAGAGTTCTCTCTCGATATCCGGCCGCCCACCATCGAGCGCGTCTGGGGTGATGCCGACTCGAGATGGAAGCACACTATCGAGCCGGATATCGTCTACAACTACGTCACCGGCGTGAACGACTTTGGCCGCTTCGTCCGCTTCGACGAAGACGAGACGCTGACGGACACCAGCGAGGTGGAATATGGCGTGACGCAACGCCTCTATCGCCGATCCGATGGCGGCGATCCCCAGGAGCTGGTTACTTGGCAGCTCGCCCAGAAATATTTTTTTGATCCGACGTTCGGCGGCGCGCTGGTGCCGGGACAGCGAAATGTGTTTCAAACGCTCGACGATCTCACGCCCTTTGCATTCGCCGACGAGCCCAGGCGCTTTTCCCCGATCGTGAGTGACTTGACGATTGAGCCAGGGAAGCGTTGGGATACCCAGTTCATCCTCAACTACGATCCGCAACGCAACCGCATGACCGCGATTGGCACTCTGCTGAAGCTCAAGCCCTACAAGCAATCGTTCCTTACCCTTGCCCACTTTTCCACCTTGAATCTGCCTCTCAATCCCCCGGCGCCGCCGCTGAATTTCCAACAGCGGTCGAATCAAGTCCGTGCCCTGTTCGGATACGGCGACCTCACACGGCCCGGTTTGAACGCCACTCTTGGCGCCAGCTACGATTTCACGCAGCACGGATTCCAAAACCAGATTGCAGAGGTCAGCTACAACGGGTCGTGCTGCGGCATCGGATTCGAGTACCGCAAATTCTCGTTCGGCACGATCCGGAGCGAAAACCAATACCTCGTAACCTTTCGGATCGCCAACGTGGGCTCGGCGGGGAACCTCCGCAGGGCTGAGAAGATCTTCTGATGGCTCGTGTTCACACGCGCGCGAATGCCCCGCTCGAAAAACACCCTGAACCTGATGAACTGGTTTTTCTCTCGATCCAGGAAGCAGCGCGCCTCCTGCAGAGCAGGGAAATTTCACCTGTCGAGCTTGTCGAAGCCGCGCTCGCTCGAATCGGCCGGTTGAACCCCGCGCTGAACACGTTCATCACCGTCGTCCCGGACCTCGCCCTCCGCGCAGCGAGGACCGCGCAGCGGGAAATCGCGCGCGGAAAATGGAAAGGTCCGCTCCACGGTATTCCAATTTCGCTGAAGGACAATATCTGGACGCGCGGAATTCGCACGACTTCCGGGTCGAAGATCCTGGCGGATTTCGTTCCATCGGACGACGCTGACGTCGCGAAGCGTCTCACGCGTGCGGGGGCCATTCTCCTCGGCAAGACCAACATGCACGAGTTCGCCTACGGAATCACGAACGAGAACCCGCATTTCGGTCCGGCGTGCAATCCTTGGAATCGCGAACGCGTCACAGGAGGCTCGAGCGGCGGCTCCGCGGCGGCCATTACTGCCGGAATGTGCTTTGCTTCGGTTGGCACTGACACCGGCGGTTCAATTCGAATTCCGTCGGCGCTGTGCGGGATCGTCGGATTGAAGCCTACCTTCGGCCTGGTGAGCGTCGCGGGAATCGTTCCGCTCGCTCAAAGCCTGGATCATGCCGGTCCGCTGGCCCGGAGCGTTACGGATGCCTGCATCATGCTCGAAGTAATCGCGGGAGAATATCCCAAAGGCGCCACGCGCCCCGACCATCGCAAGTTGCGAAGCATCCTGCCGAAGCGATTTCGCCTGGGCTGGCCCGAGCACTATTTTTTCGATCGTGTGGATCCCGAAGTGCTTGAGGCAATCGAAGTCGCCACTAAAGTCTTACACTCGCTCGGCGGCCGTATCGAACACGTGCCGATGCCGGGGCTCGCTGGCGCTCTTCTTCCGGGAACGAACGACATCGCCCTCGCAGAAGCGACGCACTATCACGAATCACAGGGCTATTTCCCCGCGCGCGCCGATGACTATGGCGACGACGTCCGGCATCGCCTCGACCAGGGAACTCGCGTGCGTGCACTGGATTACTTGCGCGGGCTGGCGATGAAGACCGAAGCGGAGAAAGACTTCCAAGCGGCATTTGACCGCGTCGACGCGATTGTCGCCCCTGTCACAACCACCAGCGCGACGAAGATCGGGCAGCAAGACGTCGAAATTGCCGGCGAGAAGGAAACGGTGCGGTCGGCGCTCGTGCGCATGAACCGCCCCGCGAATTTCACCGGACATCCTGCGATTTCAATCCCCTGCGGTTTCACTCGAGAGGGCTTGCCCGTCGGGATGCAACTCATCGGGCCACGATGGAGCGAGGCCCGGCTGCTGGCGATAGCGCTCGCCTATGAAGAAGCGACGGAGTGGCACAAGCGCCATCCGAATCTAGTCTGAATCTTCCGCGCCCGCGGCGACACCTGCGATTTTCGGAACCGCTCCGCTTTGCCCCATGAGACTCCCACCCGCAAGAAAACCCGCAGTGCCCACGACAACTCCCCCGAGCACATCTGCGAAGTAGTGATACCGGCCATACACCGTCGCCACGCACATGCACAGGAAGAACGGCAGGCAAATCCAAAATAGCCGCCGGCAGTAGCGCCACGACGCCAGAATCGCCACCATCGAACCCGCAACGTGCGCCGATGGGAATGCCGCACCGTGAACCCGCCCGAATTGCTCGATGAAATTCGTCAAAGCTGTCACCGCCCCGCCCGCAAGCTCCTTCGTTTGCAACCCAGCGAGCGAGTGATAGGGGCTTTCCACGGGAAATAGCAACGCAATGACGTAAACGGAATAGTGCGCGATGGCCGTCGAAGCCATCACCGTCCAGAACGCGAGGCGCTCGCGTTGCGCGTAAAGAACCGCCGGTAGAATGACGAGATACAGAAAATACGTCAAATAGGCAAATTGCATGAAATCGTTCAGCGCAGGATTTGAATACCGCGCCAGCCACACCGAGGGATGAACTCCGGCAAAGTTGTAATCGAATTCGATGAGCACGCGATCAAACCACGCGGGAAAAATCGCGTGAACGAAGCTGCCCAACTCCTCGAATAGCCACAAATAAAGCGGCAACGGATACCAGTGGCGCGCGAATCGCAGGAACGCGCTATCCATCTGCGACGCTGCGCGCACAAGCGACAAGATCATCACCGCGACAGAGAAATGAAATGCGATGTACAGCTTCGGGTGCGCGAGATTCCGATGAAAAATGGTGAACACCGTCAGTAGCCACGCCAGATAGGCAAACGTAACCCACTCGAATGCCCCGCACGCGCGCCAGGTTTCCGCCACCCACCGCGAAATCGCTCCCTGCGATTCGGTCTGCGCCTCGGTACTCGAGTTCCACCCGGGTGCCTGACACCCTGACTGTCCGAGGAAAGCCGCGCTCCGTTCCGATTTCATCGCGCCTCCTTCATTGCCAACAATTGAGCGCTCCGGTCGCGAACCGCGCGCGGAAGCACCGTCCAATTGCAAACGGGCCAGCCGCGCGCCCGCGCGATTCGCCGAAGTCTCATCGCCGGATTCACCGCGAAGGGATGCCCAACGGCTTCAAGCATCGGAAGATCGGCGATCTGGTCGCCATAGGCGTAGCTCATCTCAAGCCGCAGTCCGCGCCGCACAGCAAGCGAGCGAAGCGCCTCGCGTTTTGCTGTTCCGCTAATGTGCTCGCCAGCAAGCCGCCCCGTCCAATAGCCACCGCAAACTTCCAGCTCGGTAGCGATCACTTCAATGCGGCCTGGCAGATTCCGCGTAATTGCGCATGCGAGAGGCGCCAGTGTTCCGCTGACGAAAAACACCTGATGTCGCTGCGTGAGGTGCCACGAAATACGTCCCATCCCCCGGGAAAACATTGGAAGCGATTCCAGCTGAAGCGAATTCGCCCAGTCAGACGCCACCGCTTCCCGAAGAGCTGCCAGATAGGACTTGTTGGCGTCGATGCCAGCGCGCGGATTTCGTAGGAGTGTTCCCGCCCAATTTCCGAGCCAGCCTAGCGCGGCCGCACTCGTGATTTCGTCTCGCGCGAGCAGGTGGCGGAGAAACCTCCATTCCAGCGAAGGTTTCGGCAGCAGCGTTCCGTCGAGATCGAAGAACGCTCCAATCTTGCTCGGGCTCATCGAGTCACCCGCACTACCGCCCGCGTCACCGGCTTCTCGACATCGTTCAGATACCGCCGCCCATCCCAGATCACAGGCAGCGCGCGAATGACGCAGAACGCAACCGTCGCAAAAACGAGCGCCTGCGCGGCCGCCGAAAACCAAACCTCCCATGATGTAGCGAACCAGCTCACAGGCATCCGTCGCATCGGCAGCAGAAGTCCTAGGCAACAGAAACAAACACACTTAAGAATCGCGTACGCCGCGCGGCTGGCGCGCGACGCCACCAGCGCTCGTCCCCACCACGTTTCCAGCATCGAGTTGCTTCCGAATCCGACGCGGCCCGACCGCGCAGCCAGGCTTCGCAGAAAATCCGTCAGCGTGCCGCGCACAAAAAAAAGCACAGGAACCCAAAAAGAAATAAGCCCGCTCGCCACGAAGAACATGAAAAAGAGGTTCTCAACGATCCGGTCGCCTACGATATCGAGCTGCGCGCCCAGCGGAGTGGCAAGGCCCCGCGTCCGCGCAAGGTAACCGTCAACGCCGTCAAGCGCGATGGCGGCGATTGTCAGCGACACGGCGGCAAGATCGGCTGCCAGGGCATTGCCGCAGAACGTGAATAAAGCCACCGCCGCGAACGCCGCGCCGACCCGCACTACCGTCACCTGGTTCGGAGTCATGTTGCCTCCCGCTCAAACGCTTTCGCAAGCCCGCCGCCCGAGAAGCGAATCGCTTCGCCACTCGCGGCACCAAGGCCGGCCCACGGTCACGAAAAGCAGATGGAGCGCCACTCTTCACGGCGGGCAACCACCTGCGATGCAATCACTTACGCGGAATGCTTCCGTACCTGAAATCTTCGAAGGTGGCGACCACGGGCATCACATGGCGGGTTTTCCGCGCATTTCGGTGCTGAACCAAAACTGCGAGCGCACGTCTAAGGGTTGTGGGAAGATGTGGTCCTGAGCAGGGTCTGTCTGAGTATCTGGCACATCCAACTCCCGCGCGGTAGGCGTACGAGGTTCGATGGAAGTTTCCATATTTGCGGCGTTCGTCGCAGGCTTGGTTTCGTTTCTCTCGCCGTGCGTCCTGCCGCTCGTCCCGGGCTACATCTCGATGCTTTCAGGCATCGGTGTCGAACAACTGAAAGAGGGCAAGACGCCGCGGGCGGGCCTGTTCAGTTCCGCGCTGGCATTTGTGACGGGATTCTCGATCGTATTCATCGCCTTTGGCGCTTCGGCCAGCGCCGTGGGCACGTTCCTGGCCGAAAATAAAAGCCTGCTGACTCCCATCGCGGGTGCGTTGATTATTCTTTTCGGCTTGCACCTGATCGGATGGCTCGCCAAGGTTCCCGTTCGCGTGGGACTCATCATTGGAGCGGTCCTCGTCGTGTTCGGCGTTATCCTGAATCTGCGGCCGGGAATCGCGGGGGCGTTGCTGAAGGCAATCCAGTTCTACGCGCTTGCGCTGATTTTCCTCCTCGGGCCTTCGTTGACGCGCTGGCTCAATCGCGACGTCCGCTTCCAAAAGCTCGGAGGCAAGCCGGGAATCTTCAGTGGATTTCTTCTGGGGTTCGCATTTGCGTTCGGCTGGACTCCCTGCATCGGACCCATTCTGACAGGAGTGCTGACGCTGGCGATGACGCAGGAAACGCTGGGGCGAGGCATTCTTCTCCTCGCATGCTACTCTGCCGGCCTCGCGATCCCATTCCTGATTACGGCCCTCGGTATTGGAGGATTCTTGAAGTTCTACCAGCGCTTCCGTCGCCATCTTCATGCCGTCGAGGTGTTCAGCGGCGTGTTGCTGCTTGCCGTGGGCGGCCTGGTGTTCTTTAACCGCTTGACATGGCTTTCAGGTAAACTGACATTTCTGAAGCGATTTACGCTCTAATTGGAGTCTTTCGATGACCAAGAGAGTTACCACAATTTTTCTCGCGTTCGCGCTTTCAGCCGCCGCCATCGGGATTCTTGGATGCGCTGGCGGAACCAGCCATGCCAGCGGCAAATCAGACGCCAAGTCGTCCGCATCCCTGAAGAGCGCGCCGGCTGTGACCTTCAAGGATCTACAAGGCAACAATGTGCCGCTCTCGAGCCTGAAGGGCAAAGTAGTGCTCGTAAATTTCTGGGCCACTTGGTGCGACCCATGCCGCGTGGAAATCCCGTGGATGATCGAGTTCCAGCAGAAGTACTCGAGCCAGGGCTTCACGATGCTCGGCGTCGCAATGGATGACGAGGGCGCCGAGGTCGTTAAGCCGTTCGTCCAGAGGACGCAATTCGACGTGAACGGCCATCCGATGACGATGGATTATCCGATCGTCACCGGGGACGACGATGTCGCTGCAAAATTCGGCGGAATCATCGGATATCCCACCAGCTTCTTGATTACCCGCGACGGAAAAATCGCAAAGAAATACATGGGCTTGGTGAGCGAAGACGATCTCGAAAAGGAAATCGAGAGCTTGCTCACGCAGTAGGACCGAGCGCCGAGTTTGAACCTTCCACCCGCATGATGGACGAACGCGAATTTCAAAAGAAATGCGATTCAGCCCTCGAGAGCCTCCGCAACCGGCTCGCTGATATCGGCGACGACCACGATTTCGAAGTCGAGGGCGGCAGCGGCAAGCTCGAGATCGAGTTCGAAGACGAGGACGAAACCCGCTTCGTGCTCAGTCCCAATGCGCCCGTGCGGCAAATCTGGATTTCGGCGCTGACCACCAGTTTCAAGCTCGGCTGGTCGGATTCCGCCCAGGCTTTCGTCCTTGATAAGACGGGCGAAACTCTGAATCAGGTCATGAGCCGAATTCTCAGCGAAAAGCTCGGCTCCGCAGTTCAGGTTTAGTCTTTCGGGTTACCACTGCCGCGGTCTTGTGTCAGCCCCGGACTCGGGTCTCAGGGTTTGTACTTGCAAACCCTGAGCTTGAATTAGTCCGGGGAGGGGTGGCTTCCAGGCCGCCCCGAAAGAAGCCCCACAAAAAATAAAAGGGGCTTCAGCCCCTAAACTTCAGGATGGTGAATCGGATGAGGATGCGAATGCAAATGCGCAGTCTATGGATTTCCTGCTTGCTCTGGACGACGATCTTCGCAATCTCCCCGAGCCTTCTGGGTTCCCTATCCCATGCCAGCGCACAAAGCGCGATGGTATCCGCCGCATCCATCGTGAAGCCTCAAGCGTACGTTTCGCTTCAGCCGGTTCCGCGCGGAAAAGAATTTCAGGTCGCCATCGTCGCGGAAATCGCGCGCGGCTACCACATGAATTCCCACAAGCCCACGGATGCGTATCTGATTCCCACCACCCTTACGCCGCAGCTCCCCTCGGGCTTCCAGTTGGTCGACACGATTTACCCCGATGGAAAGCTCGAGAAGTTCGCGTTCTCGCCGGACAAGCCACTCGATGTCTATAGCGGCAGCGTCACGCTGCGGCTCCGCCTCACGACGCAAGCCGATGCGCCCCTGGGCGCTGCGACGATTCCGTTGACCCTTCGCTACCAGGCTTGCAGTGAATCCACATGCCTTCCCCCCGTGAAGGTGCCGGTCGGCGTAAAGCTCGACGTCGCTGACGCGAACGCAAAGGCCCGCCCGCTCCATCCGGAAATCTTCACGGCACCGTCGTCACGCCCAGCCAAGTAGCGCCTCGGCAGCGCAGGCTGCCCGGCCGCCATCTCCTAGGGCGGGTCCCGCCGGCTCTTTCGATTCATTACATCACTCGAGGCGTTATGTTGGTTTTTAGCGAGAAGAGAGAAAAGATATAGCCCGACGCAGGCGTGTGACCACGCGCTCTTTCCCCAGCACAACCATGGTATCGAAGAGCGGCGGAGCCACAGCGCGTCCGACAATCGCCACCCGCGTCGCGTTGATCAGCAATCCGGCTTTCACGCCTTCCGCCGCAGCGAGCGTGCGCAGGGCCGCATCGCACGCGTCGTGGTTCCAATCGGGGAGAGCCTCCAGCGCATCCGCAAGTTTGCCCAGCATCCCTGGCACGCGTTCATCCTTCCAGAATTTTTCGCGCGCTTCGGGCTCGTAATCGAAATCGTCGCTGAAAAATGCACGCGCCCACCCGCTGAAATCGGTGATAAGGCGCGTCCGCGGCCGAATCAGGTCCACGGCGTGCGCGAACCATGCGCTATCCGTCGTCTTCCAGCGATCCTGCCACAGCCCGCTTCGTTTGAGTTCGGCTTCAACATACGGCAGCACATCCTCGACGGGCGGTTTCTGCAAATATTGGGTATTGAACCATTCAAGCTTGGCGCGATCGAAGATTGCGTTCGTCCGGCTGACGCCAGAGAGAGAGAAGCGCTCGATGAGTTCGCTCGTGCGCATGTATTCCGAATCGTCGCCGGGCGACCAGCCCAGCAGCGCAAGGAAATTGCGAAACGCCTCGGGCAAAAACCCTTCGTCGGCATAGGAACCTACGCTTGTGGCCCCGTGCCTCTTCGACAGTCGCGTGCGATCGGGGCCGAGGATTAGCGGAACGTGCGCAAAGATCGGCGGCGTGGCGCCGAGCGCCTGATAGATCAGTGCCTGTTTGGGCGTGTTCGAAAGATGGTCGGCACCGCGAATGATGTGAGTGATCCCCATGTCGATATCGTCCACAACTACGCTCAATTGGTAGGTGGGTAAGCCGCTCGAGCGCAGCAGAACAAAATCCTCGATCTCGTTATTCTGTACTTCGCGCGACCCGAAGACGGCGTCCTCGAACTTCGTCGTTCCTTCCCGGGGCACGCGAAAGCGAATCGCCCGCGGAATCCCCTCTTTTTCCTTTCCGGCGCGTTCCGCTTCCGTCAGATTGCGGCACGGGCAAACCACGTTCTTTTGCTGCTTCGTTCCCTCGTCGTCGCCTTCACCTTCTGGGTCAGCCGCGCCGGCCCCCGCGTACGCCATGGGCTTGCAGTAACACACGAATCCCGCGCCGCTGGCCAGCAGGCGCTCGGCGGCAACGCGATACATTTCCAGGCGCTGCGATTGGAAAAACGGGCCCTCGTCCCATTCGATTCCCAGCCATTGCAAACCCTGCAATATTCCGTCGACCAGTTCCGGGCGGTTGCGCTCGACGTCGGTGTCTTCAATTCGAAGCAGGAGCGTGCCGCCCTCGTGCCGGGCAAACAGCCAATTGAACAGCGCCGTGCGCGCTCCGCCCACATGGAGATAACCCGTGGGGGATGGAGCGAAGCGCACGCGTGGTTTCTGGGACGGCGTCATTCTCGTCAGATTCCTTTCGGCTTAGAGATCGATCATCTTATCGGAACCGCCTGCCAAAATCGAGTTAGCACCGCTCTCACACTCCGCGCGAGAGCGACGCAACTGTATGACACGGCTGACTTTGGTACCCCGGTACCGTTGACGCAGCGCACGCCGCAATTTAACATGGACACTACCCTCCGGCTATCAGGGCCCTGCGGAACGACGCGCCGCGGACGTTGACCTCCACGAAACTTCTCGTGGACACGCCACAGAAGCCGTTTCGTTTTCTGCTATTCTCGGAGGATATTCCGAAGCGCCATCGGAAGCGGAGCTTGCGTTGCTGACTCACGGTAGTACGAGTGCGATTGTGCTCCTTGCCAGCGCGTTTCTGCTTGGCGCGTTCTTCCTTTTCTTGTACCGCCAGAAAAGGCAGGAGTATCTCCTCGTTTGGGCTGCCGGCTGGCTCCTCGTCTCCGTCTATTTCATAGGCCTTCTCGTGGGCTCCCGGGTCCAACTCCCCAATTGGTTCGCAGCCTTTAATGAATGGCTCCTGGCGGTTGCCGCGCTCGTGTTCTATTGCGCGGCGCGCCTCTATGCCCAGCTTGGACTCGCAATTCGCGGTGTCACTGCGGCAATTGCCGCCGCGGCAGTGTGGGCCCTCTTGTACGCTCGCGGCTCCGTGAGCGTGCCCCTGGGCCTGGGCGTCGGCCTCATCTTCTTTCTCGTTGCGTACACCTTCTGGCAGGAGGCCCGGAAACAGGAATCGCGCGCCGATATGTTGCTCACGATTACGTTTGTCGGCTGGGGCGTGCTTCGGCTCGTAAACTTCCTTCAGGTCGTAAACTTTCTTCAGCCTCGACTCGGCTGGCTGACAAGGCAAGATCTCCTCCCGCTCGATTTGCTGCCGCAGTTTTTTGCCGGCGTGCTCATGGTCATGGCCGTCTACGAGGAAGAACGCCGCCGCGTCGAACGCAACATGCTGGCTCTCTCGAACTTGAATCTCGCCACGTCGAGTTTCGTCGGAGGCGAGATTCAGAAGATGCTGGCTCAGGCCCTCGAACGCGTTCTCAACGTTGTGCGGATTCCGGCCGGGGCTCTTTGCATGCAATACGGAGAACCGAACGGACCGAAATCTGCCGTCGTGACTGGCCTCGGCGACACTTTTTCAGCGACGATTCAGGACGGCAATCTGGACGAATACATCGTTGGCCTGGTCGCCCGCCTCGGCGGGCTCGTTGTTTTGCGCGAACTCGGACGCGATGCAAACTGGGAAGCGCTCGAGAAGGAGGAATCCTTCCGCAAACTGCGCCAGCTATTGCTCGCGCAGCACCTGCGGACCGTCGTCGGGATCAGCTTGCAAGCGAAAGAGCGCGTTTTCGGAGTGCTCATCCTCGGCACTCCGGACAATCGGAATTTTACCCCCGCCGAGTTGCGGCTTCTGCTCGCCCTTGGCCACCAGATCGGCATGGCCGTCGAAAACAGCTACTTGATCCAGCAAACTGCGCGCCGCAGCGAGGAGCTGCACATCCTCAACGAAATCGGCCGCGTTCTCAGCTCCACGCTCGAGCCCGACGCCCTCTTCGAGCGCATTTACTCCGAAATACGCCGGCTCCTCGACGTCAGCAGTTTCTTCATCGCTTTCCACGACCACAAGGCGCTGGAAGTCCGCTTCGAAATCGAGCTGATCGACGGCGAGCGGCGGCAAAAGTATTCTCGCCCGGTTGGGAATCACTTGGTGGAATACATCATGAAGACCCGCCAGCCGCTTCTGATTCGCGATCACTTTCCCGAAAATGCGCAGCGTTTGGGCTTTCAGCCTCTCGCCGAGTTGGCCTCGATCTGCGCCGTGCCGCTGATTCTCTACGACCGCCCGATCGGTGTGATGGCCGTGCACAGCCGCCAGGAGCGCGCTTTCGATGAAGGCCACGTGGAACTTCTCCGCGTTCTGGCCAGCGAAGCCGCCATCGCTATCGAGAATGCGCGCCTCTTCTCCGAAGAACAGAAGAAATCGCGCCATCTGACTCTCATCAACAATGTTTCCAGCCACGCCATCACCACTCTCAATCCCGAAGAAATGCTCGCGAAGATCGCAAGGGAAATTGAAAACGGCCTCACGTACGACCATATCGGAATCGCGATTCTCGATTATTCGGCCAAGGAACTCGTCATCCAGGCCGAGGCTGGCTCTCGCCGCGATGCCCAGGGCCGTCGGATTATGCTGGGCGAAGGCTTGGTCGGCCAGGTGGCGCGCTCGGGCCAAACGGCGCTCGTTCGCGAAGTGAACGCCAGCACCCCGCGCACCGTCCTTCCAGGCTCCGCCGCCGCGATTGCTCTGCCGGTGATCTACGCCGAGCAATTGCTTGGCGTGATGTACGTCGAATCGTCCGAGCCGTGCGATTTCCCCGAGCAGGAAGTCCAGTTCCTCAGGACGCTCGCGGATTTGTTCGCCGGCGCGCTCCACAACGCCCTTACCTTCCAAAAAGCGCAGGAGCAGGCCATCACCGACGGCCTCACGGGCGTCAAAACTCATCGCTTCCTCATGGAGGCGCTCTCCTCCGAATGGAAGCGCTCGACGCGCGCGAACCGCCCGTTTGCTCTCGTCCTCATGGACCTCGACCGCTTCAAGTTTGTGAACGACTTTTACGGCCACCTCGAGGGCGACGTCGTCCTCCAGCGCGTCGGCCACATCCTCGAACAGAATTGCCGCCGCTCCGACGTTGTCGCGCGCTACGGCGGCGACGAATTCGTCATCCTGATGCCGGAAACCACCGTCGAGCAAGCGCGCCAGCTCGCCAGCAAGCTGCGCGGCTGGGTAGCTTCCGATCCGCTGCTGCGCGACAAAAACATCACCGCAAGCTTTGGCATCGCCGGATTCCCCGTCCACGGCTCCACTCCGCAGGAACTGATTCAGGTGGCGGACTCTTCGATGTACCTCTCGAAACACCAGGGAGGCAATTCCGTTTCGAGCGCCGAGCAGGGCGATCCCGTCGACCGCAAACGATGGAAGAAAGACGTCCTCGAGGCCTACCTCGGCGTCACGCTGAAGCGCCTCTTTTCCACTGGCCCCGAAGCGTTCGAGGAGATTTACCGCCGCCTCGAGCAATTCACCCGGTCACTCGAGCAGGGCGCTGGCGGATCGGCAAACGGCCTGCCCCCCGCGGTGGTCGAAACAGTCACTTCTCTCGCGCTCGCCATCGACGCCAAGGACCACTACACGCAGGGTCACTCGCAGAAAGTTTCCGCGTACGCCGCGATGATCGCGCAGGAACTAGGGCTGCCGCAGGAACAGGTGGAAGAGATCCGCCTCGCGGCCCTCCTGCACGACATCGGCAAGGTGGGCATCCCCGAGATAATCCTCAATAAATCCGGGCCTCTCGACGCGTCCGAATGGGAGACGATGAAAACCCATACGGATCTCGGCGCAAAAATTCTCGAACCGCTTCAGGCCATGAACGGCATCGGCAAAATGGTCCGCCACCATCACGAGTTCTACGACGGCACCGGATATCCCGATCGGCTCGAGGGCGAAAACATCCCGCACGGCGCTCGCGTGATCGCCATCGCCGACGCCTACGACACCATCACCTCAGAGCGCACCTACAAAAAAGCGCGCACGCCCGAGGACGCGTTCGCCGAACTCGAACGCTGCGCCGCCAACCAATTCGATCCTGCAATCGTCCGCGTCTTCGTCGAAACGATGCGCCGCGCCCCGCGCACCATCGTCGAAGCCGGCGCTGTCGCCACGAAAATCACCGGCACGTCCACAATTTAGCGCCGAATTCCGCCGGCTCACCCGTTGTACAATTTCGATGTGTTCAGCAACGGCCTGAAACTTGCGCTTCTCCTCTTCGTTATGCTCACCGCGCCAACGCTGCGGGCGCAGGGCCCTCCCTACCAGACCGACGATCCGACGCCGGTCGACTTCAAGCATTACGAGGCCTACATCTTCGGCGGCGTGGACGGCACTCCGGTAGAGTACGACACGCTCGGTCCGGCCTTCGAATTTAACTGGGGCGCGCTCCCCAGAGTCCAACTTCACGCGATTCTGCCCTTCGGTGCCGTCTTCCCAACGAATAATCCCATCTACGCTCCCAGCGGAACGGGCCCTCGCGCCTTTGGCCTCACCGACATGGAACTGGGCTTGAAGTTCGGCTTCATCAAGCAAACGAAGCGGCGTCCTCAGATCGGCACGTTCACCATGTTGGAAGTCCCCACCGGGAGTTATTCGAAAGGGCTCGGCATTGGAAAAGTCTGGTACAAACTTCCGCTCTGGGTGGAAAAAGACGAAGGGCCCTGGACCTTCGATGGCGGCGCGGGATACACAGTCGTCAAACAAGTTCAGTATCGTAGCTTTCCCTACGGCGGATTTCTCGTGAAGCGCGAAATCAACAAGAAGCTTGAATTTGGAGTGGAGGTCTTTTCTCACGCGCGAGAAGGATTGGCCGCTCCTCAAACGCAATCCTCCACGCTGATCGACGCGGGCGGCTACTACCATTTCAAGAATCCCAATTTCCAATTTCTGTTTGCGTACGGGCACTCGGTAGCTGGCCAGACGGAGAACTACGGTTACCTAGGCCTCTACTACACGTGGGGAAAAGAGGACAAGAAGCCGGACGCAGGTGACGCGATGCTCTCCCGGCAAATGGACAAAAACGGGTTTCATTGACCTGCAGCGTTGCCCCCATCGTCTGCGCTTCGGATTGCATTTTTCTCCTCAGAACACCGCGTACCAGGCGAACAGCCCTAGGCCTGCCACCGCCACGGCCACCGCCAGAAATGTAGTCATCGCGATTCGGAGCGATTCGTTCAGCCCAGTTGGTTCTAGAAAAAATCAGTCCCAGCCCGACAAAGAGAACGACGTCGGCCAAGCCGTGCGTTATCCAATTGTGCCAGGCCAGAGCATTCATAAAACTGTTCAGCGGCTTGTAAGCGTCCTTCGCCCAGGCCAGCGCAGTGCTGAATAGAACCGTGATCGACGCAGCCATGGCGAACCCGGCGCTCGAGCGGCCCAGTTTTCCGTTGTCCGTGTTCATCGTGCGGCCCCCTGCCCAGTCTGCAAGAGCGCAACCTTGGCGCCATGATTGATGATCGCTCCCGAGCCTTCAATCGCCAGCCCGCTTAGAACGATCAACATCGCGACGCACAACACCATTTTGCGCGCGGCGGCGTTGGCATAGAGCTTGTCTCTCGCCGCAATCGGAAGGTAGAAAGAAAGAATCAGCGTGATGAAAAAAAGATGTTCCTTGGTTTCCATGAACAGCGTATGAGCCCACGGCCACGGCCCTTTCAGAATCAGGGCCCTATCGCCCGGATAGAAGTGCACGTACCAATATCCCCCGACAATCCAGGTCACGCTCATGCACAGCGCCGCCAGCAGAGCGACCTTTCGTATGCGCCCCGCGTTCTCCTCGCGCGCATTCAGCGTTTCCACAAACACCCACAGCGCCGAGAGGATGCCGAGCACCCCAAACGTCGAGTGCGCCAAAAGTATGACGTCGCTGGAAGTGATGTTCATCGGCTTGGCCTCGCGGCAGGATTGTACCGCCGGGCCGCGTTGCCTCGCAGTAGCCTCTGTAGCGCCGGGCTTTACGCCCGGCATCTTTGCGTTAGCCCGACGGCACCGGAGTGCCGCCTTGAAAGGCGGCGCTACATTTGCCCGCGACCTTTGATGGTGGGTGTCTTCGCTTTGACTGCGGGGTGGGCGAAAGTGCGGAGAAGCGGAAGTAGTGTTTCTGTCGCGGTTAGAAAATGTGATGTCGTTTGGGCTCATGAGATTGCGGCGGTTTTTGAATGTGGCGTTGTTGCGATTAGATTTTTCTTCACCTTTTGCTTGTTCTTCGCCCTCGAAGGGATCCCCCTCTACCCTACGGTAGATTGGACTGGGTCGTACAGGCGGCCTGTCACTTTTGCAGCTCATAAAAACGGGCGATGGTAGCATGGAATTGGTCGGATGGATAGTAACAAAGTTACTATAGTAGTTCTATAACTCACAGAACCTTAAGGGGCACGGTCTGCAGGTAATTCGGCCAAAGACAATTTCAAGAAGGAAAGCCTAGGGCATGGGGCGGAACTTTGTGAGACTATTCGGCCAGAAGAGCGAGAGGTGCAGCGTGAAATACCGAGTTGTAATGTGGGCGGCTGCGGGCTTTCTGGTTGCGAGCGGCTGGGCGGGTTATTTCTTGGTGGCAAGCAAGGACCATCCGATAGAACCGATTGTGTCCGCTCTTGTCCGGTTAACCTGCCCCGTTGCGATTCTCGGCTCGCGTTACCCGATTACCATTTATTCAGTGCTGGCTGCAAATGTCGCCACGTATGCACTGGTTGGTCTATTGCTGGAAACCGCGCGGCGGCAATTAAGCCACTCAAACTAATTCAAGACACCTCGCTACGTAAGACACGCACCCTTTGCCAACGACGCAAAAGACGCGACACCCCTGACGGCTGAATCTGAAAGGCTAAGAGCGGAAGAGCGCGCTGCGCCCCCGGTGCCCGAAGGGTGCTCCACCCGCCTCAGGATCCTCCACTCGATTAGCAAAGCCCATCCGGTGTTGGGGGACCCGCGCTCGACTAACCAGGAGTTACCATTCCCGAACCTTCTGAACGAGCGGCTTGGTTGCTTGAAGCTTTTTGCCCTTCTTGAGGCTCTTGGTTGCTTTCTTGGATGCCATGGTTTTTCTCCCCTTCCCTCGAATTGCCCCCGTGGGCGGTCACGCGTTTATAGGCAAATCCGGGGCCAAATGTCCAGAGAGAATGGAGCGCGACGGATGTCCTTTAGAATGTGGGAGAGCTGCAAGAGGATTTCTGTGCGCACGGCAACGGCGACAGGGCGAAAGCGTTGAACAAATCAACGGGTGTTGAAAAAATCTAAGTCGGACGATTGATCGGCCGTCGAAATTCAAAAGCAGACCTAAATGCCGGCAGGGTGCTCCACTCGCCAAGCTGCTCTGCGATACCCTTGCGTCTCGAGCGACGAATGTCGGTGCTACCGCAGAGTGGACACTTGCCGGAACGGACTACGTAAACCACTTTCATACAACGAACGGATCTGGGGCAATTAAGATATGGCGGCTGGTGAGAAAAGACTAGCCCCCAGGATGCTCGATAGTCAAGGCACAGCGAGCGCAAGCCGCTCTGGGAGTGTCGGTTGGTTTGTCGTTTACCCCACAGACATTAATCCCCCTTCGCAGTTAGATTAGCCTTGAGGATTCACCTAGCTTCGATGGTCAAGAAACTCAAAAATATGAAGGTGCCTGTTTTTGATGCGCAAGATTTTCTTGATTCGGCGGGTGTGTCCAGGAGAGTTGCAGAGTTTAAGAAGAAGGAAACGATCTTCTCGCAAGGCGATCCCGCCAAAAACGTCCTATACATTCAAAAAGGCGGGGTGAGGCTCTCAGTAGTCAATGAAACCGGCAAAGAGGCTGTCGTGGCGGTTTTGGGACCGGGCGATTTTTTCGGTGAGGGATGCCTCGCCGGTCAGCCGATTCGGATCGGGACGGCGACCGCGATTACCGCCACCGCTGCACTCATGATTGAAAAGAACGAGATGATTCGTGCCCTCCACGCGGAGCATGCGTTTTCTGACCGTTTCATCTCCTACATGCTTTCGAGGAACATCCGGATTGAGGAGGATTTAGTCGATCAGCTCTTCAACTCGAGTGAGAAGCGCCTGGCTCGCACGTTGTTGCTACTCGCACGCTATGGCACGGAGGATAAGCCCCAAGTCGTCCTCCCCAAAATATCGCAGGAGATGCTGGCAGAAATGGTGGGCACCACGCGCTCACGCGTGAATTTCTTCATGAACAAATTCAGGAAACTGGGATTCATCAAGTATAACGGCGGGCTCCAGATCAACACCTCGCTTCTCAGCGTTGTCCTGCACGAGTAAGCACCGCTTTCGCGCGGCCCGGTTTCGTCGTCATTCGTGGCACGGAAATACTTTGCGACTGTACAAAATGGGACTGCACGGCCTGTCTCTCGATGTCAGGATAAATGTATGCCGCATAAGAAAACTAAGAAAGAATCCGGCAACGCGATTCGTGCCAGCGTCAGTAAGGAAATGGCGAAGCCGCGCATGGCCAGGTCCGCAAGAATAGGGGAACTGAATCTGGATACGTCGCGGATTCGAGAACACCCAAGTGTCACCATGCCCGGGACAGTCCATAAAATCATCCCTTCTCCACGTCCCAGCCAACCGGAAAAGGCACAGATTGCTGTTGATGGCGCCGACCATCGATATCGGGATCTTCGGATTGAAAACACGCTAACCGACGAACATGGTGACGATGTGAGGCTCAAAAAGGGTGCTGACGTTGAGGTTACTGTCACAGCTAAACACGTCAATCCAGTCCCGTAGCCCCCGTTTTCATTCCAGGCTCGCAACTTCTCCTGCCGAACCACGTATACTCTTGGCACGGACTCACCTCGCCCCAGGAGCCACGAACATGCCAGCCGAAGAGTGGATCAAAACGCTTGAAGACGGCAGAAAGGTGAAATTCATCTACCAAGAACTGCCGGAAGACACGGCATTTATCACCGCGCAAATTGAAAGGAATGAAGTCGTCTATTCAGTCATTTTGAACAACGCAAGAAACCCGCTCAGTCGTGAAGATGTCGAAAGCCATTTCAAGAGTGAGCTTTCTAAGAAGTAGCCCACCAACAGCGATACTGCAAGCAGGAAGGGGACGGCGAGTAGCAGTCTTGAAGCTACGTCCATCAGGTTCAGGCTCATCCGTCGAACGGCGAGTTTGAGGACCCGCCTCGTACCCGCAACAGGGAGTAGTTGTACTCGCCCGTTAGATCCAACGAACATTTTCTGAATCTCGCCACTCGCATCTGCTTCGTCAATCGCTGAACGCGCCGCGTTCAGGCGGGCCATTGGCTTTGCAACCTGCTGGACGCGCATTGCGAAGCTGGGTAGAGTCGATGGGCGGGTTGCGATTTGCGCGAGGGGACGATGAGAACAGCTACGGTGAAATGGGTGGGCGGCGAGACAATTTCTGGCGACGATGCCATCGGGCAAAGAGATTCACGTTCGATGCGGGAAGCACGCACGAAGGCGGTCCGGGGCCGATGGAGGTGTTGCTGGGCGCGCTGGGCGCGTGCACGTCGGTGGACGTGGCGATGATTCTGGCGAAGAAGCGGCAGAAGCTGGAATCGCTGGAAGTGCTGGTTTCGGGCGAGCGGGCGCCGGAGCCGCCGGAAGTGTGGACGAAGATCGAAATCGTTTACCGGCTGGGCGGGGAGCTCGACGAAAAGGCGGTGAGCCACGCGATCGAGTTGAGCCAGACGAAGTACTGTTCGGTGGCGGCGATGCTAGGGAAGACGGCGAAGATTACGTGGAGGTATGAGATTGTGAAATGAGGTTTCAGGTTTTCAGGTGTCGGGTTTCAGGGGTCAACCGTGAATGCATCTCACCGCAGAGACGCAGAGGACGCTGAGACGGCGGGAGGGCGAGAGACCCCAAAAGCGAAACACAGAGCGCACGGAGAAATGCTGAGAGAACACAGAGAAACCGAAGCAAGACAAGGCATGCACCGCAGAGGCCCGCCACGGCGGGCAGGCGCAGAGGACGCTGAGAAAGAAAGGCAGATCCCTCACCCCGCACAAACCCCGGGGATTAGGGATGACAACGTGAGACGGCGCGGGGTGCTTGTCACGCGGCGAGGGGATTGCATACAATCGCGCGGCAATTCTGGGAGAGATAATGGGTAACCGCATCGCCGCGAAAATCACGGGAGTGGCGGGGTACGTTCCGCCGCGCGTGGTGACGAATTTCGACCTGGAAAAAGTGATGGAAACTTCCGATGAGTGGATTCGCACGCGCACCGGCATTCGCGAGCGGCACCACGCGGACCCGGGAGTGGCGGCGTCGCACCTGGGAACGGAAGCGGCGAAGAAATTGCTGGCGGCGAAAGGACTAAGCCCCGAAGAAATCGGGATGATCGTGGTGGCCACGGTGACGCCGGACATGTTTTTCCCCGCGACGGCGTGCCTGATTCAGAATCAACTGGGCGCGAAGAAAGCGTGGGGATTCGACCTGTCGGCGGCGTGCTCGGGATTCGCGTATGCGCTGACGGTGGGCGCGCAATTCGCGGCGTCGGGCGCGCACAAGAAGGTGCTGGTGATCGGGAGCGACATCATGACGTCGATTCTCGATCCGAAGGATCGCGCGACGTACGTGCTGTTCGGCGACGGCGCGGGCGCGGTGCTGGTGGAGCCGGCTACGTCGGACGCGGAAGGCATCCTCGATTTCGCGCACGATATCGACGGCTCGGGTGGATGCAATTTGTTTATGCCGGGCGGAGGGTCGCTGAATCCGCCGTCGCACGAAACAGTGGAAAAGCGGATGCACTACGTCCACCAGGAAGGGGCGCAGGTGTTCAAGTACGCGGTGCGGCGCATGGCGGATCTTGCGTGCCAATTGCTCGAGCGCAACGGATTCTCGAGCCGCGACCTGGCGCTGGTGGTGCCGCATCAGGCGAATATGCGGATTATTCGCGCGATGCAGGAACGGCTCGGAGTGGACGATTCGAAAGTGCTGGTGAATATCGACCGGTTCGGCAATACCACGGCCGCGACGATTCCGCTGGGACTGATGGACGCGGTTGAGCAGAAGCGCGTGCGCAAGGGCGATCTGGTGCTGCTGATCGCGGTGGGCGCGGGTTATACGACGGGCGCGATTTTGATGCGCTGGGCGTACTGACGCGCAGCGCGCGATCGAAGCGCGGTGTACGCTGCGGCGGCGGATCGCTACTTTACGGTGAGCGTGAATTTGAACGCGTGAGCCGCTTTGCCGGCGGCGCCGGTGAGTTGAACGCCGTATGTGCCGGTGGGCGTGCTCGGCGTGCCGACGCAACTGGCCATCGCAACGATGGAGAGCAGCGCAAAGGCGACTGCGGCTCGACGCAGACTTCGTTTCGCACTTCGTCCCGCCATCTTCCACATCGCAAGCAGCGCCATCGCGAACGCGGCGAAAATCACAACCCGCGCCGGCGGAGCGGGAACCCTTGGCAACGATGTTGGCGCCGACGCGAACACGCCTGCGCTCGTCGTGATGGTCGCCATCGACGTGATGGTGCCGTTTGCGGGCGGCGTTACCGGATTCTGCGCGAAGGTAATTGTCGAGTCGCCCGGCAAGGCCGTGGCGCTGAGCGTGACGGGTGAAGAATAGCCGGCGATCGATGTGATGGTAATCAGGGTCGTCACGGTTCCGTGCGTGCCGACGGTGGCGGAGGTCGGCAACGCGGAGATCGTGAAGTCGGGCAGCGCGGCGGCGCCCGTGCCGGAAAGCGTGACGGTCTGAGGACTGGTGGAGTCGGAGTCTACGATGCTGAGCGTGGCGGATTCTGCGCCAACGATTGTCGGCGTGTACGTAACGCTGATAATGCAGTTCGTGTTGGCGGCAAGTGACGCGCCGCACGCACTTGCAGCGGCGAAGTCGGATGCGTTCGGACCAGCGAGGCTGACGGAAGTAATGGTCAGCGCAGTCGCTTTGCCGTTGGTTAGCGTGACCTTGGTCACCGGGCTCGTCGAATTGATGTTGAGGGTGCCGAAGGCGATCGTAGTTGGCGCCACGGTGACGGAGCCGACTGGCGCGGTGCCCGTTCCCGAAAGCATAGCCGTCTGAGGGCTGCTGGCGTCGCTGTCGGTAACGCTGAGCGTAGCGGATTCAGCGGAGGCTATGCTCGGCTTGAAACTAATGCTGATTGTGCAGGTGGTACCGGCCGCCAGTGTTGAGCCCACGGCGGGACATGTGGTGGTGTCGGAAAAGTCCGCCGCGTTCGCACCGGTGATGGTTATCCCCGGTGAGGTGATCGTCACTGCGACCGCGGAATTATTCGATAGCGTAACCGTCTGAGCAGAGCTGAGCGTACCGACGGTGAGAGTTCCCAAATTCAACGAAGAGGGGGTGAGCGTGACACCAGGCGGCGGAGCCGTGCCCGTTCCGGTCAGTGTCACCGTCTGAGGACTGCTCGCGTCGCTGTCCGCGATGTTCAGAGTGGCGGATTCCGCGGACGTGGTGGAAGGCGTGAAGGTGACGTTGATTGTGCAGCTAGTTGCGGGGGCAAGGGTAAGCGGCGTGGACGGGCAGTTATTGGTCTGCGAGAAGTCCAAGGGATTTGTGCCGGTGAAGGATATGACGATGCTGCCGAGCGCAGATTGAGTGTTATTGGTGAGCGTCACTGTTTGCGACGCGCTGGTGGTACCTTTGGGCTGGTTGCCGAAAGCCAAGGAAGATGGATTGGCAAACACACCTTGGGCGGCTGCGGGCGATAGCCTCGACACAAACCCATAGGAGAACCCGGAGACGAACCTCGGACTTGTGTCGTAAGCGCCCGAGGTGGTTGGATATTTGGTTGAAGTTGTCTTTCCCACGATAAAAACGTCAGGCGTGGAAGCCGAGTCGAGGGCCAAGCCATAGTCGACAGCGCCGCCGCCACTCGCACCGGCGGATCCGTAGTACGTGGAGAAAAGCATCAGGTTTCCGTTGGCGCTCAAGACGGACAGGAAACCGTTTTGCAAACCGGACACACCGTTATTTTGGGGGGCGCCCGGCGTGACGGGGAAATTGCCGGACCACGTTTCTCCGGTGAGGTAGGCGTTCCCAAGTGAATCCAAGCGCGACCGCGTGCGGCTGGTCGCCGCTGATGCTGCCGCCGAGGTACGTGGCATAAATCAGGGACGACGCGCCGGATTTGGTGGTATCGAAGCGGGCGACGAATCCCGTGAAGTCATTTGCCGCTGCTGGGAAAGTAGTCTCGAAAGCGCCGACGGTCACCGGAAAATTCAGGTCGTAGGTATGTCCGCCGACGTAGGCGTTGAAATTGGAGTCCACCGCGATGCAGTTTCCGGTGTCGCCGTTCGCGAACCCTTCGCCAAGGAAGGTGGAATAAACGAGCGCGGAATTTACGGTGTCGATGCGCGCGATGAAGGCATTCTGATTTCCGTTTAGGTTGGACTGGAAAGCGTTCATCGTGGGAAAGTCGGACGAGGTCGCGGTGCCGGCAAGGTAGGCGTTCGCATTCGCATCCACGGCGACTGAGGAACCGGAATCGTTGTTGGAGCCGCCCAGGTACGTGGAGTAAACGAGGCCCGCGAGTCCGACCTTCGTTGAATCGATTCGAGACAAGAAGACGTTGGAGCCGGTGCCGACGGGACCAGCGGCATTGTTGACCTTTTGTAATGCGTTCGCAGAGATGGGAAAGTTCGTCGACGTCGTACTTCCCGTGATGTAGGCGTTTCGGTTCGCATCCAATGCCAGTCCGCCAGCCGAATCGGCTCCGTTTCCGCCGAGGTACGTCGAGTAAAGAAGGCTGACCCCATTCGGATCGAGCTCGGAGAAGAACACGTTCGACGCACCGAAATTGTTCTTCTGTGGAGGTTGAGACAGAATGGCCGAGCCTAGCGTGACCGGAAAATCCAGGGACGACGTCGAGCCCGTTACGTAGGCGTTGCCGCTGGAGTCAACCCCGATGCCGTCGGCGGTGTCGCCGACACTTCCGCCGAGAAAGGTGGAATAAACCAAGGCAGTTCCGGTGGGATTGAGCTTTGTGATGAAAGCGTTTGCCTTCAGGAATCCGTTGCTCTTGTTGGTACTTTGGAAGACACCGGAAGTGACAGGGAAGTCTGATGCGCTCGTGCTGCCTGTGATGTAGGCGTTGCCGTTGCTATCGACAGCGACGGCATTCGCGGAATTAGCCGCGGCGCCACCGGCAGTTCCGGTTCCGCCTCCGAGATATGTGGAGTAGACGACCACCGGATCGACGACGAGAGGCTTGGTGGAATCATAGCTGGCGACCTGGATGCTGACCGCTCCGGGGCTTCGCTGCACGTAATTCGCGGCGACTTCGCGGCGAGCGCCGTCAATTTCCTGATAGACATTGGGATGACGCAGTATCAAATCGTCTGCGGCATTGGCAACCAGCAAATCCCCTTGCGCATTCAGTGTGAGACCTTTTCCGCCGCTGACTTGAAGCACGATTTGGCCGGGATCTGAGCCGGGAGCGACGACGAAATCAGTTTCGAGCTGGGTTTGATTGCCGTAGTAGACGGCGTCGATGCCGGGATAAACGTCGTGGTATTTCACACGACCGTACAGGGGAACATTGCGCTGCCAGCGTGCGGGGTTGTTTCCGATCAGATAATTGGTGCGGCCGGGCTGGATCTCCAAACCTTCGACTTCTTGAGCAACATTCGATCCAGCAAAACCAATTCGCACGACAGATGCCGCTTCGATTTCGGGCTTTGGCGTCCGCGCACCCGACAAGTGGTTGTTCTCAGCAGCATTCCTCTGGCGAGGTGACCTGAGACGGAGAACGGCTTCCGCGTCAGTTAGAAAGAGGGTGTATCCATTTCCACGGGCGAGGAACTTGACTTGCGAATCGCTCTGACCTTCGTTTTTTTCGAAGGTAATGGGCAGCTTCCCGTAAGCCGCGAGAATCTCGGCTTTCGTCAGCTGAGTCGTCGGATGAGCGGGCGCCGGAGGAACGCGGAGGGCTGCTCGGAAAGCCAGGAAACCCACGGCCAGCAGCAACGCGAGAGCTGTCAGCGTCCGAAGACGCTCGCTGAGAACTCTGTGCAACCGAGGGTGCTTCATGGATGCCTCCTGATGTCCGCCCACCCGCTTCGAGTGATACGGCCTAGCTTCCTGTGTGGCGTCAGCCCGCTGGTCGCGATAAGGGAAAAGTAGAACTGATTCCTACGAACCGCCTCGGTTCGACACGACGACGCCTAGCTTTCGTTCTTCCTTGTTGGGCTTGCCTGTTTCATTTATTCCACAGATGGAGGGGGCTTACGGTGGGAATGATGGCCCGTTATGGCGAATAAGGTAACTGCGAGTACGCAACATCGAGCCGGGAATGCTTAACCTGCTTTTGGTTTCGAGCGAACAACCGCGATTAGAAGGAGCGGACCGAGGCCAGTTGAGCCTGGTTGCGTTCGAGGCGTTGGGCAAGCGTGACGGCCGCGTACTGGGTACATAAGGCCATTTCGCGTGAGGTCCATTGCAGGTTGCGAAGCGGCTCTATCGCGTTGCTGAGACTGCCAAGAATCTGGAGGCAACGGTAGTAGGCCCGGACCGAGCGGAGCTTGGGCGTCGATCCTGCCTCAATGTCAGGGCAGAGCTTGCTATAGGCCGTGATGTTGGCAAAACTCTCTGAAATCATAGACTTAGCAGTGGAAGCCTGCCATTCCGCTGCCAGCGACCCGGAAGCCACTCGGATCAGCCCGGCGCGCCAGGAAAGGACGGCGAACTGGATCACCGCTGCCATCGACATCACGAAGATGAATGCCGCGATTAGCATGTCTTTTGACCTGCGGATAGTTTGCCGTTTCCCAGTGCGGGCGACAATGGAACGACCGTACCAGTTTTGGGATACCGTTGGTGGATGCGGGGAGAAGCACCCGAGCACATCGCTTGTCCTAGCCTGTCGAATGGAGTACAAGAGACAGCCCGAGCTGGCAGGCGAGAGGAGCGATTCTATGGAAAAATCGAATGGGTTGGTAAAGGCGATCGGATTTGTCGTTTTGGCGATCGCAGGCGTTTGTATCCCCGCCGAATTGAATGGTGAGGTGGCGGCATCTCCGAAGCCTCCGGTTCAAGCGGCTTCCACTGCGGAAAAGGCAAATGAGGAATCGCAGATTCGCGAGTTGCTGTCACAACAGGCAGCGAACTGGAATCGCGGCGATATCGATTCATTCATGACATCGTATTGGAAATCAGACGAAACGCTGTTCGTAGGCGCCACGGGCATTGCCCGCGGGTGGCAGGCGGTGCTCGACCGCTACCACCGCGCCTACCCGGACCGCAAAGCGATGGGCCAGGTGACATTCTCAAACATGGAAGTGCATGTTCGGTGCGCCGATACCGCCTTCGTGCTCGGAAACTATCATCTCGATCGGGAGAACGATCATCCGGAAGGAGTTTTCACACTGGATCTCCGAAAATTCGCGGAAGGCTGGCGGATCGTGGTGGATCACACGACAGCATTTCCAGCGGCGCAACCCACAAAGTCCAAGTAGCGATGGGGTGTGAATCCTCCCACCAGAACGCTTTCTTAGAGATAATCTTGTTCGGCAACGACGGGAGATTCCAGAGATGCGAGCCGTTATAACGGGAGGAGCAGGGTTCCTTGGATCGCACTTATGCGATTTCTTCCTCGATAAAGGGTGGAACGTTCTTTGCCTCGACAATTTGGTCACCGGGTCCGGCACGAATGTCGACCATCTAGCAAAGGAATCTCGTTTCAGCTTCCAGCAGCAGGATGTATCGCAATACATCGACGTCGCCGGACCTGTGGAAGCCGTCCTGCATTTTGCTTCGCCAGCCAGTCCTCCCGACTACCTGAAGCTACCGATCCAGACGTTGAAGGTGGGATCCCTCGGAACCCACAATGCGTTGGGTCTCGCGCTCGCCAAGAAGGCCAGGTTTCTTCTGGCATCGACGTCGGAATGCTACGGGGATCCCGATGTAAGCCCGCAGCCAGAGAGCTATTGGGGACACGTGAATCCGATTGGGCCGCGCGGGGTTTACGATGAGGCGAAGCGCTTCGCCGAAGCGATGACCATGGCGTATCACCGCTATCATGGCCTCGAGACGCGCATCGTCCGAATTTTCAACACTTATGGTCCGAGGATGCGCTTGAATGACGGACGAGCGCTGCCGAACTTTCTCTACCAAGCGCTCACTGGAGAGCCAATCACCGTCTACGGCGACGGAAAGCAAACGCGCAGCTTCTGCTACGTGTCGGATTTGATCGAAGGAATTTACCGGCTGTTTGAATCGAGCGAATGTGATCCGGTCAATATCGGCAATCCGCACGAAATTACGATTCTGGAGTTCGCGGAGCGAGTAAGGGCGCTTGTCGGGTCAAAGGTGCCGATTGTTTTCCATCCCCTGCCGCAGGACGATCCAAAGCAGCGGTGTCCGGATATAGCGAAGGCGAAGCGAATCTTAAAGTGGGAACCCAAGATCGATCTCGAGCAAGGCCTCGGCCTGACGTACGAATACTTCCGTGAGAGAGTTTCAGCGGGAAAGGGCTCTAGCTGACTTCAAACCTCCGCGTAGGGTTGAGCGACAAGGGCCGTGAAACCTTGGAACCACAGATGAACACAGATAAACACAGATGAAGCAAAAGGCGCACGACAACCCTGAACCAATTCAAGCTCAGGGTTTGCAAGTACAAACCCTGAAACCCGAGTCCGGGGCTGACACAAAACCGAGTTGCCACACGGACTCTGAAGCCCTTCTCTATTTTGCGGATGTTATGTCGGTGCCCTTCGAAGCTCAGGGTACTAAAGCTCCGACCCCCTAAGAATCATTGAGCCAACGAAGTGGGAGTCAGTCGGGGCGGCCAAGCGAGTAATATTCGAATCCAAGAGCTTTCATCTCTTGAGGTGACAGGAGATTTCGGCCGTCCAGAATGAGGGGCCGCGCCATCGCATCCCGCATGCGTCCCCAGTCGAGCTCACGAAACTCAGGCCATTCCGTGGCAATAAGCAAGGCTTCCGAGTCACTGGCCACATCGTACGGATTCTTCGCATATTCGACCTGAGGGAGCACGGCGCGGGCTTTCTCCATGGCTTCGGGATCGTAAGCGCGGACGCGCGCCCCTTCGGCGAGGAGTTGATGAATGAGTTCGATCGCGGGCGCAAAGCGGATATCGTCCGTATTGGGTTTGAACGCGAGCCCCAGAACGCCGATTCTCTTGCCCTTAATGACCCACAACGCGCGGCGGATTTTCTCGAAGAAACGCTCGACGCGCTTGCGGTTGATTTTTTCAGCTTCCTTCAACATCGTGAAATCGACGCCGGACCTTTCGGCGAGGTGCACGAAAGCCTGGAGGTCTTTGGGAAGGCAGAACCCACCGAATCCAAGTCCCGCGCTCAGGAATGCGGGGCCAATTCGCGGATCCATGCCAACGGCGCGAACCACTTCCTGAATATCAGCGCCCAACTTCTCCGCCAGGTCCGCCACCATGTTGGCGTAAGAAATTTTGAGCGCGAGGAACGAATTGGAGGCGTGCTTGATGAGTTCGGCGCTGTTGATCGTCGTCACGAGCCATTGTGGTGCGGCGCCGTTTGGACACGCCGGCAAGTGCACGGGACACTTGAATTTACGTTCGAGCACCGGCCGATAGATTTCCTTCATCTGCTGCTCGGCTATCTCATCCTCAACTCCCACGACGATCCTATCGGGATGGAGAAAATCGGCGACGGCAGTACCTTCGCGGAGGAATTCGGGGTTTGAGACGACGCGGAAGACGACCCCCGCCCTGCGTCCATATACCGAGAGCGCGCGCTTGAGCTCCTGGCCCGTTCGGGCCGGAACCGTGCTCTTTTCAATTACGAGTTTCGACGAGCGGGCCTCCGTCGCAACCACGCGCGCCACATGGTCAATCGCACTCAAATCCGCGTCGCCATTCGGCAGAGGCGGGGTGCCGACGCAGATGAAGATGGCATCGCCTGCGGAGATCGCATCCGCGGGATTGGGACGGAAGCTGAGCCGGCCAGCTTGGCGGGCTTTGGCAATGACGCCTTCTAACCCGGGTTCGTAAATCGGGAGCCGGCCGGATTCGAGAACGCCGAGTTTCGCCGCATCGTTATCGGTGCAGACAACCTCGTGGCCGATCCCTGCCAGACAGGCGCCAGTGACGAGACCAACATAGCCTGTCCCTATGACGGATATCTTCAATGCCCCTCCGTAAGTCCCATCTCTGCAGAAGCTTCGCGCAAAGCAGGGGCTCTATTCTTATACACGGAGCTTTCCTGACCAAGGCTATTCTGTATTTTGGGAGGCATCGCGTGGCACAGGCGAAGCCGAAATATTCGATGCCGACCGCTATCCCGGGTGCTAGAATCCGCGAAAGTTAAGGTCGTTTCGGCCACTCTTGGGAGCAGCGCGTGGATATTCTCTGGCCAGCCGCGGGCATTTGTCTGATCGTCTGCGTGGTTTTCTACGCCCTCGCGATGCACTGGCACCGCCTTCTGCGCCACCAGTCCTGGATGGTTCGCAAGCTCGCAGAGAGGATGCAGATCCTTGAAGAAATGAGAGATCCGCAGTTCCGGCGGCGAATCGGCGAATCCGCTCCCCCGCCCCTCGAACAGGTATTCACGTTCTCATTCAGGCTGAGCGACCGTTTCTGGCGCGGCACGTTGGATTTGACCGACGAAGATTGGAATTTCGTTCGCATGTGCGGGAGCTTTGTCGGCTCGGTGAAACTCGAGTGCTGGCGGGGTCATTCGGTGGCCACGATTACGGAAGTGCTTCCCGAGAGCAAGACCGCCCGTTGGGAAACCCGAACTCTCGACTTTTATCCGGACGCTGCCAAGGCGGCGGAGTCGCTCACTCTATGGGAACTGCGGCTGACTTCTCAGAACGGGTCGGCGGCGCGCCCTCCCTCACTCGAACTACTGCTTCGCCGAAACGCACTGGAGCTGTGCGGGCGCTTCCCAAGCGCCGCACCACTGAATGAGAACGCCGAAGCAAGCCAAGATGAGGAAGCTGTAATCTTCCGCGTCCCACTCGATGCGACTCAATTGGCCGAGTTTAGAAGCCAGGATCCGGCCGAAGATCTGAACGGCGGGAACGGGCATGGCTCGGATGACTTCAACTCCAATGCGAGCTCGTGGCGAGCCTTCTACTCGTTCGTGGACGAGACGATCGGATTTGAGTGGCAACTTAGATCCCGCGACCTCAGCAAGAAGGCGGAATGGGACCGCTGGAAGATTCTTGAACCAACGGCGGGGCCTTCCATTCGAGTGGAGTAGGGGCGCTCAAGTACTGCAACTCACGTCCGCGGCGAATGCGGACGGACTGTAAGACCTGCCCAAGCGTTCATTAGACCCATGATTTCGCGGACCACTGCGTACGCGTCGCGCGTGTTTCGCCACCAATGGTCGCGATCGAAGGGATCCTCCGCCGCAGCCTCGACAGTGGCGATTTGATTCGATGCCGCCAGTCTGGACCAGAGAGCCCTGACTCGCCGAGTATGCTGGGCGGAAGTAATGATGATGACGTGAAACTTGTTTTCGGTGCGCATCTGCTGGGCGATCTCTTCGATTTCCTCTTCGGTGTTCACGGTCACATCGGGCAGGATGCGAATCGCGCCGGCGGGAACTCCCTGGCGCATCAGGACCTGACGGCTGTATTCCTCCTCGCCGATGAACCGAATGCCCATTTCGGATAGTTCGCCTTGGGGACTGTCTGGGCGAGTGAGCCAAACCTCGGGTGCATATCCCGCACGGTACAAGTCGGCGGCGCCCTCCGCGCGATGAGGCATGCTTCCGCTAAGAACGACGATGGCGTCCGCCGCCAGAAGCGGGTCCTCGCGCACGAGCCATCGTCCGGCCCCTCGGAACGCAGTCACCCCCGCCGCGGCGACCAGAATGGCGAGAATCACGATAAGACGTCGAGTTGTGACGAAGCGTTTGCGCAGCATGCCGGGGAACTCCGGGCAGGCCAGGTCAGTCTCTGGCGCGCTGAAACCAGGACTGGCGCGTCAAAAGACCGCGAAGAGCCAGGAGGATCAAACGGGGTTGCCGGAGACCGATGCGCCATAGAATCTTCCAGGCTTCATCGCGGGAATACTGGCCGAGTGACTGTTTTGCGGAGTCGTTCAATAGATCCACCAGGCGGCTGTAGTCAGCCTGCTGGAAATCATGAAGGGAGCGACGCAGGAAGAGATGGAGATTGAGCTCGCGGCGAAGGGTTCGCAGTTCCCGGCTTGTGCCGCGATTCAGAATCGCGTCTGTGACCCCAATCGCTCCCCGAAACCCGGTGACAATACCGCCCACGGTGGTGACCTTTACTTGACCTGCTGCGTCGCCGACAAGATAGACACAGCTATCGCCAATCTTCCGTCGCACCGGAACCCACCGCGAATACAGAGGAATTCGCGCGCCCTGGAATTCGATCGGCTCGAGCTTTCGCTTTTCGAGGAAGCGCTCGAGGAGAAGCCGCGTTTCCGTGCCCGTTTCGCCGATCAGGCCGAGCGCGCCCGTGGTGGGGGATTCCGGAATGAGCCAGTAGAAATAGGGGGTATCCTGCGGGATAAACCAGACACGAGCCGTGTTCGGGGGCATGTCTTTCGGCAAAGGGACGATTGCCTGGACGAGCGGAACAGTTTCGAGCGGCGCCCAGCCAGCCGCCTTTGCGACGCGGCTCGACGCCCCGTCTCCGCCAATTACCGTGCTCGTGTGAATCTCTTCCGTGTTTCCGTCCGAACAGCGCTCCACCTCGATTACGAGTCCTCTGCCGTTCGGATGCAGAGCGCGGAAGCGGCGGCCTAACTCTACGGTTGCTCCCGCCTGCTGTGTCTCCTCTGCAAGAGCTTGAATTAATGTACGGCGCTCGATAATCAGATCGGGATCTTTCAACGCGATCGTAGCCGAGCGTCCGTCTGTGAACAACTCAAAGCGTCGAATCTCGTTGACGACGCTCCGGTCGGCCGCCTGACCAAGCAAATTCCGCATGCGCTGCGTGACGATGAGCGTGCGAGCGGCTGGCTCAAGCGTCTCGATGCGCTCGAACACGCGGACGGGAAGACCCTTTCGAGCCAATATGGAGGCTGCGAAGAGTCCCGCAGCTGACCCACCTACTACCGCGATAGGCTGGCTATTTGTGCGTGACGACGAAGCGAGAGCGGTCTCCGTCTCGTGTCTTTCTGACACCATGTTTGCCCGTGGCAGATGGTACCCACCGTCAATTTTTCGTTACGAATTCAAACCCCAAAGCGCCCGCCGACCCCCACCCAGAAGCCGGGCCTCCCCGTCAATGCTGGCCGATCCGTGGAAACACCCGGGCGGAAAGTATATCCCACAGCCCGCGTTTCCACAAAAAGGGACAGACCCGAAGATCAAGTTGCAGAGGAGGGCTTCTGCAGTTTCGCCTGACGTTCGTAAGGTGCGGCTTCGAGGAAGAAGACTGCCAGGGATCCGCAAATCGCTAAGACCAGCACCAGCGCATATCCGGTCCGGGGCGAAAGCCAAGGAAGCACGAGCGCGGAAATCCCAAACAGAACCGCAAGGCAATAGAGGATGAGCACAGCACCGCGGTGACCCAGCCCTAGATTCGACAGCCGGTGCGCCGTGTGGTCCTTTCCGGGAGACGTGAAGGGAAGCAAACCGCGTCGCGCCCGGGAAATTGACACCAGGGTCGTATCGAAGATCGGCACTCCAAGGATCAGGACCGGAACCAGCCAATCGGCCGGAAACTGGGCGCCCTCGGGGCGGATTTTGAGGCCGAGTGTCGCCATCAAGAACCCGAGAAACATCGCTCCGCCGTCGCCCATGAAGATTTTCGCCGGGTTGAAATTCCAGCGCAGGAAACCCAGCGCAGCGCCCAACGCGGCGGCGCCCAGCGTGCGGACCATGGTTTGTCCGTTCAGGCTGGCTGAGATTATGAAGAAGGCCGAGGCTACGGCCGCTATACCCGCGCACAGGCCGTCCATGTGATCGAGGATGCTGAAGGATGCCGTTATGCCCACCACCCACAACACCGTAAAGCAGGCATCCAGAATCGTCCCGAGCATTCCCGGGAAGAAGCGCGAGAACAACTGAGCTCGAATCCCGGCGGCTACAAGGAACAGAGCGGCGATGGGCATGCCCACGAAAAGCTTCACTTGATGGTGCAGCATCCCACCGTCGTCGAGCACACCGACGGTTGCGACGAGTGTGGCCCCGGCGAGGATTCCGACGATTTGCTGCTGGGGGGCCGCGTGAAGCGTCAGAAGGATTGCGAGGACGAAGCCGAGATAGATTGCAATTCCGCCGAGGAGCGGGATGGGCTTGACGTGGACTTTCCGAGGGCCCGGCAGATCCACCATGCCATACCGAAGAGCGAGCTGGCGCACCGGAATCGTGAGACCCAGCGATGAAATCAGCGCAACCGCGAAAACAATGAGATCAGCCGGAAGGTGCATCCCGATTCTTCTTCCTCAGCGAGCCGTCAGCATCGTTTCGAGCACATCGCGAACTTCTTCTTTCTGTTTGCTCGCGAAGTACCAATCCATTGTCTTGCGAAGACCTTCGCGGAAAGGAGTTTTGGGTTCCCAGCCGAGGAGTTTCTTTGCCAGGCTGTTGTCGGCAACCCGGTTGACCGGTCCGGTGGGCATGTCGCGCCGCAGGCGGATTTGAGGCTGGTAGCCGGCATTTTCGGTAACCATGTGAACGGCATCGAGCACGGTCACTCGCTCCATGGTGCCGAGATTCACCGCGGTGCCGTCGTTGATTTTTTCCGCGGCAAGAATGGTGCCGCTGACGATGTCTTCGACGTAGGTCCAATTACGAATCTGCGTGCCGTCCCCCCAGACTTCGAAAGGATCCTGGCGAACGAAAGCGCGTGCGATCATGGCAATCACGGCATGGTTTTCGACGCCTCGAGGACCATAGACGGTGAAGTACCGGCAGGATGCGGCACCCAGTTTGTATTCGCGATGGTACGACTGCAATGTCATCTCGGCCATCAGCTTCGCCCAGCCATACATATTGTCGGCGTCGTATGGCGGCTTCACGTCTTCTTCCCGAAGGTAGATTTCTTTATTGGGATCCGTCTGCATGTAGTTCGGGTAAACGCATCCCGACGAAGCGTAGACGACTTTTTCGACTCCTGCCTTGACGGCTTCCCAGAACACAAGCCCATCGAGAAACAGATTTGATGCGGGGCCGGCCTGATGCAGATCCACATAGCCGCGGCCGCCGTGGTCTGCAGCCAGGTGGAAAACCACCTGAACACCTTTCATCGCCGCGCGCGTTACGCCGGGTTCCCGCAGATCGGCTTCGACCAAGGTGACGCGCCCGCTCTTCAGGTGGGACTCAAGGTTGCTAAGTCTGCCGCTGGTGAGGTCATCGACTACATGCACCTTGGCGCCGCGTTCCACTAGCGCGTCCACCAGATGCGATCCGATGAACGAAGTCCCGCCGGTTACAAGAACCTTCCTATTAGTCCAGATGACGTCCTCCACGATTTTCTTCCATCGATTCTTCCATGACTTCGAGAAACCGTTGCAGTTCTTTCACTCTAGCATATTTCTCCGCGGTGACACGCGCTTGCCGGCCCATCTCAGCCAGTCGGACGGTGTCGTACTCGCGAAGCTCGCGAACTGCAGCGGCGACAGCCTCCGGGTCGTCAGGATCGGCCGCCAACCCGCAGCCGGACTCCGCCACAATTCGTGAGACGTCGCTCGCAGGAGACGCAACCGCCAGGACCGGTCGGCCCGCGGCCAAAATCGAGTAGAGTTTGCTGGGGACGACAACTCCTTCCAATCCCCGCCGCACCGTCACGATGTGAACGTCGCCCGCAGCCATCACCTGTGGAACCTCGCTCGCCGGCCGAAACGGAAGAAAGCGAACATTCGGGAGTGCGCTCGCGCGAGCTTGCAGGGCAGAACGGTTTGCCCCGTCTCCTATGAACACAAAGCCCGCATTTTCGTTGCGGAGAATCTCGGCGGCCCTCAGCAGTGTAGTCCAGGAGCCGTAAAATCCCAGATTGCCCGCGTGAATCGCAACAAAGGGAAAGCCGCATCGAATTTCCTCCACCACCGAATCATTCGGCGGAGGCGCAGAACCAGGAAAAGTCGCGCCGTCGCGAACGACTACGACGCGTTCAGGTGAAATGCCTTTCGACAAGATGCGATCGCGCATGTCTTCGCCCAGCACGATGACGCGGGTGGCCTTCCGCAAGGCGCGACGGTGCAATTCTTCCCAGCGCTCTACCCAGGGGTTCTGTTTAACGATGCCGCCACCGATTGCCATGTCGGGGTACAAGTCTCGAATGTTGTAAACGAAGGGCCGCCCAGTCATTTCCGCAACGAAAGCGCCCGCAATGCCGGCAACCGGGGGATCGGTCATTGCGAGCACCACGTCTGCCCGAAGAGCGAGAGCCCGAGGAACAGCAAGCGCGAGATACGACAAATAATTTGACACGCGCTTCCTCATCTCCTTGCGTGGATATGCCGTCGAGCCCACCCGCTCGACCACAACCCTGTTCTGGGTGTCACGCCGCAGAAATGAATATGGGTAAAACTCGTCGGGATCGTACGAAGGGCGGCCGGCGAGAACGGTGACTTGGTGGCGCTCTACCAACGTTTCGGCTACTTGCATGGCCATTTTCGCGGTCGCGGATGTGTCTGGAGGGTAGTATTCGTTCAACAGCAGGATATGCATGCTGTTATGCGATGCGATCCGCGGTTCGCTCTGCGGTGTCTTTCATCGTCGGCGACGCAGCGTTCTTTTCCAGGAAGAAGTTCCCGATCACCAGAACGTCCATCTGAGTCCTGCGGAAGCAGTCGACGGCTTCTTCCGGGCGGCAAACGATCGGCTCGTTATCGTTGAAGGAGGTATTCAGGAGAACGGGGACGCCGGTGAGATCGCCGAATGCGCGCAAGAGCTTCCAGTAAAGTGGACTTGCTGTTCGGCTGACGGTTTGTAACCGCGCGGTCCCGTCCACGTGTGTCGGTGCGGGAATGATGGAACGCATCTCGGGACGCACCGGACACGCGAACGTCATGAATGGCGAAGGGTGCGCCTTCACGAAATAATCGCCGGTGGCCTCTTCCAGAATTGAGGGGGCAAACGGGCGGAAAATTTCCCGGTGTTTGATGCGGCGATTCAGGACTTCCTTCATCTCCGGGCGCCGCGGGTCGGCGAGAATACTGCGATTCCCCAGCGCTCGGGGACCCCACTCGGTGGCGCCCTGGTACCAACCGACAATCTTGCCGGCCGCGATGGATTGGGCGGTGGATTCAAGCAGCGGCGTTTCTTCCATCTCCGTGACGCGAACTTCGCCTTGCGGCGAACGGGTGTTCTCAATCGCGCCGCGAATCTGGCCGGGAGAAAATCGCGGCCCCCAATATGCGTGGGTCATGGCAAATTCGCGCGGCCGGCCGAGGACTGTGTGTTCCACGTGAAATGCGGCTCCGATTGCGAGTCCCGCATCGCCCGCAGCGGGTTGTACATAGACGCGCTCAAACGGTGTGTGATCGAAGATTTTTCCGTTGGCGACACAGTTGAACGCAACTCCGCCGGCAAGACACAAAGCCGTCTGGCCCGTTTTCCCAGCGAGGTCACTCCAGAGAGAGATCATCACTTCTTCGAGAGCTGCCTGCATGCTCGCAGCGAGATTGTGATGGCGCTGGCCGAGCGGTTCTCCGTCTTTGCGCGAGGGACCGAGCCGCTTTTCGAGGTACGGCGAAAACAGACGGCCCAGGACCGGCGTCGCGCCCGAATCGCGCCAGGTCATTTCCGGGCCCTGGGTTTGATGAGAGAAGTACTCGAGCCCCAGACGAAACGACATTCCGCGGCCGGCGTGCACGATTCGGCGAAACTCGCCGAGAAATTCCGGCTGGCCGTACGCCGCCAGGCCCATCACCTTGTACTCGTCTCCGAACTTCCAGAAGCCCAGATACTGGGTGAGCGCGGTATAGAACATCCCGAGCGAGTGCGGGAACGTCACTTCGCCAAGAGCATGCATTCGCGGCCCTTCGCCGACGGCCCACATCGCGCTGGCGAAGTCGCCGAGCCCGTCGGCAGAGAGGACCGCCGCGGTGTCGTACGGCGACACGAAGTACGCGCTTGCCATGTGCGCGGTGTGATGTTCGACGCGATGAAACACCGACCGGATGTTCTCAGGCGCGATATCGAAAGCTTTCGCGATGTCTTCGCGGATTCCCGCGAAACGCTTCATGACGCGCACTCGATCGAGCGCAAAACGCGGCATACGAATTGCATACCGGAGTTTGGTGCCGAGGCGGGCCCAGGGGTCGCGAGGCACCGCGATATGATCCACATCCGTTAGTTTCGCGCCCGCAGCGTCCAGGCAAAACTGGATCGCTCGGACAGGCAATCCCGCAGCATACTTGACGCGGTTCAGGCGCTCTTCTTCAACTGCGGCCACCAGCCGGCCGTCCACAACGATCGCGGCCGAAGCGTTCGCGTGGTAGGCATTGATTCCCAGAATGATCATCTTGAGCCGGTGCCTCTTGAGGTGACGTCCAAAAGCTAAGCGGCGGTCACCGCCGCCGTGTTCGACCGTTCGGTTCTATCGACTGAGTCAACCTGGAGATTCCGTTTCGCCCATTCGTTCAAGACGTAGAGGCTCCACGGGCGGGACCATGTCGTGCGGCCACCGAGAAAATCTCTCCAGACCCCATGCGCAAAGTGTGCGTCAATGTGCGGTTCGAGTGCCGGCGACCAACTGGCCAGACTTGCCGCCACGCGTTCGCCGAGCTTTCCGCGCAACCAGACTTCCCACGGGAACGTGAACGTTCGCTTGGATTGCGCGCCAATTTTTTTCGGCAGTAGATCGCCGAGAGCTTCCACGAGCAAGGCCTTGGGGCGAGCAGGATTGTGCTTGACGGATTCTGGAAGCGAAAGCACGCACTCGACCAGGGCGGTGGCCAGGAAAGGGACGCGCACCTCAAGCGATTGGCTCATGCTCATCGCGTCGGTATCGCGCAGCAGCGTGCTGAGCAGATAGGAACGAAGCTCCAGCCACGAAACGGCGGTGAACGGATCTGCTTCTCGGGCCTGCTCAGAAGCGGTTGCCAGCCAGCGCGCCCAGGGCAGCGACGTCCAATCTTCCTCGTTTCCATGCGCCCGCGACGCCACGGTTTGCGGGGTGAAGAGTGAGCGAGTGAAGAAATAGGGGTGCGGAAGCACGTCAGGGTCAAGCCATGCCGCGGACGCTTTGCGGACGGCATCGCGCGAGCCTCGGGAGGACTTTAAGTGGCTGACTCGATTTGCTACGAAGGCTCGAACGGAGCGCGGCAGAATGCGCGCGGCCCTGGTCAAACGGGCGACGTGGCGAGTTGCGCCGAAAGTGGTGTAGCCGCCGAAGAGTTCGTCGCTTCCAAGTCCCGAAAGGGCGACTTTCAGTCCCGCCTGCCTGGCTGCCCAGGAAACAAAGTACGTGTTGACGCCATCCATCGAAGGCTGATCGAAAGCGGCGATTGCTTCCTCGAGTCTGGAGACCATTTCCTGGTCTGAAATGGAGACTTCGCGATGATTCGTGCCCAGGGACTTGGCCGTTTGACGCGCGATATCGGCCTCGCTGAATTCTGTTTCCGGAAACGCGACCGTGAAAGTGTGAATCCCCTTTTGCGCGCGGCTTGCAAGCGTCGCGATTGCGGTGGAATCGATACCGCTGCTAAGGAAGACTCCGACGGGGACGTCCGCTACGAGGTGGCTTTCGACGGCCTGCTCGAGAAGAGTGCGAACCTGTCGCGCCGGGACCGATGCACTGTTTGGGGAGGGACTCGCGGTTGCCCGATGCTTTGAGGCCAATTCTGGCTTCCAATACGGCTTCGGCTCGACCGAGCGGATGTGCCCCTCGGCCGAGATAGCGAGAGTATGACCGGGCGGAAGCGAGAGAACATTTTCAACGAAGGTGGTGGGCTCTTCAACCGAGCCAAAAAGCAAATACGACGGTACCGCCGCCGCCGAGATTTTCGGTGGAATGCAGCCGCTGGCGAGCAGCGCTCGCACCTCAGACGCAAAATAAAAAGCGCCGTCCTGGAGCGCGTAATAGAGGGGCTTGATGCCGAGCCGGTCACGAGCGACGAACACGCTTGCAGGGCGAGCGTCGCGACCTTGGGGAAACTCCAGGACCGCGAAAGCGAACATGCCATCCAGACGCTGCACGCAATCAGCGCCCCAAGCTTCGTAAGAGTGAACGATTACTTCCGTGTCCGACTGCGTGCGGAAATGGTGTCCCATCGATTCCAGCTTCGATCGCAGGGCTCGAAAATTGTAGATTTCGCCGTTGAACACCACCGCCAGAGTGCGGGGCTCATTCCAGATGGGCTGATTCCCGCCGGGCAAATCGATGATGCTGAGGCGACGGACTCCAACCGCCATCGGGGGTGAGATTAGGAGGCCCTCTTCATCGGGGCCGCGGTGGAAAATGGATGAGAGCATCCGGCGAACGATGACTTCGCTGGTCTCTTTCGATTCGATTCCGACGATTCCGCAGATTCCGCACATAAAATCTCTGAGTCCCACGATCGATGACAGATAGTACTCTACACCTTCTGCTCGTCTTCCTTCTCTGGAAGGGCGTGCTCAAATCCTGGGTCAGGATGATCGAGCAGGCGGCCCTTCCGCGATTTCCTTGAGGTGGTGGTGCGACGGATGGCCTTTTCAGTCCGATCCGTCCATAGAGAGATCGACGACCGGTATTCGCCATAAAACTGATCGTAAACGATAAGAAACGCCGGAATCATGCCACCGTGAGGGAATCCGTCGGGAATTGGCTCACTTCCCGTACCCAGGAGGCATCCGTCGAGCGATTTCCCACGCGACCAGGTAAGTTGCACGTTAGCGAAGTGGTTCAGGACCTGGGTCCTCTCGAATTCGAGCTCACCCTTGCCGCCGAAGCGATAAATATTTGAACGATCGTCGCTCTCGTGTGGATCCTCCAGCCACCGAACGGTGTCCTGCCACGGTAACTCGAGACCGAAACGGCTAATCGCGAACTGGGACACATTGATGGTGATAGTAGCGTAAATGATGTACGCCGCGACGCCATGAAAATCGAACGCTCGACTCTCGACTAATCCGCCGAACTGGTAGATCTGGAGCCCGCTCGAGGGACCTTGAGCGGCCTCCCCGTCGTCTTCACCGATATAAACCGGGACTCCACCAGCGCGCATTCGCCTTGCAAACGCAAGACGTTCTTCGTCTTTCATGTTTCGATCTCCTTTGAGCTCATTTCGTGCTGTTTACGCGGGCAAATCCCTTCCCTTCTAGCGCAGAGTGCGGGGACGAGGCCTTCTACTGCGCCAAACTGCGGAATCAATTCAACGTACACGACGTACACAACGTACATTCGCCCCATATGCTTGAATGCCTGTTCCTGCTATCCACTGGCAGTCCTTTCACCCTTCCTTTCTTCGGCAGCCGGATGAATACAACACGGACAGCCGGCCATGGGATGCTGGATTGAGGGCGCGTCGAAATCGCGAGCCAACTCATGCACATGCCGGCGGATCGCCTCCGTCAGTAGCAATTTGAAGCCTCTGGAGTCACGCGGCTCGGTCTTCAGGTCCAAGTCCCGGAGCTTATCTCCGACCTCCCTAGCTTCCACCTGGCGCCTTTCGCCACGCCCGAGCAAGATCGCCTCGGCCGCTTTGGCGATGTCGCCGACATATATGCAAGTCTCTTTCCCTTCGTGAATGAAACCGAGGATCGCTTCAACGATGGTCACGTTGAGGTCGGTCCACTTCGACGCTTGGATGTCGGCCTCTCGCGCTGCGAGCAAATGCACGGTCTCGGCTTGCAGGTCTTCGTCGTCAGGCGTGCAGGCGCCTAGGCCGCGTGCCAGCCCCCTCATCGGGGATGTTAGGTCTGGCGCATCGAATTTCGAACTGCGGATTTTTTCATAGTTCGCACAGCGATAGCCTAGCAACTTTGGCTGATAATCATCCGCGATGCGGCGCTGTGTATTCTCGTCGAGGATCTCCAACTGCCGCATAGGAAAGACCACTGGAACTTCGATACTGGACATGATGTCGCCATTGCGGTGGCTGAGTCTTGAATAGGTCACCACAGCAATGTGGAAGTCGAGCAACTCTCCGTTACGAGGGATGAAGTGGTTGGGGTTTCGTGTGCAATTCAGGAAACCCTGCAACCGGGCGCTCAGCTCTGGCTGCTGGATCACCAGAGTGGGGTGCCACCCCAGCGGCAGTGAACAAATTGCGCCGACGCTTACGTCGGTGAGTGGAAGCGCGTGTCGGCAGAGGCAAGCCAGAATTTGAACCAACTGCCCGCCCGCAATCGTGTCCGGTCCGACGATGCGGAGCCAGGGTGCTATAGCTATAGCGTCGACAACCCAAGTGGCGAGCACGAACCGCGCGACGGCTTTTGCCAAGTGATCGCTGAGCGACGTGTACCTCACCACAGTTCGAGAAATATCGTCCAGCAGCTGTCGGGCCGACCCGAACGTGGTTCCCTTTGCGGGCAACGTCATAGCCTGCAAGATCGAAAAATGGACCTCTGGTGGCACGTATTCACGCCCGGCGTATTCGACACGGGGTGCAAACTTCGACTTCTCTCTGTCGAAGAACTGGAGATTCAGGCGTCCCGTTTCGGCGTCCCGGATCAGCTCGATGCTTTCGCCGGCAGGGAGAAACTGGCCAATGGTCTGAATAGGCCGACACTGATCGCGAAGGTCGCGAGTTTTGGTCCCCGGACTTTTCCGAGGCGAATAATTGCGCTTCTTGGTAGGCACGACTCCTCTCCAGGGAACTCGTTGTCCAGGCAGCCACAACCACAACAACAACCTGCCCGCATCTTCATCATCGCTTACGTGACAACGAACTCCCCCGGCAGGCGGCGCAAAGCTCGCGGTGCCCTCCGCCCCGAGGAGTCTCTCATCTCTAAAGTAACAGTCCCTCCCCATTTGTCAACTAGCCCTTACGTGTTTTTCGAAAACCAGTTCCGCATCGGATGCCGAGCGCTCTCACGTCGAAGACTTGAGAGACTTCAATGAGCCGCATCTGAGCGCCTGAATCGGCCTCATTGACGTGGAGGCGCGCTGTCAGTATCATCCGCGCAATCCCAGGCACAATTTCATCGAGTGAGGTGGGAACATGGCAAAACGCGTGAGTCTTGTGCTGGTCGCCGCAATCGTTCTAATCCTTGGCACATCTCGTTCAGCTGCTGCGCAGCAGCCCGAAGTCAATCCGGATGTTTATAGCCAACTGCAATTCCGTTACATCGGCCCGGTAGGCAATCGCGCGACGGCGGTTGCCGGCGTGCCGGGCAACCCGAACATCTATTATGTGGGCGCGGCGTCCGGCGGAATCTTCAAGAGCACGGACGGCGGCATCCATTGGGATCCCGTTTTTGACTCGCAAGCCGGTTTCGTCAATTGGTTCGCTGGCAGTGGCGGCGAGCGATCCGAACATCGTCTGGGCGGGAACCGGCGAATCGTTCATCCGCAGCCACATTTCGGTTGGCAACGGAATTTACAAGTCGGTCGGACGCGGGCAAGACGTGGACGCTGATGGGATTGGAGAAGACTGGCCGCATCAGCAACGTGCTGATCGACCCGCGCAATCCGGACATCGTGCTTGCGTGCGCGCTCGGCCACGCGTATGGGCCGCAGCCGGAGCGCGGCGTCTTTCGCACGACCGATGGCGGGAAGAACTTGGGAGAAAGTTCTGTTTGTCGACGAAAACACCGGCTGCTCCGATATGACCATGGATCCGAACAATTCGCGCATTCTGTTTGCGGGAATGTGGCAATTCGAGATTCACACGTGGGGCCGCACGAGCGGCGGGCCGGGCAGCGGATTGTTCAAGTCCACCGACGGCGGCGCGACCTGGAAGCGGCTGGAGGGCCACGGCCTGCCGAAGCCGCCGGTGGGAAGAATCGCGGTGCGCGTGGCCAAGCAGCGATTCGAACCGCGTTTACGCCTTGATTGAAACGGGCGACGGCGTGCCCATGGACGACAAGCCGACGCAAAGCGGACAACTCTGGCGCTCCGACGACGGCGGCGAGAACTGGCAATTGGTCAACTCCGACCGCCAGATTCGCGGCCGCACGCACTACTACACGCGCGAAGAAATTTCCCCTGACAATGAAAACGAAGTGTATTTCTTCACCGCGGCTTTTTCGCAGAACGCTCGACGGCGGCCACACTCTGACCAACATGCCCGCGAGCCCGGGCGGAGACAATCACGAAATGTGGATTGATCCCACGAACGGGGATCGCATGGCCGTGGTCAATGACAGCGGCGTGAGCATCTCCGTGAATCGCGGGCATACCTGGGACCACGTTCAGCTGCCGATCGCGCAGATCTATCACGTGACCGTTGGACGACCAGATTCCCTACTTCGTTTATGGCAACAGGCAGGATGGGCCGTCGTTTCGCGGGCCGAGCAACAGCTTGCAGTTCGGCGGATTTTTCGGCGGCGGAGACCAGGGCGGACAGATTCCGCGCAGCGTCTGGCATCCCGTAGGCAGGCAGCGAGAGCGGATTCGCCACGCCGGATCCCGTGGACAACAACATCATCTGGTCGAGCGGCACCGGCTCGGGAAGCGTCAGCGGCGCGGTGGCGCGCTTCGACGAACGGAATCGCCAGGCCCGCGAAGTCGAGGTTTGGCCTGTGGACGTTGCCGGAGCAACCGCGGCGGAAGTGAAGTATCGGTTTAACTGGGAATTCCCGATCACGATTTCTCCGCACGATCACAACAAGGTTTATGTGGGCAGCCAGTTTGTGCACGTCACAACTGATGGCGGCAATAGCTGGCAGATTATCAGTCCCGACCTGACGCGCAACGACAAAAGCCGGCAAGGAATTTCCGGCGGGCTCACTCCCGACAACATCGGCGTGGAATATGCGGGCGCGGTTTTCGCGATTGCGGAGTCGCCGAAAGAAGCGGGCATGATCTGGGCGGGCACCAACGATGGGCTGGTGCAAATCACGCGCGACGGCGGAAAAAACTGGACCAATGTCACGAAGAAATATTCCGAACCTGCTGGACTGGGGCACGGTGAGCAACATCGAAGCCTCGCGCTACGACGCCGGGACGGCCTACATCACGGTGGACGGCCATCAGGTGAACAATCGCGATCCGTTCGTTTACAAGACGGCGGACTACGGCAAGACGTGGACATCGATCACCAACGGAGTTCCGCACAGCATGCTGAGCTATGCGCACTGCATTCGCGAAGATCCCGTGCGCAAGGGCTTGCTGTATTTGGGCACGGAAAACGCGCTCTACGTTTCGTTCGATGACGGAAAGAACTGGCAGCCGCTGCAAACCGGCCTGCCGCATGCGCCGGTCTACTGGATCGCCGTCCAGGAACGTTTCCACGATCTGGCGCTGGCCACGTATGGGCGCGGATTCTGGATTCTGGACGACATCACTCCTCTGCAGCAGTTGACTCCGGAAGTCCTGCGCTTCGAATGCGCATCTGTTCGCGCCGCGCGACGCTTATCGCTTCCGGCCTGTTTCGCAGCCGGCTGCCGTTACTTACGATCCGACCGCGGGGCACAATCCACCCTACGGCGCCGCGATCAATTTCTATCTGAAGTCCAAGCTGGGGAGAAAGAACGCGCCGAATCACGATCAGCGACGCCAGCGGCAAAATCGTGCGCGAGATCGAGTGCCGTCCGGCTCGAGAGGAGGGCGCACGGCGTCCGCCGGCGGCAGGTCCGGGCGGAGGCGGGGGCGAGGAGGAAGGCGGCGCCGGCGCCCTGCGAAGTGAAGCCCGGCATCAACCGCGTCTGGTGGAATCTGCGCACGGAACGCGCACGGAAGATCAAGCTGAGAACTCCTCCGACCTACTCGCCCGACGTTCCGCTCGGCCGCGAAGGCTTGGCGGGCCGCTCCGTCGGTCGGCCGCATCTCGCTGCTCGTGCCGCCGGGAACGTACACGGTCACGCTGACGGTGGGAGACGAAAAGTCCACGCAAGAAGCTCAACATGCTGAAAGATCCGCATTCGACAGGGAGCGAAGACGACATCCAAGCGCAATTACAATTGGTGTCTGCGCTTCGCGACGAGATGAACGCGCTGGCGGAAAGTGTTAATCAGATCGAGTCCGTCCGCGCTCAGATCACAGCTCTCGACAAGCAACTTGGCACCGACGACGAATCGAAAGCCATTCGAAAAGCGGCCGACGAACTAGTGGATAAGCTCACCACGGCGGAAGGGAAAACAATGCAGCTCAAAGCCACCGGAAGAGGCCAGGACGACGTCCGCTACACCCCCGATGCTGATGCAAAAAATCAGCTACCTGGCGAATGAAGTCGCTAGCTCTGCTGATTTTCCGCCGACCACACAGCAATCAGAAGTACAACAAGAACTCAAAAAACAAGGCGACGAATCATTGCAGGAAATGCGCGACGTAGTTGACAAGGATGTAGCAGGATTCAACTCCATGCTTCGAGACAAAAACATCGCGAACATCGTCGTGAAAGTGCCCTAAACGCGCCACCGCCGAAGAGTGAAACCCGAATTGGAAATGCGACAAAGGAGTTATTGTGTTGCCTTTTTCGGATCACACGATCCACAGACAAACGACTTGACGGCCGACTTTCGGTGCTCAGCTATTGACGTAACGTTGCATTTTGGCCTGAGTAGAGTGCTTCTCGGGATGAAACGGCTTCCAAAGCTTCACTTAAGGAATGGGCCGCCAATAATTTCGTCGGGAAGCAGCACGTCAAAGTACATCGCACATTCCGCATTCGCACAACGTACCGTCTGGTCGGCTATTGCAGGAATCCGGTTCTGGCGTGAATGTGAACAATCTGTTCCTGTTTGCAATGCGGACAGGAAATAGGGACTGCGCGCGGCATAGGTCACGAGACGGCTCGGATCAAGCTGATGGATCAATGTCTGCATGGTTCGGGCCACGCGGGCCGCCGTGGTCGAGGTTTGGAGCGGTTCTTCATTCCCCACAGACCAGAGGAATACACTGGGATGATTGCGGTCGCGGCGAATTTGATTCTCCAGAAGTTCGAGATCCTGTGCGTCGCTGGCAAAGACCCTGCTTTCGTCCATCACCAACATGCCGAGATGGTCGCAGGCCTCGAGCAACTCCTCTGTCGGTTCGTTATGCGCAGTGCGGATGGCGTTGTCGCCCATTTCCTTGAGCGTGTGGACTCGGAAGTATTGCAGTGCGTCGGGCAGCGCCGAACCTACACCGGCGTGGTCCTGGTGATTGGCTGTCCCCTTTATGACATAGCGTTTGCCGTTCAGGAAAAAACCTTTGTCGGGATCAAATGCGAGCGTGCGGATACCGAACTCGGTCTCGACGCGGTCCACGATCTTGCCACCGGAGTGAATGGTAGTCACGAGCTTGTAAAGGAGCGGCGTTTCGGGGGACCATAGGACCGGCGAGGACACGGAGGTTTCTTGTTTCACTTCCCGAGTGCTTGATGGAGCGATGGTCGCGGTAGCTCGGCTTGTGGCGACGCTCTTGCCGTTTGGATCCAGGATTTCGTAATCCACCTCGGCATCCGCTGAGTCGTATTGGAAATTAGCCAACCGTGTCTCTGTACTTACTTCAGCGAGACCTTGAGGCACATTGTTTTTGAATCCGCTGTAAACAAAAGTGCCGTCCGGCGCCACAGCCAATGGGGCTGTCTTGACCAGCCAGACATGGCGATAGATGCCGGCGCCTTCATAAAACCAGCCTTCGAATTCGGAGGCATCCACGCGGACGGAAACTGTGTTCCCGGCGCCGTAGTTGACTACATCCGTGATGTCGTAGCGGAACGAACTGTATCCCCTGGGTTGACGCCCAACCAGACAGCTATTCACGTATACGAGGCTGTCGCGAAAAATCCCGCCAAACTCGATCCATATGCGCTTTCCTACGTCTTCGGCAGGCAGCGTGAACGTACGTCGATACCAACCAACGCTGTTTTCGGGAAAGCTGGGCCCGATGGGCTTGAAACCGTGGCCGCCGGGCGCTTTCTGGTCGAACGGGAGAGCAACGGCCCAGTCGTGTGGCAGGTTGATGCTGGGCCAGGATGTGTCATTGAAATCCGTTCTCGCTGGCCCGGTGCTGACGCAAAGATTGATCGGCGCCTCGCCCGTCCCCCATTCGTTTCCCAGATGGAATTTCCAGCCAAAATCCATCAATAATCTTTCACGCGGGCTCTGCTGAGCGCTTGCTGGACCCAGGACCGCAAGCACTACAGCCAGTGCGATCGAACACTGCACCATACAACCCATCAAGATATTTTTCTTCATTGCAAGCCTTGTTTGCTTATAACAATTGGTAGTTCCGAATCGCCTACTTTGGCTCACTCGTACCGGTTGCAGACACAGTGCTACCGCCTGTATCGAATAGCTGCAATTCACGAACACGTGCCTCGGCTGAACTGGAAAGAATATTGAGTCGCACGCGCGACGTGGTCACCGGTTGAAAGCTGTCGATCCGCTTATGCCCGATTGCGTGACCTTCCACGATGGTTTTCCACTTGCCGTTCGTCCAAACTTCGATTCGGTAATGCTCGATGTGCTGACCATCATTCAGCCACTCCATCGTTAGCGCGTGATCGAACGTTTGCGGTTTCCGAAAATCAGCTTCGAGGATGGCGTGATGGGATCCGAGCGGCGCAGGCCAGAACGTATCGGGATCGCCATCAAACGCGGTTTCATTGGCGCCGTTCGGAATGCGCTCTTTTGCAATCAGATTGTCGGAATACCGTTTGCGAATGGCGGCTCCGAGCTCTTCAAGCCGCTTCACATCGGCATCAGGAAGCAAGCCCCGCCTGTCTGGAGCGAGGCCGAGCATCAACTGGCCGCCCCGACCGATCGTCTGTTCATAAGTCGCGATCAGCTCATCCAGGGATTTGAGCGTGCCTTCGTCATTTGGGTGCCAGAACCAGTGCTCCTTATGCAGGGGCGTATCGGCTTCCACGGGCCTCCAGCGCAGGTAACCATGGCGATCGAGCACGTTCCAGTTTTCGTAAGGAATCGTGCCGTCCTCATTCCCGGCCCACCGGATATCACCGTACTCGAACAGCGCGGCATCGGCAAAAACGAGCGTGTTCGGCTGCTTGATACGGAGGGTCTCGATAATGCGAGGGAAGTTGTAGACATGCCCTTCGCTGCCCGCGCCATCCAGCCAGAACTCGACCAAGTCTCCGTAGTTCGAGGTAAGCTCGTTTAGTTCAGCCGCGTAGTAGTCGTCGTATTCAGTCGAGTTTTTGTAGCGCGGTTCGTGCCGGTCCCAAGGAGAAAGATAGACTCCGAATCTGAGACCAAGCTTATGGGCAGCGTCCGAGACACGCTTCACCACATCACCGTTGCCGTTTTCCCACGGGCTGCTCTTCACGCTGTACTCAGTTTGGGATGTCGGCCAGAGACAAAATCCATCATGATGTTTCGCCACTAATACGACATACTTCGCGCCCGCGGCCTTTGCGGCGCGCAACCATTGCTCAGCATCCAGTTGCGTCGGATTGAATACCTGAGGAGTTGCTGTACCGTCTCCCCACTCACGATCAAGGTAGGTATTCGTGCCAAAGTGAATGAGTACCCCGAACTCGAGGTCCTGCCATTCTCCCTGCTGCGGGGAAGGCTTGACGTCAATAGCATTCTGGGCATGGTTCGCTTGCAAGCAAAAAGTCACGAATATGACAAGGGCGAAAATTCGAGCGCTGGAGTGGACGCGCATCAGGACGAGACCTCTTTGTGGGCTCTTGAAAAGATCATTTTTCAATCGGAGAAATCGGAAACCAGTAGTATCGCTGAGAACCGCACGATCCGGCCGAGTCCCAGTCCCATGGCCAACTTCTTCAGCGCGGCCCATACTGGTGTTTCCTTGAAGAAGCGCATAGCGCCCGCAGCAGGCTCCTTTCGTGAGGCGTCATTATACAGTTCATGCCTGAGCGTGCGGGAAGAACCCGCTGTTCGAGACTCTACCAATTATCCTGGCAGTCCGGCGATCTGGTTGCTATGGTGGCTATCGGCTATGGATTTCAGACGAGTCTGTCCGTTGTGAAGTCTCAGGAACCTCTCGGTCTCAAAGATGCGCCCGAGTCACGGGCTAACCGGAAGTAATGCAATGGGGTGTGTAGTCGGAAAACCGGAAACTTGCTCCCCCTGGGGCGGAGGGCAATTTTCCGGTAACCGCGTTATACGTCCAATTGCCAGTCCACGCTTTGTCAGAGGGAGACACTGCCGAAGATCCACTACTCGTTCATTGGCAGTTGGGCTCGGTTGAATATGGCAGTTGATCCCAACCTTTCTGAGAAGCATATCGCAGGAAATCATTCCAAGCTGACGGCATCAGGTCGTTGAGATGACGGCAGCCGCCTATTTCGGTAAGACAATTCCAGTTGATGTCGAACGCATGGCGAAGTTCTTCCTCTGTGACTTGTGGCGTGACGATTGCCGATAGGGCTTCGCCATTTCCAGTTATCGTGACGTGAGCCCATCGTACAAAATAGGACGACGAACCCGCCTCATAATATTCCGGGATTGTCATCCGCATTTCGGTGCCTCCAAAAATCCAGAATCCGTCTTGTCTTCGGATTTCTACCGCAGAAAGGACTTGCGTTAGGCGTCCGTGATTCACTTCCAAAAGAGTGGCGACCCTCCAGGGTCTGAGCCCGAATGAGTTCAATGGCCGAAGAATGAGTCGCTGAAACGCCGAACACTCGTCTGCGTAAGCGATCCGGTTCGCATGCCAGTGATCGATCCTTACCATAAATCGACAACGGTCCGCAGTACACGTAGCAGGGCCTGACGCGAGCGGGTTGTCAAAGTCCACCTCTCTACCGCCGTGACTTTGGGTAAACTCACGAACCTGCTCAAAGGTCGATTCCCCGACTCGGAGCGTTTGGACATGACTCCAGAGTCGTTCGGCCCTCAACCGTCCCAGAAGCCCGGGCACGGCGAGAACGCTGCTCAATAACAACAAGACGCCAAAACTAATCAGAAGCGGCCGCCACTTCACGTGTGCGCCTCGTTCTCGTGGTTCAATTTGAGAGCCAAGGATTTAGACTATCAGATGCGTCGGAATGTTCCCGACGAGGTGTTCGACTTGTGCCATGGTCAACGGGAGCCGACGACCGTGCGGGTCGGATCGGTAGTGGACGTATAGTCGGATTACCGGAAACTTGCTCCCCCGGGCGGAAGGCAATTTTCCGGTAACCGCGTTTATCAGGCCTTAGCCTAGATAGTGGAGCTGAATGAAGCGAATTTCGCGAATCCCGTATAGTCGGATTACCGGACATTTCCCGTACCAGGACCCCAAATTTCCGGTAACGGCGTTAACCAGGACTTTGCTGCTGAACCCAACATCTCTCGACGCGGTTCAAGGACACCATCGCTCATGCGCTTTGACAGTCGTGTGCAAATTCCGCCGCAACGAGAACGCGCCAATCTTGCTGGGCAAGCTCAACGGCGCTCTTCAGCGCTTCAGTGTTTCCCCCGCTCAACTTCAAAACTGCAAAGCGGATTCTCTCCAACGGAATTCATCCCAGTCTTAGCAGAACGGGAGGTTACTTCCGCATTGATCGGCGAGAATTTCGGAGATTTGCTCTCTACAATTCGGAAACAGCGCAGCAATATGCTCTTTCGTCTTCTCGCTCAGTCGCCTGTCTGAGTTTTTCGGTGTGGTGGCCGAGTCGGGGTCACTTTTGCTGACTGAATACTCGGGAAGAAGTCAAGAAAATGCCGTCGAGGTTCGCCAAATCTTTCGCCAGATAATGGCCGATTCTCAAGAAGGGACTCGGTCGCATGGGATTTCGACGGAGAACATAGTGGAACGAGCCGTCACGCACCCCTTCCACCATGCACCAAGACCCGTCCATGACGTAGGTCTTGTGGCCAGAGGAATCCGTCGGCGATAGGTCGGTATTCTCGAGGGTGGTCATCGACCAGAATCCACTGTCGTCAATGAACTGAAGGAATTTGCGCACGTCCGCTGCCGAAACGGTATTTTTGTTTCTTTTCACGTTTTTCACGTTCTTTAGATCTGAGGGATTTAGTGAAACCGCGCTGGTGATCCCTCCGGTTCCATCGGCGTTGACCGTTAGACGAATCGCTACCAATTGCCACAGCGGGATCGCGAGATAGGTCACCCTGTACGAGACAACACTCTTATCCTTGGAGACCTCAAGCAGCGACGGTTCATTAAGAGCGGGGAGCAAGATGGCAAGGAGTGAGTCCGATTGCGTCGAACTCTGAGCCGGAGTTTGCTGCGAGCCAAAGCCCGAGAGCGCGAGAGCAGGGATGGCCAACATCAGTGGAAGATGCCAGCGGACGCACAAGGCGAATGACATTACTCGTCGAGAATACACCCAGACCGACGAGGGCGTTGGACCAAAGTCCCGAGTAGTCGGATAAACGGAAACTTGAGAGCAATTTTCCGGTTACGGCGTTAACCAGGACTTATCCGACATGTCGCTTGGTAGCAGGGATGAACCCAAGAACGGCTGAGCCGACGACGCCCAGGAGGAGCAGACCGTACAGACCGTAAGGGCCCACCCTTGGGATTATCACAACGACGTAAATAGCCAATGCGATCCACAGAATCGGAGCATAAAAAAGCAAGTTCTTCGCGCCCGTTCTTACAGACCATACAGCGACTGGTGTGATGACGATCGAAATCGCCGTGCTGATAATTAGGGCGACTGGAACCACACCCGGCAGACGAAGTGTACTGAACGAAAAACGTCCAGAAGTGCAAGCAGCAAATAGAAGTCCCAGAGTCACGGAATAACTCCAACTCATTGCCGCTGCCAGCAACACTCTCTTCAACATGTTCATCAGGAATTTCCGATTGGGACCCCTGGCTTGCGCATCATACGCTTCTCGTGATCTCGAAACCACGAATCGACCCCTTGGCAGTTCCCGGTCGGGGTCGCGGGGTTCCGACAGTTTGGCCTGGGTGCCCACCACGCGGCCAAAGTCCCGAGTAGTCGGATTACCGGACAAATGCCGTTCGAGGAATTGTCGTGAGTACCGAAGCGGGCGTGAGCACGACGTTTCGGCAGGTGCCAGGCAAATCAAGCTGAGGGCAGAACGCCAGGACGCTGTACCGAGACTGTACCCGCCGCCAGTAGAGCGCGCCGTGTCTGTCGTCTATCATCGGAACAGTGACAACCCTCGTCGATGGCAAATAGCGGCTACGACATTTTCGAGAAGCTTCCAGACGGCAATCTTTTCTGGCATGGTTCGGTCCAGCATGCGGAAGTAGCTCTTCGTCGGATGGTTGACCTCAAGATGCTAAACGCTAACCAGGATCATGAATTCTTCGCGCTGTATTCGTCCGACGCGCTAGCGCTGACATCAGAATCGGAACTGCAGCTTCCGGTCGTGACATTGAGCCTCAACTGATGAGTCGACAATCGCGGTCGCGACAAGTCCGGAAAGCGAAACCGCGTAATCCACCTCACAATCCGATCTGAAGTGAACCCTCCGTTTGAATGGCGGTATTGAGAGGGCTCGCACTAGATCGTTCCGCAGTGCCCGGTTAGTCGGGTGATCTCAATGGGTCGACGCAACACTAGGGTCGAACCCGGCTTGCATTGAAAACAAAGGCTAAATCGCTGGCTAGGGTTAGATCAGCCGGAACACCGTCCTGGCTAGGTTTTGACCGAGTACGGCCAAACAAATCGCTTCTCTCAGGAAAGCATTGTCGAATCAACGCATTGGATGGTGTTGCGTCGACCAGCTGAGCCCGCAGCGTTTACCAGGACTTTGCCCTACCCGTGAACCGGGAGTCCAATCATCTAAGTCACCGAGTCTTACCACCCAGGGCACGGTCGCGCCTGAGATGTCTGATAACAAATTGCATCAACAGGACGACAACGTACCACTGCAAGAAAGAAATCAGAAACACCAGGATGAGGTAGTAGCCCCCTTCCGACACTCCGAGGTAGAGGTCGTCGACGACAATGCTTTCGTGGCTACAGTAGAAATTAAAGGGAACCGCGGCGTAGAAGCTGGGCATTTCTACCAAATGAGCAACTCTCACGAAAGGCGCGGTAAATTGCTCGAAGGGGAGAGCGTGCCCCCAGAAGATATATGGAGGAGACTCCTCCTCAAAGTGCTTTGCATGCGGTTGGTATGGCTGACTCACCATCACGAAGTTCGCGCCGAAAAAGAGCCAGAAGACGCCGTTTATCAGCATGAGCAGCCTGGGCAGACCTGCTCTCCGAACCTTGCCTGTAACCTGCATGTCTACTCAGACTCCGCCTGCTTGGTGAAAGTTCCGAGCGCATTGAAAGGAGCAATTCTTGAGTTAACTCCAGACCAGTCGGACAATCGGATATTTGCTCTGCTGAGAGGGCAACTTTCCGGTTTCCGCGTTAATCAGGACTTTGGTCATTAGCTTCCTCATTCGAGTTCATCACGTACTCTTATCATTCGATGGTGTCCAAGCTAGTATGGGGTTTGAGAACTCCCCCCCTTTTGTTTCGCGCTTTGGCGGAGAAGGGTCCCAGGCATGCATAGATTTGCGCGACATTCTCTGACGATTCTAAGTGCAGCTGTGGTGTTGCTTGGCGCTGTGTTGGCAGGCAGTGCAGTGTACGCCCGCCGTCAGGCGAAGACGCTAATAGAAGACCTCAGTCACCTGGATACAGTTGCTGATCCCACAGCGCTTGTCGGCGCGCTCAGACAAAAACACCGTAAGCAGTTCACCGGCGAGAAATGTGCATTCGAAGCTTGCTATTACGGGTTCTTTGTCAGCAATCGCATTCTTTCAACTTTTCATCTTGCCCCTCGGGCGGACATACGCGCGTCGGTTATCTTGTACCGCAATTCACTTGAGATGATCTCCGTTCAGTACACGTCCGCCGTCTTCAAGGAAAACAGCCCAATTGTGTATGTTCAAGAAGATTTCTGTGCGGATCGAACCGATATTTCGTGCGAGCATTTCGCACTGAATCCGCATGGGCGAGATGTCACCCCGACGTGGAACGGCATAGTCGAGTTTGGTCAGTTAGCGACAGAAGAACAAAAACGAGCGACGTGGGCCTTGAACTTGGATTGCGTCACGAGTTTTCATGGCTGCAAAGACATAAGCGAACTCCTACCCACAATCTGGAAACTAACGAGTCCTAGCACCGTAAGCAGTCGCTTGCGGAGCACCGCAGACTCAATCGCCGAATCCTCACAACCCCTCCCGGAATAGTCTGTGCCCGAGTAGTCGGATTACCGGACATTTCCCGTACCAGGACCCCAAATTTCCGGTAACGGCGTTAATCAGGCGCTGAGGACACAGCTTTAGTTCGGGTCGTTGCGAAGTTTCTGCGCTCGCCCAACGAACCCCATTTCTTCAAAGCAATGATGCCTGCCCGCTGTTGTCCCGTATCGGAACACCGATGAAGGAGGTCGCTCTATTGCCGCCTTGGAAACCCGCAGCAATCGGCTCGTCAACGCCCGAGCCCGTCCGCCGATGACAAACCAGAGGGAAGTTTGTGTCCCATCTGGTTCGACGAAGGATCGTCGCGACGAGAAGTCCTCTGTCTGTGTTCGCTCGCGCGGTCGGGATACTCTCGTTGTCCTTCTTCCTCCTTCCGGCCCACGCGCAGAACACAAATACCGATCTCACCAGCCAAAGCCTCGAAGACTTGATGAAGATCGACGTTGTCTCCGCTTCCAAGAAATCGGAGACCCTTTCAAAGGCGCCGGCCGCAATCTTCGTCATCACCGCGGAAGACATTACCCGCGGCGGGTTCTCCTCGGTGCCGGATGCGCTGCGCATGGTGCCGGGCTTATACGTAGCTCAGCAGAGCGCGCACGTTTGGCTGGTGAGTGCTCGTGGCTTCAGCAACACCTTCAACGACAAAATGCTGGTCCTCATCGATGGCCGGATTGTGTATTCGACGACGTTCGGAGGCGTCTACTGGGATGTGCAGGACCCGCCGCTCGAGGATATCGACCGCATCGAGGTAATTCGCGGGCCGGGTGGCACCCTCTGGGGCGCAAACGCCGTAAACGGCGTGATCAACATCATCACCAAGGAATCAGCAAAGACGCAGGGACCGCAAATCTCCACTTCCGCGGGTGTCAACGAGGGCTACGCGGCTCGCGTGCGCTATGGCGGAAGCGTGGGCGAGAATTTCGCCTACCGTCTCTACGGAACGAGCAACTACTGGTTGCCTACCGTCAATGCAGCCGGCGCCGATAACTACGACACTTGGAACATTTCGCAGGGGGGTGTGCGCTTCGATTGGACGATATCACCAAAAGACGTCATCACGTTTGATGGAGAAGGTTATTCGGGCCGCGTCCGAGATTCAGACGAAATCTTCAGCCCGATATCCGCTCCCCCGTCCCTCGATTACGGGACCGTGGTCAAAGGCGGTCACTTTCTGGCGCGTTGGAAACACAGATACGGGGAGCGGGCTTCCACGGATGTCTTGGGTTATTGTGACTGGAATAATCGCGTCGCTATCATCGACACGGATTACCGAACCACGTGCGACGTGGAACTGCAACACAACTACGCAATCTCGAATCGGCAAACGCTGACAGTGGGCGGCGGAATCTCGACCACGCAGGATACGTGGCCGTCCACGTTCACCTTGAGCTTCTTGCAGCCGTCCAACCGCTACACCACCTACAGCGGCTTGATTCAGTACGACGTTATTCTGGTTCCAGACACGCTTCGTGTGATCGCCGGTTCGAAGTTCGAACACAACAGTTATACGGGCTTCGAGTATCAGCCGCAGATTCGCATGGTCTGGAGCCCCAACCATTCGAACACGATCTGGGCGGCAGTTTCCCGCGGGGTGCGAACGCCCTCCAAAATTGATGAGGGCATTCGAGAACGGCTCGCCCAAATCAATCCCAGCCCGCCGCCGCTCACATTCATCCTTCTTTCAGGAACGCCGGCCGCCGAGTCGGAAATCCTTCACGCTTACGAACTGGGATACCGGTACGAGTGGAAGGATAAATTCTCAACTTACGCGGCAATCTATTACAACGGTTACGGCGACCTCACCGGCCTGAGCGCGCCCGGCGCGCCGATCGTCAACACTTCGCCGTTCTTCATCGACATTCCCGAGGTCGTCGAAAATCAGGAGCGGGGCCAGACGCACGGACTCGAACTGACGGTCCGCTACGCACCGATTCGCCGTTGGACAATCTTGACGACGATCACCGAACTCCGCGGCAGCTCGACACCTGGCACGGGGTTCCCCGCTGTGGCGAATAACACAAGGCAGCAGGTGAATGCTCAATCGCGTCTCGATCTGACGCGTCACCTCAATTTCGATTCGAATTGGTATCATTACAACGCCATCGCGGGGAAGTTGCCGCTTCTTAATCGCGTCGACGTTGGCGTCTCGACGAATCCCTTCCATGGATTCACGTTCTCGGTGTGGGGCCGAAATCTTTTGCAGGATCGTCACTTGGAAACCGTTCCCCAAGTCTTCCTCGGGGGCGAAATCCGCCGCTCCGTCACTTTCAAGATTCTCTGGGAGCCAAAGATCAGCAATATACCGGCGAAATAGGGCGCCCTCGCGGCAGGCTCCATCCGAGCCACCTTACAAGACAACATCCGCGGGCAGGTCCGCGATTTCGTGTCCGGTAACCCGGAACTGAATGCGCCTCTCACATCGAGCGTTCAACACAACGTCGTGGCGAGTGGCGGAGTCTCTAGGCGAACAGCTTCATCGCGTCGGTGGAACTTGCCCAGATTCAGAATCGGCTCTTCTCGGAGTGTGGCTGTAAGGCTAAAATAGGCGAATCAAGCAGGAATATGAAAGCAGCAGCCTGCCGTGACTCACGACACCATCACAATCTCGCCGGGTTCGCGCTTTCGAGCCGCCCTGGTGCTGGCGATCATTGCGGATGCACTCCAAATCGTCATTTTTCCCTTATTGATCGAGGGCGCTGCATCGCCTGCTGATGACATGCTCGATTTCGGCGTTGGAGCCGTGCTGGTTTACCTTCTTGGCTGGCACTGGGAATTTCTGCCATCGTTTATTGCCAAGCTCGTGCCCGGAGTCGATTTAGTTCCTTTCTGGACCATGGCGGTTGCAAACGTCTATCGGAAATCGAACCGGATCGCGATCACCACAGAAGAAAGTCGTGAGGAGCACCCGACGCTGAAAGACCCACGGAGTTCGTAAGCCGCAAATTGCCAGTGATCTTTGATAAGCCGGCAACCCGGATGCTATCGTTTCCTACCAATTGGACGTGTAGTCGGATAACCGGACATCCGCCGTACTAGAACCCCAATTTTCCGGTAACGGCGTTAATCAGGCCCTAAGAGGTGAGGTGCACTGTCTTCGACAGTTCTAGAGCTCCACCATCACAGGTCTCTGGTGGAAACTATGTTGTTACGGATCGCATAGTGAATGAGTTCGGCAAGTGAATGCACGCCAAGCTTGAGCATGATTCTGGCGCGGTGCGTCTCCACCGTCCGGACGGTGATTCCCAGCATTGCAGCGATTTCTTTGTTGACCTTCCCCTCGGCGAGGAGCCGGACGATTTCAACCTCACGCGCAGTCAGGGTGCCCGTGGGCCGTTCCCGCTGCCTAGAATGGCTTTCCGCCCTCAAGGTCATGAATAGTGCGAACCCCATTGTCGCCACGGCCACGGCCGCGACGCCAGCCATGCCCAACCGCGGGACGTTGACCGCGTACCGAATACTTCCAATTAAGTTTGAGGTCTTAAAGTTGACCGCGGTCATAGCTACGTAGTGCATTGACGCGATACTGGTGCCCATAATTACCGCACTTGTTAGCATCGCAAAGAGGGTCCGCTTGGGTTCGTGCCGGAAGTCAAAAGCAAACGTAAGCGCTGCCAATGATGCGATCACTCCGATCACGAGCGATAGTCCCACGAGCAGGGGGTTGTAATTACACGTCGCATAGAGCCGCATGGCGTCCATGCCGATGTAGTGCATCGCTGCGATTCCCGCACCCATTACTAAACTTCCTATCGTCGCCTCGCGTCGGCCGAAGTCTTCTCGGCTTACTACGTTCAAGGCGACAGCCGAGGCAAATATCGCAGCCAAAAGAGACAGAAAAACGGTGGGAACGTCATACAGAACGGGAATTGGCAGCGCGAACGCGTACATCCCCACAAAATGCATTGACCAGATGCCGATACCCATCGAGCTCGCGCCGCCGATCAACCAAGCGAGGCGAGCCCGTCTGTTAGTCACTGCCACGCACGTGGCGAGCCCAAAAGACACGTAGGAAGCCGAAATCGCGAGGAGGACGGAAAGCCCGATCAGACGATAATCATAGAGACCCGAAAGGGTTATGCCAGCTTGCCCCAATTATGCACCTGCCGATTTTGGGCTGAAAAGCCCATCGGTCGGCTGACAGCAGTTGCTAGCTCAGGCCGGAGGGGGACATCTCTACTTGTACTATGGCCGAAACTATATACCCGCAAGTATACGTACGCAAGTCACTGTAACGGGCGGGAACACCGGCTAATAAATGACCTTCCTCTTCGGCGAATGGCGATTCGCAGCGAAAGTTCCGGTGTGAAACATGGTACGTGTTTTACGGAATTGCGCTCACATCAGTGTTCTGTCGAACATCCCGCCAGACTTAAGCAAATAGAGAGACTTGGAGGAAGTCAATGGGCGACGACGCGACCCTTCCTTGCCCGGCGTTACCGGGCTTTGGCGGAATGATAGGTGAATCCGCACCGATGCGCCGTCTCTATCAAACGATTGCAAGGGCTGGTCAGAGCACTGCTCCCGTTCTGCTACTGGGAGAGACCGGCACCGGGAAGGAACTGGTAGCACGCTGCCTTCACCTCGCGGGTTTACGCCGTGAGAAGGTGTTTATACCTGCCGATTGTTCAGCACTGACCCCCACGCTAGTCGAGTCCGAGTTGTTCGGGCATGTCAAAGGTGCCTTCACAGGTGCGGTCTACCCGCAGCGGGGCCTTTTCCATGCTGCGCATGAGGGAACCATCTTCCTAGATGAAATCGGCGAGCTCCCGATCATCTTGCAAGCCAAATTGTTAAGGGTTCTGCAAGAAAAAGAGATAAGGCCTGTGGGCTCCACGGAGCGAACTCCAATTGACGTGCGGGTAATCGCGGCTACAAATCGAGACCTCGAAGCGGGAGTGCGCGCGGGGACGTTCCGTCAGGATCTGTATTTCCGATTGAACGTCATACAGATCAGAGTGCCTACGCTGCGTGAGCGAAAGCCCGATATCCCACTACTGGTCGCCTATTTCCTCAAGAAGATTTCTGATCGCCTGCCACCAGTCCGAGCGATCTCGGATGACGCATTGCGGCAATTGATGACCTACGATTGGCCAGGCAATGTCCGCGAACTGGAAAACGCTATCGAATGTGCTGTGGCTTTAAGTTCTGCGAGTGTTCTGGGGGTAGATGACCTGGCTTCCGTTCCCAATGGCGTCTCGGCCGGGAGCCTTCCCGATCTTACTGAACTCGTCCCTATACCGGAAATCGAGCGGCGCGCAATCCTGCGCGCTGTGAGGGAGACCGGAGGAGATAAACTCGCCGCCGCACGTCTGCTCCAAATCGGTAAGACCACTCTATACCGCAAGCTCAAAGTCTACGCCGGCGTCTCTCAACCCAACAGACCAGAATACGAGAGAGGAGCGCTAAGCAATGGCAAACACACTTAGGACGCGCGCCCAAACCAAGCCTGGGATTGAGAGCGCAGAACTGGAAAAGCTTTTGCTGGACTCCGCGGGGGAGGCAATCTACGGAATAGACATGGCGGGTAACTGCACGTTTTGCAATTCTGCGTGTCTGCGATTGCTAGGCTATAAAGACCCGGCCGAGCTCCTCGGTAAAAACATGCACAGCATGATGCATCACACTCGCCCAGATGGAACGGTCTATCCCAATCACGAGTGCCGTATTTACTTCGCTTTTCGCCAAGGCCAGGGTACGCATGTGGATGACGAAGTCGTCTGGCGCGCCGACGGAACGAGCTTCCCAGTCGAGTATTGGTCCTGTCCAATAAATAAGAAAAACCGCCTGATTGGTGCTGTAGTAACTTTCGTCGACATCACCGAGCGCAAAAGAGCAGAGCACGCCCTGCAGGAAAGCGCGGGAATGTTTCGCCAATTGGCGGAGAACATCCGGGACATCTTCTTTATTGTGACGCCAGACCCGGCGAGAATGATTTATGTCAGCCCCGCCTATGAGGAACTTTTCGGAAGACCACGTCAGGAACTTTACGACCGGGCCGATGCCTGGATTGACTCGATTCACCTGGAAGATCGCCATCGGGCGCAAAACGTGTTTGAACAATCCATGCGAGGCGTCGCAACGACAATGGAGTACCGATTAGCTCGGCCCGATGGGTCAGTCCGTTGGATTCACGCACGCAGCTTTCCCGTCGAAGACTCGCAAGGCAAGCTATGCCGCATCGTAGGCATTGCTGAAGACATCACCGATCACAAGAGAGCGCTCGAGCAACTGGAAATTGCCAAAGCAGCCGCGGAAGCCGCGAATCGAGCAAAGAGTGAATTCCTCGCGAATGTGAGCCATGAGATCCGAACGTCTGTGAACGGCATTATTGGGATGACAGACCTCATGCTTGGCACGGAGTTGACTTCAGAGCAGGCCGAATACCTTCGAATGGTAACAACCTCTGCTGATTCGCTGCTGACGATGATCAACGACATTCTGGAATCCTCGAAGACCGAGGCCGGCTAATTGCAAACGGATGCCACCGGCCACTGCCTCGCGTAATTGTGACGCCATGCTAACCCGGCCCCGCTGCTGTCCACGCTTCGATGGCTCACGGAAACACCGACTGCAAGGCTAAGTCCTGATAAGTCGTGCCGACTCAGACGGTCGACGCAACACCAATTGGACGTATAGTTTTAATGCATAGGTCGAAGGAGGAGCGCTTGGTGTACAAGAGCTGAACTCAGCGGACGCTGATTCAGAAAACACCGAGGAGGCTCCCCCATGCAACCTATGTATTACATCGGACTGGATGTTCACAAGAGGACGATCAGCTACTGCGTGAAGGATGGCAGTGGCGCGATCCACGCCGGAAGGCACGCTCCCCGCCACACGTTTGGACCTGGACCGTTGGATGAAAACTCTGCCGCAGCCGTGGACGGCGGCGATGGAAGCCACGGTTTTTACCGGATGGATCTACGATCAGTTGCAGCCACATGCCGCGGCGCTGAAAGTAGCGCATCCGTTGATGCTGCGGGCCATTGCGGCGGCCAAAAAAGAAGAACGATCGCATCGACGCCAGCAAGATTTGCGACTGCCTGCGTTGTGATTTTCTGCCCGAGTGCTACATGGCCTCGACAGCGATTCGCGAGTGGCGGCGAACGCTGCGCTACCGCAACCTGCTGGTACGGCAGATGGTGCAGACGAAGAACAAGATCAGCATGCTGCTGATGGAAGCTGGGGTGAGCTATAACAAGCAGCGGCTGCACAAGGCCGGCTACTTCCGTCGAATTGCTGGCGACGAATCCGGATATTCCTGAGGGGCTGCGCTCGCTGTTGGGACTATGCCGCGAGATGGTGGTGCGGTTGAGCAAGACCGAGAGTGCCCTGGTGTATTCGCTGCGAACGTGATCCGCAGCTGTTGGATCGGGTCGGGCGGTTGATGACGATTCCTGCCGTTGGGCCGATCACGGCGCTGACCTGGGCGCTGGAAGTGGGAGACGTAAAGCGTTTTTCTTCGATCAAGAAAGCCATCAGTTACTGCGGGTTGTGCGGAGCCGAGAAGAGCTCAGGTAACACGACGCAACGGACGCCGCTGTCCAAACAACGCAACAAACATTTGCAGACCACGTTGATCGAGGCGGCGAAGATGGCACCGCGCAATAGCTCCGCACTGGCCCTGCTCTACGACACCGAAAAGCGGAAAGGCAATGCCAATCGCGCCACGCTGGCGGTGGCACGCAAGCTCGTGGCGTACCTGATGGCCGTGGATCGCCGGCAAAAAGAATTTTCAGGTGATGGAGAGAATAACCGCACCGCAGCGTAGTTGGGCGGCGAGAGAATACAGGAGGATTTCTTCGACGCGTCGCCTGCCAGGTCTTGCCGTGAAGCCGACTGGGCGAAGGGGCGCAAGCTCTGGATGCTCCCGCTGAAAAGTTTCGAGACTGGCAGGGAACACAAACTCAATCTTCTGGGCAGCCCGGAAGGTTGCGCCAGCAAATGGAAGTCTGGTTCTTCTGGCAAGAAGGAACCACGGCCGAGAAGCCAACACACGCGGCGAAGGGATCAAAAAGAAATTACCCTCGCGCTCCTCCGAAGCGCGTCAGGAGAGCTTTTGCCCTCTTGACAAAGACCTATCATGGAAGTCGGATAATCGGAAACTTGCCCCCCGGGCGGAAGGCAAGTTTCCGGTAACCGCGGCGGTCTCAATGGGTCGACGCAACACTCAGCTCAAACTCGCCTTTGCATTGAAAACAAAAGCTAAAAACGCTGGCTAGGTTAGATCAGCATGAGCGTTGCCCTGGCTAGGTTTCGACTGAGGACAGCCAAACACATCCGTTCTTCAGGGGAAGTAATGGTAGCTCAACTGATTAGTGGTGTTGCATCGACCGTCTGAACTGGCACGACTTATCGGGCACCAGGGGGGAGTCCGAGCAGTCGTAGCCAAACCACAGCTTGGGACCAGGTTATCGCAGCTTCCTCGTACTCTCCCGGATTGGATACTTGCGGGTAGAACCTCCGGCCGCACCAAATGTTACTTCTTCTTTGGCGCGTATTGATTCATCAGTGCCTGGTAATCCGGCCGTTTTCGGAGGGATTCTAACTCCGGATCCGATTCGATAATGGTGATCGTCAGACCTTGTTGCAAGCCCCTCTTTAGGTCTGCGATGGCTTCCTTGGGCCGATTGCTGAGAGCATGAACCTCCGCTGACGTAAGGATCAGATCAACGGAGGATGGGTCCAACGCACGCGCGCGCTGCACAAACTCCATGGCTTGGGCCACATCGCCCTTCTTCGCGAAATACAACGCCAGGCTGCCCATCGTAGTGGCACCCCGGGGGTTAACCTGCAGGGCTTTGAAGGCGAGGGCAATAGCCTTGTCATAGGTTGCGTTAGCCCGGTCCATTTGCCCGACCGCGCGGTAGCCATCTGCAAGGTTGCCCATCATTGTTTCGTCGTTGGGATTCAGCTCCACAGCCTTCTCGAACTGTTTCACTGCATCCCCGTAGCTACGCAGGTAGAAATAAGACGTGCCCAGGTTGGAGATCACCGCGGGCTGTGGATCGAGTTTCATCGCGGTTTCCAGTGGCTCGATACTCTCCTGATAGCGTCCCATCGACATATAAACTACGCCAAGATTGGCAAAGCCGGTCTCGTTTTGTGGCTCCATTCGCGTTACCTGCTGGAAGCACTTCAGCGCCTTGTCATATTTCCCGGTCTGTCGATACCCGTTGCCCAGCGCATTTAGGTTCGCCCAGTAATAAGGGTTGAGTTCAACCGCCTTCTCCAGCGACCGAATGGCCAGCTCATTCTGCCCGGCGTCCAGATACGCGTTGCCAAGCCTGTGATACGCTTCATCCGAATTAGGCGCAAGTTCTTGAGCGCGCTTCAGCTCGGCGATGGCCTGCGCCGTTTGTCCCGTCTCCGCATAAACGCTGCCCAGTACGAAATGGGCTTCGGGCAACTTGTCGTCCAGAGCCTGCGCCTGCTTGGCCGCATTTAGGGCTTTGTCCGTCCAGAACCTGTCCTTGTTCTCGTCATACATTCGCAAACTGGCGTCCGCCAGCCCCGTATAAGCCTTCGCAAACTTCGGGTCCTTACGCAGTGCAATGTTGAAATAGTCGATCGCTGATTGAATGCTTTTGGGATTCAATTGGCCACGCATCGCGTTGCGGCCCCGCAGATACGAATCATAGGCGTCCGCGTTATCCGTTGGATGGGCCGTCCCACCGGCAATAGCGCTAGCCGAGACGTTTGTTTCCAAAGTTTCCGCCAGCTTTCCGTAAATTTTATCCTCGATTGTCAGCAAATCCGCTGGAATGCCCGAAAACTCTTCGTTCCACGCCACCTTATTCTCTGCCACATCGTCCAATTTCACCGTGATGCGCAGCTGATCGGAAGAACCTTGTACCGTGCCGGTCACCAACATATTTACCCCAAGTTCCTTCGCGATTTGCGGCAACGACGCGTTCGTATCCATTTTCTCGGAATCGTCGGAGGAAGCGACGTGCACCTCCTTCAACTGGAACAACTTCGTCGAAAGAGCTTCCCGCAATCCTTCCGCCACATATCCTATTTTTGTCGCATCTCCAATCACGCGGAATGGAAGGACCGCAAGGTACTTTCCCTGACTCAACAGCGGCAGACTATTCACCGTTTCGACATTCGCCATTTCCGTTTCGGCCGCCGGTTTGATCACCAGATGCCTCGATGTAGGAATCGCAAAAAACAATCCGGCCAGCAATACAACGACGCCTCCACTGATCGCAACCAAGCGCCAACCTGACACGCGCCAGTTGGCAGCGGTGCGCCCCGCGTTTCCAGCTTGTCCAGGTTCAATGTCGCGTCTCAATCGCTGCAAGTCGGTACGGATGTCCGCAGCGCTTTGGTAGCGCAGCCTTCGGTCCTTTTCAATCGCCTTGCCAACGATTTCGTCCAACTTTGGTGGGAGTCCTCGATTAGCCTGCGAAGCCGGGACGGGTGTCCGGTTTAGAATTCCATCGTGGATGACCGCAGCCGTGTTGCCGGGAAATGCCATCCGGCCCGTCGCCATCTCGTAGAGAACTGCGCCAAATGAGAACAAGTCCGTGCGTGCATCCAATTCTTCGCCCCGTGCCTGTTCCGGCGACATGTAAGCCACCGTTCCCATCGTCGTGCCCGGACTTGTCAAGAGTTCCCCTGCTGTGAGGGTCGGCATCTCGGAAACACCGAAGTTCGTACTGGCAGAAACAACTTTTGCCAAACCGAAATCGAGGACTTTGGCGTTGCCCAGTTTGGTCACGAAAAGGTTCGCTGGCTTGATGTCTCGATGGATGATGCCTTGGGCATGTGCTGCCCGGAGCGCTTCGGCAATTTGAATGGCTAGTTCCAGCATCTCGTCGAACGGAAGCGGCTTTCCAGAAATGCGGTGCTTCAGGGTTTCGCCGTCGAGGAACTCCATTGCAATAAATTGTTGGCCATCCTGCTCCCCGATGTCATAAATGGTGCAGATGTTCGAGTGATTCAATGCGGACGCTGCCTGCGCTTCGCGCTGAAAGCGTTCGAGAGCAGCGGAGTCGTGAAGCATATCCCCAGGCAGAAATTTCAAACCCACCGCACGGTGTAGCCGTGTGTCCTCTGCCTTGTACACAACGCCCATGCCACCGCCACCGAGCCTTTCAAGGATGCGGTAGTGCGAAATGGTTTGGCCAATCATGGGCAAGCAGTGGCGGAATCTTAGGTTGGACCGTCCATCAAGTCAACGAAGACAGACTGCTTACGTGCCAGCTTTGGTGCAACATGGGAAATTCAGAGACGCAGCATGCTTGAGCCGTTCTCCATGCCTGATTAACGCTGCCAGCTCAACCGGTCGATGCAACACCGTCTATTCAGTTGATCCGACAATACTTCCTCTAGGGAATCGATCTGAAAGGCTGTACTCAATCAGAACCTAAACAGGGCAGTGTCTTGTCTGCATCAACGCCCTTGACCCAATCCAGCTACGTCGACGCACGCACGGGGACTTTGAGGTAATGTTGCGTCGACCCATTGAGACCACCGCCGAAACCGGAAAGTCGGTCCTCGGCACCCCAAGTTTCCGGTAATCCGACTACACGTCCACATGCCAACTGCTCCAATTTGGGAGCGCCGGGAACTCACGTTTGGCCTTATGGTGTTTCAGCAACCCAAACTGGTGCTACTATTCCAGCCATGAAAAACCGAATTTGTGTGTTGCTAATCGTCATAGTGAGCTTGGGCGCAATCGCTGTTAGCTTGTATGCCGACAGCGACCCAGGCGCGACTTATACGACTCGTCCCCTCGCCCTCCCCGACCACGGCACGGGAAATATCACAATGGATTACATCGCCTACGATCCCAAAACAGGGTATGTCTGGGTTCCCGCCATAAACATTGGCTCGGTGGATGTGGTGGATACAAGTAAAGGTTCCGTTCGGGAGATTCCGGGCTTTGCCACAAACGAAGTGGAACTCGGAGGCCGGAAGCGCGTTCAGGGTCCAAGCGGAGTGTCGGTTGGTGACGGAGTTGTGTACATCGGCGACCGAGCTGACTCCAGCATTTGCGCCGTCGATGAACAGACCCTTGCACGCAAGGCTTGTGGACACATCGATTCCACCCCTGACGGCGTCGTCTATGTGGCACCCTCTAAGGAAGTCTGGGTCACCGCGCCGCGCGACAATTCTGTGCGGATCTTGGATAGCCAGACGTTGGATCAGAAAGAAAAACTGATATTCGAAGGTAGGCCCGAAGGGTATGCAGTCGATGCAAAGCGCGGGCGTTTCTACATGAATTACGAGGACAAGGACCTGACGACTGCCATTGATCTTAAGACGCGCAAGACCGTGGCGAAGTGGCCCGCATCCTGCGGTGAGGACGGCCCGCACGGCATATCGATAGATCAAAACACCGGCTTCCTGTTCGTTGCCTGCAGCACACGGGCGGAGGTTCTGGATGCGGGACACAACGGGGAGAAGTTATCGTCGATCGATACCGGCGACGGCGTTGATGATCTCAACTATTCGCCTGCCACTCACATGCTGTATGTAGGCGCCGCAAAGGCCGCGCGTCTCACCGTCGCCCGAGTTGACGCTGCGGGCAAACTCAGCCTCGTTGCACAAGTACCTACACATGAGGGTGCTCGCAATGGAGTGGTCACGAAGGACGGCACGGTCTATCTCGCGCACTCCCAGTTGGGTCAATTCGCAGGACTGATCGTGGTATCGCCCTAACTGGTTTTTGTATCCCCAAACCCAAGGGTTTGAGCAAATCCTTGTTCTGACATCTCCCCGATCCCGCGCTATACTCGGACCACTCGACATTTCTTGTCGACATCGGCGTTCCTGCCGAGAAGGAGGTGATCCAGTGGGGTACGGTTTACGTTGACGCAGTAGAGGAGGCGCTTGTGAGGTTGCCGAGCGCCTCTCTCCTTTCGTCCCGCCTGTCCGAATTCTCTGTGATTTGACGAATTATTCAGCGTCTTATCCCTAGCCAGTGCCTGATGGACGGTTATCCGACTACACGTCCACTTGCCAAATCAAACGGAGAGCAATACGGAGCAAGCCCTCAGAAACTATTCGTATCTGAGCGCGACCATAGGATCGATGCGCATAGCGCGGCACGCGGGGATATAACAAGCTACCACAGCCACGCACGTCAGCAACAGCGTCACGCCCGCGAACGTAACCGGATCGGCGGGCGTGACTTCGAACAGCTGGTTGCCGAGCAAGCGCATGAGAGGCAGCGCGGCGGCGATGCCGAGCGCGACGCCGAGGAGATCGAGGCACACCCCGCGGCCCAGGATAAGCCACAGAACGTCGCCACGCTGTGCGCCCAGCGCCATGCGCACTCCGATTTCGTGGGTGCGCTGGCCAACGAGATGCGAGATGACCCCATAAATGCCGATGCTAGCCAGGAGCAGCGCAAGCCCCGCGAAGACTCCGAGAAGCAGCATCGAGAAACGGCGAAAGGCAAGCGAGCCGTCGAGGAGCTGGTCCATCGTTCCCTCGCCGTACATGACTTGCTGGTCGTCCACGGCTCGCACCAGCTGGTGCATCGCGTAAAACGTGGCGCGGTCGGAAGCGGAGGTGCGCGCAACAACAGCGGAATTCTTGGTCAGTAAGGGAACAAGGCGATCGGGGATCTGGCGGAAGGCAATATAGAGCTGGAATTGAGAGTTGGCGTCTGGAGGAACGTCAAGACCAAAGTGCTTGACGGTTCCGGCGACACCAACGATTTGGACATTCTCGTCGAAGAATAAGAGGTGAAGAGTCTTGCCGAGAGGGTCTTCGCCGGGGAACAGCTTGCGGGCCATTCTTTCGTCGATGACGACGACGGCTGGCGCGCCTTCGGTGTCTTGCGCTGCGATAAAGCGTCCGCGCAGGAGGGGGATGCGCATGGCACGAAGATAGTCCGGTCCGACAGCGTACCAAAGCGCGTCGGGCATGTCCGAGTCCTTGTCCGGTTTTGGACGATCTTCTCGATAGAACCAGAAGTCCGATACGCCCGTGAGCGGCAGGTTTCCCAAAACGACTGATGCCGAATCCACGCCGGGCAACGATCGAAGGCGGTCCATCAACTGGACGTACATCAGACGAGCCTTTACCGCGTTGTTGGCTTTATCCGGGGAGAGCGCGATGCTGAAAGTGAGTGCGTTGTGTGGATCAAATCCTGGATTGACGGCCCAGACACGGGCGAGACTGCGAATGAGGAGGCCGGCGCCGATGAGCAGAACCATGGCCAGCGCAATTTCGGAGACAACCAAAATGTTCTGGGCCCGATGATGCGTTCCGGAGCTACCGCGCCCGCCTTCTTTCAGCGTAGCTTGTACATCGACGCGCGAAGCCTTGAGCGCGGGAATCAGCCCGAATAGCGCGCCGCTGAGGACGGAAAGAAGAAGGGTGAAGAAGAGAACGCGGAGATCGGCCGCTGCGCCATCTCCTGGCAGCAATCCTGCCGGCGCAGCAACAATCATCGTGCGCGTTCCCCATACGGCAAGGCCAAAGCCGAGACCGCCGCCCAGAGTGCTCAGAAGAAAAGTCTCGGTAAGCAATTGAAGCACGATGCGCTTGCGGGTTGCGCCCAAGGCGATGCGAGCGGCAAGCTCGCGCTGTCTGCTGGTCGAGCGCGCGAGGAGCAAGTTAGCAACATTGGTGCATGCGATCAAGAGGACAAATCCGACGGCGCCGGAGAGGAGTAGTAATATGCGCGGGAGATTATCGCCGAGATTGGCGGCACGGAAAGGAAGAGCTGTTAAGGTCAATTGCGCGTCTTCCTTAGGGTAAGCCGAAGCGAGGTTGGCGGCAATGCGGCTCAAATCGGAACGGGCTTGGACAAGAGTCACGCCGGACTTCAGGCGAGCCAGACCGACGGCGCCGAATCCTTTGCCGCGTTCATGGAACGCTGGTTCACTCCACTGACCGATAGGATAGAAGATGTCGGATTGCGCGAAGAGTTTCGGCAAAGGAGGAACGATCCCGATAACGGTGTAGGATTGCCCTGCCACATTCACACTGGAGCCGACGAGTTTCGGGTCGGCGCTGAACTTTCCGCGCCACAGGCCTTCGCTGAGTACAACGACGGGCGTAGCGCCCAAGCGGTCTTCGTCTTTGGTGAAGGTGCGGCCGAGGATGGGCTGGAGTCCAACGATGGGGAAGAAATCGGGAGAGACCATGCGGACGACGACGCGCTCTGGCTCACCCGCGCCGGTCAGATTCATAGTATCGCGGCGGTGCAGAGCGAGGAGTTCGAAGGACCGGTGCTGAGTTTGCAAGTCCAGAAATTCAGGATAAGGAATCGAGGAGCCTCCCCACCGGTTAAGAACTAAGACGCGGTTTGGCTCAGGCAATGGAAGCTGTTGCAGCAATACAGCATCCACGAGTGAGAAAATAGCGGTGTTGGCGCCGATGCCGAGAGCGAGAGTGAGAATGGCAACAGCAGTGAAACCGGGATTTTTGCGGAGCATGCGCAGGCTATAGCGAACGTCCTGCACGAAGTGCTCGAACCATTCCCAGCCCCACGCGATATGACTCTTTTCTCGCAGCGAGGTTACGTTGCCGAACCGGCGCCGGGCGGCGGCCCGAGCATCGTCTGCGGTCATGCCCAACTCGAGATGTTCCTGCTGGCGCAACTCCAGATGCAGGCGCATTTCTTCTTCGAGGTCCACGTCGAATTGATGCCGATGCATCAGCATCCTGAGTCGCCTTGCGAGTTCGCGGAGCCAGTTCATACCGGAGTTCCTTTCAGACCGCCTCAATCACACGCGTGATCGCCCCGATGACGCGTTCGAACTGCGACATCTCGACAGCTAGTTGTTTGCGGCCTGCTGCGGTCAGCTGGTAGTAGCGAGCGCGGCGGTTGCCAGCCGTCGTGCCCCATGTCGCGGTCACCCATCCCTTGATGAGCATCCGCTGCAACGCCGGGTACAACGAACCTTCTTCGACTTGAAGAACGTCATCCGACATCCGGTGAATGGAATTGGCGATTTCATATCCATGCATCTCGCCGGAGCGCGCCAGAGTTTTCAAGATCAGCAGATAGAGCGTTCCAGGAGGAATCTCGTCTCGATTCAAATCATCAACCCCCGTGACATAGGTAGACTATGCCAGTGTGGAATGGTTAGCTGCGTCTGTCAAGGTGATCAGGGGTCGTGATTCCGGTCTCTACAAACGGCGTTGTGGGACGCGAAAGGCGAGATTCTCGGGGCGGATCGTCGGCAAACCGGAAGTCATCCAGATTGGCTGCCTGCAGCCCGGCAAACTCCTGATTAACGCGGCGGTCTCAATGGGTCGACGCAACACTCAGCTCAAACCCGCCTTTGCATTGAAAACAAAAGCTAAAAACGCTGGCTAGGTTAGATCAGCATGAGCGTTGCCCTGGCTAGGTTTCGACCGAGGACAGCCAAACACATCCGTTCTTCAGGGGAAGTAATGGTAGCTCAACTGATTAGTGGTGTTGCATCGACCGTCTGAACTGGCAGCGTTTATCAGGCATGCGGATTACTTCCGGGCACGCCATGATTCTTCCATGAGTAGAGCGTGGACAGAGGACAAAGGGGGACCGATGATTCCGGGAAAGAGCGGTGAGCCCCCTCATTTTCAGTCAGCCGTTCATCGTTTCTTTCGTGGTTCGACTGAGGTTTGAACAATAATGGATCACTCGTAGCGCAGGGCTATGAGCGGGTCGACGCGCGTGGCCCGGTGCGCTGGGACATAACATGCCGCGAGTGCGACCAACCCGAGGATCGTGGTGGCCACACCAAAGGTCACCGGGTCACTCGCGTTGACCTCGAATAGCAAGCTGGACATCAGGCGGGTGAGCGCTAGCGCAGCGATCAGGCCGAGTGCCAGCCCCAGTGCTGCGAGGCGACTCCCTTCGAGGAACACTTGTCTTAATACGTCTCCGCGAGACGCACCGAGCGCCATGCGGATACCGAATTCCTGCGTGCGCTGCGTCACGGAATAGGCCATCACCCCATACACGCCGACCGCCGCTAGCACAAGTGCTAGCGCTGCAAATGCAACGAGCAACGAAAGGTTCAGCCGCGGCTGGGCAACGGAATCGGAGACGAGTTCGTCCATTGTGGCGACGTGGTAAAGCGCGAGGTTCTTGTCAATTGCCCGGACCTGTCCGCGGATTGCGGTGGTCATGCTGGACGGGTCGAGCGAAGTGCGCACAGCAAGGGTCATATCCCGGGGGGCGAAAACTCCGTAAAGTGGCTGCCTGTGCGGGAAGTAAATCTGTTCCCGACCTTCGACATCGAGCGCGTAATGCTTCACGTGCCCGACCACGCCCACAATGGTGCGCCAGCGCGGCGTCTGCGGCTTGACGTCCGGTATGGTGTCGATTGCCACTCGCTGGCCGATGGCATCTCCGTGCGGCCAGAAGTGGTGGGCAAAATTCGAATCCACCACCGCGACCAATTGAGCGCTGGCGTCATCCGCTTCAGTGAGAAACCGCCCGCGCACGAGCGGAATCCGCATCGCCTGAAAGTAGCCGGTCGTGACCGCCCGTTGGTCGATTTCCATATACGGAAGATTGCCCAAATTCTGCAGTCTGGGGATATCGGGAATCGAGGTGTCTTCGAAGAATACCGAGCCGGAATTATAGGAATCGGTGAGGGGCATCGCCGACGCGGCGCCCACAGCCTGGATACCAGGGGCAGTGCTCAAGTTCGCCATGAGCTGGGTGTAGAACTTCTGTACCGGCGGACCGTCCGGGTAAGCTTTCTCCGGCAGTGAGAGTTCCGCCGTAAGCAAATGCTGTGTTTGGAAGCCAGGAGAAACGTCCACCAGGCGGCTGAAGCTGCGGATCAAGAGGCCGGCCCCAGCGAGCAACAGTACTGAAAGTGCAAGCTCTGAAACGACGAGGCCGGTCCGCAGGTGGCGGCTTCCTGCCGCGGCTGATGTGCCCCGGCCACCCTCGTTCAGCGTTTCGCGCAGATCGGTTCGCGCGACGTGCCAGGCCGGCGCAAGTCCAAACAACAAACCAGTCAGCAGCGAAACTCCGAACGTAAACACAAGAACCAGAGAATCGAGCTGCACTTCGTCCATGCGCGGAGTATTCGCTGGAACAAGCGCTCGGAGCGCATCGACGCCCCAGTAGGCGAACGCAAGCCCGAGCAAGCCGCCGGCAATTGCCAGGATCAGGCTTTCGGTGAGCAATTGCCTCACGAGGCGTGACCGCCCCGCGCCCAACGCCGATCGGATCGCAAGCTCCTTTTCGCGTGCCGAGGCGCGTGCGAGCAGAAGATTTGCAACGTTGGCGCAGGCAATGAGAAGCACGAACGCAACGGCGCCCAGCAGAACGAACAGAGCCGGGCGAAGCTTGCCGACGAGCTGCTCCTTTACCGGCAACATGTACATGTCGAAATTTTCCCGGTCCCGACCGTAATCGTTGGGATACGCGCGCCGCAGATCACCGGCGAATCGGGTCAGCGCCGACGAAGCTTGTGCGGAGCCTACGCCCGTCTTCAGTCGGGCTACGACGTGAAGGTAGTGGGAGCCACGACCGCCCGGTTTCGCGCGATCCAGCCCAAGGGGAATCCAGAGGTCTTGCTTGCCGCCGAGAGAAAACTGCTTGGGCAAAACGCCCACGATAGTGTACGTCTCGCCGTCGAGTTGAATAGGTTTCGTCACGATGTTCCGGTCACCGCCAAACTCGCTCTGCCAAAGCGTATAGCTGAGCAGGGCGAAGTGAGAATGGCCGGGCTGGTCCTCCTCGACGTTGAAGCTGCGGCCGAGGAACGGTGAGATTCCCAGCATCGGAAGCACGCTCGCCGTGGCATTGGCTTCGGAAACTTGGACAGGAGGTCCATCCGTGCGAGTCAGGTTAGCTCTGCCGCCCAGTGAATACGCGGCGATCTGCGAGAACGAGTCGGTGTGATCGAGCAGATCCCAATATTCCGGCTCGGAGATCCAGTTCTGCGGAATGCCGTCCTTTTCGAATCTGCCCCAGATGTTGACGAGAGATGTTGAATCCTTGTACGCGAGCGGCCGCAGGATAACGGCGTTCACGACGCTGAAGATCGCCGTGTTCGCGCCGATGCCCAGGGCGAGAGTAAGCACGGCAACGATCGTGAAGCCCGGCGACTTCGCGAGCATGCGCAGTCCGTAGCGCAAGTCCTGCCGAAGCATTTGCATGGGTACACCCCCTGAAGTCTGCAGGGGTAAGCGCAGGTATCCTTCCGAACGTCATCTTTGTTAAGTCCCTGTTTTGGCTGAGCTTATCAGCCTCTCGACGGTGGGTGTGATTCCGGAATTGCCCGTTGGCGGGAAAAAGCTGTCGCGGACCGGACACGGGACAACAGTTGTCCTCGGGTCGGATTTCCGGGCGGTCACATGGACGTGTAGTCGGATAATCGGAACTTGCTCCCCCGAGCCGAAGGCAATTGTCCGGTTTCCGCTGCCAGTTCAGACGGTCGATGCAACACCACTAATCAGTTGAGCTACCATTACTTCCCCTGAAGAACGGATGTGTTTGGCTGTCCTCGGTCGAAACCTAGCCAGGGCAACGCTCATGCTGATCTAACCTAGCCAGCGTTTTTAGCTTTTGTTTTCAATGCAAAGGCGGGTTTGAGCTGAGTGTTGCGTCGACCCATTGAGACCGCCGCAGCAGCCGGACATTTCCCACAAATGTCCGGCGATCCGACGAACCATCCAAGTGGAAGCGCATCGATAAACACAACTGCGTTTTGGACGGTAGCGGAAAGATTGTCAGAGATCCGGTGACCTCTGATCCATTTCCCAGTGATAATATCGCAGCCACGAGGGCGGACTATGTCCCGGAGCACTCGATCAAGGAGACGAGCACGCACTAGGACGCGGGATCTTCCGGAGCGAGTCTATTCGGCAGCGGAAGTCGCGGGCGCTATGGGAATTTCCAAGATGACCGTCCTCCGCTGCATCGAAGATGGCCGCTTGCTGCGGCCCGGTCTGTTTCCGCAACTCCCAGGGTATTGGGTCTGGCTTTGGAACGCCCGCGAATTTCGCTGGAGTCTCGCCTTTCTGCGCGCCTACGCGCGAACAGTAAAGTCAAGTTAAGTCCTTCATCGTCGATCTGGCAGCCAATTGTCTTGGCATCTTGCTGACAGTGGTATAACGAGTCCTATGGTAATCGGGGAAAGAATCAAGGCAATCCGCGAATCGAAGAAACTCAGTCAGGGAGATGTTGAGAAACTCACGGGTCTGATTCGCTTTTACACGTCACGTGTCGAGAACGGTCACACGGTCCCGAGCGTTGAGACACTGGAGAAGTACGCAAGAGCGTTTGAGATTCCTGTCTACCGTCTTTTTTATGACGGCGAGGTTGACTCGTCACTGAGGTTGTCCACAAGAAATGGTGATCCAGCCCGGGGACCGAATAGGCGAGACCGAAAGGTGCTTCGTCAATTCTCTAAGTACCTCTCTAGAATGAGCGAGCGGGATCGGAAGCTGTTGCTCGCGCTGGCGACGATGATTGCGGCTCGGCCCAGACGATCATTGCGAAACAAATCAGTCTAAGCGGCCGAGCGCTCCTGCTCTTTGCAATGAATACAGTGGCGTGTCCAGGGCACAGCCTCAAGCCGGGCTTTTGCGATTAGCCCCTTGCAGGATTCGCACACGCCGTAGCCGCCATGGTTAATCCGGCTCAACGCATCATCAATGGCTCGCAAGAGCCGCCCGTCGGAACGGTGCAACAGAATTCCGAGGTCTGCTTCCGCTTCAGCATTTGCTTGTTCCACGAGATCCCCTTCGACCCGCCCCGCCGCCGGAATCAACGCATCCACGCTCGTGTTCGCTGTGAGCAACTGCTGACGCTTCTTGACCAAGAGCCGCTCGTATTTCTGCAACCCCTCGGCGTTCATGTTTACGCTCGAAGGAAAACTCCCCTTGGCCCAGGGATCTTACACCCATCGAATCCCTGCGTCTGCGAACCGCGTCTCTCCAATCCAGTCAGCGCGCCTTAGCCTGCCTCTGACCTTTTCCCTCGCGGCTATCCTACGGGTGACGCTTCAACGCGCCTACTGGAAGTACTGGTTTCTCTCCAAGGAAAGCGCTGCCGACGGCTTCTATACCGACCCGCAACTGCGATATTGGCTATTCGATCTTGTCTTACTGCTGTGGTGTGCTTCGACGGCTTAATCGCGTCTGGCCGGGATGAAACGGCTTCCAAAGCTTCACTTAAGGAATGGGTCGGCAATAATTTCGTCGGGAACCAGCACGTCAAGGTACTTTCCAGACTCCGCATTCGCACACCGCACTGTCTGATCGGCTATTTGCAGGAATCCGGTTCTGGCGTGAATATGAACAACCTGTTCCTATTTGCAATGCGGGGATGAAATGGGGATTGCGACGTGGGGCAATCTAGTTGGGCTTCCGGACCTGGAACAGCACAAAGCCACCGTGCTTGTCAGTCTGCGGTCCCGCGGAATCACAGCGTAGCTATCGACACTCCATCGATGAATTCGTCTCCTGGTATTGCTCCGACCCTGGTGCCAGCTGGCGATCTTCGAGATAGTGCCAATCTATGAAATCGATTTCTATCGTCCGAGAAAACGCCGCAGAAACTTCGCGCCTCCCTTCCTGTAATCTTCCGATCCAGCCCTGAGAAATGCCTCGCATATCTGGGCCATGCTGCGCCCCTCGTTAGCGGCGATGTTCTGCAATTCCTTCTTGAGGTCTGTCGGTATTCGTAATGTGAATTGTGTATCTTTCTTCATTGCCGCCGACCTGATGAGGCCCTCCCACGCGAGTGTGCTCCACCGTACCAAAGCTTGACAAGAACTAATCGGTCTGCAATACTATGCAGTGCAATGCACTGCACGCCCTGATATTCGTAGAGTACGGGAGGACCCATGAAACATTCACCATCAATATGGCGGCGAAATCGCAAATCTGCGCGCTTGATCTGGGGGAACTTAGATCGTAAGGCAATCGATCAGTTGCGATCCTTAACGACAGAATACTGTTTGTCAATAGCGGCCGGAGATGTCCTGCTGCTGAACGGCCGTTGGTATGTGACCCACTCTGGCTTGGTGGGAATTGCGCAACGAAACCGTTGCTCAGGAATTCGAACAGCCGTCGTGAGCAGGTTCAGCGATCCGATGGCCTATCGATGGGTTTTTAGAGCCATCGTTTATAAGACTTCTGGCTCCGCGGGTTTCGTCGGCTACGGAGATGCTGATCCCTCCAACGTTTCTGCGCTAGTCCATGGCGCGGAAATGCGCGTCGCCGAAACTCGTGCCGTCAATCGAGCCCTGCGCAAAGCCTACGGAATCGGGCTCTGCTCGGTTGAAGAACTCGGGTATCTCTCATCGACGCCTGAACCGCCCCGGAGTAAGGGAACCGATTCCAGTCATTCGAATGGCAACGGCTCCGGCAACGGCCAGCCGCGCCTCCGCGACCGGCTCTGCCTGTCTGATCCGCCAGCACCAGCTCGATCCGACCTTGGTCAAGCGATACGCCGCAGATTTCTGCGGAACGCAGGAAATCCGCGAAGCCAGCCGGGACTTGGTCGAGTCCTTCATCGCTCATCTATCCGAATGGGCCGCGAAAGACCGCTCCGGGCTCCTCTGCAAACTCAACGGCTACGCACCGGCTCAGGAGGTACAGCCATGAGGCGGCAGTTTCCTGGCTTGCATGCGGAGTCGAAAAACGGTGATGGGTTGCTCGAAGGGTTGTTTCTCGCGCGCGTTGACCGCGCTTTCTACCGGTGGCATCCACAGAAACCGTTCTTCGCTCTACAGTTTTCCATCCTGGAACCGAAACAGCATTCGGCTCAAACGATCTCAGGGCGGCTCTACTGCACGCCGAAAGCTCTCTGGAAGCTGAACTGGTTCCTCCGAGATTTTGGCTACGACGATGACCTGTTTGCCCGAGATGAGGTCGATGAGAAAGCCCTCCTCGGCCTGACCGGAGTCGTCAAAACCTCCCGCACGACGCGGAATGGTCGTTCCTTCCTGAATCTCGATGCCTTCGCACCCGCGGGGCAATGGGAGGAGCTTACAGTCTCCGCAATCGGGAATGGTGACAGACAGGAGAAAGCCCATGATCTATAGCTACACCCAGATCAGCCAGTATCTGCGCTGCCCTCGCAGCTACCGGCACCGCTACCTCGATGGCTGGAAGGAAAAGGACGTCCGGGCTGCCATGATCTTTGGCCGCTGCTTCGAAAAGGCCTTGGCGGCCTACTTCTGTCGGGAGGACAGCGCTGCCGTTCTGTTCAAGGAATGGGAAGCTTACCGCGATGTGCCTCTCGATTACGGCAAAGGCGACTCTTGGGACAAGCTCGTTCATCAAGGCAGCCACCTGCTTCACAAGGTGGCTCAAGACGATCGCATCCGGATCTGTCGTCCCCAGGAGAATCTCCAGTTGAAGATGCTTCGCTCGCTCCGAAACGGCGGCGAGTTCGTGGCCTATATCGACGCCATTGGAGAGATCGATGGTCAACGCTTTTTGATCGACTGGAAAACGACGACGAGCCGCTATCCGGAAGAGCCCGAAGGCCTACTGTCACTGGATCCGCAACTCGTCTGCTACTCCTGGATCAGCGGGATTCGCGAGGTAGCTCTGGTCGTGTTCGTGCGGAAACACAATCCGGAGATCCAATACCTGAAGGCTTCGATCAGTGAATGCCAGCACAAGGAATTCGGTGAGTTGATAGAAGCAACGGTCGGCCAAATCGAATCGGGTCAGTTCCTGAGGCATAGCGGCATTCGCTTTCCGATGAATGGCTGCACGAGCTGTTCGCACCTCGGGCTCTGCCTCGGGAACCCGGAACTGGTCGATGCGAAGCTCACTCGTCGACCTGGAGCCAGCGACCTTGATTGGCTTGACCAGCTTGAGGATTAACGGACAGCCACTGGTGGCACCGAAACTGAACGAGCGTCGCGCCTTGTTCGTTCTGGGAAAGATCGACGAGATTTTGTCGGTCGAGCGGATGGCGGATCGGGAGCGCGATACGCGCTTCATCGACCTCGGCCGTTACCTGTGTGAAGTGCGGGCCGGACAGTACTGGCGAATCGACAACCTGAAATCCTTTGATGAGTTCCTGGAACGGAAGTTTCCGGAGTCCCGGCGCAAGGCGTATTACCTGATGGCGATCCACGAGCAGCTGCCGCGCGAGGTCCATCGCGACCTGAGAGAGGTGGGTTGGACGAAGGCCAGGGAACTGGTCAAAGTGGCGCGAGCGGAGGGTCAGAGCTTCGATTGTGCACCCTGGGTGCACAAGGCGAGGGTAATGCCCCGGGAGGAGTTCAAACGGGAGGTGGAGAGACATTTGACGGGCAAGGAGACCGAACCTTGGGACATGCTTTATTTCAAGGTGTACAAGAGCCAACTGGCGGTCATCGAGCAGGCCCTGGAGACCGCGTCGTTGATGTTGGGTGGCCAAAAGGCGCGTGGCTATTGTCTCGAGATGATCTGCGCGGACTTTCTGGCGGGCGCCAACCTGGACGTCTCCGGCCGCTCCGACTCTCTTCTCTTGGCGCTCAGTCGAATGTACCTGCTGCTCCCGAACTCACTGAAGCAGGAGTTCTTGCTGCGGATCCCGAAGGCGTCATGAATTCACCGGTCCCGAGACAGCCCAGACTTCGATTGGACCGGGATTCCTATCGCGATGCTTTGTCAGCGGGTGCTCGAACGCGACGGCTGGCGATGCCAAGGATGCGGAAGGTCGAAAGATCTCCAGGTTCATCATATTCAGCCGCGAAGCCGACTAGGAGGCGACGTGGAAGAAAATCTCATCACTCTTTGCAGTGCCTGCCATTGGCAAGTCCATCTCCGTCATACTCCATCGCGGTGACATCGGCCAGCCGGCGCGGACTCGCCTTGGATGGACGATTCCCTGGGCGTGTCCCGCAGCCTTTTGCACAAAACCCTCGCCACTCGCGAGCCACGCGGCGTTGCAATTACAGAGATTTAGAAGGGCGCATCGGCTGTCCACAAATCAGATATTTTGTGGAATCAGTATTGCTCCTTCTTTACGCGGAGGGAGCCGACAACGTCATCCTATCAGCCGAGAACGGGCGATTATCGTTATCTAATCAGGCGACCCCTCCTAATCCCTCTCGCTGTGCGAAACCACATAAGAGAAGCCCCAAGCACGGCAAGAGGGGCGGGTATGTAGTGCCAGCTCCAGCCGAAAGATGCGATGTAGCTCGCTAGTCCGCGGAAACGCACACTAGAAGGAGGATTCCCGTTATGATCAGCGCTTGGTGTCGGCAAGTCTCCGCTCGTGGGTGGGCTTCAGGAGTATTGTTCTCGGTGATCTGTCAGGGTGGCGGTGTTGCACCGATTCCGGTTTTGCCGTTCTGTATTTCCTCCATAGCAGCCCTAGGAATACCGTCGGGAGAAAGTAGATGACGAAATTCTCGACACCTACCATCGCTACGGCGAACGATGACTTCGCTGGCCTCTTTCGATTCGATTCCGACGATTCCGCAGATTCCGCACATGTCGTCAACCCGTCGTGTCGAGGAAGGCCTGGCAGGCCCGCCGAAGCTGTACGCGAACACGCACCCCCAACCCCGTGTCGACCTCCCGGCGAAGCTGCACGCGGACACGCACGGCGCGGATACCCAAACGCCTCTCTCCGTACCAACGCAATAACACGCGCAGCAAACCCAGGAGCAAAACAATCACGATAATGGCCACCATCGCCGCCAGAGACTCACGCTCAACGAGTAAGCTGACGGTGGTGGAGTCCTCCCAACCGGGGAGCAGGAAATCCAGCGTCTTTCGCAAGGGTGGGCCAATCAGGTAGAGCCGCGCGAGGCGTACGTGAGCCGTGCGCTCAAAACTATAGTTGCGGGTCGTACTTTGCGATGTTGCTGGTGGCGGCGGAGAAGATCGCTGGGTTGGTCAATTCCTCGCGCGTCAAAGACGCGCCGTCTGGACCGCGCAAGATAACTCGAAACACGGGATCCACAACGATCCAGCGGCTATTCACGAGCACTTCAGCGTCGACGTGCTTGGCAGACCTGCGCGCGTCCAGCAGCAACACCCTCCGAGCAGCGAGATCGCCGCTGTCGGCCAGGTTGATAAAGGCATTCGTCGCCGTCCCACAGACGCGCAGGAGGGAATTGTAGTTGAGGGTGTCCGTGGGATCGCGATTGGGACTTGAACCCGCGCGACCGGCCGCGAGACGCGCAGGGCCGTTGGACATCCAGTCCAGGATGGCCTGGATTTTTTGCTCGGGCGCGGCGGCAGCGGGTATGATCGCGTCGGAAAAACCTTTGAGATACTTCCGCGTTGAGTATTCCCAGACTGCGGCGTAAATTGCGGCAAACATCGAGAAGATGAGCAGGAGGTTCGCGGAATACCACACAACGAGAAAGATGCGATGACGTTCCCGGTGCCGGGCTGCAAACCAATCTGACGCAATCTCCGGAGAAATTTCGGAGGTTTGCGGAGATGGGAGTGTTGCATCCCCAGCTTTCATGAACCTCTCGCTTCTCATGCGTGTTCCCGCCTGCGAGTGATCAACTTTTCGCCAGCCGATGCCAGGTGCAGATCGAGCGCCCCCTGATTAGGAACTCAGGCGAGCACCTCCTGTATCGGCTGGTCTGAAAGACATAACCGATAGAGCCTCTCGGTCTGGTCGAGGGGCGCCTGCCACGAGAGTGCATCAGCCATCTGAAGACAACCTTTTCGGCAAAGCTGATGGAAATCGGCGTCTTCCAGAATTCGCCGAAGCGCGCGCTCCAGTTCGAGTGCGTCATGCGGAATTACAAGCCCCGCCGCTCCCACTAGAGGAGCAATCCCGCATCGGTCGGTGACGATAACCGGGGTGCCACAAACGGCCGATTCCGCGGCTGTGTTGCCGAAGTTCTCGTTCTGCGAAGGCAGGACGAACACGTCGGCGTCACGGTAGGCCTGCCATTTCTCTTCGTCATAGAGTGGGCCTGCGAACAATGCGCTCTGCCCCAGAGCGAGCTTGCCAGCAAGCTCTCTCAACCGAGAGGCAAAACCATCGCGCTCGTCTGGTCCTGCGATGACCAGGATCGAGTTCTGCCCCAGCGGGCTGTTCGACCGCCAGTTCGCGAACGCCTCCAGCAACAGATCGGGACTCTTCTTTGATACCAACCGGCCAAGGAAGAGAACCACTTTGCACTCTGGAGCGATGTCCCATTTCTTGCGAAATTCTCCTCGCGGCGGGAGGGCATCCGGGCCATCGATGCCGTTTCGCCGAACGACAACTCGGGACGGATCGACGCCGCCATCGATCAATTCTCGGCGCTCCTGCTCAGATGTGGCGACCAGAAACCGCGCTCCCGCAATCATTGGGCTACCTAAGATTCGGTGATACAGCCGTTTTAGTTCCAGATTCCGAATAATAGGACGGTACATGCCCATGGGCTCGACGACGTAAGGAATTCCCTGGCGGCGACAAAAATAGCTGACCGCCGGCCCCAGCAAATCGTACAAGCCAAAAAAATGAACTACGTCGAAACGCCTGAGGGAAGTCCGCGAGAATCCTATCACAGCGGGGTTAATAGTGAGGGCCCGATAGCGGGCGAAAGTGGAGAGATAGATTGTTTCGATGGCGTCGCCTCGGGAGCGCCAACCCCACTGGGAACGGGTGACCCCCAGATCTGCGACATTGCGGCTTCGTATTCCGAGATCAGCCGTCAGCACTGTGATTTCGTGGCCGCGTTTTACCAGGCCGCGAGCGATGGAGCGCACTTTGAACACGGGCCCTCCTCGCTCTTGAAAAGGGAAATATGATTGAACTGTCCCTAGGACACGCATTCGCCTGAAGGTGTCGCGGTCAGCAAATCCGATTCAGTTTCCGACGGTGGACTGGGATTGCCACGCCGAGAAGGATACCAGAAACAACGCCGCTACGAATTGTCTGATTCAAGTCCACAACCGCGGAGAATGGCTTCGAGCTTGGCGCAAAAATTCTCGAAGCGGTATTTCGTACGCACGATTTGCGCACCCCGTCTGCCGAGCTCAATACGAAGGCCTTCGTCGGTGACCAGGCGACGAAGAGTGTTGACAAGCTGCTGCGCGTCTCCCGGAGAAACGAGGAATCCGTTCTCACCATCTTCCACGACGTCCGGAATGCCGCCTGCCGCGGCGCCAATAAGTGGTTTTGCAAAGGCCATCGCCTCGAGGAACACCAGACCGAAACCCTCGCCGGTGCTTGGCATCGCGAACACGTCCGCTTTCGAATAGCAGGCTGCAATTTCCTCGCGCGAGAGACTGTCGAAAAAACGAACTTGGCCGGCGACACCTAGGGCAGTTGCGAGTTTGACGTGCCGAGCAAGATCGTCACCGCCTCCAATAACCACCAGGTGCAAACCCGGAACTTGGGTTCGAAGTTGCGCGACCGCTTCAATGAGCCGGTCAATACCCTTGTATTGCTCGGAGGCGGCCATTCTGGCGACGGCAAGCACGACGTTGCCCGTTGGGAAGCCTGCCGGGAGGGGAAGCTTCTCGATCTGATCGGACATCCTGAGAATGCTGGGGTTCAATGGCCAGGGCAAAATATGGATTTTGCTTTTCGGAGCGCCCTGCACCTCTGTGATCTTGTTGACCGTGTATCGGCTGGGTGCCAGAAAAACATCGGACCTGAGAAATGCAAACCGCCGGAACCATGGGAATGGACTCCAAGCCTCGACGCCATGGGAGATCGTTATCATTTTGACGTCCGGTTCCAGCAGCTTGATTTGTGCCGCAGGCACGGCCAAGTGAGGATGAGCGGCAAGAACGATGTGCGTTCCTCCACGCGTCTTCTGCAACGCAGCAAGGGCGAACTGTATTTTTGAGCGGCCAAAGCCTTGGAAGGAAATTCTTCGTTCTGTCGAGGGCAGGACCTGTGGACCCGAAGGATCGTTCAGAGCAAGGAATTCCGCCAACCACCCATGTCGTTTCGCCGCGTCATGGAGTGCGACGGCAGTCAGCCGCCCCGCTTCCTGAGTGCCCCCAACCCCGAGAAGTTCAGGAAACAGTGCAACAATGCGTCTTGGCTGACGCGTGGGCAATTTAGAGGTCATCACGCCGGGAGGAAATGTTTTCGAAAAGTCACGATTCCTGCGCAAGGGTTTCCGCGGCCATGTTCGCTTTTCGGTGCAACGTCTCCTCAAGCAACCGGCTCAACTCCCTGGCGCTACGATCCCAAGTATATTCGCGCGCAGTTTGCGCGGCATTCGTGCCCAACCGCTCGCGAAAACTCTTGTCTTCATACAGCTGCCGGATCATACGAGACAGCGAAGCTGCGTCCCTCGGGTTTTCCAGGATAAGCCCATTGACGCCGTGGGAGATGATTTCGGAAGTGCCGTTCGCCGAAGAGACGATCACAGGCAGACCGCAGGCCATAGCCTCCGCTGGTGGCATAGAAAACGTGTCCTCGAGCGAGGGACCCGCGCATACGTCGGCCGCAGCATAGTAGTACTCGACGTCGCTCCGCGGTTCTTCGAATCGGACGCGATCCTGCAAACCCTTCTCTTCGACCATTAGCCGGTAGTCATCCGATTTCTCGCGCCCCACGACGAGCAGATCGATCGGCAAGTGGCGCAATGACCCAAGGGCTTCGAGAAGGACAGGAAGACCTTTGTTGATCCAATGGTTGCCGACCAGCAGGAGAACAAGTCTCTCGTCCGAGTAGCCAAGTTCGCTTCGCGCCCTTCCCCGCAGGGAAGTCCGGCGTCCCGGGTTGAAGATTGCGTTATCGAGTCCCAAATAAATTACGGGGCACGGCTTGCGCCCGAAGTGGTGCTCCAATTCAGAACCGGTCCTTCGAGCGATCAGAAATAGAACTGTCTCCTGATCACGGTAGACACGATTTTCGAGAAAAGCGATGAGCCGATAGTACAGTTTTCGATGGACAAGTTGCGGCCAAAGGGAGATAGAGCGCCGGCCAAGTCTTAACTCGTCCGCGAATCGTCGCCGATATTCGGCAAATACAACGTGGACCGAAACCACATCAGCATCCAAGCAGTTGATACCGGGACTAAAGAGGAGATCCGGGCGAATTCCACGAACGCGCCGATCCCAGCTGCGCCACGCGTGATTGGCGGCAAACCACCAGACGTAATTCAAAAGGTGTGGACCGGGCAGCTTCGGGATCCGATGCCAGGTTATCTTCGAAAGGTCGATATCCTCGATTCGCTGGCTATAAATGTGGACGTCGAAATCGTCCGCGAGACGCGGAATCCACTCAGCGACGCAGCGTTCGGTCCCGTGCCGCTTATCAACAAAGGGCGAGACGACCAAGAGACGCGGTTTTACTTTTGCGCACAATATATTTGGGCACCAACCCGACAGAATGTGGCTTACATCTGCCGGTTCACTAAGACCTCTCCCTCAAAGCCGAAATCGCTTCCTTCTGCCGGCGCGCGTCGAAGTCGCGGGAGCCTGCGGAGCGGCGAGGACATCCGGCAAGCGGAAGAGAATGCCGACCATCAACCACAAGTATGCGTTGCACACATAATTCTGATAGGGAGAGAGTCCGCCATACGTGAAAGGATACAGCAGAAGAAACGCGTACCAGAAAATCGCGAACGCGATCGGGAAAAAACGTGTTTCACGCATCTGGCGAACTATCTTCCAGGAGAAATACAGGAGCGCTCCAGTCCACAGCAGCCAGAGAAATGGCGCGATGATTCCCATCTCAATGATAAGGACCCCGTAACCCTCCTCTACCCAAAGTGTCGGCAAGGGTTGATGGACCAACTTTGCGACGTACTGCGAGCCTAGAGAGGCGACGCCGATCCCGTTTCCCAGAATCCAGTTGGGTTCGTAAAACACGTAGAGCAGATTCTGAATCGGGTAATCCCAAGATCGATTGCTCACTTCATAGGCCGAGCTATTGGGCGAAAGGGTTTCGGTATAGAAGGTGATGCGCGATCCTGCTTCATTGGGAAAAAGCAGGAGAACGGCGGCGAGCCCCAAAGCCGCAACGATGAACGAGCGCCGGATTGCCTTCACGAGGCGGTGAGCCTGTCCCCAGCGCCAAGGAGCGCCCCAGAGGAAGCCAACCGCCAGAACGAGTGCGCTGGCCATGACGTAAACGACAGTCCCCCTTGAGCCGCTGAATAGCGCCGCTCCGCCAAGGACGGCTATCGCAATGAAAACAATCTTGCGGGCGCGCGAGCCTTGCAGAAGCAAGTAGGCGGCCGAGCCCAGCACGATGATAAAGGCCAGAATCAAATACATAGCAAAGCGGCCTGCGCTGACGAAAACGGAATCCGGAAGACTGAAAAGCTGGTTGGTGAGCGGTGTCACCTTATTGAGGTCGCCCAGTTCTCGAAGTTCTGGCGCCAGCACGGCAGGGTTTAAGAAGCTGTTACCGATGATGGCTTGAGCGATTCCAAGGCCTCCTATCACAATGGCTAGAATCGCATTGCCCACGAGGAATTTCTGAAGGTCAGCGTCGCTGCGGATCAGGGCGTAACCCACCCACATCAGCGGTATGTAGAAGAAATAGACCTTGAATCCCAGAAGGCCATAAAGGATATGCGGAGAGTTTTGATTGAAAACCTGAACGGTTCCGAGCCATACGAAAATCGCCAGAGGAAGCAAGAATGGCGGACGAAACGATTTTTCACGCCCGCGTCGTATCTCCACGAAAAGAGAGATGTAAATCAGGGCTGCAAGCACATCCTTTCCAAAGAACAGCGCGGGCCCATTCCCCATGTACTTGCGAGCAAAATCCTCGAAAAGCAGCCACGTCAGGAACAAGTAGAACCCGGAGCGCCAATTTCGCAGGATGGTGAATCCAATCCCGCATGCCGCGAATCCAAGCGCGGCGAACTCGAGCGTATCCATGTCGCCCGCGGCAATCTTGCCTCCGGCCTGCCAAGCCGCCCAGATGCCAAAGACGAAGATGGTTATGCCTATCAACGCCTGGTTCCTCATGGCAGGGATGCGATTGCTAAACATGGCTGTTCGTCCGCGCCCGCAGCACAATCACGTGGTTGTCCCCTGATTTGCATTCGCCCCGGAGGAACCACGACAAGCCTCGCAGAATCCACGAGTATCTGGCACGGGTGGCAATGAATCCGTTCGACGGATACAAATAGTGCTCCGCTATTTCGAGATCCGAAGCAGGCGTAAACTGACGACGGAACAAGTCCCAGAACACGGGAGAAATATGCGTGGGTTCGCTCACGTCGTCCATCATGCGGATTCTTTCGGTGAGCAGAAACTTGACCCGGGCAGGGACGCTATCCACATTGGGAGTTGTTATGACAATACGACCGCCGGGTTTCAGCAAGCGGCGCGCGTTTCGGAGCAAATTAATAGGGGCCTCGACGTGTTCGATTACTTCCACTGCGGTTACCATGTCAAAGGAAGCTTCTCCGAGTTGTTTGCTGAAGTCGCGATCGTTCAGGTCGACTTCTTTAAACGGCAAAGCCGCCTTGAACGCGGAAGCATCCTTATCTGCTCCCATCGCGTTCCATCCCAGTTCGCTCATGCGCGTGGCGAGTAATCCGCTTCCAGCCCCGAGGTCGATGGAGGAGTCATCCCGCCGCGCCATAGGACGGAGGACGCTGTCGACCACAAAGTCGTGGAGCCCGGCCATCGTCGTCGTCGTTAGAACAGAATCCGTCAATGGTGCACTGCCCCTTGATAGAGACGAACGTGAGCCTGAATCATACTATCCCGGTTGAAAATCTGCATTGCGCGCTCGCGAGCCGCTGCACCAAGCGAAGGGGCGAGGGTTGGGTTCTCAAGCACCTGACGCATGCACGATGCGAGCGCTTTCGCATCCTTCGCGGGGAAGACCAATCCCGTATCGCCCACCACCTCCACGAGGGCACCGATATCGGAAACGATGAGCAGTTTTCCGCGCATCATGTTCTCGGCGGCCACGAGCCCGAAAACTTCGCCACCAAGCGACGGCATCACGACGGTTGCGGCTCCAGACAGGACGGAGTTCATCTCAGCGTCAGCGACATGTCCCAGGAATTTGACATGGCCGTCGAGATCGGCGATTTGAGATTTCAAACTCGGCAATTCCGGCCCATCGCCGATCATCTTCAACTCGAGGTCAGGGTGCTCCTTAAGAAGGATCTGGACCGCCTCAATGAGCAGGTCCGCTCCCTTCGTAGTCACAAAGCGGCCTTGGAAGGCGAATGTGGAATTAGACGAAGACTCTGTCCTCGAGCCTTTTTCGTTCGAAATCCCGTGATAGATTGTCGTGGTCCTATTTAGTTTAAGGATCCCGCTGAGCCAATTCGTCGGTGTGATGTTTGCGGCCGCTCGATTGCTTAACCATCGGCGCGCAGGCGTGATGGCCAGCCAGTAAAGGCTGCTCAACGTGCCAACCGCAGATCGGTTGCACGCGAGACATTGGCCATAGCGCTTGGCCATGAAGTGTCCCGGACATGGAGCTTGTGCAGGCTCGAAAAACAACAAACCGTTTGGGCATGCGGCGTGAAATCCGTGGTGTTCGATAACCACGGGCTTCGCGAGTAAAAGCGCCATCAGCAGGGGCAAGAACGCCGGTCCTGCGAGATGGATTACGTCGGAGGCGCGGAGTAACTGAAGCAATCGCCAGAAACCGGGACATCGAACCAGGCGGAACGGCCATGACTCGTCTTCGGCTGTTCGTTTGCGCGTGCGGGTCACTACCGTTACTTCGAAGTGTCCGCCATCGGGGTGACTCGTTCCCCATTCAGCCAATCCCCGAGCAAGTTCAAACACGATTGTCTGTACGCCACCAGGAATGGGGAAAAAGTATTCGGTGAAGATCAGGATCTTCATCCCTGGGCTCGACCGTCATGATTGCTAAGCGATTCGCACATTTTGGAAGCGACGACGTCCCAGGAGAAATACCTGGGATAGGCCAACAGGTTCTTTTCGTGGAGTTGCCGCCACGCGTTGCGGTCTGACAGAACCCGAGTGAGAGCAACGCCGAGAGCTTCGCGATCGGCGTACGGCACGAGTTCCACGCCGGCCTCAGCAAGCGGCGTGCCCTCCGCCGCCCCAGCGTAGGCAATAATCGGCAGCTCGCAAGCAATTGCCGCGATTGCGCTTCCACGGCGCGGATATAGCGGCCCGCGAACGCATAACATCGCGTCCGATTCGGAGAGGATGCGGCTGACCTCGGGTGCTGCTTGGAGCCCGAGATTCGCGACTTCTACCGGCACCGAAGAGAAAGCTTGCTTGATATCTTCGCTCGCCTCCGACGTTCCCCTGCCCATGAAGATAACTCGCGCATGGAGGCCGCTTCGGGCCACGGACCCTACTGCATGCGCGATTTCGGCCAGCTCACGCTGCCCGATTCGGGGCGTCACTGAGACAGAAAACTGCAATCGTCTTCTGGGTGCCATTGCAAACAGAGACAGACTCCCGGTGCCGGGCGGGAATGTTCGCGCCGATGGGGATGAATACAGCTTTCGATTCATTTCTTGGCAGCCAGGGAATTGTCTGGACGGGATCCGCGAAGATAGCTTTTGTGGCTCCTGCGTACAATTTGCGCACAACCCAATCCTGGCAAGCGCCGCGGAGATGGTCAATCCTGCGCGGTCCCCCCTGGCGGAATGGTTCGTGAAACATCACGGCGGTGCGCACGCCCCGCCGACGAAGAATGATTAGGGCAGCCAGCGCTCCGAACGGAAAACCCCGCCGCGACCACCCCATAGCCGTGTATTGCAATAGCACCCACTTGTCTCGCCATCCGTCGCTTTCTCGCCACAGGTGACGGAGGGCGCCAAACCATCCCTCCTCGGACCATTGCACCCTCACGCTTTGCAAGTGGACGCCGTGCAGCTTCAGCGCCTCGCCCAAAAACGCGGAGTAATCCTCAACGCCGTCGGTGGGAATATCGCGCCGGCCGAGAAGAGCGACCCATTCCTCAGCTGGGGCGCTTGCCTTTGGCGTTGATCCCATTGTAGGCACCCTTCAGCTCGACCTCGAGGAGTTCGGTGTGAGCAAACCATCTACGAACATCTTCCATTCGTTGCGGGTGCTCAAAGGCGGACTCGAGCATGTTCAAAGCACTCAGGATTCTTAATTCTTCGTCGGCGTAATTCAAGCCGCGCACCGCGCGCGAAATTGGACCGATGGGAAACAGATGCGAGAGCGGCGTTCCGACGGCAGGAACTCGGTGGATCGCTCTTGCGCTGCACTTCTCACATCTCCCGCGACGCCGTCGCCAAAATATGCAAGGTGTCAACCACCTCGAAATTATATCCGAACCGGCGCAGAAGCTCGCGCCAGGCTCGATCGTTCTCCTCGGAATGCATTTCGCAGAGAATCCACGGTCGCTGCTGTTCAATGAGTTTCTCGGCGCCGCGAAGCGCCTCGACCTCTGCTCCCTCGACGTCGCATTTGATCGCATCGGGCGGCGGCGCGTTTTGCACGAAGTCGTCCAACGCCACACAGCGAACAGGCGCACCTGTTGCTTCGGCGGCGGCCTGCATGAAAGTGCCCGTACCGTGGTCGGGGGATGACGAATCGGCTGCAACGAACGTCATCTCACGGCTCGACGACCACACGCCTGCTTCGACGACCGCGATGTTGGAGAATCCGTTTCGCCCGGCGTTGCGCCGGAGGCGGCTTGCGACTTCCGCATCGGGTTCAAAGCTGAAGACTTTGCCGTGCGGTCCGACGAGTCGCGCCCCGAGGAGTGAGAAAAAACCGATGTTGGCCCCGAGATCGTAGAAAACCATTCCCGGGCGCAGGCGCTTTTCCAGGGCTTCTTGCACGCGGCTTTCCGCGTCGCCGCGAAGATAGTTCTGCCCCGTGCGGGGATTCAGCTCGAGCCACAATCCCTTCGCGGGTCCCGCTTCGATTTGCGCCCACACTCTCTTGTCCTCGGGCAAAACCCGATGACTGATGCGATGAACCAACTCTCCCAGAACAGGGACGTTTCGAATCAAACGCAGGGGGGTAGGAGTCCGCAACAGCAGTGCACCGACCCAGTTTCGCGAACTGGGCATCCTATTTCTCCACCAGGAAATTGCCGATCACAAGGGCATCCATACCCGAGCTGAAGAAGGTGCGGATCGCATCGGTAGGCGTGCAAACAATCGGTTCGCCGCGAAGGTTGAAGGACGTGTTCATCACAACAGGAACGCCCGTGCGGTTTCCGAACTCGTCGATCAATCTCCAATAGAGAGGGCTGATCTCGCGCTCCACGGTTTGCGGCCGCGCGCTGCCGTCCACGTGGGTCACAGAGGGAATCACGCTGCGTTTTTCGGGCTTCACTTGCGCAGTCAAAACCATGAACGGCGAATCCGTCGCCGATTCGAGATATTCACTGGCAGCTTCGGCGAGAAGCGAGGGCGCGAAGGGCCGCCACCACTCGCGGAACTTCACCGCGTTATTCACCTTGGCGTTCATTTCGGGGTCGCGAGGATCCGCAAGAATCGAACGGCTTCCGAGCGCGCGGGGTCCGAATTCCATGCGTCCTTGAAACCATCCGAGAATCTGTCCGTTCGCGAGCAATTCAGCTGCGGCTTTCGCCGGATCGGGAAGACGCGTCGAGCAAAGCTTGTAAGTCTTCAAAACCTTCTCGATCTCGGGTTCGGTGCTTTCCGGGCCCAGGTAGGCGTGGCGCATCTTATGAACGGGCAATTTGCCGCCATTGTCGAGAAAGGGTGCGAGCGCAGCACCGAGGCAGACGCCGTCGTCACCCGACGCCGGCTGAACGAACAGTTTGTCGACGAGTCCCGAGGCCACAATCTTCCCGTTCGCCTTTGAATTCAAAGCCACGCCGCCCGCAAGGCACAGGTTGCGACATCGCGTCTGTTCCACCGCTGCGCGCGTGAGAGTCAACATCGCCTGCTCGCATGAACTCTGAACGGCGAATGCGAGATTCTTGTGGCGATGATCGATGTCAGATTCGGGGGTGCGCTTCGCTCCCAATCGGGACTCGATTGCAGCAGTGGGCGCCGAGTCTTTTCCGATCAAGAGGCGGACCGCCACTCGGTAGGGATTATCATCGGGAATGATGAACTCGCGCAGGCTGATGCCCGGTTCGCCATACGGTGCGAGGCCCATCACTTTCCATTCGTCGCTATAGGGAGTGAATCCCAGATACTGCGTAAACTGGGCGTAGAAAAGTCCAAGTGAGTTGGGCCAGGGAATCGTCCAGACGTGCTCCAGATGTCCGTCTCGCCCGTGCCAAAGCGAAGTGGCTTCCCACGCGCCACGGCCGTCCAAGACAAGAACCGCCGCGTCGTCGAAGCCGGAAAAAGCGTAGGCGCTGATCGCGTGCGCTAAATGATGATCGACAAATCGAAAGCGCGCTTTCGTAGGCCCGAACAGCTGCCGAAACCGGTTCTCGCCACCTTTCTGGTGCCACATACTCAGAAAATACCGCGTCGAATTGAGCAAGGCGCGAGAATCAACCGGTTGCTTGCCCGATGCATAGCACCGCAGATCGTGCAAGAAACCCGTTCTTGGCGGAGACCATCCCTGGCAGACGAAATCGATTTCCTCGGAGCGGATGCCAGTGAAATCGAGGCAAGCCCGAATCGCCAGGGCTGGGAAACGTGCGTCGTGCTTTATGCGGCTCAGACGCTCTTCCGCCACCGCAAACAACACTTCGCCGTCGCGCACGATGCACGCGGACGAATCGTGCGTCTGCGAATAGTTGATTCCAAGCGAAAGCATTAGCGTAACGCGGCCGGATCGCAGCCTGGAGTTGGGATCACTTTGTTCGCTCTTCCTTCCGATAGACGTGACCGGGCATTGGAAAGGGAAGGAATTCTTGTCGCAAGCGCTGATAAAACGGGACCCGCGTAAATCGTTGCCTCCAGCGATAGTAGGTGTCCGCAGGCATCACCAGGGCCGGAAAGAGCCGGGCACAACTGAACGCGTGCTGCCAGAGCGATGCATCGCCATGAAACAGACGCATGATTCTCATTTCCGTCGACACAGTCTCCCAGGGAAATCCACCGCTCACTATGAGACGTAAATGGTCCGCCTCGACCTGTACACACTCCAACAATGTTTTGGCGATCTTGCTCGGCACTCCGAGCTCCGCTAACCTTCCTCGGAGCGATTGCGCGAGGGTCGCGACCACTTCCTGCTTCTTTCGGATCCGATCGCTGTTGCCGTTCGTCAACTGATACAGATTGTTGTCATGCAAGCGATAGAAGGTGAACGACTTGTGCAAAATCATCACGTCGGCAAACAGTCCCGCCAGAGTGAAGAAATATTCGTCCGCCTCGAATTTCAGCGCTTCCGGAACATCGCCAATCTGCTGGAGAACTTCTCGCCGGTAGGCCATGCGACTCGTGCCCAGAAAGCCTCTGCGCGTTCGAAGGGTCTTGGCCCCGTCAATTGAGTCGATCCGAAATCGCAAGGTCTCGCGCGGCGACTCCACCACTTGCCTATGGTCCGGGTAGACGCTCGTTACTCCGTGCCCGACCAGGCCAACGCCGGACTCTGCTTCGAACACATCTGCAATAGCGGTCAGCTTTCCGGGTGCCCACCAATCATCGCCATCAAGAAAGGCTACAATTTCTCCCCGAGCTTCTCGAATCCCTGCGTTGAATGCGGAAGCCTGCCCTCCATTCATCTTGCGCACAGATCGCACTCGCGGCTGAAATTTCTGCACAATGTTGGGCGTGTTGTCCGTCGATCCGTCGTCCACCACAAGAATCTCGATTTCCGACGCGGGAAAATCTTGCACGAGAATGCTGCGGATTGCGTCCGCAATAAACGCCTCTTGGTTGTAGGTGTCAATGAGAGCTGTAATGAACGGCCTCGACATGAGAAATCTTGTCTACTCCTGGCGCCTGTTCGCGAAACTCATCCTCGGCATCTCTGGCTTCGCGATCATGGCTTTCAAGGTTTCGTTCACCAATCCTCATGGCATGTATAGAACGCCAAGCCCCGCTGTTTCCATCGGCGCGCGCGTAATAGCGATGGGCATCGGCCCATGAGTGGAAGCCTCAACAATCTCCAGATGCCGGTATCGCGGTTTGATCTCGTTCCAGAACTTCTCTACCTCGCATTCCGTTTCCTGCCGGTAAGAAACGATGTCGTGAAAGGCCACAATTCCGCCGCTCCGCACGAGCGGCGCATACATTTCGAAGTCGCGTCGTACGCCACCATAGGTATGGTCCGCATCAATAAATAAGTAATCGAGCGGTTCACCGTCGAGAATCCGCAGGATGTGTGCCCTTGTCTCCAGCGCGTGTGAGTCACCCCGGATAAGATAGAGTTGCCTGCCCGCCCTAGGAAATCTTCGAAAAAGCGGAATCTTCCGCTGTGGATAACCCCCGCCAAATCGCCCGTTGGGCAGGTCCACACTGATGATTTTGGCTCCAGGCGGCGAAATCCGGCACAGTAGCAGGAGGGTGCCACCGTAATTAGTTCCAAGCTCCAAACTGCGTCTCGGTGCTGCCCCCTGCACGATTTTTCCCAATTGTAAGATTTCGGAGCGCACTTGTCCCATTAGGACAGGGCGATCCACGCAGTAATCCACGATCTCTTCCGGTGTGTCCGGCCAGCGGCCAAACGCTAAATCCCTGTAACACTTTACGTAGCGGACACCCTTCAGAAATAATTTCGCCATGGCCGATTGGAACGACGCTAGAGCATTGCTAGTCTGAGTGTCAAGGGAGTAGGTCGCTCGATTGGACGGTGTAAATCTATTTCGGCGCACCCTTTGCCGCAAGGCCAGGCCACGCGGCTTCCAGAATCTCCTCACGATTCTCAGACGTCAGTCGGAGCATATGGTCAAGCTGCTTTGCTGGAGTCGTGCCTCCCCTCTGGTACAAGTCATTCCTCTCTCTGAGTAACTGCGGGATTCTGACGCCAAGTTCCGCGAGAATTTTGATACGGCTCCAGGCGAAACGCCATCGTAGCTGGCCAATATCCTTTGCAAGGCCCGCCAAGGACGCCATCCAGGTGAGGAGCGCATACCGAATCGGGAGGAGCTTCGTCGCAAACACCAGCCGCCCTCTCAACACGCCAACGAAGAGAAAGCGCGATCCCTCCGAAGACCGGCAGGAGCTTCCAACACGATGCCAGCAAATTGCATCAGGTACATAAACGGTTTTCCATCCGTGAACCCAGGCACGCCAACAGATATCGGCGTCCTCGTAGCCCATTGGCACGTCATCGTCGAATCCGTCCAACTTTTCGAAGTACGATTTTCTTATCAGGACACTGGCCGCCGAAGCCATAAATACGGGGACGATCTCCTCTTCCTGCTTTTGGTGGAAGTTCAAGCCGGGCACCAACTCCACTGACACCCCGCGTCTGGCCCGGCCCTTCGCCAGTCGTGTGGCCAAGTGGCCCCGAACGCTTCCGTCCCAGTTGTACTGCATCCCATCAACCGCGAAGATCGCCGCGTCGCGAGCCAACCGATCCGCGAGGTTCGATATGAAGCGTTCGTCGAATCGCATATCGTTGTTCACGAATAATAGGAACTCGCCGCTAGCGATCGCCGCACCACGATTGAGCGCAGGAGCAAGTCCGAGATTTTCCTTGAGCTGCAGACACTTGGCTCCGAACTCCGCGGCCACGGCGACGGAGTCGTCTGACGAGCCGTTGTCGACCACTATGATCTCTGTGGGTTGGTGAAGCTGTGCGAGTAAGCTTGGCAAGCAAATGCGAAGATGCTCTTCGCCGTTCCGGTTGGCGACAACCACTGAGACACTGCCGTTTGAAACCTTGGCTGTCACGATACCCCGTGACCCATTTCGTCCAGGTTCCCACGACTTCCGTCATGAGCTCGAAGAGAGCGCCAATGTCGCGAGAATTTGCGGCGAATAGTCCGCAAGGCGGGGCGTATGGCTCTTCGAATTGGATGAGGGTCAATCGTTTTCACGCGCCTCAGTATTGCCAGCTTCAGACGCAGCGGAAAGTGCATGCTCATTACGGCCGGAACCCAGCCATCGGCTAGCGTCCTGTACACCTTTGCAAGAGCGGGTCTTGGTAGTGTCTTCTGATCTAGGATCCAACGAACCACCTGGAGGGATTCCATGACGTCCACCGCGGCCTGCCTGCTCTTCTGTAACACACTCGTTTGATGAAATCGGTAGTAATTGAGGGGTTCGCAGACGAAAGCGACTTTCCCCGCCAAGGCCATCGCCGCCCAGACCTTCCAGTCACCACAGAGGCGCAGGCTCTCGTCCGCGCAGCCGACGCGTTCGTAGTTCGCCTTCCGAAAAACAGCCGCGCTGGCGTTAGGCACGACACAGGAACGGGCGAAATAGTTCTGGAATTCGCGCCCGTCAACGCAGAAGTCTGTCTTCCACCGTTGGGGGTCCACGAGGTCCAGATACCAATCCCCGAACCCATCCACGCGGTTGTCTTCCGTGACGCGCCATGAACGACAGTACACAAAGGTGACCGCGGGCTCCTTCTCCAGGACTGCAACCAAGCGTTCGAGGAGTCGCTCGTCAGCGTAGTCGTCTGATTCCGCGATCCACACGTATTTCCCTTGCGCCAGCCGGACGCCCTTATTCCACTGTTTGAAGGTGCTGCCGGAATTGACCTCATTGAATTCGATCCTCACTCGAGGATCTCCGCCATAGCCCGAGAGAATCGAACGGCTCTCGTCGGTGGAACAGTCATCCAGCAGGATCAATTCGAAGTCCTGGAAGGTTTGGTGAAGGATGCGTATCGACGCGGCGCCGCAGGAAGCGGGCGTGATTGTAGTTAGGAACGATAACGCTAACGGTTGGCATGATTCTTTGTATATCGCATGGCGGCGCTAATTGGAGTGCTGCCCACCAGAATCGTCTATATTGAACTTCTGCTTGAATCGAGCTTTGAGCAATCTGCGCAAGATTGCGAGAAGTGGCTTTCACAGAGGCGTGCTCTCGTTCAAGTTGCTGCCAAGCCCGCCGGTACAGCAGGCTGTGCTTCGTCGCAATGAATGCCTCAACTTGCGATTGGAATCCCTCCGTGCGAGTGAGCATCGATTCTTTTGCCACTCGATATTCAAACAAGACCTCCGGGACATACGCAAACTCCCAGCCATGTTCCAGGGCGCCCAACCAGAAATCCCAGTCTTCCAGCCCTTGAACTGGCATTGTCCCATCATACCCGCGATTTTGCTCCCACACAGAACGACGGTAGACGCCACATGAATCGATGTAATTCCATTGCATCAACTTATCCCGTTCAAACGGGCCCACATGCCAACGGCCCGTATGCATCCCTATATATTCCGCATCGCCATAGACGACGCCCACCTTTGGGTTTGCGTCCAAAATCCGGATTCCATGCTCGACGTAGCCGGGGCGCAGGCGGTTGTCTGCATCCAGTGGAAGAATATACGTTCCTTGCAACGCGAGGATTCCAGCATTTCGCGCGGCCGCCAGGCCCTTGTTTTCCTGGCGGATAACCCTAATTCCCGACTTAGTGAGTAAATCCATTTCGTCACGGGTTCGTTTATCCGTGGAGCCATCATCCACGACAATCAACTCAACGTCGTCGCGCTTTATGGCCGTGACGCTTGCGACCGCCTCCAGCAGGAACTCGCCGTGGTTAAAACAGGGAATTACAACGGATACTTTGCAGGATTGGTTCATGCGGGGTTTAATCCTGAAACAGAAGTGACTGCCTTCCTGGCGACGACAACGTAGTTCATTGGATTATTGCGAGCCGGATATCGGTCGTCAAGACGAGCGAAAACTCGGTTAATTGCCCGGATCAAGAAGCCGTATTGCAGCCGAGTATTGGAAATCGTATGGACCAGTACCTGGCCGCACAGCGCCCATTTTCCTCCATTACTTGCGATTTCGATTTCGGTGAATCCGATCCTCTCGAGGAGAAACCGAAAACCATATTCGGTAAATCGAAAAAAATCATAAGGCTCTTCATGCAGGGGCCAGTACATTGGGCCGGACAGAATTAGCGACCCATTCCCCCGGAGCACGCGGTAAGCTTCCCGCAGCAACGCCTGATGGTCAGCCACATGTTCGATGACCTGGGTAATTAACACGGTTTCGTAGCTCGCGTCCTTGAACGGCAATTCAGTAGCCAGGCAGATGACGTCCACTTGGGACTCACTCGACTGAACGACGTCACAGCCAACGTGTTCACTAATACGGCCGTCAAACATCTTCTTGAACGGCTTGTTTCCACAGCCTATATCCAACAGCCGGCCGTGAGCATGGGCGGAGGCCTTCTCCAAATCGGAAAAAAGGCTGCGGTAATGAAGAAAGTAAAGGTGGCCAGCGTCCACCTGAGTATCAAGTAACCTGGCTATTCCTTTTTCTCTTGGATTCATCCGCCTATTTTGCTCGGGCGGAAGCCTAAATTCGCGTTGAGCGTACGCGTCTCCACCGAGCATAGAATTATCCTTTTAACAGGCGTGACCCGCAATCGTGTAGATTTGTTTGGGTCGAAAATACTTTTATGAAACTCAGCGTGGCGATGATCACGTACAACCACGAGCGCTTCCTCGGGCAGGCGATCGAGAGCGTCCTGGCCCAAAAGGTGAATTTCCCCTACGAAATCGTTATCGGGGAAGACTGCTCGACGGATGGCACGCGCGGAGTGATTCTGGATTTTCAACGGCGCTACCCGGAGCGAATCGTCACAATTCTGAGAGAGAGAAATGTCGGCGCGATGCAGAATTTCTCCGAGACAATCGCGGCCTGCCGGGGGGAGTATGTAGCCTTTCTGGAGGGCGACGACTTTTGGACATCCGTCGACAAACTCCAGAAGCAGGTCGACTTCCTTGATGCCCATCCGGACAGCGCCTTGTGCTGTCACCGTGTTAAATTCCTCAACGAAACAGGCTCCGCCGAGATCGATATCCATCCCCTTCTTGCTGCCGGCCCCTATACGATTGAGGACCAGTTGAGGACGAATCTTGTGATGACTTCCTCAGCGGTGTTGAGGCGGGATTTGATCGGCCCTATTCCGCGATGGTTTTTTGAGATGAAGATGGGCGATTGGCCACTCTTCGCAATGGTTGCGCGGCTTGGAAAGATTGAGCTCATGGACGAGGTCATGGCTACCTATCGAGTGCACCCCGGTGGCATGTGGTCGTCGCTGCCAAAAGCGACTCAGGCACGAGAAGTGGCGAGAATGCTGAGGGCCTTGGACCAGCAGTTGGAATTTCAGTACACGAACACGATCCGGCAAACGATCACCTGGCTTTACCTTGAGCTGGCGATGACGGCGCGATCGAACGAGAGGCGAGCGGAGACTTTAAAGCATGTTGTCACTTGCATTCGTAACGGCGGATTGCGCTTGCCCGGGAATCGGCGGTCTCTGGCAGGGTTGGCCGCGTATACTCTCATCGGCTCCGGCTACAAAATATTCTCCCGGGCAAGAGCTACGAACGAGAAATGAGGCGACCTCTCCGAGTCTTGGCGTGGGCCGGCGCGCTTTCTCTTAGTGCGAATGTCAAGACCCTACGCGCGCGAAAACGATGGTCTCTTCAGCGTGAATGGTGAAATGGTCCAGATAAAGCTGATATCCGAGATCCAAACCAGCGATCCACTTGGGGATGGACGCAAAGTGACCAACGTCATGGTAAACAGAAATCGCCAGCTGTGGCCGATACCTCCGAATTGTCTGTTCAGCACCCGCTAAAGCCTCGGGCTCGGAACCCTCGATGTCCATTTTGATGAAATCGACTCGGTTTATTGAATTCGCTGACACGAAGTGGTCGAGCGTTTCTGTTTGCACATCCACTCCTGCGCTATCCGAACGGGGCCGACTCCCTGGGCCTGTGTCTTTAAAGACGAGCGTCTCCCCAGAACGGCTCCAGAGGGCCCTGTCAATCACGTTGATCCTAGTGCTGAGCGAAGCATTCATGGCGAGGTTTTCGCCCATGATTTTTGCATTCGACGGTATGCACTCAAAGCAAAGAACGCGCGCCGCGTCCTGGGCGAAGTACAGAGCTGTGTCGCCCCAACAACCACCCGCATCGACCACCACGTCGCCTTGCCGAACGCCGATGCCCGCTCGCGGGCAGCGATATTGCTCCAAAAGAAATGTGTTTAGGATGTTCAGCGCATGCACGTGAAGCCGGATTCCGTTGAAGTTGAAAAGATCTAGCGATCCGAGGATGGGAAGTCCAGTTACCGTGCCCCGCTTCTCTACATATCGATCGACTGATCGCCGCGTCCACCAATACGTTTTGTTATTAAGTGGCAAGCGGGCATGCCGATGGCCGAGCGCTCGATACGCCAAGAGCCTGATAAACAGGTCTCGCGAAGCCTGATCCTGAAAAAGTCCGTAGGCCTCATCGAGGCCATCCGTTCCTAGTATTTCTCTTAGTTGGTCGCTGCTGATTAGCGCGGCCCGATAGAAGCCCAAGGATGCCGCTGCGCCAAGAATCTTTTCCTTGAAGGCCGTCTTTGCTGAGGACGAGTGAGCGAATCGGGTCCGGTCAATATTGTTGAACTCGCGCTGCGGTCCGGCGACTACAAGCTCCGATATCAGGTGAGTTAAGAAGTCCGCTCGGTCAAAATGGGTCACGGCAAGCTCGAAATTTACTCTGGCCTGCCGTCACGACGGCCCTGTTCGGTTGGAACTCCACGAAGTTGAAAGCTGACCGCGTCCCCGTCGGAGACGGCCGTGCGAATGATATTGCAAATGCGCGAAATCGCGGAATCGTCGACGCTCGTTCCGTTGGGCAAGACCATCACTCGACGGCACAGCTTCTCGGTCTCGGGCAAGACGAGCGAAGCATGGGGGAAGTAGGAGCGATACGGCTCCATTTGATGGCAGCCGGGAAAGAAATACCGCCGCGCCAGCACGTTTTCAGCAAACAGCACATCCACGAGTTCATCCCGCGTTAGTCCCGCTTCGGTCTCATCCACTTCCAAAACGATGTACTGGTAATTGGAACGCTCGGCATCGTTGTATGCCATCAGGCGATTCCGGGAATCCCTTCAACTCGCGGCGTGTAGGCGTGATGATTGCGCCGATTGGTTTCCATGAATTGCTCAACGCTTTCAAGAGAGGTTAGCCCCATGGCCGCGCAGACCTCCGTCATCTTGCCGTTGGTGCCGATGTAAATCACGTTGTCGTATCCGCTGAAACCGAAATTGCGCATGAGGCGCATCTTTTCGGCCAGCGCGTCATCGTCAGTAAGCACAGCGCCACCCTCGAAGGTGTTGAAAAACTTCGTGGCGTGGAAACTTAACACCTCGCAGCGCCCAAAACCCCCCACCAATTTGCCTTTATAGGAGCAACCGAAGGCGTGGGCGGCATCGAACAGAAGTTGCAATTTTCGGCGACGCGCGATCGCCTCCAAGGCGTCCATGTCGCACGGGCGGCCCCACGTGTGAACGCCAATGATCCCGGTCGTGCGCGGCGTAATCATCTTCTCCACTTGCGCGGGATCTAGATGGTGGGTGGCTGGGTCTATATCGCAGAATACCGGCGTGATTTCCTGCCACTGGAGCGCGTGCGCCGTGGCTACGAACGTGAACGACGGCACGATCACTTCGCCAGACAGACCGAGCGCGCGGATGGCAATTTCCAACGCAACCGTTCCGTTGCACATGGCAATGCAATGGCGCACGCCGAGAAATTCGGCGATCCGCGTCTCGAACTGCTGAACGTACGGGCCATTGTTCGTCAGCCAATTGCGGTCCAGCATGTCTTGATTCGCGCGAGCAGACGGTCGCGGTCGCCGATGTTCGGACGCCCGACGTGCAACTTTCCGCGAACGCTGGCGGCCTTCCGAATATCGCCAGTTTGCGCAGTTCCGGTTTGGCACTCGTCTCCAGCATCTATGTATTCCCCTCGTGCTCTATACTATACGGCATTGATGCCGGCTAAAATCCCCAAAGTGGCGGCCCCGAAGCTCGTGCTGATTGGCTCGTCTGGCCATGCGTCGGTGCTCGTCGACGCAATTGAGCTCACGGGTGGATACCAGATCGCAGGTTATGCGGACGATACACTGTCGCCCGGCACGGTTCGCATGGGTTACCCGGTACTCGGCGGTCTTAAGGAAGCTGCGAAGATCTGCGCAGATCAAGCCATCACCGATGTCGTGGTGGCGGTAGGCGATAACTGGTGGCGGCGCAAAGTTTATTCGGACTTGATCGAGAAGTGTCCGAGTCTGAGGTTTCCGATCATCAAGCATCCGTCCGCCATCTTGGCGTCTTCGGCGGAAATCGGCAAAGGCACTGCCATTCTCGCGGGGTCCCATGTGGGGCCCGGGTCGCGAGTCGGCGAGTTCTGCATCATCAACACGTGTAGCTCGATCGACCACGACAGCGTTATGCACGATTTTTCCAGCATAGCGCCGGGCGTTTCCACCGGCGGCCTGGTCCAGATAGGTGAGTGTTCCGCAGTCGGAGTGGGGGCCAGCATATCCGACCGAATTTCGATCGGGCGGCACACCGTGGTCGGATCCGGTGCCGTCGTTGTTAGGGATATACCGGATCTCGTTGTGGCCTATGGAAACCCGGCTAGAGTGCAGCGCTCCCGCGTCGAGGGGGAGAAGTACGTGCGACCCACTTAGGCGCTTCGATCTGTGGTCACTTCGATGTCGGTCGCAGGGATCGCTTCGCTTTCCCACTGAAGTTTCGGGCGCGTCGCTCCGGGATCCTTCCGTACCAATTTCCGACAATTTCGCCTTCGACGACTTCGAAGCCTGCGACATTATTCTGGAACAGAATCCCGACTGACGCATCCTTCACCACGATCAGATTAATATAGTACGAGCCGGCGTTAAGCAGGTCGCCCGGTATCGTGACCGTGTGGCGAATCAGGCCTGCCGGCCGGGGCGAGAAATCCGAGGCGCTGGCAAACACGCAGACCTCTTCCACGTTGTTCAGGATCATGGACACGTTCAAAACCGTGTCCGGGACATAGTTCCAGTAGGTGAATTCAATCGCCAGAGGGTATGCACCGTAATGGGGGCAGTCGGACATCCGTTTGCGGAATCACGCGCACGCTTCGAAGACGAACGCGATGGTCGCCCGGCGCCGTTTGAGAATTTTCCCACTCGGTTTCAAGTGTGGTGTCCATGTTTCTCTGCAAGTAGTGATTTACGACGTCGTCTGAATCCCCCTCTCGACGATCCGGCCTCCCTCAAGGCGGATGGCGTGAGGGCACAGTTTTCGCAGTGCGGTC
>CAVUSU010000005.1:0-30982 GCA_963744235.1 uncultured Acidobacteriota bacterium | reverse complement strand
CGTCGGTGATTTCCGACCCGATGATGCAGCCTGACTCCCGCTTCGAGCAGCTTGATGAAAAACGGCCGCGACATCCCGAGAATCGTTGCCGCCCGTGCGTCGTAACGACCTGGTTTTTTATCGGGAACGAGAGTGACGGCTTGTCCGCGCGACATCATCTCCACGATCCTCGTCAGCACTTCATACAGAGTGTCGGGGAAACTCGACTTTTTCTCCCGACGAACTCACAAGCGCAGCCCGCCCCCCTGTGAAGAAGCCGATTCAGTGCCTGGACTTGGGGCTCCTCGGCTTCCGGAACGGCAATCGGATCTTGCAATGTTTAGATTCATAGGTTCAAAGCCTATCATGCACTCGAAACAAACGCAATACTCGAAATACTCGAAGCGCTGGCGTATTTGCGTCGGCGACGGAGAACGCGGGAGCAGCTGCTGCGGACCGGGGTGTGAACGTGTCCGTTGTACGTCTCGCTCAAGTTCACAACACAGTGAAGCAGGAGGTTCGTGAGCTCGCTTACTCGGGTCGCTCGCGAGAAAGGTGTGTCGGCCTACATCGGTAATGGAACCAATCGATTGGCAGCGGTGCATGTTCTCGATACCGCGGGCCTATACAGGCGCGTGCTGGAAAAGTATGAGCCGGGAGCGAGGTACAACGCGGTGGCCGAAGAAGGGATTCCCTTGCGGCAGATTGCAGAAGAAATCGCCACCGGCCTAAAGGTTTCCGTGATCAGCCTTTCACCGGAAGATGCAAGGTCCCACTTCGGCTGGCTGGCCATGTTTGCCGGCATGGACTTGCCAGCTTCCAGTTTGCGGACGCAGCAGCGGGTGAACTGGCGTCCCGCAGGTCCCCGGACTGATCCGCGATCTTGAGCAATCATTCTCTTCCTAAGGAAGGTCGATCCCTTAATGCGTGGCGACAACTGATCCTACCAACCGAGCCGCGCCTACAACTCACCGGAGGCGAGGCAACACGGACCATTCGCTTTGTTGGAGCCTTGAGACGCGGCTACCTAGCAGGAGATACAGGATGTCTCCGTATTACTTTTTTCCCTCACCTTCCTAGCAGGAAACTTCAACGGGAGTTCATCGCCTTCGACAGGAGGATTTCCGTTGCCCATGCGAGCTAGAATCCGGCTAACCCTTACCGGATCAGCACGTCCGTCTGCGCATAGCAGAAACCCTTTCGGAAATATACCGAATCGACCTTGCAATTATGCTATGTCATGGCATAATTTCAAGGTAATGATTGAGCGAGCGATCAAGCCCGTTATTAAGGACCTCTTGACTCGATTCCCCGCGGTTGGCTTCTCGGGCCTCGCCAAGTCGGCAAAACTACGCTGGCCCTTTCGCTGGCTTCCGAGCTGAAAAACAGATCCATCTACCTTGACTTGGAACTGCCGTCGGACCGGGCGAAACTGTCGGATCCAGAACTCTATCTCGGACAACACGAGGAAGGTCTCGTGATCTTGGATGAGATTCATCGTCTACCCGGCATCTTCAAGACGCTTCGGAGCCTCATTGATAGAAGACGCCGCAAAGGGAATCGTCGTGGGCAGTTTCTGCTCCTAGGTTCTGCTTCGATTGATCTACTTCAGCAATCGGCCGAAACGTTGGCAGGACGCATCACGTACCAGGAACTACGGCCGTTCTCCGAACTGGAGATTGCGGTTGTCAGACCAGACGCGGGAGACCAACTCTGGGTGCGGGGTGGCTTTCCGGACAGTTTCCTTGCAGCCGATGACAAAGAAAGCTTCGAATGGCGGAGCGCTTTCATCCAAACCTATTTGGAGAGAGATGTGCCCGCTCTCGGGCCCAGAATTCCAGCCGAGACTCTCCGTCGATATTGGCAGATGCTGGCTCACAATCAGGCGCAAATGCTGAACGCCGCACAGTTGGCGAGCGGACTTGGGGTGAGCGGTCACACCGTGGCCCGTTACCTCGACATTATGGTGGACCTTCTGCTGGTTCGGCGGTTGCCACCTTGGTCGTCAAATGCAAAGAAACGCCTGGTGCGAACACCGAAAGTCTTCGTGCGAGACAGTGGTCTTGTCCATGCGTTGCTTGGCATCCGCGAGCGCGAGGAACTTCTGGGACACCCTATCGTCGGGGCAAGTTGGGAGGGAATGGTCATTGAAAATGTACTGGGTGCGCTACCCGCTAGCGCTCAGACATCCTTCTACCGAACATCTGCGGGCGCCGAGATCGACCTCATCATTGAATTTGGCGCAAAGGATCGGTGGGCGATCGAAGTTAAGCGATCCATTGGAAACCCTGCACCGACCAAAGGGTTCTACATCGGATGTGAAGACATCAGAGCAACCCGGCAGATCGTGCTTTATCCTGGCACGGAGAGATACAAGTTGGACCCAAAGACAGAAGTGATGTCCCTGGAAGTGCTTCTACGCAAAGAACTGCACCGAGCCAAGTAACCTAAGACCATTACAGAGCGTTACCTGAAGATGCAGCGCAAGAAAGTGGCTCCCCGGGCTAGATTCGAACTAGCAACCCTTCGGTTAACAGCCGAGGGACCAACTTCATCAGACCTTGCCCGGAGCTCACACGAATCGAAGGAAATCAGCTGGTTGCGACTAAAGATGACGAATCACTTTCTCCTTTCTTGTTCACCTTTCGCTCGCATTTTGCCACCATTCACCGCTATTACTATTACGCATTATGACGGCGCGCCTTGCTTGGCTCTCGATACTGGAGATGCTCAAGCCGGATGGATAATTTCGGCGCTACAAAAGCATGATCTGAACTGGACGCGACCTGCTCGGGTTCGCCGTTACTTTTCAACGGTCCATTCGTAGGGTACAGGCAATAAGCAGAGGGTCAAAGCGGTGGAACTGAAAAGGCCACCGATGACTACTGGAACAAGGGGCCGCTGTACTCCAGCGCCCGTGGAAGTCGACAACGCCATGGGGGTAAAGCCGGAACTTGCAACAGATGCGGTCATTAGCACAGGGCGGAGTCTTCGTCTCGAGCCAGCCAGGACAGCTCGGCTCGGTGACCATCCTCACCGCCGAAAAAGATGGCGTGAAGCCGATCTATATAAGAGCCGCATTCCCATAACACGACTCGGGAGTTGGGCTGCTTTTCAGGCTACCCTCTGAAACGGAAAAGGCTCGCAATGCCGCGCACCCTCCAAAGAACTCGCCGGGCAACGAACAAAATGCTTCCTTCCAGGGATACCGGGAACCTTCAACCGAATTTTATAAATACTGGTGCGTGCCACAATGTAAAGGGACTTGTAGTCGGGGTCTCCAAAGTTGAGATTGGCAACAGCTTCAGGCGTGTAGACGATTCCAAGCTGTTTACCCTCGGGTGTAAGTACCACAATACCGCCGCAGCACGATTCCCAGATATTTCCCTTGGCGTCGACCTTCATTCCATCGGTGATCCCCGGAAGCAGGTCCTTCGTCTTGTCCATGATCACTTCCATGTTTGTGACGTCGACGGTATCGTCCGGTAGTACCTTATACTTCCTGACGAGACGGACGCCATTTGCGTAGAGATACTTTTCGTCGGGAGAAAGTGCGAGTCCATTCGCGCCTTCGACATTCTTGGCAATCGCTATAGTCTTGCCGTCCTTCCACATGAAAACACCAGGATAATCAATGCCCACCTCAGGGTCCTTGCATTGCAGGCGTAGGCCACCACAATTAGGCCCATCGGTGAAGTAAATGGCGCCATCTTTCTTCACAATGACGTCGTTCGTGCTGTTGAATTTCTTGCCATCCACGCTATCGGTCAGTTGGACGCGTTTACCGTTCTTTTCGATCCGGTCAAGGCTCCGGCCGCCCCAAGTGGCGATGACCAATCGTCCCTCGTTGTCGCGTGCAAGGCCATTGCACCCAGGCAAGTTAAATCTCTTGTAATCGGGATCTGTCGGAGGTTTCCCATTGGTCTGGATAAATCCGTGCCTCCACGTGTCCCATCCGGTATAGCCGCAGTCATCTAGGTACAAGGAAAGCTTGCCATCCATTGTCAGCTTCAAGATCTTGTTCGCGGCCATCTCGGCAAATAGCCAGTGTCCACTGTCCTTCCCCTGCGGCACCCAAACAATCCCCTCAGTAAAATACATAAAATGCTGAATGACTGGTTCCACCTGCGCGTTCGTGTCGATCAACTCATCCATAGCCGGATCCATCTTGAGGATTCCGTGGGGGGCTGGGGCGGCGTTGGCATATAAGGAGCCGAGTCCCAATCCTGCAAAAAGAAAGCACATCACAAGTAGCCGAAACTTATCCATAAGCGCCTCGATACTGCGGAATTGCATTCCAGCAGCGGGCGACCTTTACACCGCGCGCCGCATGGGATGAAGCATTTTGAATTGTGGAACTGGAAAGCTTTATCGTATCCACCTTCCCACCAGGTTTCGGGGCAGATACTCTAAAATAGCTTCGTCCGAACCCTTTAAAGCCGCTAAGGTTCCAGGCGCCGCACTCTCAAATTATCACCGTAGTCGAGCGTGTTCATGCTAGATCATGGGGTAGATTCTATACTTCGTGATTCAAAAGGAAACAGCAGCTTTCAGAACGCAACTGCCAAGCGGCCACACCGCAAGGGCGTCGAAGTGCTAACACATGACATGCTCTGCGCGAACAAGCGCAACCGAAAAGAACTCCTTACCAGTTCCATCGTACAGGAAAAGTCAATCTTCTAGCGCGGTCATTCCGTGTGGACCAACCTCGATCGTACGGGTGGGTTTACACTGATAGCGAACCGCCAGGGAAGCGGATGACGATTAGGGTTGCTCAGTACGACAAGCAGGCATCACGCCCGTTCAAACTCAACGTTACTGTTGAGGGCATGATGGGGTGCGCCTTTATGGCTTGATCCCGGGCTGGGGCAGGTCAGAACGAAGCGTGGCCGGGCTTTTACGGGGGCAAAATCTCAAGGGAAACTACTCACCTGGCAACCCGTCTCCTTTACTCGCGCCAGTGAGGTGACTGAGGAGGCGCATAGAATTTGGGAGGACTTTTCCTTATCCGGTTCTGCACAAGAATTCGTAGAGACCCGCATTTTAGGCTGCTTTCTGAAGAACTATGAATTTGGTCTTTGTGACGGCCATGCGCTGGGCCTTCAGCAACAAATAGGCGAGATTTTTGTAGCCGCGACCCTTCTCAGGAGGGTTTTGATGCAGCCGTTGATGGCCTCCACCACGCTGAAACGTACTTTGGTGTGGCAGTAATTCAGGATCCCGTCTAGGTGATCCACCAACATCCGAGCGAGTTTTTGAAAGGGCGCTAGCCGTTGCCAGCGCAGTTGATCAACCCAGCCGTACAGGTAGCGAAGCATGGCTCCTTCATAACGGCAGGTCCATAAGCGTTCCAGGCTTTTTCTTCAGAAGATAGGCTTTCATCACCCTCCGGTTGAGAGCGAACAGATCGTTCAATTGTTTTCGTTTTACAATAAGCCCCGTCCAAGACTAGGAGGTGGCGCAAACACGAAACCGATCAGTTGGGGTTGGGTTACCTAGCCACAATTCAAAACCGCCCCGGAGCGCACGAATTGGGACTCAGTTTTCGTCCGGATCCAATTTTGAGAGGTTCTCTTTAGGTCGTTCACCCCCAACCGCAACACGGCGAGAATTTCCCATTGGACCTGTGCGAATCGTCAAGTCACGAGGTTTCACGCCGTCCGATCGTAAATCCGCCCAATCTAGCCGGGCCGATCACGCGACCGCAACCCGCCGATGGAACCCGTTCACTTTGCACGGCCAGCGGGAGGTGGTTCGCTCGGGAAACTCGAAGCCGAGCATAAGAAGTTCATCATGGACACAGTTGAGAATTACAATAATCCGGAAGCAGAAAACACTGCCGGAGAACGAGATTGACTTCGCTAACGTCACTACTTACCATGAAAATCTCGCGAAACAAATGGTACAAAGCATTACCAAAGTGATGTTTTGGGGGGTGCGAGGCTCAACTCCCGCGCCCGGTCCCCACACGTCTGTTTACGGGGGGAATACTGTTTGCGTTGAGGTGGCGACATCCGGGAGCGGGCACTTCATCCTGGACTGCGGAACCGGGATCCGTGCGCTTGGCAACAGCTGGTCGCAGGAATTTAACGGCGATACTGTTCATACTCTTGTAACGCACTACCATTGGGATCACATCCAAGGTATCCCATTCTTTCTACCGTTGTTCGAAGCGCAGAATCTTTTTCATTTTTACGGTTTTCAATCGAAACATTTGGGACGCGACAGTTTCCGTAAAGTGATTGAGACTCAGTTCTCGGCGCCATACTTTCCTACGGGACAGGCGATCAACCTAAAGGATTGCACTTTCCGCGAAATTACGGGCGGTGAGAAATGGGAGGCTGGGGGGACCCAGATGACCGCTGCATGGCTAAATCATCCACAAGGTTGCCTCGGATATCGTTTAGATACAGCCGCTGGTTCGATTGTGTACGCCACTGACCATGAACCCGGCGTTTCAGAATTTGATCGTAATTTGTGCCAGCTTGCTGATAATGCAGATGTTTTAATCTATGATGCTCAGTACACGCCAGAGCAGGTGGCGACGGATAGAAAGGGATGGGGGCATTCAAGCTGGCTGGACGGCGTAAAACTCGCAACTGAATCGAACGTCAAAAATCTCATTCTCTTTCACCATGACCCAACTTCCTCGGACAAGATTGTCGACCAGCTTCTTTCGAACGCAAGGAACGAATTCAGAGAACGTGGGCAGCGGCGGAAGGCATGTCGTTGATTTTGAGCGATCAAGGCTTGGAAGCTGCGTTTGCCGTGACGGAGCCTTCAATCGTTTTTTGTTAATCGCGGCTTAAAACCATGTGACTCAAGATTTCTGCGCGCCGCCTCAACCGCGTCGTCATCGGAGAACGGTCCAACTATCACATGGTAAGAATTCATTCAAAGCTTGCCCTTACGCCGTGAAATCGTATGAAATCCCAGCTTTTCTAAGGTCTCGGAAGCGTTGTCCGCCCACTTCTGATCTTTAAAACTTCCGACATCAAAATAACTATCCGTCGCGGTATTGTGATCGACAGAAGTTGAGGCGTGAGTGGAAACGGAAGCATCATTGGTAGCGTGCAGCGAATTGCCTGAATCAGCATCAGTAGTTGGGGCCATCAATGATGTTGACGTAACCGGTGGCAGTTCCCCGCTGGGAGGCGGTAGAGGTAATACGGCCGTCGTTTGGGCTGGACGTTCAGTCCTGAGCGATTTAGGCTTCTCAAAACTTGTTCGTACACGCTCGTCGGATGATTCGATTTTCGCATCATTGGCGCTGTCAACGTCGGATTTAGCTAATGAGGAACTTGAATCCAGATCGCCTAACGGAAGCGAATTTCTCGTTAGATGATTCATTGTATGGGGCAGGTGGTGCCGTTGAATTGCGAGGAAGCTGCCCATTTTTCGAAATGGAAATCGAACTGGAAGACTTGGTTGTGAGCGTCGGAGTGCCCTTCGCGTGGCCCAGCGCAGTCCAGGCAATCACGGGCATTAAACACATCAAGGTTGCTAAAATTAAGGTGCTACGGGTTTCAATTCCCGATTGCCGGAACGAAGTTGTTTCGGCATCGGCCTGGAGAGTTTGAGGATTTCCTGCTCCACCATCTTTCCCACATGCGTACCAGATATGTATCGTTCGAATTGACTCAGTCGCTCTGAAATCCAGGCGGTCTTATTGGTTTGAACAGCGGTATGCAACTTCGAACCAGTCAGATTATTTCCAAGCTCAGTTGCGAGTTCATCGACCACTGGAACCGCCTTGAAGGATCCTTTTCAAGGCATTTTAAGATAACTGCTTCGATTTGCCGCGGTATTGTAGGAACCAAGTCGCGAGGAGAACCGGGCGCTTCCGTTACCTGTTTCATTGCGATTGCAACTATGGTGTCGCCACTGAAAGTAGCGCGCCCGGTAATCATTTCATAAAAAATTAACCCGACCGCGTAAATGTCACTACGCGCATCAAGAAATTTTCCCTCCGCTTGTTCAGGAGACATATATGCGGGCGTCCCGACGATAGTCGCTGTCTGACCGACTCCCGTTTCCATCATGCGAGCAATCCCGAAATCCATAATCTTAACCGTGCTTCTGCCGTTGACCTGATATTCGCGGGTTTCAAATCGCGATGTACGACACCCTGTGCGTGAGCCTCTGCTAATCCGCCACATAGCTGCCTTAAGACAGCCAGCGCCCTGGCAACGGGCATTTTGCTTCGGCGCTCATCAGAAGTGACCCAGTAGCAATCGGCTAGAGTGACCCATACTCAGTACAGGATCGAGGGTGTGAAGGCGTCATCATCCGCGCCGTAGGCGCGCAGGTGGTTGAAGGTGGGGGGAGAAACAATATCATCCACGCCGCAGGCGTGAGTGCTTTCAGTCAGAACGAAACTACGGGGCTGGTGTGAACGTTGCGATGCGATTGCGCAGATGGCGGAAGTATTCCTGGACTGACCTGCAGTCTGAGCACTTCTTCGATCACGGGCGAGAAGTATGCCAGCGAGCGGATCGTTCCCAGAGGCGCGGCGCCGGCGGGCCGGATCAGCCGCCGCGCCGCAGCCAGAACGAAGGCGTTCTCAACCGCTTCGAGCGGCACGCCGCGTTGGTGCAGTTGGGCCGCGAGCACTCGGTCCGGACGGCGAACGGCGCCGCACGTGCCCGGAGTCGCACGGTAGGCTTCCAGAAGCCGGCGGACATAGTCGCGTTGCTCCATGAGTTCAGCCCTGCGGTTCGCGCAACGAGGGACCGTTGATGGTCACGGTGTGGCAGTAATGCCGCACGCGGCTCAGCAGCGCATCCACCATCGATTTGTTGCCGAGAAAGTTCTGCCACTCGTCATAGACCAAGTTTGTTGTGATGATCGTGGAGTGGCGAGTATAGCGTTCCTCCATCAGCTTGAAGAAGGTGTTCGACTGTTCGGGCTTGAGATTCAAATATCCGAACTCGTCGATCAATAGGACGTCCAGGCGAGCCAGGCGATTGAGTAACTGGCGCGTGGAGCGGTCGGCCAGCGAGGCGTACATCTCGTCGAACAGATCCTGCGCGCGGATGAACTGGCAGCGATGGCCGTTCTGCAAAGCCTTCAACAGAAGCCCGCAAGCCAGTCCGGTTTTGCCTACGCCGGTCGGCCCCGTCAACACCAGGTTCTCGTGCTTGGCGACGAAGTCGAGTTCGGCGAAGGTGCGTATCTGCTTGCGGTTCACGCCGGGCTGGCGCGCCCAGGGAAACGATTCCAGCGACCAGCGTTCCGGCAGATTCGCTCTGCGGATGCGCCACTCCAGAGCGCTTTCCTGCCGGTCGTGCCATTGCGCGCGCAACAGTCCGGCGACGAACTCCGAGTAAGAGGACTTGCGCTTTCTCGGCGGCGCGCAACTGTTCGTCGTAAACGCTCGAGCATGCGCCGCAGCTTGAGATTCTTCAGCAGTTGTTCCAGTTCTTCAGTCATGGGAATCGGAGTCCGGATCCAGCAATAGAAAGTAGTCGCGCGCCACGCGGCGCAAAATCATTCGTTCCAGACGGTCCAGATCGTAGAGTCCATACTGGGCGGCTTCGCGCACCGCGGCCAGGAACGGTTCGCGCGGATATTCCCGCAGCAATCGCAACAGTTGCCGCAGGGCAAGAGCCACCACCTTGCGGCTCTTTTGCTTCAGCGCCGCCACATAGAGTGCGGTCTCCGGCGCGGCTTCGAGGATCGCCTTTTCTTCCGGGTGCGGATCGCTGCGCTTGACGCCTTCCCCACGCGGCGGCCGATGGGCGGCAAGGGTGACGCGCTGCGACAGCGGCGTCACCGCGCGCGCATGCGTGACGATATGGCGCGCATCCATTTCGATCTCGATCTTGTCCCGTGTCTCGCGCACCTCCACCCGATGCCCGATCCAGGCGACCGGAACCGAGTAGCGAATCGAGTTCACCGAGACGTAGCCTTCCACGTCCACCGTGCGTTGATGCAGGCGGTACACTTCCGGAATCCACGCCGGCAGCGGTTTCAGATGCAGGCGCTCGACCGCGAACAGTTCGCGCGGCACCGCGCGGATATGTTTCTTGTAGGTCGAGTTGACCTTGTCACACCACTGGCGCGCCTGTTGATTCAGATCGCTCCCAACTGGCGAACGTGCGCCCGGCCAGAAAGTTGTTTTCGATAAAGGAGAACGGACGTTCCACGCGCGCCGAGCGGTTGGCGTTGCCGATCTGATGCGCCACGAAGCGGAATCCGAAGCGTTCCGCGAACGCCTCCATCTCCGGCACCGGGATCATTTCGCGCCCCGTGCCGCGCAGCACCACCACATGCGTGTTGTCGATCATCACACGCTCGACAGCACCGCCCATGTAGCGCAGCGCATCCGTGAGGAACACTTTGCAATCGAACCTCTGAAACGTGGGATTGATCTGGAAGAACAGCATGCGCGAATAGCACAGCACCGCCGATGCGGTCTGCGCCTTGTACTTCCTGCCGCCCACTTCGACTGTGTGCGGAGACGTGTCGTGCTGCATCTCCACGCCCGGTTCGAAATGATACTGGCCCGCCGGCACGGTCGGTGTCTGTCCGATGCCTTGCCGGCGGCAGAACCCAGTCAGCGCCGGATAGGACAACGCCGCGCCGCCCGCCGTCAGCTCCTCATGGACTCGCACGAGATTCCCCTTGCAGGTGATCAAAAGGTCGAGGATCTGTTGCCGGTAGGGTTCGGCTTTCTCCGGCCGCTGGATTTCCGGAACGTCGGTGGAGTTCGAACGCAACACTTTGCGCACGCTCAGGCGCGACAGCCGCAGCACGCGCGCGATCTCGCGTTTGCTCACTCCCTTCGCGCTCAGTTCCAGAATCGCGGTGCGTTGCGCTTGGCTCAGCATGTTTTGTTTCCTGCTCCTTTCCGATTCGTTCCGCCATCCGGTGGAGTTCCCGGCGCGCGTTTTCAATCTGGCCCTGCGCCTGTTTCTGTTGCGGGTCCGTCATCTCCGGCAGGGCTTCGGCGAGCCTCCTGCCGGCACGACGCAGGATCGCCAGCGCCATCTCCAGATCGCGCTCCACTTGTTCGACCGCCGCGGGCGGGGCTGCGGATGGCTGCCGCTGCGTTTTCAAAAACAGTTCCGGTTCGGCCAGAATGCGCTCGCGCACCGCGCGCGTGGCTTTGCGCCAGGCCGTATAGAGTTGCCCGGCTTGCCGCGTGTCGCAACGGTGCTGGACGAAGGCCGCCGCCATGCGCTCGCAATGCTCCGCATCCGACTCGCGCCACCGGCACCAGATACTTCATCGCCACGTTGCGCGGCGATTTTGCCTTCGCGTACTTGCTGCTGGATGGCCTCCGGCAGCAGCTCCACCAGCGCCAGGCGCCGCGACACCCAACTCACGCTGCGGTCGAAACGGCGCGCCAGTTCCTCCAGCGAGTAGCCGAAGCGCTGCTCCATCTCCGCCAACAGCCAGCCTTGTTCCAGCGCGCTTTCCTGCGGGCTGAACCGCAGCGACCTCGACAGCAGCACAGCTTCGGCTTCGCTCATCGCCCAGACCGTGGCTTCGACCGTGTCCCGGCCGAGTTGTTCCAGCGCGGCCACGCGCTTATGGCCGTCGATCACCAGGTAACGGTCCGGCGGCCCGGCGGCCACCACGACGATGGGCGTCTGCTGGCCGCTGTCAGCCAGAGATGCCAGCAACCGGCGCTGCCGGTGCGGCTCGCGGACTCGCAGATGCTCCCATCGCCGGTCCAGTTGGTGAAACTCCAGTTGCATCGTCGCTTGCTCGGGGCTCAGTATGGCCCAAGCCCGGACTGGTCTTTTGCGACAACCGGGAAAGTGTGCCGGAAAGCCTCGTGGGATCAGTACGATACGCCCGGAACTGGTCTTTCGCGAACCGGACCAGTAGTGCTGCCATAACCCCAATGAAATCAGCGCATTGGGGCCGAACTGGTCTTTCGCGAACTCCCAGGGAAGTTGGTTCAATGGAGCCGGTACCCGCAGCACCTCCGGCGGCTGGTTGGGTTGGCGCCGCCCGCTGATCGATCCGGTAGGCGATGGCGTAGCCCGGGTTACGACCGCGCCAACTGGCTTGGGTCTTCTGCCGACGCGTGGTCTGGCATTCCGGCTTCCCGCAAGCGTGTTGGCGGTCTCCTACTCGCGCGTCCGGCCGAAACCACCGGCGGCAGATCGAACACGGTCTCTTCCGGGCCTCTGGCATGGTGATGCTTCATCGTCACCACCCACCGGCGCGGAGTTCAGATCAGGCTGCCTGGGTCAGGTTTGGAGAGCAGAGGTGGGTAAGTTCTCGCGAGCGCCGAAGTTCTATGGTACCCAGTAACCGAGGAATGGCAAAAAGTTTACCGCCCGCCTGCGCAGAAAGCAGAAGTCCTTCCCCTCCAACCCCTCACTGAAAATGCACGAGTTAACGAGAAGCTCGAGTGTCCGGTACATCGGCGTTCGGGCCCGCTTATCGGCTCCTGGGCGATCTACCGTTTTCGGTACTTCCACAGAAACATCCCTGACAAACCGTTAGAGGTCCGAGCCTAAGCCGCTTGGTTGCCGGAAGATGCGTCGAGTCAGCGACATAGGTTCTCGTCTAGTCGTGTGCGGCCGCAGAGGATTCGGAGAATAGCCCGAGGACCAAGCCATGAGCCGAAGAAACTGCCGGAAGCAGGCGAGCGGAATTCAGGATGAAAGTCATTTCTGAGGAAACGTGGATAAAAGCAGCCAGAAGAGGATTCAGGAATCCAAACGCGGCCAGGCCGACCCCGATACTGTCAACGACCAGCGTTCCGACAAAGTTCTGCATGATGGTGCGACGGCAGCGCCGGGCGATGGACAGAGTTTCGACGAGCCTCGAGAGGTCGTTGCCGATGAGAACGACGTTTGCACTCTCTCGCGCAACATCGGTGCCAGCCCCCATCGCCACTCCGACCGTAGCCCTCATCAGCGCAGGAGCATCATTGACTCCGTCACCCACCATGACCACATTGTGTCGTGCGGCCGTGAGTCGGCTAACGAATTCGAGCTTGTCCTCGGGCAAGAGCTCGGCGGCAATCTCATCCACGCCCAATTTTCCACCGATGTCCTCTGCCACAGCCTTGGAATCACCGGTGACAAGTACCGTCCTCAATCCCATCGATTGGAGATCGCGAATCGCTTTCGTTGCTTCGGGCCGAAGCATGTCGGCAACCACGAGAGTTCCAAGAAACTTGCCTTCTCGCGCCACGAAAATCTCCGAATCCGTCTGCGAGACTGCGCTGGCTGGAAGTGCAATCCGATGTCCCTCAAGAAATAGCCGATTGCCGACGATGATTTCAATCCCGCGACGAGCCGCGACGATTCCTTTCCCAGGGCTGTAGTCGAATCTTTCGGGTTCTCCGGAGGCGATCCCCAGGTTTAACGCCTTCTTTAGAATTGCCTTGGCAACAGGATGCTCGGACCGCGATTCCGCAGTCGCCGCTGCTTCCAGTAAGGAAGCAACCAGAACCCCTTCGACGGGACGGACATCAACCACGTCAGGAGTACCATAGGTGAGAGTGCCTGTCTTATCGAGAAGGATCGTATCGACGGTCGCGAGCGATTCCAGGTACAGCCCTCCCTTGATGATCGAACCGAGTTGCGCGGAGCGACCAATCCCGGCAAGGATCGCGAGCGGCGTTCCCGCGGCAATGCCACACGCACCAGCAACGATAACCACTGAAATGGTCGAGCGTGTGTTGTGAGTGATCAAGAATGTGAGAGCAGCGGCTCCGAGCGCGAAGTAAACCAAATAGCCCGAGAGGCGGTCCGCGATCCCTTGAATAGGAGCACGCGACTTTTCCGCCCGTTCAACAGCATCTATGATCTTGCCAAATGTAGTGTCACGCCCCATTCGGTCCACGCGGATTTCGAGCGCCCCGGACTGATTGATCGTTCCGGCGTAGACCGACGCTCCTTTGTCCTTTTCGGTAGGCATCGATTCGCCCGTGATCGTTGCCTGATCGACGAAAGAATGGCCTCCGGTGACAAGGCCATCCACTGGAATCCGGGTCCCAGGTTTCACGAGGACGATCTCGCCAGCAGCGATTTCCTTCGTTTCAACATCTTGCCAGGATTCGTTTCTGCGCACCGTGGCGGTCGTCGGCAAAAGACCGACCAAATGACGGATCGCGGTGCGACCGCGCCCAACCGTCAGACCCTCGAGAATTTCGGCGACAAGAACAAATAGGGTGATGACCAGGGCGGTGAAGATTTCACGGATCGCCAGGGCAGCCACGATGGCAATGGCCATGGAAAGCTCCATGGTCATGCGGCGCTGAACGAGGTTCTCGTAGGCTTCGTGGAATATCGGGAAACCAGCAACGATCGTACAAATTACACCGACCGCGGTTACATAGGGATTCCGGGCACCCCCGAGAAACCAAATTGCTGCTGCCGCAGCAGCCACAAACAGTACGCGACTGATCTCCCGCCGATTCAACGCATGTTCTGCGGACGGGAGCTTTTTGGCTTCTTCGCCATTCCTTACAGCTTCGGCTTGTTTCCATTCCGCTTGAGTCATGATGGAGTCACCATTCCGAGAAATGCTGATCGGTCGCTCGATTACTTCAGATAGGATCGCACTACGTCGATGAGTTCTTCGGCCGCTTGTAATTGCGGAGTCTTGCCGGACTTCGGGTCGAGGACGTGGAATCGGATGTGACCCTCTAACACTTCCGCCATCAAACCATTCAAGGCTCCGCGGCAAGCCGCCATGAGTTGGAGCACACTGGAACATTCGTGCTCACCGTCGAGCGCGCGCTCGATGGCCTCCACTTGTCCCCGAATCCGCCGAACGCGACTCAAGAGTTTCGCCTTCTCTTTTGTTGTGTGCGCCATTCATTCCATCCTCCCCTAATAATATACTCTAGTACAGTATAATGGCGATCAGTTTCGCTGACAGCGATCAATTCGTGGAATCTGCATCTGCCGTCTTTATTGTTAGAGCCTGTTTCAAAACTGGGTACAAGGCACTGAATGAATGATGGTTAGTTTGACGAAAACGCGAGATAAATTCGGGCAGCAGCGCCAAGGGAGGACCGATGGCGCGATACGGTCGACTGCTGACCGACGCCCAATGGGAAAAGATCCGTCCCTGGCTTCCGAAACGGCCCCGGCGTCCGCGTGGCGGCAGACCACCGGCCAACGATCGCAAGGTTCTCGAAGGGATTCTGTGGATTCTGCGCAGCGGGGCTCGCTGGCAGGATTTGCCCGACGAGTTTCCTTCACCGGCAACGTGCTGGCGGCGACTTCGGGATTGGGAAGAGCAGGGAGTCTGGCTCACCATTTGGCGCGCATTCTTGGCGGAACTGAACCAACGCGAGCAACTCGACTGGAGCGAGTCGTTTCTGGACGGCAGTTTCGCTCCGGCCAAAAAAGGGGCTGCAAAGTCGGAAAAACCAAGCGGGGCAAGGGTACGAAGTGGATGGTGGTGGTCGACGGCCAGGGTGTTCCTCTGGGAAAGCAGCTTTACTCGGCATCCCCGAACGAGGTCCGGCTCGCGGAAGAAACGCTCGCCTCGATCCAGGTGACCCGGCAACGTCGGGGCGGACGGCCCCGGCAGAAACCGCAGCGTGTGATTGCCGATCGCGCCTACGACAGCGATCCGCTGCGCGCGCGGTTGGCAGCACGAGGCATCGAATTGGTCGCGCCGCATCGCGGGAATCGCAGCAAGCCGCGCACTCAAGATGGCCGAGCGCTGCGCCGGTACAAGCGTCGCTGGAAAGTTGAACGCACCTTTGCCTGGCTCGGCAACTTTCGTCGGCTGGTCGTTCGCTACGACCGCTCCCACACCATCTATGAAGCTTTCTTTCACATCGCCTGCTTCATGATCACCTTACGCAGGGTTTTGAAATGAACTCTAGTGACTTCAGACCGCGTAACCGATTCGACCGTATTTCGGGCTTTATCCTTTTTGCGTACATCTTCGTTCAAATGCTAGGTCGATGCTGGCTACCTGGAAACGATCTGACTAGGGCGCGATCAGCATCTAATCCATCGGCGAGAATCAATGAAATTCTTATGCCTGGCTTCCGGAGAGGCGAAGGAATGGAACGGTTTAAGCAAGAAGGAGCAGGACGAACGCTGGAACGGTACGAAATCCTCGCGGAAGAGGTGCTCTTATGGCCGCACGGATACGAAGGACTCACCGTTCACGCTCCGCGATGGCAAGCCAGAGGTCGCTACGGCACTTTCGCGATTCGAGTGTGCCCTCGCCGGCCTGTTCCCTCATCGACGCAGCTTTCGTTACCGCATTTGATTCGGTTCGGTGCCGGAACACCTTGCGCTCGTTCGAAGGGAGCCATCGAAATAAGGCCAATCACAGTAATATAGACAGCTGCTATAAATAATGCAATAATAGAGCCTGAGGGATTAATCCTTTGCCCAGACTGAAGGGGAGCGCCGATCTTCTTGAGGATCGGCGCCGACGCGCTTTGGCGTTGTTGGATGATGGACTCTCTCTCAATGAAGTTGGACGGCAGATCGGATGCAATCCGAGTTCGGTGATGCGCTGGCGAGACGCGCGTCGACGCGGCGGGGTGGATGCATTGCAGGTACGCTTTTCTCCGGGGCGTCCCTTGAAGCTGGCGCTGGCAAGGAAAGCGGCTTGTCCGCCTTCTGCTCAAGGGACCGATGGCACAGGGCTACCGAACCAATCTTTGGACTACGCCGCGCATTGCCGAGATGGTCGAACGTGAGTTTGGTGTGCGCTATCACCCGGACCATATCGGCCGCTTGATGCACAGCCTGGGGTGGACTCCACAAAAGCCGGAACGGCGTGCACTGGAGCGGAATGAAGAGGAGATCGAACGCTGGAAGCAAGAGGAGTGGCCGCGCATAAAAAAAACGCTGCAAGGCTGGGTGCCCATATCGTCTTTGCTGACGAATCGGGCTTCCTGCTGATTCCCAATGTGGTCAGGACCTGGGCTCCGCAAGGGCAGACTCCCATTCATCGTCACCGCCAGGGACGGCGAGACAAAATCTCCGTCATTTCTGGAATTTCCGTAAGCCCCAGCCGACATCGCCTGGGGCTTTACTATTTGCTCTTCTATGACAACATCGGCCAGGACGAGGTTTGCGTATTTTTGCGCGAGTTGCTCCGCCATCTGCGCGGGCCGGTCATCGTTCTGCTCGACAACTCTTCCACGCACAAGGGAAAGCCGATCGAACAAATTCTTGGCCGACATCGCCGCCTGCGCATCGAGTACTTTCCTTCCTATGCTCCGCAACTCAACCCTGATGAAGGCGTCTGGGCTTTGGCCAAGCAGAAGCTGGCCAACAGTTGCCCCAACGATGTGGATGAACTGTTGGAAGATATCCTCGGCTCTATCGAAGCAATTCGCCGCTCTCCAGCAAACTGCGCGGCTGTATCACCCACTCCGAGCTGCCCTTTCTTTGCGTTAATCATTGCATTATTTATGCAGATCCCTATAAACGTTCTCGGACTCAGACCTCGCGAGTCGTCATGAAACGCTAGACCTGCACGCGCATGGTAACACGACAAGCGCCTACGTCAGTACCGACAAGTTGCGCCTTTTCGTAGAGTCGCCGCAAGCGAAGAGCTGTTGGAGTCGGATAGTGCGCGCCCAAGGCATTGGAACCTATGGAATTTTTGGAAGGAATGGATAGCACGAAAGCGCGCGCGGAGAGATGAGTATGTCTTCAGAACCTGCGCCATTCTGCTTAGAAGCTATGCAATACAAAACTCTAAGTGCCGCATCTGGTGTCGCTTACGAGGAAGCGCGTCACTTATCTCGCCCTTGAATTGGACCAAACTTGGACTGAAACTCTGAGGTGAACAATCGCTCGGCTGCTGGCAACTCTCATTGTCTGAAGACAAAAAGACTTCGGGCCGCGAGCTAGGAACCACGACGATTGATAGCGCGCCTGCCTTGGGCGCGCACTATCCGACTCCCACAACTCCGCTCATATTGTTGACTACTAACGTTTCCAACAAACTGGGCAATCTGCGCCCGTATGCTGATAGCAATGGCACCTCTAATGCTGTGCGGCAACACCCCGGTTATTCGTTTTCGAACTCTGTAGAGAGGAAACAAAGTCGTTGACCAGCGCGGCGATCTCATCGGCAGCCGTGTCCAACGCAAAATGACCGCCGTCGACGATGTGAACTTCGGCATTCGGCACATCCCGATGATAGGCCTCCGGCTCTGACGGATCGAACGAGCTCTCATACTTGCCCCAGATCACCAGCAGGCGCGGTTGTTTCTCGCGCATCCATGCCTGCCACTTGGGATAAGCATCGACGTTGGTTCGGTAATCGTAAAATAGGTCGCTCTGAATCTCGGCCTGGCCAGGCCGGTTGAGAAAATAAAATTCGTCCATCCAAAGATCCGGATCATGGCGTTCCACGTTGGGATCGTTGCCCGCATGACGCGCCTTGGTGGTTTCGAGAGATAGAAGGTTTTTGCGAAGCGCGCTTTCATTGGTGGCGCGATCCGCCCAAAACGCGCGGCGCGTTTTCCAATTCTCGCCGAGGCCACTGTTGTGCGCGACCGCGTCCTGAACGATGAGAGCCTGCGCCCTTTCTGGATGGGCCAATATCATGCGGAAGCCCACCGGGCCGCCGTAATCCTGCATATAGATTGTGTAGTTCGAGAGCCCGAGTGCTTCGGTGAAGTGATTCATCACCTCCGCAATGTGATCGAAAGTGTATGCAAACTTTTTCGGGTCGGGCCAATCACTGTTTCCGAAGCCCGGGTAATCGGGAGCGACGAGATGATAGCGGTCGGACAGCCGGATAAAGAGAGGCTCGAACATCCGCGATGACGAGGGAAGTCCGTGCAACAGGAGAAGAGTCGGCGCGTCTTTGGGGCCCGCTTCTCTGTAAAAGATGGTGAGCCCATCGATCTGAATCGTGCGATAAGAAGTCGAGTATTTCACGGAGCGTTCCTTTCCTTGGGCTTGGCCCGGCAGTTGAAATAATGCGAGCATGACAAAAACCACGAACGCCATGCGGAAGACCCCTAAACAACGGCTGCACCGGGACGAACTGAACGGGGGCATCGTAGTTGCCATGATCCATCATGCGCGAGGAAACATTCGCATCAGCAGTTGATGCGGGTTATGGCTGCGGGAATCCGAACATCAACCACGACTGATTGGCGACCCAATGCGGGTATAGCTCCGTCATCTGATCGAACAGCTCCTGGTCGGACGTCATGGTTTTCTGCAGTCGATCGAAGTCTTGCAGGTAACGTTTTGTGTCTTGGATCGCCGAAGGAGAGTCGGGCGCACCCGGTTTCTTGTGACCTGCGACAACAATCTCTGGGTCCAGCGCCGCTAACCGGTCTAGCGCCGCGATCCAATTCTTTCTGCTCTCGGGGGTGGTGTCGCCGACATACATGCGGCATTGGTTGTACACAACGTCGCCGGCGACGATCAGGCCGATTGATGGAACGTGGAGAGACGTCGTATCGGGACTATCGGTGTGGCCCTGCTCAATGATGCGCAGTTCGTGCCCCTCGAGAGTGAACGTGTCGTGCTCATAGGCCTCAGGCGCAACAAACTTAGTTGCCAATTGACCGGGAAAGAGCCGGCGAGCTAACCGCTCCACGGGGGGAGTGAAAGACATCTGCATAGCGTTCACCGTCTTGGGTGTTGCTATCGCCCGAGCCATCGGGAAACGGTCAAGCAGAACGCTCAGGCCGAAGAAGTGGTCGAAATGGGCGTGCGTGATGTAGATGGTCTCCAAGTTGCGATTGTGCAGAGCAACCCAATTCGCCAGGGCCTTGGCCTCAGCCACCGTCGTCATTGCGTCTACCAGCACCGCATCGTACTCACCGAAGATTAAAGTCGACGTCATCGGGTCGAAGCCGAGCGCCTCGCCAAATGGCCTCGGCCGCTCGCCTACCATAGTCTTTCCCGGGGCGGTAAAAACGTTCACACCAAGCGCGTTCGAGGCGCCAGGGGCGGTCACGCGCGTGGTCTCTTTCGATCCATTTGTGCCGTCCATTCGGTAGTCCTTTCGATGTCAGAGCGAGTGACCGCTCAAGGCGATATTGGCAGAAGCGTGAGGACAAGTCTATTGGACGAATGTATCGATCCATACCAAAGCAGGGATTGAAATATGGCAACCTGTTTTGATTTTTGCGTACGCTGCCAGAGCCTCACTCGTTCAATAGCGAAGATTTGATCCGACTCAGGATGCGCCAGCCGCCTCACTTCTTCTCTCGTTGAGCGCCGGTATAAGAAGTTTCAGAATCGCTTCGTCCGAGAAAGGGTTCTGACCTGAGATCAACTCGCGATCTTGAAGGACGTAGCTCTTCCACGGAGCGACCACACTTACGTCACCGCCCGCTGTCCCCAAGGCGAAGTCCGGATAGAAGAGAACCTTACCACCAATCTCAAGCGGCTCCCGCTGCTGCTCTTCCGCCGTCGAAAAGATGGTCATCTTATATCCAGAATAAATCCATCCTTGAGCCTTTGCCCGCGCTCCAGCGGCATCGCCCGCAGCCAGCGCTCCGACCACCTCCGTCGAATTCGGAAGAGCCGAGAGAAGTGAAATCGGGCCATGGCAGAGCATCGCCGTAGGCTTGGATGTTTTATGAAAGTGTCTCAGCACAGTGCCAGCGTCGGGATCATCGAGAAGATCAATCATCGGACCATGGCCGCCAGGGACGAAAACAGCGTCATATTGATCCAGGCCCGATGCGATGACCTCCGAGATGCGAGTTGGAGTTTTGAGCCCAGTCAGGGTGTCGCGGAATTTTAGATAGTCCTGAAGCCTGGCCTCGTCCCCGCCGAAGAAATCGGCGACAGCTGAATGGACATCCATTTGCGGCGTGTTGCCTTTGGGGTTGGCAAAAGTGATTTCGTAGCCTTCCTTCATCAAGGCCCGAACCGGAACCGTCAGTTCGTTGAGATAGTAGCCAGCGCCGGCATAAACCTTGCCATCTTTCAATGGCAAGCCGTGACCGCTCGAGACCAGCACCAAGACTTTTCCTTTTGTTGTCATTTTGTTCTCCTCTCTGAAATCGAATCTGTTTCCCGAAATCTTAGCTTGCACAGAGCAACCCAATTTGCGAGAGCCTCGGCCTCAGCGACCTCATCATTGAATCTACCAGCGCCGCGTCGTACTCGCCGAAGATTAAAGTCGATTTGATCGAGTCAAAGCCGAGCGCCTGGCCAAAGGGCTTTGGCCGCTCGCCGACCATAGCCTTTCCCGGCGCGGTAAAAACGTTCACGCTAAGCGTGGGCTCTTTCGGCCCATTTGTGCCAGGCATCTGGTATTCCTTTCGATGTCAACGCAAGTGACTGTTCGAGGCAAAGATTGGCAGAAGCGCAACGACGAGGCGCAGAGTCTTCTCCCTATCCGCTCCAAGCGCTAACCGTATTTGAGGGAGGTGCTTTGTCCGACCTCGATGATGTAACCGTCTGGGTCGCGGATGTAGCAGCGGATCTCGCCGTACTTGGCAATCGGTTCCGTGAGAAACTCGGCTCCCCGACTTTTCCACAATTCGTAGCACGCTTGAATATCGGCAACGCGGAAATTCATAAAGCTGTTGATGTGGTTCGGGTCGGGGACGCTGAGCGTTACCGTCGGCTTGTCCGGGGTCGGGCCGCCCCCCACGTTCAAAATCATCCAGATATTCGCAAGCTGAAGGTACGGAGGTGCGTTGCCGTCACCCATGGTCAGAATGCGAGCGCCGAATACTTTTTCATAGTAGCGAGCCGATCGCTCGACGTCGGCAACGGTGAGAAAATGCGCGATGCTGATCCCTTCCTTCGGCGGCATCTCGTAGCTCTTCTGTTCGATTTGTACGGCGTTCATTGACGACTCCTTTCGATGGAGTATTCACTATAAATACGTGTCCTCTGTTCGCAACACAGTTTCAAGGCACCAGCAGGATCTTCCCCACGCCACCCTTCTCCGCCATTGCGTGAGCCCTGGCTGCTTCGCTGAGTGGCAGTTTCAGACCAATCGGGATTACTAGCTTTCCATCTCGCACCGCTTCGGCCATGAACTCGAGCGTTTTCCTGTCGAATTTCGAGAATACTTTCACCACCTTTACAGACGGGTACTCCGCGGCGTTCTGCGGCGCCTCGACAACCGATGCATAGACTCCCCCCGGCTTGACCCTGGCGATCATCTTTTCGGCGGTCCTTCCGCCGACCGCATCCGCCACGGCCTCCACCGGCGGAATATCCGCAATCGCGGTGTCGTCGTCGGTTGCGATCACCTGATTCGCGCCGACCGTCTTGGCTTCGTCGATCTGCCTCTTCAAAACTCCCGCGATCACAGTGGCCCCGCGTGCCTTCGCGGTGAACACCGCCGAACGCCCTACATTTCCAACAGCACCGAGGACCAGAACCGTCTGGCCAGCTTTTATTTCCGTAGCCAGGAGGAGCTGGTTGCCAGTCGTCGTCACCAGCGGCAACGCCGCCGCCTGAATCAAATCGAGCCCCTTGGGAACTTTCGCCAGAACCGCAGCTTTCACGACACAAAGTTCGGCGTAAGTATTGTCCGCCATAGCGAACACCTGGTCGCCGACAGAAAAGCCTTCCACTCCCGGCCCAATCTTGGCCACAGTGCCCGCGATATCCACTCCTATAAGCCCCGGAAACTTGAGTGGGTAAAAATCTTTCGTTAATCCGGCACGTCGCTTGTAGTCGATCGGATTCACGCTCGAGGCAGCCACCCGCACGAGTACTTCGCCTGTGCCAGGGACCGGATCGGGGTATTCTTCATACTTGAGTACTTCAGGACCGCCATATTCGTGGACAACAATTGCTTTCATATTTCACCTCCCTGGCTCGGGGTGTGTTTCCTTGCTGGCCACGTCAAAACGAACCTTCACACTCGGGCATCCTGTGCGAAGGGTGCTCAATGTCCAGCCCGCAGTTCAACGCTTCTCGTACGGGTGAAAGATGTAGTCCTTCGCCTTCACGGCCACATGGCATGAGTTTCCGCAGTCCGCGTGGGATGTGGGATCGGGGGTGAACTTGTTCGACGCGGCGTCGTAGTTGAACACGGCGTATCCCCAGCCGCCGGTTTTCGGAAATCTCTTGCTGTCTTTCTCCATCACGAATGCCTGCTTAAAAGCGTCCGGCACTTCCACATCGAAAGTCGCTTCCGTGTCCTTCTTCGGTGACCACTGGAGCTTCACGATCATGGACCCTTCCGGAAATGCCTTGCCGTTTAGTGGAACGCCAGCCTTGAACGCCTTAATCATCGCCGAATTAGCGACGATTACCTTAAGCACTTCTGCCTGGCGGGCAGAAGAAACCGTAGACCAGTCCTCATACCCCCTGAAATCAGAGAACGCGATTCCATCCGGTGATTTCAGAGAGTACTTGTCCGTGTCCTGCCCTTTCGCGTTAAGGACCGCGCCGCCGAGGATGGCAAGCAGCGCCACGGCTGCGAGGATGGTAACGGCCGCGATAGGTTTTACGGCTGTGCGCGTTTCTCTCTTTTGTTTTTGTTGTACTCGCGCCAAAGAATCCCTCATAAGCTCAGTCATGTTGTGCTCCCCGTCACAAAAAGTCGGGCAGACTCCTCTTACGAGTTGCTGTTTCGCGGATCGTCTTTCGCGCTGACGTATTCCAGTCCAAGCGGCCCCATCGCGGTGACTTGCGTGACGTACTCGCCGGATTTCGCCCAGTGGAAATGGGACGTGCTACCAGGAAGAATGACAACCGCGCCGGGCGGATAGGCTTCCAACTTACTGGCGTCGAATTCATCGCCCAGTCCGATATAAAAGACGCCAGAAATTACGGTGTAGACGCGATCCTCTGGGTGCTTGTGAGGCATTAGCTTCGCGCCGTGGGGCGATTTGACCCTGATGGTGTAGGGGCCGGGCTCCGAGGGCTGACCTACTAGGACGGCCAGGCGGACGGAAGCTGGGAATGCCGGGAACGGTTTCCAATCGATGTCATCCGGCAAGATGGGTTTGAAAACCTCCTGCCCAAGTTGGTGAGGCCGGGCTTCGCTTTGCTGAGCACTCTTTGCGGCACTGGCTTTCTGAGACATATGAACCCCCCTTCATGCAAAAAATGTAAAACATCACCGCAGATTTTCGCGACATGTTCGCCAAGCTTGGCTTCGAACGCGTGGCGACTGCCTGTCTCGTCGTTACTTGGATAACCAGGAAAAATCAAAAGCTGCATTTTTGTCCGTGACCGCAGTGGGCGCACAAGAGATCGTTCGGTTGTCAATGGTTCGCAACTCACTTTGCCGGGTTTTCCAGACTCTAGGGGCCGCAGTGCTCATGACTCATTCCCTCGCAAGAAAGGCCACTTAAGGGCGGGGCTATACAGTATCGCTCCATGCAAAATCGTTCAACGTCGATCTCGTCGATCTCGTTGACCTGATTTCAGCCCTACTTCCCATGATCCGTCATCGTGTACGGCCGCCCAACGACGGCTGGCATCCTCCTCGCCGTTGCATCCGACATGCGGCAGAAAGAGGTCTGCGTACTGAGCGAAGAATGCAGGTGAGCTGCAACCAGATACAGAACCTGACCTACTGAACGACGCGATCTTTGGCGCTATCTATTACCGTTTCTTATTGGGCTCGGGCCCGTTTACCAGCCGTTTCGGCGAGGAATTGGTCGAGCAAGTCATCCGTGGGCATCGCGTGGGAAATTCGGAGTTGATGGAATCGAGACCGCGGATATGCCATACCGCCTTTTCCGTCAGCCCTTTAGCTCGAATCGCTGCTAGCGCGTTTTACGGTACTTATGTGTCCTCGAGCCGTTCGGGTAGTATTGGGGTGGAGAAGTCACTTGAGCTTTACAAGAGGACTCAATCATGACGAATCGAGAAGCCGGAATCAATGTAATCCGCGAAATGATGGGCGACCAGGCGGCCGCAAAACTCAGCGCTTCCGCTGACTCAAAAACCTTCGGTGCCCCGATCGCTGCCTACGCGGTCGACCAGGTCTTTGCGGATATCTGGACTCGTCCCGGTCTGGACAGGCGCTCCCGCAGCCTAGTTTCGATGTCCGTCATGATTGGCATGCGTCAGCCCCACGAATTCGCCATTCACATGGGGGCCGGGCTCAATAACGGCCTCACATTGAAAGAAATCGAGGAAGTTCTCATCCAGGCGCTGCCATACGTTGGCTATCCCGCCATCGCAACAGCACTGGCTGCTGCTGTCGAGGTTATCAAGGAGCGGGGTCTGGACGTCGACGAAAACTACGCTGGCCACCGCGGCCTGCTTTGACACTAAACGGCATCCGCACTTAGTGAGGCGGCTTTCAGTTATTAGCGGCCTACACCTGTGCGAAACCGCCATAGACAAATGATTCTGTTCCCGTGACGAAGCTGCTGTCATCCGATGCGAGAAACACCACGGCCTTCGCGACCTCTTCGGGTTCGCCGAGCCTGCCGACAGGGACAGCGTTGGAAATCATTTTCAAGCGTTGCTGGCCAGTTTCCGAGGAACCCCGCAGCTCATTCAGTCCGGGCGTGTCGATAAAGCCGGGGCTGACCGCATTCACTCGAATGCGACGACCTTTTAAGTCCGTCGTCCAGGTCCGTGCGAACGAGCGCACAGCCGCTTTCGTAGCGCTGTAAACACTATTCGATGGCAACCCTTTGCTGGCAACAACGGATGCAGTCAGGATGATCGAAGCGCCGTCCCGCAGCAGCGGAAGTGACTTCTGAACCGTGAAAAGAAGGCCTTTCACATTGGTGTTGAACGTCGAATCGTATACCGACTCCGTAATTGTTCCGAGGGTGGCATATTTTGCGGCGCCGGCGTTCGCGAACACAATGTCGAGCTTGCCCTTCTCCTGCTTGATTTGTGCGAAGAGGCGATCAAGACCCCTCCAGGTTCGACACGTCTCCTTGTATGCCTGTCACGTTCTTTCCGATTTCCTTTGCCGCAGCAGCCAACTCTGGAGCTCGACGCCCTGTAATGAAAACGTACGCCCCTTCGTCCACGAACGCCTTCGCCGTTGTAAGGCCAATGCCGCTGGTGCCTCCGGCGACGAGTGCAATTTTCCCTTCAAGGTTTGGCATGTAATTCCTCTCCGTAGCCATTTCTTCGGTCTTCCTTACTGCAAGCCGCCGCAAGCAGCTTTGTGCGCGCTTTTGAAACAATAGTCTGGATTTCTTCGATCAACCCTTGAAAACGCGGGCGCGAAGTTCTCTCTCGGCACGCAACCAATCCTCTTCCGATGATCCGTACGGACAACCTCTCGCCTGCCAAAGTTCGTGGGCGAGGGTCGCGATTTCATCGTGTCCGAAAGTCGTGTCGCCATATCCAAACACCATCGCCTTTGTGAGTTTGTCGGCTGCTCGCGAGTGATCCAGCGCTTGGCGGGAGCGCTCGTCGCCCGTCATCTCATCGCCTTTTTTGCTCTTTTGCACCATGCGATGGGCATCTGCTGCACGGTCGTGGAATTCGGCAGCACCATAATGGTTCTCGCCGAGAACTTCGTTGTCGTAGTGGGCAGACATGGGCTCGAGAGGCCCTATCTGCCCTGAATTGGAGTGGGCTTCTTTCGCAAGTTTGTAAGCGTGATCGGAATACTCCAGAGCCCTCTGCAAATGCCAGTTTCCCAATTCGTTTTCCCCTTTTTCATTATGTTCGGCGGCCGTTCGATGAGCGTGCGCCGCAAGTTCGTGTTGATCGGCCGCTTGTCGGTGCGTGTCGTCCACGTTTTCCTCCCATGGTAGAACGCGAATTTAAGCAGTTTCCCGTGCGCTTTGCCCCAACGCTAAGTATCCTGATTTCTTCCTCCTGTTGTTGGCATGTAAGGGAGCATGCGATTGAGATGCGTCAAAAACGTGCCAGAAGTTCCGGCCCTAGCGTGGCCGAACCTTGCCGGGCTCAAGTGCCCAACTTCACCGCCTCTGCCGAATACCACAAGACGGCCGGGTTTATACGCTCGGGATAAATCGCGAGCATCTCCTTGTACAGCTCTAACGCAGTGCCGGTATTGGCAGCGATCCTGTCAAAGTCGCGAATATATTTTCGTGTTTCCTCGATGTTATTCGGCGTATCGGGCGCGCCAGCCCTCTTGTGTCCCGCGATAACGGCCACAGGTTTAAGCGACCCGATCGTATCGAGCGCGGCAATCCACTCCTTCCGGCCCTGGGCGTTCGATTCGCCTAGATGAAGATGAACATCGTTGTAGACCGCGTCGCCACAAACAGCTAGCCCGATCGAAGGGACGTGGAGACAAGTCGTGCTATCCGTATCGGTATGCCCGAGGGGAACACTTACAAGTTGTTCCCCTTCCAGTTCGATAACGCCGCCCTTGAGTTCGTCGGCGATCACGAGCGTTGAATCGATTTGTCCGGGGAACCGTGGCTTCCAATATGAGTCGACCAGGGGAACCGAGGCCTGCTTTCGCATGATGGTGATGACTTCTTGCGTCGCGACGAACCGCGCCTTCGGAAATTTGTTCTGAATTGTGTTTACGCCAAAGAAATGGTCGCCGTGACCATGCGTAGCGTATATCGCCGCCAGATTTTTGCCGCTGTCAGCGATCCAGTCGACGATTTTCTGATTTTGGTCGATCGTGATGGCCGTGTCCACGAGCACGGCATCACTCTTGCCCAAGATAAGCGTTGAAGAAATTGGCGACCATTTCATTTCGCTCGCCCCGGGCGGAAGGTCGTCAGTAATCACCGGAATCTGGGCGCTGACAAAAACTTCCCACTGCAATCGATTGGTCATCACTCCTCCTCACACTTGACGATGTTTTAAACCTTAGCCGCTCTCATTTCCCGGCTCTGCATTGGCGGCGCTGCGATGTTGTCTCAGCCTGCCGCTTCCGACAAGAGAGTCTCTACTTTCTTGTCGAGGTCCCGCGCGACTGCGAGTGCTTCGGAATTCCGATAGGGAGCCAGCAGACTGGCCATCCTGTCGTAGGAGACGTGGACGCCGTCAGAGCGTTCGTCGACGAGTACCGTGACGGGAGCATAGGACCCGGCGTCCGGAACGTGCCTTGCCATTTGTTGCATGATGAGCGGATTGCCCATGATGAGCCGGACCATTCGGGGTCTGTCGCGACCCGTCGCTTTCCTTATGACCGAGCCGTGGTCGAGTTCCATGAAGAGCATCAAGCCCGTCTTGCCCAGCCCCTCCCGAACCGTGCTTTCAAACTCGGGAAACGTCCGTGCGGCCGCCGTTTTTTTCGCAAACTCAACCATGTCCGGATGGCCGACAGCTGCTTTAATCGCGGCTAATATGTTGTCGAATGGTCGGGATGAGGTTAGGCTGAAACGCTCGACCTCAGTTGTGGCTATCATCGCGACCCACTTTTCTTTTCCGTATCGCCGAGCGTGCCGAGATCCTCGGGCCAATTTTTTTCGAAGGCGGCGTCGCGTTGCAGCCCGCGTTCCAGCACGGCTCCAATGCGGCGCTGGGCTTCGGGCCACGTTAGTGCTGTACCAAACGAAGTGAAGGCGTCGAGGAGCCGATCGGATGGTGGCAACGAGACCTGGTTGACCAGATTCTTCGCCGCTATGAGAGCACGCCGATCGAACGACGCGATCCGTCGCGCAAGGGCGTCGACGAAGCCGTCCAGTTCGGAGTCTGGAAGTGAACGGTTAACGTAACCGTATCGTTCCGCTGTGTCGCCATTGAAATCGTTGGCGCTCAGAACGATTTCGAGCGCCCGCCCGCGTCCCACCAGATGGGGAAGGCGCTCTGTACCTCCGCCGCCGGGATGCAGCCCGACCCCGAGTTCGGGGTGACCCAGTTTCGTGTTCTCGCGCGAGGCGAAGCGCATGTCGCAGGCAAGGACGAACTCGCTGCTTACACCGCGCACGCAGCCCCGGATTCTTGCGAGGCTGACGACCGGCGCCCTCGTTAGGCGCACGAACGTGTCCATCAAAATAGGCAAGCCCGTGGGGCCGATGGCGCTCATGACGTTTCCGAGCCTGCCCGTCAGATCGAAGTGCGACAGGTAGAAGTCCGGAAGCGCGCTTTCGAAAACAACCACACGCAGAGTCTGCGTCGTCTCCATGCGGACAAGAAGGTCCTGGAGGGCCTGGAAGACATCTCCGTCGACGACATTGAAGGGCGGATAATCGAATATGGCTCTCCAGTACCCAGGCGTTTCCTCGATCACCTGCATTGGTGGCGCATTCGGTTTTGCCACGATTCTTCCTCCTTTAAGCTTCAAGCGAGCGAGACGGGTCTGTGATCTTCTTTGCTTCGTAAGAGCGCATGCGCGCGAGCGCCTGGTCGGAGACGCACAATCTCATGAAGAGATTCCGCTCGAGAGCCAGTCCTTGAGCAAGAGGGGTGTCGGTCGCATTGCGCACAAGACGCTTGATGTAGCCGAGCGATTCCGGCGCATGCGAGCAGAACCGTTTTGCGATCTCCATCGCGCGATCGATGGCTTTGCCGCTGACGGTTTCGTGAACAAGACCCTTCTTTTCGGCGTCACGCGGATTGAGCGGCCGCCCCATCAGGATGTGCATGAGGGCCGCCGCCGGTCCGATCGTGCGGGGCAGCCTCTGTGTGCCGCTGGCTCCGGGCAGCAGGCCGAGTTCGGTCTCGGGCAGACCGATCAGATAGTCGCCGTCCTCAGCGATACGAATATCGCACGCAAGCGTGAACTCGAAGGCCCCTGCAAGAGCGGTCCCGGAAATCGCGGCGATGACCGGCCTGGGCATGGTCTCACACAGCGCCATTGCCTTGTCGAAGAGTCCGCCATGGTAGGCTGCGTTGTCCGGCCATTGGCGCCCCGAGGCGCGCACGGCCTCCGCGAATTCGATAAGGGCGGGAATGCTGAAATGACGGTTGAAATATCCCGGCGTGCCGCCGGTCACGATCACGACGTGGATGTTGGGATCACCCGCAAATTCCTGCAGGCTCTCTGTTAGCGCGTCGCCCATTTCGGAGTCGAAATACATTCGCTTCGCGCTGCCCAGAGTGATGACCGCAATTCCCTCGATCACTTTTGTTGCCAACACATCGGTATTCATCGGGTTCCTCCTACTGTTGAAGTTGAAAAAGGTCGCGCTGGTAGGCAGGTTCTGTTGGCGAATTTCCGATTTTGACCACGGCGAAGCTTCTCCGCTGCTGTGCGTTCAATTTGCATCGGCAAACTCCCGAGCGATTTCCCGATAGCGGAAGCAATCCACGGTGTGATCGTTCACCATTCCGATGGCCTGCATGTAGGCATACGTCACGGTCGGGCCGACAAAGTTGAATCCTCGCTGCTTGAGGTCCTTGCTTAGCCTCTCGGATTCGGGCGAACGCGCTGGAATCTGCTTAGCGGTTTTCCAGCGGTTGAGCTTGGGCCGCCCGTCAACAAACCGCCAGCAATAGGAGTCGTACTTCCCAAATTCTTCCTGGACCCTAAGAAATGCGCCGGCGTTGCGTACAGCAGCTTCGATCTTCATCCTGTTGCGGATGATTTCAGGATCAGATAGAAGTTTGCGAATTTGCATCTCCGAGTAGCGCGCGACTTTCTCGGGGTCGAATTTGTTGAAAGCGCGGCGGTAACCATCGCGTTTTTTAAGCACGAGCGACCAGTTCAATCCGGCCTGTACGCCTGAAAGAATGAGGGCCTCGAAATGTTTGCGGTCGCTGTGCGCGGGGATGCCCCACTCGCGGTCATGATATTCGACCAGCAACACATCCTCAGCGTTCACCCAGGAGCACCGTCTCGTCTGCACTGAACTGTGTTTCAATCGCGTCATGTTTAGCTTTCTGGCGTCTCAGACTCCATATGGTTCAGATCTCAGCGGCCCAACACCATTCATTCAGTCGGGCAGCAAGACGCTCTGAAAATGAACGAGTCTCGGCCCGCCTTGTTCCCCTGCATATACAGCGACGAGCCGGAAATGAGATGTGGTTGCCTCGGCCTGTCGAGACGTAACTGTGCGGCTCTCAGCCGTCAAAATTGCGGTGTCTCCGTGGATGCGGACGTTCGTATCTGCGATCTCAATATTTTTGAATTCAAGTCCTCCGACTTGGAGGTCCTTCAGGACTTCCTGCTTGGACAACACAGAACCGTCTGGACGAACGAGCATGTAGTCATCGGAATAGATCGCTGCAAGCTGATCCCAATCCCGGCTTTTTAAGGCGCCATAGAAAAGCTCTACGTGCGTCCTGAG
>CAVUSU010000004.1:0-1550903 GCA_963744235.1 uncultured Acidobacteriota bacterium | reverse complement strand
GCGATACGCCGCAACTGCGGAGGCGCTCCAAGTTTTCGGGCAGCAAATATTCGGGGCCGTAGATGATTCTCAAGTAATCGCGCCCCAGCTCGCAGGAGCGCTGGGACGGCACAGTTGGCGATTGTCCATCTTGAGGACGCCGAATATAGGCTGCGCCTGCCTACCGTCTGCCTAGTTGCAAAGAAAAACTTAGGTCCAACTTGGGTCCAACAACTGCCAAATTAGGTCCAAAACCGTGTACCATGACGCAGAACAAAGCTAGACGGACCAACAAGATAGATTTTTTGCAACTGCCTTGGGCGCAGGAGGTCTGGAGTTCAAATCTCCACGCCCCGACCAAATGACTCAACCACCTAGTCGGTTCGCGAGGCTCTCGAGATTTCGGCGCTGATTTTTGTCTTCGTAGTCTATAGTCTTCGGGCGGCACACGACGAATCGAGACGAGGATTTGCCGCATCGGAGGCTCCCATGAAGCGGTCCGCGCTTGTCTTGTTTTTTTTCTTGAGCGGTTCTCTTTTCGCACAACACTCGCCGATACCCGAAATTCGATACCGGTCTGTTCCCGACTTTCTAAAGCTTCCGCCCGACATCTATTTCGGCGAGGTCTCTGGAGTAGCGGTGAATTCCAAAGGACATATTTTCGTGCTGTCGCGAGGCAATTCAAGCGGTCCCGCCTATGCGGCCAGCGCCACGCAACTTCTAGAGTTCGGCGCCGACGGCACGTTCCTTCGCGAAATCGGCCATCACCTGTACGCGTGGTCTTACGCGCATTCAGTGAAAGTGGATAAACAGGACAATATCTGGGTCACGGACAAAGGCTCAGATATGGTGATCAAATTCAACCCAGAGGGCCGTGTGGAAATGGTGTTCGGACGAAAACAGGAAGCTTCTGACGAAGGAACCGGGCCCCTGAAGCATCTTAAGCCGCCACTGCCGCCTGTGGATGGGATGTTCAGGCAGGTGACCGACGTGGCTTGGGACTTGGCTGGCAACACCTATATCAGCGACGGTTATATCAATTCGCGTGTCGCGAAGGTGGACAAGGACGGAAACTGGCTCAAGTCATGGGGTGAGCCGGGAGACAAGCCGGGCCAGTTCAACACGCCTCATAGCCTCGCCGTTGATGCACAGGGAAATGTCTACGTCGCGGACCGCGGCAACCGCCGAATCCAGGTCTTCGATACGGAGGGTAATTTTCTGCGCCAGATTACGATCGATGTGCCGGTCGCCCCGAACGCCCGCCCGGCGATTGGCAACAAGCCGACACAGACCACGGGGGCCATGGCGCCCGGCGCACCATGGGCGATCTGCATCACACCGGCACCGAATCAAGTGCTGTACAGCTCCGACGGTTACCCCGGCAGGCTGTACAAGCTCAGCCTGGACGGTAGGATGCTGGGCGTGCTCGGGGAGTCTGGGAAACAACTCAAGCAGTTCGGATGGATTCACGAGATTGCTTGCCCCTCGGAAAATGAGATTTTTGTCGCCGAACTATTGAATTGGCGCGTGCAGAAACTAGTTCTGGAAGCAAGCCATTAGTTTCTGGACTGTGGGAATTGGTCCGCTGCGCTTCAAACCACAATAAGTGGGCCTGTGTTTCGGTAACGCTCCGCGTATTCGATCGTCGGATGCATTGCGGTGCACTTCGGCCGAGGCGCTAGATTCCGAGCAGATTTGTCTGTGATTTTCCGTAGCCGTGTTCGGTGGCCCAAAGATTCAGGGGGATGGTAGCTAGCTCGTCGACGGCGGGAACCGCGCGAGCGTCCTTCGTGAGGTCGACGGTCTTTATGTAGCAGTGGCATGTGTCGCAAGCCTCGACGCGCACGTGCTTGAACTCGTCGGCGGTGTAGACGGCGAGTTTGTGAGGATCTTCCTCGCCACAGGCCGGACAAACGAGGCGGCGATACTCCCAGTCCGTTCCGCAGAGCGCGCAGATCAAGAAGCGCTTGCCGCCGTCGCCTTCCGGGCGAAGCGCTCCCACTTGGGGTTTGCTGCCGCAAAACGGACAGCTAGAGGGCGCCGCACCAGGCGGAATTCGTGGCGCATGATCCGCGAGACATTCTGCATACGGTTGCAGGAAAATCCACGCCATCAGGCTTTCGACAGGGGAAAGATCGTCGGAAACGCCCGGCCCAGTTTGCCAGAATGCGGCCAGAACGTTTTGCCAGCGCTGCGCGCCTTGAACTCGGAGGTCGCCGGCGAAGGATGACAAGGGAGCAGGGCCACTTGCTTCAATCAAGGAAAGCAGTGCGCGGAAGCGCGGCAGTAGAAGAATGAAATCCAACTCCGGACGCGTTAATGCCAGTGACGGTATCGCAAGCTGCGAAACCGGCCGTGACTCGATATCCGAGTAGAGCGACTCTTGAAATTGAGCGATACGCTCGTAGAACCGGAGACCCTCAGCAGCAAAAGGATACGTGGAAGCCAATTCGCGCGCGCGCCGGATTCGCGCGTCCCACTTGCTTGTTCTCATTTCCGGACGTTCGGATCGCCCGCGATCTGCTTGTACCAGATACCGTGATACCGTTTGGCCCAATTCGCGGAAACATCACCTCGAATCACCGAACCGAACGCGCCGCGCTCCATCGCGGTTCCCATATACACATGGATGATGAACAGGCCGATCGTGATCAACGCCGCCGAAGCATGCACGATCACGGCGATGTCGCGCAGATAACGAAGACTCCACGGAATCCAATTCGGAAACCACAGAACGAGTCCCGTGAGGAGCAGCAAGATGCCGCACCAGAAAAAGCCCCAGAACAGCAGTTTCTGCCCGCCGTTGAATCGCCCTGCCGTGGGAACCTGCTCGTCTTCGTTTCTGATGTAGTGGGGGATCGCGTCCCACCACTGCTTGTCCACTGCCGTCTCGTGCATCTGCGTCCCCCACATGCGGAACATCAGAAGCACGGCGATGACGAAGACAACGCCGAACCAAGGGTGGAGTTGCCGCGCCACCGTTCCGCCACCCAGCACTACCGCCAGCCAGAAAAGCCAGGGGGACCAGAAGGCCAGGCCGGTCAGCAGAAGATACAAGTATGAAATGCCCGCGACCCAATGGATGAGTCGCTCGTGAAACGCGTATCGGAGCACCCGCCCGCCGGGAAGGATATGACCGTCGCTCATTTTGCCCCTCCCTTACCGGGCTCCTCATACAGTTTCGGGGTTGGAGTAATCTTCTCGTCGTCGCCTTCGATTATCTTAGGTCCGAAACGCAGATAGTGAACGAAGACGCCAAGCAAGCCGCCAACGATCGCAATATTCCCCAACCACTTCAGAGGCTTCTTCCAAAGTTGCACGGTCCACGGAATCCGTGGATTGGCTGGCAAGCCGCCATACACCTCCGGCCTTGTCGCGTCGTGCAGCACGTAAATCACGTGCGTTCCACCTACGCCGGACGGGTCGTATACGCCCGCATTGGAGAAGCCAGAGACCTCGCGAAGTTGTGCGGCGCGAGTTTCACCCAGTTCCTTCATTTCGATTTTCGTGCCGAAGTGCAGACAGCCCGTGGGGCAGGCTTTGATGCAGGCGGGCTCGAGTCCCACTGCCACCCGATCGGCGCACAACGTGCATTTGAACACTTTGCGCGCAGTGGGACTGAATTTCGGAATGTTGAACGGGCAGCCGGTCATGCAGTAGCCGCAGCCGATGCAGTGGTCCTGCTGAAAATCGACGATGCCGTTTGCATACTGCACGATAGCGCCGTCGGCCGGACACGCCTCGAGGCATCCCGGTTCCTCGCAGTGCATGCACTGATCTTTGCGCATCAGCAGCATCAAGCCGTGGTCGGGGTGCTCGTATTCGTTGAAGCGGATCAGGTTCCAATAATTCCACGCGGTGTTCGGCATAGTCTGATACGAATTGTCGAACGAGGTTTCGGTAAACGTGTACCCGTTCCATTCGAGACAGGCGACTTCGCAGGCTTTGCAACCGATGCAGGTTGTGGTGTCGATCAGCTTGCAGACTCGAAATTCTCGGTTCAGCCCGGCGCCGGGAACCGTGCCAGCGTGCGCTGAGATCCTGATTACTTCGCTTGAGGCCTGGCTCATCGTCTGCTCCCTATGCCTTCTCGACTCTTACTAGGAAGCCTTTGGATTCCGGGGTGTGGGCGTTCGGATCAGTCACCGCCGGCGTCAGCAAATTCGCCGGTGTGCGGGCGTCTCTTCCCTCATCCTCCGGGATTCCACGGAATCCCTGATGAATCGGCAATCCGATCTGATAGACCTTCTTGCCGTCGATCATCATCGGTTTGAGCCTCTTTGTGACAAAAGCTTTGGCGATATACGTTCCCCGCGCGCTAATCACCTTGATGGTGTCGGCGCCGCGAATGCCCTTTTCGTCCGCCAGCTCGACAGGAATTTCCACGAAAGGTTCGGGGATCAACTGGACGTTCATCGGATTATTTTTCGTCCAATAGTGATAGTGCTCGGTCAGTCGGTAGGTGGTGCACACAATGCTGTATTCCTCCGGCGTCCCAATCTTGTCGTACGGCGTCTTGAACTTCTTCACCAGGGGATTATTCGACTGGTCAGGATGCAGCGGGTTCTTGATAGGGCTTTCGATCGGTTCGTAATGCTCCGGGAATGGTCCGTCTAGCAGCACTCCAATGGGGGCGAATAATCTCCCTACGCCTTCCGGGTTCATGATGAACGGTCCCATGTGATCCTTGGGATGGGAGTCGGGTTTGAAGTCCGGCACGTCGTTCCCGGCCCATTTCCCCGCAGCCTCATTCCACCAGACTTGCTTCCGCTCCGGATCCCAGGGCTTTCCTTCCTGGTTGCAGGATGCCCGGTTATAGAGCACGCGGCGGTTGGCCGGCCATGACCACGAGAAATTCGGAAACACTCCCAGGCCCGATGGGTCATCCGTGCCCCGACGTTGGATCTGCGCTCCGGCCTCCGTCCAGCAGCCTGAGTAGATCCAGTTGCCGCACATGGTTGTCCCGTCGTCCTTCAGCCAAGCGAACCCGGGCAACTGCTGCCCCGCTTTAATCACTTGTCCCGTTGCCTCGTCCTTCAAGTCCGCGAGCGCCTTCCCATTGAGTTCCATCGCCACCTGGGCAAGCGGAGGATGAGCCGCGTCTGCGTACGCCCAGCTCAAGTTCAGGATGGGGTCGGGGAATTTTCCGCCGTCCTTCTTGTACAGGTCGCGGACGCGAAGGAAAATCTGCGCGATGATGTCCTGGTCGAGCCGTGCCTGCCCGGGAGGCAGAAGCGCAGCATATTTCCAGGTCACCCAGCGCGCCGAGTTCGTCATGCTGCCGTCCTTTTCCGCAAAGCCAGCGCATGGCAACCGGTAGACGGTCGTGTTGATAGTTTTCTGCTCGTCGGCCGTGATTCCGGGAGCTTTCCAGAACTCGCTGGTCTCATCCGGATAAATTTCGCCGACAACGAGCCAGTCGGCCTTCTTCAGCGCGTTGATATTCTTGTTCGTGTCCGGCCCGATCATCACGCCGTTCATTCCGAAGGCCATCATGCCCTTGACCTTGCCGTTGTACATGTCGTCCCAGATGTGGGTCCAGGAATAATCGCGATCCACCTTTGGCAGGTAGTCGAACGCAAATCCATTTTGCTTTGTCGCCGCGTCCCCATAGAGCGACTTAAGGAATGAAACGAAGAATTTCGGTGTATTCGAGTAATAGTTCATCGAATCCCACGGTGTAGGCTTCGACGCTGTGGGCGTGACGCGCTTGAGGTAAGTGGCCAAATCCGTGTCGGTGGGAAGGGGTGCTTTCAGATACCCGGGCAAGCTGTCGAATAGCCCGGCCATGTCCGTGGCGCCCTGAATATTCGAATGGCCACGCAGCGCGTTCACGCCGCCGCCCGCGCGCCCGACATTCCCCATCAGCAGCTGTAACATCGCCGCCGTGCGGATGATTTGAGTGCCAGAGGTATGCTGCGTCCAGCCGACAGCGTAAATAATCGTCGCCACCTTCTTCATGTCTCCATTCTTGCGAACGGAGGTGAAAAGTTCGGCAGCGCGAAGAAATTGGTCCCTGGGTATGCCGGTGATTCGCTCGACCATTTCCGGTGTGTAGCGCAAATACTGCTGCCTCATCAATTGAAACACGCAACGAGGATGTTGAAGCGTCAGGTCGTAGGCGACGTTGGGTGGCAACAGGGGCGGCGGCGCTGGTGTCGCGGGATGCGCGGCGTCGGCGGGCGCCGCGTGCGCAGGAGTCGCGGCGGCGTGCGTTGCGCCGCTCATGTCTCCTCCCTCTTGATAGTTCCAAGTGGACTTGTCGGCGTACGTCCCGGCCGCGGAATCAAATCCCGAATACAGTCCGTCCTCCGGAAGTTTGAAACCTTCCTTGACGACAAACGCGGCGTTTGTGTAGTTCACCAGATAATCGTGCGCGACCCGGTTGTTTTCGATAGCGTAGCGGATCAGCCCGCCAAGGAAGGCAATGTCGGTGCCGGCGCGGATTTGCAGGAACAGGTCGGCGGTGGCGGATGTGCGCGTGAACCGGGGGTCGACAGAAATCAGCTTGGCATTGCGGTTACGCTTGGCCTCCATCGCCCACTTGAATCCGCAGGGATGGTTCTCGGCGGGATTCCCACCCATGATCAACATCATGTCGGTGTTCTTGATGTCGATCCAGCCGTTGGTCATCGCCCCGCGTCCGAACGTTGGTCCCAAACTTGAGACCGTGGGGCCGTGTCAAACACGGGCTTGGTTTTCTAAATACACCAAGCCCAGACTCCTCATGGTCTTGACGACCAGATAATTGAACTCATTTGTGTCCGTGCATCCGCCGATGAAAGAGATGCCCTCACACCGGTTCGCGGCGCGGCCATTCGCATCTTTTTCCACGAACGTCGCATCGCGCGTTTTCTTCGTCCAGTGTGCAATCTCATCCAGGGCGTCATCCCAGGAAATGTCCTGCCAGTCCGTGGCGCCGGGCCGGCGGACTTGCGGCTTTGTGAGCCGCCGTGGGTTCAGGATGTCCTGCTCGAGCGAAGAGCCCTTGGGACAGAGCGTCCCGCGGTTGGTGGGATGATCGGCGTCGCCCTCGACGTGAATCACTTGCGGCGTGACGTTCTTGGCTTTGTCGCCAAGCGTGTAGATGATGGCGCCACAGCCGACCGCGCAATAGGGACACGTCGTCCGCGTCTCCGTGGCCCGGGCGATCTTCAGCTCGCGAAGTTGCGCGTAGGCCGGCGCAAGGTCAAAACCGAACACGGTCGCTGCTGCGCCGCCGATGGTGGCGACTTTCAGGAAATCCCGGCGAGTCGTCTGCATTGTTGAGCCTCCGTTTCGTAGGCTAGCTCAAGCCAGTTTCAGACCTACCCAGTAGCCGTGGGACCCGTCCTGGCGGTCCCGCGCCCAAGCGCCGTACAGGCGTTTGATACAAAAATCGTCGGTTTGGGCGCAATGAAAAACGGAGAAATCAGCGGTCGCGTGGATCTAGAGGCAAACCCAAGCGCATGGCTGGTGCTCGTGAGAATTGGGGCTGTCGCCATCGCCTAACCCCCTTGCGTTTAACGGGGCGGATTATGGTTCGGCACCGGCAGATTGTCCACTAAATTTCCTTTTACACAGAAGGCTGGGCGGCGAGCGGCAGAAGAGTGGAATCAGTGCGGAGCGCTGGAGACTCGTGGCGTTCGCGGTGACATTACCTGCACGAGCTGCGCTCGGAGATGAAGGAGTGCTGTCGAATGGATTTGCGAAACCCTCGATTTGCCGATTCCAAGCGCCGAACCCACCGCTTTCATGGGCAAGTCTTTGAAATGATGGAGCGCCAGGACCTGACGCTCGCGTTCGGAAAGGCCAGCGATTGCGTTCATCAGCAAACGAGTCATCTCGGAACGGACTGCGATTGAGAAGGGATCATCGTCGCTGCGGTTCGACACGTCCCGCCTCGCCGGTTCGCCATCCATGACGAACCCCGGAAGCTCTTCCACCTCGAGTCCGTCCAGGTCTCTCAAAAGTCGCTGCAGATCGATAAGTTTCATTTGAAGTTCGGCGGCAATTTCTGAGTCGGTGGGGACTCGGCCAAGACGAGCTTGAAAAGTTGCCATGGCTTCTTCGAGGCGGCGGCCCTGTCGGCGCAACGCTCTTGGGCTCCAGTCTCCATCGCGGAGGCTGTCGAGAATCGCGCCTCGAATGCGAAATTCCGCGTAGGCTTTCAGTTTGACGTTCTTCGTCGGATCGTATTTCGCAACAGCGTCCAGCAGGCCCACGATGCCGGCGTGAACCAGGTCCTCAAGAAGCACCTGGGGTGGAAGCCGGCAATGGATTCGACGCGCGATATGGCGTACGTGGGCCAAGTGTTCGAGGACGACCCCCTCCCGTTGCGTCGCGTCACGTGTGAACGGCGCCAAGTTTTCTTCCACGGGCGTTTCCATAGGGCGCTCTTCGACGTTGGTTCTTGGCCAATTTCGACAGGCGTGGGAGTTCACGCGGACGCAGCCCTGGCAGGCGACCTGTCGGGCCCCGCTTTCATCAGCTGGTATCCGGTGCCGCGAATCGTGAGGATCAGCTTGTGTTCCGACTCGCCATCAATCTTCTTGCGCAGGTAATTGATGTAGACCTCGACGACGTTCGTATGCGGCGCGGCTGGCAGATTCCACGCATGCTCGATGATTTGCTCCCGCGTCACGCCGCGCCCGGCGTTTCTCATCAGGTATTCGAGTAACGAATACTCCTTGGAAGTGAGGCGAATGGCCCTTCCGGCTCGCGTCACAGTGCGTTTTGCGGGATTGAGCTCAAGATCTTGTACCTGCAAGACGCCGGGGTGTGGACGTCGGCCGCGGTGCAACACGCCGCGTGCACGCACGAACAGTTCCGGCGACGACGCGGCCGACCGAAAGACAAAATCATCAGCGCCCATGGTCATCAGCCGAACGCTTTCCTCCAGCTGGGTCCGATTGATCAGGACCAAAATGGGAAGGTGCGGCCGGATGCCGCGCACGTATTGCAGTGCCGCAAGTCCGGCGGGATCGGAGTGGCTCATGTCCAGTAACGCAAGATCGAATTCGCGGTTCTCTGCGAGGGACCGGGTTTCCACCCAATCGGCTGCGAGGTCCACTGCGTAGTGTTGGACGCGAAAAGTTTGCTCAAGAAACGCGGCAAAGCCGGAATCAGTTGCTGAAACGAGGATCCGCATCCGAAAAACCGCTCCTGGAAGGGGGGAAACCAACGGATTTTTTGAAGGGGAGAATAGGATAGAGAGAGTGCGAGCAAATTGTCAAAGAGATTTCTGACGACAATTCCCAATGGTTTCAAGAACCGCAATCGTACACCGTGGGCGGGGACGCGGGCGTGAAGTGGAGGATCGAGTCAACAAAATACACTAAGCGGGAGTGATTCGCCCTGAAACAGAATCTTGTTTCGGAACAAAAGTTTAAAAGCGGCTCGACATCAACACTTTGGAACACAGGGCCAGCGAAGGAGTTAGCTCGGCTGATGGCAAATTCTTGTTCCCATACTGGCAACGTAAGTGCAGCACCCTTCTTGTTGAATTTCGCCTGATTTCTTGCCAGCGCACCCGGGAGGCCGACACCCTGGAAGTGACTGAGATGAAACAATCCGAACTCTTTCAAGGGGACTTTGCGTCGATTCGCGCCGGGCTCAGAAAGGCGGAGCAGCGCCAGTGGTGGCTCTCGTTTTCCGGTGTGGTTGTCACCCTGCTCTTAACCCTCGGAATTATTTCGTTTTCCCTGGTCGTATACATGCTCCAGCGGGATTTCTGGGACGAGCTCAACATTCACATAGCGATGCGCGCGCTGGTCGGAATGGTGCTGCTATTTTCCGTCTACGTCATATACCAGCAGTGGCAGATTCACCGATTTCGCGTGCGCCTGGTGGCGCAGGAAGAGCTTTTCAGTCTGATTGCGGAAAACGCGGCGGACATGATTGCAGTCGTGACCGCCGATGGGAAGCGTTTGTACAACAGCCCGTCGTATCAGAAGTTGCTCGGTTACTCGCTCGAAGAACTGGAGAAAACCTCTGCGTACGAGCAGATCCATCCGGACGACATGCCCGCGGTTACGGCGGCCGCGCAAGAAGCGCGAACGACCGGAATCGGTCGACGGCTGGAATACCGCGTCCGACACAAAAGCGGCGAGTGGCGGATGCTGGAATCAACGGCGAGCGCGGTGCGAAACGTTGCCGGAGCCGTTGAAAAGCTGGTCATCGTCAACCGGGATATCACGGAGCGGCGCGAACTCGAGCAGCAACTGGTGCTGTCGCAGAGACTCGAGGCCGTGGGGAAGCTCTCCGGGGGGATCGCGCACGATTTCAACAACCTTCTCGGCGTGATTATTGGCTACAGCGAGGCGCTGCAGCAGAGCATTGGTCCCGAAAACCCCCTGCGCGAAGCAATCGACGAAATACAAAAGGCGGGGCAACGGGCCGCCACACTGACGCAACAACTCCTCGCGTTCAGCCGCAAGCAAGTGCTGGCGCCGAAGATTCTCGATCTGAACTCGATCGTCGAGGACATGCAGAAAATGCTTCGCCGTTTGATCGGCGAGGACGTCGAGCTGAAGTTCAATATGCCCGTGGATCTCGGCCGGGTAAAAGCCGACCGCAGCCAGCTCGAGCAGGTGATCCTGAACCTGGCCGTCAATGCCCGTGACGCAATGCCACACGGCGGGGAGCTGAAGATTGAAACGGCGAACGCTGAGCTCGAAGAAAAGGATGTGTTGCGCTACCGCTACGTCATTCCCGGCAGTTACATCGTGCTCAGAGTCAGCGACACGGGCATCGGTATGGACGCGAAAACGCAGTCCCATATCTTCGAGCCATTTTTCACCACTAAGGAGAAGGGGAAGGGAACCGGCCTCGGGCTGGCGACTGTCTACGGAATCGTAAAGCAGAGCGGCGGCTATATCTGGCTTGAGAGTGAACCTGGAAAGGGAACGACATTCCGCATATTTCTGCCGCGCGCCGAAGGAGTGGTGGAGGAGGCCGCTCCGGTGAAATCGATGAAGAGAGGCAGCGGTCCGCGGACGATTTTACTCGTGGAGGACGAACCATCCCTGCGCAAGCTGACACACCGAACGCTGAAGGACATGGGCTACTCGGTTCTGGAAGCAAATGACGCCGCGCAGGCCATAGACGTTGCGAGAAGCACGGACGCGCCAATCGATCTGCTGTTGACCGACGTGATTATGCCGGGCATGAGCGGCGGCGACCTGGCAAAGAAGCTGTCACCGGAGAATCCGCACATGCACGTGCTGTTCATGTCGGGTTACACGGACGGAGCGATTGAGGTCCGTGGTTCTTTGCCGCCCGGCATGGCAGTGCTGCGGAAACCATTCACGCGAGATGTTCTGTTGCGAACGGTAGAGGGCACTCTTGCGCAGCCGCCACGCGAGAGCCAGATCGAGGATGGTGTAGTCCGCGCCGGAAAAGAGACGGGGTGATAAGGGTGAGGAGGAGAATATGCCGAAATTGTTGATCATTGATGACGACGAAGCCGTGAGAAAAGTCCTGCGGTTTCGCTTGAAAGACTCGTACGAGATTATCGACACAGGCTCACCCGAAGAAGCTCTGTCGCTGGCGCTGAAAGAGAAACCCGATGCAATTCTGCTCGACCTGATGATGCCGAAGTATTCCGGGTTTGAGGTGTGCCAGACCGTTGCCTCTCTGAGCTTCACGCAGCACATTCCGATCATCATCGTTTCCGGAGAATCGAGCGCACAGTACAAGGATTTTTGCGAGGCGCTCGGAGCAAAGGACTTTGTGCAGAAACCAGTGGATTTCGACATGCTTCAGAAGAAGCTGACAAAGCTGATCGATAGCGACGGTAAAGCGAATAGGGGCGAGCCGCGCGTCCGTTTGCGGGTGATGTTGAAGCTGCGCTCGGTGACCGCCGAGGGGATCGCCACGGACGTTCTCACGGTAACCGAGACCGTCAGCGCCAATAGTTTTCTCTGTGCCTACCAGCCTGCGCTGGCAGAGGGCGCCCTTGTGGAAGTTTACATGGCGAGGAACGGGCAGCAGTTTTCCGGGAAAGCGCGAGTGGTTCGCATCGATTGGCCCGGAACACCCGGCCAGCGTGCGGATTTCCAATTTATCGAGAAGCCCACCGAGTGGATTTTGCGTTGATTTGAGGCGCTACAATGGGTCCTCGCGCTGCTTCGCCGATACCTTCAACTCCTGATGACCTCGATCTGATCGCCGACCCGCGTGTTGCTCTTCGCAATCGTGCTCGCTGGAAGCTCCAGCACGCTCCTCGCATTTGCAATCACACGCGAGACTCGCCAGGGCTGAAGGTTTTCCTCCAAATGAACCACCGTCTCGTTCCGGTCGAGAAAAACGACGTCAATCCGGAACTGCATCCCAAGAGTATGAACGCCGTGAGACGGAATAATCCAAAGACCGCGGGGCGCGTCAGCCCAGGCGGGCGACTGTCCAAGCAGGCCCACCAACCGGGTCAAGAATGTATTCGCCACCGTCGCGTCTGCCGCGAGCAGGACTTCTCGTGTTCGGTTGCGCAGAGACACGTTTCCCGTCTTCGCGGCCGTCTGGTTCCCCGCAGGCGCTGCGCCGGAGCGATTCGCGCCGCCTGACGAATCTTCGTTAGTCCGACTCACGCCGGCTACGGCGCCAGATGATGATGGCCGCGATCAGGATTGCTACGATGCCGGCTGCCGCACGAATCAACGTGGTTGTGTCCATTCGTTCTCTCCTTCACGTCATGTTTCTTACTGCCCTCGCGAACGCCTTGCCAAACGTTTCTTACTGAGGTCCTGCAGGTGTACTGAACGTCCGAATGATGCTGATCACAGCGGGACCCAATAGCACCGCGAACATGGCCGGGAAAATCAGAAATACCAGCGCTGGAATCATTTTCACAGTCGTCTTGGCGGCGGCCTCTTCAGCGCGCTGACGCCGCTTCGTGCGCAGGTTCTCGGAATGGATGCGCAGGGATTGCGCTAGATCGGTTCCAAAGCGGTCGGTTTGAATCAGCATCGTGACGAAAGCCTTCACGTCGTCGACTCCCGTTCGCACGGTGAGCTCCCGCAGAGAATCGATGCGGCTTTTCCCGACGCGCATTTCCAGGTTGACGAGCTGCAGCTCGTCGCTCAAGTCCGGATACGAGAGACGCAGTTCCTGTGCCACTCGAAAGATCGCCTGGTCCAGACCCATCCCGGCTTCCACGCAGACCACCAGCAAATCCAATGCGTCCGGCAGCGCGATGACCAGGAGGCGTTGCCTGCGTTTCACTCGCCAGGCAAGCCAGAGATCGGGCAGCAGGAATCCCGCGAGTGCTGCGAAGGCAAACATGAAGAGGGGATTCAGCTTATAAGCTCCGGTGGAGTACATCAGAATGAGGAAGACGGCAGGCAGTACCACTTCCATTCCCTGTTGAATCTTGACGGCCTCGGGGCTGCGAAAACCTGCGCGCAACATCGTGCGGACTTTCTTGGAAAGTTTTTTCTCTGATGAGGGCAGAAGCCTGCCCAAGTCGGTCAGCGCTTTTTCGAGCTTTTGTCGTTGCTGTTCGGCAAACGGAGCGGAGCGGACGGCCGGAATAATGGGCCGCCACAGCTGCGTGAGGCGTGCTTGCAGAAAATCCGTCGAAGGAGCGAGAGTGAGATAGAACGTTATCGCCAGGGCGAGCACGGCAACAAACGCGATCAAGGTCGTCAAGAGAATCATTCCATCGTCTCCATAAGTTCACACCTCGATGTGAACCACTTTCCACAGCACAACGGCACCAATCACCTGCAGCAAGCAGGCGATGCCGAGCATCTTGTGGCCCAGCGGGTCAGTGAAGAGAAGCATCACGTAGTCCGGGTTCAGCAATCGCAGCAGGCACAAGAGCAGAGGCGGAAGGCCGATCAGGATCGCCGCAGTGAGGCGGCCCTGAGCCGTTCGGATGCGTACTTCGCCCAGGATCTTGAAGCGTTCGCGGATCACGCGCGCCAGGTTTTCCAGAAGCTCCGCCAGATTGCCGCCGGTTTCCTGATGCACCAGCATCGCCGTCACGAAGAACCGGACATCTGGAAGAGGCATTCGCTCGGTGAGATGGAAGAGAGAATCGCGCAACGGGAGTCCCAGATTGTGCTCTTCGAAGGTGGTGCGGAACTCCGTGGAGATTGGGTCGGAAAGCTCGTTTGAGATCAGCTCGAGACCCGACGTGAATGCATGGCCTGCGCGGACCGCCCGGTTCAAGAGGTCGATCGCTTCGGGGAAATCTCGCTGGAACTTGGAGAACCGCCGGGCGCGCTTGAACGAGGCGAAGAGCACCGGAGAAAAGCCGGAGCTCACGCCGATCAGAATTGCCAGGGCTAAGGAAGGCAACAGGCTCCAGGAGACGAGAAAGGAAGTCAGGCTGAGGACGGCGCTCAACAGCACCAGTTTGGCGGGCTTGATTTTCCATCCGGCTTGCGTCACAAGAGCTTGCAGCGTTTTCAACCAGGACCAGCGATGTAGCAAACGATTCAGCAGCGGGACACTGCTGAGCCCTTGATCGCGCATCAGGTCATCGTCGTATGACGCGACCTCCGTTTGCTGCCTTCGCGAAATTTGCTCCAGACGCCCGGTAAGATCGGCGGGTTTCCGCGAGCCGATCCACATACTGCCTGCCCATGCCATCGACAGGACCGCGGCGAATGTGATTGCGACCACCAATAGCACGCGATCAATCCTTCGAGCCACGCTGGCGACTAAACATGTCCGGCGACAACTTCAAGCCGGCAACTTCGAGCCGGTCGGCGAACTTGGGACGAATGCCCACGGGAATAAATTCGCCCAAGACTTCACCTTTGGGGCCGATACCTCTTTTGTGAAACTGGAAGATGTCCTGTACTGATACGGTCTCGCCCTCCATGCCGGTAATTTCGGAAAGATAAATCACCTTGCGAGTTCCGTCGCTCATGCGGCTCACTTGTAGAACGACGTCGACCGCTGAAGCGATCTGCCGCCGGATCGCTTTGTCCGGAAGATTCAGTCCGGCCATCGCTACCATCGTTTCCAGCCGGCTTAACGCGTCGCGCGGAGTATTGGCGTGAATGGTGGTGAGCGACCCGTCGTGCCCTGTGTTCATGGCTTGGAGCATGTCGAGCGCTTCTTCGCCGCGGACTTCGCCGACGACGATACGATCAGGGCGCATCCGAAGGGAATTGATGAGGAGCTGGCGCTGCAAGATCGCGCCCTTACCCTCGATGTTCGCAGGCCGAGTCTCCAGCCGGACGACGTGCTCTTGCTGCAACTGAAGCTCGGCTGCGTCTTCGATGGTGATGATGCGCTCGCGATCCGAGATGTAGGAGGACAGAAGATTCAGAAGAGTCGTCTTGCCGGCGCCGGTGCCGCCTGAAATCACGATGTTCAGGCGCGCCTTTACGCAAGCTTTCAGCAGATCGAGCATTTGCAGCGTGAGTGAGTTATTGGTGACGAGCTCGGCCCCCGACAATTTCACGTTTGCGAAGCGGCGAATCGATAGGCAGGGGCCGTCGAGCGCAAGCGGCGGAATGATCGCGTTCACGCGTGACCCGTCAGCCAGCCTGGCATCGACCATCGGTGAGGACTCGTCCACGCGCCGGCCAACGGCGGAAACGATGCGGTCGATGATTTGGCGCAAGTGGGCGTTGTCGCGAAAATGAACGTCCGTTTTTTCCAGGAGTCCGCGCCGTTCGACGTAAACGTGCTTGGCCGTGTTGACGAGAATATCGGAAACGGTCGGGTCCCGCATTAGCGGCTCCAGAGGGCCGAGCCCGAAGACCTCATCGAGTACCTCGCGCGCCAGCCGCTCGCGTTCCAGCAGCGTGATGGGCATCCCATCGGTGTCCATCAGGTTCTCAATGATGCGGGTTAATTCCAGGAGGGCGGCTTCGCGGTTCATCTCCGCGAGTCGCTCGAGATTGAGGTTCTGAATCAGCTTGCGATGAATCGTCGACTTAAACGACGTGTAATCAGTTCGCGGTGGAAAGGTGGTGGGTGTCATTGCGGGTCCTAACGGCTGGACGCGAACATGTTGGCGAGCGGGTTGCGTCGCGCGGCAGGCTTAGCCGCCGGGTCCTGGATGAGGTCAGAAGCAAGCTGCCGATACGTTACGGTGAGTGGGCTGCTGTTTGCTGTCAATGGAGTGCCCTGCGTTACCGCGTTGCTCACCTGGCGGTAATCGTTCGGCAAGCGCGCAAATATTTTTCGTCGAAGCCGTTGCTCGACGTTGCGCAGAGCGGGTTCGTCACTGCGGTTCCAGCGATTGATGACGATCTGGAGTTTTTCGCCGAGAGATTCGACGCTGTCTACGGCGGCGACATATTTCTCGAGCGTCCAAAGCGAAAGCAAAGAGACTTCTGCGACAACGAGTATGGAGCGCGTCGAGCGAAGGATCGGCAACCACTCCGACGGGTCCTGCACGCCGATATCAATCACCAGATGATCGAAGCAGCCTTGCGCTACGTCCAGCACGCCGGCCAGAGCCGCAACACTGAACCGCTGCGATTCGTGCAGGTGTGCCGCCCCTGCAAGGACGTCCAGGCCGGTTTGGTGTCGCGTCACGAGGCCGCCGAGAAAGTGAGCGTCGAGACGTTCCAGGTTCTCGGTGGCGTCATGCAAAGTGAATTTCGGCTGCAAATCGAGCAACAACGAGATATGCCCCAGTGGCCGGCCGAAATCGAGCAACAGGACCCGTTTTTTCGTTATTTGAGCGAGTTGCACTCCCAGATTCACGGCTGCAGTGCTGGTACCGACGCCGCCCTTTGAACCTCCCACCGCAATTACGTTCCCGGACAGCTCGCCGTCGGGAGGTTTTTCCGCGGAAAAACGGAGAAGGGCGTCACGCAACGGTTCCGCGGCGAGCGGCTTCGCGAGGAAGTTCTGCACGCCGCTTCGCATCGCTTCCATCAGCAGGGCTGGTTCAGGCGTCGCGCTTGAGCAGGCAATGATATACGTGGCGGGGCGCAACTGACGCAGGTTGGCTGCGAACCCAAAATACAGCGCGGGGCTGTTCGGCAAATCCAGGAGAACGACATCCGGAATCGATTCGCCCGGGGTTGGATGGTTTTCGGCCTCCGGGTCCCATTCGCGAATTGAGTAGACCAGGCCTGTTTGCTGCAGAGCGTTCAGCATTGCGGTTGCGCCGGACTTATCTGAGCTCACTACCGCGGCCGTCAACATTGGTGTGCTCCATGGATTTCGATTCGTGCAGCGTCGTCGACTCGTTTCGACATGGTTGCTCTCCTCACTCGGGACGGGGTTTCTCGCCAGGTTTCGGCGGAATCGAATCGAGGAATCCGCTCGGAAACTTCAAAGTTGGCAGCGGCGCGCCAACCGGGAGGGGCATCACTACGTGGGGCGTAACGAGCACCAGGAGCTCTGTCTTTGTCCTGTTCTTCGATTGGCTCTTGAAAATGTCCCCAAGCAACGGAATGCTGCTAAGTACGGGAACCTTGTTGTAGATGTCAGTGACGCGATTATCCACGAGCCCAGCGATCGCGAAGCTCTGCCCGTCACGTAACTCCACTTCGGCGTCGACCCGGCGCGTGGAAATCGCGGGAATGAAGAAACCGGAAATCGTGACCGCGTTTGTATAGTCGAGTGCGCTGACTTCGGGTTTCACTTTGAGATGGATCGTGCCATCGTCGGTGAGATCGGGCGTGAATTTGAGGCTGACGCCGAACTGCTTGAATTGAATCGTTATGGTCGGCGCCGTGCCCGCCGCTCCTCCCTGGACAACCGGGAATGGGAATTCACCGCCAGCGAGAAAATCTGCTTCTTTCCCCGATTCCGTCAGCAGATTCGGCTCTGCTAGAATTTGCAGAAGGTTTTTCTGCTGCAACGCCTTGATCACCGCGCCCAAATTGATGTCTGGCCGAAAAATAAAGATGTTGAGCAGGTCGCTGAGGGAAAGGTTCGCCGAATTCAGCCCGGCGCTCGAATCGGTGGTCGACCCGGAGCTCGAAGTGCCCGAACTCTGCTGGATCTGGATCGGGCCGTACTGTTGCGTGCCGGTCACCGCCAGAGTTCGAGTAGTTGATCCCGGAACGCTGAGGAGATTGAAGCCGAGGTTGGTCATGGCGCCGCGATCCACCTCGGCGAATCTGACTTCCAGCAAAATTTGGCTTTTGGCTGGCCGCGCGGGATATTCGAGTAAATTCAGAGTCTTGGGCTCCGCCGGCGACAACAATTGATAGATTCGGTCCGACTCTTCTTTCGAGGAGACATACCCGGAAAGGATCAGTGTGTCTTTCGAACTTTCGAGTTGAACCTGATCTTGCGGGAACGCGTTGTGAAGTCGGTCACTCAGGCTGCCGAGATCGAGATCGACGTTGAGTTCGTAAGCGTGGCTTTGCTCGTTTTCATCCCACAACACCAGAGAAACGCCGCCCGGCGACTTCGCGTTCACCAGGACTTGATTTGCGCTGAGAACCATCACGTCGGCAATGATGGGATCCGCAGTCGAAACGCGTCGGATCCGCGCCGGACTCGATAGCACCAGCGAGCGACCGACCAACAGGTGAAGTTGCGTCGTGTTTTCCGGCTGACGTCCGGCGCGCTCCGAATCCGCCGGGGGTTGCGCCTCCGCTGGACCGGCAGCCGGCAGCGCATTTGTCTGGGCGCGAAGACAACCGCCGCCAATCGCAACCGCCGCCGCGAGCAAGGCCACGCGAACGAAGTCTCTTGCTAAGGCTTGCATCAATTTCTCGGGTCGAGTCAACTTTGCCACTGGCAATGCCTCACTGCTGCGGAATCGCACTGACTTCCGCCTTGTCGCCGCGGATTACTTCCACCTGATAAGGCTTCGGAGCCGCCGTATTGGCGGAGATGCGCGCCACTACTGGCCGATTGCTGTGCGCCAAAGGAAGTCGAATCGAGGTGCTGAATACGTCGTCGAGCTGAGCGGGAGCCGTGTTCACCTGTTTCGTGTCGCCGGAGTTTCGCAAGGCGAGTTGAATGTGCCCTTGCGTGCTTGCGAGAGTCAGCGTGTTCGCCTGATCGGGTGTGACCAGAAGCGTGACGACGGCAACCGTTTGCGGCGTGCCCTGTTTGTCGGGCTCGATTTTTTGTCCTGCCGCGAGCACGCGAATGTCTTCGAGAATCGTTCGAGTCAGTGTGCTTCCCTGACCTTGTATTCCGCCCGTGGCGAGGACGTCGACACTCGTGCCCGGTTGCACGAAGCCAGCCACACCCACCACGTCGTTCACCGCGACCGAGACGCCCCGCATACCAGGGGCAATCAGTGCTGAAAGACCTGCGCTCGAATCCTTCGAGGCGAGATTGCCTTCCAAAACGGGTTCGTTCTCAAGAAGCGGGCTCATCAGCACGCGGCCCACGCAATCCTCTGGACGTGCGAACATGCCTTGCATCGGTCCGACCGCAGCCCAATCGACCTGGCGGAGATCCTTTGCGTCGAGACGCGTGCCTGGAGCCAGCCCCGCCGCCGCGACCACGATCTTGGTCGGCGCGATGTGACCAGGTGCAGAAGCCGCGCGAGAGAGCTGACGGTACACCAGGACTGCCGCAAGCAGCGCCAAAGGCACCGCGACCGCAAACGCCAGCAGTATTCGTCTTCGATCCATCGCCAGTCCTTCTCAGACGCGGAACGCCGGACGGAAGCTTCGCGCTGCAACATCGCCTTTATTTCACTGAAAATACGTCGCGCTCGCAGCGGAGAGCGCCGCCGATTCTCTGGCGCTCTTCAGTCCGCTTCGAGCCCGACCACCAGACACAGAAAAGCTGTCAGCGCCGCGGCTGCGCACGCCGGCCACAACAGGCACTGCACGAACGATGGGGTGCCACGGAACGCCGTCACTAGGAGCATCAACAGCAGGGGCGACAGTGCCCCGAACTGCACTAAGATTCGTCGCGCGTCCATTGTTCCTCCCCCTGCACAGCCCAGGAGTCACCATGAGGGCAGGCCGGCGCAGAAACATCCGAGCGTGGCTAGCGCCGCGGCTACACCGAACGGAAGAGACAGCGCGGCCGGATTGTCTAAATTAATTTCGGGGTGCGGCTGGAATCCAAAGATGAAAAAGCCGCGGAGCAGTTCCCACACGTTGCGAGCGGTCTCGCGGAGTCGGTTTTTTTGAATGACTTGAACGACGGCGAGAAGTGCGCTAACAAGAATCGTGACCAGCAGCACGATGATAATCTGCGTGGGACCCAACCACGCGCCTAGTGCCCCCATCAGCTTCCAGTCGCCGCCGCCCAGCCCGCGCAGCAAAACAGCCGGGAGGAGCAAAATCATAACCACACCGGCGCCCTCCATCGAACGGAGCCCGCCCGAAATTCCCTCCAAGACAAGGTTTGCCGCGATCCCGGCGATGAATGCCGGCAGAGTCAGCCAATTGGGGATTCGGCGAGCGCGCCAGTCGAGAAATCCTGCGACGCTCGCGATCAACACCGCGCACACGGAAATTGTTTGAGTCTTCAACCCTCTGCACACTTTCCCGGTCGGAACTTCCACCCCCCGGCGCACATGCCCGTGCGACAGCGGGTCTGCTTTTCATCTGCGATCGGAGAGAGCGCCTTGCCCGTGCGGCCTCACCGATCTGTTTCGCGGCGGCGTTGCCAATCGATTCGTTACGACGATCCGTCACCGGGCCCGTCTGGTTCTCAGCCGCACCCAGTGGGCCGAAACCGAAATCGCGCGACACTTACGTGTTCGTCGTAATATTCGTTGCGGTGTTCGAATACACCGTACTGATCGCTTTTGCCAACGCCTTCATCGAAGCCACCGCTGCGAGCGCCACCAAAACGATGAGCAAGGCGTACTCGGTCAAGTCCTGACCAGATTCGTCTTGCCACAGCGCTCTGATCTGCTCTCGCATTTCACGGGCGTTACGTGTTAGTGGTCAGATTCGTCGCGGCGTTCGAGTACACGGTGCTGATCGCCGTCGCGAGCGCCTTCATCGAGGCCACCGCTGCGAGTGCCACCAAAACGATGAGCAAAGCGTACTCGGTCAAATCCTGACCGGATTCGTCTTGCCACAACATTCTCAATCGATCTCTCATTTCTCCTCCTCGAGATATGGGGATCCAGACTTCGTTTCCCTTCAACTAGTACCGCACTCCTGGTGCCAAATGAGGTGGCGGGCGAGCCTGATTTAGAGGCGTTTAGCGAAACGAAAGCAAAGGAGGTAACTAGCCAGGTGGTTCACCATGAAACGTTCGACCCGAGGTGGAATGGATGACTAAGGGAGTTGCGTTGCCGCGCTTGCCGCGGCTGGCGCGATTCTTCGGCGAATGTAAACGGAACTGATCGGGTCGGCATACATGAGTCGCCATTCCGGCAAAGCTGAGAGGACGGTCGCGAGCGGCGCGTCGCTCCGTATCAGACACGTTGTAATGTCATATTTCCCCAGGAGCCGCAGCGAACCCGGCTCGAGGCGCGCGACGCTGAGATAGTCCTCAAGGATGCCGGCGCGCTCGTAGATGTCCGCGCGGCCGTCGATGAACACGCCGGCGCGCGGAACGTGCGACCACGCCAAATAACCTCCCCAGCCGTATTCGTTGAAAATGTGTCCCGAGGTCTGCCCGGCGTCGAAATGCTGAAGAGCCGCCACCGGATAGTGTGCCGCGCAAGCTTTGTCGAGGTCCTCGCTAGACGGAAAGCAGTAGATGATTCCGACACCGATCACCGCTATGAATGCCGCGTTGAGCGGCACTCGATCCCGCGCTGGACGATACGGAGAGAACCACCACGCCAGCGGCAGCGCCAACAACGGTACCGTCACCAGAAGGAACACGGGGACGAATCGAAGGTGCAAGAAAGCCGCAATCGCCGCAATGCACACAAAGACCAAATCGTCGAACCGGCAATTGAAACGCATCAGAATTTTCGAAACCAGGAATCCGAGCAGGAGCACGAGGACGGTCAGCGTCAAGAAACGCTCGCTGGTGATTGGCATCCACTCCTGAATATTGGCGACGTTCGCGGGCTGCAGGAAGGCGATGTCGAGGGGATATGCCGCCAGTTGCGAGCGATAAGGCGTCACGAGGAGAGCTAAACCGCTTACCAGGGTTGCAATTCCGAGTTCGATGCGCTGAGTCTGGGTCCAAACGAAGCTCGCAATTCCATTCAGCCGGTAGCGCCACAGTCCGCTGGCCCATGCCAAGGTAATCGCGAGAAGGCCGAACACGAATGTGCCGTGTGTGTTGACCCACAACAGAAATACGAAAGGCAACATCCAAAGAGCGCGGCTCTTGCCTTGACGAAATCGTTCGAGAATCATCAGGACGATGACGAAGAAGATGTATCCGAAAAGCTGCGGGCGCAGCGACCAGAATCCGGCGGCGACTGGTACGATCACGGCGCAAACGGCGAGCGCAGCCTTGGGATTCTCGCATCGCATCGTCGCATACACGTAAAGCAGCACGAGCATCGTGCCTGCGAGCGTCAATTGCAGCAGCCTGAGTCCCCGCAGACGCCCGGCGCGGTACGCTTCCGCAATGGCGACTTCGCCAAGCCATTCGTACGCGATCCAGGGAGTGCCGGCGGCGGTCCAGGAATACGAATCCGTGCGGGGCATTCGGTGGGTGGCGAGTATTTCTTCACCTGAGCGGATGTGCCACCAGGTGTCGCCTTCAGAAAAGAGCGTGTCCGTCTTCGTACCCTGGGACAGTGTTCCGAAGAACACTGCGGCGACAAGGAGCGCGCCGAGCAGTACGGGGAATGAGAATAAACGTTGAATTATTTTGGTGGCAGAGTTCTGCGAAAATGCTCGTTCGCCGGGTAGCACGTATTGTTCCGTGGTATTCACGCTCCCTTTGGCTCCTGCAGCCGGATGATTCGATAGCCGACTTGCGAGTCAGTTTCTTTTCGCCGTCAAGCGCTGGAACTCTGGAACCACTGCGAACGGCTGCATCACCTGTGCGATGCTTTCTCCGATGTGCTCTATTTTGTCCTCGGCGATGTTTCCCAGAAGGATTGCAGCACGGCGCAGATAATCGATCTGCTCGGGAACAAGGCCCATCACTCGAGCGCAGGTTGCGTCCACCGCCACGGGATCATCGCCCATCACCAGAACGCCGCTCGCTTTCGGCTGGCCTTGCGTCGGACCATTTCCCTCCATGCCCACGATTCCATCCACGATGGCGAAATCGGGTCGCACGGTGCTGTTCAAATCCAAAATCGATCTTGAAATTCCCGCCCAGTGCAGGATGTTCTTGGGCCAGCCGTAACAATGTCCGGGGACAATGCCGAACATGTTCTTCAGCGAAAGCGTGACTCCCGCCCAGTGATGCGTTTTCAGCTTGGGCATCGAAACGACGAAATCGGCCCGAAGAACGGTGGCAGGCAGATAAAGGCGCTTGAGCGAAGACGCGCGCGTTCGAAGCGCGACGGGCCAGACGTCATCGACATTCAAATCCACGAATACGCCATCCAGCGGTCCGAGAAACTCTCGCAGCCGAATCGCTTCGAGGATTGCTTCGGTGTCACGTTCGAGCGCCGGCCCTTCGGCCACCACCACGGTGGAAGCTCCTAGGCACAGGAAGCTGTCGCGCGCCGCCGCGACAACACCGGGATGCGTATTCATTACGTGGTTCGGATCGGCGCCGACGAAATTGGCCTTGAGCAAAACACTCTTGCCTTTCACATCGAAGTTAAACTCGGCCAGCGTATCCGAAATTATTTTAGCCAGATCGACGTCGTACGAACTTGCGGAGCGTATTGCCACGCGTGAAGGCGGCCTCTGGAACGAGGGCTTGATCGATATTACCGCGAACGACATTCTCAATTGCTCTCGAAGCTCACGGGCTCCAGCCAGCGCGGCACTGGTTGGCTGGCGAGCGATGCCCATGCGAGCACCGGCACATGGCCCAGAAATCGGTTGTGGTCGTACATTTCCGATAGGCGCAAATCGATCTGGCTCGGGTTTTTGCCGAAAGCTTTCAGGCAGAGATGCGCGAGTGCCAGAGAACCCGGTCCTCGGGCCTGAGAGTACGTTCGCTCGAGCCAGCCAAGCCCGTCAGAGAGGCAGCGGCGCGCGTCGGGACGCTGCGCAAATTCGCCCAGCGCGAGCAGCGCCCAGCTCGTCGGTCCGATCAACGGACTGCCGGCCGCGCCATAAACCACGGGATTGCCGCAATTCCATCCGCCACCGGCGCACATCCGGTTGCACAGCATTCGCTGGGCGAGGTTGCAACGGTCGTCCACGCTGACCAAGAAAGACCCCGAACCTCGGGCCAGGCGCAATGCAAGCATTGCGTAGGCGGTTGGTTCCACCCAACTGCTCGTACCTGGCGTCCAGCTCCAGCCGCGCAGCCGATGGTCTTGCGAAATGAGGTGAGGCTGCCCGAAGAGCCGATGGCGGACACGCCACCAGATCCTTCCCTCGCCCGGCCAGCTCCGTGAAAGCCAATTCCAGGCGGCGTCGAGATCGGGCGTTGAGCTTTCGACGGCGTGTAGTGCGAGGCACGCGAGTGACGTGGCCCACCCGCCTGTTTCGTCTCCTGCGACCGCGGGCCACGAGCCATCCGGAAGCTGCGCTTGCCGCAGAAAATACGCTCCGTTGAGTTTTCTTCGGCTGAACGGATGCTCCGGACTCAGTCCGCACATTGCCAACAGAGCCCAGCTCGTAGGTTCGATCGCGCTGTCTTGGCCGCAGCGAAATCCCCAGCCGCCGTCTGAATTTTGCGCCGCCGTCAAACCAGGAAGGCAAATCCTGTCAGCAAAGGAAGCCTCCGTGGCAGCCACCGCAGTCCTCATCCATTCATCCTTTCGCGACGCCGCCCTTTCCAGAATGGCTGCACTGAGATTCCCGCGTTTCGAATTGTCGTTTTGCAAAGACGAAGGATACCCGCTGTAGACGGGTGCAAGCAGGTTGCCACGGGCGAAACCGTTTCCACGGTGCGCGCAACTTGAAGACGAACATTTCTCGAATCAAGAGCTTGCGGCATGGACTCGATGAATCGGAAAAAGGGAAACGCGGCGTTTTGAGCGGGCGGAAAGCCCAAAACGGGGCAGCGACTCTGTTTTGAAACAGACAGCGGCAAGTAGTCTCGGCGGACTGGCGCGGAAGTGATTGATACGGTGATTGATAGACAGGCTTCAACTCCGGCCGTCGTTGGAGTACGGATTGCTCGGGAATGGGGGAGCCCCAGCGTACCCGGTGTGTGTCTCGCGAAAGTTTGTCTTGAAGAAAATGTTTCCCCGCCTCACAAAACGACGAGGTTGCAAACCAAAAATCGTTCCGCTGGTCCGTCGAGATGAGGCGGGTCAGGCGATTGTCGTCGTCGCGTTTGCTTTGGTGGTGATTCTCGGAATTCTCGGTCTCGCGACAGACGTGGGTTACCTGCGCTACACGAAGCGCCAGCTGCAAACTGCCGCGGACGCGTCTGCGATAGCAGGCGCGGCGGAGCTTTCCTACAGCGACGTAACGTCTGCGGCGAAGGCTGATTCAGCCGCGAACGGATTCACCGATGGAACGAACGGCGCCACTGTAACCGTCAATAACCCACCTCTCGCGGGACAGCACATTGGCAATTCAGGCTACGTCGAGACGATCATTACGAAGAACACTCCCACTTTTTTTGCGAAGGCGTTCGGCGTGAAAACTGTGACGCTTCAAGCGAGGGCAGTGGCTCACGCCGGTAGCGCGAGCAACTGCATTTTTGCGCTCAACCCTTCCGGTGGTGAGACCGTATCGGTGGCTCAATCGACCACGCTGTCCGCTGCGTGTGGAATTGTGGACGAGGCATCGAACAATAACGCTTTCCATTGCCTGCCCGGTAGTGCGATCACTGCCGCATCGATCGGTGTCGTCGGAGGCTTTCAGAACTCGAACTGCACCGTTTCTCCTACCCCTATCACCGGCATCAGTGTGCCGGTGCCAAGCGATCCCCTAGCCTCCTTGCCAACGCCGGCAATAGGGGCCTGCACATTCAGTACCCTACAAACATACAATTCTTCGAATAGCCCGCAAGGCAGCCCAAGCGTGCTCAATCCGGGCGTCTATTGCGGCGGAATAAAAATCCAGAACGGTGCCAGTGTGGTCTTGAATCCCGGCGTTTACATCCTCACCAGCGGAGCGCTTACGGTTGATATTGGGAGCAAGATTGTCACAAATACCACAACCTCTCCGTTCGGTGTAACCTTCTACAATTCGAACGGCGCCATCACTTTCCAATTCAGTTCCTTCGCATCCTGGAACCAAGTGTCTTTCGTGGCCCCCACGACCGGGCCGTACCAGGGAGTATTGTTCTTCCAGAAAGCGTCGGACAGTTCATCGGCACAAATCATCGGGAGCAGCAGTTTCAATACGATTCTCCAGGGAGCGTACTACTTTCCAGGCGCGGAGGTCGATTTCGGCTACTCTGGCGCTGCCAAGTACAACATCCTTATCGCCGAGACGATTCAGTTTGGCAGCGTCACATCTGGGGGAACCACGTTCAGCGCCTGTACGTTCAACAGCGATTACACCTCGCTGTCCTCGGGCTCGCCGATCAAGGGAGGCGCTGTTCTAGACGAATAATGAACATTCGATCGCAAATGGGAAATCCATGTTGGCGTCTGGGCCTCGTGTCCCGGGCCGCTCTTCGTCGATTCCGAATGAATTCGGAAGAAGGTAACAGTCTGGTTGAAGTGGCCCTGCTCCTCCCCATACTCACGATGTTACTCGTGGGTACCGTTGATCTTGGCCGGCTGGCCTACATGAGCATCGAAGTGTCCAACGCAGCTCGCGCGGGAGTTCAATACGGGCAGCAAAACCCGACGACGTGGGCAGACACAACCGGAATGCAAACGGCCGCGACGAACGACGCGACAGACTTAGTCGGGGCTAACAACGGAAACCTCACGGCAGTGGCGACGTATTGGTGCCAGTGCTCGGATGGAACCACCGTCACACCTAATTGCTCTCCCGGCACGCCCTCCTGTGCGACCACCCACCGCGTGAACTACGTGAAAGTGGTCACCACGGCCACTTACAAGCCCTGGTTCTCGTGCCCCGGCATTCCTTCGTCGACGACCTTGACGTCGCAGGCGGTGATGCGTGCCGGCCGATAGCCCCACACATGCAAGGCGCGAGCGGGGGAGCGCCCTAGTCGAGTTCGCGGCTGTCTTCACCGTACTTTTCATGTTTCTGTTCGCCATCATGGATTTGTCGCGAGCCCTTTACTCATACCACTTCGTAGCAGACGCGGCGCGGGAAGGAACGCGTTACGCGATGGTGCGCGGTTCAACATGCAAGAGTTGGACCACCGCATGCCCGGCTGCGTCGTCGGACGTTCAGACGTATCTGAAGAACGTCCCTGCGGGAATCAATCCGAAGTCGGTGACCGTGACCACCACCTGGACGCCCAACAACAGTCCCGGAAGCGTGGTTCAAGTGCAGGTGCAGTACAGCTTTCAACCCATCTTCCCTTTGATACCCAAGGCTGCGTTGGTAATGACGAGCACTTCGCAGGTCGTGATTTCCCAATGAGCAGCGGCAACAGGCTGCTCACGGTTTTGTTTCTACTCTGTGGGCCAAGGATGTTCGGCATTACGGTGATGGAACCGAAAACCTAGGAGGGCATTCGAAATGGGAGCACCCGACCCGTTTTTCCATATCTATGCTGGGATTGTGATTGTTCTGGTCGGATTCGTGTTGGTCGAGATCCGGCGGTTGCGCAAGAGCACCGAACGCAAGTAGCGTTTCTTTGGAGTTGAGGTGTCCAGAGAGACTGCCGCCGCGCAAGGAGCCTGCGCATACTCAACTATACGTGTGCCCAAGCGATAGACCGACCTGATTTCGCCCCTCCCGATTCAGATTGTTTTGTCCTTCGAATAACAGAGTGATTCGAGATTGCACTCGATGCAGCGAGGCTTGCGCGCCTGGCAGACGCGCCGGCCGTGCCAGATGAGTTGATGGGAGAAAAGAATCCACCGATCCTGAGGGACGATTTTCATCAGGTCCTGCTCGATCTTCTTCGGGTCCGCGTTCTTCGTCAAATCCAGTCTTTGCGAAAGCCGCTGTACGTGCGTGTCCACCACCACCCCTGACGCAATCCCGAAGCCGGTTCCCAGCACCACATTGGCGGTCTTCCTGGCGACGCCGGGCAGAGTGATAATCTGCTCCATGGTCCGCGGCACTTCACCGTGAAAATCCTCGATGATTTTCTTACTCGCACCTATGATGGATTTTGTCTTGTTGCGAAAGAATCCCGTCGGCCGGATTTCTTTTTCGAGTCCGGCCGGATCGGCATAGGCAAAGGCTTTCGCGTCGGGATATTTCGGGAAAAGTGTCGCGGTCACCTCATTGACGCGGACATCCGTGCACTGCGCCGAAAGAATCGTCGAAATCAGAAGTTGGAACGGATTTTCGTGTTTCAGCGCGCAGGTGGCTGCCGGATAAGCTTCGTCCAGCTTCTCGAGAATAGCCCTAACGCGCGCTGCATTCGTGCCGCGGCCCAGCGCCGAGCTTGGCGATCGCCGCTTCGATCTTCGCGCCCCGGTCGTGCGTGAACGCGACATCTTATTTTTGACGCCCGGCTTCTTGGTTTTCGCCATGGAGCGAAAACTATAGCACACGCGTGTTTTTCAGTGAGGTGTCACTCCGCGAAGAACAGGCTCTGCGCGAACGGCCACTCCGAATCGCACCATTGGCCAGCGCAGCGGAAGCCCGTGCGCTGACCCATGGCAACAACCTCTTCGACATTGTATTTGTGCGAGCTTTCGGTCCAGATTGTCTCTCCTTCGCGGAGATAAAAGCGGAAACAGGCCTTTCGAATCGTCACACGCTGCCACACGGTAGATCGCAGATGCATCTCGATGCGACGCTCAGACTCCTCCCACCGAACGGAGTGCTCGAAACGCGAGAGGTCGAAATCGCCCTCGAGCTCTCGATTGATGCGCGAAAGCAGGTTCTTGTTGAACGCGGCCGTAACTCCCGAAGGATCGTCGTAGGCCGAAAGCAGTTGCCGCACAGGTTTTTCGAGGTCGGTCGCGAGCAGCAGAGCGTCGCCGTCGCGCAGCGTTTCCCGCACCTGGCGCAGGAAATACTCACCTGCGGGTCGATCGAAGTTCCCGATCGTGCTGCCGAGAAATAAAACAAACACTCGCTCACCGTCCCGCCGGCGCGTCGCCACTTCTCGAAGGCCATCCAGGTACGCTCGCTCAAAGCCCACGATGCTCACCGATTCAATCTGCCCGAGTTCCTGTTGGCATCGATAGAGAGCGGAACCCGAAATATCGATGGGATAGTAGTTCACGCGCTGGCGGCGAGCGAGAGCTTCCAGGAGCCAGCGCGTCTTTTGCCCGCTGCCACTTCCGAGTTCCGCTACCAAAACGGGCTCCGGCAGAAGGTTGACGATCTCTGCCGAATGCCGTTGCAGCAACCGCATTCCCGCGCGGCTCAGCCCGTATTCCGGCAGCAGGCAAATCACGTCGAAAAGAGCGGAACCCACCTCGTCGTAAAGATACTTCGAGGGAAGTTCTCTTTGGCCTGTTTGAGTGAGCCCGACGACAACGTCGGATGAAAAGTCAACACGTGGCTCAGTGGCAGGAGCGGCAGCATGCATCATTCGAGGCGCGAATCCCATAGCCTAGTTCTCCACACAACGAAATGTCGCATACACGTACGGATAATGAGGCTGAAACCAATTCCGAAAGGACCGGCGGAGCATGCACGCGTCCGTGCGAGCCGATCCCCCTTTCATCACGAAGTGCTTCCCATCGAAGAAATTCGCCGAATAGCCGTGATAAAAAGGAAACGGCTCGAATCCGGGCAGCGGAGCAAAGAGGGTCGAGGTCCATTCCCAGCCGTTCCCAACAAGGTCGTGAACTCCGAACGCGCTCACTCCGGCGGGATGCGCGTCGACCGGAGAAGCATCCCAGCGCTGATGGTGAAAATTTCCCCGCATTGCTTCAGCCGGCGCGTCGCCCCACGGGTAGGTTCGCTCCGTCCCATGGGGCGTGGCGTAGGCTGCTCGATGCCATTCTGCTTCTGTGGGCAGCCTCTTGCCGGACCACCGCGCAAAAGCCGACGCCTCCGCGTGACTTACATACACGGGCCAGGAGGGCGGCAGAGGAATCGTCCCGAACATCGCGCGGTATTCCCACTGCGTATCCGGATCGGACGCGGGAGAACTCGAACGTGGCAGCCAGAAATGCGGATGCTCCAGCCGGCACTGGCGCTTCCACTCCCAGCCTTCAGTAGTCCAGTAGATCGAGTGTTGGTATCCGCCGGCATGAATGAATCTGAGAAACTCGCCGTTCGTCACCGGAAAGATATCGATCGCGAAGGCCGGAACAAAAACCTGCTGCACGTCAAACTCATTGTCCCATCCGAACATTCCTCTGTTTTTCGGCTGGCCGAGCGTCGCGGTGCCCGCCGGAATCGATGCGCGACGCTGTCTCGGTGCCGGCCTGGGGTCGGCAGGCGATGCCGGTTGATGGGTTTTCCGTTCCACCGGCAGGTTATGCAGCAAATATGCAATCGTCTCGGCGTGCATCAGTCTATGTTCGATCGCGACGTTGAGCAAAATACTGTTCGCGAAGCCACCGTCCGTGGAATCAAACGCGCTGGCCGTTTGCAGCTTTTTGTCCAAGCCTTCACGAATGTTCCGGCTGTATTTTTCCACGCGAGCGATGTTCGGCCAGTCGCCGGGTGTGTCGGTGGGCAGTCCGCCGCCCACCGGATCGATGCCAAACGCGAAAAGCTTATCGAATTCCGTGTCTCGGGATTCCGCTCCCAATGCCTCTGCGAGCAGGTTCCAGTCGAAGGCTTCGAGGTGACCCAAGTAGAAAATCAGGCGATGCCGCTCGGGGATCGGACGGTCATAAAACGAATTCGGCGGGAGGAATTGAAACAGCGCGTCCGTTCGCGCGCGAGCTTCATGCATCCGCGAGACCAGAGTCGGGTGGACCTTGGCAGCAGTCTGGGAAGTCGCCATCACGCTCCTCTGAGCAGGGACTTCTTTTGTACCCCCTAGCAGACGGCTGGGGCAATACTTTTGTTCATGCACTCGGTATGAGATGCAGGAGACCTTAGAACGGTGCCAAACCCAGGCCCTTAAGTATTTCGACGATTTTCCTGAATGCTTTTCCCCGGTGACTGTGCTGGTTTTTCTCTGCAGGTGCCAACTCGGCATAGGTCCGTCCGAGTTCCGGAAACGAAAAGATTGGATCGTACCCGAATCCGCCTGAACCGCGAGGTTGGCTCGTCAGGATTCCTTGCGCGCGATCAGAGACCACTGCAATGGCTCGTCCCTCGCGGGCGATTGCAATCACGCAAACGAAGCGTGCGCGGCGAGCGTCGCCTTCTTTTCCCTCCATTTCATGCAGCAGTTTTCGATAGCGATCCACGTCCGTCGCTTCGGGGCCGGCGTAACGGGCCGAATGAACTCCGGGCGCGCCGTTCAGCGCCGAGACGACAAGTCCCGAATCATCCGCTAGCACAAGTTCGCGCGTGTGCCGGCTATAGTGCAGAGCTTTTCCAGCAGCATTTTCGGCGAAGGTGGGCGCGGATTCGTCGAATGGGTATAAATCGTGAAAGTTTGGCAACAACTCCACGTGAGCGTGCGGCCCTGCGAGTTCGAGATATTCGCGGAGCTTTCCCGGATTGGAAGAGGCAAGCACCATTCGAACCGGAACGGGTTCGCCGCTCGCGCCACTAGCGCCGGGCACTGAAATTCATGTGCAGCAGCTCTTGCTGCACTCCGATGAGATGCTGGATTCCGCCGGCGGCAAGATCGATCAAGCGTTGCAATTCCTGGTTCGTGTACGGGCGTCCCTCGGCGCTGGCCTGCACCTCGACGAAGCGGCCCGTGCCGGTCATGACCACGTTCATGTCCACTTGAGCGCGCGAATCCTCTTCGTAGGCGAGGTCGAGCAAGAGTTGATCGTCGACGATGCCCACGCTGATGGCCGCCAGGGAATCGATCAGCGGCACCGAGCGCAAAATTCCCGCGGCAACCATGCGTTCGAGTCCGAGCGCGAGTGCGACGAACGCTCCTGTGACTGACGCAGTTCGCGTTCCGCCGTCGGCTTCGATCACGTCGCAATCGATCCACACGGTCCGCTCGCCAAGGGCTTTCAGGTCGGTAACGGCGCGCAACGTGCGGCCGATCATGCGCTGAATTTCAAGCGTCCGCCCCGATTGGCGTCCCCGCGCCGATTCGCGGGGAGTGCGTTCTTCCGTCGAGCGCGGCAGCATTCCGTATTCGCCGGTGACCCAGCCTTTGCCGGTCCCCTTCAAAAACGACGGGACGCCGTCATCCACCGTCGCGGTCGCGATTACGCGGGTTCTCCCGGCTTCAATGAGCACACTGCCTTCAGCATGTGTAATGAAGTCGGGTGTGATCTTTACGGGGCGCAGGTCATCGGCCGCGCGTCCATCAACTCGCAAGCAAGACTCCTTCGTTGATCCTGCCGTTGGTCAAGAATTACGGAAACACAGTTTGCCGACTGCAGCTCGAAGTGTCAACACGTCCAGCCAGCGGGCGATCTCCGCGCCCATTGTCACGGATTACGCCGCCGCGGCAATTGTTCACGCTTTTGCTTCCGTGTTCGTTGCTGCCACTGCTATCTTGCTGTCTGGGCGTTACCGGATATATTTTCTCGCTGCGTCGCGTCAAACCGATTCCTGAGCCCACATGTTTGTGGTCTGCGGGTCGCCGGAAATAGCTCGGGCCGGGAGAAAGGCTGGAAAGGTGACACGAAAATGTATTCTTCCTTCGGTAGCAGAGTGGTTTGGATTCTCCTTTCGATGTTGGCGATCGCGGCGATGATTTCCGTTCGTGCTACCCCGGCCACATTCGATTTCGTCTACATCGGAACATACACGGACCACGGGAGCGAAGGCATCTACGTCTGCGAATTCGATCAGGCCACCGGCCGTCTCACTACGCCCGTACTCGCCGCGAGAACTTCCCAGCCGTCTTTTCTGGTAGTCGCTCCAGGTCGGCAATTTCTGTACGCCGTCAACGAACTCGACCATTTCAATGGCCAGTCAGCAGGAGCCGTCAGCGCGTTCTCCATTGATTCATCAACAGGAAAGTTGAAACTGCTGAACCAGGTGTCGTCGCGCGGCGCAGGTTCGGCGCATATCGTTCTTGATCGAACCGCCCGATTCGCCTTGGTCGCGAACTATACCGGTGGCAGCGTTGCAGTTTTCCCACTGTTGGCAGATGGCAAAATCGGCGAGTCCAGCGCATTCGTTCAGCACAAGGGCTCCAGCGTGGATCGCGAGCGCCAGGAAGGCCCGCATGCGCACGCGTTCGCCATGTCCCCCGACAACCGCTTCGCTATCGTCGCCGATCTCGGTCTCGATCGATTGCTCGTTTATCCCTTCGACTCATCTCGCGGAGCTCTCGGCGAGGGGCGGATCATCAAGACCGATACTGGCGCTGGGCCGCGGCATCTCACCTTTAGCGACACTGGCCGCTTCGTTTACGTCATCAACGAAATGGCGTCAACAATCACGGTCTACTCGTACGACTCGCGCGATGGCGCGATGACCCCGCTTCAAACGGTCTCTTCGCTTCCAGCCAATTTCACCGGCAAGAATGGTGCGGCTGAAATCGCGCTCCATCCTTCCGGAAAGTTTCTCTACGCTTCGAATCGGGGCGATGACAACAGCATTGCTGTCTTCGCTGTCGATCCCTCCAAAGGCTTGCTCTCTCTGATCGAACGCGTCTCAACCAGAGGCAAGATGCCGCGCCACTTTGCCATCGACCCCTCGGGCAAATGGCTGCTCGCCGCAAACCAGGACTCCAATACAGTCGTAATATTTCGGATTAACGAGGTGTCTGGGCACCTGACTCGAACGGCCCAGTCAATCGAAGTGAATTCCCCGGCGATGTTGGAGTTCGTGCGTCTGCCAGCCCGAAAATGAACAGAGCCACAACGGCCCAACTGCTGGACATCTGAGTCGCGAAACTGCCAGCTCATCGTCTCTGGGGAGTGTTTGCGGGGCTGGGCGCGGGCGGCGGGGTGACCCCTTGTGCTGGCGCGGGCGATTGTGGCGGGACAGGATTCAGATCGAAGAAGCCGGTTAAGTCTACATGGCCGGACAGCGTTTCCACCTCCTGACCGTGAATCAAAATCTTCAAGCGACGCAGCGACGGCACGTTGCCCTCGAGCGTCTGGGCGATCGAATCCACTGCTGTCGTCTCGCTGGAAATGCCCGACGGGACCTCGGTGACGAGCGCATCCGAGAAATCTGCGATCGCGGTGCCGTCGGGAAGAAAATAGAAGCCGAGGATCGTCGCATCGGCGGGCAGCGTGCGCTGCTCGGGTGTCGGAGGGCTCGAGATTAGTGCCTCAAGCACCTGTTTCGATCTCTGCACGGGGTCGGCCGAGAGCGGCAGTTCGACGAGAACGGGAGCAACCCTGTCCGCTCCCGCCGCCCAGAAAATCTTCGCTTGCTCCTTCACATCCGTCGGTGTGGAAATAGGCTGAGCCAGAACCTCGCGTCGCGCCTGCTCCTCAGAATTCTGATTTTCAGAAAGATGTTGAATCCGCTCGTGCATGCCCCGAAGGCTGAGGAGTCCGATCAGGACCGCGATTACCAGAATCCCCAGCGCAAATTTGAGGTTGCGCGGCATCAATTTTCCGAGGTTGAAGCTGCGGCGCGGAATGCCCGGAGTCCGCTGGAGATTGCGGAGGCGAGTGGCGCAGCCAGCACCGACAGCGAGTTTGGATCAGATACGGAAACGCTCGAGAGCTCCACAGCCACGGCCGGCGCGCTCACCGAGCGCAATTCACGAATAGCGACGCCGCTCGTCGTGATCGGCGAACCGGCAAAACGCTGCGCGAGTTCTCCCTGCAGGGCATCCGCCAGCCGGTGGCTCGTTTCAACGTACGGCAGTTGCGCCTGTTCCCAAACGAGGAGGGAAGTGGGAGGTGACCCGTTTTGCCCGGCAGTTGTGGCGACTGTTGTCAGTGGTCCCGCGGTAGAACTCGCGAACCGGTAGTAGTAGGCGCGAGCGGTTCCGGCAGCGCCTGTAGACGAAACGTGCAGGCTGACGAAGACGACATCGTGATAGGTGTTCGCCATGGCTGCGCGATCGTCGTACGAAGGATTTGAGTCGTCGTCGCGCGTGAGCACCACGCGAAAGCCTTCGCGTTCGAGTTCGGCGCGAACCGTGTGCGCGTATTGCAGAACGATATCTTTCTCGATTGCTCCAGTTCCGCCTCGCGCGCCGTTGTCGGTGCCGCCATGTCCGGGGTCCAAAACAACCACGGGCCCTATGTGCACCGGCGCGGCCGGAGTGGGCTGCGGAGCCTGCTGAGGAGGTGCCGGCTGCGGCGTCGCAGGTGGTGGCGGCTGTTGTTGTGCAGGTGGCTGGCCCGTTTGTTGACTTTGCTCCTGGGCTGTCCCCGCTAACACGCTCTTTTCCGGACGCGGATTTAGCAACGTGAGGGCGACGACGAAGATGACGAAAGAAACGAATGTTCGCACGGCAGAAGAGAATATCAGAAATGTCTGGCGGCGCGAGCGGCTAGGAGACCCCGTGGGCGCTAACTATTACTCTCCCCGCGGATCAACTCGGCGGCTTTTTCGGCAATCATGATTGTCGGGGCGTTCGTATTTCCCGCCGGAATGCGGGGCATGACGGATGCATCCACCACGCGCAACCGCTCGATCCCGCGGACGCTCAGGCGTGGGTCCACCACGGCCAGAGCATCGGTCCCCATTTTGCAAGTTCCAACGGGATGATAGAGCGTTTGCGCCTCAGCGCGGATGAAAGCCGCGATTTCATCGTCACTCTTCACCTGTGTGCCCGGATGCAGCTCGTCGCCGCGATATGGCTGAAACGCTCTCGTGTGGGCAAGTTCGCGCGCGAGCCGAACTCCTTCGACAATTACCCGCATGTCCGCATGGGTGGAAAGATAGTCCGCGCGGATGGCCGGAGCGTCGACAGGATTTGAGGAACGCAGCGTGATGCTGCCCCGGCTCTCCGGAGCAATAAGGGTAGGCCCGAATCCGAAGCAATGTTCCTTGCGTCGGTCGAGCCCATGATTGACGTAGTACGCGGGACCGAATAGCACTTGTAAGTCCGGCGCGGACAAACCTTCCTGCGTGCGACGAAAAATTCCCGCCTCTGCTACATTGGACGTCAGCGGCCCCTGCTTGAAGATCAGCCACTTCAGGAAATTTGAAACGATTCAGCGCTCGCAAGACTCACTGGCTTCGCGCAGAGATACCCCACCGAAACCATCGGATGATCTTGCAAATTCTTTCCCACGCCGGGCAGGTCGTGAATCGAGCGAACGCCCGCGCGGCCTGAGTTCGTCCGCTGGGCCGATTCCGGAAAGCAGCAGGAGCTGCGGCGAATTCACCGCGCCGCCTGCGAGAACCACTTCACTCTCGGCTCGCGCCCGCCGAATCGCGCCACCGCGCAGATATTCGACCCCAACTGCGCGATGATTCTCAATGATTACGCGCGTTGCGTGTGCGCCAGTCAGCACAGTGAGGTTCGGGCGGCGGCGAGCCGGTTTGAGGTACGCGTCGGACGCGCTGTGCCTGCTCCCATTCTTTTGCGTGACATGGTAAAGTCCCGCGCCCTCTTGCGTAGCGCCGTTGAAATCGTGATTCGCGGGGATTCCAATCTCTTCGGCGGCGGCGAGAAATGCGCGCGTGATTTCGTTGACGCAGCGAAGATCGCGAACGTTCAGCGGCCCGTGGGTCCCGGGCGGGCCCGGCGCGTCGCGATTCTCCGCCTTCTCGAAATACGGCAGAACATCCGCAAATCCCCAGCCTTCGTTGCCGAGATGCTTCCAACCATCGTAGTCAGCAGGATTCCCGCGAACGTAAATCATCGCGTTCATCGAACTCGACCCGCCAATCATCTTCCCGCGCGGCCAGTAGAGCCGTCGCCCGTTAAGATGAGGTTCTTCGTCGGTGGAATAATTCCAATCGCAGGACGACTTGAAGAGCTTCGAGAACGCGGCCGGAATGCGAACTTCTTTTGCGGAGTCAGATCCTCCGGCTTCGAGTAGCAAAACGCGGACGCCTCGATCCTCCGTGAGCCGCGCCGCGAGCACGCACCCGGCGGATCCTGCGCCCACAACAATGTAATCGTACGTTTTGTCTATTGGGGGCACTCCGGATGGATTAAATGCCAAGCCGCGGCGGGCTGCAAACGTTATTCGTGTTGGACCCTAGGCGGCTTTGCGCTGGCGAATCGCAGACGCCAGCCATCCGTCGCGCCGCAAGCTGGTTTTGGCCCAGTACACGACGACGCCCCCGGCGATCAGCAACGTTCCAAACGTGAGGCCGCTCATGCCCAGAATCTGCTCCGACTGGCCATGTGCGATGGAGAAGCCCAGCAGCAACGCCGGGCACACGCCCAGCAGGATCGCTCCGGCCATCCCGCCAGGCACGCGGAAGGGACGCCGCAGTGTAGGTTCTTTGATTCGAAGGGCGACCAGGGCGACAAACTCAAGCAGCAGGCTCATGCCATATAGAAGGATATCGAGGGTAACCAATCGCTCGAAGCCCAGCCCGAGACATAGAGCCCATCCCGCCGCGAGCACCAGAATAGCCACCCACGGAGCGCGGGTTCTCGAGTGTAGCCTCCCAAACACGCTCGGCAGCATGCCGTCCTGCGCCATCGCAAGCGGTAAGCGCGAGTAGCTCATCACGAGCGCGTTGAACATCCCAAAGCCGCTCATCATCCCGCCAAGGACCAGCGCGAACCGAAGCCACTTGCCGCCCATCATTCCGGCGAACGTGGCCCACGACCCCGTTTGAAACGCCGACGGCGACATCCCCGTCATCCACATCGCCAGGAAGGGCACGACGTACGTGATCGAAACCACTACAACCGCAAGGAGCATCGCGCGCGGGTACGTCTTGTGCGGGCGCTCCACTTCCGCGGCGATCGTGGACGCGTTGTCCCAGCCCATGTAGTTCCACATGCAGATCAGCAGGCCGCCGACGAGTCCAACGGTAGAAGTGGACGCCGGAGCGCCCGCCGCGCCCGAGAACGCGCCAATCTTGAAGGGTGCGATCAACACAATGATCGCGAACGGAGCCGACAGCAGGAAGAACAGCCACAGCGAGGAAAGCGCCACCACTCGGATCCCCGCGACATTCATCAGCGCGCAGACGGCGACGATTCCGAGCATCACCATCAGCCCCCGATGACCCACGGCGAACCACGGCACCAGCACCTTCAGGTACTCGACGAAGAGCGTCGGATAGATCGCCATGTCGAAAACGCTCGCCACCAGCGATAACCAAGCCTCCTGAAAGCCCCAGAAGTTCCCGAGGGCGCGTCTCACCCAGGCGTAATAGCCACCCTCAGCAGGGATAGCGCTTGAAAGCTCCCCAATCATGAACGCTGTTGGCAGGCTCCAGAGAAGCGGCGTGAGGAGCAGGATCAGGATCCCCCGGCCGTAGCCCGCGCCGTGGATGATGTCTTCGGTGCCGTACGTGCCGCCGGACACCATGAAGAAGGTCGCGGCCACCAGAGGCCACAACGCCAGCTTCGCAATTCGTTTCGCGGATGGTACTGCTTGGGGGGGGAACTGGGCGGGGAGCGATATGGTGCTCAATTGTTTGTCGCGTCCTCCACCAGGCGCGCTTGAAGCGCGGCCCTAAGCGACCCTCGCTCTCTCCTAACTAGGCTCTCGGAGCGAGTTCGCAAAATGCAGAATACGGAAATTGCACTGCGATGCAAGAGAAATCTGTGCCTTCGCTCAAAATTCTTGAGCGTCGGCACCGAAACTTCGTCCACCGCCGCGGTCGAGCAATCGTTATCCGCTTCGATTCGGCGAAAGGTGCCGGCGGCGGGAGACGTCCGGTCCCGGTGAATTTGACTTGATGCCACGATCGCCATAGAGTGCGCAGCATCTGAGACAAACATCGGAGGTGAACGATGACCGTCACCCGACGTGATCTCGTATCTTTCCTGCCAGCGGCCCTGTTCCTTTCGGCACAGTTGCCGGAGTTGTCTGGCGCGGAGGCCGGCCAGTCCTCGCCGAATCCTTTGCCATCTGCCGTCTATCCGTTCGCGACTCTTCCGGTGAAGGAATCGCCCAACGTGATCACACGCCACATCCTGAAGGGAAGGCTGGCGACCGGAGAATCCATCGAGGCTCACGAAACCACCTTGCCGCCGGGAGGAGCACCGCATCCGCCGCACCATCATGTCCACAGCGAAATGTGGCTCATTCGCGAGGGGACGGTGGAAATCACGATCGAGGGCAAGGCTCATCGCATCGATGCAGGTTCTTTGGGTTTTGTCCGCTCGAATGAAGAGCACGGCATCACGAATCCGACCGACAAGCCGGCGACGTATTTCGTTGTTGCCGTGGGGCCGGGCGCCGACGCGTAGTTCGTTCATTTCGGAGGCGGGGATTTCGCGAGATCGCTGTAGAATTTTTGCAAAACGTAGAATGCCTGCTTGCGCTGACCGCGATCGGAGATGAGGCCCTTGCGATTGTGGTAGTCCTGCGTCCCAGGCAGAAATCGCCGGGCCGAATGAAAGTCCATCAGCACCCACGGCGACATTCCCGCCAGCGATGGCATTCGGCGCAACATGGCAAGCTGATGCGTGTACACAAGGACTTGGTACTCCTCGGTCCAGCGTGCGTCCGCGTCGCCGTGATTTCCGAACGGAGCCTCGGCGCCGAATTCGCTGAAAACCAAAGGCTTCTCGTACGCCGTCTTCCACTCGATATGGTCGGCATCGTCCGGCGCGGCCTCATACCAACCGACGTACTCATTGATTCCCAGCACATCCAGGTATTGGCCCAGGGGGTCATTCAAGACTCGCGTGTTCGGCCCGTCGCGGTCCGTGTGGTTCATGGCGGAGGTGATCAGCCGGGTGGAGTCGAGCTGCCGCGCGTACGCAGCCATGGTCTTGAGGAAATCGGTGCGTTCGGGCGAAATCGGCGTTTCGTTGCTGAGCGACCACAGAGCCACGGCGGCGCGATTTTTGTCGCGATCCACCACGTCGCGCATCTGCTCTTCGGCCACTTCGAGCGTCTTCGGGTTCTTCCAGTCGTTCCCCCAGTAGACGGGTACTTCCTCCCACAGCAACAGGCCAAGCCGGTCAGCCACGCGCGCCATGTACTCGTTATGCGGATAATGAGCCAGGCGGACGAAGTTGCAGCCCAGCTCCTTGGCCCAGCCGAGCAAAGTCTGATCGTCCTCCACTGAGAAGGCGCGCCCGCCGCGGAACGGAGCTTCCTCGTGCATCGAGATTCCGCGCAGGAAAATCGGCTTCCCATTCAGGAGGATTTGCGTGCCGCGCGTTTCGACGCTGCGGAATCCAACTTCTTCCTCGACGCGATCGTCCAAAGTCGAGACGATCACACGGTAGAGCTTGGGATGCTCGGGCGACCACAGGTCGACGTGAGCGAGAAAATCGAATTTGGCGACGCCGTCCGCGTCTGTTAAAGCCTCTTGCTTGATCTGCGCCTCCGGAATCTGAACTGTTACGCGTGTGTCTTGGGTCGCGCCGTCTAGTTTCACCCAGCCGCCCAAGCCATTCGCGGCGCGAGGATTTATGTATCCGGCGACGCTCGATGACGAGCCGAGAAACTGCACGAAATAGTCGCGAATGAAAGTCTGCGGGACGTCCACCAGATCGACGTCGCGCGTCAACCCTCCATAATTCCACCAATCATTGTTCAGGCTTGGGATTGCGTCGGCGCGGCGGACGTTGTTGACCTCGACGATCAGGAAATTGTCGCCGTCGCGCACGGTGTTCGTGATTTCGAAATCAAACGGGGTGAAGCCGCCTTCGTGCTCGCCGAGCTTTGTGCCGTTGAGATACACGCGAGCCAGGTAGTTTGCGGCACCGAAGTGGATGAACGTGCGCATGCCTTCGCGCTTGTGATAGGTGAACGCCCGCTTGTACCAGACGATTCCTTCGTAGAAAAACAAATCCTGCCGCTGCGAATTCCAGTCGCCCGGCACGTTCAGAGTAGGGGAGGCGTCGAAGTTGTATTCGACCAGGTCGCGCTTGTCCTTCGGCTTGCGATCCTCGTAGAAACGCGCCGAGAGCCCCGTCTCGTAAGGATCGACGATCACGTGCCACACGCCGTTCAAACTCTGAATGGCGCGGCCCGGAATGTTTGCGATCAGCGTTGCAGGCTGCGGATCAGCCACCGCGCGAAGGCAGAGGATGAGGACTAAGAGAAGGGTTCGTTTCATGGACGGTATCTTACCGGAAAAGTGGCGAGTGACCAGTGACGAGTGGCGAGAGTCGCAACGGCCACTAGGCGCGAGAGCGAGGGGTATGGTAGTAGTTTCGGTCATGATGTTCGCTTTTGTTGATTGCAGGGGAGTTGCGGACATTTCTGCCAAACGCAGTTTCGGTCAGCCGCCTGCGCGCGAAACGCTTCGGCGCGCCGAGGGCCGCCAGGGCCGGGTGGGTGTTTCGAGGATGCGCTGGCCGATTCCATTATTTGTATTTGCGTTGAGTTGTCTAATCGCAACTGCAAAATATACCCCCCCCACCCTACGGTTATTAGAACCACCTCCGACTGAGTGTTTTCATAAGCTTACGGCGATTTCTAATCGCGTTCCCGTTATTAGAATTCCCCTTTTTTTATGTGCGCCTGCAATTAAAGGCGACTTATGCGCGCCTGCAAGTACAGCGCGACCTCCAAATTTCATAGTTTCGAGTACTTGCCTCCTGCTTCGTCCCGTGTTGTCAATTTCGCAGCTCATAAAAACGGGCCATGGTAGCACGGAATTCGTCGGATGGGTAGTAACAAAGTTACGGTAGTAGTTCTATAACTCATGGAACCAGGGGTTCACATTCGGAGGGTCTTCGTCAATGCGGGGGTCAACGCGGGGGTCAATGGGGGGTGGCTGTAAAGCCTTGGCCCGGGATTGCGCGGAGAACGATGCCCAGGAACAGAAGGACGGCAACGTAATACGCAGTGGTTCGAAGGCTCGAATGTGGGGCCACGTCCTTGGTGAACAAGCGCCACGCGGCGCCGCCCGCGACGAGGAAGAAGACTCCTTCACCGATAAACAGCCACAGCGCGAGGCACGTCGTGAGCAGCACGATGCGATCGGTCTTGCTTAGGGCCGAAATCGCTTGTCCGCCATCGAGTATCCAAACGGGAATCAGGTTCAATATATTCAGCATTGCGCTGGCGCGCGCGAGCGACGCGTATAGCGGGTCGCCTGTTCTCCAAAAAATGAAGACGCAGACAAACGAGGCAAACCAACCAGCGAGCGGGCCTGCCAGACTCACCGCAGCGCGGGTTTCAGGTGATACGCCGAGCGCTCGCCACTGGACATACGCGCCGAGCCCCGGAAGGAAAACAGGCATCTCTGCGGGCAGCCCGCGGCGCTTAATGTCCATGAAATGACCCATCTCGTGGATCAGAATCAGAAGCGTGAAGCCGGTTCCAAAACGCACGCCGTACAAAGCCCAATCGACCCACAGGAATGAGACGAACGTCAGCAAGAATTTGAGTTTGAAGATGGCAAGAAGAAGCCCTTTACTCTTCGCGAGCAAAACAGCGATCGGACCAAGCGGCCCCAGCCTCTTTACCCAAGGATTGGTTTTCTGTTGGAGGGGAAGTTCCGCATCGAGAGCCTTTTCGAGCAGTTGGCGTGAGTGATTGCGGATCCACTCGGCCTGCTCGGAGTCGCGCGGCAAGAGCGCGAGCGCCCGCACCCATTCGTCACGCGCCGCGCGGAACTGATTCTTGGCTTCCAGAGCTTTCGCGGCTTCCGACAATTGCTGCAGTTCGCCCGAATAGACGAGAGAATGACATTCGGGACAGGCGAGCGCACCGGCAGGAAGATCCCGCGAGCACCGGCTGCAGTTCCGCTTCAGTTCGGGAGTGATCGATGAGGCCACGGAGGAGGGGTCAAGTGGACGCTAATGGCGCTGCAGCCGTGGTGCTACGAAATGGACCAACGATGGCGTGCCGCGCCGGGTCATCGTCGGTCATTTTCCAGGCGATGCGCATTCCTATGAACAGGATGAAGAGCCCGATAAAGGCGGTCGGCGATTGCTGCAAATCGAGGAAGGGAGAAGCCAGCCCCGCAAACGCGAGGGAAAGCAGGACACCACCGAGGTTCATCGGCGCGCGATGAGGCTCCTGTACAGGTTCGTCGGGCGCTGCGCTGTCGTCCGGTGTCACCACTTGTTGGGTGGCGGCTTGGCGTCGCGCATCGCGCTGCTTAATGATCTGAGAGATGCCGATGGGAATGGCGGCCATCGAAACCGCCATGTAGGTGAGAATGACGGCGGCAATTTGATAGCGTCTTCCGCCGAACCCTTTTGACCCGACCTTCATCGCTTTGGCAATAATGTATCCGACTGCGAGAGACACATAGCCGATTATGAGTCCAGTGGCAATCGTGAATGTCGCATATAGCGCGAGTCCCACGATTGCGCCTCCGGCGCCAAAGAGCAGCGCGCGAACAAACGCCGCATGGCTGTCCTGCGGCAATTCGAGCTTCGCCTTTTCGCCGCATGGCACGCAAATCATATCGCCGCTGACGCGATAGTAAGCGTCGCCGATGGATTGGCTGCAGCGTTTGCACACGTTCTGAGCGCTAGTGGCGTATTTTGCCGTTTCAAACTGCGGAGTGTCCATGGATCACCTGCCAGAAGAATTGCGGCGCAATGTATCACCGGTTAAGGTTTTCGGCAAGTGCTTCTCCGGTTGTCTGCGGGCGCGCGTGCGGGATCTCGTAGATTGGGAATTCCGCGGCTGAAGCCGACGAATCTATGCGCGGCTACTTTCCGCAGCGCTAAAGCGCTGCTCCCCCGGACTGAAAGTCGGGGGCTGACACGAAGATTTGGTGCGGCATCAGCAAGTACTCCGTCAGCGTTTGGCGTGCGTCATCGTTGGTTCGGGTTTCGGTTCATCGCGGGTGAGCGTGAGGACGTGGACTTCGCCGGTGGGGAACTTCGCGGTAAGTTCCAGATGACCTCCCATCGCTCGAATCACGTCGCTCAAGGTGCTCAAGTACATGTCGGTGCGGTGCTCGATCTTTGAAACTGCGCTTTGGTCGATATTGAGCCGCTTGGCGAGTTCTGCCTGAGTGATGTTCTGTGCGTCCCTAAGCTCTGCCAGAGGCAGCGCCTGAATCATCTCTCTCGCCGCTGCCTCAGAACGTGCTCGAGCCTGGGGAGACATCTTCTTGCGAAGTTCATTGAAGTTTCTTGCCATGTTTCGCTCCTTCGCGTCCTTGTGTAACTTCGCGTTCGAGAGTCAGCAAGTGGTTGTCGAACGATCTATCGGCGATGGGAATGTTCTCGTCGTACCAGCTTGCGTTACCTGTTTTGTCGCCTCCCAGGAGGAGAATGGCCCGGCGGCGCGGGTCAAATGCGAAGAGCACGCGGTAGGGACGGCCCGCGTGTTGAATCCGAAGCTCTTTCATATTCGCATGGCGCGATCCTTGCACGCTGTCAGCGTGCGGTCTTCCCAACGCAGGTCCTAGTTCCTCAAGCACCCGCACCTTGGTTTCGACATCAACCTGCTCATCCTCCGAAAGCCCGTTCCACCAATCCTCGAACTCGCGGGTGAATTCGACGGCCCATGCCATGGATGGAATATGCCATAGACGGCATATTCATGTCAACTGAAAGACGTCAGTGCGAGGCCGATGTTTCGAAGCCTGATGCCGGGCCGACGAAGGCGGGTGCGCTCAAAAAACCAGAATGTCGGGCACAACTATCTGCCTTCCTTTCTTTATCTTGCGTGGACGTGGGCGAGGTTTGGCAAATGTGCTTGACAATACTCTATAACATAGAGCACTCTATTTCAGTGAAGTCGCTCCGAATTGGGCTTCCTCGCACCTTAGGTCTTGCGACAAGGAGTTGGACAATGAAAACTGCGATTTCCAGCTTCACCCTTCGCCCCTTACTTTCCACAACTCTCTTCACCACGTTGCTCGCGGCAGCATGTGCGGGCTCGTTGAGTCTGCCGGTTGCCGCCCAGCAGCCCGGTGCGAACAGCGTTGATGTGCAGCGCGAGGCCATGCGCAAACTTTCGTTTCTGGCGGGGCACTGGGCGGGGCCTATCACCGTGGTTCGCGGGCCGGGCGAGCCTGTTCATCTGACGCAGACGGAAAATGTGGAGTACAAGCTTGACGGACTCGTCCTGCTGATTGAGGGGAAGAGCACGGGCGCCGACGGCAAAGTACAGTTCAACGCGCTGGCGACGATTGTGTACGACGATGCCTCGCATACATATCGCTTCCGCGCCTACAACGACGGGCACTACGTCGACACGGAGCTATCGGCGCCCGCGAACGGTTTTTCGTGGAGCTTTACGTCCGGGCCAGCGCACATCGTGAACACCATGCATCTGACCGACAAAGGCGAGTGGAGCGAAGCGACCGACGTGACCGTTGGCGGCAATCCTCCGCACCGCAGTGTGGACATGCTGCTGCAGCATCAGCCGTGAAGCGCTTGGATCAAGTTGAGGACAGCGCGCTCGCGCCGACGTGAGAGCGAACGAGCGAATAGGCGGTAATTCGAAATTCGTCAATCGGGCCTCGTCATTCGAAATCGTAAAAGGAGACTGCGATGCAGGACAACACCACCGAGCAAGAACTGAACGAGAGGTTAACCCTGATCGAGAGCATGATCGCCGAAGGGCGGCGGAACACAGAGAGCTGGGGATGGACGTTTGTGCTGTGGGGCGTTGCGTACTATGTCGCGCTCGCGTGGTCCGAGTGGGGTCACACCGCGTGGGCTTGGCCGGCAACAATGTTGGTGGCGGTGATTGTTACCGTGGTCGTGGCTTCCTTGAAGGGCAGCGATCATCCGGAGACCACCTTGGGCCGGGCAATTGGGTCTATTTGGATCGCTCTGGGAGTTTCGATGTTTGTGCTTTTCCTGGCCCTTGGCCTAAGTGGAAGGCTGACCGATCAGCATCTTTTCTTGGCCGTCGTTGCGGCCATCCTTGGGATGGCTAACGGAGCGTCCGGGCTGATTCTTCGCTGGAAGATTCAGTTTGCTTGCGCGGTAGTGTGGTGGGTGGCGGCTGTGGCTGCGTGTTTTGGCAGCGACACGCAGAGCACGATCGTGTTCGTGGTGGCCATCTTCCTTTGCCAGATCGCGTTCGGCATTTACGGCGCGATCGCCGAAGCGCAGGAGCGCAAACGGTCCGCTCCAATCCATGCCTGACCTGCCCGAACTCAATCCGGTGGTTCACGGCAGGCTGCGGCTGGCGCTGCTTTCGCTGCTCAGCGGCGTGGAGGAGGCCGAGTTTACGTGGCTCCGCGCCAAGACGGAGGCCACCGACGGCAACCTCGGCGCGCAACTGCTGAAACTGGAGGAGGCTGGGTACGTGGCCGTGGAAAAGAAGTTCGTGTCGCGCAAGCCACAAACCGTTTATCGCATCAGCGAAGCGGGCCGACAGGCTCTTACCGAATATGTGGAAGCGTTGAAGCAGTTGCTGGGCGCGGCCATCCACGCCTGAGCGGGCTGAGCGCCGCAAGACTCGCGACCTGTGCGGCATTGTGGTGTCAGGTGGGGCAGTGAACGATTTCGATTTTCACTCTTTTCGCCCTCGCTCGGGAAGTATACGGCTTACGAAACTTCGACAATGCCGGGCATCGTCGAGAGTTACGTCTCCTTCTCTCGGAGTTGGTCTCATGCCCGCTAATCCAATTGCATTCTAAAGGTTGCTCCGATAGTATTCGCGCCACTCAGGGCCAGTTACGTTTCTGAAATTAAGGCAAAGGAGACTCAGCCATGCCAGCAAAGCGCCGAACGAAGGCAGGGTCAAAGCGACTCAAGAAGGGCAAGAAAATGAGCAAGACTGTTAGCCCGAAGACAATCGTGCATCCCCTCTACATGAAGGACGAATAAGCCGCGGGCACGAGTGGGCGGCAGCGGATTCTATCTCGACAGAAGGCCCAAGACGTGGCTCGTTGAGATGAGATTTCAGCGTCTGGTTCCGGCGTTTCGGCGCGTTCCGCGGCGATTCTCGATCTACCAACTACGAATCGGCAGGTCCCGCGTCCACAGGTTTGGTGTGTTCACGCTCGACGCCATTCCGAAGGGCGCGACGGTGATCGAGTACCAAGGCAAGCGGCTGACGAGAGCGCAGGCGGTTAGGAATGCGAAGAAGCCGGGCGTTCGCATCAATGCCTATCTGGTGCGTTTGAACTCGCGCTGTGTTCTTGACGGATCGCGGGGCGGTTCCGGCGCCGAGTTCATCAATCATAGCTGCGATCCGAATCTTCACTCGAAGCGCAGGCGCGGGAAGCTTCTGCTTGTGAGCCGGCGAAGCATCTCTCAAGGCGAGGAGCTAACCTGGGACTACGCATACAGCCGGAAGCTCCCGCTTCTCAAATGCCGCTGCGGTTCTGATAAGTGCCGTGGGACGTTGAACCGAGCAGGCGGCAAAAGCGGTGGGGAGTCTAGACAATCCGTGAGCACTCTGGCTGATTTCCTCCTGTTGCTTTCCTCGAACCCTCAGAGACTCACAGAATTCATCAACAATCCACAAGAGTCGATGAGGCGTGCATGCCTGAGCGTGGCCGAGAGGAAGGCGCTTACCAGCGGAAGCGCGTCGCGCATCAGACGCGCTTTGGGCGTGCGCTTTTACGGCGGCGGAAAGACTGCATGAGTAAGAAGCGAAAGAAAGGCTGGCTGACCGTAGTCGGAACGGGAATTGAGGCTGTCACGCACATCACAATGCAGGCGCAAGCATGTATTGAACAAGCGGACAAGGTGTTCTATGCGATGGCTGATCCGATCACGATCCAGTGGATTCGGAAGCACAATTCCTCCGCGGAATCTCTCTCGAGCTTGTACAGCACAAAAAAACTGCGACGGCTGACGTATTCGGAAATGGCGGAACAGATTCTGAAGCACGTCCGCCAAGGCCTGAAAGTGTGCGCTGCGTTCTACGGTCACCCCGGAGTGCTGGCAGAGCCAGGCCATGCGGCCATCCGGCAGGCGAGGATCGAAGGTTTTCCAGCAAGGATGTTGCCCGGTATATCCGCCATGGATTGCTTGTATGCCGACGTGGGCTTGGATCCAAATGCCGTGGGAGCTCAAAGCTATGGCGCGACCTACTTCCTTCGAAATGTGCGGCGATTCGATCCTCGTCACCCGCTGTTGCTTTGGCAGATCGGTTTTATCGGGGAGGCCAAAGTCCCTCTTCGAGCTTGCAATCGCCGCGGACTGAAACTGCTTGTCGGCGAACTTCGAAAGTTTTACCCCGGAAGACACAAGGTAATCCTCTACGAAGCTTCGCAATTCGCCGTTTGCAAGCCGAGGGTAGATTGGGTGCGCATGAGCGATTTGGCAAAGGTACGAGTGTCTCCGATAACTACTCTGTATGTGCCTCCAGTAGGCGAACCCAGGAGAGATCATCGGATGGCGCGACAACTGAAAAAGGTCAGCGGCTAGGTTGTCGCGTCAAGGGCGATGGGAAGCATAAACGATTTTCTAATGGAGATTGGACTGTAAAGCACGCGAATTTGAGTTGACAAAGATCAACCCCTGGGCCAGAGTTTGCGACGGTGCACCTGATAATTCTCAATTCATTCTTCGCGAAATTCCGATCAATTCAATGATGAACAAAAAACGATTCGCGGTTATGGCCGCTACTTTGGCGTTTGCGTTCGTACTCTCGGCCTCATTTACCGGGGCGCAGTGGGTTCCCTTGAACGGCGTGACGGCCGTGCAGAAGCAGGCGGATGGCGTGGTGCTCACGATGCAAACGGGAACGTTGCGCTTGCAGGTTTGCGCCGACGGGATCATACACGTGGTTTACGCCGCGGGCGCGACGATACCTGACGTGCCTCAGTACATCGTGACGAAAACGAAATGGCCTCTCGCCCAATGGAACATGGATGCGACGGACAAGGCGGTGACTCTTACCACGCCGAAGATGAAGGTGACCGTCACGCGCAAGAATGGCGCGATCCTATTCACCGACGCTGCAGAGAACAAGCTGTTCGAGGATGGCGCCAGAAGCCTGACTCCGGTCGAGGTCAACGGCGAAAAAACTTTCCGCGCTGAGATGTTCTCGGGCCTGTGGGACTCAACCGAGGCTTTCTACGGACTCGGGCAACATCAGGCCGGGGTTTGGAATTATCACGGCGAGGATGTGGATCTCCTGCAGGACAACACGAATATTTCCGTGCCGTTCTTCGTCTCCACCAGAGGCTACGGCATCCTGTGGAACAACGCGTCGCACAGCCGCTTCAATAATCGTTTCCTGCACGCGCTGTATCTCAGCTCGGATGTGGCGGACGCGGTGGATTATTACTTCCTGTACGGGCCCGATTTCGACCCGATCATCGCGAGCTATCGCGAACTCACGGGCGCGGCTCCGCTATTCGGCAAATGGGCCTACGGCTATTGGCAGTGCAAGAACCGCTACGCCTCGCAGGCGGAGCTGCTCTCGATCGCTCACAAATATCGCGATCTGCATATTCCGCTCGACAACATCGTGCAGGACTGGTTCTGGTGGAACACGATGGGGGAGCCCGTGTTCAACAAGGATTATTATCCCGATCCGAAAGGCTTGATGACGGAGCTGCACGACAATCATGTGCACATCATGTTTTCGTACTGGGCGTACTTCAATCCGGGTTCGCCAGTGTACGACGACATGGACAAGCGAGGCTACTTCATCGACAAGATGAAGGTCGGGCCGAACGATATCCATCCGACCGGGCAAGCCCTTTACGACGCGTTCAATCCCGGGGCGCGCAAATACTATTGGAACCTACTCGACAAAGTTTTCGCGCAGGGCGCGGACGCGTGGTGGCTCGATTCGGACGAGCCGGAAACCGAAGCTCGCGAGAAGAACATTCTCGAGACGGAAAGACTGGCTCTGGGCAACGGTGCGCGTTTCGCGGACATGTATCCGCTGACGCATACGGCGGGCGTTTACGAGGGGCAGCGCGCCACATCAGATCAGAAGCGCGTCTTCATTCTTTCGCGGTCGGCGTTCGCGGGAATCCAGCGGAATTCGGTGACGGCGTGGTCCGGCGACGTGGAATCTGACTGGTTTAGTTTCGCGCGACAGGTTCCTGCGGGACTGAATTTCGAACTCTCGGGTCTTCCGTATTGGACTACGGACATTGGCGGCTTCACGATCAACGATCCCGATGACGCCGCTTATCGCGAACTCTATGTGCGCTGGTTTGAGTTCGGCGCGTTTTGCCCGATTTTCCGCGCGCACGGCACGCGCAAGACCAACGCAAATGAGATTTGGTCGTACGGCGCCGACGCGCAACAGATTTTGACGAGCTTCGACCGACTGCGCTATCGCCTGATGCCGTATATCTATTCGCTTGCGTGGAAGGTGACGAATGAAGGCTACACTCCGATGCGACCGCTCGTCGCGGATTTCCGCACAGACGTTCGCGCGCAGAATATCGGGGACCAATTCATGTATGGTCCCGCGCTGCTCGTCAATCCGGTGACGGAACAGGGCGCGACATCGCGCCATATCTATTTGCCGAAAGCGAAGTGGTATGACTTTTGGAACGGGCGTGCTGTGAATGGCGGCGTGACACTCGATGCCGCGGCCCCGCTCGATCGCATTCCGTTGTACGTTCGCGCCGGATCGATTCTGCCGATGGGCCCGGACATTCAATATTCAACCGAGAAGGCTGACCCGATCGAACTCCGCATTTATACGGGCGCGAATGGCAGCTTCACGTTGTACGAGGATGAGAACGACAACTACAACTACGAAAAGGGAGTTCACGCCACGATCCCCATCGGATGGGACGATCCTTCTCACACATTGACGATCGGCGATCGCCAGGGGCAATTCCCAGGCATGCTGCAGTCGCGAACATTTCAGATTGTGTTCGTCGGCGAAGGCCACGGAAACGGCATCGCCCCCACGCCGCAATCCGACAAGACGGTGCAATATTCGGGCAAGCAGGTTAGTGTGACGCCGTAGTTTGCAGAAGAGTTGAAAAAGGCCCAGGCCAAAACCCCCTTTTTTTCTTAGCAGGCTCCTTCCGCACGGCCTGAAGGCCGTGCTCCCCCGACTAAAGTCGGGGGCTCCCACCCCATTCGACGCTAGCTGCGAGGTTAGGGAGGTGTAAGCCAACCCTAAAGATTTCGTAAGCGTCTAACTCGCAGAAACATCGGCAGATCAGCGCACTGCGGGGGCACGGATGCGTGATCAAATTTTGGAACTTCCAACGCGGCGAAACGGAATCTATGAAGTGTCAGGCATGGACCGCGCCTTTGAAGTCCGCCCTATGACGCGCACCACAGAGTTCGCGCGGCGCCCCATTTCGATCTTTCTCTCGCTGTTGCTCGTGCTGCTGCCGAGCATTCCAGTGCACGGTCAGCAACATCTGCCGCCTCCGCAACAGCAGCAACAAACGCCGACACCAGCGCCGCCTTCGCAACAGCAACAACCACCAACGCCACCGAAAATCGCCGTCGAAACGAATATGGTCACGGTGGCCGCCACCGTCCGCGACAAGAAAGGGCAGATCATCTCGAACCTGACCAAGGACGATTTCGCGCTCGACGAGGACGGGCGTCCGCAAACTGTGAGCTATTTCGCCCGCGAGAATGATCTCCCGCTCACCGTCGGATTGCTGGTAGACACGAGCATGAGCCAGCGACGCCTGATCGATCAGGAACGCACCGCAAGCGCGACTTTCATCGATCAGGCGCTGCGCGAAAGTGAAGATAAAGATGCCAAAAAGGACCAGGCATTCCTGATCCATTTCGATCGCGAGGTGGAACTTCTGCAGGATCTGACGTCCTCGCACAAAAAACTCCAGGACGCTCTTCGCGAGCTGCAAACTCCGGAGCTCGAGGATGCCAGCGACACGCAGCGCGAGGGCGGCGGGCATCATCACGGCGGCGGGACGCTGCTTTACGACGCGGTGTTTCTCGCGTCGGACGACATGATGAAAAAGCAGCAGGGCCGGAAAGCGCTGATTATTCTTTCCGACGGCGTGGATCGCGGCAGCAAGGAAAGTCTCTCGAGTGCCATAGAAGCGGCGCAGCGCGCGAACACCGTGGTGTATTCAATTCTGTTCAAAGATGAGCAGTCCTATGGCGGGCACGAAGGTCACGGCGGTCCTCACATCGGGATGGGCGGGCCTGGCGGGTATCCAGGTGGCGGCTATCCCGGCGGAGGGGGCGGAGGCGGACGGCACTACCCGCAACAGCGAGAAGAGCGTCCCGACGGCAAGAAGATTCTCGATCGCATCTCGAAAGAAACGGGCGGCCGCTTATTTGAAGTCACGAAGAAGCAGGCCGTCGATCAGATTTACGATCTGATTCAGCATGAACTGCGAGGCCAGTACATTCTGGGCTACGTTCCGGATAAATCGCCCACGAGCGCCGACTACCGCAAGATTCATCTCGCAACGAAGCAGAAGGACCTGATCGTGCAAGCCCGCGACGGCTACTATGCCGAACAGCTGGCGCCCGCACCGGCGCCAGCAGCGGCAAAACCGGTTCCGGGTTCTTAGCGCAGAGAAGTGCCCCCCGCTGTCTTCTGTCCCGCTCTGACCTCGCGAAGGGAAAACCACCACCTGATAAGAGTGGTAATCTTGGCGAGTCTCCGTCCGCAAAGGCACGGCCATGAGGCTCATCTGCTGAATTCCGACTCGGTCGCTACGCAAGTATTCTTGCGTTGCTGCTGGTGCCAACGGCTCTGGCATCGCAGAACCCGCAGCAATCCTCAGATTCAAAGTGCGACTCGCTTGGTCGAGATTGACGTTATTGTCCGCGACAAGCAACGGGCCGGTGGAAGACATGACAAAGGACGATTTCGTCGTGCTCGACCGGGGAAAACCCGAGAAAATCAGCGTCTTCACGCCTTGAATCCGCGCATCCCCCGCAAGCGCTCCGCAACTCGCAAAGATGTTGCCAGCGCAACACTTTCTCCGATCTGCCCCAGTATGGAGCGAACAAACCCCGGAGCGTGACGATCATCCTGCTGGATAATCTGAATACGTTGTTGGGTTCAACGCCCGAGATCATACGAGACTAACCCTGTTTTGGCTCGAGGATCTTGCTCTTGCACAGCCAAGACCACCTAATTGAGTTCCTCAAAACCCTCGACCCGAGAGATCGCGTCGCCATCTATGGGCTTACCGATTCACTGCATGTCCTTTGCGACTTTACAAATGACCGCGAGCAACTCTTGCGATCTTGAGCAAGTACATACGACACCGCGCAACGACCCAAAGTGCGACCGCAGAGCCTGGTTATAATACCACTCCTGTAAACGAGCGCGCGGCAGATCACGTCGAGAACTCGGCGGCAGCGTTCAGCCGCGGGAATGGTCAACGGGTCGCGGCGCAGAAACGATGGCGGCTTTGGAATGCGATTGCCGATCATGTTGCGAACATTCCTGGCCGCAAAAATCTCGCTGTGGTTGACCGCGAATCTTCCGTTTTCGGGAGTGGCAATGGCGCGAGTGTTGGGTCCCGCGAATATTGCGGTCTACCCGGTGGATGCGCGCGGCCTGCTCGCACACCAGCCTTCCTTGCAAATTTTCCAGGGCTCGGCGGACGCAGATGCTGTCTCAGGGGCGAGCCGCAAGTTTGACAATATGCCGGCGCAATCTTCGGTGCCAATTGGCGTAGCCACGATGGAGAAAGTGGCCGAGGAAACGGGCGGCCAGGCATTTGTGAATACGAACGACATTACCGGCGCGATTCGCAAGGCCGTCGAGGACTCAGCCATTACCTACACGCTGGGCTTCTACCTCGATGCCGCTTCGCTCGACGGGAAATTTCATGAGATCAGAGTCCAATCGAAGCGCAAGGATGTGACCATACGCTATCCCAAGGGATATTTCGCATACAAGGAGACCGCCGGCAGCCAGGATCAGAACGAGAAGACGCTGATAATGGCGGTGCGGAGTCCGATTGAGTCGTCACTGATTCCTCTGCAGGCCACTGTCGAGCGCGTCAACCAGCCGGAGCCAAGCTCTCTGAGCGTCGCATGCTCGATTGATGTCCACAACTTCCAGTGGACCCAGAGCGGAAACCTGCGCAAGGGGAGTCTTGCGATGTATGTCATCGAGCAGGACACTGCCGGCAAGGTGCTTCAAAAATGGGACAAAACGTTCAATCTCCAATTCACAGAGGAGCAATATGCCGCTCTGCTTAAAACGGGGATGCTCTTTCGCCAGAGCGTGCAATCCTCACGCTGGCGTTACCACGCTGCGCGTGCTCGTGGAGGACCCCGCCACGAGTCAGATCGGAAGTCTGATCATTCCGCTGGCGCAGGTGAATTGATTCGAGAAGTTAGGAAAGTGGCTGTAGCGCTGTATCCCTAGAGAGTGCCTTAGCTTTATTTCTTAAACTGGGCGAATGCTTCCGGCAACTCGATGCAAAACTTTTTGCACAGAGCCGAGACGTCTCGAAAATCCTTCTCTCTGAGAGTGTAGCCGCTATGAAATTTCACCGTCCATTCAGGCGAAATGCATCTGACGCTTCGACCGTTTATCGAACCACTTCCCGTCAATGAAGCGGCCGGGTATGTTTCGCCGTTTTCTACCGGCCCGTACACCCCGTTTCCCGCCGCATCGATTACGATGACGTGGACGTCGATTTCTCTGCCGCTCTCATCGCCCAGAACGAAATTCCAAGGCCTGGCTTCCTCCAGCTTTATCTCTTTGAATCCTCGCGTTTGCAGAAAGTGACGCAGCTTCGAGACATCTATCTGTTGAATTGTTATATCCAAGTCTGTGTGGGGACGCGTTTCTTCACCGAGGAGCGCGTCTACGCACCACCCGCCGTCTATCCAAATTCTGATTCCCAGATTCTCCAGTTCGGCGTAGATGCTGACCACATCGACGGCAATCATTAGTTCGGATATTTTACCGAGCAGCCGTACGGGCGGCTCGTCGGGATGCTGACGGGCTTGCCGGACATGGCCTCGTCGAGCGCCTGCGACACATAGTTTTTTGCGCCGTTCACGTCTGCCACGTCAGTGGTGGGCTTGTCGTCGATTGCGCCGTTATAGATGAGCACGCCCTGCGGGTTGATGATGAACATGTGGGGCGTGGTCTTCGCGTCGTAGAGGTGGCCGAGCGTGCCATCCGGATCGAGCAGCACTGCCGTCGGTGTCGCGCTCACTTGCTTCAGATAGGAATTTTCCTCGGGCGCGGTAGCATAGCCCTGCTTGCCCGGCGCGGACGAAATTACGGTGAGCCAAACCACTCCCTTGCTCGTCCACTCGTGCTGCAGGCGTTGCATGTTTCCGCTGTTGTACTGCTTTAGCGTGTAAGGGCAGCCGCGGTTGGTCCATTCGAGCACGACGAACTTGCCCTGGTAGTCAGAGAGCTTTTGCGTTTTGCCGTTGCTGTCCGTTGCGGTGAAATCGGGCGCACGGTCTCCGATCCGCGCCGCGCGCGCCACTGAAAGCACGATCAGCACAACCATTGCTGCTACAGCCGCCGATGGAAGCCACTTCTTCATTGTTGCCTCCTCAGTTCCGATCCATTTCGAATTATGCGAGATGACTGCAGAACGTGCGGTGCAATCTCGTAGGCTCTCCCCGATCCCAGAACGAGAAGCCCACGCAGCGTCGCGATTGGCTTTGCCAATTGGTCCGACTCCGGAATCATCAAGTAAAATCCATTTTTCGTCGACGTGAAAGTTTGCGGAGCAGAGTTCTCGATCTGCCCAGATTCGAGAGGAAAGAACGTCGCGCTCCCTACAGGCGTTTCAGGTTGCACTGACAGGACGAAATATCTCTTCTCTGAGGCCGCTGATATCTTCCAGCTAGCGGGAGCGGGTGTAGGCAGTTGCGCGCGCGTGCTCTGGAAAATCGCGTGCCACTGTGACGCGCCGGCCGGTGGGGCACTGCCTGCGGCCAGAACCGACAGCGTCAAGTGCGCTTTGCCGGGAATACAGACCTCGCGGCAAGCCACATATTTGACGTCGGCGGCGATGGGAACTGACGCGGCCGCCGGTGAGTTCGGAGCGCGCTCGATCGGCGCCATCAGGAGCACCTGATCCTCGTAGCCATAGTCGATCACCGATCCGCTACCGAGCCGCACCGGCTGCGGCCAGCGAATCGCGCCCGCGCGGTATCCCGCCGGAAGATGCCAATCGACTTTAGGCGGCGTCCCCGAATCGCCGGCGTTTTGCCAGTAGATGTGCCAGCCCGGATCCAGGTGAAAGAGCAGCCCGACCCACGTCGTCGTGGTGGATTGAGCGGCCTCATCGGCAATCAGCTCGACCTTCGCGTGCGAAGTCGGTGCCGACTGGGCAATCCCGATGGTGCCGCGAGCAGCATGGCGCAAGCGGCAAAACCCAATCGGGAGCGTTGTCGACGCCAAAGCGATGAATTTGCCATACGCGAGTCACCGGATCCTTCGTAAGCGCTGATTAAAACCCCTGGAATGAAAGAAAGCGATTATAGTGGAGCTAAGGCTCCGTCCTAAACTGCCTTTCTCCCGCAAACTGTATACTCGTTGGACGAGACTTGCAGACGTTCCGTTGCTGTCAAAGTGGTGTCAAAAGGGGCTAGCGGGCAAGAACTGCCCGGCCGATTCATTCCGTTTTGCCCGTAATTACTTGTGCATCATGGTCTTGCCAGATTCTCAAGCCTGCGGTTCTCTCTGCTAACCTGAACCTAGAAGATTATCCGCATCCGTTCTCATTGTTCAGAAGCTCGCCCGAAAGTGGCGAAGCGAACTGCTACGGAGACCGCCCGAAGTGCGGTCAGGGAGTCCGACGTGAAAATCGCATCCTTATGTCTCGTGCTGACGGGAATTCTAGGCGGCTCGGCCGCGCCCTCGTTCGGCCGGACGCAGGCAGCGGCGCCCGCCACCCCGCCCGCCGCTCAGCAGCAAACGCAACAGCAACAGGCGCCGCCGCAGCAGGACAAGCAGTCGAGCCCGCTCTACCGGGTCACCATCACGGCGCGAACCACGAAAGCCATCAATTACCGGCATCTCAGCGGCCCCACCAAGATCGATTTTCGCGGCACGGTGCTCCTGCCGCTGGCTCATGGAGAAGCCCGAGTAGAAGGGAAGCGCGGCGCCGTCCGCGTGCAGGCACAATTCGAAAAACTGGAACCGGCCACGCGCTTCGGCCCCGAGTTTCTAACTTACGTACTCTGGGCGGTTTCGCCCGAGGGCCGCGCCGACAATCTTGGCGAAGTGCTCCTCGAAGGCTCGAAGAGCAAGCTCGACGTGACCGCGCAGTTGCAGGCGTTCGCTCTGATCGTGACGGCGGAGCCGTACTTCGCGGTGACGCAACCGAGCGAAGTGGTGGTGCTCGAGAACGTGGTTCGTCCGGACACGATCGGCGATGTGGAAGAAATGGACGCGAAGTTTGATCTCTTGCAGCGCGGCCAGTATCAGTTTGTCGAAGGGAATGCGCAGCCTTCGGCGCTCGACTCGCACACCCCGCTCGGCCTGTACGAAGCGCGCAACGCGATCCAAATTGCCAAAGCGACAGGCGCCGACCACTATGCCGCCGACAGCTATCAGAAGGCGTCGCAACTCCTCGATCAAGCAGAGAGCTACCAAAAGAAAAAAGGCGAGAAGAAGCAGATTGACATGACGGCGCGCGAAGCGGTTCAGACCGCCGAAGACGCGCGCGCGATTACCGTGAAGCGTCTCGACGAGGAAAGGCAAGCGAAAGAACGTCAAGCGGCCGCGGATCGGGAAGCAAAAGCCAAAGCCGATTCCGAAGCTGCGCAGCGCGCCACGCTGGAAGCGCAATTGGTGGCGGAACGCGCGGCTCGCGAGAAGGCCGAAGCTGAAGCAGCGCGCGTCGCCGCGTTAGCGCAGCAACAGGCCGCGGAAGCGGAAGCGGAACGCTCGCGCCTGGCAGCTGCTCAAGCAGCTCGCGATAGAGCTGAGGCTGAAGCGGTTGCCGCGCAGGCCGCTCGCGACAAAGCCAACGCCGAGGCCGCCGCGGTCAGCGCACAAGCCGCTACGGCCAACGCCGAAGCTGCCAAGGCCGCAGCGCTCGCGCAACAACAGGCCGCGCAGGCGGACGCCGAACGGGCCCGCAAGGCCGTGCAGGATTCGGAAGCGGAAAAGGCAGCGCTCCGCGCACAACTCCTCGACCAGCTAAACACGATCCTGCAAACGCGCGACAGCGCGCGGGGCCTGATCGTCAACATGTCGGACGTTCTGTTCGACACGGGCAGCTACACGCTGAGGGGCGCGGCGCGTGAAAAGCTCGCGAAGATTTCCGGCATCGTGCTGGCTCATCCGGGGCTGAACCTGCAAATCGAGGGACACACCGACAGCGTTGGAGGAGATGACTACAATCAGGAACTCTCCGAGCACCGCGCCGCAGCCGTGCGCGAATACCTCATCGAGGAGGGAGTCGCGGGCAGCGCGGTCGTCGCGCGAGGGTTCGGCAAAACGCAGCCCGTCGCGCCGAACGACACGCCCGAAGGCCGGCAGAAGAATCGCCGCGTCGAGCTGGTGGTGAACGGCGACGCCATCGACGCCGCAGACGCCGCGCCCGCGCAGCGGTAAGTTCAAAGTCAAAAGTGAAATGCAGTCCCTGAACCACCCTTGAAGTGCTCCTGACCGGGAGTGTTTTGAAAACTGGCGTCCTTTGCCCATTACGCAAACATTCGTTTCACGGGAGATCGAGGTCAAGGGCGAAGACGTCGCCGTAATTTCGATTGATTTGCGCCAATGGAGAACCGTCGGGCGCAAGGCCGGCGAACAGGGATCGGACGACGCCTGAATTGTAGAGTTCCTCGAAGTCCGCGATGCGCTCTCGCTTGTGTCCGGCAATCCAGACGCGATAGATGGGCTGTGAGGGTTCAAAGGCGTCCTGATAGTAGATGGATTGCCCGTCGGGCGACCACGTAGGGTTCTGCAGAAGCATTCCCTGCGCCAGTTGCGACCAGCGGCGCGACTCAGAATCGTAAAGCATCAGCATCATCTTGCTGCCGTCGTCAGTCACGGCGGCGATGTAGCGCCCCGCCGGTGACCATCGTGGATAAAACAAATTGTCCGACCCCGGCAGCTTTGCGTATTGGCGGGCCTGCAGGTCGATCTGAAAGATGCCACTCTCTGATGCAGGCCACCCTGTGTAACCGGGCCCCACGGCAAAAATCAGGCTTTTCCCGTCCGGCGACCAGTCGGGGTCCGCGCTGGCGCGGCCCGGCGGCAAGAGCTCCTGTGGCGTGCCGCCCTCCGAGGGCATCACGTAGGACTTCAACTGGTTGCCGGATGTGAAGCCATTAAAGGTAAGCAGCTTTCCATCGGGTGACCAGCGCGGGCGCCGCGCCCCAAACGGAAGGGAAGTCAATTGTTGCCGACCGGTACCATCCGGCCTGCTTCGCCAGATTTCTCCTCGTGACTCGCCCCCGGCGGAGGCCGAGTAAGCAATCCACTCATTGTGCCAGGCGTCGAGTGGATCGATCGCGAATAAAATCCCTTGAAGATGCGCCACGAATTGCTTCGTCCTGGAATCGTAACGCACCAGATTCTCGCTCAAACTTTCCAGGACGACGAAGAAGACTCTATTGCCGTCGGCGACGGGTTCCGCGAAGTCGTTTGGTCCGAAAGTCAGTTGCACAGGCTGGCGGTGCGTGCGATGGAAGAGGCTGCTCCCTTCTCGGATCGCCCAAATGGTCCAGTGCCCGCCGACCACAGCGGAGAAGATGTAGTATTTTCCGTCGCGGCTCCAGGAACCACAACACACTTGCGCAGAAACATTCCAACCGGAGAGGAGACGGTGAAGATTGGACCCGTCGGAAGAAACTTCCCAGAGGTATGCCGTCCACGTCTTATCGTCCCCGAGCGTAAAGCGTAACAGACGGCCGTCTGGCGACCATGAAAAATGGCTGGGCGTGCTTGCCGTGATAGTGAACCTGCGCTCGTTCGTGCCGTCCTGATTGATCTGATAAATTCCATCTGGCTTGCTATAGAGAATCTTCTGGCCGTCCGGGAACCATGCCGCGGAGGCAGACGTGATCTCGCCAATTCGGCGAGGTGATCCCCCGACCGCCGGCACAGCCCAGAGCGGCATTTCGTCGCCCCGCCTGACAAAGGTCCCCACCAGGAACTCCGATCTGTCGGGAGAAATGTCTAGAATCTTGGCGTTTTCTCGAAATGGAAATCGGACCGGCTCAGTTAGGCCGCCGTTCATCGAGGTCTCTGCGACGGGCCACAAGCCTCCCCTCCTTTGCAGGAAATAAATTCGGGATCCGTCGCTTACCACGCGGCCGGAATAGTCCACGTTGCCCGAAGAGGTGATCTTAACGGTGCGGAGCGCACGCGGTGGAGGAATCGGCGTTAGCCAGTAGTATGCGAACCAGGCCAAGAAGAGTCCGGCCACTCCGGCAAGAATCTGCAGCCGCTTGCCCCACTTGCGGCGAGGCGCGACCAAAGGCAAGGCGACGACCTTGGTTGCATCTGCTTCGCGCTCGACTATCGGCGCTGAATTGGCGGGCGGCGGCAGAGCCGTCGAGGCGCCAGGGAGCGCTTCCACGGGCGCGACGAAACGATAGCCGCGGCGGGGAAGCGTTTCCACGTAGCGCGGCTTCTCTGGGTCGTCGCTGAGCGCGATGCGAATCTGGCTGACGCAAAAATTGATGCTGCGGTCGAAATCAACGAAAGTTTCGCCATCCCATAGTACGTGCCGAATTTCTTCCCGACCGACGATTTGTCCGGCGCGCTGGGCCAGAAGCGACAATACGCGGAAAGGCTGCGGCTGTAGCTTTACGAGGATTCCCCCCTTGCGCAGTTCGCCGGTGGCATTGTCCAACTCAAACGCCCGGAAGCGGAGGATGGACGCCTGGGGGGCCGGCGGATTCATGCAATTTGCCTCGTAAGAAAGTGCCTGAGTGTACCATTTCAGGCGGGAACATCCGTGAAAAACGAGCGCCACTCGCGGCTCGGAGCGAGGAATCTCTGTTCCCTCAATCGTTTAGCCCCTCACACAGAACTCATCGACAACTAAGCGGCCAACCATTGCCCTGGCGGAGGCGCAGGCCTACGGTGTAGCGCGTGAAACATCCTGAACGCGCGGCGACGGTGACAGCCAGCGTGAAACAACAAAAGGGTTGAGGGAGGAAGTTGTGAAAAAGAACCTGACTATGCTGATCACTTCGGTGAGTTTGTGCGCCGCGCTCGCGCTGCCGTTTGTATCGTCCGCGCAAGAACAGAAGGAAGAGAAGAGCGAGCACCATCATTACAAGCTCATCGTGGTGGAGCCTCTTGGCGGGCCCAATAGCTACCTTTCCGGCCCGAACTTCCAAATTCTAAACAACCGGGGAGCATTCGCGGCCATCGCGAACACATCCACTTCCAATCCCAATGCGAACTGCTTCATCCCATTCAATCTGCCCGATTGTTTTGTCGAGCACGCCGCTGTATGGCACGACGGCACCCTGACTGACCTGGGCGTTCTTCCTGGTGGCGCAAACAGTCAGACCGTCTGGATCAGCGGAAACGGGCTGATCGCCGGGTTTTCAGAGAACGGCCTCATTGACCCGCAAACCGGCCAGCCGGCGGGGGTTGCGGTTCTCTGGGATGGCCATGAGGCAATCAATCTCGGGACTGTGCCAGGGGGGACGCAGAGCATCGCCATCGCTGTTAATAGCCTCGGCCGAGTGGTGGGTTTTTCCAACAACGACATACCCGACGCTTTCTCCCTTGTTGGCTTCCCAACGCAGACGAGGGCATTTGCGTGGCAGAACGGGGTTATGAGGGACCTGGGCACATTAGGCGGACCTGATGCCTCAGCCTCATTTGTGAACGACCACGGACAGGTCGCTGGATTCTCCTACACCGACTCCGCTGTGAACCCGAGTACCGGTGTGCCGACCACTCACCCGTTTCTGTGGGAGAACGGCAAGATGACGGACCTCGGCACTCTCGGAGGAACTTTATCCGGCTCGCCTCTTCTCATCACGTCCGGTTCGCTCAACAACCGCGGCGATGTAGCTGGCGCCTCAACTTTGGCGGGAGATCTTTTCCAGCACCCCTTTCTGTGGACCAAGTCCGAAGGCTTGAAAGACCTCGGCACACTGGGAGGAACATTCGGGTACGCAAACTGGGTTAATGATTCGCGAGAGGTTGTTGGCACTGCGACCAATCTGAATGACCAGGCACTTCATGCGTTTTTCTGGAGGGACGGGGTGATGACGGATCTCCAGACTGTTGGGAGTGATCCCGACAGCGAAGCGAAGAGCGTCAATTCGCAAGGTCAGGTCGTGGGCGCTTCATTTGATCTCGCGGCTAACATCGATCTGCATGGATTCCTCTGGGAAAACGGCGGTCCCATCGTCGACCTGAACACACTGGTTCCTCCCAGCTCGGGCGTGACCATCACAAACGCCTTCGATATCAACGATCGAGGAGAGATTGCGGGCAACGGCTTCCTTCCCAATGGCGACGCGCGTGCGGTTTTGCTGATCCCCTGCGACGAAAATCATCCACGCATTGAGGGCTGCGACTACGAGCTTGTTGAAGAGGTGACCCCGGCTCCAGTACCGTCAACGCAAATCACTCAGGCACCAGCAGCAGCGAGCGCAACCAAGTTGCCCCCGACCGAAATGATGGCGCGGTTTCGCTCCTTAATGGCAGGCCGCAATCGGCGCTTCGGAACGTCGAAAACTTCACCGAAGTAGCGTGAAAGAGTCTGAACGTGTCCGCAGGCAGCGAATGCGATCTTGAGAGGCGTCATGAAAAAATCTCTGTGGCTCTTAATCGCGATCTGCAGTTTGTGTCTCCTCAGTGCGTGTAATAGCGGCTCGACGACTCCGCCGCCCATGGCCAGTCACTTTTCCGTGACTCCTGCGGCCAATATGGCCACCGCCGGGGCATCAATCAGTTTCACGGTGACCGCGCTAGATTCGACGAACGCCGTGGTGCCTACGTACTCCGGAACAGTCCACTTCACGAGTTCGGATGCCCAGGCAACGCTACCGGCCGACGCCGCGCTTTCGAACGGGACAGGAACCTATTCAGCAAAGTTGAAGACTGCCGGCGGCCAAACCATTACGGCTACTGCTTCCATCACTGGAGTTTCCAGCTCGATCGCCATCAGCGCCGCTCCGGCGTCTCAACTTACCGTCTCCGCGCCAGCTACTGCCACAGCAAGGGTGACATTCTCGTTCACCGTCAGCGCACTCGATCCCTACAACAATCCGGCCACCAGTTACTCGGGCACCGTCCACTTTACTAGCAGCGATGCCAAAACCGCCGTGCCCAAAGACTCGCCTCTTCCAGGCGGGGCGGGAAGCTTTTCAGCAACGGCGGAAAGCGCCGGCAGCCAAACCATCACTGCGACGGACACGGTCACGGGTTCGCTTAACGGAAAATCCGGTTCGATCGCTACCATCGCGCCTGCCATGCTCGCGATCACTTCGGGTGCGCCACCGAACGGAACCGTCGACGCGCCCTATGGTGGAGCGCGCATAGGATATGAGTTGTGTGGAGCAGCAGGAGGATGTTACCCATGTAGCCGCACCCCTTTGCCGGGGACATGCGGAAATTGGCCGCCGTGCGGTAATTCGAAACCCTGTATCGCGACACTAAAATTCTCCGGATTCGCCCTAAATGCCACCGGCGGCGTTCCGCCGTACAACTGGAACGCTTCTTCGCTGCCGCCAGGCCTGGGTGTGGCGCCAGAGTACGGGATGTTCTTTATCCGCGGCACACCGCCACCAGGGTCAAACACAACCTACAGCGCCGTGCAGGTCACCGTGAGCGACTCGGGAACTCCACCAGCACAAACGCCTGCTACCTACGCGATTGTCATTAGTAACCCGTTACCCCCAGTGGTTAACATCACTCCTGCCCTTCCTGCTGGCGGCGTAAATCTGCCCTATACCTTCAATTTCACCGCTTCCGCCGGGGCTTTGCCGTATCAAAACTGGAAAGAAACGGGCCCGCTGCCTAGCGGAATCTCGCCGCCCACCAGCGACGGTGCACTTTCCGGCACACCGACAACCACTGGATCGTTCCCCATATCGGTCACAGTGCAAGACGCTGCCGGCCAAACGTCTGCTCCACAAAATTTCACGATCTCCATTTACGCGCATGGATTCAAAGCCACCGGCAGCGTGTCAACTTTGCGTACAGGTTACACAGCGACTTTGCTGGGGAACGGCAAAGTTCTGGTGGCCGGAGGATGGGTCCCCGGAACTGGCCCGCTAGCGACGGCAGAACTCTTCGATCCGGCCACCGGAACCTTTTCAACCACCGGCAGCATGGGAACTGCGCGTACAGGTCACACAGCAACCTCGCTAAGTGATGGAAAAGTGCTGGTGGCGGGTGGAACGGATAGCAACACGACATTTGCGTCAGCGGAGCTTTATGATCCAACCACCGGAAAGTTCACACCGGCGACGGGCAGCATGGGAACGGCGCGCTATGGGCACACTGCTACTCTGCTCAATACCAACAAGGTGCTGCTAGTGGGAGGAAGGGATAACAACGGGAATCTCTTGTCATCTGCAGAACTCTACGACCCCGCTGCGGAGACGTTTGCAGTAACTGGCAGCATGACGACCGTGCGTGGATCTTACGCTGTGACTTTGCTAGGTGATGGAAAAGTGCTCGTCGCAGGAGGATCTGACGCCGGTTACAATCCTCTGGCAACCACGGAACTCTACGATCCCGCCGCCGGGACTTTTGCAAGCACGGGCGGTATGACGTCCAAACGCCTGGGGCCAACCGCGACGCTACTACTCAACGACAAAGTGCTGGTGGCCGGCGGAACAGACGCCGGCGGGAATCCTGTCGCGATTGCGGAACTCTACGATTCGGTCGCTGGAACTTTTGCAGCCGCGGGCAGCATGGTAACCGCACGAGTTCGTCACACAGCCACTTTGCTTAGTGACGGAACCGTGCTCTTGGCGGGTGGCGAGACTCTCAGTGGGAACAGTTTCATCGGTCTCTCGACCGCCGAGCTTTTCGACCCGACAAGCGGAATTTTCTCCCCGACCGGCAGCATGGGGACCGACCGCACGGATCACACAGCTACCTTGCTAAACGATGGAAGAGTGCTCGTGATCGGAGGCTTTAGCGAGCAGCAGATCCAATACACCGCGACTGCCGAGCTATACCAGTAGCTTCGGCTCGGCCAGCGCAAGTAACTCCGGCGGCAGTAGCGGCGGTGTTCGCGGCCAGTGCAATCGTCGCTCGGAATGCCGCACTTCACCCGAGTAGTGTGAACGAACGCGTACGAATCGCATCCGTGCTAAACGAATCGATCTTGAGGTATGCAGAACAACGTCGCGCATCGCGTGACGTGTGCGGCCTTGACGCCGCTAGCCGACGATCGCTTTGTACTGCTCGGCGGTCAGCGGAACCACCGAGAGGCGGCCCTGCCGGACGAGGGGCGAATCGGCGAATAATCTGTTCGCTTTGATTTCCGCCAGGGTCACGGGTTTCGCGAGCGGTTTCCCGGCTTCGATCACCACGCGTGGGTTCTTTGGGTCCGAGGCATCCACGGAAACCACGGTGGCGGTTCCGATTGCGCTTTTCGTGTCGCCGGTTTCGTAAATGATCAGGCGCGCGCCCGGCTTCATCGCGCCGAGATTCCTCAGAGCGACGGGATTCTTCACACCATCCCATTCGGTTTTCTTGTCGCGCAGCAAATTCGCGAATGAGTACGCTGAGCCTTCCGTCTTAAGCAAATAGTGGTCTGTCGCCATGTCCCTACTCTAATCCAGCAAACAGGAAAAAGGGAACTCGTGCAGCATCCTGGGCCCGCTTGCAATGTATATACGCCTAGTATATACTTCCTTGCTGGAGGTTCGCCGTGAGCAAAGCCCGAATCTTCAAGTCTGGAAATAGCCAAGCGGTGCGGTTGCCCAAGGAATTTCGCTTCGATGTCGACGAAGTGGAAATCTCGCGCCGCGGACGCGAAGTGGTTCTGCAAGCGCCAAAACGGAGTCTGGCTCAGGCATTCGAAGCGCTTGCCGCCATGCCAGACGACTTCATGGCTGATGGCCGCCAGGATCAGAAACCCCAGAATCGACGGGCGCTGTGAAGCCCCGCTACATGCTCGACACGAATATCTGTATTTATATCGCGAAGCACCAGCCACCGGCAGTGAAAGCTCATTTCGATCGGCTGAAACCCGGGCAAGTAGTGATGTCGGTGATTACCTACGGAGAGCTTCACTACGGAGCGACCAAGAGTAGCGAGCGGGCGAGGGCCTTGATGCAGCTCGAACAGATGGTCCAGGACATCCCCGTGGAGTGCCTCGACTCCCTGGCTGCGCGCGCTTACGGCGAAATTCGCGGTACGCTCGAAAAACAGAGGCGGCTGATTGGAAATAACGATCTCTGGATCGGCGCGCATGCCATAGCTCTTGGCGTCACCCTCGCCACGAACAACGAACGCGAATTCAAACGAATAGCAGGCCTTTCGGTAGAGAAGTGGACGGGACAGGCGTAGCAGGGCTCCCACGGTTTTTGGCGATGCTTTAGCTCTAACGTATCCGGACCCGGATCACTCCGCATCGGAGCAGCGGTCTATCGCGGTTGGAATGTGAATGGCCAAGCGAGTTTTGATCGCGGCCCATACCGACCGCGACGAAAGCGTAAGGATTATAGGCTCCCGCATTCCGTTCTCAGCATGCGCTCCCCATGTGCCTTCTACGACTCCATGGTTGAGTTTGCCCTTGCGCGCGGCATGGGTGATGCTAAACTGAAAGTCCCTTCAAAAGCGGTCCCTGTGCACCCCCCTTTCTGCGCGGGAGAGAGTCCCAAATGGGAAAAATTGATCGGCGCGAAGCGCAAAGGTTCTCTTTGTCGGTTCCTCTGCGCGTGCGACTGGGCACCCGCACGGCGCCGGAAGAACTGGTGGCGACCGTGAATCTTTCCGAGCGCGGAGTGTACTTTGAGACCGCATCGCCCGTTCGGGAAGGTCTGGGCGTTCACCTCACTTTGGAAATGCCTCCGGAAGTCACCGGCGTTCCGGTGACGCTGTGGAACTGCGCCGGGGAAGTGGTTCGCGTCGAGCGCCGTAACGGGTCCGCGAAGGTGGGGGTGGGCGTGCGAATCGATCATTGGAAATGTTAAGGGAACAAATCGCCTGACGGAGACACCCATGACGAGCAACGAAGCGATCGCGCCTTATAGACAGCAAGGCCAGCAACAATCCAAACAACAAACGGCGGACGAGCGTCAACTGCGGTTGTTGATTGCCGAAGACTACGCGCCGGACTTTGAGTCATGCCTCGCAATGCTCCAACGGTCCCAACTGGACGTTCATGCGGTGCAAGCCGCGACGCTCCGCGAGTTCGAAGAACTGCTCGGCAGCGCCGAATACGACGTCATCGTCTCCGAATATCAGCTGGCGGGCGGCACGGGGCTTGACGCATTCGACGCGCTTCGGCGGTCCGGCAAGGAAGTGCCGTTCATCCTGGTAAGCGACGCTCTCGGCGAAGAGACCGCTGTGGATTGCATCAAGCGAGGCATTGCCGATCTCGTCCTGAAGACGCGCTTAGACGCGCTGCCGGGTGCGATTCTGAAAGCTTTGGCGGATCAGAGAATTCGCAACGAGCGAGCAACGGCCGAATTGGCCCTGCGGGGGAGCGAGAGACGGTTCCGCTTGCTGGCGGATTCGATTGCGTCGGCCGTACTCGTGTACCAGGGCACTTGTTGCCGATACTCCAACGTGGCGGCGCACCTGCTCACCGGCTATTCGGAGGAAGAATTGCTGGCGCTAAGTTCCTGGGACCTGCTCCATCCGGAGTCGCGTTCTCTGATGATCGAGCATGGCTTCTCGCGTCTTCAGGAAGACAACGCAAAATCCCGATTCGAAATCAAAATTGTCACCAAAAGCGGCGAAATTCGCTCGTGGGACGCGACGGTGGGATTAACGGAGGTCGACGGGCAGCCTGCCGGGATCATCACCGCGATCGACATTACCGAAAAAGCGCTGAAAGACCCGGCCCGCCAAAGCGGCGTGCGCGACCCGCTCACCGGGTTGTTCAACATCGCTCAACTGCAGAATGTGGTTCGCACAGAAATAAAGAGATCAGAACGCAGCGGCCGCTCATTTGCGTTGCTGCTCGTCAGACTGCGGGAGCTGGCTGGAGTCACCGAAGAGCTCCGCTCAGTGGCGGAGAGCCGGGCGCTCTGCAGGGTGGCCAACGTCGCCGGAGCGGTTTGCAGAAGTGGCGATATCGTGTTTCGCGAAGGACCGCGCGAATTCGTTCTCCTATTGCCCGAAACCTCAACCGGAGGAGCGCGCCAGCTCACTTTCCGGTTGGGAGATCGCATGGCCACCGAGGAAGAAAAAGGAACTCCACTCACACTGGATGGCGGAATCGCGGTGTTCCCGAAGGACGGCCCAACTCTTGACCACCTGCTGCGCGCTGGCCGAAGAAACTTCAGGAAGATGGAAGGCCGCGCCACCCGGGAACTGGCCAAATCCGCCCAAATGTCCCACTCCGCTTAAGTCGGAATCGTTCGCTAAATGTGGCGCGCAAAGAACAATAGAGACGCCCCGGTCATACATTTTCTTTACTTCAAAGGGACGAGGTTTTTGCCTCCTCGCGACAACTCTTTCAGCGCCCCAAGGCACACTGCCTGCTGAAACGGACCGGCATCACGACTTCGTGTCCTTTTCAGAGGAGAAAACAATGCTTTCAAGATGGTTGGCAAGGGTTACGGGGATTCTTTTGCTTTGTCTCGCGGTGGCGGCCACTGCGTCGGCTCAATATGGCGGCGGCGGAGGTACAGGTGGTTCCGGGGGCACGGGTTCCGGCGGTAGCGGCACCCCAAGTTACGGTTCCGGCAACGGGAAAGCCATCGGAATCGGCGTGGGTGTCGCGGCGGGAGCGGTTGTCGGCATCGCATTGCTCGTTCATCACCACCACGTCGCCGAGCGTTCGCAAGCTTCCGTCATCGGCTGTACCCAGACCGAGGCGAACGGAATCAGCTTGAAGAATGAGAACGACAACGAAACGTACACGATTCTTTCCGCCAGCACTCCTTTGCGGCTCGGAGAGCGTGTCGAACTCAAGGGAACGTCGACCGCCGACATATCCGGTACGCACGTTTTTCGCGTGAGCAGCCTCGTCAAGAGTTACGGGACGTGCGGGACGGCTTCGGCGGTGATGGAGAAGTCGGCAGGAGAAAAGAATTAAGTTAGGAAACTCGGCGCAAGAAACGATAAGCAAAAACTTGCGCGGAAGTTACTTATCGAAGTCGAGCCCTTTGTTCCCGGAGGGGTGGATACTGCCGAAGGAGAGGCTACCCTTCGGAGGTCCACTTCTCAGGGGACAATCAGTGAAGCCATGCGGGTCACGGCCGTTTGGCTTCTCGCTCTCTTTGATCGGCCTTCAGCATTTCGGCGACTTGTTTAATGTCCTCGCCCAAATTCGACTGGACGCTCCGCAGGTTCTCTCCCACGTTCAGAACTATGGCGGAGACCTGCTTCCCGCTCCCACCAGTGGTGACCAAGACCGCCATCTCGGCCACACCTCCTCCGTCGCCCTTCGCCTCTGCTCGATCAAGAACCTTCGTCGCCGCCTTGATCCTGCTCTCAAATTCCGCCCGGGCCCGCTCGGCGGAATGGTAGTGAACGGTTCTGAAGTAGAGTTTTTCTCCGTCTGGTCCCCGGTACGTGTTTTCAGAGAATCCGAACCCATCCGGCGTGAGGCAATTGGCCATCCTGACCAGACTGAACTTTGAGGCGAACTCCTTGTCAGCTTCTATTCCGGCCCCCCTTCCAGGGCCAGGCAAGATATCACTCGGTTGAGGTTGGCGATTGGCTTGACCGTACAAAGCAACCGATGTCATGAAAACCAGATGGGTTATTAGCCACGCGGGGGTCTTCATAGACGTTCTGCCGTCCTATTTCAGGGTACATCCAAGTGGAGGCGGGGGGAGTCGAACCCCCGTCCGAGAAGCCTTGCAACCCGAAGACTACATGCTTAGCCCGTTCCGTTTAGTTTCGCCGACGACGCTCAGAGCGGGCAAGACGTGCCGCCGACTAGTCCGATAATCTCGCCGCCGCATTACGGACCGAAACGCGACAGCCAGCCTACTGTGTGACGCCTCGTCTCAAGCGCGTAGGTGACGCCTGAGGAGACGCGCAGCTTACTTTTGGTTAGGCTGCGATTGCCAACTGTGAGTTGCCAGTTGTGTTGTTTCACCCGATTGCGGGCAGGTGAGGCCCGGCATGCCTTCGAGCCGCGACAGCTTCCGTCGAAACCGTGTCGCCCCCGTTGGTATCCCTATTCTAGCATGTTGCACAGTCGGCCATTCAGGCGCTGGAGCTGACGGCATATCCCGCACATCCACAAAAGTCTTCCGTGCTAGACTCGGGCCACTTCCAAACATTCTGCGGAGGTACCAGTGAAGAACGCGGATGGTCCCACGAAGAACATCACTTCCGCCGATATCGGATTACCGACCCAGTCGCTCTCCCCAGGTTCTGATCCCAATGCGACGGCAAGTCCCGCCGAAGAGTCCCGGGACGCCGCCGAAAAGAAGTCGATCGGCAATTACTTGCTGGTGAAGAAGTTAGGCGAGGGGGGCATGGGCCAGGTCTGGCTGGCCGAACAGACTGCCCCGGTACGCCGGCAAGTGGCGCTCAAGCTCATTAAGGTCGGTATGTACGACGATACCATCCTGCATCGCTTCGAATCGGAGCGGCAGTCGCTCGCGATTATGGATCATCCTTCGATCGCGAAGGTCTTCGATGCCGGTACGACGAGTGACGGGCAGCCCTATTTCGTAATGGAATTTGTGCAAGGCCTTCCGATTACGACGTACTGCGACCAACACCACCTGAAAATTCGCGATCGGCTGGAACTCTTCATTCGCGTGTGTGAGGGTGTGCAGCATGCCCACCAGAAAGCGATCATCCACCGCGACCTCAAGCCGCCCAACATTCTCGTTGTCGAAGTCGACGGCAAACCGAGACCGCGCATCATCGACTTCGGGCTCGCAAAAGCCGTAACGCCGCAGGGGCCTGGCGAAATGATGTTCACGCAAGCGGGCGGCTTCGTCGGCACTCCTGCGTATATGAGTCCAGAGCAAGCCGAGCCGGGCGGGCAGGACGTCGATACGCGAGCAGACGTTTACTCGCTTGGAGTCATTCTCTACGAACTGCTGACGGGTTCGCTCCCGCTCGACCCAAGGCAGTGGCAGAAGCAGCCGTTGCACGAAGTGCTGCGGCAGTTGCGCGAAGTGGAGGCTCCGCCGCCCAGTACCAAAGTGGAAACCGAGAAGGCCTCCTCAACAGCAGCTGCTGAGGCGCGCGGAACGTTGCCAAGACAGCTTGTGAATCAGCTTCACGGTGACCTCGACTGGATCACCATGAAGGCCATCGAGAAGGAGCAAGAGCGCCGATATGGCGCGCCATCAGAACTGGCGGCTGACATTCGGCGTTATCTGAACCACGAGCCCGTTGAGGCGCGGCCTGCCAGCGCGGCCTACCGGGTAAAGAAGTATGTCAGGCGGCACCGCGTCATGGTGTCAGTGGCAGCGGGCGTCGTGCTGCTGCTCGCCGGTTTCACGGTCGTGCAGGCCGAGCAGTTGCGCCGAATCACGCGCGAGCGCGACCGTGCGACGCGCATCAGCGATTTCATGACGAGGATGTTCAAGGTGTCAAACCCGAGTGAGGCGCGGGGCAACACGGTCACGGCTCGTGAGATTCTGGACAGGGCCTCCGCCGAAATCAGCACTGGCCTCGCGCAAGATCCGGAAGTTCAAGCACAGATGATGCACGTCATGGGAACGGTTTACGATAACTTGGGGCTCTATTCGCGCGCTCAGCCCCTCGCACAACGCGCGATGGAAATTCGGAAGAGCATTCTGGGGACGCGCAATCCGGACACGCTGAAATCAATGAGCGATCTAGCGAATGTTCTTGCGAACGAAGGACTGTATGCAGAATCAGAAAAACTTGACCGCGAAACGCTGGACCTTCGACGGCGGGCTTTGGGGCCGGAACACCTGGAAACGCTCGCGTCGATGAGCAATCTAGCGCGGGATTTGCACTTCGAGGGCCGCTACGCGGAAACGGAAAAGTTAGACCGTGAAACGCTTGCAATCAGGCGGCGCGTTCTCGGACCGGAACACCCGGATACACTGGCGTCGATGAGTAACCTGGCCGAAGCTTTGCGTATGGAAGGGAGCTATGCCGAAGCAGAGAAATTGGATCGCGAGACGTTGGAAGTTCGCCGGCGTGTTCTCGGGCCGGATCATCCAGACACTCTGGCATCCATGAACAATCTGGCGCTGCTTTTGGATGATGACAGCCACTACGCCGAGGCTGAGAAACTACATCGGGAAACGCTCGAAATCAAACGCCGCGTTCTGGGCCCCGAGCATCCGGACACATTGTCGTCGATGAACAACCTCGCTCGAGACTTGCAAGCCGAAGGCCACTACACGGAGGCGGAAAAATTGGACCGGGATGCCCTTGAGATTCGCCGGCGCACTCTGGGTCCCGAACATCCTGAGACCCTGGTCTCAGAGGGCAATCTGGGCGATGTTTTATGTGCGGAAAATCGATTCGCGGAGGCGGAGGCGTTGCAAAGACACGCACTCGCCGCGCAGACTCGCATCCTCGGACAGGAGCACGCGGATCGCCTGAGCACGATGACTAGCTTGGCAAACACACTGATGCAGATGAAGAAATACGCTGACGCGGAGACTCTCTTCAAAGAAGCGCAGCAGATTCAACTACGTGTGCTTGGCCCCGACAGCCCCGACGCCGCCATTTCGACGTATAACCTTGGGTCTGTGGCGGCGCACCGCGGACAGCCTGACGTCGCGCTTCATCTTTTGCGTGAGGCTGTCGACCACGGTTTGCCGCCGGACGGTGAGTTGGGGATAGATAGCGATCCCGACCTTAAATCGTTGCACGGTAATCCTCGTTTCGATGCCCTCGTTACTTACGCAAAGCAACGCGCCGCCGCCGCACAGAAGCCGCACTGACCCGCCTTCTCTTGTAGTGCAGACCGGGCGTGCGAAACTTGTGACGAAGTCACGGTCGCACCATGTTGCCCCACATTAGAATGCTCAGAGATCCGCTAAACGGAAGCCGCAAAATGGCACATCCGCACCATTTGGAGGTTAGTCCGGCCACGTTCGCACCGTTCTTACGGCGCCGAGCTCGGTGCGAAACTGCCACTGATACTCAGGAACGCCCCATCCGAATGTCCATTGACACCCCCGGAGACCGTTTCCATAATTTCAAAATGGCGGAGAAAGCCTCGAAAGAGCGCCCGAAAACCATCGAACGCGCCTTGGAAGAAGCTGTGTCTCGGGCGCTGCGCGACAATCTGGCGCCGCTGCAGCGTACTGCGGACGAGCTGCAGCAGGCGTACGCCGATCTGGTCGCTGCGTGCTCTTCGAGCCGTCCGACCAACGCGCTTCCCGCCATGCTCCGCGCGCAAACGGCTGCTTCGGCCCTTGCCGCAGGACTTTCGGTCCTTTCGAATTTCGTCGCCGTGGCGCTGAATCCCCGTGACCGTCACGCAGTGGAAGAAGAGCCCGAAGCGAGAGAATCCAGCCGCGTTGCGGTACAGGAAGTTGAAGAGGAACCTCCTGCTCCTGCTCCGACCCCGGCAACCGCCCATGCCGAACCTGAATCCGAATGGGCTGGGGACGCGGAGGACGTACCCGTCGTTCCCGTGGCGGCAAAGTTGGATGTTGCACCGGAACCGGTTGCCGAAGTTGCCGCGGAAGAAACAGTCGCTGCTGAAACTGGGGTATTCGACCTTGCCAGCCTGCCCCCCGAGGTCCAAGATTTACACCGCCGGGCAAACCGTGTGGCGAAAGTCGCCATGCAGGACATAAAACTTCTGCGGCCAAAGGATGTCCGGCTCGGCCGCGAGCACAAGGACATCTGTCATAGGTTACGCGCTGATCTCGATAAAGCCCGCAAGGAATACGACCGCCGCTTCCGGGCGATTCTGGAAGATCCCATCGACTACTTCCATCATTGGATGGTGGAAATTCTCGCCGAGGGCGATCCACAGACGCTCGGAGAGTACCCGTATCCCTCACCCGTTCTGCGGCCCTAAAATAGATTCTATGAAAAGCGGAGTCCGGCTCGCTCTCGCCGCAGGAGTGTTCTTTGCTCTGTGTCCGCTTGCGTTGCCTGCGCGCACCAAGCCCGCGGCCGTGACGACGACGACGCGCAAGACCGTGGTCGCGGTGAAATACCTCGAACAGCTTTCCCGCCAGTTGAAGGACAAGAATCCCGCGCCCGCGTACGAACAGCTCAGCGCCTTCGCGATGCAAAAAACTTCCGGCGTGTTTGGAATGCGCGCGGCGCTCGCGCTCGGTTATTTCGATTACACCAAGGCGCACTACGCGCAAGCAGCGAAATGGCTCGACCGCGCCAAGGGTGATCCGCTGCTGCGCGAATATTCCCTGTATTGGACGGCCGAGAACGATCTCGCGCAGGGCCACAGCGCCGACGCCGTCACCGAATTGAAGCAGTTCCGCCAGGATTTCCCCGACTCCGTGGTCACCGACCAGGCGCTGCAAACTCTCGGCGAGGCAGCGCTGGCTTCGAATCAGCCCGCCGAAGCAATCACGGCCCTGAGCGCATACTCGGCTACGCCCGATCGCCCGGCGCTGCTTTTCCTCCGCGCCGAAGCGCATGAACAAGCGGGCGAAAAGGACTTGGCCGCCGCCGATTACCAGGCCGTCTATCTGCGATTCGCCCTGAGCGAGCAGGCAAGGGAAGCCAGCATGAAGCTCAGCTTCCTCGCAAGCACGCCGGGAACGCAGATTCCGCCGATTCCGCTCGACCAGCGCAACGCGCACGCCGGGACGCTCTTCAACGCAAAAGATTGGGGCAACGCGCGCAACGAGTACGCGCAGCTTTTGCCCGAGCTGACCGGCGCCGACCACGAACGCGCGCAGCTTCGCATTCTCGAATGCAACGTATCGCTCGGCGCAGACCCTGCCGAACTCGCGTCGCTGCAGCCCACCGATTCCGACGTGGACGCCGAACGCTTCTACGCGCTGGCCCAGTATTACCGCTCGCTCGAGCAAGATTCCGAAATGGCCGCGGCCGTCGAGGGCACGGCTTTGAAAGCGCCGCAGAGCCGCTGGGCGGAATCGGCGCTGATGCTTGCCGCCAACGAGTATTGGGTGGAACTCGATCGCGACCAAGCCGCCGGCTACTACAAGCGCGTTGAACAAGATTTCCCGACGGTGCCCGACGCGATCCCCGCGCACTGGCGCGTTGCTTGGGTGGAAGTGCTGAAGCGGCAACCTGACGCGTCGCAGTTGCTCGCCGAACATATTCAGCGATACCCGACGTCGCAGTTCCTGCCCGACGCGCTCTACTGGCTCGGCCGTCTCGCCGAAGAAGCGGGAACTGCGGGAGTCGCGCGAAGCTACTATCAGAAGCTGGCCGAACGTTACCCCCAGAACTATTTCGAAGCTGCCGGCGCCGCGCGTTTGCGTGCGATGGGCAACGGCCCCGCCGACGATCCCGAGGCTCTCGCCTTCGTCCCTCCTCCACCAGCTCCCGTGAGATTGGCAGACGACATCCCACCTGCCGCGGCAGACCGGCAGGCCCGCGCGGACGCGTTGCGCTCCATCGCATTCGACGCCTCCGCCGAACTGGAATTGCGCGCCGCGTACGCCTCGACCGGCGAACCGCGATTGCTTCTCGAAACCGCGCAGGCCGCGGTGGATGCGGGCCACATCGGCGAGGCCATCGTCGCCGTGCGTCAAGTTTATCCGCAACTGGAAGCGCGGCCTTTTGCCGATGTGCCGCACGACGTATGGCTCACTGCGTACGCGATGCCGTTCAAGGGATCGATTCGCCAGTGGTCCGCGAAGGCAGGCGTCGACCCGATGCTCGTCGCCGGGCTGATTCGCCAGGAATCGGCCTTTGCCGAGGAAGCGCGCTCGAACCGCAACGCGATGGGCCTGATGCAGCTCGAGCCGAAGACGGCCCGGCTTCTCGCGCGGCAATCCGGGGTCGGGTATTCGCAGGTGCGTCTTTTCGAGGGTGACTACAACGTGCGCCTCGGCACGCTCTATTTCTCCAATCTCCGCAAACAATTCGGCAGCATCGAATCCGCGCTGGCCGCGTACAATGCTGGGGAAGACCGCGTCATCGCCTGGACCGCGGGCCAGACCTATCGCGAGCCCGCCGAATTCGTCGATTCGATTCCGTTCACCGAAACGCGCGAATATGTTGAAATCGTAACGCGCAACGCGGACATCTATCGCAAGCTTTACGGAGCGCCGAATGAACCCCGCAAAGCCGTCGCCGGCCGCAAGCACGCACGCTAGCCCTCGCCTTTCCGCCAAAGCCGAACGTTTCACCGAATCCGTGATCCGCGAGATGACGCGCCTCGCGTTGAAACACAACGCGGTGAATCTCTCGCAAGGTTTTCCCGATTTTCCCGCGCCGGCCGAAATCAAGCGTGCCGCCCAGGACGCCATCGGCGCCGACATCAATCAGTACGCGATCACCTGGGGCGGGAAATCGTTTCGCAACGCGATTGCGGAGAAATTCGGGCGCGACACGGGACTCACCATCGACCCCGAACGCGAAATCACGGTTTGCTGCGGCTCGACGGAAGCGATGATGTCCTCGATGATGGCCATCATCAATCCGGGAGACGAGGTGGTGGTCTTCGAGCCGTTCTACGAAAACTACGGCCCAGACGCGATTCTGTCGGGAGCGACGCCCCGTTTCGTCAAGCTCCGCGCGCCCGATTGGACGTTCGATCCCGACGAGCTTGCCGCCGCGTTTGGTCCCTCGACCAAGGCCATCATCCTCAATACGCCGAACAACCCGACGGGCAAGGTCTTCGAGCGCGCCGAGCTCGAAGCGATTCGCGATCTGTGCGACCGCTGGAACGCGTTCGCAATCACCGACGAAATCTACGAGCACATGCTCTACGACGGCGCGAAACACATCTCCATGGCTACGCTTGACGGCATGCGCGACCGCACCATCACGATCAACGCGCTTTCGAAGACGTACAGCGTCACCGGATGGCGCGTCGGCTGGGCGATCGCGCCGCCCGAAGCGACGGCCTCAATTCGCAAGGTGCACGATTTCCTCACGGTCGGCGCCGCTGCCCCTTTGCAGGAGGCCGGCGCTGCCGCCTTGAAGTTTCCGCAGAGCTACTACGACACGCTGGCGCACGAATACGCCTCGCGCCGCGACCGTTTGCTCGGCATCTTGACCAGCGCGGGTTTTCGCTGCTTCAAGCCTCGCGGCGCGTACTACATCATGACGGACATCTCCGCGTTCGGTTTTCCCGACGATGTTGCCTTCGCGAAGTACCTCGTCAGCGAAATCGGAGTCGCCGCGGTTCCCGGCTCCAGCTTCTACCAAAATCCCGCCGACGGCCGCACGCACCTCCGCTTCACATTCTGCAAGACCGAGAAAACCTTCCAAGCCGCCGCCGAACGCCTGGCGAAACTCAAGCCCACAAAAACTCTTAAACCACAGATGAACACAGATAAACACAGATACAGATAGAGAGAAACCGAATCGCTCTCAACCGCCGTGACGGCTTCGGGCTTCACTGCTTCGCTCTTTTCTGTGTTCTCAGGCCTTTCTCCGTGTCCTCTGCGTTTCAGTCTTTTTGTCGCGCTGTGTTCATCTGTGGTTTCCCGCGTGTTAGAATCCGACGCGATTTCGGAAAGCAGGTCGAAACAAGTGCATATCAAACTGAGAACCATACTTCTGATTTTCCTGTCCGTTGCTCTGTTCTTGCTCGCGCAAGCCATCCCTTCCGCGCACGCCCAGACAAGTCTCACGTACCAGAAGCCGCCGCAGGACATCATCAACATGGTGGATGTACTGCCGACGCCGACGGTGGTGTTGTCGCCGGCGGTTCCGGGACAGAAGCGCTGGATGCTGATCGAGCAGTACGCAGGATTGCCGTCGATTGCGGATTTGGCGCAGCCGGAGCTTCGTCTGGCAGGATTGCGATTCAATCCGAAGACGGATGGACCGAGCCGCGCACGGTATGCGATATCGCTGAAGCTGCAGCCGGTGGAGAAGAGCGACCCGATCACGGTTTCCGGATTGCCACAGCATGCGAAAATCGTAGACGCCGAGTGGTCTCCCGATGCGCGGAAAATCGCGTTCGTGAATATCAGTGACGCGAAAGAAGACGCAGGCTTGAGTCTGTGGATCGTCGACGTGGCGACAGCTCAAGCACGCCGACTGCCGGGAATTGCCCTGGATGGAATTTTCGGTCAGGGATTTCTTGGGCAGTCCGCCTGCGAATGGCGCAGCGATAGTGCCGGTCTGATTTGCAAGACCGTTCCTGCGGACAAGGTACCCGCGCCCGTGCGCAGTGAAGTTCCCACCGGACCTGTGATCCAGGAAAATCTGGGCCGCGTTACGCCGGGAGCTACGTATGAGGATCTGCTGAAAAATCCGGAAGACGAGACGTTCTTTGACTACTACGCGACGGCACAGATTCGGCTGGTGTCTCTCGACGGCTCAAGCAAGCCGCTGGGCAAGCCCGGCGTCATCATGGATGCGTCTCCATCGCCGGATGGCAATTGGGTGCTGGTTTCCGAACTCCACCATCCTTACTCATATCTCTTGCCGTCCGAGTATTTCCCGCTGCGAGTCTCTGTGCTGAACGTGAAGGACGGCAGCAGCAAGCAACTGGTGGATAGGCCGCTGCAGGATACGATTCCCAACGTTCACGACGCTGTTCCCGCAGGACCGCGCGACTACGAATGGCGAAGCGATGCTCCGGCGGTACTTTCTTGGGTGGAAGCTGGAGATGGCGGCGATGCTCGCAAAGACGTCGCGGTGCGGGACACAATTTTCTTTCTCGATGCGCCATTCGACCAGGCCCCGCGCAAGCAACTCGAACTGCCGGTGCGTTTTCAGGGCGTCCAATGGAGCAGCGATCATTTGGCATTGGTCGAAGAACGCCGGTGGAAAGACCGAAAGCGAATCATCCTGGCAATGGATCCCAGTTCGCCCAGCGCGGTTGTGAAGCTGTTCGAGGGTTCGTTCGAGGATCGATATCACGATATCGGGCAGCCCATCGAGCAACGCAATGCGTCGGGAAAGTTCGTGTTGGAGATGACTCCCGACGGCCATGGCATTTACTTCCGCGGCCTTGGCGCTTCTCCGGAAGGCGACAAGCCGTTCGTATCGGTGGTGAATTCGGCGAGCGGCGAGACGAAGCGAATTTGGCAATCTGCGGCACCGTACTACGAAGTGCCATCGAATGTCCTGGACGCCGGCAAGCAGACCATCCTGCTCCGGCGAGAGTCGCAGGAGAAAAGTCCGAATTTCTATCTCGCGAGCGCAGGCAATCCGTCGGCGGTGCAGATTACGTTTTTTCCCAGTCCGTATGGCGATGCACCGCTGCCGAAAAAGCAGGTGTTGCACTACAAGCGGGCCGATGGCGTCGATCTAAGCGCCAATCTCTATTTGCCGCCGGGCTATAAACCAGAGGACGGTCCGCTGCCAACCCTGATGGAAGCGTATCCGACGGAGTACAAGACGCGAGCGTCGGCAGGACAGGTGACCGGCTCACCGTATCAGTTTCCGCTCGTGTCCTGGGCATCGCCCGTCCCATTTGTGACGCAAGGCTACGCGGTGCTCGAGAATGCGAGCATTCCGATCGTCGGGGAAGGAAATGCAGAGCCCAACGACACGTATGTCGAGCAGTTGGTGGCCAGCGCGAAGGCTGCCATCGACGAAGGCGCGCGTCTTGGCGTTGTCGATAGGAATCGTGTCGCTGTGATGGGGCATTCCTATGGCGCGTTTATGACCGCGAATCTACTGGCTCACAGCGATCTCTTCAAAGCCGGCATCGCGCGCAGTGGCGCCTATAACCGTACCCTGACTCCATTCGGGTTCCAGAATGAGGAGCGCACGTACTGGCAGGCGCCGGAGGTGTATTACAAAATGTCGCCGTTTTCGTCTGCGGACAAAATTAAGACACCGCTTTTGCTGATTCATGGCGAGGCGGATAACAATTCCGGGACGTTCCCGATCCAAAGCGAGCGCTTTTTCAGTGCGCTGAAAGGGCACGGCGCGACGGTGCGATTTGTGCTGCTTCCGCTCGAATCGCACGGCTATGCGGGACGCGAATCCGTGTTGCACGTCCTCTGGGAAATGAATAATTGGATGAACACGTACGTGAAGAACGCGGGAAGCACGGCGGTGGCATCGCGACCCTGATTCGTGTGGCGATGCCACCATGTTAGAATCCGACGCGATTTCGGGAGACCAATCGATGGCCGTGGAACTTGAGTTGATTCCGGCGGGAACGCGCCTCACCGCAAAGGGCGAAGGTGAACCCTGCGACATCGGCGCGAGTCAAACACGCACATTCCTGTGCTCCATGGTCATTACCGATCAAATCGAACAGGAGTCGCTCGACCTTTCGATCTGGGGTTCCGAGGACGGTCAGAACTGGGGAACGAAGCCGCTCCTGATGATGCCGCAGCGTTTTTATCGCGGCGAGACGCGCCAGATTCTCGACCTGTCATTCAGGCCGGAACTTCGCTTCATCCGTGCGAAATGGGACCTTTTCCGCTGGGGACGCGTTGCGCCGCACGCCATGTTCGTCGTCGGCTTCCACGCGAGCGAAGTACCCGCATTCGCGCACACTCACGCACCACAACCTGCAGCAACCTAAACTCTTGGGTTACGGAGTCGATTGGCTTTCGGATTGATGGGTCCACAATGCTGCTGAGACTGCCACGAGGGCGCCGCCAAACAGCAAGAAGAACAGCAGCCTGCGCCTGCGGTGACGCGTATTCTTCGGCGGCGCATTCTGATCCTGCGAGTCCTGTTCATCCTCGATAACCACGCGAAAAGTCTTGCCCTCGGCGATCGTGTGCAGCTCGCCGTCATTATCCAGTATCAAATCGCCGCGAACCGCCCACACGATTAGCTCGTTCGGGCTGGTTATGGTCACCTGCCCGCGGGTCGCATTATTCCCCGAGCCGCGCAGGAATCCCGCCGGTGTTTCGAGTTCGAATCGCGTCGAGTCCGGCACCGAAAAACTGGCGGTGCCGCGGACGAGTTTCGCGGCGGAAACGCCCGAGTGTTCTGACAGCGTCGCCGCGCTAGCCCCAGTGAAGTAGAGTTGGCCCGTTCCCAGACGCAGGCGCAGCGCGCCCGGATTCTCCGTGTCGATTGCGTCGCCCGCGTAAATCGTAGCGCCGGAAACCGCCGAAACTCCGTCCAGGTGAGCGTGCTGGGCCTCCGCGACCATGCCCAGCGCCTTGTCGCCGGTCGCCATCGCGGGCAGATTCAAAAGCGCCGCGCAAAGCAAAGCCGCGACGCACTTCGAAGCGAACGAATAACCGGGCGTACCAGAATCCATGTCATCGACTTTCTTCTGAGACGCCGTTGGCGTCAATGGCCGAGAAGGACAGGGTTGTTACAGTTGCAACACCTGCCCCACGTATACGCTGCTCGACTGTAACCCGACTGTTTGCAGTAACTTAGGGCCACAATCCTGCTCACAGACAACATTAGCACCGGAACAGTTATTACCACTCAGGCGCGCTCGCCGAGGCCGGGCGATTGACTGCCACAGAGGCGTCTTCCATCATCGGCGGATACGCGATTCATTCTGGGACACAAAAGGTTCTTCGCTGTACGGTAATGCCAAACGAGCACAGCCATCGTTTCGAGGGTGCGGTTCCGCCACGCTGCAAATCGCGTGCGACGTCGATACTCTGGCGGCGCTTGGGCAGCGCATCCATCGCGCTCCTCGCCGTCTGGTTTACCCTGGGAAGCGTCTCCGTAGCAAAAGCTCAAACCGAAGACACTGAACCCTCTGAAACGCCGAAGCCGATTCCAATCCTCACGTCCGGGATGGGCTTCGTCACGCAGTTCCAAGGCGGGCAGCCGAATCTCGACCCGCTGGTTTCGCCAATTTTCCTGGTTCCGCTCGGAGATCACTGGCTCATCGAGTCGCGCGACACGTTTGAAGCCGATTTCACACAGCCGTCGGGCAGCAACGCGTATCACGGCAGCGTTCTGAAAGAAGTCGACTACCTCCAGCTCGATTACATCGCCAACCCTTACCTCACGGTCACCGTGGGACGTTATCTGACACCATTCGGAATCTTCAACGAGCGGCTTTACCCCATCTGGATTCGCAACTTGCAAACCGATCCTCTGATTTTGCCGATCGCGACAGGCCCTAGCGGCGCCGGAACGGGAGCGATGGTGCGCGGCGGTTTCCCGCTCAGCCGCAAAGTGAACCTCAACTACGCCGCATACTTTTCGACGAACATCACCGAAGCGCCTGTCGATTCAAACCGTGCCGCTGGTGGACGTGTTGGACTCTTTTTCCCCGGTCCGCGTCTCGAAGTGGGCGGCTCGTTCCAGCACTCGCTGCAAGACGATCGCACGAACGCTTTCGGCTTTCATTTCGAATGGCAACCGGCCGCGATTCCGCTCGACCTCCGCAGCGAATACGCGCGCTCGCGCGCGGGCAGCGGCTACTGGGTTGAATCCGCTTACCGCTTGAGTCAGGTGCCGAAGGCGCAGGACCAATTTCGAAAAATCCAGGTCGTCGCGCGCATGCAGCAGTATTTCCTGGGCCCGGATTCCAGTTTGACTTGGGGTTCGAGCGGCTGGAGTTTGCCTTGGTGGGACACGCAGGAATTCGATTTCGGCGTGAATTATTATCTCCGCGACAACCTGCGCTTCGTCAGCAGCTACGGCCGACAATTCAGCTCCTGGGGCAACGAAAATATCTGGACGGTCGGCGTCACATATCGCTTTGTCCTTCCCCTGGGACCCGGGGAGATGCGCTGATGCGAAAGAGCCTGACCCTCGCGTTCTTGATTGCGGCCAGCGTCATAGTCACGTTCGTCGCAGCCGCGCAGGAACAAGCCGTGGTAAGTTCCGCGTCAACACCAACGCCCACTGCGGCCGCGCCCGCGAAAACCACGGTGAAACCCGGGACATCCGCCACTTCCAAGACTGCGGCAATCCACGTAGAGCCTTCCCAGCGTATCGAAGGTGAGAAGCGTTTCCACGCGAACTGCAGCCGCTGCCACATGGCGCCACAGAAGCTTCCTCCGCGCGCCGCCGCCACCATCATTCGCCACATGCGCGTTCGCGCCACAATCACGGACGAAGACATGCGGCTCATCCTGGCGTACCTGACCCAATAAGAATGCGAGTTGAAGCCAGCGCGAAGAGGATCTTCCGTCGTCAGTCTGCGCGGGCCGCGGCCTTCCCGCTCCTCGTCCTCACGCTGATTGCCACGCCGGTGCTCTCGCGCCGCCTTTTCGCCCAGCAGTCGGCCGAACACGTCATCGAAGTCATCGCCGACCACAATAGTCGTTACAAAATCCCGGGGCAGGAGAAGCCCGTCATCACGGTTACGTCGGGCGAAGCCATTCGCCTTCGAATCACGGCCGTAAAAGCAAAAAATCACGCTCGCGACGGCGCGGTCCACGGTTTCGCTTTGCTGCGTGCCAGCGACCACGTGCCCGTGCCGGGCTGGGACCTGCTCTTGAAGCCCGGCGCTCAGGAGTTTTCTTTGACCGCGCCCGACGAACCGGGCGAATACCTGGTGGTTTGCACCGTCATATGCAGCGCTAACCATGAACAAATGACGATGAAACTTATCGTCGAACCACGCGCAAAATAAGCCTGCGCGTTTTGGGGAAGAAGGATCAGAAAATGCCACAAACGAAACGTTCGATTCTCTCGCACATAGCTCTCGGACTCACACTCGCGCTGGCCTCCGCGCTCGTCCCGCTTTCGCGCGGCGCCGGCGACAAAGTTTTCAAAGGCTACATCACCGATTCGCAGTGCGCGTTAAACGTCCATTCCCTCAGCCAGTCGCACAAGGAAATGCTGCAATCGAAAAACGTGGGAACCACGGCCGCGGATTGCGTTTGGTATTGCGTCAAGCAGCGCGGCGGCCGCTTCGTTCTCCAGGAGAAGAGCAAGGTCTATAAGCTCGACGACCAGAGCGTGGGCCAGGACCTTGCCGGCAAAAAAGTGCAAGTCACCGGCGTGCTCGACTCGCAAACGAATACGATTCACGTTCGCAAGATCGAAGTCGTCGCCGACGACTCTCACTCCGACTACTGACCTCGCTTCGGACTGCGCCAGCATTCGCCCGCCGCCGGGGCCGCATCGACGTCCGCGGTGGCGTGCCCACGTGCACTCTCAACCCGCAGTCTGCGCCGCCCCCAAAAAAGCTCCGCTTGGCCCGCCTTCGCACCTCGGTATAATGTTCCAGGCGAGGGAACCCGAGACGACGACTCTGCGTATCCCGTTAGTAGTGGGAGGAGGGAGCCGCTCATGTTGAAATTCCTGCTCTGGTGCATTCTGTTGGTATTGTGCTGGCCGCTCGCGCTCGTGGCGCTGGTGCTCTACCCGATCGTTTGGCTTTTGTTGCTGCCATTTCGACTCCTGGGCATCGCGATCGGCGGCGTGCTCGAGCTCTTCCGCGCCATCATTTTCTTCCCCGCGCGGATTTTGCGCGGCCCGCGTCCAGCCTGACTTGACTCTTAGTCGTCGCGATTTCGGAGGCGGTAGCAGCGTGAAAAAGTCCACAGCGAGCGCTGCCGAGAATTGAGCGCCACCGCCGCCATCCCGGCCGACACGAGCACGTGGCGCCCGCGCTTCAATCCCTGGCTGATCGCGCTCACCGTCACGCTCGCCACCTTCATGGAAGTGCTCGACACTTCCATCGCCAATATCGCGCTCCCGCACATCGCCGGCAGTTTCGGCGCAAGCCCCAACGAGTCCACGTGGGTGCTCACGAGCTATCTGGTCTCGAACGGCATCGTCCTCCCGGTGAGCGCGTGGCTCGCGACGCGCTTCGGACGCAAGCGCTTTTACATGTCCTGCGTCGCGCTCTTCGCAATCAGCAGCTTTCTCTGCGGACTCGCTCCGAGCCTCGGCATGCTGGTCTTTTTCCGCATTCTGCAGGGCGCGGGCGGCGGCGGCCTGCAACCCAGCGAACAGGCAATCCTCGCCGATACATTCCCGCCCGCAAAACGCGGCATGGCGTTCGCGGTGTACGGTATGGCGGTAGTGGTCGCGCCGGCTATCGGCCCCACGATCGGCGGCTGGATTACCGACAACTACAGTTGGCGCTGGATTTTCTACATCAACGTTCCCATCAGCATCCTCTCGCTATATCTCACTCACAAGCTCGTCGAAGATCCGCCCTACCTCGCCGTCGAGCGCGAGAAGCGCCGCGGCATCCGCATCGACTACGTCGGCCTCGGCCTTGTCTCCCTAGGCGTTGGCGCCTTGCAGCTTTTTCTCGATAAGGGCCAGGAAGAGGACTGGTTCGGCTCGCACTGGATCCTCCTTCTCTCGATCATTGCGGTCATCGCCCTTACGGCGTGGGTCATTTGGGAGTGGCGTCACCCGAATCCGATTGTCGAACTCCGGCTGCTCAAGATGCGCAACTTCGCCGCCGCCGTCTTTTTCATGTTCATCCTGGGCATGGTGCTCTACGGCACCACTGTCCTGATCCCGCAATACTTGCAGCTTTTGATGGGCTATTCCGCGGTGATGGCGGGCGAAGCGCTGGCTGGCGGCGGCTTCATCATGATGCTCACGATGCCAATCGCGGGCACCCTCGTCTCGCGTGTGGACGCGCGAAAGGTGATGTGCGCCGGTTTCGCGGCCACGGCAGTTGCGCTGTTCTATATGTCCACGCACCTGGTGCTGGGAATGGATTTCAAGACGGCCGCGATGCTGCGCATCTATCAGACGCTCGGCCTCGCGTTCATCTTCATTCCCACGAACACGCTTTGCTACGTCGGCATCCCTCGCGAAAAGAACAACCAGGTCTCGAGCATGATCAATTTCGTGCGCAACATCGGCGGCAGCATTGGAATCGCGCTGATCAGCGCGTTCGTCACGCGCACCGCGCAGACACGCCAAAGCTATCTTTCCGCGAACACGCAAAACGGCAACCCGAAATTCCGGCAGATGGTAGACGGGCTCGCCGCCACGCTTCGCTCTCAGGGCCTCGACCCCGCGCAAGCGATGCGCCAGGCCTACGCGCGCATGGGCGCCATGTTGCAGCAGCAGGCCACGGCCCTCGCCTACAAGGACGTCGTCTCCGTCCTCGCCATCGTAGTCGCCTGCCTCGTCCCCATGGCCTTTCTCATGAAACGCCCGCCGGCAAGCGGCGGCCCCGCCCCGCCCATGCACTAGCCCTGAGCGCGGCCGCAGAGCGCTTACTCGCCATCTTGATGGGCATGCGCGCCGGCAGAAAAGCTAATTCATCTTTTTCGCAGGACCCGGGTCATCTGGCCCAACGAAATTCACCACAAAAGGCGCAATTCCATTCACCTGCAGTACGCCGTCCCCTTTGCACTGGGCATAGTGCCGCATTTGCGGAGCCGCCGACGCGAAGCCTCCCATGGGGATTTCTTTCATCGCGGCGTCATCCCACTTCGCGCCCATTCCCAGCAGGAATGTGCCTTTAATCACTGTCACGTTTTCCGTCGTCGGATGCCAGTGCGGCGCAATCTTGGTCCCGTCTGTGCAGGAAAGCCGAAGCGTGTACGAACGGCCAGCCGTCATCGGGTCGCCCTGTAGCACCGCAATCTTCAGCGTTCCGCCCATGTCCACCGACGGCGTCCCTACCAGCGCTGTCGCGGGAACGTCCATCCATTGCTCTGAGCCCGGCATCACCACCGCGCCGCGGGCCATGCCCCCGCTCTTTTTTTCGGCAGCCGTCTGCTTAGCGGGTGGTGTCTGCGCCACTCCCACAGCTACCAGCACCAAACACACCACCAGCACACCAATTCGCTGTTTCGTCATGGTTTCATTTCCTCCGTAATTCAAGTTCCGTCGTTGTATTTTGTAACCGGACCCGGGGTCCTTCCGGTGGGCGGAGATTAGCACTAACAGCGTGCTGCCTTCAATTCCAGCGTTGGCGGAAGCCCCGGCGTCCCGCCTCGCGGTGTCATCCGGGCGAAGGTGCGGCGAAGCAGAACAGGTGTTTTTGTTGCGGTTAGAAAATGCCTTGTGCTTTTTTGTCATGGAATTGCGGCGGTTTTTGAATGTGGGGTTGTTGCGATTAGCTTTTGTTTCGCCTTTCACAGGAAGGTTCGTGGGGTGAAGCGTGTTCCAACGCACACACCTCCGCGCTCCCCCCGGAGTCGTTTTTCACTCAGGGTTTGCAAGTACAAACCCTGAAACCCGGGCGCACACGATTAATTATTAGGTTATATTAGAATTTAACGTACTCTAGCATATTTGAGAGAGAATTTCAAGACCCAGTACTGTGAAAAAATAGGTGACAGGTTTCGGGTTTCAGGTCTCAGGTCACCCCGAGATTCAAGGGCGGGAAAAGGCGGGTTTCGGGTTTCAGGGGTGACACCGAAAATCAGATTATTATGGATAAAGTATGAAGGCGAAGCGAAAGGCGGAGGCGGGGCTGCGGGTTTTCACGATCGGGCATTCCACGCGTCCGATTGGTGAGTTCATCGAGCTGCTGCGGTCGAATGGCGTCGAGCGGCTGATCGACATTCGCACGATACCGAAATCGCGGCACAATCCTCAGTTCAATACGGATGCTCTCGCAAAGTCGCTTCGCGATGCGGGAATCGATTACGTTCATTTGAAGGCGCTAGGCGGATTGCGGAAGGCGTTGCGCGATTCGCGGAATATGGGCTGGCGCAACGCGAGCTTTCGCGGTTATGCGGACTACATGCAAACGCCGGAGTTCGAAGCGGGGCTCGCTCGCGCCATCGAACTCGCGACGGAGAAACCGACGGCGTTCATGTGCGCTGAGGCTGTGCCGTGGAGATGCCACCGGTCGCTGGTGGCGGATGCGCTGGCGGTGCGCCGGATTGAGGTGATGGAAATCGTCGATAGCTCGCCTCCGAAGCCGCATAAGCTGACGCCGTTCGCGCGCGTTGATGGGGCGCGCGTCACGTATCCGAGCGAAACCGGAAGTTTGCTGGCGGAGTAAGCAGAAATTGAAGATCGCCAATCGGGAGATTGGCCCGCCAAAGGCAAAGCGGCGCGCAGGCCTTCCCGGGGCTGAAGCCCAATCCATAAACTGAAGGCTTTTTCGCATGGCCTGAAGGCCATGCTCCCCCGACTGAAGTCGAGGGCTCCCACCGGGAAGCAAAGCCGCCGCACGCGGCCCTTTGACAGTTATATAAATTCTTATATAGGATGAAAAAGAGGCCAAGCATGAAAAGTAACGTGTTCGAGCAAATCGGCTTCTCACCGCAAGAGGCAGCCTCACTAAAGATGAAGTCGGAGCTGCATTCGCAGATAGTGAAGGCAATCAAAAAGCGGGGTTACACACAGGCGGACTTGCAGAAGCGTTTGAGTGAACCGCAGCCAAGGGTTAGCGACCTAATGACGGGAAAGATTTCAAAGTTCAGCTTGGAAACACTCATCACTTATGCCGAAGCGCTGGGCTTGCACCCTCAGATTTTGGTCGAAACACTTAGGGAGGGAACTAACGCCTTTCGCGCGCGTTGATGGGACCCGCGTCACATATCCAGCCGAAACCGGAAGCTTGCTGGCGGGGTAAAGCAGAAATTCAGCCGAAAGTGCACGTCAAATGGTGTAAACCGGGCGGCCACGATTAGGTATCGGAGGCGACGCCCTTGAGTATCGGCACGGGTTTCAAAAACTTAGGAAACGTCAAAGCTGCTTTGTAGGATTTGCAGGCCCGCCACCACACCCTTGGTGGTCTTGGCAACTGACTCCGTGTGCTCAGTCGAGCGCACCAGTTGGTACTCCTCCGCTGGAAGGCTCTGAACCATGATCGGCAGGATCGACTTCAACACCTTGACCCAGGCACCGACCGCTTGCTGGCCGTCGACCGTTATGAATTCGTCCCTAAATCAGTCGCTGTTGGTTCCGAGAGCTTCGTTATGGCGATCTGCTCCCGGAACTCGCCAGGACGTCGTAGCAGAAACTACTTAGACGCCGGGTAATCTAGGAGTCGAAGCTACCTTTGTTCGATGTCCGTCATGCTGCCAAAAGAGACTTTGCCTTCAACTCTGGGTTCGCCCGATGATAGGCCCGATCGAAGGGTCTGGACTGCAAATATATGGCCGATGCTGAGTGAGCCAGGAAAGACCTTGTTGTACGTGTCGTCCGATTCAAAGATGCCGCCCCCGGACCGAATCGCGGTTTGAAGTCGCCGCTGAAGCGCAAAGCATCTGATCGACCTGATCTGCAATTAGAGATGTCGCGGGCTCTCGATGTGCTGATCTCTTCGTGAAAATGATAACGCCCCTCCCTGGAACTCCTGCTTAATTGCCCGAAAGCTCGCGATCCATCCAGGGTTTGGTCTTCGCGTTTTGTGCCCAATGATACAGAACTCATCGCCGGACCCATCAATTAACGTATCGATACACTTTGACGTGTAGATCCGCCGCGCGAGGAGGCCTGCGATTGACATCGACCGACCCGCCGTTCAGAAAGTGCGGTTGATCAAGCGGCGGCGAACAAAAACAAGAAGATAATGGGATATTGAAGCTGAACGAAAAAGTAGGATTGAACTTCTAGGGTTTGTCTGTGCGGGCCTACAGCAGGAAAACTTAGTTTATAGGCCGAGGAAATCTAACCGCGCTGGGATAGAGCCGTTCGTCGGACCGAAGGGCAAGACGTCGCTTGGTAATCTAAGTTGGGAAACTGTTTTTGAACGGCTCGCATACCGAAAATAACTTCGTCAGCCCGGAAAAACTTGGCCCGGCCTTTCGGCTATGCATGTCGGTCGCAAAGCTAGCTACGTCCTCCACGTCCAAATGGAGAGCTAAGGCAAACAGCGGCAATGCGTTGTTTCCGTACTCTCGAGAGAACCGGGTCGACCAACAACGGACCGATGAAGGAGTATGTTGCAGCTAGTTGTTTTGCTGTCGTCATTGTTTCCCCTCATCGCGCGGGAGTGGGATGCGGCCCGGTTGCTGTATCGCGCAGCGGCCCGTGGTCAAGGAGTAGAGCTGTAGTCGTGCGCGATAGTTTTATGGCGCTGTCCATCTCATCCATGTACCCAGCAAACGTACTCTCTGTCAGGCCGGAAATCGGCACGCCCTTCATTAGCACAACCAGTTGTATTTGCGGTTCTCCTTGCACAGGTGGCCCTACGATTGTGAAACCTATTTTGGAACGCGCCAGCTCAAGAGACAGCTCTTCAGTAACGAAGGCGGACTGTTCTTCAGTCAGTTTAGCCAGTGTCTTTTGGTGCTCGGGAGAAAGCACGAGCTGGCTCTGGATCTGAAGGTAGGCGGGACTTTGTTTCAGCTTGTGGATCTCGAGCGAATTGCCGCCTTTCAGCGCAATCGCGAGTCCGAAATCGCCATCTGGGTCCGGCTGAAGCTTTGTGACCCCTAACTGAAAGGCATAGCCCAAGCCCTGATATTCTTTTCCACATTTTCCGAGGTAGTTTCTGGTTGCTGCCTCGAAAGAATGGCACGACCGAGAAAAGTGTAGATCATGACGGACATCAGCACGCACCCGGCAAACCCGTAGAACAAGACCGGGAGCCAACTGACGTTCTTGTGCCGCAGCCAAGCGATTGTTACACCGCTGGCCAAAACAGAGTAGCTCCCAAATCCAGTTCGCGATAATCGCTTGCCATAGCCAATCGGGCACGACGCACTCCTCACAATAGCTACGCTTTGGACCGTAGCGGGAGGCTACGCCATTAGCTCGCTTCGGTCCAGTAAAACGTGGCGCATTTTCCTTGAGACGACTCCCTCCGCGCTCAAGAAGGGCGCCACGATTCAAACAGCAACGCGGAGGCAGGACCTGCCGCGCTGAAGCCCGCGGCGCTACGTTTAAACCTGAGATACGTAAGTCGGTGCTGGGAAGTGCGGGATTTGAATTGGGGATGTGAAGGCAGGTGTCGGGTTTCAGGGTTGAGGTTTCAGGACGGGCAAGGCCCGGGGCCCTTCGACTTCGCTCAGGACAAGCGATCTGCCGCACTCCCAAAGTGGCCTTCGGCCACAAAACGCCAATCAGGAGATTGGCGTTCCCGGGCGCGCGAAAATCTGCTTCTGCGGTGCGGCGAGGGCGGTGATAATGGGGTCCTTTTCGAGGTTCGCGAGCATCAAACGGCTTCGACGCGAGTCGTGAGCCTCGCGCGTGAAGACCCGAGCTACATTCGGTTGGGGCACGGGGAGAACCCAAGGCGATCATGGCGGAAATAACCACACTGTTCTGGGATAACGGCGGCGTGATACTGACGAACGGCTGGGACCGCGACTCGCGGAGGCTGGCCGTTGAGAAATTCCATCTCGATTGGGAGGATTTCGAGGACCGCCACGAGCTGGTGCTCGACGCATTCGAAACGGGCGCGATGTCGCTTGATGATTACCTGAAGCGAACCGTCTTCTACCGGCCGCGTTCGTTCACGCCCGACGACTTCAAGAAATTCATGTTCGACCAGTCGCAGCCTTTTCCCGACAGCCTGGCGTTCACGGGCGAGCTGGCGCGTTCGCGAAAATACCTGATGGCGGCGCTGAACAACGAGTCGCTCGAAATCAATGAATACCGCATCAAGACATTCCGCCTGCGCGATTATTTCGAGGCGTTCTTCGCTTCCTGTTATCTTGGCGTGCGCAAGCCGGACGCGGGAATTTATAAACTCGCGCTGAAGATCACGCAGCGCGAACCGGGCGAGTGCGTTCTGATCGACGATCGCGGATTGAATCTGGAGTGCGCGCGCGAATTGGGAATGAACACGATCCAGTACAAGAATTTGGCGCAGCTTCGCGAGGATCTCGCGCGCCTTGGCGTCACTGTGAATGGCGCCGCGCGATGAGCGATAAGGGCCATGAAACCTTGGAACCACAGATGAACACAGATAAACACAGATGAAGCAAGAGACGCTGAATTGTTACGGAGGAGATTGACATGGAACTCGGAATGATCGGGCTTGGAAAGATGGGCGGCTTCATGACGGAGCGGCTGGTGCGCGGCGGCCATCGCGTGGTGGGATATGACCGCGACGCTGCCGCGATTCAGCGCGTGACGGACAAAGGCGCGGCAGGCGCCGATTCTCTCGACAAATTGTTCGCGCAACTCAAGGCGCCGCGCGCCGTTTGGCTGATGGTTCCGGCAGGCGATCCGGTTGACCAGACGATCGACTTGCTGCTGCCGCATCTCGCGCCGGGCGACACGATCATCGACGGCGGCAATTCCTATTACAAGGATTCAGTGCGACGCGCCGCAGCGCTCGCGCCCAAGAAAATCAATTTCGTCGATTGCGGCACCAGCGGCGGTGTGTGGGGACTCACGGAAGGCTACAGCATGATGGTGGGTGGCGACGCGGACACGATAAAGCGCCTCGCGCCCATTTTTCAGACGCTCGCGCCGGGACCGGATAAAGGATGGGGCCGCGTTGGCCCGGCGGGTTCCGGTCACTTCGTGAAGATGGTTCACAACGGAATCGAATACGGCATCATGCAAGCGTATGCCGAAGGCCTCGACCTGCTGCGGCACAAAAACGAATTCGGGCTCGACCTCTTGCAGATCTCGAAAATTTGGCAGGTTGGCAGCGTGATTCGGTCGTGGCTGCTGGACCTGACGGTGGACGCGCTGTCGAAGAATCCCACGCTCGAAGGCATCGGCGCGTACGTCACGGATTCGGGCGAGGGCCGCTGGACCGTGATCGAAGGAGTGAACCTGGGCGTCCCGATGCCCGTAATTTCAGGCGCGCTCGACGCTCGCTTCCGGTCGCAAGACCCTCAGCCTTTTGCAAACAAGCTGCTCGCGATGATGCGTCACGAATTCGGCGGCCATGCGGTGAAGACTGCCGGAAGCGACTGAGTGCGTCAGCCGAGTTGGCGGCGGCATGGAGGGATAAGGTGTCTCGGCATTGTCTTTGGATAAGGAACTCCGAGGATCTGTCCATGGTGTTGTGCATTGAACCTTGGGGAAATGAACTTTCGATATCAAGAGGCAGCGACTATTTGGTTGTCTTAGAGGGTCCTGGAGGGGAATGCCCTGCGGTCGAATGGAGTAAAAAAAGAATCACAGTTTACGGTTGGTCGGGCTCTGTGGCTTCGGTCCTGCATGAGGGTCAGATTGTTCTTTCATGTGCGACTAGGGTTCCTCAGATCCCTGCGGGCAAGCCCGACTCTCCGAGCTAGGGGGTTAAGTGCGGCGCTCGCGAAGATGAATCGCTCGAGGCCTTTCACGCGCGGGCGGCTTTGTGCCGACGGGATTTCCATGTTTCGTATGCCGCCGGGATCAGGGACACGACGATAACCGCTGCAATCACATAGTGGATGCGCTTGTCGATATTGGGGATCGTCCTACCGAGCGTGTAGCCGATCAGAATCATGCTCCAGACCCATAGGAAGCCGCCGACAATGTCGTAGATCAGGTAGCGCACGTAATTCATCCCGGCGGCGCCGGCTACGGGTGGGCAGAACGTCCGGATGATGGGAACGAAGCGCGCGAGTATGATGGTCTTGGGGCCGTGACGGTCGTAAAACGCATGAGCCCGTTGGAGATGCTGCTTTTTGAAGAAGCGCGAATCCTCGCGGCGGAAGAGGCTCGGGCCTGCCTTCCAGCCGATGAAGTAGCCCACTTGGTCGCCTGCGATCGCGCACAGCGCGACGAGCGTAAGTAGCGTAGATAGTTTGAGTTGCCCGGCACCGGCGAAGACGCCCGCCGTGACCAGAAGGGAATCGCCCGGCAGGAAAAAGCCTACGAACATGCCCGTCTCAACGAAGACGATCACGCAGACGAGCAGCGTGCCCGCCCCACTCGATAAGTCCCCGCACATCATAGAGTTGCGCGAGAAGATGTTTCAGGCTCTCAAGCACTGGTCCTCGGGGGCGTGCGTTTTCACGTACGGAGAATAGCACGCTTTTTGCGCCGCTCGCTTTCAAGGTTCGGCCGCTAGTACTTCGCTCCTACCGAATGTAGCCCGCTGTACCATTGGCCAGTACTGGACCCTGTCCGAGAATGCAGTTGTTGGGCGCAATCACTCTCGGACGAGGTGACCTGGATGGAAGGTGGCTACGCACTGTGGATGGGGCAGCCGGTGGTTCTTCGAGTTTTGGCCGGGAACATCCGTGTGCCGTTGCGCGGGCGGCTGGTGTTTGAAACCGAGGATGTGGTCCGGTTGCGCATCGCGGATAGCTGGGATGTGGACATCTACAAATCCATGGTTCTTGCGGTGGAGCACGATAGCCCGATTTACGTCGTGAATTAGGAGGGTGGCATGAGCACGATGACAACGAGAAACTGGGACGCAGATCGCGGCGCGGTTGCGACGGCGATAGCCCTTCCGGCGCAGGACGCGGGAGCGTCGATGCGGGATGCGATGGTTGTGGTGCGCGACACGATCATCGTCCTTGCGATACAGCTCGCCTTCCGCGCAGGTTTGATGCTCCGCCGCTGGAATTATTGAAGTCAGTTGGAAGTTCGGGATTGACGAAGACCCCAGGTATCCCGATTCCAAGTGGTATTCACACCTTGCTCGTTTTAACTCACCTCGTGACACTATCTCTTCTTGTCTAGCGAAGTTTGGCGGGAGCGCCGTCCGTGGCAACCATGCGCGTGGGTTCGCCGCGCATCCAGAAGCGGTCGATTTCGATCTTGGTCCAACCCTGCGGAAGCGACGCGGGATATTTTGCCCAGTCGCCCTCGTTAATGCGAATCCCCGTGAAGCCAAGCATGACGGTCTGAAGAATCGAGCCGAAGTCCGTGAGGAAGCAGCCATAGTCTTCGGAAGAGACTTCCCGGATCATGCCGAAGGGCTCGAGCCAGGATTCTTTCCACGACGCTTCGAAAAGTTGCGCGGCTCGCTGCTTTTCGCCGAGGAAGGCAGCGGTGGCGGCCATGGCGGCGACGGCGAACCCGATGGCGTCTGGCACGGTGGGCATCAGCGCGCCGGCGGGGCGTCCGCTGTGAGGAGCTTGCTCGGCCGCATACGTGTTGCGAAGGAGCTCGGGGCTGATGGGCGGATCATGAACAGTGAGGAAGTCGAGGCCGCCGACGGAGTAAGTGGCGCTGTCGGGAGGCGGAGGATTGTCGTACGGAAGGACGACATTCTTTGCGCGGTCGATCGGCAGGACGAGCGCGTCGCGAATCCTGGCCCATGAGGACGGAGGCGTAACGCCCACCATCTGAGCGCAGCGAATCGCCGCCGCAAGCACCATCTTGCAGACCAAGTTCATGTAGGAATTATTGTTGATGTTGGGCACGCCTTCGTCTGGGCCCATGATGTGCTGGATTTCGAATCCGCGGTTTGTGAAAACGCCGCGGCTTTCGATCCATTTGGCGACGGCGCTCAGAACGGGCCAGGTGCCATCCTTCAGAAAATCCGAATCGCTGGTGGCGAGCTGATATTCCCAGAGGCCGAGGGCGAAATCAGGTGTCGAGTGTTGTTCGACCCACCCGGTCGCGGCGAAAGTAGGAGTGGTTTCGAATCCACCGACGGGCGCGGCTTCCCAGGGAAATTGAGCGCCGCGATAACCGTAGAGGGCGGCCTGGCGCTTCGCGTCGTCGAGACCGCGGCGACGGAATTCAACAAGTGCGCGCGCGGCGGGCGGATTTGTAAGCGCGAACGGCAGAAGCGACCAGCTTTCCGTGTCCCAAAAACTGTGGCCGAAGTAGTAGGCATACTGCGAAAGGCCGAACGGCGGCATCCCGGTGAGAGTGGAGGGATGAACACTGGAATGGAGATAAAAGAAGGCGCAATCGACCACACGCTGCGCGTCGGTATCGCCGGCAATTTTCACGCGCGACTGCCACAGGTCACTCCAGGCGACGCGGTTGACGTTGCGAAGTTCGTCGAAACCGATCATGGCGCCCCAATTGGTGAGGCGAATCGCTTCGAGCGGCGGCTCGGGATGGTACGCCTCGGAGATCATTGCGGCGATCGTGCGGAAACGAAACGCCTCGCCGCTCTTCAGTTTCGCGACGTAGGGCCGTGTGATGGCAGTGTCAGTTGGAAGAGAATCCTGGCGTTGCAGGGGGCCATCGGGAGCGGTGATCGACACGGCCACACCTAGCTTGCTCCGACTTCCGTGACTCTCGAACCCAGCGACAAGATCTATGTCGGTGCGCGCCGGCGGCGCTGTGATGTAAGCGCGAGCCAGTGTGCCGTCGCTGTCGATTGCCGGAACGAATGTGATTTCCGTGTCGGCGGAAGCGACGACGCGAATCTCCTGACACACGAGCGAGGGAACCGAACGGCAAGCGAATTGGAGGACCTCGATATTTATCGACGGGCCGTTTTCGGGAGCAAACGTCAATTGCGTCGTGAGCTCGCCGGTGGCCATGTCGAGCGTTTGGCGAGTAGTCTTGACACGATCAGACTCAAGAACGCCGATCGTTGCCGCCGTTCCCACGCGAATATCTGTTTCGAGCGGGTACGGTGCGGGCGAGATGCTCTCTATTTCGTAGGCGACATTCGTGAAAACGAACCCACTGACCTGCGTTTTGGCTTTTGCGAGGGGATTGGGGCCGGGACGAATGCCGATCAGCCCGTTGCTTAGGTAGGCAGGATCGAATTTCTTCGAGAAGTCCTCGGCGGACATTTTGGGGATTCCGGGCAGACCTGCCTGTGGAAGCGCGGCCCAGAATGGCGACAGCAACAAAGAACGGCGTAGAGGGGTGGGGAACCGAAGAGCCGAGGCGGCAAAGAGTGCTGCGCTATTTTGGACAAAATCGCGTCGCGAAATTTTCATCGCCACAGAAGAGTATTATGTGATTGGCACATTGGGCAAGCTCCAGGATGGCTTTTCGACGACATCGAACGGAGAGCCATGATCTACAAATTCCCCTTGCGGGATTCACTCTCGATTTACGTCACGTTTGAAGGACAAAGCGAAAAGCACGAATGAGTCGATAGCCTTTCTGTCGGCGATGCGCTACGGCCACTTTCAACCGTGAGGGCCGCTCAGGACCCTGAATCTCGAGGAACGAGCGATCGGGTGCTGTCGCTCGCTTCCAGAACGCTCCGACTGGAAAAAATAAGAACGAGATTGAATAAGGGGCCGAGACGTTATAACGTGTCGCGTCCTGGGATTAGGGGTGTAGGATGAGGGGCGAGGGCGGCCCTCCCCGACGCACCCGCGTCGTCTTGGAATCGAAACCCAGGGCAAGCCCTTCGCGAAGGCACTCTCTTCGTCTAGAATTGAGAATCACGGAAAGGGCTGAGGGTTTGGGGTGTGGGTGATGGCCGTGATAGCGTCCAACTGTGAATGTGTCTCCAAGGAGCGGAACTGATGAGAATCGCGAGCGTCGCGAGCGCTTTTCCCGAGAATTACTATAAGCAAGAGTTTTTGGTGGAGGCGCTTAAGAACGACTGGCGGAGCAAGCTGGCGAATCCGGATATTCTCGACCGGTTGGACGACAGCATGAAGGTGGATGGGCGTTTTACGGTGGAGAAGATCGAGTTCTACGAGAACATGGACACATGGGGCCAGGCGAACAACAGCTGGATCAAACACGGCCTCGATCTGGGCGAGAAGGCGTTGTGCCGGGCGCTGGCACGCGCGGGACTCGAGCCGGAAGATTTGAGCGCGATATTTGTGACGTCGGTGACGGGAATCGCGGCGCCGTCGATTGACGCGCGGCTGGTGAATCGCATGGGGCTCTCGCCGAACATCAAGCGCATTCCGATATTCGGGCTGGGCTGCGTGGCGGGAGCGGCGGGGATTTCGCGGGCGGCGGATTACGTGCATGGCTACAAGAACCAGGCGGCAGCGCTGCTCTCGATTGAATTGTGTTCGCTGACGCTGCAACGCGATGACTTGTCGATGGCGCACCTGATTTCGGCGCTGCTGTTTGGCGACGGCGCGGCTGCGACGATCGTGGTGGGCTCGGAGATGAAGTTCAACGGCAATGGGAACGGGTCGCATGGGCCGAAAGGTCCCGAGATTGTCGCGACGAAGTCAATTTTTTATCCCAACACGGAAAGAGTGATGGGTTGGGATATCTCTGAGAAGGGTTTCCGCATCGTACTATCGCCGGAAGTGCCAGATACGGTGGTGAAGCACCTCGGCGAGGACGTGGATGAGTTTCTCGGTGAGCAAGGGCTGAAGCGGAGCGACATCAAGAGTTGGGTGATGCACACCGGCGGCCCGAAGGTGCTCGAAGCGACGGAAGTGGCGCTGGGACTCTCATCGAAGGACCTTGAAGCGTCGTGGAATTGCCTGCGCAAGGTGGGCAACATTTCTTCCACGTCCGTGCTGCTGGTACTCGAAGACGTATACATGCACCGGCGGCCGGCGCCGGGTACGATGAGTATACTTGCGGCCATGGGACCAGGTTTCTGCTCGGAACTGGTGCTTTTGCGGTGGTAAGACTACGCTGTGAAGGGGCGCAGGTGAAGGGCGAGGAAAGCAGGATTAATGCAGTCGGATGTGGTCGTGGTGGGGGCAGGGCCAGCCGGAATCGCAACAGCCATCGCAGCAGCACTTAAGGGTCTTCAAACTACAGTCCTCGATTTTCGCAAGCCACCGATTGACAAGCCGTGCGGCGAAGGTTTGCTGCCGGAAGCAGCGGAAGCGCTCGAAAGCCTCGGAATCGATCTTTCCCGCTGGGCATTTCCTTTTTCTGGCATTCGATTCTGCGACGATCAATCTTCCGTAAGCGCAAGAATTGCGGGGCGGGCGTACGGCTTGCAGCGCAAGGCGTTACACCAGCTTCTCGTCGAGCGTGCAACGGCTCTTCAGGTGCGATTCTTGTGGGGCACGCGCGTTTCCGAATTTCATGCGGACCATTTGCAAATTGGCGATCAGAGCCTTTCGTTCCGTTGGCTGGTGGGCGCGGACGGGCAGAACTCCGCGGTTCGCAAATGGGCGGGCTTGAATCCTCGGCGGCGCGCGCATTCGCGTTTTGGGTTTCGGCGGCATTATGCGGTGAAGCCGTGGACCGATTGCGTTGAGGTTCACTGGGGCGAGCGATGCCAGATGTTCGTTACTCCAACAGGCGAGGAAGAGGTTTGCGTCGCGCTGCTCGCGAATGATCCGCAGATGCGGATTGATCGGGCGCTCGCGCAATTTCCTGCGGTAGCGAATCGACTGCGCTGCGCCGGCGTAATTGCTCACGAAGCGGGCGCGGTGAGCGTTCTGGGACGGGCGCGGGTAGTGGTTCGCGGCAATCTGGCGCTTGTGGGCGACGCGTCGTGTGCGATCGACGGGATCGCGGGGCAGGGGCTGAGTCTGGCGTTCCAGCAGGCGATAGCTTTGGGCGACGCGCTGGCGCGCGAGGATATGCCGCACTACGTGGCAGCGCATCGTCAGATCACGGCGAATGCCGTGCGAATGACCCGGCTTCTGCTACTGATGGGGTCCAGTGTGACGCTTCGGCGCAAAGTGCTGCGGCTGTTTGCGAAGAATCCCATTTTCTTTTCGCGAATGATGGCGATTCATACACGCGAGTCGAGAGAGGCAGAGCTGAAGGCGCGCGATGTGGTTGGGCTTGGGTGGCGAATCCTGTGGGCGTAACGGCAGGGCGCCTGCGGCTCGCGGCAATTCTTCTCGCGGCTGCCGTCTTTTGCGCCGCGGCGCGGGCGCAGGAGACCGTCGTAAACTTCGAGCCGGCGAGCACGAAGATCAATTTTACGCTGGGCGCCACGCTCCATACAGTTCACGGCACGTTTCAATTGAAGCGGGGGCAAGTTCGATTCGACGCCGCGACGGGCCAAGCGAGCGGCGAGATTGCAATCGACGCGACGAGCGGCAACAGCAGTAACGGGGATCGGGACAAGAAAATGCACGCAGAGATCCTCGAGAGCGAGAAATATCCTGAGATCGTTTTTGTGCCAAGCCACGCGCAGGGCACAGTGCCGGCGCATGGAACCACCAGATTCGAGGTCGCCGGCGTGCTGCGCCTCCACGGCCAGGAGCACCCAACGACGCTAGTGGTGTCGGTAGAACGCATCGACGAACAAGACTTGTCAGTCACAACGCAATTCGCGGTTCCCTACGTGAAGTGGGGACTGAAGAACCCGAGCACGTTTCTTTTGCGCGTTAGCGATACGGTCGAGATCGATATTCAGGCGACGGAGCGTGTTGTTGCCACGAGCGTGGCGCGGTGAGTAGCCCCTTTTAACGTCCGCCGAAGCAAGCCCGCCAAAATGCAATGCGGCGGGCAAGCTTCGGCGAAGAGAAAGCGCAAGCAAGCTTGCGCACTCCCAAAGACTACCGTGCGAGCGCGGTAGCGACCGCGGTCGGCTATTTGTCGGTGAAGTGGAGTTCGCGGGCGCGCTGGGAAGCTTTCACGATGGCTTTGATCAGGGTGACGCGGAGGCCTCCTTCCTCGAGTTCGAGGATGCCGTCGATGGTGCAACCGGCGGGAGTGGTGACTGTATCTTTGAGCAGCGCGGGATGGTGGCCCGTTTCGAGGACGACCTTGGCCGCGCCCAGCGCGGTCTGCGCGGCCAGCAGCGTGGCGAGTTCGCGCGACAGTCCCATCTTGACGCCGCCTTCCGCGAGCGATTCGAGAATGATGTAAATGAACGCGGGGCCGCTGCCGGAGAGGCCGGTGACGGCGTCCATATTCTTTTCGTCGACGACAACCGTTTTGCCGACGGATGTGAATAGTTTGCGCGCTGTTTCGAGATGCTCTGGCGTAGCGAATTTTCCTTTTGCGATTGCGGTGATTCCTTCGCCGACCATCGATGGCGTGTTGGGCATCGCGCGAATCACAGGAATGTCCGAGCCGAGCCGCTTTTCGATGTATTCGGTCGGGACGGACGCAGCGATGGAGATGACCAGCTTCTGCTCGTTCAACTCGGGACGAATCTCGTCGAGCACCTGACCTACAACTTGAGGCTTCACGCACAGCAAAATCAGATCGGACGCGCGGGCGGCGGCGCGATTGTCCGTGCCGAGGGCAACGGCGCTGGTCGCGGCGTTCTTACGGTCGGCTGCGGCGTGCTGCACCGTGGCGGAAATGTTCTGGGGAAGCATGAGCTTATGCTTGAGGAATCCGTCGATGAGGATGCCGCCCATTTTTCCGGCGCCGATGACGGCGAGGCGCATCTGCTTCGAGCCGTGTGACTGAGTAGATGTGTGTGCCATCTGAGTGCTGCTCCCTTCGATGTTGAATTTCTTAAGATAAATGCGAAGAAATGAATGGGGTCAGGGCCGCGGCGAGTGCGGGCACGGGCGCGTTTGACGAGTGTGATTCATCGGAAACGCCAACATCATACAGGATATACGACGGTTTGGCCATTCTGTGGAACTTGGGGCTGCTCTGAACGGAATATGATTTGTACCAGAAGTAACGCAAGAAACGTCTTAACAACTGATGGAGGTGGACCACATGGCAAAGAGAAATAACAGCACGGCTCGGAATCATTTCGGCTTTTTGCTCGGATGTTGCGGCGCCGCGGCTCTTGTGTTGACGGCCAGCGGAGCGTTGGGAAGAGGCGTGGCGGCGCGGTCAGTTTCGGAGGCAGCATCGCAAGCCGCGGCTTCGCAAACTGCCAAGCCCAGTTTGGCAGGCACATGGAAGTTGAATAAGGATCAGAGCGACGACCCGCGGCAGAAAATGCAGCAAGCGATGGCGAACTCGGGCGAAGGCCAGGGCCAGGGTAATGGCAACGGAGGCGCCGCGAATGGCGGCGGACGACCTGGCAGAGGGCAAGGGGGTCCGGGCGGAATGATGAACGAGTTCGCGGAATTGACGGTTACACAGCTCGACGCCAACGTGAAGATCACAGGCGCGTCGGGACGCACGCTGGCGACGACGACTCCGCCGGATTCGGCCGCTGACTCGAAGAGCGATGCGGACGCGTCGAATGCTGGAGGTGGCGGAGGGCAGCGCCGCACGCCGCCGGTTGCACAATGGCAGGGCAACCAGTTGGTTACGACGGGGCGAGGGTTCGGCGGAGGCGGCAGCACAACGCGCACGTACGAATTGTCGCCAGATGGGAAACAGCTTTACGTCACAACGAAAATCACGAGCGAGCGGTTCACGCAACCTGTGACCTACCGTCTCGTTTATGATTCCGACAAAAGTGGCGGCAGCAATCAGTAGATTCTCCTCGCTGGGCCGGCCCGCTTCCGCGTCGAACGATGTGGGGGCGGGCCGCACTTCGAACAAAGAGGAAGGCTAAGGAACGCCGCCCTTTTTCCATGATCATCGGATTTCAATCAAGCGGGCGGCTAACAAGGCGGATGCTGAGCCTGGTGTTGGCCGCACCGGTCGCGTGCTCGGCAGGCAATTGGCGAGCGGTGCAGGAGCAACAAGCGCAGCCGCCGCAGCAACAGGCATCGCAACAACAGAGTGGAAGTTCATCGGCGGAGCCGGCGGCCGCAGCGAAGATCGTCGCATCGACTACGGGGCAAGTCCGGACGCAATCGGGCGATCCAGTGCCGGGCGCGACGGCGCGGCTCACGAACACAGACACGCAGAAAGTGTGGCTGAGTTGGACGGACGAAACGGGGAAGTTCGTTTTCCCGGAGCTTCCCGAGGGTTACTACCACGTGGAGGTGAGCCAGCTGGGTTTTGTTCCTGCGGCGATCGATGTGAAGCTTCCCGTTGTCCCGAGCGGGCCGATTCCGGTGGTGCTGAATGTGGCGACGCTCGCGGATCTGGCGCCGCCGCAACCTGCCGCAAACAATCCCGCGCCCGCGAATCCGACTGCGCCGGCCGCCGGCAACGCGCAGAACTCGGCGGCAAATTCCTCGAACGCAACTAACACGCAGAATGCTTCAAACGCGGCGCAAGCGCCTGCTTCGGGCGCGGCGCAGGGCAGCTCGGGCCCGCGAAACAGAAACGGCGGTGGCCGCGCACAGATGCCGGCGGGCGTGACGAACGCGATGCGGCAAGGAATGGCGACGACTGGATTTGAGTCTGCCGAATTGACTGGTGAGGGCGCGGCGGGACAGCAGAACCAAAATCCAGGACAGTCAAGCGACAACGGCAACGCGACCGTCGCCATGACGACGAGCACTGGCGGAGGTGCGTCGTCGGATTCGTTTCTCTTGCAGGGGACTGTGGGGCAAGGATCGGCGGTGAGCGGAGCTGGCGGGCCCGGCGGGTTCGGTCCGGGCGGATTTGGTCCGGGTGAGTTGGCTCCCGGTGCGCCTGGTGGGGCGGGCGGAGGCGGCGGGTTTGGCGGCCCTGGAGGAGGAGGTGGGTTCGGGGGGCCTGGCGGGGGAGGACCCGGCGGAGGCGGCGGTGGACGCGGGTTTGGTGGCGAGGGCGGTGGACAGTTTCGCGGCGGACAGGGTGGCGACCCGGTGGAGACGGCGGGATTTTCGGTGGGCGAAGCCGGCTCGCGCGGCAAGCGATCAACCGTCTGCGCTTTGGTTTTTACGATCAATATGCGAATTCCGCACTGAATGCGAGACCCTACTCGATCACGGGCGAGGAATTTCCGAAGGTGGCGAACTACAACGAACGATTCGGCGCGAACCTGGGCGGCGCGCTGAAGATTCCGCACGTTTACAACGGCAGCGACCGGACATACTTTTTCTTGAATTATCAGCACCAGCTCGTGAAGAACGGGGTGGACGCATTTTCGCTGGTTCCGACGCAACCCGAGCGCACAGGGGATTTCTGCAGTGTCGGCAACGGATTTACGCTATACGATCCGAATTCGAATATCGCGGGGCCGCGAACGGTTTTGGGGAACGGCTGCCAAATTCCCAGCATCAATACGGCCGCGAACGGCTTGCTCGCGTACATTCCCTTGCCGAACATTACGGCGACAGCCGGGCCGCAGGGCCAGACCTACAACTATCTTTTGCAAGCGAACACGCCGCTCAACAGCGACGTGGTGAATTTTCACGTTCTGCACACGATCAATTCGAAGTGGAACTTGAACGCGGGCTACAACCTAAATTCGCAGCGGCAGGACACCCTGGGCAACTTTGCGAGCATCGCGGGCCACCAGTCGACGCTAAGCCAAAACGTGAACCTGGCGGTGAATCACAATTGGTCGCAACGAATGGTGGAAGCCACCAGCATCAATTGGAGCCGCAATCGCGTTCAACTGCTGAGCGACAATTCGTTCGTGAACAACATCGCCGGCGATCTTGGAATTCAAGGCGTGTCTACCGATCCAATCAACTACGGAATTCCGGGAATTCAGTTCACGAGCCTGGGCAGCTTGAACGATCCCGTGCCATCGCTGGTGCGCAATCAAACGTTTCGTTTCTCGGACGGGTGGACGTATATCCGGCGCAACCATACGGTGAGGTTCGGCGGCGAATTCCGGCGCGTTCAGTTGAATACGACCTCGGACCCGAATCCGCGCGGGAAGTTTTTGTTCACGGGACAGATGACCAGCCAACTCAACGCCAACGGGCAGTCGCTGGAGGATTCGACGACGGAGCCTTACTACGAATTTGCCGATTTTTTGCTTGGGCTGCCGTACAACACCCAGATTCGCACGGGCGATGCGAACACGTATTTCCGGAACTGGGAATTCATCGGGTACGGCCAGGACGACTGGCGCATCAACAAGAATTTCACGCTGTTGTTTGGTTTGCGCTACACCGCGGTGACTCCGCCTGTGGAGCTTTACGATCACATTGCGAACCTGGATTTAAATGCGGGTGCGACCCAAGTGGCGGTGGTTACGCCGGGTGCTGCGGGGACGTTCAACGGGATTCCAACGCCGGGAGACGTGGGTCCCTACAACGGCACGTATCCGCAGGCGCTGATTCATGGCGATTACACGAACTTCGCGCCGCGCATCGGATTTGCGTGGCGGCCGCCGATCAAGCCGAAGACGGTGGTACGCGGCGGGTTTTCGATGTTCTACAACGATTCTATTTACAACACTCTCGCGCAGAACTATCTGGCGTACCAGCAGCCTTTCGCGGAGTCGGCGAATCTTTATACGTCCGCCGCGCAGCTGCTCACTTTGCAGAACGGTTTTCCCACGCCAAGCTCGTCGAGCAAGATCACCGTGCCGAATACGGCGGGCGTAAACCCATTTTACAAAGACGGCTACGCTCAAATCTGGATGCTTTCGACAGAGATGGACTTACGGCCCAACTGGGTTCTGACGCTGACGTACACGGGGACGAAGGGAACCAACCTTGATCTGCTTCGGGCTCCGAATCGCGCGCCGCTGGGAACGAATCCACTCGACACGCAGGCAAACCTTGCCATCCCGTATGCGACGAGCTTCGACTATGACCAGACCGGCGCGAACTCTCTCTACAATGCTCTGCAAGCGCGCCTGGTACACCGGTTCACCCATGGGTTCACGTTGCAGGCGTTCTACACGTTCTCGAAATCGCTCGATGATGCGAGCTCGATCGGCGGGAGCTCGCCGATCGTGGTGCAGCAAGACGGCAACTACGCGGCCGAGCACGGGCTCTCTTCGTTTGATATGCGGCATCAGGTGCGGCTGATGACGATGTGGGAGTTGCCGTTCGGCGAGAGGCACCGGTTCGCGGCAAATGGGTGGAAGAATCACGTATTCGGCGACTGGCGCTTGCAGAATATCGTTACGTGGCACACGGGATCGCCGTTCACTGCGTATCTGGGCGGCGGCGCGGCGAACAATTCCGGAACGGGTGCGAATTTTTCCGAGCGCGCCGAGCAGGTGGGCGATCCTAATGTCGGCATTTGTGGCGGAACGGCGCTCGATTTCTTCAATGCGGGCGCGTTCGCGGTCCCCGCTGCAGGAACGTATGGCAACGAACGGCACGGGGCAATCGAAGGGCCTTGCAGCTTCAGTTGGAATGCGTCGCTGGCGAAGTCGTTCCGGTTCGGGCCGCGCGAGCAGCAACACCGCGTAGACGTTCGATGGGAAGTGCAGAATTTGACGAACACGCCGAGTTTCAACGGAATCTCAACGACGCTGGGATCGGCGATATTCGGCCAGGTGACGAGCGCGGGATCGATGCGGTCGATGGACGTGATGATGCGGTTTAATTTCTGATGAAGAGTGAACACAGGGGCTTGAGAAAGAGGACTGCCGCCGAAGCAAGCCCGCCAACAAAACGGCGGGCAGGCTTCGGCGAAGAGAAAGCGGCAGCAAGCTGCCGCACTCCCAAACTCCTCGCGATTTTCGCCATTGCGGTATTTCTGATTCTGCCTTTGGCGGCGCAACAGGGGAGCCAGAACGCGCCGGTGGCGGTGCCTGCTCCGGTTGGGCAGCAGCCGCCGCAATCTGCGCGGCAGCGGCAGTCAGCGCCTTTGCGCTCGACGTCGGATCTAGTGCGCATCGATGTGGAAGTGACGGATCGTTCGGGCAAGCCGCTTAAGGGGTTGAAGGCCGACGAGTTCAGCGTAAGCGACAACGGCAAGTCGCAGAAGATATCGATTTTCACGTACGAGGATATCGAGGCGGTGGAGACTGCCGGCGCGGCCGACACAAACGCGAAGCCGATCGTGGTGCCGATCGATAGTCCCACGCCTGTTTCGGAAGAGGCGCTGAGCGATCAGGTGCGCGACCGGCGCATGATGGTGCTGTTCTTCGATCTCACGTCGATGGGGAACGACGATTTGCTGCGGGCTCGCGACTCAGCGAAAAAGTTCATCGACAAGCAAATGACACCAGCCGATCTGGTGGCGGTGGTCACGTACACCTCGCGGCTTTCCGTGTGGGCCGATTTCACGAACGACCATGCGAAGCTCCAGAAAGCAGTCGCAAGGCTGACTCCGGGCATGTCGTCCGGCTTGGCAGATGGCCTCTACGCGGCCGCGCAGGAAGGCGAGTACGACGTCCAGGGCTACACCGGCGCAGCCTTTACGCCCGATGAAACCGAGTTCAACGTGTTCAACACGGATCAGAAACTGGCGGCACTGGAAGGGCTTGCGAACGTGCTCGCGGCGATTCCGGGCCGCAAGTCGGTGATCGAGTTCACGAGCGGGATCACGCAGACAGGGGAAGAGAATCGCACGGAATTGCGCGCGGCCACGGACGCGGCGAACCGCGCGGACGTGTCCATATATTCCATCGATGCGCGCGGGTTGTTTACGACTCCTCCCGGCGGCGACGCGACGACGGATTCCGCGACGGGAACTTCGATGTACAGCGGCGCGGCCGTGTTTCATCAGACGGACCAGCGGCAAGACTCGCGAGATACGCTTGCGACGCTGTCGACGGACACGGGCGGGAAAACGTTTTTCGACCTGGGCGATTTGAGCGACGCCTTCCCGAAAATCCAGCAAGACAATACCGGCTACTACCTGGTGGGCTACTACATCGGCTCGAACGTGAAGCATGACGGAAGCTGGCGAACCGTCCATGTGAAAGTGAATGTGCCGGGAGCGCACGTGCGCTTCCGAAATGGATACTACGCGCCGCGCGATTTCCAGCACCTGGAGAGAGAGGACCGCGACCAGCAGCTGGCCGATGCGGTTCATTCCGAAGATCCGATTGTCGAGCTGCCAATTGCGGTGGAAACGGCGATGTTCCGTCTGAGCGATACGCAGGTGTATGTGCCGATCGATGCGAAACTCTCGGCCACTGCGCTCGATTGGGCGCAGAAGCACGGGAAGCGCGAGGCGGAGTTTGATTTCGCGGCGGAAGTTCGCGCGATTTCGGGTGGGAAAGTGCTCCCACAGGCGGTTGCGCAGCTTCGAGACACCATCACGGTGCATCTGGACCCGGAACGGTTTCAGCAAGTGAGCCAGACAAACTTGCAATATCAAGGCGGCGTGATTCTTTCGCCGGGCACGTACCATTTGAAATTCGTCGCGCGCGAAAACGAATCGGGGAAGATTGGGACGTTCGAGGAGGACATGACCGTCCCCGCGCTTGCCGTTGACAAAATGATGCTTAGCTCGGTGCTGTTGGCGAGCCAACTTGTGCCCGTGGAGAAATCGTCGGAAGTCGAACTGAAGACGCAAGGGGCGAAAGGCAAGCTTGTGGCGTCTCCGCTGGAAGTGAACGGCGAGCGAATCGTGCCGAGCGTGACGCGCTACTTCACGCAGGAACAGACGCTGTACATTTTCTTTCAGGCTTATTATCCGGAGAAGCCGGAGACGTTCGATCGCGAACGCGCTGCGGGCGGGGCTGATCTTTTTCCGGAATGGATTGCAAGTGAATGCGACGCCGCTGATGGGTCCGACGGATGTGGATCCGAAGACGCGCACGGCGTCGTTCAGGATCAGCTTGCCGCTATCGAAGCTGCCGACGGGCCGGTACGCCGTGCAAGCCGTGGTGATCGGCGCGGGAACGCAGCAGGCGGCGTTCGGGCGATCGTACCTGGCGCTGCAGCAGGCGCCCCTGGGGCCGAATCCAAACGCGCCCGGCGCTCCCGCTACCCCCCCGACCACGCCGCAGCCCCGACCCCAACCTCAGCAGAAGCCGTAGCTGAAAGCCGCTGATGCGAGTGATCCAGTGAGGTCTCGACCTCCTAATTTCCGTCCTGGGGCCGGGCGCAAGAGGCGAAAGCGCGGCGAAGGGGAAATGGCAGTTTTGTTGCGATTAGCTTTTGCGATCTACTTTATTTTGCATAGACTTGTGGCGATTTTTGAATTCGGGGTTGTTGCGATTAACTTTTTCTTCGCCCCTGCGGAGAGCCTGCGGGAGTACTACCCCAAACCTTATACTATTTTGAACGGACTTCACGCCCTGCACAAAGGAGAGTGGGCTCCGGAACTCGGAGCCCACCGTGATGCGGTTCGCGACTTCTAGAAGGAATAACTGAGGCCGAGCTGCAAGTTCCGAGGGCCTGCATCGCCAGTAATGTTTCCGAAGGTAGCCTGATTCTGCATATTCGTGTTGGGGCCATCGAAATTCACGTGATTGAAAAGGTTGAAGGCATCGCACCGGAATCGGAGTTTTTGATTATCCGACCAGGGCATCGTGAATTCCTTAATCAAGCTCATATCAATGTTCCAAAGACCCGGCCCAGTGAAGATGTTACGGTTGCCCGGCCCACCCGCAATGGGAAACGTAAAGGCGTTGAATGCGTTGGTTGCGTTCGAAAAATACTGAACGGTGTTCGGTACGCCGGGTGTCCCTGAAGGGACTTGGCGAATGTTCGCCGCGAGATCCGATCTCTTGCCAATAAAAACCCCGGGCTGAGTCTGAGTGAAGTCGATGGTGAATGCCCCAGAGTCTACCTTGTACGGGTCGCCCGTAAAAGCTGCGACGATGCCCGAGAATCTCCAGCCCCCGATGACTTCATTGAGCAATTTCGAGGAATTGCCGCCCAGCCACTTGCCGCGCCCGATCGGAAGTCCATACACGAAGTTCGCGACAAATATATGCCTGTGGTCGAAGTCGGAGCTTCCACGGCAAACATGCAGGTTGCGAAGATCGCATATTTCGGAATCGCTAAAGCTGTTGAGGTTGTTCTGCACGCCAGAATCGTTGTCGATCGAGTGAGAATAGGTGTAGTTGGCTTCCATCGTCAGGTCATGCGAGAAACGGTGGTTCACTCGAATCACCAGCGCGTGGTAGTTCGATGAGCTGTAGTTGCCGACGAAGCCGGCTGCCCCGTTCTGCGCCAGGAGTGAAACGTTGGGCAGGAGCAGTCCCTGTTCGACGACGCCGCTAAAATTGTGGTCATCGGCCAAGCTGAGGATCGCCGACGACACATCACCGTCAAAGAAATAGAACCCGCCAGCTGCGTCATTTAGGGCCTGCTGCGTGCAACTAATGCCTATAACAGTCATGCAGGTTGATCCTGGGCCAAACGTTTGAGCGAGCGCGGCGCTCATCTCATTCTCAAACCAAGGTTGATCCGCGACGGGATTGCCCAACTGAATTGCGGACTGGATCTTGCCGAATGCGTTGTATAGCGATTGACCCGTGGGAGCGCCACCGGCCGGATTTTGGTTCACGAAATTCAGAGTTTGGGCGGGATCGCCGAGAGCCGCGAGCCTGCGTCCCAATTTCCCGATGTAGGTTGCCTCGACGAGCCAGTCACCGGGCAGCTGCCTCTGGATGCCAAAGGTGAAGTGCATCTCGTAAGGGGTCTTGAAGTTCCGATCGTATTGGTACAACGGGAAGCCGCCGTTGAAACCACCATTGAAGAAGCCGATCGGCAGTCCGCTAGAGTCCAGGTCCGGCGTGAACGTTGGGCGCGTCGTCGTCCCGCCCGGAGGAACCGGTTCCACGGACCGAAGGCCGGGCGACACACTGGATGGACCGCACGATGAGGTACACGCGAATCGCGGATCGGTGGCGAGATTGCCGTTCACCGTTGCCACGGTATTGTTGAAGAGATAGCTTGCTTCATCCAACTCGAAGCCCTGTCCGATCAGGTTATTGTCGTAATCAATTCCGAACCCAGCGCGGATGCTAGTCTCCCTGTTGCCGAAGAGCCTGCCGAGCCAGCCTTCGGTGTACGTGGGAGAGTAGGCGAGGCCGAAACGCGGCGCAAAGTTCGTATAGTCAGGATTGTAGTAACCAGGCCCGTTGTTCGCGCTTCCGCCCAATCCGTACGTGATGAGTGGAACGGCGTCGAATCCGGAAATTCCCGCCGCGGCTTGGGTCAGCCGAGGACCAAAAATATCGAACGGGGTGAGGTTTGGAACCGCTTCGAAACCGTTCACTTCGGATAGAGGATTGTGGAATTGCCACCGCAAACCGTACGTTAGCGTCAGATCGGAGCGGATGTTCCACGTGTCCTGAGCGAAGAACTCATACTGCGTCGAGTGGAAGTCGCGGACGATGACCTGGCCTTGTGGTGTTGCATTCCCGGACACATCGTAGTTGTAGTTTGCGGTCACACCGGAGATCCGCCCGGTCAAAAAGGCGAAAACTCGGCGGAATTCAGGGCCACTGGCCCCTTGTGCTGCAGTCCCCATGTCGGTCGGCACGCAATGGACATACGGAGCATTGCAGGTGCCTGAAAAAATGCTGTCCAAGTTTCCTCCGATACCCAGCCCATAGCTGTTCGTATCGGTCAGATTACCCGACTTGAAAATCACCGGCGAGATCATGCCGCCGAATTGGATCGTGTGCTTTCCGCGCGTCCAAGTGAGCGTGTCGCGCCCCTGATAGACCGGCACCCTTGGAAACTGCTGGTTCAGGCCTAAGAAGGGATCGGAAATGATGCCGCCGAAGAACGGATCATTGAAGCTGAGGTAGTCAGGAGAAGTCGGCGCGTAGTTGATCGCGAACGCGTTTACCTGGTTCGTTTCCCCGAACGAGGCCTGGTTCGTCATGTTCGGGGAAATCGTCCAAGTGTCGCCGCCCACCCACTGGCGCGAATGGTCAACATAGGACGAACTCGGATTCGGATCGCCGGGCAGGACCTGGACGGTATGCCCGCCGAAACCACCCTGAACGCTCCGGTCCCACGTACCACGCGCAAACAAACGATGGTTGGTCGTTATCTGGTAATCCACCTTGCCCGTATAGGTGTTATAGGCGTTGACCACCGGAGCCACGAAGAAATACCCAGCTGTATTGACCAAGTCCCCCACCGCATTGGTGTTTGGTGTTGCAGGATAGCCTCGCGCCTGTAGGAAGCTGATTAGAGCTTGATCGGCTCCTGGTGTGGGGCAAATAGACGGATTTGTGCAAGGGTCAATCGCGGCCAGCGAGTTCGGTCCGGACGTCGGCGTGAGCACGGTGTTCCCGGCGTTGTTCACATATGCCATTTGCCCGTTATAAATATTCGGCTCGGGAACTGTGTCTGTGATCGACTCGCTCGTCTTCTGGCGCAGTCCATCGTAGGAAAAGAAGAAAAAGAGCTTGTCTTTCTTGATAGGTCCGCCGATGTTTCCGCCGAACTGATTCAAGATAAGGCCCGGAATGGGGACGCCGTTAAGGTTGTTGAAATAATCGTTGGCGGCATAGGCCGTCACACGGTTCAGTTCATAGGCCTGGCCGTGGAAGTTGTTCGTGCCGCTCTTGGTGATCATTTCCAGCTGGCCGCCCGCGCTGTGCCCGTAAGTAGCGTCGTCGCCGGTCACGGTCACCCTAAGTTCCTGGATCGAACTCAATGGCGTGTTAACCACCGGCTCCATCGCGAAGCCGCCCCGCTGGTCGTTCACGTCCAAGCCATCGAGCGTGATATTTGTTTGGTCGGAGCGGGAACCCGTCACGGCGCCTCCGGGCGTGACGCCCGGCGCCAGGGTGAGGTAATTGGAGGCATTGTTGACGAAAATATTCGGGAGGTCTTGAACGCGATCCGCGTCAATAACGGAGCCGATGCTCGCGTCCGTCGTGTCCAGCGTCTCGCCAGCCCGGGACGTAACTTCGACGGTGATCTTGGCGTCGCCGACCTGGAGCTGAGCGTCGCGGGCCTCCTTGGATCCGACGTTGAGGGTCACCTTGTCCAAGGTCAGAGTTTGAAAACCGTCCTTTGAAAATGCCACCGAATAATTCTCGGCAGGCGGGACGTTCAGGAACTCGTACGCTCCCACATTATTGGTCTTCGTTGTTGCGGAGAAGCCGATCGCCGAGTTCGAGAGGGTCACGGCGACGTCGGCCACGACGGCGCCGGAGGGGTCGGTGACGATTCCGGTGACGCCGGAGGTGGCTTGCGCGGAGGCTCGGGTGCCCGCCAGGGCCGCGAGAAGCAAGAAGATGCCCAGCGCACGGGCTGCGAAGCGCGGAAACGAAGCGACCAAGCGAGATGACGAGCCAATCAAGCTGATTTCCATACACACCTCAGTGGTTTCAGAAATATGTGGCAACACACCCCGGGCGTTTCACGTTCCGATGTAGCTGATCCGTTGGTGCAGTTTCGTGGCCAATTTTCGTCCATCGGTCTGAACATTGTAACCACCAGAAACTAAATGCAGTACACCAATTCGCCGTGATGTTTCGAATTGGCTACTTCCGAATGCCAGTATGGAGATATGAATTTCAGTATGGCCGAGCGAGAGAAGTTCGCTCGCAGCCTAATCGTGGCGGGGAGTCTGAGTGGAAGGAAAAGCCCGCGGGGAGCCGAATGCTCGCCGCGGGCTTGTAGTTCAAGGACTTAGACTGTTCCGCTAGCCGCGAGAGTGCGGTTTTTCGTCGTGCGGCTTTGGTTGCGGCTTGGGTTGAGGCTTCGGTTTCTCTTCCGGTTTTGGCTGAGGCGGTCTCGGGTTGAGCGGCGGGTGGACGTCGTAGTTTTCGTCCTTTGCCTTAACTGGCGGAGAGTATCTGACCGGCGGCTTCACTTCGTTCTCCACGGGCGGCCGGGTGTTCTCGCGAGTTGTGTTTTCGTTGTTCCGATTTTCGTTGTTGAGATTCTGGTTGGTTTCGTTGCGATTCACGTTTTGATTCTGGTTCTTGGGCTCATTTTGATTGTTCGTGTTCGCCGGCGTGAACGGACGGAAGCCGTTGTTCGACTCGTTGCCTTGAGCGTTGGCGCCGTTTGTTCGATTCGGCTGCGCCGGTGTTGGGTTTGCGCGATTTGGCTCCGCCATCGTTTGGTTTGTGCGATTGGGCGGTTGCGCAAAGGTCTTGCTGTCGTTTGTATATTGCGGAGTCCGCCGGTTGACTGGCGTTGCCGGGGTCAGGCGCGCAACCACTGGCCGTTGCGCGAGAGGCACGGACGGCTTTGCCGTGGTGACTCTGGCGGTGGAGGAGACGTAGCTGGCCCGGGTCGGCGCCATAGGAGCATTCTCCACGACGCGAACGTTCTTTATTTCCTCATCCGAGACGTGAACGGCCGAGGCCTGAACCGGACGCGCGTTGATGAAAGTCTCCTTCGAGACCGCCGTGACCGCCCGGGAGTTGTTCTCGTACGTGTAGTGGACGTTGTTGACCGTCACGTTGCGATTGTTGTTGACGATCACCGTGTTGTAGACGGTCGTCACCTGCGTCACATTCACAACGCGGGTGTTCGTTACGTTCACGGTTTGGACGTAACGCTCGCTGCAGTGATATGAGGGGACAAATACGTCGCGAGGGCCGAGTGGGAACCATGCGACACCCGTAAAGCCTCCGCCGATCGCCACCGACAGGCTGAATCCGCCTCCACCCACGAAGCCGACCAAGGCGGGAGCGTAAACCGGCCGGACGACCAAGGGGCCCGGTACCCAGCCCCAGTAACCGCCGCGAACATAGGCCCATCGACCGTAGTGGAAAGGAGCCCAGCCCCAAGGTTCAGCATCGACCCAAGTCCAGCCCCACGGTGCTACCCAGACCCAATGCCCCTGATGGTAGGGCGCCCAGCCAACCTCGACGCCACGAGGGACCCATACTTCTCCATAGTCGGCGTCAGATTCCCAGCTTCCGTTTTGATCGAGGTCGTAGTAGCCGTCAACATCGCGCGAAACGTAGCGAGCCGAGGGGGAATTATTTTCCAGTTGGTCGCGCGTCTGGCACCAGCTCTCGAAATCGTCGAAGCCGGGCCCTGGTTGGGCGTCGTAGCTGAGTTCGTCTGTGCCGTTAAAGGTGTACTGCTGCCCGGGCACGAGTTCCCAGGATTCTCCGCCTCCTGTGACCGAGCCTTCGCCTTCGCGAACAGCGATCGCGGTCGTGTTGGAGTTAGGATCGGTGGAGATGCGATATTCGCCGGCGCGGGTAAGAGTGAACGCCAGATTCGGCGTATCGATTTCCCAGGCGTCTCCCGGCTCGAGGTTGCGCAGGTGAACTTCAATCGTCCCTTGAGCGAGCTGGATTTGAGCGGTGCGATCGTCCAGGTTGAGGAACGAGATTCCCGTTTCCGCAGAAAGGCGAATGGCCGTGCTGCCGACATGAACCTCGCCGCGCGAATTCTGGTCTACCCAGAGATTATCGCCCGTCGTAAGCGGGCGATTTGGATCCGCCTGGACCCAATCGGTGTCGCCGGATACCTGATAGGAGACAGAACCTTCGAGGAAATTCAGCCGCGCGACGCGTCCCGGAGGATCGACGTCGGACTGAGCGAGCGCCGGCTTGGGCAGGATCGCGAACAAACCAACAATGACGAGCAAAGCTACTAGGGCCGAGCCAACTTTTTTCATGGCATGGACTCCTTTCGCAAAAACATCCTTACATACAATAGCAGTATTTTGCAGCCAGCTCGCAGCGAAGAACCAACTGAACCACAGGATTATATGTAGCGTCATGGCTTTTTCGCTCCCACGAAGTAAAACCCTTCGTCGAAGCAATAGTTTCGCTTGAGCTTGATTGAGCGTTGAGCGATTTTCGCATGATCGTCGACCGATTTGAATCTAGCCGGGCGAACATGCCACGGCCCCGAAAAATTCGGGGCCGTGGGCGATTACTGGATTCAAGTGGTTGTTAACGGTGACCGTGGCTACCGCCGCTGGCATGCCCGCCTCCACTGCTATGCGAGCTGCCTCTCGGCGCGCTGTTGCCGCCCGAGCTGCGTGGTGCGCTTTGGGTGCGCGGCGCACTTTGAGTGCGAGGCGGCGTAAAAGTGCGGGGCGCGTTGTACGAAGGACGCGGGGCGTTATATGACGGGCGCGGCGTGTTATACGACGGCCGAGGCGCGTTGTACGAAGGGCGCGGGGCGCTGTACGACGGTCTTGGCGCGTTATACGACGGTCGCTGTGCGTTGTAGTCGTAGCCACGCGAACCGTAGGTGCTGTTGCCATAGCCATTGTTGCGTTGAGTGACTATGGGCTGACGCATGTTGAGCGACGGCCGGCTATATCCTGATCCGGATCCGCCGCGCGAAGCTGAGGACAGCGCGTTAAACGCGGGACGATTTCCGGCGGAAGGCGTCGCGAACGAACCGCGACCTGCATTGTTCATCGCCCGAGAATTTGAGCCTCCAGAGCTTGGCGGCGTGAACGTGTGCCAGCCCGGACGCGAGGACGTGATGGATGTTGCGCCGCGGTTTGCGCCAAAATTCTGCGCGGGCCGCGCGGTATTGGTCGGACGCGAAGTGGAATTCACTTCACCCCGGCCCGCGAACCCGTTCGATGTAGTGTTGGCCCGCGAACCGCTGAAGAAGTGCTGCGAGGCCGACGGCGCGTTGCGATAAGAAGCCGGATCGGCTCTACGGCTGCTCGGGCTATAGCTCTCGCGGCTCGGCTGAACCGGCATTCTGCCAGTGGTCATGTTTGCGTTTCGCAGAGTTCCTTCGCTGATTCGCTCCTGACGTCCCGAGACGGCGGTGCGACCGAAGTCACGACCGTCCATCGAGCTTATACCGCCGCGGATGCGATCGTTGCGGAACGCCTCGTTGACGTTCGAATACTGGTGCCACGTGGATCGTCCAAGTGGCCGGAAGCCTTCGTGGAGCGTATTGATTCGATCGAAGCCGACGAAATCACGTCGTCCGCCTCCGCGACCCCACCACGGGTGATACCAGTCACCCGGTCCGCAGGGCAGCCAGCCAACGTGGCCCCAACCACCGTACCCGAAACCAAGTCCGACTCCCCAGCCTCCGCCGCCCCAACCGAAGAAGGAGACATATGCTGGCGACCACACGGGGTAATAACCGGGTTCGATTCCGATAGGACCGGGCCACCATGCCCAGTTGCCACCGTAAACGAACCAGCGGCCGTAGTGATAAGGAGCCCAGCCCCAAGGTTCATAGGAAACCCAAGTCCATCCGTAGTACGGTTCCCAAACCCAACGCCCATCGCGATATGGCGCCCATCCTGCGTCTGCTCTGGGGACCCATACCTGGCCGTAGTCAGGGACTTCAGTCCACGTTCCATTGGCGTCGAGATCCTGCGAGCCGACGTAGTATTGGTTGGCATGACCGGATTGTTCCGCGCGGGCGATGACCCGATCGCGGTCATTGCACCATGAATCCCAGTCGTCTGGGGTGGGCGCAGGGTCGATCTTGTATTGCGGATTGTCGCTGCCCTGAATCGTGATCATCTGGCCTCGATCGACGTGAGTGCTGCCCTGCGGCGTAGAGACTTCCGCTGAGCCGCGGCGCACGATGATGATGCTTTCGTCGTTTGAATTGACGAGAACGCGGTATTCGCCTTCGCCGTTCGGGCGAAGTGAGGCATTCGGAGTGTCGATTTCAGAGCCAGCCTCTGTGCCTTTCAGAACCGAATAAGTCACGAGGCCTTGTCCAACCTGAATCTGCAAATTGTTGTGATCAAGGGTCACGACCTTCACGGTGGCGTTGTTCGACATGCGGACGAGGTCCGCCCAATCGAGCTGAAGCTCGCCCTTGCCGTCTGGACCGGTGGAAACGCGGTCGCCTGCCATAGTCGGAGTGTTCAATGTGAGGGCGACCCAATCACCATTGTCGCCACGCTGACTCGAGACGCTGCCGCGAATGAAGCTCACGCGAGCAACGCCGGGTTGATTCTGCGCGGCCTGATCTGAATCCGATGACGGAGCCGCTTGGTCGTTGGGCACCGGTGCCGTCTCTTGATCCTGGCCTTGGTCTTGCGCCAGAGCGATGCCGCTCGTGCCCAACATCAAAAGAACAGCTAAGATCGTCAGATACCTTTTCATGACCCACCTCCCGGCCTTCAGGCCAGGGATCTTTGAATCCAACTGCAATAGTGCAGGGCCAGTGCCAAACGAGTATGCGGAGGTCCAGCGTGTGAATAAGTACCCCATTATCTGTTGTTTACGAGAAGTATGGCAGCGGCGCGCTGCATTATGGGCGCTTCTCCCCGCCGGTGGTTTTGAAGCGAAACTGGTGGTTTTCAACCACCAGTTCAAGGTGGTTGGCGAGCCGCCACGAGCTTATGTTTCGTCAGCCTTCGGGCTCAGGATCGGGGACGCCCATTTTGGAGAGGCGATATCGGAGTGCGTTGCGGGATAGTCCGAGCGCACGTGCGGCCTGGCTCTTGTTGCCGTTGGCGTGGCGGAGAGCCTCGCGGATCGCTTCCTCTTCCCATTGGTCGAGGGTCATCCCCGGGGGAAGCACGTGAGACGAACCGCTCGAGTTCGAGCGAGCGGTGGGAATATCGAGTTGGATATCGCTAACGTCGAGGGCGGGGCCAGAAGACAAAGTCACCCCGCGTTGGATGACATTCTCGACCTCACGCACGTTTCCCGGCCAGTGAAAGTCCACCAGCAGCTTCATCGCCTGCGGCGTGATGGTGTGCGCGGGCTTCTCCATTTCGCGCGCAAACTTCTGAAGGAAGAAATTCACGAGGCCGGGAACGTCTTCCTTGCGGTCGCGAAGAGGTGGGATGTCGATCGCCACGACGTTCAGGCGGTAGTAGAGGTCCTCGCGAAAAGTGCCTTCCTCGAGCGCGGCGCGCAAATCGCGGTTGGTTGCGGCGATCAACCTGACGTCAACCTTGAGCGTCTTGGTGCCGCCGAGGCGCTCGAATTCGCGCTCCTGCAGGACGCGAAGCAGCTTTACCTGGATCGCGGGAGGCACATCGCCGATTTCGTCGAGAAAGAGCGTGCCTTTGTCGGCAAGTTCGAACTTTCCGGGCTTGCTGGTGGTTGCGCCGGAAAAGGCGCCTTTTTCGTAGCCGAAGAGTTCGCTTTCGAGGAGGGTTTCGGGAATTGCGGTGCTGTTGATTTTGACGAACGGGCCCGCGGCTCGCTGCGAGTGCTGGTGAATGGCGCGAGCGACGAGATCCTTTCCCACTCCGCTTTCGCCTCCGATCAGCACAGTGACGTTCGTAGGCGCCACGCGCTCAATCAGCGCCAGCACAGCCTGCATTTTCTTGCTGTCCGCGACGATGTTGTCGTACTTGTATTTCACTCCGAGTGCTTCGCGGAGTGTCCGGTTTTCTTCGCGGAGTTGCTGGGCGCCGAGCTCCTTGCGAATTACGAGCACGAGCTCGGCGAGCGAAAACGGCTTGAGAACGTAGTCGCTGGCGCCAGTCTTCATGGCTTCGACGGCGGACTCAACGGTGCCATAGGCAGTCATGATGATGACCGGGACGTCCGCGTTTGTACGCCGGACGGCTTGAAGGAATTCGAGGCCGCTCATGCCGGGCAATTTGAAATCGGTGACGATCAAATCGTAAGACTGCTTGCCTAGCATTTGCAGGCCGGACTCGGCGTCGGGCGCGGTTTGGGCAACGAAGCCTTCGTCGCCAAGCTGGAGTTCGAGAAGACGCCGCATCTTGGCTTCGTCTTCTACGATAAGAATCGAGTGCTTATCGGGAGTCATGCGTGGGAGTTATTTTGCCACAGAGACACGGAGCCGCAGAGGAGGAAAGGGGTTTTGAACCGGCCCAGAAGCCGTCGACCAAGCGAACAGCGACGGCTTCCGGCCGAAGGTAGCTGACGAGGAGGCTAGGCGGTAGTTCCCGCAGCGGCGGGCGGCTGGAACGGATAATCGAAGCTGCCGCCGTAGATCACCGGAACCTTCGCTCCCATCGGGCGCAGATAAGTGGCGAGCTGGCCGCGATGGTGGATGCTGTGATTGTTGAGGAATCCTAGATAGAAGACGGCCGGGAAGTTGAAGATTCCCACAAAGCTGACCGGCGTCATCAATTGCTGCGGGGTTAGGGCCGCAACCTTGGCGGCGGCCCGCTTGAAATTCTTGTCGTACCACTCGACCAGTTCAGCCGTGTTCTTCGGCTTATTCTCAGGCGTGACCATCTTGAAGTTCAGGTCAGCAATCCCATCGAGAAACTGAACGTCGGTGTTGGCGAGGTGCCAAGCCAGCTCCCGCGCGGAACGCGCGTTGGGATCCGGGCGGTAGCCGGACTTGTCGTCGGGGATGGCGGCGATCACTTTCTTGGTGGTTTCGAGTTCACGCAGAACGCCGTCCAGCATGACTGCTCGAAAGCCGAGTGCAAATTCGGGAGTAACACCTGGTTGCTCGGACATATTTCCTCCTTGCGGACACTACATGGTTTCTTGGTTAGGACTGGAACTTGGTTTGGTTTCGGGAACGCAGCAATTGTACACCCATCGAGCCCCCATCCTATCATGCGGTGCATCGTTGCAGCCCAACCTCAGGCGTTAGGATCCAGAGGCAGGAAGACGCGAAAGCGGGCGCCGCTAACGGAATCGGTGTCGAGGCGAATGGAGCCACGATGATCGTCGATGATTTTTGCCACGATCGCAAGGCCGAGTCCGACACCATCTTTCTTCGACGTGAAAAACGGGTTGAATATTTGATCGCGCAATCCGGCGGGAACGCCGGGGCCGGTGTCTTCGATAAGAACAGAAACGCCGGGTTTGGCGCCCGAGGTATCGGATTGAATGGTTAGACGCAGGATGTCATCGCGACCCGTGGGTTGGGCGCCCATTGCCTGGAACGCATTGGTGATCAGGTTGATGAAAACTTGCTCGCAGAGCTGGGGGTCCGCAAGGACTTCCGGCAAACCCGCGGCGTAGTTTCGTTCTACGATGACCCGCGCATTCGGGAACTGGTTTTGCACCGATTCGAGGGCGTGGTCAACGATTTGGGGTACATGAAGCGCGCTCAATTCCACGTGCTGTGGCCGGGCAAAATCGAGAAAGCGGGCAACGAGCGCGTTCAGGCGATTCACTTCGGATGAGATGAAGCCGGCAAGCTCAGCTGCGAGCGGTTGCGACGTCTGCAGTTTCTGGCTGAGCATTTCAGCGGAGCCTTTTATCACGCCGAGCGGATTGCGAATTTCGTGCGCGAGCCCGGCGGAGAGCTGTCCGAGGGCTGCGAGTCGCTCCGAACGGCGCGCTTCGGCTTCGGCGCGCTGCAGTTGGCGATTCGTATCCTCAAGAGCCGTGAGCAGCTCCCGAGATTTGCCAACCTGACGGCGGTTGTCCACGGCGAATCGGTTGACGAGAATCGCGGCGATATAGAAAAAGAGAATTCGCAGCGCGAGATATGCGGCATTTTCAGGAGTGATCTCATTTTCGGTCTTCAACGTCGGCAAATCCGGAAGAATGAGAGAGCAATAGGCAATCGATGCCAGGGTGGTCCACAGCAAAGTGGCGATCGTGCCGAACTCCATCGCGGCAGTAATTACCGGAATGAAATAAATCGGATAGTAGGCGCTGTTGATCGGGAAAATTTCGCCCGTGTGGATGAGCAATAATGTACACAGCAGAATTTTGAGCAGAACAGAATAGACGCGTCCGCGGCCGGGGAGCCAAGCGATAAGCGTGCGTTCGAGAAGTTGCAGAGCCGCAATGGCGAGAAGGATGAGTTGCTTGTGGATTTCGTCGATCGGCGGGAGAAGAGCAAGCCCGAGAAGGAGGAGGATCCAGAGAAAGTCGATCCACCGCGCGGAAGACTGTTTGCGCTCAAGCATTGCGTTGGCTCGTCTCAGAGAGTCGACACGAATCTAGCACGATCAGATTGCGTTCGTTCGCGCGATGCCAGCAAGTATTGCGCTGACACACAAGGGGTGCGCGTTCACGAGCCATTGGGGGCAAAGCGCCAGAAATCTGACTTGGAGCGATCGTGGGGATGCGTTTAGAATCTGGCCCCAGACAACGGTGGATTTTGCGGAGAAGCGATGGCGTCTCGGGTGGAAAACGAACTGACGGATCCAGGGCGCGTCCCGGAAGAATCCGGCCTAACGCCCGAATCTGCGTCATCAGAGCCGCCGCCGCACTGGAAACTTGCCACGCGAGTTGCCTTTCGCTTCTGCTTTACTTACTTCACGTTGTTTTCCATCAGCAATCAAATCTTTGGCGGACTTTTCCTGATTCCGAAAGTGGATATTCCGGACCCCGGCACGCTTTGGCCGATGCGCCAGATCACGTTCTGGACCGCGGCGCACGTTTTCCGGGTGACACATGAGCTGGTTTATAAAGACAGCGGGAGCGGCGACAAGACATTCGACTGGGTCCAGGCATTCTGCTTGCTGGTCATCGCGCTGATCATCACGGCGGTATGGTCGTTGCTGGATCGCCGGCGCGAAAACTACGCGGCCATGTATAAATGGTTCCGGCTGTTCATCCGCTTTGTTCTCGCGTCGGAAATGTTTCTTTACGGTTTCGACAAAATTATTCCACTTCAGATGCCATTTCCGTACCTCACGCGATTTGTGGAGCCCTACGGGAATTTCGCGCCGATGTCTGTGCTGTGGTGGTCGATCGGCGCATCGCCCGCGTACGAAATCTTCGCGGGCAGCGCCGAGGCGCTGGGCGGCCTTTTGCTGTTGCTGCCTGTGACGGCCACGCTGGGCGCGCTGGTTTGCCTGATGGATATGATTCAGGTTTTCATGCTGAATATGACGTACGACGTGCCCGTGAAACTTTTCTCTTTTCACCTAATCCTGCTGGCGTTGTTTCTTCTGGTACCGGATGCGGCGCGCCTGGTGAATTTCTTTTTTAGAAATCGGCCCGCCGCTCGCGGCCGCCAGTGGAATCTATTTCGCACGCAGCGCGCTAACCGCATCGCGCTCGCCGCGCAGGTAGCGTTCGGCGCGTATCTCGTTGGAGCGAATATCTACCAGGCAGTTCAAGCCTGGCACGAATATGGAGGAGGGCGTCCGAAATCCGCGCTCTACGGAATCTGGAACTTCGACCAAATGGCCATCGATGGAGCGGTTCGGCCTCCGCTGCTGAGCGATTCCGACCGATGGCGCAGGGCCATTTTTGATTTCACGGACGGCACGAGTTTTCAGCGAATGGATGAGACGTTCGCGAACTACAAATCATCGATCGATGAAAAGGCCAAAACCCTGACACTCACGAAACGCGACGATGAGAAGTGGAGGGCGAAATTCACTTTTGATCGGCCCACGGTTGACCGTCTCCTCCTTGATGGGACGATGGACGGGCGCAAGGTTCATGCGGAGCTGAAGCTTATCGACCGAAGCCAATTCATGCTGGTGAGTCGAGGTTTTCACTGGATCAGCGAATACCCGTTTCAACGCTAGGGCATCCTCACGCAATTCCAATTCGTCGCGTAGCCGATTTTCCCGGGAAAAGGCCGGCGGAGATGCCAACGGGGGGAGACGGGAGGCAATCGCGCGGAAAATTACGACGGTGAGCTTCCGCTCACCGTCGCTCCAGGGAGTAACACCAAAGCCGAAACGACGAACTCTAATGGACGAAGCGATTCGCTCCGAGAACCAGGCCCAGCGTGAGGAGTGCGATTGCGACTTCGCCGACCGCGCCTACGATGAACGGTCGCGCACCTTGCTTCCACATGTCGCGGATGTTGGTGCGCAGCCCCACGCCGGCAAACGTTAGCAGGAACGCCCACCGCGAAAGATTGCCGAGACTGGTTAGCTGATCCTTGCTGAAAACGCTCGCGGTGGCGAGAGCGGAGATCAGAAGGAAGCCCAGAACGAATTTCGGAAATTTCTGCCACAGGAACGCGGCCTTATTGGTGACTTCCTGCCTCTGTTCCTTGCGAGCCCAATAGACGGCATAGCCGAGAACGACGAAGCCAATCATGGCATTGCGTGCGGTTTTCGCGAGCACGGCGATTTTGCCAGCCGCGTCGGAATACATCGCGCCAGCCGCCGTTACTTCCGCCGTGTTGTCGATGCCGAGGCCGGCCCACAGACCGTAGCTCAGGTCGCTCAAATGCAGCCAGTGCGCAACGAGCGGAAAGACGAAAAGCGCGATGGCTCCGAGCGTGAGGATGGCAGCGATGGCGAACGAGGAATCCTCTTCGTCCGCGTCGATGGCGCCTTGCGTGGCGATGATGGCGGAGACGCCGCATATCGACGAGCCCACCGCAAGGAGCGTGGTGAGCTTGGGCTTGAGCCCGAAGGCGCGGCCTAGCGCCGTCATGAACACAAGCGAGAGCGTGATTTCAATCGCGACGAGTACCAGGCTGACACCTCCGAGTTTCAAGACGTCGCCGAGCACGAACCGTGCGCCGAGCAGGACGATGCCTGCTTTGAGCCAGAATTCGTACGTGGCGAGGCCCGGCCGGAACGCTGCGGGAATGCCAACCGTATTCGCGATCACAAGCCCGATCAGGATCGCCCACAAAACGTACTCGATGTTCGGCAGGGTGAGGTGATGGGCGTGGCCGTACAGCGCGATCGAGCGCTCGACGAATTTTCCCGCGTAGCCGACTGCCACGAGCAACAAGAGGCCCGGAATGAGCCGCACGGCGCGCTTGAAGAAATCGAGCGGATAGGAGGGGGTCAGTGCGACGGAGCTGGAAGTAGCCATGTTGTGTATCTCCTTTCGAGATTCTTCCCCGTCTTACCAGGGGATGCGCTTGATCACACCGGACCAAACTAGAATCGCCAGCGCGAGAGCGAGCGTGACGGCCCAGGCGTCGAGCGAGAAACGGGAACGTATCTGTGCAGGTTTTGCGTCACTTGCTTTCGTTGTGTCTGACATTCGAAATCTCCTTGGGCGATTAGGTTTGTATTCACCACGAACCGAAGAGCTACGCGAGATCGAGAATAGTTCTACAGGCAGAATCCTGAAGGGCGATGGAGAGGAGCCGGGTGCCTGAGTCTTCGACAGCGCGGGCTAGCGAGCGGCCCAGCAGCAGGATCGAAGGCGCTTCCATTTGCGGTGCGCTATCGAGTTCGTCCAGCGTCGTTGGCCATTCACGCTGCTCTGGAGTGGAGGCTTTAGAAACGATCACAGCAGGGAAGTCTGGTGGAAGGCCGGCATCGAGAAACTCCTGCCGTAGACGGCTTAGGGTTCGGCCAGGCATGTAGACGATGAAAGAGGCGTCTTCGCGGGCAAGGCCTCGCCAATCATTTTGCGGCGCATCCTGCACGTTGTGGCCGCTGATGATTATGACGCGCGAGCCTGAGCGGCGGTCAGTGAGTGACGCTCCGAGAGACGCTGCGGCGGCAATTCCCGCGGTGATCCCCGGCACAATTTCGTACGGGATTCCAGCGGATTCGAGCGCGTCGATCTCTTCCGCAAGCCTGCCGAAAATTGCGGGGTCTCCGCTCTTCAACCGCACGACCTCGAATCCGAGACGCGCGGCGCGGATCATCCGCTCGTTGATCTCTGCTTGCGTGATTTTCTTTTCGCCGCAACGCTTTCCGACGTTGCTGATTTGCGCGTGCGACGCTGCAAGGGCGATGATCTCTGCGGAAATAAGATCGTCGTGGAGAACCACGTCGGCGCGACGTAGGAGCCGATGGGCCTTGACCGTCAGAAGTTCCGGATCGCCCGGACCTGCTCCGACGAGATAGACCTTGCCTTGCGAATGGCGCGTCATGGCTGCGTCTCCAGGTCTGTCGCCTTCGAGTGGGCGAGATCGGACTGAGCGAGGCGATGCAGCAGCTTTTTCCGGTCGTCGGACGGAGGATTCACGCCCAGGATTTTGCGGCGCGCTTCGCCGATTTCCTCCACCCAGTCGCCGAGCGATTCGTGCAGGCTCTCCTCGATTTCGAGGCGAATTCGCTGGGCCAGCGCGGGGCTTTCACCCGAAGTGGAAATTGCGATCTGCAAGGGGCCGCGGCGAACCACGGCCGGGAAATAGAAATCGCAGTTCGGCGGATCGTCAACGCTGTTGCAGAGGATGCCGCGATTCTGCGCTTCGCGAAAGACGGCGCGGTTGACACCGGGATCGGAGGTGGCGGCAATCACCAGAAGAGCGCGAGTCAAATCGTTCGCCGCAAACTTGCGCGGAAGCCAGCGAAGTTTTCGGGTAGCGGAGAGGCGTGCGACGGTTTCGTCAGCGTGCGGCGCGATCACAGTCACTTGGGCGCCGACACTCGATGGAGAGAAGTAATTTTCGAGGCGGCCACGGATCCCGCGCCCACGACGACGCACGGGCGCCCGGCGAGTTTTATGAACGCTGGAAAAAGGGCAGGAGGCATGTTCAGTCTCCCACCACTTCCGGAACGGCACCTTGTGCTGCGTCGCGCTCGGCGAACGGCGCTTCGTACCCCGCGAGCTGGGCGCGGAGTTCATGGTCTGAGAACCGTGAGAAGTATGAGCGAAGATTTTCGTCGTCAAACCGGTTTGAAATGTAGCAGCGCAAGAGTCGCGCGATGGCGTCCGGAACTTCACTCGCGGGGCAGCGATAGCCGACGGGCCGGGCGATGCGCTGATGCTCGCCGACGGCGCCTCCGAGGCAAAAATAGTAGGCATCAACGCTCTCGCCCAGGTGATTGATTTTCTTGCCCTCAAGGCCAATATCTGAAATCCAGTGCTGGCCGCAGGAATTAGGGCAGCCGGTGACGTGAATCTTGAGCTGCTGATCGAAGGCAGGCACGCGCTCTTCGAGCTCGTCAACCAGCCAGCGCGTGAAGCCCTTTGTTTCCGTGATTGCGAGCTTGCAGAATTCCGTGCCGGTGCAGGCGATGGCTCCGCGCCAGAAAGGCGACGCAGCGACGGGCAGGCCGGCGTGATCGAGTTCGCGTGCCAGGACGTCCACGTTCGCGCGCGGTACGTTGACGATGAGCAGATTCTGCATGTTGGTCGTGCGAAGTTCGCCGGAGCCGAAACGGTCCGCCAGGTCCGCCGCCGCGCGCATTTGTTCCGGCGTGGTACGCCCCCGCAGCACGGAGGCGCCGACGTAGAAGAGGCCGTCTTGCCTCTGCTTGTGGATTCCCACGTGGTCGCGATAGACATCGATCGGCGCGGACTCTTCGACGGCGGGATCGAGCCGGTAACCCAGACGAGCATTCAATTCTTCCAGGAAGCTGTCCGGCGTCCAGCCGAATTGGGTAAATAGATGCTTCATGCGGGCACGTTTGCGGTTTTCGCGCAGAACGTCCTGGCTGCGGAAGATTTCGGCGATCGTGCGGACGACGGGCAGCGCCTGCTCCCATTGCACGAACGCGTTCAGGCGGACGGCGAGATGCGGATCTGCCGAGAGACCCCCTCCCACGCGAAGCGAAAAGCCCACCTCGCGCTTTCTATGGCGGAAACGTTCGCTGGCCGTCAGGCCGATATCGTTGATTTCCGGATACGAGCACCAGACTGGGCAACCCGTGATCGAAATCTTGAACTTGCGCGGCAGGTTGTAAAACTCTGAATTGCCCGCCAGAAGGTTGGCGGCGTCGAGAACGAGGGGAGACGCGTCGCAAATTTCGTCGGCGGCAACGCCAGCAATCGGGCAGCCGGTGACGTTGCGAACAACGTCGCCGCAAGCGCCTCGCGTGAACAGGCCGACCCTTTCGAGTTCGTCGATGGCCTCAGGAATCGACTCGATGGTGAGCCAGTGAAGCTGAATATTCTGGCGGACGGTGAAATCGGCGCTGCCGCGCCCGTGACGTTCGGAAATGCGGGCGATTGCGCGCAACTGGTCCGAGCGAAGAATGCCGTTGGGGATGCGAATGCGGAACATGAAGTAATCGGTAGCTTGGCCTTCGCCGCCTCTGCCGCCGACGGCACCAATGCCGTCACCCTGCGTGTAAATGCCCCACCAACGGAAGTAGACGCTGGTCCACTCAGGGAGGACTGAGGAGCGGCCTTTGCGCGCGAACTCGCGAATTTCGTCGAGCGCCTCCCACGGGTTCTGCGCCCGTTTGAGGCGTTCGATGCGCTGCGACTTGGTTTCTTTCGGTTGCTGAACCGCCAGGTGACCGTCCACGTTTTCCCCTGAAAAACAAAAAACCCGCTGACCAGTTTTTCGCTGGTGAGCGGGCCGTTAAATCCGACTTGGATGATTGCTAGATTATCGGATCACACCCCCGCGCCAGCCGTGAAGATGACAACAACAAGAGCACGGCATGCAACGATTGGCGCAGGTGCAATGGTCCATGCAGAAAGCTTACCGTCCATCGCTCCGAGAGTCAAGGGCGACGCCTTGTCATGGTTCTTCGGGGGCTGGCCGCTTCTCACGAATGATGCCAACTCACCGAGAGGATGTTGCCATCTGGGTCCTTGAACCACGCTACTTTGTCTCCGCCGGGCGCGGTCCAGATCCCGAGATCCTTATCCTGGACGAAGGGATACTTCTCGGTGGCGACCCCTCGTTCCTTGAGCCATGCGGCGACGTCTTCGATGTCATCCACTTCCCACCCGAGGATCGTGCCTTGCAGCGGAGTGAAATTCGGCACTTTCGCGATGCGGATCTTGTGCCCGCCGACGCTCACGACCAATGCGAACTGGTCGAGGCTTACGAATTCAAATCCGAGTTTGCCCTCATAGAAGGCGCGAGCCTTGTCGTAGTCCTTTGTGGGAACAAAGCCAACCATCTTTGCTGAAGCCAGCATTTTCGCCTCCCCCTTGTGTATCGAGGCGATCAGAAATACCACTTGCCCGGCCTAACTTCTCTCGCTATCGTGACAATAAATGTCGGAAAAGTGCCATAGCATCCTCTTCGATCGAAAAGGGCGCCTTCTGGGCGAGATTGCGAGCGTATCGGCCGACCTTAAAGCCGGCCACGTGATTCCAGAACATTTCCACCCGGAAGACCAATTGCTGTTTGCTTCGAAAGGCGTGATGACGGTACGCACGAGGCAGGGCGTCTGGGTGGTGCCGCCGCTGCGCGGCGTGTGGATTCCCGCGGAAACGCCGCACTCCGTGGCCATGTCGGGGCCGGTTTCGATGAGGACGCTCTACTTCCTGCCTAAGCTCTGCCGCAGTCTTCCGGCGAAATGTTTCGTGATGAATGTGCCCCTGCTTCTAAAAGAACTGATTCTTCACGCGTGCAGCCTCCCGAGATTGAATAGGCGAATTTCGGCGGAGCGACGAATCGTCGAAATCATTGTCGACCAATTGAAAGCAATCGAGTCCATCCCTTTACAGTTGCCGTACCCATCGGACTCGCGAGCCATGAGAGTTGCGAAGGCCTTGACCGCGATTCCCGGCGATCAAAGGACGCTGGAGAAATTGTGCAAGGACTGCGGCGCCGGCAAGAGAACGATTCAACGCCTCTTCCTGGAAGAAACGAAAATGACTTTCGGCAGATGGCGCCAGCAACTCCGGCTTCTTCATGCCATGCAGGTGCTTGCGTCCGGAGAAAAAGTGACCACGGCGGCGCTCGAAGCGGGCTACGGCAGCACGAGCGCGTTCATATCAATGTTCCGGCGACAGTTAGGCACAACGCCGAAGCGGTACTTGAGGAACGCAACGGAAACGGGGACCGTGGTTTGAGAGTCCGCGATGGAATCGGCCGCCAATTTTTAGCCAGCGACCTTCGCGGAGGCGGCGCCCAGAATCCGGAAGCTCTTGCGTCCCTGGACGAACACCACGATGCGAAGGTTTTCCTTCTTCCAGTTGGACTTGAACTTCACTTCTGGATCTGCTTCGAACGCGGATGAGTCCTTATTGGTTGCTACGGTGCCGATCTTGTGCAGCGACCGCAGAATCGCGGCATGCTGTAAATTCTTGCCGGCGTTTTCTCCAGCCTTCACATCGCCCACCAGACCGTCTTCCGTGATGGCCATCCAAATATCCGCGTCTTCCTTTGGATCCGTCTGCGCGAGATTGGCCACTTTCACGCCAAAATGCTGCGCATCGGCCTTGGCCGACGCGTCAGGAGTAATCGTGATTTCTCCCTTCGCACGCTGGGCGGCTTCGTGAATCGCCAGTCCCGCGTCGCGGATGCTGCTGCCGACAAATTCGCGCTGCCCATCGACGATCATCTGCGGCGTGTACGGGCCTTTCCCCTTGAGTTTGGAGACATACGCCTGCTGGCGCAAAGTCCACTCGGCAGAGGAATACGGATCGAACCAGCCGTCTTGATTCCAGTAGTCCACGTGCTCTTCGAGCACGATTACCTCGGCATCGCGAATCGGCTGCTCAGTCTCCACCTTCTTTAAGAGCGCATCGGCCGGCGGGCAACTCGAACAACCCTCCGACGTGAACAGTTCGACGACAACGGGCTTTCGATCGGTCTGCGCTGTTCCTGTCTGTGCAGTCTCCGCGCGCGGCGAACTTGCTTTAGGCGTCGCAAGCACGAGCGTCCCCAGAAGCACTAGCGGCAACGAGTTCTTCATTTCCTCATCTCCTTCGTTCTCATTCCACTTCTTCGTTTGGCGCAAACCTTCGTACTTCAGAATGTTCTTCCTTTGCGAGGGCGCCCGCAAGGAGTAAAGCAGCCCCAGCCAAGGCTGAATGGATCGCCAGGTAATTCAGAGCATTCGCAATGTCCGACGGTTTGGCGATGACGATCGGCAGATAAACGAAAAACACCAGGAAAGTAATCCAGATCCCCAGTAGTGCCGCCGCCAACCGTGCCCGCCTTTTGATCATGAGTCCCACGCCGCAAGCAATCAGAACCGCCCCGGTCAGGTAAGCCCAGAGAACGTGGCCGGGAATCCATGAAGGCACGGTCACCGTCACAGCGGAGTTTTCTTGCGGAATGCCGGGCGCGGCATCGGGATACAGAAACTGCTCGACGCCGAAAACCAGAGCGACGATTGCGAGGACCACACAAGCCGCGATGATGATTTTGTGCGTTCCGTGCGTTCGCCACTGTTGCGTTTGCGAGGCGGCAAACGCGCTGACGCCGCCAGCTAGGGCCAAGTCTCTGAGAGCAATGGTGTATCGAATCTTGTCATGCGGCGTGGCAAAGCAGGCGGGCACGTGAATCAGCAACACGAAGAGAAAAATCATGACGCCCAGCAGCCCGGCGGCCAGACGCGCCTGTTTGTTGGTGACGAGGCTCAAAGCCCCGGCGATGAGGGCGACTCCTACAAAATAGGCCCAAAAAAGATGCCCCGGGATCCAGGAAGGCACCGCTGTGGCCACAAATTTCGCAGCTACCAGGTGGTCGCCGCCGAAAATCGCCATGGCGATCGCAAACAATAAAGGCCCAAACTGAGCGACCTTATCCAGTGCGTGAGTTTGCCGTGCTTCCCTCTTGATTGCCGGAGGGAGTCCAATGGCCAGAACGGCTAGACCGAAGAAGTAAGGCCAGAACACCACCGCCGGAATTCCGAAAAACGCAAGAGTCGCCGAGAAGCTGTAGAGGCTGAACGGCGCAACACCGAAGTCGACCATACGCTTCGAGACCTAGCGCTCCTTATCCCTCCAGGTCCCAAGGTTCAGCGGAAGGGCATCTCTGGGTGAAAGATGCCCCTTCGCCGTCTAGCGGGGCGAGCGCTAGTTGTCCTTGAGGCCGAATTGCGTGACGCCGCCCGCTCTGGTTTTACGTGCCCCCTTCGATCGAACCCACCCTGCACTATCGAGGTCTGGGGAAGGCGAACTGCCAGACACACCCTGGGTCCGCCGTCAGTGTTTTCAATCTCCCGCATAAAGTGGTCTGGCGCAATAACCACTTGAGCCAACATGCGTATGACCACTATGATTCGCGAGATGAAGAAGACAGCGAGCGGTTTTTCGCCTCTTATTTATGTCGATCGAAACTCCGGCAAGCCCTTGTATGAACAAGTCTATGATGGATTCCGGGCGGCGATCGTCGCTCGCAATTTGCGCCCCGGCGAACGCATTCCGTCCACTCGAGCGCTTGCTTCAGAACTCCGCCTCTCCCGCATCCCGGTGCTTAACGCGTACGCTCAACTTCTGGCGGAGGGCTATTTTGAGAGCCGTGTGGGTGCGGGAACGTTCGTCTCCAGCTCGCTTCCCAGCGCGCTGACCGCGTCCGAAACCCCCAGCGCGCGATCGTCTCGATTATCCCCAACGCCCCGACCGATCGCGCGCCGCTCTTCGCTCATTCCTCGCTACGAACGCCCCGCTTGGGTGGGCGGCCACGGAGCGTTCAGCGTGAGCCAGCCCGCCATTGAGGCCTTTCCGTTCAATGTTTGGTCGAGCCTCATTGCGCGGTATTGGAGAAACCTACATCTAAGCGCGGTTCAGTACGGCGATCCGATGGGCTATCGGGAGTTGCGCGAAGCTCTCGGCGCGTATCTGAGAGCGGCGCGCGGAGTAAGGTGTGAATGGCAGCAAATCATGATTGTCAGCGGCTCGCAGCAGGCGCTCGACATATCGGCGCGGGTTTTGCTGGAGGTCGGAAGCCCGGTCTGGGTTGAGGAACCGGGATACTGGCTGGCGAGACATGTTCTCGTGGCGGCGGGGTGTCGTCTGATCCCCGTTCCGGTGGATGACGATGGCTTGGACGTGGCCGTTGGTATCGAACAATGCCGAAAAGCTCGAGCCGTCTATGTGGCTCCTTCTCACCAATATCCACTCGGGGCGACGATGAGTGCTTCGCGTCGATTTCAATTGTTGGACTGGGCCCAAAGTTCCGGGTCCTGGATCGTCGAGGACGACTACGACAGCGAGTATCGCTACGACAGCAAGCCTATCGCGTCGTTGCAGGGGCTCGACCGTTCTTCCCGGGTGATTTACATCGGGACCTTCAGCAAAGTCTTGTTTCCGTCTTTGAGGGTGGGCTATATCGTCATCCCCTCCGACCTTGTCGATTACTTTGCAGCGGTTCGACACGCTATGGACGTGAGCCCGCCTCACCTATATCAAGCAGTGCTCGCGGGGTTCATCAACGAAGGGCATTTCGGGCGTCACATTCGCAGAATGCGAGTGATGTACAGCGAACGCCGGGAGGCGCTTGTCAACTGCATCAGGAAGGAACTTGATTCCGTCTTGCAGGTGCACGGCGCCGAGGCCGGCCTGCATTTGACAGTAACGCTCCCAAGGGGATATCGCGACCGCAGGATATCGGGCCGAGCGGCACTCCAAAACCTGTGGCTCTGGCCGCTCTCTCCTTCCTATCTCGGCACGACATGTCGTCAAGGCCTCATTTTGGGTTTTGGCGGCACGACGGCAAAGGAAATCCCCCACGCTGTGCGCCGCCTGCGCGAGATCCTCACCGAAGAGCGCGTCCGATGAGAAAACACGGGCGTCGACCCCTGGTGGATTTGGTTATGCCAAAATTGTGTGGAGCGGTTCGTTGCTGAGTGTCTTGACAAAACCCGGTGTAGTGTTTACCGGAACTCTCGCTTCGTAGAACATAAACGTAGAACATTGCGGTGGCGCGCCCGGAGAGGCTCGAACTCCCGACCTTCTGCTTCGTAGGCAGACGCTCTATCCAACTGAGCTACGGGCGCGCTGAGGGTGTATTGCGATAAATAGTGTAGGACGCTCTCAGGCGAACAATCAACAGCTTTGTCGTGTTCGGCGAAACCTTCAAGCTATTCAGGCGGCGATCCATTCACGCAAAGATCCAACGATTCTGCGATGCGATCGTGGATATAGTTGAGATCGGCCGCAGAAATCGCGTAAGGCGGCAACACGTAGATGATGTTCCCGAGCGGCCGTAGGAGAATTCCCGCGTTAAGGAAGAATTTGTAGAGCTTCGGCTTCAAGTGTGACATGTAGCCCGCGTCGTCGGCGCGCAGTTCGACGACGGCGACGGTCCCGATCGCTCGCACGTCGCCCACCGCTGGATGGCCTTTGATCGCCTCAAGTCTTTCCGCATGAATTCGCGAGATCATCTCGATTCGCTCGAACACGGGCTCGCGTTCGAAGATTGCAAGGCTGGCAACTGCCGCGGCTGCTGCGATCGGGTTTCCGGTGTACGAGTGGCCGTGAAAGAAGGTGCGTGTTCGATCCGCGCTCACGAACGCGTCGTGAATCTTGCTGACGCAAACGGTTGCGCCCATCGGCAGCGTGCCGCCCGTCAGCCCTTTCGACAGGCACACCAGGTCTGGAACCACGTTCGCCAGTTCGCAGGCAAACATTTTCCCGCAGCGGCCGAAGCCCGTGAGCACTTCGTCAGCGATCAGCAGCACGTTGTACTCGGTACAGAGTCTCCTCACGCGCTGCAAGAACTCGACCGGGTGAACAATCATCCCGCCAGCGCCCTGCAGCAGAGGTTCCACGATGACGGCGGCAATCTCGCCGTTCTTTTCTTCCAATAGCCGTTCCAGCTGGTCGGCGCACTCGATGTTGCAAGTCGCGCGGGTCTTTCCGACGGGGCAACGGTAGCAATAGGCCGAATGCACGCGGTGCACCGGGAATCGCATGTCGCGGAAGGGATCGGTGAACGTGGAATCGGCGCTCACTGACATCGCGCCGGCCGTGTCCCCGTGGTATGCGTGATCGAGCGCGACGATGGATTGCTTCTTGGGTTGGCCCGAGTTTTGCCAGTACTGCACCGCCATTTTCAGGGCGACTTCGACGGCGGTCGAGCCATTGTCCGAGAAAAATATGTGCTCGAGCTGGGCCGGCAGCACTCGGCGCAAACCGACGCACAATTGTTCGAGAGGCTCGTGCGAAAAACCTGCCAGCAGAACGTGGTCGAGTTTGCGCGTTTGCTGCGCGATTGCCGCCATGATCGCCGGGTGACAGTGGCCATGCAGGTTTACCCACCAGGAAGAGATGCCGTCGATGAGGCGCCGGCCGTCGTCAGTGTACAGGTAAACGCCTTCGGCCTTCGCGATGCGAATGGGCGGAGGGTCGAGCGCTTCTTGGGAGAACGGATGCCAGATTCGGAGACGGTTGCTCATTGCGCGAAAGCTCGATGGTCAAAATGCTTGCGAAACGTTTGCATGAGCGTGCGCCGATCGACGCGCGGCAGAACAGGAATCGTCCCCACAACTGCGACTCTGCCGTAATGTTCGATTGCTCTCAGATTCTCCGGATTCGGTTTGCCGACCATAATTACGCCGCGAATATCGATCCCGGCTGCTCGCAGCGCCGCAAGCGAAAGCGTCGTGTGGTTGATTGTGCCAAGCGAGCTTCTTGCGACGAGGAGCACGGGCAGGTTGAGGCGCTTCATGACGTGCGTCATGAGTTGGCGATCGTTGATCGGGACAAGCACTCCGCCGGCGCCTTCGACAATGAGGTTTGTGCCGCGCGGCAAACGCGGCAACTTGATTTTCTTCAGTTCAATGCGAGTTCCGGCGCGCCGCGCTGCCAGGTGAGGCGAAACGGGCGGCGCAAAGCAGTACGTTTCCCGGATCGTTCGCTCGGGTGGCAAATCGGCGATCCGCATCGCCGTCGCGCGATCGGTGCCCTCGCTTGACCCCGTTTGAATCGGCTTCCAGTAGATCGCGTCGAGCGCGGCGCACAGGAGAGCGGATGCAACGGTCTTGCCGATTCCCGTGTCAGTCCCGGTGACGAAAAAGCGACTAGGCATGCACAACGCTTACGGATTGCGATTGCGGCAATGATTGGAAGGCGCTGCGCAACGCTTGCGCGAGGCGCCGCACGTCTTCGTGCGTGATTTTCGCCGTCAGCGATATGCGCACGCGGGCCGCGCCGGCAGCCACCGTGGGAGGTCGAATGGCCCTAGCCGCGAAGCCGTTCGCTTGCAGGTGTGCGGCGACGCGGAGGGCCGATTCGTTGCTGCCGCAAAAGACCGGAATGATTTGCGTGGTGCTGGCCCCGAAACCGGCGCCGACGGCCGAAAGTTCCTCGCGCAACAGGCTACTGATTTCACGAAGGTGAGAGCGTTCGGCGTCCGATTCCATCGCGAGATGAAGCGCGAAGCGAATTTGACCGGCGAAATAGGGTGGCATCGCAGTGCTGAAAATAAAAGTTCGCGCGCAGTTCACGAGGTAATTCTTGAGGGTCGCGCTGGAGCAAATGAACGCTCCCGCGCTCGCGAGGGCTTTTCCGCACGTATGCACGATCGCCAGGAATTCGCGCGTGATGCCGTATTCGGCTGCGAGGCCGCGCCCTTGCGGACCCATCACTCCGGTTGCGTGGGCTTCGTCGACGACCAATTCGGCGCCGTGGTCGCGAGCCAGCCGGAGGAGGGAACTGATGGGGGCGATATCACCTTCCATGCTGAAGACGCATTCAGTGATGATCACTTTCGCGCCCGCACCTTGCGAATGCTCCCGGAGCGCGCGTTCGAGGAAGTCCACGTCAGCGTGCGGGTAGATCACCTTCGTAGCACGTGAGAGGCGGATGCCGTCGATCAAACTCGCGTGATTGAATGCGTCCGAAAAAACTACGTCGCCGGGCTTCAGGATCGAACTCAGCAGGCCGACGTTGGCGGAATAGCCCGAGCCGAAATATAAGGCGGCGTCCGTTTGCGCGAAAGCGGCGAATTCTCGCTCGAGCGCTTCCCATTCCGGTGCGTTGCCAGAGAGCAACCGCGAACCCGTTGAACCGACCGCTTTCGCGTTTGCCACCGCGTTGGTAACGGCTTGTTTCAGCCGCGGGTCAAAGGCGAGGCCAAGGTAATCATTCGAGCAGAGGTCGATGCCATTGAGATTCTCGAGCGTGCGCAATTGCGCGCCAACGCGTAACTGATCCAGTTCTCGGGCGGCGCGCCTTTCGAGATAGCTCCGTGCCGGGTCAAGCACTTTGCATCGCCCTCATGCCGAGAGTCTTCAGCAATTCGGCATCCTCGTCGGCGGCAGGATTCGGCGTCGTAAGAAGCTTTTCGCCGGTGAAAATCGAGTTGGCGCCCGCGAGAAAGCAAAGTGTGACCGCTTCCTGCGACATCGAGCGTCGCCCGGCCGCCAGGCGGACCATCGACGCCGGCATCAGAATCCGCGCCGTAGCGATCGCACGCACCATGGCAAGCGAATCGATTTCGGCCGCGTCCGCGAGCGGCGTACCCGGCGCGCGCACCAGCATATTGATCGGGACGCTTTCCGGATGCGGATCGAGATTCGCGAGCTGGCACAAAAGGCCGATGCGATCTTCTTCGGACTCGCCCATGCCGAGAATTCCGCCGCAGCATACGGTAATGCCCGCGCGGCGCACGTGCGCGATCGTCTGCAGGCGATCTTCGTAGACGCGCGTCGATATGATGCTGCCGTAGAACTCCGGGGACGTGTCGAGGTTGTGGTTGTACGCGGTGAGTCCCGCTTGCTTGAGCTGCATGGCCTGGCTCTCGTTGAGCATCCCCAGCGTGCAACAAACCTCGAGGTCAAGCGCGGCGACGCTCCGGACCATTTCGAGCACGCGCTCGAAGTCCGCGCCTTCCGGAACCTGTCGCCACGCGGCGCCCATGCAGAAGCGCGTTGCGCCGTCGGTTTTAGCTTGCGTGGCTGCTTCGAGAACCTCCGATGGATCGAGAAGGTCCTGGCGCGCGACACCCGTTTGATAATGCGCGCTCTGCGGACAATACGCGCAATCTTCCGGGCAGCCCCCGGTCTTGATCGACAGCAGCCTGCAGAGCTGCACTTCCTGCGGCTCGTGGAATTTGCGATGAACCACCTGCGCCTGGAAAATCAGCTCCGGCAGCGCGAGCGAATAGATTCTGCGAATCTCCTCGCGCGTCCAATCGTGACGTGGTTCGTGACGAAGTTCGATTTGTTGGCCCATTCTTGGAATCCAAAGATACCAAAATCCTCCCGCGCCGTCCGGTGAGATTTTAGCCCCAGTAATGAGGAAGAGCGGTGCGTCCCCGCGTGCCGCGCAAGCAATGCTCTTACGCCCGACGTTCTGGGTACTATTTTGTGTCGATCGGATGCGTGGATTTCTCGAAGAACTCGTTTTGCAGCTTCAGGCTTTCGGTGTCGGCTTTAACGGCACGAATGGCCGTGACGAGCTCCTCGGTCCATGTCTCCATATCGAACTCGCCCAGTTCCTTATTGGCTGCGGCTGCGTTGCCGGCGTAATGATTCGGGAAGCGCGCGTACCACCAGATGCCCGTATACAACGAACGCGGCAAATTCAAGCGGTGCAAATCGGCGCCGGATTCTGCGTTGGCGCGATCGAGATGGACAGTGTCCGGGGCCGAAATCATGGTGTGCGAGGTTTCGGCTTCGCCGGCGTGCATGTCATGGGGTGATTTCAGCGCAGGGCGGCCGGCGCGGTCGAGGTCGGCCAGGCCAAATATGTACGCGACGTAGTCATGTGGCGTCTGGAGTTGTGCCTGGGCGAAGAAGGGAAGCAGGTGCTCGTTGCCGCCGTGCCCGTTCGCGATGATGACTTTCTTGCAGCCGTTGCGCGCCATCTCGTCGGTGGTGGCCTGCAGCAGTTCCAACTGCAGGCTTGCGCCGTAGGCGATGGTGCCGGGTTCGTGCCGCGCTTCAAATATCTGGCCGAAGTAATATTCGGGGAAGACGACCGCGAATTCCTTGTGCGCGGCGTTGATCGCAACGTACCGGATATTCAGAAGATCGGTTCCGAGAGGAAGTTGCTGCCCGTGCTTTTCCAGGATCCCAAATGGCAGAACGCAGGTACCGTGCGACTGCTCGATAGCTTTCACGAAGTCGCCGGACGTCAGCGATTCCCATTGTACTGATAGCGGCAACTGGGCGCTCGCAACGGGGACGAGTAACGCCGCGAACAAAATCGCAATCGTCAGTTTGAAGGTATAGAGCTGACGAGCAAACGAGGCGCGGCTTTGCGCGGGAAATGGAATCATGAGACCCTCCAGCATCAGGACGTGCGCCTCATCCTAGTACATGGAGACTCTGTTGCAAAGATTTTGCGTTCGAAGATCGGGCGCGACCTGGCACGCCTGGCGAACTATTTTCGATGATGGCCTGCGCGGCGCTTTTTCTCGTAGGCGGAAAGCGCGTGCTCGATGATGGGGTACGCACTGGCGGCGGGAAGTATGTCGTCTACTTCCACCTTCTTGCCTTCAAGCTGCTTGTAGTCCTGAAAGAACCTGCGGACCATGGTGAGCTTGTGCACAGGCAGTTCGCTGGCCTCGTGATACGCGTTGTACTCGGGGTCGGCCGTGGCTACGGCGATCACTTTGTGATCCATTACGCCCGAGTCGATCATCGTCATCAAGCCGATCGTCCGCGCGTGCATGATGGTGAGCGGCACGACGGCTTCCTGGCAAAGCACGAGGACGTCGAGAGGATCGTCATCCTCCGCGAGCGATTGCGGGATGAAGCCATAGTTCGCGGGATAGTAGACGGCGGAGTAGAGGACGCGATCCATCTTGATCAAGCCCGACGTCTTGTCGAGCTCATATTTCACGCTCGAGCCGAGCGGGATTTCGATCACCGCATTGAATTCCTTGGGGACATTTTCGCCGGGGCTCAGATCGTGCCACGGATTGTTCATTGCAACCTCCGGTTAGCCTTAGGGTCGATTCGTAAGCACAACTTTGCCGCCTTGGCGGGCGAAGACGAAGACTTTGCTGCGGTCGATATTTGTGAACGCCTGGTCGGTGAGGAAATCTTCGCTGAACAGGAAAACGCGGTTTGGACCGTTCCAAAGGCGCGCGAAGGATCCGTTGTCCTCGAAGATCTGGGGCGAGCCGGGGAAGAAGGAACCGAACCATAGATTGCCGTCGCGGCCGTTCAGCACGTGCAGTTCGATTCCCGTGTAATAGTTCAGCGTTGAGCCCCATTCGTACTTGCCGTTGATGACGATTGTGTCGCCGGGCCGATACGCCTGCTGAATCTCGAGCGCGATGCGTTTCGAGGAAAGCTCCGGCGAAAAAATCACCAGGCCGTCGTGAACGCAAAAAAGGACTACCACCATCATTCCCGCCAGCGCGAGATTTCCGGCGAGCGCCCAGCCGCGCCGCCGAAAAATCCAGTTCAATCCCGTGCCCACGAGAAAGCCGATCCCGACGAGCCATAGCGGCCCGCGAAACAAACCGAATGATTCGAGCGTCAGGTCGCCCATGTGGCCAAGCGAGAGCTTGTACGCGCCGGGATGCGGCGTAAGGACGGCGCCGATGTCGGTCCCCGGCGGAAACGGGTGGGTTTTGGCGAGCACCGCCATCGCTGCCGAAAATCCGGCGACGCCAATCATGAGCAATACCGCCGATGCGATTCGACCGGCGCGACATTCGCCGCTCTTGGCCGCCGACGCGCGCTCACGCTGGAGCCAGCCTCCTGTGAGCAGCGCGAGCGCCGGAAGCACTGGCAGCGAATAGTATTCCTGCCGCGTGGAGAAACTGAAAAACAGCATGATCACCGCGGCCCAGATCGCGCAGAAAAGATTGGCACGCGCTCGCGCATCGAGGCCCGCGCGCCAGGAACGAATGCGGCGCGGAACTTCCCCGAGTGCCGGGAACAAGTAGACGAACCACGGGAAGATCCACGCGAGCAGCAGCGCCCAGAAAAGGAGCAGCGGGACTTTGTCGTAGTCGTACGGAATGCGCTTGTTCAGATAGCGCAGAAACTGTTCGTTGACGAAGTAAAACCACAGGAACCCTTTTTCAGGCCCACTCGGCTGCGCGGGACTGCGGATCGCGGCAAGAATGTGCCACGGCGCCGCGACGGCAAGAAAAACCAGAGCGCTCGAAAACAGGTGAAACTTCAGGGTTTTGCGAAGGCCTCCTGTCGCGAGCAAAAAGGCGCCGATAATCATCGCCGGAAACGCGAGCCCGATCAGGCTTTTCGTCAGCACGTTCAACGCGATCGTGACTGCGATGCCCCAGCAGAGCCACCGTGACGGATGTTCCTGCTCGTACGCGATCAGAAAGAAATAGAGCCCGAGCGTGAGCCACATCGCTACAAGTACGTCTGGAATCAAGAACCGCGTATAGACGAAAATCCCGGGCGCAGTGACGAGAATCAGCGCGGCATAGAAGCCGGCTTCGCCGCCAAAGTATCGCCGCCCAAAAATGATCGCGCACCACGCCAGTCCAAGCACGCCGAGCGCGAGCGGCAGGCGCGTTTGCCATTCGCCAACGCCGAAAAGTTTGTAACTCGTCGCCACGGTCCAGTACATCAGCGGCGCTTTTTCGAGGTAGCGGATACCGTTGATGTACAGGGTCACCCAGTTGTGGTTGAGGACCATCTCGCGCGCGGCCTCGGCGTGAATCGAGTCCGCATCGTCGAGCAAACCAGGTTGCGCAAGCGCCGGAATATAAATGAGAAACCACATGAGGACAATGATCGAAAACGCAGATGCTTTCGAAAACAAGCTCTGCGGCCATTGGGAAGACAAGCTGATGGGCTGCGGTTCTGCTTGATTGTCCGTCATTTCATTCTTCTGGTCATTCCAAGCGACAGATGCGCAGCGTCGCATTCGAGTAAGGACACGCGAGCCCCGTGACGTTCGGCTGGTCAAGCACGACCCACGTGACGCCCCAATCGCGATGGAGCCGCTCGAAATCCGCAGCCTGAAATTGGTCCCAGCCTTGCTGCGCCTTAATCTGCTGTTCCCAGTGTTCCGCAAGCGGCAGATCGGGGAACATCGTTAAAGCGACAGAATCCTTTACGGCGTCGGCGAGCATGCTGCGTTCGGCCAAAGCGCGAAAGCCGTGCTGGTCCTCGCCAGGGAGTGCCATATGGTTGGGATCGAGCGCGAAGACGGCGTCCGTGGGCGTATTCGCGCGAATCCAGGCAAAAGCTTGCAGCCACTCATTTTGCGGGGCCCGCCCGGGCCATTCGATGTGCGGGGTGGCTGGGAAAAGTCGCTGCTGCGCATAAAACATGCCGGCGCAAAGCGGCGCGAACAGCACGATCCACCGCCACGCCTGATCGCGCAGAAGCCACTTCCCGAGAAAGCCGCCGATAGTCAAAAAAAGAATCACATACAGAAGCTGAAACGCCCGCATGGGCTGATAACGCACCAGAGCAAGCAGTTGCGGAGGAATCGTCATTACGAGCGCGAGCGCGAAGTAAACGACGCCGTAAAAAATAAGGGCGCGGCACAGCAGTGTGAGCGTCGGCATCTTATGTTCCCTCGCCAGGCGAGCAAACCACCATAGGAGCACGAGGGGCATGATGATTCCGAGCCATTCATACCACTGCCAGCGCAGAATGAAAAAATACGGCCGCATCTGAATGATTTCGCGATAGGCCGGCGAAGGATTGCGCAGGGAGAGTCCGAGCGGCAAGAGAAATGCCGCAGCAGCGACCGCCGAGCCAGGACGCGATTCGCTTGGCACGATTCCAACGCCACCGAGGTCACGCAGCAAGATGACTACCGCCGCCAGCGACGCCCCAAAAACAGCCATCAGCGGATGAATCAGCGCAGCTAGGACGATCCAAATGGCCGCACGCCAATACCTCCTTTTGATTGTTTCGGCGAGGGCAAAGAGCGTCGCGAAAAGAGCGAACGATCGGGGATTAAGATATTCGTCCATGATATAGAGCGCCGTTCCGGCCACCGGGATTGTTAGCAGCGCGGCAACAAGCGCCACCGCCGCCCAACACGCCGCCAGTTCTTCGAATAGCAGGCTCGCGAGTTGCCAACACGCAAGCAGCACAAGAAAAATCGAGAACAAATGCCACAGCAGCATCGCCGTGTCGAGCGAGAGGTGACTCCACCGCACGGACGCGGCGATCAGATTAGGAAACAGCGTCATGCGAGCATGAGACTCGAAGAATTCGCCGCCGAAAGGATAAAGCGCAGGGTTGAGGATCTTCTTGATTCCGGGAAGGTAAATCTCCGCGTCCTCCACTCCGGGATGGTATCCGGAGATGCCAAAAGCTGCAGCCGTTAGCAGGAGGAGAATCGAAACCTCCTTGAGCTTCAAGTGGAGGCTCCTTCGCGGGCGTCTGCCGGGTGCACTCTGACGCTACAGGGCGAGAGCTGAGTCGCGAACGGCGCGACGTTCAACGAGATCGTTCTCCGGATGCTTGCGGGACGAGTACGGAGTTGCGAAGTTCGGCGGGCGAGTCACGCAATTTGCGGCCGTTGGGATCGAGGATGCGAAAGCGTCCGAGCCCGCGCCGCTGCAAAAAGCATTTCATCGTGGCGCCGAGCACCCCAAAACCATATTGCACGCTGCGGCCGAAGCGAATGGACGACGCTTCCTCAAAGTAGCGCGTTGGGCAGGAGATTTCGCCCACCTGAAATCCGAAATGGATCATCTGGACGATCATTTCGTTGTCGAAGACGAAATCGTCGGAATTTTCGAGGAGCGGCAATGTCTCGATCACTTTCGGCTGAATACCGCGAAAACCTGTATGGTACTTCGATAGGTTTTCGTCGAGCAGAAGATTCTCGAGCCGTCAGAAACCGATTTGCAACGTACTTGTAGCGTGGCATGCCGCCGCGCAGAGCGCCGCCGCCAAGAATCCTCGATCCGAGCACGACGTCGTATACGCCGGACGCGATCATTCCCGCCATGGCCGCCACAAGCGTCGGTTTGTACTGATAGTCTGGGTGCACCATGATGATGATGTCGGCGCCGGTTTCCAATAGCCTCCCGATAGCAGGTTTTCTGGTTGCGGCCGTAACCGTAGTTTCTGTCGTGAACCACACTCTCAGGCCAAGTTCGCGTGCGATGCGAACCGTATCATCTGTGCTGGAGTCGTCGACCAGTATTTTATGTCGACGATTGACGGAAGCTCGTGCACCGTAGCCTCGATCGTCTTCGCGGCGTTATAGGCAGGCATTACCACCGCGATGCGCTTTCCCTCGATCATTCCGTCTCCGTACTGCCCCTCTATGTCTCAATGTGTCTCGGGCATTCGCAACCCAGAGGCATCACAACTGGAGAATTTTAGCATCAGATGACGCGCAAATTGCGTATCATTACGCGTTTGCATTGGCAGTTTGAACCGGGCGTCGCGCGCGCAGACTGGGAAATCCTGGAGAGGATGGACTCGGACTCATGAAAATCGGGCACTCGTGGCGGAACGCAGCGCTGCTCACTGCGGCGTTTGCAATTTGTATTCTCTGGTTTTTGTGGAAACCGGAAGGATTGATCGCGCGGACTTCGGGGGAAGTCGCTTCTGCGTCGCCGCCGTCGGCGCGAACATTGCTTCATTCTGGCTCTGGGCCTTCCCATCAGCCAGCGCAAGAATCGGCCGTAAAGAAAGTCACCGCGGGCGATGCTTACATGAACGTTCAGGTCCTCAAAGGATATTCCGTCCGACCAATTGGTTCCTTCGATGCGCTACATCACGGTCGCGCTCGACGTTACCTGTGATTTTTGCCATGACCCGAAAAGTTTCGATAGCGACGACAAGCCCCAGAAGGTTACCGCTCGCAAGATGATGACGATGATGCTCGCCATCAACAAGGACAACTTCAACGGGCGCCGTGAAGTGACTTGCTATACGTGCCACCACAGCAATTCGAAAGCAGCGAACATCCCGACGGCGCTGGCCGTGGCCGCCGCGAATGGCCCTGGCGGTGCGATGCATCCGCCTAACGGCGGGCCGGCGGGTCCGCCCGCTGCTGCTCCGAGCGCCGCCAATGCGGCTCCTTCGGCGGCCTCAATGCCGACTGTGGACGACATTCTCGCGAAATACACGGCCGCTCTCGGCGGCTCGGCCGCGGTAGAGAAAATCACGACGCTCAGCGAGAAGGGCACTACCGAAACGCCGGCGCGCGGAATGCACGCGGCCATGGAAGTCTTTCGCAAAGCTCCGAATAAGGCGCTGGCCATCCTGCACGCTCCGCGTGGCGACGTCGCCGAAGGCTACAACGGGACGATGGGCTGGCAGCAACGCCCCGAGCACGGCATTGAAGATGTGGCGGGGGACGAGCTGGTTCGTACCAGGCTGTGGGCGGCATTCATTCCTGGCTTGAATCTGAAGCAGGAGTTCGCGCGCGTGCAACTGGCCGGCGTCGATAAGATCGGCGATCGCGACGCTTATCGTGTGATCGCGGCCCGCGCTGGCGGCGGGCAGGTGCGGTTCTACTTCGACAAGGAGTCCGGATTGCTGCTACGCATTTCCGAGCGCATTGAGAGTTTTCTTGGGGCGTTGCCTCAGGAGACAAACTATTCCGACTACCGCGACGTGAACGGCGTGAAAATGCCATTCAGCGTCATCGTCGCGCATGCCGACGGCCCGACGATTTACAAGTGGGAACAGATTCAGGCGAACCTCACTGTCGACGACGCTCGTTTCGATAAGCCTGCGGAAAAGGCCGCGCAGTAGCGCTACGGCCCCGACCTACTTATGGAGGGGAATTGGCGGCGCGGGCTGTGCTGGCGGCGTGGCGACGGGTGCCACCAGGAGCGGGCCACCGCAGGCAGCTTGCACTTGCGTGGCGAGCGCGTCCGCGAGAATCGCGCCGTTGCGCGATTTGGCCGAGCAGATCTGGGCCGGCGTCAAGCCCAGCGCGGCACGCAAATCCGTGCCATCGAGATTTGCCCCTGTTAAGTCAGTGCCGTTGAGAACCGTTCCTGCCAGTTGTGCGCCGCGAAGATCGGCGTCGCGCAAGTTCGCGTCAATAAAGATTGCGGACGCAAGTTGCGCGTTTCGCAAATTCGCCCCCGGAAGTTTCGCCGACCAGAAATAAGCCTGCTGCAAGTCCGCGTGTTCCAGGTTGGCGTTGTCAAGATAGGCGGAGCGGACATCGGCTTTTTCAAGATTGGCGCGATCCATCGATGCGTTTGTCAACTTCGCGCCGTAGAGCGTGGCCCCCTGGAATTGCGCATCGATGAGGATCGCGTCGATGAGGGAGCAATACGACAAGTTCGATTCGCGAAAGTCGGCGCGGTCGAGATTTGCGCCATCGAGGTCGCTGCGGTCGAGGTTTGCGCCGCGCAGGCGAGCGCGATCCATGATCGCGTAGCGCAGCGTCGACTGCCCCAAATCCGCGCCGCGCAAATCGGCGTCGGAAAGAAACGCTCCCTGAAAATTCGCCCGCCACAAGTGCGCGTTGGCCAGGAACGCGCCGTAAGCCTGCGCATACCGGAAGCTCGTATTGTTCAACTTCGCGCCTCGCACGGAACTGACCTGGTCGTCGCCGCCGGTCCAACTCGCAGGGCGCGTTGAGAGCGCCGCCTCCGTCAGGTCAGCGTACGGATCGTAACCAAGCGACCAGAAAACGGTAGGAGCCCAGCGTCGTATATTGCCCTCTCCAAATTGTGGCGCGCGGAGCTTGTCGTGCGGGGCGCCCATGGTCGTCCCGATGGCGAGAAACGTCAAAACGAGGCCGAACGCAATCGCGATCGAAAGCGGATTCACTTCCCGTAGCTTCGAAATCCACTGCCACTTGTGTTTTGTATCGAGCGACCAGCGTTCTTGCGGCCGGCCGATTTTCATGGTCGAGTAGAACGCCACGCCTACTGCGATGACAACCAGGACTTCGTGCAGCATCGTCCCGTGCATGTCCTGCAGGGTGAGGTAACGCGCCCAGAATAGCACCAGCGTTGCAGGAACCACCCAATAGGCGAGCAGGAGCGCCACCGCTCGTTCGATAATCCGCGTGGAAGCTGCTTCGCGATTCATCCAGCGGAAATGCGCGCGCAACAACCCGGTGACGATCCGCGGCCCGTCTTGCCCCAACTCGCGGCCGTTCGGGAAAATCCCCGGGAGTTCCAGGACCGCGTCCCACAGACGCTGCAAGTGAAAATGGAACACGAGGTAAGTGAGGAACAGGACGACGGGCGCGACTAGGTAGATTTGCGCGGTTGGCAAGGCAGCAGCGGCCGCCTGCGAATGCAAGTAAGGAATGATCGACAAATCCGAGAGCAACTGAATGTCCCTCGTTTTCAAAATCACGAGGCACGATACCGCGCTGATAGCCATCGTCGCCACGAAGAAGCTTCTCGCGATCTGCGACGTGCGTTCGAATTCCGGGCGCGCCTCGAACTCTGCGATTTGCTCGGGCAGCGACGCTTCGTGCAGATTGGCCCCCGCAAGTTGCCGCGGAACCAGGCCCATGGCGGTGTCGAGAGTGGCGCCTTCGAGGTTCGCGCCTTCGAGATTTGCGCCTACGAGGCAAGCTTCCTGCAGATTCGTTCGCACCATGCACGCATCGCGCAGGTCGGCGAGCAACAGGTCCGCACTCTTCAGGTTTGAATCCTGCAAATCTGCGTGGCGGAGATTCACTCCGATCAATTCGGCGCCTTCCAGTTTCGCGCCAGCAAAATTGGCTTTGCTTCCTGCGACGCCGCGCGCTTCCACCCATTCCTTGTGGCTCGCGAGGCGTTCTTCGAACGCCCAGTCGCTGGCCGCCATGGGAATCAACGGTACAGGCCCTGATGCGGAGACGTCCTGGCCACGAGCGATTGCCGAAACCTCCGCTTTGGCAACTTCGTCCACCATTTGTTCGGCTAACTCGATGGTCGAGGGGTCGATTTCGTCGGCGGAACTCAAATCGGCGGCAATGGGTTCAGTGGTTGACGCGATTTCGGTTGGACAACTTCTGCCGATGGCGCCGGCGATTCAGCCGCCGCCCCGCTGCTGGCCAGCGCAGGGACGGGCGGCGTGGGCTCGGTTGGTTTGTCCGCGAGTGCTGCGGGAGCTTCCTCGCGCGAAGTGGCTTCGCCCGGCCGTTCGATTTCCGGCGGCAACGAATCTTCGCGAAACAAGTCCGCCAGAACGTCGGTCGCCGAGGGCAATTCAGTCGCAGGGATCAGCCCGTTCGGCGATTCCACCGCGCGCTTGCCGGCATGTGTTTCGTTCAACACACTCAGTCCTTCCGCTTCCTCGGAAAGCGGAGGTTGGAACAGAGACGACATGAATGGTTCCTTTTCCCCGGTACGGTTCGATTCCACACCCATCGCGAGCTACAACTCTCGTCGCTCGCGGTCGTTTAGCTATTGCGGTAGCTATTCCCACTATTCTAGCTTCTGCAATCGTAGCGCGAATCAGCGTGTCGAACTCCCTGTCCAACAGTGCAACAGGCGTACAGCTGTTCATGCGTGGTAACGGTCTGCGCTTGCGGTCCCGCCCGGTGCGAAAAACACCGCTGAAACGGGGGTGGCAGATGCTGTTATAATCCGCGCCGATCTAGGTTGGCGATTCCCATGGCCACAACCCAACAAACGAATGTCGTAGTCGCCGCGCCTCCGGGCGGGCCAGGTTCCGCGGAGCGGCTCCAATCGCTTGACGTTTTCCGCGGGTTGACGATTGCGGGCATGATTCTGGTCAACAACAACGGCGATTCGAAAGCGGCCTACGCGCCGCTGCTGCACTCCCAGTGGAATGGCTGGACGCCAACCGACCTCGTGTTCCCGTTTTTTCTCTTCATCGTGGGCGTTTCGATGGTGTACTCATTTCGGACGCGTCTGGCCCGCGGCGAGTCGCGCGGCTCGATCATGATGCATGCGGCGCGTCGCGCTGCAATTCTCTTTGCCATCGGCGTTTTCGTAATCAATAGCTTCCCGAACCGCTACAATCTGTCCCACATTCGCATCGAAGGCGTCTTGCAACGCATCGCCGTGTGCTATCTGATTTCGGCCGCGTTTGTGTTGTGGTCAGGTGCGCGCGGGCAAATCGTGGCGATTGCTACCTGCCTGATTGGCTACTGGATCCTCATGCGTTACGTCCCGGTGCCCGGCTATGGCATTCCCACACACGACATTCCGCTCCTCGATCCCGACCGCAATCTCGCCGCGTGGCTGGACCGCAAGCTTTTAATGGGACACCTCTACGAAGGCACGCGCGATCCGGAAGGCGTGCTGAGCACGATTCCCGCAATCGCATCTTCGCTCCTGGGTGTGCTGACCGGCGAATGGCTCCGTTCCAACCGCACGGCGCTGTCGAAAGCTTTGGGGATGCTGATGTTCGGGGTCGCCGGGCTCGCAGCCGGCAAATTCTTCAACATCTGGTTCCCGATCAACAAGAAGCTGTGGACGAGCTCGTTCGTCCTTTTCACCGCCGGATTTGCCTTGGTGGTTCTGGCGCTTTGCTATTGGGCGCTCGACGTCCGCAAACTTCGCGGACGCTGGACGATGCCAGCGCTTGTCTTCGGAATGAACGCAATAGGGGCGTACGTATTTTCCGAAGTGCTCGCCGCCGTTCTGTGGTCATGGCAGATGAACCTCAAAGATTACGGCAGCGCTTCACTGCAAGAGATCATTTACTATGGTGTGTTTTCATCGCCCGGCGCTGCGCCCAGCGCCAATGCCTCGCTCGCGTACTCCCTCTCGTTTGTGCTGGTTTGCTGGCTCGCCATGTGGCTGCTCTACCGCAAGCGTATCTTCCTCAAGATTTAGCTCGGATTCCGGCGCGTGACGGCCTGAACCGCTTGCCGGACTAATGTGCTAGTGCGTAGAAGTAGTAGTCCGCCGAATAGGGGCGCTTGGATTCTGTCCCGCTGTGAGATGCATCGCAGCCGTTTTGGGGAGGCTGGCCGCTTTTGGTGTGCAGACGCTGAATTGTCGTCACGCGAGTCAGCGTCCCACTGCCGTTATGTCCGGTCGCGCTCAGCAGGAGCCACGGAATCGAGTCCACATCGGGCGCATCCTGGCGAGCAACCACTTTGCCGGTGACCTCACTTCCATCCGTGAGCTTCCACGCCGGACCGGCGTAATGACTTCCGATCGTCTCGCCGCTTGCATTGTGCAAATCAGCCTCAGGAGCTTTGAAAACCCACCCCAGCTTCTGGTCGGCTCCAGCCTGGCACACATAAATCTGCCATCCAGTCGCGTGTGCCTCCAGAATCAACTGCTCGCCGGCCGGAGCCTTGAGCTTCTCCGGCACATCCGTTGGGGGCGTTTGCGACCGTGCGGTTTGAGGTAAGCTCGCGCCCGGCAACAAACACAAGAAAGCCAAATATCTAGAAATAGTCGTCATGTCCATGCTGGTCCTCACGTTGGCATTTTCAGGAAAAAGTAGACAGCGAGAAAGGTGAAGATAGCGTCGGGTGCCCAGCCCGCCAGCAGCGGCGGCAGGAGTCCGACAGTACCCATCGATTCGAGCAGCGCCGCTACGGCGCGATAGACGATCCCGATGCTCACCGCGAGCGCGAGTCCGCCGATCGCGCCACGGGTTCCCACCAAAAACGCAAAAGGGGCGCCCAGGCAAACAACAATGGCCGCAATCAGCGGAAATGCGAACTTCTCATGCCATTGCACCGTCAGCCGCGAGGTGTCGAATCCCGCCTGGCGAAGGCTGCGGATATAAGAGCGCAATTCGCGCCAGTCCATTTGGTCGGATTGCCGGACCTCCCGGCTGAAATACGAAGGCGGCTCGGAAATCTCCGCCAGCGAGGTTGCCTGAAACGGAGTGAAGCGCGTGACGCGCCCGTCGTCGAAATCCCGAACCCAACCGCCCGTCAGAACCCATGCGTTTTCCGTGGGCTCCCACGTGGCGCGAGTGGCGAAAACGCGCCGCCGCACCTGGAAAGTCTCCGGATCGAGCTCGAACACGTTCAACCCGCCGAATAGCTCGCGCGCGGAGTCGAAGAACTCGTAGTTATAGATTTTGGCGTGTTCGCCGAAGATCCATTGATGAGTCGGCTGAAAGTAAGTTTGCGCGGGCCGTCCTTTGATCTCGTTGCGCAGAGCGTCTTGCCGCTGGTTCGCGTAGGGCAGGAACGTCTCGCTCATGACGAACATCCCGATTGCCACCAGGCAGCCGGCGAGCGCGAGCGGAAGAATCAGCCGGTAGAGGCTGATGCCGCTGGCCTTGAACGCGATCACCTCATTGTTTTTCGCGAGCACCGCCAGAGTGACGAGCGTGGCGACGAGCGTCGCGAGAGGCGCAAGCAAATACACCATGTACGGCACCAGGAATCGGAAATAGTTGAGCACCTTCAACACGCCGATGTGGTTTTTCGAGATATCGCCGAGAAGGTCGAATAATGTGAAGGCATCGAAGATGAGAACGAACCCCAGAAGTAGAACGAAGAAATAGTAGAAAAAGCGCTGCAGCAGGTAGACGTCGAACAGCATCGGAAAGCCGAGCGTTCTCTTCGCCAAAGAGGCCCGAATTGTTGAGGCCGACTTCGCCCTCGTAGTCGCTCCATTGAGCGCCATACCGGGGGCGCCTGCACGATTCGATATGGGGCCGTTTGAAACGGGAACCGCATCAGCGTGTGTCAGAAGCGAACGGGCACTCTGCGCTCGGCGTCGCAAAGACACGAGCCACGCCAGGATGCGGCTGGGCCGGCGAATCGTTTCGATGCGCCGAAGGAAGATGAAACCCGCCACTGCCGCAACAATGTTGGCCGCCCAAATCCCGAGCCAGAGAGAAATCGATCCCTGGCGCGCCATGTGATCCCCGGTGACGAAGATGAAATAGTAGCCCCCAATCAGAACGAGCGTGAGGATCATGCCGGCAGCGCGTCCCCCGCGACGCGGCCGGACGCCAATAGGAACGCCTAGCAGCGCGAACACCATGCAGGCTGCGGGAAACGCGATGCGGTGCTGGATTTCGATCAGAGCGTCGCGGCGCGCGGACCCCTTGGCCGCGAGAAGCGTAGGCAAATACTGCTCGTTATCCGTAACGGAAAAGCGCGCCGGGCCTGCGGCGGATGCGGACACGTCAATAGGAATGTCGGTCTCGCCAAATGTGGTTACGTTGTACCGATCGGGCTGGCGAGCGTCGTAGTCGTGCGTCCCGCCCGCGCCCAGGTGGATTTCCACCTGATTTTTTTCCGGGCCGGCCAGAATCAGGGCGTCCTTCGCCGTCGTGATCGCGGAAGATTGCGACCCTCCTGAGGACGCGAGGAACACATCGCTCCAGTGCGTCGCAGCCTCGGTCACGTCTTGCACGTATAATACCCAGTGCGGAAACCGCTCGTCGAACACCCTGGGTTGAACGGCAAAGGGAGCCTGCGAGGCCAAAATCTGGTTCTCAAGGCCCCGCAGGGTGCGCAAAGAAAGCGGGCTGAGCCAAAAAGTGATCAGCAGCGTCACTAGCGAACATCCGAACGCCAGGAATCCAATCGGCACCAGCAGCCGTCGAAGACTGATGCCCGAGGCGTGAAGCGCGACGATTTCGCTGTCTGCCGAGAGACGTCCAAGTCCGATTAGAACTCCAACAAGCACGGCCATCGGAATCGTGAACACCAGCACCGGCGGCAAGACGCACAAGAAAAGCAGCGCAATGCTGCCGAGGCCAACCGAGTGACGCACTACCAGGTCCATCAGGCGAACGAGTTGTGGGATGAAGAATACGAAAGTGAAGACAGCCAGGCCCAGGGCGGCGTGGGACGCTACTTCGCGGCCGATGTATCGGTCGAGCAGGCGCATTTGCGCGCGCGTCCATTCTAGCATGAGCGTTTGGATGCGGCGGACACCGTCGCCGCACTGCTTTCTGAAAATAAATGTTCTAGTCGAGGAAAGCTGAAGATTTTCGCTGAACAGGATGAGAACCGTTGAGCCGAGTGAACCTCGTCATTCTTTGGCACATGCACCAGCCGCAGTATCGTGATCCTTCGAGCGGCGAATATTTGCTGCCCTGGACGCGCCTGCACGCTCTGAAGGACTACTGGGGAATGGTCCGCGTGCTCGGAGAATTTCCGGGAGTCCACGCGACGTTTAACTTCGTTCCGCTGCTGGCGGCTCAGATTGAGGAGTACGCCAGCGGTAACTTCAAGGAGCCGTGGTTCGAGATCGCGTTCGCGCCTGCGGAATCCCTTCGATCCGAGCAGAAACGCGAGCTTCTCGAACGCGCGTTCCATGTGAACGAGAATTATCTGCGGCGCTGGCCGCGTTACGCCGAGCTCCACTCCCAGCCGCTCTCGGGCGGGGTCGAAACTTGCCTCGCGCATTTCAGCCTGGGCGATTGGCGCGACTTGCAGGTGCTATCTCAGCTTGCCTGGATGGACGAGGAATACCTGGCCAAGGATACAGTCGTGGCGGCGCTGTCTGCCAAAGGCAGCGGTTTTACCGAGGAAGACAAGTCGGCGCTGCGAGAAAAACAGCACGCGCTGCTGAACGCGGTCCTGCCCGAGTACCGGTTGGCTTCCGATCGGGGCCAGATTGAAATTTCCACCACACCTTATTACCACCCGATTCTCCCGCTCTTGTGCGACACGGATATCGCCCGCGTAGCGAACCCGCACACGCCGCTGCCGCATCCTGCGTTTCGCTATCCGGAGGATGCACGAGAACATCTCGTCAGGGCGCGCGCATTCCATGAACGTGTTTTCGGAAAGGCTCCGGCGGGACTTTGGCCGTCGGAAGGTTCGGTTTCCGACCAGTCCCTCGAGATCGCCATGGTTCTGGGATTCAAATGGTTCGCCACCGACGAAGGCGTGCTCGGCCGCACGCGGAATATCGGCTTTTGGCGCGACGCGGGCGGTTATCCGGAGAACGGACCCGAGTTGTATTCGCCGTGGAGGCTCACGCGCGGCTTCCTTGAGATGACGGGCTTCTTCCGCGATCACTACCTGTCGGATTTGGTCGGATTCGTTTACAGCCGCATGGACGCCGGCGCGGCGGCCGCGGATTTGCATCATCGCATTCGCGCGATCGGCGAACGCGAGCCGGCGGGGCGGACGGCTACCGTCAGCTTGATTCTTGACGGCGAAAACGCCTGGGAATATTTTCCGGGGAATGGACGCGAATTCCTGCGGCAGTTCTACCGCCGCGTCGAACAGGATCCGGAGATTCGCGCACTGACGGCGAGCGAGGCCATGGAGGATGCGCTGGACCGTCCCGTGCTGCAGGGAATTTTTCCAGCATCGTGGATCAGCGCGAATTTCGACGTGTGGATTGGCCACGCGGAGGACGTGCGCGCGTGGGATTTGTTGCGCGATGCGCGCGAGGCATATGCCGAGGCTGCGGTCCGCCTCGGAAACGGTTCCGCAGCCGATCGCGCCGGGCTGGCCCGCGCGTATGAATCCGTGCTCGCTGCCGAGGGAAGTGATTGGAACTGGTGGTACGGCCCGGAACACGCTTCGTCGAACGATGCGGAGTTCGACGCCCTGTTTCGCAAGCACCTGACCGAGATCTACTCCGCGCTCGGCGAGCAACCGCCCTCTGCTTTGTCACATCCGATCAAACGTGGGGTGGAACGCGCGCAACGGGAGCCGCCCACGGCATATCTCGACGTGAAGGTGGACGGCCGCGAAAGCACCTACTTCGAATGGCTCGGCGCAGGTTTCTACTCCACCGATCGTCACAGCTCGGCCATGCATGGCCGGGTTTTCGTTTTCAGCGCTTGCTTCTACGGATTCAGTCCGAACCACCTGTTTCTGCGCGTCGATCCGGTGCCCGAAGCCATTGCCGAGATGCCGGAGTTCCAGTTGCGTTTGACGCTGTGGGATTCGCGCGAAACACGCGTCACTCTCGGCTTTGAGAAAAATAAGGTGGCAAGCTGCGTGGTCGAGCAGGGAGGGGCCTGCTTGCTGCATCCCGAGCAACTGGTGACCGCGGCATACGAGAAGATTTTGGAGGTGAGCTTCACGCGCGAGCTTTTCGATTTGCGCGACAGGCGCGAACTTATGTTCAGCATCGCATTGTGGAAGGGCGGATTACCCGTGGATGCGTTGCCGCCCGAGGGTATGTTGGCCATCGCGCTCGGTGAAGAGAATTTTGCGTGGAAGACCGAGTGAACGCGCAGCGATAAGCGTAAACAACAAAGATGTCGCATGCGTTAAAACATTGACATTTGAATCGATCAGACGGATAGTTTGCGCGTTCCCAATCGCGTGGACTCTCCGCGCGAATTTGGGAACCAAAACTAATTGAAGTTGGCTCGACCTTTGAGCCGCCCAACCTGAAAGCGAGCGTCTCGCGTTCGGAGGAGGGCCTAAATGAGCAAGATTTCGTACTGCACTTGTGTTTCCGCGTTCGCAATGAGCGCGGCCCTGGCTCTTGCCTATCAAAGTAAGACGCTTGACCGCTCCCCCGCAAAGCCTCTCGTAGGGCGCCAGCCTGCTCAAACGGACGCTCCACTCCGTCGCGGCGCTTCGGGGTCACCCATTTCCATTCCAATGACTTTTGAGCCGACCGTGGCTCAGGCGCCCGCTACCGTCCAGTTTGTGGGGCGAGGCAAGGGCCTGGCGGTTGCGTTGACTCGAGATGGAATCGAGTTGAACGCGGGTCAAGGGTCGCGGGAGCGAAGCGCGATAGCGTCGCTGCGATTTGCGCGAGGGCACCTCGTTTGGCGCGGTACGGGAAGGGTGCCCGCGGAGAGTAATTACTTCCTCGGGAACGATCCGCGGACTTGGCGGACCCACGTTCCGCATTTTGCACGGGCGCAAGCCAGTGCCGATGGGATCGGGATCGTCGTCTACGGAAACGAAGCCGGACTTGAGTACGATTTGAGGCTGCGGCCCAGAGCTGACGTTTCGAAATTGCGTCTGATGTTGACCGGCGCGACCGGGGTTCACCTCGACCCTAAAGGCGACATCGCCATGCGCGTCGGTACAAGCGAGTTCCGCATGAAGAAGCCTGCGATTTTCGAGGAGAAGCAGGACTCCCTTGCCCGGCGCATCGATGGCGGATATGTGTTGGACGCGGACGGAACGATCGGCTTTCGCGTGCTTCGGCGCGATCCTCGGGCGGCCCTGGTGATCGATCCTTCGATTTCCGTGGCGTTTTCGAGTTTTCTCGGCGGAGCGGGAAGCGACACGGCGAGCAGCGTGGCAGTCGACTCGACCGGGAAGATTTACATCGGTGGGACGACAACCTCGCCCGCGAGCTTCCCGGAAGCAGCGACCGCGCAAATCGGACTCGGCATAGGATCCGGCGGTGCTGGCGCGGCCGAGTTTTTCATCGCCAAGATTGATCCCACAAAGACGGGTGCCAATTCCCTGGTGTACCTCACATTTCTAGGCGGCAGCGCGAACCAGGCCGGCGGCCTCATCGCGGTCGATAGCAAAGGCGACGTGGCCATCACCGGGACAACAACGTCGAATGATTTTCCCGTTTTTCCATCCGCTGACACGAGCGCCCGCACCAGCGGCTCGAATGACACCACCGTAAGCGAAATCGACCCGACCGGCGCGAAGCTCCTCTACTCGACGATATTCGGCGGCAACGGCGCGGAATCGAGCCAGAGCCCTGGAGGAATTGCGATCGACAAGGCCGGAGGGATTTTCGTTGCCTCGGATACGAAGTCAACGGATTTGCCGGTCACAACGGGCGCTTACGAGCAAACCTACCAAAGCCCAACGACCGACGGATTTCTGGCCGTCTTCGAGCCGAGTACCACGTTGCATCTGAAATATTGCACGTATCTCGGGTTGAACGGGCAAGTCGGAGTAGGCGGCGTAGCTGTCGACGCGAGTGGCAGCGTCTATATCGCAGGCTTCACTTCAGATCCGAGCGCCGATTTCCCAAGCAAGAACGCGTTGCAGCAGGCGTACGGCGGAGGCGCGTTCGATGCGTTTCTCATGAAGATTTCGCCCAATGGCGGCGGCGCGTCGGACTTGATTTACGCAACGCTGCTCGGCGGCAGCGGTTCGGATCAAGCGTTTGCCGTGGCCGTGGATTCGGCGACGCCGCCCAACGCGTACGTCACCGGGGCAACGAACTCGACGAATTTCCCCACGAATGGAACTGTCGCGTCATATCAAGCCAGTTTGCCCGCGAACGCCACCTCGCTGACGAGCAATGCATTCCTGACCGTGGTCGCGCAGAGCACCCTCGGCGTCCCCTCACTGGCCTATTCCACATACCTCGGCGGCTCGCAGAGCGACGCGGGACAGGGAATTGCTGTGGCGGCTCCCTTTGCCGTGTACGTCACCGGGACTGCGAATTCGTGGGACTTTCCGTGGCACGATAATTTTCAGCCGTTCAATGGATATGGCGACGCTTTCGTCACAAAACTCGACACCACCTCCTCGGGAGCCGCTTCGCTGATCTATTCGACGCCGCTCGGCGGCACCTCGCCGCCAGGAGCAAACGCAAGCGCCCAGGGGGGCGCCGTCGCGTTGGACCCAGCCGGCAACATTTGGGCCGTCGGGCAAACCACATCTGCTGATTTTCCCTCTGCCGGCAACCCGGGCAACGGATTCCAGCCGATCTGCGGAAGCTGCCAGCAATCGCCCGCGCTCACGGATGCGTTCGTCGTAGAAATTCAGGAAAACGCGACGCAGCAACTCCCTAGTCTGTACTTTGCCGCATCGAGCATGCCCTTGAATTTCGGAAAGCAGCCGCTGGGTTCGCTCAACGTTCCCCCGCAATTTGCGGCTGTGAAGAATGGAGGCGAAGCGCCGCTCCAGATATCGAGTGTGGGCATTACCGGTCCCAACAGCGCGGATTTTGCGCTGCTTCAACCCGTGTCGTGTGCTGGCGCGACAATCAGCTCAGCAGGAATGTGCTCGTTCGAGGTGAGTTTCACACCGAGCGTGGTGGGAAGCGAGGCCGCCTTTGTGCAATTTCAAGACGCCGCTCCCGGCAATCCGCAGCTTCTCGAGTTGGTCGGAGTGGGCGTTGGGCTCACCGCGCTGCCGGCCAGCCTGAATTTCGGTAAGCAACCCGCGAACACGATGAGTAATCCTCAAAATGCGACGCTAACTAATACCGCGAGCGATCCCATTTTCATCGACAGTGTTCAGGAAACCGGAGCCAACGCAGCGATGTTTTCGCCGAACAACAACGCCACCGCGTGCCACAACCAGGAAACGCTGATGTCCGGAAATAGCTGCCAAATTTCCTACGAGTTCGCGCCCACTTCGGCCGGAACATTTCAGGCCGAGGTGGAAATCCAGTATCACATTCAGGGGCTTTCGGAACAGGAGCAGATAATCCCGCTTTCGGGAATGGGGGTACCGCCCGTGCCCATCGCGTCGGTCGCGCCGGTGACGCTTAATTTCGGCACCGTCTCGGTTGGCGCCACAGCGCAGACGCAAGGGGTCACCCTGACCAACACGGGCAGCGCCGCGTTGAACGTAACCACCATCAGCATCACCGGAACGAACGCCTCTGAATTCAGTCTCGTTGCATCGGGCAACACGCCATGCCCCACAAGCAGCGGCAGCGTGCCGGTCGGCGGCGTCTGCACGATGGGCGTAAGTTTCGCGCCGAAGACGCCCGGAACGAAATCGGCCACCCTGAGCTTCGCCGACAACGCCGCCGGTAGCCCGCAAACGGTGGCGCTCAGCGGAACCGCGCAAACAACGGCGATTCAAATCGCTCCGGCGACGCTCACCTTCACTGGCCAGAGCGTTGGGACGAAGAGCGCGCCACAGCCGATCACGGCCACGAATGCGGGGACGAGAGCGCTTGCCATCAATGGCATTACGATTTCCGGCTCGAATCCGGGCGATTTCGCACAGACGAATAATTGCCCGCCGAGTTTAGGGGCAAGCGCGACGTGCACGGTGAACGTCGCCTTTCAGCCGACTGCCACCGGTGCGCGCGGCGCTTCGGTCAGCATCGCGGACGACGCGCCGAACAGCCCGCAAACGGTTGCAGTCACCGGCACAGGCACGCAAGCAGCAGTCACGCTCACGCCGTCGAGCATCGCATTCGGCGATGAGTTCAAGGGGACGCCCACCGCCGCGCAGCCCGTCACGTTGACGAACACCGGTAGCGGAGCGCTCGTCGTAACCGCCGCGACCCTCTCCGATACGGCCGACTTCACGGTGACGAATAACTGTGCGGCCAGCGTCGCGCAAGCGGCCACTTGCACCGTCACCGTCATCTTCAATCCTGCTACCGATGGCGCCATCAGTGGCACGCTCACGCTCACAGACAATACTCCGACGAGCCCCCAAACCATCGCCTTGAGCGGCACCGGCATCGAGTTTTCGCTAGGGCCGATGCAGTCGGGTGGGACCAAGCAGACTGCGACTGCCGGGCAAACGGTGACCTACCAACTGGATGCTCAATCCACCGCGAAGACGCCGTATACCGTGACCCTCGCTTGCAGCGCGCCTTCGGCGATCCCCTGCACCGTCCCAGCCAACGTCATGGCGGGCGGGACGAACTCCGGGCAGTTTTCAGTGAGCGTAACCGCGCCCACTGCGGCGACTACTCTCTTGCCCGTTGGCAGCGATCGAGATCCAAAAGAGCCAAGGAATCATCACCCGCGCCAGCCGCAGGTTGCTTTTGTGTATGCCGGACTGATTGCCTCGCTGCTGTGTTTTTCGGGTTCGCGCAAGCAAGGAGTCGCGACGCGAGCCGTGCTTGCTCGCACTGTGCTTCTGGTCGCGCTCGCGTTGACGCTGGGTAGCTGCGGCGGCGGAGCTACGTATGACCCGCCGCCGCAGCCGCAGTCATATTCGATCAGCGTGACGGCGAAAGCTGCGGGAGGATCGCAGTCCCTCACGCTGACGTTGACCGTGCAGCCGTGACGCGCGAACTGAACGCGAACTCGATCTCGCGCGACGCCGGCCATCAGAAGACTTTCACTGCCAGATCGCGCGGGTGCGGCCCCACCGGAATCAGCGTGATCGGGCTTTGCGGCGGCGCCAGCGCGCTCGAAGGCTGCGCGATTCGGGTGCGAATCACCGCGAGATCGTTCGACGCCGTGTCCACAACAAGCAGAACGTCGCCGCCTGGCACCAGCCTGCACGTTGCAGGCTCCTGGCCGACGGGAATCGGGCGCGAGACCTGCCGGATGTCCACGGAAATCGGAACCACATCGCCGCCTGCAGAATCAGACACGTAAAGCATCCCCGTTTCGGGCGCGAGCACGCCGCTCGTCGGCGACATGCCCAGCAGACGGAAGTCGCCCACCTCGTTAGTTTGCGTGTTGACGATCAGCAGCCCGTGCGACTCGCTTGACGGGATGTAGAGTTCGCCCCCGTCGGGCTTGAGAATCAAGTCGTCAGGCGTGCCGCCCAGCACCAGGTTCGTCAGCAGTACCTTGCGGTTCAAATCCACCACCGAGATTTGGTCGGTCGTGCCAGAGGTGACGAACGCCTTCGCGGAGTCGGGCAGAATCGCGATTTGCTCGGGATGTGCCGCCGTCTTGACGGCGCCCAGCGACGCGAGCGTGGCGGCGTCGAGAATCGAGATGGTTGCGTCGTCGCGATTCGACACCACAACCAGCTTTCCGTCCGGCGAAACGCGAGCGATCCACGGGCCACGTCCGGCACGGCCTCGCGCCACGATCTGGCGCGACGCGGAGTCGATCGCCACCACCGAATTCGATCCCGACGCTGCCACGTACGCGCGCGCTCCGTCCGGGGAAAAGTCGAGCGCGTAGGGCGCAGCGCCCACGGGAATGCGCGCGACGATGTGGTTCGTGTTCGCGTCCAGAATCCACGCGTAACCGCCTCCCGAACTGAGCCCCCAAATCTCTTTGCGCGTGGGATGCGCGCGAACGCCCGTCGGCCCGGCCCCAACCGGAATCGTCGCCACAGGCGCAAGCTTGATGAGGTCGATTGCCGTGACGGTGCCGTCAGCGGTGTTGCCAACGTACGCGAAGAGATGCAGCCCCGGGCGAAGGAACGCCGGCCGCAGCTCCACCGCCAGTTCGCGCGCCCCAATCACCGCGAGCACCGCGAGCAGGAAGACGAAACGGTAGTTGAGGCGTAGTTTCATAAAAGAAGTGTCGTGAGGGGAGAGCTCGTTTTCTCGTCAGGGCACGGCTTCAGCCGTGCCGCAAAAGCGTTTTTGGCCCCTAAGCGCTGTAGGCGGGACACATCTCCTAGCGCCCATTCGCGGCATCCGCCGCGTGCAACACGTCCTCGGGCCGGACGCGAACGAGGAAGTTATCCGTCAAGTCCCTCCAGAGCACCTTCCCGTTCGAATCCAGCAGAAATTCAGCAGGGCGCGCGATGTCGGCGCCGTCCGGGCCGGCGTGCGCGTGCACCAGATCCCACTGCCGAATCGCGGCCAGTTTATCGTCCGCAAGGAAAAGAAACGAGTAGTGCGCCTGCTCGCGAAGACGCTGTGAAACATCCGGCGGATCCACGCTGATCGCCGCCACGCGGATTCGCCGCGCGTTGAACTCCGCCAACTTGCGCTGGAAGCTCCGTAACTCGGAGTTGCACGCGGGTCACCAGTAGCCCCGATAGAAAATCAGCACCGCTCCGGCCGTTTTCCCGCGTGCGTCTCCTGTCGCGGCGAGCCAGTCATTCGTAGCGAAAGGCGACCTGAGCAGCGTCGAGAGCGTCACGGGTCGGCCATTCTCGTCGGCCAGTGTGAAGTCCGGTGCCACCTGCCCCACCGTCGGCGCGCCGCGCGATTCGGGCACCTGCCGCGCCATGTAGAGGATCGTGTAGAGGAAGAAGCCAACGAGCAGCGTGCTCAGCGACGCAAGAATCGTCCCGCTCACCTTGCCGCGATAAGCTTCCGGCCGCTGGAACGCGCGCCGCAGCCCGGTAATCAGCAGGAAGCCCGCAAGTGCAAACAGGATCAAATTGGCCCACGGAAAATCCCGCGTCGCCGGAAACCGGATAAAGAAAAAGGGATAGCTCGCGATGCCCACCAGCGCCAGCGCGAACCCGCCCCACAATCGCCAATTCCAACTCCGCTTCATCGATCCCCCTCCGCAACAACTCTGCCCGAGAAAAATACCACGGAAACCGCGAATCTCGGCGTGCCGATCCTTCGTCCCGGCAACTCGGGACATGTCTGCGCAACGCTGACACTTTCCAATAATCTTTTGACAAACAGGCGACATTTCTCCCGCGGCTATCCAACGTCTGATTTGCGACGGCCCAAGTTGAAGGCACAAAGGAAAGTAGTAAGGGAGAAATCAGTGCAATTAAGCGAAGCTGAAGCGTCATCGATCGTTGAGGCCGGAGGCGGAAGGTTTGTCGGCTTTTTCGAGGGAATCCCAGAACGAATGGAATCGATCGTCCTGTTCATTTCGCCGCAAACAAGAACAACGTTGGGCATTCCCATCTCGCGATTGACCGCCGCGGCTGTATTCGAGCGATTGGCCGAGTCGAATGCGACCTTCAACGAAACTGGTTCGAAATGAGAAATGCAATCGGCGCGGGCGCCATCAAAAGCATCGGTGCGAAGAAAATCGAAGCCCCATCCTTCACACAAATCTTCCTCCCAAGCCCACAACCATCAGACCCTGGAGCTGCAAGCTGAGACCAAATTCCGAAAACAACGCCTAATGGTCGGAAAGGAGCAGCTCTGCGGGTAAGAGTCTGGCTCACCCCTCGACAAGCTGCTGGCCGCCGTCGATATCGTACGTTGCTCCAGTGACGGCTGTGTTCGTCATGAGGTGGACGGCGAGGGCGGCGACGTCCGCTGGGCCGACCACGCGGCGGATCGGGAGTGTCGCGCGGAGTTGCTCGCGTCGCGCATCCAACTGATCGCCGAGCAAGGATGCTGAAAGCGGAGTATCGACAAACCCGGCAGCGATGAGGTTGACGCGAACAGGCGCGAGTTCGAGAGCCAAGTTTTTTGTCAAGGCCGGTGCCGCGGCCGTGAGAGCCGAGATGAGAGCGTATCCCTTCGCCGTGCTGCGGCCACCGGTTCCACTCATGAAGAGCAGGGTGCCTCCCGGGCGAACCTTGTTGGCAGCGTGACGAGCGACCTGCATCGGAAGGAACAGATGGGCCTCAACATCGCGGCGCGCTCTTTCGAAATCGAATTCGGCCAGCGGCGCGTAGTAGGGGCCGGGGCCGGTGACCAGTACGTGGTCGATCGGTGCCGGGAGTGCGTCGAAGAATTTTTTGAGCTGATCGAAGTTGGTGGCGTCGAACGCCGCGCTGCTTAGAGTGCCGAGTTCGCGTGACGCGTCTTCCAGGCGTTCCGGGTCGCGGGCCGCCAGAATCAGCTTGGCTCCCTCAGCGCGCGCTCGCCGGGCCGTTTCGAGTCCAATGCCGGCGCTGCCGCCGATCACGACGACCGTCTGTCCGGCAAGTTGCGGTTCGGGTTCGATCGGAGAGGTGCCGGTTGCGATGCTCATGATTCCTCCTTCAGTAGTCTAGAATTGTGTTTGCCCCAAGAAAACCGCTTGCCCGAAGGGCAGGACTCATCGCTGGCAGTCATCATTACTTCTTCTGTCCTGCGGAGGGCGGCTTCGCGGCACCGGGTTTATTCCAGCCGTGGAAGCGCGACAAGTCGCCCGCGTTCCATGCCTCGCGGAGTCCAGGCGTGCTCAGGTCCCAGTCCGAACGGATTTCGCTCGTCACCGCGCGCAGATCGTGCCAAAGATCGATAACCGACGGGCGGCCCCAAAACCAGTAGCCGTTGTAGATGCTGTGGATCACAAGGCCCGGCTTGAGCACGAGCGTGTGCGGAATCATCGGATTGTTTTCGGGGTCGGTATACTCCTGGATGTCGAGGTCTTTTTGAACCTTTCGCTCAGGGTCAGAGAGGAAGGGCCACTGGGCTCCGACTGACGCACGGAATTCCTGAATCGTGTGGTGGTCGTCGGTGGCGATCGTGGCGATCTGAGTGTACGCCACCGCGATCTTCGGGTAGAACGCGGCGACCTCCAGATGCTGCTGGTGCTCCTTTGGGCAGTAGTGGCCGCGCGCGAGCGTGAGGATCAGCGGATCGTCGCCTTGGATTTCGCTGAGTTTGCGCAACGTCCCGGTGTGATCGGGCAGTTCGTAGTCGGGGAAAATGCCTCCGGGCACGATATCAGAACGCATGATTCAACTCCTTTGATGGTGACGGGACCGCCTTAGCGTCTTTCACTTCGGCAACTCGGTTCCGGCTTGCTCCGCAATCATGTACGCGGCGTACCAATCGGGCCAGTTCGGGTCGGCCGCGCCGATGCGCTTTTCGTGATCGCCGTGAGCGGCCTCCGCACGCCGAAGCGCGCTCGCCAAGTCCGCCACCGACGCAAACCTTGTCTCGCCAGCGTCGAGACGGCCGGGAAGCCGGGTGGTGATTTCCTGCAGCAGCCAGCCATTCCCGTCCGGGTCGCGAAACGTGGCGAAGGAGCCGTAGGTGGCGTGATCGGGCGCTGGTCCGCTGACGCGACCCGGTGTGTCGTCGGGCTGGAACTGAGCGCCCGGCGTCCCGGCGTGGAACACGTTGCTGACTTCGACAGCGCGGGTGACGAGATCGCCGCGCGCGGCCTCGATATCGGAGCACCACTAGGTACAGGCCCTGGGCCGAGCCGGGCCGGGCCGACGTGATGTTCGCGCCGAATTGCACCGAGCACCCGGAGCCGGGCGGCGTGAATTGGACGACCCGGAAGCCGTTATCGAAGCGAAAGTCGGCGTCGAGCCTCCAGCCGAGCCTCGTGTAGAACTCCTTTGCGCGATCGACATCCGAGACGGGGATGACGACCGCTTCGAACTTCATGTCGACTCTCGCGACGCTCGTGTCGTAACTACGAACTACATTCGTGCTCATAGCTGCCTCCTGAGTTATGTTGTCCTTGCAGGTCAGAGAGCTTCCAATGTCTCGCGGTGTGATCGGAAAGTTCATAGTCGGGGAAAATGCCGCCGGGCACGATATCAGAACGCATGATTCGACTCCTCCCGTTTCTCTCAAAGATCCTTGTCGAAGTCCAGCGTCTGCCAGAATCCTTCAGGATCTAGCGCCAGTCCTGCGCCTGAAAAATTTTGGTAATCACCATCAAGCTTTTGTCGAGCGACAAGCTGCTTCGTCGATAGATCACCTGAGTAGTTTGCCGGCGAGCCAGAAATCGACACTGAACCTTCCCGGACCAGAGCAGATCAGCCAGATAAAGAAGAGCACGTACAGGACTTCCGGAAGGTAGAGGAAATCGTCGAGCCGGTTGAGAGGCGAAAGTCCTTTAGGCAGCGTGGAAACCGCGTTGGTGAGAGTGGCGACAATCATATCGATCATTAAAGCCGCGCAGGCCGGGCTCGACAGAATCCCCACGGCCACCAGGGATCCGCAAACGAATTCGACACTCGCCACGAAATAAGCCGTCTGGCGGGGAAACGGGACTTTGGCCTTAACGAGCGTGTCGTAAACAGGTTTCGTGCCGCCGGCGACAAACAATTTGTTTCCCCCGGAGATTGCGAAGAACAGCCCGATCGCAACGCGCACCAGCAGGATGGCATATTGTTCCAAGCCACTGTCACCCGACAGCGCAAACTCGACCAACCGTTTCCAATCCATCTCTTGTCCCTCGCGCTTCGAGATTACGTGTCCATCCGTTCCACCCACTGAGCGCGGAACGCGGGAGCCGCGAACGGATCCGCAAAGTACTGCGTTTCCCGCGCAACCTTGACGCCCGTGAACTCCATGATGCTCACGGTGTACGACGGCTTGCCGTCATATGTGATGATCAATTCGGTGACCCAAAGATCGCCGCCGCCAATGATTCGCCGGACGGTAAACCGCTTTTTGCTCGGCTGACTAGCGCGTTGGCCCTGTATGTTGCTTCGACCGCGGGTTCGCTCGCCTGACTGCGGGTACTCCAGCACCGCGTCCTCGAGATAGATGCGGTGCTCGGTTTCAAAATCGTTGGCATCCGACGCCGCCCAGTGCTGATCCAGTGCCGCACGGATCTCTTGATCTCGCGCTGCACGATCCTGGTCAGTCTTTTGTTGATCGTTCATCCTGAGCCCTCAATTCCACAAGAAGCTTAATGCTTTGGCGGAATCGGAGCGTACGGCTCGTCAAGTCACGCTGTTTTACGCGAGCGAGCGTTCACATTAGCCGCTCGGGAATCCGAACATCAACCACGACTGATTGGCTACCCAATGCGGGTACAGCTCCGTCATCTGATCGAACAGCTCCTGGTCGGACGTCGCGGTTTTCTGCAGCCGATCGAAGTCCTCGAGGTAACGCTTGGTGTCTTGGATCGTCGAGGGAGAGTCGGGCGCGCCAGTCTTCTTGTGACCCGCGACCACAATCACCGGGTTCAGCGCCGCTAACCGGTCTAGCGCCGCGATCCAATTCTTTCGGCTCTCGGGGGTGGTGTCGCCCACGTACATGCGGCACTGGTTGTATACTACGTCGCCGGCGGCGATCAGGCCGATCGATGGAACGTGTAGAGATGTCGAATCGGGACAATCGGTGCGGCCCTGCTCGATGATGCGCAGTTCGTGGCCCTCCAGAGTGAACGTGTCGCGCTCATAGGGCTCGGGTGGAACCAACTTGGTGGGCACTTGCCCAGGAAACAGCCGGCGGGCCAACCGCTCCACTGCGGGAGAGAAAGACATCTGCATGGCGTTCACCGTCTTGGGCGTTGCTATCGCCCGAGCGCCCGGGAAACGGTCGAGCAGAATGCTCAGACCGTAGAAGTGGTCGAAATGGGCGTGCGTTATATAGATGGTCTCCAGGTTGCGGTTGTGCAGAGCCACCCAATCCGCCAGAGCCTCGGCTTCAGCCACTGTCCCCATTGCGTCCACCAGCACCGCGTCGTACTCGCCGAAGATTAAAGTCGACGTGATCGGGTCAAAGCCGAGCGGTTCGCCGAAGGGCTTTGGCCGCTCGCCGACCATAGCCTTTCCCGGTGCGGTAAAGACGTTGACGCCAAACGTGTTCGACGCGAGGGAGGCGGTCACGCGAGTGGTCTCCTTAAGTTCAAACGGTGCTCCCTTCTATGCCTTAACCTGGGGCGCCCGCCGGTTCGCGGCCTTGTGCGGCTGAGCGGTGTTGTATCACTCGCGCCAATGGGCCAGCACCAACCCGACCTCCGCAAGAGTTTAAATCCGCATCCCGTCTGGGCCGAGCTTTAACCGTACTTGAGGTTGGTGCTCTGTCCGACCTCGATAATGTAACCGTCAGGGTCGCGGATGTAGCAGCGAATCTCGCCGTACTTGGGGATCGGCGGCGTGATGAACTCGGCTCCTCGACTTTTCCAAAGTTCGTAGCACGCCTGAATATCCGCAACGCGGAAATTCATAAAGCTATTAATGTGATTCGGGTCGGGGACGCTGAGCGTTACCGTCGGCTTATCCGGAGTCGGCCCGCCTCCAACGTTCAGAATCATCCAGATATTCGCAAGTTGAAGGTACGGGGGCGCGTTGCCGTCGCCCATGGTCAGAATGCGGGCGCCGAACACTTTTTCATAGTAGCGAGCCGATCGTTCGACGTCGGCGACGGTGAGAAAGTGCGCGATGCTGATCCCCTCGCGAGGGGGCATCTCATAGCTCTTCTGGTCGATTTGTACGGCGTTCATTGATGGCTCCTTTCAATACGGTGCTGATTACAAATGCGGTGTCCCGAGTCCCGCTCCCATTCATAAAAAATCGATTCGACGCCAGCTAGTGCGTCAGCGATTCCCAATTGGCTGGAACTCTTCTTCGCTTCCTCCATTTGCGTCTTTCCAACTCGCGCAATCACGGTCGCTCGCGAGTCGCTGGCTTTTCGGTCGTTGCCTCACGGGATTCGTGGCGCGAGGTTCGCGCGCTTGTGACAGTCGATGCTTACGTGACCTTTAGCAGGATTCTGCCCTTGCCCCGGCCTTCCTGGCTCAGATCCTGCGCCTCGCGCGCCTGCTCCAACCGAAACACCTCGCCCATCCGTGGCTTCACGTCGCCGCGCACCACCAGGCTCGCTATCTCCGATAGGTCCGCCGGGTTTCCCTTCGACACCATGTTCACGCCGCGAACGCCCGCCAGGGCCGCCAACTCCGCGTTCGCCCCGCCCACCGTCGAAACCATCACGCCGCCCTTCTTCACAACCGCGAAGGAGCGCGTCGCCGTCTCGCCGCCGATCAGGTCCAGCACCGCGTCCACCTGGCCTACGGTTTCAAACCGCTCGTGCTTATAGTCCACTACCTGCACGTGACCCAGGGAGCGCAGGTACACGATGTCTTCGCCCGAAGCCGTCCCGATCACTTGCGCGCCCCAGAGCTTGGCAATCTGGGTCGCAAACGAGCCTACACCCCCCGCCGCGCCGTGGATCAGAATTCGCGTTCCCGGCTTCGGCTGCACATAGTCGCGAATTGCTTGCAGGGCCGTCAGTCCCCCCGTCGGCAGCGCCGCGGCCACCGCGAACTCCATTTTCTCCGGAATCGCCGCGATGTAGGTGATCGCCGCCGCGGTGAATTCCGCATAGGTCCCTTCGCCGAACCCGAACACCCGCTCGCCCGTCCGGAAACTGCCCGAGTCGCCGCCAGCCGTCATGATCTCTCCCGCGAAATCCTGCCCCAGCGTCAACGGGAAACTTGCCGGGCGGAGGTTCTTCATGTAACCCTCGCGGATTTTCCAATCGATCGGGTTCACGCCCGCGTAGCGCACTTTCGCGAGAACTTGGCCCGGGCCGATCTCCGGCAGCGGTGCTTCCTCGTATTTGAGTTGATCGGAGCCGCCGTACTGCGCGATCCGAATCGCCTTGATCAGACTAGGCACTGCCGCGTGTTTCGTCGTCGCCATTGTCGTTTCTCCTTTCGCTGCGCCGTGAGACTCTCTGGTTTTGCGTTGGCTAGAAATCCACACTAACTCACTATCCCCCGGACGTCTGGTCCGCCCTGCGGGAGTCGAGTTGGCGTCAACTCGTTTCCTTCATTCTGATACCGAAATGTTCGGCAGCTGCCTTGATGTTGGCGAACGCCAGATCGCGTTCTTCATCGCTGGCGCCCTCTACCTGATCGAATCTCGCGATGGCGTTGCGAACATGCGACGCATCCGTCATCGGCTCTTTGCGCAAACGCGGGAACGCGAAGGCGGTTTCAGGCAAATGGTTGACTTGCGCCGCATCGAGCTGGCCGTGTTCCGCCGGGTGCGGCGCTTTCCAAGTCGCCTTCGTGCCGCTCTCATTCTTGACCTTCGATTGACTCATCGGACGGCTCCTTTTAGTTGAGATTGATGTTGCCTCTCTAATTTCATTTAGTACGCATAGCGGACAGCTCTTCGCGATACTCTTAAGCATTCACTAGGGCTTCGCCTCAAAAAGAGCTGTTCCTGGCCACCTTGACAGGGATGGTCCAAATTCAAGATTACAAACCTCATTCTTTTGGGCCTACGAAAATCTGTTTAGACTCCTCCTAAGATCTGTCGTTTCGCGGATCGTCTTCCGCGCTGAGGTATTCCAGTCCAAGCGGCCCCATCGCGGTTACTTGCGTGACGTACTCGCCCGATTTCGCCCAGTGGAAATGGGGCGTATTGCCAGGGAGAATGATCACCGCGCCGGGCGGATAGGCTTCGAGCTTACTAGCGTCGAATTCATCACCCAGTCCGATATAAAAGATGCCGGAAATCACGGTATACACTCGATCTTCTGGATGCTTGTGAGGCATTAGCTTCGCGCCGTGCGGCGCTTTCACCCTGATCGTGTAAGGGCCGGGTTCCGAGGGCTGACCCACGACGACGGCCAGCCGGATGGAAGGTGGGAACGCCGGGAACGGTTTCCAATCGATATCTTCGGATAAGATGATTTTGAAAACCTCCTGCCCCGGTTGATGAGGCCGCACTTCGCTTTGCTGAGCACGCTTTACGCCGCTGGCTTTCTGAGACATACAAACCTCTTTCGCGCGGAAAATGTAAAACATCCCCACAGACTTTCGAAACTGGTCCGCCAGGATGGGCTTCGATCGCCTCCCATCCTCAGCGTCCGGGAGTTGAGAATCCGCGCCGAACGCCAGCCTAGCGCGTGATTTGGCCCAGGTAGTATGCGAGCCGATTTTCCACGTCCCCCGGCTTCTGGAAGCCTCGCGCCATCAGCGCTTTGATCCCTTCCTGGGCGGCGGGTCGACCGAGCGAATTGATGCACGCATCCCACCCGGCGCCGATCTCGACGTCCGGCGGCAAGCTGGTGTTGACGAGGCGCTTGGTGTTGGCGATCGCCCATTTGTCGAACTTGGCGATCCGGGTCGCGAGCGCCTCTACGAACGCATCTAGCTCGGCGTCGGGCAGCGCGCGATTAATGTAGCCATAGGCCTCGGCCTGGTCTGCTCGGATGTCTTCCGAGCTCAAGAGCACCTCGAGGGCGCGGTTTCGGCCGATGAGTCGGGGCAGCCGAGCCATTGGGCCGCCGCCGGCGACCATCCCCACGCCCACCTCCCATTGCGAGATGATGGTCTTCTCGCGGCTGGCGAAACTCATGTCGCAGGCCAGGGTGATCTCGCTGCCGTTGCCCGTAGCACGGCCACGGATGAGGGCGATCGAGGCGACTGGCAAGCGAGTCAGACGCACGAGAAAGTCCGGCCACGGCGGCAAGCCCGTGGTACCCGCCGGCAGTGAGGTCAGATCCTCGATCTTTGCCAGGAAATCGGAGTGATTAAGGAAGTAGTCGTCCACCGCGCTGTCGAACACCACCACCCTCACCTGCTCGTCGGCCTCCAGAGCCTTGATGACTTCCTGAAACTCCTTCACCATTTCCGGGCCCATCACGTTGATCGGCGGGTTGTCGATCGTTACGCGCCAATAGGCAGGCGACCGCCGGGTCACGCGAATCTGTGCGGGCTTCGTAACTGCGCTTGCAGTTGACATTGAATTCTCCTTTGTATTTTTTGTCTCGGAAACCGGTTGATTCTCCCCACCGCTTTCTCGGGATTGGGATTATTTGTTCGTTGCCGGCGGTTGGTTAATGAGTGCCGCGCCTGCCTTGCTGACGATCTCGTCCTGGGAATCCGCGCCCCCCGAACTACCGATTGCGCCGATAATCGCTCCCTGTTCGATCAGCGGGATGCCGCCTCGAGACGCGATGATTCCATCGAACGCGAGCAGGTAGTTGAGATGCATAACGTTGACACCCACCTCGAACTCCTTCGTCGGGCGCCGGAAGGTCGAGGCGGCTCGCGCCTTGTGTTCGGCAATCCGAATAGACGCAAGCATCGCGCCGTCCATTCGTTGAAAGGCCACGAGGTTGCCGCCGGAATCCACCACCGCTACGTTCATCTTCCAATCCCGCTTCTTCGCCTCTGCCACCGCCGCGTGAATCACCGCCTCGGCTCGGTCTAGCGATATCGGTGGGCCATACGGAGTGTCGAAAGGAATTTTGTCGGGCACAAAATCGAGAGGATTTGGTTCTGCGGGCTGCAGCGCTCGACTCGTACCAACGGCGCTTCCTGTTTTCTCATTTGGCATACGTCCTCCTCAATGGTCTCGAGCCTTTTGCCTCGAGCCTTCATCTGCCTTCATCTGTGGTCTTCAGCCTTTTGCCTTGAGTGTTCATCTGTGTTTATCTGTGTTCATCTGTAGTTTCCAAGGTTTAGCCTTCCTGTAACGATCACATCGGTTCAAGCAGAAGCGCGAGCGGCTTTCTCTGCGAGGAACTTCATAAGGGCTTGAGCCGTGGTCGTCGATGACGCGGGGTTCTGGCCGGTGATCAGACGCCCGTCAACGACGAAGAAAGGCTGCCAGTTCGCAAGTTTCTCAAAAGTGGCGCCCAGTCGCAGAAGTTCATCCTCCACCAGGAACGGCACCACCTTCGTCAGCTTCATCTCCTCTTCCTCGCCGTTTGTGAAACCGGTCACGTGTTTACCCTTCACCAGTGGCGCGCCTTTGTAGGTCACGTGGCGAAGCACTCCGGGCGAATGGCACACCAATGAGATCGGCTTGCCGGAATTGTAGAAGGACTCGAGTAAAGCGATGGAATCGGCGCTTTCCGCCAGGTCCCACATGGGCCCGTGCCCGCCGGGGTAAAAAACCGTGTCGAAATCTTCCGATTTCATATCGGCAAGCTTGAGGGTCTGGGAAAACGCCTTTTGTGCGGCGGTGTCCTGCTTGTACCGCGCCATGGCTGGGGTCTGATTTGCTGGTGTGTCGCTCTTCGGATCGATCGGCGGTTGTCCGCCTTTCGGTGACGCGAGCGTCAGCTCGACACCAGCGTCCCTGAAAACAAAGTAGGGGGCTGCGAATTCTTCCAGCCAGATCCCGGTCTTGAGACCGGTGTTTCCGAGCTGGTCGTGCGACGTCAGTACCATAAGTATTTTCATGCTTCTTCTCCGTCGGTCTTTCTTGGACTTCGCCCTTTTTGTCTTGTTGTGTGGCAGGCTGCGGATTCGCTTGGACCAACTCCCGAAAGCTTCAGCTCTCCGGAAAGCGGCTTGGGATAGAACGCAGTTTCCGTGTCCTCTTTCTCAGCAGTTTTGTTTTTCGGGCCGAGTCACCGAATCCCATACTCTGTGAAAATGTAGTCCTTTTTCGCCACGATCGTATGGCACGTGAACCCGCAATTGACGACGCCCGTCGGATTGGGCGCGAACTTTTCGGAGGCGGGGTCATAGTCAAACACGGCGTAGGCCCATCCCTTCGTGTCCGGGAAGCGCTTCGTATCCTTCTCGATGAAAAAAATGTCTTGCAAGCTTGCCGGTATCCTGACCGCGAAGGGCGACTCCGTGCTCTTTTTTGGTTTCCACTCGATCTTTGCAATCTTGGAGCCGTCAGGGAAAAGTTTGCCATTGCCGGGAACGCCGGCACGGTAGGCGTCAATCATCGTGGGATTGGCCACCATCACCTTAAGCAAATCATCGGTCTGGCTGACGGCGACAACCTGCCAGTTTTCGTATCCCCTGAAATCAGAGAACTTCAGCCCATTCGGCACTTGTAGAGTGTACTTGTCCTGCTGGGCGGAACTGGCCCTGCCAGCTAAGCCAGCGAGCACTACCGCAATGATCACCATCAGCAAGCATAGGATTCTGGTCATGGCTCGTTCCTCCGCTCTCTATTTTGTCGTCCAACACTGATTTGGGTCATGGCGTTCTCTCCTTTTGAGTGGTTTTCCGTTTTCTGACAACGATCTGAGGTCAGGCTTGTCGGCCACGATTGATGGAGTAAATGGCTGGCAGTGTTTTCGTGGGCACTAGGCGTGTGCTCGGCTGGATCGCCATAAGTCTCCCGCCACCAAAATTCGGCCGGAGTATACCGCTGCCTGGCGCCCGCTGACAATTCGTTCGTTTGCCGAGCCCACTCCCGTCCCTATCGAATAGGGGTAAGTCGCTTGGATTCTGATCCCTCCGCGTTTCCCCGCCTCCCATAATCCTCTCAGTTCTAACTGTACTTGGACTTGACAAGTCGATAATTATATGATAACCTGCAGCTGAGTTTGTAGGATGAGATGAGACATGACGACCAACAATTGGACCACTCCCCAGCCTTCCTGACCGGAGGGCTGCGGCCTATGAAATTTAGGTCGCCTGTACTTGCAGGCGCCTACAAAAAGGGAGGTTCTAATAACAGGAACGCGATTAGAAATCGCCGCAAATGACTGAAAACATTCACCCGCGACCCGTTCTAATAGTTAAAAAGTAGGGGGGGGTATTTTTGATATTTTGATTTGCCCAATTCGACCCACTACAAAAAATGGAATCGGGTCTAGTTGATGGTGCGGTGGACGACGGCGGCGATTTCGCGGGCTTCGACGATGAGCTGCGCGAATTCGTCGGGCAGGATCGACTGCATGCCGTCGGAGAGGGCACGGTCGGGATCGTGGTGGACCTCGACGAGGAGGCCGTCGGCGCCCACCGCGACAGCCGCGCGCGAAAGCGGCAGAACTTTGTGGCGTTTGCCGGTCCCGTGGCTGGGGTCGACGACGATCGGCAAATGGCTGCGCCGCTGCACCGCGGGAACGATGCTGAGGTCGAGCGTATTGCGCGTGAAATCGGAAAACGTGCGCACGCCGCGTTCGCAGAGAATCACGTTGTAGTTGCCCTCGGACATCACGTACTCGGCGGCCATCAGAAATTCGTCGAGCGTGGCGGACATGCCGCGTTTCAGAAGCACCGGCTTCCGCGAGCGGCCCGCGCGACTTCAGAAGCGAAAAATTCTGCATGTTGCGCGCGCCGATCTGAATCACGTCGGCGTATTTTTCCACGAGTTCGAGCGACTCGTTGTCGATCGCTTCGGTGACGATGCCGAGGCCGAATTCGTCGCGCACTTCGGCGAGGATTTTCAGTCCCGGTTCGCCAAGCCCCTGAAAGCTGTAAGGCGACGTGCGCGGCTTGTAAGCGCCGCCGCGAAAGAGGCGCGCTCCCGCGGCTTTGATTCCGCGCGCCACCGCGAACGCTTGCTCGCGGGTTTCCACGGCGCACGGTCCGCCAACCAAGCCGATGGCGCCGCCGCCGAAACTGACTTCGCCCGACGGCGTGGGAATGCGGACGACGGTGTTCTCGAGCTTGACGTCGCGGCTGACAAGTTTGTAGGGCTTGCTGACCGGGATGCATTCGATGACGCCAGGCATTGCCTCGAGCGAGCCAATGTCCACGGCGCCCTGATTGCCGGTGATGCAGATCGCGGTGCGTCCCGCACCGGGAACGGGCAGCGCCTTGTAGCCAAGCGATTCGATCCGCTGGCAAACGGCGCGAACCTGGTCTTCGGTGGCATGGGACTGCATGACTACCAGCATGGACAGCTCCCTCACTCGGGGCGAACTAGCGAGTTTAGCCTAGGACGAGGCGCAGAGGCAAAGAGGCGCGCCGATCCGCGGGGCATTTCGTACCGAGGGAGAAATTGGAGGCGCGGGGCAGAATCGAACTGCCGAATAAAGGTTTTGCAGACCTTCGCCTTGCCACTTGGCTACCGCGCCCTAGCACGGGAAAACGACACCGAAGAACGCCACTGCAGGTCCAACACCGGCATGATAGCACTAAAAATGCTGCCAAGTGAACCGTCGGGCTGCGCAAAGACTCCTTTCCGTTCATCCCCATTTGCAGCTCCTGACGCGCGTCCTGCGGGCCGCAAAGTTCGGTGTTTGCACGGTCTGCGCGAATCCGATAAAATGGGTAGTTCAACACTGGACAACCTGAGGGAATGGCGGAAGAACAACAGAGAATTATCCCGACCTTCGACGCCGCCGACGAGTACCGCCCGGAACCACCCCCTCCCCCTGAAATTCCCGCCTGGAAAGACGGAAGCATCCGAATCGGAATTCACACATCCATCGCTCGTGATGTTGTGGGCGCGCTAGAACTGGCGCAGGGGCTGGGGGCCAACGCGCTGCAGATTTTTTCGGCGAGCCCGCGAATGTGGGAGCGCGGAACGTCGCGAATTTCGGAAGGTGAGGCGACGCGGTTTCGTGCGCGACGCAAGGAACTGGGGCTGGGTCCGCTCGTCATCCACGACAACTACTTGATCAATCTCGCATCGCCTGATCCCGTGCTGCGGACCCGGTCGGTGCAGGCGTTTCATCAGGAGCTGGTTCGGGCGGTCGCGCTGGGAGCCGACTACTTGGTGGCTCATCCGGGCAGCGGGCGCGAGGGCACCAAGGAAGCGGCGGTGGCGGCGATCGCGCAAGGGCTGCGGCAAGCGGCGCGCGGCTTGCGACTCGGTGATCTGCAGATATTGCTTGAAAATACGGCGGGGCACGGTACGTCGGTAGGATCGCGATTTGAGGAGTTGAAAGCTATTCTCGATGCGAGCACCGATTTGGTGCTTGGCGTGTGCATCGATACGGCGCACACGTTCGCGTCAGGCTGGGACATTCGGAAAGCAGAGGGCCTCGACGCGACGCTGGAAGCGATTGATCGAACGGTGGGGTTGGCGCGCGTCCGAGTGATTCATGTGAACGATTCGAAGACGCCGCTGGGGTCGCGAGTGGATCGGCACGAGCACATTGGAAAGGGCAAGATCGGGCTGGAAGCTTTCGAGAGGATTCTGAATCATCCGATGCTGGCGGGAAGGGCGTTCATTGCGGAGACGCCGATCGATCGGCCTGGCGACGATCGGCGAAGCGTCGCGGCATTATGGAAGCTGGTGGGGAAGACGGTGGTGGCGAGCGGTAGAGACGGGATGAAGCCACGGAGGAAGAAAGCGGGAAGTAGAGGAGGTAAAGGAAGTAAAGGAACTAGAGGAAAAAGCGGTGCGGCGAAGCGGCTGCGAGCTCGAAGGCGGACCAAGTCTTAAAGCTTTACCGCAGAGACGCAGAGGCCGGAGAGAAAAGCCTAGACACAGAGGGCACGGAGAAGAGCCTGAGATCCCAGATGACAACGGCTGAGATGACTCTAAGCGAGAAGCGAAAGGGTGACGGACAGAGTGGCTGAATACGATCCGCAGCGGATTGAAGCGAAGTGGCAGAAGGTGTGGGAGGACGAGGGCGCGTTCGACGCGAAGGATGGTGATGCGTCGCGGCCGAAATACTATTTGCTCGAGATGTTGCCGTATCCTTCGGGCACGCTGCACATGGGCCACATGAGGAATTACACGATCGGCGACGCGGTGGCTCGCTACAAGCGGATGCGCGGATTCAACGTGCTCCATCCGATGGGTTGGGACGCTTTCGGGTTGCCGGCGGAAAATGCCGCGATCAAGAATAAGACGCATCCGCGGGAGTGGACGAACGCGAATATCGCGGAGTTTCGGCGGGTGCTGCGCCGATTCGGGTTCAGCTACGACTGGCGGCGGGAAATCTCTACTTGCGAGCCGGAATACTACCGGTGGAACCAGTGGTTCTTCTTAAGGATGCTCGAAAAGGGAATCGCGTACCGCAAGAAGAGCAAAGTGAATTGGTGTCCGCAATGCCAGACGGTGCTGGCGAACGAGCAGGTGATCGACGGTTTCTGCTGGCGCCACGAGACTACGCAGGTGGAGAGCAAGGAATTGGAACAGTGGTTCCTGCGAATCACGAAGTATTCGGATCAATTGCTCGACGACATGCGGCAGCTGGAAGGCGGCTGGCCTGAGCGCGTCCTCGTCATGCAGCGGAATTGGATCGGGAAATCTCGCGGCGCCCGCGTACGATTCGACGTCGCGCAGAGCGATGGCCTCGCATTCGAAATCTTCACCACGCGCATCGATACGATTTACGGCGTGTCGGCGGTGGTCCTCTCGGCCGGGCATCCGAACCTCGAGAAATTGCTCGAAGGCGTGCCGGGGCGCGGCGCCATGGAGGCGCAGCTCAAAGCGATGCGGCAGAAGAACCTGAAGGCCGTCGACATCGCGACAGCGGAAAAAGAAGGATTCTTCACGGGCAGGTTTGCGGTCAATCCGTTTTCGGGCGACCAGGTGCCGATCTGGGTGGCGAATTTTGTTTTGGCTGAATACGGAACGGGTGCGGTGATGGCCGTCCCGGCGCACGATCAGCGCGACTACGAGTTCGCGGAGAAGTATCACCTGCCGGTAAAGATCGTGATTCAACCCCTGCAAGGTACGCCGTTGAAGGTGGAGCATATGAACGACGCGTACACCGAGTACGGACGGCTGGTGAACTCGGGGCCGTACAGCGGGCTGACGTCGGACGACGCAATTCTGCGGATGACTGCGGACGCAGCCACGAAGGGATTCGGGAAAGGTGAGACGACGTACCGTCTGAAAGATTGGGGGATTTCACGGCAGCGGTATTGGGGTACGCCGATTCCGGTGGTGTATTGCGAGAAGGACGGAATCGTGGCGGTGCCGGACGATCAATTGCCGGTGCGTTTGCCGGAGAATGTGACGCTTACCGGGCAAGGTCAGTCGCCACTGGCGAGCGATCCTCAGTTCGTCAACACGACGTGCCCGAAATGCGGCGGCGCGGCGCGCCGGGAGACGGACACGATGGATACGTTCGTGGATTCGTCGTGGTATTTCTACCGCTACACCGATCCGCACAACGACTTCGCTCCCTTTAGCAAAGACATCGTGCGGTACTGGTTCCCGATTGACCAGTACGTGGGCGGAATCACGCATGCGATTTTGCATCTGCTTTACTCGCGGTTTTTCTGCAAAGTGATGCGCGATTTGGGGCTCGTGAACCATAGCGAACCAATCACGCGCTTGTTCACACAGGGAATGGTGCAGAAGGGCGGAGTGGCCATGTCGAAATCGCGCGGGAATGTGGTGGGCGCGATCGAGATGGCGGAGAGATATGGATGCGACACGGGCCGGATGTACACGTTGTTCGCGGCGCCGCCGGAAAAAGACTTGGAGTGGAGCGAAGAAGCGATCGAGGGCTCGTCGCGATTTCTCAATAAGCTCTACCGGCTCGTGTCAAAGCATGCGGACCGCTTGCGCGATGTCGCAATCGATTTCGATAAGCAGACCAATATCATCACGGCCAGCGCGAAGGAAAAGATTCTGGTGCGCAGGTCGCATCAGACGCTCAAGCGCGTGACGAATGATTTCGAGTCGCGCTGGCACTTCAATACGTCGGTATCGTCGCTGATGGAATTGCTGAACGCCATTCAGGAGCAGGAGCCGCTCGACGCCGACGTATCGCCGGTAATCTTGAAGCGCGTGCTGACTGCGTTTGTGATGATGCTGTCGCCGATCGCGCCGCACCTGGCGGAAGAGCTTTTCGAGATGCTCGGAAACACGGGTGGGCTCTCGAACGCGAAGTGGCCGGTGTTCCGCGAGGATTTGACCAAGGAAGAACAGATCGAAGTGATCATTCAGATCAACGGCCGGCTGCGCGGGAAGATTTTGGTTGACGAGGCGATGAGCGAGGATGAAACGCTCGATCGCGCGCTGAAGGATCCACGCGTGTCGGTGCTGCTCGACGGGAAGCACGTGGTGAAGACGATTGTCGTGCCCAAGAAGCTCGTAAATATCGTACTGAGGTGAATCTGAACTGATGACACCACAAAGCGGAACGGCAGAGCAGCGGGAAGCGGGAGGAACGGTGAGCACGAAGCGCGGAATCGTGGTGCTGGATTTCGGCGGGCAATATACGCAACTGATTGCGCGGCGAATTCGCGAGCAGCAAGTGTTCTCGGCGATTCTGCCGTGCACCGCAAAACTCGACGAGATTCGCGCGCTCGATCCTGCCGGCGTCGTACTGTCGGGCGGCCCGAGTTCGGTCTACGACGCGGCTGCGCCGGTATGCGATCCGGGAGTTCTTCAGCTTGGCGTTCCCGTGCTCGGAATTTGCTACGGCATGCAATGGATGGCGCACACGCTTGGCGGGAAAGTGGAGCGCGCGAAGCGCCGCGAGTTCGGGCCGGCGGACCTCGACATCCAGAAGGAATCGGCGCTATTCAAAGGCGTGCCGAACCGACTGAAGGTTTGGGAGAGCCATGGCGATCATGTGGTGAGCCTGCCGGAAGGGTTTGATATTACCGGGCGAACGCAGAATGCTGTGGCGGCAGTGGAAGATCGCGCGAAGAACCTTTATGGAGTTGAGTTTCACCCGGAAGTCAATCACACGGACAGCGGGACCGAGATTCTGCGGAACTTTGTCTTCGAGATTTCCGGTGCGAAAGAGAACTGGGACCGGGCCGGCTTCATCGCCGCGACGGTGGCAGCAATCCGGAAGCAGGCGGAAGGCGCGCGAGCGATTTGCGCGTTGAGCGGCGGCGTGGATTCCGCCGTGGCGGCGGCGCTGGTGCATCGCGCGATCGGCGAGCGCCTGACGAACGTTTTTGTCGACACCGGCCTGCTGCGGCGCAACGAATTTCACGACACTCTCGAATTGCTGCGCAAGCGGCTCGGGCTGAACGTGATCGGCGTCGACGCCTCCGAACGTTTTCTGGGCCGGTTGAAGGGAATCACGGACCCAGAAGAGAAGCGGAAGAGGATTGGAGCGGAGTTTATTTCGGTGTTCGCGGACGAGGGGGCGAAGCTGGCGGGCGATGCGCAATCGCAGCCGATCAAGTTCCTCGTCCAGGGCACCTTGTATCCGGACGTAATAGAGTCGGTGTCCGTGAAGGGGCCGTCGGCCGTCATCAAGTCGCACCACAACGTGGGTGGTCTGCCGGACAACATGCCATTCGGACTGATCGAGCCCCTACGGGATTTGTTCAAAGATGAGGTGCGGCGGATCGGGCGGGAGATGGGATTGCCTCACGAGATACTGGTGAAACATCCGTTTCCCGGGCCCGGCCTAGCGGTGCGATTGCTCGGCGAAGTGACACGAGAGAGGCTGGAAATCTTGCGAGGCGCCGACGCAGTCGTGGTGGAAGAAATCCGGAGCGCCGGACTTTACGACAAAGTTTGGCAGGCGTTCGCGGTGCTGCTGCCGGTGCAGAGCGTGGGTGTAATGGGAGACGACCGCACGTACGGATATACCGTCGCCGTGCGTGTGGTGGACTCGCTCGACGCGATGACAGCAGATTGGTCGCGGCTGCCGCGTGAAGTGCTCGAGAGAATTTCGGCAAGAATCGTAAACGAAGTGGCCGGAGTAAACCGGGTCGTCTACGACATCAGTTCGAAGCCCCCGAGCACGATCGAGTGGGAATAAGGCTGCCGACCGCCCCTTCGTCTCTTTCCCCAAAGGGTGCGAAGAAGCTTCCAGGACCGTAAACGTCCATAAACGCGGCCTTTCGGGGGGGATGCGCTCTAGCGGCAGAGAGCGTACCGAAGAGCATCACCCGGCGCCGAGGAGGCGGAAGTTAGCGGTTGGCCATCTTCTGGGCCATGTACAATAGCAGCCGTCGGTCGCCGTCTTCGATGCGGCTCAGCAACCGGCGGAAGCGGCCCAGCAAACGCGCCTCTTTCCCCGTACTTCCCCAGGCGATATCATCGGCACTCTTCCGCTTGGGAAGATTCGGCAGCACGGGCGGTTCTTCGCCGTCGTAGAAGAGCTGGTAGAGCGGGATTTCCATAGCCCGCGCCAGCTTTTCGAGCGTCTCGATCGCCGGAACGGTGTGACCGTTTTCGACGCGCGAGATGTAGCAGCGAAGAAGCCCGGTGCGCTTTTCGATGTCACCCTGGGAAAGCTTCTTTGTTTCACGTAACAGGCGAATGCGTTCTCCAATTATCATGGCGGGTATTGTTGCATGGACCATCGACGCTCGCAAGGCCAAACTGTTTCGTCGCGCGATAATCTGGATGTAACCTAAACGCGATGAGTGACGTCCCAAAAGACGTGGCAACACAGGCTTCCGCTCTCCCCATTCCCCTGACCCGGCGAAGCAGGGGCGAAGAAGACAGGGAGCTGGTCCGGCAGGCCCAGAACGGGAATGAACCCGCTTTTGAGGAGCTGGTCCGGCACCATCAGCAGCGCGTACTCGCGCTGGTGGGCGGGATTTTGCGGCGGCGAGAGGACGTGGAGGACGTTGCGCAACAGGTTTTCCTCAAGGCATTCGTTTCCCTGAAACGCTTTGACCAGCGGGCTGCGTTTTCCACATGGCTCTACAAGATCACCGTGAATGAGTGTTGGGATTACCTGAGGAAGAAGAAAGTGCGGCCGCTGCTGTACGAATCGGATTTATCGGAAGAGCAGGTTTCGCGGCTGGATGGAATTGTTTCGCACGATCGACCGCCGGTAGGCCCTGGCGAACGCGCCGAAGTGAGGGACTTGCTGGAACGGATGCTCGAGAAACTGCAGGATCAGGACCGGGAGTTGCTGTTGCTGAAGGAAGTTGAAGGCTTTTCGGTACAGGAACTGGCGGAGATTCTGAATCTCAACGTGAACACCGTGAAGGTCCGGCTGTTCAGGGCCCGCGGCCGAATCATGGACGTCTATCGCAAGCGGTTGGGTTCGAGCGGGCACGTGGCGGGTTCCTCCGGGGCGGGGAAGAAGAGAGGCGCGGGATCATGAACTCTGAATTTCATAGTGGGGCATGTCCGGAATACGAAGCGAAGCTGGAGGACTTTCTCGGCGGAGAGCTCTTGGGCGCGGAGAAGAAGGAAGTAACAGAACACGTCCAGAATTGCTCGGGTTGCAGGTCGGCGATGGAAGAGGCCGGAGCAAGTTCTCGGCTGTTGAGTTTCATGGACGTATCGCCCGATCCGGGGCCGGCGTTTGCGCGAATCGTGATGGCGCGAATCCGTACCGAGGAGGTTGCTGCGCGACAGTCGCGAGGCTTTTGGCAGCCATTTGTTTCGCTAGCATGGCGGTTCGCTGCGACAGCGGCCGTGGCGTTGGTGGTGATGGTCACTTACGACGTGAGGTTCCACCAGGCGGGTGCGGCGCCAGGCGATTCGGCGGTGCGCCAGAGTGACACACGTGACTTGTTTACAACGGATGCGGATCGTGTGCCCACCAACCGCGACGACGTTTTGATGATGGTGGCGGAAGAGAATCATGGAAGCAACTAATCAAAGCAAGACTCGGCGCGAGGCGGCTGTCCTGGTGTTCGTGGTGTTTCTCCTGGGACTGCTTGTCGGAGGCGTGGGCAATCATCTGTGGGGAGAGCGCGTTTGGGGTCGGCAGGAACCTGGCGCGCACGGAAATCCGCCATCGCGCGAACAGGTGGTGAACGATCTTACGCGGGAGCTTCAGCTCACGCCCGATCAGCAAAAGCAGCTCGGGCCGATTATCGACGACACACGCGCCCAAGTCCGCGCTCTCTACCAGCCACTCGACGCGCAGCACGATACCATCCGGCACCAGGGTCGCGAGCGCATTCGCGCAATCCTGACGCCAGAGCAGCAGCCCAAGTTCGATCAGTTCATGCAGCGCATCGACGAACAGCGCAAGAAAGACGCCGCACAGCGCTAGTCAGCCGTTTTCACGGTTCGACGGATGCTTCGGTCGTGGTACCAAGCGCCGGCAATCTACTCCGGGCTGTTTCGCAAGCGAGCAACCTTAGTTCCGTATGCGCTTCCAGCAAGAGCTTCCGCAGTGTGTAGGCTGCCGCCAGAAAAACCGAACGATGTCCTAGCCACACGATAAGAGACGTGCCCGTCAGGAACAGACGATGAGTTCTGGCGATCAGCGCGTCCGTCGAAGCCCAGCGACGCAGAGCGAGTCTCGACAGCATCGAAGCCTGAAATCGCAGGTGCGCGGCCTCGTCGACAAGAATCCGCGCGCTCATCGCTTTCAAAAGCGGCGAGCTTGTGGCGTCGCGCAGCGCCCGATAGTAGGGAACGGCGACAATCTCCGCGGTAACGAGAACCCTCAGCGACAGCTCGAGGCCGGCAAGTCCACGAAGAACGCGGAAAACAGAATCTACCCACTGGTGCCGCAGAGTGGGCATTTTCTGCGCCTGCATGAATCGCAATAAATAACTGCTGTGCCGTTGCTCCTCCTTCACGAATAAATACAGAGCGCGCAGAAAGTCCGGATCGCGTGTCGCGCGGGCCTGCGCCAGGCCGCGTTTCAACAGCCGTTTGCCGTTCGATCCTTCGCCCAGTTGAAATTGCTGGATGGAACGTTGGATGGCACGGCGTTCGCGCGACGTGAGCTGATAGGTGTCCCCCCAGGGTAGATCGTCGCTGGTCAGGCGATTAGTGACGAAGTGCGAGGACCAGAAACGGGAAATCTTGGTTGATGTCGACATGGCGCCCGCTTTCTTGGTCGATATACTTTACACAACAAAGTACTCTTTGTAAAGTGAATGAGAGAACGCAACTCCGGACCAATTCGTGGCCCGGTCTGGAGCGGGAATAGACCGGAAACTGGGGAAGAAAGCGGGGTAAAGCCGCGCCATCTGAAAAAGGCAGGTCTAAAAGGGGATGTCTTCGTCGGAGATTTCAGAGCCGGGGCCGCCGGATGGGCCTTCATCGGGTGCGGGTCCTGCTTCGAAGTCGTCGTGCGGACGGCTACCGCCGCCACCTCCGCCGGGGCCTGCGCCAGCGCCCGCAGCGGCGCTTTCGCCGCGCGGCGTAAGCATCTTCATCTCGTTGGCAACGATATCGGTGCTTGTCTTCTTCGATCCGTCTCGCTTGTCATCCCATTGGCGCGTTTGCAGACGGCCTTCGATATAGACGAGCTGACCTTTTTTCAAATATTGTTGCGCGATTTCAGCGAGCTTTCCCCACATGACGATGCGGTGCCATTCCGTGCGCTTCTGGCGTTCGCCGGCGCGGTTCTTGAAGGACTCGTCCGTTGCCATCGTAAAGTTGCAGACGGCTTGGCCGCTCGAGGTGTAGCGCGTTTCCGGGTCGCGTCCGAGGCGGCCGACGAGGATCACTTTGTTGACCATGGGTGGAGTATAGCCGAACTTGCGAGGGGCGGAAAGAGGAAGGCGGAAACGGCAAAGGATCAAAGCAGGAATCGCTGAGAAAGACTGGAGGACCCAGAAAAAGCAAAACCGGGGGCAGGGGCTGAACGGCATGGAAAAACGCGAGCGGCGCGACTCTGATAGAATTCCGAAGACGAAATTCTATTTTCCTTCGAGGTGCCTCTATGAGCGAAACTCAGAATTTTGGGAATCACACTAAGATCGTGCCAGCGTTTCACCTTTTCGTGCTGCCCGTCTTCGCGCTGAACTTGGTGTCGTCGATTCTCCATTGCGTGCGATTTTTTTCGTTTAACTCGGTGGTTGCTGTGCTCGTGGCGCTTGCGCTTGTTCTCGGAGCTCTCTACGCGCGGTTGTTCGCCCTGGCGGTGCAGGACCGCGTGATTCGCTTGGAAATGCGGCTGCGAATGCAGCAGGTGCTGCCCGTGGAGCTTCGAGGGAGGATCCCGGAGTTTACGGTAGGCCAGCTCGTGGCGCTGCGGTTCGCCAGCGATGCCGAATTGCCGGGGCTGGCTCGCAAGGTGCTCGACGAGAAGCTAACCGACCGCAAGACGATCAAGAAAATGATTCAGAAGTGGGAGCCGGATTATCTGCGCGCGTGAGAGATGACGAACCGCTAATGCGGCGAAGTGCGAGATGCCGCTGTGGCCGGGACGCCCATCTCGTGGAGCTTGGCCTGGGCGCGACGCGACGCGTCGGAGCCGGGGAAGCGGCGCAGGACATCGCGAAAATCGCGCATCGCGGCGGTCTTTAGCCCTAGTTCCTGTTCGGCCATTCCTTTTTTCAGCAGCGAGTCGGCTAGCTTGAAACTGTGAGGGAAGTTTGTGAGCACATTGTCATATGCCGAGATGGCGCCTTTGTAGTCGCCTTGAGCGTACGCGATTTCACCCAGATAGAACTGAGCGTTCGATGCAAGATCGTTCGTGGGAAAATTGCGGATGTAGTCGCTGAATTCCTGGCGGGCGAGGTCGTACTTGCCCGTGTTGTAGTCACGCAACGCATTCTGATACAGCGTGTCTGCGGAAATCGGCGCCATCGCCGGCGTGGAGCCGCCGCCGCTGGGCATCTGGCTTGCCGCGCCCGGCCCTGGTCCGCCGGCGGGATTCGCTCCGCCTTGATTCATTCCGCCCGGAGTGACGGCGGGCGCGCCGCCGGAAACCTTTCCGTCGATGCTCTGAAGCAGGTTCTGCATGTCGGTCAACTGCTGCGAGAGTTTTCCGACGCGCGCCTGAACATCCTGGAGGTTGTCCGAGAGGCCCTGCGTCTGCTGCGCCATCGTATCGATGCGCGAGCCGCTGGTGGCCTGGACCTCCTGAACGGCCTTCTCGACCGAACTCATCTGCGCGCTGAGATGATTCACGGAGTCCACTTGCTGCTGGACGAGCGTCTTCAGCGACGCATTACTGGAATCCAGCGCGCTGCGTAGATCTTGTTGGCCTTGCAGAAGCTGCGCGACCTGCTCCTGCAGTTGGACCATATCCCGGTTGACCGCTCTGGCCGGTTGCGGCGAGAGCATTGCCCCGCCGATCACGCCCAGAGCCAAGGCTGAGAGTGCAAGCACAATCCATCGTGTGCGCAAAGGAACGCCTCCTTTTGGATCAGGGTTTGCAATGCAAACCCTGAAACCCGACGTAAGTTTCCGAAGCGCTTTCAACATGAGGGCGGGGGACGATGCGCGAAAGCGCGTTCGCGAGAATTGAAATCGAACCATCCCGAACATTATGACACGACCGCAAGAGTGACGCCGAATCGACAGAACATCCACCGGTCATTCGTCAATTAGTGCGAGACCCGACTCGATTGTTCGCCGGGGTCGCCCAGCTTTTTGACGAGCTCATCCAATTGGGTTTCGAGCGCGTCGAGTTTGTCCTGTTCGGTCCGTAGTTGCTGCTCGGCCTCGATTTCTGTTGTCTGACGTTGCTGCTCTACGCTCGCGGAGGCATCGAGGTCGGACTGAGCGCGGTTGATCGTCTCCTGAATGTCCTTTTGCTGCTCCGGGCTGTCTGCGGCGCTTAGCGCGTCCTGGAAATGCTTGATTTCGATCGTTTCACTCTTCTGGACGACTTGCACTTCGGCGAGCTTCGAGCGAGCGTCATCCAGGTGTTGTGACGCACGCGTAACAGCCACTTCTTGGATTTGCAAGCGAGACAGCAGAATCTGGGCGTTTTGTACCCTCGCCAGCGAAATCCGCAAGTCCTGGCGGAGCGCGCGGACTTCGGTTAGCAGTGATTGCAGCGTCTGCGAGTCGGACGGAGCTGTCTGGCCGAAAGTGGAAGCTGCGAATCCGAAAAATGCGATTCCAAAAAGCACGAGAATACGAGAGGATGCGCGGCGCATCGGAACCTCCTAAACGCGGGAAAAGCGTGGGAAGCGGCGACTGCCTGAGCCGCCGCTCCTCGCGACCGTAAACCTCTAGAGAACCCGTCTACTTCGCCATGACGAAGTGGGCCCGGCGGTTCTGCTGCCAGCAGGATTCGTCGTGCTCGGTGCAGAACGGGCGCTCTTTCCCCCAACTCACTGTATCAACGCGGCCCGCAGCGATTCCGAGCGAGATCAGGAAGTTCTTCGCGGCGTCGGCGCGGCGCTCGCCGAGTCCTAGGTTGTACTCCGTCGATCCGCGCTCGTCGCAATGACCTTCGAGCGAAATGCGAACGTCGGGATACGAGCGCAGGAACTCCGCATCCTTTGTGAGAGCGTCGCGCGCGTCCGGACGAATCTCGGACTTATCGAGATCGAAGAACGCGTCGCGAATGTTCTGCGCGAAGAGTTCGCTGACGTTTGGTTGAGCCGCGGCTTGTTGCGGCGGCGCCTGAGGCGCATTGACGTCGACGTGCGCGGTTGCGCTTGCGGTGCCTCCGGGCCCTGATGCAGTGATGGTATACGTCGTCGATTGAGTCGGCGTAACCGGCGTCGAACCTTCCGGTGCGACTTTTCCGACGCCTCCGTCGATGCTCAGATCGGTGGCGTTTGTTGACGACCACGAGAGCGTGACCGTCTGGCCGGCGTCGATGGAAGCCGGTGACGCGTTCAGAGTGACCGTGGGTTGCGCGGCAGGCGGAGCCGGAGTTGTGGCCGGCGGCGGAGCTGCCACTTTCTTCTTACAGCCTCCCGCAAATACTGCCAATCCGATGAGGCTCAGGAAGAGGGTCACCTTGCGAATGGCACTGGACTGCATTGATTGCCTCCCTTTGGCGTGCTTGTGAGGGCTTAGCAAGCGCGCTCAGAATGAGTTTCTACTAACCATCTGAACCAAACAGAGCAACAGCGTTTTCGCCGCGATGCAACCACGGCGAACTTATGAGTCAAACAACCGAAAAAAACAGGGGCCGTCACAACGTGTGAGCCTTACCGCTCCGCAACGATCGCGGACAAAGCCTACATCCCTTAGATTCGCGAACCGGCGCGGCGGAGCCAACGAAAATCGCCAACGAAAATCACCGGGGCGACCAGTTCGGCGATTCGCTCTGGCCTTCGAATGTGAGCTGGCGCGGCTCGCTACCGTCCGCCAGCATCGACCATATCTGACGCGTGCCTGTGCGAGTCGATTCGAAAACCAGGTGACGCCCGTCCGGCGCCCAACTTGGCCGCTCGTTGCGCCCTTCGTCCTTCGTGAGTTCCACAAGCTGATGGCTCACGATGTCCATGACATAGATATCGTAGTTGCCGCTCGGGCGTCGCCAACTGAATGCGATCAATTGTCCATTTGGTGACCATGAAGGATCGATGACGTAACCCATGTCCGGGAGCTGGATTTTTGCCACATTCGTCCCGTCGGAGTTCATCTGGTACAAAACGGGAGCGCCGTCGCCGCCGCGGTCGCTGACGAAAACTATTTCTTTGCCCGTCTTGGGATTCCACGCAGGCGATGTATTCACGCCGGGCGCGAAAGTGATGCGGTGGATGTGGGTTCCGTCTGAGCCGATCGTGTAAATGTCCGGGTCGCCATTCTGGCTGGACATGAATGCGATCTGCTGGCCGTCCGGCGACCACGCTGGCGAGCTATTCGTTCCGCGAAATCTCGGGAAAGCGATCAATCGATTCGAAGCGGCGGAGTAAACGCAAACCTGAGCCGACGTGACGCCGTTGCGATTCGGAGCGTAGCACGTGAAAGCGATGCGCGAGGCGTCTGGCGACCAGCGCGGCGTGAGCGAAATTGACTTGAGGTGAGTCAACTGGTGCTCGTTACCGCCGTCATAATCCATCGCCCAGATTTCCTTGTTGCCGGTTTTTCCGCTCACGTAGGCGATCTGCGTTTGCGCAATGCCGGGCAGGCCGCCACTCAGGCGCGAGATGATATCGTCGGCGAACTGATGCGCAAGATGGCGGGCATCCGCATCGGTAGGCCCGCCGCGATAGATCTTTTGCAGCGCCACCGGCGCGGCGGGATTGTTCACGTCGGAAAGATAGCCCGCCACTGCGAGGCTCGAGGCGTCGGCGTTCAGCGTGCCGTAAGCCACCATATAAGCGCTGGCCGGCGCGGCCGACCAGTCCTGCGCGCGCAGCTCGCTCGGCTGGCTCGGAATTTTCGTTGGGTAAAAGCTGGGGCTTACGAGGTCGAGAATCCCGGAGAATTCGAGATCGGACCAAAGCACATCATGGAATGTTTTCTCAAGTGGTTGCCCGGAGGCTGAAGGCGCAGCGAGGTCCGGTGCAGCGACGCGGGCCTTCGAGACGCCAAGGCCAGTGCCGGTTTTGAACCAATCCTGCGCCGCTGCTGGATGCGCACAAGCCAACAGGACTAGAGCGATGAGGAGGAATGCCGTTTTTCTTTTCATAAATAAGTGCCCTTTGATGATCCCATGCAAAAACAAAAATGCCGGCGAGACTGCCGACACTACAACTATCGGTGAAAATCGAACCAGAATTCGACGCCGACTCGCGAGCCGGAATATTCGCCCGGCAAGGCGTTGAGCGGACTTGAATCGCGAATCGCGCGAAGCGCCGAGTTGTCCACCGAATAATTCCCGCTCGAACGCGTAATCTGAATATTCGTGATCGTGCCGTCGCGCAAAATATCGAACGTCACCACCGCCCGTGGCGCAACACTCACGCCCTGATCGATCGTCGATTGCAACCAATTGCTGCTAATGCGCCGCTGCACGGCTTCGACGTACCACGAAAACCGCGAGCCGAAATCCCCGCCGCCTACGCCGTTGAATCCAAGCCCTGCCTGCGTGGCGGTGCCGGTTCCCATCGCGAAGGAAGTGTAGGGAACCGTCGGCGTGCCGCCACCCCCGTATGGGACGGCGTTTGGCGGAGGCGGCGTCGGGTTCTCCAAAACCTTCGAAGGCCGCGTGACGTATTTTTGTGGTGGCTTCAGCAGCTTGAACTTTGTAATTGGCACAGCGTCGGGCGGAGGTGGCGCCTTGATTTCCGGCGGCGGAGTTTTGTACAGACCCTTTGATTCGTCGACGACGCGATTGGGCGTCTCGATTTCAGGGCGCGGCATCGGAATTCCCGGAACGCTTCCCACTACCCCCACGCTGATCGCGCCGCCGGGCCCCCCCAATCTCCGGCGCGACGCGAAAGGTAAGCGTTTACGATCAGCAGCGCGGCGATTGCAATGTGCATCAGGACAGAGAAAGACAGTGGTCTTTTGAGGCCTGGCGTCAATCGGTCTGCGGCGATTGCTGACATTTTTGAGGGCCAATGCCGGCGAGACGCCGGCGCTACTCCTTTTATTGTGGTCGCTCGGAAAGTGGCTGCGTGACGACACTGATATTCTGGATGCCCGACTGCCGAAGCGCATCCACCACGGTGGCCCAGCTCCCGAACGGAACGCTTTCGTCGCAGCGAACGTACACGGCGCGATGCTGCGGATCGTGCGACTGCGACACTACTTGTGCTCCCAGGTCGTGAATGTTGACCGGCTTGTCGTTCAAATAGACGCGCTGCGCCCGATCGATGGTTACCACCATGCGGACTTCCGTGAGTTCCTTGACGGTTTTCGTCTTAGGAACGTCCACTTCGATGCCAGACTGCAGAATCGGCGCGGTAATCATGAAAATAATCAGCAGCACGAGAACAACGTCGATAAACGGCACCATATTGATTTCGGAAAGCGAACTGCCGGTATCGGCCTGAAGCTTTGGCATAAAGGGCTACGAGCTGTACAAGGTCTCGATCTTGGCCACGAATTCCGCGGCGAAATTGTCCATACGCGAGGCAATACTCCGAATGCCGCGGAGATAGTGGTTGTAGGCGATCACAGCTGGAATCGCGGCGGCAAGGCCCGCGGCAGTGGTGATCAGCGCTTCGGCAATTCCGGGCGCCACCGCTCGAAGGCTGGCCGTACCCGCGTCGCCGAGTCCGGAAAATGCGTCCATCACGCCCCACACGGTGCCGAACAATCCAATGAAGGGCGAAACGGACCCGGTGGTAGCGAGCCAGGACATGCCTTTTTCGAGGCGGCGAACTTCGTCGGCTGCCTTTATTTGCATTTCCACGCCGACCGCGTTCGCGTTTTTAAGTGTGCGCACGGCCGTGGCTGTGCCTCCGCCGCGCGAATTCCCGCCGCCTACCTGCGCTTCCAGTTCCCGATAACCTGCTTCGTAAACGGCGACGAGCGGGCTGCTGCCGGCGCCCGCGCGAAGCGTTCTGGGATCGGGCAAAGAGCCCGACCGAAACATTTGGAGAAAGCGTTGCGTTTGAGCTTCAATGCCGCCGATCTGAGCGGATTTCTGGAAAATGATCGCCCAGGAGAAGACCGACATGATCAGGAGAATTCCGAGGACGCCGCGGGCCACCCAGCTCGTTTGCTCGAGAAGCGTGAGAGGGTTGGCAAAGAAAAGCAGAGCCAGGACTGAAATCGTTCTCCCCCAGAGAAAGATTCAACTCCAAACCGCAATTCCACCGTAGCACACGCAAAACCGAGATACAAAACATATCAGATGCATTGTGCGTGCAGAGCGTCACCTGTAGCAGGCCTATCGACAGTGAGCCCGCGGAAAGCTAAACTTCGCTTCGGCTTTTAAGGCGCGATCTTTCAAGAAGGAGACCAGCGCCGCTTTCTCGACAGACCAGCTCAGGAGGCCATCGTGACTCGCAATCGTCGACTGCATTCGCTATCGCTCCTGGCACTTTCACTTTTGGTTGGCGTCACCACGCGCGCGGCGAACGAGGTTCACACCGACGCCGGTTCCGTTGAGGGTGGGGCGAGCGCCGACGGCAAAGTGCGAATCTTCAAAGGCATTCCTTTTGCCGCACTGCCCGTGGGCGATCTCCGCTGGAAGGTGCCACAACCTCCCGCGCACTGGACCGGTGTGAAGAAGGCTACGGAGTTTGGCGCCCGCTGCATGCAGGGGAATATTTATGGCGACATGGCGTTTCGCGACAGCGGTCCCAGCGAAGATTGCCTGTATTTGAATGTATGGACTCCCGCGGCGTCCGCGAACGCCCATCTTCCTGTGATGGTGTGGATTTATGGCGGAGGCTTCGCCGCAGGCGCGACGTCCGAGGGGCGGCAGGATGGGGAAATGCTCGCGAAAAAAGGAGTCGTGGTCGTGAGCATGAACTACCGCCTGGGCATATTCGGATTTTTCTCGCATCCGGAGCTTGACAAGGAATCAGGGCACAACGCCTCGGGCAATTACGGTTTGCTCGACCAAGTCGCGGCCTTGCAATGGGTGCGCAAGAATATCGCGGCTTTCGGCGGCGACCCCGGCAATGTGACAATCTTCGGCGAATCGGCCGGATCGTTTTCGGTCAGCGCGCTGATGGCCTCGCCTCTGTCGAAGGATTTGTTCCAGCGCGCGATCGGCGAAAGCGGCTCATTCCTGGGCAAGGGCCTCGGGACGAGAACGCTAGCGGCGTCGGAAGCGGACGACGGAAAATTTGCTGAGTCCATCGGCGCCGCGTCTCTTGCTGCCTTGCGGGCCAAGCCGGCCGCCGATCTTTTGGCAGCAGCCATGAAACAGAAGGACGTTCGCTTCTGGCCGAATATCGACGGCTACTTCTTCCCGGAAGATCCTCATGCGATTTACGCGAACGGGGAACAGTGTCATGTTCCGCTACTCGCGGGGTGGAACCAGGACGAAGGCAGCTATCATGCCTTCTTTCAAAAGGCCGATCCGACGGTCGCGAATTTTGTCGCACGAGCGCATGCCGTGTTTGGCGACAACGCGGAAGCGTTCTTGAAGGTTTATGCGGCTTCGACCGACGAAGAGGCAAAACGATCCGCGCAAGATCTGGCGGGCGATCAGTTCATCGCGTACGGCACTTGGAAATGGATCCAGATTCAGGGCACGACGGGGAAGTCCACGGTGTATCGATATGAATTCGACGACGCACCGCCGCAGCCTGCCGGTGTGGAGTCGCATGGAGCCTACCATTCGGCTGAAATCGAGTTTGTTTTCGAAGTGCTGCCGTCGAAGAAGCTTCCCTGGCGGCCGGAGGACGAAAAGCTTTCGGACTTGATGTCATCCTACTGGAGCAACTTCGCCAAGACGGGCGACCCGAATGGTCCGGGCCTGCCACAGTGGCCGACCTACAGCGCCGCGACCCAGTATGAAGTGATGCATCTTAGCTTTGACTCCCACGCCGAGGCGGACGCGCACCGCGCCCGCTACGAGTTCCTGGAGGCGCTGCCGCCGAGCAAATAGGCTGGGCAGAACCAACGCCAAACGGCGGATTTCACCCTCGGCGGTGGGTTCTCCGCCAAAAACCCCGCACCCGAATAGCCACGCGAGCCTGTGTTAGAATGCGATTAAATCATGAGCAAGACGTTCGACGTCGGCGTTGACGCTTTACGCGGGAACCCAGGCAGCGGCGGGCTTCTGTTCAACTCCGCAGGAGCACGGCCCTCCCAGGCAGGTCCCCGAAATGCCGTGGCCGCTCCCGTCGGCGCGGCGCTCGAAGCCGGCAAGGCGAAATCGTTCTACATCGAAACGTTCGGCTGCCAGATGAATGTGCACGACTCGGAGAAGGTGGCGGGGGTGTTGCTGGGGCGCGGGTACCGCGCGGTAGATGAGGCGGAGCAGGCCGATCTGCTGCTCTACAACACGTGCAGCATTCGCGAGAAGGCAGCGCAGAAAGTCTTTTCGCGGCTCAACGACTTCAAGTGGGCCGCGAAGGCGAACGAGAAAGTGATAGCCGTGCTCGGATGCGTCGCGCAGCAAGAAGGCGAAGAAATTTTCGAGCGCGCGCCCTGGGTGAGTCTGGTGTGCGGTTCCGCGAGCTACCGGAAATTGCCGGAGCTTTTCGAGCAGCTTGAATCGGGCGGCCGGCGCGTGATGGGGCTCGATCTCGATACGGACGAAACATTCGAGACGGAAATCACGCGGCGCGACAATCCTTTTCGCGCCTACCTTACGATCATCGAGGGCTGCGACTATTCCTGCGCGTACTGCGTAGTCCCGCACACGCGCGGGCCCGAGCGCAGCCGCGCGAGCGATTCTGTCCTCGCGGAAGTGGGGCGACTGGCGGACGCAGGCTACACCGAAATTCAGCTTCTGGGGCAGACGGTGAACTCGTATCGCGATCCGTCGCCGCGGGGGCTGAATTTCACTGGGCTCCTGCGCGCAGTAGCGGGAATCGAAGGTATTCGCCGCGTGCGGTTCACCACTTCGCATCCCAACGATTTTCGCCGCGAGATCATCGATGCCATCGACGAAATCCCGGCGCTGTGCGACCACATCCATTTGCCCGTGCAGTCAGGCTCGACGCGAATTCTACGGGCGATGCGTCGCACTTACACCCGCGAGGAGTATCTCGAAAAGCTTTCATGGATCCGCAGCGCGCGGCGGCCCATCAGCGTGACGTCGGACGTAATCATTGGCTTCCCGGGCGAGACCTCTGGGGACTTCGAAGAGACGCTGACGCTGCTCGATGCCGCCGAGTTCGATAGCGTATTCGCGTTCAAGTACTCGCCGCGGCCGAATACGCCTTCGCTCAGCATGCCCGACGCGATTCCGGAAGAAGAGAAGAGCCGCCGGCTGGCGATTTTGCAGGAGCGGCAGCGCCAGATTCAGATTGCACAAAACGAAAAACTGGTCGGCGAGACGTTCGAGGTCTTCGTCGACGGGCGTCACGCGGCGCGGGGACAATGGAGCGGTAGAACCACAAGCAATCGAATATTAAATTTCACTTCAAGCCGTGAAAACATTCTGGGAGAATACCTGCAGGTTCGCGTCACGCGCGGAGGCCCGAACAGCCTTGTGGGTGAGCACGCGGACCTACGGTAGGGACACGCACCACCGGAGGCCACCATGGAACTCGAGGTTAAGATTCGAGGCTTGATGATGGATCCGGTGACCAACATGCCGGTGGTAGTCCTCAAAGAAACTGCGGGCGCCGGGATTCTGCCGATCTGGGTGGGGATTTACGAGGCGAACGCCATCGCGCTCGAGATCGAGAAAGTGCAAACGCCGCGTCCGATGACCCACGACCTGCTGAAGAACATGCTCACCGGCCTGAACGTGCGCGTGCAGAAAGTGGTTGTGTCGGACCTGAAGGACGACACGTTCTACGCGCTGATCTGGATGGAGCGCGATGGCCAGATGATGTCGATGGATTCGCGGCCGAGCGACGCGCTCGCGCTGGCGCTCCGCCTTGATTGCCCGATCTTCGTGGAAGACGAAGTGCTTAAGAATTCCAAGATGGCCAGCGTCGTTTCCGAGAAAAGCTCGAACGAGGAATTGCGTAAGTGGCTCGAGAACCTGAACGACGAGGATCTTGGCCGCTACAAGATGTGAAGAAGAAGTGGCAAGTGGTTAGAAGCAGCGACCGCGGCGTCTTGTTGGTCCCGCCCAGCCGTGTTTTCGGCAACTTTGTCACGTCTTTTGCGATATCTCTTGCCTGGCTTAGCGGCCGGTGATCTGGCGAATGAAGTCGACCTCCTCCTGCCGATAGGGTTGTCCGTCCGTGCGAAAGATCTCGTGGAACCAGACGGGCGGCTGATGATCGACGTAAGGATGTTCCCAGGAGTCCCACGGAAGATATGTCTGTGTTTTTCCCGCCACGAGGCCCCAGTTGATCGCCGCCACTTTGTATTTCTTCGCGATGGGCAGAATCCCCTGAAACGTGCTGCCTCTGGGGCGCGCCATATATTCCGTGCAAAGGATGGGGCGATCGAAATGCTGCAGGGAGAGAATGCTGGCCTCGAAGTTTTCGGGCTTCTCGTAGCTGTGAAACGAGACAACGTCGGACTCGCCAAGCTGAATTTTCTCCATCGGGCTGAGCTTTGCCGACGTGGACCATTCCCCATTCCAGACGCCGCTGGTTAGCGGCTGCGCGGGATGCGCCTCGCGCGCCCATTCGTAAACCCTGGGCAAAAGAGCGAGCACCAGGTCCACTTTGTTTTTCGGTTCCAGGTTTCCGTAACTTCCATTGTTCGTGTTGTCGGGCTCGTTCCACAAGTCCCAGCCGAGAACGCGCTTGTCCTGGCCAAAGGCTCCGACGATACCTTTCACGTACGCTTCGAGGCGCGGATACTGCGCGGGATCTTGCAGGGCGGCCGCGCCGGGACTCTGCAGCCAGCCTGAGTTGTGTACGCCTGGGCGCGGATCGCGCTGCTTACCGAGGTGCGGATTCGAATCCCAAACGGAATCGAAGAGCACGAAAAGCGGTTTGATATGGTGCTTGTCAGCAATCTCAAGAAACGCGTTGATGCGCTTCTTGAAGGCGTCGGGGTCCTGCTGCCACAAGAGATCGTGCAAAAAGACGCGCATGGTGTTGAGACCGATCGATTGCGCCCAGCTGAGCTCCTGATCGATGCGCTGAGGATTGAAGGTGTCCGCCTGCCACATTTCGAGTTCGTTAATCGCGTAGGAAGGAATGTAGTCGCTCCCTACGAGCCACGGTTGTTTTGCGTACCAGTCCTTCGCATGCGCCTCAGTCCAGCGAGCGATGCGAGGCTGCTCTTGCGGGAGATCCCTGGCACTTAGGTTCAGGGCCAGCACTAAGCCGATGAAAAGCTCAACGATCGTGTTCCGTTTCATTCGTTCTCCGCTTTTTTCTTATAGAGTCATCGCTGACAGTCGAACCATCAGCTCAGAAAACATGGTGGCGCAAGGCGTAGCTGCCGATGAGTCCTGAGACAGTGTCTTGCACCGCGTGTTGCATCATGCCCGGGCGCAGGCTCTTGCGCCACGCCGCGAGCACGCCGAAGAGCGAGCCGTACACGGTGATTGTCACAGCGCCTTTCCACCCCTGATAGAGGTGGGCGGCACCGAAAATCAGGGCCTGGAATACGACGGCGAGCGCCGGTTTCCCCGTCAGCGCCAGGAACTGCCGCTGCAAGTAGCCGCGGAAAATGAATTCTTCGCAGAATCCGGCAGTGGTGGACAAACAGACCCACATCACCATTTCGGTGTACGTTCGCGGGAGCAGCGCTTTGACGGCCTCCGTTCCCGCACTGTTCTTGCCGAGCATCAAGCTCATTGCGATCAGCAGCCCTACTACAACAACCCAGAAGCCCATGGCGACGCCGGCATCGACCCAGAAATCAGCAAAGCTTTTCCACTTTCCGCCGACGATGTCGCGCACTTTCGTCCCCGTGCTGCGCACCCCGAGCCAGACGTAGAGAAGCATGAGGAGCTCGAACGCGATCATGACGAGATACAAGGGAGCGCGGTTTCGCAGTTGCAGCGTCTCAATCTTCGGCTGCGCGTGCGCCTGATATCCGGTGAGCGCGAGCGTTACGACAATGAACACCACCGTATGCCAGACGGGCGCAACGCGGCTGCGATCTTCGGGAACCGGTGCGGGCGTTGATATCGGCGTCGCTATCGAGGGCGAGATGGGAGGGGGCGTAGCCATTTCGTGTTCAGCCGAGACGTCTTGCAAGCGGCACAGTGTAACACTAGGACGTTGATTGCTCCCAGGAATCGGGCGTTTTGCGAATTGCCCGCTCAGGCCGTACGGGGGCCGCTTTCATAGTCGTGGTATAACCAACATTCCCAAGGCGCAGGGCCCTCGGAGGGAGAAAGAGATGGCGAAACTCCATCGCTACGCAGTCACGGTGGAATGGACGGGCAACACGGGAACCGGCACGTCCACGTACGGCGGTTATGAGCGCAGGCACGAAATTTCGGCGGGTCAGCAGAAGCCGCGAATCCCTGGAAGCTCCGACCCAGGCTTTCGCGGGGACCCGTCGCGGTGGAATCCGGAAGAATTACTGGTGGCATCCCTTTCCGCGTGTCACAAGCTCTGGTATCTGCACTTGTCCGCACTTGCAGGAGTTGTCGTGGTGGCGTATCTGGATCACGCCGAAGGCGAGATGGAAGAATCAACGGACGGAGGCGGCCGCTTTCTGCGAGTGACTTTGCGTCCGGAGGTGACTGTGGTCCCCGGCTCTGATCTGGCGAAAGCGCGCGAATTGCACGCTGTGGCTCATGCGAAGTGCTTCATCGCGAACTCGATGAACTTTCCGGTCGAACACCAACCAACGATTCGTGTCGCGTAACGGGGCTCCCCGAACAGCGGTGGTTAGGCGGAAACCAAATCTGTCTGCGATTCCGGCGAACCGGGAATTTGAGTCACGGATTCGAGCGGCGATTCCTCCTCTGACCGGTGGGAGGAAAGTTTGTAGCGGTAGACTTGCCAGACGAGTCCCAGCTTCTGCATGGTCCAGATGGCGTACCAGTTCAGGTCGATTTCGTACCACTTCAGGCCGTGCCGCGATGAACTTGGCTGGGCGTGATGGTTGTTGTGCCAGCCCTCGCCCCAGGTGATCAGCGCCACCCACAGACTGTTAGTCGAATCGTCGCGCGTCTCGAACCGCCGCGAACCCCACGAGTGCGTGGCCGAATTCACCAGCCACGTAAAGTGCAGGCCGATTACGGTGCGCATGAAGATCCCCCACAGCACAAACGGAATGCCGCCGATGGTGAGCAGGATTACTCCCAGCGTGACGATAGGCACGTAGTGATACTTGGTGATCCATACGTGGAACCTGTCTTTCGCGAGGTCGGGAACGTAGCGCGCGAGGGTGGTCGTGTCGTGATGCATCGACTTGCCCATCAGAATCCAGCCCATATGCGACCACCACTTTCCGTCTCGCGGAGAATGTGGGTCGCCGTCCTGGTCGGAAAAGCGATGGTGGATGCGATGCGTTGCGACCCAGAAGATCGGCCCCCCTTCGAGGGCGAGAGTCGCGAACACGGTGAGCACGTACTCAAGCCACTTGTGTGTCTTGAACCCGCGATGCGTCAGCAGGCGGTGGTAGCAAATCCCGATTCCGAGGCTGGTGGAAACCCACCACAGAAAGGCAGTCAGAAACACCGCCTTCCAACTGAAGAAGAAAAGAGCCGCAAACGCACCAACATGGAACAGCATCATAAAGCTGGCCGTTATCCAGTTGACTTCGTTATCGGCTTTCGCGTTTCTATTGAGTACTTCGAGGTCCATGTGAGTGTCCCTTCGCGTTTTCTTCTTCTCTGCTTTTACCGACACTATCAGGTCGTCCCGCGCTGTTTTGTAATAGTTCTGTAATACCCAAGGCCAGTGGTCTGTACGAGTTAGCTGGCCGGATGGCCAGATGGAAGAGGGAAAAGGGAGAGGGGGAAAGCAGATCCCTCCCCACGCACAAACCGCGGGAATCCGGGACGGCGGACCGTCGGCGAGAGGGCCGTTGTCGGAGCGCGAGGGAATGTGGAGCGAAGGAACGGGGAAGTTTCGCGCGGCTGGTTCTAGGACCGGCTATTGCGTGCTATGAAACCTTTAAGTGCACTTCGCTTTACTCTGCGCGAATCGCACATGATAATTCAGCCGGTCCGAGGGTAGAGCGCCAGTTCCGTTCGTCCCCGCGTTTCATCCTGGCAGTGTGCTGGCGCGTGCGAGAGTGAGTTCCAACAAGGAGCATGTCCATTGAAGCTCACTTTGGTTGCGCCGAGGCCGGAAACCCTCCATCGAGCATCAAGACTTTTTCGGAGTGACACAGCCATGAGACGTTCCGACTTGGTGAGAAATGCAGCAAAGGGAAAGACAGTTCGCACGACGCAGATCGTTTTCGGCGAGCGCCAGCACCTCTTGCGCGTGCTCGACTCGGTGGAGCGCAGCGCTCTGCCTGCCGCGCGCCTCGAACAAGAGCGGCGCGTGATCGAGCAGTTGATTCACGCGCGCACGCAGGAGCTGAACCACATCAATGCGGGCTGGGATGAGAAAGTGGGCACGGTGCTGAGTGCTGAAGTGAAGCCGGATTTGCTCGATCAGCTATCGCGCCAGGCGCCGAAAGAGGACTATTACCTGCTCCGCCTGATCAGCGAGCATCCGAAAGTGACGTCGAAGACGTTGAGCCGCCTTTCTCATCATCCCTATTCGGCGATCCGCGAGAATATCGCGCGTCATCCGAATAGCGACGCGCCCACGCTGACGAGGTTGAGTCGCGACCGCACGCAGCCGCTGTGGTACCTGGTGGCGTTCAATCCGAACGCGCCGGGTCCGCTGCGCAAGAAGCTGCAGGAACGCATGCGCCGCCTGGGCGAGAAATCCGCAACTCAATAGCTTTCGGCAATAGGTGGGTTTGAACCACCCTCCAACGACAACAATTATTGGCTTCCTTCCTCTTTTCGAGTTGCGAACCTACAACCTGCGCCGGTGCATGCTGGTACTGACGTGCGTGAGGCTGCGAGCGCACCTAAACTGTCATCGTTCCTAACTGGAGAAGACCATGGCAGAGAGAATCGTTCCGATGATTCATGTCGCTGTTAGGGCCACCGTGGATTGGTACACATCGATCGGGTTCGAATTGCGCGGACAGAACGTAGAGGATGGCAACCTCAACTGGGCGTCGCTGATGCTGGGGGGCGCCGAAGTAATGTTTGATTCGGGAGGGAAACCAAGCGCTGCGCACCGTCGCGAAGTCGACTTGTACATCTGGGTTGACGACGTGGATGATTTGGCCCAAGGCATCAGACATCGCGTGCAAGTCGTGGAAGGCCTGCATGAAACCATCTACGGCATGCGAGAGTTCATCATCCGCGACATCAACGGCTTTTGGATCACGTTTGGAGAGCCTGTGCGGAAGTAGCTGTTCTCTCGTCGAGATGGCAGTAGAATCGCGGCCATGTCGCAATCTGTGCCGGGACTGTTGAACATCTCCGATGAATTTATCTCTCGCCCGGCGAGCAGACATCCCGAAAAACTGGCGATTCTTGGCAGCGAGCGCGAGCTGACCTACGCGCAGCTCGAGAATGAAGTCAACCGGGTGGCGCAAGCGCTTCGCGAATCCGGGTGTGCGCCGCGTGACCGCGTGTTGATCTCTCTCCCTGATTCCGCCGAGTTCATCGCCACGTTCTTCGGTGCCGTGAAGATTGGCGCCATCTCGGTGCCCGTGAACTCGATGGCTCGCGAGGCCGACTATCACCACTACGTGCGCGATTCCGGCGCGCGATTCGCTATCGTTCACGTCGAGACCTACACTGCATTTCGGCTGGCTGCCGAGCACTCAGCGCTTGACCGCACAGTGGTGGCCGGATCGATGCACCGCATCGATCCGGCAAATCAAGGAGTCGCGGTGCGCTGGGAGGACTGGCTGCCAGAAACGCCACGCGACGTCACGACACAACCGACTACGCCTGACGATCCCGCATTCTTCCTCTACACTTCCGGCACCGGCGGTCCGGCGAAAGCAGCCGTTCATTGCCACAAAGACATGCTCGCGACGTCACACGGGTTCGCGCAAGGCGTACTTGGCCTGCGGCCCGACGACCGCACGTTTTCTGTCTCGAAGCTTTTCTTTGCGTATGGCCTCGGCAACGGAATGTACTTCCCGTTTTCGGTGGGAGCGGGCACGTTGCTCTATCCCGATCGCCCACGCCCTGACCGCATCGCCGAATTCGTCGCGCGCCATCGACCTACCGTCTTCTTCTCCGTGCCGACTTTTTATGCCGCTCTGCTGCGCGAATTCGACGCCGGCTGCGCGATGGATTTTTCGTCCGTGCGCCTGGCAGTTTCGGCGGGCGAAACGCTTCCGGCCGAAATCTTCGAAAGGTTCCGGGATCGCTTCGGGCTCGAAATTCTCGACGGCATCGGTTCCACGGAAATGCTGCACATGTATTTGTCATCGCGCTCCGGTCAAGCACGTCCGGGCACATGCGGCGTTCCGGTTCCCGGATGCAAAGCGGAAATCCTGGACGCGCAGCGGAACGCCGTTTCCGACGGCGACATCGGCGATCTCTGGGTCTCGGGTGGCGGCATGTTCACTGAATACTGGAACAGTCGAGAGCGGAGTGAAGCGCGCAAGAAAGGGGAGTGGTTCGATACAGGCGACAAATTCTTCCGTGACGCCGACGACCTCTATCACTATTGCGGCCGATCCGACGACATGATGAAGGTCTCGGGAATGTGGGTCTCGCCCAGCGAGGTCGAGAACGCTCTACTCGGTCATCCGGCGGTGGCAGAATGCGCGGTTGTCGGGCGTCCGGATCCGCTGGGGCTAGTCCAACCAGTGGCCTTTGTCGTTCTGCGTTCTGGTGTTACCGCTCCCGGTGGCGGCCTCGATAGCGAATTGCATGGTTGGCTGCACACGCGCCTGGTTGGCTTCAAGTGCCCGCAAGAATTTCACGTCGTCTCCGAACTTCCGAAAACTCCCACTGGGAAGATCCAGCGCTTCCGCCTCCGCCAACGGTGAGACCGGTTGTCGCGAGCCAAGGAGATGAAAGACAAATTGGCTCTTTACGCGTATGATTGTGCCTGTATATTGGCCCACAGGGTCGAGCCAATGCTGCCACTCCATTTACAGCCCGAAAGCCACATTCCGCTCTACGTGCAATTGCGCGACCAGCTCCGCGCGCTCGTTGCGACGGGAGAACTCCGCTCAGGCGATCGCATTCCCGCGAGCCGCGAGCTTGCCTCGCACCTTGGCGTTCATCGGACCACGGTGGCCAACGCCTACGCCGAACTCGAATCCGAAGGCCTGATTCAGGGTCACGTCGGCCGCGGAACCTTTATTTGCGCGGCGCCCGTAAAGCAATTTACGCCCCCACCTCGTACGAATGGCAATGGCAACGGTGCGTTGCGCTGGGAGGCGCTTTTCGCCGACGAGCGCGGCGATGAAGGCCTGAGCCGCCTGATGCCCATGGTTCCGCCCGGAACGATTAACTTCACGAAGGCGAGCCCGTCGGGCGAAACCTTTCCGGTGGAGGAATTCCGTCGCTGCTGCAACGCCGTGCTTCGCAGCGACGGCCGGCGCGTTCTGCAGCTTGGTTCCACGGATGGTTATGAGCCGCTGAAGCGCGGGCTGATCGAGATGTTTCGCGACGAGGGATTAAGCGTCCGAAGCGAGCAACTCCTGATCACCGACGGTTGCCAGCAGGCGATCGACCTCCTGTGCAAAGCATTTCTTCGGCCCGGAGACGCCGTCGCGCTCGAGAATCCGGCATATCCGGGAGCGATCGCGATTTTCGCGGGCGCTCGCGTGAGAACGCTGGCCGTCGGCGTCGAAGCAGATTCGGCGCGCACAAACCACGTTGGGCTAGATATCGACGCACTCGAAACTGTCTTGCTCCAAAACCGCGTGAAGTTCGTTTTTGTCACGCCGGATTTCCACAATCCGACGGGAACGTGTCTGCCCGTCGCGCAGAGGCGGCGATTGCTCGAGGTTGCAGCGCACTACCAAGTCCCCGTGATTGAGGACGGGATTTATGCACGGTTGCGGCTGCGCGGCAATTCTGTTCCGTCGCTGAAGTCACTCGACCGCTCGGGGAACGTGATTCACATCGACAGCTTTTCCAAGATTGCATTCCCGGGCTTGCGCGTGGGCTGGTGTATCGGGCCTGAAAGTGTGATCGAGCGCCTGCGTCTGCTGAAGCAAACCACTGACCTGCACACGGACCAGCTCGCGCAGGCGGCGATGGCCGAATTCATGCTGCGCGGCTATCTCGCGCGCTACACCGCGAAAATGAAGAAGATTTACCGCGGCCGCCTGGAAACGATGGAACAGGCGCTCGCAAAGCACATGCCGGAGGGAATGGCGTGGACGCGCCCGGAGGGAGGCCTGTCGGTGTGGGTGACGCTTCCGACGGGTGTCGACGCCACGGAACTCTTAATTCACCTTCGCGAACGCGGCGTGATCTTCGTGCCCGGCCGCTTTTTCTACTTCCAGCATCCGCAGCCGAATGCTCTGCGGCTGAGTTTTGCGGCGCTCGACGAAAAACAAATTGTGCGCGGCATCCAGAGCCTCGCGGAGCTGCTGAAGATCGAATTTCGAAAGCGGCAGCGCGGCGCGCGAAATGAGTCGTTGGCGCGCGTGGCTTTGATGTGAGGCGTCTTCAATCTCCAATATCAAATTTGAGATTCCAGAAAGCGAACAAGGTCTGCGGGCGAACCGCAGATTCCGAAGGCTCAGGACACACAGAAAAACTAGAGATCACAGAGAAATGCCGAACATGAGACTTGAACCCAAACCGACGAACGCATGCTTTGGCTGTGGCGGTGCCAATGACCGCGGCATGCAGCTCACTTTCGAGCAGGATGACGCCGCCCGGCGTATTCGCGGAAACTTTCGTCTCGGGCCGGAGTATTCGGGTGGTCTCGGGTTCGTTCATGGCGGAATCATTGCTACACTGCTGGATGAGGCCATGGGCAAGGTGAACCGCTTTCGCGGGCTGCGCGCACTAACTGCCGAATTGAACATCGAATACTTGCGGCCCGTGCCCGTCGAGCAGGACATCGTCGTCGAGGCGCGCGAAGTGGATATGAAAGGGCGCAATCTGTATCACGTGGGCGAAATTCGAAATGCCCAGGGCGACATCTTGGCCCGCGGACGCGGCCGCTTCGTCGACGTCACAACATCCTAAATGTCGCGCACGGCCGGGAATAAGGTTGAAAGCTTTTTAGCGGCGCTCTTCAGGGCGGCGTAAGGGGAAAAAGATGGATTTGACGACCAACAACAATAGTCTCTGGCGCGTGAAAGTTGGGCTGGCGGAAATGCTGAAGGGCGGCGTGATTATGGACGTTACCACCGCCGAGCAGGCCAAAATCGCTGAAGACGCAGGCGCGTGCGCCGTGATGGCGCTCGAACGCGTCCCGTCCGACATTCGCAAGGACGGTGGTGTGGCGCGCATGGCCGCTCCTCGCATCATCCGCCAAATCATGGAAGCCGTTTCGATTCCCGTGATGGCCAAGGTGCGCATCGGCCACTTTGCTGAGGCGCAAGTGCTCGAAGCGCTCGAAGTGGACTTCATCGACGAGAGCGAAGTGCTCACTCCCGCCGATGAAGAGCATCATGTTTGGAAGCACGGCTTCAAGATTCCGTTCGTTTGCGGTGCGCGGAATCTGGGCGAAGCGCTGCGGCGCATCGCCGAGGGCGCGGCGATGATTCGAACCAAGGGCGAAGCGGGCTCGGGCAATGTCGTCGAAGCGGTGCGGCATATGCGCGCGATCGTGAGTCAGATCAAGCGGCTGACCACGCTGAGCGACGCGGAACTGGTGCACGAATCGAAGGAACTGGGCGCGCCGCTCGATATGGTTACACTGGTGGCGAAGCAGGGAAAGTTGCCGGTGCCGAATTTCTCGGCGGGCGGCATTGCCACTCCGGCGGACGCAGCGCTGGTAATGCAGCTCGGCGCCGAAGCCGTTTTCGTGGGCTCGGGAATTTTCAAATCGAGCGATCCGGCTCAGCGCGCGCACGCCATCGTGAAAGCGACAACGCACTTCCGAGACGCGAAGGTGGTGCTCGAAGCGAGCGAAGAGCTGGGCGAGGCGATGAAGGGCATCGATGTGCGGCAGCTCGAAGAGAAGGACCTGCTGCAGACGCGCGGGTGGTGAGTGGTGATTTGTGAATGGCGGATTGGCTGCGGATTCTCCACTAATTACTAGTCACTATTCACTAATCACGAATTTCATCTTCCATGAAAATCGGAATACTTGCGATCCAAGGCGACTACGAGGCACATGGCGAGACGCTTGAGCGTCTGGGCGTGGCGCACGGGTTCGTGCGACGGCCCGAGGATCTCGCGGGCGTTGACGGCATTATCCTTCCCGGCGGCGAAAGCTCCACACACCTGAAAGTCATGACGGAGGAAGGTCTGTTCGATGCGCTGAAACGATTTGCGCGCGACGGTGGCGCGTTTTTTGGCACGTGCGCCGGGGCAATTCTACTGGCCCACCAGGTTCGCGGCCCGTCGCAAAAGTCGCTCGACCTGCTCGACATTTCGATTCTTCGCAATGGCTATGGGCGCCAGCTCGCAAGCGACATTCACGCGGGCGCGAGCAAACTCCGCAAAGAGCCGCTCGAGATGGTGTTCATCCGCGCGCCTGTGATCGAATCGGTGGGTGCAGGTGTCGAGGTGCTCGCAGTGGACGCGGGTCATCCCGTGCTCGTGCAGCAAGGGCGCATCCTCGCAGCCACGTTTCACCCGGAGCTGACGGACGACACGACGGTGCACGGCCATTTCCTGAAAATGGCGAACGGCCGCGGATCATGCTCGTAGTTCACGGAATATACTATTTCAAATCGAAGCGAGTAGCATTTCGCAATGATTTCTGCCTTTCATGCACCAGCGCTCGCCGGTCAGCAAGACTTCGGTCGTTCGACGTATTGCACGTGTTTTGGATTCCGCTCGTACCATTAGGCTTTAGGAGCCGGTGGCTGTGTACCGTGTGCGGTCGCAAACCGCACGTCAACATCGAGACCCGACGCCCTTTCAAATGGCTCGGGATCATTGTCCTGGCCTTCTTGGCTGTTACGTTCTGGGCAGTGCCCGTAGAACCTGACGTCGTAGTCATTACTTGGATCATGCGGGTCGCGGCGCCTCTGGGCGCAGCGCTCCTGCTCTTGCACTTACTTCGCACACCCAAACAACCTGGTCTGAAGGAGAGGTTAGCAGTGGTTGAACCGGCTTCCGACACAGTCTGTCCTTTCTGTGAGGCACAACTGCTGGTTCTCGGATCTCAGTGCTGCTGCCCCGTGTGCGGAGTGATTAGATCGTGATTCGGCCTCAATCTCTCGGCAGTTGAAGCTGCTTCCAATTTCTGGACGAAGTGTGCAATTCTCTTTTGAATATGCCCGAACTGGTGAAGGTGCTGTTCGTTTGCGTGGGGAACTGCGTGCGGAGCCAGATGGCGGAGGCGATTGCGCGGCACAGCGCGTCTGACGTGATTGCGCCGGAAAGCGCGGGAGTGCATCCGCTGGGATTCATTGATCCGACGGCGCGTTCGGTACTGACCGACCGCGGGATTTCGATGGATGGGCAATTCTCGAAAGGGCTGCACAACCACACGCTTGCGTCGCCAGACCTGATCATTAATATGTCCGGGATGCCGGGCCAGCACCTGTTTCGGGGGCAAGCGTTCGAGGACTGGGCGGTTCCGGATCCGTTCGGCGAGTGCGTGGAAATGCATGGCAGCATCTGCGATGATATCGCGGCGCGGATCGAGGATCTGGTCGCGCGGCTGCGTGCGCGAAATGGAACGGTAAAAACGAAAGTTTCAGGCGCGGAAACCGGCAAAGCATGACCACAGGGCACCGAGAAAGTCCTTTACCGCAGAGACGCAGAGGGCGCTGAGAGAGTCCACGCAGAGATGCATGGGAATCGATGAGGCGAGAAAAAACGAGCGTTTCGCAGGAAGACTACCTGAAAGCCATCTGGGAAATTGTCCAGGAGGAGCAGGTCCCCATCAGCGCGCGCCTCGCTGAGGATTTGGGCGTGACGCCTCCGGCGGTGACGGCGGCGCTCAAGCGCATGACCCGCGGCGGGTATCTTCGCGTGCAGCGCAGCGGCCGCATCGAACTTTCGACGAAAGGGAAGGGAATTGCGCAGCACCTCGTCCTACGACACCGCCTGGCGGAAAAGCTTCTCACGGATGTGATCGGCATCGAATGGTCGCGCGCTCACGAAGAGGCCGAGAGGCTCGAGCACGGCATCTCGACGGAGGTTGCGCATCTCTTGCTGAAACGCTTTGGCCGCGACAGTCGTTGCCCCCACGGTGTGCCGCTCTTTGGCGGGATGCCACGGCTGCGTCGCGCGTTCGGAGCCCTCCGCCTATCGGATGCGGAAGTGGGCCACTCGTACGAAGTGCTGCGCGTCTACGAAAAGGATCCGAAGTTTCTGAAGTTTCTCGAGAATCTGCGGCTGCGTCCTGGCGCGCGCCTGCGCCTGCATCAGCGCGAATACGACGAAACCACGGCGATTTCCGTCACCGGGCAACGTCCTGGGCGCATCCACCTCGGCAAACCGGCCACGCAGCACATCTGGGTCCGGCGCCTGCCGGGCTAAATCGGAAATTCGAAAATCGAACACCAAACAGGATTCCCTGGGGCGACTAAGTCAGAATCGTGGTGTTTGAAGGTTGTGTGTGTATAATCCGCGCGTTCGGGGGCTCCTGGCGTCGAAACGATTGTTACCGGCGGCCCGCAGTGCACGTCCAATACCAAGTTAACGAACCATGGCTAACGTAAGCAGAAACTTGCTGCGCGGTCTCGGCCGCATTTTCCCCGATTGCGTGACGCTCGGCCAGGCGATCGCGTTCAACATGTTCCTCGCATTTTTCCCTCTGTTGCTTCTGGCCGTCGGATTGTTGAGCGGCACGGACATTTTCGAGGATGCTATGAAAGAGATTCCCACGCGCTTGAGCGTGATCCTGCCGCCGGGCAGCACCGAAGTGGTGTTCGACTACTTCCTGCGCCGCGGTTCGCACCCCATGCGCTGGATTTACCTGGGTCTTGGAGGAACGCTGATCGCCGGCTCGCAAGTGATGATGGGATTCATTGAAGGCTTTCGACTGATCGAGGGAGACCCGATTCCATTGCGCTACTGGCGGCGCCAGTTCCGCGCGCTGGGTCTTCTCCTCCTGACGATTGTGCCGATACTGGCTGTGACGGCGCTCACCGTTTTCGGCAAGCCGTTTCGCGCTTGGCTGATTCAGTACACTGGCGCGCCGCATGATCTGGTACACCAGCTTTTTTTCATTGTGTACGCCGTGTCGGTGTTCGTGCTGGCGATGGCGGTCCTCGTAGCGGTCTATCGCATCGGAAGGCCCGGCCACAAGGGCATCTGGGAAGTTCTCCCCGGAGCGGCTGTCGCCACCGTGCTCTGGTGGGCGGCGGATATTATCTTCGGATATTACGTCCGGCGCGTGCCTTATAACATTGTCTATGGCGGCCTCGCGGCAGCGATCGGGCTTCTCTTATGGATGTATTTGACGGCAATGATCGTCCTGCTTGGCACCGCATATAACGCGGAGGCCGAAGAGGCCCGACACGAGCAAAAGTCGATTTTGGCGCATCAGGTCATCGTCCGTGGACGATAGGCGACGGCCGGCGGTAAGCGCCGCTTGTCGCGCGATTCAAAACTGGTAGACTTGGATTGGTATTTCGGACTCCCTGCGGTGGACCCTTTCGCCTCCGCGGAGGCGCGATGAACGAGATGCGCGTCGAATGCTACGCGGGGTACCGCCCCGACGAACGTCCACTCCGTTTCGTCCTGCGCGGGCGGCAGTTTGAGGTCCACGAACTGGATGGCCGGTGGTACTCCCCCGAAGCCAGCTATTTTCGCGTCCGCGCCGACGACGGCAATTTCTACGTGCTGCGGCATGACGAGACGCAAGACTCTTGGACGCTCGACGGCTTCCGCGCCGCGCGATAGCCACGGAAAAGACATGCACAAGCCTGATATGCGCCGTCATCAGCGCATTCTTGTCCCTACGGGGCACACGATGCGCATCGCTTCGAACGGCGGGAGGTCCAAACTCAAGGGACTGGTGACGGTAATCGGGCTTGGCGGTATGTTCATTCGTACAAACAAATCACAGCCTTTCGGTACCGTGTTGAAGCTGAAGCTCCTGGATCCGGTGGCCGCCTTTGAGGCGGAATTCACGGTGCGAAGCGTGGCCAGCAACGGAATAGGGGTCGAAATCACCAAAATCTCACCGGAAAATGAACAGCGCCTGAAGACTTTGCTGCTCCGCCTGAAGGCGTGAAGCCGCAAAACCTGAAACCTGAGACCGCGTAGCATTGACTCCTACGCGCCCCGCGCAACTTTTCGCCTGCCACAGGGTTAAACTGAACTGGAAGCCATGAGGGGCACAATTGTATCCGAGCGCCGCCAAGCCCGGCAGGCGCGTAAGCCGTCAGCTAACCAGGTGACAGGTTCGCACAGGCGGCTGGATCTGCCGGGTGCGGCGTTTTTGGGCATTACCGTCTCAGCTTTGCTCGCGTCGCTGTTCGTGGCCGCCGTTCCTCGTGCGAGCGCCGGCGACGGCGACGCCAACAAAGACGACGCGAAGAAGAATCCCGCAGCCAGGATCGTTCTCGACAAGAAATTTAAAGGTAGCTTGCCGATTACCGAACTCACCGAGGACGAAGCCATCCTGCACGCGCTGAACCGCCTCGCCTACGGCCCGCGGCCCAGCGACGTCGAACACATTCGCCAGATGGGTCTAGCGAAATGGATCGATCACCAGCTTGAGCCCAAGTCGATCGATGATGCCACGCTCGACCAGCGCCTGGAACGGTACCCGACTCTGACCATGTCGTCGAAGAAACTGCTGGATGAATTTCCGCCACCGCAGCAGGGTGCGAAGAAGGAAGGAGTATCGAAAGAGGAATACAGACAGCAGTTGGAGCAGAAGCGGCAGGACTCCGTCGCGCAGATGCTGCCGACCGGCAACGATAATTTCGACAAAGCCAACGTTCAGCTCGCGAAATTGCAGGGACCCGGCCGAATTAGCGCCGAGCTGTCGATGGCAAAGCTTGATCGCGCGATCTATAGCGAGCGCCAGCTCGACGCCGTGATGGAAGATTTCTGGTTCAACCACTTCAACGTTTTCGAGAACAAGGGCGCGGATAGGTGGCTCTTGACGGCGTACGTGCGCGAGACGATTCGCCCGTACACGCTGGGCAAGTTCCAGGATTTGCTGATCGCCACGGCCAAGAGCCCCGCGATGCTTTTCTACCTCGACAACTGGTTGAGCGCTGACCCGATTGCGTTTCAGCGCATGCAGGCGGAAATGGCCATGCGCCGCCGCCGATATTATGGAATGTTCGGCGAAATGCCTCCCGGGCCGCCTCCGGCTTTTCCCGGTGCTCAGGCGCAGCAGCCTCCGAAGAAGCAGGACCGCGGTCTGAACGAGAACTATGGACGCGAGGTGATGGAGCTGCACACCCTGGGCGTCGATGCGGGCTACACCCAGGACGACGTGATCCAGATGGCGCGGTGCCTCACGGGTTGGACCGTCCACGAGCCCCGGAAGGATCCGGAATTCTTTTTCGACGACCGAATCCACGCCCAGGGCAAAAAGGTCGTGATGGGCCGCACGTTCAACTATGGCGGCATGAAAGACGGCGAAGAAGCGCTGAAGATGCTTGCGGATGATCCGAACACGGCGCACTTCATTTCACTGGAGCTCGCTCGTCATTTCGTTTCCGACAATCCGCCGCAAATGCTGGTCGATCGCATGGCCGCGAATTTCCAATCAAGTGGCGGCGACATCCGCGCCGTCATGAAGACGATGATTTATTCAGGCGAGTTCTGGTCGAAGGAAGCGTATCGCGCGAAAGTGAAGACGCCGTTCGAGCTGGTTGCCAGCACGGCGCGCGCGCTGAACGCAGACGTGGAAGTTACGCTGCCGCTCGTTCAGTGGGTCGGCCGCATGGGCGAGCCGCTTTTCCAGTGCCAGCCGCCGACGGGGTATTCCGACAAGTCCGAAACGTGGGTGAATTCCGGCGCCCTGCTGAACCGGCTGAATTTTGCGCTGGCGTTCGCGAGCGACCACATGGGCGGCGCGGAAATCAGTCTGAAGACGATGTTCGGCGATGCTGCGTCCACGGACCCGAATGCGGCGCTCGACCGTGCGCTCGATCTGTTTCTCGATAGCCAGGTTGCAGCCGAGACCAAGACCACTCTCGAAGGGCGCCTGAGCGATCCGCAGATTTTACAGGCCAGTCTCGACGATCCCGTCAAGCAGGTAAACGAAGGATTGGTGGCCGGCCTGGTCCTTGGCGCACCGGAGTTTCAGCGCCGGTAAGCTTTCGTTGCGCCGGGCGGCTCGCCGGTGATTCTTGAGTTTCTGATGTGGTTGCGTCCGGGCAGGAACGGAGAGATGTCATGAATATTTCGCGGCGATACTTCATAAAGAGCGGCGGCATTGCGATGCTCGGCATGGCGTCGCTGCCAGCGTTTCTGCAGCGCGCGGTGGCGGCCACTGCTTCACCGAACAAGAAGAAGATGGTCGTGCTGTTCCAGCGCGGAGCGATGGACGGCCTCAACGTCGTCGTGCCGTTTGCCGAACCCAATTACTACGCATTGCGGCCCACCATCGCGATTCCGCAGCCCAACCGTGGCGGCGCTGAAGCTGCCATCGACTTGGACGGTTTCTTCGGCCTGCATCCAAGTCTCCAGTCGCTCTTGCCGCTGTTCAAGGACGGCCAGCTCGCCATCGTACAGGCGGTCGGCTCACCCGATCCGTCGCGCTCGCACTTCGACGCGCAAGATTTCATGGAGTCCGGCACTCCAGGTCTGAAGGCCACTGACGACGGCTGGTTGAATCGCGCGATACAAACCATGGCAGAGGAAAAGCCTTCGCCGTTTCGCGCCGTCGCGTTCGGCCCGTACTTGCCTCGGACGTTGCAGGGAATTGCGCCCGCTGTTGCGATTCCGGACCTCAAGCAATTCAAGATGTACGGCCCGCAGCAAACCACCGAGGGCGGATTCGAAGCCATGTACGCGCAGACGGTGGACCAGGCGATGCGCGGCGTCGGCCACGAAACTTTTGAAGCAATCGACCAGCTCAAGCAGATCAATCCCGACACCTATCAGCCGGACAACGGTGCGCAATATCCGAAAGGGCGCTTCGGCCAAAGCCTGATGGAAATTGCGGAGCTGTTTAAGGCGGACATTGGGCTCGAAGTGGCGTTCCTCGATAGCGGCGGCTGGGACCATCACGTCAACGAAGGCGGCGTGCAGGGTCAGCTCGCGAATTTGCTGCGCGATCTGGGGCAGGGCATTGCGGCGTTTCATCAGGACATGGGCGACCGCATGGGCGACGTCGTGTTCGTCAGCATGTCGGAATTCGGCCGCACCGCGCACGAGAACGGCAATCGCGGCACCGACCATGGCCACGCGAATTGCATGCTCGTCATGGGTGGTGATGTAAAAGGCGGGAAAGTCTACTCGCGCTGGCCCGGCATGAGCCAGGGCCAACTCTACGAGGGCCGCGACCTCGCCGTCACCACGGACTATCGCAGCGTCCTGGGCGAAATCATCTCGAAGCACCTCGGCGACCGCGATTTGAAAGCCGTCTTCCCCGGCTTCGCCAACGACCCGCGTCAATTCCTCGGCCTCGTCAAGTCGTAAGCGATGGTGAGCGGCGTTACGCTGCTCCCGACGTGGCCCGGCGAGAAACAAGTTTCTTGACTGCCGTGTTCGTCCTGCCTGAAGTGGCCAGCTTTGTGGTGCGAAGGCTGGGTGTGCTCCCAGCGCTCCACAGATACATTGCCGCATAGGCTCGCCAAGGGCGCCATTTTTCCGCGCGCCGCTCGAGTTCGGTAACATTCTTCGCTCCCAGGGCATGCATGAGACCGACGTCGCCGGCCGGGAACGCGTCGGGCTCTCCAAGCGCCCGCATCGCCACGTATTGCGCGGTCCATTTCCCGATTCCCGGAACTTCACATAACCGGTTCAGCAAAGCGTCGGAATCCACCACCTTGTCAAAGGTGATGCATCCGTCGCAAGCGGCACGAGCGAGGGCGCGAATCGTCTCAGCTCGCGCCTTCGGCATGCCGATGCCGGCGATCCTGCCGTCGGCGAGAATCTCGGGCGAGGGGAAGAGATGACTGATGCCCTCGGCTGCGGCGAAAGGCTGTCCGAAGGTTCGCACCAGTCTGCCGGCAAGGGCGGTTGCCCCCTTGACGGTGATCTGCTGGCCCAGAATCGCTCGGGTCGCCAGTTCGAAGCCATTCCAGCACCCTGGGACACGCAAGCCGGGACGCGCCTCCACCTGTCGAGCCAACACGGCGTCCGTTTTCAAGCTTGGCGCGATCGCCGCCCAATCTGCGTTGAGATCAAACATCGCTCGTATTCGTTCAATAATGGAAAAAAGCGAGCACGGATCTCCGAACTGAACGCGCACGGCGAGCGCGTGGTGCGTCTCGTCCAACGAGACCTCGAAATGACCGTGACCTCCGCTCAAGGAAATCGAACGCCGATACGCGCCTGATTCCACCATTTCGATGCCGGGCGTGGCGCGAGCCGCCAGGAATGCCAGGATGCCATCCCAGTCGTAAGGCGGGCGAAAGCGAAGGCGGAACAAGTACTGGTTTTCCGGGAGTGTCGTTTTCTTGCGCATCAGACGCCGAATTTGCGTGGGCGTCCGATGATATGTCTTGCGTACGTCGGCGTTGAAGCGGCGTACGCAACCGAAACCGGAGGCAAGCGCGACATGGCTCATTGGTAAAGTCGTTTCGTCGATGAGCTTTTTCGCGAAGTCCAGCCGGCGCGTGCGCGCCACGGCGCTCGGCGTCGCGCCCAAATGCTTCAGAAACAGGCGGCGAAGATGACGCGATCCCACGCCGAGACGTTCCGCCAAATCGTCCACGCCGCCGTCACCCAGGCCACTCTCACTGATCAGCCGCAAGGCGCGCGAAACCGTGCTCGAAGTTCCCAGCCAAGCGGGAGTTCCCGGCGAAGATTCCGGCCGACAACGAAGGCAGGGGCGGTAACCTGCCTCCGCGGCGGCTGCGGCCGTGGGAAAGTACAGGCAATTTTTCTCTTTCGCGGTAGGCGCAGGGCAGATCGAGCGGCAATAGACTCGGCTGCCGCGCACAGCGATGAAGAACTTGCCGTCGAAGCGAGGGTCGCGCGAAAGCCTCGCGCGCGAGCAAACCCTCCAGTCGAGATTCATATCCATCACCGGCCTAGGATAGCCGATCGACTTCATCGAATTGGACGTTTTCGGACCGCGCTGTAAGAGTTCCATCTTGCCCGAGGATCGCCGGGGTCGGCCTTTGAGAGTGCCACGTCCGCTAACGTCCACCTTCCCCGCTAGCGATGTCCGCGAACGTCCAACCTCACTTCCCCCAAGAATCTACCTTGATCGAGACGCTCAGAGCGGCAACCGGCGCGGGCCGGCCGTTCGAAACCTCGACTTCGGGAACAAACCAATAGGAGGCAATATGAGATCTGCTTTAGGAGCAAGAATCTTGGCATGCGTAGCTGCGGTTGCTTTGCTCGCGGCACCGGCGGTCACACCCCGACTCGCGGCGCAAGCGCCGCCGTCGCAGGAGTCAGGCCACTACCGGGTGATTGACCTTGGCACGCTCGGCGGGACGGCAAGCAGCGGCAACACCATCAACAATCTGGGTTGGGCGATGGGCAGCTCCAACGAGACGGGAAACGCCGTTCAGCTCGCGACGCTCTGGTTTTATGGGCTGCAGATACCCCTCGGCACACTAGGTGGCCCCAGCAGCAACATCGCATGGCCGGTGAAGAATAATTTTGGGCTGATCTCTGGCACAACGGAAAACGGCACGCTCGATCCTCTGAACGAAACGTTTTCCTGTCCGGCGTTCGGTTTCTCCAGTGGCAATTCCTGCGTCGCGTTCGCTTGGCAGTTCGGCCAGATGACGCAGCTGCCCGGGCTGGGCGGCAACAACTCAATTGGTGCGGGCGATAACGACCTGGGTCAGATAGTAGGTTGGGCGGAGAACACGGTCCATGACCCGACTTGTCAAAGTGGCGGAGGTCTCACGCAAGTTTTGCAGTTTGAAGCCGTCGTCTGGGAAAAGCATAAGTGGAAGTGGCAGGTCCGGCAGCTCCCTCCGTACCCCGGCGATCTCGACTCCGCTGCGACGGCGATTAATGATTTGGGCCAGGTCGTCGGCATCTCCGGCCAATGCGACGTCGCGATCGGGGCCTACAGCGCCATCCACGCGGTGCTCTGGCAAAACGGCACGCCGATCGATCTTGGCAGCTTCGGAGGGCACGGCTGGAATACACCCACGGCCGTCAATAACCGGGGCGTCGTGGTCGGATTCCTCAATGGGCCCGATGACTTGGTTAACGGCCAGCTCAACTTCGCATTCCTGGCTTTCCTTTGGTCAAAAGAGGGCGGTCTGATTAACCTTCACACGCTTCCTCCCGGGGACGCCATGAGTGAAGCCACCGACATCAACGATAAAGGCCAGGTAGTGGGTGTGTCGTACCTCGATACAAGTTTCGACAACCCGCGCGCATTCATCTACCAGAACGGCCGCATCACGGACCTCAACACGCTGATTGGCGGAGCTAGCGCGAATTTCTATTTGTCCTCCACCGGCGGCATTAACGATCGCGGGGAGATCGCGGCTCAGGCCAATATTGTCTCCAATGGCGTGGTCACGTCTGTGTTGCACGCTGTATTGCTTGTCCCGACGGATGATCCAGATGACGACGACACGCAGGCACGCGGCGATGCGCGGAAAGTCACCATTCCGGACAGCGTCCAGGAGCAGATGAAGCAGCGCGTCGGCATGAACCGCTTCGTCGTTCGGGTAAGACCGCAGTGACTGCGCGAGGAAGGTAGTGGTCAGAAGTGTTGTACACCCCTAAACCGCGACTCGATGAGGGCGGGGAGGGCTTTCCGCGCCCTACCCTCGTTTGTTCGCGGATAATCCGCGGATTCGCTTATAGTCGCGCCGCGAGAAGTCGCCGCAAAGGAACCTGGAGATGAATCCGCTTGCCGGGTGGCTGAAAAACGGATTTTTCTGTGCTGTTTTCGTCCTCGCGAGCGCGGCCGACGTGACGCGCGAAGCCGTTCCATCACTCGATCCGTCGCAATCGGCTTCGTGTGCATTGCCCGAATACCGGCAGTTTGATTTCTGGGTTGGTGATTGGGATGCGTTCAACGTCGACAACCCCTCGGTCAAGGTCGCGCGCAATCAAGTGGATCGCATTCTCGGCGGCTGCGTCCTACTGGAGAACTACCAAGGCACGAACGGCTCGCAGGGCCAGAGTTTCAGCATTTACGATGCGTCGAGAGGAGTTTGGCATCAAAGCTGGGTGACCAATCGAGGCCAACTGCTCGTCATCGAAGGCAAGTTTCAGGGCGGGCAAATGGTTTTGAGCGGTGTGGATCGCACGTCCGATGGAAAAGAGAGGCATGTTCGCGGTACTTGGAAGCTCGCGAGCCGAGGCGTTCGCGAGACTGCTGTGACCTCGACCGATGGCGGCAAGACATGGCAACCATGGTTTGACATGATGTTCCGCTCCCACAATCCGAACTAGTTGGGACCCCATTTTACTCGGTTTAGTGCCAGCACCTACTCGGATTGCCTGATGCGCATCCCGTAGAACGAACGGTAGACGAAGAAGAACGACACTACGAAGAATATGCCGGCGAGGGCGCGCGTGAGGCCTGGGTTCTTCACAGTGAGTTCCACTGCAAGCTCCACGGCGAGCAGGCCGAAGAGCGTAGTGAACTTGATGACGGGATTGAGCGCGACCGAGGAAGTATCTTTGAACGGGTCGCCGACAGTGTCGCAGACCACCGTCGCATCGTGCAGCGGTGTGCCCTTTTGCTTCAGCTCCACTTCCACGATTTTCTTCGCGTTGTCCCACGCCGCCCCCGCGTCTGCCATGAACATCGCCTGGTAGAGGCCGAAGAGCGCGATCGAAATCAGGTAGCCGATGAAGAAGAATGGCTCGATGAACGAGAAGGCGAGCGTCGCAAAGAAGACGGCCACGAAAATGTTCAGCATTCCTTTTTGCGCGTACTGTGTGCAGATCTCCACCACTTTCTTGCTATCCGCGACAGACGCCTTCGTAACGCCTTCGAGCTTGATGTTCGCCTTGATGAACTCGACCGCGCGATATGCGCCGGTGGTGACGGCTTGTGTGGATGCGCCCGTGAACCAGTAAATCATCGCGCCACCCGTGACGAGCCCGAGAAAAAATGGTGCGTGCAGCAGCGAAAGCTTATCGAGGTTTTCCGTGACGCCATTCGTCAGCGCCATGATGATCGAGAAAATCATCGTGGTTGCGCCGACGACGGCCGTGCCAATCAGCACGGGCTTGGCCGTTGCCTTAAACGTGTTGCCGGCGCCGTCGGCCGCCTCGAGCAAATCCTTGGCGCGGTCGAAGCGCGGGTCGAAATTGTAGTCCTTCTTGATTTCCTGCTCCACGTTCGGAACCTGCTCGATGAGCGAAAGCTCGTACACCGATTGCGCGTTGTCGGTAACGGGCCCGTAGGAATCGACGGCGATCGTCACGGGTCCCATTCCGAGAAAGCCAAACGCCACAAGCCCAAACGCGAACACCGGCGCGGCGATCATCAGTGTCCCGAGTCCCATATTGCTGACGAGGTAGCCTATGGTCATCAGGATCACCATCGCGAGCCCCAGATAATAAGCCGAGAAATTTCCCGCGACGAAGCCGGAGAGAATGCCGAGCGATGCTCCGCCTTCCTGCGCCGAGCTCACCACCTCCCGCACGTGCCGCGATTCAACCGACGTGAATGCTTTCACCAGTTCGGGAATCACCGCGCCCGCAAGCGTGCCGCAGGAAATTATGGTCGCAAGCTTCCACCATTGCGTCGAGTCGTCGCCAAGCTGCGGAATGATGAAATAGGAAATCACGTACGTCAGCGCGATCGAAACGAACGACGTGATCCAGACCAGCGATGTGAGCGGCGCTTCGAAATTCATTTTATCCGCAGCGGCGTATTTCGCCTTCGCGACTGCGCCGTTGATGAAGTAGGCCACCGCGGCGGCCACCAGCATCGCGATGCGCATCACGAAAATCCACACGAGCAATTGCACTTGCACCGTGGGGTCTTTGACGCCGAGCAAAATGAAAGTGATCAGCGCGACGCCCGTCACTCCGTACGTCTCGAAACCGTCCGCGCTGGGGCCGACGGAATCGCCCGCGTTGTCGCCCGTGCAGTCGGCGATGACGCCGGGATTGCGCGCATCGTCTTCCTTGATCTTGAAGACGATTTTCATCAGGTCGGAGCCGATGTCGGCGATTTTGGTGAAGATGCCGCCGGCGATCCGCAGCGCCGCGGCGCCCAGCGATTCGCCGATCGCGAAGCCGATGAAGCAGGGTCCTGCGTAGGAGCCCGGCACGAAGAGCAGGATGAAAAGCATCATAAGCAGCTCGACGCTGATGAGCATCATCCCGATGCTCATTCCGGCTTCGAGCGGAATGCGGAAGATCGGATAGGGCTTGCCGCGAAGGCTGGAAAACGCCGTGCGCGAATTTGCGAACGTGTTGACGCGAATACCGAACCAGGCCACGCCGTAGCTGCCGGCGATGCCCAGGACGCTGAACGCGAGGATGATCGCCACCGTTGTGGCGGGATAGTGCAGCAGCACGCCAAAGTACAGCAGAATGACGGCCGCGATGAAGATCCACAAAAGGAACAGAAACTTGCCTTGCGTGATGAGATAGGTTTTGCACGTCTCGTAAATCAATTCGGAAATTTCGCGCATCGCCCGGTGCACGGGCAGGTTTTTCAATCGCGTGTAAATGATCAGTCCAAAGACGAGGCCGAGAACGCAGAAGCCGATTCCGAAGAGAAGCAGAGTGTGGCCGTCGATGCCAAGGAAGCTTACCTGCGAAAGGTCGGGAAGCTTGAGGTTGGCTTCGCTGCCCACCGGACCGGCGGCTGCTGGGCCGGGTTCGTGGGCGCCAAGCGTAGCCGCAGAAAACAATGTGAGCGCAGTGGCGCCGGCGAATCTTCCTACAAATCGGCCAAGCAGCGAGCGGCCTTCCTCGGTCCCGGTGCGCATCAAAATCCTCCGTTGAAGCAACTCGCGGCGGCGCCGTATCCCCGCGCGCGAGCTTCCGAAGGGCGCATTTCTCCTTCGAGAATCATCGTCACGTCGTTGGGGGATCGCCTTGCCGGCACAAGCGCGAGAAAACTACAGCACAGAACTAGATTTTGTAGCAGGAATCGGCGTTTGCGTCAAGGAAGCCGGCCGGCTCAAAGGATGCCGGAAGGTCTCTCAGGGCTGCGGCGAAGCGGCATTGGTTGTGAGCGGAACTTCGAAGAACATCAGCGGAGTTTTGTCTGGCAGAACGACGATGTCCGGCACGTACAGGCTGGATTGCAAGGCGGCTTCAAAATTGTGGCTCATGTTAAAGAACAGAAAGCCGTGGATTTTGCCCAGCGGCGGCACGAGATCTGAATCGAGCGCGAAGGGACGAAGATCGGCCGCTACGCTGTCAACTTTCTTGTCCTTGCCGGGCATCGGAATCGGGAGCGGCAACCGCCGCGCGGAAGGAGAGGCGGGGTTCCCGCCGGGATGAATGATCAACGTGGCCACCTGCCTGACGGGGAGCCAATCGAGATCCTGCTTGCCGCTATCGAGCTGCACTTCGAGCTCGACTGTTTCCAGGTTGATCCTCAATGGGTGAGGCAGTTCGTTGGTTATGAATACTTCAACGGGCAGGATTCCCACCGGGACGGGATTCGATGCCTTCCCGAACTTGTCCTTGGCGCGTTGAGAGTTGGTGTAAGGATCCACGGAGATCGTCAGGCCGTCATGGTGGTCCTTTGACAGCGGTCGTTCCGCGGCCGGCGACGTGCCGGAAGTTGCCGAAGCGGGATTGGAATTCGACTGCGCGAACGTGCTCGCGCACGCGAGCAAGAGAGCCGCCACAATCGGGAGTTTGCGAATCACGCTCGTTTCTCCGATGCCTGGCTCACCAAGGAAGTTGCGTGTGCGTTTCCAGCCGGTGCCACTATAATACGACCGTTCGCGCGCCTGGAAGCTGTTTGGAGTCGCGCGCTCTCCCGTCGCATGCATTTCTTTTATCGCATCCTGACAGCTTTGAGCATGCTGCTCCTTGCGCCCTACTACGCGCTACGTGCGTGGAGGCGTGGCGGGGATTCGGGTGCGTTGCCGCAGAGGTTTGGCATCTTGCCGCCTGAGATTACAGCTCAACCGGATGCAACCGCGACGACCGGCGCAAGAACCGGCCCGATCTGGATTCATGCAGTGTCTGTAGGAGAAGTGCTGGCCGCAAAACCACTGTTGGAGGGATTGAAGCGGCGAGAACCAGGGCGTCCGGTGTACGTCTCGACCACCACCGACACCGGCCAGCAGCTCGCGCGCGAACGCTTGCAATGCGCCGATGCAGTTTTCTATTTCCCGCTCGATTGGACAATTTCCGTCAAGCGCGCGCTGCGTGGGATGCGGCCTGCGATGGTAGTCATTATGGAAACGGAGATTTGGCCCAATTTCCTGCGGGAGGCTAAGCGTCTGGGAATTCCCGTCGTGTTTGCGAACGCGCGAATCTCCGAGCGCTCGTTTGCGCGTTACAAACGTTGGGAGTTTCTGGTTAGCGAATTCTACGAGCGCGTCCTGCAGGATGCCGGCATGTTTCTCGCGCAGACACCCACCGATGCTGAACGGCTGCGGGAAATGGGCGCGCCGGAGGAACGCGTCGAAGTGACAGGCAACCTCAAGTATGACGTTGCGGCGCCTGCTGTGAGCCCGTTTGGCGCGTGGCTGGCTGCGCAAACGCGCCAGCAGGAACGCTGGCCCGTGCTCATCGCAGGCAGCGTGGTGGCGGAGGAGGAAGAGGCTGTTCTCGCCGCGTATGACGTCGTGCAACGGAAGTGGCGGCGAGCACTCCTCATGCTGGCACCGCGCAGGCCAGATCGCTTCGGTGTGGCCGCCGAGATCGTTGAAGCAGGTGGATGGCGTGTGGCCAGGAGGAGCCAGATCGACACCAGCGGTCGCGGCGCGGCGCTTGACGAGAACGCAGACGTCCTCGTACTCGATTCGATCGGCGAACTTGCGGGCCTTTACTCGCTGGCAGACGCGGTGTTTGTGGGAGGGTCGCTGGTGCCGGCGGGAGGGCACAACATTCTCGAGCCCGCGTGGTTTTCGCGGCCGCCTGTGTTCGGCAAGTGGATGGAGAATTTCCGCGACATGGCCGACCAATTCCTCGCCGCACGAGCGGGAGTGCAGGTTGATAACGGATCGCAGCTTGGGAAAGTGTGGGTTCAGTTGATCGAGGATCCGGCGTTGCGCGACCGCATGGGCAAAGCTGCTCGCGAACTCTCCGAGCGCAATCGCGGCGCCACAGAGCGGTGTCTTGACCGGATTGCTGCGGTGCTTAGTTCGGAAGGGCGTCCGGCATGAGACTGGGTCCGTCGTTCCTGTGGCCGCTCTCGTTAATATACGGCGGCGCCTCGCATCTTCGCGCGCGCGCGTACCAAACTGGAATTCTCCGGCAACGAAAGCTCGACGGAGCTGTGATTAGCGTGGGGAACCTCACGGTGGGCGGCACCGGGAAGACGCCGATGGTGCTTTGGATTGCGCAGCGATTGCTAGCGGAAGGGAAGGGAGTGGGTATTCTCACTCGTGGTTATCGCGGCGAGTCCGCTGCTGCGCCGGCGGCCGCATCGAGCTCAGCTTCGGCTGAAGGCGAGGCAACGAGCGACGAAGTTCGATTGCTTAAGGCGCGGCTGGGCGAGCAGATTGCGTTTGGCGTGGGGGCTGACAGATTCGCGAACGGGCAGCGTCTCGCGAAGGAGGGGGTAAACTGGTTTGTTCTCGACGACGGTTTTCAGCATCTGAAACTTGCGCGCGACGTAGACATCGTTCTAATCGACGCGACGAACCCGTTCGGAGGCGGCAAATTGCTGCCGGCGGGGCGCCTGCGCGAGCCACGCAGCGCCCTTTCTCGCGCGGACATTGTGGTGATCACGCGCACCGATCATTCGCCCGCGATCGAGGCAGCGGTTCGACGCGATTCCGATGCACCGATCTTCTACGGTCGGGCTCGGCTGGACGCGGTCCGCGTTTGGGGCGGCGAGTATCCTGGCGAACAAGACGCGGATGCACGTTCGAAGAAGTTTTTTGCGTTCTGCGGCATCGGAAACCCGGCCGCGTTTGTGAGCGACCTACGACTGTGGGGCTTGCAGATTGTCGGCCAGAGGTTCTTCCCGGATCATCATCACTTTACGCCTCAAGACCTAGCTCAAATTGAGAGTGATGCGCTTGCCGTAGGTGCGGGCGGCGTGATCTGCACCGAAAAGGACATCTTCAATCTCGGGGACGCCTCCTGGAGTTCGTTCCAGTTGCGGTACTGCTCGATATCGATGCAAATCGACGATGACGGCGAATTCTGGCGTGCGATCACACAGAGAGCGTCTGCATCTGCACCCAGTTCGCCTGTTCTTTAGACGTTTACCCGTAGATGACAGCGCAACTTTTGCGAAGATGACGGGTTTATATGACCGAGATACTCTTAGGAAAGAGTGAATCTGGTAAGGGGGTACCTATGCGTAAGTCTCACGTTATCGGTAGTTTGCTGGTTGCCGTCCTCCTCTTGGCTCTGCCGACCACGTCCTCGGCACAGATTTCGGTGGGCATATCGGTGCATATCGGTCCGCCGATACTGCCCGTTTACGTGCAGCCTATTTGCCCGGGACCCGGTTATCTGTGGACGCCCGGCTACTGGGCCTATGGCGATGCCGGTTACTACTGGGTGCCTGGGACGTGGGTTATCGCGCCTGTTGGAATGCTCTGGACGCCGGGGTATTGGGGCTGGGGCGGCGGCGGATATCTGTGGCATGCAGGGTACTGGGGACCGCACATCGGATTCTATGGTGGCATTAATTATGGCTTCGGGTATGGCGGTGTGGGTTTCGTCGGCGGGCGTTGGAACGGCGGTGTGTTCGCATACAACGCGGCGGTGATGCATGTGGATACCACGGTGATCCACAATACGTACGTCGACCGAACGGTGATCAACAACACGACCATCAACAATAACGTGAGTTACAACGGCGGCAAAGGTGGCACGACAGTTCAGCCAACCGCTGAAGAGCGGGCTGCGGAGCACGAGCAGCACGTTCCTGCAACAGCCGAGCAAACACAACACGAGCATGCCGCGAGCACTAACCGGGCGCTTCTCGCGTCGGAGAATCACGGTCACCCCGCGATCGCCGCGACTTCCAAGCCGGGAGAGTTTACGGGCCATGGCGTGGTAGCGGCGAAGGCGGCCAACACGTCGTTTCACCCGCCAACTCACACCGAGAGCAGCACTCACGGGGCGAGCAACAATGCGAATGCGGTTCATGCGAGCAACGCAAACGCGGCGCACGTGAGCAATGGCAACAATGGAAGCAACGCGCACGCAAACGCCGTGCATGAGCCGACGAAGAGTCCGTCCCATCCGGTGAAAGAGGCGAAGAATCCCCCGTCACCAAAGGAACGCAAGCCCGAGCATCCGCAGAAGTAATTGGCTCGGTTAGAGTCGGTAGTCTTGGCGACTGGGTCCTCGCTCCTACCGGATCTGACTAACGGTGGGGCGGGACCCGGAGCCATCTTGCCAGAGTGGTCCCGATTCAAATCTCTCACTGCTCATGCCTCTCGTACCCGCAACGCATTGCTGGGTTCTGCGCTGCTATGATACTTTCCGGCTGGGCGTCGCTGAGGAAGTCCCTGGAGACTCGCGCCCTTTCTATCCTTTTGAAATCATCTTCCAAAAAACGGACAGGAGTCGCACGCGAAGCAGTCTGCGCGCGGTGTGCGGGCTGAAGACGCTAGCTGTCGATCTCACGCGCTTGCTCGACATTGTGGGGGCATTTGCGCGGCAAACGATCTGCGTGGTGGGCGACTTCGTGCTCGACGAATTCGTGTCCGGGGAAATTTCGCGGGTCTCGCGGGAAGCTCCTGTGCTGATTCTGCGGCATCTCCGCAGCGAAGCGTATCCTGGCGGCGCGGCCAACGCCGTGAATAACCTTGCCGAACTGGGCGCAAGGGTGCTGCCTGTCGGCGTGGTGGGCGACGACGAAGGCGGCCGCAAACTGATCGAATTCTTCCGCCGAAAGCGTGTGGACGTCAGCGGCATTGTCCGGGCTCGCGACTGGGTGACCACGACCAAGACCCGCTATCTTGCCGGGTGGACGCACACCACCGAGCAGCAGGTGCTGCGCGTCGATACGGAAGCCGCGGGAAGCTTCCCTGAGAAGATCGAGCGCGCCATCGAGCGCAACGCCCAACGAATGACGCCGCCGGGCGGATGCGCGTGCTCGTTTCCGACTACGGAATGGGCGCGGCGCCGCCGTCTCTGGTTGCGCAAGCTGTCAGCGAAGCGACTGACGCTCGATTCGCGCTACCGGCTGCTCGAATTTCGAGACGCGGGCGTCACCGCAGCTACGCCGAACGAATCCGAGGTCGAAGCCGCGTATCACGCGCGCGTCGGGACGGACGTCGCGCAAGTTCGAGGAACTGGGCGGACGCGTGTTGCGCGATCTCAGTCTCGAAGCGTTGATTGTGACGCGCGGGAAAGACGGACTGTCGTTGTTCGAGGGCGATTCCGATCGCAGCCGCGGCGTCCCGCATCCCCCGAGGCACATTCCCATCTATGGATCGGACGTGCCCGTGGACGTTACCGGCGCCGGGGACACGGTGATTGCCGTGTTCACGCTGGCGCTGGCCGCCGGCGCGACGTATCTCGAAGCAGCCCACCTCGCGAACTACGCGGGCGGAATCGTGGTGATGAAGCGACGGACCGCGACCGTGACTCGCGCGGAGCTTGAGGCGGCGCTGCGACGCGAAGCGACGGCTCAGCACTGAGGCTTTTCGACTGAATGGACACTCGCGAAAAAATTCTCTCCAGGCATGGTCTGCATAACGTTCTCGAGGAGCATCGCCACGACGATCGCAAAATCGTGTTCGCGAATGGGGTTTTTGATTTGCTGCATGTTGGACACGTGCGTTACTTGCGGGCATCGCGCGCCGAAGGCGACGTTCTCGTCGTCGGCATCAATTCCGATTCGAGCACGCGAACGCTATAAGGGCGAAGGACGGCCGATCATGACGGAGCGGGCGCGCGCGGCCGTGGTGGCGGCGCTCGCCGCCGTGGACTACGTGGTGATTTTCGACGATCTTGACGTGAATCCGCTCCTGCGCGAATACCGTCCCGACGTGCACGCGAAGGGCACCGACTACTCGGCGGAGACTGTGCCAGAGCGCGAGCTCGCCAATTCCCTTGGCATTCGAATCGCAATCTGCGGCGACCCGAAGGATCACTCCACGCGCGACATCCTCGCGCGCGTCCACAGCTATATCCATGGGTGAGCCTCGTTTTTTGCTGATCCGGCTCGGCTCACTCGGAGACATCGTTCACGCCCTTCCGGCCGCCGCGGCCTTACGCGATACCTTCCCAGACGCGCGAATCGACTGGGTGGTTGAAGCGAAGTGGGCTCGATTGCTCAACGGAAATCCCGACATCACCAATGGCGTCGCCGTCCATCGAGGGAGCCGTGGTGGCCTCGCTTTAGCGGTGAGACGGCTCCGCTCCGCGGACTACACTTGCGCCATCGATTTTCAGGCCCTCTACAAATCGGCGCTGCTCGGGTTCGCGTCCGGAGCGCGCCGCCGTATCGGCTTCAAGAGCGGCTACGCGCGTGAGGGGCTCGCAGCGGCGCTTTATACCGATCGCGTGAATCCTCGCGGCCCGCATAAAGTGGACCACAACTTAACTCTCGCTGAACGAGCCGGAGCTCGTGCGGCAAAACCAAGATTTCCCCTCGCAGTCGATCCGGAGGATGAGGATCGCGTGGCTCGCGAACTCTCCGCACAAGGCATCAAGGATTTCTTCGTGTTGAATCCGGGTGGTGGGTGGCTTTCGAAATGCTGGCCCGCCGAACGGTACGGTGAATTGCACCGCAAAATCGCGGAGCGCTTCGGCTGGCGCGGCGTGATCAGTTTCGGCCCCGGGGAAGAGAACCTGGCGCGCGAAGTCATTTCGGCGGCTGGCAATCCGCGGCCAGCCGCGACCCCACTCGGCCTCGGCCCCCTGATGGCTTTGCTGCGAGGGGCAAAATTTGTAGTTTCTGCTGACACTGGGCCGCTGCATCTTGCGTCGGCACTGGGCGCGCCGGTGATTGGCCTGTACGGGCCAACGGACCCGTCGCGCAACGGCCCCTATTCTTCCAGCGATGTGGTTGTGCGAAATCCACACGCCTCGGTAACAACCTATCGGCGCGAGGAGTCCTATTCGCCTGCGATGTTATCGATCACAGTGGACCAGGTGCTCGCCGCAATCGAGTGCCGGTTGAGGCAGCGTTCGTGAGCCGGCGCAAATTCTGGATGCGCTGGCGTGTGCGCGTCGGATACCCAGTCGCAGTCGTGTATTGGCTGCTGGCGAAGCCTACGCGGCACTCGATTGTATACGGCTCAATCCTTACGGCTTTTGGGCTGCTGATCCGCGGCATCGCGTCGGGGCATTTGCGGAAGGACAAGGAACTCGCGGTGACGGGACCGTACGCGTCCACGCGGAATCCGCTGTATCTTGGCAGCGCTCTCCTTGCAGTGGGATTCATCATTGCAGGGCATTCCTGGATCGCGGGAGTGCTCGTCGCCGCCTATTTTGGGATTTTCTACTATGCGGTGATGCGAAACGAAGAAGAGGACCTGCGTGCGCGTTTCGGTGTGGCTTTCACTGAATATGCGGCGCGCGTCCCGCTCTTTTTGCCTCGCGCGCCGAAAGCATCGGTCCAGGTTACAGATTCCGTGTCGGAATCGACCGGAAAATTCTCAACCTCCCAGTACCTCCGGAACCGCGAATACAAGGCTTTGGTCGGCACTGCAGTGGGCCTGGGAATCATGTGGCTGAGGATGTGGCTTCGCGCGCGGACGGGGTATTGAACCGATTTGGCGCCGAATTCCCGCGGCCTACTGCAAACGATAGATGGCGTGCATCACGCGCTGGAACTGCGGCCTGTAGATCAAATCGAAGGCGCGCTCTTTGCCGGGAAACATTTCGAGCGCGACGCGGCGCGTAGCCGCGATCATTCCTGCGGCTTCTTCGGCGGACAAATCACCTCCCGCAATCGTATCGAGCGTGAGGTGGACCAGAATACGCAATCGGCGAATCCGCCTGCTTTCTTCGTCGATTTGCTCCTGAGTAGGCGCAGGAGCACCCTCTTGAATGGTTTCCATGACCGGGCCCGTGGGTGCTGCTGAATCAGTATGAACGGGCGCGCTAGGCCGTGCAATAGTACTGGGAGCCAGTGATACTCAGTTTCTCACGGTCTTCAGGTACAATCGAAACATGACGACACACAATGAAGGCGAACGCGTCGTGGTCGCGTACACCGCGGGCAGTCAGGCGGAAGCTCTAGTGATTCGAGGACTGCTCGAAAGCAACGGCATCCTTTCGCCCGACCCGGTTGCGGCCGACCCTTTCCCGATGAACGAGCCGCCTGAAGGCACGCTCGGCACCGAGGTTTACGTGCTCGAGTCACGAGCCGAAGAAGCGCGACGCATTATCGAGGCCTACCGCACGGACGATACTGCCTCGGCTGCAAGCGCGGGCGAGTAGGTTCAGTTTGGGTGCGACTCGGCGAACGTGTGCACGGTGAACTCGTGGCCGTCCGTCAAAGCTGTGACCGCGCCATCGCGGTCGGTGCGAAGGAATCGCGCTCCTGCCCGCCCGTAACGCTCGACCACAGCCTCGGCTGGATGTCCGAACGGATTGCTCTCGCCCACAGAAGCTACTGCCACTCGTGGCATGACTGCGGCAAGAAATGCGTCGGTGGAAGATGTCTTGCTGCCGTGGTGCGGCACTTTGAGGAAGTCCGCCGCGAGCGGAACGTTTTCGTCAACTAAGCCGGTTTCGGCTCCTCGCTCGATGTCTCCGGTGAGCAAGAAGTGGAATGGGCCTTCGCCTACCCGAATCACCATGGAATCATCGTTCGACGCCTTTTGACTTGCTGCGGCATCCTCTGGCCACAACACCTGGCAGTCGGCACCCTCCCAGGAGAAACCCATCCCGGACGTCTCGTGCACGATCGGCACGCCGTGTGCCCGCGCTTCGGCGAGTAAGGTCTGCGACGCGCGGCGGTCGTCGTCGCGACCGATCCACAATTGTTTGACGCGGAAATTGTCCACCACCGTGTACAGTCCGTCGATGTGATCGTGGTCGGCGTGCGTCAACGCGACAACGTCCAGGCTCTTGACGCCGCGTGACCACAAATACTGGGAAACCACTTCCTCGCCCACGTCGGGACCGGAACGATAGCCGCCGACCCATTCCGAGCCGGATAATCCGCCGCCGTCAATCAGCATTGTGCGCCCGTTGGGAAACGCGGCGAAGAGGGAATCGCCCTGGCCGACGTCGAGAACCGTGAGTTCGAGCTTTCCCCGCGCGAGGTTGGGCGCGAACGGATGGGTTGCGACAAGCAATGTGAGCGCAGCCAGGGCGGTCGCCGCGATCCACTCGGGGACTCGGACCAGAGGCGCGAGCTGCCTTCTTGCAGCGCGGCCCGATCGGTGCCTGGCCTCTGCTCGGGAAGCTTCTGCGAGGCAGATCAAGGCCGCGAAGAATGCGATCAAGAGCCACACGGGCGGCCCGGGTATGCGATAGGAAACTCCTGGCCAGTGGCTGAACCATTCCACCGAAGCGATCAACATTCCGGCGCACGCGTTCAGCGTTGCCGCTAGCACGGTCGCGAGCCGGGCCCATACGAAAGTCGCTGCGAGTGTAAGGAAACCGAGTGGCACGATGAGGCCTGTCAGAAGTACGGCGGGGATGTTGCTCAATGGGCCCAGCAAAGTGACTCGGTGAAAGGCCTGCGCCAAGACTGGCATCATTCCCCACTGCATGAACGTCGACAGCAGCACGACGTCCCATAAGCGCAACGCGATGCGGAGATGAACAGTGACGATATCAAGGGCGAAGTGCGCAAGGTTTTTCGGCATCCGCGCCGCTAGCCATTGTGCCGCTGCGCGCGTCTCGATGCGGAATTGCGCGACGCGAGGGGGATGCGACACGTCGCGGGTCACGTCGCCCAGGTGCGCAAGACCCGCGCGAAAGGGCGACGTGGTGCGGTCCATCCAGGGAAGCGCGAGGCCAGCGATGACGCCGGCGGCCAGGAACGAAAGCTGGAAGCTTGAATCGACGAGCGAGGAAGGCCTCCAGATCAGAAGGGTGAGAGCCGCGAGCGAAACCGTGTTGAGCAGGTCGATACGGCGGAAGAGCGGCCTTGCGAGGAGGTAAAACGCGGCCATCAAGGCGGCGCGGAAGATCGGCGGCCGGTCCTGCACGACTCCGACATAGGTTGCGAGGGCGGCGATGGTCGCAAAGCTTGCAGCAGCAATCGGCAGGCGTAGCCGGCGGCAAAACCAAAACACGAAAACGACGAGCGCTCCCGTGTGCAGGCCGGCGACAACCAGGATGTGGTAGGCGGCGGTCTTCTGAAATGCCGTGACGACGCTCGAGTCAACGAAGCTACGGTCACCGAGCAGCATGGCGCGAAGCACCGCCGATCGGTCAGGCGAAGACGCAAAGAGCGAATCGAGACGCGCCAGCAAGTCGCCGCGAATGCGGGCGAGGCGTTGGTGGTAGGTTGGACGCGGGTGGTCAATTAAACGGAGCAACTCTCCGCTCCGGATCGACCCGATGACGTCGATCTTCTGCCGGGCCAGATAGCCCCGGACGTCCGCTGCGCCCGGATCAAGGAAATTGCGCGGTGGCCGCGCGCGCAGGAGGGCTTCTACCCGGTCGCCGGCGCGAAGGCCTTCCGGAGGAGACGCCGTTCGAGGGCCGGAGTAAAGATTGGCGCGTAGGCCGCCCGTGACCGGAACGATCGCGCCCGCAACTTCGACTTGCTCGAGATCGATTTCGTAGCGGTGCCCCCAGGGAGCCTTGAGTGGGTCCTCGCGCAACCGGCCTTGCCAGCGGAGGGGCTCGGCGGTGTCAATCCGGCCGACGGCAAGCAGGCGGGTGACGTGGTTCGCTGGCACCGCAACGCGTTCGAGGCTCGCTCCCAAGCCGCCGAGCGCGACCCAGGCGACGAGGGCAACGCTCCAGGCTTCCGTCAACCGCGCCTGCCAGATCAGAACTCCGCCCACCGCGATCGCAGCGAGGGTGACGCCCAACCAGAGCTTCGGTGAAGCGACGTAGCGACCTGCGATCAGGATGCCGGCGCCGAAGGCCGCGGCAATCCACAGAGCAGGTAGTCTCATCGGCTTCGACGCAGGCGCACGACTGTTTCCATGTGGAATGTCTGCGAGAAAAGATCGAATAAGTCCACGCCAGAGACTTCGTAGCCGCCGTCTTGCAGGAAAGCGACGTCGCGAGCCAGCGTGGGCGGTTCGCACGAAACATACGTGATTCGCCGCGGGGCGATTTGCGCGAGACGTTGAGCCGCACCGGGCGCCAATCCAGCTCGCGGCGGATCGAGAACGACGAGGTCGGGCGCGCCCTTGAACTTCTGCAGAAACTGCTCGACCTCCGCCGTGCGAATTTCAATCGATCCGCGCGCGTTGGTTTCAAGGTCGCGGGCCGCCGCGGGATTCGACTCCACGGCAACCACTCGCTTGAAGCGCCGCGCAAGGGGAATTGCGAAGAGGCCGACTCCGGCGAACAAGTCCAAAGCGAGTTCGCCGCCGGCCTCAACCTCCGTCACTTCGTGCGCGAGTTCCTCAGTGAGGAAGCGGTTCACTTGAAAGAAGGAAAAGTGACCGACCCGATATCTATGCTCGCCGACAGTGAACTCGATAAATCCCGGGCCGAATAATTCCATTCGATCGCGGCCCGGGTCGTGGAACAAGAGGCTCTCGAGTTCGGGCACAACCTCGCGAAACTTCGCCGCGTGTTCGGCGGCGCGGGAAGGGAAACCTGCGAACGTCGCGGTGAGAAGCACTCGCGCGTTGTTTCCGGTGGGATCTTCCGGAGTGAACGCTTCAATTTCGCGGAGTTGCGCCGGAAGGGCGCCTGCCGCGAGGGCGCCGCGCAGCGACAAAAGCGTCTTTAGCAATACGGGCGAAAGGATCGGGCAATCATCCACCGCGCAAAGCGAAGTCGATTTCGCCCGGAAGTAACCGATTTCGAGAGCGGTGTCGGCAGAATCGGCTGGAGAAGCATCGCCCCCAGTCGGGGTGAGTGACCGGACTTTCCATTGGGCGCGGTTTCGATAACCCCAGGGTTCTGCCGCGTGCGTTTTGATATCCCCCGGCCAGTTGATTTTTCCGAGACGTCGCAGCGTCTCACGCAGGATTTCCACTTTGTACGTGAGCTGCGAATCGTACGGGACGTGCTGGTAGTCGCAGCCGCCGCAGCTCGTGAAATAAGGACAAAGCGGCGCTCTGCGTTGCGGAGAGGGTTCGAGGACTTGCTGCAGCCGAGCGCGGATGAACTTTTTCTTTTGCTCCACGGGTTCCGCGGTAACGCGTTCCCCTGGCAGAACGAACGGTACAAACGCGGCGGAGCCCTTGTGATGAGCCAAGCCCTCGCCGCCGTAAACGAGCTTCTCGATTGTGACGTCGATTTTAGGGGAGACCGCGCGACGCTGGTTTGCGGAACGTGGTCTCTGGCCAGCGATGAACGGGGAATGATTCCGCATTTTAGTCAGACAGACAACTCAAAACCCGGATTCCCAGTCCCCTGCAACGCCTACTTCCGTGCGTAATGTTCGGCCCCGAGAAAATGCAGCGAGACGTATGCTTCGTTGCCTACCACCCAACTATCGTGGCCGGGAGGTCCGGGTGGAATGGAAAAGAGCATGCCGGCGCGGAGTTCGTGGATTGTGCCGTCTTCCATCGCAGCGGTGGCACAGCCGGAAAGGACCAGCCCAACATGTTCGACGTTGCAGCGTGACGCGCCCACGCTGGGTCCGACGTCAACGGACCACTTCCATCCGGGCTGGTACGTTGCGCGGCCGATGGTCATGCCTCCGATGCGAACGAGTTCGAATTTTCCTTTTTCGAACGTTCGCACCTCATCCGGGGAATCAAAGCGCTTCAAGACGGTTTCAAGAGCCGGCATAATTTCCTAGCGCTACGTTAGATAGAACAGGCTGAGCCGCGGCACGCCGAAGAACTCGAACATGCGCTTTTGGGTGTACTGCCGCTCGAGCTGCGCCAGCTGCTCGGCGGACATTCTACGCCGATAGGGCGCGAGCGAGCGATCCATTTCTCGGCGAACCTCAACAAGTTCCTGTTCGTCGGCATCGGCGGAAAGCGCCGCAGAGAGCTTCTCTTCAAGCACGGTGAGCCGGCGTTCGAGATCCTCAAGGTCAAGCGCCCCGGGTGAATCGAGCAAAGGCGATATTTCTTCGAGACGCCTGGCGGTTTCTTCCAGGCGTGCCGCGAGCGACGCATGCGAGTTTCGCTGTTTTTCTGCGGCGATTCGGAGACGCCCCTTGTTTCCCTGGAAATACTTGCGGAGCTCGTCGCGAGAGAATGGTTCGGCCCTGGTATTGATCGACTTGGCCTCGGGTCCAGTGCCTGTTGCCGCTTCCTGCGCTTCGCTAGCTGCGTCGAGCACAGAATCCACGCAGTACGCTAGGCTCTTCAACTGACGGCCACCCGCGGCGCGCCGCGAACGGCTCCAACTCTCGAACGCGCGATCGATTCCTTTCAGGACAGCTTCGAGCGGAATGCCGGCTTTCTGCCAGGTTTCGACGATGGCCCAGTCGAGCGGCGAGACGAGCAAGTGCGCGCCGCGCTTCCGCCAGAAATAGTCCTCAATTTCGGTGAAATAGTTGAAGTAGTTGAAGGATTCCATGATGGGTTCGCGGCGAGAATTCCGTAAAAGAGTCCAGATGCGTTCACGCCAAGGCAGCGCCGTGTTCTCACACAAACTCTTTAGTCTGCGGGGCGGGCCGATGTTTTCTTCTGCGCGGCAGCCCTCTCGGTGTGGTTGCGCTCCCAGACGAGGCGAAGCCCATGCAGCGTGAGAAATTCGTCGGTGTGCTCGATATGCTTTGAGCCGCGCGCAATCAATCCTGCCTGTCCGCCGGTGGCAACCACTTTGGCCGGACCGCCCAGTTCCGCCTTGATGCGGGAGAGCATGCCGTCGACCATATCAACCGTGCCGTAAAATAGGCCAGCCTGCATGTGCGCAGCGGTGTTCGTTCCGATCACTTTGCCGGGATCCTTGATCTCGACACGAGGCAGCCTGGCAGCGCGCGCGAAGAGTGCTTCGGAGGAGATGCCCAGGCCGGGCGCAATCGCGCCGCCGAGATATTCGCCGCGCGCGGAAATCACGTCGAAGGTGATGGCCGTGCCAAAATCGACCACGATCACCGGTCCGCCGTATTGGTGAAACGCGGCAACGCCATTGACGATGCGGTCCGCACCCACTTCGAGCGGATTATCGACGAGGACGGCCATGCCAGTTTTCACGCCGGGCTCCACAAACAGGGGCTTTTGCCGAAAGTAATTGCGCGACATTTCGGCCAGTGTCCAGTTGAGCGGCGGCACAACGGAGCTGATGATGACGCCAGTGATTTCACCCGGCTCGAGATCGGCGAGAGTGAAGAGATTGCGCGTGAGAATGCCGTATTCATCGACGGTTTGGTCGCGTGCGGTGGTGAGGCGCCAATGAGCGATCAACTCCGTCTCGCGAAAAACTCCCAGGACGGTATTCGTGTTGCCGACGTCGAGCGTCAAAAGCATCAGGCGATTTCTCCTACGTCTCCGGAAAGCACAGCCTCAACTCCGCGCCCATCGTCGCGAGCGACTCGAAGAACGCCGCTTGGTTCGAGGCCGGCCGTCGTGCCGGTGAACGTTTCGGCGCTGGTGGTGATTTGCACGCGCTTGCCTTCGAAATAACTCGACACTTCCGAGAAGCGCCGCAGAATCGGCGCGGCACCCTCGGTGAGAAACTGATTGTAGTAGCGGTCGAGGTAGCGCAGCAACCGAATCAGCAACTCGAGGCGCGAATGAGTTTTGCCAGTCTCGATGCGCAGTGAGGTAGCGATATCGGCTAGGTCGGCGGGCATTTTCGTGTGGTTCACATTCATGCCGATTCCAATCACGGCGTAGTGGATGCGGTCCGGCTCCGCGTGCATCTCGGTCAAGATGCCGCAGAATTTCTTGCCGCTGACGAGCAAGTCGTTTGGCCAGCGGACATCGGGAATTCCATTGAGCTCCTCCGCCGCGGCATCGCGTGCGGCCAGGCCCGCGACCAACGTCAATAGGGGCGCATACGCCGGGGGAATCTGAGGCCGCAGCAGAATCGAGCAGGTGATGCCGGCAGACTTCTCCGCAACCCACGAGCGCCCGGCGCGTCCGCGGCCGGCCGTCTGCTCCTCGGCGAGGACGAGAGTGCCGTGCGGCTCGCCCTGTTCGCCGAGGTGCATCGCTACCGTGTTGGTGGAATCGGTTTTGAAGAAGTGGAAAATGCGGCGGGCGAACGGCGTGCCGTAGAGACGGTGACTCAAGAGCTGCGGAAGAAGGATGTCAGGGGTGCGCTCGATATGATAGCCGGTGTGCGGGTGGCCCTTCACGCGGACGCCGAGCTCGCGCAACTTTTGAATCCAACTCCAGACGACCTGGCGAGAGACGCCGATTTCTTTGGCGATTTTCGCACCGCTGATGACGATCGTCGTGTTTTCGGCGAGGAGCGTCAGCAGCGCGTCGATCCGGCGGTCGGTGGTGCCGGGCAAGGTGGTGGTTGGTTTCTTCGCCATGCAAGAAGCGAAGCATACTTGAGCGGTACCGCGGCCACAAGCGGTGACGCGGCACCTCGAGTAGGATCGCGTGGAAGGAGAAGAGTGGGCGAAAGACTTCTGCTATAAAGTTAGGGAGTAGGTTCCTATTGTCGCGGGCGAAAATGAGCGCGTTTGTGGGCGAAAATGCGCGTTTTGGTGGGAGTACGATTTACTCGAGCCGCTGGAGGCGGTCGCGGAGCTTTTGAAGTTCGGCGGTGCGCTCGGCCAGGGTGGTTTCCATGGCGCGGACGATGTCTGGGGGAGCTTTTCTGCGGAAGGTATCGTCCGCGAGGCGTTTTTGCTTCGATTCAATGTCTTTTTCGAGCGCGCTCGATTTCCTTCTTGAGGCGCGCGGTCTCGGCTGGCTTGTCGATTGCTTCGCCGTACGGAATGCGGAGATCGAATTGCGCGGTGGAGCGGATCGCAGCGCCGGCGGCATCGAGATGCCCGGAGGACACTTCGAGACTCGTGAGATTCGCGAGACGCGTCAACGAATCGAGATTGCCTGCGACGAGGCTGCGGACATTCGGATCGTCGCTCGAGAACTGGGCCGCGACCTTGCGCTTCGAATCAACCTTCATCTCGGCGCGGATGTTGCGCGAAGCTGTGATGATTTCCTGCAGCAGCGCCATTTCTTGTTCGGCGCGCGAATCAGCCCAGTGGTAATTCGGCTTGGGATAGGGTTCGAGGGCGATCGATCGGGCGTGCGGGTACTGAGGCAGCCGATGCCAGAGCTCTTCGGTGATGAAGGGCATTACGGGATGCAGCAAGCGCAGAGCGGCTTCGAAGACCGCGAAAATGTTTCGCCAAGCCGCAATCGAGGCATCGCGATTTTGGTCGCATAATAGCGGCTTGACCCACTCGATGTACCAATCGCAGAAATCGCCCCAGAAGAAGTGGTAGATCGTCTGGCAGGCCTCGTGGAAACGGAAATTCTCGAGGGCCTCGTCGACTTGCGCTGTGACGGACGACAGGCGCGAGAACATCCAGCGGTCTGCGAGCGAAACCGTTCCCGCCACGGGGTACGGCGCGTGGGCGCGGACTTCGGGCGAGGCGAGTTCGTCGACGGTAACGCCCTGAGCCTCGATCTTTTCGAGATTGACGAAGAGGAATCGCGCGGCATTCCAGATTTTGTTGGCAAAGGAGCGGGCGCCGAGGACGCGGTCCTCGGCCATGATGATGTCGGTGCCAGGGGCGGCCATGCTGGCGAGCATGTAGCGCAGCGCGTCAGTGCCATACTGTTCCGTCAAGAGCAGGGGATCGACGCCGGTGCCTTTTGCCTTCGACATCTTGGCGCCTTCGGCGGTGCGGACGAGCGAGTGCAGATAGAGCCGCTTGAACGGAATCCAGTCGGCGACGTCGCCGTACAGCAGGTGCGGGTCAGCCATTAGGTGCAGGCCCATCATGATCATGCGGGCATCCCAGAAAAATAGGATGTCATAGCCGCTGATGAGCAAGCTGGTTGGATAGAACTCCTCCAGGTCTTTCGTGTCGTCGGGCCAACCGAGTGTGGAAAACGGCCACAAGCCTGAGCTGAACCAAGTGTCGAGGACATCGGGATCCTGGACTAGTTTTGAGCTGCCGCACTTCGGGCAGACTTGGGGAACGCTGGCGGCACGCGCGTGGCCCTCGACGATTTCTACGTCGGCGTCGCGAGCCGGGACCATTTCGTTGCAATCGGCGCAATGCCAGATGGGGATGCGGTGTCCCCACCAGAGCTGGCGCGAGATGCACCAATCGCGAATGTTGTCGAACCAGTTCAGCAGAATCGTGCGCTGATTTTCGGGGACGACTTCGATCAGACCGTCGCGGACGACTTGTTGCGCAGGTTCGGCCAGCGGTTTCATCTTCATGAACCACTGCGTGGAAACCCGCGGCTCGACGATCGCTTTGCAGCGATCGCAAGTGCCGACCGCGTGCGTGTGCTCCTTGACGGATTCGATCAGGCCGACTTCCGTGAGGTCGGCGACGATGCGGCCGCGCGCGGCGAAGCGCTCGAGGCCCGCGTATTTTCCGGCGGCTTCGTTCATGTGGCCGTCGCCCGTGAGCACATCGATTTCGGGCAGGTTGTGGCGCTTACCGACTTCGAAGTCGTTCGGGTCATGCGCGGGAGTGATTTTGAGGACGCCAGTGCCGAATTCGCGGTCGACGTAGGAGTCCGCGATGACCGGGATTTCGCGTTTCATCAGCGGCAACAGAACTTTCTTGCCAACGTAGCGCTGGTAGCGCTCGTCGTCAGGATGGACCGCGACCGCCGTGTCGCCGAGCATCGTTTCGGGGCGCGTGGTGGCGACAACCAGGAACTCCCGCGTGCCAACGACGGGATAGCGAATGTTCCAAATCTCTCCGACGCGCTCATGATGGACGACTTCGAGATCACTGATGGCTGTCTGGCAGCGCGGGCACCAGTTGACCATGTAGCGGCCGCGATAGATCAGGCCTTCGCTATACATACGCAGAAAAGCGTGCAACACGGCGCGGTAGAGCGCCGGTTCGAGCGTGAAGCGCTCGCGCGTCCAATCGCAGGAAGCCCCGAGCCGGATCATCTGCTGCTTGATCATTCCGCCGCTTTCGTCTTTCCACTTCCAGATGCGGCGCTCGAATTCTTCGCGGCCAAGGTCCTGGCGCTTGATTCCTTCCTTTGCCAGCATCCGCTCGACGACGAACTGCGTCCCGATTCCGGCGTGGTCCATGCCGGGCAGCCAGAGCGTGCGGTCGCCGCGCATGCGGTGCCAGCGCACGAGCATGTCGATCTGGGTGTGTTCGAGCATATGGCCGATGTGGATCGAACCGGTGACGTTGGGCGGGGGCAGGACGATTGAAAAGCGCGGACCGTCGGCGGAGCTCTCGGCGCGGAAAAGATTGGTGTCAAACCAGGACTTCGCCCAGCGCTGCTCGATCTCTTGCGGCTCGTAGGCCTTGGGTATTTCTTTGGATATCTCTCTGGGCATTCGGTCCCTTACGCTCGGGAACTCGGTGCAGAGTTGAACTACTAAATATAAGCGGGCCGTGCGCGGGGCGTCAAATGCGAGAGATGGAGGCGGGCCAGAAAAGTTCGAACCATAGAGAAAACTGAGAACGGTATGGACACGGAGAACGGTTGGCGATGGATTTGCGCGTGCGCATTCTCGCAGAGAGCGGAACCGGACTGGCAGTCGGGTGGTAATTTGGCTGAAATAGGAAGGCGGGTGCTCGAATCCTGCAATCCGCTTGCTCACTGAAAATTTGGTTGAGGGTGAATGCTGAGCCCAAAGGCAATACCAGCGCAAACCTGGAGCGGCAATTGCTGACCTATTAATTGATTATTGTTCGTTGGATTCGTGCCATTGAGGTACTAGAACCCGCCATGAATGCCGCTCGAAGCTTGTGGGTACAAGGAATCGAGCACCGTCAAATCGGCACAGCTTTTGCCATCGGCGAGACGCGGCCAACGTCTAAAACACGAAGAACTTGCTTTGCATCGAGTTGGGTGTACGCTGCCAGGGAGTACACACGAAAAGAGAGAGATTTTCGAGCGATCCTCGAGGAGATAATAATGAGCAAGAGAAACAAGGGCTTTTCGTTAATCGAATTGCTGATCGTCGTGGCGATCATTTTGATCATCGCGGCCATCGCCATTCCGAACCTGCTTCGTTCCCGCATGGCGGCCAACGAAGCGTCCGCAGTGGGCTCAATTCGCACCGTGAACACCGCGGAGGTGACTTACAACTCGACGTATAACAATGGTTTCGCGAGTGCGCTTCCAATGCTTGGGGGCGCGGCGGGCGCAGTGGCGACCTGCAACAACTCCGAAATCCTCGACCCGGTGCTGTCTGCGGCCAACCCGTCGATCAAGGCAGGGTATAACTTGCAGCTCGGTCCTGGGATGGTCGCGGTCCCAGCGGCGCCAGCGGGCTGCGCCAACGCGGGCTTTGTTGATGGCTATACGGTCATCGCGTGGCCTGTGAACGTTGGCACTACCGGACAACGCAGTTTCTGCTCGGATGCGTCGGGTGTAATTTGGTCGCTTCCGACTGGAGTCAAGCCGGCGCCGGCTCCTCCGGCGTGCCCGGCCGGCATGACCTCGCTCAGCCAGTAGTTGGAGTGATTTTTCCTGGGGAGGCTTTGCGGCCTCCCCCTTTTTTTTGCTTTGTCTGTTGAATTCATTGCCAGGCGGGGTGTGACCCCAGCGGTTTCGACTAGGCCGGAACCTTGGATCCGTTCGATTGCCACCGGTAAATTGAAAGGGCGCTTCCGAGGATTGAAATCACGATGAGCGCGATCATCACGTGCTCAAGCAGAGGCGCTTCAGCCTGCTTGATGATCCACCGGCCGTAGTGAACAGCGAGAGCAGCTTCGATCGAAAAGCGAACAAATCGCCCGACGCCGATGAAACCCAAGAGTTTGGCTCGCGGATACCGAAATGCTGCCGCTGCCGCCACAAACGGCGTAAAAGGGAAGGGCGGTGGCAGGATCGAGGCGATCACAAGCGCCCACGCCGCCCGCTTTTCCACCAGCTTCTCGATGAACCTGAGCTGCTTGCCCGGCACGATCTTTTTCAGCCCTTTCTCGCCCTTTCGGCTGATCCAGTCCGTTGCCACGCACCCGATCAGCGAACCCGCCGTGGCCATCAAAACGTAATAAAGCACGCGTTCGTGATAACGCGCACAGAGGGCCAGCACGAGCAAGTCGTTACCGAACGGCACCACAAGGGGCGAGGAATCGAACGCGCCCAGCGTCAGCAATCCCAATCCACCCGCATGAAACAAAGCCCTGGCAATGGTGTGGATGAGAGGTTTCACGAGATTTGTCCCGAAGATTAGACGACGCAGCCAGCGCCGAGGTCAAGAAATCCCTGAGGAAAAACGCGCCGACGTAGCTGGAGTTGATTTCAGCGAAGGGGCGTTTGGAAAGGCTGCTGGTGAAAAACAGCTGAAGAAGTATTTCCTAAGGTGCGGCGCTCTTGTTGAGGCCGACCAGTTTCTGGAATTCAGGGTCGTCGTGGAGGCAATCGAGGTCGGAGTCCCTCGCCGCCCAATTCAGGTTTCCGTAGCCGGCGGCTCTTGCTTTCTTGAAGGTATCAAGCGCCTCCGCCTTCTTACCAAGGACGCCGTAGGTGCACGCGGCGTTGTAGAGAATGTTGGGATCCCCGGGCCGCAAAGCAACGGCGGTTTGCAGGTGTCGGATGCTCTCGTCGGCGTCTTCCCGGGAATGGGCGAGGTTGGAAGACAGCAAGATTCGGGCACGCACGTCTTCCGGCACAAGCTCCAACTGTTGGCGCAACACCTTGAGGAAACGCGCTTGGAGGTGCTCCGCCTCCTTGATACGTCCCATCCGCATCTGCGCCTGATGATAGGGGATATAAGTGTTGTAGTCGTCGCCATTGAATTCAAGGGCGCGCTCCACAAGGTCCACAGCCTCTGCGAACCGTCCGGAAGAGAAATAGGCGCGGCCTAGAATGTTCCAGGCTCCATCGCAATCGGTCTTACGCTCGATGGCGCGCCATGCCAGCAGCGCCGCTTCCTCATATTTTTTCTGCGCGTAACAGAGGCGGGCGCGGGCCACAAGCACCTCCGGCAAGTCCGGCGCGAGCGCCGTAGCCCGGTCGCAGGCAGCAAGCCCCCTTTCGATCCATTTCGGGTTCTGCTCGCGAACCTCAAAGATGAGCCCGCACAGGTTGGCGATCCCGCCGTGCGCCAGAGCAAAATTGGGATCGAGTTCGATGGCCTGCTCGAACATCTGCAGACCGTACTCCATATTCTCGCGCCGCGTGTAGTTCCGGCCGCGGAGGTAAAAATCATAGGCCTGCGGATTTTCGGTAGGCTTGCTGGCGATGATTTTTTCTTCCTGTGGCGTCAGTGTGATGCGCAGGGCCTGGGCGATGCTGCGGGCGATTTCCTCTTGGATGGCGAAAACATCTTCTAATTGCCGGTCGTAACGCTCGGCCCAGACGGAGTGCCTGGTGGAGGCTTCCACAAGCTGTGCAGTGATGCGCACGCGGCTGCCCGAGCGCCGAATGGAACCTTCTAGGATGTAGGAGGCGCCGAGTTGCTGGCCCACCTGTTGTGCAGTCACCGGCTTGTCGCGGAACGCAAGCATCTCGGAGCGCGGAAAGATTTGGAGTTGAGCGATCTTCGAAATCTCCGTGACGATATCTTCGGTAATCCCGTCGCGGAAATACTCGTCCTCTTTCGCGCCACTCTGGTTTTCGAAGTACAGCACCGCGACTGATTTTTGCTTGGCTGCAGGAGTCGCGTGAGCCCCAGAACCCGGGGCGGTTTTCTCGGCGGTGGGCTGGCGGCTGGACTCGATGTCCCGCTTCAAGCGTTTCAAGTCGGCGCGAAGTTCGGCAGCCGTCTGGCACCGTAGGTCGGGGTCCTTCTCGAGGGTCTTGCCGAGGATCTGTTCCAGCGCCAGGGGCGCGCGCGGGTTCAGCTCCATTACGTGGGTGGGCGTCGAATGCAGGATTCCATCGAAAATCACGGCGGACGTAGCGCCCGAAAACGGAACCGACCCGGTGGCCATCTCATAGAGCACGACGCCGAGCGAAAACAAGTCAGAACGCGCGTCCAGGTATTCGCCGCGCGCCTGTTCCGGCGACATGTATGCGACGGTGCCGATCGAGCTGCCCGGGCTAGTTAGTTGGTCGTCATGCAGCATATGCGTTTGCGTGTGCATGGACACCGGGCCGACCGATTCCGCGGCATGCACCGCGAGGGTTTGCTTCGCTAAGCCAAAATCGAGGATTTTTGCCTGCCCGCGTTCAACCAGGAAAATGTTCGCGGGTTTGATGTCGCGGTGGACGATTCCCTTGGCGTGCGCCGCGTCCAGCCCGTTGGCGATCTGAATGCCGATCTCCAGCAGAGCTGATATTTCGACGGGCTTTCCGGTAATCCGGTGCTTGAGCGTTTGGCCCTCGAGCAGCTCCATGGCGATAAACGGTCGGCCTTCGAATTCGCCGATGTCATAGATCGTGCAGATGTTCGGATGATTGAGAGCAGATGCGGCTCGGGCTTCGCGGCGGAATCGTTCGATGGCCTGCGGGTCCTGCGAAATGTCGTCCGGCAGGAATTTGAGCGCGACATTTCGGCCCAGGCGCGTGTCCCTGGCTTTGTACACCACGCCCATTCCGCCGCCGCCCAGTTTTTCGAGGACGTTGTAATGGGAAATGGTGCGGCCAACCGTAGCGGAGGCATTCGTCATCGGGCATGGAGTTTACCCTAGCGCGTCAAAGCAGGCAAACGGCCCGTAGCGATCGTGACAGGGCCCATTTTTCGCCCCTTTGCGAATCGGCACGATCGTCTTTCATCTCGCGCTTGTGACGAAAGCGCGTGAAAACGTTTACTTTGTTCTTGACTTCGAGGGGACCCGAAAATAGATTGCGCGGGCGATCGTCGCTTTTCTGGAGGTAGCGCATGGCCAAGAAGATTTCGCGCCGGGAACTGATCAAGAACGTTGGGACCGCAGGCGCTGCCACATTGCTCGCGGTGCCTGCAGGGGCGAAGCAAGCGCAGACGCAGCAGGCTTCGCAACAAACGCCACAGCAGGCTGCGCTGGAGCGCGTCCTATCGCAATCGTCGAAGGCGCTGCTTGCGGAGCACGAAAACTATCAGGCGGAGATAACGGCGGGCGAGATGATCGTGCAGTTCGACAAGCGCTATGGCTCGATTTCGTCAATCGCGCGCAAGGGCGACGCATTCGGCACGAACTACCTTGGGAACGAAACGAACACGCCGGGCGTCGACCCGTCGGATTCGCGATTTACGGGCGACGTGGTAACAACGGTGTGGGGACTCCTGGGCGAGCTGCAACCGCCGAAACTTGGGCAGAACGACATCTTCAAAATGTCGGGCCGGTGGAAACACGAACGGACGGGGAAATCGGCGGACACGCGCCACGTGAGTTTCCGGAATGATGTTTTCACGGTGAAATATGACGGGCCGGCCAGCGAGGACGAGGGCATACGAAGCTATCGGTTGAACATTTCGTACCGTGCGGCGGAGGGCAGTTCGCTGCTTTGGGACATCGAGATCGAGAATGTGACGAGCCAGGTGCTTGAAATCGGCGAACTCGCGTTGCCGCTGATGGCGAACGACGATTACTCGGAACTCTACTACGAGCCGGGAGGCCCGGCGGCGTTGAGTGGCGGCGGCGACGTGGATTTCAACCGCACACCCGTGCGCCAGAAATTGATTCACGAGCAGAAAGTGCTGGCGCATCACTTTATCGCGGGTCACAGCTCGTACGTGCTGCTGCAGCGGCCGCTGGGGGATGCGCCGTTTTTGCTGGTGCACCCGACAACGGATACGGCTTTCGAGTGCACCTACAAAGAGCAGGAGGCAGCGTTCACGGCGCACGTGCAGGGTTGGAGGGGCCCGGATTTGCTGGCGATTCATTCGTGGGCGACGAAGAATTTGCGGCGCTGGGGAAGCAATCCGTGGGTGAACGGGCATACGTCGCTCGTATTAAAGCCGGGCGAGAAGAAGGCGTACCAGGTCCGGTTCGCGCTGATTCCGAGCTACGAGGCGATCCGCGAGGAAGTCTACAACGCGGGCAATCTTGGCATTCGCGTGCTGCCGTCGATGGTGGTGCAGGAGGGAACGGACGCGCTGGTGGAGCTCAAGTCGAAATCGGACGTCGACAAAATCAACCTGCTTTCGGACAACATCACGATTGCGAAGCAGCAGCGCACGGGCGATAAAACGCTGCTGACCCTGTCGTTCAAAGGGCGCGGGCAAAAGAGCCTGAAACTCCACTACGGGGACGGGCGCTGGACGAATCTCCATTTCTACTGTATCGAGGACATCGGGCAACTTCTGAGGGCGCGCGGGAAATTCGTCGTCGACCGTGAATTCTACAAGGATCCAGACGACCCTTATCATCGTTTCCACGGATTCTTGCCGTTCGACCACCGCATTGGCAGCACCTTTCTCGATTCCGATGAGGTGTGGGAAGTGGGCGGCAGCGACGAGTCGGGGTTTTCGGAATCGCTTTTTCTCGCCGAGAAGAACGTCTACTACCCGGCGAAAGAAGAGGTGGATGCGCTGGAGGCCTACGTCGAAGATTGCCTGTTCAAGTACATCCAAAACCCGCAGACGTACGAGGTGCGCGCGTCGCTGTACTGGAAGGAGCGGTATCCTTCGAGCGGGTGGGGGCACTGGACGAAGGAACGCTCAGAAGCGACATTTCGCAGCTACAACTACGTCCATCCGGCGAACATTTACCACGCGCTGTATCGGATCGGCAAAAGGTACGGTCTGGTGACGCGCAAGAAGCCCGAGGAATATCTCCGCATGTCGTATCACACGTGCATGCGATGGTTCAGCACGGGGCCGTGGCGGCACATCGGGTTGATGGAGGGATCGAACGCCATTCACATTTTGGCGGACATTCAGCGCGAGGGCTGGAAAGACGAGCACGACAAGCTGCTGCAACAGATGAAGGAATGCGCGCAGCAAATGATCGACGATCCGTATCCCTACAGCTCCGAGTTGGTGATCGACCAGACGGCGCACGAACAGGTGTATTTCTTCACGAAGTTCTTCGGCGCGACGGAAAAGAACCGCAAGACCGTGCAGGTGCTAAAGGCGCTGCGCGGAGGCAATCAGCCTGTCTGGTTTCGATACGGCAACGACAAGCGCGGCGATATCTGCTGCTGGTACAACGCGTCGCTCAACGGACTCGCGCTGCTGGACTCGTTCGAGGATTCCGGCGATCCCGATAGTTTGATCAAGGGATACGCAGGCGTGATGAGCGTGATGCACAACGTGCTGCCCGATGGCATGGGGTTCAACCATTTCATTTGCACCGCGGGGATCTTTGACAACGAGCCTCCGCGAACGTTTGAGAGCGGGTCGGGGCTTTGGGGGTTCCTGCAGTCGGCGAAGAGCTACGTTGTCAAAGACGAGACTTTCGGATTGGTGGGATTCGGCTGCCGCGTGGAAGGGTCCGGCGAGCAAATTGCGGCCATACCGAAGGATGGGCTTAACAAGCGGATTCGCCTCGTCGAGGACAAAGTGGACATAGAAGCGACGCAGGGAGAGATCCAGCGCGTGGTATGGAGCAAGGCGCGGCACTCGCTCGACCTCGATATGGACGACTCGACGGGGCTTGCGAAAACGGCCGCATTGACGATTCAAGGTCTGGAGAAGAGCGATTATAAAATTAGCTTCAGGAATTCGTCGAAGCGAGTTAGTTCGGATGGAGCTCTGACGATCGAGGCGCCGATGCGGGATGCGCGGAACATCAAGATTCAGAAGGTTTGATGGCGAAATGTCTGCGGAAGAGAACTCCGATCGGAGCTTCAAAGTTGAAGAGGGTGTCGGGCCTATGGCGCTTGGATGTGCTACTTGCCTTTTTTCTCCAGTTCCTGCTGGAGCAGGTTCTCTACCAGGGGTTTCAGCACGCTCTGTGAGAGCAACTGATGAAGTTGGGGTTCGAGCTTTTCGAGAACTCTGGCTACGGCCGCGTCCACGGAGGTCTGATTGGTCGAGCCATGATTGTCGCCCATGCTTTCGAACGGCGACGGCGGAGGCGGCATCAAGAACGGGATGTCGGCAAGGGCCTCGCGGTTCGGCGGCGGAGCCGTGGGAATGCGTTCGCTCGGCTCGGGTGGCAGCGGCGGAAGTTGAACTTCGGGAGTAGCGAAAATCGATGAGTCAAACTCCTCGTGCGTCGCCGGATCGTCTTCGGGCATCGCTTCGTTGGCTGACGGGTCGCCGGAGTTCGGAGCGAAGAACGAATGTAGCGGGGAAGGCTGCTCGACGGTTCGGCTGAACCGCGATGGTTCACTCGCTTCTTCGTGATCGTTTACCAGCAATGGCTCGGGCATCGCGCGTGCTGCCGCAGGCTCTTCCAGTTCGGGATCTCTTTGTGAGCCGCTGACATCCGCCGGAGCGGCGATCAAATTGGCGTCCAGGCCGGATGATGCAGACACAACGGGAAGAAGTCTTGAGTCAGACACCTCCCGGAGAACCGGCGGTGGCGGCGGAGCGAACCAGGATTCGGGCTGCCGCGCGTCTTCATTCTCTGCAGGCACTGCGGGAAGCGGCTCTTCGACGGCCGCGCTTCCCGACGCGATCTGCTGCTCTCTGTTCCGCTCGTTGTCCGTTGCGGCTGCGGACGGAATTTCTTGCGCGCTCGCGGCAATGACTGGCTCTGGCTGCGTTTCGGCTGGAGTCTCCGCTGGCGCGGCGCTCTCTTGCTTATGGGCTGATTTGCTTTTGAAGATGCTGCTGAGCCAGCCGCCCTCGGAATACTCGGAAGGCGACGTCATCATATCCATCCAGCCGGCGGCGCGTTTTGGTTTCTCGGGCGCCTTCTCAGACTTTGCGGCAGGGACGGGTGCTGGTTCCTCCGGCTTTTCGCGCACGACTTCGGGCACAATTTCTGACGCGGTACCTTCTCGTGTCGCCCTGCTCTGACTCACACCGAAGGGCGTTGTCTCCGGTTCAAGCAGCGCCGGCAGGATCGCTGGAGCTTCGATCGGCAGCGAGTTCTGCGCAGCCGGCTCCAAAGTTTCCTCCTGTTCGGAGACGCGAATGTGTTTTGGGGGAACGTCGCGTTCGGAGGGGAAGGTGACCGGGTTGAAATCTTCATCGGAAGCGAAGGCGAGTTTACCGCCCGGCTCGTCCGGAACTTCGAAATCGTTCGCGCCGCGGCGCCAATCGTGCGCGGTCAAAGACGCAGCGTCGTCTTCGTCTTCAATTTCTTCCGTCTGGCGTTTTTTCGAGACTGGTTTCGCTTTGCGTTCTTCCACCGGAGTGGCTTCGTCATCGTCGGCGCGCACGCCCTTGCCGAATCCGTAGATTTGAGCGGCTTCTTCAGGTGTCGGCTCGGGGAACTCGGGCAGAGGCTTGGGCTCCATGTGAGCCGGCGCTTCCAGTACGGGAGCGAGCGGTTCTGGGGGCGGCGCGGCGGCGGCCTCTTTAGCCCTCGCCATTTCGGCGGCAACTTTGGGGTTCTTCTCGAGCGCGGACATGACCATCGCGATCAGGGGGTCGGGCGGAACGAAAGGCTTCTTCAGGACTCCGTCGGCGCCCACGCGACGCGCTTCCTTTTCATCAAGCGGATCGAAAGCTCCGACCAGCAGAATGACGGGGACGTGAGAGAAGCGGTCGTCCTTCTTGACGAACTCGCAGACTTCGTAGCCGTTGCGCACGGGCATGAAAACATCGGCGAGAACCAAGTCCGGATTCAGATCGGGAATGCGGCGAACAGCCGCTTCGCCATTGCCGACCGAAACGACGTCAATGCCGCGATCTTCGAATGCGAGCGCGACCATTTTCTGGATGTTGGTGTTGTCGTCGGCGACGAGAATTCTCGGCACTGAGTTCCCCTTTGCGTTCCAGGTTTATCCGCCACAACGGACAAACCTAAAAAGCAAGCCCTCGCGCCCACACGGCGACACGCTGGCCCCTCTTCACTACGCCTATTGCAGCACCCCCGGGGGGAGGCGTCAACAAACAGAAAGGACAGGAGTGCCTGAGATGTTAGCAGGGGGTAAACAGGACGCGATGCAAGCCCTCATCCGGTCGAGGTCGGGCCTTGCCGGAGGCGTATCTGAAGCCGCTACCAGGGGATAATCTTCTTGATCCCCTTCTTTTTCTTGCTGGTGGATTCGGTACTGGAATCGGCCTTTTCGCCCTTGGCGGGGGCCTGACCGTTCGCTGGGGCGTTCGCCTGACCTGGTGCCGGAGTGGCTGCGTGGCCGTTCGTTGGTGCCGGGGCCTGACCGCTTGTACCGGTAACTGCGGTTGTCGCGTCGGCGGCTGCCGCTCCAGGTTGAACCGCGGCTGGAGTTCCCGGGTCAACCGCGCTGCCGGCAGCCGGCGGATTGGTTGGCGGCGCGGCGTTCGCAGCCGGGGTTGGGTCGGACGTGGTTGGTGGCGCTTGAGAAACTGGTGGCGGTGTGCTGGATTCGTTTCCTGTGCTGATGATCGTTGCGCCAATCCCGGAACCGGAGTAGGCGCCCTTTGACGTTGGGGCAGCTTCCACAACCGTGCCAGAATCGCTGGATGGCGCCTGATCGTCCGAAGGTTTCATCTGGGCGTCAAAAGTAGGACCAGTGGCGCCCTGTTTCAAGACATCGCGAGCAGAGACGGCGTCGTTCGGCGGATTCAAGTTTGGCGGGCCGGAGTGGGCGGCCATCTCCACGGGGGGGCTTGATTTGAGCATCGTGAGCGGCAGCCGCACCGCTGCGATCTGATGGTGCTGCTTTTGATACAACTGTTCGTGTTGCAACCGTGCGAGCGCATTGGGATCGGCCGCGGGAACGGGCATGCCCATGGCCTTGAGGCGCGACTTCGCGGGTGACGCGAGATGCGAAAGCGGGTAATTCTGGACGATGCGGTCGTAGCACTTGGCGGCGAGGTCAGCCCAATGGTTCTTGTCGTCCTCATTGCGCGAGCCCTGCTTGGCGCGCGTATAGACATCGCCGAGCATCCATAGCGCTTCGTCGCTTTGGCTGTAGAGCGGATAGCGTTCCGTAATTTCAAAAAGGCGCGCGGCCGACGCCGGATAATCCTGTTTGACGAAATAGAAGCGGGCAATCCGGTACTCGCCGTCCGCGAGCACTTCCTGCGAATCGCGCAAGTACTGCTCGGCCTTCGGAACGAGCGGGCTCTGCGGGTATTTCAAGAGGAACGTTTGAAATTCCTGCTCGGCTTCGATCGGCCTGGGTGGTATCGCGGTCGGATTTTTCCATCATGTGGTAATGGCCCATGCCGATCTGCATCTGCGCGTAGGCGGCTTCGTCGAGGAACGGGAAGAAGATGATGAAGTTCTTGTACTCGTCGATGGCCTGGGTGAGGTTCGACGTGCCGCCTTCCTTGTAGTACGAGTCCGCGACACCGAGTTTGGCCTTGGCCAGATACTCGCTGTCGGGATAGGTATTGATTAGCGTCTGAAGAGTGAGGCGTCCCTCGGTGAAACGGCCGCGTTTGATGTCTGCCATCGCGCGCGTGTAGAGGACCTTATCGGGTTCGGCGGACTGCGTACGTCCTGAGCGTTCGGCTTTTTCTTTTCGTCCGCCTTGATTACGTGGGCCTTGATTTTCTTTTGCGGTGGCGCTTGAGCAGCCGGTTGAGCTGGAGCCGGAGGGTTCTGGGCCGGTGGCGCCTGGGCCTGGGGGGCTGGCCCTGGCCACTCGAACCGGACTGGGATTGAACCGCTTGCCCCTTTGCCGTAAGGCAGAGCGGGCCGGCCAGGAACGCGCAAAGAAGCGCATTGCAGAGGATTCGATTGGTTGCAAAATAAGTGGGTGCGAAACGTCCCATAGTCGTCATAGTTGTGTTCAGACCCTCAGACTCGCTGACTCAAGGCTTCGGTTGCAAGCTTGCGTAATTGCCGCGTTGCCGCGGCTGGATCGGGCGTGTGGAATATCGAGGTCCCCGCGACGAAGGTGTTGGCGCCCGCCCGAGCTAGCTCGCCCGCATTTTCCAGATCCACTCCCCCATCAACCTCGATCCGGAAGGCCGCATTATATCGCGCGCGCCATTGGTTAAGCTGACGAATTTTCTCGAACGCATTCGGGATGAACTTCTGCCCACCGAAACCGGGATTCACCGACATCACGAGCACCGTATCGAGCTTGTCGAGAACGTCGGACAACATGACCACCGGCGTGGCCGGATTGATTACCGCACCCGCTTGCGCTCCGTTTTCGCGAATCATTGCCAAGGCGCGATCCAGGTGGGCCGTCGCCTCCTGGTGGACCAGGACGCGGTCGGCGCCGGCTCGGACGAAGTCCTCGATGTATTCTTCGGGCTGTTCGATCATGAGATGCACGTCGAGGGGCAGGCGGGTTGCTTTGCGCAGAGACGCAACCACGGGATACCGATGGAGATGTTGGGTACGAAGTGGCCGTCCATGACGTCGACGTGAATTACGTCCGCGCCGCCTTCTTCCACCTTTTTGATCTCGTCGGCAAGGCGGGCGAAATTCGACGCCAGGATGGAGGGCGCGATTTCGATTCTGGCGTAGGTCATGAAGGTAAGCCCCAAAACTGATTTATACGAAGGGTTTGCAAGCGCAAACCCTGAAACCCGGGAAATTCTAGTCTAGCCGAGACCGGATATCCAGCGATCCAGCCAAAACCTGAAGAATTTACTGGGGAGGCATGCCAGCCAGCGGCGCGGCAGGCGCAGAGAGCGCTGAGAAATTCCTGGGGCGAGGCCAAACCCGCGATTGGCCGTTGGTTCCTGCTCATTCGGCTACCTGCAATTCGATTGTGGAGTTTGTGTCGACGCGCTGGCCGCGGAGAGGGGTTTGCGACAGGACGTTGCCGTGTGTCGCGCCTGCGACTGGTGAGAGCGTGAATCTGGTTACTCGGAGTCCCGCCGAATGGAGCTTTGCTTCGGCATCGCCGAGCTGCGTGCCCACAAGCTGGGGCATTACGTACGCGGCAGGGCGTTGGCCCAGCGAAACGAGAAAGTCGACATGGGGCGTTGCGCTGTCAGTCGCTCCGGGCGCGGGATCCTGCTGAATCACCTGGTCAGTGCCCCAACCCGGCAGATAGGCGCTCGAAATTTCACCCACCTGCAAACCGCTCCGTAATAGCGCGATGCGCGCCGAGCGCAGGCTGGCTTCTTCGAGTTTCGGAATCGTGGCGCGTTGCGGTCCCAGGCTCAGGACCACGTGTGCGAATTGGCCGATTTTCACCTGCATGTTCGGCGGCGGGCTCTGACGGACCACTGAGTCCACAGGCAGCGAGCTGTAGATGCGGTCCTCGACGCGCATCCCAACGCCGCGTCCCTGTAACATTTGTTGGGCCGAGATCGCCTTCATGCCGATAACGTCCGGCATCGCCACTTCGCGACCTTGAATCGCGAACCGCATCGCGGTGAGTGCGCTCAGAAACGCGATCGATGCCAGAATAAACAGCATCAACGCCATGCGGAAAATCCATTCGATGCGAGCGCGGAGTGTCATCGGGCCGCCATCTGTTGCTACTATTTCAAGTTAGCACGTTGGCGACACAGTGCAAGACCTTCGTTAGTTAAAGGACTAGCACTCCTCGAAGACGCACTCCGAACCCGGAGGGCCTGGATTACCGGAAGCAGGTCAAGTTTTCGACCGGGCACGAGATTACGCCTGGACCCCAATAAGGAGAGTCCGAGCCCGTAGCCCCGTAGCCTCCAATAGCTCCATAACCGCCTGGACCACGATACTCGCCGGAAGCGGGGTAGCTGCCGTAACTACCAGAACCGCCGGAGCCTCCGAAATCGGCGAAAGCGGAGTCGAGTAAGTTCAAGCCCAAGCCAAGTAAGCCCGGTCCGAGCAAACCGGGCCCAAGTAAGCCCGGTCCGCGTAAGGCAAGATTCCCGAAGCCCAGCGCAAGGCTAAGCAGGTCGGGGACGAAAGAAAAATCATCCCCGCCGAACGAGGACTCTCGCCCGAAGCCCGCTCCACCGTCGCGGAATTGATAGCCACCATCACGAAACCGGTCGCGACGGCCGAATGCCGAACCCTCGAACTCCGAGCCACGCGACCCGAATCGTGAATTCGAGAATGAGAATCGGCTCGACGCGGAACTTCCAAATCGAGAGGCTTCGAAATTCGAGAGCGCGCGCCCTGGAGAAATCGCTGACTCCATCGTTCTTGAAGATTCCGCGAACCTTCGATCCGAAAACGCCATGCCGCGAGTTGCCGCAGGAGCGGCACCGCGCGAGAAAGCGGTCCATCCGGAATTATTCGCCCCCGCCTGGTGGCCCTGCCATGGACTGGTCGACCGACGCGACGTCATGACAGGAAGATTCCCGAAGCTTCCAAACGAGCGCCACTGGCCGCCGGCGGAGGCAGGCGAGGACCCTCGCGTGGTCATGAAGGTAGATCTCGCGTTATTTCCAGACCGACTTCCGAAGCCATCTCCAAACGTATTTCCAAACGAGGACCACTGGCCGCCGGCGGTATTGCCAAAGCTGCGACCTGAGCCAGCCGAGCCGAATCGCGAGCCGGCCCCCCGAGCAATGCCAAAACTATTTCCGAACGTTTGATTAGTGCTCCTGGAAGTGTTCGAGCGGAAACTGCGGCCTCCGCCGCCAGCGGAATTGCCGAGCGGTTGAGAAGCGACGCCACCGAATCTCTGATGTGAGCCTCCGCCGAACGGCGCAGCGCCAGAAAACAGCTTGCTCCTAGAATTATTGTTGCTAGAACTAAGGCTCCAGGAACTATGACTTTGAGAACCATGACTTCGAGAACTTTGGCCGAAGAAGTGCCCGCCGCCACCGCCATGAGAACCACGGCTGCCATGAGAACCACCGCCAAGGAAACCATGGCCGCCGCCGTGAAATCCGCCACCGTGGGAAGTATGGCCACTGCCGTGTCCGCCGCCGATATGGAAATGGCTACCGCCATGAGAACCACCGCCGTGGGAGCCACCGTGACCTCGTCCGCCATGCCCAGCGAGCGCCGGGCAGGGAGCGGAAGCGAGCGCGACGGCCACGATGGATGCGAACACGAGACTTACGGGCGTGAATTTCGTCATTTCGTTTTCCCCAGCGAAAGCGCGTATTTGGGGTAAGGAGCAAGCCGGTGGCCGCGGGATTGACGAGGCGGCTCGCTGAAATGATGGCAGATAGGAGGAGGGAGAATGAACCGGTCGGCTGGCCCCTGCAAGATCTGGCCGACAGTGGCGTCGATTACTGACGGTTCGTCGTGGTGGCTAACCGGTTCAGCTGGCGGATGCCACCGCTGATTTTACAGTCTCTACTCTATGCTCACAAGCGCGTTAGGCTGTTAAGGTAAGCAGCCCTTGCCCTCTTGGGTTCATCTTAGTTGTACTGAGGTTCAATCTATGCCTTTTCGGCCTATCACGCGGCGCGAACTGCTGAAACTAACCGGCGCCACGGCTGCATCGGGCCTCGCTACGGCGCTCCTGGCAAGCTGCGGCACCGGCGCTGGCTCGCAGGGCGGAACCATCGGCCCTCCTCCCACGTGCGCGAAGCTTGGCGACATCGAACACGTCGTAATCCTCATCCAGGAAAACCGTTCCTTCGATCATTACTTCGGCAGCTATCGCGGCGTCCGCGGATTTTCCGACCAGAGCATGGCATTCCAGCAGCCCGATCCTGCGAACACGACCAATACGCCCATCGGCACGCTGCTCCCGTTCCATCTTGACATCGCCACCACGAACGCCGCCTGCACTCATGACATAAATCACGATTGGGTGCCGCAACACCAGAGCTGGAACAACGCCGCGATGGACGGTTTCGTCACTTCGCGCCTGCCGATCAATTCCAATGACGCCGTTCTTGCGATGGGATATTACAACCGGGCCGACCTTCCGTTCTCTTACGCCGTGGCTGATGCATTCACTTTGTGCGACAACTATTTCTGCTCGGTCATGGGCCCCACCGACCCCAATCGGCTTTACACGATGGCCGCTTCGATCGATCCCGACGGGAAAAACGGCGGGCCGCTGCTGCAAACACTCGTCGCCAACCGTTCATCGTTTTTCGGCCGCCTCACCTACACCACCATGCCCGAGCAGCTCCAGGCCCGCGGCATTACCTGGAAGGTCTACACCTCACCGGATCAGAATCTTTTTAACGGCATCTTCTCGGACAACGTCCTCTCGTATTTCAAGAATTTCCAGGACTCTTCGTCTCCGCTCTATAAGCAGGCGTTCGGGCCGCAATTTCCTGTGGATTTCCTGGCGGACATCGTTACGAACAACCTCCCGCAGGTTTCCTGGCTTATCGCGTCGATCGTCGATTCCGAACATCCGCCCGCTCCCGCTCTCTTCGGCGAGGACGTGCTCTCAGCCATTATTACCGCGCTCATGGCCAATCCAGTCATATGGGAGAAGACAGTTCTCTTCGTCACCTACGACGAAAACGGCGGCTTCTTCGATCACGTCGTGCCCACCACCGCGCCTCCCGGAACCCCCGGCGAATTCGTGACGGCTCCGGCTGTCCCCGACCCGACGGTCATCGGCAACCCGCCGATCTCTGGCCCCATAGGCCTCGGCTTTCGCGTTCCCATGCTCATCGTTTCTCCGTTCAGCCGCGGCGGCTTCGTCTCATCCGATCTCTTCGACCACACCTCCGTCCTTCGCTTCCTCGAAACTCGCTTTGGTGCCGAAGTTCCGAACCTTAGCGCCTGGCGCCGTGCCACGGTTGGCGACATGACCACCGCACTCAATCTCGCCGCACCCAACCTGTCGATTCCTGCTTTGCCCCCGACACTGCAGGCAATCACCCAAATCCTTCAGGAGTGCGCTGACAATCTCCTTGGGACCCAGCCCTACCCGGTCCCCAATCCACAGGCTTCGCCCGTGCAGGAAAGCGGCACGGCCTTGCGCCCCAGCGGCGTTTGCTGATGCAGATCACTCGCTCGCCGACAGATTCCTGGCTGGCGACAGCAGCGTAAGATCCGGGTTGGTTACAGGCTGGCGGCTGGCCCGAAAATCCTTTGCGGATGTCTCACTCTTTTGGGTTGACATCTTACCCGGGCGCGCTCATACTCGGGTTATATGTCTACCCAAGAAACCAGGGAACGCTTGGAATTGCTGCAGGGCACACTGGATCTGTTAATTCTCCGTACGCTGATCTTCGGACCGCAGCACGGGCAAGGCATCGCCCGCGCGATCCAGCAAACGTCGGAAGAAGAGCTGCTCGTCGAGCATGGCGCGCTTTATCCTGCGCTCCAGCGGCTGGAAGAACGCGGCTGGATCTCCGCAAAGTGGGGAATCTCCTCCAACAACCGCAAGGCCCGGTTCTATTCGCTGACCGCTGCCGGCCGCAAACAACTGGTGAGAGAAACCACCAAGTGGAAGCGGCTGGAGAGGGCGATCGCGCGAATTTTAGGACCTGAGGCGGCGGAAAGCTAAAGCCATGTTCGGCGCAAACGCAAACTGGACGACTTCACCTCCGAAATCGAGGCCCACTTACAGCTTGAGATCGAACGTCTGCAGGAACAGGGTCTGAGTGAGGAGAAGGCGCGAGTCACGGCGCGCCGCGGCTTCGGCAACGTGACGCTAGCCCGCGAACGTTTTTACGAATCCGGCCGCTGGCTCCGGTGGGATCACTTCTGGCAAGACATCCGCTACGCTCTACGCATGCTGCGCAAGTCTCCGGGCTTCACCGCCATAGCTGTCTTGACGATTGCCCTGGGCATCGGAGCCACGACAGCCATTTTTAGTGTGGTCGATGCCACACTGTTGCACCCTCTGCCGTACCCACAACCCGAGCAACTCGTAAGCGTCAAGGACGATCTTCCGGGGGTGGGCGCGCAGGACGTAGGGATGTCGGTGCCCGAGTGGCAGGATCTTGCGCGTTCCGGCATTTTCCAGTATGTCTCGCCGGTCGGGGGAGGATCCGTGAACCTCACCGGCTCATCCCAGCCTGCGCGGATATTCTTCCTCGCGGTCCCGCCGAATTATTTTGCGTTGTTGGGGGTGAAGCCGGAGTTGGGCCGCACGTTCGATCCCGAGGATCATACGCCCGGATTTAATCTGGAAGTTGTCATCAGCGACGGGTTATGGAAGGGGACCTTCGGAGGCGACCCACACATTTTGGGTAGAAGCGCACGGCTCGACAACGACTTGTATCGGATTGTAGGCGTGATGCCGGCCGCGTATCACGATCCGGGCCGAACAATGGAAGAAAGGAACGCCGAGCTGTGGGCGGCCACGGGCTTTGCCGGCCCACCTGCCCCTCCCCCTCTGCGCAAGTCGCACTTTCTTTCGCCAGCAGTCGCGCGAATCGCGCCTGGACTCACGATTGCGCAGGCACAAAGCCGCGTAGACGCGTTGGTCGCGTCTTTGCAGAAGCAATTCCCTGAAGATTATCCGCTGCAGAGCGCTTGGAGGGTGCGCTTGGTGCCGCTCACGGAGACCGTGGTCGGCAATGTTCGCCAGTCGTTGATTCTGCTGCTTGGAGCAGTCGGATTGGTTCTGCTGATCGGCTGCGTAAACGTTGCTAATCTCCTGCTCGCTCGCGCCAGCGCGAGAGGGCGCGAGATGGCCGTTCGCCAGGCGCTCGGAGCCGCGCGGACGCGCCTGATGTCCCAGTTGCTCACCGAAGGTTTGCTCCTTGCGCTGGTCGGGGGAATAGTGGGTTTAGCGATTCTCTTCTGCACGAAGGCTTCTCTGTTGCAAATCGTGCCTGACAGTCTGCCGCGGCTCCATAGCATATCGATTAATTGGCCCGTTTTGCTTTTCGCTCTCGTCGCTTCTGTCGCCGCCGGCGCGATTTTTGGCTTGGCGCCGGCCATGCATGCCGGGCGCGGGGACTTGACGCACGCTCTCAAGCAGGAAGGGCGCGGCTCGATAGGCTCCCAGGAACAGACGCACACGCGCGGCGTGCTGGTGGTAACCGAATTTGCGCTGTCTTTGGTGCTGATGATTGCAGCGGGCCTTCTGCTGCGCAGTTTCTGGGATTTGCTGAATGTACGGCTGGGATTCAACCCGCAGAGAGTAATGGCGGTTCGCACGTGGCTGCCCATACCAAATGATCCTGCGACCGACATCTACAGAACCCCCGCTCAGGAAGCGCCGTTCATTCGCGAAGTGCTTCGTCGCAGCAAGACGCTGCCCGGCGTGGAAGAAGTAGCCGTGGGTGATCTAGCGGCTGTTCCGTTGGCTCATGGTCGAGGCGATCTAAATCCGTTCCCGCTGATCTTCGAAGGTCGTGAGACTCCAAGTAACCAGGCTCCTTTGGCTGACGCTTCCATCGTTTCGCCTGAGTATTTTCACTTGTTGGGTGCGACGCTGCTGCGCGGCCGCTTCTTCGGGGAATTGGACGACGAAAAGGCGCCTCCCGTGGTGGTGATCAACGAGACGTTCGCGCGGACGTACTGGCCGGATGAAAATCCGGTTGGCAAACGCCTCAAACTGCGAATCCCGGGGGACCGTTCTTCTTTTTTCTGGAACACTGTCATCGGCGTGGTAGCGGACGCTCGAACAGAATCGCTGGAGGACTCGAGCGCCCCACAAATGTATCTGAGCTTGTATCAGAGGGGGGCTAAAGATCTGGCGATATTTGTGCGTGGGCGGCTGGACACGGCTGCGATTCCAGTCGACCTGCGCGAGAAGGTGCAGTCCGTCAATCCGGAACTCCCCGTTTTCGGGGCGCAAACACTCGATGACGCGCTGTCCGCGTCTCTGTCTGTGAGGCGATTTTCGATGAAAATGATTGGCCTGTTCGCTCTGACGGCGTTGCTTCTTGCGGGGCTTGGCATTTACGGAGTAATTTCGTACATCGTCAACGAGCGCACACACGAGATCGGGATTCGCCTCGCACTTGGGGCGCAAAGAGGGAACATCCTGCGCATGGTGCTGCGTCAAGGATTGGGGCTTGCCATTGCGGGCGCGGCGGTCGGGCTTGCTTGTGCGCTGATCGTGTCGCACCTAATGGCAGGACTGCTTTACGGCGTGAGGCCGACAGACCCTCTGACGTTCGCTGGTGTCGCCCTTCTTCTCATCGGCGTCGCTCTTGTTGCTTGCTATGTTCCGGCGCGACGCGCAATACGCGTCGATCCGCTGGTGGCGCTGCGCTATGAATGACCACAGAGGGATGATGCCGCTGATGATTTTGTTCGCAAGAACACAGAGGAGAATAAGCCGTGAAGACGAACCACAAATTGGTGCTGTCAGCTCTGGTTGGCCTCTCGATCGGCATTGCCGGTGCCACGGCGATTTACGCACGGCAAGCGAAAGGGGCGCCTGGCTACTTTATTGCGGAAGTGGAGGTAACGGACCCCGCCACCATGCAGAAATATGGGGAGAAGGTGCCGGACACGTTGGCGCCTTTCAATCACCACTATGTTGTTCGCGGCGGGAAGGCTGAGTCTCTCGAGGGTGAACCGCCAAACGGGCACATCGTAATCATCGCTTTCGACAGCGTGGCGAAAGCGCGCGAGTGGTACGACTCGCCAGCCTATCAGGCGATCAAGCCGATCAGGCAAGACGCCGCGAAGGCCCGCATATTCATCGCCGAAGGCGTCGGTCCCGAGTGACGTAACCCTTTTCGATGCGAGATCTCGAGCGTTTACGGCCCGTATTGACAAGAGCTGTGATTTCGGTCAGGCCTCGGACGGTTGTCTTGAGTTCGAACAGGTCGGGAGGAGAGTCGCTCAAATGAAACAAGTACGAATGTTTTTGCTGTTGGCAGTACTCATCTTTACTGTGGCTGCGCTGAGACAGGGCCCACATAGCGTCGCAGCCGCGAGCCAGCCTCAGGCGCAGCAATCGCAGCCTCCGCCAACCATAGCTTCAACTGTGGACCGCGAAATCAGCGGCATCGAAAAGGAAGTTGTGGAAGCTGCAGAGGCCATGCCGGAAGATAAGTTCAACTTCTCTCCTGAGGGCTTGAACATTCCGGGGAGCGAGTACAAGGGCGTGCGCACGTTTGCTTTACAGGTTAAGCACGTCGCCGCTTCCAACTATGCCATTTGGTCTCCGCTGACTGGCGATAAGTTCCCGGAGAATTTCATGGGCGGGAACGGCCCTGAGGATTTGAAGACGAAAGTGGACATCATCAAGTTCCTGAAGGATTCCTTTGCCCTGGGCCACAAGGCCGCGGCCACGTTGACGACTGCGAACATGTTGCTGCCCGCGGAGCACAGCAAATCGCTCCGCCTGCACTTGGCCACATTCGGCGTTGCGCACGCCTTCGACCATTACGGACAGATGGTGGAGTATTTGCGGATGAACGGAATTGTCCCGCCGGCCAGCCGAAGACAATCGGACTGATCGCCAGAAGCACGCGAACGAGGATGAACCTACGTAGCACCAGCTGGAAATGCGTCGTGGTCGGTGCTGCGAGAGTTCGTACTAGTGGACCGGTGGGGCCTCGATGGATGCCCTCAGTGCTTTAGTCACTTCGCCTGCGATGTCGTCTTGAACCATCAAGAGGTCGTCGAAGGGGCGGTCGTAGGTTTCTGACCAGACAACGTAGCCGTTATCCGCACGAATCAACCTTGCGTCCACCCGCACCCTGGCGCCTGACTTCCGCACACTCCCATCGAGCACATAAGCGACGCCCAGCGCCTTGGCGATATCGGCGATGGTCACTTGCGAAGTCCCATGCGAACGCGGCCAGAGTTTGCCCTTGAAATAAAACGAAGATGTGGGAGGCGGTACGCGAAGGCCCGGGATCTTGCTGAGTTTGTCGATCAGTTCCTCGGTCATGCCGTCGGCGAAAGGCTCTTGGTTCATCTCATCGGTTAGGTCGAGAAACGGGAGCACGGCGATGGAATTTTCCGGCTGCAGAGCGACGGCGGGTGAGGTTGATTGATTCGTGTTCACGACTTTGCTGCGGAACGCGAAAACAATGACGAGGGTGAGGCAGAGCACTGCGCTGGCGGCCCACATGAGGCCGGCTTTGAGGCGCGGGCCGGACTTCCGTGTGTTCGCCCGTGCGAGCGTCGCGACGGACTGATCCGGCCCCTGACTTGAACTATGATCTGGCCAGACACTGACCGTCGCTACCATCCGATAGCCGAGTCGCGGCACCGTCTCGATGTAAGTAGGCTGCTTGGGGTCGTCGCCCAGCAGGCGGCGCAGCGACGTCACCGCCTGGTACACGGAGTCTTGACTCACGTTAACTCCGGACCAAACCTGGTTTAGCAACTCATCGATGCTGACCACCTCGCCGGCGCGCTCGGCGAGGCACAGCAGAAGTCGCATGGTCCTCACCTCTAGCCGAGACGTTTCCCCATCTCGTGAAATGTGGCCGGATACCGGCTTGACGCACCAATCGCCGATGCGGAGCGTTGTCGTGGTTGGACGTTCCATGGATTCGGCCAGCACCCGGTTCGCAAAAGAAAAGCTTCGTTTGCCGAGTATACCGCACCGTGGAGAAACGCCCACCGCGTTCGGGCCTTCCGGCCTGTCTTGCGTTCAGCGGGCCCGCCTGGCCGTCTATGATTCATCTATTGCCAATGCAGCGCGGTTTCAGAAGTATTCAGAGTGTTTCAGGCCCGATTTCAGGATTTCTCGCGTCTCACCTCGATATCGTGAATCCGCATTCCGTATTGCGGATAAACCAGAGGGCAAAGAGATGAGTGCCAAGAATGGAGAAAATATGATCCTAAAGAAACTGCTCAGTCTTCTCGAGGTTGGGGCGCTGTTTTTTGCAATTTGCGCTACGCCTTCCACCAACGCAACCGCCGCTAGTCATCTTGCTAAGCCCGCCCAGAACAGGCCGGTAACCCAGGCGCTCCCCGCTGCAGGGAGGTACAAGATCGACTCGGACCACAGTTTCGCGTACTTCGGGGCGCGTCACCATGTGGTCGGGCTGGTGAGGGGCAGGTTCGATAAGCTGACGGGAACCTTCACCGTGTCGCCGGACTTGGCCGCTTGCAGTGTCGATGTGACGATCGACGTTTCCAGCATCAGCACCCAGGTCACCGAGCGCGACCAGGACCTCCTGACCGAGGCCTACTTCGATGTGAAGAAATTCCCGACGATGACGTATCAGGGCCGTGGCATTCGCCGCGTGTCTGAAAACTCCTGGACGATCGACGGTTCTCTGACCATGCATGGCGTGACAAAGGTGGTGCCGCTGACATTCAACTTCAACGGGGCATTTTCCGATATTAAGCCCGGCAAGCCGGCGCGAATGGCGTTTCATGGAACGGCGGCGGCGAAGCGCACCGATTTCGGCATGGGGGCGCGCGACAACCTTGGAGAACTCGGCACGCTCACGACGCCCGACGTCGATATCGAAATCGACGTGGAAGCGGACGCAAACTTCCCGGCACGGTGAGAAGAGCGGCAAGAGCGGCAAGCCAAGCTCAGGTTTCGCCGGCCTCATGTCGCCCGAGCCCGCGGGCCTTGCGAATTGCAAACTATCAGAGGTGAAGTCTATTCGAAGGGCGCCATTTTCACGAAGCGGGCAGTGTCCTCGTTCTGCGCCCACCAATCCTTCCACTTCTGAATGTTTTCCGGGGTCGGGGCTGCGTCGGCTGGGAGCGGCGGATTTTCCACCATTTTCGCCAGTGTGGATAGAAGAGGCCCGGTATAGGCACCATATGCTGGGGGATTGATAGAACTCGCCGAATCGATCAGCGCCTGTACCGCCTTTTTTCCGCCGACGATCTGGAGCTGCACCATTCCGGGCGCATAGGCGTACGGACTCACGTGGCGCGCGAGGAATTCGAACTGCTTCGCATCGCCCAATTCAGCCAGCGCCAATTCGACGTAGTCATGCCGTAGCCAGATGTACGGCGCCTTCGATCCGACGTAGCCGGTGTAGGGGTAGCCCATGCCTGCGATCGTCTTGACGATCGGCCCTACCTCCGGATCACCAGTTCCGGCAAGGTCGAGGATCGCCATCGAGAACCCCCATTCCACTTTTCGGCCGAGACACTGCATATAGGGATCCTGAAAATTGCTGCTGACCGACAGCGTAATCGGCTTTGCTTTGTCGCGCGTCCACCAATCGACCCAGTCCTCAAGCGTGCCTTTGTATTGGCCGTTGCCTTTCAGTGGAGCGTTCACAACGATATCGCCGAGCGCCTTAATCATTTCGTAGCGCTCATCGTATTCCGGCGCATCCGTCACAGAGTAAATCATCAATGGCCGGTCGCGATTCGCGACAAGGAAATCCATCAGGATCGAAATCGCCCATTCGTTGCCGACGAGGAGCAGCTTATCGATAGCCGCGTCGAAGCGGACATACCTCGCATAATCAGCATTGCCGTTTACGTGCAGGTCTTCATCGAGTTCGGCCATCGCGTGTGGGTCGCCTAGCTTTGCCAGACTCACTTGCGCTGCGCCCGCCACCGTCTCTGCCGATTTTCCGGGCTTGGCAATCTGACGCAACGCCGGGAATGAGCGCCTGCCCGCCGATCGCGGCCGCCCTAAAAACTACGTTCGGGTCCTTCGCCTCGTAGATCTGCTCGGTGAGCGCTGGGATGTCGATCGGACCGCGGGGACATTGCTGGGCGGCCGCCGGGAAAGCAGCGACTAGGAGCGCAATCGCAAGAGTTGGGGCCTTGTTCATGGCATTTTGCCTCTCCCAGTTTGAACGATTCCGGCCGGAAAACTTGCAGGAGAACGAACAGTGTTTTTCCAGCCGAAAGCAGGCGGCAGGCGATCCGTCTGGCGCCACCAGGGATAACGTAACTTTCTTGGGAAGCCTACTCCCTTCAATGTATGGCGTGGAGCCCGGGTCCCTCCGTACGATTCCGTGAGAAAGGAGGTCCATAAACGATGCCATTGCTACAAATTGTGGTGGTTCTGATCGTTGTGGGTGTACTGCTTTGGCTGGTCAACCTCATACCCATGCAGGGGACAATCAAATCGATTTTGAACGCCGTCGTCGTTATCGCGGTGGTGTTGTGGCTTCTGAACGTTTTTGGGCTTCTCAGTTTCCTGTCCCACGTCCGCGTCGGTTCGTAGGCCAAACAACGGCGCAACCTCCACAAACGAGCCGAAATGCTCGATTATTGCTTTCATCGGAGACCGATGCATTCCGTCGTTCTTCGGTCGCGTTGACACCTTCGCGCGCTGTGTGTTACTCAGGCTAGGCCTACATTTTGAGCAGTCCCGGGGTGGGATTTGCCGAAGCCGAAAGTTCTTGCCACGCGCCCGCTGTTTCCTGCCGCGCGCAAAGTGCTCGACGACGAATTTGATGTTGAATACTGGACGCAGCCCGAGAGCATTTCGCGCACCGAACTGCTGAAGCGGGTGGCGGACCAAGAGGCGCTGATCTGCCTGCTTACGGAAAAAGTGGATGAAGAACTCCTCAGCGCCGCGCCGAAACTGCGGATTGCGGCCAGCGTTTCCGTTGGCTTCGACCACATTGACGTCGACGCGTGCACTCGCCACAAAGTAGTCGCGACGCACACGCCGGGCGTTCTGGATGATACGACCGCTGACTTTGCGTGGACCCTGCTGATGGCGGTCGCGCGGCGCTTGCTTGAGGGTGACGCCTGGATGCGTTCGGGCACTTGGCCCGGCTGGGACCTCGACCAACTGGTCGGCGGAGACATCTGGGGCAAGACGCTGGGCATTTTGGGCTTTGGCCGCATCGGACGCGGCCTAGCGCGACGCGCGTACGGATTCAACATGCGCGTGCTTTACAGCGACGCCGTTCGCGCGCCCGTAAATGTGGAAGAGCAGCTTCGCGCCGAATACGTTGACCGCGACAAATTGTTCCGCGAGTCCGACTTCATCAGCCTCCACGTGCCGCTGCTTCCCGACACGCGTCACCTGATCTCGAAAGAAAATCTCGAAAAGATGAAGCCGACCGCGTATCTCATCAATACAGCGCGCGGCCCGGTTGTGGACGAAGCGGCGCTCGCCGAAGCGCTCGAGGGCAAGAAAATAGCTGGCGCGGCGCTCGACGTCTACGAGAACGAGCCGAAGGTTCATCCGGCGCTTGTCGCGCGGAAGGATGTGATTCTTACTCCGCACATCGCCAGCGCCTCCGTGGACACGCGCACGAAAATGTCGGTTATGGCGGCGAACAACGTTGTCGCCCTGTTTCAAGGGAAACGCCCGCCGAACGCGTTGAACCCGGACGTGCTGGGTTTGAATATGAAGGTGTGAAGCAAGAAAATACGAAGTGAGGCGGTCGCGGCCATGGCACTCGTCACACGCAATCATCCGAAGCTAACGCTGGAGGGCGCGCGTGCCGTGCTGTTGGCGGCACAGCGGCGCGCGTCGGAGATTCATTGCCCGATGGACATAGCGATCGTCGATGATGGCGCGCATCTGGTGGTATTCGAACGCATGGATGGCGCAAAGCCGTCATCGATCGCGATTGCGATGGTGAAGGCGCAGGCCGCCGCGATGCGCCGCGCACCCACTGGGCCGCCGATGGCTGGCGACCAGGTGAACTTGCCGCTCGCGATGGGGCTCGTGGCGGCGAATCCCTCGCAGCAGACACCCATTCGGGGCGGCGTGCCGCTTGTCGTCGATGGAGAAGTGGTTGGCGCGATCGGCGTCAGTGCCGGTACCGAAGATCAGGACCTTGACGTTGCCCGCGCGGGCGCGGCTGCGCTCGAAAAAGTGTGAAGCAAGTCGCGCAACGCATCTTCCGCCGCACTCTTGCGGCCATCGACGTTCCCGCAGCTCTGGCCCGAAAGCTTGCTCGCGACGGCTCTCGCATTCACGCTGGCGAGGGTTCTGCAGCAGTATTCATCGATCTCCGTTCCTATCGCGAAATAGTCGCCATCGCTTTCGGCAAGGCGTCGTTTGCCATGGCCGAAGGTCTGAGCGCGATTCTTGCGCCCGAATATCGCATCGACGGGATTTTGGTTGTTCCCGCTTCACCGCCTCGTGATTTGCCTGGGTGGACCACATTCGTTGCCGGCCATCCCGTTCCCAACGCGCAGAGTTTTGACGCTGGCCTCACGATCCTGGATCGACTCTCGCGTTGCGACGAGCGAACGCTGATTTTCTTCCTGATCTCCGGCGGAGGCTCATCGCTGGTGGAGCAGCCGCTCGATCCAAGCGTGACACTCCAGGATTTTCAGCAGTTGAATGCGGCGCTGGTAACCTGCGGCGCGCCCATCGAAGAAATCAACATCGTGCGCAAGCACCTCTCCGCCACCAAGGGCGGGCGTCTCGCTGCGGTTGCCGCACGCTCGATGAAGCTGACGTTCGCTGTTAGCGACGTCCCAAAGGGCCACGAGTCGGCGCTCGCGTCGGGACCAACGCTGCCTGATCCGACCACCGTCGCCGATTGCGAACGGATCGCGAAGAACTACGGCTTGCTCCAGAAGTTTCCAGCATCCGTTCGCGCGGTGTTCGAAGAACATCGGTTACGCGAAACTCCGAAGGAGGGCGGTCCAGCGTTTGCGCGCGCGCGGTTCGACATGCTACTGGGCGAGCACGAACTGCTGCATGCTGCGCATCATGCTTGCGAAGCCGAAGGTTTTGCCTGCGTGTGCGACACTTCGGCCGACAATTGGCCGCTCGAGAAGGCCGCCGACCATTTTCTCGCGCTGGTGCAATCGGTAAAGAAAGCGAACCCCGGAAGAGCGGTCGCCATCCTGGCAGACGGGGAAGTGCTCAGCCCGGTGCAGGGAACTGGCGTCGGCGGACGAAATTCGGCGTTTGTGCTGGCATGCGTTCCCAAAATTGCGGGGAGGGGAATTACAGTCTTGAGCGCGGGAACGGATGGAATCGACGGCAATAGTCCTGCCGCAGGCGCCGTCGCCGACGGCGAATCGATGGCGCTTGCCGGCGCAGCCGGTCTCGATCCAGCGGATTTTCTGCGTCGCAGCGACGCCTACAATTTCTTCGCGCAGTTGGGCGATGCCATCGTGACGGGGCCCACGGGCAATAATCTTCGGGATTTGAGGATCCTGCTCGCGGAGTGATTTACAACAGGCCTTTGATCCAGCCGCCGTCGATGGGGATCGTGGCGCCGTTGATGGCGCTGGCTCGCTCGGAAGCGAGGAAAGCCACCATCGCCGCGAATTCATCTGGTCGCGCGATGCGCCCAATCGGAATTTGCGAGCTCCACGCCCCAAAGATTTCTTCCGGCCGCTTGCCGGTCATCTGAGCCTGGCGGGTGGCCAGCTCGTTGAGCCGGTCGGTGCCGGTGTAGCCGGGGCACACATTGTTCACAGTGATTCCGCTCGAGCCGAATTCGTTCGCGAGAGTCTTGGCCATGCCCGTGACAGCGGCGCGCAGGGAATTCGAGAGGAGCAAGCCGTCGATCGGTTGCTTTACGGAAACGGACGTGATCGTCAGCAGACGTCCCCACTTATTCTTCTGCATGCGCGGCAGCACTTCGCGCGCGAAATAGACCGCGCTCATCAGGGTGAGGTCCACGGCGGCTCGCCATTCTTCCAGCGTGATGTCGAGAAATTTCTTGGCGGGAGGGCCGCCGGCATTTGTGACGCAGATGTCCACGCGCCCGCACCTCTTTTCCACGTCAGCCACGAATCCGCGCACGGCATCCTCTTTCGTGACGTCCATCGCGCGCCAGAAAATGCTGCGGCCGGAAGCTTTCCCAATTTCTTGCGCGGCCCGCTCGACTTCGCCGGCTGTGCGCGCGCAAATGGCCACTTCGCATCCTTCCCTGGCGAGCTCATCCGCCACGGCGCGTCCAAGTCCCTTGCTGGCGGCCGCGACGATCGCTACGCGTCCCTTGAGTCCCAGATCCATAATTCGACTCCTTTGCGTTCGCTTCTCCTTGCACCACGGTGCCATTAGCCCCGAGAGCTTCGACCCTTTCAAGTCCCCGGAGCCTTTGCCCGCGCCCTCCGCTCAAGGCTACGGAGCGGCAATTGTACTTAGCCCGGCGGGTTTCAGGGTTTGATGATTCAAACCCTGACGTATAAACGAGAGCAGCGAAGTGCCGGGCACATTGACAAATCGAATGCCAGTCCCGGAGGGCCGATTGACTCCTCGAACTCTCTTCAACACCGGGCTTCATCCATCACCTCAACCTGTCACTGTTTAGGTCCGAGTTCCGCGCCGCAAGTAATCATCGGTCTTGGAAATCCAGTCTTCGCGGCGCGGCGCGAAGAAGTCGATGTCTACCGTGTCTTCCAGCGCTTCGGCCGCGTGCGGCACGTGCGCGGGTATCACCAACACCTGCCCGGGCCGAACTACGAGTTCGCAATCGTCGAAAATAAATTTCAGCGCGCCGGAAAGGATCATCGTGTATTGTTCGCTGCGGTGCGAATGCCGCGGAACGATCCCTCCCCGCGCAATCAAAACGCGCGCAAGAGTCCCGTCTTCTCCGCTGACCATGTTGCGCGAAATCACTTCGCTGAGTTTTTCGCTATCGAGCTTGTCCCACGTTTGTGCCGCGAGCATACCTCACCTCTCCGCTATGAATTGCCGCGCCAGCTTCTTATCCAACAGATGCTCCACCGAAACCCAGGAATCGTCAATGGCCGGCGTGAACGCAACCGGGCGCGCGCGAGGAAAGTATTGTCGCGTGCGCATGCGTTCGACTAAGATGCGCTCGGTGAGTCCTCTCGTGGGTCTTGAATCAATTGAATTCCGGGGAGGTTCCTATGAAGCGAATTTCGATTCTTGCAGCAGTGTGGCTGATCGTCGCAAGCGCGGCCGCGGCGCAGATCGGAAAGACGGTTGCCGTCGCGGCCGGAACGGACGAAGACAAGGCGCTCGTCCCCATCTATGCCGCGCCGGACGGGCCCGAAAAAATTGCGCTGATCGATAAATTCATGGCGGACTACGGCAAAGGCGATTTCGAGCTGCTCGGCGATCAGCTTTACGTCCAAACCTATCTCGCCCAGAAGAATTATGCGAAGACCCTCGAGTACGGTGACAAAGTCCTCGCACTGGATCCCGATAATTTGGTGGCGGCTACCAGTATGGCGCGCGCCGCGGCGGAAGCGGGTGACACACAGCGGCTGTTCGTTGCGGGCGAAAAGGCATCTGCGATCATAGCCGCCTACAAGGCAAAACCGGCGCCGGAAGGAACGCCGGCAGAGCAGTGGGCCGAGACCAAAAACAACGCCTTAAAAAACGCGCAGGACGACATTAACTACGCGGAGTATTCCATGATCCAATCGGCGTACAAAACCCAAGACAATGCGGCGCGTGCCGCCCTTTTCCAGCGCTACGTGGCGGCGTTCCCCGATTCGCTTTATACGGCGGCGGCGCGCGACCAGACCGCCATCGCCTATCAGCAGGCGCAGAACATCCCGAAAATGCTCGAAAGCGCTCAGAACGCGCTCACCGCCGATCCGAACGACGTCTCGATGCTCATTCTGCTGGCGGACTATTGGAGTGACAACAGCCAGCAGCTCGACAAAGCGGCCGCCGATGCGCAAAAGGCGCTGGACGTCTTGAAGGACGCCAAGAAGCCCGACAACGTGACCGACGATCAGTGGCAGCTGCAGGTGACGCTCGAGAAGGGAATTGCGTATTCGGCGATCGGCGAAGTGAATGTAGTAAAGGGGCGCAACCCGGCGGCCGTCGATGCGTTCAAACAAGCGAAGCCCTTGCTCAAATCGAACAATTACTACTATGGCCGCAATCTCTACCGCCTGGGGTTTACGCTGGCGAAGATGCAGCGCACGCCCGAAGCGCGCGTGGTGCTCACCGAAGCGGTGAGCGTGAATAGTCCCTACAAGTCGCGGGCGCAGGAAACGCTCGACAAGATTGGTGGCGGCACCGGTCGCGCGCGCTGAAGTCCATGACGGAGGCTACTTGCTGCTTCCCATAGCTCACTCTTTGTTGCCACGCCGAATCAAGAAAGCAGCAGTGAAGGTAGTTCACGCCGCACTCGCGCTATGGCTGTTTTTGCGTTAGGCCAGACACTCAGCGCGCAAACCATTCGCGTGGATGCGACGCCCGATCACGTGACAAACATGATTGTGCCCACGCGCGCGCTCGGCGCGGCCATCGACCGTTTGCCGTATGGCGCCGCGGACAAGCTCTACGTCGACTCCACGGTGAAGCAGGTGTTGTCCGCGGGCTGGCAGCCTGTGACATATCGGCAGAACACAGAGCTGATGATGGAGGCTTGGCACTGGAATCCCAGCGGCACTTGGAGCGATCCCGCGGGCAAAGGGTATTTCACCGGCAGCACGGGCCTGGGCGATCCGATTCGCCACTCGTACGGATATTCGTTGCCGCATCGCGGGGTCACTCACGACGATGGCACCGACTTCAACGGCTATTCGCGTCTCACCGACGGCGACATGGACTCCTATTGGAAGAGCAATCCGTATTTGACCCAGGCGTTCACGGGCGAAGACGATTCGCTACATCTGCAATGGATCATGATTGATCTCGCCGCGCCACGGCCGATTGACTCGATTCGAATCGCCTGGGCCGAACCGTACGCCAAGCATTACTTGGTCCAGTATTGGACGGGCGAAGATCCCATTCACAGGCCAACGCTCGGAATCTGGCAGACGTTTCCCGGTGGCGAAATCACTGCAGGCTCCGGCGGTTCGCCCACGATTCAGCTCGCATCCGCGCCTACGACAGTGCAGTTCCTTCGCATCCTGATGACGCAATCGTCGAATACCTGCGACACGCACGGCTCAAGCGATCGGCGGAATTGCGTCGGCTACGCGATCCGCGAGCTTTTCATCGGCACGACCACGCCCGACGGGAAATTCCACGACCTGGTTCGCCATACGCCCGATCAGGGTCAGACCCAGACGTATTGCTCGTCCGTCGACGTGTGGCATGAGGCTGCCGATTTGAACGAGCACGCGGGCGACCAGGTGGGCTTCGACCTCTTCTTCACCGGCGGCTACACGCGCGGCCTTCCAGCGATGATTCCCATCGCCATGCTTTACGCCACGCCGGAAGATTCCGTGGCGGAAATCGCCTACATCGAAAAGCGCGGCTACCCGATTTCGTACGTCGAGATTGGGGAGGAGCCCGACGGTCACTACACCCCGCCGGAAGACTATGCCGCGCTCTACATCCAATGGGCGGCGGCGCTGCATCGTCTCGATCCCAAACTCAAACTGGGCGGCCCGATTTTCACCGGCGTCAACAAAGACATCGAAACGTGGCCCGACGCCCAGGGCCAGACGTCGTGGACCAAGCGTTTCATCAGCTATCTGAAATCGCACGGCCGTCTTGCGGACCTCGCGTTCTTCTCCTTCGAGCACTATCCAATGGAGCCTTGCAAAATTCAGTGGAGCAACCTGTACGACGAGCCGCAACTCACGAGTCACATTTTGCAGACCTGGCGAGAAGATGGCGTCCCGGCAAGCGTGCCCATGTTCATCACGGAATCGAATATCTCGTGGCAAGACGAGGAGGCATTCGAAGATATTTGGGGCGCGCTGTGGCTTGCTGACTACGTGGGGTCGTTTCTTTCGGCGGGCGGCGACGCCGTCTACTATTTCCATTACATGCCGCTGGGCGTTCATCCGGGATGCAACCGCTCGCTCGGGACGTTCGGCATGTTTTCGACGGACGCGAATTTGGCGATCGAGCAGCCGCTCTCGCAGTATTTTGCGAGCCAGCTCATCAATCTCGAGTGGGTACAGCCGGGCGACGGGGAGCACAAATTATTCGCGGCCCAGAGTGACATCGAAGACTCCGCGGGCCACAATTTGGTGACGACGTATGCCGCGCTACGTCCTGACGGGCAATGGTCTTTGATGATCGTCAACAAGGACCAGGAGAACGCCCACACGGTGCGGATCGCATTTCACGATGCCAAGGCGAATGTGGATCGGCATTTCGCGGGGAATGTCAACGCCGTGACCTTCGGCAGCGCCCGATATCAATGGCGGCCAAACGTGGAGCCGAACGGCAAAGCCGATCCAGATGGCCCGCCGGTGCGTTCAACGATTACGGCTGGCGTTGACAGCACGTTCGAGCTTCCAAAAGCATCGCTGACCGTGCTGCGGGGCACCCTGGCGCCGCGCTAGCAGGAACGAACTATTTCTATTCGCACAGAAAATCGGTGGCTTCCTTCGTTTTCTTCATGTGAAGGATGGTTTGGCCGTCGAACATGCTGAGGGTTGCGGTTTTCGAATCGTGAATATAGATCACTGCCGGAAAATGGCCGCCCACAACGGTGATTGCGCCGGCGTGCATTTGCGCTCCCTCGGTCTGGCAGCCGAGACCCGTTGGCCATCTGACGGTCATCGTGTCCCGGGAATCACCAAGCCCGATCACCAGCCACGCGACATTCGCGCCTTGAGGAGGTTCCATAACCCTCCAGAAACCGGGAGCCTGACGTTGTTGTCTCGTGTACGCAACGTGTGAAGGGTGCTCGGCGGTTTGCTGCGTAGGTGCCGTAAGCGCACCCAACATCGTGACTACCAAGAGTATCTTTTGCACTTTTTGATCTCGCGGCTCAGTAGGGTTCGGCTTGAGGAAAGTGTATCTGCGGGTCCCGGCGTCGTCCGCATAGCCCCCGATAGCTGTGCGGTAAGCGGCACTAAAGTGCTGACTTCGAATTCCCGTTTACCCGAGCAGACTCTTGAATCCGATTGCGAGTTGTGCAAGGGTGGAAACCGCAGCCTCGGGAATTGCCCAGTCCCACGGGGAGTTCCATGCACAGACGCCTCGACATGAACCTCGGGTCCTTGTTTTTCTTGGTGTTGTTCTTAGCGTTTTTCTTAGTGATCCTTCCATGCGTGGCCCAGCTCGACGATCGAGATCACATCATCATCGGAACAGTTCGCGATGCTCCGTCGCATGAACCTTTGGCTGGGGTCCGTATTCGGCTCGTCGCCGGCGAGGCCAAGCTCGCGTCGATGCCCACAACATCGAGCACAGACGGGCAATTCCGTATGGGTTGCCGCAAAGGGGATTTCAACATTCTGGCTGACAAATACGGCTACGTGCCTGCGAAAGTAAAAGTGTCGGTGGGCCCCGAACAAGAGACGGACGTCACGATCGACCTCGCACGGCAACCTGTGGAAGGATCGGTCGGCACCGGACCGAGCGAGCCCATCTCTGCACACCAATTGACTGTGCCGAGCAAGGCCCGCGAGGCGTACGAAAACGGTCTGGCGCTAATGAAATCGAAGAAGGATTACGCCGCCGCCATCACCCAGTTTGAATACGCAGTTCATGAGTACCCTTCGTACTACGAGGCGTACGCGGAGATCGGCATCACGCGCTACTACCTGGGTGACGCTGCAGCGGCGGAAGAGGCGCTCCGAAAATCGGTTGACCTAAGTTCCGGGAAATATTCCTACGCGATACTCGATCTTGCCGACGTGCTCAACAACACCGGACGTTTTGCGGATGCCGAACCTGTCGCTCGCCAGGCGATTGACGTCGATGATTCTTCGTGGCGCGGATATTTTGAACTTGCGCGGGCTCAATTCGGTTTGAAGCGCGCCTCGGACGCGGAAGAAAGCGCCGCAAAGGCTCGCGACCTGAAACCTGACTACCCGCTGGTTTACCTCACGCTCACCAATATTCACCTCGCGCTGCACAACTACCCCTCGGTGTTGCAGGACATCGATGCCTATCTCAAGCTCGTTCCCCAGGGTCCAACAAGCGATCAAGTCCGCAAGACGCGGCAGCAAGTTGCGCGAGCGCTGGAAAAGACGCAGGCTCAGTCCGCGGCCGTTCCTCGTTAGTGCTGGGCGTGCCGGAGCGGGCTAAGTTCAGGTAAGAGCCGCAATTTGGACCAGGACGGAGAGGTTCTCGCGTCAACTCATTAGTCTCTGACGCAACTCGTTCTGCCATCGCGGTCTGTAGATGGATGTTCTCCCCGCGGACATGATGCGGCCTGAGCTTGCTGGTCCCGATCTCCGCTACGGCCCTGATCCTTGTCGCGGTTCTGGTCTTTATTGCGGTTCTGATCTTTGTCTCGGTCGCGATCTTTGCCCTGGGCTGCCTCACGCTGTGGTTCCGGCGGGCCTGGCGCTGCTGCTGGGTTCGAGGAGCATCCGGCAACAAGTAGCATCAGCAGGATTGGGCTTATGACTAGCGGTTTGTTCATTTCGAATCTCCTTTGTGGTGTCGCTTGGTGCAAAACAACGCCACCACAGGCGATTGCACGTAGCGGGGATAGTACCCATTGCGTTCGGGCGGCCGCTGTTCCAAATCGAACAGTTTTCGAACAACGTCGAGCGCAGGCGAAATAAGCCGCTGTGGCCCTAGGCGATGGAAAGTTCCGTTGCCTTTGTTTTTGCTGTGTCTTCGATGAATTGCCTGACCTTGTCCTTAATCTCGTCTCGCACGCGGCGGAAGACTTCTGTTTTCTGCTCGGGCAATCCACCGGCGGAGTTTGGGTCGGCGATATTCCAGTGCAGCAGGTGGAGCGTAAAAGGAAATATCGGGCTCCGTTCCTTGGCCGTGTCGCAGATGGCGATCACGTAACCGAAGCTTTCTTTCACGGATTGCGCGACGCTCTTGGGCTTCTGGCGGGAGATATCGATGCCTGCTTCCTTCATGACGTCGCCGGCCAGGGGATTCAAGGCGCTGGGCTCGGTCGCCGCACTCGCGACATCAAAGCGGTCACCCGTCAGGTTACGCAGAAAACCTTCGGCGATCAGGCTCCGCGTGGCGTTCCCAGTCGAGAGGAATAGAACCGTTGGCTTATGAAATGTCATTTCGCTCCGCTTCGTCGAGTCATTCGAGTCGACGTTATCAACGTTATTCGGATTCGGGTTATTAGGCCTGAGCCGCTTCAACGTGATGCTAGAGGTTAGCGCCAAGGAACACTGTCTCGTTTCGCACATGATGGGAGCTAAATCAGGTTCGTTGGGCCAGAGTTGCCACCCGAAAACTGTAGTCTGGCGAAGGTGCGGCGAACCGGAAAGGGTGGTCTTGTTGCGGTTAGAAAATGTCTTCTCCTTTCGTTTCATGGGATTGCGGCGATTTTTGAATATGGGGTTGTTGCGATTAGCCGCCACGGCGGCCAGGGCCTTTTCTTCGCCTCTTGAGTGGCGAGAGTGTTCGCCGGGCTTTCGCCGGGGCAAAAACACCCCCCTACCCCTACCGTATATTAGAACCGGTCGCTGGTGAATGTTTTCAGTCATTTGCATCGGTCTCTAATCCCGGTAACAAAATCGGACTTGCGGCCGGGGGCGAAGGTCGGGCGAATCGGATTGGCCACAGAGGCACAGAGCCCACAGAGATGAGGAAAGTACCCCCCTCCCCCAGTTGCGTCGGCTTACGTTGTGATATTGGCGACGCTTCAGTACGGCGATGTCAATTTGGCAGCTCATAAAAACGGGCCATGGTAGCACGAAATTCGTCGGATGGGTAGTAACAAAGATACTATAGTAGTTCTATAACTACTGGACCCGGGAGGTTCCGCAGTCAAGAGGTAGTTCAGAAGCAACGGCGCGCACCCTTTGCAAACAACCGCAAAGGGCGCGGCACCCTGAGAATCAAGGGCTTAAGGCGGCACCGGCCACCCTGAAAATCAACGGCTTAAGTCCTGATCGGTCACCGATCCGTTGCGAGCGGATCCACACTCCCTCGATGACAAGTCGAACAGTTGATGAAATGCCCCTGCGGATTCGGTTCAAGATTCTGCATCTTTGCAAGTTGTTCGTTAATTGACCGATGCATGGCGGCCATTTCTCTTGCGGCGCGTTTTGGCCTCTTGTCATCGCTTGAAAAATCCTCCTCGACATGACAGTGCGTGCAGGTTACTCCCAAAGCGCGGCTGTAACCGAGGTTCATGATCAGAAGAAATTTCGCCGCCGGAGTATTGGTCATGATGTGGATGTTTTTGAACACCTTTACTGCGGGCTCTTGCTCGCGTCCGGCGATTTGTTTAGAGATTTTCTGGACGAAACCATCGTTGATTTCCTGGTTGGATTGTTTGCCGGGCTCAGCTCGCGCAGACGGCGATGAAGGTTGCGGCGAGCGAGGCCGTGCAGCAATCGTTACGCATACGGCGCAAATCAGCACTGAGACGACGACCACTGTTTCAAATCGATTTCGATGCATGAATCCTCCTTTGGCGCACGGAATTGCTTTAAGGCTGGCCCACCCGCCGCGGAGCGCTCTCTCGTTTTTCTAAAGTTGCGTTACGAAACTGCTTTTCACATCTTAGATGGCGTACAACGATATTCGTTGCAACCGCAGATGGTTAAGGCTGTGCCACCCGGCAGGATTCTGACATCGAACTAGGCGCAGGGAAAATTTCGAGGAGGAGTGCAAAGCAACGACGCGCACCCTTTGCAAACCGCGCAAAGGGCGCGGCACCCTGAAGATCAAGGGCTTAAGGCTGCGCCACCCGCCTATAGCGCGACCATCAGAGTCCACCGGCCAGAATCCGGCAATGTTGTACCCCGCGCCCACTCGTCGGCTCGCGACTTGCACGACCAAGAAGAAAATGAGTCAATGGTGCTGTTCCCAAGAAGGCAGTTGGCAAGAGGATATGAAAACGAATTTCTGGTCCGAAATTCTCGAACGTAACAAGGCTCATATCCAGAGTTGGATTTCGGACCAACTTGAGTTCCTGTTACAGATTGCCTCCGTGGCGATTGCCTACGCAGCCTTTTTGTTTCTGCGCCTAATAGGGGTGGCGACCTGGGTTGTCGATATACTTGATACGATGGACCGAGTAGCGGCAATTCTGGTGTTTGCGCTTTTCCTCTTGAGTGTTCTCAGGCGTTCTCTTTCCCAGCTGAGGCAGGGCAATGGCCGCCAATAATCTTCGCAGGTACGTCTTCGAAAGCAACAGGAGACGACACCGGGACGACCGCATCAGTTTGATGGTCGCCTTCGCCATCTCGATGTTGACGCTGGTCCTTGGTCAACCTGAGCGCATTGCTGCCCTCGTAGGTTTGGCGACCCTCGCCATCTGCGTGACAGCTTTGACGCTCTATGCTTCCGACAACGCCGGTCTCATATCTGCCGACGAACGGGCGGCCACTTCCGGCAAACATGGGCTGTTATACAGTCCTGTCAGTCGCCGACTGGCTTTGGTCAGCGCAGCGGCTATTGCATTACTTGCGGCATGGCCGGGGGTTGCGGAAGCGGCGCTAGAGCGAAAATTGCGACGGTTGACCGCCCGTGTACCTCTTGGTCCAGATTCTATCGACGAGATCACCCGCACACTCGACCAGGCGGCAGCACTGAGAGTAAGACTTCCCAACAATATCGACACGGTTGTATCGGCATTGCACCAAACCGCCAAACTCGACCAGAATCTGTCAGCTGGTGCAATTAACGCCGGTTCCGCAGCCGCAGCCGCATCGACGGTAAATATCGATTTACCGGAAGAGATGCGGGGCAAGATGTTCAGTTCTCTTCCCAAAGGCACGAATGCAACGGGTGGTATTTGGGGGATACCAACGGAGACCGGGGAACCGGACAGCTACTCGATCATCGGGAAGGCGCGTCAAGAAGACGCCGCCCGAATCATGCCGATAACCCTCCTCCCTTATCACCCAGATTCGCAGTATGGCCCAGCCTTTTTTGTTGTCACTGGACCAACAGCGACTCTCGACGGTGAGTATCTAAAAAACGTTGTGTTTAGGAACATACGTGTTGTCTATCACGGTGGCCCCGTAATTTTGAAGAACGTCTATTTCCTCGACTGTCAGTTCCAGGTCGATTCAAATGAACAGTCTTGGAGGCTGCTCTCGTCGGTAATCAAGGGTGGATGGGTCACTTTCTCCTCAGACTCACAAGGAGGACCGTTGCCAGCGCCTTTGTTCGTCCAGTGATTGCATAGACTCGACTTCTCCATGCCGCCTTCCTGAACGTCCCCGCGAACGCGACGGAGATTTCAGGAAGATTGAGCGTAGGCGGTAAGGATTGCTTCGCGCCCTCGGCACGTCCGCTATAGCCTGACAATTTCCAGTTCTCCTTGTAGCGAATGCCAGAAAGCATATACTCTCGCGCAGCTCACGCCTATCGCGATCATGGCGTGTACAGAGGCGCGCAATGAGTCCAAGCAAGAGCATCGGGGACGCGATTCGAATCGCGCGCAAGCAGAACGCGCTAAGCCAAAAGGAACTAGCTGCGAAATTGGGTGTAACCCAGGCGACCATCAGCAACTGGGAGAAGGGGAAAGCGGAACCAGACGAGCCGCACAAGGAAAAGCTGCAATCCATCCTCGGGGCGGACACGCTCTCACAGACACTAACGAGCCAGCAGGACGAGTCCTCTGTCCTTGCAGCGTGGCTCTCTAGGGCGAGGCAAGAGGCACACATGACAGTTGCCCAACTCTCAGCGCAGGCTAACGTCAGCGTGCCAACTATTTATAACGTCGAAGCTGGACGTGCGCAGAACCCTCGTCGTCGAACGATCGAATTGTTGGAAAAGGCTCTGGGGAAGAAGTTTGAACAGGAGTTCGAAGACGAGGTTCGAAAAGCCAGCACAGTTGAGGGCGTCGGAGAATTCCAGGACTTTGACCCGCACAATACCGCGGATTGGCCGCCCGAACCGGGCATTTACGTTTTCTATGACATCAGTGAGCGTCCCGTTTACGTGGGAATGGCGTCCGATATTGCTGACCGCATTCGCGGACACGAAGACAGATTTTGGTTCAAACGACCGATCGTCGAGCGAGCGTCATATATTCCTATCAAGGACAAGCGGCTTCGAAAGCAGATTGAAACCATTCTGATTAAGTTTCTCAAATCGAACGCCATCATCAACAAGCAGGGCGTAGAGCGAGAGAAAGACGATTAGCTGCTATTGGGCGGGTGAGCGACCCTTTCTCTCGGGGCCGAAGTGGCATTTGCCTTCGGTCGAAAGCAGTTGAAGTTCGGGGTGCCGCGTCCTTTGCGCAGTTCGCGAAGGGTGCGTGTTTTCGATTTTCACGGCTGATCCGCCGAGATGCGTGTTGGACGTGTGTCGCACCTACGGCGCTAGGGGACCTTATTTACGGTGTACCCAGCGCTTACGCGCTGGGCTAACTTATGTCGCGCCTACGGCGCTAGGTACGTCTCTTGAGGATTGCGCTAGGCGGCGAAGGGATTTCGGATTTGAAATGGGAGATTTCGGAGCGGGCGTGTCGCGCCTACTTACCCAGCCCTTACGGGTTGGGCTAACTTATGCCGCGCCCGCCACGGCGGGCACGTGAGGATGTGCCTACGGCGCTTGGCTGCCTTGTGCCATCGTGTTCCCAGCCCTTGCGGGCTGGGCTAACTTCTTCCGCGCCTACGGCGCTCGCGGTTTTATATATCATGGAACCCAGCGCTTACGCGCTGGGCTAACTTATGCCGCACCCGCCACGGCGGGCACGTGAGGATGTGCCTACGGCGCTTGGCTGCTTTATGCCATCGTGTTCCCAGCCCTTGCGGGCTGGGCTAACTTATGCCGCGCCCACGGCGCTAGACAGGGGAAACGGAAGCGACGACGCGCGGCTGGCGCGCGGAGGATCGGGCACGGCATGCCGTGCCCCTACAGGGCGTGGCTGAAAGGATAGACCGACGAGCGGTTCTAATATACGGTAAGGGGAGAGGGGTATTTTGAGGGTGAAAGAGACTCCGCCCGACACCAGCTTTCACATGACTCCCGACGAGTTTCGGCGGCTCGGGAGGGAAGTGGTCGACTGGATCGCCGACTACTACGAGCGGATCGAATCGCTGCCGGTGCTATCGCGCGCGAAGCCGGGCGAAATCCGCGCTTCGCTCCCGAAAAGCGCACCGCAGGACGGCGAGCCGTTCGACGCCATGCTGCAAGATGTGGAGACGCTGATTCTGCCGGGCATCACGCACTGGCAGTCGCCGAATTTCTTTGCCTACTTCCCGTCGAATAATTCCTTCCCGTCGATTTTGGGCGACCTGCTTTCGTCCGGGCTCGGCGTGCAGGGGATGCTGTGGGCCACCAGTCCTGCATGCACGGAGCTTGAGACGCACGTTCTCGACTGGCTGGTGGAAATGCTCGGCCTGCCCGAAAAATTTTCATCGCGAGGGACCGGGGTCGCGTCGCGAGGCGCTGGGGGAGGCGTGATACAGGACACGGCTTCGAGTTCGTCGTTGTGCGCGCTGCTGGCGGCGCGCGAGCGTGCTACGAACTACGCCTCGAACGAAAACGGTTGCGACGGGCGGCTCGTGGCGTACACGTCTTCGCAAGCCCACTCGTCGATTGAGAAGGCGGCCAAGATTGCGGGGCTGGGCCGCGCGAATTTGCGATTGGTCGATGTGGACGCGAAATTCGCGATGCGAGCCGATGCGCTGGCCGCGCAGATCGAGCGCGACGCGAAAGCCGGCCTCGTTCCATGCTTTGTGTGCGCTACCGTGGGCACAACTTCTTCCAATGCCATCGATCCGGTGCGCGAGATCGCGAAAATCTGCCGCGAACGGAACATCTGGCTGCATGTCGACGCGGCGATGTCGGGCACGGCGGCCCTGATTCCCGAGTTTCGCTGGATTCACGACGGCGTCGAGCTGGCCGACAGCTATTGCTTCAACCCGCATAAGTGGATGTTCACGAATTTCGATTGCGATTGCTTCTACGTGGCTGACCGCGCCGCGCTGATCAAGACGCTCAGCGTGCTGCCTGAATATCTGCGCAACAAGGCCACTGAGTCAGGCGCGGTATTCGATTATCGCGACTGGCACATTCCGCTGGGGCGGCGCTTTCGCGCGCTGAAATTGTGGTTTGTGATTCGACATTACGGTGTGAACGGATTGCGGCACCACGTGAAGCGGCACGTCGAGCTGGCGCAGCGGTTCGCTTCGTGGGTGAAGGAGGACGCGAACTTCGAGCTTGCCGCGCCCGTCGCCGCTGAATCTGGTTTGCTTTCGGCATCGCGGCGGCGACGCAGTGAATCAGGCGATCATGGACCGCCTGAACCAAAGTGGCGATCTTTATCTCACGCACACGCGACTGAATGACCGGCTGACGCTGCGGATGTCGATCGGGCAAACGCAGACCGAGCTGCGTCATGTGGAGCGCGCCTGGCAACGCATCAAGGAAGAATCCGCAAGTGCTGCATCTTCGTTGCACTCCGCGTAGCAGCTATCTAAGGTCAGCAGAATCAGCAAGTTAGGCTCTGCCGCAGGCCTTCGAACGGACGCCTCCTCGCAGAATCTTGCCAACATTTCACGGCATGCCTCGTTATATGGGTGAAGGATATAAATGAGACATCGGAGAGTGTCATGGAGAGTCGCATGAAGAGGATGATTCGGATACTGTTTCTGACGATGCTCGTGTTGTTTGCGGCGCAATTCGCGGGGGCGCGACCCGCCGCCAACCACTCAAAGAGCGATGGCCGCGAACTCGCCCAAGCAGCCGAGGCTCCTCAAAAGCCACAGAGGCAAGCCGCGGCTGCGAAGCCTCAAGCTCAGGCGGCGCCAGGCGAAGACGCCAACGATGACCAGGGCCCGCCGGATCGGGATGTGCAAAGGCAACTGGATGATGTTCGCCGCCAGTTCGAGAACGAGGCGCTCAATCGCATGCGTTACGGCAGGACCGGCAACTTCGACCGTGTGATGGATCAACTGGTTCCGTTCTTCGTATTTCTAGGAGTGACTGCGGCGCTCTTGTGGATTCTGCGCGTCATTCTCGATAATCGCCGTTGGTACAAGATGGTCAAGGTGCAGACCGAGACTCATGCGAAGTTACTGGATCGCTTCGGGTCGAGCCAGGAGATGCTCGCGTATATGGACTCGGAGGCAGGCAAGAAATTCCTGGAGTCGCCGATCTTCGAGGGGCAGCGCCAACAAGTGTCCACACTTCCGTTCGGCCGTATTCTATGGTCAACGCAGATTGGTATCATCGCTGCTTCTCTAGGCGCAGGGATCCTGTTCCTGCGTGGGAGGGTTTCCGCCGACGCAGACACAGGCTTTCTCGTGTTTGGAACGCTCGTCTTCACGCTGGGGATTGGCTTCCTCGTGTCGGGAGGAGTATCGTACATCCTGGCGAAGTACTTCGGACTGCTCGAGCGTCCGGAGGTCGCACTCACACGGTCTGGGCACAATGCGTGACGCCCCGAGCCTGGATTGCGCCGCAAGGAAGCTCGCGAAACAAAGGTCATGCTGAAAGAATTCACGCTATCGGAAGCACAGCACCTCGGACGCGCTGTCGGCGCGGTCGATGAGACCTTCCAAATGGATGAGCAGAGCTTCCGGACCTTCTACGACCGCACCGCGCGCCCGCTGTGGTCGTATCTATATCGCAGCTCGGGCAACGCGGCGCTCGCCGATGACTTGATGCAGGAGAGTTATTTCCGTTTGCTTCGGGTACGCTTTCCTGAAATGAATCAGGAGTACATGAAGAACTATTTGTTCCGCATCGGGACGAACCTGCTGCGCGATCACTGGCGACACAGCAAAGTTGAGCCAGCCGCGCTGGCAGCGCCGGAGGAGGTTGAGCAGCCACGAGCCGCAGCGGACGGGCACGGCGAGCAGACGTTTCAACTGCGGTCGGACGTTATGAACGTGATGAAGGGTTTGAAGCCGCGCGAAAGGGAATTGCTGTGGCTCGCGTACGTGGAGGGCTCCAGCCACAGGGAGATTGCCGAAACGATCGGACTCAAGGAGCAGAGTGTCCGGTCGCTATTATTTCGAGCGCGCAATAGTTTCGCGACTTTGATGCGGCGTCGCGGTCTGGGCGCAGGCCCGGCGTGAGAGTGAATTTATGAAACCGTTCGAGTGCGACAGGGAACCGCTGGTCATTGAGGCTGTCCGGTCCGGCTTGTGGGACGCGGAATTGCGGGAGCACGCCACCCACTGCGACCCGTGTTCCGACGCCGCGCTCGCTGCGCGCGTGCTGAACGAGATGAGAGCCGTGGATCAGGCTGAAGCCCGGATTCCGGATGCCGGGCTGATGTGGTGGAAGGCGCAGCTAGTTGCGAAACGGACCGCCGCCGAACGCGCGACGCAGCCGATCAGCTTCGTCGAGCGATTTGCTTACGCTTGCGGCATCCTCTGTTTTATCGGTGTGTGCGTATGGCAATGGGCGGCGATTCGAGCGTGGTTCGCGCCGATTAAGTCTGCGTCCGGCAGCCTTCGTCCGCCTGCGTCCACCTGGCACTTGGACGTTCACAACGTGGCAAGTTTGATCGCAAGCTGGGCCGAGAAGGCCGGCTCACTTCAGGGATCCAGCTTGACGATGGTGCTCAGCGTCGGAGTCCTCTTGATCTTCGTTGCGTTCGCTGCTTACTTCGTGCGATCTGAAGAATAGCTAGAGCCTATCTCATAAATGCTCGGTTGGATCGAACAGCTTGGCTTCAGGGGCTAAAGCCCTTTCTTATTGCGGGCCTGACGGCGGGGCTGAAGCCCCGCCCTTCCGGGCACCATTTATTAGATAGCTTCCAGTCATTCGGGCTTCAAGGCAACCTCACAGGCGTCAGCGGGGCTCTTATGCGGTAGAGTGACGTTCGCGGAGCGACCCATCGCCATGCGAAAGTTTCTGCTGCGATCACCTCACGCTTTCCTACTCCTTCTTGCGGCATCTTTGTGTTTGGCCCAAGAGCCGGGGCCGAGCCAAGCGGGCCAAAATCAGGCGGCCGAGGCAAAAGAACGACCCTGCGCGGTAGCCGGCATGGTGGTTCGTGCCGCTACGGGCGAGCCTCTCAAGAAAGCCCGCATCACCCTGGTGGGTCAGGCCGAGAAGCGTCCCCATGCACTCGTCGCAATCAGCGACGCAAGTGGCCATTTTTCGATTGAGAAGGTCCCGCCTGGTCGCTACAGCATGGACGTTGAGCGTGTGGGCTACGTCTCGCAGAGCTATGGGCAAGACAGGCCCGACAAGCCCGGCGCTACGCTCACGCTCGAGCCGGGCAAGAAGATGACGGAGCTGCTGTTCCGCTTGCAAAGCGCGGGCGTGATTGCCGGCCATGTGCACGACGAAGACGGCGAACCCGCACAGAATGCGAATGTGGAAGTGCTGCGCCGAACGCATTCGAGCGGCAAGATCGAAGTCGGGGCGGTCGGGAACGCCACGACAAACGATCTGGGCGAGTATCGTGTGTTTGATCTCGCCCCGGGCCGCTACTACGTCCGCGCGACGATGCAATCCGGCCTGTCATTGTTCTTTTCATCTTTTGGCGCGGAATCCGTTTCTAACAACTCGCCGCAGCAGACGGCAACGAGTTACGCCCCCACGTATTATCCGGGCACAACTGATCTGAACCGAGCGATAGCGCTCGAATTGAAGGCGGGCGAGGAAATTCCGGAGATTGACTTGTCTCTTTCTCTCAATCGGACCTATCGAGTTCACGGTCATGTTGCGCCCGCCGTTGCAGGCGAGTTTCTCAGCAACATCGGCGTGACCCTTCTTCCGCGAGACGAATCCACTCCCTGGGGCGGCGACTTCCGTCAGAGTGGTGCGGATCCGAAAACGGGCGAATTTGAGATCACCGGCGTTCCGCCAGGAAGCTACGCACTTGTAGCCTTTTGGCAAGACGAAGGTAAATCTCGGACGGCGTTTCAAGACATCGACGTTCAGGACGCCAACGTCGACGATGTCTCGATCATCTTCAGGCCCGGAATCGATATTCCTGGCCATGTTACTTTCGAAGGAAAAACCGAAGCCGACGGGCATTTGACTGTTGGACTCGTTGGACGCGATCGAATGTTTTTTGGAAGCCGGGAAGCGCCGGTGAAATCCGATGGTTCGTTTCTCTTGCCCGGTGTAGGCGATGGGGACTACTCGGTTCATGTTGGTTCGTCCTGCGCCACGTGCTACCTCAAGACCGCGGCAGCGGGCGGGGCCGACATCCTTGAACAAGGCCTGCGGATTTCTTCGGGTGCGGCTCCGCCGTCGCTCGAAATTGTTTACAGCAACAACACCGGAGCGGTGAACGGTGTTGTTACGAGGCAGGATGGGCTGCCAGCAGCCGGCGCGCTCGTGGTTCTCGTGCCGGATGCGACTTTCAGGAAGAATTCCGAGCGCTACCAGAAAGCGACAACCGACCAGTACGGCGCATTCACGATTCGCGGCGTGGCGCCCGGCAACTACTCGGCGTTCGCCTGGGAGAAGATCGAAGAAGGCGCGTACGAAGATCCCGAGTTCTTGAAGCCCGTCGAGAAAATGGGCGAATCAGTGGAAGTGGAAGAGAACGGAAAGAACACGATTCAGCTCAAACTGATTCCCGCCACATCCGACCAGTCGCAGAACTAGGCCCGCGACGGATTCCTACGATTTCAACTCGGTCGTACCTCGACGTGTGGCTAGGCGTACAATTCTTGCATCATGGCTTTCAAGTCTGGATTCGTGGCTATTGTGGGGCGGCCGAACGCGGGCAAGTCAACGCTGGTGAACACGATCGTCGGCCGCAAGGTTGCGATCGTTTCGCCGAAGCCGCAGACGACGCGCAACCGCATTCAGGGCATCGTGAATCGCGAGGACGCGCAAATCGTCCTGGTGGATACGCCCGGTATTCACAAGCCTTCGTCCGCGCTCAATCGCGTGATGATGGATGAGCTTCAGCATGCGCTGGAGGGTGTGGACGTACTCTCGCTGATCGTTGATGCGTCGGCCGAATTCGGCGGCGGCGACCGCTTTTCCCTGGAGTGGGTGAAGCGATTTCACGGCCCGGTGTTTCTGCTGTTGAACAAAGTGGATCGAGTGAAAAAGCCGGCGCTATTGCCGCTGATCGATCACTACCGGCGCGAATTCGAGTTCGCTGAGATTTTCCCCATTTCGGCTTTGACGGGCGAAGGTTGTTTCGATCTCGTAAAGGCGTGGCTTGAACTCCTTCCGGAGGCGCCTCCGTACTTTCCAAAGGACCAGTTCACGGATCAGCCCGAGCGCTTTCTGGCCGCGGAAATCATTCGCGAAAAGGCCATTCTGGCCACGCGCGAAGAGGTGCCCCACGCGATCGCGGTGCTGATCGACAATTTCGACGAAACGGACAAGCTCATCCGCATCCGCGCCACGATTTACGTCGAGAAGGAAGGGCAGAAGGGAATCCTGGTGGGCAAGCAGGGAGCCACTATAAAGAACATCGGCACGCACGCGCGGAAGGAACTCGAAGATATTCTGGGCGTGAAAGTATTTCTGGAGACCGTTGTCCAGGTTCAGCCGCGCTGGCGCGAAAACCCATCCCTCGTCCGGCAATTCGATTGGCGCTACCAGCTCGAGAAGCTGAGCGAGCGGCAGGAAGCGGAGACGAGCGACCGCTAAGCATCGCGCTTGCCGCTACGCTTTCGAGGGCGCGATCCCCAGCGAGCGCATTTTTCGGTACAGGTGGCTGCGCTCCAGGCCGAGCGCGTGCGCGGCTTTCGTCATATTCCACCGATTTTCCTCGAGCTTGCGCAACACGAATTCCCGCTCGTAGGCCGACCTCGCTTCGTGCAGGCTCCCGTAGGGTTTCTGCGGGCTCTTCGAGGCGCCGCGAAAGATCTCGGGCGGCAGGTGATGCGGTTCGATGCGCGGCGACGGGCACATGATTACGAGCCGCTCGACCAAATTTTTCAGTTCGCGGACGTTTCCCGGCCACGGATAACCGAGCAGCACATCCATCGCGGCACTGCTGAATTCCTTCGGCTTTTTGCCATAGGCCTCGCAGAACTCGCCCAGAAAATGGGCCGCCAGGATCGGGATGTCTTCCGTGCGCTGGCGCAGCGCCGGAACGTAGAAAGGAATTACGTTCAGGCGATAAAACAGATCCTCGCGGAACATGTTGCGTCCAATTTCTTCCTCGAGTTTTTTATTGGTCGCGGCGATTACGCGGACGTCGACGGTAACGGGCGTATTCGATCCGAGCGGCTCGACGCGCTGCTCTTCCAGAACGCGCAGCACTTTCGACTGCGTTTTCAGGCTCATGTCGCCGACTTCGTCGAGAAACAGAGTGCCTCCGTCGGCCTTCTGAAATTTACCCACCTTGTCTTCGCTCGCGCCGGTGAAGCTGCCTTTGCGGTGCCCGAACATCTCAGACTCGATCAGCTCCTCGGGGATCGCCGCGCAGTTCACTTCCACGAACTGCATGGTGCTCCGCGAACTGCTTCCGTGCAGCGCGCGCGCAACAAGTTCCTTGCCGGTGCCGCTCTCGCCGTAAATCAGGACGCGTCCGTTCGTTGGCGCGGTGAGCGCAATCTGCTGCCGCAGGGCCTTCATCGGAATGCTGGAGCCGAGGATTTGGTGACGTTCCTCGAGTTGCGCGCGCAGGCGCCGGTTTTCCACTTCCAAGCGCAAGTACTCCAGGGCGTTGCGAAGGACAAGAGTGACCTTCTCGATCGAAAGGGGCTTCTCGATGAAGTCGAAAGCTCCGAGCTTGGTGGCGCGCACGGCGGTTTCGATGTTTCCGTGTCCCGAGATCATGACGACCATCGGTGCATTGTCCTGCGATTGAATGCGCTCGAGGACTTCCAGCCCATCGAGCTTCGGCAGCCACACGTCCATCAAGACCAGGTCGAAGCGGCGCAACTCGATCAGGGTGAGGCATTCCTCACCCGACGCCGCCACCTGCGCGTCATAACCTTCGTCGCGCAACAGCGCGCCAAGGGACTCACGAATCCCGGTTTCGTCGTCGACGATCAGTATGGATGCTGGCATGTCTCTTGCGCATTCCTGGGAGTGCGTGGTTACGCCGCCGGAGTCCCTGCCTGTTGCGTTGCGGCCACTTCGACGGCCGGAAAACGAATCAGGAATTTCGAGCCCGTCGGCACATTGTCCTCGACGCGAATACTGCCGTTGTGTTCGGCGACGATCCGGCTGGCAATCGCAAGGCCAAGGCCGGTCCCGCGGTCCTTTGTCGAAAAATGCGGCAGAAACAGCCGCTCTTTATCGTGGGGCGAAATGCCGTGGCCGCTGTCGGAGATTTCGATGACGACGGCGTCATCGTCGCTTTCGGCGCGGGTGGCGATCGTCAATTGTCGAATCGCCGATCCCTCCATCGCCTCGGCAGCATTATCGATCAAATTCGCAACGACGCGGCGGAGCAGCTCCGGGTCGGCTTTGACGACGGGTAGAGAGGAAGCGAAATCCGTCCGCACGGAGATTCCTTCGAGCCGCCCCTTAAAAAGATCGAGCGCGCCCGAGACGATCGTATTCAAATCAGCAGCGGCCAAGCGTGCCGAAGGGAATCGCGCGAACTGCGAGAAGGCGTCGACGAGCGATTCGAGAGTCTGCACTTCCCGGCCTATCAGCGCGGCACATTCCGCAGCCAGCTTTTCGAACTCCGTTCGAGCGGCGCCGGGATTCGCCGCCGAAGCGCGGTCGAGATGCCGCAGCAGACGTTCGGCCGAAAGTTGAATCGGAGTGAGCGGATTCTTGATTTCGTGCGCGATTCGCTGGGCCACTTCCTGCCATGCGGCTGCCTTCTGCGCGCGCAACAAGTCGGTCAAATCATCGATCACGATAATGAAGCCGGGATTCGAGCGTCGTGGCCCGAGCGAGGTAACCGTAACGGCGGCGCGAACCAGGCGGCCGCCGGCCGCGACTTCGATTTCGCGCGAAGCCGCGCCCATGCGCAAGGAGCGGCGCATCAGGTGCAGCACGGCGCGCGCTGCTTCGTCTCCGAGCAATTCAGAGAGCGTGTGAGCGCTTCGAGCGTGATCGCCCAGAATTGCCGCAAGGGCGGAATTCACTCGAGAAATGTTCCCGGAGGAATCCAGGGAAATGACGCCCGTCGGAATATTCTCGAGAATAGCTTCCATCAACTTACGCCGGCGCTCACGCTCTTCCACCGCCTGTTCCAGGCTTTGCGTGAACTCGTTGATTTGGCGGCGCCCTTCTCCAAGCTGCTCGGTCATTCGGTTGAACGAACGCACCAGGGTGCCGAGTTCGTCCTGAGCCTGAACGTCGATGCGGTGGTCGAAGTTTCCCAGCGAGATCTCGCGGGTGGCTTCGGCCAGCGCCTGAATCGGAACAGTGACCTGCTTCGAGAGAAACAATGCCACCCAAGTGGTCGCAAGGAGGAGGAACAGCGTAATCACCAGAAAAGCAAGCAAGATGTCTCGTCGATAAGCGCGCAGGTGCTGCTTCTGCTGGCCGTATGTTTCCATTTGCGCTTCGATTTGGCTGTAGTTATCCAGGTAATCGGCGGGCGCGAGTCTTCCCGCCAGGATGGACCGGCTGCCGCATGCGGCGCGACCAGCCAGATAGACGGCGTTGCGACCCGACCAAACTTCCGCTCCCGATGGCAGCGTGCGGACGAGCTTAGGTGCTTCCTGTACGCTTGAGGATGAGGCGTCCAACGAGGCCACTTCCTTGACCTCTTTGTTCGGCTCAATGAACCAAAGGGCGTCAGCGCCCGGAGCGGCCTCCTTCAAAGCATCATTCGCCTTGGCGTTTGGCCTCTGCATATAACTGCAGGCGGCCTCGGCCTCCTGCGATAGCCGGGCGTGGCCTCGACTCGACATTTCTTCCAGCAGCAGTTGACTGTGCTCGTTCGCGATCTCGAGCGGGCGCGGAAACCAAAGAGCCAGCGTGCGGTTCAGCAGAGCGTAGCTGCACATAAACATGAAGATTACGGGTAGCAGCGACACGCCCATCGCCCCAGCGACCATCTTTACCTTGAATCGGGAACCGAGTTGACCCCCGTGCCGCTCTGCCGATAGCCGGAGCAGGTATCGCATGAAGACCAGCGAAAGCACGATCAGAGCGCCGGCCAAAACCGTGGAAAGCGAGAAAAGGATTAGAAACGCGTTGTCCTGTTCAGGGTGCAGGGGAATCTTCAGAGAGCCAAGGGTGAACACGGCGGCGGCCAGCATCGCGACGATGACTCCGCCAACGGTCAGCCACAACTGCCGCTTCCACTGTGACTGCGGCTGCGCGCTCACCGGCCCTCCTCGAGGTATCGGCCGAGCGGGCATTCCTCGCACTTCGGCTGGTGCGGGCGGCACCACGTCTTGCCGACGTTCACGATCAGCGCGTGGAATTCGTTGAAGAGGTCGACATTGCCGGGAAAGCGGCGCTCGAAAATCCAGCGCACATCGTCGTATTTCGCTTGGTGATCGATCCAGCCGTGGCGTTCGAGGATCCGCTTCGTGTACGCGTCGACGACGAATACTTCGTGCTTCCCGGCGTAGAGGAGAATCGAATCCGCGGTCTCCGGCCCGATGCCGCAGATGCCGAGCAGCTTTTCGCGCAGCGTAATGGTGGGCGTCGCAAACATCTTTTTCAGCGAGCCCCCGTACTCGCTTTGCAAAAATGCGCAGAACGCCTTGAGCTTCCGAGCCTTCTGGCGGAAATAACCCGAAGGCCGAATGAGGCGCTCGAGCCGGCGAAGATTCATTCGGCGAATGGCTGAGGGAGAGAGCGACCGGGCGTCCCGCAAGTTTGAAATCGCGATTTCCACGTTCTTCCAGGCGGTGTTCTGCACCAGAAGGGCACCCAGAATAATCTCGAAAGGAGAGTCACCGGGCCACCAATGCTGCGGCCCGAGAGTCGTGAAGAGCGAGTTATAGTATTCATCCAGCGGGGGTTGCGAGTCGCGAGCCCGGTTCCAGACAGCTTGGTCCAGAACGATAGGCAGGGCACCGACAAGAGTTTGCGGGAAATTCATCGAAGGGTCACGATAGCTGGGCCACTCGGGCAAGTCAAGTTAAGTGTGGCGTGTTCGCCACACTAGTGTGGCAATCATGAGTATCCCCGTCGACTGTCGGCCCCGGCTGTGCCAAGGAGGCGATCTCAACCACAGGTGTTTTCGAAGTCGCGCATAAAGGCGACCAAGGCTTCAACCGCTTCAATGGTCACGGCGTTGTAGAGCGAGACGCGCATTCCGCCCACTGATCGATGTCCAGCGATGCCGGCGATTCCGGCGGCGGCCGCCTCTGAGGCAAAGCGCTTCTCGACGGCCTCGTCGCCCTTGGCCACGCGGAAAACGACGTTCATTTTCGATCGGGAGGACTTTTCGACGGGGCACGAGTAGAAATCCGTCGCGTCGATTGCGTCGTACAGAAGCTTGGCCTTCGCGTCGTTTCGCTTCTCGATCGCTGCGACGCCACCCTCCCGGTCGATCCAGTCAAGCACCAGCCCGCACACGTACACAGCAAACGTAGGCGGCGTGTGGAACAGCGACTTCTCTTTAATCTCGGAGCGGTATTGCAGGAGCGAAGGCAGGTTCCTGTCGGCACGCTCGGCCAAGTCGCGTCGCACGATAACAATTGTCACGCCCGCCGGGCCCAGATTCTTCTGCGCGCCCGCGAATATCAGCCCAAATCGGCGCACGTCGATCACGCGCGAGGCAATATCTGACGACATGTCCGCGGCGATCGGCGCATTGCCCGTTTCAGGAATCGAGTGCCACTGCGTGCCCTCAATCGTATTGTTCGTGCACAGATAGACGTAAGACGATTCCGGCGAAAGCTTGATTTCGTCCGGGCGGGGAACGCGGGTGAATTTCTCGGCCTCTGTCGAAGCGGCCAACCGGTAGGGCGTGCCCTTCTTCAACTCGGCGATAGCTTTCGCGGTCCACATGCCCGTGTGCAGCACGTCGACGGGCTTCCCGGGCAGGCACAGATTCATCGGGACCATCGAGAATTGCAGGCTGCCTCCGCCTTGAAGAAAGAGCACGGCGTACTCATCCGGAATCGCCATCAGCCGCCGCAGGTCGCGCTCGGCCCGTTCGAGAATCTCTTCGAACTCGGGCGAACGGTGACTCATCTCCATCACGGACATGCCAGCCCCGCGGTAGTCGAGGAGCTCCTCTCGGACGCGATCCAGGACGGCAAGCGGCAGTCCGCCCGGTCCCGCATTGAAATTGAAGACGCGATGGGCTTGCTTCACAGACGCCGTTGGATTCACGCCGAGATTCCTCGCAAAGTAAGGTTTGTAGCTGCAGGCTGGAGTTTCCTTGGGCCGTGCAGCTTTTCAGAGTAGCAGAACCCGGCTGCCCAGTGAATCGGCCTTTAGCGCCTTGCGCGCGTAGCGCTGTGTATTGCGTTCCGGCGCGGCTCCTTGACCTGTTCCCGCGCAACCATTAAACTGAATTAGTCGCAGCAAAAGTGGAGAGCGAACCGGAATGCTTCTGTCGCGGGATTACGTCGGCTATATGGCCAAGGAAATCGTCAAACGCCTTGCCGCCGCCAAGATGATCGAGACCAAGAGCGCGGAGAACCTGACCACGCAGGTTCGCCAGGTGATGGCCGAAGAAATCACGATCGAGGACCGGCTGAACGAGGAGGTTCGCGAAATCCTTGCCAAGTACTCGGACGAGATGAAACGGACGGGAGTTTCCTACCAGGAGATGTTCAAGAAGGTTAAGGGCCAGCTTGCGCGGGAAAGGAAGTTGATCCTCCGCTGATATGCGCTTGAGCCGCGAAAAAACGGTGCGACTCTCCCATCGAATCATCGATTTCCTGGTATCGAATCCGCAGGTGGATTTCGTCGAGGACCGCGACACCATTCGCCAGGAAATCGTCACCATCATCACGTCGCTTTTGAAGGTGGAAGAGCAGGTGGACACGGAAGTACGCGCGAAGATCGGCTCGCAGAAAAAAGAAATTCTGGAAGGCAGCGAGGAGTGGGACATCCTCTACCGTAAGTATTACTCCGAAGGATTGAAGCGTCTGGGCGTTTCCGAAGTTCACGCCCACCAATAATTTTCGAGGCCCGAGCCGAATCTACTCAGTGATAATTCTGTCAGCCCACTCGACCAGCGACACAAAGATCGTCGGATTGCCGAACTTCGCTCCCCATTGATCCAGGTCGGACTGGGCCACGCTCCGGGCCCGAGAGCAGGCGCCGCACGCATAAATCTGAACGTGACGGGCCACAACTTTTTCCATCGTTTCGCTTAACGGCGGCCACCCTACCGGTACGACTGCCGTAGCCACCGACTTCCTCATCAGCGACACCGCTTCGCCCAACAGGAAGATCTGGACGTCGTGCCCGGCCTCCGATAGCGCGAGACCGTGAAGAAAAGGAAATGCCGCCTTTGTGGGATCGTCGGATCCCCAGGCGCTTTTCATCATGATCTTCAGGGTTTTGTGCGTGGTCTGGCCGGACGCGGCTCCCGCCAGCAGCAATGGCAGGGCAGCCAGCTGCGAGAGAAAACGTCGCCGCGCCATGATCTAGGGTTGTTGCGGTTGCGAATCGGGCCGCTTTTTCAGCGTGGGACGATCGCTGTCGGGATCGGTGCTTGTGTTCGTCGGATCGCTGGCCGTGTCGCCGCCCTTGTTCTGATCGGTGCGCTTGCGGAGCGTGGGCTTGTTCGGGTTCTTGTCCTTCAGCTTTTGACCCGACTCGATCATCTGCAAACGAGCCTTCACGCTGTCGAATTCCGAAGTTGAAACGATGTATTCGTCGCGCGCCGGGAGAATCGTCGCGATCTCCTTCTGAATCGACTCGACCCGGTCGGGCGTTGGCGGATGGTCGGAGAAAATTTTCGGAATCGTTCCCGGCTGCTTCTTCTCGATAGCTTCCACTTTTTCGAAGAAGCTCACGAACGCGTTGGGGTCATAGCCGGCCTTGTACATGTATTGCAAGCCGAGGAAATCGGCCTGGCGCTCTTCGTCGCGCGTGAACTTGAGGAACGTGAGCGGGATCATGAAATTCATGCCCTGATAGATGGCATAACCAGCCCACGTGTAGGGGATGAAAATCATCGCGGGGATCATCGCGAGCTGCGCGATCTCGCCTTTGGTGGCTTGCTTGGTGCCGTGGCGCGCGCAAACGTGCGCAATCTCATGCGCCATGACGCCCGCCAGCTCCGCCTCTTCGTCAGCGTGGAGGATCAGGCCGCTGTTCACGTAGAAGAAGCCGCCCGGCAGCGCGAACGCGTTCACCACATCCGAATCAATCACTTTGATCGTGAACGGCACGCGCGCGTCCGAATTGCGCACCAGGTTCTGGCCGACGCGATTCACGTATTCCACCACCACGGGATCGTCTATGAATTTTGCCGAGCGGTCCACCTGCTGCGCCAGTTGCTTGCCGAGCGCAATCTCGTGCTCGAGCGAATAGAAGTCGAGGCCCTTGCCGACGTCGCGATTGCCGATGGCGTTGACGTCATCCTTGCTGCCGGCCTTGACGTTGGGCGTGTCCTGCTGCGGGAGAGGGGGCTGTGCCGGGGCAGCCTGCGACCCGGGAGTCTGAGGCGCTGTGCTCTGCTGCTGAGTCCCCGTCGGCGCTGGATACTGAGCCGGGGTCTGCGTTTGCGGATTTGCCGGAGTCCCCGACTGTTGCGTTCCTTGCTGACCTTGCCCCAGAGCCAATCCAGGCATGGTGAGAAGCGAGAAGGCTACCAGCACCGCCAACCACTGCGTCGCGAACGGCGATTTCCTCATGAAGACCTCCCGAGGACCTTGCTGCAAGTATACACCCGCCACAAAGCCCCGTCTTGTTTTCTTGGATGACGTTGGCGCGAAAAGAGTTTTCCGCGGCTCGACACGCGGCCCCTGCGACCCCCGACCCCGGGGAGGGGAGAAAGCGGGGCGAACCCGTCTTCGCGCGAATATGGTGGCGCCGGAGCGCCTAGGGCCCTCGGCAAAATATAGGGTGAACGCTGTATTGCGCGCTCCTGGAGGTGGTGTCACCGTGTTTTTGGTGCCTGAATCATGATGATACCCAAGCGAATTCTGATCGCCGACGACAGCGATGCGGTTCGCCGGGCCCTTCATTCCTGCCTAAGGCGAGTCAAATTTGAGGTTTGCGGCGAAGCCGTCGATGGCGAAGAGGCCATCGAAAAAGCCCGGCAACTCAAGCCCGATTTGGTCCTTCTGGATGTGGCGATGCCCCGGACGAACGGCATCGTTGCCGCCTCGGTCCTGAAACACATGATGCCGAACGTGCGGATAGTCCTGTTCACTCTGTACAGCGAAGCGATCGCGAAAACATTCTCTCGCCAGGAGTATGCTTTCGATGCGGTGGTGGCGAAAGCGGACGGCATGGCCCGCTTGACGGAGTGTGTGCAAGACTTGCTGTACACGTAAGTCCGCCCTCACCCCTAACTCCTCTTAAGTCACTCCGTTTTTTGCTCCCCCTCTGTTTCCACTGGAGCGATGAAGCAGTAACCGACGCGCGGGATGGTCTCGATGTATCTGGGGGTTTGCCCCGAGTCGCCCAGCGCCGTGCGGACCTTCTTCATCGCGCTGTTCAGGTTGTGCTCAAAATCTACGAATGTGCCCGGGGCCCAAAGCCTCTGCCGGATTTCCTCTCGAGTGACAATTTCTCCGGGCTTGTCGAGCAGCATCGACAAGATGTGAAAAAGCTGGGGCGGCAGGTGTATGAGGACACCATCCTTCCGCAATTCGCGCGCGGCAGGATTCACCTGGAAGGCGCCGAAACGGAGGGCGCGATCCTGCGGCGGTTCTTTCTCTTCCCGCACTGTTCCATGTTTCATGAGTGGGACCACTCGCTCGAACTACTCACTCGCCGTTCCGTCCGACCAATTGTGTACTGGAATCATGAACTCGGTTATTGGCTCCGGGGCGCCCTGAAATTGTGGATTCAACATCACCGGGGAGCCAGGCAGATCCGCGCCCCAAACCTTGGGATCTGCCAGGGGGATGTAAAACATCAAATGGGGAAGCCAATGCCCGACGGAGTCGTTTAGATATCCCTGCTTCGACATCATGTAGCACATTGCGCCGGGTTCTAAGGCCGGCAGTTCTTTCGCGTCGAACGCCTTGATGCCCTCGATAATCTGAGCTTTCGACAGTCCAGCCAACACTAACTCCGTCCTTTTGAAAGTGAGTGGCAGGATCGAGCGCACCGCCGGCGGATTGAAACAGATCGGACCTCGCATCTTGGGATTCCAGAACCCCGGAAAGTCAAACGGAGACATCCATGCTCGCTCTACGACGCACACAAAACCGTTCTTGCCTTTGATCGCCGTTTCGTAGCCATGTCGTCCGAGGACCAAGACTTCGGCGTCGCCTGATATTGCTGTCGGGGCCGCGCTGCGTGCCATTGCGATCTCTTCATTTCGATCCGCCATTAGGTACTGATCGACTGGGGCCATTTGGGGATACGATCCCGTGAGGTCTTGTGCGTGCGCCAGCCGCGAAGTACTCAGCAGAGCAGCCGCAAGCGATGCTCCCAATAGAATCGCCTTCATCATCTTTCCCTTAATCGTCATAATCAGTCTCCCTCTTGCTGTTCCTTACCGTCTCGTCGCGGTCCCCGCGATTTGTGCGGGGTGCGCGTTTTCTGCGTCCCGGGCGATTCCGCGGGAAGGGAACTGCTTTTCGCTTTTGGATGCCACTCTACCTACCGACTGGTCGGTATATATAAAGCCGACAAAAAACCAACTTACCTCAGCTCGGCCGCACTCTTCTGATTCGGCTCTGCGGCGCGCGCAATGATTCCAGGTAGCTGATCATCGCTTTTTCGCCGGCCTGCAGACGCGCGACGTCCTGGAAGCTCTTTGCCAGAGAGATATAGCCTTCGTACGTTGCCAGCAGAAACGCAGCCGCTTCGCCGGGGTCTACGTCGCTGCGGACCATCTTGCGTTGCCTTCCGTTCCGTAATGCAGTGGCGATTGCGCTCTGCCAATCCCCAAAGATCGTTGCCGTCCTCGTTCGGAAACCCTCGTCGAGGCCAGACATCTCCTGAGCCAGGTTGTTCAAGGGGCAGCCACAGCGAAGGTCTGCGGGTCTCAACGAGGTGGACTGAATAATACCGATCAGCGCATCGATGGGATTCTTTGCGTTTTTCAACGGCCACAACCACTTTTCGCGGGTCATACTTGCGATGATTTCGTCCACCACGGCGTACCCCAGAGCTTCCTTGCTGGCGAAGTGGTGATACATCGCCCCCTTGGTTACGCCCGCCGCGGTCAGAATCGTCTCCAAGTCCGTGCCTCGGAAACCCGACTTGTGAATCTCCTGGAAGGCAGCCTGCAACAAGCGCTCCCTCGTCCGCTGTGGATTGCGCCGCGTGGCGACGCCCGCTCTCCGATTCATTGGATCCTTCAACAGACCGACCAGTATGTACCTCAGAATCAGCAAGTCAAGAGGAATGCTGGGCGCAACACCCGCTTTTCCTGGGATCGCCAATCTCCTGATCGGCGTTTTGCGCTTGCCGTGGACCGCCTTCAGTAGCGCCGGCCGCCTGCCCGCCATCCTGTTGGGCGGGTCTCGCCGGCGTTTTTCCCGTTCCTGTCAGCCCCGAGAATTCACCGCCGCAAAATCAGATCGGCTTCAGCCCCTAAGAGTTTGCCTTCTCTGAAACTTCCACTCTCAAATTTGAAATCTCGCCCCCTTGTCCTGAGCGCAGTCGAAGGGTCACCCCACGCCCCTCGTCCCTTATTCCCCCGCCACTTCCACAACGTCCGCCACAACGCCACAAGCTGCTGCATCATTCTCGGCGTCGGCACGCCGCTGTTAGGCCGGAACTCCCTCCACGATCGAATCGGCAGCGGCGGTGGGGATGATCCGACTTAACCGCCAGCCGGCCGCCGCGAACAACTCACGAAATTGTTTTTCGGTGCGCTCGCATCCGCCGGGGAAAATAAGCATTTGCAGATCGAGGAACTTGCCCGGGGCGAAGTCGTTGCCTGGCTGAATTACGTTGTCAACCACCAGGAGTCTGCCGCCCGAATTCACGCCTTTTCGGCAGGCTTTGAGTATCTTGAGGCAGAGATCGTCCGGCCAGTCGTGAATGATGTGTTTCATGATGTAGGCGTCGGCACCCGCTGGAACGGAAGAAAACATATCGCCGGCCACGAGGGTACAGCGTTCCATCACAGGCTTGAGCGGTCCGTTTGCGGCTCCCTCAAGCACGTGCGGCACCTCGTAGAGCGTGCCTCTCAAGTGAGGATTCTTCGTCAGGATGGTCGCCAGCAGAAGTCCGTGGCCGCCTCCTACGTCGACGATGGAACGAATAGCGTCAAAATTGTAGGCCTCGGCCACGGCTGGGCTATCGATCATGGATAGTTGGGTCATAGCGTCATTGAAAATCTGCGCTTCCACTGAATTTCGCTTTAGAAAATCGAAGATGTGTACGTCGTAAATCTGTTCGAGCGCTTGCTTGCCGGTTCGGACGCAATATTCCAGGTGTGACCACCCGCGCCCGTGCCACTCTCTGCCTCCCATGATCGCAAGCGCGCGCAGGCTGGGAGTCGCATCGCTGCGCAGAACCCGCGACATCGGCGTTTGCGAGAACTTTCCGTCTGGTCCCTCCGATAGCACTCCAACGCTCGCGGTGGCGCGCATGAGACGGTACAGCGCTTGGGAGTCAGTTGCGATCTGAGTTGCCAGCTCGTCAGGCGATTTAGGTGCAGATTCGATGAGGTCCGGGATTCCGAGTTGGGCGAGGCAGGAGATGGCGCCAGCGACGTAAGCGCCATTCAACAGTTGGAGCATGCCGACATGTGCAGGGGCAGATTGGCGCTCTTCGATCATTCGTCGTCCACCTGGATTTTGATTTTGGGCTGCTGGGCGCGGAGTATACCTCGAACGTGCATCTTCTTGACTTCTATATCTAAATCGATCTCGAGTGGTTTTCTTGACTTACGTCTCGACTGTGGACCCAGTTCTAATCTACGGTAGGGTAGGGGGGCATTTTGACGCGGCGAAAGCGGGGCGAACACGGCGAGCGTTAATGCGACAGGAGAGGATTCGCCCGCCTGAAGGCGGCCGCTACAAAATCCTACAAAATCCCAAGGAAACAGCGCGACCCTTACACTTACGGTTGCAAAACCCAGTCCGCAGTTGTTTCTTCAAACTGGAAGCCGTAGCGCTGCCACGGAGCGCCGGGCGCTTCGCGGCGCACTACTTTCGCGGTCCCTGCGTAGTAGTCCTTGCCGCCTGTGGTGAGAAACACCTTCACGCGCGCGTCCTTGACGAGCGACGCAGTGCAGCCGCCGAGAAATCCGCCAACGCTCACGTTTTCCGTGAACGTGGACTGCTCGAACGCCTTGCCGTCCGCATCGGTACCCTGGAGCTTCAGCACCACGCGCATTTTCACTCGCACATGCGCGCGCCGGTCGACTTTCTTATCCTGGAGCTCGGTGGCGAGCCTCTCGCGAAGGCGCGCAAAATCGACAGGCTTCTCGAAGAAGTCGGTGGCGCCAAGCGCCCGGCAATGCTCCTTGTATTTCGCAGCGGACTCACCCGTGACCATGAATATGGGGATGCGGGAGGTATAACTCAGCGAGTGAATATTCTGGCAGAGCTCGAATCCCGAAAACTTCGGCATCATCAGGTCGAGCATGATAGCCGCCGGCTTATGCTCAAGGGCGAGGCCGAGCGCTTGCTCAGGATCGCCGGTGTCGACGACGTCGTAGAGGTCGCTCAGGCGGGCCTTCAGGAGCCCGCGCATGGAGTTGTCGTCGTCGACGATCAGAACTTTCGGCTTGCTGCCATTCGAAGTCATTTTTTCCCCCAAGTTAGCGAGAGCCTGGAATGCGAGCGTGCTTCGCGTCAGCCTGCTGTTTCCGTAACTTCCGGAACACCGGCCCGGAGCGCCTCGCGGACTTTCTGCGCGAGACCGTCTCTGGTGAACGGCTTCTGGATAAAAAACGTCCCTGCATCGAAACTTCCCGATTCGCCGACGGCTTGCCCCGTGTACCCCGACATGAAAATCACTTTTGTGTGCGGGCGCAATTTTGCGAACTCTTTTGCGAGGGCGCGCCCTCCGAGGCCGGGCATGACGACATCGGTGAGCAGCAAGTGAATTTCTCGCTGGGTTTGGCGCGCCACTTCAAGAGCGTGCGCCCCGTTCTCCGCTTCCAAAATGGTATAACCCAGAAGTCTCAGCAGATTGCGGGTGAGAAGACGCAGCGAAGCGTCGTCTTCGACGAGAAGGATTGTTTCCGTGGCCGCCCGAGATGCGGGCTCCCCCGAAGCGGGAGCACTCGCGGCCACCGGCGCATCGACACGCGGCAGATAAATCCAGAAGGTGGTGCCGACGCCGACCTCACTCGAAACGTCGATATAGCCGCCCGTCTGTTTGACGACGCCGTAGACCGTCGAGAGCCCCAGCCCCGTGCCCTTGCCCTTCTCCTTTGTCGTGAAGAAGGGCTCAAACATACGCGCCTGTGTCGCAGCGTCCATACCGGTTCCGGTATCGGCGACTTTAAGCAGAACATAGTTGCCAGTCTGGACCGGATAGGGATACTTGCGGACGAACGCGTCGTCCATATAGAAGTTGGAAGTCTCGATGAGCAACCTGCCACCCTCCGGCATGGCGTCGCGGGCGTTGACGGTGAGGTTCAACAGCACTTGCTCGAGTTGGCCGCGATCGGCTTTCACTGTGCCCAGGTTCGGATCCAAGTTTGTGCTCAGCTGAATGTCTTCGCCAATCAGCCGGCGGAACATTTTTCCGAGGTCGCCGACGATCGCATTGAGATCGAGAGCCTGGAGTTCCAGAACCTGCTGCCGGCTGAAAGCCAGCAACTGCCGTGTGAGCGAGGCCGCGGAGTTTCCTGCTTTCAGGATTTCGGCGACGCTGGTCTGAAAAAGCTCAGGCTGGTCTTTGCCGTCCTGAAGGATTTCGGCGTAACCAATGATGACGCCGAGTAAATTGTTGAAGTCGTGAGCGACTCCGCCAGAGAGCCTGCCGATCGCTTCCATTTTTTGCGCCTGGCGGAACTGCTCGGCCAAATGCCGGTGCTCAGTCACGTCACGGTTCACGACGATCAGCTTGCCGCCTTTGCCGTCGCGGTTTTGAACGGCGCTTGCCGTGGACTCAAACAGCCGCCACGTGCCGTCCTTGTGGCGCATGCGATATTCGATTCGTTTGCCCACGCCGGTGCGCCAGGTCTCTTCCGCGGCTTCTTTGACCTTCTGCTGGTCGTCGGGATGGACCTGTTCCAACGAAGAAGTACTTTGGAGGTCGTCAGGGGCGTAGCCGAGGATCTTCTGGTAGGAGGGGCTGTTGTAGATGCGCTGGCCATCGGAGCCGACGACGGCGATCATGTCGACGGCACTCTCGGTGATGAGGCGAAACATCTCTTCGCGTTCCATCATCTTGCGCCGTATCTGATGGATTTGAAGCTGCTGATAAATCGTGAAGATATCGAACAACAATACGACTCCTGCAAGGCCTCGGACGGCGATAAGCATGGGGACAGCGTCGAAGACCTGTTCACCGTGGTGCAAAATCGGGAAAACGAAAGATACGATGGCGAGCGTGAGCAACACGGTAACAAGGACGGCGGAAGACCAGAGCCACCACTCACGCCGTTCGATTTTCCGGATGCCAGATAATGCGGGGATTGGCTGACGATCGTTCAGGAGTTCGCGTTCCAATACGTGCATAGCCGCCCCTCCCAAGATTCGAGTCTGCACCGCTGGCCGACTCAGAAGCGCGAGTAACCGTTGAGCGTCGGCCGCGCTGCGTGTGAATGATTCCTGGTGGCCGATGCCAGGGGCTTCTACGCCTGTTGTCGATGATATGGCAGGAAACCTGAAGACCCATAGTACGAATCCCTTAAATCGGTTACCAGTTCGACACGAAACCAGCAAAGACTTATTTCGTCACAACATTAGCTGTTTCTAATAAAGCGTGACGAGAGCTACAAAGTCGCGTTTTGAAGCTTCACATCCACATAACTTTGATCCGGGGCGTTGAGTTCGAAGGCCGGATTTTTAGAGTTTGAGAATTTCAAGATGGGTAAAAATGCGGCGGTGAGGCGGTGTCTTGCCTACGGCGCCTGGGGCACCCCCGCATTTGAGATCGGGGATGCGGAGTTTTAGTCGACGCGCCAGGGGGAGCGCTCCGGCCAACCGCGCAAGGTCTGGGTTGCCCAAGTGTTCGGCTTGTCCATGTGGCATGTCGTACATGGGTTAGGGATCTTGTATCTCTCCGTCATCTCCGGCGTGATGAACCTTAAAGGTGTGGGCGTGGACCTTCACGTCGGCGATTGTCGTCTCAATCCTGGGCATATGGCAAGCGACGCACTGGCTTCCCGGACTGCCGTCTTTGTGGTGGGTGTGCTCTTGGAGAGTAGCGGTGCGAGGGCCATTCGGCGACAGGGGGCCGTGGCAGTCCAAGCAAAGTTTGTCGGCCGGCTTTCTGAGTTGCGCAGGGTTATCCGTGCCGTGGGCATCGTGGCAGGTGAAGCATGTGATGCCGCGGCGGTACATCACACTCTGCACGAAGTCGTTTCCCTGCATGCGATTCTTGCGAGCGGTGCCATCAGGAAAATGGGTGAAGGTCGTCTCGCCCAGCGTGTGATCTTCGAGCGTCCAGAAATCCTGAAGGTTAAGCCCGACGCGATAGCCGACCGGCCAATCGTAATACTTGCCCTCAATCGGGCTGGTCAGCGGACGACCTTGCGAGTGGCACTGAATGCACGAGTCAGTGGCAGCGACGTAATTCATGCGGGCCGGATTCAGAATGTTGCTGCGAGAGGGGTGGTCGACGTGTTCGCTGCCCGGACCATGGCACCGCTCGCAGCCGACGTTCCACTCAGCGACCTGTTTGGTGTGGATATCGTAGCCGACGGAATGACAGCCGTCACACGTAGGGCCAGTCGGGCGCTGCATGTTGTCGGGGGGATAGAACGGTACCCACCAATCGGTTCCTTTTGCGACAAAATACGGGCGCCACATGTGATGAGTGATGTCCCACTGCGCCGGCTCGGGGAAGTAGTCGTCGCCGACCTTTGTGAAATAGCGCTGTTTCCACACGCTCCCGTAGACAAAGGCGACTTGGTCTTTCGTAAACTTGGCGAACGGGTTGGTGGAGAGATCAGGGATGATGGCGTCTGGATGCTGCCGGGGATCCCGGACGACGTTGGCCATCGGCGTCTTCTGCCAGTGCGCATAGATTTGGGCATGGCATTTCGCGCAGGCCGGGGAGCCTGTATAGTGCGCCGAGTTCGCGGTTTCGCTCTGCTGCGCTTTTTCGACAGTTGTCAACGGACGCAGGTCGCGGATGAAGAGAACGAGTTTCCAACTGTCATCGTCAAGCTGCTGGTGCGGATTTCCCCATGCGGGCATCCCTGTGAGCTGAACTCCGTTTTCGATAATGTAGTGAATTTCGCCGTCCGTGAGATTCTGCGTTTGAGGCAACCGCAGGTCAGGAACCCTCGGATAGAGGTTGCGGCCCATTTGCGTCTGACCGCTGCCGTCATCGCCGTGACAGATGGCACGACGGGCCGTGAAGTGTTCGCGGCCCTCGTTCAAGATCTCTGGGGAAGGGGGCCAGGGATTGGTTTCGTTCCGATTTCGACGCGGGATCGCCAGATTTCGCGCCGTTCGACCGACAACTGTCTCGAACCGGGTAGGCTCGGCGATGGCGCGGAAACCTCGCCGAACTAACACGGCAACGCAGATCAACCCAATAAACACCGTTAGGAGAATTGCCGCGAGAAATATCTTCCAGGCTTTCAACGTCCCTCACTTTCCGGAAGGTGTCGGCGAATTCCTTAGGGATGGACCACCGCTTCATAGACGACAATTCGCGCCACGGGTTTGCCGTTCTCTTCCTGTTCGGGCGTGTACACACGATGAGTCTCGGGATCCACTGCCAGGCTATGGACCGCGTGTTGCACCTTGAAATCCTCGAGCTTCCGATAGTGATTCGGATCGTCCTGATGAAAAACGGAAATGGCTCCGCTGTAACAGGCGACATAGATGCGGTCCAGACCCGGATCGAACTTGATGACATCCGGGCCATCAGCCATGGGCGAAAAAGCGATAGGTTCGTGTTTATCGAGATCGAAGACGGTCATTAGATCGTTTCCCTCACAGGAAAGAAATGCGCGGTGATGCTCGGGATCGAGCGTCATCCCGTGGTTTCCCTCGCAGCGTCCGACCGGATACCGGCCGACGACTGCGTCCGTTGCGGGATCGATGACCGCAAGAATGTTCTGGTCTTGAAGGTTGACGTAAACCTTGCGCGCAACCGGATCGTATTGAGGCATACCAGTCTCGCTGTCGAAACGGAGTGTCTTAATGATCTCGTCCCTGGTGACGTCAACAATGGCTTCGGCCTTGCCGCGTTCGTCCGAGACGTAGAGCTTGTGGAAAGGCGCCGCATACGCGCTGCCATCAGGCTTGCGTTCTGTTGGCAGTTTCTTAATGACCGCCATCTGGCGCAAGTCTACAACGCCGATGGTGTTGTCACCCGCATTCGACGTGTAGAACTTCTTTAGCTCAGGGACGTATTCCACGCCTTCAGCACCGGGCGTATCCTTCACAGTCGCCACGACTTTATTTGTGCGGAGGTCAATGACGTACGTCTGCCCCGCCGCGAGATGCGCCGAAAGCAGGTAGTGATCGTCGGGGTCAATTGTCAGATAGTCGAAGCGTTTGCCTGGCGGACCCGGAATGTCGAACTGAGCTATCTTACGCAATGTTGCTTGGTCTGTTTGGGAACCGACTCTCGGCTTGGCGGCGAGACTCAACAGCGTCAGAGCGAATGCCAGACTCCTTCGCATCATCATTCTCCTTTGCAAGCCTTCCTCCCACAACCGATCGATGGCGTGCCAACAACACGAGAGTGTTTGAAGAATAGCGGGAACAGTTGCGAGCATAACGTTGAACAGCGAGTGCTAAATGCTTTCGAGTTCTCCTTGTATCGTCGGCCGTCCTGCTTTTTGTTGGGATCGATTGGCACCTCAGTCTTCGAGGGTGGGAAGGGTTTTGAGGACGTCGGTGGCGCGGGGGCGATTGGCGACGGGGTCGTCCTTGCGGATTTTGCCGTCGCGGAAGACGAGGACGCGTTTTGCGAACTGTGCGATGTCGTGTTCGTGGGTGACGAGGACGATGGTCAATCCGCGGTCATTCAGGTTCTGCAGGATTTCCATGATCTCGACGGAGGTGTGGGTGTCGAGATTGCCGGTGGGCTCGTCGGCGAGCAGGATCGAGGGATGGTTGACGAGAGCGCGCGCGATGGCGACGCGCTGTTGCTGTCCGCCCGACATTTGCGAAGGGAAATGTTCGGCGCGGTCGGCCAGGCCGACCATGGCGAGCGCTTCGGAGGCGCGCTTTTCGCGTTCCGCCTTGTCGATCTTGGTGTACAGGGTGGGCAATTCGGTGTTCTCGAGCGCGGTGGTGCGTGCCAGCAGGTTGAAGCCCTGGAAGACGAAGCCGATTTTCTGGTTGCGAATCAGCGCGAGCGCTTTTTTATCGTGCTTCGCGACGTCGATGCCTTCGAGGAGATACGTTCCGGCGCTTGGGCGGTCCAGGCAGCCGAGCATGTTCATGAAGGTGGATTTGCCGCTGCCGCTCGCGCCCATGATGGCGACGAATTCGCCGCGGTGGATTTCGACGCTTACGCCGCGCAGCGCGTGGACGCGGGTTTCGCCGAGGTCGTAGTATTTGTGAACGTCTTCGACGCGAATGACGACGCCTGCGGCGGAGGATGCCTGGCGGGCTTCGAGTTGGTTGAGTGCGGACATGGGCCTTTTGAAACGTTAGCGGCGGATTGGGGCCGGAGCGTTTGGCGTTATGGACCGGATGATGACTTCGTCTCCTTCCTTGAGTTGGCCCTTCAGCACGGCCGCAATTTCCGTGAAGGCGTGGTCGGTGATGCCGAGAGAGACTTTGACAGGCTCCATCGAGTTGTCGGGATGGAGCTTCCAAACGACGGCGCTATCTTTTTTGGGCGCGCGAGGGGAACCTTGCGCGGACGATTCGGATTGCGCTCCGCTGGCAGGAGGATCGCCGGCAATAACCTGGCTTTGCTGAGCCGCGTCGATTCCATGCTGCTGATAGATCGCGAGGATCTCCTCGGTGGTCATAGGCGGCTTGTAACGGAGCGCGGTGTTCGGAAGCTTCAATACGCTCTGCACGGTGGCGACCGGGATGGTGACGTATGCCGTCATTCCGGGGAAAAGCTTCAGCTCGGGATTCGCGAACTCGATGATGGTGTCGTAGGTGACCACGCTTTGCACCGTGGTTGCGTTCATGCGGACCTGGCTGACGACGCCGTGGAAAGTGTCCTTGGGAAAGGCGTCGACTTTGAAGGTTACCGGCTTTCCGATTTTGATGTTGCCGACGTCGGATTCGTCGGTCTTGGCGTACACCCACATTTTGCTGAGGTCCTGCGCGATCGTGAAGATGGTGGGGGCCTGGAGAGATGCCGCGACGGTTTGGCCGACGTCGACGTTTCGCGCGACGACGGTGCCGTCGATGGGGGAGCGAATCACGGTGTAGTTGAGGTTGGTTTGCGCCACGGTGACGGCCGCGTCTTTCTGGCTCACTTGCGCTTCGGCCTGCGTCACGTTCGCGACCGCGCCGGAGACGGTGGCGTTGGCCGCGTCGTAGGTGGCTTTGGCCAGGTCCAACTGCTGCTGGCTGATGATGCTTTCTTTCGTGAGGCGGACGGCGCGGTCGTAGTCGGCCTTGCCTTGAACCAGGGTTGCTTGAGCTTTTTCTACGTTGGCTTTTGCGGCGACGAGGTTGGCCTTCGCGTTTTCGAGATCGGCGGTGGCTTGCAGGAGAGCGCCTTGAAACAAGGCGGGATCGATGAGCGCTATGATCTCGCCTTTGTGCACGCGCGAATTGAAGTCCACGTTGAGCTTCGCGATCGTACCGGAGACCTGAGAGCCGACTTGGACGGTGATGACGGCGTTGATTGTGCCAGTGGCTTCGACGACGTCGTCGATGTCGCCTCGTTCAATTTTGGCCGTGAAGTTCTCGACGGGGGCTTTGCGGTTGAGGGCGAAACCGATCAATGCGCCAGCCGCGACGACGAGAACTGCGAGGATGAGCCACTTGGGCTTTGGTTTCATGTGTTCCCTAGGAGATTGCGTTCAGGGGTTGAAACCCCGCCCTTCCACTTCATTCGTAACGCAGGGCTTCGATTGGATCGAGCAGCGATGCCTTGCGCGCCGGGTAGTACCCGAAAAACACACCGACGGCGATCGAGAACACGGCTGCGACCACCACGGATTCAAGAGACATTTGCATCGGCCAGTGCAACGTTTGCCCCACCAAGTAGGATCCGAAAACGCCGAACAGGACGCCCATAGCTCCTCCGACGAGGCTGAGCATGATCGATTCGCCGAGAAACTGAAGCTGGATGGCTTCCTCGGTGGCGCCGACGGCCACCCGAACGCCGATCTCGCGGGTGCGCTCGGTGACGGAGACGAGCATGACGTTCATGATTCCGATTCCGCCTACGATCAGGGAGACGGACGCGATGGCGATCAGGAGAATCGTGAGAGTTTTGCTGGCGTCGAGTTGCGCCTGGATGATGTCCTCGGGATTGCGGATGTTGAAGTCGTCGTCCTCTTCGGGACGAAGGTGATGGCGGTCGCGGAGCACGGCAGTGGCTTCCTGCCCGGCCATTTTCACGGCGTCCTGCGATATCGCCGAGCAGAGGATGTCGTCGAGCCAGTCAATTCCCTTGAGCTTCTTTTGAGCTGTTGTGTACGGGATGATGATCGTATCGTCCTGATCCTGACCGGAAAGCGACAGACCTTTCGGCAAGAGCGTAGCGACAACCTTGCAGGGAAGGTTGTTGACGCGGATCACTTTGCCGACGGGATCCTCGACGCCGAAGAGCTGGTCGCGGACGGTGCGGCCAAGCGCGCAAACGCCTGCCGCTCGGTCCACGTCGTCCTGCGAGAATATAGCGCCTTGATCGACGTACCAGCGCTTGATCTCGAAGTATTCCGGGGAAACGCCGCGGTAGGAGGTGTGCCAATTCTGGTTGCCGTAGATTACCTGGACGGGATCATCGACGTTGGGCGAAACGCTCTTGATGAGTGAAACCTGATTCTTGATGGCGACAGCATCCGCCATGGTTAGCGTTATCGTGTCGTGCGTTCCGGTGCGGACACCATTGACGGCGCGGCCGCCGGCTTCGATCCAGACGAAGTTGTCGCCGAGATTGTTGAGCTGCTGCTCGACGCGGGCTTGTCCGGCCTTGCCGATGGCGACGACGCAGATCACCGCGGCGATGCCGATGGTGATGCCGAGGACGGTGAGGACGCTTCGCATCTTGTTGCGGAGCAAGGCAACAATGGCGGAGCGAAACAGGGCCGAGTAGTTCACGCCTTCTCCTGACGGGCGGCGGACGGCACAGGGCGGTCCGTCGAATCCGTTACGCGTTGTAAAGGCATCTCAGACTTGCCCTTGTTTACCATCGAAGCGAGGACGGAGTCTATCGCGGCAACCTGAAAGGCTCCTGAAAAGCAGGAAGCGGCGAACCGCAAGACGTGGACGCTGAAGGACAACCAGCGGTGCCCCATACGGCGCTTCGGACGATAAAGGCTCGTCCGTTAAACGGCTGGGGGACGCGCGAGCCGCGTCCTGCGGAGGGAGATGAAAAGCAAACCGGCGAGGATCAAAGCCCAGGTGGAGGGCTCCGGAGTGGTGACCGGGGCTGTGCCAGTGAGAGTAATGTCGAAATTTATCAAGTCAAAGTCGGGGCCTACGAACACGTTGTTATCCCAGCCGGTGATGGGACTGCCGCCCCCCATGGTGGGATCAGGGCCGGTTACGTCGGTGGAAAGAATCTCTGAGAAAATGTTGCCACCGCTGCTTTGGGGATCATTCGCCGAGCGCGTAACCGCCAAGTAGTAGTCGCCGTCGGTGATGGGACCAACGCCGGCCGGTCGCGAGGACACGCATGGATTGCCAGAGTCTGCCGAAGGCAGGCACGACAGAGTGTTGCTGAAGCTGATGTCATCGTTTCCGTAGACTCCGAGACCGGTGGAATCGAAGAGGAAGAGTTCGGTGTCGGGAACACCAAAAGCGATCGGGTTTGTGATCGCGGAAAAATCTGCGGCGTTGGTGATGTCGATCTTGAACATGTCGACACCGAGTGGGAAGTCAACGGTGCCGAGAATTTCCGAGAGATTGACGACGCTAGTGAGATCCTCGGCGCTGCCCGGCAAAGGGCCTGCGCCGGAAGCTACGATGGTGGTGGCATGGGCGGGCGCAGCGCAGATCAAGACGAACAAAACAAGAGCCGACAGAAACAGTTTTCGCGACATGGAAATGGCCTCCAAAAGTTGCGACATTCTAGACCGAGCACGCAGTGGCTCACAAGATTTTTCTGAATATATTCTTGACTTCCATCTCACTGTGAGATAAGGGACAAGCCACCTCGGAGGTGAACCTTTGAAGCGAATCCTGTGTGCCATTTTTTGTCTGCTGACGCTTGTCCAAATCACGAATGCGCAAAACAAATCGCACGTGGGGACACCAGTAAACTTGGGTTCGAGCGTGTACACAGGAACGATTTCGAAGATGGCGAGACCAGGAACACCGGGCAAAGTACTAAAAGGACTAGTACAAGTTGGAATCAAGCTGCAGGATCCGCCTCTGGTTGTTGCCGTGGGAGCGAATGCCAAGCAGAAGGGCATTGCCATGACGGCCGATCAGCAGCGCGCTTACCTGGCTCAGCTCGCGCAAAAACAGAATGCCGTGATGTCGCAAGTGAAAGCTCTGGGCGGCGTCGAGCTCGGGCGGGTGAGCAAGGGACACAACGCGCTGATCGTGTCGGTGGATGCGAGTCATCTGGAAGAGATCCACGGTATCGAAGGGGTTCTGGCCGTGCGGCCGGTGACCGACTACCGGCTTTCGGCCGCCCCCGTTCCGGACCTTGCAACGACGGACGCCTATATAGGGGCGACAGCGGTGCAGCGGAGCGGGTTCACGGGAGCGGGCGTTCGCGTGGCGATGCTCGACTCGGGCATCGACTATACGCATTACAACCTGGGGGGTTCAGGGAACGTGGCTGATTACGCCGCGGCAGTGGCGGTGGCCAGCGGGACTCCTCCGGCGAATCTTTTCCCCACCTCCAAAGTGATCGGAGGTTTCGATTTCACGGGAGACGTATTGGCCCAACGGGCCGCTTGCGCCGGACCCGAATCCCATCGACATCTTTGGTCACGGGACGCATACGGCGGACATCGTGGGCGGGCACAGCCTGGATGGCCTGCATAACGGAACGGCCCCGGGAGCGCAATTGTACGCGGTAAAAGTTTGCAGCTCAGTGAGTGGGAGTTGCAGCGGCGTGGCGATTCTGGAAGGAATTGACTTCGCGCTCGACCCTAACAACACCGGGACATTGAACGATGCTGTGGATGTCATCAGCATGTCGATCGGCGGCCCCTTCGGGATGAGGGAGCAAGACTCGAGTGAAGCATTCACGGACGTGGTGAACTTCGGAGTGGTGAGCGTTATCTCAACCGGCAATGACGGCGATATTCCGTACGTCGTGGGAGGTCCAGCGGCGACCCCCGAAGTTCTTTCCGTCGCCGGGACGAACAGCGTGACCTCCAGCGCGATCGCCTTGGTGATCAATTCGCCGGCGTCGATTGCCGGCACCTACACGAACGCGGCAACGCTTGATTTTGCTCCAGTGAATGTGGGTGTAACTTCCAATGTGGCGTATCTGGGGCGAGGTTGCCCGGCCGGTTCGATTAGCAGCGGGAGTCCCGCTGATCCTTACCTCACGAATCCGAGCGGTATGATCGCGCTGATCGACCGCGGAAGCTGCGCCGTGAGTTTGAAGATTGACGCCGCCGCGCGGGCAGGCGCGACGGGTGTGCTCATCGGGCTCGTGGCGCCGGGCGATGCATTGGGCTTCAGCAACGGCGGCGGTTCGGATTTCGTTCCGACCCTGGTGATCACGCAATCGACGAGCACTTTGATCAAGACCACCTTGGCGAGTTCCGCCGTGAACGCGACGATCAGCCCAAACAATGCGTTCTCGCTTGCCTCGAACATCGGGAGCTACTCGTCGCGAGGTCCGAACTACAGCTACAACATGCTGAAGCCCGACATCAGCGCACCGGGGACTATCAGCGCGGCCGAACCTGGAACCGGCAATGGCGAGACGGTCGAGACCGGGACGTCGTTCGCTTGCCCAGTTGCGGCGGGCTCCGCGGCCCTGCTGCTCTCGAAGAACCACACACTCGGACCGGTGGATGTGAAAGCGATTCTGATGGAAACGTCGGAGCCGAACGTGTTCGAAAACTCCGTGACTGAGCCAGGAGCGCTGGCGCCGATGAGCCGCATGGGCGCCGGAGAGGTACGCGCGGACCGCGCCGTCGCGGCAACGACGTCCGTTTGGGATGCCAGCGACCCGCTGGCGGTGAGTCTTTCGTTTGGCACCTACCGGCTCAACGCCACGCAGAGCTTCCGAAAGAAAGTGGTGGTTAGAAACTACAGTTCGGCGGCGCGGACCTACTTAATCACGAACACATACCGCGATGCGCCCAACATGACAGGGGCGACGATTACGGCACCGCCGAGCGTCTTCGTTCCTGCGAATGGCGCGGCGAGCTTCGTTTTAAGCCTGACAGTAAACGCAGGTTCGCTCCCGATATGGACTTTGAATGGGGGCCTACAGGGTGGCAACGGCGAACTTCTTAACACCGTGGAGTACGCGGGTTATCTGAGCTTCACGAGCGGCGCGGAGAACGTTCATATTCCGTGGCATATCCTGCCGCACAAGGCGGCCAACGTTCAACCGACCACCACGGCCGTGGCTTTGAGCGGAAACCCCGGAAACTTGACACTGACGAACACGAACGGAGCCCTGGGGGGATTGGTGGATGTGTTTTCTCTCACGGGCACGGGAACTCAGTTTCCGGCGTCGGTGCTGCCGGCACCCGGTTCCGATTATGCCGTGATCAACCTGCAGGCCGTCGGCGTGCGTTTGATATGCATTTCGCCCGATTGCAGCGTTCTGGGCGCGCAGTTTGCGATCACCACTTTCGGGCAGAGATCACACCCGGACGTTCCGGCCGAGTTCGATGTGCTAATTGATGTGAACGGAGACGGGGTGCCCGACCTGGATGTTTTCAACGCGGACATCGGCCTGATCACGACCGGATTTTTCAGCGGACAGAATGGCGTTTTCGTGGCCGACCTGGCGGCGGGCACTGCGGCCGGTCCATTGTTCTACAGCATTGCGGACCTGGATTCGGCCAATGTGGTGCTTACCGTGCCACTGAGCGCTCTGCAGACCGCGGGTGGCCTGCAATTGACCTACTCGACGCCGTTCGCCTTTGAAGTTCTGGCCTTCGATAACTTCTTCACCGGCAACCTGACGGACTCCATCGGCCCCATGTATTACGAACTCGACATGCCTCAGGCGTATGCGCTGCCCACGGAGATCGCCGTGCCGCCCAACAGCCCGACGGCAATCACCGTCTTTCCGAATAACGTCGCCAACATCTATTTCTCGGGTCCGTACAATGGAAACTCGCCATCGCAAACGGGGCTCTTGCTGATGTATACGGACGGCAAGGTCAACCGGGAGACGGACTCGGTCAGCGTGAGTCCCTTTTAGGAGCCTAGGTTTCGCGGCGACGAGCGCCCGCCGGGCGGCGGGCACCGGCCGCCCGAGTGTGCGTCACGCGTTAGTGCGCCAGTAGGGCCAGTGTCAGAACGTGTATGTGAGCCCCAGTTTCACGGACTGCGTGCCAACGTGAACCGAGCTGTTGTCGTATTCCCCGGAAAGCAATCCGCTCTGTCCAACACTTTGCGTGGCTTGCGGTCCAAACGAGTAGGCCCCTTCATACTGGGCGTGTCCGTGCCGATATGTGAGTCCGGCGGAGATCTGGTCGGTGAAAATGGCAGCCGTCAGGGGGGTGAGTGTTGAGTCGGGCACCGGGCTATTGGCATGCGAATATCCGGCTCGCAGGGTCACGCTCTCCTTCAAGCTGCGTTCCGCGGCAAAGTGGAAGACATACTGATCTTTCCAATCGAGCGGCACGCGATCGTTAAGGCTTGTTCCACCCACAAGGCTGTTCAGGGTCGCATTCGTTCCGTTCGTCAGTGTCACTGGCAACGTGACAAACGAGTTGTGCCAGTTCACCCAGTCGGTCTGGAAGGCGAAGAGCCAGCGAGAAGTGGCGTGCCATGCGATGTCGGCATTCACGCTTTGCGGCAAAACGTTCTGCACCTTCGAGCTGTAGGTAAACGTGGAGGGAGCGTTCACGCCGAGAGCGGCGAACTGCGCGTAGGCGTCTCCTGTAGCCCAACCCGTGCTGTTAATCACCGTGCGAGATTTCCAAGACACGCCGGCGTCGAGTCTCCGCGTCGGACGAGCCATCACGCCCACGCTGGCGTTCCAGCCGTACCCGGTGGTGTGCATGTCGAGAAGAGTCTTCATACCCGCGAGCACCGGCTGAGTCTGGAAAATGTAAGGCGCCTGGAGGCGGTTGGAGTTGTAGTCCGCTCCGAAGGTGGCGCCGATGGAGAGTCTGGAATTCACAGCGAATCCGAGCCCCGCCGTATATCGCAGAGCGTAGATCTCTGAGAATTGCTTTTGCAGACCGTAGCTGGCTCCGGCGAAACCTGGAGGATCGACGTAGTGCCAGTCGCCCTGTGACAGCAGATCGGGCGTAAGGCTGACGCCGAAACTAAATCGGGAATGGGGAATCGGCATACCAAAAGCGCCATAGGGAATGAATCCCGGTGAATCGCCGAGCGGCGCGCCGTTATTCGAGGAGTCGTCAAACGAGCCGCGCGCGAAGATGGCGTCGGCTTCGACGTTGAGATTTCGACCTCGAAGATACGAAAGGCCGGCGGGGTTCGAGGCCAGGGCGTCAACGACGTTCGAAGAGGAGGCAACATACACGCCACCCATCCCGGTCGAGCGAGTGCTGGCGGTGTCCCAGTAAAATTGCTGGGCTCGGAGACCGGATGCGCCAATGCTTAAGCAAATGAAAAGAACGGCAAGTTTCGGACCTACTCTCATGACCTCTTCCTCCCTCAGGGAATTTAGACCGCTGCCAGAGCGAAATCCTCGGTAACGAAATCCGCGACAACTGAGCCCGATTCCATCAACGCAGCAAGACACGGCCAGTCCAGGGCGTGGGGCGTGTCCTCTCGCATCATCGAGAACACTTTCTCGAGCGGCAGCGCGTCCCGGTAAGGCCTTTTCGCCTTCAGAGCGTCGAACACGTCGGCGACGGCCAAGATGCGGGCGGATAGAGACATGTCGTCACCCGTCACACCGCGCCAATATCCCTTGCCGTTCAGCCGCTCGTGGTGAGCCGCTGCGTCCGTGCTGAAGTCGGCGAAGGCCGGAATGCGCTGAAGGATTTCGTAAGTGTAGTAAGGATGCTTCCGGACTTCGGCGAACTCCTCGGAGGTGAGTTTTCCCGGCTTCTCCAGAATGGCGTTGGAAACTCCGAGTTTGCCGATGTCGTGAAGCAGAGCCGCGCGGTGCAGCTTCTTAACGCCTTGGTCTGAGACGCCGAGAGCGCGGGCGATGGTAACCGCGGCACGCGCCACTCCGTTCGAATGTTGATAGGTAAAGGGCGTCTTCGCATCGATGATGTCAGCGAAGGCCAGGCAGATATTGTCTGTAGTCTGCTCGGTGGCGGTGAGGCGGCGCTCCACGGGCTCCATCGCCATGACTTGGGCGATCACGTCGTCCGACTCCAACCCGGTCCAGAGGCGGCCCTGTTTGTTCAGGGACACGGCCGCTTGGACCAATTCCGGATCGAACCAGCGGCCGCTGCGGCCTTCCGCAGCCTCAATTGCTGCTTCCGGGCCTCTGGCCGCCCAGAAAACTTCCAGTGTCTGCGCCAGATTTGCCAGGTTGGAGGCCAGCGGAATATTCTTTTTCGTCAGGCCGTTTGGATAGCCCCGCCCGTTCCAGTGCTCATCCAAGCAGTGGATTCCCGCGGCCACGTGTTCCGAGAATCCGAGTTTGCGAGCAATGGCGGAACCGCGTTCGCAGCGGATTTTCACGAGTTCGCACGAATCGCGTTGCTGCGTTGCGGCCACCTGAACGAGCTTCTAGACACGCTCCGGAAATGGCGTCTCGGTGGCTACGTGGGTAAGGGCGTAGTGGAGGCTCTCCCAGCCAACTTTCGTCCAATCCGTGGTCTTTAGGTCGCCCTTGGCGCGAATATCATCGGCATTCAGGATGTGATAGAGCCGGGAAGAATTGCTGCTGCAGCCTGCGTCTTTCAGAAGCAAGGTGTAGTACAGGTCGGCTTGGGCTTCGGCGGGCAGTCCAAGCTGGGCGCCGATGCGCATTCCGAGAAGACAGCTCCGGACCGAGTGGCCCATGGGGCGGCCTTCTGTGAGGTCCAGGGCATAGGAAAGCGCTGAAATCAACTCGGAAACGAGAAAAGAGGGCTTTGATGAGGCAGGAGTCTCGGTTTCTCGGCCGAGAGAGTTCCTGACTTCGAGGGTTAGGGATTGCGACATACGAAAGGCCTCCCCAGATTGCTGATCTACGCGGCATCCCTAAGCCCGGAGCCGCTCGCCGATTGGCGTGCGCAGTGTTCCCCTTTGACACAGATAGGTTATGGGACCAGGGATAGCTAGTCCATGAGTCCAAAGGCACATTGTTCTCAGTACGTAAGTACCGTTGATGCTTTGGGAAGCTTCTTGCGGTAGGTACTAGTACTATAATGTTCAGGTACGTTGGCCCCTCGAGCTCGCGGGTGCAATTTTCACCCAGAAGGGGCACGGGGGTGGAAACGGTTGCTGTGGCGAAGCAGAATCGAGGCCGGTTATTGACGCTTCTCCGGATTCTGTCTAGAGTCGTAGAGTGCCCGCGCGAAAGGTCCAGGTCGGCCAGGTTTGGAAGAAGGATGGTAGCGACGAGAGCTTTCTAGTTACGAAGGTTTACACCGAGGCGCTGGCTACCTTTGCCGTCTTGCGCAAGGCCGGCGCCGAAAACGAACCTGCGGTTCGAGTGAAAGTTTCGCACACGGGACCGACGGTTTCCCTCCCCGGTTTTTCCTATACACAGCATTCCGACGAATTTTGAGGAACAGCGTTCAGGAAGGTCGGAATGTTCGTCCTTCGCGGCATTCAACTCCTCGAGGATCTGATCGCGTCGAATATTCAGATCGATCGAACGGGCATTTTGACGACGTCGTCGACCTGAAGGATTTCCTTGACGACGAATCCTTCTGCGTATTTTACGCCGATCATGCGGCCGTAGTGGCGGGCGGTGAAGTTCATGCGGTCCTCAAGCTCGTCAAGCGGGAGGAAGACTTTCGTTGACTGGCGAATGCCCTTGGGAGGGCGAAACTGCGACTCGTAAGCGAGGATGGCGCGGCGGCGGCGGTCGTACTGTTTGGTGATGTCGACGGCGAAGGTAGGCGTGACGGTGGCGTAAGCCGCGGCGTAAATGATTTTGAAGGGGCGAAACGGTTCGCCGGCGAGCGGATAGTTTTTCAGGCCCGCGATGAAGCAGGCTTCGTAGCCGAGGGTCGCCGCAGTGTAGTGGTCGGGATGGCGGCCCTCCCAGTAGGGGAGGATGACGGTGCGCGGCTGGAGCTCGCGAATGTACTCGGCGATAGCGATTTTGTAGTCCTCGCGGGCGCTGAGGCGAGCGTCGGGCATGCCGGCGTTGAGGCGAAGCTTTGCGCCGAGGATTTTTGCGGCGCGGGCCGCCTCGCGGGCGCGAATTTCGGGCGTGCCGCGTGTGCCGGTCTCGCCCTGGGTGAGATCGAGGATGCCTGTGCGATAACCAGCGTCCGCCATCTTCAACAAGGTGCCGCCGCAGGTGAGTTCGACGTCGTCGGGATGCGGAGCAATTGCCAGGAGGTCGAGTGTCATAGGATTTAAACTGGCATAGGACAGCGGAAAGTTGCAAGGGCTTCCTCTTTATTAGGGACAATTGAAAAGGGAAAAGTGAAATGCGGATCACAGAGGGCGCAGAGAAAGTCCGGAGACCACAGAGAAACTGCGCCGACGAACAAAGGCGGCTTCAGGGGCTGAAGCCCCTTTTAGTTTATTGTGGGGCTCCTTTCGGGTGGCCTGAAGGCCACCCTCCCCGGCTGAAGGTCCGGGGCTGACACAAAACCGAGCTGTCTCAAGCCGACTAGTGGGCGAAGCGGCGGAAGAAGCTGTCGGGCTTCCATTCGGGGCGGTGGTCGGCGTTGGCGACGCGTAGGGCCAGCTTCTCGAGGATGGCGTTGAATTGTGCGGCGGCGGCCATCTCGACGGGCTGGCTCAGGTCGTCCGAGGGCGCGTGGTAGCGATCGGCATACCAGGCCTTGAAGACTTTCTCTTCCGGAGTGCCGGGGATGTAGCCGAACTTGAAGGCAAGAGATGGAACTCCTTTCTTGATGAAGCTGTACTGATCGCTGCGGATAAAACGATTGTGCTCTGGTTCTTTATCCGCTTGCACCTGGACGCCTACTTTTTCGCAGACCGCACGAATATCGTCGCCTAGCGTGGATTCGCCGAGACCCTGAACTTCGAGATATTTCAGGGGGAAGAGCGGGAGGTACATGTCCATGTTGATGTCGGCGACGATGGGGCCGGACACGGTGGGATGCGCGGCAAAATATTGAGAGCCGAGTTCGCCCTTTTCTTCGCCCGTGACGGAGAGGAAGAGAATCGAGCGTTTCGGTTTCGCTCCCGAATCTTTCAGGGCGCGGGCGATTTCGATCAGAGAGGCGTCGCCGGAGGCGTCGTCCATCGCGCCGTTGTAGATTTTGTCGCCGTTGACGGGCGCGCCGATTCCGAGATGGTCCAGGTGCGCGCTGACGACGACGTATTCATTCTTGAGCGTGGGATCGCTGCCTGGGAGAACGCCCACGACGTTTTCGGATTTCGCTTCCGAGCGGGTCATGCCGAGGCGAGAACGGACTTTCACGGCGAGAGGGAAGTGCGGCAGAGGCTGATCGGCGTTGAGCGCGGCGAGGACTTCTTCAAAGGTGTGGCCGCTGCCAGCGAAGAGCATCTCCGCGTGTTTCGGGTTGAATGTGATGCTGACCTGGAGCGGAGGCGCCACATCGGGGCCGGGTTCGCGCAGTTCCATTCTTGGCTGAAAGCGTGATCCAGCAATGCGCGACCAGGGAACTTCGGCGGCTTTGGGATTGCCGATGGAGATCATGCCGATCACACCCGCCTTCGCAAGCGCCTTGCGACGCTCTTCGCCGGATTCGTAGTGAGCCTTGATGGGGCCGGGCAGGTTTGCGGGCCCGCCGGTGACGAAGACTGCGATTTTCCCTTTTACGTCCTGACCTGCCAGATCGTCGTAATTCAGTTCGGGGATTGTGAGCCCGTATCCGACGAACACAACGCCGGCCTCGACGTGTTCGGCTGCGTGCGAGTTGACGCCGAGCAGAGCATCTTCGCCGAGATTCACCATTTGCACGTTTCCGTCGCGAAGCAAGTCGAGAGAGCAGCGAGTTTCGTCGATGCGCACCACGTCGAAATCCATGGGCTGGCGGTAACCGTCGACACCGGCGGGCTGCAAACCTGCGGCGCGAAACTGGTCGGCCATGTAGTTGGCGGCTTTTTCGAAGCCGGGGCTGCCGGTGTCGCGGCCTTCGAGTTTGTCGTCGGCGAGAAACTGGACGTGCGACCACCAGCGCTTGCCGAGCGCGTTCCAGTCGGGGCCTTGCGCGAAAACGGCGGCACCAACGAAGGGTAGTACAAGGCAGGCCAGCAGCCAGTTGATGTGTCTCAAGTGCGAAGGCCTCCGGTTTGAAGTTCGAAATGTGCGACGCGAGCCGTGAACGCGTTAAAGGTCTCCGCTACGCGCCAATGAATGATACATCGAAGCCCGCTGAGTCTATGAGCGCATCGCCGGCCTTTCGAAATCCAGGTTGACGAGGTGGCTCATGTGTGTCACAGTGCGCATGTGACGCTATTCCGACTGACTCTACGCCCCGGCGAATCCATCTTCGACCAGCTCGTGTTCGCGGTGAAGAAGGCGTTCATCAGCGGCGAGCTTCGGGCGGGGCAGGCGTTTCCTTCGGTTCGGGCGCTGGCGGCTGAGTTCAAGATTCATCCAAACACGGCGCACAAGGTGGTACAGCACCTGATTCAGGAGCGCTGGCTCGAGGTGCACCCGGGAATCGGAACCGTTGTGGCGGAAATTCCGGAGGCGCGCGCGGGCGACCGAAAGCGGCTCTTGCAGCGCGAAGTGGAGCAACTGGTGGTGGAGGCGAAGCGGGTGGAACTCAATATGGACGACGTGATCCAGGCGATTCAGGACCAGTGGGCGAAGCTCGAGAAGCCTCAGGAGGTGGGCCGCAAATGATTCGCGTGGAAAATCTGTGGAAGAAGTTCGGACGCTTCGATGCGCTCCGCGGATTGAGTTTCGAGGTGCCGCAGGGAAGCGCGTTCGCGATGATTGGCGCAAACGGCGCGGGGAAAACGACAACGATCAAAGTGCTGACGAATATCATTGAACCAACCCGGGGCAACGCGACCATCCTGGGTGTGGACTCGCGTAGAGTCTCGCCGCGTGAACTTGCGCAGATCGGATACGTCTCGGAGAACCAGGACATGCCGCCGCGGTTGACCGTCGGCGAATACGTGGCGTATCTGCGGCCGTTCTATCCCGCATGGGACCGCCAACTGGAAGTATCCATCGCGCAGCAGTTGCGTTTACCGGTTGAGCGCAAGATCGGCGACTTGTCGCACGGGATGCGCCTGAAAATGGCGCTCTTGTGCGCGCTGCCGTACCGTCCGAAGCTTCTGATTCTGGACGAGCCGTTCAGCGGGCTCGATCCGCTGGTGCGCGACGAGTTTATGGAGGGGCTGCTCCAGCAGGCGGGCGAGATGACGATTCTAATCTCATCCCACGAATTGGGCGAAATCGACGGCGTCGCGACGCACGTTGGCTTCATAGACGAAGGGAAGCTCCTGTTTCAGGAAGCGATGAACGAACTGATAGGAAGATTTCGCGAAGTGCATGTGACGCTCGAAGTGGAGGGAGCAGAACCGAGGCAGACTCCCAAAGAATGGATGCAAATGCGCGCGGTGGGGAACGTCCTAACATTTGTCGACACACGGTTTGACGAGGATGACCTGGGCGAGCGCGTTCGCTCGCGAATCCACGGCGTGCGAGGAATTGACGTGCAACCGATGCCGCTGCGGTCCATTTTTACCACGCTGGCGCGAGCGGCGCGCAACGGCGCAGCGTAGGCGAAAGGCGGGAATCATGATTTGGCACATTTTCAAGAAGGACTGGAAGCTTCTGTGGGTATTTGTGGCGGCGGTGGCGCTGATCAATTGGGTGGCGGAGTTCGTCGTATACAAGGTGGGCCTTTTCGGCGAATACCCCATGCTCGAATTGCTGTCGGAGCAATTACCGGTGGTGGCGATGTTCGCCAATATGTTTTTGGTAGCGGCAATCGTTCACCTCGACTCCCTTCCGGGAGTCCGACAAGACTGGCTGGTGCGGCCGATCCGGCGGCGCGACTTGCTCCTGGAAAAACTTTTCTTCGCCATTGTCACCGTGGCCGGGCCGGTATTCGTAGCAAATCTAGCGGAAGGCCTGGCAAATCATTTCTCGTTAAGGGACTCTCTTCTCGCGGCGGCTTGGCGTGGAGGCTATCTCGTTTTCCTCATCATCTTGCCGATTTCTATTCTTGGATCCGTGACACAGAACATGACGGAGGCCTTTATTTTCGGGTGCGGATGCACGTTTATTATTGCTGTGTTTTTAACGCTTACTCAGTACGGGAATCAGGCTGCACACGGAACGTTGGTGCCGGTCCCAGATAGCGGAGTTGGGTGGGTTGGAGAAGTGTTTCGATTTGGCGTCGTTCTCGTTGCTTCGGCAGTCATTCTGAGTCTTCAATTCTTTCGCCGTAAGACGTTCACCTCGCGCCTGCTGGTGGTCGCTTTTGGGCTCGTTCTTCTTTTTTCGTTATTTTTTCCATGGCGAATTGCGTTCGCCATCCAGGAGCGCCTTTCCGTGAACAGGATAGTAGGAGCGGCGATACAGGTAACATTCGATCCGGCAGCGGAAAGATATCGGATGCCATCGGGGCTGAATAGCGGTGAGAGCAATCGCCGAGAGGATCAGGCGGAGGTGTTCCTTCCTGTTCGAATCCAAGGTGTGCACAAAGATGGAGTTTTCTCAACGGACCGCGTCGACCTGCGCCTTATTGCCGCAGGCGGAAACGTTGTATATCACGGGAACGGCGAAGGCATGCGCGTCAGTTACGATGAACGCGTATATCAGGAGATTGAGTTACCGGAATCGGTCTACCTCGCAAATCAGGATCGGCCACTCCGAGCAGAACTCAACTACTCGCTGACCATGTTTGGATTGGCGAAATCCTATTCGATCCCGCCGTTGAACGGAGATGAACGAATGCCCGGTTGGGGGTGGTGCCAAACGAAGATTAATGAGCTTGGCACTGCGGTCGAGCTTCACTGCATGCAGCCTGGGAGGGGACCGATCTGCGGGTCCGTATTTCTCGAAAACGCGGCCACGGGGGCGCGAAATCCGGAGCGTTCCGCCTGCGGCTCTGACTACACTCCTTTCGGCGATCGGCCGATTCCCGATAACTTCGCCCGTTTCGGAGTGAATCTTCCATTCCGAGATCCGTCCGGGCTGGCAAAGTTTCCGGTTGATGGGCCGCAGCTTCCGGAGTCGCGCGTGGTCATCCGAGTGTACGAGCCGGAAGACCACTTCACACGCACGCTTGTAATCCCTCAAATCAAGCTGAAAGATTGGGAAGCGCAATAGGGCCTACCGCAAGTCGCCATTTTGTTGTTGTCACCAGCGATTGGACACTCCCGTGTTCGATGCTAAGGTGTGCTTGAACGCGGAGGTGGTTATGGCGGATAACCCGCTGGCGGGGCAGGTTGCGCTGGTGACGGGGGCTGCGAAGCGGATCGGACGGAGCATCGCGCTGAGGCTCGCGGCGGACGGAGCGGACGTGGTCATCAACTATATGACTTCGCAGACGGAGGCAGAGGAGCTGGCGCGCGAGATCGAGCGGATGGGGCGGCGGGCGCTGGCCGTGGAAGGAGACGTTGCGCAACGCAAAGATGTGGAGAACATTTTCGCGACGATCGAAGTGGAATTCCGGCGGCTGGATATCCTGGTGAACAACGCGGGAATGTTTTTTGCCGCGAAGTTCGAGGAGTTGACGGAAGAGCAGTGGGACCGGATCCTCGACACGAATCTGAAATCGCAATTCCTGTGCGCACAGGTGGCCGCGCCGATGATGAAGCGGCAGGGTCGCGGACACATCATCAATATCTCATCGCTTGGCGGGCTTCTGGCGTGGCCTGCGTACACGCACTACTGTGTGTCAAAGGCGGGAGTGATCATGCTGACGAGATGCCTGGCCCGCGCGTTGGGGCCGCAGATTCTGGTAAATAGCGTCGCGCCGGGCACGATTCAGTTTCCCGGCGAAGCGCCGGATGAAGATTACATCCAGCGGGTCCCGTTGCATCGCGTGGGAACGGGCGGTGATATTGCGGGGGCGGTGTCGTATTTCGCCACGTCGGATTTTGTCACGGGGCAGATACTCGCGGTGGACGGAGGGCGGACGCTGGTGTAGCCCGCTCATGGCAGAGGTCCCGCGTTTCCATCTTTCGTCGGTGAAAGGCAGTGGAACTAATTCGCGCCGGCTCGCGTATATGGCGGCATGAGACCCCTCGAATATTTGCGGCAAGACGTTAGGTATGCGTTTCGCGCGCTGCGGAAGGAACGCAGCTTTGCGCTGACAGCCATCGTAATCCTGGCGCTGGGGATCGGCGCACAGGCGGCCGTGTTCTCGCTCGTAAACGGAATCCTCTTGCGGCCGCTGGCGTATCGCGATCCGGCGCGGCTGTATGCCATCCAGGAAGTGGTGCCTCAGTTAAGCAATGTCTATCCTGTGCTGCCTGTAAACGGGCGGCATTACTTCGAATGGACGCGCCACTGCAACTCGTGCGAGTCGATCGCGCTGATCAATACCGATGACGCGGGTCTGAACCTGGCAGGGACGGGCGAGCCAGAGCGCATTTCCGACGAGAGGGTAACCGCAAATTATTTCGCCGTGTTGGGAATTGGCGCGCAGATCGGGCGAACGTTCGAGCCCGAAAACGGCCAGGCGGGACACGACAACGTGGTCGTGCTCAGCGATTCGCTCTGGCGGAGGAAGTTCGGCGCCGATCCATCCGTGATAGGGAGGTCGATCACGCTGAACGACGTACCGATGACCGTGATCGGGGTGCTTCCTGCGTGGTTTCGCGCGCCCGCGTGGCAATCGCTCGGAATACCGATGAAGGAGAAAGTGGACATCTTCCGGGCCTGGGCAATCAAGGAGAGCGACTGGGACGCGATGGGAGATTTTGATTTTGGCGCCGTCGTGCGTCTGAAACCAGAGGTCACCGCGAGTCAGGCGGGTGCAGAGCTGAACGTGATTCAAGCGCAGATCGCATCGACCTTGAAAGGGGACGACCGGGTCGACTTGCTCGCGCGGCTTTCGCCATTGCAGGAGAAAATCACGTCGCAGGAACGCGGCGGGTTATGGCTCTTGCTGGGCTCCGTGGGGGCCGTCCTGCTGATCGTGTGCGTGAACTTGGGCAACTTGATGCTGTCACGCGCGCTCGGCCGCACGCGCGAAACGGCGGTGCGAATCGCGCTCGGGGCATCGCGGGCGAGAGTGGTGCGCGGCGTTCTCGTCGAGTGCTCGCTGCTCGCGTTCGCGGGAGGTTTGCTGGGCGTTGGGTTGGCAGAGGCGCTGGTGCGTTTGCTTGTGACGGCCGCGCCGGTCGATCTGCCGCGCCTGTCGGAAGTTCACCTCGACTGGCGGGTGCTACTGTTTGCGCTTGGAGCGGCTGCGACTTCGGGATTGTTCTTCGGTGTCTTCCCGGCATGGCGCCTTACGCGAGTGGACCCCCAGGATGCGATGCGGTCTGGTTCGCGCGGATCGACCGAATCGGGCGGCGGAATGCGGGTACGCGAGCTTCTGGTGAGCGTGGAAGTGGGATTGAGCTGCTTGCTCTTGATTGTCGCGGGACTTCTGCTGACGAGTTTCGTTCGGCTGACGGGTGTGGATCGCGGATTCGAGGTGCAACACGTTCTGACGGCGGAGATTGCACCGTCGCGCCCGCGGTATGACGACGACGCCAAACGGCAGCGGCTCTATCACGACGTCATCGCGAAGCTTCAGACTGAGCCGGGGGTGATGTCGGCGGGAGTGATTTCGGTGCTTCCGCTGAACGGGCAATTGTGGGCGGACCTCATTTCCGTGCCCGGCGACACGCGGCCCCTCATGGAGCGGCCTATTGCGGCCTTTCGGCCGGTGACTCCGGACTACTTTCGCACGATGGGAATTCGGCTGATTGCGGGGCGGGGGATTGCGGAAAGCGATCAGCCTCGCAAGCTGGTGATCGTCTCGAAGCACACGGCGGAGACGGTGTGGCCCGGGCAAGACCCGATCGGAAAGCAATTCAAGCGCGGAGACCCAAAGGATCCATCGTACGAAATCGTTGGACTAGTGGCGGATGTACGCGCGACGAGTTTGCAGGACGCGCCCGGACTTATGGTTTACGTTCCGTACTGGGACCGCGCGCCGTGGTCGGCGGCGATTGCCGTGCGAACGGCGGGCGAGCCCGTCGCAGCGGCGGGAGCGATTCGCGAGGCGGTGTGGTCAGTGGATTCGCAATTGCCTGTTTCGGATATCGAGACGATGGAGCAGATCGAGAGCAGGTCGATTTCGCAGCGGCGATTCCAGATAACGCTGCTTGCAGTATTCGCGGCATCGGCGCTGCTGCTGGCGGCGCTGGGAACGTACGGAGTGTTAGCGTTCAGCGTGGCTCGGCGCACGAACGAAATCGGGATTCGGATGGCTCTGGGCGCGCAGGCGGGGAATATTCTGTCGATGGTGATGCGGCGGGGGCTTGTGCCCGTGGCTGTTGGATTAGTGGCGGGAGTGGCGGGCGCGCTGGCGCTGGGTAGAGTGCTTTCGGGCTTGCTGTTCGCGGTGAGCCCGTACGATTGGCGGACGATTTTCGGCGTGATTGCGCTGACTTTGATCTGCGCGCTTGCGGCATGCTGGATTCCCGCGCGGCGAGCGACGCGCGTGGATCCTCTCGATGCGCTGCGGTATGAGTGAGGTTAGCGCGTCGGTTGATGTGCGGACGCCGACCGCGTTTAATTAGCTGGCATCTTCCTCGGTGGTGGATTCCGGCGCGTGCTGATTCAGTAGTTCGTCGGCCGCCACGGCATCTTCGTCCTTGACCAGAAGTTTGACTCCGCCGAGAGCGTTTGACAGGAACCAATCCAGCCGAATTATATTCTGATCGCCCAAGAAGCACTGAATGCCTGCAGAATCGAGGATGCTTTTGGCGAGAAGCGCCTCAGGGACATTCAAATACTGGCGAATCACTACCGGCGCTCGAACGCGGATGTCGCCGGAAGACCGAGCCGACTCCCGGACCACGATATCAAGGCCGCGGCGGAGAAGTTCGGCGCGGAGGGCGTCGCGAGCGAGATCGGTTAGCGAAGCAGCGTCGTCCACGAGCTCGGCAAGCTCGACATCAGTCATCTCCCGATAGTGCTGGACGAGGCGTTGCCTCTCCTCGTCAGGCGACAGCGTCATTGGGTGCTATGAGGTGACCGGATTAGATTTGTCGGTGTTGATGCTGAGGGCGGCGATGGCTTTGTCGACGACGCCGCGGTCGATTTTGCCTTCGGTGAAAAGCTCGTGCAGGGTGGCGAGCGTGATGAATCGGGAATCCACTTCGAAGAAGTCGCGCAGGGCCTCGCGGGAATCGCTGCGGCCGAATCCGTCGGTGCCTAGCGAAGCGAGGTGGCGCGGCATCCACTTGCTGACGATGTTCGGCAGCGTCTTCAGGTAATCAGTGGCGGCGACGAGCACGCCGGGTGCGTCCGCGAGTGATTCGGCGACGTATGGAACGCGCGGTTTTTCGCCGGGATGCAGCCGGTTCCAGCGCTCGGTTTCGATGCCGTCGTTGTAGAGCGCCTTGTAGCTGGTTACGCTCCAAACGTCTGCCGCGACTCCGTAGTCCTTCGCGAGAATTTCCTGGGCGCGTAGGGCCTCGTTCAAAATTGCGCCACTGCCAAAGAGCTGCGCGCGCAACTTCGATTCCGGATTGGAGGCAGCGCGGTAGCGGTACATACCCTTAAGGATTCCTTCCTTAACGTCGCCGGGCATCGGCGGCATGGCATAAGGCTCGTTCATGACGGTGATGTAGTAAAAGATGCTTTCTCCTTCTTTGTACATGCGCCGGATGCCGTCCTCAATGATGACCGCAATTTCAAAGGCAAAGGCGGGATCGTAGGCGCGAAGATTCGGCACGGGCAATGCGAGGACGTGACTATTGCCGTCCTGGTGCTGGAGGCCTTCGCCGTTCAACGTGGTGCGGCCGGCGGTGCCGCCGAGCAGGAAACCCCGCACGCGCATGTCCGCCGCGGCCCAGATGAAATCGGCGATGCGCTGGAAGCCGAACATCGAGTAATAAATGAAGAATGGAATCGTATTGATGCCATGGGTGGCGTAGGCGGTACCGGCGGCGATGAAGGAAGCCATCGAGCCCGCTTCAGTGATGCCTTCCTCGAGAATCTGGCCGTTCTGAGCTTCTTTATAGTAGAGCAGCGTATTGACGTCGACCGGCTCGTATCGCTGCCCGACGCTCGAATAGATTCCCGCTGTGCGGAAAAGCGACTCCATGCCGAAGGTGCGGGCCTCGTCGGGGACGATGGGCACGACGATTTGGCCGATCTCCGGATCCTTGAGCATCTTCCGCAGCATGGCGACGTAGGCCATCGTGGTGGAAACTTCGCGGCCCTCGCTGCCGGTGAGAAATTCCTTGAAAAGCTCTTCGTAATCGCCGGTCAAAGGTTTGGTGCGAACGCTGCGTTTCGGCACGTAGCCGCCGAGTTCAGCGCGCCGGGCGTGCAGGTATTGAATTTCCTCGCTGTCGTCAGGCGGCTTGTAGAAGGGCACGTCGGTGATCTGTTCGTCGCTCAGAGGGATGTCGAACCGCGAGCGGAATTCGCGCAGCTCTTCTTCGTTCAGTTTCTTCTGTTGGTGGGTGACGTTCTTGCCTTCACCCGCTTCGCCGAGGCCGTAACCCTTAATCGTGCGAGCGAGAATGACGGTGGGCGAACCCTGATGTTCGACGGCAGCTTTATACGCGGCGTAGACCTTGCGCGGGTCGTGGCCTCCGAGGCGCAGCCGGCGGAGCTGTTCGTCGGAGAGAGGCTTAACCAATTCCAATAGCCGGGGGTCGGAGCCGAAGAAGTGCTCGCGGACGTAGGCGCCGGAGGAAACGACGAGTTTCTGATATTCGCCGTCGACGGTTTCGCCCATGCGCTTGACGAGAAGTCCCTCGGTGTCGCGCTCGAGAATCGGGTCCCACTCGCTGCCCCAGAGAACCTTGATGACGTTCCAACCCGCGCCACGGAAAGCAGACTCGAGCTCCTGGATGATCTGACCGTTGCCGCGCACTGGTCCGTCGAGGCGCTGGAGGTTGCAATTCACGACGAAAATCAGGTTGTCGAGTTTCTCGCGCGCGGCGAGCGTGATGGCGCCGAGCGATTCGGGCTCGTCGGTTTCGCCGTCGCCGAGAAACGTCCAGACCTTTGCGTCAGTGACCGGCTTGAGGCCGCGGTTTTCGAGGTAACGATTGAATCGAGCCTGATAGATCGACATCAACGGGCCGAGGCCCATCGAGACGGTGGGAAACTCCCAGAAATTGGGCATCAGCCAGGGATGCGGATAGGAGGAAAGGCCTCCGCCCGGTTTCAGTTCGCGACGAAAGTTCTCGAGTTGCTGAGTCGAGAGGCGGCCTTCGAGAAATGCACGAGCGTACATGCCGGGAGAAGCGTGGCCCTGGAAATAAATGGTGTCGCCTTCGAACTCCTCGCTGCGCGCGCGGAAGAAATGGTTGAAGCCTACTTCATACAGCGTGGCAGCAGAGGCATAGGTGGAGATGTGGCCGCCGATGTTGTGTTCGTGTTTGTTCGCGCGAACGACCATGGCCAGAGCGTTCCAGCGCACGAAGCTCTTGATCTTACGCTCGAGCTCTTGATCGCCGGGAAAGGCCGGCTGAAGGCTGAGCGGAATCGTGTTCGCGTACGGAGTATTTGCGGAGAAGGGAAGATCGATGCCGACCACTTCCGCGTGGGCGCGCAGGCGTTCGAGAATTTCCATGGCGACATCGGGCCCGCTCGACTGGAGGACAGAGTCGAGCGACTCAAGCCACTCTTGAATTTCGACGTCTTCCAAGCCTTGCAATGACGTAAGGGTTTTCTTGTCCATAGCCTCGTTGTTTGCCGGTCCCGTGTATCTAAGGGGAGCGCTCATAGCTTCTTATTTGACCGATCTGCGCGTCCCCCGGGATGCGGACGACATGTATGTCTCGCGATGCCCGCGAGACGCGCATCTTTAATGAACGCGACACTCTAGAATACACCCCAACGTCAACTCGCGCACATCAAAGGCTCGGATTTTTGCTTCCTCGCGACTGCGACATTTCGAGCGCATGGCTCCGGTAACGCTCAGCCCCTGGCCGGTTCGAGGACTGCGGCGAAAAAGCCGTCTGATGGTTGCTGACCGGGGAGGGTGCGGAAATGGCCAGCAGCGTCAAACAAAGACGCAGGTTCTACGCCGGGACCGAGATGGGCGGCCAGTGCTTCCGCTGCTTCGCTGGTCGGCGCGGGTCGGATATGGGGATGAGTTTGAGCGACCTCGGCGATTACGTCTTCGTTTTCTTCGGGCTCGAGCGAGCATGTGGAGTAGACGAGGCGTCCGCCGGGGGCGAGGGTCTCGAGCGCGGAGGCAAGAATTGCGGCTTGGAGGTTATGAAGCTCCGCGAGCTGGTCGGGTTTGAGGCGCCAGCGAATTTCCGGGTGGCGGGCGAGTGTGCCAGTACCGGAGCAGGGCGCGTCAACAAGGATGCGATGAAATTGGGCGAGGAAGGGAAGCGGCTTTTGCGCGTCGAGCTCGACAAGGTTGATTCCGGAGAGACGCAGGCGCTCGAATTGAGCGCGCATGGCACGTAGGCGATGCGCGTGGCGGTCGGCGGCGATGACGAGGCCGTTTTCGCCCGCCGCGCGAACGAGCGGTGGCGTTTTGCCACCCGGAGCGGCGCAAAGATCGAGGACGCGGTTGCCTGGTTGCACTGCGAGGAGGAGCGGCACCGCTTGGGAAGCTTCGTCCTGGATCGAGATTGCGCCTCGGCGAAAGGCGTCCGTACGAATCGGGCTGCCACCGCTCACCGCAAAGGCTGTCTTGAGAAGTTGACCGGGTTCGATGCGCAAGCCGAATTTAGGGAGTTCGCCGAGAATTTCGTCGCGATGACTCGCGTCATGCACGGAGCAAGTGAGACGCGGCGGGCGATTATTGGCTTCGAGCAGGGCTATCGTGCGGGATTTCCCGAACTGCGCGAGCCATCGTTGGACCATCCACGTGGGATGCGAATGCAGAATGGCGATTCGTTCCACGGGCGAGATGTTCGGAAGCAGGAACCTTTCGGCGGGTTCCCTTGTTTCGGTGGCAGCGCGGCGAAGCACGGCGTTGACGAGGGTGGCCGCAGAGGCTTTTCGCGCGCGCTTTACAAGCTCGACGGACTCATTCACTGCGGCGCGAGCGGGAACGCGCTCGAGAAAGCGAAGCTGATAGAGGCCGAGGCGCAGCGCGAGCGCGACTGGCAAATCGAGTTTGGAGACTGGCTTACCTAGTAGTCGCTCAAGCAGAAAATCGAGCAAGCCGCGCCAGCGTAGAACTCCGAGCGTAAGCTCGGTGGCGAGCGCGGCGTCTTCGGGCTTGACGCTGGCGTTGAGCTCCGAGTGGAGGACGTCGCTGGCGTAGGCAGCCTCGGCCTCGACGCGGCGGAGCGCGTCAAAGGCGATCGTTCTGGCGGGCGAGACGCTCATTCTCAAATGAAATCACAGTCGCCGTCGAGAGGGATAGCACTTCCGCCTGGGCCGAGGGGAAACTCGTCTTTACCCCAAAAAGGTTGCAAAATAGACAGCGGAGATGCCTCGCGAGCCGGAGGGCCGGCGCCTAATCGATGAGGAAGCGTCGTCGACGGGTGCTGCCCCAGGGCTGGCGCGGCGTCGTGATGAGGGACTACAGAAACTTCAGGAGGGAAGGTTATGGCGTTGAAGCTGAACAAGCGGGCATTCAGTTACGCGAAGGAGTTAGTGGAAGAAGGAAAGGTAGTGCACGACAACCGCAACGCGTGGAGCAAGGATCAACCTTCTACAGCGCAGGAGAACGAATTCATCAAGGCGCATGGCTTCGGCGAGTATGGTGACTGGCACCTGGGAATCAACGACGAGGAACCAGAGGAGACGAAGAAGAGGTATGAGTTTCCGTATGGGGACTTCGAGAAAGTTCACCGGTGCGGAGTGCTGGCGGCGGAAAGCCGCGCAGGACAATACAAGCACAAGGACATCGAGGCGGCCGCGGCTCAACTGCTTGCGATGATCGACCAAGCGAAACCCAAAGCGGCGGGCGCGTAAAGAAAATCTTGGGCTGGGTGAGCCACACCGTGCTGCGACGATGGCGCAGCGCCGGGCCGCAAAGGAAGGGTGCGGCTGGAGCGCCGAAGCAGGCTTCGCCGAGGAGCAAGCGGAAGCAAGCTTCCGCACTCCCGAGTCCGCGCCAGGCGGCTCGTCGGCTTGAATCTAGTTGGAGGCGAGGACGTCGTGGTTGTAGTTGATCAGGGCGCGCTTGGGAGGGTCCTTCATACCCTTGAGCGGGACCTTTCCTTCGGCGGTGTAGTTGCCTTTGACTTGAATGCGACCCAGTGAGATGGTGCGGCCGTCGGCAAGCTCGAAATAGACGGGGACGGGCATCACAAACTTGTCGTCCACGCCTGATTGCGTGAGTTTGTAATTGAAAATCACGTCGCCCGCGGGATCCTTGTCGAAAGTGGCGGTGAAGGCGTAAGTAGGCAATGCGGTGCCATAGACGTACTCGTTGAAGAACCAATCCATTTTGCCGTTGCCGCCGGCATTCATGTCGTGCGTCATGTGCTTTTCGAGGGTGGTCTTGAAGTCCTCGGTGGTAGCGGCTCGACCGGCGTAGGTCTTCACGAAGTCCTGCATGGTCTGTTTGAAGTTTTGGTCGCCTGTTTGGCCATTCCACATCATCATGCGAACCATTTGGAGAATGTAGGCGCCCTTTGGGTAGATGAGGTAACGGCCAATTTCGCCGGTTTTGCTATTGTCGAGCCGATAGCCCATGGTGACCGGGCCGACGTCAATGGCTCGAAAGCCAAACCGGTTCTTCTCAACGATCAACTTGTGTTCATCGTTCCAGAATTTCTCGTACATCTTAGGGCCCTGCTTTCCATAGGCACTCTGCAAAAAAAGCGAGGCCGAGAAATCGGCGAAGCCCTCGCTCATCCACTGATCGCGATATGAACCGAACCCGACGAGCTGTCCCCACCATTGATGCGACACTTCGTGAGGAGTGACAACGTCCCAATAGCCACTATCGCCCCAGTCGAGACCCAGTTGATGGCGCACGGTCGTATCGTAGAACGAGCAAATCGGCAGCCAGACCAAGTCGGGCCACGATTGACCGTAGGTGCATGCGGTCTGCTGAGTCATGGAAAGGCGTTTGAACGGTAGCGGGCCGAAATAGCTGGTGTAGAGGTGGATCGCGATCTGTGCCTCCTGGAGCGGCTGCTTCATCATGCTGACGGTGCTTAGATTGCCCATCGTACCCCCCTGCATATCCTTCGCCCAATCCGGAGGCGCTTCGTTGGCGTAGGCAGCAACGAGAAAATCGGGGGACGTGAGCTTGGCTTCTTCTTCTTTCATTCTGCCGAATTGAAAACCGGCCAAAGGCTGCGCAGTGTCGCTCTTCCATTCTGTAACGGTATGGCCGCCTTCGTCTTTTTCGCTGATCATGCTGCCGGCGGCGGCCATCTTCATTCCCTTGGGGATCCGGAAGATCATGTCGAAGTTGGAATAGTCGCCGAGGCTGGTACCTGCGTTGGCCGGATACCAATTCTCGCGCGCCACGGGATAGTAGTTGCCGTTTCCTGTGTTTATCACGGCGTCTTTGCCATCATAGCTCGTGGTCACCGTGCACTTTTCCCCGGCTGTAAGTGGCTTCGGAAAGACGACAAAGAAGTCAGGGTCGTCGTTCTTGTCTTCTTGAATAAATGAAACGGGCTGGCCGTCCGGACCCAAGACATTTTGCACTCGCAACGTGTGGAAGAGATCGAAGGGCAAGACGCGCGAGTCGGGGGAGAACGGCACGAATGTGGTCTTGGCCTTTGCCGAAAGGTGTGCGTTGCCTTCGATCGTGGTATCCAGGTTCTGATCTTCGATGTGGATCCGCGAACTCGAAGCAGCGGCAGTTCCGAGTCTCGATTTGGAATCATTGGAAAGCCGCGAAGCGCTCCAGACTCCTTCTTTGTTCTCGTCGTAGGTCATCAGACCGACTTGTTCTTCAGCGATTTCTGGGGCGCCATTAGGATCAACGACGTACAGCAATTTGTCGTCATAGTGCTTGCCGTGGACGAAGGCCACGAACAGGCCGCCGGATTCGGGGCGCAGGACATCTTCGAGAATGCGGCCGTCGAGATTGTAGTGGAGCCTATGGCGCGTTGCGTTCTGGCTGTCTTTTAGAAGGCCGGCGTCGCAGTTACCTTGCCCTCGACCTCCGGACTTTTTCAGTTCTTCGTAAGTGGAATCCGTGAAACGAAGAACGAGGTGGCTGAAATCTTCGGTGAACACATCCGACTTTGTGAGGAACTTGAGGCTGCGGCGTTCGTCCGGCAGCGGGCGGGTCGAAACTCATGCTGCCTTCACCGACGAAGACGGCGCCTGTGACTTTCCCTCTGACCGGCGGTACGAAACAGACATGTCGCCGGATTTCAGGTGGAAGGTTGCCGCATCACGTTTCAGGTCGATCGCCTCAACCGCGATGGACTCGCTGCCGAGCGTAAGGTTTCGGAGCTGTTGGTAAGTCGGGTCGGAGTTAGCTCCGGCCGGATTGTCCGCCGCGAGGGCGGGCGCGACCAGCGCGATAGCAAGAACAAGCGGAAGGCACTTGGCCAAGGAAAACATGCGTCCTCCGAGTAAGACGACCGTTATTTTCTCTTGAGTACCGCAGTCTCTGAGGTAAGTCAGCTAGAGTCAAGGCAAAAGTGTGTGATCGGATACACGACGTTCGCCAGGAACGTTAGGGTTTGCAACAGCTGGTGATTCAATCGTCTCGACCGACTCGGACGTGGGGAGATTCTACCCTTTGCGAGGCTTTCCTGGCTCCGTTTTATAGCTTCTCTTGAGGCCCAGGCTAGCTGACGGATCACACAAAACGGTCGGAGGAAGTGAGGTGCGCGCCGCTGGAGAATTCAGGTGCCGTGACGCGCTTTCGACCTTCTAGCTGGACAAATTCGATCTGTAGGGCGGTGTCGGCGCCACAGGAAACCAATAGACGGTTGGATTCGATGGGTTGGAAGGGTCGCTACGGTCGCGTTATCTCTCCTGTTAACGCAAGACCGTTGCGTTGGCCGCGGGCTTGCCCCAGACGTGGCAGTTCTTTCCGCGAAATGTGGTGAAGGCGCCGGGCCAGGGTTGCAAGCCGACGAATGCGATTGTAGATTGCTTGCGCGGGCTGCGACCAATCGATGCGGCCGTCTTCTTTCTTTAGGAGCGGCGCAAGCGTCGCCTGGGAATTATCCTGCGGTTCGGGAGTGATTTCGCCGCGGTCGAGCTTCCTCAACGTCTCGGCCACGAGCGGCGCGCCCGCCTCGGCAAGTCGAGCGGCCAGTTGCGGAGCAGTTTCATCGGGGCCAATCCCGGTTTCGTGCTTCAACAACATCGGTCCCGTGTCGAGCCCTGCGCTTACCTGCATGGTGGTGACGCCGGTTCTTGTTTCACCGTTGACGATCGCCCAATTGATGGGCGCCGCGCCGCGATATTTCGGCAGCAACGAGCCGTGCAGATTGATCCAGCCGAGGCGGGGAATGTCGAGCAGAGGCTGCGAGATGATCTGCCCGTAGGCGATGATGACGACCGCATCGGGCGCGACGCGCTTGAAAAAGTTGTGCGCGGACTCCGACTTGATTTTCTCGGGCTGGTAGACGGCGATGCCGGCTTCGAGCGCGGCGTCCTTTACCGGTGAGCTGGAGACTTCGTGCCCGCGGCCACGCGGACGGTCGGGCTGCGTGATCACGGCCTCGATTTGAAAATCCGGCTGCGCGATCAAGTGATTCAGAGTGGGAAGCGCGAAAGCGGGCGTACCGCAGAAAACGATGCGCAGCGGCACGGCTCGCCTACCAGTCGCCGGCTTTTTTCAGCTTGCGGATTTTGCGTTTGATCAAATCGCGCTTCAGAAGGCTCAGGTGACTGATAAAAAGGATTCCGTTCAGATGATCGATCTCATGGCAGAAGGCGCGGGCGAGCAATCCTTCGCCGCGCATCTCGAATTCCGTTCCCGTCGGCGTCCTGCGCGCGGACAGTGACGTAGGTGGGGCGTCCCACGTAGCCGCGGAAGCCCGGGACCGAAAGGCAGCCTTCCTCTTCGCGCTGTTCGCCCTCCGAATGGATGATTTCGGGGTTCGCGCAGACGATCTTCGCCTCGGGATTCTTGCCGTTGCTTACGTCGATCACCGCCAGACGCAGGCCAATCCCAATCTGCGGGGCGGCCAAGCCTACTCCGGAGGCCGCGTACATCGATTCGAACATGTCCGCGACGAGGGTCCTAAGCTCGTCATCGAATTTCTCGATGGGCTTGGCGGGAGTCTCGAGCACCGGGTCGCCGAACTTTACAATGGGATGGATCATATTAGTGGGTGGTGCGAGAGGCAGCTTCGCCGGCCCAATGAATCGGGACTCGGAATGACACGCGATGCGTTTGAACCTCCATAAATGTGGAACGTTAATACGCGTCCAGTTGCCTTTGGTAACCGTCGAAATTGCGACGCGTTTCTTCGAGCGAGTCGCCGCCAAACTTTTCTAGGAACGCGCTAGCCAGTTCAAACGCGACCATCGCTTCGCCCGCGACGCCGCCGGCCGGTACGACGCACACGTCGGAGCGTTCGTATGCGGCCTTCACAGCTTCCTTGGTTTTCAGGTCCGCCGTCAGCAGCGGGCGACGCAGCGTTGAAATAGGCTTCAAATAGCCGCGGACGACGACGTTTTCGCCATTGGTGATTCCGCCTTCGAGGCCTCCCGCGCGATTTGACGAACGCTCGAATCTCTTGCGAGTCGTATCGTAGCGGATTTCGTCCTGTACCTCGGAGCCGTAGCTGCCTGCGTTCGTCACGCCGGTACCGATCTCGACAGCTTTCACTGCTTGAATCGACATGACCGCGCGAGCGATCTTCGCATCGAGTTTTTCGTCCCATTGCGCATGGCTGCCGAGGCCCGGCGGAACGCCGTGTGCAACGACTTCGAATATGCCGCCAACCGAATCGCCGGCTCGGAGCACGTGGTCGACTTCCGCTTTCATTTTCGCCTCGGTAACAGCATCGACGCAACGCAGCGGGGATTCAAGATTGTCGCAGACCGCTTCAATTTCGGCCCACGTCGCGTCACGTTCGAGGCGGGCGTGACCAACTGCGATTGTGTGGCTCAGCACCTTAGCGCCAAGCTGATGGAGCAGCAATTTCGCGAAGGCGCCTGCCGCGACCCGCGCGGCGGTCTCTCGGGCGGATGCGCGCTCGAGGACGTAACGCGCGTCGTGAAAATTGAATTTCTGGGCGCCCGCCAGGTCTGCGTGGCCGGGACGCGGCGCGGTCAAAACGCGCTGCAAGTCGTCCGCGCCTTCCGTATCCTCGACGGGAAGGGCTTTCTCCCAATTCGCCCAGTCGCGATTCTCGATGCGAATGGCGATGGGAGCGCCGATCGTTTTCCCGTGGCGCACACCGGCCAGGATTTCCGCGCGGTCCTTCTCGATTCGCTGGCGCCCGCCACGGCCATATCCGAGTTGGCGCCGGTGCAAGTCGCGCGCGATGAACTCCAAATCGATGGGGACGCCCGCGGGCAGGCCCGAAATCCAGGCGACAAGCGCCTGGCCGTGAGATTCTCCGGCTGTGACGAAACGCAACATGTTCAGTCGAGTTCGATAAGGTGGAACAAACGCACGATTGTACCGGAGGCGTAGCGACGCGTAAAGCGGAGTCGGTTCGGGATTTACGGCTGCTCGTGATTCGTTTGCTTGACGCCGTGCGCGCGTGGACGATACGCTTGCGGTGATTCGCCTGCGGGGGTGCGGGCAACGCTCATGGTCGAGGCCACTGAGACTCCGTCAGTCCCATCCGTGCTGGGGGAAGCGGTCAAACGGCAGCTTTTCGTCTTCCAAGATTACCTGCAGCTTTCGATTGAATCGATTTTCGACATATTCACGCCGCCGCGGTATTGGGCAGACACCATCGAACAGATGGACCTGATGGGGGTGGGTTCGCTTCCGATTGTGGCCATCGCGGCGGTTTTCATTGGCGGCGTGATGGTGCTGAACACGGCCTCGCAATTCGAGCGATTCGGCATGACGGCGCTCACGGGCGACATTGTGTCGCTGGCGCTCGTGCGAGAACTCGGACCAGCGATTACGGCGTTGCTGGTGGCGGGGCGCAACGCGTCGGGAATTGCTTCGGAACTGGGGTCGATGGTGGTGACGGAGCAGGTGGACGCGATGAGGGCGCTCGGCACCGATCCGATCAGAAAGTTGATGGCGCCGCGGGTGGCGGCGATGGTTTTGGTGCTGCCTTTGCTGGTTGCCGTGGCGGATTTCCTCGGACTGGTCGGCGGATTCATCGTGTCGTACTTCACGCTGCGCGTTGGGGCAGTGGAGTTCTGGACGCGCGCCGTGGATGCTCTCCAGTTCGGTGATCTCGTGATGGGAATGGGCAAACCGGTGTTCTTCGCGGTGATTATCGCGACGGTGGGTTGCTATCAAGGGCTGCGTGTGAGGGGAGGAACGCAGGGAGTGGGGCGCGCGACCACGAGCGCCGTGGTGATCTCTTCGGTGGTGGTTCTTGTGGTGGATTTCTTCCTCACGCGGGTATTTCTTTTTCTTTTTAATCTCTAGCCACCTCGTCCGCACGGATTCTTCAAAGAAGGCTAAAGCAAGGCCCCAGACAAACGAACTCACCGCCGAGACCCGCCCAGCGGAATGGCTGCAGGCACAGAAGGCGCCGAGAATCGCCTGCGCGTCAAAGCTCGACTGCGAATCAGCTGACGTTTGCATCTATAATCTCACCATGAAGCGCCCCCGTGCGTCCGCGTGCCGGTGCTTACGATGAATGAAATCGTTCCGGGCGAACCCCTGGTTTCATTCAAGGACGTGCACATCAGTTTTGACGAGGGCGAAGTCCTGCGCGGAATTTCCTTCGACATCTGGCCCGGCGAAACTAAAGTCCTCTTCGGGGTAAGCGGCTCCGGCAAGACCGTAATCATGAAACTCGCGGCGGGACTGCTGCGCCCGGACCAGGGGCGAATTTGGGTGATGGGCCATGATATCGGACAAATGCCCGAGCGGGAGCTGCTCGACTTCCGGCGGCACCTGGGCTTTGTGTTTCAAGAGGGAGCGCTGTTTGACTCGATGACGGTGGGGGACAACGTAGCATTTCGCCTTCGCGAGGAGAAAGTGGCGGAAAGCGAGATCGAATCGCGCGTGCGCCAGGCGCTGCAGTTCGTCGAACTTGAGGCCACGATCGAGAGATATCCGAGCGAGCTTTCGGGTGGGATGCGGCGTCGCGTTTCAATCGCTCGCGCCCTGGTGGACAATCCGAAGCTTGTTTTTTACGACTCGCCGACGGGCGGCCTTGATCCGGTGACATCGCAAACAATCATCACGCTGATCCTGCGCGGGCGTGACTTACAGGGTGTGACGTCCTTGATGGCGACGCAGCGCGTTCAAGACGCGTTTGGTCTCGCAAATTTTCGGTTCGACAAAGGGAGCGGACACGTTGTACCAGTGGGTAAGAACGGCAATCGAGGGGAACCGCCCCTGACCAACATCCTGGTCCTGCGGGATGGCCAGGTGTATTTCGATGGCACAGCCGATTCCGTATTGGAGTCATCCGATGAGTATCTGAAAAAGTTTTTGGTGTCGGCGGAATAGATTTGGAACGATCAAAGGTGCGCTGGAAGCGCAACTGAGGAGGGAAGGCAATGGCGCAACGCAAACTGACGTGGGCGGAACTGCGAGTGGGGCTGTTCGTTCTTGTGGCTTTGATCATCGTGGCCGTCGGTATCTTCTACGTCACCGGCGGGCAGGGATTCTGGGTGACGAAGTATCGCTTGATCACCTATCTGCCCGAGGTGGAGAGCCTTCAACAGGGCGCCCCCGTGTCCCTCGATGGCTTGCAGGTGGGGAACGTCGAGTCCATTCGCCTAACGCCGCAGCCGCCCGACAAGAGACATAACATCACGGTGGTCATGCGAATCAATCGCACATATCACGACCAAATTCGGTCTGACTCGACGGCAAGCCTGGTGACAGAGGGCTTGCTCGGAAACCGCTACGTGGACATCACTCGCGGATCGACTGGGTCCGAAATACCGCCGGGCGGAGTCGTGCCGGGAGGGGAAGTTCCCGAGATTAAGGACGTGGTCGAGCGTGGCTACGACGTGGTGCAGAACCTGGGCGTGCTCGAGACGCAGATCAGCGACATCGTGGGCGACGTGAAGAAAGGCCAAGGCACCGTCGGGAAATTCATCAAGGATCCTGCGTTCTACGACCATTTGAACAGCAGCGCAGCGAAGGTCGACGCAATGATCACCTCGATTCAGGGCGGGAATGGAAGCGTAGGCAAGGTGCTTACGTCCGACGAGCTCTACAACAAGGCGAATAGCGCCGTGGACAAAATCGACGACGTACTAGGCGCCGTTCGCGACCAAAAAGGCACGCTGGGCAAGTTGGTCTACGATCCTGCCTTCGCGGACAACGCGAAGGGAATAGCGGAGAAAGGCAACGCGCTGCTGGAGGACGTCCGCGCCGGCAAAGGCTCGCTAGGGAAGTTTGCGACCGATGATACGGCGTACAACTATCTGCGTGATGCGTCGGCAAATGTCCGTGACGCCACCGCGAAACTCAACTCGAACCAGGGAACGCTCGGGAAAATGTTCAGCGATCCAGCGCTGTACGACAACATGACCGGGCTTACGGGTGACATGCGGCTGCTCATCAGCGATTTCCGCCAGAACCCGAAGAAATTCCTGCAGATTAAGCTGGGGATTTTCTAGGAGAATTGACCACAAAGCGCATAGAAAAAGAGAAAGACGAGATGTTCATCGATATCAACAAACTGCCGACTGTCGAACCGCTGCCGGGCTGGAAAGGCCGCTATTTCGATTCTCCCAGCATGACTTTCGCGCAGTACGAATTCGAGGCGGGCTCGACAATCCACGAGCATTTCCATCCTGAGGAGGAAGTATACATAATCACAGAAGGCGAACTGGAACTGACGGTCGATGGACGTACTCAGCGTTTAGGTCCTGGTTCAGCCGCCATCGTTCCCCCGAATGCGCGGCATAGCGTGAAAGCAATCGCGAGCGGGAAGCTTATCGTCGTGGATCATCCTTTGCGCAAACCTCCGGGAAAACACGCTTAGTACGCGTACGCGCGCTGAGGTGTGCGCGGATCTGCCGAAAAATAATAAGTAGAGGGCACAGAGGCCTGCCGCCGGCAAACCTCCGTGCCTTCATCTGGTTAGTCTTCCGCCGGCCGTTCGGCCGCGCGGATGTACTCAACGATCGCTTCGCTCCAACCGTCGATGTGCGCCCACGCGCCGTAGCCGACGCCGTTTTTGGCGCTCGCAACATTGACCACGTAGCCGAGGCCTCGCGGCCCGGGCACGCGGTCGTGCGCCTGCTCGTCCGTAATGACGATAATGCGATCGTACGTCTCCCGAATATTGTCCAAGGCCTTGCCGAGGTAGGTTCCGCTGTGTGACTGGCTAGCATCGACAGCGTCACGCAGCGCGAACCCACGCCGAGCAGGCACCTCGACAAGTTCGTTCGAGAACGAGTAAACAATCGGGGTGTCGAACCCCACTGCGCCACGCATGCGCGAGACGCAGGCTTACCAGGCGAAGTAACCGTGTCTTACGCCACTGGCCGAATCAAACCGGGGGAACAAACGTCTGCGGGCTCGTCTTCGTCACAGGAAGTAACCGCAGACTACGCCACCCGGTTCAAAAGCGATTGATCTTGAAAGGCTTGCGTTGGTGAGCTGCTTATTGCGCGGGACTGAAGACCATTCGGCCACAATCCCCGGGCAGCGTGACCACCGCCAGCCTTGGCAACGAGTTGTGTTTGTCGCTATGGGTCATGCCGAATATCCTCCAGCGTGCTGCAGTCTACGCAGAGCAGTTGATTCATGCAAGCGTAAACGTGCGAATGGCCGAAAATTTATGTTGAATGGTTGCGAACTCGGGCCGGAATGCGATTTTCGTGATGCGAGCGAGTCTCGGAGTACAATTCGGGCGTTTTGCGAGGGAGGCTGCCCGCTTGGCCAAAGAAACCGAGACTGCGCGCGTACAGGAGAAAGATACTGCCAGGGTGGAGGCGTTCAGCGACGGCGTGTTTGCCGTTGCGATCACATTACTTGTGCTGGATTTGCAAGTGCCGAAGCTCGGAAACGCCGCGACGCCCTGGGAACTCGCGGGCGCGTTGGGGAAGCAATGGCCGGCCTACGTCGGGTTTGTGACGAGCTTCTTTACCGTGCTGATCATGTGGGTGAACCATCACGGAGTGTTCAAGCTGATTCACAAGACGAGCGCGCGGTTGCTGTTCGTCAACGGATATTTGCTGATGATGACGACGGCGGTGCCGTTTTCGACGTCGCTGGTGACGCAGTATCTGCGGTACCCAGGCGCAAAGGCTGCGTGCGCGGTGTATGCCGGCACGTTTGTGCTGATCAGCCTCGGATTCAGCGCGCTGTGGCGCGTGATTACCCACCGGCGCGAGCTGATGAAGCCCGGCGTCTCCGAGCAGACCATCGAACGAATCTCGGGTAGCTGGCGTTGGGGACCACCGATGTACGTCGCCGCAACACTCGGCGCGTTTTTGAGTCCATACATCACGATCGGGATTTGCACGACGCTTTGGGTGTATTGGTCGATTGTGGCGAAAGAGTTTTGATTGCGGCCCCTGCGGCCGGTTCTCAAGGAACCGCTATTCGGATTGGGAGAACCCGAGCGCGAGGTCGCGGATGCGGCGGAGGTCGAGTTTGCCGGTGCCCAGGTGGGGAAGCTCTTCGACGTGAAAGAATTGATTGGGGCGCGGAGTCCACAGATTCGGCAGGCCGGACTCGCCGAGCTTTTCCGTTGTGGCATTTGAATTCGTCGGGCGCGAGCGTGTGCAGCACGACGAGGCGCTCGCCCTTTTTTCCGTCGGGCACGCCGGTGACGACGAATCTCTGCTCGGTGGCGCCGGCGAGTTCGTGCAGCTTTTCCTCGATCTTGATGTGCGGCACCATCTCGCCGCCGATCTTGCTGAAGCGGCTCAGGCGGTCGGTGATGGTGAGGAAGCCGTCTTCGTCTTCCGCGGCGATGTCGCCGGTGACGTACCAGCCGTCGCGCAGAACCTCCGCGGTTTTTTCGGGCTTGCCGAGATAGCCCTGCATCACGTTTGGACCGCGCACGAGCAGCAGTCCCGGCGTGCCGATGGCTGCTGGCGCGTTCGTGTCCGGATCGACGATGCGCACGCTGATGCCCGGAAGCGGGTGGCCGATGCGGCCGCGCTTTGCGCCGACCTGGCGAAAGCCGGGAGCGCGAAAATCGCGCGTGTTCACGGCGACGACCGGCGAGCATTCCGTGGCGCCGTAGCCTTCGAGCGGGCGGATGCCGAAGCGGTCCTCGAAAGCGACGGCCAGGCGCTCCGGCAATTTCTCCGCGCCGACCACCACGATATTGCAGGCTGCCGAAATCTTCCGGCGAGCAGCGGCGCATGTACGCTTGCAGGAATGTGGGCGTGGCGAGCAGGAACGTGACGCGATAATCGCGCACCAGCTCGCCGACGGCGGTAAGATCGAGCGGGCTCGGATGGTAAACGACGCCGACGCCGAGCACCGCGGGCAGCCACAGCGTGACGGTGAAGCCGAACGAATGAAAAAACGGCAGGACGCCGAGCAGGCAATCTTTGCGGTCGAACATGAACGTCTGCCCGACCTGCTCGATATTGGAGGCGATGTTGTAGTGCGTGAGCATCACGCCCTTGGGTTCGCCGGTGCTGCCGCTCGAGAAAATCACGGTGGCGAGATCGTCGAGAGTTGCGAGTTTGCCGCCGCTCAAGACGCGCTCGAGCGCAAGCGCCGGGCAAAAACCACAGCAGCAGCGCCATGATTTTTTCGCCGAGCCGTGGCGCGGCGGCGGCCTCTTCGAGCAGGATCGTTTTTCCCGGAACCTTCAGCGGAATTTTCTCGAGCAGCAGCTTCGTGGTGATCACGGTTTCGAGTTTGCACTGCGCGGCGCAGGAGGCCAGCGCTTCGTCCGACGACGTGTAGTTCAAATTCACCGGAATCTTTCCCGCAAGCATGGCCGCGAAATTCACGAGCGCGCCGGGGACGGAGGGCGGCAGCAGGATGCCGACCATTTCCTGTCCTGCCCAAGTGGTGCGCAAGCGGCGCGCCAGAAAAATGGCGCTCAGCAGCACGCCGCCCCATTTCATGCGCGGGCGGCGCTTGTCTCCCATGGCGAAGCGAAAGGGATGGCGGTGCGCGGTGCGGATCAGCGACGATGCAGCGTGCGCAGACGGTTTCTTGCGGTGCACGATAGGCCTCGGTTTGCAGATTCTGCACGGCCCCGCGAACTTCGAACGGCGTGGCGGTGGGCGGCATCGGCTTGCCGAAGCTGACGGTGACCGGATAGGGAATCGCAGCGCGGCAGTCTTCCAGAGGAAGCGCCCGCGCTCGAAGCTGAAGATGCTGCCCCACACGCCGTCGAGATTCACGGGAACGATGGGCGCGTCCACGCCCTTCATGATGCGCTCCATGCCGCGGCGGAACGGAAGCAACTGGCCGATGCGCGTGATCTGCCCTTCGGCGAAAATGCAGACCACTTCGCCGGAGCGGATTGCGTTGGTGGCTTCGCGCAGCGATTGCAGCATTTCGCGCGGCCGCAGCTCGGAGGAAATCGGGATCGCGCGAATCATTTTCGCGAACGGCTTGACGTAGGGCAGATCGTAGATGCCTTTGAACATCAGGAAGCGGATGGGCCGGTCGGTCGAGGCGATGAGCAGCAGCGCGTCGATGAAGCGACATGTGGTTCGAGACGAACAGCGCGCCGCCGGTTTCGGGGATGTTCTCGCGCCCTTCGACGCGGATGCGGTAGAGCGAATGCGTCAGCCATCCAGAGAACGAAGCGCACCAGCGAATCGGGCAGCAGATAGATGCGAATAGACCGTGGTGACCAGCGTGAGGAGCGCGCCGTCGAGAAAAATGCCTGCGGGAGTCTGATGCAAGCCGCTCGAGAAAAGTAATAGGCGCCCGCCGCGATGAAAATGCCGACGAACGAAAGCAGATTCGCCGCGGCGATCACGCCGCCTTTCTGTTCCGGCGCGGACGGTGCTGGATCAGCGCGTTGAGCGGCACGGCGAAAAATCCGCCGAAGAATCCGAGCAGCGCAAGATGCGATCCACGGAACTGAGCGACCGTTGCCCGGGCTGATAAAGCAGCGCGCCGAAAAGACGGTCATGCCGATGGCGCCGAGCGGGATCAGCCCATATTCGATTTTTCCGCCGGAAAGATATCCCGCGGCGAGCTGCCGATGCCGATGCCGATCGCCGACGGCGGCCTGCAGGTAGCTGGTGTGCGCGTCGTCGATGTGCAGCACGTCGTGGCCGTAGATCACGATCGTGAACTGCAGCAGCGCGGCGAGAAAGAAGAGATAGGTATTGCCGAGGACGGCCCAGCCGAGAACCCGGTCGGCGCGGATGATCTTGAACTGCGCGCCGAAGTCGCCCAGCGGATTCCAGCGAAATTTCTTCGCCGGATCGGCGGCCGGGACGCGCGAAATGCCGAGGCTGGTGACGAAGCCGACGCACGTGAACGCCAGCAGCAGAAAACCTGCGATCGTCTCGCGGCCGTGGTAGCGCTCGGCCAGAATACCCGGCGGCCATCGTGCCGCGAATGCTGGCGAGGAACGTGCCGAGCTCGATGATGCCGTTGCCCCAGGAGAGCCGCTGCTCGGGCAGCAGCTCCGGCAGCAGGCCGTACTTCGAAGGGCCGAAAAGCGCGCCCTCCGTGCTGATCAGAAAGACGCCGGCGCACTCCATCGGCAGGTTGCGCAGCATCAAGGGCGACGATGAAGAAACCCATCACTGCCGATTTCGAAGAACTTCGTTCCGATGGTCACGCTGCGCTTGCTGTAGCGGTCGGCGAGGTAACCGCCGGCCATGGAAAAGAAAATGAAGGGAAGCGCGAAAAGCGCGCCGACGACGGGAACGAGCGTGTCGCGCTGTTCGGGCGGGAAATTCATGGCCACGATGATGTAAATGACGAGAAACTTCAGCGCGTTGTCGTTGAAGCCGGTCTGAAACTGCGTGACGATCAGGCTCCAGAAGCCGCCGCGCCAGTTCCGCGGTTCCTTGGAGGGGGCAGGATGTGGACCCGGCACGGGCGGCGCAGCTGACACGCCTGCGTCAGTGGCCATGGCGAAGCACCGGCTGCGATGGGCGGGAAGGGATCATGATCGTCGGGCGAATCTCTCGACCATGATGGGCTGAGTCTAGCGCAGAATCTCAGGTTTGCGACGCGACCGCTAAGACGTGTTGCGTATGATGCGATGACTTACGCGAGGACGCGCAAGGAGGGTTTCTTGGCGCCGTTCGAATGGGGTGCGGTAGCGGCAGGCAGCGGCGTTTCGCGCTTGTGGATATTTCGTGGAGACGTAGTCGTTCAGAAGCGCTTGAAACGCGGCGGAGAGCTCGTCGTAGGTTCCTTCGAGGGTGGTGAATTTCTGGCCGTCGATGTAAACGGGGCAGCGCGGCGCTTCGCCGGTGCCGGGCAGGCTGATGCCGATGTTGGCGGCTTTGGATTCGCCGGGGCCGTTGACGATGCAGCCCATCACGGCGAGTTTCAGTTCCTCGACGCCTTCGTAGTGGCGCTTCCATTCGGGCATTTTGTCGCGGATGTAGCCCTGGATGCTTTCGGCCAGCTCCTGAAACGTGGTGCTGGTGGTGCGGCCGCAGCCGGGGCACGCGGTGACGCTGGGCGCGAAGGTGCGCAGGCCGAGCGATTGCAGCAGTTCGCAGGCGGCGTAGACTTCCTCGCGGCGGTCGCCGCCGGGGCGCGGCGTGAGCGAAACGCGGACCGTGTCGCCGATGCCTTCGTCGAGCAGAATTCCCATCGAGGCGGCGGACCAAACGAGTCCCTTGGCGCCCATGCCGGCTTCGGTGAGGCCGAGATGCAGAGGCTGGTCGGTCTTGCGCGCGAGGTCGCGATAAATTTCGACCAGATCGCGCGGGCGCGAAACCTTGCAGGAAATGATGATCTGATCTTTGCGCAGGCCGGATTCGAGCGCGAGTTCGGTCGATTCGAGCGCGGAGAGCACCATGCACTCGTTGATGATTTCCTCGGAAGTTTTGCCGAGGTCCTGGTCGGTATTCTCCTGCATCTTGCGCATGACCAGTTCCTGATTGAGCGAGCCGCCGTTCACGCCGATGCGGACGGGCTTGCCGTTGTCGCGCGCGACTTTGCAGATGGTGGAGAACTGCTCGTCGCGGCGCTGGCCGTGGCCGACGTTGCCGGGATTGATGCGGTACTTGTCGAGGGCGCGCGCGCAATCGGGATATTTCGTGAGCAGCACGTGGCCGTTGTAGTGAAAATCGCCGATGATCGGAACGTCGCAGCCGGCATCGAGCAGGCGCTTCTTGATTTCCGCCACGGCGGCGGCGGCTTCGGGCATGTTCACGGTGATGCGCACCAGCTCCGAGCCGGCCTGCGCGAGTTCGAGGCACTGCTGCGTGGTGGAGGCGACATCGGCGGTGTCCGTGTTGGTCATGGACTGCACGACGACGGGCGCGCCGCCGCCCACCTGGACTTTGCCGACCTTTACGCCGACTGTCTTGTGCCGCTTGTGAGTCATTGCGTCGTAGCTATTGTAGCGAATCTGAGACGCAGATGTGGTAGCCAGCGACATAGCTGCTCAGACTGCTCGGGCAACGCCAATTGTTGCGATCAAAGCTCGGTGACGGCGGACGGCTGCAGCCGGTTTGCCGCTGCGCGGCGGAGGAATGATCGCAGCCATCTTGCGGATCATGGCCAGAACGAGTCTCTTGTCGTCATCGGAAAGCGTGGTGGAGTATTTCTTGATTTCGGCGAGGAAGCGGATTTCTTCTTCGGAAAGTTCGCCGAGCATCTTGCGAGTCTCGCGGTCCTGCGGCGTGTCGGTGCCGGGGAAAAAATCCGCGAGGCTGATTTCCATGGCCTCGGCGATCTTGGCCAGAGTTTCCAGCGACGGAACGGTGTGGCCGTTTTCGACGCGCGAGAGATAGCAGCGCAGCAGCCCGGTGCGGCGTTCGATGTCGCCCTGCGAAAGTCCGCGATCGCTGCGGTAGGAGCGAATCACTTCACCGATGTTTACCTTGGGTTTCTCTTTTGGCATGGGTATCTTTTCCTACAACACGCAGGGTATCTTACGAATCACCCCCACTGCGCGCAAGAAGAATTTCGTGAAAAGGTTCCTGGCAGGAACGTTTCAGCGCGAAAAGCCACTTCCAAAGGCTCAGGCATTACTCACGACGACGGACTGAGGAACGGCGTTTGGCAGGAACTCGGCCATTTCGGCGCTTTGCCGGCGCGCTTGTCGGCATAGAGCGCCTCGTCCGCTCGCTTCAGCAGTTCTCGGCGCGTTTCGCCGGGCCGGTAATCGGTCCAGCCGCGCGAGAAGCGGCAGGAGATTTTCTCGCCGCTCGTATTCGACTTCGAGTCCTTCCACGCGGGCGAGAACGTGCCTCACTTCGTCGGCGCGGCATTCCGGCAGCAGCACCATGAATTCGTCGCCGCCAAGACGCACGGCGAGATCCGAGCCGCGAATCGCGCGCTGCAGACGTTCGGAGAACAGCTTTAGCACGAGATCCCCGGCGGCGTGGCCGAACCGGTCGTTGATCTGCTTCAGTCCGTCCACATCCATCAGCAGCAACGTGAGCGGGCGGCCGTGGCGCACGGCGCGGCTGATCTCCTCGGCGAGGCGCTGCTCGCCGGAGCGGCGATTATAAAGGCCGGTCAGTTGATCGAGCGCCGCCAGTTTGTAGACTTCATTCGGTCAGAGTTCTCCACCTTCGCGAGCGATTGAATCTGATCGGCGATCTGGTTCCGCATGCGCATGATCATGGTCTGCTGATAGACGAGATAGACGCTGAAGAGCAGCACGATGCCCACCAGCGCGCGCACCGCCTGATTCAAATAAAACGAATAGGTCTGCTGTTCTCTGCTAAGCATGCCGGGAAAGCAAATGAAGCCACCGCGACGGTCAGCAAGATCAGCACAAGCACGGTCGAAGACCACAGCCACCACTGGCGGCGGTCCAACTTCCGGAAGTGTTCTCGGAACGCCTCAGATTGAGACGCACCGATTCCTGTGTCTGCCATAGAGAGCCTGCGGATTGCCTCTTACCTAGATACCGAGAATCCGCGCACAACTCCAGCCGTAAGTTCCTCGGGGGTTTCAAGTTGGTTATCCCGTGGTTTTTGGGGAAGGGCATCCGCATGGGCTGTTTTGCGGGTATTCGCCAGCCGCGACCACCGCTTCCAGAAAAGGTAGCAAAGTTCGAGGCGTATTGCTTCGTAATCACCGCAAAGGGGCGTACTTCTGCTCGGCACACCGAGCAAACAGGCGTGCCCTAGTGACGGTACCGCCGATTTCACTAGAGTGCAGCGCGGCCTCTTGGGGCCCAGTTCAAAAATCAGAGGAGAAACGAATGAACAAAAGATTAGGCTGCCTACTAGTTCTTGTTTTTGTTGCTCTTGGGACGTCGGGAAGCAGATTGCACGTGGTCAAAGGGGCGAGGACGGTTACTTACTTGGCGGACGGAGGTGGCCCAACGCCACCACCTATCCCGATGCACAGCTCCGGGAAATCAGTGGTGACGTACGTAGCAGACGGGGGTGGCCCGACCCCTCCCCCGATCCCCATGGATTCCCGAACCTCGACTCCGACTTACATAGCGGACGGAGGTGGCCCAACGCCACCACCCATCCCGATGCACGGCTCCGGGAAATCAGTGGTCACGTACGTAGCAGACGGGGGCGGCCCGACGCCACCTCCGATTCCGATGTATCGTCTCAATGTCTCTTGCTAGCTTGGTAAAGTAAGCGGGGGAGAAAAATCAGTTCTCCCCCGTTGTCTTGTGTTAGGATTCGGCTCCAGAACCGTTGCGAGGGCCCGAATGCTGACTCTCATTGTGTGGTGGGCAACGATTGTCCTGGAGTTGGCGATCCTCCTCCGGGCATTCAAGACCGGAGCATTCAAGGAGTATCCGGCGTTCGCGATTTATCTTGGATGCGTCTTGGTGAGTTCCGCGTCCGGCTATGTTGTCTACAACGAACGACCAAGTCTGTACCAGTATTGGTACTGGACGTGGGAATTCGTTTGCGTCGTGGCAGGCTACAACGTAGTGTTGGAAGTAGTCGAAAGAGGACTGGCTTCGCATGAAGGCGCAAGGAAAATTTTCAGAAATGTGGCGCTTTGGGGTTTCGCCGCAATCGTTGCGTATGTGGCAATTCACTCGATGCTGTTCCGGCACTCGAACGCGTTGATAAGCTCGGTGGAAGTCGAGAGGGAGCTTCGAACGGCTGAGGCTTTACTCCTCGCCGCAATTATGAGTGCTGTCGTCTACTACCGTATTGTCGTCGCAAGGAGCCTGAAGGGCATCGTTGTTGGGTACGGTTTGTGTGTCGCGACGATTGTAATCACCCACTCGATGCGTTCCTATCTGGGGTCGTGGTTTCAGGATTACTTCTCAGCGATCCGATCCTGGTCTTACCTCTTCTCCCTGCTGATTTGGACCTTCACGTTGTGGTCTTATCAGCGGAGTGCGGTCCCAAAGCGACCGGGGGATTCCGGGGCTGATTACGATGTGCTTGCGATGACCACGAGAGAAGCCGTGGAATCAGTGCGCGAGCAGTTAGGAAAGGCGGCGGGCCAGTGATTCAGTTGATTCTGTTCGTTGGACTTGGAGCGGGACTCCTCATCCTGATCTATTTTTTTGCGCTGAGTCCGGAACCCAGAGCAGAGGGTGGAGCGCAAGCTCTGGTGGAGGCTCGCCACGCGCTAAATTCCTTGCAAACCGGGCTTCTCCCGTCGGACTTGGTCGAACGCGTATTCGCGGAGGACGATCTGCATTTCGTTGTGTCTACGACCGGAGCAACGGTTCGAGAACTCTTCCTCCGCGAACGGAAGCGGATCGCGCTTTTCTGGGTCGCTCAGGTTCGGAAGGAGGTGCTGAGCCTGAAGCAGTTTCATTCGGGACAGTCTCGATTGTATGCCCGGCTGGACGTGCGCACAGAAATTGCGCTGGCTTTGAGTTTTGCGCGTTTGCTGATTCTTTGCCGCGTACTTCAAGCCACGTTTTATGTTGGCGGAGCTTACGCTGCACCGCGAGTGGTTGGAATTGCGATAACTGCCGCGGGGAGGGTGTGCACGGTGTCCGAGGACTCACTCGCATTTCTCACGACGCGCACAGGTGTGTTGCATCATAATGCGCCTGGCCCGCGCGTGGCTGTATAGAGAGCATTTGATTGGCTACGACTCTGAAACGTATGGATGTACAAAGGGCCTCAGACGATTTGCGCCGCCGTACTCTGGGTGGAATTCCGCGGATCCTGGATCGGTTCATCTATCTAGCGTCAACGAGGGACTACAACACGGGTCTCTATTACCATGATGGGCTGGCGTCGCAGTTTCCTGCGGACGTGGTTTGCGAGGCACTGGCGAACTGCCACAGAGAGGTCTTTCACCAGCTCATAGCCGCTCCGGTCGAGGACCTCGTGAGCCAAATGGAAGGTTACATGGCGAGTTCGCAAAGCCGCCCGCAGGATTTCGTCGCCGTTTGGAAAGGGCTGGAGCCCTACCGCGTGGCAGTTCCAATAGAAACTGATCCGTTTTCGGCGGAGTTTTTGTTTTCGAACTTCAAGGTCGCTTTGGCAATCGTGGAGGAGCGTCTGGAGAAATCTCCTCAGTCGCTACGAGGCGCATAGCGACAGCGGTCACCTGCCCTACGATTTCGGCCTCGTCCGGATAGGCAAACTGGCGAATGCTGCACGCCGAAAGCGGGTGAGGAATCAGGGTGATCTGGGCTCCGCGCATTTCGCACCAGGAACAGGCGTACCCATCCCGCAGTTCCAGGAAATAAATTGGGCGGTCGAACTCCGTGCGCCAGTCGGACGCCGGGCTCCTGGCGGCGCGATTGTCGATCTGCACGAACGACCCGGGACGCAGGAGCGGGTACATCGTGTAGTCTTCCAGCCCGATGTAGCCGTAGTGACAGTGCCGAACGTCGAGCTTCTGGATTAGCGCGACGGGTACTTCGCCCCATACCTCTACCATTCGCGAGATGAGGCTGGTCTTGTCTAGACTGAAGCCTTTATCAAAGCGGACCGGGAAGCTGATCGCCTTTTCGGGGTCAAGCGATTCAAGCGACGCGAGGTGCGTATGCTGAAGGGGGAGCGCCAGGTGATATTGCGCGCTGGAGTTCAGATCGACTCCGAACACTTCTAGCAGGTCGGTGAACTTTGTCCGGTAGATTACGCTTAGGCTGAACAACTTGTAGATGCTCGGGACGGAAGTCCTGTTCTCGAGTTGGGTCAGCCAGGCGTTCGAAATATAGAATTCCTCGTTGCTGCGATCCTGCGCAATGGTGCGACTGAATTCTTCTACTTCCCGGGTTGTGACGCCAAGCCGGTTTCGAAGTTCCCGGAGCTGCTCGCCTGGCTTTAGGGACGATCCCATTATGTCGTGAGTGTTCCCATTTCGGGACAACGGAATCCGAGATGCGAGATTAGTGCTTTTTGGATAACGAATCAACTTTTGTCGTATCGATTCATGGTTCCGGTACTAAGTGGTCCTATACCCATCCCGGCGTCCCTGTTGCATGGGGCTGCTTGCAATTAGAAGCACTGAAACCAATTTTCCTGGGAAACCTCGCACAGTTTCAGAAGGGGTACACTGCCCCCCCAGCCAGTCGATTATGAATGGGAGGAAACGAGTTTTGACGGGTTGCCGGCGCCTTTCGGGTGTGGTCAGGAAGGCTCTGCGACGACCGGTGAGTGCCCCACCGTTTTCAGCGACACGAGCGTCAGAAACAATGGATTTGGGCCTAGTTACTTTATAATATACCGAGGGCCAAAGACGCTGAATCCCAGGGTTTTCCTTTTCGCGTCATCTTGCTTCGGAGGAGCTGGAATTGAGCGTTTCAGCTGTGCCAAGCTTGGCTTAAAGCTGGAGTTGCTTTTGTGAGCAGCCCATTCAATTCGACGACGCACGTCGGGCCGCCGTATCGCGAGCAGCGAACGGTCCCGCGCTACGAGTTCATCGCCACCGTCGAGGTCGTCGAGCCTGTCAGCGATGTGCGCCTTTCGGGACGAGTTTCCGAGATCAGCCGAAAGGGATGTTATGTCGACGTCCTCAACACGCTACCCTCGGGAACGAGAATCAGAATCAGCATAACGCGCGATCAGGGAGCCTTCACTACACCGGCCGCCATCATCTACGTGCAAGAAGGAATGGGAATGGGTGTAGCGTTCGTAGATCCCCCGCCCGACCAGTTGAAGATCCTGGACACGTGGCTAGCAGAACTCGCGTCCTAGGAGTTTTGGTTCTCGCCTATATACGTTGAGGCATCGCGTTCCCTCATTTTCCCAAGTGTGTTGCCATCCAAGCGGAATACAGACTTCGCACTTCCTGAGTTAGAATATCGATGTTCTCCTGGAGGGAATATTGGGTTTTAGCGCGAGCACGCGGCAACTCGGTGAGGTTACGATCGTGGATGTGCGAGGGCGGTTCACTCTGATTGAAGGCGAAGCGGTGCACGAGCTTCTGCTCGATCTGTTTCGCGACGGCAAGCGCAGAGTTCTGCTGAACTTTCGCGACGTGTCTTATCTCGACAGCTCGGGGCTTGGGCAGTTGGTTCGCGGGCTTTACACTGCGCGAAAAAACAGCGCCGAGCTGAAAGCTGTCGATCTGAGCCCGCGGGCGCAGGAAGTGCTGCGCCTTACGAATCTCCATACGGTGTTTCCCGACTACCCCGATGAGCAAGCGGCGGTGCGCAGTTTTACACCGACGTATTAGCGTCGGAAAACATGAACAACGTTCAGCCGTATCGCGGCGGCCGCTCGATCCTGGGGGCTATTTTTGCGTCTGCGTTTTACTTTTGTACGACGCCGCAGGCGATCCGGTTGCCGGAATTTCCGCTAGGGTCCGTCTTATAGTCATCCGCTTTTTCGTGGATAACGATAGCGGTGCCACCGTCGTGAAAGAGAGAATTCGGGCCGGAATCCAGTGTGACGCCTTTGGCCAGAATCGTCGTGTGAGCTTGCCCATCGCTGCCCACCTCGAGATTCGGCATGTCCCCGGCGTGGGGTCCGTCGGGATTCTCGGTCCCGTGTTTTTTCATGTCGGGATTTAGGTGACCGCCCGCAGACTTGAAATCGGGACCTTCGCATTTGCCTACCGCGTGGATATGAATACCGTGCGTACCCGGGGGTAGCTGCGACAAGTTGACTTTGATCGCGACTCCGGCGTCCGTTTGCGAAAAGGCAGCCGTTCCGATTTTCTGACCCTGCGCGTCCATGATATCCGCGTGAGCATGCGGCGTCGTCTGCCCGAATGCGGTGCTCGCGCACAGAAGAGCCGCGACAGCAAGAAAAGAACGAAGTGACATTGGTACTCTCCTCAGTGAGTCGAATTGGCCCAGAACCATGTATAGCGCAGCCCGTTGACCCACGCAAGATAGTTCAGACTGGAATCGACGGGCGTGAGAGTTGTCTGGGATTCTAGGTCGGGAGCTTCCAATTCCCGGGAGGGGAGTCGAGCGCCCAGAACTCAGGCGCCGGCCGGCTGAACTCGAACGCCACCTGAGCAAGACCCGCGTGCTGGCGTCCAGAGTAGGCCACTCGTGCTTCGCGCTCGTCCCAATTCTTCGGATTCATCACCACGATCTTTTGCCCCAGTGCCACGGGCGTCTCCATCATGACGAGCGCGCCGTGGGCACTGAGTGTGACTGTGAAAGTCTCTTCGCGGAATCCGCGTTTGTCTCCGAATTCGCCCCGAACCACGAGCGGGACGTCCAGCAAGACTCTTTCGCTTCGGCGTTGCGCGGATTGCGCCACTTTGTCCTCCGGTTCCGTGTGCTTGTTGGACTACTTCACCGACGAAACCGTTTCACTCTTGCTTCTTTGCTTGTTCTGGTACAAGGCCTTGTCCGCCTCATTCAGCATGTCCTGCGCTTGTGCGCCGTGCTGGTACTGTTTCCAGCCAGCCGCAAAGCGGATTTCCACTCTTTGCCCGTCGAGGGTGACGTCAGGCGGATTGAGCCGGTTGACGATGGCTTCGGCCTGCACGGAATCACACTCGGTGAGAAGCATCACGAACTCATCTCCGCCGAGTCGCGCGGCGAGATCGGCTTCCCGAACAGCTTTGCTCAGACAGTCGGAAAACGCCTTGAGAACCACATCACCGGCGGAATGACCAAACTGATCGTTGATGCGCTTGAAATCGTTCAGGTCAAACATGACGAGAGTTAGAGGATAACCTTTCCGCTGGGAGCGCGAAATCTCCTCTTTGAGGCGTTTTTCGGCATAGCGCCGGTTGAAAAGGCCGGTGAGCGGGTCGATCAGAGCGAGATCGCGCCACAGAGCGGAACTCGACTGGTTCTGCGCAAGTTCGAGCCGGAGCCTATTAATCAGGAATTTCTCATAAGTCAAATAAGCGCCAAAGAGCATGATAAGGACAACGAGTCCGATAACCGACTCGAGAACGTTCTTGTCCTGGCCAAAGGCGGGAAACGACAGAGAAGCCACGGCACCGGTGAGGCAGAGAATGATCGTGACGGACGCGCCCCACGTCCACCATTCGCGCCGCTGAAGCTTGGCAAGTTTGACCTGATATTCTTCAATGCGGAGCGGCAGGCCGCTCTTCGGGCCGGCTTCGGGTTTATTCACGATGGCAGCCCTGTCTGCATGCGTTGGACTCACTTTTGCAGTGTTTCAAATCGACTCACCGGATAGGAAGCTAGACCCTGAATTGATGGTACTACCTTCCCATTGCGTGCGACTCTTCTAGTGACCAAACTTGTACTAGGGACAGGACCTAGTGATTGCAGCCTTCATTCTCGTGATGTCGGTAGCGGCGCTAATCCAATTCGGGATAGCGCAATGGCGGTCCATTTGGATCAGCATTGCCGAGCAGCCTCTTTCCGCCAGCCTGCAAACAGCCACGGGTATTGCCGCTGACGCGATCGGCGCGGACGACTTTGAGGTATTTGCCCGGACTTCCGAGCAACTGTGCCCGTCTCCAGAAGAGCGAAACGTTTGGCTGAAAGAAGTGCGGGTTTATTACAAGCTGGTTCGGGCGATGCAAAATCTTTCTTCCGAGAGACTTCCGGCTCTGGCTCAGTGGTCGAAGGCGGAATTGGTGGCCTGCTCGCGCTATGCCGGCGCGGTGTTGGACCAGCGTCTGAACGCCAGCCTGGCCTACTCTTCGGCTTTGCGAAGCGCGAGTCCGGCACAGTAGCCCTTTCCTATGAAGGCTTGGGCTGCAGTGACAGCTCGACGAGCCAGTCCGCAATGATTCTTCGCTGCTCTTCCAGCGTGTCGAAAAACGCCACACCCATGCCCAGGTTGGGTTGAACGTAGGCGACCCGTCCCCAGGTCTGAAACGTCTGGCCCTCGCGCAGGATGCGAAGCTGGACGACTGTGTTCTTTTCGAGGGGATTCAATACGTCGACGTAGCAACCGTTTGCGCTGATCTCGGATGTCTGTCCTTCGAGACGGATGCGGCCCAGAGGCTCATAAATGTCGACATTTGCGACGAAGGGATAGCGAGGCACAGACCGCCTTTCCGCGTAGCGAGCGCCGGCGTCCAGAGGTTTGTTTGCGTAGTCTTCGCTCAACCTGACGTGCGCTCCTGGCCCGAATGAGCCGCCGGAACAAGCGGCGAGGTTAATTGACGCACACCCTTCGTGTTCATCGCGGAAAATCTCATGTTTGCTTGGTGTTGAAAGCAGGGCAAATAGAGTCAAGCCGATACCCCTCCTTCGAGCGACGGCCCTGGTTCCCGGACGTCGCAGCCGCTGGCATGCACTTCCATCATCCGCGCGGCGAGGTCGAGAATTCGAGTGGCGGCCGATTGCGGGTGGACGCCACGGGCGTGAATGTTTGAGATCAGATTTCGATGCGCGTCGGTGTGGCTTGCGCGAGGGCGGTAGGCCATGTAGGCCGAGAGGCTTTCCGCCGTGGCGAGCCCCGGGCGCTCGCCGATGAGTAACACGGCCACCTGAGGGCTGAGCAGCTCGCCAACGTCGTTCAAGATTCCCACGCGGCAGTGGCGAATGACGAATGACTGACCGACCTTCCAGCCGCGGGCAGAGGCACCTTCGATGAGCAGCGGCAGCAACGCGGGGATTTGCGACGCTACCGCACGGACTGAAAGTCCGTCGCCGATTGCGATCTGAAGATCGCAACCACGTGGGCAGCGCTTCGTGATTTCCCGCCGCGCCGGTTCGCTGAAATGCCGGCCGAGATCGGGCCGCATGAGGAACTCATCTTTCGAAGTCGCTTGCGTTTCGACTTCGAAGAGCTTCCATCGACTAACGAACGCTGGACCGAGGGCGCTCTGGAGATCGAGTTCCGTGCGGACTGCGTCTCGCGCGGCCGCATGGGCGGAGCGCAAGTCCATCTGAGTGGCTGTTCGATACGCAGCGCCCGAGCGGCCGACCAAAATGCGCGCCGGAGTGCGCGCGCGAATCTTGCGCAGGATCTCGGGCAAATCGGCAGCGACGAGAGAAGTGCTGCGCTCGTCAGCCATTTCAGACGATCCCTTTGAGCGAGGACTCGAGGCCTTGCATCAGTTGACGCCGCGCCGGGGCATCGAGCATGGCGGGTTCTCCGTCACGGTAGATTTCCATCTCTTGCAGCCACGACAGAAATTCGGGCGCGGGCAGCAGCTTGAAGAGGCGCCTGACGGCGAGCGCGTCGTGATAGCTGGTGGATTGATAATTCAGCATGACGTCGTCAGAGCAGGGAACTCCCATGAAGTAGTTGCATCCGGCGGCGGCGAGAAGAATGAGAAGATTTTCGACCGAATTCTGGTCGGCTTCCGCGTGATTCGTATAGCAGACATCGCAGCCCATGGGCAGGCCGAGGAGTTTGCCTATGAAGTGGTCCTCGAGGCCGGCGCGACTGATTTGGCGCTCGTCGTAGAGGTATTCGGGGCCGATGAAACCGACAACGCTGTTCACGAGAAATGGCTCGAAAACGCGGGCAACGCCGTAGGCGCGGGCTTCGAGCGTTAGCTGATCGACGCCGTGATGGGCCTCGGCGGAAAGGGCGCTGCCCTGGCCCGTCTCGAAGTACATCATGTTCGTCCCTTTCCAGGCGACATCCCGTTGGCGGTGATGCTCGAGAGCCTGTTCGCGGCCTTCGCGCAGCATTGCGAGCGTGATACCGAAACTGCGATTCGCGGCTTCGGTGCCGGCGACCGACTGAAACAGGAGATCCACCGGGGCACCACGTTCTAGCGCTGCTAGTTGCGTGGTGATGTGCGAGAGGCAGCAGGTTTGCGTTGGGGCGCGGTACGTCTCGACGAGACGCGCGAGCGCGTGAAGGATGGCCGCGACCGTTTCCACGGAGTCAGAGGCGGGATTCACGCCGATCACAGCATCGCCGCAACCGTAAAGAAGACCCTCGAATGCGGAGAGCAGAATGCCTCCGACATCGTCGGTGGGATGGTTTGGCTGGATGCGAATGCCGAGCACGCCGCGCTCGCCCATGGTGTTGCGGCAGCGGGTGACGTTGCGGATTTTGGCCGCGGCGAGGACGAGGTCTTTGTTGCTCATGATCTTCGCGACGGCGGCGGCAACTTCGGGAATGATGGCCCATTGCAGCTGTTTGAGGGCGGACTCCGTAGTGGCGTCGTCGAGGATGAATTCGCGGAATTCGCCGATAGTAAGACTTTTGATCTGCTGAAAGCGCTGCTGGTGGAAGGTGTCGAGAATGAGGTGCTGACGTCGTCGTCCTCGGGATGGATCAGGGGCCGGCGGACGATTTCGTCGAGTGTTAGATCGGCGAGCTGGCGCTTGGCGGCGACGCGTTCCTGCTCCGAGCGGGCGGCGATGCCGGCAAGTTGGTCGCCGGACTTCTGCTCGTTGGCTTTGGCGAAAAGCTCGCGAAGATCGGAAAAGACGAAGCGTTCGGACATGGCACGTCCCAGGCGAACGGGAAGTCGCGTCTGGAAATTAGCATCAATCCGGCACGGACTGCTACCGCGGGATGAGGGGTGAGCGTCGCCACGGCGACCAGGGATGAGGGCCGAGGGCGAGGGCGAGGGCTTAGGGATGCAGACCAAGCGGCCCGGACACCCTGGAGAGTGTACCGATTGGAATTTTTTTCGCGGCTTGTTTTCATCGACTTAGGGCGATTTCCGTTTGCACGGTGTACCGATTGGAAGAAGGAGCGCAGGGCGGCGAGTGGGGCGGCTCGTTACGAATGGTGCATAGATGAGCACACGGGGGTCGGCGTAGAATCGCGGTCACCGGGGATTTGATAGGATTTGTGTCGCCCAGGTTAGGTGGGAAAGCCGGCGCGGGTTGGCCTCTTCAATTCTTGGTCCAGAGTCTGCAAGTACAAATCCTTGAACCCGCACGGAAGCAGAGAGCGAATCGCTTCTGCCGCTGTAGCGGCGCCGAGTCTGACTGGAGGTTCTATGAAAGTACGATGGTGCGTAGGTATTTGCGTTGCGGCATTTGTTGCAATGTTCAATATCTCGACGGTGCATGCGCAGGACCGGGACGACCATGATCACGAAAAGCACGAGGAACATCACGAGCATCATTGGGACAAGGAGCACCCGCAGTTTGACGATCACGAACGCGTGGTAGTGCACGATTGGTATGGAGGTCATCGGGATCGCGTCGTAGTTGGGTTCCGTGATGAGGACCGGCTTCCTCCTGAATGGGAGCCTCGCTTGCAGGTTGGGTTTGTGTTCGATAACGACTGGCGCCGACGGTGCTATCCCGTGCCAGCGGAACTGCTGGTTCAACTGCCACCGCCGCCGCGACACTACCGCTACTACGTTGTCGGTGGGCGCGTCGTGCTGGTTGACAGAGGTTGGCGCGTAGCGGACGTGCTGAACGTGCGCTTCTAAGGGCGAAGCCACCACGGGACGCGTCCTCGCGACGTGAATCAGCGCAGCCGGGTACTACGGCACGCCACGGATGAAGATACGGAGTTCGCTGTACGGCGCTCGGCGCGAGGGCCTTGGTAGGATTTTCGGTGTCATGGCTTGCAGCCGCCATGGCAGCGCGTAAATCTTACTTGGAGGGCTCTTATGAAAGCACCATGGTGGTTGGCAATTTGCGTCGCGGCGCTGATCGCGACGTTCAATTGCCCGACGGCCCATGCACAGGACCGGCAGGAAGATCAGCAACGTCACGAGCATCACTGGGACAAGGATCACCCGCAGTTCGACGATCACGAGCGCACGGTGGTGCGCGATTGGTGGGGAACTCATCGCGACCGGAACGTGGTTGGGTTTCGGGACCAGGACCGGCTTCCTGCGGATTTGGAGCCTCGGCTGCAAGTTGGGTTTGTACTCGACAATGATTGGCGAAGGCGGGCGCACCCGGTGCCGGTGGATTTGCTAGCGGAGTTGCCGCCTCCACCGCCGCACTATCGGTACTATGTGATTGGCGGACGTGTCGTGCTGGTGGACGGAGGCTGGCACGTGGTGGATATTCTGAGCGTTAATTTCTAACGGGCAACGTCAAGTTTCGACAGGAAACTGTCGATCGGTAAATCGGGGTTCAGCAAAGACTGCTGAGCCCCGATTTTTTTTGGCGGCTTGCTTTTGGAATTCTTGCGAGAACTTTCCCGCGGCAAATTGGTGCTGGTGGAGGGAATCGAACCCACACGGCCTTGCGGCCACCGGATTTTGAGTTCACCGGGGCCGCTTGCAAGGCGCGTGATTGCTTTGAGATACCATCCATCTAAACGGGATGCCGTTTTTGTGCGTTGCCCTAGTTGGCGAGGATTTGCTCAGGTTGGCTTTGTTTGGTGCTAGCTTGGTGCGAGTTGAGGGCCTCCGTCTGGTGGTCCTCAATTCGCTGCGCCGCCTCCGCCAAATCCTCGTCGCTTCCAATGTTGTATCGCTCGAATATTGATTCGGTTTCGTGGCCCGAGATCCTCATCGCGACCGACCGCGGAATCCCACTGCGTACCATGTTTCGAACAGCCGACCGGCGCAAGTCATGGAAGATAGTGCCGGAGTATCGCAGCATGATCCTACAATCGGGGCAACGTCTCTCGGTTTCCTCTGTCGCTAGTTTTGAGCACCGGGGACACGACAGTTGACCGAGGCCGGCGCGAACACAAAGGCGCCACCAAGTCCAGCGGAAGTCGCGGATCGGGTTGCCGCGGCGTGTGAACACAAAATCTTCGCCATTCTTCCCGAACACGCAAGCGCAGAACAGTTTGTAAACTTCCCCCGTCATTTTGATTTCGCGCGCCTTCCCGTTCTTCGTCGTCCCAGGTTCAAGCCGAATTGTGCGAGCCAAGAGGTCGACCTGGCGAATCCTGAGACTGAGAAGCTCGTTCACTCGAAACCCGAAGCTGTACGCTGCCGCAATCAGCGATCGCAACCACGGTTCACGACAGGCTCGGCAAAGTTGGGCGTACTCCTCGTAGTTCACGAAACCGGGTCGCGGGTCGTTCTCCTTCAGCATCCTGAAGTTTGGCACTTCGAATACCTTCCGCGGGCGTGATCGATACGCGATATAGAAAGCTCGGCGGAGAAGCGCGAGCTCTCGGTTGATCGTTCCGTTTTCGGCGCCCTCAGCTTTCCGGGCATCGATGTACGCGTCGAGCGCGTCGCTAGTAACTTCAATCGCCCGCATCCGACCGAACGCGGGCTCCAGGTGTTTCCGCCAACGACACTCGGAGTCGGCGAGCGATTTTGCTTCGTTGATGCGGTAGTCGCGGAACAGAGCGTCCATGATCTCGACGATGGTCGTTTTCTCCGCCTTGGGTCCGCTCCACTGTCCTGAGTTCACTTCACCAATGCGCCGCTGGAGCAATTGCTTCGCGACGCTGATCTTGTCGCTGCGGGTGTTCTCGCGCACGGCCTGGCCGTTTACACGATATTGAATCCAGAAGGAACGGGACTCCCTCATCTCCCTAGAATGCCGGTCGCGGTACTTTGGCTTGAAAATTCCTCCGGTTCCGCGTTCGCGTCGCGCACGGCTCGGCTTCGTTTCTGCCAGAATCGTTTCGACTGTCATTTTTTCGCCCCTCCATTTTGAGAATCGCAATCTCCGTCAGTGCCACTCCGGACCGACTGCCCGTCAGCAGGCTCTTCGTCGCTGCGCGGAAAGCAACACAACCGAACCCAATCCGAAAAGAATCATTGAACCAGGCTCAGAGGTTGGCGCTGACGCCGGCGCATGGGCGAGATCGCCGTTGCCGTCGAGCTCCGAAAGGAATGCAGTGAGATTTGGCGCGCCGTCGGTGGCGCCCAGGGCGTCGCAGTTCGACCAGCCGTAGCAAGTGAACGAGCCCTCGGTGCAGAAGAAATTAGAGGGGTCGCTATCGCAGGTGAATTGACTGCTCTCGAACGATCCTGATCCGGTCGAGTCCCACGTGGTGACCGAATCGGTAAGAGAGACGTTGTAGTTCGTGGCCCACGCCGCCCGTGAAGTCCCGAGCGACGCTACGGCCAAAACCGTGAAGAGCAAAAGCGTTTTCATGGTGAATCTCCTTTGTCCGTCAGTGAGTCCGAGTCCGATAGCCGATCGCATGGTCACGCCTCCCCTCGCTCGATCTCTTTCTTGATCCTCGTGAACTCGTCGTACGCGAGGTCGTAACAACGTTTGCAGTGTGCGTGGCTGGCGTGGGGGCGATCCCGGCGACCGCATTTGTAGCAACCGTGCCGCTCGAAGAACACGGCATACTTTCGCCGCTCGGGAACCGATTGCAGGAGCCGGATTAGCTTTGCTTCTTCACGACCGCGAAAAAACGGTTCGAGTGTCAGATCAGGCTTGCCGTCGCCTCTCAGGATTTCGACTTTCGTCGTCATTGCTGTTCTCTTTCTTTGCGCCAGTGAGGATGGCAACGTTCGAGCGTCTCTCTCATCTTGGTTTGGGACACGTGAGTGTAGATGCTCGTCGTGGACAGGTCCGCGTGGCCGAGGAATTCCTTGATCGTGAAAATGTCCGCGCCGTGATCGAGCAAATGTGTAGCAAACGAATGCCTGATCTGGTGCGGATGAACGTGCCCAAGACCGGCAGCCCTGGCCGCCCTGTCGATCGCGACTCGCACGCAACACTTGCTGAGTGGTTTGTTCGCCGCGACCGGCTGCAATTCAGCGCGCCGCTCCGAGAGGATGCTTCGAATTTTGTCTTCGGCTTGGTGTTCGCTCATCTCAACCGTTTTCCCAAGAGTCCGGGAGACAATTCGCGCTTCCGACGTTCCGTCAGGCATTCGGGTCACTTCGCGCCACCGCGCTTCCCAGAATCCTTCTTGGTTCTGCGAGAGACGCCAAGCGCGAGGACTCTTTGCGTCCGCTTGAAAGAGCCATCCGGTGTCTCGCATGTCGAGATATTTGCTCAGCGATTCGATGGCTCGCCGCGAGAGCGGAACCAAGCGCATCTTGTCGCCCTTTCCGATAACTCTCACGGTGCGCTCTGACCAGGAGACTTCTTCAATCCGTGCGCCCACCGCCTCGCTGATCCTGCACCCCGTGCTATAGAGAAATTCAACGATCGCCTTATCTCGCAGGTTGGTCGTCGCGTCAATGAGCCGCTCGATGTCCTCTTCGCTCAGCGGGCGCGGAATAGAACGCTTGTATCGTCTTTGCTGAACCGACCGAGCCGGCGAAACGGAAACGATCTCGAACGCCTCCGCAAAGCGAAAAATCGAACGTAGGGCGGAGAGGGCTTGTTGAAGCGTATGCTCGGTTACGCCGCGATCGACCAGCCAGGAGAGATACGCGCGAATGTCGCGTGGTTTTATTTCGCCCGGCCTGAGTCCTGGACAGTGCTCGAAGAATTCCTGTCCAAGCTGCGAATACCGCGTAATGGTTGAATCGGCGAGACCGCGGTGCGCGCAGTCGGTGAGGAAGTACGACAGCAACGCAAGCGAATTCTCTGAGCGCGGCGTGATTGCCTCGCGCGGCGCGAGCGCTGTCGAATCGCTCCGTTCCGGCTCGGGCGTGTTTTGCGCAGCGCCCAAAGCCGTACTCTTTGCAGCGTTCAGAGCCGCGCGATACGCTTCCACGGTTGCCGTCCGCGCATCATATTTGCCGGATTCAATCTGGCGAATCCGCTCGCGAGAAACGCCGCCCAGAAAGCAGCGCGCAACGTCGGCAAGAGAGAGGCCTCGTACAATGCGCTGCTGCCGTAGGGTTGTGGCTGCTTCGTCAGTTTTTTCCATTGTTGCTCGATCCTCCGATTTTGCGATTCTCAAAATCGTTCACGGCCCCGGAGGGCCGCACTGTCACTGAACCCGAGCAACCACGAAGTTGCGCTCGGTGCCGTTGACAAACAGAGGTGGTTCGTCGGAGTTCACGACCGCGCTCAGTCGCATGGCCGTCCACATCCAGAAAGCTCGCACTCCGGTTTTGGCGACCAGGTGGACATCGATTTGCGAGCTTGCGTTGCGAACCTTTGCCGGGCGCGAGAAGAGCGAAAACCCCTCCGTGCTGTCGCGGCGGATAAAGTTCCAGTAGAGAATCGTTTCGCCCTTCCGGCTGATTGTTTCAGGAGGCCCAAACGTCTCCGTGAAGACCGCGAACTCTTCAGTAGTCGAGTACTTCACGCTGCGAACTCTCGGCGCATTCCCGAGAATTCGACAGAACTTGTCGCGCTCGATTTCTTGCTGTGCTTTTGCGTTCACGATTTGCCTCCTTCCACTCGGACGGCGTGCTTCGCTGAGCCGTCAGATATTTCCCTCCGCAACTCGTCGACGACGCCGTAGATTTTCGAAGATGCGTCTCTGAGTTCCACGATTTCTTCGTCGGCTCTCTTGTAGGCGGCCCCGAGGATCGCTGACGTGCTCATTGAAAAACCGCGCCAGTCGTCGAGACTAAGCCCCAAACCCTCTTCCCCCATTGCATTCATGACGGAGCTGAATCCCTCCGCGATGAGTGAGAGATCGTTCAGCGCGCCCATTTCCTGACGAGGATGGATTTGATTTATCAGTTGGTGCAGCTTTGCTGTGTCCATCTGGTTTGCCCTCTCGCTCGCCGCCTTCGTCAGTCGCCGCCGGCGAGTTGTGAATTTGCGACGGGACGCGGCTCTCGGCCGCGTTTCTGGCTACTCGAAAGTGGCGTTGTGAAAGTGGCGTTCTGGATGAGCGGCGATCCAAGAGACTTTTTGGGCTGCATCGGTGAGAATTCTGGAGAAGCCCAAACAGCCCATGCTGTCAATGCCCTCACCCAGTGCGGAGAAGCGCAGCAAGTAGGCCGCGGCCCGCAAAGCCTTCTCTACACCGGCGACCTCGTCGTCCTCGATGTCTTCCTCGAACTTCAGGTACTTTTGCACCCGCTCATTGCGGCGCCTTTCCAAATCGCGTTCCTTCAACCGCGCAATCTGTTCTCGCGTTTCTTTCGGAGACCTCTCGATGAAGACGCTTCCTTTTCGTGCCATGTGTTCGTTTCTCCTTTCGTAGAGAATTGAGGGCGAGCCGGAACTCGCCCGTGTTTCGGATTCAGTTCACGACTAGGTTGAGCGAGCGATCGGGCCTCGTCGCCGCAAGGACGCGCTTGGCATATCGTTCGCCGGCGAGACGCTGAACGATTGACTTCCAGGAGACGTTGCGCCGGGAGCTCTCTTTCAACTCCGCGACGTGAATGCCGGGCTCGATGCCGGCGCCCGATTCAAGCCGAGCAGTGAGCGCGGTTTCTTGCTCGTCGATTTGCTTTTGGAGTTGCGCCACGCGACTGGGAAGCGAGACGAACAGCGCCAATTCAGTTTGAGAGATTGGTTCAACAGCGGGAATCGGTTGCGCGGGAACTACGAACGGAATAGATTTTGTAGCAGTTGCCATGGGAGTCGCTCCTCCTTTGGTGATTAGGGGCGGTTCCGGTGTTCAAGCACCGAGCCGTCCCGCTTTCTGCCGTCTTAGGTTGATGCCCTTCTTGCGTGTCGCGGCTTCGGGCCGCGCCGCATCGTGGACTTCACTTTGCGAGCGCGCTCGATATCGTCCTCGGTCCAAACCCGCCAATTCGAGTTTGCAACCATCGTCTGCTTTGGTTCTCGTAAGACTTCGTCGTAGAGCCAACGCAGCAACGTGTTTTTGCTTACTCCAATCGCCTTGGCAGCTTGGGCCGTCGTATAGCCGCTCATTTCGGTTATAGGTATACCCGAAATAGCATGAGGCGTCAACTTCTTTTTTCGTCGGGGTGTGCGCATAGATGTGGGTGGGAGTATACCCGAGTTTGAGATTCGCAAAACGTCAGTGGGGCTTTGCGAAGAAACGGGTTTGCAATTCTTTGAAGATGTGCTAGTCTTTGTTGCGTGAGCTTGGGAACAGGCTCATCTCCGGCGCGGAAGCGCAAAGCACGGAAGTGCTGAGTTTCGGAAGCGCCGCTGCACATCACGGGCAGAAGCCCTTGGAGGAATCCAAAATGGTAGATACCCTCAGCGAACTCTCCGGTCTTTCCAGCAAGCTCAACACACAATCCGAGAAGCTAAACTCGATAATTTCATCCGTTAACCAGAGACTCAAGGCGTTGAATCTCGGCGTCGAAGTCTGGTTGAAAGATGAACCCATTGAGAAAAGCGGGATGAAGCATCGACCCGACTCTCAAGATTGCGCTGTCATGTACCAGGAACAGAAAGTTTTTGGTTACTGCCGCATCGATGGAGAATGGGAACTCGCGGTAAAGACTTTCTGGAGTGACGCCGTTGAGGAAGGCGACGAGTGCGAGCCAACTGAGATGTTAGATTCGGAAATCTCGCTTCTCAAAACATCACGTGCAAATCGCATCAAAGCTCTCGAACTTTTGCCGGACCTGCTGGACGAAATCAAAGCAGGTGCGCAGAAGATGCTTGATGCGATTTCGTCCGCCGAGGAGATCGCTGGCAACCTGTAGTCTTCGGCAAAGATCAAGGGGCGACCTTCGGGATCGCCCCTTTTCCTTTTCGTAGCGCCCTCAGTTTGTGATTCTCAAAACAGCGCAACTAGCGACCAGCAGGAAGACTTCAGGCTATGGCGAACATAAAGCGAAGATGATATGCTCCGCCCATGGCCGTGGGCTTCCGGGAGAAGCGTTGGCGCGTCACGCTCTACAAGCGCGCCGTCCAAGCGGACGGGCGTGTTGCGGACGTGGAGATCGAGACGTTTGACGACGTGCGGCCGCGTTATCCTGCCAGCGAGATCGTGGACGCGCGCGGGCGCCTGGCGTTTGTGACAGGGAATGGAAAAGAAGTCTTGAGCGGTGGCGTGGCGTTCGTCGCGAAGGAACTCTAGAGGCGCATCACGTTGCCGGTCGTGCGGCCAAAAGTTTTCAGTCCGCTGATCGCGCTCCCGCGGACGACTGGCCTGACCTGTTGCGACTCGGCCTGCCGAGCTCGGTCCGTCGCTCCTCGATGCGCATTTTCTTTGCTAGTTCTTGGTGGAGCCTCGCTCTTTCGCGAAAGACAGTCATAAGTAAATTCCACTGCGACTCTTCGCGGCGATCAAGTTGGCTGGCCGCCAACTTCTCATAGTGTTCGGCGGCGGCGTTCAACCATTGAATGTCGCCTTCGATGGTTGACAGTACTTCCTTGAATAGCCTGTCCAAGATTCGCCTCCAGCCGGCTGGAAGACGCGACATTAAACCTCGGTTCCCTAAGAAAGCTGTTCAATATTAGCCACTTCTGAAATTCGTGTTTCGGGTCCTTTTAAGCTCAAGACGACGGGTATTTTGGAGAATCCCAAAAATCGCAGCCGCGGTTCCTAAACGCGAGAACATATGTGTTGACGAGTTCGGTGCAAGAGCGTAGTGGTTGTAGACAGACCAGCACCATGTATCACCGGTAGCAGCCGGAAGACTGAGGAAAGTCCTTCAGCCAAGGCTGGCCATTCCCACCTACCTCTTCTGATTTTCGACTCAGGCAAGGCGGAAAACTTGGACATCAGACAAGCGACCTCTTCTTGGGGCTGCTGCCGTCCGACTTCTAGCGTCAACGGAAGTTCGGGAAGGACAGCGCTTCATGGCCCATCAATTTGTCGTCAGGTGTGTCAGTTGTGCCAAGGAATTCGGGATTCTGTGGGTGATGAACTCCGCTCGAATTGGCTCTAAGATCGTCGCCAGGATAACCTGTCCGCTCTGCGGAAAGAGATTCTACCAACATGCCGAAGACCTTATACCAATCGGTCCTCAGATGCCGAACCTCAAGGTTGGTCGCCCGGTGCGGAGCGTAGAAGTAGATTATGATTGCCCCTACTGTAGCAAGCGTGGAATCTTGGTATCGCTTCTGCACACAGATTTATCGTGGGATGAATTGTCTAAAGAAGAGGGCGTTCAGACCGCTGCCTGTGATAATGGGCTCTGTCCACAAAAGGGATTACTTCAGAAACTGAAGCCTACCCGCATCATACTGGGGTCACTGAATCCAGAACAACTGTCGTCGACTGTCCCAGAAGCATTTTCTTTCGGCCCAGTGAGGGGATTTGCTGGTCGGCTTTATTTCGTTAAGCATTAATAAGAGTCCAGAAGCGAAGATTCGGAAGGGAGACGAACATGGCGCAACCAGAAATAGCGCGGATCGTCTGTAGTCAATGCAACGCTTGGTACGATACGGAAAGGGAGCTGCGCGAACACATGAAGACGGCTCATCGCGAGGGCACTTCAGAACAAGGCAGTTCTCATCGCGATGGTACAGAACAAGACAGCTCCAATACTCAACCGCCCACAAAATCAGAAAAAGCCTGATCTCGATCTCTTTCAGTCGCTTGTACTCTCGGAGCCGCTGAACTTTGGTCATCTCTCGCTGGCGCCTTGCCAAGAGTGGTATAAAGACTTTTATGGTAGTCGGAGAAAGAATCAAAGCAATCCGCGAATCGAAGAAACTCAGTCAGGGAGACGTCGAGAAACTGACGGGCCTGATTCGCTGCTACACGTCGCGTGTCGAGAACGGTCACACCGTCCCCTCGATAGCGACGTTGGAAAAATACGCGAGAGCACTAGACATTCCACTCTACAGATTGTTCTACGAGGGCGAGGAGTCGCCGCAGAAGCCGAAACTTCCTCCAGTCGAGAGCACGGAGTCAATGTGGGGTGCGAAGGGCGATGAGCGGGACGAGCTCCGCAGGCTTGTCAAGGCGCTTTCTCAGATGGACGGCCGCCAGCGAAAGCTTCTGCTGGGAATGGCTCAGCGGATGGCAGGCCGACGCAGATCCTGACCCCCAACGCGTGCAAGTATTGAGCAGCCACACTGGGTCTTTTGGGCGCATGTCCAGGAGGGCGGCGAAGGGTACGGCAAGAAAGCTCAGCCAGCTCCCAGATTTCCCGTCGCTACTTCTTCGAAAGCTCACCCTTGAAATGGCGTTCGACGTCGTCACGACTCAGCGGGTTTCCTGCATTGTTCAAAACGACCGAATAGACGACTTCATTCCTTTCGATCTGCGCGGTGATAAATGCCGTGTCTCCCAGCAGTTCTTGGTAGATGAATTTCACCTTTCTTCCGTCTTCAAGCGTTTTTATCCACTCTTTGGCTGGCATCTTCGTGACTCCTCATCAGGCGAGGTCAGTCCGTGCCAAGAGTATACGTGGTTCGGTGGAATAATGATGAAACCGGACGCGCGAAACTTGGTGCTTAATCGTGCAGGACAACGCTCAGAAGCGATGTGTTGATCTGAAGCCCGCCGTTGTACTTGATGAAGCCCAGTTTTCTGAATTTGTTCATAAAGAAACTCACGCGTGGGCGCGTCGTGCCGACCATTTCCGCCAGCGTCTGTTGGGATATTTTGGGGAGCACCCTTTGGGGTCTGCCTTCCTTGCCATAGCGTGCGAGAAGCAACAGTGTGCGAGCCAGCCGTTTCTCGCTGAAGCTAAAGAACTGATCCACCAAATTCTGCTCAATCTGGATGTTCCTCGAAAGCATGTGAGAGATAAACCGATCCGAAAACGCGTGCTCAACGTGAAGGACTCGTATCATCTCCTTCTTTTCAATTATCAGTACAGCCGTAGCGGTAATCGCGGTCGCCGTCCCGATCCGAATCGGCTGACCGGCGAGGCATCCCTCACCGAAAAAATCGCCCGGTTCCAAAACCGCCACGACTGCCTCTTTACCGGTTTTATTCACTACTGAGAGCCTCACCCCGCCCTTCTGAATGTACAGGACATTCTTGGCAGGATCGCCTTGCGAGAAGATCGTTTCCTTCTTCTTGAACTCCGCAACTTTCCTGGACACACCCGCCGTATCAAGAAAGTCTTGGGCATCGAATGCCCTCTTGAGATTGGCTTTCAGACGATTGGAAACTGCGGTTGCCACGGCTGCAAACGCCCTGAGGCGTTCGGACGGCTAGGGTAGCACGCTTTCAGTCGTATTTCGGGGATCTTTCTCTGCGCACCGCAGGGATTTTGCCACGCGAGTCGTTTAGCTCCCTGGGCCAAAGATAAAACCCCCGAACGCCTGGAGCATCCGGGGGGTCAAGCGATTATCGTCTGACGTGCTTTCGTCTCTGCAACGCGGCATGGACCTGTAGAACGATCTCGCCCAATCCGAGGATACCGAGTGCCGCGACCACCAGCAACGCCAGATAGAAAAAGAATAGCGCAGCGGTTTTCAGGAATTCCATCATTTCGCGTCTCTGGCCAACACCCCGTCTTGCCAGCTCTCGGGCAAGAACCACACAGAAAGCAATACCCATTGCGGAAAGGAGCCCGCGAGTGAACCTGCGTGTCGTTTCTAACTGCGAAGGGGGATTACTGTCTGTGGGGCAAACGACAAACCAACCGACACTCCCAGGGTGGTGACATCGGGGAGAATTTGCGCTGAAAGTAGCCGAAGAATAGAATTTGACCCGCTGAGGTCGTCCCCCTATTCAATTTGAACGCCATCGCGCGCTACGACGTTCGTTCGTGGCCAGCATCGAGGTGACTGACGTACAAACCGAGAAGCATTTTGTGGCCCGCACCAAAGATTTGAGCGTTTTCGGATGCTTTGTGGAAACAGCAACACCGTTCCCGGAGAACACAAAGGTCAGCCTGAGAATCTCGCGCGGCGGCGTGAACTTTGTCGCGCAAGGCAAAGTAGCCTATTCGCGACCAAACTCGGGGATGGGGATCGCCTTCACTTCCGTCGAACCTAGCAGTGTGTCAGTATTGGACGCTTGGTTCTCGGAGCGCAGAAAATGAGTGGGAGGCTCGGCGCTCCGCTTCCCGCCTTCTCCTCGCGGCAAAAATCAGATTCTCAAGGATGCTTCGCCGGCGCGCGATCGCTGCGGAGCATCCGCGGCAAATGAAGGTCGTCGCGGCCGTGGCTCCGGGCGGCGCCGGAATCGTCTCGAACGAACAGACACAGCACGTCAACTCCTGAACGCCTATCTCGGTTTCCAAGGGGTTTTCCTTGTCGGAGCGTCGAAACCCGCCTTACAAAAGTTTGTAGGGCGGTTTACGGCCTACTTCTGTGGGCGTCCCGGACTGATAATCGCGCCACACGAGCATTCCCAGAGATGACGATGGATTTCTGCGCGGCGATCCCGCTGTCGGTTGCGATTCGCGGTCTTCGCACACTCCTCGCGACAGAATTTCTTACGACCCTCGGGAAGAGGCTGCCCGCAGTTGAGACAAGTCGTCATTTTGAAATTCTCAAAACGGAAAGGATGGGGTCGAACGCTACACGTTGAGAACGCGCCGCCTGTTACGAAGTCGTTAAGGTTCTGACCCGCACAAAAGTGCTTGCTTTTTAGGAAAGGCGCGCGCATCGTTGCGCTCGTAGGCCCCGCAATTGTTTCGCTTTCGCTAGTCCTTGGAAAAGGAGGATTTCATGACCCGGCTCATGCGATTCGCCATCCTGGTGATTCTGCCTGCTCTTTTTTTCTCGGCTCGCGCCAGCGCCGACACCACAACGGCGTACGAATTTAATGGAACGTTCGAGTCTAGTATCGCTTTCATTGAGGGGGAGTTTCCTCCTGGCATGGTCGTCACAGCACCCCAGACGACCACCGTCAGTTTCTTTTTTGATTTGACTGCATCGGTATGCGGGCCTCCGATATGCAGCTCGCCTTCCCCTCTTCCACTAGAGTTCAACGCGCTGACGCCCCTTGCCTTCTTTTCGACGGGCGGTCTCGGGACCTACAGTGGAACGGTCGGCTGGTGCATTTCTTGCGGCGGCCCGGGGCCTGTTGCGCCGATCCTCTTTGCGGGACAGGAGATTGACCTTTTCTGGGACTACTTCAGTGGTTTGCCCCTCGATGATCCAGACAATTTTGGGTGGCGGGCGTATTGCTGTGCGCCTGGCTACCCCGAGGTCGCGTACGGGGCAGCGCCGTCATTGACCTACACGCTGACTGCACTGACTCCCGAGCCTTCAGCGGTTTTGTTGCTTGGCTTCGGCATGCTCGGTCTTGGTCTCGTTAAAACCAAACGGGCCTGATTTGAGGAATTGGACCTCAGTAGGCCAGGCGAGACCGCGCAGCATCCATTCTGGAGATTCGCAAAATCCTAGCTTGGGGGATGTGTGACACAAACTCCGGGACACGCCACGGGCGGCGGACCGGCCGGAGTACACATTGATCTGCCGCTCGCGAGAATCTGAGAAGTCGCGATGACGGTTTCTACGAGGGACTTGAAATGCTGCGCGCTGACCCTGACGCTCGGCGTCGTCGTCTGAGTTTCGGAAACATCTCCGTATGGATGGCGTCCGGCAAGCTGGTCGACGAGCGTGAGCAGTTCGTTCATCGCGGCCTTATGTTGAGCCTGCGCGGCGATCGATGCGGCCGTCGTGAGATTCTCCGTGCACGCCCCGCCAGCCGCTCCCGTATTGAAAGTGTAAGCTCCAATCTGCCAGCCGCCCGATGCGGGACGTCCTACCGTAGTCCTGGCCGGAAAAACAGCCTTGTGATTCACCTGGTCGTAGGAAACCCCGTACGTCGTGTCGCTGCAGAGATTCGCCATGAAGGAATCGATCGTGCAATCCGACGTAAGGTTCACGCCGGTTTGCACGACGGTTGGGCTCGTCACAAAGGGCGGCGAGAAAACGTATGGCTCGCTCGAAGTGTATTGGTCGGTCGCCGCCGTAGCACTTAGCATGTAGATCGTGCCGCCAAGGTCGGTGCAATGATTCGCCGACGTACAGGTGCTGCCGCCACCAGCTCCGTTGGTATTTGTGATGACATGGTTGTTACCCCATGTGCAGGACTGGTAACTGGCGGGAGGAGTTCCGATAGCGGCACATCCGTTTCCGAATTTAGAAAAGTCCCAATCGGGATTGTTGTACGCGTAGGAACCGCCATAGACCGTGTTGTGCACGATGGTTACACTTCCCCGATTGCTGTGGTCGGAAGCGGCGTACAGGACGTTGAACACGTTCGCGCCGCCGCCGCCTTGCGTCGTGTCGACTACCACATTGTCGAAAATCCAGGAGCTTGTGTTCAGCGCGTTCGTGACTCCGAAAGCCTGAATGCCACGACCATTTAGACTGCTGGTGCAGTTCGGTGTGCCGGCGGGAACAATCGCTCCGCTGGTTGCGCAGTTGACGGGATTCAGGTGAGCAAAAAAGTTACCGTAGACTCTGGCCCCGAACGTTCCGCTTCCGTACTGAAGGCCGTTGCCGTGCGCCCCGCCGTTGCTGTTGTTGTTGGCTCGAACCCATTCGACATTATTGTCGTGGACGGCGTAGAACTCTCCATCGAATCCCTGAGCAACGTACCAGGCGATGTTCTCGCTTACCTCCCACCAGTTACCCTCCATAGCCGTCTGGTTAGATTCGCACAGGCCCGTGCAGTTCGGGTCGGCCAGCACGTCATCGCTGTCGGAGCCGTCGAACACATTCGCCAGCGCGAGGCTGTTTCCGTAATTCGCCGCCTGCGTTCCGTTGTAGAGCGAAGTCCACGGCTCGCATCCCGACGTCTGGCAATTGGAAAGCGATGTGTGAACCGCGTGAAAGTAGTTATGCTCGATCACGTCGTTCGTGGGATTCCCGCCTGAGTAAATGAAAATGTAGCTGTCGCAAACCCCGTCGACGCCGCCGCATCCCGAGGTCGACCCTTCCATTGCGTTGATCCATTCGAAGTTGTCAATCGTGATGTAGCTCGCGGCGATGAACAGAAAATTGTTGGTCATGGTCGCCGGCGATGCTTCCTGGCAGGTTCCCAGATTGACGCTGTGCGCATCCAAGATGGGACGCGTCCACGAGGAACCAGCGAACCATGTCTGGTCAACGCCGAAATAAACAGGATTGCCAGCCGTGCCGTGTCCGGCGGGAAGCGCCCAACAGCCGATCGTGTTCATAGCCCAGTCAACGCCACCCTTGAAGATAATCTGGTCGCCCGCGGTCATCGTGTATGCTGCGACCACGCCAGTAGCATGCTGAGCGCCGGGCATGTCCTTCCACGGGCCGTGACCGCCGCCTGCTGTTTTCGCAAGACCGTCATTCGCATCCGACCCACTCGCATAATCAACGTAGTAGGTCGATGGAGCGGGCGGAGGGGGCGTCATGCTGATACGCCCGTCGGCAGCGATGGTGATGTAACCATAGGCCGTACGCTCACCGATCGGGTGAGTGAACGGACGCGGCGCGAGCGAGCGCGAATGTCCGGCGAGCGGATCGAGTCTCTTCGCGAGAGTCTTACAGAGCGGAGAGACGACGAGAATCGCCAGCAGGAAGAACGAGCTAATCGCCAGGAAGCGGTGAAATTTTGCGTTCATTTTTCCTTAGTGGTACGAGACCGCGAAGGCTCCCCAAGAATCCGACGCCCGTCTTCTCACGTGGTTACTTCGAATGGTTCGAGGAATGTTGCGGGCGCTAAGCCTCGACGATGGTGGTTGCTGTGGTCGATGTGGAACCGATCGGTACCGCTGTTCCTTCTGTTCCTGTGGTTTGTCCCGGCGGCAATTGTGTGGAATCGTCAGAATTCAAACCGGAGTCCATGCCGGTAGGAGTCGCCTGAACGGGAATCACCGTCGGTGGTGTCTCTGATTCCGAAATCGTCGGTGCTTTTTTGATCGTCATGTTCGTTGCTCCTTTGGGGCGCTTGCGGACTACTCTTCGTTTTCGTTTGGTGCGACGTCGGACAAATCTGTCGCAGCGGTCGCGACGTCGCCGATCAATCCAGTGGAAACGACGGTCGCGGGTTTTGAGATAACCGTCCTGGGCGTCGGAGCTTCGTCACCTGGTAATGCGGCGGCGCCGGTTGCAGAATCGAGCGGTTTTTCTTTTGCCATCTGTTTAGCCTCCTAAACTGAATTTGGAACTGCTGCTTTTGGGGTGGCGCTAAGATTCACGCCGCCCGCGACGTTACGGGAGTTTCACTACCTGGGCAATTCGCTCTCCCGAACCAATCGGCCCACATTGCTCTGTTTCGGTTCGAGGTGCGTGGCTGATGGGTGTCAGTTGAGGATTCAGCTCGTCGGCACCTCCTTGCCCTTCGGCTGTGTCGCCGGTCATTCCTTGCTCGTCGGCGCCCTTCGGCGTTTCGTTGTCTGTCATTTTTGCTGCCTCCTGAAAAGAATTGCGAGCGACCAGGATGAGCCGATCCGAGTCGCCCGTTTCAACCGCACCCGTCGAAATGCCGACGCGTTGAGCGCCAGGGCGTGCCGGATGCGACTTCGTGAAGGACCGTTTTGCGCCCTGCGAAGGCTTTCGGCCACGGTCCTTCTTTGCACGCGCGACCGAAAATCAATACGTCGGACGGCTGGGACTCGCCAGCCCGAGCCGCCCGGTGTGAAACCGCATCCGGTTCAGGAACGGCGCGGAGACGCCGCGGCGCGCACGGATGCAGGTTCGGCGAAGGTCGTCGATGAAGCCCTCCGAGAATCGACGGAGGCTTTCGGCCAATGACCTCCTTCGCGCGCGCGCCGAAACTTTTGGGATTCTCAAAATCCTGCTACGGCAAATTCGCCGCGCGCCGAACGTTCGAGCCGAACGAAGAAAACGACGAGCAGACGCTCTTCGAGTAGCGATGGTCCTTGGCGTTAGAATCCCCGCTGGAGGATTCCATGAAAGAACTTCTTGAGGCGCTCCTCGATTTGCACACAATGACGCTCACGAGACAGAAAATACTGATCGACCTTTTGGAGAAACGTGGAATCGTAACTAGGGCCGAGGTAGATGCTGCGTTTCAACAACTTCCACATAGCGAATACGATGAAGACACGAAAAAGGTGCGAGAAACCTTCTTTTCCTGCCTCAATGATCGCTTCGGTTGGAAGCTCAAAATGTAGAACATTCTCATGGAAGAAATGCGGCCTGACGAACACTAGCTCCGAATCTAGACGAAGAAGAATAAACACTCTTCGAGCTCAGGATTCCCGAGATCGCGTCGCCGTGCTCGTTGAAGAATTCTCCTACGCCCTTTGAGTCGATTGCATGGACGTGAATCGTCACGCTAGGAGCCGGACCGGCCTTCGTTCCAAGTGGACCTTGACCAGCGAACGGGCTCGCGTTGAATCCTCCGAACGGTTGATTCCCTCCGGCGTTCGCTTGCTCTTCCTGGAGAAGTTGAAGTTGACGCCAGCCCAATGGTCCGGTGATTGCGTTCGCCCAGAACGGAGTGTTCGCCGGAAGGCCGAACTGTGAGAACTGGTTGCCGCTCTGAGCGAAGCCCGTCCCGAGCGTCTGGCCGATCGAGCCGTTCGACGCGAACGAGAAAGTCTCCGACGGCGGAGCATAGTAAGACTGCTTCCAGGCTTGCGTCGCGACGCGCTGCTGAAACGACGGACCGCCGAGAGCTCCGGCCAACGCTCCGCCGATCCCACCTATAACCGCGCCTACCGCGGCACCTATTGGACCGAACGCGAGACCAGAGAGCGCGCCTTCTATGGCGCCCCCGGCCGCGCCCTCTAGGGCGCCAAGATGTCCGCCTTGACGCGCTCCGACACCCAAGAGAAGACCGCCGCCGATCCCTCCGGCAGTGCTAAGCGCGCCGAAGGCTGCGCTACCGTATTGATTGTTTCCTGAGAAGATAGAGCCGAAATTACCGCCACCGGCCGCGCCGCTCGTCGATCCGAATCCAGGGAAAGGAAGATCACCTATCGGACCGAGAAAGCTCGGCGTTCCGCCGATCCCGCCCGCTCCGGAAGCTGGCGCAACGTAAATCGGATTTGTCGGCGTCCCGGTCGGAGTTGTCCCGCCCAGGCCAGGAATGCCGCCGCCCAAGAATGGCGGCGTCGCAATGCCGAGCTTGCCGAAGATCCCACCAAACAAATCCGCCGAGCCCAGCACCGATTCCGCCAAGCGCGCCGCCCTGCTGGAACGGAGCATTCATAACGCGCGAGAACTGACCGAAGATTCCTCCGAGAACGTTGTCGAAGATGTTCTTGATCGGAGAGAGTGCGATGTTCTTGATGTCGTCGGTCAAAGACTTCGCGAAAGACGCGCGAATGGCCGCCGATCAGGTCATCGAAAAGTTTGCCAGCCTGCTCTTCGTACTGCTTGTCCAGGTCGCTGAGGGTTTTCCCCCAGTCGGCTTCAAGTTCTTTTGAGGCCGTGACGTATTGCTGCTGCGAAATCAGTCGCTCTTTGTACGCCTGGGTGAGTTGCGATTGTTGCTCCTGATAGTATTCGGCGTCTTTCTGGTACTGCGTCTTGAAGAGGTCGTCGTGTTCGTCCTGAATTTGCTTTAGGAGAACGTCGAGATTTTTGGGAACGGCTCCAATACCGCCGAGCCCCGGAAGAACGCCGCCTGACGGAAGCGACGGAAACCCGCCGATGTCAGGAGCCGTGATCGGAATCTGCGATTTGAAAGTTGTCCCATACTGCAAGAAGCGCTGGATCAACGCGCCGGGGGTAGCTTCCTGAAGCTTCGGAGCGCCGCTCGCTCCGCCGGTCGAGAAGAAATGCTTATCGAACTCTTCCCAGATTTTGTGTTCGAACTCGGCACGCTTCTGAACGAGTTCCAGGCGTTGTTTTTCGAGATCGACGGCATCTTTCTCATCTTGCGCCGTAGGAATCTGGAGCGGGTTCGCGCCAAGAAGAACGGACGTTCCCGCAGTGAGTGGTTTCGCGCTCGCCTTTCGGAACTGTTCTAACTGCAATTGCTGCTGAGAAGCGCCAACGGGAGAAGGCGATCCAAATGGAGAGACAAGAGAAATAACCCCGCTGGCAACGGCCTCTTTCGCTTCATTTACAAACCCATGAACGAAACGTGTCAATTCTTCCCAATGGCCCTTTGCCTCCTGGAGATTCTGCAGTTGAGCGTCAGTATAAACGATGCCACTACCGCCGATCCCGTCTAGGAGCTGCTTGAAGGATTTGCCTTCAAGGGTAGCGGCATTGAATGCCTCAGCGAGAACCTTGCCGCGAATCCCGAGAGCATCGAGGGTCAGGGCCGCGCGCGTCTCCTTGTCTGGGATTGCGCCGAGAGCATCTGAGAGATCGCCGAGAATGTCGTTCACTGGACGAAGCGTATTGCCGATCGCGGTGATTGACACATGCAATTCGTTCGCGACTTTTACGAACGTTTGCGTCGCTTCATCGGATGACTTCCCTTTTGTGATGTACTCGCCGAGTTGAACCTGAACCCTAGATATGGAATTCGCTAGAGCGCCAGAGTCAAGCCCCATCTCTTTCGCGAGCTCGTTGTACTCCTGAATTTGGGTTGTCGGACAATCCCGTCGCCGCCGCCATGTTGTTTATCGACTGCGCGGTTTCAAGCATTCCCGAACGTGATTTTCCCGGCCGCGATTCCTAATCCCGGCAAACGCGGCCGAGAGTCCGCCGACCGCAATCTCGATTCCAGTCAATTTGACGCATCCGGAAGAATGCTCGATAGCGCTCCGCCCGCCGCGCTTCCGAGCTGGCTTCCACCGGCGACGCCGAAAAGGTTCGCCCCGAGCCGCGCGACGAGCTGATTGACGAGACTATTGCCGATCCCCGGACTTGACCGAGAAATGCCTGCGTTCCCGCAGTCAAGCCCGAACCGCCCTTCAAAAGAGCAGTCTTTGACGCTCGAATTCGAGCGTCATCGCCTTAAATTCGAGAGCTGCCTGCCGCGATAGATCGTTCCGCACGAGAAGGCCGAAATTTCCCGTTCAAGAATCGACACGATCTGCTGGCGCTGCGCAACGATTTCTTTGTCACCCATGCGTCCCTTGGCCACCGCCGCGCGAATCTGCGCGGCGTATCGCTTCCAGTCTTCGGCGACAGCTTGTCCCGTGGCCTGGGACTGCTGGCGGATCTGTTGCATCGCGCCCTGGACGGAGCCCGCTGAATTGCGGCGCGTCGACCCTGAACGAAATGATTGGCCCCGGTATGCTTGCCATTTCAGTTGTCCTTTTTCCCTTCCGAAACCAGAGCGTTGATTCGTTTTGTCGCTCGTTCTATCGCGCGCTGCGTTTCCTGCGCTTCACGCTGCTTGATCATTTTCGACTTCGACCATTGCGGCCTGAAGTTCGGCGATGATTTGAAGCGCGCGCTCCCGATCGTCCCGCGCGACAGCCACGCCAACTGCCCGTCGAGGAGTTCAACGCGAACGACTGCGTCGATTAGAGAAGAGCCGCGAGACAAGGCTTCCGCCGCCTCTTTCTGCGCCGCGAGGACTTCGTTCCGGCTGGCTTGGCGTTTCCGAAGACGTTGAAACCACGATGGCATCGACGTACGACTCCCTTGCTGCGTCGAGAGACACAGCCGCAAACTAATCTCTTGAAACTGCGTTCCTGGGAAACGCTGTGGTGTGTAAGGCCGAAAATTACTTTTTCTTTGCTTCTGCCGCAGTGAACGCGTTGAGCGCGTCGTCTCTTTTTCTGCGTGCGGCTTCGAGGTCGATCTCTACCCTCGCGAGGCGCTCGCGCAACGGCACGAGATCCGCAGCAATCGCGTTGTATTTTTGACGGTCCGCCGCAAGTAGAGTCGAGAAGTTCGCCGATGCGTGCTGGCCGTCCGCATCGTTTGTCGGTTCGTTATGGACGAACCGTCCGAACTTTTCCTCTGCTGCCTTGAGGGCGCGCTCCAGCGGCTCAACCTGAACTTTCAGCAGGTCGGATTCGTGCTCCAGCGCACGCACGCACATTTCGGCCTGCGCGGTTCTCGGGGCTCGCTGCAATGAACTTGTCCATCAGAGACGGCACGAGCACGCCCTTCTGTACTACGGCCGGCCGCCCAGGAACGGAGTCGCCGCGACGTGCCCAAGCCGCTTCAAGAGCCGCCCTTTTTTCCTCCAAGACTCGTCGCTTTTCAGCCACCGCATCACTCCCACGAGCTGTTCGAGCGGCAGCCTCGGCCCTCTCGTATTCGTCGCGCGCGATGGTATATTCGCGCTCAGACTTGCCGATTTCCTTCTCGATCTCAACTGCCGTTGCATTCATTTTCATTTCCCCTTTACCGTAAAGATAGAAACGGCGCTCCGATTCACGGAACGCCGTCTACAGCCGTTCGATTTGTCCCCGCCGTTTCGCGCGGGGTTCTACCGATAAAATTGCTCGCTTTCGCGACTCATGCCGCCGGTTCCAGAGCGAGACTTTCCGCGAGGGCGAGTGCCGACTGCACGGCAAACCGCCCGAATGAACGCGTCTTCGTTTTCTTTTGCTAGTGCCTTCGCGAGCGCCTTGAAATCGAGGAAGCCGGACCGCATGAAGGCGTCGAGTATCTTTCGTCGAAACTCGGACTTCGTGTCATAGAAAGCGTCGGCCTGGGCGAGGTAGAACACCAGGTTTCGAGTATCCGCATCGTAATTGTCGGCATCGGCGCCGCAAACGTGGCTTGCCGCGTCGTAGAGCTCTCGTTCGGCTTGCGCGCGCCGTGAGTTTGCCCGCATCACGATCGGGAAAGAAAACGCTTTTCGCAGATGGTTCGGATACTGCCTTGTGCGCCGCGACGCAGCCGTCGCATACGTGGCGAAGCAGCCCACTGCAACCGAAGCTCTCGCCGAACCCACAGTCGCAGCGGACCGCCTTCCCGACAATCTCGCCGCAAAAGAAGCAGTGGAACCCCGGAGTGCCACGGCGCTTCTGATTTGCAAGCTCGCCTTCGATGGCTGTGGATGCCGCCTCCCGGAAGGTCGGATCGGTGACGATAGCCGCAGCGGCCGTGACTCCTGACTCAGCCCATTTTTGAGCGACGATGACTTCGACGTTTTTGCGAATCTCACTCTTGTTCATCGGTATGTATTCTCCTGCGTGCTTAGAGAGAACGTGTTTATCCGTTGAGCTCATAAGCTCGGACTCGTCGAACGAAATCCCGACCGCCTTTAGGAAGAAGGCGTCTTTCCGCGTAAGTCGAAGCGTTGGTGCCACCCTGGATCGCGAAGTGGCGATTGGGCTCGCGATCGCGGCGCCTTCCTGTACTGCCCGCGGACACACCTTCCCGTTGACGATTGCGATCGGGAGCGGATCGGCCGGCTTGCCACCGTAGAAGAATTCGATTTTCTCTGTCACCTGAGAACCCTCGTGATGCCGCTTCTGTAATTTGTGGTGACCAGAAACGGGCCGCCGGTGTCTGAATCCACTTTCGACAGATGCGCTAGCAGCGCGATCACGCACGCGTAGTCGTCATGTGCACCGCGCGGAGCCGCGATCGAGTAATTTCCGCCACTCGTTCTCCGGCTTTCCAGCATCCGCAGTTCCCGGAGTGATTCGGGATGATCGAGCAACTGTAATCGGAGCTGCGAAAGCGCAAGCTTCAAGTCGAGAAAAATCTCGGGCTTACTCCGCATCGTGAATGGCAACTGGAGCAGCTCAATCCCACGCGCGCTCATCAACTCCCGCAGGAATGCGTAACCGTGCTGGTCGGCAGTGATTGAACGCAATCCGTAACTCTTCGCGAGCGCCGCGATTTCGTCACACACCAGCGGGACCGGCTCGCGGCTCCATCCGCGAAGAAGGTCGACTGCCGCTCCAACTCCGCTCGAACCGCGTGCGGCGCGACGCGCAATGCCAAACACGAATCTGTCCCGACCCGTGAGCGACGACGCATCAATTGCACCGAAGTAGCTTCCCTTGAACGTGTTCGCCGGTTGAGTCTCGCGAACGCCCGAACGAATCGCGGCCGTGATGTCCGAATCAGGCAAGAACTGATCCACATCGTCCAGCCACTCTGCGAGAAACTCACGGCGATAGTTTTGCGGGTCGGCTGCCTGCTCGCGCGCCAGCTCCTCGGCCGGAATCATCGGGTTCATGAGCGGGGTAGGGCAGTGAACCACCAGGCGATCGCCGCCTTCGGTTCTGCGTTCCCATCGGTCGAACAAGATGCCACTTTTTACCCACGGGGAGCCGAGCAGGATCAACTTGCGGTTCGGAAACTGGATCTGCGCCGGCGTGAGCGAGCGGACGACTTCCTTGTCCACGTCCGAACCCTCGACGCGCCAAACCCCAACCTCGTCGAGCAATCCAAGTGGCGCTGAAATTCCGCGTGGCGCGCGGTAGCTGCACGTCTGCACGCTGATTACGAACTTGTTCGTCAGTTCGATTGAGGTCTTGAGAATCTCGGAGACCTCGCTACACAGTCCCGTGTTCGTGTAGAACTCGCTCAGATACGACGTAATCTCGCGCGCAACCTCGCGGCTCTGGGCGATGACCGGGACGTGTAGCCGGTCGCCCTTCGGGGCGTAGCGCCGGAAATCGGCCGTATGAATCTTGAACGCGAGGAACTTACAGGCGGTCTTGGTGCCCTGAGCGCGCCGACCTTTAATCGCGACGAGTTCGTGCGTATCGCGGGGCGTCGTAACTCCTCGCGTCCGGTGAGCGCACTCCAGATCGCGAGCTCCGCTGGCGTCAGAGGCTCGCCGTCGAGCGCCTTATACGCCGTGACCCATGCCGGGCTGATCGGCTTCTTCGAGCACGTCTCGGCAGAACGCCGCGAAGCTAATTTTGCGTTTTTCGTCACGGTTCTCGTCTTCCTCGGTCGCGGCGATTTCTTCGAGGCGAGCTTGCAAGTCTTTCGTCACGTTCCGCGGCACTCGGTCGAGGCCGACTGCGGTGAGGTGCAGCCGCAACGAATTTCCATACGTTGCCAAGACCTTAACCACATCCGAAACGTTGCCGTTGGAATCGACGAGACCACCGCGGTTCTTGAGGTCTTCCAGCCCGAGCGCGAAGACGGCGAGACAGCCTCGCGCAACCCAAAGCACCGCGCGCTTGGCGCTCGTCAAATTCTCTTCGCCGCCGAGATCCTCGACCCAACCCCCGTAGAATTCGTCTATCAGGCGCTGGAGCTTCCTGTGGCCCTTTGGCAGGCGCCCAGATTGCGTGCTGGCTGCATACATGCCGCTGCGTATCCCGCGCGGAGACTTCCGCAGACCATCCGGGCTAGCCAGAGCTTCGTCGGGCGCCTTGGTCTGTTTCGGAGGCTTTTCCTCGCCCTCGGGTTCTGCAATCCTTTGCTCGTCGGTCATAAGTCGTTTCTTTCTCAAGCTCAGCGAACTGGAATTGATCTGCTCGCACCGTTGCTCGCACCGAAGCACGTCTTGTTGGCGTCAATCCAGGCGTCCAAGTCGGCTCGGTCGAGTTGCACGAGTCGGCCGATCCGGACGTGCGGCAGATCACCGCGCCAGACGAGACGGCGAAGGGTCCAATGGCTTAACGCGAGGTATTCGGCCGCCTGGTTCAGAGTCAGCAAGCGACCACCATTCGAGTTTTTGGTTGATCTCATTGGCGAAATGAAAAAGGCGACCCGAAGGCCGCCCGGTAAATTGTTCCGAGTACTTTTTACATACTCACGCGTCCGCAAGACGCGCTTTCTTTGCTCTCTCTGGAACTGTTGGAACGCTTGGAACTCTTACCATCCAAGAGTTCCAAAGACTCTAAATTCCCTTATTTCTTATATATATATTTTTAATCCATTCTAAGGATTCCAAGGGTTCCAAGAGTTCCAGTGTATGACCGACGTGGAACTCTTACCTCAAGAGTTCCAAGGGTTCCAAGGGTTCCAAACGCTAGAAGGGCACATCTGAATCCCGTTCCTTTGGCTCTTGTGACCACCACCATCGGCCGTCAATGCGTTCGGCAGAGATACCGAGCTCGGGCTGCTTTTTGGCCTCGAACAGGGCACCGCGGCTGATTCCGCGCCGGGAGCCTTCCTGCAAGATTTCGGTCGACGACTTCGGTCCTTGCGAAAGGTAGTCGGCCAAGAACCGGGCTGCCTTGTCCTTGCGTTTCCCCTCGGGATTGCGTTCGAGATCAATGATCTCGTCGGCGCTTCGAGTCTCTTCGCCGGCCCACTCGATGAACGGTGCGGTTCCGGTCGGCAGCTCCCTGACGCCGAACCGGTATCGCAACCCAGTCGTCCGGCCAGCCACGTTCAATTTCCCGCGCTGCATCAGGAAGACATCGTCCTCCGTCGGGCTCTTGCCGAAGGTCCAGACCGCGCGGGGAACACCGGACATCGCGACGGCGCCGCTAACGCGGCCAAGGGCGTTCACATCCTGGCGCTTGTTGAAGTGCCCGAGGCCGACGATTGTGACCCCGGTGCGCTCGGCCATGTCTTTCACCGGAACCAGGACTCGCCGAAGTTCCTGTTCTTTGTTGAGGTCGCTCCGGCCGAGGTATGAGGAAATCGGGTCGATCGTCACGAGTCCGACGCCGGGATTCTTCTTCAACTCGTTCTCAAGTAGTGCCAGATCTTCGTCCAGGGCGAGCGCGCGTTCGACCTTCTTGGCTTTCTGACGAATCGCCACGGCCCGAATATGCGAAACGCGGTCCACGTTCGCGTCGGCCGCGATCAGCCGTGGCTTGATCGTGTCCGCAGGATCGTCCTCCGCGATCAACATCAAGATATCGCCGGGCTCTGAGCCGTTGACCGCTCCGTCAGGAAAATCACGACCCGTCGAGTAGCGCGCGATGACGTCGATCAGAACGGTAGTCTTTCCGCAATCCGGGGGTCCGGAGAAGACCGTCAACTTTCCCTTTGGGATTCGGTCCGGCCACAACCACAAAACTGGTTTGGCTTCTACGTCGCTGAACTGCTCGCGTATCAGCGCGGTTTCGAGGGCTGTGTTGTTTTCCATCTAGCATCAGGATTTCTGGATTTCCGACCGGGCAGGCTAGAGCACCATGCCGACGAAATGATTCTTGGCGTCGTAAACGCCGCCCAGTTCGAGACAGGCATTCACCATGACGGCCCGCTGCTCAGGATTCGCCGCGAACCTGAGCCTCGTTTCTTGGTCGGCGAATCCGATGACCGTGAATGCGGCCACGGTTCTTGGCATTTGGTCCGCTACAAACGCCAGCGCCGCCCACGCGACTTCTTCTTCGCCGCGGAACCTCTCAGGCCCCAACTCCGACAAGTCTGACAGTCGGCGTCCTGCGTTCCGGCGCAATCGCTCAAGGCGGAGGACGTCGGATCGGGCCGCAAGGAACGCACGTCGCTCGATTGCCCTAAGCCCGGCCTGCTCGATTTCGCGCTGCTTCCGCTCTCGTCGAGCTCGGGCAAGTCCCTCTCGGAACTTTCCGCTATCGTCGAGATCGACGCCCGCCAGGGCTGCCAAAAATCGCAGCGCGTCTTTGAAGTCACACGATCGGACTTGCTGAATCAAGGACAGCTTGTCGCCACCGCGGTTACAACTGAAGCAAAACCACAGGCCATCGTCGCGCCAACCGAAGGCGCTCGGGTTTTTGCCGCAGTGCAGTGGGCAGCTACAGCGATGGCTTCTTTGATTGACCCGGAAACCGAGCTCGCCGAGGAGTCGAGCCATCGGAACGAGTGCGGCAACGTCTTTGGCGAGCAACATTTGCGTGAGAAGCGAACACGATACGAATGGCGTCTCGCATAGCGGAGTGAGATTTTGCGATTCTCAAAATCCAGTTCTGGGATGGAGAACGCAACCCAATGAAGGCCGCCGTATGTTTTTACTTCCGGCAGAACATGTTTTTTCAAGGTGCCTTTTCTCGCCTGGCCGGTCGCGTGCTATCCCGTTTTGGCAAGCTCTCGTGCAATCTTGATTATGCGATTGAGCTCGTCTCTGTTTGCGACAGCGGCAGCTATGGCTCGGCGGTAATCTTGGTCGACATCGTGCGACACTCGTTCCACAGCCTCGATCGCAAAAATCCGCGAGCGCGTCACGCGTGCGCGATAGAACCGAGCGACATCCGCAAGGCTCAATGAACTACGTAGGCGAAGCTTCCGCAACGAGTTGAATTTATGTGAACGCATTTGTTAACTTTCAACGCCGAAAAAGAAAAGGGCCACACGGGGAAGTGCGGCCCAGAAAATGCGGGGATCAGAGGCCCGAAGGATTTCCGTGCCTCTTGTCCTCTGCTTTATATCGGAATATTCAGCATCGGGACTCGTATATGTCGGTAAGCTGCTGTACGTATTGGTCTTAATTCTTTCCTGACTGCCGTGAATAATCTAAGGCCATGGCGTCGCCTGCTTGAATCGACCGACAAACCGTTGCCTGGCTGATTCCCGTCTTCGTCGCAATTTCGGGCTGCTTCATCCCGGTGGACCAAAGCTCGCAAACCTCTCGCATTTTCGTTTTCAACTGCCGGGAATCTGGGGTCATGAGGAATCGAGCCATCCGATGCCGGCGATCATCTTCTGTAAACAGAGATCGACCACCTGGCTTTGACCGTGCCTCAACTCTATTCAAATTCCCTGACAGGTAGCGATCCTCGCCCTCAGTCCGACTCGGAGACGGCAAGCCTTTGTCGCGGGGGCCAGAGAATTTGTAATCTTCATCGATTTCACTACTTAGACCGATTCTTACTTGGCTCACCGGCTTTGCCCAGACACTCCCTCCCGGATCATCCTCCGCACGCTCTTCACGTTCGGCGTGCCAAAGATTTGGGATAGTCGAGTCTTCTCCGCTGCATGGTCCACAGAACGGCAGGACGGTCGCGGAAAGAAGGCCAAGCTGGCGATCTTCACCGTCATGTCTTTCATTCTGAATTCGGTCTTCCTCAAGGGCCTCTGGACTGAACGCAGGATGTCCGGGTCCAAGGCCGAACTCCATGAAACGGAGGACGAACCGAGGGTGCCCCTTTCGAATGCGCTTGCCGCATCTAACACAACGCGATTCGGGCATTGACGCTTCTAGGATTGAAATCTCTGAAGAGCTCATGAAAATCCTTCCTTTTCCTCAATCTCCTGACCGCGATCGCGATTCTAAACGATGTATACAAACACCGTCAACATCGTTATACTAATAAGCGCATATTCGGAGGTTAAGTAACATACATGCGTTTCACGCTCTTGCCTCTTTCAAAAAAAGAGCAGCATTTCGTGCTGCAAATTCTCAATCTGCAAACGCGAAGACCTGGCGGAAGTAAGGACTTGGCAGATTTGGAGAGTGCGGCCCGCGAGTACTCGACACGGGCCTTCGGGAAGTACCTTGCGAAGGGATCGGTGATTTGGCGCGACGCAGACGAAGCAGGACCGAAGTCTTTGCGCAACGAGTGGGCCTTAGCCCAACAAACGTTTCACGCTGCCATCGTCGATCAACGGGACAAGCCGGGCCTGTTCTGCCATCTTCCGGCGTTGGGGTTGCCTACGAAAAGACCCCCGGCGCTGATAACAACGCCGATGGAGCTCTCAGTCTGGCTCGTCGCGCGGGCCGTGGCGCACGGACAGCACAGACTCTTCGTCAAATGCGCGCGAAAGGAATGCGGCAAATTCGGGCGGCGACGTCGCGCCCGTGCATCCTCGAAGTATTGCAGCGCCGAGTGCCAGATTATCGAAAATGCCAGGAGAGCCGCCGAACGGCCCAAGGCGCCAAACAAGATCAAGATACTCGGACTTCCTCGCTGATCCCGTTCGTGATGGCTCCTCTTTGATTTTGCGATTCTCAATCCGGCTCATTTTGGGAACTCGCCGCGGCACGACCGAAAGATAAACAGTAGTGAAGCACTCCGGGAAATATCGGAAGCAAACTCGTCGGACCGACGTCAATATTGCTGAACGCGTCATTGACGACTGAGGTGCCTTCGTGGTATGCGCCGGGGTGTTTCCTGCCGCTCTCGAATGGAGAACAAGATGACGAACCGCCTCGTCCGACCGGGTATCTTGATCCTGTTGATCCTGCTCCAAGCGCGGTTGCTGTCGTATGCCGAGAAACGAAATGCCTTTCAGGCACAGGGCGCCCCAACCTGCGGACCGCACTGTGGTACCGAGCGATGGAAAGTCAAGACTCTGTCCGACAGCGACGCCGCACAGGTCAGCCTAAATGACCGCAAAATTGTGACGATTCACACGCTCGTTACATTGGAGCCTCCTCACCCTCTCCCGCCAGACAATCGAATACCGCCTGTTGAACTGACGACATTTGGTGTGCAAGCTAGATTGCTCGGCTTCAAGCTAGAAAGTGACAGAGATTTTCACATCGTGATCGGCGACCCCCAAACTCACGAGACGATGATTGTCGAAATTCCAAACCCGAAGTGTGACGGAGTGTGCGCGTCTCGCGCCTTAAACCTCATAACGCAAGCCCGCCAAACCTTTGTTCAACAGTGCGGTACACCAACGGCCAAATTTGCAAAGCTTGTAAAGCCCATAGACGTCAAGGTCACTGGTGTTGGCTTTTTTGATTTTGCACACGGCCAAACTGGAGTGGCGAAGAATGCCATCGAACTTCATCCGGTACTGCGGATTGAATTACCCGACCAGACCGATGATTGCGCGAGACACATCGCATATGCGACTTCATCGGGCAAGCAGTAGGGTGTTTTCTCGCGGCATTCCTAGTTCGCTTTTTCCAGTGTGATCGGCAAGTGTGCTTCGGAACCAACCTCGACGGCAATCTGTCGCGACCAATTCTGGTAGCCCTTCAGGAAGACGCGAAGGTAGTGTTGTCCTGCCGCGAGTTTGAACGTCCCAGGGGTTGTGCCGAGGAGAGAGCCGTCAGCGTAGACCTCCGCGCCGCTCGGGTCGGACGTGACAGAAACCGTGCCGGTTTCCGGAGAACTTTCTGAACCAGCGTTGTTACCGTCAACGGCGTTTGCTGGGCTTTCGAGGTTCGCGGATAGCCTGACGTCGGAGCCTTCCTGCACTGAGATGTCCCGGCTCCAGTCCTTCCGCCCACTCAACGAAACTCGAATAGAATGCTTTCCGGCAGACAATTTAAGCGTTGCGGGACAATTGCCGACAAAAGAACCATCGACATATACGTCGGCACCGTCAGGAACCGAAGTCACTGCAACAGTGCCAGGCACGCCCGCGGCACTGCGTGCCAGGGGCGGCGCGGCTTGCTCCGTCGATTTGGGTTCTTCATTTTCTTTGAGGACCGCTGTCGTCATTCCGACAGGTATAAATTCGCGATCCTTTTCGCTCACAGAAACCGGAACTCCGGTCACGCCTTGGAGCGCGAGAAGAATGGCGCGATAGTTGTCTTTGTCACCTTGGAGCAATATGCCTGCTTTTTTATTTTCCACCGAGGAGTGAATTTCTGGTGTCGAGTATTGGATTCCGATGAAATGCAAGCGCGTCTTATGGAGCAATCCGAACAGAGCAACGGGTGCGACCAGCACGGCAAGGGCGATCATGGTTCCAACGCGACGGTGCGCCTCCTGCCCGTAGCTCAAGGACGTCACGGTCCTAGGAGAGATTTCGACTTTGGCGCCGTCCTTCAACTTCAGTGTGATCATATCCGAGGTAATAATGAGCTCATTGTCCCAATCGTGCGGACTGACCTTCGACGGAACGGTCCCGCCGTTATACCGCACGCGGTTGAAAGTGTTTCCCTGGGCATACGTGAGGAGCACCGAACAGAGCAGCAGTGCAAGAAGTTGCTGCGCGATCCGCAGAGCTCTCCCAGTCGCATTCGCTCGGAAGGGGAACCAGCGGAAGTACGGAGCACGGAGAAGGGCATTCACGACCCAACCGTCCTTTCGTCCAGGATTAACTAGGAGGGAACAGCCGCAACCGTAAACCCTCTGACAGTGCATGTCAAGGTTCGGTTTGGGTGTTCAAGGCGAAGGAGAATCGACGCCTCCTTGATTTTTGAGATTCTCAAAGTCTCCGAGCGGGTCTCAAATCCAGTCCGCTAGACCGAAGGCTACGCTGTCGTGGAGTACTCGCCAGTAACATCCGCTGCGATTGCGATGTCGAAGCGTTCACGCGGCATGCCCCGCGCAGTGTCTGTGAATTCGTCGAAAGTGATAACAGGTCACACGACCTCAGTTTAAAGGTAGTACAATGCTGCGCGGTGGAATCGAAGAGGTGAGAGCCGGAGAGACGGTCGAAGAGAGCTTAGAAGTCGAATCTGAGGGCACTGCGGTTGCTACGGTATACAAGGCGATTGGGAATTCCCAAAACGCCGACCTTTTATCATCGCTTTCATCCGCAGATCGATAGACTAGATGACCTTGGGTTTGCTGTTCGCGCTCTGATGGCGGGAGCTTAGACATCGAACAGCATCCGCCATCGACGCAATTGAGAACGATCGGTCCCCCAGTGGCCATCCTTCAAATCGATGCGAACGGACCTTCTTGGATTGAACAAGGCGCATGCCAAGATATGCGTCGAGGAACGAGTCCGAGGCCCTGAGACGCTTGCCTGCACACAGCGTCTCGCCGAACCCGTGTCGCGGTCTTATCAGGGAGTCGTGGAACCAGACGGTGCCACGGCGGCCGCTGACTTAGGTACACGGTTCGGGAATTCGTAAATGAACTTCAAGAGCATCTCCACAAAATCAATAAGCTGCTCCGAATCCTGTTTCTCCATGAGCACAATTTCGTGATTAGCTTCATTGCCTTTCTTGCGAATGTGATCGACCCAGGCTTTTCCGTTAGGTGGGACGTATCCCTTTGCGGCTAAGTACTCCACATAGTCAAGAAAACTCAGGCCCTCCGCCGCTTTCAAGTCGACAGCAATGTGCATGAGGATCTTTCGGCAGGCTAGAACTGCCGGAGTATGCGCGTTTGTGGCCGTGCAATCTCGCACCTGCTGATAGAGAGTTTCGATGTCCTTTGGAAGATGCCGGACTGGTTCGCCGTAAGCCGGCGCCGGAAATCGGGCGTCTGGCCTAATGTAAGTGGGCTGCTTGCAAAATGTGCAGACGCGGATCACATAGATAGGGTTCTGCTGAACACTTTGCGGATGCTGGCCTTCTGGAAGGAAGATCCATCCTGTCGAAGAAGCTGTTAGCGATCCGCAATGAGCGCAAGTGTATTGGTCCTCGCGTATACCCTGTTGGCCTTGCCAGCTTCCGTTTAGCTTTAGCGGCATGAATTCGCTCCGTGCCGCCTTCAACCTAGATCAATCACCCGCGTTTGTAAAGGAAGCACGTTCTCTGCTAGCGGTGAGTTCAGCGCTTTGGCCACCTATGGCAACTCGGGCGACGGAAGCATATCGATCGTTTTTCTTACGACACTCGCATCAATCACGACCGCGAGACCAAGCTGATAACGATGCAGCTCGGCAGAATACTGTCCGACAAGTTGCTCGTTGTATGTCGATTCTTGTGATACCAAACCCATGATCATGTGAATCGATTGACCCACGTGCTCCGCGCCACCGTACATCCTGCCGGACTGAGCCATATAAACAGGGCCGCCGCTATTTCCCTTAAATACCATGAGATCGAGCAGAAACGTTTTGACCGTAGCGGTGGGCAATAGTGGGTAAGAAGCGATTCGTCCACTTCGTAGAATAGGAAAACCTGCGGCATTGGCAGTAACCCCAAACGGAAACCCCAAACAAAAGAGTTCATCGCCAGGATGAATGTCAAATTGGGAAAGGGTGGCGTCGTCTGCAAGCAAATCCGTAGAAACCACCAAGCTCGGTAGCGACGCGGCCGAGGGAACTTGAACATACATAACCGCCACGTCTGCGTCTGGATTCTTTGTCCACAGGGGCTGGCTGTTCCGACGAATGGGGATTGGAAGTGGCAGCCGCACCCAAGTGCCATCATCATTTTGGTGCCGAAGGTCAAGGACGGCAGAGTCGCCCTGCATTTCTTCTAGGACGTGGTCCGCTGTTATCAGAACATATCGGGCTCTCTTACCTTGATTCGTGTTTGCTTCCTGACCTGGATACGGTCTGCCCATGAGGAAGGCAGTGCCGAGGGTCGCTTGTCCCGGTCCGGCTTGCCCTTCAATCATGAACGTGCAATTCATTAATACGGTATTCAGCTCCGTCATCTCGAGCCGTCTGTCCTGCGCGAAGACTACTCCGCCAAAGAGCAGAGAAAGCACCGTCGCCACAAGCGTTCGGGAACTGGCCATGATAACGCATTCTACAACAGTTCGCCTTAGTTTCGCCATATAATCCGCCAATGCCCAGCGAAGAGGCCCGGCGCTGCGCCGACTCGCGGCGGCACAGGCGCGGGGGCGGCGGTCCCGAACGTTTTGCTTTGAGGAAGAGGAAATAGAGCGATGTTTGATTTGCGTTCCCTGAAGATCTATATCGACGGCGCGTGTCCGGGGAACGTAGGTGGCCCCGGTGGTTTCGCGGTTTGGCTTGAGTTCCCGTTCGACCGGAACAAGGCCGATGAGTTTTTAGAATCGCGCGGTTATTTCAATACGACGAATAATCGGATGGAACTGCGGGCGTGCCTCTTCGCGCACGAATGGATTTTAGACCAGGGCATTGACATTGGTGTTCAGCACGTCCAAATAGCCACGGACTCAAAATACGTTCACGAAAATTACAATCGCGCGATAGGGTGGTCTCAGAACGATTGGCGCAATTTGTATGAGCGGACGATTGGTAATGGTGACGTATGGAAAGCTCTTCTCCGCGCACGAAGGAAAATCGGGGGCCGACCACGGCTTGAAATAATCAAGATACCTCGATGTTGCTCGCAGATCGCAAAAAATGTGGACCGAGACGCAAGGCTCGCGGCGCGGTCGCCAACGCATACAGATTCTGGCTTCAAGCCTGGAAAGATCGGCCGGGCCAGGAACAATGATAAAAGGGCTGCGCAGCCGTATCCAGCCTGTGGCGACAAGGTCATCGTCTATGTGTATAGGACCCAAGTAGCGGGACGCGGTGTGCAAACCGTAAGGTTCCAGACCTATTCAGAAGAGAGAAGGGATTTCTTTGAGAAGTTTTGGGCGCAGGCGGAGGATGCCATTGGGAATTCGTTGCATCGAGGGAATGCCTTTCTGGTGCGAATGAACAACACCCCAGAGAACCCGCGGATCGTTGAGATTCTTGCGGCATTGGAAAAGTCGGACTTGCTGAGACAGCCGGGCAGTATTGCCTGAACGTCCGATTTTGTGCTTCCCGGCAGACGTAGAGCTGCTTGGCATAAGTGCGAGTTTAGTACAAGCAAGCCAGAATTCAGGTTGGAGTTTCAGTGAATGCCCTTCGCAAGTCCTTATAAATCTTGGTGCTGGTGGAGGGAATCGAACCCACACGGCCTTGCGGCCACCGGATTTTGAGTCCGGCGCGTCTGCCAGTTCCGCCACACCAGCTGCGCTGGGTAGCTTATCACGGCGGTTGCCGAGGCTGAAGAGTTGCGCTGCGAAATTGAGGCAGGGCGGAATGGTTTCACCGCGGAGACGCCCAGGACGCGGAGAAGAGACCCACGGGCTAAATCAGGTGTGGGTTTCGGCTTTGGCGCGGAACTTGGCGGGTTCGACGATGGCGCGGAAGACGCGGCCGCGGCCGATGACGTGTTCGCCGGAGCGCGCGACCGTTTCGAAGACGAGGAAGCGGCCTTTGTACCCGGCGAGGCGCGCGTGGGCGCGCACGTTGGCGCCGACGGTGGCCGCTTTCAGGTGGTCGACTTCGATTCTGGTGCCAACGGTGATGGCTCCGGGAGGGAGTTCGTCGCGGACGGCCTGCGCGGCGGCCATTTCCATCATTCCAATCATTGCGGGAGTGGAGAGGACTGCGGGCAGGCGCGGGTCATAATTCTGGATGGTCCATTCGAAGGGGACGGCGAGCTCGACGGTGGCTTCGAGGCCGATTCGCGGCAGATTGGGCTTGGCCGTGGCGGTCGATTTCGGTTTGGATTTTCTCTCCATTGAGTGCGGGTTTCTAGGGGTGAGCGACAAGGGCGGTCAAACCTTGGAACCACAGATGAACACAGATAAACACAGATGAAGCAAAAGGCGCACGACAAGCCCCAACCTGTTTAAGCTCGGGGTTTGCGAGTACAAACCCTGAAACCCGAGTCCGGGGCTGACACAAAACCTTCGATCCAGAGAAACCCTTCATCGGGAGGGTTCGCGGCTGCTCTGCGAGCGCGAGGCGGCGATGGCGCGCGGGTCGAGGAAGTGGCGCGTGATTTCCGAAACGCTGATGCCGAGCTGGCTCCACAGGCGGCGCTTCAAACTTTGGTAGTCCTGCGAGCCGCTGAAGACGTCGCGAATCAGGTCGCGAAACGCGGGCGAATAGTTGAGAAGCTGGACCATGCGCGTGGTGATCGCGCTGCCGAGAAAGGTTCCGCGAAACACTTTGCGCGCGATGTTCGCAGCGAATTCCAAGTCGCAGGAAAAGGCGGCGCGGAGGCGCTCGGGATAAGTTTGGGGCTGATCTTCGATCAGCGCCTGCGCCAGTAGATCGCCAGACTTCAGCGCGTAGTAAAGGCCCTCGCCTGTAATGGGATCGACGCATGCGGCCGCGTCTCCCGCCATTCCCCAATTCCTGCCTACGATGCGGCGGCCGCGGATGGTTTGCGCCTGCGGCGACGGAAGCACGTGGCTATAGAAACGCGCGCCGCCCATCGGGATCTTTTCTTCCTCGACGAAGTCGGAAAGGTGCTGGCGGAGCTGCTGGGTGGATGTTTGTCCCATCCTGCCGCAGATGCCGACGGAAAGATGGTCGGCGCGAGGGAAGGACCAAAGGTAGCCCTCGAATTGCTTGAGGAATTTCACCTTGATGATGTCTTCCTCGGTGGGGACGAAGTAGCCGAGCGTCATTTCGAGGTCGGGAGCGCCGAGCGGAGTGGTTTCCGGGAGAAGTTGGTTGCGAGCGCCAGCGGCGAGGACGACGAAATCGGAAGCGCGTTGTTCGACGGCAGAGGCGCCACCAGTGGCGGCGGAGGCGGAGATGGTCAAGCGAACGCGGTCGCCGTTGGTGTCGACCGAAGTGACGCGAGAACAGACGGCGGTGCATCCCGCGGCGATGGCGCGATCCAGCAGAAGGCCGTTGAGGACCTTGCGGGCATAAATCACGATCGGATGGCTCATTTCGAAGCGAGCGCGATGGCCGCGGCTGGAGATCAACTCGGCGGTGCGGACGAGTTTTTTCGGATGCGGCGCGTCGAGAAGGAAGGGATAGGCTTCGATGGCTTTGTGGGTGAGTCCGCCGCCGCAGGGTTTTTCCCAGGCGAGGCGCTCATCGAAAATCGTGACCTGAAATCCGGCGCTGGCGAGACGTTCGCCGCAAAGCGCACCCGCTGGTCCCCCTCCGACGATGGCGATTTCTTTCATTTGCAGGTCAAGCGAGCGGGAACACCGCTGCTACGAACCAAGCAGCGAGTATAGCATTGAACAGAGCCGCCGCCGTCGGGGAGCCAGTGCGGCGGCGTAGCGCATCGGTACCCAGGCGCTGCAAGATCGAGAAAATCGCGAGGGCGGTGATCAGGAGGGCGATGAGGAACTGTCCGCTGGAGAGGGTGTAGAAGGCGAGGAGGCAGACGAGCCAGAGTTCGAGCCGGAGAAGGAGCGAGACGGCGAAGCGCGCGAGGCGCTGCTTTCCTTCGCGCACCGGGCCGAGGATTGTTTCTTCGGCGAAAGCGAAGACAAACGCGAAGGGCAGGATCGCGACGAAGCGAAGCCAGCGGCCTTCGTTGAGCCATAGATCGGAGACGCGCCAGTTGAGCCAGGAGCCGATTGTGAGGATTACTGTGAATCCGAGGATTGCGGCGACGAGCCACGGACGCGGTTTGAATGACCAGGATTGCTGGGCGGCTTGGCGATTCATGGCGAGCAGCAACACGGCAAAGATCGCGAGCAATGAGACGAGATAGTCGGCTGAATACATGTGCAAGAATTCAAGAGGCACGCGCCAATCGAGCCAGCCACCGATCTCGAGCATCGCCACGAACCCAAGAATAGCGATTGCAATGAATGGAAATGGGTTCCAGCGCCATGACTTCTCTCTTGCTTCGTGATCAAGAGCAAGCATAAACGCGGCGACGACCACCAGAACGAAGATAAGACCTTCGCCGGAGTAGCCGAGCAGCGCCTTCAGAGGCACGCCGAACGCCAGAAGGAAAACGCTTACGAGAGCGAGAGCCGCTCCCTCTGCGAGGGCCAGCGCCCTTGTGGGCTGTGCGGTGGCCACTTCGCGTTCCGGGGGCTGCAGAGAGCGCGTCGCGAGGGCCAATGCCGCGGGAAACATCATCAGCAGAGCGGCGAGGCCGACGAACGGCGCGAGCGCCGCGCCTAGAAGCGCAACGGATTTTGGATTGGCGTTAGCTTGCGGCGGCGCGCTATTTTCATCGAGGGAATCTCGAATCCAATTTACGGCTTGTTCGGTGACACGGGGATCGACGAGGACGCTGGTGTGGTCGGCGACGCTGACGATCTGAAGGTGGAACGCGCGAAGCTGAAGGAAATCTTCGGTCGTCGCGCGATCGCCGCCGGCGGCTGCGGCGAGAGCTTGCGCCTGCTGCTTCAGCGGCGAGATATCGTATCGTGCGCTGAAGACGAGGAAGTTTGCGGGCATGCGGTGAGGCAGCACCAGTGGCGCGGGCGAGATTGCGATTGTTGAGGCCACAGGCTCGCTATCCGCCAAGCTGATTGCGATCGCTGCGCCCATGGAGTGGCCGACGAGAACGGTTTGCTTCGGATCGATTCCCCGGCTGCCAATCAAGGTTTCGACCGTAGCGGCGGCGCACTTCTGAGCGCGCGCGAACGAAAATGCGTCGGTATTGTCGCCGTGACCGGGCAGGTCAACCAAGTAGGCGCGCAATCCGTTTTCTCGCGCGAGATTTTCTCCCAGCAACTGCATCACACGCCGATTTGCCGCGAGACCATGAAACAGGATGGCGGACGCTCGACTGGGCTGCGGGGGCTCGACGATGGTGATCGGCATTGAGCATCCCGCGGCGCGGAGAGTGAAAATTTCGCGCGGCAGTTCGACGCGATGAATCGTCCAGGCGCTTGCGAGGAGCAAGAATGCGCCAACGCTCGCGCAGGCGATCTCCCAGCGCTTCATCGCGCCCTCGATAGTGGGTCAATCGCGCGTGGTAGAATCATTCGATTGCTTTTATCCGCGCTGACGTACTGAGGGCAGAGAATTGGGCAAGGTTGTCTCGCAAGAGGAGATCATACTCCAACGCCGCGAATGGAAAGGCGAGGGGAAGCGCGTGGTGTTCGTCGCCGGCTGCTTCGACCTGCTTCATCCGGGGCACATTCGTCTGCTCGAGGAATCGCGTTCGCACGGCGATGTGGTGGCGGTGGGCGTGCTGAGCGACAAAGCCGTCGAAACGGGTCCGGATCGCTCTTTCCCTGGCGTGAAACGCCCGATCACACCGGTTGCGGAGCGCGCTGAGGTGTTGGCCGCTCTCGCCGCTGTGGACTACGTGTTTGAAATCGAGAGCGATTCGTTCGCGGATTTGTTGCGGAGGTTCGCTCCGGACGTGATTGCCGGCGGCGCCGACGAATCCTTCGCCAAGTCGCCGCTTTCAACCGCGGCGAAAGCAGCAGGCATCGAAGTAATCCATATACCACTTGAGCCGGGGCATTCCGCTTCGCGCCTGATCGAACGCATCTCCCGACTTCGTTCGGGCGACATGGGCGCATGATTCTTTCCTCGGTATCCGAGCTTCTGGTACGCGTAGGCCGCAAGGCCGTCCTGGAGGAGGCGTTCGAAACTCTGCGGCGGACGGGCGGAGAGGTGCGCGTTGCCGGGCTGACGGATTCGGCGAAGGCTATGGTGGCGCCACTGGCGTTTGCGGAGCTGGGACGGCCGACGATTCTTCTGGTCGATTCGAATCAGCATGCGGAAGCGATTGCGGAGCCATTGCGATGGTTCTACCGCGCGATCACCGGGAAGCCGGGGCGGCGCGTGCTGGTTCTTCCGGCACACGACGTGCTGCCGTATGAAAGCCGTTCACCCCACGCGGAAATTTCGGAGGATCGAGCTGTTGCGTTGTGGCGGTTTGCGTCGGGCGAAGCGGATGTGCTGATCGCGCCCGTCGAGGCGGCGCTCTCGCGAATGCGCGACCGGGAATTTTATCGCCAGCTTGCGCGGACTATCGAACGCGACCAGGAGATTCCGCTCGAGGAGCTTCTGAATTTTCTTTCGAGCGCCGGCTACGACAAGCAGATTACGTGCGAAATGCCGGGTCAATACGCGGTGCGCGGCGGAATCATCGACATTTTCTCGCCGGAAGCGCCTCAGCCAATCCGCGTGGACCTGCTCGGCGACACGATTGAGTCGATTCGCGCCTTCGATCCGAATACGCAGCGATCGACGAATCCAGTGCAGCGAGCCACGTTGATGCCGCTGACGGAGTTTCCGCAGCGGGCGGAAGTGCTCGAACGCATGCGCGTGGCTTCGGAATCGGCGCGCGAGGACGATTCGCCTCCCGTCGGATTCTATCCGGGCTGGGAGTTCCGGGAGATTCTGAGCGAGGAGCGGAAAGCGACGTTGTTTGACCTGGCCACCGATCCTCTGGTTATCGAGGACGAGCCTGCGCTGCTGGAGTTGGCGGTGGAAAAGTTTCGAGCCGAACTGGCCGAGGCGTTCGAAGAAGTGGAGGATCCGCGGGCGGAACCGCCGCAGCGGTACATCTTCGACGAAGAGGAATGGTCGCTGGCGCGGCAGATGGTGCCGAGGTTGGGACTGGAACATCTCGAAATTGGGGGTGATGGCTCCGAAACGAAAGATGCCGGGGTAAAGCCCGGCGCTACGGGTGTGCGCGTTCTGCGGACACAGCCGACCACGCGATATCACGGGAACGTGGCGGCATTCATGGCCGAAGTGCGCGGGCGCGTGGCGGCAGGCGAGAACGTGATGATCTCTGCCGCAAGCACGGGCGAGTTGGAACGTTTTGCGGACATCAGCCACGAGTATGAAGTTCCGTACCGGCTGGGAGAGCTGGAAGAAAACGTTACGGTGGCGCGGCTGGCTGAGGAAGAGAGCGGAAGCAGCGCGCCATCGGTGCTGCTGGTGAAGGCGCCGCTCGGCGAAGGCGTTGTGTTCAGCGACGCGAACCTCGTGATCTACGGCAACGCGGACCTGTTCGAGACGCTGCCGCCTCCGCAGCGCCCGCGATCGCGGCCGAAGACGGCGAGTTTCTTCAGCGATTTCTCGGACCTCAAGCCTGGCGACTACGTGGTACATGTGGACCACGGGATCGGGCAGTTCGACGGCCTGCGCCAAGTGTCAGTGGAAGGCGCAAACGGCGAATTCATGCTGCTGCGGTACGCGGAGGACGCAAAGCTTTACGTTCCGCTAGCGCGGCTGGACCTGGTGCAGAAGTACCAATCGCTCGGTGACGCGAAGCCGACGCTCGACCGGCTTGGAGCCGGCGTCTGGGAAGCGAGGAAGACTCGCGTACGCAAGTCGGTGGACGATATGGCCGACCAGCTCCTCGCGCTTTACGCCGAGCGGAAGATGACGACCGGGCACACGTTCCCTCCAGATTCGAACTGGCAGCGCGAATTCGAGGATGCGTTCGAATTCGAGGAAACGCCGGACCAGCAGCGGGCGATCGAGGACGTCAAGCGGGACATGGAATCGTCGCTGCCGATGGACCGGCTGCTATGCGGTGACGTGGGCTACGGGAAAACTGAAGTGGCGATGCGCGCCGCGTTCAAGGCGCTGGCCGATTCGAAGCAGGTGGCGGTGCTGGCGCCGACGACGGTGCTGGCGTTTCAGCATTACGAGACGTTCCGCCGACGCTTCGGCGCGTTCCCGATGCGAATTGAAATGCTCAGCCGGTTTCGCAGCGAGAAAGAGCAGAAGAAAACGCTGGAGGAACTGGAAGCAGGAAAAGTGGACGTGGTGATTGGCACGCACCGGATCCTGTCGAAGGACGTGAAGTTTCACGATTTGGGATTGCTTGTGGTGGACGAAGAGCAGCGGTTCGGCGTGGCTCACAAGGAGCGGTTGAAAGAGATACGGAAAAACGTGGACGTGCTAACGATGTCGGCCACTCCCATTCCGCGAACTCTGCATATGTCGCTTGTGGGCTTGCGCGACATGAGCCTGATCGAGACGCCGCCGAAAGATCGCCTCGCGATTCAAACGACCGTGGCGCCGTTCAGCGAGACGCTGGTGCAGCGGGTGATTCAGGAAGAGATGGCGCGGGACGGCCAGGTGTTCCTGGTGCATAACCGTGTGGAGTCGATCGACTCGCTCGCAGCCATGGTGAAGAAGCTGGTGCCCAAGGCGCGCGTGGTGGTGGGGCACGGCCAGATGCGCGAGGCAGAACTCGAAAAGGTGATGCTGAAGTTCGTCCGCGACGAAGCGGACGTGCTTGTCTCGACGACGATCATCGAGAACGGCCTCGACATACCGCGCGCCAACACGATCATCATCAACCGCGCGGATCGCATGGGGCTTTCGGAGCTTTACCAGTTGCGAGGACGCGTGGGCCGCTCGAATCAGCGAGCCTATGCGTATCTGCTGATTCCGCCGGGAGGCTCGCTCAGCTCGATCGCGCGCCAGCGGCTGGCGGCGCTCAAAGAGTTCAGCGACCTTGGCGCGGGGTTCCGTATTGCGGCGCTCGACCTGGAACTTCGGGGCGCCGGCAACCTGCTGGGGCGCGAGCAGCACGGCCACATCGAAGCCGTGGGCTTCGACATGTACTGCCAGATGATGGAGCGGGCGGTGGCCGAGCGCAAGGGAGAGGCGGTTACGCCGGAGCGGCGGGCCACACTCAACCTTGGGCTGGAAATCCGCATCCCACCTGAGTACATCGAGAGCGAGAACCTGCGGCTGCGGATTTACAAGCGGATCGCGGGGGTCACGTCGGATGGGGAGAGGGTTGAGGTGAGGCGAGAACTGGAAGACCGCTTCGGCGCGCCCCCGGCCCCCGTGGAAGCGCTTCTCGATTACGCCGTACTGAAGGCCATGGCCGAAAAGCTGCTTGTTGCCACGGCAGACCGGCGCGGCGACCAAGTAGCGATCAAGTTCTACGACGACACGCCCCTTGGACCCGAACGGCTGGTGAAGCTGATTCGAAAGCACCGCGACATGCGCCTGGACCCGACGGGAGTGCTGTGGTTGAACTGGAAAGGGTATCAGGGAGGCGTGATAGCGGCGGTGAGAAACGTATTGCTACAACTACAATCGTAGGGATAGAATCGCGAGCGAGAGACACTATGAAAATTGAAAATGTCGTTGTTGAGATACTAGATCAAGCCGCTTTCAAAAGCGAGAAGCAGATCCCTGACCCCGCACAAATCGCGGGGATTCGGGATGACAAGGTGGTGAGGAACGGCGCGTGGAGCGGGGAAGTCAACAGAGGCATTAGAAATCTCAAATGGTTCCATTTTGCGGTTGCGGGCGCCGTGATTTTTATCACTGCCAGTCTGTCCTCAGCGCAATCGAAAGGCACGGGCACGGTGGTGGAAGAGATCGTGGCCCGGGTGAACAATGAAGTCATAACTTTGTCCGACTTTCAGAAAGCCGGCGAGGCGCTGCAAGAAGAAGTGGCGCAGTCGTGTCAAGGCTGCACGCCGGATAAGATCCAGACCGAGCTAAAGGACCAGCAGAAGGACCTGCTTCGCGGCCTGATCGACCAAGCGCTGCTCGTCGAACGCGCCAAGGACATGAGCATCACGGTGGACACGGAACTGATCAAGATGCTGGACGATGTGCGCAAGCAGAACAAGTTCGACACGATGGAGGATTTGCAGAAGGCGGTGGAGTCTTCGGGCATGGCCTGGGAGGATTACAAGAATCAGCAGAAGAACAAGCTGCTTACCCAGGAAGTGGTTCGCCGCGAGGTGTCCGGGCACATGGACATTGGCCCGGACGAAGTGCGGCAATTCTACGACGCGCACAAACAGGAATTCGACTTGCCCGAACAGGTGGTGCTGACCGAAATCTTCCTGAGCACGACAGGGAAGAGCCCGGAGGAAATTGACGCCGTGCGAAAGAAGGCCGCCGATTTGCACAATCGCGTCGAGAAGGGCGCGGATTTCACGCAGATCGCGACGCGGTACTCGGAAGGCAGCACCGCGAAGGACGGCGGAACTCTTGGGACGTTCCAGCGCGGGCAGCTTGATAAACAGCTGGAAGACGCCGTTTTCGGGATGAGCAAAGGGCAAATCACCGACGTCATCGAAACGAAGACGGGATTCGAGATACTGAAGGTGGCGGACCACTTCCAGGCCGGAGTACAGCCGCTGACGAAGGTTCAAGAGCAGATCCAGAACAAGCTGTATATGGAGAAGATGGAACCGGCGATGAGAGACTACCTGGCGGAGTTGCGCGAGGAAAGCTACGTGATGGTGAAGCCGGGCTACACGGACTCGGCGGCAGTTGCGGGCGCGAGCGTGATTCAGGAAGTTTCGCCGACACCGGATGCCGCAGTAAAGAAAAAAGGCAAGAAGAAGCTGTCTGTGCCGAAAGTCAACAGTTAATGAAATCACATTTTGTCGCTGATCTCGCCGACGGACAAGCCGTCGCTTCGCTGTTCCTCGTCTGCGAAAAGGAAGTGCGGAGTTCCGCGCGCTCGGGAGCTTCCTGGCTTCAACTGGAGCTTGGCGACCGCACGGGTTCGATTTCCGCGAAGATGTGGGAGAACTTCCTGCCGCTCGCGGAGACGTTCGAGGCCGGCGACGTGATTCAGGTTCGCGGACGCGTGAAGCTCTACAACAACCGGCTCGAGGTGACGCTCGAGCAGATTGTGCCGGTGCCCGACAATGCGTACGACCTGATCGATTTCCTGCCGCACACGAAGCACGACGTTGAAGCGATGTATGCCACGCTTCTCTCGGCCGTGGGGGCGATGAAGAATCCGTGGCTAAGGCAGCTTCTCGGGAGCGTGGTGGAAGATCCGGGGATTGCGCCGCGTCTGAAGCGAGCTCCCGCCGCGATGACCATGCATCATGCGTTCCTGGGAGGCTTGCTGGAGCACATTGTGAGCTTGATCGGGCTCGCAACGGCGATTAGCGCGCATTATCCCGAGCTCGACCCGGACGTGCTTCTCGCGGGCGTGGTTCTGCACGATATCGGCAAGATCGACGAACTTCGCTACGCGCGCGAAATCGATTACACGACTGAGGGGCGCTTGCTCGGACATATCATGCTGGGCGTGGGGCTTGTCCGCGATAGAATCAAGGCCATTCCGGGGTTTCCGCCGGCGCTGGCGGTGGTGGTGGAGCACCTGATTCTGAGCCATCACGGCTCGCTCGAGTTTGGGTCGCCCACGCTGCCGCAAACTCGCGAAGCTGTGGCGCTGCATTTTCTGGATGATCTCGATTCGAAGATGGCGGGGATGCGGGCGACGCTTGAATCGCAATGCGGGGCCGACGGCTGGAGCGCGCGCAATCCTTCGTTGCGGCGCGCGTTGCTGCTTGCCGAGAGGTACCTCGAAGGCCACGGCGTGTTCGGTGCAGAAATGGGGCGCAAGCCAGAATCCGGCGGCGCGAAGGTGGGTCCGGACATTGCGGAAGTGGCACGCAAGACTTGAGGGGCCGGCACTGAGCCTGCTGTAAGACTGAAACTGTATGACTGAGACTGGGGGCGATTCGTTGAAAGAGTTTGCGAAGAAATCCTCCGCGCCCCGGCGCGCCGTTCTGGACCTGGCTCCGCTGGAGCTCGATTGCATGAATATTCTGTGGCCGGTGGGCGAGGGCACGGTTCGCGAGATTCGCGACCGGCTTGCCGAGCGGCGGCCGCGCGCGTACACGACCATCATGACGATCATGGACCGGCTTGCGCGAAAGGGGATTGTCGAGCGGCGCAAGGTGGGCCGCGCTTACCTGTATCGGCCGAACCTTAGCGCCGAGGACGCGCGTTCGGCGGCGCTCGCGCAGGTGATTGAGAATTTCTTTGGCGGTTCGAAGGAAGGCCTGCTCGGGCACCTCAACGCGGTCACCGCTCTCTCTACTCAGCCTGCTCGCGCGTTTGCGGCAGCAGCCGCGGCCGGCGTTGCTGTATCGGCGTCCTCGGCTGGCGCTTCGAACCCCGGCACACCCTCGGGCGATTCAGAGCCGGCCGAGCGAATTGACGATACACTACTGTAGGACCCTCAATTTTTATGTTCCCGGCTGAATTCAAAATTCGAGACATCGAAGTTCGTCCGGCGACGATCCTGGCTCCCATGGCGGGCGTCACGGACACCGTCTTCCGGCGCGTAATTCGGTCGCTGGGCGCGTGCGGATTGATCATGACGGAATTCACGAGCGCCGAGGGACTCACACGGAATTCGGCGCGCACGCTGCGCTATCTCTACTTCGACGAAGACGAGCATCCCATCGCGGGACAGATTTTCGGCGCTGATCCGGCGGTGATGGCGACCGCGGCGGCGTCGATCGAAGACCTTGGTTTCGATCAGGTGGACATCAACCTGGGATGCCCGGTGAAGAAAGTGGTGAAGTGCGGCGGGTCGGGGCTGCTGCGCGATTTGCCACATCTGGAAAAGCTTTTGAGCGCGGTGCGCGCCGCCGTGAGGATTCCGCTCACGATCAAGATTCGATCCGGCTGGGACGAGAACAATATTGTGGCCGTCCAGGTGGCACGCATGGCGGAGCAGGTGGGCATCGAGGCCATCGCCGTCCACCCGCGCACGCGCATGCAGGGGTATGCGGGCAAAGCCGACTGGGGCGTGATTCGCGACGTCAAGGAAGCGGTGCGGATTCCCGTGATCGGGAATGGCGACGTTCTGACGCCGCAAGATGCCGTGCGCATCGTGAAAGAAACAGGCTGCGACGCGGTGATGATTGGCCGGGCCGCGTCGTCGAACCCATGGATTTTCCGGCAAATTGCGGACTACATCGCCACGGGCCGCTACGACGAGCCCACCGAGATGGATCGTTACCACCTGCTTTCGGGATACTTTCGGAGTTTGATCGAGGCGGACATGCCGGATGCCGTCGGGAAAATGAAGCAATTTGCGAGCCTCTTCACGCACGGGGTGCGTAACGGCGGGGAACTGAGGCTGGCGGTTCATCGTTCGCAGAAGGCGGCGGAGATCCTCGAGCGTGTAGACGCGTTCTTTGCAAGTACGACGGTTTCTCGGGTGGACTAAGGCCTCCAAAGCGAAAAGCAGATCCCTCACCCGCACAAACCGCTGGGATTCGGGATGACACCGTGGTACGGAATCGCGTTCCGACTTGAACCACAACGCTAGAGCTACTCGTCGCGTGTTACCAGGAGTTGTTTGTAAGCTTCGCGCTTCGTGAGGCCGCGCTCGCGGGCGGCCTGTTTTAGAGCTGCTTTCCGGTCCACTTGCTTTTCCTGCATGATTTCATCCACGCGGCGCGCGAGCGGTGGCGCGGTTGCATTGGCTGCATTGCCGTTGTGCTGCGGTTGTCCGTCGGGCGTTCCGATGAGGATGGTGATTTCCCCGCGCGGCGGCTTTTTGCGCACGTTCTCGACGAGACCTTCCAGATGGTCGCGCACGAATTCTTCGTAGAGCTTCGTCACTTCGCGGGCGATAACGGCGGGGCGATTGCCGAGGATTTCGAGCGCGTCTTCGAGAGAATCGAGCAAGCGGTGCGGGGCTTCGTACATCACGAGGGTTCTCGGCTCTTCTGCAAGGGTGCGAAGGGTCTGTCGCCGCTCGGATTGCTTCGACGGCAAAAAGCCGACGAACAGAAATTGCTCGATGGGCATACCCGACGCCGCGAGCGCGGCGACGAACGCGGACGCTCCCGGTACGGGAACGACCTTGATTCCGTGGCGCAGGCTGAGGCTGACGAGCCGATGACCCGGATCAGAAATTGCGGGAGTTCCGGCGTCGCTTACGAGCGCGACCTTCGCGCCCTGCTCGAGCTCGATCACAAGCTCCGCGGCGCGCGTAATCTCGTTGTGCTCGTGATAGCTGACGAGCCTCTTCTGGATATCGAAATGCGAGAGTAGTTTCAGCGTTTGCCGCGTATCCTCGCACGCGATTACGTCGGCTTCCTTCAGGATACGCAACGCCCGCATGGAGATGTCTTCCAGGTTGCCGATGGGAGTGGCGACGACGTAGAGGCATCCTGCCACGTCGGTAATTTTGGCGGGGGCTTTGGCGACGGCTTTCGCGGAGGCTTTGGCAATTGTCATGGGGTCGAAAGAAGTCTAGCACAGCGGCGCGGTCGGGTTGACGCATAGAAGCGTCTGCTTGGCGTACCATCGTGCTAAAATTTCAGGTTGGCTGTGGTTCGGGAGGGGCTTTCCTTTGCCGCTATACGAATACAAGTGTGCGAAATGCGGTCATCGATTCGAAAAGATAGAGAACTTCTCCGCTCCTGAGGTGAAGAAGTGCCCGAAGTGCGGCAAAAAGGCTGAACGCCAGGTCTCGCCGTCCGCCCTGCAGTTCAAGGGCTCTGGATGGTACGTGACCGATTACGGCGGAAAGGGCGCCGCTGGGAAATCGGGCGAAGGCTCAGGAGACGGCGCATCGAAGGCCGCGGAGAAGGCTGGGGAGAAGGGCGGAGAAAAGTCAGGCGAGAAGTCCGGCGAAAAGGCGGGCGAATCGAAGCCGGCCGCCGACAAGGGCGACAAGGGAACGTCAAGGAAGAAAAAGTAACGGGCTGGCTACAGCTTTAAGTTCTGCAGATATTTCCTGAAGCTTTCTCCGAAATTCGGATTGCGCAACGCAATCTCGACGGTGGCCTTGAGAAATCCCAATTTGTCGCCGGCGTCGTAGGTTTTGCCCCGATAGATGTGCGCGTACAGGCCCTCTTTTTGCGCCAGCATCCGCAGCCCGTCGGTCAACTGAATCTCGCCGCCGGCTCCCGGCTTCGTGTTTTCGAGATGATCGAAAATCTCGGGCGGAAGCACGTACCGGCCGGTGACGCCAAGATTCGACGGCGCGTCGGCGGCCTTCGGCTTTTCGACGAGGTCTTTCACGCGCAGCAGCCGCTCACCGTCTGGGGCGTCCTTGGCTGGATCCGCGCTGATGATGCCGTAGAGATGCACCTGTTCACGAGGGACTTCCTCAACGGCAATCGCGCCGATGCCTGTTTTTTCGTAGATCTCCACTAGCGAGCGCGTCGCGGGGACCGCGCCCTCCATGATGACGTCGCCGAGCAATACGGCAAACGGCTCGTCGCCCACAAGCTCGCGCGCCGTCAAGACGGCATGCCCCAGACCGAGCGCTTCACTTTGCCGGGTATAGCTGAAATGGAGCCCGCCGCTGATTTCGCGGACCATCTGTGCCTGCTCGGGCTTGCCGTGCTCTTCCAGGAACTGCTCGAGTTCCGGCTGCGAATCGAAGTGGTCTTCGATCGCATACTTACGGCGCCCCGTGACGAAAATGACGCTCTCGATTCCCGAGGCGAGGCATTCTTCGACGGCATACTGGATGAGAGGCTTATCCACAACAGGCAGCATTTCCTTGGGCATCGCCTTTGTCGCGGGCAGGAATCTGGTCCCAAGCCCCGCGACGGGCAGCACAGCCTTTCGCACACGCCTTGTGGTCTTCGTCATGGATGTATCGTCGGCCTCGGAAATGGATTGGCGACCAGAATCGCTGCGTGAAAACGAGCCGGCCCGCGTCGCGACGCATCGGAGCTCGCAAAGCGACCCGAGGTCCTATGCTACCATACGATTTTTGGGGTTATCGCTGTGCGAGCAGGACACATTTCTTGAGTGAGCAACTTTGAGCGAAATGGGCGATCTGATTCTGGGAATCGAGTCATCCTGCGACGAAACGGCCGCGGCGATTGTTGCGGGCGGGCGCCGAATCCTGTCGAGCGTCGTCGCGTCGCAGGTGGACGTTCACCGCAAGTATGGCGGGGTGGTTCCGGAGCTTGCTTCGCGCGAGCATCTGCGCCAAATCGTGCCGGTGGTGCGAGAAGCGGTGGAGCAGGCGGGAGTGGCATTGCGCGATGTGGACGCGATTGCGGTCACGCAAGGCCCCGGGCTGATTGGGTCGCTGCTGGTGGGCGTCACGTACGGGAAGGTGCTGGCGCTGTCGCTGGGCAAACCGCTGATTGCCGTGAATCACCTCGAAGGGCACGTCCACGCGGTTCTGCTCGAAGCGCACGCGGCGGGACGATCGCCGCAGCTTCCCGCCGTTTGCCTGATTGTTTCCGGGGGGCATACGATCCTGTATCGCGTGGAGTCGAACTCCACGAACGGCGCCGTGCGATTCTCGTACAGCCGAATTGGCGGAACGCGCGATGACGCCGCAGGCGAAGCCTACGACAAAGTGGCGAAGATGCTGGCGCTCGGCTACCCCGGCGGACCGGTGATCGATCGGCTTGCGGAGCACGGCAACCCGCGAGCGGTTCGCTTCGGCGAGCCCAAGATGAAGGGCAATCCGTACGATTTCAGCTTTAGCGGCATCAAGACGGCGGTTCTGTATTACTTGCGAAGGAATGCGCAGCTTCAGCCCGAGATCGAAATCCGCCAGCAGGCGCTGGCTCGTGGGGAACGCAGCGCGGATGCGTTGCGGGCGCTTTCGACTCCCGCGACATTGGATTTGATAGCCAGCTTTCAGCGCTCTGTGGTCGACGACCTCGTCACGCGCACACTTGCCGCTGCGGACCAGCATGCCGCGCGGGCCGTCCTGGTATCGGGCGGCGTCGCGGCTAATTCCGAGCTTCGGCGATCATTTGAATCCGAGGCAGCGCGTCGGGGCATCGAGGTTTACTTCCCAAGCCGCGCCCTTTCGACGGACAACGCGGCGATGATTGCTGCGGCAGGCTACGCGCGCTTCCGTTCCGGCGAAAGCGAAGACGCGACCCTTAATGCCGAAGCAAGCCTTCCCCTTGCGTAGGGTCAAACTAGCGAAGCGGGCACGGTCCGCCGCGGCGGGTGCCCCTACAAAGAAAATCATCCGGTCAGCGTGATCGTCACATCGGGGAATCGTAGGAGTACGCGAGGCCGTCTCGGGTGACGGCGTAGGCCTTCGAGCCGTCGATGCTCCAGCGAAGATCGACCACGTTCTCGGCCGGATGCTCGTCGTAGACGTCCAGCGCGTCCAAGTCGACCAGGAACAAGCGGCCTTTGGCCGAATTCTTCAGCCAGGAACTGAAGCACACGCATAGCGGCTTGTGCGGATGGCACAGGCAAAGCTCGGCGCCGAAGGGAAGCTGCTCGGCCTCGAGCGTCTCCGGATTCACGCGATAGGCCTGGCCGGCAGCGCAATAAATTACCCGGCGGCTATCGGGAGTCCAGGTTAAATCTGTGATGTGTCCTTGCGCCGGAAAGGCCTGTTGCTGCTGAAAAGCGGGCAGACCGACGAAGGCGATTGAATCGTCCGCCCACTCGCCCTCGATTTCGACTGCGCTGGCGAGCGTGCGTTCATCCGGGCTGAAAGCGAGGCGGCCGTAACCGGCAAACGTGGCTTCGTCGCAGGGTTCGTCGCCCGCGGCTTGCTGCGCGATCCCTTGCTGTGCAACCCAGTCGGGAGGACCAATCCTTTTCAGCGCCGAACCTGAGAGGACCATCGCATTCGTTCCCGCCGTCCACAGTTCCAGCGAGCCCTTCTTGCCGGAGCCGGCCAGGGCGAAGTACCTGCCCATGCCGGACCAACTGATGCCGCGAGGGAACGCGGAAAATTCAGAGAACGTGCCGAGAAACATCTTGCTGTGGAGATCGAAGAAGTGCAACGAAGGTTCCCATAGGCCCCACGCAGCTACCAGGAACTGCGCGCTGGGCGACCACGCAAAAGCCGCGCTTGCAGCGAGACGCGAGCCGAACGACATTGCCTCGTTCGGGACCGCAAGGGCCAGCGCGGGTGCTCCGCGCTCAATGTCGTAGAGAACGATGCGATGAGGCTCGCCCTTCGAGTGTGGCGCTACCGCGCAGACCTGACCGCCGGACGAGATGGACGCCTGCGGCGCCTGGCCGGTGAATACTTTCGTGGTGAGCCAATTCGAATCGCGCGCCAGATCGCGCAGTCCGCGAGCGACAAGCGCCGCCGACCGCACGGCCAGCCCTTGCGGCGGCGCGGGAACGATGTGCTTCGTTGGCTTCTCGGTGACTTCCATCGCTATCTCTATGCCTGGACGCGCTGCTGAAGATTTTCGAGCCGGCGCTTGGCTTGCACGATTTGCTCGTCGACTTTGGCGACGATCTCTTTCACCACGTCGCGGCCATGTTTTTCGGCCTCTCCCACCCGCATCCTGCAGCTGATGAAGGTCGCTGCGCAGCAGCTCCTGGAGTTCGGCTTCGATTTCGGAAAGGCGGCTGCGCGCCTGGCTGATGCGCCGGATCACGCGAATGAGTTCGGGCCCTGGCCCTTCGCCCGTTACGGCCTCGGGACTGAACTCGTACTCGGTGAGAATCCTCGTAAGCTGCGCTTCGTCGCCGCGCTCGTAGGCCTCGTTTGCCTCCGCCATCAAGCCCTGGCGCTTCGTGCGGTCGTCGCGATCGGAAGTGAGGTCGGGGTGGACGCGGCGCGCGACGTCACGATAGAGGCGCTTCAGTTCGGGTGAGGCTTGGAATGGCTTCGGCTCCTGGTCGGCCTGTTCGCCGGCGGAGGATTTTGTGGTGCTGGCGCGGGCGCGCGCATCGCGAGCGGACTGCTGGGCGCGTTCGCTGCCGGGTTGGGACTTGGCGATCTCTTCGGCAATTTGCGCGTTCAATTCGTCGAACTCGGCGTAGCGCAATCCTACAAAATGCAGATAGCGGCGTTCGAAGGCGCCAAGTTCGGCGCGGAGGTTCGCGGCACGCAATTCGCAGTCGGCGAGTTCGGTCTCGATCGCGACCTGCTCTTCGCGCTTGAGGGCGAGTTCCTGCTCCTCGGGCTTGACCGGTTTGATGGGGAGCATTTCCGTCGATTTGAGCGTCACACTGGTAGCCTTAAGAAAATTGTAAAGGGTCATCGCGCCCGCGCTGCTGCTTTCGAGCCTGGTGTTTCCAGAAGCGGAAACAAGAGCTTCGAGGCAAGGAAGGAGGCGGAGAGAAGGGGAAGCAGGGAAGACTCTTGAACTGGGGTGCCCGCCCGCGCGAACGACTAGGTTTGCTCCTTGCGCATGAGAAGCCGGAAGATCAGAAAGTGAGTTGTCAGCAGGAGAGGCACGATTGCGGTGATAAGGTAGAACGCAGCTCCAAGTGTCCCTGGCTGAAGGCTGGCATGCGGCCCTTCGTAAAAGGCGAATAGGAGATCAGCCGCGCCCCAAACGTTGAACAGCCATACGGCTGGAACGGCCCATGAAGCCTGTTTCGCCAGCGCTATCGTGGCGATGATGGCTAAGATTCCCGCGGCGAAATCTCCGTACGCGGCGGGTACCGCAAAGGCAGCCGGCAGCGCAGGCGAAACCACCCCAGGAACCAGAAGGCTCAACCCGATGAACCGAAGGAACATGTGGGGCGCCACCAATGAAACCAGCGCCTGATTGCGGCTCTTCGCCTGAAGCCATGGCCATACGTAGAGGCGGGCAATCACCGCGGAACTGACGAGGCTCATCAAGGCACTGAGAGCAAAAATCAGAAGGACATCCATCAACCACCTCCCTTGCGCGCTTCGAATGCGACACTAGATGTATATACATCTGTAATAGCTTAAAAAAAATCATGCATCCATTGACATGGACGTTATCTGCGCCAGCAATTCTCCCAATTCACTCACTGTCTGTTCACCGAGCGCCCTTTGCAGACGGCCCTGTGCCACTTTCCAACGCGGCAATGACTGCTGCAACTTCGCCCACCCGGCTGTTGTCAATCGGATGATCCGAAACCGCCGGTCGTCGCCCTCCTTCTCTTGGACCCAGCCACGTTTCTTCAAAAGCTCCAGCATCCGCGTTAACGTCGTCGAGTCCAATGCCAGCAATTTGCCCAGTTTCCCCTGAGAGATTTCGCCGGTCTGATGGAGCGCCGTCAGCAGGGTGAATTGGGTTATCTCGATACGCTGGGATCGAAGTTCCTGGTTATAGAGTCGCGTGACTGCTCGCGCGGCACGGCGAAGGTTAGCGCAGACGCAGGGCAAGAGCGGTAGCGGCCGTCGGGATTCGGTGGTTGCGCTTCGCGTCCTCACACTAGATGTATATACATATGTCCGAGTACTGTCAAGCTTTATCCGGCGCTAGAGCAGGGCAGGAGGCCGGGGAGGGCGAAGCCACGTTGAGGCCAGAAAAAGCTGCCGCGCTGAAGGCCGCGGCTCTGCGTTTCAACCTTCACGTGGTCTCATTTCGCAGGCGCGAGAGACTGGAGCCAGTTGAGAATGGCGGTTTGCAGGGCGATGCGGTGGTCCGCGTAGGCGTGGTCGGTTTCGAAGTAGGTCTCGGTTAGTTGCGTTGATCCGACTTTGCGCAGCCTTTCGGCGAACACCTTGTTATCAGCCACAGTGCCGTCGTGCGACTCGATCACAAGAACGGGGCGAGACTTGAGGAGCGAAGCCCAACTGACGTAATCCCAATTCGGGGCATTGGCTTTCGCTTCGTCGAGAAGACCTTGGGGAGTGGTGCCGGCAAGCCTGCTGGAAGCGCCATCGAACAAGTCCTTACGGCGTTCATTCATGGGCTCCCTCATTTCCGCGCCAATGTTCCAAGCGGAGATCATGCAGAGGGCCGTTATATCGGGATCGTGCGCGGCTGCGTTCGCGGCCATGAAACCGCCCATGCTGTGCCCGATCAGCACAATGCGGTGAGGATCCGTGCGAAATTTCTTCGCGTTCTCCGGGTCGCGCAGAAATGCGACGGCCGCTTGCGTGTCTTCGATGGAGCCCGAGAACGAGAAGTTACCGGCGCTGCCCCACGCGCCGCGATAGTGCGGGAACAGAACATTCCATCCGGCGCGACGAAGTGAGTAGGCGACATCGAGATTCTTTTCGTTGCCCGGAAAACCGTGCAGAAGGAGGACAACTGGATGCGGGCCGCGTCCGGATGCGATGAAGAAGACAGCGTTCAGGCGCGTGCCGTGGCTGACGATGTCAGGAGACTCGGTGGCGGCGGGGAAATCCTTGTCCGGCGCAGGATCGGTGGTGATGGCTGCGGGGATTTGTTGGGCGAAGGCGCAGCCCGAAAAGGAGGCGACGAGCAGAAGCAACGGCGAAATGATCTTTAGCATGCGTGAGAATTTACATCAGGCGAGGGGAAGGCGACACCGGAAAACTTCGCTGGCCCCAGGTCGAGGGGCCTCCAAGAGCGAAAAGCAGATCCCTCACCCCGCAAAAACCGCGGGGATTCGGGATGACAAGCTGGTGAGGCTTGGCCCAATATTATTCAACTCTGAGTAAGGGCCAATTTGGAAGTGGGGGTCCGTTCGCGAACGGACGGACGCGAGTGTCGCTGCGCAGCTTGTCTTAGTAGAATAGGGGCCAGAAGTCATTAGGGAGCGAAAGGGAAAATTCATGGCTGAAACACCGCAGGAATACCGCAAGCGCATTATCGACCACGTTGGCACGCAGGATCCCATGAAATCGCAGGCCGTTGCTCACAAGAAAATCGCGCGCCTGATGAAGGGTGTGCCGGCGTCGAAGCTGCGCAAGCGGCCCGCGCCCGGGAAGTGGTCGGTAGCCGAGATTGCGGCGCACCTTGCCGACGTGGAGATCGCTGTGGGGTTCCGCATACGCATGATTCTTGGGGCCCCGGGAACGCCGATTCAGGCGTACGATCAGGACGCGTGGGTCGTGAGTGGGCACTACGAGAAGCGCGATACGCGGAAAGCGATCGAGCAATATCGCGTGGTGCGCGAGGCGAATCTCGATCTTTTGAAGTCGCTCGCACCGGAGCAGTGGAAGCACCACGGAATGCACGCCGAGCGAGGCGAAGAATCGATCGAGACGATCGTGCGGATGATCGCGGGTCACGACCTGAACCACATTCAGCAGATCGAGCGGATACTGGCGCCGAAAAAAGCCTAGAGTTTGCGCACCGCTTAGAGAGTTCGCGGAGGCCCTGACGGATAGGCTTCAGGGATCAAAGACCTCGAGGCCAGAGGCGCACGACTGAACAGACAGACGACTTCCGTCGCGGCGGGTCACCCATTTGGTCTTGAAGTGCTGAGCTTAAAGGACTTGACTTGATACTTGCCCTCATCCTCGTTCAATTCCGAAAAATTGAAAATTAAGGTGTCGCGGGAGGCCACAATCTCCCCCACGAAATAATAGACTTTGCCTGGCTCCGCGGTAAAGGATGTCAGCTTGACATTCTTCTTCAACTTTTCCAGGTCCGATTGCCAGCTTGCGCATAGGTGGTGAACTCCGGGGGCCACCGTCAATACGAAGTACGAATCGCCCTTGTTGGCGCCCACCCAGGCTCCGTCCAGACCGAAGCGGACTGTCGCATAGTGGAAAGGAGTGATCATTTGGTTTTGGTTTTGGATAAACACGATCTCTGCCTTGCCCTCTGCTGGTCCGGCAGGCAGGGGCTGGCCCGCTTCTGTCTTGACGTCGAATTTGACTTTGTCGTCGCCGCAGGAGTCCGGCAAAGTGTTAGCCCTGACTTGTCCCGCACAGGCAAGAAATGCACCGAGAAAAAATGCACCAAGGCATAGATTCATAGTGATTTCTCCTGAAGATTGGACGTACGTTCGAACTGTTCAGTTTCGGGTCTCCCGTTTCCGATGATGGCGCGTCCTCATAAGTTCAAGAGTCGCACCATATTGCTGATTCGGGCGCCCAAATTACTTTTTCGGCCGATGAAAGCACCGATTCGGCTCACTTTCCAGATTGTGGCTGCCACTTCCTGATAAACGGAAAGTGGCCCACCACCCGAATTCTAATGACCCGGGCTTCCGCCCAAGGCTACGTGTAGAATGTGCGGTCCATGCGCGTTGCGATCGATACGGGCGGCACATTCACCGACTGTCTCTTTCTCCGTGACGGGCGCATCGAGATTCTGAAGCTTCCCTCGACGCCCGGCAATCCCGCGAAGGCCATCGCGAACGCACTCGAGACGATACTGGCAGGGGCATCGCCAGCGGATTGCCCCGAACTCGACTTGCTCTGTGGCACCACCGTGGGAACGAACGCGCTGCTTGAACGGCGAGGCGGCCGCGTCGCGCTGGTCACTACGGCGGGATTCGAGGACGTGCTGGAGATTGGGCGGCAGGCGCGGCCCAGCCTCTACGATTTTTTCGTCGAGCGGCCTGAGCCTCTGGTGCCGCGCGAGAGGCGATTCGGCGTGCGCGAGCGCGTGGGAGCGGATGGAAGAGTGGTCACGCGGCTTTCGCCGGCAGAGGTTTCGCGCGTCGTGAGGCGGGTGCGCGCTTCGCGTGCTGATTCCGTCGCCGTTTGCTTGCTGTTCTCGTTTCTTCGGCCGGAGCACGAGCGGATGCTTGGACGCAGCCTGCGGCGCGCGGGAATAGCGGTGTCCGTTTCGCACGAAATCCTTCCTGAATTTCGTGAGTTCGAGCGCACTTCCACAACGGTGGTCAACGCCTACCTCGCACCGGTGATGAGCCGCTATCTCGAGGAGATCGAGCGCGACTCGCGGCGTGCGGTGGCGGCGAAAAGTCAAGGCAGCAGGCAAGCGGGTCTCGCGCGTGTGCGTGTGATGCAATCAAGCGGCGGAATTCTTTCGGCGCGTGTGGCGGCGCGCGAACCCGTGCGCACGGTTCTCTCGGGGCCTGCGGGAGGAGTGCTTGGCGCGGGGCAGGTGGCGCGCGACGCCGGCTACGAGCGCGTGATCAGTTTCGATATGGGCGGGACGTCCACGGATGTTTCGCTGATCGAGAACACTCTACGGGGCACTCTGCGCACGACGAATGAGTCCAGCATCGCGGGCTTGCCGGTGGCCGTGCCGATGCTCGAGATTCACACCGTAGGCGCGGGCGGAGGTTCGATCGCGCGATTCGATCGAGCGGGCGCGTTGCGTGTGGGGCCCGAAAGCGCCGGGGCCGACCCTGGTCCGATCTGCTACGGGCGCGGCGAGCGGCCGACGGTGACCGACGCGCATTTGGTTCTCGGCAGGCTGGGGAATGAGGGCCTGCTGGGCGGCGATTTTCGGCTGGATGAGCGGCGCACGCGCGATTACATGGCGCGAGCGATCCGGCGGGAGCGCGGGGTCCGTTCTGTGGAACAGTTTGCGCAAGGCGTTCTCGACGTGGTCGAGGCGACGATGGAAAAGGCGATTCGCGTGATCTCGATCGAGCGGGGCCGCGACCCGCGCGATTACACCTTGGTCGCGTTCGGAGGAGCGGGCGGGCTGCACGCGTGCAGTCTTGCGGCAAGTCTTTCGATTCCCCGCGTGCTGATTCCGAAGTTTCCGGGGGCGCTTTCGGCGCTGGGGATTCTGCGTGCCGACGCGGTGAAGGATTTGTCGCAGACGGTGGTGTCGCCGGTGGAATCAGTACAATCCGCGAGGCGGGGATTGCGTGCGACGTTTGCGCGGCTCGAGCGCGAGGGCGCGCGCGAAATGCGCGGCGAAGGTTTTGCGCCGGGGCGGGTTCGGATGGAACGCTTTTTGGACATGCGCTACGTTGGCCAGGCGTACGAGTTGATGGTTCCCGAGGGCGGCGATTTCGTTCGCGCGTTTCACCGCGAGCACGAGCTGCGATATGGGTACTCGGATGCTGCACGGCCGGTTGAAGTGGTGAATGTGCGCGTGCGAGTGGTTGGGATGACTCCGCCGATTGATTGGCCGCGGCATCGGTTGGGGAAGGCGGATTCGCGGGGCGCGATTGCTGCGCGCCGGCGCGTTTACTTCGGCGGCAAGCGCTATGAAGCTCCGATTTACGCTCGCGAAAAACTTCAGGCGGGGAATCGGCTGCGCGGTCCGGCGATTGTTTCGGAGTACAGCGCGACTACTGTTGTGCCGCCTGATTGGAGTGCTCGCGTGGATGGGTTCGAGAATCTCGTGCTCAGCAGATGAGCCAGAACAAGACCTAACACAGAGTGCACAGAGAAAAGCGCCAGAACACAGAGAAGATCTCGATGCGGACGCGGGCTTAGCAACAGCGGAGACTGTAATGGCCAAAAGGTTTGATCCAACGCGGCTTGAAGTTTTCAAGAATCTGTTCCATTCGGTGGCGGAGGAGATGGGCGGCGCGCTGCGGCGTTCGGCGTTTTCGCCGAATATCAAGGAGCGGCGCGATTACTCGTGCGCCGTCTTCGATGCGGCGGGCGAAGTGCTGGCGATGGGCGACCACATGCCGGTGCACCTGGGATCGATGCCGCGCTCAGTGGAAGCGGCCGTGCGCGCGATCGATCTCGGTCCGGGCGATATTGCCGTGCTGAACGATCCGTACGCGGGCGGAACGCACTTGCCCGATATCACGATGGTGATGCCGGTGTTCTTGCGTGGAGTGCGCGGGCCGTCGTTCTACGTGGCGAATCGCGCGCATCATGCGGATATCGGCGGAGCGCAGGCAGGGTCGATGGGGCTCTCGCGCGAGATTTTTCAGGAGGGTCTGCGGATTCCGCCGGTGAAGATTTTCGCTGCAGGCCAGCCTGCCAGCGACGTGCTGAAAACGTTGCTCGCGAACGTGCGGACGCCACGCGAACGCGAGGGTGACCTGACCGCGCAGATCGCCTCCTGCCGGATCGGTGAGCGAAGGCTGGCGGAAATCGTGGAGCGATACGGCCGCGCGGAAGTGGCGCGCTACAGCCGCTTCCTGCTGGAGTATTCGGACGCAATGATGCGCTCGGCGCTGCTCGGCATTCCAGACGGGACCTATCGCGGCGTGGACTATCTCGACGACGACGGCATCACCGCGAAACCGATTCGCATTGCCGTCACGATTCGCGTTCGCGGGGAGCGCGCAGAAGTGGATTTTTCCGGCTCCGATCCTGAATGCGCCGGCAGCGTCAACGCGGTGGCAGCGATTGCGGAATCGGCGGTGTTCTACGTTTTCAGGTGCCTGCTCGACGAGCAGGTTCCGGCAACGTCGGGATTGATGCGCCCGATTCAAGTGATAGCGCCGGAGGGAACGATCGTCAATGCGCGTCCGCCGCGAGCGGTGGCGGGCGGGAACGTGGAAACGGCGCAGCGGATTGTGGATACACTGCTGCGCGCTCTGGCCCGCGCCATGCCGAACAGAATTCCCGCGGCAAGTTCCGGGACGATGAACAATTTCACGTTTGGCGGCGCCGATACGCGTCGCGGCCGCGGCGGGGCGCCGTTTGCATACTACGAAACCATCGCGGGCGGGATGGGCGCGCGTCCCGGCCGTGACGGGATCAGCGGCGTCCACACGCACATGACGAATTCGCTCAACACGCCTACGGAAGTTTTCGAGATCACGTATCCGGTGCGCGTGCAGCGGTACGGGTTGCGCCGCGGCTCGGGCGGAAAAGGGAAGTATCGCGGCGGCGACGGGATCGTTCGCGAAGTGGAACTGCTGGTGGACGCGCAGGTGGGGATGCTCAGCGAACGGCGCGTGATTGCTCCGTACGGTCTTGCAGGCGGCGGTCCGGGAGCGAAAGGGAAGAACGAGCTGATTTCGCGCGGAGGGCGAAAGCGCGTCGCATCGAAGTGCGGCTTCTACGCCAAGGCGGGAGATGTCATTCGGATTGAAAGTCCGGGCGGCGGGGGCTGGGGTAAGGAATAAACCATGAGCCAATCAGAAAAGTCACCTCGTGTTCCAAGGCGACGGCTTGCTGTCATTCTGGCTGCGGGCTGCCTCGCGTTGTTCGCGTGGCATTTTTGTGCGTACGGACAAGACAAATCGGGCTTCCCAGACGGCTACGACGCCGTGCAGGCCGCGCCCGGGAGTCACAAAGTGATTTTCGAGAATGTACTTGTGCGCGTGCTGGAAGTCACGGTGCCTCCGCCGGGCACAACCGAACCCATGCACCATCACCGCTGGCCCAGTTTCTTTTTGAAGTGGGATACGGGAGGCAGGTCGCCCCATGTGCGTTACCATCGGCCGGATGGCAGCGTGCGCGACGAGCCAAGCGTCGAGAGCTCAGTTCATCCCGGCAGATGGGGAGTGCAGTGGATGAAACCCGAACCAATGCACGCGATCGAAGCGGTGGCGGACCCGGGGGCTGGCTCTGCTCGTCGCCAAGAAGTTCCTCTCATTCGCGTCGAAATCAAGTGTCATCCGTAGGAGATCAAAGGGGGCAGACCAAACAGAAAGCGCAGGACCATCGGTGAAGATTGCGCTCAGAGCCGACGGAGTCTATGAGGCGACTCCTGTACTCGCCGAAGCGGAATGATTTCGGCCGAGATAATCGGCAACGATCCATGCGGCTCCAGCTATGGACAGATTCTCTGCGTTGCCGGCACAGTTTTGTTTAGTTCGGCATGGCACGCACAATTTGGGCCTAAAAACACCACCGGGCACAACCTTTGCAGATTGTGCCCGGCGAAAGAGAGAGCAGAAGGGAAATCTATTCGGGTAGCGCCGTCATTTCCGGCATTTGGAGCTTTGCTTTTGCGAGAGCGCGGACGATGTTGACCTCGACAGCCTGTTCGGAGGTATTTCGCACGGTCGCCAGTTCGCTAACGAGAAGGAACTTCGCGCGCTCGAGCATTTTCTTTTCGCGGAACGAGAGCGGTTTCGTCCGGCTCAGCGCCACAAGGCCCTTCAGAACGGCTGCGACTTCCATCAACGATCCGGTGCGCATCCGGTCTGAATTTTCCTTGAAGCGATGTTTCCAATCGTGGTGGGAAGCGGAGCGGCCTTTCTCGAGATAGGAAAGAACCTCACCAGCCTGGGTGGATCGGATGACGGCTCGCAAGCCGACGTTTTCCGCGTTGGATTGTGGAACCATCACTTTCAGTCCGCTGGAAACAATACGCAGCATGTAATAGCGTTCGGACCGGCCGTTCAGGTACCCGTAACTGATCTGCTCAATCACTCCTACACCATGGTTCGGATACACCACTTTTTCGCCTAGCTTAAAATCCATAGGTGGAAGGCCCCTCCCCGAAGAGCATGTTGAAATTTTAGGCACATGCAACGTAAACGTCAAGGAATTCCGGGCATTTCCTACAGGATGGAATTTGGGAGAAACGGTTGTTTCTCGGGAGTTTGGCCCACCAATTGCCCTATAATTGGGCTTGTGCTTGTCCTCGCCTTAGATACTTCTTCGCCTTCCGGGAGTATTGCCGTTCTTCGTGGTGAAAAAGTCATCGGGGTGGTGTCGACGACGGGCGATGAAACATACTCTTCGCGGATGTTCCGGCAACTCGAGTTTCTTCTTGCAGAGTTGAAGCTATCGCATGGCGATTTCGACCTTTTTGCCGTGAATTCGGGGCCTGGATCGTTCACCGGGTTGCGCGTGGGACTTACGGCGACGAAGGGCTGGGCGGAGGTTTATGCCAAGCCAGCGGCGCCAATTAGCGGCCTGGAAGCTGTTGCTGCGCAATCACGACGCGGATCCGTGGTGGTTCCAGTACTCGATGCGCGAAGGGGGCAAGTGTACTTCGGCTTTTACAGGCGCCAAGATGGCCGCCTTGTGCGGGAAGGCGATGATCGAGTAGCGACGCCCGAGGAGTTCGTGTCGGCGTTGGTGGACTTTCCCGACTATGCTCAGACCGCGGTCGCGAGTCCGGACGGAGATATCATCGCACGAGTGACATTGTGTTCTCCTACCGGCATGTTCGCCTTTGAGCGCGTTTCGAGCGTTCTTGCGCCGGTGATCGGCACGCTCGCGCTGGATCGCGCGCGGCGAGGCGAAACGGTGGACGCGCTCGCGCTCGACGCGAACTACGTTCGCCGCTCGGACGCGGAGCTGCATTGGAAGGGCCCCTGAGCTGGTCGGGAAGCAGAAGATGCCGGGCTGAAGCCCGGCGCTACACAAACCTCATGCACGTTCGTGCTATGGCGATTCCCGACGTTGACTCTGTTCTCGCGATTCAGGCGGCTTGCCCTGAGATCGCACAGTGGAATGCCTGGGATTATGCGGGCGTGGCTCGCGGCGAAATAGCGGGTTGGGTGGCGGAGGATGAGCGCGAAATTGCGGGCTTCCTGGTGGCTCGGCAGCTTGTTGGCGAGATCGAAATCCTGAACTTCGCGGTGCGAGCGGATTCTCGGCGGCAGGGAACGGGAACAGCCTTGCTCGCGCAGGTGCTCGAGTGGAGCAAGTCGTTAGGGGCCGAGAGCGTGATGCTGGAAGTGCGCGCGTCGAATCTGGCAGCGCTTCGATTCTACGAACGCCACGGCTTCGTCGTGGCGGGGAAGCGGCCGCGGTATTACACGGCGCCGATTGAGGATGCGTTGCTGCTGAATTTGTCGCTGGCGAAACCTGGTGGGGATTGATCGAATAGCTGCTTTACGGCCCGCGGCTAAAGCCGGGTTTTTTGGTTAGCCTTTTTTCGCACGGCCTGAAGGCCGTGCTCCCCCGACTGAAAGTCGGGGGCTCCACTGCGTTGGCGAAAGTTTTGCTTGGAATACGGATGCCGCGCTGAAGGCCGCGGCGCTACGTTTAAACCTTACTGCCGCCTGCAAACTCAGCATTAGTCGCGGAAGACGAATTCGAGTTCGATTCCCGCCACTTCGATTAGGTCTCCCGACGAGAGCTTCGAAGGATGACTGATGGCTTGGCCATTGACACTGGGGACTTTGTCGGCGCTGCCGATGTAGTAGCTGTTGTCCTCGCGACGGTTGATTTGCGCGGCGACCTTCGGGGCGAACCAACCCTTGAGCTTCACCGTCGCCATGGCTGATTTTCCGATCACCGTCAGTTTGTCAGTGAGCGTGTATTCGCGCTGATCCGTTCTACCTTTCTTCACGACGAGCGTGGGAACTTTCAGACGCGCAGGCGCTACCTGAGCGCTTTCGCCGCCAGACGCCACCTTCTGCAAGAATTCACGGCGTTCCTTCGTGTCGAGCATCACGGTTTCGTTGATCTTCGGCGCAGCGGGGCGTGAAGCATTGTGGTCCAGCGAGTACGCGCGCACTTCGACCGACTCCGTGATGACGATCGTGTGCTTGCCGATCATCACCGAGTCGCCAGGTTTGAGCGTGACCATCTTCACGCGCTGCCCGTTGACGAACGTGCCGTTCAAGCTCCCGAAATCCTCGAGCATCAGGCGGCCCTCTTCGTTGAAGACGCGCGCATGGTAGTGCGACACGGCAGGATTATCGATCACGATGCCGTTGTCGGGCGAGCGGCCGATGCTCACTTCCTTTTCGCCCATGGCGAGTTCCTGCAGGATGGAATTCTCGAATTTCAGCACGAGTTTTGACATCGAAGCTCCTCCGTCAAGATTCCTCTTCGGATCCTTTGAACCACCGCCCGATGCGCGCGAACGCGCCTACGGGCTTCGCGGTGCGCCGCACGACGATCGCCGTGATGTTGTCGCCGCCGCCCGCCTGATTGGCGAGATCGACCAGACGCTCGGCGGCTTCCTGCGCGCCTTGGTGTTCTTCCTCCGCTTCGTTCAGAGCGGCCGCAATCTGCGCGTTCGAAAGGTCTCGGGTGAGGCCGTCCGAGCAGACAAGAATAGTGTCGCCCTCGAGGATGAGCTCCTCCTGGACGTCGATATCCACGATCGGCTCGGCGCCCAGCGCGCGCAGCAGGACGTTCTGCAACTTGCTGTGCTCCGCTTCCTTCTGCGTCATCATGCCGCGGCGAACTTGCTCGGCGACGAAGGAATGATCCTGCGTAAGCTGCTCGAGTTCGCCTGTACGCAGGCGGTACGCGCGGCTATCTCCCACGTGGGCGAGGGTCATCCGATCGTCCACGAACTGCACCGCGACGACCGTCGCTCCCATTCCGTTCCATTCGGGATTCTCTTCCGCTGCTCTGCGGACCTCGTCGTTGGCGTGCCGAATCGCGCTGGCCAGACGATTCGCCGCGTCGGAAACGCCGGCGATCCGTGTTCCCACGAGCGGCATCGACGGATCCGACTCCGCCTCGCGGCAGTGCGCGACAATGCTTTCGGTGGCCACGCGGCTGGCCACTTCGCCGGACGCCTGGCCTCCCATGCCATCCGAGAGGACGAAGAGATTCAGCTCCGGCGCGAGCCGGAAGCTGTCTTCGTTGTTCTCGCGGACACGTCCCGTGTCTGTGCGCGCTCCAAAGTCCATTTCCCGTTTCGTCTCCCGCCTATGAGAGCCGTTACTATTGCGGCGCCGTTTCCGGGGCCGGCTTCCCGCCGGGCAACTTGAATTCATGCACATTCAAGTATCCCTGCGCCTCGAGCCACTGCGTCACGTCGGATACCCGCTTCGGCGTGAAGGGGCCCGTGACGACGACCCAGAACTGACCGGTGGGGCCCGTTCGCGGAATCGCCGCGACTGGTAACCCAAAACCCTTGATCTTCTTCACCACTTGCTGCGCTTTGTCTGCCGCCTGATAGCGCCCAACCCACAAATACGTGGTCGCTTGACCACCAGTGGAATCGGTTTCCCCGAAGGCTTTGTCGGCGCGCTGCTGCACCTCCGGAGGGGCCGTCCCTTCGAGTTCCTGTTGCCGAGCTGATTTCTTCTTCCCGGGAAGCTCAACGGCGGGGAAACCTCCGGTGCTCACTGGTTTTGGAGGCGTGGCCGCTTCCGTAGTTGGCGGCGCCTGCGGAACCACCGCTTCCGCATTCTTTTCGACCGGCTTTTTCTCTGCTGGCTTGGCTACGACCGCCTTCGCCTCAGCAGGTGTTACTGGCTTGGGGATCGTAAGCGCGAAATCCGGAGGCTTCGGCGCGGGGAACGCCCGCGGCGGAGGAATTTGTTCCGCGTTTTTCGCGTTCTTCGCCCACTGCGCTCCTGCCAACCCCGCGAAAACCAGCACGCCACCGAACAAAACCCAGAGGATCGGCGAAACGCGCGATGATTTCTCGTGCACCGGGGACGGCGGCAAGTGAACCAGCGTCGGCGCGTTCGAGGGCGAAACCGCAAAGGGTGCGAGGCCCGATGATGTTCCCGTCGCGCCGGTGGCGCCAAGAACTTTTTCGAGCTCCGCGACGGACTGGAACCTCTTGGCGGGGTCCTTCTCGAGGCACTTCAGAATGGCGCGTTCAATCGCGACGGGGATCGTCGGCTCGATTTCGTGCGGCGGAGGCGGCGTTTCGCGCAACTGTTTCAGGGCCACGGCAACGGGTGTGTCCGCCGTAAACGCCGGCATGCCCGTGAACATTTCGTAGAGCATCAAGCCGAGCGAATAAATGTCCGTGCGGTAGTCGATGGCTTTGCCGCCAACCTGCTCGGGCGCCATGTAGGCCGGCGTCCCCACCATCGAGCCGGTGAGCCGCGTGCCTGCTTCCATCGAACGCGCGATGCCGAAATCCATGATCTTCACGTTGCCTTGCGAATCGATCATCACGTTTTCGGGTTTCAGATCGCGGTGAACGATGCCTTGCGCGTGGGCTTCCTTCAGGCCGGAGCAAATCTGCAACGCCACGCCAATCGCTTTGCGGACGGGCAGACCGCCGAAGCGGTTCATGACGGAGCGCAAGCTCTCGCCTTCGACGAACTCCATCGAAGTGTAGGCAATACCGCCGATGCGGTTGAAATCGTGGACCCGGCAAACGTTCTTGTGCGTGATTTTCCGCGCGAAGAGCAGTTCGTTCTTGAACCGCTCCATCATGACCTGATCCGAAGCGATCTCCGGTTTCAGGAGTTTCAAGGCGACGGTTTCGCCGGTCTCCCGGTCTCGCGCCTTGTAGACATTGCCCATGCTGCCGTGGCCCGCCTCCCCGAGAACGTCATAGCGCTGGCTGAGAGCGGCGAGGCTCGTCGAGCTCAAATTGAGACTGGGAGGCGACAGGGGTGCCGTTTCGTTTATGAGCGCCACAGGATCGGGAACATCGCTCAGAAGAAGGGTCTCCTGGTGCTCACGCCGGGCGGTGGTTTCTCCGCGCGGAGGTGGAGTTGGATTCGGGTTGGCAGGGTCGGGCATAGTTCGCTCTATTTAACGATAGACGAAAACGCACGGAACTGCTCCGAATCGGGTGAGCGTGTAGAGTAAGAGTATCTGGTACTTCTTACGTGACACGCTTGATTCTTGCGAGGGAGTGGTAAACTGGGTTTTCCAGCAGCTTTTGCTTCGTGGGAAGCCGGATGTCCGCGAAGCGTTCGTTCCGAATAGGCGTTCCTCGATCGAAGTCTGAGTTTGGAAACGGCAGAGCCTGTCGCGTGGGCCTGGGCTCCGCGTGTCGTCGTGGTCGGTCGTGAATGGCGCTGAATGACTGGAGAGCGTGATGACAGACGTCAAGTCTTCGATGCCCAGCCCGGCCGGCGATAGCACCGCAGACCGCCGGCGGACGCACCGCATTCAAATCCATATGCCGGTGATCGTTCGCGGAAAAAGCGGCAACCATCCGTTTGAGGAGCTTGCGCACACCGTGTCTGTAAACGCGAATGGGTGTATGGTGCGGGTGGAAGCGCGAATCGCGCGGGCGCAGCACGTTTCCATCGTCAACCCAAAGACGGCCGAAGAGCTTCCGTGTACGGTCACGTTTGTGGGCCAAAAGGACGCGGGGAAAACCGAGATTGGGCTGGAGTTCAGCGAACCCTCGCCGCTTTTCTGGCGCATCGCATTTCCCCCGGAACAGTGGGACCCTTCTGAGCGCAAGCGACCCGGGACACATCCCCCTCACAAGGCCCACAAAGAACCAAAGCGCCACCACTGAGTGTGGCGGGCACTTCCGCGGATTTCCACAGCTGGGTATTTGTACCCCTCGTACCATTTGCCACCAGCAGGCGATTTGTGTTAATTGTTACAGCTATGTAAACGCTTGCTCCAACCAGGAGGGAACGAATGCCGCTTTCGACGGACGCTATACGGCAGACCCTATTGGCCCACGATCCAGAATTTCGACGCCTCGCAGAAGAGCACTCCCGTTGTGAAAACCAGCTAGAGCAAATCGTCAAACAGTCGTACCTGAATTCAGAAGACCTGATTCAGGAAACGACTCTCAAGAAAATCAAGTTGCGGTTGAAAGACGAAATGGAACTGATGGTGGCGCGCCATCAGCACGAGATGGTGCATTAGCCCTAAATAATGCGCTCGTAAGGTCCGAGCGCGCTCCCTGCTTATGTCGTAGAATAGACGTGTACCTGTCGAGGCGCGTGTCAGAGCCGGGTGTCCGCGCTGCGCGGCGAGAGAAAGTTTCCCGGGGTCACGTCTCCTAGCGGAAAATCAGTGAATCAATACGATTGAATGGTCAAAGAAGCGTACAAATTTGGACTGCCGCCGATTTTGGCGGGACTGCTGTGTTTGATTCCGGGCTGGAAATGGGCAGCCGGCGTGCTGATTTTTCTGGGGCTGTTCGTCTTCTATTTCTTTCGCGATCCTGACCGCAAAATTCCGTCGGAGGCTGGCGCGGTGGTTTCGCCGGCCGACGGCCACGTGGTGGAAATCGTCGAAGAAGAGCTGGACGGGAATCCGGGCAAGCGCGTGAGCATTTTCCTCTCAATATGGGACGTCCACATTCAGCGGGCGCCGGTGGCGGGGCGCATCGCGAGCGTCGTCTATCGTCCGGGGCGGTTTTACGCGGCGTTTCGCAAGTCGGCCTCCACGGAGAATGAACAGAACGTGATCTACATGAACACTCCCGGAGGCACCCTGGTCTTCAAGCAAATCGCCGGAGCGATCGCGCGTCGCGTGCTATGCTGGAAACGTGAGGGCGAGGAAGTGACGCTCGGCGAGCGGGTCGGTATGATACGCTTCGGCTCTCGAGTGGACGTCTGGCTTCAGCCGGAAGTGCAGGTGGTTGTTCGGCGTGGCCAGAAAGTTAAGGGCGGCGAGAGCATCCTGGGAAAATGGAATTCAACGATATAGATCCGGTGGGGCGCGAAGAGGAATTTCGCCCCAAGCGCCAGTTCCGAAATCACCGCCTTCGCCGCGGAATATACATCCTTCCGAGCATTTTCACCGTAGCGAATCTTCTTTGCGGATACTACGCGATTCTGGCGACTCTGGAAGGCTCGACGACCGACCTCGACAATGCAGCCGCCGCCATCGGCATCGCGATCTTGTTCGACTCGCTCGACGGCCGCGTGGCCCGAGCCATGGGCACGAACAGCGAGTTCGGCAAGCAATTTGACTCGCTGGCGGACGTGGTCAGCTTCGGCATGGCCCCGGCCTTCCTGGCGTACGCCTGGGGCGTTCACGCGATGGCAGCCGCAGGTTCCGCGCCCGAGCTACACCTGATTCAACTCGGCTGGCTCATCGGCTTCTTTTTCCTCGGCTGCTGTGCGTGGCGGCTGGCGCGGTTCAATATTCACGGCATGGCGCCGGGCGGAAGCCGGTATTTTGTGGGCCTGCCCACGCCCGCAGCCGCGGGAATGATCGCTGCTACGGTGCATGCGTTCCGCAATCCAATTTCAGACGTGAAAATTTCGCTTCTGTGGCTTCTGCTGGTTCTCGTGCTCGGTGTGCTGATGTCGAGCACGATCCGGTACTACAGCTTCAAAGACATTCAATGGGCGCGGCGCCAGCCGTCGCTAGCGGTGGTTTTAATCGTTTTGTTGATTGGATCGGTGGTGCTCTTTTCGCAGATCGTGCTGATGCTCATCGCGAGCAGCTACGCCATCCACGGCATTGTGCTTCAACTGGTGCGCTACGTTCGTCACCGTACCGCTTCTCGCCCGGCCTAGATCATGCCGGGGTCTCGAAGTCTCTCTCGGATTGCCATCGTCGGCGCGTCCTCGCTTCGCGGCAAGGAGCTCAAGCAAGTCCTCGAAGACCGTAACTTTCCTGCGACGGATGTGGTGCTGCTCGATGAAAGCATCATGGCCGGGACGCTCACCGAGGCCGTAGGCGAGCCGACGTTTATCCGGGCGCTGGAGGAAGACAGCTTCGAAGGCGCCCGCTTTGCGTTCTTCGCCGGCAGCGGTGTCGATTCTGAACAGAATTGGCCGGCGGCACAGCGGGCCGGCGCCACGGTAATCGATATGACGGGCGCGGTCGCCACGTCGGGTCAAGCTACAACATGGATCCCGTCGCTCGCATCGCTGGTTCCGCCGCGCCCTGGCCTACGCGAAAAGGACGCCCTGCCCACGCCGTACTATTCTCCACCGTCGCCGGTGATCATTGCCTCGACGCTTGCTGCCGGCCTGGGCAAATTCCTGCCGCAACGGATTGTCATGACGCTTTTTCCGCCCGTTTCCGAGCGCGAAGAAGCGGGCATCGAAGAACTCGAAAGCCAGACGACCAACCTGCTTTCCTTTCGTCCGATCGTCCATCCCGTGTTCGGCGCGCAGGTGGCTTTCAATCTGCTGTCTGCGTATGGCGAAGAGAGCAAGCCGCGTCTCGCGGACGTGAGAAGCGCGATTGCTCGCGACGTGTCGCACTACCTGGCGGGGCGCGCGCCGGTTCCCGCGATTCAGTTGGTGCAAGCGCCGGTGTTTTACGGGTATGCTTTCACGGCGTACGCCGAGTTCCAATCGCCACAGAGGCTCGAGCAACTGGAAGCTGCGTTTGCCAATCTGGGGGTGAAGATTGCGGGGTCGGCCGAGGATGCGCCCACGAACATCAGCGTCGCCGGCGAGAGCGAGATTCAGCTGGCGCGGATCGAGCCGGACCCGAGCGTTCCGGGGGGCATATGGCTGTGGGGTGTTGCCGACAACCTGCGCCTCGCCGCCACGAACGCGGTTCGAATTGCGGAGGAGTTGATTGCCAGGCCCACGGGCTGAATATCGCGGCCGCCATCGAAGGCTTTTGACGAAAACGGCAGTCCTCATCACATCGCTGTGCGCGCTGATTCCTTCCGCGGGCTGCGGTTATCACGTGGCCGGCCGAACGTCAGCCCTGCCGCCCGATTGGCAAACAGTGGCGGTGCCTGCCTTCAAGAACGATACGACTCGTTACCGCATCGAGCAGCGAATGACCGAGGCCGTGATTCGTGAGTTCCTCCAGCGCACGAAATACCATATCGTGCAGGATCAGGAATCGGCGGATGCCGTGCTGCGCGGGGAAGTGCTCTCGATCGACACGACGCCGGTGCTTTTCAACGCGACGACGGGTGAAGTGACGACGATGCTCGTCACGGTACACACGAAAGTGCAACTGTTCGACAATAAGACGCAGAAGCCCGTCTATCACCTGGACGACATGGTCTTTCGCCAGGAGTACCAAATATCGACGGACGTGAACAGCTTCTTCGAGGAGCAAGATCCGGCGCTCGAGAGAATGTCGCGCGATTTCGCATCGAAGCTGGTTTCGAACGTCGTCGAGAATTTCTGACGCACAACCATGCCAGGCATCGACAAACTTATCGAACGCCTCGCCCGAGGGAAAACGGTGCCGGCAATCGTGTTGGTTGGCAGCGACGCTTACCTGCTGGACCTGTGCCGGAAAAAGATTGTCGAAGCCTACGTGCCCGAGGGCGCGCGCGACTGGGCCGTGGCTCGGATCGCGGTTCGCGAGTCGGGCTGGGACGAAGTGGTGCAACGCGCGCAGACCATGCCGATGCTCGCCTCGCGCCAGGTGATTTTCGTCGAAGGCGTCGAGTCGATCGAAAAATTGGGCGACAAGTCGCGCGAAGGAATCGTCGATTCCCTGGAAGGTTATTTCGCTTCTCCCGCGCCTTTCACGGTGCTCGTCTTGGAAGCGGATCATCTGGACGGCCGCCAGAAATTGACCAAGTTGCTGCAGGAAAAAGCGGTCGTCGCCGAGATGGATATTAGCGGCGAATCGGCTGCTTCGCTCGCCGCGCAAATGGCCACGGATCTCGGCGTTGAGATCGATCCGAATGCGGCGGCACTACTCGCGGAGATCCTCAATAACGAACCCGCGCGGATCCGCATCGAAATCGAAAAGCTTTCCGCGTTCGTGGGTGAACGGGGACGCATCGCTTCTACGGACGTGGAAAAACTGGTGGTGGCGGCACGCAAGAACACCGTGTGGCAGTTTGCGGACATGATCGCGAGCCGCAAACGCGACGTGGCGCTTGAATTTCTCGACAACCTTCTGCGCGAAGGCGAGCAGCCCATTGGCCTGGTGGGCGTGATGTCGCGGATGTACCGGCAGTTGATCGAGGCGCGCGAATTGCCACCCGGCATGAACATGTATCAGGCCGCGGGAATCCTTCACGTTCCGCCGCAGGCTGCGGACGCAATCCTGCGAATCGCACGCCGCATTCCGAAGAGGGAATTGCTCGCCGGCCTTGTGGCGCTTGCCGAAGCCGATAGCCAACTGAAGTCGTCGAATCCGAACCCTCGTGCGTTCATTGAGTTTTTGATCGCGCGCCTCACATCGCCCATGGTTGCAGCGGCTCCGTAGGAATTGATGCCTCGCACCTGTGCGCTCCTGCGCCCGGAAACAAAATGAGGCACCCAGCGTCGCCGGGTGCCTCGAACTGACTCTGTTTCTTGCTGCTTGACCTAAGCCTTCTTGTTCGCCTTCACCGCATTCAACGCAAGGCGCAGGCGCGACTTGTAGCGGTTGGCTGTATTCTCGTGCAGAGTGCCTCTGCGAATCGCCTTGTCGAGTTCGGAAAACGTGGCGGAGGCGAGTTTCTCGGCTGCCGGCAGCATCTGACGTCGACAGCGCCGTGCGCATCCGGCGGATTGCCGTCCGCACCCGCGTGCGGTTCATGCGATTGATCGCGGTGCGGCGTTCGGTCTGGCGAATATTCTTGAGTACCGACTTCGTCTTCTTCTTGTGCTTTACGGGCGTGCCCTGAGCCATCAGTGCTCCTCTTTTGTGTAATTGAGATTATCAAGAGTATCCGACCGTGCTTGTCCGTGTCAATTTTGTCCGCAGACGGACCAGTCGTCTTTCGATGCGCACATATGCGTACCTTCCGGTGTTAGACTCCCGCCGAGGTGCAGCTCCGAAACATTCGACGCCTTGGCGTCGTAGTGATAATTAGAGGGGCACACGATGGACGAAACTCGCAGGCCACGGCGTCGCGGTTCGATCACCGGCGCACTAATACTGATCGCGCTCGGAGTGGTGTTTCTGATTGCGAACGTGCGTCCCGGCATCGAGCCTTGGCCCATTATTTTCCGCTATTGGCCGCTCATTCTGATCTTTATCGGCATCGGAAAGATCTTCGATAGCTTCGTCTTCCGCGAGAGCGGCGGCTCGGCCAACTCCGGCTCGGTCTCAGGAGCATCGATCGCTTTTGTGGTTCTGATCCTGATTTTCGGCTTCGCGCTCTGGCGGGGGCATGAGCGCAACAACAGGCTGCATGACCAGCACTCCGTCGAATTGCTCGGGGCGAAGACGGTGAGCGCCGACATTCAAATGCCGGCGGGCCAGCTCACGCTCACCGGCGGCGACACGCGACTCCTGGATGCTGACTTCGATTACAACGAAGAAGAAGGGAAGCCGTCGGTCGACTACAACGTGTCCGGCGATCACGGGCAGCTCGACGTCACGCAAGAGAAGGAGCGCATTCACTTTGGCGGAACGCATAACACATGGAAACTTCGCTTCGGCGGCGCCGAGCCCCTTGATTTGACGCTCAGCATCGGAGCCGGGCAGAGCGATCTGCAGCTTCGCGATTTGAATGTGACGCGGCTGGAAGTTCATGTCGGCGCGGGCCAGATGACGCTTGATCTCGGCGGGCCGCGGAAATCAAATTTCTCAGCCGATATTCAAGGCGGCGTCGGCCAGGCAACGATCCGCTTGCCGAAAGATGTTGGCGTTCGGTGTCCATGCGTCCGGAGGGATCGGTTCGATCAGTACCGACGGCCTCACGCGGGATGGCGACGACTACATCAACGCCGCCTACGGGAAGACGCCGACCTCGATCAACCTCACGGTGGAGGGCGGAGTAGGCACGATCGTCCTCACCCAAGAGTAGCCGCACATCCCAGGGAAGGGAAAACAGACAACGCGGAGCCTCGCGACACGCGGATCTCGCTACGGCCGGATGATATGGCCGTTGGTACGCGAATGAATTACAGTTAGTGGCAGACTTTCGCGATTGCTTCCAGGTGCCACATGTCAGGACAAGCCACTACCGTCAGAAACAGCTCAGCGGAGCGCCGGACGATTCCGCCAGCACTCATCGAAGACGCGCGCAAGCACGTCTACGAAGCATGCGTACGCACGCCGCTCGTGCGCTTGAACTATGAATCCGCGCCCGCGGAGATTTATCTCAAGCTAGAAAATCTGCAACCCATCGGCTCGTTCAAGATTCGCGGCGCATACAACGCGGTCCGCCTGCTTCCCGGCAGCGAGCGCGCGGCAGGAGTCTGGACCGTCAGCGCTGGAAATGCCGCGCAAGGAGTGGCGCTCGCGGCGCGCAAAGCCGGCGTCCCCTGCAGCGTGCTTGTGATGGACACGGCTCCGGAAACCAAACTGTCGGCCATCACGCGCCTGGGCGCGAGCATCGTTAAAGCGTCATTCGACGAATGCTGGCAGGCGCTCTCGGAACGGCGCCATCCGCGCATGAACGGCACGTTCGTGCATCCGTTCGAGGACGACGAGTTCATCGCAGGCAATGCGACGTGCGGCCTGGAAATTCTGGAAGATTTGCCGGAGGTGGACGCCGTGGTGGCGGCGTTCGGTGGCGGCGGAATTACGTGTGGTATCGCCACAGCGATTCGCGCGGCCAGGCCGGGCGCGAAAGTGTTTGCAGCGGAGCCGCAGAGCGCCTCGCCACTGGCCTATTCGTTCGAGAAGGGTTCGGCGCAGAATTTTCCGAACTGGCAGCGAACCTGGGTGGATGGCTGCGGCGGCAAAAGCGTTTTCCCCCGGATGTGGGCGCTGGCGAATCATCTGCTCGAAGGCTCGATTGTGGTCACGCTCGATGAGATTCGCCGCGCTATGAAGCTCGTTGCCGAACGCAATCACGTGATTGCCGAAGGCGCGGGCGCCTGCGCGGTGGCCGCTGCGCTCAGCGGAAAATGCGGCAGCGGGAAAGTGGTCGCGGTGGTCAGCGGCGGCAACATCGATTTGAGCAAATTCACGGAGCTGACCGCGACCTAGAGCTTCGCCCAGCGGGGTTCGAGCGCATGCTTACGTGGCATACGAAAGATGCATTGACAGTAGTTAGTCTGCGCCTTTACGCTACGCCAGCGCGCGGGTGGTAAATCCCGCGTTTCGGCGGCACATGAAACGCGAAGACATTATCAAGCTCCTCGAAGGCGTGGGCGCGATCCGCCAGGGCCATTTTGAGCTCTCGAGCGGTCGCCACAGCGGAACCTACATTCAGTGCGCGCTCGTGCTGGCGCATCCCGCGCACGCGGAACAATTGGGTCGCGCACTAGCCGACCGCTTCCGCGATCTTTCCGTCGCCTGCGTGGTGTCGCCCGCGCTGGGCGGCATCATTATCGGTCACGAAGTGGCTCGCGGGCTCGGCGTTCGCGCCCTGTTTGTGGAACGCGACCGCTCCGGCCACATGGCTCTGCGCCGCGGCTTTGAACTCAATCCCGGCGAGCGCGTCCTGGTGATCGAGGACGTTTGGACCACAGGCGGCTCGACGCGCGAAACTATCGGAGTAGTCGAGCAGGAGGGCGGCCTGGCTGTTGCTGCCGGCGCGATTATAGATCGCAGCGGCGGGCGCCTCGAATTGAATGTCCCGGCGCGCGCTCTGCTCGAAATGGACGTTCCCAGTTTCGAACCCGACGAATGCCCGCTGTGCCGCACCGGCAGCGCCGCCACTCGCCCCGGTTCACGCTTCTCCCGCGCTCATTCATAATCAACCTTCAGGTGGGCACGTGCGGAACGAATCCTACCTACAAAGACTCGCGACAGGAGTTCTCCTGGGTCTTGTTCTCGTGGTGCTCTCTACACTGTCCTCTTTTGGGCAGACGGACTCGCGCGCCGATGACGCCTTTCCCGTCGCCGAGGGCACGTATTGGATTTATAGGGGCGTTGTTCGGTCAGGCGGTTCGGATTCCAACCAGGTTTCCGAAACGAAAGTCACGTGGAAGATGGAAATGCGGAAAGTAATACGGCGGCCTGACGTGACCGCGTTTATTGTCAACGGGTTCCCGGCGCAACTCAACTGGTCGGACGCCACGGCGACGCCAGAGGACTCCTTAATCATCCAGACCCACGACAAAAAGCTTTACCAGATCGACGCCCCGGCTCTTGCGACTGCCCTCAAGAGACTGGGGGACCCGACCGACAATCTGGTTGGGCTGTGGACGGACGACGACCTCTTTCTCGAGCTGCCGTTGCGCAAAGGACGCAAGTTCTGCGATGCCGAGAGCATGGCTCGCGACGACGGCATGTATTGCTGGTTTGTGGATTCGTCGCGGTTGGCATCGTTTGACAACGTGAAGGGGGCCCCGCCGGGTCGCCGGATCGTCTTCACGCTGCGATACATGACGAACCCGGACGACACCGAATTTGATTTCGCGCCCGGACTTGGAATTACAAGCTACAGCTACCATCATCACGGAACCGTTGCGGATACCGAAGTGACCCTCGCTGAGTTTCATCTTGGCGGGGGCCAAAAGCCAACAGCAATCGTTGTCGGCACAGTGCCGCTGGCGGCAGTCGATGCAGATCTGTCTCTTGCGAACACTCCGAAACTCTTGCCCCGCTTTCGTGTTCTATCAGTGAGCGGACGGCGCATTTCGCGCAAGCCGCAAACGACTATGGGCAAGCGTCGAAGCATCTTTTGGCCGATCGGTCTCGCGTGCGGGCTGTTTGCGATCAGCCTGCTCGGAGCGGCGGCATTTCGCAAATTCGCGATGGCCGAGCCCGTCGTCGGCAACAAGCCTGGCACGATTGAAGTTGGCGGACGGACCCGCACGTATTTCGTTCACGTCCCGCCCGGGTATGACGGCCAGACGCCGATGGCAGTGGTTTTTGTGCTGCATGGCGGAGGGCAAAGCCCCCAAAGCGCGGAGCGAATGTCCGGGATGAGCGCCAAGGCCGACAAGGAGAATTTTCTGGCCGTCTATCCCAGCGGCACGGGGCGCGTCAGCGCGATGCCGACGTGGAATTCCGGCGCGTGCTGCACCTACGCCATGCAGAACCACGTGGACGACGTCGCATTCTTCCGCGCGCTGATTGACGAACTCGAGCAGGATTACACCGTCGACCCGAAGCGCATCTTCGCGACAGGTATTTCGAATGGCGGGATGATGTCCTACCGGCTCGCGTGCGAGCTGTCGGACGAGATTGCCGCGATTGCGCCCGTCGAAGGCGCGCAGGACATCGCGTGCCGCCCATCGAATCCCGTGTCGGTGATCGTATTTCATGGAACGGCCGATCACCTTGTCCCATTCGACGGCGGCTCGACGCCGTTTCAAATCGGATCGAAGCGTTCGGATACTCCTGTGGCGGACACCGTCGCGTTCTGGGTGAAACAAGATGCCTGTGCGGGCGGACCCAAGCACGACGAAACGTCCGAACTGCACACCGACATGTACGGCTGGATGCAAAGACGGCGCGGCCGTCGAGCTTTTCGCCATTCAGGGCGGCCACCACATGTGGCCCGGCTTGCGCACGAGCGGCAACTCGGTGCCCGGCTACCGATCTGATCTGGTCGTTCTTCTCGCAGCACCCCAAACCGTAGGTCTTCCAGCCAAAAGAGTTTCTCATCGTCTGCCTCGTTGACATTGGTCGGGAAATCGTTCTAAAAGAGAGCCGCGGCAGGGCCCATCCTACGTCAAACAGAAGGAGGCATCGGTTATGAACTTCCTTGAGTGGATCATAGTTGGACTGATCGCGGGCTGGCTCGCGGGGCAGGTGATGAAAGGCGGAGGATACGGCGTTATCGTCGATATCATCCTTGGGATAGTCGGAGGCATTCTGGGCGGATGGATTTTCGGAATGCTGGGGATCTGGCCGGCGGGCGGAATCATCGGATCGCTCATCGTGGCTTTCGTCGGTGCGGTGATTCTGGTAGGGCTTACGCGTCTCATAAAAAGGGTGTAAACAGAAGTACAGAAACGCGACAGGCGATTCACGAACGAGGCAGCACGCGAGCTGCGTCAGTCTAGGTTCGTGCCAGCTTCCATGGCTTTTGCTCGTCGTCGCGCGTTCACAGCCGTGGCGAGAGGATAAGAGGAAGGGAAAGGGCCACCGCTCCAGGACGGCAGCGGCCCGTAGTTGGTAGTTCAGGTCGTTGAGTGTATCTTCAACGAAGCTACCGCTGGCCGTCCACGGAAGTGGAGGCAAGCGGCAAACATCCGGACAGGGATCCCCTTATTTACGCTTGAATGCTCCGAAGAGCGTTTTCGTCGGCTGCATTTTCTTGGCTTTCCGGAGTTTTTTGGCCGCTTTCTTCTTTGCTGCCATCGTGTTCCTCCCTGTTTTCAGATTGCCCCCGTGGGCGTTGACGCCCTTATATGCAATCCCTAGGCCGTTGTACAGTCAAAACGAGGCCGCAAACTATCTCCCCCGGAATGTGGAGCATGCACTGACCCAATTCACTCGACGCTCCCAGCCCCAGGAGCGACGACGCTGAATAAATCAACATGAATTGAAACATTCAACACCGGCATACACCCGAGTGTCGCGAAGCGCCGATTCCGGGACCAGATACAAATACCTGAATCCAGAATTTGCGTCAGGTGAGGAAACGGACGGAATTTTTGCGCACCAAAGGTACCCGACGCACGCGCCCAACCCCAAGGTCCGGATGAAAAAAGAACGGTATGGAATATCGGGAGCTCCGTGAACGGTGGACTACGCGGTGGGGGGTGGCGCGCATGATGTTGTCGGTCCATCGCGCCATCATGCCACCGAGGTTGCACACGAAGCTTCCCTCGATGGGTAACGCATCGATCCAGCGGCCTGCGGTGTTTCGCACTTCCAAGCCGCCCTCGTTGTCTTGGGCGAGGATGGTGAGGTAGCCGTTATCGATGTGGGCGCCGGCGCCACCGTCCCGACTCGATGCGGCGGCCCGAGTTGCGATTTGCTCGTTGGGCGGATAATGAAGGACGCGCAATATGGCGGTCGGACGCCTGAGGTGACCCGCGAAAAAGTTTTCCGGGAGGTCGAGTGCCAGGTCGAAGCCACGCGAGATCAGCGTTCCCAGCTTGCACAGGCTCTTATAATAGGCGGTCAATACCGGCCTGAAACCAGCCGGAGCCGCCGGCCATTGATTCTGTCCGCGCAACGGTTTGCGGGCCCGAACCTGGGCAGCGGTTTTCGGCCGGATCGAGCGAGATATCGAATCCCTCCTTCCGGTCGGGCCGGCGGACGGATTGGTTATCTCTCCGCGGACTGCGAAGTAGCCGCAATGCCGCCGTGATTTGTTCCTGCTCACACGCATCTTTACGTCCGTGGGGAGCGCGAAGAACGCGGCAGCTGTCGCGAACGCCTGCTTGACGAGCGAACGGTCTACTCCGTGGTCCACCACGTAGAAGAAGCCGACTTCGCGGCAAGCCTGTCCGATGCGCTTTGCACAAAGGATGCGCTTTGCTCGATCATCCGAGCGCAACGCGGCTATGCTAATCACCGGAATCTCACCGACATCGCTCATAGCACGGGGCTCCCGCTAATTTAGCCTCGGCCCGGTTAAGACTGCAAGCCTTCCTAGTCACCCGCCCGATTAACGCGGCGATCGCAAATGAGCCGCCACTCCTGGCTGCGCGTCGTTCCCGAGCGCACTCTCGCGTGCGATAATCCTCTCGCACGCATGCGCAATATCAAGCTCACCATCGCTTACGACGGCTCCGGCTTCCACGGCTGGCAATTCCAGCCGGGGATCCCTACGATTCAGGGCGCGCTCGACGCGGCTGCGCGCAAGATCACGCAAGAAAAAATCATCATTCATGGCGCCAGCCGGACCGACACTGGCGTTCACGCGCTCGGCCAGGTGGCACACTTCCGGACGCAATCCACGCTAACGGCCGATGAATTTCAGCGCGCACTGAACGCGCTGATTCCGCCGGCCATCCGTGTGGTGGAGGCCGAAGAAGTGGGGCCCGACTTTCACGCGCGCTGGCTGGCGCAGGCGAAAACCTATCGCTACCGCATTTTCCGTGGTCGCGTGCTACCTCCCTTCGAGTATCGCCGGGCCCTGCATTTTCCCTGGCCGCTCGATGAACACGCGATGGCGGCTGCGGCGCGCGAGTTCGAAGGCGAGCACGACTTCACTTCGTTTGCCGCGTCGTCGGGTTCGGAAGAGGACGATCGCGACCGCCAGATGACGCGCTTGCTGCATTCGTCCGCGATCGTTCGCGAGTCTGCCGGGGACGAAATCGCCTACGTCGTTCGCGGCAAATCTTTCTTGCGTTACATGGTTCGCAAGATCGTGGGCACGCTGATCGAAGTCGGGAAGGGAAGGCTCACTTCCAGCGACATTCCGCTGATTTTCGAGTCGCGCGACCGCTCGCGCTCCGGCCCCACGGTTCCGCCGGAAGGTTTGTACCTTGTCTCGCTCGAATACCCAGATCCGACGGATTCCCTGGCGTCGTCGGCGTCACGGCGCCGGTCCGAAGGGGCATAGCGGCCCTCGTTTGGCGGCCCACGTCATTCGGGAAATCGTGTAACATTTCGGCCATGGCAGTTCGCCCGGAGATGTTCACTGCTGCGCATCCCCCCTGGGCGTACGTGTACTCGATCGATCCCGCCACGGGCGAAGTGACTTCGCGAATTGATGCGACGCCCGTTTATGCGATTCCGAGCATTTTGGGGATCGCCCGGGACGCGCAACGAAGCTGGGCCGATCGTCCCCTTCGCGAGCGTTGTCGGATGCTTCGCAAGCTGCGAGACGTGATTTTTGATTCGCGCGAAGAAATCGTCGAAGTTGTGACGCGCGAATCAGGAAAACCGCGCGTCGAAGCGATTTTTGCCGAGCTTCTGCTGGCGCTGGACACGGCCGATTTTCTCGCGCGCCGTGCGCCTGGCTGGCTGCGTCCCGAGCGAGTCCCACACCACAATCTGGCGCTGAAGGCAAAGTTTGGCTGGTTGGAGTTTGAGCCACACGGCGTCGTGGCGATCATTTCCCCGTGGAACTATCCCTTCTCGATTCCGATGTCGCAGGTGATTGCCGCGGTGGTTGCCGGCAACGCGGTGTTGCTAAAGCCCTCCGAACTCACGCCCGCAACCGGCGCGCTCGTCGGCCAGTTGTTCGAACGCGCACAATTCCCGGTCGGTCTTGTGCAAGTGATTCAGGGTCGCGGCGAAGTCGGCGCCGCGCTGGTTGCTGCTGCGCCTGACAAAGTGTTCTTCACCGGCAGCGTGGCCACTGGGCGGCGCATCGCCGAGGCCTGCGCCACAAAACTGATCCCCTCAGTCCTTGAGCTTGGCGGCAAAGACGCGATGATCGTTCTCGCCGACGCCGACCTGGACATCGCTTCCAGCGCGGCGGTTTGGGGCGGCTTTACGAATTGTGGCCAGGCGTGCCTTTCGGTCGAGCGGGTTTACGTCGAGGAGGCCGCGGCCGATCGCTTCATCGGACTGTGCGTCGAGAAGACGAAGAAGCTTCGCCTGGGTCCGGCCTCGGATCCCGATGCGGAGATCGGCCCGATGATTCGGCCCAGCCAGCTTGAAAAAGTGGAGGAACAGTTGCGCGAAGCCGTCGCGCGCGGGGCGAAAATTCTCGTTGGCGGGAAGCGCCGTCCGGATTTGGGCCCGAACTTCGTCGAGCCCGCCGTCGTCACGAACGTCGATCACTCGATGCAGCTGATGCGCGAGGAAACTTTTGGTCCCGTGATCGCGATCCAGCGTGTGGCGTCTGGGGATGAAGCGGTGGCGCTGGCGAATGACTCGCCTTTTGCGCTCAGCGCGAGCGTGTGGACGCGCGACTCGCGTGGGGGCCGGGAAATCGCGGGACGACTGCGCGCCGGCTCCGTGATGGTCAACGACGTTGGGAGTTACTACGGAATTTGCGAAGCGCCGCATGGAGGGCGTGGCGCGAGCGGCTGGGGACGAACGCATTCGCGGTTTGGACTGCTCGAAATGGTTCAAGTAAAATACGTGGACGTGGACCGTCTGCCGCGCTTAGCGAAATCGTGGTGGTACGGCTACACGGAAGAACTGGCTGTGTCCGCGGCGCGTTTCGTCGAATGGATGTTTGCGCCGCGCTGGCAGCGGCGATTGTCGGCGCTGGTGGGCAAGCAAAGCGCGCGAGGCGTAGTATTCCGCCGCGACCGAATTTGAGGGCTGGCCAGAGATTTCGTTTTGCTCTGTGCCCTCTGTGGTAAGAATTTGTTTTTATTTTTCCGGCGTTCTCAGCGCCTGCCCGCCATCTCGTCAGGCGGGGTCTCTGCGGTGCAAGGGTTTGGTTTAGAATTTCGGAGGAGCCACAAAATGGCAGACGCAACCGCACCAGAAACTCCAGCCGCCGCCGCGGCGCCCGTAGCCGCCGCAGCGTCCGTAGCCGAACCCGCGGCCCCCGAAACGCCGAAGATAAAGCCCAAGAAAACCACCCAGCGCGCCTGCGACGAGAAAGACGCGAAGGGCAAACTATGCTGCGGCCATCTGAAGCGCTGGTACGACTACCCGAAAGAAATCGTGGCGCTCGTCGGTCCCAAGGCCGAAATCTACCGCTGCGAATTCTGCAAAACGCTCTACCGTCCCGATTTCTCGAAGCCGCCGCACAGCTATACACTGCGCTATTAGCGCATTTCACCGGGCTACGATGACTCACGTTTGTCGCGGCTTTTACTCGCCATGAACAGCGACCTCATCTACGACTGGAATTCCTGCAAGGGCCCTGAGATTCCTCCCGGCGGGCGCGTGATGCTGAATGACGAAACGCTCCGCGACGGCTTGCAAAATCCCTCCGTCCACGATCCCTCCATCGAGCAAAAGATCGAAATTCTCCATTTGATGGAATCGCTGGGCATCGACACGGCGAATATCGGACTGCCCGGCGCCGGGCACCGCGCGTACGCCGACACGGAAGCGCTCGCGCGCGAAATCGTCAGCGCGCGCATGAAAATTCGGCCGAACTGTGCCGCGCGCACGCACAAGAGCGACATCAAACCCATCATCGAAATTTCCGAGCGCGTGGGGATGCCCATTGCAGCGGCCACCTTTATCGGTTCGAGTCCGATTCGGCGGTTAGTGGAAGACTGGACCGTGGAGCATCTGCTGCGAACCACGGAGGACGCCGTTCGCTTCGCTGTGGACGCAGGCCTGCCCGTGATGTACGTCACGGAAGATACGATTCGCACCGACCCATCGACGGTGAAGGCGCTCTATTCGACGGCGATTCGCTCAGGCGCGCGCGAAATCGTTCTCTGCGATACGGTGGGCCACGCGACGCCGCGCGGCGCTTTCAACCTGGTGAAATTCGCGATCGAAGAAATCGTGCGGCCCTCAGGCGAGAAAATCCTCGTTGACTGGCACGGACACAATGACCGCGGCTTGGCGGTGGCGAACTCGCTGTCGGCTGTCGCCGCCGGCGCGGACCAGATTCACGCGGCGGCAATCTCGCTGGGCGAGCGCGTAGGGAACACGCCGATGGAGTTGATGCTGGTGAACCTGCGGCTTTTGGGCTTGATCGACCGCGATCTTTCGACCCTGAAGAAATACTCGGAGGCAGTCGCGGCGGCCACTCACACCACCATCCCGCCAAACTATCCGGTGGTGGGGCGCGACGCTTTCCGCACCGCCACGGGCGTGCATGCCGCGGCGATTGTGAAAGCCTATAAGAGGAGCGATCCGGAGCTCGCGAATTCGATTTACAGCGGCGTGCCGTCGCATCTCTTCGGCATGGAACAAGTGATCGAGATCGGGCCGTTGAGCGGGAAATCGAATGTCATCTACTGGCTCGAAAAGCGCGGCCTTCCGGTGACGGACGAGCTCGTCGAACGCATTTTCTCCGCCGCGAAAGAATCGGATCACGTTTTGACCGAGCCGGAGATCATGGCTCTGGTTGATTCCGTGGTCGGGTTCTAATTAGGGCGCCGCGAGAGATTTTTCCGCGTTACTTCGGAGGGTGACTCATCAATGTGTTCTGGCTCGCGACGCACAGCCACGTTCCGCCTTCTTTGAACCAGGAATCCGTAAACCTTCCCCGGCGCGAGACCTGTTTGCCGTTCAGGATGCCCTTTTCACGATACATCCCCGTAACGATCGCAGCGTCCCCGTAAACGTGCACCTTCACGTCCTCGTAGATGAACTGGTCCGATTCCGGGCTGGAGTCTCTAACGCTTGCCAGGAACTGGTCCTTATTCATCAACGTTCCGTCGAATTCGGTGTAGGAAAGTGTGCTCGAGAGAAGCTGATCCAACGCGTGGACGTCCTTATGCTCTTCCGCCAGGTTCCAGGCTTTTTCGAGCGAGAGAATCAGGTCGCCGTCCAACTTCATGCTGTTCGGTTCTTGAGCGGGCAGCAATAGGGAAGTGGAGACCAGCGCGACGCAAATAAGAAGAGCAATTTTCATGACCAGCTCCCAAGGAGAATCAGCTGATTGCTTTGCTTATCGCACTTTGCACGCGGCGTTTCAAGAGAGATAAGCGTGGGATGTTCGCGCCCGAAAACGGCTCACTTCCGGATTCCCGCAATGGCAGACACGGAGCCTTCAGGCGGCTACAATCGGTGCCGTGTGTACGTTCTCGACGACGCCCGCAAGGATTCACGGCATGAACTTCGTGAAAGTCGCGCGCGTCTGCGGTATCTTGCTTGTGATGGCCACACTTTCAGCGCGAGCCACCGATAACCCAGTGGAGAAGATCACGCAAGACCCTCGGTGCGCCCGGGGCCTCGAGTGGATCGATCGAAATACCTCGTGGGTCACCGAGGAGCAGGTCCACCTGACCGAAATCCCGGCCCCGGAACTCGGCGAAGCGCCCCGCGCGGAATACTTGAAAAAGCTATTTGAAGCCGCCGGGCTGAGGGTCAGCACAGACAAACTGGGGAATGTAATCGGCGAGCGTCCCGGCGCCGACGCCGACAGCGTCATTCTTCTCGCCGCGCATCTGGACACGGTTTTTCCCGCGGGCACGGACGTTCGCGCAAAGCGCAATGGCAATCGCATCGAGGCGCCTGGGATTGCGGACAACGGCGCGGGTCTGGGCGCGATTGTCGGCCTCGCGCGCGCGCTTTCCGAGTCGCAGGTGCGCACGACGAAGACGATCGTCCTTGCAGGTGACGTCGGAGAAGAAGGCGAGGGCAATCTTCGCGGGATTCGCGCGCTCGTCGAGAATTACCGTTCGCGGCTTGCCGCTGTGATTGCCATCGACGGCCCGTCGATCGAACACATCACCACGCAGGGCATTGCGTCGCGCCGATTTGAGGTGACCATAGCCGGCCCCGGCGGCCACAGTTGGTCGGACTTCGGCTCGCCGAACCCAATCACGGCGCTCGCGCGGGGGATTGTACAGTTCTCAGCGATTCGAGTGCCGGATGACCCGCGGAGTTCCTTCAACTTCGGAGTCATCGAAGGCGGCACGTCGGTGAACTCGATTCCGGCGCGCGCCGTGGTGAAAGTGGACTTGAGGTCGGAGGATGAATCCGAGCTTGCGCGTCTTGAGGCGGCATTGCGCGACGCCATGCAGTCCGGTGTAAAGCAGGAAACCGCCGCGTCGAGTGGCGCGAGCGAGCAGCTCGAATTGACTTTCCGTTCTCTTGGCGCGCGCCCCGCCGGCAAGCTTCCGGACGGCGCGCCGCTTCTCGAAACGATCCGCAACGTCGATCGCTATCTTGGCAACCGTTCTCGCGTCGAACGCAGCTCGACGGACGCGAATATCCCCTTGTCTCTCGGCATACCGGCGGTGTCGCTCGGGGGCGGCGGGAAGGGGAGCGGCTCGCACACCCTGGCGGAGTGGTACGATCCCACCGACCGCGCGCTGGGCCTGAAAAGGCTCTACCTCACATCACTGGCGCTCGCCGGCCTGCAACCGTAGAGTTTTCGAGCCTGGGGTTCCGGACTGTCTTCACTTACCGACGACGATGGTTTGCATTTCGCCCGCGAAACTTTGCTTCTGCGTCTCCGCGTAAGTGATTTTCACGCTCCTGCCCTTCATTTCGGAGCAGGGATCCAGATCGCCTAGCGACGAATTAGCGCCCGCGAGATAACTGATCTTGGTGTAGTCGCTTGCGTGGAGAACCAGGGAATGGTCGCCGGCGAGGGCGAGAGTCAACTTCATATCGTTTTCCTTGCATGTGACGCCGGAAACTTTTCCTTCCGCGGTTGCGATTCCGGGAGGAAGTTTCGATGTCTCGCCTGACGCGAGGACGTGGAGAGATCGGATTTCCCCGCTGTTTCGGTCCTCTTCGTCCGGATGGTATTGAACCGAAACCGAGAGTCCCTTGAGCGACGTGCACTGGTCGAACCCTTGAATCGCCGGGCCCTCCATGGAAATTGAGAACGGGTGGTTTGGCGCGGTGTGCAGGTGAACGACGACGCCTGCCGTCTCGAGGTCAATCTTGAGTCCGCCTTCGCAGCTTTCAGCCGCCACCGTGCCTACATCCTGCTCCAGTCCCTCGTTCGAAAATACCGAAACTGATGTCGACGTTCCCCCCACGCCTTGAGAACGGCCGCTTTCGTGGAACTCCCTCACTTGCTGCAAGTAGCTCAAGAAACTTTGTGCGTTCGCTCGTTCCTGCGGCTGGCGGGCCCAGGCTTGCGCTTGGGAGGCTGCGGCCTTTGCTTCGTCGTATTTTTCCATCCGCGCCAGCACCTGCGCGAGCGCAAGCTGATATGTGGAATTAGCCGGCTCGAAAGAGATCGCTTTCTGAGCAAAGGTCAGCGCCTCCGGCAGATTCTCGTCATGAGCCGCCATGTAGACGGCCAGCAAGCCATACGGTGCCGCGAACTCAGGACTGATGGCGATGGCCTGCCGCAGATCGTCTTCGGATTCTGAGCCCGCCGACATCATCCCGCTCCCGATTGTCGAGAGTTCCGCGCGCAAATATCGCGTGAACGAATTCTTGGGGTCGATCGAGATGGCCTTCGCTAGCGACTCGATAGCCGTTTCGCGTTGTCCGTCGAAAAACTCCGTGATGCCCAGATATTCGTGCGCCAACGCGCAGTTCGGGTCGAGCTTGAGCGCCTCTTCGAGAGTAACTTTCGCCTCCTGCGAACGACCGCGAATCGCGGCAAATCCTCCTCGGTACGCATCGGCTTCGGCTTCCGAGATCGCGCGAGCTTTCAAATCGGCGTCACTCACCTTCGGTACCGCAGGCACCTTCATGTAGTAGAAAGTCGCGCCGTTTATGTAATTCATCAGGTCAGACTGCAGCTTCTTGAGATCGCCGAAAGCCTCGGTCGCCGCTTGGTCCGTCGATTTTCCCTGGTAAATCGCGTTGAGAAACGCCAGAAGCTTGGGCCTGTGAGCCATGCGATCGCCGATCATCAGGTAATGAGTGAGCGCCCAGGATTCCGCGTAAAAGATCGACGTCTTGTTGGCCTCGTTGTAGTAAGGGGAGGACTGATCGACCTTGAAAAGAACGTTCAGCGGAATCAGCGATTGATTCTTGAGCTCGGCCAGCAACAGCGCGTCTGCTCGGCCCATTCCCGACTGACCGCTCGTCGATTTGCGTGTGCCCATAGAATTCCGCAAGCCCTTCCGCGAGCCAAACGGGAAGGTTAGGAAAGTAAGGCATCGTCACCGAATGGTAGTACTCGTGATAGAACGTCTCGAATGCGCCCTCCGACTGTTCGTCGAGTTGCACGGCTGCGAAATAAATATTCATGCGGTATATGAACAAGCCGCCGGGGTGCGCATGTCCCTTCGTCCAATACTCCGGGAGCAACTCTTTCATGGATTGCTCGTCTTTCACCGCGAGAACGGTGATGACGGGACTCGGGTGTTTGCTTGCGACTTCCAGAGACTTGCGGAAGACTTCGCGGATCTGCTCGAACTGAAGCGCCGTCTTGCGCGCCTGTTTTTCGCCCGCGTTCGAAACGACCACGAAATTGGGGCTGCGAACCTCCACCCAGTTCTCGTGTTTCGCGCCGGAAGAGGGCAGTGCAAGACACAAGAGCACTGCGATCCCCGCGAGTTTCGACGGCCGGGCCATATACTTTGCGGTTAATTTACTATGGCTGGCCCGGTTAGGTCAATCGATGCGCCTTGCGGCTCCGGCGGTTCGCCGCTTACACTCTTCGGTCCATATCGGTCAAGTCGATTGGTGAACTTGCATGACGAACAAACGATTGCGCGCGGACCTTGCGCTCCTGTTTTGCGCAATGATCTGGGGAGCCACCTTTGTCGCTGTAAAAGACGCCCTCGCGGACGCTTCCGTGTTCGTCTACATCGCGGCGCGATTCGCCCTGTCGGCAGTTGTGATGGCGATCGTTTTCTGGCGGTCGTTGAGCGAGATCAATCCGCAGGCCATCTGGGCGGGCGCGCAGATTGGCTTGTTCATGTTCGGCGGCTACGCGTTTCAGACCACGGGATTGAAATTTACGACGCCTTCGAAAGCCGCCTTTATCACGGGGTCGAGCGTTGTGATCGTTCCTGTTATTTTGGCGGCTTTTGGCAAGCGCCGAATCACGCCCTGGATTTGGGCGGGCGCGCTGGCCGCCATGGCCGGCCTTTATTTCCTGACGATTCCGCCCGAAGGCATTGGCGGCCTGAATCGCGGCGATCCCATTGTTTTGTGCGGCGCCGTCATGTTCGCTCTGCACATTATTTTTGTGGCGCGATACATCGAGCGCCATTCTGTAGGCGCGCTCAGTTTCCTGCAGGTTGCCACCACGGCGGTTCTAGCCGCACTTTTCATCCCTGTGCTTAGTGTGGCGCACATCGAGCAGCCGCGTTGGGCGTGGACCGGGAGCCTGATTTTCGCCGTTTTGGTCACATCGATCGGCTCCACGGTTATTGGCTTCTCGTTTCAGGTCTGGGCGCAGCAGTATACGTCGCCGACGCACACGGCCATCTTCATTAGCTTGGAACCCGTGTTTGCCGTGCTTACATCGTGGTTGCTTGCTCGCGAGCACCTCGGCGGCCGGGTCCTGCTCGGCGCCGCGCTGATCTTCGCCGGCATCCTTCTCGCGGAGCTAAAAGGACCCGCGCCCGCTGCGCCCGAATCGCCTGAGCCAGTCGTCCCACCCGCCGAATAGTTGACGGATGCGAGGCACTTATTCATTGACATTCGTCGATGAATGGGAGACCCTCGTCTTTATGGAGACCTCGGCAGCCGAGAGGGCTGGGATGAAGCGAACGCGCAAACTCAACGCCGAAGACGTCGCGTGCTGCCGAACAGCGATTGCGCCGAAGCTGCCGCGATCGCGCGCGCGCGAGTATGCCGGCTGGTTTAAGGCGCTGTCCGATCCCACGCGCATTCGCATTCTCAATCTCCTCGCGGCGAACCGCGATCCCGTATGCGTCTGCGACATCGTGAAGCATTTTCCGATCGGCCAGCCAACGATTTCGCACCACTTGAAGATTCTGCGGAACAGCTTGCTTCGTTCAGTCCGAGCGGCACGGCACTTTCATGTACTACCGCGTGAATCGCAATTGCCTCGCGGAATTTCCCGGCGCGGCGCGGCTGATCATGGACGTTTAATCAGTAGGGACCTGTTTTGGTACTTGCTCGACAGAATTAATCGACAATCGTCGATGAAAGAGGTGAGGGATATGGACGCAAAAGAACTCAGGCAAGCGGTGAAGGAGCGATACGGAGAGGCAGCCCGGCTCGCTGCAACAGGGAGGGCGACATGCTGCGGACCCGAGACAAGTCACTCTCCTTGCTGCGATCCAATCAGCTCGAATCTCTATGCGCCCGGCGAGACGGACGCATTACCTGAAGCCGCGAAGGCGGCCTCACTGGGATGCGGGAATCCGACGGCGCTCGCCCAACTCAAGCCGGGCGAGCACGTCCTTGACCTCGGTTCGGGAGGCGGCATCGACGTCCTACTCTCCGCGAAACGCGTTGCGCCAGGCGGCAAGGCTTACGGCCTCGACATGACGGACGAAATGCTTGCTCTCGCGCGCGAAAACCAGCGTCAGGCCGGGCTCCACAACGTGGAGTTCCTGAAGGGCGAGATTGAGAACGTGCCGCTTCCGGACAATTCCGTGGATGTCGTAATTTCTAATTGCGTGATCAATCTTTCGGCCGACAAGGACCGCGTGCTTCGCGAAGCTTTCCGCGTTCTCCGGCCTGGCGGCCGCTTTGCCGTTTCCGACGTGGTTGTTCGCGGGCCGGTCCCGGACGAAATTCGCCGAAGCGTCGAGCTTTGGATCGGATGCGTTTCCGGCGCCCTCGACGAGTCCGACTATCGTGCGAAACTCACCGCCGCAGGGTTCGAGGCGATCGAGATCGAGCCGACGCGCATTTACACCATCGATGACGCTCGGCAGTTCCTCACCGCAAAAGCGATCGATGTCGACGCCGTCGCTCTTCACGTGGAAGGGAAGTTCGCAAGCGCTTTCATTCGCGCGAAGAAGCCGGCGGCGGTCGCGGGCGCGAAAGCGGACTCATGTTGCGCGCCCTCCTGCTGCGCGCCGCCGAAGATCGCAGGCGTCTGACCATGCCACGCCGCTACAGCGTTTTATTTCTGTGTGCGGGAAACTCAGCGCGCTCGATCATGGCCGAAGCTATTTTGAATCGCAAAGGGCCGCCCAATTTCGTCGCCTACAGTGCGGGCAGCCACCCGAGAGGCGAAGTTCACCCGCAAGCGTTGCGACAGCTCGAACGCGCACACATTTCCACCAGCAGTCTGCGCAGCAAGAGTTGGGATGAGTTTGCGAAGCCAGGCGCGCCTAAGATGGATTTCGTTTTCACCGTCTGCGATAACGCCGCGGCCGAAGTCTGCCCGATTTGGCCGGGCCAGCCGATGACGGCGCACTGGGGCATCCCCGATCCCGCGGCAGTCGCAGGCACACCCGAACACATCGAACGTGCCTTCCGCGACGCGTTCATGATCCTCGATCGCCGGATCAGCTTGCTCCTTTGTCTCCCGCTGGCGAGCCTCGAGCAGCTTGCCATCCAGCGCGAAATCGACCGGATCGGCCGCGAATGATACCCGCACTCGCGCGTCGTGTCGTCGCAGAGTTTGCAGGCACGGGATTCCTAGTCGCCGCCGTGGTGGGCTCGGGAATCATGGCGGAGCGTCTCGCCAACGGGAACGTCGCCCTTGCGCTGCTCGCAAACACGATCGCGACGGGTGCCGCGCTGGTGGCGCTGATCCTCGCGTTCGGACCGATTTCCGGTGCGCACCTGAACCCCGTCGTGACGCTCGCGGAAGCTCTGGAAGGCGCAATGCCGTGGCGCGAGTTCTTGCCTTACGTGAGCGCTCAGTTTCTCGGAGGCGCTGCGGGAACAGGCGTGGCAAACCTCATGTTCGGGCTGCCGGTTTTCTTCATCTCGCGGCATGTTCGCAGTGGCGCGCCGCAACTGCTGGGTGAAGCCGTCGCGACGTTCGGCTTGATCTGCGTCATTTGGGGTTGTTCCCGCCAGCGGCCGAACGCCGTGGCCTTCGCGGTCGGCGCTTATATCACCGCGGCTTACTGGTTCACGTCGTCCACGTCATTCGCTAATCCCGCCGTCGCGCTGGCACGGACGCTAAGCGACACGTTCGCCGGCATCCGCCCCCGCGACGCGCTGGCGTTCCTCCCCGCCGAGTTCGCCGGCGGAATTGCGGCGGCGTTTTTCTTTCGCTGGCTGACGCCAAGCTCCGCGGCGGCCGAGCAGGAACACGGTTCCGACGAACAGGCCCTTGGTCCGCCGGCAGCCCGCGCGCCTCTCCCCTAGAAATATCTCCGTAACCTTTCGGGCCCGCCCCGGTTTATCTTATTGAGACCGCGTGCTGCGGAGAACCTGTTGACGGCTCCTAAACAAGAAGCTGACGAGCGGCTTCTCATCGAAGCGGCGCAAAAAGACCCTAGCCGCTTCGCCGAGTTGTACGAGTGTAACTTCGAGCGGGTGTACGCCTACGTCTGCCGTCGCATCGGCAACCGCGACGAAGCGCAGGACGTCACGTCCGAAGTGTTTCAACAGGCGCTCGTGAATCTTGGTCGCTTCGAGTGGCGAGGCACTCCTTTCGTGGCATGGCTTTTGCGGATTGCGTCCAACGCGATTGCAGACCGATGGCGCCGGTCCTCGCGCGAACAGCAGCCCAGCGAAAGTGATCCTGAGCCGTTTCCGGTGGATCCCGTCAACATCGAGGAAGTGGAGCGGCGGGCGCTGCTCTTCCGCCTGGTGGGAACGCTCCCTTCCGACCAGCGTCGCGTGATCGAAATGCGCTTTGCCGAGGAGAAAAGCATTCGCGAAATTGCAAACGAGCTAAAGCGCACCGAGGGCGCGGTGAAGCAGCTTCAGTTCCGGGGAATCCAGAGTTTGCGGGCGCAGCTCGAGACGTCACCGGGGAAGAAGTCGGGTGAGGCAAATGGCTGAGCAGAACCACGCCGAACAACTCGATCGTTTCGTGGACGCGGTGATCGCAGGTCCGCGCGCAACCTTGCCCGACGGGGACGCCGAACTGGCTTCGCTCGCGCGCATCGCAGCCGACCTGCGCGGTCTGCCTCGCACAAGTTTCAGGGAACGATTGAAGGCAGATTTGATAAGGAGAGCATCCATGGCCAGCGGTACAGCAGCTACAACGGAAAAATCAGCAGCGGAAACACGTTCAAGTGCAACCGAACAGGGTGTGCGCGCGAGTGCGTCGCCCAGGATGACCTTCAAAGACGTGGCCAGGGCCATCGAATTCTACACAGGTGCTTTCGGAGCGCGGGAGACCTTCCGCTTCGAGGTAGGCGGCCACATCGGCCACGCCGAAATCGCCATCGGCGACTCGATTCTCCATCTGTCCGAGGAATGGCCCGAAGGTGGACGTTTTAGCGCCGAAACTCTGGGTAACTCGCCCGTTTGGATGTCACTCCGCGTGGGCGACGTGGATGCTTTTGCGAAACACGCCATCGACGCCGGGATGAAAGTAAAGCGGCCGATTCAGGATGAATTTTACGGCCATCGTGTCGTGTTGCTCACCGATCCCTTCGGCTACAACTGGAACGTATACACGGTGAAGGAGGAAATGTCCGTCGAGGAGATGCACCGGCGTATGAAGGGCATGACTACCGGGCCCGAAGGCGGAAATCTTCCTGGCACGGGTCCTGTGGAAACCGGAGTTAACCCGATTCCTCGCGGCTTCCGCACGCTTCAGCCGTATCTTGTCGCAGCGAACGGACTCGCCCTGCTTGATTTTGTGAAGCAGGTGTTCAGCAGCGAAGAAACGGGCCGTTACATTGGCGAGGTTGGCGGCGTCCACGGCGAAGTGCGCATCGGCGACACGATGTTCATGATCGGCGGCGGAATTCCGGGCCGCGCCTTCGAGGGCAAGCTGAAGACCAATGCTCTGCACGTCTACGTAGAAGACACCGACGCCGTGTACGCGAAAGCTCTTGCGGCCGGCGCGACATCGCTCGGCGCTCCTCAGGATCACGAATACGGCGAACGCGGCGCGGGCGTGAAGGACGCAGCCGGCAATTACTGGTACATCGCCACCCACAAGGGCGAGAGCTACATTCCCAAGGGTCTGCACAACGTAAACTCCTACATGCATCCGCTACGCTCGGAAGCCGTGATCCGTTTCCTGGAGCAAGCTTTTGGCGGGCAAGAAATCGCCAAGTATGCGTCGCCCGATGGTGTCGTGCATCATGCCCAGGTTCGCGTCGGCGATTCGGTGGTCGAAATGGGCGATGCAAACGGGCCCTACCAGCCGATGGAGTCGATGTTCTATCTCTACGTGCCCGATACCGACGCGGTCTACCGGCGGGCTCTGGCCGCGGGAGCGAAGATGCTGCAGGAACCCAAGGACCAGCCTTACGGCGACCGCAATGCGGCCGTCACCGACGCTTTCGGAAACACTTGGTACATCGCCACCCACGTCCGCGACGTACAACCGTGACTATCTCGTAGGGAATAACCGAGGTGCTGTCCTTGCTCCGAGTGATTACGCAAACAGCGCAGTCACTCGGGAGCACAGGGCGGCCGTTTTCTCTGTGTCCTCAGGATTTTCTCCGTGTCCTCTGTGGTTAGGCTTGGTCTCTGATTCTGCGTTTCTGCCAGAACTTCGCGGTCGATGATAAACTAGCCCGCCTCCATGAACTGTTCTCTGTGCAACGCAGCCCTGCCGCCCGGTGCGACGCGCTGCCCCGCCTGCGGCACCGAGTTCATGCGCGTGGACGACGCGACCGTCACCGAGCCTACGCCGCGCGAGCGTCCGCGTCCCGTCACTGACTCCAGCGGCAAACGAAATCCAACTTCGATCAGCCATTCATTTTCGCGCATCGGTTATGAGGGCCACTACGTCGCCGGAACCACCCTCGCCGAGCGCTATCGCATCGTCGCGCTTCTCGGCAAAGGCGGAATGGGCGAGGTTTATCGCGCGGAGGACCTGCGGCTGACGCAAACGGTCGCGCTGAAATTCTTGCCGGACGCGATGATGAGGGACGAAGGAGCGCGCGCGCGGTTCCATCAGGAGGTGCGCCTGGCCCGCGAAATCGCGCATCCCAACATTTGCCGCGTGTTCGACATCGGCGAGGTGGATGGCCGCCTCTTCCTCTCGATGGAATATGTGGACGGCGAAGATCTCGCCTCCCTGCTTCGCCGCATCGGGCAACTCCCGCAAAGCAAAGGGCTCGATATCGCGCGACAAATGTGCGCCGGCCTGGCCGCCGCGCACGAACACGGCGTTCTGCACCGCGATTTGAAGCCAGGAAACATCATGCTCGACGGTCGCGGCCGCGTGCGCATCACGGATTTTGGCCTTGCCGCGCTTGGCGAAAACCTGACAGGCGAAGAACTTCGCGCCGGCACTCCCGCCTACATGGCGCCCGAACAGCTTGCCGGCACCGAAGTCACGGCGCGCAGCGACATTTATTCCCTCGGCCTCGTCCTGTATGAAATTTTCACCGGCAAGAAAGCCTTCGAAGCCGCCACGTTGCCCGAGCTGATGCGGTTGCGCGAGCACAGCACCCCAACCAGTATTTCCGCGATCGTGCGCGATATCGACCCGCTGGTCGAACGCGTGATTATCCGCTGCCTGGAAAAGGACCCGGCGAAGCGCCCGGCCACGGCTTTGCAGGTGGCGGCCGCGCTGCCGGGAGGCGACCCGCTCGCGGCTGCTCTTGCCGCCGGCGAGACGCCCTCGCCCGAAATGGTGGCCGCGTCGGGCGAGAAGGAAGGCCTGCGCCCCGCCATCGCATGGGCCTGCCTTCTGCTCGCGATTTTCGGTTTAGTGCCCGCGGCATTTCTCGCGGACAAGAGCACGACCGTGGGCATCATTCCACTGCCGAGTTCAATCGACGTTCTCGCGGCCAAGTCGCGCGATATCGCTCGGCAGATCGGGTACACCGCGGTTCCGCTCGATACCAGCTACGGATTTGGCAACGGCTCCGATTACATAGGCTACGTTGAGAAGCACGATCAATCGATCACTCGCTGGAAGAACCTATCGACGGGCAGCCCTCCGGTCTTGGCGTTTTGGTACCGGGAAAGTCCCCGTTACATGGAAGTGCAGGCCTTCACGTTCACGCCGTTGGCAGATCCGGACGAGCCGCCTAACAGATTGTCGGGAGGCTGTCAGGTATATCTTGACACGCTCGGGCGTCTGATCGGACTTGAGTGCGTGCCTCCGCAGTTCGTCGCTTCCACCGATCCCGCTCCGCCGCCAAACTGGGAGACACTCTTTGCCGCTGCGGGCATGGATCTGAAAGCCTTCCGCCAAGTCACGCCGCAGTGGACGGAACTCGTGCAAGCTGACGCGCGCGCCGCTTGGGAAGGGAACTGGCCGGACCATCCCGACATTCCCCTGCGCATCGAGGCCGGATCGTTCCGCGGCGTGCCCGTTTATTTCGACACCTTATCGCCCTGGGACAAGCCAAGCCGGATGCAAGAGGAAAAGCCCGAAGCTAGGGACACCCTGGGGAGTGCGCTTCTGATCACGCTCTTTTTGGCGGTTCTGGTTTTTGGCATCGTGCTGGCAACTCGCAATCTGCGCGCCAACCGTGGCGACCGTGCCGGTGCGTTTCGCCTGGCCCTAGGTGTATTCGCCGCCGTGTCGCTGACGACTCTGCTTTTTGCTCACAATGTGCCTAACCTTCACGAGCTCAGGATCTTCTTCATTATCGTTGGTTGGGGCCTGATTTACGCCGCCTTGGTGTGGCTCGTTTACATCGCGCTCGAACCGCACGTTCGCCGGCGCTGGCCGCACGCTCTGATCTCCTGGAGCCGCTTGCTCGCAGGCCAGTTCCGTGACCCGCTCGTAGGGCGCGACGTGCTTGTCGGAATCGTCTTGGCCGTCTTTCTCGATGTCATGAGCAGGGTTGAGCACCTTGCTCCCCAGTGGATGGGGCGAACCCCCTCGGCGCCGATTCGGGCGATTGATTTGATCCAGTTCAGTGGAACCAGGTTCATCTTCGCGGATTTGATTTTGAACTTCACGCTGTTCGTGTTCATCGCGTTCGCCATCTTTTTCCTGTTTTTCCTTCTTCGATTGATCCTTCGGAGGGAGTGGCTGGCGGCGGCCGGCGTGACCCTTTTCTTCGTGCTGCCGTCGGCTTTTGGCCCCCATCCCGTGCTGCATGCGATCGCCAGCGTCCTATCTTTCGGCTTGGCCTTCCTGGTCCTGATTCGCCTGGGGATTCTGCCGCTCGTCGTCGGGATGGCTTTAGATAATATCCTGGAGGCATTTCCGCTCACGGCGCACCTGTCGGCTTGGTATGCGGAGCCCACAATCATTGTGTTCGGCGTGCTGATCGCCGCCACAATCTTCAGCTTCTATACATCACTGAGCGGCAAGCCCATCTTCGGCAGTTTGTCCCTTGATAGCTGAGATGCCTTGAAGGGAACTGTTAAGTCGATTCTTAGGGGCAACTGACCTCTCTGGAGCGCCGTCGGAGGGGCGGGTTTCAACCCGCCCGGTGTCTCGTCTCGCAGGACGCCGGGAGGTGGAGTGCAGGTGCATTCTCAGGGGCAGGTCTGGATTTTCCTCTGTGTCCTCGCCTTGCTTCTCTCTGTGCCCTCTGTGTTCATGTTCCGCTTTTGCTTTTGCGTCTTTCTTGCCGCTCGCAATAAATCTCGAGTAGTACAAGACCCCAGCCACGGACTTTCGCGTCGCGAATCCTCCCGGAGCGAATCCAGGCTTCCGCGTCGCTCAACGTGACGATTCGCTGCGTGATTTTCTCGTCCGCTTCGGGCCGCGCAACGCCTTTCGTCAGGCCCTCGGCCACAAAGATCGCCATGTTTTCGCTGACGAATCCGGGGCTGGGAAAGATGTCGAGGATTTTCGTCAACTTCCGTGCCGAGTAGCCCGTTTCCTCTTCCAGCTCGCGTTTGGCGCCCTGAGCAAAACTCTCGCCTTTATCCTTGCTTCCGGCCACCAATTCCCACAGGTACTGTCCCACCGCATGGCGGTACTGCCGAATCAGCAGGATTCGCCCGTCCGCAAACACCGGAAGCACCACCACCGATCCGGAATGCGTCGCGTACTCGCGCGTCGCCTCGACGCCGCTCGGTTCGATCACGCGGTCGCGCCGCACTCCGAACACGCGCCCCTGAAAAGCTACCTCGCTGCTTAAAACTCGCACCTGATTCTTCGCCCGTTTCATTCTTCCTCCGCAACGGCCCGCCGATTGTAACGTACCCGCGCGCAGTTCTCTGCGTGCTCTGCGTCTCTGCGGTAAGGGTTTTGCTCTTTCTCGCGGGGCTAAATGGGCTCTAGCCCTGGGAATCTTTCTCGTCACTCGCCAACCGCCACTCGTCACTCATGGTTTTGATCCCCATCTGTGTTCATCTGTGGTTAAGCACTCGGGTTATACTTCTAGGCATTCCATGCCCATCAACACGGTCATCGTTGACGACGAGCGTCCCGCCCGCGACGAGCTCACCTATTTGCTGAAGGCTTTCCCGGAAATCAACGTCGTCGCGCAGGGCAAGAACGGCCTTGAAGCCATCTCATTGATCAAGGAACACAATCCTGACCTCGTGTTCCTCGACGTCCAGATGCCCGGCCTCGACGGATTCGGCGTGATCAAGAAACTCGTCGAGCGCAAGCTTCGCGTTCCGCAAATCGTTTTCGCCACAGCCTTCGACAACTACGCCATCCAGGCTTTCGACGTGAACGCGGTCGATTACGTGCTGAAGCCGTTCGACAAGGCCCGCATCGCGAAAGCGATCCAGCGCGCCAAGAAGCTGCTCGAATCAAGCACGCCCGCGGTCGAGCGCCTCGAATCGCTGATGGGCCAGATGGCCTTGCCCGCGACCAAGACTCCGCAGCCCATCAAGGTTCTCGTGAAGTCGCAGGCGAGAATGCTTCTGGTGAGCGCCGAAGACATCATTTACGCCTCGATCCAGGACGGCGCGATCACCATCTTCGCTCGCGACGCGGAAGGCGTTTCGAATTACCGGACGATCGAAGAGCTCGCCGGCTCGCTCGACGCCGACACGTTCTGGCGCGCTCACCGCTCCTACCTCGTCAACATCAATCACATCAAGGAAGTGGTCCCGTGGTTCAAGTCGAGCTACATGCTCAAGATGAACGACAAGCGCCAATCCGAAATTCCGGTCTCCCGCGCTCAGACCAAGCGCCTCCGCGAACTCCTTAAGCTGTAAGGAAGCTATCTCATAAATGGTGCCCGGAAGGGCGGGGCTTCAGCCCCGCCGTCAAGCCCGCGATAAAAAAGGCTTTAGTCCCTGAAGCCCTCCGTTTCCCTTGTGCTTCTCCATGGTCTGCGCAACTTCAACTTGTGCTAGCATCGCGTCTGTTTTTGAAGGCAGGAGAAAATCATGCGTCGTTTGCCCATCGTCGAATTCTTGATCTGTGTGGCCGCAATCTTCAGCGTCAGTCTCGCTTCGGCGCAGACCAAATCGAGCAAGTCGCCAAAAGTTGCGCCCACCACCGGCACTCTCACGGGTGAAGTCAGCGACAAGCGCGGAACTCCGCTCGCCGGCACTGGCGTGACCGCGACCAGCGCGGACGGCAAGCAAACCGAGTCGAGCACCACCGATGCCGGCGGAATCTTCCGAATCGACGGGCTCGTGCCGGGCGAGTACCAAATCAAATGCACCGCGAAAGGCTTTCTGCCCGCAACCGAGAAAGCGAAGATTAAGGCGGGCAAGACGACCAAAGTCAACGCCCACCTCAAGTTCGTCACGCCCGAGTCCTGAGAGCGGTTCTCCCGTGCATCGTCCTGCTTTTCTCTGTGTTCTCGTCCTTCTTATCTCAGTGTCCTCTGTGTTTCGCTTTTGTCTTTGCCCCGGCCTCTCTCGCTTCCGCCTTTGCAGCAGCAAAAGTTGACGGTAGACTGCTCCCGCATGGATTTCTCGCTCACCAGCGATCAACTCCTCATCCGCGACACCGTCCGCCAGTTCATGGAAACGGAGATGCGTCCGGTCCTGCGCGAGTACGACCGCACCGAGAAGTTCCCCGAAGCCGAAATCCGCCGCCTCGGCGAACTCGGCTGCTGCGGCATGCTCATACCGGAAGAATATGGCGGCACGGCAACGGACACGGTCACCTACGCGCTGATGCTCGAAGAAGTCGCGCGCGTCGACGCCTCCACGGCCGTTACGCTCAGCGTGACCAATTCCGTCGCGGCCGCGCCGATCCTGAAATACGGCACCGGCGCGCAAAGGAAGAAATACTTGCCGCGGCTCGCGCACGGTGAAATTCTCGGCGCCTTCTGCCTCACCGAGCCGCAAGCCGGCTCCGACGCCGCCGGAATCCAGACGCGGGCCGTCCGCGATGGCGCCTCCTATGTCCTGAACGGCACAAAGAGCTGGGTGACGAACGGCGGCTTCTCCGGCGTCTACGTCGTCTTCGCGAAAACCGACCCCGCGTGCTGGTTCGCGCGGAGTCACTGCGTTTCTCGTCGAGCCGTCGGCCCCGGGCTTTCGAGTCAGCCGCTACGAAGACAAGATGGGCCTTCGCCTCTCGCGCTCCGCCGAAATTGTTTTCGACGGATTGCCGCGTGCCCGCCGAAAACATTCTCGGCGCCGAAGGGCAGGGATTGAAGGTCGCGTTCGGCGCGCTCGATGGTGGGCGCGTCGGGATTGCCGCGCAGTCGGTGGGCCTGGCGCAGGGCGCCATGGAAGCCGCTGCCCGATACGCGAAGCAGCGCCGCGCCTTCGGTCACCCGATCGCTGACTATCAGGCCATTCAATGGATGCTCGCTGACATGGCCACGGAAATCGAAGCGGCCCGCGCCCTCACTCATTACGCCGCGTTCCTCCGCGACGTAGAGCTCGCCCGCGAAGCAGCTGGATCTTTAGGGGGTCCGAGCTTTAGCTCCGACAATCCGGCCACTTCTTTTGAAAGGGCTTCAGCCCCTGGAGCCAGTGCCTTTCGCAGCCGCGTGGGCCCGCAGGCCGCCCGCGCCAAACTTTACTCGAGCGAGATGGCCAACCGCGTCTGCTACCGCGCCGTGCAAATTCACGGCAGCGTCGGCTACTCGCGCGAAACCGACGTCGAGCGCTATTACCGCGATGCCCGCGTCCTCACCATCTACGAAGGTACCAGCGAAATGCAGCGCACCGTCATCGCCCGCGACCTCCTGCGCTCCGGGCGCGCCTAGCCTCGTCCTCTACGACTCCAATTCAACACCCATCGCGGCGAAGATCAGTGGGGAATCGTGTGCTGTTTGGAACAGACAGTGGAAGGGCTCGGATGCTATTTCTGGGTATGCATCCCGACCTCTTCTTGCTAATCACGACGTTCGTCTCTCCCGCTTCACACCCGACCGACGGAGAGGGCCTGAGCCATAAAACATGAGCGACAACGCCACGCTTCCTCGCCCTTTGATCGGCCCCGGCGCGCCGGAAGGCACGTCACTGGTTCGATCCACTCTCACTTCGCTCTGGAACCCGATCAACGGCTTCTTCGAGTGGTTCGGCGAGCTCGGCATTTTCGTTTGGCAGTTGATGCGAGCGGCGGTAAGACGTCCCTTTGAAGGTCGCGAGCTGATTCGACAGCTCGACGAAATAGGTTCGAAATCCTTGCCGCTAGTGGCGCTGGCGGGCGCTGCCATTGGCGCGGTGCTGGCTTTGGAAAGCCGTTACAGCCTGGTTCGATTCGGCGCCAAGTCCATGCTTCCCGCCGCAATCGTGTTTTCGATTGTTCACGAAACGGGTCCCGTCGTCACTGGCTTGGTCGTTAGCGGCCGAGTGGGAGCCGGAATCGGCGCGGAATTGGGCTCCATGAAGGTAACGGAGCAGATCGATGCGATCGAAGCCTCCGGCGTAAATCCCTACAAGCTGCTCGCCTTCACGCGCATCCTGGCGTGCATCCTCATGCTCCCGCTGCTAACCCTGGTTGCGGACTTCTGCGGCGTTGTTACCGGTTGGATCGCGACTACTCTGGCCGAGCCGCTTTCGTTTCACAAATTCATCCATGCGGGATTTAGTGGCACCAGCTTCAGCGACTTTCTCGCGCCCACCTTCAGGACCATGGTGTTCGGCCTGATCATCGGCGTGATTGCGTGCTTCCAGGGAATGCGGAGTCAGGGTGGCACCGAGGGAGTGGGTCGTTCGGCCACCAGCTCAGTGGTCTTATCGTCCCTCTTCGTAATTCTGGCCGACGTTGTTCTGGTGAAAATGATCCTGGTGTTCTTCCCATGATGCACTCTGAGCAGGCAATCGCCCTGCGTGAGGCAAACAACGGCCACCACGCGGTTGAGCATGCCGATCGAGACAGCGGCAGTCCTGCCATGGTGCTCCAGGGATTGCATAAGTCCTTCGGCGCTCAAACCGTCTTGCGCGGTGTTGATCTGACGGTGGGCAACGGCAAAACTCTGGCGGTGCTCGGTCGCAGTGGAACCGGCAAGAGCGTGCTGCTGCGGCTGATCATCGGGCTGCAGAAGCCAGACTCGGGATCGATTCGCATCCACGGGCAGGAGATTACGAGCTCCACCGTCGAAGCCATGAATGAGATCAGGAAAACGATGGGTTTCTTGTTCCAGCACGCGGCGCTCTACGACTCTCTCACCGTCGAGGAGAACGTTGCCTTTCCCCTGCGTCGTCACACCAAAATGACCGCCTCGGAGCGCGGCGACCGCATCGAGCAACTCCTCGCGGGCGTGGGCATGGAGCGCGACCTCAAGAAAATGCCCAGCGATCTTTCGGGCGGCATGCAAAAGCGAGTAGGACTCGCCCGCGCGCTGGCCCTCGAACCCGGCATCCTGCTGCTCGATGAACCTACCGCCGGGCTCGATCCAATTACATCTCGCGAAATCGATGAGTTGATCCTCAAGTTGCAGGAGGAACGCGACGTTGCATCGATCGTCGTCACGCACGATCTGCACAGCGCAAAGTTGATCGCGGACCGAATCATACTTCTCCACGAAGGGAACGCCGTGATTGAGGGCACCTTCGAGGAGCTCGAGCGAAGCGACGATAAATTCGTCGCGGAATTCTTCAAGGATTCATAGGAGCAGATATGTCGAGAGCGGCTAGGCTGGGAGCTTTTATCGTTCTTTCGCTGGCGATTCTGGCGGCGGGAATCTTCATCATTGGTGACCGGCAATACCTCTTCAGCTCCACCTATCGACTGAGGACGCAGTTCAGCACCGTTGTGGGGATGGATGAGGGCGCGGAGGTCCGCGTGGGCGGAGTTCACAGCGGCAACGTGCGTCGCATCGAGTTGCCGAAGAACCCAACCGAAAAAATCACCGTGCTGATGGATCTCAAGCATTCAACCCACGATATCGTCAAGCAGGACTCGGTGGCCGCCATCCAGACCGAGGGCCTCCTGGGCAACGAATATGTCTCGATTTCGTTTGGATCCGCCCAAAGTGCGGACGTCCATGATGGCGACATGATCGCCAGCCAGCCGCCGCTTGTCATTTCGGACCTGATCGCCAAGACGGACGCCATTCTGGACAGTAGTAAGGCGGCCATCGACAACACCACGGAGGCAACGGCGAGCCTGAAGTCCATCAGCGCCAAAATCGACCGAGGCCAGGGAACGATCGGGGCTCTGGTCAACGATAAGAAAATGTATGCGGAGATGGACCAGACCACGATCGGAATGCGCGATACGATGGTCCACGTTCAAACGGGAATCGCGGACTTCCAGGAAAACATGGAAGCGCTCAAGCAAAATTTCCTGCTTCGCGGATATTTCAAGAAACGCGGCTATGAAGATTCCGCCGAGCTGGCGAAAAACGAAATCCTGCGCCTGCCGGAAGGCTCGCCTCTAAAAACGTTCACGTACGAGCCAAAGCGCCTTTTCGACAAAATCGATACCGCCGCGCTGAAGAATCAGGGCTCTTTGACCGCCGCCGGACAGTTTCTCGCCGGAAATGAGTTTGGCATCGCGGTCGTGGTCGTCTCCACCGGCATGACCGGCGACGCCCAGAAAGACCTGGTGCTGACGCAAGCTCGCTGCGCGGTGGTACGCGCCTACCTGGTGGGCAATTTCGGTTTCGATGATACCCAGCTCAAGACCCTGGGCATGGGAAAGAAGATGGATGCCACCGCCCCTGCGGCTACCGGCGCCGCCGGCGCCAACCCAGGCTGGGGAGACCTCCAGATCATCGTCTATCCAGTTGGCACTGACGTGCCTCCGGCCAATAAGTAAGACCTTCAACTTGCCGCAGTCTGGAGGGAAGCATGATCAGGAACCGGATTGTTCTGGTTTTCACGCTCTCTTGCGGGCTGCTGGCGCTCGATTCAGTGTCGGCGCAGCCGAAAGATGAGTCTCGCACCGGCTGGATCAGTGACGAATCTTGCGGAGCACAACACACGAAGCCCGGCCGCGCCGATTGCGTGCAGAAATGCTGGCGCGGAGGCGCTTCGGTGGGTCACCCGGAATGGAAACCCCAACGCGCCGTCTTTGTAGCGGACGAAGATCAAGCAATCTGGATCGTCGAAAATCCTGAAGCCGTCAAGAACTTCCCGGCTGAGCATGTGGTGGTAGCGGGCAAATTCGATTCTGCCAAGAAGACGATTCGCGTGGAGAAGATCACTCCAGCCAAGTAGCCGTTCGTGGGCTCGACATCTGACCATGACGATTCGGTGCCACTACCCAGGTGCTGACGGCGACTCGCCACGCGGAACGGCATATCTACATTGTCAGCAGCGCCGCCATCAGGTCGATTCCGTCCCACAGGTTTTGAATCCGCAGGTTCTCGTCGAAGCTGTGCTGATTGTCGTCGTGATTGGCGATCGGAATCGTAATCGTGTGCGTTCCGAGAGTTTGCTCGATCGCTATCGAGCGGCACGCTCCCTCCCATGTTCGGAATTTTCACGGCGGGGCCGCGCGCGCTTTCTACCGTTCGAATCACTTCCTGAGAGATCGGCAAATCCATCGACGTCCGCACCGAGTTGTAACCGCCCGGCTTCACCACCACCCACGCCACCTTCGGATGGCTCCGGCGCACGTCCGCGCCCGGTTCTTGATCGACAACGAAGAATCCCTGGCTGCGGATGTGCTCGATCAACCGCTCCGCTGTTTGCTGAGCGTCCATGCCCTTCACCAGCCGCATGTCGATGCTCGCTGTAGCCGAGGAGGGAACCACGTTCGATGCCTGCGTGCCAACGCGCGCGCTCGCCATGCCTCGAATATTCAGCGAGGGCTGCGTAATCAGCTCCGCGAGAGATTTCGGCGCGCCCTCCGTCGAGCCCAGCCAAAACTCGTTCATGAGCTGAGCATCGACGCTCGGCGATTCGGCAATCGCCCGCTTTTCCGTGTCGCTTAGCTGCTCGATCCCATCGTAGAAATGATCCACCAGCACGTGGCCGTTCTCGTCTTTCATCGACGCCAGCAGGCGAGCCAGCATCATCGCCGGGTTCGGCGCCCAGTTGCCGTAGTGGCCGCTGTGCAACTCGACGTGCGGCCCATACACCGTGATATCCACTTCGGTCACGCCGCGCGCGCCAAACGCAATCGACTGCCGTCGCGTCTGGCTCACGGGTCCGTCGCATATCAGCCAGACATCGCCCGAAAAAAGCTCCTTGTTCGCGGCCAGAATCCTGCCGAGATTCACCGAGCCGGCCTCTTCCTCGCCTTCGAACGCGAACTTGATATTGGATTTTGTCTTGAGCCCCGCCGCGCGAATTGCGTCGAGAGCCGCCATCATCGCCACGATCGGAGCCTTGTCGTCGCCCGCCGCGCGCGCATAGAGTCTCCATTCGGGATTGAACGCCGTACCGGCCGCCGGCAGCGGGATCACTTTGCCGCCGTTTTCCACTTGCCCGTCGCGCAGCGTCGGCGTGAAGGGAGGCGTGGCCCATTGCTTCGGGTCAAGCGGCTGCCCGTCGTAGTGCGCGTAGAAGACGATCGTCCGCGTGGCGCCGGGCGTGCGAATTTCGCCGAACACCACCGGATTCGCGCCGGGAACCGAAACCAGCCGCGGCGAGAGCCCGCGTTTCCTCATCATCTCCGCAATTGTCTCTGCGTTGCGCTGGATGTTGGCGCGATCGCTGGCAATGTCCGGAATCGCTAGCAGCGCCACAAACTCGTCCACAATCTCCCGCTCATGCTGCTGCCGCCACTGATGCGCCGCGACTGCCGCTGGATTAGCCTGACCAAACGCAACGGCAGGGAAGAGCGACAGCACGAAAACGATGATGAAGCGGTTCACAGAACGCCCCCTGACTCCGCCGGATTATACCCACGATTTTGGGCAGGGCAGAATGGTATAGCCTTCGAGAAACCGAGCAGCGGCCGGCAAGGACGCAAGAAAAGTATAATTTCTCCGAGTGGATTCTTCGCCAGCCGGGTTGATATTCGGCACAGTACAATCCGGCAGTCGCAAGGAGGTCCTCCCATGAATCCTCTTCGTCTCTTGTTCGTCTCGGGTGCATTCCTGGGCCTGAGCGCGCTTCTGGTCCTAAGCGCTTGCAGCTCTAACTCGTCCACAGGGTCAGGAGGCCCGCCTAGCTACACGCTCACTGCCAGCGCGTTGAACCCAGGCTCGGTCACAGCCGGAAGCGCGTCCACCTCCACCATCACGGTAACTCCGGCAAATGGTTACACGGGCAGCGTTAGCCTTTCCTGCGACATGATCGCCGGTGGCGCCGCAGCTCCGAGCTGTTCTTTCAGCACGTCTCTGGTGACGATCAGTGGTGCCGCTCCCGGCACTTCGACGCTGACGGTGTCTACTTCGAGCAGCACGCCCGGCGGCAGCTACACCATCACCGTCGACGGAAGCGACGCCAAGAATGCGCCTCCAAGCAACGGCTCTCAGGCCCTGAGCCTGACGACAGCAGCCGTCTTCCAGCACATCGTGGTCATCTTTCAAGAGAACCGCACACCCGACAATCTCTTCCAGGATCCCGTTCTCACGGCCCGCGGCGCGGACATAGCCAGCAGCGGCTTGAATTCGGCTGGCCAGACCATTCCGCTCAGCCCCATCGATCTGGGAACGACCGGCTCCAACCCTCAGAACTACGATCTCAGCCACGCCAATCCTGCCTTCGTTTCCATGTACGACGGCGGCAAGATGGACGGCGCGAACCTGATCCCCTGTTCCCCGGCCGCCAACTGCCCTCCGAATGCGCATCCCAACCCGCAATATATGTACGTCAAGCCAGCCGACGTTCAGCCCTACTTCGCGTTGGCCGAGCAATACACTTTCGGCGACCGGATGTTTCAAACCAACGAAGGTCCTAGCTTTCCGGCTCACCAGTTCATCATTTCCGGCACCTCGGCTCCTGCTGCCACCAGCAATCTCTTCGCCGCTGAAAATCCCTTTCAGAGCCCCGCCGGATGTATCGCTCCCCTGACGAACAAGGTCACGATGATCGATCCCACCGGCAGCGAAACCAACTCGCCGCCCCAGTATCCCTGCTTCGAACATCCCACACTCACTGACCTCCTCAGCAATCAGGGCGTCACCTGGCGCTACTATGCCCCTTCCCCCGGTTCCATCTGGACCGGGCCCGACGCCATTGAGCACATCTGCCAGCAGCAGACGGTCAACGGCAAGCTCACCTGCACCGGCCCGGAGTGGACCAACAACGTGTTCATCCCGCAAACGCAAGCGTTGGTAGATATCGCCAACGGCCAACTCGCGCAGGTAAGTTGGATCATTCCGAATGGACTCAGTTCCGATCACGCCGTCTCCAACGACGGCAGCGGCCCCTCGTGGGTAGCCGCGATTGTCAACGCCATCGGCAACAGCCCGTATTGGGCAAACACCGCCATCATCATCACCTGGGACGACTGGGGAGGCTGGTACGATCACGTGGCCCCGAAAGTTATCAACGACGGTGTGAGCTGGGGATCGGGATATGTTTACGGCTTCCGCGTTCCGTTGATCGTCGTTTCACCCTACGCCAAGGCCGCTTACATTTCCCACACCACGCACGATTTCGGCAGCATCCTCAAGTTCATCGAGGTCACCTTCAATCTCCCCTCGCTCGGCTACGCCGACGTTCCTGCCGACGACCTTTCCGATTGTTTCAGCCTCACCCATTCGCCCATCACCTTCCATCCAATCCCCGCAGCCCGCAACGCCGCCTACTTCATCAACGACAAACGTCCGCCCACCGACCCGGATGATGACTAGCACAAAATCTCTCGCCCAACCCGTGTAGCGTCTGTCATCCCGACAGAGGGCCGTTTTTTGGCCCGACGAGGGATCTGCTTTTAGCCTTTGTTTGTCGGTCCCCGAACCGTCTCCCCCCATTTTCCCTTTTCTCTTTTCCATTTTCTTTGCGATGATTCCACCGTGCCAAAACGCAAACGAGTGCTCAGCGGCATGCGGCCGACGGGCCGCCTCCATCTGGGCCACTATTTCGGCGCCCTCTCGAACTGGCTCAAGCTTCAAGAGGAATACGATTGCTTCTTCTTCGTCGCGGACTGGCACGCGCTGACCACGCACTACGAAGACACCTCCTCCGTCGCCGAAAACACGCTGCAAGTCGCCACGGACTGGCTCGCCGTCGGCCTCGATCCCGCGAAATCGACGCTCTTCATCCAGTCCAGCATCCTCGAGCACGCCGAGCTGCACGTGCTGCTCTCGATGATCACGCCGCTTTCGTGGCTCGAGCGCGTCCCCACCTACAAAGAGCAAATCGAAAACCTCAAGGACCGCGACCTCGGCACCTACGGCTTCCTCGGCTATCCGCTGCTGCAATCGGCCGACATCGTCATGTACGGCGAGCCGAAGCAGGATTTCTCGTGCCCGTCGGCGAAGACCAGGTCCCGCACGTCGAGCTCACGCGCGAAGTCGTCCGCCGCTTCAACGCTCACTTCGGCCTCAGATTGACTCGGCGAAAATGCTCGACCCAGGAATATCGACGCGGTTGAGGCGCTGCTCGTGCCGCTCTCCGTGAAGTTTGGTTTCATCTGGATAAGCACGCCCACTCCCGACGAAATAAGAACAGCCATCCCGGAGCTTCGGCGCTACGCGGCGGGAATCGGCGTCGAGAATTTCTTCGATCAGAATGCCAAAGGCGAAAGCGTTCGTGAAGCAATCCAGCGTCCTTGCGCGAGCCGGACTACGTGCCACCGCCACGCCGCGCCTGCCCGGCCTCGACGGCCGCCGCATGGCGAAGTCCTACAGCAACGCCATCTGGCTCTCCGATCCGCCGGACGAGATTCGCACCAAGGTCCGCAACATGATGACCGACCCGCAGCGCCAGCGCCGCACCGATCCCGGCCGGCCGGAGGTTTGCCCCGTCTTCGCGTAGCACAAACTGTTCTCGTTGCCGGAAACGATCGCGAAAGTGGACGGCGATTGCCGCACCGCGGCCATCGGCTGCGTCGATTGCAAGAAGCTGATGGCCGAAAACCTGGTCACCTGGATCGAGCCCATTCAGGCACGCCGCAAAGAATTTGAGGCGCATCCGCAGCAAGTTTGGGATATCCTCGACGCCGGTCGGACGAAGGCGCGCAAAGCGGCGAAGCGCACCATGAAGCGCGTCCGCAACGCCATCTTCAAATGGGACGACGCGCGCAAATGACCGCGCCGGCCAGCCGAGCGTTCGTGATGCGTTGAGGTTTTCGTGGCACAGCCACTCTTGGCTGTGCATGTTTTGCCGTTCGTCGCCGTAGCCGCTGGAGGATAATTCGTAGAATGGCGTCGCCCTATCGCATCAATTTGCCGGTCTACGAAGGCCCGCTCGATCTCCTGCTCGATCTGATCCGCAAGCAGGAGATGGACATCCACAACATTCCCATCGCCAAAGTCACCGAGCAGTATCTCGATTACCTGCACCAGCTCGAAAAGCTCGATATCGACGTTTCCGCCGACTTCATCTACATGGCCGCGACGCTGATTCACATCAAATCGAAAATGCTGCTGCCGGCCGACCCGCTCGCCGGCCCCGACAGATCGAAGATCCGCGCGACGAGCTGGTCCATCGGCTGCTCGAACACGAAAAATTCAAGAACGCCGCGCAGCTCCTCTATCAGAAGCAGCAGATCGAGGACCACGTCTGGTCGCAGCCCGACGCAACTCTGTACACCGGCGACGCAAGTCGAAGGCGAGCTGGTCGTCTCGCTCGTCGACCTGGTCAAAGACCTTCCAGCAGATCCTCGAGCGCCGCAAGGAAGTCACGAAATTCGAGCTGCGCCACGAGAGCGTCACCATCGCGCAGATGATGGACCGCCTGCGCCAGCGCCTGTTTGCCACCGAGGATCCGATTTCGCTGATCGAATTCTTCGAGGCCTGCGAAACGCGCAACGCCATGATCGTCGCGCTGCTGGCCGTGCTGGAAATGGTGCGCATGCAGGCGGTGATTCTGGTGCAGTCCGACCTGTTCGCGGACATTCGGCCTGCGCAAGCACAAAATGTTCGACGCCGTCTTCGCCGGGCCCGACGCCATGTCCAAAATCGAGGAGCAATATCTGTAGCACATTTTGTAACGCCGGCATCCTGCCGGCGGGTTTGGTTTGCGTAGGGGCACGGCATGCCGTGCCCGATTGGGTGAACTGAATGACGCCACAAGAAATGCAAGCCGCGCTCGAAGCCATCATCTACGCCGCGGACGAGCCCGCCACGCTCGACCAGATCGCCAACGCCCTCGGCGTCGAAAAGTCCGAAGCCCGCGCCGCGCTCGATCTGCTCGTCGCCGCCTACCAAACCGACGACCGCGGCATCGAAGTCCGCAAAGTCGCCGGCGGCTGGAAGTTCTACACCAAGCCGCAGCACCACGACGTGGTGCGCAAATTCATCAAGAGCCTGCAGCCGCCGCTGCGCCTCACGATGCCTGCGCTCGAAACGCTCGCCGTGATCGCCTACAAGCAGCCCGCCACCGTGCCCGAAATCAACGAAATTCGCGGCGTGAACGTCGGCGGCGTCATCAAGACGCTGCTCGAAAAGCGCCTGATCACCACCGCGGCCGCAAGGAAGTGATCGGCCGCCCGATCCTCTATCGCACCTCGAAGCAGTTCCTGATGCGCTTCGGCCTTTCCGACCTCGACGAACTGCCCAGCCTCAAGGAATTCGAGCAGCTAGCGCAAGCCGCGCTGGGTTCCGACGCCGGCATCGCCCCCACAGAACCGGACGAAGTCCGTCCCGAGCAAGGTCAAGGGACAGAGACAGAGGTCGAAGGCCAATCGGATCTCGCCGCCACAAGCCAAGCCGACGCCCCGCGAGAAGTAAACGTAGCGCCGGCCTTCAGCCCGGCATCTTCGGCCGGTGCCGACGCGCACGAACAATCCGTCGATGCCACCTCCGCCGAATCCGAAATCGAATCCGATCCCGCCCGCGCCAAAGGCACCTCCGCCTGAAACGCCGAACACGAGGTTGGAGCAAAGTTAAGGTGTGGTGGCACAGCCACTCTCGGCTGTGCACGCACCGGGTCCAGGGTAGGTTTTGGTGGCACAGCCACTCCTGGCTGTGCGCGCACCGGGTCCTTGGTTAAGTTTTGGTGGCACAGCCACTCCTGACTGTGCGCGCACCGGGTCCAGGCTAAGTTTTGGTGGCACAGCCACTCCTGACTGTGCGCGCACCGGGTCCAGGCTAAGTTTTGGTGGCACAGCCACTCCTGGCTGTGCGCGCACCGGGTCCAGGCTTAAGATTTGGTAGCACAGCCACTCCTGGCTGTGCGCGCACCGGGTCCAGGTTAAGTTTTGGTGGCACAGCCACTCCTGGCTGTGCGCGCACCGGGTCCAGGTTAAGTCTTGGTGGCACAGCCACCCCTGGCTGTGCGTGCAGCCAAACACCCAGAGATAGGCAAGAAGCCAAGCCTGTGCAAGACTTGCGACCCCAATGACCTTCTACCGCCGCAACCTTCCTCACTGGCAACCCGACGCCAAGTCCATTTTTCTCACCTGGCGCCTTTTCGGCTCGCTGCCAAGAACCGAAAGTTTCACTCGCCGCACTGAGGGGAGCTGGGGCAAACGGTTTCTTGCACTCGACAGTTATTTGGACTCAACTGATTTTGGTCCTCGCTGGCTAGCCGACCCGGAGATCGCCGGTTATGCCGAGGGCGCGATCCTTCGCGGCATGGAACTTGGGCATTACGAACTCCACGCTTACGTGATCATGCCGAATCACGTGCACGTGCTTCTTCAACCGCGCGCGCCTCTCGCCCGCATCACGAATGGAATCAAGGGTGTTTCAGCCCGTGATGCCAATGCCGTTCTGGGACGCGTCGGGCAGCATTTCTGGCAAGATGAGTCGTTTGATCACTGGATCAGAAGCTTTGCGGGATTCGAACGCGCGCGCCATTACATCGAATGGAATCCAGTTCATGCGAAATTGGTCGCAGCGCCTCAGGAGTGGAAGTGGTCGAGCGCGAATCGCCGCGTTCAAAGTTGCCGGGTTCAAGGTTAAGTTTTGGTGGCACAGCCACTCCTGGCTGTGCGCGCACCGGGTGCAAAGTTAAGGTGTGGTGGCACAGCCACTCTTGGCTGTGCACATGCTGGGTTCAGGGTTAAGGTGTGGTGGCACAGCCACTCCTGGCTGTGCGCGCACCGGGTTCAGGGTTAAGTTTTGGTAGCACAGCCACTCCTGGCTGTGCGCGCACCGGGTTCAGGGTTAAGGTGTGGTAGCACAGCCACTCCTGGCTGTGCACGCACCGGGTTCAGGGTTAAGGTTTGGTGGCACAGCCACCCCTGGCTGTGCGCGCACCGGGTTCAGGGTTAAGGTTTGGTGGCACAGCCACTCCTGGCTGTGCACATGCTGGGTTCAGGGTTAAGGTGTGGTGGCACAGCCACTCCTGGCTGTGCGCGCACCGGGTTCAGGGTTAGAGTTTTGGTGGCACAGCCACTCCTGGCTGTGGACGCATCCAGACACCGAGAGATACGAGTGGAACTTCCCATTCTGAACAGCAGCATTCCAGTTCTACGGCCTCTGATGCCTGAACGGCAGCCTGAACTTCTGCGCGATTTCCGGCCAGAACTCGCGCAGGATGTCGTACCCGACGTCGCTCCCCACCGACTCGCCCACGTTTTCCGCCGTCGGAGCGAATCCGCGCCTGTTCCCGGGATGGTAAAGATTGCTGAGTGACGCTGCGCTGATCGTGCCGAGCCATTCGGAGAAATTGAACATCAGCCGGCCGTTTTCGCTGTGCGCGACGAATGCGTGCCTCGATGCGTGCCACAGGCGGCTGCCGGTGCTGCCTTCGCTGAGCGGGTAATATCGTGGGTCCTCGCGGAAAAGGGTGGGATAAGCAAAATCCTTGAAGAAAAGCGATGAGGCCTCGTCAACCGTGCCGGCCGCAAACCGCTTGCCGTAACCCTCGGCGCCCTGTCCGAAAGTCGGATCGGAATTCTCCGCCTGTGAAATCCCCGCGTTGAAACTCACCGACAGAAAGGTTACGGGATCGATCATGTCCTGCACGAACAAAAGGAATTTTTGTTTCGTTTCGAGTGTGCACATCACCGCGCCCGGCTTGTAGTGCCCGCGTCCAACAGATCTCTGCTCGAGTCGCCTTCCGAACACTCCCACCACCTTCTGCAGCGGACCGTCGTATTCCTGCCAGGTCACCATGGGCGCTGGCTGGATGCACGGTGCGGACGGATTCAACTGTGCCTGTTCCCGTTCCGGCGTGACCGTTGGAACAGGTGGAGGAGTTGGGTTGGAAGCACCCGGCTTCTGCGTAGATTGCTTGGCCGACTGTTCGGTTGACTGTCCCGCCGCCTGTTCGGTCGAAGTTTCCTGAGCTTTCGCCACGCCGCAACACATCACGGCAGCGATCGCGCAGGCGCAGGTCACACCGCGCAGCCCAGCGTCGGCTATCGGCTTCCCTTGCACGCGTCTTTCCTGTTTTGGATGGAGGGCGTTTGTATCAGCATCTCGCTCTGCTGGCGACGGGCAGGGTGGTTCGGGTCGGTGAATTCGAGCAGTTCGATGGGCGCGCCGTTTTCCACTATGAACGCGACGCAGACGCCGTCGGATGGGCTGTTGGGAGGAATCAGGATTTCGCGGCCAGCAAGCTCGGAGGCGAGATCAGCCACTTCAAACGCGACGTGCGGAACGTGCCGGACCAGATCAGGGACCGCTGCGTCCGCTTCGAAACGCATCCACTCCACACCGAATTCGCTTTTCTCGTGGCTGACGACGAAGACTTTCAGGTGTTTCAAGTGGGTCTCCCCAGGCTTCGCCTCGGTAGTGGGAATTCCGATGTGATGGTACCAGCGCATTGTTTTTCGCTCTCCGTGGAATCGGCACAAATTCTACGCTATCGTTACCCCGTTTCAAACCGCACCCAGGCGGTCGGACTTTTGAGGCACGAAGTCAATTGTACTTCGCTGGTTTTGGCGCAAGTCGGATTCGGAATGGATGACGAGCAAACCGGAACTAATCCTCAAGTCCTGAGTAACGTGGTTACCGGAAACTGACCCACCACTCGGGGGGACACTCTCGTTGCACCGGAGGGACGCGTCGCGCTACTCTCTGCCGGGGCGATTCCTATGCGTGGCTCATCTTCTAGGAAGCAGTCGATCGAATCTGACATTCGCGCGTCTCTTCTTTCCACCTACGCCATCAACGACGCGATGAACCAACTCATCCTTTCGGATCTCGATCCGCGTGCGTGGCGAGCCGAACCGCCCGGCAAGAAGGGAAGCGGCCGCACCATCGCCTCCATCTTCGCGCATCTTCACAACAGCCGGCTCGTGTGGCTCCGAAATTCAGCACCGCATCTGAAATGCCCCAAGCCGCTCGATCCTGACCGCTGCACGATGAAGCAGGCCGCCGCCGCGCACAAAAAGAGCGGCGCGCAGTGCCTGAAAATGCTCACGGAAGCGCTTTCCGATGATCCCAATCGCCGCGTCACGATATACTCGCGCGGAAGTTGGGCGCCCACTTGGCCCGCCGACGCCACCATGTTCTCCTACATGTTCGCGCACGAGGCCCATCACCGCGGCCAAGTCCTGCTGCTCGCCCACCAGCTCGGCTATCGCCTCCTCCACACCACCCCCGGCATCTGGCACTGGAACAAACTCTGGAAAGAGGCCGGCCTCGCGATCCCCCGCGCGCCCTGAGCCGCCCGGGAACGCCAATCTCCCGATTGGCGGGTTCGCTCTTAGGGTGCCAGCCCCGGACTCAGGGTTCAGGTTTGTCGTGCGCCTTCTGCTTCATCTGTGTTCATCTGTGGTTCCAAGGTCTCACGGCCCTTGTCGCTCAACCCCAGTTCTCACAGAGGGTCCTTGGCCCCGGGCTTTTCGGTCTCTCGCTTTTTTTTCGGTACTAGTGCTTGCATTTTGGCATTAACTATGATATATATAACCTATCATTATAATAAGAATAATTAATTGTGTGCGCGCGAACGATCTGCGCGGCGCCGGACGTGTGTCTGTCGAAAGGGGGCAGGGTGAAGGGGGCCGGAAAAAGTCGCTGGTCCTCCAAAGGCGAAGAAAAAGCCAATCGGTACACTTTGCAAACGGAAATCGCCGTAACTTACAGAAAACAAACCGCCGAAGTCCATCTCAATCGGTACACTTCTAAGGCGCGCAACCCTCGCTTCGGCGCACTCCACGCTGCCGTTCGCGTCCACCACCGTTTTCCGATAAGCTGGTGCGGTTCGAACTGCCGTTCCGCCCATAGAAAAGAGACCATGGAAGAACGCCTCCAAAAAATAATCGCTCGCGCCGGAATCGCGTCGCGCCGCCACGCCGAAGAAATGATCACCTCCGGCCTCGTCACCGTGAACGGCCATACCATCACGGAGCTTGGCTCAAAGGCCGACCCGTCACGCGATCACATTAAGGTTGCCGGCAAACTGATTCGCCCAGAGAAGGCCCGCGTCTACCTGATACTCAACAAGCCGCCGGAAGTGGTTTCCACGATGAGCGATCCCGAAGGCCGCCGCTCGCTCCGCGATTTGCTGCAAGGCGTAACCGAGCGTGTTTTCCCGGTGGGCCGCCTCGAGTACCACGCCTACGGCCTAGTTTTCCTTACGAACGACGGCGATCTTGCGAATTCCATTCTGCAGTCGCATCGTCTGCCGCAGACCTATCAAATCAAACTGAAGTCACTGCTCACGTTTGCGGAAATCGAGGAGCTTTCGCGCGCCACCGGCGCCCGCATCTCGCGGCGCGGTGGCCAGAGCGCTCCCTGGTACGAAGTAACCATCGCCGAGGCGCGACGCGACGCGCTGCGCGATCGGCTCTTCAGGTCCGGCCATCCCGTCGAAAAGATGAAGCGCATCGCGCTCGCAAATCTCGAACTAGGCTCGCTCGCGCCGGGGCAGCATCGCGAACTTTCGGGCGGCGAACTCGCGGACCTGCGCCGCACCGTGAAGGGCAGGGGAGACGCGAAGGACGGATTGCATCGCGCCGACAGATCGGCGGAGAAGGTTCGAGTGCCTTCTTCAAGGGGTGAAACTGCCGGGGGTAGGAAACGCCATTCAGGGCGACCCTCCTTCGGTCGTCAAGGCAATAAGCCTGGCACTCCCGCATCGACGCGTCGCTCCGAAGGGCAGGGACGTCGAGAAAAGCGGCCGCCGCGCGGGAGCAAAAGAAGCGGTAGATGACGACGCCGATTCACGAATTGGTCCCGGACTACATCCGGGAGATCACGCCGTATGTTCAGGGAAGGCCGATCGAGGAGGTCGAGCGGGAATTGCAAGTCGAAGCCGTCAAACTCGCGTCCAACGAAAATCCGCTGGGGCCGTCACCCCTCGCCGTCGAAGCCGCGCGGAACGCGCTATCGGAATCGAATCGCTATCCCGACGGCAGCGGTTTCTATCTCCGCCAGGCGCTCGCGCGAAAGCACGAGATTTCGATGGACCAGATTATTCTGGGAGGCGGCTCGACGGAGCTTATCGACCTCGTCGCGCGTTTGCTGCTCCGCCCCACGGATGCGGGCGTTACGTCCTATGGCTCGTTCCCCCTCTACTACATCGCGGTTCGCGCTACGGGCGCGCGGCTGATCGAGACTCCGCTGAACAACTATCGGTTTGACCTCGACGCCATCGCCCAAAACCTTTCCGCGCAAACGAAGCTCGTATTTCTCGCGAATCCCAACAATCCCACAGGCACGATGTTCACTTCGGATGAATTCGACGCGTTTCTCGCCCGCGTGCCCGATCACGTCTTCGTCGTCCTCGACGAAGCCTATTGCGATTACATCGAACGGCCGGACTATTCGCGGTCCGTCGACATCGTGAAACGCCGCGGCAATCTCATGGTTCTGCGCACGTTTTCGAAAGTGTACGGCCTTGCGGGCCTCCGCATCGGCTACGGACTTGGTCCCGCGGAATTGCTGGATGAGCTGAACAAGATTCGCGGCCCATTCAATACGTCCGGCGTTGCGCAAGCGGCGGCGTTGGCGGCTCTGGACGATCGCGGGCACGTTCGCCGCTCCATCGACTCGAATAATGCGGGCCTGGCTCAAATCGCCGGCGGCCTGAAAGAGCTCGGCGTCTCCTGCGTTCCTTCAGTTGCTAATTTTATTCTGGCGGAGTTCGGGTATGATACCGAACCGCTGAGCGAGGAATTGACGAAGCGCGGCGTGATTGTCCGTCCGATGCGTTGGATGGGATTTCCGCAAGCCATTCGCGTTTCAGTGGGCACGCGCGCCGAAAACGAAAAATTCCTCAGCGCGCTCGCGGACGTGCACGTTTCGTTCGCCGGGCGCAAAACCGAAACGCAGACGAAAGGATAGCGGCAACGCACATGGAGAGTTCAATCGAAGGTTCTGATTCCAGCCATCACGCTTCAACGCCCTCGGCGGGCGATCCCATCACGCAAATCCTGCGAACCAGTCACACCATCGCTGTTGTGGGACTTTCCAGCCGCAGTTTCCGCCCGAGTTACGGAGTTTCCGAGTATCTGAAGAGCGTCGGGTATCGGATCATTCCAGTGAATCCGGGCGAAACCGAAGTTCTCGGCGAAAGGAGCTATGCGCGCCTGGAAGATGTCCCGGAGCGTGTGGATATTGTAAACGTTTTCCGAAGATCGGAGTTCGTGCCTGATATTGTCGACTCCGCCATTCGCATTGGCGCGCGCGGCGTGTGGATGCAGGAAGGCGTAATCCATTCTGAAGCAGCCGAACGGGCGCGGCGGGCGGGGTTGTTCGTGATTCAGGACTCCTGCATCCTGAAGGAGCACATCAAGCGATTTCGGCTGCCGGCTGATTGAGACAGAGAGAAAGGTCAACGCAGAGGATAGATTTTGAGAATACCTTTTCCCGGATCCATTACGATCACGGTGTTTCCATCGGGCGTGATCTCGAAATCATGGAACTCGAGACCATGAAGAATCGGTACGAAGCTATTGTCGCTGAGTCCCACCCATACCAGGCTGCCCGACTTATCCACCGGGCCGCGTTTCAGCAGGATGCGCTGATCGTCGTGGCTGAATTCGAATTTGCCGGGCCCCGTCCTCACGCGCACAAATTTTGCCGGGCTGGCCAGCTCCCGCACCTCGATCGTATCTCCGTCCATGAAGTAGCCCACTTTTTTTCCCGAGGTCGACACGGTTAACTGGCCCTGAAAATTCGGCAGCCGCGTAATCTCGTGAACCCCCTCGTGGACGAGGTCGAGCTGCATGAGCGCCGTCCTGCCGGAAATGCTCAGATTCTGCGAGACGGCAAAAGCCTGATTTCGCGCAGCGTCCCAGACGACCGAATCGAACGTGTGGTCTTCAAATAGAGTGGAAGACTGGCCGTCGGACAGCCTCACGCGCACAATCTTGTAGGGACCGATGCCGGTCAGATAGACCGCGGTTTGCCCGTCCGCAAGCCATGCGCCGTTGGAAGCGTTCTCGATGAACCGAGTCTTCGAGCCGCCGACTTTGATTTCATGTCCTTCGTCGTCGAGAAGGGCCACCACCTTCTTGCCGTTCGACGGCATCGCGATCCTTTGAGAGTTCTGTTGGGGGTTGCCGTTGTTGTCATCGTCGTCGTCGCTCCCTTTCTCGTCGCCCTCGGCCGAAATCGTCGTCATCGTCATCGCGATGTGGCGGCCGTCGGGCGCCCACACCAAACCGTTGACGATGTAGGTCACCGGCGGCGGCACCGGCATGAATTTATCCCTCTCGACGACTATCTTGCCCTTCCCGCTCAGATCCGCCACGGACACGTCATCGCGCTCGATGATCACGTGCTTGACCCGTTTCATGTGGGGAACCGAGTAGACGATGCGGTTGGTCGGCGACACGGCAAACGTGCTGCTGTCCTCGACGATGGTTGCGCTTGGCCTATCCTGAGCCTGCAGAACCAGCGGCAGTGCGGCTGCGGCAGTTAAAGCGAGCGCCAGCACAATTGCACCGACGGGTCGCGGTGGTCTGCTATCTGAAATTTGACGCTTCAAATTTGAAAAGTCCTTCTCAGCGGCAATGAACGGGGCAACTGGAACTCCAATCACACTTTCTTCGGTGTTTTGTTCTGCGTCTTCTTCTGTATCTGGCGAATTTCTCCGAGTCTCTGGCGGATTCGCGCCTCGAAACCCTGATCTGTCGGGTGATAGTACTCGCGCCCGAGCAAGCTCTCGGGCAGACAAGCCATGTCGGTGAGCTTGTCCTCGGTATCGTGCGCGTACTGATAGCCCTTGCCGTAGCCGATATGCTTCATCAATCCTGTTACCGCATTTCTTAGATGCAGGGGAACCGGCTCCGCGATGGTTGACTGCAAATCTTCCTGGACGCTGCCATACGCTGTGTACAGGGCATTCGATTTCGGGGCCAGGGCGAGGTATACGGCCGCTTGCGCCAGCGCGAGGTACCCCTCGGGCGGCCCGATAAAGTCGAACGCCTCTTTCGCGGCAAGTGTGACGGCGAGGGCGTTCGGTTCTGCCAGGCCGATGTCCTCGCTCGCCATCCGAACCATCCGCCGCGCGATGTAGAGTGGATCCTCGCCGGACTCGAGCATGCGGGCCAGCCAGTAGAGCGTCGCGTCGGCATCGGAATTTCGGACGGACTTGTGGAGCGCCGAAATCAGATTGAAGTGCTCCTCGCCGGACTTGTCGTACGGCAGCAGTTTCTTCTGGAGAACATCCTCGAGCAGCGACTCCGAAAGCACTCGCCCGCCGTTCGCGTCGGGCTCGGTGCCGAGCACGAGCGCTTCGAGCGTATTGTAAGCGGCCCGCGCATCGCCGTTCGCCAGCACCGCGATGCGGTCGAGAATGTCTATGCTGGCCTCAACGTTTTCCTTCCCGAGGCCGCGCTCTGTGTCCTCAAGCGCGCGCTGCAGCAGCCCGACGATTTGATCTGAGGTAAGCGCGCGGAGCACGTACACCTTCATGCGCGAGAGCAGCGGTGCGATTACCTCGAATGACGGATTCTCGGTGGTCGCGCCAATCAGGAGGATGTTGCCGGCCTCGACGTGCGGCAGAAACGCATCCTGCTGCGCGCGATTGAAGCGATGCATTTCGTCGACGAACACAATCGTGCGCTGCCCGTAGCGCCGCGCCCCTTGGGCTTTCGCCATCACCTCTTTGATTTCCTTGATCCCGGCCAGGACTGCGCTGAAGGGAATGAATTCGGAGCGCGTGCGCTTGGCGATGATTCGCGCGAGCGTTGTCTTGCCGCATCCGGGCGGTCCCCAGAAGAGCATCGAACTCAGCTCGTCGCGTTCGATCTGAGTTCGCAGAGGCTTGCCGGGCCCGAGCAGATCTTCCTGCCCGATGAATTCATCCAGCGTCTGCGGACGCATCCGGTCGGCAAGCGGCCGCCCAGCCTTCGGTTCCTCTTCCGGCTCGATCGCTCGAAATAGTCCCAAGCTCTAACCTCGAAGGAGCTTTCTTTGCCGCGCCGCCTCGTACAACACAATCGAAGCTGCCACCGCCGCATTCAATGATTCGACCGCTTCGCTCATCGGGACGCTGATTTGCGCGTCAGAAGCATGTTCCACTTCCTTTGGCAAGCCATGACCTTCGCTGCCAATGAAAATTGCCGATGCCACGCGAAGATCCGCAGCGCCGCATGGCTTCTGAGTCTTGGAGCTTGCCGAATACACCCGCACTTGCGCTACGCGTAACTGCGCCAGAAGAATCGGCAACGCGATGCCTCGCAGCACCGGCAGCCGCAGCGACGAACCCGCGGACGCTCGCACCGATTTGGGCGACCACGGATCTGCGGTGCCGCGCGTGGCAACTGCTCCGGTGGCGCCAAAGGCCTCGGCGGACCTCAAAATCGTCCCAACATTTCCGGGATCCTGCACGCCCGCCAGAACCACGACCAACGGAACATCGCCGCTCAGGGCGCCATCGCGCGACGGCGCGCCGCGCAGCACATCCTCGAACGTCCACTCGGGCTGACGAAAAAGTGCGGCCACTCCCTGCGGCGCTTCGGTCCCCGCCACGCTCGCGAACAGCTTGTCGCTAGCGCGCAGAATTCGTGAGCGAGGAATCCCTGGATCGCTTTCACTCGCGGCGAGCAGAATCCGCTCGAGCTCGCGCTCACCCGTCTCGCTGACCAGCAGCGCTTCCGCCTCAAGCCCCGCGCGCACCGCTTCCTCCACCAGCTTTGGTCCCTCGACGCCGATCGACTCACCCGTATCTGGCCCGCTCCCGCGCAGCGCCGCGCGAAACGCCTTCAGCCACTTGTTGTCGCGGCTGGTAATCGGGTCGTGGGGACTAGCCTGTCGCAACCCGTCCGGTTTACCGGCCGCCGCGCCAACGGCCGCCAACACTTTGCTGCGCGGCGCCGCGGGGGACTGTTTCTCCATCTGGCAAGCCTAACACCCGCTTGATTCCTCGTAAACCAAACGAATGCAATCACCTCGAGCGATGAACGCACAAGTTGAACGAAACCGAATGCTTCGATGCACGCAAGCACGGGGTCTATCTCTCCGTCTTGCTAGAACTTCGGTGCTTGTGGTACCTTGCCGCATGACCTCGGCGCAGCCCGCCGCGAGTGAACATTTGCCCGTTGAAGTCCTGAAGATTTCATCCGACGCGCCCGAGCGTCACGTGATTAGCTACGCCGCGGACTTCGTCAAGCGCGGCCGTGTCGTTGGAATTCCCACCGACACGTTTTACGCCCTTACCGCCGACCCATTCAACCTTGCAGCGATTGAGCGCGTCTTCCGGATCAAAGGACGCGCCGAAACGAAGGCGCTGCCTATCCTCGTCAACTCAATCGAGCAGGCGGTCACGCTGGTTCGCGATGTTCCGGATGCGTTTCTGCTGCTGGCACACAAATTCTGGCCGGGGGCGCTGACGCTGGTGGTGGAAGCGACGCATCGCCTGCCGCTGAAGGTCACCGGAAATAGTGGCCGTGTGGCAGTTCGTTGGCCGAACTCGCGCATCTCCACCGCTCTGATTGAAGCCGCCGGCGGTCCGGTTACAGGCACGAGCGCAAATCTTTCGGGGTTTCCTTCCTGCACGAGCGCGCAGCAGATCGTCAAGCAGCTGGGCGATCGGTTGCCGCTGGTGCTCGATTCGGGCGACACTGGCGGCGTGCTCGCTTCCACGATTGTCCGCATCGACGGCGACACCTGGACGATTGCCCGCGAAGGCGCGATTCCCGAATCCGAAATCCAGAAATCCTTCCGTCTCTGAGCAATTGGCGAATCCCATCCCGAGCCTGCCTAGATGTCTTTGATACGACCCGGAATGTAAATGGCTCTGTTGACATCCTTGTTTGACGCGCCTTTCTCACCACTTTGTCATCCCGAATCCCCGCGGTTTGTGCGGGGTGAGGGATCTGCTTTTCGCTTTTGGAGGCCGCTTGATCTAGGATCTCAACAGAGGCATTGCAAATTAGAAATCATCCTGCGCTCGTTTGTGTCCCCATTCTCCTGTGCGCTTTTCTTCTGCGGGCAACGGCCGCTCGCGCACAAGAAGGCCCGCCGCGCTTGGAGATTGGCCCAGTCTTTCAATTCACGCACCAGCCCGACGTCGAGGAAGTGAACATCGTTCAGTTTGGCGGACAGTTCGACTGGAACTTTGGCCGCCATCTCGGCCTCGAGGCAGAAATAACGCATTCACCGTTTGTCACCGTCAACGGCGGCAGCTACAGCGGCGGGCATCTGACGGAAGGGCTCTTTGGCGTGAAATATGGGACACGCTGGGATCGAATGGGCATGTTCTTCAAGGCCAGGCCGGGATTCCTCGACTATTCGAGCGTGTCCGGTGGTTTCACGGGTGCGTCACCTCAGTTGTTGCCCTTGTCCACAAGAATTGTGATTCCGGCGTTGAACCTCGGGGGAAGCATCGAGTTTTACTTGTCGCATCACTGGATGATTTCAGCGGATGGCGGCCTCACGGTGGGTTGGTATCCTCAACGAACTGTGCCGCTCGGATCTCCCGTTTCGGGTTCACCAGCTCCGACGGATACGATTCGGCACAACACCACGAGCTCATTCCAATACTCGACGGTAATCTCGTATCGATTCGGCAGGGAAGCGTACACACCGGAGCATCGGCAAGAGGAAACGAATCGCTCTTCGGCGCACTCGTTTTGGGACAGGCAAAACGATTGGCTCTTCGCGGGCGTCGCGGCCGCGCGCGCCGTCGACTTTGCGTCAACTCTCAACAAGCGCCGTCGCGGGTTGCACGAGGGCTTTCTCACCGACGGAATCGTCGACAACCATGCGGAATTTGCCGCGATCGAAGCCGGCGGTGTCGCGGCGTCGATCGGCGTCTCTTACCTCTTTCATCGCTACGGCCATCACAGAATCGAGCGAGGTGTATCGTATGTGCACGTCGCGGCCACGTTGATCGGAGCAATCGCGAACTACGCAACGCATAGTAGTTGCCCGCCGCCGGGAAAAGACTCTGGCGGTGTCTGCGAATACCCGACGCCCTAGAAGCTATCTCATAAATGGTGCCCGGAAGGGCGGGGCTTCAGCCCCGCCGTCAGGCCTGCGATAAGAAAGGGCTTTAGCCCCTGAAGCCAAACAATTCGATCCAGCCGAGCATTTATAAAATGGGTTCTAGCACGCCGCTTGCCACGAATACGGCGGCGGTTGCAGTTCCAGCCGACACGATTCGCATTCATCGGTGCTAACCTGTACTGAAGCTATCTCATAGATGCCGCCCGGAAGGGCGGGGCTTCAGACCTGAGGGTTGCAGCTTTCTTCGGCTCAGAGCCGCGGAGCGGCGATTGTACTTAGCCCGGAGGGTTTCAGGGTTTGATGATTCAAACCCTGACATATAAATAGAAGAGCGAAGCGGAATGCCGGGAGCGCCTTGATACAAGGAAAGGGAGTCCCGGAGGGACGATTGAGTGCGTGACAAGGTTTCACCCTTACCGACGAGCGCTATGACCCTTGGCATCTACATCCAGGTCCCGTTCTGCCAAACGAAGTGCACGTATTGCAATTTCCATACGGGCGTCGTCTCGCGCGATCGATATGAGCCGTACGCCACAGCCGTGTGCCGCGAGATTCTGCGCACGACTGAGCCGAAGAAGGGCGCCTTTCGCGTCGATACGGTCTATTTCGGAGGAGGCACGCCGAGCCTGCTAGCTCCCGCTGCCCTTGCCAGAATCATTGAGACGCTGGGGGTGCGATTCGACTTCGCCCGCGAGCGCGAAATCACACTCGAAGCCGACCCCGAAACGATCACGGCGGAAAAAGCCGCTGCGTGGCTCGAAGCCGGCTTCAATCGCATCAGCTTGGGCGTCCAGTCGTTTGACGATCGCGAGCTGCAGGCCGCGGGCCGCATGCACCGCCGCGCCGACGTTTACCGCGCCAACGAATTCCTCCGCGCCGCAGGCTTCGCCAACATCAGCATGGACCTAATCGCCGGCCTCCCGCACCAAACGCGCGCGACGTGGGACGATTCCGTCGCCGAACTTCTGCGCGTGCGCCCTGAGCACGTTTCGATCTACATGCTCGAAATCGACGAGGGCAGCCGCCTCGGCAAGGAATCGCTTGCGGGTGGCAGTCGCTACAGCGCCGGCGCCATCCCCACCGACGACGCAATGGCCGAATTCTACGAATCGGCCTGCGCGCGACTTGCCGAGGCAGGCTACGAGCACTACGAAATCTCGAACTGGGCGTTGCCGGGCTTCCGCTCGCGGCACAATTTGAAGTATTGGCGGCGCGAGCCGTATCTCGGGCTCGGCGCGGGCGCGCATTCCTTCGACGGCGCCACGCGCTGGGCCAACGTGCATGATTCCGCTTGTTATGTCGTGGCCATCGAGCAGGGAACCAGCCCGCGCGAGCAGATCGAGACGGTCACGCCCGAGCAGGCTCTCGACGAAGAATTCTTCCTCGGCCTGCGCCAACTCGAGGGCATCGATCTCGCGCGCATCGAGTCGACGTATGGTGCGAATGGCCTGCGCACACGCGTCGCCACTGTGTGCGATCAAATTGCGAAGCTGCGCGAGCAAGGCCTAGTCGAGATCGATGGCACCCGCGTTCGCCTCGCCCCGAACCGCCTCACCGTCTCCAACGAAGTCTTCGTCGCCCTGCTCGAATAGAATCGGTTCGCCCGCCCCTGGTTTGTTATCATCACGTGGTTCAGGAGACGAACGAATCATGCCCGCCGAACCCATCGTCGATCTTCGCAGCGACACTTTCACCAAGCCCACGCCTCAGATGCGTCGCGCGATGGCCGAGGCTGAAGTGGGCGACGACGTCTACGGCGAAGATCCCACGATTAACCGCTTGCAGGAACGCGCCGCCGAAATCTTCCAGCGCGAGGCGGCGCTGTTCGTCCCGAGCGGGTCGATGGGCAACCTCCTCGCTATCCGAACTCACGCCCGCCCTACGAACGAAGTGATTTGCGAGGCTCTTTCGCATGTGAATCTGTATGAGATGGGCTCCCTGAGCACCATCGCGGGATGTTTCCCCCGAACCGCCCGCGCCCCGCGCGGAATTCTCACCTGGGAAATCATCGAGCCGCTCATCCGGGAAAAGATCTACTACGATTCGCAGACGGCCCTCATCTCCCTCGAGAACACCCACAACATGCACGGCGGCGTCGTGTATCCACAAGAAATTGCGGACGACGTTTGCGACAAAGCCCACGCGGCAGGATTGAAAGTGCATCTCGACGGTGCGCGCATTTTCAATGCGAGCGTAGCGGCCGGGCGCAGCGTTGCCGACATGACCCGCAAATTCGATTCCGTCATGTTCTGTCTCTCGAAGGGGCTGGGCGCGCCCGTCGGGTCAATGCTCGTTGGCTCGCGCGACTTCATTGCCGAAGCGCGCATCGGCCGCAAACTACTCGGCGGCGGAATGCGCCAGGCGGGCGTCCTCGCAGCCGCCGGCCTCGTGGCCCTCCAGGAAACGGCCAAGATTTTGCACGTCGACCACGAAAACGCGCGCCGCCTCGCGGAAGGCATTGCCCAGATTAAGGGCGTTTCCCTCGATCCCAAGAACGTCATGACCAACATCGTGATCTTCGACGTGAAGGCGCTTGGCCTCACCGCCGAGCAGGTTTGCGCGGCGCTCGAAAGCGCGGCGTTCTCTGCCAAACGGGAGCGGAGAAGTATGACGTCCGCATGGTCACGCACTACGATGTCGACCGCACCGGAATCGACCGCGCGCTTGCCGTGACGGCGGATGTGCTTGAGTGCCGAACGCCGCACCGGGCCTGCCGTTGCCCCGCAGCCCAGCCGACTGAACGCGGTTTCACCGCGGAGACAGCAGAGTTCACGGAGCGAACCATCCGCCCGCCTCTAATCCCAGCCGCTGTGGTATAAGTGGAATTTCGGGTTGTGCCTTTACTGGCGCTTTATAGGCGGGGTCACTTGGAATTTTCTCTCACAGACGAGCAGCAACAACTCCGGCGCACGGTGCGCGAATTTGCCGAGGGCGAAATCGCTCCGCACGTGATGGAGTGGGACGAAGTCTCGCACTTCCCGTCCGAAATCATCCCCAAACTTGCCGAGATGGGTTTCCTGGGCGTCATCTTCCCCGAAGAATACGGTGGCGCGGGAATGGGCTACGTCGAATACGCGATTATTATCGAAGAACTTTCGCGCGTGGACGGCTCGATCGGCATCATCGTCGCGGCCCACAATTCGCTTTGCACGAATCACATCTACAAGTTCGGCACAGAAGAGCAGAAGCAGAAATACGTCGTCCCGCTGGCGCAGGGCAAGAAACTCGGTTGCTGGTCGCTGACGGAGCCCGAGGCTGGTTCCGACGCCGGCGGCACGCGCACCGTTGCGGCCAAGAAAGACGGTGGCTGGCTCATCAACGGCTCGAAAACGTTCACGACGAATGGCCACTACGCGGACGTTTGCGTCGGGATGGCGGTTACGGACGCGAGCAAAAAGAGCCACGGGATTTCCGCGTTCATCATCGAGAAGGGAACTCCCGGCTTCCGCCCCGGGAAGAAAGAAAATAAGCTCGGACTGCGCGCCAGCGACACCAGCGAAGTGGTGTTCAGCGATTGCCGCGTACCCGCCGAGAACCTGCTTGGCAAAGAGGGCGAGGGGTTCATCAACAGCCTGCAGATTCTCGATGGCGGCCGCATCTCGATTGCGTCGCTCGGCCTGGGGATGGCGCAGGGCGCCTACGAATGCTCGCTGCGCTACGCGAAACAGCGGAAGCAGTTCGGCAAGCCCATCGCGGAGTTTCAGGCCATCCAGTTCAAACTGGCCGATATGGCCACAGAAATCGAAGCGGCGCGCCTGCTCACCTATCAGGCGGCGTGGCTTGCCGATCGCGCGATCGCTTCCGGCGACGGCACCCTGCGCTTCACGCGCGAATCAAGCATGGCCAAGCTCTACGCCGGGGAAGTGGCCGTTCGCGTCGCCAACGAGGCGGTGCAGATTCACGGCGGCTACGGCTTCATCAAAGACTATCCCGCGGAAAAATATTATCGCGACGTCAAGCTCTGCACGATCGGCGAAGGCACCAGCGAAATTCAACGCCTCGTAATCGCCCGCCAGCTCTTAGGCAAGTAACGATTGCCGCCTGCTGATGCGAATTGGCCCCGAGCAACGAAATGAGTCATCTCGGAATTGCTGATCTAGCTTTAAGTGGGACTCCCAAGGGGATAAGACTCGCATCGGCACTTATATTTTTATCTGTGGGATTGTATACGCTGTATGTCGTCCGAAAACACTGGGGCTACGTAAGCCAATTGCGCGATAGCCGGGGCAATCGCCAAACCAAGCGGCAACAGAAGATCCTGTTGGTCGTGGGTTTCTTGTTTCTCCTCGGCGCGGTTTGGAAATTGTCGCTATTCCTCGCGTCGAAATGAGTTCGGAACACCTCCTCAATCCGGTGAGACCAAGATCCTAATCGGTACAAAAATTATTAGAAATGCCTCTAAGTCCAAGCGCCTCAATAAAACCTGACGTTCTAATCGGTACAATCTGCGGGGGGTGAGTGATAAAAAAGCGAAACATCAAAATTGCCGCCTAATGTGGTTTAATTTGCCACTCGGATGCCCACTGCGATCGACAACTGGGCCGCACAAATTCGCGCGGGCGAGGTTCGCGCGATCTCGCGCGCCGTTTCGGCCATCGAAAACCGCGCGCCAGAAGCCGAACAGATTCTGCGCGAACTTTTCCCGCACACGGGCCGCGCTTACCGCATCGGCATCACTGGCGCGCCCGGAACGGGGAAGAGCACGCTGGTCGACCGTCTGGCGAGCCACTATCGCGGCGAACACAAAACCGTCGGCATCATCGCCGTCGATCCCTCGAGCCCGTTCACGGGCGGCGCGATTTTGGGCGACCGCATCCGGATGCAAGGCCACGCCACCGACGCCGGCATCTTCATTCGCTCGATGGCGACGCGCGGCTATCTCGGCGGCCTCGCGCAAACGACGGGCGACGTCGCGCTCCTCCTCGATGCGGCGGGGAAAGAAATGATCCTGGTTGAGACGGTGGGCGTCGGCCAGGGCGAGATTGAAATTGTGCGGCTGGCGGACTGCACGATCGTGGTGCTCGTGCCAGGCATGGGCGACGACGTTCAAAGCCTCAAGGCCGGCCTTATGGAGATTGGCGACATTTTCGTCCTCAACAAGTCCGACCGCGAGGGCGCGGACCGTTTCGATCAGCAGCTTCGCGCGATCCTGCAGATTGTTCCCGAACGCGACGGCTGGAAGCCGCCCGTGGTGCGCACCGTCGCAACCGAAAACAAGGGTATCGACGAACTCGCGCGAGAGGTCGCACGTTTCCGCGAACATTTCGCGAAAGCGCCAGGGCGCAGTTCCCGCGAGCTGGCATACTGGAAGGAATGGCTCCTGCGCTTGCTCCAGGCGCGCCTGATGGAGCGCGCAGTCGGCGCTCACTTCACCGAAACTCAATTCGAGAAGCTTGCGGCAGAAGTTGCCGCGCGAAAGAAAGATCCCTATGCAGCAATCAACGAAATTCTGGCTGTAGCGGGGCTGCCATGAAACAAGAAAAGTTCGCGACCGGCAGATTCTGACGGCTTTCTCCGCCAGGGGTCACCCATGTTTAAGCCTCAACCACCCGCCTGCGTTTCAGAGAGAAGCCGATTAGGCTCGCCACGCCAATAGCGATCAGCGAGAGGCTGCCGGGTTCTGGGACGCCGGAGGCTGGCGATGCGATATCGACGTTGTCGAACTGATACGCGGTGTCCTGCGCGCCGAAGAACCCGCTGTTTGTCCCCTGTGTGAAGGAAAGCTTCACGATGTTTGTGAAACCCGAAAAATCGAAGGTTTGCAGTGTGTCGGTGTCGCTGACCGTGAACGTCTGGGTGACGGTGGAACTGTCGGCGAATGTGCCCGTGAAAGTGACGGTAAAATTAGATGAGCCGCCTACGATCAGTGGGGCCAAGTCAATGGAGTTCAACGTAAACGCCGCATTTCCCGCGGCTGCCATCGAAGTGGTGCCGCCAGCGAAAAACTCGAAAAGAGAAGTGTCGGGCGTCGACAGACCGGGCAGACTTGGGCTGGACGCCTCCCACACGTAGAGGCTACCACTCGTAAACGTGAATCCCTGTTGCGTGTGACTGCTTCCCACCGATGCATAAGTGCTGCCGACCTGTGACAGGGAACTGAAGTTAATATCTGTGTCGGCGTACACGGCAGCAGGGCCGATAACGGCAGCCACTAGAGCTGCGAGAGCGATTCGGGCGATCAACATCCGTTTTCTCCTTGGTATAGCATTGCGTGAAATTTTTCCGGAGGAGTTCACCACTCGCGCGGACCACCGCCGCCCCCGATGCGAGACGTGCGGCAATCGGCGTGCCAAACCTCTTCAGTCAAACTTCAATTCCAACTATGAGTTCCGGCAAAGCTCCTCGGAGTGATATGCAAGATTGTTCCCGTTTGGTTCAATCCGAGCGGCAAATTGTACAAGGCTTCTGGACGGGCGAGCGCAATCTGGAAACTGACTTCGTCCGAGGTCTGTTTCCCGTATAATCGTGCGCTGCCCAAATGAAACTCGGCGACCTCGAATTCCACATCCTGTCCGACGGCCACGTTTACCTCGATGGCGGCGCGATGTTTGGCGTGATTCCCAAACCGCTGTGGGAAAAGAAGGCTGCGCCGGATGCGCGCAACCGCATCAAGCTTGGGATGAATTGCCTCCTGGTTTTTGCCGGGCACAAACGCATCCTGATTGAAACGGGCGCTGGCGACAAATGGACTCCCAAGCTTCGCGATATTTACAATCTCGACGGTCCGCGCCTGCTCGATCAGTTGCTGCACTACGGACTGCACCCGCAGGACATCGATGTCGTCATCAACACACACCTACACTTCGACCATTGCGGCGGGAACACCCGCGTCGAAAGGGACAAGGTTCTGGCGACGTTTCCCCATGCCCGCTACATCGTGCAGCGTGGCGAGTTTGAGCATGCCCTAAACCCCACCGAGCGCGACCGCGCTAGCTACTTCGACGACAATTATGTCCCGCTGCAGCAAGCGGGCAAGCTTTCACTCCTCGAGGCCGACCGCGCAATTGCTCCCGGCGTGGAACTGATTCGCGTCCCCGGCCACACCGCGAACATGCAGTGCATAAAGTTGTCCGGAGGCGGCAAGACCGCCTTCGCGTTTGCCGACTTGGTGCCGACAGCCGCCCATCTCCCGCTGCCGTGGATCATGGGTTACGATCTTTACCCGATGACGACGCTCGAAAACAAAAAGAAGTGGATTCCTGAAGTTGTTCGCGAAGGCTGGATTGCCCTATTCGGCCACGATCCTGCCGTCCCGGCGGCCTATCTCCGCGAGCGCGACGGCAAATGGGACGTCGAACCTGTCAACATCGACTGACCCCGTGCGAACTACCGAGACGACGGAGACACAATGGCTAAGCGGAAAAGCGCAAAATCGAGTTCGAGTAAGGACGCAGTCAAAATCGGCATCATCGGCGGCAGCGGCCTCTATGCGATGTCGGGGCTGACAGACGCGCGCGAAGTGAAGGTCAAGACCCCGTTCGGCGCGCCGTCGGACGCAATCGTCATCGGAACTCTCGAAGGCCGGAGCGTCGCTTTTCTTTCGCGCCATGGGCGCGGCCATCGGCTCTCGCCGAGCGAAATCAACTACCGCGCCAACATCTGTGCGATGAAGATGCTCGGTGCCGAACGCGTGATTTCGGTCAGCGCCGTTGGCTCGCTCCGCGATGACCTTCCGCCGCTCGACTTCCTCATCCCCGACCAATTCTTTGATCGTACACGCATGCGAATCTCGACGTTTTTCGGAGATGGCATCGTGGCGCACGTCGGCTTCGACAAGCCCACCTGCACGCACCTCTCCGCGCATCTCGCGGATGCGTGCGACCGCGCGGGCGTGAAAGCGCATCGCGGGGGCACGTACGTCTGCATGGAAGGGCCGCAATTCTCGACGCTGGCCGAATCGCACACGTATCGCCAGCTTCGGTTCGACGTGATCGGCATGACGAACCTTACCGAGGCGAAACTTGCGCGCGAAGCCGAGCTTTGCTACGCCGCGTTCGCCATGATCACGGACTACGATTGCTGGCACCCGCAACACGACGCGGTGACTCTCGAGGAAATTATCGGCAACCTCGGCAAGAACGCCGAGAACGTGCAGTGCGCGATTCGCGAGGCGGTTCGCGCGATCGGCGACGAGCGGAGTTGTAAATGCGGAAGGGCGCTCGCCCACGCCATCATTACGAATCGCAGCGTGATTCCAGCGGCCACCAAGCGCCGGCTCGCGCCAATCATCGGAAAATATATTTCGTAGCGCGGCCATCGCCGGCTTTACCGCAAGCGGGCCAAATCCAGGAAATCGAAATCGCCTGCCGGCGGAAGAATCACGTTTGTTAGCCGCTTCCGCCGCACGCAAACATTATCGACGTCCCACAAATTGATGTACGGCTCATCCTCGGCCACGATTTTCTGAATCTGTGACAGAATCGCTTTGCGCTTCTCGCGATCTATCTCGACGCGCGCCTGATCGAGCAGCAGATCCAGCGTTGGATTCTTGTAGTGCCCGCGATTTGCTCCATTGGGCGGCATCTTCTTCGAACCGAACACGTACTCGAAAATGTCAGGGTCGTTGTTCCCGCCGATCAACCGCAACGTGTAAAGCTGAAAACTGCCGTGTGTGATGTCCGAATAAAAAGTGGCGAACTCCAGAGATCGCAAATCGAGCGCCACACCCACGCGCTTCCATTCGTCGGCGATGGCTTCGGCGAGAAGGCGCGTGGACTGGTCGGTAGAAGTTTTTAGAGTGATGTGAAACCGGACGCCGTCCGGCCCGCGCTGAAATCCGGCAGCGTCGAGCAGTGCTTCCGCCTGCGCCGCGTCGTAGTCGTACTGCTTCACCGTCGGTTCATACGCCCAGTGATTGGCCGGCAAAAGGCTGCCCGCCGGAATCGCCATGCCGCGCAGCAGATTCTGAATCAGGGTTGCGCGATTCGTCGCGTAGGCGAGGGCCTGGCGTACCTCCCGATGCGCCAGAATCGGATCGTCGAAATTGAAGGCGACGTACGCGAGGGTGGTTCCCGCCTGGTCGTCGATGGCCGTGTCCGGCCGCTGCTGAAAACTCGTGACCATGTCGGGCGTCAACGAGTTGACGGTGACGTCGCCGCTGCCTTTCCGGAGCTCAAGGGCACGCACAATCGCGTCGGGCACGATGCGAAACCTCACGCGCGGAATGTCCGGGGCGCCGCCGAAGTAGTTCGGATTGCGCTCGAGCAAGATTTCCTCGTCAGTCGTCGCGCTCACGAACTGAAATGGCCCCGTTCCAATCGGATGTCCGGCCAATTCCGCGCCGGAGCCTTGAGGGACGATTCCGATTCCGGGCTTCGTCAGATCCCAAAGAAACGAGGCGTATGGCTCGCGTAAATGGAAGATAACGGTGAGATCGTCGGGCGCTTCGATCGACTGTACAATGCGAAACGAGCCGGCCTTGGCGGTTTTCACGGCGCCCGACATGATGGAGTCGAAGGTGAACTTCACGTCAGCCGAGGTGAAGGCTTGCCCATCGTGGAACTTCACGTTCGGCTCCAAGTGAAAAATGTACGTCGTGGGATTCGGCGTCTCCCATCTTTGTGCCAAATCTGGGACCACGTTCAACCGCTGGTCGTGAGCCACGAGGCTGTCGAAGATCAGGCCATCAATATGTTCTGAAAATGCGTCCACACCGATGCGCGGATCGAGATTTGTCGGCGCCGCCTCGATCAGGAAATTCACGGTGCCCGGCTCGCCCGGATTTGCGCCGCGCGCACAACCGCAGAAGTTGGCCGCGCATGACGCCAGTACACAGAGCGCGAAGCGCGACTTGAGAAGCCGGGCTTGGGTTACCACCGCTCGTGTCCGCTTCCCCCCGCGCGGGCCGGATTTGAAGCGGGAGCTGTGGCTGTTGCGCGCGCGCCGCGCACGAGCTTGCCCATGACCGCGGCGTGCCTGGCTCCGGTGGCTGAGAGTAGATTGTTCGGCCGTCCGTGGTACGCCTCATATGCCAAGACCGCGAAGGCAAATGCCTCCTTCGCCTCAGGAGGAATTCCAAACGCGCTGGCCGGTACGAGTTCGACTCGTGGCAGCGCAGCCGCAAGCTGAGCCGTCATGAGCGGATTGTTTGCGCCGCCTCCTGCAACGATCAGTTCGTCAATCCTGGCTCGCGGGAAAATGAAACGGTGAAACGCGTCCGCGATGGAAAGGGAAGTGAACACCGTTGCAGTGCGCACCATGTCGGCAGGTTTCGCGCGACGTTTCCTTCCCCAAGCGATCAGTGCATCCGCGTAATCGCCGCCGAACTGCTCGCGCCCCCCTGTCTTCGGCGGTCTTTTTCGCAAATACGGCTCGCGCATTAGGCGTTCGAGCAAACTTGGAATCGTGTGACCCCCAAAGGCGATCCGAGCATCGCGATCGAATCTCGCCCGGCCATGCGTTGCGGCTTCCACCAGCGCGTCGACAATCATGTTGCCCGGTCCGGTATCGAATGCGAAAACGTCCTCGGCTCTCGCACCTGCCGGAATCACGGTGACGTTCGCGATCCCGCCGATGTTGAGAGCCACGCGGCCCAGTTTGGCGTCGCGATAGAGCAAATAATCAACAAATGGAACGAGCGGCGCTCCCTGTCCACCGGCCGCCATGTCCATCGGACGAAAGTCCGCAATCGTAGGCAAGCCAGTTCGCTCGGCAATCACGCTGGGCTCGCCGATTTGCAGGGTTGAAGCGATCGGCCGATCGCCATGAAACTTGGATGTCGATCCCTGATGATAAATCGTTTGCCCGTGCGAACCGATCAGGTCGATCTTCGAAAGCGGCACGCGCCAGCGTTTACAAGCTCCCATCGCCGCTCGTGCAAACTCCTCGCCAAGCAGGAAATTCAATTGGCTGATCTCAGCGGCCGTCGTCGGCCCGCCATTCGCGATCCGAAGTATCGCCGCCCGCACGCGCGAGGGGAACGCCACATGATGATGCGCTTCAAACTTGGCGGAAATGTTGGGCGGCGCGCCCGAGATGCGCACGAGCGCAACATCGATTCCATCGGCCGACGTTCCAGACATCATCCCAATCACTCGCATGATTCGCGATCGACCTCTGCGATCGTCCGTGCCTGTCCCGCCACACGCATCATTTCAACTGACGCTGGAGAGCAGACAGCAGATTCAGCGCCTCGATGGGCGTCAGTCGATTTAGATCCGCGTCGCGAAGCGCTTCGAGTACCGATTCGTCGATCGCAGTGAAGCTCGTCTGTTGCGGCACCGGAGACACGGCACCGGGCGAAAGCTGCTCTGTCAACTTCTCCTCGCTCTCCTCGTGTCGCCTTAAGATTTCGCGCGCGCGAACGATGACGTCATTCGGCAATCCCGCGAGGCGCGCGACCTCGATGCCATAACTCTTGTCCGCGCTGCCGGGTTCGACGCGCCTCAGAAAAACGATTTCGCTACCCGCCTCGCGCACCGAGACGTGCACGTTCTTCACTCCGGGCAGCAGTTGTTCGAGCTCGGTCAATTCGTGATAGTGAGTGGCGAAAAGTGTTCGCGGTCGCGCCCCGCCGTGCAAGCTCTCCACCACGGCCCAGGCGATCGACAGCCCGTCAAATGTAGAGGTGCCGCGGCCCACTTCATCGAGAAGCACGAGGCTAGCAGCGGTGGCTGTATTCAGGATCGCGGCTACCTCGCTCATCTCGACGAGAAAAGTCGAGCGGCCCCGCGCCAGGTTATCCGAGGCGCCGATGCGCGTGAAAATCCGATCGAACACAGGGAGTTTTGCCTGCGTCGCCGGAACGAACGATCCCATCTGCGCGAGAATCGAAATCAGCGCCGCCTGCCTCAAGTATGTGGACTTGCCGCCCATGTTCGGGCCGGTGATGATCAAGAGAAATTGCGATTCGTCATCGAGATACAAATCGTTGGGCACGAACCGCTCACCGCGCTCTTCCACCAGCTTCTCGATTACAGGATGCCGCCCGCCAACGATCATCAGCGTGGCACGACGCCCTGCGGCAGCAGTCGCCGCGGTCTTCGGTTTTTCCTTTACCTCCTCTAACTCGCTGTTTCCGGTGAACTCCGGCCGCGTGTAGTTCCTCGCCGCCGCGAGTCGCGCGAAATTCACTAGCACATCGATTTGGGCGATCGCCGCCGCCACGCGCCGCAAGCGTCCGGCTTCGCGGGCAATCGATTCACGAATCTCCGAATATAGGCGGCGCTCGATTTCGAACACGCGCTCTTCGGCCGACAACACTTTGTGCTCGTACTCTTTCAACTCGCCTGAAGTGAAACGTTCCGCGTTGACCAGCGTTTGTTTACGCTCGTAATCCGCGGGAACCAGAGGAAGGTTTGGCTTCGAGACTTCAATGTAATAGCCGAAGATCTGGTTATACCGAATCTTGAGCGACGTGATGCCGGTGCGTCTGCGCTCGCGTTCCTCCATCGACGCGATGATCTGTCGCCCCTGTTTCATGATGTCGCGCAGTTCGTCGAGTTCAGCGTTGAAATCGCGTCGGATGACGCCGGCGTCGTTTGCCATGGCTGGCGGATCGTCTGCGATTCCGCGAGCAATCAAATCGCGGACGTCCGTCATCTCATCGGCGCGCTCATGCAACTCGGCCAACCGCACAACGCTGCTCCCCGCTAGAGAAGTGCTGTCTAGGCCTGTCGCGCCGGGTTCAACAACCAAGAGGGCCTTTACGGCGGGGATTCTCTCGAGTGAGCTTCGCAGCGCGAGTAAATCCCGCGGCGTCGCAATCCCAAGGGTCACGCGGCTCGTCAACCGTTCGAGATCGAGGATTCCCTCCAGTTGTTTGCGAATCTCCTCGCGCGCGATGGTCCGCGATTTGAGCTCCGCGACGGCGTCCAGGCGAGCTTCGATCTCAGGGAGCGAGATCTCAGGCCGCAGGACCCATGAGCGCAGCAATCGGGCGCCCATGCCGGTGGCGGTTTCGTCGATAGCCCGGAGCAGCGTTGCCGACGCGTCATCACCGGCCGCCGGCTCCACCAACTCGAGGTTCCGCGCCGTCACGGCGTCGAGAATCATCGCGTCCTGTTGCTCGTAATATGCGATGCGGTCGAGATGTTCGAGACCAGCCCCAGCCGGCCGAAGCGAAGAAACGGCGACGGTATCCTCGGGCTTGCGCGGGCTAATCGCCGAGGTTTCGCGCAGATAGTGCACGATCGCGCCCGCCGCTGCGGCAGCCTGTGAGTGACCGTCGAGCCCGAATCCATCCAGCGCGACGACGCGAAACTGTTCCTCGAGTAGCCGCGCGGCATACTGCGGCTCGAAGATCCAGTCATCGAGGCGCGTCTCGACTCCTCCGAGACCGTTGAAGCCCGGAGCCACGACGATTGGAAAGAGCGACGCGGGCTGCGCCACCAGAATCTCGCGCGGCCGCAAAATCCCGAGTTCATCGCGCAACCGTGCTTCGGCCTTTTCTCCGGCAAACTCCGTCGCGCGAAAATCGCCCGTCGAGAGGTCCACATAGGCCAATCCGATCACTTCTTCTGTGGCTGTGCGCGCCCCCGGGGCCGGTGCCATGGAGGCCTCACGCGCCTCGTCGCCGCGCCCCGAGACTCCGAGCGCCGTCGCTTTTGCCGCCCGTGAAATCCGAGCTGGGTTCTTGTGGCCCGCTTCGCGGAACGTCCGCCGCGCCACGGCCGCCAGGAAATTGTTCTCCTTTGGTTCGACCAGCGAAGCCCCCGTAGCCGTCCCAGGCGTGAGAACGCGAATCACCTCGCGGCGCACAATCTTTTTCCCCGGACCGGGTTCCTCCATCTGCTCGCAAATCGCCACTTTGTGCCCGGCGCGAATGAGCCGCGCGATGTAGTTTTCGACAGCATGGTAGGGGACGCCGCACATCGGCACGGCCTGGTCCTTCTCTTTGTTGCGTGAAGTGAGGGTGATTTGCAGAATCCGCGACGCGAGGACGGCGTCATCGTAGAAAAGCTCATAGAAGTCGCCGAGGCGGAAAAGCAGCAGCGCCGTTGGGTGCTGCTTCTTCGCGGCATGATACTGCCGCATGAGCGGGGTCGTCGGCGTTGTCGATGAAGTCGTCGGCTCGGTCATGTCTGCGGGCCGTGTTCCGGCAGGGAAGCGATTATGCTGGGTCAGCCGAGGTATCGCAAGAACTAGTGGGCCGTCGCGGCGGTACCGATAGCGCGCTGCCGGTCCGTTATACTGGTTCGGTGACAAGGTTAGAGCGAGCGCTAGGGAAAACGAACCGGGAAATCGAAGTGAAACTGGCGGTCGACGACGTCCCGGATTTGGTACGCCGTCTGCGCCGAATCGGCGCAAGGGATCACGGGCGCGTTCTCGAGCAGAACGCAGTGTACGACACGCCGACTTCGGACTTCCGCCGCTGCGGGCGGCTTCTGCGGCTCCGAATCGAAACGCCCCCGAAAGGCGGACGTCGGGCGCTGATGACGTCGAAAGCCCCGGCGCCTTCGGATCGCCGCGGAGCGGGGCGGTCGCGCTATAAGGAACGGCTCGAGAGGGAGGTTCCGGTGCGCGACCCAATTCGAGCCGAACGGCGTCTGAGATCGATCGGGCTGCGCCCGGGCTTTCGCTACGAGAAGTACCGGACCAGCTTCCGTATGCGAGGGCGCCTTTCGGGGCTGCATATCGATCTTGACGAAACGCCCGTGGGTGTTTTCGTTGAACTCGAAGGTCCGTCGGCTGCCATTGACCGCGTGGCCCGCCTCCTCGGATTTGCGCCACGGGACTGCATTCGGGGTACATATTGGGACGTGAACGCCGCCGCGTGTCGCCGCAGAGGCCGCAAGCCAGGGAATATGCTGTTCGCGCGAAAAAATCTGCCAAAAGACACACTCTTCGCTTGACAATCTTTCGGTCTGCTTTTAAGTAGAAGCTGGTGTTTTATTTCCGAGGCAAATGGAGCTTTCGTCCAATTCGGAGCCTGGCAGTTGGCGCGCAACCCGTAGCCATTCTGGTGTGGGAGACGGGGGTGGGGTTTCATCGGCCACAGTATCTGGCGCGCGCCGCGAGGGTGTGGCGTGGGGGCGGCTCCGATGCCAGGGTGAACGTGACAGGGAGGCGAGACCCGGCCTGAGGTAACCAAGGGCATTTGGTGCCTGCCCGTGGCCGGAAATGATGCCGGTCCCGGGCTTTTTTTTTGCCGATTGGATGAGACGAGGTCGGCGGAAATCGCCTTTTCGTTCGAGTTTCGCGTTTCGAACTTCGAGTTTTCGGTGTTTTCCAGAGGAGTAGCCATGCTTCACGCAACCGAGGTTCTCGGCGCCGAGGCGTACGATTCGCTCGGCAATTTCGTCGGCCGGGTCAAAGAAATGTTCATCGTTCCGGCCGAGCAGCCCAATCGCGTCGCCCGCCTGCTGCTGGGAAGGGGCCGGTACCGTCCGCTGGTGGCGCGGTACGACCAGATAGGCACAGTGGTGCCCGGCCGCGTGCAGCTCACCACAGAAGAGTCCGCACTCGAGCTGTATCAGCCGAACGAGGCGTGGCTCGCGATGCAGAAGGATCTGCTCGACCAGCAGATCATCGATACGCACGGCCGCAAGGTGGTGAGGATAAACGACGTCGACTTGGCCGATCAGCGGTCGAACGGAAATACCGAGCTCCGTGTGGCCGATGTAGACGTGGGTCTTCCGGGCGCGGTGCGGCGGCTGCTCCAGGGCGTTGTGCCGCCGAACGCTATCCGGCGCCTTCAACACGGACTCCCGGCCAAGAAAATCCGCTGGGAATTCGTGAACCTGATCGAATCGGACCCTCTGCGGCGGGTGAAACTGCGGATTTCGAGCCAGAAGCTGGCGGCGCTACATCCGGCGGACCTCGCCGACCTGATGGAACAGCTCTCGCCAGCGGAGCGCCAGTCGATTATCGACTCGCTCGACGAAAATGTGGCGGCGGAGACGCTGGCCGAGCTCGACAAGAGGCTTCAGACCCAGGTGGTGGAGAAACTTGACCCCGAGAAAGCCGCGGACATCATCGAGGAAATGAGCCCCGATGCTGCCGCCGACTTGATCGCGAGCCTTCCCCCGGAAACCGGGCAGGAAGTGCTCGACGAAATGGACCACCGCGACGCCGAAGAAGTGGAAGAGCTCTTGCAGTTCGGCGAGAACACCGCGGGCGGCATGATGACCACGGAGATCGTCGTCGTGGGCGAAGATGCGACGCGCGGCGAAGTGGTGGATTACATTCGGTTCCATGAGATCCCCACGGACCAGCTCGACAACGTCGTGTTGATCGACCGCGACGCAACTCTCGCGGGCAACGTGCCGATCGCGCGATTGCTGCTCTCGGGCAGCGAGCAGCGGATGGCGGAACTCGCGTTCGAACCGAAGCTTTCGGTGACGCCCGACACGAAGGAGAAGGACGTCTTCGAACTATTCGACAAATACAATCTGCGGAGTTTGACGGTGGTGGACGGGGATGGCCGGCCGGTGGGAGCGATCACGGTGGATGACGTTGTGGGCCATATGCGGGCGAAACTGTAGGGACTGCAAATTCGAATTGCAGATTTGAGATAGCTTTGTTGGGATCCCAGGTCGAGCGGCCTCCAAAAGCGAAAAGCAGATCCCTCACCCCGCACAAATCGCGGGGATTCGGGATGACAAAGTGGTGAGGGGCGGCGCTTGAACCTGGGGAAGTCAACAGAGCCATTTGAAATTTCAGATTTGGGATTGGGTTCGAAGGGTTCGGTTTGATGAGTGGCCGCGACACAGTTACGGACAAGCTCACGTCGCTGAAGACGCGCGGCAAGGATTTTAGGCTCCGCAGCCGAACTTTGCGGCGCCGCCTTGCCGTGTTCCTCGCCGTCGTGGGGCCGGGGTTGATCACCTCCAACGTCGACAACGACGCTGGCGGAATCAGCACGTATACCCAGGCGGGCGCCCATTTTGGGTACACGCTGCTGTGGTCGCTGATTCCGATGACGATCGCGCTCTACGTCAGCGAGGAAATGTGCGGGCGCATGGGCGTGATCACCGGCAAAGGCCTTTCGGACCTGATCCGGGAGGAATTCGGCTTCCGGTCGACGTTTTTCGTGATGGTCGCGGCCCTGTTCGTCGACCTGTTCAACACGGTGGCCGAATTTTCGGGCGTGGCCGAGGCGTCGCAGGTGATGGGCGTGAGCAAATACGTCTCCGTGCCGCTGGCCGCGATTGCCGTGTGGCTGCTGGTGGTTTACGGCACGTACCGGATCGTCGAGAAGATCTTCCTGGTCGCGTGCGGATTTTATCTTTCCTATGTGGCTTCCGCCTTTCTCGCGAAGCCCGACTGGCTCTTGGCCGCACACGAAACCGTGATCCCGTCGATCCACATGAACTCGGCTTACTTGGTAATGCTCATCGGGCTCGTGGGAACCACGATTGCTCCGTGGCAGTTTTTCTACCTGCAAGCGGGATTCGTGGAGAAGCGCATCGGGCCGCGCCAATACAGACAAGCGAAGTGGGATGTGCTGGTGGGCAGCGTTTCCTGCATGGTGATCGTGTTCTTCATTATCGTTTGTTGCGCTGCGACGCTGAATCGCACGGGCCAAACGAACATCTCGAGCGCCGGGCAAGCCGCCCAGGCGTTGTTTCCGCTGGCAGGGAAGTGGGCCGGCGGGCTCTTTGCGTTCGGATTGCTGAACGCATCGCTGTTCGCGGCGTCGATCCTGCCGCTCTCGACCGCGCACGTGATCTGCGAGGGCCTGGGCTTCGAAGCGGGCCTCGACAACAAGTTCAAGGAAGCGCCGACCTTCTATTCGCTGTACACGCTGCTGATCGTGGTGGGCGCGGGGATCATCCTGATTCCGAAGGCGCCGCTGTGGAAGATTTTGATTTATTCGCAGGTGGGAAACGGAATCTGGCTGCCGATCGTGTTGATTTTCATTTTGCTTCTTGTGAACCGGAAGGATCTGATGGGCGAGTATACGAACACGTTCGCGTTCAATCTTGTGGCGTGGTCCATGAGCATCATCATGATCGTCCTGACCCTGGTACTCGTATACACATCCATTGCCGAACCTGAGTCTGCCGGCCTCTCCGGTTTCCTGCTGCACCTGCACTTCTTGTAGTCGGCTGGGTCGAGCATTTCCGCCAGAGTTAGGGGAACCGGAAAAGCCGTTTTGGCTGCGATAAGGAGTAACGGCGACCAGGTCCGCCACAGCCGCCAGGGAAAAGCGGGGTCGGGTGGCCCGCCAGAGGGGCGACGGGCAGGCGAGCGGCTGGAGCAAACCCGGAAAGTGTTCGCTGCGCTTTCGCCGGGGGACCCCCCTCCCCTTACCGTGTACTATACTTACTAAAACCCCGAAGCGGTTGGAACCACAGATGAACGCAGATAATGCGAAGGCGATTTGCCCTTACATCGGCTTTGGATGCGCGGCCAAGGCTTCGCGGAAAGCGGCGAGATTCGTTTTGTCCACGAGGGCGGTGCCGGTGTCGACCCAGGCGGGCATGGGAGATTGAGGTGCGGTGCGCCAGTCCTTGAATTCGTGGACGGCGTTATGGTGCAAATCGTCCAGGAATTTAAGGCCGTAATAGGCCATGACGTAAGGTTTCTGCACGACCGTGGCAGTGATGGCTCCGCGCTCGATCCAATCGAGGGTTTCCGGATCTTTGTCGAAGGCCACGATGGGGATTTTGCCGGCCAGGTCGACGCGGTACAGCGCGTCCGCGGCTCCGGCGCCGCCGGAAGCTTCCAGACCAATTATACCGTCGGGCTTATCCTTGGTTTTTAGAAGAGCGGAGATCTCGTCATAGGCGGCGCGCGGATCGCCCTTGTCATCGATCGTCTTGGTGATCTTGATACCGGGAAACTTCTTCAGCGCCTCGTCGACGCCTCTGGAACGCTCGACGAGATTGAACTGGGCGGGAATGGTAATGACGACGACGCTGCCCTTTCCCTTCAAGAGTTCTCCCATACGCTTTCCGCTTTCCTGGCCCGCGCGGAAATTGTCAGTGCCGATGAAGATCATGCGACGGGAACCAGGAGAATCAGCGTCCACGCAGATTACGGGAATGCCTTGCTGAATGGCGTCATCGATGGGCGCCTTAAAAATGTCGGGGTTGGAGGCAGAGAGAAGAATCCCGGAGGGTTTCTGGGCGACCACCTGCTGGAATGCGGTCAACTCGTCATTCGGGGAAAAGGTGGTAGGGCCGGTGAGTTCAGCCTTGATGCCCAGTTGGGTGGCAGCATCGGTGAGGCCAGCTTCCGCTTCCTGCCAGTACGGCAAACTGGTGTTGAAAGCGACGAAAACGTAGCGCTCGGTCTCCTGATGGTAGGGTTTCTGGCAAGATTCCAAGAATCCGGCGAACAGAATCGTCGAAAGAAGGGTAATGGCGAAGCGACCTTTCATGGCGGGTCTCCTTTCAGAGTTTTTTCAAGCGCGGGTAAATCAGGGCGCAATTCAAATGCAAGTCTGGGTTCTTTGGAGGGGTAAGGTAGCACAGTTGGGGGAGGTAAGGAGCCGCCTTCGCGCAAGGCGCTTCGGCGCGCCAGGGGCAAGGAGACAAGGAGGCAAGGAGGCAAGGAGGCAAGGAGGAGACAACCTGGACGCGCGCCCGACCGCGTGATGGCAAACCTTGGGAACCACAGATGAACACAGATAAACACAGATGAATAATATTAAGTCAAGGGTCGCGCGAGCGGTCAAGGAAGGTGACGCTTGCCTTCAGTTGCGCGTCGGTCACGTCGCGACTGAAGAGAAGCGACTTGTGCCACTGCCGCGCTTGAACCATGTAGGCTTGGGATTGCGCGGGGTTGGCGGCGCCGTCTGCGAGGATGGCCAACCGAACGTAAGCGGTGACCAAGGCCTGTTGCTGAGTTACATCCGGATTCCGCTTCTCGATTTGCTCCAGCACGTTGACGCAGAGTTGCAACGCTTTGGCGGCATTCTCCGGATCCGCATAGTGGAACTGGGCGCGTCCGAAGTCGTCGACGGCTTGCGTCGCGGCCATTTGCGATCCCATCTCGTCGAAGGGGAGCTGTTCGGCCTCCATCCGGGACCCGAAAAGCACGCCGACCAAGAGGCCGAGGAGCAAAGAAGAAAGATACGTGATTTTGGCGGCTAGAGTCATTTAGGCGGAGCCTTCTTTGTAAAGTCCGGATTCCAGAAATCGAGTTCGCGTTTGGCTGCGGCGCGCAGCGCGTCGTCGGAATCGTCTTTCCAGCCGAGGGATTGAAAGAGCGCGTGCGCGGACTGCATCGCCTGTGCGGCCTGCTGCGTCTCGCTTTCCTCTTCCGCGAGGCGGACGTATGCGATCGCGAGGTTCAGGTCGAAGATGGGCCTAACGTCTTGGAGATCGGGGCGCTGGCGGGCACGGTTGAGTGTTGCGATTTCGGACTGCAGCGCTTTCGTGCGAAAACTGGGATTTGGTGTCGTGATGCCTGCGTAGAGGCGCGAGACCGTGACGGTGGTCAGCGCTGAGAAAACGGCTTCGACATGAGGGCGTTCGGACGCCGGCAATTTCGCCGCAGCCTCCCGCTGATACCGAAATCGATACGCAGCGAGCCTCTGGCCTAGCTTCCAGCCGAGCCCAGCGCCCAAGATCAGAATTACCAATGCGATGCTGAACCAGACTCCGATGGGTTTCCTTGGCATTGCGGACATTCTGCGATATGGGGGTGGCAATTTCTAGTTTTTCGCTACGACTCAGTTCGATTGCGGCGGTATGACCTCTTGTTTTTCTAGTTCCGCGGTCACAAGTTTCGTGAGTTCCTTGATCCTCTTCATCACCGAACTGCTGTCAAACGTCTTGGTGGTTCCCGTCCAAACGAGTTCGCCATCCGTTTTCCCTGTGGCATAGACATTCACTTCCACCTGCGCGGTTTTTTCGGTCTGCAAATACGCTGGGGAATAGACGACCGGGTACAGCGCGCCGTAGTAGCCGTAAAAGGTGTCGTAGTAGGGAAGTGGAATGTAGGTTTCGCCAGGAACGTAGGTGGTTTTAGTGTCGTTCTTGGTGAGGCGCGAAACTACGATCCCATCAAATTTCTGTTTCCGTACAACCCACCTGAGGTCGTCCGTCTTAATGGGCGTGGCCTCGGGCCGGGGGAGAAACTCGTAGCTTGGCGAGGCTTGGACGCCGGGGCGCGAAATGGCGGCGACCAACTCGTCCTCAAACTCGGCGCGATTCGCTGCTTTCCCGCCTAGGGCGAGGACGAGAATGTTTTTGAATTTGCCGCCCGCATAGCCTGGGTTCCTCCAGCTCAGCGCCAGCTTGACGGAAGCGGCGACCAATAAGGCTTGGCCGACGAGGAGAGCGAGAATGAGCGCTGATTTTTTTTCGAGTCCATCAGGTCGCATCGGGGGAGATGAAGTTGGCGGCAGCTTGGTCGACGGTGGGGAACATTTCGATGAGGGTGTCGACTTTGGTCAATTTGAGGCTGTGGGCGATGACGGATTGAGCGCCGGCAATGCGGAGGGCACCGCCGGCCGTTTTGAGCTTGGTGAGGCACTTCACGATGGCGCCGATGGCGGCGCTGTCGGCGTAGGTGACGCCGGCCATGTCGAGAATCACGCGAGTTTCGTGGGCCGCGATCAGCTCCTCCACTTCCTGAACGAGGCGCGCGCACTCGGGGCCGTGGTGGATACTGCCTTTTATCTCTAGGGCGGCCGTGCCGGGATGCAAAGTGCGCTTAGTGAAATGGAGGATCACGAGGCGCGCTCCTCGCCCTCATACGGAAACTCGCGGATCATGCGAACGCAATCTCCAAGAGCCGAAAACAGCGAAGTTCCCCAGCCGCACGGCAAAAACGGAGCTGTCTTTTGGTTCAATGTTTTGTCCGCCTCGGCGTAGAAGCGCATGCGCTGCCCCGGAGGCGGCACGGCGAACTCCTTCACCGTGATCGCAATCGTCACGTTGCCGCCCGCGTGCGGTTTCACAATTGAAAAATGATGCAGTCGCGTTAGTTGCTCGGCGGAATCTGCGTGGATGTATTCCCAATCACTATTCACTCGCGCCTCGTTGTTTGTGTGGTGTGCGATGGGGATACTAGGCCAGCGAGAGAGTCCAAGTCAACGGCTGGCAGAAGGAGGCAAGGAGGCAAGGAAAAAGCCGAGGCTAAACGGGAGTTAGCGGGAAACAAGACATAGTCACTTCGTGGAGTTGGCGCGTTTACTGAAAGCTTCCCAGTATGCTTCGCCCAGCCGTTGAAACTGTCCAAGTTCAAATTGTTTTCCATCGCTTCCTGAAATTTTCAGAGCCTCGAAGCGCAGGTATGCTTCGTGATATGTAGCGTAGTTGAGGTGTCCACAAAGTTTGAGAGCAATTGGACCTCTCGGTGACGTCGCGAGTGCCGCATCAGAAATGTCGAACACCTGTTCGTCCTCGCGCGTGAGTCGGGACTCGAACTCGTTCCACGAACCAGATTCCTCCCGCCACTTGGCCTGGTAATCAGCGACCATCTTTCGCTGGTCTTCAATTGCGAGTCCGTCTGGAATCGAACACCCGCCCGGCCACATCGCGTACCGAAGTACTCGCGCTGACTGCACGCCCTGAAGGTGAAGAATGAATTCGAACCCTTCATCGAGTTTATGGAACTCGTTCAGATGCTTGATTTCACAAGATAAATCTATAGTGCGCTCTAGAAGATTTGAGCGGATAGAAACAACCTGAGCATCGTGCAGGCTATCCCAGAGCGATTCAGCACGCGCCGCCGGCGACAGATTAACCCAATCAACTGGGGAATCCTCATCCGGCATCGCTGACGCATCTATGAAGTCACCGCCGCCTGTTCGCAATCGTCGCACTCCCCCGGACAAAGCGTACCATCAGCGACTGGGGCGGCTTGCAAAGTTTTCTTCCACTGCTATACTCAGGCGTTCGGGTGCGCGGAAAATTTTGTGTTGTGTGACGTGCGTCACTGCATGGCATGACGCGAATCGCGAAAATCACGCAAGTGGTGGCACCCCGAAGTATCGGGACGCGCCCCTAAGACGAAAGGCAAGAAAAAGCGGATCCCTCACCCCACACAAATCGTGGGGATTCGGGATGACAAGTTGGGTAAGGAAGGGTCGTAGTTCTCGGAGTGGGCATGGAGTCCGTAGCGGCCGGGCGTAGAGCGGCCGAATCCAAAACGAGCTATTTTCTCGACAAACTGCAGTCCCTCAGCGGCGTAATTCCCATTGGAGCATTCCTTCTCGAGCATTTCTGGTCGAATAGCTACGCGCTGGTGAGCACGCAGAAGTACGACGACGTGTCGGTGGAGTTGCAAAGCATCCCGTGGCGGATATTCGTCGAGAGCGCGGTGCTGTGGGCGCCGATCCTGTTTCACGGGTTCTACGGGATTTGGATATGGTGGCGCGGGAAATCGAACGCGCTGGCGCATCCGTGGATGTCGAACTGGTTGTACGTGCTGCAGCGGTGGACGGGAATCATCGCGTTCGTTTTTATTGGGTGGCACGTGTATATGGAGCGGTTTATGGGAGGCGGGCGGACGAATTATGCCGATCTGGCGGAGGCGATGTCGCATCCGTGGTATTTCGCGTTTTACATTGTGGGCGTGACGGCGGCGTCGTTCCATCTGGGGAATGGGCTGTGGAATTTTGCGTGTAAGTGGGGAATTGCGGTGAGCGTGAAGGCGCAGCGGGCCGCGGCGTGGTTTGGGGCGGCGGTGACAGTGGTGATGACGTTTGTGGGGATCATGATTGCGGTGGGATTTCATTATGGGTGGTTCCCGTTGAATGGGTACGTCAAGTAGGGCGAGGGGTGAGGGCGAGAGGCGAGGGGAAAGCAACTGCAAAACCTTGGAACCACAGATGAACACAGATAAACACAGATGAAAGGAAGTGCAAGACCTGAAATGAGCGCAGATTCACCGCAGAGGCGCAGATCAGAGAAAAACTGAAACACAGAGGGCCCGCCCAACAAGATGGCGGGCAAGCACTGAGAACGCTTGAGGGCACGGAGGGAAGAAAAACAGAAAGCAGAAAGCAGAACAGCAGATCCCTCACCCTCATCCGCGCAAAAGGCGCGCGGCTGGGTTCGGGATGACAGCGTTCGTGGTCGAACGGCGAAAAAGGAATTAGGGCGATAGAGACATCGTGAGACAACCGAAGATTATTGTGGTGGGAGGCGGGCTGGCGGGCTTGATGGCGACGATTCGCGTGGCCGAATCGGGCGTGCCCGTGGACCTGTTTTCGATTGTGCCGGTGAAGAGGTCGCATTCTGTTTGCGCGCAGGGCGGGATCAACGCGGCGAAGAATTTGAAGGGCGAAGGCGACTCCACGTGGCAGCATTTCGACGACACGATTTATGGCGGCGACTTTCTGGCGAATCAGCCGCTGGTGAAGGGAATGTGCGAGGCGGCGCCGGCGATTATCGATCTGCTGGATCGCATGGGAGTGATGTTCAATCGCACGTCGGAGGGCTTGCTGGATTTTCGGCGGTTTGGCGGGACGATGTTTCATCGCACCGCGTTTGCGGGCGCGACGACGGGGCAGCAGTTGCTGTACGCGCTGGATGAGCAGGTGCGGCGGTTCGAGGCCGAAGACAAGGTCAAAAAGTTCGAGGGCTGGACGTTTCTTTCCGCGGTGATCGACGAGGGCGGCGTCTCGCGCGGCATCTGCGCGATGAACTTGAAGACGATGGAGATCAAGACGTTTCCGGCGGACGCGGTGATTTACTGCACGGGCGGAAACGGCGCGATTTTCTACTATTCGACGAATTCGGTGGTGTGCACGGGATCGGCGCAGTCGGCGCTATTTCAGCAGGGCGTTTACTACGCGAACGGCGAGTTCATCCAGGTGCATCCGACGGCGATTCCCGGCGAGGACAAGTGCCGGTTGATGAGCGAATCGGCGCGCGGCGAGGGCGGACGCGTGTGGGTGCCGAAGAAGGCGGGCGACACGCGGCGCGGGAAGGATGTTCCCGAGAACGAGAGATTTTATTTTCTCGAGGAGTGGTATCCGAAGTACGGGAATTTGGTTCCGCGCGACGTGGCGACGCGTGCGATTCACAAGGTGGTGTACGAGCTGAAGATGGGATTGCCGGGCGAGCCGGCGGTGTACTTGGATGTATCGCACCTTCCGGCGGAGGTGCTCGACCGGAAGCTCGAAGGGATTCTGGAGATTTACGAGAAGTTTGTGGGCGTCGATCCACGCAAAGAGCCGATGAAGGTTTTCCCGGCGATGCATTACACGATGGGCGGGCTGTGGGTGAACAACACGGATCAGGCGACGAATGTGCCGGGAATCTACGCGGCGGGCGAGTGCGACTATCAATATCATGGCGCGAACCGGTTGGGCGCGAATTCGCTGGTGTCGTGCATCTATGCGGGGATGCTGGCGGGGCCGGCGTCGGTGAAATATTCGCGCGGGCTGGAAAGCGGATGCGAGAGCGCGCCACAGAGCGTTTTCGAGCGTGAGCGCGTGCGGCAGCAGGACTTGAACGACGCGCTGCTGAATCGGCACTTAGGCAACGAGAATCCCATGACGATCTGGCGCGAGATGGGGCAGTTGATGACGGCGAACGTAACGGTGACGCGCTACAACGAGACGTTGAAGAAAACGCTGGGTGAGCTCGACTCGCTGAGCGAGCGGTTCAAGAGGATCAATTTGTCGGATCGGACGCAATGGGCGAACCAGACTTTGAATTTCGTGCGCGAACTGGGCAACATGCTCGTGCTGGCGAAAGTGATCACGCTCGGCGCGCTCGCGCGAAATGAAAGCCGCGGAGCTCACTGGAAGCCGGAGTTTCCGAATCGCGATGACAAGAATTGGTTGAAGACGACGAAGGCGAGTTATCAGGCCGGGGAGATCAAGCTGGAGTACGAGCCCGTGGATATTTCGTTGCTGCCGTTGAGGGAACGTAAATATACCGCGAAAACTTGAGGCAACGACAAAAGCGAAAACCTTGGGAACCACGGATGAACACTGATGAACACTGATAACACAGATGAAAGCGAAGGCGAGTTGAAAGTTCAGATTTGAAATTTGAAACGAGAATCAAAGGCGAGAGACGTTCACCGCAGACACGCAAAGGACGCAGAGAAGAACTGAAGATGGCGGACAAGACTTTCATCGTAAAGATTAAGCGGCAGCAGCGGCCGGACGAGTCTGTGCGGTGGGAGGAGTACGAGCTGCGGTATCGGCCGCATCTGAACGTCATTCAGTGCCTGCGCGACATCGCGGAGAAGCCGTTTACGCGCGAGGGCACCGAATCGACGCCGGTGAGCTATGACGCGAACTGCCTCGAAGAAGTGTGCGGGGCGTGCGCGATGCTGATCAATGGGCAGCCGCGGCAGGCGTGCTCGGCGCTGGTGGATCAACTCGAGCAGCCGATTCGACTGGAGCCGCTGACGAAGTTTCCGCTGGTCCGCGATCTGCAGGTGGACCGGTCGAAAATGTTCGAGGACCTGAAGCAGACGAAATGCTGGATCCCGATCGACGGAACGTACGATATCGGGCCGGGGCCGCGCATGGCTCCGGAAATGCAGGAAGCGGGCTATCCGCTTTCGCGGTGCATCACGTGCGGGAATTGCCTGGAGATTTGTCCGAAGGTGAACCAGCACACGCAATTCGTCGGGGCAGCGATCATCAGCCAGGTGCGGCTTTTCAATTTGCATCCGACGGGAGCGATGCACGCGGGGCCGCGACTCGAGGCGTTGATGGAGCCGGGCGGGATTGAGGATTGCGACAACGCGCAGAACTGCGTGGAGGTCTGCCCGAAGGGAATTCCGCTTACGGAGTCGCTGGCCGCGGTGAACGGGCAGGTGCTGGTGCATGCGGTGAAGTCGTGGTTTCGCGGGCACTAGGGGCGAGACCAGAAAGGGGAATCTCAAATTTGAAATTGCAAATTTCAGATTCAACCAACAGGTCCTTACCGCAGAGACGCAGAGTGCGCAAAAGAAGTCGTCGAGGCAGAACTGTTAGAGAAAGATCGCAGAGGAGGCTAGAGCAGATTCTTAGCGTCTCGGTGTCGCGAAAGGCGGCGTATCCACGCATCGATCGAAAGACCTAGGAAATACCACCAGAGGGTTCCCAATCCGCCCCACAACGCCCAAGCAGTCCAGCCGTACTTGTCCGAAAAGAACATCTCGTTGAATGCGATTAAAGAAATCGGGATATCTGCAATCCAGAGGATCAGAAATGGAAAGCTGGCCGGTCCTTGGAGGAGTGGCCGGTTTGATGCCCACATCAGGGCGGACGCTATGAAGAAGAGCGAAGCGTGGAGCACAGGCGCTGTGACTTTGGCTTTGTTGAAGTCGGCCATACTCCAATCTTAGTAGGGTCGAAAGCTCGGTCTGGAATTGTTATCGGCGCCGGCCGCGTACAGATAACTCGAGCAGTTCGATCAGTAAGATGAATCGTCCTTCCGATTTCGGCGGAACTATAGGAAAATCTTGCGTTCGTCTGAGGGAAAGAATGAGCCGTAGTCTGCTGCCGTTGCTTTGCGGCGCGCTCGCGCTTCTGCTTCCGCTGATCGCGCTTACATCATCCGCACAATCGAGTGTTTCGCAGAAGGCGCACGATCTGCATTTCCGGTCGATCGTGATTGATACGCATGACGATACGACGCAGCGGCTGCTCGATCCGAAATTCGATCTGGGCGCGCGGCACACAGACGGAAGCGTCGACATCCCGCGCATGCGCGATGGCGGGCTAGGCGGGATTTTCTTCTCGATCTATATTCCCGGCTCGATTACCGGGCCCGAGGCGGTGAAGCGGGCGCTCGACCAGATCGACGCGGTGCGGCAGGCGATCGCGAAGCATCCGAAAGACCTCGCGCTTGCGGAGACTGCCGAAGATGTTCGGCGGGCGCATCGCGCGGGACAGATCGCGGCGTTGATGGGCGTCGAGGGCGGGCACATGATCGCGAACGACCTGGGCGTGTTGCGAAGTTATGCCGCGCTGGGCGCGCGCTACATGACCCTGACGCACATGCTGAATACAGACTGGGCCGATTCCTCGACGGACAAGCCGGCGCACAACGGCCTGACCGATTTCGGCAAAGACGTGGTGCGCGAGATGAACCGGCTCGGCATGATGGTGGACATTTCGCACGTGGCGGACAAGACGTTTTACGATGCGCTGGAAGTGAGCCAGGCGCCGCTGATTGCGTCGCATTCTTCGTGCCGGGCGTTGTGCAACGCGGCGCGCAATATGACCGACGACATGATCAAGGCTCTTGCGGCAAAAGGCGGCGTGATCCAGATCAATTATCACATCGGATTCCTCGACCAGAAATTCCGCGACGCGGAAGCCGCGCATCCGGAGATCGACAAGGAAATCGCGGCGGAGACGAAGAAGCGGTGCGGCGGGGACGAGTCCTGCGAAGAGGTGGAAGGCGACAAAGTGTTGCGCGAATACGTGGCGCAGGGCAAGCTGCCGCGCGTGGAGTGGACCGAAATCATCGAGCACATCGATCACGCGGTGAAGCTGGTCGGGGCGGATCACGTGGGGTTGGGTTCGGATTTCGACGGCGCGAACATGCCGTTCGGCATGGACGACGCAAGTCATCTGCCGCAAATCACCGACGCACTGCTGGCAAAGGGTTATTCGGATAGCGATATTCAAAAAATTCTCGGCGGCAATACGCTGCGAGTGATGGAAGCAGTGGAAGCCACCGCAAAGAGACTACAAGGAGAAAAGCCGTGAGAAAAGTTTCCTGGCTATGCTTTTTAGTTGCGGCGATGCTTGCGCCTACCGTGTTGAACGCACAAGCGTCGGCGCAGGCACCGGCGCAAAGCACGGCGCCGAAACCGGCGACGACAACTCACACAGCCACTCATACGACGGCAACGCACGCGGCGACGGATCCGGCCTTGCTGAATCCGGCATTGCTGAAGGCGAAAGCGCCGGAAGTGTACGAAGTGACTTTCGTGACGACGAAAGGCACTTTCGTCGTCCAGGTGACGCGCGCGTGGGCGCCGCAGGGCGCCGATCGCTTTTACAATCTGGTGAGGCATCGTTTTTACAACGACATGGCCCTGTTTCGCGTGGTTCCCGGCTTCGTCGTGCAATTCGGCCTGGGACCGAGTCCGGCGGTGAACAAAGTGTGGGAAACGGCGAGAATCAAGGACGATCCAGTGACGCAGACCAACGCGCAGGGAACGATTACATTCGCGACGGCTGGTCCGAACACCAGGACCACGCAGGTGTTCATCAACCTCGGAAACAATGGCGCGCTCGACGGCCAAGGATTTGCGCCGTTCGGGAAGGTGACCTCGGGAATGGATGTAATCCAGAATTTCTACAACGGCTACGCCGACAACACCACGAACGATCAGGGGAATATCATGTCGGGCGGGAAAGCGTATTTGCTGAAGACGTATCCCAAGCTCGACACTATAACCACGGCAACGGTGACATCGCCTGCGCCAGCGGCGCCTGTGAAGAAGCCGGCGGCGACGGCACCGGCGAAGAAGCCTGCGGCCGCGCCGCAGCAGTAGCGGATTTGAAGTGAAGGGCAAACCTTGGAACCACAGATGAACACAGATAAACACAGATGAATGCAAGAGCGATTTGAAATTTCAAATTTGAAATTGAGTCCAAGGTAAAAAGCTTCTACCGCTGAGACGCAGAGAACGCAGAGTACGACTGAAACACAGAGGACCCTCCCAAAGATGGCGGGCAAGCGCGGAGGACGCGGAGAAGTCTCGGCAAGTCATGCGATCTCAAATTGAATATAAGGAGACAGAATGCCTAGCGATCCTGCATTGCTGCAACCGGCGAACCTCAACGAGAAATCGCCAGAGGTCTACGACGTGAAGTTCACGACCACGAAGGGCGATTTCACGGTGCACGTGACGCGCGAGTGGGCGCCAATCGGGTCTGACCGATTCTATAATCTGGTTACGCATGGTTACTTCACGGATGCGGCCTTCTTCCGCGTGGTCCCGAACTTCATCGTGCAGTTCGGGTTGAGCGCCGATCCTGCGGTGAATTCCGTGTGGCGCGGCGCGCGCATCAAGGACGATCCGGTGACGCAAAGCAACAAGCCGGGAACACTCACGTTCGCCACCGCGGGTCCGCACACGCGCACGACCCAGCTCTTCATCAATTTCGGCAACAACACGTTTCTCGACGGGCAGGGCTTCTCTCCGTTCGGCCAGGTGACGGCGGGCATGGACGTGGTGCAGAAGCTGCACAGCGGTTACGGCGAGAAGCCCGATCAGGGCGCCATCACCTCGCAAGGGAAGGCGTATCTGGAGAAGAGCTTCCCGAATCTGGATGTTATCAAGTCTGCGGTCGTCGTACCGGCTGCGTCCTAGGCGCGACGTCTTTTTATCCAACCGAAGTGCAAAAAGAACAAGCAGAACGATGGGCGGGTCTGAGACCCGCCCCTTCGACCAGCAGCTTGCTGAGCGGTACGGTTTCTCCACCGCTTGCAGCAGCGCCGCTCGCCCTTTTGGCGCTGGCCAAGCTTGCGATTCAATTCGCTGGCATCACGCAGTACGGATTTTTTCGCGATGAGTTTTACTACATGGCTTGCGGCGAGCATTTGGCTTGGGGATACGTTGACCAGCCGCCGCTGATTGCTTTTGTCGCATGGTTTGCGCGGCACCTGTTCGGCAATTCCATCATTTCAATTCGGTTGTTGCCCGCGCTGGCCGGCGCGGCCGTGGTTTTCCTGACGGGAGTTCTCGCACGCGAGCTTGGCGGGGGACGCTTCGCGCAACTGCTCGCGGCGGCGACGATTTTGCTCGCGCCGGCTTACCTTGCGTTCGACAGTTTTTTCTCGATGAACGCGTTCGAGCCGTTCTTCTGGCTGGCGTGCGCCCTGATTGCGGTGCGAATCGTGAAAGGCGCGTCGCCGAAGCTGTGGCTGGCGTTCGGGGCGATGGCTGGAATCGGGCTCGAAAACAAGCACACAATGGCCGTTTTCGGGTTCGCGCTGATCGCGGGACTGCTGCTGACGGGGAATCAATCGATTTTGCGGTCGAAATGGCTTTGGCTCGGCGGGCTTTTGGCGGTAGCGCTATTCCTGCCGAATTTGATTTGGGAGGCGCGGCACGGCTGGCCGCAGATTCAGGTCGTCCGGAACGCGCAGGAATACAAGAATGTGCATGTGGGGCCGGTACGGTTTGTCGTGGAGCAGATCTTGTTTCTCGATCCGCTGGCGCTGCCGATTTGGCTGGCGGGAATCGTTTGGTGTTTTGTTGCGTCTCGGGCGAAGCAATTCCGGTTCGTCGCGTGGACTTACTTGATCGTGCTGGCAACTTTCATGGTGATGAGCGGCAAGACGTATTACGTTCTGCCGGTGTACCCACTGGTGGTAGCGGCCGGCGGCGTGGCGTGGGAGGGGATGAGTTCGGTTCCGTGGCGCCGAGTACGAATGGCTGCGATTGCGCTAACGGTGATCGGCGGCACCGTGACGATTCCGTTTGGCGTCCCGGTGCTGCCCGTCGGCATGTTTCTACGCTACATGCACGCGCTGCCGGGTTTCAACGTGCAGACGGAGCGCGACGTCACTCAGGAACTGCCGCAACTCTACGCGGATATGTTCGGCTGGCGGAACCTTGCCAACACGGTCGCGGGCGTTTATCACGCGCTGCCTGCCGCCGAGCAAGCAGATTGCGCGATTCTGGCGGGAAATTACGGCGAGGCGGGCGCAATCGATTATTACGGCGGGGCGCTGGGTTTGCCGAAGGCGATTGGGGGGCACAACAGCTATTTCTATTGGGGGCCGCGCAACTATTCGGGCGCATGCGTGATCCTGGTAGGCGAGCGGTCGGACCGGTACAAGGATTTGTTTGGGGAGACGACGCTGGTTGCGACGGCGTCGAATCCGAACGGCGTGCCGATGGAGCAAAAGGTGCCGATTTATGTTTGCCGGAAGCCGAGTGCGCCATTGGCCGAGCTGTGGCCGAATTTCAAGATGATTATCTAAAGACAAAAGCTTTTACCACAGAGGCCCGCCCAACAAGATGGCGGGCAGGCGCAGACGACGCAGCGGAAGGCTTACCACAGAGGGCACGGAGAAAGGCTTGAGGACACAGAGAAAACTGATACCTGACACCTGAAACTTGAAACCTCGTTTACCGCTGCGGTGTGCGGCGTGGGTCTCGGGCAGAGCGCTCGAGGGCGGCGAGGTCGAGCGCGGTGTCGCGCAGCTTGCTGCTTAGTTCGGATTCCTGATTCCGAGCGATGCAGAGCAGGACGCACTCGCTGGTCAGGACTGGAATCTTTCTTCCGTCGACGTCGTCGCGGAACGGCGTAAGCTCTTCGGCACGCGCAAGAATTGCCTGCAGCTCGCTTGAACGTTGGAGGGTTTCTCCCTCGATCCGCGGCTCTTTGATGTTGCGTCTCGCAGAGAGCCTTTCCTTTTCATCCTTTTGGCGTTGCTGGTCGTAGTGCTCGATCCAGTAATTCCAGCGCTGGGGACTTATGCTGCAAATCTTCTGCAAGAGGCTTTCGATTTCGTCGCGATCGTCCCAAAACTTCGAAAGCCGCTCCCATTCGTAGATGTACATTCCGGCGAGGAGGTCGGCCACCTCGACAAACTGCGCCGCGCGGCTGTGTGCGAGCATGGTGGCGAGCCGTTCCGCGCGCGCCAGGTCGACCGTGAGACGGTGAGACGGCTGCTGGGATTGCGCGCCGCGATCGGTTCGCCTGTGCGAGCCTGGCGTTCCATCGGATGAAGAGTGCGAGTCCTTGTCGGGTTTGCCGGGGAACAGTTTCATGGCGCCTGTGGATGACTCCGGAGAATAGTTTATCAAATGAGTGTGGGTACGCTTCGATGGGCGAAGTGTCGTGCGGCGAAAGGGTATCAGTCGGGAACAGAATCTACCGCGGAGGCCCGCCCAGCAACATGGCGGGCAGGCGCAGAGAGCGCAGAGGCCATTAGAGGCCGAGGACGTTGACCAGCTCACGAACGGAGGCGGCGGATTTGTCGAGGGCGGCTTTTTCGTCCGGCGTGAGCTTGATTTCGATGATTTGCTCGATGCCGCGCGCGCCAAGTTTTACGGGCACGCCTACGAACAAGCCGCTGATTCCGTACTCGCCTTCGAGGTAGGCCGCGCAAGGGAGAATTTTCTTTTTGTCTTTCAGGATTGCCTCGACCATTTCGACGACTGCTGCGGAGGGCGCGTAGTAAGCCGAGCCGGTTTTCAGCAGGTTGACGATTTCGGCGCCGCCTTTTCGCGTGCGGGTGATGATGGCTTCGAGCTTGTCCTTCGGGAGGAGTTCGGGGAGGGGAATTCCTGCGACGGTGGAGTAGCGCGCGAGCGGGACCATGTCGTCGCCATGGCCGCCGAGCACGAAGGAGTGGACGTTTTCGACCGAGACGCCGAGTTCCGTCGCGACGAATGTGCTCATGCGCGCTGAATCCAGCACGCCCGCCATGCCGATCACGCGATTCTTCGAGAAGCCGCTGACTTTGAAGGCGGCTTGCGCCATCGCGTCGAGCGGATTTGTGACGATGATGAGAATCGCATACGGACGAGATTTTTACGACGGCTTCGACGACGCCTTTGACCACGTCATAGTTCGCTTTGAGCAAGTCGTCGCGGCTCATGCCTGGCTTGCGAGGAAATCCGGCGGTGATGACGATGATGTCGCTGTTTGCGGTCTCGCGATAGTCGCCCGAGGCGGTGGATATGCCGATAGCGTGAGCGTCGGTGCGCAGGATCGGGGCGGACTCCGCCATGTCGAGAGCTTTGCCGGCGGGAACGCCGTCGAGAATGTCGGTGAGCACGACGTCCGCGAGGCCCGCGTCGTGAATTCGCTGTGCCGTGGTGGAACCGACGAAGCCGCCGCCAACTACGGTTACTTTCTTGCGCATTCAGATCTCCTTGGGGAAAAGGCGAAAAAGCAGATCCTCGCCCCGCAGAAGGCGCGGGGACTCGGGATGACAAATTGTTGTGGGCCAAGCCCGAGGAAGGACATGTTCAGTCGGCGGCGACGGCGGATTGCATGTTTTCGATGATGGCCGCCGCAAATTCCGAGGTCTTGAGTTTCTTCGCGCCGGGCATCATGCGCTCCAGGTCGTACGTGACGCGCTTCTGCTGAATCGTTCGCGCGATGCCGTCTTCGATCAGTTTGGAAGCTTCCTTCCACCCCAGGAAATCGAACATCATCGCGCCGGAGAGCATCACCGAACTCGGGTTGATCACATCCTTGTCGGCATATTTCGGGGCGGTGCCGTGCGTCGCTTCGAAAACGCCGAAGCCGTCGCCGATATTGGCGCCGGGAGCCATGCCGAGTCCGCCCACCTGCGCCGCGCAAGCGTCGGACAGGTAATCGCCATTCAAATTGGGCGTCGCGAAGACTTGGTATTCGTCGGCGCGCAGTAAGAATTTGCTGAAACACGGAATCGGCGATGCGATCGTTGACGAGGATTTTCTTCTTCCATTGGCCGTTTCCGTGCGTGGCGTAGATTGTGTCGAGCGTGCGCTTTATTTCGCCGTAGATCGCGTTCTTAAACTCCTGCGTGGCTTGCTCCAGGCCCGGCTCGATCATCGCGGCATTCTGTTCTACGGTGAGGTTGGCGTTTTTGTCTTTGTTGTCGATGATCCAGCTCTCGCGCTCGGTGACGACGTGCGGGCGAAACTCCTGCGTGGCAAGCTCGTAGCCCCAGTCGCGGAATGCGCCTTCGGTGAACTTCTGGATGTTGCCTTTGTGAACGAGCGTGACCACGCCGCGCGCGTCGTCAATCGCGTGCTGAATGGCGCGGCGGACGAGGCGCTTCGTGCCTGTCGGCGACATCGGCTTGATGCCGATGCCGGAATCCTCGCGGATCCGTTTCTTGGTGTCCTTGAGCATTTCGTTATTCAGGAAGTCGATGAGTTTTTTCACTTCCGGCGTGCCGGATTTCCACTCGATTCCGGCGTAGACGTCTTCCGTGTTCTCGCGGAAGATGACGACGTTCATGCGCTCGGGATTGCGGACGGGCGATGGGACGCCCTGGAAATACCGGACCGGGCGGACGCACGCGTACAGATCGAGCACCTGGCGCAACGTGACGTTCAGGGAACGGATGCCGCCGCCTACGGGCGTGGTCAGCGGGCCTTTGATGGCGACGCGGAAATCTCGAATGCAGTCGACGGTGTCCTGCGGCAGCCACTCCTTGAACTGGTTAAACGCTTTTTCGCCGGCGAAAACTTCGAGCCACGCGATCTTTCGTTTTCCGCCGTAGGCTTTCTCGACGGCAGCGTCGAACACGAGTCGCGAAGCCTTCCAGATATCGCGTCCAGTGCCGTCGCCTTCGATGAACGGAATGATCGGCCGATCCGGTACGCGGAAGGCGCCGCCGGAATAGTCGATGGGCGCGCCGTTTGAAGGCACCGCCACGCCGTTGTACGAACTTTTCATGGCTACCGCTCCCGTCCGAGGTGCGATTGCGGCGGACTCACGCAGGCTTTACGCGCGAACACGCATTTCTAAACCGTTCAAGATATCACAAACGGTATTCGAGTCGCACGTGGCGTTTGCCCTCGGCGGGATCGCCAGTTAGGATTGTTGCCCGGACGGGCGTCTTTCGTTCCCGGGAAACTCCATCCATGAGCAAAATTGTTTTTTTCGTGGCGCTGATTCTGGCCGCCAGCGGTTTGGTTTCGCCACCCATCGCGCTTTTGGGAGGTTTGGTTTACGGCCTTGCTCTCGCGCATCCGTTTCATGTGGAGAGCAAACGCCTGGCCACATTTCTTCTGAAGGCTTCCGTCGTGGCGCTGGGGTTTGGCATGGATCTTCACGAGGTTCTTCGAGCCGGACGCTCCGGTTTCGTCTATACGGCTCTGAGTATCATCGTCACGCTGTCGCTGGGCCTCGGGCTCGGTTATCTAATTCTCGTCGGGCGGAAATTGTCGTTCCTCATCAGCGCCGGCACCGCCATTTGCGGCGGCAGCGCCATCGCGGCTGTTGGTCCCATCGCCAACGCCACCGAGGAAGAAATGGCCGTCTCGCTGGGGACTATCTTCATTCTAAACTCCGTAGCGCTGTTCCTCTTTCCCGTCATCGGCGCGGCCCTTCACATGTCGCAGACGCAGTTCGGCCTGTGGTCGGCGCTAGCCATCCACGACACCAGCTCCGTGGTCGGCGCCACTGCCAAGTATGGTCCCACTGCGCTCGCCACCGGCACCGTCATCAAACTCGCTCGCGCGCTCTGGATCGTTCCGCTATCGGTGGTCACCGCCGTCGCGCTGAAGAGCAAAGCCCGAATTCAGTGGCCCTGGTTCATCCTTTTCTTTTGCCTGGCGGCATTGGCCAATACGCTGCTGCCCGCTTTCCGGCCGGCTTTCGGCGTCCTGAATCATCTTGGCAAAATCGGCCTAACGGTGACGCTCTTCCTTATCGGCACCGGCCTGAACAAAGCCACGCTCAAGCAGGTGGGTCTGCGCCCGCTTCTGCAGGGCCTCATCCTCTGGTTGATCGTCGGCGCGAGCACGCTGGCGCTGATCGTCTTCAATTTGATCCATGTTTGAGGAGCGAGGTATATCGCTCTAATTTTGGGGAGAGGGTGTCGCGCCGGTTTGTTCGAGACGCGTTGCCGCCCAGAAGTCGGCGGAGGTCAGGACCGGAATTACCTCGAAGTCGACCAGATCGCGCCAGCGCTCAATCCAGGCGTCGAGAAGTTCCCGATTCGGTGCTTCCATTATTTGGAAACATCGATTGCCGCTAATTTCGACCCAGCTTGCGTGATAGGTGACGCCGTCGGGCAACATACGACCATGACGCGCGAATCTTTCACCAACAGCCGCAGTGTTGCCCTTGAACGTCTCAATGACCATGAATAGCATGACGCGAAGTCTATAGACGCGAGTCTTTGTGTAGCAATGATGAAATTCAAAAAAAGCCGGCGGGACCCGCCCAACGAGATGGCGGACAGGCGTCGGCGTCACCAAAAATGGCGGGTGCGATTAGCCAGCGCGGCCCCCGAGTACTGATATAAAATTGCGGTCCCAGACGTATTGAGCTTGTGTGGAGTGGACTGGAATCTTCGGGTAGTGGGGCGTTTAAGGAGGCAACATGCTGCGGAAAGTGCTGATCGGGGCGTTGATGTTTGTGGCTGTGGCGGCGACTGGGTTTGCCCAGGGAAAGACAGATTTGAGCGGGACGTGGAAGCTGAACGTGGACAAGAGTGAATTCGGTCCGGTGCCGGGACCGAGCGCCCAGACCGATGTGATCGAGCAGAGCGGCCAAACCATTAAGATCAATGTTAGCGCCGAGACGGAAACGGGCAAACTGCAGTACACCGAGACATTCACGACCGACGGCAGGGAAGTGGCGATATCTCCAGACGCGCCCGGCGCCCATCCGAATCCGGAAGTCACGCTCCAGAGTATTTCCGCCGTGTGGAACGGTGCGACGCTCGATGTGAGCCAGAAGTTGACGTACGGAAGCGATCCGGTGACCGGTGTGAGCCACTACACTCTGTCGGCAGATGGCAAGGTGCTGACGATCAGTTCGGACTACCAGAGTCCGATGGGCGAGGCGCAGCGGACGTTCATTTTCGAGAAGCAGGATGCGTCGGCTGGCGGCGCGATGGCGGGCTCGGGAACTTCGGGCAGAATGAGCGGCTCGACTTCATCGACGGGTTCAACCTCGATGGGTTCGGGGTCTGGTTCCACGAGCCAAGCTTCTTCGTCGTCAACATCGGGGAAGCCAAATTTCAGCGGCACGTGGGTGATGGATCCGTCGAAGAGCGATTTTGGTCCGATGCCCGCGCCATCGAGCGGCACGGCCGTAATCGATCACAAGGAACCGTCGGTGAAGATTTCCGTGAAACAGACGAACGAGATGGGCGACTTGGCATTCCAAATGGACCTGGTGGACGACGGGCAGAAGGTGTCGACGTGGCAAATCTTTGGCAGCGACGCGAAGAGTACGGCGCATTGGGACGGGGATGCGCTGGTGATCAACACGGACACGACGATTCAGGACAACGCGATGAAGTTCGCGAACCGCTACACGCTGAGTCCGGACGGAAATACGCTGACGGTGCACGGGCATATGTCGGGACCGATGGGCGAGGTGGAAACGAAGGTGGTCTACGCGAAGAAGTAGGATGTTGCAGCAGCGAGACCGGGATTGCGCGAGCCGATCCCGGAGATGCCCCCGCATTCGCTATTGACTGCGGGGGACGGTTTCTTGTATCCCTTAGTGCATCGTGATTGATCTCGGAGTCAGGCGGCCCACATGGGTTTCGCCAGGGGGAATGTTCATTTATCTCCTGGCTGGACTGCTGTTTCTGTGCCTCGCTTGCCTCGAAATACCCGAGATGTCGACTCTCACAGATGATGTTTCGAACGACTTCACAATTCTCACTCACGGCTCGGATTCGTCGGAATGTATCGCTTGCGTCCAGGCAGTTGAGGCGAATCGCGAGCAACCGATAGCCACTCAGCAGATTGAATTCGTAGCTCCGCCGACCGCCCGGCCGGCGATGCAACCGGGTTCGAGCGATCTACTCGCCCTCTACTCCTTGAGACGAACGTAGCCCTCGGCTTCAATCCCATCAGATTTGCCTATTGCGGCTTTTTCCCTGCTTCGCAGACACAATCGCGCGAGGCCTAAGCCTGCTCGGCGAATCATTCCCGTTTGTCCCATCAATCTAGGCTTCTTCAGTTCGAGAACGCCTACGACAGACTTCAACTATTGCAGGTGACTAGGGAGGGCCAAGATGGAAGAGAGAGATCATTTAGAAGCGCAGTATTGGTGGGCGTTCAGTTGTTTGGCGCTGGCGGGGCGGCGAGGGCCGGCGGAATTTCATGCCGAGCTGATGCGGCGGACAGCTTGCTGTTTTCCCACGCCGGAAGAGGTGGAAGGCATGGTCAATGAGGCCGTTGGATACCTCGGCGACGTTCTGAATGCAGGGCTTTATCGCGAGGTTCCGAAGAAACTTTCCATGACTGGATGGAAGCGGCATGTTCTCGCCCTCGCTACGCCCCCGGGCAAGGCCACGCCGGGCCAGGAGACCAAGTAGGTCTGCTCGCGCTGAATGGCGGGAGCCCGCTGGCTCGCCCAGCAGCGGGCCCCCGGCTGCCTCGATGGAAACCGCACAAGCAGAGTAAACGTTTACATCTTTTGCGCTATTATATCGGCGCGCGTCGGCGCCCTGCGTCCGGGCAGCGCGCGTTCTTGTGAGCGAGGAAGGAACTCGAAATGACCAAAGCGAGAAAGATGTCGCGTCAGGCAATTCGTCACCTCGGCGATTTCGACAGCCGCCATTTCTTCGTTGCCTGTGAGCCGCGGATTCCTGGCGTCAGCCGTCTATGGCGGCGCGCGGCGGCAATCGCAAGTGCCTCTCACGGACGCGCCGCCCTGGAAAGACCAGGGCGTGATCAATGTGGCGAAGTCTCCCTACGCGAAGCTGCGAAACGTGCCGGTTCACGCGGTGACGATCGAGAGCGGCTTCTGGGCCGCGCGGCGCGAGATCAACGTCACAAAGAGTATTCCCAGCATGCACGACCTGCTCGAAGCCAACGGGCGCATGAATAATTTCCGGCGGCTTACGGGCAAGAGCGATGCGAAGCAGACGGGCCCGGTGTACTCGGATTCCGATGTGTATAAGTGGACCGAGGCGGTGGGTTTTGCGCTGCAGTCGGGAGACCGGCCGGAGCTGCGCGCCATGACTGAGAAGATCATCGCGGACGTGGTGGCGGCGCAGAAGCCGAACGGTTACCTGAACACCTACTACGTAGACGACCACGCGTCGCTGAGCATGACTCCGCAAACGCAGTCAACCGGACATGAGCTCTACAACATGGGGCACTTCCTGCAGGGCGCCGATCGCGTACTATCGCGCCACCGGCGACCGCACAATGCTCGACGCGGGCATTCGCTTCGTTGACAATTTTCTCCTGCCCGATTATGGGCCTGCGCCGAAAAAGCCGATCGTCTCAGGGCACCCGGAAATCGAGATGGGGCTCATCGAGCTTTATCGCGTCACGGGCGACAAGAGGCAACTCGACCTGGCAGGTTACATTTTGGGCGGCGACGAACGTGCTTCGTTCCCCGTGCAGCGGACGATCTATATGTTCAGTGGCACGCCGTTCACGGCGCGGACCAAGCTCGAGGGCCACGCGGTGCGCGCGATGTACGCGTGCTGCGGCGCCACCGACTACTACATGGAAACGGGCGATCCGGCGTATCTGAAAACGCTCAACACGCTTTGGAACGACATGACGAGCACGAAGATGTACGTCACCGGCGGCGTGGGTTCGCGCGCGGCCGGCGAAGCGTTTGGCGACGCCTACGAGTTGCCGAATTTCCGCGCGTACGGCGAGAGTTGCGCTGCAATCGGGAACATGATGTGGAACTGGCGCATGCTTGCGATTACAGGCGATGCGAAGTTCACCGACGTGATCGAGCGCGCCCTCTACAACGGCATCAATTCGGGGATGTCGCTCGACGGGGTGCTCTACTGCTATCGCAATCCGCTCGCGTTTGATCCTTCCACGGGCGACAAGATTCGCAATCCCTGGTACGACACCACGTGCTGCCCGCCGAATCTGGAGCGCACCTTTGCCGCGCTGCCCGGATATTTTTACAGCACGAGCAAGGATGGGCTTTACGTCCACCTGTACGACAACTCGGAAATGAATTGGCATCTCGAGGACGGCACGGCATTGAAAGTGGCGCAAAAGACGAATTATCCGTGGGACGGCGACGTGACCATGACAGTCACACCGGCGGAGCCTTCGGAATTCACTTTTTACGTGCGAGTGCCGGGATGGTCGAATCACGCGCTAATCTTTGTAAACGGAAAGTCGACGCCCGGCGTTACCCCTGGCGCATACTTTCCGATTCGCCGGCGGTGGGCGCCGGGCGATACGGTGCGTTTGCAATTGGACATGACGCCGCAGGCTCTTGCCGCCAATCCGCATGTGACCGAAGACGCTGGACGAGTAGCAGTCCTGCGCGGCCCGCTGATTTATTGCATGGAACAGCTCGACCAGCCGGGCGGAGTGATGCTGAATGACGCGGCCCTCGACTTGAGGCGGCAGGCGGCGGAATTTCATAGCGAGTTTAAGAGCGATTTGCTCGGCGGCGTGGTGGTGCTGCATCATCCGGGCGCGGCTTACGAAGGGACGAATGCACAGGGGGCGCTGTACGCGCCTTACTCTGCGGCGACGCGGAAGTCGCGGGCCGTTCCGCTCACGCTGATTCCTTATTATGCCTGGGCGAATCGCGACCCGAGCTTCATGGAAGTGTGGACCCCGCTGCTGCAGAGTTGAGATGGTTTGTGCACGAAATAGTTCGCGACGTTGGCGCGGCGGGTCGGTCTGAGACCCACTTCTACGTTTTTTCAGCAAAGGACGTAGAACGCCATGCGGAATCGTTAGTCCTCGGGAGACTTTAAACCTGCTTCGCTGGCGCATCGCAATTTTGGTGAGCGTGGCCATCGCGATCAGCTATCTCGATCGTCAGACGCTTCCTGTTGCCGTAAAAGCCATCGGTAAGGACATCCCGCTTTCGAACGAACAGTTTTCGGCTTTGCAATCCGCGTTTCTGGTCGCATATGCATTCATGTATGCGGGCGGCGGGAAGCTGACGGATGCACTGGGCACGAGGCTGGGTTTTACGCTGATCATGGCGTTCTGGTCACTGGCGTGCGCGAGCCACGGTTTCGCCAGAACGTTCGCGATGCTGGCCGTGAGCCGGTTCCTGCTGGGCATGGGAGAGGGCGGAGGTTTTCCAGCGGCGACGCGCGCGGTGGCGGAATGGTTTTCGCCGAGGGACAGCGCGACCGCGATGGGAATCATCAACGGCGGCACAGCGGTCGGCGGCGTTGTTGCGCCTCCTTTGATTGCGTTGATCCTGACGTACTTGAACTGGCGCTGGATTTTCTTCATCACGGGGGCGATCGGGCTGCTGTGGACTCTCTGGTGGCGTTTGGAATATTTCCCACCCTTGCGGCATCCGCGCCTGACCAGTCGGGAGCGCGCGGAACTGGAATCCGCGGCCGCCGCGTCCGTCGGCGGGCCAAAACTGAAATGGATTGAGCTACTTCGGTTTCGCGAGTCGTGGGGGCTGGTGATCGGCGAAGTTTCTCAGTGATGCGGCGTGGTACTTCTACTTGTTCTGGCTGCCGAAATATCTGTATGACGCGCGCGGCTTCGACATCAAAGCCGTCGGGACATTTGCGTGGATTCCCTACGCCGCCGCCGGGGTCGGGTGTCTCGCGGGGGGATGGTTCTCGAGTCATCTGGTTCGGCGGCATTTTTCTGTAGGCACCGCTCGGAAGCTGGCGCTCGGGTTGAGCGCGGCCGTGATGCCGTCGGTGCTTCTGATTCCGCATGTGGAGGTTTCGTGGGCGATCGCGATTTTTAGTCTCGCGTATTTCGGGCAGCAATCATGGTCGACGCTTGTGATGGTATTGCCGACCGATCTTTTCCCCACGAGTGCAGTGGGTGCTGTGGCCGGCCTCGTGGGTTTTGGCGGGGCTATGGGCGGGATTGCGTTTGGCACACTGGTGGGATACTTGCTTGACCACGGGTTTGGATACGGGGTGGTTTTCACGATAGCCGGATCGCTGCACGTGTTGGCGTTTGCAATTATTCTAGCGACGATTCCTGGGACGAGGTCGGCGTTGCGAAAGAGGCAAGCGCCTAGCCGGAAAGGCGAGTTCGAGGAGCAACAATGAAGATCAAAGAAATTCGTACGCGGGTGGTTCGCTGGCGCGGGCAGACGGTGGCTCTTCCGGCGCACTTCTGCACGAATCCGATGGACGTGCTGCAGTTGCCCGACGCGTCGATGCGCACGTTCACGTTTCACGGCTGGCTGATCGTCGAAATCTTCACGGACAACGGGCTGGTGGGCGTTGGCAATGCGGCGCTGGCGCCGCAGGTGACGAAGCAGGTGATCGATCTCTACCTCAAACCGCTCCTGATCGGCGCTGATCCGTGGGACATCGAGTTCCTCTGGCAGCACATGTACCGCAAGACGATGGCGTTCGGCCGGAAGGGAATCGGCATGGCGGCGATCAGCGCGGTAGACATCGCGCTCTGGGACATCCTCGGAAAATCCGCGAAGCAGCCCGTGTATCGTCTGCTGGGGGGGCGGACGAAGCCGCGCATCCCCGTTTACGCTAGCCGTCTCTACAGCGTGCCTTTGAATGAGCTCGCCGCGGAGGCGAAACGCTATAAAGACGAAGGCTACAAAGCCATGAAGCTGCGTTTCGGCTGGGGGCCGGCTGACGGCGCGGAGGGCATGCATCACAACGTAAATCTTGTGCGCACGGTCCGCGAAGCCGTCGGCGATGGAATCGATGTGATGGCCGACGCATACATGGGCTGGACGCTCGATTACGCGAAACGCATGCTACCGCTGCTCGAGCCGTTTCATCTTCGCTGGCTCGAAGAGCCCGTGATCCCGGACGACATCCACGGCTACGCCGAGCTGAAATCCTACGGCCGCATTCCGATTGCCGGGGGCGAGCACGAGTTCACGCTGTACGGTTTTCGCGAATTGATCCAGGCGCGTGCTGTGGATTACATCCAGTTCGATACGAACCGCGTGGGAGGCATCTCGCAGGCGCGAAAAATTGCGGCGCTTGCAGAAGCGCATTCGATCCCCGTCATTCCGCACGCGGGGCAGATGCACAACTATCACGTGGTGATGGCGAGCCTGAATTCGCCGATGGCGGAATATTTCCCGATTGTCGACGTCGAAGTGGGTAACGAACTCTTCTGGTACATTTTCGAAGGCGAGCCTCGCGCGAAGGACGGCTTTGTCGATCTCGACGAAAACGTTCCAGGCCTCGGCCTCACTGTAAACGAAAAGGCTTTGGCGAAGTTCGAGGTGATGGAGTGATGTTCGAGGACGCGGGATGACGCGGCTGATTCAACTTCGGAATGGCGATGAACGCCGCCTAGCGCTGGTGGACGAGCCGCATCTGCGGTTGTTGGTCGATGCCACTTCGGTGTATGACCTCGCGAACCGCGCGATCGCGTCCGGCGTAACGCTCACTGAGACGGCGCGGAACCGCATGACGAGCGAATGCCTCGACTACGATCTCGTCTACAGCGGCCGCTCCGACTGGCGGATTTTGCCCCCGATCGATCACCCTCACGAGCCGGCGCGCTGCCTGATTTCGGGTACGGGTTTGACGCATATGGGGAGCGCTCGCGATCGCCAGGCGATGCACGCGACGTCTGGCGAAGAGCTTACCGACAGCATGAAGATGTTTCGCTGGGGCGTGGAAGGCGGCCGCCCCGCAGCGGGGCGCATCGGCACGGCTCCGGAATGGTTCTACAAGGGAACGGGAGGAATGCTGCGTGCTCACAGCGAGCCGCTGGAAGTGCCGCCGTTCGCGCTGGATGGCGGCGAGGAAGCAGAGATCGCCGGCATCTATCTGGTTGGGCCCGATGGCCGACCGCACCGCGTGGGAATGGCCGGTGGCAATGAATTCTCGGATCATCGCTTCGAGAAGACCAATTACCTGAATCTTGCGAGTTCAAAGTTGCGCACGTGCGCGCTGGGTCCTGAGCTTGCGCTCGATCCGAAATTCGATTCTGTGCGGATCGATATCACCATCGAACGAGCAGGCGGCGTCCTGTGGTCGAAGATGATTCGAACGGGCGAAGCCGAAATGTGCCACAGCCTGCGAAATATCGAATATCACCACTTCAAGTTCGACGGGCATCGCCGCCCCGGCGACGTTCACGTTCACTTTTTCGGCACGGACTATTTGAGCTTTGGCGACGGCATTCAACTCGCCGATGGCGATATCATGAAGCTTGAGTTCGAAGGCTTTGGTCGCCCGCTTTGCAATCCGGTGCGGATTGCGGGGACCGAGCCTGCGTTGATCGAAGTTAATTCGCTGGGGTGAATCCACTGGGGCGAATCCACTGGGGTGAGACATGGCACAGCCGCACGTAGCAATTCTTGGGCTAGGAATCATGGGAGCGGGGATGGCGGGACGAGTCTTGTCCGCGGGATTCCCACTTACGGTTTACAACCGCAATCGCGACAAGGCTAAGCCACTCGCAAGCGCCGGAGCTTCCGTGAACGCTACGCCTCGGGAAGCCGCCGCGAACGCCGATATCGTTGTCAGCATGGTTGCGGACGACGCCGCCTCGCGCGATGTCTGGCTCGGCACAAACGGGGCGCTCGCAGGTGCGCGTAAGGGCTCGGTGCTGATCGAATCGAGCACGCTGTCGGTTCCGTGGGTGCGCGAACTCGCAGCCGCTGCAGCGAAGCAAGGTTGCGACCTTCTCGACGCGCCTGTGACTGGATCAAAACCTCATGCTGCCTCCGGCGAATTGCTTTTTTTGATTGGAGGTTCCGAGGCAGCGCTCGCGGCGGCTCGTCCTGTGCTGGCGGTTATGAGCCGCGACATAGTTCACCTGGGGCCGACGGGTAGCGGAGCCCTGCTAAAACTGATCAACAATTTTCTCTGCGGCGTTCAGGCGGCTTCGCTTGCGGAAGCCACTGCGCTGATTGACGCAGGCGGTCTCGACCGCCAAAAAGCTGTGGCCGTTCTGACCAATGGCGCGCCAGGCAGCCCGCTCATCAAAGTTATTTCGGCCCGCGCGGCCGCCGGCGATTTCACTCCCAATTTTCTGCTGCGGTTGATGGCAAAGGATATTGGTTACGCCCAAGCCGAGGGAGCGCGGGACGGCGTCGCGCTTCAGACGGCAGGCGCCGCTCTCGCAGTCTTCAAGCACGCGATCGAATCCGGCCGCGGCGACCAGGACTTTGCCGCGGTGATCGGCTCCGTTGGTCGCGGCTAGGATTGCCGTCCGCTTTCCGAGGACGCGATGCGTAAATGCGGCCATTTCCCCGCTTGCGGCGGGGTCCGCCAAGGTTTTCTTTATAGGTTCGATAGATTTTGTCTATTGGGGCGGTCCCGTTTTCGATTTGACGATTCGATTTGCCGCACGATACCCTTACGCCTCGAACCCCGCTGCCCGGGATTCGAAAACTCGCCACTGAGTTGAGGCGCGCCCAACTCGAGGAGATGCATGTCTAACGAACTCCGTAATTTTTTGTCGCTTTCTTACGATGAGCTTGAAGAACTAAATCTGCAGTCGAAGCAACAGCGAAGAGACCGGGTTACCCCTCACAAAATCCAGGAACAACGGCTGAAGTATCTGACGGACGAGAAACGCATCAAAGCCGTCACCGTCCTGTTCAGCGACCTCGAAGGCCGCCTGCACATGCTCGACTACGACAAGAAATTCCTGGTGAAGAGCTACGACAACCTGACTTTCGACGGTTCGTCGATCCGCGGCTTCACGGCGCAGCGCGAAAGTGACCTGCGCCTCACGATGGACTGGAGCTCCTTCTACTGGGCGCCTTCTGACGTCTTTGGGCCCGGCAAAATTCTCGTCTTCGGCGAAGTGATCGACAAAGACGGGACCCCTTACGGCGCGGACATTCGCGGTCTGCTGAAGGGCTATGCGGGCAAGCTCAACAAGGACGAAGACTACACGCTGAACGCTGCGAACGAAATCGAAGGCTTCCTCTTCAAAGGGCCTGACGCCGAACGCCATTACTACGAAACCGGGAAATTCGAATACGTCAACACCGGCGGCTACTACCACTCGCTGCCCGGCGACCTGCTGCGTACTTTCATCGACACGACGGCCGAGGTGCAGCGCGCGATGGGATTCCAGAACGAGAAGGACCATCCCGAAGTGGCGCCTTCGCAGTTCGAAATCAATTACGGCTACGGCGAAGTCGTGGGCGCGGCCGATCAGATTCAGCTCTATAAGCTGATTTGCCGGCAGGTGGCTACGAACATGGGTTTGACTGCGTCGTTTTTGCCAAAGCCGGTGGTCGGCGTGAACGGCAGCGGCATGCACACCAACGTGTCGATCAGCAAGGGCGGCAAGAATCTTTTCTGGGATCCCAAGGGCGAGGAAAAACTCAGCAAGTTCGGATGGGCGTTTGTCGACCGGATCCTGACGCATGGCAACGACCTGTGCCTTGTAATGAACTCGAGCGTGAACGCGTATCGCCGGCTTGACCCGCACTTCGAGGCGCCGAACCAGCTCAAGGCTTCGGCGGTGGATCGCGGCTCGATGATCCGCATCCCGATCGGCAACGAGCGCAGCATGCGCGTGGAATTCCGCTCGGTGGCGCCGGACGCGAATCCTTATCTTGTGATGTATTGCATCTTCAAGACGGGCCTCGAGGGCGAAACAGCGAAGATCAAGAATCTCCGTCAGGCGGAGCGGTACCTGCCCGACAACATCTACACGGCGCTGGAGAATTTCCGGGCCGCTTCGTGGATGACGAAGATTCTGGGCGAGGACGTGAAGGGCCGCTTCGGGGACTTGAAGCAGGCTTCCGCGGATCGGTGCTCGCGCTTGCTGGGCACGTTCGTCAAAGCGCCCGAAGTGCAGTATCACCACGAGGTGTACAACCAGTTCCTCTGGAATCTGTTCTAGTCGCCGCGTCTTTCGACTCAGCTTTCTTCGAACGCCCCGGTCTTCGCGCCGGGGCGTTTCCTTTTTTGCTTTCCAGCGTTCTTGTGCGAGAGTAACGGTTCATGCCCGATTCAACGAACGCTGCCGTCAGCGGTCGCGTGGTTTTCTCGTATCCGGCTTTCCGAAATTACGAATTGGCTCGGCTACTCAGCGTCCTTTCCCTGGAAATGCAATCGGTCGCCGTGGGATGGCAAGTCTACGAGATAACCAAGCAACCGCTCGCGTTGGGTATCACAGGACTGGCCCAATTCATTCCCGGCGTTCTGCTATTTCTGGTGTCGGGGCATGCCGCGGATCGCATCGATCGGCGCCGCCTCCTCACCGCGTGCTACACGGGGTTCGCGATTTGCTCCGCGCTACTCCTCGCAATTGCGTTGCGCGGAATCCTGCGCGTGTATCCCATTTATATCGTCCTCGTGCTCGTGGGAGTGGTCCGCTCGTTCAATGGGCCAGTGAGCCGCGCAATTCTGCCGCGGCTGGTGCCCATGGAGGTTTTCCCCAGTGCTGTTGCCTGGCATTCCAGCGTCTTCCAGGCAGCCACCATTCTGGGCCCGGCGCTGGGCGGCCTGATTTATGCGGTTTTTCGAGGACCCTCGGCCGTGTATGCGACAGCGATGGCCGGTGCAATTGCAGCGGGACTCGTGACGCTGGGGATCAAGACGGGGCAAGCGGCGCCGCCGCGCGAGCCCATCAGTTGGACGACGGTGCTGGCGGGCCTGCAATACATTCGGCGTGAGAAGGTTATTCTCGGGTCGATCTCACTCGACCTTGTGGCCGTGTTGCTCGGCGGAGCTGTTGCGCTGCTTCCGGTTTACGCTCGCGAAATTCTTCACACAGGCCCATGGGGCCTCGGCATTCTGCGAAGCGCGCCCGGCGTCGGCGCGGGCGCGATGGCGATCCTTCTGGCCTACCGGCCGTTGCGGCGGCGCGCTGGGGCATCGATGCTCTGGTGCGTCGGGGGCTTTGGGTTGGCGACAGTAATCTTCGGGATTTCCCGCAGCTTTCTGCTTTCCGTGGTGTCGTTGATTTTCGTCGGAGCCACGGACATGGTCAGCGTGGTAATTCGCGGGACGTTGGTGCAGGTGAAGACGCCCGATGAAATGCGGGGCCGCGTCAACGCGGTGGACATGATCTTTATAGGTGCCTCAAATCAGCTAGGAGAATTTGAATCCGGTGCCACGGCGCAATGGCTTGGAGCCATTCCCGCTGTGATCGTGGGCGGTATCGGAGCCATCGCGGCGACAATTCTCTGGGCTTGGTGGTTCCCCGACCTCCGCCGCGCCGACAAGCTCGTCGAACCCTCCAGCGCTGACTAAACGCGAGAAGGAACGTTCCGCTTTTGGCGGCGGATTAGTCCGAAGCCGAGGCAAGGTCTGCAACTAGAGGCTTGTCGAAGAGGGCCATCTCTTCTGATGTCGGTACTTGGAATGCCTCAAACCATCGGGACAGCGCATTTCGTTCGATGGGTGGCTTCTCCATGCCTCGGCGTTGAATCCTCTCGTAGAGAACGTCCGCTGGCGCAGAGATGTAATGCAGCTCAACGGCGGCGCCAAGGGCTCGTGCCCCGAGCCGCAGGGCATCCCGCTCGGACCTTGCCCAAGTGCCCCATTCGATGATTGCCGTAAGACCGAGCGCCAGAAGTTCCTGAGCGAATTTCCACTGCAGCGCCTCAATCTTCGCGCGCCTTTCTTCGTCCCAGAGGTTTAGCGAAAGACAATCCATCCACTCATCCGGAGAAAAACGGACCGCGCGGAGCCTGCTTTCAAGCACTCTGGCGAGGGTGGTCTTGCCCGAACCGGGCAAGCCGCAAACGATTATCAGTCTCGGTCCCGTGCCGGATACTTCCACAAGGAGATTATCCCTCACGAATAGTCTCCCTGTGCCCGGGAGTTTCGATTCTACGAAGGACGACCCGATTCCGAACTGGTCTGCTGCGCCGTCTTTTCTGTGGCTTGACTCCGGTTTCAAAGCATCATCTAATTTGCGGCGCGAGGCTGACTCCCCGGGGCGGGGAAGCCTCCGGGGAGCCAGAATGTCCAAGGGAATTTTGTGCGCTGCGATTGCCGCGCTGGTGTTCGCCATTCCAGCAGGCACGCAGTCGACGAAGCCGCCGGTGCCGTACCTGACGCAGCCGTCCATGTCGCCGGACGATTCCGAGATTGCTTTTGTTTCCGGCGGCGACATCTGGGCAGTTCCGGCGTCAGGAGGCGAGGCGCATCTGCTGGTTTCGCGCGCCGCGAATGAATCGCGCCCGATTTATTCCCCCGACGGGAAACGCCTGGCGTTCGTTTCGACGCGCACCGGCAACGGCGACATCTACATCCTCACGTTCGAGACAGGCGATCTGAAGCGTCTCACTTTCGATGACGCCAATGATCATCTGGACGCGTGGTCCCGCGATGGCAAGTGGCTTTATTTCTCCACAAGCGGTCACAACGTCTCCTACATGAACGACGTGTATCGCGTTAGCGTGGACGGCGGCACTCCGATGCCCGTTACTGCCGAAACGTATGTGAACGAATACTTTTCCGTGCCGTCGCCTGACGGCAAGACGCTTGCGTTCACGGCCCGCGGCATTGATTCCGACCAATGGTGGCGCAAGGGCCACAGCCACATCGACGAATCCGAAATCTGGCTGATGCATGAGGGTTCACCTGCGCAGTTCGAGCAACTGAGCGAGGGCGGCGATGCGAAAGAAATTTGGCCGATGTGGAGCGCGGACGGCCGCGAGGTTTACTACGTCTCTGACCGGGGCGGGGCCCAGAACATCTGGATGCGGCCGCTCGGCGGCAAGGCTACGCAGGTGACTTCCTTCAAAGATGGGCGCGTGCTGTGGCCGACGATTTCCTACGACGGCCGCTTCATCGTCTTCGAGCACGATTTTGGCATTTGGAAGCTGGACACGAAATCGGGCAAAGCCGCTCCCGTTTCGATTGCCCTTCGTGGCGCGCCGAGCGGCCCCGCCACCGAGCACATGACATTTTCCGACAAGATTTCCGAGTTTGAACTATCGCCGGACGGCAAAAAAGTCGCGTTCATAGTTCACGGCGAGGTGTTTGCGGCATCGGCGAAGGATGGCGGCGACGCGTTTCGCGTCACGCGCACCACGGCGAATGAATCGGGCGTCACGTGGGCGCCTGACAGCCGGAAGATCGCGTATCTCTCCGATCGCGATCGCGCCACGCATCTCTTCCTGTACGATTTCGGCGCTAGCAAAGAAACGCAGTTGACTCACGCCGGCGCCGACGCCTTGCCGGTCTTCTCGCCGGATGGGAAGGTGATTGCCTTCTTGCGCGAAGGGCACGAACTGCGCGCGATCGACGCGGACGGGAAGAATGAGCGTTTGCTGGCCAAGGGTTATTTTGACCGCCCTCCGAATCTGGACGATCGTTCCGTGGCGTGGTCGCCCGACAACAAGTGGGTGGCGTACTTGAGTTTCGGCGATCGCCTTTACCGGAACTTGAGCGTGGTTCCCGCGGCGGGGGGAGAGTCGAAACCCGTGAGCTTTCTGGCGAACGGAGGAAGCGGGGCGATCTCCTGGAGCCCGGATGGAAGCTATCTCCTGTTCAATACGGGCCAGCGAACCGAAGAAGGGCAAGTGGCTCGCGTTGACCTGGTTCCGCATACGCCGAAGTTCCGCGAAGATGAATTTCGAGATCTCTTTAAAGAGGAAACTCCGAAGACGAAGCCGCCTGCAATTTCGCCCGACGAGAAGGCGAAAAGTGATGAGCAGAGCGCGAAGCCTGACGACAAGAGTGCTCCCGAGAAAAAGCCCGCTCCAAAACCCGTCGTCATCGATTTTGACGCCATCCGGAACCGCCTGACCTTTCTGCCCCTCGGCCTGGATGCAAGCGATCAGACGATCAGCCCGGACGGGAAGACGCTCGTTTTCACCGCGACAACCGCGGGCCAAACGAATCTATATTCGTTTTCGCTCGACGAATTGAGCAAGGAGCCCCCCGTCGTGCGTCAGGTCACCTCGACGCCCGGCTCCAAAGCGGCCGCCCAATTCACTCCGGACAACAAAGAGGTCTTCTACCTGGAAGACGGCAAAATCCATTCCGTTGCGCTCGAATCGCGTCAACCGAAGCCCCTGGCGGTGACAGCGGAAATGGACGTGGACTTCGCGAAGGACAAGCTGGAAGTGTTCACGCAGGCGTGGACGATCCTGCGCGATCATTTCTTCGATCCGAATTTCAACGGCGTCAATTGGGAACACGTCCGCGCAGAATATGAGCCGCTGGTGGAGGGTGCGAAGACTCCCGTGGAAATGGGTAACCTGATGAATCTGATGGTGGGCGAATTGAACGCTTCGCATCTTGGCTTCACGCCAAACTCGCGCCCCGCGGAACACAACACCGGCCGGCTCGGAGTTCGCTGGGATGCCGCGCTCTATGAAAAGTCGGGACGGTTGCGCATCACGGACGTAGTCCCGCTCGGCCCGGCGGAAGTCAGCGCCTTAAAAGTGGGCGACGAAATTCTGGCGGTCGACGGCGTTTCGGTCGGGCCGCGAGTGAATCTCGACGAGTTGCTGGACCACAAGATCGATCGGCGCGTGGTTCTGAAACTCGCGCGAGAGAAAGACAGGGAAGTGGTAATCCGGCCCATAGCTTCTGGCGCCGAACGCCAACTGCTATATCGCCAATGGGTGGAGCAGCAGCGCGCATACGTGGAAAAGATCAGCGGCGGAAAATTGGGCTACGTTCACATGGTGAACATGTCCGAGGGGGCGCTGCAGCAGTTGTACATCGACCTGGATGCGCAGAATCAAGGACGCGACGGAGTGGTGGTGGACGTGCGGAACAACACGGGAGGCTTCGTCAACGTATACGCGATCGATGTGTTGTCGCGCCGCAATTATCTGAACATGACGCCTCGAGGGTTGTCGCAGGCGCCCGCTCGCGCCCAACTGGGGCAGCGCGATCTCGAGCGTCCCACGATTCTGGTGACGAACCGCCATTCGCTCTCCGACGCGGAAGACTTTACGGAAGGCTACCGCTCGCTGCATCTGGGTAAAGTCGTGGGAGAGCCGACTGCCGGCTGGATTATTTTTACAGACGGGACGCAGCTCATCGATGGTTCATTTTTGCGGATACCGGAAAGCCGCATTACGACTGCTGAGGGCGAGCCGATGGAAATGCATCCGCGGCCCGTTGACATCCCGGTGACGCGGCCCATCGGCGAAGGCCTCGCGGGTCGAGACTCCGAGCTCGACGCCGCCGTCCATGAACTGCTCCAGGAGATCAGCTCGCAGAAGCCTCGCGAATAGGCGCAATCAATCCCGGCCCGGCGAATAGACATCGAGCGCCCGGCCAGTCGTGTGCTAGGATGCTTCCAGTTCGGCCACAAATCTCACCTCGGAGGAAAATCCAATGCGTTGTCGCAAGACTTTGCTGCTGCCGGCCCTCGCATCTCTGTTTTTCGCCGTCACCGCGCATGCCCAAGACATGCAAGCCCCCAAACCCGGCCCTGAAGTGAAAAAGATGAGTGTCTTCGTCGGACACTTCACCAATGACGGCGAGGCAAAAGCCGGCACCATGGGGCCAAACTCACCCGCAACCAAAATGTCAGGAACGGAGGATTGCAAGTGGACGGCCGGTGGATTCGCTGTCGTTTGCAGTGGCACGTCGGAAATTGGCGCGATGAAGAGCACCACCACGGCCATGTTGTACTACGATCCAGGCAACAAGATGTATCACTATCACGACGTGGACAGTGCTGGCGACGTTGGTGAGTCCACCGGCTCAGTGGATGGCGACACGTGGAATTGGACCGGCAAAGGTTTCATGGGTGGGCAAGTCATGTACACGAAGTTCACCATGAAAGGTGTCTCCAAGAACGGTTATGACTGGACGATGGCCGCAGGCGACAGCGAATCTTCCACGAAGGAAGGGATGAGCGGCAAAGTGACGCGCGCCACCGCAGCCACGAAGCCGATGGCGTCAAAGCCGCCTTCGCAATAGCGCGCAGCCTGCACCCCCAGAATGGGGTGCGACGCATTTATGAGATGAAGTTTAGTCGTAGTATTCCGCGCCGAGGTGGGTGATCAATTCCTCGCCCATCATCCAGCGCAGTGTGTTTTTCAGCTTCATCAACTGAATGAACAGGTCGTGCTCCGGATAAAGCTCGGGCGCGCACATCGGTGATTTGAAGTAGAAGCTCAGCCACTCCTGAATGCCGCGCATCCCTGCGCGCTTGGCAAGATCGAAAAACAGCGCCAGGTCCAGCACGATCGGCGCCGCCAGGATCGAGTCGCGGCAGAGAAAATCCACCTTGATCTGCATCGGATACCCGAGCCAGCCGAAGATGTCGATATTATCCCAGCCTTCCTTGTTGTCGCCGCGCGGCGGGTAGTAGTTGATGCGCACCTTGTGGTAAAGCTTGCCGTACAACTCCGGATAGAGTTTCGGCTGAAAAATATATTCCAGCGCGCCAAGCTTCGATTCCTCTTTGGTCTTGAACGAGCCGGGATCATCGAGCACTTCGCCGTCGCGATTGCCGAGAATGTTCGTGGAAAACCATCCCGTCACGCCGAGCATGCGCGCCTTGAAGCCCGGCGACAGAATCGTTTTCATCAGCGTCTGGCCGGTCTTGAAATCCTTTCCGCCGATGGGCACCTGTTTGGTTTTCGCCAAGTCCTCGAGCGCCGGAATGTCCACGGTCAGGTTCGGCGCGCCATTCGCGAACGGAACTCCCTCGCTGATCGCGGCATAAGCGTAGAGCATCGACGGCGCAATCGCCGGATGATTCGCCTTCATGGCCTTCTCGAACGATGCCAGGTCCTTGTGCACGTCCTCGGGCCTCATGAACACTTCCGTCGACGCGCACCACACCATCACGAGGCGGTCGCACTTGTTCTTCTTCTTGAAATCGCGAATATCCTCGCGAATCTGCTCCGCCAAATCGAATTTCGTCTTGCCTTTCTTGACGTTCGGACCTTGCAGGTTTTTGACGTAGCTCTGGTCGAACGCGGCCTTCATCGGCTGAATGCCTTTCAGGAATTTCTGCACTTTTTCGAGGTCTTTACTCTCGAGCACTCCCGCCTTCCGGGCAGCCTCATAGGCGTTGTCGGGATAAATATCCCAGCCGCCAAAAACCAGATCGTCCAGGTTCGCCAGCGGAACGAAGTCCTTGATTTTCGGCGACCGCGATTCCGTCCGCTTGCCGAGGCGGATCGCGCCCATTTGCGTGAGCGAACCCACGGGCACCGCTTCGCCGCGCCGCACCAATTCCGTCCCCGCCATCACCGTCGTGCTCACCGCGCCCATGCCGGGCGTCAGCACGCCGAGTTTTCCCTTGGGCGGAGCAATACTCACAGGCCTGCGCATTCAGTTTCCCCCTGATGATCTTCGAAGAAACGCGACGCCACTCAGGCGGCGCGCCGGATGGAACAAAAACAAATTATCATGCGGCATGCGCAGAAGTTTTGCAACTATACCGCGAGCCTTGGTAGTGTCGTGATTTCGAAAACGCATTCTCCGATGGAACAGAGTCTTCAACTGCGCGAGAGTATTCTATAGGCGTTGACAATGAGTCCTTTGAGCGACCTCCAAATTGATGAAGTTATTCTCTCCGTTACTGAAGCATCTTGGAGGAAAGTTGCATTTGTGATTGTCAAAGCCGCAAAGACTATGGGCAGCGACCTACCGGAAGGTGATGCTGGATACAATCTTATCGCCAAACGTATCGAGATTCTTGTTCGAGGTGGCCGCTTGTTGGCGCAAGGCAATATCAAGAAATGGCGGCACAGCGAGGTAAGAAAGCCAAATTAGGTCAATACCGGACGGTTAATGAGGAGCTACTTCTGACGCATGATTCCGGGGAGCGCGCTCGAGACGCACAGGAACGCGAGCAACGCGACGATGCCGACCATGACGAAGGTAATCATATGTTCTTCTCTTAGAGTAGAACCATGCAAGCCCAGGTCCAATCAGCGGGGCGCTGTATTTTGTTCATGGGCAAGACCCTAGCCCGCTGCCCCCGCGCAAATCACCCAAAGTATGCAAATTATTGCCCTTGCGGGCGGGCCGTGCCGGAACCCTTTTTCACGCTGACATTTTTCGGCACATTGCCCATCACAGGCTCAAATATGCGGGAAAATGCAGCGTTGGATGCCGCCGCGCTCGCAAAGGCTTCGGCTTGTTTTCGCCTTAGAGCTTTTCGAGGTGAATCGAGCCGTCGCCGGAGGTGATTTTCAACTGCCCGCCGCCGCCATTCAGTTTTCCTCGAACCGAGGAATGACTCAGCGAGCCTGCAACCGTGATGGGAAAGTCGAGCGTGATGCTGCCGTCGCCCGTGTGCGCGTCCAGGTCGGCGCTCAAGTCGCTCGGCACGCGAAGGTCGATGTGTCCGTCTCCGGAATGCAACGTCCACCCACTCGCCACTTTCGATCCGCTCATGGCGGATGCGTCGATGTTGCCGTCGCCCGTATGCAGATCGAGCGCATCGAACCGACCTCCGACGGTCACGTGTCCGTCGCCCGTATCCACTTTCAGCGTGCCGTCCAGGTTCGACGCCTCAATGTGGCCGTCGCCTGTGTGCATGAACATATCGCCCTTGATTCCGGTCGCGCGGATGTTGCCGTCGCCTGTGTCGATTCGGACGTGTCCGGAAACTGGATCGGCGGTGACGTTGCCGTCGCCGGTATGCACGTCCAAATTCAGTTCGCGCGGGACGCGCAACTCCACTTTCACTCTTCCGCCGTGGTTCCCCCAGAATCCCCAGCTAAAATGCGGCAGCTTCACGGTGATGTTCACGGTGTCGCCGCTCTGGTTTTCCTCGATGCGCACCTCGTCGGAACCAATCTTGTAGCGCGAGGTGGTCACGTGCGCGTAGATATCCTTCTGGTCGGCGGAGGTAATGGTGACGTCGCCGTCATCCGTTTGCACGTGCAGGTCCGCGCGGCCGCTGATCGTGTACGTCTTCTGCCAATCGTCAGCGTGCGCCGCTGGCGCGGACGCGCACGCCGCCCAAAGCGTAACCGCCGCAATTAAGATTCCTCGCCTCATCTCTTCTCCTCCGATTTGTCGGCCTCGCGTGTCTTTGCGGCCACATCTAAATGTACGAGGGCACCCGTTGAAATGTTCCCTGGGCGCGACCCCTAGGCGGTCTTTTTCCTCGTCGCTTTGGCGGCAGAAGCCTGCGGCTTCGGCCTGAGCGCCGCCATCAGCTCACCCAACGGAAGCGCGTTGATCACGTCTTTCTTCTCGATCCAGCCACGCCGCGCGGTGATGACGCCATACTTCATGAAGTTCAAATGCTTGGTCGCGTGGGAGTCCGTCGAAATCACGATCTTTACGCCGCGCTGTTTCGCCATCCGCAGGTGAACGTCCTTCAGGTCCAGGCGGTCCGGATACGCATTCGATTCCATCGCGACGCCATACTTGGCCGCGGCGTCGAGAATCTTTTCCATGTCGTAATCGAACGGCTCGCGTCGCATCACCAGCCGTCCGGTGGGGTGCGCGATGATTTGGGTGTACGGATTCTCGATGGCAGCGAGGACGCGGTCCGTCATCTCTTCGCGCGGTAGGTTCATGTAGGAATGCACGGAAGAGACTACGACGTCGAGCTGCGCCAGCACTTCGTCATCGAGATCGAGCCGGCCATTCTTCAAAATGTCCACCTCGATTCCCGCAAGCAAACGAATCCCGGGCACGCGCTCCTGCGCGGCGCGAATTTTCTTGATCTGCTCGAGTGTGCGCCTCTCGTCCATCCCGTTCGCGACGGTTACGGCTTTTGAGTGGTCCGTCAGCGCAATGTATTCGTAACCCAGCTTTTGGGCGGCTTCGCCCATTTCTTCGATCGAGTTCCTGCCGTCGGAAGCGGTCGTGTGCATCTGTAGGTCGCCGCGCATGTCCGCAAGCTGCAGCAGGCTCGGAAGCGTTCCGTTTTCCGCCGCCTCGATTTCGCCCGTGTTCTCGCGCAGCTCGGGCTCGATATAGGCAAGCTTCAGCTTCGAGTAGATTTCCGCTTCGGTCTTGCCGGCCACCACTTTGCCGCCCTTGAGCGTCGTCATCGCGTACTCGTTCAACGTCCAACCCATGTCGTTGGCGCGGCCCCGCAGGACGACGTTGTGCTCCTTCGATCCCGTGAAATACAGCAGCCCCGCCCCGAAGTTATTCTTCTGAAGCAGCCGGACGTCCACCTGCATCCCGGTCTCCAGGAGCACGCTCACTTTGTTCTCGCCATGCGCGAGCGGTTCCTCGATGCGTGGGTATTTCAGAATATGCTCGGCCACGGCGTCGATGTCCGGTTGCTTATCCTGGCCGGGGCGCATGGTGATCAGCAAATCAAGATCGCCGATCGTTTCGCGGCCGCGGCGGAATGAGCCGGCTGCGGTGACGGATTCGACCGCGTCGCCTGCCTCGCGGATGTAGGCGGACATGCGGTCGGCCTCGTCGGAGGCTTGGTCGAGCCGGAAGCGCCCGGTGGACTTTTTGAAGAATTGCGTGGCTTTCAGGATGTTCTGCTCGCTCTTCTCGCCGAAGCCATCCAGGTCGCGCAGCTTTTCCTCGCGCGCCAGTTTCTCCACGTCCGCAACGGTGCCGGCTTTGAATTTCTTCCAGAGAATGGCGGTCTTCTTGGGGCCGAGCCCCTGAAGCTGCATCACTTCCAGCAAGGTCGGCGGATACTTCTTCAGCAGCTTCTGCCGCAGCGCGTAGTCGCCCGTCTTCAGAATCTCGTGGATGTGTTCCGCCATTCCTTCGCCGATGCCGGGCAATTCGCGCAGCTTTTTATCGTCTTTGGCGATGTCTTCGATGCGGTCGGGGAGGCTGTAGAGCAGCTCCGCCACTTTCTCGTAGCTGCGGTAGCGGCCGATAATGGCGCCGTCGATTTCGAGCAATTGCGCGGTCTCGCGCAGGATCTTCGCCACTTCCTTGTTTTCCATCGTTCCTCTGTTGGTGGCTGGCTCCGAATTGTTCCCCGTAGGGGCACGGCATGTCGCAGACCCGCCGCGGAGGGCCGTGTCCGGGCTCGTCGCAGACTCGCCCCCGTTGATGCGAGCGCCTTGACCGGCTCCAACTTAACGCGAGCCAGCCGAAGCGTCAACGTCCGGCCCGGCGCCGTGAGCCTGCGAGAGCGTTTAGGTTTCAACGTAGCGCCGGGCTTCAGCCCGGCAGCCTTTGCTTTTCATCTGTACAGGCGTGACGCTTCGCTTTTCCGCGGTGACGGCTGGGCCGAATGTTCGCGTGGTCCGTGGGAGCTCTCGCATTTATGCGACGGGAGCAGCGCTTCAGCGCTGCGGAAACGCGCTGTGCTCTTGCCGTCGGCTTTAGCCGAGGGAAGTTATCTGAATTTGACAGAGCGAAAGGGGGCACCAAACTCTTGCACGGAACTCGATAGTCGGTTACAAAATTGCCTTTCGGATCTTCATGGGGAGGTTGGTGATGGCTCTCAGCTTCGCGAAAGACATTCGACCGCTGTTCCGTGACAATCCCGACGTTGCCTCGATGAAAAAGTTCGGCCTCGACCTGTCGTCCTATTCCGACGTGAAAGCCAAGGCTCAGCACATTCATTCAGCTCTCGCAAAAGGAACTATGCCCTGCGATGGCGCTTGGCCGCCGGACCGGCTTGCCTTCTTCAAGAGGTGGATGGACGAAGGGATGGAACCGTAGTCGCAGAACTGGGCCGCGGCGGCCAGCGCATGAGTCTCCGTTTGCGCGACTAGGCCCGTATGGCCCGATTTACCTTGAGCCCAGGCCGACAGGCCTGGGTTGCGTTTACCACCGACCATAAATATGGTAGCATCGTCAATATGAGAACGACGGTGGATATACCGGATCCCGTTTACCGGCGGCTGAAGAGCCGTGCCGCGAGGGAAGGCAGCTCTGCCAAAGAGTTGATTTTGCGCGGCGTGGAACAGGTGCTCAAGGGGAGGCGCCGCAAATCAGGGAAGCGCATCACGCTCCCCATCATTCGGTCAAAGCGGCCCGGTACGCTCGAACTGGACAATGCCAAGATCTTCGAGATTATTTCTTTTCCCTGACATCAACGTTTGGGTCGCCATGACCTATGACGCCCACGTTCACCACGCGGTGGCCCGCAAGTGGTTTGAGAGCTTGCCTGCCGCCGCGAGGCTATTCTTCTGCCGCATCACGCAGCTCGGATTGCTGCGGTTGCTCACAGCCGAAGCGGTTATGGGGGCCGATCGAGCGAGAAGCCAGCAGCAGGCTTGGGAAGCGTACGACCGTTGGTTGGAGGATGAGCGAGTGGATTTTCTTACCGAGCCAAATGGGCTTGAGGCGCAATTCCGCGCTTTTACAAGGTCCGCGCAGGCATCGCCAAAAGATTGGGGCGATTCGTATTTAGCGGCGTTCGCTCAGGCCGCGCGACTCACCATCGTTACGTTTGACCGCGCCTTCCAAAACAAGGCGAAGGATTTTCTTCTCCTGGGTTCTTAAGGCGCGGCCAAGATCCCCTTCTTTGGGTCATTGCCTCCTCGCCCTTTTCTTCTCAGTACTCCCAGAACCATGTAATGTTTACCATTGACTAAATACCAGAAATGCGCTACCGTGGCTCGTTTTTATGACCATCACAACAGAGCGCACGGGAGGCAAGCCACCGACGCAAACTCAGCCAATATGGAATCTTGGGGGGAAATTCTAATAACGAAAACGCGATTAGAAATCGCCATAAGCCGATGAAAACACTAGCTCAGAACATTTCTAATATACGGTAGGGTGGCGGGTATTTTTCAAGGCTAGGTCACGAATGTTAGAGCCACTACAAGAAAGCGTATCGCGCAGGCCGCAGCTAACCTCAGCGGCTCGCCTACCGCGTCTCCCTCGTCGCAGCGCGATTCCGAACCACACCCGTCGGCTCCTGACCGGAACACATGTTGGCAGAAAATCGAGTAACTCCTTTCGTGCCAACAAAAATCCTGCGTGTGACCGAAACAACTACCATGTCCTTGCGTCCCGAGCCTGACGTTAGCAATGGAACAAGCGCCCGCCAGCCGCTCCTTGATTTAAGGGGGATAGCGCCCGAACATGTAAATAGGATCCCCGAATGCCGCGCCTTTTAATCCAACACGGTGGCGAAAGCTCGCGCGTCTACGAGCTGCTCGGAGACAGGCCGATCTCGATCGGCCGGGCGAAATCGAGCACGATTGTGCTCGACGACGCAAGCGTTTCGCGTTTGCACGCAATCGTGAGCGCGAATCTCGACGGGCACTGGCAGATTGTGGACCGCGACAGTTCAAACGGCGTGAAAATCAACGGAGCGAAGGTGAAAGAAGCCACGCTGCGCTCCGACGACGAAATCACAGTGGGCGAATTCCGCATCCGATTCGAGGATTCCAAGGCGCGGAAACTCGTGAGCTACGGCACCACTCAGCTTCCGCCGCGCGTTGCCCAAGTGCTCAAGGAATCGGCGTATGCTGGTTCGGTGATGTCCGTGGAGGCTGTCGGGGCTGGTTCTTTACCCGAAAGCGCGCGGCCCGCGGGAGCTTCCGGGCGAGCGAGCGGCAACGAGGCGGAGAGTCGGCTGCTGAAGATTCTGGGTCGCGTGAGTAAGGCCCTGGCCGGACTCGATACACTGGACGCCGTGACGCAGCGAAGCCTCGATCTGGTTCTCGACATCGAGGGCGCCGAGCGCGCCTATGCCATGCTGGTTGACGACGCGTCGATGGCTCACGGTGATTTCAGCACAGGCAACTACAGCTTCGAGCCTGCTTCGATTCGCTACCGCAGCGGTTCAAAACCGGCGGCCGAGAAACTTCCACAGTTCACGATGTCGCAAAGCATTATCCGCCAGGTGATGCAAGACGGCCTGCCGCTGCTCATTTCCGACGCGAAATCCGACCCGCGCGTTTCCGCGAGCCACAGCATCGCGATTGCCGGAATTCAGTCGGCGATGTGCGCTCCATTGGGCATCGGCAAAAAACTGCGCGGGCTGCTCTACGTCGACAATTTGTCCCGACGAGGAATGTTCACGGTGGAGGACCTCAACGCATTCGCCGTGATTGCCGTTCAAGCCGGCCTCGCGATCAATCGCGTCCGCACACGCCACGAAACTCCGGAACAAGTCCGCCAGTAGAAAATCCGATGTTCCCAAAAAACAGGCTAGTTTTTTTGAGGCGCGGTTTCGCTGTGGAATTTTACGTCGACGGGCTGGTACATGACGGGCGAGCGGACGCCTTTTTTCTCGAAGGCCGCAATTTCGTTGGCGTGCACGAGCGTGAGGCCGATGTCGTCGAGGCCCTTCAGCAGGCAATCACGGCGGAAGGGATCGACAGTGAACGAGTAGCGGAGGCCTTGCTCGTCGCGTCACGATCTGCTGTTCGAGGTCGACGGTAAGGCGATAACCTTCCGTTTTCTCGGTGCGGCGGAAAAGCTCATCCATCTGGTCGTTCGTCAGCGTGACGGGCAGGATGCCGTTCTTGAAGCAATTGTTGTAGAAGATGTCCGCGTAGCTGGGCGCGAGAATAGCGCGAAAACCGTAATCGAGGATCGCCCACGGTGCGTGCTCGCGGCTGGAACCGCAGCCGAAATTCGCGCGCGCGAGCAATAACGCTCGCGCCTTTGTAGCGCGGATAGTTCAGCACGAAATTCGGGATTCGGTTTCTCGCCCGGCAAGTAGCGCCAGTCGTAGAACAAGAACGCGGCCGATATCCCTGGCGCGTCAGCAGCTTCAAAAATTGCTTCGGCACCATCTGGTCGGTGTCGACGTTCACGCGATCCAGCGGGCGACCAGGCCTGTGTGCTTGACGAAGGGTTCCATTGTTTCTCCGGCGTTATTCGGCGCCGTCCACGTCCCAAGTGCGGATATCCACGAAGTGGCCTTCGATTGCGGCCGCGGCGGCCATCGCCGGGCTCACCAGATGCGTGCGGCTGCCTTTGCCCTGGCGGCCTTCGAAGTTGCGGTTCGATGTGCTGGCCGAGCGTTCGCCGGCTCGGCAGAACGTCGTCGTTCATGCCGATGCACATGCTGCAACCGGCGTCGCGCCACTCGAAACCGGCGTCGCGGAAAATTTTGTCGAGGCCTTCGTTTTCTGCTTCCACTTTCACACGGCGCGAGCCCGGGACTACCAGCGCCTGTTTCAGCGATTTCGCGACGTGCTTTCCAGCAACCACTTTCGCGGCGGCGCGCAAATCTTCAAGGCGTGAATTCGTGCAGGATCCGATGAAGACGCGGTCGAGAGCGATGTTTTGCATGGGCGTGCCGGGCTTCGAGCGCCATGTATTCGAGAGCGCGTTCGGCAGCTTTCCGGTCAACTGGATCCTTGAAGGAGTGTGGGATCGGGCACGCGGCTCGTTACCTGTGTGACCATGCCCGGATTCGTGCCCCACGTGACCATGGGCGCAAGCTCTTCGGCCCGCAGAGTGATCGTCTCGTCGTATTGCGCGCCAGGGTCCGTTGCGAGCGACTTCCAGTAGTCTACCGCCACTTGAAAATCTTTTCCGCGCGGTACGAACGGGCGGCCTTCCATGTAGGCGAAGGTGGTTTCGTCGGGCGCGACCATTCCCGCGCGCGCGCCGCCTTCGATGGTCATGTTGCACATGGTCATGCGGCCTTCCATGGAAAGGCCGCGCACGGCTTCGCCTGTGTATTCGACGACGTGTCCATTGCCGCCTGCGATTCCTATCTTGCCGATGATTGCGAGGATGATGTCTTTCGCAGTGACGCCGTTGGGGCGCTTGCCGCTCACGTCGATCTTCATGGTCTTGGACTTGAATTGCGAAAGGCATTGCGTCGCCAGCACGTGCTCGATTTCGCTGGTGCCGATGCCGAAGGCGAGCGCGCCGAATGCGCCGTGGGTGGAGGTGTGGCTGTCGCCGCAAACGATGGTGAAGCCCGGCTGCGTGATGCCAAGTTCCGGGCCGATGACGTGCACGATGCCTTGGTTGCGGCTGTGCATATCGAACAGATTGACACCGTATTCCTTGCAGTTGCGCGCGAGCGCTTCGAACTGTCGCGGCGGCGTCTGGGTCGAGCACGGGCAAAGCGCGATTCTTGGTGGAAACAGAGTGGTCCATGGCCGCGAAAGTCAGCTCGGGCCGGCGCACGGTGCGTCCGGCGGCCTTGATGCCCGCAAACGCCTGCGGGGAGGTGCCTTCGTGGATCAGATGCCGATCGATGTAGATTAGCGAGGGCTGGCCCGCTTGCTCGTGGACGAGGTGTGCGTCCCAGATTTTCTCGTAGAGTGTGCGAGGAGTCATACGCTCGGCTTCATCAGGAGTGCACCCCAGATTTGTCGCGGCGCGGAAACGACGCCCGCGCCGTCAACCATTGTAACAAGGGTGCAGCCTCGCGCCAATGGCATGCCGATGCATTCGAAGGAAAGTCAAAGCTCAAAATTAAAATCGAACGAAAAACCGCCGGCGAGACCCACCCAACAGGATGGCGGGCAGGCGGCCGACGCTACAAAAACCAATGGGGGGCGGCTATTCGTGCCGAAGGGCGATGACCGGATCGACTTTCGCTGCGCGCCGGGCTGGGATGTAGCTCGCCAGCAACAGAGCGACCGTAAGGAAGACACAAGCGCCGACGAGGGTGAGCGGGTCGTAGATCCTCACGCCGTAGAGCATGCCCGTGTGCTCGTGGGGGACCAGGTAAAGGGCATGGCGGAGCAAGCGGCCGAGGATGAGCGACGCCACGACTCCAATCGAGAGCCCGGAAATTCCGATGAGCAGAGATTGGTTCACTGCGTGGCGCAATATTCTGGCCGGAGTGGCGCCCAAGGCGAGGCGAATACCGAATTCTTGAGTGCGTTGCTGGACGAAATACGCGACCGTGCCGAAGATTCCGACAGACACGAGGAGCATGGCAACTGCAGCAAGCGCGGCGACCAGGAAGAGGTTGAAGCGCGCGCCTTCAAGCGAGTCCGTGACACGATCATCCATCGTCTTCATGTCGAAAATGGGTTGATCCTTGTCCAGTGCGTATGCGGTTGTGCGAATGACACCGGCAAGGGCTCCGCGAGGCACAGTCGAAGTGACAAGGACGAACGCGGAAGGAACGGGGTGCTGCGGAAACGGGACATATAAAGTGTCGAAGGGAACCTCGTTGGCGTCGAATTCCTGGGTGTTCTCCGTTACGCCGATAATTTGCACGGGCGGGTCCGCGGGCACGCCGCGGCGCTGATCGGGTACAAACTCGAGGACTTTTCCGATGGGGTCCTCGCTCCCAAACAGGTCCTGTACGGCGTTGCGATTCAGGAGGGCCACCCGCTGCGAAGTTTCCGTATCCTGAAGATTAAAGGACCGCCCGGCCAAGAGATGGATGTGCAGAGCCTGAAAGTAGTTCGACGCCACGGAGTGAAATATGACAAACGAACCGTAGGGATGCGCGAGAGGCCGGCCGGCGATGTTGACGTTGGCGAACAAGTTCTCTGAGCCGGTGAGAGGCAGACCGCTGCCGAGCGCGACCGCGCGGACACCCGGCAATGAGCGCAATTGCTGCGTCAAGCGATCGAAGTAGAGCTGCGATTGTTCCGGTTTCGCGTAGGAGTCGCCGCGGAGAGATAAGTGGAACGTCAACGCGCCCGGAGCGTCGAATCCGCGCGGGGCTTCCTGGAGACGCATGAAACTTGCGAGAAAGAGGCCAGCGCCGAAGAGCAGAACGAATCCCAGCGCCACCTCGGTGGCGACGAGAGAGCTACGTGCGTAGCGCTGGCTGCGGCTGGCTGAACGGCCGGGCGCGCTCTGACGTAACGCGCCGTTCAAATCGGTGCGAGAGGACAGAAAGGCCGGAACAAGGCCGGCGAGCAGCGCCGAAACAATTGATACTGTCAACGTGAACAGAAGAACCCGCACATCCAAGCCGACGGCGGTGTGTCGCGGCAATGCGTCCTCGGGCACCAAGGTGGTGAACCAGGCGCCGAGCCAGACACCGGCAAGCGCCCCGGCCGCGCCGCCAGCCAGCGCCAGAATCAGACTTTCGACAAGCAACTGGCGCATGAGCCTGACGCGTCCGGCACCCAGCGCGGCCCGAACAGCGAATTCTCGCTGTCGCGCGAGTCCGCGAGCGAGCAACAAGCCCGCTATGTTCACACACGCAATCAGCAGGACAAGCGATACGGCTCCAGCGAAGAAGTAAAGCTGACGGGCAGCAAAGCCCGTCCAGTTCTGGCGAAGATTGGTAACCGCGGCGGTGTCTTCGGGCTGCAGTCCTTCGGACTTCAGTTCGCGTTCCGTAATAGCGCTCAGCTCCTCGCGCGCCCGTTCAGGGGTTATGCCAGGGGCGAACCTGCCAATGACGTAGAGGTTCCGCGCCACCGGCCCGGCAGCGTCGACGTACAGAGGGACGAAAATTGCGGGCTCCTCGATGTATTCGAGCCGGAGGCGCGGAGCGGCAATGCCGACGACAATGTAGGCCTCGCCATCGAGCATGATCGGCTTTCCGATCTGGGCAGGATCAGAAGCGAAGCGATCCCGCCAAAGCGAAGTGCTGAGGATTGCGACGTGATCACGTCCGGTCGTTTCCTCATCGGGGAGGAAGGCCCGACCGAAGGCCGGCGGAACTTCGAGCGTATCGAAGAAATTTGCCGCGACCGGCATCACCTTGACGCGTTCGGAGATGCCGTCAGCTGTGAAATTGCGGTCACTCGGGTAGCTGTAACCTGTCAGATTCGCGAAAGATTGAGATTGTTCGCGCCAGGCTCGAAAGCCACGGGCGGAAAGCACATCCCACTGCTTGAGGTTCCGGCGCAGCACGACATGGGCGTCGACGAGACGCTCGGAATCGGGGAAGGGCAGCGGGCGCCAGAGCTGAGATTCGAGAATGCTGAAGATAGCGGTAGTGGCGCCGATGCCGAGGGCCAAAGTGAGAATCGCGACGGCCGTGAAGCCGGGAGATTTGCGGAGGATGCGGAAACCGTAACGTGCGTCCTGAACGAGATCCTGGAGCCAATTCACTTTGCGCATGTCGCGGCACTCCTCTCGGATTTGGTCGACGCCTCCAAATTCGCGGAGGGCGGCGTTGCGGGCGTCGGCGGGCCGCATTCCTGCGGCGATGTTTGCTGCGATTTGGCGGTCGAGGTGGAAGCGGAGTTCGTCGTCCAGGTCGTGATCAACGGCAGAACGGCGGAAGAGGGAGCGGAAGCGCAGCGTCAATTTGTTTAGCGCGCGCGTGAGCTTACTCATGGCGGAGGGCGAGCATGGGGTCGATGCGTGTGGCCCGACGTGCCGGGAAGTAGCCCGCGGCGAGCGCGACCAGCAAGAGCACGGCTGTGAATGCGGCGATGACCCCGAAGTTTATCGAGACGATGCCGAAAACGAGGCTCGCTATTGCGCGATTGATCGCAAGTGAAATCGGGACTGCGATCACGAGACCGATACCCGTAAGCTTCACTGCATTCCAGAGGACGAGCCGCCTAACATCGTTGGCGCGCGCGCCGAGAGCCACGCGAATGCCGATCTCGCGCGTACGTTGCGCGACGCTTTCTGATAACACGCCGTAAACTCCGACGGCCGACAAAGCCAGTGCGACCGCGCCGAAGATACCCATCAGGGTTCCCATGATACGGATGATCCCGATCGAGTCATTCACCTCCTGCTCGAACGAACTCACACCGGCGACGGCAACCGTGGAGTCGAGCTGGCGGATGATCGCGCGAACGGACGAAACGTAGGCCGTGGGATTCGTGTTGGCGCGAAGCAACAGCGCCATGCCGCGGCCGGGTGCCTGAAGCATTGGTTGGTAAATCGTAGGTTGGGTCAAGGGGTTCCACCAGTTTTGGCGGACGTCGTCAACGACGCCGACAATCGTGAGCCAGGGTGAAGCAGCGCCAGAATCGGTCAATTTGATGTGCTGGCCGATGGCGTCCGCGTGCGGCCAGAACTCCGCGGCCATGCTGTGGCCGACGAGCGCGACGGGAGCGCTGGCAGCATTGTCCGCGTCGGTAAAGGACCGGCCGGAAACGATCGCGATTCGCAACACGCGGAAATAGTCCGGGGACGCGATCTGCAGATCCGCCGACCGAGTCTCACCGGGACGAGGAGTGGGACGACCTTCGATAACGAACGACGCGGTGTCGCTGTCAACATTGCTCGCGGGAGGGTTCCCGACGAGGGCGGCCGCGGTGACGCCCGGCATGGCAGACGTTTGCCGAAGGAGCTGCTGATAGAAATTGGCGATTTTCGTGGGGTCTCTGTACGAGTTCGCGGGCAGCACCGGTTCGAGTTTCACGACAGTTTCGGGCTGGAAGCCGGCGTAAACATTCGCGAGACGCACGAAGCCTTGAATTGTAATCCCCGCGCAGACGAGGAGCACGAGCGCGAACATGACCTGAACGACCACGAGAGTGCTCCGAAGTCTGGCGCGGGCCCGCGTGATGGAGCCGGAGCCGCCTTCTTTGAGCGTCTGGTTCAAGTCGACGCGGCCCGCGTGAACCAGAGTTGCGAGTCCGAAAAAAAGACCTACCATTGCAGCGAGCACAATCGTGAACGCGAGAACGGAAGCGTCAACTTGAATGCCGTTCCAGCCGGGAACCCATTTGGTCCAATCGGGGGAGATGCTCGTACGAAGGAGTTTGACGGTCCAAAACGAAACGAGAACCGCGACGATTCCGGCGACGAGAGAGAAAAGGAATGTCTCTGAAACGAAAAGCTGTGCGAGACGCCGGCGGCTCGCGCCCAGCGCGGTGCGCATCGCAATTTCCTTTTGCCGGCCGACCATTCGAGCGAAGAGCAGGTTCGCTAGATTGGCGCAGGCGAGCAGCAACACAAATCCGGCGGCGACTTGCAGCAGCGAGAAAAGCGGCAGTGTGTATTGGTAGAGCTCGCGGCGAAGCTGGAGGAGGGTGGTGCGGCGGCCCGTGTTCGTGTTGGGATATGCCGCCGCGAGGCGGGCGGAAAATCCGGCAACGGCGGCGCGAGCCTGCGCCGGACTCACGCCGTCCCTGAGGCGGGCAATCGCTTGAATCGAAAGCTGCGAGCGGTCGGCCTGATCGGCGGGCGCTAGCGCGAGCGGCATCCACAATTGCATCGGCACGGGGAAATCGAAATCCACCGGCATGACGCCAACAACGGTATAGCTGCGGCCGTTCAGCTGAATGGATCTTCCGATGGCACCGGGATCGCCGCCGAGCTGACGTTGCCAAAAGCCATAGCCGACGATGGCGACCGAGTCGAGGCCGGGCTGTTGCTCAGATCGCGCGAACGAGCGGCCGAAGGCCGGGGCTACGCCAAGAAAATCAAAGAAATTGGCGGAGACGCCGCAGCCGTTTATTGGAAGGACGTCGGAGGCAGACGACAGCGTGAAGGTGTGGCAGCGATACGTCGCCATTGACCGGAAGATATTCGCACTGGCGGCGATGTCGGAAGCGTCGGCAGGCGCGATGAAGCGACTGTCAAAGCCGGCGTCGGAGCCAGTGTCCTGCCAGACGATAACGATTTGATTGAGGTCACGGAAATTGTAGGGGTGAAGGAGCAGGGCGTTGACCATGCTGAAGATCGCCGTGTTCGCGCCGATGCCCAGCGCAAGAGTGAGGACGGCGACGATCGTGAACGCGTAGTTCTTGCGCAAAACGCGCGCCCCGTGGCCAAAATCCTGGATCAGGGTCTCGATCATGTTTACTCCTCGTATTTCGGAGCATTCCTCTCGGATTTGGTCGATGCCACCGAACTCGCGGAGGGCCGCGTAGCGGGCCTCATCGGGCGGCATTCCTGCTGCGATGTTCAGCTCGACTTGTCGGTCGATGTGGAGGCGCAATTCAGCGTCGAGTTCGTGGTCGACGGCATTGCGGCCGAAGAGGGAGCGGAATCGCAGTGAGAGCTTGTTCAGCCAGCGCATGGGCATTCGTCTCTCATTCGTGTCGGAGCGCCACCATGGGATCGACGCGCATGGCGCGTCGCGTGGGGATGTAGGAGGCGACCAGGCCGACGAGCGCCAGCAACACGGCAACGACGGCAAACGTGAGCGGGTCAGTGGCTCGGACGGCGAAGAGAAGCGTCGAGAGGAAGCGCGCGAGAGCGAGCGATGCAGCAATGCCGACGACGAGGCCGAGGAGGATGACCTTGGCGGACTCGGCGAGGATGAGGCGCAGAACCTTGGACGGTGTGGCGCCAAGCGCGATGCGGATTCCGATCTCCTGAACGCGGCGCGAGACGGAGTAGGAGATAACGCCGAAAATTCCAGCGGCGGCGAGCACGAGCGCCATGACTCCGAACAGGCCCAGAAGCCCGGTGCGAAACCGCGGCTGGGCTACGGAAGCGCCGATCAGATCGCTCATCGAGACAATGTCGGTGACGGGTAAATCCTTGTCGATCTGTTCTACTTCGTGACGAATCGTGGCGGAAATGGCCCCCGGGGTGAGATTGCTGCGTACCACCACCTCGGCGCCCCAGAGCGGCGCCTGATCGAACGGGACGTACATCATCGGTCCGGGCTCCTGGCTCAGCGAAACATCACGAACGTCGCCCACGATGCCAACTATTTGGCGCGGGATGCTTGGATTCGGCGGAAAGCTGAAGCTGAGTTGTTTTCCGATGGGATCCTCGTTGGCAAAGAACTGATGCGCAAAAGCTTCGTTAATGATGGTCAGACGCGGCATCGACGCACTGTCTTGCTGCGTGAACAAGCGCCCGCGCAACAGCGGAATTTCCATCACGCGGAAATAGTCCGGGCTCACCGCGACGTAGTCGGCGGTTTCGGGCGTTCCTTTCTGCAAAGCCGGATGGCCAACGATCTCGAAGGGGAGAGGAGCAGAGCCTTGCGGATCGAGCGGGAGAGGAAGGCCGATGGCTGTGTTGCGCATGCCGGGCTGGGATTGTAGACGGCGGAGCAATTCGCCGGCGAATGCAGACCACTGCTCGGGCGCCGAGTACTGGAATCGCGGCAGCTGAATTTCCGCAGTCACGAGGCGCGTCGCGTCGAAGCCAGGATTCACCGCCGTCAAGGTTGCGAAGCTGCGTACCAGCAAGTCCCGCAGCGACTAGAAGAACCGTCGCCAGCGCGACCTCGATGATCGTGAGGAAACTTCGCATAAGGCGTCGCGTGCCGCCTTCGCCAGATCGGCCCGCATCTTCTTTGAGGCTTGTATGTAAATTCGAACTGGAGGCAAAAAGCGCAGGCGCGAGCCCAAAGACGAAACTCGCCACAATGGAGAGCAGCAGCGCGAAGCCCAGCACGGAAGCGTCCACGTGAATCGTGTGAACCTGCGGAATGTTCGCCGGCAAAACGAAATGAGCGCGTGAGTGCCCCAGTAGGCGACCAAGACGCCGGCTGTCCCGCCGAGCAACCCGAGTATCGCGCTTTCAGTCAGCAGTTGACGAATGATGCGCGCACGGCCAGCGCCTAATGTGATGCGCAAAGAGATTTCTCTTGCCCGCGAGGTTGCGCGCGCTAAAAGCAAATTGGAAATGTTTGCGCAGGCAATCAGCAACACCAACGCGACGGCTCCCACAAGAACCAAGAGCGCGGTACGGACGTTACCCACAATTGCTTGCTGGAGCGGCCTGATCCGCAAAACCCAGCCGGAATTGCCGGCGGGGAATTTGTTAGCCAGGCGCACGGCGACGGTGTCCAATTCGGCTTGTGCAACAGCGACCGGAGTGCCGGGTTTCAGGCGCCCAACGACGCCCAAGAAGCGCAGGCCCTGCTTCGGAATCCAAGCGCCGAACAGAGGGTCCTGCGCTAATGGAATCCACACTTCTATCGAACGAGGTGAAAAGAGGATTCCGGGCTCGGAAGGCATCACGCCCACAATGGTGAACGAGCGATGATCGAGGTCGATCGAAGAGCCGATGACATTGGGATCCGAGGCGAATCTGCCGCGCCACTGGTTTTCGCTGAGAATGGCGACAGGAGCAGCTCCTTGCTTGCCATCCTCGGGGAGAAATGTCCGGCCAATCAGAGGCGTATCGCCCAAAACTCCGAACAGTTCAGGCGTTACGCCAGCGATGTCGATCGTAGCGGGTTCGCCGCGTCCGGTAAGCGTGAGCTCATGAGTGGTGAGGCCGGCAAGTTCAGTGAAGACGCGATTTTGAGCGCGAATCTCACTCAGATTGTCGTAAGAGACTCCCGCCGACGGTATTCCTTCCTGTGGTCTCGCCTCAAAAAGAAATACGAGCTGGCTGGAATCGGGGAAGGGCAATGGCTTGAGCAGGACGGCGTAGACGACGCTGAAGATGGCGGTGTTGGCGCCAATACCGAGGGCGAGCGTAAGAACTGCGATCGTGGTAAAGCCGGGAGATTTGCTTAGTATGCGAAGGCCGTAGCGGATGTCCTGCGCGAGATCCTGGATCCAGTTCACCTTGCGCATGTCACTGCACTCCTCTCGGACTTGGTCGACGCCGCCGAATCCGCGGAGCGCGGCGAAGCGGGCTTCGTCGGGCGGCATTCCTGCGGCGATGTTCTGCTCGATTTGGCGGTCGATGTGGAGGCGCAATTCGTCGTCGAGTTCGTAGTCGACGGCATTGCCCCGGAAAACGGAGCGGAGGCGCAACTTCAATTTGTCTAGCGCATGCATGGCAAATTGAAAATCGAAATCGCTGCCTAACTCGAGCTACTCGTAGCGCAGGGCGACGAGAGGATCAACTCGTGTCGCCCGCCGTGCCGGGATGTAACAAGCGAGCACCGCCACGGCCGCCAGGAAGAATGCAACGGCGGCAAAAGTTAGCGGGTCGGCTGGCTTCACACCATAAAGTAGCGAGCCGAGGAATCGCGTGACACCCAGAGCCGCGCCGATGCCGATGGCTGCGCCGGCCGCTGTGAGGGCGAGGCCTTGCTGAATCACCAGACGAAGCACGTCGCCTGAGCGCGCGCCGAGGGCCATGCGAATCCCGATCTCGCGCGTCCGACGCGACACCTCGTAGGCCAAGAGGCCGTACAGCCCGATGCAAGAAAGCAGCAGCGCCAGAAGTCCGAAGAAACTCGAAAGGCGCGCGATCAGCCGCTCCGCGAAAAGCTGGCTCTCAATCTGCTGGGATTCGGTGCGAATGCGATTGACCGGCAGATTGCTGTCCATCTGACCCACAATGCTGCGAATCTGCGGGACGAAACTCGCGGGGTTCGCCGCCGTACGTATCGAGAAGGTAGCAGTCCGTCCGGAGATGGGCGCGTAGATCGTGGGCGCCACTGCGCGACGCAAGGAGTCGTATCTGGCGTCAGCGGCCACGCCGACGATCACCCATCCGGGGTTTGCGTCGGGTTCCCCCGAATCCGCGGTGTGTTGTCCGAAGACGATCCCGAGCGGATTCATTTTCGGGAAATATTTCCGAACCAGGGATTCGTTAACGATTACCGGCAGAGGCGGAAGAGACGAGAAGCCGTTGTTATTCTGCTCCGCTAATCCTTTATCTCCCGATCTTGACGCTGGCCGCGATGCGCTCATCCTGCGCGTCGCGCGCTTCCGCAATTTGCGTGGCCTCCAGAAAATCCTGAGAGTTGAATTGCACGTCCCAGCCGCAGCGGAATTCCCATGGTGTGGAAGAAGTCGAGTCCGACGGTGAGCATGTCCGCCTCTGAGGTTTCTTCCTTGGGTTTTCCCTGCAGATGGAAACCCGTGGTCCAGAGGCCTCCGCCCAACAGCGGCATCACGGAATAACTCACGGACGTGACGCCGGGGAGGGCCGCCAGACGCTGTTGCAAATCGCGATCGAACTGGTCCACCTGGGGACGCTTGTAGCCGGCGGATGTCGGGTCGATGCGGAACGTGAGAATATTTCGCGTATCGAAGCCTGGATCGACGTTCCTCAAGCTTTGCAGGGTGCGCACCAGAAGCCCGGCTCCCGCGAGGACGACGACAGTGAGCGCCACTTGCGCGACGACCAGCGAATTCCCAATGCTGAACCAGCGCGCGATGGGGCGCCCGGACGGCAAATTACCCGCCGCATCCTTCAACGCAGGCGCCAGATTCACGCCCAGGCCGCGCAGCGCCGGCGCAAGGCCGAAAAGGATTCCCGTCAGAATCGAAACAGCGGCGGTGAAGAGCAGGACGCGCGTATCAATCCCCGGATTCAAAGGAGAAGGCCCGTCCTGGTTCGCCGCGACAAACGCGCCAATTACAGTGATGACCCAGTGCGCAAAGACGAGGCCAAGCGCGCCGCCCGCGACAGAAAGCAATAGGCTTTCGGTCAACAACTGGCGCACGATTCTTCCTCGCCGCGCGCCCAGGGCGAACCGCACGGCCATTTCCTTCTGTCGCGCCGCGGCGCGCGAAAGCAGCAGGCCCGCGACGTTGGCGCAGGCAATCAGCAGCACCACTCCCACGGCGAGCATCAGCACGTAGATCGGAGTGGCCATTTCGACTGTGTCGCCCGTGAGGCCCGCCTGCGCTGGAACCAGCGAGACGGCGGGATTGTCCTCGGGCTTCAGCATCTGTTTTGCGCCGTGCAGCACGTGGTTGACGAACATCGCGCTTACGGCGCCTTGCGCCTGCGCGCGCTGCACGCCGGGGTTCAGACGACCGACGATCACCAGCCAAAAGTAATTGGGAGCCGCGTCACGATTGTCCCAGGGGATCTCGGTTTGCCGCTGGGCCGAAAGTGGCAGCCACATCTGGATCAGGCGTCCGGGCGAGAGCGCGTCAAAACGCGGCTCGGCCACGCCGACAATCGTGAAAGGAACGCGGTTCAGGTAAATCGTTTTGCCGATGGCGGAAGGGGAGCCGGAAAACTGAGCTCTCCAGTAAGCGTAACTCAGGACGGCGACCGGCGAGGCAGCCGGTGCGTCGTCGGCGGAGCTGATGAGCCGGCCGCTGTCGGGCCGCACTCCGAGCGTTTGGAAGTAACTGCCGGAGACGTACTCAGCGTTGTCTATCGTGGTCGCCGCCCCGTTTCCGGTAAGGTCGAGCCCGCCACCGCCTGCAAACGCGGTTAACTGCGAAAAGAGGTTTGTCGCCTGGATTTCGTGGAAGAGCGGCTCGGAAAAAACGCAATTCCCGGCGCCCGTCTTGACTTGCCGTTCCGGGCAATCACCGTAAGAGCTTTCGTCGAGGTGGTTGGGGCTTGTGCGCGCGGTCCATCGAAGCAGGAGGAGATTCTGCGGATTACTGATGGGAAGCATGCGCAGCAGCGCGCTATCAATCAGGCTGAAGATCGCGGTATTGGCGCCGATGCCGAGAGCGAGCGTGAGAACGGCGATGGCCGCGAAGCCCGGACTTTTGGCGAGCACTCGAACGCCGTAGCGAACGTCCTGCACGAAATCCTGGAGCCAATTCACATTGCGCATGTCGTTGCACTCCTCTCGGATTTGGTCCACGCCGCCGAATTCGCGGAGCGCGGCGTAGCGGGCTTCGTTGGGACCCATTCCTGCGGCGATGTTCTGTTCGATTTGGCGGTCGATGTGGAGAAGCAATTCGTCGTCGAGTTCGGAATTGACGGCGTCGCGCCGGATCAACGAACGCAATCGCAGATTCAATTTGCTAAGCGTGCGCATGCATCAGTCCCAATGCACCCGAAGACGAAAAACAAGGTGCGAGCCTCACGCGATGTTCATGACCAAGCCGATGGCGGCATGACAGGCGCTCCCAATTTGCCTGCTCGGCCTCGAGATACTTCTGTCCGGCTTTTGTGAGCGAATAATATTTCGCGCGGCGATTATTTTCAGACTCGCCCCATTCGGACTTGATCCAGGCCTGCTGTTCGAGACGGTGCAGAGCGGGGTAGAGCGCGCCCTGGTTCACCTGCAGGACGTTCTGCGAAATCTGACGGATTCGTTGCGCGATCGCCCAGCCGTGAGCGGGTTCGAGGGCGACGATCTTCAGGATGAGCATGTCGAGCGTGCCCTGGACGAGATCTACGGGTTTGGTCATTCAGCGAGTCCCCTTAGTAAATGACAGGGAGAAGGTACGCCGGCTCTTGTCAATAAGCAAGGGGAAAGATTCAAGGGGCCGAACAGGACTCGAAACAGGATCAGGGTCTAGGAGGGCTCAACAATCCGCGGCCGCGCAGCCATTCTTCGAGAAGTTTGGGCCACTCGCCGACGGCGGGATCCGAGAGATCGAGGCCGACGCCGTGTGGTCCCTTCTCGAAAACATGAAGCTCGGCGGGCACGTCGGCCTTGCGACACGCGAGGTAGAAATTGACGCTATTCTCAGCGGCCACGACGTCGTCGGCGCTGGAAGCGAAGAGAAAAGCCGGCGGGGTCCGAGCGGTGACGTGCAATTCATTCGAGAGCAACTGGCGAAGCTGCGCGTCGGGATTCTCCCCCAGCAGCGATTTCACCGATCCTTCGTGTGCGTAGGGCGGCATCATGGTGATTACGGCGTAGGCGAGAATCACGAAATCCGGGCGACTGCTGACTCGATTGATTGGATCGGCCGCTTGAGGATCGCCGGGGTCGAAGTGGGTTGCGGCGGTGGAAGCGAGATGGCCGCCTGCAGAGAAGCCCATGATGCCAACGCGGTCAGGCGAGACGCTGAACTCGGCCGCGCGCGAACGAACGAGGCGAATGGCGCGCCGCGCGTCACCCAGCTCGATTGGATGATGATAGCGCGGGCCAAGCCGGTACGTGAGGACGAAAGCCGCCACACCCAGCGCGTTGAACCAGTTCGCTACTTGCCGGCCTTCGTGGTTCGAGGCGAGAAATTGGTAGGAGCCTCCGGGAGCGACTATGACGGCTGTGCCCGACAGGTTCTTGCCCCACGGTGGAAAGTATGTGATGGACGGTTTGTCGGTTTCTTCGGAGCCTTGTGCGCCGGGAGCGCCGTTTTCCCAGAGGAGAATCTTTCGGGGTTCCTCGACCGTCGGGAGACGCTGCGCTTGGGCCTGAGCTCGTGCCTGAGTTTGCGCGCCGACGCTCTTGACGCCGACGGTCACGAACGCGACTACCAAGAGGACGCGGAACCGATTCATTCGCAAACGCTCCGTCCAGACTCCAATCACTCTCCGACGCTGGTGCGCGGCAGTATAGACCAACTTGTCCCCAACCGACCGTCGATGAGCCTTTAGTCAGGGACGCGGGCGAGAGGAAATCACCGCCAGCAGCACAGCGAAAGACGGAGCTACCAGGAGTAGTGGACCTGGTATTTCACGACCTTCTCGCCGTCCGGCGGAATCTTGATGTTGAAGTGAATAGTCTGGCTGTCATCCTTCTCGAAAGCGTCGGAACGAGAGACGATCTCCCAGTTCGACCAGCGGTAGAGGTGCTCGACCACGCGAATTTCCGCGAGCGTTGACTTGCGGTTGCGAACCTTGATCTCGAAGGTTTCGTCGACCGACCGACCCGAGTTGTCCAGGTGGAATTGCGTGCGACGCCGCTCGCCCGTGAGATCGAAGGCGTTGCCGGTGTAGAGACGAACCGTTTCGCCTTGCGGAGTGTGGTCGATATCGTTCTCGCCCGTGAATTCGAGCTGGCCGTCTTCGTCACGCCGATAGAAGCGAACGCGACCCTTCGGTAGCGGTATGCCGAGATGATTGTCCCTGCTGTTTTTGAACTCCTGCATCACCCATACTTTCGAGTTCGACAGCGTACCGAAGCTCTCCTGCTGCCGGAGCGATTCGAGCTGCCAATTCATGTAGCTCGGGTCCATCTTGAAGCCGTCATAGACGTACACGGTGTTCGACTGAATGCCTTCGGCGCGAACGAACTCCACCTGTTTGATCTCGCGATCATGCAGGGTGGTGGGGTGCTCGAGAGTGTAGAGGTGATATTCGTCGAAGGAGCGCTCAGTGACCGGCGGTGGAGCAGCGACTGACTCCTTCATATCCACCATGGCCCCGGTTGAGAAAGGCATGCCGTTCTGCGGCTGAGCTTTGTTAACGTCGCCAGCCATCACTTTGATGCGGGCGTCTTTGAAGGTTTGGCCGCTTTCGTTGTCGAGTGTGACCCAGCCGACGATCTGAAGCACGTTGCCCTTCGGCGGTGCGACGACGTTGTAGCTGGCGTCCCAGGACATTCCTTCGGTGACGTAGCTGAACTCGGCGGGAAACGCGCCGGGCCTGTCGGTCTCAAGACGCCAGGACAGAGTCGGCTTGAGGACGGTGTCGTCGGCGAGGGCGGGAAACACAGGTTGACCCGGAAGAGAGAACTGGAGCTTGCCGTTAACTTCGATGATGGGCTGGCTGCCGCCGCTTTGCACGTAGGACTGCTGCGCGAAACGGTAGTCCTGTCCGTAAAACTGATATGCGAGCGCGGAATGCGGGACAAATCCGCTGCGGACGATTTTGCCTTGAATCGTGGCGCCTTGCCCGACCTGAAAGTCGATGGTCTTGCCTTCGTAGAGCGAAAGCAGAAGTTCCTGAGTGATTGGATCGTTTCGGTAATTCTGTTCGAGCACCTGCAGGCGACGACTTCCGTCGAGCGGGCGCAGAATCACGGAGTCCGGCTCGAGGTGGCCTGTAATCTCGCTCACCTCCACGTGGTTCGCGCCGGCCTTCAAGTCGAGAGGCAGCATTTCTCGGATGACCGCAAATTTCTGGTTGTAAATCGTCAAGGCGGGAGAATCGATGCCCTCGTTGCTGCTGCGGGCGTTCGAAGAGAGGGTTCGGGCAGAGGGGTGAAGAAGTCCAGCGCCTAACACAGCCGTGCACACTACTGCCAAGCTAAAGCGTCGTGCGATTTGCATAATGCCTCCTCAAGCGGGAACGGTACCGCCCTAGAAGCGAGCGAGATCACGGCTGCCGAAGCCCCGGCAGATCAATGGTCAGGCGCGGCAGTTTGCGCGGTCTAACTTAGAACGCCCAGGATGCGAAATCTTGCATGCCAATTCCTGAGTTCACAAAAGCTAACGACGACCCTTGTGGTGAGTTAGCGAGACCTGCAAGCAGAGAGTGCGTCGATCTCTGGCTAGCCTGGCTCGCCTTTGAAGAGGCGAACAACACGGGCATTCTTCCCTGCTCCTCGGGCGAGAGGAAGCGCGAAAGAATCTCGGTGGTTTGCTCCCAGTCGCGAGCTTCCTTTTTGAGCTGCTTGCGTCCGGCGCGCGTGAGCTTGCAATACTTTGCTTTGCGATTGTTGTCGGAGAAGCCCCACTCGGAGCAGGCGTAACCTTCCTGTTCGAGCTTGAGCAGCGCAGGGCGGAACTGTTAACGATGAAGGTGCGGCAGACTAGGTTGCGGTCACCGGACTATTTCTCGCTTCCGTTGTCGTTGCGAGTTCCTCGACTGCTGGGCACGAAACGGGCGTTGTTAGAACGAGGGCAGAAGGCTGCTTCCCGCTTTGAAGGGACTGCGCGAAAATTTCCATCGCAACGCTCGTGCCGGGCGGAATCACGATGGTCGCGGCAAGTAACCCGCTTCGCACGAAGGCCTGCCCCGTCTTCGGGATCCCGTCGCAGCCGGAGAATGGCAAGCCGAGCCATTTGTCGCGCACTTCTGCGCCAGCGTGGTCCTGGAATGCTTTGCGCGCGCCCATGGCCATGTCGTCGTTTTGTGCGACGACCATGTCGATCGGGGTGTTCCTAGAAGTAGGCAGCTTCATCCAGGAACAAACAGCTTTGTACGCGCTGTCCCCGGTCCAATTTCCTTTCAAATAGATGAGTTTGATGCCGGCTGGCTTGGCTTGTTCCATTCCGAGCGTTCGCTGTCGGGCCGCGGCAGTGGTGGAGGGGCCTTGGATGTAGAGTGCTGTTCCGTCCTTCGGAACAAACGTCGCCAGATGCTGGGCCTGAATGCGTCCAGTTTCCAGATGGTTTGCGCTCACGCAGAACACGGGCGCGCGACTCGCGCGGCGCAATTCGCAGATGTAGTCGGCTTCGCGGTTCAGCACCACCCATCCGAAGCCCGCGGAAACCGCTGCGCGTGCAACGTGAGGGAAGCTGGTGCCACCGACGGGTTCTACGATGACGGCGTCCGGATGCGAATCCGCCGACTGAATCACGCTGAGTAGTTGCTGGCTCTGGTTGATTGCGTCATTTCCGGCGTAGATGATTTGTACGGATGCGCCGATCCGCTGCGCCATGCTCTCCGCTGCTTTGGCTTGTTCAACCTGATAGTCATTATCGGTGGTAATCAAAGAGACCAGGAAGTTGAGCTTTTTCATAAGCCTCCGCGCCCAACGGAATGCTTGTACACATACATTACAAGGGAGCAAACGAGGTCAAATGCGAAAGTCGAGCGGATGTGCCCATGTGGGACACTCGACCGGAGAACTTCCGCTCCCTATTCCTCGCGAAGAGCCACAGCGGGATCCACGCGCACGGCTCGCCGCGCCGGTACATAGCATGCGGCAAGCGCAACCACGGCAAACAGGATCGCCACACTTCCGAGGGCCAGTGGGTCCGTGGCACTGACTCCGTAGAGGAGGCTGCCAAGGAGGCGAGTCAAGGCGAGGGCGGCTACGAGTCCGATAACGACGCCGCTGAGGGTCAGTGACAGTCCCTCTTTCACCACCATTTTCAGGACGTCGCGACGTTGCGCTCCCAGCGCCATGCGAATGCCGATTTCCCTCGTTCGCTGGCCCACGAAAAACGAGATGACGCCGTAGATGCCTACGACGCCGAGGACGAAGGCAAGTCCCGCGAACGTCGCGAACAAAAACGTAGCGGACCGCGGCGTCGACATCGCATCCGACACGAGGCCCGGCATCGTCTTGAGTTCACTCACCGGTGCCTCGGGATTCAAATCGAAGGCGATGTCGTGGATTGACTTTCCGATCTGCGACTCGTCGTTCGACGTGCGAACGACCAGCGTCATTTCAGTGGGCATGGTTCCGTCTGAAATCGTGGCCTTCGGGCCATAGGGTACGTAAACGGTGCCATTGATCCACGTGGGCACTTCGTGCTGAAGATCATAGGCTCGCACGTCCGGCACGACGCCGACGATCGTGTACGAATTCTTGTCTCCGTCTGCTTGCATGTGCTTGCCGACTGCATCTGCGTTAGGCCAAAAACGTCGAGCGGTCCGGGCACTGACGATCGCCACAAGAGGAGTCCCCGCGCTATCAGCGTTTGAAAATCCTCTGCCGCGAAGAAGCGTGATTCCCATGAGGCGGAAATAGTCGGGAGAGACGAAATTTTCCCAAACCAGCGGATCGGGTTCTCCAGCAGACGGAACATAGCCTTCGAAATCGACCGCGCGCTTGCTCACGCGCCCACCGAGCGGAGGAGTATTCACGGTGGCCGCATCGCTCACGCCGGGTAGCGCACGTACCCGATCGACCAGGCTTCGATAGAACGAATCGCATCTTCCAGCGTCGCTGCAAAAGGATTCGTTGGGTGTGATGCGGGCGGTGACTACGTGCTCGGAGTGAAAGCCCGGATCGGTATGCGCCAGCGCCCACAGGCTCCGAATCAGCAATCCCGCTGCGCTCACAAGCAGAACGGCCAGAGCCAGTTCTCCAAGAACGAGCGCTTTCCGCAGCCGGCTCACGGAAGCCGATGAACCGCGTCCGCCGGCCTTAAGTGCCTCTGTCGGGGCCGCCCGCGAACTCTGCAAGGCTGGCGCCAGACCGGAGACAAGTCCTGTGAGAATTGCGAGCGCAGTCGTGAAGATCAGGACGTGCCAATCGATGCCAACCTCAGCCAACCGGGGCGTGTCGGCGGGGAGGCTGGACTTGATGAACGACAGGCCGCTCCAAGCCAGGATCAATCCGAGCGTTCCGCCGATGAATGCCAGAACGGTGCTCTCTGTGATTAGCTGGCGCACGATCCGCGAGCGGCTCGCTCCAAGCGCAGCGCGAAGCGAAATCTCCTTCTCACGCGTTGCGGCACGAGAAAGTGTCAGGTTCGCCACGTTCGCGCAGGCAATCAGCAAGACCAGAGCGACGGCGCCCAGCAGAATCAGGAGGCGTGATTGAAAGTCGCCGACGATCGCGCTCTGAAGCGGAAGCGCTGCAACCGCAGGGTTCCAAGTGGCAGGCATGGGCCATGGAAACATTCTTGAAACGCGCGACTGAAAAAGGCGAAGTTCGGCGCTGGCTTGCTCAATGGTCGAACCTGGGCGCAGTTTGCCGATGATGGGCATGAAGTCGTCCGCCCAATAGTGGATCTCGTTGCGGGAGTCGATATCGAGAGGAATCCAGACATCCGTTTGCGCGGAAGGGAAGCGAAAGTCCGCCGGCATCACGCCGATAACTTCGCGTTGCACGCCCCCGAGGTCGATCCAGTGTCCCACGATGCTTAGGTCGCCGCCGAACTTCTCTTGCCAGAGGGCGTGGCTCAGGATAACGAAGCTGTTTTTGCCCGCGAAATCCTCGCCGGAACGAAGAGTTCGGCCAATTTGTGCCGGCGCGCCTAATACCGAAAAGAGTTCGGCCGAGATGACTGTTCCGTTGAGCCGCACGGGGTCGCCGATGCCGGTCAGATTCAGTTCGTAGCCCTGGTAGTAGGCGCTAACGTCCATCGTGTGCATTTGCTCGCGCATCGCCACGAATGCACCTTTCGGATAGGTGCCGTTCACCGCGACGAGGCTTTCGGGCTGTGAGAAGGACAGGGACCGGAGGAGGACTCCGTTCACGAGGCTGAAGATGCCGGTGTTGGCGCCGATTCCAAGGGCCAGGGTGAGGACCGCGATGGTCGTAAAACCCGGATTCTTCCGCAGCATTCGAAAGCCGTAGCGCACGTCCTGTAGGCAGGTTTCGACTACGCGGCCATGCCCCACGTCGTGGCACTCTTCCTTGACTTGGTCGACCCCGCCGAATTCGAGACGTGCGCGGCGTCGCGCCTCGTCCGGTGTCATTCCCGCCGCGATGTATTCGGTCAGTTGCTCGTCGAGATGGAAACGAAGTTCGGAATCGAGCTGCTTTTCCGCGTGGGTTTTTTGGAACAGCCGCCGGAGCCAATTCATTTGTACTCTCCTATTCGTAGCGCAGCGCAACCAGGGGATCCACGCGCATCGCTCTCCAAGCCGGCACGTAGCAAGCCACCAACGCCACGAGGAACAAAAGGACGGAGACGCAAGCGAACGTAAATGGATCCGAGGCGGTGGTTCCAACCAGAAGAGTAGTGAGAAGCCGCATCACTCCCAGCGATGCAATGAATCCGACAGCCAGGCCGATGAGCACGAGGCGCATTCCCTGCGCGAGGACCAGTTTCAGGACGTCGGCGTGCCGTGCTCCGAGGGCCATCCGGATGCCGATCTCGTGAGTTCGCTGCGTCACGAAGTGGGCCAGAACTCCATAGATTCCTACCGACGTGAGTGAAAGTGCCAAAACCGCGAACACGCCGACGAACTCAGCCGTCAGTCGAGGCTGGGCAACTGATGTGGAGACTACTTCCGTGAGGCTACTAACGTTTGAAAACGGCAGGTCCCGATCGAGCTCCAATACCTTTTGCCGTATCGCCGCGACCAGTGGCTGCGGATTCGAATCCGAACGGACCACGAGCGTCATCACGGCAAACGGTGATTGAGCCTGCGGCAAGTACATCTCATCGAGAACAGGTGTGTTGAGGCCCGCGAACTTTACGTTGCCAATTACGCCCACGATTTCCAGTTGGACTCTCTCCCGCGATTGGAGCAAGTGCCTGCCGATCGGGTTCTGATTCGGGAAATAGTGTTCGGCAGTGAATTGGTTGATGATCACTACGGGATTCGCTCCCGCAATATCGCGTTCATCGAAGACGCGGCCGCGAAGGAGCGGAATGCGCATCGTCTTGAAGTAGTCGGGAGTAATCTGCTGAATAGAAACGAGAGGGTCCTTGCCGATGCCCTGGCAGACCACTTCCTCGGGGCAAAAGTAAACGAAGCGGATGGCACCGGTTAAGGGCAGATGGCTAACGACGGCGGCTGATTGGACGGCCGGCAAAGCCTCGACACTTTCGACCAGCCGGCGATAAAGCTCCGACTGCTGCGCCACTTGGGGATAACGAGTTGGCGGAAGTCCCATCGCAAAAGTCATCACGCCGCGCGAATCGAAACCCGGATTCACGTTGACGAGATTCGCGAAGCTCTTGATCAAGAGTCCGGCACCGGTGGCCAGCACGGCCGCAACCGTTACCTCCGCGACAACCAGCACGGAACGCAAGCGTCCGCCTTTGCGGCCTTCCCTTGATCCGCGGCCACCTTCCTTCAGAATCGCGTGCAAGTCCGCACGCGATTCCTGCAACGATGGCACGAGGCCGAATGCGATCGTCGTGAGGATGCAGAGAAACACCGAGAAACAAAGAACGCTCGCGTTCACCTGGATTTCTTCCACGCGCGGGAGAACTCCGGCCGGTAGCAGGCGGAGGAAACGCAGGCTCGCGGCGGCGAGCGCTATTCCGATAGCTCCACCAAGGCAAGAGAGCACGAAGCTTTCGGTGAGAAGCTGTCGAACGAGTCGCGAGCGGGAGGCGCCGAGCGCTCTCCGGACCGCAATTTCGCGCTCGCGGGCGGTCGCACGAGCCAAAAGCAAGCTGGCGACGTTGGTGCATCCGATTAGGAGGACCAGCCCTACTGCGGCCAGCAGAACTAGCAGAGAAGCCCTCAGTGGTCCCGCGAGACTTTCCTTGAGTGGGGTCACGTCCAATAAGTAGTTCGCGGAATCGACAAAACCGGGAAAATCCTTTGCATAGCCCCGATTCAACGCGTTCATTTCGGCTTGTTCCCGCGTCGCGTTCACCCCCTGCTTCATCCGCGCATACACGGTCAGATAGCCCGCGCCGGAATGCACGCGGGTCGGCCCAAGGGTGGGGACGTCGAAAGCTCGTGGAAACCAGACGTCGGGTTCGGGCTGCTGAAACGGGAATTTGAAAGTCGGCGGAAGAATTCCCACGATGGTCACGGGCGCTCCATCGACGGGGATGGCTTTGCCAATCATGCCGGGGTCGCCACCGAAGTGGCTGTGCCAGAAGCCGTCACTGATGATAGCGACGTTCGCGCCGCCCTCGCGGTCTTCCTCCGGGAGGAAGTCACGCCCGGTGGAAGGCGTAACTCGCAGCGCCTTGAAGAAGGCGCCCGTGGTGAGTGCTGCGGGAATCTGTTCCGGGGCGCCGCGAGTGGTTAAACTGGAATTGATGGGAAAGTATGCGCCGACCGCCTCGATTGTGTGGCTCCGCTCCGCGACTCGCTCGAGTTTTGGAAACGAAACGCCCAGACCTTTGACGCCCTGAGATATGTTGCTGCTCGAAAGCACGACGAGTTGATCGGAATCCGGATAGGGAAGGGGCTGCAACAGCACCACATCCACAATCGAAAAGATTGCCGTGTTGACGCCAATGCCGAGAGCGAGCGTAAGAACCGCAACAATCGTGAACCCCGGACTCTTGCGCAGCATGCGCAGTCCGTAGCGCAAATCCTGTAGAAACGTTTCGACAAGCCTGGCGTGGCCCACGTCGTGCCACTCCTCTTTCACCTGGTCGAGGCCGCCGAATTCGAGGCGCGCGTGGCGTCGCGCTTCATCCGGCGGTGTTCCGGCCGCGATGTATTCGGAAACTTGTTCGTCGAGATGGAAGCGAAGCTCGGAATCGAGCTGCCGATCGGCTTGAGATTTGTGAAACAGGCGACGCAGCCATTTCATAGGCCTACTCCTTCGGCGGGAAGCTATCCCGCGGTCCGCAGAATCAGCGCGACCGCGTCCGCGAGCCTTCCCCAGGTGCGCATTTCCGATTCGAGTTGCTTCCGGCCTTTGGCCGTTAGCGAATAGAATTTTGCTTCGCGCCCCGTGTCTGTTTCCTTCCAGTCGGCCTTCAGCCAGCCACGGTCTTCAAGACGATGAAGGGCCGGATAGAGCGATCCCTGCTGTATATGGAAGAAATCCTTGGAAATTTGCTTAATTCTCTGCGAGATCGCGTAGCCGTGGATCGGACCGAGGGCGACGATCTTGAGGATGAGCATATCGAGCGTGCCCTTGAGGAATTCGGAACGATCTTCGTTCATGCGCCACGCCTAGACAGGCGATGCATAGAGGTCCTACCTATACAGCGTTGCAATCTTCGTGTCAATGGGAATTCACGCCCTCATCGGGCGGCGGTCCCGCTCTGAATTGTGCCCAGGTTATTCCCGCATAGCGCTAGCAAACCGAGGCGTTAGTCTGAGGAGTCACGGGCCGCTCCGGGAGCGCGATTTTGCTCATGGTTCCCCCCAAAAAACAACGCGGCAGCGCCGATCACTTTTTCTTGCGGTTCTTGTTGACTGAGGCGGTGAGGTCCGGCACTTCTTCGCCGAGCGCTGTGGCGAGATCGATCTGATGGTCCTGTTCGTTGACCAGGATTTGGCGAATCTGTTCGGCCATCGCGTACTCGCCGAGGCGCTCGCATTGGCGAACTCGGTCGCGGTAGTTCCGGATCGTTTCGTTCTCGTTTTCGAGATCGAATCGGAGCATATCTTTCGGATCGTCGGACGTTTTAACCATCTTCGGTGTAACGGTAGGCATTTTGCCGAGGTAATCAATCTGTCGCGAGATTATGAGGGCGTGCTCGAGCTCCTGTTTGGCATGAAGTTGCAGTTGATCGGCGATATTCATGTATGCCGCTCCCTTAAGGACCTGGGAATACACCACGTAGCCGATGATAGCCTGGTATTCGCGGGAAAGGTCTTCGTTCAGAAGCTCCGCCAGACGCTCGCGAGAAAGTTCCGGTTCTCTCTCCATTACAGTTCCAGTAGCCATTGAGTTCCTCCTATGAAGTTGAGCACGTTCCGACAAAACGATTCAGGGTGTCGTGACGAGACATCCGCCAGACGCACTAATACGCGCGTGCAAGTTCGTCAGTTCGATGAAAAATATGGCACTGGAGATACATTCCGAGACCTGCTTCGTGTCAGGTCAGCCTAAAGCGGTCTCGGCGTCGGCCACCGTGGGGTAGATCTCAAACAGGGGATCGATGCCAGTGAGCTGAAGCACATTTCTGACGCGGTGAGCGAGCCCAACTAGAGCGAGCCGCCGGCCAGACTTGTGGCAGGAAACAAACGCGCGGACGAGTACACCCACCGCCACCGAATCAATCGACGGAACTTCCGTGAAGTCGATGATCAGGCGCGGCGCGTTCGCGGCCTCGATGGCTTCGCGAAATGCAGGGCCACTCTGAAAGGAAATCGCACCTTTCGGTATCAGGATGTGCACGCCCTCCTTGGAACCGGCGTGCGCCCTCACGTAGAAGGAATCGGTTGACATGGAGCGCATTCTAGCGAAACCGGCGAAAGGAAACAACGACAGCGCGCCGAATCGCGAGTTTCAATCCCGCCCTCGATTCTTGGCTTCGCGGCATGTTTGCTGTAACCTTCCTGACTTCGAGCGAGTCTATTTCTCGAATTCGCGAGCAGCCGCAAAACAAAGGGGGCGATATGCGACGTCTTGTTGTTCTTACACTTCTTTCCGTGTGCAGCGTCTTAATTCCGGCCGCGGCTGACGACGAGCCTTTGCAGGGTTTCACGCGCGACAATTCAGCCACGGAGCGCCAGTGGGAAACGAAATTCAAGGCGATTCCAAGCCCTCAGAATCAGCGCGATTACATGCAGCGCTTGTCCGCCCATCCACACAACGTCGGCACAGCTTACGATAAAGAGAATGCCGAGTGGATTCTGGCGCAATACAAGCAGTGGGGATGGGACGCGCACATCGAGAATTTTGAGGTGCTGTTCCCGACGCCGAAGGAGCGCGTCCTCGAAATGGTGGCGCCCACGAAGTTCGTAGCGAAGCTGAAGGAACCGGCGGTGCCTGAAGATCCGACCTCGAATCAGCAGAGCGAACAATTGCCGACGTACAACGCGTATTCGATCGATGGCGACGTCACCGGGCCGCTCGTCTTCGCGAACTATGGTCTCCCGGCGGATTACGAGGAGCTCGATCGTTTGGGAGTTTCGGTGAAGGGCGCCGTCGTCATTACGCGTTACGGCGGCTCGTGGCGCGGAATCAAGCCGAAGGTTGCGGCCGAACACGGCGCCGTCGGCTGCCTGATTTACTCCGATCCGCACGAAGACGGCTATTTCGACGGCGACGTGTTCCCGAAAGGGCCGATGCGTCCAGCGGACGGCGTTCAACGCGGCAGTGTAATGGATTTCGCGTCGACTCAATCAGGCGACCCGCTCACTCCCGGAGTTGGCGCAACGCACGATGCAAAGCGTCTTCCGATCAAGGACAATCCCGCGTTGACGAAGATTCCCGTCCTTCCGATTTCGTATGGCGATGCGCAACCTCTGCTGGCGGCGCTTACCGGCCCGTTGGCGCCTGCAGCGTGGCGCGGCTCGCTCGCGATTCCATACCACGTTGGTCCGGGCGCGACGAAAGTTCATCTCAAGGTCGCGTTCAATTGGGACATCAAGCCGCTGTATGACGTTATTGCAAAGATTCCCGGTTCGGAACAGCCCGACCAATGGGTGGTTCGCGGGAACCACCATGACGGTTGGGTGAATGGCGCGGAAGATCCGATCTCAGGCCAGGTAGCCGAAATGGAGGAAGGGCGCGCGCTCGCCGAGCTGGTGAAACAAGGATGGAAGCCCAAGCGCACAATTATCTATTGCGCGTGGGATGGCGAGGAGCCGGGTCTGCTGGGATCCACGGAATGGGCCGAGGCGCACGATGCTGAGCTAAAGCAGCATGCCGTGGCCTACATCAACAGCGACAGCAACGGGCGAGGCTATTTTGGCGCGGAAGGATCGCACACGCTCGAGCACTTCATGAACGGCGTAGCACGTGACATCGAGGATCCGGAGAAGAATATTTCGGTGCGGCAGCGGGCGTTGTTCCGCGAAATCTCGATGGCCCGCAGCGATGAAGCCCGGAAAGAAATCCGCAGCCGTCAGGACATCCGTATAGGGGCGCTCGGTTCCGGGAGTGATTACAGTGCCTTCCTCGACCACCTCGGTGTCGCGTCGATCAATTTGGGCTACGGAGGCGAAGACCGTGGCGGCATCTATCACTCCGTATATGACGATTTCTATTGGTTCACACATTTTTCAGACACTGACTTCGTTTACGGGCGCGCGCTTTCGCAGACCGCCGGCACGACGATCATGCGGCTTGCGGACGCCGACTTGCTCCCATTCGAATTCACCGATTTGGCGGACACGATTCACCTCTACCTGAAGCAGATGAAGAAGGATGCGGACGACGCAAGAGATGAGGCCATTGAGCGAGATAAGGAACTCGACGAGGGCCTGTTTGGTGCAGTGAATGATCCGCACAATCCGACGGTGGCACCGCCACGGGAGGAGGTACCTCCGCATCTAAATTTCGCCCCGTTCGACAACGCGGAGGATGCCCTCACACAGGCTGCCCAGCGTTATCAAGACACGTTGCGGAAGGCCTGGCCTACGGGCATACCCCCGGCGATTCTGGCCAGCCTCAACCAGAAATTGATGGAGAGCGAGCACCGCCTGACGACGCCCGACGGCATTCTGCGGCGAAGTTGGTACAAGCACATGATTTATGTCCCCGGCGTCTATTCGGGATACGGAGCCAAGACAGTGGCCGGTGTCCGCGAAGCGATCGAGCAGAAGCATTGGGACGAGGCCAACGCAGAGATTGTTAGGGTTTCGGCGGTACTCAGCAGCGAAACGGAGCTCATCAACTCGGCGGCGCAGGAGCTGGAGAGTTTAATGCACTGAGATAGCTCGATTTGCCGCCGATAGGTGAGATCCGAGTTCGTGCCAGCGCTTCCGCGACGCCAGATCGCTCGCAGCCCGGTCTTTCAGGGAAACGTTTGGGTGTTGCCGACCATCTAAGCGTCCAGACTTACCTACCTGGGCAAGGGCCGACTGTGAAAGCTTGGCGGTCCCGGAAGGGATGTTATACTTTCACTTCCGCCTCTCTGGGCCGACCCAAAGGAGCACGAGGATGGGCATACAGTTTCAAGAGGTAGTGAGCTGGGCAAGGCGCCGCAAGGTCTTTGCGTCTCTCCTCGTAGCCGTGACGCTGGCGATAGGCATTATCATCGGCACCGTCATTTCGGGCCATGCGCTGGCAACTCACGAACAGACGGCGCCCAGCGGCGCGGCTCTCCTCGCGATACCCGATCCGGTGACGCTGTCGAACGGTTTCTCGGGTATCTCGAAGAGACTTGGGCCGGCCGTAGTGAATATCTCGACAACGCAGGTAATTGAAAAGCCGAAGACGGGCGGCGGCAAGAATAACAAGCGTTACAACGATCCGTTCCAGGACTTCTTCGACCGCTTTTTCGATTCGCCCGACAATGGCCCCGACGCTGAACGCAGTCTCGGTTCGGGTGTGGTGGTCGACAGGAAAGGCTTCATTCTGACGAACGATCACGTGATCGACCAGGCCACGAAAATCCAGGTGGAGCTTGATGGCGATCCGACGCACTACAGCGCGAAGGTGATCGGCACGGATAAGGATACGGATCTTGCCGTGATCAAGATCGAAACCGATCACGAGCTGCCTGTGGCGAAGCTTGGTAACTCGGACGGCGTGCAAGTGGGCGACTGGGTGCTCGCGTTCGGCAGCCCGTTCGGTCTGAACTCGACGGTCACGGCGGGGATCGTGAGCGCGAAGGATCGCTCCACGGTGGGGAAGCAGTTCCAGCGGTTCATACAGACAGATGCCGCGATTAATCCGGGGAATTCAGGTGGTCCGCTCGTCAACCTGGCGGGGGAAGTGATCGGGATCAACACGGCGATTTATACGGGTAGCCGCGGCTTCGAGGGTGTGGGATTCGCGCTGCCGTCGAACACCGCGATTACCGTCTACAATCAGCTGATCACGGGCGGGAAAGTGATTCGCGGATCGATCGGCGTTACGTTCCAGGAAGCGAACAGCAATAATCCGGTGCTGATGAAGGAACTTGGAGCGCCTTACGGAATTGTCGTGGAGGACGTTGCGCCAGGCAGCCCCGCCGACAAAGTGGGCATCAAGCCGGGCGACGTGATCACTCGCATAAATGGGCAGCCGGTGCACAACGGGGCCGACCTCGTGAATCCGATCGCGGACACTCCGATTGGCCAGTCCGTTCAGGTCCAGTACATCCGCGATAAGCAAGCGAAGGACGCCACTCTCACCGTCGCGGACCGGTCAAAGATCTTCCCGCAGACCGCGGAGAATTCCGATGAGCAGCCGGGAGGGAGCGAAGAGCCCGGCCAATTCGGTCTGCACGTCGAAGACCTCACCCCCGATCTCGCGCGGAAGCTCGGAATGCCGAAGCTAACCGGAGTCGTGGTGACGGAAGTTGATCCGGCAAGCTTCGCAGAGGATCTTGGCTTCACACGCGGCGACGTGATCACCGAAGTGAATCACGCTTCTGTCAGCGCGATGGCCGATTACCGTCGAGAGGTGGCGAAGCTGCATCCCGGACAGGATGTGCTTTTCAAGGTTGCGCGGCGGTCGGATAGCGACCGCGTCTTGACGACGTTCCTGGCCGGTGCAATTCCGGCCGTAAACGCACAGTAGCCGCGCGCGGAACTGGTGTGCACCCGGCGGCGTAGGTTCACACTTTTTCCCCGATTCGGTAGCGTGGCGATCGGCTTCTGCCGCCCGTCGGTTCTCACTGGACCGTATCCTATTCGTACCTCTTGCTTCCTGAATACTTGAGTGCCCGAGGGAAACGGTCATAATCATTAAATCCCCCTGGCATCGATTTTTACGGGGCGGGCGCCTCAATTAAGGAAACACAATTGAAGCTAAGGAAACACAATTGAAGCTGCTGGTCATCATCGCGTCGATTGCACTCGGGTGCGTCCCCGGGTCCGTCGCGGAGGCTTCTGCCCGGGAGTACCAAAGCGGCTCCTCTGCTACGACTTCGCCGGCAACATCGGCCAGCACGCCGAAGAAGGCGTCCGCCAAGAAGAAGCACCACTACGCGCGACGCGAGCCGAAACAGAAGGCTCCCACGCCTGAACGCATTTCGGAGATTCAATCCGCGTTGGCGCGCAATGGGTACTACCAAGGCAATCCGAATGGGAAGTGGGACTCGAACACGATCGGTGCGATGCAAAAGTTCCAGTCCGACCACGGCCTTGACGGAACCGGCAAGCTTGATGCGCTGAGTCTGCAAAAGCTCGGTCTCGGATCAGACATCGCCGGCGTCTCCGCGCCGCGTCCGATCACACCCACATCTTCTTCAACTCCGAGTCAGACTACTCCGCCGTCTGCCAAACCCCAACAACAAGCCAAAACCCAATAGCTTCGGCGGTTCCTCGCTTGCATGATAGACGTGCATAATTTTGTGGTGTGTCAAGTGAGTGCGAGCTCGTCCGAGTGAGTGAAGAGACGCAACACCGTTACTGGGGCTTATGCTCGGCTGCGGTTTCTTCCTGCTGCTCTTCGGTTTTTTCCCAACTGGAATTGGGGTTGTATTCCTTCATGGATCTGGCAAGGACATCGGTTTTCTTGCCCAGATCCTTCTGATAGACGACTCCATCGGAGCCGACGATGAAAGTCATCACGCCGGACGACTTGTATTCGGCGGGATACGCGACGAAAGCGAAACCCTGGGTCATTTTGCCGTCTACGATGTAACTCTTCGCGCCACCCGAGGCACTTTCGCCCTGACGCGTCAGGATGCGGTAATAGTAACCGCGGTAAGGAGTCGGGGTGCCTTCTTGACTCTTCGCAGATGCCTCTGGGGTGGCCCAGGCCACTAGCGGGCCGATGGGGCTCTGGGATCCGGCGTCAGAGGCCTTCCAATAAAGGCCATTGTGCTGCCCGTCGTCGCTGAAGATTTTTTGGGCGTACTCGTTGTTCTGTGCGGAGTAGTATTCCTTTTCCGCTGCCGCGAGTTCCTGGCAAACGCGAATCGTGGACATCTCGTTTCGGCCAACTCGTCTATACAAAATCTCTTTCTTGCCCGCATCTGTGTCGAAATACCAAGAATTACCATGGTTCACGAGCGGTATCGGGGTGGGCCAATTCTCCGCACCGATGTACAAAGCCACGGTTCCATCCGGCTCTTTCACCAAGCGGTGCATTTCCTGGTATTTTTGTACGAAATTGGCCCGACCCTGTGTGTCCTCGGCATCGTCGCCCGACGAGACGATTTGCTTTGCGTCTGGTCCGAGAATATCGAGCATCGCCTTTTCGTCGTTGTTCTGTGCTGCCGTGACCAGTGCCTTGCTCGCATCTTCCGGTGATGGAAATGTTTTCTGGCCGCGTTGCTGCGCGAGGGAACGGCCGGGAATGAACCCTGTCAAAAGGACTAGGACAGCGGCTAGTTCAGCAAAACCAACCCAACGAAGCATGTCACAGCTCGCCTTCATTCGCCGCATATAGATCTTCTCCATTTTCAGATTTCACGCTCTAGACTAGCGCGAAGAAATTTCGATTAACGAGGTCTGCCTCCACCGCCGCGAGATCCTCCGCCGCCACGCGCCCCTCCTCCACCGAAGCTGGCGCTTCCGCGCGATGAATAGCTTCTTGCCTGTCCGCCATGGTCGTAGCCGCTGAAGGCGCCTGAGCGGACGCCGCTTTGACCCCGGGGAGGGGCGAATCCCCGAGCAGCCCTGGAGTTTCCGTTGAACGGCCTCGTTGTTCCTCCCGGTCGGTTGTAGACTCCGCCGCCGCGGTAACCGCTCGCTCCGCGCTGCACGTTCCTTTCAACGCCTCGCTGGCCTCCGCCGCGATAGTAATTGCCCCGGTTGTAAAACGTGTTGCTCCGGGAGTAGTACCTGTTGTGGTTGTAAACCGCGTAGTGGTTGTGCCAGTCAAATCCCCAGTGACCCCAGCCCCAACCAAAACCTCCAAAGAAGCCGATCCCGAAGCCAGCTCCAAACGAGAGGTACGGACCGCCAAACCAGATTCCGGGATATGGGTACCATCCCGGCCACGCCGCGATGGGATATCCGTAAACCAGCCACGGATCATACGCGGGGACGTAAACCACATCGGGGCTGGCGGGCTGAATTTCGATGGTCGAGCCTTGCGTCTGTACGGTTTGCTGCGGCGTGCTCTTGAGGTTGCCGGTTTCTTGCGCCCGCTGACGCATCACCTGTACGGCATCCATCACTTCCTGCTGCTGGTTGTAGTAGGCGTCACCGAGCGATGACGTCCAAGAGAGGTTCTTGTCCATATTCCCAAGAACGGATGGAAATGCGGCGAGCGCCTTAACGCTCGGGTCCCAGGGTTGTAGGTCCACAGCTTGGGCCAAAGAGTCGCCCTTCAAATCAGGATTCGCTTGCACCCACCTGTCCGCCTCGACGACTTGGTCGGGGAAGGTTGCCGCTGCCAGGATCTGAGCTACGAGCGAATCCGGATACAGCGCAATCGGCGCCACTAGCTGCTGCAGCTGTTCGGGAGTCTGTTGCGTGTATGAAGGCGCTTGCTGATCCTGTGCCTGGTCTTGCGCGGACGGCGCGGAGGCTTGCGTGTCTTGACCGGCCGACACATTCTGAGGCCAAGTGGCGAACAGCAGCCCCAACGACAGCAGAGAAGCCAGAATCTGTTGGCCCAATCGAGGCCTTGAGAACCCCGCTATATGTCTGGAAATGTTCATGTCTTTGAACCTCCTCTGCGCCGTATTCCTTCCGGCCTCTACCCCCTTAGATGAACAAGAAGCAACGAAGGTTTCGGTGCAGATTTCTTCTCCTCAACGACCGCCGCTGCGGCAGCGTAACAAGGGTATCCGGGAGCGGACTGTACAAAAGAGCACAGTTTCACGAGGACTCTCCCGAAGAGCCCGGATCCGACCACGTCGTTGACCCAACTGGTGCGCACTTGTTACCCTGAACCTCGGCGTTCCGCAGCATCATCTAACTGGTTTAACGAACAGCGACAACCGCACGAATCGCCGGGGAGGATTACGCATGGCCACGTCATACGCGCTGAAGACCTACAAGAACTACATCAATGGCGAATGGGTGGAATCGCGAGGATCGGGAACCATCGAGGACCGCAACCCTGCGAACACGAGCGAGCTCGTCGGCATTTTCCCGTCGTCGTCGGAAGAGGATGTGAAGGCCGCGGTGGACGCCGCGCGGGCCGCATACAAGGACTGGCGGCTCACACCGGCTCCCAAACGCGCCGAGATTCTGTTTCGCGCTGCGAAGATTCTGATCGAGCGAAAAGAAGACTACGCGCGCGACATGACGCGCGAAATGGGCAAGGTTCTCGACGAGACGCGGGGCGATGTTCAAGAAGCCATCGACATGACGTTTTTCATGGCCGGTGAAGGGCGGCGATTGTACGGCCACACCACGCAATCCGAACTGCCAAACAAATTTGCGATGTCGGTGCGCTCGCCGATTGGAGTGTCCGGGCTGATCACGCCGTGGAATTTCCCGATGGCGATTCCGTCGTGGAAAATTATGCCGGCGCTCGTTTGCGGAAACACAGTGGTAATTAAGCCAGCCGAAGACACTCCGCTTTCGACGCACAACCTCATCGAGGTTCTGGAGGAGGCGGGCTTGCCGCGCGGCGTGGTGAATGTAGTGTTCGGGAAGGGGACTGTCGTCGGAAAAGCAATCCTCAATAGCTCGGATGTGAATCTGGTCAGCTTCACGGGGTCGACGGAAGTTGGACGGATCGTCAGCGAAGCTTGCGCGCCGACCTTCAAGAAGTGCCATCTCGAAATGGGCGGCAAGAACGTCATCGTGGTGATGGATGACGCGAATCTCGATCTCGCGGTCGACGGCGCGATCTGGGGCGGCTTCGGAACCACGGGTCAGCGCTGCACGGCCGCGAGCCGCGTCGCTGTGCACAAGAAGATCTATTCGAAGTTCGTGGAGAAATTCGTCGCGCGGGCGGAGAGCGCTGAAAGTGGGCGACGGCCTCGACCCGGACACGGACATGGGCCCGTGCATCAACGAGCAGCAGCTCAAGACCGTTATGAAATACGTGGAAATCGGCAAGAACGAGGGCGCGAAGCTGGCTACGGGCGGGCACCGCCTGGAAGAAGGAAAGTACGCGGGCGGCTGGTTCCACGAGCCGACGGTGTTCGCTGATTGCGATCCGAGATGCGGATTTGCCAAGAGGAAATCTTCGGTCCGGTGGTTTCGGTGATTCCGTTCGAGACTTTCGAAGAAGGGCTCGCGATTGCGAACGGAGTGAACTACGGCCTTTCGGCGTCGATCTACACACGCAACGTAAATGACGCGTTTCGCGCCGAGCGCGACCTGGAAACCGGCATCGTTTACGTGAATGCGCCGACGATCGGTGCGGAAACGCATCTGCCTTTTGGGGGCATCAAGAATACGGGCAACGGCCATCGAGAGTCCGGCGACGCGGCGCTCGATTTCTATTCCGAATGGAAGACGCTGTACATCGATTACTCGGACCGCCTGCAGCGCGCGCAAATCGACAACGCCTGAGACTAACCGCAGCACATCACAACGCCCGAGATCAACGAGCGGGGACACGCGAAGGTTCGGGGCGTTCCTCTGTTGAGCGGGCGCCTCGCGGAACCAGCGATTCACTGCGAGCGGACCTGTCCGTTGGGTCAGGTTCCGAAGTGAGCAAACCTTCCCCACGCCGGCGTTGCCGGGTGCAGCCAGCGCGCCTACAGTGAGTGTCATCTGTAGCAACGACCCCTTTCGATCGAATGAGGAGGAACCATGTGGAATAAGCAGTCCGAAGCGCCCGCGCCGTCGACCTCTCAGTGGCAGCCGCCGCAACCAGCGACTCCCGCGACTTCCGCCAGCGTCCGCACGAGCGCGAGTGTGAGCAATGCGGCCGCACGCAATCTTTCGTGCCTGGGCGCAAGTCTCGAAATTAAAGGCAAGATTTCCGGCGATGAAGATTTGCAAATCGACGGCAAAGTGGAAGGCGCGGTTGCGCTGAATGGACAGCGGCTCACCGTGGGACGCACCGGCAAGTTGAGCTCGGAAGTCTGGGCGCGCGAATTGATCGTTTACGGCAACCTGACCGGCAACGTTCACGCCAGCGATCGCGTCGAGATCAAGAAGGACGGCTCGGTGACGGGCGACATCACCACGGCGCGCATCAGCGTCGAGGACGGCGCCTACTTCAAGGGCCGGATCGAGATCGAGCGCACCAGGCAGTCCTCGAGCTCCGACTCCAGCGCGGAACCGGTACTGGCCGGCGCCGCGAACTGACGTCGTTCGATCGAACGGGACAATCTCTCCATAGCAATCTCTCGATTGCACAGGGGCGGGACCGCGCCAGCGGAACCCGCCCTTTGCATTTGTGAACTGCGGGCGGGGTTGAAACCCGCCCCCTAGCGATCACTCGAGCTGGCCCGAGTGTTCACCAAGTGTCGCCGCCTTTTGCGGGCGGCCACGCGCCGAGCGCGCGGCGCAGGTCGACAACCTGCCCGATGTGATAGCTGTTGTGCGCGATGAGCTGAAAAATTATCGCACCGACGGTTGATGCGTTCCTTTCGTGGCTCAGGTGCGTGGCGGGAGCTTGTTTCGTCCACGTCTCCGCATTCGAGCGGCAAACCAATTCGAGGTCGCGCAATAGTTCGCGAAACCTGTCGACTATTTTCTTCCAGTCGGCCTCCCGGATGTTTTCTGATGACGGCCAACTCTCGGCCGCGTGCACGGGGTAAGGATCCGGAGTTCCGCGCATGCGCTTCATGTCGTATTCCATCCAGTAGTTCAGGTGAGAGACAAGCTCGCAAATCGAGTGCTCGAATCCTGCGGGTTTGCGGCACGCTGTCTTGGCGTCGAGGTCCTCGATGCAGGCGACAGAATCCGCGTGCGCGCCTCGGCCTTCGGCCAATTCAAGAGCGACACGCTCCATCTGCGCCTTCAAGTCTTTTTTCAAGTTTTGGTCGTTCGGCATTTTCCGACCCGCTACTTCATTTTTTGCGGGGCAATTGGATTCTTTTGCCTGTTGAGGCGGATTCGCGGGCGGCGTCAAGAATTTCTGTGACGATCACGTTCGTTGCGAGCGACGTTGGCCCTTCCGGTTTTCTTCCGTCGAGGATGACGGCTCGCAGATAGGAAACGGGATCATCGTCTGGCGGCGCGAGGGGAGTGGCGGCGACTTGCTGTTCCTGATGTTCTCCCTTGCGGCGGACGAGAATGTTGTCGCGCTCGACGGTCTTGACGTATCCGGTCTCACCGTAGACTTGAATATCCTTCACGCTGAACGGCCAGTTCCAGGAAGCCTGGATAATGGCTTGCGCCTTTGGGTAGGTGAGGACAATGGTGGCTTCGTCATCGACATGCGGATAGAGAGCAGGTTTGATCTGCTGCGTCACGGCCGTGACGGTGAGCGGGCGCTGGTTGTCCATCAGCCACGTCATCAGGTCCGCGCCGTAGCAGCCGAAATCGAAGAGGGCGCCGCCGCCGTCGAGCTTCGGATCGATGAGCCAGGAGAGAAACTCGGGGCCGACGCCGATTTCTTTGGGTCCTTCGTGGCCGTCGCGCGCGACAAACTTGCGCATGTCGCCGATGGCGTGCTGGTGGAGCAGGTCGTAGGCGGCGCGATTGCTCGCATACCATGTGGTTTCGTAGTTCACCATGACTTCGATGTGAGCTTCGCGGGCGGCTTTTTCGATAGCGCGAGCGTCTGCCAGGGCGACGGCGAGCGGCTTTTCCATCATCACGTCGATTTTGTGGCGGGCACAGATTTCGACCACGCGGCGATGGTCGAATGTGGTGGTGTAGGCGAGAACCACTTGCGGATGAGTTTTGGCGAGCATGTCGTCGAGGTCGGCGTAGAGGAGAGCCTTGTCGAGTTTGTAGTCGGTGGCGACGCGCGACGCGAAGGCTTGATCGGATTCTGCGATACCGACAATCTGAATCCCGGGATTGTGCTGGTAGTTCTGTAGGAATCCGAAGATGTGGCCGTGGGCCAGGCCGGCGATGGCGACGCGCAGGGGAGCCGGTTGGGCGTGGGCTCGAGGCGCGGCTAGGAGTAGCGCCAGGAGGAGCAAGAGGCGAAGACAAGGAGAAGCGGAAGAGGCACTTTTGTTGCGGTTAGAAAATGTGATGTCGTTTGTTGGCAGTAGCTTGCAGTGATTTCTGAATTTGGGGTTGTTGCGATTAGAAAATTGGTGGCGCATTTCAGATTTCCTCCTGTCCGGCAGAAAGCAGGTGGTTTCAGACAGGGAAGAATCTACCGCAGAGGCCCGCCCAAAGGAAATGGCGGGCAAGCTGCAGAGTTCGGAGAGAAATTTGAGTGGCGCGACGTGCCTCGGGCGCCGATCGTTTGCAAGACGCAACAGCGAAGACCTCCTTTCTGCGCTCGTTTTCGGCGAACGCGAAAACAAGCCACGGTAGCATAGAAAAAGATTTTGCGAAATTCGCAAAACTACGTAGTACGTATAGAACTTGGGATTGCACTCGTGGCCGTCATCCGTGTTCAGAGCCGGATGCCAAAGGCGGAGATCACTCCTGCCGGCCGCATCCCACTGCGAGGCTAGATTTATTTGTTCAGCCTTGACTGGCCATTCGCATCGACTGGTTTTGCGCCGAAGGCTCGGACGAGAACAGCACACCAATCCCCTCCGCGAGCGTCGGGTGAGTCAGGACGGCATCGCGCAGTGCGGTATAGGGCAGCTCGGCAATCATCGCAATCTGCACGGCGGACATGATCTCTCCTGCGCCGGCAGCGAAGGCCGTGAAGCCGAGGATGCGATCCGCTATCCGATTTCCACTATCGCCTTCAAAAATCCTCGCGTTTCGGTGAGCGCATGCGCGCGCAGCACCGACTTCATCGGGATTTTGAACAGGTGATAGGCAATTCCTCGTGCTTTCGCTTCCTTCTCGCTCAGTCCGACGCGCGCGAATTCTGGATCGGTGAAAAGGCAAAACGGAACTTGCCTGCCCGTGGTTATGTGGTTGCCGCCAGTCAAGTTGTCGCGAACGACGCGGAAATCGTCGATGCTGATGTGCGTGAACTGCGGGCTGCCCGCCACCTCTCCGATGGCCCAAACGCCGGGCGCGGTGGTCTGCAGCCGCTCGTTGACCTTGATGTACCCATGATCCGTTACCTGGACGCCGGCCAACTCCAGCCCGATGCCCTGCGTGTTCGGAGTTCGGCCCGTCGGCAACTAGCAGATGACTTCCTTCCAGCGTTTTCTCCGCGCCATTTTGCTCGAGAATTACTTTGACGGATTGCCCCGATTTTCCCGAGACCCTTTTCACCGTGGCGTTCAACAGGACTTCGATGCCCTCATCGTGGAACAGACTGGTAACGGCTTCTGCGACGTCGTCATCTTCCCGCGGCAGCAACCGGTCGTTTCTGTCGATCACAGTTACCTTGCTGCCGAATCGGCGCATCGCCTGGGCGAGCTCTAATCCAACGTAGCCGCCGCCAATCACCAGGAGATGCTCGGGCACTTCATCGAGTTCCAGTGCTTCCACATGCGTCAACGGCTGCGCGTCGGCAATTCCCGGGACCGGCTCGACGACGGCGTGCGTGCCAGTGCTGATGATGACGTTGGCTCCGCGAAGTTGTCGCCGCGCCCCATCCGGAAGCGTCACTTCCAAAGTCCGAGGACCAATGAAGCGTCCGACGCCGAGGATCAGCTCCGCGCCGCTGCTCTTGAAATTCTCCAAGTACATCTCGTTCAAGCCCCGACACCATTCTGCGTTTGCGCGCCAGCACCGCCGGCATGTCAATCGCCGAACCCGGCTTGGCGATTCCGCCGCGTTCCGCTCCGCGAAAGTACGTCGCGATCTTCGCGCTGTCGATGATGTTCTTGCTCGGAAGGCACGCGATGTTCGGGCACGATCCGCCGATGAATTTTCGCTCGACGACGGCGACACGCTTTCCCTCGCTGGCAAACGTCCACGCAGCGAGCGTCGATCCCGTCCCGTCCCCGAGGATAACCAGATCGTATTCTTCCGGCTGCGTCTTCTTAGGTACCTGAGCGGATGAGGCGCTTTCGGCGGGCGTCATGCGGATTTTCCTTTCCGAGCGACAGGTTCACTCTTCGCTTGCATTGATTTCACGAGAGCAGCAGACGATGCTCCTTCCAGCGACAGTCCATAGCCAACTTCTCGCACGATGCGTTCCTTCAAGGGCTGGATGAAATGCACGCGCGTGTTGCGGCGTGTCACTTCCGGAGCCTTCAGGTACAGCTCGGCCAATTCCCGCGCCCGGCTGAGCGCCTTGCCGTTCGGCACAACTTCGGCAACCACTCCCCATTCGTGTGCGGTACGCGCCGCCAGCGGCTGTGGGTTCAGCAGGAACGCCTCCGCTCGTCCTGCTCCAGCGCGATAACTCCAGGTGGTAAAGATTCCGTCGCCGGGCGCAACGCCCGCGGAGAAGTGGGCCACATCCTGGAAGGTCGCACCCTCCGCCGCCACAATTACACTGGCAAGCAGCGCGTAGTCTGAGTGCACATGGGCACGTCCTTCGATAGCCGCGATGACCGGCACGCGTATGTTGGCTATGTTTTCCAAAACCTGAACGCCTTCATCATGAACCTGGCTCCATACGCCGGGATCGGCGACGTCGCCAAAAGATGACCAATCGACGTCAGTAATGAACTCCCCACCTGCGCCCGTGAGGATTACGATCTTGTTCGCTCGATCTTGCGAAATCCGGTAGAAGGCATCGACAAATTCCGTGTGAGCTGGTGCGGTCATGATGAACGGCCCGCCATTGTTGTGGAATTCAGCAACCAGCACACCTTTGTCATCTCGTGTCAGCTTTAGGTTGTGATACGCAGTGAAATAATCAGCTTGCATCACGTTTATGGGAGTCGCGGTCATGGCAGTCTCTATCCTTTCTTGTGGTCGAACGATTGAAATATCAGAACGTCCGGCTCGTTCGTGCATGTGACAGCGCCGTGGCCTTTGAGTGCGGGTAATGCCCATGCATCCCGGCAGCCGTAATGAAATACGCAGCGCTTGTTGTTGGCGTGGTGCATCTTGGCGCAGCAGCGGCCGACGCCTCTGCCGCCCGTAGAAAAATCTCCGCGTGGTGTGAGGTGAACATTCAACTTCTTTTCACCAAAGAGTGAGCCTCAATTCTAGAACCCTTTCAATTCGGGACTCAAGTCCTCATAAACGCAACCAAGCTGCGACGCTTCGTGGCTCTCAAATCCCTCCGTGAGCAGGCGGCGGGCGACCGGGTGGCCCTGGGGCATCCGAACATCTGCACAATCTACGAAATCGGCGAACACGCGGGCCAGCCGTTCATTGCGATCAATTTCTGGACGGCGAGGCGCTGAAACGCTAGGCGGAGCTCTTTTCGGCCCGTACGGGGGCGAGTTCGGCCTTGGCGTCTGAGCGGGCGTCGGGGTGGGACTCGTCGATGGCGCGGAGCGTTAGCCAGTCGGTGCGAACCGTGTCCCATTCCTGGATGAGGAAGCCGTAGGATTCGAGGAATTCGCGGATGCGCGGGCGCGACCATCCGGCGATGTTTTCGAGGATAGGCGCGAGGACGACGATGGCGCTATTGCCGAGCACGGTGCGGCTGGCGACGTGCGCGACTTGTTTTGTTTCGGAGACGGCGATGGTGAAGCCGTCGCGCGCGTTGACGTGGAGCATCACGTTGATGTCGGAGCTGCCGTCGCCGGCGTAAACGATGTGGTCGGGGCCGATCTGCAAGCTGGCCTGCAACTCGTCGATGACCGCGACTTTTCCGTAGCCGGCGGTGGCGCGGATGATGGTGTCGATCTCACCTGAACTCTTGTAATGGAATTGCGTTCCGTAGATACGTTCGGGCGGCACGATGCCTTCGAGCGCCGACTGAATCACTTCGACGGGCGCGGCCGAAACAATCGAGAAATCGAAGTGATAGCCTTCGATGCCGTGGTCGAGAATGTCGTAGAGCAAGCCGATGTTCTCTTTGAGGCGAATCTTCTTACCAGTTTCGTAGAGATGTTCGCGACGGACGCGGCTGCGGAACTCGGGATCGTGCAACAGCAGGTAGGCAAGCTCCGCTCCCTGCTGAACCAGGTTGATCTTGGCCATGCCCGTTGCGCGGCGCTTGAACTCCTCCGTGGGGATGCCAATGATCTCGCTGAGGACGTAGCCGGAGTCGTTGAACGTGAGCGTCTGGTCGAAATCGCTCGCGAACAGGTAGTGCTTTAACGGCTTTTCAGTCATGCGTGTCCATTTCCTCTGTCTTAGATTCCGCTGCCTTAGTGATAAGCAAATATCGGTGTGTAGATGCACCAGTGGCCAATCCTAGTATTGGATGCATCAGCATGGCATGGGACGCAGGCCGCGAGGGCGTCAAAGTTCCAATGGGTATCATTCGAGAAATCGATGCGCGGAGGGGCTGCATGGCGAACTGGACCATCGGAGCTCCAGGCAGGGAAGAATGGGTTGCGTCTACGGCGCCGGGAGCACGCTTGCGGCACCGGTATGGATACGGTGATCGGAGGAGAGTTTCATTCTTCGCGCAAGGCGACGAGAGGATCGACGCGGGTGGCGCGCTGCGCGGGAACATAGCAAGCGAAAAGCGCGACGCCGGCAAGAATGGCTGAAACAGAAACGAAGGTAATCGGATCGGCCGGCCCAACGTCGAAAAGCATGGACCGGAAAAAGCGGGTCACGATGGCGGCTCCGACGAGACCCGAGGCCAATCCGATCACGACGATCTTCATGCCTTCCGCCAACGCCATGCGGAGAATATCCAGTTGCTGGGCGCCCAGGGCCATGCGGATTCCCAGTTCGTGCGTGCGCTGGCTGAAGGAGTAGGACATGACGCCGTAAATGCCGACGGCGGCGAGCAGCAGCGCGACCGCCGCAAAAACACCCAGAAGCTCGAGAGCAAAGCGGCGATCAGCCAGGGATCGGGAGATGATTTGATCCATGGAGCTGATGCTGTGCACCGGAACGTTGGGATCGACTTTTTCGACTTCGTGCCGCACGGCTTCGCCGAGATGCTCCACGTCGCCCCGGCTGCGGAGAAAAACCACCGCGTTGACGGGGGCGAACTGCCCCATGGGAACGTAGATGTGGGGCACGCTGGGAGCCTCAAAACCGTCGGACTTGATGTCGCCCACGACGCCGACGATGGCGACGCCCTTTACGCCTGCTCCAAATCCAAACTTAATCTGTTGTCCGACGGGATTCTCGCCGGGCCAATAACGGCGAGCGAGGGTTTGGTCGATCACAGCAACGGTTTGCGTCGTACTCGTGTCGGAGACGGTGAAATTTCGTCCGGAGATCAAAGGGACTTCCATGGTGCGAAAGTATTCGGTGTCGACCACGGCAATGTCCGCGGTGGGGGTGCGCTCGGAATCTGTTGGGCGCCCTTGAATGGAAAAGAGGGAGTAGTTTCGGCCGGAGTTCATGGGCAAAGTGTCGTTACCCGCAATCGATGACTGTTCGACGCCGGGCAAAACAGAGATGCGGCGATAGACTTCGAGAAGGAAAGCGGCGCGGTTCTCCTCTTTTGCATAGGGGTCAGTGGCCGGATTGTTGGAGATGGGCATCCAGAGTTGCACGGTGGTCAGATGGCTGGGATTGAATCCGGGGCGCACTTCGAGCACGCGCCAGAAACTTCGAAGCAGAAGCCCCGCGCCCGCCAGCAAAACAATCGAGAGCGCTATCTCCGCGACTACGAGAGCCCGCGAAAGCCGAGTGTGGCGTCTGCCGGCCCCGGAGCCGCGAGCGCCTTCCCTGAGATTCTCAATCTGACTGGGATTTGCAGCTTGAAGCGCAGGCGCCAGCCCAAAGAGGATGCCCGTGAGTATTGAAATCAGGAAAGCGAAGAAAAACACGCGGGCATTGACATCGACTTCGTTGAGGCGAGGAATGTCCGCGGGAGCGAGGCTGACGATCACGTTTTTCAAGAGGAAGACTGTGAAGAGGGCGACGACGCCGGAAATTACTGACAAGAGCGTGCTTTCGGTCAAGAGTTGGCCAGCCAGGCGGGCGCGACTTGCGCCCAGCGTCAATCGAATGGCAATCTCGCGCCGGCGTCCGGAAGAGCGCGCCAGAAGAAGGTTGGCGATGTTCACGCACGCGATCAGCAGGACAAATCCCACCGCTCCGAAAAGGATGAACAATTCGGTTCGCTGCGGGCCGACGAGGTCTTCTTTCACCGAAACGAGGCGCACTGTCCATGTGGCCGCAGCGGGGTAATCGACGGGATACTGGCGGCTGAGTTGCGATATGTAGGCATCGAGCTGCGCCTCCGCCTGAGCAATTGTTATGCCGGGTTTCAAGCGCGCAATGGCGCCTGGAATCATTCTGAGTGACCTCACGGCCGGAACAGGGAATGGCTGGCCGTAGAAACCAGTAGCGGACCACACTTCGACGTCGGTATTTAGTGTCGGCCCTGGATGTCGGAAGCCCGAGGGCATCACACCCACAATCGTGTACAGGTCCTTATCGAGGCGCATTTTTCGCCCGATGATTTTCGGGTCCGAACCGTAGTAGCGGCGCCAAAAGCCGTCGCTGATAACGACAGGCTCGAGGAATCCAGGGACGGCATCCTGAGTTGTGTAGACGCGGCCAAGTTCCGGCTTTGCTCCCAGCAAGGTGAAGTAATCGGGACTGGTGATGAGACTTTCGGCGCGGACCGTGCGATCTCCGCCGCCGACTGCGGAATTACTCGGTGCGACAGCCGAAATATCCTGAAATACGCCCGAGCGATCTTGCAAATCCCAAAGCTCGGGCGCCGACATGCCTACATCCTGGTTGTTCGGGCCGCGAAGGTCGTCGAAGACGCGCACAAGTTGTTCGGGATGCGGGAAGGGCAACGGGCGCAGCAGAACGCCGTACATCAGGCTGAAACTGGCGACGTTCGCGCCAATCCCCAGGGCGAGAGTGAGGACCGCCACAATCGCAAAACCAGGACTCTTGAGCAAGGTGCGGAGGGCGTAGCGCAAGTCCTGGACGACTGAGATCACGGGTACCTCCCCGGAAGAAGCGTGTTGCGCCTATGGCGCTACTGTGATGGCGACGCGGTTCGAGCAAGGCTTGGGAATGGTCGCGCGAAAGCTGCCGGCACATAGAACGCCAAATTCTGCCGCTGAATCGGGAGAACTTATTCGCTCAAGTGGAACGGTGTGTGTGCGCGTGTGGGAACGGAGTTGGCCGAAAACGAACGTCGTGAGCGTTATCGGAGTTTGGAGGTCCGTGACTTTCATTCGGTCGAGTAACCGGGCATACGGATATTCGGATAGTTCGCTCCCAACAAAGCGAAGGGTTAGCGACGACGTTGAGCGGAGTACGCCGGGCCGCGAGAATCGGGAGTCAAGGAGCGGGCTGCTCTCGACAGAGACGGCGAGCGGGATTATGATGCGGGCATGAGACTCTCAGCCCGAAATCGATTGGTTGGCACGATCACGGAAATCAAGATGGGCGATGTGATGGCGCACGTCGTAGTGCACGTGGGTGAGAACGTGATTGACAGCGTGATCACGCGGCAGAGTGCCGAGGATATGCACTTGAAAGTGGGCGACACGGTGGCTGCTGTGATCAAATCCACGGAAGTGATGCTCGAGAAAGCTTAGTGTGCGTTCCCGCCTGAGGCCTACGGCCTGCCGATATTCGGTCCTCTTTGTAGTTCCGCTGCTTGCCTGCGTGTTTCCCGTTTCGCGTGCGCAAACGACTTCTCGCGCCGTCGAGACGGCGCTCGAAATTAAGGGCGACGTTGAGAAGCCACCGAGCCTTTCGATCGAAGATTTGCCGGCCATGCCGCGAGCGACGATCCGCCGATGCGTTCAAGCATGATTTGGCGATATCTGATCGGGGTTCCGTGGGTCGTGTTTGTGGCGTACTGGGCGGTGGGCGCGCTGAAGACGCGCAGGACCGTCCGGCGGGAACCGTTCGCGTCGCGTTATGGCGTCCTGTTTCTGGAGATTCTTGGTTTTGTCCTCGTGTTCAGCGACACAGCGGGGATCGGGGTTCTAGGGCACCGCGTTGTCCATCGGACATATACGCTGGGCATCACGGGCGTCGCGCTCACCTGGATCGGCATCGCGATCGCGCTGTGGGCGCGCTGGCACCTGGGACAGTATTGGAGCGCCAGAATCACTCTCAAAGAGGACCACAAGCTCATCTCCACCGGGCCCTACGCTTATTTCCGGCATCCCATTTATTCCGGACTCGATCTGGCGGCGTTGGGCGGAGCTTTGGCGATTGATGAATGGCGGTGCGTCGCGGGAGTCTGTTTGATCGTGGCGGGCTATTGGATCAAGGCGAGGAAAGAAGAGTCCATGCTGACTGCCCAATTTGGGGAAGCGTTCAAAGAGCACTGCCGCCACACAGGCTTTCTAATTCCGAAGTTTTGATAAGAGGCAACAGAAATGAGCCAGGCGCGATCCGATAGCGTCGCCTGAGAGGCTGAACCCGCCGGTACTCCGAAATTCAACTCCAGGACATGACCACAGAGAGCACAGAGAAGATCCGGAGAACATATACGAAAAACTCGAAGAGCGCTGCCCAGTTGCCTTTGTCGACGTTGCTGTCGCAGGTGCTAGTGGCGTTCACGATCGAGTTCGACAATGAGGGCGAGCAGCGAATACAGCATTGGACGACGAGGCATGGCTCAACGGGCGACGCGCGAAAGGGTGTGTGGCTGGCGTCACTGGTGATGTTTTCGAACTGCATGCAGTTTGTCGGCGAGGACGGCGTACGCGTGGGGGAGCTGGAGAAGCTCGCGCGCACGAAAACCAACTTGAACGGCATGGAGAGATGGGGGTACATCGTGGTGAAACCAAATCCCGCCGATAAGCGACCGAAACCGCCCCGATCGGAGTGGGTGATCCGCGCTACCGATAAGGGCCGGCAGGCTCAGGAGATATGGGGGCCGCTGTTTGGCGTTATCGAGAAGCGGTGGGAGGAACGATTCGGTGAAGACGATATCGGCCAGATGCGGCAATCGCTGGGGGCCGTGATCGGTGAGATTGCCAGCAAGTTTGATGTGGAACTGCCCGACTGTCTCCCGATATTGGGGTATGGGATGTTCGGCAGGGGGCCGGGCCGCGAGCGGCGGGCATCGGCGGCGAGCGAAGACCGCACCGGCTCCCGCTTGGCTCTCTCGGCGATGCTATCGAAGGTGCTGCTCGAGTTTGCGATCGAATTCGAGCGCGAGTCGGCGTTGTCGCTCGCGATCAGCGCGAACATGGTGCGAGTGCTCGACGAGAAAGGGACGCGAGTTCGGGACATTCCGCTGGTGAGCGGCGTGTCGAAAGAAGCTATCGCGATGGCGATGGGCATACTTCAGAAGGCGCGCCTGATTGTAGTTGAACCGGACCCAGCCGGCCGCGGGAAGGTAGTTCGGCTCACGGCGAAGGGGCGGGAGGCGCAGAATGCGTACCATCGGCTGGTTGGCGCAATCGAAGAGCGCTGGGAGACGCGGTTCGGGAAGGACGTCGTCCGCAAACTTCGAGAGTCGCTCGAGCGGCTAGTGGGGGATGCGACGGCGGATGGGTCGCCTTTGTTTCAGGGGCTGGAGCCGTATCCCGGCGGGTGGCGGGCATCGGTACGCAAGCCCGGGACGCTGCCGCACTATCCCATGGTGCTGCATCGCGGCGGATATCCGGACGGAAGTTGAAGAGAAAGAAAAAGGGGAAAAGAGAAAAGGGAAATTCAACTGCAAAACATGACCACAGAGGACCCAGAGAAAAGACAGAGAACACAGAGGAAAGACCAAGGCGAGAGCAGAAGCAAGAACGCACGTGTTATGCTCGCGAAATATTTGAGGAGGGCGTGGCGTGACGGAGCGGTTGTACTACCAGGGATCGTTCGTGCGTGAGTTTGATGCGCAGGTGGTTTCATGCGAGCCGGAGGGCGATGGCTCGCGCTGGCGCGTGATTCTCGATCGGACGGCGTTCTATCCCACTTCGGGCGGGCAGCCGCACGATACGGGGAAGATTGGCGACGCGAACGTGGTGGAAGTTGTGGATGCCGAGGACGGCCAGGGGGTGGTGCATTACACGTCGTCACCTGTGCGGCCGGGCCAGGTGCGCGGAGAAATCGATTGGGCGAGACGAATCGACCACATGCAACAGCACACGGGACAACATTTGCTGTCGGCGGCATTCGTCGAGTTGTTCCATTTTCCGACGGTGTCGTTTCATCTCGGGCGCGAGGCATCGACAATTGATCTGGACGCGCCGTCGATCGTGCCCAGGCACCTGGAAGAGGCGGAGCGGCGGACGAACGAGATTATTTTCGAAGATCGAGTGGTGGTGATCCGTTTCGGCACCGCGGAAGAATTGGCCGAAGCGGGAATTCGCAAGAAAGTGGATCGCGAAGGAGTGCTGCGGGCGATCGAAGTGGAGGGTTTCGACCGGCAGCCGTGCGGCGGGACGCATTTGGAGCGAACCGGGCAGGCGGGGATGTTGCTTCTGCGCAAGCTCGAGAGGCGGCGCGAGTCGTGGAGGGTGGAATTCGTGTGCGGGTTTCGGGCGCTTGCGACGGCGCGGGCCGATTTTGCCACGTTGACGGAGTCTGCCGCACTTCTGAGCTGCGGACTGCCGGAAACGCCGAGCGTGATCGGGAAGACGATCGAGGACCGGCGGTCAATTCATGGCACTGCGAGGAGGCTTGAGGAGCGGCTTGCGGAGCACGAGGCGCGAACGCTGGTGGCGCAGAGTGCGACAGACACCCTGGGCGCCGAGGGAAAGGGGAGCGCTGCGCGCGTCGTTTCGGCGGCGATTGATGAGGCTACGCCCGCGTATCTAGCGCTGCTGGCGGCGAAGATTACCGCGGAGTCGAATGCGGTGGCGCTGCTTGCGAGCCGGTCGAGCGGGCACGTGGTATTGGCGCAGACGAAGAACGGCGCGGCCGACATGGGAAAGCTGCTCCGCGAGACGCTGAAAGAGTTTGGAGGCAAAGGCGGCGGCGCGCGGGATTTCGGGCAGGGAAGCCTGGCGAGCGCGATGGACGCGGAGGCATTCCTGGTTCGCGCCAAGAAGGCTCTCTGATCCACTGCAGCAATCGGACAATAAGTGTACTTGGATTCTCCGGCAAGGGGCTTACCACGCGTTAGCGGCATTTCCAACCTATCGGTGATACAACATAATCTCAAGTGGTCCCCGATCCTGGGACCGGTTCCCGCTGAAGGCGAGAATCTGAGCGTCAAAAGGCAGGAGGGCGCCATGCGTCGAGAACGGGCGCTGAAGGTTGTGTTGGTGGTGGTGGGATTGATTTTCTCGGCTGGTGTGCTTCCCGTGATGAACTCTTTATGGCACCAGAATCCGTCGATGTATACCTTTGACATGATGCTTAGCCTCTATGTCGCGCTCGGCGTTTTCCTGCTGATAGCAGCGCGTAACCCTTCCGCAAATCGGAGCCTGATCGCCTTCGCAGCATGGTCGTGTTTCGCTCACGGCGCGGTTATGGCGGTGACGGCATTCTCGAAGGGAGGCTATCGTGGAGACACGTGGGGCGTGGTGGCGCTTGTCGTTATTGGCGTAACCCTGATCGTGCTGGCTCCGGCAAAGCAGTCGGGCGAGCGGGTGTCGTAGTCGTTGTGTAGGCTCGCACTTCAAGAGCGCCATGCACGCTTGATGGTGCTCGAACAAAGAGAAAGGTATAAGCACAGACTGGAATGATGGAACGGATTGCGGAAACGTCGCCGCGTTTCAAGGCCAGGATGGCCGGTGTCTCTCAATTGTTCGAAGCCCTGACGGCCACATTCGGCCAGGTAATTGTTCGTAGCAGGCTTGTGGTCGCCGGCAACGCCGCTGCTACAGCGGCCAATATCCTGGGTCACGAGCGGTTATTTTGGTTGGGGTTCGTATCCTCGCTCATGGGGGTTGCGTTCCATCTTGCATGGGCGCTTCTCATGTATGAGTTGCTTAAACCGGTGAACAGGAGCCTCTCTTTGCTCGCGGCGTTCTTCATTCTCGTGGGATGCGCTATGCAGGCTCTTACCAGCTTCTTGTATCTCGCTCCTCTGCTCATCCTGCAAGGCGGTAGCTCCGCGAGCGCATTTACGCCGGAACAGTTACAGTCGCTGGCGCTCCTGTTTCTCAAACTGAATCAATATGCCTTCAACATCGACCTCGTATTTTTCGGACTATGGTGCGTCCTGACCGGCTACCTTATTTTCAGGTCCACTTTCCTGCCTCGAATTCTGGGAGTGCTGTTGGCGATCAGCGGTTTGGGTTATGTCACGTATCTGTACCCTCCGCTCGCATACTATCTGTTTATCCCCTATATCGCTGTCGCCTCCGCCCTCGGGGAAATACCACTGGAGCTGTGGCTCATCGTGATGGGCGTGAACGCCCAACGATGGAAGGAGCAAGCCAGCGCAGTGGGGATGCTCACATGAAAGCCGCCGTCTGCAGCTGATACGGACTTCCCCGCTAAAGCTGTGGCTCCCAACCCGTTTCGCCGATTCAAATCTCTACAATACTTAGGCCCGCCGTTCGTCTACAGGAGTGGATGGATGAGGCGTCGAGGGTCGCCGCGATGACCGATCGAGAGCGTCAAATCTCCGAGATCGTCGCGGAAGAGCGATCTCGGCTACGCAATTTCATCCGGCGGCGTGTGCCCGATCCCTCCGACGCCGAGGACATCGTGCAGGAGGTCTTCTACGAACTTGTGGAAGCGAACCGCCTGCTGATTCCGATCGAGCATGTGACGGGCTGGCTTTTTCGAGTCGCGCGGAATCGCATCGTCGATCTCTTCCGCAAGAAGAAACCGGAGACTTTCAGCGACGCGGCGGTGGAGGGCGAAGACGGCGAGGTGCTGCGGATCGAAGATCTTCTGCCATCGCCCGATGCGGGGCCGGAAGCGCTCTACTTCCGCAGCGTGCTTTTTGATGAGCTGGAACTGGCGCTCGACGAGTTGCCGAAGGAACAGCGCGACGTGTTTGTTGCGCACGAGCTGGAAGGGCGCAGCTTTAAGGAAATGGCCGCCGAGACCGGCGCGAGCGTGAACACGCTGCTCTCACGCAAACGCTACGCGGTGCTGCACCTGCGCGAGCGATTGCAAAGCGTTTACGACGAATTTACGAGTGGATGAGGAGCTGAACATGAGAAAGAAATGGATTTTCATTGTTCCACTGGCGATTCTAGGGATGGCGCTGTTTGCATTCATCGGCGGCGAATTAGTGATGCACCTGTGGAATTGGCTGCTGCCGCCGCTCTTCGGCTGGCGCCAAGTCACCTTCTGGCAAGCGCTGGGACTTCTGACGCTGTGCCGGATCCTGTTCGTTGGATTCGGATGGCACGGTTCCAGCCGCCCCGGGTTCCGGGGTCGCATGAGAGACCGTTGCAGAAACATGACTCCGGAAGAGCGGGAACGATTCCGGCAACGCATGCGCGAGCGCTTCGGATTCGGTCCACCTAGCGGCGAGAGCAAGGCGTCATGAAATGACGGAACGGACTGCAGAAACTTCGCTGGGTCCCAGGGCCAGGGTCACCGGCGCCATTTATTTGCTTTATTTCCTGACGGCAATAATCGCCGAGACCGTGGTTGGCCGGGGGCGGCATGTGGCCTATGACGGCGTCAACCTGATCGCGTACGCGTTCTACATCGCTGTTACGCTGTTTTTCTATTACATGTTTAAGCCGGTGAGCAGGAGCCTCTCTTTGCTCGCGGCATTCTTCAGCCTGGCGGGATGCGCCAATGAGCTTCTTCGCCTTTTTCATGTGAATCCCTGGAAAATCGACAGCTTGGTGTTTTTCGGGCCCTATTGCCTCCTGATTGGCTATATGATTTTCAGGTCGACCTTCCTGCCTCGGATTCTGGGCGTGCTGATGATGTTGGCGGGTGTGGGTTGGCTGATCTTTCTGTCGCCGCTCGCAAGCCATCTGATTCCTTACCTGAAGGTCCTGGGCTTTGTTGCGGAATTATCGCTTTGCCTGTGGCTCCTGGTGAAGGGCTTGAACGTTGAACGATGGGAGGCGCAGGCCAGCGCCGCGGAGAAACGTGAATGAAGGTCAACGAATCGCAACAGACCGCCGCAAAAGTGGCGGGATTTTCTTACCTAATTACGTTCGCGACTGTGGTCTACGTCAATTTTGGGATCCACGACCGCCTGATTGTCGGGAACAGTGCCGCGGAAACCGCTAGAAATATCCTGGCGCACGAACGGCTCTTTCGTATCGGCATCGCCGGCGATCTCATTTACTGTGCAGGCGTCGTCGTATTACTCACAGCGCTTTACGTAATTCTCGAGCCGGTGAATCGGGGCCTTGCCTTGCTGGCGGCACTCTGGAGGCTGGTGTGGGTCTTGATGTGGCTTGCGATGACGCTCCATCTCTTTGACGCGCTGCGGGTCCTGAGTGGCGCTGATTACCTGCGACCATTTGAAGCGGACCGATTGCAGGCCTTGGCGCGGCTCTATCTCGGCACGCGTTTTGACTACTATTACGTCGGCTTGCTGTTTGGTGCGTTGGCCTCCACGATCTGCGGCTACTTGTGGTTCAAGTCGCGTTATATCCCTCGAACGCTAGCTGCCTTCGGCATACTCTCGTCTGCATTTTGCGTGGCGTGTACCTTCGTTTTCTACATTTTCCCCAACTTCGACAGAATCGTTAACCTGTGGTGGTTCGATACGCCGATGGGTATTTTCGATATAGCGCTGAGTTTTTGGCTTCTATTTAAGGGAATACGAACGCCGCTTCTCGAGTGACGATCCCGCGTCAACGCCGCGCGTCGCGCAACCAATCGGGTGGCAATCCCTATCATAAATATGCTGGTGCGGGGCAGGGGCTTGAGTTACGCTGAATTCTTCCGGTTGGAATTCCAAGGGCATTGATGGAACTCTTCCTCAATATTCTGTGGGTGGCGATTGCGCTGGGTGGGCTAGGCGTCTGGCGAATTGTGTGGCGTCGTCAGCCGCGCCGCTCTCCGCACAAGCCTTTGCAGGAATGGACTGCGTTCACGTGCGCGCTAGTGTTCGTGTTTTTCGCGGTGTCGTTGAGCGACGATTTGCAGGCCGCAACGATTCTCGCGGACGATTGCGCGAGCGGGCGGCATCATTCGTTGGCTTGGAGTTGTGGCCATGCGCCGCACCCTGCGCCGGCGCGACGCACACGTCTTTGGCGGCCGCGTCCTCCGCTCCGTTTCTTGCCCGCTGCAAATTGTCTCGCGAATCGCGCACCGCGACGTTCGTAAAATTCTGCAGCGCGTGCCGCTACAGCCATTGTCGCGCCCGCGGTCCTCCGGCTCTTCGCACTGAAATAATCTATCGTTTCCTGTTAGTCGTCTGAACAAATCAAATGGCGGCGCTTCCTCGCAGCCGAAACAAGGCGTGAGCGAGGCGAGCTAGACCAGCACCACATTCCAACGATGGTGATGCTATGAAATTGGCGATCTCCCATTCGATGGGTTCGCGCGATGTGTCATTCGCGGAGGTCACGTCATGAATCGCACTGGTTGGATGACCACCGCACCTTGCTTGGTGCGTTTGTTCTGGCAGGGCTTGCTGGGTGTGCGTCGAAAGCGGACCCCGCCGCTGAAACGCCCCCGCCCGCTCAGGTGGAACACGTTGGCAACGTTCACATAGTTCAGGTGGATAACCCGCAACTATTTCCGCTGGTAACTGTCGTCGAGCACGAGATCCGCGCCGCAACTGACGGCGACCGGCGCCGTAAGTCCAGACATTTCGCGAACCGTTCCCGTGATTTCGCTGGCGTCGGGGCGGGTGGTGGAGATAGATGCACGGCTTGGCGACACGGTGAAAAAAGACCAGCTCCTATTGCGAGTGCAAAGCGCGGACATTGCCTCCGCCTATTCCGACTACCGGAAGGCCGTAGCGGACGAGATCCTTGCGCATACTCAACTGGACCGCGCGACCGATCTTTACGGACACGGAGCCATTTCGCAGAACGATTTTCAAGTTGCACAGGACGCCGAGGCCAAGGCCAAGGTGGACGTCGAGACATCGGCGGAACACCTTCGGGTGCTCGGAAGTCCTGACCTCGATCATCCGAAGGCGATCATCGATATTCGGGCGCCGATCTCCGGTGTGATCACGGACCAGCAAGTGACGAATGCGGCGGGCGTGCAGGGGTTAAGCTCGCCGAATCCGTTCACGATTTCCGATCTTTCGAGGGTGTGGATTCTTTGCGACGTGTACGAGAACGATCTGCCCCAGATCCATATCGGGGAATACGCGGACATTCGACTGAATGCGTATCCCGATCGGGTGCTGAAGGCGCGAATCGACAATATCGGACCCATTCTCGATCCGAGCATCCGCACGGCAAAGGTTCGCCTGGAGGTGCCGAATCCGGGTCTGATGCACATCGGGATGTTTGTGACCGCCACGTTTCATGGCGCGAAGAAAGTGGCTCGCGCCGCCGTTCCGGCGTCGGCAATTCTGCACCTGCACGATCGCGACTGGGTGTACCTGCCTGCCGGCGAAAAGAAATTCCAGCAGCAGGAAGTGGTCGCGGGAAGCATGCTGCCCAACAACATGCAGGAAGTGGTCTCAGGGCTGAAACCGGGCCAGCAGGTAGTAGGGAACGCGCTGGAACTGCAAAACACGGTGGAGCAGTAAATGATTCGGAAGGCTGTCGATTTTGCATTGGCGAACCGTTTTCTTGTGCTCGCGGCCGCGCTTGCACTGTTTGGCTGGGGCGCAATTTCCTTCCACCAGCTTCCTGTTGAAGCCTATCCCGACGTGGCGGACAACTACGTGGAGATCATCACGCAGTGGCCGGGAATCTCCGCGGAACAGATCGAGCAGCAGATCACAATTCCGCTCGAAATTACGATGAACGGTGTTCCTCACGTCACGCATTTGCGGTCGTTCTCGCTTTTCGGACTCTCCGACCTGAAGCTGATTTTCGACGATGAAGAGGCGGATTCCTGGAACCGGGAGCGGGTTCTCGAGCGGCTATCGCAAGTTACATTGCCTCCTGGGGTCGTGCCACAGATGGGTACCGATTGGAGTCCTGTGGGGCAAATCTATTTCTTCACTCTGCGCAGCACGAATCCTGAATACGACGTGATGGAGTTGAAGTCGATCGAAGACTGGGTGATTGAGAAGAATTTCAAAGCCGTTCCCGATGTCGTAGATGTTTCCAGCTTCGGTGGTCCCACGCGCGAATATCAGGTTCGGGTGGATCCCAATAAGCTGATCTCGTACGGGCTCAGCCTCGCCCAGGTGGAGCAGCAGCTAACGAACAACAACACAAACGCGGGTGGCAGCTTCATCGAAGCGGGTCTGCAGCAAATCAATATTCGGGAAGTCGGCTTGGTCAAAAACGTGCAGGACATCGAAAACACGGTGATTACGGCGAAGAGCGGCACTCCATTGCGCGTGAAAGATATCGCCGTGGTTTCGCAAGGCCCGAAGATCCGTCTCGGCCAGTTTGCCCGAGGAATTCATCGCGAAGACGGCAAGATCGTCGACAACGACGATGTGGTTTCGGGCATCGTGCTCTTGCGCAAAGGCGCCAATGCGGACGAGGCGCTCCGAGGCATTCATGCGAAGGTGGAAGAGCTGAACGACCACATTCTGCCTCCGGGTGTAAAGGTAGTCCCGTTTGTTGACCGCAGCGACCTGCTGCATTTCACGACGCATACAGTGCTGCACAATCTGACGGAAGGCATCATTTTGGTGGTGATTATCCTCTTTTTGTTTCTCGGGAATGTGCGGGGAGCAATCATTGTCGCCCTTACCATTCCGTTTGCGCTGTTGTTCGCCGCAACATGTCTCAACCTAAAGGGTATTCCGGCAAACCTGCTGTCTCTGGGCGCGCTGGACTTCGGAATGGTAGTGGACGGCGCGGTGGTGATGGTTGAGAACATCGTTCGCCACTTGAGCCAGCGGCAAAACGGAAGCGGTTCGAAAACGACGATGCAAGCGATTGGCGAGGCCGTGCACGAAGTGCAGCGTCCGGTGTTTTATGCGATCGCGATCATTATCACGGCGTACCTGCCCATTTTCACGCTGCAACGAGTAGAGGGACGCTTGTTCAAACCCATGGCGTGGACAGTGGCATTTGCGCTCCTCGGCGCGCTCTTGTTTTCCATGCTTGTAGCGCCAGTACTGTCGAGCTTTTTCTTTAGAAACGGTGTGATCGAATGGCGCAACCCCGTAATGGAATTCTTGAAAACGAGATATCGCGGCGCTGCGAAATGGGCGATTGAGCATCGCTTGGTGACGGTCGGGGTGGCGGCCGTCGGAGTGGCCTTCGCCGTTTTTCTTACTTTGGGCGGAGTGATCGGTTCTGAGTTCCTTCCACATCTGGATGAGGGTGCGCTTTGGGTGCGCGGTACGCTTGCTCCCAGCACCGGACCAAGTGAAGGTATTCGCGTATCAAACCAAGCCCGCGTCCTACTGTGCTCTTTTCCTGAGGTGCCTCAATGTACGAGCCAAGTAGGGCGCCCAGACGACGGAACCGATGCAACGGGCTTCTTCAACACGGAGTACTTCGTGGATTTGAGACCTAAGGAAGAGTGGAGGCCCGTCTTTCACCAGGACGAAGATGAACTGATTGCCGCCATGAATCGGGAGCTCAACAAGATCCCTGGCGTTGTCTGGGGCTTTTCTCAGCCCATCGAAGACAACATGGAAGAGGCGGTGAGTGGAGTGAAGGGCGAACTCGCAACGAAGGTGTATGGCGACGACTTGAAAGTGCTCGAGGAAAAGGCCGACCAAGTGGTGAACGTGATGCGCCAGGTGAAGGGAATCGAGGACCTGGGAATCTTTCGCGCGCTGGGTCAACCCAACATAGACTTCGAGGTGGACCGCGAGCAGGCCGCACGCTATCAGATCAACGTCGCGGATGTTCAGGACGCGATTCAAACCGCGGCCGGAGGCACTGCTCTCACCCAGGTACTAAAAGGCGAGGCGCGATACGACCTCGTTCTGAGGTACCTCCCGCAGTACCGCCTCACGAAGGAAGCCATCGAGAGCATTCGCTTGTTGTCTCCGTCAGGCGCACGAGTCTCGCTCGCCCAGCTGTGCAAGATCGAAGAGCACGACGAAGGCTCGGAAATCTACCGCGAAGGAAATCAGCGATACGTTGCGATCAAGTACAGCGTGCGGGGCCGCGACCTTGGCGGCGCGGTCGAGGAAGCGATTCAAAAGGTGAACACACAGGTTCAACTACCGCGTGGGTACCACATCGACTGGGAAGGCGAATACGAGAGTCAGAAGCGGGCCCAAGCGCGGCTGCTTGTAGTGGTGCCGTTAACGATTCTCGTGATCTTCCTCATTCTCTACACAATGTTTCGCTCGCCGAAATGGGCTGCGCTCATTCTCGTCACTGTTGCCATGGGTAGTGTAGGCGGGCTTTTGGCTCTCTTGTTTACTGGAACGCACTTCAGCGTTTCGTCTGGCGTGGGGTTTCTGGCGCTCTTTGGTGTTTCGGTGCAAACGGGTGTGATCATGCTGGAATACATCAACCAGTTGCGGGCGAAAGGTTACTCGATCGAAGACTCCGCGATTGAAGGAGCGGTCCTGCGGCTTCGACCGATCATGATGACGATGCTAGTGGCGACGTTCGGTTTACTGCCAGCCGCGCTTTCACACGCCATTGGCTCCGATTCACAGCGGCCCTTCGCCATAGTCATCGTGGGGGGGCTGATGGTGAATTTGGCGATGAGCATCTTCATCCTGCCCACGCTGTATGTTTGGTTTGCACGTGCGGGTGACGTGCTGCCCGAGCCGGAGGAATCCTTCGAAGTCTGACCGAGCAGTCTCATTTAGATGAAAGGCACGATTACGCACCCCGGCGTTTCGTCGGACTTAACGCCCGCGGCATTTTCCAATTTTGGCGATGTTCGTGTTCATATAGAATGCGCTCAGATTAACGACAGCGTATCGCCATCCCCGCGGAGGATTCTAGCTGATGAAACGAGAGGAAGTTCGCGCTCGCATCGAGGAAATCGGGATCATCCCGGGCATTCGAGTTCACACCGCGAAGGACGCGCGGTACGCCGCGGAAACCGTGTCGCGGACGGGAATTCCGATCGTTGAAATTACAACCACGGTGCCGGGAGCGCTGGAAGTGATCTCGGAGCTGGTGAAGCATCACCCCGATGTGATTGTGGGCGCCGGCACCGTGATGGATGTGGAGCTGGCACGCCGCTGCCTGGACGCCGGCGCACAGTTCATTACCAGCCCCGCTCTGGAACTGAACGTGGTGGAATTTGTGGCGAAGCAGGACGTGGTGGTTTTCCCCGGTGCGCTGACGCCGACGGAGGTCATGCTGGCCTGGAAGGCGGGATCCGACTTGGTGAAGATTTTTCCGTGCGCTCAGGTGGGCGGCGACGCATATATCCGCGCGTTGAAAGGGCCGTTTCCGAAGGTGCCTCTGGTTGCAGCGGGCGGCGTGAATCAGATGACGGTGACTGGATTTATTCTCGCGGGCGCGTGCGCCGTCGGTATTGGCGCGGAGCTGATTCCTCACGAGGCAATCCGCCTGCAGCAAACGGAACGAATCAACGAGCTGGCCCGCAGGTTTCTCCAATTCGTAAAGTCGGCCCGCAAACAAGTGGCCGCGCGTTCGGAAACCGTCGCAGCACGAAGGTAAGACGAAGGCGTTACACATCCGCCGAATCGCGACGATACGTTCTGTGGCTTCGCGGCAATGTGCTAGAATCACCGGTGCTCCAGCCCTCCACCAACCGGAGTGACCCATGAAGGCTCGCTCGAAATTCCTCGTCGGCTCGGCGATTATCGTTCTTACGCTGATTTCACTCGCCTACGTCGGCTTCACGCAGAGCAAGACTTACTACCACACGATTGCGGAAGTCTCGACGCTGCAAGGACCTGCGCTTCATCAGCGCATGCGCGTTTCAGGGAACGTCCGGAACGGCACAATCCAGCACTTTCCCGGTCATCTCGACTTCATACTCGAAGAACAGGGGAAGGCGATGCCGGTGCGTTACGAGGGCAGCGCTCCTCTGCCTGACACATTCAAGGACGGGGCGCTGGCTTTGGTGGAAGGCAGGCTGATGCCCGACGGGCAGTTCGTCGCCGACCAGGTGCAGGCGAAGTGCGCGTCGAAATACGAAGCGAACCCGAGCGCCACTCCCGGGACGAAGCAGCCGCAGCCCGGCCCGGCCTCCACGCGCAATTCACCTGATTCTGGCGGCGCTTACGGAAGCGGGAGCTGAGGCCAGCACATTGGATATTGCCGGCTCGTTTGCGTTACTCCTCGCGTTTATCGTAGCCGTTTACGCTTTCCTGGCTGGCATCGCCGGAATCCTGACGCGGCGGACACTGCTGACGAAGAGCGCTCTGAACGCTGGTATGGCGGTGTTTTTCCTGGTCACGTTTGCCGTCGCCACCCTAGAATATTTTTTCTTCACCGACAATTTCTCGCTGGCGTATGTTGCCGAACACAGCAATCGGGCGCTGCCGGCGTTCTATAAATTCGCGGCGCTGTGGGCCGGCCAGCAAGGCTCGCTGCTGTGGTGGTCGTGGCTGCTCTCGCTCTACGCGTTCTTCGCGCTGTTCGCAAACCGGAAAAAACATCCCGAACTAATGCCGTATGTGGGCGTGGTGATCGCGGGCGTGCAGATTTTCTTTCTTACCTTGAATAATTTCGTTGCGAATGCGTTCGACATTCTCGGCGCGCCCGACGCGAACGGCGCGATGCACGTGGCGTCTTTGGCCGACGGGCACGGTCTGACGCCGCTGCTTCAGTATCCCGAAATGGTGATTCACCCGCCGATGCTATATCTCGGGTATACGGGATTCACGATTCCGTTTGCGTTCGCGCTGGCCGCGCTGCTGGGGCGCTATCCGGGGGAGAAGTGGATTCACATCACGCGGCGCTGGACGATGGTGGCGTGGTGCTTCCAAACCGTGGGCATTCTGCTCGGCGCACATTGGGCGTATGCGATGCTCGGGTGGGGCGGTTATTGGGAGTGGGACCCGGTGGAGAACGCGTCGCTGCTGCCGTGGATCACGGGCACGGCGTTTTTGCACTCCGTTATGATGCAGGAAAAGCGCGGCATGATGAAGGTATGGAACGTGTGGCTGGTGTTCACCACTTTCATGCTGTGCATTCTGGGGACGCTGCTGACGCGGTCGGGCGCGGTGAATTCGGTGCATGCGTTCGCACAGTCGTCGATCGGGAGCTGGTTCGTCGGGTTCCTGGCGATCATTCTCGTCGTTTGCTTCCTCGCATACTGGCAGAACCGGGATTATTTGCGCAGCGACAATCAACTCGATTCGCTGGTATCTCGTGAATCGAGCTTTTTGTTCAACAATTTGATTCTGCTCGCGGCGTGCTTCGCGGTGCTGTGGGGTACGCTGTTCCCCATACTTTCGGAATGGGTGGTGGGCAGCAAGATCAGCGTGGGCGCGCCCTTCTTCAATAAGGTGAACGTTCCGATCGCGATGTTTTTGCTTTTGCTGACAGGCGTGGGCCCTCTGCTGGCATGGCGCAAGACGTCGGCGGACGCGCTGAAGCGCAATTTTGCGTGGCCGGTGGCTGGGGGACTGCTCGCTGGAATCGTTGCGTTCGTTTTCGGTTTCCGCGAGTTCTATCCGCTGGTTTGCCTGATTCTTTCCGTGTTCGTGGTGCTGACGATTTTTTCGGAGTTTTACCGGGGCGCTCGGGTGGTTTCTGCGCGCGAGAACACGAATCTCTTGTCGGCCGTGGGCGCGCTGACGATGCGCAACACGCGGCGGTACGGCGGTTACGTGATTCATCTTGGTATCGTGATGATCTTCATCGGCATCGCGGGCAGCGCGTTCAACAAGGATGTGCAGGCGGAACTGAGCGTCGGGCAAAGCATGGGGATCGGTCCGTACACGATTTTGTGTCAGAATTTCGATGCCACTGCGAACGACAACTACCAGTCGGCGCGCGCTACGCTGGAGATCTTTCGCAATGGCAAATCGCAAATGATGCTGTATCCGGAGCGCCGCTTTTTTCCCGCGAGCGGCGAGACCGAGACGATGGTGGCGATCCGAACTTCGCCGCTGCAGGATTTGTATGTGGTCTACGCAGGACGCAGCCCGGAGAGCGGGAATCCCGTGATTCATGCGTTCCTGAATCCGCTGGTGAAGTGGATTTGGTTTGGCGGAATCGTCGTGGTGCTGGGAACGGGACTTGCGATGTTGCCGAATCGACGGACGGCGCTGGTGCTTTCGAGCGTGCCAGGAAAAATCGTGGGATGCGACGGTGGTTGCAGGAGCGGGAACGCCGATGCAGGGTGTGGCGGCAGTGACGCGGCGGGCGGATGCGCATGATTAGCATCGTCCACGGTTATAAGGAACGTACGCTTGGGGACACGACCGGTGGTGCGCGTCGGGGTGCATGGATTGCGCTCGCGTTATTCGGTGCAGCGCTTCTGGTTTCGCCTGCGGCGTTGGCACAACAAACGGCTCGCGCGAAGAGTTTGGGCAACCGGGTAAAGTGCATGTGCGGCGGGTGCAACAATCCCGGCCGGTTCTTGCTATCACTCCGGAGGCGCGTTCGCGGGGCCATGTCAGATGGCGCTCGACATGCTGAAAAAAGTGGATGCGCACGTTGCGAACAACGACTCCGACGACGCGACGCTGAAGGCGTTCGTGCAGGAATACGGGCCGTTAGTTTTGATCGAGCCTCCGAAGAGCGGATTCAATTTGGCCGCGTGGATTATGCCGATTGTGTTGCCGCTGATCGCGTTTGTTGCGGTGTGGGAGGTTGTGCGCCGGTGGCGGCACCGCGCAGTGCTGACGCCCGCGACGGGATTAGGGACGTCCGCGGTGCAGCATGATCTTCTTGAACGCGTTCAACGCGAAGCTGGGAAGGACGACGCGTGAGCTCGATCGACATCGCCGTGGCGTGCGCGCTGCTGGCTGCGGCTGCTATTGTGTTCATCTTCGGCGTCCAGACGGATTCTTCGGATTCGGTTCCGCACCGGACCAAGCTCGACCAGCTCCTGGAACGCCGCGACGCGATTTACGAGAACCTGCGCGATCTTCGGTTTGAATTTCGTGCCGGGAAATTTTCGGAGAAGGATTACGAAGAGATCAAGCAATCGCTCGAAATCGAAGCGGCGCGCGTGCTGGCCGATATGGACCGGCTGACTGGCGGCACGCCGACCCCAGCCACGCGGCAGACCGCAGAAAAGGGACGACGGGCGTGAGGCTTAGGTCAAAAGCTGAAACGCAGAGGGCACAGAGAAAAACTGGAGGGCACGGAGAGTTGAACTTCGGGATTCCGCATTCCGAGACCCGCATCTTCAGTCTCTGTGATCTCAAGGTGTTCTCTGTGTCCTCTGTGGTTCATCTTTTAGCGAAGTGCTTCGCGATTGCTTGCGTGCTCGCGTTTCTCACCGCGTCTGCGGCGTCGGCTGGCAGCGTTTCCGGCACGGTCCGCAACGGCACCACAGGCAAGGTCGCCGCAGGGATCGATGTGATCCTGATTCAACTGCAGGGCGGGATGCAGCCGGTGGCAAACGGCAAGACCGACGCCGAAGGCCGCTATCATTTCGACAACCCAGGTCTTGGCCAGGCGCCCATGCTGATTCGGGCCGTCTACCGCGGCGTGAACTACCACGAGCCCGTTCCTCCCGGGAAAACCACGGCGGACATTCAAGTGTTCGAGCCGACCGACAAGCCCGGTTCATTTGCGGTGACGGCTCACGCCATTATTCTGCAGCCGAGCGGTTCCGACCTGAGCGTGGGAGAGGTTTACAACATCGAGAACAAAACGCAGCCGCCGATGGCGTACTTCAAGCAGGACGGCTCGTTCGTTTTTTCGCTGCCGGAGGGCGCGCAACTGGGTGACGTTTCTGCGATGGGGTCGTCCGGCATGCCGGTGACGCAGGGCACGATCGATAAGGGCAAAAATCAAGAGGCTATCGCGTACGCATTCCGTCCCGGCACGAGCGGTGTGCGAATCTCGTACAAGCTGCCGTACGCGAGCAACGCCGCGAAGCTTCGCTTCGTGTCGCCTTACCCGGCCGACCGCGTCGCGTTCTTTGCGCCGCCGGGCGTACAGGTTTCCGGCGACGGTCTCTCTCCCGCGGGCCAAGATCAGGGCTTCGCTGTGTACGTGCGCGACACGGTTGCTGCCAACACTCCGTTGAGTGTGTCGGTATCGGGAACGGCTCCGGCACCGGCGCAGGGTCAAAGCGGCGCGGCGGGCGGCGACGATTCGCAGAACCCGTCGGTGAATTCGCGCCTCGATCAAAATGGCGCTGACGCTCCGACCGCGTCCGCGACGACGCTACCCGCGCGGCTCGATAGCCTCAAGTGGGTGCTCGTTGGGGGATTCGGGGCGATCTTTGTGCTTGGGTTCGTTTATCTGTGGCGACGGCCGCAACTTGTTTCGGCCTCCGCTGCGCCGGCAATCGAGGGGCCTTCGCGCGCGGCTCAGCCGGTTGTCGCGGCTGCGGCTGCTGCGCCGTCTCCTGCGGCCCGGCCCGTGACGGTGGAGGAGGTGAACCGTCAGGTGACGGGCAGCCTCGACGAGATGAAAGAAAAGCTGTTCCGGCTCGAGTTGCGCCGGCAGGCGGGCACGATCGGCGAAGACGAATACGCGTGTGAACGCCAGAGTATCGAGCGACTTCTACGCGACTTGGTGCGCGGCTGAGCGAGACGCTGGTGCCCGCTACGAGCGGCGCTTCCGCTGCGACCAGAGGCGGTCCTGCAGCAAGTCTCGCGCTTCCGCGCACGCTCGGGGTTTCGCTTGACCGCGTGGAAAAACGGTTCGGGTCGCTATGGGCCTTGCGTGGGATTACGCTTGATGTTGCGCCGGGCGAGTTTGTCACGCTGCTGGGGCCAAACGGGGCGGGGAAGTCGACGCTGCTGCGAATTGCGGCACTGCTGATGAATCCGACGCGAGGCCGCATGCGATTTTCGGAGGCCGCCGCCCGGTCCGCCGGCGCCCAGGCCTCGGGTGACAGCACTCCTCCCGAATCCGCGAAGCGGCTGATTGGTCTCGTGGGGCACAGCACTCTGCTCTATGACGATTTGACAGCCAAGGAAAACCTCACGTTTTTCGCGCAGCTTTACGACGTCGACGACGCAGGCGCGCGCGTTGCTCGCGCTCTGGAGTCTTGCGGGCTCGGGTCGCGCGCAGAGAGCGTGGTGAGGACATTTTCGCGCGGTATGCGCCAGCGGTTGGCGATTGCGCGCGCGCTGCTGCATGGGCCGCGGCTGCTGCTACTGGATGAGCCCGCTGCGGGGCTCGACCGCCAGGGACTCGCGTGGCTCGGTGGGACGCTCGGGCGGCTGCGCGACGAAGGATGCACGGTCATCATGAGCACGCATGCTCGAAATGAGTCGCTCGATCTCGCCACTCGCGCTGTTTCGCTGGCGAATGGGCGTGTTGAACACGATAGCGGCGTCGGCGGCGATCCGCGTCCGGTGCTCGCGCAGCTTCGCGCCGAGGTCTGAATGACCACCGCGCGCGCTGCCGCCGTCATTCTTGCAAAGGAGCTGCGGCTCGAGCTTCGTACGCGCGAGCTTCTGAACGCCACCGTGGTGTTCGGGATTGTGGTAGTGGTGCTGTTTAGTTTTGCTTTTGATCCGACGGTGGCCGAATCGCGGCGGTATGGCCCCGGTCTCTTGTGGATTGCGTTTCTGTTTGCAGGCTCGCTGATGCTGCATCCGTCGTTTGCGCGGGAGCAATCGAACGACACGCTGGATGCGCTGCGCCTGGCGCCGATTTCGAGTTTCGCAATTCTGCTGGGGAAGATGCTGGCGAATTTCATTTTTCTTTCGGTGGCGGAAATAATCCTCGTTCCCGTTTTCAGCGTTCTCTACAACATTTCGCTCGCCGGAATCGTGGGCCGGCTGATTCTGGTGCTTGTCCTGGGGACGCTGGGGATCGTCGTCACCGGAACCGTTTTTTCAGCAATTGTGGCGCATTCGCGGATGCGCGAGCTGATGCTGCCCCTTCTGTTGTTGCCGATTCTGGCGCCGCTGCTGGTTGGGTCCGTTGAAGCGACGACATCGTTGTTTGCCGATCCGCCCGCGCTTGACGGCGCCTGGGTGAGCTTCCTCGGCGCTTTCGATGTGGTGTTTATGACAGCGGCTTGGCTGCTGTGCGATTTTCTGGTAGAGGAGTGATGACCGGCTAATGGAAAGCGCATGAAAGTTCGCCTGGCCGCAACTATCCTCGTTGGCGCACTGATGGTGTTCGCAGGGTACGCCGCGCTGTTTATTGCCCCCGACGAACGCACGATGCACGAGATACAACGTATCTTCTATTTCCACGTTCCGAGCTGGAGCGCGTCGTTCAGCGCGTTTTTTATCACGTTCGTTGCAAACATCGCTTATCTTTGGACGCGACGACAGCAATGGGATTCGCTTGGCGTGTCTGCGGCGGAAGTGGGTGTCGTGGCCTGCACGCTGGGTTTGATTACGGGCCCGCTGTGGGCCAAGCCGGTGTGGGGCGTCTGGTGGACGTGGGACGCGCGGCTTACGACGACCTTTATTCTGTGGCTGCTCTATATTTCGTATTTGCTGCTGCGCGGCCTGATCGACGAGCCCGGACGCCGCGCGACTCTTTCGGCGGTGTTTGGAATTTTCGCGTTTCTGGATGTGCCGCTGGTCTACATGTCGAATCGTCTCTGGCGGACGCAGCACCCCGCGCCCGTGATTTTTGGCGGCGAAGGATCGGGCCTGGACCCGACCATGAGCAAGGTGCTTGGCCTGTGCATGGTGGCGGTTCTGTGCCTGATGATCCTGATGCTGGTGGACCGGTATCGCTTGGAATGTCTAAGGAGGGAATTCGACGAGCTGCGCGAGGCAGTCGAATCGCCCGACTTTGATTTGAGCAAGGGGGATTCAGGCGGCCGGGAATCGCAATCCGTTTCCGCAAAGAGCAAACGATGAAGAATTTTGAGAATTTATTTGTGGCGTGGATGTTTGTTTGGGCGATTTTCTTCGTTTACGAAGTATCCATTGCGCGGCGGATGGCGCGATTGCGAAAGGAGTTGGAGCAACTGAAGGAGCAGCTACGCAAGGGCTGACGCCATCCGCGTCGTCAGATTGGCCCGACGGTTACAAGGCGTCGCATCCGGGGCGTCCGCTTCTCGATCCCGGATATCGAGAACCACTCGTCCGGAGCCGTACTGTAGGTCAAAATAACCGCCCGCCAGGGCCGCGCAAAAGAGGGTAACCTTAAGACCGTAATTAGTACCGCCCTCCTTGACATTTCGTCCCTTTTCGTCAAAATAGAATCCCCTTCAGGAAAGTCCTGTCTTTTTTGACTTTTCCTTTTCGCCGTCGGTTTCGGCTGGAGTTCGTCTAGCAGAAGAGGTCCTCTCCCCTTCTCATTGGAACGGTGCAAACGCCCAACGATGCGGCGTCGCGCCGGGGGAGGCTTAGATTTGTTCAGACAGACTCTCGTGTCCGCAGGTTTTCAGCAGCATGGTCACTGCCACCAGCGGTACTCGGCCCCGGTCCGCCTGAACGTCCTATCGGGTGCTCTTATTTCGCTCGCTCACTTCACCTCCTCTTTAACCTGCTCTGCTCCACGCGGAAGGGCCGCGACATTCCTTGCAGTCGAAGGTAACCAAATCAACGGGAGCATGACTTGAGAACGGTTGTGGCGGGCGAGTAGGAAGGCTTCTGTCGGAGTCATGGCCAAGAGCCGTAACGGGCAGCAGCAACCTGAGGAGGAGCACAAACATGAATCGCAAAGGCCCGGGCACAGAGAGCACCGGTGTGCGTGCAGAGAGACCCAATCCGATTGTTGCAGGAGGCAAAACAGCGAGCGGTGGCGCTGGCCACGGGAGAGCCAGGCTCTTTGACAGCTCGATCGCCGGTACGGCTGAGGAGGCCTTTGAATTCATTGCCAACATCCTGGAATCTTCCACTGAGTACTCGGTGATTGCCAAGGACCTGACGGGAAAGATCCTGCTTTGGAACGAGGGTGCGCGACGCCTGTACGGCTACGAGCCAGAAGAAGTTATAGGAAAATTGAATTCCTCGATATTGCATGCGCCCGAAGACGTGAAGGCTGGCGTACCCCAACAGATCATGCAGTCGGCGCTCCAGGAAGGGAAATGGGAAGGAACGCTTTCGCGCCAGCGCAAGAATGGCGATCAGTTTACGGCGCGCGTGGTGATTACGCCGCGACGGGATGCCTTCGGCAAACCCACAGGATTTCTACTGATCTCGAAGGATATCTCGGACGAAATCAGGATCACGCAATACGCCCGCAGCCTCATCGAAGCGAGCGTGGACCCCCTGGTTACGATCAGCCCGGAAGGGAAAATCACCGACGTGAATGAAGCGACGGTAAAGGTCACGGGGGCAGCTCGCGAAAAGCTTATCGACGCGGACTTCGCGGACTATTTCACCGAGCCCGAAAAAGCTCGCGAGGGGTATCAGCGTGTCTTTTCTGAGGGCTTCGTGACCGATTATCCGTTGACCATCCGCCATGCGGATGGACGCCTCACCGACGTGCTGTACAACGCTTCGGTCTACAAAGACGCGCGCGGCAACGTGCTGGGGGTATTCGCCGCCGCCCGCGACATCACAGGGCGCAAGAAGGCGGAAGAGCGTTTTCGTGCGGTGCTCGAAGCCGCTCCCGACGCCATGGTGATCGTGAACAAAGAAGGCCAAATCGTCCTCGTCAATGCGCAGACGCAAAAGCTCTTCGGCTACGGGCGTCAAGAGCTGCTCGGTCGCCCCGTCGAAATGCTCGTGCCCCAACGCTTCCGGGGTGCTCACCCTGGACACCGCACCGGTTTCTTCGCCAAACCAACCGCGCGTCCGATGGGCGCCGGCCTCGATCTCTTTGGCCAGCGCAAGGATGGTTCGGAATTTCAGATCGAGATCAGCTTGAGCCCGCTTGAGACGGAGGAGGGTGTGCAGGTCTCCAGCACCATTCGTGACATCACGGCTCAAAAGCAAGCTTCGCAGTATGCGCGCAGCCTGATCGAAGCGAGCGTGGACCCTCTCGTGACTATCAGCGCCGCAGGGAAAATCACCGACGTCAATGAAGCGACGGTGAAGGTGACCGGGGCAGCCCGCGAAAAGCTTATCGACGCGGACTTCGCGGACTATTTCACCGAACCCGAAAAAGCTCGCGAGGGGTACCAGCGCGTGTTCTCTGAAGGCTTCGTCACCGACTACCCGCTGACGATCCGCCATTCCGATGGACGCCTCACGGACGTGCTGTACAACGCTTCGGTCTACAAGGACGCGCGCGGCAACGTGCTGGGAGTGTTCGCCGCCGCCCGCGACATCACTGCGCAAAAGCAAGCCTCGCAGTATGCCCGCAGCCTGATCGAAGCGAGCGTGGACCCCCTCGTTACGATCAGCCCGGAAGGAAAAATCACCGACGTGAACGAAGCCACCGCAAAAGTCACCGGTGCGACTCGCGAAAAGCTCATCGGCGCGGACTTCGCCGACTATTTCACCGAACCTGAAAAAGCTCGTGAAGGTTACCAGCGCGTGTTCTCTGAAGGCTTCGTCACCGACTACCCGCTGACGATCCGCCATTCCGATGGACGCCTCACCGACGTGCTGTACAACGCTTCGGTCTACAAGGACGCGCGCGGCAACGTGCTAGGGAGTGTTCGCCGCCGCCCGCGACATCACTGCGCAAAAGCAAGCTTCGCAGTATGCCCGCAGCCTGATCGAAGCTAGCGTGGACCCCCTTGTCACGATCAGTCCCAAAGGAAAAATCACCGACGTGAACGAAGCCACCGCAAAAGTCACCGGCGCGAGTCGCGAAAAGCTCATCGGCGCGGATTTCGCCAACTATTTCACCGAACCTGAAAAAGCTCGCGAAGGTTACCAGCGTGTGTTCTCTGAAGGTTTCGTCACCGACTACCCGCTTACGATCCGCCATTCCGACGGGAGCCCCACCGACGTGCTGTACAACGCTTCGGTCTACAAGGACGCGCGCGGCAACGTGCTAGGAGTATTCGCCGCCGCCCGCGACATCACTGCGCAAAAGCAAGCCTCGCAGTATGCCCGCAGCCTTGTCGAGGCCAGTTTGGACCCCCTTGTGACGATCAGCCCCGAAGGGAAAATCACCGACGTGAACGAAGCCACCGCAAAAGTCACTGGCGTTGCGCGGGAAAAGCTGATTGGGACGGACTTTTCGAACTATTTCACCGAACCGGAGAAAGCCCGCGAGGGTTACCAGCAGGCCTTCGCCAAGGGGTTCGTTACGGACTATCCTTTGACCATCCGCCACATTGAAGGGCGCCTGTCCCTCGTCCTGTACAACGCTTCGGTCTACAAAGACGTTAATGGCAGGGTCCTGGGCGTCTTTGCTGCCGCCCGAGACGTCACACCGCTGAAGAAAGCAGAGGTGGAATTAGCACACCAGCGCACCCGAGAACTCGACCGGCTGGCTGAACTGGAGAGGTTTCAGAAACTCACTGTGGGCCGCGAATTGAAGATGATAGAACTCAAAAAAGAGGTCGACGATCTGAAAAGGCAACTCGCGGAGCGAGGCGCTATAGCCGTATGAGTATGAACGCCGCCAAATTGGCCCAAGTAGAACCCGAGCCGGAGTCAAGTGCTGGACCCGACGTTTTTGCTCGTGCCTCAGAGCTTGCTCCCGATTGGCTCGGAGCCGAGAACGGCCAGCGCGCTTTGCTGAACATTCTGGAAGACTTCGCAGCAGAAAAGAGCAGCCTGGAGAGCGGGCAACGCGCGATGCTCAACATTCTGCATGACTTCGACCATGAGCAGGCACGGATGGCAGAAGCTCAACAGGCGGTATTGAACATCCTCGAGGACGCATCGGTTGAGAAAAGCCTTCTGGAATCGACGCAACGCGCAGTATTGAACATTCTCGAAGATTTCGAATCAGAGAAGTACAAGGTGGAGCTGGTTAATCAGCAGCTTGAGAAGCAGATGGAAGAACGCGAGCGTGTCCAGACGGAAATACAGGGTGTGAACGCCGAATTGTTTACCGCCAACAAGGAACTCGAAGCCTTTAGCTATTCAGTTTCGCACGACCTGCGAGCCCCGCTTAGGGCCATCGACGGCTTCAGTCATGCGTTGCTGGAAGATTGCGCCGACAAGCTCGATGACGATGGCAGGGGTTATCTGAATCGCATTCGTGCCGCAGCCCAAAGGATGGGTTTGCTGATTGATGACCTCTTGAACCTTTCACGTTTATCACGTGCCCCGCTGCGCAAGCAGAATGTCGATATCAGCGCGCTCGCCGGCTCCATCGCGAGTGACCTGCAGGCTACACAGCCCGAACGCAAGATCGATCTGCGAATTGAAGGTGGCCTCAAGGCAACGGCGGACCCAGGATTGCTGCGGGTAGTGCTGGAAAATCTGCTGAACAACGCCTGGAAGTTCACGTCCAAGCGCGAGTGCGCGCACATCGAGTTTGGCATGACGCCGGGAAATGGCACCCCAATCTATTTCATCCGCGACGATGGAGCGGGATTCGATCCGGCCTACGCCGACCGGCTCTTCGGCGCTTTTCAGCGACTTCACGCCATGAGTGAGTTTGCGGGGACGGGAGTGGGCCTGGCCACAGTGCAACGTATCGTCAGGCGTCACGGCGGACGTATCTGGGCGGAAAGCGCAGTGGACCACGGCGCGACTTTTAGTTTCACGCTGAGTGAGACGAGTTCCTAAGGAGCAGCTATGAAAACAAATGTGATCATGCTGGTGGAAGACAATCCGGACGATGAAGCACTGACGGTGCGAGCGCTGAAGAAAAACAAGACTGTGAACGAAGTAATTGTGGCCCGCGATGGCGTGCAGGCGCTGGATTACCTGTTCGGCGAAGGCGCTCATGCGGGCCGCAACACGGACGAAATGCCGCAGGTGGTGCTGCTTGATTTGAAACTGCCCAAGCTGGATGGGCTGGGAGTGCTTCGCCGCCTTCGCGCCGACGAGCGGACAAAACTGCTCCCGGTAGTCCTTCTCACGTCGTCGAACGAGGAGCAAGATCGAATCAATGGTTACGGCCTGGGCGCGAACAGCTATGTGCGTAAGCCGGTGGATTTCGATGAGTTTGTGGCCGTGGCCACGGAACTCGGTCTGTATTGGTTGGTGATGAATGAGCCAGCACCAAGAGGCGCTTAAATGCAAACGTCCATTCGGTTGCTGATCATTGAGGATTCAGAAGATGACGCTGCACTCCAGCTGCTTCTTCTGAGGCAGGCCGGGATTCCAGATCAAGTCCGAACGCGTGTACTCCGCCAAAGGGGTGGCGCAAGCCCTCGTCAAAGATTGGGACCTCGTTATCTCGGACCACTCCATGCCGCAGTTCTCGGGGACGGAAGCTCTGAAAATGGTGAGAGCGATGGATCCCGACGTTCCGTTCATTTTCGTGTCTGGCACCATCGGGGAAGATGCGGCCACGGACGCTATGAGAACAGGCGCCCAGGACTACGTGATGAAGACGAATCTCAAGCGTCTGGTTCCGGCGGTTCAACGCGAGCTTCGGGATGCCGCGGAACGGAAGGAGCGAAGACGTCTGGACCGGCGGGTGCAACAACTGGAGAAATTTGAAGCGATTGGGAGACTCGTAGGCGGGATCGCGCATGATTTCAACAATATGATCGGCGCGATCTTAGGCTGGGCGGAAATGGGCTGTGAAGAAACGGAAGGAGAGAATGGTTTGCACAGTCGTTTTCAGAAAATCCGCGACCAATCCGTGCGCGCCGGGAAATTGACGTCTCAACTCCTCGCGTTTGCGGGAGGGCAAATCCTTCAAAAGCGAAAGATAAATCTGAACATCCTCGTCCAAGAAGAAATGAGTCTGCTCAGCCAGATCATCGGGGAAAATATCAAGGTGCAGATTCTCGTTGCGCCGGACCTCTCAGTCACGCTTGCCGATCCTACGCAGATGGAACAGGTGCTGATGAATCTCTGCCTCAACGCGCGCGACGCGATGCCTGGAGGAGGACAACTGCTGGTCGAAACTCAAAACGTCGAACTTGGGGCGGAGTTCTGTCGCGACAACGCTTGTGGGCCGCCGGGGAGTTACGTCTTGCTATCGGTATCTGATACTGGCGTCGGTATGGACGCTGCAACGATCGAAAGGATTTTTGAACCGTTTTTCACGACCAAAGAAACAGGAAGAGGAACGGGACTTGGCTTGGCAACCGTAGCCGGCGTTGTGAAGCAGCACGACGGCGTGATCCTCGCGAAGAGCGAACCAGGAAAGGGAGCGTCGTTCCAAGTCTATCTTCCCGCCGACAGCGGGACCCACGAACCCGACGATACAGCGTGTGACAATCAGCTTTTGAGGGGGACGGAAACGATTCTGTTGGCCGAAGACCACGACGGACTTCGAGATACAGCGCGAGAAATGTTGCAGGGGCTAGGCTATCGCATTCTTGACGCGCCCGATGGCGCGAAAGCCCTGGAGGTCTTCAAACTGCACGCCGATCAGATCGATTTGATTGTTATGGATGTTGTAATGCCTTCGCTGAGCGGCCCGGAAGCATATTTGGAAATGTCGGCCCTGCGACCTGGGATCCGGGTGATCTTTACGACCGGCTACACCCCTCGAAGCAAAGGCTCTTGTTTCAATGGTCGAAAAGGGTGCATCGGTCCTACGCAAACCATACAGCCTTACGAGTCTCAGCCAGATGGTACGGGGTGCGCTACAACCCAGAATCCTTGTATGAAGCTCGGATTTCCACAAGCCAAACTAGGAATCCTTCCACTGTTGACCACACCTCCCTCCGGTTGAGCGAAGTGGACGTTCCGTTCTTCACTTCAGAGCGATTCTGAGGTGATGACCGGGGGTAATCGGAAACGATTCGCATGCCGCACTTGCCGGGGAGTTGGACGATCTGCGAGCCGCTGTAATTCAGGATTGGTCCGTTCAGGCCCTGCAACGTGGTAGTATGCCTCCTATCCTGGGAAAGCTTTGGGAGCCTCAGCGGGAGGCTAAGAATGGCGAATTCGGGATCCGTTGGGGTACCGCTGGGAGTCGGCGTCCCAAGTACTGCCTCGGCCGTCCCTGCCATGACGGTTACTGCGCGACACTCTGCGCTCGTCCGCGTCACTCACTGGATCGTCACGCTCTGCTTTTTTGCCCTGCTCGTCACCGGAGCTGAACTTGTAATTTCTCACCCACGCTTCTACTGGGGAGAAACCGGCAATGTATTGACCACGCCGCTGTTCAAAATCCCGATCCCTTCCTCGAGAGGATTGGTGCCGACCGGCTACGGGTACGTGCTGCCGGACCAGAACGGCTGGAGCCGCTACCTTCACTTTCAAGCTGCGTGGATTCTGATATTGATCGGCTTGCTGTATGGAATCTACGGCGTACTTACGGGACATTTTCGGAAAAACTTGCTTCCGGATAGGGCCGATCTTTCGTGGCCGGCGTTCTCGACCACAATCGCGAGCCATCTGCGGTTCGAGAGGCCGAGTGAGGCGGAAGCCTGGTCGTATAACGTGCTCCAGCGGCTCACTTACCTGTTCGTGATCTTCGTTCTGTTCCCGTTAGTAATCTGGACGGGCCTGGCGATGTCCCCCGCGTTCAATTCGGCGTTTCCGGCGGGCGTCAATGTGTTGGGCGGCCAGCAATCCGCGCGCACGATTCACTTCTTCGTCTCTCTGGCTCTTGTGCTTTTCCTAATTGTCCACGTCGTGATGGTTTGCGTCGCCGGATTCAGGAGCCGCATGCGAGCGATGATCACGGGCCGGGCCGGTTCACAAAAGGAGCACACATGACCGATCTCTCGCGCCGAAAACTGATCCTGGGCGGACTCGCGGCCACTGCGGGCGTATCGGGCCTGGGCGTGGCCGCGCGTCTCGCGCAAAAGTATGGACTCGTGCCGCCCGATCACGGCGGCCTCTACGGCCTGGGCGAAACGCTCACCTATGCTTCCCAACGGCTGCTCACGAGGCACTCGTTAGCGCGTGAGTTCTCCCCGAGCCAGATTTCGAAGCGTCCGCTCGAGAACGAAATGGCGCCTCCGAGTGACGCGTTCAAGCGCCTTCAGGCTGGAGGATTCGCCGACTGGCGGCTCACCGTGGACGGCATGGTCGACCGGCCAGCCTCCTTTTCGCTGTCCCAGCTTAAGAGCTATCCGTCTCGCAGCCAGATCACTATGGTGCAGTGTGAAGAGGGCTGGTCATATATCGCCGAGTGGATCGGCGCGCCTCTTTCGCACGTCTTGGATGCAGTTGGGGTCCAGCCGCAAGCCCGATACGTCGCCTACTTCTCGATTCAACCAGACTGGTGGGACAGCATCGACATGGCGGATGCGTTGCATCCGCAGACTTTTCTCACATATGGGATGAACGGCGGTGAACTGCCCGTGGGCAACGGCGGGCCGCTTCGCCTGCGGGTCCCGCGCCAGCTCGGCTACAAGAGCGTGAAGTTCATCACTCACATGACGGTTACCGACAGCCTGAAAAAGTTCGGCAAGGGGTTGGGCTCCGCGGCTCCAGAAGGAGGCTACGCCTGGTACGCGGGCATTTGACGGACACTTCAGGCGGTGGCGCCTTGAGGGTGGAGATATGGCGCCGGAGAAGCGTCGGATTTGGGTTCCGTCCGATGGTCTGCAAACCGGAAATTGCCGCAGTTTGCTGCCAACGTGCTCGCTCGATAAGCGCCGTTTCGAGCAGTGGAATCGACCGGCGGCAGATGTCCGGTAGCGCGCGGCCTCAACCGGACATTTGAAGGTCCGGTACAACATTTGCCTGCTAGTGCGCTTGTCGGGCACAGGAACGCATTCAATTTCAGCTTTTTGTTCAATCCTTACTCACGCTGGACCTACAGCTGTGCAAGCCGTCTTAAGAAAGAGAGGCGCATATCTGTGGACATGTCGAGATCAACGTAGGCTCACGAACTCCGTCGTGACGCACGGCGCGGGAAAAGTCAGGTATGACCCGATTGAGGCGTTACCAAGTATAGTTGAGTGGATCGCCCACACGGCCGAGTGCGCGACGCAGAAAGGCAGCCAGGATGAATGAAAAGCCAAGCGCAGAAGGCCGCTTAACTCCCGAGCAGCAGTCGCTCAACGATCTTTGGGAAGAACACATCCGCGACGAATTCACGACCCGAGATACGAACGCCACACTTGAGACCATGGTGCCCGACGCCTACGTGAACCACATCCCGGTGTTGACCGGCGGCGTGGGCCGCGAACAACTGCGCGAATTCTATTCGCAGCACTTCATCCCGAAGATGCCTCCCGATACGGAGATTGTTCCAGTCTCACGAACCATCGGTGTGGAGCGACTGGTGGACGAAATGATTTTTCGCTTCACCCACACGATCGAAATGGACTGGATGCTTCCCGGCATTGCTCCCACGGGCAAGCGCGTGGAGTGCCCGTTGGTGGTAATCGTCCACTTTCGCGATGGGAAGCTTTCCAACGAGCACATCTACTGGGATCAGGCTTCCGTGCTCGTGCAACTCGGGCTTCTCGACCCATCCAGCCTGCCGGTCGCCGGCGTAGAAACTGCGAAAAAGTTAGCTAACCCCAGCTTGCCCGCGAACCATTTAATTGAGCGGGCCAAGGTTGGGCGCAGATCGTAAGCGTTCAGGCTGACCCATCATCATCTTTTTGAATTTGGATTCTTGCGCGCGGAGCGTTAACCTTCTAAGGGTCATTCTGGTGCTGCGATGTCTCGGTCGAAACAAATCGCTGTGATCCTTTTTCAGCTTGGCGGCCCGGATACGCAGGCCGCGGTCGAGCCGTTCCTCTACAATCTTTTCTGCGACCCCGACATCATCAACTTCCCGGGAGCGTTTCTGGCGCGCAAGACGCTGGCGCGCCTGATTTCGCGCAGCCGGGCGAAAATCGTTCGCGAGCATTACGCGGAAATTGGCGGCGGTTCGCCGATTCGCCGGCTGACGGAGGATCAGGGAAGCGCTCTGGAAGCGGCGCTTCAGCCGCGCATATCCGCGCGCGCGATTGTAGCGATGCGCTACTGGCATCCGAGCACGCGGGAGGCGATTGACGCGCTCGAGAGCGAGCCGTTCGATGAATTGGTGCTGCTGCCGCTTTATCCGCACTATTCCTTCGCCACCACTGGCAGCAGCCTGAAGGAATGGAATCGCCAGTACAAATCGAAGGCTCCGGCGCACCTGGTGGATCACTTCTTCGATCATCCGGACTACATCGCGGGGATCGTCGAGCGAATCAACAGCGTGCTGTTGGAGGTGCCGAACCCCGAGCAAGTTCATCTGGTGTTCAGCGCGCACGGGCTGCCGCTTTCGCTTGTCGCAAAGGGCGATCCGTATCCGAATCAGATCGAGACGACGGTGGAGCTTGTGCGGCAGCTTGGTGCGTGGACGAATCCGTACGTCCTGTGCTACCAGAGCCGCGTGGGCCCGCAGAAGTGGCTGCAGCCGTCGCTAACGGAAACGATCGACCGGCTGGGAAAGCACGGGGCAAAGAGGCTGCTGGTGATTCCGATTTCTTTCGTCACCGAACACATCGAGACGCTGCACGAAATCAATATCGAGGCTCGCGAACATGCGAAATCGGCGGGAATCACGGATTTTCATGTGATGCCGGCGCTCAACGATTCGCCGCTGTTGATCCGCGCGCTGGCGGACCTGGTGTTGCGCGCCGTGGGGATGCGGTCTGGTGTGGCTTCGCTGGCGTAGTTGGTTATTTGTGGTTGGTGATCCCGCTGGCGACCAGAGTTTATTGCGCTCCGGGATGTGTCGTGCATCACACTATGGCGGTGACGAACGTCACTTCCTTCTTGACACCGGCACTTCGGCATCATATAAATTCGCTGGTTACCATTCATAATTTGTTTCGGTCTAATTTGTTTTTATTTTTATAAGACTCAACGCGGTATCGCACCAAGTAAACGGGGTCTATGGCCGAACAACCTGAAGGGAAGGCTGCGGAAGCTCACTCCGCACCTGCCCCAGACGCTAAAGCGGTCGCCAAGGAAATAAATACCAGCCGTCGCCGCATCATCTGGGCGTGTATCTGGGGCTATCTGGGCGTCAACTTCCTGATGTTCCTCCGGTTTTTCTTTCCGCGCGCGCTATACGAACCGAATACCATTTTCAATATCGGCTATCCGGCGGATTTCAGTCTGGGCATCGACCAGCGCTTCCTGATGACCAATCGCGTGTGGGTGGTCCGCGAACCGGATCGGATGTTCGTGATTTTCGCGCGCTGTACGCACCTGGGTTGCACGCCGGAGTGGAAGGCCGCTGAAAACAAGTTCAAGTGCCCGTGCCACGGCAGCGGGTACGACAGCGAGGGAGTGAATTTCGAAGGCCCGGCGCCGAGGCCGATGGATCGCGCGTTTGTGTCGCTTGATCCGACGGGGAAGATTGTGGTCGATACGAGCCGCTTGTTCGTGGACGATCCGCGCGCGGGCGTGAATCATTTTGGGGATCCGGGAGCATTTTTGAACGTGTAGGGTGACTGGATTTACCGCGGAGACGCAGAGGACGCAGAGTGAAGAACTGAGACAGAGGTTCACGGAGAACGAGATGCACGGAAGAAAACGGCGGTAACGGCGGAAGAAAACCTGGAGAGCGGGTCATCGACAAGGTGCAGGAGTCTGCGGCCGCGCTTCGCGAAACTCTTAAAGAGAAAAGCAAGCAGCAGCTCGACGAGCTGAAAGAGCCGGAAAAGACTCAGCTCTACCGGTCGATGTTCCGCGTGAAGCACGACGAAGAGCCGCGCAACCGCGCGCTCAGCGTCCTCTCGAATGTTTTCTTCCACCTGCACCCGGCGAAGGTGAACCGCGACGCCACGAAATACAACTTCACGTGGGGCATGGGCGGCATCACGTTCTACTTGTTCATTGTGCTGACGTTCACCGGCGTACTGCTGATGTTTTATTACCACCCGTCGAAAGTGCAAGCTTTCCGCGACATTCTGTATCTCGAGAACGACGTTCCGTTCGGCAAGCTGCTGCGCAACATGCACCGCTGGGCCGCGCACCTGATGATCATCGCGGTGTGGCTGCACATGTTCCGCGTGTTCATGACCGGCTCGTACAAGCGGCCGCGCGAGTTCAATTGGTGCGTGGGCGTACTGCTGATGGTACTGACGCTGCTGCTTTCGTTCACGGGCTACCTGCTACCGGACGATCAGCTGGGATTCTGGGCCGTCACGGTGGGAACGAACATGGCGCGGGCGACTCCGCTGCTGGGGAATGAAGGCCCGTTCGGCTCGCAATTGGGCATGACGCCGTATAACGACGTGCGGTTCGCGCTGCTTGGCGGCTCCATTGTCGATGCGAACGCGCTTTTGCGGGCCTACATCTGGCATTGCATCGCGATTCCGCTGATCGCCGCGATTTTCATGGGTGTCCATTTCTGGCGGGTGAGGAAAGACGGGGGTATCTCCGGCCCAGCCCCGGTGATGCTTGAGTCGGAAGTGAAGGAAGAGCGCAGCCCGCGGCCTGTGATCCTGCGGCCGTCGGGAATGGGGTAGCACAGGAAGTTGACACGCCGCGGTCGGTAGGGAACGGCGTCGCTTTCATGATGCATCTCGACGTCGGACTGAGGGCGTACTAGCGTAATGGATTGGCATCAACTCTGGGAGATCGCGTCTTCTCCGGACAACGTTCCGATCGTTGCGATGCTTTTCTTTGTCCCGTTTTTCCTGTGGTACGGTCTTAGGCAAGCTGTCGAAAACGACCGCTTAATTGCGTTGCTGGAATCCGATGCGACGGCGGCGAAAACAAAGTATCGCAAGACGCAACCATGGGATCCGTCCTGGGACCGCGAGGTTCACACCTGGCCGTACCTGATGCGCATGGAACTGCTGGTGGCGATCATTGTCACCGTTTTACTGATGGTGTGGTCGCTCACGCTGAATGCGCCGCTGGAAGAGCCGTCGAATCCGAACGTCACAATGAACCCGGCGAAGGCGCCGTGGTATTTCCTCGGCTTGCAGGAGATGCTGGTCTATTTCGATCCGTGGATTGCGGGCGTCGTGATGCCGACGCTGATCATCATCGGACTGATGGTGGTTCCGTACATCGACGCCAACCCGCTCGGGAACGGCTACTACACTTACAAGCAGCGCCGCTTTTCCATCTGGACGTTCCTGGTGGGCTTCCTGGGATTGTGGGTGGCGATGATTTTCATTGGCACGTTCATCCGCGGCCCCGGATGGATGTGGTTCTCGCTCGGGGATACGTGGGACGCGCAGGCGGTGCAGTACACGGTGAACCGCAACCTGGACCAGGTGTTTCCGTTCTCGCTGTTGCATATTAATGGTTCGATTGTGGCGCACCTGCCCGGCGTGACCGCGTCGTACGCGCCGATTCTCGCGCGCATTATTTTCGGAATATTTCCGCTGGTGGCCTACTTCATTCTGGCCGCGGTGCTGGTGCACTGGATTTGCATGCGCACGGAGTTTAGCCGGAAGATTTACAAGCGCATGAGCCTGGTGCAACTCGTCACGATGTACGTGTTTCTCGTGCTGATGCTGGCTCTGCCGATCAAGATTTTGATGCGGCTGCTGTTCAACATCAAGTACGTCTGGGTGACTCCATGGTTCAGCGTATGACGCCGGCTTCGACGCAGGAGGTTGCGGGTGGCTGAAATTCCTCCTGCCCAGGCGGGACCGAAACCTGAGGACCCGATCACCAGTAGTTCGTTCACGTTTCCGCTGCTGATTGCTTCGCTCCTGCTGGTCCTCACGGTGGCGTGGTCTTTCTACGACGAGGTGTACGGGCTGCGCCCGTGGCGCGCGTACCAGTCGCGATTTGCCGGCGCGTATGCCGGATTTCTCCAGAAACAAGTAACCACCCAGAAGAAGGCTGAAGACGCCGTCTATTCTTCCGCCGAGTACAAGAATCTTCGCGACACAGCGGACCGGCTCGATAAAGAGGCGGCTCCGAAGGACGCGGAGATTGAGAAGCAGATCGCGCTGCTGGACCAGCAACGCGCGGCGATACTCACCTCTTACCAGGACGCGCGCGGGTACGTGGGTTCGCTGATCTACGAGTATGAGGAAGTTCCTGCCAGCGACACCGCCATTCGCAAGAAGCGGATGGACGCGGTGGAGAAAGGGAAGAAAAACCCCTGCGGTGGAAATCCCTGCAAGGTGGATTGGCCCGTCTCAGAAAATCAAACAGAGCGCCGCACGCTTTACTACGACGACCTGAACGCCATCTTCACCGACATTTTGACGAAACGCGCGGCGCTGGTCAGCCAACGCGGCGAAATCGACCGGCCGGGGAAAGAGGCTCGCGCGACGCTGGCGACCTACCTGTCCGAAAAACTTCCCGGCCTGAATTCAGCGACGCTCGAGGGACTCTACCACACGGCGCTCAACTGGAATGAAACGCTGCTGCAAATCAACGTGAACCCGCCCGGGGCGACGATCAATTATCTGGGCGGCGCGGGCCTTGTGGATCGCTGCCAGTCATGCCACATAGGTATGGACCAAGCGCTGGTTCCGATGGGTTTGACCGTGTCGAAAGCCGATCTGGGCATGGCGAAGAGCCACGACGCGCCGTTCACCAGCCATCCTATTCCGGAGCTCCTCCAGATACACACGGTTGAGAAGTTCGGATGTTCGCCGTGCCACGGCGGCAATGGACGCGCGCTCGATTCCGTCACCCGAGGGCACGGGCGCTACGAACACTGGCTCTGGCCGCTCTACTATCGCGCGAATTTCGACGCGGGCTGCCAGCAATGCCACTCGGGGGACATGGTCACCGAGCATGCCGAGACGCTGAACGAAGGGAAACAACTCTATCGGCAGCGCGGCTGCATCGGTTGCCATCGGTTCCAGGGCTTCGACAATCAGGACGAGCAACTCGTCAACGCGCGCCAGCAGATTTTGCAGCTCGCCAAGCAGAAGTCTGACGACGAATTGGAAATTCCGCGGCTGCAAAAACTGGGCGACCAGGCACCCGACAACGACGCAGCGAACAAGCTGTACGCGCAGGCCACTAATCTGACGGTGGAGGTGAGCCGCCTCGACGCCGAAGCCGAAACCCTGGAAGGCCGCAGCCACAACCTCCTGCAGGAAATTAAGAAGGTCGGCCCGGACCTGAAGGAAGTTCGCCAGAAGATTCACAAGGAATGGATTCCTTACTGGCTGGCGAACACGCACACGTTCCGGCCGACCACGAAGATGCCGCAGTTCCGGCTGACGCAGGAGGAAGTCCAGAATATTTCGGCTTTTATCTGGCAGCAGGCGCTCACCAGCCCGGCGCTCGAACATCAACAGCCCGGCAACGCCGCGCACGGCAAAGTTCTCCTCGAGTCCCGTGGCTGCCTGGCTTGCCATTCGATTGGCGAAGGCGACGCGTTAGTGGGCGGCACGTTCTCCGCAAACCTGAGCCGCATCGGAGAAAAAGACAATTACGACTACATTGTGCGCTGGGTGCACAACCCGCGCGAGCGCACGCGTCCCTATTGCCCCTACGAGAAGAAGGATCTCGGACCCGAGGACTACGCGAAGCACAATTTGCCGTACGTCTTCGACCTGGAGCATTCGCGCTGCCCGAATGACGGCCACGAACTCGTGGTGATGCAGCCGACGGTGATGCCGAACTTGCGTCTGACGCCGGAAGACGCACGCGACGTCGCGTCGTACCTGCTCACGCAGAAGCACAACGATGCGAGTTACCTGACGGCGGACGTGAGCTTCATGGACGATCCGAAACGCGCCGAAACGGGCAAGGATCTGGTGCGGCACTACGGATGCGCGGGATGCCACGAGATCAGCGGGCTCGAAGACGAAGGCCGCATCGGAACGGAGCTGACGAACGAAGGCTCGAAGCCAATCGAGCGTCTCGATTTCGCGCGCTTCACCGAAGACGCCAAGCGCGGCATACTCCCCGATGGTAAGGATTCGCCGCGCGGCGAATGGTACGACTCGAAGGGTTTCTTCGAACAGAAGCTGATGAATCCGGCGATCTTCGACACGGGCAAGTATCACGCGAATCCGATGGACGCGCTGCGCATGCCGAAGCCGAACCTGTATGGTCCGGGCGACGTGGATGCGCTGGTGACAATGCTGCTGGGCAGCACCGATCCCACTCTCCCGCCCGACTACATGTACAAGCCAGCCGACCGCCGCCGCTTCATTCAGGACGGCTGGTGGATCGTCACGAAGTACAACTGCATCGGCTGCCACCAGATTGACGTTGGCCAAAAATCGATCCTGATGACGCTGCCGTTCTATCAAGGCGAGAACAAGGCGAATCTGCCGCCCGTCCTCACCACCGAGGGCGCGCGCGTGAATCCGGAGTGGCTGCGGCAGTTCCTGGCGAACCCGCCGCAGAGCACTACGGACACGAATCGCAACGGCGTGCGGCAATATTTGCAAGTGCGCATGCCGACGTTCTCGCTGTCGGACGACGAGATTCGCAAGCTTGTGCTGTTCTTCGAGGCGATGTCGTCGCAGCCCGAGCAGTTCATTCCGCCGAAGGTGCAGCCGCTCAGCGACGCCGAGCGCGCCATGGCTCGCAGCTTGTTCACAAGTCCCGCCGCGCCTTGCCTGAAATGCCATATGACTGGCAGTCCCGAGCACGACAAGAACGCGACGGCGCCGAATTTCCTGCTGGCGCACGAGCGTTTGCAGCCCGCCTGGGTGGGCCGTTGGATCACCGATCCGGCAAAAATTATTCCGGGCACCGCGATGCCGTCAGGCCTGTTCAAGATGCAGGATGGCCACTGGGTGTTCAGCGGGCCGGAGCCGGCGTCGTTGCAGCAATACCACGGCGACCAGGCAGACTTGCTGGTGCGCTACATGTTCTCGCTGACTCCGCAGGAGCAGGGCGCGCTCGTAGGCCGGACGCCGACTGGCGCGAGCGCGCCGAAGCCGGGCGGCCAGTAGAAACAACAACGAAGAATGCGTGTAAGCCTTTCAGTCCTGTTACTATATCCAGATTCTTGAAGGGAGGAATCGTTCGATATGAAGAATCAGATTTTGCATCTCTCGCTGGCGGCTGTGGTGGCCTTGGCCATTACGGGTTGCGGCGGTAACAAGAGCGGTGAATCATCCGAACAACCGGCAGCAACGTCGTCAGGCGGGGCCACCGTTGACGCTTCCACGGCGGGTTCGATCACCGGAACTATTATGCTAGACGGCAAAGCGCCCGCGGCCAAACCGATCAACATGAGCGCCGAGCCGTATTGCCAGAAGGCTCATTCGTCGCCCGTGGTTCCGCCGGAAGTGGTGACGGGCGACGGCGGCGCGCTAGCCAACGTCGTCGTGTACGTGAAGGACGACATGAGCAAGTACACCTTCGCGACGCCGAGCACGTCCGTCCCGCTCGACCAGCAGGGCTGTATGTACGATCCACACGTGGTGGCTTTGATGGCGGGGCAGACCATCGAAGTGAAGAACGACGACCAGACCACGCACAATATTCACCCCATGCCGAAAGACAATCGCGAGTGGAACAAGTCGCAGCCGCCCGGCGCTACCCCGATCGACGACAGCTTCGCGCGCGCCGAGCTCGCGATCCCGGTGAAGTGCAATGTCCACCCGTGGATGAAGAGCTACATCTTCGTCTTCAAGAATCCGTACTACGCCGTCACGAAGAAAGACGGGAAGTTCACGCTGGATGGTTTGCCGCCCGGCACATACACGGTCGAGGCCTGGCAGGAAAAGTACGGCACAACGGATCAGACCGTGACGATCGGCCCGAAAGAATCAAAGGCCGTCACGTTCACATTCAAGGCCGGTGGCGCTGCCGGCGACTAGGTGTCATCTCATGGGTGGCTGATTTGGAAAGGCGGGGCTCGCGCCGGGACGCGAGCCCCCGCTTGTCATCTGCAAGCCCGCGATTTGTACGGAGTGAGGGATCTGCTTTTGGCTTTGGAGATGTGAAGGGAATCACTGTCTCATGTCGGGCACTTATAACCTTCGCGGCGTACACCGATTCGCCATTGCGACATCGGCTTGCACCGTTCTGTTGCTGATGGCGGGTGCGCTCGTCACCAGCAACGACGCGGCCGATTCCGTCCCCGATTGGCCGCTCGCGTACGGCAAGATCATTCCTCCGCTGATCGGCGGCATCCGCTACGAGTTTGCGCACCGCGTTGTCGCGGGGCTGGTTTCGATTCTCACGCTGGTGCTGGCGATATGGCTCTCGCGCGTGGACACGCGCCGGTGGGCGCGCCGCCTCGGGTGGACGGCGCTTGGATTGGTGATCGCGCAGGCGCTTCTCGGCGCGCTGCGCGTCCTCAAAGGGCATCCGGCAATCACCGCCACGTCTCACGCAATCCTGGCGCAGTTATTCCTGATTACCCTCGTCAGTATCTCCCTTTTCACAAGTGAGTGGTGGCAGGCGGAGGTTCCTTCGCTCGACGATGCAGGCTCGCCGGCGTTGCGGTCGCTGGCTGCATGGACGACGGCGGCGATTCTGGGGCAGCTTGTGCTCGGCGCCGCGTTCCGACACGGAGCCTTTGGCATTTGGCCCCACCTTGTGGGCGCGGGCGCTGTACTGGTGATGGCGATTTTGACGGGCCGAGCCGCGAGGAAGCGGTTCGCGGGCGTGCCCGTGATTCGGCGCTCGGTAATCCGGCTTCATGCGACCGTGGGAACGCAGATTCTTCTCGGCGGAGCGGCTTACTGGGCCATCGCTGCGTCACGCGATGCGGCACAGCCTGGGCTGACGTACGTCATTTTGTCGGTGGCGCACGTTTTGGTGGGGGCTATCACGCTGGTCGCGAGCGTCTTGCTGACCCTCGTTTGCCGCCGCCTGATTCGTCCCGCGGAATTGGTTGTGGCTGATTCCACGGCGGTGCATTCAGAAGTGGGGACGCGATGAGCGCCTCGCGCACCGCAGTCGTTCCGCCCATCAGCAAGTCGGCCAGCAAGTGGTGGTCGTACGTCGTGCTGACGAAGCCGGACGTCACGTTCCTCGTCGTGATTACAACGGTGGCCGGATTCTATCTTGGCTCGAGGGGGCCGCTCGACTGGCTGCTTCTTCTGCAAACGCTTTGCGGGACCACGCTCGTCGGCGCCGGCACGGCTGCGCTGAATCAGTATGTGGAGCGCGACATGGATGCCGTGATGCGCCGCACGGCGTTGCGTCCTCTGCCGGCGGGGCAGTTGCAACCGCGCGAGGTGCTCGTTTTTGGCGTAGGCGCGATCGTGATCGGGTTCGTGTGGTTGCTGGCGAAGGTAAATCTGCTGGCCGCGCTGATCGCTCTTGCGACGTGCTTGCTCTATCTCGGCGCCTATACGCCGCTCAAGAAGCGCACGCCGCTTGCCACAGCAGTGGGAGCATTTCCCGGCGCGCTGCCGCCGCTCATCGGATGGGCGGCCGCCACGGGGTCGATTTCTCTTGGCGGCTGGGTCCTATTCGCGATTTTGTTTTTCTGGCAGTTCCCGCACTTCATGGCCATTGCCTGGATGTACCGCGAAGACTACGCGCGCGCGGGAATCAAGATGCTTCCGGTGGTGGACCTGAGGGGCGACGCAACGTTCGCACAGATCATCTGGACTTCGGCGGTGCTCGTTCCCGTGAGCCTGTTACCGTCGCTCGTCGGCATCGCGGGGATTCGCTACTTTTTCGGCGCGCTTGTGCTGGGCATGATTTTGCTGCAAGCGGGCCTCTGGGCCAACCGCACGCGGACGAACCTTCGCGCGAAATGGCTGATGCACGCGACGGTGGCGCACATTCCGCTGCTGCTCGGCTGGATGATCGCAGATAAGCTTACGCGCTGAACTTCCTTGGCTCCTGAAGCAAGCAGTGAACGACGAGGAGGCACATCAGGACGATGACGAGAGCGCTCCGGATCGAGATTGCTGTAATTTCCGCGGTCTTCATCCTGCTTTCCATCTGGGGAATCGTCTGGGACTTCACCAGCGGACTTCTGATGAGCGGCATCGACGGGATCATGCTGCTTTTCGTCTGCCTCATGACGGCCGGCATCTTCGCGTTGATGATGCTCGTGGAGCTGCAAAAGGCGGGCATCCTGCCGGCCTTTCCCGGGGCCAAGGTCAAAACCAAGACGGCTGCAACCGCGTCTGCCGCGAAGCCTGCCTCCGCAGCTCCTCCGGCTAAGCCTGCGGGTTCGGAACCGCAGCCCACGGCACAAACGAAATAGCCGGCCGCCGCGAAAGCCCTTGCCTCTCTCGTCCATACCCGCGCTCAACGCCATCCTCAACGGCGCCTCGGCTGTTTTCCTAATCGTGGGATTCAGCTTCATTCTTCGCGGGAAAATCCTGGCGCACAAAATCTTCATGCTGTGCGCATTCGTGTGCTCCACTGTGTTTCTTGGGTTCTACCTATACTTCCATTTCCATGCGGGACTGATTCGGTTCGGAGGGCAGGGCTGGATTCGTCCGGTGTATTTCACCATTCTGATTTCACACACGATCCTGGCGGTGCTGAGTTTGCCGCTGGTCCTGGTGACGCTTTCCTTCGCGTTGAGCAGTCGCTTCGCAAAGCACCGGCGCATCGCGCGCTGGACGCTTCCGATTTGGCTATACGTGTCGATTACCGGAGTGATCGTCTACTGGCTGCTGTATATCGCCTACACGCCCATCGGCGCCCCCGCGTGAGAGTGCCGACGGTCCGCTAGAACTCGAGGTGACCAGCGGTTGAGGTGTAATTCCTATCTGTCGACTAGCCGCGCGGATGATGATGCCCGTGAGGATGGCGATGGTGGCGACGATGATGCCGTGCCGCGCCGGCCGGACCGGCAATCGCAGAAACTGCGACCAGCGCCAGGACCAACGCGAATAGCTTGGAACGCCAAGACTTCATGGGATCTCTCCTCTTCCCAAGACGCGGTCTATATTACACCCGAGAGGCGAAAAAGTTTGCCTTGTCCTGGTGCAGCGCGAACCGGTCAACATAGTCAACAGCCGCTTGTCACTCACGTCTCGCCCCTGTAATCTGTTTCCTCGTGGCATCCGCCGCTCAAACCGAGTCCAAACCGCGCGCACCCATGGCGGCTCGCTGGACGTTCGCGATTCTGATCCTCGCGTTCCTGTTTGTGCTTATGCCGTTTCTGTTCTGGAACGCGACGTGGTTTGGCCGGCCGCTTACCGATGCGCAACTCGCGAAAGCGCTTGCCGACCGGTCTCATCCGCGCGAGATTCAGCACGCTCTGACGCAGATCGAATCGCGAATCGAAGCGGGTGATCCGGCGGCTCGCAGTTGGTATCCGCAGTTGGTTCAGCTCGCTTCGGACCCGATCGACGAAATCCGCGTTACGGACGCATGGGTGATGGGCCAGGACAATAAGGCGCCGGAATTTCACAGCGCGCTCGTACAGCTTCTCGGCGACCAGAATCCAATGGTGCGGCGCAACGCGGCGCTTTCGCTGGTTCGCTTTGGCGATGATTCGGGGCACGCGCAAATCGTGGCGATGTTGCGGCCCTATGGCCATGCCGGCGCCATTTGCAGGGAAGTTGGAGACGCGGCTCAAACCTGGCGACGTAGTGAATCCGGGCACGATGATCGCGCACATCGAGTCCGACGGGCAGAGCAGGGAAGTGCGCACCAACGTTCCGGGGACGCTCGACCGGTGGCTGGCGCCGAACGGCTCGACTGTGTCGGCCGCTCAGCCGATCGTCGCGCTAGCACCGAGCGAGAGCATGGTGTGGGAAGCGCTGCGCGCTCTGTACTTGGTGGGCCGGGCTGACGATTTGCCCGACGTCGACCGCTTCGTGCGCGGCGCCGACGGCGTATCACCGCAAATCGCGCAGCAGGCCCGGGCAACCGCGGAAGCCATCCGCTCGCGGTCAGCTTCCTAGCGGCTTATGTGTACCTGTTGACTCGGGCCATAAGGTTCACCCACCGTTGATCCATTTTACGATTCCGAAGGCGGCCATACACAACACCACAGCCGTGAAAGAATAACGGAGATGTTTTCCCTTCAGCCAGATCTCCAATTCATCAGGATCATCCGGGCGAGGACCAAGCCCGAACGAAACCCTGTCCGGCGAACTCCAGCCCAGCTTGCGTAAGGTTCCCTGCCAACGCAGTATAGATAAATTCAACCATGCGAACGCGATGCAAAATAGTGTCAGTGCGAAGGATTCAAACAAGCTGGAGCGGTAGGTCCAAGCCAACCATAGTGTGAGAGGTATGACTACGAGGAACGCCGCGAAGAGTTCCAACGCCGTCCCGGCTCTTGCGAAACTCTTTGCGATATCGGAAATCTTCTGATCAGCCTCTTTGTTCACCGCGAGACGACTCCTCAGTCTTAGCCAAGGCAACACACTAGGGAACTTCCAGTTATTGGTCTTTGTATTTCACCACGGCTTGGCCGTTCACAATTTGGATATCGCTGATATCGCCGGGGAGCTTCAGCTTCTCTCGATTCTCGGGCGACGACATCATTTTCTCGACGGCGGCGTTCAGCGTCGACTGGGGCAGCGGGAGAGATCCGAGCTTTCCCGCCACGGGCTCGAAATGGACGTAGCCATCCTGCGTGCTCAGGTGTCCGTCGAGTTCCAGCGACAAATCCTTGCCGTGAAAATCGAAGATGACGTACGCCTTCACCAGGTCGCCGTCCATATCCACCTTGACGTCCTTCACCGTCGATTGCACCTGCTCAAGGGTTGTCGCCTGATCTCCGCTGGCAAGCGCGGCCATGGGATCACCGGGATTTCCCGCGCCCGGAGTCTGCGTTCCGGCGCTCGGTGACGTGGTCGGCGGAGCCGTTGGTTCTGCCGGCGATGGTTGTCCTGCAAGATTGTCCTTCAAATAGGAATTGAGTTCTGTGCGGTCGAGCGCGACCTGGCTGGGCTGTCCCGCAGCTTTCGCCTGATCCGCCGCGGCAAATTTCTGCTCAACGCGCTCGGCGGCGTTGGGATCGTACGGCACGTTGGGCGGAGGCGATTTCCGCAACGCGAGCATAATTGTCAGTACCAAGGCGGCGAGGCTGGACCAACTCAGAATTCGGTAGGCGAGCTTGAATCCGGAGGAATTGGGCATGGACGCTCCAGGATTCAGCTTAGCAACGGTGGACTAAGAGGAGGGTAGCGCGTGCTGCGAGGTGCCTAATCGTCCATCGGGCGAACGTACAGCGAAGCAGCGGAACGGGTCTGGGGAAAGGATCAGTAGGGCATCGAGCCGTATTTGCCTTCGAATTCCGCCAGCGGGACCATGTCGATCGCATCCCAGGGGCAGCCTTCGAGGAATGCGCCGTCGGGGCCTTTGCTGGTGCAGAGCTTGCAGCCAATGCAAAGGATGGGATCGACGACGATGCGGCCGAACGGCGGATGATCGGCGTCTGCCACCCAGAACATGCAGTCGGCGACGGGGCAATAGTCGACGCACGCGGGCGAACCGGAGCAGCCCGTGCACATCTCATTGATTACCGCGACGATGTGCGGCTTGCGCTTGCGGCGTTTCGTGTCGCCCCCTGAAATCGGATAGGACTTCACGATCTCGCCGTTCACGAACTTTGCGATGTCAATCGTGGCCTCAGCCAACCTAGCCTCCCGTACGTCCGATCCTTGGCGCTATTCTGTCTGGCGGAGTCGCCAAAGTCAAACCTTGTAACCACTGATGAACACAGATAAACACAGATGAAAACAGATTCGGGAAACGCCGGCAGAGCCGTGAAGCCAGGTTCATCGTGTGACTTTGCCTTTATCTGTGTTCATCTGCGGTTTCAAAGTCTGTGGTTTCACGCCGGATGATGCGAGCCCCGAAACGCGAAGTACGCGATGTAGATGTAGCAAATCGCCGGCAGGAAGAAGGCATGGTGAATGCCGATGCGGTCTGCGATTACTCCCTGCAACTCGGGAATGATCGCTCCACCCACAATAGCCGCCACCAGAATTCCTGAGCCTTCTCCGGTCAAGGGGCCTAGGCCCTCGATCGATAGCGTGAAGATGCTCGGAAACATGATCGAGTTAAACAGGCCCACCGTGATGATGCTCCACACCGCTACGTGGCCGAAAAACAGCATCGAGGTACACACCAGCAAGCACGCCACGATAGCGAAGATGCCGAGCAGCGTCCCCGTGCGAATCTTCTGCAGCAGCGCCGAGCCGATAAACCGCCCGATCATGGCGCCGCCCCAATAAAATGACACGTACCCGGCCGCCGCCTGAAGCGTCAGATTGCCGATGTTCGGCTGGCTGAAATAGTTGACGAGAAAGCTTCCGATCGAAACTTCCGCGCCGACGTACACGAAGATTCCAATCGCCCCGAGCACCAGATGCCGATGGCGCCACACGGAACCGTGCTTCCCCGACGCGTCGCCCGTGTGCTCGGCGGACATATCCGGCAGCTTGAACAGCGCCATCACGATGCCGAGCGCGATCAGCGTCAGCGCAAAGATGAGATAGGGTACCTTCACAGACGACGCCTGCTCGATGCGGTAGGCGTGCAAGTCCGATTCGCTCATCGTGGCCAACACACTGGCCGCGAGAGGAGCACCGCTCAGAATCAGCAGGCCGCCGATCTTGGGTCCAATCGTGGTGCCCAACGAGTTGAACGCCTGCGCGAGATTCAGGCGGCTTGAGGCTGTCTTCGGCGGACCGAGCACCGCGACGTAAGGATTCGCGGACACCTGCAGGATCGTCATGCCGGCGGCGAGGACGATCAGCGCCGTCAGAAACAGCGGAAACGACGGAACGCTTGCTGCGGGAATGAACAGCAGCGCTCCCCCGGCCATCGTGAAAAGGCCCGCGACCATGGCCTTCTTGTACCCCACGCCTTCAATTAATTTGCCCGATGGAAACGCGAAAACGAAATAGGCGGAGAAAAAGCTGAACTGAATGAGCATTACTTCCGCGTAGTTCAGCGTGAAAATCGACTTCAAGTGCGGGATCAGAATGTCGTTGAGGACGGTGAGGAAACCCCACATGAAGAAGAGCGTGGTCACCATGGCCATCGCGGCCCGGTTGGTAGAGGTCGCCGTCCCTACGGTACCCGGTTCGTTCGAGCTAATCGTCACCATCGTTTAAGGTTTCTCCGTGCCCTCTGGCTTTTCCCGGCGCTTGCCCGCCATCCTGTTGGGCGGGTTCTCTGTGTTTCGCCCTTTGCACTTTCCGATTTTCAAGATTCAAATTTCAACTTTCACACTGCTTGACGCTCACGCGAACGCACCGATCACGGCTTGCGTGAACTCCGCTGTTGAGGCCTTGCCGCCCACATCCCGCGTCAGCGTTTTGCCCTCGCGATAGACTTTATGCAGCGCGTTTTCGATGCGCCGCGCCACCGTCGCCTCATTCAAATAATCGAGCATCATGATCGAGCTCATCAGCAACGCCGTCGGGTTCGCGATGCCTTTGCCTGCGATATCCGGCGCGGTGCCATGAACCGCCTCGAAAATCGCGACGCCCTCGCCGATATTTCCGCTGGGCACCACGCCCAGGCCCCCGACCAGCCCTGCGGCGAGGTCGCTCATGATATCGCCGTACAAATTGGTGAGCAGCAGCATGTCGAATTGATGCGGGTCCATGACGATCTGCATGCAGGCATTGTCGATAATCAGTTCTTTATACTCGATGTCCGGATATTCCGCGGCAACTTTGCGCGTCGACGTGAGGAACAGGCCGTCGGACAGCTTCATGATGTTGGCTTTGTGAATCGCGTGGATCTTCTTGCGGCCGTGCTTGCGGGCGTATTCGAACGCGAACCGTGCAATGCGCGTGGACGCGCGTTCAGTGATGATCTTCAGGCTCTCCACCACGCCTGGCACAACGGTATGTTCGAGGCCGGCATATAAATCTTCGGTATTCTCGCGGATCAGGACGATGTCCACGTCGTGATAGCGCGCCTGGACGCCCTCCAGATTCTTCACCGGACGCAGATTCGCGTAGAGATCAAGCGTCTGCCGCAGGCCCACGTTGATGCTCGGTCGTCCGGCGGCAACCTCGGTCATCATGGGTCCCTTTAGCGCGACATGATTTCGGCGAATCGATTCGACCACGCCCGACTTCATGAAGTCGATGCCGCGGCGCTCGATTTCGGCTCGCGCGGGAATTTCGTCCCACGTGATTGCCACTCCGGCCGCATCAAGGATTTGCTTCACCGCATGAGAAACTTCCGGACCGATTCCGTCGCCAGGAATAAGCGTGATGGTGTGGGGCATCGTCGGCAAAACATTGTAGCAGCGGCGAGTGGCGAGTGGCTACAGGGGCAGGCGATGTCCTAATCTTGCGGTCGGCGTGTAAATGGCACCAGCATTGGGGTCTTGCGCGCATACGCACCATAGGCGTCTTCGCCGAGTTCCACCCGCAAGAAGCGTTCCTCCCGTCGTGCTTTTGTGTAGAAGGCGAAGGTTAGAATCGCGGCCCCAAACAGCGCGAAAGAAGTTCCTTTCTCTAGGGCGGTTGTAAACGCGGCAAAGATGAGGCCCAAATAGATCGGATGGCGCACGATTCGATAAGGGCCTGTATCAACGACATGGTGACCAGCCTTTTTTGTTATCCAGTCTGACCAAAGGCGCCCCAGGTGAATGCGCGCCCACCAGACGAACAACAATCCGGTGGCTGTCATGGCCGCCAATATCCATTTCAGCCCAGCGGTAAGCTGCCACAACTGCACTTGCGCGTAGTAGTGGCGGTCTGAGAATGCCACAAGCAAAAGAATCGCGCCGACGTAAAAGAGAATGCGGAAAGCAATATCAGCAGCAACGCCGCCCCTTTTTTCCGTGCGGTTGGACCAAAAGGCCGCGATCCCCCACGACGCCACCCAAGCAACCCAGAGCACTATTATCGCCAATTCCGGCGTCATACGATCCTACCGCGAAGTCCGTTCCGCCAATTCGTGAAGCGCCCAAAGCCTATCAGAAACGCCCGCTGCCATCGCCGGGTAACGCGCAGCCCTTGGCGACTTGGTTGGCGAACTGGGACGCTGCCGAGAAGCACAGGAAGTAAAGAACGTAGAGGAAGTAGAGGGGGCGGAGAACGTGAACTTCGCGACACACCCGCGATTGCGATTGACACGGCGTGGCAGCGGGATTAGTCTTCCGGCAGCAGAAAAGGCTCAAACGTAATCCCTTCCTGAAAATTTCGGCCCAAAAGTAACTCGAAAGCGAGGAAAACCATGTTCAAGAGAATTTGTATTGTGTTGTCGTTCGTGTGCGCACTTGCGTTGGGGATCGCTCTACAGGCGACTTCGGTGTGGGCGCAGGACCAGACGTATTTCACGTACGTTTCAGAATGGAATGTCCCGCGCGGCCAGTGGGCGGCATTCGAGAAGGAGCGCGAGCAGGCCAACGCCACCTTCCAGCGCCTTGTCGCGGACGGGACACTTATCGCCTGGGGCAACGACGCCGCCACGGTGCACACCGAAGACGGCTACACGCATGAGGACTTCCTCGTTGCAACCAGCAGGGCCGCCATCCTGAAGGCGATCGACGGTCTGCGACCCTCCGCCACCACGGGCTCGTACACATCGGTTACCAAGCACAGGGACTATTTCATGCACACGCTGGTCCACGGTGGAAAAACCTCCACCGGTGCGACGGGATACCTTCGCGTCGGGATGTATCAGGCCAAGCCGGGCGATGGCGACGCGTACGTTGACCACATGAAGAAATACGTTCTGCCGCTCGTCGACGCGGCGGTGGCCGACGGCACCGTCCTGATGTACAACTTCGACAGCGAAGACGTCCACACCGCTGCTCCGGGTGCGTACTTCCTCGCGATCCTCTACTCGAGTGGCGATGCAATGGACAAGTTCTTTGCCCGATTGGCAATCAATGGGAAGGACAACCCTGCGGTTGGAGAGGTAATCTCGAACCTCACCATCGGCGAGGCGCACCGCGACACCCTCGCCAAAGTCACAGCCTACCAACACAAATAGGTGTGGCCCCAAGCTCCCGGGAAGAGCTTCCGCCCTCCCGGAGAGTTTTTTCTCAGTGGTCGTGCTTTTCCCACTGAAGTTACTTTGCGGCTTCCAGAATCCGCTGCACTGCGTAGTCCAAGCCTTTGGCGGTGCTGACGGCCGTGCGGTCGGCCAGAGTGAGGGAATACTGCTGTATTTCGGCGAATCCAACTCCGTGCCAAACAGGAAGGATCACACTTTTCCCGTTGGCACCGCGTGCGTCCAGAGCGTCGAGCTCCGCCTGAGGCCATTTCTTTTCAAGGAAGTATGAGCTGAGAATCACGATCCCTTGCTTCGAGCACGCCAAGCCTTTTTCGATTGATTGTCGAAGACTATTCCCGGGCCGCAACGAAAACTCATCGTAGGAAACGGAAACGCCCTTCGCGGCAAGGGCATCCGCAAGCGTCCGGGTGATTGTGTCCTTGTCTTCCCGCGCGTGCGCAATGAAGAAATCCCATCTCTGCAGACCGTGAGCCGGCTCAGTTTCTTTCATTTGTCCAGGTGAGCAACAAGTGAATGTCGAACTATTTTACATCCGGCTGATTTTTACGTAGCGAACCAAGTCGGGAAGCATGGTGATGACTGCAATAACCACCAACACCGCCACCAAGCCAAGTCCGATGTAACCGAGGCTCATGGGTAGCTCCTTCCCGTGCGCTGGATTGTATCAAGCCACGAGAAAAAGAGGGCATCCACGAACCCTTGTATTGCCTGCCGAATTCGCCTATCCACGGATCGCCGGGAGTCTGTCGCGCCCAGAAGGCAGGGACGGCCGTCCCGAATTGACTCGCGTCCAGGCGCCGAAAAACGTGTTCCTTTCAGTACAGAAATGGTCTTTCGCGAGGACTAACATTCCCCGTGGATCATCCGCTCTTGATCCAAAAGTCAGGAGAAGGAACGCCCCCAGCGAAGGGGAGAAGCGCGCAACCCTTTGTTCGTGCGCTCAAACGCCGGGCAAGTAACTCATCTCGAACTCATCGTGGAATTGAAAAAAAGGAGAATCATGAAAAAGCTCAGATTGTCAGTAGCCGCGCTCGCGCTGTTCGCCGTCGGGACCCTGGCCGCATGCTCCGGCACCGCCGCTTCACCCGATGTTTCCGACAGCATTCGCAGATCGCTCGATCAGGCCGGACTGAAAGACGTCTCCGTGAGCCAGGATCGTGACAAGGGCATCGTGACGCTCGGTGGAAAAGTCACCAGTGATAGCGACAAATCAACGGCCGAATCTTTGGCAAAGTCGCTGGCGGGAGCCCAGGTGGTGGCGGATCAGATTGCTGTGATTCCCGTGGGCATCGAAAAAGAAGCCAAGGCCGTAAACTCGGATCTGGATGACGGCATCGAGAAGAACCTGGACGCTGCGCTGATCCAGAACCATATGCACGACGACGTAAAATACGCAGTGAAGAGCGCCGTGGTCACGCTGACCGGAGAAGTGAACTCGGAAAACAAGCGCGCGCGAGCCGAGAAGGTGGCGACGGGAGTGCCCAACGTCCAGCAAGTGGTGAATGACCTGCAAGTGAAAGATCAGAAAGCCAGTTCATCTCAGTAGATCTTTGGAGCTTGATCCGTGCCGGAGGGGCGGAGGGCGGAGGAAGCGACGGTACCGCCAGTTACAGCAACCACTAGGCGCGAATAATGGTTTGCACCGATGTTCGCGTGGCGTCTTGCGGACTAACCTCTGACAGGCTTCGGGACCGGGAATCCCGGCCGAAAGCTGACTCAGACAAGGAGGCAATCATGTTGGCGACTATTGCGGCGATCTTGATCGTGCTCTGGTTGCTCGGATTCCTGGCTTTTCATGTGACGTTTGGCGCGATCCATCTCTTGTTGGTGATAGCGGTCGTCCTGTTCATCGTACATTTCCTCACCGGCCGCAGTGCCAGCGTTTAAGGAGCCGGCGATGAATTCTCCTTCGATTCTCTTCATAGCAGTCCAAATGCTGGCGGCGTTCATAATCTTCGTCGCCGGATTCGCAGCGCTCTTCAGTTTCCTGATGCTGTGCCTTGGCGCGGGCTGGATATTGTACCGGTGCGCGATCAGCTTGCGCGACCGATTGCGGTTTCCGGGCAGCGCCAAGAGCGAGTGGTTGAGGCGTGTCGGAGGGAGCGGTCTCGTCCGTGTCGCAGGCGATGGTGGAGATTAATCGACGCGGGCGAATCGAGGTTGGACGCCAGCCGGGGCGCCCCGTGTCAGCCCCCTAGCGTCGGCACAAGCGAGAATCGGGGGAGGGCGGCGGCGTTTCCGGGCTGCTCTCCCGCAAAGTGAGCAAATCGAGGTTCCGGGGAGAAAGATGCCACAGTTGACTCGAGAGGAGGGGCTATGTCCTTCGGACTTTACGCGGCTGGGTTCGCGATCGTGATCGCCGGACTGATCTACGCCGGATACTTGGTTCACATGCCCGCGCACTGGATTGCGGTGGGCGCCGTCGTACTTTTAGGAATCGGGATTGTCACGGGTGTGAAGGCAACGCGTCAGAAAGATCCTGCCGCATAGCCCGCGCCCCACGCGCCAAAAGCTACTCGACCGTGAAAATGGCTCCGCGCCAGTCTGTGGTTCCACCGGCCGACTCCTGGGCACGTACCTCGAGCCGATATGCGCCCTTGGGTAGTTCACGGATGGGAATCGTCCGCGCAACGCGAAACGCTCCACTTTCGGGATCTTTGTAAGGGGCTGCGTCAAGGGGAGCGAATTCCGCTTTCACCGCGCCCGTGGCGGAGTCGAGAATCCTCATTTGCACCTTTGCGCTTGTGGCCGGCTGTTGCGCCAACAATGGCTCATACACTTCGAAGTAGGCAAAAACCTGGCTGTCCTTAGCAAAGCGCGTATCCGCCGCGGGCGTGAACTCGATGCCTTTGCTAACCAGTGGAAGGTACTGTGGCGCGAAATTTGCCGCCGCCGCTTCCTTGGCCGCAACCGCGGCATCCCGCAATTGCTTGCACAGGACCACGGAGCTCAGCGCCAGTTCTTTCCCATCGTAGGGGACGACTGTCAGCGGCATTTCTGCGAGGCCGAGATTCCACCCATCGCTGAGGGCCACCTGGAGTTTGTATTCGCCCGGCGGAACGTTCATCTGTGTCCGGTAGCGAGTAGGGATCCAGAACGGGTCGGAGGTGTCCAAAGCCACTTGTATGGAGGCGACGTCCGGCTTAATCAGACCTGCCGCATTGCGAAATGTGAGGGCCAGCGTGTCATTTCCGTCGCTGCTGTCGCTCGATCCGAGATTCGCGGATGATCCCGCGACCTGGTGCGGAATTCCGCCGGATAGTTGCGAAGTGCCTTTCTCCCAAGCAATAAATTTCGTTCCACCCTGGTCAAAAGTGGGCCAGTACGACGGATAGAGAAGGTCGCTGAAACGCGCCGCGATACTTCCGTCCGTCCTCCGGACGACGCCCGTCACCGCAATCCTGGCGTAGAGCGTCCAGTTCGACGTGTTCCATTTGCGGTAAAGATCCTTCCAAGGGAACTGCAGGCTCACGTCCACTCGCGATTGGTTTTCGTTCGTATAGAAAGCCCCTGCCTGCAGCGACAACGGTATCTTCCCGCGCTTTTCCGAGGCCAATGAGCGATCCAATTCTTTCCCCAGATCGGTTCCGATTAAAGGGTCAGACGGCGTTTGCCCGGTGCAATACTGGTTGCGGGCGAATACGAGCAAATTGGGGCGATCAACCTCGACCCTGATTCGATGGCACCCATCCGTAGCAGTCTTTGGCACGTACGCAAGCACTTGAAATTCCCGATTAATCACCGGCACCTTCTTAACGCCGCTCAGTTCGCTCAAGCCCCAGATCCCGCGCGGTGTGTCTGAGGACTGTATATGCCATCCCAAATTGTCTCGCACCAGGGTCCACCACGCTCCGAGGTCCATTCTCAGGATCTGCTGCTCAGCGCCGTCCTGAAACAAACGGAAGTCCTTCGCCGTGAGGCCGTGTACTTCCGTCACGTCGCAGTCCGTCGGCAAGTAGGGTTGCGTGTTGGGAAGCTTAAAAAAAGCGGCTACGTCGGCGCGAGCGCATGGCAACTCGTCTTTGGGAGCTTGAGCCATTCGTGCCGGGTCGTAAACGAATATGGGGACGACAACCAGGTTCGATTCCACCGTCACTTTGGGTGGGGTAGCGCCCGCCTGGCCGGCATCGGAAGGCGAACGCGTCGCTTGGGCGAAAGCAGCAGAAGTGGCAAAGCAAAAGAGACCCGTCGCAGCCCATAACCGGCGAAGCGTCAAATCCCACCTGGCCATTGTCAGCCCACGGAGCCTTCCTGCGGACCCACTCTTCAGCCGTGTGCCGGTGGTCATGGTCGCGATGATATCAAATGATATCATCGCGGGCTGGAGAGTGTTCGCCATGCTTTCGCCGGGGCGAAAATGCCCCCCTACCCCGACCGTATATTAGAACTGGTCGCTGATGAGTGTTTTCAATCATTTGCGTCGATTTCTAATCCCGGTGCCAGTTTTTGAATTTCGGCGGGGGGCGAAGGTAAAGCGAGGGGTTAGGGGCGGGGGGCGAGGGGAAGTCAGCGGCCAGATACCACGATCAATGTGCGCGAGGGAACTCTTTCATTCTCCGTGCGGTACGAAGGACCATGGTTTTACTCGTGCCGCAGAGCCGCCAGCGGATCAATTCGGGACGCCCGCCTTGCCGGCGCATAGCCAGCGAGGATCGCGGCGCTTAGGACGACGAAACCGGCCAACGCCAGGGTTCCCGGATCATTGGGTTGGGTGTCGAACAGAAACGATTTGACAAGCTGAGACGCGCTCAACGCGGCAGGCACGCTGATCGCGAGGCCCACCGCCGCCAGTAGTAGAACGCGGCGCAGAACCATCCATACCACGGCGCCGCGTTGCGCGCCCAGAGCCATACGGATTCCAATCTCGCCGATCTGCCGCGCGACGCTGTACGAAATCGTCCCGTAGAGTCCCACGCACGCCGTCAGGAGAGCGAGAACCGCGAAACCCGTGCATAGTTTCGCGAACGTGAGTTCCTGGGTGATGGTCCGATCGATCTCGGCAGCCTGTGTGACCACGTTTGTGACGGGTATGCGGGAATCCGCCTCCCGCACGATCTCATGCACACTCTGAACAAACCTCAGCGGATCGCCCGCAGTGCGCAGCGCGTAGGTGACTCGGTCCGGAGAAAACTGGCTGACCGCTACGAATACGGTCATAGCACTCTCCTCTTCATTTTTCAGACCACCGTACCGCAGGTTTGCCGAGACGCCGACGATTTCGAGATCGCGCTCCTCGTCTGGGAGCGTGATGCGCCTGCCCACCGGATTCTGGTTCCCGAAGTAAGTTCGCGACAGCCGCTCGCTGATGACTGCAACCGGTCTGGAGCCCGGTTGGTCGCGGTCGTCAATCTCACGGCCGGCCAGGATCGGAATCTGCATCGTGGTGAAGAAACGCGGCCCGGCGGACATGACGCGTGCGCCATCCAAGGTGACAGCGCCGATCTTCATTTCCCCCCTGATTGCCTGCCCGGCGCGGGCGGCGTTGATGATCGAGGATTGCGAGAGCGTCGCGCTACTGACGCCGGGGATCGATTCGAAGCGTTTGCGCAGGTCCGTGTAAAAAGTGGCGATCTCTGGATCGCGATGACCGGCCTGGCGAGCATTCAGCGAGAACAGAAGGATGTTCTCGCGAGCGTATCCCAGTTGGACGGAGTGCAGCTTGTTGAGCGTCTGGACAAACAGACCGGCGGCGACCAGGATGAGAAAAGAGAGCGCAATTTGGGCGACCACCAGCACATGCTGCGCGCCGCGGCGCGGTCCGCCGCCGCGGCCATTCTGTAGCGCGGGCATGACGTCCGGACGCGTCGACTGAATTGCTGGAACGAGGCCAAATAACAGGCCGCAAACCACTGAGAGCGCCGCCGTCACGCCCAGCACGTTCCAGTTCAATTCGGCGTGAAGCGTAGAGTTCTCGTGCCCGCCGGAGAGTAGAAGCGTCAGCGCTCGCACACCCCAGATCGCAAACAAGACCCCGAATGCTCCGCCGAGCGACGCCAGCATCACACTCTCGGTAAGCAACTGCCGCACGAGGCGGAACCGTCCCGCTCCCAGGGTGAGCCGGACAGCCATTTCGCGGCGTCGCGCGGCGGCCCTTGCCAGCAGCAGATTGGCGATGTTCGCGCACGTGATCGCCAGGATCAATCCCACCATCGTCAGGAGCACGAACAGAGGCTTGGAATACTTGCGGCGCAAGCTACCCAGACCGGCGGCGCCGGGATTCAGAATCAGGGCGGGCAGTTTGGCGCGCTCACCGTCGGTCGTCGCGGTGGTGACAACCCATTGATGGAAACGAGGAGCGAGCACGGCCTGCGCCTGGGCGATGCTTACGCCGGGACGCAGGCGGCCCATCATTTCGATCCAGTAGAAGTTGCCGTCGTCATAGCCACGAGCCGCTCGGTCACCGTCCACGAGCAGATTCGTGTGCAACGGAAGGTAGAGGTCCGGCGCCGCCGCAGGATCGACTCCGAAAAATTCCGGCGGCGCGACACCGATCACCGTGAAGGGAGTGTTGTCGACGAGGATCGACTGTCCAATCGCACTCGGCGGTCCTCCAAAGCGATTTTGGCTTGTAGCAAAACTGATTACGGCGACCGGCGCTGCGCCGGTACTGTCGTCTTCGGAATCGATCAGACGTCCCGCAGCCGGCGACACTGCCAGGGCGCGAAAATACTCGCCGGTGACGTACTCCGTGCTGGCGCTCGTGGCCTGTCCGCGGACGGCCAGGTTATGGTTTAGTCCGTTGAAGTATCCGAAAAGCGTGGAAAAGACGGGATTCTCCTGGCGAAGCGTCTCGAACGCGCCGTAAGGAAACATGCCGCTGACCATGGCGCCTTTTTCGCCCGGCCAAGCCATGCCCTGTACAGCGTGCATGACGTGGACCCATTCCTTGCTGGCGTCCTGGGGCGGCGGACTATGCCAATTCAAGACCACCAGCGACTCGGGATCAGCCACCGGCAGCGAGCGCAACAGAATCGACTCCATCAGGCTGTAGATCGCAGTATTGGCCCCGATCCCGAGCGCCAGCGACAAGACCGCCAGAGCGGTGAATGCCTTGTTGGCGGTCATGGTGCGACAGCCATAGCGGACATCCTGGCCGAGTTCCGACCAAAACCGCGTCAACCAAATCTCCCGTGACTCTTCGTGCTTCAGTGTGACGTTGCCAAATCGCCGGCGCGCTTCAGCCTTGGCGGACTCCGGCGTCATACCGTCTGCTTGCAGTCCCGCAGCCTTCTCCGCAAGGTGGAGTTCCATTTCCTCGCTCAGCGCCTCGCTGCGCCTGGCGCTCTCCATCCAATACCTCAGCCGTCGTATCAGCATGTGCGTCACTCCGCTCCCATCACACGGGCGATCGCCAGCGTGAGTTTCGCGTATTTCCGAGTTTCAACCGCCAGCTGTTTGCGGCCAGCCGCCGTGATCTTGTAGATCCTCGCCCGCCGATTATTCGACGTCACGCCCCAGACGCCCTGGATCCAGCCGTTTAGCTCCAGGCGCTGGAGAGCGGGATACAGCGAGCCCTCCTCGACCAGGAGCTCGTTGTCGGACGATTGCTGAATGAACTGGACCATGGCGTAACCGTGGAGATCGCGCCGCGACAGCGTGCGCAGAATCAACATGTCGAGCGAACCGGGCAAGGAATCGTTTTTTTGCGCCTTGCGTCCCATACCAAGAATTCTTAGCTTATGGCGACGAGACTACGCGAGTCAAGTCCATCGGGTGCGGACTCTTTCATCGAGGCACGTGGTCAAAGACGAACCCGTACCTTATTTGCGAAGACGAGCCGCGAGCCACTGTTGCATGGTCTGCAAGTATTCAGGGTCCGTGATGTAGGCATCGGGGCCGCTCACGAGGTGCATATCGTGCTCAACGCGCGGAAAGACGCGGACTGTGTAATCTCGATTGTGAGTTTCCGTTAGGACTCGCTGCAGCACCGCGACGGTTTCGTTCACGTTTACCAGACGGTCTTCGCCGCCAAAAAGGAAGAGCGCCGACACATGGAGTGCTTTTAGCGCGGGAACCGGGTCGTAAATCATCTCTTCCTTGAACCAGCGTTTGTAGCGATAGTCTCGGCTGCGGATTTCATCCGGCGGCTGCAGTGGAGCAAACAAATCGTCTTGTTGTGCCTTCACTTTGGTGTACCAACTCTTCGTTCGCGCTCGATTCATCTGTTCCTTCACGCCGTCGTATCCGTCTCCGGTCGATAGGTAGTTCCAAACATTGCGTCGCAAGATGCTGGCGTCTTGAACGTCGCGCTCAGGCACGCCTTCCGCGCGCAGCTGATTCGCGTAATAAAAAATCATCTGTTCGCCGGGAGAAACTGCGGGACCGGAGACGGCGATGACGAAGGCAACGTCGTTGGAACGCGAGGCCGCGAGCGGCCCAAGCCAGCCTCCTTGGCTGAGACCCCAAACGCCGATTCGCGCCGGATCGATGTCGTGGCGCGACTTCAGATACGCGATGGCCGCAAGCCCGTCGCCGCAAAGATCCATGAACGGAACAGCCCGAAAATCGCCCGTGGACTCGCCAACGCCTCGCTTGTCGTATGCAAGCGCGGCAACGCCTTGTTTCGCGAACCAGCGCGCAGTGAACAGGTCCCTGGGTTGCGGTCCTGAGCCATGAAAGAGGACGACGGCCGGATGCCGTTTGGAGTCATTTGGAAGGGCGAGCGTGCCCGCGAGATTCACATCCCCGTTCAGAACATGGACACTTTCCTCACGGATCGCCTGCGGGTCTGATCGTCTCTGCGCGGACTTGCCGCAGGCCGCAAGGTGGAGAGCGACAACCAGAGCGGCTAGTCGAATAGCCAGCAATTCATACTGAGCATAGGCCATTGGAATTTAAAGCTGTAATGGCAAACTCGCTTCCAAGCCTCGCCGGCAACAAGTTCCTTGAATCTTGCTACATAGCAAGCTTGGTCGCTGTTCCCGTTAGACGCTTATGGGACTTCGGTGTTCGGCAGTGAACAGCTCGCTGCTTGTTCACCCGTCATTTACCAGAGGACTCCGGTTCGAGGAACTTTAGTAAAGCGGGGCCCACCGGCGGTAGTTTGAGATATTTCTCTAGCCAGGCAAGTCGGTCCCGAAGAGCTTCGAGCGACGTGAACGTGTGGTCATCCTCGTACCACGAGAGTTTCTTGGGACCGCCTGCCAGATCAAACACCTCAGGGCAGGCCCGGACATTGTCGCCGCTATCAAAGTGCGCACACTGTACGAGGATTGGGGCACGAGCTCTTGGCAAGAAGTGGTCAGGGTCAATCTCATGCAGCATCTCGAGTGTGTGAGCAAAGTCTTCAGGAGACATGCTTTGGCGCATCGTCTGCCAGTAAGGGCTTCCGTTCTCTCGAATGTGGCGCGCCTCTGACGGCAGCGCACCAATGAGGACGAACGTTGATATGCGGGGCTCAACGCCGGACAGCACGCCGCCGGCCATTCCGCCATAGCTATGACCTACGTAGGCGATTCGCTTCGCGTCCACTCCGGGCTGTTGAAGCAGAAAGTCGAGCACACGACGCTCGCTGATCACGATCTCGGCTTGAAAGTCTTTGGCATCCTGTAACTTCAAGCGGTTAAGCTCAGACTCTTTCCTATCGCCTCGCGCGGGAACATCCGGGATGATTGAGACAACTCCGATTCGCGTCAGAATCAAGGCCTCAGACAAATAATCGAACATCGACTGCCCACCGCCGTGCTGAAAAATAACTCCGGCGAATGGCGGCTTACTGGCCATCGGAGTAATAAGAAGGAAGCTCAGCACCCCACCCCGAGGCCCAGTGAAACGACAGCCGCGAACCACCGCATCAACGCGAGGGGTCAACTGCTCGCAGGTGACGTCAAAGGGTCGAGTTGAATCGTACTCGAATTGAGCAGCGAGTTCCTTCGGGACGGCGAACGACAAAGCTGCAAGAATTATGAGCAATGGCGGCCTGAACCTGATCAGCAACATGCCCACAATTATCCACCTGGGAAGGCATACTTAAAAGTGATCCACATGACGGGTGGCGCACGCGTCCCGGGAGCCTCCGAACCGCGAACCCGAATTCAGAACCACTGACCCGTCGAAGACCGCGAAGGATCAGGCACCCTGAAATTCAAGAGCAAAACGTAGAAGCCGAAGGCTGCGGCACCCGGCGTCGACCCATTGAGACCACCCGACTTATCAGGACTTACAACGCAGGGGCCGAATAAACGTACCGGGATGGGAACGCCATTTAGAAGCAAGAGATGCATGCTCCAATTTCGCCATCGCTTCTTGATGGAGGTCGATTGCTAGTCCTGCTTGGGCCCTGAAGAAACAGAGTGTCTCCGCGCAGGCATAATCTCTGGGTTCCACGCACATGAGATCAAAGTGAGTGTCGAGCTCGAATTGCCACGTCTTCGGGAGGGCTCTCCCGCCGAGGATCGACGCGCTCGGCCTGCTGAAATGCCCGGAAGGAATGGCACAACCGTTGAAACGATCCACGGACCGATCCATCAGTATCCCAAGTCTGCCTATGAGCTTGGGCTATTTTTTCAGTGTTCCGTGCTTTTCCTTTTTCACGATCAGTCACGTCCCGAAATCTCGACAAGTGTCGACGGGGAACAAAATTTGCTTGGAAGGTAAATTCTACGACCCGCCTGCTGCCGTCCAAGCGTCTGATTTCACATTCGCCCCGTCGCTCCCTTCCTCTAAGGAACAACGGGCCGTTTCGTTCAAATTCCAGAAGTTCGCTCGCCGGCAGGAAAGCGTCGATAGCAAATTTCTCTAGGTTCTTGGGCGATACACCGAGGAGTGCAAGCGCCGGAGGGTTGGCGGCTAAAAGACGGCGCTTATCGTTCGTGACAACAATCGCCTCATGCGAATCCGCCAGCAGGTGCCCAACTCTACCTTTCCTCTCGAGGAGTACTTCTTGCCATCTCCGATGTTCTTTTATCGCTCTTTGTTTAATGTTCGCTAGCGCATCCCCGGCACGTTGAAGTCTTACGCTCACGTTCTCGAAGGCTGCGAATAGGCTCGCTCTGAGTCCAGCACTCCAGACAATAGTCTTGTTCATAATTTCTCCCCATGGCGACCTCTGGCGCGTTCCTGCGAACTGTTCTTACACGCTGCTGTAGGGAAGTCTGTCCAAAATCGAACACCTGAGATAATCATTGTGGGAACGGTTGGCGGATGATCCGAGAATACTTCCTCGAGGGAATCGATCTATAAGGCTGACTCAATCAGAACCTAAACAGGCAGCGAGTGTAGGATGTGCGGCATGTGTCGAGTCTACGGAACGGGAATCGCGCTACGCGTGGTGTTCTTGTAGACGACGCCGGCCTTCATCACGAATACGACGCGGCGAACGGCGGGGATGTCTTTCAGCGGGTCGCCATCGAGCGCGATGATGTCCGCCTGCAATCCCGGCGCGATCGAGCCGATCTGGTCGGCCAGGTCCATTGCCTCCGCGCCCAGCGAGTTGGCGGAGACCATCGCGGCCATCGGGTCCACTCCGCCGTCGCGGACGCGGTCAATAAATTCCTCCGCGTTGCGCCCGTGCGCGCCCGCCACGGCGTCCGTGCCGAAAACCACTTTCAGTCCCGGCGTCTTCACGGCGTGTTGCATGAACTCGTGCTCCATCGGCAGGATCTTTTCCATCGCGGCAAAGCCTTCGGCGGTGTAGCCGGGTGTGCCGATGTACTGGTCCCTGTGCTGGAGGTAGTTCTCGATCACGAGGCCGGCCTGCGGATCAAGATATGTGCCCTTCGCAGCCATCAATTTCAGATCGTCGTCCGTGGCGAGAGTGCCGTGTTCGATTTCCGTGCAGCCGGCAAGAGTGGCGGCGCGGACAGCATCTTTGTAAGCGTGCACAAGAGTGCGCAGGCCCTGCTTCTGCGCTTCATCGCAGGCCGCGTTCAATTGCTCCTGCGAAAGAGTCATCCCTCCGCCCAGGCGAATGGATTGCGACGCGAAAATCTTGATCAGGTCCGCGCCCGCTTCCTTTTGCTTTCTCACGTAGGCGCGGATTTCGTCGGGGGTGCCGGTCTGCTCGCCTCGACCCACGAGCGGTTGGACGGCCGTCAGGATGCGCGGTCCGGGGATCAGGCCTTTCGCGATGGCGTCGCGCAGCGGGATATCGTTGGGCGCGCCGACGCTTTGTATCGTAGTGAAGCCGGCCATCAGCGTCAGCCAGGCGTTCGACGCCGCTTGATACGCGTCCTCTTGCGTTGTCCCTTCGGTGCCGGCGTTCTTTCCGTCTTTGCCGAAAATCCAGGTGATGTGGTCGTGGGCGTCAATCCAGCCGGGCAGGACGGTGAGGCCGCGAAGGTCGTAGTCTGCGTGCGCGGCTTCCCTGTCGCTCCGCTTCGTTAACAGCGACGATCTTCGAGCCTTCCACCACGATGCGAGCGTTGTGCAGCACGTGGCCCTTTCCGTCGAGCAGGGTGCTCGCCGCAATCGTGATGCTGTTGCTCTGCGCGGGCGTCGGCGAAGAGATTTGTTGCGCCGTGGCGCGGGCGCCAAGAACGCTGAGGATGCCCACAATGATTTTTGCGGATCGCATGATTGCTCCTTACAGATGGTAGGGTTCCACTTCGACGTAACCGCGATCGGTGGCGGAAATCAGTTCGGCGCGCGGGCCGTCCCACAGAATCAGGACGCGGCCGGCGAGATTTTCGTCGGTGATGAGGTCGACGGCCGCTTGCACGAGTTCGTCGAGCTCGATGAGTTTCGACGGAATCTTTCGCCTCGTGCGATCTTCGGGCGTGATCGCGTCCCAGTAGGCTTTTACTTCGGGGACGGCCACCCAGTGCGGGACGAGGCAATTTACGCGGATGTTGTCGGTATCGCGCAGGGCGGAGAGCGTGGTCGTCATTCGCAGGACGCCGATTTTGGCGACGTCGTACGGCGTCATAGTGGAATGGCCGGATCCGTGAGTGAGCGCGGACGTGGAGCCGATATTGAGGATGGCTCCGCCGCCGCGTTTTCGCATCGCCGGTAGGGAATACTGCAAGCCGTAGATGGGACCAAGCAGATCGATGTGAATCGTCGAGAGCCAGTCTTCAGGCGGGGCGCCGGGGCGATAGGGACCCGAAGCGTTGTTGATGAGGATGTCGAGACCGCCGAACGTGCGCTCCGTAAACGCGACAAGAGCCTGCACTTCGTCGGCGCGGGAAACGTCGCAACGGCAGAACGCGGCTTTGCCTCCCGCTTGCGCGATAAGGCGAACCGTTTCATGGCCGCCGGCTTCGTTGATGTCGGAAACGACGACTTGGCAGCCCTCGGCGGCAAGCCGCACCGCTTCGGCGCGGCCAGAACCTTCGCCGCCCGAACCTGTGATGATCGCGACTTTTCCGGGCAGGTCCATCGCGGCAGAGAATACCACCAGCGCGTGTCCTGGGCGCGAAGCAGTTTGTACCGCGGAGATAGTGCGCAGAGAAGTTGCTAGCGCCGGAATGCGGACTTAGTTGTGCGGTTTTCGCCGGGCTACCTTCCGGCTTTTTCTTGGATTGCTTCGTTGCGCAGGCGGTCGCATTCGGAGCTGAGGGATTGCGTGAGCCACTGGTCAGGATCTTGCTGGGTTTCGTACGAGCGAGCGTGTTCGGCGACGCGATGCATAACTACAGACTCGGCCTTCTCCGAAACTGGGCCGCTTTCGAAATATCGGGTGAGCGTGATGCGGATAATTTCGGCGTTGTTCTCGCGCAATGAAAGCAAGGCAAAGCGGTCGTTTTTGTTGGCGGCGAGCCGCACGAGGGCCTCTCGGTTCGTCATGGCTGAGTCAGCCTTGCCGCCGAGACAAGCCAGTCTTGCAGCGCGGCAACGGTGCGAAACGTCTTGGAGTTGATCTTCCATGGAATCGTCGCCCAGAACACCGTGGCATTGTTTGCCGCGCGGTCAATGCAGATGCGGTCTTCCGCGTCTGCGGTCTGCTTCTTCAGCCACAAGACGGTGCCGTCTTCCGTCGGCTCAACGTCGACGAAGCCATTCTTGCGGGCGGCGTCCTGGAATGCTTGGAGGTTCTCCATGGTGATTTGAGTCTACGCTCATGCAACGGGCGCCGCTGGTTATGTTGCGACGCGTTTCGCGCAGGCCACCCCTTGAGGCTTGGCTCGTTTGACGCGGGGCGGGGCGTCCGTTTCCGGCGCACGAACCAGTCCGAGATGTCGGTGCTCCCAACGGCATCGCGGGCCACTTTTCCTGCGACCGGCGGGGCTTGCGCGAATCTGATATAATGTGTAGGACGTAGAGAGGCGCGCGGCATTGGGTGCCTGGGTTCGGCGTGCCAACTTTCAGGCTTTACGTGGAGGATCGAGAATGGTTCAACTTAGTCCGGTTGCGGTAACAAAGGTGAAAGAGATTCTTTCGCAGCAGACTCCTGTGCCGGCGGGGCTGCGCGTCGCCGTCGTGGGCGGCGGCTGCTCGGGGTTCAGCTATCACATGGCTTTCGAGAATGCGGTAAATGAGACGAGCGACAATGTGTACGAATTCGACGGGCTGAAGGTGCTGATCGATCAGATGAGCGAGATGTACCTTGACGGCGTGTCGATCGACTATATCGAGACGATCGAGGGCTCGGGCTTTAAGTTCAACAACCCCAACGTCAAGAGCACTTGCGGCTGCGGCAGCTCGTTTAGCGTGTAAAGCAGGGTAGGGCCGGCGTCCCGCTGGCCGCTGCGAACTCGGTTTTTCAGGCCTCCGGAGGTATTCCGGAGGCCTTTTTTTTGCGCCGCAGAGCAGTGAACCATTTTCCGTTAGCGCGATTCTACGTCCTAGCGGCCGCCGCCGCGGGCGTTCTCTGCTTTGATTGTCTTCACATGCTGCCTGACTCCCGAAACCGTTTGCACGGTACGAGTGTGCCGTAGCGCATTCCGAGCTCGACGGCCCTGGCCGAAAGGTCAGGCGGGCTTGTCTTCGTCCAGTTAATTGATACACGTCTGTAGAGGTATGGTCTGATGGAATTAACCACGCAAGTCATATGATGTTAGAGGGAATTGAATTCTTGGGACCCGCTAGGCGATGAACAAGAGACATAAGGAATTGGCCACGGCTGTGGTCTTAGCCGTGGTCTATTTCGGCGCAGCCAAGCTGTGCCTGAGGCTAGCCCTGGTGAACCCCAGCGCCTCCGCGGTGTGGGCGCCCACGGGAATCGCCCTTGCGGCCCTCCTGATTTTCGGTTTTCGTGTATGGCCGGGAATCTTGCTGGGCGCGTTTCTTGCAAATGTAACTACATCGGGCACGGTTCTGACGTCGATCGGCGTGGCAACGGGGAACACGCTAGAAGGGGTGGTGGGGTGTTACCTCGTAAGGCGATTTGCACGCGGCCAGCACGTTTTTGAGGGAGCTCAGGATATCTTCAAGTTTGTTTTCTTTGCCGGAATGGTCAGCACCATGATAAGCGCCACTATTGGCGTCACTACCTTGTCCTTGGGTGGGTTTGCCAGCTGGACGATGTACGGATCCATCTGGCGCACGTGGTGGCTGGGAGACGGAGTGGGCGCGGTGGTTGTGACGCCCCTTGTGCTCCTTTGGAGAGAAAATCCCCACTTAAGGTGGACCCGCGAACAGGTCATTGAGGTCGTTCTTCTGTTTCTTGGACTGTCGTTCACGACCTGGATAATATTCGGAGGAAGTTTTCACTCCGAGGTCAAAACCTATCCGCTGGAATTCCTCTGCGTTCCGTTCTTAATCTGGGCGGCTTTCCGCTTCGGCCGCCGCAAGACAGTGACGGCGACTTGCGTGCTGGCCGGAATTGCCATTCGGGGCACGGTGCACGGGTTTGGTCCATTTTCAGTGGGAGATCCAAACACTTCTCTGCTGCTGGTGCAAGTGTTCACGGGAATAGTGGCCATAACAGGCCTGACGCTGGCGGCCGAAGTTTCCGAACGCAAACGCGCCGAGGAACGTGCGGGACGGTTGGCCGTAACCGACCCCCTCACCGGCCTTGCCAACTATCGGCGACTCCTCGATGCGCTCGACTTCGAAATTAAGAGGTACGGGCGCTCCGGACGGTCGTTTGCAGTCTTGCTTCTCGATTTGGACGGATTGAAAAAGATCAACGATGCGCACGGTCACTTGGTGGGCAGCCGGGCCTTATGCAGACTGGCGGAGGTTCTACGGGCTCATTGCCGGCAGGTTGACACACCGGCGCGATATGGGGGCGACGAGTTTGCAGTGGTACTTCCCGAGACAAGTTCAATGCAGGCTGAGCAGATTGCGACAAGAATCCGTGAACGCTTCGCCTCCGATGGAGAGAGTCCGCCCGTCTCAGCGAGCGTCGGCAGCGCCGTATTCCCCGAAGACGGCGAGACCGTTGAAAAGCTTATGTCAGCGGTGGACCGCGCACTCTACGGTGCAAAGCGGTCCGCAGCCGGTATGAGTGCGCCACGAGAGGAAGAGCCAGAGGGGCGTCCTCGCAGGTAATCGCCAATTGCCTCAACGAGGGTTCGCGTTGCGAGATGGCCTTGCCTTTCGCCTTTTGTTCGCCTATACTTCCCCCCTCGGCCTCGTGCCAAAATCTCTCTCGGAGGGGAATCCAATGTCCTTTAGCGAAGCACTTTTGCCAGAATACGATCAGGAAATGGCCGGAGCGCGCAAGACGCTCGAACGCGTGCCCGACGACAAGTTCGCTTGGAAGCCGCATCCGAAGTCCGGCACCATGGGCTGGCTGGCCGCGCATGTCGCCAACATCCCTGGCTGGACGGTGATTACGATCAACCAGGATGCGCTGGACATGGCGCCGAATGGGGTGCAGATGCAGCCGCCGCCAGAGCCCAAGTCGCGCAAGGAACTGCTCGAACTCTTCGACAAGAACGTGGCCGAGGGTCGCAAAGCGATTGCAGGCGCATCGGACGCGCACCTTCTGAAGATGTGGTCGCTCCTGAACAATGGAGCGACGATTGTCGCCATGCCGCGGATCGCGTGTCTGCGCACGTGGGTGCTGAATCATCTGATCCATCATCGCGCGCAGCTTGGCGTGTATCTGCGCCTGAACAATCTACCGGTACCGTCGATTTACGGGCCGTCCGCGGACGAAGGCAGCATGTAGGCGAGGGGTTGGATTCGGATCAAAACCAAAACACGACACAAAGAACACAGAGAAAAGCGTGAGGACACAGAGAACAGCGGCCGTAAGGGAATCTTAGGAAGCGGAGTCGGACTTGCGGCGGCAGTCGGCGCAGATTCCGCCCACTTCCGTGCGGCTGACGGTGATTTCGATACCGGTGTCGCGCGAGATTTGCTTTTTCAGATCCTCGTACAGCTCGCTTTCGACCTCACGGACTTTGCCGCAACGCATGCAGGCGACGTGAATGTGGTCGCGAGGGCCGTGGCTTTCGTAGAAGTGGCGGTCTCCGCGGAGGTGGAGGAGGTCGAGCTCGTCGATCAGACCGTGGCGTTTCAAGAGATCAATCGTGCGATAGACGGTTACACGGGTGATTTCAGGATCGATTTTCTGCGCGCGATCGAGGATTTCGCCAGCGTCAAGATGGCGGCGCGCTGTCTCCATTACTTGAAGCAGAACGCGACGCTGGCGCGTGAGGCGAATTCCGCGAGCGCCGAGCTCGCGCTGAAGGCGGCCTGGGGGCTCGTGGACGTTGATGCGTTCGCCGGAAGAAACGCGATGGACAGGAGTGGCAGTCATGAAGAGACGTCCACTAATGGCTTTGGAACAGGCGTAGGATGTCGCTGTACATCACAAAGGCGAACACGCATAAGAGAAAAACCAAGCCGACCTGAACGAACCGTTCTTTCGCGGCAACGCTCAGGTCGCGGCGAAGGACTCCCTCGATCGCCAGCATCAATACGTGGCCGCCGTCGAGAATCGGGATTGGCAGCAAATTGAGCAGCCCGAGGTCGAGGCTGATATAGGCCATCCACTGAAGTAGCGTCAGCGGTCCGCGCTTTGCGGCCTGCCCCGAAAGCTGGACGATACCAACCGGCCCAGCCAAGTCGCGCACGGAAAGTCTGCCACGGAACAGGCTTGCGACAATCTCTCCGATGGCGCGCGCGAAGAAGAGAGTTTGAGCGCCTGCGTCTTTCACCGACGTGACGAAGTCCTCGCGCTCGAAGGTTGTTTCCGCCTTGCCTCCCGCGCCGATCACCCAGGCCATTTCACCATCCGTGCTTATGGTGCGCCTCTGGGGAGTTATGTCGATAGGTATGTCCTTGCCGTCGCGGCGAACTACGAAGTGAATCGTGTGACCGTCCGAATTGCGAATCCCTTCCGGAAGCTGGGGCCACGTCACGATGGGCTTGCCGTTCATGGCGACGACGAGGTCTCCGGGCTTGAGTCCTGCTTTCTCGGCCGGGTAACCGGGCTCAACGTCGTCTGTAACCGGAGGCCACGCCGGATAGCCAACCAAAGAATCAGTCGCACCAGTCACCGGGCCAATGGGAGCGGGTACCGTGAGCTTCACGGGCTGGCCGTTGCGCAGAACCGTGAGCGACACGACGCCACCAGACTTTACCTTCTCCACCTGGTCGTAGACCTTCTTCCAGTCGGGAGTAGCGACGCCATTCACTTCCACAATCTGGTCACCGGTCTTCACACCGGAAGGGTCGATGGTCTGCGGGACGGAGGTGACGGCGGCGGGTTGACGAAAATACTTTGGGGTGGGCGCGCCCTTGAATACGATGATGCCCCAGAAAATCGAGAAGGTAAGCAGGATGTTTGCCGCAGGCCCGGCTACGGCGATGATAAAGCGCTGCCAGCGCGGCCGGGAGAGGAACTCGTATGGTGCGCCGGTGCGTTCTTCCGCGGGATTGTCTCCCGCCATGCGAACGTAGCCGCCGAGCGGCAGAGCGCTCAGGCGATAGTCCGTGTCGCCGCGCTTGACGCCCCAGATTCTGGGTCCGAAGCCGATCGAGAAAACGTCCACGCGTACGCTGCAAGCCTTGGCGGCGACAAAATGGCCCCACTCATGAAGCAAAACCATGACACCGAGAACGAACGCCCCGGCAATCAGATCGAAGAAGAAATTCGACATTAGCCCTCTGCGATTATTCTACCTTGAATTGTGCTCCGCCTCCACCCGAGGGTGGGCGGGAAAGTTATCGAAGTTTCCTGCCGCTCCGGTGGCGTCAAGAATGCCGGCGGAACTGCTGAGTTTCCTCACGGGCCAGGCGCCGGGCTTCGGCGTCGGCTGCGAAGACGTCGTCTATCTTGGACATCCGCGTCCGGGGCATCCGTTCCAGTACGCGCTCAATGACAGCCGCGATACCTGGAAAGGGCAGCCGGCGTTCGAGGAACGCGGCAACGGCGATTTCATCGGCCGCATTCAGGGCGCAAGGCAATGGGCCGCCTTCGCGCAACGCGGCCTTGGCCAAACTGAGGCAAGGAAACTTGCGTGCGGGAACGTCCGCGAAATCAAGCTTGCGTAGCGTGGACCAATCCAGGGCGCATCCATTCGACGGAAGGCGCTCGGGATAGGTTAGCGCGTATTGGATCGGCATGCGCATGTCAGTGGGCCCGAGCTGTGCCAGGATGGAACCGTCCACGAACTCGACCATCGAGTGGATCGTCGACTGAGGATGAATTACCACGTGGATTCGGTCCAGATCCATTCCGAACAGCCAGCGCGCTTCGATGACCTCGAAGCCCTTGTTCATCAGAGTGGCTGAATCGATCGTGATTCGCTGGCCCATCTTCCAATTTGGATGCGCCAGAGCCTGTTTTGGGGTCACTTTCGCGAGGCGCGAGAGAGGAGTCTTACGAAAAGGACCGCCGGAGGCGGTGAGGACAAGGCGCTTCACTTCGCCGTGTTCGCCGGCACGAAGGCACTGGTGAATGGCGTTGTGCTCGCTGTCCACCGGCAGAAGCGCGACCTTGTATCGCTCGACCGCGGCCATGACCACTTCGCCGGCGGCGACCAGGACTTCCTTATTGGCCAGCGCGATGTTCTTGCCTTCCTCGATGGCTTTGTAGGTTGCCGGCAGGCCGACCACTCCGACAGCAGCCGATACGACAGTATCTGCGTCGGGATGGGTGGCGACGAACTCGATGCCTTCGGGCCCAAAGACAATTTGAGTTTCGGTGGGGCGTTTGGAGGCACCCGGTTGGAGCTTCAACGCCGCGCGCAGCTCTCGGGCGCCCGCTTCGGTGCCGACCGAGACGAGGCGGGGCCGATGACGCGCCACTTGTTCGGCGGCGAGGGCAATATTGGACCCGGCGGCGAGCGCGACCACTTCGAAGTGGCCCGGGAGGGAGTCAACCACGCTGAGACACTGGCGTCCGATGGAGCCTGTCGAGCCCAGGATGGCGATGCGCTTCATGCGGTTTCGATTTTAACCGCAGATCGAGGCTTTAACCACAGATGAACACGGATAAAACACAGATGGCGAAGAATTGGGGAAGCCGCGGAGCGGCGGCGAACTCATTTTTGTTGCTGGGATGGCAACCGCAAAAATTCCCGCTCCGACGCGATGCTAAATTCATAGAGTGCCGCACAGCGGGGGCGTGTACAAGCGCGTAGCTGAGCGGACCAAACCATACCAAGGAGCATTCAAAGATGAAGCCAATCAGCAGGGTACTGGTGACTGCATCCGCGATATTGCTTGTTCTGGTGATCGGAGCAAGCGCCAAACCGGCACAAGTACGGCATCCGGCCTACCTGCACGCGCTTTCGGATTTGCGGTTCGCGCGTGCGCACCTGCAACGCCCTGATGGCGGTGAACTCCGCGAACAGGAAAAGGATGCCATCAAGGAGATCGACAAGGCCATCGGCGAGATCAAGAAGGCTTCGATCGACGACGGCAAGGACCTGAACGAACATCCGATGGTGGATGCACATTTGCCGTGGGGCGGACGCTTGCACAAGGCGCTCGATCTTCTGGACAAAGCCCATCAGGACATCTCGAAGGAAGAAGACGATCCGAATGCTCTTGGATTGCAGCAGCACGCGATGGAGCATATCGACAAGGCGCACCATCACGTGGAAGAAGCGATTCAAGTGGTGGAAATGCGGCAGTAAACTTTGACTTACAGTTGGTTCCAGGGCGCCGCGGCGTGCAAGCTTCGGCGCCTTTTTTTATTTGAGATTGGCGGTGCGATCGGTCGCAAGACCGCGGAGCTCGTAGTACCATTACCGGATGCGACGAGCCCTTGTGATTTTTAGCGTGTTCCTCTTCGTTGCGGTTTCAGCGTGCGCACAGAATCAAACGGCCGCTCCCACCACGGCTCCTGCTTTTACGCTGAAATCTGTCGGCCGGAACATTTGGGCCGCGATCGACCTCAACGGTCGCGCGGGGTCAAACGCCAGCTTTGTGATTGGCGATGACGGCGTCGCGGTGATCGATACTCTGGAGTACCCCGAGGCTGCGACCGCCCTACTCGCCGAGATCCGCAAGAAGACGAGCCTGCCCATCAAGTTCGTGATCAACACTCACTATCACATCGACCACGTCGCGGGAAATCGGGTTTTCGCCGAGGCGGGCGCCACCGTGATGGCGCAGCGGAACGTCCGCGCCTGGATTCACACGGAAAACCTGAAATTCTTCGGCGGGAAGGATGCGAAGCCGGAGCAAAAGGCGATGGTCGAGAACCTTTACGCGCCCGACATGGTGTACGAGTCCGGCGTCACGTTGTATCTAGGGTCGCGGGTGATTCGCGTCAAGGCGTATCCGGGGCACACGGGCGGCGATTCGGTGGTTACGGTTCGCGACGAACAGGGCAATGACCTGGTTTTCTGCGGCGATCTCTTCTGGCGGCAATCGCTGCCCAACTTGATTGACGCGAATACGCGACTCTGGATCGAGACGTTGGACTCGCTCACAAATCCTGCGCCGAGGCAGGGGACTGTGTTCGTCCCCGGCCACGGCGATGTAGGCAGTGCCGCGGACGTCGAGGCCTTCCGCGGGTATCTGACCGATTTGCGCGCGATGGTTGCAGACCCCTTGAAGGAAGGGAAGTCTGGCGACGCGCTGGTGGACGCGGTGATGCCGCAGCTAACGCAAAAATACGGTGAGTGGGGAATCTTCAAGCACTTCTCGAAGCGGAACATTCTGGATGTGGCTGCCGAGATTCGCGGCGACAAGGTGGTGCCTCAGGCGGTGGTTCCTTCGAAGTAGGCTTCGCCGGCCCGAGCTAGATGGGCTCCTAGCAGTTAGCGGTGTTCGGCGGGCGTCGGGAAGGGCAGAGTGTTGGCAGTGTCACTCATCCGAAAATACTTTCTGCTCGCTCCACCGCCCCATGGAGTTTCGTTTTTTCACGGTTTCTGTTTCTCGACAAATGCGATTGTTTGCTCGATATCAAGCTTTACGTCTGGTGCTGAGATTTTGTCGCGCAAGTAATTGAGGAGGAACAGGGAGACCTTCGGATTCTTGTCTTCCTCGATTGCAATTATCTGAGGGTATGAAAACGCATTGTGGATCATGGCCGAGACAACACCGGCGGTCTCCGGCTTCACCAGATCGTAGGGATTTACAATCTTCAAAATCGCAATGGCGCACGCATCCCCTAGGCGCGGTATGTACTTCATATCTGCCCCAAATGCGGATCCGACGGATTCGCGCTGAAACGCGCCCCTGACGATTACGAGTGAGTAGGGATCTGCAGCTTGTGGCTGCTGATGCCCAACGGGAGCGCCAGAGACGACCAGAAACAAAACGAGCACAAGAGTCCGCATCCCAACCTCCCTCGTCTCAAACAAGTAATCCGCGGAGTCGAAGCGGCATTCTACTGCGGGTTATGTTATATAGAAGCCAAAGCCCGACCCCCTAAGAGGCCGAATTGTTTTTGCGCTCGGTAGCTCTCGTGGAGATCGAAGGACCTTTGGTTCCAGCCAGCTGGAAGTATTCGCGCGCGCGTTCGATGTCTTTTAGCACCTGCTCGCGAAGAGCTTCGGGGCCCGAAAACTTTTTCTCATCGCGAAGGCGCGTGTAGAAGCGCACTTCGATTCGTCCGCTGGTGTGGTCTCTCGTTGAAATCCATAAGATGCGATTCCACCGTCGTTCGAGCACCATCGAACGTTGGCCGCACTCCTACGTTGGTGGCGGCGCGAAAGACTTTGCCGTCGAGCGCGACCTCGGTGGCATAGACACCCATTTTCGGCAGTAGTTCCTGATCGGTGGCGAGATTGAGGGTGGGAACAACGAGTTTTCGTCCCTGGCCCGTGCCCGGCCGAATCTCGCCCGCGAGAGCGTACGGACGCCCCAGCAGCTTTCGCGCTTCTTCCATTCTGCCGTCGCGTACCGCTTCGCGAGCTGCGGTGCTCGATACGGCGACGCCGTCACTCGTGACGGGCGGCACCACGTCGACTTCGAAGCCCCATTGCTTGCCCAGTTCGCGCAACAAGTTCACGTCCCCTGCCTGGCGATGACCGAAGCGAAAGCTTCCGCCAACAAGGACGGCTTTTGCGCGCATCGTTTCCACAAGGTAGCGTTGCACGAAATCTTCCGCGGTGACCTGCGCCAGCTCGCGATCAAACTTTAAGACAAGTGCGGCATCGATCCCCGCTGCCTCAAAGGCAGCGAGCCGCTGATCGAGAGTGGCGAGCAATGCGGGCGCGTGTTCGGGACGGAGTACGCTGGCGGGATGAGGGAAGAACGTGAGAACCGCCGACATCCAGTTCGAACTTTTGGCTCGCTCGACCACGCGGCGCAAGATCGCCTGGTGGCCGAGGTGGACGCCGTCGAAATTACCAATCGTCATCGCGGTGAACGGGCGCTGCTCGCCGAATCGTGCGAGCCATCCCTCGGGAGAATCGAGTCGCGCGAGCGGCATCAGATCGCCACCTCGAGTTTCAGGCCGTCGTAGGACAGGCGCACGTGGGGCGGCAATTTGGCGTTGGTCTGCACGTGGCCCAGGTCGTGACAAATGTGCGTGAACCATGCGTGCTTGGGTTTCAGCTCTTCCACAAGCGCGAGCGATTGCTCGACGTTGGAGTGCATTGGGTGCGGCTCGTAGCGCAACGCGTCGAGAATAAAGTGATCGAGGCCCCGGAGCAAAGTTTTGGAGGATTCGGGCACCGAACTAAAGTCCGTCAGATACGCCAGATTGCCGACGCGGTAGCCGAGGACGGGACTCGGTCCGTGGAACGCGGGAATCGGAATCACGCGCGCGCCGAAAAGGTCGAACGGAGCGTCCACTTCGCGCAGCTCGATTTGGGGCAGGGAACTGACCGTCGGCGCGGCGTCGAAGATATACGCGAATTGGCGCCGCACCGTCGCCAACGTCTCGGGCGAAGCGTAGATGGGCACCGAGGTTCGCTGCTTTGCATTGTAAGGGCGAACATCGTCGAGCCCGAGAATGTGGTCGGCGTGTCCGTGGGTGTAAAGCACAGCGTCGAGACGCTCGAGTTTCGCGCGCATGGCCTGCGAGCGAAAGTCAGGGGTCGTGTCGATTACGACGCTGCGTCCGCCGTATTCGAGCAGCACGGACGGGCGCATGCGCTTGTCCATCGGATCGGCGGACTCGCAAACGGCGCAGTGGCAGGCGAGCGTGGGCACGCCCATCGAAGTGCCCGATCCCAAAACTGTGAGTTGTAGCGTGGGCATAGGATTTCAGGAAGGTTCGCGGAAATCCTGAATTCTTCAACACGCAGGGACGGGCTGATCCACAGGCGGCCCTTTGGCACCGATCCGTTTCGGGTCCATGGATGGCCCGCGCCTATCCTTTGGCCTTTGCCTTCTTGTTCATCGCTTCGGTGGCCGCTTTGGAGACTTCCATGAACGTCAGCTTGAGGCTACCGAGCACCTCAATAAGCAAGTCCTCGTCGGCCTGCGCGAGATTGCCGCGGGTTTTTTCGCGCAGCGCGTCGAGCATATCGATCATTTCGCGCGCGCCTTCGAGGTCAAGGAACGCTTGTCCAGTGCGCGGATCGGCCATTCCGCCCAACATCGCGGCGGCATTCCTGGTGAGAAAATCAACGAGCATCTGGAAATTTCGCGATGGTTCAATCGCGTTCGCGCCAGCCTCGCCGGGACTTGCGGGCGACGGAGCCTCGCCGGACTGGCCGGGGGCGTTGCGGGCCGCCTGCGGCGGAGCGGGCGGCGGCGCCGCTTTCTTCGCGGCCTCTTCCTCGCGGTTGTGCTGCTCGACCACGTCTTTGCGCAGCTCACCGGATTCGGTAAACAGCCGCCGATCCACGACTTTGAACGTTTCTTCCTGCTTGTGTTCTGACACTGTAACCTCGGATCTAACTTCGGGCGGCTAGCGGCGCACGAGCGCGGGTTTTGCGATTATTCGGGCCAGCGCATTCGCCGCGAGATGCAAGTTTAGCATTGGCATTCCGGTGGCTACAAGCAAAGGCTCTCCCTTACTCGAACTCACCTTGTCAATTCTAGCGGGCTACCGTAAATTGTCCCGTTGCTTCAGGAGCGAATAAACCCTTCGTGTCTCCGCGCCACAAGAAAGCGGCCAAGCATCGTAAGGCGCCGCAGAAGAATCGCGCTGGATCCGGGGTGTCAGTCGACGCTCAGATTCCGCTAACCGCTCGCGACAGACTTGCCGGCGCGTGGTTCGCGAAGCTGGTGGCGCTGCAGGCACGCCTTCGGGGTGCGGGCGGCTGTCCCTGGGACCGCGAGCAGACGCACGAATCGCTTCGCAAGTTCCTGATTGAGGAAACCTACGAGGTGCTCGATGCAATGGACTCGGGCGACTCGCGCAAGTTTTCGTCGGAGCTCGGTGACCTGTTGCTCCAGGTGGTATTCCATTCGATTCTCGCCGAAGAAACTGGCGGATTCACGATGTCGGATGTCGTCGAGTCCGTTCACACCAAGATGGTGCGGCGTCACCCTCACGTTTTCGGCACGGTTAGAGCCAAGACTTCGGCGGACGTTCTCAAGAACTGGGAGCAACTGAAAGCGGCCGAACGCGCCGGCGAGGGCAAGTTTGAAGCGGCGCCGTCTGCTGCGTCAGTGCTCGACGGGGTTCCGCGTTCGCTCCCCGGGCTGCTCGAAGCATACCAACTGACGCGGCGCGCTTCGCACGTTGGCTTCGATTGGGACAGTCTCGCGGGAATCATCGAGAAGCTTGACGAAGAAAAGCTGGAGCTGGAATCGCTGCTGGCGGCGTCGCCCGCGGCCGGGCGCAAGAACTCGCGCTCAGAACCCCCCGCTGCTCCCGCGGCGCGTATCGAGGAAGAGATCGGCGACCTCCTTTTTGCCGGTGTCAACATTGCGCGGTTTCTGGGAGTCGATCCCGAGATCGCATTGAAGAAGGCCAATCGGAAATTCGAAAAGCGTTTTCGCTGGATGGAATCCGAGGCGGCGCGCGAAGGCGCGCGTTTCGCCGATCTGCCGCGAGCCCGCATGGAAGAATTGTGGAATGAGGCAAAGGTGAAAGCATGAGTCAGGCGCCGGACGTCAATCTATGGACCTCGGCTGAGCATGCTTTGGAATATCTGCGCCGGGCGGATTCGATTCCGCATCGCGCGGAAGGCGAGGCGGCGCTGCTCGAATTCGTGCCGCCGGATCCGAAGCGCGTCCTCGACCTTGGAAGCGGCGCCGGCCGGCTTCTATCGCTGGTGAAAGCGGGCCACCCGAAGGCCCAATTTGTGGCGCTTGATTTCTCACCGGCGATGCTGGATGCGCTGCGCAGAACGTTTGGCCGCGAGGGCAACGTTTCTATCGTGAGCCACGATCTCGCCGCACCGCTGCCTTCGATGGGCAGTTTCGATTGTGTCGTGTCCAGCTTCGCGATCCATCATGTCACGCACGAGCGAAAGCGGCGTCTCTACGAAGAAATATTCGAAGTGCTCGCTTCCGGTGGAGTCTTTTGCAACCTCGAGCACGTGGCGTCGCCGACGGAGGTGTTGCATCGGCAATTCCTGAGCGCTCTGCAAGTAGCGCCGGAAGATGAAGACCCTTCGAACAAGCTGCTCGACGTCGAAACACAGTTGAAATGGCTGAGCGAGATCGGTTTTGTGGACGTCGATTGCCATTGGAAGTGGCGGGAATTGGCGCTGCTTGCCGGCGTGAAGCCCTCCGATGGGATCGGCAAACGGTCCAATGCCTACTGACATCGAAATCCGGCATTGCGAAACGGTTCTCGAATACCACGAGTGTGAGCGGCTCGAAGGGATCATTTGGGGCCTGGGCATCACAGTTCCGTCGGGGATTTTTGTGGTGGCGCATCATACGGGAGGGCAAATCATAGGCGCTTTTGATGGGGGTAAGATGATTGGGTTTACCCTTGCGCTCGCTGGCGTGCGGAACGGAGCGTCCTTTATCCACTCGCATATGACGGCCGTCCTTCCCGAGTACCGCGATCAGGGCGTGGGCCGCCGTCTCAAGCTTTTTCAACGCCAGGACGCGCTGAAGCACGGCATTCGGCTGGTGGAATGGACGTTCGATCCGTTGGAGCTGAAGAATGCGCATTTCAATCTCGTCCGGCTTGGCGCTATTGCTCGACGGTTCATCCCGAATTGCTACGGCGTTACCGAAAGTCCGCTTCACGCGGGGCTGCCGACGGACCGTCTCGTCGCGGAGTGGTGGCTGGACTCGGAACGCGTGAAGAATATCCTTGCAGACAACGCGCTTCCGGCCAAAGATACGGCGGCCCGAATCTCGTTGCCCTCGAATCTGGGGGACATTAAGGCCAGCGATCGCGACGCAGGCGTTCGCATCCAGAGCGCCATGCGCGACCAGTTTCAAAAGTATTTCGCGGAGGGTTACGTTGCGACGAGCGTCGAAAGGCGCGACACGTCGACCGAATACATTCTTGAACCGGCCGCCCAGATTGCCGGCCTGAAGTTGCCAGAAGCACACAAGCACTGATAATTGCCGCGACCATCTATGCGTTTGAAAAAACTAACTCTGCGTGAGATTCACCTCGATCTTCTCGAACCTTTCCAGACGAGCTTCGATACGGCGAAGCATCGCCGGATCTTGTTGGTCGAGGCTGATGCGGATGGCGTAGCCGGCTGGGGCGAATCGACGGCCGGCGAAGATCCATTTTATTCCTACGAGACTGTCGAGACTGCCTGGCACATCATTCGGGACTTCATTTGGCCTGTCCTTCGCGGCAGGGAACTGGGGTCCGCGGCGGACGTGTGGGAGTTGCTCGCGCGGATTCGCGGGCACAACATGGCCAAAGGCGGAGTGGAAACGGCCATCTGGGACGCGGAAGCGAAGCAGAAGAACGTGCCGCTGGCGAAGCTCCTGGGCGGCACGCGCGATGAAATCCCCGCCGGCGTATCGATCGGAATTCAGCCGTCGATGGATGCGCTGCTTGCGAAAGTGGAGCGCGAGCTTGCGGCCGGCTACCAACGCATCAAAATCAAAATTCAGCCGGGCTACGACGTTGAGCCTGCGCGGGCGCTGCGCGAAAGGTTTCCGCGGATTCGCTTGATGGTGGACGCGAATTCGGCATACACGCTCGCCGATGCGCCGCTCCTGAAGCAACTCGACGCCTTTTATCTCATCATGATCGAGCAGCCGCTCGGCTGGGACGACATCTACGCGCACGTCGCATTGCAGCGCCAGCTCGAGACGCCGATTTGCCTCGACGAGTGCATCCACGACGTGGAGCATGCGCGCGCGGCAATCGAGATGGGCGCGTGCAAAATTATCAATATCAAGCTTGGCCGCGTTGGCGGCCATACCGCCGCGAGGCAGATGCACGACCTCTGCCAGTCGAAGGCGGTCCCGGTGTGGTGCGGGGGCATGCTCGAATCCGGCATCGGGCGAGCGCACAACATCGCGATGTCGTCGCTGCCGAATTTTTCGCTGCCGGGAGACGTCTCCGCGAGCCGGCGGTACTGGGAGCAGGACATCATCGAGCCGGAAGTGGAGGTCTCGCGCCAGGGCACGATTCGGATACCCACCGGCGCGGGGATCGGGTACACGCCTCGTCTCGACCGCATCGAATCCCTCACGAAGCGCCGCGAGGTCCTCGAGTAGACTTGAGCGCAACTTCCGAAGCAACTCCAACTCAAAGACAGGCACGCCCGAGTTCAGCGCTGCTGATGGCCGCGCTATTGGCGATGCTCGTGATGTGGTCGATCAACTACATCGCTGGAAAGACGGCGCTGTTGCACCTCGATCCGGTCACTCTGGTGGCGTTTCGCTTTGAGGTGGCGGGCGCGATTATGCTGGCGGTCTATTTCGCGCAAAGGCGACGCATGCCTTTGCGGGCCCGCGACCTATGGACGTTCGCCTATCTCGCCTTCCTGGGCGTAGTCGTGAATCAGGGGCTGTTTACGATCGGACTGAATTACACGACGTCGTCGCACTCGGCGCTCATCGTCGCGATCGATCCGATTCTGATTCTGGTGCTGGCGCGGGCGATGGGCATCGAGCGGTTTACGGCAGGTAAAGTGACCGGCATGGCGCTCGCTTTCGCCGGGATACTCATTCTTGAAAGCGAGCACGGTTCCCATTCGCCGTTGCTGGTGGGCGATCTGATTTCGTTTGGCGGCGCGATCGGCTTTTCTATTTATGCGGTTTTGGCGAAACGCATTACGCAGGAATACGACGCGATCGCACTCAACACATTCAACTGTGTGGCAGCGGCGATTCTCTTTTTGCCGGTTGCGATCCGGCAAGGGATCCATCTCGACTGGAGAGGGGTGGGCTGGCAGGGATGGGCGGGCATGTTTTATATGGCGATTTTCAGTTCGGTGCTGGCCTATTTGATCTTCTATTGGGCGCTGCGCTACATGGACCCGTCGCGCGTCGCCGCAATCAACTATCTCCAGCCGATCCTCGTCGTCATGCTGGCGACTGCGTTCCTTGGGGAGCATCCTACGCCGCATTTGCTTGGCGGCACGGCACTCGTCCTCGTGGGAGTCTGGATGGCTGAGCGCGGCGCCACGTAGCGGGCGCACCCGTGCGCCTTGCGCAGCTTTCACGGAATCTCGTAACGCACTGATAATACGGCCGTTGTCTATTGTCCCTTTCTTGTACCTTCGACCAGTTGTTTGTGGCCGTGGGGCTCCGCATACTCGGTTTGCACCGACCGAAATTTCAAGCTGCTTCTCTCGACGAATCGCATGCGAAAACGTTTGTCCCTGGCTATCGTGCTGATCGTTGCCTCCGCACAAGTGCGCTGCGGCGGAACCTCGCCCGGCGGCGCTGGCACAAACCCGCCTCCGGGGATATCGGTGTCGATTGCACCGCCCTCGGCGAACGTTCGTCTGGGTGCGTCGCAGCAGTTCACGCCCACAGTTACGGGCACATCGAATAGTTCGGTGACTTGGTTCGTAAACGGAGTGGCCAATGGTAACGCATCCACCGGCACGGTGAGCGGTGCGGGGCTCTACCAGGCGCCGGCCGCAATGCCAAATCCGAACACGGTGACAGTGAAGGCGGTAAGCGCAGCTGATTCCAGCGCAACATCATCGATCGTGGTCACACTCGAAAATCCAGTCCCGGTTCTCAGCAGCGTCACGCCGCCGACCTTTCCGACGGGCTCATTTAATTTGACGTTGACTGGCAGCAACTTCGTGAATGGCGCCCAAGTTTCGTTCGGCGGAAATGCGATTACGACGACGTTCGTGTCTGCGACTCAGCTCACCGCGTCGGGTACCGCTTCGGCGGCTGGCACAATTCCCGTCACGGTGAGCAACCCAAATCCGGGGAGCGCGAGCTCAGGAGTAGTGAACGTGGTGGTCACCTCGTCGGGCGGGGGGCAGGCGGGCACTTGCGGAGGAATGACTCTGGGGCAAGGGGGCAGCCTGAACGGCTTTGTGCCATTCTCATCGGATAATTTGTGGAACAAGAACATCGCAAGCGCAGCGGTGGATCCGAACTCGAATGCCATCGTCAATTACATCGGCGCGAGCGATCCGCTGCACCCGGATTTTGGTTCCGGGCTGTACAACGGTTCGAGCATAGGGATTCCGTACGTGGTGGTAGGCGCGGGCCAAAACTTCGTCAATATCAACTTCACGGCTTACGGCAGCGAGAGCGATCCGGGACCAATGCCAGTGCCTGCGACCGCGCCGATTGAAGGCTATCCGGCTCCCGGTAGCGGCGATCGGCATGTTCTCGTGCTCGACAACAACAATTGCTGGCTCTACGAGCTCTACAGCTCGTATCCGCAGAATGACGGAAGTTGGAACGCGGGGTCTGCTGCTGTGTGGGATTTGACCGCAGACGAACAACGCCCGCTCACGTGGACTTCGGCGGACGCGGCTGGCCTGCCGATATTCCCGGGTTTGGTGCGCTACGACGAGGTTGCCGCCGGCGCGATCAATCACGCGATTCGGTTCACGCTGCAGAATAGTCAGGCGGCGTTTATTCCGCCGGCATCACATTGGGCATCGACGACGTCGAATTCGCTGGCCGCGCCGATGGGCATGCGCATGCGCCTGAAATCCAGCTTCAATATTTCGGGATTCTCGGCGGCGAATCAGGTGATCCTGAAGGCGCTGCAGCAATACGGCATGATCATGGCCGACAACGGTTCGAACATGTTCATCAGCGGCGCTCCTGACAATCGGTGGGACAACAATGATCTGCACAATCTCGCCACGCTCACAACATCGGACTTCGAAGTCGTCGACATGAACCCCGTTTACACGCAGACGAATCTTCCGCAAGGCTCGGCGCCGGTGATTAGCAGATTCAGTGCAAATCAGTCGACGGTTAGCGCGGGAACGCAGGTGACGCTGAGCTGGACCGCGACTGGCACATCGTATTTCGTCATCTCGCCGCAGGTGGGCGCGGTGCGAGGCTCATCGGTTGCCGTGACGCCGGCGCAGACCACCACGTACACCCTTTACGCGACCAATGAATTCGGCCGCACCACCGCGACGTTCACCATCACCGTGCAGTAGTCGTGGCGTTCAGCGCGTGATTTTGACCTTTCGCCTTAGGTTCGCTTACCCACTGCAGATTGTACCGATTAGAGATGCGGCTTTCGTTGAACACATTGAGCTTACGAGCATTTCTAATATTTTCTGTACCGATTAGAATTCTGTCCCGGGCACGAGAGGCACTTGGGCGTCACTCGTAGCGCAGGGCCACCATCGGATCGACGCGCATCGCACGCCGCGCCGGGACGTAGCAGGCGACGACCGCAACCACCAGCAGCAATACTGCTGTAGCGGCGAACGTCAGCGGATCGCTGGCTTTCACTCCGTACAGCATGTCCGCCATGAAGCGCGTCAGCGCAAAGGCGGCAGCGACACCAACGATCACGCCGGCCAGAGCCAGCCGGGCGCCTTGCCCGAGAACCAGCCGCAGGACGTCGCGGCGCTCCGCTCCCAGCGTCATGCGAATGCCAATTTCGTGAGTTCTCTGCGCCACCCAGTACGAAATCACGCCGTAGACGCCGATCGTCGCGATAAATAGCGCCAGCCCGCCGAACACGCTGAGCAGAATGGCCCGGAAGCGCCAGTCCGTCAGGGACGCCGTCATCGTCTCGGCCATTGTTTCGACCTGCCCGGCAGGATGTTCGGGATCGAATTGCAACAACACCGAGCGAATCGAGCCCGACGAGACGGCGCCGGCGCGAACAGTGCGCACGAGGAAGTAGCCGCCGTCGGTACCGGATGCCTGCGCGAACGGTATGTACATCGTGGGCTCGGGCGGTTCAGCGAGGGTCTCGCGAATATCACCCACAATGCCGACGATTTCGCGGGCGCTTCGCTCGGTGTACTGCGGTCCCATCGGCTTGCCCACCCAGAGGTGCTGACCCATGGGGTCGCCCTTTGGCCAGAACATCCGAGCCATCGTCTGGTTGATGATCATGACCAACTGCGAGTTCGCCCCGTCAGCGTCCGAAAAAGTCCGGCCGCGCTCGAGCCGAATTCCCAGACTATGAAAGTATCCGGGGCTGATCACCCGATATTCCGCGTCGGCCGCATCGTTCAAGTTCGCTGGTTCGGGGCGTCCTTCGATGCTGAACAGGATATCGGGCCCTCCGCGCAGGGGCAGGGAATTCGCCATTGCGACGGTTTCGACGCCCGGCAGGGCTGCCATGCGTTCAGACGCTTCGTTGATGAACGCGGCGCGCTTTTCCGGCGTGTCGTACTGTTTGGGCGAAAGGGAAAACTCGACGCTGCTCAAATTGTTCGTGTCGAAGCCCGGCGAGACGCGCATCAACGACATAAAGCTCTCGAGGGCCAGCGCCGCGCCGATCAATAGCACGAGCGAAATCGCCACTTCGCTTGCCGCTAGGGTCTGCCGCAAGCGCCCTCGTCCTCCCCCCGAACGCAAGCCCGTTTCCTGCAAGGAGGCGTTCAACGCGACGCGCGAGGCGCCGAGCGCGGGAGCAAGTCCGAAGATGACGCCCGTCGCGAGGCTCAGCAGGAACGCAAACGCCAAGACCTGCAGATCGATTTGGTATCCGCCGACGTGAGGCATATCCGCCGGCACAAGCGAGAGGATCGCTGTGAAGCTGGCATAACAGGCCGCGACGCCGGCAACGCCGCCAAGCAGGGCCAATAGCACGCTCTCCGTCAAAAGTTGCCGCACAATACGGCGACGTCCGGCGCCGATGGCCAGACGAATCGCCATCTCTCGTTGGCGGTTGGATGCGCGTGCCAGCGTGAGGTTCGCCACATTCACGCAGGCAATCAGCAGCACCAGTCCGACGGCACCAAACAGCAGCAGCGGCGCGGGTCCCGCCCAATCGCCGATGAACGCGCGTAGCGGCACGAGGTGCGCCTTCTCCTCGGGAGCAAACATGTTGGGGAACCTCGTTCGCAGCCCGGCGAGTGGCGGCGTCAGCTTCGCTGCGGCTTGTTCGGGCTTGACGCCGTCCTTGAGCAAACCGAACGCCAGCAACCCCCGTTGCTGGGATCCTGGCTATCAGCAGGAATCTGCGCCGGGACGAATACCTGTGCATTACGAACTCCGGGGAGAGGCACCTCCAGGCCACGCGGCATGACTCCGACGATCGTGTAGGAGTCGTCGTCCATTCGAACCGCGCGTCCTACCAGGCTCGAGTCTGCGCCGAATCGAGTACGCCACAGACTGTCGCTGAGAATGGCGACATGCGCTCCGCCGACGTGGCCCTCCTCCGGCCGAAAGTCGCGCCCGATTGCCGGTTGAACTCCGAGCATCGCGAAAAAACCGGTGGAGACTCCGGCGCTCCGCACGCGTTCTGCTTCGCCCGAGATTCCCGAAACTGTGGCCGGCCCGCGAAAGCTGAGCAACGCGAAATGCTCGAACATTTCACTGTCGCGCTGCCAGGCGAGAAAGATTGGCATGGAAATCGAGTGGCCCTCCGAGCCGGTTGCCGACGCGGTCGACCACGAAGATTCGGTCGGAATGCGGGAAGGGCAGCGGCCGAAGAAAGATCGCGTTCACGATCGAGAAGATGGCGGTGTTTGCTCCGATCCCGAGCGCCAGCGTCAAAACCGTCACCGCCGCGAAGCCCGGACTCTTCCGCAACATTCGCACCGCATATTTGAGGTCTCGGGCGAGCGTTTCGAGAAAGCCGATGCTGTTCATGGTGTAGACCTCCTCGCGAATGCGCCGCGCGCTGCCGAGCTTGCGCCGCGCCGCGTACCGAGCTTCCTCGGGCAGCATTCCGCGCGCGATGTTTTCCGCCGTCTCGATGTCGATGTGGGCTTCGATTTCACGGGACAGTTCCTCGTCGGCGTTGCGTCGCTGAAAGAATCGGCTCCATCGCATGGCTTACTCCGTGGCCGGGCGTAGCACGCGGTCGATCGCGCGCACCAACTGCTCCCATCGACTCGTCTGCGCGGTGAGTTGGTTTCGGCCAACCTTGGTGAGGCGGTAGTAGCGCGCCTTGCGGTTGCTCTCCGACGTGCCCCAGAACGACGAAATCCAGCCGCGGGCTTCCAGCCGGTGCAGGGCGGGGTAGAGCGAGCCGTGCTCCACCTGCAGGACGTCCTCCGAGCGCCTTTCAATCGCGTAGGCGATCGTGTGGCCGTGGGCGGGGCCGAGAACCAGGGTTTGCAAAATCAACATATCGAGCGTGCCCTGAAGCAGCTCGCCTTCCAGGGGTGGTGCGCCTCGTTTTGGCATGGACGGAATCCTACTCCCATAGATGGTCTACCACAAGATGGAATTTCCTCATTTTCGCTAGAAGCTGTTTTTAGGGGCTCTGTGGGCCAGGTGTGACTGTTTGGAGGAGAACATCTACCGGACACAAGAAGATATTCTATGGAAGTCGAATGGGAACGCGCCCACTGTCGCAGCTTCGCAGATTGAATTTGGCGTCGGTTCGCGACGGACAATTTGGCTTACACTGCGTACGGACGATCATGACGACCAACGCTTCCGGCGGCGCGATTCACGGTATTGTTCACCAACTCTGCCCGCGATGCCGCATCGGGCGAATCTTCCGGTTCTCGATCTTTCGGGGCTTTCCCGCGATGCGCGAGACCTGCCTGGTCTGCGGGCTGAAGTTCGAAAGGGAGGAGGGCTACTTCTTGGGGGCGATGATGATCGACTATGCTCTGGGGCTGGCCATCGCTGCCGCCATCGGTGGCGTGGTCTGGTACTTTACGCACTGGCCGCTCGACAAGACCGCGCTTGTGGCGTTTCTGGTTTTCTTCCGATTATTCCCACTCTCACGCGCTTCGGCCGGGTACTTTGGATATACCTCGATCAGGCGATTGAACCTGCTGACGACGAGCCACGCCAGGCTTGAGTTTCGGTTTACGGCTCCGAGTCTTCAGCATTGCGCTGGCAAAAGAGTGCAACCATTTGCATATTCCGTCGGGAGCAAACAAGCGAAGCGCCTTTGTTTGCAATCGAAATCAATCGGCGACCAACTTGCCTCCAACCTGGATCGAGCATTCTGTTCGCAGCTGAACGCCGGGATAACTTTCTGAGTTTGATTTACTGGGGGATGACATGCGGATCGCAACCAGCATCCTGAAAACTAGTCAAAGCGTAGCTCTGTGCGCCTGTCTCTTCTTGAGCGCTCTCCTGGCTCGGCCTGCCAGCGCCGACGAAACCTATTCCTACACGGGCAGCGAATTCAATGTGTTCGAGGGCACCTTCAACTGTCCACCGGAGTGCCGTATATCGGGATCCTTCACGGTCGCTACTCCCCTGCCACCCTTGAGGTCTTTCTCGGAGTTGATTCCCGGAACGTATACGTTTAGTTTTACTGACGGACTCACCACTTGGAATCCCTCTAATTCGATCCCTTTTGATTCGGTGATCCAGGTCTCCACCGATGCCAGCGGCAACATTGCGAATTGGTTCGTTATGTTTATTCTCAAAGGAACCGTTCAACCCCTTATGTCCACGACCGGGGGGAGTGGGGGTGCGTTCGATCTTGCCACGAGCAACGAGCCCCCGCCGAATTCGGTCGCCGAAGTCGAAAATGATCCCGGCACTTGGAAACGCACTGTTGGCTCTCTACCGGAGCCGTCGGCGGGACTGATGCTAGCAATAGGGCTTGCAGGGTTAATGGCTGGGGGTGGCCGGCGAAAGGGCTGGTCAGCCCAGTTCAAGACAGGGGCGTGAGCGTCATTTCCCCCGACGTGGCACGAAATCCCACACTCTCTTCCTAGTTTACATTGCTCGCGCGCGCTTTAATTCTACGACGGGCGCGAAAACGTGCCAGAAGTCGCCGTTGGTGCTGATGAACTCGATTGCGACGCGTTTCTTGCCGCGACCGCTGTTCTTGACGTACACGACGCGGGCTTCCCGCGCTTCGTCGGTGAGGCCGTGGACCAGCAGAAGTTTCTGCCCCCGTTTCACGCGCGGAGCGAGTGGCAATAGGCCGCCGTGAACGTTCACCGCCTTCGTGACCGTCATTTCGCGGAACGGATGATCTTCCGGCGTGCGTCCGTAGACTCGGACGGGGATTGAGAGCGGCAAGCGCTTGCAGCGACGTTTCTCGACCATGAACTTCCCCCTGGGGTATTGGATTTCTTCTTCTGAAAACTTAATCTGGTGTGGCGCCTCGGGGCAATAGTACTTTCCAAATTTTAACAATCGAAAATGAATCGAAGGGACGTCGAAGTTAGGGTCGGGCTCTAAAAACGGGGACCAGCGAACGCCCCCAGTCACATTTGTTTTATGGCTGGATGCCGTTCGCTGGTGACGCTTTATTGGCTGTACCAAAGGGAAGTCTGCGTCTCTCGCTCGCGTCCAACAGAATCACGCTCGAGCGAAAGGCCGAAGAATCGCCAGTTGCATGAATAGCAGCGGTAGGGAAATACTCGCACGAGGCTTAGCAGCCATTCGACGCTCCGCGGACGCGACCTGCGAAACTTGCCGCCATGACACCGTGGGCACTCGTGCCGGCGGGCTAAGTCCATTAGTTCGTTTGCAGAGACGGACGGCAGCGGGTTTCGTACCCACTTCGTTCTGGGGCTCGTCGCGGCGCTCACTTTGAGCGCGGACTCCGGGCGCGGCGGCCGCGCTGGTGGGAAAACTGGGCGAGTCAACGGGGTTGGCGTTGGGCGCCACAGGTGGCCGAATCGGCTTCATCGGTTCTGCCGCGCCCTCGAGCGGTCTTCGCACACCTACGACTATGGGCCCGACCGAAATAGAGCGCCCCGCCAGTGATCGGGTGGATTCCCGCATCGACTCCATCCATCCGCTCACGGATGTGCGCCGCATCGGCTGCCGCATCCACATCACGACAGGCGTTGACCACAAAGATTTCCAGGTGGATTCTAGTAACTCTCCCAAGGTCACAGTGGATCGTTGGTCCGAGCGACTTGGTGCAGCGTTTTCCATAGCACGTACCCCTCATTATCTTGCAACCACACCGCTTGCCCAAACTGTACAGTTTTGAACACTCGCTCTTACGCCGTCGCGGCCACAGCGAAAGGACGTTGCTCACGGACCGAGCCGGCGCAGTTCAAGTATCTCTTTAACTTCATCGGAGGACTCGACAAGCCGTCGATTATACCTTACCTCTTACTTCCAGTGTCGGCATGCAGACGAACGCCGCTGCCCCACAACCTTCAAGTGATTCTTTACGCCGCTGCCCGCCTGGTTGATTTCTCGCTGTTCTCAGCGGACCCGAGGGCTCGCCCATAAAACCGGTTGTCGCACGCGTCGCACCGATATGGCCGAAGGTGGGCAAAGCGCAACAGCCGCTCAAAGCCGCGCGCTCGCGACCGGCGCAGCTCCGAGCTTCCGCAATAAGGGCAGCGCCGCTTTCCGTTGGATTCTAGAAATGCCATCAACTCGCCTGCTCCTGCTCCACGTCCCCAGCAAGGCTACCCCTTGTCGGAGCCTGATACCATACGGAACCCCCTGTAGTTAGATTAGTTGCGTTGATGTATTCGGCAGGGCCGCTGGCAACGTTCAGGCCCTGGCTTCAAATCTACGGACGAGCCGCTTCGGCGCCACATTTCGCCATGCCGCGGTCAGGGCCTGGCGTACGCTCGTTTTCTTGGCAGCTTTCAGGGTGACCTTCGTGGCCCCGTGGCGTCCCCACGCGCCGCCGAACGGCACGAATACGTCCGGCTCAGCCTCATAGAGGCGCGCCTGGTCGGCCGGCTTCAACTTCACCATTCCCCAACTGTGGTCTGGGTACCCCAGCGTGGCGAATATCTTGCCGCCTACGCGAAAATCCGGGTGTCCCATGTGCTCACGCTCTTCCGCTCCGGCAGCGCCAAAGCCATCCGCCGAAATTCCGTCGCTGTCATAGCTTGCTCCTCACGCGGAGATATTACCGGGGCACTGCACAGTTGCAAGCGCCTTCGGGCGCGTGCTAGGTTCCCTCGACATGAACAAACATGCGGGGACTGCCGCCAAACGAATCGCGATTATTCCCGGCGATGGGATCGGCAAAGAGGTGATCCCGGAGGCTGTGAAGGTTCTGAAGGCTGCCGCGGCCGCGGGAGGGCGCGAAGTTGCGCTCACGGAATTCGATTGGGGCGCCGACCGCTATCTTCGCGACGGCACCACGCTGCCGGCCGATGCCGTCGAGATGTTCCGAAGAGATTTCGACGCGATTCTGCTGGGCGCGATGGGCGATCCGCGCGTCCCGACGAACCAGCACGCCGCAGACATTCTGCTCGGTCTGCGATTCAAGCTCGATCTATACGTGAACGCGCGGCCGTGCGTCCTCTTCGACAAGCGCTACACGCCGCTCAAGGACCGCAGCGAAAAAGACGTGAATTTCATCGTTTTTCGCGAGAACACGGAAGGCCTTTACGTCGGAATGGGCGGATTTTTCCGGAAGGGAACTGCCGAGGAAATCGCCACGCAAGAGGACGTGAACACGCGCCGGGGCGTCGAGCGGATCATTCGGTATGCGTTTGAATACGCGCGGAAGCGGAAGCTCACCCGCGTCTGCATGAGCGACAAATCGAATGCGCTTACATTCGGGCACGACCTGTGGCAGCGCGTATTCAAGCAGGTGCGCGCCGAGTATCCGGAAATCGAGGCGAGCCACCAGTACATCGATAACCTGCTGCTGCAGATGGTGCGCGACCCGTCGCAATTTCAGGTGATCGTCACATGCAATCTTTTCGGCGACATCGCGAGCGATGTCGGAGCGGGGCTTGCGGGCGGCCTGGGCCTTGCGCCCTCCGGGAACATTCACCCGGGCCAAGTCTCGCTCTTCGAGCCGGTGCATGGTTCCGCGCCTAACATCGCGGGGAAGAACATCGCGAACCCGATGGGCGCGATCCTGGCGGCGGGGATGATGCTCGAATACCTTGGCTGGCGGGACGAGGCAAAGGCGATCGAGAACGCGGTCCGCGATGCGTTGCGCGAGGGGAAGACGCCTGCGGAATTGGGTGGCAAGCTCGGCACGCGCGAGATCGGGGACGCCATTGCCGGCACGGTTGCCAGTGCTGGTATCTGAAAACCCCAAACGTGAAACATGGAGGGCAAGAGAAAGGCCGGAGCCTACGGAGATAGTTAAAGCAGCGCTTTACTTGCCGATGCCGACAGGAGCGGCCGGGCGAGGGAAGTGAAAGCAACACTTCAACTAAGCGTTCGTGACTACTTCGACGTACACTTCATTTGAAGGTCGCACTTTAACATCTGCATTCTCGCAGCCGCCAAGGTTGTAGCGAGACTTTAGAACCAACTCCCGCGCCTCAAGGACGACTTGAAGAGTCGACAGGTCGACGTCGCCTCGGTATCCCCTCGGGCGGCGATCAGTCTTTCTTCACGGCTGGGTCGGCCTGATCCACACCGGCGGGGATGAGTTTCGTTTCGACCGTGAATTTTTGCCGGGGCTGCAAGTTTACCTCTGTGGTGAAGTCCTTGTACCCGACGAGGGCGACCTTGATTTCGTGCTTGCCCGGGGCAACCAGCATGGCGCGTCCCAGGCCTCCGAATTCGTGAACGTATCCCACGAATGCGCCATCTAGGAATACGGCGGCCCGGTCTGGCTCAATCTTCAGCTTAACCTCGGAGGTCACCTTAGGATACTGGATGCGAGGGTCCTTCTCGAGTTTTACATTCAAGCTCAGCGTTTGATCGGGTTGCACGGTGATTTTTTGTGTCGAGTCAAGGTAGCCCGATTGGCGCACCGTGATTTCATGGTCTCCCGGGAGCAGCAACACCTTCTTGTCTCCCTTGAGCTCGTCGACGAATCCTATGTATTGTCCGTCCACCCAAACGCCCGCTGATTTCTCCACTTTGGTGGCGGGGACAAAGCTGACCTGCCCCATCACTTTGTTGTCCGCATGCGCGGCTACAGGCAAAAGCAGCGTCAAACAGAAGACGAGACCCGTGAACAGATTCTTACGATTCACAATGTCCTCCTTTGAGAAGAGGCCCATACGTCTTGCCTACGATAATTTGAGTCACCAGGAGTCGGATAGGTCGCTTAATTCCTCCACCCGCCCAGGGTCGTTACTCAGCCGTAGACGGTCGCGCGTGTGTCGGACCTTGCAGCCAGTGCGATCACCGATCCAATCGCGAATCCCCCCACGTGCGCCCACCACGCAACGCCGCCCGTGTTCACGGCACCCAGCGATCCAAGCCCGCTCAGGAATTGCGCAATGAACCAGAGTCCGATGAATATCACCGCGGGGATACGTGCCATGAAGAAGATGATGAAAAGCGGTACAAGCGTAAGTATTCGCGAGCCAGGGAAAAACACCACGTATCCGCCGAGAACACCGGAAATCGCGCCGCTGGCGCCGATAGACGGAATCTTGGATCCCCAGGAGAACAATACTTGTGAAATCCCGGAACCGAGCCCGCAAACAATATAGAAGAGAAAGTAGGGCAGCGCGCCAAAGCGATCCTCAACGTTGCCGCCAAAAATCCACAGGAACCACATGTTGCCGATGATATGCATCCAACCGCCGTGCAGGAACATGCATGTGAATAGCGGAATGAACGCCTGCGCGAGCGTGACGTGATGGGTTCCGGCGAGCGCGTACTGAATCCGCACCGGCACAAGACCATAGGTCATCACGAGCGCATCAGCCATCTTCGGGGGCAACGAGAGCTGGTAGAAGAAGACCAGGAAGTTGACGACGATTAAGAGCAGCGTGATCACAGGAAACGAACGCCGCGGGGTCAGATCCTTCAGTGGGATCACTTCGTCGCACCCAGCGTGGCCGCGCGCGCAGCCTGAAGCAGTTCTTCAACTTCATATGCCGGCTCCGATCGGTCTCCCGACCGACGAAACTCTTGAATCTCGTTGACGGAGCGAATTCCGCCCCTCGCCCCGAGAGCTTCGCAATTGAGCGCGGCCGCAGCGCAACTGTATTCAAGTATCTCTTCAACTTGCCAGTCATGAACCAGACCGTACAGAAATGCCCCGTGGAAGATGTCGCCCGCTCCGGTGGTGTCCACGGCGTTCACGCGAAACCCAGGGCAGAGGATGAACCGCGATCCGTCCCACGCCAGCACGCCGAGCCGGCCGAGTGTCGCGCCGGTAAGGCGGCACTTGAAGTCCGAAAAAATCTTGGGCAGCGACTTCAACAAATCCTTTTCGCCGGCGATCCGTTCGGGGAAATCCCTGGAAGTGATAGGGAAGTCCACGGATTGAAGTAATACTTCAACTCCGGGATAGCGGTTGTCGAAGTCAGCCACCACGGGAATGCCTGCTGCTCGTGCCCATCGCGCCGCTTGAGCTGCGGCTGCCGTATCGTGTCCGTCGACGAGCAGCGCCCGCGCGCCCGAAATCCATTCGCGTTTCAGATCATGCGGTTGCAGGGCCACGTCCGGCTCGCGCTTCCATAGGACGGTGCGCTCCCCCGATGGTTCATGGACGAGAATGAACGCGGTCTGGCTCATGCAATTCGGTGCGGTGATCCAATGCGCATCCACGCCCTCGCGTCGCATCTCTTCCACTTGAAAGCGCCCGGCGGAATCGTCGCCGATCTTTCCCACGTATCGGGCTTCGAGTCCCCAACGCTGGCACGCAACCATGGCGCTGGCCACCTGCCCGCCCGCTTTCACCTCCGCCGAGGAGACTTCGACTTTGCTGTCGAGAGTGGGGAATCGGGGCAGGCGAATCACCGTGTCGGTGGCGTTGATGCCGACGCCGACGACGCAGAGGTTCGAATTTGGTTTCGCGCGCAAGGGCCTAGAGAATGTAGCCGGGACGAATGGTTTGCGCAACCCGCGTGTGAAAGAGAAAAGAACCGGCCCGCCGTCAAATTTTTCTCCGAGCGTCAAATCAATTGCGCGGCGTCATTCGCTGTGGTACAAAAATTTGTTTAGCCGCGTGCGTCTTTTACGGGCTGTGTTGCGTTCTGTGCGTTGTGGGCTCAACATGGTTCCTTCGCTCGTCGGCGCGCCGACACGCCGATGCCGCTTCACGAATCCGAGGCCATTGTCCTGCAGAGTTATCCGCTCGGCGAGGCGGACCGGCTGGTGAGTTTTCTGTCGCGCACCATGGGACGCATGCGAGGGGTAGCATCGGGAGCGCGCCGAACGAAGAGCCGGTTCGGCTCAACGCTCGAGCGGCTCTCGCACATTCGCATCTGGTTTTTCGAGCGCGAAACGCGCGAGCTGGTGCGCATCAGCCAATGCGAAGTGATCGAGTCGTTTCTCGACGCGTTTGGGGACTACGCTTCGAGCATCGCGCTTTCGCTTTTCAGCGAGATTACGCAGTCTGTGCTACCGGACAAGGAAGCCTCCGACGCGAGTTTCCGTCTGCTGTTGTTGTGCGCGCAAACGGTGAAGCACACCAGCAAGGCGGAGCCGGCGCTGGCTTACTTTGCTCTTTGGACCGTGAAGCTTGGCGGCTGGCTTCCGCCGCTCGACAAGTGTTCGAAGTGTGGCCGCTTGTTGTCCGGGAAAACTGAGCCAGCGCAGGCTGTCTATTTTTCGCCCCGAAGCTCGGCGATTGTTTGTGCGAACTGCCGCCGGCCGGGAATGCGCGCGATTTCTCCGATAGCGCTGGCAGCGGCCCGGCGGATGCTCGTGGAGCGGCTCGACCGGTTGAGCGAGGAATCCGTGCCGCCGCGTGCCGCAAGGGAAGTCACTGAGATCATGCTCGACGTGATTGAACATCAGATTGATCGGAAGCTCATCTCGAGAGAACTCTTGGAGTCGGCGTGAAAGCTTCGCGCAAGAAAACTCGAACGGCTTCAGGTGAAAGCAAAACTTCAACTTCACTCAAGCCGCGTGGGCTGACTTTCCAGGATCTTCTGCTGACACTTGAACATTATTGGACGGACCGCGATTGCATTCTTCAGCAGCCGTACGACGTTGAAGTTGGGGCGGGCACGATGCACCCGGAAACTTTCCTGCGAGTACTCGGACCCGAACCCTACCGTGTTGTGTATGCGCAACCGAGTCGGCGTCCTGCGGACGGACGCTACGGCGAGAATCCCAACCGTCTGTACAAGCACACGCAGCTTCAAGTGATACTTAAGCCGTCGCCTGCCGACATTCAAAGTCTTTATTTAAATAGCCTGAGCGCAGTCGGAATCAACTTGAAGGAGCACGACGTTCGCTTTGAGGAAGACAACTGGGAATCGCCGACGCTCGGCGCGTGGGGCATCGGTTGGCAGGTTCTCCTCGATGGGCTCGAGATCACGCAGTTCACCTATTTCCAGCAGTGCGGGGGTATCGACCTCGACCCAATTTCCGTTGAGATTACCTACGGGCTTGACCGCATCGCCGCATACCTTCAGGGCGTCGACAACGTGTTCGACGTCCGCTGGTCGAACACTGTCACGTACCGCCAGGTGCGGTTGGCCGAGGAGCAGCAGTTTTCCGCATACAGTTTCGACCACGCGGACGCCACCGCGACGCGAAAACAATTCGACCTCAATGAAGCAGAGGCGGCGCGGTTGCTTTCCGCCTATGCGAAACTCAAGGGCGCGGCAAAACAACGGTTCCCGATTCTTCAGGCTTACGATCTGTGCCTCAAATGCTCGCACCTTTTTAACTTGCTCGACGCGCGCGGCGCCATTTCTGTCACGGAGCGCGCCGCGATGATCGGACGCGTGCGAAAGCTGGCGACGCAGGTCGCCCGCGCGTGGCTCGAACAGCGCGCTGCGGCGAGTGAAGAGCCCGCTGGAGTCGTGGCATGAAATTGAGAGCCGCGAAGTCCCCGAAAGAGAAAGGTGCTGGCGCTGCGCGGTCCGGCTCGGCTGCGGAAAAAACCTTCGGCGACTTTTTGTTCGAGATTGGCTGCGAAGAAATTCCGGCAGGGATGATCGCGAAAGCGGCGAGCGAACTTAAAGTAATACTTGAAAGACATTTCTTGACGAACGGATTGGTCGCCGAGAAGTCGGGCGCTGCGTCGATCGAAACGTTCGGTGCGCCCCGACGACTCACTGCCATCATTCGCGGCGTTCGGTTGAAGCAGGAAGACGTGACGCGAGAAATCACGGGACCGCCGAAGTCGATTGCCTTTGACAACCTGGGTGAGCCCACTCGGGCAGCGGAAAGCTTTGCTTCGAAGCAGGGAATCCCCCTTTCGAAGCTCACAGTCGTGAACATGCCAAAGGGAGAGTACGTCGCGGCGGTGCAAGTGATCCTCGGGCGTCCCGCAGCGCAGATTCTTTCCGAGGCCCTGCCGCAGGCGATTCAGGAGATTCCCTGGCCGCGCTCGATGTATTGGACGGGTGCGCGCGGGCCGCGGTTTATTCGGCCGGTTCGCTGGATTGTGGCGCTGCTCGATGGCAAGGTGATTCCGTTTTCGTTCGCCGGTGTGCAGTCGGGGAACCGCACGGAGGGCCACCGTTTTCTCGGCAAGCAGAACGTGCCGCTCACAGGGCCGGACGATTACGATCCGAAGTTAAAGAAAAACTTTATATTGCCGCACCCCGAAGAGCGTCGAAAGAAGATCGACTCGGAGATCCACGCGCTGAGTTCGCGCAAGGGACTTCACGCGCACGAGGACGCCGGGCTGCTGGAGCTGGTCACATACCTGAACGAGTATCCGACAGTAATCGCGGGAGACTTCGATCCCGCTTTTCTCGAACTCCCGGACGAAATCCTGATCACAGTGATGCGCGGTCACCAGAAGTACTTCGCCCTCGAATCGCGGAAAGGCGAACTTGCCCCGCACTTTCTTGCGGTGATCAACCTGGCGCACGATCCGAAGGGCCTTGTGCGGCAGGGGCACGAGCGAGTGCTGCGAGCGCGCTTTGCGGATGCGCGGTTCTTCTGGGAGGCAGACCAGAAAACGAAGCTCGCGGATTACCTTCCCAAGCTCGCGGCGGTCACGTATGAATCGCGGCTCGGAAGCTACAAAGACAAGGTCGAGCGGATGCGCGCGCTCGCGCGCTGGCTGGCCGAACAGTGGTTCAGCGCCGGCGTCACCGAAGCGGACGTGGCCGGCTCGGATCGAGCGGCGGAACTCGCCAAATGCGATCTGGTGACGGAAATGGTGCGCGAGTTCACCGAACTGCAGGGAATCGTGGGCGGTCTCTACGCGCGCGCGCAAGGCGAACCCGACGAAATCGCGTGGGCCGTCTACGATCAATACAAGCCGCTGGGACTCGACGATCCCATTCCGCGGAACTTGACGGGCTGTGCGGTGGCGCTTGCGGACAAGCTCGATTCGTTGACAGCGTGCTTTGCCGTGGGCGCGGTGCCCACGGGCTCGAGCGATCCCTTCGCTTTGCGGCGGGCCGCTCTGGGCATCGTGAAGATTATTCTCGAACGGCAGATTCCACTGTCGATTTCAGCGGCAGTTTCCGCTGCGGCCCGCGCCCTGAAGGATCACGAGCCGAAAATCGAAGCCTCGGATGCGGTGCAGAGGCAGGTGCTCGAATTCCTTCTCGAACGCGCGCGATATATCCTGCGCGAGCGCCGCGGCTTCGCGTACGACGAAATTAATGCAGCCTTCGCAGCCGGGGCGGACGATTTGGTGGATGCGGTTGAGCGTGTGTCCGCGCTGAAGGCGATTCGCAACACCAAGAATTTCCCGCCGCTGGCGGCGGCGTTCAAGCGCATCCGCAACATTCTGGAGAAGTCAGCCGGCTCGAAAGACAGGATGCAGATGGGTGTGAAGCAGGAGCTTCTAAAGGATGCCGCCGAGCTTCAGCTTCAGACCGCCGCTCAGCGAATTGGCGAAGAGGCGACACGGCGAAAGAAAGAGAAGAAGTATCGGCAGGCGCTGGAGAAGATTTCAGAGCTGCGTCCGGCGGTGGATTTCTTCTTCGACAAAGTTCTAGTAATGCATGAGGATGAGAATATTCGCCGGAACCGCATCGCCTTGCTCGGCGGACTGCTGAAGGAATTTTCCACGATTGCGGATTTCTCGGAGCTTGGCGCGGAGGATTCGAAGGACAGTGCCCGGGGCGCTCAGGCGTAATCGCGCGAGAGTAATCCAATTGAAGTTGTACTTTACAATTCGGTCTTTGCGGAACCGCGGCACATCAAGTGGCGCTTTCGTTGTCGGAGCGCCGACACGCGATCTTGAAGTAATACATGAATTTGGTTTCCGGGGCCGGTCCGTCGCGGATCAGTCCTGACTCAATGAAGAGGAGAGAGATGAAATACGTTTATTTCTTTGGCGCAGGAAAAGCGGATGGCACGGGCGACATGAAGGATGTCCTCGGAGGAAAAGGAGCGGGTCTTGCCGAGATGACGCGTATCGGGCTGCCCGTACCGGCCGGGTTCACGATCAGCACCGAAGCATGCGACCACTATTTCAAGAGCGGAAAGAAATACCCGAAGGAGCTTCGAGGGGAAGTTGCCAAGAGTCTCGCGCATCTTGAAAAGCTCACCGGCAAGAAACTAGGCGACGCGAAGGATCCGCTGCTTGTTAGTGTGCGTTCCGGCTCGGCGCGATCGATGCCGGGCATGATGGAGACGATTCTGAACCTGGGGCTCAATGACAAATCGGTGCAGGGAATCGCGAAGGCCACCAATAATGACCGGTTCGCTTACGACGCCTATCGCCGTTTCGTTCAGATGTATTCGAGTGTCGTGATCGGGCTGCCGAAGGAAGATCTCGAAGCGCGCCTCCGCGCGATGAAGAGCAGGCTCGGCGTGAAAGATGACACGCGAGTCACCGCGGACGGCTGGCGCCAGCTAGTGGGCGAATACAAGGCCTACTTTAAAGAGAAGACCGGCAAAGATTTTCCCGAGGATCCCGTCGAGCAACTCTGGGGCGCGATTGGCGCCGTGTTCGAGTCGTGGATGGGCGAAAAGGCCGTCACATACCGCCGCGTCGAAAAAATTACAGGGCTGCTCGGCACTGCCGTCAACGTGGTGCAGATGGTGTTCGGCAACACGGGCGACAATTCCGGCACGGGAGTTTGCTTCACGCGCGACCCCAGCACCGGTGAGAAGACTTTCTTCGGCGATTTTCTTTTGAATGCGCAGGGAGAAGACGTCGTCGCCGGCATACGCACGCCCATGCAATTGAGCGAAATGAAGACGCGCATGCCGAAAGTTTACAAGCAGCTCGAAAAGGTCCGGCAGACGCTCGAAAAACACTATCGCGATATGCAGGACATGGAGTTCACCGTCGAGAACGGCAAGCTCTACATGCTGCAGACGCGCACGGGGAAACGCTCGCCGGGAGCTGCGTTCCAGATGGCCGTTGATATGGCAAATGAGAAATTGATCTCCCGCGAAGAAGCGCTCGAACGCCTGAAGTCGGAAGATATCGAGCGGCTGTTCTATCCGGTGATCGATCCGAAGCTGGCGCGATCTGAATTGGCCAGCCGGAAGCTCGCGGAGGGGATCAATGCTGTTCCGGGCGCGGCGGTTGGCAAGGCCGTGTTCACCGCGGAAGAAGCGGAGCGCTGGGCCGAGCGCGGCGAAAAAGTGATTCTCGTGCGCCGCGAAACCAGTCCAGAAGATGTGGGCGGAATGTACGTGGCGCAGGGAATTCTCACGGCGACCGGCGGCAAGACGAGCCACGCCGCGGTGGTAGCTCGCGGCTGGGGGAAGTGCTGCATTGTCGGAGCGGAGAAGGTTGACATCGATGCGGAAGCGAAGAAGATGAGCTCAAACGGGCATGTCGTGCGCGAGGGCGATTGGATCACGCTCGATGGCGGCGATGGCTCCGTCTACTCCGGGGAAATCGAACTTGCGCGGCCGGACCCGCCGAAAGCCTATGAAACATTGATGAAATGGGCCGACGACGTTCGCAGACTGCGCGTGCGCACCAACGCGGACACGCCGCACGATTCCCGCGCGGCACGTGCAATGGGTGCGCAGGGCATCGGGCTCTGCCGCACGGAACACATGTTCTTCAAGGATTTTGAGCGTCCTGAAAAGAGCGCGGAACGGCAGCAGGCGATTCAGGAGATGATTTTGGCCGACGATTCGGAGTCCAGGCGCAAGGCCCTTGCGAAGCTGCTTCCGTTCCAGAGGCGCGACTTCATCGGCATCTTCGAAGCCATGAACGGCTTGCCCGTAACGATTCGGCTGGTTGACCCGCCGCTGCATGAGTTTGTCCCGCACGACGCCGCGAAGCAGGCGGAACTCGCGAAAAAAATCGGAATCACACCCGAGGCCGTGGCTCGGCGCGTCGAGCAGTTGCACGAGGCTAACCCGATGCTGGGGCATCGCGGCTGCCGGCTTTCGATCACCTATCCGGAAATTCTCGAGATGCAGGTGCGAGCCATCATCGAGGCGGCGATCGACTGCCAGAAGCGCGGAGTTAAAGTATTACCTGAGATCATGCATCCGCTTGTCCTCGATAAAAAAGAGTTTCAGATTTTGGAAGAGGCCACGCGGCGCGTCGCCGACAAGATCATTTCGGATGCTAAAGTAAAACTTGAATATCTCGTGGGGACTATGATCGAACTGCCGCGCGCGGCGATACTCGCGGGGGAGATTGCGGAACTGGCGGAATTCTTTTCGTTCGGCACGAATGACCTGACCCAGACGACGATGGGGCTTTCCCGCGACGACGCCGGGCGCTTTTTGCCCGAGTACGTCGACGAACGAAAGGCCGCCATCTTCAAGACGGACCCGTTCCAAACGCTCGACATCGAAGGCGTCGGGATGCTCGTCAAGTGGGCGATCGAGCATGGCCGCAAAACGCGGCCGACGCTGAAAATCGGAATTTGCGGCGAGCACGGTGGCGACGCCGACAGCGTCAAGTTCTGCCACGAGGTGGGGATGGATTACGTCAGCGCATCGCCCTTCCGAGTGCCGATTGCGCGATTGGCGGCGGCGCAGGCCGTTATCGAAGAGAAGAAGCGGAAGAAACAAAGGAAGTAGCGGAAGACAGAGGAACGCTCGCACGCGGGTTACGGCGTCGCCTTTAGGGGCGATGCCGAACGGCCGAATGGGAAGCAACGTCGTTCGTATTTGGAAGGGGAGGCCGCGATTCAAGCGTCGGAAAGACGGCCGCTCATCATCGGAATCTGCGGCGGAACGGGATCGGGTAAGACAACGATCACGCGGCGGATTATCGACGCGCTCGCGGCTGAGAGCGTCACCATCCTGCAGCAGGACAACTACTACAAGGATTACCCGCAACTCTCGTACGAGGAACGCGTTCGGGTGAATTTCGATCATCCCGATTCGATGGACACGCCGCTGCTCATCGAGCACGTGCGGCGCTTGCGCGAAGGCGAAGCAATCGAATCACCCACTTATGATTTCGCGAACTTTCAGCGGCACACGCAGACGGTGCGCATCGAGCCTCGCGCCGCAATCATCATCGAAGGAATTTTGATCTTCGAAAACAGGGCATTGCGGAACTTGATGGACATCAAGATTTTCGTAGACACGGATGCGGACTTGCGGTTCATCCGGCGGCTGTTGCGCGACATCGGCGAGCGCGGTCGCACTATGGAAATGGTGGTCGATCAGTACCTGACCACGGTGCGGCCTATGCACAGGGATTTCGTGGAGCCGTCGAAGCGCTTCGCCGACGTGATCATTCCCGAGGGCGGGCACAACGAAGTCGGCATCGACCTCGTGATCCAGAAAATAAAGTCACTTGTCCCGCGTGGCTGAGTTCAACGGGCGGTGTCGGGCTCGATCGTCTCAAACTCTTCTTCGATGATGCGATCGACTCTGGCGGTTTCCTTGCGCAGGTGACGAAGTTTCCCGAATGACTTCATCCAGGGCTTCGTGTCGGAGGCCTCGGCCCGCGAGCGAAGTTTTTCTGCCAAAGCTTCGGAGACGAGCGATTGAAACGTAATGCCGCGCTCGGCCGCCGCAGACTTGAAACGCCGAAAAAGCGCGTCGGGAACTTCTACTGTCGTTTTCACGACATCATCTTCTCATATTCATCAGGCGCCCGCGCCCTTGGGCAGCGTCTTACGTTCTTCGGCGAGGGGTAGTTCCGCCGCCAGCAGCCTGAGCGCCACTCCATTCTCCGCGTCGTAGACGAGGGTGTAGACGTGCGAGCAGCGCTCGCAAAGCCAGAAATGCTTCACTCCGTGCGTACTCGCGAGCGAACCTTCATCTGGCTGACTCTGTCGAAACCGGAAAAACTTGCCTCCTCCCAGCCAATGAAAGGCCGCGGGGCACAAGGGGTTCGCGCATTTGGGATGGAGTCGTTGATTTAGCGGAGCAGGCTTCGGGGTGTCGTTGCTGGGGAGGCTGCGTTCGCTCCCCTCGAGATGGGCCGACTTCCGTTCTGCTTCCAGCTTGGAAATGGTGATGCGTAACCAACCGGCGACCGCTTCTTCAATTTCATGCTGGTCGGCATAGCGGTAGAGAGAATCCAGCGTCTCGCCCGACGGGCCGAGGGGAATCTTGCGGCACGCGGCCTTCTCGTCGCGGTGCTCGTCCGGAATCCAGTGCATTAGCACGCAATCGCTGCACGGGCCCGGATTCTCTTTGCAATCGTAGTTCATGCAAGTGGGAGAATCCTCGAAAACAAACTGCGGTCTCCACGGCTCGCGCGGTGAACGCCCGTATCCGCCCTTCTCCACGAACTCAAGCTCGAACTTCAGGACATCCAGTAGGTCTCGCTCATCTCTTTTCATATCGCGCTCCTTCTGTATGGAGCATCTGCGTTCGCCGGAAGTACTGCTGTGACGGCCATCACGCGAAGACGTGATTTGGGTCACTGGCCCTTGGGACGATTCGAAGCAGATTCACTGGGGAGAACGATCCGCGGGTCTTCGAGATGACCACCGGCTTCAGAATTGTTCCGCGCGGAAAAGGGAGTACAATAACGCACGGTTCATTCATGCGTGCCCCCTACGGCCTGGAAATAATCGAGAACTGCGTCACTTGCCCGCACAAAGAGGATCGGCTCTTTTGCAATCTTCCGCCGGCTGCTCTGCAACGCCTTTCGGCAATCACCTCGGCTTCTTCGTATCCAAAAGGGGCGACACTGTTTGTGGAAGGGCAAGCAGGCCGCGGTGTCTTCATCCTGTGCGACGGCCGCGTGAAACTGTCGACATCCTCGGCGGATGGGAAAACGCTGATCGTGCGGATTGCCGAGCCAGGAGAAGTCCTGGGATTGCCGGCCACCGTCACCGGCACGCCCTATGAGTTGACGGCCGACGTGATCGAACCCACGCAGGCGAATTTTATCCCGCGGGCTGATTTTCTCAATTTTTTGCGCGAGCACGGCGAGGTTTCGCTGCGGGTAGCCCAGCAATTGGGCGAAACGTACCACGCAGCCGTCGCCGAAATGAGGTCCATTGGTCTATCTCATTCGGCGGCAGAAAAGCTGGCGCGGTTTCTTCTCGACTGGTGCGCGAGCCATGGCGACGGCAAAGGTGAAATTCGCGCAAAATTGACGCTGACCCACGAGGAAATCGCCCAAATGATTGGCGCGTCACGGGAAACTGTCACTCGGCTCTTTAGCGACTTCAAGAAAAAACAACTGTTGCAGGTCAAAGGTTCCACCCTTATATTACGTGACAAGGCCGGGCTTGAGCATTTGGCTGATGATCGAGCCAGCGGCTGAGTTCGGCGAGCAAGACCCCTTCCGGTAAACCCCTTCGAATCTCGATGTGATGGTCGTCACTTCGCAAAGTGACGTCGGTCACATCGGTCCAACACCGTAGTCGATAAGCTGCGCTCGATTTCTAGCGAGCCTGTGGGTAGCGGGAGAAGGAGAACGATTCGTTCGAGTGGCATCTCCTTCCAAGCATGATGCTCCAAGCATTCGGGTGACGCTACCTGTTCGAGAGTGAGCAGTATTGAACAGTTGCGGCATTACGTAGCGCTGTACACTGCCGCGTTCGCGAAGTGATGTTAGCGAGAACAGACTGAGCAAATCCTTTTGGCAGAGGGAGGGGAACGAAATGGTGCATGCACAACCTGGGCACCCGGTAGTCACCGCCGTTTTGAAGGCCGTTGGTTTGCTTGTTCCGATCGCATTGTTGATCATTCTGTCTGAGCCGAACGCGCACGCAGTCCCCAGCTATTCGCGGCAGACGGGGCTTTCTTGCGCCACTTGCCACTACGCCCCTCCGGAACTCACGCCCTTCGGGAGAAAATTCAAGCTGGAGGGCTACACGTTCACAACAAAGGCGCAGGTGACCGACGACAAAAAGGACCACAATTCAGGCCTGCACCTGCTCGAATCTTTTCCGATCTCCGTGCTATTTGATACGTCGTTTACCGCGACGAAATCCCCTCAACCGACAACGCAGAACGGCAACTTCGAATTTCCGCAGGATGCTTCCTTGTTCCTCGCTGGCAGTTGGGGAAGCCATGTAGGCAGTTTCCTGCAAGTTACCTACGACAGTCAGGCGGATAATTTCACCTGGGATAACACAGACATACGCGTCGCCACCAACACGGGCCATCTTTTCGGCAAGCCGCTCACCTACGGGGCAACATTCAACAACAATCCAACCGTAGAGGACCTTTGGAATAGCACGCCTGCCTGGGGTTTTCCGTTCGTCTCCTCCAACGTCGCTCCCTCGCCGTCGGCGGCAGCTTTGATCAACGGGTCGTTGGCGCAGGACGTGGCGGGGTTAGGTGGCTACGCCATGTGGAACGATCATCTCTACCTTGCGGGTACCATCTACCGCTCCGAACACATAGGCGGCCCTCAGCCGAATCCCGGTACAGGATTCCCGATCAACATCCGGGGCGTCGCTCCTTACTGGCGTGCCGCGTGGCAAACTTCGACGGACAATAACAATCTTGAAATCGGCACCTATGGGATGCACGCGAAGAGCTCCCCGAACGCAATCACGGGTCTCGCCGACAGCTATACGGATTGGGCCTTTGATTTTCAGTACGATCGCACCATCCCGCAGTTCAAGAATGACGTTTTGTCTTTCCGCGGAACCTATATTCGCGAGAACTCGGCACTCGTAGCGACATTCAATGCCATGCCCCCGGGCGCCACTCAACCGGGCCACCATCTCAACACCGCGGAGTTCAACGCCGAATATCACTTCGGCACGCGCTTTTCCGGGACGGGCGGTTTCTTCAACGTCACCGGAACTGCGGACCAGCTCCTCTATCCACAGGCGCCCGTTACCGGCAGCGGAACGGGAAGTCCCGCAAGCACCGGGTACATCTTCAACTTTTCATGGTGGCCGGAGCAGAACATCAATTTCGCCGTGCAATATACCGGTTACCTGCGATTCAATGGCGCCTCGACGAATTACGACGCGGCGGGTCGCAATGCCAGCGCGAATAACACCACCTACTTGTTGGCTCGCTTTGTTTTCTGATGTAGGAGCCTTTGCCGGTGAGAAGTCGCAGAGAAGCAATGCGCCGGCGCGTGGAACTGCGGTAAGCTTCTGCCGGTTTTTCGCGGGCTACCCCCGCGGGAGGAAAAAAACATGCAACGCTCGTTCTTGCACGTCGCCGCTGCAGCCATCTTGATCTGCATCGCGACGCTGGTTGTGCCGTCGTCTCTTCGAGCTCAGACCGATGCGGCGAAGACATACAAGGCAAACTGCGTGTTGTGCCATTCGGCCAACGGCAGTGGTGATTCGTCGTCGGGAAAGGCTCTTAAGGCAAAAGACCTGAGGTCGGACGAAGTGCAGAAAAAATCAGACGCGGAGCTCGCCGACTTCATCACCAAGGGCCAAGGCAAAATGCCTGCTTTCGGGTCGAAGCTCTCGCCCGACATGATCAAGGCGCTGGTGGCGTACATTCGAGCAATGCCGAAGAAGTGAGGGTGGTTGGGCCATTGCAGAGGGGAGAATTCGATGAAGGCTGCCGGTGATGCCGGGCTCGTCTCCGAAAAACGAAGGTCGTTTTTGGGAACCCTGCTCGGATTGGGTTCGGTTTGCGTTGGCGGGCTGCTTTCCGTACCTTTGATTCGCTTCGCTCTGTTTCCTTTGTTGCGCCGCACCACCGAACTCAAAGAGTCGCCGGTGGGATCCGCGTCGGAATTTTCGTCTTTAAGTGCACCCGTCGCGCGAACCATCCAAATCGAGCAGTTAGACGGCTGGCGCAAGGCAGTTTCCGAGAAAACAGTATACGTAACGAAAAACGATCGCGGAGAGTTGTGCGTTCTCTCATCGATTTGTCCGCACCTGGGCTGCACGGTGCCGTGGTCCGCTTCGAAGAGCGCTTTCGCCTGCCCGTGTCACGGGGCCACGTTCTCGCCGGATGGAAAGCAGATTAGCGGTCCGGCGCTCAGGGGAATGGATGCGCTTCAATCGACAGTTCAGGACGGTCAACTCATGGTCCGTTTCCAATATTTCCGGCAACTCGTGGCCGACAAGGAAGTCATCGGCTGAGAAAGAGAATTGCTCAGAATGGCTTCGACGCACGCCAGCAAAGGCGATCCGGGACAAGTGAAGACGGGTTTTCGGGGATGGCTGGATCGCCGCACCGGCCTGGATTCTTTGCTTCGCGTCGCGTTGGACGAGCCCGTTCCCGGCGGCGCGCGGCTCGCTTACATTTTCGGCTCGGGCCTCTTGTTCATATTCCTTTCGCAGGTCATCACTGGCGTTTTCCTGGCGCTCTATTACGTTCCTTCCGCAGACCACGCGCACACGACGGTGGCTTACATCACGAAGAGTGTTACTGCGGGTTCTTTCCTCCGCAGCCTCCACGCCTATGGTGCCAGCGCGATGATCGTCGTGCTGCTTCTGCATCTATCTCAAACGTATATCTGGGGCGCGTATAAAGGTCGTCGCGAATTGCTCTGGCTCTCCGGCTGCCTGCTGTTCGGACTCGTTCTTGGAATGGCGTTTACGGGTTACTTGCTCCCATGGGACCAGCGAGCCTACTTTGCGACGGCCGTGGGAACGAACGCTGTGAGCGAAGTTCCGTTGATTGGCGAAAGCCTGAAACGCCTGATGCGCGGCGGCACGGATATGGGCACGCTCACGATCTCGCGGTTTTTCGTTGCCCATGTTTTTCTGATTCCCGCGTTCATCTTTGCTCTGGTGGCATCGCACATTTTTCTTTTCCGCCGGGCTGGTGCCGCCGGTCCCGTTGACGAAGATCCCTACCATCCCACACAGAAAACCGAACCCTTCTATCCTCGTCAGGTTCTCATGGACCTGTCTCTGACGGGCCTGCTCATTGTCGGGCTCGGATTGCTCGCCTTCTTCATGCCGGCGCAACTTGGCCCTTCCGCCAATCCAGCCGACGCCCAATATATTCCCCGGCCCGAGTGGTATTACCTTCCGATATTCCAGTGGCTGAAGTATTGGCACGGGGCTGGTTCGATCGTCGGCATCCTTGTGATTCCCGCCGTGCTGGTTCTGGGCATCCTCGCGGTGCCGTTTCTCGATCGCAGCATTGAACGCCGGCCGTGGAAGCGGCCTATTGCGATGGGCGCCTATGCGTTCGTCCTGTGCGCTCTGATCGGTCTTGGCTTGCGAAGCCGTTATCTGGATTCCCACGACGCTGGAGTCGCGCAGCAGTTGGCCAAGCAGATCTCCGAGGAAGACGCGTACATGCACGCGCCGTTCGAGCCTGAGCTTTCGTCCGCTTCACTCGCGGCTGAGAATGTGGCCTTGGCTGACCCGCTGGCTGCGAAAGGGAAGGCCGTCTTCGAAGCTCAGGCATGTAACGCATGTCATGGTGATGCAGGAATTGGAACTGCCGCGGCGCCCGCCCTTGTCGGCGTGGGCGCGAAATATTCATCCGATCAACTGGCGGAACTTTTGAAACATCCCACCGCCAAAATGACGGCAGGCGGCATGCCGGCTGTGGACCTGCCCCCAGACGATCTGAAAGCGCTGATTGCCTACGTACAGAGTCTCAAGCACTGACGCCGAACGCGATGAGAAGCCGCCCTGGGCTCGCACGTCGATGCGTCGCAGCCCGCGAATGTAGCGTTAGTTTCGCAGGGAAGCGGATTCTGACTCAGCGGTAACATGGCGGGCAGCAGGGCAGTTACCCTTCGAGTTTGTAACCGATCTTGCGAACGAACTTGCGTCGATGCCGTGTCTCTTCGGCGCCTTCCACCCCCTTCGGAGAACTCCCATCCACGACTCCCAGAATCGCCCGGCCTTGCTCCGTTTGAGCCACCACCACCTCGACAGGATTCGCTGTCGCGCAATAAATCGAGCAAACCTCGAAGCAGTCCCGCACCCGGCTGAGCAAATTGATGGGATAGGCTTGCCGGACCAACAGGACGAACACGTGTCCGGCCCCCAGCGCCTTTGCATTGGAAATGGCGGCTTGCCGCAGCTCGTCGTCGTTCGATTCCACGCGAATCAGGCACGGCCCGGAAGCCTCGCAGAACGCCACACCGAGCTTAGCGCCGGCTACAGTGTTCACCACCACCTCGTACAGGTCTTCCGCAGTCTTAATGAAGTGTGCTTGGCCCAGGATAAGATTCGCCTCTTCGGGGATCTCCAGCCGCACGGTCAGATAGTTCCATGTTTATCCCTCATTCGGTAAAAACTTCCCACAAATGGAATTCACGAATCCCGCCAGAGTGTCGTTTTTTGGCGAAACCCCATTATCGGCAGCAATTGTTGGCCACGCAAGCGTGAGGGATATTTGGAATTTCACGTGCTCAGCTAAATCGTGTTGTCGAGTTGTCGCATCTAAAAGTGTGCGGCGAAACACAAGTTTGACCGGACAGCGTTAATGTTCATCAGGACTATTCACCAGGCGAAACGGTGGGTGAAGATACTTTTTGGCTTCACACTGCTTGCTTTGGGAATCGTGATGATCGTCACTCCCGGACCGGGTTGGCTGACCATTCTCCTGGGCCTGGGAATCCTCGCTGCCGAGTTTGTCTGGGCGCGAACGCTGCTCGACCGCCTCAAGGAGCAGGGAATACGCCTCCGCGACGCCGTCTTCGTTCGTCAGCCGGCTGATCGAGTCTAGTTTCGCGCTCCGCTGTCCTGGATTTTCTCGCTTCCGAACCCCTTCCAACTGTGGTTTCATGCCTTCGAGGAACGTGCCCTGAGTAGGGCCACCTCTCGTAATATCTAAGAAGCTCGGCGGCGGTTGAACCAGCTCTTTACATGCGCCCTCGAGACGGAGGCATTCGTGCCCGACAACGCTCAGAAACGCCCCACAAATCGCCCAGAGCATCGATGGTCAAGGAAGTGGGCGCTCATCACTGGCGCGAGCGCCGGCATCGGATTGGAGTTCGCGGAGCAGTTGGCAGCCGCGGGCGCTCATCTGGTTCTGACCGCGAGGCGAGCCGACCGGCTCCAGAAGCTCGCCGCTGACCTCTCCACCAAGCACGGCATTAGCGTCGAGGTCTTCACCGCTGACCTCACCCGCTCCGAAGGTCCCGGCGAAATCCACGCCTTCACGAACCGAAAGAAACTCGAAATCGAGCTGCTCATCAACAATGCCGGTTTCGGCGCCTTCGGCTACAACCATGAAATACCTGAAGAGCGCTTGCTGGAAATGGTCCAGGTAAACTGCTCGGCGGTGGTTCACCTGACGCGCCTCTATGTGCCGGCGATGGTCCAGCGGCGGCACGGCGACGTCCTGATCGTCGCCTCGACGGCTGCTTTCCAATCCGTGCCGTTCAATTCTGTGTATGCCGCCACCAAAGCCTTTGACCTGCTTTTCGCTGAAGGGATTTCGGAAGAACTTCGCCCCCTGGGAGTGAATGTCTGCGCGCTATGTCCCGGTCCGACAACCACCGAGTTCCAGCAGGTGGCTCAGCAGCCCAGCCGCGCCTTCAAGGTGGTCGAAACCGCGGAGAAGGTTGCGCGCGTCGGCCTCGAAGGCCTCGCAAAAGGGAAGAGCTACGTCATCTCGGGCGCCATGAATCGCTTGATGATGGAGTCCGAGCGCCTGGTGCCACGCCGTTTCGTTGCAAAAATGGCCGCAAAGATGATGCGCCCTGAAGGAAGCTAGCTTTCAAAGGCCATGTTCGAGCGCTATACAGAGAAGGCCCGTCGGGTGATTTTCTTTGCCCGCTACGAGGCCAGCCAGTACGGCAGCCCTTACATTGAGACCGAGCATCTGCTGCTTGGTTTGCTCAGGGAGGACCAGACTCTCGCGCACATCCTGCTGAAATCGCTCCCCTCGATTCAAATGGTCCGAACGGAGATTGAAGCCAGTATCGAGGCGCGTGAGCGAATATCCACGTCGGTTGAGGTACCGCTGACTCAAGAATGTAAGCGCATCCTGAATTACGCGGCGGAGGAATCGGCGAGGCTTGGCAGCCGCCACATTGGGACGGAGCATTTGCTGTTAGGAATTCTTCGCGAAGAGGGCAGCCGGGCGGCGTGTATCTTAAGAGGTCACGGCATATTGCTGAACGACATGCGCGAGAAGATCGCGGATCCGAAGCTGCAAGGCCAATCGGAACGAATCCCAGTGCCGGTGCGAGTTCCGATTGGCGCCGCCGTTGACATGATCCTGGAAGTTTGGGAGGCGCGCGATGCGAAGAAGCTGGCGAGCTTCTTCGATGCGCGGGGCCAATTCTGGGACATTCGCGGAGAACTGTGGCTGACTCCACCCCAAGTGGAAAAAGGGCTCGCCGCGCACTTCGCGTCAGCTAACCCAACAGGTGCCGCGCCCGATGTCAAAGACGTGAAACCGGTGGCCGGCCAAGTTGCGATTGTAACCGTCCTCTGGAAGCCGCAAGGTGAAGAAAAAAAGCACAATGCGAGCGCTCTCCGAATGGTTCTGGTCCTCCGCGACGCCCACCCCGGCTGGCTGATCGTCTCGATCCACTTGGCCGAGCTCCGAATCCAATGAAACTCCCGCACCCTGAGCTCGCTGTGATGGACAGAGTCAAACTCCGGGACTACTGCTGTGAAGCGAATCGACCAGCTTTCTGCGACGGATTCCCGCGCTTGACAGAGCGCTTACTGCTAGCGCAGGGCGTGCTTCAATCGTTTCGTGGTCTTCTGCAACTGCTTCTTGAGGGCTTCCACCTGCTCGGAAATTGCCGCGAGTTCCTTTTTCGCGACCACTCCCGCCTTTGCCACTTTGTGAGCCGTGCGGTCAGCTCTCCCCATTGCACCGCCTATCGCTTGCGCAGCCTTCTTGAGTCTACTCTTTGCCATTCTTCTCCTCCTCAGTGTGACCACCTCAAAACGTTCGATGACTTTCCCACTAGTTAAGACGCCTCGAATTCGTCGGTCTCCCACATGGCGCTCCTCATTCGTCGTCCTTGCCTTGCGCTTTCGCCAGACGCTCGATCACGGCCATATCCTCCAGCGTCGTGGTGTCGCCAGTGACGCCGCCCTTTTGCGCAACCTCGCGTAGAAGGCGCCGCATGATCTTGCCGCTGCGCGTCTTCGGCAGCAAGTCGCAGAATCGAACATCCGTGGGCCGCGCGATTGACCCAATCGTCGTCGCCACGTGGTCCATCAGCGCCTCACGAAGCTGCGCGCTGTGATTTTGCCCTGACCGCAGCGTGACGAAGCAAATGATCGCCTCGCCCTTGATCTCATCCGACCGCGCCACCACCGCCGCTTCTGCCACCGACGGATGGCTCACCAGCGCGCTTTCAATCTCCATCGAGCTCAATCGGTGCCCAGCCACCTTGATGACGTCATCCACGCGCCCGAGCACCCAGATGTAGCCGTCTTTGTCGCACTGCGCCGCGTCGCCCGCAAAATAGACGCCCGGAATGCGGTTCCAGTAGTCGCGCACATAGCGCTCGTCGTCTCCATAGATCGTCCGCAGCATCGACGGCCACGGCTTCTGAATCGTCAGGTAGCCGGTCACGCCGGGCTCAACGGGTTCGCCCTTCATGTCCACGACGCGCGCCGCGATTCCCGGCAGCGGCAACGTGGCCGAGCCGGGCTTCGCCGGAGTTGCCCCTGGCAGCGGCGAAATCAAGATCGAACCAGTCTCGGTCTGCCACCAGGTGTCGACAATCGGGCATCGATTCTTCCCGATGGCCTCGAAATACCATTTCCACGCCGCGGGGTTGATGGGCTCGCCTACGGTCCCCAGCACGCGCAGGCTTTTCAGGCTGTGCGGATTGATCCAGTCCATGCCCCAGGCCATGAACGCGCGCACGGCCGTAGCCGAGCTGTAGAAAATCGTCACGTTGTAGCGGTCAACGATTTCCCAGAACCGATCCTTGCGCGGAAAGTCAGGCGCGCCTTCGTACATCACGATGCTCGCGCCGTTCGCGAGCGGCCCGTAAACGATGTAGCTATGGCCCGTCACCCAACCGATGTCGGCCGTGCACCAGTAAATATCGTCGTCGCGCAAATCAAACACGAGCCGCGTGCTCCACATGCACTCCAGCAGGTAGCCCGCCGACGTGTGCAGCACGCCTTTCGGCTTCCCGGTGGTTCCGCTGGTGTACAGGATGTAGAGCGGCTGCTCGGAATCGAACGGCAGGGCAGGGCACTCGGCAGAGGCGGCTTCTTCGAGTTCGTGCCACCAGAGGTCGCGGCCTTCGGTCCAACCCACCTTTTCGCTGGTCCGGCGCACGACCACCGATTTCTCGATCGTGGGGCAGTTTTTCAGCGCGGCGTCCGCCGTTTCCTTCAGCGGAACGATCTTACCCCGCCGGTAGCCGCCGTCCGCGGTGATCAGGATTTTCGACTTCGCGTCGGCGATGCGGTCGGCAAGGGCCGTGGCGCTGAACCCGCCGAACACCACCGAATGCATCGCGCCCACTCGCGCGCACGCCAGCATCGCGATTGGAAGCTCCGGAATCATCGGCATGTAGATGGCGACGCAGTCGCCCGCCTTCACGCCGAGCCCGATCAGCGCATTCGCGAACTTGCACACCCGCGCGTGAAGCTCCGCATAAGTGAGCTGCAAAGTGGCGCCGTCTTCCGCCTCCCAGAACATTGCGGGCTTGTTGCCGTTCTTTTCGAGGTGCCGGTCGAGGCAGTTGTACGAAACGTTGAGCTTGCCGCCCACGAACCACTTCGCATGGGGCAGCTCCCACTCGAGCGTCTTTTGAGGCGGCTCGAACCAGTGAAGCATCTCCGCCTGCTCGCCCCAGTATTCCTCCGGGTTTTCGGTCGCGCGAGCATAAATCTCCCGGTATTCCTCGAGCGACTTGACGTGCGCGCGCTTGCTGAACTCCTCCGGCGGCGGAATCGCCTTCTCGTCGGTCACATGAGGATCAAATTCCAGCATCGGCCCTCCCAGCGAAAGGGAACTATAACAAGGAAGCAAGGAGGCAGGGAAGCAGGAGACAAGAATGTCTGGTGTCGGCCCCGGACTCGGGTTTCAGGGTTTGTAACCCTGAACTTAAATTAGTCCATCCGAAAGAGCCCCGGAAATCAATTATTAGGAGATTCCTATTTCACGCCGTTCTTGGGGTCCCGGGAACCTTGCTCTTTCCGCACATAAATGATCTGCCCGATGTGGTACGCATTGTGCGTGCTGATGTGCGTGAAATTCATTCGACGCGTTTCGCGTGCTGGTCCCTGCCGCCTTGATGCAGGATCAGCTCCGTCGCCCGGCCCGTACCATCAGTCACAAAAGTGATCTGTGCTTCGACGACTTTAAGGAAGTAATCGCGGTCGCTTTCAGGGAACGCCTCGAACTTCTGCTGCCCCGTCGCCTGCACGAACAGATGATCGCCCTCGCGCGTGACCGTGACGATGAAGTCCGGATTCAGTTGATAGCGTCCGACGTAGCCGTCGAACAGCTTCGGATCGACAGCGATTGTCTTATGCTCTTTCGGGGGAGGCGGCATCAGCGCCGGAATCACCAGACCCGCCACCGTGTGCGCGATCCGCGTGGGACGAGCGTGCCCCGCATCCAGGTTCGTTAGCACGACGACGGTCAGGTTGTCGTCCACGTATCGGGAGATGTCGCAGGTGAAACCCTGCCACGCCCCGCCGTGCTCGATCACCTTATGCCCGTTCAGCTTATTGATTTCCCATCCAAACCCGTAGTTTGACGGATTCGGCTTGCCGTCATTCAGCGGAAACACCGTCCAGATTCGGTCCAGGCTCGACTGCTTCAACAGACTAGTTCCATACAAAGTCTCGTCCCACTTCGCTAGGTCCAGGACGTTGAAGTAGAGCGCGCCATCTGCCGTCGAGTTGAACGTCGGCGATACCCAGCCCTGATTCTGAAGCTTCTCGTCGTGCAATTCATAGCCGGACGACCGGTTTGGAATGATGTCCGCGTCGCTGATCAATCGCGTTGACGTCATCCCCAGCGGCTTAAAAATCCGGTCCGCCAGGTAATCAGCGTAGAACTTGCCGGTAACTTTGTGGATCATGATTCCCAGCAGCAGGTAGTTTGTATTGCGGTAGTCCCACTTCTCGCCGGGCTGGAACTCAATCGGCAGTGCCTCGGTTTTCTCCAGCAGTTCGTCCTCGGTGAAATCCAGGCGCATATAGAAAGGGCCCTTCGGCCCCGTGCGCTCGTCGCTTTCGTATTCCGCCAGACCCGATGTGTGCGAAAGTAGATTCTTAATGAGAATCGGCTTCCAGGTCGCGGGCGCGTTTGGAAAATATTTCACGATGCTGTCGTCCAGCCCGACCTTGCCCTCTTCCACCAGCATCATCACCGCTGCGGAAACAAACTGCTTGCCCACGGAACCGGACTGAAAAATGGTCTCTGGTTTCACCTGGACGTTCAGCTCCACATCCGCCAGGCCATAGCCTTTCGCCAGCAATATTTGCCCGCGGTGATAGATGCCGACGGCAGTCCCGGGAATACGCTCGCGTTCCATTTCGGCCGTCACGTATTTATCGATGCTCGCCACTTGCTCCGGAGTCAGATCAGCAGGAGACGAAGTTTTGGCACCCCCACGCGCCACGCCAGACGCGATGACAGCGGCCCCCAGAAGAACCCCGGCAAACCGCCGCCAACTTTTTCGAGACAATACCCGAGTAAGCCTCATCGTCCCTCCATCCCAGCATCAAGACCCGCAAGATGGCCCAAGCCAAATCTGTAGCGCGCCAATCATATCGACGGGCGCCGTAAACCTGCCCGCCGTGGTGGGTGCGACACCCTTCTCCCGACGGGTCCTGGCCTACACTGCGCTACTCGCCTTCGACAATCCACCGCTCGGCCTCACGCTTGACTCCTTCGCTGGAGACAGCGCGATCAGGACTACACCGATGCCAAACATCGTAGCCACTCCTAGCAGTTCTTTCCGTTCAATCGCCTTCTCATATACCTGCACCGCCATAACAGCTCCGTGAGCGAAGCTCGACCACGCGGCGAAGGCGATCACGCTGCGATTCGCCGCCGGGTTACGCACCGCCAGTAGCAAGAAAATCCCCAGCGTCACGTAAAGGCTGAGCATCATCGCCAACGCTGGGTCGTTCCGCAGAAACAGCGCCAAGGGATAGATGCCAGCCGAAAAGAACAACCCCACCAACACCATCACAACCTTCAACGCCTGTTCTCGCATACCACCCTCCTCTCAATGTGGTCCGGTTACTCCACGTGACCCGAGGATACGCGCCCCGGCAAGGCATGACCAGCAGAAGCGTGCCACCGCCCGTAGACTTAATTGCAGCGCCGCTAAAGTCCTGAGCGAAGCCGAAGAGCGGCTTCAGCCCGGCAGCCTTTCGCTGTGCCTCTGGGTTTCGGGTGGAGGCCCCGTGCGTTTAGCGCGGGGAAGGAGCGCTTCAGCGCTCCGGGGAAAAGCCTCGCCTCCAATCCCGCGCTTTAGCGCTGGATTTCGCGTCAGCCCCGGAGGATTCAAACGTAGCTCCGCGGCCTTCAGCCCAACAGCCTCGGTTGGTCGAAGGCTCAAAGCACCGTAAGCCTGCCCGCCGTGGCGGGCAAACGGCGCAAAGAGCGCGGCACCTGGCTTGTGTCGCCCCCGTAAGGCGGAGCTATGCTATAAACTCTGCTCATGTCCGCAAGGGGCCGATGGGTTGTTTACGAATACCGCAAGGAGCAATTTGTCCGGCTGTCGCGGCTTTTCACCACGAGAGCGCAGGCCGAAAAAGAACGCGATAAGCTCCAGGCAGCGTTCCACTCTAAACAGCTCTCTGTACGACGCCAGGGGCGAAGGCCACATGCGACGCTTGGCGTGGGGTTCGTCGCTAACGTATAGCCTGCCCGCCATGGGCACGGCAGCCTGTTGCCTTCGTGTCAGCCCCTCACTCGGGATTCAGGGTTTGTAGTTGCAAACCCTGAGCCTAAATCGGTCTGGGGAGCGCGGACCTTTAGTCCGCGCGAAAGAGGCCCCACCAAGAATATCCCGTGCTTCAGCACGCGGAAGGAGCGCTTCAGCGCTCCGAGAAAAGCCCCGCTTCCGATCCCGCGCTTTAGCGCTGGGACTTCGTGTCAGGACATGCGTTCGATCATCGCGTCGCCCATCGACTCATGGTCCCAGTGCCACAGAGCCGTCACCACGGGATAAATGCGAGCCGCAAACAGCAGCCCCACCAACACCATCACAACCTTCAGCCTGCCCGCCGTGGCGGGCGCGGCAGCCTTGGCTCGTTGTTAAAGCCCTCCCAGAAAACTAGCGCACTCTCGCTCCGCAATGGGCGCATCTCTCTTTATCTGGTCGAAACTTGCTCAGGTAACGATCGCAGACCGGGCAGCGGTAAATGGCAAGAGTCAGGGCGAAGGCAGCCGTGAAGATACCGAAACCGGTTAACTCGATGGTGTAACCCGGCCAGTCCGCATTGAAGTACCCTCCCAAAATGCCCGCCGCGAACCCGCCGGCGATCCAGATCGCTCCAAGTACGAATAGGTAGTTGCGAATGCGGTATCGCCAGCGAACCGCCTTGATAATCTCTTCGTCGGTCATTTCAGACCAGGCTGAGCGGGTACAGTGTGTCGTAGAGGACCTGCGGGACGGTGGCCTTGCCGCGCGGGACAATTCCGGGATTGTGGTTCAACGTGGGATCGAACGGAGGCACCACGAGTAGATAGTGGCGCGGCGATGGGGGCAATGAGCGACGACCGCCAATCAACGCTGCTTCGCAGGTGGAGGCTGGCTCGCAGCCTGTGGTTTATCTTTCGCCAATCCTCTATACAAGTCCACGTCCGGGAACTGCTTTTGAAGAATCTCAAAAACGTATTGTATTGGAACCATTTCGCCCAAGTCGGCTCCTTCAAGAGATCCACTCAGCACTCCTATAATCATGTTTCTTGGGCCGGTGAATTGAAATTGCGGGGCTAACGAAAACTCCAAAGGCTGCAAGAACAGAGGCGAGCCACTGTTTCCGGGAACGAAGTTTCCGGCGATCAACCAGCTAAGTCTATCCTTCTCGGGGGCACCCAGTTCGCAGTGAATTCTTATGGGCTCATTGAGTACGTTGGAGATTTTGCCGAATTTGAAAGCAGGATAATTCCGTTTGTCATTCCAAAGACCCGGCACCAGACCAGCTGAGATTATGTTTGCTCCAATCCCTATTTGATATTTCGCGATTTCTTCCGGTGTCCCGAAATCTTCTACTAGCAACTGGTCGACATCCTGATTCAGTAATTCGTATTCCGGTGATATAAGCGGAATAACTGCCACGTCAACCCTATCGTCTGAGTGAGCCAGCCACAGTCGCTGACCGTTGAGAACCAGAGGGAAAGAAGCTTGCCACACGCCGGTTGGGCTGACACCGGGCTGATAGCCTTTTGTATTTACGCGAACGATCACAGCATCGGGGTTTCTCCAAGAGCATCCCGCCCATTCAGGGTCAACAACGTGACGAGCGGTAACAATTACAACGTGGCCATGTGTCGCGTCATTCTTCAAGGGCAGTGAAAGCACGAAACCGGTCGCTACTTCAGTCTTATTGTCGCCCCTCGGATATAAGATGAATACGATGCTTTTTTCAACGGCGTCCGTGTTTATCGTCGTGTACCCAGGTGTCTGCGTTTGTGCCGTGGCCGAGAGTGGAGTGAGTAGAAGGAGTACAGCCACGACGCTAGCGATCGATTTCATATTCACAACGTATCCTCACACGTTATTGGACACCGATTGTGAAAATACGACTGAGGGCTGGGCCTGATTAGATGACGTAGTCGGCTCCTTCTCCCGAGTAAACTTGGTAGGTGTAGACGACCAAGGCTCGGAAGAAAGGAGCCGAGCAATGTTGATTATAGGATGTGATTTTCACACGCGCTATCAGCAGATTGCCATGATGGACGAGGGTGGGTGGGCCACCCTCACGGGAGCTTGGTCCTCGTTTAGACGTTCGGGGTGCCGCGTCCTTGCGGTGTTTGCAAGGGTGCGGGTTTTGAACCTTCAACCTTCAACTGTGGACCTTCAACCCTCAACCCTCTGCTTTCAACTCTAACCTTCAGGCCCGGCTCTTCTGACCGCCCTTCGAAACCCATCGCGGCGCCGAATTTGTCCTCTGACGCAGCAGCATGTTCAGTTGCGCCGCGTGGTGTTGCACGTGCCGCATGTTGTAGAGGAGCAGTTCGCCGTTGCTCATCGCGCGATACGCGAAAGGACACGGACTCACCGTCCACGCTTCCGTCATTCCCGCCATCACGCCGTCCAACTTTTTGCGGCAGTGCTCCAGGTAATCAAGCAGTTCGTCTTTTCGGTAGGCGCGCTCCGGCAGGACGACCTCGTCCTCGAGTTCGCCGCGACCGAACGGCGCTGGCGGACGGAATCGGTCTTCGTCTTCCGGCGAGAGATACATGTCGAGGAAGAAAAGCACGTGAAAAGCCAGGTACCAAAACGCGCCCCGCCCTTCACCCGGCCACACCGAGTCCGCGCACGCTTCGATCGCGTTGGCCAGCATGTCGATCGCGGCATGGAACTGCTGCCGGATCGCAGCTCTCCAGAAGTCAATCGTGCAACCTTGCGTTTTGTCCCCTATATCCATTGGCATCCGTTTTCGCCCCCAGTTTTTGGTCACCATATCACAGGTCTTGGCCACTCGCTCCGGCGTCTCGATAGTCCTAACCGTACTGGGTCTTGACAATTTGGTAATTTCATGATATCCTGCAGCTGCTTTTGTATATATACATGAACGACGGGAGGCGCGAGGAAGACAGACTATGAAATCCAGAAAGGGAATTCTAATAACCGGAACGCGATTAGAAATCGCTGTAAACCCATGAAAACGCTCAGTCGGAGGTCCTTCTAATCTTCTAATAACCGTAGGGGGGAGGGGGTATTTTGGAGTACCGATTAGAAGAACGGACAGCAATCCAAGAAACTGGGGAAGACGCCGGGTTTCCGCCACTTCGGGATGCAGGCCCTGGGTTCAAAGAAAAAGGACACCCTGCCGCTGCGCTTCCTTGCTTCCTTGCTTCCTTGCCTCCGCACTTTCGGCGAAATTCGGGAACTTCCCGGCTGGGCACCCGGAATATGTAACGAGAAGCAGGGCAGGCCGTCCTAAACACAGGATGAATAAGGTGATGCGCTTCGAGCGCAGTGCAGAAATTGAAGTGACAGACGACGGTCTGTTGAGGCGGATGAGTGCGGGCGACGAGGGCGCCTTTACGCTGCTCTATCGCCGCAAACATCCTGCTATCTATCGTTTCGCGCTGCATATGAGCGGAAACGCGGCCGTGGCGGATGACGTCACCCAAGAGGTTTTCATGACCCTGATTCGCGACACAACGCGATTCGATCCCGCCAAGGGGACCCTGGGCGGCTTCCTCTTCGGGATTGCTCGAAACCACTTGCGGAAACGGTGGGAACAGGATCGGCGCATTGTCGCGCTGGTAGACGACAACAACGGGGATTACCCGTATGTCGAGTCAAGGGACGCAACACTAAGCCGTGCTCTGATCGCCTCAGTGAGCCGTAACGGCCACGGAAACGGCGCCTTACGCCATCCGGCCGACCAGTTTACGACGATTGAGACGGTCGCCCGCGTTCGTGGGGCGATTGCGACGCTGCCGGAGAATTACCGCGAGGTGGTGGTGCTCTGCGAGTTGGAAGAAATGAGTTACGAAGAAGCGGCCTCGGCGCTGAGTTGCCCGGTGGGGACGGTGCGCTCGCGGTTGCACCGCGCTCGGGCGCTGCTGCTTGAGAAACTCCGCGAGGCCCAGCCCATGCGCCGCGCGTCGGCGGTGGGCGAATGAGCGGAAAGGCGATGCCTATGACTTGCGCGCAATTCGAAGAAATTATGCACGATCTGGACCGGCCCGGCACTTCGGGTCTGGCTTTCCGGGAGCTGGCATTGATCCACGCCGAGGCGTGCGGCCGTTGCGCGCTCCTGTTGATCGAGTCCGAGTCGCTCGATTTCGGACTGCACACGCTGGCGCTGCGGGACGAACATCGGCAGGCGTCGCCTCAGATGGAAGCGGCGCTCTTGAGTGAATTTCGGTCCCGGCATGCTGCACCGAAAGCCCGAGCAGTCAGGTGGCAGGTCGCGGTGATCGGAGTGGCGGCCATGGCGTTGCTGGTTCTGGGAATCCTGCGCGGGCGAGTTGGTCCAAAACCGAACCAGCTTGCCGCCAAGATCGACACGTCTTCGAGCGCCAATGAACGATACGCGCTCGAGAGCGATCCGCAGCTCAACGAGCTGGCTGGCTCGGAAGACGGCACAGCCTTCGTCTCGTTGCCCTATGCCGACGGCGACGCGACTTCGCTCGAGGGCGGCGCGGTGGTTCGCGTGGTGATGCCGCGCTCAGCGCTCGCTTCATTAGGTTTGCCCGTGTCTGGAGCGGTGGGGACGGATCAGATTCCGGCGGAGCTGATCGTGAGCGAAGACGGAACGCCGCAGGCGATTCGCCTGGTCTCGCCGGCAACAAACGATTGAGTTTGAAAGGTGCAAAGAGCTTAGGAGGAATATATCAGATGACGATCGGAAGCAGGTTCATGCGGATGGGACTGATGGCGGCGCTAGCAGTCATGTTTGCGAGCGGTGCGGTGCAAGCGCAAGATGATGCCGCTGCGCCTCCGCCGCCACCGGGGCAGGGACACAGAGGTCCCAGGCCGATGGCGTTCGACGAGTTTGGGTTTGTCGGGTTCGAAGCGGGCATCGGCGGAAAGACCGTGACTGGCGCGCCATTCAGCGCGACTTTCTCGACCCAGTCGACACAGACTCTGGCCGACGGCAACCAGATTCAGCGAAACACGACGGGAACGTTTGCGCGCGACTCGCAAGGCCGGACACGTCGCGAAATGACGCTGCCGGCGATCGGTCTCATGGCGGCTTCGAGCGGTGCGCCGCCTCACGCAGTGTTCATCAGCGATCCCGTAGCCGGAGTGAATTACATCCTGCATGCCGACGAGAAGACCGCGGACCAACTTCCGATGCGTGGGAGGAAAGGCGGTAAGAATGCCGGGGCGACGCCCGAAATCAAGAGGCGTTTCCGCAATGAGGAAACCACCACAGACTTGGGAACGCAATCCATAAACGGCGTCGGCGCGCAGGGCACGCAGATCACGCGAACAATTCCGGCCGGCGAAATTGGAAATACGAAGGCGATCGTGATCGTCACCGAGCGATGGTATTCGCCGGAGCTGCAAACTTACGTGATGACCAAGAAAACCGATCCGGTGATGGGCGACACCATCACTCAGTTGACGCACATTGAACGCCAGGAGCCGGACGCTTCGTTGTTCCGGGTTCCGTCTGACTACGCCGTCAGCCAGGGAGCCGGGCCTCGAGGAGAGGGCCGATTCCGCGGCGCGCCTCCTTCGGTGCAGTAGTCGGCGAGGTCCCACAATCGCTGTGGTAGCTGTGCTTGCGGGCGGAATACCCACCACGCTCCGCCCGCAAGTCCCCCTCGTTTTCGAATCATCGTTAAAATAAATTTGGGAAGGTGACTGATCGGCTAGGGACGGTCACGAATGATTGATCGTGGCCCTGTCGAGAAGTTCCACCACGTGCAGAACTTCCTGCCCGGTGCGATGAATCGCGGCGCCCGCGCGAAGCTGCAAGATGCAGCCCGGATTCGCCGTGACAATCGCCTGCGCCTTCGTCTGCTGCGAGAATTGCATCTTCTGCGCGAGCAGTTCGAGCGACGTCTTCGTTTGCGTGACGTTGTAGACGCCAGCTGAGCCGCAGCACTGATCCGCAAGCGGCATCTCGACGAGCTCGACGCCGGGAACGGCGCGAATCAGTTTGCGCGGCGCCTCGCGAATCTTCTGCCCGTGAAGCAGGTGGCAAGAATCCTGGTACGTCACGCGAAGCGGCAACGTGCGCAGCTCGGCCGACAAGCCCAAGTCAGCCAGAAACTCGGTTACATCTCGAACGCGACTCGAGAAGGTGCGAGCCTGTTCGTGTGCCGGCTCTCCGGATGGGAACAGGTCCGCATATTCCTTGAGCGTCGAACCGCAGCCCGCCGCGTTCGTAAGGAGCGCGTCAAAGTCGCCAGTACGGAAGGCCTCGAAGTTCGCATGCGCCAGATTGCGGGCAACGTCGCGAATGCCTGCGTGAGCCGCAAGCGCCCCGCAGCAAACTTGCGCCGCGGGCACCACCACCTCGCAGCCATTCGCCTGGAGGACGCGAATCGTCGCACGATTGAGTTCGCTGAACGTCACCTGCGCAATGCACCCCGCGAAGAAGGCGACGCGGGCGCGGCGCGTGCCGTGCTCGGGGAACGTCTTGCCGAGATCGTCGAAGAAGAACTCAGAATCGATTTGCGGCAGAAGCTTTTCGCGGTCCTGCAATCCTAGCAGGCGCAAGATGCCGGTCGCGCGAGCGACCGTCGAAAGCCCGGAACGTTGATACAGCTTCATCAGCCGGCCCGCGGTGGCGATTCGATTCGGGAACGGCAGCAACCGTCGATAGACGATGTCCCGCACGACTCTCGAGACGAATGGGCGTTTGTGCTTCTGCTCGATCTGCGCCCGCGCCAGTTCGACGAGCTTTCCGTACTCGACGCCCGAAGGGCACGCGGTCTCGCATGCGCGGCAGTCGAGGCACCGGTCAATGTGCGTGGTGAACGTTTCGCCGACTTCGAGCCGGCCCTGATCGACGAGCAGCATTTGCCGGATTCGACCGCGCGGCGAATCCGCCTCCTGGCCCCACAGACGGTAGGTGGGGCAGTGATTCAGGCAAAGGCCGCAGTGAACGCAATGCGCGTAGTCGTTGTACTCCGGCTTGTCCACCGCGCTGAATCCGCTCAGTGTGAGCGCAAATTCCCGCTGCGCGTCTTCGTGGGACTGAGGGGTGCTCGGCGACATGAGCTCAAAGCCCTCCCACGAATCGGCCCGGACTCAGAATTCCGTGGGGATCAAAAACTGTTTTGAGCTTTCGCATCTGCGGCAGGTCGCTGCGTTCGGCCCCCCATATCTGCAAATGCGACTTCCATTCGGTTGGACACCAGGGGATTGTCGCGTGGCCTTCGAAGCGCGCGCACGAGGCCTGAATCCGGTCGGCGGCACGCACCACTCGCTCGCGCGATGAATCGGTTTTCGACTCTGGCAGCAACGCGACATAAATGATGCCGACGCCGCGCGCGATCGCGGCCCAGCGCAGGGAATCGCTGTCGGCCGCGGCACCGATTTCAGCCAACACCTCTTTCAGTCTCGAAGGCAGGATGCTTATTTTCAAGATTGTCGTTGCGTGGGAGGAGTCAAGCGCAATGGGAATGAACTCGCGTTTGCGTCCGAACGCGCTAGGAATCTGAGCGGCGAGAAGTGCAGTCATGCCGGTGGCACCGCACTTCCGGGCGATGGCGCCAAGTTCCGTTTCGCAACGGTCGAGAACCTGTTCCGTGCCGGCGAAGCCTGCGCAGAAAGCCCAGGTTTTGGTCGTGATGATATTCGCTGTGAGCGGGTTGGGTTCGATCTGCGCGGCGGCATCGCCGTAAAACAGGTCGGCGACTCCGGGGCTAAGGAGTTCCAGGGTGATCGGCGTAAGTGGAGATTGCGCGACGCGTGCCCGCATCTCGAGTGAGCGTTCCGCCGTTTCGAAGTTCGCCACAAAGGCGCGGCTCCCCACCGGCAACGGGAACGTGCGGAAATTCACCCTAGTGATCACGCCGAGGGTGCCCAGCGCTCCGATCATGAGTTTGTGAATATCGTACCCGCTCACATTCTTAACTACGCGACCGCCGCTCTTCGCCAGCGTCCCCTCGCCCGTGACGAATTCCATGCCGAGAATGTAATCTCGCGCCGTTCCGTAGAATTGCCGCAGAGGCGAATCAACGCCGGAGGCGACGGCGCCCCCAATCGTCGCGCGCCCGAAGAAGGGAACCGCCAGCGGAAGGAATTGCCCGCGCTCCGCCAGGACGCCGGCCAACTTGCGCAGCGAAACGCCAGCTTCGACGCTGAGCGTGAGGTCGCCGGGATCGTACGAAATCACGCGATCGAGGCGCGTCAAATCGAGCGCGATATCGTAGCTGCGAGGTGGAAGACCGATTGCGAGCTTCGTGCGAGCGCCTGAGGGGATGACCGCGAGCTTTTCGACGGCCGCAAACTTGACGACATCGGCTACTTCTTCGCTTGAGCCTGGGCGGACGGCCGCCGACGGCCGAACAGCGTCAACTTCATAATCCGCACGCGGCACCGGATCGGCAACGAAATTGGAGTCGCCGACGATCTCAGCCAGCCGCGCCGTAGCGGTTTTCGCGCCGGCACTCATGCGTAAGGCGCACCTGCAACCGGCAGCGGCCGCACGTGTATTTCGCCGCAGCTCTTTGCCGACGGAATCACTTTGCCCGGATTCAGCAGGCCGTTGGGATTGAAAGCGTCGCGGACTCGTCGCATCAAATCGAGCTCCGGCGGGCTGAACAGCAGCGGCATCAATCGGTCCTTCTCCATGCCGATGCCGTGCTCGCCAGTGATTGAGCCGCCCATCTGGATGCAGAATTGAATGATTTCATCCGAAGTGGCTATAGCGCGCTCCAACTGCTTTTCGTCGCGCGCGTCAAAGAGAATGATCGGGTGAAGGTTGCCGTCTCCAGCGTGAAAGATGTTCCCGATCTCGAATCCGTACTTTTTTCCGATCTCGTTGATGCGACGCAGAGTCACCGGCAGCTTCGTGCGCGGGATCACGCCATCCTGCACGTAGTACGTGGGCGAAAGACGGCCGACCGCACCGAACGCATTCTTTCGGCCCTTCCAGAGCAAATCGCGCTCAACTGAATCACGCGCGACGCGAACCTCGCGGGCGTGATGCAACCGGCAAACGTCCGCCACATTTTCGGCCTGTGATTCCACGGCCTCGCGCAGCCCATCCACATCGATCAGCAGCACAGCGGCGCTGTCGAGCGGAAATCCAGCGTGAACGTACGCTTCGATGGCTCGCAGCGTCCACCCATCGAGCATTTCGCATGCCGCCGGCGTGATTCCGCGCGCCGTGATATCGGCAACGGTTTCTGTGGCATCGTCCACCGAATCGAAGATCGCGAGCAGCGTTTTCACGGCTTCCGGCAAGCGCGTCAACTTCACGGTGATTGTCGTCACAAGCCCGATGGTTCCTTCCGAGCCGACGAACAGTCCCGTCAGGTCGTAACCTGGAGTATCCACTGCCGCGCTCCCGATGTGGATGAGTTCGCCGGAAGGCAGCACGATTTCGAGCCCGAGCACGTGATTCGTGGTTACGCCGTATGCAAGCGTGTGCGGCCCGCCGGAATTTTCCGCGACATTGCCGCCGATGGTGCACGCCTTCTGACTCGAAGGATCCGGCGCAAAGTGCAGGCCGGCATGAGCCACCGCCGCGCTCAAGTCCGAGTTCACCACGCCCGGCTGAACCGTCGCGCGCTGATTTTCAAGATCGACGGCGAGAATCCGGTTCATCCGCGAGAACCCGATGATAATGCCGCCATGCCGTGCGAGCGCGCCGCCGGAAAGCCCGGTCCCGGCTCCGCGGCCGACGATGGGCGTCTCAAAGCGATTCGCGAGCTGCACGATTCCCACCACGTCCTCGGTCGTCCGCGGAAACACCACGCAATTCGGCCGTGCGACGTCGATCGAGCCGTCGTACTCGTACAGCAGCAAGTCCTCTTTTTCATGGAGAACGGCCTCGGCGCTGAGAAGTTTCTTCAGTTCGCGAAGGAGTCGTGGATCCATGTCGTGAGTCGATGAGGTCGCGCGAGCGCTCGCTCGCAGGCTGAGAGCCACTATAGTGGTCGTAGCAAAGGGCGTCAACGCGGCATGTGCTAAGGACGCAATTACAACACAACGATTCGGCTTCGCATGAACGGCGGTATCGTGTTAACCTCGCCCGCTTCGTATGCGCCGAGCCCACGGTGGCGCGATAGGCTACGCGCGATTCATTTCCGGAGGTTCTGATGGCTGACGTGCCCACAATTCCGCCGGGAGGTTCCAGTGAGTTTGGCCCCGAGCGACGACGCAATCACCGAGTGCAAATCGCCATTCCGGTTATCCTCAAGGGGCAAGCCAAAGGGAAATTGATCGAAGAGCACACCAAGACGATCGTCGTGAATCTGAATGGGTGCCTCGTCCGTATGAGAGCGTCGGTGATACGAAATCAGGAGTTCACAGTAACCAACGCAGCCACGGAAGAATCGGCGCAGGTTCGCGTCAGCTACATCGGACGAAACGACGGAGAGGGCACCGAAATCGGCCTGGGATTCCTGCAGCCCACGCCAAAATTCTGGCGAATCAGTTTCCCGCCGGAAGTTCAGGATCCGACCGAGCGCAAACGCTTCGTGCCCTCGGCCCCGCCCTCCGACCCGCAAAAGAAATAGCCGAGCCTTTCAGACGATTGACGGGTGCTCGTCCGGGCAGCTCGCGAGCCGCCAAGGCGTACTTAGATTTGAGGCAAACGAAGCGAGCCGTTCGCGAGCTTGTCGATCAACTCCCGGTCGGCGGGAAGGAAATTCAAGTCGGGAAGAGCAGCGGGTACATGCCAAGCAATTTCCTCGAAATCGAGATTCTTTACCTCGGCCGGATTGATGCTCACCGCGAAGAAAACAAGCTCGATCCCATCCTTCATCTCCCGATATTTGTGCCGGACGCGATAGATTTCCGGGCCGATGCGCGCCGCGACGCCAAGCTCCTCGCGGAGTTCGCGCGCTAGAGCCTGTTCGAGCGCTTCGCCGGGTTCGGTCTTGCCGCCGGGAAACTCCCACATGAGTTCGAACCTCGACCCGCGCCGCCGTTGGCACACGAGCAGCTTGCCGTCGGACTCAATCAGGGCCGCCACCACTATGATCATCGAGTCACATTTTGAATGAGAAGCAACTAGGCGAACCTATGACATGGTCCAGTCTTCGAGCTCCAGGCCTTTGACTCTTCGGAACACGGTGTCGTGTGTGACCAGGACCGCCTCGGCGGCGAGCGCGTGCGCGGCAATCATCATGTCAAGGTTTCCCATTGGCCGCCCAACGCGCTCGACGGTGGCCCTGATAGCTGCGTACTTCTTCGCCGCCTCAGAGTCCCAGGGGAGAATCTCGACGCGCAAGAGGAACTGTTCAACGGCGGTCGCTAAACCCTTAGCCTCGGGTTTCCTGGCTACCCCGAACCGCAATTCTCCTTCGGTAACCGTCGACACGATGACCTGAGCCATGGGCACCCTCAAGAGTCGCTCGCGGACGCGGGGAACGTTGCCCTTGATGATGTAGCTCGCCGTATTTGTATCCAGAAGGTAGCGACCATGCATCAAAGAGCCTTTCGTTTTTGTGGCGGCTCATCGCCGCGATCGGCGAGAAAGTCCTCTGGGACCTCGATGTTTTTCAATAACTGAAAGTACTCGTCCCAAGATTCTGGCCGCCGAGAGAGAATGACATCGCCGGTGCGCGGGTCGCGGCGAACGTATACTTCGGACCCTTCGAAACGGTAGTCGGCGGGTAACCGAACGGCCTGGCTGCGTCCATTGCGAAACAGTTTGGCAGTTCGAGCCATGGATACCTCCCAATGGGATTAGTATAGGATGCCTCGTGGCATATATCAAGGTATATACCACAATCGGGCTACGCGTGAATCGCCCGGAAGAGGTCTCGGGCGCCTTGCATCAGCGGCGGCCCAGGTGTGTTCAGCAATTCGTCGCGGATGACGATCACGCGGCGGTTCTTCACTGCGGTTATATTGCGAAACACAGGATTGGCAAGCATGCGTGCCGGATTGGCGCGATCGCCAGCAGCCGTCCACGCGAGAATGATGACGTCCGGCTTCACGCGCGCAACTTCGTCGTCGGTCACTCGCGTTCCCGGTGGCACCACGAATCGCCCGCCCGCGAGCGCCACGATCTCAGCCACCCAGGGAGGGGAACTGATCCGCGGATTGGGCCACGCCTCGCAATAGACGCGCGGCTTTCGTTGCCGCGGAAGTTTCGTCCCTGCGCGGTGGATTTCATCGAACGTGCGCCGCATGCGCGCAATCAGCTTTTCGCCCGCTGCCGCGCGATTCACAAGACGAGCGAGCGTGCGAACGTCGTTCTGTATGTCGGCTAACGATCGCGGATTGATCGCCAGAAATGCGACGGGCTGCGCGAGGAGTTTTTCGACCGTCTTCGGCGCGAACGGAACTGAGCCGATCAGCAGCGTCGGCCGGAGCCGCATGACCTCGGCAACATCGAGCTTCCAGCAATCGCCCACCTGGGGCAGTCGTCCCACGGGCGCGACTTCCTTGCACCACTTGCTCACTCCTGCAAGCTCGCGCCGCGCGCCGAGCTCGATCAGAATCGAAGTAACACTTGGCGCGAGCGAAACGATTCGTTGGCGTGTATTGTTAGCGCTCGGAGTCATGGCGGTTCGATTCTACGTCTGTCCGGCTTGGTCCTCTAGGGTGTAACCATGAAGCTGATCTCAGTGAACACGGGACTTCCCACTGAAGTGACTTGGCACGGGCAAAGCGTAACTACGGGGATCTATAAACAGGCGGTGGAGGGTCGCGTCGGGTTGCGCAAGCTCAATTTGGATGGCGACGGTCAGGCGGACCTCACCGTCCACGGCGGCGCGCACAAAGCCGTGTACTGCTACCAGATCGCGCACTACGGCTACTGGAAACGAGAGCTGCATGGGCGCGACTTGCCCATGGCGATGTTCGGAGAAAACTTCACCGTCGAAGGTCCGCTGGAAGATGCCGTTTATCTCGGCGACCGTCTGTCCGTTGGCTCGGCAGAGGTGATCGTGACGCAGCCTCGCCTCCCTTGCTACAAGCTGGGCATAAGGTTCGAGTCGGACGACATGGTGAGGCGGTTCCTCACCAGCGGCCGAACAGGTTTCTACCTTGCCGTGATCCGCGAGGGAGAAGTGGGCGCGGGCGACGAGATCGAAGTGATCGCCCGAGACGCGAACGCCGTCCCAGTTTCCGAAATTACCCGACTCTATGTGGCGAAGAGGTACGGCGACGAGGATATTGCTTCGGTACGGCGCGTCTTGCGCGTGATGGCGTTGCCCGAGAGTTGGAAAGAATATTTCACAGAACGCCTCGAGAGAACGCGCGCGTGAATGGGGCCGACCAACTTCGTGCTAGCCGTAGGCTTGATAGCCAACCCAGAATTCGGGCCAAGGTTCCTTCGGCGCGCCGCACACGAAAATGTCGGGATGGTATGAGCTCTCCTCGTTCTTGATTCCGTAGGGGTTTCCGTTATGGCCGGCGAGCCTGCACGATTCGAAATCGCGTTCCACCTGTTCGCGCGAGCGGCCAATCACGATCAGAACTTGCGGTGGGGGATTGCCGTAGCCGCGATACCAGGCCGTATTCGTTCCGCTGATTGCTTGCGGCAGGCCGTAAGCCGGACCGAAAAAATTGATGGCGCCGGTTTCTCCATAGTTGCCGGTGAGGATCCCCATGTGGGTGCGTTCTTCGGGAGGCAAAGAGTCGCGGATTTGTGCCACGGCCGCAACCAGGTCGGTCCAACCGATTTCCTCTCTGAAATCGCCGTTGTTTCTGAGCGCGAAATTGTTCGACGAGATTACCGGATTAAGGGGAATGATGAACGCGCTCGCAAATACTCCGCCAGAGGCTAGCGCGGTGAACGTCACGCCGCGCACCACGCGCAACCACACGGTTGACAACGACGCGATCCACCGTCCCCAAAGGACGCTGCCACCCGCGAACAACATCGGGTAGGCGGGCGCCAAGTAGTAGCCGCGGCCCTTGCCGAAGAAATAGAGCGCGAACGCGATTACGTACAGCCAGCTCAGCAATCGGTATCGCTTTCCGTCAGGCGCCGCAAAGAAATAGTAGAGTCCGGCGAGCCATAGCGGCGCGATGAACAAATTCGCGCTGATCAGGAATTGGTCGCGCACGAAGCCGTCGGCGCGGCCTTCGCCGACGTCGCGCGTGTGAATGTGCTGCAGGAAATGGAGCGAGACGAGGTCGTGCCGCACCTGCCAGATCAGGTTCGGGAGGAAGATCAGCAGAGACAGGGCGACTCCACCCCAGAGCCACGAGCTTTTCAAATAGCGGCGCGCGGGCGTGAGCAGGACGCCTCCGACGATGCCAGCAACGAAAAAGCCCATCGTGTACTTCGTCATCATGCCCAGGCCGATCATGGCGCCAATCGCGAGCCACCAGCGTGGTTCTTCTGATTTGACAAACGGTGATTTGAGCAAGCGAATCAGAAAGTACGCGATCAGCACGCACCAAAGATAGTCGAACGAGGAATACTGGAATTCAGTTCCTTCGAAGAGCGGCAGAGGCGAGACTGCCACCGCCAGCGCAGCCACGATCTGCGCCAAGCGTTTGCCACCGAGTTCGCGCGCCATCAGTCCCGTGATGACAATCGCTGCCGCCTGCGCAAGCACCGAGAACATGCGGAGGCCGATCAGTGACGTGCCGAACAACCCGAGCGCAACGCGCTCGATGAACGGCGTCACCGGCGGATAGGCCACGAAGCCCCAATCCATATGGCGCGCGTCATCGAGCACCTGCAATTCGTCGCGATGGAAGCCGTAGCGGCCGTTCGTGGCCACGTGCAGAATTGCGACGCCGAGCGCGATTGCGCCGAGCGCGAGAAAATCGCCGCGTGCAGAACTTTGCGAGTCGGGCGACGACTCCATATTTGACTGCTCCTCAGACGCGATTTGCGGGGCGCAACACTATCATACCGACGGCGCTATCGTGGAACGCGTGACGCCCGGAAAAATTCAGCCCGCGGGGAACGAGAAGGAAATGTACGGGTGCCTTCGGTGACGCCCGGCCTCGCAGGCGGCTGATCGGATACATCGGTACCAAAAACAAAAACGCGCCGAGGAGGTTTCGAAACTCCCCGACGCGTTTCTTTTTAAATCCCGGTTTACTGGTCCGCTTCCACCTTCTTGAGCGGCGGTTTCGGGATCTGCCAGATCAGGCCGGAGTCGTCCGCATTGTGCGGGAAGAACTGCGCCGACTTCTTGCCCGACGGCAGAAGCACGATATCCGCGCGACGGTTATAGGCGTACCAATCTCCCATTTTGTTGCGGAGACGCGCCTTGGGAGGAGCTTGCGTGTTGGAGGTCTCGAGCTGCTGTACCTGGTCTTTCGGCATCGGACGGTCTTTGCCGTACGCGGCGGTCTGAACCTTGTCCGCCGAAATGCCCTGATCGACCAGATACTGCTTGATCCGCTCAACGCGGCGTTCGCTCAGGTCCTGGTTGAACTCTTTCGAGCCGCGAGTATCGGCATAGGCTTCCACCGAGAGCTTCGCGTCCGGATCGTATTCGAGATACTTCTTGAATCCCGCCGCGAGGTCCGCCAACGAAAGCTGCTGGCTCTTCACGAGTCCCACTTGCGGATGCGTCTTGTCGGGATAATCCGTCGGATAGAAGACGCTCTGCAATGTGACAGCCGGGATTGGCTCGACCGTGCCGGTGATGTGAAGCGCAGCGGTTTGCGTCGCACTGCCGCCGCAAACGTTGGTTGCGTTCAACGTGTAGTTGTTTGTTTCATCGATCGTGCGAGCCGGTTGGCCATCCGGAACCTGCGAGCTGTCCTTGGGTTCAGCCTTCAGTGTCTGGCTGCCGCTTGGATCAACTTTGCCGATCGGGTCGATGGAGACGCTGTCCGCGTTCGAACTCTGCCAGGTCAGCGTTGAGGAGTCCTGCGTCAGGACTTTGTCGCCGATCTTGCGGTAGTGCACTTCCGCCGGGTTTACCGAGAGGCTCGCGTCGACCTTCGTGTTGACGTTTACCGTCCCTGCACCCTTCACGATCCCGCCGGGACCATCCGCTTCATAGTTGTAAGTCGTGGTCTGATGGGGCGTGACGCTCTGTGTACCGCCCGCGGCCACGGTCCCAATTCCGCTGATGCTGACGTCGGCGGCTTCAGTTGATTGCCATGTCAGCGTCGAAGATTGGCCGCAGTTGATGTCGGTAGGCGCCGCTGAAAAGCTTCCGGTGACGCCCGCAACGGCGATGTGGTCGCTGATCCAGCCACCCTTGTAGCGAGGAACGCTGGTGAGCTTCGCGAGATCCTTCTTGTCCTTGGTTTTCTGAGCGCCGCTCTTCGAGAGGTCGATTGTGACCTTCTGATTTGCGACGACTGTAACGTCGCCGGTCCAGGAATCGGTCCCGTTCCGCGTCACGTCGACGTGGTAGGTTCCCGGTGGAACGTACAGGTTTCTGTGCCACCACCAGTCGTGGTTCGTAGCCGCCCACATGTCCCGGGAAGTAGCGAAGGCGTCTTACCGTTCAACAGGACCGCCGAATGGCTGATCTCCGCCCTTGAATTCGATCTGTCCAAATGGCCCATTCACCGGACCGCCGTACGCATCAAGCGTGACGGCGAGATTCGTAGTCTTGCCCGAGTCGATGTTCACATCCTGGGTCGAAATCTTGTACCCGTAGTTGACTACCACCACGGTGTGTTTCCCGGCAGGCAGCGGAATTGTTTCGCTTCCCTCGCGAATCGCTTTGCCGTCGACAAATACGTATGCCTTCTTGGGGATCACCTTGATCTTCAGCTTTCCATCCTGGGCAAAAACGGTCGTCGCGCTGAGCGCGAGAGTGACCAAGAGGGTGAAGAGGAATCCGAATCGTCGCATTTCTATCTCCTGAGTTTTTTGCTGTAGGCAGGTTAAGGGGTCGGCCCGACCGCGCCCTGACGGAAGAGCCGAAGGCTAGGACACGAGTAAGGTATCGTCCTAAACGCCTTTCTGTCAACAAGATTGCAAGAAAAGGCGAAAGGTCGAAAGGCGCATGCGCGTGGCCGCCACGGAGATGCTGCTGCGCGGACCATCAGGACTTATACTTAGTCCGATGTACACCGATGCCGTTTTGAAACACTTCCGCAGTCCACATAACGCCGGCGACTTGTTGGATGCGACCGCGACAGTGGAGGTGACAAATCCCGTCTGTGGAGACGTCCTTCGATTGGCCGTGCGGATTAGCGCGGGGCGTGTCGCCGAGGCCAGGTTTAAGGCCCAGGGGTGCGTCGCGGCGATCGCGTCGAGTTCAGTACTCACAGATCTGCTGGTGGGCAAGTCGCTCGACGAGGTGCGCGCTGTGACACCTCAGCAAGTTTCGGATGCGCTCGGCGGCCTGCCGCCGGCAACGTTTCACGCGGCACAGCTTTGCTGCGACGCCGTCGCAACTTTGCTTCGCAAGCTCGCTTAAGCAAGAGTGAAGCTCGAGTGGGGCGGGGGAAGACAGGCTCACGTTCAGAGAGTTCCTCCACCCATCGCCTTCTTGAGCGTCTCGGGATCATTCAGGTTGAGTACGACGCCTTCCTCTTCGGTGGCCACTTCGGCGATTTCCTGTTCGTGCGCCCAAACCACTTGGCGCGCGCCAACTTCCGGCGACGCCTCGAGCAATTCGTCGTAAAGCGAAGCACGAAAAATCGCGGGATGCCCGCGGCGGCTGTGGAACGTGGGGAGCACGATTGGTTTGTCGCTCGAGTCGAAGTGCTTGATGAGCCGCAAAACAAGATTCGTGGATATCAGGGGATGGTCCACCGGCGCGAGAATCAATCCCTCGGTTCCCGGCGGCAGGCTGCGAATCGCGGCGTGAATCGACGAAAGCTGCCCCTTCTCCCAATCCTTGTTCACCACGATTGTGGCGGGATCGACGTCGAGCTTGGCGCGGATTTCTTCGGCGCCGGCACCCAGAACAATTCGCGTGACGCCTACGCGCGGCAGGCGCGTCGCATCCACAAGATGCTGGACAAAAGTGATGCCGCGCATCGGGATCAGCGCCTTGGGCGAGCCCATCCGCCGGGATTCGCCTGCTGCGAGAATCACGGCGGCGAGCATGGCGTTAATCGCTCAGCAGATGAGCTGCTTCGGAAAGTTTTATGGATTTGTGCGGCAGGTTAGGCGCGTTGCGCCGCACGGCAATCAGTTCGGCAACGATACTTACGGCGATCTCTTCGGGAGTGAGCGCGCCGATGTCGAGTCCGACGGGCGCATGCACGCGGTCAAACTTCTCCGCTGCGAATCCTTCCTTTTCGAGCGCCCTATAAACCGACAGCACTTTCCGCTTGCTGCCGATCATGCCGATGTAGCGCGCGTCCGTGCCCACCGCCCAGGCGAGCACGCGCATGTCTTCTTTGTGGCCTCGCGTAACGATCACCAGGAAGCTGGACGAATTCGGCTGGATTTTGTCGTACGCTTCCGCGAACGAAGTGTGGACCTCCGACGCCATCGGGAAGCGCTCCGCGTTGGCGAACGAACCGCGATCGTCAATGACGCCGATTGCGAAGCCCGCCTGGTGCGCCACGCGCGCGACGGCCGTCGACACGTGCCCGCCGCCAAAAAGATACAGCATCGGCTGCGGCAGGATCGGCTCGACAAAAATCTCGAGCGTGCCTCCACAGATCAAGCCGGCATCGTACGCCGCGTCATGATTTAGGTTGAATGTCATCTTCCGCGGCTGTTCTGTCTCGATCACTTCTTTCGCCGCGGCCCAGACTTCCGCTTCAACGCAGCCGCCGCCAACGGTGCCGGCGATGGAACCGTCGTCGCGGACGAGCATGCGGGAGCTCTCGAAGCTCGGGATCGAGCCGTTCGTGTGCACAATCGTCGCAAGCGCGCCGCGCCGGCCCGCTCGCCGCATCCTGACGACTTCTTCGAAGATGTCCATGGATGTCGAAGTCTCTAGAGAACAGGTTACGGCGCGCATTTGCCGGTGTCAATCGAAGTACGCTGCCGGTACTGGATCGGTTTCCGATCACCCGACTAACGGACCAATTGCGCGTTTCCGTGGCTTGTTTATCGAAGACCTTCGGGAACTGAAATGCTCGCAGCGGTGTCTGTGCTGGTAAGGGTCTGCGGAGACGACCAGGGTGCGCCGCTTTCTATCGGCGAAGGCACGTCTCGCAATCATCGCCACTGTTGCCCTCGGTGTACTTGCAGGTCGCTCCGTTTGGTTCATCAACAAGTATTTTTGGCTGGGCTCAGCCCGTCAAGGAGCGACTCTGGCCACCGCCAAAGCGGCTGATCAGGTCGAGTTATCGACAACTTCGCAACATTGCCGGTTGGTTCAGCCAGATGTGCGGTCACGTTTGCCGTCCCGAGGAAGCAGACCGGGCCTTCGCCTGCGCGCAAAAGCCTCGCGATGAAACGACGTTTCTATGCCGTTTTCGACTTTGCTTCGGGATAGATGCCCGCGGGGCCACGGGTTTGGCAGTGGGTTTCTGGCGAGATGGTCGTCTATCAGCGCGCACCATTTGCCGTCGCAACTCTTTGGGCACGCATTTTCAGCGCACTCAAAGGCGGGATTCTGAATCGCTATCAGACGTCCGCCACTCGCACAATACTTTTCGGGAGGAATCGCTATCTAACATGCTGGACCACCGCGGATGACAAGGCATTGGGCCGTTTCGCGACTAATCGCGACCTCGCGTTGGCTGATTTCCGAGGTTTCGCGAAATTTTCTGCTTGTATGGTCTCCCATCGGAGGCTCGCGGAGCCTTGACTCCCAGACTGCCCGCCTGCTAAGTCTCACTGTCGAACATCGTCGAGGTGCCAATGAAGGCGTAGATCTTCTCCGAGCATGGCGGACCGGAAGTGCTGCGCTACACCGATCGTTCCCGAGCCGCAGATTGGCGCGAACGATGTGCTGGTTCGCGTGCGCGCCTGCGCGCTGAATCATCTGGATTTGTTCGTGCGTGCTGGAATGCCCGGGATCAAAATTCCGCTGCCGCGCATTCCGGGCAGCGACATTTCCGGCGAAGTGGCAAAAGTCGGCGCAAACGTTTCGCACGTCAAAGTCGGGAGACCGCGTCCTGCTGTCTCCGGGAATTTCCTGCGGCCATTGCGCGCAATGCCTGGCGGGGAACGACAACATGTGCCGCGAGTACACGCTGTTCGGCTACATGGTGGATGGAGGCTATGCGGAATATGTAAAGTCGCCCAGCGTCAACGTGATTCCCATGCCGCCGGGCCTTTCCTTCGAAGAAGCAGCGGCGATGCCGCTGGTTTTTCTCACGGCGTGGCACATGCTGATCACGCGCGCGAAGCTCAAACCTTCAGAAGATGTGCTGATTCTCGGCGCAGGGAGCGGCGTTGGCAGCGCCGCGATTCAAATCGCCAGGGTGACGGGCGCTCGCGTGATCGCCACGGCGGGCTCGGAAGAGAAGTTGGCGAAGGCGAAAGAACTCGGCGCGCACGACGTGATTCAGCATTCGAAGCAGGACATCGCCGCCGAAGTCAAGCGGCTTACGAACCGTCGCGGAGTGGACGTGGTGTTCGAACACGTAGGGCAAGCCACGTGGGAACACAGCGTCCGCAGTCTGGCGGTAGGCGGCCGGCTAGTTACTTGCGGCGCGACGACGGGCTACGAAGGGAAGATCGACCTCCGCTATCTTTTTACGCGGCAACTATCAATTCTGGGTTCGTTCATGGGGAGCAAAGCCGAACTGTATTCGGTGCTCGAATTGGTGCGGCGCGGCCTAGTGAAACCCGTGATCGACACGGTGATGCCGCTCGAACAAGCGCGCGAAGCGCACGAGCGCCTGGAACATCGCGAACAATTCGGGAAAATCGTCCTGCGGTCCCCTAGGCCGACGCGGCGATTAGTAACTCGTCACCCTACGATGGGCACTTGGTTATCGCGCGGCGGGCGGGTGAAGGAGACGCTGCATCTCGGAACGATCCATGTTTTCAGGCGTCACCATGGTAGCGCCGGTGTCGATGCGTCTTGGAACGGTCCGGCCCTGCAGGTGATCCACGAGGGTTTTTACGCCGAGCTCGCCCATGTGGAACGGGTCCTGCACTACGAGTCCCTGAATCTGCTTGTACCGCATCGAGTTCAGGTATAAGTCGCTCGCGTCGAATCCGACGAGTGCGACTTTCCCGGCGAGCTGCATCGCCTGAAGCGCCATCAACATTCCCGCAGTGGAAGATTCGTTTGGCGTGAAGATCCCCTGCAAATCTTTCGAGTAGCGCGCCATCAAGCCTTCGGATGCGCGCTTGGCCGTGTCTCGCGTCGCGCCGGCATACGCGTCGGACGAAATCGCGGTGATGTTGGGGTAGCTGCGGCGAATTTTCTCGATAAACCCCTCTTCGCGTTCTTCCGTGCTGGCGGATCCTTGCTGGTAGCGAAGGATGAGAACCTTGCCCTTGCCGTACAGCAACTCGCCCATGCGGTCCGCGGCAAGCGCGCCGCCTTTCTTGTTATCGGTGGCGATGTAGCTGACGATTTGCGGTGTGTCCAGCGCGGAATCGATTACGACGGTGGGGATTCCGGCGCGCGCCGCTTCTTCCACCGATGGGACGAGAGCGCGGGCGTCAAACGGCGCCAGCATAATCCCGTTCACGCGTTTCTTGATGAACGCGCCGACAATCTTTTTTTGATCTTCGTGGTCGTCCTCGCGAAGGGGTGCGTCCCAGGCCAGGCTCACGGTGATTCCTTGCTCGAGCAGATCGCGAACGGCTTTCTGCGCTCCCGCGTTGACGGATTTCCAGTGCTTATGCAGCGACCCCTGCGGGATGCCCGCGATCGTGAAGGAAGTGCCCATGGGAGCGCCCTCTCCTGGAGCTACTTCGCGCGAAGTTACGCCACGCATCCATCCGTGTCAATCAGCCATGCAGGTGAGAGTGCTTATGCCAGGGTGCTTGCGGGTTCGCGTGGGCTTTGCAAACCGGCGAGGATGCGTGCGAAAATAGCTTAGGGAGCTGAACCCTACGATGGCCGTCGAAATCGCGAAGGGCGTCACACTGGAAAAGCCGGGCGAGGAAGAAAATTTCCTGAAGGACGAGGGGATTCTTTTCGCGTTGCTTGACAAGGTGGTGAACTGGGCGCGCCGGAGCTCGATTTGGCCGATGTCGTTCGGCTTGGCCTGCTGCGCGATCGAAATGATGTCGATGGCAGCGTCGCGCTATGACGTGGCGCGTTTCGGAGCCGAAGTTTTTCGCGGGTCGCCCCGCCAGTCGGACTTGATGATCATCGCGGGGCGCGTTTCGCAGAAGATGGCGCCGGTCATCAAGCAGCTTTACGAGCAGATGCCGGAGCCCAAGTGGGTGATTTCGATGGGAGCGTGCGCCACGTCCGGCGGCGTCTTCAACAACTACGCGGTCGTGCAAGGCGTGAACCAGGTGATTCCTGTCGACGTCTACGTCCCAGGATGCCCGCCCCGGCCCGAAGCGCTCCTCTACGCGATTATCCAGCTTCAAAAGAAGATCGACGCCGACCGCGGCAGCTTCCGCAGGTCCCTCAATTTGTAAGTAAGCCGGCGCACTCTCGCACTACAATGAGCCGTGCCTCTGCGAATCCCCGATAATCTGGCAGCGAATTGCCGCAAGAGCGCCGAGCGTCTGGCATGGCTCGATCGTCTCCCCGATGCGCTCGAGAAAGTCACGCGACGCTGGTCGTTGAGTCTTGGGCCTCCCTTCGTCGGCGACGACGTAACCTGTTCATACGTCACCACAGTCCACCTCACCGACGGCACGTCTGCCGTACTCAAGCTGGGCATGCCGCACATGGAAGGCGAGCATGAGACTCAAGGATTGCGCTTCTGGGACGGGAATCCGACCGTACGTTTACTCGCGGCGGACGAGAATCTCAACGCCATGCTGCTCGAGCGCTGCGAGCCGGGAACCACCCTCCGCACACTGCCGGAACCCGACCAGGACGTTGTGATCGCGGGTTTGCTCCGGCGTGTGTGGCGGGCGCCGTCCGCACAACATCCTTTTCGTCCTCTATCGGCACTCACCGAATATTGGAGCAAAGAGACGCTCGCGCAGATCGCGCAGTGGCCGGATGCCGGACTTGTTCGCGAAGGCTTGCGGCTCTTTGCAGAATTGCCGCGAAGTTCGGCGCAGAACGCGCTGCTCGCGACGGACTTGCACGCTGGTAACGTGGTTCGCGCGCAGCGCGAACCCTGGCTCGTCATCGACCCGAAGCCCTTCGTTGGCGATCCTGCTTACGACGCCACGCAGCACCTCATCAACTGCGGCACGAGAATGCAGCAAAACGCGCGCGGCACAATTCGCCGCTTCGCGGATTTGCTGGGCGTGGATTCCGAACGCGTGAGGCTATGGATGTTTGCGCGCGCCGCAGCAGAGCCACGCGGCAACTGGACAAGTGATACTCTCGCACGGGATCTCGCTTGACTGCGGGGTTGGGCTCGCTTCGACCCTACGTGACAACTGTCGCAGCGCCGCCGTCGAATTCAACCACGCTGCCGCCGATCGCGTGTTCACGCCGCAGATAGCCCATCCCGATGGCCGTCCCCGCCGCGGGCGAGAACGCCGCGCTGGTGATGTATCCCGCTTCCGCTCCGGCGGCTAGCAGCTTCGTTCCTTCCACCGGCACTTTCGCGGTGGAAAAACTCAGCCGTACTCGCTGCCGGTTGACGTGCCCTCGCGACCGCACTCGTTCGACAATTTCCTGCCCCGTATAGCAACCCTTCGAAAAGCTGATATGCGTGCTTTCGAGCGCCGCCTCGTGCGGGATCACGCTGTCGTTGAAGTCGAGAGGGAACCAGGGAACGCCGGCCTCGAGGCGCAGCGCGTTGAGCGCCTCCATCCCTATCGCCAAGCCATCCAGAGTCTGAACGCTCCCGTGCAAGGCTCGCCAGAGGACCCCAAGATGCTCTCGTTGCGCGAGAATCTCGGCGCCCGTGTTTCCGAAGTGGCTCCGGCGAATCAGGCGGCACGAGACCCAGTTAATTTTCACTTCCCGCGACGCGAGGTCGGGAAGATGTTCCAGCTCGAGGCCGGTCGCTTGCGAAATCACGCTGGCGGCGCGAGGGCCTTCGACGGCGATCGTCCCCATGCGGTCAGTGGCATCCTCCATTTCGACGTCGTCCATGATGATGTACTTGTCGAGGGTGGCGTTCGTGCGCTCGCGGACCGATGCATGCGACAGCAGAGTCAGCTTGTCTTTCGACGCATAGACCTCGAATTCCGCCAGAATGCGGCCCTGCGGATTTAAAAGCAGCGCGAGGATCCCCTGGCCATCAGTGAGCGCCAGAACGTTGTTTGTGACGATTGCGTTCAGGAAGCGAACGCGGTCCGGGCCCGTGAGCGTCGTAATAGCGTGCCAGTTCGTATCAAATAGCGCTACGCTCTCCCGCGCGGCACGCCATTCGGATTCGAAATCGGAAAAGACTTCCGGCAAAACACACGTGGCGTATTCGCCGAGTTCCGCGCCGGCGGCGCGATGTTCGTTCAGAAGAGGTGTGTCCATGGGAAGTCGCGGCGCGCTTTGCGCGCCTGAATCCATCTTATCAGAGGGGAGTTAGCGTGGGCCGGCATGCGGCGCGAGGCGGTGATTCATTCGCGACATTGGACCAGTCGCTCATTGAGCGGATGGCCACCGAAATCCGCTGAGGTCGTAGTGCTCGCAGCGGTCGGCATAGTGAGCCAGCAATCTGTTTGCTTTCTCCGAGATCACCGGCGTCTCGTAGTTCGTGCCGGAAAACGATTGAACCGACTCAATCGAGTCAAACCACAGCATCGTCACGAACTCAACTTCATCGCCACGATCCAGGCGTAAGAGGTGAAAGCCTCGATACCCTCGACGCGTCAGCTCTCGCTCAACGCGCGGAAACAGCTCGTTCTGCAAATACGAATCGTAGGCGTCCGCATTCACACTCGATGTCCACCCCCGCCACATGCGACATATCATTTTTTGCCTCCGCGCTTCTCGCCCCCTTCTCGGTATCACCGTTGAGCTTTTCAGCAGTCGTTCTAGGGCCTCAGGGCAAGCAGCCTTGCTATACTCGAAATACGATGGCAGCTGAACTCATCCACGAAGTCATTCCCGTCGGCCTGCTCCACTGCAACTGCTCGATCCTGGGCGATTCTGAAACGCGCGAAGCGATTGTGATCGATCCCGGCGACGACGTCGAGCGCATCCTGGCCGTTCTGGGGAAGCACCATCTTAAGGTTCGCGCAATCGTCAGCACGCACACGCATATAGACCACGTGGGCGGCCTCGCCGCGCTGCACCGGGCGACGGGAGCGCCGGTCCTGATTCATGAAAGCGATCTTGATCTCTACCGTCACCTCGACATCCAGGCGCAATGGATTGGCATTCCCACGCCGGAAACCACTCGCATCCAGGACTTCGTGAAGGAAGGCGACGCGGTGCGCTGGGGCGGATTCGCGGCGCGCGTGCTTCATACACCTGGCCACACACCGGGCAGCATCAGTCTGGTTGTGGACGCCGCGTCGGAGGTCGAGGGGGAAGGGAATCGCCAGCAGGGAAGCGCGCAGAGTCGCCCGCATGCTTCCCACCGAGCGGGATCGCCCACGTCAGCCCGTTTGATTTCCGGTGACACGTTATTTCTCGGGAGCATCGGCCGAACCGATCTTTGGGGCGGCTCGTATCCTCAAATCATTGATTCCATTCGGGAGAAGCTGATCGTGTTGCCGGAAGATGTTGTGGTCTATCCGGGGCATGGTGAGATAACGACGATCGGCGCCGAACGCGAATCCAATCCGTTCCTTCGTTAGACCGCCCCTGTTCACGCTAACTCTTGCGAACGACCAGTCGGATCGAATGCGGGGTACCCGGAAACCTCTGAACCGGGTTCGCATTGCAATTCGTCTCGAAACTCCTGTCGCAACAACGCCGGAAATTCTCGTACCACGTTTCTTTGAACGCTTTCACGCGATCTTCCAGGGTCTCGCCGGCGATTATCAAATCGCCGTGAGAGATCTCTCCGGCCGTTTGGATGACGGTGCCGCCTCCAGGCTCATCATCGAAACTGACCCACTGTGCGATGGTGAAGCCTAGCCCGCTATCGGCCCATCCGATCTGGCGTCCGGGGATGCAGACGATGATGGAGTGGTCGACGGTCCCTTCGACTGGATGCAACACTTCAATCTGGAGCCGGCTACCCACCGTCCACGGTTGGCCGTGAGTCCATTTCATTTTGCCGTAGATATTGGAAAACTCGCGCCAGTTTTCCAAGTTCAGATAGGTTTCCCACACGCGACGCCGATCGGCTTTTGTCGTAAGAGAAAAGTGAAATCGCTGCCGCGAGGGTGAAGGATTTGAAGGGTCGGAAGGTTTCATGCGGAGACTGTATATTTTATCCACACGACTGTCACATCGTTTTTTCATGGCAAGCCTAACTTTCAGTTCGCTTGCCCTCGCGAAACCCAATTCTGGCCAACTGGGTGCGAACCTACGGCGGCGCATCCTAGCCAAACCGAGCTGCATTGCTAGGGTTCGCCGATTTAAGTATCCTCTTGTCGCTCGATCACTCGTTGTCGCCGGGCGTTAGGTATCCCGAGACGTAGATGGGAATTCACGCCGGGGGAGAGGTGGTTCACGCAATGGATGACGCGACTTCCTCTACTCAACAAGATTCGGTCAAGCCGGTTTCACCCCAACCAAAGCAAGCGGATCTGGAGGAGATTGTCACGAAGGCTTTCGTCGGCCCGAACGGCATTCGCGCGGGTTGGCGGATCCTGATCTTCCTCGTGATCGTGGGGGCCCTCATAGCGGGCGCCGGCGCCATTGCGATGTTGTTCGCCAAAGGCAAACAACCGAACGTCCCGTTCAACGCAGGCGGGGTTGGTGTAAGCGAAGGCATCCTGTTCGTCTGCGCATTGGTCGCGAGCGTGATCATGGCGAAAATCGAAGGCCGACGAGTCGCCGATTACGGCCTGCCGGTAAGCGAGGCATTTGGCAAGAAGTTTTGGCAGGGAACTCTCATTGGCTTTGCCTCGATCACGGCGTTGCTGCTAGCAATGCGGTTGGTGAGGGTCTTCTATTTTGGGACCATTGCTTTGCAGCGGGGCCAGATTGTGAAGTATGCCGCGCTCTGGGCACTTGCGTTTCTGATGGTGGGTTTCCTCGAGGAATTCCTCTTTCGTGGCTATGCTCTTTTCACCGCGACTACGGGCATTACGTTTTGGCCCGCTGCGATTTTGTCGTCCCTCCTGTTTGGATACGTCCACCACGGAAATTCCGGGGAAAACTGGCTTGGCGCATTCAACGCCGGCGCGGTCGGATTTCTTTTTTGCCTGATTCTCCGACGAACTGGGAGCCTCTGGGTGGCGGTCGGTTTTCATGCCGCATGGGACTGGGGCGAAACGTATTTTTACGGCGTGCCGGACAGCGGCCTGGTGGCGCCTGGTCACCTTTTCAATCCGAGTTTTTCGGGGCCGGTGTGGCTTACCGGCGGAAGCGTGGGACCCGAGGGAAGCTGGCTATGTCTCGCGTTGATTGTGATTTTGTGGGTGATATTCGCGACGTGCTTTCCCGAAGTGAAATATCCGAACCCCGCCGCGATACCGGACCCGTGGCGACGCCAGAGGGAACCGCTGTCGATTCTTGCTGCGCCGGAGCAGTAACCACGCTGTTTCACGGTTGAGCTCCGCCTGCGTTGCCTTGGGCCATGTTGTCGCGCTCCGCGCGGAGCCCCTCCATCACGCTTTGAATGAGCTCTTTCGCCTTCTTGATTTCACTGTTCACGATGCGAATGTCCATCACGGGCAATTCCGGATTCCAGTTGCTGTGGCAATAGACGCCGTGCTGCCCTACGAGTACCAGCGCATTTGTCAGCAAGTCCAGGGTGACGGCAAGCTTTCCGCGATGCGGGCCCATCATCGTTTCATAATGCTCGAGTTCGTCGCGGTGATCGTCGAATACGGTCATGGGATTCTGTCCTCTTGGGTTCCTCAGGAAACGAACCGGTAGCCTACGCCGCGCACAGTCAGCAAATGACGGGGTTTCGCGGGATTTTCCTCGAGGTACCGCCTCAAACGCACGATGAAATTATCGATCGCTCGCGTATCCGTATCTTCGCGCAGATCCCAAACGTCCTCGAGAATCGATTTGCGCGAAACGTTGCGTCCGGCGTTGCGAATCAGATGCCGCAAAAGCTTCGCCTCCATCAGAGTGAGTTGAATCGTGTTTTTCTTCGTGCGCAATTCGAGAGCGCCGAAATCGATGGTCTTGCCGCTGAATTTGTAAACCTCGGGCTCTTTCGCCGGCGCGTCAGTCTTGTCCGTGCTTGAACCCGCTTGCTTCGCCTCTCCGTTACGCAGCCATTCGCTTCGACGCAGAAGCCCCTGCAGGCGCGCCAGGAAAATCGGCAACTGGAATGGTTTTGGAAGGTAGTCGTCGGCGCCTGCGCCGAATCCTTCGAGCACGTCCTCCGGGCGTCCTCGGGCGGTGAGAATGAGCACCGGGACGTAGTTGCGGGCTTTGCGCAACGCGGAAACGACTTCGAATCCGTTCATGCCCGGAAGCATTACATCGAGCACCACGGCATCGAATTTGCTTTCCGTGCCGGTGAGGCGCAGCATCGCGGATTCGCCCTCGCCGACAACGTCCACCGAATGGCCCTCGGCCTCGAGATTGAAGCGCAGGCCATCGGCGAGGTGGGCTTCGTCCTCGACGACAAGCACGCGGCTCATGCGACCTTCCTCGGCAGCTCGATGGTGATGGTGGTGCCGCGCGATTCGCCGCCGCTTTCGGCAAACACCTTTCCGCCGTGAGCCTTGGCGATTGAGCGGACGATGAAGAGGCCCAGCCCGGTGCCTTTCACTTGAGACTGCGTTCGTCCGGGCACGCGATAGAAACGCTTGAAGATACGCTTGAGTTCGTCGGCGGGAATTCCCATGCCGCGGTCACTTACGCGAAGATGGACGTTTTTTTCGTTGGTTATCCCGACCTCGACGGTAACATTCACTTTGTTCCCCGAGTATTTGATTGCGTTGTCGAGGAGATTCGAGACAGCGGTTCGAAGGTTGTCGGAATCGCCTAACACGAGTGGCCGGCTTCCGTTCACGGACTCCTTGTAGCGGAGTGCACTCGGCGGCAAGCGGTGGCGCGTTCGCGCGAGTTCCATGCATTCCTGAGCGAGGCTGCCGAGGTCGACTTCGGCGCGCACCGACCCCTTCGGCTTGTTCGAGACCTGGCTGGCCTTCAGCACTTGCTCGACGGTTCCCAGCAGGCGGTCGGTATCGGTAAGCATGAGCGAGTAGAAATGCCGGCGCTGGGCTTCGTCGACATCGCGGTGTTGCAGTGTTTCGAGGTAAAGCCGAATCGAGGCGATGGGCGTCTTGAGTTCGTGGGTGACGGCGTTGAGAAAACTGTCGTGCTGCTCGTTTCGGCGCAGTTCGCGCACCAGGAACCCGGTGTTGAGAATCATGCCGAGGATGATTGCGGCGAAGAAGATCACGCCGAGAAACAGCATGATTCCTTGCCGCAAATTGAGAATGATCCACCCGACGTTGAGCGCAACCGCCAGCGCCACCAGGCAAATGCCCAGGACGATGAAGAACGCCATCGCTTTTCGTCGGCTCGTAATGCGCATGAAGGCTCTCACTCGATTGTAGCGCGCTTTTTGAACACTGTGGCGAGCGGCTGGATGCCATCAGCCGTCTGATAAATGGCTAGATCGATAGGTCGGCTTCAGGTTGGTGTGAGGACTCGAGAATCTCTGTGGGTCGTGGTTTTGGGGAGAGACAAACGGCGGAAAATCAGGGAGGCTTCGACGCCTGGGTATTGGTATGACGCAGGCCCTTCAGAGTCTGCGTGAGAGCTCGGTTTTTCGTCAGGCCATGGCTTCAGCGTAACCGGCTCAAAGTCAGAGAGGCTCTTACTGCTGAGGAGCAGATTTCGTAGTTACTACACGAAGCCTTAGCCCCCAACCCGGAGTCCCAAACAAAAGGGTATTGACGCCTGAAGCTAGACTCTTCGTTCGCGCTTCGGTGTCTGTAGATGAGCTTGAGTGGCGGATTAAGAATCGAGATTCTCTCTTTCCCGAGTCAAATTCCGGCGCTATGACGAGTCTTGCGAGTTTGCGCCGAGATACCGAGTTTGTTACAGTGAGGACCAGTGATGCCGTCGATCATCCATGAAGTAGGCGAAACCTTCGCTACCCTTTATAAGGGCTTCAGCGTCACCCTGAAGACCATGTTTCGCAAGACTACCACCGAGTCGTTCCCGGAAGCGCCCCCCACCGTCCAACCGCGCTACCGCGGAATCCACGTCCTCCAGAGGGACGAAAATGGGCTCGAAAAGTGCGTAGGATGCTTCCTTTGCTCAGCTGCGTGTCCGGCCAACTGCATCTATATCGAGGCTGGGGAAAATACTGAGACGCAACGCCTTTCGGCTGGCGACCGCTATGCCAAGGTCTATAACATCGACTATTCGCGGTGCATCTTCTGCGGATACTGCGTAGAGGCTTGCCCAACCGACGCCATCACCCACGGTCACGACCTAACCCTCGCCCCCTACAACATCAACGCCCTCATTTACCGCAAACAGCAGCTCCTCGAACCTTGGCCACCCGCACACCCGTAGCAACCAACCAGCGCCCAGTAACACCCACAAGTGGAAACATAATATGCATTAGCACTATCGCGTCTAGCGTAGCGCCGCTGCAACGAGGATGTCAACTGGATTCTTCGGTCTTTGTCGGTAGCACATGATGTGTCCGGTCGAGTTAGCACCGGGAAATGTCCGCTTTTTGGCGCGGCCTGAGGTACTGAGGTAGAGGTGTCTGCCGGAGGCAGGCATGATTTTCTACCCGAAGTCGGCCGTGGGCCCGCCATGAGGCACAGGAAGTGATTTCGCGAGCGATCGCAAACAGGATGACACGGTGCCGAGCGGCCGAGATTGGCGGGATCAGCGAGCCGCAGATGCGTCGCTGGTACCAGCGGATGTGACAAATCGCCCAAGAGTTTCCCCAGACCCCCCGCATAAAATGGAGGTAGAGGTATCTGCCGGAGGTTGGAATTGCTCGATGATCGGAAATCCTCTGCGCATCGGGTGTGAGTCTCTTTTCCGGGCTTGAGGTTTTTGCTCGGCAGCCAAGACTTACTTGCACCCTCTTCCCCTTTTACGCACAAAAAATTACATCCCCCCTTCCGCGTGTTGACTTTGTACAACCGGACATTCTCCCACCTTTCTAGTGGCCGGTAGGTCCGATGGAACCCGACTGAAGTCGGGAAGTGAGCGAACCGAACTGAGTCGGCCATAAGACCCATGGTTATATGAGGTCGAGCAAGGTCGTCGGCAACAAGTTGAAGAATGCGCGTTACAGTGACGCCAGTGTTGGCCTGTGCCGGTCTGTGCGGAGTTCGCATCGAGATCAATCGGAGCCTCGATTGCGCTCGCCGACCGGAATGCCGCAGCGGTGAGCCGTCACCGTGTTCTTGCCCGATGAGGCCGCGGTTGACCATCCGGGCCTTCGACACTGTGCGGCGCTGCTACTTGAGGAATCCAGCTGCTACACTTCCAATCTTTGCCGCCAGGTCGAGAGCATAGCCGCCGACGCGAATCGCCCAACTGGCGGGGCGCGTCTGACGGCGAACCGCGTCTCGAATGTCCGCGGTTGTGTCTGCAAGATTAGCGGTTGTTCGCGCGACGTTAGTGGCAGCGGCTTGTGTCTGGCGCAGAGTATCAAGTAACGCCGGATCTTCAGAGAGTCTTGCCAAGCTGGCGCTGGCGTCCGAGGCGTTTTGTAGCACAGGCGCCATTTTCTCAAACGACTGCCTCGCCGCAACGGAAAGATCGGTAAGCGATCTACTTTGCTGGTCAATTGCCTGCTCTGCGCGTGGAGCAAGCCCCACGTTTAGGGAACGGTCTGTGTGCTCGATGAAGTCGTGCAGCGCGGCGAGGTTTTGATTCGTGCGACGTGTTGATTCAAGGACCGCTGTGAACTCACTCGCCGAGTTGGCTTCAAGGACCGCGGTAGAGTGTCGAAGATTCGCGCAGGTCTGCGAAGCTTCCCGAATGAGTCGGTTCACATTGTCGAATGTGTAGGACACCTTGAGTTGGTCGGCGCGAAGATCCTGTCGAAGTTGCAACGCCACCAGGGTTAGGGTCAGGAGGAACGCGCTGGTCGATACGAGAACTATCGCCTGCAAGCCTTGAGTGAGATATCGCATCGTCGAAGTAGAGGACGAATCCAAGCAGAAAACCAAGTCTTAAGACCGGCTCCTGAGGTGTACAGCGTGGGTTGGTTCTTAGCTGGACTTAGTGCTGAAGTTCTTGATTGCGTCCCACACGGCTTTGGCGTCTGTAATCAATTGCGCGTCGAGCGTGACGCTAATTCCGTTGGCGGAGGCCGCTGCTCCCGCTTGATCCACGGCAGAGCCGACGATTTCGAGGAGATTGATTGCGACCTGCTCGAACTTTTCGGCGCCGGGCGCGAAAAGTGCGGTGATGCCCTCGATCGTCGGTTCCGCTTTCTGGATGTCCGCGACAACCTTAGGGGCATCAGAGGCGGCCGTAAGGATCCACTTCTTAAAGACGGTCGCTGCTTTCTTCAAATCCTGAAACGCTGTCGAAAAGACGCTCATGTCGTTTCCCTCTCAGTTTGATTGACCACTCAAAGATGTTGGGTCCGTCCCGTTGCATCAGTGGGCCGAAAGACTCAAATTCAGCGGCGCGAGTAGCCGCGTCAGCACCTGATACGCGCCCACGCTCCACGGCGCGATTCGCGCCACCACCGTCCGCGCCGGGAACGTCACCGTGTGGTTGCTCGTGTTGTAGCTCACCCCATAGGTCGTATCGCTCAGGCATGCCGTTCCCGCTGCCGCGTTCGTCGCGCTGATCGTCGTGCACAGCGACGCCAAATTCGCGCCCGCTCCCACGGTGATGCTCGTCAGGAATCCGGGCGAATACGCATACGTCGACGAACTGAAGTACCCCTGGCCGATTCCGTTCGCCGCCGTCAGCGTCTGGAAAATACTGTGCCCGCCATCCGTGCAATTCGTCGTGCAGCTTGCCAGCGGCCCCGACGTCGCGTTCGTGATGACGTGGTTGTTATCCCACCAGCACAAATCCCACGGCGCCGTCACGCAACTCGCTCCGCCCGGCGCATCGTTCGGCGCGCCTTCCGGACCTCCCGCCACCGTGTTGTTGAACACCCACTGCGAGCCGCGCGCGCTGTGATCCGACGACGTGTACCAGACGTTGAACTGGTTGTTCACCGTCGTGTCGTACACGTCGTTTCCGAACACCCAGCAATTCGTCAGGTGCTTGTTCGAGATCCCGAAAGTCTGCACGCCGCGCGCGTTCACTCCATTCACCGGATTCGTGTGCCGCACCACGTTGTCGTAGACCGCGCAGCCGTACGGCGCGTCGTCGTACTGGATCCCATTCGCGTGCGCTCCCGAGCTGGTGTTGTTCGACGCGCGAATCCACTCGATCAGGCTGTCGTGCACCAGGTTGAACACCCCGTCGTAGCCCTCATCCACGTACCGCACGATGTTTTCCGAAAGCTCCCACCAGTTCCCCTCGATCCCCGATAGCTCCGACTCGCACACGCCCGTGCAACTCGGGTCCGCCAGGTAATCGCCAGAGTCCGAGCCGTCGATCACGTTGCCGATTGCCAGGCTGTTCCCGTAATTCGCCGCCTGCGTCGCGTTGTAGAGCGCCACCCACGGCTGGCAGCCCGACACGGAGCAGTTCGGGCTCGACGTCGTCACCCCGTGCATGTAGGTGTTTTCGATGATCGTGTTCGTGGGATTCCCGCCCGAATAGATGAAAATGTAGCTGTCGCAAACCCCGTCCACCCCGCTGCATCCCGACGTCGACCCCGCCCGGCCCCCGGTAAACTCGAGATTGTCGATCGTGATGTAGCTCGCCGCGATGAAAAGGAAATTGTTCGTGGTGATCGCCTGGCAGGTCCCGATGCTCACCCCGTTCCCGTTCAGGATCGGCCGCGTCCACGCCCCGCCCGTGTACCAGGTCTTGTCCACGCCAAAATAAACCGGATTCCCCGCCGTGCCGTGCCCCGCCGGCAACTGCCAGCAGCCCGTCGTGTTCATCGGCCAGGTGACGCCGCCCTTCAGGATGATGCTGTCGCCGGCCGTCATCGTGTACGCCGCGGCTACCCCCGTGGCGTTCTTCATCCCCGGCACATGCTGCCACGCGCCGTGTCCGCCCCCCGTCGTTTTCGCCAGGCCGTCGTTTGCGTCCGACCCGCCCACATAGTCCACGTAATACGTCGCCGGCGTCGCCAGCGCCACCCCCACGAACACCACCAGCACCAGAAAGGCATTGATCGCCAGCCCGCGGTGAAAGCTCGCCCCTCGCCCCTCGTTTTTATCCGCGCCTGCAAGCACAGGCACCCTCGCCCGTCGCGCTACCACGGCCCCTCGAGCAATACGTGCAGGGAATATGTCGGCGTATTCACGATCGTCGTCGAAAACGTGATGGCGGTCCCGCCTTTCACGTTGAGCGCTTCGGTGAAGGATACGAATGAGCTTGAACCTAGCGACGTGCAGGTCGCGGGGTTTGAAGTTACGGATTGACTAGTGCTCGAGGGATCGGTCCAGCTCATCGTAGCAGTAATCGTGGCCGCCGACGCCGAAGCATCGCAGCTGAGGGAAACAGTGACGTTGTAACCACCAGTGCCAGGCGCGCTGGCCAGTAGGTTTGCCGACCCGATCGCCGTGGTTCTCCCGGTATAATCCAAAGAGGTGGGACCTGCATTCACGAGCGCCGAGTAGTTCGTATTGTCGGGGCTCCAGACGTAGCCTCGGAACCCGGGTGGCAAAGCGAACGTTGATCCGCTGCATAGCTGGGGGCACGAGAACGTCGAGGTGGTAGCTGTCAAGGTGATGTTTCCCTGCCCTGCTGTTCCCTGATTCCAGAGAACGAAATAGAAATTGTTCGTGAAGGATCCAGTCCCAGCTTGAGCAATCGTGTATGCCTGGGCCGAGGCGTTGCTGCCGGCGATGATGCATCCGAAGTCTGTTCCTGCAATCGCGTAAGCCGTGCCGGTCTGAATGTTCGTGCACTGGCCGAAGGCCGAAGTGGTGAAAGCTCCTGTAGAGGATCCGAGCCCCGTAAGCACCGTTCGTGCCTGCGCAGCTAGAGGCTGCGGCAACACAGTATTGGCATTTGGCACAGTCGTTGTTCGATTGGCCGTGAGCGCGGTGGCATTGAAGTCATTCGCGCTGTTAGCAGCCGCTCCAAGGAACAGATCGCCAAACGGAAGAGTTCCGCTCCCGAGGTTTTCCGAGCCAGCGCCGGCTGGCAGCAGGGACGTATTAATCGCGACGCTAGCGAGGTTTGATAGTGCAGTATTTGCTCCCCCGCCGCCTCCGCCGGAGGTGTTCCCGAGCGTACTTTGCATCTGGAAATTCTGTCCGTCATACGCCACACCAACAATTTGACCCGAAGCAATATCGCCCAAAGCGAGATTCGAACCCACGCTGCCGCCCGTCCCCCCATTTTTCTTGATAGTTACGGCGCCGATCCCATCGACGTTCAGGGTCGAAGTGCCGGTGTTCGCGTGAGCTGCTTGAAAGTTGAAGGCGGCGCCAAGAGGGATTGTTGTGATTGTTGGTGACGTCGCAATCGTGTAAGCGTTCGCCGCCCCGGTATCTGCGTAAAAATTGAGCCCCCCGGTGATATTCAGGCCGGTCGGAGTGAACCGATGGACGGAACTCATCGCGTTGCCCATGGGAAACTGCATTGACCCCAACACTGCGGTGATGGTTGCGCTGGTAGTTGTCGCACCGCTTACGAACAGGCCTGCGTAGCTCAGCCCCGCGTTCGCGTTCGATGCGCTCGATGCGATCGCAACGCAGTAGCCGTTGATGGCTGCAACTCCCTGCACAGGCAGTGCCCAGGCCACGCTAACGGCATTGTTCGAACCGCCCACCGTCACGGGCGCACCGGCGATGCTCGGAGCGGACAGTGTGGCGCAATTGTTGCTCGTGGTCGCTACGAACGGGTAGTAAGTCCCGGCAGGGATCGCGCCCCCCGTCGTTGCGCTGCCCGAAACATTGGTTGGCGCGAAGAGATTCGCGAACTGGATGTCGATCGCGCCCTTCGTTGCTTCGGTCAGAGATGCGTTGAACCCGTTGCTGCCACCGTCGTTGAAGAGAAGACCCTGGCCCGCGTCAATTCCATACGACGCTCGGGAGTTAGGACTCAAGTAGAAGCGCAGGTTCGGCGTGGGGTTCGCGCCGGTGGTAACTTCGCTGCGTAGGCGCGAACTTGGGGCGATCGTGCTGTCGGCTATGAAGTCGAGCCCACCCTGTGTCTCGAGGCTGCATGAACCGACAGGGTTGCCGGAGCCATCCTCGATAATGGCGCCGACGGTCCCGTGTACTTCGCAGTCTTGCAGAGATCCCGCGGTGATGCGCACGGCGATTAACGGGAGTGTTTGCGCACTGCCGCTCGAGTTCTGAACGTGAACGCCAGTAAGATTTGAGCCGGAAGAATTGAAGTTGATGAGCGCTCCTGGACCGCTGGCTCCGGTTAGCGAAGTGTTGAGGAAGACGACTGGGCCAAACTGTGGAAGCGCAGTTTGCCCCAAGTGGCCGGTAGTATTGGTGACGGCAAGAAAGTCCGTTGTGCCCCCTGCGGGCGTGACGTCATTGAACACGAAGTTGCCCGGACCCGAGCCGGAAGTGTTCACGCGCTGAATATACTGAAAATTTGCGCCTGAGCCGCGGACGTGTTCCATCTGGACGAAGGCCACGAGCGGCGATTCAGAACCCAGCGGCGCTTCGCCTGTGAACAGTGCCATCGGCAGCGATGAGCTGCCGCTATTCAGGCAACCGTAGGTCATCCGGAACCATGAGACGTTTGTGACCTTTAGCGGAACATTGTCGGTGAGGCCGGTGGATTGTGCGGTTGCGCAGACATTGTTCAGCGCCACGATCGTGGTTGCATAGAAAGACAACGCCTGGTTGTAGCCTGATATCTGTAGATTCTCGATCGTAATGCCGCTGGTGTTGGTCGGGTACTTGAATCCGAAGACGGGGCCCGCATTCGGGCTCGACCCCAGGTTAGCAACAGTGAGCTTCGCCTGTGGAGCTTGCTCGGACTGTGCCGTGCCCTGATCGCCGAACGCCGTGATATGGATATGCGCACAAGGGACCGAAATCACCGGAGACGTCGACGGCAGTTGCGGTTGCGTTAAATTGTAGGTTCCGGGCGGAATGTAGAGAGTCGAGCCTGCATCGCAAGCGGCCGCGGCGGCGTTCGTTATCGCCGTCGTCGAGTCGGTGGCGCCGGTCGGGTCGGCGCCATAAGCCGTAGCATCTACTCGAGGCCTTGGCCCTTTCACCGACTCACTAAAGGGTAGCGTCAGAATAGACGGGCTCGTGCTGCTGTCAACTCCAAGTCCGGAGACTGCGCCGAACTGACTATGGTTGTTGATTTGAACTTGCGTGTCGGCGCCGGCCGGATTCCCTGCCCCACCGCTGCACCCCGACGCGGTCGAATTCGGCGCGCACGGAAGAACGATCGTCGAGCTGTATCCCGTAGTGCTAGAGCCTGTGATCACTTCAAGGTATGTGCCTGCGGCCGCGTAGTAGGTGTAATTGCCCAGGCCGTCCGACACAAGCGGCTGCGTGATAGCGTACGTTGTCCCGAGAGATGGGTTCGAATAGATGCTTACGAGCGTGCACGGAGGCGCCGCAGCGTAATTCGGAGTCGAGCCCGCCTGGCAGGCCCAGACGTCTGCCCCAGGAATCGGAGTTCCCTGCGGAGAGACGGATACCGACTGCCGCTGCGATCCCTGTCCAAACGCTGGCGCTGTGCAAAAACACACGCACGCGAGAATTAGCGCGATCCTTCGCATTTTCCCTCGGTCAACTGCTGTGGTATTTCTGGAGTTTGGCCAGTACTTCTTCGACGTAGAGCGGGTTGGCGCCGCCATTCCAAAGATTCAGCGCACGCGCGATATCGCCGCCTGCGATCTCAATCTTGGCTGCGAGCGCCTTGCAGCCCGTTTCCAGACCCGCTTCGGGTTCGCATAACGCGCTCAAAAACTTCCCGTCAAAACCATGCTCGCGAGCAACTTGTCCCATCACCTGCATCAGCCCCCAGGAAATGGACCGCGCAACCTCTTCGGTCGGCGATAAGCCGAGTGGCGCGACGTAGCGGGACCGAAAGGTCGGCTCGTAACGAATGGCATACGGATTCCACGATGATTCCTGGTCGGCGACGGCGCAAACGAGAGCGGGATCGAGCCCGTGACTTGCCGCGGTGGCGCGAGCGAGTGTAATCAGATCGGGCATGTGGCGTACAACAGACGAACAAAGTCACGCTACTATCGGCGAGAGTTGTTCAATTCGACCCAGCGGATTGGCGGTTGTGAGTGGACCTTAATTCCCTGCTTCTCGCAGAGTTTCACTAGGAGGTCGTAAATGTGCGGGAGGTGATTGGTTGCCATGTCTGCACAAAGGCGCGGTTCATCTCTTCGTTTCGGATCCGCCGGTAAAGCCAACGCAAGAACAGATATGAGCTGCACTGTTCCACTGAAAGCCAATGAAATCCAGTAAGGGTCGAGTAGTTTTAGCATCGTAGAGACTTCTGGATCGTGGCGATCGCTATTCACGCCGCGACAAAGTTCCGCAGCATCTCCGAATCAATATGGGCTTTGTATCACGGTGCCGGATTGTAGAGTATCCCGGTCATGGTGGGCTAGCCGAAAAGCGACGCAATTCCCGAACCGATGCCGAACAATCCGCCGAGTCCCCCAATGGATGATCCGCTCGACGCACGCTGCCGCACCCCGAGCAGTTCCGAGGGAACCCCCATCGCCCGTCCGAGAAGATTCGTGTCGATGCCATACGTCTGCCCCAGAGCATTTAGGCCGGCGAGCTGGTCCTGCCTCTGGCGATTCGCGAACGAGATCTGATTCTGCTGCGCCTGGCTGGCGTCGGTTTGCGCCTGCTGCCGCCCGAGTTGGCCCATCAGGTCGCCGTAGCCCGCGGTGTTGTTTGTTGCGGCCAACCGATTCGCGGCCCGTTCGCGCAAGGCGTCGAACGCGGTATTCGCCGAGCCGAGACTCTGCTGCGTGATATCGGACTGCTGAGCGGGAGTGAAACCCGGACTCGTCAGCAGACTCTGGATCGTCGGCATCATTAGCGAACGGTCCTGAGTTCCCTGCTGGTTCGCCTGCGAGATCAGCTGATTTTGCTGCGCGAGTTGCTGATCGGTCAGCGCTCGCGTTGTACTCTGTGCTCCGCGGGACATAATCCCTCCGTAACAGTGAAATTCGATCTTCGAGATTCAGTCACTAACCACTCGCCACTACCCACCGTTTTCCAAGCGACGGCAATAAGGCGTCCAATCGTCATCGCGAATCCAGCCTAGCGCCGCGAGGCGCCGCCCGAATCGCTTCGCGATCGGTGGCGGAAGCCAGGCGTGCGCGTCGTCGAGGCCGCGCGACCGCAGGTCCTGTTCGCCCGCGGTGTGCAAGGCGAGGAGTCGCCCATAGCGCTCGGCAGGGCTGCCTGCGTCAGGATCCGCGAGCAGATACATTTCGCAAGTAAGTCGCGCGAGTGAAGCCATCACAGCGCGTCCTGACTCATCTTCCACCACCAGTTTCGAAAGGAAAATCGGATCCGAAATGTCGGGGAACGAGTAGTTGAAGCCCTGTCGTGTGTGCATGCGCATCAGCGCATCGAGATCGCTCTCTCTGTATTCCCGCACGAGCATGCTAAATATGATTAGCCTTCAAAACACACGGTGCCGCATTAGCGGATGTATCCGTGCGACGGCTTCGGCAACGTCAAAAGTAGTCGCGCCCGACGCAACTCCCAGCGCCGCGAGCGCGGCTTGCGAGGAATCCGATATGGGCTTGTCCGCAAGAGGATGGGGGAGAGCCTCAAATGCCGCGTCATCCTCGAGTGTCAAGTGGGCACCCTCGTCGCCCTCCACCAAAACCAGTATCGGCGCATGGACTCCTGGATCGGCCAAAGCGATGGCGCCCACCGCAGCGGTACCGGCGAATTCCGACGGAAGCTCGATCCAGTGCGAATTGGCGAATCGCCCGGCGTGCCGCTGCCAGTCATCGCGCGTAGTGAGGTAGTAGCGTCTGCCGGTCATTGGAGGCGGCTCACGAACTGAAAGTATAGTTATGCGTCAGCACTGAGGCGGCGAAGCGCCCCGCAAAAAAGTGGCGCTCCGGTTCACAGCTTATCGTCACTTTTTGTCCGTCTTCCACGACGGCCTCGATGCGCTTCAAGGTCACGCGTCCGAACCGCCCGATCAGAATGTCGGACATACAGAGCCGCTCGGCGCGCATGGGCGAACCGTCTGCCAAAGTGAAGATGTGGTGCGGAGTCACGTCGAGCGATTCCGCATTCGAGAAATGCAACCGAATGAAAGTGTCCGCGTCACGAACTTCGAGGCGGCAAATCCGCGTCCACGTTTCCCCCCCAGCCTCCGAGGGACATCGCAAGTGCTCGCCGATCTTGCAGCTCTCGATCGGGACAGTGCCGCGCTCCTTGGTCAAGACCATCGTGCCGGAGCGAAGGCAGCTTCCGCTTCCTCCGCCCGAGCCTCCGCCGGTGCCACTCGTTGTGGTAGCTGCAATCATCGCGCCCTGCGATAAAGGGATGTGCCCTTGTAGGGCTTGCTGTTGTGCCGAGAAGTTTGTTTTCGCTGTTTGCGCATTCGCCGGGGCCCCCGCGCCGCCGCCAACCCACCCGATTATTCCGTTTACGTCGTCCCAGTACGGGTAGAAGTAATACGTGCTGCCGGTACTTAGACCGCTGACCACAAGCGATCCGTTGGGGATAGCGTTCGTCGTGCCGTCAGCGCGATAAATCGAAAGACCGCTCCACGACCAGGTGATGCTTGAGGTCGTCGAAACGTATGTGAACGCGCCGGACCACGTCGGCGGCACGGAACCCTTCATCAGGACGCCTGACTTTGTCGGATCCACCTTTCCTGAGGTGAGCGCGCCGGAAGTTACGCGAGCGTAAGTCGATCCGTCCGCGATCTGATCATCAAGACTCCAGCCCTGATTCGGGCCGAGTGAAGCCTCCGCCAAACGCTTGAGCGCCTCGTAGAGTTGCGGATTGGTGCGTCGCAGCGCTTCGATTTGTGGAACGGTTAGCATCGGTGGAAAAAACTCTAGTTCGTGCCTCGAACGATGGCGAAGGGATCAGGTTTCGCCCACGGCACTAGCTTCGTCAACGAGAACCACGATCCTACGGTGTTCGTGCCGAACTGGTAGGCCACGCGCTCACCCAGCACGTTTGTGAACTGCTCCATGTCGTGAGAAATGGGCGACGCAAGCGTCCAGGAGCCGAGATGAGTTTGCGTCACGTCTCCAGGCGAAAACGCCGACAATGCCAATGAGCCCGCGCCTTGAACGTAACCCGTAAGAAAGCCGAAGAGATTTCGGCCACTGAGGCCGGTGGCCGCTAGGTACGCAGTCGTGTAGTAGGAGTTGATCGGCGCGCCGTCGTCGGAATATTGCCCCTCGATGGGTGCATAGATCTTTCCGGTCGAGTTGTTACTACCCAGGAAAATCTCGGCGATACCGGTCGACCGCTCAATCAAGCCGCACGAATTCGCCGCGATGAGCCATGGCACCCACTTTCGCGACCGCTCCAGCGACGACGGCAACGCCGCCAGCGGATCCTGAAAGCCTTCCGAATAATCCAGCACAAGGATTTGGTTTGGCTGCGTGGCGCTGCCAGTGGGTACTCCGACGAGGATCCTTTTGCGTTGTGTGTCCACTTGTACCCAAAGATTCTGTCCTGCCTGCCAGTTGATTGAATCCCACGTGGGCTGAATTTCCTGCGACACCTTGATCGGCACGCTCCCATCGAACAGGTACAATCCCGACCGGCCCGCGATCACTACCCACTCCTCGCCGAATCCAATGCCGTGCACGGAGGGCGTGCCCACTTTGTTCGATACTTCCTCCACGGCCCACAGTGCTGGCTCATTCACGCCGTCGGTGGCCGTTACGTACGTGCTTCGCTCTTTGACAAAGTAGAGTCCGTTTCGCAGAGTGAACGCGGCTCGAATTGCTTGCCCGTCGTTCAGAGCGATGTTCATGATGCCGCTCACGCCGTCGTAACTCTCTGGCTGTTCCGTCGCCGAGGCCCGAACCAGCGAGGCGTTCTGTGAGGCGCTAGTTTCGAATACTTCGATGTTGTCGACCAGGAACCAGGAACCACTGGGGCTGGGCGTGCCGTCGGCGTAGACGCGCAGGGTGAGATCGTTTGGGAGAGACGTTTGCGGCCCGAAGAGGTCGGCTGTGAACTCTTGGTATGAGGCTGTTGCTTGGACTGCGGTCACCGCCAAGCCTGTGCCGATTTGCCCCTGCGTTGGGCTGAACGCATTGATCCGCAGCGTCCCAGCGGTCAAGTTTGTGCTGCGCTTGACCCGCGCGCGCACAGAGTAATCCGTGTTGTTAACGCACAGGGGATCGCCCCCAATGTCGGTTATGGCGTTTTGCGATATCAGCCCGCGAACGGCGGTGGCGCTGTCTGCCGTGATTCGGTAAGCATCGCCCCAAACGACATCACTCGGTTCCCGGCTGCCGCCTACCCCGAATGTCGGATCTAGCTGCCAGCCGAGAGGCCTTCCGTTCCCGGAAGGGTCCCATCCTCCATCGAACGTGGGGTTACGCCAGTTATCCATGTGCGCGCGCTCGCCCCACCAGAAAAGCCTCTCCGCATAGTCGATGACGCCAAGCTGTTCCGGCAGTTCGATCTGCCCGAACAAGTAATCCATGCTTACGCCTGAGAGGAGAATCGTGTCGGAAAAATCAACGGTGACGGAAGTTGTCGTGTTGTCGTTCACTACCATGGAAGCGGGCACATGATAGAAGCTAGCGCCGCCCGCAGCCGTGAACGTAAGAAGCCTCTGCACGACGTTCGACGGGCCCGTTGGAATGTTCGTTACGTTGACCTTGAAGCCCCCGGCTGCGGTCCATGAGATGGGCGGTGAGGGCGCGGTCCAATACCCCTGTCTCGTGACGAAGACTACCGCGCACTGATGGGCGCCGGGCGAGATGCTGCCGGCGGCGGTTGAATCGGCGACGTGTGGTCCCTCGGCCGGACCGATCTGGCTCACGCGATCAAGGTTCGAGTCGTCATACTGACGCGGCAGGTCCTGCCCGAGCGACCCGTCCGAGAACGCCATGTACTCCCGCCCGAAGTGGGTCGTTGACGAAAAAAACATGTTTGGCACAACAACGGACGCCGCCAGCGAAAGCACACCGGGCGATGTTTCCTTATATAGGTTGCCCAGGGAATCGAGGGCTAGCAGACGTTGGACCAGGTTTGTCGTTACATACGTCTTCAGCCCGTTGACCTTGGGTGCCCCGCCCAGCACACCGTACTGAGCCAGAAGCCCCGGACGCGTCCGTACGCCACCGGGGAAGAACTCAACGTCACCTAGACTGGGCGACATCCCGGGCGGTACGTCTGAGGGATCAAGCAACGTGATCCACGTGCCGAACATATTCAGTGGTAACGGCGAAAAGGATTCAATCGACATGAGTCACTCGCGGAAAACCGAGTTTAGAGACGACGAGTTGTAGTGGTCGAGCTCAGCTGGAAAATCTCGCAGATGAGTTGTTCACCGCTCGAGGGCTACTGGAGTTTCTTGAAAATCCCGTAGAACGTAATCGTGTCGCTCGTAATCGCTCCCGGGTAGGCCCCCGCCGCGACCTCGGGAAATGCGCCAGCGCTGGCGCCCTGCTGGAAAATCTTGACTTTCCCATTGTTAAGCGCTGTGCCCGGATAGAACACATAGTCGTAGCCCGCTAGCCCATCCATCCACGCCGTGCCCTGGATCGACGCTTGCGTCGTGGCAACCACCGGGTTCTGTGATAGGTCGAGTGTGTCGCCGGAAGTACTGTAATTCCCTGAAGCGGCGACGGTGCCGCTCACGTGGATGCGCTTTCCGTCTTCCCAAGTATCAACGAGTGTAAATGTGAGTGCCATGTGTCCTCCCAGATGCCCAGTAATCGACACAGCCCCTGGCTGTGCGCGAATTCGCTTTGAAACCTGTCGCTTACGGCTGCTATCATTGCCGCTTCGAGTTCTGCGGCGCGCAACCCCAACGCCTTGATGTGAATCCAAAGCGTGGACATGAGGAGACCTGAGTGCGGCGATTGCTGATAGTTTGCGCGACTGCGGTTTCGATGGCTTCGGTGTTCTCCGTACTTGCAATCGCCCACAGATCTTCGGCCCGCGTAGCAGCCGCCGACGGCAGTCTTGACGCGGAAGGTCACCTACAGAATCAATCTTCGGCGTTCTCGGCCGCTAACGGCAGCTTGCCCTTGGTAGTGGCAAGTGGCATCTCTGTTCGTGCGATAGCGCTGGATTCGCGAGCGAACGTCTATCTCACTGATGCCAGCGCACCCGAACAAATACTCGCCGTCACCAGTCCCTCGATTCTCCCAACCAGCGCCGCCTCGAAACCATCTGTCACGGCAAGACTTGTAGTGGCCGCTGGAAATGGTGTCGCCGGTTTTCTCGGAGATGGTGGAGGCGCCTTAAACTCGCAGTTCGACTTAAAATTAGACTCGATGGTTCTTCGCAGCGGGATGGCGATCGCACCGGACGGGACGCTCTTCATTGCCGACACGCTCAATTCCACCATCCGGCGCGTCGCGGGTTCGGATTCGAGCGAACCCGGCATTGTTCGGAGCGTCGCGGGCCGTTGGGCTTCGCGACAAACCGTTACGCTCTCTGAACCCCTCGGTCTTGCGCTGGATCGAGCCGGAAACCTGTACATCGCCGATTATGCCGCCGGAGCCGTTGACGTGCTTCCCGCCGCGACGGATTCCTTCGGTGGCACTCAACTCGCAGTTCTGGCGCACATCGGTTCGGCGGCGAGCATCGCGCTGACGGTCGACGGCGGAAAGGCCTTTGTTGGTTCGCCAGACACCGGCGCCATTTTTGAAATCGACACACAAACTCGCGCGATTCGCGCTGTGTCAGGGTTTCCGATCCGGTCGAACTCGCCTCAAGAATCGTCGCCCTGTTCGGAGCGACATCCAGGGTTGACGGACAACTCAGTAGTCTGTCCCGCTGGTCTCGCGGTCGACGGCGGCGGAAATCTCTTTGTTGCGGACGCGAGCTCGGGCCGCATTCTTCGGGTGGACGTGAAATCTTCGGAAGTTACGGTGGCTGCAACCGGCCTTCAGTCCCCCGGCGACATGAGTTTCGACACTAGCGGAAATCTCTACGTGGCTGAACAGGGCGCCGACAGGCTGCTGGAATTCCTCGCCATGGGACAGGCGGCCGGCAACCTGACGCTCACGCCTTCCACATTTGATTTCATGGATCAACCCACAGGCGGGGCAACACCAACTCAGGATTTCAAGCTCACAAGCACCGTCGCTGTAACTGCCTTAGCCGTTTCATTTACAGGTTCGAATCCTGGCGATTTTCAGGCGGTCAGCAATAACTGTGGGACCTCTCTCCCGGCGATGGGGATGTGCGACATCAACGTCGATTTCGCCCCTTCAGCAACAGGATCTCGCGCCGCAACGCTTACCGTCACCGATTCCGGCACCGATTCTGCCGCCGCAAGTTTATCGGGCACGGGCGACGACTATCAGATCACCTTGAACGGCAGCCCGCAGGAACAATCCACGTTCCAGGGTGGGACGGTCACGTTCAATTTCAACGTCACACCTGTCGGCGTATTCAGCGGCGTCGTTACAATTGTCTGTCCCGTAAGTTCACAACTGCCGGCACTCACCACTTGCACGCCAAATCCCTCGAGCGTCACAGTTACGCCCGGAACTCCCGCGCCATTTTCGGTAACGTTTGCAACGACCTTCAACGGTGTCATCGGCGGAACGGCGACGAGCGCTTTTTTACCACCCGTTGTTGCTGGCAACCGGACGAAGCCCCCTACAAGGCCGAGTTCGGCTCTCTGGGCGTTCCCGGCAATACTGTTATTCCTCGGTGGAACGGTTGCCTTGCGCGCCTTTTCCGGCCGCCCCATGCTCGGCTGGCCGCGACGTCAAAACCTCCAATGGCTCCTAGCAGCACTCCTGGTCGCGTATGCGGCGTTATTTCTGGGTGCCTGCCACCACAACACCATTCAGGCAGGCCTCAATACTCCCGTCGGTACGACGAGCTTAACCGTTCGAGGTACCGCACAGAACGCCGGCCGCGGAAATACAATCATTCTCGACGTTGTCGCCCACTGATTCCGAACAAATGCCAGGGGACGAAAGACACACCTCTTCTGCCCCTCACAGGTAGATAACGCGCCGATGGAGACCATAGGGGCGACGACGGCGGCCTTTAGTCTGCTCAGGCCGAACATACCGCTCGATGAGATTTTCAGTTGCCATCTGCGCAGCTGCCAGCAAATCCTGGGCAAGCGCGCGCGCGCCGCGCGAGCGTGCCGCGAGGGCCGCGGTAGCAAAGGCCAGCGGGTCCGTGGACGACCGAATCTGAATCGGATCGGTGCCCAACGTCAGCTCGGGCAATACCTTTTCGTAGCGAACTCGAACTGTGATTGCTTGAGTTGCGCCGATGAGGTTGATCTTGTCCTCGCGCCACTCCCAGAGCCGCAGATACGTGCACGGCTGCAGGTTGAGCATGCTGCCGCCACTCATGAACTTTTCCATGGGCACGAACACATCCGTCGTGTTCGGCGTCGCGCGTTCCCACAGCATATGCGGCATCAGGCAATCCGACGGAAGCTGAGGACTCGAAGCATCGCTGATCTCGGTGTTCGTGATACCCGTCGTGGTGTCGAGTTCGAGATCGATATCCTGCTGTTCGATCAGTATGCTGACGCCGTTTTCCGCCAGCTCCCGCTGTAGGCCGCGGTATGCGGAGTTCAGCAGAGGCATCAACAGCGTGTCCGTGAACACCGTACCCGCCGTGTCGTTCATCAGCGCGCGAGCCAGGTTGAGCGCGTCCTCGGCTTGTGAATATGCGGTTGTCGGTACGACAGGCATGAGGCCTCCCGTAATCAGCTATTGCGGCTTCCTGACCAGCACCTGAAGCCAAGTGGGCCACCGAGTCACGCTTCGCCCGAAACCGGTGGAATTTCCTTTTGCAGGAACGGCACTTTCGCGAGGGCCCAGTCCATCATGCTGTCACCCGAAAGGCCGAACATGGCCGCGGTTGCGTGACCGGGTTCCAGCGTCAAATCTGCAGGGACGCCCAGCGAATTAGCTATGTGCGTGGCAATGTCGGGATGTGAGATCCAGTATGAGAACGCGGCGGCGTTCACGAAAGCCCGGACCATCAGATTCACGACATTTGTCTTCAGCCACTCCGTTCGGGTTCTGGTCCCGGAAAGGCCGGACTTTGCTGATAGGCTTGAGCGTTTCAGCACATGCAGTCCGTGCCCTACCCCGAACAATGCCCATAGGTGAGCGGCTTCAGGAATATGCATGAGAGGTTTTCTTTGGCTAGGACGTGCGGCTTGGATTCAGAGCATCTATCGTTTCGAAGTCTCCAAACCGCCCGATCTTTCTAGTGGAAGATGACAGCCGGCAAACCATAGCTGCTGTACGTCACGCCGCTCGATGGTAGTGTGATTGTGCCAGGCAGTGCACCGCTGGAGCTTGAGGTTGATGACACGGCACTGGAAAGTGCCAGCGGAGCGGTCCCGCTATAAGCAATCTTGGCCGTCGTCGCGCTCCCAGTGAATGCGAAGATATATTCTCCCGCCGCGACAGTCACCGTTCCCTGGCTGCAGCTCTTGTCCGCTGCCCCGCCTGCCGTCAGGTTCACTGCGGAGAAGGAACACAACACTGTGCCGCTGGTGTTGTACAAGCCCCAACTGTAGAAATCGCTTGTGCTCGAGTCCGTCGTCGAAACATCCACCGTGATGTGGGAAAACTGCAAGCTCGGCAAATACACCGTCGAAACGTCAATCGCATTGTTGCTGCTAGGCGCTTGTCCGGCAGAGACGAACCCCATCGCGTAAAAGGTAGCCGAGGACGCAGCGCACGGAGCCCCGGCGTCCGCCACGGAAACCGTGCCGCTGGAAACGGAGAATTGGGCGCAGTCATTGTTCGCCGGCGTGGAGCCGGTTTGTACAATCACCGGACCGGACACGTTGGGCAGGGTGTACGTCCGGCTCCCCGTGTTGCTGTGCGTGAATGTTCCACCGAAGCCGGTATTCGCCTGGAGCGAAACGTTACCTAGGAAGTTGTAGCTCGCATATCCGTTTACCGTTCCCCCGCTGCCGCTATCAGGCAGCGCTGCCGGTCGGAAATCAGGAGACACCGGCCCCTGGCTCATGACCGCGTCGTCAAAGTAGACGTAGTTGTTGGCCGCTGCCGTGTTCTCGAGCAGGAAGACGCGCATCGAATGTGCGACTGTGCTCGAACTGCCGTAAGCGTTCGGCAAACGGAACGTGATGCCGTAATCTCGTGAAGCGGTCCACATGTTGGCGGTCGCCACCTGCCAATCTGCCCCGGTCACGTTGCAGTTGCATGTGATCCCGTTGTTGTAGGTCAACGACGCGTTTGTTGATTGCCAATTCGAACCCGTACCGGCCAGTGTGGAAACACCCGCGTAGTTTGCCGGCGTCAAAACCCGCGCATTCGTAGCGATGTTCGTAATCTTGTTCGCTTCCGTGCAGTTTGGGTCAGAGTAGAACCGGAAGCCGGGCCGGAAATTGTTTGAGGTCGAAGCCGACGCCACGCGGAACATGAGTGTGTATTCGAAAGTTGCGTCCACCTGGATGCAGGCCGAATTTAAGCCGAGACCCGCGGTTGCCCCGTCGCCTACGCGAACGTTGTATGTGCCCTGCGTGTATGAGTCGGTTGCGGGGTTCGCACCTGCGCTCGTCTCCTGCGCGTAAATGCCGCTGCCCGCCTGGTTGATACTCGTACCGCTCACGCCGCCCCAGTAGTAAAGGGTGGTTGAGTTCTGCCAGCCCTCAAATCCGGCGTTTCCCAGCAGATTCGGACCTCCTAGATCATTCATTCCGTAGTGCATCGAAGGCTGCCAATTGTGGCCGTTGTTATCGATAGCGAGCATCGCGGCCGCGGGCTCGTTCGGCTTGACTACGGTGTTCGACGAGAGCGAGATATAGGGGTCAAGCAGGTGGAGGCCGACGGCAGAACCATCCGCCGGAAATTCAAAGCAGTTGTAGACCTTCTCACAGCGGTTGTTCGGGCCGATCACGACGCTCTGCGCACCAACGATATTGAAGCAAACCTGGCCAAACGAGGTCGTGGACGATTCGCAGTCGTTGCCATAGAACTCGTCGTTGTTCGGGTAATTGCCGTTCGTGTCTTTGGCGAGGACGAAGCCCTGCGTCCCGGTATTCGAAGCCGGCAGATAGCATGAGTTCTGCTCAAACACAACTGAGTTGAATACGCCCGCGAGATAGAGACAAGTATCATTCTGCGACTCAGGATCAAACTCGTTGTGCTTGATCAGCGAGTTTGTCGAGTCCTGGTTTCCAGTCGACGTGTTGCCGTAAATCCCGTAGGACGTTCCGCCGGTGCCCAGAACGAACCGGTTGTTTTCAATATCGGCGTGGCCCACACTGGTCAGGTTCAGTACGGTTGAGCTCGACCCGTTCGCCAGCAAATACATTCCTTGAATGTGGATCCAGTCCACATTGCGCGTCGCAGCGTTCGGGTTGTCGATGGTCGTGCACCCGGCAATACCGCACGCGATATACCCCGCCGCGTCTGGCCGCGGCACAGTTCCTAGCCCAGTTTCCTGGTAACCAATCAAGGAGGCACCGTCGCCCATTAGTTCAATCGCGTCCTTCGTGGTGCTGTCATTGATCGTAAGCTGGGCCTGCCCCCACAACAGAACAACGCCACTCGGGATGGATATATGCGACGACGCAGTAAGCGTTCCTGTCAGTCCCCTTGCATCGCAAACTCCGGAAGTCGTCGAGGCTGCCGTGAGACACGCGTTGATCTTGGCCGCCGCATCGGATCCCGAAAACCGTTCAGCTTTCTGCACGCTGTTGAGCGAATTCACCGCCGCGCTGCCGTTCACGTCCAGATTAAACTGAGGATTTGTCGTGTTCACGCCGAGAGACGTAGGAGTGAATCGATGAACCGACTGCATTGCATTGACGGGAGCAACGACACTGCAGCATCCGAAGCCCGTTCCGGTATCCGTAAAGCTTGTAGTGGATGCGCCTGAAACAAATACGTACGGGTATTGCCCCTGCGAATTGTAGCTCGTCGATTGAGTCGTGCGAATTACGCAATAACCAGCGCTGGTCCCCGCTCCGGAGGAGGCGGGAGTCCAGGTGAGACTTACCGCCGTGTTCGAGCCGCTCAGTGCCACACCGTTGGAAATGATCGACGGCGCGGACATGCCAGTGGAGCAACTGGAGTTTGTATCACTGCGGATGAAGTAGTAGTAGGTGCCGGCAGCCAAAGAACCGCCGGTCGTCGCCGCACCAGTGACACCGGTAGGCGGCAGACTACCGGCGAAGCCGACGTCAATCATGCCTTTCGTACTTTGATACAGTTGCGCGTTGTAACCGTAGCTAGCTCCGTCGCCAAACAACACACCCTGGGCCGGATCGAGCCCGAGCGATGCAAATGGGTTTCCGGCCGCCGTGGCCCGGAACGCAGTACCGTCTTCACCGCTGCTTGCCGACACGTCGGTCCGCAACCGGTCAGCGTTGGACGTGCTCACCACATATTCGAGCCCGGAATTATTCTGCTGGATGCAGTCGCCGGCGGGATTCCCGCTCGCGTCCAACACTCGGACCGTTCCTCCGAACGCGTCGCAGTTTTGCATCACACCGGCTTGTATCTCAACGGCGTAAGCCCCATTTCCACCGTTGAAGTTCTTGATATGTAGTCCGGTCAGAAGGGAGCCACTCGAATTGAAATTTATCAAGGGCTGATTCGAGGCGCCATCCGATACCTCAAAGTTCTGAAAGTCTAGCTCGTGCATCGCCGGCATTGCCGTAGCTCCGCTGTTGCCGGAGTCGTTCGTGACGCGAAAAATCGCGCCAGCATGCATCCTCGACCAGTATGTTCCAAAAGTGAAAATTCCCGGGACCCGAGCAGCAAGTGTTCACGCGCTGGCTGTAATGCACGCCGTTGCCTATCCAAAAATTTCCGCCCGCCCCGTTAAAGAATATCAATCCCGCAGGCTGAACTTCCGTGCCCCCTGTGTCCGCTCCGATAATTAGCACGTCGTCGTGGTTTCCGTCGGGAGCCTGAATGCAGCCTCCATTCCAACTGAGTTGAATCACCTGGGACAGCTTCAGCGGGACATTGTCAGCCATTGAGGTGGCGTTATTCACGAGGCATACATTGTCGAATGCCGTCCCATTGCTTGCGCCGCTCACGTACACAGCTTGGTTGTACCCGTGAATCTCTATGTTCTTGAAGGTGACGCCGTTTATGGTATTTGGGTTAAAGACGGCTCCCGCGTTAGGGCTCGCTCCAGGGCTCGCAACCATCCGGCTCATGGGTGCGGTGCCGAATTGGGCGTCATAGTCCCCGCCCGACCCCTCAATCGTTAGTCCGCTGCAAAGGCCAGTGAACACCGGATTGGTCGAAGGAGTTTGCGGTTGGGAGATGACATAGCTTCCGGGCGGAAAGAAGAGCGTCGACTTGTGGTTGAGGTCCTCGGCGCAGACTGCATTGATCGCTGACTGGATCGCCGCAGTATCGTCAGTCGCGCTATCGCCTTTCGCGCCGTACGCTGTAACATCGGTCCGCGGACGGGGACCTGCGACGGTTTCGCTGCCGGAGACGCTCAATGAAGTGGGAGAAAAGGATCCCGGATTGAAATTGCTGGTTGTCAGGGTGCCGCTGATCGTCGCGTTGCCCGCAACACTTAGATTCCCGCCGAGCGTTAGCCCAAAAGCCGAAATGTTGTTGCCAGACACGGACGAAGAGACGTCCGGCGCCAGAATCACATCGGGATACATCCGGGTTCCTGTGATTCCCTGTCCAGAAATTTGCAATGAGTACCGTCCGGCCGGCGCATAAAAGTGGTAGTTCCCGATGCCATCGCTTTGGAACGGGTTCGCCGCCGTTACTGTCAGTGTGGCGTCAGTGTAGATCGTCGCGAGCGGACTGCACGGAGTCCCGGTTGCTCCCGCTTGGCAGACCCGAACCGTCGCGCCCGCCACGGGATGTCCCGAAGAAGTCAAAACGATGTCGTCTTTCCGCGAGCCCTGCCCGCGAGCTTGTCCGTGTACCAGCCCTTGTGCCGCCACGAGCATCGACAGAGCGAGAACCTGCAAGCAGGCTCGCTGGCGAATACGAGTCATCTTCTGTTCCCCTTTCGACTGATAGCTCGGCCTGCCCGGCAGATGCGACGCAGGATTACTAAACCGTTGGGACAGACGTCGTCCATCCTTCTTTTTGAGCGGTTTCTCTCTCTTCGCCACGCGTATCAGTGAGCGTTTTGTCTCCGTCGTGTGCAGACTGCCGGCGAATCGGAGTGCCCACGAATTCCGGCGCCGGAGCGTCCACCGTCAGCCCTGGAGGCACCGAGTCCATGTTTGGAAGCTTTTTCCTCGTCGAGAATTGCCCCGCAATGCTTGCAAACCGCAACTCCCGGCTTCACCTTCTCTCCGCAGGCTGGACACTCTACCATCCGAATAGGCACGTACGCCCATTCGCGTTCGATGCCCAGCGCAATCGCAGCTCGGCGATGGAGGTCGGAAATTTCGCGGAACGAATGCCCTCGAGCCCACATTGTGTCTCCATCGGTGACCAAGCGCTGATAAAAGGCATCGCGACGAACTGCCGCGGACGCCAGCTCCTCTGCCGTCGGTCTGGCGCCTTCGCAAACAAAAACCCCGTGGTCCTGCAAATCCTGCAGCAGGTCGTCCGCGATCTCCCGCGCCGAGATGATGAACGGGAATCGCCGGTTGTCGCCGAGGTCGAGCGCATCGCCTCGCGACGTAATCAATAGCAAAGCGAACGCCTCGCCTTTCGGACACGAGGGTATGTGATACACCCCATGCGTTCGTGAGACATACCAGTCCTGATCAGAAATTGAAGCCACTGAAACTGTCGCAGCCGCGTCGCCTTGCGCGCGAGCTTCCGGCAGCACATCCCGCCTGTTTCCGCGGTCCATCATAGCCATATTCAAAGTAATTTCCTTTCGAATGATCACACTTACTGCAATCCATCATCGAGCAGGTCAGACGTCGATCGGTCCGATTCGCGTTCCCGTAGGCACTCACGTTTCATCACGGCCGCGCGCGCGGCGGTTCGAGGTTGCCGTCGCGCCCATTCGATCGCCCGGGCAACCCAATCGCACGCTTCCGCGGTTAGCGGAAGGAACTCGCCCGCTGCTGTTTCGAGCGTGAAGCAGTGTTCATACTCTCCACGAGAGGGATACGGCCCAAGCGCCGGGAACCGGATTCCGTCTTCGACCTCTAGCGTCCGGCGATACCAATCATCGGGGCTGCCGTAAACCTCCGGCGCAACCCAGCGCTCTATGTGCCAACGGTCCGTTGGCACGTACTTGGGGACCTCTCGTAATTCCACTCTTTCACGAACGATGTTCCCGTGAGGGTCGCGATCCGTCCACCGTCCGCCGATCAGCGTCAGACGTGCTCCTCCCCAAACGACGCGAAAGTTAGGCTCACCGAAGCGATTGAGCCCTCCCGCGACGGCAAGCCGCCCCCGAACTTCCCGGGGCGCTTCATGCGTTTCTCGAGTGACCCGGATCAAGCGAGTACGGCACTAAAAACCGCGAGGCAGACGCGCCAGTTCCCTTCCCAGCACATCCCTCGCAACCAGTTCTTGTCTAAATTTGACGCCGCGGGACAATCGTACAAGACCACTTCTTGGGGAGGATGTCCAAAATGCTTACGGAAGCTCAGAATCATCGTTTCAGCTCGTTCTCACTGTCTGGATTGCGAATCATCGCGGCGGCCGTTCTCGCATTTCTTGTATTTGCGGGCACAGCCGGCGCGCAAGATGTTGGATACGTGCGAGTTGTGGGGCCGAAGGGACAGGTGCAAGGAGCCTCCACGAATCCGATGTTCAAGGATTGGATTGCGGTCCGCGCTGTTGTAAGCGCCCCGTCTCCCAAGGATTCCTCGGCTGACAGGGAGTCTTCGGCTCCCTCTGTTTCAGAATTGACGGCCTCCCCGACGACGTCTGCTGCCTCTGGCCGGAGTGGAAAATCGACTGGATCTGCAGCTCAGTCTTCGGGCATGGCCTCAGGAAAGTCCGCGTCAGGCGAAGCAGCCACTCCGCCCAGAGACACGGCCACGGGGCAGACCTCGGGCAAGCGCATGCACAAGCCCTTCGTCATAACGAAGGAGATCGATGCCTCTTCTCCGAGCCTTCGGGATCTCGCCACTTCGGGCGAACATCTTGCAGAAGTGGATGTCGTGTTCCTCACAAACGGCCAACCGTCCGGCAAGTGTAAACTTTCTGACGCGATGATCACCTCGATCGATGCGGGCAGTGCCGGCGGCAACGAAAGGCCAACGGAAACCGTAACGTTCACCTACACCAAGATCGAATGGACAAAATAACAGAACCCTCCCGGCCAATCTCTTGGTAGGAAGGCGGGGCGGCTCTTCAGCCGCCCCGTTTGTTTTGGGCTGGTGATCCGTCGGGCGGAATTAGTAACCGCTCGGAATCGCCAGGTTGCTGATGTAAGCTCCAGAGCGCGGTGAGTCGTTCCACACCTGGAAACCAGTAATGAAGTAGAAGATATAAGCCGAAGCCAGACCGCCGCTGGCCCCGTAAATTGGAAACACGGTTTGCCCGCCGACATCGTAAAAATCGATGTCCTGCATGACGGCGCGCCCCCAGTGCGAAAGATCCAGGAAATCGACGCGCGTTGAGTTTGCGTTGATGCTCGACTTGATCGGAACGCCGGCCATGGACTTGTCCCCGGTAAACAACAGATCGAGATCGCTCGCTCGGCCGCCCGCTCCTTCCTTTATGATCTGCGAAATCGTGACGCCCAACTGTTCCCACTGGTGTTCTTGCTCAAGCGAGGTGTAGGCAATGAGCTTGCTCACTTGATTGGAGCCCAACGACTTGCGGACTTTGTTGATCGCCAATCGCACGGCTCCCGGCGTCAGGGCTGAGTTGTTTCCGTTCACCGCGGGAGTGGCAAGTTCCACGGGGTATGTCGCGCGATTGAGATTGAGCCACGTGCCGGTAGTCGCATTCGTTTGGTGGTAAAGGACTCCGAACAACGAAGTTGGCTGCGTCCCAGTCAGCCCATCGTGAACAATTACGTCGTTCGCGCTGGTACCGGTGGGCAGGCTGTCTACTTGGACGAGTGAATTGAACGGATCCACGAGCAGGACGTTGGCCGACCCGCGGTTGGTGGTCAGCGTTGGATCGTATACTTGTACCGTCTGGTTGTAATAGAAGAGCTGCGCACCCGGCGGTTTTGCCATCGTGAATTGCGCCGCCACTCCCGCAGGTAAGCCTGTGGTCGTAATGGAGCCGATTGTTCCCAGCACGCCGTTCCCGTTCGTCTGCATCACCTTGTCAAGGAACGAGCGGAACTGCGCCATTGCGTTCTTTACTTCGCGCTTGGCGGCGTTCTCGATCGCCTTTTCTGGCGCGTTGCTGGCGTACTCGACGAGCTTCGTGATTTCTACAGCGTGGCGGAAGAAAACAGGTGTGACCTGGGCCACGTCGTAGACCGTCCCCGACCCACGTCCCAAATCGCCGCCATCCATGTTTGCGAGCCCTGCTTTACCTCCCGGTCTGATCTGAAGCGGAAGTCTCATGTTCCGCGAGCTGACGCGTTCCACGTCGCCGCGCTGCTGAATCATCGTCAGCAGAATATCGTCACGCTCATAGAGAAGCGGGAGTTTATCCCTCACCTTCTCCAGTTGTAGCGCAACGGATTGCGCGTTCTGCATCTGTGCCATGTGTGTTAATTCTCCCTTGGAATTGAAGAGCTATTTGAAATCAAATAGAAGCCTCTGAGCCGCGCTCGACGAGCGCGACATCTTCAGGGTGTCCTCCTCGGACGGTGTGAATGGGGAACGCGATGATGGTTGTGGTTCGAGTGCCGCGAACCGCAGTTCGGGCAACGATCGACACAGACAGGGCTTGGCCGGGTAGCCACGCCTTCTTTTTGGTTGGGTTGTTTTGCGGTTAGAGATTCAGGATGTCCGAGTCGGACATTCTCCCGTAGTCGATGTCACGTGGAGTCGTGGGCCGCAGACCGTCGCCGCCCGTCCGCCCCGAGCCAGCAATGTCCACCCGGCGCTCAGCCGTTCGTTGTCGGGCCCGACGGTCTTGATTTGCTGCGACGATCGTCGACGTCCACTCGTTCAGCACACGTTTGGAAACACCCGGCAGAGCCTGGCGGGCGCGTCCAGCGACCAACGAGACAAGCGCCAGCTGATGCTCCGCGTCAAGACTTCCGGAACGAAATGCCTCGCGCACTTGCTGCGCGAGTTGCCTGTTTGAACGCAGCGTAGTGTCGAGCTCACGGTATATTTCTCCGACGACTCGGTTACGCGCACTCTTTGAGATTTCCTCGGGCAAGAGCCTCTCAACCTGGCTTTCAATTGCTCCAAGCACTTCCTCCACGGCCGCGGCGTTTGCCGCATGAAAAAAATCGGCCTGTGCCGGCGAGAGGTTGCGGCCGTCCGATGAGGGAGCTAACGCTGTTCTAGGTCCGTCCGAGTTTGTTTGCGATTGCTGCGCCGGACTGGAAGGCCCTGTCGCGACCGGCACCTGGGAGACCGCGGCGTGCGCATCCAGATAACCTGCGCCAGACCCGCCCTCAGTCCGTGCTCCTGAAGCTAGCTGCGCCATCGCTTGAGCCAACGAACTGAAGGCCGAAGGATCGAGTGCCGCGACCGCGCGCGCAAGTTCATTGTGGTCCTCAGGACGCCGGGAGAAGAAGAGGGCGTCCATTCGATCGAGGTCCACCAGGCGTGCCCTGGCGGTGCACGCTTCCTGGGGTGTCGAAAACGTTTCGTGATACGCGGTGGCCTCATCCCAGGCACGGCGGAGGTCAGGATTTGCGTCTAATACTGCGTTCAGTTCCCGCTCTCGACTCGAGTCAAGTCCTTGCGTTTTGTTGGCCTCTAGCTTTTTCGATTGATCCGCGATCGGATCCTCCACATCCCAATTGAACTCCAACTGCTTCTTGCTGGCGGCCCCGGTGTCTGGTGTTTCGCGCAGCCCAAGAATTTCGTCGTCCGTGGCGTTGCGCGCCGCAGCGGCCCGATCAATCGTGCTCGACGATGTTTCGCTCGCGGGCCGGGCGGATAAAGCGTTTGTTGATGATGCCGCTTCACGCAGTGTGACGGTTGCCGTTGCCATGCACGTTCCTCCGACGAATTGCTTGGAATGAAGTCTGCTTCGGCGTTCTTCGAGCGCCGCGTTAAGTGGTCTTCCTGTATTTCGTTACGGCTCGAACTGGCTGGCGCAACCCAAGAGTTTCTCAAATTGAAACCAACGTACTATTCCCCGTTTGTTCTTCTGTCTGTAAAACTATCAAAAGAGCGGGGAGTCACCGTCGGCCGGTCCGGGGGTAGCAAACGCCCGCAAAATCTGAGGTGTTAGATGAGCACGATCACCACCACCGTAGCCTCCGCAGGGGTAAAGACCGACCAATCCCCATCGCGTTTTTCCGGACCCAACGGCATCGAGCGCAGGAAACGCAAACGCGCCAAGATCTCGGCGCAAGTCCACGTTCGCGCGGCCGGTTCGCCGGAGCCCTTTGAAGAAGTGTGCAAGAGTATTGACGTCTCCCGCGACGGGCTCCTCTTCGTCGCCGCCCGCGCGGGGTACTGGAAAGGTCAACGCCTGGAAGTCACGTTTCCGTACTCAACAGCCGCCTCGGCGCTGAATCAATCTCAGCAGGCCGAAATTGTGCGTGTCAATGAGCGCGACGGTGAACTTTTCGACATTGCCGTCCAGTTCGTTGCCAACAGGACCGACAATACCGCCGAAGCCAGTTCAGACCCCGGCATCGCGGGCGTCGGAAAGACCTCGCCGGCTCAGGAAAAGCAGGCCTCGGTCGTTCTGGCGGTCGAGTCCGACCCGCGCACAGCCGACACGATGCGTGCTCTTCTCCACCAGGATGGTTATACCGTTATCATCGTCCCCACGGCCCAGGCTGCTCTCGATGTCTTGAAGACCACGGTTCCTGCCGTGTTTCTTGCTGAGGTCGAAGCCGAGGACATGAGCGGCCACGATCTCTGTCTCATCATCAAGCGCAATGACCGTCTCCAGCACGTCCCGGTGATTCTGCTTACGCGCTCCGCACAGCCCGCCGATTACTCGGCAAGCCATCAGCTTGGCGCTGTGGTATGCATGGCGAAGCCGTTCAAGCCAGAGAGGCTTCTGCACGTCGTGCGGCTCGTGGCGCCGCCGCCCGCTCAGAAAAGCGTGTACGGCAGCCGCGTCTACAACAGCGCCATCGAGCGCACCCTCTAACCTATTGCGCCGGCGGCGACAGTCGAATCGTTCTTAGCACAGTGCGAAAGACGGTTAACTCCCTGCCGACGTCATTGGTCGTCGTCCGCAAAGTGAATGCATAGTTCACGCCAGGTGCGCGTGAGTTCAAATCCCCGACTTGTGTCACGACGAATACGTCTATCCAGCCATCTGAACGATCGACCTTCGCCGCAGCGCTCTGCAATCTAAAAACCCTCAAATCGGCAGGCGCGGCCGTACACGCACGGCCGCCAACACTGGCGCACTGTTCATTAAGAAAGTCGGAAAGCCTCTTCGTGTCGGCTGCAACATTGCAGCTGGCGAATATATCGATCGACCGATTGTGCTCGAGATCGTGACAACCGGTTTCACTCGTCGGGTCCAACAGCATGTATGGTCCGTGGTCGTGCTCGGCCGGCGGAATTCGGCATAAGAGCGCCCCATCTGGAACCGTGAGCACAATTCCAAACTCCGCATTCCGGTAGATCTTCCGCTTGGAAGCAGCGACGGTTACAAAGGCCACAACCACTGCGGCGACAATTGCACCAAATGTGCCTCGCGCAATCTGGCTCAACCCGACTTTTTCCCTTCTCTTTCCGATTCGTAGTTCGGAATATCTCTCCGCATTCGACACATACCATCGCCGATCATATCTCTCCTAGGTTCCCGCGGACGCAAACCCCGATTCGATTCCCACCCCCAACACAAGCGTCGGATCGACATTGTAATGCTTCGCCCAGGCGCTCACAGCATCGTAGTACGCGTCGAGGTACGCCTTGTCTCTCGAGGACAGCTGACTTTTCGGCGGCTGCTTTGCGGTCTTTGGCTTCGGTTTACCTTGAAGCATGGCCCCCTCGCGAATTAGGACGTGACGGCCATTGGTTGTGACTTAGTGCGCATCCGCTTATTGCTCGTTGGTAGCGCGCGTCTTAGAAGCGAGATCGATACTGCGAGCGCGCTCCAGGGCTAGGCCGTACAGTGGGCTGGCGTAGAACCTGCCGTTGATCCAGGGCATCGATTCCCCTTCTTACACCAGTCTGGTTGGACTGAGCAATTTCGCAACCAACCCGATCTGGCGCAGCGACTTGCTAACCTGCACCTTGCTGTGTTTTCTGCTGCTTGAGCAGATAATCCCGGTGGAACAGGGCATGGGCGCGCACGTTCGCGTATCCTGCTGGCGCATCGATCTTCGCCACCTGCCCCGCATCGGACGAAAACCACCGCATGCAAATGTCCAACTCCACAGCGTGATTGTCCGCAAACTGGTCCGGCACGATACTTGGCAGCATCACTTCCACTCCACTCGCGTCATGACGCTTCACAACAGGCGTCTCTCCCACAAGCTGCGCGATCTCCCGATACTGCTTCGTCCGCGACTCCTCGTCGGGGATCACCAGTTCCTCGAGCCCGATGAGCCGCTTCACAAGCGCCATATTCTCGGGGTGCGCCAGCACTGACTGAATCTGCGGATCCGGATTCGCGATCAACTGCAGCAGTACGGCTCTCTGCTGTGACCAAAGCGTGGGGTACTGTTCGTCCGTTTCCGGATAACTGAAGAGATTGCCTTTCAAGTCAGCCAGGCGAATCCACTTGGACTCGAACGCTGAACCCGCCCCAAGCAGCGTCACCTCGACATCTTGCGGACGGTTCGTGCGGAAGCAGTCCACGGCCAGCAACATCACGTCGGCGTGGAAAAATTTCATTCGCCGCCAGACAAGTCCGATTCGGCCCATCGCCTGGTCTCGTGCCATCGAGTAACCTGCGGCCGTGTCGTTGTTCGTCATGGCCCCGCCAAATAGAGCGGGGAAAGCCCCTGTGAGGAACTGCGCTACGGGGCCCATAAGCGCGGCCGCGTGTTGTGCCAAGTCAGGCGGAACCTCGGCGGCCTCGGGTTGGAAGAACCCGGCCGCGAGCGACTGCCCCGGTTTTGCCCGTGCCGGATAGTGCGCACCCGGCTCGGCCGTCTGGTTCTGGAGCGAATCGAAGTCGAGAACTTCGCTGTCGGCATAGATGGGTGGAATGCCGTATTCGTAGGTCTCGATCTGGAGGTTGGACAGAGTGTTGAAGCGTTCCTGAACACTAATCAGTACGTCGCCTAGCCCTGGGCGGCCGCTCGAGCCGTCTCCAGGAAGCGCGTGCAGCACACGCCAGTGATCGTCCATGTTCTCATTGCGAGATTCGCAATACGCATCTCCGGCAAACGCGACGTAGGCACCATCTGGAAAAAGTTGCAGTAGCTCGTCTCGCAGAGACTTGTCATCCAGCGCGAAGAATGCCCATGGACGCAACCACGTGCGCTGAAACGTGATCAGGTTGATGTTGAAGTCGCCACCTTCAGTTAGCGGGCCGCCCTGCGATTGCGCAAGGCGCGCGAGCCGCTCGTATTCCTGGCCCCCGCTTGCCACCGGAGGTCCGATCTTTTCAGCAGCATGCGGATAGGCCGCCCGCAACCGTGCCTGATGCACCTCCATATTCCATTGGAGGTAGGGATACTCATGCATCTCGCCGGCCCAAGGTGGAGTCTTCAGCTCAAGACCGCCGACGATGGTCATCACCTCTTGACCGTTAGGGACACGGAATCGCGTCTGCGCCGAGGGAATCGTAACCGCCTCAGCCGCAACGAAGTTCTCTTCTGTCAGCAGGGCGCCGCATTGCGGGCAAGCATAGTCGCTGGCCCCGTCCTGAGCGCCCGCTGCCGGCTTCTCAGCCCGTTGGCGCACTTCGCTTGCTTCGCTCTCTTGATCGCACTCCGGGCACACATACACGTCGTTCCCAACTTTAACTTCCCTCGCGCCGATTTCCGTTTCCGGGTGGAATCCGAAGCGCTGTCCGTCCACCACGTACCGGACATACGCGCCCACTTTGCCGTCGGTCCAGAGATTGAAAGCCTCTTCCACAATCAAATTGCCAATGCGGTTGTTTCGCTCGACGAGCGATGCGACCTCGGTGGCCGCTTTCGCCGCGGCAACGTCCTCTTCTGCCTGCGCCGACGTCGGGAAAAAGCGGACGCGCGGGACATCTTGAGACAGCACAGAAATCAGCGACAGCCCGAACGCCTGGTAAATATTCGTAACAAACTCGTACCTCGGCAGATCTTCGAGCGAGGCATTGTCCATCAGCTTCTGCTCGAACGGCAGGTGCCAATTCTGATCCCGTTCGTTCCACCACAGGTACTGCAGCCCCCGCCAGAACTGGTGCGCCTGCTTGATGCGCCGGACTTCTTGCCGGCGCGTAGCTTCCGACTCAGACGAGTACTGGTGAACGAGTCTTCGCAGAGCCTCCTGCAAACGTTCCGGCAACTGTTCGTTGTTCGGGCCATACGGGCTTTCAGCCGCACCCAGTTCAGAAAGGGGGGCGGGGTGAGCAGAGGAAATGCGCGAACCGCCCGCGGGCGTGTCTCGTCGACTCCCTGCTCGAACCCCGGCCCGTGGCACCACAGTCGTCGGTTGGGCCGATCCCTCGACCGGCACAACTGACGGATCAGCAGTCACATAACTCTTTTCAATGGGCATTCGTCTCTCGCTTGGGGACACACGTGCTTTGCTACCTTGATCGCCAATTGGAAAATCAGAACGTCGGTCCAACAAGATCCGAACCGGGGCACCAAATCGCTGTCACGCTTCTAGGCTCGGTGATCCTTTTCGCAGGAACGCTGGTATGAGTTTGGGAAGCTCGATTCTGGTTACCGTTCCGAACGGAAGCCTACTCGATAGTGATTGAGGATTGTCCGAGAGCAATCGCTGTTGCCAGCCGAGCCCCTCGCCGATCTGCAGGTAAACCAAACGTGCAACGCAAGAAATGAACGTTCTGCAAGTCCAGTTCCCCGCTTTCGTAGCGCAGGCGCGTCTGAACGAACGTTACGTTCTTCCAGTGAATTCCATCGAGCGTTTGGGATGCGCCCTTGATTGTCAAGTTCTGAACCCGCACGTTATCTACGAAGAGTCGGGTTGAAGGCGGCAGCAGAATCTCCAACGTCTCGGGCATGAGAGTTGCGTCGATCGTATCGGCGCCGAGAACTGAAGGATCGAGTATGTGATTTGATGCAGCCTCTCGGGGCGACGCAATCACGACCTCGTCACCCATTGCAGGCGATTTGCCAACAGCGCGTTGCGCACCACGGCTATCATCCGCGGCGGTTGGAACGGAGATCTGCGTCGGAGTCGCGGGTGAGTTCGGCGGCGCCACTGTCGGAGCCGAGAGCGCCGATCGGAGTTGCGCCAGGTCAACCCGCGCCGCCGTGACGTGCTCGAAAAGCCGGCTGTTCTCGGGATGCGGCTGCAACACACGATCAAGCGATCCATTCGCAATGTCAAAGAAATCAGACGACGTGCTGCGAGACTCCACGCGCGCCACCTCAATGATCGATGCTGCGCGATCTACGGCCACTTCTGCGGCGGTGATATTGCCTGCTTGCGCTTCTCGCGCGCCGGATTCCAGGGATGCGAGCGCATCGCTTTGCCACAGCGCCGTGGCTGGCGCCGGGATCAGACTGGTTGCTGCGGCCTTTGACGCACTTCCGGAATCACCGGTCCTATCGAACTCGAGGCGCAAACGGTGCCAAGTGAGTGTCGCGGCCAGAGTGACCAGGAGCGCCACGATAGCCAGACGCGCATAGAGCGGCACCGGAACGCTTACGTCCTTCCGGCGTACCCACCGCCGCGAGCGCCCGCTCGGGGTCTCCCAGATAGTCAAGTCCTCGTGCCTCCGCTTGAGCATTCTAGCAAAACCATCCGAGGCTGGAGTCCCGGCGAATCCAGAACGATGACGGGTGAAGGTGAGTGGCATCTGCAAACGACTGCACTCCATCGCACTATCTTCCAAAGTCGTTAGCGAACTCATTCTGTAGAAAATCGACGAGGTCGCCATGATTGGAGAACACGTGCGTTTCTGGCTTCTGTGAGACGGGAACACTCGTCTGCGATGGCGAACCAAATCTTGAGATCGCGCCGGAGGACGCGTCTTGCGGGTCCCGGTTTGTCGCGCGGTGAACGCGGGCCACAAAACCCCGGTGCGCACGTCCTGAGTGCGATGGCACAACCTCGGCCGCTTCAATTTCGACGCGATGGATCGGCCCCTTCTCGTCCCCGACGGCTGAGTCCTTCGTCGAATCGTCCGCGTCCGAATTGCTTTCCTCGTGCTGGAGGGCTGCAAGAGTTTTTTCAGCTTCGCGTGCAGCTTCCAGCGCTTGGCCCGCGATTGGATTGATGTGATAACGCCCACGAATGAATGGCATTCTTCCTCCTATTAGAAATCGCGATTCGGAACGGAACCAGCGAAGCTCTTCGAGGACTTGTGACTTCAAACCTGAGACCGCTCGCCCGTGTCCTGCTCACGCTTTCGGACCGAATCGAACTCCAGCATGCGGTTAACCTGTTGCCACGAACGATGCCTCACGGGCGGTGGCATGCCCACCGGAACCCCTCGAGCCAACGCATTCCCGGATCGCTGTTTTCGCGGGGATGGGGCACTGTCTCCGACGACCGGACTCGCTGTCTGTATGGCGTCTCCAACCTGAGCTTGAGCCCGTACACTCTCAGCCATTCCTTCGGAAGCCACGACGATCGGCGGAATGCCCGCAATTCCAAGGATCGAGTTCAGCAACGCGCGATTCTCCGCGCGCAACCTTCCGATCTCCGCCTCAAGCAAGCGCGTATATTTCGTTGCCACAATGCGATTCCAGAGCTGCCGTATCGACATGTTCAATCCCTTCCTTCAATTGGATCTCATCGACGCGGACGCCGCCGCAAGAACGATACCGGGTGACTCCGCCTGGATTCCTCCAGATTGGCTCTCTGTGCCTGGATTGCCCGAATCGTTGGGTCTGCGGATGTGACGCGTGCGGCAAGCCGTTGTTCAAGTGGCGGGCCGCTGGCTCCACCCCGTCCCGCTCCGTAACGCGACTTCAACCCATAGCGCGCTGCGTCGGCGGGGTCGTCGCCGTCCATCTTCTCGATGTCCTCGACACGTGCGGAATCTCGCACCAACGTCGGCAAAGTGCGAATGAGCTCGATGCAATTGTCCGTCACGACCCATTCTCCGGCGTCAAGCATTTGATACATCAGCATCCACCCCCCAACGCGATCGTTGTCCGCGGGGATCGGCCGTGGGAACCCGGCCTCGACAAAGACGTCACCCATTTGCTCTGCGATCGAGGCTTCGTCAGTCCGCCGCGCAAATGCGTCCGGTGAAATATAAATCGCATCGATCTTTTCTCGTTCCGTCGTCCCGTCGTTGTCGCAAAGGCTGCGGGCGATGATCTCTCGTGCCAGCTCCCGCGGCGACATGTGATGAGTCACGAATTCGCGGTAGGTTAAGACCTTTTTCCCCGATGCCCGACCCGTGGCAATCGGCGTCATTCCATCTTCGGTTTGCCGCTTTGAGGCCGGCGTGGCAGGTGGCACCGCGGTGTGCCAATACGCAGCCGCGGGGTGCTCGAACCCCCAATCAAGTGAAATCCAGCGAGGCCACCACGGTCGCCAATCAAATTCCTCGGCTCGCGCCACGTTCAAAGCTGGATCAAACCGGTCAAAGTATTGCCCTGCGAAAACGTCCCAGTCACCATCAAGGAATGCGCGCCGCAGGTTGGATGGTAGCGCGCGGAGCGTCTTCAAGTAATTTTCATCCGACGCATAAATCGGATTGTCAGTCACGCGCGCGGGAATGAAGGCGTAGTCACCTGGATCATACTGCTCCGCATCTTCCATTCCGCCGGCAGGCGTCTTATCGATCCACAGTGATTTCACCCACGCGTGGCCGATGTTGCCTGGATTCGTCGCGCCCGCCATGCAAGGAAATGTCCCCGGTATCGGGCACCTGTTCCGACTCGTGAGAAACTGCCACTGCCGTAAAGTGAAGAGGGTTAGTTCGTCGATTCCGATAAAGAGGAACTCGGCGCCCTGGTATTGATAGACGTCGTTCTCATTCTGGCAGTAACCAAAGCGAGTAGTCGAACCGTTCCACCACGTCACAAGATGCTTAGAATCCTGGTACGCCTTGTATGCGCTTCGTGGCACATCCCGGCGGAAGTAGAGGAGCAGCGACTGCTCGAGCTCCGGAAAGGTTCGTCGCAAAAGCAGCGTGTTCGACCCCGGATGATCGAGGGCTTGAGCAATCGCCTCCATGAGAAGCGCCTTCGATTTTCCGGGGCCAGCCGCGCCTCCAAACAGTCGGTACTTTGCGGGGGAGCCGTGGAACTCATTCTGCTTTGCGAACGGACGGTAGCCCAGATCAAGTTCCCCGCTCGCGTTCTCGACGCCCGATGTGACTTCAGGATCTCGATCCGCTCTTGTCTCCACCTTGTCTCGGACCCCGCTGCGGACGCAACATGCTGCGCAGCACCACTACCGGAATGGAGTGAGCATCCGATTCCGGTTTCACTGGTGCGTCTTCCTGCTCTAGGATCTTGCCGCAATGTTTGAGGATATCGACGAGGAGCTTATCTGCGTTGGTGTCCTTGGGCTTGCTCTGTAGCTCCCCCATGACGTCGGCATATCCTGCCGCCACCGCGTGCTCGTCGATCCCCTGCTTGCGCAGAGCCTCGCCGAGCCGGACTCGTTTGCGTCGGCCCTTCGGGAATGGTTCGTTGTGACCGCTCGGATTGACTGTTTGCTCTTCGTTTTCGGACGAGATGGCGAGCGCGGACGTCGGGTCGTTCTCCGCGGGCGTCAATTCTTCCGACGGCGACCTACCTGAAGCTATGTGACTGTCGGCAGAAGGTCCCGGCCGCGAGCTACTGTCAGTCGTTGATGACTCTTGCGCGCCTGTTTCTGTGTCTGGATTTGAACCTGCGCCTTCGTTCGGCGGCATCTCGCGCTCCCTTTCCGTGAAAGAAGTCAAGCATGGCGCCACCAATTTCTTCGTGAGGCAACCGATACGACATCGTGGTCGCCGAGAAACTGAGTGTCGTGCTAACCCAAGACCTGAACCGTGATTCCGCTGCCGCCCGTGATGGAGCTGACCTTCGCTCGCACAAAATTCGCGCGAACCCCCGTAATGCTGCGAGCCTCGCCGGCTGTCACGGTGGACGTATCGATCGTCATATATTGCGCGTCTGAATCGCTCATCGCGGTCTGTAGGACCACGCTGATGGCGGAAGGTGCGGATCCGAACGCGGTTTGCCATCGGATCGTCCTTCCGTTCTCGGGAAACCCCGCGTAGCTCGGCAGGGCGAACTGCTGGCTGGCCTGGCCCGCGCCAGGCGCTTCGCTGTTGAACGCCAGGGCGACATCGCCCGGAAAGATGGAGTATGGCGGGACCTGTGCATTGTAATTCGGCATGTTGCCTCCGAAAAGAAGTTCGCGCCCTGTCGATGCCGGGCGGACGACGGTCAAGATGGGAAGGTACTGAAAAGGAGGAACTACGGCTGACTTACCTTGCCCGGTGAGGGCTGATGATTCAGATACTTGCGATTAACTCAGTACCGTTTGTGCGCAATTCCAGGATAACGAAAAGTATTATACACCAACTCGGAAACAATTGCAAGTACTTTTTTTAAGTAGGGCAATTTCGCCCAAGGTAACTTTCGTTGCGGGCGGCCGGTTTTCGCATCTCGGATTGGCCCTCGCCGGGCTCCTGCTGCGGCGGGGCCTGGCTCTTCGGGTCAAGTTCTTCAGGTATCCTCTCAAACAATAGCCCACGCTGCGTTCGGTCGAGAGTGAACTTCAATCCTACCCTCGCGTTCGCGTCGATAGTCCGCTGCAAGTCTAGAGTTGCCACACTGATGCTGCCTTCGGTTCCATCGACGGTCACGTAGTTCAGAGCGTCGCCCTCTACCCAGTAATCCGTTACCTCGAATGCCGAACCATCCCGCATATAGAGCAGCATCGAGGGGCCGGATTGTGTCGAGCCGTGCCAGAAGGGCGGGCTCCAGTCCCAGTACCCCGAATAGAATAGGGGCAATCCGAAGCCAAAACCAAAATCGAATCCGCAGGTGTAACAGCGCCCGGGAGGATAGGGTCCGCGCGGATGTGGCCGAATTGGTCGCGGCGGGGCATTGATTGCCGGCTTTGCTGACAATGAGCTTTCGTCAAACGCTGATGGCGTATGGGCTAGATGGACGTGACTGAAAACGGCAGGCATGCCGCTTCCCGGTTTGCCCGGGAGCGAGGTCGAGGAACCTACTCCAGAGGCCTGGCGGGGCCCTTCCCTCACCCGCGATTTCGAAGCAGGAGCCAGTCCAAAAAAGCGGCGGACGGCTGCGCCAAATCCTGATTGGTGGACAGCGCTATCCCCTTTTCCAGTGGATGTCGAAGGACCGGAGCTCTTGCCGCTACCTCCACTTCGAGCGCCCGTGGCATGACCTCCGCCTCCTGCTCCACTGGCCCGCGATCCGCCGCCTGCGCTAGACGACGTGCCGCCTCCGCCAAAATGTCCCCCGCCCGCGCTTGAACCCCCGCCCCGCTGCGCGTGGGAAGGCGGCGCGGCAGCCAACGCGCCCGCGACGATCAACAGGGCCATCGGCTTCGCCAACCTCGACGTAAGGAACTTCGCGGCCTGGCTGGGAATGGCCTCCGCGCCCACTGTTTCCACGACCTCCACCGGGTCAGTCGAAATCGTTGAGTTCATCATACCTAGCCCTTTTGCTGAGACTGGTCCTGTTGTTGCGGCTGAGGCTGATCCGGTTGACTCTTATCTGGCGACGGTTTCAAAGTAAAATCCACGCCTCGCTTCGCGTTGACGTCCACCGTCTTTTGCAAATCTAAATCATCCATCTCGATCGTGTTTTCGCCACCATACGAAGTCAGATAGTGCAGCTTGCCGTCTGCAATCCAGTAGTTCGTCACCGCATACACCGCGCCGTTCTTCATGAAGAGCACAACCAAAATCTTCTCGGCCTCAATTTCTTCCGGAGAAGTTTCCGGCGCAGGATCATATGTGGACACGGGTTCTTGCGACGATTGTTCGATACCTTGAGCGTCCTCAGCTTGGTAGACACCTCCGTTGTAGGCGACTCCATACCCATTCCAGTATCCAAAGGGTTCGCAGCCAGATGCCCACGGCTCCACCCAAAGCGGAACGCACTCAGGGACAAAGCCGAAGCCCAGGAACGGATATCCGAATCCAAACTCAAAGAATCCGAAGCCAACGTGTGGAGATCGAGGAGATCCTTTTCGGGGAGGCCATACGTGGGGCGGGCTGGTAACTGTTGGTCGGGCGATGGAAAGTGTTCTTTGAGTCTCGCGCCCACTGGCCGGACTAGTCACAGCGGGCGGATGGGGGGCGCTCCTCGACGGCGCAGCGGCCGTCGGCGGGGTCGCAACGGGTACCCTCTGATGCTGTGGAACCGGTGAGGTCGGCGGACGTTGAACCTGCTCTTCCCAAAAGTGGTCCCCTTCGCCGGAGAACGTCGTCCTGCTCCCCGACGCAGGCGATGAGATTCGCGGCTCGTTGGGTGATCGTGGCGGGAACCCGATCGTGACGATCCGAGTCTTTTTGTCGACAACGGGATGATCGCCGCCTGGAGTCGTAACCGCGCTCGACCCAAAATGCACCGAGGCAGGCGGGATTATCGCGGGACTGCTCACCGTGGCGTTTCCGGTCCGCGCGTTTGGAGTCGTGTTTGCCGAAGCGTTTCGCGCACCGGTTGCAGCCGAGACCGGCCTCGCTACCGTCGCACTCTGGGAGTGCGAGATGCCGCCACTTGAATGCACTCCTCCTAATCCGACGTGGCCTCCGCCGGTGTGGCTACTCCCGCTGCCACCGCGCTGGCCCAAGGCCGGTTCAGGTGAGAGGGCCAAAGCGCATGCGGCAATAATTCCGAGCGTCAGCACCCTTCCAGCGAAATTGGGTCGAGCTTTGGTCGGATTCGCGAGCGGACGTCCCGAGAGGTTTCGTTTCGCGAGACCTTGAGGTTCATGCAGCCGAAATCGTGTTCTCATTGCTGCCCTCCAACCGAGGACGATTGAGGGTAAACCGGTTCTGATTCTACTTCACTTGGACGTCCTGAAGCTCAGGTTAGTTGCAGCTAAGCTGGTGGTCGACTGGAATACTGGCGCGGCGGTGAGCGACGAGCCGAGCTGATTTTGAGAAATTCGGTTGCTCTGCCAATTTCGATATACTGGCGAGGCATGGTTCCGTTTCTTCATTTTTGGCGACTGACGATTCCTACTTTCGGATTGATGGTCGCCATCGCGATGCTCGCTGCGTTCTACGTCCTCCGCGCGGACCTTGCCCGGCGCGATATCGCCCAAAGGGCCTCCGGGTTGGCGGAGGCATTTGTCGCAATCCCGTCCTTGGCGGGAATCGTCGGCGCCAAGCTCTACCACATTCTTGAGACGCCCCGCGACCTCCTCGCTGATCCCTTCGGCCAGATTTTCAGTCAGTACGGATTCGCTTGGTTCGGGGGGCTGCTCGCAGGGGTTGCAGCATTTATATGGCTCGCCAAGCGGAACAATATCCCTCTGCTTACGATGCTTGACGCAGGATCGCCCGCAGCAGCTTTGGGCTACGGAATCGGCCGCATCGGGTGCTTCTTGTCCGGGGACGGCGACTACGGAATTCCTACCTCACTGCCGTGGGGCATGAGTTTTCCTGACGGCTTGGTCCCCACCACTGAGCGCGTTCACCCCACGCCTTTGTACGAGTTCGTCATCGCTTGCCTCGTCGCGTGGTTTCTTTGGAGACTCGGAAAGAAGCAATTGGCGGCTGGCCGACTCGGACCACGATTTTTTCCTGAAGACCCGGATCCCATGATAAAAGCCGCAACCTCGTACGGACCCGGATATGTCTTTGCTGTTTATCTAATTCTAACGGGCGTGGCGCGATTCCTGGTCGAGTTTATCCGAATCAACCCGCGTTCTTTCCTGGGACTGACCAATGCACAGACAGCGAGTCTGATTTCAATCTTGGCTGGCCTGGTTCTCTACTGGCAGGTCCGAAGAGCCTAAGCCGGCGCAAAGCTATAATTTGCCGCCGGCGCAAAAAAAAAGTCCCCGATTATCCTAGGTTGGAAACCGGGGACTCGCCTACCGAAAGTTAGATACAGGCCCGAATGGAGCTTCCCTTCCAGCTCCAAACCGAGCGTAACGGCCCGGAATCGCAGTTTCAATTCGCAAAACTACGGCACCATTCTTCTCGATTTCCTGCGCCGACTACCTACACAGCCATCGTTCTTTTACGGATTCAAGACGTTCTCCTGGGCTCGGTTTTAATACCTAGGTTGGGTCGGTCCAGTTCCGGAACCGAAATCCGACGGTGTGACAGCCCAATACTTGACAACCCAGTTATGGGGGAGTAGAGTGCACCAATTCCTGGGGTGCTGCCGTGTACCCGTCCGTTCCGGTGGTCACCCTGAACACGGGACCCGTTATTTGTCGTTTGCTGTATCGACTATTTTGCACTTAACACGACGTTCATGACTCAGCGGAACGGAAAACGTGCGCTCGAAAAGCGAAAGCAACCGGATTCGCGTTCTGCTCGTTCACCCGTCGCCGGCGCCACCGCAGGACTCCCGAGACGTTTGACGCACAACAATTCAGCCGTCCAAGCTTTCGAAACCCTCGTTCGCACGCGTGAAATGTTCGGCTTGGTTGTCGATTCGGCCGGAATCGTCCGGACGGTTCGAATCCCAGGTTGGGAACAGCTAGAACCCACCTGCAGCATGCTTATTGGGCAGTCGCTTCACCACGTCCTTGGCAAGAAGACCTATCAGGTCTTCGCCCAATCGTTCGACCGAAGTGCTCAAGCCAGTCGGGCCGAAGAGCTGGGGTGTTTCATTGACTTGCCCGGCGGAAGGCGCTGTTTCTCCGTTGTCATCCGGTGTCTTTCGACACGCCGGAGCCGGTCAAGGCTGTTTTCGGTTTTTGTCCGTGACATCACTGGTTGGAACCAAGCTCAACAGAGGCTCGAGAAAGCCAAGACGCTTTTGACTTATGCGGAGAGAACCGCGCAGATGGGAACTTGGGAAACAGATCTCCGCACTGGCGAACTCACGTTCTCTCGTCATCTCTTCGACGTGCTTGGCGTCACCGACCGTGGGTCATCCGCCTCCATCGTCGAGCTGCTCTGGAAAATAGTCCATTCCTGCTATTCCGGACAGAGGGAGACCCCCGCGTCCCGCGCCGCCGACCAAGAGGTACCTTACCTACACCCCGACGGCACAAACCGGATACTACAGGCCAGTGTCATCCCGGTTCCTTGTGACGGAGAGCCGCCGCTCCGATTCGTCGGAATGATACGCGACGTGACGGAGCAGAAAACCGCGGAACGCGAATTACGCGAAAGCGAGATGTTGCACCGGCTTTCACAGGAGTTGATGCGTGCACGCGATGAAGAACGCCGCCAACTGGCTCGCGAATTGCATGAATCCGCCGGGCAAAGTTTGGCCGCGCTCAAAATGACCTTGGGGAATCTGCGCGATGCCCTGCCCAAAAGAAATCCTTCCGCCCAATCGCACCTCCGCAGTTGTGTTGATCTCACCAATGAAGCTGTGCGAGAGGTCAGGACAATTTCCTATCTCATGCACCCGCCCATGCTAGACGAGGCTGGGTTGGCTTCAGCCCTACGGTGGTATGCGAAAGGTTTCTCCGAACGCAGCAAGATTCAGGTCGACGTTGAGGTGGCGGATGACTTCGGCCGTCAACCTCAGGAAATCGAAACGACCCTATTCCGGATCATTCAAGAGGCGCTGACCAATATCCACCGTTATTCGGGCAGTAAGGCAGCCCGAATATACCTCGCCCGAGATTCGGGCGCGGTTCGAGCGGAAGTCCAGGACGACGGTTGCGGCCTCGTGCACCCAATGCAATCAAACGGCTCAAATCACCTCGCCGGCGTCGGAATTGCCGGAATGCGAGAACGCGTGCATCAGCTAAACGGCACCTTCGAGATCCATAGCGCGCTCGGCTGTGGGACGACCGTCCGCGTAATTCTTCCTCTTGCGGCCGCCCGGTCAGCTGGCGTCGAAGTCAAACCCGAGGGTTCTGATGGCGAGCGCAATAACGCAAACTGTACTCGCGGGAGCCTCGCGTTATCACCACGTCCGCAAGGAGGATCCCACCAATGAACACAGCCACATCCAAGCCTTATCGCATTCTTGTCGCGGACGATCACATCGTCGTGCGCGCGGGGCTTCGCGCTCTTATTGCTTCACAGCCGGGCCTCGAAGTGTGCTGTGAAGCTTCCAGCGGCCTCGAAACCATGAAGCAAGTTCGAAAGGAAAAGCCTGATCTCGTTGTCTTAGATCTGACGATGCCCGAAATGAATGGGCTTGAGGTAACCCGGGCAATTCGAGAGGAGTCTCCCGAGACGCATGTTCTCGTTTTGACGATCCACTTCTCGGAGGAACTTGCTCGTGAAGTTTTCCGTGCGGGCGCTCTCGGTTACGTCTTGAAATCTGACGCTGAGAGCGACTTGATGGCCGCGATCGATCACGTCCGCCATCGTCAGCCATTCTTTACGAGTCAGCTCGCAGCGTCTATGATGCAGAGCTTCGTGCAAGGCGATAAGGAAGGGGTAGCCGCGAGCGATGATCGCCTTCCCCTGACGCCACGCGAAATCGAAGTTGTTCAATTGCTGGCAGAAGGCAAGAGCAACAAAGCAGTGGCTGATGCGCTCAGCGTCTCCACTCGCACCGTGGAAAGCCACCGCAACCATATCATGCGCAAGATGAACTTCACGAGCTTCAGCGAACTTGTGAAGTTCGCTGTGCGTCACAATCTCGTTGATTTGTGAACGCTTGAGGGATCAATACCGGCTTCGGCTAGTATCCGCGTCTCGCACTTCAAGCGCATCCCTATTTCTTCGTGGCTTTTCGGCGAGTCCGGCGGCGGGATGGACGTTCGCTGGCCGCTTCACCGATCACTTCAGCGGTCCAGATCGAAGTGACGAATTTTTTCACGCCGTGATTGTCAAATTCGATGATGGTCCGCTCAGTATTTGACTCGGTTACGGTTCCGATCCCGTACTGCTCGTGACGGACGGTCTGTCCCTCTTCCAAGATTTGCACTAAGTCCTCCTTGGGATCCACAACCGAGCCAAGGGCGAGTAACGCACATCGACAGGACATCGATAGCAACTTCAACTATTTGGAATCCGAAGGGGCGAGAGATTCGCCCCTTGGAATTAGGCTCTCCTTGAAGCAACCATCAGTAGCGACGGGGTTAGAGGCCCGTTACACGCTCGGCCTGCAGGCCTTTTGGTCCTTGTTTCACTTCAAATTCCACCGCCTGCCCTTCGTTCAGGCTCTTGTAACCATCGGACTGGATCGCCGAGAAGTGCACGAAGACGTCCTCGCCCGACTGGCGTTGGATGAAGCCATAGCCTTTGGCCGCGTTGAACCACTTTACTGTACCTTGTTCTCTGCTCACTTCTGATGCTCCTAATTGATTCGCAGGGCGAACCTTAGCAACTGGCTGGGGATCCGCCCGGAAAGCTATTTGTGCTCTGGCTCGCCTCGCCCCGTCACAAAAAAAGGCCGACGGGCGGTTGCCCGACAGCCTGATAGCGCTCGTCAAAAGGGACCCAAGAGCAACAAACGCGCAGAAATCCTAGCACATTCCTAGGTAAAGAGAAACGGCAGAACCTGATCCGCGGGATGGCCCATTCGGTAGGGCAACCTCGGGTCGCCGAAGTTTCATCGAAAGGTATTCGTAACTCGGCGTCGACGTTCTCGATGAAATGCTGTCTGGTGCGTCGCTGACAAATCTTGCAAAATCAGGAATTTATGTGTCGAGGTTCGAGTTTGGCGTGTGGCAATATTAAGCGATTCCCCAGTCTGTGAAACTAGCCGTGAAATATACTCGCCACCGAGGAGAACAACATCATCATGCGGATGAAACTGGCTCTGCTGCTTGCCGTATTCACGATGGTTTCTGCGCCGGCGCTGGCGCAAGGCGGTCGTTCGGAGTTTTCGGCCGACTTCATGGCCAACTACCAATCGACTGTGAGCGGGCAGAACGTTACCGATCTTTCCAGCTATTCGGGTGGGTTTCTTGCCAATTATCGCTTCCACTTTAACAGCTGGGGTGCGGTGGAAGTGAACTACGCGCGCACGCGTTACACCCAGTTCTATTCCGGCGGAAGCGGAATCGTCACGTCGTGGACTCAAGCCAAGGCGCAGGAACTGACAATGGCTTTCGTCTACAATTTCGGCAGCCACTTGAACGGGCATCTGCAACCATTCTTCGAAGGCGGAACTGGCGGACTTTTCTGGTCACCCATCACTGCTGGCTCGGTTGGAGGTCCTTACTCCCAGGATCGCGCCGCCCTGCTTTACGGAGGGGGAGTTGATTGGAAACTCTTCAGTCACGTTTCACTGCGGGCCGGATATCGCGGCCTACTGTTTATAGCTCCCGATTTCAACCAGGCGGGTCAATTCACGAACGCCCGAACCCAGATGAAGGAACCATACGCTGGCATTGCGATTCGCTTCTAGTCTCAGAAGCGCACAAGAGGCACCAAATCAAGATCGCTGCGGCCGAGAGTTCTGCGCCCTCTAACCCCAGAGGCGATTCGTGCCGATTTCGGATCTACTAGTACCGTCGTACCAGTTCGTACCGCCGCCCACGTACCGGTCAAATGTAACTTCCCTTCTACTGCGAGGATCGCTTCCCCTTGATAACTTGTCTTTTCGGGCAAGAAGCTCAATCGAGGGTGGCTCAGAATGACTGATGCGATTTTTCCGGTACCCGGAGGAAGTCCGGGAGAGAATCTCCCGCCAGAACCGAATGCAAGCGCCGACTCTTCTTTCACATTTGCGGAACCCACGGAGCCACAGGCCGGCCCCGCAGCGCCCCAGGACAGACGCCGGCGTCGCCGCGCGTTAATTTCCGCCCCTGTTCGAGTCCGCGTACTTGACATAACCCACTCCGGCCCGGACGAAATCTCGGCTACGATCGATGTTTCCCGCGTCGGAATTCTGTTCCCTACTTCCCAGCCCGAGTACGTGCGCGGCATGGAAGTGATGGTCACTTTTCCGTACAGCAAGGCGCCAACCGCTATTCATGCGGAGCAATGCGGTCGAGTCGCTCGTGTATTTGACATGCCCGACGGTCGCCGTGCCGTAGCAATTGCACTTGGCGCGTTGGGCGTTGGCGAAGACTTAGTTGACTCCGGCGGTCGAAAACTGACTAAGGCCGCAGGCTGTGCGCAGGTGGTCGATCAGCCAGGCGCGAAAAAGCCGCTGGTCATAGCAATGGATGCCGACCCCGCTATCCGGGAGTCATTGAAAGATTACTTAGCGAATGAAGGCTACGACGTGATTGCCGTCAACAATCAGACGGACGCGCGAGATGTACTCAACCTGTTCACACCCGCTCTTGTGATAGCCGAAATCGAGGGCGAGGGAATGCCCGGCTACGCCATCTGCTCTCATGTGAAAGGTACTCCGCGGTTGCAGCGGGTCCCCGTCGTGCTCACTACGAGCTCGGCTTACCCGAGCGACTATTCCAGTGCCCATTCCCTCGGCGCAGTTGTTTGCATGGCCAAGCCCTACAAGCAGGAACGCCTGGGGCATATCGTCCGCCTGCTCGCGCCGTTGCCCCAGGCAAAGCTGCAAACAGTCCCTCCCCGTCCGGCCGATCCTAGCCGCAGGCCCGGAGCGAGTCCGCGCCGAAACGGGTCGCGAGGCGGGTCGACCCGTGTGAACGGATCAATTCTGTGGCGTTTCCGCTCCTCTTGGTAGCTGGATCGGTTGGTACTCGCCGAATCTCCCGAATCCTCGCCCTGTACGAGTAGCCAGTGTTAACGACCTCAGCGCACCTGTGCGCACCCAAGACGACCAGGCATTGCGCTACGACTAGAATCAATCTATGAAGTGCCCGAAGTGCAGCAGCGAAGTCCGCGACATCGCGCGGTTTTGTCGACGGTGCCATGCCACCCTTAGATATGAATGCCCGTCGTGCCGAAACGAACAGCGTCATGGTGGAACCTGCGACAGGTGCGGCGTGAACTTTCTGAAATATGTGACGGCCGTTGTGTCCGCGAAGCAGGCTGAAGCTGACGCGATTCACGAGCGCATCGAGCGCCGCTCTTCACTCCTGACGAACCTCCTCTCTCTGCCCTTTACCGGCGGCATTCCTCTGATCCGCAAGCTCTTTGCTGGCACGAGCAAGATTCGCAGGTCTTGACGGTTTTCGCCCCCGACCGCTCCGAACGCGAGGCTCTCCGGTCCTGCCCCTCACCCGAAATAGCGCGCCGGCGGAAACAACCCCGCGCGGGAATACTCAGCCCCCACTGCGCGCTTAACTTCCTGAAACCAGTAGTCGAAAGTCCCTTCAGCTACTCCGACCAATGAAATCGCCTTTCGGTATTCGACATTCCTGATGAAGTATGTCTCAAACAGTTTCAATCGCCCTTTCCACTCCTGCCGTCGAAGGGCCTGCCGCCCGATCCGTTCGAAGTCAGCGATATATTCGCAAGCCCTCGAACGATCTGGCCGCCAATGGTAACCCGTGGAGGGCTTGTCCAACTCGAGCGCACGCACCTGACCGGTTGCCTCGTCAAGCCACTCTCGCAGCCCGCGGTACCGGGTGTGACATACTTCAAACACTTGTGCGGATTTCATTTTGCACTTCCTCGGTGTTTTGCGATCTGAACTAATTCTCTCGTCCAGATGTCGCCGAATCAGCTAGCGCGGCGCCCATCCTCCAAACCTCATCCGCGCTCGTAATCTCCTCCTCCACAGCTTGCAAGCAAGCGTCAAAACATTCGCGCCAGCCGGCCATATACCCGTTCGAATACTCCTCGGCAAGTCGCTCCCGATCTTTGTGGGCGCGTTCCAACAGGAGGGCTTGTTCCTGGTCCATTGCGGGCGCCGTCACGGCTACGTTGATTCGGTAGCGGATTTCCCGAAGCGTGCGGGCGAGCCAGTGGAGAGGCATCGCCGTGTGCACTTCGACTTGGCGCTGAGGTTCGTACCACGCCATGCGCCATCCGGTCGGAGCAATCCCTCCTTGTGGCACTTCCTTCCACAACCTCTTGAAAAAGCTCATAGCCTTGACCCTCCCTATGACCTCGATGCTAAGTCGTCTAATTTCCTCGCGTCCCGTACTGCTACGTGGGTACCATTGGAGCACGTCTATCGCATGCTACGGTCCGCCGCTCCTCATCCATTTGAGGGACCGCAGTAAAACGGGGGCACGCTCGTGGGCGACACCCAGCGGCCGCTTGAGTATCTGGTCGCGTCTTCGCAGAGTTCGGTCGAATCATATTTGGTATCGCGCTTGACCAGACTTGCTGAACTTCGGCAACGGATACACGAGCTCGTGAACGAATGGGTTCAGATCCAAGGAGACGAGCGCGCCGCGCGCTGGCTTCTGAAGTCTCGCGACACTGGCGCGTTGCCCGTCGGATCCGCGGGATCTCCGTCGCGCGCACTCTCGTTTCTCGATCTTGAGACTTCGCTTTCTTGCCTCACGGAGAAGAAGACCGTCCATGCGCTTCCCGTGAGGGACCCGTCTCGCCGCGAAGCCTGCACAACTACTCTCGACTCCCGGAACTAGTGACCCCAGCTCGATCTTTGCGACTGACTCCGTCGGCTCGACCAAGAACTCGCGGTCGAACGATGCCCCTGGTAATTTCGCGGCGATATCCGTTCGGCGCGAACGGGCTATCTTCCCCTGCCAAAACGAGGAGATTCCGGTGACGTTTTTCAGTCCAAATTGCCATCGGACCTAGCCCTCCCTTTCCTTCCAAGTCGCTCCCATAAAACGCACCCACAAAGCCGGATCATCTAGCAGTTTCGTCCAAACTCTTCCTCCGGCCGCAGCGGTGAGTCGGATTCTGGGCCCGATCGCTTTCGGTCGCAGTCCGTCTCCTTCCAGGCGCAGTCTGCGATCGTGGTCCGCGGAGCTCCGAATCACCGACTGTGGAAACCGCAAGCGTCGGTTGGGCTAGAGAACATTGATGCTGATCGCCCACTTAAACCCCATCAGCCACGATTTCCTTCGTGGATGCGAAACATCTTCTCGATCACCTCCCGCACCCTCTTATGAAAAGAACATAAATATGCATCAGCTTAGTTGCCGTGGTTCGCCGTGGGTGCTTTGGAGACTGTCGGGTGCAGGAGGCGGTGGATGGAGTGCCACGTTGCGAGCTTACGGACCGGACTTGATCCGAACGATTCGGGATGCACCTCAAGATTTCGGGTAGCACCGAACGGATTTCTCGAACCCTTGAATCAGGAGCTCGAAGCTAGTGCGATGGCGGTTTTGCTTGAAAGAGGTACGGGACTCGGGGCGATTGAGAGCATTCATAGGGGAGGGTGGGAGTGGGGCGGTGGGAGTCTGCTGTGGGGTGCGGGCATTGCGGTAGTACGTAGCGGAGACAAGAAAAACGCGCCGCTGCTTTATGGCAACGCGTTGGGCATCTATAATGTTACGTGCATTCTTTACGGTACTCTTTCTCACTCCACTTATGGTATTGGCCGCGTCCGCAGTCCGCGTGGGATTACCGTTCGTTACTTTTCAGCAGGGTATCCAAGAGGTGCCATTCCCATGTCGCGGTCGTACTTCCTCCACGCGAAGCTGCGCGGAGCCGGTGCTGAATGGACTGCTGCTGTGGCGGGGACGGTGGGCTCGTCACGAGGCCAGGTCGTAGTCATGACGGGTAGAGATTCGGATTCCTCACCGTTTGAATGCGAATCTCGGCCCGCCGCAAAACAGCGGTCGATTCATGACAGGGGCGGTGGTCGTGCCTGAGGGCCACCCGAGACCACGTTTTGCCGCAGTAGGACTCAGTCTGCGGCGCGATTCGCCACCATCACGGCTGCGGATGAGCCAGAATGTCTCGCTCGTTTGGTTCCTGCCTGTGGAAGTAACTCGCATGACCGGCGGGGGAATCAGCTACCCGTAGTTCGTTACCCGGCTCGACGAGCGACCCCTCGAACCTCCGCGGCGGGCCCGTCGCCTCGCCCCCCCGCACCGGGCTTCAGCAAAGCGCGGGAGGAACTCAGAGAGTCTCCGCTTTCGTGGTCGAGCCGCTCCGCCGGTTCTCCCACGCCTTCATCCACCGCAGCCATCCGCTGATAGCGTGTGAAAACCACATCCGAAAATCAACCCGCAGCGGCAGGCTCGACTCCTGTCTCCGGTGCCTTGGCGGTGTCGCAGTTACCAACCCTGTTCGGGAGGAACCGCCACGGAGGCACCAAACGGTTGAACGCCTTCGCGCCAAGCGAAGCCGGAACAGTTGCGTCTAAGGCGGCGTCATTTCAGGTTGAGTTCGAAATCGACGTACTGTTCGATCGTTGGCAGGTCGCCGCCGACCAGCACGCGGCCGTTGATGAAAAGCGTCGGAGTGCTGGTGACGTTCAAGGCGATTCCCTCATCGCGATTTGTTTCCACTGCCTGCTTCGCTTCGGGAGACGACAGACAAGCTTTGAAGGCGTCCGTGTCTAGGCCAGCCCGGCCAGCGAAGCCCGCGAGCTGCTCCCAAACGTTCGCTGCTGAAATCACGTCCTGGTTGTCGAAGATCAGGTCGTGGACCTTCCAGAAAGCTGCAGGCGATTCCTGGAAAGCGCATCGTGCTCCAATTGCGGCAGTTTCCGCCCAAGGATGCAGCTGGGTCAGCGGAAAATCCTTGAACACGATGCGAATTTGGGGGTAATGCGTCTCGACGGACTGCAAGACTTTGTGGACCTCGCGACAGTGCGGACACTCAAAGTCGCTGAATTCGACAAGCGTGACGCGAGCAGATGCAGGGCCTTTCGAGGGACTGCCGTCGAGATGCAGCTTGGACCGGTTCGCGGCGAAGGGGTCTGCACCCATATCGAACATTTCGCCTCGAATGAAGGTTTTCCCATCCTTGCTGACGAAGAAAGTGCCCTTGTCAGTCTGCTCCTTGATCGTTACTTCCACCGGAAGAGTGAAGAAGTCCGGCGACGAAGAGGGGCTCAGCGGACCTAGCTTGAGCTTGTACTCAGGGCCCCATGTAAAGAGATCGCGGATGAAGATCTCGGACGAATGGATGAGTTGCGACTGGTCCGGAGGCGCAGAGGCTTGAGAAAACACGGGGCGAGACGTGAGAGCAATGGTAAACGCGACCGCGATCTTCAGCGATAAACGGCGCATGAGTAAGCCTCCTCGTTAGGTCGATCCTGCCAGGAATGTGATATGAAACCACAGATGAGCCAATAGGCAAAGACGATGCGAAGCGAGATTCCGTAACGGCACCCCCGCAGGTCAAAATTTCTGGGCCAACGGGAATCGGCGCCCCACGCTGAACGATTTCGAAGTGACCTTCAAGCCCGGAGGCGCTTGCTTCCGCTTGTACTCGCTGCGATCAACCAGGCGGGCGACCGAGCGAACGAGCTCGAGCGGGTAGCCGCCGAGGTCAGCAATCTCCTCCGGGCTGCGCAAGTCTTCGACGTACGCCTTGAGGATGCGGTCGAGTATGTCGTAGGGCGGCAGCGTGTCCTGGTCGGTTTGATTCGGACGAAGTTCGGCTGACGGCGGCTTGGTGATCGTTTCGCGCGGAATCAGTTCCCTGTCGCGGTTTGCGAAATCTGCGAGCTCGTAAACCATCGTCTTGGGCACGTCGGAAATCACGGCCAGTCCGCCCGCCATATCGCCATAAAGAGTGCAGTATCCCACCGCCATCTCGGATTTGTTGCCGGTGCTGAGCACGAGCGAGCCAAACTTATTGGAAAGCGCCATCAGAAGATTCCCGCGGATACGAGCCTGAATGTTCTCTTCGGTGACATCTTCCGGAAATCCGGTAAACGGCGCGGCAAGCGTTTCGCGGTAACTCCGAAACGTGTCCGTGATAGGCAGAGCCAGAAACTCGATGCCCAGATTTACCGCGAGGCGCTTCGCGTCCTTGCGGCTCCCTTCCGACGAATACGGCCCGGGCATGCTAACTCCAAGAACATTTTCGCGTCCGAGCGCGTCGGTGGCGATTGTAGCCACGAGGGCAGAATCTATGCCGCCGCTCAAGCCAATGACAGCTTTGCGGAACCCGCATTTGCGAACGTAATCGCGCGTGCCGAGCACGAGGGCCCGGTAGGCGGCTTCGAGTTCGTTCTTCGGCTGGCAACGAATGTCGCCGACGCCAGTCGAACTATCGAAGAACACCAAGTCCTCTTCGAAGGACTTCGCCAGCGCGGCGACGCGTCCATCCGGCATGAACGCGATGCTGGAACCGTCAAATATGAGGCTGTCGTTACCTCCCACCTGATTCACGTAGGCGACTGGGACCTTTTGCTCCATGGCGATTGCACGCAACATGTCGCGCCGCAATTCCCTCTTATCCAACGTGTAGGGCGAAGACGAAAGATTCAGAATGATGTCGCTTCCCTTCGCCACCAATTCCGCCACAGGATCGCGGTCGTACAGCCGCCGCGGCCAGAAATTCTTGTCGTTCCAGGCGTCCTCGCAAATGGTTACGCCGAGTTTTGCAAGATTCAGGGGAAAAACGTGCTGCGTATGAGCGGGCTGGAAGTAGCGCGACTCGTCGAACACATCGTAGGTGGGGAGCAGCATTTTCCGCTGTTCGAAAAGTATGCGTCCGTCCGCAATAAGAGCGGCGCAGTTCGCCACAGGTTTGCCGGTGTTGTCCTGGGCTTTGCCAACATAGCCCACGAGCGATGGCATCGGGACCGATTTGGCCAGGCGCGCGAGTTCTTTCAGATTGCGTTCGGCGAAAGACGGCCGCTCGACGAGATCCTGCGGCGGATAGCCACAGAGACAAAGCTCCGAGAACAGAGCGAGTTCCGCACCGCCAGACTTTGCTTCTCTAGCCAACTCCAGAATCCGCGCCGCATTGCCTTCGAAATCCCCGATTGTCGGATTGAACTGCGCGAGAGCAATCTTCATTGGGCCTGTCTAGGATACGGGGCGCGAACGGCGTTTTCAATCCCTGGTGGCCGGGGGACGGTTGGGTACACCTTCGTGGAAAGATCCGTAGGCATCGCAAAGAGCCGTGCAAAGATACATCAAAAAACGCCATGAGACGAAAGCGGCGTCGCTGCGTCTAAGGTGGGCTAGAAGTCGGGGAAGTGTCCGAAATCCAGAGCTAGAGGACTGCGTAAGTCGCCAAACCAGCTGACGGTAGTCTGAAGTTAGGCTGATTCTGCCCTTCGGAACTGTCGGTGTATACTCTGCTGGGGCAAGAGGGTGGTTTTCAGTCATTTGGGCTCGTGACCGCAACGGCTGGCGCAGCAACGAGTGCGAGAATAGCTTTCTCAGCAGCCATAGCCGCCCGCGGACCGCAGCTACTTAGCGCAAACGAACGTTGGGAGGATGATGGATGAGAGTGCTTCGGCGTGTCTTATGCGTGCTGATTGCTGCGCTGGCGATCGCCACCGTGGCTCGCGAGCAGGAAATGCAGGAAGGGCGACTGCTGCGTTTCCCCGACGTCCATAAAGACAAAATCGTTTTCAGTTATGCGGGAGACCTATGGCTTGTCCCCACAAGCGGCGGCGTAGCCAGACGCATCACCACGAATCCCGGCCTCGAAGTTTTCCCTAAATTCTCGCCGGACGGCTCGCGGATCGCATTCACGGGGCAGTATGACGGAAACCCAAACGTTTACGTAATTCCGGCGGAGGGCGGCGAACCGAAGCAACTAACGTTTCAGCCCCCTCCCATTCAGTTGCCGGAACGGATGGGCATGGAGAACGAAGTAATCAACTGGATGCCGGATGGCAAGAGCATCCTGTTTCTCTCGCGCCGCGACACTTTCAACGACTGGTTCGGTCGCCTGTTTACGGTGCCGATCGAGGGAGGTCTTCCCTCGCGTCTGCCCGTCGATAAGGGCGGCCTGACTTCATTCTCACCTGACGGCAATCAGATCGCCTTCAACCGCATCTTCCGGAACTTCCGCACATGGAAGCGGTACACGGGCGGCATGGCCCAGAAAATCTCAATCTTCGATTTGAAAACGAACCATTACGAGCAAATCGACAGCGACTATCAGGGCACCGACACGTTTCCGATGTGGCATGGCGACACGATCTACTTCGATTCGGATCAGGGCTCTGATCACCGCATGAACCTGTTTGCCTACAGCACATCAACGAAGCAAATCCGGCAGCTCACTCACTTCACCGAATTCGACGTCAACTGGCCAAGTCTGGGGCCGGATGCGATCGTGTTCGAAAACGGAGGCTTTCTCTACCTCTTCGACCTCGCGAGCGAGCAAGCGAAAAAGGTCACCGTGTACTTGCCGGGCGATCTCGACCTCGCGCGAAAGCGTTGGGTGAATACGAGCAAGCTGATCACGACGTTCGATATTTCCCCGGATGGGAAGCGGGCCGCGTTCAGCGCGCGTGGTGACGTCTACACCGTGCCCGCGAAAGAAGGCGCCATTCGCAACCTGACGCAAACGCCCGGTATTCGCGAGGAAGCCGTGGCGTGGTCGCCGGACGGAAAGTGGGTGGCCTACGTCTCCGACCGCACAGGCGAGGAGGAAATCTACCTGACGCCCCAAAACGGCATGGGCAAGGAAGTGCGCGTGACGTCGGACGGCTCGATGCACCGCTTTCAGCCCGTGTGGTCGCCTGACAGCAAGAAGCTGCTCTATGCCGATAAATCGCTGCGCCTGTTTTACATCGACATCGGCGAGAAAAAACCTGTTCAAATCGATCAAGGCAAGTACGCCGATTTGACCGATTACAACTGGTCTCCCGACAGCAAATGGGCCGTCTATGCGAAGAACGCGGAGAACGGCAATCCCGTGATTTATCTCTACTCCTTGGTCGACAAGAAAATCACGCCCGTGACCAGTGATTTCACCGGCAGCTTCAATCCCGTTTTTGATCCCGACGGCAAGTATCTCTATTTCCTGTCTGCTCGCGACTTCAACGAAGTTTTGGGCGTGTTTGACTTCGAATTCGCGAACCCGAAGGCGGTTCGCGTTTACGCAGTCACGCTGCGCGCGGACACTCCCTCACCGTTCGCTCCGCAGAGCGACGAGGTGGAAATCCAAAAGGCCAACCCGGACGAGAAGGAAGAAACCAAGCCGAGCCCCGAAGAAAACAAGAAGAAGCCCGAAGCCAAGAAAGCCGGCGAAAAGGCGGAAGAGAAGAAACCAGAGAAGCCCGACGAAAAGAAGCCGGACGAGAAGAAACCCGAGGAGAGGAAGGAGGCGTTTCGAATCGATCTCGACGGCATCCAGAATCGCGTCGTCAGCCTGCCCACGCCGGCGGAAAGCATGGGAGGGCTGAACGCCTCGAAAGGGTACGTCTTCTACGAGACCACGCCAGTTTTTGGCCTTTCGGGTCCGCTTGCCGGTGGAGGCTTCGCCCTGCATATTTTCGACCTGAAGGAGCGCAAGGATGCCGTGCTGATCAACGGCGCCACGGCGTACGCGGTTTCATTCGACGGAAAGAAGCTTCTCTACTCAGCCCCGGGCGGCGGTGGCGGCGACGACGGAGCCGCGAACACCTACGGCATTATTGACGCAACGCCGCCGTCCGCAGGCCCGCACAAGCCCGGAGACGGCGCGCTGGCACTTGGAGGCATGCAGGCTGAAATCGACCCGCGTGCGGAGTGGAAAGAAATGTTTTACGAGGTCTACCGTCAAGAGCGGGATTACTTCTTCGAGCCGTCGATGAACGGCGTCGACTGGGCGAAGGAGCGCGACAAATACGCACAGCTTTTGCCGTATGTCGCTGATCGTTACGATTTGAACTACGTATTTGGCGAACTCGTCGGAGAGCTCTCGAACTCACATACGTACGTAGGAGGCGGCGACTATCCTAACCTGCATCCGTTGAATGTCGGGCAACTCGGCGCGGATTTCGAGGTAGATTCCGCGAGTGCACTCTACCGATTCAAGCGGATTTACCCTGGTGAAAATTGGGATGCCGTATTGCGGTCTCCACTTACGGAGCCCGGCGTCGACGTAAAGCAGGGAGACTACTTACTCGAAGTCAACGGGCGGCCGCTGAAATCTCCGCAGAACCCGTATGAACTTTTCGCGAATACTGCGGGTGAGAACGTCACGCTAACGGTAAACTCAAAGCCCTCCGACGACGGTGCGCGCCACGTGGTGGTGAAGCCGATTGGCAGCGAATACAGGCTCCGCGAACTCGATTGGATCGAGACGAACCGGAAAAAGGTGGAGCAAGCCACCGACGGGCGCGTCGGCTATGTGTACTTGCCGGATATGGGCGCCGATGGGTTGAACGAATTCGTCAAGCAATACTTTCCGCAGATCCGCAAGCAAGGAATCATTTTCGACGTGCGCTACAATGGCGGCGGCTTCGTCGACCAGCTCGTTTTCGAGAGGCTGCGTCGCGTTCTTTCCGGCATGGACGCGGCGCGCAACTTCGACAACGGCGGCACGACCCCGCCCAACGTCTTCTATGGGCCGATGGCGTGCGTCACGAATGAATACGCGGCCTCCGACGGCGACATCTTCAGCTACTACTTCAAGTACTACAAGCTGGGGCCGCTCATTGGCATGCGCACGTGGGGTGGCGTTCGCGGCATCCGAGGAGAGATTCCTCTGATGGATGGCGGCTACGTCACTCGCCCGGAGTTCGCGATGTACGGCCTCGACAGTCAGTGGAAAGTGGAAAACCACGGCGTCGAACCCGACATTGTTATCGACAACACGCCCGACAAGGTGATGGCGGGACACGATCCGCAGCTCGAAAAAGCGGTCGAGTTGGTGCTAAAGGAAGTTCAGGAGCACCCGAAGAAGCTGCCACCGCGGCCAGCCGACTTGCCCGCGTATCCGACGGGCCCTGGAAACTAGGCGCATCTCAAATCTTTCGCTGGCAACCCGTCTCGATGGAGATGCAGGGGAGGGTCTAAGACCCTCCCTTCACCGCCGCCTCGCAGCGCATCGTCGGCACAGGGCTTTCTCTGCGCCTGCCCGCCATCCCGTTGGGTGGGCCTCTGCGGTAAATCTTTTCCGCGCTCACGCCACCGATGTCGCCCTCAGAAGTTATAGGTAGGAGGGGTGATGCCCTTCAGCCGCAGATACACCTCCGACTGGCCGCGGTGATGGGCCATGTGAGTCATCACGCCAAGCATTACCTCCCGTCCGTCCACAGCGCGATCGCCCGTGCCGAGCACTTTATCCAACTGCGCGTCGGTAACGCCATCGAAAACCTTCGTGCAGTAATCGTAAGAATCGCTCAGTTTTTTCACGATCGCTTCTTTCGTCGCGTCCTTTGGTTTCTCGTACGGATTCTTTTCGCCGGCCAGAAACGAGCAGTAGTAATAGTTCGCGTTCGCTATGTGAAGCATCTGCTCGCCGAAACTCATTTCCGCGCTCACCGGTTTGAATGAGTAGTCCTCCGCCGGCATGGCGTTCGCCACCGCGACCGACAGCTCCTTTGCGTTGTTCCAGTGCTTCTCAAAATCCTGGACGAACTTGTTTCCATTCCCGCCCTGCGCAAGAATGGCAGGCACCGCGGCCGCGCACAAAATGACCAAAACAAAGCCCTTTCGCATCACTATCCTCCTCAAGTTGGAATTCAAATGGATGGAACCCACCCGCACTCGCTTTAGACGTTGATCGCGGCAATTCGTTTGGCGCTCTTCCTTGGCCCGCAACTTCCCAGCCCCTGCCTCTAAGCCAGTTTGCGTCGTTCTCAGCGCCCTCGGCGCTTGCCCGCCGTGGCGAGTTTCTGCGGTGAATTTTCTTTCACGCCCACGCTACCGCATCGTGAGCCACTGATACATCACCCACACAACGGGCGCGGCCAGGATCAAACTGTCGATCCGATCCAGTGCACCGCCATGCCCGGGTACAATTGTCCCCGAATCCTTCACCGCCGCCCCGCGCTTGTACGCTGACTCGATGAGGTCACCCATCTGCCCCGCTATGTTGGCACCCGCGGCGATGAGCAATAGCGCCGTCAAATCCATGTCTATCCATCGCGAAGCCACCAGCGCCACTCCGAGCGATGCCACCACATTCGCAATCGCGCCTTCCCATGTCTTCTTCGGGCTCAGCGCGCGCGCCATCGGAACGCGCCCCACGAACCGCCCGACGAAATAAGCGAGCGTGTCTCCCGCCCAAATCAGCGCCAGCGTGAACAGAATCAGCTCGCGGCCCCGCCCCCCGATTTCGTTGATGCGCACCAGATAGCTGAACGGAAGCGCCACGAATAGCAGCCCGGCGGAACTAATGGAGATCGCGGGAAGCACATCCTGGAGCGGTCGCCGCGTGGCAAGCCCAATCCCCACGCAGCCGAAAAGAAAAATCAAAAACACAGCTTCGTTCGAAACAGCCTCGCCGGCAAGGTTGCGCACCAGCGAAACGCTCCCGAAGGTTCGCGTCTCAACCATTCCGGCAGCGTACTGCGCGTAGAATAGTCCCACCGCGCAGGCGATCGTCCACTTCTTGAACGCCCGCAGCCCGACGCGTTCCCCCAGCGCGAAAAACTCGATCAGCGCGAGGACCGCAATCAGCGCCGCAATCGCCGCCAGCAGCCACGCCGGCCCCCACCACACCAGCGCAACCACCACCGCGATCAGCACCACCCCCGTGACGATGCGAAGGGCCATCCCGCGCTAGCCCTCAGACCCTGCGGCAGAGCCTTTCGCGCCCGACCCACCGCGTCCACGCCCAGAGCTCAGTCCGCCGTAGCGCCGCTCGCGCTTCTGATAATCCACCAGCGCCTCGAGCAGCCGCTCGCGCGAAAAATCCGGCCACAGAGTTTCGGTCACGTAGATTTCCGCGTACGCGATTTGCCACAGCAGAAAATTGCTCACGCGCATTTCCCCGCTCGTGCGAATCAGCAAATCCGGATCAGGCAAGCCCGCGGTATAAAGATGTTCGGAGATGGTTTGCTCGTCGGCCTTGAAAGCCGAAAGGCCGTTCGAGCGCACGTGATCCAGCATGGCGTTGAACGCGTCCACCAGCTCGGCGCGGCCGCCGTAGTTCAGCGCCACCACGAGTTTCATCCCCGTATTCCGCGCGGTGAGGCGCATGGCATCATGAATATCTTTGCGCACACCTTCGGGAAGCTGCTCGGGACGCCCGATCACCAGCAGGCGGATGTTGTTCTTGTGAATCGTGGGCAATTCGCGCTTCAGGTACTCGCGCAGCAACCGCATGAGGAAGTCCACCTCGGCCTGCGGGCGGCGCCAATTTTCGAGCGAGAACGCGTAGAGTGTCAGGTACTCCACTTTGAGCCGGCTGCACGTCTCGATCGCTTCGCGCGCGGTTTTTACGCCCGCGCGATGTCCTGCCACGCGCGGCAGATGGCGCCGCTCGGCCCAGCGGCCGTTGCCGTCCATGATGACGGCGACGTGCTTCGGCAAACGCTTTAGGTCAAGCTTGTCGAGGAGCGCCGCTTCGTCGCGGCTCACATCCTTCAGTATCTCGTTGGCTTTCACTGGGAATTGTCCCGGAAATCGCTCAAGGTCTGCCCGGCAGGGCAAAGTAGCACAGCACTGTGAGCTTTGGAAGGGCGGGGTTTCAGAGTCTATGTGGTAACTCGGTTTTTCGCCGGGGCACGGCTTCGGCCGCCAAGGGACGGATTTCATTGTTGTTACACAGACTATTCAGCCCCACGGTAGGAGTCTTGCTTGCGCAGCGTTTCAATCCCCGAAGCCGAATCGGCGACTCTTCCCGCAAAACTGTTCCGACGTGAGGTTCTTCTCACCGGGCCACCACGTGTATCCTGTTGAGCAATGCGAATTCAACTCGAGGAGCCTAATAGTGACGCGCGAACCAAAATACAAAGCATTTCGAGCGCTCCACCAGCGCCCCGGAGCCTTCGTAATCCCGAATCCGTGGGATGCAGGAACCGCGAGAATCCTCACGGCGCTAGGCTTCGAGGCTCTCGCGACGACCAGCGCCGGTTACGCCTTCTCCGTCGGGCGCCAAGACTCGTCCGCCTCGCTGACGCGCGACGAGATCCTCGAGAACGCGAGGTCCATCGTCGACGCCACGCATTTGCCCGTATCCGCTGATCTCGAGGACGGCTTCGGCCGCTCGCCTGAAACCTGCGCGGAAACCATTCGGCTCGCATCGGCCGCCGGCTTGGTGGGAGGCTCCATCGAAGACGCCACCGGCGACGCGAACGATCCCATCTACGAATTCCAATTTGCCGTGCAGCGGGTAGCGGCAGCAGCGAAGGCCGCTCACGATTCTCAGTTCATGCTCACCGCGCGCGCCGAAAACTTCCTTCACCGCCGGCCCGATCTCGATGACACGATCCGGCGTCTGCAATCCTTTGCAGAAGTGGGCGCCGACGTCGTCTACGCGCCGGGCCTCCCGAGCCTCGACGCCATCCGCCATGTTTGCTCATCGGTCTCGAAGCCCGTCAACGTAGTCATGGGACTGAAAGGCGCCACATTTTCGGTCGAACAGTTAGCCGCGGTGGGAGTGAAACGCATCAGCGTCGGAGGAGCCTTCGCGCGGGCCGCCCTGGGAGCCTTCGTCCGAGCCGCGCGCGAAGTGAAGGACAAAGGCACCTTCACGTTCGCCGCAGACGCCCTCCCTGCCGCCGAAGCGAAATCCTACATGGCGACCGTCAAGCGCAGTTAACGCGGCGAAGTCAAATTGTTTCGGGCTGAAATTGTGGTCAGCGCGGCGCCCAGTTGCAGCCGCGTGCGCTATTCTTGGCGGTAGGCCTGCAGCAAAGTCTTGATGTCGATTTTGCCCATCTGAAGCATCGCCTCAAAGCCTTCTTCGAGTTCCCAGCCTTTTTATCTTGCAGCATCTTGCCTAAAACCGACGGGATGATCTGCCAGGACAGGCCGTACTTGTCTTTCAGCCAACCACATCTGCTTTCTTCTCCGCCTTCAGAGAGCTTCTCCCACAGCTCGTCCACTTCTTCTTGCGTCTCGCAGTTCACTAAGAACGACACGGCCGGTGAGAAGGTGTATAGCGGACCACCGTTCAACGCGAAGAATTCTTGACCGTCGAGTCGGAACGTTGCTCCCGTCACTTGCCCTCCCTCTCCCATTCGCGAGACGCTCACAACCTTCGAATTCTTAAAGATGGAAACGTAGAAATTCATCGCCTCTTCGGCCTTGCCGTCGAACCACAAAAACGGGGTGATTTTTTTCACGGAGTTCTCCTCTTAGCTTCTTCCTATCAACAGCTTCTCGAGTCTGTCGTAGCTCATGCCCACGCCCTTCTCCATCGGCGTCTTGAGGACGCCATCGCGCGCCTCCCGCGATTCGTAGCGTATCGTGAGCGTCAGCGTGGTTTTCCCGCCCTGCTCCACAAGGCGGTACGTTATCAGCGCCTCGCCCGCGTACCAAGCCTCGTCGAACTTCTCGGTGGCAACGAATCCCTCCGGCGGCGTGATCTCGCGGAACGTACCGCGCACGCCCATCTCACCTCCGTCGGGACTGCGCCACACGGAACGATAAGCGCCGCCGACCTTCAGATCCATCTCGCACACCGGCATGGTCATTCCCGGCGGCCCGAGCAGCCACTGCTTCACCAGTTCGGGCTTGGTCAACGCGTCAAACACCAGGCGCCTCGGCGCGTCAAAGACGCGCGTCATCACGATCTCTCGGTCCCCTTGCGCCACCACCTTCAATTTCCCAGTGTCCGTCATCGGTGATCTCTCCTATCGCTTCGCGCGCGCACGTCTTGTCTTTCTGCTCTTCCCTTCTCCGGCCTTCAACTCTTCGAGGAGCGCATCCAATCGCTGAAAGTTCGCCTCCCATAGACGTCTGTATCTCTCGACCCACGCTTCAAGCTCCTGGAGCGGCTCGGGCCGCAACGCATAAATTCGCCGTTGAGCATCCACGCGAACGTCCACGAGCCCCGCCTCGCTGAGCACTTTGAGATGTTTCGACGCTTGGGGCTGGCGCAGGCCCAGGCGATCGGCCACGTCCCCCACAGGCCGCGGACCGTTACGCAGCAGCTCGACAATCTGAAATCGGTTCGGCTCGGCCAGCGCTCGGAGCGTTTCCATCATGGCGCCCGCCACTATTCCTCACAGGGAATATGCGTGTCAAGGAATATATGAAAAAGGGGCAAGAAAAGTACGAAGGTTACAGCTTGCTCTATGACCACGACACAACAGTCTGCAGATTTGGGATGACCTTGCTCGAACCGAGCGCCCTCTAGCCACGCCTCGGCCACTTATGGCAAGCTGTTTAATATGGGAAATAAAGACGCACGAAGACGCGAAGTGAGAAAGCCCAAGAAGAAGGCTCCCGTGATCGCTCCCCCAAAGCGCTACGTGGACACGCCTCCCACGCCGCTCTTCAAGAAACCCACGGAATAGCTGCCCCGGCATGAATCTCGCCCGGGGCCGGGCTGCGCCCAAGCCTTTTTCATTTCGATTGCGCCTGCGGTCGCGATCCTGTGCAGGTCTGGGCGCGGTCGAGCAGAAGTTCGCGCTCTCGTGCGTTGCGCGTAAGCGATGCGGCGCGCTCGAACTCCGCCCGTGCCTCGGCCAGCCGCCCCAGCTTGAAAAGAAAGTCGCCGCGAACGCTCGGCAGCAGGTGATAGGCCTTGAGAGACGGCTCCGAGGCGAGTGTTTCGAGCGCCTCGAGACCCGCTATCGGACCAAAGGCCATCGCCACCGCAACCGCGCGATTTAGTTCCACCACCGGCGACGGCGAGAGCCGCGCGAGCGCCTCGTAGAGCGCCACGATGCGGGGCCAGTCGGTCTCTTCCGGCGTGCGTGCCCGCGCGTGACATGCAGCAATCGCGGCTTGAAGCGCGTACGGACCGCGTTTTCCGCCCAGCTTTTCGGCGCGTTCAAGCGCCGCCAGACCGCGATGGATGAGGAGCTGATCCCATCGTCCGCGGTCTTGTTCCAATAACAGAATCGGCTCGCCCGAAGGGCCCACACGCGCCCTCGATCGCGACGCCTGAATTTCCATCAGCGCCACCAGGCCATACACCTCGGGTTCTGTGGAAGCCATCTCGGCCAGGATACGTCCCAAGCGCAGCGCATCCTCGCAGAGCGCAGGTCGCGTCCAGTCGTCGCCGGCGGTGGCCGTGTAGCCCTCGTTGAACACCAGGTAGAGGACCTCAAGCACTGAAGCCAGCCGAGCGGCGCGTTCGCTCCCGCGCGGAACTTCGAAAGGAACCTGCGCCTCGGAAAGCGTTCGCTTGGCTCGCACGATGCGTTGGGCGATGGTTGTCTCGGCGACGAGGAAAGCGCGCGCAATCTCGTCGGTGGTCAGGCCTCCCAGCAAACGCAGCGTGAGCGCAACCCGCGCCTCGGAAGAGAGCACCGGATGGCACGCCGTGAACACGAGGCGCAGCAGGTCGTCCCCTATGTCATCGTCGATTCCGGCCTCGAATTCCGCCACGGCCGTCTCCTGCCGGCTCTCGACCTCCCGGCCAAGCTCTCCGTGCTTCCGCTCGAGCAGCTTGCTCCGGCGTAGCCGGTCGATGGCACGATGTTTGGCGGTGGCCATAAGCCATGCGCCCGGGTTGTCGGGGATGCCCGACGCCGGCCACTGTTCGAGCGCCGCGACGAGAGCGTCCTGCGCCAGTTCTTCGGCAAGGCCGACGTCTCGTAGGATCCGTGCAAGGCCCGCAATGATCCTCGCCGACTCCATCCGCCAGACTGCGTCGATTACGCGATGTGTATCGGTAGCTGTCACGGCTACCGATCACACCACGTTCGATCCGCCTGTGCAAGGTCAGGGGGGCGCGGCTCCTAGGGTTTCGCCGCGGCGTGACCGCACGTTTCCTGGCCAGCCTCGTATAATTGGCGCAGTTCGCATTCACCCTCACCAGCGACGGGAAGGAATTGCCTCGCCAATTCGATTGCCTCCTCCTTGGAGTTGGTCCGAAGGATGGCAAACCCGCCCACCAACTCCTTGGCTTCGGTAAAAGGGCCGTCGGTAACGCTCACCTTCCCACCGGAAAGCCGTACGCGCGCGCCCAGGGCGCTAGGCAGGCAGCCTTCGGTGGCGACCAACCAGCCGGCCTTCATTCCCTGCTCGATCAGTTTGCCCATCTTGTTCATCTCCTCCTGGGAAGGAGGAACGCCTCGCTCGACCGTCTTGTAGATACTCAGGAATCGCATAATGATTTCTCCTTAAGTCTTGATTTCTTGACCCGACCTCACACAATGTTTGATCCGTTAGCGCAAACCGAACGCGTCGACTGCTTCTTCGCAACTCGGCGTAGCGCTCCTATTTCTTGGGTGCGAAATCTTCCGACCCGACTATCTGGCGAACTTCAGTGTCGCCCTCCCACTCAGGCCAGTACTTTTTGTGAAGTTCCATGAACTGCAGCGCCCCTTGGATCGCCTCCTCTTTCGACTTCAACTCGAAAATCGCGTACCCGCCCACGATTTCCTTGGCCTCGGTGAAGGGCCCATCGATCGCACTTACCTGCCCGCGAGAAAGCCGCACGCGCGTGCTGATCGCTGTGGGGGCCAGCCTGCCGTTCGCTATCATTGTGCCGGCTTTCACCGCTTCTTCCCCCATCTTCGCTATGGCGTCCATAAGGTCCTTAGGCGGAGGACCCCAGTCCTTTTCAGCGTGCTTCACCAGCATTATGAATCGCATCGTTGTATCTCCTTTGGTTTTCTACAATGAGCCAGGTGTCCCACTGGTTTCGACCGGCTGAACTTTGGCTCTACTTACGCGTCGAATGAGTCTCAACGAAATCGACAGGTCAAATATTTTTTTCCACATTCGAAAACCCCCGCCTCAACGCGCAAAATCCGCCGCTTCGCGCACCGGGCGAATTTCCACCTCCGTCTCACGGTCAAAGGGAGCGCGCTTGAGCCATTCCACCGCCTCTTCCATCGACCTAACCTGCCACACCCAGTAACCGCCGACGAGTTCCTTCGTCTCGGCGAAGGGCCCGTCGATCACTGTGCGCTGCTGTCCTGCAAACCTCACTCGCTTGCCTCTTAAACTCGGATGTAACCCGTCGGCCGCCAGCAGCACTCCAGCCTTCATCAATTCCTGGTTGAATTTGCCCATCTCAGCAAGCAGCTTTGGACTTGGCATTACCCCGGCCTCAAAGTCCTTGTTCGCTTTCACCATCACCATGACTCGCATCTTGGCACCTCCTCATTGATCTGCATTCGGAGCCGGGGTGTTACGGCCTCAACCGGCTGAACCCTGGCTCTACTGACGCGTCGAACGGGCCCTGGCCAGATCGACAGGAATCGCATTTTTCGTGGCGCCGTGACGTCGCTGGGGCTTCGTTTCTCACGAAGTTCGGCAATGCGAAAGTTCGGTTCCCTGACGTGAAAACCCTGCTTCTTGCGGTATCTCGCCAAGAAAAATACGCGACTACGCCGCTCCGGCCAGGATGCGGACCAGCGGCCACAATGATACCAATACCTGAAGGGGACACGGAGAACACCACTGGTGATCCAAAGCCTGCGGAACCCGCCATGCAGCCGATACGATTGCGGGTATTACTTCCACCCCGTCCCTCGCGATTACACCCAGGAGATTCGCCAACTGCGTCGAGGGTCCATCCACCCTCCCCAATACGATAACGACCGCGAATCCGACGACGGCCGTTCCGACGACTAAGTTTCGGGTCGGAGAGCTTTTGTGCTGCCTTGCCATGACTGCCTCCTGAGGGGTGCTTTTTTCTTCCTCTACCTGTATGTCGAACCAGAGGCAGTCAAATCGACAGGTCCCCAATCCTTTTTGGGGAGGCCGACCTTTCCCAACACTGATCTGGCCTCCGAGTTGCCGTTCGCCAGCTTGGCCCACCCTCCGTTTGTACCCTTCCCTTTTCGTCCGTCCTCATCCCTCGCCCCTTCCGCTCGTGTTGCGTTAATATGACGGCCGGAGACCTGCCATGGCCAAGTTAACCGTCGACGACTCAACCGCCTATCAACCGATTCGTGCGCCGCGCGGCAACCAAATTTCCTGCAAGGGATGGCAGCAGGAAGCTGCTATGCGGATGCTGATGAACAACCTGGATCCCGAGGTGGCCGAGAAGCCCGAGGAGCTGATCGTCTATGGCGGCCGTGGCAAGGCCGCGCGCAACTGGGACTGCTATCGCGCGATCGTTTCGTCGCTCAAATCGCTCGAGAACGACGAAACTCTCCTGGTGCAATCCGGCAAGCCTGTGGGAATTTTTCGCACGCACGAATATGCGCCCCGCGTTTTGATCGCCAATTCAAATCTCGTCGGCCACTGGAGCGACTGGAAGAACTTCGACGAACTCGATCGCGCCGGCCTGATGATGTACGGTCAGATGACCGCGGGCAGCTGGATCTACATCGGCACGCAGGGAATCCTTCAGGGCACGTATGAGACGTTCGCCGCCGCGGGGAGCAAACATTTTGGTGGCGACCTCGCCGGGAAACTGGTCGCGAGTGGCGGCATGGGCGGAATGGGTGGCGCGCAACCTCTGGCGGCAACGCTCAACGGCGCGGCCTTCCTTGGAATCGACGTTGACCCCGAACGCATCAAGCGCCGTGTGAAAACCGGTTATTGCGACGTGATGGTGAACGATCTCGACGAAGCACTCCGCATCCTTAAGAACGCCGTCCGCAAGCACGAGGCTACCTCAGTTGGCCTCGTCGGAAATTGTGCGGACATCGTCCCGGAGCTCGCGCGGCGCGGCGTGGTTCCAGATTTACTCACCGACCAAACCAGCGCTCACGACCCCGTTGGCGGCTACATTCCGCGAGGGCTGGACGTTGCGCAGGCGGCCGAACTGCGCAAACGCGATCCCGATGCGTATCGCAAGCGCTCGTTCGAATCGATCGCGAAACACGTCGAGGGCATGCTCGCGCTGCAGAAGCTCGGCTCGGTGACCTTCGACTACGGCAACAACATTCGCACGTTCGCCTTCGAACAGGGCGTGAAGAACGCCTACGATTTTCCCGGCTTCGTGCCAGAGTATATTCGTCCGCTTTTTTGCGAAGGCCGCGGACCGTTTCGCTGGGCCGCGCTTTCGGGCGAAGCGTCGGACATTCATCGCACGGACAAGCTGGTGCTCCAGATGTTCCCCCACGACGAGATTTTGTGCCGCTGGATCGGGCTCGCGCAGAAACGCGTTCGCTTCCAGGGATTTCCGGCGCGCATCTGCTGGCTGGGTTACGGCGAGCGCGACCAGTTTGGCCTCGCGCTCAACGATCTCGTCGCACGCGGCGAATTGAGGGCGCCAATTGTGATTGGCCGCGATCATCTCGACTGCGGCTCGGTGGCGTCGCCCTATCGCGAAACCGAGAAGATGCTCGATGGCTCCGACGCGGTGGCCGATTGGGCGCTGCTCAATGCCCTGCTGAACACGGCGAGCGGCGCAAGCTGGGTTTCGATTCACAATGGCGGCGGCGTGGGCATCGGGTACGCGCAACATGCGGGTCAGGTCATTGTCGCCGACGGCACGAAGGAAATGGCCGCGCGCATCGAGCGCGTCCTGACGAACGACCCGGGCATTGGCGTGGCGCGTCATGTGGATGCCGGCTATCCCGAAGCCATCGATTTCGCCCGTAAGTCCGGCGTGAAGATTCCGATGATGCCGGGCAAATGGGGAACCACAGAGGAACCAAGATAAACGCAGATACATCTTCGAAACGGAGGCATAGTGATCGCTATTACGGGGGCGACGGGGCATACGGGAAAGCCAGCGGCGGAAGCGCTGCTTGCGAAGGGCGAGAAGGTTCGCGTGATCGGGCGCGACGCGAAGAAACTCGAACCTCTCGCACAGAATGGTGCCGAACCGTTCGTCGGGAACGTGGAGGATGTCGCGTCCATGACGAAAGCTTTCGACGGCGCCACAGCCGTCTATCTCGTGGTCCCCGAGGATATTTCACAACAGGACCTGCGCGCCCATCAGGAACGCGTTTCTGATTCCTACGCCGCGGCGATCGCAAATGCACACGTTCCCTATGTCGTCGCGCTCAGCAGCATCGGCGCGCAGCACGCGGAGAAAACGGGTCCCATCGTTGGCCTGCACAACATGGAGCAAAAGCTGAATCGCATCACGGGCCTCAACGTCCTGTACCTGCGGGCAGGCTACTTCATGGAAAATCTTCTCATGAGCATCGCGCCGCTGCGCTCGATGGGAACCCTTCCCGGCGGATTAACAAGCGATGCGCGAATGCCGTGCATTGCCACCAAGGATATCGCCATGTACGCCGTCACTCGCCTCGCCGCGCGCGATTTTTCCGGCAGTTCCATACAGGAACTTCACGGCCAGCGCGACATCTCGATGAAGGAGGCGGCTTCAGTCGTGGGCAAGGCAATCGGCAAACCCAATCTCGGATACATGCAAGTGCCCTTCATGATGCTCGAACCTGCGTTGGTTCAGATGGGTTTGCCGAAGAAAACAGCGGCGCTGTTAATTGAAATGTGGAAAGGCGCGAATGCGGGCCTCATCGTGCCGCTGGAGCAGCGCTCAGCCAAGAATACGACACCGACAACGATCGAATCGTTTGTCCAGGAAGTGTTCGTGCCCGCCTACAACGCGAAGGCTGGCGCGGCGTGAGGTCGCGGCGTGCCGGTACTCGGCCAGTTCAGTTCATTTTTCAAACGGAGGAGAGATGGCAAAGAAAGCTAGCGCGGCTGAAGCACAATTGATCATGCAGCTCTACGATTTGCGGCGCGAGGCCGAGATACGAAAGGCGCGGAACTGGTGGATGGCGGACTTCTGGCCTCGCAATGCTGACGATTTTCTCAAGGTCGCATGGGCGATGGGCACGCAGGAAAACAACTGGCTGCGTCAGGTGGGCGGCTACTGGAGCATGGCGACGGCGTTCGTGCTGCAAGGGGCGTTGAGCGAAGAATTGTTTCTGCGGCCTGCGGTCAGCGGCGAGATGTTTTTGATGTTCGGTAAGGTTCATCCGTTCATCAAAGAATTGCGGGAGAAGATCGGCGATCCCGAACTGATGCTCGACATCGAGAAAGTGATCACGCACACGAAGTGGGGACGCGACCGGCTGAAGTTTATCCTCAAGCGGCTCGACACATGGCGCCAACGAAGGGAACAGAAAACGTGATTCACAGAATCTCGCCGATACCCGGAGCGCCAATCAGGAGATTGGCGTTCCCGGGACAAGCGAGTTTAATTCGCGCCGCGGTACCCGGGGCCTCGCAGAACCTTTCCTGGTAGCGCCGTTGTCATTTTCCCGTCGGCGATAACGGGCGTGCCATTGACGATGACGTATTTCATGCCCACGGACAACTGATTCGGATTCTCGAAAGTCGCGGCGTCGTGAATCGTGGCGGGATCGAAGATCACGATGTCCGCCCACATCCCCTGTTTCAGCACGCCGCGATCGGTGATTCTCATCCGCTGCGCGGGAAGCGCCGTGAATTTGCGGATCGCGTCGGGCAACGTGAGCAGTTTCTCCTCGCGCACGAACTTGGCGAGAATCCGCGGAAACGTGCCGTAAGCCCGCGGATGCGGATGATCCTGGCCCAGGATTCCTTCCGGCGAAGTCCCCGATGAATCGTTGTCCACCGAAACCCACGGCTGCTTGAGCGCCAATTCGACATCGCCCTCTTGCATGCCGAACACGGAAACGTACGTGGCCGCGTGATCCTGAATCAGCAGGTCGCAAATCGTGTCGATTGGATCCTTCGCGGGACGGACCGCTCGAGGCTCGTGCGAAGCGGGACCGTGCGACGGCACGGCCCACATTTTCGCAATTTCTGAAAGTCGCTTGCCCTGCAGCGGCAACAAATCCGGATTCAGCACGGAGCTGATGAGGATTGCGTCAGGACCCGGGATCTCCTGCCATTCGTTGTCCCAGGATTGCGTGGGCGTCATCATATCTTTGCGGATTCGGGCGCGACTGGCTGGATCCTTCAGGCGCTCGATCAGCTTCTCGTCACCGCCATCGTGCGCCCACGGCGGGATGAATGCAGACATCGAATTATTCCACGCGGTGTACGCATAAGTGTCCGCTGCGATGTCGAGCCCGGACGCGCGCGCATCGTCGATGAACTTAACCACCTCCGGCATGTGGCCCCAGCTCGCGACGCCGGCAACCTTCAAGTGCCAAATCTCGACGGGAGTGTTCGCTTCCCGAGCAATACGAGCCGTCTCTTGGAGCGCGGCCATGATTCCACTACCCTCGTTGCGCATATGCGTAGCGTAGAGGCCTCCGTATTTGGCGCTTTCGGCTGCGAGCGCGATCAACTCGTCCGTCGAGGCATAGGGCGCAGGCGCATACTCGAGCGCCGTCGAAACGCCGCGAGTTCCCTCTTCCATGGATTGACGCACGAGTCGTTTCATCTCCTCGAGTTCTGCCGCAGTGGGCGCGCGGTCCGCATTCCCGATTACGACGCGCCGCACCTGGGTCGCGCCAACGTAGCTTGCGAGATTGATGCCAATTCCCTGCCTCTCGAGTCGCGCGAAATATTCTCGAAACGTCCTCCAATCAGGCTTGATGCCATAGTGTTCGTAATCAAGGTGATCTTCGGCCAGCGTGGCGTCGTTCTGCGGCGCTGCAGAGCCTCCTTCCCCTGTAATTTCGGTGGTGATCCCCTGATGGATTTTCGAGGGCACGTGCGGATCAACCAGAATCGTCAGCTCCGATTGACCCAACATGTCGATGAAGCCGGGCGCAACGGTCAGCCCTTCCGCATCGATGACGCGTTTCGCGGGAACGCTCGCGAGGTTGCCAATCGCGGCGATGCGGCCCTCTCGGATGCCGATATCGCCCGAATACCAGGGCGAGCCAGTGCCGTCGACAATGTGGCCATTGCGAATCACGAGGTCGAAGCCTTTCGCATCAGCGGCCCGCGGGCGAAACGGCGATTTTGCCGTTATCGAAACGACCGTCGCAGCACAGATAGCGCACGCAATGAGGGGAATTCGGTGGACCATCGATCACCTCTAAGAACCGTCGCGCATACTAATGCAATCTGCCCCCGCCGGGAAAGGCTATTGACTTGCCCACTGTGGTGCTGTGGGACGGCATGGCATTTCGTTTTCCGACGCGCTAGTATCGCTTCCGGCGTGCTCGAAGTGCGACCCGCCCCCGCTCGTGCCCGACCTGCTTATCACCGGCTGCTCGGAGCTTCTGACGTTACGCGGACCCGTCCCGCGGCGTGGCCGTGCCCTGCGGGACTTGGGGATTATTCGCGACGGAGCGCTACTGGTTCGCGACGATCGGATCGCCGCCGTCGGCACGCGCCGCCGAATCGAACGGCTTCGCGCTGCTCGACGCGCCGAAAGACTCAATTTCGGCGGACGCGTGGTTCTGCCGGGCTTCGTCGACTCGCACACCCATCTGATATTTCCCGCAAGCCGGGCAGCTGAGTACGAACAGCGCATCGCGGGCGCCACTTACGAGCAAATCGCGCGTGCGGGAGGTGGAATTCGCTCCACGGTAAAGAACCTGCGCCGCGCGACCAGGAAAACGCTGCAAGATCGCGCGCTCGCGCACCTACGGGAATTCGCAGCGAACGGCACGACGACGCTGGAGGCAAAGAGCGGGTACGGCCTCGACTGGAAAAGCGAACTCAAAATCCTGTCCATCTTGAGCGAACTGCATCAGGAGCAACCGCTCGACATCGCCGCTACGTTTCTCGGAGCCCACGTTGTCCCTAAGGAATTTCAGCGTCGTCCCGACGCTTACGTGGATTTGCTTGCGCGCCGCTGGATTCCGACAGTGGCCACCGCGGGCCTGGCCGAATTCTGCGACGTTTTTTGCGACCGCGGCGCGTTCACGGTTGAGCAAGCCCGCCGAATTCTTTCTGCCGGCCGGGCGTGCGGACTGGTTCCGCGAATTCATGCCGAGCAGCTCACTCACACCGGGGCCGCGCGCCTCGCGATCGAGCTGCAAGCAGCCAGCGCCGACCATCTCGAGAAGATCGACCGCGGTGACATCCACGCGCTCGCACTTTCCAATGTCGTGTGCACGATGCTGCCGGGGTGTTGCTTTCACCTCGGCCTGGCGCATTACGGGCCTGGGCGCGAGTTGATTGAAGCGGGTGCGATCGTTGCGCTCGCCACGGACTTCAATCCCGGGACCAGTCCGACGCTCAGCATGCCGATGATTCTGTCTTTGGCGTGCACGCAGATGCGACTAACTCCGGCCGAAGCCATCAGCGCCGCCACCATCAATCCAGCGTATTCGCTGCGCCAACACGACCGAGTTGGCTCCATCGAAGTTGGCAAATACGCGGACCTGGCGGCCTTTGACGTGGCCGACCACCGCGAAATCCCGTATTATTTTGGGGTGAACCTCTGCAACTTGACCATGAAGCGCGGCACGATCATCCACCGCAAGACCGCCTGAATTCATGAAACGACTGGTTGAATGCGTTCCGAATTTTTCCGAAGGCCGAGACCTGGCTAAGGTGGACGCCATCGTCGCGGCTATGCGCGAAGTGCCGGGCGTATTTCTCCTCGACCGCGAAAGCGACGCTGACCACAATCGCAGCGTGATCACGCTTGCGGGCGAACCGGAAGCCGTTGCGGAGGCGGCGATGCGCGGCGTAGGCAAAGCCGCGGAATTGATCGACCTGACGAAGCACACCGGCGCGCACCCGCGCATGGGCGCTACCGATGTGGTCCCATTTATTCCCATCGAGGGGGTTGCGATCGAGGATTGCGTGGCGCTCGCCAAAAAAGTGGGGCGCGAAATCTGGGAGCGCTACCGGATTCCCGTCTATTTCTACGAGGCCGCAGCGCAACGCCCGGACCGCACCAATCTCGAAAACATCCGCAAGGGGCAATTCGAAGGATTGCGTGAGGAAGTGTTGCGCAATCCGGAGCGCGCGCCGGACGTCGGCGAGCCACGCTTGCACCCAACGGCGGGCGCTACCGTGGTAGGGGCACGCAAGTTTCTGATCGCGTATAACATCAACCTGAACACGCCCGATCTCGAAATCGCCAAGAAAATCGGCAAGAACATACGCTTCTCGAACGGCGGCTTGCGCTACGTGAAAGCAATGGGAGTGGATCTGCGCGCTAGAAACCTGGCGCAAGTGTCCATCAACCTGACCGATTTCGAGCAGACGCCCATTCATCGCGTGTTCGAAATGGTGAAACGCGAAGCCGAGCGCTATGGTGTCTCGATCGTGGGAAGCGAGATCGTCGGATTGATTCCCAAGAAGGCGATCGAACTTACCGCCGATTTCTTCTTGCAACTCGAAAACTTTTCCGCGGCGCAGGTGTTAGAGAATCGTATAGAGGCATCTCTCGCGGGTGTTGCTGCCGAAGGCCCGGGAAAACTTGCCGGACTCGCGCAGCCTTTTCTTGACGCAGTCGCACAACCCACGGCCACGCCGGGGGGCGGATCAGTGGCGGCACTCGCTGCAGCCCTTGGAGCCAGTCTAGGGCAGATGGTCGCGGGGCTATCGCGCAAGAAAAAATCACAGTCAGCCTACGTCGAACCGCTCACGGAAGCACTGGCACAGTTTCAAGTAGCGTCGCGCCAACTTGCGGAGGCCATCGACCTCGATGCGGCTTCGTTTGATTCGGTGATGGCCGCCTACAAACTGCCGCAAGGCACTCCGGAAGAACAGCGAATCCGGGAAGCGGCAATTCAGCGGGCGTTAGTGGGCGCGGCGAATGTGCCGCTGGACGTTGCGCGAAAAGCTGCCGATATATTTGATGGGCTGGGGCAACTGGAAGCGATGTCCAGCCCGTCTATGATATCAGACATTCGGGTGGGCCGACTGATGGCCGCGGCAGCGGTTCACGGAGCGCTCGAGAACGTGGCGATCAATCTGGAATCGATCACGGATGCGGCCTTCGCCAGCCGAATGCGCGCCGAGGCTGCTTCTCTGAAGTCGCGAGTTTCTGAGACAGCAGTGAGCGCAGGTCAGTAGCGTTCAGTCAAGATGAGGGGTGCGATGAGACAGTCAATTCATAGAACCTTTGGAGTCTTTCTGACGAGCGCCCTATTGCTCGTTGTCATTTGTTCCGCAATTCCATCGCGGAGCGCAGCGGGGTCGTTGAGCCCGGCGATCCTGGGCATGTTCCCCAAAGATGTGGGCGAGTTCGCGTACGCGGACATGAAGGCCGCGCGCAAGTACGCCTGGTTTCCCCAACTGCGCGACCAAATTCTCCCGACGCGTTTCCGCCAGTTCGAGCAGTTCCTCGCTTCTGCCGGCGTGGATCCGAATACTCAGGTGGACGAACTGGCCTGGGCAGGAATCACGATGACGAAAACGGGCGGCGAGGAAATCGTCGGCGTCGCTCTGGGCTTGTTTGATCCGACCTCGGCCGAAGAGCATTTCAAGCAGCAGAAGCTTCCCGCATACGACGTAAAGGGCTATCACCTGTATTCGTTCGGCAGCGGAGTGGCGGCAAACGACATTCTGTTCATCTTCATCGACTCGAATACGGCCGCGTTCGGCCATCGCCCGGCGCTCGAGAAGCTGATCGATGTCCGCATGGGAACCGCTGAAAGCGTGCTTCAGAACGACAAGCTCTTCCCCCTGATCAATGAGACGAACGGCAACGGGCTGATCTGGGGCGTGCTCGATCAAACCTACACGCACCTTGCGATGAGTCAGTTGCTGCCGCAGGCGAGCCAGTTCCCACAAGCCGCTACGATCATCGAACGCATGAAAGCAATGACCATCACAGTGGACGCCGACAACGGCGTGGACGCGCACTTCCAGGCGGTCTGCAACTCACCCGACGACGCAAATCTGCTTTCCGCGGCCCTGCAGGCCGGCGTGATGTATCGCCGCTATCAGGAGGCGCAGACCAATCCGGCGCTATCGTCCGCCTTGGATCAAGTTCGCGTGACGGGATCCGGCGATCGTCTGAAAGTGGACCTGCCCGTAAGCCAGGACCAGATTCTTTCGCTGATCCGCAGTCACATATTTGCTGTGCAGATGTAGATGCTATTGTGTGAGGACGAGACCTTCGTGACGGAATCCGCTCAGGCTTTTCGTTCGGACTTTGAGGCGGCGCAATACTTGATCAAGGTGGTTCGCGACTTCCCCTCGTGAGCGTCGCATTCGACGCGATCTACGTTTGGCCTCGGCCTGTTCACGCACGAATCGCCCGCGTGTTCGATGGCGACCTCGACGCGATCGGGGAAATCGGACACGGTCAGCTTCACCACAGGATCGGGGTTCCCGTTCCGGCCCGCCAGCGAAAATGCCTCTTCGCAGGCTTCCGCGGCGGCGTGCGAGAGCGCCTGCTGCGCTCCCAGAGATAGTCCGGCACGTTCCCCCGCGTGTGCGACCACAGCATCAACGGCGGCGAGCAGTCGATCGTCGTTGTGCAACACCAACTCGATCCGTGACGGGTCAGCGCTCATGACGAGTGCTCACCGCTCTCCGCTAGTGCACGTCGCAGGCTTCGCGGCAATCCGGGCAATAGTAGAGTCCGTCGATGCCCATCCGGATATTTTGCTGCGACTGGCAGAAGCAGCAATATTTTTCGCACGTGCATTGAGCTTCCGGCTTGTCACACTGCGAACACAGGGTAATCACTGCGGGCCCCTTCCGGCTGAACCGGGTTGGCTTCACTCGCTGAACAATAGTAGGACATGCGAGAGTTCGCGACAAGCAGCTTCGCGCGCCGGTTTCTTGACGCTCGAAAACACGCATGCTAGCCTTATTCTCTTGTCAGAAACCTTGAGAAGTTTCCAGTGACTACTCCGGCCGCCGCTGCAATTCGAAAGACGGCTCTGAACTCCACTCATCGGCGCATGGGCGCCAAGATGGTCAATTTCGGCGGCTGGGACATGCCGCTCGAGTACTCGGGCATTCTTTCGGAGCACGAAGCGGTCCGCCAGCGAGCAGGCCTTTTCGACGTCAGCCACATGGGGGAAATCGAAGTCCGCGGAGCGGGCGCGCTCGATTTGGTGCAGTGGGTCACCTGCAACGACGCCGCGCAACTGATCGTTGGACAGGCGCAGTATTCAGGGCTCATGACGGACCGGGGCACCTTCGTCGACGACCTTCTCGTTCACAAGATTTCCGACACGCATTACTTGCTTTGTGTGAATGCCGGCAATCAGGATGACGATTTTCGCCACATCCTCTCTCACAATCGCTTTGAGGCAGAGGTGGAGAACGCGGGCCCGCGCTATTCGCAGCTCGCGATTCAGGGCCCGCGAGCAAAAGAGATACTTCAACGGCTTACGCGTGCAGCGCTAGATTCCATCCGCTACTATCACTTCATTTTTGGGGGCGTCAGCGGGGTCGAGTGCCTTATCGCGCGGACTGGCTACACGGGCGAGGACGGATTCGAGATCTACTTTGAGCCCCAATTCTCTGAGAAACTATGGAGCGACCTGCTCGGCGCGGGTGAACCGGGCGGGATGATTCCCTGCGGCCTCGGTGCGCGGAACACGCTGCGGCTTGAAGCTGGAATGTGTCTGTACGGTCATGAGATTGACGCCGAGACCACGCCCCTCGAAGCCGGCCTCGGCTGGATATGCAAGCTCGGCAAGGGCGCGTTTCTCGGCAGCGCGGTTCTGACGCGGCAAAAAGAAAACGGCGTCTCGCGCAAGCTGGTCGGGTTTTGAAATGCTCGACAAGCGCATCGGCCGCGACGGTTATCCGGTGTCGATCAAAGGACGTGAAGTGGGGCGTGTGACGAGCGGCGGACCATCGCCATCGCTGAAGAAGAATATCGGGATGGCCTACGTTCCGCCCGAATCGAGCGCACTCGGAACGGAAATCGACGTTATCATTCGGAGTCAGTCGGTGCCGGCTCGCATCATTGCACTGCCGTTCTATAAGCGGCCGCATGAACTCGAAAAACCGTAAGGAGCCAGCATGTCACCAGCCAATTATCCGGCCGGCTATCGCTATACAAAAGATCACGAGTGGATCAACGTGGAAGGCTCCGTAGGGACCATCGGCATCACTGACTATGCGCAGCATGAACTCGGCGACGTCGTCTTCGTCGAGTTGCCCAAACTGGGAGCGCAGATCAAAACCGGCCAATCCTTTGGCACAGTGGAATCCGTGAAAGCCGTGAGCGACATTTTCAGTCCAGTATCGGGCGAAGTGACCGAGACGAATTCGCTGCTTTCCGACTCGCCCGAGAAAGTCAACCAGGACCCACACGGCACCGCCTGGCTAATCAAGGTAAAACTCGCAGACCCCAAGGAAGTTATTTCGCTAATGGACGCCGCAGCCTACCAGGCATATGTCGATGAAAAAACGCAGGAACAGTCAGCCTGATGCGCTATCTGCCCAAGAGTCCTTCTGAACGCCAGGAAATGCTCGCAGCTATCGGCGTCGATTCGATCGAAGAGCTGTTTCAGACCATCCCCGAGAAATTCCGCCTTCGCGAGCCTCTTCCGTTGCCGGGGCCGCTTTCGGAAATGGAGATCATTCAGTACTTCAAGGATCGCGCAGCCGAAAACGCGAGGGACTGCACGTCATTTTTGGGCGCGGGGGTCTATCAGCATCTTCGCTCGGTCGTCACCGACGCGATGGTGCAGCGCGGCGAATTTCTTACGTCGTACACGCCTTACCAGGCGGAGATTTCGCAGGGAACGCTGACCGCGATTTTCGAGTTCCAGACGCTGATGTCTCAGCTCACGGGCCAGGAAGTGGCGAATGCGTCGATGTACGATGGCTCGACGGCGCTCACGGAAGCCGTTCTGATGGCGGAGCGAATCACGGGACGAAACAAAGTCCTTGTTGCGCGCAGCGTTCATCCGGAGTATCGCCAGGTTCTCGACACGTACGCGAAGAATCTTGGCTTGGAAATCGAGGAATTCGGTTACACGTCATCGGGTCAGGCCGATCGGAAAGCACTGACAGGTGAAAAACTGGCGAACGCGGCGGCCGTCGTGGTGCAGTCGCCCAATTTCTTTGGAGTGCTCGAAGAGATCCCCGCACTTGCTGATGCCGCCCACTCAGGCGGAGCCTTGCTTGTTACGACGATTGCCGAGCCTGTGTCCCTGGGCATCGTTCGCCCACCCGCTGAAGCCGACATCGTCGCCATGGAAGGCCAGGCATTTGGTGTCGCGCCCAGCTACGGCGGGCCTTTCGTGGGCGTGATCGCGACCCGCGAAAAGTTTGTCCGGCAAATGCCGGGACGTCTGGCTGGCCAGACGACCGACACTGCCGGCCGCCGAGGTTTCGTGCTTACGCTCGCCACACGCGAGCAGCACATCCGCCGCGAGAAGGCCACATCTAATATTTGCACGAATGAAGCCTTGTTCGCGCTCGTGGCCACGGTCCATTTGTGCCTCCTTGGCAAGGAAGGTTTGCGAGAGATGGCCTTGCAAAACGTGGCAAAAGCGCAATTCGCGATCGCGGAACTCGAGAAGATCCCCGGAGTGCGCCGGGCCTTTTCGGGCCGCGTCTTCAACGAATTCGTGCTGGAGTTTCCGCGCTCGGTGAAAATGATCAACGCGGCGTTGCTGCGCGAGAAGATTATCGGACCGCTGGCGATTGGCGCTCATTACCCGGACTTAACCAAGCGCGGCCTTCTTTGCGTGACGGAATCGATGCCGCGCACCGAAATCGAGCGACTTGCGGCAGCAATCCGTCGGATTCTGGACAGTCCGATCTGAACGGGCCGACTAAGGAGCGTCAAGTTTTGAATCCGAAACTTACAGAAACCGAAGCGCCCCCGGCTACGATCCGCAAGGCCGGCCGGCACGTGAACCAGAACGAAGGGCTGATCTTCGAAAAATCCGCGCCTGGAAAGCGCGGGATGGAACTTCCGCCTCTCGACGTGCCTCCGGTGGATGCTGAGGCCGCGCTTGGCCGCGAGTTCTCGCGCGGCGCAATTGAAGGCTTCCCCGAAGTGAGCGAGATCGAAGTAATTCGTCACTTCACGCGGCTTTCCACCTGGAACTTCGCCATTGATCTCGGGATGTATCCGCTCGGCTCCTGCACGATGAAGTACAATCCGCGCGTGAACGAATACGTGGCGCGCCTCGAAGGCCTGGCCTCGGCGCATCCGATGCAACCCGCAGAAGTCGCGCAGGGCTGCCTGCGAATTCTTCACGACCTGCAGAAATGCCTGCTGGCGATTACTGGGATGGACGCGATAACGCTCCAGCCCGCAGCGGGCGCCCAGGGCGAGCTTACCGGACTTCTGATGATTCGCGCCTACTTGCAGAGCCAGGGCAATCCGCGCAAGAAAGTGCTGATCCCAGACTCCGCTCACGGCACGAATCCGGCATCCGTGGTGATTGCAGGCTACGAAGTGCAGAACATCCGATCGAACGACCGCGGGCAGATCGATACGGACCATCTCCGCGAATTTGCCACCCAGGACGTCGCCGCCCTGATGGTGACGAATCCCAGCACGCTCGGCGTATTCGAGGAGCGCATCGCGGAAATCGCCGGGATTCTCCACGAACGCGGCGCCCTTTTGTACATGGATGGCGCGAACATGAATGCGCTGGCGGGCGTCACCCGACCGGGCGATTTCGGGGTCGACGTGATGCACCTGAATCTGCACAAGACTTTCTCGACTCCGCACGGAGGCGGAGGACCCGGCGCGGGCCCGGTGATGGTCAAGAAAATTCTCGAGCCGTTTCTGCCGATTCCGATCGTCGTGCAAAAGGCAGACGGTCGCTTCGCGCTCGACCAAAATCGACCAAAATCAGTTGGGCGCGTTCGCGCCTACTGCGGGAATTTCGGCGTTCTTCTCCGTGCTCTTGCCTATACCCTCGCGTACGGCCCCGGCATTCGTCAGGCGACCGAAGATGCGGTCCTGAACGCCAATTACATTCGTCACCACCTGGAAGACAGCTTCGATTTGCCGTACGATCTGCCTTCGTTGCACGAAGTGGTTTTCAGCGACGCTCGCCAGAAGAAAAACGGCGTCAACACGATGGACATCGCGAAGCGGTTGATCGACTATGGCTTCCACCCGTACACGACCGCGTTTCCGCTGATTGTGCCGGGCGCCATGATGATTGAGCCGACGGAATCGGAATCGAAGGAGGAATGCGATCTGTTTATCGATGCGATGAGGTCCATCGCTCTCGAATCCGAAACCAATCCGGAGATCGTGAAGACTGCGCCGCATTCCACCCGCGTCGGCCGCTTGGATGAGGTCGCGGCCGCGCGCAAACCGATTCTGCGCTGGAAACCTTAGGCCCTCGAATGAATGAAACGATGACGCCCGAACAGGCCGCTTTCCTCTCAAGCATCTTCTTACCCGCAGTACGGAAGGAATCTCTGATTACCAAACGCGTCTTGGCCGCCGTCCCAGCCGACAAGTGCAAGTACCGTCCACACGAGAATTCGCGCAGCGCGTTCGAGCTGGCCTGGCATATTGCGTCGGTGGACGTGTGGTTCCTGGACGGTTTTCTTAAGGGAAGTTTCGAGATGGAAGACGACGATAGCATTCCGGCAGATTTCAAGGATTCAGACGACGTCGTCGCCTGGTATGAGGAGAGCTTTCTTCCGAAACTCGACGAAGTCGCTCGGCTGGGGCCGGATTTTTGGGCCACACCGCTTCCCTTCTTCGGCATCTACAATTTTCCTGCTGTGATGTATCTGCAATTCATGCTGTCGCACACCATTCACCATCGAGGCCAGCTCACCGCTTACCTTCGCCCCATGGGCGCCAAAGTTCCAAACATCTATGGGGGCAGTTTCGACGAACCGATGGAGATGCCTCCGAATACCTGACCGCTTCGATGTCACCTTCGAAGGTGGTTAGGGAGAACTCACTGCAGAGACGCCGGGAACGCAGAGAGGTGCACGATAGGAGCTAACGGCCCGTTTGGCAGCCAACAAGGACGCCGCAAACGAGCAGCGCCTCTACGCATCTGGGACTACTTGTTGTTCTTGTCGTTCTTGGCTCTTTCAGCCGGAACGTTCCGCTGCGCCGATGCCGGAGCAACCCGCTGCTCTGAAGAAGTTTCGGCAATCGCTTTCGTGCTTGACGGAATGCTCAGTGAGCGGCCGTCGGAGATAGCCGCCGCTGAAAGGGTAAGCGGCTCCGGAACTGGAGACGCGACGGGCACAAGGGCGCCTTCGGCCTCTTTGAGGAACGTCAAGCAGTTCTGCGAGCCGTCCCAATCGATCGAGATCACATCGCCTAGGCACACTTGCTCAGTGGCGAGCAAACTCGCCAACGGATACACTATGTGCCTTTCGATCGCGCGCTTCAGGTGACGCGCGCCGTATTTCAGGTCCGTGCCTTCGCGTAGCAGAAATTCTCTCGCTGGCGTCGTCACGCGGAACAGAAAGCGGCCCTTGGCCGTTTCCAGCACGCGCTGCTGCACCATCCCAAGCTCGATCTCCAGGATCTGTTCGAGCTGCTCGCTGCGCAGCGGATGAAAAACCACCACTTTGTCGATCCGGTTCATGAACTCCGGAGCGAATTTCCGCTTCGCGGCTTCCGACGCGGTCTTCTCCACCTTCTCGTCCAGCCGCGGCTTCGATTCCGGACGCACCGTCGGCGCAAATCCCATCCCGCCCGTCATCAGTTCGGTAATTTCGGTGCCACCCAGGTTCGACGTCATGAAAATCATCGTCTGCGAAAGGTCTACGCGGCGGTTGTCGCCCAAGGTCAGCGTCGCCTTGTCGAGAATCCCCAGCAGCAATTGCCAGAGCGCGTCACTCGCTTTTTCGATTTCGTCGAAGAGCAAAAAGGAAATCTTCAGTTTTTCGGTGTGATATTGCGCGAGCGCTTCCTGCGTGATCAGCGGATGCGTCTCGCGGTGGCCCAGATATCCCGGCGGCGAGCCGATGAGCTTCGCGATTTCATGCGAGTGCTGGAATTCCGCGCAGTCCACCTTGATCACCGCGCGCGGATCGCCGAACAGCACTTCGGCTGTGGCTTCGACGACGCGCGTCTTCCCCGCGCCCGTCGGGCCGAGGAACAGCAAGTTCCCAACAGGACGCCCCGGCGAGTTCAAGCCCGCGCGGAACACCTGATACAAATCCACCACCGCCTGCACCGCTTCGTCCTGCCCCACAATCTTCCGCCGAAGCCCCGATTCGAAATCGCGCGACTCCACGCTTCGCAGAGTTGGGTCGAGTTGTGCTTGCGCGCCCACGGTGATGCTCCCCCTACCGGAACATTCTTCCGCTTTCCAGGCCGCTCGGATTCGATCTCTCGAATTGGTCCAGCTTGATATCGAGAGTCGAGCGAAGCAGCCTTAATTGCGTGACCAGTTCCCGGCTTGAATTGGACCGGTCCGCCAGCACCAGCATCGGCGGCGACAGATCGGCCAGGTCCAGGTTAAGGTTGCGTAACGCGTGCATCAGGTTCTGCACGTAAGGCGACCTGATGTCGAATAGTTCGACGCGGCTGTTGACTTGCTCACGCAGACGCGACCAATCGACATCAAGGAACGGATGATTCCGCGACACTTTTCGCACCACGTCGTCGGTTATGCGCGGCCGCTCCCCCAACCGCGCCAGGTGGAGTTGCTGCACCTTTCCTTGCCGGCGCACGTTGTGCACCAGGAAGTAGGTGTTTCCTTTGCGCCGAACGAAAGCCACAGCAGCCTCCTTTTCGGGCGGAGCGAGCGTAGTGTATTGTCGGTCCACTACTCCGTCAATGGTACGATGCGAAGGTGTGTCGAAGGTTGCATCGAATCGGTTATTACTCGCGACGAGCCCGGAAGACGGGAATGCGCTCAAGTGGACGCAGGCAGGAAACTTCGGCGGCCCAGCGGCAATGGCTCGATTGCCGTCACCTTTATGTTAGATGCTTAATCGAGGTCTTCGCGAACGCCTGTGATAACAATGGCGCGGAGGTACGTAGTTCACTCGCAGGAGAACGGCGAAAACACATGTCGTGGGATCCTGTCTATCGCCTCGTGAAGAAAATTCCTCGCGGGCGGGTTACAACCTATGGCGAGCTTGCGAGGAAGCTCCGCCTGCCGGGCGGAGCTCGGGCGGTTGGGTACGCCATGGCCGCCTGCCCGAGCGGACGCGGAATCCCCTGGCACAGGGTGATCGGAGCGGGCGGCAAGGTTCGCATGCCCGAGCCACACGCGAGCTTGCAACGGCGACTGCTTGCAACCGAAGGCGTGGAATTTGATGACGCCAAGATCGACATGAAGCGCTTCGGATGGACTCCCGCGAGATCGAAGACAACTCCAGGCAAACGCAGGAAGCCGAAAAAGGCCTGATTCGCGCGCGGAAAATGAGCGTTGTGGTATAGAGTTATTTCATCGAACGAGACGAGGAATTCAGGGTGTGAGCGAACCGGTCATACAAGTCGAGAACCTGTATAAGAGCTACGGCGCGGTGCAGGCCTTGCGCGGAGTGAGCTTTGCCGTTGAGCAAGGCGAGGTGTTCGGTTTGCTTGGACCGAACGGGGCTGGGAAAACGACCACGATCGAGATTCTCGAAGGAATGCGCACGCCCGATGGCGGACGGGCAAGAGTATGCGGGCTTGATCCGGAGCGGAGCGGCGAGAAGTTCAAAGAGACGATCGGCGCCGTGCTGCAATCGACTTCCCTTCCCGACAAGATTCGCGTGAAGGAAGCCATCGACCTGTTCGCGAACTTCTACCGGGAGCGAGCAAATACGGATGACCTGCTGAAGCGCTTCCAACTCGATGAGAAGCGCACGGCGTTCTACAACCAGCTTTCCGGTGGCCAGAAACAGCGGCTCGCGCTGGCGATGGCGCTGGTGAATAATCCACAGGTGGTTTTTCTCGATGAGCCAACGGCCGGTCTTGACCCGCAAGTGCGCCGCGAAATTTACGACATCATCGAGCAGATGAGGCGCGAGAAGAAAACGGTCTTGCTGACGACTCACTACATTGAAGAGGCCGAACGCCTTTGCGATCGCGTCGCCATCATCGATTCTGGAAAAGTGATCGCCCTGGGATCGCCTCGCGAACTAAAGCAGCGCTCCGCCGGAACCACGCGCATCGAGGTGCGCCTGGCGCGCGCACTGACGGACGGTTTGCTTGCGAAACTGGATGGCGTGGCCGATTGCCGCGAATTCGATGGCACCTACGTGCTCCATTCAAGCCGTCCCCCGCAAACCATTGTCGCGCTCGTGAAGCAGCTTGAAGCGCAAGACAACGACCTGCAAAGTCTGGAAATGTTTTCGCCGTCCCTCGAGGATGTGTTTATCGAACTCACCGGCCGGCGGCTGCGCGAGTAGGGAGGATCGGCTGTGCGAAATACCTGGACGCTGACCAAGGTTCGCTTGCGGCTGGCCATGCGCAATAAGATGTTCCTGTTTTTCAGCCTTGTTATGCCGCTCGGGTTCTTGTTCTTCTTTGCATCTCTTTTCGGCAGGCCCGGCTTCATCGGTTACATTCTTGGCGCCATCCTGACGATGACGGTGATGGGCAGCTTCTGGGGGCTCAGCGTTCAGCTTGTCACGTTTCGCGAGCAAGGGATTCTACGACGGTTTCGACTCGCCCCGCTCGGGGCGGGCCCGATGCTCGCGTCCAGCATAGTTGCCAATTACATCATGTTGATCCCCACCGTCGCGATAGAGATGGTAGCGTGTCGGATCGCCTACCACCTGAAAGACTTCGGCAATTTGTGGCAAATATTTCTTCTAATGACGTTCGGCTCCGCGGCCTTTTCTTCGCTGGGCCTTATCGTGGCGAGCGTGACCAATACGATGCAGGAGACGCAAGTCATTAACCAAATTTTGTGGACCGGCTTTCTCTTCCTGTCGGGCGCAACTGTTCCGCTGGCGATTTTCCCGTCCTGGTTGCAGCGCTGCGCCCTATTCATGCCGGCAACTTACCTTGCTACCGGCCTTGAATTCGCCACCAGTCGACTTGTGACTAAGCAGGAAATCGTTACCGATGTCGTTGCCCTTTCCGTTGGATTCTGGGTCGCCTTCGAGGTTTCGCGCCAGATTTTCCGGTGGGAGCCGGAGGCGAAAGTCCCCGGACGCGCAAAGCTGTGGGTACTCGCAGCCTTGGTTCCGTTCCTCATTTTCGGAACCTACGAAAATGTCACAGGCAAGCGACTCGCCCAGGTTCACCAGGATTTTCAGATCCTCAGCGGGCGAATACCGGCGCCGCATAGCTCTCCCAATCGGTGAGCCGCGAGCCCGTAGCTTTCCCATTTGTCGAAGTCCAATCCATTCGTTCCGACATCGAATCCCGGAGGAGGAATTCCATGCAAGCTGCCGTCGTGACTGCTGTAAATGGTCCATGGGAAATTCGGAATGTTCCGGAGCCGAAGTCAGGCCCGGGTCAGGTTCTGGTCAAGATGCACGCAAGCGGGGTTTGCTACACGGACGTTCACGAAACGCTCGGACACCTGCCGGGCTCGTTCCCACGAATTCTGGGCCACGAACCGGTGGGCGAAATTGTCGCGGTCGGTCAGGGCGTACGCACGAGAAAGGTCGGCGATCGCGTTGGCGTCGCCTGGGTGCAGGCAACGTGCGGTCGATGCGAGTGGTGCTTGCGCGGACGTGAACACTTCTGCCGCGATCAGCAAGCCACGGGTATCCAACTTCAGGGCGGCCACGCGGAACTCATGCCTATGTACGCCGATGCTACGACTCTGCTGCCCGAGGCACTCTCGTACGAACAGGCTGCGCCAATTTTCTGCGCCGGCTACACGGTGTGGAGCGGACTTCGATGGGCGAATCCGAAACCGCACGAACGCGTTGCGGTGCTGGGCATCGGCGGACTCGGACATCTCGCCGTGCAATACGCGAAGGCGGCGGGATTCGAGACGATTGCAATTTCCCACTCTCCCGACAAGGACAAAATGATCCGCGAACTTGGCGCGGACGAAGTTGTGCGCGATGGCAAAGCGCTTGCCGCTGCCGGCGGCGCGGACATTCTGCTTAGCACATCAAACTCGACTAAGGCCATGGTCGATAGCGTGCAAGGCTTGCGGCCCGATGGACGTCTGGTCACCATGGGAGCGGATGCCGAGCCTCTCGCGATTTCATTGATGGACTTGATCGGTAAGCGAATCCAGGTAATTGGGAGTTCGCAAAACGGACGCGAGTACCTCTGGGAGGCGCTGGATTTCGTCGCTAAGGGAAAGGTAAAAGTGATGACCGAAACGTACTCTTTGGCCGACGCGCCGAAAGCCTATCAACGCGTCGCAGAAGGCAAACCACGGTTCCGCGCCGTGCTAACGATGTGACACCCTTCGATTTTGAACCACTCATCCTTCGGGATGACCCGATCAGTCGACTCGCCCTTTGCACTCGGGGTGGTTGCAATCGCAGCTCAGGTCGGGAGTTTCTTCCATCGCTTCGCACTCAACGCTACAATATTTGCCCGAGCTAACCATGCAGGTGCACGGGGGATGGGAGCACTCTTTCTTTTCGGCGGCCATTTCTTCCTCCAAGAACGTTCGATGCTTCCCCGATTCGGCGGGTGACATGAATATAGTGAAAAAGCAGTTTTTGGCGCAAATGTTATGGAGGTGCGGACAATTCTGATTCGTGGTCTCGGCCGCGACCGACTTCGTTCCAATCGAAGGGTGGTAGCGGCTCTGAGACTAAAGCACTTGCGGCGAACGAAGCGGGTTCCGGTACGGTCCGCTGGGGTCGCGATGTAACGAGCACGGCGCAGTTTTCGTCAAAAGACAAGATGCAAATCGAGATGGCCTAGAGGAGAGCTAAAGTCCTACATCACAATGGATACGTCTACCACTACTACTGGACGACCCAGCACTGCACCTCCCGGAAAATCGCCCAAGCCGTCTCCTGAACTTCCCGCTGAAAAACGGAGCCACTGGTGGATATGGGTGATCTTGGCGGCGGTGATTCTGGGCGCCGCGTACTGGATGTATCACCAGCACGAAGCCACCCTGCAGGCCGCTCAGGCAAAAGCGGCGCAGCAAAACCGTTCCGTGCCTGTCGCCACTGCAACTGTGGCCAAAGGAGACATCGGAGTCTACCAGGAAGGTATAGGTCTCGTAACGCCCCTGGCGACCGTGACCGTCACGAGCCGCGTGCAGGGCCAGATCGAGGAAATTCATTACCGTGAAGGACAAATGGTCCGCAAAGGCGACCCGCTGATCGACATTGACCCCCGGCCATACCAAGCCCAGTTGTCTCAGGCGGAAGGACAACTGGCGCACGACGAAGCACTGTTGGCACAGGCGCGAATCGACCTGGACCGCTATCAGGCGGCTTTCAGCAGAAACGCAATTGCCCAGCAGCAGGTGTACGACCAGGAACAGGCGGTGAAGCAGTACGAAGGCACCGTCAAAAATGACCAAGGGCTGGTAGACAACGCAAAAGTGAATTTGGTGTATTGCCACATCACGTCTCCCATCGACGGACGCGTGGGCTTGCGCCTTGTGGACGTCGGGAACATCGTGCAAGCAAACAGCGCCACCGGCCTGGTGGTGGTCGCGCAACTGCAGCCGATCACTGTAATCTTCAGCGTCGCCGAAGATTTCTTGCCTCAAATCCAACAACAACTCCGCCAGGGCCACAAAATGGCGGTGTATGCGCTGGAACGGACGGACGAAACCCAGATTGCGACAGGAACGTTGCTGACCATCGACAACCAAATAGACACAACCACCGGCACAGTGAAGTTGCGCGCAATTTTCCCGAACACGGACAGCTCCCTATTCCCGAACCAATTCGTGAACGGGAAACTGCTCGTGAACACGCTGCACGACGTGAATGTGGTCCCGAACGCCGCGATCCAACGCAACGCACAAGGCGCTTTCGTATATATGGTCAAGCCTGACCAAACAGCGTCTATTCAGAACGTGACCGTCGGCACGGCGGACGGAGACATAACCCAGGTGGACGGTGTCGAGGCAGGACAAGTGATTGTGGTCAACGGTTTTGACAAGCTGCAGGACGGAATCAAAGTGGTTGTGCACAACGGCACCGGCCCCGGCACGGGAGGAGGCGGCGCCGGTTCAACCCCAGGCTCGGGTCCGAAGACCTCGAAGAGCGGAGGAAAGGCCAAGTCTTGAGTCCGTCTCGTCCATTTATTCTGAGGCCGGTTGCAACGTCGCTGTTGATGGCGGCGATTCTGCTCGCGGGTATCGTCGCGTTCACCCAACTGCCTGTGTCTGCGCTGCCTGAGGTGGACTATCCAACAATTCAGATCGTGACGTTTTACCCGGGCGCGAGTCCTGATGTCATGGCATCCGCAGTCACGGCTCCGCTCGAGCGGCAGTTCGGCCAGGTGCCCGGCTTGAATCAGATGACGTCTACGAGCTCGGCCGGAAGCTCGATCATCGTTTTGCAGTTTGCGCTGAACCTCAGCATCGACGTCGCGGAACAAGAAGTGCAGGCGTCGATCAATTCGTCGCAAACTTACTTGCCAGCCGACTTGCCCGTTCCGCCCATCTACAGCAAGACGAATCCCGCTGATGCGCCCATTCTGACTCTTGCGCTCACCTCAAACACGGTTCCGTTGACGCAAGTAGAGGACATGGCAGACACGCGTCTTTCTCAGAAGATATCGCAGCTTCCTGGCGTGGGACTCGTAAGCATCAGTGGCGGTGAAAAACCTGCGGTTCGCATTCAGGTGAACCCGGCGGCCCTGTCGTCGTATGGCATCAATCTGGAAGATGTTCGCACGGCGATTCAACAAACCAGCCTCGACTCGGCCAAGGGCAATTTTGACGGCCCGCGCCAGGACTATCAGATCGATGCGAACGATCAACTTTTGACGAGCGCGGATTTTAGGCCCATCGTCGTCGCGTACCGGAATGGCGCCCCCGTCAAGCTTTCGGACGTCGCCAACGTTGTCGACCAAGCCGAGAATCTGCGCCAGGCCGCCTGGATGAACAACATCCCGGCCATCATCATGAACATCCAGCGCCAGCCTGGTGCCAACATCATTCAGGTGGTGGATCGCATCCAAGCCCTTTTGCCGCTCCTCGAGGCGAATATTCCGGCGTCGATTCAGGTAACGCCGCTCACCGACCGCACAGTCACGATTCGCGCCTCGGTGAAAGACGTCGAATTCGAATTGATGCTCACCGTCGCTCTCGTGGTGATGGTCATATTCCTTTTCCTAAGGAATATATCCGCGACGATTATCCCCAGCGTGGCAGTCCCTCTGTCTTTGATTGGCACTTTCGGAGTGATGTACCTTGCGGGCTACAGCCTGAACAATCTCACGCTGATGGCGCTCACAATTTCCACCGGTTTCGTGGTGGATGACGCGATCGTCATGATCGAGAACATCGTCCGGTTTCTCGAAGAAGGCGATCCTCCCCTTCAGGCGGCGCTGAAAGGTTCCGATCAAATCGGATTCACGATCGTCTCGTTGACAATTTCCTTGATCGCCGTGTTGATTCCCCTGCTTTTCATGGGCGACATCGTCGGCCGGCTGTTCCGCGAGTTCGCGATTACTCTTGCCGTCACGATTCTGGTCTCGGCGGTTGTGTCGCTGACGCTTACGCCGATGATGTGTTCGAAGTTGCTGAGCTATAAGCCGGAGGCGCAGCAAGGCAGATTCTATAAAGCTTCCGAGCGAGTGTTCGACCGTGTCATTCACTTCTACGCTCGGACTCTCCAGTGGGTCCTGAGGCACCAGACTGGGACGTTGCTCGTCGCGGTGGGTACACTAGTTCTCACTATTTGGCTCTACATTGTCGCTCCCAAGGGTTTTTTCCCGGTGCAGGACACAGGAATCATCCAGGGGATTTCGGAGGCGCCGCCTTCGACGTCGTTTACCGCCATGTCGCAGCGGCAGCAGCAACTCGCCACCGTGATACTCAAAGACTCGGCGGTCGACAACCTTTCGTCTTTCATCGGGGTTGACGGCACCAATACCACTCTGAACAACGGGCGCATGCTGATCAACCTGAAGCCGCTCGCCGATCGCAAAATCAGCGCGTCCGACGTAATTCGGCGATTGCAGCCCGAAGTGGAAAAAGTGGAAGGCATCACGCTGTTCATGCAGCCCGTGCAGGACCTGACCGTCGAGGATCGGGTCAGCCGGACGCAGTATCAATACACGCTGGAAGAACCGGATGCCAACGAGCTGAATCTTTGGACCAATAGGCTCATGGACAAGTTGAAAGCCCTGCCTCAGCTCCGAGATGTTGCCACCGATCAGCAAAACGGTGCCTTGGCGGAAGCGCTTTTGATCGATCGCGTCACTGCGTCCCGAATGGGAATTACCCCCCAGATGATTGACGAGACCTTGTACGACGCCTTCGGGCAGCGCCAGGTGACAACGCTTTACACACAGCTGAATCAATACCACGTCATTCTCGAAACGATGCCCGATTTCCAAAGCAATCCGAACAAGTTGCACGATATCTACGTGCGATCGGCGCTCGCATCAAATTCCAATGGCGTGCTGACCGCCAGCTCCTCCGCGGGAACTTCTTCGAGCGGATCGGGAGCCGCGGGTCCCGCGGCAAGCGCTACAAACGGAACGATAAATCCTCCTGTCGTAACGTCGGCGGCGAACGGAGCGGCAGTCCCGCTCAGCGCGATTGCGCACTTCGAATCGACAACGGCTCCCCTGACCATCAATCATCAAGGACAGTTCCCCGTCGTCACGATTTCATTCAATCTCGCGCCCAACGCGTCGCTCGGTGACGCTACAACAGCCATCGACCAGGCTCAAAAAGCGATTGGTATGCCGCTCAGCATCCAGGCCGCCTTCCAAGGCACCGCCGCTTCGTTTCAGGCGTCCCTCTCGAACGAACCGCTTCTCATTCTGGCGGCCATCATCACGGTCTACATCGTCCTCGGTGTTCTGTATGAGAGCTACATCCACCCGATTACCATCTTGTCCACTCTGCCCTCGGCTGGCGTCGGAGCGATTCTCGCGCTGATCATTTGCGGCCAAGAACTCAGTGTCGTGGCTTTAATAGGCATCATCTTGCTGATTGGCATCGTGAAGAAGAACGCCATCATGATGATCGACTTCGCACTCGAAGCCGAACGAAAGGAAGGAAAGGGCACGGTCGATGCGATCTATCAGGCCTGCCTGCTGCGTTTTCGCCCCATCATGATGACCACAATGGCGGCGCTGCTTGGCGCGTTGCCTCTCGCGCTCGGCAGCGGCATTGGATCGGAACTGCGTCGGCCGCTCGGCATATCCATCGTAGGGGGACTCCTGATCAGCCAGATCCTGACGCTCTACACCACGCCCGTCATCTACATTTTCTTTGACCGTCTCGCGAACAAAATCTCCGGCGCACGCGCCAGGGACGAAGGTCCCCAGCCGGTGCCTGCGGACTGATCATGAATCTTTCGTCTCCATTCATTCATCGGCCCGTAGCGACCACGCTCCTGACGGCTGCGATCGCGCTTGCGGGCGCGGTCGCTTTCAGGCAATTGCCGGTTTCTCCGCTTCCACAAGTGGATTTCCCCACGATCTCGGTCGGCGCGGGCCTGCCGGGAGCGAGCCCCGAAATCATGGCGTCGTCTGTGGCCACCCCGCTGGAACGGCAATTTGGCAGGATCGCCGGCGTCACGGAAATGACGTCTTCGAGCAACCTCGGGACAACCTCGATCACTTTGCAGTTCGAGCTGAATCGCGACATCAACGGCGCAGCCAGAGATGTGCAGGCCGCGATCAACGCCGCCCGGAGCTATCTGCCCGCAAACCTGCCAAGCAACCCGACCTATCGCAAAGTAAATCCAGCGGACTCACCGATCTTGATCCTGGACCTCACTTCGGACATTTACCCAAAGGGCAAGCTATACGACGCGGCGTCGACGATCATACAGCAGAGGCTCTCTCAAATTGAAGGCGTCGGGCAAGTCACCGTCGGCGGCAGTTCCCTTCCCGCGGTGCGAGTGGAGTTGAATCCGACTCAGCTGAACAGCTATGGCCTCGGCCTTCAGGACGTGGCCGCGATGCTAAGGAGCCAGAACGCGAATTTGCCGAAAGGGCAAATCAAGGAAGGCGACTACCTCGAGGACATTGGCACGAACGACCAGCTCCTGAAAGCCAGCGCTTACCAGAATTTGGTGGTCGGGTACCACAACGGAGCCGCAGTTAAGCTGTCCGATATCGCCACCGTCAACGACTCCGTCGAGAACATTCGAGCGGCGGGTTTCGTCAACGGAAAGCCGAGCATTCTGATCATTATTTCCCGCCAGCCGGGCGCGAACATTATCGACACAGTTGATCGGATTAAGGCAGACCTTCCGGCGCTGAAAGCTTCGATTCCCGCGGCGATCAATCTGGCCGTTGCGCTCGATCGAACGATGACGATCCGAGCTTCCGTCAGCGACGTGGAGAGGACCCTCGCTATTTCGGTTTCGCTCGTCGTCATCGTTGTCTTTCTATTTCTTCGAAATGTGCGCGCAACGCTGATTCCTAGCGTTGCTGTTCCCGTTTCTCTGATTGGAACCTTTGGGGCGATGTACCTGCTCGGCTACACCGTCGATAACCTTTCGCTAATGGCTCTCACCATCTCTACGGGATTCGTGGTGGACGACGCAATCGTCGTCATCGAGAACATCTCGCGGTACCTCGAGCAGGGAATGTCGCCGATGAAGGCTGCGCTCGAGGGCGCGAAGGAGATCGGGTTTACGGTGCTCTCGATCAGCCTCTCGCTCGTTGCCGTGTTCATTCCGATCTTGTTGATGGGCGGCATTGTCGGCCGTCTCTTTCGTGAATTTGCGGTCACGCTCTCGGTAGCGATCCTCGTCTCGCTGCTGGTCTCTCTTACCACCACCCCCATGATGTGTTCCCGCCTTCTCAAACACGAAGATCCGGAGGGTCATGGCGCCGCGTATCGCGCCAGCGAACGGTTCTTCAACTGGATGCTCGGCACCTATGACGAGGCGTTGAAGTGGGTTCTTGAACGTCCGGCATTGACCCTCGGCGTCCTCATCATCACAATCGCGGTGAATATCTTTCTGCTGATCGTGGTTCCGAAGGGTTTTTTCCCACAACAGGACAATGGAACTATTTACGGCGGTCTTCAGGGCGCCCAGGACACCTCCTTCCAGGCAATGCAAGTCGCCACGTTGCAAGCCGTGAACATCATCAAAACGGACCCGGCGGTTGACAATATAGTGGCATTCACGGGCGGCGGAGGCTCCACAAATGGCGCTTTCATGTTTTCCGGCCTGAAGCCTCTCAACGAGCGAAAGATTAGTGGTAGTGAAGTGATCAATCGCCTTCGGCCGAAGCTCATGTCCATCGTCGGCGCATCGGTTTTCCTGCAGGCGGGCCAGGACATCCGCATCGGAGGAAGAGGCAGCAACGCGCAGTATCAATACACGATCCAAAGCGACAACGTCGATGATCTCGTCAAATGGGGACCAGTTCTTCTGCAGCAAATGAAGAAGCTGTCCGGCTTCACGGAGGTGAATAGCGATCAGCAAAACAACGGATTGCAGATGTATCTCACCTACGATCGAGAGACGGCCGCGCGGCTCGGCATCACGCCGCAATCGCTGGATTCAACCTTGTACGAAGCTTTTGGCCAGGCGCAAGTCTCCACCATGTACTCGTCGCTCAACCAATACCACGTGGTGATGGAGGCCGCGCCGCAATTCTGGCAAAGCCCGAAGGGTTTGAACGATATCTACATTCGCACGTCTCGGGGTGGCGTGGTCCCCCTCAGTGCCGTGGCGCGCTTTGCGCCGAAGACGGCTGCCCTGTCCGTCAACCATCAGGGCCAGTTCCCTTCCGTGACCGTCTCGTTCAACCTGGCGCCCGGCGTGGCGCTGAGCCAGGCCGCACAGCAAATCAATTCTCTCGAACAAAGCATGGGGATGCCGTCTTCGATCCACGGAATGTTTTCAGGAACTCTGCAGGCGTTCCAGGCGTCGCTTCAGTCGGAGCCCTGGCTGATCATCACAGCGCTGTTAGCCGTCTACATCGTCCTCGGCATTCTCTACGAGAGCTTCATTCACCCGATCACCATTATCTCGACGATTCCCTCGGCTGGCGTCGGCGCTGTTCTCGCGCTGATGCTGTTCGGCGCGGACCTGAACGTAATTGCAATCATCGGAATGATCCTGCTGATCGGAATCGTCAAGAAGAACGCGATCCTGATGATCGACTTCGCGCTCGCTGCCGAGCGAAACGACGGAAAGAGTTCGAAGGAAGCAATCTACCAGGCGTGCTTGCTGCGCTTCCGGCCGATTCTGATGACGACCATGGCCGCCCTTCTGGGCGCTCTGCCCCTTGCGCTAGGCACCGGCGCAGGTTCGGAACTCAGACGCCCGCTTGGCATCACCATTGTAGGTGGGCTGATTTTCAGCCAGATGCTCACACTGTTCACCACCCCCGTCGTTTACCTCTATATGGACCGGCTCAGCGGCTGGTGGCAGCGCTCGCACAGAGGGCATCCCCGCACCGCATCGCAAGAGGCAGACTGAAATGCTAAAAAGACCAAAACGTCGCGCTCCCGCATACGGAATGCTCACCGTTTTTGTAGCCGTCACCGTCGTTCTGGGCGGATGCATGGTGGGGCCGAAGTATCACACGCCCACGCAGCAGACTCCCGCGGCGTACAAGGAAGTCACTCCCGACAATATGAAGGAAGTGGATAACTGGAAAGTTGCGCAGCCAAGCGACACGGAAATGCGCGGCAAGTGGTGGGAACTTTTCAACGATCCAGAGTTGAACAAGCTCGAAGAGCAAGTGGACGCTTCGAACCAGACCATCGCAGCGTCTTACGCCAATTTTATGGCAGCAAGGGCGCTCGTCCGCGAAGCCCGCGCGCAACTGTTTCCCACACTCACCACCAGCCCCTCAATCACGAAACAACACTCCTCGGCGAATTCTGGCGGCGGCAGCGGTTCAGGGGGATCCGGAACCAGTTCCTCATCCTCATTCACGAATTACTCCCTTCCCTTCGATGCGTCCTGGGTGCCGGACCTGTGGGGCCGCGTTCGCAATAACATTCGCAGCAACGTCTACAACGCGCAGGCAAGCGCCGCCGATCTCGAAAATGTCCGGCTGACCGTGCACTCGGAGGTGGCTTCCGATTATTTCCAGCTCCGCGGACAGGATGCATTGAAAGAGTTATTGGACTCCACCGTCACCGCCTATCAGGAATCGCTCCGGCTGACCCGGGTTCTGTACGAGACCGGAATCGATTCGGATGAGGCTGTTGCTCAAGCGCAAACCCAGCTCGAGACAACTGAAGCGCAGGATACGAATATCGGGATCGCGCGGTCGCAGTTCGAACACGCAATTGCGACCCTGGTGGGGCAACCTGCGTCCACGTTCTCGATTCCGGTGGAGCCCCTCAAAACACCGCCCCCACCAATTCCGCTGGGCGTTCCGTCGCAGCTTCTCGAGCGCAGGCCCGACATCGCGTCGTCCGAGAGGCTGGTGGCGCAGGCCAACGCGCAAATTGGCATCGCGAAGGCTGCGTACTATCCGACGGTTACTTTGAGCGCCGCGGCGGGCCTTCAGAGCTCGTCATTCGCGGATTGGTTCACGTGGCCGAGCAGGTTTTGGTCGATTGGTGCGGCGGCGGCCGAAACGATTTTCGACGCTGGCTTGCGCCGGGCTACGGTTCAGCAGTTCGAGGCAACGTACGATCAGACCGTCGCCAACTACCGGCAAACCGTACTCACCGCATTTCAACAAGTCGAGGATAGTCTCTCGTCGCTCCGAATCCTCTCGCAGGAAATTCACCAGCAGGATAGCGCGGTCAATTCCGCCCAGCGGAACCTCAACATCGCCACGGATCGTTACAAACTCGGGATTGATCCGTACCTGAACGTGATTACCGCTCAGACGACGCTTCTGACGAACAAGCAAACAGCGGTGAATTTGCACATCCAGCAGATGAGTTCGAGCGTGCAACTCGTCGAGGCCCTGGGTGGAGGCTGGGACCGTTCCCAGTTGCCGTCGCCGGCGCAGCTGGTCGCGGGAACTCCAGCCAACTCCGCACCGACGGGCGTAAAGTCCTCACCCCAACGATAAGCGGCGCCCACCGCGACAGGAATATCGTCATCGGGACCATCTGCTGAGCGTGTTTCTTCACGTACCAGCAGGGGCTATAGCCAAGGTGCGGGAAGAGCGAATGCAGGCACGTTTGCGTCTGAGGATCGCCAAAGACGTATTCGGCCTGGCCGTCCTTGTGTGGGATCACATACATAGGCTGAATCTTCACGGCCTCCAGGGGATCGCCGGGCGTATTCTTCGAGATTCTATATTTGGCGTTGGCGTAATCCCCAGTGTAGAGGGCAGCCAGCAACGCGATCCCCACGATCACGGCGCGCGTTATAATTTTCAGGACTGCGTTCACGGCTCCCCGTTGCGTCTCAGGCTTCCTCATTATATCCGCAACGCAGACGGATAAGGGGCTCGCGTCGCGTGCGGTCTCGCGGACGTCTTGTCGACCTCCCTTCGCGCCACATGTAGCGTTTGTGCAAAGAGCGGGGCGCGGGGGCAGCGTGGGAACAGGATGGGCCGCCCTGTACCCGCACGGTTCCGCTGGCCAGTAGATTCTTCTCCGACACGTTTCTAGACTGCTGGCCTTATGAAATGCGGCCACGGTCTACATCCGTTTTCTGCTCTCACGGCGCGTTGCGCCCGAAACTCCGCGGTAAGGAGCGCACCGCTCCGCCTTCTCTGTGCTCTCGCCGTTCTGTTCGCGATCACGAATATATCGGAGATCGCTTCGGCGGGCGCTCCTCCGGCTGGATCGCCAATAAACATTGAGATCACACCCTCCGTCGGTACTTTCGGAAATGTGACGGTCGGTGCCATCCGGTCTCAGACGATTAAGATCACAAACAATGGAGCTTCCCGCGTCCAATTCAGTCGCTTCACGGTGAACGGACCGGGATTCAGGCTCGCCAATGTTCCCTCGTCCCTGGCTCTCGGCGCCCGCGCCAGCATCACCTTCAACGTGATGTTCAGCCCGCGCTCCGCCTCCAAATACTCGGCATCTGTGGCGCTGATTTCTCCTCCCAACGAGCTTGTCGCATCGGTTCTCTTGATCGGCACCGGAGTTCCTGATACACCGCCCGCGCGTCCGCTGGCAAATGGTGGGTCGGCGGATCTGACGATAACTCCCTCCGGGGCCAGTTTTGGAAATGTGACGCTAGGCACCAGCAATTCCCAGACGATCCGGATCACAAATAACGGCGGCGTTCCTATCCAATTCAATCGGCTGGCGTCCTCTGGACCTGGGTTCGCGCTTGCAAACGTTCCTCCAAACCTGACGCTGAGTCCCCACACCTACATCACTTTCAACGCGGTATTCAGCCCGCGCTCCGCTTCCAAATACTCGGCATCTGTGGCCCTGATTACCCCTCAAAACCTTCTTGTTGCTTCGATTCCTCTCAGTGGGACCGGAGTCTCGCCTACCCTCTTGCTCTCGGCGAATGCGTCGAGCCTCAGCTTCGGCAGTGTGGGCGTGGGAACTAAGAACTCGTCGCCCGTTACGCTGACGAACAAGGGAAACTTGGATGTAACTGTGTACCGCCTTATGGTCACGGGCCTCGGATTCGAGGCGACGGGCGTTGTCAACGACGCCGTTTTGAAGCCAGGACAATCGGTCACACTGGAAGCCAGCTTTCATCCGACGAAGGCTGGCGCCACGACGGGGCAGATATCAATTGTCAGTACCGCCGTCGTCTCGCCAACCATTTCTCTGTCGGGCACCGGAGTCGAGTCGAAAGCGTCTTCCGTCTCTCTGCACTGGCAAGCGGTTTCAAATATTCTCGGCTACTTTGTATACCGCGCAACCACCGCGGGTGGCCCGTACACGCGATTGAGTTCGACTGTAGTTCCTGCTTCCCAATACGTCGACTCCGTGATTCCGGGTCACACTTACTACTACGTTGTCACTGCAGTTGATCGAGCTAACGTGGAGAGCTCCTACTCCAATCAGGCCGCCGCCTCTGTCCCGCTCGTCCCCTGATTCAGCCCCTCGCAGCGCGTCCCGTTCCCGGCGGTACAGTCGAGATCCTTCGGGTCTTTTTCGGCGGCATCTACGGGTCTTCCCAACTACTCTGCGCTGCCGGGACGCGCTATACTGGGCTCGATTGGGAATGTCAGAGGTTTGACACTCCTCTATGTACAAGAAATATTTTGGGCTGCAGGCGAACCCGTTCAATCCAAACCCCGATCCGCGCTTCTTGTTCCTCACAGCGGCGATGAGGGAAGCTTTGGCCGGTCTCGCCTACGGAATCAAGAATCGCAAGGGCTTCCTCCTTCTTACCGGTGAAGTCGGAACCGGCAAGACGACTCTCCTGAACCGCCTGCTCGAATGGCTGCAGGAGGAGGGCGTCGCCACGGCATTCATCTTCAATTCGCGACTCAATGAGAGCGAATTCTTCGATTTCCTAATGGCCGATTTCGGCATCGCCTGCGAATCGCGCGAAAAGAGCCATCTTTTAATGAAACTGAATCAGTGGCTGATCGAGCGTTATCGCGAACATGGAACCACCGTATTGATCGTGGACGAGGCGCAGAATCTCTCGCCGCAGGTGCTCGAAGAAATCCGTTTGCTGACGAACATGGAGACCACCAGCGAAAAACTTCTGCAGATCGTCCTATCAGGCCAGCCTGAACTCGAGGAGAAGCTTCGCGACCCCCAGTTGCGACAGTTGCGCCAGCGCATCACCATCCGCTGCAAGACCTTTCCTCTCTCCCGCGAGGAGATGCAGACGTACATTGCCGAGCGGCTGCGAATCGCGGGTTGCAACGGCACGCCCGTATTTTCGTTGGAGGCTGTCGACGCGGTGTACCGGCACTCGACCGGCATTCCCCGAATCGCAAACCTCTTATGCGAGCATTCGCTGATCAACGCGTTCGTGGAACAGATTCGTCCGGTCCCGGCCGCGATCGTCGAGGACGTGGCCCGCGAATTCGAGCTTCATAAGGCGGATCTGACGTCGAAAATGGAGTCCGCAAATGGCGACGACCCGGCAGAACTTATGGACGCTGTCATTCGCCACCTCCAGGTTCTGTTGCAGGAAATCGCCAAGAAGAATGCCGCGAAGACTGGCGTCGGGGCGCCGGATCGCGAACCGACATCCTGAGCGCTGGCAAGCCTTCTCATCGAGCTCAGCAGGCCTGAGCGCCTTTCGCGCTTCCGCGGTCGGCGGTGGCTCACTGGCAGTGCTCGTTATCTCCCTGGGAAAGATTAGGAGGACCAGCCGTGATGCAGACCGCTGTTCATTTGGTCACGCACTACGGCTATGTCGGAATCTTTTCGCTGCTCGCTCTCGGCATCGTCGGGCTGCCGATTCCGGATGAGACGCTCCTGACATTCGTGGGCTATCTCATTTTTCAACGCAATCTCCACGCCACTCCAGCATTTGCTTCCGCCTTTCTGGGAGCGGTCTGCGGCATCACGCTGAGCTACGGTTTGGGACGCAGCTTCGGATCGTACATCCCCGTGCGCTGGCGTCGATTTTTGCGTTTGAGTCCCGAACGAATTGAACGAGCACACGAGTGGTTCGGCGCCGGGGGTCAATGGATCTTGGTCTTCGGCTATTTTGTCCCCGGCGTCAGGCACCTCACCGCGTACGCTGCGGGCGCATCCGACCTGGCCTTCCCCACGTTTGCGGCCTTCGCTTATTCGGGTGCGCTGCTCTGGTCGACCACTTTCATTGCCTTCGGCTATTTCCTTGGCGAAGGGTGGGACCAAGGCGCGCCTCGATTCGAGCGCAACCTCGGCGTCTTTATGACGCTCGCTCTGATCGGAGTCCTTATCTTCCTTCGTCTGCGAAAGAAAAGGGACCGCCCCGCCTAACCAATCTCCACGTTGTAAATCATTGATTCCCGGCTTACGCCGCTGCGTTCTTCCAGTGAGGGAGCAATTCGAGGACCGCAGCTAAACTCTTGAAAACGTGTCAGGGCTGGATCCCCGATCACGGATGTTTCGCGAATTCGCGAAGTTCGTGAAAAAATGACTGGCGCTCCAGGAAAGTGAAACCGATGATGCGAATGAGATCATCCAATGTTAAACCTGACGCGAGAACGCCGCGGACCACGTTTCAGGTTGCGAGGTAAACCGTGAACATCAGTCCAATGGCCGGAAAACCGGCTGACCCTTCCATTCTCGTGAATGTTCCGAAGCTCGTCACGGCTTACTACACCGTGCAGCCCGACCCTACCGTGCCCGCGCAACGCGTCGCGTTCGGAACCTCTGGTCACCGGGGATCCTCTTTCGACGGAAGCTTCAACGAATGGCACATCCTGGCAATTACGCAGGCGATTTGCCAGTACCGCAAACTGCAGAATATTGATGGGCCGCTTTTTCTAGGAATGGACACCCATGCGCTGTCCGAACCAGCCTGTGCGAGCGCTCTCGAGGTTCTCGCGGCAAACAATGTCGAAGTGCAGGTTGCGGAAAATAGCGATTACACGCCAACACCCGTAGTTTCCTATGCGATTCTCACTTACAACCGTGGACGAAAAACCGGACTGGCCGACGGCATTGTGATTACGCCCTCTCACAATCCTCCCGAGGACGGCGGCTTCAAATACGATCCACCGCACGGCGGTCCGGCTGACTCGAACGTCACCGATTGGATTCAGTCCAAGGCAAATGAATTCCTCGAGACCGGTTTGGCGGGCGTCAAGCGAATGGCTTTCGCAAAAGCGCTTAAAGCTCCCACGACACATAAATACGACTACCTGCATTCGTATGTCGCCGATCTCGCAAGCGTCGTCGATATGGCGGCGATCCGCGGGGCGAAGCTCAAACTGGGCGTCGACCCGCTCGGAGGCGCGGGAATCCATTACTGGCCGGTGATCGCCGAACGCTACGCCCTGAATCTGACCGTCGTGAACGAATCCGTTGATCCCACCTTTCGGTTCATGACGGTCGACTGGGACGGCAGAATCCGTATGGACCCCTCATCTCCCTACGCGATGCAGCGACTCATCGGACTGAAAGACAAATTCGATATTGCCTTCGCTTGCGACACCGACCACGATCGGCACGGAATCGTCACGAAGGGCGCGGGTTTGCTTCCTCCGAACCACTACCTGGCCGTTTGCATTCACTACTTGTTTGGGAATCGGGAGCAGTGGCAAAAAAGCGTCGCCGTAGGAAAGACGGTCGTCAGCAGCAGCATGATTGATCGCGTGGCCTCGAAGGCAGGTCGCCGGCTGTACGAGGTGCCCGTCGGCTTCAAGTGGTTCGTCGAAGGCCTCCAGGCGGGATGGCTGGGCTTCGGCGGAGAGGAGAGCGCCGGTGCCTCGTTTCTCCGTCGTGATGGCAGCGTTTGGACTACCGACAAGGATGGAATCATCGCTTGCCTGCTCTCGGCGGAAATCATGGCGCGCCTCACGCGAGATCCGGGTGAAATCTACAGGGAACTTACTCGGGAAATGGGAGATCCACTCTACGAACGCATTGACGCGTCCGCAACGTCGCAGCAGAAATCCATTCTCGCGAGACTGTCGCCCGGCGACGTCCACGTCGCCGAGGTTGCCGGCGAGAAAATCGAGCAAATCCTCACGGCGGCGCCCGGAGACGGCAAGCCGATTGGCGGCATCAAGGTGATCACGAAGAACGGATGGTTTGCCGCACGCCCTTCTGGAACCGAAGAAATCTACAAGATTTACGCTGAGAGCTTCATCGGCCAAAGCCACCTCCGACAGATGGAGACGGAAGCTCAGACGATTGTTAATGAGACGCTTGCACGAAGCGCCGGAGCAGCGGCGAGAGGGTGAAGCGCGTTGGGGGGACCGATCATGGGCAATCCTGAAGATAGCAATCGTTCGCCAGACGCCATGAGTTCTGACGTTCTTGTCGAAATGGCTTTAGATCTGCGCTGGTCTTTTAATCACTCCGCGGACAATATCTGGGAGCGGCTGGACCCAGAACTCTGGGATTTGACTCATAACCCTTGGGTTGTCCTGCAGACCGTTTCCCGTGAAAGACTGCAGAGTGTTACGGCGCAGCCTGATTTCCAGGCGCTCGTAGCCGAGCACAATCGAGAGAGAGAGACGGCAGAGAAGCCGGACGGATGGTTTCAAAGGGCACATCGGAACGCCCCAATCAAAACAGTCGCCTACTTCTCGATGGAGTTCATGTTAAGCGAGGCGCTGCCGATTTACTCAGGCGGCCTCGGTAACGTTGCCGGTGATCAACTCAAGACAGCAAGCAATCTTGGCGTCCCCGTGATCGGCGTGGGCCTGCTCTACCAACAAGGATATTTCAGGCAGGAAATCGACGCTCAAGGACACCAGCAAGCTCTTTATCCCTTTAACGACCCAGGGCAACTCCCAATTAGTCCCCTGCGTGAGCCCAACGGTGAATGGCTTCGTTTCTCGATCGATTTCCCCGGCGTCAAACTCTGGATTCGCACGTGGCAGGTGCAGGTAGGCCGAACGAAGCTGTATCTCTTGGACACAAATGATCCGGCCAATATCCCAGCGAATCGCGCCATCACCAGCGAATTGTACGGCGGCGGTCCTGACCTGCGCTTGAAGCAGGAGTTCGTCCTGGGAATAGGAGGCTGGCGGCTCCTGCGAGCCCTCGGCTTGCAACCGGAAGTCTGTCATCTGAACGAGGGCCATGCTGCTTTCGCGGTCCTTGAGCGAGCACGATCTTACATGGCCGACAACAAGCAACCCTTTGATCTCTCGTTGACAATTACGCGCGCCGGAAACCTGTTCACCACTCACACTCCCGTCGCAGCGGGTTTCGATCGCTTTTCTGCCGAGCTGATGGAACCGTTCTTCAAGGCGTACGCCGAGCAGGAACTCTCGATCTCATTTGGCGATTTGCTCGCGCTCGGGCGGCAAGACCGGAACAACTTGTGGGAGCCGTTTAACATGGCGTACCTGGCCTTTCGCGGCAGCGGCGCCGTAAATGGTGTGAGCCAGCTCCATGGCCAGGTGAGCCGCCGCATTTTTCAGGCTCTGTTTCCGCGGTGGCCGGAAGCCGAGGTTCCGGTCACCTATGTCACGAACGGTGTCCACATGCCCACGTGGGATTCCCCTGAGGCAGACCGCCTCTGGGAAACGCTTTGCGATAAAGACCGTTGGCGCGGCGACATGGCGGGCCTCGAAGACTGTTTTCGCGGTGCGAAAGACTCCGAGCTCTGGCAACTTCGCGCGGTTGCGCGCAAGTCTCTGGTGGAATATGTTCGGAAGCAGCTGGTTCGACGCCTGGCGGGCCACGGCGCGTCTTCCGACGACCTCGCGCAGGGTGCGCAGGCTTTCGATGCCGACACCCTGACTCTGGGCTTTGCGCGCCGGTTTGCAACTTACAAGCGTCCAAACCTCCTTTTGCATGATCCTCAGCGGCTCACGAGGATCCTGACAAATCGAGACCGTCCCGTTCAACTCGTCATTGCCGGAAAGGCGCATCCCCAGGACCTGGAAGGCCAGCACATGATTCGCCAGTGGATCGAATTCGCGCGTAGCCCGGAGGTGCGTCAGAGAGTGATCTTCTTGAGTGACTACGACGTGCTGATGGCGGAGAACCTCGTTCGCGGAGTCGATGTTTGGGTCAACACGCCGCGACGCCCTTGGGAAGCAAGTGGCACGAGCGGAATGAAAGTGCTCGTCAATGGCGGGCTGAACCTATCGGAGCTGGATGGCTGGTGGGCGGAAGCGTACTCCCCCGAGGTAGGCTGGGCAATCGGTGACATGAAAGAACACGGCGACGACCCGGCCTGGGATGCAGCCGAGGCTGACGCCCTGTATGCCCTGTTGGAGCAACAGGTGATCCCGGAGTTCTATACGCGCAACGAAAAAGGGATTCCCCTCAGCTGGGTTGCCAAGATGCGCGAAAGCATGGCCAGGCTGACTCCCGCCTTTTCCGCAAATCGCGTCGTCCGTCAGTACACGGAAGAACATTACCTGCCGGCGGCGGCGAATTACGCGGCGCGCGCGGCAAATAGGGGTCGGCTCGGAGTCGATCTGCTCAATTGGCAGACTCAGATGTCAAAGCACTGGTCAACGCTGCGATTCGGTTCCGCGGCAGTAACCCGTCAGGGAGACCGCGATCTCTTTCAGGTTCAGGTCTACCTCGACGATCTTGATCCCACCGCGGTGAAGGTCGAGCTCTACGCGGAAGGAACGAACGGCGGCGCCCCGGTTCGAGAAGCGATGACGCGCGGCGAACGTCTGGTGGGTGCCGCGAACGGTTTCACGTATGCCGCCACCCTTCCCGCCACGCGGCCCGCCGCGGACTACACGCCGCGACTCATTCCGGACCACACAGGAGCATCCGTGCCGCTGGAAGCTCCCTTCATCCTCTGGGAAGATTCGCCGAGCTGGCGCCGATGAGCCTCGGCGTCTTTTCGGGCTTGGCCTAAATCTCCGCCAGAGCGCGGTGGACGAGGTTGATCGCGATCGCACCTTCGCCCACGGCAGACGCCACTCGCTTCACACTACCCGAGCGGGCATCGCCAACCGCAAACACGCCGGGCAGGCTCGTCTCCAGCATCAGCGGGGAACGAGCGAGCTTCCAAGCGGCGGTTCCCCCAGCGCCATCCAGATCTCGCCCCGTGAGAATAAAACCTTTTTCATCCAGCGCAACGCAGCCTTTCAACCACTCGGTTCGCGGCGATGCTCCGGCCATCACAAACAAGTGGCGAATGTTGTGGACGGAAGTCTCGCCGCTCGTCTTGTCTTTCCACGTGACGCGCTCCAGATGCGTCTCACCATCCAGTCCGACGATTTCCGTCTTGTAATGCAACTCGATGTTGGGATTCTCCTCGATCCGTTGGATCAAGTATCGCGACATTGTGTCCGACAATCCGCCGGACCGCACCAGCATGTAGACCTTGCGCGCCGTTTGCGAAAGGAAAACCGCTGCTTGGCCCGCGGAGTTCCCGCCGCCCACCACGATAACGTCTTCTTCCTCGCATAGCTGCGATTCCATAAAGGTCGCGCCGTAGTAGACTCCTCTGCCCTCGAACAGAACCAGATTGGCGATGCGCGGCTTGTTGTACTGCGCACCGGTGGCAATCACAATGGCGCGCGCCGCTAGACGGTTGCCGTTGTCCAGCACAACTTTGTACGGACTCCTCGCGCAGTCGAGCCGCTCTACGCTGTGCGCTACCATCATCTTGGCGCCAAATTTCTCCGTCTGAGCGATCGCGCGCGCTGCCAGTTCCTGGCCGGAAAGCCCCGTGGGAAATCCCAGGTAATTCTCGATCTTCGAGCTTGACCCGGCCTGTCCTCCCGGTGCCCCGGTCTCGATCACCAGCACATCCAGGCCTTCCGAGGCCGCGTAAACGGCCGCCGCTAACCCCGAGGGTCCCGCACCAACAATGATCAAATCGCGGAGCTGCGACTCATCCACCGGGCTGTTCAGTCCCAGGCAATCAGCCAATTTCTGAATCGTTGGACCTCGCAACACCCTTCCCGTGTTGTTGCAAATGACTACGGGGATTTCCTCCAACTTCACGTCGAAGCGGTCGAGAAGTTCCTGCGAGGTGCTGTCCGTGTCCAGATCCACGTACGCGTAAGGATACTCATTGCGAGTGAGAAACTCGCGCAGGAGCAAGGTGCTGGCGGAATAGCGCGATCCCATCAGGACGACGCTTCCCTGCCCTCGATTGACCAGCGCCAATCGCCGCAGGATGAAGGCCCTCATGAAAATCTCGCTCAGATCTCCGTTCTTTGCGATTAGCGCCCGCAAGCCGTCCCCGCTCAATTCGAGAAACTCACCTGCTTCGGTGACGCGGCCCCGCACGAGGCACCGCCGGCCTGACACCATGGTCATCTCACCGGTGAATCCGCCGGGGCCGTGTTTTGCTACGGGAGACTCGCCATTAAGGTCTGGCAGCACGATCTCCATTCTTCCCGAGAGAAGAACGAAAAACGGCACATTCGTGTCGCCGGGCTCGAACAGGATTTCGCCCTTCGTGACTGGGCCGGAGCTTGCTGCCGGGTCGAATGCGATTGATTTGCGCCGCGGTCAGAATTGGAAAGGCTTGGGTGCTAGCGTCGAGCGCACTGGGTGCTGGTACTACCGACATCTCCACCTCCTAAGGCTGGGAATCGTGTCCTTTAGATGACGCCCGACCCCCAAACGGTTCTGTCCTCTCAGATTGGCCCCGGAGTTACCGAGGGGACAGAGACAAGGGCGGCTATGCAGGGCCTTGAGAGTGTACCGATTGAGATTTTTTCTGTCGCTTGTTTTCATTGACTTAGCGGGATTTCCGTTTGCAAAGTGTACCGATTGAAGGAAGGGGTGAGGGTCGCCACGGCGACCAGGGATGAGGGGCGCGGGGTGAGGGATGAGAGTGACTCGTGTTTGTCCTTCTCCCGTTTCTTGTGGTGGCGTCGAATTGTCTAATCGCGACTGCAAAAATACCCCCCCACCCTACGGTTATTAGAACCACCTCCGACTGAGTGTTTTCATAAGGTTATGGCGATTTCTAATCGCGTTCCGGTTATTAGAATTCCCTTTCTATTTTTCATAGACTCGAATTCCCGCCCTCCTTCGGCTCGTATTGTCGATATTGGCAGTTCATAAAAACGGGTCATGGTAGCACAGAATTCGTCGGATGGGTAGTCACAAAGATACTGTAGTAGTCCTATAACTTCTAGGCCCGTGAGGTTCCCAGTCGGGAGACAATTTTAAAAGCGCCGCTCCTATCCGTTTGGTCCCGCCGAGGAACAAACGGCTTGACGCCTTCTGGCCCGGCATTGATACTGGGCTTCCCTTCAATAATCTGTTTCTCTGGCTGCCGCGTCCTCTCCCTCAGCTCGAAGGAACTGAATGTCGTGAACATCGTTTTGTGCCGTCCGAGCGGAGGCTCGCGCGGGCGGCCCGGTGCCATAAGGCGGCCCTAGCGATGAAGAAAAAACGTGGACCGATGAAAATCCTTGTCGCCGACGATGAAACTCTCACTCTGCATCTCCTGCAGAAGACATTGGAGGAGGCTGGTTATCAAGTCACTGCCGTTTCGGACGGGCACATGGCTCTGGACTGCCTTTCGAGCAAAATGGGCCCGCGCCTGGCGCTCCTGGATTGGCTCATGCCGGGGCTTAACGGACTCGAAGTATGCCGCGAGATACGGAGACACTCCGAATACCCCTACATCTACATGATTCTTCTGACGGCGAGAACGTCGAAACAGGACGTGGTCAAAGGTCTTCAAGCGGGTGCGGACGACTATCTCACCAAGCCCTTCCACCTGGAAGAACTGAAGGCGCGCTTGCGATGCGGTGAACGAATCCTGAACCTCGAAGACAAGGTGAGCTACGACGCCCTTCACGATCCCCTCACGCTTCTTCCCAATCGCGCGTTTTTTCTGGAGCGATTGACCCTGTGCGTCAGTTGGGGAATGCAGCACCCAGAGTATAAGTTTGCGGTGCTATCCATCGACATGGATCGCTTCAAAATTGTGAATGACAGTCTGGGCAACGCGGCGGGCGACTGGCTTCTGGTGCAAATTGCCGACCGGTTGCTTGGCTCCATCCGGCGGGACGATGCCATGTTGCGTTCGGCGGAAACCGGGGGAATGGCCGGCCAACTCGAAGCGGGCGGCGTGCTGGCAAGGTTGGGCGGCGACAAATTCACCATCTTGCTCGATGACATACGGAATGCCAGCGAAGGAATCAGGGTGGCGGAACGAATTCAACAAAACATCCAGGTGCCGTTTGACATCAACGATCAGCAGGTGTTCACCACCGCGAGTATCGGCATTGCTTTCAGCGGGAGCGGCTACAGCGCGGCCGTAGACATGCTCGGGGATGCAAACACCGCGATGGCCCGGGCCAAGACGCTCGGCAAGGCGCGCTACGAAATGTGCGATCCCGACATGCACGCCACCGCCGCGGGCCGCTTTCGGCTGGAAACCGATCTTCGGCGGGCGACGGAACGCCAGGAGTTCCACATCCACTTTCAACCTATCGTTTCCTTGCATGACCTGCGAATCACCGGATTCGAAGCCCTCGCGCGGTGGCAGCGTCCTGGATTTGGATTGGTGATGCCGGCGGGATTCATTCCAGCCGCTGAAGACACCGGACTGATACTCTGGCTTGGGAGTTGGATTTTGCAGGAGGCCTGCCGGAATCTCTGCATTTGGAACTCGCAATTCCCCTGCACGCCGCCGTTTACGATCGCGGTCAACGTCTCTGCGAAGCAGTTTGCGCAGCCCGATCTGGTCAAGCAGGTCAGCCAGGTGCTGCAGGACACCGGCCTTGCGCCCAGCAATTTGAGGCTGGAACTCACGGAAAGTGTGACCATGCGCGATGAGGAGCACACCACGCGAATTCTCAGCGAACTCCGGAAATTAGGCGTGCGTCTGTGCATCGATGACTTCGGAACAGGATATTCGTCTCTGAGTTACCTGCGCCGCTTTGCTCTGGATATTCTTAAAATCGACCGCTCCTTTGTTTCCGATATGTTGGACAACAGTGAAAGCCGGGAAATCGTAAAGACCATTTTGAGCCTCGGAAAGAACCTGGGAATGGAGGTAGTTGCGGAAGGCGTGGAGACCGCCGAACAGATGGCTCAGCTAAAAATGCTTGGCTGTGGATTTGCTCAGGGATACCTCTTCTCGAAACCCCTTGATTCAGCGGAGATGGCGCGGGTCCTAGTGGCATCCGAAGCAAACTATTACACGCTGACGCAGGCGCATTCCAAGCAGATGATCGCCCCCGAGGTGAATTGAAAACAACTGTGGCCCGTTGGAAACCCGCGGGCACACCCTGATTGACCCGGTCTTGGGCTGGTATAGACTTAAGGTCCCTTCGATTCAAACCGGTACGCGAGCACAGGCTGCCCTCTTTCAGCCCTCGGTCTCACGTCCGGATTAGAAAATCCCCTTTCCAGCTTGGTGCGAGCATGAAAACGAGGTCTCTATTGAGTCGCAAGCTCCAACTCGCATTCGGGGCCGCTATTTTGGCCTTGCTGGCCGTCGGCACGATCTCCTATCGCGGAATGATTGTGTCCACTGAAAGCGACCAATGGGTGCGGCACACGCATGAAGTGCTTGAAAACCTCCAGAACCTGCTCATCGCAATGCAGAGCGCTGAATCGAGCGATCGCGCATTTGCATTAACCGGCGACGAGTCTTATGTCCAATCCTACCGCGCGGCCGTTGCAAGAGCAGCGCAGGCCGAAGCAGCCGTTCGCGACTTAACGGTGGATAACTCCGTTCAGCAGCTCCGCCTTCCGGCCCTCGAAAGCCTTACTTCTCAGAAGATTCAGTTCGGCGAGACGGTCATTCGTCTCCGCAGGACGATGGGTCCAGAGGCAGCGGCGGATGCCACTCGAAGTGGCTCGGGACGGCAGATCATGGAAGAGTTTCAAGACCTCCTTCGCAAGATGCAGGACGAAGAGATGCGATTGTTAGTCCTGCGCAACGCGGACGCGAAGCTCCGCTTGCGCCAAACCAAGATTGTTTTGGTCCTCGGAACGATACTGGGCATATTGATCTCCGTCGCGGCCGCCTCGAGCGTCCTGCGCGACGCCTCCAAACGCGAGATTGCCGAGGATTCCCTGCGCGAAGGAGAAGTCCGCTTCCGCACGCTTGCCAATAGCATTCCCCAGTTGGCTTGGATGGCCGACGAGCAGGGCCACATCTTTTGGTACAACGATCGATGGTTTGAGTACACAGGCACGACTTTGAAGGAGATGGCCGGCAGGGGTTGGCAGAAGGCCTATCATCCTGACCATGTGAACCGCGTGGTTGACAAGATCACGCAATGTTTCAAGACGGGCGAAATATGGGAAGACACGTTTCCCATTCGCGGCCGAGACGGCAGCTACCGCTTGTTCCTCTCCAGGGCCGTTCCGATCCGCGATCCCCAGGGAAAGGTCTTGCGCTGGTTCGGCACGAACACCGACATCAGCCAAAGCAACGAGTCTGGAGCGAAGTATCGAGGGCTGCTGGAGGCGGCTCCGGACGCCATGGTTGTAGTGAACCAGAGCGGTGAAATCGTCCTGCTCAACGTTCAGGCGGAGAAGCAGTTCGGATACAGTCGCGACGAACTTGTCGGGCAGAAAGTGACGAACATCATTCCGAAGGGTTTCGCGGAGCGGCTGATTGCGGACGGTACGAGAACCGCAACTGAAGCTTTGGCCCAGCAGATCGGTACGGGAATTGAGCTCATCGCTCGGCGCAAGAATCGCAGCGAGTTTCCCATCGAAATCATGCTCAGTCCGCTGGAGAGCGCCGAGGGAACCTTGGTGACTGCAGCTATCCGCGACATCACCGTGCGCAAGGATGCGGAGAAGCATCTGGCGCAAATGGAGGGTCGCTATCGCGGCCTGCTGGAGGCGGCTCCGGATGCCATGGTTGTAGTGAACCAGAGCGGTGAAATCGTCCTGCTGAACGTTCAGGCGGAGAAGCAGTTCGGGTACAGCCGCGATGAACTCGTCGGCCAGAAAGTGACCAACATTATTCCGAAGGGTTTCGCGGAGCGGCTAATTGCGGACGGTACGAGAACCGCAACTGAAGCTTTGGCCCAGCAGATCGGTACGGGAATTGAGCTCATCGCTCGGCGCAAGAATCGCAGCGAGTTTCCCATCGAAATCATGCTCAGTCCGCTGGAGAGCGCCGAGGGAACCCTGGTGACGGCCGCCATTCGCGACATCACCGTGCGCAAGGATGCGGAGAAGCATCTGGCGCAAATGGAGGGTCGCTATCGCGGCCTGCTGGAGGCGGCTCCGGATGCCATGGTGGTAGTGAACCAGAGCGGTGAAATCGTCCTGCTCAACGTTCAGGCGGAGAAGCAGTTCGGATACAGTCGCGACGAACTTGTCGGGCAGAAAGTGACGAACATCATTCCCGAGGGTTTCGCGGAACGGCTGATCGCGGATGCCCTGCGCTCCGTTGAAGACGCCTTGGCGCAGCAGATCGGCACAGGAATTGAACTCACGGGGCGGCGAAAGAATCGCAGCGAGTTTCCGATCGAGATCATGCTCAGCCCGCTGGAAAGCGCTGAGGGAATTCTGGTAACGGCGGCCGTCCGTGACATTACAACGCGCAAGAGGGACGAAGCTCATCTCGTAGACAAGGTCGAAGAATTAAAACGCTCGAATGAGGAATTGGCTCAATTTGCCTACATCGCTTCTCACGACTTGCAGGAGCCGCTCCGCATGGTCGCCAGTTACACACAGCTTCTCGCCCGGCGTTACAAGGGGAAGCTTGACTCCGATGCCGACGAGTTCATTGCCTTCGCCGTGGACGGGGCCAGCCGGATGCAGCGGTTGATCCAGGACTTGCTGGCTTATTCACGCGTAGGCACAAAAGGCATGGAGCTGGTCCCTGTCTCGAGTGAAGAAGCATTGCAACAGGCGCTGATCAATCTGCGTAGCGCCATCGTGGAAAGCGGGGCAATTGTAACCCACGATCCCTTGCCTTCGGTTCTGGCGGACGAGACGCAGCTGACTCAGCTGTTTCAGAACCTGGTAGGCAATGCCATCAAATACCAAAGTCCCGGAATCCCCCGGGTACACATCTCCGCCGCCAAGAATGGAGGCAAGAAGTGGACGTTCTCGGTGAAAGACAACGGACTCGGAATTGACCCGCAATACTTCGACAAAATCTTCGGCATGTTCCAGCGCTTGCACAAGCGGGAGGAGTTCGCGGGCACGGGAATAGGTTTGGCTATCTGCAAGAAAATCGTCGAGCGGCACGGCGGCGCCATCTCGGTCGAGTCAGCGCCCGGAAACGGTTCCACGTTCCGCTTTGCCCTGGCGGAGAGTAGCGGAAAATTGTGAAATCCAACAAAGGAGAAACTATGAGCACAAACGTTCTTTTGGTTGAAGACTGCCCAGGCGATGTACGGCTGATCCAGGAAGCATTTCGCGCGGCCAATCCGTCCGTCCAACTCCACGTGGCTACTGATGGCGTGGAGGCCATGGCCTTTCTGAGGCGCGAAGGAGCCCACGCTAACGCCCCCCGGCCGGACACTATTCTCTTGGATCTTAACCTGCCGAAGATGGATGGCCGCGAGGTTCTGGGACACGTCAAGGCGGATTCCGCCCTGAGAACAATCCCGACGGTGATACTCACCACTTCCGAGGCGCCGACGGACGTCGCGAAAAGCTATCAACTGCAGGCGAATTGCTACCTCACCAAGCCCGTGCAGCTGGACGCGTTCCAGAGCATTGTGAAGAGCATCAACGATTTCTGGCTGACCGAAGTCAAGTTGCCGCAGCAGAGGCAACTCGCGTGAGCTAGAAACCGACTGGCGCCAGCGCCAGAATATCCATCTGCATCACGATGGTCGAACGGCTTGGCGGCATGTCGACCAAGTCAGAACCAGGAAGTTTTGCGTTTCGCTTTGTCTGGCGGAAGGAGACAAGTCTAATGAAAGGTATCGGAGAACAAGGAGCGCCCATGGAAGTCTTATTAGTCGAAGATAGCCCGGGAGATGTGCGGCTGACGCGGGAAGCCTTCCGGGATGCCAACCCGTCCATCCACTTGCATGTTGTTACGGACGGCGCCGAGGCGATGTCATTTCTGCTGCGCCAGGGGGTCCACGCTAACGTCCCCCGCCCGGAGCTCATCTTGTTGGATCTCAACCTGCCCAAGATGGATGGCCGCGAGGTTCTGGCCCACATCAAGGCGGATGCCAACCTGAAAACGATCCCTACCGTGATACTGACGACTTCCGACGCGGAAGTGGACATCGTGAAAAGCTATCAACTCCAGGCGAACTGCTATCTGAGCAAGCCCGTGCAGTTGGACGCGTTCGAGGCTCTCGTGAAGAGCATCAACGATTTCTGGCTGACGAAGGTTAAATTGCCCCAGCCGAGGCAGACTGCATGATCAGGAAGACGCTGAAAAAGCTTCTCCTGGTGGAAGATAACCCCGGAGACGCCCGCTTGCTCCGAGAAATGCTCAACGAGGCAGGCGCGTTCAAAACGGAAGTAACGCACATCGAAAACATGAAGGACGCTGAGAAGCATCTGGTCGAACATCTGTTTGACATTGTATTGCTAGACCTCGGGCTGCCCGATGCGCAAGGGCTCGAAGCCGTGCGTCGAGCCCGCGCAGTTGCACCCCACGTTCCCCTGGTAGTGCTCACCGGCTTGGACGACGAGGCCCTGGCTGCACGAGCGCTACAAGATGGCGCGCAGGACTACCTGATCAAAGGCCAAATCGAGACGCGAGGGCTCCTGCGTGCTCTGCGCTACGCGATCGAGCGCAAGATCATGGACGACGCATTGTTTGTGATAAAGGAACGCGCTCAGGTGACACTCAACTGCATCGGCGACGCCGTGGTTTGTACAGACATTTCGGGCAATATCACCTTCCTCAATCTCTGCGCGGAAAAGATGACCGGCTGGCCGTCGGAAGAAGCAACGGGCCGGCCCATGCCCGAAGTTTTCCAAATTCTAGATGCCAAGAGCCGCGAAACCACCCCGAACCCGATGCAGGAGGCGGTGGAACTGAACCAAACCGTGCACCTGCCATCGAACTGCATCCTCGTCAGGCGCGATGGTGTGGAAACACCGATCGAGGATTCGGTTGCCCCCATCCACGACCGCGAAGGAAAAGCCACCGGAGCAGTCATCGTTTTCCGCGACGTGAGCACCGCCCGGGCCATGGCGGAGCAGCTGACACATTCGGCCCAGCACGACTTTCTCACGGGCTTACCCAATCGCATGCTGCTCAACGACCGGGTGAACCAGGCCATCGTCTTGGCTCCGCGTCACACGAAAAAGGTGGCCGTGCTTTTCCTCGATTTGGATGGCTTCAAACACATCAACGATTCCCTGGGACATCCCATCGGCGACAAGCTACTTCAGTCCATCTCAAAGCGTCTCGTGACCTGTGTGCGTAACTCGGATACGGTAAGCCGGCAGGGAGGAGACGAATTCGTCGTCCTGCTCTCCGAAGTGGAACATTCGGAAGATGCTGCCATCACGGCGGTAAGAATTCTGGAGGCCGTGGCCGAGGCCCACCCCATCGACAAGCACGATCTTCACGTCACTGCCAGTATTGGCTTGAGCGTGTTTCCCGACGATGGCCTGGACGCGGAGACGCTCATCAAGAACGCGGACACGGCGATGTACCAGGCCAAGGAAAACGGGCGTCAAAGCTATCAGTTTTTCAAACCGGCCATGAACGTCCGCGCCGTCGAGCGTCAATCGATTGAGGAAAATCTCCGGCGCGCCCTGGAACGGCAGGAGTTCTCGCTGCACTACCAGCCGAAGATCAATCTGAGCACGGGAGAGATTAGTGGCGCGGAAGCGTTGATCCGCTGGACGCATCCCACGCGAGGGACGGTGCCTCCGGCGCAGTTTATTCCTGTTGCCGAAGACTGCGGCCTGATTCTGCCGATCGGCCGCTGGGTGCTCAATGAAGCATGCAAGCAAGCCCGGGCCTGGCGTAAACGCCGGCCTGCCCCTGGCCACGATGGCAGTGAACATCTCGTTGATGGAGTTCCGCGATGACAACTTTCTCGAGGGGGTGTTCGCAACGCTCAAGGATACGGGCTTGGATCCGAAATCTCTCGAACTTGAACTGACGGAAAGCGTCCTGATGAAGCGCGCCGAGTCCGCAGCATCCGTGCTCAAAACGCTCAGAGACAGCGGAGTGCAGGTTGCCGTCGATGATTTCGGCACCGGCTACTCCAGCCTGAGTTATCTGCGAAAGTTTCCGATCGACGCCCTCAAAATCGACCAGTCGTTCGTCCGTCAGATCAGCACGGTTCCCGACGATACGACCATTGTACACGCTATGATCAGCATGGGCCGAAGCCTGAAGCTCAGAGTGGTTGCCGAAGGCGTGGAAACGCGCCAAGAGCTGGAGTTTCTTCAGACTCACAAGTGTGATGAGGCGCAAGGCTACTATTTCAGCCGCCCGGTCCTTCCACAGCAATTCGCCGTGCTGCTCAAGACCGGAGTTCCGGAACCGACCGTTGGCGTTCACCACTAATTTAATTTCTTGCGACTGGATCTGCGCAGCAAACCCTCAATCAATCAGGTTGCGCTCTCACTTGTTCACGGACTTGCTTCGGATCTCCACAAGTTTGGCTTGTTGCTCCGGCGTCAGCTTGTTCTTTATTCGCACCAGTAGAGTCACCTGTGCCCGCTTGATTTCGCGCTCCATCGACAACACCTTTTCCAGTTGCGCCAGAACGTCTTGCTTCCTCCACGTGCGGCTGCTTGACCAGCGAGGCCATTTTCTCCACCTCGTCCTGGAGCTTCCATTGCCATTCCGTAAACTTCACCTGCGCCTGACGGATCTCCGTCTTGAGATAAGTCTTTTGCTCGTCGCTCAACCCGATCTCCTCCTGGTGCTGGATCACGAGATCGGGCGCAAAAAAGTTCTGCCCGATCGGATCCTGGTCGGGCTGTTGTGCGCGAACCAGACCGGCACATAAAAACAGCAGTGCGCAAGCCAGTAGAATTTTAGCCTTCATTTCATTCCTCCCTATCCGTTGTGACGGGAATGTGCAGATACGATTCGCCGAGTCTCGGCGTTTTCCACAAAATCTCTCGCCCCGGAGTTTCCAGCAATACGTCGCTAGGCGCCCGCCATTCCGCCAGCCTTTCGGCGGCTGCCAACTCGCCCTGCGGCACGATTCGTCTCCGCTGCAACGTAAAACCAACCACTAAAGCCGCCACGATTGCTGCCATTGCCCCGCTCAATCCCCATACCAGCCAGGGCCGTCCATGCTTCGCTTCGGTCGCGGCCTCCGCTGCGGCCAAGACCCGCGCACGAAATTCCGGCGGCAGCTCCGCCCCTTGCGCCACGAGGGGCAGAAGCGCGTCCATCTGTTCCCGCTTCGCACGCAGCGCGGCCAACTCCGCCGTACAGTCGGCGCACTTCGACATATGTTCTTCAAGGCCGCCCGCGGCGATTCGCGTCAGCGCCGCTTCAAGCAACTCGTTCTTCCATTTCGCGCAGTCGTTCTTCATTTCATCGCTTCCAGTAAAAGCTTTCGCGCCGTGTGAAGCCTCGATCTCACCGTCCCAGATGGAATGCCGAGCACCAGGCCGACGTCGGTCGCGTCCATGTCTTCTACAATCGAGAGCTGCAGGACGCTGCGGAGTTTCTCCGGCAGTGCGTCGATCTCGTTGCGGAGCCGCTCGACCAGCACGCCCTCCTCCGCGTTCCTCAAACCGTCCACTGGCTCACCCGGTCCGTGCGCGTGCCATGCTGTCTCGCGAGTGAGCCGCCGCCGCAACCCACGTTGGCGATTCAGAGCAAGACGAAAGGCGATGCGATTCACCCAGGCTCGAAACTTTTCGCACTCGCGCAGCGAGGAAAACTTCCGGTACGCGTGCAGGAATGTTTCCTGCGCAACGTCCTCGGCGTCCGCGCGGTTCCCGAGAATGCCATAAGCGATGTGAAAAACGCGGCGTTGATTCTCAGCTACACGCACGCCGAATCCGGCTCCGCGTTCTTCGGCCTCCGCTCGCGCGATCAAATTATCCATGCACGCCCGCGTCCCCTGAAGCACTCGAATTGCTGTGAGTTCAAGCACCGCCGTTCGTTTCCTACCAAAGTGAATACTACATCCCCGGCGTCCAAATTCGGCGCGGAGGCAAAGCGCAAGTCCCAGTCCGCGATACCGGGCGCGCGTTCGCGGCGCACGCCCCGGCTCGCGGGACGGCTGGTCAGAACAATTGGAGCGCCTCGAACGCAGGAACGACGGGCTGCAGTTGCGCCGCCAAGTGAACGGCGGCGAGGCGTTGCTGTTGGTCCTGGTCCAGGAGGTTTGCCAGGTTCGCAAGGAAGCTTTGCTGGACCTGCATGATCTGCTGCTGCAGCGCATGAATTTGTATTGTCAATACGCCGATCTCGGCAGGATTGCCGCCGGAACCGACCAACACCTCGAGCTGCTGCTCCCTTTGGGCGATCCCTTGGAACAGAGGAGTGACCGCGGTCTGCCGGGCCTGCAACAGTTGCCCGAAGATCGGCTGCTGCGCAGGCTGAAGCTGCAGGAATTGGACGACGATCTGAAGCGGCGACGGTGCGTCAGCGTTGCCCTCCGCCGTTGCCGGCTTCATTTGCTGCAGCATCGTGCTGACGTTCAACTTCGATAGATCGGGTGCCGAAACTGTGGCCCCGGAATTAGCGTTTGACGTTTGCGCATACACCAGGTGCGCGCACCCGAGCAGCATAAAGAACAGAACGACAGCGAAGCGCGTTGGTTTCATTGTGGTGGTCTCCTCGGAAGGCGAGCATTTTCCGCCTTCACCTATCTAGACACCACGGCCCGGCTAGGCGTTCAGGGAAACTTCCAGGATGGCAACGACGTGGAGCTGTCAGGAACGCACGTAAGAACGCATCAAAGCAGGACCGCTGTGACGTATGGCGCGGACTAGAGGATTAAGAATTGGGGGGCGGCACGGATCGAGGGCGCGCCTCACTTCCCGCTCAACGCGGCTAACCAGCGCAACTTGATCCTTTGGCGAAACAGCACTCGTTGATACGGAGGGTGGTTACCATCCATCCGCACGTAGTACAGATAAGGAGCGTCCGTGATCATCATGTAGCTGGAATCCTGCTGACTTCGGATCAATCAGCGAAAAATATGCGTACGACCAATTCCCTTCCGGCTCGCGCCTGAGCATTTGATTCTGCGTTATCGCCAGCTCCGGCTTGCCCCAGTGAATGAAGTCCGGCGAGGTCGTAAAATAGACGCCTTGCGGTCCCCACCCGGCTGACCCCTGATTCCACAGCGTGGCCACGAACAGATGAGACGCAGCGTGATAGTTGATTCCCGTGGAATAGTCCAGGTAGGGCACGGGGACGCAAACATGCGCCGGCGGATTTGCCACCGCCGCGCGGTACGGATCCACGAACTCCACCGTAAAATCTTTGCCGTCCCAGCCGCGCCATGACGCGGGGTCCAGAACATTCGCCGTGCGGATCGCACACGCGCCATCTGGAAGGAGGCACGGCTTCTGCCCCTTTCCACCGCCGCAATTGGGCGGCCAGGCCCACGAGTATACCTCATCGTAGAACCACTCGCCCACCTTCACGATGTTCGCGTCCACGCTGTAGCCTTCCGGCCCCTGATTCGGCTGATATTTGTAAGGAAGGCTGAGGAAGTAATTCGACGGCGGTTTGGGCCGCGCGAAATGATAGCCGCCATCCTCGGACAGATTATATGTATCGACGTTGTACCAGCACGCGGCTGTGTCGGTCTTTGACGCGCACATGCCGGCATGCTCCCAGCCGTGATACTCCATGTGCCCGAGCGCGACGATCCGTTTGCCGTCGATGTTGTAGAACGAATTCAGCCACGTGGCGTCGTTGAAATCCGCAATGTTCCCGTCATGCGGCGATTTGTACACCACCTGGCAATTGTGTTTCGCGGCCTCCAGGCTGGGTCCAAGCCCCGCGCGCGTGACGTAGTGCGAAGCAATCAGATGGACGGTTCCCTTGTAGTCGCGAAAGGCTCGCGCTGCGGCATCCGGAATATCAATCTGCTCGCAGGACTCCTTCTGGGTGTCGAACGCCGCCACTCGCGGGCCATCGAGAAAATCGGGCGTGGGCGGATCGGCCGGCCATTTCGGACTCGGAAATGCGAACTTTCCCGACCCTGCCAGCAGGGCGTTTTCGACGTTGCCCGTGAGCGCGATGCCGTGGATGTAAAGTTTCTTGCCCTGGAACGTTCTCAGCAGTTGGTTGGGCAGCGCGATGTGAAATCTGTGCTTGCCGCCATTGGCGTCATGGCACTCGTGGTCGACGGCAGGCTCGTTGTCGAGATCGGCTGTGCCTGCCATCACGTACGTTCCCGGCGGCGTGCCGCCCGAGGGATGATTCGCGTAGATGTTGACGCTGATCGAGCCTCGATTGCCTTCCTGGCAAGCCCAGCCGTGTACGTAGTATTGGTCACCCTCGAACGCCACGCCGTCAATGACCCCGGTCACCGCGCCAGCGTGCGCATTTTGGGCCGATGCTGCGCGATAAGCCCACGTCGCAAAAAAGAAGCCCGCAAGCGACAGCCCGGCCAAACTTGCCCGCTTCCATTTCCGCGCATTTGGAAACATCAAGTGCCCCACTCTAAGGATTCGCCTATTGCGTCGTCAGCCGGGTCTAGAGTGTTTCATCCTCGTACTTCGCCCGTCGTGAATTTGCGTTTTCGCGATAAACACAACCCTACCACGGCGAAGGCGTGCCGCCTCAGATGACTTAACACATCGAAAAGAGGAAAGTTTGGTAGGGGCGGTGGGGATCGAACCCACGACCTTCGGCTTAAAAGGCCGCTGCTCTACCACTGAGCTACGCCCCTAAAATCGGCTCACAACATCTTACACGAAAGAAACTCGGTGAAGAATGCGTTGATTGGCTCTCACTCTGAACGGATCGGCCGAGCTTAGTGGAGCAGGCCTTGCGCCGTTTCACTTCTTGGGCCACGCGTGCCATCACCGAAGTCACCTTCATGCAACGCCGTGATCTCGCATTCATAGTCGGAGCGCGGCCTATGGCGTATTCTTGTAAGCTTCACGGTAGCGCGTTGGGATTCAGAGATGAGGGGGGATGCAGATGACCGGGCCTTTGAACGACGAGCAAATCAAACGAATGCACGCTTACTGGCGTGCCGCGAACTACCTCTCAGTGGGCCAAATATACCTCAAGGACAATCCGTTGCTCGAAAGGCCCCTCAGCCGCGATGACATCAAACCTCGCCTCCTCGGGCACTGGGGAACGACCTCTGGCTTGAATTTCATCTACACCCATCTGAACCGGCTGATTAATGAACGCGCCCTCGACATGATCTATGTCATCGGCCCGGGACATGGCGGACCCGGCATCATAGCTCACACATATCTCGAGGGATCCTATTCCGAAATCTATCCCTATATCGAGCAGAACTCCGACGGCATGAAGCGCCTCTTCCGGCAATTTTCGTGGCCCTATGGAGTCCCCAGCCACGTCGCGCCGGAAACTCCAGGCTCGATCCATGAAGGCGGCGAGTTGGGCTACTCGCTTCTTCATGCGTACGGCGCGGCTTTCGATAATCCCGGCCTGATCGTGGCTTGCATCGTCGGAGATGGTGAAGCAGAGACGGGACCCTGCGCCACAAGCTGGCATTCGAACAAGTTCTTGAACCCTGTTAACGACGGGGCGGTGCTGCCCATCCTGCATCTCAACGGCTACAAAATCGCCAATCCCACTGTGCTGGCCCGCATTTCGCACGACGAGCTCGAATCTCTGTTTCGCGGATACGGTTACAAGCCGCACTTTCTCGAAGGCGATGAGCCTTTTGAGATGCACCAGAAAATGGCGGCCATGCTCGATACGATTGTCACGGAAATCCATTCCATCCAGAAGCGCGCCCGCGAAGGCGGCCACACGGAACGGCCTCGGTGGCCCATGTTGATTCTCCGCACGCCCAAGGGTTGGACGGGACCGAAGACAGTCGACGGAAAACCCGTGGAGGGAACATGGCGAGCCCATCAAGTGCCCGTCGCGCAGGTACGCGAGAATCCGGAGCATCTCAAGATTCTCGAAGAGTGGATGAAGAGCTACCGGGCGGAGGAACTATTTGACTCGAGCGGCAAACTCGACGCGGTTCTCGCCGGGCTGCCTCCCAAAGGACAGCGGCGCATGGGGATGAATTCTCATGCGAATGGCGGTCTGCTGCTCGAACCATTGCACCTTCCGCCCTTCCGCAGTTACGCAGTGGATGTGAAAACGCCTGGCAGCCCTGAAAGCGAGGCCACGCGCGTCTTGGGCCAGTATTTGCGAGATGTGATGAAGCTGAACCTTGGCAGCCGCAACTTCCGAGTCTTCGGCCCCGACGAGACTGCCTCCAACCGACTCGACGCAATATATGCCGTGACCGGAAAGACGTGGGAAGCGGCGACTTTGCCCACGGACGAAAACCTCGCCCGGGACGGTCGCGTGATGGAAGTCCTCAGCGAGCACATGTGCGAGGGCTGGCTCGAAGGCTACCTTCTCACCGGACGCCACGGCTGGTTCTCCTGCTATGAAGCTTTCATCCATATCGTCGATTCCATGTTCAACCAGCACGCCAAATGGCTGGACACCACACGCAGTATCCCCTGGCGCAAGCCCATCGCATCCCTCAATTACCTGCTCACGTCCCACGTGTGGCGGCAGGATCACAACGGCTTCTCTCATCAAGATCCTGGCTTCATTGGCCACGTCGCGAACAAGAAAGCCGACGTCGTCCGCATCTACTTGCCGCCGGACGCGAACACCCTGCTCTCGGTGGCGGACCACTGTTTGCGCAGCCGCAACTACGTCAACCTGATTATCGCGGCCAAGCAGCCTGCGCCGACTTGGCTCGACATCGACTCGGCAGTTCGTCACTGCACCGCGGGAGCGGGTATCTGGGAGTGGGCGAGCAACGACGGCGGGACGCCGGACGTGGTAATGGCTTGCGCCGGCGATGTTCCCACGCTCGAAACTCTCGCTGCAGTCTCCTTGTTGCGCGAACACGTCCCGGACTTGCGCATTCGCGTTGTGAACGTTGTGGACCTGATGGCGCTGCAGCCTATTTCCGAGCACCCGCACGGATTCTCCGATGAAGATTTCGACGCGCTTTTCACAGCGGACAAGCCCGTCGTCTTTGCATTTCACGGTTATCCCACCCTGATTCACCGGCTCACCTACCGGCGCCGCAATCACTTCAATATCCACGTGCGCGGATACGTCGAGGAAGGCACCACCACCACACCCTTCGACATGACGGTGCTCAACAGACTTGACCGCTTTCAGTTGGCGCTCGACGTCATACACCGCGTGCCCCGCCTTGAAGCTCTTGCCGATGCTGCCACGCAGCGATTCACGGAGATGATGCAGCGCCACAAGTCATATGTCTCCGAATATGGCGAAGATATGCCCGAGGTGCGAAATTGGAAATGGTCCCTGAGCTGACGCGCGTATGCCCGAGACAATCATCCTCGCGCTCAACAGCGGCTCTTCTTCCCTGAAGTTTGGATTGTTCACCGCGCAGCACGATGAGGTGAGTCCCCTATCCTCTGGCGCGGCTGAAGGGATCGGCTCGAATCAAGGCCGCTTCTGGATTCGAAGCGCGAAAGGTGAAGTCCTCAAGGACGAGCCCCACGCCTTCGCTGAGCAACAGGAGGCCGTTCGCGCCGTCGCGCAAGCATTGGGCCGCCTTCCCTTCCCCACGCCGGCGGCCATCGGCCATCGCATCGTTCACGGGGGCCCTAAACTCTGCGAGCACCAGCTAATTACGGCGGAAGTTCTCGCGGAACTGGAAGCTGCCGCTTCGTTTGCGCCTCTGCATGTACCCATTGCCTTGACCATGATCCGGCAAGCGCAACAGCACTTCCCGGCGTGCCGCAGTTTGCATGCTTTGACACGGCCTTTCACCGCACGCTGCCGGAATCGGCATCGCTCTTCGCATTGCCCAGAAAGTTCTGGGACGCCGGGGTCCGCCGCTACGGATTTCATGGACTCTCCTGCGAATCCGTACTGCACAGGCTCGGCGCAGACGTTCCGCCGCGCATGATCATCGCGCACCTGGGAAACGGCGCAAGTATCACCGCGATTGCCCAAGGCATCTCGATCGACACGACGATGGGGCTCACGCCGACGGGCGGCATCGTTATGAGCACGCGTTCCGGCGATCTCGATCCCGGCGTGCTTTTGTATATCTTGCGAACCGCGGGAAGTGATGCCGAACACCTGGAGAAGTTGGTCGACAAGGAGTCCGGGCTGCTGGGAATTTCCGGTGTCTCGGGCGACATGCGCCGACTGCATCAGATGCGCGACGATCCTCGCGCACGATGCGCAGTGGAAATCTTTTGCCGAACGGCGAAGAAAGCGATCGGCGCTTTCATCGCGATTCTTGGCGGCTTGGATCTTTTGGTCTTTACGGCAGGTATCGGCGAACACGACCCAATCGTTCGAGAGCAAATCTGCGGCGGCCTCGATTCGTTCGGCATCGCCCTGGATTCGCAAAACAACCAGAGCAACTCTCCGACGATCAGCAGCGACGCGAGTCGTGTGAAGGTACGCGTCCTCCCCAGCGAGGAAGAGATTCAGATTGCCCGCAACGCGTACCGTCTCCTATCGCGTTGAAATCCAGGGCAGCGCTCTAAAGTGTCAGGACCGCCGTTAAAACGCTGGGATCGTCCGTCGGGCGAACTGTAAACCCGAGCCGGTCCGCGAGCGACCGCATCGATTGATTTTCGGGCAGGATATTTGCGAGGACGCGCGCAAGCTTTTCGTCGCGCGCGATCTCGATCAGTCGTCGAACCAGTTCGGTGCCCAATCCCTGATTTTGCCAGCGGTCGGCCACAAGCACGGCCAGTTCGGCTTCGGGTTCGTCGGGTGTTTTGGTGAGTCTTCCAACCGCAAGGATCGCGTGCTCCCGAGTCTCAGAGTCTTGAAGATCAGCCACCAAAGCCATTTCGCGGTCGTAGTCGATGAAGCATTTCTGCAGCAATCTTTCGTGGGCCACGCGCGCGCCCAAATTCTCCATGTGAAAATAACGCAGGTATACGGTTCGCTCGGAGAGCGTTGCATGAAACTTCACCATGAGCGGCTCGTCTTCCGGGCGAATCGGGCGAACTTGCACCGTCGTGCCATCCTTCATCTTCCAGGCCGCAACGTACTGACTCGGATAGGGCCGGGTGGGCTGCTCCGAAGCCCGTTCGGAAGACCGCGACCCGTCCAAGGCGAGGATTCTCATCGCTGGCTATTCCTTCTCAGGAGGATCCTCGCGGCGGGAAACGCAGAATCCAGAACACTACAACCGCATAGTAAACGGCAGCGATGACAAACGAAACGAGGAAAGTGCTCCATCCTTTGTTCAGTCCGCCGAACTCGCGCCGCCACCGGTTCGCGCAGGAAACGATCAGCACCACCGAAAGCACGTAGGCTGCCGTCGTTAAGAAGTCCGTCGCGAAGAAGGGGCTGCCTGGCTGAAACGCGTTCAATGCCTGCCGCCCGATTGACGGTGCGCCGTTCCAGGCGGTGGTCAGCACCAGCCACATCGCGGGCGCCACCATCCCCATCATGTAGGCCCAGCGATCCTCAAAATAGAAAAGCATCAGCACGATCGCAATGTAAATCAGGGATTCGTAAAAGTGGATCAGGAAGAACTGCGAATCAAAATGGCTCAGGAGCAGGAAGCACAGCGCCAGAAGCGTTGTAATTGTGGCAATTCCCCGATGAACCATGTCATCTCCTATCCGCGCGCCTTCGCTAAGTGGGAGTTGCGAGCCCTCGAGATAACCGCCGAGAAGCGCGCAGCGTCCGGTGTGTTGATCGCCGGCCGCTTAGTGCGAGTCACGATACACCTTCGCGCCGCTGTGCCCTACCAGAAAATCCAGGTCGGCGCCCTGATTGGCCTGCTGCACATGCTTCACATAGAGGCGCGCCCAGCCGCGTTCGGGCAGCGGAGGCGGAGTCCATTGCGCCCGCCGCGCCGCGAGCGTCTTCTCGTCGACGTCGAGCTGCACCAGGCGTTTCGGCACGTCCAGTGTGATCGTGTCTCCCGTTTGCACCAGAGCGAGCGGTCCGCCCGCCGCCGCTTCCGGGCAGGCGTGCAGGATCACCGTGCCATACGCCGTCCCGCTCATGCGCGCGTCGGAAATGCGGACCATATCGAGCACGCCCTTGCGCAACACTTTCGGCGGCAGCGGCATGTTCCCCACTTCCGCCATCCCGGGATAACCTTTCGGCCCGCAATTCTTCAGCACCATCACGCAGTTCTCGTCGATATCGAGCGCTTCGTCGTCGATGCGCGCGTGAAAATCTTCGATCGTCTCGAACACTACCGCCCTGCCGCGATGCTGCAAAAGGTGCGGGCTTGCAGCGGAAAGCTTGATCACGGCGCCATCGGGCGCCAGGTTGCCGCGCAGCACCGCGATTCCCGCATTCGCCTTGAACGGCTGCGCGAACGTGCGAATCACGTCGCGATTCCAGCAGGGCGCCTCGCGCACGTTTTCCCACATCGAGCGCCCGTTCACCGTCAACGCATCGCGGTTCAGCACGCCCGCCTCGCCCAGTTCGCGCAGAACCACCGGCACGCCGCCCGCATAGAAGAAATCCTCCATCAAATATTTCCCCGACGGCTGAATGTTCACGAGGCACGGCAACTCGGACCCAAGCCGCTCCCAGTCGTTCAAATCGACCTTCACGCCGATTCGTCCCGCAAGAGCGATCGAGTGAATCACCGCATTCGTCGATCCGCCGATCGCGGCATTCGCGCGAATCGAATTCTCAAACGCCTCGCGCGTGAGAATCTGCGACATCTTCACATCCTCGCGCACCATCTCGACGATGCGCCGGCCAGTCATCTGCGCCAGCGTGTAGCGCCGCGCATCCACCGCCGGAATCGCCGCGTTTCCCGGCAACGCCATTCCCAGCGATTCCACCATGCTCGCCATCGTCGACGCGGTTCCCATCGTCATGCAGTGCCCTTTCGAGCGATGCATGCAGCTTTCCGCCTCGAACATTTCCTCGCGCCGCATTTCGCCGGCTCGCACCTTCGCGTCCATCTGCCACACGCCGGTTCCCGAGCCCAGATCGTGGCCCTGAAATTTCCCCGAAAGCATCGGCCCGCCCGAGAGCCCAATCGTCGGCAGATCGCACGATGCCGCCCCCATCAGCAGCGACGGCGTCGTTTTGTCGCAGCCCATCAGCAGCACCACGCCGTCCATCGGATTCCCGCGAATCGATTCTTCCACGTCCATGCTGGCGAGATTCCGAAACAGCATCGCCGTCGGCCGCAACTGCGTTTCGCCCAGCGACATCACCGGAAACTCCAGCGGAAAGCCTCCCGCCTCGTACACGCCGCGCTTCACCCATTCGGCGATATCGCGAAAATGCGAATTGCAGGGCGTCAACTCCGACCACGTATTGCAAATGCCGATGATCGGCCGCCCGTCGAAAAGATCGTGCGGGTAGCCCTCGCTCTTCATCCAGCTTCGGTAGACGAACCCGTCGCGGTCCTGCCGCCCGTACCATTCCTGACTCCGCAGCTTCTTCATCGCCCGTCCTTGTGATGGTCATGCGCGCGCTCGAAACGAATACGGCGCGAACCCGAAACGAGAGATGATAGCGCAGGTGCGCGACGCGCCGCGATTTTTCCGATTCGCGTCTTGCGGGGAAAACCAGAAATGCCGCCTGTGGGTCGATGTTAAGGCCGCGCTGCCCGTTCGGCTTTTTCAAGGCCTTCGGTTCGCAAATGCTCCCAAATCGGACCCCGACTCATAGCTGTCCTGGAAGAAAAGCATGCGGCCAAGATACCTCTCCTGGCCGTTTGGAAAGCCGCACCGTTCGGCAAACTCGTCGGTTTCTCTAAAAGTGCCGAACAAGCGGTCCCACCACGTGATATCTCCATAGTTGAATCGCGTGAAGATCAAGTTGATGATGGATCGAATGGTGCTCCGGCCTCTGGATCAAGTAGCCGAACCAATGCGGCGTGCGGAGATTGCTGTGGTAGAAATACTCGCCGAGCACAGCGAACACGTTAAACCATCGCTCCCCCGGCGGGAGATGCTCCCAACACCAGGAACATCAGCGCGCTCGCAATCATTGAGTCAGCCACTATTTCAATTGGGTGCTTGTAAAATGCCGTCAGAAGCTCGATTCGGCTGGGGCTGTGATGAATCTGGTGGCAAATTCGCCAGAGACAATCGACGTCGTGACGCGCGCGATGCCACCAGTAAAACACAAACGTTCCAACAAACCATCCCAGCAAGCCTTGCAGAAACGGAGGCATGAAATGCCGAATATGAAGTAGAGACCAATGCTGCATCCATCGATTCCAGGCGAGCCCTGCTAGCGAGATAATGCCGAGCTGGCAACATGCTCAAGAATGCGGCGCGAGCGTACCAGCCGGGAGCTTCCGGTAGCTCTCGCCCGGGAAGCACCCGCTCAAGGATAAAGAAGAAAAGTGTTGCTGCGACGATGATGACCGTTGGAATCATGTGTTTGCCCCTGAGTTCGCTCAAGTTGCGATAGCGAGTTTCTAAGCCGAGGTTAGGCGGACAGTTCGGTCGGCACAACAAGGGAGGTGACAGTTTCCTTAAGTGTCACAACAGGTCAAAAGGACAAGTCTGTAAAGAGCTTTCTAACATCAAAGCGAGACAAGAAGGGTAGAATCGTTCCGTTTCGGATGCAGATCTCACTCAGTAAGAAAAGCGACGTTCCGCTGCGGCAGCAACTGGCGGAGCAGATCGTTTGCCTGATTACAACGGGGCAGCTCCGCGCAGGCGAGCAACTGCCGAGCGTGCGTGCTCTCGCGCGGCGCGTAAAAGTTCACCACAACACAGTCAGCGAGGCTTATCAAGATCTCGTTCGTCGCAATTGGCTGACCCGACAGCGCGGCAGCAGACTCATCGTAGGCGCCCACTCTGGGTCTAGCCAGCAGTCACCTTCCAGCCTTGACGAACTTATTAATGAGAGTATTCAACGCGCCAAACAGATGGGCTACTCACTCCAAGCGCTCACCGAATGCGTACGCGAACGCCTCCTAGCTCAACCACCTGACCACTTTCTGATCGTGGAACAGGAGCCGGGCCTCCGCGAGATCATCCGCCAGAGGTTCAGGAAAAACTTGATTTGCCCGTGGAGAGCTGCTCTGCGGAACAGTTTGCAAGGGAACCACGCTTGGCGGTCGGCGCTCAAGTTTTCGCCCCAGATCACGTCATCGAAGAGTTGGCGCCGCTCGTGCCGCAGAATCGACCCTGCGTCTCGATTACTTACTCCGGTGCAGACGAGCATGTCGATCTAATCCGTAGCCTGAAGAAACCGTCTATCATCGCAGCGGTATCGGTGAGTGAAAGTTTGCTTAGGACAGCGCGAAGCCTCTTTGCTCCGGCTATCGGGCGGCGGCACACGTTTCGAGAATTCCTGCTGCCCCAAAACGGCCGTATCGAATTACGTGGCATCGATGTGGCGTTCTGCGACTCGATTGCCATGCCTGCCGTCAGTTGCCGGCGCAAGATTCACTACCAACTCGTCGCTTCTAGCTGCTTCGAGTATCTCGCGACTGCCGTTGATCCCGTACAGGTCCCTCACCGCAGGAGTGAGCTACCGTGAGTCTTAGCCGACTGGGCTCCGAAGATCCACAGTCGACTCGGGCCTAAAACTCTAGCGCCACTTCTTCACGCCCTCAACGAGATGGGAAATCAAAAAGACTTCCTATTTTGGATAATGTATACATACAATGCCCCGTCCTACTAAGGAGGTCCCATGTCGCCATCCCGTCGTCGTTTCTCCAAAACGCTCCTGATCCTCGCCTGCGCCATTCTTGCGCCGATGACTGCCGCCCGTGCCCAGGGATTCGGGGAGACGGGCAAGCCCATCGGCAAAGTGTCCGTCGTCGGAAACCTGATCCTGATGGAGCTGGACGAAGGCGCGCTTGGCCAGCAGCACCTATTCGATCTCGGCCAGCGCACGCTCCGCTTCACGCCCGGAAAGACGGGATATCGCATCGAAAATCTTCCGCTGCGCTGGGACGCGGATTTTGGGACGAAGCTAAGCAGTCCGCAGGTTACGCTTCAGAATTTCGCGTTCCCTTTTTCCGGCAAGACCTGGAATTCGTTTTCCGTCGGCGTCACCGGATCGATTCGATTTGGCGACGCGCCCAGCGGCAATGACCCGGGAGCGGGCTTCGGACCGCGCGTTGATCAAGGAGGAGTTTCCATCGCACGTTTCGACCCCTTGACCGAGGGCGCCGCGAACCTCGCCAATACCGTTCCCGCGATATGCGTGTTTTTCAAGCCACGCATGTCTGGCGATCACTACGTGAAAGAACTCGCGGATCGCGTCGTCGTCACCTGGGACATTACCGAGCCGTACGGTAACATCCAGGATTTTACTTGGACCAAGACGGTGAACCGGTTCCAGGCCGTGCTGCAGAAGGACGGTACGATCGAGATGTCTTATAAGGAGCTTGCGGCGAAGGATGCAATCATCGGCGTCTACCCCCTCGTTTCCGGCGGAGTGGAAAAGCCCGTCGCCACGCTGCCAGGCAAGAAGAACTCAGGAGTTGCGGCGCACCTCGATATACAAAACCTCAAGCTTTCGGTTGTTGACGGCCTGTTCTTGAAAGTCACATTCGAAACCGCTGGTCCAGTATTGCCCGAAGGCGACGCGGGAGTATCAGGCATCGCCTATCGCGTCTACTTCAATTCGCGCAATTCTTCTCCGGGATCTTCGGAAGCTGCCAAGGCCGAGGCTGCCTGGGAGGTTCGGGGCTTCGCGCCACGCCGCCCCGGGAACGGTGCCGCGTCGCGATACGTTGCGTTTGGTCCGGGCGTCTCGCGCGGCGCAAAGACGAGCGGCAACACGATTTCGATCCAGGGAATTCTGCCTCCGGCCCTTCACGGCGTCACGCAAATCGTGGTTTCCGCCGATTCGTCGGCTTCCGGCTCCGACGCTCCGGTCGCGCAGATTGCCGCTCAGCCTGTCACGCTGAACGGAATCCGCAACCCTGAGGTGCACCTGTCTTCCGTCAAACCGCAGGATGGCCCTTTTTCTCTGGTCTATGAAGCCTTCCACTACTACGCGCTGCCGAATGCTGCCGATCTGACCTGCACCGTGATCAAGGGCCTCGGTGACAAGTTCGATTTCCTCGCGTACTACTCGGACTTCCGCGTCGACAATCAGGAAGCGGGCACGCCGAGCGACGGTCCGCTGGGAGCGGTGGGCGGCGCGGTGACAGGAATCGGCGCCCCGCAGCACGGCCTCGACTCGTATTGCACGCCGGGCAGGTTCCAATGGCAATTCATCCAACCGGTGTACGTCGGCTCGCTCCAGATGCAGGAGCGCCCGCCCGCCGACGCGCCGGTGGGCGACAGCCACGACATCACGTTTTATCAGCAGCAGCTCGCGGAGATTTCGCAGGACGGCAAGATGCCTCCATACATGTACGCAATATCGCAAATTGCGCACGAAATGGGTCACCGATGGGCCGCGTTCGTCTCGGCAAAGGTGGGCGACGAAACGATTCCGCTCGGTCCCACGCACTGGGCGAGAGGCTTGCAGGCTCGCGTGCCGTTTCCCTATGTGCGGCCGACGGAAGCGTCCATCATGGGCGGGGGCGTCTGGCTCGACAATTTCGACGGCACCTACACGCAACTCGACGACGACTACTACGTTCCCGCCACGGGATGGTCGTACCTTGACCTTTACCTGATGGGCCTGATCTCTCCGGCCGAAGTGCCCGACTTTTTCATTCTTCGCAACCTCGTCCCCGCCGGCAAAGACGCGAACGGGCGCTCAATCTTCAAGGCGGACAGGACCAAGGTAACGATTCAGGAGGTGATCGCAGCGGAGGGCGAGCGGTCGCCCGGCGTCGACAAATCTCAAAGGCAATTCAATACCGGAATGGTGATCGTGGTTCAGCACGGCGCAAAGCCAAGCAGCGAACTGATCGAGCGAACCGAGGCAATTCGCAAGCTATGGATTGACTATTTTTCGGTCACTACGGGGCGCCGCGCGTCCATGACCGCCAACCCGGAATGAGCCTTTTGTTTCGAACTTTGAGGTGAGCTGCATCAATCGGCGGAGAATTTTGCAGGCTTGACGAACGGCCCAGGCCTGAAACTCCTGCGCCAGGTTCGCCGATTTTCGATTCGCACCCGAGCTCTTCCAGAATCTCGAGCATGACCTGAATTGTACAGCGTGAGTGGTGACACCACCTTGCTTGCATCCGCTGCGCGCTTGGCTTATCTTCGACGCGCTTTCGCGTCCGCATTTTTTCAAGCGACACGTTCACGCAAGCCGTTCCTAAGCGGGAGGCAAACATGGGGCACGATCATGATCATCATCCGCACGACCATCTACACGATGCGGGCCATAGCCACAGCCATTCCCACTCGAAGCCCGAGCACGCCTCGCGCCGCGCGTTTCTCTCGTCGCTGATTTCCGCGGCCGTTTTCGCGCCGTGGGCTACCAAAGTTTTTGGGCAGGAGCAGAACCAAACTCCGGCCGACACCGCCGAGCGCTTCCGCAAAATGTCGGAGGACTACGAGCGCGCAGGCCTCGCCGAGCCGTTCAAGGGCATCACCACGAATGGCACCGTGCTCCCTGACCTGTTCGAAATCTCGCCCACCGGCGTCTCCACCGAGCCCATCCGCAACGCCGCCACCAAGTTCATCGCTTCCCTCTCCACCGTCCAGCTCGCGCGGTGCCTCTACCCGGTGGACGACATCGAATGGCGCAAATGGATGAACCAGCACTTCTACGTGCGCCAGGGCATCAGCGTGCAGGAAATGACGCCCGCGCAGCGCGACGCCGCCTTCGGCCTGATGCGCGTTTCGCTCAGCACGCGCGGCTTCGACCTCACGCGCAACATCATGCGCCTGAACGAAACGCTCGCCGAACTCAGCAACGACCATGTCTTCCTTGGCGACGAACTCTATTACTTCACGATCATGGGCAAGCCCTCCGCCACCGACCCCTGGGGATGGCGCCTCGACGGCCATCACAACATCATCAACTATTTCGTCCTGGGCGATCAGGTGGTGATGACGCCGCACTTCATGGGCTCGGAACCTGTGCGCGCGGACTCAGGGAAGTACAAGGGGCTTGTGATTCTTCAGCAGGAACAGAACGATGGTTTGGGATTGCTGCAAGCGCTTCCCGACGCGCAGCGCCAGAAGGCCACTCTGAATTTCTCGAAGACCGGCAACAATAATTTAACCGAAGCTTTCAAGGACAATGTCGTTCTCGACTACGCCGGCTTGCGCGCCGCCGACTTTCCGGGGGCGCAGCGCCAACGCCTCGTCGATCTCGTGCACCTTTACGTCAGCAACATGGACGACGGGCACGCGCGCGTGAAAATGGACGAGGTCACCCGCCATCTCGACGACACATATTTCGCCTGGATCGGCGGCAGCGCGGCCGACAGCGTCTTCTACTATCGCGTCCACAGCCCCGTGATCCTCATCGAGTTCGACCACCAGCGCCCCGCAAACCTCGCGCGCTTCGCCGCCGATCCGAATAAGCCCACGCAGCAGCACATCCACTGCGTCGTCCGCACGCCAAACGGCAACGACTACGGCAAAGACCTCCTACGCCAGCACTACCAGGCCCACTCGCACACCGCGTAAGCTTTTGTAGCGCCGGCTGCCTGCCCGCCATCGTGTTGGGCGGGTCTCGCCGGCGATTCTTGCCCTTGCCTTCAGGCGGGCTGGTTGCTTCTTTCCTGGGTTGCGCTTGTCATCCCGAGCGCAGCGAGGGATCTCTCTTTCGGGGGGATCGGCGTTTCGCCGCCGCGTCAGGCAGCGCGGCGGGAATCGGGGAGTTTGGGGACTCGCACCACGCCGGCTTCGGCGCCCATGCGCTCGCCCAGCTTCAACGGAGCTTTCCGCGGCAGGAAACTGTCGCCAATCCTGCGCCACGCGCGGCTCAAAGCCCGCTCCGCTGAGGCGATCGATTGGACGGGCGAATGCGCCGCCACTTCGCGCGCGGATCGGTGAAGGATGAAATACCAAACAGGAATTCCGATCGAGGCAATCACCACGCCCGCAAATACAAGCCTTGTGACATCCGGCGTCGAGAACGCGCGGACTCCAAATCCCAGAAATCCCAACGTCAGCACGAGGATCGAAAATAGTAACGCGCGAGACAGGAACTTGCTCGGCTTTTTGCCATTCATCTCTGACTACTCCCGCGACTGCTTTCCGCTCGACGCGGCGATTCGCGAAGAACACTAATCGTGCAGCACCACGCTCAGGAGGGAATTATTGACGTGGATCTCGCCGTTGTATTTGATGAAGCCCAGCTTCCTGAATTTGTTCATGAAAAAGTTGACGCGCGAACGCGTCGTGCCAATCATCTCCGCCAGCATCTCTTGCGACACTTTGGGAAGCACTTGTTGAAGATCGCCCGGCGCTCCGTAGCGCGCCAGCAGCAACAGCGTTCGCGCCAGCCTTTTCTCGCTCGAGTTGAAAAGCTGGTCCACCAAATCCTCTTCCACTCGGATGTTTCGCGCCAGCATGTAAGCGATGAACCGGTCGGAGAACCCGTGTTCCCCGTGGAGCACGCGAACCATCTCTTTTTTCTCAATCACGAGCACGGTGGTGGGGGCAATCGCGGTGGCGCTCGCTATGCAATTCGACTGACCCGCAAGGCACCCTTCCCCGAAAAAGTCGCCCGGTCCAAGAATCGCCACCACCGCTTCCCGACCGGCGCCATTCACCACGGACAGCTTTACGCCGCCTTCCTGAATGTACATCACGTTCCTCGCGGGATCGCCCTGCGTGAAGATGGTTTCTTTTCTTTTGAACTTGTCGACTTTTCTACCCAGGCCGGCGGATTCGAGAAACGATTTCAAATCGAACGCACCGGCCAACTTCGCTTTTCCCGCAGGCAAGCTCAGGCTCCTGACGGAAACAGGTACACGTCGAGTGGCGGAAGCAGGCATGGGCAGAGAGTAGCGCGCGCTTCAAGGCAAAACTGTACAATTTTGAACAGTCGTACTAGACCCAGAAAGTCCTGGTACTACAACCCCGAAGCAGGGTTGCGACCGAAGAAAACGTCGGGACGATCGAAGTGCGAAGCGCGGTGCGATCTGCCAAGGGTGTTCAAAATGGGATAGTTTCGCGCCTCGCGTTGTCGCAGTGTTTGGCAATGGCGAAGAAACTTACACCCAAGCAATTATCCTCAGTTCCCTGTCCGACGTGTGGTGTCGCAGCGGGGATGCGCTGCGTGCTGCATTCTGGCGGCCTGCGTTCAGAGCCGCATGTAGATCGGAAGTTTTCCGCGATGGAGACCGCGCGAAAGAAGTGAATTTGCGCTACTCATACCGGAAAGCGGCATCAGCTGGGACGCACATCTTTTGAACGTCGAAGGTGCGCCACACGACGGCCGAAAGCCAAAAATTGTCGCGCCCGCGACGAGTGGGAACGATCGGCTGACTTGCTTCGTGCTCGTCGGAAGATCGAGCGAGTGACCTCTGGGGACGGGGTTTCGTTTTGGGGTAGGAAGAACTCGAATGAAGACGCGCTCCGCTGCGGCGATGTAATTGCGGTCCCGAAAAACTCCCTGCGAGCTCTCTCGAACAAATCCTCTACTGGAGTTGCCTGTTTCGGTTCCATTTTTTCCTGTTCTCCAATTGCATGCTTTTCTCCCCACTCACTTCTTGCTTCTCACTCACCGGCGGGGGCGGTTCGCGGGACAGTCCGCATCTTAGAAGGTGGTAAGGAGTGCGTCTGTTTCATTTGGAACATGTCGCAGGGGCAAACAGCCGAGAACCCGAAGTGTCCAAAACTGTACAGACTTCCGCTTTCCCAAACGACTAGTCTCCTTGCACAGCAGTAGGCAGTGAGTGCGCCTCACTCCCCCGAGGCGCCATCGAGAGGATTTTATGAAAAACAAAATGATCGGAATCGGCCTCGCTGTTTCGCTATTCACCTTGTGTTCGCCTGCATCGATCGCGGGCCTCCGCGCTTCCGGCCCGCCGTGCAGCGGTTACGGTTGTCCCGGAGTGGCCTCGGCGAGAAATGCCCAGCCCAAGCCGAACAAACATCGGCAGGCGAGGCGCGATCGCAACGCGCAACCGTCCACCGATCAAGACGCCTCCGCGTCCACGAACGCCCCGCACTCGTAGCGCTACGCAGTTTTCGTGGCCCGAAGACCTCTCAGCCGACGCGCGCCGTTCCTGACCCTTGTCAGCCCGCACCCCCGCGGTTTGCGCGGGGGTGCGCGTTGTTTACGCAGGGACTCCGATTGAGCAAGGCGGTCCGATGGTGTTATTATGTGCGCCGCCAAAAGACCTTTGGTCGCAGTTGACAACCGCGCCAGCCCCACACAGACCAGTACAAACCAAGAATGCAAAACTGCTCAAAAGGAGAACACCGTGACGCAAGGCAGTGCCACACAGCGAAGCAACGAGCAGGCAATCCGCCCGTTTCCTGTGGCCAGTGTTCCGGAAGCAGAGCTTACCAATCTACGCAATCGCATCAACGCGACCAGGTGGCCTGAACGGGAAACAGTGCCCGATGCAACCCAGGGAGTACAGCTCGCGACAACGCAGGCGCTGGCGCGTTATTGGGCCACCGATTACGACTGGCGCAAGTGCGAGGCAAAATTGCGGTCCCTGCCGAATTTCCTCACCGAGATCGATGGACTGGACATTCATTTCATTCACGTCCGTTCAAAACATGAAAATGCCCTGCCGCTTATCGTCACGCATGGATGGCCGGGCTCGATTGTCGAACAGTTGAAGATTATCGATCCTCTCACCAATCCCACGGCGCATGGCGGGAGCGCGTCAGATGCCTTCGATGTGGTGATTCCGTCGATGCCTGGGTACGGGTTTTCAGGCAAACCGGCCACCACCGGGTGGGACCCCGCCCACATTGCACGTGCCTGGGCCATGTTGATGAAACGCCTCGGCTACTCAAAATATGTGGCGCAGGGCGGAGATTGGGGCGCGGTCATTACTGAGCTGATGGCCGTGCAGGCGCCGCCCGAACTGCTCGGTATTCACACCAACATGCCGGGCGTCTTTCCGGCCGCCATCGACCAAGCCGCTGCTTCCGGCGCAGCGGCGCCCGCGGGTCTCTCCGCGGATGAGAAGGAAGCTTTCGAGCGTTTGCAATTCGTATATCAGAAAGGAATCGCCTACGGGTACCAGATGGGGCTGCGCCCTGAGACGCTTTATGGAATCGCAGATTCCCCCGTCGGCCTTGCGGCTTATTTCCTTGATCATGACGCGCGCAGCTACGCGATGATCGCGCGCGCCTTTGCGGGAGAATCCGAAGGCCTCACCCGCGACGACATTCTCGACAACATCACCATCACATGGTTGACGAACACGGCGCTTTCTGGCGCCCGTCTCTACTGGGAGTATTGGGGCAAAGGCGGCTACTTCAATGTGAAGGGCGTCTCGATCCCGGTGGCCGTGAGCGTCTTCCCGGACGAACTCTACCCTGCTCCGCGGAGCTGGGCGGAGCAGGCGTATCCCAAACTGATCCACTTCAACAAGCTCCCTAAGGGTGGGCACTTTGCGGCCTGGGAACAGCCGAAGCTGTTTTCAGAAGAGCTTCGCGCGGGCTTCCGATCGCTGCGGTAAGAGTTTTCGCAAGACAGGAGAAGGTGATGACCCAATCCAGCGCTACACAGCGAGGCAGCCAGCAGGCAGATGCCCAGTTCAACATCGACCGCACCCATCCTGGCCAGTGGACCGTCACCTTCAGCAACCCGCCGATCAACATGTTTCTTCCCACAACGATCCTCGAATTGGGAGCGCTAATGACCGACCTCGAGGCGGATTCTTCCGTGAAGGTCGTAGTGTTCCAGTCGGCGAATCCCGAATTTTTCATCGCCCATCTCGACGTAGCCAAGGCAGCTGAACGGCCAGAGGTGCTGGGCCTTTGGCGCGACTTTGTGCTGCGTCTCTCATCCGCGCCAGTCGTGAGCATCGCCAAGATCCGCGGCCGCACGCGCGGCATCGGTAACGAGTTCGTGCTGGCCTGCGACATGCGCTTCGCCAGCCGGAAAAGCGCCCTATTTGGCAATCCCGAGGTCGGCGTCGGACTGGTCCCGGGCGGCGGAGCGCTGGAATGGCTCCCGCGCTTGGTCGGCCGCTCGCGCGCGCTTGAGATCGTCCTCAGCGGCGACGATTTCGATGCTGATATCGCCGAGCGCTATGGTTGGGTCAACCGCGCGCTGGACGACGCGAACCTTGACTCGTTTGTCGATGCGCTCGTCCGGCGTCTGGCCTCGTTCGACCATGAAACGCTAGCCGCGGCGAAGGCCCAGATCAATCGGTTCGGGAAGCCGACAGCTGCCGAGCTTCAGTCGAGCATCGACTTGTTCTTCCCGTTGCTGGCCTTGCCCGGTGCACAGGCGCGCCGCGCCAAGATCCGCAATATCGGCTACGGCGTTCCCAGCGACTTCGAATTGAACTTCGGCCAGTACCTCCCTGGGTTCGGGCCGGCCGACGACGATGACACAGGTAAGCAGCACGGCTGATCGTCGCCCTCGGGTTTGCCTTAATTCCGAGACGATCCCGAGAAGATAAAAGTACGGTCGGCCGAGATTGTCGAGAGGATCTCGAAAGCATTACTAACATGCTTCTCCGTATCTTCAAGGCCGAGTTCTCATCCAACAGCGGTCGTTAAAGTCACCCAGGAGAACTTCCATGACAAATTTGTGGTTTCGTACAGCGATTCGTCTTCTGCCAGTTCTGGGGTTATTGATCCTTGCTGCAACTTCCGGGGCGCTGACCCGCCCGCCAATTCTCGAACAGATCGCCAAAACGTATGGTCTCGACTCGTTGGGGCAAGTCGAAGCGATCCGTTATACCTTTAACGTACAGTTCCCAGGAGTGAATATCTCCCAATCGTGGGAGTGGGAGCCCAAGACCCGCAAGGTCTCTTTCTGGACTCCATTCTATGGACTCCAGAAGGTCACTTATGTGCGCTCTGAGCTCAGTAGTCAGCCCGTCGACGTGAAAAACAAAATCGACCCGGAATTCATCAACGGTAATTACTGGCTTGTGTTCCCCTTCCATGCTTACTGGGACACCAGCGCTACTGTGACCGATCAGGGTACGCATATACTGCCCGTGGGCCACGGATCGGCCGAGTTGGTCTCAGTGAAGTATCCCGCCGAAGGCGGCGGTTATAACCCCGGCGACGCGTGGAACCTCTATGTCGGCAAAGACAACCGCGTTGAGTACCTTGCCTTCCACCACGGCGGGAACGCGAAGCCGGCGGTCGTCACCGCAACGTGGACAGGCTACAAAAAAGCAGGTCCTCTCCTGATCTCCACCGAACACCGGGGAACCATCGATGGCAAGCCCCTACACGTCTTCTTCTCTGATGTGTCAGTCAAGCTGACGGGGTCGGATACGTGGTTGAAAGCGGAATAGACAACAGACGGCTGCGAGAGGGTGTACCTTGGCATGTCGGTTTCAAGCGGGTTTTGAAGCAATCTCGACACATAGGATGAGTGATCACAACATGAAACGCACGTATGTTCCCGGTATTACTGACATTGTTGTCGTCACCGACCCGGTAGATATCCGAACAATTTCAAACGATGCAAGGTTCGACCGGGACTTCATAGGACATGGCCCTGTTCGCAACGTGCAACTTCTCCGGAAATTGCTCCGCATTTTCTCGCTCAGCGGCAGATTATTCCCAACTATTCTGCCGCGCACCAACCCCGGCCGCGCCGCCGCGCAAGACGAACTGTGGTCGAGACTAAACGTCAAGGCCGACGAGGTGAAACACGGACCCGTTGAATTGGAGCCCCTGGCCGAATGGGTCGGAGGGATCGGAACTGCGGATAAGCTCGACCTGCTTGTGCAGCAGAGCATAGGAAGATTGTTCGTGGAAACGTTCACTGCCACTCAGGAGAGTGTGGCAGCGGCCCATATGGTGCTTGAGGCTGCAAGTTCTTCCAATGTCCTGAAAATGTTGGGCTGGCGGATCAGCGGCAGGCTGCAGCGGGCCAAAACGCTTCTTGCTTCCATGGTGAATGGCGATCTGGCTGGCGTTATCGCGACGATTGCAGGTCGGCAGCTCATTGTTGATGGGCTGCATAAAATGCGGCACCTTGCTGCCGACCCAACGCTTCGATCTTCAATGACAACGGATGCGGTTTTGGACCAATGCCTCTTTGCACCAAGCACGGTTGTACGCCAGGCGAAAACCTCCGGCGAGGTCCGCGGTTGTCCCTTTAGAAAAGGCTCGCTCTTCATCCTTGGGCTGGGAAGCGCGAGCAAAGGCGCAGCGAATCGTGACATCGTCTTCCTCAGTCAGAGTTGGAGCCGCTGTCCCGCCGAAAAGTGGGTGCCTGCGCTATTGGAAGGCGTGTGGACGCGTGTCTCAGCTACGTCGCACGAGTGAAAAAGTTCAGAGACGAACATTTCGCACGGTCTGTGTTGACCCAAAAAGGCTGTGCCACTGGCCGGCCGCGCCTTTTTCGTGGCGCCCCGTTTCGCCGCCTGTCATCCCGAGCGGCGCCAGGATCTGTTTTCCGGCCGCCTCAACTCTTTGTACGCCTCACGTCCTTGAAATCATCGCGCACCTCATCGATTCGCTCGCGATACGCCGACGCGTCGCCGTACGGAAGGAAATGTGAATACCGCGAATGCGGCGACCGAATGCGATGCGCGTGCTTGATGGGACACCAGTGCTGCTCCGTGCGGCCCGCCACCTCCACCACGTAGGCCATCAACCCGTTGGCATACGCGCAGTATTGGCAATTCAGCCTTTCGAGCGCGTTGAGGTAACACAATTTGCCGCGATCGAAACTGATGTAGTCCGCGCGCGACACCTTCGGGATCCCGTAGATGGGGAACGAAAACGCCTGGTAGATCGTCACGAACAGATCGAGCAGGAGAAACGGAACGATGCATCCATAAATCAGCGGCGACGTCAGCGCCACGAAAAACCGCGAACTCCGGATGTAACGCCACAGTGAAGTCTTCAGGCGCCGCTGCTCGCGCTTCATCTCCTCGGAGAACCGCGCCACCCCATCACGCCACTCATAGAATGGCGAAGCCGCCTCCCGATCGGAGTCCGTCTCAGCGGCCCCCGGCCCAGAAGCCCTCGAGCCAGAGGAAAGGTGGACCAGCCTCTCCGAATCCTTCGAGCCATGATCTTTCAAATGTCACCTCGTGCCGTCATGAGAGTGTCCGGCGCCATCCGTTCGATGCGCCGCCCGCCCTTGCAGCGCCGTGCTTTCAGGCCTGAACCGGCCTCCGCCTCGCCGGCCCGCACATATTGTCTCGAATCCCGCGGCCCTCTTCGCTTCACTTTCTTGCTCCGTAGGGCCACGGCCTGCCGCGCACGTCAGAATGGAAACGGCGCGCGGGAACTACTTTCGATTGATCGTACGGCGGCACTTCGGTGAACCGCAGTTGCAAGGAACGGTGATGGCGTTGCGCCTGAAGCGATAGTCAACGGTCAACTCTTCCCCGGCATGGACGCGCCGGCGACTGAAATAGAGAATACGGCCTCGGACTCTGCGCGAAAGGAGGTTGGGATCGCAACTGTGGTTAATCAACTCAGCCCCACTGCCGCCGACGGCGCCGTCTACGCACCGGTGACGGTCCAAGTAAAAGATACAAAGTCTGCCGGACCCGCCGGGGCCGCAGATCTTCGCGAGACGCTCGTTCGCTTCCCTGGCGGTAAGTCGCTCGCCAGTATATTCAATGACCTTGCAGCCCCGTGGGATATCTTCGGCGGCGAACACTCCCGTCCTGTGAATCCGCGAGGCGCGCACTTGCAAGCGGAAACAGGCGAAGCGAACATCACTGGAGCGGCGAGGAGTATTCTTCGAGCCCATGCGACAACCACCCACGCGATCAGAGGGCCGTCAACGGCGTGATGGCGGCTCTTCGAACACTGATAAACTCAAAAACTTGGTCCCGCGTATTTTAATGGCCGGACCGCGGTCTTTAACGGCTTGTTGCCCTTCTTCAGTTTCTTGGTAGCTTTTTTTCCTGCCATGCGATTTCCCCTCTCTCTTTGAGATTGCCGCCCGGGGCGGCCCGCGATGTTTATAGGCAATACGCCTTCCAATGTCCATAGCCTCGACGAGCGCACGGTAAACCCTTTCGGTTCTACGCGCGAGCCGCGCCAGGAATGGCTCGCGAGGCTGGCGGGAGCGTTGGAAAAATCACCAATTGTTGAATAATTTAGGGCGGACCTGTGACCCGGCGGGCGTTCCCCCCATTTTGCCCATAGGGGAACTCGACGATGTGGGCCGTGCCGGCAGGCGCACCCTTCAACCGTCGAAGGGATGCAGTACTCGAAAAACCCGAGACTCGACTGTGCCACCTGGCAAGTCTATCGACAACGAAGCGGGGCAAGCTGCGCGAAAGCCTTGAAGAAGATAATTCCCGGCCCTGACTCTTCGTCGCCTGGTGCGAAGGAACGGGAAGACGAACGAAAAAAGGTGCCGCCGCCAAGGAGACTTTGAATGGCCACAATGAGATCTCGCGCTGCCTGGGATTTCAGCACGTAACCGTGCGCCCCAGCGTCGCGAACTTCGCCCTCAAGCATCTCAGATTCGTGCATCGTGAATATCAGAATTCGAGACGACACGCCAAGTTTGCTCATGCGCTGGGCGGCCACCAGGCCGCTGGTGCCTGGCATGGTGATATCAAGGATCACGACATCGGGTTTCAGGTTCTTGACCGCTATCAGAGCGTCATTCGCGTTTGCAGCCTCTCCGCACACTTCCCAATCAGTCCCGGACTGTTCCAAAAGGGTGCGGATGCCCGCTCGCACAATTTCGTGATCGTCTACAATCAGAATCTTCGCAGCCATAAAAGAAAGCCTTTCAGGATGTTCCTGCGGGCAGGTCGGTTTGTGGAATCGAAACCGTGGCAGTAACAGTGGTTCCCAAATTACTCGAAGATAATTCCAGCTGGCCTCCCACTTGTCGCATTCGCTCGGTCATTCCGCGCAATCCAACTCCGTGGGAGCCCGCCAAGTATTGGCCGGCATCGTCGAGATTGCGGAGCTGCATTCCTTTGCCCTGGTCGCTGACCTCCAGGATGGCCCTATTGGCATTGACGGACAGTCTCACACTCGCGGTCTGGCTCCCGGAATGGCGGTGAACGTTTGTGAGGCTCTCCTGCAACACACGGAACAAAGCAAGTTCCACCTCGGCGTCGAGGCGTCCGAAGTCGGGCGAAACTTTCAATAGGGTTTTGACGCCGCTTCGACTCGAGTACCCTTCCAGGTACCAGGCAATCGCAGATTTCAGGCCCAACTCTTCGAGCATTGGAGGATACAGCAGATAGGATATGGTGCGAACTTCCTTAACGGATTCGTCGACGATTCGTGCGCATTCCGTGAGTTCACCGGCGGCACTCGCATCATTCGCATTATCCGCCTGCTTTCGGCGGGCCCCGGTGGCCAGCGAATCGAGCTTCATCTTCAAGACAGCGAGCAATTGACCCAAGCTATCATGAAGGTCACGCCCGATGCGGCGCCGTTCTTCGTCTTGCGTCCGGAGAAGATGACGCGAAAGTTGCCTTAGAGACCGCTCCGAGGCCGACAACTTCTCCTCGGCACGCTTCGCTCGGGTGATGTCTCGGTTGATTTCCAAGACCAAAGCGGGACCGCCCTCGGCGTCGGCTCGCAGCGCCCAGCGGCTGGCCACAACAATCTCAGTTCCATCATTCCGCGTGTGTACGAGCTCGCCGTCCCACCTGCCCAGTTGAAGCGTCAGACGATTGATGCTCTCGAGCGCCGTTGGAAATTGAGTGCGCAAAAGCGCTGTGAGTAGTCTTGCCAACCACCTCTTGGGATCGCCAGCCATAGAGTTCTTCAGCGCCTCGATTCCAGGAACGAATTCTGCCGTCAAACTCGCGCACGATGATCGCGTCATGAGCCAGGTGCAGAAGCGCCGCGTGTTCTTCAAGGCTTTTCATTGCCTCCCGGCGCTCGGTGACGTCTCGCGTTACCTTGGCGAAGCCGGTGAGATTGCCCGCGCCATCCTTCAATGCCGTAATGACGACGTTCGCCCAAAACCGCGAGCCGTCTTTCCGCAAACGCCAGCCTTCATCCTCCACGCGCCCTTCCCGGATAGCGATCTCGAGTTCGCGCGCTGGCTTGGCCGCGTCCTCCTTGGGATAAAAGCAGGAGAAGTGCCGGCCGAGGATTTCGGAAGTTTTGTATCCCTTCATGCGCTCGGCCCCGAGATTCCAGCTTATGATGCGGCCGCCTGGATCCAGCATGAAGATGGCGTAATCCTGGACAGCTTCCACCAGGAGGCGAAACCGGCGCTCGCTGTCGCGTAGCGCGGTCTCGTGTTCGAGCGCGTCCACCTTTTGCTGCAATCGGGCGATGGCACGCAAGCTCTCGTCGTCGCTGAGGAAGAGTCCCGGAGGTCCCGGAGGAAGAACGCCCGAGTGCTCCGCGCAAATTCTCATGAAGAGTTCGCGGTGCTCGTCCTTGTGAAACCCGTTTATGGGATAGGCGCATCGGAGAGAGAAGGAATGTTTGTCGGCTAAATTGTTCCACAATTCTTCCAGGCGCATCGCGGCGTCATATTTTCCTTCTGCCCACAACACAGCCACCATTTCTCCGAATATTACGATGCAGGGATCACTTGCTCGGGAGGCGGCCCGGGCCTTTGCGATCGTGCCGCCCATCAACTCCGAGAATCGCTCTGGATCGGGCATCTCACCGATCATAATCCGCGATAAAGTCTCCGCGGCGTCTAGCGATATAAACCGCCCTTCTGCCTGGGCTCTATCGATATTCACGTCTCGACCGTTGAGTTCGTGCACCAGGGCATAGCGATGAGCCTCAGTGGCAACTACGATGGCGGCATCGCGAGTGATCAGGGCCGTTCCGATCAGACGTGTGAGTTCCTCGATGAGGGCCCGGTCTTCCTGATAAAATTGCACAACGTGAGGGTGCTTCAGAGAAATGGCCGATTTCGTGGGCCCTGGGGCAAACGACGAAGCCTTCCCTGTGCTCATTGGGTTTTCCAAGTTTTTAATCGATCGAATGCGTAAGGCCGACGCTTGCATTCTGCGTGGGAACGACGTTCACGTCAACAAGAGTTGACCATATACAGGAAAGACTGTAGGCCGCATTTTACAGCGTTTGCCGCCGGTAGGTCGTAGTCGTACCTCAAAACTGACACGCTGAAGATGTCTCTCCTCAATCGCCCTCGTGCTCCGCAACGGTTACCATCGCGTTTCTGAGGGCTCCGTAAGAAAGGAGAATCGTGCCGCGGTAGGCTTCGCCATCCGCCGGCAGTGCCAGTGCCGAATTCGCCCGCGGCACGTTCTGGCCATCTGGGCCGGGAATTCAAGCCCAGATAGTTCCAACCAGCGGTCACGATTAGCTGCTCTTGTCAATTTTCTTGCTGAATGAGAGGGTCTTCGTCGGCTGGATCTTCTTACCCTTATTGAGCTTCTTCGATGCCATGGTTTTTCTCCTTTTTTTCAATTGCCCTTACAGGCGACCACGGAAATCTGCTCACCGAGTGTTACCGCCCGCCTCGCGACATATGTCCTACCGCGGCATTATATTTTTCGGCGGCGGCACTGGCGACATCGCCACGGCTAGCGGCTTTGTTGCCTCGAGCTTCTTGGATTTCTTTAGCTGCTTGGTGCTCTTGCGGGCTTTCGTAGCTGCCATGGTTTTTCTCCTTCCTTCGATTGCCCGTATGGGCGGTCATTGTGTTTCATGCAATAACCGTTCCAATGCCGACGGTCTCGCAAAACGCAAGTTAAAACCTTTCGATTCTATGCGAGGCCGTCCCGGGAACGGCCTGCGAGGCATGCAGGGGTGTTGGGAAAATCACCGACCGTTGAATATTTCAACGCAACCAGCCGACGCCGCGCGCTAACCCGGTCAAGGCTGTCCCATCCGGAAGGAGAGTCCACGCGATTGTTCCGTCGCATTCAGCTCAGAGCGTCACCAGTCGATTTCACTGGGGAAGAATTCTGCAATCAAATCTTCGTAAAACGGTTTCAGCTCTTTTATATTCGGTTTAACTGCGCCCTTGGAATACAGGTCATAAGAATTGAATTGGCGCACCCACTCGAACATTTTCTCATCCTGCGGCGACATAAGGTGCCTGTATGCGCCGTGGCGGTGGGCGGGATAAAACGAGTGATAGCGGAGCATGTATTGCGCAGGTTCGGGCAGATAAGCTTTGGTCGCGCGGTAAATGTATTCATCGTGCCCCCAGGAAAGGTGCACGTTCTCAAGCCCGCAGTTGGGCTCATAAATTCCATATAAGGTCTGATATTCGGGCACGCGAACGTCCGGATTCTGCGCAAAGTGTTCCCGGAAAACGATCTCGCTGGAGTAAGCGCATCCCACGGGGAATGTATCCCCTACCACGGCCCATTGCGGTTCCCCGTAAAGGCATAGAACTTTGCCGAGATCGTGAATAAACCCGGCCAGAATAAACCAGCGAGGCTGCCCATCCTTCCGAATTGCCTCGGAGGTCTGCACAAGATGTTCGATCTGGGTAAGATCAGTGTCCGGGTCGCTGTCGTCCACCAGCGTGTTGAGATAGTCGGCGGCAGCCCAGATGCTTTTCTTGCCCCTCTTGAGGTCGCCAAACTCTTTTTCCTTCTCGAGGGTAAAAGCCAGCGTCTGGTTAGCATGATTCAGCCGGTAGAACTCCACGACGCCGGGGTTGGCCTCCTCGTCGTAATTGCGAAATTCAGCCGGATCTTTTCCCTCGCGATACCTGGTCGCAATAAAGTCATCCCACTGATCGATGTGGTTCAAGGGTTCTCGGGGTTGGTTTGTGCTCATCTCAAGCGCCTCACTAAGTCTCTAACGTTAGCTCCAACGATTAGCATTTTGCGAGAGGTTTTCGCAAGGTGTTTTCGACGAAATCCTGAAGGGGCGAAAAATGACTCGCCGCGCCTTTACGACTTTGCGGAGTGAGTTGCGATTGCCGGATATCTTGGGTCCCTCGTACGGCAACTTTCCGATTATCCGACTATACGTCCACTTGCCAGATCAAACGGAGAGCAATGCGGAGCAAGCCGTCAGAAACTATTCGTACCTCAGCGCGACCATAGGATCGACGCTCATGCGCGCCGAGCGGGTATATAGCAGGCCGACTACCGCGACGAGCCCAAGCAGTATGCGCCACAACGGCAATCATCGTCGCTGGATCGTTCGCATGCATTCGTAGAGCATCGACTTCAAATAGCGGGTCACGCCTAGCGCGACGCCGATGCCAGCTTCGCGCCGGCAATCGCCAAAATAATTCCCTGCCCAACAACCAGTCTTAGTACGCCGCTCCGCTGCGCGCCCAGCGCCATGCGAATGCCGATTTCACGCGTGCGCCGCGACACTTCATACGAAAGCAAACCGTACAATCCGATGCACGCCAGCACCAGCGCCAGCATACCGAAAAATCCTGACAGCTTCGCAATCATGCGCTCCTGAAACAGCAACTGGTCGATCAACTCCTCCTGCGTGTGCACATTGAACACCGGCAAATTGCTGTCCATCTGGCTCACCATGCCGCGGACCGGAAGTGCATCGACCGCGGCGGGATTCATTCGTGGTACGCACTTCGAAACTCGTGTTGCCGCCGCTGGACGGAACGTACATCGTCGGCTCGATAGGCTCCGCAGGTCCTGATATTTCGCGTCGCTCACCACGCCAACGATCTCCCAACCCGGAGTTGCCCGTCCCCTTTTTCGGGGTCGGCCTCGTGCTTGCGCCGAAATCGAACTGCCCAAGCGGATTCACTTTCGGCAAATATTTCTGCACGAACGTCTTGTTCACGATCACCGGCACGGACGCTTCCTTTGCCGCGCTCTCCGGAACCGCTGCGTTCCCGCTCTGGCGGTCGAAGCAGTCCCGCGTCCTTCGCTTTCTGCACCATCTTCCCGCGCTCGTTCCTCGTCTCCTCCGCCGCTTCGGCTTCGGTAAAATCCGCCGAATTGAAATTTCGTCCCGAAAGCAGCCGCATGTGCATCATGGAGAAAAATCCGGCGCCAACAGGAAGATAGTCCGCATCCGATTCCTGATCTTTCGGCGTGCTCTCGAGATGGAAGCCCGTTTCCCACAGGACCCGCTCAGCAACGTGCTGTTCGAGTAGCTCACTGACTCGACCCCCGGAATCGCCGCGATACGCTGCTGCAAATCTTCGTAAAACGTCATCAATCTGCGGTGTCTTGTATCCGATCAGTGTCGGATCCAATCTGAATGTCAGCAAATTGCGGGTATCGAATCCAGGGTCTACATTTCTCAGGTTCTGCAGTGTCCGCACGAGAAGTCCCGCGCCCACCAGCACAACCACTGCGAGCGCCACTTGCGTATCACAATCCGTTGCCCAAACTCAACCATCTTCCCCCCGCGCGCCCTTCTGACGCCGAACTTCTCGCGCCCTCTTTCAACGCCGGCGTCAAATCGATGCGCGTGCCGCGAAACGTCGGGCGCGAGCCCGAAAATAATGCCCGTCAGTACCGCCGCGGCGAACGTGAATCAGCAGCACGCGCCCATCAATGCCGGGGCTGAATCCAAACGGTCTCGTCGGAGTTGCTCTGCAAAAAGCGTCACAATCGCACGCGTACCCCAGATCGCAAATAAAATCCCCAGCGCGCCGCCCACGAGCGAAAGAATAACGCTTTCGGTTAACAAGTTGGCTGGACGATTCTTCGTGCGGCCCGCCCCAAGCGACAGCCGCACCGCCATTTCTTTTTGCCGCGCCGTCGCGCGCGAGAGCAGCAATCCCGCCACGTTGGCGCACGCAATCAGCAGCACAATTCCGACGGCCATCATCAGGACGTACAATTCACTAGAAATTTCGTTCGTCGACCGCTCAATCCGGACTGCGCAGGCAGCGCGTCGACTTTCGGATCATCTTCCGGCTTCGAGAAGCGGCTTCGCGCCGTGCAGCATGTCGTTCGGAAAAGCGTCGTTACGGCAGCCTGCGCCTGCATGTCGATCCACGCCAGGCTTCAACCGACCCAGTAACACCAGCCACCAGCTGTAAACATCCGTCACGCGCGCCTTTACCCGTGGAAACGGGCTCATCTGCGGCAAGCACGGAAAGCGGAACCCAAACATCGTAGATTCGCCCGGGACTTAAGCTGTCGAATCGCGGATCGGCTACGCCGATAATCGTGAACGGCACGTTGTTTAGACGAACTGTTTTTCCGATCGCCGAGGCGTGCCGCCGAACTGACTTTCCAGTAGCCATAGTTCAAGACCGACCACCGGTGGTGCGGAAACCGAATCGTCGCTCGGCCCGATCAGCCGCCCTGCAGCAGCACGAACGCCGAGCAGCGAGAAGAATCTCGCCGGAAACTCCCTGCGCTCCAATACGCTTGCCGTTCCGTTGCCGCTCAAGTCGATCTGCCCGGCGTTTGCGAATGCGGCGACGCTTGAGAAGACGCTTGGCATGCGCAGACTACGTCTTGAAGAACGGCTCCGAGAAGCGAGCAACTGGAAGCTGGCGCCGTGGTTCGGCGAGAACTGCCCGCGCGCAGTCCCCGTAACTGCTTCTGCTGTGGCGTATCGGGCGACCTTGAGCGCGCTCCACTTCAGAACCACGAGCTCTGGGGATCCTGCACCGGCAGCGCGCGCATGAGGATGCCATCGATCAGACTGAAAATCGCCGTGTTCGCGCCGATGCCCATCGCCAGGGTTAGGATGGCCACCGTCGTGAAGCCGGGAGACTTACACAAGATGCGGACGCCGTAACGAATGTCCTGCCAAAGGGTTTGCATACCATACTCCTAAGCAATCGCTTCAGAGTCGCCAACGAGTGCCACCGTGATCCCAGGGATTATAGACAAAAAAGGACAGGCAAGTGGGCGATTAACGCCCTAACCGAAAAGTTGGTCTCGTCGAGTGTCGCAAGTTTCCGGTAATTCGACTATACGTCCAATTGGATTACTTCCGAGTAGCCCGTGACTCAGACGGAACTACTTGCTTTCGGAGACCTCATCGGATACGAGACCGAATTGACCGCAGGAGCATAGCGGCGTAGCCTCACGTGTATCATGGCAGTCACTACTCGAAGGCAGTTTGTCCAGCAAAGCTTATTCGCCGCGGCAGCGCTCTATGGGTACCCTGTTCAGACGCTTGCCGGAGTGCGAGGAATCCTTACAGCAGGCGAGCAGAATGCGGCTTCGGTTGATCCGGCAGCGATCCGAACACTTGCTTCCAAGATTAACGGCCACGTAATCACACCCGAGGCATCCGACTATGAATCGTCGCGCCTAGTTTTCAACCGCGCATTCGACCTGCGTCCGGCGGTGATCGTGCGTTGCGCTGGACCGTCCGATGTCGCGCGTGCTCTAGATTTTGCCCAGACCAGGAATTTGCTGCTGGCCGTGCACGGTGGAGGCCATAGCCGGGTCGGGTTCGGGATGTGCGATGGCGGCGTGGTGATCGACCTCTCCGGAATGAAACGAGTCGAGGTGGACGTCAGCAAGCGCGTGGCCCGCGTTGACGCAGGGGCGCTCGTACGCGATCTGGACGAAGCGACGCAGCGCTTTGGGCTTGCGACAACGTCAGGCGGCTGTCCAACAGTGGGAGTTGCCGGCTTGACACTCGGCGGAGGAGAAGGCCGGTTGGACTCGAAGTACGGCCTCGCCTGCGACAACCTGCTGTCAGCGCAATTAGTGACAGTGGATGGAAGGCAAGTCGAGGTCAGCGAAAACTCTAATCCCGATCTTTTCTGGGCGACTCGCGGTGGCGGCGGTAACTTCGGTGTGCTGACGGCGTTGGAATACCAGCTCCATCCGCTGGGACAGGTTCTGTCAGGAGCACTGACCTATCCGGTGGGACGCATTCCAGAGCTCCTGCAGGCTTTCGTCAGGTTCATCGCTGGGGCGCCGGATGAAATGAGTGCGTTCGTCCAGTTGTTGCCGTCCGAACAGGGGACAAGACTCAAAATCGATGTCTGCTATTGCGGCGATCCAAAAATGGGGAATGACCTGGTCAGACCGCTGCGTGCGTTGAAGCCGCAGGATGACAGCGTCCAGATCATGTCCTATCTGGATGCTCAGGCGGCAGGTGGATTTCTTCTAACACCGGTTGCGCACTTCCAAACCGACCTGTTTCTTCCCGAACTCAGCGAGGCTGCGATTGCGGCGATCACCACGGCAGTTGAGAATGCTCCACCAAAGCGCAAGGTAATCATTGTGACGCTGCGTGGGGCTGTGAGCCGTGTAAGGTCGAGCGATACGGCCTTTGCTCTGCGGCAGCCCGGTTATGAAGTGGACATCGCGGGTGTTTGGAGCGCTCCCGCAGAGAAGCCCGATGCAGTGCATTGGGTCGGGGCCACGCGCGACGCATTGCAATCCTTCGCGCATGGAGTGTACGTCAACCAGCTGGGCGATACGAGCGACCAGCTTGTCCGCGCGGGCTACGGGCCGAACTATGCTCGCCTCGTCGAGATCAAGAAAAAGTACGATCCCCAAAATGTGTTGCGGCTCAACCAGAACATCAAGCCCGGATAGGCCAAGAGTTAATCTGCGAAGTCCTGGTAAACGCGGTTACCGGAAAATTTGGGTCCTAGTACGGCGAATGTCCGGTTATCCGACTACACAGGAGTTTGCAAATTTCCCCGTGTAACGCCGCAAGCTGCCGGAGTGCCGTGCCAGAGAATGCCTCTCAAAATCCAATCTTGCGCGCGTTTGACCAGCAGCCGGACAACTTCCGCGTGACCAGCCAGGGTAGCCTGATGCAGAGGCGTCGAATGAGAGTGGCAGCCGACAACCCGTTATGTGCAAATCGTTGCGGCATTTGGGCGGAGCCGTTCCGCGAAGGCGTCACACCGAGCTGGCCGCGAAACACTAGAGCCACGCATGCTGTCTGCATCTCTTGCACTTAGCCCTAATCCCCACGAAAGGAGGGCTCCGCCAGTTTGGACACCATCGTGCCTGCACCAACCCTGGTAGTGTACCGAATCGCGTAAGAGGGAGCCGTCATGGAAACCAGTTCGACCTTTGTGCGTCTGCCAAAACTCGGCTTTGGAATCGCGATCATGATGTTGCTCGCCGCTCCGACCGTCTTAGCGAATACCACCGACTTCAGCCAGACTAACCTTGTTTCCGACATGTCCGGCCTCGCGGCATCAACGGATCCGAATCTGAAAAATCCGTGGGGCATCGCATTTTCGCCTACCAGCCCGTTCTGGGTGTCGGACCAGATGACGAACGTCTCGACTCTCTACCAGGGCGACGGCACGATCGTTCCGCTCGTTGTGAGCGTCCCAGGTGGCCCAACGGGAGCCGTCTTCACCGGCGGCCTCGGTTTCAGCGGCTCACCGGCTTTCGCGTTCGATACTCTAAGCGGCAGTATCGCCACGTGGGCTGGCGGCTCCAGCGCCACCACTGTCGTTTCCACTGCGGGTGCCGTCTATACCGGGCTGACCATTGCTAATTCCGGCGGCGCGAATTACCTTTTCGCTGCCGATTCGAACGGCAGCATCGACGTGTTTGACTCGAACTTCAACAACGTTACTCATTCCACGTTCGCTGGAAAATTTGTCGACCCGAGTGCCCTTGCGGGTTTTAACCCTTTCAATGTGCAAGCCATAGGCTCCGACATTTACGTCACGTACGCACAGCTCGGTCCTGGCGGCACGGCTCTTCCTGGGGGGTACGTGGACGAGTTCTCCTCCAGCGGGAATTTCATCATGCGCCTTGCCACCGGTGGCGCTCTCTATGCTCCGTGGGGTATTACGCTTGCGCCCGCGGGTTTCGGCTCGTTTGGCGGCGACATTCTAGTGGGCAACTTCGGCAACGGCGAGATCGACGCCTACACTCCGGGGGGAACCTTCGTGGGCGCGCTGGACAATTCCATGGGGATGCCGATCATCAACAGCAATTTGTGGTCGCTCGATTTTCGTACCGGCGCAGGCTTCAATCCCGATGCGCTTTATTTTGATGCTGGCATCGACAATCAGAAAGACGGCCTCTTCGGCTCGATCAGCCCGGTTGCCAGCCCCGAGCCTTCCAGCATCGTCTTTCTCACCATCGGTCTTTTCGGCCTGCTCGTTTCCCGCAAGGCAAGACGAAAATGCTCCTCGGCTGGCGCCGCAGTCTTAAGCCCTTGGTTTTTCGGGTCCCGGGTGGCGCAGCCTCAAAGCCTTGATTTGTAGCGGGTGGGCGCGTGGCGAGGGCATTTGTCCCGTTATCCGACTACACGCCCACTTGGTCGTGTTTGGGCATCCGCCCTGGCGGATAGCGATTTGAAACACGACATACGAACTGCACCGGGTGGTACCACAAACCAATCGGATGATTAACGCCGTCGTCGGAAGTTACCGTCATTACCGTGATGGTTCTTGTGCAACGGTTGGACGAAAGAAAGAAATATTCGCCAACAAGGGCTTAATGAGATTCAAATCATCCTTTTGGGACAGGACAGATACATTGCAGTCTGCGTCATTAACGTCCGGATTGTCTTTGACCAATTCAAAAACGAACTCATAGCATTGCCCGTTTTCGAAGATATGGAAGTAGTAGTCACTATTCGACATTTGCATCGCTAAGCTCCCAGTTTCGAGTAAGACATAGTTGAGCCTCCCGACCTGGTAAGTGGAATCGGCGGGGCCATACGCCACCGCGAATTGCGCGCAGCTCGCGCGGTCTCTCACTTCGCTGTTAACGAATACCGTAAAGGACCCCCCGGTTAGATTCGCGTTCGTGTAGGCATCCCCTGGTATGTTGAATTCACCCACCATTGCTGCCCCTTCTGCTGTAACGAACAAGGGCTGTACCCACTGCTGGGATTCTGTAGCTGAAGTCATGGTTCGTGGATGGGCGAATTTGAATCCACGCTCTTTGATGGTTTCCACATGCCAGGTCTTCGTGTGGGCAAATAGGTCGTTTAATTTTGGTTTTGCGACATCGAATACTTTGACGATTCTGCTTACGTCGAATGAATCTATCGGTGGACGCTCAGTGCGAATCGGGTCGCCCATCTTTCCTTCTATGGTAAGTTCCCGTTCGTCGTACTTTTGTAGCCCTTCGGTCTGGCCCGTGAGAACGAACAAATGGCCTGCCTTGCTGGCAAAACGAACCTCGCCTGAGACATGCCCGATGCAACCCGTGACCTGAACCGTATTTCGCTTGTCCACTGTGGAATTATTTGCAAATCCTGCGCTTGGTATGGCTTGACCAAGCGCACAACCACAAACAAACATGTAGCCACCCAAAGTTAAAGAAAGGCTCCCGATTCGTGACGGCAGGCGAGCCAGCCTTCTCAGCATGTGTTACCTCCATAAACAGTCATCTTGCAATTGGCGTTCCCTTACGAAAGAACATCCCATCACCAATTTCTCTGCTGTTTCGGCTCGACTGTATTCCACAAAACACGCTGCGTGTGACAAGAGTCAGCGCGAGTCACCGCGGGTGCTTCATTTCCAAGTGGCTGGTAAACGCCGTTACCGGAGAATTGAAGTACCACAAATGGACGGTTACGCGACTTCCGGGAGTTGACCCGAAATCGATGGGTCGGCCAGAGTGAGCGCGGTCCACCATGCATCTTTTTCGTTGGTCTCCCCGTATAGCTCAGTATCCAAGCCTCGGGGAGGCGAAGCAATGAGCATCAACGATTTACCGGCGATTATGGGAACAGTTCTGATTGTTGCCGGCCTCGTCCTAGTGGGCGTTTCCACATGGTCCCGTGCCGAGGGGAGTGAAAAGACCACTCAGGCCGGGGCGCTCATCATTGTGGTCGGCGCATTCCTCTTGGGGCTGTCGATATTCGTGTCGCGTGGAAAATAGGGCTCAGGTCCGCGCGCCATTCAAATTAGGACACTACCGGCCTTTCTGGTCGGATGGTCGGAAATCCGGAGGTTATGGCAAGGTCCCGGTAAACGCCGAAACCGGAAAGTCGGTCCTCGCCACCCCAAGTTTCCGGTTATCCGACTACACGTCCAATCGGCGGACAGTCACCGGATACGGGGACTGTTCTGGCGGGTTTCTGAAGACTCGGTAAGATTGCTGATGAAAGACGGGGCCTGTTTCCGGGATTTTGTGTGCTCGTTCAAAGATCAGGGCCGGCCTGATCCGTCATTTTCTGCGGGTTGAATCCTACGTGTAAGGTCGAGTCCCCGATTTGGCACTTGAATTCCACATCTTTCTCATCAGGCGTGATTGTTGGCTCGCCTGAAGGCGTCTTTTTCGGGAAGAAAAACACCACTTGCTTCAAGTGTCCCTTCGCATCCCTTTGATAGACCACATGGCTGGGTGACAGCTCTCGGTCACGGCTCCTCATCTCTAGAAACGCCCGTCGTTGAAAGAATTTTTCGTCGTTCCGCAGAAAAGGTGTCATATCCGCCATGCTCAGCATAAGCGCATATTCGTCCAGCGAAGCGCGAACATACGGTTCCACGTCCGATTCGTCGCTCTCGCCGCGAAGCACGCTCTGTCGAGCGAAGGCTGCCCGCATCACCCGCGAAGAGTCCCAATACACGTAAACGTTCAATTCCCCCCTCTGCGACGCTTCGCTCTCGCGAATCGTCACTGCAGGACTAGCGCCGCTGAGGTTGGGAGCGTCCTTGGGCCACGACCGTATGCCGCCGTTAATCAGCGACGGCGGAGCGTCCTTCTCCGAGACTGTAAGCCACGTGCGCCGGAGGGTTGTCGTCTGCACCCACGGCGACTGGGTCACGATGGATTGAATGTCTTTGCCGTTCCAAGCATCGTACGGTTTGCTCATCCAGGGCCTGTTAGGGACTACGACCAGGTTGGATTCGACGGCCACCGCCGGCGCACTGGCGTCTGCCGGGCCGGAATCGGAAGGCGTGCGCTTCACCGGGGCCAGAGCAGCAGAGCCGGGATGGGACCGTGACTGCTCGACGAGCAAATTGCCGAACGTAGCGCGAGCGGGCGCCGATACCGTGAATCCCACATATCCCTCGCTGAACGTGCCGTCGCGCGCGCTTCCCACTTCCTGCCCGTCCACAAACACGGTGATCTGATCTCCGATATCCTCCACCGCGAGTTTCGTTTTCGAAGGCGATTCGCGCGCAATTGTGGTCCACGGCACAATCACCGCTTCCGCATACGAATCGCCCTCGAATTTCCTCGCCACCAACTCAAACGACAATTCCTTCTCTTTCTGAACACCGCTGACCAGCAAAGCGTAATACCCCTCCTGATTCATTCGAAACACGAGGCCTGCGCTGGCCCGAACGGCCTTCGTGAATCGCCGCTGTGGTCCCTCTTTCGCGACGGACCTTATCTCTCCTCTCATCGTGGCGGATATGCGAAAATCGCGCCACGACGGCCCGTACGCTGCGACGACATTTTCTCGATAGGTGGCGACCAAATTCGTCGTTTGGCCCATGCGCATCCCGCTATCGGGTGTCATTCGGGGCGGAGCGTTGTCCGCAGTCGTCCGCTCCTCTACTGTCGACAATTCATATCCGCCGGTAACGTAACGCGAGTCGGGATGCTGCGGCCATCCGCTGTTGCGGTCCGAAAAATCGTCCTGATAAACCGTCCCGCCCGGCCCGTTCGTTACGTGAGATTCGTACGGGTATGGATGCAACTCAGGCGATACAGCGCATGTCCCTTCCAAGAAATGGACGATGTCCGCTGAATCCGGATTCGCTGCAACAAACCGGCTGGCGAGCACGCGCGCCCCGCTTCGGTCCACTTTGACGTCGATCTTCCGGAGTTTGCGTGAGGTCGCTGGAGGGTAGTAAGCCAGGGTGTACTCCGAGTCCAGCAGATTCGAAACAGCCTTCAGCGCATCCTGGAGAGCCGTCTCCGACTCCGGAATGAATGTCTCCGCGCCCGCTTCTTTCGCAAGCCGTTCGAACGCCACGGCCGGATTATTGATATCGTGGCCCGAAACCAGCGTTACCCTTGCCTCGGCGTGCTTTTGGAAATCGAACTCAGGTCTGCTCGGCAAGCCAATCAGGAACAACTGCGCACGCTGTGAACGCACGACATCAATCAACTGATCGAGGCTGATGCGGCTGTGTTCGTCAACGCCATCCGTAATCACGATGATCGCTTGTCTTGCGTTCTTGGAATCGCGCAAATGGCAGACCGCGCTGGCGATCGCGTCGTGTACAGAGGACCCCGACCCCCCTGCGAGCGTTACGGTCACCGGCCCGGGATTGGAAAGCTGCGTGGCCGCGAGCCGTTCGAACGGGCCCAACCACTCGGTGAAATCCATCGCCCAGATTTGATCGCCCGGTCGCGCAATTCGCATGAACCGAGCCGCGATTTCCTGTGCGGAGCCAAGATGCCACTTGCCGACCATCGAGCCGGACGAATCGACCAGCACGGCCACGTCAACCGGCCCGTTCCCCGCATCGAAGAACGCAATCTTCTGTGGATTGCCGTCTTCACGCACGGTGAAGTCGCCCGCCGTAAGCCCCTTCACGTCGTTTCCCTTCTTGTCCCTCACCTGCACATTAATTGTCTGAAGCTGCACTTCGGAGTGGATCGGTCCGACAGATTGGACTGGGGATGTCTGTTGCCCGCAGAAAGACCCACTGTCGGAGCCGCGAGCGAGGCAGACGAACGCGCAGCCTGCGCTGATCGCGAACGCAATGAGGAGTCGGCAAGAAGTGCGGCGGACGGAGAGCACCGAATGAGTCGCTCTCGCGAAGACCACATATCGAGGCATGCTGCACCGCCGCTTACATGCACGTGTCTCGTAAGCTTACCGAGTATATCTGTGGTGTAAGTGCAAACTCCAGCCCGAATTGGGCGATTAACGCGGTTACCGGAAAATTGGGCCGGTGGCTGAGGCTTTCGCCTAAGGCGTTGGGCTTGCGCCTGGAACTCCCTCAAGCTAGGCGGGTTGGCGCATCCATCGTTGACCTTCGATTACTTTTCGCCTTGTCAATCCGTATTTCTGCGAATTTTCAAACTCCCCCAAATGTGCTAGCGTGAATTATTTTATGACGACGACAAACAGTGCGCTGTGGGAAGCGGCTTCGGCTGAGAGTGCCGTTCCGTCCGGGTCTCAGGGTTTGTACTTGCAAACCCTGCGTTCGACGAGGATCGGCATCCCGCCTGTCCCGAGCGCAGTCGAGGGGAGTGACTACCGGGAGCCGAGGGGTCGCTCAGGAGGCGAAGAACGAGCAAAAGGCGAAGAAAAATCTAATCGCAACAACCCCACATTCAAAAATCGCCGCAACCCCCTCGCACCAAAGGAGAAGCCAGTTTCTAACCGCAACAAGAACGCCACTTCCGGTTTGCCGCACTTTCGCCCCTGGGAACGCCATTCTCCTGAATGGCGCTTGCCCGCCACTCTGTTGCGCGGGCCTGCCCGCCGTCGTCAATCGGGAGATTGGCGTTCCCGGGAACCCGAAAACATCCTTGACCCGAATCAGGCAGTGGACGATGATTTCGGCGCTCGGCAGCGACAGCGAGCCAGGAGCTGACATGGCGCACCGGATCAAGTACGGAAAATTACCCGCGGCAGGACTCGCCGTTCTCCTCAGCGTCTCACTGCTGGCCGCTTTGCTGATGGCGGCGCCTAAAGCACGGGCGCAGGCCTCTAAGGATCTCCAAATTTACTTTGTGGATGTGGAGGGCGGGCAGGCGACGCTGTTCGTCACGCCGACGGGACAATCGCTGCTGATCGACACGGGCTGGCCGGACTTCAACGGGCGCGATGCGGATCGAATCGTGGCGACCGCGAAGAAGGCGGGCGTCAGCAAAATCGACTACGTGCTCATCACGCATTTTCACGCAGACCACGTTGGCGGCGCGCCGCAGCTCGCGGACCGAATTCCCATCGGAGCCTTCATCGACCACGGCGAGTTGCGCGAGACCACGGACGCGCCCACCGTCATGGTGGAATCGGCGTACCGGAAATTGCTGGCCACGGGAAAATATCAGCACATCGTGGCAAAGCCGGGAGACGTTCTGCCGATTCAGGGAATGCGCGCAATCGTCGTGAGCGCGGACGCGGCCACGATCGTCAGTTCCCTTCCCGGCGGCGGGCAGGAAAATCCCGCGTGCAAGGATTCGCCGCAATATCCGGAGGACAAGACGGAGAATCGGCGGTCGCTCGGGACCGTCATCGATTTTGGCAAGCTGCGCATCGTCGACCTGGGCGACTTGACGCACGATGAAGAAGTGGCACTGGTTTGCCCAGTGAACAAGCTCGGCCACGCGGACATCTATATCGTCTCGCATCACGGCTGGGACCAGAGCAGCAGCCCCGCGCTGGTTTACGGCATCGCGCCGCGCGTCGCCATCATGGACAACGGCGCGAAGAAGGGGGGCTCGCCGTCGGTGTGGGACATCATCGAGAAGTCGCCGGGGCTCGAGAATCTGTGGCAGGTCCATTACTCGGATGAAGGTGGCGCGGCGCACAACGTCCCCGACGAGTTCATCGCGAATCCGAGCGGTCCCGACGCGGCAAATTATCTGAAGTTGATCGCGCATCCGGACGGCAGCTTTGGCGTCTTCAATTCGCGCACCCAAAAGACGAAGGAGTATCCGGCACGATGAGGCAGCGCTACGCGCGTTCGGGGATGGGCTCGATGCGGCCGAGCAAAAAGATATACGCAGCGACGCCGACTACTATAATCGCGGCCGCCGCTCCGAACGCCCACGCGAACGAGTTCGTTCGGTCGAAGATGTAGCCGGTGACGATCGGTGCGACGATTGCCGCGGATTGGTTGCCGGAGTTCAGAATTCCGCCGAGCGTGCCCACGCCGCGCTCGGGCGCAATCAGCGAAGGGATCGACCATCCGACCGGCGATGCCGCCGACAGGCCCGCCATCGAGAACGTAATCCAGAAAACCGCGCCGGCTGGACTATGCGAGTACGCCGCGCCGAAAATTCCGAGCCCGAGACTAGTGCCAACCACGAGCACGGTTTGGCGAACGCGGCTCGCATCCCATCCGCGATGAATCAGCAAGTTGACAAGCCATCCGCCGATGATGAGATCCGTCAAGCCTCCGACGGCCCACGGGACGCTGGTGTACAGCACGGAATGGCGGAGGTCGACGCCGAGCGATTTGGAAAGGTAGCTCGGCAGCCATGTGAGCAGCAGATAGAAGGTGTAGTTGTACGAGCCGTAGCCGAGCACCAGGCCCCAGACTTTCTTCTGGCGCAGCATGTGCGCGAACGGAACTTTCTGTTTTGCTTTCTGCGACGGGTCGCGAAAACCTTCGATGTGCGCGCCACCCGCGACGATGAACTGGCGCTCGGCTTCGGTGAGGCGCTTATCTTCGTTGGGATTGCGATAGAACAATGTGAACGCGACAAAGTAAACGAAGCTGATGATTCCGGTCGCCGCGAAACTCCAGCGCCAGCCGTAATGCAGCAGAAGAAGGCCGATCAATGGCACGCCGAAGGCGGCGCCGAATTTGCCGGCCGCGTCGAAGTAGGCGGTGGCGAGGCTGCGTTCGCTGCGCGGAAACCAGTAGCCGACGGCCTTCGAACAGCCGGGAAACGTGGGAGCTTCACCGACGCCGAGCAGCAAACGCGAGGCGAAGAAGCTTCGGAGTCCGAATGCGCCCGCGGAGCAGAAGCAGGCCGCGCTCCACAGAAGCGTGCTGATGCGGCCGATCTTGCGGACACCGAATTTGTCGAGCAGGAAACCGGACGGGAGCTGCATGAGGGCGTAGGTCCAACTGTAAGCGCTAAGAAGGTAACCGAACTGCACGGTGGTGACTCCGAAGGATGCGTGCAGAGCATCCTGGGAGACGGAGACGTTGACGCGGTCGAAATAGTTGACGAGCACGCCGAAGCCGAGGAGGGACGCGATTACCCAGCGCCTGCGAGGGACACGATGATTTGCGTCGACGGCTTCAGGCGTCAGTTGTTGCGCGGGAAGGTTCACGGTGCGGGACGATTGTAAACGACGATACCCCTGGGGTCGAACACCTTGTGGCACGAGGAGGCACAGCGAGGCCCGCCAGGTTAGGCGGAGCGCCCTGACTTCCGCGCCGAGTTGGCGCGTCAGGTTGCGGAAACTTCGTACGCTTTCAAGGCAACGCCCTCACGTTTGCGCTTCCAGACGTAGTCTTTGCGCAGCTTTCCCTGGTGCTTCTTCACCTGGACTTCGATTTCGGTGAAGGCCATCTTGGCGGACGCGCGCGCGTCAGAACCCGTGCCGGTCGCGTGCAGCGTGCCCGTGGGCAGAATGAGGTTCAGCGAAAGTTCGTATTCCGATTTCCGCGCCGATTTTTCAAGACGGCCGTGAAGGTGGACCGAATCCTGAGGATACTTTTTCAGCAGACGACCCAGTTTTTCGATGTGATGTTGCGACTCACGTTCCAGTTCCTTGCGGACTTCGCCATGAACATTGCTGTAGTCGATTTTCATACGAGCACCTTGGAAACATTCGCGTGACTTCCTGGAGGGGCGTCCACATACAGAAGCAATTTGAGGATAACGCTCCGTGCGCGGCCTTGCAACCTTGTCGTGACATTCGTTGCCGGGGTGGTACCGGGTGTTCAACCGGGGCGCGACGCAGGTGTCGCGTTGACATCGCTAGGAATTGCATCATAGGCTCGATAGTGATCGCGTCAAATGCCAGCACCGCGAAAATCTGAGCTCGGACAGTCTCTCCCCCTCGCGAAGAGTCCGCAAGTCCTCGTCGGGCTTGCGGGGTGGTCCTACAACGACTGGAACGGAATTGTGTATCCGACGCCGCGCCCGCGCGGCTTTCACGAGGCGCATTATCTGGCGGACTTTTTCGATGCAATCGAGATCAACACTTCGTTCTACAGCCCCTTACGGCCTGACTTCGCTGCGCAATGGATCGAGCAGGTGTCGCAGAATCCGCGGTTTCTTTTTACCGCAAAGCTGTGGCAGAAGTTCACGCATGAGAGCACCGCAGCGGCGGAAGACGAGAAGGCCGTTCGCCTCGGCTTCGATGTGCTGCGTGATGCGAAGCGTCTCGGCGCCGTGCTGCTGCAATTCCCGTTTTCGTTCCATCAGACGCCGGAAAATTTGGCGCGCCTCAAGTGGCTGCTCGACACGTTCGGGGACTATCCGCTTGTGGTCGAGGTGCGGCACGCGTCCTGGGCGCAAAAGAAGTTCTACGACCTGCTCCACGAACGCGGCGTGGGAATCTGCAACATCGACCAGCCGCTGATCGGCCGCTCGATCAAGCCGGATAAGCGCGTGACCTCGAAGATCGGCTATTTTCGCCTGCACGGCCGGCGCTACGACACGTGGTTCAGCGACGATCCCGAAACACCGAGTCACGAGCGCTACAACTACTTGTACGAAGAGCAGGAATTGCTGCCCTGGGCCGACCGCATTAGCGACGCCGCCAAAGACGCGAAGGTCACTTTCGTCGTTGCGAACAATCACTTCCAGGGCAAGGCAGCCGTGAACGCCCTGCAGCTTGTTCACTTGCTGACAAAGAGCAAAGTGAAGGTTCCGGAGCCGCTGAGGAGCCATTACCCGCAGCTCGATGCGATTGCCACCGAGCCTGCGAGAGAGCCGACGCTGTTTCCGCTGCCGCCGCGATGATGCTCCGCATGATTGTTCGCAAAGTTTGCCCATCTGACACTCCCGTCTTGGCAGCGATGAGATGCGATCTCTGGCCGGACAGCGCCGAAGAACATGCGCTGGAGATCGCTGAATTCTTCGCGGGCAGCCTTAACGAGCCTCGTGAGGTGCTCGTCGCGAAAGATGAATCCGGAGTGTTGGAGGGAGTTATGGAATTGTCGATTCGCGATGACGTTGCCGGGTTGATGGGCAAGCGAACAGGATACATCGAAGGACTGTACGTTCCGCCCAAGGACCGCTCGCGTGGAGTCGCGCGAGAGCTGGTTCGCGCGGCGATTGCGTGGGCCCGAAGCAGCAAGTGCGAAGCCTTTGCAAGCGATCGTGCGGGACGAGTGGTTATCGACAGTCGATTCTGACTCGCGCAGCTGGTGCCGGCTGCGACTCCGCGCTCCAGGAACAACGGGGGAAACTACTTTTTGAAGAGATCTTCGAAGGCTTTGCGCGCGTCGTTCGGGCGTCCCGGAGCCGGCGCGGCCGGCGTGTTGGTGGCATAATTCACGGGCGACGTATCCTTCTCGACGGTCATGCGAAACTCGAAGAACTTGCAGTCGTTCTTTGCGTCTTTCTTGGCAATGCGCTCCGGAATCGGCTGCGTGCATTCGAACTGTTTGCCGGTATCAAAGTGCACGCACTGCTTGCAGCAGTGCAGTTCCGCGTGGCACCGGGGACACTGGCCGCTCTGGTCAAAACCAGGCGCCAGAACCGCACCGCAGCTCGAACAACGGGCGCGCATCACCGTCCCAACCATGCGCGGCGTGCGCGGCCCCATCAGCTCCTGCTTGGGCCTGGGCTCGTTGGGGCGATCGGGGCGTGGTTCCCGCTTCTTGTCGCGAGAATCCCGATCTTCATATCCCCTTTGTCTGTACTTCCGATCCATGGAAACCTCCGAGGGGTTGCTGGGCAAAGCCCCCGAAATCCGTACCACTCGAAAACCCGCGTGGGCGTTGCGAAAGTAATTGCTTGGCCGATTCCGTGGCAGTGAAATTCAGGCGCACGTGCCCTTCTTCCAAATGCGTGGATGGACTACATCGATCTTAGACTCAGGATTTGCAAACAAACGCTGAACACTCTGCTGCTCAGGATTTGCGAGCAAACGCTGAAACCCGGCGATCGGCCCACAATTTGCAGAAACCTTCGAACGGCAAATCGGGGCGCAGAAACCTTCGGGGTTGACCAAAACCGGTGAGCAAGGATTCGGCAGCGAGATACCCGCTGCGCACCGCTCCTTCCATTGTGGCAGGCCAGCCCGTCCGTGTCCAGTCTCCAGCCAGAAAGAGATTCCGTACGGCAGTTTCCTGGCCGGGGCGCCATCGGTCCACGCCCGGTTCAGGAGAAAATGTGGCATTCACCTCCTTAATCACGGTGGCTTTCAGAAGCCGGGCTTCACGCGCCGCCGGCAACACATCAGCCAGGTCGCGCATACAGAAGTCGATAATCTCTTGTCTCGATCGCGGAACCAGATCGTAGGATGCGCTTATAACAAGTTGCAGATACTGGCCGTCTTCCTTTTCGACTGCGGCTGCGGAAGCCGTCCCGCTCATTGGACGCGGCATCCGGCCGTTGGTTTCAACCTTCGACGAGAGCAGGGACTTGTTGAAGATCCATTGCGTCTTGTGGTCGAGCAGGGTGAGGAACGGCTCGGTCATCACGGAACGGTCAAACCATAAGTGAACGCCTGTAATCGGAGAGGTCTTGATTCTGCGAAGACTTTCGAGCGCCGCGCCGTGGCCGCTCATATCGGGGGGCAGCAGCGCGAGCACCAAATCGTGCGGAACTGCAGCCATGCAGGCGTCAGCGAATACGCGCGAGCCGTCGTCGAGCACGGCAGCTACGAAGCGGCCTCCTTCGATATGGATGCCTCGCACGCCGCAGCGCAGCATCACTTCCCCTCCCTGGGCCGCAACGGCATCGAGACAGCCTTTGTAGAGCTCGGCGAGCGGCACGGACGGAATCCCCACGCGGTATCCTGACTTGTTGGCAAGGAATGCTTTCCAGAACACGTCGATTCCGTAGCGCGCGTCGGTGCGGGCGAGTTCCTCGTCAAGCGCGCTCACCAGCACGACGCGCCAGAACCGCTCGATGGCCGAGGGCGTCTGCTTCATTCGCCGCAGCCAATCGAGCATCGAAACGCCTTCGATATCGGACGGTGCGCCGCCCGAGCGTGCAATCACGAGCATTGCATTTGCAATGCCGCGCTTGTCTTGGAGCGTTAGCGCGCTGAACAGGAGAAACGAAGGAGCCATGTGGAGCGGCGGCGGCAAAGGCGATGCTTCGATGGTGGAACGCCGTCCATGCGCATCCGCGAAGTACAGCCGGTCGTAGAAGCGGATTTTCTTCTCGGCTCCGACTCGACGATAGAAATCGGCGAGGTTCGTGCAACAGCCGAGGGTCACGTGCTGGCAATTGTCGACTTCGCTTCCGTCGGGCAGCGTGTAGGAAGTGGCGCGCCCTCCAAGATGCGGACGTTTCTCAAGCAGCCTGACGCGCCAGCCTGCTTCAGCCAGCGCGACGGCGGAAGACAGACCCGCCAGTCCGCCGCCGATCACCAGAACGCTTTGCGAGGGCATCCTTTTTCCACCGCTCACTCATTCCAGCCTTCAGGAGGTATTGAAGTTTTTCCGCAGTCGAAAGCGAGATGCGAGACGAAAAGACGTCGAAATCGCGTTCTTCGATTCGATTGAGAAGGCTGCTGTACGTTCGAACCAGGGCCCAAAGCGTCGCTCTGCTGTCGGAATCGACATCCCGAATCAATGGGGCTCCCTCTTCATAGAAACGCCAGGCGCGATCCGCCTCGAACTCGAGGAGTTCACGCAACTGCGGCGTAAGCGGCCCGCCCAAGTCCTGAGCCCGGCAATGGAAGCGGTCGAGGTCCTCTTGAGGCAAATAGACGCGGCCGATTTCGAAGTCCGCGCGGGCATCGCGGATGATGTTCGTCAACTGAAACGCGAGGCCGAGTTTCTCGGCGAGGTCCGGGGTCTTTGCGTTCTTGAACCCGAAAACGTGAAGGCAGGTGAGCCCCACCGTGCCGGCCACACGATAGCAATATTCGGACAGGCGATCGAACGTCGGATAGGAGTCGATCGTGAGGTCCATCTCTGCGCCCAGGATCAGATCGTGGAAGTAGCGGGTAGGAATCGCATAGCGCGCAATAGTATCCGCGAGCGCGGGCAGAATCACGTGACCGTCCGTTTTGCCTGCGGCCACCTCGTCGAGCAGCGCGCGCCAGCGGGCTAGCCCGCGGCGTTTCGATTCGATGTCGCCGGGCTCGTCGGAGACGTTGTCGACCAGGCGATTGAAGGCGTACAGCGCGCACAGGGCGTTCCGTTTCTCGCGCGGCAGACCGAAAAATGCCACGTAGAAGCTGCTGTGGGCCGCGCGTGCGATTCGATTGCACTCCGAGTAGGAATCGCGGATAGCCTCGGAGTCTTTCGCCGCGAAACCTTGAGCGCCAGCCAGGGACGCAGAAGTTGATCCCGTAGTCGTAGCGTCGATGGAGGTCAGACTCGGAGGCTTGATTGATGATCCGGTGAATGCGCGTTGAGCCAGCGCCCGGCCAAGCAGCCGAAGTCGAGCCGGTTTTGACAACGACGGCCGATGATTCAACGTGTCATAACCGTCACGTTCAATGGCATCGAGAATGGCGATGCCACCACGGCTGAATAGTTCGATGTCGGTACGCAGCGCCCGGTCCAAGCGTTCGGCGAGGGGCAGCCCGGAGTGAAACAATGCGCGCGTCTTCGCGATCAGTTCCTTCATTAATGTGATGTAGCGCGCGTCAAAGCGCCGCTCGACGATGTCGGTCTCACTTAGCCCGTGAACTGCGAGCGCGTCCAGGGGAATGTAAATACGCCCCTTTTCCAGGTCGCGCGACACGTCCTGCCAGAAGTTCGCGAGCTGCAAGGCCGTGCACGTGAAGTCGGAGAGGCGCTGCCGCTCATCGTCGCGATAGCCGCAGACGTACAGCACGAGGCGCCCGACAGGATTCGCGGAGTAAACGCAATAATCGAGGACTTCGTCCCATGTGGCGTAACGCTGGACGCGCTGGTCCTGGCGAAAAGCTCGGAGCAGATTACTGAACGGGTCGATGGGGATGTTTTTCGCGCGAATCGTTTCCCGCAGCGCGATCAGGACCGGATGCGATGGGCTCTTTCCGTTGAAATAACAGAGCCGCAGCTCGTATTCCCAGGCGTCGAGCACCTCGAGCGCTCTCGCGCGGTCGGGAACCTCGTCGCCAAGATCGTCGGCCCAGCGGCAATACGCGTAGACATTGTAGAAATGCTGGTGCAAATGCCTCGGCAAGAGCCATGAAACCACGTTGAAGTTTTCGTAATGATGCGTGGCGAGCCACCGCGCATATTTCTGCGCTTCTTCGGGCGAGCAGCCGGCCGAAGGAAGATTCCGAGCGATTTCCAGTTCGGGTGTGTCTAGCATTGCGACTTAGCAGCGCCGGAGTGCGGCCTGGCATTCATTGGCGAGGACTTGAAAACTATGGGCGCCCGGCGAATCGCTTGCACCGATGATGCTTCTCTTCTTTTCTAGGGAATGACGGCGGTCTTCAACTCGCCATTCCGATGTTTCATATGTTCGAAGACATGCGGCAGTTCGCTGAGCGGGACTTCGCCCGTAATAAAATCGCTGGCGCGAATCTCGCCTCGGACAATGGTTTCGAGCGCTTCCCGAATAAACCGCGGCGTATGGTGGAACGTGGATTTAATGGTGATTTCGGAATAATGCAGCGCCGCCGGATCGAAATTCACTTGCGTTCCACGGGGGCATCCGCCGAACAAATTTACAGTCCCACCTTTTCGGACCATCTGGAGGGCCCACTGCCACGTCACGGCTGAGCCAACAGCCTCGATCACAGCGTCTGCGCCACGCCCTCCGTCGGTCAACTGGCGCACGAGGCTGACGGGATTGTCAATTTCCGAGACGTCGAAAGCACCGACTGCGCCCAACCGTTCCGCCGCTCGAATCTGGCTCTTGCGCTTCCCAAGGGCAATCACGCGGACCTTGCGGCCGGAGAGGATACGGATGAATTTCAGGCCGATGGGTCCGCATCCGACGACGACTGCTGTGTCGCCTGGTTGGATGCCAGTTTCGTGAATTCCGCGGAGCACGCAGGCAAGCGGTTCTGCCATTGCGGCATCAACGAACGGAACCTGGTCCGGAATCTCCAGCATGTTCTGACGCACAATCCTTCCGGGGATGCGGATGTACTCCGCATAGGCGCCGTTATTGAACAGCAAGTCTTCGCAGAGATTCGGCTGCCCCTTGCGGCAATACGCGCAAACATTGCACGGCGCCGAATTTGAGGGCACGACGCGCATACCTTGCCGCACGACGCCGTTGACCGCTCCGCCCTTCAATTCCACAATGCCCGCCAATTCGTGGCCGAACAAAGCCGGAGGATGAATCATTCGGGGATGGGACCCCTGTTTCCACACTTTCAAGTCAGTGCCACACGTCAGGGCCACTTCCACCTTGACCAAAACTTCGTCGTCGCCAAGGGACGGGATATCCACCCGTTCGATTTTCATGTCCTCACGACCGTACAACACGGCCGCAGTCATGTGTCCGTTCATTTCCATTCTCATTCGTGCCTTATCACCACTTTCAATGTATCATCCGCTGGACGCGCGGCCAATTCCAGCGCGTCAGCAATTCGCTCAAGCGGAAACCGGTTCGAAATCAACTCACGAACCGGCAAGCGGCGTTCAAACACCAAGGCCGCGGATTCTGCCTGTTCCTCCGCCGAAGCGCTGTAGCTCCCGAGGATCTCCTTTTCTTCCACACCAACGGCTGCCGCCGGAAAGCTCAATTGCATGACCGGATCGTTATGAGCAAACAGTAGCACGCGACCTCCGGGTCGCGAGAGTGCCAAAGCCTCTGGGACTAGTGACGGGTTGGGCACGGCCACCAGGACCGCGTCGGCGCCCCTCCCCTCCGTCTGACACCGGACTTCCTCGAGAAGCCGTCCCTCGGCCGGATCATAGGACTTAGATGCTCCGAAGCGGAGGCTGGCTGCGCGGCGACCCGGCATGGGGTCACTGGTGAGAACATCGGCGCCTTCATGTTTGGCGAGCAGCATGAGCAGCATCCCGATGGGCCCTTGGCCAATCACTAAGACCCTTTCGCCCGGCCCGACACGCGCCTTGCGCACCGCCTTCAGGCACGTGTTCACCGGTTCGACAAACGTGGCGTCTTCGAACGTGGCGTCCGGCGGCAATGCGATCATTCCGCGCTCGACGATCCACGGCATCGCGCGCACGTACTCGGCGAAGCCGCCGCCATTGGGGTCGAAACCAGCGGTCAAGCCGACCTTCTTGTATCCCGGACACTGCGAGAAGAGCTTCCGTTCGCAGTAGAAGCAGGCGCCACACGGAATGTGATGGAAACTGACCACCCGATCACCGGGCTTGAACTTGCTAACGCCGCGGCCGACTTGCACGACGGTTCCGGCAAGCTCGTGGCCCAGAATCTGCGGAGGCTGAACGAATCCGTGGTGAATCTTTTTGATGTCCGTACCGCAAATACCGCACGCGGCCACGCGGAACAGGACTTCGCCCTCGCCAATTTCCGGAATCGGCACCGACTCGACGACTACCCGGCCCTTGCCGCGGTAAACGCCAGCGCGCATGTACCCCGAATGCTTACGGTCAGCTTCGTGCGTTCCGACTCGAGTGGCTGTATGGCTCATTGGCCCACCGCCGCGGCGCCCGTTTCAAGGACTCTGGCCCGATCAACAAGCATCGGGACGTATCGATCCAAGAACTGCGCTAGTGACTCCGCTGCCCGCTTGCTCTGGTTTGCGAGTTTCATGAGATCGGGAACTGAGCCTGGATGCAGCGCTACCTGCCCGAGAACTCGCGGAATGCTTATGCGGCCTTCGTCGTTAAAGACTCCATCCATATCCAGCGGCATATCCTCGCCAGCGAGATCGCTGATTGCGCGGATTGGGACGGCCGGAATCCCGAATGCGGCCGCTTCATGCAATATCTCAAAGCTCTCCATCTCGACGGCGTCGGCAACCTTGCCCAAATGACGCTTCTCTTCGGCCCGGGCCACTACGTGCGGCGCGCTATAAAATTGGTCAACGATGGTGGCGCCGCATTCGCCGGCAAATGCAACGAGAGCCGAGCTGCTGTCCAGAACGTGGCTCGGCAAGTCGGCGTGCGGGGCTTCGGAAAACACGGATTGTGCCGCCAGCACCTGGCCAATTTCGTAGGCGTCTTTCAATCCGCCAGCAAGCCCGGACGAAATGCAAAAACTGATAGAATCGGATTCGTCTCGCATCACAGCGGCGGCACTCAACGCCGCCTGCTTCGGCCCGGCTCCGGTCAAAACAACTCCTACTTGCACGCCGGCGATGTCGGCAAAGTACGCCTCGGCCTCGCCCCAAGTTCCCAAGCGAAAACCGTGAATCGCCCGCCACGGAGCGAATTCACTTTCAAGCGCGAATGTAATGAGAATCTTCATGCCAACGCTCATGCTGCTGCCGCTTGAGGTACCGCCTTCTTGCCGGCGCGGCCTCGAACGTAACCATTCGCTTCGTACCAGCTTACCGCCCGTCCGAGCGCGGCCTCGACGGAACCCGGCGTGTACCCGAGTTCCCGTTCCGCCTTATCGCTCTCAACGAACATGCGGTGCCGCGACATCTTCACGCCCTCGACCGGAATCTGCGGCTCGCGGCCCGTAAGGCGCGACATCCATTCGTCGGCGTATCCCGCAGCGAGGGCAACCGCGTGCGGCATTTTCACTCGCGGCGCAGGACGGCCTGTAATCTGCGCCAGCGCGTCGAGAATCTGCTTCAGGGTCATGTTACGCGCGCCGAGGATGTAGCGTTCGCCGACGCGACCCTTCTCCGCCGCGAGCAAGTGTCCCGCAGCAACGTCCTCGACCGGAACAACGTTCAAGCCTGTGTCCACATACGCGGGCATTTTGCCGTTCAAAAAATCCACGATGATGCGGCCAGTGGGAGTAGGTTTCCAATCGCCCGGGCCGACCGGCGCCGTCGGATTCACAATGATGACCGGCACGCCTGCAGACGCGGCTTTGATCGCTTCCAGTTCGGCCAGAAACTTAGAGCGTTTATAATGGCCGATCATCTGGCCGAGAACCGCACGCTTGTCTTCATTCGGCAAAACGCCATCGTGGGACGGAACGGCGATGGTCGCCACAGTGCTCGTGTAAACGACTCGCTCAACTCCCGCATTTCGCGCGGCTTCAAGCACCAAGCGCGTGCCATCGACATTGGATTCGTAAATCTCGGCAGGATTGCGCGTCCACAATCGATAGTCGGCGGCCACATGAAAAACGCGGCGAATGCCTCCCATCGCGCGATCGAGCGAAACCGCGTCGCGCAGGTCGCCTTCGACGCGCTCAACGGGCAGCCCCTCAAGCGGCCGCAAGCTGCTGTTTTTTCGGACGAGAATCCTAACGGGATGGCCTGCGGTGACAAGTTGCCGGGCGACGTGGCTTCCCACGAACCCGGTGGCACCCGTGACAAGGGTGGTCATAGAATGCGGAAAACCTCGTCCTCCTGCGCTGCAACAGGAGTAGCGGGCTTGGATGTGCGATTGCCAGTTCCGTGGCCGTTCGAGTGACCGTTGCCGTTGTGGTGGCCGTTGCTGTTGGTCTTGCCATTCGCGGGGGCGGCCTTGCCTTTGAGTATTCCGCCCATCTTGCCGGAAACCGTCCAGCTCAGCATTTTCCAGGTGTCGCCGAGCTTCTTGTTGCCGCCGAGAACGGCGGAAGCTTCGTAGCCAGCATGAACCATGCAATCCTCGCAACGGGGATCGCGTCCGCGCCCGTATTTCTCCCACGGTACGGTCTCGATGAATTCCTTGAACGTGGGATAGTGCGCGTCGGTCATCAGGTAGCATGGGCCTTTCCACCCACGCGGGTTGTAAGTGGGATTGCCCCACGCGGTACACATGAGTTCGCGCTCACCGCGCAGAAACTCCATGTAGATCGGCGACGTTACGATGTTGTAGCGCTCCAGAAGCTGGCTGGCCTGGCGAAACTTCTCGCGAATTTCGTCGCGGGACATGAAGATTTCTTTGGTCATCACGGCGGCGTACGAATAGGCCGGCGAGAGCATGTGGCCGTCAACGCCAAGAGTCTGGAGGTAAGCGAAGAGCTCGGCGATTTCTTCGATTTCGGTTTCCTTGTAGATCGTCGTGTTAGACGTCACAAGAAAGCCGGCAGCCTTAGCGGCCTTGATGCCGTCGATGGCTTCGCGAAATACGCCATCGCGCTCGACACAGATATCGTGCGTTTTTTCGAGCCCATCCAGATGCACGTTGAAGAAAAGGCGTGAAGTCGGCTTGAAATCGCGGAGGTGCTTACGAATGAACATCCCATTGGTGCAAAGGTAAATGTGCTTCTTGCGCGCAAGGATTTCGCTCGACAGCCGACCGATCTCGGGATAGATCATCGGTTCGCCGCCGCAAATGGAAACGATGGGCGCACCGCACTCGTCGACGGCCTTGAGGCATTCCTCGACGGTCAAAATCTCGTTGATCGTGGACTTATACTCGCGAATGCGGCCGCAACCCGTGCAGGTGAGGTTGCAGGCGTGCAGAGGTTCGAGCATCATCACCAGCGGGAATCGCTTGTCGCCGCTCATGCTCTTGCGAGCGAGATAACCCGTCATGCTGGCGGTCAGACTGAAAGGAACCCTCATCCATTACCCTCCGAGATCATTTTGATGTCCATTTTGATGCTGCAACTCGCCGGCGCGCACCTGGATACCCACAAAATTCTTGCGGCCCTTGCGCATATTGTCATAGCGCGCCAGGGCGTAAAGCGGAAACGAAATCCGATAGAGGTGATACTTTAAGTAAAACACGCACGGAAAACCGGTGCCGGTAAACTCATCCTCGTCCCACGTGCCGTCGGGGTTTTGCCGCTCAACAAGCCACGCCACCGCTCGCTCGACCGCGGCATCATTCGGTCCCACTACCGCAAGCAATCCAATCAAACCCCAAGCCGTCTGTGAAGCCGTGCTCGGGCCTTTTGCTTTCAGCGACGCGTCGTAATAGGAAAGAATGGATTCGCCAAAGCCGCCGTCGGCATTTTGCACGGACCGCAGCCAATCTGCCGCATGCCGGCAATCCGCCCGCGTGGAAAGTCCGAGGGTTTCGAGCGAACGCAACACGCCGCTCGTTCCGTAGACGTAATTCACGCCCCATCGTCCGAACCAGGAACCGTCGGGCGTCTGATCGTGCCGCAGGAAGGCACGCGCGCGCTGCAGTGCGGGATGCTCCGCCGGCCAACCCATTTGGCCAAGGCACTCGAGGACGCGAGCCGTCACGTCGGCGGTGGACGGATCGAGCATTGCGTTGTGGTCGGCGAACGGAATGTTGTTCAGAAACTTCAGATTGTTCTCGTGGTCGAACGCGCCCCAGCCGCCGTCGGCGTTTTGCATGCTGACGAGCCATTCGAGGCCGCGGCGAACCGAAGCCTCCAAACGAGCCAGCTCCGGATCGGCCACTCGACCGAGCGCCATCAGGACAAATGCGGTGTCGTCCACATCGGGATAGAAGTCGTTGCGAAACTCGAATGCCCAGCCGCCCGGTTCGGCTTTCTGGTTCTTCACTTGCCAATCTCCGGGGCCAAGAATCTGATTGTCGAGCAACCAGCGCTCTGCGGTAACCAGAGACTGATGCGCCGGATCAACTCCCGCCTCTTCAAGAGAAACCATCGCGATGGCGGTGTCCCACACGGGTGAAATGCAAGGCTGCACGCGGATGGTTCCGTGCTCTTCGATCTCGTAGCGCTCGAGGAACCGGATCTCCCGCACGGTAAGGGGATCGTTGACGTCTCCGTTCATCGCGATCAACGCGTAGATCGAATTCATCATGGCGGGGTAAATCGTTCCCAGGCCCTCGCTGCGTTCGAGGCGCTCAAGCATCCACTGGCGCGCCCGCGCAAGCGCAGCCTTGCGGGTGGGCTGCCAGGGCAGGCGATCGTACAGTTTCAATGCGCGGTCGAGCGCCAGGAAAAGGTTCTTCCACGAAACGACCTGTTTGTCCCACACAAGCGAGGGCGGCTTGGCTCCGGGCACTTTGAAGAGCTCGTCGAACGTCATCCCGTCGGGCAAACGCCATTCCGGCTTCAAGGTGGAAACAATCGCCATCGGGATGACGATTCCACGCGTCCACGACGACATCTCGTAGAGGTTCACCGGGAGCCATTTCGGCAGCAGCATCAGCTCCGGAGGAATCGCGGGTACGCAGCTCCAGTTGATGGCACCAACCATCGCAAGATAGAACCGGACGTAGGAATTTGTCGCTTCCAGGCCACCCAATTCCCGCACTTTGCGTCTCGCCGATTCCATATGCGGCGCCACAGTGGAATCGCCCGCCAAGCGCAAAGCCACATAGGCTTTCACCGTGGCATTCAGCTCAGCGGGGCCTCCGTAGAAAATGTTCCAGCCGCCGTCGGGAAGCTGCCGTTCGCGGATGTACTTCGCAAGCTTCGGCGTCTTTTCGGAATAGAGTTGTCCGAGAACATAGAGATAGAGGATGTAGTCCGATTCAAGGGTGGTGTCCGCTTCGAGCTCGGCCCACCAGTAGCCCTCTCGGTTTTGGGCACCCAGCAAGTAGCGGGTTGCGCGATCGACCGCCTGCCCTACCGGAGAATCAAGTTTCTCCGCGGCGTCTCGCGCAGGAGCGGTTCCAGTGGCATGCGCCGAGCCGGCATTCGCCGGCTGTACGCGCAGCTTAAGCTCAGGTGTCATCGACCCCCTCAGACATACCGCCGACAGACTAAACGTTTAGCAACATTGCCCCGAATTCGCCAAAGGACAGGGCCGGATACACGGATCCACGAACAGCGAGCCGAACTTCAAACGAACGCCAGTGCCGAGCTCTCAATTGTGCTTGTTTGCGGCGCCCACCGCGCCAAGCCGTCGAGGAAGCGATATGAGCCCAAGTTCCGGACCCTCTTCCAGCGCTCCCAGCGTTGCCAATCCCCGGAATTGCAAACACTTACGGCCTCCACCTATTATCTTTGGTAATCCAGCAAGGGTCAACCCCTAAAACACCGCGGTATTTCCACTTTTGTGACATTTATTGGGATGGTCTGAGGCGGTCAGAAGCTGCCTCGCTAGGTCTTGCACTCCAGTTGGAAGGGGCCGTCCTAGATGTTGCAGGAACTTGGGCTTCTCCCCCAGGTGGGCCAAAGCCGAGCGTGCGGACGCGGCTTCCGCAAATGGCGAACGGAAAACGAAAGCGTGCGCCAAACCCAACAGACTTCGCACCGAATCCTTGAAATCCGGATTCGCTGGATCCACCACCACGACGAGCATCGCGGGACGCCAAAACTCGACCACGGCGTTGCTCTCGATTATCACGTGGCAATCGTGGTGCAAGGCTGCGGCTAGGGGCAGCAAAACATCCTGGAAGTGGCCGGTCTTTGTTTGAGCCCAGAGTGCCCGATTGGCGCCTGCCGCAAGGAATCGACCTGTGTCTCCTGCTCCAGGATTCGACTCTTCGCGAATCGCGAATGTGTGCTCGTCTGGGGCGCAGCCGCAGCCGGAGCCATTCATGGGGCACCCTGAGTCGCTATGGGGCGTGATCTTGACTGCTGTCCATTGGAATTCGCGCAGGGTAGAAATCAAGTCCGCGACGAGCGCAGTCTTGCCCACTTTCCGGCATTGCCCGCTAACCACCGCCAGGCGGCCTTGAAACGGAGGCGGACTCGGATTCCAAATCACCGGCTTTCTCTTGCTTTCTGCTGCTCTTCGAGATTGCGCACGCGTTCCGCGAGTTCCGGAAGCCTCGCGAACCACGCGTACTGCTCCTTGAATTTTTCGAGCGGCCGTGCTGGCGTACCCCAAACAATTTGTCCGCTGCGAATCGTCTTGCCGGTGGGGATTCCCGCTTGCGCGCCGGCGATCGCGCCGTCCTGCAGAGTGCAATGGTCCGCGATTCCGACCTGTCCGCCTACGATCACGTTCTTTCCCAGCGTGCTGCTCCCTGAAATTCCGGTTTGAGCCGCCACCACGGTGTGCTCGCCAATCTTCACATTGTGAGCGACCTGAACGAGGTTGTCGATCTTCACTCCCCGCGCAATCTGGGTTGATTCAAGCGAACCCCGATCAATCATCGCGCCGCACCCAATCTCGACGTCGTCACCGATCTCCACATCGCCGATTTGCGGAAACTTCCAGTGTCGCCCCTCGCCGAAGACGTATCCGAAACCGTCACCTCCAATCACTGCGCCCGAGTGAATCTCCACGCGATTTCCCAGCCGCACGCCGGCATACAGCGTCACGCGCGGGTGCAGCCAGCAGTTTTCGCCCACGCGGGTGCCGCGACCCAGGAAGCAAAAGGCCTCGATTGCGGTGTTGGCGCCAATTTCGACTTCCTCCTCGAGGACCACGTATGCGCCGATCGAGACGTTCGCTCCGACGTGAGCGCTTGGCGGCACAATCGCGGTGGTGTGGATCGTAGCAGGCGGCGTCCGTTTCGGAAGCAGCCACGCGGCTGCTTTGGCGAACGCGAACTTTGGGTCTTTCGTTTCGATCATCGTTTTGCCTGACAATCGGGTTCCGGGAGTTGCGAGCACGCAACGCGCCGCCGAACGTTCGGCACGCTCCAAGTGCCGAGGTGAGTGAAGGTAGATTAAATCTTCAGCTCGGGCGCGCTCAGGACTGGCGACTCCCGCAATTTCTAGGCGCGCATCACCTTGAAGCACGGCTCCTAAATAACTTGCCATTTCACCGGCATTGCGAGTCATAGATGCCTCTCAATCGGCAATTCTCAAAACCTTGTGCTGCTACAGCGTGGGGTTAGAAAGGGTAAATTGATTCCTCGCCGGGCGGCCGAGTCTTCCAGCGTTTGTGCACCCACAACCATTGTTCGGGATACGCCCGGACGTAATCTTCGATCACGTGCGTGAACCGCGCCGTGTTCTCGCGAACATCCGCCTCTTCGTCACCGGTGCGCGCGAGTGCAACCGCCGGTTCAAAGCGCAGGCGGTACTTCTGCAGCGTTTCATCCCAGCGAAGGAAGCCCGGAACGACTGCGGCTCCGGTCCGCAGAGCGATCCGCGCGAGGCCGGATGTGGTGGATGCAGGGATTCCAAAGAAATCGACGAATACTCCCTCATCCAAAGACGTGTTGTGGTCGCTCAAGATTCCGATGGTTCCCCCTTCCCCGAGGACCTTTAGTATCGCGCGTGCGGAACGGTTTTTGTCGATAGGACGATTGCCCGAAAGACATCGATAACGATTGATGAGCGCGTCGACGTCGAGATTTGCAAGCGGGCGTACCAGAAAATACAACGGATGGCCGTAAAGAGCGTGCGCAAACGGAGCGAGTTCCCAGGCGCTCATATGCCCGGTCAGAAAGAGCACTCCCCGCCCTTGTCTCTTTGCCTCATCAAAATTCTCGGCGCCGTCGATGACGACGATGCGTTCGATTCCAGCGCGCAGGTACTTCGGGAATTGCGAGAACTCGCCAATCATCCATCCGATCTGCCGATTCATGCTGCGGATTGTCTTTTTTCGCTGCGCGTCACCCCAATCGGGAAATGCCAGCCGTAGGTTGAACATGGCGGCGCGACGCAACGGCGCGCGGAGGAGGTACGCAATCGAGACGAAGTTCGCGCCCACGAATCGCGCAACCGACCTCGGCAGGATTCCGAGCGACTTTAATCCGATCCATGCCGCGTAGTACTCCAGACGTTCCCGCATCGCGAGCCATTATGCGGGAGGCTGGAAGGTGGAAGCCAGTGGGATGCAGCGAATCGATCCGTCATTCGGAGTCCAAGTCCGCGCCCCAATCTGTCAGGGACTCAAAATCCCGTCGCTGGAATGTTAGACTCGTCGCGAATTGGGCGGCTCACTGGAATCACGGCGTAGAAAGCTTGTGGCGGCGTCCGCCGTTGGATTGGCGACGCTGATCTGCTTGTTTGGCCACCTGGGAGCAATCGGCCTGCTGGGACCGGACGAACCGCGCTACGCGTGGATCGCGCGGGCCATGGCCCAGACCGGAGATTGGGTTACTCCGCGACTGTACGGCAGCTCGTGGTTTGAAAAGCCGATCCTTTACTATTGGGCAGCCGCTATCGGATTCCGGTTGAATCTGCCCGTTGAATGGGCGGCGCGGCTTCCTTCGGCACTTGCCGCTCTCGGCGCAGCGCTCGGCATCGCGTGGCTCGGATGGAAACACTACGGCTGTGAAGAGTGCCCGTGGAGTCCCACGGTACTCGCTCCGTTGTTCTTCTCGACCAGCGTAGGCGCCATCGGGTTCTCGCGCGCTGCCACACCGGACATGATCTTCTCCGCCTCGATCACGTTGGCGATGGCCTGCGCCGCAACCATGTTAAGACACGCTGGCGCATTGAGCGGCCCGGCTGATCTCGCCTTGGCGGGACGCCGACGCAACTTTGTTGCAATTTTCGCGTTTGGGGCGTTTCTCGGGCTCGCTGTCCTCACGAAGGGTCCGGCGGCCATTATTTTGGCAGGAGGCGCGATTGGGATTTGGGCTCTCGCGACGAGGCACTGGCGCTCCGCGTTCGGGTTGCTTCATCCGGTCGCCATCGCCGCATTCTGTGCCGTTGCTCTCCCGTGGTACGTTCTCTGCGCGCTGCGTAATCCGGATTTCCTTCGAGTCTTCCTGTTTCAGCACAACTTCGAACGATACGTCTCGGACGTCTTCCAACATCGCCAGCCTTTCTGGTTCTTTATTCCGATCGCTCTGCTCGCACTGATTCCCTGGACGGCGTTTCTGATCCCGGCGGCCCGGGAAGGGCTTGGACTCTGGCGCACAACATCGTGGCAAGAGTCTCCTGCGTTTTTCTTTTCATGCTGGGCGATATTCCCGATATTGTTCTTTAGTTTTTCACAATCAAAGCTGCCGAGTTACATCCTCCCCGGGATTCCTGCCCTGGCTTTGGTATTGGCCATCAGCGCGTCGCGAGTCATCGAACGAAGTTCGCCATCCGATGGATGGATTTTTGTTCTGGTGGGGTTCACGTGGTTTGGTTTGGGGGTGGCGGGATTGCTCTGGACGCATCGCCTGTCCGGAGGCGTGACGAATCGGGCGCGCGTTCCCATCATCGTCTGGGCTGGTGCAGCAATCATTGGTGGAGTCGTGATTACGCTTCTCGGGCGTTCACGCCAGCGGGCGGCACTATGGGTCTCGCTTCTTCTGGTTTCTGCGCTCGTTGAGTGCGCGGGCATCGGGATTCTGCCGAGGCTGGATGCTTATTACTCGGCGCGGTCCGTTGGCACGATGCTGCGCGACGACCTTCGGCCTGATCGTCTGTTCGTCTACGAACTGCCCCGCTCGTGGCAGTACGGACTCGCGTTCTACCTCGGGCGACAACCGCCTGAATGGGCGCCCACGGACCTTGACGCGGCACTTGTGTTGACCACTCCGAAGGGGTTCGACGAATTGCGGGAGCGAGGGTTTTTTGAAGGCACGCTCGACAAATCCGAGGGAGGAATTGTGATGGTGCCGGTGCGCGCCAGATTTCGCGATTTCGCGCCTCGGCCCTCTGCCTCTGACTCGCGTTGACGCGAGTCGAAAATGAAATCGGCGGATTGTCAGCGGGGAGGCGTCGGCGGAAGGTACTGCAGGAAGAAACTGACAATCTGATTTTCGTAGGTTCGCCGGTCGTCGTCGGACATGTCGCGGTAGCTCAACCGTTCGCGCACCATCTGTTTGGGGTCGGGCGATTTTGCAAAAATGCCTGCCGTGTCGTCTGCCAGCGCGGGACGATCGTCTGCCTGAATGAACAACTTCGGAACGCCGCGGGTTCCCACGAGATGCGCGGAGACCGGAAGTTCCCGCCGGTACTGATAGTTGATCATCCGAAATCCAAAACTGCAGAAATTGCTTACGTAGGGCAGGATCGTGAGTCCCGAGTGCCTTACCTCGACTTGGACGAGGTCTTGCGGGGAGTCGTAAACGCTGTCGAGCGCGAACGCCGCCACTCGCGGATCAGAAGAGGCCACTTCGAGCGAAACGTAGGCTCCCATGTCGACGCCCCAGAATCCGAAATGCTTCGGGTCGACGTCGTCGCGAGTAGCCAGCGCCTGGACAGCCGAGCGCAATTCGGCCACTTCGTGGTATCCGAGCGTTGTCACCCCGAGACTCGTGCCGTGCCCTGTGTAGTCGAACAGAAAGACGTTGAATTCGTGCTCCTGCAAAGCGGTCACCAGCGTCAGCACGTCCGCGCGCTGCGAAGTGTATCCGTGCGACAGAACCACGGTGGGGGCGCCGCGCAGGCCAGGGAAAAACCAGCCCTCGCGCTGGGTTCCATCGGGCAGTGTGAATGAGAACGTGGTCGGATGCCCCATCATCACGCTCAGATCGAAGGTCGCGGGTGATCGGGCAGGCTTGAGAATCTGATAAAGGAGGTAGCCGGAAATCGTGGCGACCGAAACGATCCCGAAAAGAACTATCGCCAGCAGGCCTGAGAAAACCTTGGCGAGACGTGTTGTGGGATAGCGTAGCTCTGAAAGGACGGCCATCCGTTGGGTCGGGCGCTGAAGTCGCAGCCCCGGCAAAAGGGATGTTAGCACAGTTATTTCGCCTGATTGACCCTTATGGTAACGGTTCGGACAATTTCGGCGAGTTGGGTTCTTCGATTGGGCAAAGCTATAATGGTTACGGGGCGTTCGCGAGTTCCATGCAGATTCTAGATCTTCGTCAAGTTCATTCCCGCTCGCTCGAGATTCTGTTCCAGGAAGAAATTCGCCACTGGCGCGAAGAGCTGCATTGGGACTACCGGTCATCTGTGGAACTCATTCGGAAGTTCATCGATTCGCATGCCCTCGGCGGCTACGTGGCCATGGAGGACGGCAAACCGGCCGGGTACGGTTTTTACGTCCTCGAAGATCATAAGGGCCTGATCGGCGGGTTGTTCGCGTCGTCGCAATATCCCCAGGCGGCGATCACGGAGAAGCTGCTGACGGAGATGATGAGCGCGCTGCACGTGACTCCCCGGTTGCAGCGGATCGAAGCGCAGCTCATGCCCTTCGGTACGGGGCTTGATCCGAAATTTCTCTCGCAATTCCTCCGGCTTCACGCGCGGCAATTCATGCTGCTGCGACTCGAGCAGGCCAAGCTTGCGAACAAGCCGCTTTCCGCGGGGCTGCGCATCGAACCGTGGACCGATCGCGCGTTCGAATCCGCGGCGCGGCTGATCCAGTTGGCTTACGCTGACCACGTCGACGGCGAGATCAATGATCAGTACCGCAGCGAAGCGGGCGGCATGAAATTCCTGCGCAACATCGTCCTGCTTCCCGGCTGCGGCCAATTCTTGCCGGAAGCGTCGTTCCTCGTGCGGCCTGCTACGGGCGACCGCCTGATCGGCATGGTGCTCGCTTCCACCGTGGCCGAAGGCGTAGGCCACACGACGCAGGTCTGCGTCCTGCCCGGCTATCAAGGCCACAGCATCGGACGCCAACTGATGGAGCATTCCATCCAGGCGCTGCGACGACGCAAATACGAACATCTTTCGCTCACCGTCACTTCCATCAACAAGCAAGCCGTGCAGCTCTACGAGCACCTCGGGTTCGACACGATCAAGACGTTCGCCGCCGGCGTCTGGCACGCGTAGCCGGCTCATTTCTTGGCACGGTCCTTCAGCAGACCCTTTAGCTCGTCCATGAATTCCTTTACGTCTTTGAAGTCGAGGTAGACGGAGGCGAAGCGAACGTAGGCGACTTTGTCGAGCTTCTTCAGAGATTTCATTAGCAGCTCGCCGATTTCGTTGGTTGTGCGTTCGCGGTCGGCGGCTTCGCTGACGAAGGCTTCCGCTTCGTCGACGATCATTTCGAGCTTGGTCACGGGCACCGGCCGCTTCTCGCAGGCTTTCAGCAATCCCTGCAGGATTTTCTGGCGTTCGAATTTTTCGCGGCGGCCATCCTTCTTGATGACCATGTAGGGGATTTCGTCGATGCGCTCGTAGGTGGTGAAGCGGCGGCTGCACTTCAGGCATTCGCGGCGGCGGCGAATCAGGTCGCCGGTGCGAGCTTCGCGCGAGTCGATGACCTTGTCATCGAGGTGAGAACAGAAGGGGCACTTCACGGAGTTCGCTCCGGCAAATCGTTGGACTCCGACGCGGCGATTTGCTTTGCCCCTTCGGCTTCGGCAAGCAACACGGCTTCTCCCGCACGCTCTTCGGCTTGCGCCATCCGGCGCAGTTCTCCCATCGACCACCCCTCGCGAAACAGCAACGGCAATCCGACAAGGCTGCAGCTTGCGAAACCAATCAGCCAAACGACGATGGCCATCGTTGCGGCCGGCTCTTTTTCTACTCCAAAGATCAAGGTCAACACAAGAAACGTGGCAAGCTGCGCGCCCCCGCCGACGCCTGGAAGTTGTACGGCCGAGCCCACCAGGCCAAAAGCGAGAACGAGGGTCGCGCCGGACAGCGTCAATTCCGCCAATTGTCCGCCAAATGCGTGGGCTACCCAGAGATAGACGAACGCTACGAGGACCCAGTGGATCGCGGTGTAGATAAGCAGAACACCGAGATCGCTCCACGTGCGAATTCCCCGCAATCCATCGCTAAACCCTTCGAGGATGACGGCAACCTTCTCGCGCCAACCCGTTCGCCATTTCGGATTCTCGAGCCGCCGCGCGAGCCATGCACCGCCGTGCTGGCGAAAGTAGATCAGGAACGAAATCGCGGCGATCAAGAAAACGAGCAGGCCGATGCCGGCTTTGCGCGCGGCGTTCATCACTGGATCGTTGCCGCCGGGCATCAGGCCGCGGCGTTCGAACATGAGCAGCGCCGTGCCGGCAATCACGGCCGTGGCTGCGATGTCTGACACGCGCTCGAGGACGTAGACGCCGAACATGGGCGCAACCGGAAGCGAATCTTTCTTGGCGATCAGCACGGGACGGATCGGTTCGCCAGCGCGCCCGAGGAGAAAGGTGCAGGAAAAACCCATCAGCGTTGAGGGGTAAACATGCCAAAAATGGGTCGTGCCGATGGCGCGCGAGAAGCGCATCCAGCGGAGTGCTCGAATGGCAAAACAAACGTAAATGGTAAGGACCGCAAGGAGGAGAAGCTCAATGCGCGCGTGGCGAATCGATTCCACCACCATCGACCACTTAAAGCCCTGAATGGTGATCGAGTTGCGGAACTTATAGAGAAAGAAAGCCAGCGCCGCGACGGCGAGGAAAAGCAAAAGGTACCTTCGCAAAGAGCGCTGCATGGGTGTCGCACCGTAGCAGTTTGGCGAGGATGGCGTCAAGGACGGGGAGGAAGCAGAGGAGGGGGAGGAGGTAAAGGAGGTAGAGAGAAAACGCGATGGCCGCAGCGAATGGCACCTGACATTTTGGTGATTAGGGCGAGCTGCTCGCCGTTTGTTTTGAGTGAGTTAGAAGGGATTCTAATGACTGAATTTGGCGATTAGAAATGTCGTTCGGGATGATGGAGAGGCGGGGGCGTGTCGGTGAGGGCCACGCCGCGTGAGATCCAGATCTCCAAAAAGTGTACCGATTGACGGGGGCCGCGACCTTTTGTTTTGTGCGAGTTACGGCGATTTCCGTTTGCAAAGTGTACCGATTGACGCAAATTGTCGGTAAGGGGTGATGGCGGTTGCCGTCTCCGTGTTGTGTCGACCGTATCGAGCATAAAAACGACCCACGGTAGCACAAAAGCGGAAGAAAGGGTAGGTACAAAGATACGTTAGTAGTCCTATAACCAGGTTGGAAGTGGGAAGTAGAGGGGACATAGGGCGGGACTTCGCTCGGGATGACAAGCGATCGCCGTGGGATGCTATTCTCGCGGCGTGACACGGGTTGGAGTGGCGACTGATGAGCGCGACCGAGTCGGGCTGTGCGCGGAGTGCGTCCATGCGCGGCGGGTTGAGTCGGATCGCGGGGCCGCGTTTTATTTGTGCGAGCTGTCTGCTACGGACGAGAGGTTTCCGAGGTATCCGAGATTGCCGGTGATTGAGTGCTCCGGATTTGAGAAGGAAAGATGACGGCAGCGAAGGAAGCAGAGGCAAAACCTCGGGTATGACAGCGCGATGCGCCGCGGCAAAGGCGGAAGAGAGATCCCTCTCTGCGTCCCGCGCCCACGCTTCGCGTGGGAAAGGCAAAGGCGCGCGCGATGGGCGGCGGCAGAGAGAGCTACTTGCGGGCGTTGTGGATTGCGCACCCGGCGTTGAATGCGATTTGGGTGGCCTGCGGGAGCCACCAGAGGCGGCGCAGCAACGGATGCTCCGAGCGTTGCAGCTTCCAACTGATTGCGCTCACGCCGGCCGAGAGGCCGATCACCGACGCAATATAGGCGGGCGGCGGCAAATTCACGAATGGACGCGCGAGCGGGTCTGACTCGTAAAAGGTGAGCGGATGCGAACGCTTGAGGTCGAGAGTGGTTTTTGCGTCGGCGAGCGCCGCTGCCTGGCTGACGACGCCCAGAGCGAACCACGCGCGGCTGGGCCGCCGAACGGCACTCTCTGGCGCGGGAGTGTTCGGCGTAAGGTGGATGGATTCTGCTGACGCCAAGTGTACTCGAGCGAGGGCAGGCAGCACTGGCCGTGTCGTGACAGCGTCGCCGATCCTGATCGAAAGCGGCGGAGCGATTTGCGCTTGCGGCTGTGGGCAAAGAGTTGGGTGCACGAAAAGAGCTGCCAGCGCGAGAAAGGCGATCCTTGACCACATAGTTTTCGAATCGGCAGGGAAGGCGCAAAGTTCACGATGAAGCTGGAATGAGTCGAGGAAGAGTCGTAAGTGCAGAATTGGAACAGTTTCGGAAGATGACAGTCGTGGCCGCGCACTGGAAGTTGGCCAGCGGCCAGTTTGAGAGTCGGGAGCTGAAAGTTCACGACGGCGCTCCAGCAAGTTGCGCGGTCGCAGACCGCCGTTATGCCGGACGCGACGATCGGTAACGGTCAGTTTTAATTAAGGTGACTACCGGGCAGTTGGGCCATTGGTTACAGCGATTTGTTAGGCCTATTTTTGTTCCTTCTCACTTGACTCAAATTTTCTGATCTTTTTCTGCAGGGCACCAACCGCCTGGTGACGATAATCGTCTGGGTAATAAAATCGGAGACGTCGAAGGGCAGGCCCATATTCCCACAAATCTTTGCCGGCGCGGGCATCTGCCAGCAATGATGCCAGGTGTTTCTTGGCGTCAATGTCACCCCAGTCCCGCTTCACTTCCTGGATGAGAACGGGAGCTTCAATGGGGGAGTTGACGACGAGGCCCGCAGTAGGCTGGTAACGAATTGGAAGCAGATTGCGATTGACAATCTGACCGATGAGCGCGTAGCAGACATCGCCCACCCTGACCGTGTACTTCCCGTCGAGTTTCTTTTCGAGTCCAGCACGCCGCTCTCGGGGAGCCGGCGTCCTTGGGTCGTACTCATCACTGAAAAATGCGAACATGAAAAAATCCCCGCCAACTGTGAGCCTGGTCGGTCGCTTATCATCAAGGTGCTCGATGAGTAGCGGCAGGGAGCTAGCACCGCGACGAACCAGTTCTGTCATCTGTGGAAAGTTTGTGGGGGCGACAGAACCAATCACACCATCGGCAAACTCGGCAGGCGAATTGTCCGCGATGAAGGTTCGAAACGAAGCCGTGCTGTGAAGACCAGGAGCTTGGGCGTCAATGTTGACAAGGTCGTCGATAAGCTGTGCGACTGACAGATTCGTTTGGTTAGGCGTCGAATCGGCTGCGAGGGCACTGTCGGGCGCAAACATCATGCTTTGGGTTCTAGGAACGACGGGGATAACGAAACAGAAAAGGGACAAGCAGAGCAGCCATGCTTTGTTGCTACTCCCGCTGAACGGTTCGCGGTGCCTCATATTGCCGATTCTACGCCCAAGTCGCTGTCAGTGCCCCGTTAGCCGCACAATCTGAGACCGGCCCACCGTGCGCTTGTGTTCCTGGGGGCTGGCGGATAAGATGCGCGAAAAGCGCGGGTTGGGCTAGCATGAGGTCACCAACCAGCCGTGGGTGCCGCGCGCCCGGGGATTGGGGAACTTTTCGGCTGCAATTTACGTTCCATCACTGAGGCCGAAAACGGATGAAGGTTGCGAGGCTGAAAACGATTGGAGCCCGACGCCCAACTGGTGCAGCACTGTCTCCGGGGCGACGGGCCGGCCTGGGAGGAACTTGTACGGCGGCACACGCGGCGCGTTTTCAACTTGTGCTACCGGTTCACGGGGAACCCGACCGAAGCGGAAGACCTGAGCCAGGAAGTTTTCCTGCGGTTGTATCGGACGCTCGCCAGTTACCGGCCGGCGTTCGGCGCGTTTCCAACATGGCTGACGAGCGTGACACGGAATTTGCTGGTGGATCATTACCGGCGGACGCGGCGCGACCGGATCACGGACTCGATCGACGACGCGATGCCGCAGCTCGAAGAGAAGCATTCGTCGGCCCGGTCGCCGGACAAGCTGGCGGAGGCGGGGGAACTCAGCGTGCAATTGCAGCACGCGCTTTCGAGGTTGTCGCCGGAACTGCGGGAGGCGGTGATCTTGCGGGATTTGCAGAGTCTGGACTACAACGAGATTCAAACCGTGCTGCAGGTGCCGGAAGGCACGGTAAAATCGAGAATCAACCGGGGACGAATCGAGTTGGCCAGGATTTTAGATGAGATGGGATTGAGGCCGTCATAAAGGCGGGTCCGGCGTGAGGACCGGAGAAGAATCATGGAATGGAACTGCACACTAACGGAAGAGCGGCTTAGCGATTTCTTCGACGGGCAACTGCCCGCGGCGGAATTGGCCGCGTTCTCGACGCATAGCAAGACGTGCGGCACTTGTGCAGGTCTTGTGGCGCGAGTGGGCGAGCTTGTAAGCGAAATGCACGGCCTGGAATTGGTGGAAGAGCCGGCCGACCTTTCGCGGAAGATTCTGGATGCAACGCTGGGCCCGCGCGCGAGTCAGGAAGGATGGCGCGGGTGGTTTGCCTGGGTGCCGATGCTGTGGCAGCCACGGTTCGTGATGGGGATTGCGACTGTGGCGGCGTGCTGCGTCATCGTGGTGCAAGCGGGCGGCGTGACACCGAGTAAATTGAAAAAGGCGAACCTCAATCCCGCCGACGCATTCCGCGCGGCGAATCGGCAGGTGCATTTGACGTATGCGCGCGGCGTGAAATTCGTGAACGATTTGCGCGTGGTGTATGAGATCCAGTCGCGGCTCGAGCCGGAGACGCCGTCGCAGGCAGCTCCGGAGAAGCCCCACCAGCAACAGCAACCGCACTCCAATTACCCGCAACAGAAATCCGAAACGCATCCGGGCCGCAGCGGGGCTCGAGCCGAGACGTTATGGGCTCAGGGTTTCGATACCGAAACTCTGGGACAAACCCTGACGCCGGTGGCTCTCCTCGTCGTGAACGACCTGACCGGGAGACCACAATGAAATGCGCGGTTCACACGGAGGCAGACGCCACCGGGTTTTGTCGTCACTGCGGTAAGGCGATGTGTCCTCAGTGCACGCGCGAAGTGCGAGGCGCGCTTTACTGCGAGGATTGCCTGGGTGGGATGCTGGCCGGCCCTCCAGGAACAGCTTTGCCGCCTGCGGCGGATTCCCGGGCTGGAACCGCGGCTGCGCTCGGATTCATTCCCGGGCTGGGAGCGGTTTACAACGGCGAGTACATCAAGGCGCTGATTCATGTGGTGATTTTCGCGTCGCTGATTGCAGCAATGGCTTCCGACATCAGCGACTCGCTGCGAGGGTTCGTGATCGCCGCGTTCGTCGCGTTCTGCTGCTACATGCCGGTGGACGCGTATCGAGTGGCGAAGGCGCGCGGCACGGGCGACGCTGCTCCGCCGGATTTGATGGCAGGCGCGGGACGGAAACCGGTGGGCGCAATCGTGCTGATCGGCATCGGCGTGTTGCTGCTGCTGGCAAACTTCCATCTGCTGGACCAGGAATGGATTGGGAAGCTGTGGCCGGTTGCGCTGGTGGCGCTCGGCGCGTGGTTGCTGATGGACCGCCTGAAGGGAAAGTAGGAAGGGAGATTCTTTGATGGCGGATACACAAAAAACCGCATGCCCTTGTGCGCATTGCCGAATGCGGGGGCTGATGGGACCGGTGGTGCTGATCACCGTCGGCGTGCTGTTTCTTTTGGGAAGTTACACGCGATACGGATTCTTCGATCTGTGGCCGATCCTGCTGATTGTGATTGGTGCGGTGCTGGTGGGCCAGTCGCTGGTTTCGCGCGAGGGCCACATTGGGTCCTGAGGGGCTCCTGAGGCACGCGTGACCACTTCCCAACAGCGAAGATCGATCCTCTCGGGCCTGCTTCTGATTGTCCTTGGCGTAGTTTTCCTTCTGTACCGCTTCGAACCCCAACTGAATATCGGAAGCCTGATTTGGCGATTCTGGCCGGTGCTGTTCATCGTGTGGGGAGTGGCGAAGCTGGTGGACCATCTGGCTGCGCGACGGAGCGGCGAACACACGACCGTTCTTTCCGGCGGCGAGGCGGCGCTGCTGATTCTGGTGTTTTTCGCACTGGCGGGGTTGGGGGCGGTGGACTACGTCCGCAAACGCCATCCTGACATCGATCTGAGGATGAATCCGTTCTCGCAGAAATATTCGCAGACGGAGGCGTTGCCAGCGAAGAAAGTGAGCGCGGGCGCACACATCACGATTCAGACGACACGCGGGAATATTTCCGTGCATGCGGGCGATGGCGATGAGCTGCGGGTGACCGCGAACAAATCGGCGTCGGACGAGAACGAATCCGACGCTGACCGCCGCATGGCGGAAGTGAAGGCCGTGATCGAGGAGACCAGCGATGGTTACAGGGTGCACCCGGCGAACCAGGAAGACTCGGGCGGCGACGTGGGCGTCGATCTGGAGATCGAAATTCCCAAGAAAGCCAGCGTGAATGCGAGCACTTCGCGCGGCGATATCACGCTTGCGGGAATTGCGGGCGCGATTGACGCGGACACGCGCAACGGCGACGTGGAGATTCATGATGCAGGGTCGGACGTGGGTGTAACGCTCGAGAAGGGGAATCTTCGAGTCACGGGCGTTGCGGGGAACCTTCACTTGAGCGGGCGCGGGAACGAGATTGACGTCTCCGACGTGGCGGGCGATGCGACGTTGGATGGTGAATTCTTCGGGCCGATTCACATTCGCAACGTGGTGAAGACGACGCACTACACTTCGCAGCGGTCGGACTTCACACTGGTTCATATGACGGGACGCATGGAACTCGATTCGGGAGACCTCCAGGTTTCCGACGTGGCCGGGTCTGCCAAGCTGACGACGCACAACAAGGATATCGACGTCGAGAACGTGGCGGGACGGCTTGATGTGGGCGATTCACACGGCGACATCAAGATCAGTTATTCGCAGCCGCCGGCGGACGAGATCAACGTTACGGACGATTCGGGAGAGGTCGAGCTGACGCTGCCGGGGAAATCGGGCTTCGAGATTTCGGCGCTTTCGCGCGGCGGCGAGATTTCCACCGATTTCGAAGGTCCAACGCTGCAACAGACGAACGACGACAACGTGGGAAAATTGAACGGCAAATTCGGCTCGCGGGGGCCGAAGATCACGATTGTGACGAGTTACGGCACGATTTCGCTGCATAAGAGCAGTTGAGAGTTCACGCCGCATGCTCTGGACGATCTCCTCGACTTTGGAGCGTGGATTTAATGCAGGCGCAGAATGTTCGTGAGGACAACCAAACCAAATAACATCGCAAATGGTATCGCGAAACCGACGAGAATCATCATCGGCTGCCGCGGCCGAATGTTGATAGCGGCGCCAATTCCCACGATCCAGAGAATCGCGTTCGCCCAAATCAGAAGCACCATATCTTGAGTTTCCCCAGGGCGAACGCCACCGAATCCGCTGAGTCCAAGAAGAATCACGATAACCGGAATCACCGCGAGCGGATACCCAATGGCCGCGCCGACAGCAAGCGCCCTGCTGTCCGTTGAGTGGAATATCGCGAAGAGATAGACAGCGGAGTAAAGGATGCCGAAAATCGCGGCGCGCCAAAAACCCGCTGATGTTGCGTTGTCCCAAAGCGGCGGGGCGAACAGTATGATCAGGCACGCTCCGGCGGAGCTCCGGAGGAACGTTGCCAGCAGCGGTTCGAACCGGCGCGAATCGAGACACGCGAGCAGCCCAGCCGACAGGAGCGGAATAAATAGAAGCAGGAGGAGAATCCAGCTTCCTGGTCCAGGAGTGAATTCCCGTGCGCGGGAAATGAACATCTGCTCAACGGTGCGAAACGAAACCATTCCCGCGTAGAAGCCGCAGGCGATCACCGCGTGCACGGCGAAAACACCCGAAAGTCCTGGTCGGTAGTTTCGAAGCGCTGCGGTGATCAGAAAGAGCAGTCCCGCGACGATTGGCAGATAGAAGTAATTTCTCGGCCACTGCGGGTAGAAATCGCTGGTTTGCAAGACGTGAAGCATCGCCGGATTGCCGATGAATACCAGCGGATGAAATAACAGGACGAGGCCGCCGACGGAGCAGATCGCCTGCACGAAGAATTCGTCTGGCTTCGCTTGGTCGGTGACGTCGGCTGCCGCCTGGATCATCGTACAATCGTAACTGAACCGAACGAGTCAATTGCGTTTCGGACGTCGTGCTAACCCGCAGTAGTTAACGTCAAACGACGCAATCCTCGCCTTCCCTTCACGATGCAGTTTTGCCGCGAAGCTGCTCCAGTCGCTCGAAGAATTCGGGGAAGGAGACGGCGGCGCAATCCGCGTCGAGGATTGTGGTGTTGCCTTCGGCGCCGAGGGCGGCGACGGCGAGGGCCATGGCGATGCGGTGGTCGCCTTGCGGGTCGACTTTGGCGCCGCGCAAACGCGGGACGGGCACAGCCCTCCGCGGCGGGTCTTCGACATGCTGTGCCCCTACGGCGGCATCCTGGTTGGGCGGCTGCGCGGAGTCGCCGGCTACGCGCAGGCCATCGGCAAATTCTTCGACGGTGGCGCCCATCTGGCGGAGGCCTTCGGCCAGGGCGGCGATGCGGTCGCTTTCCTTGACGCGCAATTCCTTTGCGTCGTGAATCTCAATTCCCTTCTCCGTGTACGGGCCGAGGGCCGCGAGCATTGGAAGCTCGTCGATCATCTCCGCCACTTGCGCGCCGGAAATGCGTGCCGCCTGAGAGCGGCGCGTGGCGGACGGCAACGTCGCCCACGAGTTCGCCGTCGCGCAACTGCACGGAGGCGATGTTGATGGGCGCACCGATCGAAATCAGGAAATCGAGGACGCGCGTGCGCGTGGGATTCAGGCCCACGTTGTGGAGCATGAGCTCAGAGCCCGGCAGGACGAGCGCGGCTCCAATCATGAAGACCGCCGCCGAAAGATCGCCGGGCACGGTGAGCTGGCGGGCTTGAAGTTTTGGGCGCGGATGAATGCGCGCGAGACCTCTTTCGATATCGACGGTGGCGCCGAATTCGCGGAGGGCGAGTTCGGTGTGGTCGCGGGTGCGAACCGATTCGCGCACGGTGGTGGCTCCGTCGGCATAGAGTCCGGCGAGCAGGATCGCGGACTTTACCTGCGCGCTGGGAATAGGGGTGGTGTAGTCGATGGCGCGGAGTTTGCCGCCTTGAATTTCGAGCGGCGCGCGATCGCCGTTCTCCGTGTGAATCCCGGCGCCCATCTGGCGCAGCGGCTCGACGACGCGGCGCATGGGGCGCTTGCGAAGCGAACTGTCGCCTGTGAGCTTGGACTTGAACGGTTGTCCGGCGAGGACGCCCGCGAGCATGCGAATCGTGGAGCCGGAATTTTCGGCGTCGAGCGCTCGGCGCGGGGCTTTCAGGCCGCCCAAGCCGAGGCCCGCGATGCGGACACGGTCTTTGGCGACGTCGATCGGAACGCCCAGGCGACGGAGGCACTCGAGAGTGCTGCGGCAGTCGGCGGCGGAGGCGTAATTGAAGATTTCGGTCGTCCCTTCGGCGAGCGCCGCGAGAATCGCGTAGCGGTGCGAGATGGATTTGTCGCCGGGAAGGTCGACGACGCCGGAGACGGTTCCGCCGGGCGCGATGATCTTTCTTGCCATCGCGCAATCGTAACACGGGGGTTGAGGGGTGAGGGGTGAGGGCGGGGGCAGGTTTCAGGTTTCAGGTGTCAGGTTTCGGGGCGAACGACAATTCGGCGCGCTGCGGAAAGGGCGACGGAGCGGGACAGTTCTTCCAAAAACCGAGGAGATGGCGGGATGACAAGGCGATGCGCCTGCGAAAAAAGCGGAAGAGAGGTCCCTCTCTGCGTCCCGCGCCCACGCTTCGCGTGGGAAATACAAAGGCGCGCGGGACTACGCTCGGGATGACAGCTCCTGGGAGGGCGATTCACTACTGAATGTCGGTGCGGGCCTTTCCTTTCTCCCAGATCGGGAGCGTTGCGGGACCGAAGTTCCAGCCGCGGACCGATAATTTCACGTTTGGGACGCCGTCGGCTGCAGCGGCGGGATATTCGATATCGATTTCGCGAGTTTCGCCGGGCAACAGGGAAATGTAATTGTCGCTGTAGTACGCAGGAAGGACGCGCGAGCGGTCATTCCCATTGATAAGAGTGAGCTTGTCGGCTAGGGACGGGTACTTACCGCTGTTGGTGACGCGCACGTGGACGTCCACAGTATCTCCTGTGCGACTCCAGACGGCGTTGAATCCCAAGGTGGTAGCGGGAATACGGTTCAGGGCTCGATATGACGAACTCTGCGCGCCGAGCCAGTAGAGATTTTGCGAGAGCAGGTCACCCGCCTGGTTTCGGAGTTCGAGCTTGACGAGGACCATGCCGTCTTTCAGCAGCGGATCGAGGTCCAGTTTGAAACCATCGGCTTCGGAGTCCGCCGCTACGTCTTTTGGCTCTTCGTGATGAAGCAGCGGCTTGTTTTCGACCGAAAAAACGCTTGCGCTCACTGTAAGACCGGTGAGAGCGGCCCGCGTTGTATTGACCACCGCGACGTCGTAGTTTGAAAGATCGAGCTGCACGTGGATGGGTTCGCAGGCTTCTTTCACGCCGTAGAACGAGGCTTGCGTGTCGTAGTCGTGGCTGAAGATTTGCCACATGTTGCTCGGCCATGCAGGTTGCGTCATCCACAGCAGGCGTCCGCTGTTCGGCGCCCACAGGTGCGCGTTCATCCCTTCGAAGATGGCGCGGTGATCGACGTAGTTCAGCATTTGCGCCTTACGCTCGAAATCCTCGAGGCTGGTGGGCGCACCGAACTCCGCCTGGATTTGGGCCATGAAGGGGGCGACATCACCGTTTCCGCTGTGATGCCAGTCGTGATAGGCCCAGACGTCGTCGATGGGCCACTGGTCTTCTTTGGGAATCGAGGCTTGGAACGATTCGAGCGTTGAGAACGACGCGGTGCCGGTCTCGACGGAGAAGCCGCGATTGAGCGTGGTGTAGTAGAGCGCCGGGTCCTGATACTTGTACGGGCCGCTGTTCTGCAGGTTCACCTGATTCGAGCTTGGGGAATAGTAGCGCGTGCCGTCGAGCGAATTGATGAGGTCGATGAGACCTTCGTTGATGACGGGCTGAGGAACGCCTTCGTTGCGACCGCACCACATTACGATCGATGGGTGATTCCGGAAACGCAGGATGGTGTCGCGAGCATTGGCAAGGAACAGGGCGGGATCTTCGGGTTCGACGTTGTAATTCTGCGTCGAGGCCCAGAAATCGTTCCAGATTAGGAGGCCATACTCGTCGGCAAGATCGTAGAAGACTTCCTCGGTGTCCTGGCCGACCCAATTGCGAATCATGTTGAGGTTGGCATCGCGATGGAGCCGGAAGTAAGGCTCGAGGCGTTCGCGTGAGACGCGCTTGCGCGAATCGTCCATACCCCAATTGCCGCCGCGGCAGGCGATGCGGACGCCGTTGACCTTGATGACGAGATAGGGCGCGGCTTTCATGTATTCGTTTGGTGCAGGCTGAATCGCGGCGGAGGATTCGCGTCCCGGGATGAGCGACGCCGCCGTGGAATGCCAGGAATCGCGCCAAGTTTCCGGAAAGCTCGAAGGGAATGGGTCAGGGTTCGGGATGTCGCGCATGCCGTTGTGAGTGACATCGACGGCGGATTCACCTTTCGCGTGTGATGGCGTGTACTCGACGCGACGCAGATGGCCGGTGGAATCGAGCAGACTGAGTTCGTAAGTGATTTCGCGAATGCCGAACGTCACGTGCTTGATGCTCGAAGCGTTGTCATTGCTAGCGCCGTTCTTCGCGCCGCCCTCGGAGAAATTCAACTTCAGGTGATACAGGTCCTGCTTGCCGTAGCCGTTGGGCCACCACAGGCGGGGATGCCGCAGAGTGAGCTGGGAAAATTCCGCGGGCGCGAGGTTCACGATGGTCTCGCCGGGCGGCACCGTGACGGACTTGGTCAGCGCGGTTCCCTCGAAGGATGCGCTGAGGGTTCCCTGAATGGGAGCGCTGGCACTATTTTCAAGGGGTACGGTGATTTCGACATCGGCGCTATTTGTGTCGGGCAGCGGCAAACGCGTGACAACCTGCGGATCGCCGATTTTGACGGAGCCGCTGGCGGTGAGCGTGACCGGCTGCCAGATTCCCGTGTCGCGGTCGCGAACGCCGGGAATCCAGTCCCAGCCTTCGGTGGCGACGAACGTGGGGCCGTCGAGGCACATGATGCCGCCATTTTCGCCGGGGCCGCCTTTGATCGATTGCTCCTGCGGAATGCCGGGATGCGGGGGAGGCGAAATGCGGACGGCGAGCGCGTTCGTCTGACCTGGCTTGAGGATGTCGGTGACGTCGAAAGCGCCGCGGATGAAGGCGCCTTTGATTGCGCCGAGGGAGTGGCCGTTCAGCCAAACGGCGGCGGCGTAGTTGATGCCCTGGAAGGTGAGCGTGAGGTGACGGCCGTTGAGTGCGGCGGGAGCTTTGAATTCGACGCGATACCAATAATCCTGTTTGTTGAGTGTTTCGGGAATTGCGAGATTGTTGAGGCCGTAGTCGGGATCGGGATAGACGCCGCGGTCAACCATGGTGGTGAGAACGGTGCCGGGCACGGTGGCCGGCCACCAGTCTTTTATATGCGAGTCCTTCGTGCCGAAACCGGGCTGAGACATTTCGGAGCCAGTTGCTTTTATTTCGGGCGCGGGAGTGAGAGTCCAGCCGGCCGCGAGCGTCCATTCGTTGTCGCCGCTAGCGCGTAGCGATTCGCGTGATGGCGGCAACTTGCTCGCGACAGGCTTCGAAAACGGCGCTTTGCTGACGGGCATCGTCGAAGGATCTTGCGGGGCGCGGTAGCCGGCCTGGCCTCGGGTTTGGACGGGCCAGGGCTTTGAGCCTTCCTCGAATTCGACTAGCTCAAAATTCGGAGGCTGCGCGGCAAGTTGCGCGATTTCGTTTGCGTCGAGCGCGCGGCGCAGGAGGGTGAGCGAGGCGATTTTTCCGCCGAAGTGATGGCCGTTGGGCCAGGGTTGGGCGGCGGGGGCGATGAGAAGCACGGGGCTGACGCTGCCGAGCGTGAGCTCGCCCGTGCCGACCTGCTGGCCGCCACTGAAGAGATGAAAGGCTGCGCCGTCGAAAGTTGCCGCGACCAAATGCCATTTTCCTGGCTCGAGAGTTGCTGCGGCTTCGAGACTATTGTCCTTGCCCATCCACAGAAGAAGTTTGCCGGCGTCGACGGCGAGATAGCGCGGGTATTCTTCGGTGGTCGTGCCGAGGCCCGCGACAAGAGTTGGCCCCTGAGGCGCTTCGTCCGCGCGAATCCAACAGTACAAAGTCCAGGGAGAGTTGGCTAGCAAGACGGGATCGTGTTCGCCGAGCGGCTTTTTGAGTCCTTCGCCGTCGGGGAGGAACACGGCGTTGTAGGGGCCATATTGCGGAGGATCGTTGGTTACGACTTGCTGAGCGCGAGCCGGGGGCGCCAATGCGGAGCCAAGTGTCGCCAAGAACGCGACAACCAACAACGCAGAGGCAGCGGAATTGACGAACGCAGTGCGAATTCATGAAGTCTCCCCATCGCGAGGCGTGTGGCAGTCGAGTGCCAAACCGATATTCAAGGGGCGTTGCGCCAGGCCCCGCCGACGCCGGCCATCATACTCCAGAGCCGCAAGGGCTCTGACGACATCCTTGCATCGAGGTGGTCGACCAGATGCCGTACTAGCGTTCCCCACACAATCGTCCCTCCGGGACTCGTACTTCCTTCTCTGCCTACCCGGCACTCCGCTTCGCTCTCATGCCGGGCTAAGTACAATCGCCGCTCCGCGGCTTTGACGTGGTAGGTTATTCGGTCGTCCTGAGGACACTCAAATGAACTGCGGCAGCACTAGAAGTCTAACCGCAGTTTGGTTGAACGCCCGCCGCGCGAAGGACGGAATCTCGACTGGCGAAGCGAAAGCGGTAGCAAGCTGCCGCACTCCCAAAGCGGCCTGCGGCCGCGGGCCGCGATATTGCTCTGACCGCGCTGTTTGTGGTTGCGCGTGCGCGCGCAGGAGAAGGCGAGCGCGACGCGGCTGATTGAGCTTGCGAAATCGAATAGCGCGGAATTGCGCGGCGCGATTTCGGCGACGTTTGACGCGAAGGAGCTGAGCGCGGGAACGGCGTGGGCTGGGCAGGGCCCGGAATTTTTCTTCGCGACGAATGCGGCGGCGCAACCTTCACTGATGATTGACGACGCGCCGGGGCCGAAGATGCAGGCGATCGCTGGTTCCGATCTGTGGTACGCGGCGGCGCACATCGAGCCGGTGGGCAGGCTGCACTCGTTCTATTACATGGTGAACGGGGCGCGATTCGGGGGCCGGCTGGACCTGCCGGCGTATGGGCCACTGTCGTACCTTCAGGCAGGAGTGCCGTCAGGAGTGCTGTCCGACAAGATCGTCCACACGAGCAAGATTTACGACGGGATGAAGAGCGAATACTGGATTTATGTGCCGGCGCAATACGACCCGAAAACGCCCGCGGCGCTGATGGTGTTTCAGGATGGCGGCTGGTACACGCAGCGCGACGGCAATATTCCCGTATTGAACGCCATCGACAACCTGATCGCGCGAAAAAGATTCCGGTGATGATTTGCGTGTTTATCTTTTCCGGGTCGCATCGGCGATTCGCCGGGCACGCCGACGTACAACTTCGTGAAGGCATATTCGGACAAGTGGCATCGAACGCTGGACGATTCGATGCGCAGCACTCTGTACGACACGGTGAGCGACCGCTACGCGCGTTTTCTGCGCGACGAAGTGCTGGCGGACGTAGCGGCGAAATACAATATCCGGAAGGATGCGTACAGCCACGCGATTACGGGGCTGTCGTCGGGGGGAATCTGCTCGTTTAATGCGGCGTGGCAGATGCCAGACCAGTTCAGCCGCGTGATTTCGTGGATTGGCAGCTTCACGAGCATACAGTGGAAGGAAGATCCCAATAATCCCGATGGCGGCCAGGACTATCCCGAAAAGGTGTTGCGCGAGCCGAAGCGAAACATTCGAGTGTGGTTGCAGGATGGTTCGGCAGATATGGATCAGGAGCGGTACGGAAGCTGGCCTCTGGCCAACGTGCGGATGGCTAACGCGCTCAAACTAAAGGAGTACGACTTTCACTTCAGTTTCGGCAAGGGGACTCATAATCCAGGTCAGGGCGCGGCGGAGTTCCCGGACGAGATGATCTGGCTGTGGCGAGGCTACGATTCCAGCCAAACCGCGCAGACCTATGAGATGGAACCCGCCGAGAAGGCCAAGCCGGTGTTCCGTGTGGCGATCACGGGACGCGATACCGAGTAGAGGGCGCGAAAAGGCCAGCTCCGGCGTCTAATTATTGTGTGCTTACGGCCCTTAGCCTTTGTGCGCATACCGCTTTCGAGGCCGTCCGAGCAACAGAGGCCCCAGGGAAGGCATCTAGTACCATCGTGATTGGGACTTAATGCTTAGAACGAGGGGTCCATTTGCGCCGATGGATGCAGGCGCGTATTATCGTAATCCCATGCCATCCGTGCTTCGAAGGCTCTCCGCCGTTGGTGCAGTAACAATCCTTAGTCTGGTTCTTGTTCTGGCGCTTTTCTCGGTACCCGTTCGCGCGCAGGTTCGCGCGAGCGATGGTCCGCAGACGATTCCCGTAAGCGAGATCAAGCCGGGAATGAAGGGCGTCGCCTACACGATTTTCGAGGGAGACCAGGTGGAGAAGGTGGGCCTGGTGGTGCTCGGCGTGATGCAGAACGCGCTGGGGCCGCAGGAAGACGTGATTTTAGTGCAACTCCTGGGCGACAAGGCCGAACACAACGGAGTGGTGGCCGGTATGAGCGGCAGCCCCGTCTATTTCGACGGGAAGCTTGCGGGCGCGATTTCGCTGAAGCTTGGCATTTTCACGAAGGAAGCGATTGGCGGAGTAACGCCGATTGAAAGCATGCGCGACGCCGAAAGGTCGAGTGCGACGCCGGCTTCCGCGGGGACAGGGGTTGCCGGGGAAGCGACAGCCTCGGCGATGGCGATGCGTGTTCCGCTGCCGGCAGACTTTTCGCGGTTCACGAGCGCAGGCGGGGCCCAATTTCTGGTTCCGATCGAGACGCCGCTGATTGCGGCCGGGTTGTATCCGCAGACGCTGGCGCAATTCAGCAAGGAGCTTTCGTCCTGGGGCGTGGCCGTAATGGCGGGCGGGACGGCGCCCGCGTCGCCGGAGGATTTCCAACTGAAGCCGGGCGAGATGGTGGGAGTGGACCTGATCCGCGGCGATTTGTCGATCAGCACGGGTTGCACGGTGACCACGGTCGAGCGAGACGAGATCACGGCCTGCGGCCATCCCATATTTGGGTACGGCGAAGTGAAGTTGCCGATGTCGCGCGCGCATGTAATCACCACGCTTGCGTCGTCGATGGCATCGACGAAAATCATCACGACGGGCGGCATCATCGGCACGCTTACGGGAGACCGGGCGACCGCCATCATCGGCAAGCTTGGCGCGGGACCACCGATGGTTCCGATAGAAATAACGCTGCAAACGCCGACGATGCAAAAGGATTTTCATTTTGAAGTCATCGAGAGCCCGCAACTGACGCCGCTGCTCGTGGCGCTGACGGCTTACAACGGCATCGTGGGAAGCACGGCGTACGGAGAGGGATTGACGCTGCAATTGGACGGGACGATCGAGCTTAAAGGTCACACGCCGGTTCAGATCGACGATCTGTTTGCTCCGACGGACTCACCGATTCCAGCCGGTTACATGGTGGCGATTGCGGTACAGGGAGCGTTCGCGCGAATTTACTCGAACCCATACGAATTGCCGCAAGTCGATAAGATCAGCCTGCACGTGACGGCGATGAACGAGCGCCGCTGGGCGATGATCGAAAACGCCTGGATCGAAAAGAGTGAAGTGCATCCCGGCGAGACGGTGTCAGCGAAGGTTTTGCTACGGCCGTATCGCGGCGCGCCGTTCATTCAGGAGATTCCGATCACGATACCGGACGAAGTAGCGCGAGGACCGCTGCAACTGGTAATCAGCGACGCCGATACGGTAAACCGGAACATACAATTTCTAGCAGCGAGCTCGCAGGCGCAGTTGCCGGGCCTGGAGGAGCTGATCAAACTCGTCAACCGCGAACGCCACAACGACCGCCTGTACGCAACCCTCCTGCAGCCGACTCCAACCCTGCTCGTGGAAGACAAGGAAATGCCGAACGCCCCGGTTTCCGAGATCAACGTGCTCAATGAGAGACACAATCCGGGCGGCGCGCGGCTACTGTGGCAATCGACGGCGGGCCAGTGGTCCGTCGAAATGCACCAGGTGATTGCGGGCGAGCACTCGCTGACGATTACAGTGAAGTAAGCTGTCCTCAAAGGAGAGCCGGCATTATGAAATGGCGAACAACTCTTGTGTGCGCGCTGGCGGCGGCATTCCTGCTGCCTGCACTCGCTTACGCGGAACACACGCGATATTGGCGGCAATCAGACTCCGGTGAGTTCGAAAAGGGGACGCCCAAAGGCGTGGCGATCCGCAGCGACGGTAAGCTGATGCCCGCGCCGAAGTTCACGGCACTGGCTGACCCGAATCTGGCTTATATCTGGCAACTGCGGCTCGACTCGCGCGGACAGCCTTTATGCGGCGGGCGGACCGAACGCGAAGGTGCTGCGGCTGGACGATTCGGGAAAAGCGACGACCGTTTTCGACTCTTCGGAGTTGGCCGCGCAAGCGATCACTTTTGACGCGAAAGACAATCTGTACGTGGGGACGTCGCCCGACGGAAAAGTGTATAAGGTAACGCCGGACGGACAGAAAAGCGTCTTCTTCGATCCAAAGACGAAATACATCTGGGCGCTGGCGATGGATCAGCCAGGGAACGCTTTTCGTTGGCACCGGCGACAAGGGTGAAGTGTACGTGGTCGCGCCGGACGGCAAAGGCGACGTTTTCTACCAGAGCGATGAACGCCACGCGCGCTCGCTGGCGTTCGATTCGAAGGGCAATCTTCTGGTCGGGACCGAGCCGAATGGCTTGATCCTGCGTGTGCCAGTGGAACGAAAGAACGCGCAGGTGATTCCCGCCGCGGGAAATTCGTTCGTCATTTACGAGACAAATAAAAAAGAGGTGACTTCCCTGCTCGAGGACGCGGACGGGAGCCTGTACGTGGCTTCCATCGGCGAGAAGAGCCGCAATCTGCTGGCTACGCCCGCTCCCCCATTGCCACCCCAGGGAGGGCAAGGAATGATTACGGCTCAGAGCGGAGGCAATATCACCGTGACGCCGAGTCCGGCGCAAGGTGGAGCGCCGGTTGCGCCGCTGACGTATTTTTCGTCAGCCACCGGCGGAGCGGAAGTGGTGAAGATATCGCCCGACGGTTCGCCGCAGACTCTGTGGACTTCGCGCGAGGATCTCGTTTTTTCGGCGGGACTCTCCCCGACGGGGAAATTGCTGCTGGGTACGGGAAACAAGGGCGCGGTAATTGAGCTCGAAGGAAATGACGTGTATTCGAGCGTCGCCAAGTCCGCGTCGGCGCAGGTGACCAGCCTGGTGGCGGGAGCCAGCGGGAAGGTGTTCGTGGCCACAGCGAATCCGGGCAAGATTTTTACGCTGGGGCCGGGATATGAGAAGGATGGCAGCTTCGAATCGGATACGTTCGACGCCAAGATCTTTTCGCACTGGGGGCGGCTGAACTGGTGGGGCGAAAACGGAGCGACGCGAGGGAAGGTGGCGTTCTACGTGCGCTCGGGCAACACCTCGAGCCCCGAGAAAAACTGGGGCCCCTGGGCGGGGCCGTACAAAGACCCCGACGGCGACGCAGTGAGTTGCCCGCCCGCGCGATTCGCGCAGTGGAAGGCAGTTTTTCAGGATACGGACGGCGGCGGGACGCCCAGCATTTCCTGGGTGAGCCTTGCGTACCAGCCGAAGAATGTGGCGCCGGTGGTGGAGGATATCGCGGTGCAAGAGCCGGGAGTGCGAATCCAGGGGTTCGCAGCCCAGGCTGCGGGACCGGGAGGGTTGGCGAACGTGCAATTGCGAATGCCGCAGCATGAAGGGGCATTCATGCCAAATCCCAATCCCGAAGCTTCGATCAGGGCTGCGAGAATGGACGTGCCTCCGCAGGGATTCGAGGACAAGGGCTATCAGAGCGCCCTGTGGAGCGCGCGGGACGACAATGACGACGACCTGGTTTTCACGATCTACTATCGCGGCGAAGGTGAAAAGAATTGGCGGCTACTGAAAGACAAGGTGACGCAGCATTATTATTCGTGGGACACCACCACGATGCCGGACGGCGCCTACTATCTGAAAATCGTCGCTTCGGACTCGCCGTCAAATCCTCCCGATCAAGCGCAATCGGACGCACGCGAAAGCGATCGGTTCGAAGTAGCCAATACACCGCCCCGAATCGAGGCCCTGCGAGCGCAGGCTCACTCGCCGACGGCAACGGTAACGTTCGAGGGCGTGAGCACAGGCGGTGCACTGGCACGCGCGCAATACAGTCTCGACGGCGGAGACTGGCAGGTGGTATTCCCTGTCGGGTTGCTGTCGGATTCACCAAAACAAAAGTATGAGATTCAGCTTTCGGGCCTGGCGCCGGCCGAGCACACGATCGCGGTGGAAATTTCGGATCGCTTCGAGAATAAAACGTCTGCGAAAGTGACGTTTACGACCACGAGCGGCGCGAAATAACCCGACTCTAATTGTTCCAGTTGCGGGCGACGGAGACGGGTTCGAAGCTCCGAACGACGGCGCCTGCCCCCGTCAATCCTTGCTCCTCGAGTGTTTCTGCGTGCACGACGAGAGCGTGGCAGCGCACCTTCTCCGAATTGCGGCCCGTCAGCTCCGATGGAAGCGTTAGGTAGATTTCCAGCTCCTCGCCGACCTTCACTTTTTGGCCCGAGATAAAATAGATTCCGCGTTCGGACAAGTTCACCGTTTCGCCTTCGACCGTACCAAAATGCCCGTGCGTAACTGAGGTCCGAACGGACTCGACAGATCGTGCCGAGGCCTGGCCCGGGCTCGTTCCATTCTTAACGATGCGAAACCTCACCGGAACCACACATTCCTTCCGTGGCGAAATGCGGCGTTCTTGGCCTGACATGGTTTCTTCTCCTTGTGCCGACTTGCTGGGGATAGTTACGGAAGGGGGTGTCGCGAGAATCGCATCGGCGCGAAAGGCGCGTCAAGAATTTTAATGTGTGCGCGCGACGAAGGCATCACGTCGTGTGCCATAATGCATCGGCGAGATTCCCATGGCGACACACGCGGGCGTTGCCCAGCAGCCTGATCTTGAAGCGATTCGCGAAGCGCACCGGCGGATTGCTCCGCGCATTCATCGAACTCCCGTCATTACCTCCGCGTCGCTGGACGAAACTGCCGCCGCGCAGATTTTCTTCAAGTGCGAGAACCTGCAAAAGACGGGCTCGTTCAAGATTCGCGGCGCGACGAACGCCGTTTTCTCGCTAAGCGATGAAGAGGCGAAACACGGCGTCGTGGCGCCTTCATCCGGGAATCACGGGGCGGCCCTGGCGCTGGCGGCGCGTTGGCGCGGCATTCCCGCGTGGGTGATCATGCCGTCGAATTCGTCGGCGGTGAAGAAACGCGCTGTGGAAGCGTACGGCGGCACAATCACGGAGTGCGAACCGAATATGGCGTCACGCGAAGCAACGGCGGCGGATGTGATGAAGCGGACCGGGGCGCATCTGGTGCACCCGTACAACGACCCGCGAGTGATCGCCGGCCAGGGAACCGCGGCGATCGAACTCCTTCAACAGGTTCCTGGGCTCGACATCATCATCACGCCTGCGAGCGGCGGCGGACTTCTGAGCGGGACGGCCATCGCGGCGAAGAGTCTGCGGCCGGAGATTCGTGTGGTGGGAGGAGAGCCGAGGAATGCGGACGACGCGTACCGGTCGATGGCGTCAGGCAAGATCGAGCCTGCGGCGAAGACCGAGACGATTGCGGATGGTTTGCGCGCGACGCTGTGCCCGCTGACATTTTCGATTCTGCGCGATCGCGTGGATGAAATCTCGCTGGTTGCGGAGGAGGAAATCGTTTCGACGATGATGCTGCTGTGGGAGCGCGCGAAGATTGTGGTGGAGCCATCGGGCGCGGTGGCCGCAGCGCCTGTGTTGTTGCGAAGAATCGGAGCGGAAGGCAAGAAGGTGGGCGTGATTCTATCGGGCGGAAATGTGGATTTACAGCGATTACCTTGGACGAAATGAAACTGTTGCTAGCAAAGGCACAGCGTTACCACAGAGGTCACAGAGAAAACCCGGAGAACACAGAGGAAGCCACAACGGCAGTCAAGGAGTAACCGCAGGGACAATTGTCGCGAGGAGATCTTTGGCCTCGACGGTTTGACCCGGCGACACGAACAACTTTTCGATGCGGCCGTCGATGGGAGCGCAGATGTTCGATTGCATCTTCATTGCTTCGAGGGTCATCAGCTTGGTGCCGCGCTTAACGCTCTGATTCACCTGCACCGCGATGCTGCTGATGAGGCCCGCCGTGGGAGCGCCAATTTGGCTGGGGGCCGCGGGATCGGCCTTGGGATGCGCGCGCTCGACAACGCGAAGCGATTGATCGCGGACGTTCACCTCGCGCGGCTGGCCGTTCAGCTCAAAAAACAGGGTGCGGGTGCCATCCGGGTGGGGTTCGCTGGCGGTGAGAAACTTGATGACCAGGGTTTTTCCGGGTTCGATGTCGACGGTAATTTCCTCGCCCGATTTCAAACCGTAGAAGAATGCGGGTGTGGGCAAAACGCTCACGTCGTCGTAAGCCTCGACGAATTTCTCATACTTCAGGTACACCTCGGGATACAGGAGAAAACTCAGCAGGTCATCCAATGCGACGGCATGGCCCGTCTTGCTATGCAAGCTTTCCATTTCGGCGGCGAAATCCACCGCGGCGAGTTTCGCGCTGGGGCGGCCTTTTAAAGGCTGAGCATCGCGCAAAATGATTTTTTGCAACTTCTTCGGCCAGCCACCCGGCGGCACGCCCAATACGCCGGAAAACATTTCGATCACGGAGTTCGGGAACGCAATGTCGTGACGGACGTCGAGCTTCAAAACTTCGGCGGGCTTCATGTCCTTAGCCATCAGGAACAGGGTCATGTCGCCAACGACTTTGCTCGAAGGAGTGACCTTCACGATGTCCCCGAACAATTGGTTTACTGCGGCGTAGGTGCGTTCCACTTCGCGCCAGCGATGGCCGAGGCCCATGGCGGCAGCTTGCTCGCGAAGATTCGTAAACTGCCCGCCCGGGATTTCGTGCTCGTAGAGACGCGACGAGCCCGCCTTGGGGCCGGAATCGAAAGGCGCGTAGTAGGTTCGGACGGACTCCCAATAGTCGGAGCACTCGTTGAGCACCTCGAGGTCGAGCAGAGTGTCGCGCGCCGTATTTTGCAGAGCGGCGACAACGGCGTTCAGGTTGGGCTGGCTCGTGCCGCCACTCATGGAGGCAATCGCAGCGTCTGCGACGTCCACACCCGCGTCCGCGGCCTTAAGGATGGAAGCGGCGTTCACACCGCTGGTATCGTGCGTGTGAAAATGGACGGGAATATCTACCTCCTCGCGCAACTGCCGGACGAGTTCAAATGCGGCGTAGGGCCGGCACAGACCGGCCATGTCCTTGATAGCCAGAAAATGCGCGCCGAGCTTTTCCAGGCGCTTGGCCATCGCGACGTAATACTTGAGGGAATATTTCGGACGCGCGGAATCGAAAATGTCTCCCGTGTAACAGATGGCCGCCTCGCAAACGGCGCCGGTTTCCAAAATTGCGTCGAGAGAGACGCGCATGTTTTCGACGGAATTCAGGGAGTCGAATACGCGGAAGATGTCGATTCCCTGCCTATAGGCTTCCCGCACAAATTCCTGAATCACGTTGTCCGGATAGGATGCATAGCCGACAGCGTTGGCGCCCCGCAAGAGCATCTGGAAGCAAATGTTGGGGACAAGGCGGCGCAGATCGCGCAGGCGACGCCAGGGATCCTCGTGCAAGAACCGGAGCGAGGTGTCGAAGGTGGCGCCGCCCCACATTTCGAGGCTGAACAAATTGTGGAGTCTTCGTGATACCGCGGGCGCGATGGCGAGCAGGTCGTAACTACGGACGCGGGTTGCCAACAAGGATTGGTGCGCGTCGCGAAAAGTGGTGTCCGTGATCAGCAGGCGCTTTTGCTTGCGAGTCCACGCGGCGAATTTCTTGGGCCCGAGTTTCAGAAGAAGCTGGCGCGTACCCGGTGCAGGATCCGAAACCGGGATCGGCGGGAGCACCGCAGTCTCCAGATCCTTGGGAACTTCCTTGCCTTTCACTTCGGGATTGCCGTTGAGGATCACGCCGCCGAGGTAGCTGAGCACTTTCGTGGCGCGATCGCGGCGCGTGAGGAACCGCAACAGTTCGGGGTGATTGTCCAGAAATGAGGCGGTGATTTCGCCCGCGCGAAATTGCGGGTGATTGACGACGTTTTCGACGAAAGGAATGTTCGTCTTGACGCCGCGGATTCGAAATTCGCGGAGCGCGCGATCCATGCGCTGGCACGCTTCCGTCAAGTTCACGCCCCAGGCGGTGACCTTGACGAGCAAGGAGTCATAGAAGGGCGCGATCGTCGCGCCGGCGTACGCCGTGCCGCCATCCAGGCGGATTCCGAATCCTGCGGGCGAGCGGTAGGTGGAAATCTTTCCGTAGTCGGGCGCGAAGTTCTTCTCGGGATCTTCGGTGGTGACGCGGCATTGCAATGCGGCGCCGTACAGAGGAACGTTTTCCTGCTTCGGGAGCGCCATCGTCTCGCCATGCAGGCTGCGGCCCTGCGCCACCTGAATCTGCGCGCGGACGATGTCGATGCCGGTGACCATTTCCGTGACGGTATGCTCGACCTGAATCCGAGGGTTCACTTCGATGAAGTACCACTTGCGGGAATCGACGTCGTAGAGAAACTCGACGGTGCCGGCATTGCGGTAGTTCGCTTTTCGCGCGGAGCTGCACGGCGGCATCGCATAATTCGGCACGGATCGTGGGATCTAAATTGTACGCAGGGGCCACCTCCACTACCTTCTGGTGGCGGCGCTGCACTGAACAGTCGCGCTCGTAGAGATGGAGGAGGTTTCCGTGGTGATCGGCGAGAATTTGCACTTCGAGGTGGCGGGCGTGCGGTAGATACTTCTCGAGAAAAACCGAGGCGTCGCCGAACGCCGAGAGGGCCTCGCCTTGCGCCTCGTCGATGCGAGCGGCGAGCTCGGATTCTTCGCGCACGACGCGCATGCCGCGTCCACCGCCACCCATGGAGGCCTTGACGATTACCGGGTATCCGATTTCGGCGGCGATTTTTTCTGCTTCAGCCGCGGACGCAACCGCGTGCTCGGTGCCCGGCAGCACAGGCACGCCGGCGGAGAGTGCAAGGTTTCGAGCGGCGGTCTTATCTCCGAGAAGCTCGAGGAGTTCCGCCGTGGGACCGACGAATACGATTCCCGCCTTTTTGCAGGCGCGGGCGAAAGCGGGGTTCTCTGACAAAAAGCCGTAGCCCGGATGAATCGCGTCGGCGTTCTTCTCCTTGGCGATTCTGACGATGCCCTGGATGTCGAGGTAGGCCTCGACCGGGCCCTTCCCTTCCCCAACCAGGTAGGCCTCGTCTGCCTTGAAGCGGTGGAGGCTGAGACGATCTTCTTTCGAATAAATTCCGACGGTACGCAGGCCGAGTTCGGTGGCGGCGCGGAAGATGCGAATGGCGATTTCGCTGCGGTTCGCGGCCAGCAGCTTTTGAATCACTCGTTCGTTGGACATCGATCGGCCGGAAGGCCGGCGTGGAATTTAGCATTTTTTCATGCATCGCGGCGCGGATCGATCAGAACTTTCTATGGGATGGAGCTGAATTACGGATGGATGAGAGGCAACGGAGCCGGGGGGACGCCACGCCACAACTACGGGAGTTTCGCCCAACTTCTAGTCGCTGGGGCGCCAATCGGTGGGCGGGAAGGCGATTCTCCAGAAGTCCGGCGCGGGCGAATCGAACTCGATGGGAACGTGAAAGCCTTCCGGCATTTCTCGCGCAGTACGCACAACTTTGCAGGCCACACGTTCTCTCGTCTGCGGGTGTTCCAGCACCAGCATCGTCCCGAGAGGAAGGTTTCGCTCGACGACGACGATTGCGCCATGGTCGTTCACGCTGAGCGTGGTGACCTCGAATGACGATTGCTTCCCTTGCAGCGCCACGTGAATGTTGGCGCGGACGCGAAGCATAACGCGCTGGCTGCGGCGCTTGTCTTCGAGCGCAACCGGGCGCGCGACTTTACCAAGTCCGGGCGCCAACCCGGGCGTGACCTTCGATGCAATGATGGATCCTGGTCCGGGCTTGATGGGAGGACCGAACGGACGAGCGGCGGTGCTTGATCTTGCCGACGAGTCGTGCTTCTTCATTGGAACGAGCTTCAGAGTCTGAATTTTCAAAGCGCTTCCCCCAAGTGAGAGATCAACACGTCGGAACGTCGGAAATCAGCACTAGATCAACAGAGATCAACCCCCCAAAAATCCATTTCGGGCGAGACAAGTTCGATCCCCAGGTCCCAACCGTCAGGGCGTTGCGTTCCCTTCCAAACCACGACGCCAGCAACCGACTTACGGGTGGCGATATTCGTCACTCGCAATTGCTGTTGCACGTCAATTTCCTTTGGGCTGACGAGTAAACAGCCGTAATTGTTCACGACGCGAGTAAAGCCGGCTTCGAAATGTACCGGTCCGGAACGACCGTTCCATTCTATGGTGACGGGTACGCGTGAATTCATGCGCGGCCCGCGTCGCTTGCGTCTGCTGCGTATGTCGCGAGGAAGGTCTGAAGCAAAATGCATCCTGGTGCGTGTCTCCGTACTTCGCCGCCCGCAATCCGCAGATGAACAGAGAGTTAAGCAAATGATGGACCGTTCTGCGGCCCTGATGATGCTAGGCAGCGGGTTCAGTGGGGTCAATGGTACGGTACGACAGGTCTGACCTGTACAAGGGGGCAAAACCGTACAGCGAAGAAAAGGAATACGATTGCGTAATTCGTCCGGCGGCAATCAGCGCGCGAGTGGTACTAAGCTGGCCGGTTCAGTCAGCCGATGCGAGCCCGGGCTCGTCTTTGGTGGCCCCGATCGCTTTCCCGAAACGGCGCTGAGTCCAACTCTGGAACGAATCCATATACGTGTAGAAAACCGGCGTGAGATAGAGCGTGACGAGCTGCGAGAAGACGAGGCCACCGACAACGGCCAGGCCGAGCGGCCGGCGCGAATCCGCACCCGCGCCCGAACCGAGGGCGATGGGAACCGTGCCCATGAGCGCGGCCATGGTCGTCATCATAATGGGGCGAAAGCGAATCAGCGAACCTTCATAGATCGCTTCCGCCGCGGACTTGTGCCCTTCGCGCTCGCGCTCGACCGCGAAATCCACCATCATGATCGCGTTCTTTTTCACGATGCCGATCAGCATCATCACACCCACAAAAGCGTAGAGGTCGAGACTCAGGTGGAAAATCTGCAAAGTTAGCAACGCGCCGAACGCGGCGGAAGGCAATCCCGAAAGAATCGTGATGGGGTGAATGAAGCTCTCGTACAAAATTCCCAGAACGATGTAAATTACCAGAATCGCCATCACGAGCAAAATTCCCAAACCCGTCAGCGAGGCTTCGAACGCCTTCGCCGTCCCCTGGAATTGAGTGGTCACCGTTGGCGGGAGAGTCTCGCGCACGAGCTTTTCGATTTCGTTGACGGCGTCGCCAATCGCGACGCCCGGTTTCAGGTTGAAGGAGACGGTAACGCCGGGAAGCTGGCCGAGATGATTCACGGTGAGCGGGCCGAGGTTCGTGTCCAGTTTTGCGACGGCGCTCAACGGAACCAAAGCACCGGAAGTGGAGTGCACGTACAAGAGCGAAAGTGCCGAGGGGTCAGCCTGATACTTATCTTCGAGCTCCATCACGACCCAGTATTCGTCGTTGGGCGCGTAGATCGTGGAAATCTGCCGCTGGCCGTAAGCGGTATAGAGCGCGTCTTCCACCTGTTCGGCTGAGACGCCGAGGGCGGATGCTTTGTCGCGGTCGATATTGACCGTAACTTGCGGATTGTGGATGAGCAAGTCGCTGGTGACGTCGAGCAAACCTGGAAGTTGTGCCACTTTCGGTTCAAAGATCGCTTCGTAGCGGTAGAGCTCGGACGTATCGGGACTTTGCAGCGTGAGCTGATACTGGCTCTTGGTGAGCTCGCCACCCACTTGAATCGGCGGCAGGTTCTGCATGTAAGCGTTGATGCCAGCCACGGCCGCAAACTTCGGACGGAGCTCCTCGATCACTTCGTCGATGGTGGGATGATGGGCGAACAGAGGAGCGAGAGCGCGGATCGCCTCGCCCAGAACCGGGGTCCGGGCGTACCTCTGCTCGAGGTCGAGCATAGCCTGACTTGGAATCTTTGGACGCTGGTTTCGCTCCTTCAAGTGCATAAATAAGACACCGGAATTGCTCGAAGTGAACGCGCCGATGCTGGAGAAATAGTCACCTCGGTTCGGATCGTCCATCACGATTTGATTCAGCGCGCGCTGGTGCTCCCTCATCGATTCAAACGAAATTCCCTGGGCCGCTTCCGTGGAGACGAAAAGCTGGCCGTTGTCTTCCGCAGGAAGAAACCCCTTCGGAATCACAACGAATTGCCATGCCGTGATCGCCAGAATGGCTCCGGAGACGGCCATGATGAAGACCCGGTGACGGAGCGACCATTGCAGGGAAACATCGTAGCGGTGCAGCAGGCGATCGAAGAAGCGCTCCAACGACATATACAGGCGGCCGTGTTTCGCTCCGTGTTGAGAGCGCAGAAAGCGGCTGCAAAGCATCGGCGTGAGAGTCAGCGAGACGAAACCAGAAACAAGAATGGACGCCATGATCACAATGGCAAATTCGTGCAGCAGGCGTCCCATGATCCCGCCCATGAAGAGCACGGGAATGAAAACGGCGGCGAGGGAGAGCGTCATGGAGACGATCGTAAAGCCAATCTCTCGGGAGCCGCTGAGCGCTGCCTGCATGACGCCTTCGCCCATTTCAATGTGACGAACGATGTTTTCGAGCATGACTATGGCGTCGTCGACGACGAAGCCAACGGACAGCGTGAGGGCGAGAAGCGAAAGATTGTCGACGGTGTAGTTCAGCGCATACATCACGACGAACGTGCCGATGATCGACATCGGCAAGGCAATGCTGGGAATGAGTGTGGCCGAAAGATTCCGCAGAAAGAGGAAAATCACGAGTACGACGAGCGCGACCGCAAGGAACAACGTGAATTTCACGTCGCCCACCGACTGACGGATTGAAACAGAGCGGTCATACAGAATGCGCATCTCCACGGAGGGCGGAATAATCGCGCGGAATTGGGGGAGTAGCGTTTTCACGGCGTCCACCACTTCCACCGTGTTCGTTCCCGGCTGCCGCTCCACCGCCAATACGATCGAGCTCGTGTTGTTCCACCAGTTCGCGACGCGGTCGTTTTGTACGCTGTCAAAAACTTTTCCCAGGTCTTCAAGGCGCACCGGCGAGCCGTTTCGGTAAGCGACGATCAGCGGCCGGTACGATGAGGCGTGTGTGAGTTGCCCATTCGCCTGAAGCACGAACGCGCGATCCTTGCCGTACAGCGTTCCGACGGGCAGATTCACATTGGCGTTCTGCACGGCGGCGTGCACATCGTCGATGCCGATTTGCCGCGTCGCCAACGCCTGTGGATCGAGCTGGATTCGCACCGCGTACTTCTGCGCGCCGTAAACCTGCACTTGCGCGACGCCCTTCACCATCGAGATGCGCTGGCCCATCAGCGTCTCGGCGTATTGGTCTACCACGTACAGCGGAAGCGTCTTCGAACCCATCGCGAGATACAGGATGGGTTGGTCCGCCGGATTCACCTTTGTGTAGGTGGGCGGCGTGGGCATGTTCGGCGGAAGTTGCGGAGCGGCGCGCGCGATGGCGGCCTGTACGTCTTGCGCCGCGCCATCGATATTGCGGCTCAGATCAAACTGCAAAGTGACTTGGGTGGTGCCCAGCGAACTGGACGAGGTCATCGAGTCGATGCCGGCGATTGTCGAGAACTGCTTTTCGAGCGGCGTGGCGATCGCAGACGCCATCGTGTCGGGATTCGCGCCGGGCAAGCTTGCCGAAACCTGAATCGTGGGGTAATCGACGTTCGGGAGGTCGCTGACGGCGAGGGAGCGGTAGGCGATGATGCCGAAGAGAAGAATCGCCATCATGACCAGGGTGGTCATGATCGGGCGGCGGATAAAGATGGCTGCGATACTCATGAGCCTGCGTTAGCTGCCCTGCGCTTTGTCTTTTAATTGGACCTTGATTCCGGGAATGAGGCGAAGCTGGCCGTCGGTGACCACGGTCTCGCCGGGCGCCAAGCCCTGCGAGATCACGGATTCTTCGCCGAGAGTGCGGGCCACTTTCACAGGACGGGATTCGGCGGTCATGTCGGCGGACACGACGAAGACGAAATCGCCTGACTGTCCGGTTTGAACGGCCTGCGTGGGAACCACAATCGCGTTTTCCTGTTCGGCGAGCCGGAGCGAAATTGTCGAGAATTGCCCCGGCCACAATCGGTGGTCAGAATTCGCGAATGTGGCCTTGAGCTTGATTGTTCCAGTGGTGGCGTCAACCGAGTTGTCGACGAAGGTGAGGTAGCCACTTTCGAGATTCGGATCACCGTAGGGCGTTGCGCTCACCTGAAGGCGCCCTTGCGCCGTATATTTCTTGATGACGCTCAGGTACTGCTCCGGAACCGAGAAATCCACGTACAGCGGCGCAATCTGATTGATCACGACGAGGACGGGAAGGTCGTTCTGCTTCACTAGATTACCCGGATAGACTTGCAAAGCTCCCGTGCGGCCGTCGACGGGCGAATAAATCTGGCAATAGTGAAGCTGCAACAGAGCGGACTGCACGGCAGCTTCATCGGCCTCGACGGCAGCCTCCTGCGCCACGGCGGTGGCTTTGGTCTGGTCGAGCTGCTCTTTCGGAGTCACGCCCGCTGCGTAGAGTTTTTCGTAGCGCTGCGCCTGAACTTCGTCGAGTCCCGCCTGCGCTTTATCGTGAGCGGCGGTGGCCTGCGCCTGATCCAGCGCGGCCTGAAATGGGCGCGCGTCCAGCGTAAAGAGCAACTGGCCCTTTTTGACAAAGTCGCCCTGCGTGAAATGGACCTGCTCGAGGACGGCGTTCACCTGCGCCTTTATGGAAACGCTGCTGTAGGCTTCGCCGGAGCCGATGGCGGTGAGTTCGATTGGAACAGTCTTCTGCACCACCTTGGCGGCTGCGACGGGCACGGCGAGATTAGGCGCCGTTTCGGCCGTGTTGGTGCAGCCGACGGTGATTGCCGACACCACGACGGCTGTAAGCATTATGACGTTACGAATGGCTTTCGGAGTCACGAGCATTCTGTTTCCAACTCTTCCCAAGGGGCCCACCCAGTTCGACTATCTTAGCGCGACCCGTCGCGTTTACGCCTGCCCAAGAGTGATTCACCATCAGGTAGAACGCGGCCTGACAGGTTTCGTCACACCCCGTCCCGAGCTATGCTGAGCTGAAATTCATTGGACGTTCGAGGAGGATCAAAGTTTCGAGAATTGCGGGAATTAGGCCGCCGCGGCCTGGTCCAAGAACCACTGGACGCTGCCCGCCGGGCGGATCCTCGCGGCCGGGTATTGACTCGGTTTCGAATCGGGTTCGCTACGAAGGGCGGAGATGATCTCGCGCTTGTCCTTGCCGGCCACGAGGAAAAAGGTGTTTCGGCCGCGATTTAGCACCACCGGCGTCAGCGTCAGGCGCTGTGGCGGATTCGCCGGCGCTTCCACCGGCATCACCCACCGCTGCTTTTCTTCCAGCGCCGGGGCGCCCGGAAAGAGCGAGGCGACGTGACCTTCCGGTCCTAGACCCAAAAGCTGCAGATCGAATTCGGGAGGCGCCACCCCGAAGAACTTGCGGAGTTCCTGCTCGTACGCTTCCGCGGATTTCTCCGGCGGACCGGGGAGCGTCGGCATGGGATGCACGTTTGCCGGAGGAATCGGCACGCGCGAGATGAGAGTTTCGCGCGTCATCCGGAAATTGCTGAGAGGATCGTCGTGCGGAACGTAGCGCTCGTCACCCCAGAAAAGGTGAACGCGGTCCCACGGCGTGTCGTCGCGATAGGGAGTCGCAGCCCAAACCTCGTACATTTTCGCCGGAGTGTGTCCTCCGGAGAGCGCGATCGCGAAGCGGCCTCGTTGTGCGACGGCATCGCGAATAATCGCGAGCGTCTCGTCCATTGCGGCGCGGCTCAAAGAGTCGAGGTCGGGGAAAACTTTCGTGTTCATGCGCATGGGTTCGTTTATTGAAGCGGCTCAGCGAAGAATGCAAATCGGGTTTCCGTCGGGATCGGACAGACTGGCCGAGGCCGCCGGAAAGTGGGCTTCGCGAAAGGCAGCCCACAAATCAAACGACCTCCCCATCGGCGTCGCGAGCGATCGAATCTTGTCCGAGGGCAAGCCCACGCGCGTGCCCGAGCCTTTGCGCGCTACAAGCAATCCATCTGCGACAAGCGCCTCATACGCGTTGAGCACGGTGTTCCGCGACACTCCAAGCGCGCGGGCTAGATCGCGTGTGGAGGGAAGCCGCGCCCCTGCGGGCAGCTCTTGCCGGAGAATTGCCTTCCGCAGCCGATCATAAACCTGGCGGTACAACGGGCAGGCCGACTTCGGTTCGACCCTCAGAGCGCGGATGGGCAGGTTCGCTAGGCGCTTCAAAGTGGTACCCTCTGCGGCGAAAGTGGCTCTTTACCTACTACCATTCTTGGACGAACAATTACAAGCCATGAGTAAGTTTGGTCGGTGTCTCTTGGGAGAGGCAAATGATTTCTGGCGCTCACGTAGTTGTTTACAGTAAAGACGCCGAGGCGGACCGCGTATTCTTCCGCGACGTCCTGGGGTTCAAATCCGTGGATGCGGGCCACGGCTGGCTGGTCTTTGCGCTGCCGCCCGCAGAGGCTGCTTTCCACCCGTCCGATAAGAATGGTCCGCACGAATTCTACTTCATGTGTGACAGCCTGAAAGCCGAAATGGCCATGCTCGCGAAGAAAGGCGTCGCCTGCTCGGCGATTCACGAGGAAAGATGGGGTTCAATCACGAGGATGCGGCTTCCCGGCGGCGGCGAAATCGGCCTTTATCAACCGAAGCATCCCACGGCCTTAGGCTTGAGATGAAGCGAGCGTCAGATCCGGACGCTACCGCAGGCCTGGCGGGGCAAAACAAGGAGGAAACAATGTTCTCAGGAGGAAATGTAACCGTTTACGTTTCGAACATGGACAAAGCTGTCCGGTTCTATTCCGAGACGCTCGGGCTGAAGCTCGCCTATCGCTTCGGCGACCACTGGGCTTCGATCGAGGCTGGCACGGGACTCACGATCGGGCTTCACCCGGCCTCGACACAAAATCCAGCCGGACGAAAGGGGTCTATGGCAATCGGGCTGCAACTGAAAGGTTCGCTCAAGGACGCCGTCAGCGCGCTGAAAGCCAAGGGTGTTCGTTTCCAGGGCGACGTCATCAACGAAGGCAAGGCCGGTTCGTTCATCGGATTCGAAGATCCGGATGGAAACCAGCTCTATCTGGCCGAGCTCAATTGGAGCCACGTGGAAAAGGGCGAGGGCCAGTATCAGCCCGCGAAAGCCTGAACCGGCTCTTGTCTCGCGGTGCTGCGACGCGCACAATAGCCGCCGAACCGAGGCGACCGCGATGGTACGCGCACATTCAATCCTGCAAGCACGCGAACTCCGGTTAGCATCTGCGCTGATCTGGATTGCGATTCAATCGCTGAATGTGTCGCCGGCCACAGCGCAAACGCGGATTCCCCTGCAACCGGTCGCGCAGCAGGTCCGCCAGGTAGAGAGCGCCCTCGCGTATCTCGGCCAGCCGCTGGCTCAAAGCGACCAAGACGCCATCAACCAGGCTATCGGGGACGCCGATGAAGCCCCCGCAATCGCTCGCTTGCAGCAAATCCTCGACAAGTACGCGCTCGCAATCGTGGAAATCAATCCGGAGAGCCGAGTCAAAGTGCAGCCAGGCCCGGCGAAGCCAGACTTGGTTGAGGCTGGAGCGCGCATCTTTCTCGTGAAGGTAATCAATCAGGCCGGAGTCACGGCCCCGCTCGACGTCCAAAGTCCGAACGCTCTTCCCGTGTATGTCCGATCCGACGCGAGTTCGGAGCCTCCGAAGACGATCTCACCGGCGGAAGTTCGCGACCGTTGGATGGACCTCGAGCTCTACAACAAAAACCCGATGAGCGAGCGGCTTTCCGGTTTGCCGCTTGAATACCGCATACTCGAAATCTACAGTCGAGACCGAGGACAGCTCTCGGCAAAAATCAGTTTCAACGCGGGCCAGGGCACCCAGGACATCGGCTTCCGGAATGAGATGGTCGTATTATTCAACGCGCTTCCCGCTTACCGGCTGTCGCTGCGAGTTCTGGACGAGAAGGGCGCGCCAGCGATGGCAGCGTTCACAATCCGCGACGATTTGGGCCGCGTGTATCCGAATCCCTCAAAGCGGCTGGCGCCTGATCTTTTCTTCCAACCGCAGGTATATCGCGCGAATGGTGAAACAGTCCTCGTGCCGGAAGGCTCGTACACCGTGACCTGCGCGATGGGACCCGAGTATCACGCGCAGGTGAAACGAGTGGAGGTAACGCCGACGGGTTTGAATGAGTTGTCGTTCGCAATGCAGCGCTGGATCGATCCGTCGAAGTTCGGATGGTTTTCCGGCGACCATCACGTGCATGCCGCCGGCTGCTCCCACTACCAGAATCCGTCCGAGGGTGTGAGGCCTGAGGACATGGTGCGCCAAATCCTCGGCGAAAAATTGAACGTCGGCGCCGTATTGACTTGGGGGCCATGCTACTACTACCAGAAACAGTTTTTCACGGGCAAAGACAATCCGCTCTCGAAACCCGACGAGCTTATGCACTACGATCTGGAGGTTTCAGGGTTTCCGTCGAGCCATGCCGGGCACCTGGTGCTACTTGGGCTCACGGACCAGAACTATCCGCACTGCGTGCGCATCGAGCAGTGGCCTACTTGGGATTTGCCCGTGTTGCGCTGGGCAAAGTCTCAGGGGGCGCTGGCAGGATTTGCACACTCGGGCTGGGGACTCGAGGTGAAATCGAACGAGCTGCCGAACTACGAAATCCCGGGCTTCGACGGAATTGGGGCCAACGAGTATGTCGTGGACGTGACGCATCCCGGCGCGGTCGATTTCATCTCCGCCGCAGACACGCCGTACACCTGGGAACTGAACATGTGGTACCACACGCTCAACGTCGGGTTCCGCACGCGCATTTCGGGCGAAACAGACTTCCCTTGCATCACGGACTCCCGCGTTGGACAAGGGCGCGTTTACGCGAAGGTTGATGGGCCGCTCAGCTACGGCGCTTGGCTGGACGCTCTCAAGGCAGGACGAAGCTACGTTTCCGACGGAAGAAGCCATCTGATCGATTTCAGCGTGAACGGCGCGGAGGTTGGAACGAACGCGAGTGAAGTCAAATTGCAAACGAACGGCACGGTGCACGCGGCCGTCAAGGTTTCTGCTTATCTTCCGTCAGAGATGGCTGTGACCGATCCAAACGCGGCTGATCAGGAACCCTCCTGGATGATTAGTTACAGCAACCCTGGGTTGAAACCGATTCTGACCGCTCCCTATGCCGACGCCGCAGAGGGACGCAGTATTCACGATCGTCGGGTAGACCAGGAACCTTACTGGCATCTCGAACGGGCACGCATCGGAAACACGCGCGAGGTTCCCGTCGAACTCGTGATGAATGGGAAGCCGGTTGCGCGCAAGAATATTGTGGCGGACGGAAGCATTCAGAATCTCGCGTTCGACGTGACGGTCGAGCGGAGCAGTTGGCTGGCAGTACGCATCCTGGGCTCTTCGCACACCAACCCGATCTTCGTCTTGGTAGGCGGCAAACCGATACGCGCTTCGCGGCAGAGCGCTGAGTGGTGCCTGGCTGGCGTCAACCAGTGTTGGACTCAGAAAGCCCCGCATATCTCGAAGAAAGAACTCCCTGAAGCTCAGGCCGCCTACCAGCATGCCCGCGACGTCTATACCAAGCTCATCGAAGAGTGTGACAAGTGAAGACCCGGCAAACGCCGTTTTGCCGGGATGAACCGCGAGGGTGCTACGCGGCGGAGGAATTGAAGGCGCCGGATTCGATTTCGCGCAGGATGGCGCGCAGCGTCGCGGCGAGCTCTTCCCTGCCGACGTGGCTCTTGCGGAATTGCACGCGCACGTGGAAGGAATCGTCGGGGGCTTTGTAGTCGAAGACGAAGGGCTGCGGGCGCGGCGTGACGCTGGTTTCTTCGTGGCGCGCGCGGCGAGCTTCATCGCGCGTCATGCCGCCCTGCGCGATGCGATGCACCATGTCGTGCATCTTCTTTTCGCTGGGCTGCCGCGCCACTTGCAGCAGAAGCGACTTCGTCACAATTCCCTTCTCGATGCAGGCCTTGCGAACGTCGTCAGGGATCACGCGCAGCGACATCGTCTCGGTGACCGATGAACGCGCGCGGCCGATTTTCTTCGCGATGTCGTCGTGGGTGTAGTCGAAATGATCGGCAAGCCGCTGCAGGCCGTCGGCTTCCTCGAACGCCGTCAGGTCCTTGCGCTGCAAGTTTTCGATCAGCGCCAGCTCGAGCGTTTCCGCGTCGTCCGCGATTTTCTCGATGCAGGGCAGCTCGTGCAAACCCGACGCTTTGGATGCGTGATACCGCCGCTCGCCGGAAATGATGTAGTAGGTGTCTTCGCGGGGGATGTAGCGCACCAGCAGCGGTTCGAGCACGCCCTTTTCGCGAATCGAATCCGCCAGCTCTCGCACGTCGCCGATATTCTTGCGCGGCTGATCCGGGTTCGGCCGAATCTTGTCGATCGGGATCATGCGGCCTATCGACGCGCCGCTGAAACTGGTCAGCGTCTCTACGTAATGCGCGTCATGCCGCATCTTGAGAGTGACGGGCAACCCGATCCTCTTGGACACGTTGTATTACCTCCTGAGCAAGTTTCTTGTATTCCTCGGCGCCGGAAGATTTCGGCGCGTACGTGAAAACCGTTTCCTTGTAGGCCGGGCTTTCTTCGAGGCGGACGTTCTTGCTGATGCGCGTCTTGAAAAGCGCGTCGCCGAACGTGGCGCGAATCTGCTCGTGCGTGTCGCGCGAAATGTTGGTGCGCTTGTCGAAGAGCGTGATTACCACGCCGAGCACTTTCAAATCCGGGTTGGGACGCGAGCGAATGCGGCCGTACGTTTCGAGCAAATCATCGGTGCCCTCGATGGCGAAGTAGGCGGCCTGAATCGGCACCAGCAGATGCGTCGACGCCACCAGCGCGTTTACCGTGAGAATCCCCAGCGCGGGGGGCGTATCAAGCACGATGAACTCGAAATCCTTCAGGATCGGCGCGAGCGCATCCTTCAGTTTGAAAGGCGCGTCGAATTGTCCCGCAAGCTGCTGCTCGAGGCGCGCCAGCGCCAGGCGGGCGGGCGCGACGAACAGGAGCGGGTCCTTGGTCGGCTGGATGACTTTCGCCATCTCCACGGGATGGTCGGCGAAAACGTCGAACATCGTGGTCTGAATCGACTTGGCGTCAAAAAATGCGATGGTGCAGTTGGATTGGGGATCGAGGTCGATCAGGAGTGTCTTTTTCTTCTTCAGCGCGAGAGCGGCGGCGAGGTTGATGGATGTCGTGGTCTTCCCGACTCCGCCTTTTTGGTTGGCAATTGCCAGGACGCAGGTCAATCGACGGCCCTCGCTCCCCTCGCTGGCAACCGCGAGCCCATATATGGCCCCGTGCGGTGCCCATCATACTACAAGTAGGCCCACTGTACCCATTTCGCCGGTGCCTCTGCAAGCAAAAAGTGACACTACTTGGTTTTCGGCGACAGGCGGAAGCACCGGGCAGCCTCGTCCCAATAGACGCGATCTTTGTTGGCGCTCCACGCTGAGAGCCAGCGTTCTTGGACGAACTTCCTTCCGTGCCTGGTCACAAAACGCCTCCAGCAGGTTTCTGCCGCATCGTCGCATTTCTCGTTTAGCGCCTCCAACCCGGGCATGTTGAAGGTAGTCCAATCGGAATCGGTAAATAGGTCGTTCAGAATGAAGTAGGCGATGTCCCCGGCGGTTGTGTAGCTCCAATAGTCATAGATCGGTTCTTTTGTTCGGTGAGCATCGGTCAATTGCGAAATGAGTATGGGAATCGCCGTTTTCCCCTGCGCCACAATCCGGTCCATCATTCTTGAGTCGCAATATCCTCTGTCCTGTAGCCGGCCTTTCGCGCGGCAAGTGTGGGATATCTCATCGAACTCCCAAAGACGGACTTCTGTGGGAACCCCAGTCGCCTTCTGGGTCTGGGCGCTTGCTGGCCGGACCACTCCAAGCAGGAGAGCGAGCAAAAAACCGCATCTGATTTTGACCATCGGCAATAGCCTCACCCGTACCAAAGCGCACAAAGTAGGAAGAACAGGACGACACTCACGACCGACAGGAGAACATAAACCGCCCTCGTCGATGCTTCGCTGGGGCAGGCTTCGCCATGGCGATAGAGAAGATAGAACCCTCTACTGAAGATGATCCGCCAACGAATTCGACCGGGTGTCCCCTCCGCCTGGTTGATCTGGTGGGCCATCTTGAAGAACAAGAATATCTCGAAGGCCACGCAAGCGACGGCAGCAAGGACCGCAACGGGAAAACCGAGTTCCTTAATCGAAGTAGGCACCGAGGTTGTCGATCATTTGAGACCGCACCCTGAATAATCGCGGCTGTTCCGATTTCGGTCAAGTATATCGGCACGACGATGTGCCAAAAATCAATTCTGGCCTGTACAATCTTCGGGCGAAGAACGGGAACTTCATGAACACTCGCACGGCCACGGCCGAGGATGTTGATGCGATCGCCGGCCTCATCAACGTGGCGTTTCGGGTGGAGCGGTTTTTCGTCGACCGCGATCGCACCGATTCCGATAAAATCCGCGCGCTGCTGAAGACGGGCGCCTTTCTAGTGGCGGAGGACGCGGGACAGATGATCGCCTGCGTCTATGTGGAACTGCGCGGCGAGCGCGCTTACTTCGGCTTGCTCGCAGTTGATCCGTCGTGCCAGAAGAAAGGCGTCGGCAAGAATATGGTGGCCGTCGCCGAGGACAATGCTCGCGCGGCCGGTTGCCGCTTTATGGACATGCGCCTCGTAGATCTGCGGGCGGAGCTGCCGCCGTTCTATAGGCGACTCGGGTACGTCGAAACGGGGACGGAACCGTTCAAGGCTGACGTCGAACCGAAGATTCCCGCCCACTTCATTAATATGTCGAAGCCGCTCGTATACTTGGGGCGACTCGGCTGGAAAGCACCTTGAAACATAGAATCCCACCGAAGAGACGCTGAGAACGCCGAGGAAACTCCGATTTAGGAGCAAATAGGGCTACTCTCCGGGCGGAGCGACGGGGGGAGGCTCCTGGATGCGGCCTTTTCCCGCTATCGCAGCGATAATTTCTCTGCCGTGGAACCGCCCGTTCTCGATGAAGATTTCGGACGTGTTTTTGCCCCCAACAACCACACCAGCGATGTAAATTCCAGGCACATTGGTCTCAAGGGTCTCGGGATTGGCCTCCGGCTTGAGGGTCTCCGGATCCAGGCGGATTCCCTGCCGCTCAAGAAACGCGAAATCGGGATGGTAGCCGGTCATGGCGAAGACCTGCTCGGCCGGCAACGCCTTCTCGTCGCCTGAGTTTTTCACGAAGACCTTGCCAGGTTCGAAGCGTGTTACGCAGGTGTTGAACAGCGCGCGTACTTCTCCGGCGCGAATGCGATTTTCGATGTCGGGCTTGACCCAGTATTTCAGGCTCTTGCCCATTTCGCTGCCGCGATGGACCAGCGTCACGTGGGCGCCTGCGCGGAACAGATCCAGGGCTGCTTCAGCCGCGGAGTTCTTGCCGCCGATCACAACGACCTGTTGGTGCCAATACGGATGTGCATCCGTGAAATAGTGCGAGACGTGCGGCAGATCCTCCCCGGGAATGCCGAGGTTGTTCGGCAAATCATAGTATCCGGTGGCGATAATGATCTTGCGTCCGTGATACTGCCTGCGCTGGCCTGATTCCTCACGCGTGTGAACCACGAAAGCGTCGTCCTGGCCGTCAATGCCTTCCACGCGCTCGTAAAGGCGAGTTTCGACGCCGTAGTGCTCGACGGCGCGGCGATAGTACTTAAGGGCCTCGAGGCGTGTGGGCTTGCCGCCGGATATCGTCATGGGAAGATCGCCGATTTCCATGCGCTCGGGAGTGGTGAAAAAGAGCATGTTGGTGGGGTAGTGATACAAAGAGTTGCAAAGGCAACCTTTGTCGATCACGAGCGAACGCATCCCTTCGCGCTTCGCCTCAATGGCGCACGCCAGACCCGTAGGCCCAGCGCCGATGCCGATCACGTCAAACGAATCAGAATTCGCCACGCTCATCACCTAATATGGTGCTCAACCGGATTTCACTGTAAGCCGAATGCGACGTTAGATGCAAACGCCCGCCGCGCCGACACGAGATTCTGGTGTAGCAGATTCCGCCGGGGGCTGCCTTATGCATTGGGTGTAGAATTTGAGGCAAGGGATGGGGCGGGACGGATATCATGAGAGCGATTACGCTATTGCTGGTCATCCCAGCCTTCGCTTGGGGTGCTGTGCCCGCTTACGCGTCACCTCAGCAATCCTCCGCATCGGCCCCGCTAACCGCCCCGTCGGGCGCCGATTTGGCCGCCGGCACGACGATTTGCGTCGCGTTGGCGAAGTCGATTGACGCCAAGAAAGCCAAACCCGGCGAATCGATCGCAGCGACGGTGACCCTGCCTGTTTTGTCTCACGGCAAGATCCTCATTCCCAACGACGCAAAGATTACCGGCCACGTGACTCTGGCGAAGACTCGCTCGCACGGCGCCACCGAATCAGAGCTGGCAATCTTATTTGACCGTGCCGTGCTCAAAGATGGCAGCGAATTGCCGCTCGCCTTGACCATCCAGGCGATCGGCAGGCCGTCGCCGTCCGCGGCTGAGCTCGCCGGCCAAGAACCTTACAATCCCGACGCGGCCCTCGGTCCTGGGGTTCCCGGCGCACCGGCTTCGACGCCTCGACAGCCGGGTTTTCCGCCGCGTTCGCAGCAACCAACCAACCCGTCGCAACCCCTGCATCCGGATAGCGATCCGCAGGACACACGGCATCCCGTCTTGGACGCGAGCAACCACGGCGCGGTGGGACTGCCCGATGTAACCCTGGCGGAATCGTCCGACGTGGCAACCGGCTCGTTGGTGAAGTCTCCCAAGAAGGATGTGAAACTCGATAGTGGTACGGAGATTATCTTGAGAGTGGTCGGGTCGAGCAGTTCGGACGGCACGAGCACTCAGTAATCGTCAACTCGTCCCGTCTGCCGGAGCAATTCAAACCGTCGACAGGAGAGCGTCGGCCAGTTCAGCCGAGAATTTCTGGAGTTCGGCAAGCCTTTCCGGCGTCGCTTCGACGCGCTGCTTTTTCCATACGAACCACTCGCCGTCGTTGTGTTTGACGCGAACGCCGAAGTTGTCTCCGACGAGCCACACGGGCGTCCCGTAGACCGTCAGGCCTTCAGACGACGAGGGCGCTAGAAGAGCGGCACAGTTCCCTTTCCGGACGCCGATGTAGTTTGGGTACAACGCCAAGGCTACGATTTGGAAGCCCTGGGCTTGCAATCGCTCGAGGTGTTTGGCCTGCTTATGCGTGAGTTCCATTTGGCTTGCAGGATAGCAGTTCGCAAATAATCTCAGATTTGAAATTTTAAACTTCAGAGAAAGATATGGCGTGGCGACGGCATTATTCGGAGAATTTTTTGCTGGGCGTCGCCTGTTTTTCGCGCTGGAGCTCGATGATGTCGGCTTGGGTCTCCGCGGAGCCCAGCAGCCAATGCGCGAAAAAGTCGCCCCGGCGCGCGATCACGTAAGAGGCAATCGGCATATAGCTGTGCCGCACACCCGGAAAAACGAGCATTTCGAAACGCTTGTTGGCTTTGATCAGCGCATCGGCGAGACGCATTGTGTTCACCATGCTTACGTTCTCGTCCATATCGCCGGTGGTGAGCATCAGGTGGCCCTTCAAATTCCTGGCGAGGCCGGAATTCTTGTCGATCTCGTAGATGAATTTCTCGGTGCCGTCCTTTTCAGTCTCTTCACGGACGCCGTGATACTTCTCGCTCCAGCCGTGGTTGTACACATTGTTGTCATGATTGCCGGATTCGGACCAGGCCGCCTTGAAGAAATCCGGGTACTGCAAGATTGCGGCAGTGGACATAAATCCGCCGCCGGAATGCCCCCAAATGCCCACGCGGTTGAGGTCGATGTAAGGATGCAGCGCAGCGAGCTGCTCGGCGGCAGCTTTCTTGTCGGCCAGACCGTAGTCGCGCAGATTCCCGTAGCCATAGCTGTCGTACCACTTGTCGCGCTGCGGACTTCCTCCGCGATTCCCTACTTCGATCACGATGAAGCCGAGCTGCGCGAGAGCAACGTTGGGGCTTTTCGGCGTGAACGTCTTGTTCACGGATTCTGTTTGCGGACCGGGGTAGACGTACTCGATCAGCGGATATATGCGATTGGGATCGAAGTCGAAGGGCTTGTACATCTCGCCGTAGAGATCGGTAATGCCATCATCGGCTTTCACGCGAAACGGCTCTGGATACTTGAAGCCGGCTTCGAGCGCGCGCTTCACGTCGGTGGTTTCGAGATCGGCGAGCTGAGCGCCTTGCGTGTCGAGCAGGACGGATTTGGGCGGGGTGTCTACCCGTGAGTAAGTATCGACGAAGAATTTACCCGAGTCTGGGGCGGCGGCGGTGTGCGAGAAATTTCCCGGCGTAAGCAGTTTCAGGCCCGTCCCGTCGAGGCCCACGCGATAGAGGTGGGTGTAATAGGGATCTTCCTCGGGTTCGTGGCCGTTCGCGGTGAAATAGAGCACGCGCGCCTTTTCGTCCACCGAGATCACCTGGTCCGCCATGTACTCTCCCGACGTAATCTGATTTTTCAGTTTGCCGTCGGTGCCGTACAGATAGTAGTGGGCCCAACCATCGCGTTCGGACCACCAGACGAGGTCCTCGTTTCCAGCCAGCCGCAGCGGACGCACGTCGAGCCACACGTTGGAACGTTCTTGAATCAGCGTTTTCGGCGTACCCGTCGAGGTGTCGGCCACGCAAACGTCGATGCGGCGGAAGTCTCGGCTCATAGCAGTGAAGTACAGCTTGTCGGAAGTATCGGACAGCCAGCGATGCATTGGCTCAAAGAACGCCCCCGGGCCTTCTTCGCCCTCCTGCTGCTGACGCATGTCCTCACGATCGCGTTCGAGTTGCTGTGAATCCGTAATGGCGACATATTCAGCCGGGAAGTTTTTCGTCTGCACGATGACGTGCTGCTTCGTCGCGACCTCGAAAATCTGGACCTCGGGAACGCTCACGTTGTCTTCGCCGGGCATATCGTAACGGTACGATTCAAGCGTGGGACGCGGGTTCGCGAGTGAGTGGATCACCCACAATTCCGAGACCTTGCGATCATCCGAGCGCTCAAGGGCGAACTTCCTGGAGTCCTTCGACCAGTGAATCGTCACCGGCGGGACGCGAATGCCGATCTTGTTTGTGTCGCCTTTGTCTTCTTTCTTGACCGTCTCTTCTTGTTCAGGAAGCAGGACGCGCGCGTAACTGAATTTCTCGACGCCGTCGGTGGTCAACTGAGTTTCGACGACGGCGGGGTCGCCGGGTTTTTTTGCGGCCTTGGTGTAATTATCGGCGTCCATCATGTAGAGGTTGTGGCCGCGAGCGAAGACAATCGTTTTCGCGTCGGGCGAAATCGAGGCCCACTTCGGACGCTTGGGCGGCGCATCGAAGTTGTCGAGGCGCTTGATCGCGCCAGTTGTCAGGTCGTACTCGAAATAGAGAGTCCGCGTATCGGGCGGCTTCTCTCCCTTGCCCTCGTCAGCCTTCTGGCCTTCGCCCTTCTTCTCTTCGTCTTTCTTGCCCTCCTCCTTGTTTTGTCCCTCTTTCTCCTTTTGCTGCACCTTCTCGCCTTGCTGAGCTTGCTGGCCCTGCTCGCCCTGTTGCTGTTGCGTTTGGGTCTGATTCCCTTGCCCGCTCACGTCTTCCTGACTCTTTTCCGGCTTGGGTTCGTTGGGGACGACGGCGTTCTTGCGGATCTCGATCTCGAACCGCATCTTCGTGTCTTTGTCGACGAGTCTCAAGTGTTTCACCGGCAGATGCTGCGCATCGTAAGGGAAATTCGTGAGAGTGGAGAGCGCTGCCGCGACTTTCGCATTGTCCCAAAGCGGCACTTTCGATTTCTTGAGCGGGTCAACGATCCAATAACGCGTGCCGTCCGTCGTTTGATAGCTGTACCAGAAGCGGTCGGACGTCTCGAACCAGTGCGGCGTGACGGAAGTATCGAATATGAGCTTTCCGATTTTGTCGGGCATGAATCGCGCCGCGAGTTCGTAGTTCGGGCGCACCGGCGCGGCGTCCTCGGCGTGCGGCGCGGAAGCAGAGTCCGCGTGCGAACCGTCGCTCCGCGCTTGCCCGTGCATACTGGCGGCCAAGGCCAGCAAACCTGCGAGCAATGTCCAGCGAGTAACTCTTGCTCGCTGGCGACGGTAACTGAGTGCAAAAGTACGCGGTTTTCTGAGTTTCATCGACGCGTTCTCCTTGTTGCTTCGGCTTGGTCGTTCATTCTGGTCCCAGGATGGCGCGCCAAAGACCGCACATCATAAACCAAAAAAGCGGCAGACGTAGCGTCCGAGGAAGCGGATCTGTCGTTGGAACTCAGGGGACAAAGCGCGACGCGGCAAGATATCACTGCTGAAAAGCAAAACGGGGAGCCTGGCAGCTCCCCGTTTTGCACTTACCGTAGGCCGCAGCACGCAAAACGTGCCAGCGGTACCGCACCGCAAGAGCGGTGTGTAAACGGCTTTCAAGAATCTAGGCCCGGTGGATTCATTCTCCCTCCGGTGGTCTAGGTTACTTCCCCTTCCTTTTACGTCCGCTCGCGGCGTAATGCAAGGGAAAAATTGAGAAGAAATTAGAGAGGTCAGAGTTGAAAGTGAAAACGTAAAGCCAATAACGGCCGACGAGGCAGCGAGCTCACAAGAGAAAAGGCGGTTTCGTTATTTGAGGAAAAGAGCTTCGCGAACCTGGTCACGGCCCACGAACGTTTTCGAGGTGCGAAACTCGCCGAAGATGTCGAGAATTTCGCGATTCTGAAAAACTCGAGCGTGCACGGCGAGCGTCGGCGCAGGCAAAAGCTCGATGCTCTGCTGATCCACGAGGCGGTAGCGGTGGAACCTCTCGGGCGCGCGGCTGTGGAACTGAGCGAGCACCGAGCCTCCGGGACAGAGCATTTTGTAGAGCCGCCGCATCACGCGAGGCAAAAGCTCTCCGTCGAGATAGTCGAACAGGTCCCACGCCAGAACGCCGTGGTAGCTGTCTTCGGGATATTGCAGCGCGGTTTCCAGGAACTTGTCGGCGAGAGCGCCCTGCGAAACCCTTTCGCCGCTTTCGCCCACCGGGGTGCGCCGGAGGTGTTCCTCTTCAGTCGTCAGAAAATCCTTCCATGACCGCAGAAGGTCCTCGGTGGAGATTCGATAGCCGCGCTCGATAAAGAAATTAATCGTTGATTGCCAGACCGGACCAAGATCAAGAACGCGGGCGCGCTCGATATCGCTAATGAGCCAAAGGAATTCCTTCAGCCCGTTCGACGCCCGAACGTTGGCATTCGGAGCGACCGACGCAACGGGTCCGGGCTTCCCCCGGGCGGTAGCGACGGCTGACGCCGCTGCCGGAGGCGTTTTTGCGGTCCAGTTCATCCTGAACTATTCCTCTCGAGAGCTCGCTGTCGCTACACGAACTGCGGCTGGCACCTTCGCCGGCGCGGCGGCGGGAATTTCGCCAGGCCGAGTCATTTCGACGTTGCCGCGAAGCCGCGCGCCATCGTCAATTCCGATTCGCGGGGTCAAGACGCTGCCTTCAACGTGGCTGTTCGGTCCCAGACGAACGCTTTCAGTCGCCTGCAAGTTGCCATGCACCATGCCGTTGACCACGATCTCGCGCGCGTCAATGTCAGCTGTAACGCGGCCGTTCGGACCGACCGTGACGCAGCCATTTGCGAGTCGAATCTTGCCCTGCGTTTCGCCGTCGATTATGAGATCCGACGTGCCGGTGATCTCGCCTCGAATCTTCAGGCCGGCGCTGATCGTCGATGAGCTGCGATCGGTGGGTGCAAAGGCTTGCTTCGCCGGTGGTGGCATCGGCGCGGCGGACACCGGAGGCGCAGGTGGAGCGGGTGCAACTACAGGTGTCGCACTGACGGTGGACGAATGTACGGATGCTGCCTGCGGCGACTCTTGAGGCTTTACCGGAGCCGGCGCGGGCGTATTCGAGGCCTGTGAGTACGGCTTGGCCTCAGCAGGTTTACGCCACATAACAGTTCCCTCCCCAGGAAGAAGAAGTTTCAGGAGGATCCTGCGCCGGGCTGGCAGGCGTCCTGATCGCCACGAACTATATTACAGACCTAGAGTGGTGTAAACCGAGACATGTTCGCTAAGTGTTTGCTGATGGGACAACTAAGCCCTGGAGGTCGAGCTAACGTCGCGTGGGAGAGCCGCTGCATTCGTGGACCTCAGCGACGTGACGGCCACATCGGCGTCGGTGGCTCGAACCGAGTTGTGGCGCAGCTCCCAGGCCGCGACCACCAGGCCGACAACTTCGTGGAGGAAGATTTTTATCCCTTTGCGACTGTGCCACCAGTTGTCAGGGCTGTACTCCGAGTCGGCCGCAGCCACCACGTGCAATTCGATTCCGGGCGGAAGGACGCGCGAGCAAATGTATTCCGCCCGCCGAGTGTGATAGTTCGACGTGACCAACAGGATGTGCTTCCATCCGCGGGAGCTCGAAAGCTGACCGATCGCGGTGCATTCGTCGCGTGTGTTCTCCGCGTGATGCGAATAGGGGATGATAGCGGTGACTGGAACGCCGCGATCAGTCAGATCGCGGCGTTCGAGCTCCGCGATGCTGGCATAGGGGCGCAGATACCTGCCGCTCGCGACAATGCGCGGCGCCCAACCCGCTTTCAAAAGTTCGGCGGCGCGAGAGGCGCGGTCTCCGTCGTAGTTATCGTCACCCAGGATAACGATGGCATCAGAAGCGCGGGGAGAATCGCTCACCACCAGCATTCCGCCGGCAAATTGCAACAGCGGGTGGCGGGCGAGATACAGAACAAAGAGCAAAGCCAAAAAAAAGATCAAGCAAAGGAAGCGAAAGATGATGCCGCCGCGCTCCGGGTCCGGCGCCTTGTTGTGGACGGCGAGCAGCGTCATTTGCCCGGATCGAGCTGGCGCAGGCGTTCGGCGGCTTCTTCAGGAAGCGTGCCGTTGAAATAAATTTCCTTGATGCTGTAAGACTTGCTGCGCTGCTCGACGATTGGAAGAATTTCGATATGCCAGTGGTAGTCGCCCGCGATCGTGCGCCAATATTCGCTCAACTCGCCCTTGGTTTGCAGCGTGTTCGGGGCGGTGTGCACCACCATATGGTAGTTACTCGTCAGCTGGGTGAGGCGGCGCAGAGTGCGGCCGAGGACCGTCGCCAAGTGGCGGCGATTCTCGCCCGGAAGCGGCGCCTCGAACTGATGGTTGTGGGTGTGCGGAATCAACCACACTTCGTACGGCACGCGCGACGCGTACGGGCAAAATGAATAGTAATCTCCCACGTTGTCGACGATGCGCTTCGCCTGCCTGATCTCCTGGCGCAAAATGTCGCAAAAGACGCAGCGCTCGCGTTCGCGATACCACTCGCGCGCGGAGCGCAACTCGTAAAGGATTCGGCGCGGCACAAAGGTGGTCGCGGTGATCTGGGCGTGAGAATGCGGCCACTCTTCGCCGGATCGGTCGCCCTGATTCTTGAAGACGGTAACGTACTTGAAGCGGGCGTCGCGTTTCAAATCCGCAATGCGGAGGGCGTAGGCTTCGAGAACTCGTTCGATTTCTTCATCGCTCATCTGCGCCAGGGTGCGCGAGTGGTCGCGTGTCTCGACGACGATCTCGTGCGCGCCGATGGACTCCATCCGATCGTAAATCCCCTCGGCGGTGCGTCCCGGTTCCCCCTCGATGCGATAGAGCGGGCGAAAATGCGGGTAGACGCGAACCTGCCACGTACCCTGCTGCGGCACGGCGAGCAGTTCGCGAGTCTCGACCCGATTCTCGGGGCAGAGAGGACACGGGTCGGGTCGAACCTTTTCGCGTTCCGGATGACCGGCGACAACCCAGCTGCGAGTGATGGGGTCTTTGCGAAGTTCCATTCTTTCCTTTGTCAAAACCCAATGTAAGAAAACGAGTGTGTCATCTTACCCGAAGTTGCGCGATGTGGTGAAGGCAGAACGAGGGAAATGTTGCCTCGGCGAATTGCGAGCGCAAAACTAACGGGTATAGTGCGTCGGCGTGGGGCCCACTTCCAGGCGGTGACGATCCCAAATCGCACCCTCGCGGCTGTAGCTTGCCATTTCAAAATCCTGCGTGAGCTCGAGGCAATCAGTCGGGCAGGCATCCTCGCAGAGACCGCAGAACATGCAGCGCGACGTGTCATAGGTAAACGTAGTGAGCACTTTGCGACGAGTGGCGTCGTCGCGCAGCCAGCCGACTACGATCAGGTTCTCCGGGCAAGCCAAGGCGCAGAGATTGCAGGAAATACACAGCGACTCGCCCGTCTCGGGATTGATGTTCAGCCGCGGCGCGCCGCGATAGCGTTCCGCAACCATCGGCCGCTCGAGCGGATACTGCTCCGTGTAAATGTTCTTGGGGGCCTGATAGCGGAAGGTGAGCCACATCCCCTTCAGGAGATCCACCATCAAGACGCGGCGCAAAGTTTCATTCATGAGCGGTTAGTGTGACTTTCCTTCCTGGCAAAGTCAAGATAACGGGTCGGTTTCCACAAAAACCTATTCGGCTTCGTCGGCGCCCGAACGGCAGACCGCCCCGTTTGCAGCTTGAGCCCGCAGAGTCTGCGGGGCCCGAAGCTCGATGCGCAGATGAGCATTGTCGGAACGAATACCGACTGGCCCATCGAAGGCGAGGGCGTCTGGCCCTACCGACCCTTCCCAAACGAGCGAGTTGTCGATGAAAACATTCATCTCGGCTCCGCTCACTTCTGCGCGTAGAACATGTGTGTCTCCGGAGCGGAGTGTGGGGATGGGGACGCTGCGGCGCGGCTTGACGTTTCGGTATCCGCGATTGCCGCACTGAGCGCTTGTGTGCTGCCCGGGGTTGCTCTTAACGGAAACCACGAGCTTCGATTCAGGTTCGATGCGCCACATCGCGTAAACCAGATTGCAGGCGTCATGGGCGCGCATCTTGAGACCAAATTGACGTCGCAATTCGCCCGAGCCCAGGCGTGCTTCGTTGCCGGTTGAGCCAAGGTATGTGAAGCGGGCTTCAACTACTTGGGGAACCGATTGAGGTGGAGACACATTCAAATACGCGCGCATCTTTGGAACGGTCACTGACAGTTGCTGCCCGGGCAATTCCTCGATCGTGCCTTCTGTGACACAAAGATCGGCGCGCGAAACGAGGGCGAGTTTGGGCCCGAAAGCCGCTGACGCTGCGCTCAGGGCCAGCCCACCCAGGAAAATCAATGTCCACCTGAACGGATCGCCCTGTTTTCGCACGCTCATCCTCTGCGACCGATAGGTGAGGGTTCGGTTCGCTTGCCGAAGAAAGGCAACATAACTAGGCGACATGGTACCGTATCTGCTCCGTTTGGGTATTAGTGGCAATTGCGAATCAGTTTGGCTGGCGCCGCTTAGGACCGCTCTGATGGGAGAGTGATTAGCTTGAATTCCCAGGGGCTTGGTCCGAGATCGAGTCGCGCGACAGTGATGGGCAAGTTGAATCGGCGTGGACCGGCACTGCCGGGATTGATGTACAAGACGCCGGCGCGCGCGGTGTTTGATGGCTTGTGCGAATGGCCGCTGACTACGACTTGAAATCCGGCGGCAACGGGGTCCAAGTCCAGTTCCGCAAGATTGTGGAGGACGTAGATTGTGGCGGGGCCGGCTTCGGCGATTGCTGTGACCGGCAGTTCTGCTGCCCACGGTTCGGTATCGACGTTCCCCCGAACGGCGACGACCGGTGCCAATGCCTTCAGACTGTCCAGGATTTCCCGTCTCCCGACGTCTCCCGCGTGAAGAATCAAGTGGCAGCCTTCCAGGGCTTGAATAGCTTCGACGTGCATCAAGCCGTGCGTATCGGAGATTAGCCCAACCTGTCTGATGGAATCAGGCATCAAGGTCCTACATTGGCCCAAGGCAGCTTACGCGATATGGAGCATGCTATCCTGAGCCGCGACAAGGATTTTTGAAATGCCAGCGGAAATACCAGCGAACGATACCGACGATCGGCGGTTCATGCAAGCCGCCCTCGATGAGGCACGCGCTGCGGCCGAGCGAGGCGAAGTGCCCGTCGGCGCCGCTGTGGTGGTGCAGGGACGAATCGTAGCCAGCGCGGGAAACCGCACGGTTGCCGATTGCGATCCGACCGCCCATGCCGAAATCGTCGCGCTCCGCGAAGCGGCCGCAGCGATCGCAAACTATCGCCTGCTGGACGCGACTGTCTATGTCACCATTGAGCCGTGCGCGATGTGCGCCGGGGCGATGGTGCAGGCCCGTATCGCACGGCTCGTTTATGGCGCGGATGATCCGAAAAGCGGCGCCGTTTCGTCCTGCCTGTCGGTGCTCGACCATCCCCTGTTGAATCATCGAGTCGCGGTGAAAGCGGGGGTCGCACGGGATGAAGCAGCCGCGCTACTAAAGGAATTCTTCGCGGTTCGCCGTTAGGTCAAGAAGACTGGCCAATACGTTTTGCGTGCGGCCTCTAGGGTGTGGCCTGCTGATGCTTCGTTATACTCGGCGTCAATTTCCGAATGACGAATTCCTGAAGAAGATTGGCTGCGGCAGATTCGCCTATTCCGATCCCTGCATTTTCGAACGTTAACGCCGCGTCGTTTCGATTTGCCGCGGGATAATAGAGGTTTGAGATGCCACCTGCGGCGAGGCTTCCGAGGATGCCCGAGTAATTCGGCTGCCAGCGTCCATTATCGCCCTTGCAGATAACGGCCTGTACGACTGCATACAGAGCCCGCGATCGGGTGCTGCCGGTTCCTTTGTAGAAATAACGTGGATCTTGTTTCAACAGTGACGGAAGTATCGCGCCGCCGATGAACGTGCTTGTGACCACGTCGGCGTAGGACGCACCGTAGCGCTTTCCATATCCCTGCGCGCCCTGCCCATATCCACTGAAATCATTTTCCCCTTGCTGAATTCCCGCGATGGCCCCGGTCAGTACGAAGGTGACAGGATCCACAGAGGCCCTCCAGGCAAGCTCGAATTTTTGTTTCGCGGCGAGCGGAACTGGATTGGGAATGTAACTGACATAAAAATTGGGAATTACGCCGAACACACGCTGCTTCTCTTCCTCCTTAATCTGCGCTTCTGCTATTTGGGGTCCGACCCGTACCTGAGTGGTTTCCGTGGCAACAGGTAGCGCGATCGGCGGGACAGCGTACATCTCGCCTGAGCGCACAGTTCCGGAGAAGGCCTGTGTCGCGAAGCCATCGGCTGTAATTGTGAGATGGAAAGGTCCGGGAACAATGTGAACAAAAGAGAATTGCCCGTTCTCGGCTGACACCACTTCCTGACTCGCCGATTGATCTTCACGCGTAAGTCGCACGCGAGCTCCGACGACGGCCGCCCCAGTGGGATCAACCACTGTTCCGCTGACGCTTCCCAAAGATTGCGGGGCAGGCTGCTCCTGGCTTTGCGGAGCCGCCGTCGAACTGGGCGTTTGCGCACCAACGCTGAACGCCACGACCAAGACTGAAAGAACGGTTGCTGCAACTACTCCCAAGCCCGATTTGAGCAAACGCCCTCCCCACCATGGCCGGACCGGCCGGCTCTTACCGTATTCCTCAAAGTATGATGCAAAGTTCCACGGATTCGCGTCGGGTCATTCGTGCACTCCGCGATTCAGTTATCGTCAGCCTAACCGACCCCAAGAATCGCATGTTCAACGGGAATCCTCCTTTGTTCCCATGAGGCGACACCATTACACTCGAATCCCCAGGCACGCGGTTTACTCCAATCTTTGAGAGTGAAGCGGCCTTGACGATCTGAGGGAGGACGATGATGCAACAGCCCGTTCAGACTGAGTGGCGAGGGATCGTTGTGGGCGGACCGTTCTGCGCGGTCCTTCTCATATCCCTGTTGTGCGCGGGCAGCAGTCCGGCGCAAACGACAGCCGAAGCGAAGCGCGCGAGTCTGCTTTCGCAATTCAGCGATTCGCTGGACGAGCTGAGTTCTCGCGTGTCGCCTGCGGTGGTGCAGGTTCAAGTGGCCGGATTCGGCGCACTCGGCGGCGACAAATCACACGGCGAAGCGGCGGTAATCGGCCGGCAGCGGGCGCTCGGGTCGGGAGTGATCGTCGACCCTGACGGCTACATCATCACGAACGCGCACGTGGTAAAGGGGGCCCACCGGATCCGGGTTCTGCTGACGCCGCCTCCGAGCGGTGAATCGCAGGTGCGCGCAACCCTCGGGCTCTCGGACCGCATTCCACCGCTGGACGCGAAAATCGTGGGGGTGGCGGAGACAACAGACATCGCGCTTCTGAAAGTGGATGCGAAGAACCTTCCCACGCTCGGGTTCGCCGACTACGCGAAGCTGAAGAAAGGAGAGATCGTGCTCGCGTTCGGGAACCCGGAGGGTCTCGAGAATTCAGTCACTATGGGAGTTGTGAGCGCGGTGGCGCGGCAGGCGAATCCCGCCGTTCCAGCAATCTACATTCAGACGGACGCACCGATTAATCCGGGCAACAGCGGCGGCCCGTTGGTCAATACCGATGGCGAGATCGTCGGAGTCAACACTTTCATTCTCAGCGAGTCGGGTGGGAGCCAGGGACTCGGCTTCGCAATTCCCAGCAACGTCGTGCGTTTCGTCTACGGGCAGCTGCGGCAGTTCGGGCACACGCATCGCAGCATGATCGGAGCGGACATGCAGGACATAACTCCGGATCTCGCGGCCGGCCTCAACCTCGCGAGGCAGGACGGCGTGATCGTCTCGGATGTCGAGCCCGGCGGTCCCGCGGACAAGGGAGGGCTGGAGGTGGGGGATATCGTGCTGAGCCTCGACGGACGATCGATCGGAAGTGTTCCGCTGGCGGCAATGATTATATCCACGCGTCCGGGCGATGCCCTGATAGACGCGGAAGTCCTGCGCGGGATGCAGCGCGTAAGTCTTCACATTCCTGTGATCCAGCAACGCAATGAGGTAGATGAGTCGCTGGACCTTGCGGATCCGAACAAGTCCCTCGTGCCGAGGCTGGGCATTTTTGGTGTTGAGATTACTGACAAGCTCGCCGAGAAGCTTACCGATTTGCGAATTCCGTCGGGCGTGATCGTCGCAGCGCTTGCGGCGAACCTGCTCGAAGTACAAACCGATTTACAGCCGGCGGACGTGATTCACGCGCTGAACGGGCAGAAAATCGAAACACTCGCCGCTCTCCGCGACGGATTGAGGGCTGTTCCGTCAGGCGCGCCGGGCGTCTTGCAGATTGAGCGCGATGGGAAGCTGATATACATCACCTTCGAGATGGACTGACGAGTCTGTGCCGGCGGCAAACGATTGAAACACAGAGTGCACAGAGAAAAGCCGGAGAACACAGAGTAAAGCGGGAAGCCACGAGGATAAGAGCCGTTGCAGGATCTCGACGGTGCGGCTCATGAGCGGCCGCTTCGTGAGTATCGTAACCCTGCGCCTCAGCTGAAGTCGGCGACCACTTCGAAGTGCCTTTCGGTCCCTGTTGAGAAGATCGCAGTGTCTTTGTGAGCGCCGCCAAGAGTGGCTTCGCGGCCGTTCACGGTGACCTTCTGCAACGTGTTCGACACGGGTAGTCGGAATTTTACTTGCACTTCCTTAGGAGCGCCCGCGCGGGCTAGATCGACAGTCGCCGTAACACTCTTCGAGTCGGCTTTCCCCAACATCTTGAAGTTCACGCGCCCCCAGCGCGTCGGCGCCTGCTGAATGCGAATTTCCTTTCCCGAGAGCGCCCAATCGCGCGGCAGGCCTTTCGCGAAATAGAGGCGGTCATCGTCGGAGTCCTCGAGCACGAGCATCCAGCGCACAAGCAGCGGAATCGTCTGCTGCGCCGGAATGCAAAACGTGGCCAGACCGCCCGTGATACCAGAGACTTCGCCCGCGGTCCAGCTTCCGCGCGTATGGTCGTGGTAACGATGTGAATAGAGAAAAAGCAGGTATTCCTCGATGCGGTCGAGACGCAACAACATCAGCGCGTAGCCGTGCGAAATGAAGCCGAGGATATCGCGCCCGGCCGGGTGCGGCGGCTCCACGTTTGCGACCACGCCGAATGTGGTCGCCCCATACGCGCGCATACAGTTGATGACGGTGTTCGCGAGGTCCACGGGCAAGACGTCGGCTTGCAGCAACTCTGCGTATCCGCGGTGGGGCCAACCCTGCGGGCTGGGACGTTCTCTCTGCATCGACTCCCAGAACGTCATCGTCGTGCCGGGGTACGTGCCGATGTAAGGAGGATTCATATCGTTGCGTAAATTCTTTTGCATGCTCGCGACGACGGACTCCTGCAAAGCCCTGCTTCGCTTGAGCCAATCAGCCGCCCAATCCTCCACGCCCTTTTGCGGGTTTGTGCGGTTGATATCCAGCCAGGCGCGGCTAATGTCTTTCAGTCCTCGAGCGGTCCACGCGTTGTGTGAATAATACGGCAGCCACCAGGTCATAGGCTTGGGGGAAAGCGCGGAATCCGATTCGCTCCAACCGTGGATCAGGCCGTGGCCGGGATCGTCATGGGGAAGCTTCAAGCTTTCTTCGTGCAGTTCATTCAGCAGATCCACTGTGGCTTCGATCTTGTCGCCGTGCTTCTCGAGTAGCGCATGGTCGCGGGTGTAGTTGTAATATCGCGCCAGAAGCGAGAGCGTCATGCCAAACTGCGCCGTCTCCGGCCCCCGCATATCGATCATGCCCTTCGAATCAGTGAAATCGGTGAGGTAGTTGTCGATGATGTCGTGCGCCATCTGGAAGCGGCCCCATTCCAGGTTCGCATACACGGCCATGGTGAAGATGTCCTGGAAGCCGTCACATTCCGGGCCGCGATACCAGAAATCCACCGCGCCATATCGCGGGTGAGTGCCTCCCGGCCGCACCATCAGTTCCTTGGCAAATGCGTGCTTCGACATATCCACCCAGTCGGTTTGGGGCAGCGAGACCGGCGCAAAATCGTGGAGGAGCTTGTCCCAATAGATGGCGAATAGCAGAAGTCCGCGGTAAAACTCTTCCGGTTTTGGGTCTACGCGCCGAGGCGGGAACGGAGTGTACGTATCGCCGTAAACCACCTTGATCACTTTGCCGTTTTCGATTCGTGCTGTGCGATGCCACGTTCGAACAATGAACTTGTCCGGCGCCTGGACGTCCGCGAACACGATCGCTTCGATATATGCCGAATCGGAGACCGGGAAGACTTTCCTTACCGCGGGCATCCAGCCGCCGATAAGGCCGTCGAATCGCTTTTGCACGGCCTGTTCGCGGCTCTGGCCTTGGCTCGCAATCTCCGGAAAGAATTGGATGGGATGATATGTTTCGGTACTAGCGCTTGGCAGAACGGGTTCCGTTTCAAGCGACTCCCTCGTGCCGACAAAGTTGTCCCACGGCAAACGCTCGGAGCGCCCTCCGCTCCCGCACACTTCCCTGCGGCGGAGCAGCCAACCTCACCTGCTCGGGATCGGGATCGCCGTTTTGAAGAAGCTTGTCGGCGAGCAAATCCGGCGCCGAGGTGCCAATATCCTTCAAGTCAAGTCCGAGGTATGGCTTCTCGGCTTGGTCAAAAGAGGGCTCGGCGCTCTTGCTCAGCACTCGCGCAGTCCCGCTCGAGGAAACGAAGGTGATCGAGCCGTCGCGCGTCCGCAGGTCTTCGTAGACCTTCCAGTTCGCCGCGCCCGATTTGAATTCGCAGACGAGCGTATGACCTTCCGTGTCGACCGCGCTGGCTGGAAGCAGCGCGGCCGGCTCCAAAGCCGCAGTCGTCGCGGGGTATGCGGCAACGACGTCGCCGGAAATATATTTTATACTCGCCGTCGCTACAGCCAGATTCTGCAAGAAGCGTCTGCGATCCATTTCACTTCCCCCGGAAATAGAAGTAATTGCGAAACGAACGAATCGACCCGGCACACTTTACGCCCTATTCGGCCTGGCTGTAAACGTTTACCTCGATGCGAGAACGAGCGCTGGTGAATGCGAGCGCCCAGGCACAGCCGCATCCTGTTCGCCGAGCGCCCGGATTAAGAAACGCTGATCCAGCATTTGATCTTGGGGACAAACGGGAGGATCCAAAGACAAGTTCTTCAAGACTCGGTTGCGCGGCCGCCGTCATGGCAATCGTGTCCCCATCACAGCCAAGAGGCGGTGATCCACAACACGTCGATTTCGGTTATAGCACCCATGCGATGGCAGGTACTTGTGCAGCCAGCGAAGCGTGCGCAATCGAGCTCGCCGCTCTGCGGGATTGTATCGAAAGGAGTATTGGCCTGTCGCGATTTTCTTGGGTCTCGACCGAGCCGACCTCTGTCGTTTCACCTACCGTCGAATTCTGGATGCGCCAAGCGAGCAATCCCAGAGAAGAAACCAAGGACCGGCCGGCGGTAGATTGAGGCGCGCGGATTCCTAAATCCCCGCCGGTACCCGGACCTTTGCGAGTTTGGCTGGATTCGGGGAGACGCGGATCAACCTGCCAAGACCGTATGGCGGAGAGGGTGGGATTCGAACCCACCCCTGCGACTCATAGCCCGTAACTTATTGATTCTGCGAAACGGCAGATACGCCAAAATTGGCATAAACGCCGAACTGAGGTACAGCGCAGGTACACAACAATCGACCATGGATTGAAAGGAGTCGAAGGGCAAGACCTCGCCGACCACCAACAGCGATGCAAACTTGAGGACGATCTCCGCAGGGCGAAACAGGTAGGCGACCTATTTGGCGTCGCTGCGGCAGGACAAAAGATCGATGGCGCGCCTACGCGTCATCTGGTTCCGGTCGAGGACGACCGCAATCGCAGTCATCCTGCCTTTTCTCGTCTTTGGAGTCATACTCCTTTGTGTAGCCGGGGTGATCTCCCATTTTCTCGCTTCATTCTGCAGCAGATGATAGGTTCCTCGCCTTAATGTTAGAGCGAAGTTCTCACCGAACCAATGCGTGCCTAGGTACTCTGCCCGCAGCGTCCCATTGAACGATTCCACGTGCGCGTTGTCGGTCGGCTTGCCAGGACGCGTCGCTTTGCCACGCTCGCACCGATTCGTCGCTGCGCGTCACCCGCCGTCTCTCGGCCTGTCGCGCACGTGCAACACTTTTCCGACCAAGTCGTCCGTGAACCTGCATGCTGGTCGAATCCGGGTAGATGATAGAGACGGAGGTAACGTGGTACGTGAGCGAACCTTTTGGTCGAGTTTCTTCGTAAAGCTGAAGTATCAATCAGCTATCCTCGGTGAGAATTCCTGTTTCGTATAGCCCAGACCCGAAGCCTGGGAAAGCACTTCAACCTCCGTTACCGGCAACTCCCGTGGAGCGGGAAGGTGCTTCCAGTCGGGGGAAATAAAGGACGTTTTTCGGGCAGTCGCGCACCCGCCTTCGCGAATGCCTTTGAGATGAATAAGGTATTCTCCGTTTATTCGCACTGTGGGGTTCGTCCAGGAAACTGGTCCCTGATTACAGACCGTGATTTCGTCCGTTTTTTGAGTAACAGTTATGGCTAGGGGAATCCTTGCATTTGGAACGACAAACTGATCGCCGCCTTGGACCGCAAGACGCGTGAGAAAATGGCCAGCCCATTCCCTGCCTCCGGCGAACCACCAAAGGAGCGACAAGAACGCAAGAATGACGAGGACCGTCAGGGCCATCCGCTTGGCTTTTATCATGTTCTCGCGCCGCCGTCACTTACTGAACTTCGCCGAAAAAGCCACCCCAAAACGGAAACCATACCTGCCCTCCACAGGAAGTTATTAAGTCTTTAACGAACTGATTACTGTTCGAGTTGATTGGCCCGTCGTCGGGGAGAGCTTGTTGGTTTGAACTGTAGAATCCAAAGGTGGATGCGAGGCATTTCTCGAATTTGCAGTGGCTATTGCCGCTGGGCGCCTGAACAGGAATGTCTACGCTGACGGGTCTCGAGGGGTCGAAGGGTTCTTGGCGTGGATTCCCATGATTCGATCCAGGGCGTGGACCCTCAAGTTCAAAAGTCTTGTCGAAAAGCTTGCACTCCTCGCATTTCACGTGAAGCCGACAATGCCTGGCTCTCCGCAAATACCCGAGCCCCCACTGCGAGATCGGTTCGCACAGAAGTTCGGCGAAAAGTCCCGTTGGGTCCAGATAATTCGTTGGGTTATTGCGTGTATACGGAAAGAAATTCCGATTGTCATCATAGCGGGCCGGATCCTCCGAAACGAAGCTTCCTTCTGCAGGGTCATAGTATCTGGCGCGGTAGTAGCGGAGGCCGGTTTCCGGATCGTAGTCCCTTCCTGTGTACTGAAACGCATTGGCGAGCGTTCCAGTGGAAGCTGTCAACTTGCCGAACGAATCGTATGTGTAGGTATCCGCTAATGCTCCCGCTGCGTTGCTCAGAGAAGTGACCGAACCGAGGCCATCCGCTTCATAGTAGCTCGTCGTCCCGGAGCGAGATTCCGCCAAAGGCTCGTCAATGTTCGTGGTCTGTGCGTACCGAGCGAGCAGAGTTCCGTTCTGATCTGTCTCCTGGATGTCGCTCGCCCCATCGTACACGTAGATCGTCGTGGTTGTAGTTCCGCTTTGGGTGAACGACTTCTGAATCCGCCGCCCGAATGGATCGTACTTGAAGTTCACCGTGCCGCCCGTGCCGGGCAGTGTCACGCTTGTCAGGCGATTTTCGTAATCCCAGCCGTAGTTCGTTGTGTTCGACGAAACTATTTGGCTCGCCCGGTTCCCGTTGTAGTCGTAGGTATAGCTGGCGTTTGGCGTGGAGGTCAGCTCGTTCGACGAGTTGTAGCTATACGGCGACACACCGAGCGAACTTAGCCGGTTGCCCACCGGATCGAACGAATAGCTCTCCGTCGTGTTCGTCCCCTGTGTCACACCCGTCAGCTCATAGATTGCGTCATAAGCATAGTTCGATGTCACACTCGCGCGCTTGTCCGTCTTCGCCGTCCGGTTTCCCACAGAATCCAACGCGTAACTGGCTCCGTCAATGGTACTTCCGGACAGTTGGTGCAGCACCGAGAGGAGATGCGACAGGTTGTCGTAGCTGTAGTTCGTGGTCACGTTGTTGGGCCGCGTCATCTGCGTGCGTCGGCTCAATGCGTCGTAGGTGAACCCGAACGACCCCGCCCACGAGTTCGCGAGCGTGTTCAGCCGGTTCAACGAATCGTAGCTGTAGGTGTTCGTGCTCCCATCTGGAGCCGTGAAGCCCGTTCGGTTCGAGTCCGCGTCGTAGCTGTAGGAATTTGTGAAATTGCTACCCGTCAGGAACGCGTACTGTGTCGTCGTTCCGATCAGCCGCCCCATGTTGTCGTAGGAGAACCCGTACGTCCCTGTCGGATCGTTCACCTGCAGGACTTTGCCAACCAGATCGTAGGTGTACTCGACGCTCGTCGAATCCGGGTAGTTCTTCTGACTCAGCCGGTTCAACGCGTCGTACACGTACTGAATCGTCTGGTTCTTCCGATCAGTCTTGCTGGTGAGATTGTTGTCAGCATCGTAGGCGTAGGTTTCGATCAGATTCGAGGGAAACGTGGTCTTCGTGACTCTGCCAAAAGCATCGTAGCTGAAAGAAGTCGCGTGGCTGTTCGCGTCGGTGACGCTCAGCAGATTGTTCTCGGTGTCATAGGTGTACTGAGTGACGTTGCTCGCTGCATCTTTGACGCTCGTGAGCCGGTCGGCGTCGTCATAGGCGTACGTTGTTGTCTTGCTATTCTGGTCCGTGGCGGTAATCCGCCGACCGCGATAGTCGTATGTGAAGCTGGCGGTCGTGGTGTCGGGATATGTGATCGTCAGGAGCCGGTTTCCGGAATCGTAAGCGAACGTGGTTTGGTGGTTCAATGCGTCCGTAATGCTCGTACGGTTGCCTCGCGAATCGTAGCCGTAGCTGGTAACGTTGTTCTGCGAATCGGTGATGCTCGCAATCAGGCCAGCCGTTGTGTAAGTGAGCTTGGTGATGCGTCCCAGCGGGTCAGTAATCTGCGTCAATTCGCCCAGCGAGTTGTAGGTAAACTGCGTGACGCTGGCAGCCGTGTTGCTGTTCGGAGGAGGGGTCGTGACGGTGAGCAGGTTCCCGTGCGAATCGTACGTGTTCTTCGTGACGTTCCCGAGCGCGTCGGTCATGGTCAGCACTTCGCCGAAGCTATTGTAGGTGTAGGTATTTTTCGGGTTTGTTCCGCCGACCGCGGGCTGCGTCACCGACGCGACATTGTTGCTGGCATCGTACGTGTAGGAAGTTACGTATCCGAGTCCGTCTGTTGTAGAAGCGATGTTCCCGTAAGTGTCGTACTGTTTCTGGATGTTTCCACGAACGGTGCAGCTTGAGCATCCCGAGCCTTGCGAACTCGAAACATACCATTTCCCGCCAGCTTCGAGTGCCGAGTATGCCGTTTGGTTGCCGAGTGAATCAGTAAGGTTGATAGATTCGGTTAGCGTGAAAATGGGTCCCCACACTGTGTTGCCGGCACCCTCGACGGAAACTGGGCCTGTCGAGGCACCCGAAGGTACCGTTGTAGTGATCGAGGTATCGCTCCAACTCGTTACTGTGGCCGTGGCGCCGTTGACGGCCACGGTGCTGTTGCTCTGCGCGGGACCAAAGCCCGTGCCGGTGATCGTCACAGTCGAGCCGACAGGCCCAGTGGATGGCGAAGCGCCAGTAACTGTTAGCGACTCAAGCACCGTAAACTGAACGCCAACAGCTCCTCGAAGCGAAGGGTACGCCAGAGGTACACGGGAACAGCCCTGCCGTTAACTAGCTGAAATCAAAACAGAAAAAATGGCGGAGAGGGTGGGATTCGAACCCACGGTAGGGTTCCCCCTACACTCGCTTTCGAGGCGAGCTCTTTCAACCGCTCAGACACCTCTCCGCGGTTGCTATGTAGTTCGCTAGCTTAACAAAGGCCCACCGGAGCTACAACTCCGCGCGTTGATTATTGGATCAAAGGTGAAAGTTGCGAACTGCGGGAACTGGTACTAAGATTCAGCGGCCTTGTGTAACGTTTGAGCAGGGTGACACGATGCGGAAGAAAGTATTCAGTGTGCGCTGCGCTCTTTTCACCCGATGGCTGCTGCTTTTTCTCACGATGACAACGAATCTTCGTGCGGTACGCGCGGCAACCACTAGTCCCGACGCATCTGATCCCGTCGCCGATCCGCGCGCCGTGGTTACCGTTGGCCACGCGCGATTCACGATTCTGACGCCACAGCTGATTCGCATCGAGTGGGCCGCTGACGGCAAGTTTGAAGATCACGCTTCGCTCGTATTTCTGAATCGCAAGCTGGCGGTCCCGAAATTTACCGAAGAGAGCGAGTCCATGGGCGGAGCTAGCATCCTCTCGATTCAAACCGGCGCGCTCATCCTGAAATACAGAGACTACGGGACCGGTAGCAAATTCTCACCTGAAAATCTGAGTATCACATTTAAGCTAAATGGTAACGACGTCGTCTGGAACCCCGGCGTCCAAGATGCAGGCAATTTGCTCGGCACCGCGCGAACCCTCGACGGCGTCCGCGGCTCGAACACCAAGCTTGAGCCCGGCCTGGTTTCGCGCGACGGTTGGACGCTCGTTGACGACAGCACGCGGCCGTTATTCGACTCTTCGGATTTTTCGTTCGCTCAAGGCGAAAAGAGCCCTTGGCCCTGGGTGATGGCGCGACCGCCCGGCGACCGCCAGGACTGGTATTTCTTCGGCTACGGACACGACTATCGCGCAGCGCTCTACGATTTCACGCGCGTCGCCGGCAAAATTCCGCTGCCGCCGCGCTTCGCATTCGGCGCGTGGTGGTCGCGCTACTGGTCTTATACCGATCAGGAGTTCGAACAGCTCGTGCAGCAATTCCAATCCCACGAGGTTCCGCTCGACGTCCTCGTGATCGACATGGACTGGCACCCCACCTTCGGCACGCGCTGGTGGGATAAGAAAACCGACGCGTCGGGCCAGAGTCTCGGGTGGAGTGGCTACTCGTGGAACAAGGTCCTGTTCCCCAATCCTCCGGCATTTCTCGACTACGTTCATCAGCAAGGCCTCAAGGCCACGGTCAACATGCATCCCGCATCCGGAGTGCAACCCTGGGAAACTCGCTACCCGGAGATGGCTCAAGCAATGGGCATCGATCCCGCCACGAGGCAGTACGTCCCTTTCGACATTACCAACAAGAGATTCGCGACGAATTACATGAAGATCATGCACCACCCGCTGGAACGCCAAGGCATCGATTTCTTCTGGCTCGACTGGCAACAGGAGCCAAACACAAAACTCGAAAACGTGAATCCCACGTGGTGGCTCAACTACGTTCACTTCACCGACCAGGAGCGCGAGGGCAAGCGTCCTCTGCTCTTCCACCGCTGGGGCGGCCTGGGGAATCATCGATACCAGATCGGTTTTTCGGGTGACACGATATCGGTTTGGGACTCTCTCGCGTTTCAGCCGTATTTCACCGCAACGGCCGCGAACGTCGGGTACGCGTACTGGAGCCACGACATTGGCGGCCACATGCCTGGCTCCATCGAGCCCGAACTCTATTTGCGCTGGATTCAGTTCGGACTCTTCAGCCCCATCCTCCGCACGCACACCACCAAGAATCCAGATTCCGAGCGCCGCCTTTGGGCCTACCCGGAGCCTTACTCCGATCTGATGCGCAACGCATTCTTGCTCCGCTACGCGTTGCAGCCTTACATCTACACAGAAGCTAGGCGAACCTACGACACCGGTGTGGCGTTCCTGCATCCGCTGTACTACGACTCGCCGGAGGCTCCCGAAGCGTATGACGCAAAGGACGAATACATGTTCGGCGACAACGTCGTGGTCGCACCTATCGTTCTGCCGACGGGTAAAGACTCGCAGCTCGTGAAGCGCACGGTCTGGCTGCCAGAGGGAAACTGGATCGAGTGGGATACGGGAGCGCACCTGAAAGGCCCCGCATCGACGGAACGCACTTTTTCGATTCGGCAAATTCCGGTCTACGTGAAAACTGGCAGCATCATCCCCATGCAACCGCAGATGCGTTATACAGGTGAGAAGCCAGTGGACCCGCTCATTCTCACAGTGTTTCCGCCTGACGACGGACGTGCGGCGACGTATCGCCTCTACGAAGATGCGGGTAACACTCCCGCCTACCAGCACGGCGAGGCAGCCTGGACAACAATTCGCGCGGTTTCGTCTGCCAAGGGAACGACCTTGACGTTGACGATTTCTCCTGTCGAGGGACACTACGCCGGGATGCGCGCGTCGCGCGCCTATGAGGTTCGCCTGCGCGGAACGTGGCCGCCGGCGTCCGTCACCGTGAACGGCCAGCGCGTCGCAAGCGCGGAGACGGCGCCCGGCTGGAGCTATGACGGCGGCACGCTTACGACGATAGTCCGCACTCGTAGCATCAGCACCGTGAGTTCCGTCACAATCTCAGTCAACATCAAGCCTTCGCTCGCGCCCCAACGCGCCTTGCTTGAAGGCTTCGCCGGGAAAATGACGCGCCTGCGCGAGGCCTACGACACCTTGAACGCAACATGGCCCGAGGGCTGGAGTCCCGACGAGCTGATCGACGCCATGCAGACCGCCGACCGCATCCGCTACCACCCGCAGACCGCGTTCGACGAATTGAGCAGCTTGCAAGACAAGCTGGCCGCGCTGCCCAAAGCCATCGAAGCAATGCATGCTATGGAAGAATCACCGGAGTTTAAGGCCGCCGTCGCCGCGAATCTTTTCGGTCAACCACGGAAACCGGAGGAAGATATCATCGCCCGCTACCACACGTTGGTCGAGCTGGGCCTGGCTCACTTGACAGACATTCTGCCGCCCGAGTGACGCACCGCGAACCTTCACAACGACTCTCAAGGTACAGACGACGCGGCGCTGGCGGCAACTCGACGGGCACGGACGCGGAGGACTTTGCGTTGATTTGCTTCGAGAACCTCGAAGCGCAAGCCGTCGTACTCAAGCACTTCGCCTGTGCGGGGCACGTGTCCAGCCACACCGTTCAGCAGCCCGGCGATCGTAGTGGCGTTCGCGTGCTGCGAAGCGGACTCGATCGTGGCACCGAAGAGTTCTCCCACCTTGTCGATCGGCACGCTGCCGCGCATGACCATCGAGCCTCCAGCCTCTCGCAAAACGTCCGGAGCCGGCCGCCGATCCTCTTCCCCGATTTCGCCGACGATTTCCTCCACCAGGTCTTCGATCGTGACGATGCCCGCCATCGTTCCGTACTCGTCGATCACAATGGCTATCTGCTGGCTCTTGTGCTGCATTTCCTTGAGCAGCTCGGAACCGAATTTCGTTTCGGGAACGAATAGCGCCGGCCTCATCAGCTCGCGAACCGACCGGTGCGCGGCCTCGCGCTCGGACACCTCGAGCATGTCGCGCACGATCACGATTCCAAGCACATCGTCGAGCGACTTGTCATAGACCGGCAGCCGGGAGAATTTCGTTTCGACGACGAGATCGCGGAATTCTTCGAGCGTTGCGTCGGCTTGAATCGCAACGACCTCCGGGCGCGGCGTCATCACGTCGCGAACGTGCTTTTCGCCGAATTCCACCACTTGCTCGATCAAGCGCGCCTCATCCTGCTCGATGATCCCCTCTTCTTGGGCGGCATCCACAAACGCTTCGATCGACTGCTCCTCCGTCGTCGCCGGCTGATCTTCCTCGGACAGGTGCAAAACCGAAGTAAGCGCGTCGAGAACGGATTCGATCGGGAAGACAAGCCACAGCAGTGCACGCAGGACCGGCACGAACGGTGAGAGCCAGCTTCCGCGCACACCGGCCAGCAGCAGCGCCGGAACAAACTGCATGAGGACGATCACTTCAGCGCCAAGAAAAACCACCATCTCGGAGGCGGCTTGCCACGTGTTCGGCGCGAAGAAGATCACACCGCGAGCGGTAAACGCAGCGACCAGAACCAGCCAGAGCCGCGCGATCAGGTTGAACGACTCAGCGAGGCGGCGGCGATCCATTTTGAAGCGCGGCTCGATCTGCGCTTCGAACATTTGCAGATGCAAGTGAATGCGGCCCGTGCTGATCCCGTTCAGTTCGCGATAGACACGGTCCAGGTAAGCAAAAATAGGAAGGCCTGCTGTCAGGACGAGAACACCAAGCGAGTAGAGAACCATTTTCAGGTTCATGGGTTAGGCCAGTCCCAACTCGACGCGGAGGCGCTTTTCACGCCGATCCATTTGGCCGCTGTCAGTCTCGTGGTCGTAGCCCATCAGGTGGAGAATCCCGTGGAGAATGAGAATCCGCATCTCATTATCGAACGTGCGCCCCAGGCGACGGGCGTTGGCACGTGCGATTGAGGGAGCGATGGCGATGTCGCCGAGATAGGAGGTAGAGGAAGCAAAGGAGGTAGAGGAGACACCTTTCCTCGGGCCTGGCGCACGGCGATCGTGAACGCGCTTCTTCTTTGGCTGGCGCGCATTTGTTGGGAATGACAATACATCCGTCGGGCCGGTTTTGCCACGATAGGCGCTGTTCCAGCCCGCGATCTCCGAAGGGGTCACGAGACAGATCGTCAGCGCGTCAGAGGATATCCCAAGTTTGCGGCGGGCTCGCGCGAGAAAGCGTTCGAGGTGCAGAAGCGAGACACGGACGCTGCGCTGGCGATTCAGGATCATGCGGAAACGCTAGCTTACTTTTTGCCGCTCGAGCCGCGATTCGAACCAGCTGAATGCGGGCCGGGACGCTCGTCGTACGCCTTGATGATTCGCTGAACCAGGCTGTGGCGCACGACATCGCGTTCGTCGAAATAGATAAACGCGATTCCTTCGATGTTCCCCACAACGTCGATCGCTTCCACCAGTCCCGAACGCCGGTCGTTCGGCAGATCAATCTGGGTGATGTCGCCGGTGATGACGGCTTTCGAATTGAATCCGAGACGCGTGAGAAACATCTTCATCTGCTCGCTGGTGGTGTTTTGCGCTTCGTCGAGGATCACGAAGGAATCGTTCAGTGTGCGGCCTCGCATGAAGGCCAAGGGAGCCACTTCGATGATGTCTTTCTCGAGTAAACTCTCGAGTTTATCCGCCTCGAGCAAGTCGTGTAGGGCGTCGTAAAGCGGCCGCATATACGGATCCACTTTTTCCTGTAGCGTGCCCGGGAGGAATCCCAGCCGCTCACCGGCCTCAACCGCTGGCCGCGCCAGAATGATGCGGTTCACCTGTTTCGAAAGCAGTGCCGAAACGGCCATGGCGACCGCGAGATAGGTCTTTCCCGTGCCACCCGGCCCAATCGCGAAAACCATGTCGTACGTTTCGAGCGCCTCGACATAGCGATGCTGGTTCGCGCTCTTGGGGACCACACTCTTCTTGCCCAGCGGACGCGCGCGCGTAGGCGAAAATGCGCCGCGCAGTTTCGAGGGATGTTCTTCGGTGGCGATGCGAAGCAGTGCTTTCACTTCCTGGCTGTCGGGCACGCGGCCTTCGCGGATGCGCTGGTTGTATTCGCCGACGATTTTCGCGGCGCGTTCCACTTGCGCCGGCTCGCCCTCAATTTCTAGATCGTCGCGGTCCCGCAGATGCGTGGTGACGTGCAGGGCCGATTCGAAGAGCTTCAGGTTTTCGTCGAGGGTGCCAAAAAACTCGCTCACTCCCCCAGCGATGTGAATCGTCTGTTTCATTCAGTGTGGCGGGCGGAACCTGCGGCCCGCAAGAAAAGCCCCTGTAATCAGCGTAGCGCGCGAGGCGAAGCGGGTCAAGCGGAGCACGCGAGGATTCACGGAACTGTAATAAAGGCAGGGGGCGAGGGTGAGGGGTGAGGAATGAGAGCCAGAACCGATTGCCAACGGTTGCGACGGAAGGCTTACGGCTTCGCAGGTGTGATATGTATACTCCTCGGCTAGGAATTTGCGGCTTCGTAACGTTTGGCGCGCGAAGTCGTTCTCTACTACGGGACCTCTGCTATGGATTCGGCAATCCGCACGACCGATCTGCGCAAGATTTATAGTTCGGCCCCACCTGCTGCGGCCGGACGGGGTGGCGCTGCGCCTGCGGGCGGCAAGCGGAGCAAGGAACCAAAGCCGCAGATCGTGGCGCTCGATGGGATCAACCTCGAGGTCGCACCCGGGCAGATTTTTGGCCTTCTCGGTCCCAATGGGGCCGGAAAGTCCACCACGGTAGGCATTCTCACCACACGCGTTCGCCCAACCAGCGGCACCGCTTGGGTGGGCGGACACGATGTCTGGCGCGATCAGACGGCTGCCAAGCGTCAGATCGGAGTTGTGGCACAGCGCCCCAACCTCGATTTCTCTCTTACCGCCCGCGAGATCTTGCTCTTCCATGGAGCATACTTCGGCCTGAGTTCCCACGAGCGCGCAGAGCGCGCCAATGGCTTGCTCGACCGCTTCAAGCTGACGGATCGTGCCGACCAACTCGTCCGCGGGTTTTCCGGTGGAATGATGCAGCGCATTTCAATCGCGCGCGCCATGATGCATGACCCGCAGGTGCTGTTCCTCGACGAGCCAAGCGCTGGCCTGGACCCACAGACCCGACTGCTGCTTTGGGAGATCATCCGCGAGTACAACGAGAAGGGCCGCACCATCTTGCTCACGACTCACAACATGGAAGAGGCTGATACCTTATGCCGACAACTCGCGATCATCGATCATGGGCGTATCATTGCGTCGGGCACGCCGCACGAGTTGAAAGCTTCGGTCCCCGGCGGATTTCTGCTACGCCTGCGCTTTGCACGTCACTCCGCACCGATGCTTGAACGCCTCGCCACTCTGTCTGGCGTGACAGAAGTGCGCGCCTCCGCCGACAGTGGAGCCGACCTCTATGCCGGCCGGGGCGGTTCCCTGATTGCGGAGATCGTAAACACCGCGGCGACTTTTGGTGTTGAGTTGTCGGACGTGCACATTTCTGAACCGAGCCTGGAAAACCTCTTTCTCCATCACACGGGAAGGAGCTTGCGCGAATGAACGGAAAAGCCTTCCTGGCACTCTTGGCTCGCGACGCTCATGTGGCCCGGCGGAATCTGGTTCCGCTGCTCTTCCAGACATTCTTGCAGCCTCTGCTGTTCGTTTTCATTTTCGGCCGCGTAATGGTGGGCAGTGGTTATCTTCCCGCGGTCTACAAGAGCTTGCTGCTCCCCGGAATCATGGCCATTAGCATGGTGTTCACCGGGATATGGGCCGTGGCGATGCCGCTGATCGGCGAGTTCCAGTTCACCCGCGAGATTGAAGACCGGTTGCTGGCCCCCATCGATATCTCCTGGGTCGCGGTGGAAAAGGTGGTGGCCGGTCTGATTCAAGCGATCGTGGCTGGCTTGGTAGTGATTCCCCTCGGATGGATCATCCTTCGGCCCGGGCTGGAATTGCACCTAGCGAACCCGCTCGTCTTCGTCTGCGTCACGCTGTTGGTTGCGGGCTTCTCAGCCTGTGGTGGGCTTGCGCTCGGTTGTAGTGTGGATCAGCAGCACATCGGCTTGATGTTCAGCATGGTCCTGACTCCCCTGATATTTTTCGGGTGCACGTATTATCCCTGGAGTGCTCTAAACAAATTCCCCATCCTGCAGAAAGTGGTGCTGATTAACCCACTGGCCTACGCAAGCGAAGGGCTACGAGCCACACTCGTGCCCCAGTTCCCGCATCTGTCACTTCCGCTGATTTTCGTGGCCTTGGTGGGCTTTGACGTGTTGCTGCTTGTGGTCGGTCTTCGACAGTTCCGCAAGAAAGCCGTCAGCTAGACGCCTTTTTTTGGAGACGGCTGAGCTTGTGCTCGTCAGCGGTTAGGTACCGGCGCCGGGTTCGCGGCTGGGAACGTGACTTTCGGGACCGCGCGCGATGCTTCCGATGCCTCAAAGTAGGCATCGTTGCGCCTGAAGCCGGCCCAGCCTGCGAAGATGCTGTTCGGGAATTGGCCGATGTAGGTGTTGTAGGTCTGCAGCGAATCGTTATAACGCTTGCGCGAGACGGCGATGCGATTCTCGGTGCCGGCAAGCTCGTCCTGCAACTTCAGAAAACCTTCGTTCGCTTGCAGCTTCGGGTAGTTCTCGACGATCAGCAACAAGCGACCGAGAGCACCGTCGAGCTGGCCGTTTGCGGCGATTTTGTCCTGAGGCGTCTTCGCGCCAAGCAAAGCCGCGCGCGCACTTGCGATGTCGCCGAACACGGTCTCTTCGTGGGCGGCATAACCCTTCACCGTTTCCACCAAGTTTGGGATCAGGTCGGACCGGCGCTGCAAATTCACATCGACCTCCGACCAGTTCGCCTTCACGGTCTCGTTCAGCGCCACCATCTGATTCTTGCTGCTGATGTACGACCCGCCAACCACTACTACAAGCACCAACACGATTACCACCAGGGCGGCAACGACTGCACCAACGATCTTCATTGAGAACCTCCCAAGCAATCTCCCGGGCTATTGCGCGTCCAGACGGCGATCCACTTCGTTCGTAACCACCTCGACGAGCTCGACGTACGCGTGCAGCGTCTCTTCGACGTCGATGTGGCGCTCTTTGCGTTTCCCTTCCCGGAGCTCGAGGATCGCGTGAAACGCCGACGGGTTGCCGCCGGTGAGCGATGCTACTCCGTCCACGCCTTCACGCTGGGTGGCGGGCATCTGGCCTCCCAGCGCCCAGAGAGCATGCCGGAACAGAGCACAGAATGTTGATACGGACGCGGTCATAATCCCAAGATGAGCTTTCTTGTTTTGCGGCGCGGCCAGGATCGCCTCGCGCAGCCGGATCCAGTTCGTGCGCAGTTCCCGCTCGAGCTGCAACGCGTGCAGACGCAATGGAACTTCGAACTGCTCGAAGAAATCATCGCCAAAAAGCATGCGGTGACGCAGCTTCATGTCGACAAGCTCGATGGCAAAAACGTCCGCTGAGCGTTGCAGCTCGTCAAATGTGAAGACGAGCGGCGCCGGATTGCCGCGTCGCATCCACCACTCAGCAGCCTCATGAAGGCGCTCGAGCTCTTGCGACCCGGCGCGGTCTACGACGCATAGGATATTCAGGTCGGAATGCTTGGCGGAAAACTCGCTCGTCACGCCCGAGCCGTAGAGCACGACGGTCTTAAGGTTATTTCCCGCCGCTTTCTTGAGTCGCCGGACGAGTTCGGTAAGTTGTTCTTCCATTACCAGCCTTCCCTAACGACGCGGTCTCTGGCGAACTTTCGCCAGAAGCCTGACAAGACTACCAGCTTCCGCTCGCGCCGCCACCGCCGAATGAACCTCCGCCGAAGCCCCCGCCACCCCCAAATCCTCCTCCGCCGCCACCGCCTCCGCCGCCCCAAGCGCTACCGCCGAATCCGCCCCCACCCCAACCGCTGCCGATCAGTGGCCCAACCCACCACCCACTTCCGCCATGGCGACCTGAACCGCCACCAGTAAGGTTGCGCTTCGCGAACGCGAAAACGACTAGAATACCGACACCAAAGAGGATGAGCCCCAATACGCCCGGATCGAAGCCTCGATCGGAGCTTATCTCCGGAGGAGGCGCGGGAGACGAACCTGAAAGGGTGACGCCACGATCGGCGGCGATCACGTCGGCGGCATGGCGCGTCATCAGGAGCACCGCCCCGTCATAGTTGCCGGCCCTAAGAAGAGGCACAGCTTCTCGCTCGAAGCTCCCTACTTTGCCGTCCGGCAGGATTCCTTCAAGCCCGTAACCGACCTCGAAGCGATCCTTGTGATCATCAACGGCTAGCAGAATCATCAGACCGCGATCCTTCTGCTTCGGACCTACTCCCCAACGCGTCGCCAGGTCAATCGAATAGTCCTCGATTGCGCGCCCGCCGAGCGATTTCACTGTCACGATCGCGATCTGGGCCTGGGCCTTTTGCTCCACCTCGGTACAAAGCGCGGTCAGCTGCTCGCGGGCCGATTGGCTCAGCACGTTCGCGAAGTCGTTGACATAGCCCTGCGGCGTCAGTTGTTCCGGATCCTGCGCGCTCAATGCCCCGCGGAGCAGGCCGCAGACGGCGAAAAACGTGAGAGTCATCAGTGCGGCGACGCCAAATGCCCCCAATCCACGTCGAAACAACCGTGGCTTAGGGTGTCGGTTAGAGGAGGAGTCGAGTGTCATGCAGGATTCAAGCCTACGCCGCCATGCATGGTAGAGCGGCCGAATGATGGGTGTCAACGGATAGAGGCTGGGTGAGCGGGCCGCCCAAAAATCGCGGGGTGAAGGATTAAAGGCCTAGCGCTGTCTGATGGCTCGGTTGATAGAGCCCGATCTCGCCGCCCCTCGGCAACTTGACTGTAGTCCTGATTCCCCACTGCTCCGTGCTGATCTCGGTGCAGTTCACGCTCTTCGACTTCAGTAACTTTACGTATGCATGCAGGTCGTCGCACATCAGGTAGAGCACGGCTCCGAGGAGGTGATGGCCGCCGTGAAGCCGCTGATTCTCGCCATCGGAAGGGTGGACCGCAGCTTCGGACGGAGGAAGCTTGAAGATCAACCAGCCGTGCCCGATGTCGACGGCCGGAAATTGCAGCACGTCCCTAAAAAAGGCGCGATCGGCGTCCGGCCTTTCGCTGTATAGCAGAATATGGGCGCCGATTATCATGCCGGGAATCTACCAGCAATGCCAACTCCGGTGACCGTGTCTTTCGAAGGTCTCGCGAGTTGAAGACTTGAGTAATCTACTTTGAGATGAGTGTGTCGCTCCCAAAGCTACCGGTTGCTATCCAGATTGTCGTCGGTCCACCGTGGGTGCTACACTCCGTTCCCGCCTGTTCGGATACGCACGGCACTGCCCGATATCGAACAGTAATGGTGCCCAAATTCCATCTTAACTGTCTACTTTCAGCCGGATACGCATGGCCGCCGCGTTGCACCGGAGTTGGCTTACTGAAACAAATGGATGCTCCCGCGCGTTTGTACTAACTAAGGCTTTGCGCAATAGAATTTACGAGGGTTCGCAGACAGTTTTGCTGATTGCATTCTTTCTGGGGAGAGGAAAAACACGATGAATCGGAGCTTATTGCAGGTGGTGGTCGCGGTCTGGACGGCAGCGTCGTTGATCGCGGCACCAGTCTACGCGCAGGCGCAGCCGCAGAACCCAGCGCAGACTCAAATGCAGAGTCAATCGTCGGACCAAGCGTTGCCGCCGGCGATGACGCAAAACATGAAAATCAGCCTCGGCCCGGACTACTCCAGGGGCAAGTCGATGTTTCCCAATCCCTTTGCGCCGTATGCCAAGAGAGATATTCCCGCTCCGACGCTCACGAACTCCCCGAAAATCAGCCAGCTGATCGAGAACGGCAAGCTCATGCTAAGCCTCGAGGATGCCATAGCGCTGGCGCTCGAGAACAACCTCGACATCCAAGTCCAGCGGTACACACCCTGGCTGGCCGAGGTGAACCTGCTCCGAACGAGAGCAGGCGGTGTGTCGGTGGGAACCGGAGCTTCGGCGCCCGTGTTGCTCGGGTCTGCGCCTTCAGCGGGATATGATCCGGTGTTCACGTCGAGCTTCAACGTCGCTGATCAGACGTTTCCCATCAGCAACGCTTTCACATCCGGCACCGGTTCCACGACGCAGAGCACTGTCACAAACCACACCACGAACACGAACTTTGCGCTCTCGCAAGGTTTCTATACCGGCACCCAGTTTTCAGTGTCGTGGGACAATAGCCGGACGTCGACCAATTCGCCGGGGAGCTTCGTCAATCCAGCCGTGCAATCAACGCTGGCGGTGACGATCTCGCAGCCACTGCTAAGGGGCTTTGGAACGCTGCCAAACACGCGTTACATCATCGAAGCCAAGAATACCCTCCGGGTAGCCGATGCCCAGTTCGCCCAGGCCGTAATTACCGACATCACGAACGTCACGACCGACTACTGGGAATTGGTTTACGCTCGCGAATTCGTGAAAGTGGGTCAGGCGGCTGTGGCGGTTTCGCAAAAGCTCTACGGAGACAACCAGAAGCAGCTCGAAATCGGAACGATGGCTCCTCTCGACGTCTTGACCGCCGAATCGCAGCTGGCAACGGACAAGCAGAACGTGGTTGTGGCACAGACTACTCAACTGCAGGATGAGACGATCCTCCTCAACGCCATCACGAAGGATCCGATGGATCCCTCGTTGCGTGGAATTGAGATCGTACCGACGAGCGCGATCTACAAGCCTGACGAGGTGGAGAGCGTTCCGCTGGAAGACGCCGTGAAGGAAGCCTGGACCAAGAGACCCGAGCTTCAGCAGGCGGATTACAATCTCCGCAACGCGAAGGTGGAAGTTCGCGCCACGCGCAACGGCTTGCTGCCGTCGCTGAACGCCTTCGTGCAATACGGGGCCACAGGACTGGGTGGCGATACCACAGTACTTACGTCGGCGATACCCACCAGCTACGTAGCTGGAAATCCGGTTGTGGATGCCGCTGGCAACACCTTCAATGTAGGCAATCCTGGCGCTCCCGGTATCCTTGCCTTCCTGGGAAGCCCGATTTTCCCGACTGCCGTTCAGAAAGGAGGAATCGGAGACGCCTTAAATTCCATGATCAACGCCTCGTTTCCAAGCTACATTGCCGGCGTCAACCTCACCGTGCCGCTTCGTAACCGCTCGGCGCAGGCCGACAACGCGCAGGCGCAATTCGATGAACGCCAAAGTGAAGTGCTGTACCGCGAGCAACAGAACATTGTGTTCGTTAACGTGCGGAACGCTCTGATCGCGTTGAATCAGGATCGCGCGCAAGTGACAGCAGCCGAGGAGGCGCAGAAGCTGGCACAGCAAACTCTCGACGCTGAGCAAAAGAAATACCAGCTGGGGTCTTCAACAAGCTACCAAGTGGTTCTCCGGTCCCGTGACCTCACTGCTGCCCAGGGCACTTTGCTCCGTGCCCGAATTAACTTGATCGAGGCCGCCACGCTGTTCAATCAGGCGATGGGCCGAACACTCGAGACGGACCACATAACGATCGCAGACGCGAAGAAGAGCAAGGTCTCGCGCACGCCGAACATCCCCGGAGCGCTCGACGCCGATGACGCGCCCGCGCGCACGAGTCCCTGGGTCCCGGGCAAGAAGTAAAACGGCGGAGCCGAAAATAAACCGGAATGCATTGGGCGGTCTCTGAACCACCCGTCCCCGCTTCTTGCTGGCTCACTCCCCTTGCCATACAATGAAGGCACAGGTCGCGCGACGCCGCGCAATCGGTGGAGGAGTCTCCGATGACTCAGAAGACCACCAAAGAATCGAACGCTCAGCCGCCGGAGTCTTCTCCCGTCGAAAGAAAGCCTTCGGCGGTCCAGCGCGAGTGGGAAGAAAACACGCTGCGGCCGACGCTTGAGAAATCTCCCGAGCGCGCGGCGGAATTCACCACCGTATCGAGCTATCCCATTCGACGCCTCTACACCGAGGCCGACCTCGCGAATTGGAATCCCGATCGCGACCTCGGCTATCCGGGCGAGCCTCCTTACACGCGCGGAATTCATTCAACGATGTACCGCGGCCGCTTGTGGACCATGCGGCAATTCGCCGGATTCGGCGCCGCCGAGGATACGAACCGCCGGTTCCGCTACCTGCTTTCGCAAGGCCAGAACGGACTCTCTGTGGCATTCGATCTTCCCACTTTGATGGGATACGACTCGGACCATCCGCTTTCGGAAGGTGAGGTTGGAAAGTGCGGCGTCGCGATCAGTTCGTTGGCCGACATGGAAGTGCTCTTCGACAAGATTCCCCTTGCCGACGTCACCACGTCGATGACCATCAATTCGCCCGCCGCGCCGATTTGGGCGATGTATCTCGCCGTCGCCGAAAAGCAAGGCGCCGACTGGAAGAAAATCTCCGGCACGCTTCAAAACGACATCCTGAAGGAATATATCGCGCAGAAGGAATACATCTATCCTCCCGAGCCATCGATGCGGCTGGTGATCGATACGTTCGAATTCGGAGTGAAGCACACGCCGAAGTTCAATCCGATTTCGATCAGCGGTTACCACATTCGCGAAGCGGGTTCCACCGCAATTCAGGAGCTCGCGTTCACGTTGCGTGACGGAATCGAATATGTGGATTGGGGCATTCGACGCGGGCTCGACGTGGACGAATTCGTGCCGCGACTCTCGTTTTTCTTTAACGCGCACAGCGATTTCTTCGAGGAGATCGCAAAGTATCGTGCCGCGCGGCGCATCTGGTACAAGACGATGCGCGATCGCTTCGGCGCCAAGAACGCCCGGTCCTGGGCGTTGCGCTTCCACACGCAAACCGCGGGCTGCTCGTTGACGGCGCAGCAACCCTACAATAACGTGGTGCGAACGGCCTTGCAGGCGCTGGCCGCGGTTCTTGGCGGCACTCAATCGCTGCACACCAATTCCCTCGACGAAGCTTGGGCGCTACCGACAGAATTCGCAGCGACGATTGCGCTCCGCACGCAGCAAATCATCGCGCATGAAAGCGGCGTCACAAGCACGGCGGATCCCCTCGGCGGCTCCTATTTCGTCGAATCCCTGACCGACGAAGTCGAACGCGGCGCTTGGGACTACATCGAGAAGATTGACGCGCTGGGCGGTATGGTTCCGGCCATCGAACGCTCTTATCCGCAACGCGAAATTGCCGAGGCTTCATATCGGTATCAAATGGCGGTCGACCGCAAGGAAAAGATCATCGTCGGCGTGAATGACTACGTCACTCCCGAAAAACCGATCGATATTTTGCAGATCGACGAGACCGTCGCACACGGGCAGACCGAGCGCCTGCGCAAATTGCGCGCGGAACGCTCGAATGACGAAGTCGAGCGCCGGTTGAGCGCCTTACGCAAGGCCGCGGCCGGCAGCGAAAACCTGATGCCCTGCCTGTACGAGGCTGTGAAAGCCTACGCCACCCTGGGCGAGATTTGCGAAGCCATGCGCACCGTCTTCGGCGTCTACGAAGAAGTCGCCATCACGTAGCACCCTTCTTTACCTTACATTTTCGGGAGTTCACTGCTTGCGGGCATGGGTGTTCTCAGCGTACTCTGCGCCTCTGCGGTGAACATGACCGACGATCAGTTGACGCATGCAATTATCGGAGCGGCCATCGAGGTGCACCGAACTCTTGGACCGGGACTGGTCGAATCAGCGTACGAGGAATGTCTCGCCCGGGAGTTTGCGATCCGACAAATCCCCTTCGAACGGCAAAAGGCAATTCCGCTCGTCTACAAAGACGTGGAACTCGATTGCGGGTACCGAATCGATCTGCTGGTTGATGGGAAGGTTGTTCTCGAGATCAAGGCAATCGAAGCGCTTGCTCCTATACACGAGGCTATTCTGCTGACATATCTTCGGCTGTCAGGCTGCACCGTCGGGCTGCTGATAAACTTTCACAGTGTTGTGCTGAAAGACGGAATTCGTAGACTGGTGTTGAATCATCCGACGTAGAAAATGCATTCACCGCAGAGGCGCAGAGAACGCTGAGAAAACCATGAAACCAATATTAACGGCAATTCTCGCCATTCCAGTTTTGACTTGTGTGGTGGCATTTGCATCAGCGGCTCAGGAAAACAAGGCGAGCATGAGCTGGAGCACGAGCGGATTTGTCACGGCGAGCGACGGAGTGAAGATTCACTACATTGAGGCGGGCCGCCCGAAGGCCACCAGCGGCGTTCAGCCGACAATCCTTTTCGTTCCGGGCTGGACCATGCCTGCGTGGATCTGGCAGCAGCAGATCGACTACTTCGCGATCAATCACCGCGTGGTTGCGATCGATCCGCGGTGCCAGGGCGAATCCTCGCAGACTTCCGAGGGGCTTTATCCCGCGCAGATGGCGCGAGACATCAAAGCTGTCGTCGATCAATTGCACCTCGCGCCGGTGGTGCTGGTCGGGTGGTCGATGGCGGTGGTCGAGACGCTGTCTTACGTAGATCAGTTTGGCACGCGTGGCGTTGCAGGCCTGGTTTTCGTCGACGAGCTCGCCGGCGGATTCGCGCCCGGCGAAGCGGAACAGGATTTCTCCCTGCTGAAAGGCCTCCTCGATGATCGCAAAAAGACCGCCGACTACTTCGTGCGAAAGATTCAGTTTCACAAGCCCCAACCGGAAGAATACATTCAGCGAGTGATTCAGGCATCGCTCGGCGTTCCGACGGCATCCGCGGTAGCGCTGCTCGTTGGTCGCTTCGCCGCGGACTACCGCGCGGTGTTGCCTAAGATCGACAAGCCCACGCTGGTCTGCGCGGCGAAAGGTTTCGACTTTGATCGCATCGCCGATATGCAGAAACAGATTCCCGGCTCGAAGCTCGAAGCGTTCGAAGGCGCCGGCCACGCGCTATTCGTCGATAATCCCGACCAGTTCAACTCGGCTCTGGACAATTTTCTTTCCAGCCTGAAGTAGCGTTAGCGACTCGCTCTTGGAATTTTAACATCGGATCACCGGTCTCCGGCCTTTCTCTGTGCTCTCTCGCCTTTCTCTGTGCGCTCTGTGGTAAATTCGCTGTCCCAAGATGCCTGGGCCGAAGCTCGTCATACACGGGCGTCCGATTCGATGCCAGAGAAGAAAATCCGCGTACTGATTGCCAAGCCGGGCCTCGACGGCCACGACCGCGGCGCGAAAATCATCGCGCGCGCGCTGCGCGACGCCGGCATGGAAGTGATTTACACGGGCCTTCGCCAAACTCCCGAAATGATCGCGTCCGCAGCCACACAAGAAGACGTCGACGTCATCGGGCTTTCGATTCTTTCCGGCGCGCATAATACGATATGCCCGCGCCTGATGGACCTGCTTCGCGAAAAGAACATGACTGACGTCACGGTCCTGATCGGCGGCATCATTCCCGAGGCAGACATTCCCGCCCTGAAAAAATCCGGCATCGCGGAGGTTTTCCTCCCCGGCACGCCCACGCAAGCCATCGTCGATTTCATCCGCCAGCGAGTTCCCGCCACGTCGCACGGAGCCTGAACCAGCAGTGAGCACTCGCCTGCTCGCTGCGCCGCATGATGGCATTCTCTTTCTCACCCTTGACAGTGACGACGGACTCCCGCGTCTCACGCGCATCTTGCTCGCTGAGCTTGGCTCGCAAGTCGGCCGGCTAGCGGTAACGCCGGAATTCTTGGGATGCGTGATCACTGGAAGCGAGCAAGGATTTGCGGTAGGCGCTGACGTGAATGAACTGGCGCGCCTCTCGCCGGCCGAAGCGTTCGAATTCTCATGCGCGGGCCAGCGAGTCTTCCGCGCCATCGAGCAATCGCCAAAACCGGTCATTGCGGCCATTCGCGGCTACTGCATGGGCGGCGGACTGGATCTCGCGCTCGCCTGCCACGCACGCATCGCATCACCTGACGCCGTGTTCGCACATCCCGGCGGCACGCTCGGCATCCTCACCGGCTGGGGCGGGACGCAGCGCCTGACGCGCCTCATCGGCCGCGCCCGCGCTCTGGAAATGCTCACGACCGGCAGGACGCTGGACGCGAAGGAAGCGCGAGAGTTCGGACTACTATCTGAAATCGTTTCATCGCGGCAACTGACCTCAACCGCTTTCGATCGGTCACGTCGGATGCTCAACCTGATTTCTCACTAGCTTCGTGCGCGTGTACGCGACGCGAAAGCCGAATCGCTCGTGGTTGCGGTGCGACGTGCTGCCGGGGAGCGTGATTCCCTTCGCCAGTTCGCAACCGTTTTGGGCGCCCCAGCGAAGTCGCGCGGCGAGCAATGCCCCCTGGACGCCGCGTCCGCGAAACTCCGGCAGAGTGCTCGCGCCGAACATGCCGACAACGCCGTCGAAGGCGAACGCGGATCCTCCCCCGGCAACCACGCCATCGACGTAAGCCAGGAAGGGATGATTGCCCTCGCTGTGAAAGAAGCCGTCCATGACGTTGAGGAGCGCCGGCGTAATCGGGCTGAGCTCGGCGAATCCTCGCGCCACGGTCTGCGTGAGGAGTTTTTCGTCCTCTGGCAGCGCGGGACGGACGGTTACGCCGGGCGCGGGCGGCGGAAAATCGTCGGCAGGAGTTAGGTCACGGAATAAAACGTTGGAAACTTCGACGAGGCGATATTCGCGCTTTGCAAGGGCCTCGTAGAGAGGAATGCCCGCGAATGGGCACAGCTCGATAGCGGTGGCGGCTCCCCGCGAGCGGAAGAAGTTTTCGAGGCGGTCGAGTTCGGCGTCCTCGACGGAGCCGTCGAGACCAACGCCGAGCGCCTGCGTTACCGGCGAATCGACGCCCGCGTATACGGCGATGCCACCAGCAATATCCTCCGCGGCGGCTCCGAGATCGGGATGGAGCCTTTGCGCGCCTTCGGCACAAGCCTTCCCGGATTTGGCTGAGGCCATTTCGAGGCGTCGTACGAGTTTCAAATCGATGAATTTCATTTCAATCTTCTCCGTCAGTCCAGCGCCCATGCGGGCGGATGCGAAGATGCATCAAGGCCGCGACAGTTCCATGCGGCGAATGAAAAGATAAAGGCAGAATGGAAGAACGAGATGCCGAAGCGGACTACAAAAGAAGCGTGGAGGCGGACCCGTTCTTCGCTTGCAAAATGCAGCGCATAGGCGCCTCCGGGAGAAAGAATTGGCCCCGCAGTAGCAGGGGGACTGGCGGCATTCTAACGCAGCTGGTGCGCAAGTCAAAACGAATCGCGGGTGGCAATGCCGATGATACAATCTGCGTTTGCGCAAAGGCTGTGGCGCCCCTAGTGGCCGCCGACACTAATCGCGGGAAGGAGCCGGGTGAGCGGAACAGTCATCGAAACGAACGTTGATCCGAAGTCGCCCGCTTTCGAGAATAACAGCCGGCGAATGATCGACCGGCTCACCGAGATCAAGAACCAAGAAGAACAAATCCGCCAGGGCGGCGGCGCAAAAGCGATCGAGTCGCAGCACAAGAAGGGCCGCTTGACCGCCCGCGAACGCATCGCCAAGCTGATCGACCCGAAAACAGAATTCTTCGAGCTGGGCCTGTACGCCGCGCACGAAATGTACGAAGAGTGGGGTGGCGCTCCCGCCGCCGGAACGATTACCGGCCTCGCGCAGGTTTCCCACCGGCGCGTGATGATCATCGCGAACGACGCCACCGTGAAAGCGGGCGCGTTTTTTCCGATGACAGCGAAGAAAGTGATTCGCGCTCAGAACATTGCCATCGAAAATCGTATCCCCACAATTTATCTCGTCGATTCCGCCGGGGTCTTTCTCCCCTTGCAGGAAGACGTGTTCCCCGACACGGATGATTTTGGCCGAGTCTTCCGCAATAACGCCGTAATGAGCGCGATGGGAATTTCGCAGATCACCGCGATCATGGGAATGTGCGTTGCCGGCGGCGCCTACCTGCCGGTCATGTGCGACCACATTTTGATGACCGAAGGCAGCGGCCTTTTCCTTGCAGGTCCGGCGCTGGTGCAAGCCGCGATCGGCCAGAAAACGTCAGCGGAAGATCTGGGCGGCGCGAAGATGCATGCCCAGATCAGCGGAACCATCGATTTTCGCGAGCCGGATGATCCGGCCTGCATCAACCGCATTCGCGCTCTCATCGATAAAATTGGGCATCGGCCCAGTGCTCCGTTCAACCACAAACCGGCCCGCGCCCCAGCCTATTCCGCTGAGGAAATATACGGACTCTTCTCTTCCGAGTCATCAAAACAATACGACATGCGCGAAATCATCGCGCGCATCGTCGATGCCAGCCAGTTCGAGGAGTACCGCGCCGAGTATGGGCAAACACTGGTGTGCGGATACGCCCGGATCGGCGGCTGGGCTGTGGGCATCGTCGCAAATCAGAAGAAGAACGTAACTGTCGCGGCGCCCGGAACCGGCGAAAAGAGGCTCGAGTTCGGCGGCGTCATCTATACGGAATCAGCAGACAAGGCCGCGCGCTTTATTCTGGACTGCAATCAGAACCTCGTGCCCGCTGATTTTCCTACATGACGTGAACGGCTTCATGGTCGGCAAAGAGGCGGAATGGAGCGGCATCATTCGCGCCGGAGCAAAGATGGTGAATGCGGTGGCAAACAGCGTCGTGCCGAAGATTGCGGTGATTTGCGGCGGCAGCTTCGGCGCCGGGCACTATGCCATGTGCGGCAAGGCCTACGACCCGCGTTTCATTTTTGCTTGGCCTACGGCGCGCTACGCCGTCATGAGTGGCGATTCCGCCGCCGGAACGCTGGTCGAAATCAAGATCAAGCAGCTCGAGCGCGAAGGCAAGAAACTCAGCGACGCCGAGAAGAAGGAATTGCACGAGTCGATCCGCGCCACCTACGAGCGTCAGACCGACCCACGCTACGCCGCTGCCCGCCTTTGGGTGGATGCCATCATCGATCCCGCGCACACGCGCGAAGCCTTGATCGAGGCGCTCGAATCCGCGGCATTGAATCCACACGTCGCCGAATTCAAAACTGGAGTCCTACAGACGTGATTCAAGGCTTTCAGACCGAGGCCCTCGTTGGATAGCGTGACCATCGTGGAGTGTCCCCGCGACGCCTGGCAGGGGCTCCGACAGATTCTCCCGACCGAAGAGAAAGTGAAATATTTGCGAAGCCTCGTTTCGCTCGGCTTCTCTCACATTGACGCTGTTAGCTTCGTTTCTCCTAAGCATGTGCCGCAAATGGCGGACAGCGAAGCCGTGATGCAACAATTGAGCCGAGTGAAGACGCCGTCAAGTGAATCGCCTGAACTTATTGGCATCGTCGTGAATTCACAGGGGTTGGACCGCGCACTCGCGACGCCGGGCGTCACGACCGTCGGCTATCCTTATTCCATATCGGCGTACTTCCGGCGCGCCAATGCGAACATGTCGCGGGCCGAATCGCGTGAGCTGGTGGAAAAGCTGCAGCGCGACACGAAGGCTGCTGGACGCAAACTGGTGATCTACATTTCGATGGCGTTCGGGAATCCCTACGATGAACCGTGGGGACCGGAAATCGTCGAAGAAACTCTCGTTTGGCTCAAGGATGTCGGCGTGCGAACCGTCTCTCTCGCGGATACAGTCGGCACCGCATTACCCGAGGAGGTCGCGCGCTTGTACACGGCTGCGAAGAATTGCGTGGCTGGAGTCGAAATCGGCGTCCACCTCCATAGTAGGCCCGAAAGCGCCGCCGAGAAGATTCTCGCAGCGTACGAGGCGGGTTGCCGCCGCTTCGATAGCGCTCTCACTGGACTTGGTGGATGCCCGTTTGCAGGCGACGCGCTTGTGGGTAATATTCCCACGGAAGTGGTGCTGACCACTCTCGCGGCGCGCGGCGTTTCCACCGGCATCGACACGAAGTCGCTCGCGGTCGCGTGCGCAATGACTCACGAGTTGCGCGAGCGCTACGCACAGACGACGGAAACCGCGAGACTCAATTGACGCCGCTGAAACCATTTACCGCAGAGCGCCTGAGGACGCACCAAACAAATCGTCGATGAGCTACACAACGCTGAAATACGAAATCGCGGGCGAAGTCGCCACGATCACGCTGAATCGTCCTGAGAAGCGCAACGCGATTTCGGCGCAGATGATCGGGGACCTCGTCGCGGCACTTGGCGAAGCAGACGCCGGCCCCGCCCGCGCTGTCATCATCACAGGTGCAGGAAAAGCCTTCTGCGCGGGAATGGATCTGGATGGCCTGCGCGCGATTGCCGAACAATCGCCACAACAGCACCTCGAAGACTCGCGGCGCATGGCCAACATGTTTTACCGCATCTACAGTTTCCCAAAGCCGTTGATATCAGCGGTAAACGGGCCAGCCATCGCTGGCGGGTGCGGAATTGCCACGCTCGCGGATTTCACCATCGCCGTTCCGGAAGCAAAGTTCGGATATACCGAAGTGAAGATCGGGTTTGTTCCAGCGCTGGTTTCGGTATTCTTGCGGCGCCAGGTGGGAGAAAAAACGGCGCGCGATCTCCTCCTCAGCGGTCGGATCATCGATGCGTCCGAGGCGTTCCGTTTGGGCATGATTACCGAAATTGTTGAGCCCGAGAAACTCGACAAGCGTGCCCGCGAACTCGCGGCTTCCCTGCTCGACTCGAGCCCAACGAGCATCTTCCGAACGAAGCGCCTCCTACTAAAGAAAGATGAGGACGCGCTGCGCATGGAAATCGAGCAAGCCGTTCACGAAAACGCTGACATTCGCTCTACACACGATTTTCGGGAGGGACTTTCAGCGTTTCTTGATAAACGCACCCCGAAATGGACAGGACACTAGAGCCCGATGACGCCCTACGCCGAGACAACTGTGCGCGTGCGGTACGCGGAAACCGACCAGATGGGCTTCGTCTACTATGGGAATTACTTCACGTGGTTCGAAGTCGGTCGCGTCGAGCTTTGCCGCCAGCTCGGCTTCGAATACAAGCAAATGGAAATTGAGGACGACAGCTTCATCGTCGTCGCCGAGGCCTCGTGCCGATACAAGCGCCCGGCGCGATTTGATGATCAGCTCACGATCCGCACGCGCATCACCGAAACTCACCGCCGCACCGTCAGATTCGGATACGAAATCCTGAACGCCGTCTCCGCCGAATTGATCGCGACCGGCGAAACGCTTCACGTCATCTGCGACCGCACGGGTAAGCCGAAATCGCTGCCGGACAAATACAGGAAGTACTTCCCCGCCGATGATGACCTTTCCAACGCAGCCGCGTCCGAGGCGGCGCATATACCGTGAGAACCTCCGAATGAAGATCGCACTCGACGGCGAGCACTTGACGCTCGATCAGCTTTATGCCGCGGTATTCGACCGCGCCGAAGTGGAGCTTTCCGTCGAGGCGCGTGCGCGAATGAATGCCTCCCGAGCGGTAATCGAACGGCTGATCGATTCGAATACCGCCGTTTACGGCGTAAATACCGGCTTCGGCAAAATGGCGTCCGTGCGAATCTCGCGCGATCAGATTCGTCAGCTACAAGTGAATTTAGTTCGCAGTCACGCCTGCGGCATAGGCGCGCCGCTCAGCGACGCCGAGACGCGCGCCATACTTGTACTGCGGGCGAACGCGATCGCAAAAGGTTTTTCGGGCGTGCGGCCGGTAGTGGCTGAAACCCTCTGCGCCATGCTCAATCGCAAGGTGCATCCCGTGATTCCGTCGCAGGGTTCGGTCGGCGCCTCGGGTGACTTGGCTCCTCTCGCGCATCTCGCACAGGTGGCGATTGGCGAAGGCGAGGCCATCTACAGGGGCGGCAAGGTTTCTGGCGACGAAGCCATGCGAGGCGCTGGAATCGCGCCTCTTGCGCTAGAAGCGAAGGAAGGCCTCGCCCTTTTGAATGGGACGCAGGCGATGCTTGCGTTGCTGGCCCTCGCGCTTCGCGAAGCGGAGACGGTCGTCGATACCGCGGACGTTGCGACGGCGCTCTCGCTCGATGCGCTGCGAGGCAGTCCTGCGGCCTTCGATGCACGAATTGCGAATGTTCGACCGCACCCGGGTCACGCCACCACGGCACGAAACCTCGAGCGGCTGAATCGTGGAAGCCAAATTCGCGAATCGCATCGCTCAGCTGAAAAGGACCCACGCGTGCAGGATCCGTACAGCCTTCGCTGCGCGCCGCAGGTGCACGGCGCCGCTCGCGACGCGCTGGCGCAGGTTCGCGTCACCGTCACGATCGAGATGAACAGCGCCACCGACAATCCCCTGGTCTTTGCCAGCCCAGCAGGAGACTCCGGAGAGGTGCTTAGCGGCGGAAATTTTCACGGGCAGGCGCTCGCGATCGCCGCCGACCAACTGGCTGTTGCGCTCGCCACGCTCGGCGGCATTTCCGAACGCCGCATCGAGCAGATGACCAATCCGCAGACCAGCCAGCTCCCCGCGTTCCTCGTACCTGAGGCCGGACTCAATTCTGGGTTTATGATCTTGCAAGTGGCGGCGGCCGCGCTTGCAAGCGAGACAAAAGCTCTCGCAGTTCCCTATTCCACCGATTCCATTCCGACATCCGCCAATCAAGAAGACTACGTTTCAATGGGTATGGGCGCGGCACGACGCCTGCAGCCCATGCTGATGAACCTGCGACATATTCTCGCTATCGAGCTTCTCGCCGCGTGCCAGGGAATTGATTTGCTCACTCCGTTGCGGACCGGGATTGAAGCGCGAAAGGCCTACAATATTGTCCGCGCGATCTCGAAAGCCGTCGACTCAGATCGCTCTCTCTCCCCAGACATCGAAGCCGTCGCTCAGGCGATCGCGGGCGAAAGCTTCAGCAAGCTGCTCTAACGAAGAGTTTTCGATTCTCTCAGCGCCCTGTGCGCCTGCCCGCCATCCCTTTGGCGGGCCTCTGCGGTGGATTTTCACGTTTTCTCGGTGCCCTTGGTGTTTTCTCAGTGCCCTCTGTGTTACGCCTTTGAAGTTTCGGCTCGCGTCTAAGCTAAAGACTGAAACAAAAACATCCCGAGCCGGAGCCCCACCACGTACTTAAACGGCGCAGCCCCGAGTGAGTAGTGCCCGCACGGCAGCGAAAGAGTCTCAATTTGTAACCCGTCGCGCCGCACCTCCCGCAAAAATGCATTCGTAAACTCTGGCCAGAAAGTCGGATCGTAGCGTCCACTGATCGCCAGGATTTTCTTGCCTGTGCCCCCGAGTTTCGGCATATATGGAAACGGGCTGATGGGCGACCAATAGCGCCTAATGTCCTCCTTCGAAACTTTCGTCTGCAAAGATTCCCACACGTTCAAGGTGGTAAGACCGTTCGCGACGACGTCTCCGTAGTACGTCGCCACGTGCAGGAACGCGCCCGCGCGCAGCGCTGGCTCGTGGCACATCGTGACGAACCCAATCGAGGAACCAATACTCGTGCCCAGGATACCGAGCCGGTCGTAGCCCTGGAGCTCAAGCCACCGCAAAGTGCGCCGCACATCGAGAACGGCCTGCCGATTCGCCTGAAGCGTCAACCCGATATTCGGACCGACGAGATGGTCGCCGCGCGGATGGCCCGGAATTGCGCGCCGGTCGTGGTACGGCAGGCTCATCTTGACCGCCGTGATTCCGAGTCGCTTCAGCCATCGGCAAATGTCCTGCTGCTCTTCCCATCTCGCATTCCACTGCGCCAGGACAACCACCGCCGGCCCGGTTTGACGCGCGCGAAAGAGTTGGCCGTAGACTCGATTGTTGTCAGGCCACGGCGACGCAATTTGGCTTGTGAAAGTGAGAACGTTGCCATCCAGCGCGTAGTCATTCGCGGGCGTTGCCGCGTACCATTCGTCGCTGTTGGCGAGAGTATCGTCGACAAAGCGATCGAGAAACCCGCGTGGGTCCGCCTCAGAGGGACTTCCGCCGATGTACTCGAGCCCCCAGGTGAACGGCAATACTCGTCGGTTGGGCTCCTGCGCCCAGCGCATGTGCTCGTAGCGGCGAATTTTCTGTTCGAGCCAGGACATGTGCGGGCGAGTTGCCCGCCGCGAGTTTACAATCCGCGGCGATCTACTTGGACAAGGTTTGACTTCCAGTGATAGTGAAGTGACCTTCCACCATCGGCAAGCTGGAACCGGGTTGCCCGCCACCAATCGAGATTGTGTACTCGCCCGGCGCGATGAGGTGCTCGCCCGCTTCGTTCACTTCACTCAGGTCGCGTGGCATCAGCGAAAAGTGGAGATGGTAGGCCCGCCCGGCGGCTACGTGCACCCGCGAAAATCCGCGAAGCGCATGTATCGGCGCCGACTCGGATTTAGGGAATGTGATGTATACCTCGGCGACTTCGTCGCCGTCGCGCTGGCTAGTGTTCTGCACGTCCGCGTCGACGTCGAGGCTCGACCCGGCATTCAACTCCGCCGACGAGAGCTTGAGGCCGCTGTACGCGAATCGCGAATAGCTGAGTCCGAAACCGAATGAAAACAAGGGCTGGCCGGTGAAGTATCGATAAGTGCGGTTGCGCATCGAATAGTCGTCAAACGGCGGCAAATCGGCCACCGACTTGTAGAACGTCACCGGCAAACGTCCCGCCGGATTGTTGTCGCCCGCAAGCGTCTCTGCGATGGCCGTGCCACCCTCTTCGCCAGGATACCAAGCCGCTAGAATCGCGCTCGCTTCGCCAGGATCGACAGCGACTGCGCTGCCGCTCAGCAGTACGACGATCACCCGTTTCCCTGTCGCGCTCACCGCTCGCAGCAACTCCCGCTGCGGCTGCGGCAGACCAACGTCCGTGCGATCCCCGCCGTAGAATCCGGGGATGCTCATTCCCAAACGCATCCATTCGTGTTCTTCACGCTCCAGGTTAGGCGAGATGCCGACACAAACCACCACGACATCGGCCCTCGCCGCGGCCGCGACGGCTTCGTTGCGAAGGACGTCTGCGGGTGGATCCCACACAAGCGTGATGCCGGCCACATCGCCGCCGAACGAGAGATTGCGATTCGTGTCGCCACGAGTGTGCGAATATTCCAATCGAATCTCGTGAGCTCGCGCGTCTCGCAAACCGAACGGGAATCATCAGTTCCGGTGTGGTGGGCCGTCGGTCGAAAAGCTTGCCGTCGAGATACAGGCGGAAGTCGTCGGAGTCTTTGCACGGATAGCAGCCGGGAATATCGATTCCGAGTTTGTAGTCACCCGGCGCCGGCGGCGTGAAAAAACCGGTCCATCGCACCGAAAACTTACCGTCCTTGAGCCCTGGAATCGGATCGAGACCAGACCAGTCGAAATGAATCGCTTGGTCCGTTCGCGTCAAAGCTGGCGCGCCCTCGAAATTTCCGTTGTTGAAGTATTCTCCGGTTAGCCCTCCGATCGACGACGCGTCCGTCGCCCGCGCGCGGCTGGCCGCAAAGCTGTCGCCGGGACCGGTATAGGCATCCCGTCGACGAGCTTCGATCCCTGCGCGTACAAGATCGTGGCTTGCTTTCCGAATCGGCGCTCGATGCCGATCAGCGGCGTCACCGGATCGGTCGGCGTGCCGTTGTAATTCCCCTCCAGGGATTCGACGAGGTCAGCCTCCGGCCCGATCACTGCGATCGTCTTCGCACTCGAACTCAGCGGCAAAGTTCCCTTGTCGTTCTTCAGGAGCACGATCGATTCCCGTGCCGACTGAAGCGCGAGCGCGCGATTGCTTCGGCGAATCGATTACGGTGAGCGGCGTCTTCGCGTACGGCACGCGATCGGGCGGGTCGAACATTCCCAGCCGAAATCGCGCAGTGAACAGTCGCTTAACCGCTTGATCTACGTCCGCCTTGCTCAGCAGTCCCTGCTGCACGGCCTTGGGCACATCTTTGTATTCGTCGCCGCACGAAAGGTCGGTGCCCGTTTTGATCGCGAGGGCAATGGCATGAACGTTGTCGGGCGCGTAGTGGTGGTTGTCCCAGATGTCGGCGACGGCGCCGCAATCCGACACCACGTAACCCTGGAAATGCCACGCGTCGCGCAAGTGATCTTGAAGCAGCAGGTCGGAGGCGCACGCAGGCTTTCCATCAACGGCGCTGTAGGCGCACATCACCGAATCGGCCTTCCCTTCCACCACCGTCTCGCGGAACGCGGGCAGGTACGTGTCCTCCAGATCGTGAGGCTGAAACGTCCACGTTGGTGACGTGGCGCAGCAACTCCGCGCCGCTGTGCACCGCAAAATGCTTCGGCGTCGAAACCGCCCTCAGATAATGCGGATCGCTGCCCTGCAACCCCTTAACGAAGGCCGTGCCCAAACGTCCCGTGAGGAACGGATCCTCGCCGTACGTTTCCTGGCCGCGTCCCCAGCGAGGATCGCGAAAGATATTGATATTCGGCGACCATATCGTGAGCCCCCGATTTGCTCCGACGTAATTCGTTGCGACGGCCTCCTCATATTTCGCGCGGCCCTCGGTGGAAATCACTTCGGCGGTACGCTCGATCAACGCCTCGTCCCACGTGGCGGCTGCGCCGATGGCTTGCGGGAACACGGTCGCTTGCCCCGCCCTGCCGAAACCGTGAAGGCCTTCACTCCACCAGTTGTAGTAGGGAATCCCGAGCCGGGGGATCGGCTTGGAGGTGTAACCCATTTGCGATGCTTCTTCTTCCAGGGTCATGCGCGAAACCAGATCGTCCACTCGCTTCTCGATCGGCAGATCGGGATTCTTGTATGCTGGCGTCCCATCGCTGCTCTTCGCGCCCGGCGTCTCCTGCGCGGCGGCTCGCAATCCAAACGGCAGAAGAAGAACAGCGCAAAAAATCAGGCGCGCCAGTGGAATAACGATTTTTCTCATGAAGACTCCTGGAACAGAGTGGGCGATGTCGCGCGGATTATAGTCCAGAGCGGGGCCGAAAAAACATCGCGTTGAAGAGCGTTTCCGGAAATCCTCGCTACTCCCAACGAAACACTTTCGCTGAGAGCGCCGTGCAAATGACAAACACGACGAGCAGCGCCGCTACGTCGCCCACGTGAGCCGACCACGCGTCGCCTTTCCAGATCCCTTCGAGGAGCGACACTGTGTAAGTAAGCGGCACAACCCTTGCCACTGCTCGGAGCGCGGGAGGCAACGACGCGACTGGGGCAAAGAGTCCCGAGATACCGATCATCGGGTACATGATCAACGCTCCGATGGGCTGCGCAAAGCGCGCCGTGGGAACGATGCTGGCGATGAGAAAGCCGATCGACAGGATGCTCCAAGTGCTTATCAGCAGCGCGATCGTAAAGCCCGAACAACGGAACATGAACGCCCACCGGGTAATACCTCTTGCCCGCCAGCACCATTAAGGCCAGGGTCGCCGCAGTGAGCAGCAGCTTGACGATCACATGAGCGGTAAGGATCGTCTGCGGGCGCAGCGGCGTGGCGCGAAGTCGTTTGAGAATACCTCCCTCACGGTAGATCGAAATGATCGTCACCAGCGACAGCACGGCGCTGATGGAAATCAGCACCGACGCCAAAACGGGCAGGCCGACGCCGATAAAACTGCTGGCGGCGAGTGCGCTCGGAGCGAGGCTGCGGCCGACCACTCGACCCACTACGATGAACACCAAAACGGGGATACCAATCGTCCCGAAGGCCCCGAGCGGTTCCCGGAGGAATATCTTGAGCTCGATCCAAGTCAGTTTCCAGAGTCCACGCAGCATTGTGTTCAGCCTGTTCGCGAAAAGGTCTAGTCGCGAATCGAGTGCCCAGTCAGCTTGAGAAAGACGTCCTCAAGGTTGGGGAGAATCGTGCGGAAATCCGTGACTCGGATCCGATTCTCCGACAAACAATGAATTACCTCGGTCACGAGATCGTCGCCCCGGCCGCGAATCGTGAACTGCGAGCCACTGCACGTCACCGACTCGATGCGCGGGATCGCTCGAAAACGATCTCCAGCGGTTGCGTCGTCCGTGGCGAGGACGACCGTTCGCTCCGGGCAGTGCCGCTTAACGAGGTTCCCTGGCGTGTCGATGTCAATGATGCGCCCGTGCTCAATAATGGCGACGCGGTCGCACAATCGTTCGGCCTCTTCCATGAGATGAGTGGTCAAGAAAACCGTCTTGCCGCGCTCGCGGATGCCGCGGACCAGCTCCCAGATCGCGCGCCGTGCTTGCGGGTCGAGTCCCGTGGTCAGCTCGTCTAGAAACACCACCTCCGGATCGTTGATCAGCGCAAGCGCAATGAAGAGCCGTTGCTTCTGGCCGCCCGAGAGGGTCATGAACCACGCATTCCGCTTGTCGGTAAGGCCGAGCTGCTCAAGCAGCCGTTTGCCGTCGATCGTATTCTTTTGGTAAAGCGAAGCCCAGAGGTCTACCGCCTCCCATACTTTAATTCGCTTCTGGAGTTGTGCCTGCTGGAGCTGAACTCCAATCCGATTTTGCAGCTTGTACACATCTTTGAAGGGATCAAGACCGAGCACCGAGATCGTGCCCCGGTCCGGCGTGCGCAGACCCTCGATGCACTCCATCGTGGTGGTTTTTCCCGCGCCGTTGGGCCCGATTAAACCAAAGATCTCCCCATCGTTCACCCCGAACGACACTTCGTCCACCGCCACCGTTGAGCCGTACGTCTTGCGGACTCCGGAAACTTGAATGATTGGACTCATAGTAGCTTGCAGAATCGTCGCCTCGCCGAACTGGAGGGAGAGTTTACATCACGGACTTCGCTTACGTTTTGATTGGCCGGTTGCCGAACTCGTCGGTGACCGCATCCGACCCCGTAAGGACTCATTGCCGCGGTTTCGGGCCGCCGCTGAGAAGCAGCCAGCCCGCCAGCGCCGCATTCTTCTGGTCCTGAGTCCAGGGTGGGCCCAGCTCGCGGCCGAGATTCGCGAGCTTCGATTTGAGCTTGGCCGTCGGGATGCGCAACTCCCGAGTCGCGATTTCGAAAAGCTCCCGCTCGCGAACCTTCGACACCGTCACGCCAATTCCCGCGCAGGAGCGTGCGAACACGTTACGGAAGAACTGGCCTTCCGCCGTGTGAATCAGCGCGTGCGAGGAGAGGGTCGCGGCCAGCGAAGGCAACGGACGTCCCGACGCCTGCAAAATGCTGCAGCCGATCACTTCATGCTGCGAATCACGAAGCGCCGTCACAACGCTCATTAATCCCGCCGCGGCTAGGCGAATGCCGGCCTTCTCGCAACGGTCGATGTGGTCCTGAGCTTCACTGAGCGGAAGATTCTCTGCATAGTGATACGGCTGTTTGGCGCGCGGCCCATCGGATTCCACCACGTCAATTCGCTGGCGATCGACCACTCGCACGTCGCCTCCACGGCCTGCCACTGCGACAACTGCGGCCCACCCCGAGTGTGCCCGAATCCCGATAGCGGCGAGATTCTTCAAATTGTTCATCTTGTTCATGCGGAATTGACGCGTGGCATTTTACTCCACGCCGCTTCGCCCGTGCGTTAGAAGTCGGGCACGACGGGGATGACCCGGCTTGAGAGGCTGCTGCGGATGTGGCAAATTTAACGGGTGGCCTCCGCAACACTTATCGGCATTTTCGTTTTCCTCTTCGGTTTGATTATCGGCAGTTTCCTGAACGTGTGCATCGTGCGGATTCCGGAACGAAAGTCGATCATCATGCCCGCCTCCGCCTGTCCGAAATGCCAAGCTCCGATCCGGCCGTATGACAACATCCCGGTGGTCAGCTATCTGCTGCTCCGCGGGAAATGCCGCAAGTGTAAAACGAAGATCTCGCCGATGTATCCGGTCGTGGAACTCGTCACAGGCATTCTCTTCTTCGCCTGCTACCGCGCGTTTGGACTTACGCCGGAAGCGGCAAAGTGGGCCGCGTTCTCGGCACTGATGATTGTTCTTGTCTTTACGGATTTGCGGGAACGCGTCCTGCCGGACGTGGTCAACTACACTGGATTCGGAATCGGGCTGGCGATCAGTTTTTTTACCCAGCCTACCGACGGAACGGCGCTTTGGCTCGCCAACCGTGTTTTCGCCTTCCCGCCTCCGGCGCCGGTGCTGTCGTTCGCGGACTCGCTCCTCGGGGCGGCCGTTGGCAGCGGGTTGCTTTGGCTCGTGTCCGAAGCGTATTTTCGATTGCGCGGGCGTGAAGGCATGGGCTTGGGCGACGTGAAGATGATGCTGATGGCGGGGGCGTTTCTCGGCGTGAAGCGAACCCTGCTGACCATTCTTGCTGGATCGCTTCTGGGAAGCCTGCTCGGACTGGCGTTCATTCTGGCGCGGCGCAAGGAGTCGAACTATGAGTTGCCGTTCGGCAGCTTTCTGGGCATGGCTGCGCTTCTTGTGGTTTTTTTCGGCACGCAGGTGGTCAACTGGTACCAATCGCTTCTAACGATGCCGCTGTTTACGGTGCGATGATGGCGAACGAGGTTCTATAATGACGTCGCCGCTCACTTCCGCTGCTCCCGCGCTCTCGCCCGCAAACCTGTTCTATGTCGTCGCGTTTCTCATAATCCTTCTTGTGGCTGTGGTTGGCTTCGCAATCGTGATTCGAAAGTTTCTTCGGGGGCAGGCTGTGTCGTCGCGAAGTGAATGGTCAAGTCCCGGCCCCGACATGGAGAACCCATCGGCATTCATGGCGGCGTCGATGCAGGGCGTGATTGAGAAACTTCGCGCACAGGAAAAGGAACTGGCGCGGCTGCACTTGCTGGCACAGGAACGCGCGCAAGAATCCGAACGACTCACCGAAGAAGTCACACGCAACATGCCCACGGGCCTGCTGCTCGTCAACGCCACGGGCGCGATCAGCTCTACCAACCCCGCCGCGGAAAGCGCTCTCGGCACTAGCCCGGTACGTTACCGCTCGTACAAGGAAATCCTCGGCGCTGATTCCGATCTGGCGCGGATGCTCACCGCATGTCTGCGCGAAGGCCAGACGTTTCAGCGCGGCGAAGTTCAGCACACCACCATCGATGGCGAGGTTCGGCACATTGGCGTGACCATCTCTCCGATTTACCGCGCGGTCAGGAACTTCGCACGCAGCAGCGGCGAAACGCTGTCGACCGCGAACGACATGAAAGTCAGCGGCGCGCTTTGCCTGATGAGTGACCTCACCGAGCTGACCGCCCTGCAAAAACAAATCCGCTGGAAGGAAAATCTCGCCGCGTTGGGCGAAATGTCCGCCGGTATCGCTCACGAGTTCAAGAATTCCCTCGCCACCATCTCCGGCTACGCCCAGATGATTCGAAGCGAAGCCAAACCCGGCGAAATCCGTGAATCGGCGGAAAAAATTCTCGATCAGACCCGCGCGCTGGCTCACGTCGTCACAGAATTCCTCCGCTTTGCAAGGCCGCTCGAAATCTCCTATGAGACGATTCCGATGCAGGCGCTTGTCGAGCGTGTCGCTGAGGAACTCCACGAGGCGATTCCTCAGTGCGAAGTGAAATACGAGGGTTCATTCCAGGAGTTGCCGGGCGACGAAGCCCTGATTCGCCAGGCGCTGCTGAATCTGACGCGAAATGGCGCGGAGGCGGCTCGAGATGCGGGCGTTGAGCCGCGGGTGACGATTTCGGGCACAATCGAAGATCTCGGCAACCGGAAATGGCAGCGCATCTGCGTCTCGGACAATGGGCCCGGCGTTCCCAAGCAGGATCTCCCCAAGATTTTCCTTCCCTTCTACACCACAAAATCCGAGGGCACCGGCCTCGGCTTGGCCGTGGTGCAGAAGGTCGCCTTGCAGCACGGCGGCAGCATTGAAGCCCGGAATGGCGCCGGCGGCGGCGCCGAGTTCCTTCTGTGGTTACCTTTGCGGCAGGAGCCGTCACCCTTCGTCTTCCCCTCGCAAGCCGTCCGCATCTAAACTAGAAGGGTCCCCAGGCTCTCCAAGGAGGCCACTCATGCGTCGAATGCTTTGGGTTTCCGCCGCGGCGTTGCTCGTGTTGCCGGCTGCCTGGTCGCGGCAGGATCAGCAGCAGAGTGGGTCACAGCAAAGCCAGAACCAGCAGGCCCAGCAATCCGGATCTGCATCATCACAAAACCAGAATTCGCAAGGTCAAAGCCAGCCGCAGTCCGCGACGCCGCAGCAGGACTCCCTCGCGGCAGCGTCACGAAAGGCCCGCGAGCAAAAGAAAGAAGCGCCGAAGCCGCCGAAAGTCTTTACGAATGACGACATTCCCACCCAAGGGGGCATTTCAACCGTCGGCGAACAGAAGGAATCGGGAACAGCGCAGACGGCGGGAGGCGGCGCGCAAGCCGACGCCTCGTCCAACGGCAATGACGAGAAATCCTGGCGCACCAAGTTCGCCAAGCTCCGCCACAAGCTCGATCAGGATCAGGCCGCTCTCGACGTATTGCAACGCGAGATTGGAGTTGCCCAAGTGCAGTATTACGGCGGCGATCCGACCAAAGCCATGAATGACGGCATGAGCCAGCAGCCTTTCGGCAGCGAGTACACGAAGAAGCTTGCCGACATCGACGCCAAAAAGAAACAAGTGGAAGCCGACAAGCAGGCCATCGCTGACGCTGAGGACGATCTTCACAAGGCGGGCGGCGATCCCGGCTGGGCGCGTTAGAAATCCCAGCTATGGAGCCTGTTCTTCTCGTCGAGGATAAAGCCGAACTACGGGCCATGCTGCGCAAGGCCCTGGAGCGCGCCGGTTATACTGTGGAAGAAGCGCCCGATGGAAATTCCGCCATCGACAAAGTTCGCAGCCGCCGCTACCTTCTCATCCTGTCTGATTTGAAACTCCCCGGCAGTTCCGGCATCGACGTTCTGCGCGAAGCGCATCGCGTCGAAGCTACTCTTCCCGTCATTCTGATGACTGCCTATGGCTCGGTGGAAGAAGCCGTCACAGCAATGAAGGACGGCGCCTTCGATTTCATACAGAAGCCTGTGGACCTCGATCACTTGAAGCTGCTCCTCGAACGCGCTGCCAACCAGCAGGAATTGTTGCGCGAGAATCTGCTGCTCCGCGAAGAATACGCCGCCCGGTATGGTTTTCCGCGCATCGTCGGCGAACACGCCACCATGAAAGAGGCAAGCCAGATGACGCAGCGCGTGGCCGCGACAGATTCCACTGTATTGCTGCTCGGCGAAAGCGGGACGGGCAAAGAGCTTTTCGCTCGCGCGGTTCATCACCTCAGCCCGCGCGCCGCGGCCCCGTTCGTGGCATTGAATTGCGCCGCCATTCCCGAAGGCCTCGTGGAAAACGAGCTTTTCGGACACGAGCGCGGCGCCTACACAGGCGCGGGCGCGCGGAAAATGGGCAAGCTCGAGTTGGCGCACCGCGGAACGCTATTTCTGGATGAAATTGGTGAACTGCCGCTTGCAATCCAAAGCAAGCTCCTTCGCGTTCTCGAAGAGAAGCGGTTCGAGCGCGTCGGAGGCACGCAGCAAATCGACGTGAACGTGCGCATTCTTACCGCCACCAACAAGGACTTGCGCGCGGCCGTGGCTGAGAAATCCTTCCGCGAAGATCTCTATTTCCGAATTTCCGCGGTCCCCATCACGATTCCACCGCTCCGCGACCGCGGCGACGACGTTCTGCTTCTCGCCGAGCACTTCCTGGAGCGATTCAAGCGCGAGTTCCGCAAGCCCGCACTCGAGCTCACGGAAGATGCCCGCGCCCGGCTTCGCACCTACCCCTGGCCCGGTAATGTTCGCGAGTTGCAAAACTCGATCGAGCGAGCAGCTATTCTCGTCAACGGTCCCCAAATCGACGCGGCAACGTTGCAGCTTCCCGCGCCGAAGCCTTCCGCCGAGGAACTGCCCGGTGGAATGCTCGAGGAAGAATTCGTTTGGGAAGGGGCGCTCGACGAAGTTTCGCATCGTGCTGTCACGCACGTCGAGCGATTCAAGATTCAGAACGCGCTTCGCGAATCAAAGTGGAACAAAACTCGCGCTGCTGAGAAGCTCGGCGTCTCCTATAAGACTCTCCTGCACAAAATCCGCACCCTCGGCCTCGAAAACTAGCGTTCGATTTCGCGAGGTCGGTACCGAGCGCTGCGGGCGGCTCTGATCTAGCGACGATAGCAGTTGGCTCGTGAGGGTATGGCCTCCGTCCCCTCCGGTTGCCTCGGTGCTCTCTGTGGTAAAGGTTTTTGCTTCTCTAAGGTTTTTCCGGACTCTGCGGCCTCTGCGTCTCTGCGGTGAGTTTCAGTTTGTACTAGCTTTCCCTCTTCCCCCGATGCAGCACGACGCTGCCGAAATTCCAAGACTCGAAGCGCGTGTCGCCGAATCCGCATGTAGCCATCAACTGTGCCAATTCCGGAGGCGAAGGAAATTTAGCAACGGAAGCTGGCAGGTAAGAATACGCTTCCCCACTGCCGGAAATGGCGCCACCGATTCGGGGAAGAATTTGTCGAAAATAGAATCGGAAAACGCTCGCCAACGGGCCGCTGCTCGGCTCTGAAAACTCCAGGATGCCCACCTCCCCGCCCGCTCTCAGCACGCGCGCAATTTCCCGCAATCCGTGCTCGTAGTTCGCTAGGTTGCGGAACCCAAATGCCGATGTGACCAGATCGAAGCTCGCATCTGGAAACGGCAAATCCAGCGCATCGGCTGCGACGAAGACTGCGCGATGCCCAACCCTGCCTGCCTTCGCGTGAGCACGCATCAGCATCCCTTCAACAAAGTCAACGCCGATGACCGGTCCCGCCGTAGCGCTCCGCACGCGTTCCAGCGCGAACGCCAGGTCGCCCGTTCCACAGCAGAGATCGAGAACCTGCGCCTCCTGCCGGTCCAGGATGTGCTTGAAACGTTCAGCCGTGCGTCGCCGCCAAACGTGGTCGAGCGAAAATGACAGCAAATGATTCAGAAAGTCGTAGCGCGGGGCAATCCGCCCGAACATCTCGCGAACCCGCTCAGCGGCCTCGCGCTCATCTCGAATGCCTTCCGGCCGCGTGCCCGGCAGCTTTTCAATATTTCTATTGGTGGCCATTCACTAGGCGGGTCAATTCTGTGCTTGCGCCGCGATTTGCGGCAACTCCGCGAACGCCTGTGCAACAACGGGCCACGGAACTTCCGCGTCCCACTCCATCCTGCCGATTCCGCGAGCCAACACCCAAAGAACGCGCCCGCCGCGAGCCTTCTTGTCCCCTGCCATGATGGTGCGCAACTGAGACGCGCGTACGGCGCCACGCGAAGGCAATGGTCCCACGCTCGCGATCAGCCGGAAAATTCGCGTAGCCTCGGCCTCTCGAGTGCGATTTCTCGCCACAGCGAGAAGAGTCGCCGCCATCATCCCCCACGCAATCGCTTCTCCATGCAGAAAGCGCTTGTAACCCGTTGCGGCTTCGAGCGCGTGACCCAGCGTGTGGCCGAAATTCAAAATCTTGCGCAAGCCCGCTTCCCGCTCATCTTTGGTCACGACCCGGGCTTTGATGGCGATGCAGCGCGGAATAATCCAGTCGAGCGCGGCCGCATCACGACGCAGCACGGCGTTCATGTGCTCTTCGAGAAACTCGAAAAGCTTCGCGTCGGCAATGACTCCGTATTTCACCACTTCGTAGAGGCCGGACCGATATTCGCGGTGCGGCAGCGTCCGAAGCATGTCTGGGTCAACGATCACTAGTGTCGGCGGATGAAACGCTCCCACCAAATTCTTGCCCTCGGGTAAATCCACGCCGGTCTTCCCGCCGATAGAGCTGTCCACTTGCGCCACCAGCGTGGTCGGCACGTGGACAATTCGCACGCCGCGCAGATAAGTGGCTGCCGCAAAGCCTGCCACGTCGCCCACCACGCCACCGCCCACGGCGACTAACACGCAATGCCGATCGGCACCCGCATGAGACAGCGCACGGGCGATTCCTTCCACCGTCGAGAGGCGTTTTGCGGCCTCGCTGTCGTCAAACAGAATAGCGCCCTTCGGAGAAATCCTAAGCGCTCGCGCAACGTCTCGTCCCCAAAGCCGCCAGACTCGCGGAGAGGAAAGCACAAAAGTCCCCGTCGAATCGCCCACACGGGCAATCAGTGCACGCATCGTCGCGAGCGCACCACGCGCGCAACGAACGTCGTAGGACCCCGCAGAACTTCGTACGCGAACGATTGTCATGGCCCGAAAAGAGAATGTAGCACATGACTCGCAAGGGCCAACGATCGGAAGGGAGCAACCCGCTGATGGGTGAGCGTGTCAACAAACAGGGTACTGTTTCAATGATAGTACCGCCGCACTGAATTCGTCATAAAACGCCAACAATCAATCGCTACAGAGTGCGAATAGAACTTCCGCTAACGTCCCACGAATCAAGTGCCTACGGAAAATCAATCGCTACAAAATCACACTTGTCGTCGACGCTTTGTTTCCGTTCCGACCTTTGAAGAAACGAGGCTGAACCGCCGAGGGAACCTAGCGGAATTTCTGCTGCAGCTCAGAAACGCTTTCGAGAGTCACGTGGCCGACAATCGCAAGGCTCTTCGGGCTCAATTTGTCCATCGTGTCGTCGGTCGAGTGCCAGTAACCCAGCGTCTGGTAGCCCCCCAACTCGATTATGTCCACCGCCGGCACACCGCGTTTCAGGAACGGCCCGTGATCGTCAGTTATTGCGCTCACTTGAGTGGGGACGAACACATCTTTGTGGCGCAGGCGATCCGCGGTCTTCCAAACGACGTCCGCGAGCCACTTTGTCGAGTTCGCCTCCGGCTGAACTTCCAAGTTCTTCTGGCCGACCATGTCTGCAAGAATCACTGCTCGAGTACGTTTTAGTTCTCCTGCCACGGCCATCTTCGCGGCGAGTTCGCGACTGCCGTAGGTAGTCTCCGGGTCGTTCCAAATGGTTTGGGCCTGCTGTGCGGAGGCAAAATTCATCTGCTCTTCTTCGCCATCGAGAAACGCAATCCACACCGCGTTAGGCTGTTTCGTCGTCGCGGCGCATAGTTGTCGCGCCATTTCCAGCATCAATCCACTCGACGAGCCTCCGTCATCCGCGCCGACGAAATTATCGAGCCGCACCGTGTCGTAGTGAGTCAGCAGCAAAATGATTCCCTGCCCCGTTCCGGGAACCTTCGCGATGATGTTCTTCATCGCGAGATCGCCCACCGGCGTCGGCGAATGAAAATCGTCCGTATCAACGGCACACCCAAAACCTTTCAGCGTGCTGATGATGTAATCCTGCGTGCGATGAATCGCGTCCGATGCGGGTGGACGTGGACCGAAACTCACCAGCTTCGCGGTGAAATCGTAAGCCTTCTGCCCATCGAAGCCGCCTGTCTGTGAAGCCGGCGGAGCTTTGTCCTCGGGAGCGATCGCCGGCGCAGACGTAGTAGCTTGTGAAGAATTCTCAGAGACCGCCACAGAGGTCGCCGCGCTCGCAGCCGCACTCGAACTCGCGTTCCCGCGCCCGCACGCAACCGCAAGCAGCGCCGCGAAAACAACTCCAGCACACAATAGATAGCGCAGCATCCTCACGTCAGTGTGCCTCCCCCGCAGCCAGAGCCTTAGCGCGTTTGTTCCGCAGCACCATATAGGAAACTAACACCCCGACAAAGTAAAGCGCCACCATCGGCGCCATGAAAATCAGCATCGTCGTGGCGTCCGGCGTGGGGGTGACGATCGCCGCGACAATCGTGATAATCAGCATTGCGTACCGGAAATTCTTCAGCAGGAACTTCGGCGTCACAATTCCGAACAGCGACAATATGAAAATCAGCACCGGCAATTCAAAGATCACGCCCAGCCCAACAAGAACCACCAGGATAAAGTCAAAGTATTCGTTAATGGCTATCAACGGTTTCAGCGGCAGATCGGTCGCGAATCCGATAAGAAAGTTCAGCACCTGCGGCAGCATCACGTAGTAGCCGAACGCGATTCCGCACAAGAAAAGAAACATGGAAGACACGACGAAGCCCATCACCGCTCGCCTCTCGTGCTTGTAAAGCCCCGGCGCCACGAAAAGCCAAATCTGGTACAGCACCACCGGCATCGCAATCACGATTCCGATGTAGAGGCTCAGACTGATGTAGAGGCTGATCGGCGTTGCGGGACTTGGATAGTAAAGACGGTCCTCCAGGTGATGCGCGCGCAGGGCCGTGAGGATCGGCTGAACGATGAAGTTGATTGCATGGTTGGCAACCAGAAAGCCGATTACCATCCCGAGGCCGATTGCCGCGACGGCGGTAATCAGGCGCTTGCGAAGCTCCACCAGATGTTCGAAAAACGACATTCGGCCGCCGGCGTCGTCCTCCCGGGTTTCAGGGTTTCCACTTGCCAACCCTGACCCCGAGGGGCCATTCGGCGGAAGCGCGGGATCAGGCTGGGAACTTGCCGCCATCTCTCACTGTCTCAGAATTGGAGTCTGCCTCATGCGTTTCGCTCGTCGAATGGAGAGCGACTGAATCAGGGTTGGCTGACTGTGTATCGTCACGAGACGGATCTGAAGAATACATAGCCGGCTCCATTCGCTCGGTCGAGTTGGGCGCGTTCGTAGGAACCGTGCCGCTAGGCTGCTCCGTACTCGGTGCAGTCGTAACCGCACTCGTTTGAGCAGGCGCGCCCTTCGAACCGCCAACGATTCGCCGCTGATCAGCCTCGCGCTCCAGGTCCCTCATGTGATCCTCAAACGTCGACCGCAAGTCGCCCGTAGCGCGCCTGAACTCGCCCATCACCTTCCCCAGGGTCCGCGCCAATTCAGGCAGCTTTTCCGGGCCAAATACCACCAGAGCCACTACGAAAATTATGATCAGGTGAGGGATGCTAAGCATGTGGCGGCCCTAAACGCTATCCCGAAGTGCCATTTTTGCATCATAGAAGAGGGCCGGAGGCGTGTCAAACCAGCCGGAAGTTGTATGCTATACTGCCCCTTCGGGGCGAAAACGGGTTTCAGGGTTTGTATTTGCAAACTCTGAGCAAAGAGGCCGCATGGAACGATTAGAAACATCAGGACGTGGAGTAGTGCTGCTGGTGGTAGTACTAGTAGCCTCCGCGATTCTCGGCGGATTTTTTGGCCCCACTGTAAAGGCCACGGCAGCCGGCACCGGAGATCTCCAAGACTCGGTGAAGAACTTTACGAACGTCCTCTCAGTCGTTGAGCGCAACTACGCCGATCCCATTGATGTAGATAAGGCGATCTACGATGGGGCGATTCCAGGCATGCTTCGCGTGCTCGACCCCCACTCGAACTTTTTCGATCCGCGGCAATACGCCACCTTTCGTGAGGAACAGCAGGGCAAGTATTACGGTGTCGGAATGACGGTGGCACAGCGCGAAAACCAGACGGTAGTTGTCGCGCCGTTCGTCGGCACTCCAGCGTTTAAGGCCGGGATTCGGCCGGGCGACGTCATCCTGAAAGTCGACGACAAGAAATGCGACGGCCTCACCACGACTGAAGTTGCGGATTTGCTCAGGGGTGCCCGGGGCACAACGGTTCATATCTCACTCGGCCGCGAAGGCTGGGCCCAGCCAATCGAAGTCACTGTAGTTCGCGACGAGATCCCCCGCCCCGGAGTGGAATACTCCGCGATGATCAAGCCGGGCATCGGCTATGTCCGCGTGAACACCTTCAATGAAACCACCGACAGCGACCTCGAGGACGCCCTGCATCAACTGGATTATCCCAAGCTCGACGGCCTGATCATTGATCTCCGGAACAATGGGGGCGGCCTCCTGAACCAGGCAGTCGGCATGGCGGACATTTTCCTCGACAAGAATGAACTGGTGGTGTCGCATCGTGGTCGGCAGTCTCCCGAGCGCCGCTACTATGCCGTGCACGGGAACCAGGGTATCGACGTCCCGGTAATTGTTTTGGTCAATTCGCAAACCGCGTCCGCTTCCGAAATTGTTTCAGGAGCGATTCAAGATCACGACCGCGGCCTCATTGTGGGCGAGACGAGCTTCGGAAAGGGGCTCGTCCAGACGCAAATCCCCCTCAGCGAAGATACGGCCATGCTGCTCACCACCGCGCGCTACTACACACCGAGCGGCCGGTTGATCCAGCGCGACTATAAGAACGTCTCGCTGTACGATTACCACTATAATCCGCAGCCGCCCAAGCAGCCCGAAGTGAAGCTCACTGACACGGGCCGCCAGGTGTTCGGTGGGGGAGGAATCACTCCGGACAAGATCGTGAACGCGCCGAAGTTGGATGATTTCGAGCAGCTTCTGATGGCGCGAGGCGTCTTCTATCCCTTCCCGCAAAGTGTGGGCGATTTCGACCGCTCCTATCTGGCCACCAAGCCTGAGGTCACGAAAGATTTCGTCGTGGACGATGTGGTGATCGCGCAACTTCGTAAGTACCTCGACCAGCAGCACATCAAGTACACCAGCGCCGACATTCAGGATAATCTTCCATGGCTTAAATGGGAGATCAAGCGCGAGGTGTTCACGTCGGTCTTCGGCTTGAATGAAGGTTTCAAAGTCGAGCTGCAAAATGATGTCCAGCTCGATAAAGCCGAAGAGATGATCCCCCAAGCCCGCGCTCTCTACGAGAACGCCCGCAAAATCGTCGCCGAACGCCAAGCCACCCAAGGCACCGACCGCCAGTAACGTGGTGAATTGAGTCGCTCGGTAGTGCACTAGAGCAGGAATGGTACGAGCCGCCGGGTTCGTCCCATGTATTCCCTGTAGGGCTCGCCAAGCGCTGCTACGAGTGCAGACTCCTCCACATGAATGCGATAGGTATATCCGAGTCCCACACATGCCAGGAGTGCCAGCAGACCCGCCCAATTCCCTAGAGCCAGGCCGAACCCTAAGACCGTGATCACCGCACCGGCGTAAGAGGGATGCCGGATGTAGCGGTACGGCCCCACCTCGATGACGGTCTGTCCCGAGTGCACGGCGACATCAAACGTGAAGTAACGCCCAAGCACCCGCATGGCATAATAACGAAATCCGAGGCCCGCCCACATCAGCAGAATTCCCGCAAAGAAAAGTTCCGTCCGCATCCAAGGAATTGCCGCCTGCTGACGGCGAACGGAAAACGCAAAGTCCAGACCGATTCCGCACCATATCATCCCGACCAGGAAAAAGAATGAGCCTCGGTCTCGTGCTCGTGTCGGGTCGCTCGATTTTCGCGATCGACCGGTGAATATTTCAAAGACGAACCACCCCGCGTACGTAGCGATGAAAATCGCCTCACACGTGAGGTGACCCGCAAATGGCACGGGCAGCATGTCGTTCTTCCTATCAGACGTGACATCGCAATGCAAGAATGCTTCCCGCGGCGAAAAGGGGCAACACCAAGGCAGTCGGCCCAATAGGCTCGTTTATGGCTTCGCGGCGCGTATTGCTCAGCAAAGCACGTCTTGTGTAACGACTTCTGCGCCTAGGCGAAGACTAATCGTACCCTAGCACTAGCACCGTTGTCCGCCAGCGCCATGGAACGGTCCAACACCGCACTCGCGTTGCGCCTGAGCGCCTTACGGCGCCTCCCCGCCACTTCGTGGGCCCTCGCCTACGGTTGGATTCTTCTTTTCGGCACCTATGCCATAGCATCTCTTACAGTTGCGCACGGGCCGCATCTAACGGCGTTCGGCGATATCGGTATGTGCCTCGTCGCGCTGTTCGCCTCCATTGGATTGCTGCTCAACGTGAGTTCCCATAACCGCCGGATACGCGCCTTCTGGATTCTATTGGCGGCGGGGTGCGCCTCCTGGTTTATCGGCCAAGTGATCTGGACCTACTTCGAGGTCATGCTTCACCAGGAAGTGCCGAATCCGTTTGTGGGCGACGTCATCATTTTTCTTCACCCTGTGCCGATGATCGCAGCCCTCGCTTTGAAGCCCCACGACCGCCGCGATGATCTAGGCGCCCATATCGGATACCTCGATTTCTCGCTACTCCTTGTTTGGTGGGTCTTCCTCTACACCTACGCCGTCATTCCCTGGCAGTACGTCGCGCCCAACTTGACCACCTACGGTAACAGTTACGACAATCTTGCTGCCGCGGAGAACCTCCTCCTCGTCGTGGGATTTGCCACGCTCCTGACGAAGTCGCGCGGAGCCTGGCGCGAGATTTATTCGCACCTGTTCAGCGCCGCCCTGCTGTACGCGGCTGGCTCCTACATCACGAACCGTGCTATCGACGTTCAGCACTACTACACAGGCAGCCCCTCCGATCTCCCGCTGATCGCCTCTTTTGTCTGGTTCGGGACCGCCGGGATCGTTGGTTCCCGGCTGAAACCGAAGCAGGAGGAAATACCGGTGCGAACGGAGAAAGAATCACGCTGGCCCTCTCGCTTTGCGATGGTCGCGGTGTTTTCTGTTCCGCTGATGGCGATCTGGAGCCTGTGGTTCAGCAAGAATCCCGGTGAGGTCCGGGCATTCAGGATAGGATTGACGCAACTAATGCTCGTAGTCGTCGCCGTGCTCCTCTTCCTGCGGCAGCGACTGATCGACCACGACCGTCTGCGCCTTCTCGCGGCCTCCCGCCAGGCCTTCCAGGATCTCCAACATTTCCAGTCGCAAATGATCCAAAACGAAAAACTCATGTCCATCGGCCAGCTTGCCGCAGGCGCGGCCCATGAGATCAACAATCCGCTCACTGGCATCCTCGGATATTCCGACTTGCTGGTGGACGATCCCGCGCTCGGCGATCGCCAGCGCGTCGTTGCCGACAAGATTCGCACTCTCGCCCGACGGATCAAGACCCTCGTAACCAGCCTCCTCAGTTTTGCCAGGCGCGTGCCCTCTGAAAAGGGTCTGCTCGACCTGAACCAAGTGATCGAAACCGCTCTCCACCTCAGCAACATGGATTTGCGTGGCAAGAAAATCGAGATCGAGATTCTCGCCGACGCCGACCTGCCTCCCGTTCGCGGCGATGCCAACCAGTTATTACAGGTCTGCTTTAACCTCATGAGCAATGCGGTGGACGCGATCGAGGAAGTCGGCGGCGGGAAGATCACGATTCGCACCGACCATGATCCCGAGAAAGTGCTCGTCGAGTTTTCCGACTCAGGCCCGGGAATCAGGTCGCCCCAGCAGGTCTTCGATCCTTTCTTTACGACGAAACCCGTTGGCAAGGGCACCGGCCTCGGCCTGAGTATCTGCTATGGAATCGTGCAAGAACACGGCGGCCGCATTTCCTGCTGGAATCGTCCCGAGGGGGGCGCAACCTTTGTCGTCGAATTGCCGATGATAACGGAAGAGTTTGTTAGTCCCCAGCACGAACGCCCGGTTTCCATGGGGTCGAGAGTCCTATAGCCGCTTCCGGAACAGACAAATGAACGCCCCTAACAGCCCGTTGCCAGCGTCTGGTGCCGCGGACGTCGCGGTTACGACGCCGAGTATCATCGCCGCGATGCTTCGCGCGGCCAAAGGCACGAGCGACCTCATTTTCTCGCCCGGCCGGGCGCCTCAAGTGGAAGCAAACGGCCAACTCGTGCAGCTCCGCATCACCAACGTGAATGTTCTCAGCGCCGAAGACACGGCCCGCATCGCTGCCGACTTGATCGGGCACAATGCGCACGCGCTCGAAAAGTTGAAAGAAGAAGGCTCGTGCGACATTTCCTACAGTCTCCCGAAGGTTTCGCGATTTCGCGTGAACATTTTCACGCAGCGTGGAAGCTGCGCGATCGTCATGCGCGTGATTCCCAGCAGCGTTCCCGACTTTCAGAAGCTCAATCTTCCCCTGCAGCTTGCAGAGGCTGCCGAGCTGAAGCCAGGAATCGTCCTGGTCACCGGGCCGACGGGGAGCGGGAAGTCCTCAACCCTGGCCGCGTTCGTCAACAAAATCAATGAAGAAAAGGCCTGCCACATCATCACCATCGAAGATCCGATCGAGTTCATCCACGCCCACAAGAAGGCTACGATCCATCAGCGCGAGCTGCACTCCGATACTCCCAGCTTTCCGCTCGCCCTTCGAGCCGCCCTCCGGCAGGCGCCCAAGGTGATCTTGGTCGGGGAAATGCGCGACAAGCAGACCATCGAGACCGCCCTCGAAGCCGCCGAGACCGGCCATCTCGTGTTTTCGACGCTCCATACCATCGATGCGGCGAAAACGGTCGAACGCGTCATCGGTGTTTTTCCCGTGAGCGATCAGCAGGCGACGCGAGCCCGATTCGCCAAGACTTTCACCTACGTCATTTCTCAGCGCCTGATGCCCCGGCGCGACGCAACTGGAAAGATCGCGGTGTTTGAGATTTTGAAATCCACGCTACGGACCAGGGAGTACGTCCATCGTGGCGAGGCGGAAGGGAAATCCCTGCTGGACGCGATGCGCGACGGGTCGACGGAAGGAATGCAGTGTTTCGACGACGAGATCGAGAAACTCGTTCGCGCGAACGTCATCGACTTGGAAACGGCATTCTCCTACTCGACGAACCCCGGAAATTTGCGTCTCCAGCTCGCCGACTTGCTCGAACAACAAGCCTCCGTTCCCTCGGCCGACATCAAAATCGAACCAAGACCGACCGCAGCCGAAAAACCCACAATTGCCACTGATCCCGAGCTTGAGGTCAGTCGCTAACGGGGCTCTGGGTAGATTTTCAAGGCGGGATTGGTGGACGGCAGGGGATTCGAACCCCCGACCCCCGCGTTGCGAACGCGATGCTCTCCCAACTGAGCTAGCCGCCCACTCTTGCGGAAACCAACGCGATACTCAACCGCGTTACCCGTTCTCGTCCCAGATTGCACGCGAGACGCACAGCGAGCTTCTTAATTCTAGCAGAGGGTCCAAGCGCGGCCAAATTCCCTTCCGAAAAATCTCGTTAGACAGACGCTATCGCCAGCCTCACGATAGTCGCGAGATCACAGCGGCCAGCCGGTCGCCCAGCGACGTCCCGAATTCCGCCTGGTTCTGCGGATCGCCGAGGAAAGGATCGACGAATGGGGAACCGTTGTCGAGAACAAGGCGGTCACCCCACTTCGCCTCCTGAAGAGGCTGAATCAGTTCCTGCGTGGGCTGCGAGACAAGCGCGACATACTTCGGCTTGTACGACGTTTGCACCCGCAGCACGACGGTGCGCGCGAGGCGTCGAATCTCGGCGCTCAGCCAATCGAACTCGTCCTTGTGGCCCGTAACAGGGCAGTCGAACGCATACGCGAGAAAAAAACCGCGCCGCTGAAACTCCGCCAGCGTCGTCTCATCCGGCATTTCCGATCCCGGCTCAGCTCCCACTAATTTCGCAAGCTCGCTGAAGTACATCCGTGAACCCACGGAGCGTGCTCCACCGCTGTCCGAGACGCGATAAAAAAAATCTTCCAGGCGGCGGGGTGGCGCAGCGTCGATAAGCAGGAACTGAATGTGAATGGGCCGAAACCGCGTGGCAAGCTCGAGGCGCTCGATGCGCTGACGGATATGTGCGTCGTCCACCGCAGCGCCGCAACCATCGCAAACCAGCATTATGCCCCCAAGGGCGCAAAGGATTGCATGGAGCAGTAGACTTGGCAAGTGTAGAGAGGCCTTTGCTCCTGTCACGGCACCCCCGCCAGCAGCTTCTTGATCCGCTCGCCGTATCCGGTGCCAAAGTTAGCCTGCTTGGTCGGGTCTCCAAGATAAGGGTCAACGAACGGACCGCCGCTATTCAGGATGAGCCTATCTCCCCAGCCCACGAGACCGAACAGGCGAATCAGGTCTGACGTCGACGCAGAAAGCGGAACCACATAAGACGGCGCGTAGTCGCTCTGAACGCGTTTCATCGCATTCGGGGCGAACTTGCGCAGCGCGCCCTGCGGATCGGCCTGCTCTTCAAAGGGACACTCGATCGCGTAGGCAAGAAAAAAACGCCTCCGCTGAAACTCGGCGAGGGCCGATTCCTCGTCTTGATTAGCCGGAAGATTTGTGCCCATGCACTTAACGAGTTCGTCGAAATACATCCGAGCGGACAGCGAACGAATCGACCGATCCGCTGTTGCTGCATAGAAATAATCTTCGAGGCGCGCCGGCGGCGCCCCGTCGAGAAGCAGCACTCGAACCGATGGCGGACGATACTTTGCGGCCAGCTCCAGCCGCTTGGCGCGCCGTTGGACGTGAGCGTCGTCCGTGCGCGTTCCGCACCCGTCGCAGACAGGCATCCTTTTCCCTCACCCTTGCCCAGGATTACAAGAAACGGCAAAAAGCATGGCACGGCGCGGGAACCGATGGCAAGAGCAAGAGCGCGGTCAGTTCCCTGCCCGCACGCAAGACTTTGACTCCACCGTCTATCGCACCTACAGGGGCTCCCGAGCTTGCCAAGATCGCGCAAACCATTTCCCACTACACATCATCGAGAAACTCGGTGCCGGAGGCATGGGGATCGTCTACAAGGCTCAGGATCTTGACCTTGAACGCGCAGTCGCCCTCAAATTTCTGCCGGATGATTTGACGCAAGAACCGTTTTCTCTCGGCGATCGCTGGTTCTTGGCAACGGAGTTCCTCGCGGGACGCGACGCAGACGTGTGCCAAATTGAACAGATTCCGTCTTTCTCTTGCGTTATATACGACGCCTCCGTGCATCCCAGTCGGCTCAGGAGAATTGAACATGAAGATCTTTGGTACAGTGCTGGTAGTCCTAGGCGTAGTCATGTTCGGCGCTATGCTCGTCCCCTCTCGCATCCGCCGACACGCTCAATACAGCGGATAGTTTTGCGGTATTGGCAGGTTCGGCCGTATCGAACGCCGGTGCCGGAGTTCTTGGCGCGACGGTCATCACCGGAGGTCTGGGTGTCGATCCAGGCAGCACCTGCTCTGGTTTCAAGACCTGTCCGACCACAGGTCCTGGCATGATCACAGGATCGCTCGATTTAGGTAATGGGGTCGCGCTGAAGGCTCAGAATGATCTCACCAATGCCTACACCATTCTGGGAGCCAAGGCCGGCACTACCGAGCCTGCTGACATGAATGGACTGACCCTCGGGCCCGGCGTCTATACCGTCCCCGCGGAGACATTGACGGGAACACTCACTCTCAGCGACGGAGGTGTCGCGGGTTCGCAATTCGTTTTCGTGTTGGGCGCTTTGACCACCGCAACCGGCGCGAAAATTGATGTGAGCGGTCTCTCCCCAAGCGACAGCGTGTTTTGGGTGATTGGCAGTTCCGCGACTCTCGGTAACAACACTGTGTTCGACGGGAATATTCTCGCGCTCACGTCCATCACCTTCGATCCCGGTGCGACCGACCTCTGCGGTAGGGCGTTGGCGGAAAATGGCGCGGTGTCGTTTGCTGGACAGGACCCGAATTCATTGACTCAGAACCAGGTCTCCATCGGCTGCTCCGGCAATTTGGCTGGCAGCAATGGCTTGGGTGGCGGCACGAGTACAGGCACAGGCGGCGGTGGTGGTTCCCCAGTTCCAGAACCCGGCATATTAGGGCTCGGCCTTATCGGGCTCTCCGGGCTTTGCTTGTTCGGCTGGCGCAGACATAGGGCGGGCGGCGCAAAGTCAGTGGACTTCTGTTAGCGATTGCGATCGAGTTTGTAGACACGCGACGACCCAAGAAGGCCGTAGCTGCGCGCGCCTGTAAAATGCCTACTATGCTGCCCGATAGACCCGACGGATCAAATGAGACGGGTGCGCAGACACGGCCCCACCGAAACGAAGTTAAGGCGATCTACTGCCCGAGCTTGCTTCGCAGGCACCCGACCAGTTCCGGCGCCATCTCCAGGATGTTCATGCCCTCGGAAACGAGGAATTTGCAGCTTAGGATCGGGCGGGCTTGGTCGTCATCGGCGAGCTGGCACGTCACCTTGCAATACTGGCATTCCTGATTCCAGCAAAAACGGCCATACGGAATCGTCTCCGGGCTGATGAATTGGAAGGCACGCAGAAGCGAATTCTTCTCCGGTACCAGAAACGTCTTGCCCAGGATCGTGATCTCCACGAGCTTCTCGTACGGCCTGAAAATCTCCCCCAACAACTGTTCCTCAGCCTCTGCCATTCGGCTTGCCCCCATGTATCGAAGCTAAAGCAGCGTATGCACTCCGGCAACGGAAGAAACGCCCCGCGTGTTCAATGACTAATGGCAGAAGAAGAGCGAACAGTCGCGACTTGGCCGGAAGAGGCAACCGGTTTTCTCTGCGTGCTTCGCGCCTCTGCGTAAGTCTTTCTTGGGCTAACGCTACGCCGTAGTACGCGGACCGAGAATCCACAGTGTGTACACGCCGAGAATCACGCCAAGCGGTAGCTCTGGAAGACAAACAAACGCAGCCGTCACGGCTAGCCTTCGCGCCGAGGATCGCCCCGATAGAAGCGCCCCCGCCGAAAAAAGCTCAAGATCGCGCAGACAATGCAATACGCGATCAGAATCCAGTAGAAGAAGTGGAATAGCGACATCATCTCGAACGGATTCGGCACGCGCGTCATCAGGGCGCCGGCCATCAGTGTCGCGGTCGAGCTGTAGACAACCAGCAGCGCTGCCGCCACCACCCGCAGCACACCGTAGAGCAACCAAAGCATCCCAAGGTTCCGAGGGATCGTCACGCGGGGATCGGCGGTCGTCATTGAAAAAACCTCGTCATGCATCCGATTTGATTATCGCATGACGAAGCCGCGCCGGGGCTAAGCTTGCCAAACATTTCCGGATGACAATTTCTCGCTCTATGTAGAGTATGCTCGACATGCTTTCACAATAGGATCGAGGCTAAAAGGCGATGAGAGAAGGATTTGTGTACGCGGCTCTGTTCCTGGTGATTTGCGGAGCCATTTACCTGGTGACGCAGGGACTGAACCTGCTCAATCAGCCCAGCGATTTGAAAGTAGCGGGTGGTGTGGGGCTGATCGTCGTCGTGGTGGTGCTCTTCCCGGCGGCGATGAAATGGATCTGGCACCACAAAACAACACCACACAACCAACTGAATCGATAGGAGAGACAAAGATGATGCGTAAGTATGGATTGCTGGCAATTCCTCTGGTTCTCGTGCTTTTTTTCGTAGGCTGCGCAACACGGATTGGGCCAGGGCGTGTGGGAATCAAAGTGGACCTTGCAGGGTCGCAACGCGGCGTTGAGGACCTGCCGATTCGCACGGGCTGGGTCTTCTACAATTTCCTTTCATCCACCATCGTGGAATATCCCACCTCGGTGCAGACCGCAAAATGGACCAAGGATCCAAACGAAGGATCGGTCAACAACGAAGAAATGTCGTTTAACACGAAAGACGGCCTGACCGTGTACGGCGATCTTTCGGTTTCCTACCATCTGGATGCAAGCAAAGTTCCCGCGTTCTATGTGAAATTTCGCAACGACGACATTGCCCAGTTCACGCACGGATTTTTGCGAAATGTCGCCCGTGACGCCATCAACCGCACCGGTTCGCAATATACGGTGCAGGAAATCATGGGCGAGAAAAAATCCGAGCTGGAACAGAATTCGCGGCTGGACCTGCAAAAACAAGTGGCTGACATTGGCGTGGTGATCGATCAATTTGGCTTTATCGGCTCGCCCCGGCCGCCCCAATCCGTGATTGACGCCATCAATGCCAAGGTGCAGGCGCAGCAAATCGCAGTGCAGAAGCAAAATGAACTCGTGCAGTCACAAGCGGACGCAGCGAAGTTAGTGGCGGCAGCGGAGGGTCAGGCGAAAGCCCAGGTTGCGGTGGCCAATGGGGAAGCGGAATCGAATCGACTGCGCGCGGCGTCCATCAGCCAGAATATTATTGAATGGCAGAAACTCGCGGTGACGGATCGGTGGATTGCCAAGTGGAATGGGCAGGTGCCGCAGGTGCAGACAGGCACCAATGGGCCAGGAATGCTCCTCGATATCAAGCCGGAGAAGAATCAATAGAAAGACGTCAGTAGCACTCTCGCTCGGATTTCCGTCTTTCAATTGCGCGAACGAAAGAGACCATGGACCCAGGGGCCGAACCAGGCCGTTAGCGCGCCACCGGGCTCGATGTCAAAGCGCCGCGCGAGCTGGCAAGCTGATCGTACTCTTGCCCCGAACTACCTGGGAGCAGAACCCACAGAGTATAAATCCCCAGCGCGGTCCCGAAGGGAAAGCGCAGCAGCGCTAGAAATCCAAGCACCAGCGCCATGACGCGCGCCCACTGGCGCCGCTCGAAAAGCCCCCACGCGGTCACGATTTCCAGCACCGCGAACATTCCTACCCAGAATCCCGCAAACGTGAGCCCTCCGGAAATCAGCCGGTCAAGAGGGAAACCAGATGGGAACCCGTCCACATTGGACGCGATGCCCCGAATAAGGGGCGGAAGAAACGCGCGTCCAATCACGAAGATCCAGGCCATTTCCATGAACCGAAAGATGCCGTAGACCATCCACAGCGAAGCCACCGTCTTCAAATGCCGATTGACACGGCCATCGCCACGCGGAGACGCTCGTCGTGTCATCGGCACCCCCAACGACCTGCCGCACGCACTGCAGAATTGAGCGTTCTCATTCAGTTGGCAACCGCAGCTATCGCAGAACATGATTCTCTCCCGCGGTCCTTCGCCGCTATTCCCTACTTGAAGATACGCATCAAGCAGCCGGTAAGTTTCCTTAAACACACTTTAGAAAGCGCGGCTGGCTCGCACGACCCGCAGCCCAACGGCAATCAGTTGCGATTCAGTGAGTGGTGAGTATAGATTAAGTAAGCTATCAGGGCCGTTACGCGATGAGTGGAGGGCGCAAACCATGGGCAACTTGTACAAAACGGTTAGTCTTATGTCTGTTTCTCGTATGTGGTTCACACACCCTAGGCTCGCGCGCTTCGGTACAGGGGCAAGCGGTTGCCCCCAGGATACCAGAACAGATATCGGCCAAGGACGCCGAGGCTCTGGAAAAAGCGCTGGACACGAATCCGAGCGATCTTGCTGCCCGAGAACAGCTGATCAGGTATTACTTTCAAGAAATGATTGCGTCACGAACCCCAGAACTCGAGGAGAAACGGGTGAAGCATGTCCTCTGGCTGATCGAACATCATCCCGAGTCCGAGCTCGCCGGCTCCCCGGAGGCGGGAATCATGCCGATGGGTTCCTCGGAAAGTATGGAGGGATATCAACGCGGGAAACAATTGTGGCTACGCCAAGTCGAAAACCATCCGGACAGTCAGCGAATTCTACGCAACGCAGCACAGTTCCTCTTGTTGTCCGATGGAAAGATCTCGAGAGAATTGCTGGAAAAGGCATGGGCTCTTGATCCTAGCGATGCAGAGACCTCGTCTGCGCTGGCGCAATCATATAAGCTCGAGATGGCGCACGTCAGTTCGTCCGACGAAAAAGCGGCGCTGGCAAAGAAGGCGTTGTCAATCAGAGAGCGCGCACTGGAAAAGACGGACGGTGCGCAAAAGTTCTATGTGCTAGGTGATCTAGCCAAATCCGCGCTTGAAGCCGGGGAACCCGAGAAGGCCCAGCAATACGCCTCCGAGCTTTTACAGTCGGCCCAGAAATTCCCGAACGACTGGAACTATGGCAATGCGTTGCACGAGGGAAACATTGTTCTAGGGCGCGTTGCGCTGCAGCGCGGAGACATCGAAGGGGCAAAGGAGCATCTGCTCGCTGCGGGTCAGACGCCCGGGTCACCGCAGCTCGATTCCTTCGGCCCCAATATGACGCTGGCAAAAGAGCTGCTTGGAAAGGGTGAGCGCGATACCGTCTTGGCTTACCTGCAATCCTGCGCGAAGTTCTGGAAAACGGGCGGCGACAACTTGCAAGCTTGGGCCACGACTACAAAGGGGGGAGGAACGCCCGATTTCGGCGCCAACCTCGATTACTAACATCTTTGTTGGTCAAGCGAAGAACTGCCCCATCCGTCGGAATTTTTCGTAACGCTGATCGAGCAACTGCTGAGGCTCAAGTTGCGTTAGTTCAGCGAGCGCCCGCGCCAGAAACGGTTCGAGCATTTGGGCTGCGCCTTCGTGGTCGTAGTGCGCGCCGCCCTCGGGCTCGGGAACGATTTCGTCTACCAGCTTAAGCTGCAAAAGGTCGGTCGCCGTGATTTTGAGCGCTTCGGCGGCAATTTCGGCCTTGCTCGCGTCTCGCCACATGATCGACGCGCAACCCTCCGGCGAGATTACCGAGTAAATCGAATTCTCCAGCATCAGTATTCGGTCGCCGACGGCCACCGCCAGCGCTCCGCCCGAGCCGCCTTCGCCGGTAATCGTGACGATAATCGGCACCGGCAGGCGCGACATCTCGCGCAAATTATGCGCGATGGCTTCGGCCTGGCCGCGCTCCTCAGCATCGACGCCGGGATATGCGCCCGGCGTATCGACAAACACCAGAATCGGTCGCCGGAACTTCGCTGCCAGATGCATGGCTCGAAGCGCTTTACGGTAGCCTTCGGGCTTAGCCTGAGCGAAATTGCGCGCCAGCCGCTGCTTCGTATCGCGCCCCTTCTGGCTACCGATGATCATGACGGGCTTGCCGTGAAACCAAGCCATGCCCGCAATCAATGCCGGATCGTCCGAGTAGCCGCGATCGCCGTGAATCTCGCTGAAATTCTCGAAAAGCAGCCGGATGTAGTCTTCCGTGTAAGGCCGCTGCGGATGGCGGGCAAGAAGCAACCTCTGCCACGCGCCCAAGTGGGCGTAGAACTCGCGGCGCAACTCGTCCACTTCGTGCCGGATGCGCTCGATGTCCTCCGCCGTCGCGTCTGTAGGATTGGTAAGGCGGCTTAGTTCGAAGACGTCGCGCTCCAACGCATCAATCTGGCGCTGGCGTTGTCGTTCCACATCGCGCGGGCTCGCAGCGGTCGCATCCTGCGTCGCAAGTGAGGGATCACCCCCGGATTCCTTCCGATTTGGCGTTCGTTTCTCGGGCGGCGCGCCCGGCCCCTCCACCCCAGGAGCGGCAACCGCTGCCCCCCCGTTGAGCTTGCGCTTCGGTAACGCTCGCGCCGCTTCCTTCTCTGCGCGTTCCTTCGCCTTCTCACGCATTCGCCGGAGGCGCTCACGCGCCGCCTTCCGGCGCTTACCGTTCATTGCACCACCGCGACGGAATCCGCCCCGCAGATTTCGCGAACCCGCTCGACAAGGTCGCCGTCCGCACGAACCCCGCTCGAGAAATCGATCGTAGCCTCGCTTCCGTCCTCGTTGATCAGCTCGAACGCAATACGGCAGCGGCCCGGCCGGCTCGAGAATAGCTCACCGAGACGATCGATAACTCCCGCGTCAATCACGCCGCGATTCACACGCACTCGTAGCACGCTAGGGACGCGGTCTGCCATCTGGTCCAAAACGCGCGCGTCGGAAACGATCAGCCGGGTGCCCACATCCTCCACCGCCACTCGCGCCTTCACGAGCAGCGGCGTCGCAGCCTTCAGAATCGGCTCCACTTTCTGAAAAGCCTCCGGAAAAACCAGCGCTTCGATCACTCCCGTGCGGTCTTGCAGGGTCAGAATCGCCCAGCGCGCGCCCCTGCGCGACCTCATAGCGCGCGTCTGCACAATGATCCCCGCCACAGTCAGCTCCTCCCCGTTGCGCCGGCCCTCAATCGTCGAAAGCTCCACCGCCTTGAAATCCAGCAATCGCCCCGCGTGCTTATCAAGGGGATGCCCCGACACGTAAAATCCCAGCACCGAATACTCCGCCGCAAGAAGCTCGTGCTCGGGCCATTCAGGCAGTTCGGGAAGGGCTTCCGGCTCCAATGCTGGGGCCGTGGCTGCAGCGGCCATCCCTCCAAACAAGCCATGCTGCCCAATCTCACGCGCTCGCTGCAATCTCTGCGAGCGTTCCACCGCGCCGTCGATTGCAGCAATCATCTGCGCACGATTCGCTCCAAGTCCATCCAGCGCGCCCGCGCGAACCAGACTCTCCATCACGCGCTTATTCAAAAGGCGCGGATCGACGGATTCGCAAAACTGGAAGAAGCTTGTGAACCGCCCGAGCGACTCGCGGGCCTGCAGAATTCCCTTCACCGTGTTCTCGCCCACGTTCTTGATCGCAGCCAATCCGAACCGGATGTTGTCGCCAACAGGCGTGAAGTTAAGTTCGCTCGAATTCACGTCCGGCGGCAGCACCGTTATGCCCATGCCGCGCGCTTCATTGATGTATTTCACCACTTTTTCAGTGTTGCCCGTTTCAGCGCTCATCATCGCCGCCATAAACTCCACGGGATAATGCGTCTTGAGCCACGCGGTCTGATACGCAAGCAGCGCATACGCGCACGAGTGCGACTTATTGAAGCCGTAGCCCGCAAATTCCGCCATCAGGTCGAAAATGCGCTCGGCCTTCTCCTTCGGAACTTTGCGCGCGCTGCATCCCACCAGGAACTTCTCGCGCTGTGCCGCCATTTCTTCCGGCTTCTTCTTCCCCATCGCGCGCCGAAGAATGTCCGCATCTCCCAGTGAGAAGCCGGCAAGCCGGTTCGCGATCTGCATCACTTGTTCCTGATACAAAATCACGCCCCAGGTTTCGGAGAGTATTTCGGAAAGCTCGGGCAAATCGTAACGAACCTTCTTCTTGCCGTGCTTCCGCGCGATGAAATCGGGGATCATCCCGCCCTGAATCGGCCCTGGGCGGTAAAGCGCATTCAGCGCAGTCAAATCCTCCAGCCTCGTCGGCTGGTATTGCCTCAAGATATCGCGCATGCCGTGCGACTCAAATTGGAAGATGCCGGTCGTATCGCCCCGCGAGAACAGCGCATACGTGGCCGCGTCGTCGAGCGCCAAAGTCGATAGTTCGACCTCGACGCCGCGATTCTGCGTGATCATGCGCTCGGCATCGGTAAGCACCGTCAGCGTCGTTAGCCCCAGGAAATCCATCTTGAGCAGGCCGATGCGCTCGAGCGCCTCCATGTCGTACTGCGTCGTGATTTCATCCTTGTTTGTCTTGTACAGTGGAACGATCTCTGTCAGCGGCCGAGGCGATATGACGACGCCCGCAGCATGAGTCGACGCATGGCGCGCCAGTCCTTCCAGCCGTAGGGCCACCTCCACCAGCTCCTTTACGCGCTCGTCCGACTGCCGCAACGCTTCAAGTTGCGGCGACTGCTTAAGCGCATCCTCCAGTTCGATATTGAGCTGGTTCGGAACGAGCTTCGCGATCTTGTCCACTTCGCCGTACGGCATGTCCATCGCGCGGCCCGCATCCTTTAGCACTGCCTTCGCCGCCATAGTGCCAAACGTAATGATCTGCGCGACGCTCTTCTCGCCGTACTTGTGTCGGACGTAGTCAATCACTTCGCCACGCCGCCGCATGCAGAAATCGATATCGATGTCGGGCATCGAGATGCGCTCGGGATTCAAGAAGCGCTCAAACAGAAGGTCGTATTGCAACGGATCGACGTCTGTGATTTGCAGCGAATAGCTCACCAGGCTGCCTGCCGCCGAACCACGTCCCGGGCCCACCGGGACGCCCTGGGCCCGCGCATAGTGAATGAAATCCCAGACGATCAGAAAATAGCCCGCGAACCGCATTTGCTTGATCATCTCGATTTCGGAAGAGAGCCGGCTCTCGTATTCCGAAAGGGGATGGCGCAGACGACCTTCCTTCGCCTGTCGTTCGAGCTGCGGACGGCGCCGCTCAAATCCTTCGCGAGCCACCCTCTCAAAGTACGTATCGGTCGTGTAGCCCTCGGGAACCTTGAACTCCGGAAACGGATTGCTGACAGGGCGGATTTTCACGTTGCACCGTTCGGCGATGGCTACCGTACGCGACAACGCATCCGGCAATTCACCGAACACTTGCGCCATCTCTTCGGCCGTCTTGAAGTAAAACTGGTCGGTGGCGAATTTCATCCGCTGCCCGTCCGACATCGTCTTGCCCGTTTGAATGCACAGCAGCACTTCCTGGGCATGCGAATCCGCGCGCGTTAGATAGTGCGTGTCATTCGTGGCAACGAGCGGAATTCCCGTTTCGCGCGAAAGCTTGACGAGATCGCGATTGATGCGCGTCTCGATTTCCAGGCCCTGATCCTGGACCTCGAGAAAGAAATTCCCTTTGCCGAAGATATCGCGTAGACGGTAGGCATTCGTTCGCGCCTGGTCGTATTTCTCAGCCATCAGCGCGTCTGACACCTCGCCGCGCAAGCAGGCCGAAAGCGCGATCAGTCCCCTGCTGTGTTTGGCGAGAAGCTCGTGATCGATGCGCGGCTTGTAGTAAAAGCCTTCAAGGAACCCGGTGGAAACTAGCTGAATCAGGTTGCGATAGCCCTCTTCGTTCTCGCAAAGCAACACCAGATGGTTCGAACGTTCCGCGTCGCTGCCGCGATTCTTGTGGTTGTCGGGCGCTACGTAGACTTCGCACCCGATGATCGGCTTTACTCCGTGCTTGATCGCCTCATGATAGAAGTTCGCGGCGGCAAAGAGATTGCCGTGATCAGTGACAGCGACGGCGGGCATTCCGCGACGGGCTGCTTCGGTGGTCAGTTCGCCAATTTCGCAAGCCCCGTCGAGAAGAGAGTAGTCCGTGTGGAGATGCAGATGTACGAAGTTCGAATCCGCCATGCGTGAACCATTCTACCAGAAACGCCGAGAGTCGTGGTTCCAACCCCCGACTCTGGGCGACGACCGCCCGCTCTTACGTTTCGTTGCCCGAGACCATTTTCAAGAGTTGACCCGAAAGGGCCGGGTTTCAACCCACGGCGTAAGACGTTAGGTTTCGTCGGCGTTTACACCCCTGGGGCCGTTGGCCCCGTGAAACCGCCCCGCTGTTTTGCCCCTGAAAACTACAACAAATTTCATTTAACCGTTTCGACCCCAAAAGCATCTCATCTGTGGGGTTCCGTCTCATCGCCACGATGGGGCGGGGTTAAACCACTTCTCGAGGAGAACGCAATGGCTTGGCGCAGAATCCTGTTTCTTGTAGTCATATTCTCGACCCTGGGGGTTTCCACCGCTCGAGCACAACACGAATTTGAGATCACTCCGTTCGGCGGCTCCCGCTTCGGCGGCGTAATCGATCTAGCCAACACAACCGCATTTAACGGAGGCGATGTCGATTACCTCACTATCAAAAGCAGTTGGAACTACGGAATCCTGGGTGACTACACCCTTTTTTCGAGTGTCCCCAATTTTCAGGTGGAGTTTATGTACAACCACCAGCCCACAGAAATCGGGCAGCACGTCATCGCCACCGACACAAAAACGAACCTGACGAGCGCAGACGTCGACATGTATCAATGGGGATTTAATTTTGCTGTTCGCGATCCCGAGAAGAAGTTGGTTCCTTACGTGGTCGGCGGCCTCGGCTTCACGCATTTCAACGCAGGTGGCGATCTGCCCTTCAGCAATCGCTTTTCTTACAATCTTGGCGTGGGAGCGAAATATTTCTTCAGTCGTCACGTCGGCGTTCGACTTGAGGGGCGATGGTCGCCCACTCGCACGACTGTATCGCCAGAGGTGGTCCAGACATTCTTCGGGCCTGAACTCATCGGCGTAACCAATCACGCAGAGCAGGGCCAAGCCAACCTGGGCCTGATTTTCCGCTTCCGCTAGGACTCGGTCTACGGCCTTACTGCGGAAGAACGTTCTGGAAGGCGTTCGTATCAAATAGAGGCGGGCCGTCCAGGACATATCGGGCATCCGACGCGCGAATGCCCTGGTCTGTCTATCGGTGCGACTTCTTCGCTTGGCGCGGCTTTGACTTGGCAGCGGCCACAGCGGCGGCGTGCTTCTTAGCCGCATTCTGAGCAATCATTTCGTGCTTGCCGCCCGTCTTGGGTGGCGCCGCCGACCCGGCGGGAGCCGCACTCTTCGTTTCCCCGGAACCGCCCGCACGGATCGCCGCAGCCTTCCCTTTTTCGCGAGGTTTCGTTTCCTGGGTCTTGGCGGCTGGTTTTTCCTCCGCTTCCTTCTCTCCCTTGCGCTTCTTCTTCTCTTTCTCGATCTTCTTTGGCTCATCCTTGATACCCGCAAGCTGACGAAGGATTTTCGTTCGCTGCTCTGGATCGCGCCCTCGCCCGCGAAGCTGCATCTCAAACAGGTCCTCGATGATCTTGTCGAACTTCGCGCCCCGCGGCACACCCAGCGCGTCGAGTTCGCCCACGGGGAGCGCCTGCCGCATCGGGCGCCACTTCTGCAAGTAGGCGCGGATCTTCGAAAGCGCCTTCGCGTTCGGTAGCTCCACTTCAATGAACGCCAGCATCTCCGCCGGAAGCGACGCCAGATAAAAATACGCGTCCTTGGGCGCATTTGTCTTGCGGCCCTTCAGCACCTTCACCACTTTCTGCGCTTCCGGGACCAGCTTCGCTATCGCGTCCACTTCGGCGGGCCGAAATTCCATGTTTCGCATCGCCGCTGCGGCTTCGCGTGCCTTCAACCGGCCCAGGATGTAGTACGTGACGGAGACTTGGAGTCGAGGACGTAGTCCCGCGACGTAGAGGTTTGACCTTACCTTGGCGAGTTTGTTCAGGCTTTCGTAATCCGGCTTGCGCTTCTGAAGGTGCGGATGCACCGCGCTGAGCAGTCCATGCGACTCCCATTGCTTGAGCGCGGCCACGGGCATGTCCTCTCGCGCGAGGCTGCGCATCTCGTTACCCACCGCCGCGCCGTCCAGATTCTGTTGCAGGCCGCGCTCCATCGCGAGCTCGAACCACTCTTGCGTCCGCGGCTCCATCTTGAAGCCCATGCGAGCCGTGTAACGAAGAATGCGCATCAGCCGGATCGGCTGGTTGGTGAACGCGTGTATCGAAAGCGCCCGCACTTCCTGCTTTTCCAGGTCGGCCAGCCCGTTCGTCGGATCGAGCAGCAGCCCGCGCGACTGCGTATTCAGCGAAATCGCAATGGCGTTGATAGAGAAATCGCGGCGCCGCAGGTCCTCCATGATGCTAGAGAAGCGGTACTCGGGCTTCGTTCCCGGCCGCTCGTAATAATCGTCGCGCGCCGCGGAAATCGACCCGTCGACGTCGCCCGCGAAAATCATTTCGTAGTGACGCAGCCGCTCGCTATCGAACGTGACGCGCGCGCCACCTTTTTCAAACTCCGCCACCATGCGCGCCGGATTCCCCTCGATCGTGAAATCGAGATCGCGAATCGGTTGCCCCGAGATTAGGTCCCGGACAGCGCCACCTGTCAAATAGATATTCACATCCTGCGTGCGTGACAATTCCTGCGCGCGTTCCAGCACCGCCCGCTGCTCCGGAGAGAGCCGGCTTTCCAGCAAGAACATGTAATCGGGCATGAGGTTCCAAGCCTCCTCGAAGTCCCCCGCCAATCCTTCAGGCGCGCGGGTGATGCGCCTTGTAGACCTGCTTCAAGCGTTCCTCGACTACGTGTGTGTAGATCTGGGTCGTCGTTATATCCGAATGGCCGAGCATGATCTGCACCGAACGAAGATCGGCTCCGCCGTCGAGCAAATGTGTCGCAAAACTGTGCCGTAGCATGTGCGGGCTCAAGGGCTCCCGCAAACTGGCCTTTTCGCCATAGTCCCTCAACAATTGCCACACCTGGATTCGGCCAATCTTGCCTCCGTACTTATTCAGGAACAGATACGGCGTCGCTCCCCGCCGCAGCATTTTCGGGCGCGAGTGATCCAAGTACCGTTGAACCACTCCCAACGCCTTGCGTCCCACGGGCACCACGCGCTCCTTGTTTCCCTTCCCGATGCAACGGAGGCTCCCCGAGTTCATTTGAATGTCGCCCACGCACAGGGCGCAGAGTTCCGAGACGCGCAACCCGGTGGAGTACATCAGCTCGATCATGGCCTTGTCGCGCAAGCCGACTGGCGTCCCAGTGTCCGGCTGTGCCAGCAGGTGCTCCACGTCCTCCACGCTCAAGAAATGCGGCAAGCCGGGGCGTATCCTCGGCGAATCGATCGTCGACACGGGATCTTCCTTGATCACTCCCTCGGTCACGCAAAACCGGTAGAAGTTTCGAATCGTCGCCTGGTAACGCGCCACCGAGCGCCCGTTCAATCCCCTCTTATAAAGCATGCACAAGAAATCCACCACGTCGCTGCGCGTCACGTCCCTCAGAGCCACCTGCCGCTCATTCATGAATTCGCTGAACCGCTGCATGTCTTGTTTATAAGCCAGCATCGTGTTGTTCGATAAGCCCCTCTCGACGCGAAGGTAGTGCGTGAAGGTGCTGACCAGAGGGTCCACTACGTTGCTGCCGCGAGCCTTGGCGTCAAGCGCCTCAGTTGCAGCGCCAGGCGGAAACGCCGCCTTGCTCGGTTCCAATTCCTTGCGCTTCCCCTTCGGTTCGACGAGCGGCCTCGGCCGTCGCAGCAATTCGTTGGGAATTCGCGGCTCCAGAGCCCGCGCGAGTCCCTCCAGTGTTCGGGGCTTCGAGTCCCGCACGGAGCCCGCCAGCTCGTCAGGAGGCTTCGCGCCTGTAGTGCCAGTCTTGCCCTCATCCCGCCAATGGCCCGCCGCCCTTCTCTTCATGATCTGAATCCCGCCTCTAAGGCTCGATCGCTTCCGGAGCAACCACCGCCGGCTCCGCCCGCCGCAGCAAGAGCAAAAACTCCGGCAGCTCCTCGCACCGGAGCACCCAAGCCAGCGCAAAATACGCCGCCACGGAAACCGCAATCATTGCCGCCAGCATCCCTGCCTGCGCCAGCAGGTCGTGACCCGCGTCGAAACTTGAATAGTGCAGCGCCGCGAAGCAAACGGCTGCCATGGCCGCCGCGCAGGCCACCATCTTGCCCAGCGACATCGCGATTTGCGTGGCCCCCAATTCGCCATACCGCTTCCGGAAAATCACGAACAGCAGAATGAAATTGAAATACGCCGTCAGCGAGCTCGCCAGCGCGGGCGTCCCATTCGACAGGTACCGAAACAGGAAAAACAGGAACGCCGCGTTCAGCACGACGTTCATCCCCAGCGCGTAGAACCCCACGCGCGCGGGCGTCACCGTGTCGTGCGTCGAGTAATACATCGGCGTGATCAGCTTGATCGCTGCATACGCCGGCAAGCCCAGCGAGTAGAACAAGAGTGCGTGAGCCGTTAGCGACGTCGACTCGGCGACAAACTGCCCGTGCTGGAACAGCACCTGAACGATCGGCCGCCGCAAAAGAATCAAGCCCACCGCGGCGGGGATCGTGATGAACGAAACGATTCGCAGCGAAAACCCGAACGTGCGCTTCATTTCGTCGAATTTCCCTGCCGCGGCTTGATGCGACATCATTGGCAGGAGCGCCGTGGACATCGCAATCGCGTAACTCCCCAGCACCAGTTCCATCACCCGGTCCGCCACATACAACGACGTGATGCTTCCAGCGGGCATCCGCGACGACGTCGCGAAAATCGTGTCGACGAAGAAATTGATTTGATACACACCCATCCCGAAAAACGCGGGTCCCAGCAGCCTTCCCACCTTGCGCACACCCGGATCGCTCCACGACACCGCCGGCGCGAACCGCATCCCCCTTCGCGCGAGCGCCGGAATCTGCATCACCACCTGTATGGCCGTGCCGATCAGCACTCCCACTGCGAGCGCCACCGCCGGGTTCCGGAAGTTGGCGGGCATCCAGCGCAGGATCGGCCGGCCTATGACGCCAAACGAAAACGCGATTACCACGAGATTGAAGAATATGGAAGTCGCTGCGGGTAAGCCGAACACTCCGAAGCTGTTCAGCGCCGCCATCAACAGCGCCGAAAGTCCGATGAAAAACACGCATGGAAAGATAATCCGGTTCAGGAAGACAGCCAGGTCCCACTGCGTGCTCCCACCGCCGAATAGAGTGAAGACGTAAACGACCTGCCGCGAGAAAATACACCCCAGTGTCGCCACCACTGCCATCACGACGCCAATATCCCAGAACATTCTCTGAGCGAGCCCTAGCGCCTCGCGCCGCGGCTTCTCCCGTAAGTACCCTGTAAACACGGGGATAAATGACGCCGAGAGCGCGCCTCCACCGGTCATTCGGCGAATGAGGTTGGGAATTCGGAAGGCTAGAATAAACGCATCGGCGGCGGGCGAAGTCCCGAGGAGAAGGGTGATCCGTTGATCTCGTAAGTATCCGCAAATCCGGCTGATAGCGGTGAAAAAGGCTATGAGGGAGGCCGACTTTAGGATCTGTCCCTTGACGGTCAATCCGCGCCAGCTCCGATCCTAAACCCTTATCCACCAGCAAGTTAGCTAAACTCTCAGTATGAGAATAACATAACTCCCGTCGCCTTAGCAACATTCAGGCTAAAGCTTTCGATTTTTCGCGCGAAATCTGCGCCAACGTACACAGAACACCAAGAAAAGGCATCATGGCTTGAGCTCGAGCACATCCACGGTCTGCTTGTCCACCGCGGTCCGTGAGTAGCTCAGCGGAAAATAACGGCCTGCGAGCCACAACGGCAGCAAGTCATCGTAGTGCGGACTCCCCGGCTGGCCGCTCTGGCCCGGGACGTTGACGCCGACGGAATTGTCCCAGTCGCTCAAGTCAAAAATCTCACGGTAACTCGCGCCTACCGTCTGCTCAAAAGACGAATCGGAAAAATGCGTGGCATTCACCGTGTAACCATCGCCTGGACGCGCCAGCGGCGCCAGGTCAAACACCGCCCCTTCCTGGCTCGCTTCGTCCAGGGGATGCCGGAAGCGCATGGTGTGCGACTTTCCCCACGACGCCTTTCTCATGTCGCTTCCCTGCGCAGCCTCCAGTTTCGCCTGAGCAATGCGAAGAGCATAGAGGAGCACTTTGTCTCGGCTCGCTTGCGCGTCCCCGTCGAACGCTGGGGCCGCCGGATGCGACAGCGCCTGCACAGTTACCGGCAGGGAGAGAGTGCCCACCGCTTTTCGCGCGCCCTCGGGAACAACGAGTCGTGATACCGCTGAATCCAGTTCCCTGACCCAAAACTCATAGAGCGCTGCCGGTGCCGAATCCGTGGTCACCACGCAATCCCAGCCCAGCAACATCTTCGCTGCGGCGGACGGATTGTCCCCGGCCGCATGACGCAAAAGGCTCTGCAGCTCGCGCGCCGGAAGCGAAAGAACGTCACTCTGCAGCGCCTCCATGTCTGCAACGCTCAACTTGTGGCCGCTCTTCTGCGCCTGCTGAATCACTTCCCTGATCCGCAGGTAGCGTTCGGGAGACGACCATTCATAGCCGATGGCGTAGGGGTAGCCATCCGGAATCATCTTGTGGTTCGCGGTGGCCACAAATCCGGCCTCGGGGTTGAAGAAATGCGGCAGGTCGGAGTTCGGCACAAAGCCATCCCATTCGTACCCACCTGCGCCCGGCACGGGAAGCAGTCCCGTCCAATTCTTGCGAACCGGCGCGAGACCCGTAGAGTGCTCGCCAATATTGCCACTGCGGTCGGCGTAGACGATGTTCTCCGACGGCACCTTCCAGCGTGTCATCGCGCTTTCGAAGTCCTTCCAGTTCTGTGCCCGGTCGAGCGACAGCGAACCAAGGTACCCCGCAGTGCCGGGCTCCGCGCCAACCCACCGCAACGCCAGTGCCCGCTTTCCGTCCGACCAGACGACGGGTCCGTGGCGAGTCCACCTCAAGTGGACGGTGGCCTCGCCCCCGCCGCGAACTTCAATTGTTTCCAGGCGCGTCTCGAAAGGTTCCCAGCCTTTGTCGGTGCGGTACTCGTCTGGATTCCTTGGGTTGATCTCCTCGATGTAGAGATCTTGCTGGTCAAGCCCAAAAATTGTGAAGCCCCACGCGATGCTCTCGTTGTGGCCATCGGCCACTCCCGGAAGGCCGGGCTCCCCCGCACCGATCACGTTCCAGCCAGGCGCAACCAAATGCACGATGTACCGCAACGATGGTTCCGCCATAACGCGATGTGGGTCGTTGGCCAGGAGCGGCTTTCCCGTGGCAGTGGATGCACCGGAAATCGTCCAGTCGTTGCTCCCTTCGCGCGGCATTCCGGCGAAATCGATTCGCGCGTCACTTCCGACCAGATTCTGGAGTAGGTCTCCCGTTAGACCCGAAAAATCCACTCCCGGCGCGGGATCGAGTTCGACCTGCGGATCGAAATCGAAAAGTCCGGAGGCCTTTTTTGCGCCCAGCAGGTTCACCACTTCCGCGTGCTTGAGTTCCGCCTTCGCATTGTCGGTCATTGAGAATGCAGCCATGCGGTTCAGGCAGTCGTCCGGTTTCCATGGTTCCGGGCGAAAACCCGCGATCTGGAATTCGATGGGCAGACCGCTCCAGTCCGATTTCTGGATTTCGGCGATGTAGGCGTTTATTCCGCTGGTGAACGCTTCCAGAATTTCCTTCGTGTCCGAGGCGTAGCTCGCGTATTCCGCGTCCCAATCTCCGCGATACTGCAAAAGCCGCGCGTTGATATCGCGCTGGACCGCCGATGGCCCCAGAACCTCGGCCAGGCGTCCCTGCCCCGACCGCTTCCACAGTTCCATCTGGAACATGCGGTCCTGCGCCACAACGAAGCCCTGCGCGAAAAAGAGGTCATGCTGATTTTCCGCATAAATGTGGGCCACGCCCCAGTGGTCGCGCTGGACCCGCACCGGCTTTTGCAAGCCGGGCACTTGCAACGTCCCGCGAATCTGCGAAACCGCTGCCCGCGCGCGCGCCTCCAAATCTTCCCCCCGCGCTTGCGAGTCTTGCGCGCCCGCCTGCGCTAAAGAGGGCGGCGCCGCAATTGCGGCGAGTATCAACGCCGCAGCAGCTTTTACGATTCGCGTTCGCATGAATGGCCCCGTGCTCTTGACATGCCCGACGAGCGCCCGAAGTCTACCCGTTTTTTGGGCGTAAGTAAGCTCTTTGGTGCGGTTAGAGGCCGGGCGGAGCAGTGCCACGGGAAATGCCGTCTCTGTTGCGATTAGAAAATGTTTGCTCCTTTGTTCTGTGGGAGTTACAGCGGTTTCTAATCCTGGATTGTTGCGATTAGCCAGAGCGCGATCTCTCGAACTTCGCGATTGTGGGCGGCTAGAATCCGTCCGGAAGTCCTGAAAAGTGTATCGATTGAAATTATTTGGGCCGTTTGTTTTCATGGGGTTAGCGGGATTTCCGTTTGCAAAGTGTACCGATTGAAAGAGGGGGCGGCGAACGAGGGTCGCCACGACAAACAAGCGGGGCTACAGGGTGTGTGCGGCGAGTTGCGCGCGTCGTGGGGTTTGTCGGTCATGTCTCAGTATCCGGCTGCAGGTTACCATATAGTTATCGAAATGTCAAGGTCCAGTACTATAAGGTAATGGGAGTACTGGAAGCAACTGTGAACGGCGCCCTGCTCCGACGTATGCCGCGCCTGCGTACTTCACCACTCCGAATGCGATCGCCGACGACATCAGCAGCGCCGAAAGTCCCACGGTCGCCGCCACAACGTGAACGCACGTGCCAACGGCAATTCCCAGCGCCGAAACCACACCCGCGCCGCGTCCCAGGCCAATGCTCTGCCCGACAACGTAAAGCACCGCGGGACCAGGAATCGCAAGCAGCACCACCGCCGCCGTGATGAAAATCACCAACGAAGAATGATCCGGAATCATAGGCCCCATCCTACCGCAGAACCGCATCCAGCTTTCGCTCCCGATCCAGACGTGACGCATCGTCGCTACAGCAGAACGAATTGGTTCACGTGCGCCGGACGGCGGGGTAACATCCTTGGTGTCATACCCCGTGAAAAGCCGAACCCCAGCCTCGTCGCAGAAAAAAGTGGTGGTGCTGCTGCTCGACCAGACGCCGATCAAGGGCTACGTCAATCCGAACACGCTGGGGCACGAAGAAACCATCGACCTGCTGACGCCGGATGGCGAGCATCGGTCGATTCGGGCGGACGACGTGAAGTCCGTCTATTTCGTTCGCGAGTTCGATGCGGATTTCGAACTCGAGCGCAAAACGTTTCTCAGCCGGCCGAAGCTCGACGGCCTTTGGGTGCGGCTGCGCTTTCGCGACGACGACGTGATGGAAGGCATCGTTTCGAATGATCTGCTCGACATGCTCAATTCGGGCGTGCAGCTCACGCCGCCCGATTTGCACGGCAACACGTTGCGCATGTTCGTGCCAAGTTCTGCGCTCACCGAGATGAAAGTGCTGGGCGTGGTCGGTATCGCGCGACGCGCCCCCCGCCAGCCATCCGACGCGCGGACGCGCGCGGAACTCCCGGCGCAATCGAAACTGTTCGGCGAGTGAGTTTTTCTCGACTCCTGGCCACTCTTGCCGTATCCCGCTCTGTTCCAGCCCGTCTAAGCGTCGAAGCAAGCCCGCCAAAATACAATGCGGCGGGGCCTTCGACGAAGAGAAAGGGGGAGCAAGCTCTTGCGTTCCCCAAAAAGGCCTGGGGCTAAAGCGCATTTTCTTTGTGGCGCTTCTTTCGGGTGGTGAAAAAGTCCGTGTGAGAAATAGAGTTGAGCGACAAGGGCCGTGAAACCTTGGAACCACAGATCCCGAATCCGCGACAAACGTGAACCTGAATCCGGGGCTGATTGTCACGCACTCAATCGTCCCTCCGGGACTCGTTCCCTGTTGTTATTTGGTTCCCGGCATTCCGCTTCGCTCCATGCCGGGCTAAGTACAATCGCCGCTCCGCGGCTCTGAGCGGAAGAAAGGAGAGCAAACTCCCAGGGCTACCGGAATACAGTCCCGTTCGCAGACTCCAGGGCCGTGGGCCGTCTTCTTTTTTCCGTTTCCGTCTTCCGTTTTCCGTTTTCCCTCTTCTCTTGTACAGTGGCTCGGCAGTGAGTGAAGCGAGGAGAGCGACCATGAAGCTGGGAGAGATCGCGAGGAAGCTAGGCTGCGAAGTGCAGGGCGACCCGGCGCTGGAGATTACGGGCGTGGCGGGAATCGAGGAGGCGCAAGCGGGCGAGCTAACGTTTCTCGTCAACCGCAAGTATCGGCCCGCGCTCGCCACCACGCGCGCGTCCGCGATTCTCGTTTCGCGCGACGAGCCGCCCGTCACGATGGCGGCGCTGCGGTCGGCGAATCCGTATCTCGATTTCGCGCGCGCCATCGAGCTGTTTCATCCCGCGGCGCGATATGCGGCTGCCGTTCATCCGACGGCGGTGGTGGCGAACACGGCGAAGATCGGCGCGGGCGCGCACGTGGGGCCGTACTGCTTCGTCGATGAAGATGTGGAGATTGGCCGCAACGCGGTGCTGCACAGCTTTGTGACGATTTATCGCGGCGCGCGTCTCGGCGACGATTTCTTCGCGCATTCCCATGCGTGCGTGCGGGAGGGCTGCCGCATCGGCAATCGCGTGCTGCTGCAGAACGGAGTGGTGGTGGGCAGCGACGGCTTCGGTTTCGCGCGCGAGGCGAATGGGCGCTGGTACAAGATGCGCCAGGCCGGAATCACGATTATCGAGGATGACGTCGAGATTCAGGCGCACGCGGCGATCGACCGCGCCACCGTCGGCGAAACGCATATCGGACGCGGCACGAAAATCGATAACCTGGTGCAGGTGGGGCACGCGTGCAAAGTGGGCGAAGACACGCTGCTGTGCGGGCAAGTGGGGCTGGCTGGGACCACGCGCGTTGGGAACAAATGCATGTTGGCGGGGCAAGTGGGCGCTGCGGGACATCTGACGATTGGCGACGGCGCGATTCTGACGGCGCAAAGCGGCGTCCCCACGGATGTGCCCGCTGGCGCGATCTATTCGGGTTATCCCGCGATGGACAATCTGGCGTGGCGCAAATCGGTGGCGGTGTTCAATCGCCTGCCGGAGCTGCAACGCGAGTTGCGGGAGCTGCGCGCCGAAGTCGAACGCCTAAGGGAAGGAAAATCCGAGGCCGAGGCCTAATAGTGAGCGAAACAGAGCTGACTTTCGACCGCGTACGGGGAGCACTTCTCTCTTCGTTTCCGGAGCTGTTGGAACGGATTTGGAATACCTTCGGTTCTTACTACGATCTAGAAAAGGGAACCCCAGAAGAGACACCTGAAGCGTACCCCGTTTTTGAAGATGTCGTCCAAGAACTAATGTTCGAACTTCTTGAAAGTGGCCAGGACGAAACCTTGCTAACTCGTCTGTTCCTTTTCTTTGAGGATATGGCCAATTCCCCGGACTCAAACGTCAGCGACCTGATGCGTATCGCGATACTCGAGAACTTGGTTTACAGACGGGAGAATCTCCGGCAGGCCTGGAAATACATGGGACCCAAAACGAGGGAATTCGCGGTGTGGGAAGCAAATCACCAAGGCAGGCCGGAAAATCTGCCACCGAGTTCGATCTAAGGAGACCGGGGCGGTTGCTGGTCGGCGGGGAGGCCGGCGGCGACGGCATCCTGGACGCGGGCGAGGAGGTCGCCGCGGCGGTCGAGGGTGTATTCGGCGGCGTTGACTGGCGGGCCGAAGCGGACGGCGACGTCGCCGCTGCGGATTGCGCGCGCGCCTTTCGGCATCACCTTCTGCGCGCCTGCGATTGACACGGGCACGACCGGCACGCCGGCCTGAATCGCCATCAGGAATGTTCCCTTTTTGAAGGGGCGCAAGCGACCGTCAGGGCTGCGAGTGCCCTCCGGGTAGACGGCGAACGACTGGCCCTGCTTCAGGCGCTCGACGGCGAGATCCACGCTCCCGGCGGCGGCTTCCCTGTCGGCGCGATCAACGGCGACGAAATTTGCGAGACGCATCGCGGTGCCGAGGAATGGAATGCGAAACAATTCTTTTTTGACGAGGATGGCGACGCGACGCGGGATTGCGGGGATGAACGCGAGTGGGTCGATTGTGGAGATGTGGTTCGCCGCGAAAACGCAGACGCCCGGCGGGACGTTTTCGAGTCCTTGCACGTGAACACGAACGCCCGCGAGCCTCGTCCCGAGCCGCACGGCCTTCATCGCAAAGTTGTACATCGCGTCGGGTTTGCCGGTGATGAGGCTCCAGAGAATCAGCCAGGGGAGAACGAGAACGAGGGCCAGGCCGACGTAGACGAGGAGGAGAAGGGCGCGAATCATCGGAGGGGCACGTTGAGCGACAAGGGCCGTGAAACCTTGGAACCACAGATGAACACAGATGAACACAGATGAAGAAAAAGGCGCACAAGGCTGAACCCGATTCCGAGGCTGACACAAAGCTGGCATGAGCGGCTTGAGCCACCCAAGGCAAAAGCAGATCCCTCACCCCGCACAAACCGCGTGGATTCGGGATGACAAGTTGGCGGCAGGTCCATCGTGAGCCACGCTTCGGCGCTTCCAAACTTTTTCGTTAGCATCAATTTGTGGTGCCGTGGAGGAGGCCGTCGCGGATGCGGCGCTGTTTGTCGCTGGGATGCGGCATTTCGGCGATTTCGTAATTAGCCTGGTCGCGAGAGTCGAGCACATAGGAAATGGTCATTTCCTGGCCGCCACGGCTTATGTGAAGACTCACAGCGTCGGCGGGATGCAGGTTGCGGAGAAATCCACGGCGGCCTCGCGGAGGTTCCTGCCCATTGAGCTGCAGGATCACGTCTCCGGCACGGAGGCCGGCGGAATCGGCCGCGCTTCCCTGCTCAACTTTCACTACGGGAACTCCTCCGCCGGGAGCGCTGGTAGCGCGGCCCGGGGTGAATCCGAGATCGGCGGCTTTCGCGGCGTCGCCCTTGAGTTCAAGGCCCGCAGCAGACAGGAACGCGCCGTACGGAATTTCGGCCACTCCAGCGACGTAGCGGCGAAAAAAGTCTTCGAAGCTCTTGCCGGAGACCTCTTCGACGACGGCGCGAATGCCTTCGCTATCGTTGTAGAACTTACCCTGCTTCGCGTATTCGTCGTTCATGCGGCGCATCACATCGTCGAGCGATTTGCGATTGTCGGTCGAGTCGCGAATCGCAAGGTCGAGCATGACGCCGACAATCTGGCCCTTGTTGTAATACGAAATGCTGCGGTCGGGAAGGTTATAGACGTCGTACTTCTCGAGCCAGGCATCGAGGCTCGATTCTTCCACGCTCTGCCACTTGTGCGCGGGACGGGATTCAAGCTCCGTGATTTGCAGCGCCAGATCGCTGAAGAACTCGTCTTTCGACCATATCCCGGCGCGTTCCAGAGTATAGGCGCTGTACGCGCTCGTCACGCCTTCGGCGAACCACAGCGCGCGCGTGTACTGCTCCTTCGTGTAATCCACAGGTTCGAGCGTTTGCGGACGGATGCGTTTGACGTTCCAGGCGTGAAAAAACTCGTGAGCGGCGACGTCGACGGCTGCGTCCGTAGAATGAGCCGAGATCGCGGTGGAGTTCGCGTGCTCCATGCCGCCGCCTCCCGCTTGAGCGAACGGACCGATGTGGAAGAAAAACGTGTATTCCTTGAACGGCGCGCCGCCCATAAGCTGAAGTTCGTAGCTGGTGATACGGCGAAGAGCGCCCTCGAGACGACCCTGGTTCCAATCTTTCGAGTCAACCGCAACGCGAAAATGCACGCCGGCGTTGTCGTATTCGAATTCGTCGAAGTTTCCGGCTTCCACGGGCGCGTCAACCAACGCGTCGTAGCTGGGAGCGACGAACGAGTTCGAATCCGGGCCGGGCGGCAACTGAGTGATGAGCTTCCAACCAGCGGGCACATTCTGGAATTGCACTTCGACATCTTCGGAACGGCGGTCCGGCACGTACATCAAAATTTCCGCGAGGTTCATGAAGGCGTGATGGTCATTCAGCTGGGAACTGAATGGGCCGGGGTCGTCCCATTGGATCGCGTAGTTGATCACGGCGTTCGGCGGCGCGGCTGGCTGGGCGCTGGTTGGGATTGAAACGCGCCAGGTGTTTTTGTCGACGGCGGACAATTTGAATTGAACAGGCTCCTTCGCTGGTTCGTTGGCGCGAAGATTCACGATGCGGTAAGCGAAGTCGCGAACCTGGTAGAGCGCGTTCCATGCAGGGAGCGCGACAGTGACGTCTGATTGGCTGGCGCTGGGGGCAACGGCCATGGCTACGTGGAAGCGATGCTGGTCAGGAGACGCAAAGGAAATTGTGTAGGAAATTTTGGCCGAGGCCGGTCGAGCGGCGAAAAGAAAAATTGCAACGAGCAGGAACGGGCCGAAGCGAATGGCTTCAGGGGCTAAACGGTGTGGCTGAAGAGTCTGTGCGATCGGCATCGAAATGCTTCCCTCATCGGCTAGAAAGAGCGGCTTTAATTCTGAGACAGTTATGTCGAACTCCTCTAAACTCCAGCGCGGATTGAAGCTCCGAACCTAAAAGCAATGCCCAGCGCTAAAGCGCATCATCAGGCGGCAACTCTTTCAGGAGCGCTAAAGCGCTCCTTCCCCCTGCTAAAGCAGGGGGCTCCCGCGGACTCCCGGGGATTTCAGTTTTTCGAGCAGCTTTGGGCAGAGACCGTCGAAGCTGCCGTTGGACATGACCAGCACGAGGTCGCCCGGACGTACGTGCGTGGCGAGATAGTCGGGAATTTCGGCGAATGAATCGAAAGACTGGGCGGTGCGGCCGCGTTTGCGGAGCGCTTCGACTACCGCCTGAGGTGAGAAGCGATCGTCGTCAGAAAGCAATTGCGGGCGATTCACCGGACCAATCACGACACCATCGGCGGCTGAGAGCGCGTCCGGCAGGACATCCTGAAAGAATTTCCGGCGCATGGTGTTCGAGCGCGGCTCGATGGCGGCCCAGATTCGACGGCCGGGCCAACGCGTGCGCGCGGCGTCGAGCGTCAAGCGAATCGCGGTGGGATGGTGCGCAAAGTCTTCGACGACGAGAACTCCGTTCGCTTCGCCCTTAATTTCCATGCGGCGGCGAACGCTTTGAAACGTGGCCAGCGCGCGTTCGATGGCTTCGCATTCAACGCCGCGACCGTAAGCGAGCGCCACAGCCGCGAGCGCGTCGAGCACATTGTGCTTTCCCACCAGCGGCATGCGGATGCGCGTCACTTCGCTGCCGCGATAGGCGACGCGAAATTCGGTGGCCGAATCGTGCCAGAGAATGTCGCCGGCGCACCAATCGCACTCCGCGGTGAGGCCGAAGCTTTCTACGGGGCAAAATGCTTTTGACGCCACTTCCTTGAGGTCGGGCGATTCGCCCCAGATGAGAATGCGTCCGCGACGCGGCACGAGATTTATCAGGCGGCGGAATTGCAGCGCGATGGATTCGAGGTCCGGGTAAATATCGGCGTGATCGAATTCGAGGGACGTCAGAATGAGTTCGTCGGGATGGTAATGGAGGAACTTGGGCGCTTTGTCGAAGAACGCGGTGTCGTACTCGTCGCCTTCGACGATGAATTCTTCGCCACCGCCGAGGCCGTAGCTGCGATCGTTGAAGTTTGGAATCACCCCGCCGACCAGGAAATCAGGCCGACGCCCGGCGACCTGGAATATCCAGGCGAGCATCGCGGTAGTGGTCGTCTTGCCGTGCGTGCCGGCGACGACGATCGACGTGTGGCCGGGAATGAAATATCGCTCGAGAATTTGCGGCATCGAGCAGTAGGGGATTTTTTGGTCCAGGATGCATTCGAGTTCGGGATTGCCGCGCGAGATCGCGTTACCGATGACGGCGAGGTCGGGAGCGGGTTTTAGGTTGTCTTCGCGGTAGCCTTCGTTCCAGGGGATGCCGAGCGAATCGAGGAGCGTCGAGGCGGGCGGGTAGACGCCCGTGTCGGAACCGGTGACGTGGAAGCCGCGCTCCTTCAGCATGCCCGCCACGGGGGCCATGGCAGCGCCGGCGATGCCGAGGAGATGGATGTGGGCGGCGGATGAGTGATTGATGTCGGTCAAGTTCGGTGCCATTTGTTCGTTCCGAAAATCGATCCTCGCTCGCGCCGAAATTCAAAAACGCCGGCAGGATGCCGGCGCTACGAAACCGCCGGCTCGGGAATTTCGAGACGCGTGTCACTCAGGCGCGCGCGGATGCCGAGCGGCAGGGTCAGCATCGGTCGGTTCGTGTGGCCAACTGGCGCGCCAAACGCGATCGGAATTCGCAGCGGCTCGAGAATGCGGCGCGCGACGTCCTTTACTGTTTCGCTGCCTGCGGGCGCATCACAGCCCGGAAAATCACCGAGTATGATGCCGCGCACGTCGCTGAGTTTGCCGGCTTGCTTCAAATGCATCAGGGCACGGTCGAGTTGGTACGGTTTTATGTCGCAATCTTCGAGAACCAGAATCGTGTTCCGCGTGTCGAGTTCCCAGGAAGTGCCGAGAGTGGTTTGGACGAGCGTGAGGCAGCCGCCCACGAGAATTCCCTCGACGTTGCCAGGCACCATTGGTTCGGCTTGCAAGTCGAGCGACCAACCTGTCTTGGTCTCCGCGAGCGCGCGCAGCAACGAGTCGCGATCGTAGCCTTTCGGCGAGTTTGCGCCGTGGTCGAAGCCAGATGCGACCATTGGGCCATAAAAACTGACCCAGCCGAATTTCTGCCACAGGAAAATCTGAAGCGAGGTGATGTCGCTGTAGCCCAGCACAATCTTGGGCGAGCCGAGTGTTGTGTCTAATTGGTCGAGCAAATAGTTAGAGCCGTAGCCGCCGCGCGCGCAGAAGATTGCACGTGTTTCCGCTTCGGCCAATGCTTCCGTGAGCGCGTTGCGTCGATTGGCTGCGCTGCCGGCGAAAAAACCTTCGCGGGCCAGCACCTGCGCCCGGTCGAGCTTTGGGACGTATCCCAGGCGCGACAGTTCTTTGCAGCCCGCATCGACGCGCGATTCCTCGACGGGACTCGCCAGGGAAAGAATGCGAACGGCGTCACCGGGACGCAAGGCGGGAGGCTTTAGAGGGGCGGGCATCGGCCAAGTTGAGAATAAGAACTCTTTGCGGCGAACACAAGTTTACAGTCGAGAGTTGAGAGTTGAGAGTAAACGTCGGTGGCAATCAGGGCTTGGGCGAGGGCATTAGCATGAGGAAAACGTCGCCGAGGCCGCTTGTGGGAGCCGCTAGATTCGTGGCATCGGAAGCGAAAGCGATGATGCGGCCGTCCGCGCTTATTGCCATTTGAGGAAGGGTCGTGACGTTCCCTAGTTCTCCCCGATGGCTGACAGAAGCGACCGCGGTGTATGGGACGCAGCCGGAGGCTTGAGCTCCGAAACAGGTATCGCGCACCAGCAGGTGCTGACTCGGATCGGCGGGAACGCTCAGCGTGGCGCCGAAGCTGATAAAGCGGCCTGAAGGCGAGATTGAGGGAACAAAGCTTTGGTAGGTCCTGTCGGAAAAAGCCGGATCGAGGGGAATTGCGGAGGTCGAAGGCACGCAGGTTTTCGGCGTCGCCGACCCAAGGCAAGTGTCCCGAACGACGACCTGTCGATCCGACCTGCCATTTTCGTCCATAACGTTCGGCGCGAGGTTCGACGCCACAGTGTCAAAGACAACGAAACGGCCGTCAGCACTGACCGAAGGCATGAAACTGGATGCTTCCCCATCACTGCCTTTCTCGTCCACGGACACAGTCGTAGTCGAAGGCAAGCACCCTTGAGGTGCGTTCTTACCCAAGCACGTGTCGCGCAGATCGATTTGAGCCTGCATCCGATTGCCATGGGGTAGTGCCGTGAAGACGACATATCTTCCGCTCGCCGAGATAGAAACATCTTGCTGCACAAAGTCCGAGGTGGTTACGTCTTCAGGCGAAACCAAGTACGTCTCGCGCTGGCAATCATTTGCAGCAAGACCTGTACACAAATCGGTGACAAACACGCGGCCCTGCCTATCGGCGAGACCAACCGCTAGATTCGTCGCGTAGGACTGAAACGCGACGAAGCGCCCGTCCGAACTCAGTGAGGGGCCAGTACTGGCATCATTTGGAGGTTCACTACCCAGGCCGAGCGAAACCTGAGTTGTGTGAGGCGAGCACCCGGGAGCGACAGTCGGCCCGAGACAGATATCGCGCACGAAGACGTTTGACTTGAGGTCATCGGAGTTCGGCGGTTCGGCAGTCGGGTCCAGCAAATTCTTCGCGCTCGAACTGAAAGCGACGTAGCGGCCATCGGCGCTAATCGAAACCCTCCAGTCTCCCACTGCGTTGGGGGCGGAGCCGTCGGGGGCGAGGTCGACGGCGGTGGTGTGCGGAGTGCAGGTTGTGGCGCCGAGGCAGGTGTCGCGCACGAAAATGTTGCCGGAGGCTCCTGATGCAACCAGATTCTTCGCTTCGGAGTAGAACGCGACGTAGCGGCCGTCGGCGCTCATTGCGGGCGAGGAGCTTGCGCCGTTCGCGGCACCACCCGTGGCGTTCACGGAAATGACCTGCGGGAAATTGGCCGCATTCGGCGGGTCGGTGACGGTGAACTGCGCGCTTGCCACGCCGCCGCCGGGAACGGGAGTGGATACGGTGACATTGATCGTTCCCGCCGTCATGACGTCAGACATGAGCATTTGCACCTGCAGTTCCGTGGCGCTGACGAAGGTGGTGGCCCGAGTGCTGCCGTTGAATGCCGCGACTGAAGCTGCGACAAACGCGGGTGAAATCGAGCCCGCCGCGGCAGGGGGACCGTTGATGGTCAAGATTCCGCCGGTGGGAAGCGTGCCCGCGGGAGTGCTGGCCGGTGAAAGAGAGCTAATCTGAGGCGTGGGATTCGGCGGCTGCGTGACCTGGAAACTGGCTGCGTTGACGGTGAGGCCGCCACCGGGAGGCGGGTTCGAGACCGTGACGTAGCCCACGCCGGGCGCGGAAATATCGCAAGCCTTTAGCGTGACGGCGAGCTGCGCCGTAGATTGATTGAAGACGCTGGTGCGACTCGAGCCGTTCCAATAGGCCACGGACGTGGCGATAAAGTTGTTCCCCTGCACGTTTATGACGAAGGTGGGAAGGCTGCCGCAATTCGCGCCTGCGGCCGGAAGAGTGTCGGGATAGAGCGCCGAGATCGTCGGCGTGGGGTTCAGCGCAGTGCTGCCGCCGCAACCTGAGAATGCCAGAAGCGCGGCGCACAAAGCTGTGGGCGCGGCCCACCGCAAACGCATCAATCCCTTCCTCCTGTAGCCAGCATTTGGATCCCGAAGCCGCTCGCCACCCCAGCAGCCGGGAAAGCGGAACGAGGGAGCAGTCCTTACCAGCACCCCTGCAAAACGGAAAGAAATTGATAGCATCCCGGCGCGCAGCGCGTCAACTGGGATTCGAGGGTGCGGGAAATGGTTGCCGAAGGGGCTGGAATCAATGAGCCCCGAATTCACGATATGGAATTAATACGACGGTCCGAGAGAACCTAGTCTCTGACCGTGCGGACCTCGCAGTGGGTGTGCGCGCCGGCAAGTTTGGCCAGGAGCTCGCGCTCTTGCGGCGTGGTGACTTCGGCGTCGAAATCGACCACCATGCCAGCATCCGTCTTATGCGCCTGCCAGTGCCGGGGATCGACGCCCGCGTCTTGCACCAACTGATGGACGCTGTCGACGGTGCCGCCCGGCGACAAAACCGCGCGAAAACTGACGTGGCGCAGATGCCAGCCGAGTCGATCCTCGAGGACGCCGAGGAAGGTGAGCGCGACGAGCAGGAGCAGCGTGGCGAAAATTGAAGTGAAAATCATGTTCGCGCCGACGGCCATGCCGATGCTCGCCATGACGAAAATAGTAGCGGCGCTCGTGATTCCCATCACCGAGCCGCGGTCGCGGATCACGACGCCCGCGCCGATGAAGCCGATGCCCGGAATAATCTGTGCTGCGATGCGCGTGTGGTCGCCGCCTACGGTGCCCGCCATTTCGTAGGAAATGATTGTGAAGAGCGCCGACCCGAAGCAAATCAGCATATTCGTGCGAAGGCCGGCGGGTTTGTGGCGCAACTCGCGCTCCAGACCGACGGCCCCGCCCAGCACAAATGCAAGCAGCAGGCGGCCAACGATGTAAGTGTTCAGGTCGTGCGGCATGGCGCCTCCCTACCCGCGCTCGCGGATTCTACTACGAGGACCGGGAAAAGTTCGCGAGAACGAGGCGGAAGGACCGGATTTTTGTCGTCGACCGTTGTGAGGGGTTCTTCCCTTTCACGCTGCAGCGGATTTGCCGTAATAGCGAGGAACGAATTCGTCCTTGACGAAGGTTTCGTACGATGTGGGCGTGGTGTTTCGCGGGCCACGAGGCTCGACCGCACGCATGTGGCCTGAGTTCAGCGCGCCGGCCATTTCCAGAATCAGGTCCACGAAGTTCGCGGACATTCCCATACCGATCATGGCGGCTCGTATCTGGTCATTGGGCGCCTGGACGTACTGCAAGTCGGGCTTCGCGATTTGGTCTCCGATCATCGCGGCCGCTTCCATCATCGTTAGGTCGCGCTGACCAAGAAGTTCTCGCGTTTTGTGGCCATGAAAATCGAGCTTCAGCAGATCTTCGGCGGCGGCCGCGCCGATGTCGCGCGTGGCGATCATCGGAAGTTTCAGGTCGGCGCGCAACGGCCCGGCGGCCACGTCCATCTGCTTGATGATGCCGATCTGCGCGAGCGTGTTTTCCATGAAGTATCCCGCGCGGAGATAAAGAGCATTGAGGCTCGGAATCTTGTTGAGGCGCTCCTCGAAGTAGTGAAGCCCCGCGACGGGGCCGGTCCTGTCAGGCTTGTCCGCCCCGAAGCTGCTCAGGCAGACGGCGTGCTTGACGCCCGCTTTCTCGATCGCACCCGCAATCGAATCGGTGGTTTGATCCTGATGGGCGCGATAATGCTCGGACGTCACAGCTGGAGGAATCATGGCGTAGACGGCGCGGGCGCCCGTGAAGGCTTTCGTCAAAGCGTCCTGGTCGGTGAGGTCACACACAAAAGGCTCTGCGCCGCGCGAGGCGAGAGCTTTAAGGTGGTCGGCGTTGCGTCCGATGGCGCGGACGGACTGGCCTTTCGCAAGAAGCGTCTTGGCAACGACACTGCCGGTGTTTCCGGTGGCACCCGCGATGACGTACATAGCGGTCTCCTTTGGCGGCGGTCTGCTGGGGGGCTTTGGACCCGGAAAGATTCTAACGCCTTGGCGAGGGCTAGTTCATGTAAATTTTGGGGGGTCCCCTGCCGCGCTAAAGTGCGGCGCTACAAAACCAAGGACTCGCGAGATCATGAGCAACATTCTTCGCTACGTCGATGCCGTCGGCTTCACGGTCTTCACCGCTTACGTGGTTTGGCGGCACGACTATGGCGCCCGGTTCTTCATCGGGATGGCGATTGCGGCTGTGGGAATTGCGTTGTGGGCGCTGGCGCGGATTCAACTTGGTTCCTCGTTTGCGGTGAAGGCGGAGGCGAAGAAACTGGTCACAAACGGGCTCTATTCGAAGATACGGAATCCCGTCTATTTGTTCGGGGGAATTGGTTACGTGGGACTGATCATCGCTTTGGGGAATTGGATTTTGCTCGGGGTGTTCCTGGTGCTTTACACGTTTCAGATTGCGCGTATCAAGAAGGAAGAACGCGTGCTCGAGGAGGCGTTCGGAGACGAGTACCGGCGATATAAGGCGAGCACGTGGTTTTGAGCGATTCGGCGCGTCTTTCTGACTGCGACTAGGAAGCGCGCCCTTCCTCCGATTCCGCGTTTTCGCGGGTTCCGCTACAGCTTGAACGAGGTGAGCTTCGCGAAGAGGCGGGCGCGCGCCGTGATTTCGCTGCGCTTCAGGCGGGCAAGGCGCTCGACGCCGAAACGCTCGACGGTGAAGCTCCCGAGGACGGAGCCGTAGACCATGGCTCTGCGCAGAGTTTGCTCGTTGATGCGGCCGGCGCTGGCGAGATAGCCCATGAAGCCACCCGCAAAGCTGTCGCCCGCGCCCGTGGGGTCGTGAACCTCCTCGAGCGGGAATGCGGGCACCGAGAACATGAATTTGTTGTGAATTATCAGCGCGCCGTGTTCGCCGCGCTTGATGACGAGCGTGCGCGGGCCCATCTTGAACACTTGCTTGGCGGCGCGGAAGAGGTTGTGGTCGCCGGTGAGCTGGCGCACCTCGTCGTCATTGATCATCAGGATGTGCGTGTGCTTCAGCGTGTCGCGCAACTCCGCCGGCGTGCGCTCGATCCAGTAGTTCATTGTGTCGAGGCCGACGACCTGCGGTTTGCAGCGCACTTGTGTGAGGACCGAGCGCTGGAGGGTCGGATCGATATTGCCGAGAAAAATGAACGAGGAGTCGCAGTAGGAATCGGGCAGCGTGGGGCGGAAATTCGCGAAGACGTTCAGCTCGGTGGCGAGCGTGGTGCGCTCGTTCATGTTCTTACTGTACCGGCCAGCCCAAAAGAAGGATTTGCCGGGAACCTGCTCGAGACCCGCAAGGTCAATCTTCCGGCCGCGGAAGGTGGCGCGTTCTTTGTCGGTGAAATCCTCGCCGACGATGGCCACAACGCGCACCGGCGCGAAGTGGCTGGCCGCCAGCGCGAAGTAGCTGGCCGCGCCTCCGAGGGTGCGATCCACCTTGCCGAACGGTGTTTCGATTGCGTCGAAAGCGACAGAACCAACCACGAGAAGGGACATGCAGTCTCCGATTTAGGGCCGCAAGAGTGTACAGAAGCAGCGGGCATTGAAGCAACAAAGGTGCGTCAAAGGCTTTACCACAGAGGGCACGGAGCACAGCGTTGAGGACACAGAGGGAATCGTCTCCTCATCTCGCCCGACGATTTCAGATGTGGGCGCGTCGCTATTGGTCGGGGACGATTTTGATGTGAAGCTCGCGGGAGCGGGGGCCGTCGAATTCGGCGAAGAAGATCTGTTGCCAGCGGCCGAGGGCGAGGTGGCCATTTTCGATCCACACGGTCTGGGAGGAGCCGACGAGCACGGTCTTGATGTGGGAATCGGAATTGCCTTCCGCGTGCTTGAAATGCGGGCTTTCGGGCACCAGGCGGTCGAAGGCGCCTTCCATGTCGCGGGCAACGTCGGGATCGTAGCCTTCGTTGATGAGCACCCCGGCCGTCGTGTGCGGGACGTAGAGATGGCACACGCCGCTCTTGCAGTCGGAATCGCGCACTAATTTTTCCACTTCGCTGGTGACGTTCTTCAGTTCCGTGCGGCGCGAGGTGCGGAGTTTGATTGTGTGGTTTGCCAAAACCTCACCGCAGAGGCCCGCCCAGCAAGACGGCGGGCAGGCGCAGAGGCCACCGAGAAAATCTAAGAGCCGGCGCTACATTAGTCGGCGACGAGGGCGGCGGGCGACTTTGCGCCGTAGAAGGCGAACCAGGGTTTGGCGGCCTTCAGGCGGTCGTTCACATTCTTGATGTTCTTCACGCCGGTATCGCTGAGCCAGTCTTCGAGAGCCTTTACGCCCTGCTTGGCGTAGACGGGGATGCCTTCCTTCCAAGTGGCGCGTCCGCACAGGACGCCGGAGAAATTGACGGCCGACTCGGCAGCCAGCTCGAGCGTCTCGAGGAACACGTCGTTGTTCACGCCCGCCGAAAGATAGATGAACGGCTTTTTCGCGGCGGCAGCGGCGCGGCGGAAATGTTCTTTCGCTTCGTCGCGCGTATAGGCCGATTCGCCTTTGAAGCTTTTCGTTCCGGCGACGAACGCCATGTTCACGGGAACTTCCACTTTGAGGACGTCCACGCCGTACTGTGGCTTCGAAAATTCCTGCATGCTTTGCGCGACGATATCGGGCTTCTTGCGAGCGTACGCAATTCCCTTCTCGTCGCCGTTTTCCTCGTAGCCGACGAATTCGAGGAAAAACGGAACATCGGCTGCCGTGCATTCTCCGCCGATGCGCTCCACCCAGGCATGCTTGATTTCGTTGATCTCCCGCGAATCGAAGGGCGTGTAGTAAAGCAGAATCTTGATGCAATCAGCTCCCGCGGCAACCAGGCGACGGACGGACCAAATGTCGAGGAGATCGGGCAAGCGGCCGGGGCGCGTGTTGTCGTAACCGCTGTTCTCGTAGGCGAGGAGCAGACCGGCGTTCTTGGCTCGCGCATTCGCAGCAGGAAGGCCGTATTCGGGGTCAAGCAGAATCGCGCTCGCGTACGGCGTGAGGACCTTCACGACGGCAGTCTTGAATTCCTCGAGCATCTTCGTGGTGACGTCCTTCTTGTCGATGCCTTTGTCTTTCGCGATGGCGCTCTTGAGCGAGCCCCGTTGGTCCATCGCCGCCGCGGCGATCACGCCGCGCGAATCGGAGACGGCTTCCAGGCCCTTCTGCTTTCCGGGTGTGATTTTCATGGCGTGGCCTCCGTAGGCTGAGAATAATTGCGTTGAAAAGAAATTATTCTAGCATGCTTGCGTAGGTTCGCGTTCCGAGGTTGTTACCCGCCCACCGGTACCCCAAACACAAAACAAGGCGACACCCACCGCAGAGACGCTGAGGGCGCTGAGAACTGCTGAAGGGTACCGAAAAGCGAAACACAGAGGGCACAGAGAACTGCCGGAGGACACTGAGAAACCAACCGAAAGAACCGATCAGAGGAAGAGGATTTGGTGCTGGTGGGTACACCAGCCCGCTTCGCCGGCCGACGGAATCGCCGATAGGACAGCCAGCTTATCGAAGAGTTCGAGGCCGTACGCGGCGATGAACGGAAGGCCGGACAGGCTGCGCTCCTGCAGCTCGCGGTTCGGATACAGCGAATCGAAAAGAATGCGCTGGTGCTCGTCGAGAACGCCCGTGCGGAAATTTTCCGCGCGACCGACCTTCTCCTTCAGCTTCAGAAACACGTAGAGTATTTTCTCTTCCACCGCATCCAGGGTGCCAAGCAAGCTCTTGTCGAGCTTCTCGATCGGATCCGCATACGATTTCAAGATCGCGCGCAATTGCTTCTCGTCGGAGTCAAACCGGCTAGCAAGAGCGTCTGGGAGCGCCTTCTGCTCCATTTTTCCGCGGACATGCTGAGGACCGCGCAAAATGTCGTAAAAATCGAGTCCGTACTTGGAGAGAAGACGCGCAATGGGCGGCTCGACGAGCGTGAAGCTTGACCGGGGCAGAATCGCGGGCATGCGACCGAGAATCCGTTCGTAGACCACTTGCACCTGCGCCATGTATGCAACTTCCGACGGGCCGCCGATATACGCGGCCGTGGGAAGCAGCGTGTCCTGCACGATCGGACGCAGCAGCACGCTGGAACTGAACGCAAGGGGATCGGATTCGATCGCAGCGTGAAGCTGGTGGAGAGTGAACTCCGCATCGCCCGCGAAGAATTTTCCGCCGCGACTGCGGAGCGGTTGCCGCTGGCCGTTAACGTTGTAGAAGAGGAGCGTCGAACCCGGGGCCACTTTCACCTGCGCGTGAAAACCGCTGCGTTCGAGTTCCTTGGAGCGGGCGTCGAGCGCGTCGCGCAGCGAATCGGCTTCATCCAAAGCGCGCCGATACACAGGCGCCGCGACGCGGTGCAAACGCGCGTCCAGGGGGTCAATGAAGATGATTCCCCGCCCCGCCAGCAAGCGAGCCATCAGTTTGCCGTAGGCTGAACCGTACGTTTCGGTGGCCGCGTACGATTCGCGGAGGGCGCGCGCCACTTCGGCGGCGTAGGAACCTTCGAGAGTCTCTGTGGCTTGGTTGAGAATAGGCTCGATGGTGTCGCCGAACGCTATCTCGCCTACACGGCGATTCAGCGTTTCCTCGCTCGGAGGCAGTTCGTACCGTGCGAGGCCCGCGCGCGTGTTCCAAAACGTGTGATTCACTTCGGCAAGATCGTGGTCCTCGGTGGCCAGCCAGAAAACCGGGACGGCATCCATTCCTCGCCTGGTGATTTCTTCCGCAAAGCGAATGGCGCATAGCGCTTTGAAGAAGCTGTAGATCGGGCCGGAAAACAGGCCCACTTGCTGGCCGGTTACGATTGCGACGGCTCCCGCGGCCAGGCGATCGAGATTGCGTTCGGCTTCTTCACCGGCGCCCAGGAGGCGGTTCTGCTCGCGAAGCGCTGCCACTACATCGCGGCGCGTCCCCGGATCGAGCTTGACCTCACGAGCGGCGGCGAGAATGCCCTGATCGGTGGGCGGATGCGCGTAGTAGCGGGAAACACGGCCGAAATCTTCAAGAAACGTGGAAAAGAGCTTGGTGGTGTGGGGAATTTCGCGGAACGGGAGGCAGTGCGACTCCATCGAAGAAATCATGATACACGCGGCCCGGAGAGGCAGCAACACGACAGAGACGCTGACCGCAGTGCCGCTGGCAACGCTGTCTTGGAGTCTAGAGTCACTGCTCCCCCCGGCTGTTAGACGACCAAACCGGTTAGATGATAGGAGCGAGTCTGGCGATTCAGGCTGCTGAGCCTCGTCGTCCTCGGCGGCAGTGGGAATTAACGCGACGGCGGCGCTACGGGCGGGCGACGGATTCGGGAACTATCGCGGCCAGCATGGCGTCGATTTCGCGCTGGCCTTTTTCGTTCACGGGCAGAAGCGGCGGGCGCGGCAGGCCGCCGAAGTAGCCGAGGCGGTCCATGGCGTATTTGATTCCGGCAATGCCGTACTGCGGCCCCAGCAACTTCGAAGGCAGCATCAGCTTTTCCTGCAGCGCATGCGCGCGGGCGGAATCGCCGGCGCGGTGGGCCTCCCAAATTTCGACGCACATTTCCGGAAAAGCGTTCGAAACGGCAATCACGGCGCCCACGGCGCCGCGTTGCAACGAATCGTAGAGCGTTGCTGCCGACCCAACGAGCGCCTGAAAACTCTTGGGCGCGGCGGCGATGATTTTCGCAATCCCCTCCACGCTGCCGGAACTGTCCTTGATTCCGACGATGTTCGGATGCGCACCTACGCGGGCGATCAGCGACGCTTCGACGGTGACGTGCGTGAATACGGGAACCGAATAGATCAGCACCGGGATGCGCGCGGCGTCCGCGACGCGAACGTAATGTTCGGCCAGCATGTCGTCGTTGATGGCAGGCTTGTAGAAGCTGGGTGTGCGAACCAGGGCGGCGTCGAAGCCAAGCGCGGCGGCGCGGCTCGTGTGCGTGATCGTCTCCGCCGTGGATTCGGCGCCGGTCCCGGCGATCAGAATCTTGCCGGGCGCGGCGGCTTCCTTTGCGGCCTCCCAAACTCGATAGACTTCTTCCCAAAGCAGCAGAACGGATTCGCTGGTGGAGCCGTTCATCACGTAGCCGGCGAGGCGCGTGCGGTTGTAGCGCGCGATATTTTCGCGCAGGCGAGTGAGTGCGAGGCTGCCGTCGAGAGCGAACGGCGTCGTGAGAGGAGCGAAAATCCCGTGAAGTAGCATTCCGCGATTCTACAACACAAAACCGAAACTTCGGGATAGAGGTAATACACTTCAATGAGACCGGTTCATTGAACGACCATGACGTTTTACTCTCGTTGCTCAAACCAGCCGTTTTGTCGGGTGTCGCTCGCAAGGCCATGGCCCAGAATATTGCTAATTCTGATAGCCCTCAAACCGGAGTGGCACTCGGTCAATGTGTCTTACCCGGTCTATCCGCCAGTAGCACGAGCCGCACATATTACGGGGGACGTCGACGTGATGATCGGCGTCCGAAAGGACGGAAGCATTGAATCGGCGGTCGTAGTCAGCGGTCCCCTACTGCTGAGACCTGCTGCGTTAGACAGCGTCCAGGGTTCGCGGTTCGAGTGTCGGAATTGTGGCGAGGCGATCAATAACTATCGACTAGTGTACACGTTCAAACTTGAGGACGACTGTAGTTGCGGACCGCGGATGGCGATTCCAACCAGCAGAACCAACCTCACGCCGAGATAACTGAAGCGCAGCGTCGAGTGAAGGTCACCGCCCACATCACCTGCACGTGTGACCCAGCGTCCGATTTCAAGAAGCAGAGGCGTTCCCGTTAAACTGCCTTTACCTATGGAGATGCGAGCGTCCTGACGGCTACAAGCGCTCTCGAACATTGGCTGGCGGCAACTTAAAGAGTGGCAAACAAGATTACGAGCGGTCGGCGGGGGCTGGGGCGGCCGCGGCGGATTTGCGGCGATGCAAATCCTGCAGTGCGGCGACGTCAACCGCGTGGCCTTGCATCGCGCGAATGCCTCGCGCGGCGGCGTTTGCGGCGGAGAGCGTGGTGATGCACGGAACGTTGTAGCGGATGGCAGCGCGGCGGATGGATTTTTCGTCGTAGAACGACTCGCGGCCAAGGGGCGTATTGATGACGAGGTCGACTTTCCGCGTTTTGATCAGGTCGACGATGTTGGGGCGGCCTTCGTTCACTTTGTACACGGCTTCGACTTCGATTCCCGCTTCGCTGAAGGGCGGTGGCGGTGCCGCGCGTGGCGATGATTTTCAGTCCGGCGGACATTAGCTCACGCACGAGCGGCGCCGCGTGGCGTTTGTCACGGTCATTCACGCTGATGAACACAGTGCCCTCAAGCGGCAGCCGCTGACCCGCCGCGAGCTGCGCCTTCGCGAAAGCGACGCCGAACGTGGACGAAATGCCCATCACTTCGCCGGTCGAGCGCATCTCCGGGCCAAGAATCGTGTCGACGCCGCGGAACTTGTTGAACGGAAACACCGGCGATTTCACGGCGTAAAAGTCGCGAACCGCAAGTTCCTTTACGCCGTTCGTTTGCACGACTGGCAGATTCAGCTCGCGCAGCTTGCGGCCGGTCATCAGGCGCGCGGCAACCTTCGCGAGCGGCACGCCGGTGGCTTTGCTGACGTACGGAACCGTGCGCGAGGCGCGCGGATTCACTTCGAGAACGTAGACCGTGTCGCGCTGAATCGCGTATTGCACGTTCATCAGTCCCACCACGTGCAGCGCGCGCGCGAGACGCGAGGTGTAGTCGCGAATGCGTTCGAGCACGGCCGGCTTCAGCGTGACCGAGGGAAGCACGCACGAGGAATCGCCGGAGTGGATGCCAGCCTCCTCGATGTGCTCCATGATGCCGGCGATGACAACGTCTTCGCCGTCGGCCAGCGCGTCGACGTCAACTTCCGTAGCGTCTTCGAGGAATTTGTCGATCAGGATTGGGCGCTTGGGATCAGAGACGCTGCCCATCTGCGCGGCTTGCGCGACGTATTCATTCACGGTTTTCAAATCGTACGCGATCACCATGGCGCGCCCGCCGAGAACGTAGCTTGGGCGGACGAGCACCGGCAGCCCGATTTCCGCGGCTGCGCGCACAGCATCGTCTGGCGCAAGCGCCGTCGCGTTGCGCGGCTGAGGAATTTTCAGAGTCTCCAGCAATTCGCCAAAGCGGCGGCGATCCTCGGCAAGGTCAATCGATTCGGGCGTCGTGCCGATGATTTGCGCGCCGTTGCGCTTGAGTTCCAGCGCGAGGTTCAACGGCGTCTGGCCGCCGAACTGAACGATGACGCCCTGCGGCTTCTCGCGGTCCAGAATCGCGAGAACGTCTTCGAGCGTGAGGGGCTCGAAATACAGGCGGTCGGAGGTGTCGTAGTCCGTCGAAACCGTTTCCGGATTGCAGTTGATCATCACCGTTTCGTAGCCGTCTTCCTTCAGCGCGAGCGCGGCGTGGCAGCAGCAATAGTCGAACTCGATTCCCTGCCCGATGCGGCTGGGTCCGCTGCCGAGAATCACCACTTTCGGGCGGTCGACGGCGTCGGATTCGTCTTCGTCCTCGTAGGTCGAGTAGAGGTACGGCGTGAACGATTCGAATTCAGCGGCGCAGGTGTCCACTCGCTTGAACACCGGGCGCACGCCGAGTTCATGGCGGCGGGTGCGAACTTCGGCCGCGGTCACGTTCCACAGCTTTGCAAGCTCTTCGTCGCTCGCGCCCGAACGCTTCCCTTCGAGCAGCAGTTCGCGCGAAGCTTCGCTCAGCGGAGTCTTCGGCGATGCGGCGGTCGAGCGCAACCATATCGCCAAGCTGGCGAATGAACCATGGATCGATCTTCGTAAGCTCGCATACTTCTTCCTGGCTCATGCCGCGCTCGAGAGCTTCGAAGAGCCAGTGAATGCGATCCGGGCCGGGCACGTGGAGCTTCTCGCGCAGCAGCGCCGTGGTCACTTCCGCCGGCGGACGCCACGGCGTGTGTGGCTCCAGGGAACGGATTCCCTTGCACAGCGCTTCCTGGAACGTGCGACCGATGGCCATCACTTCGCCGACGGATTTCATTTGCGTGGTCAGCGTGGTGTCGCTGCCGGGAAACTTCTCGAACTGCCACTTCGGGATTTTTGCCACCACGTAGTCGATCGTCGGCTCGAAGCTCGACGGGGTCTTGCGGGTGATGTCGTTCGGAATTTCGTCGAGCGTCATTCCCAGCGCGAGCTTTGCGGCGATTTTCGCGATCGGGAAACCGGTGGCCTTGCTTGCCAGCGCGGAACTACGCGACACGCGCGGATTCATCTCGATCACCACCATGCGGCCCGTTTCGGGATCGATGGCGAATTGAATGTTCGAGCCGCCCGTTTCGACGCCCACCTCGCGAATGATCGCGGCAGCCGCGTCGCGCATGCGCTGGTATTCCTTGTCGGTGAGCGTTTGCGCGGGCGCGACGGTGATCGAATCGCCCGTGTGAATGCCCATCGGGTCGAAATTCTCGATCGAGCAGATGACCACGAAGTTGTCGCGAAAATCGCGCATCACTTCGAGCTCGTATTCCTTCCAGCCGAGTACGGACTCTTCGATCAGCGCCTGATGCACAGGACTCGCGTCGAGAGCGCGAGCGATGGCGTCGACGAATTCCTCGTGGTTGTAGGCGATCGAGCCGCCCGTGCCGCCGAGGGTGAACGACGGGCGAATCACGATGGGGTAGCCCATCTCGTCGGCGAGCGCGATGGCCTCGGGAACGTCGTTGACGACTTCGGAAGCGGGAACTTCCAGGCCGATTTTGCGGCACGCGTCCTTGAACAGCAGGCGATCTTCGGCAATTTTGATTGCGCGCAGCGAGGCACCGATCAGCTTCACTTTGTACTTATCGAGGATGCCTGCCTCGGCCAGCTCGACCGCGAGATTGAGCCCGGTCTGGCCGCCGACGGTCGGCAGCAGCGCGTCGGGTCTTTCCGCGGCGATGATCGCTTCGAGATATTCCTTCGAGAGCGGCTCGACGTACGTGCGGTCCGCGATTTCGGGGTCGGTCATGATCGTCGCGGGATTCGAGTTGACGAGCGTTACCTCGTAACCTTCGGCGCGAAGAGCTTTGCACGCTTGCGTGCCGGAGTAGTCGAACTCGCACGCCTGGCCGATGACGATCGGCCCCGAGCCAATGATCAGAATTTTCTTGATGTCAGTGCGCTTCGGCATTACTCGATTTCCAGTCCTTCGCTATGCACGACGGCCGCAATTCGCGGTTCGTCATCGATGATCGTCTTGTAAATCCACGTGTAGTGTCCTTTGTGAGCGATTACTGCCGCGGTTCGGTCCGGCCCAATCAATTTCCGGTCCGCCTGCATTTCCAGATAGCAATCCACCAGGTGCCCGTACGTGCTGTAGACGGTGTCCGCTCCCTCCGGCTCGCCGACGGGAACTCTCGGGTAATACATTCGCAGCGTTTGAATGGCGCGCTTTTGCTGAAAATCATGGTCGCGCAGGTACCAGTGCAACTGCTCGTGAATGTAAGAAGAGAGGAGTTCGTCGTCCGAATCCAGGAAGCGCGTGTTCAGCGTGATTTCCGGAAAGCTGTGCGCGTACGCCCCATCCTCGATGATCACCTTGTTCGTGAACGTATACTTTTTCAAATCGTAGGTGCTCAGGACGCGCTCGAGTTCCGCCTTCGTCCGCTGTTCCCGTTCGCTATTGTGTTTGAGCTGAATGGTGATGGGCTTTGCGGCAAATGCCGTCGCGACGATCGACAGCGACGCGATGCGGATGATCAGAATTTTCTTGGTGTCAGTTCGCTTTGGCATTTGGGTTTTTCGTTTCCGAATGTCGAACGGATCCGGGTATGCCAGCTTCGGAAGGGCGGGGTGTCAACCCCGCCGAACCTGTCGCACTCTCCGACGGGGCTTTAGCCTCTGAAGCCAATGACCACGGATCAAGCGCGAATTTCCCCGTTGCCGCTCCGTGCGAATATTCGGAGGGCGTTGCTGCCAATCCTGCGTTCACCGGATTGTCGTCGATGTAGCGTACGTGCAAATCAAAATCGTTCCGGTCGCGAATCTGATGCTCGGTAAAGCCCACGTGCCACACCGGAAAGCGGCTCCCGATTTCGTGCGAAGAACCACCTTTGACTAGTTGAACCGCCTTCTCAAGGCTCGTCGACTGCGCCGGTGTGAGGATCAAGTGAATATGGTCGGGCATCACCACATAGCTGTGCACATAGTAATGGCCCGCGTCCCGGTAGCTGAAGATCGCAGCCTCAACAAGGGACGCAGTATTCGGATTTTGAAAGGGTGCTCTTCTCTGCCAGGTGTTCGTGGTGACGAAGTACGTGGCGCCGGGTTGAGTCCGATGCTTCGGCCGAGTCACTTGGCTTCAGGGGCTAAAGCCCCACCTTTCTGGTGTCGGTTACGGCGGGGTTGAAACCCCGCCCTTCCGTCTCGTAATCCGCGCTTACTCTCACGTCACCGTCACTGACATAGGCGCGAGACGCAGTTTCTGGATCGCGCAGCCGTCGGCATCGCGCGTGACTTCTGGCGGCTTCCAGATCTGCTCAGTAGTTCCTATCTCGCAGCTGCCGGCCGGAAGAACCCCAAAATCGTATTTGCCTTCCCCATCGGTGACGCGCGCATACTTTGAGGAACCGCACTTCACCACCAGCTTCAAATTCGGTACCGCAGCTCCCTGCGGGTCGAGCATTTGTCCAGCGAGCTTCACAGGACGGGTTACCGTGAACCGCGAATACTGTTTCGGACCACACTCAAAGAGGACGCAAATTGCCAAAATCATTGTCGCCATGAGTTTCATTGCGCCCTACCGCCATTCATCATGGCGATGAAATTGTCGAAGAGGTAGCGGGCGTCGTGGGGGCCGGGCGACGCCTCCGGGTGATATTGCACGCTGAAGAGCGGCAGCGTCCGGTGGCGCATGCCTTCGTTGGTATGGTCGTTCAGGTTCACGTGCGTGATTTCGACGTCGCTCGACGGCAGCGAATCGGGATCGACGCAGAAGCCGTGATTCTGCGCCGTGATTTCCACTTTCTGCGTGAGCAGATTCTTCACCGGGTGGTTCGAGCCGTGATGGCCGAACTTCAGTTTGAATGTGCGTCCGCCGAGGGCGAGGCCGCAGAGTTGGTGGCCGAGGCAGATGCCGAAAATCGGGACGCGGCCCAGCAATTTTTGAATGTTCGCGATTGCATAGCCGACTGGCTCGGGATCGCCAGGACCGTTCGAGAGGAAAACGCCGCGCGGCTTCAGCGCGAGAACATCTTCGGCGCTGGTTTGCGCAGGAACGACGGTGACCTCGCAGCCGTGGTCGACCAGCAGCCGCAGGATATTTTGCTTGATGCCGAAATCGTAGGCGACGACGCGATGTCGCGGCTTTTCGTCGGCGGTTGAAGCCCGACGCTTTCGAGGCGCCTCGGTGTTGGAGCTAACGCTCCGACTCCCAAATGAGCCTTCTCTTCCTCGGTTGGCCCCTGCGGTAGCAGCGATGGCGATAGGCGCGGCAAGATCAATCGAGCCTTGCGACCAAGAGTAGATTTTCGGCGACGTGACGCGGCTGGCGAGCTCCTGGCCCGCCATCGTTGGTAGCGCTCGAGCTTCGGCCACGAGCTTCTCCGCGGGCGTGCCATCGGTCGAGACGATTCCACGCAGAGCGCCCACCTGCCGCAGGTGGCGAACCAACGCGCGCGTGTCGATGTCCCAGATCACGGGAACATGCCAGCGCTCGAGATACTCCTGCGCCGATTCAGTGGACCGCCAGTTCGATGAAATCGGCGAAAAATCGCGCACTACGAGCGCTTCGATGTAAGGCCTTGCGGATTCCTGATCGTCGGAATTGGCGCCGACATTGCCGATGTGGGGATACGTCAAGCAGACAATCTGGCCGGCATAACTCGGATCGGTGAAAACTTCCTGGTAACCGGTAAGGCTGGTATTAAAAACGACTTCGCCGCCACGGCGGGTGCGAGCGCCCGCCGCACGTCCCTTAAAGACTCGTCCGTCCTCGAGCGCGAGAACCGCGCGACTTTCGGGGAACTCCGTCAGTGTGTCCTCCAAAATCCGTCATTTGGACGCCGCGTTGACCGTTGACGTCGACGTCAGCGATCCGAAATGGTCCACCGGCCAGTACGCAAAGACCGCCTTGCCGTAAATAAACGGGCGAGGCACCGGACCAAACACCCGTGAATCGTTTGAGCTGTCGCGATGATCGCCCATCACGAAATACTCGTCGGGTGGAATGATCATCGCCGGATATTTCGACGCATCAAGATAGCTGGGCGGTACGTATGGCTCCGCCAGCTCCACGTTGTTGACGTACAGCCGGCCTGAGCGTATCTCCACCGTCTCGCCCGGCAGTCCCACCACGCGCTTGATGAACGACTTCGAGCGGTCGAGAGGATACCAGAAAACGACGACGTCGCCGCGTTCGATCGGCTCGAAGCGGTAGACAAACTTGTTGATGAAGATGCGCTCCTGATCCGAAAGGAGCGGCGCCATGCTGGTACCTTCCACTTTCACAGGCTGGTACAGAAAGATGATGATAACGAGCGCAAGACCGAGAGCGACAGCAAGATCGCGGGTCCAACTCCGAAGTTCACGGCGCAACTGAGGAAGAGGAGTGTTGTCTGACTGGTTCGTCAGGCCAGGTTGAGAGGTTTCCAACATTCCTTCGCTCCAAATATTTATATCACGGGACTCGCATAGGCGCAAAGACTACCGCGAGTCTGTTTGACTATGATGCGCCCGACCACCTTTCCGGTCACTCAGCGTGAAGCGCAAGATTGCGAGCGCGGCAATAACGGCGGTTTCGGTGCGGAGGATGCTTTCGCCAAGCGACGCCTCGGCGAAGCCCGAGCCTCTCGCAGCGGCGATCTCGTCGTCGGTCCAGCCGCCTTCGGGACCGATGGCAAGAACGACGGGACGAGTCTCGTCGAGCCCTGACGCCAGCGCATCCCGTAGCGATTGAGCTTCGCGACGCTCCGAGAGCAGGAGCTTGAGCTCGGCATCAGATTGGGCGAAGGCATCGGCGGGACGAACGGCGCTTCCGATTCTAGGCACGCGCAGGCGGCGTGACTGCTGCGCGGATTCGACCAAAATCTTCTCCCAGCGCGCGTTGCGTCTTGCGGCTGCCGCGAGCAGCGGTTTGTCGGTTCGCGCCGCAGCCAGGGGCGTAATCTGCGCCACGCCGAGTTCCGTCGCCTTTTCCAGGCACCACTCGAACCGGTCGAACTTTACGATCGACAGCAGCAAGTGGATATCGGGACCGACCTCGCGACTAGGGATGTTTTCCACCAGCACGAAATCAATTCGCGATTTGCCGCTCTTCGATAGCGCCACGCGCTCGACGCGCGCAAGCCACACCGCATTGCCGTCGCTTAGCTCGTAAAGCTGGCCGGGCTCGGCACGGAGGACGCGCCCAAGATGCTCTGCGGTGTCGCCGTGAAGCGCGGCGGAGCCAGAATCGAAGGTGTCAACAAAGAAGCGGCGGCGCATGGGGAAAGGAGGTAAAGGACGTAGAGGAGATGGAGGAGGTAAAGGAGAAACCGTCTCGTTTCTCAACATTCGGAACCAATCATTGCGCCTCGGCCTCGTTCCTCTACTTCCTTTACTTCCTCTACTTCCTTTACCTCCTTTACTTCCTCTACTTCTTTCCTACCCGAAAATATCTTTCACCTTATCGAAGAAGCTGGAGCTGCGCTCGGCAGGCTTGTTCTCCACTTTCATGGTCTCGCCGAGCTGCTCGAGGGTGCGGCGCTGTTCGCGCGACAGCTTCGATGGAACCACGACGCGGACATTCACATAAAGATCACCGCGACCGCCGTGCGGGTCGGGCAAGCCCTTCCCTCTCTTGCGGAAAATCTGGCCCGACTGCGTGCCTTCCGGAATATCGAGGTCGTCCTCACCGTGAAGCGTGGGGATTTTCAATTTCGCACCGAGGCTCGCCTGCGGAAAGCTAATCGGGATCGTGCAGTAGAGATCTGCGCCCCGGCGTTCGAAGAATGGATGCTCTTTCACCTCCAGGAAAATATACAGATCGCCCGCAGGACCGCCGTTCGTTCCCGGCTCGCCGTGGCCCGCCATGCGGAGCCGCGTCCCTGTCTCGACGCCCGCCGGCACGGGGATCTCGATTGCGCGGTCGCGTTCGATGCGGCCCTGGCCGCGGCAGGTCTCGCAAGCGTCGCGAATCACCTGGCCCGCGCCCTGGCAAGCCGGGCACGTTCGCGTGATCGAAAAGAAGCCTTGCTGATACGCCAGTTGCCCGCGTCCGCGGCACGTCTCGCAGGTGGACATTCCGGTGCCGGGCTTCGCGCCGGTTCCCTTGCAGCTCTCGCAGACCTCGCGCCGCGAGATGCGGATTCTCGATTTCACTCCCGCCGCGGCGTCCTCGAACGTGAGAGACAAATCGTAGCGAAGGTCCGCGCCGCGCTGGCCGCGCGAGCCGCGCCCGCGCCGCCGGCCGCCGCCGCCCCCGAATACATCGTCCATGCCGAAAAGATCGCCGAGAATATCCTGAAAGTCCGCAAAGATCGATTCGTTGAAATTGGTCTCGAAGCCCCGATTGCCGAGGCCGGCGTGCCCGTAACGGTCGTAAACCTGGCGCTTCTGCGGATCGGAGAGGACGCTGTAGGCCTCTGTCGCGCGGCGGAAATTCTCCTCGGCCTCTTGCTTATTCTCCGGATTGCGGTCCGGGTGATGCTTCAGCGCGAGTTTGCGATAGGCAGACTTGATCTGATCGCCCGAGGCGTCGCGCTCGACGCCGAGAACTTCGTAGTAGTCCAACTGGGTTGATGACATTCGCTAATTCTCTCTTGCGGATTTCGAAACCGGCTCCGCTGCCACCCGGACCATCGCTGGCCGCAGGACGCGATCGTGAAACGTATAGCCTGGCTGCAATTCCCCGATAATCGTGCCGTCTGCCTGCGCCGCCGTTTCCACTCGCTCAATCGCGTGATGCAAATGCGGATCGAACTCCTTGCCCACCGAATCAATCCGCTTCAAACCCTGCTTTGAAAGTGCGTCCCATATCTGCCGGCGAATCAGCTCAAAACCTTTGCGATACTCGGCGTTGGCCGCGTTTTCGTCGCCGGCCAGCGCGCGGTCGAAGGCATCGAGCACAGGAAGCAACTGTTCCACCAACAATTCGACGCCGCGATGACGGTCCGCGTGGCGTTCCTTTTCAATCCGCTTGCGGTAATTCTCAAAATCCGCTTGACGCCGCACCATCGTGTCCATCAGTTCCTGCTTCTCCGCCAGAAGCTTCTGGACGTCCGGTGTGCCGGCATTCGACGCCGCTTCCAATTCCCCAGCCACTCGTGCCGCGGCGAAGGCCGCAGCTTCCGAATCGCTTCCTTGACCTTGCCCGGCCGCGGGCCTCTCGTCGCGATCGTTTTCTTTTTTGCGGTTCTCGTGATTGTGCGGAGACACGGAATTAACTCCCTTGGTCGCTCTCAGAGAAGAATTGGGCCATGAAAGCCACAGCCGTAATAACTCGTTCGTAGTGCATGCGCATAGGCGCCAGGATTCCGAGCGTCCCTTGGACCTGATCTTTGGATGTGTATGAGGACGAAACGAGCGCAAGATGTTTGCCCGCGCTCGACATCTGGTCAATGCCCAGTTCCACGTGAACCGGCTCAGGCGCCTCAATGCACCCGCTTAGCAGGGCGATCAGCCGATCCTTTTCTTCGATGGCTTGCAGCAGCTCGCGAACTTGCTCTTGGTTGGTGAATTCTGGAAAGGACGCGATTCGTGCCGTGCCCTCGACGTAGATTTTACGGTCAGCTCCATCGCCAAGAACAGACGGATCGCACAGGAGGAGGGCGTCGCCCGCTAGCCTGCCGTATTGCTCGCGGTCCCGCTCCACCTGGGAGCGCAAGTCGGCACGCATCGCCTCTAAAGTCCAGCCGACATAGTGATGGTTCAGGTGGTCCGCAACGCGATCCAGGTCTTCCTGGCGAAACTTTCTCTCGGGACGGATCACTTTGTCGCGGGCGAGGCCGCCTGCAACGATCAGCACAACCACAACGCGATCGTCCGGCAGCAGAAGAAAACGCATGTGTTCGACGACGCTGCGAGCGAGCGGCGGCGAAATGAAAATCCCCAGGCCGCGCGAAACGGCCGATAGAACGCGGCTCGCGCGCTCCATCACCGCTTCAGGCGTCTGCGCCGATTCAAGCTCGCGCCTAATCCACTGGCGATCTTCCGGACTGGCAGTCGCCTGACCCGCCACCTGCTCGACAAAAAAACGGTAAGCGGCAGCCGTGGGAACGCGGCCTGCCGAAGTGTGCGGCTGATACAACAGACCCTCGTCCTCGAGATCGGCCATCACACTGCGAACCGTCGCCGGACTGAGCGTCTCTACGCCGTGGCGCGCAATGCTGCGTGAAGACACCGGCTCACCGGTCTCGATGTACTCGCGCACCACATCCGTCAGGATCTGCTGGTGCCGCTTCTGCTGTAGAACCGTAGGGCCCATGGGGTCGTATGAAAAGTTTAATCGGTGCGGAGCTAGGCGTCAACTTTGGTAGATGTGAGTTGCTGCCAACTCGAGGGCTCCTCAGAATACCTCCTCCGGCAACAAGCGGTAGTTTTTATACGGCGCGCGATGCAGAATTGCTGGGCTTGGAATGTGCCACCCGGAGGCGGATTGATGAAGCGTGAGTGGATTCGGCGCGTGGGCGGTATTTCGCTGTCTTTGGTTCTGTTCGGCGTGGCTGCGACGCTAGTCTCGAAATCCTCAGCGCAAGAGAACGCGCAGAAAAAGCCTCCTACGCCGGGACCGATGCTCGATCAAGGGACAGTCGATTTCGACACACCCGATTTTTCGCTGAGCCTTGTCCGGTCATCGCAGACTGCAGCAGCGCTGAAGCCCAAGGGTGCGGATGGGTTTGACTTCACGCCGGGCGACTTGCTCGTTGCGCGCTCGAAGGACGGCTACTACCATCTCGGCGATCTCGATTTGCGTTTGCGCGCCGGCACATCGGGAGACTGGAGGGATTATTCGACCGCGCACGCGCGCAAACCGGTGACCGCTCTCCCAACGTCCGGAAATGTCGTTGCCTCGGCCGATCTTGGGCCAACGCTGGGCGTCGATCTCCCCCTCGAGGTGAAGCGCACGTGGGCGGTCGACGGTGGCAAACTCGTTCTTCGTTTCGAGCTCAAGAACAAAACCGCCCAGCCCTTGCAGGTGGGTGCGCTGGGCATTCCGATGATCTTCAACAACGTGCTGAACGACCGCTCGCTCGACGAAGCCCATCTGAAGTGCTCGTTCTACGACCCCTACATTGGAGAGGATGCAGGCTACTTGCAGGTGACGCGGCTGAACGGCCATGGCCCCACCCTGCTCGTCGTGCCGGATGGCGCAACTCCATTCGAAGCCTATAAGCCGATCCTCAGCCCCGAACGCCGGCGTGGCGACGGACTGAGCGTTCCAATCTTCACGGATCCGACGCCGCGATGGGTGACATTTGAAGGTTTCTACGACTGGATGGTTCACAGCCAGGCATTTGCGGAGAATGAATGGAAGAAGGCGCAGCAATGGAATCCGCCGACGCTCCTGACGCTCGCCTCGGGAGAATCCAAAACTTACGGCGTGAAGTTCATCCTCTCCGACACGATTCGCGACATCGAGACAACACTGGCGGCGAACGATCGACCAGTGGCCGTTGGGATTCCTGGCTACGTTCTGCCAACCGACATCGACGGGCGCCTGTTCCTGAAGTATTCGAAGGATGTTGCATCCGTAAGGGTTGAGCCGCCGGGGGCGATCACCTTCACCCGAGAAGCTACAGGTGTACGAGGCTGGAAAACGTTTACTTTGAAGGGTCATTCTTGGGGTCGCTCGCGACTCACGATCACCTACCAGGACGGCCTCGTGCAGACGATTCAATACTTCGTCATCAAGCCTGCGGCTCAAACCGTCGCGGATTTCGGGCACTTCCTCACCACGAAGCAATGGTTCGTCGATCCGAACGATCCGTTCCATCGCAGCCCGTCCGTGATGACGTACGACCGCGACGTGAACCAGATCGTCACGCAAGACTCGCGGGCATGGATCGCCGGACTCGGCGACGAAGGCGGCGCAGGCTCCTGGCTCGCGGCGGCGATGAAAGAGTTTGGCCAGCCGGACAAGGAAGAACTCGAAAAATATGAACAGTTCATCGACGGCGTACTCTGGGGCGGCCTGCAATACAAGGACGGGCCGCGCGCGTACGGCGTGCGAAAGAGCCTTTTCTACTATCAGCCCGACCAGATGCCTGCCGGCTATTACCGCAGCGATCTCAATTGGAAGAGCTGGACGAGTTGGAACAAGGAAGCGTCCGAGGCAGTGGATCGATCGTACGACTATCCGCACGTGGCCGCCGCTTACTGGGTGCTGTACCGGGTCGCGCGCAACAATCAAGGGCTCGTAACCAATCATCCCTGGGATTGGTATCTGAAGCAGGCGTACGAAACCTCCCTGGCGATGCCGAAGTACGCCGAAGGCCTTGCCGTTTTTGGCCAGATGGAAGGCGACATTTTTGTCGCGATTCTCGACGATTTGAAACGCGAAGGCATGACCGAACAAGCGGGTAAACTCGAAGCGTCGATGAAGTCGCGCGCCGAACGCTGGCGGGAACAAGCCTATCCCTATGGCAGCGAGATGCCGTGGGACTCCACAGGTCAAGAAGAAGTGTACGCGTGGATGAAATACTTCGGATATCAGGACAAGGCCAATGTCACGCTCAACGCGATTCTTGGCTACGATCCGACGCTCCCGCACTGGGGTTACAACGGCAGCGCGCGCCGTTACTGGGATTTCGTTTTTGCCGGCAAATATACGCGGCTCGAGCGGCAGCTTCACCACTACGGTTCGAGCCTGAATGCGATTCCGCTGCTCTCCGAATATCGCGAGCATCCCGAGGATCTGTATCTCCTGCGAGTGGGCTATGGAGGAACGATGGGCACGCTCACCGACATCGATCAGGGTGGGTTCGGCGCGGTGGCGTTCCATGCATTTCCAGACATGCTGCGTTTCGACGGCATCTCCGGGGACTACGGCCCGAATTTTTTGGGCACGCATGGAACACGGCCACCTACGTCGTTCATCATCCTGAATTCGGCTGGCTGGCGTTTGGCGGAAACGTGGAAGTGAAAGGCGACGTCGTCAAGGTGAACGCCGCTCGACTCGTTCCGGATGCGCGTCTACATCTCGAACTTGGGTCTGTGGCTGACGCTCGATTCCGGCAAGTTCGAAGCGATCGAGATAAAGAACGGACCCGGCAACACCGGGACGGTGCGGATTGGGCTTGCCCCGGCTACGGAGTTCACCAGATCGGCGCGCCTTCGCGTCGAAACCCCAAGCAGGCCCGGCGTCCGGGTCGCATATCATCCGTCCACACCACTACGGTCAGAACGCGGCGCCTACATAGTTCCGCTGGATAAGGAAACGACTTGGATCACTCTTACCGCCAAGCAGTAAGTCTTGAGTCTCACTCACGGGTTTAGCCGGGCGAGTTTTCTCAAGCTGAGACGCTGAATTGAGATTCCGGCCCCATCACCGGATACCTGCGAATTGGCCCGAAATCCCCTCTTAAACCGGTACCCCGTAGGTGATGCTGCCTCAACAGCTTAGCGCGACGTTGCCCCAAGTATCTTCTCTGCCTCACCGCGGCAGCAGAGGCCCCGAATGGCTAAAGGCTTGCCACTCCATATTGCACTGGGGAGCGGACTCGCTTGTCGTCCGTGCGACACCCACACCCTCTCGATCGCTTGAAGGCAGCATAGATGACGCGACGTCGCGATAACTGGGGTCCCAAGCTCCTGAGCGGCCTTCTGCTCGTTCTCTTTCTCTGCGTCTCAGTGCGCGCGCAGGAGGGCCGCAGAATCCTCAAGCAAGTTGAACCCGAATACCCGCGCGTCCTGAAGAAAATGGAGATCGGTGGTACGGTCCGCCTGAAAGTCATCATCAAGGCGGACGGAACGGTGCAATCAACAGACGTGCTCGGCGGAAACCCGATTCTGGCCGCAGAGGCGCAAAAGGCCGTGGCGCAGTGGAAATTCGCGCCCGGTCCCGCGGCGACCACCGCCGAGGTAAAACTACTCTTCGATCCTCACAAATAGGTCCTCATCGTTGTGACTTTCGCCCCGCCGCCACGTCGCTGTTGAAGTCCCTCGACTTGTTGCGTGGCACGCTCAATGAAGTCCAGCCTCCCGTCGCCTTTGCCGTTGCGTGTTTCGCCAGAAATACGATCTGACCCACGTGATAGGAGTAATGCGCGACCTGACGGTTGATGGCTTGCATCACGGAATGCGGCTCCGTTCGAATCGTGACCGTCCGCGTCAAGTCCGCATCCGTCAACGGCTCCAGCGCGTCAAACAGCAATTTCCAGCCGCGCTCCCACATCGCGATCAACTCGGCTCTGTTGCTCGGCGGGTCTTCGAATTCGGTGTCACGGTTCCGATCGGGCTTCTCCCCGTCCGTTGTCAGGAAATCGGTCCAACGCGACCGCATATTCCCCGCCATGTGCTTCACGATGATTGCGATCGAGTTTGACTCGGCATCGAGCGTCGCGAATAGCCCTTCGTCGGGACATTGCTCGATCGCCCGTTCGCCGAGTCGCTTGTAATACCGGAATAGGTCCAGCGCGTCTTTGGTATAAGAGGTGGTCAGGTGATGTGCCATCGCCGGATTTTGCCGCCAGGCTACGTCGAAATCAAGCAGTCAGAGGTAGCCTAACGGGAACACTGCCTGTCTGCGTCCTTTGTTGACATTCCCGCGGCCGCTCACCTATTCTCCTACAGAGCGTCTATACAGACATTCAATAGGAGAGAGCGGTGGCCCCAGACCAAACGAATCTTTTGCAGGGAACCCTGGACATGATGATCCTCAAATCGCTCTCGACGGGCGAGATGCACGGGCTCGGAATCTCGCGGCGCATCGAGCAGATCACGCGCGGCACCTTCCAGGTGAAACCAGGCTCCCTCTTCCCCGCCCTGCACCGAATGGAAGAGGAAGGCTGGCTCGCGTCATCGTGGGGCGAATCCGAGAACAACCGCCGCGCGAAGTACTACCGCCTGACGAAGACGGGGCGGCGGCAGCTCGACACCGAGACCGAGCGATGGGGCAAAATTTCACTCGCCATCGCGCGCGCGCTCGAAGCAGAGGGCTAAGGAGCGAAGCATGGCAATCATCGCGCGCTTGAGGAGTCTGATTCGCAGCTTCGTCGACCGGCGCCACGGAGACGAAGATATCGACGCAGAGGTGCGCGGCTACGCCGAAATGCTCGCGGAGGAGAAGATGCGCGAAGGTATGAAACCGGAGGAAGCGAGCCGCGCAGCGCGAATCGAACTCGGCGGCGTCGAGCAAGTGAAGGAGCAAGTCCGCGAAGCGCGCGCCGGCGCGTGGCTCGATTCCCTGCTGCAAGACATTCGCTACGGCGGGCGCATGCTGCGGCGGAGTCCTGTCTTTGCGCTCGCTGCTGCCTTTTCCCTCGCGCTCGGCATCGGCGCCAACACCGCCATTTTCAGCGTCGTGAATTCGGTACTGCTGAGGCCGCTGCCTTATCCCGATTCCGGAAGGCTCGTGTGGATCACGGAAGCGCTTCCGCCGCCGATGAACGCCGAAATTGTGAGCGGTGGAGACTACCTGGATTGGCGCGATCAAACTCACTCGCTGCAACAAGTCGCTGCGTTCGACCCCGGCAACAACTTCAATTTGACCGGCGGAGGCCAGCCCCAGCGCGTGCACGCCGCGCTGGTGACCGCAAATTTTCTGCAAGCCCTGGAAGTGCCTCTCGCGCAGGGACGCCCTTTCTCGCAAGAGGAAGATCGGCCCAGTGGCAATCCCGTCGCCATTGTCACGCAGAGACTCTGGGAGCAACGGTTCGGAGCTGCAACTCCGCTTTCCAACCAGACGCTTGTACTGGATGGAACAGGCTGACTCGATCGTAGGAGTCTTGCCGGCCGATTTTCGTTTTCCGCTACAACCGGAAGTGCAGGTGCTGGTGCCCTTCGGACTCGACCCAGTGCGCGAACATGGCCCGGGCCCATGGGCGATCGTGAACGTGCTCGGGCGGCTCGGACCAGGCGTCACGCTGGAGCAAGCTACGGCGGAGCTCACAACGATTCACCAGCGTGTGCAGGCCGCAAGAGAAGCAGCGGCGCCGCCTCCGGGCAACGGCGGGCACCCGATGATGTTCAACGGACCCCGATTCTAGCCGCAGACCAAGATTACTCCGCTGCATGAGTATCTCGCGGGAGATATGCGGCCAGCACTCGTGCTTTTGTTGGTTGCGGTGGGCGTTGTGCTTCTGATTGGTTGCGTCAACCTCGCAAACCTGCTTCTTGCGCGCTCGGCTACTCGCACCAAGGAATTCGCGATTCGCGCGGCGCTCGGGGCCGGGCGGAAGCGTCTGCTCGCGCAAAGCTTACGGAGAGCTGCCTGATGGGATTGCTCGGTGGCGCGATTGGGCTGCTGATTGGATTGGGAGGGATGCGACTCTTTCTCGTGCTTCTGCCGGCGGGACCCATGAATTTGTTCCTTCAGCAGGTAAGCCTGGAATTGGACGGAAGGGTCATGCTGTTTGCGCTGGCCCTCTCTTTGTTGACGGGAATCCTGTTTGGACTGGTCCCGGCATTCGCGGCGTCGCGCACCGACGTGAACTATTCGCTGAAGGAAGGAAAAAGCGGCCTCCTCGGCAGCCATCGCCGCAATCCCATCCGTAGTTTGCTGATCGTTTCGGAATTGGCGCTGGCGCTCGTGCTGCTGACCGGAGCAGGACTTCTGCTGAAGAGCTTGTACCGGCTCATCGAGGTGAATCCGGGATTCCAGCCGGAAAACGTCCTGACCGCGACGTTCTCTCTGCCGTACACAGATGCTTCACGGCAAGCCGCCTTTTGCGATCAACTTCTGCAGCGGCTGAATTCATTGCCGGGAGTGGAAGCGGCCGGTCTGACGGACACGTTGCCGCTATTCGGCGGCCCAAACACACTGATGCTTGGCTTACAGGTGAAAGGCGAACCACCCCCGGATCCTCGGAAAACACCGGTGATCACCGTGATCGCAGTCTCCCCGGGCTATTTCAACGGTATCGGAATGCGGCTCGAAAGGGGCCGCGTGGTAACCAATGAGGACAAAAAGGACCCCAGCCAGGTTGTGGTTCTGAGCGCGGCCTTGGCGGAGCACTTTTTTGCGAAGAAGGATCCACTCGGTCAGCAGGTAAAAACAGGGGGCATGACAGATTGGCATACAGTTGTGGGGCAGGTAGAGGACGTCCGCAGGAGCGGCCTCGACGCCAAACCCGAATTGGTGATGTACGTCCCGCTCACCCAAGGGCATACCGGAGGAACGTTCAGCATCGCGGTGCGCGGCCGAATCAATGCCGCCAGCCTCTCGAGGACGGTGCGAAGCGAAGTGGCGTCGCTCGATTCCGAATTGCCTCTCTATAACGTGGCCACGATGGAGGAAAGGATATCCACGTCGATTTCGCCGCGGCGATTCAACGCCCTACTTCTCGCCATGTTTGCGGGGCTGGCTCTGATTCTGGCAGCCGTCGGGATCTACGGCGTAATTTCCTTCGGCGTTGCGCAGCGCACGCACGAGATCGGAGTGCGCATGGCGCTGGGCGCGCAGCCGAGCGCCTTGCTGCGCCTCGTGATCGTGGAAGGAATGTCGGTGGCGCTTGTGGGGATTGCGATTGGAGTCGCGGGGGCGTTCGGCGTCATGCGATTCATCCGGAGTTTTCTATTCAACGTCAGCGCAACCGACCCGGCCACATTCGCCGTGGTAACTGCTGTTCTTGTTATCGTTGCTCTTGCCGCATGCTACATCCCCGCGCGCAGGGCGACGCGCGTCGACCCGATGGTCGCGCTGCGCCATGAGTGACGAGAATGTTGACTAGGCTCGCGAGTATGTTTCGGCATTTCGCGTGGAAGCGCCAGCGCGACGACGAACTCGACGCCGAGGTTCGCGGGTACGCGGAGATGCTCGCGGAGGAGAAGATGCGCGACGGAATGAAACCGGATGATGCCCGGCGGGCCGCGCGAATCGAACTTGGCGGCGTCGAGCAAGTGAAGGAACGAGTGCGCGAAGCCCGCGCCGGCTCGTGGCTCGATTCCCTGCTCCAGGACGTGCGCTACGGCGTGCGCATGCTGCGCCGCAATCCCGGATTCACCGCGGTCGCGGTCGTCACGCTCGCCCTCGGCATCGGCGTCAACACCGCCATGTTCACCATCGTGAACGGGTTTCTGCTTCGCCCGCTGCCGGTACACGACGCTGCGCAAATCACCGCGATCCCGGTCGAAGAAAAAGGATTCCCCATCGGCGCGCGCGGCTTTTCCTACCCCGAATTCGCCGATGTCCGTCAGCAAGTAGGTCCTGTGGTCGACGTTTTCGCGAACGTCCTGGGTCAGGTCGAGTTGAGCGTGGACGACAAGGCCGACTCCACAACCATCAGCTACGTTTCGTCGAATTGCTTCACGGCGCTCGGGCTCAAGCCCGCTGCCGGCCGGCTCATTCTCCCCGAGGAAGCGGAGCGCCCCGGGACACAACCGGTGATCGTGCTTGGCTACGCGTATTGGCAAAACCGTTTTGGCGGCGCGCCCGTCATCGGCAAGCAAGTGCTCATCAATGGACACTCCGCGGCCATCGTCGGCGTCGCCCCGAAAGACTTCCACGGCATGTTCGCCACCTTCCAGATGGATGCTTACCTGCCGATGAGCGCGCTCGAACTCGAAGCATCGAATCGCTTTTGGACGAATCGCGATCTGCGGCGCCTCCTCGTTTTCGGCAGGCTCCGGGATCGCGTTACCATCCCGCAAGCGCAGAGCGCCATCGACGTCATTGCCACGCGCTTGGCGCATCAGTATCCCGCCACCGACGGCACGATTTCCTTTCGTGTCATTCCCGAGAGATTCGCACGGCCCATACCGTACGCCAACAATTTCTTCCTCACCGCGGGCGCAATCTTTCTCGGTCTGGCCGCGTTTGTCTTTCTGCTAGCGTGTATCAACGTCGAGAATCTTCTTCTCACGCGGAGCCTCTCACGTCAGCGCGAGATGGGAGTTCGCTCCGCCCTCGGAGCAGGCCGCGGCCGCCTGATTCGGCAGATGGTCACCGAGAGCAGCCTGCTCGCGCTTCTCGGCGGCCTGGCCGGCGCGGCCGTTGGGCTGTTGGCCAACCGGCTCATCGGCTCAATCCATCTCCACAATTTTCCGCTGCAACTCGACACGACTTTCGATTGGCGCATTTTCGCCTACGCGCTCGCGTCGGCCCTGCTCGCAGGAGTCGCAGTGAGCCTGTTCCCAGCGTTTCGCGTGTCCCGCACCGATGTGAACGCCGTGCTCGCCCACCGGCAATCGGACGCAGACCCGTTTTCCAACGTGCTGCGCGGGCGCAACCTGCTCGTCGTGGCTCAGATCGCCGGATCAATGACCCTTCTGATCGTTGCCGCCCTTCTGGTCCGAAGCCTTCGCGAGGCGCACAACACCAGCCTCGGCTTCGACGCCGGCCACGTTCTCGAGGCGACTGTCGATCCCAGCCACTCCGCGTACGACCGCACGCGCACCGTCGATTTCTATCGCCAGCTTCGAGCGCGCGTCGCCGCGCTTGCCGGCGTTCAATCCGCCAGTCTCACTTCGAACCCGCCGATGGCTGGCTTTCCCTGCAAGTCCGACGTCTTCGTCCAAGGTCACCCAATTCCTCCGGGACAAAGCCCACCAAATGTCATGTGCAACAGCGTCGATCCGTCCTATTTCGCAACGCTGCGGATTCCTCTCCTGCTCGGGCGCGACTTCAGGCCTTCTGACGATCAAACCGCAACCGCGGTCGCCATCATCAACCAAACAATGGCGCGTCAGTTCTGGCCGCATGAAGACCCCATCGGGAAGCAATTCAGCGAGTCGCTCTCCGGGCCATTGATCCAGGTGGTAGGCGTCGCGGCAAACGCGAAATACCTGACGATCGTCGAAGATCCGCAGCCCTGCCTTTACCTGCCGTTGACGCAGGCATTTGCAGCCAGGCGGACGCTGCTGGTGCGGACGTTTGCCGCTCCGGAATCTCTTGCCGGCGCGATCAAACAGGAAATCGGCGCAATCGCGCCGGGCTTGCCGATTCTCGATCTCGAGACGATGCAGCAGGCGCTCGACGGCGCTTTCGGATTCTTCACGTTCCGCCTCGCGGCGGCATTGGCGGCCGTTATGGGAGGAGTGGGATTCGTTCTCGCGGTAATCGGAGTTTACGGCGTGGTTTCCTTCTCGCTGGCCCAGCGCACTCGCGAGTTCGGAGTGCGTATGGCGCTCGGCGCGGAGCCAACCGACATCCTGCGCCTCGTGTTGCGGCAAGGAATCACGCTCGCGGCGGGGGGCGCACTGCTGGGCTTCGTCGCCACTCGCGCCTTGTCCGGCGCCGTCGCTCATCTGCTGCTCGGCGTAAGCGCCACCGATCCCGTCACCTATGTCGCCGCAGGATTGCTCCTGAGCGCCATCGTTCTGCTCGCCTGCTACGTCCCCGCCCGCCGCGCCGTGCGCGCGGACCCCATGATTGCCCTCCGTCACGAGTGAGCAAACCCACATCTCGTCAGCGCAGCTTCTTCGTGCCCTCTGGATTTTCTCCGTGTCCTCTGTGGTCAGCCTTTCCGTGTTCCCGTATTACTGCTAACCCTACGGCCGGCCCCACGTCCAAGGAAGTACGAAGATTTTCGTTGACAATACGAAAGGCTTCGTAGTAAGGTGCCGCCCATGACGAATCCAGCGAGTTCAGTGCTTCAAAAGCCGACGGCCTCGGAGCTCGAAATCCTGCGTGTCCTCTGGACGCGCGGGCCCTCCACCGTCCGCGACGTCTACGAAACCCTGAGCGAGAAAAGGACGGTCGGCTACACCAGCGTCCTGAAATTCCTGCAAATCATGACCGAAAAGGGCCTCGTCCGCCGCAATGAAGAACAGCGCGCGCACGTTTACGAAGCCTGCGAGCCTGCCGAGAAAACCAAGCGGCAGATTGCCGGCGACGTGCTGCAGCGCGTTTTCGAAGGCTCGGCGCGCGACCTGATGGTGCACGCGCTGGCCGGACGGCACACGTCGAAACGGGAAATCGAAGAACTGCGAGAGATGCTGGATGAGCACGAAAGGAAGCAGCGATGACACACTTCGCGAACTGGGTTTCGCCTGACGTGATGCGCACGCTCGGCTGGGCGCTGGTGCACTTCCTCTGGCAGGGACTCGCCCTCGCCGCGCTGCTCTCTGCAGCGATGGCGGTGTTCCGCGGCGCGGCGGCGCGTTACACGCTGGCAGTCGGCGTCCTCGTGCTGATGCTGGCGGCGCCTGTGATCACCTTCGGCGTACTCTGGTACGGCCGCGCAGGCGCGAACAATTTGCCCGCACCGTCCACATCACAATCGGTTCTGTCAGCGGCCCTCGCGCAACGCGCAGCGAGCATCGTGCCGGATTATGCCGCGCTCAATTCTCCGGCGCGCGCCGATGCCCTGCTCTTGTTTGTGGAGGTGTGGTTCGCCGGCGTGATTATTTTGAGTCTCCGTACGGCTGGCGGCGTACTGCTGATCGAACGGATGCGCCGCAAGGACGCAAAGCCGGTCAGCGCACAGTTGCACGATCTCTGCGTGGCCGTACAGCAGCAATTGGGCCTCGCTCGCGCCATTCGATACTGCGAGTCACGCCTGCTCGATGCGCCCGCGGTGATCGGCTGGTTCCGTCCGGCGGTGCTGCTGCCGCTTACGGCACTGACGGGCCTCTCCGACGAGCAATTGCAAGCGGTGATTGCGCACGAACTCGCGCACATCCGGCGGCTCGACAATTTCGTCAACCTGTTCCAAATCGTGGTCGAAACGCTGCTCTTCTACCATCCAGCGGTTTGGTGGGTGAGCAAGAGAATCCGCGCCGAGCGCGAGAATTGCTGCGACGACGCCGCGATTTCCGTGTGCAGCGACGCCGTGGAATACGCGCGGGCCCTGGCGCTCATGGCAGAGTGGCGCTCGGCCCCGGCGCTCGCAATGGCAGCCAATCGCGGACCTCTCGCCGCGCGCGTCGCGCGGCTGGTCGGCGTGGGACGTAACCGCGACGGAGTCCGCAGCGCTGGAATTGCCGTCAGCTTTCTCTGCCTGGCGGGCGCGGTGCTGGCCGCGAATGCGTTTGTCGGCGTCGCGCACACCGCATTCGCTTCCGCGCTGCCCGCTCACGCTGTCAATTTCACGGAGCCGGTCAACTCGGCGGCGCAACGAGACGCAGCCTCGGAGCCCTCATCCGCGGCGTCGGTCGCGGCGGCATCGACTGCGCACTCCGCTGCGCACGCGAGCGTCGCGCGGACGGCGTACATCTTAAGCAACACGATGACCAACGCGATGACCGCGACGATCCACGCGGCAACGCACCTCGTTCGCCTTGAGGCCGATCAATCCCAGGAACCTCAATCCCAAGAAACTCAATCGCAGACTCCGAAAACCTCCTACATCGACGGGATGAAGGCCGCGGGTTTCGACAATCTCACAGCCGATCAATTGATCGCGCTCAAGGTGCAGGGCGTCTCGCCCGAATACGTGAAGTCGCTGCACGATCTTGGCCTGAAGCCGGATGTTGACGAGCTGATTGGACTGCGCGTGCAAGGCGTGACTCCGGAATACATTCGCGGCATGCACGACGCAGGAGTGAGCATCGACACCGATAAACTCATCGGCATGAAGGTGCAAGGCATCACGCCCGACTACGTCCGCGAGATGCGCCAGTTCGGAGTCGATCCGAACGCTGATGAACTCATCGGACTCAAGGTGCAGGGCGTAACCACGGAGTACATCAAGCAGATGCGCGCCGCGGGCGTGAATGTCACTCCGGATACCGTGATCGGGATGAAGGTGCAGGGAATTTCGCCGGAGTACGTCGAGCAGATGCGCCAGCTCGGAATCGATCCCAAGAGCGACGAGTTGATCGGAATGAAGGTGCAAGGCGTCACGCCCGAGTACATCAAGGAAATGCGGGCCGCCGGACTTGAAGTCAACGCCGATAGCGCCATTGGAATGAGAGTTCAGGGAGTAACTCCAGCGTATGTGAAAGAGATGCATGACCTTGGGTTCAAGACGGACACCGATGGGCTAATCGGGATGCGCGTTCAAGGCGTAACACCCGCATATATTCGCGATATACGCGCCACGGGACTCAATCCGACGGGCGACCAAGTCATCGGCATGCGCGTGCAGGGCGTTACGGCCGACTACATCAAGGGATTGCAGGCGGCGGGATTCAAGGATCTTACGGTGCATATGGTAATCGCCGCGAAGGTCCAGGGAGTCACGCCGGAGTTTATCGAAGACGCGCGCAAACACGGCTTTCAGAATCTCGATCTTGAGAAGCTGATTCAGTTGAAGCGCGCCGGAATCTTTTAGTCGAGTCCTCTAGACGGGAGACACGTCCATGAAATTGCGCGACATGAAATTGCGTGAGACGTTCGCCGTAATCCTTGTTCTCGCTTGCACGATCGTCGCCGTGCGCTCCGGACGCGCGGGTGATACGCAGACCGGCAACTGGACCATCGCGCGCAGCGACGAGCAGGGGAAAATCGAGTTCGGGCTGATCATTTCCCGCGAGGGCTACCACTCGCAGCACGAATCCGACTGGCCGCTGACTGCGTTTCAAGGGCTCGACGTCTCGAAATCGGGCAAACAGGACGTTCATTTCACGATTACTCGCGACGCCGGAAAATTCGATTGCGAAGGCTTCCTCGAAAACGGCGAAGGCGCCGGCCTGTTCCACTTTTCCGCCGACCCGAACTACCGCCGTGAGATGGATTCGATCGGCTTCGGCGACATCGACGCCGAAAAGCAATTCAGCATGGCCGTGATGGACGTGAGCCTCGATTTCGCGAAGCAGATGAAGAACGAGCACCTGGAAGGCCTCGACACCGACAAGCTGATCGCCTTCAAGATTCACGGCGTGACGCCCGAATTCATTCACCGAATACATTCCGCGGGAGTGAAGGAAAACGATGCGGACAAACTCATCGCTTTCCGCATCCATGGAGTTTCGCCGGAATTTGTCTCCGGCATGCGCGCTGCAGGGCTAAACGAGACCGATAGCGACAAATTGATTGCCTTTCGGATTCACGGTGTCTCGCCGGAATTCATCGCCGGAATGCGCGCGGCTGGCTTGCCCGAAACCGATGGCGACAAGCTGGTCGCGTTTCGCATCCATGGCGTCTCGCCCGAAATGGTGACAGAACTCCGAAAATCCGGCTACAACCCGGACGCGGATTCACTGATCGCCATGCGCATCCACGGCGCGTCGCCCGAGTGGATCAGCCAATTGCGAGGCGTCGGCTACGACCACGTCGAGATGGAACAGCTCATCGCCTTCCGCATTCACGGCGTCTCGCCCGATTTCATTCAGCAGCTCCAGGGACTCGGTTACAAGCATCCCGAACCCGACCAACTGATCGCGATGCGGATTCACGGCGTCACGCCGGAATGGATTTCCGGCCTGAAATCGCACGGCATGCAGAATCTGAGCATCGACCAGCTCGTCAGCCTCCGCATCCACGGCATCGACTGACGCTTCTCGTATTTTCGGGCCCCCGACGTGCCCGGCGCAGTTGACACGCCTCCGCCAACGGTACTAGCGTACAAATCCGCACGACAATCGAGATGCCACGCCGACTTCTACTTGCATTGCTATACGCGTTCGCTGCCACCTCAGGCCAGTCCACCGGTCCGGCCGAACGCGCCCGAGCTCTCCACGATCCGAAGGATGCGCTGTGGAGCCGTCCGGCGCCGGACGTCTACCGCGTGCGGATCGAAACCACCAAGGGCAACATCACGCTCGAGGTGACGCGCGCACTGGCGCCGCGTGGCGCGGACCGCTTCTACCACCTTGTCGAAGTCGGCTTCTACAACGATTCGCGCTTTTATCGCGTAATCACCGGCCGCTTCGCGCAGTTCGGCATCCCGGGCGAGCCAGCCATCGCAAAGATCTGGCAGAACGAGCGCTTCCCCGACGATTCCGTGAAGGCGAGCAACATCAGCGGGACGTTCGCTTACGCGATGACCGGACCCGATGCGCGCACCACGCAGATTTACATCAACACGGGCGACCAATCACGGCAGGACGCGATGGGCTTTGCTCCGTTCGGCAAAGTCGTCGAAGGAATGGATGTGGTGGACAATCTTTACGCTGGCTATGCCGAACAGTCCGGCGGCGGCATGCGCGCAGGCCATCAGGGCAAGCTCTTCGAGGAAGGCAACGCGTATCTGGACCGCGAGTTCCCTCTTTTAGATAAACTCGTTCGCGCGGAAATCCTGGAGGCGCCGAAGTGAAACCGTTCGTCTCAGCCGCAATTACATTCCTGCTATCGGCCGCCCCGTTCAGCATTCCATCGAATGCAGAACCGGCCGCTCAATCCGCGCCTGCGCCCGGCAGCTTACTCGACGTTGAAGGCGGCAAGATTTACTACGAGGAGTGCGGGACAGGCGACGAGGCCGTCCTGCTAGTCCACGACGGCGTGGTTAACTCGGCCGTTTGGGACAAAGTGTGGCCCTCATTCTGCAACAATTTCCACGCGGTTCGCTACGACCGTCGCGGTTACGGGCGATCTCCTGCTGCCACAGTCTTGTATACCGAGACGGATGATATGTTCGCGCTCCTGCGCCACTTGAAAATTCGCCATGCGATGATCGTTGGCAGCTCGCATGGGGGTGAACTCTCCATCGAATTCACTATCGAGCATCCGGAGATGGTTGAACAATTGGTCCTCGTCGGCGCCGTCGTTCACGGGTATCCCTACTCAGACCATTTCTTATATCGTGGTGAAGCCACCTGGGGCGGCTCCGGCAATCCAGCGAATGTGAGCGCATCGATCACAAGAATTGCAAACGATAAGTATCTCACAGCGCCGGATCATCCGGCCGCGCGACAACAAATTCATGACTTGCTCACCGCCTCGCCACAGGATGTGACGCACAACGAGATGGCTCGTGACGTTCCTTCCTCCCTGCCGCGTTTGCATGAAATTCATGCGCCGACTTTGATCCTCGTCGGCGACGCGGATATACCGGATGTTCATGCCCACGCAGGCGCGATCGAAACCGGCATCCCTAACGCGAGACGGGTCGTAGTTTCCGACGCCGGCCACCTGATGTATCTCGAAAAGCCCGAGGAGTTCAGTCGAATCGTGATTGGTTTCCTGCAAGCGAATCGCGATTGAACTCCGGCGCCGGGATGCCACAAGCGAAATCACGGCTCGCCAAGATTCTCGATGTGCTCGAAAAGCGCTACGGGAAACCCAAGCCGCCGCATCCCACCGACCCATACGAAATGTTGGTCTACGTGATTTGCGGCTATCCCGCGAGCGATGCCGCATGCATAAAAGGATATGAGGCGCTTCGCAAAGAAGTGGGGCTTACACCGGACGAGCTGCTTGCCGCGCCTGAAGCAAAGCTCGCGGCAATCATGCGTCTCGGCGGAATCGTCCCGGAGCTCCGAGCGCAACGACTCAAGGAAGTCGCGGGACTGGTCAAACACGTTTTCGGCGGCAACCTGCGCGCCACAATGAAAAAGCCGCTGCCCGAAGTCCGCAAAGCCCTGAAGCAATTCCCCACGATCGGCGATCCCGGTACAGACAAGATCATCCTGTTCTCCGGTACCGCGCCAATCGCAGCCGTGCCGTCAAATTGCGCGCACGTTCCCACGCGCCTGGGCTTTGGCGAGGAAAAGAAGAATTACGCCGCAAGCTACGGATCCTCGCAAGAGGCGATTCGCGCGGAACTACCGCCTGAGCGTGCTTCTCTTCTCCGCGCCTACCTGCTGCTCAAGCAGCACGGACAGCAAACCTGCAAAAGCAACCGTCCACGATGCGAAGAGTGCGTTGTCTCCGCGGACTGCCTCTACTACGCCAAGACTCGAGGGAAATCCGCGCGGTGAGCTGTTTTCGGGCCGACGTTTCGAGTTTTGTTTAAGTGCGGCGCACTACTCGCAGGTATCGCTGGATTCCGCGTGGACAGTCCTTACTGAGAACGCCGACTGCACGTCATGCGTGATCTTCACGGGAACCACCACCAGCGCCCTCATCAGTTCCGAAGGATTGTTGGGAGCGTACCCGAAAGGCTTCGCGAGAGTGGCGATCGTTTGCGTATGCGTGAGCGGCGAAGTGACCTCGACGGTCTGCCCACCCTTTGTCGTGGTGAACTTGACCAGCATTCCATCCTTGAAATTCGTTCCTTGCAGCGTGATGGTCTGAGCCGGCTCCTTCGAGTCGTCGCCACTGGTGTGCCTGATGAATCCGTCCTCGGAAGTGATGCCCGTTTCACCGGCGTTGAACTGCCTTATCGACTCGGCCTCCTCGGGGTCAACCCCCGGCTGAATCGTCGCAATCGGCTGATCGGATTCTTCGCGGTTTTTGCCGCCAGGTTTCGCGGCAGGCTTCGGCTTCGATGGAGGCACGGAATTCTCGCCGTTCAGCAGCCAGTTGTCATCGGGTGTTTCCGACCCGTCCGGCCGAACCAGGCTCAGAGAGAAAAGCTCGGATGAGGAGTTCATATGCAACCCGGCGGGGATGGTCACAGTCTGAACGCCAGCGTGCAGATCCCCGATGGGAATCGCACTCTTTTGCGCGTCATCTTCGGAGTAGACGATCTCGCCGCCCTTCAGATCTTCGGCTTGGCCTTGAGCTTCGATCGTCATGAGGATGGCCTCGGTGGTGTTTCCGGAGTCATCCGCCTTCACCACCAACGGGACTGTTTTTCGAATCACGATGCAGGATTTCGGGCTCTCGGCCTTGGCTTGCGGTCGGCCGCAACCGGCGACAACCGGCGCAAGGCTCATCGTGAGCAAAGCCACAGCGCAAACCCTGGAACGTCTACTTGCTTTCGGCAACGTGACCATGCCCAATCTTCGCAGTGATTGCAGACCTCCACCAGCACCTGACCTCACGAACGTGGCCGATGCGTAACCCATGGCGCCCGGCCCGCCATTACGAAGTCACACGGATGCCTCCTTCCCTCGTCCAGAGTAGACTATGATCCTCGCCACGTGAGCGTCGCCGTGGTAGGAGCGTCAGACTGCGATGGGGTATCGAGTTGCGCGCGAGGTTTCACATTGCCCGAGCTTCCAATGATTGAACCGCGGGCCGAGTATACCGGGCGCCTCGAACATCACCTGCAGATTGCCGCGCGGCAAGAACGTCTGCACATCCGCTGCGGCAATCTCAAGTTGTTGACGATCGTTCTCGGAATCGTGGTGGGTCTGCTCGCGCTGTATAAAAGCCTCTCTCCCTACTGGATTCTTCTGCCAGTCACCGCGTTCGCCGTGCTCGGTATTGTGCACGAGCGTATCTTGCGGGCGCGCGATCACGCGCAAACGGTTGTCGCGCTCTATCGCCGCGGCATCGCTCGCATCGACGACAACTGGACCGGAACCGGCTCGACCGGCGAGCGCTTCCGCGATCCGAAGCACGTCTACGCCGACGATCTCGACCTCTTCGGCCGCGGCTGCCTCTTCGAACTGCTCTCGACGGCGCGGCTCCCGATGGGCGAAGACCGGCTCGCGCGCTGGCTTTGCGTCGCGTCTCCCGTGAAGGAAATTATCGAACGCCAGAAGCTTGTCGCCGAATTGCGCGACCGGCTCGATCTCCGCGAAGAGATCGCCGTCACCGGCGAAGATTTGCGGGCCCGCCTCGACGCCGCCTCGCTGATCGCCTGGGCCGAAGGCAAGCCTCTCCTCACCGGATCCGCGCCGCGAACCCTGTTCCTTCTGCTTTCCTTCGTGGCGATCACCGCCGTCGCTTTCACGGGCAAAACCTTGCTGCCACTCGCATTCATACTAGGCGTCGAGCTTGTCCTCTACGCGATCTGGCGGCACCGGGCGAACGAAGTGATGGACGGCGTGAAATCCAACGCCGAAGGGCTCGTGCTGTTCTCGCAGATTCTCGAACGCATCGAGCGGGAGCAATTCGCGTCGCCGCGCTTGCAAAAGGAAACCGCTGCGCTCACTGCCGGCGGCCGGCCCGCCTCGCGCGCGATTCGCGATTTCGCTCGCATTGTCTTCTGGATGGACGCCCGAGAAGGAATGATCGTGCGCATCATCGAGCTGCCCGTTCTGTATTCGCTGCAGGTAGCGTTCGCAGCAGAAGCGTGGCGCATGCGCTGGGGCTCAAAAGTCCGCGCGTGGATCGACACGGTGGGCGAAATCGAGGCGCTGCTCTCGCTCGCCACCTATTCGTTCGAGCATCCCGCCGATCCGTTTCCGCAATTTGTTGCAGACGAGCCTGTGGCTGGAAACCCGCCGCCTACGATTCCGATTTTCGAGGGCAAGGAACTTGGGCACCCTCTCATTGCAGCATCAAAGTGCGTCCGCAACAGCGTCCGCCTCGATGGTCACACCCGCGTGATGCTCGTGAGCGGCTCCAACATGTCCGGCAAGAGCACGCTGCTGCGCACCGTCGGAATCAATACGGTGCTCGCGAACGCCGGCGCGCCGGTGCGCGGACAATCGTTGCAGCTTTCGCCGGTCGCTTTGGGAACGCGCATTCGTAGCACGGATTCGCTCCAGGAAGGCCGCTCCAATTTCTTCACCGAGATTCTGCACATTCGCCAGGTATTCGAGCTCATGGCCGACGCCAAGCCTCTGCTCTTCCTCTTCGACGAATTGCTCGAAGGAACGAACTCGAAGGACCGCCGCATCGGCGCTGAGGGATTGCTCCGCGCGCTGATCGACCACGGCTCGATCGGCATCGTCACCACGCACGATCTGGCGCTCACCGCCGTCACGGTGTCGGTAGGGAGCGTCATTCGCAATTTCCATTTTCAGGATTATGTGGAAGCCGGACAGATGCGTTTCGACTACACTCTGCGCGAAGGCGTAGTCGCGAAAAGCAACGCCATCGAACTCATGCGCCTCATCGGCCTAAAGGTGTGACCTGGCGCAGCTTACTGGCCGATGAGGAAATCGGGCGTCCGCGCACCGCCAGGGTCGGGCGGCCGCTGCCCACTAACAAAAATCGCACGGAGGTGTCTATATGCTTGGAGGATTGCGGATGAACGTGCGCCATGACCTTTCCCGGAAATTGCCGAGCGCGTCCCGTCGCGCTCTTTACTCTTCCCTCCTCTTCGCGTTCTTTCCGCTCGGGGCCCGGGCGCAAGTTACGACGTCTCAATACGACAACGCGCGCACGGGCGCCGACGTGCGCGAAACCATTCTTACCTCGCGCAACGTCAACGCCAACCAATTCGGCAAAGTATTCGCGCTCCACGTGGACGGCGATGTCTACGCGCAGCCGCTGTATCTTCCGCAGATCGCGATTCCCGGCAAAGGGACGCACAACGTGGTGTTCATCGCCACCGAGCGCGACAGTGTGTACGCGTTCGACGCCGATGCGCCGTCCCAGACTCCGCTATGGCGCGCGACCTTCGTCGACTCGAGCAAAGGCATCGAGCCACTTACGCCCGAAGACGTACGCTGCCCCTTCATTGTGCCAAGCATCGGAATCACCTCGACACCGGTGATCGACGCTGCCAGCGGGACAATCTACGTTTTGGCGCGGACGCAAGAGCACGGAAACTACTTCCAGAAGCTTCATGCGCTCGACGTGGCTACCGGAGCGGAAAAATCCGGCAGCCCGGTAGCAATCAAGGCGTCTTCGCCGCACAAGACGCTCGGACTCGTGTCGAACCCGGTCGATTTCGATGCGCGCAGCGAGAACCCGCGCGCGGCTCTATTGTTGTCGAGTGGCAAAGTCTACCTTTCATGGGCTTCCTCATGCGACGTCGGACCGTACCACGGCTGGATGATCGCGTACGACGCGCGCACGCTGCAGCAAGCGGGTGTGTTCAACACTTCGCCCGATGACGAGCAGAGCGGAATATGGGCCGGCGACGCGGGCCCCGCGGCCGACGCCAACGGCAACGTGTTCGTCGCCGCGGGAAACGGCACGTTCGATGCCGCGTTAAAGGGCGGGCGCGACTATGGGGACAGCGTGCTGAAGCTTGCTCTCACGCCAGCCGGTCTGGCGGTGGCCGACTATTTCACGCCGTTTGATCAGGACAAGCTGAACGCGGCGGACAACGATCTCGGCTCGGGCGGTCCTGTGCTGCTGCCAGATCAGCAGGGACCGCATCCCCACGTTCTCATCGTCGGAGGCAAGGGCGGGACGATCTACGTAATCGACCGCGACCACATGGGCAAGTTCCATGCGGGGAACGACAGTCACGCCGTGCAAACGCTTCCGGCGCACGACATGATTTTCGGCGCCGCAGCCTACTGGAACGGCCACCTCTACTACCTGGTGAGCAACGACGTCTTGCGCGACTATGCGGTGCAAAACGGACAGCTTTCGCTATCTTCGCAGGGCACCCTGAAGTTCATCGATCCTGGCGCCACGCCCACGGTCTCCGCAAACGGAACGAAGGACGGCATCGTCTGGGCGATCCAGACGAAGGGTTTCCAGTCGGCCAATCGGCAAGCGATTCTTCACGCTTTCGAAGCAGGTAACGTTGCTCGCGAACTCTACAACAGCGGCGAGAACACGCCTCGCGACGGTGCCGGCCTCACGCTCCGCTTCACGATTCCGACCGTCGCAAACGGCCGCGTGTACATTGGCACCAAGAACGAAGTGGATGTATACGGCCTCTTACCTGCGGCGAAGAAGCAGAAATAAGCCGACAACTATTCAAAGCGCAGCAGCACAATCTCGGGATCCGTGCCGACGCGCATCGGCGGTCCCCACGTCCCCGCGCCGCACGACGTGTAAACCATCATGCTGCCGAAGCGATGGAACCCGTACGCGAACGGCCCGAAGATTCGGTCCACGATCCACGTGAACGGAATCATCTGGCCATGATGCGTGTGGCCCGAAAGCTGCAGCGAAATCCCGGCTTGTTCGGCGATTTCCAGGCGGTGCGGAGCGTGGCTCAGCAGAATGCTGGCGCGGTTCCGATCGAGATCGGCTTTCCCCAGCGCGGATGAGAACGACTCCGCGTTCACGGTCGCGTGATAGGGCACGCCGATGAGTTGCATCCCGTCCACAATCACTTTCTCATTGTTCAGGACGCGCACGCCTGCGCGCGCCACGGCATCGAGATACTTCGCGCGATTCGAAAATTCCTCGTGATTCCCCGCCACAAAGAAAATGCCCAGCGGCACGGATAACTCCGACCACGGCTTGGCCAGCCCAACCAGGTCCACTTCGACGCCGTCATACAAATCGCCCGCGATAAAAACGACATCGGGCCGCAATTGCGACGCCATCGCCACGATCTTCCGCGCGAATCCGAAGCTCCGCACATGCCCCAGATGCATGTCGCTCACCAGGACGGCAGTGCGCCCGCGCCACGACTCCGGCAGATTCGCCAGTTTTACCGGAACGCGCTTCACCCGCGTTCGGCCCGCGTTGACGATCCCGTAGACCCCCGCAAGAATCGCCCCACCGAAAAGCGTCGCGACAATCGGGCGCCCTTCGCCCCGCCAGCCAATGAGCCACGCCGCGCCATAAATAGTCCAGCACGCGCCGCTCGCGAAAAACGAGAGTCCCGTGAAACCAAGCCAGCATGCCGCGACCCGATAAAATCCACGCACCGCCGCATTCGAGTAGCGAAAAGCCAGAAGCGACGCGGAAACGAAGCTCACCGAAAGGACTCCCAGCACGATCCGCAACCACAGCGCCGCCCGCGGCTCCGGCGCGCCCCACAGCTCAATCCATGTTTCGTAGATTGCGAAATGGCCAAAAAGAAGAATCGACTGAATTATGGCGACAAAGATCGCGATTTGGGCTCGCACTCGAATGGATCCTCAAACGAACGATGGTGTAGAGAAACGAAGCGGACTCAAGGCACTCGTTCAGAGTAGCATGGCTCAAATTCTCGCCACCCAGCATTCGATGCTCTCCCGGGCCCGCCGGGCGTCCCAAAAAGCACCGCAACTAAATACCGGCCCCCGTGTTGAAGTGAGTGGGGACTCGTGTGCGAAGACGCCCGCGGAGAAGTTGCCGCGATGGTCTGGCGGGGGTCTTCAGGGTGGCTTGGTTGGCACCTCTATCTGTTTCGTGCAACCAACCCTGTGCATGGCGAGTCAAAAGTATTAGGATGAGACACCGAAGGATTCGCACCAAAGCGAGCTCCGGTGGTAATTGTCGGCGGAGGGTACAGAAATGAGCCGATCCACCTGCCTGAAAGCCTTCTTTTCAATCTTTGCTCTGGCCGCGCTTGCCTGCGCGCCCGCACCCACGTTTGCACAACGTGGCGGTGGTCACGGCGGCGGAGGTGGCGGTCACATGGGTGGCGGTGGTGGCGGCGGTTTCCACGCAGGCGGTGGTGGTGGCGGTTATAGGGGAGGCTCCGGCGGTCACGCCCCCTCCGCGTCAGCGCGTCCCAGCGGCGGCGGTTACCGTGGCGGCTCGGCGTCGCGCCCCCCGACCAGCAGTTATGCAAGACCCGGATTGGGCGGCAGTCCGTATGGCCGCCAAGGCTACAACGCTTCGCGCTACGGCGCAGGCAGTTTCGCCGGTCGACCCGGAGCGGCGCCACCAACGAACGTTCACTTTGGCAGACCCGCGATCGCGGACGGCCAATGGCACGGCTTCGCCAACACGGCACGCGCAGGCGGCATGACTTCTGCAGCGCGAGGCAACGCAGCCGCGGCGGGAGCCCCCTCGGCTGGATACCGCGGCTTTGGCGGCGCGTCAGCCGCGCATGGAACTGCATCGGCAGCAGGCCGCGCTTCGACCATGACGCCATCCAGCGGCCTTTCCGCTTCGCGCAGCCCAGGAATGAGTTCAGCGCGCGCCGGCAGTTCAGCGATGTCAAGTTCTCATGCGCTTTCAAACTTTGCCGGACGAACCTCGGCTTTCGGCAACTCCGCTTTGCGCAGCTCGACGCTCAGCAGCTCTCGTTTCGGCAGCACGTCTCTTGGCAGCACATCAAGAACATTGGGCTCGACTTCGCGATTCAGTCACTTGAGTCTCGGCAATTCGAACATGTTCGGAAGCGCTAGCGGCCGCCTTGGCCTGAACTCGGCCATGCGGCCCGGGTTGGGCTTCGGCGGACGCGGATTTGGGTCCGAGCGCTTTGGCAGAGGATTCGGCTTCCGTGGCCGTGGGTTCGGTTGCTTGGGCTGCGGCTTTGGCTGGGGTTGGGGCCTGGGTTTTGGTTGGGGCGGGGGTTGGGGCCTCGGCTGGGGATGGAACCCCTGGTGGTACAGCCCGCTCTGGTATGACCCCTTCTGGTATGGTTCGTGGGGCTGGCCCGGATACTACGACGCCTACCCGCTTTATGCACCGCCAAGCGGTCCGGTCACCTATCCGCCGCCATATGGCCCTGGCGATGACAATTCATCGGGCGCAAATTCGGATCAGTCTCAGAGCTACGCCGCGCCGCAATCAGACGTTGCTCCGCAAATGTACTCGAATCCCGGTTCGGGTTCAGATGTCACTCCAGACCTAGGCCCAGACACGGGCAACGTCGCCGAGTCCGCTCCCACCGTTCTGCTCTACACAAAGGACGGCACCACTTTCCCTGCTTCGGACTACTGGGTAGCAGACGGCAAGCTCCACTACCGCATCACCTACGGCGGCGAGAACGTGCTCGAAATCAATCAGCTCGATTTGCAGCGCACGGTGGACGAAAACGCAAAGCGCGGCATCCGTTTTACCCTGAAGCCGCAGCCCGTGCCCTCAACGCCTGCGCCGGTCCAGACGGGGGCCACGACAACCTCAACAACAACCTAACTCCCGAGAATCTTTGCGGGGCGCGGCTTTCCCGTTTTGCGCGCCCCGCCATCCTTGAGCTGTTCATTCGCCCAAGCGCCGCAGACGCGGCACACGTCTCCCGCGCACTACAGGTCCCGCTCCTGAAAGTGATAGACCGCAATCCCCAATGTCACCAGCAGATAGACGATTGCATAGCCGATCATCGTCGCGCTCGGGATCGATACGTTCGCGAATGGTGAGAAAGGCAGCGACGCAGCCAGAGGAGTCTGCATATCCGCGGCAGCTTTCCGCCAGATGGATTCGCTGGGCATGATCAGACTCGTCACCACTCCCACCGTCGCCAAGCGCGCGCTCTCGCTGAAGCCGCTCATCTGTTCGAGCCAACCTCCCATGAACGCTAGCCCGTGCAAACCAATCACCACCACGCCACTCGTGAGCGTCGAGAACCATGTTCCAAACATCAACGTGACCGTCAGCGCCAAAACGCACTCAAGGAAAACGAGCAGCGCTCCCCGAAGCGCATTGTCCGGCGCCACGCCTCCCATCGCGTACGCAACCCCAATCGTTCCGCCGAAAGTGAGGGCCACGAACCCCGCGATCATCCCGGTGAACCCAATCCATTTCCCGATCAGGATCTGCCAGCGCGGCAGCGGCTTCATCGCGATGGCATGAATCGTGCCCGAGCTGATCTCTCCAGAAATCGTGTCCACCGACGTCAGAATCGTCATCAGCACCGCAAGCAGGTCTACCACGTAAAGGCCCACCATCAACATCGCGCTCAATATTTGGTAGCGAATGAACGGAGTGGTCGCCCGTTCGTCGAAATCCCGGATTTGAAAATGTAGCGCGATGCCGAATAACAAAAGGAAGCCCAGCCCGGCCCCAAGCGCCGTCCACAAGATTTTCTTGCGGGCTGCTTCGCGAAACGTGATGCCCGCCATCACCAGGCACCCCATCACAATCCCCGATCTTCGCCCATGATGCGGACGAACAATTCTTCCAGCGAAGCGCGCTCCGGCGTAAACGAATACACGTCTGCTCCGGAGCGCACAAGGTGGCGCAGAATGTCGGGCAGAAACGCTGACGACCGCGTCGTCAGCGAAAGTTGCTCGCCTTCCTGGCTCGCCGAGATAGTCCATTGGGTAAGCGCCGCCACGGTCTCCGCGGACAAATTCCGCGCGCGCACCAGCACGTGAACGTCGCTTTGCGCGAACGACTTCAGGTCGCGGCTGGCCACCACCTCGCCATCCTTCAGGAACGCCACGTTGTCGCACGTAATTTCTACTTCGCTCAGCAAATGTGAATTCAGGAAGACCGTCGCGCCGCGCTCGCGTTGCGCGCGGATCACGTCCCTCACCAACCGGCGCCCCATGGGGTCCAGTCCGGAAGTGGGCTCATCGAGAAAAACGATCTCAGGCTCATGAATCAACGCCTGCGCGAGCCCGATGCGCTGCATCATGCCTTTCGAGAAATCGTGGATGCGCTTATCGCGGTGCGGAGTCAGCCCCACGAGGTCGAGAAGAATCGGAACGCGCTCGCGCAAATGCGTCGCAGTCATTCCGCAAAGCCGGCCGTGTAGCCGAAGCAATTCCGCGGGCGTCAGCCAGTCGTAAAAGCGAAAGTGTTCGGGCAGAAACCCAATCTTGCGCCGCACTTCCACATTGCCCGCCGGCGCGCCCAGCACGGAAGCCTCGCCGCTCGTCGGCTTCACCAGGCCGAGAAGCATTTTGATCGACGTGCTTTTCCCCGCGCCGTTCGGTCCCAGAAAGCCGAAGATCGAGCCGCGACGCACCGTCAGCGAGAGGTTGCTCACTGCAACCTTGTCCCCGTAAACCTTGCGCAGATTTTGTGTTTGGATTGCGAAATCGTTCGAGTTTGCCAGGCGCGTCTCCTCGTTCTACTTGAGTGAGTTCGCCAGTGAAACCGCGCTTCCAGAGTCCCCGAAGCCCGTCAGTGAATACACCATCCCGTTCTTCGCCCACAGCAACGTATAGGTGGGTCCGCGCCGCCCCGCCATGTTCAGCAGCGTCCCTTGCACTCCGTTCACCTTCACCACCTCGTACGACCTCATGAATCTCGGGATCGACACGCCAAGCGTGGATTTCCAATTCACCGTTTGCAGGAACTGCTGCGCCTGGGCCGAAGTCATGCCTGCAAGCTCAAGCCCGATTTGCGCCAGCTTCTCGAAGTCGAGCCCTTCCGGCACGTTCACATCGGGACTCGGTCCCTCATGCAACTGCACGCAGTTGCTGTACTGGGTTGTGGTCGGCGTCGGAGTGGCAACGTTCGCGGTCGCGCTCGGCTGTCCCGGACATTCTCCGTAGCGAACGCGCACGATATGCGGAATTTTCACACTCACCTTTGCGCCATCGATGGATTGCGGCAACGCCAAGTCAGAGCGGCCCGCTTCCTTCAGGATTTCCTGCAAGCGCGCGCGATCCACCGTCAAATCGAAGGCATGCACACCGCCCACCGTCAGCTCTGGTGCGTCCTTTCGCGCGCTCAACAATTGCACTGGGAAACCGGCAAGTTGGCTGGCAGCTGTCCCAGTTGCGGCAGACTGCTCTTTTTCGTTCGCCGTGACGTTCACTTTGTCCGAAATCATCTGCGTGATCATCTGGTGCAGGTTCGGATTCGCATTCGGCCCAACGAAACTCGAAAGATCCACGTTGACGGCCTGGACCTTCTGCACGCGGAGCGAATCGAAAAACCTTTGCGTCAGCGCGCGCGTCGGGGTGAAGCTGACCCATGCAGCAATCGCCACCGCCGCGATTGCAACCACTCGGAGCCAGCCCTTCTGAAAAATTTGCGCCATTTGATTCCTCCACCGGTGGCTCGCAGAACTCGTTCAGGCGAACGAACAACCGCAACCGTGCAAGAAAGCCTTCGGAAGTATCTCGCCCACCGCGACACTACCTCATAAACATGAAGAAAACCTGAAAAGCTGGCGTCGGAGCGAGTCAGCCTGGCAGGACCATCGTCAGTGAACCCAACTTGATGGCTGGGCGAAATTGTTCTGATGGGAATTCGAGCCGGAACTCCGCGGTGTTCATACACCTTTACGCGCTACTGACGGGCCCACCGTTCGTGGGGCGCGTTCGCTTTATACCGTTTTTCTGCGACGCCTAAGAAGCGACACGCCGAGCATACCCAGCCCGCTTCCCAGCAGAGGCAGGCTTCCCGGTTCCGGAGCAGGCGCCACTGCATTCTGCACGATCACCGTGAACTGCGCCGTCGCGAGAACGTCTTGGGCGCTGCCATCAGCGCCGCCCAGGACATTGAACACGTTCAACGTGTACGTGCCGGGCGTAGCCGACGCGCCGATATCCACATTGAACAAATCTACCGGCCCCACACTGCTGCCCGCACTCCCGTTCGGAGCTAACGACAAAGGCGTATTCGCGAAGAAAGGGGAATCGTCGAGGCTCAGAAACGACGGCTGAATCGTAAAACTATCGTTGTTCAGGAAAACGGTGCTCGAATTCGGATTGGAAAGCGCGCCCTCAAACATCAGCGTCTGCCCGGGTGAGCCGGTTTGGCTCGACTGCGTCAGCGTGAAATCGATCGTCTCCGCTCGTACTGCAGTTGGCGCAAGCACCAGCGCCAACAGCGCGGTTACGATCGTGATTGCAAGTCTTACCTGTCTCGCGTTCATGTTCTTCACCTCCTACGGTTCGAACTCCGGCTAAGGAGCAGTGACGCGGAAGCTCGCTCCCGCATTGCCGCCGATCCCAGTCGCCAAATCCGTATACGTCAGACTCAACCGCAAAATTGTGTTGGTGCCCGGCGCGGCTGCCGAACCGGGATAATTCAACTGAAAGATAGCACTCTGACCCGCCGGAAGGGTGCCCAACAGCATCGGCACCGTGTTCGATGTCGAGGTTGCAGCAAAAGTGGACGCCGTAACCGCCACACTCAGCGCCGTGTCGGCGCCTTGGTTCGTGATTTGCAAAACGGCGGCGATGTTGCCGTTTCGAGTAAGCGAGTTGATCCGGCTCACCAAGTCCACGCCCGGCTGGTACACATTTACGGTGAAGCTGCCACCTCCCAAGCCGCAGCCGTTCGAATCGCTCCCGGCCACCGTGTACAGATTGGGACCCAGCGCCGGCGGCGTCACCGTTACGTTGCTGCCCGCAATCATCGCCCCGTTTGGCAGAGTCCACGTGAAGCTGAACGGCGCCACGGCGCCAAAGGGCACAGAAGCCGCGAGTTGCACCGGCGCGCCTAGCGCCGCTGTGCTCGAACCCGACACTCGTATAGGGGGTGCTACCGATTGCTGTATCAACAACCCTGAGGAGCTGACCTGGAACGCCGAGTCAGCACCGTAGGACGCTTGAAGGACATGTGTGCCCGCGAATAAAGTCGGTTGAAACACGGCCATTCCCGTCGAGTCCAGGAATCCCACACCGATTGGGAATGAACCATCCAGGAACGTCACCTGACCAGTCGGCACACCCGTCCCAGTCTTCGAGACCACGGATGCTGCAATGGACCCCGGTTGGCAACTGCTGATATTCGCAGTAGCAGGAAAAACCGCGGTCGGGAAAACTGAGGTAGTTGTCGCGATGGGCGTCGGCTGAAAGACCTCAGCGTTGTTCTGGAAATTGGTTCCGTCGAATCCGCCAACGACGAACACCTTCGTGATGCCGAGAGGCGACGGCAGGATCGTCGCAGTTTGGCTGGTTCGAGGCGTGTTCATGTTCCTCATCAATGTCCAGGTATCGGCCAGTGGATCGTACACTTCGGCGGTATTGAGTACCCCGGTGGTGTCGTTCGTGCTCGAGCCCCCGGTAACCAGCACTTGGCCAGTGGGCAGCAGCGTTGCCGTGTGGTAGGCCCGCGGCGTTGACATGCTCGCCGCTGCCGTGAACTGCCCCGTACTGGGATTCCACAACTCCGCAGTGCCGAGCACGGGCAGGCTATCGTCGTTGCCGTCCTGGCCTCCCACCACCAGCACTCTCCACGTACCGTCCGACACCCGCACCACCGTCGCCGTGGCGTGGTAGCGATTCTTCGCCATATTGCCGGTGTTGCTCCAGCTGTTTGCAACCGGATCGTAGACTTCGCCGCCGGTTGGACAATTAATCGCAATGCCGATCACGTTATAGCCGTAATTCCCGCCTGTAACCAGCACGCGTCCATCCGGCAGCAGCGCAGTGGCCGCGCCGAGCCGCGTTGCCTGCATTCCGCCAGTGTACGTCCACGTATTCGCGGACGGATCGTATAGCTCCGCCGTCTGGCTGCCAGAACCAGCAGCCGCCAGAATCAAGCCGCTCTGCAGCCGCACCAGCGTTAGCTCCGCTCGCGGAGAGTTCATGCTGGTTGCCGGAGTCCAACTGAACACGTTCTCGTCAAAAATCTCAGTTGTGGCGGTCGCCGAGCCGCTGGAAGCGATCCCGACGTTCTTCCCGCAAATGGCGCTCCCATCGCCTCCCAAGTTCGCGATCAGCGGCGGCGCGGAGCTGTATCCGCCCACAACCAGCACTTGACCGTTCGGCATTAGAGCCGCGCTGTGAAATGACCGCGCCGTCCCCATCGGCGGCGGGCTCAACCACTCATTCAAATCGGACCGATAAAGGTTCACGGTAGCGATTCGATTGGCGAAGGCATCGGCGCCGTTTTGACCCCCCGCGATCAAAATGTTGTTATCCAGGAGCGGGGTTGCCGTGTGGCTGGCTGTTCCCGCGGCCATCAAGGGCAGCTTCGTCCACAAACCGATCGTAAACTGGGCCGAGACACTGGCCACGATGGTCACAACCAGAACCGTCATGATGACGAAACGTCCCAAGCGCCACATTGCGCCACCTCCTTGACAGATAAGGACGGACCAACTTCACTGATCTGCCTTCGATTGTGGCCGCCAGTTTCGGGCTGACACCCTTGATAGTCAATGCACGGGAGGTATGAAATTTATAATTTCCATATATGCGACCAACCCACTCAAGACACTGGGGATAGGTGCCGGAATCCGCACCTGCCGGTTCATCTGATATCAGGCGCGGAGTTCAGGACAATACCTTCGCTCGGCGCCACACTGCTGCCGCGCCAAGGAACCCCGTACCGAGCAAAAGCAGCGTCGCTGGTTCGTCCACGGGCGAGGTCGCTGGCGTGTAGTGGTAGGTCACCTCAATGCCACCTTGGCTCTGCTCCGAAACAACCGTGCCCCCGACCGAAGGGATGATTGCGCTTGGCGAGAGCACCTCGAATTCCTGCATCAGGAAAGAGTGCGTGTCCGTGAAGCTCGCGAAATTCCCAAAAGCCAAAATGGGAGGGATCAATGGACCGAAAGCTCCCACATTGGTCTGGCCTGTCAAGTTATCGAAGCTGTTGAACTGGAACTCATAGTCGAAAGGCAATGTTAACGTCTGGGCTTCCCCCGCGCCCGAGCCGACACCGGCAAACTGGAAGCTGCCCGGTTGGAAGAAGGTGAAGAAACCGCCTATCCCCTGGAAGTCCTGATCCAGCCCAACGCTGAAGGGCGTTTCAATGGGAACGATATCGAAGTCTACGTCCGTCAATATCGTCGCGGTGACACCGCCAATAATCGAGACGTCCACGGACGTCAGAGTCCCAAGCGTGTGGTCGAACGGCGTCAGGAACGAAGGCCCTCCAAACGTGCCGAGCCCGACAGAGACGCTCACGAACGAATCGGCCGCCGCAGGACGCGGTGTCAGGAACACAAGCGCCCCAGCAAGAATTAGCCCGAACAAGCGCATCGGAATCCCCTCACATGCGGTATGCGCGATTCCATTGCCAAGCTGACCCATTAAGAACACAAGGCTTCGGCGCCGCCGCAACGCCTTTCCAATTGCGACAAAACGCAGAATCCTAGTCCGACTTGCGGCGCCGCTTGAAGGCAACGCTTAGCAAACCGGTGCCGAGCAAAACGAGCGCGCTTGGTTCCGGCGCGTTTCTGGACTCCACGACCCAAGAGCCCAGGCTGTCTTCACCGCCTCCCGAGGCAAGGCTAATGTCTACGTCGCTGCCGTTAATTGAAACTTGGTCTCCGGCGGGATCATCCGCCAAGTCGCCGCCAGCGCCATCTGTAACGGTCGGTGGGTTGACCGTCGTGTCAAAAACGATAGCGGCCCCCGACGAGTGACCAAGACCAACGTCAGCCAGATCAAACGTGACTCCGTCGCCGCTAAAACTGAACGCCGTAATATCTGTGTCGGGAACCTGGAAGCCGACCATGCCGCCTACGAAATCGCTGGTATCTATGGTAAAAAACCCCGAAAACCCATTGTTTCCCACCCAGGTGTAGGTTATCGGCGAGGCGGACGCCGAAACCGAAAAGGCGAGCAGAAAACCCGCAGCCAGAATGAGTTTTGCTCCTATGGTTCTGAGCATGTCGCTCCCTCCATCAAGGCGTTCGGAATAGACGTGCAGCTTACGGGCAGGCAAGATCGATACCAAACCAATGCTATTGAAGGGATGAGGGTTAGGGGAACCGATTGTGCAAAAACTTGCACCTTTCCTTCCCCTCGCTGGCTCGTCGAAATGCGTCCCGGCTTCGACGCAAAGGACTTGGCGGAGGCGGCCAAGCCCTTCGCTTTCAGCTCTGGGTTTTGCCGGGGGTGCTTACCGTCGGAAGGTGTGGCACCCGACAGTGAGATGGATTAGTAAGAGGGATTCTTTCTTACTGCGTCTGCGTTCTCGCATCTGGTCCAACCATAGCTTCGCGTGACCGGAGTAACTATCAATTCTTGGCAAAACTTCTGCGATATGCGACTCATACTATTATCATAACTGAGAAAGCCCTCCACTTTAATTCGTTCTCTAGAATACTCTTCAAAATCAAACTTTTTAGTAATGACGAAAAGCTCCGGATTGAGCTCGTCTCCTTCAAGTACAACACTTTGGTTTATGGACTTACTCTCGTCTTGGGCGATTTTGCCATTGGGCCCAATTCGCGTGAATCTTATTTCCCCGATAACGTTGCTGGCGTTGCTCTTTCCTTTATTGGGGCAAACTACCGTAATGCGAGGGCGCACCCAAGGACGATCAACATTCGCGATGAATTCTGTACGACATTCAAGCCCAGCGGCTTGAGAAGCGGCAAACATTGTCTTGCTCAAGTCCAAGGCTGCGCTAGTGAGCTTGTTGGCTCTTTTCATTTCGCACCATTGGAGAGCGGCAATACTGGTATAAACGAGGACCACTCCAATCCCCACAATTTCAGCGGCAAATTTTATCCAATCCCACACATCTCTCTTTTTGTCGCAGGTTATGGTGTAGTTGTGGGGGGACGGCGGTGGTTGTGCTTTAGATATTCCAGAAGCGGAAGATGGAGAGATTGGTGGTTGGGCCTTACTGCTATGCTCCTCGGCTGGCCTATCGGTTCCATCGGACTCTTTTTGTTTTTGGCTAGGGTTTTCTGAATTCATCGGAGTATCCTTCGCTCACGAAAAAACAATTTCATGAAGGTCCCAAAGCTGGAAAGAAATTCGAACGTACGATGACTGCTTTAGTCCGTGCGTCAAAGACGGTTGCTGTAAAACAGAAACCCAAGACAGGCGCGGATTAGGCCGCCTTACGATGGCCTCGGGCGGGTGGTCGACCCTCCCTCGCCTGGTGCCACACCCCTCGGCACCGAGCTCTTGCTCTTCAATTTCAGGGTGCCTGGGTGCGACACACGCCTGACTGCGATTTGCCCGTGGTTACAGTTGAGCCAAAAGAGTGATGGCGGCGCCGCACAGGCATCCCAATCCGACATAGGAAAGAATGAAGCCGAATCGCGACTCTTCGGGTGTTTGCCCGCGCAGCGACGACGCCCTCGCTTCCGTCTCGTGAAGCGTCGTTTGTATCTCGCTTAGCCGGGTGGCCGTCTCACGAAGGGACTCTTCGACGGACTGACGAATCTCTTGGCTTTCCGGAAGGGCAGGGGCGTTCTCTTTCAGCTGTTCGAGAACCTCCGCGCATGCGCCTGCGAGTTCCTGATAACTCGTCTTGAGACCTTCCAGAATCCAGATATGACGCGATGCCGCGGCACGCGAGATAGGCATGAACGACAGCGCCCGAAATGAACTCGCGGACAAGAGGAGGCAGATCCAGCCCGCCACAAGGAAGACGATCAAAAGCCCCTTGGTTGGCTCGTGCATGGAATTGAACTTCGAGACGAGTGCTACGACCGCGTTCACCGACAAAGCGACGGCGCCGAGTTGAACGAGCATCTGGCGCTCGTTGAAAGCGGCGTGTTGCTTGCCGAATTCAATCTCATTGGGAAGATCTGCACCTACGATTGCGGTGACATTCTTGCACGCCTGTTCGTACCGATCCAGAGCGTCCTTCAGCTTCGGCGGGAGTGACTGTTTCTTACCGGGCATGGAAGATGACGGTATAGGGTTGGAGCAGTGAGTCAACGGCGGCGGCACCGCGCCCTCGTGCCGCGTAGGCAGGAAGCAGCACCTTTGCCTCGGAGTACTCCTCCAGCGCCGTAGGCGCGTCACAAGTTAGCCCCGCGCGTAAGCGTCGGGTCTCAGGGTTTGTACTTGCAAACCCTGAGCATGAAGAAATCCACAGCGGTACAAAGCCCCCGGGCGCCGTAGGTGCGACACACGTCCCACTCTGAAATTTCCAGTTTCAAATTTCAAATCGGGTCGACAGACTGCGATCTCACCCTAAGCGCGGCCTAATGCGCCTATCGGACAAAATGGAATTCCGGCGCGGCAAATGTCCGGTCGGCGCGGCCCGCGACGAGGTATTGTCTGCGTTGAATTTTTCAAATGCCGTTGATTTATTCAGCATAATTCCCCGGCCCGAATGGACGCATCAAGGGATTCCCCCGTTCCAATCTACACATTTCAAAAGGGATGATTCCGGTCCTGTTCCACGAAACATCTGGCCCCTGATTTGCCCTATAGGCAGAGGACCGCGCACGGCGGGCAATCCGAAGTAAGGAGAAAAACCATGAAATCCGTGAAAACCAGCAAGCAGCTCCAGAAGGCCAAGAAAATCGAGCATACGAAGAGCCTTCGATTCACGCACAAAATCGACAAATCCTCGCTCTTGTTTTGACCCGGAGGCCTTACGCGCAGGCGACGTCGAAATGCCGGGGCCGCTCCCTGCCCATCGGCGTCTCAGGCAGCTATAGAAATCCAAGACGCCGGGTACGGCACCCTCCCGAGCCCGGTCTTGCTCTCGAATTTTCGGGCGCCCGAATCCTTCGCGGTTTTCGAAGGGTCGGCGCCTTCTTGAGTTATCTCCCGACTGGAACCTTCTGGTTCTAGAAGTTATAGAACTACTATAGTAACTTTGTTACTACCCATCCGACGAATTCTGTGCTACCATCGTCCGTTTTTATGAGCTGCCAAATTGACATTACGAGCCGAAGCAAAAGGGAGGGGGGTATATTTTCGCCAAAGCGAAAGCCAAGCGAGCACCGAAAGTCCGCCCTCGCCTCGCATTTTCAATCGGTACAGGTTGCAAACGGAAATCCCGCTAAGTCGATGAAAACAAACCGCGGAAAGAATTTCAATCGGTACACTTTCACGGTGCTGCGAAGTCGTCCTCGCCTGCCCGCTATCATTCCGGTGGATCCTTCGGACGCTTCGCCCGATCTTCGTTCCCCGCCGAAATTCCAAAACTGGGACCGGGATTAGAAATCGATGCAAATGACTGAAAACACTCACCAGCGACCGTTTCTAATCTACGGTAGGGGTGGGGGGTATATTTCCGCCAGACGAAAGCCAGGCGAACACTTTCCACCCGGCCCCGGTGTTTCCTTTACCTCCTCTACTTCCTTTCCCTCGGAGATCACCACGCACCCCTCACCGATCGCCCCTGAATCCTCGGGATCACCGATCACATCTTCACGCTACAATCTTCCTGTGCCTATCAAACTTATCGCCATGGACCTCGACGGGACGCTGCTCAATTCCGAGTCGAAGGTGCCCGAAGAGAATTTGCGGGCCATCGCGGAGGCGACGGCGCGCGGGATCGAGATCGTCATCGTGACGGGGCGGCGCTACCACTCGGCGCGGCTGGTGACGGACGCGCTGCCGTGCGAGCTGCACCTGATCGTCAACAACGGCTCGCTGATCAAGAACAAGGCAGGCGAGACGCATCAGCGTTCCCTGCTGCCTGCGGCGACGGCGCGCCGCGTGCTCGAGGCGACGCCGGAATTCCGGCATTATGCTTCGGTGGTGTTCGACCGGCCGCGCGAAAACCAGGTGATTATGGAAGAGGTTGATTGGGACGACCCGTTTCGCGGCGGATATTTTCGCCGCAGTCGCGAGTTTATCGCACAGGTGAAGCCGTTGACGGATTGCTTGGGACAAAGGCAGGTTTCAGGTGTCGGGTTTCAGGTTTCAGGGGCGAGGCAGGCCCTCCACCGCGCGCAAGTTTCGGATGACGGGGATCAGTCTTCAGGGGCTAAAGCCCAGGAGCAATCCAGCCTGAGTACGGCGGGGTTAAAACCCCGCCCTTCCGAAGAGGGCGAGGATCCGATTCAGGTGATGTTCGTCGGGCTGTGCGCGCCGATTCGCGACGCGCTCACGAAGCTGCAGCAGCTTCCCTTCGCCGACGAATTCACGCTGTCGTTCACCGAGTACTTGACGCGCGATCTTTCCGTGCTCGACGTTCTCGGACGCGGCGTGTCGAAGGGCGCCGCGCTGGCGGACTGGGCACGGCAACGCGGCATCCGTCGCGAAGAGGTGATGGCGATAGGCGACAATTGGAATGACCGCGACATGCTCGAATTCGCCGGGCTGCCCGTGGTGATGGGCAATAGCGTGGAGGGATTGAAATCTCAGGGCTGGGCGGTTACTCTATCGAACGACGACAATGGGCTCGCGGAAGCGATCCGCAAGTATGCCCTGAATTCAGGTCCCCTCAGGGGTTAAGAACCCCTGAGAATTTGGGAAGCCTTTGGCACGACTAAAGTCGTGCCCTGACGTAAGCCATTTATGAAACGCGAGACGATTCTCGGAGCGATCTTGACGATGGTGGCCGCAGCCGCGGTGGCCGCACCTGCCGCGCGCGCCGACTACGCCGTGCTGCGCTCCGGCGTCCGCCTGCACATCACTGGCTACCAGGTCTCGGGCGACCGCATGCGTCTCACTGTGACTGGCGGGAGCGTGGAAGTGGCAGCGAGCGACATCGCATCGATCGAACCTGAGGAGAATTTCACACCGAATGCGCCCGCGCCTCCCGAGGACACGAGCTTTTTCGGACCCTACGGCAAGCTGATTCATGACGCAGCCGCGAAGCATGGCGTCGACGAAAACCTGATCAAGGGCGTGATCGCCGCCGAATCGAACTTCAACCCGCGCGCCATTTCCCGCAAGCAGGCGCAGGGCCTGATGCAACTGTTGCCCCAGACCGCGGCGCGCTACGCTGTGGCAAATATTTTCGATCCGGCGCAAAACATCGACGCCGGCACGCACTACCTGAAAGATTTGCTCGAGCAATATCGCGGGAACCTGCCGCTGGCTCTCGCCGCGTATAACGCCGGACCGGAAATGGTGGGGCGCTATGGCGGCATCCCGCCGTTCCGCGAGACGCAGAGCTACGTCAGAAGAATCACGACGAACCTCGCAAAAAACAAAAAAGCCTCGGCGCGTTCGTCGGGAACTGAATCTTCAAACGCGGGCTTGCATGCGGTGAGCGCTTTGGGTGCGGGAACCACTCAGGGGAACAACTCTCGCGTTCCTGCTGCGGCGGCTACTGCTGCGGCTGTGTCGGGGGCGGCGATCCCGTCTGCGGCGTCTGGCCTGGATTAGTCCCCGTCGAACCGCTCGCGCCAGGCGGCAATGCAAGCCCGTTGCCCGGGTTAAGCAGACCGCCAGCCTGGTTTATTCCCTGCTGAACGGCACGCGCCTGGTCTTCCAGCGGATTCCAGATGAACTCCCAATCGCTATATTTCTTGGCGCGCTTGAAAACTCGGATGGATTTGGCGTCCACCGTACTTCCGATGCCCACCATGAAACCGCCGATGACGGGGCTATCGACCGGGCCTGTCGGCTTCATCTGCGCGAGCGTCTGGAGCTGCTGCGCTTGCATGTTGCCGCCGAGTTGCCCGGCGCCCATCTGCCCTTGCAGACCTCCAAAGAGCCCGCCGGCCTGCTGAGGGTTCTGTGCCGGACTCTGGCCCTGATTCTGGGGGCAGCCCGCCTGACTTGGAGGCTGGGACTGATTGGCGCTCAAGCTGTTCGTTGCACCGATCCCCGGACCCAAGCCCGGATTTCCCGCGCCGGGGTTCCCCATTCCCGGGGCGCCGACTCCGGGGCCGCCGGGGGCGGGCGGGCAATTGCCATTCGAGCTCGACGTGCCCTGGTCTGGCTGCGGGACGGGCGTGACGCTGGCGTCCTGCGAGGAGTCACTTGCGGGCGCGCCCGGGATGATTCCGCCATTCAGATCGAGGATCGCCATCTGCTGCATCGAGGCGTATCTGACGCTGCCGATGATCTGCCCAGTGGCGTTCGTGTAAATGAAGCGCCACTTTCCGTCTTCGTTGTTGTTCATCGGGTCTTTGTATGCGCGGCGGAGAAAGTGGATGTTGGCGACGCCTTTCTGAAGCTCGTCCAAGTTCTGCGGGTAATGGCCGGTCTTACGGTAGTAGAGCTTTATGGCGCGGACATACTGCTTCCCGCGCCACATCATTTCTTCCTCGCGCTGCCGCCGGGCTTCGGTGGCGGCGTTCGTAAGAACCACGAGGGAACCTACGATCACCATCAGGACCATGAAAAGCGCCATCAAGTAGGCGTAGCCGGATTCGGCCGAGCGGCGGCGCGATCGGGCCGGGTGAACACGATCCGCTGGCGGCAGGCATTCGTGGTGGTTGACGCCGGTCGCGTTCACGGGTTCACCGCCTCGTCGGGAAGTCGTTCGAGCTGCACCGTGAAATGCCGTCCGGAAGACATTTCCTCGACGTCGGCAGACTCGTTGCCGATGCGCGCCAAGCGGTAGTTGCCCAGGAAGGGGTCACCCTCGGCAACAACGAGTACGTCCTCACCCTGCAGGAAGAAAGCTACGCGTCTGGTGCCGCCCGGCCTTGTGGCATAGCCGAAGAACTGCGCGGGCAGTACCGGGGGCGGCAACGGTGGTTCCGGCGGAGGCTTTATTGGATAGGGGGCGCCGACAATCTTGCGGGCGACGATCTGCGCCGGTTGACCCGGTTGCGGCTTTGTTGATGGCGGAGGCGCTGAGCCGTTGAAAATGTCGCGGTTTGAACCTGTGTACACGGTGTCGTGAATTTTCGCCAGCAAATCCAACCGAAGGTCCGGGGCTTGCACATCGAGAGGAGTAAACCTCGACGTGTCGGCCTGGAGAACGCCCTGAAAGCCCGGCACATCGTTTCGAGTCCACAGGTACACGACCGGGAGAATCACCAGGAGGGTGACCAGCACGGCGATTTGTGTGCGGCGCGACATCGTCAAGTCCTGAAGTACGTGCGAAGATCGAGTTGCAGCTTGATCATGCCGGCGCTGGCGGACGTCAAGTGCAAATCATTGAGCAAATAGAAATTCTTCGACTGCTCGAGCCCGTTGATAAATTTGATCACCGACGAATAGCTGCCTTCGACGCTGGTGGAAATCGAAATCTCCGTCACTCCGCGGTCTTTGACCTCAGTTTCCTTGAAATTCGTGTCGGAGGCGTGGAGGCCTGCCTTTTCCGCGATGGCGCTCAAGTCCGCTTCCACAGAGGAGTAGCCCACCGCCTTATCGAGAAATGTGTCCTGGTAGAACTTGGAGCAATCTCTCCCCACCTGCGGCAACGACGCGCGAATGGCATTTCCGCGGTCGACTTCCGCCTTGCGGAGCTTCGCTTCCAGCGTCAGGCGCTCACGCTCGGCCCGCAACTCTTCCGGCTGCTGCCGGGACCCGCGCCAGAGGAACACTCCCAGGCCGATATCCACGACAAGGAGGAACGCCAGCGCTATCGTGGCCGCCAGTTTCGCAGTGTGCCAGGAAGAACTCTTTGCGCTCATGAGGTTGCGTAGACCGCCTTCAGATCGACAACAATCCGATCCTGCATGGCTGAGCCGGCCTGCTGCTGGTCCATGCGCCGTTCGGACGTCACGTGAATATCCGAAAACTTTTTGGACTTCTCGATGGCTTCCAGAAAGCGAATTTTCTGTTCGTCATTGGCCGCGCCAATCGTCAGAATCACTTCGGCCTGACCGTTCACGAGCTTGGGGTAAATATTTACGACGCGCACGCCGGCAGGCAGGGTTTCCTCGAGGTCCGCGAAAACCTTGGTCCACGGAAAGCTTCGCTCTCCGATCAAAGAATTCAGGAAATTCGCGCGTTCCAGAATTTTCTGAGCCGGATCAGTGTGGAAATACGTCGCCAGATCGGCTTGCTGCTCGCTGCTCGCTCGAATCTGGCCTTCCAGGCGGCTGATGTCAGCGTGGATATCGCGGCTTGCTCGCCATGAGCGAAAGGAAGCCTGCGCCAGAATCGCGAAAGCGATTATGCCGAGAGTTCCAACCAGCCCGGCAGCCGCGAGAAACGGCCGCCTGTTTTCTTGCGGCGTCGTGGATAGATTAAGTCTCAGTTTCATAGGTTACACGGCCGGCCGAACCACCTGCTCGCTCGCCGACAGGTGCGGTTCGCCCCACAGAATTTCACGAGCCTCCGTTCAGCATCCACCCCACCAGCGCGTCGAGGTCCTGCCGCACCAGATCCTTAACGTTCGAGGCAAGAGGCATGGCCTCCGCACTGTCCGCCAGCGCGCCCGCGGGTACCGTCAACTCCTGGGCAAGGGCCTTCCGAAACAACTCGTCGCGCGACCCCAGTCCGGACAGCCGCGCACGGTCTACCGTGCCTCCCCAGGTGTCCTGGTAGTAGGCAATCGCTGGGAAAATCTCGTCGAGCATAGCATGCGGATCGAGTGTGGCAGCCTCCGCAGGCAATTCCGAAGAACGATATACACAGACGTTCCCGCCGCGCACGATAACGGTGGTAAGAGTTCTTCCGGACAAACGCACAAACAATGTGGCGCCGCGGTCTTCGAGAAGCGGCAACGACGCGAGAGTCGAACTCAGGACGACTCCGACGTTCGCCCCCAGCGTCTCGGCGATTTGCTCGTACTCGCGAACGATCCGGTGACGGGCCACGGCTGTCAAAATCTCGAGCTTCTGTTCGCGGCCTTCCTGGCGCATCCACGAAACGACAGTTTCGTCCACGTCGAATGGAACGCTCTTTTTCAGTCGCCAGCGCAGCAAGGGAAGCGCATCGTCGGCCCGCCGGGGAAGCGTCTCGAACGCCAGTATGAAGACACGAACAACGGGATCGGGGATCAGCAATGCCACCGATCCGCCAGAAGTCTGGGTGCGGCTGAAAACTCGGCGCAGGGCCGACGTCACGGCTTCAGGCTGCTGAATATTCGCGTCGACGGGCGAGGCGATCACCGCGCCCGCGGGAAGCGGTTCGACGGCGAACGACTCGAGGTTGCCTCGTGTCTTGCCCCAGCGGGCCGCCGCGACGCGATTCGGCGCAATCTCGACGACCAGCGGCGGATGGGGCATGGCGTTGAGCCAGCGCTCCATTCGACGGACTGGTTTGAGGTTGTAAAACTGAGTCGCGAGGCTAGCCGAACTGGACAACGAACCCTCCCGCAGGCTCACTCATGCTAGTTGTTGTGCAGGGCGGGTTTCAAACCCGCGCCTATCTTCGATCGCGTTCTAACCGAGTTTCTAATCAAGGAACGTCACCTTATTAATTTCGCGCAGCGTCGTCACGCCGGCGCGAATCTTGCGAAGGCCGGACTCGCGCAGGAACGACATGCCTTCCGCCTTCGCTGCGCGCTTAATTTCCGAAGTCGGCCTACGGTCGATGATCATTTCCCGAATGCGATCGGAGAGATCGAGCAGCTCGGTGATCGCGCTGCGGCCCCGGTACCCGCTGCCCGAGCACTCCAGGCAGCCCGGGCCTTCATAAAACGTCACTTGTTGCCACTCGGCTGGGTCGAGGCCCGATTCCTTCAGCGCCTCGTCCGTGTAGCGCACCTGTTTCTTGCAGCTATCGCAGATGACGCGAACCAAGCGCTGCGCCATGATGCAGTTCAGAGCGGAAACGAAATTGTACGGCTCGACACCCATATTGATGAAGCGCCCGATAACGTCGGTCACGTTGTTCGCGTGCACCGTCGTGAACACGAGGTGCCCGGTAAGCGCGGAATTGATGGCGATCTGGGCGGTTTCCTGGTCGCGGATTTCGCCCACCATGATCTTGTCAGGATCGTGCCGAAGGATGGAGCGAAGCCCGCGCGCGAAAGTGAGGCCCTTTTTCTCATTCACGGGAATCTGCGTGATTCCGCGGACCTGATATTCCACCGGATCTTCGATGGTGATGATCTTGTCTTCGTCGTTCTTGATTTCGTTGATCGCGGCGTACAGGGTTGTCGTCTTGCCCGAGCCCGTCGGCCCCGTGACGAGCACCATGCCGTACGGTTCGTGGATGTACCGCCGGAATTTCGCCACTTCGTCGGCATCGAAGCCCACCACATCCAGCGTGAGGTTGCGGAATTTCTCGCTCAGCGTCTCCTTGTCGAGGACGCGAAGGACCGCGTCTTCGCCGTGAATGGACGGCATGATCGAGACGCGAAAATCGACGAAGCGGCCTTTGTAGCGAACGCGGAAGCGGCCGTCCTGCGGGACGCGACGCTCGGCGATATCGAGCTCGCTCATCACCTTGATGCGCGAAAGGATCGTGGCGTGCCAGTCTTTGGCGAGGGGCTGCATCGCATATTGCAGAACGCCGTCGATGCGGTACTTCACCACCACTTCAGCGTTGCGCGTTTCGATGTGGATGTCACTCGCGCGGCGCTCGAGGGCCGTGAAAATCACGGTATCCACCAGGCGAACGACGGGGCTCACGCCTGTATCGCGCTGCGTGAGCTTTTCCATCGTGATGTTTTCTTCGCTGTCTTCTTCGTCGCTCACTACTTGAAGCGTGAAACCTTCCGTGGCCTGGTCGAGAACGCGCTGCGATTGCTCGGTGCGCTTCAGCAAGTCGCCTATCTGCGAGGTCGTCGCGACCTTGATTTGCAGGCGCTTGCCCAGCAGCAGCGACAGTTCATCGGTCAGGTGCAACTGGCTGGGGTCTGCCATCGCGACCACGAGCGTGCTGTCGTGCGATTCGAGCGGCACGAAGTTGTAGCGGAACATCATCTCGGCAGGAATGCTGCGGAAGAGATCGGGGTCGATACGCTGCTCGCGCAGGTCAACGAAAGGACAGCGGTACCGCTCGGCCAGCCGCCGCGCCTGGTCGCGCTCGGCGACATCGTTCGGTGCGCCAACCGTCACCGGCAAAGGATTCGGATTATTGTTCCCTACTGTTGCCATTGAACCTACGCACCCCCGGCGGACCCGATCTGAAGGGAGAACATCGGAAGATAAAGTGCAATGAGAATCAAGCCTATCACAAGCGCCAAAACCACCAAAATTGCGGGTGAAATCCACACGAGCGTGCGCTGCAAGCGCGTGCTTACCTCTTCTTCATAGAACTCGGCCACGCTGGTGAGCATCGCGGCAAGAGCTCCCGATGCTTCGCCCACCTCGATCATCTCCAACGCGAGCTCCGGAATCAGCCGCGCTTCCGCCAGGCTGGTGTGCAGCGATTCCCCTTCCTTGACGCGTTCGCTTGCCTGCTCGACGGACGTGGCGATGAGCCTGCTGCCAATCGCTGCCGCGGAGGTTTGAAGGCCCGAGACGAGCGGCGTTCCGCCGGCGAGCAGGGTCGAAAGCGTGCGCACGAACTGGGCAATCTGCGACTTCAGCCAGATGTCGCCCAGGATGGGAATGCGCGGTTTCAAACGGTCGATCACAAGTGCGCCATGGCCGGTTCGAGTCCACAGGAAAATCGCGGCCGCTCCAACCGCAATAATCACCGCAAAAACGATGAAGTAGTTGCGAAGGGGCAACGCAATCGCCAGCACGATCTGAGTGATCCTAGGCAGCGGAACACCAAGGTCTCTGTAGAGATCGGCAAATCGCGGCATCGCAAAAGTAACCAGGTAAGAGAGCACGATCACCACCGCGACGACGAGTATCGCAGGATAAATCAGGGCCGTGATCAGCGAGCGGCGAAAACCCGTACTCACGCGCAGGTAACTAATGTATTGATCGAGGACTCCCGTTAAATTCCCGCTGCGCTCGCCGGCCGTGATCGCAGTTACATACACCGGAGGGAACGCTCCCTGGCCCACGAGCGCCTCCGATAACAGCGCGCCGTCGCGAACCCGCTGGCGAACGTCGCGCAGAATAGGGCGAAGTCGCGGAGCCGCAGCGCGCTCGGCCAGGAGATCCAGGGCTTTGAGAATCGGCAGCCCGGCCTTGACGAGCGTGTTGAATTGCTGGTTGAAAATCAGGAAGTCGTTCGGACGAATTGTTCGATCGCTGCGCGACCGGCCTAGCTGCGAAAGAAAATCAAAGTGGTCGCGGATCGAGAAGACGTAGTAGCCGCGCTCGGAAAGCCTCTGGCGCGCCTCGTCCTCTGACTGTGCCGTCTCGACCTGCTGGAAAATACGGCCGGAGGCATCGCCGACTTTGCATACATATTCAGCCATTGGTAGTTACGGTCGCCCGATGAGGGGTGCGGGAGCCGATTTAAAGTGTAGCATATACCTCTTGCCCCCTTCTTACGGCCAAAAAACAGGACATTAGTATGATGTGACAACGGCCGAAAGGCTGTATGGCCACGCGAAGTCCGTGCGAAGGCTTCCGGCTGCCGTTCGAAGAATTGGACGCACGGGAGCAAAAGTCGTTTGCCTGGAAATCTTATTGATTGTCGCGAACGAAAACCGTTTCTCAGGTTTCGAGCTTGAACCGCGTCGCAGAGAGCGTGTACAGGCGACGCCAGAGCAGCCGATTGATAGTGACGACCATCGCCGCCATCAGAACTGTGGCTGCAATGAGCAAGCGAAAGTTTCCCGCGTCAGTGGCCGCGCTGATCACGGCGCCGAGGCCCACCGTCGAAAACGTCTGGCCCTTAAAGTGAAAATATTCAGCGACGATGCTTGCGTTCCACGCGCCGCCAGAGGCGGTCACGAATCCCGTGATCAGGAAGGGAAAAATCCCGGGCAGCAGCAGTTCTCGCCACTTTTCGAAATTCTGGAAGTGAAATACATCGCAGACTTCCTTCAGATCGGTAGGCAAGGCCATCGCGCCGGCAATCACGTTGAACAGGATGTACCACTGCGTGCCCAGCAGAAGCAGCAGGATCGACCCTATTCCCAACCCGCCGCCAAATCGAATAAGAGCCAGCAAAATGATGGGGAAAAGCGCGGTCGCCGGCACCGACGCGGCGATCTGCGCGATGGGCTGAGCGATTGCGGCAAGCCTGGGCCGCAATCCGATATACACGCCCACCGGAATGGTCCACAGTCCGGCCAAGACAAGCGTGAGTTCCACACGCAGGAACGTGGCACCCGCTCCCGCGAAGATGCTGCGCAGTTCCGCGGTCTTCAGGCCGAAAAGCAGCACGCACATTTTCACGAACGCGTAAGCGATCCCAACAAAAGCAACGGCGAGGATCGTCCAGGTAAGCCACTTTCGGCCAGCGCTTCTCTGCCCTGCCGGCGCTTCTTCGGTGTGCCTATGCGCGAAATAGAGGCTAATGCGCTCACCGAGCGGCCGAACGGAGTGGTTGGCGACGAATGGCAGCACCCTCGAACGCCGCAGCAACTCGAGGATCGGTGAACGCGGCGCTTCGACGGACTCCACTTGCTCGAACTTGAATTTTTCAGCCCACGCGATCACGGGCCGCCAAACAAGCTGATCGATGAGGATGACAATGCCGATCATCACGACCAGCCCCCAGGCGATCGCGCGAGTGTCTCCCGCGTTCGCCGCGCTCTGAAGATATGAGCCGAGTCCGGGCAAACGCAGGTCGCGATCGTTGAGAACGAACATCTCGCACGCCATCAGGAAAAACCACGCCCCCGCGACGGACATCATCGAGTTCCATACCAGGCCAATCGCCGCGTACGGCAATTCCAGTTGCGTGAATCTTTGCCACCAGCTCCAGCGATACACCTCCGCTACTTCATGCATTTCCCGGGGAATGCTCTTCATCGACGAGTAGAAGCTGAACGCCATGTTCCATACCTGGCCCGTGAAAATCAGGAGGATGCAGCCGAGCTCGACGCCAATCTGGCGCGTGGGAAAGAGCGCCACCATCGCCAGCATTATCGGAGGAAGGAAACTCAGCACGGGAATCGACTGCAGCGTATCGAGAATCGGAATCATGAATCTTTCGACGCGCGCGTTATAGGCAGCGGCGTACCCGCACGCGACGGCGACGACCAGACTCAACCCATAGGAAATGCCGATGCGGAGGAGCGAGTACATGGCATATTGCGGCAGCACCCTCGGATCGAGACTGATTTCGGCCTGCGCGTTGACGGGCGCGAGCCAGTAATGCGTCATCGAAAGGAACGCGTAGAACAGCGCCAACGCGGCAAGGACGACCGGCACGTCGCGAAAAATGGATGGCGCAGCCGAAGGCAAAACGTACCAGACCGGGGCCGCAGTCGGCTTGGTCGAGCGGTGCGTCATGCGGGAGAAGAAGCGCTTTCGGAGGGGTTGTGAACGACGGCGGACGAGTGCAGGCGCAGCGTGTCGGTTTCAGGATCGTAGGTAAAAATCTCGGCGTACCGGCCCCAGTTTAACGCGGTGTCCAATTGCATTTGGACGTCGTGCGCGGAGTAATGATCGTCGAGGATATCGCGAAAAAATTCAACGGGCATCGAATGATCGGATTTTTGATGTAGCGCCGAATCGATTGTCTGCAGGAACGTTGCGTGAGAGAGCACAGCCTGGCGGAACAGTTCCTTGCGCCGCTGAATGTCCGCTGAGGCGTATGCCCTTCCCTGCGGCGTGATCTTGATGTCGCCTTCGCGCGTCTCGGCAAAGCCGAGCAGCCTGGCGGCGTCGATGATCGGCAAAAGGTCGTCCACCTCGAGGCGCAGATTTTCGGCGACGTGATACATGTCCTCTTCTCCGCCACGGTCGATCAGCAATTCGAGCAAACCCGCAACCCCGCCGGGGCGGGCATGCGGCAAAGGCTGCAACGCGCCCGTCGCGCGCTGTGCCTTGGCCGCCGGAGGCGAGAGTTCGAGCTCGGGCTGCGTCATCACTTTGTAGATGTAATCGACGTACAGCAGGAAAGAGGCGGATTTGCGGTCACGCGGCTGTTGGAGCGGCACACGAAAATCGGCGCGGATTCTGGCCGGACTCCGGCCCAGCACGATGATTCGATCGGCCAGCAAGACCGCCTCTTCAATATTGTGCGTGACGATGAAAATGCTGCGCGTCGGGATCTTTTTGGCAAGCCACAGTTCCAGCAGCTCGCCGCGAAGGTTTTCGGCCGTGAGCACATCCAGCGCCGAGAACGGCTCGTCCATGAACAGAATTTCGGGCTCGACGCCCAACGCGCGCGCGAATCCCACCCGTTGCTTCATACCGCCCGAAAGCTCTTTGGGGTAGGCGCTCTCAAAACCCTTGAGCCCCACCGAATCGAGCGAACGCATCGCGCGGCGATGGCGCTCGAACTGCGGCACGGCGCGAGCCAGCAACGGAGCTTCGACATTGTCCAGCACCGTCAGCCATGGGAATAGGGCGAAGCTCTGAAATACGATGGCAACGTTGGGCGCGCAGCCGGTTACGCGCGCGCCGTGCCACAAAACTTGTCCGCCTGTGGGCGCTGCAAGTCCCGAAAGGATTCGCAGCAACGTGGATTTTCCGGACCCAGAAGGACCCAGCAGCGCCGTAATGCAGTCCGGCTCGATCGAGAGGTCGAGCGGCGCAATCACTTGAATCTGCCGGCCGTCCGGCTGCTGAAAGCTTTTCTCCACCTGCCGCGCCTGAATAATGGGCGCCACGGCCGGTGACGCGGAAACGCCGGCGATCTCCTCCGCCGCCGTCTCGCCACGGGGTTCGAGGTGCGCCCCGGTCTCGAGCTCCCTCATCAGGTGAGCCCAGGCCTCTTCCGGAAGCTCGTCGAAGAAGTGGTCGCGCTGGCCCTGCGTCATGCCATCGACGATGGCGCGCATCTCATCGACAGGCCGGGAGTGGAGCAGGACGTAAGCGTGGAAGTAAGGAAAGCTCCCGATCAGCGCAGACGCCGGCTCGGCCGGAAGTTTGCGAAACAGGGCCTGCTGCTGGTCGAACGGCAGCGACATCACCAAATCGGCCGCTTCGTGGCTATTGAGGCTCTTGAGCTGGTCGGCGATCGCCTGCCAGCGGCCTTTGGCCATGTCATCGCGCAGCCGTTCCGTCGCAATTGAGTTCATTTGCGTGCGCGAAAGCCTACTACGGTTTTCGAGTTCGGCGTAGGCCTATCAAAAAGCCTTCGGGGCGCTTTGGGGAACTTGATAGCGAGGCTGACGCTGCGGGGGTCCCAAGTTAGTCGAGCACAGAGTGATTTCTAGCGAACCTGGTCGGCGAGCTTGTCCTCGTCGACCACGGCAACTCCCTGTGGTGGCGAGAAATGAAACTTGTCCTCAGGGATGGTGATGTTTTCCTGCCAATTGCCGAAGCGAAATTCAGTTTCGAGATTTCCCGGCTGGCGAATCAGCACGCGAACCAGATGAGCCTCCGGATCCATCTCGAGCACCACGTCGCGAACCTCCTCGCCCATCGCGCCGGTGTTTTCTCGAGGCGTGCAGCGCAACACAGAGTCTGCAGGCGATAGCGGCTTCTCGTCCGGCTTGGCGTCAGGAGCTGACGCGTCGACCACTTCAAGGCTCCGGCACAGCTTAGCGAGGTCCGCTTTGCCCGCCAGGACGGCAATCGGGGTGCGCCAGTCGGAGCTTTCTTTCATCTTCGCGCGGCTCGCGGTATGGTCGGCCGGGACGTAGAACCACACGTTCTTGCCGTCGACAAGAAATAACTTCTGCTCCGGAGACTCGTACTCCCAGCGCATCCGTCCGGGATGGGAGAAATACACGGTGCCGGATTCCGCGTGGCCACCGCCTTTGCCGTCGTCGTAACGCTGGTAGAAAGCCGCCTTCAGCGTGGTGGCATGCCGATAGCGTGATTCCAGAGCGTGGCGAAGCGCGTTCGCACTTTGAGTCATGGTGGAAACGGCTGCGGCAATTGCGAGAAGGAAAAAACGGAGCATCAGGACTCAGTCTAGCAGGAATATGGATAAGGTTCGCGGAACGCGGGAATTACTGCAAAGGCGTGAGCGCCATGCAGGCCGCTTCCGTGGGAGGCGTAATCCCGGTCGGGTTGAAGAAAATATTGGCCGGCTCGTTGCTGCAGAAACTTCGAGTTCCCGTGACCTGCACCGTGATCGGGGTGGCCGTGACCAGATAGCCGTAGAAGCCCGGGTTGGCGCAGCCGTTGGCCTGCGGCGACAGGCCATCTCCTCCGGTGTAGGCGAAGGTGTATCCGCTCTGCCGATTTGGCGGCAATGCCAGGCCCTGCTGGATCAGAGTCGAATTATCGCAATTGGCGGCGGCTACAGCGCCCGGGTTGCCCAGAACTCCGATATTTGGGGGAAAGCCATCCTGGTATGTCGTATTGTAGACCACCGAAGCGGTCGTGATGGTGCGCACGTTCTCCACGGCGGACGCTTCGTTTGCCGCGATGCGCGAGCGTATCAAGTTGGGGATTGCGATAGCCATGATGATCAGAATGATTGCGACAACGATCAGCAACTCGATCAAAGAGAAGCCCCGGCTGGACGCTGGGTCTCTCTTCTTTCCTCGGGTTGTGTGTCGGTATCGCATCGGATTGACCCTTGGATCTTTTCTGTTCCCGAATAATCAGCCCCTAAAGTAGTGAAAGGGAGGAAGAAAATCTTCCTCCCCTTCGGAACACAGCCACAACTACTGACTAAGCGGGGTCATACCGGCTGGGCACAGCGGAGGAGCCGGAGCCGGCCGAACGCCAGTCGAAAGCGACTGAATGACGCCAGAGCCATCCGAGCAGAAGCTGCGCTGTCCGGTGGTGCCGACGTTCACAGGCCATCCAACGATCGTATAGCCGTCCACGAAGCCCGGGTTGGCGCAACCGGCAGGAGCTGCCGCGACTGCTACCGTCCCTGGACCCACGTTGAAGTTGTAACCGCTCTTGATCGACGGGTTAGCTGCAGACAGCACCGGGTCGATGATCTCGGCGTTGTTGCAGGTCGCCGCGACACCGGCCGCGCCGCCAAGCAAAGGCAGCGTATTCGCGAAGCCGTCGTTATACGTCGAGTTGAACGTCACTTCCGCGGTGTTCACGGTACGAATCGAGCCCACTGCGGACGCTTCGTTGGCCGCCATGCGGGAACGAAGCAGGTTCGGAATTGCGATGGCCGCGATGATCAAAATGATCGCCACGACGATCAGCAATTCGATTAGCGAGAAGCCCTTGTCTCTCTTGCTCATTATTGTCTCCTGGAGGATCACTCCAAAATCTCTCTCTTTTGTGTGTACTCCCTGGCGGGGTACACCCCACTAGAAGCAACGCGAGTGCCAGCCTCAACCCCGGGTTGACTCACCCGACACTCAGATCATTATAGCAAGCGTTTTCAGCAACATACGAGCCCGAAGGTTTCGGCTGCCAAGGGGCTGCGGCGGTGACTGACCGCAGCAAGCCCCGGAAAGTGACAATTTACGGCGCGTCCAGTTGACCACCCAGGGCACGCGAGTAACTGCACTCTAATCCAGACCAACAAGCGCCAGACGCTCGCCGAATGGAAAAAGTCAACGTGCGCAAGGTGACAACCTTAGTCCCGACCGAGACCGCTAACTGAATCGGTGTAAGAACAGGGCACAAAAAGAGAGGGGAGGCAATAAAGCCTCCCCTCGAACCGGTTGAATAGCCTCGCAGGAACTACTGGCTGAGCGGGGTCATACCGGCAGGGCAAATCGGAGGAGCCGGCGCCGGCCTAACACCAGTCGAAAGCGACTGGATGACGCCCGAACCGTCCGAGCAGAAGCTGCGCTGTCCGGTGGTGCCCACGTTGACAGGCCAGCCGACTATCGTATAGCCGTCCACAAAGCCCGGGTTGGCGCAACCGGCAGGAGCTGCCGCGACTGCTACCGTCCCTGGACCCACGTTGAAGTTGTAACCGCTCTTGATCGACGGGTTGGCTGCAGACAGCACTGGGTCGATGATTTCGGAGTTGTTGCAGGTCGCTGCAACACCGGCCGCGCCGCCAAGCAAGGGCAGCGTGTTCGCGAAGCCGTCGTTATACGTTGAGTTGAACGTCACTTCCGCGGTGTTCACGGTACGAATCGAACCGACTGCGGAGGCTTCGTTGGCCGCCATGCGGGAACGAAGCAGGTTCGGAATTGCGATGGCCGCGATGATCAAAATAATCGCCACGACAATCAACAATTCGATTAGAGAAAAGCCTTGGTCTCGTTTCTTCATTTTCTTCTCCTAGTGGATCACTGATGGAGAGTGCAACGCCAGTGCCACAAGAGCGCTGCTTTGATACGCAACGACGAAGCGCTATGTTGCCTGTCTTAAGCAACATGCACACAGGCTATCTTGTTTCGAAAGATCGCAGGGCCGACAACGACTTGGTCGGGAGCGCCGGAGAGGAACAACTGTTCGACTACGGGGCAGAAAGAAAAAAGGGAAGGCACAAGAGGCCTTCCCTTTGAGATGGTTCTTGCCTGCGAGAGAGCTAGTTGCTCAACGCGCTCATGCCGGCGGCGCATATCGGAGGAGCCGGCGCCGGCTGAACTCCGCTGGGATCGAACTGGATTACACCAGATGCATCCGAGCAGAAGCTGCGCTGTCCGGTGGTGCCCACGTTCACAGGCCACGCAACGATCGTATAGCCGTCCACGAAGCCCGGGTTGGCGCAACCGGCAGGAGCTACGGGAGTCGCGACAGTTCCCGGGCCCAGCTGGAAGTTGTAGCCGCTCTTGATCGACGGATTGTTTGCCGAAAGCACCGGGTCGACGATTTCCGCGTTGTTGCAGGTCGCCGCGACGCCTGCTGCGCCGCCAAGCAGCGGGAGGGCGTTCGCATAATCATCACCGTAGGTTGAGTCGTAGGTCACTTCGGCGGTGTTGATCGTGCGGATCGAGCCGACTGCGGAGGCTTCGTTGGCCGCCATGCGGGAACGAAGCAAGTTGGGAATCGCGATGGCCGCGATGATCAATATGATCGCCACGACGATCAGCAGTTCGATTAGCGAAAAGCCTTGCTCTCTCTTGCTCATTTTCTTCTCCTGGTGGGACCGCTCGAAAGCTTCCATTTGGGCCTCGATGAATCATGCTTCCCGACACGCTGAATCTTATCGAGCAGGCTGCCCAGTAGCACTAGCGTGAGAGTTACATTTGGAAGGTACGGCAGTGGTACGGTCTCTTGGTACGAGAGGTTTGGTACTACGTCGGGCACGGAGGACCATTCTCCCGCGCGGCGTTTCGGCCACAAGTGGGTCGGCAAGGACTAACACGTTGGAGCTATGTTATTGATACAGAGCAACTTGCAATTGAGGGGAGCCAGTCATGCGCGTTCGCCAGAAACTAGACTTCGTACTTTTTCGCGTAATGGCGGAAGGATCGATAGGTCATCTTAAGGAGATCTGCCGCGCGGGTGCGGACGCCGCCCGAACGCTCCAGCGCGGCCAGCAGGTAGGAGCGTTCAATCTTGCTGATGTGGTCCTCGAGGTTCAATCCCTCGTCGGGCAGCACGATTCCATTGCCATTGTGGGCTGCGTGAGGCACCGACTCCTGGTAGTAATTCCGAATGCGATCGGGCAGGGATTCAACTGAGATTCGCGGGCAGCTCTCCAGCGCCACGGCGCGCTCGATCGTGTTCTCCAGTTCGCGGACGTTTCCCGGCCAGTCATAGACCTCCAGCCGGCGCATTGCCTCCGACTCGATTCCGTCAACCTTTTTGCTCATCGACTTCGAGAACCGTTCGAGAAACTCGCGGGCCAGCAACTGGATATCTTCGCGGCGCTCGCGAAGCGGCGGAACGTGAATCGGGATCACGCTCAAGCGATAGTACAAATCTTCCCGAAACCGGCCTTCCGCAATCTCGTCTTCGAGCTTCTTGTTTGTGGCGGCGATCACGCGCACATCCACGTCCGATTCTTCCGTGCTGCCGATCGGGCGGACTTTGCCTTCCTGCAGCACTCGATAGAGCTTCACCTGCATCGTGACGCTCATATTCCCGATTTCGTCCATGAAGAGTGTGCCGCCGTGCGCTGCCTGAAAGAGCCCGCGGCGATTTTCGTTCGCACCGGTAAATGCGCCCTTCATGTATCCGAAAAGTTCGGACTCGAGAAGAGTTTCGGGAAAGGCGCCGCAATTGATGGTAATGAAGGGATTCTTGGAGCGTGCGCTGTGCTCGTGAATCGCGCGCGCCACCAATTCCTTTCCCGTACCGCTCTCGCCGGTGATCAGGACGCGGCTTGTTTGCGGAGCGACATTTTCAATCAACTCGAAAATCGCCTTCATCTTCGGGCTGGTTCCGATGATGTGGTCGAGCCCGGTGAGGCGGCGGAGTTCCCGCCGCAGGTAACCAGCTTCCTTCTTCAGCGCCAGGGTCTCAGCGACCTGCTGAATTGCGGGGCGCAATTCGTCGAGGAGACGGTCGCCCTTGATGACGTAACGATCGGCGCCAAAATTCACGGCGTCGATGGCCGTGTCGATCGTTGGCACACCCGTGATCAGGATGAATGTCGTCGCGGGTGACACTTCCTTGCAGTAGCGCAGGAGCTCGACGCCGTCCATGTCTGGCATGCGGATGTCGGAAACGACGATGTCGTAGATTTGCGAGGCAAGGCGGCGCATCGCCATTTCACCGTTGGATGCAACGTCAACCTTGTGCCCTTCCTTGCGGAAGCTGATTTCCAGCAATTCGGTTATCGAGCGCTCGTCGTCGACCACCAGCAGGTGTGCCATCGCGCCCTAGCCTTTCCCCACTGGCCGCAACACTTCTTCCTGGACGGAGGTTTGCTGGCGCGCAGCCGCCGCGCGAGTGCGCACGGCACGAGGTAACTCGACGATGAATTCTGCTCCGTGGCCCTTTTCGGTCTCCACTCGAATTCGCCCGCGATGCGCCTGAAGGATCTGGTAGACGATGGCAAGGCCCAGGCCCGTCCCCCCCACGAACCCCGATTGGAACGGCTCAAAAATCCGTGAGACCTCGCGCGGATCGAGGCCAATGCCGGTGTCATGGATCGAAATTTGTACCCACTCCGCACTCGCTTCCAGCCGCACGGAGAGTGTGCCGCCGTTGGGCATCGCGCGCAGGGCGTTGTTGCAGAGATTCCAAAAAACTTGCTTCAGCGCATCACGATCGGCTCGAGCTTTCGCGCCTCGAACGATAAATTCGCGCTCGATCTTGTACGTGCCTCGCGCGCGCGCATCATGCTCGAGAAGCACCAGCGTGTCTTCGATCAGGACAGCCACGTCCACATCGGAGAACGCGTAGGCTTTCTCGCGGGAGTAATCGAGGAAATCGGAAATGATCTGGTTGAGGCGCTGGGACTCTCGCCCGACGATCTGGACGAGTTTCTTGTCGTCGTCCTCAAGCGGGGCCAGACGAGCCAGTTCCTTCAGCGCTCCGGTCATGGCCGTAAGAGGCTGGCGGATTTCGTGGGCGATCGCAGCCGAAAGCCGGCCCAGTGCAGCCATTCGCTCTTTCGTCAGAACTTCCTTCTCAAGGCGTTTCAGCTCGGTCAGATCCTGGAAATTGAACACGTAGCCGCTCGTTTGATTTTGCGCGCTGCGGAGCGGCGAGACCGATAGTCCAAGAAAGCGCGTTGCGCCGGATACGGTCTGAAACTCGAGCTCTTTCCGCGACGCCGTCGGATTGCCCTTCGCGTCGGCTTCAATCGGCCAGAACCCGGGAAACGCTTTTTGGACGTTTTCCCCGCGCAGCAGCTCAAAGCTCTGGCCTGTGATTTCCGCTCCGGCGCGATTCAGCAGCAATATGCCGCCGTTGAGATCCGTGGTGAGCAAGCCGCCCCGCATCGATTCGATGATGTCCTGGTTAAACGCGCGGAGATCCTTCAGCTCTTCGCTTTTTTCTTCGAGCTCGACGCCCTTCTTGCGAAGGCTCTGCGAGAGCAAGCTTCCAAGATATGCCACGGCCATGAAGGCAAAGAGATTGCTGCCCAGCCAAGACTCCAGGGCGCGGTCGCTGGGCATTGAAGCAGCGGTGCGCGGAATCACGCTGTAGAACATCAGCTCGACCACACAACCGAGCAGCGCGAAGCTCGCGCCCGCGATCGCGAACACCGCCCGCCGCGAAAACAGGATGCCGCCCATGAGGATGATCAGCAGATACAGCGAGACGAAGTAGCTGTCTTGGGCGCCCGTCGCATACACGACGCCGGTGACGATGAGAATGTCGCCGGCCACTTGTACGGGCGCGTGCCAGCCTGCCTTGGGAATCCATCGCTGAAGAATGATGTAGGAGGTCGCCAGGGTGTACCAAAGGACGATCAGCGGTAAGAGCATCCTTACAGGGAGTGGGATGGCTGTGAGTTGTCCGACCGCGACAACGCCGAGAAGAAACGTGACGATCAGAAAGCGGACACGTCCCAACCACGGGAGCCATTCACTAACACTGGGCTTCGGTACCATTTGGCAGCTTTTTCAGTCCCTCGGTGTCCGCCGAACCTACCTGACGTGCGGCGGCGGCCATCGCAGAACGCGTCCCCAGCAGATGGCCGCTGCGAAGCCGGCCACCCGCTTCACAAGGTCCCGACGCTACTTCGCGCCGGAAAGCTTTCCGATCAGCGAGAACAGCGGCAAGTACATGGAAATGACGACACCGCCGACGACGATTCCGAGGAACACGATCATGATCGGTTCGAGGGCCGTCAGCAGGTCTTTCACGGCCGCGTCCACTTCGTCCTCGTAGAAGTCAGCAATCTTCTGAAGCATGGCGTCCATCGCGCCGGTCTGTTCGCCGACGCCAATCATCTGCGTCACCATGCCCGGGAAGACTTCGGTTTCCTTCAGCGGATCCACCAGAGAGCGCCCTGCTTCGACGGCTTTCCGCGTCTCCGAAATCGCCTTTTCCACTACGGCGTTACCCGAAGTGCGGGCCGTGATGTCGAGGCCTTCGAGAATCGGAACGCCGCTCGAAATCAACGTGCCCAGCGTGCGAGTGAACCGCGCCACAGCAATCTTGCGCAGCACGAGTCCGAGGATCGGCACCTTCAACAGCACGGTGTCGATCGCCATGCGCCCCGCCGGAGTTCCATACCAGAACTTCAGCGCGACGATGGTCCCGGCTATCACGACGAGAAGGATCAGCCCGTAAATGCTTCCGACGAAATTGCTGAGCACGATTACGACGCGCGTGGGAAGCGGAAGGTCGACGCCCAATCCGTTGAACAATTCGACGAAAATAGGGACGACCTTCCACAGCAGCAGAATGATCACGGCCGCAGCGATGCTCATGACGGCGACCGGGTAGATCATGGCCGACTTCACAGCGCGCTTCAGCTTGACGTTCTTCTCGATGTACATCGAGAGCCGCTGCAGAATCGTGTCAAGAATACCGCCCGTCTCGCCCGCTTCGACCATGTTGTAGTAGAGAGGGTCGAAGACCTTCTCATACTGCTTCATCGAAGCAGAAAGCGTCGCGCCGCCCTCCACCGAGGCCCGCACGCCGTTCAGGATTTTCTGGAATATCTTATTCTCCTGCTGCCCGGCGAGAATCTCCAGGCACTGAACGAGCGGCAATCCGGCGTCGATCATTACCGAGAATTGGCGAGTGAAAACCGCCAGTTCTTTCGAATCGACGCCACCTCCGAAAGTGGGGATGCTGAACTCTTTCCCCTTCTCCGAAAGCTTGCTGACGTTGATGTTCTCCCGGCGCAGCGAGGACGCGACTTCGCTCTTGCTGGCCGCGGTCCGCTCACCGGAGACGGAGCTACCCGCCTTGTTCTTACCCTTATATGTGTAGACTGGCATGCTGTGTTACCTCCTCCTCTTCTCTACCGCCGGACAGGGGCCCGGCCACCAGCAGGCGGAGAGGTCACCCCGCGATTAATCAAGTCCTGAAGTTCATCCTGATTGGAAGAGCGCGCGAGCGCCGTTTCCAAAGTGATGGACTTCTGGAAATAGGCATTCGAGAGGCTCTGATTGAACGTTTGCATTCCCGTTTGCCCGGTTCCGGTTTGCATGGCCGAATAAATCTGGTGAATTTTGTCTTCACGGATCAGGTTGCGAATGGCCGCGTTCGGAATCAGGATTTCCATCACCATCGCACGGCCGCGCCCGTCAATCCGTGGCAGAAGCGCCTGGCAAAGAATCCCCTCAAGCACCATCGAAAGCTGCGCGCGCACTTGGGGCTGTTGGTGCGCCGGGAAAACGTCGACGATACGGTTGATCGTGGAAATGGCCGAATTCGTGTGAAGCGTGGCAAATGTCAAGTGGCCGGTCTCGGCGATGCGCAAGGCGGACTCGATCGTTTCCAGGTCGCGCATTTCGCCGATCAGCACAACGTCGGGATCTTCACGAAGAGCGGCGCGCAGTGAATTCGCGAAAGAGTGCGTGTCCGAGTGAACCTCGCGCTGGTTCACGAGGCACTTCTTGTGATTGTGCAAGAACTCGATCGGGTCCTCGATCGTGATCATGTGTTCTTCGCGCTCGTTATTGATTTTGTCGAGCATCGCCGCGAGCGTCGTCGATTTCCCCGAGCCCGTCGGGCCCGTCACCAGCACCAGTCCGCGGGGTTTGTCGCACAGGTTCTTCACGATGGCCGGGAGCCCCAGCGCGTCGAAACCCTTGATCTCCCATGGAATCGTGCGGAACACCGCCGCCACGGCTCCGCGCTGGTGGAAAATGTTTCCGCGGAAACGGGCCAGACTCTTCAAGCCGAACGAAAAGTCGAGCTCGAGGTTCTCTTCCAGGCGATGCTTCTGAACGTCCGTCAGCACGCTGTATGCCAGCGCTTTGGTGTCGGCCGCCGTCAACGGAGGCATGTCGAGCGGGCGCAGCTTGCCGTGAACGCGGATGCGCGGAGCGCTGTTCGTGGACAGGTGCAAGTCGCTGCCGCCCATCTCGATCATCTTCTTGAGCAGTTCGCTTAACGTGATGCCAGCCATCGTTCCCTCTTTCCTCGCTAAAGCACGGTCTCGCGCAGAACTTCTTCCATCGTCGTTTGCCCCAGCGCCACTTTCGTCAAGCCGCTGCGGCGTAGAGTGATCATTCCGGTTTCAAGAGCTTTCTTTTTGAGCTCGAGCGCTGACGCGCCCACCAGAATCAGCTCTCGCAGGTCGTCGTTGATCTCCATCACCTCATAAAGACCGACGCGGCCCTTGTAGCCGGTGTTGTTGCACGTAGCGCAGCCGCGTCCGTGCTGCACTTCCACCTTGTTCGCCTCGTCCACACTGTAGCCAGCGTCAATCAGCGCCTGGGGCTGAATCTGCAGCGGTTCTTTGCAGCCGGAGCAAATGCGCCGAACCAGCCGCTGCGCGCAGATCAGGTTCACCGACGTGGCGACGAGGAACGGCTCGATACCCATGTTCATCAAACGGCTGATGGTGGAGGGCGCGTCGTTCGTGTGCAGCGTCGAAAGCACCAGGTGGCCCGTGAGCGCGGCCTTCACGGCGATTTCCGCCGTCTCGAAGTCTCGAATTTCGCCGACGAGAATGATGTTCGGGTCCTGCCGCAAAAACGCGCGCAGCGCCGAAGCAAAGTTCAACCCGATCTGCTCCTTCATCTGCACCTGGTTGATTCCCGGCAGTTGGAACTCGACCGGATCTTCGGCAGTCATGATGTTCGTTTCCGCCGTGTTCAACCGCGCGACAGATGAGTAGAGGGTGTTTGTCTTGCCCGATCCGGTGGGCCCTGTGACGAGCACCATTCCGTATGGCTTTAGGATTTGCCGCTCGAACTTGGTCAGCGACTCCTGCTCAAAACCAAGCTTTGTCATGTCGAGCCGCAGATTTTCCTTGTCGAGCAAGCGCATCACGATCTTTTCGCCGAAAAGTGTCGGCACGGTGGAAACGCGGAAGTCCAGTTCCTTCTTTTTCCCGTCGCGGATGTACTTGATCATGATGCGGCCGTCTTGCGGCAGCCGCTTTTCGCTGATGTCCAGCTTGGACATGATCTTGATGCGGCTGGTCATCGCGTCTCTCAATTTCATCGGCGGAGCCATCACATTTTGCAAAATGCCGTCGATGCGAAATCGGACGCGGTACTCCTTCTCGTACGGCTCCACGTGAATGTCGCTCGCGCCACGCTTTACAGCGTCCGTCAGGATCAAGTTGCAAAGCTTGATGATGGGAGCTTCCTCGGCCGCTCTTTCGAGCGTCGCGAGGTCCATCATTTCCGCTTCCTCGCCCGCCAATTCGAGCGCGGTGTCGTCGGCGGTGAGGTCTTTCATCACCTTGTCGAGTTCTTCCACGCTCTCGACGTCGCCGTAGAATTTGTGAATCGCCTCGCTGATGGCCGTTTCGGAAGCGACCACGGGCTCCACGTTGAAGCCGGTCATGAACTTAATGTCGTCCATCGCGAAGACGTTCGTCGGATCGGTCATCGCGATCGTCAGCGTTGACCCAACCCGCGACAGCGGGACGATCTGGTAGCGAATTGCGGTTTCTTGTGGGACCAGCTTGATGACCGAGGGGTCGACCTCGTAGAATTTCAGGTTGATTGAAGGGACCCCGTACTGGCGGGAGAGGACTGCCGTGATGTCGTCGTCACTGACCAGACCAAGTTTTACGAGGCACGTGCCGAGGCGCCCCCCGTTCTTCTTCTGATAGTCGAGTGCCTGCTTCAACTGATCTGCGGAGATCAGGCTGTCCTTAACCAGGATTTCGCCGAGTCGTGAAGACATGCGTATACGCCCGCGGTACTAGAACCCGCTGGAAAGGTCAGCCTAGCATGCCGGTCAGATTGGCGAGTGACACGAAAGGTCAGTCGTGGTGAATCTGCTAACAGCCGATAAGCCCCGCCAAAACCTGACCCTTCGTACAGGCGAATTTTTGACCCTGTACGAAGGTACAGGTGCCTCATATTCAATGGGTTAGCCGGTATTTGAACTGCGCAGCCAGCGTTGGTTTTTTGCGCGGATTTCAGGTAGAACAGAGAGTGGTGAGAGACGACTACCTCGCTGCCCTTTTTTGTCCTGATCGGCCCGAGTTGACGCCTAAATCATCTTCCTATAGGATGAGTTGGTTTAGCGGGCGGTTAGCATTTCAACGTTTCGTTGAAACGGCTTCGCTTAAGCTCAAAAATCCCTTCCTAATTCACTTCTCTTGGACTCAGTTTGGACTCACACGTTGAAGCGGGGAATTATGCCGAGTCGTACATCCGAATCAGCGGGCTCTTTATGCACCAAAAATATGCAAGCCCCTCAGCACGATTGACTCGGCTAATGACGCTAAGGGCACGGCATATAGCGAACGAAATGCGTCAGGATGGAGTAAGCTACGACGAGATTCAACAGATTGAAAAGCAGAAATCGATTGTATGCTGTTTGCGATGTCCGCCAGCCCTTCCACGCCCCCGCCGTTTTAATTCCTAGCCATGCACCGATGAAGAGGTACTGTCCGATAACCATTAGGATGGGATATGCAGTAAGCTCCACGAACCCAATCAGGGTGGGGAGCAACAGGTCGCTATTTTTGCGGAAACGGAAGCTGGTGAAACTGTACCACCAAACGCGCCCGTAGCCCTTACTCTTTTCCGCCTCGGCAAGTTTATGGCCCTCCCGAACATCGTCATATTTCAAAGCCGATGCTTTGAATAGGCTCTGAAAGGCTCTGAGCGAGACCTGGATTAAAAGGCATATCAGAAGATAGGAACACCATGAGGTTGTTAGCTGCCATCTCCCGATCAGTGGATTGCAAAATACGTCCGTTGATTTCGGCGGGTCCATGCTGGCGCGGATAGTACGTGACCTATCCTGAAGAGACAAGACTTGAAGATGGAGCCCTCCCGCACGGTTCCTTAAACAAGTCTTGACTGCAACTTCGCATACACGTCAGGTGGCGTCTGTTCTCGAAGGGCGCGGTTGAGAAGTTCAAAGAGACCCGCATAGTCGGAACTGCCAAGCAGACTAAACAGTGAGTCTCCCGACCCGTTGTAAGCTCCTCGAAGCTGGATCAAGATTGCGCTGGCCGTGTCCAGAATTCTCTCAAGCTCATCGATTGTCACTCTTGCTTCTTCGGATTGCGGTTTTGGTTGCAGGACAGTCTTGGCATCCAGATGGGCCACTCGATGGTTGCGGACAACCCGAAGTCGTTTCAGCACGTCACCAAGACCTGCGATTTTCGCATCAGCGTCATGGATGATGGCCTGAACCTCAGGAGCCTTTTTGTTTTTGAACGCGCCCTTCATCTTTCGAGCCTCATCCAAAAGCGCGTAGATCGTTGCAGCGTTCGCACTCTTGTCAAAAAGCTTCGCAACTCGAATAAAAACCATTTCCACATGAGCCATATACGTCAGTGCGAAAAATCGAGGAGCGATGTTCAGGGACGCGGGATTCTCTTTTCCTTGCTTGACCAAGACTTGGCCGATCACGAGAAAAGAGCGACAAAACGAAGCTTCTTTGGTAAGGGTCTCGAACAGTGTTTCCAGTTTTTTCGTAGATGCTTTGACCGCAGACACGTTGATAACTCCTCATCACTTACGGAACGTGTTGTTGTCGATGCTCGCCAAAGTCCGACCCATCGAATCTAGCCTCTGCAAAATATCTTCCGACGTGTTCGCGACCTCTGCCGAAACTTTCGCGATATCCTCCGAAATTGTGCTAGCGGCGGTCTCAATCCATTCTCTAAGTTCGTAAGCAAACGAGAGATTCTTGTGCCACGAAAGTTCATCAACGATTGTCGTCGGAGTTTCTTGAATAACTCTCTTAGCTCATGTGCGAACGTAGAGTCCTGGTACCACCGAAGTTCTTGCGCGATGTCCCGCCGAAGTGCTTTTAGTTCTTCGAGTAAATCCCTCAAGCCTCCTGTCTCTTTAGTTTCTAATTGGCGACTCAGGCGATGAAGTTGCAACGCGAAGACCAAACCAAAGACAATGACGGTCGCGAGAAGCATCGTGCACCTCACAATCGGAGATCGCGTAGTATAATCCAGGTCGGAGGCTAGGAAACCGATGGAAGAAGAACTTCTCAAATACCGCACCACCTACACCGCAAATGTTTCACCAGACCCGTTTTGGGCTTGTCCTGTAAAAGAGTGCCATCTAACATTTGCTCACGAGGTTGGTCTAACGGAAGACCATACATGGCGGCATGTGTGGGCGGATTTTTATTCCGCAGAGTCTACGAACTGAAACGCTGAATCCACAGAACTGGAAAGACGACTGCGGGTCATGCTGCTTCTGCTTTTCGCAAACACGCGGGATTCGTGCAAAGCGTTCGAGTCTGATCGGACCAAGCACAATTTACGATATTTTGACCTGCGATTGGTCCATCGGGATTCGGAACCATGCGGCAAGGTTTGGACTCCGTGCAGCCGCACACGCGACAAACACCTGATTGGAATTTCGCTCGTAGAAGTTGCTTTTTCATAGTTGTTCGGTCTTCACCCCTTGGTGTCTCCCATGATCGAAGTAGACCGCCGACGTGATATCCGAGTTGAGGATAATCTTCACCGTGCCAAGATGCCGCGAATAGGGGACACATATCAGCGGCCATCTTCTGAGGCTTGGAAAAGGAATCGGAATAGGCTCAGTGTTTCAGCGAACCTCAGGTCAGATATCAACTTTGCTTACCGCCAGATCGATAGCTGGCAGAGCATAGTCGATTCGGGTGTACATCCGAATTATGGTAGCCCAGTCTTGAACACCGCCACCTCCGACTTAGCGAGTCGATTGCCAAGCCTGATCGATGCACTCAAAAAACTGCAGCGTTAGAGGAGCACGCTGTCATCATCGTTCATTTCTACGGATGGGTCCCGATCATAACGGCGATCAAGTCTGGGTCGAATGCGACTATCGTCCAAGGAACATTCCTGGACTGGAACCCGCTATCAACCGTTTGCTTCGCAAAATCTGGGTCAATGAGGTCTGGCATCTTGTTTAATGATGGTGGGAGAGCCTTGGCAAGTCCGTGCCCCAAGGCAGTAGCCGCCGCCATCGTGCTTCGTGTGGCGTGCTTGCTTACGTACACCATTACTCCTTGTCCCAAACCCTTGGCAGCGCCGCAATTCAAGGCATAGTGGAAATTCGGAGGCCCAACTTTCCATTTGGCTCCAGTGACTCCTGCCACCGTGTCCGAGTCTAAAACGTTTGCAATAGCTCCCCATGTGTCCAACGTTTCCTGCTCCACTGACCCTTGTTGTCCGCAGACGAACAACTCCACTCTTTGCCCTGCAAATGGCGTTAACTCCTTTACAAGTTCTGGCGCAGCTTTGGCCACTAGTTTCGCTCGTGGGCCTTGGGCCACAATATCTTTTTCGAGGTCTCCCATTTTGGTAGATGCAGTCTCAAGTCTCTTTTCTATTGCGTCAGCCTCTTTGCCAGCAGCATCGGCATTTCTTTCAGCAATGTCAGATTTATCTAGCGCAGATCGCGCTTTGCTTTCGGCTGCGAGGGCTTCATCTCCAAGTGAGCCTATAACGCTGCCAGATAGCTCGTTTGTTCGGACGAGACAGATTAGAGACACGGACAACGCAACAATCAACAATATTGTTGAGAGACGCTCCACGCGGCGCTTTCGTCTTTCGCCGAGCCAACGCTCACCCAAATCTGCAACCATTTCTCCCACACAAGCCAGGACGACGAACGCCTCGAATACGTACTCCGCAATTTCCCAACGATGCAAAGACCGCGATAACGACAAAACGTCAGAAGCTGTGAAAATCATATTTTGGCCATTCGAATTGTGACGGGCAAAGCTGCCTTAACTATCCCGCGTCGCTTCCCCAGGGAACGCCGATGACGGCTGCATAGACTCCGCACACAACTGCCAGAAAACCTAGAATTCTCAGTGCCCGCGACAAAGCCGTTTCGCACGGCCACTACCCTTCGAAAAAGGGCGAAGGCCGCTATAGGCTTCTTCCCTCTTCTACGCAGTCCAACACGAGAGGACGAACACCATGATTAATGGGAGGCCATCGCGTCGCAGCCCGCTAGTCAAAAGATATCCCGAACGCGTTGGCGATTCGTTCCAATTCACGTTCCGGATATTTCTGGTTCCAGAGTTGTCGTGTTTTGTCTTGATCAGATGCAAGCAGATCGTACAGAAACAAAACCTCGGGTTGGAATATGAAGGAAGTAGTGTCCTCCGGTCCCTTCGCTGCCTCAGCGTAAGCGTGTTCGAGGACACTGCGCTTTGAAGCGAGGAAATCATTCAGTTGACTGGTGAAAGCTGGCAGGTCGTTTTCGACTAACGGCAGAAATGTCCTTAGCACTTGGGCCGAGAGTTCCAGATCAGGACGGTGGGAACATAGCGTGTAATAGTGTCTCTCAAGTGCCTGCCACAATTGCATCGCAGCCTGTGAAGACTGTTCCGAGTTCAAGCGATCAAATTCTCTATCAGCCACTTCAACCTGCCCGGACATCAAATTTACGCGCCTTCGAACATCATCGGAGAATTGCAAAAGCATCGCATCATTCTTATAAAACGAATCATGCGTCATCTCGGACCAGAGATGTTGGGCCAGTGTTCTAACTTGCACTTCCGCCCAAAATGACGTGGGCGGGTATTCTAACGCTGCCGGATCGTCGCCACGTAAGCGAACGTCATCCAGATGAACGCTTTGGTAGCCAATTCGGTCGATCCCAAGATCTTTGGCCTTGTCATCGCGTATCTTCGAGTCAAAATGTCCAGCGACTTTTTCCACAGTTCGATCAATATCAGACCGATATCTAATGACGACGCGAGCGCCAACTCTGTCCGGAAGGCTCTCAAGGGTGTCGGTTCGATCTCGCAATAGCTTTTTTACTAGGCTATCAATTGCTTTGGCACGACAACTAACTTCGAACCAAATTCCGAGTGGCCTAAGGATAGATTCAATTCGCGCTTGAATCAAAAAGCCATATGCCTCATGCCGAGGCCGCTCCTTGATCCACGTCAATCGATCTTGCTCTATATCGCTCACTTCACTTTCGATACCGTGTCCTTCACGAGTATGTCGCGGGTACGAACTTCAACGATCTCAGCCAGGTCCACTGGGACAGAAATCATGCCGCCCTTCGTCGTTTGGAATGTCCGTCGTTGCAACTTGGTCGCGATGTCGCACGTGTCTTTTGTGAAGGCTGAGAGCGAAATGCTCTCGGTCTCCAAGTGCTCTCGGAATTGCGTCCGGTATTCATCTGGTACAAAGTCTCGGATGAACGATCGCGGAGAGAACGTTTTAGTCTTAGACTTTAGTTGCGACTGCAAGTGATCATAGATATCGCTCTTGATCATCGGCTCAGTGACGGTTAAGTTTATGAAAGATACGGCGGATTCGAAAAACCTCTGTGTGGCAACTCGGGGCTCGACTAAAAACGCACAGCCCAAGAAGTTCATCCAAAATTTCGCGAGATCATCCGAGGACAAAACATTTTGCTCATCGTCACAAGCTGACGCTCGGAAGTCTTGTCGCCTTCCCCTGTCCGTATAAACATCGCGCTCTTGAATAGGCGCGTACCGTCGGTCAAGACCAAATCGTTCAAGACGGACATCGCGAAGGTTCGATGACCAGGCGACCCGCTCAATTCTAATTGTGCTCCTCGTTCTCTTTCCAGTTTCATAAGAATCAAACAAGGCTTGCCTGACGCAGCAGCGTCTATTACGCACAATAGACCGGGAGAAATCGATCCGTTGTGTTGTTCAAAAAGATAGTTCGCCAGTTTATGAGAGGCATCAATGAATTCTGAGGACTTGTATTCCTGCCCTGTGATTTGACGAACATGCACCGGAACTGGAGATGCTGTTTTATCCCGAAATTGGATCGGATAGGCTTTGGTCGAATTGAGCACCCGCGTCAACTTCGTCTTGAGATGATTTTTCTGCGTCCCATCGACGACCGTCTCCTCGTCAGATAATAGTGGCTTCGCAGTGCCTTCTCGGATTTTTTGGGAACATCGTGAAAAATGACGTGCCTGATCACAGTTGTAGCTAGATCATCAGCAGTGATCACGATGCGCTTCCCCACCGTTGATCCGCCAACGCGCACATAAGCAGAATGCAGGCGTAAAACAAACGCACCGCTGAATCTCCGAGAGCGAAGCTCCTATTGCAACGTTTAACAACCGTCAAGTAAACCCACTTACTAGCACTTGTCAAGCGGAGAACCTGTCGGGCCGCGTGGAGAATGCGGCAGCCTACCAACCTTTCTCTCGGGCCAGTAGTCCATAGCAACATTCTAGCATCTTCGCTTTTCGTTCGCCATAGCAAAATCGGGTAACGGGTCAGTTTGAATTTCACGCTTACTCGGCCCACCAAATGCTAGCTCCCCGAATTCTCACTTTCGATTTAACACGAGACGGATATCCAGAACGTGTCGCAGAAGTTCACGTAGGAGGTAGGCCACACCAGCTGAAAGCGCGATCTCTAATCCACCCAATGTAGACTTCACCCATGCTTTTGCCCCTCCGTAAAACCTTTAATGAGCTAGGTATTTGATTAACTTGAACAGCAGATTTAGCACGAACACTACAATAAAGAACCCAACTACTTGACCATAGGTGATCGGAGTTCTTGTACAACTCTTCAAGAATGGCCCAACAAGCGGTCACCCTATTTTTCTCCAAATCTTCCCTCCGGCTTCCTGAAATTGGCGGGGCCAATCCGTTGCTCGCGTCGCTTCGCAAGGTCTAGTGAATTCGGCAAAGTTTTAATACATGAAGTGCAGCGCGACCGCCGCGAGGCGGTTGTCACTTTTCTTGCAAAGTGCGTTCGTCGGAATTCCCATTGGCGAAGTTCTTGAGAGTTTGAAGCGGGGACGAGCCAGCGGTTCCCCATCCTTCTATAAGGAAGATCCCCGTTTCGAGCCATTTTTCGGATCGAATAGGCTCTCGCACGCCAGTAAACTGGGGCGGTTTCCGTGACTGGCACTAACAAGGGCTTCCTAATGTCGCCGGACGTGCGGCCTTGTTCGACACGGCACCACCGAACGCCGAAGCTTATAAAATCAAAAAGAAAGCAATCAAGAACGAGGCGTTTCTTCGTCATTTTCCGACCCAACCAGAACTTGTAGAGCCCCCCGGACTCTTTCACATACAGCGTCGAACTCGTGCCGCCGTCCTGCCGTAAGTACAAGCTGCCGACTGGCGCGGTCACGACTCCGTTAGGAATGCCTGTTCCCGTACAAATAAGCGGGCCGCTCTGGTCTCCCATGTCTATTGATCCGAGCGGGATTCTTCTCTGAAGGACTTGCTTCAACCACTCCCCCTCGACGGGATCCTGATCGTTTGATCCGCCCACCGTTTGATCGTCAATGTGGATTCCGTGGAGGTGGGTTTCTGGACCTGGATTTGAACCCGGCGAAGTAACCCACACACCATACGTGTTGGTAGTCGTGCCGCCCGGACCCGACTCTATATCGTTGTCAATTATGAATTTTCCAGCCGCGACCGTTTCAACTGTGCCGCCTGTGCTGGCATTTCCAACTTCGGAATACAGACCGTCTATTTCGTCTACAGTGCCGTTTCCAAGTTGATAGGCTTGCGTAAACGTGCCTGTGATATTCGCTACCGTGGCGGAAGAATGATTCACGGCATAGAAAGCGCAGCCGAACAAGCCTCCGTCAACCTCACCGGCTCCCCAATCGTCAACTGAGAAGTCGTCGTAACCAAGGCACCTAATCCAAAGGCTCTGAATTTCCCGTTGGTATCAGGACCTCGCCGATCTGCGCGGAGTACTGCATTTGGCTGGCATCCGACGAGGGATTGACCTGAAGTGCTACGCTCTGCGCCGTCGCGTATCCGAAACCATCCGGCGCTGTGTTGTTGACCGTGACCGTTCCGGCTACGTCTTGGATTGAAACACCTACCGGAGCCGTAGGACTTGACGCGCCGTTGATTCCAGCGAAGGTTATGCCGTCGATTTGGCCGGAACGGGTATTACCACCCACTCCCAAAATCGAAAACAGATCACTCGCACTGCCCTCGATAGTTCCGACTTGAACCCCTGACGTATTTATTGAGGCTATGACTTGAAGCTGCCAAACATTTCCGTTCGTCGTGTTGAAATATAAATTGCCCGTTACCGAGCCCGCGATGGTATTGGGGTTCTGTAGGATCAGTCTCACCTGTAAAGACAAGCGAGTATGAAGGCGGAGGGATCGGCGGAGGCGCACCTATCACCCGAAGCACAACCTTCATTGAAACGGGATCGAGTGTTGCGCTGATCGTGTCGCTGTTTATAAAGCTTTAGGCTGTGAGACGGGAACTGAGTTGATCGCGCAGGGGGCTTCGGTCGAGTAAATCCCAGCTGCCTCTTGCATCCCACGCGCCCGGTCCTTTGGGTCCACGAGACATAAAACTCCTTAAAAAATCTGAAAAATTGAAGCCGTGCTCGCTTCGAAGCATTCATGCAGGCACGGCCTTAGTCACGCGGAAGCGTTGGCCGCGCGTCCACGCTCTGATTAACGACTCTCTCGAATCGTATACGTCGGGAAGTACATCCGAGTTGTGGTACAACTTCGTTTCTTCCTTCGCAACGTTCTTGGGGTTGTGTTTGCGAGGGGTGATTGTCAAGCTCCCTGGCATCGGGCCTTGCCGTCGCCTGCCGATGATAGTCGGGGTGATTGCGGGCCATGTGAAGTCGCCCTGCTCGATCGCTCCCTTGTCCTCTGAAGAAGAAGGGATCCGTTCAATCGCCATCTGATTGCTCCTCATCAACGGAACTTTGATCGCACTGTTCGAGTTGATCCAGTTCATTACTATTCGTTTGATCGCCAAGATCGCATTGTTTCCTTTTTCTATTCTTACCGTAAATAATTAGGTGTACCCGAGAGCCGTTGTGTACGACTGCTAAACCACCACGAGCCCTCGGCATTGGTTCGTCGCTTACTACAATTTCCTCGTGGCACCAATCGCACGGCGCTATCAAAGGTTCTTCCGACATATTATTCCTTGGGACGATCCTTACTCTTGGTGAAGCGGCGCTAGCTTCCCCGCCGCTCCATTCGTTTGATTTACTTCTTGGCTGCCAAAGCTGCCGTCAGCTCATCAACCTTTTTCTGTAACGCGGTCAATTGGCTTTGAGGTGCCGCTGCGACCGCTGCGGCTGCTTGTTGTGAGGGGATTTCACTACTCGAGAATTTATTGGTCGATTGGCTCTCTAAGACTAGAGCTTCTTCCCAACCAATTCCCTCCTGAGTCACTGGATTCCAGGTAGGATTTGGCAACTCAAGAAGATTGCCTTCGAACTCACGGTAGATGAATTGCGCCGTATCCGGCGGAATACCGCGAGCAACAGACCCGCCGCAAACCTCCATGCTGCAAATGAAACAGCGGATACGGTGCGTGCCGTCAATAAAAATATGTCGATAGACACTCGGATCCGGCGCTGCCCGCTTATTTCGATTCTTGCCGCCCTTCAGGTGACTACAGTTGCGAATCCGATTTGCTTTGGCTAATTCGTTTTCGGTAGCATTCTTCTGACGCGCCACTGCCTTTCGGCGATTATTCTCCCGCTGCGTTTCCGCTTCTACCGCTCGGGTCGCAGCGTCAGCGATGAGAATATCCAACACTGCTTTCCCGGCTGTCTGCGGAACCGAAGTTGAAACCTTTTCATCCTTCACCTGTCCATCCACGTCGGGCTTGGCAGGGCTCTTTACGTCTGTCATTTTGTTCCTTTTGTACTTCCGTTGGAGTTGAATCCCCAAGGACCATCCGTTCTAGGTGAGGACTACAAATGCTCACGCAAAGAGCGGGCCTTTTTATTGGGTTTACTTCTGAGATGCTATTGATTGGCCGTGACTATTGAGTGGCAAGCCGATGGAGTGCGGCATTCGCATTTCGAAGGAATGTCGCACCGTATTTTCCAGAGGATGCTTTCGCTAATTCGTCAGAACTGAGACAACAGGATGTAATTCTTGATTTCGTTGTCCGTTACAACCAGCTTTTCCGGCTTCTCGTCCCGTAAGCCAGGAAGGGCACATATTCCGTGAGCGCAGCTAAGATGATCGCGCGACGTTTGGTATTTTCAATTTCAACTAACTGTTTCATTGACCTCTCTCTTTGTAATATTTTTCCCTCGCCATGTCCGTGGCTGTATGATTTATTTTTCCTTGCAACGGGTGCGGAGTAACGCCGTCGCTCATCATGTCGAAGTAGATCGTGGTGGGTATACCGGGATCAGTGATCCGTTTCCGAATCTGATCCATGATCTTCTTTGCGGCTGCTACCTTGTCCCGTTTTTCTTGTTCCGCGTTGGTGGCCTGTTGGTCTAGCACCCTATGGGAGACGTGCGTTAAAGGTGCCTGTCTATTGTTTTCACGCTCAAGTTGAGCTTTCCGTTCGGCTTTTTCCGCTGCGATTCGGGCTTGTTCCTCACGCTGCTTCACAACCTCGGGATCCTCTACGATTGCTAATGCGCCCTGCTTGCGCAAGACTGCGAACGCACCCATGAGAGCGCCCGCGCTGAGTCCGGGTGCTTGGCTTTGCACCAAGAAATCCGCGAGCTTCTGCTTATTCTCGTCAGATTCATACACTGCCCATTCCGGCATTAAGAGACAAAATTGCTGATATTCGAGGTCCACCTGCGTTTCGAGTGCGTCGGTCATTAGAATCTCCCTGTTCGTTGCACGACGGCGGACAATTGCCTATCAAATTCCGCCACGACTCGGGGATCAGAATGTTTTCGCCACTTGCGGCATTCAGCCGCCGTCATATTGTCAACCGCCTCTCGGGTAAGGGGGTTCGGCAGCGTTCACCGTATATCAAGCGGAGCTTCTACCTCCACGGGATGTTCAGCGGTGGTTTCGACATGTCGAACCGTTGGCGGTGCTAGCTTTTGTTGCGCGGTAAGTTTTTCGAATGCGATCTCTAGGCTATCCGCCGTCCAAGGCAAATTCTCCATCCACAACAAATTTCTCGAGAGCGCGGGTGTTGGCTTCGCAATTGTTATAGTCTTGCGCGTAAGCGTGGCGTTGAAGGAATATGTAGCTCTTGGCGAGCACCTTCCGCCGCGTCTGCTTTTAGTCGGGCGTTCAAGGCTTCTTTTTCTACATCAGTGATTGTGCCCGGCACGTAAGTAACTTGGCGATTCCTCAAGCGAGCAATTGCCATCGTGCTCTCTGGTGCGACTGGAACCAACTTCCTTACGACCTCCGTTTGCGTGGCTCCTGTTAGCACCGTGGGCGGTCCCACTGGTTTGCCATCATCTGACGTGACTTGGTAACTCAGCAACCAACTGCCATCGGCCTGTTGCTGAGGCACTGCATTTTTATAATCGGACTGCATTGTGTTCCTTTACTGCATTGGGTTTCCTCTGGCTTAGTGCTGCCAGTAGGCACTATTAGAAAATTCGTGATCGGGCAGGTGGTTTGCCTAAATCGGGTTTCAACGCCGTGGACCGTCTTGCGCGTTTCTGCAACACTTCGTCCAGGCGCTCGCGACTGCCAGGATTTGCCCGAAAGTAACTCCGCAATTCCTCGGCAGTCATTTTGTTCACCATCCGAATAAACTCATCATCGGTATCTGTAACGGGGCGGGTTTGCATAGCTACGCCTCCGCGCAACGTTCCTGGTTTAATTCCGCTTGAGACTTTTCGTTTTTTCTCCATATCCTTTCTATATAAAATCCAAGAGGCTAATCACTTGCACTTGAGGTAAAGGCACCGCCCCGGCGCTGCGAAGGAAGCTACTCCGCACCTCTCAATTCTTGGGAAGATTGCCGAAGCTGATTCTTACAGTGGGCTTGCTGGTAGGCCACTTCGGGTCACCCTGTTCAACTGGCGCATACGACTTCCGCCATAGTGCCACGAACGCCCGGTCTGAGGATTTGCAGTAACGCCGTTGAAAATCCAATTCTTGTATTCTTCCTTGTCGCGCTGTAGTCGTTCTTCCTCCTCGAGTTTCTTTCGTGCTTCCGCGTCTGGTTCGTCGGGATCAGGGATGAAGGTACTTGATCCTGAACGCGAGACTGTCTCCGCGATCATCTTTAATTGTCGAGCTTCGCCGTTTCGCAGTCGTGCCATCCAGCTTTTCAAGCTCGTTGAACAGATCATCACACCAGGGACCTGAGACGAATTTGATCTTGTTAGCGGCAATATCCAATTCGATGTTTTTCAGTCGCCGCCATTTCGCATCCTTGACGTTGTTGGGTTGCGCCCAGAAAAGCGGCCCGTCGTGCAGCACGCTGTGCATCATGGCCTCGCGCCGGATAGCCTCGTCCAAGCCTTCGGAGCCCTGATACTTCTCGATCAGCCACCGATTGATATTTGGATACTGCTTTGCCAGTCGAATCATAATCGGCGCTTTTTCCGAATCGCGCCAATGACCGGACTCCTGCCACAAGACATATAGTTTGTCGGCAAGGATCTTGAAAATCGTGAAGCAAGTCAGATCGGCTTGTCGGGACTTCGAAAACGCCATGTCGCAACTGGCGTAGAGATCACCGCCTATGGGAACTTCAGCCTGTTCGATTCTGTTTCTGACAAGATCATCGCGATTGAAATGCAGCCTGAGAGATTCATCAACTTCAGGAAGGAGCCCGAAAGAGTCTGCATTCGGAAGGTGCGAATAACTGTGTTGTCTTGTCCAAAGAGTTCCTTGGCTCCCCATACTTTGCAACCGAATCGGGCAGGAAAAAGGTAAGACTCGATATCAGATTCTTCAAGATCGAATAATGACTTTGACCGAGCTTCGGGCTGACTACCCAAGCGGGGCTGAACACCATAGGCCCACTGCTTTCTTTTGCTTTTTGTCGCGCTCAATAATTGTGGCGCTGAGATCGTCTCTTGTGCCAGGGCGTGCAACACATCAAGACGTATCCGCCGACTTCGAGAAGTTCCAGCAACGCATCGTATTTGGTAACCGACTTCGCTCGCTGCACCTCAGTTCCGACTGTCATATTGGAAATCGGATCGTCGAAAACAATCACGTCGGCGCGTCGGCCTGCGGCACCTTGGCTGTCCATGCTCGTGCTTTCAGCGGTGGGTTGGAACAGGTCCAGTCGGGCCAACGGACTTACAAAACTATCCGCGCTTCCCTCCCCCACCTCTATGCAGCCTTCCAGGTGATATTTCTGGAATTCAGTCAGGTTGTTTATGTCTTTGACTTCGAAGAACGAACGGAATCCACCGATAAACGATTCACTTAGTAGCCTTGTCTCGCTAACCAGGAGCAAACGAATATCAGGACAGCACAGGACCGCGCCTACTAACCAACCGAGAGTGAAGTTGCTCTTGTAGGAATTCCGGCACGCAATTAGCAGCCGCTTCTTGATTTCGCTTTGGGCGTTGAGCCACGCCTTCATGTCCTCTTGGTTGTAGCCAGGCTTTAATCCATCTGGGTTCCACTGCACGAACATCTCCCGCCGACCGTCGGTGCGGCTGATCGTGCATGTCTTTTCCAAGAAGTTGTTCCCAAGCCATCGTGTCGGTTTTTGTCGTGCGACGGACAGCCAGGAAGTTTTCAAACGACTCTCCTTCCAAACCTTTTGTTACATCCCAAATCGCGTAGACTTCTTTTCTGTAGATGATCTCGCCGGAAATAATATCGTCGCCTTCTACTGTGAGGGGCTGAGGGGTGTCGGCCTCGATGGATGCCAACGTCTGAATGACACCGTTCGTCCAGAAGAAATGATTCGTGACTAGCTTCTTTCGGCGAGCTACGACTACGGCGGCTTTATAAACCCAATCGACGACGCTGAGAGTCGAAAGGCCGCGAACATTAGTTAGAATTTCTAGGGCTTCTTTTTCGGTACTGGGTTGGGAGAATCAAATGCCAGAGCTGCTTGTCTGTGGTAATAATCTAGTTGTTTTTCTCGCGACCTGTTTCTGCGACACATTCAGGGCATCGCTTTTGCTGCGAGCCCTCGCCCTCTGGCGGACGCCGGAAAGTATTCTTGCACCTGGGGGTGATGCACTTCCGCAGACCTTGTTGGGGATTTATCTTTAGAGCTTTTTCTTCAGAAATGTAACCAGACACACTGTCTCCAAATAAAAAAAGCGAGCCAAAGGCCCGCTCCGTTCAACAATTGGTTTTGGGGGTATCGGCCTTACGTGTGTAAGCTGCGTATCAAGGCGTTCACCGTATGAACAGCATCGTAGTTCTCACTAAAGCGCGAGCGGAATATTTTCGTTGAGCCGAGTCTCCATTAGGGCGTCCAATTTGAAAGGCTCGCCGGGTTTATGAGTGTTAACTATGTGCATTAATTGATCTTTGGTGCTGTGGGTGATAAGAAACATGACCTTCCCCTGAAGAATGGTAAATTGCTCTCGGACGCTACCAGGCCACTGTTCTAGCCACAAATTCAATACTCTGCGTACCTCAAACGCCGCCGCATCAGCCGCCTGGAGGGGCTCGATCTTTTTGTCGTCTTCCATAGAAAAACTCGCCATGTATTCAGCCGCATTAGGATTATTCTGCTTCAAATTGCGATAGGCCTTATTTGCGCACGAAATATATTCCTCATGCTCATCACAAACAAATGACACATACTCCCTCGACGGCTTGTCACTCATCTTCTTCAATCTGTCTTCTTTTATAGATTCGTCCAATTGTTTCATTGCCCATGCGCACTGAATCATGGCGAGTTATAAGCCGAGCGATACGGGCTACCGCCTAAGATGGCTTTCGCCTTGGGGTCCTTAATGACTCCATAGAAATCCTTCTGGACGACTCCAACGCCGTGAACACACAGGTAACGTCTGTCATCAAATGCTACGGGCGCTACGATCAGTTCTAGGAATTCGTGACTAATTGAGTCAAGTTTGTGGCGTTCTTGCAGAGTGATTTTCTTCGGATCGGCGACAAACTTTGCAAATTCACCCCGGCCATGTTCACACTCCGAGGCTTTGAAATACGCTATGTCGATATCCGGCCTCTTCCTCAGCATCTCCCACCTTCGATCCAACTCAAAAAGAGGAACACCTTTGCCCAGAACGCCCCCAACAACAAAGACGCCTCGGTCCTTTGTCGAAGCTTTCGTCCATGTATGAAGCTATCAAGGCGTAACAACTTTCCGCATAACGCCGAAGGCGAACAGCACGCGCTAGATCTTCACCGGTCTTGGTCTACTGTAATCCATATTGTCCTCGTTTTAGGGGCTTTCTTCCGTTGATCCCGACTATCAGGAGGTGGCTAGCAATTCGGCGAGCATTCCGCACACGTCAGCGGCATCATCCTTGCGACCGGAATTCGTCTTCGTGCCTAAATATTTCTCGAGTTGATCGAACAGCACGTCTAGGTAGCACCCCGAAACAAGGTGGACCCTGCCCGCGTCAACCAACTCTTGAAATTTCGCGACTCGCGTTTTCTTGGCGTCTTTCTTTTTGAAACCTTGAAAAAGGTCACGTCTCCCAACTGCACCCCGTACCGCTCGGCCTGGTGCTCGATCTCCTTCTGCAATAGCTCCCACATACTCAGCCGCTCGATCCTCGTTCGATTGGGCTTGTGAATGCCGATGAACTTCTCAATTGGTAGGCCACTCGAAACTGTCGTAGTGGTCACAGATGAGGTCTAAAATCCACAAGTGCTTGAATCCATCGGTCGCTGTGATCTTTCCGGCGACTCCCGCAGTGAAGTCCGATTTGGGGCTAGAAGTGATTGCGTAGTCGAAGATGCAAACTACTTCCCCGTCTGCGGGTACATCGTTGGCGCTGCAAATCAACCGACGTAGAACGTTCAAATCAAAAATGGGATCAGTTCTCCTTAGATATCCCGGGTGGATATCCCTACGGGCAGGCGGGTACGGGCGACCGTGGACGGGCGATTCCCTACCGAGTGAAATGTGAATTTTGGATCGACAGCCCTTTGAGCGATGTCTGGTCCGGGATTTCACCTAGGGGAGTGCTCAGCGAAAGTCGTCACGTCCTCCTCAACTCTTTTTCTTTCCGACGGCGGGCAAACAAATCGCGACGCGGGATCTAGTTTTGACTGTGTGGACCTTCCGCGCAATCCCGTGCGCGCTATTACGCCGGGATCGGGTCAATCAAAGCCTTGTGGCCTTCGTTGCGCGGAGGGTATCCCTCCCGCGTTCGCACACGTCTACGGCTAGGGCTAATGGCGTTTGCAGACTGCTAGGACAAGAGAGGAAACTTGCGGCTACTTCGCCCGGCTCGTCGCTGCGCGGCCTACTTCTTGGCCTTGGATTTGAGCTTATAGCCGGAAATGAATTGCTCAATCGCGTTTCGGATTAACCACGACACAGAGCGGTCCATTTCTTCTTTCGCGGCGATCACTTCTAATTGTTCGTAGATCTTCGGGTCAATCCGCACGGCTACCAGTTTGTCTAAGGAGTACTTCGCTTTCATGCTTTGTGTGTATCACAGAGAGCGATAAACGTCAAGCAATGTGACACGATGTAACGCACAGTATGTAAGAAGTACACGCTTTCGCCGACGTTGTAAACGCACGTTTTACACTTTCCTATTTCGCCCTACTGGGAAAGCGAAAGATTGTGCTTGACACTGTATGCTGTGTGTTATACACCGTATGCATGTGGTTACACCACGACGCGGAGTCGCGAAGCGATTCCAGAAAGGTTTGGCGAATCAACGTCTACGAAATAAGGGTACGACCCCCGAGCAAATTATCTCACAGCTACAAGCCGGAAACGTACCTTGGCGCAAACCGTGGACCTCGAAAGAACCTTGCAATATTAATCAGTCAGAAACCGTACAGGGGAATCAACACTTTTCTTCTATCGGCAAGCAGATACCCTTCCCTTGCTTTTTGGCTGACTTACGATCAGGCAACAAAGCTAGGCGGACACGTCCGGCAAGGCGAGCACTCGCACCTCATCGTCTATTGGAACATCGGCGAAGAAAAACTCAATCCCAAGACTGGCAAGTTGTCAAAACCGTTTTTGCTTCGCTCTCTCCGCGTCTTCAATCTGTTTCTGACCGAAGGAATATCGCGCAAGCTCGGGCTAACTGAGTCGGCGAAGCCTGTTTCCCGATATCGAGGCTTGCGAGTCGATTGTTGCTTCGATGCCTCACGCGCCCGCGATTCAGACTTCTGATCGCGCATGGTACAGACCATCTGCCGATGTTGTCGGCATCCCTTCTAAGACTGTTTTCCACTCTTCAGAAGCCTACTACGCGACGCTGTTCCATGAACTGACACACAGCACGGGACACGCAAACAGAATCGGGCGCGAAGGAATGGACGCAGGGGAATACGTTCAGATCAGAGTCCTACTCGAAAGAAGAACTGATCGCCGAAATGGGTTCTGCGATGCTCTGCGGCGTCACTGGCATTGCACCCGCGATCATCGAAAACTCTGCCGCATATCTCCGTAGCTGGATCAGCGTCCTCAAAGGAGAAAGACCGACTCGTTGTCACTGCCGCGAGCCAAGCACAGAAAGCAGCCGATTACATTCGCGGACTATCCGCCAAGACCGAAACCGAACACCAAGAAGAACCCGAGTTAATCGCCGCATAAACGGCAAAAAGGAGAAACCAATGAATTCACTTACAGCAATTCGCAGTTTTGCAAAGCCTGGATTCTGTCCCGTCAAGCGTACTCGAATCTTCGCGGACAGGTGGTACAAAGTCACATTCCAGAACGTCGAAACTGATCCCACGCTCGGATTACGTCGGACTCGCAGACGGCGAGTACACACAACTGCTACCTGGCAACAAGGCGCGCGAAGCCCGCGATGCTCGCCTGAACCACTGCAACGCGATCACGGAATGGAATGGACCTGTTTTCGAAGTCTTTACCACGACTTGCGGCAATATGAAATCGGATCCTGTCTTTGTCTCTTGCCAGGAGTCCGCCGAGCTTTGACTGTTGAGCGTTCACCAACAGGATACCCGCGATAATCGGCACTCGGCAAACTGAGCAAAAAAACAGAAAAAATATGCTGAAAAAAAAGTAGCGGCGAATCCTTCCGAAACGTGGCGCGCGGGCTCAATCGAAGCGTGCGATCAGATTATCGCAAACGGGATGAGTACCTTCGCTTTCACCGTCAAGCAGGTTAAGTGAGTCGCGCTACGCGCCATTCTCAGGAGTGGCGCGAACGGGAACCACTTCCGAACCAGATAGAAAGGCGGACGAAATGGAATACCTATCTAAAGAAGAATTGCTGGTGTGCTCGCCCGAGCGAAGGAGCAAGGCTCGCGGGAACACGCGATGTTTTTGCTTTCGTATCGGCACGGCCTCCGGGCTTCTGAAGTCGCCAGTTTGACTCTAGACGATGTGCGAGGCGGAAGAATCGACGTGCGACGCTGCAAAGGATCTCTTCACACCACACAACGGCTCGCGCCACATACAAACCCACTGCTTGACGAGCCGACTGTCTTAAAGGCTTGGCTGCGCGACAGAGGCGAGGCGGACGGCTCGCAATTCCTGTTCACGTCCCGCCAAGGATGAGGGCTTACTCGTCGCCCGGTGTACAACCTGTTTGAGTCAATCGCCATTCGAGCGGGCATCGAAGCAGGGCGAAGAAACCCACATATTCTAAAACACTCGCTCGCCTGCCATCTGATTCGAGCGGGTGCGGGTGTTGCTTTCGTTCAGCGGGCGCTAGGCCATGCGGACCCGAAGTCTACCCTCGGCTATTGCCACATCAGCGACGATGAGGCGGACGCGGTGAGCGATATGTGGGATCTAAGACCACAGGTTTTCGCCTGACTCAGAACGCAGATAAATTTTGAGCCTCGGGGCAATTTGGGGATCGCCGAGACTATTCAGTGATTTAGTAGGTACTTTTCGATCCCTGACGCGACGGGAACCCCCGGCCCACTAGGACCCCACGGAAAATGAAACCGTCAGATTCTCGAGAAGCAAACCCTCAACTTCTTATCGCTCCCACCTTGGTTTTTCTAGATTCTCCGCTTTCACGGATCGCCTGACGACGGCGGCTAATTCCACTTTGTTGCTTGCCCGACTCCTTCGAAACACGCGAGGATTGACGAGACGGCACGGCCAGCAAGCGGCTTACAGGCTACAGCGCACGCTGTAGGGTCGCTAGCCTGTTAGGACCCTCTTGAGCTGGAAAGTCGCTTAAAACAAAGCTATTATAGGGCTCCCTTAGACGGGTCTGACGTGCTAAGGTCCTTAAAACGAATAATGTGACGAAAACATTTTTTTGACTTTGACATTTTTTCGACCCCACCCGACGGTTTACTAGGAAAAACGCCCGACGTTGCCAATAAATCGACCAAATGAGTAATTTGCAGGTAAAAGAAGGCCAAGCGAACGCTAAGAGGTCTGACTCGAATATTTGAATTAGATCACAGTTCAGGTGACGGCTGGAATTAAATCGCTCGCCAATGCTGGACAGCGCGCCTGGCGCTGCCCGTCGAATGTATACCACATACTGCCACACCAATAAGTGTGTAGAGAGAGTGTAAGTGATTTCGCCAACTGTCCACGGTGTCCACGGATCGAGAAATGCGAATTTTGTAACTGTCAGGAGTCAAGTGTATATATATCAATAGTTTTACTCTCTCTCCACATTAAATGAATGTAGGAGTTTCTGGACCTTTCAGGGATTGGTGAGTACTTAGGTGCCCAGAAACTATTTCACTTAACACCCTACATCCTACAAAATCGCCCTCCCACCAAAATGGAATTAAGGTTCTTCGGGCCGCCGTTCTATTCGAGTGGGATCTATCCGCGCCCGCCTCCGCGCTTCTGATTTGGCCTTTTTTCGCCTACGGATAAGCTTGTATGCAGCGGTACGAATTAGCTTCGCGAAGGATACCCCGTCCTCGCTGGCGGCTTCCTTCAGTTCTTTGAAGAGTGTTTCAGGAAACCGGACCTTGCTTTGTACGCCGCCTTTGATCTCGGCGGGCCTACCTGTCTTTGCCATTATTCACCTTCCTGTGCCGCCTGTACCGGCTCTCCTAATGAATCCCGGTTAATGCATACCGACAGGTGGAATCTTTCTGGACTTAGGATCAATGACGAATTCTTGCTTTTAGGATTCCAGTCGACGCCTAACTCCTGTTTTGCGGTGCGAAGTAACCTTTCAGAGATTCATTCCCTGCGCGGCTGCAGCTCTCAAATTCTTGTTATAGTCGAACTTCGACACTGGGGCTCCGGTGAATTTACCAGCGGAGTCACAGAACATTCTGAATAGGATCGCCTGTGCTGCACCTGTGTCGCCCACTTTTCTCCCCGGCTTGGCTTCCTTCATTATTTCGTCCGCCGATACTTCAGTAGATTTACCCCAGATGACGAGCGGGCTGGATTCCGCGACATAGCGTTTCTTCGTTCTGTGCCACTTCGAGATTTTGCTTTCGGAAGCCTCAATCGTATATTCCAATCCCTTCTGTTTTGCAGTCAGGTTGCCTTTGATCAGTAGCATGATCCGCTTGTCTTCTTTCTTGTTCCGGCTATCCTTGGCGAACAGCCAAGACGCCCGAGCGATGGCAACGAAGCCCATCGCGCCCGAGACTCGATAAATAACATCGTAATCGGACTGTTTGTTAAGATGAATAATCCCCACGACGGCGATCTGTAGCCTAGCTGCCATTTCTTGAAGGGGTGTCAGGATGGCTCGGATTGCTCCGTCATCAATCGACTTGACGCCGTAACCCAGATAGGCAGACAAAGGCGAGAAAACAAGTAACCGGATGTTCTGTCCGTGTTGCTGTCTCGTTGAGAATAGCCGCTTCCAACGTTTGCAGATCCATGTCCAATTGAATAGCGCGTTTCTGGCTATTCCCTTGAATCCTGATCTTCAAACCATGTACGCGGTGCATATCCGCGCCGCGTTCTTCGGCTGCTACGTGAAGGTTGGGACGAATTGTTGCGTCTTTATCGTCCTCAGCCTCACAAAGCAGAACGTCGGAAATATCAAATTCGTTCACCGCTCCATCCGGCCAATCGAAACCCTGCGTAACGCGGGCGATAAAATCCAGCGCCGCTGTGGTTTTTCCCACATCAGGATTACCAGCAAACAGAGTCAATGCGCCTAACGGAATGTGGCCGGGCCAGAAATGAACTCCTGTACCATCATGTCACGGTCCGCGAAGGACTCTAAGACGATTTCAGGTTGATTTGAAGCAGGTGGAACCGCGGCGGGTGTACTTCCCGACTGTCCCGGCTGGCTTGCCTGCTATTAAAACTTTGTTCGTCTCTCGTTCCTCCGCTCCCGTGGGTTTCTTCGCTATGCTGTTCGCAATCGTGTGGATTTCATCGTCGGGCAGGGGATCATCCCCGAAGTGTTTAAGGTTTTCCTCTTTTAGTTTTGCTTCGATCTCAGGAGCGTTCGAGTCCTTCGTATCGCAATCGTCCGGCCACCCCAGTCAGCGAAACATTCCCGCTTTCGGGATCCATGACGATTTCAGTTTTTTCTGAAGTTGACGAGCCTGAATCTGGTACTGCCTGCGGCACAGCGACGCGTCGTTGTAATTCAGTCTTGAGCAAATAAAGTTTATCAAACGGAGTATCCAGATTCGCAGGCACATAAAACTCTAGCCGTGCGCCACGGCCTTTCCTCCATATGCTCACCCTTGCGAGCTACCGAGCCGTAGGCTTTCCAGTTCGCGAGGGATTGAAAACGCTTGTATCAAAGTTTACGCCGTCGTTTGAAAACACCTGGCCTGTCAGGTCGATAATGACGCGGGTAAGACTTCTCGGAATTCACTCGTAACAGGCAAGAGCACCTTGATTAAAAGGTGGTAGCCGTTGCCGCTGTCCGCGAGAATCGACTGAATACCCAGGTCGGCTAGGAACTTCCTGACATCTAGGGCAACGTTGAGAGCTTTGGCTTTTTCTTCGTTGGTCGAATTGGATTTCGACTTGTTGGGCCGTCGTGGATCAAAGTCAAAAGGCAACCATCGGAAATTCAGTACGTCGTTATCCCCAGTTGTGTTGAAAACCTTTTGGTCGCAATTGTTCTGCCGTGTCGCGGTCTGTTGGTCGAAGATCTCCGGTTTGATCTCTTGAAGTGTCCAGTATGTATTAGGTGTTGTTTCTTTCTGTGACAGAGAAAACGTATCTTCTATTAAGGCGTCCTCGTTATTATAATAGCCGCTGCGCGTCTTTTCATCCGACCGCATGAAAGCCCGTATTTCGACAACGCCTGAAGTAAGTAGCTTACAGGCGCGCCGCATTTCGTCTTTGTCTGGGCTAGGCTTAGGTAATATTGGAGCAATTGGAGTCCCGTTAGCAGGTTGAATCTGAATCGGCACCTCAAGTGCGACTGCGTTGCGGGTTGAAGAGATTTTCTGAACGCTGCCGTTCGCCATCACATAACCAGTGATCTGATTTTGCGCGTTACGGAGCACCCTGATAGCGCCTTCGGGTAGATTTCCGGCGTCGGACTTGTGGCCGTTGGAACTCGCGGTTTGCTGAATAACCCCAACTGGATACGCGAACAAATCGTCTAGATCATCAGTTTGTTTGAACGTCATGCCGTGCAGCCTTCATTATTATATTCATCTTCGGACATGACGAGGATCTTGCTGTCTAGATTGAGCCCCGTCCTATTTTTGAGGATCTTACCGTCAAAGGTTACGATTACATCTGCCGACGCGGGCGTTTGCTGGTTGTTACTGGCCGATGCGGACTTGTAGCAAACAAGCGTCGAACCGGCCGGGCCTTCCGGGAGCGCCGACCGTGACAATGTAAACCGTAGAGGTCCCTGTGGGATAACAGGCTCGGGTACATGCGACAAGTGAAGAAAATATCGTTCGTTTCGTGATACCCACACGATGCCGAAACCGCGACTCGTGTCCCATGAAAGCAAAATGCCGTACTTCTCCATATAACCGCCTTTTCAATCGTTAAGATTGATGTTGGATTTTGTACTGCTACTGCTGTTGAATTTGAAGGCAAACCCTGCGGCGAACAACGATGCCTTTACGGGGGATTATGCCTACTACTTTTCTTCTAGTTTCAACTGCCTTCTGCGACTGCCTTCCTTGATTCCTTCAGAGCGTTCAAACAGCGCCACCGTCGCCACTTGTCGGCCTCTTCTAGCAATTGGTCCTCGGTAAGAACCGGGCCGAGTAGCCCTGCTTGAACCCACGCATCAAAATCCTTCCTTTCCCACGGCCAGAGTTGCGGCTGATCCTCGCGGGACTCGCCTGTAAATACACCATCAACCCATGCATAAGGACGATGGAGAGGTTCGGGTATAAATTCGTTTGTTGGTTTTCCCTCATTATAATTCTTTATTACGTGAAACTTCCGACCATCTGAATTCACGAAGATCTTTCCAGTGGACCTGTATTCAAATCGCACTTGCTACTCCTAGGCTCTCGCCCTCTGATTCCGCCTTTTGAAAATATTATGCTGCCTGCTTTCGTCCGAAGGTTGTACAGCTATTGGTTTTTCCTACTGTGCTTTTGCTACTGCGCTAGGCCAAATTTGCTCTAGCTCGGCTTCGACATCCACCGCAGGGCTTGCGGATTCGATAATATTGGCGTCTAAGAAGCCAATGCGCTGCAGCTTCTTGACGATCTCAAGCGCCGCTGCCTGCGACATATTTGCGGCATTGTCACGGTCGCGGGTGCCTTGTTCGCGTCCCTGCGCGTTCACGCCTACGAAGTAGTAACCCGAGACGTAACTGATATCGAACGGCTCTCTTGACCGCTACCAGGTCGGCGGAAGTCGGTACCTGGCCAAGCGGTCTGTAACGATGGACGCATAGCCGTCTTGCCGGAACCTTCTGGCAACCTTGTCCGCAGCGTCATAAAACATTTGTAAAGCGACGCTAGGAAATGGGCTCCCGAAGGGCTTACCGTTTCGAATGCCCGTTAGGAAATGCGTGTCATCTAGTTTTACAAGGAAACTTTCCATGATCCTCCATATAAAGCGGCTAGGATTTGACGATCCATTACCGTTTTCTCCTAAATGCTAATAACTACAGTAAGATACAGACGATGCTTACGTACATTTATCCAGAAGGAGTGAATTCTTCTGGATTTTCGCTCTGTCCTGTTCCTGCGCTTCGCTGCAACTATCGCTCGGGCGGTCCATAAGCTAATCGAGCTCGATAAGCTTCGCAGCGTGAATTTTCCAGTTTTCTGAGAGAAGCGCCAGCCCGCGCTTGGGATCTGACCGCCAATATGCGCACCGCCTGTTTTCTCATTTAGCTTATTTTCCAGCGCGGCCTCGTCCCGAGACTCAAACTCCAGAAACTTCTTTTTCACAAGCTGAGGATATCTCGCCTGGACCTCAAGCGAAGGTTTGTAATAGCCGACCTGAATAGCGTATTGAATTACCTCGTTTTCGAATTTCTTCAGTTCAGAAGTAAGAAGACTCGTCGGTGCCAGCGCGCGATATGATTTGTAGAGATCAGGATGAAGTAAATCCGCGAACATGAAATCGCGCTGTTGAAGGATGATCGCGTGGAAGGTTTGATCTGCAGGCTTAACCCGTGGCTTCCGGCGTTTGGCTTTCTTGTACTCAGCACATTCTTTCTCAAGCCGACGGATTTCCTTCGTAATTGCGCGCCTCTCTGCCCGGAGATAATCGTCGGTAGCGTTGGGCATTTCCTTTTTGGTTGTGCCTTTCAATAGACGTTCCTGTATTTTTTTCTCTTCGCGGCGGGCTGCAATCAACGCAGGATAATCGGTGGTGTCTACGACATCCTGCTTTTGTCATAATCATCCTTGCTAGCAAGGATGCGATCAAACCATTCGCCGATTTCCTCGCGCACCCCAGACCTGGCTGAATAAGACAAACGGCTGTTCTTTCAACTGGCCGCGTTGTTTGAGTTGGTTGTTAACGTCTTCTTGTTGCCTGCGCTCGTGGAATTCTCTTTGCTTCTGGCTAAGGTAGATGAAATCTTTCGGCAGAGGCAACGGATGAATAGGTTTGATTTCCCGTTCAACGCTTTGGAGAAACGGAGACGCCGAAGGCTGGATTTCCTTTTCCCATTTCGCTAGGCGCGCTGCTTCTGCAGCACGTCGTGCTCTCTCGCGCTCTTGTTCGAATTCTTGAAGTTCTTCCGGCGTAGACTTAGGAGCTTCCCGAAAGTTAGGTTTGGATATGCTTGAGATTGGATCCGATAATGGTTTTATCGGCCTATCATTTTCGTCGCGGCCATAAGGTGCTTCGGGATCTGCGCTCGGGACAATAGGAAAAGCAACAGATTTCAAATAAGAAGGCTGACGCCGCTCCCTTGCTGGTGTTTGTACGCGCCGATTTTCAGCATCTATCACTTCGCCTTCATTGGTTTGTTTACTTTCGACAGTCTTTAAGCCGGATGCCGTTTCAACATCCCCGCGGGGTGATCCGTACCTACGGGCATCCTCGCTGATTTCTCGAGTTTCAATAGGCAGGTTGACGGCTGCTTGTTCTTTTCGATGCGCGCAGCAAACGAATCGTGCGTATTTGTCAGCGAAGTCTTTATCGCGGCAAGCAGCATATAAAGCTTTGGCCGGAATGCCGTCCAGAAGGCCTTTCATGCCCGGCTTCTTCGCGATTGTCTCCGACATGCTTTCCAACACGATTTTGAAATCAACGCCAGGGTCCCTACAAAATGGAATTGCATTTACAGGGCGGGGAGGTTTATACCGCGTGTCCAACCTACGGAGATCGACGGTCGCAAAAACGACAAGGCAGTTGTGCAGGCTTAGGTTTCATTCAGGCGTATCCAACACCCACGAGGACCTGTCTGCGTAGCGGTCGCTGACGCATGGCGGGACTTCTACGATTAGCTTCAGGTGGGGTAGTGGCTCGCAATCTAGGCACCACGTCAACGTTAACCTCGCCAGTAATTAAAAGTTGTCGGGCTAGCTCACTAACGGCTTTCCAGTAGTCTTGATTCTTGAAAATGTCGTTTTCACAAACATGATAAATGACTGCCATTACATCGTCTTTATCGAGCCCCTGGCTTTTCCTTCTTGTTCAAACTGTCTGGCGGCAAATACGATGTCTACAAGGTCTTTGAAAAAACTCACGGGTTGGACGGCTGACCTGTGGTTCCGTACATACCAGGCTTCAGCTTTTGCACCAGCTATCAACGCGGCGACATAATAGAAAAAGTCTTGGCCTCCTGATGCGGCTGTTGTGCCTCCGAGTCTGTAACCGCCCGTGCTTAACCAACCTTGATTCATCTCGATAGTATACAATTCGAAACCAGCAAGTCCGTAGGTGACGGCGTGGCCTGCTTCGTGATGCGCGGCCAACTTGTAATAATCTGGATCATCTTCACAGATCTCTCTTGTTCTCCTTCTCTTATTCCGATGATTAACCGCCATATTGTGGCTAACTTGTTCAGGAGTAGGGTCATTTCGATATTTCGGTTCTGGGTCATTTTGTCCAGAAGTCTGCGATGTCCCTTAACTGAAACGAATCAATCGCGACAATGCAATGCTTGGGAACAAACACGTACCGATTCACCAGGAAATCTTTTTGAGCAGCCCCTAAACAACCTGAAAATCATCGACAAATATCAAAGCACCTCCGGCTGACTGGAACGTCCATAATCAATCGCTGGCATCGTCAACTCCTTTTGTTTTGTCGTAACGCTAATCGTTGTGCCGGCGCGAAAACGCGCAGCACAAATCAGTCACTCCGTTTTAGTCTTCGCAGGGAAATCCGTCCAGGGATTTCTCACTCCGTCCACAAAATGCAGGAGCGGCCAAATCGGGAGACTGACCGCTCCATGAGAAGTGCCATTGCAGGCGTTGAATCGGTGGACGGTGACGACTCAAACTCGGTAAAGAAACTTGGGATTTACTACGGTCAGCGGTTGAATGGCTTTTACGAGGACTTAATCGTTCACGCCTGAATCCGCACTTCGATACATTAGACGCATGAAGTTGTACAACGTTGCATCAAAGGACAATTATTTTGTGTGGTTACTAATTCTGAATAGGTTCAAGATTCGGAGTGACGCAAAGTGTCATTTCCATCGCTAATCAAACTCACGACGGGCTCTGATTAATTAATGTGAAAATGATTTAGAGAATTCGACTACCCTCCTTATGTGGTCGCCCGATGGCGATTGGGGGGCATTTGGATGGATCTTCGATGGGATCGAGGCGACGGATGGCTGTTGAAAAAGGCGCTTTTGATCGGTGTCTGGTGGGGAATCGTCACGGTTGTGGGCCTGGCTGTCGTTGTCGGAACCTATATTTGGTACGACAACAGACCGAAGCCCCCGGTGCCGCCGAAGCCGTGGAATTTGTTGGCGATCAAGGCTGACTACGACTATGCCTACACCGAGGGCGACAACAACAACATCATCGTCTACTACACGCTTGAAAATACGACGGACTTTGATTATCGGGTCGAAGACGGACAGAACGTGTTGATGAGCGCAAAATTGAAAAACAGAATAACTTGTCTCCGTTCGGCGGCCGTGGAAGAGTGGACTATCCCATTTCGTGCCTGCCAAGAAACGTGTGGGATTCGCGGTTCACCTAAGCTATCCGTATTCCGTAAAAGAGAAAATCAATGCCGACACGGAAGAACGCAAGAAGTATCGGCAGGCAGTCGAGAAATACATAACCGACGAACTGAGCAATCTTGATGGGTTTGACTTGTTGGACGAAACCGACCGATACGAAAGGATTTCCCGCTGGCTGGAAGCGTTCTAAGCAATAGTCGCCAGAGGATTTCACGTAACCTCGATGGGGGCGGTTTGAGTGCAGGCGCTCAGTCCTATCAAACAGGGAGAGATTTTGAAGCGGGACTGTCGATGAAATGAAGGCAAAGCTACCAAAACCACAATGGACCGTCTATGAGCAGCAGGTATTCGTCCTTCCTGACAGTCACTTTCTGGGGCGAAGGTCCGACAAAATGTGAGGCTCAAGGGGCGTTTTTCAAAGCGACAGCGTCAGATCGACATCCTCGTCACTGAACAAACACCGGCAGGAATCCTTAAGACCGTAGTTGATACGAGTTCTTCGAAAGAAAGGTCGATGTCAAAGCTGTCGAGGCATTCGCGGGTTTCGTAAGTGACGTTGGCGGGCAAAGAGGGATGCTAATCACGAGTAAGGGTTTTACACGCGCTCGCTGAGGCGGGCTTTCTATGACCCCAGTGATTTGGAACTCGACATCCTTAATTTTTCCGCGCTGCACCGTTTCCAGGCGTTCGGTGTAATTCCTTACGCCGGCGAACATGCTTTTATGGTTCCCGCACCTCTTGGATGGATTATTGACGCCGACCGGAGAAAAGGCTGCATCGCAACTTTGTATCAGCGCGGCCTCGATTGGGAAACAGCGGTGAAGAAGAAAGAAGTTTTGTACATCAATTTCTGGGACAGATCGCGACAAGCTTACCGCCGCAGAACTTGACGAACGTCAGGTAGCGTCCATGAGACTTTCAGGTCCCGTGACTGTTCCCACAGAGCTATCTTTCGAAGATCTGACGCCATAACCCGGCTGCGAATAGCGGAGGTGGAGAGATACAAATGCTTGGAGGTCACAGGTTTCCTAGAGTTCGATGATGTCATCTTTTTCGCTGTTCTCCTAACCCCACGCGAAACCCAAGTCTCCAACATCCGCAGGCTCGAATCCATCCTAAGACGGGCTCGACCGATCAAGCTCAAACGCGACAACACTCTTCTGATAGCAAACATCCAGGAGCGGCTTAAGGAATCACTACCTGCGAGCGAGCGCGCAAAGTTACTTCGAAATCTAGGGTATTGGTACAGAGATATGCAACAGTTTCAAGATCGGCGCCAACCTCTGGAAGATGCTCTGTCGCTCGACCCGGAGAGTCGTTACCACACGATAAAGCAATTGCTGCCGGTCTTAGTCAACCTTGACGAGAAGGCCCGTGGGAATTGATGGCTCTGTTGTTGCGTCTCGACCACACAACCCAACGGTTTTCACCGATTGCTTCACCTTTGGAATCGGATGGATTGAAAGAGATGACCTGCCTGATCTGATTGATAGTCTCAAAGTAGAGATGCCCGACGATCAGCTCGTTCGAGCAAACTGCGACTTCTACGCCGGGGCGCTCTTGATGTGCGACAATCTCGCCTCGGCAAAGGAGCGCCTCGTTCGGCCCGTCAAGCATTTCGCCACGTTTTTCCTGGCAGCATCATGTGTTTCGAGCACTGCGGATCGCCCTGAGGGATCGCTCTTAACCTGTTCAATTCTTCGCCTGCATTTGGGTACACTTAAATGCTAGGCGCTCTTGGAGATCAAATTAGTGGAGTCTTCGATTCGACGAAAGCGTCCATGCTCGGGGCAACTTCGCCTTGGGCTTTCGCATACTCCGAAAGCTCACTAGACCAACCTGTTGCTGACGCCCTTCACCAAGCGGGCTAATCCTTACGTTGTCGGTTTAAAAGTGGCTCTTTTATGGAAAGCATCCTGAGCAAACCCACGCTCGTGAATTGCTGAGGAGTGATCTATGCCCACTGCCGAATCGGGATTGTAGTTGTTCCAGCATCGCCTCTAGAAATACTTGGACGCGAAGCCTTGAAAGGGTTAAGCAAGATCCTGTCTACAAATAAATTCAATAGCAGTACGCACCAAGTCTTTTTTGATGAAGGCACTTTTCGTCTGTTGACAGCGGTGAGCGTGAAGCGAGGGGGATGTGTGGAGCACGCAATTGGGGATTTTATTTCGAACAGCGAATAGTGAAGGTCCTTGGCCTTCAGGTCGCCGATCTCATCGCTCACACTTGCGCGACGATGCTGTTAGCTGAGCTGGGATTAATTAGAAAAATGGTAAAGGTCGGCTCCGATTCAGGCTACGATCCAAACACCGAAACGGAATTGGATTTAAGTTGTGGGGAGGACTGCGCTACAACTTCTTCGCTGCCGCTCCGCCACCTTACAACACGTGGAAGTCGCAGCTTGACTTCAAAGTGGACGTGGAATCGAGAGGTTTGCATATTTCAGACCACTGCGAGGAGGCCGTGAGGGACGCGGCTCTGTCTAGATTTGGCAGTATGTATCTCGGATGCATTCACTGACCTCTAGAAGCTAGGCGAGGTGGAGCGGTGTTGGTTTCACGCGAGCAAAAGTCCACGGCGGATTTGTGGATCCACAATCCAAAGTGGGAAGAGTATGAAGCATACGTTTGCGGAGCTTTACAACGTCTTCTTCCCGGCGCAACGGTGCGTCGCCGCGTCTTCTTGCCTGGCACCAAAACAGGTCGCCAAAGACAGACCGATGTGCTTGTTGAACGCAAGGTCGGCGTCTTCGAACTCAAAATTGCCGTTGATTGTAAGTGTTACCATAGAAAGGTCAACGTAAATGATGTAGAACGTTTTCTTGGAATGCTGGACGACGTTCGAGCAGGCCAGGGCGTCTGAATGACGACCAAAGGCTATACCAAGACCGCACTTCAACGAATTCAGAACGATCTAGGGACATCGAACTCAGAATTCTCACGGCCGAGAGACTATCGGAGTTCCAGAGCATCGGGTGCGCAATACTGTGGAAAGGAGATGTCGGCGCTATAGCCAGTCCTCCAGATACGTGGGTTGTTGACAACGAACGCACTCCCGGCTCGCCTCCGTGTCAATTCTCAATGTATCCGCTAGGCCACACGCGAGAATCTGCAATGCGCCTTGGCGGGTTTCTATATGGAAATATCGTACTCAAATCTGAGCATGAGCCAACTATGGAGGCGATTGCCCAGAGACACGAAGTCGAAGTAATTCATACATGGCCGATGGCCAAGTTCGAACGTCTGCCGCCTGTGCAACGCAGCAATTGGGGTGATCGTCCCGCTGAGCAAACGCTATTCAGGGTAGGTTACATTGACAAGGGCTATCGCGGCCCGGAATACTCTTTGTATATAGACCATCCGAAAGGCGTGCTTGTGCTGACGTCCTTTCCTGTCCAGAAGGGCAGGATGACACCTATGTGCCTGTGCTCAAATGGATCGGGCGGATGACGCTTATGATGGACTGTGAGCAGGGAGGCGCCCGAACGAGCAAAGATTCTTGAGATCGTTCGTACCGAATTCCACAAACACCGCTTCAGACTAGCGCGCGGAGCCCGTTCCCAACAGCAACCGCAAGAACATCGTGCCGGGTTGCTGGAGTTTACCGCGTCCGGGCTCAAACGGTGTCGCAATATGTGGATCACCTAGAAGAGCGGGTTATCGCGGCGATTGAACAGGAGTTGTCCAATCGGGGCAACACCGTGAATCGGCCCTACTGCCTTCCTATTGCCTTGCACAAAATCTGGCTGACGCCCTCATCTTGAAAAGGCGTTCCTTCGTTTTTCTTTAAGGCAGTCTTGGAATCACAACTTCCTCTTTGCATTCGAGAATTTGCGGATACCTGGGATTGTCATTGAACTTCACTCTGTATCCGTGCCAGCGGTGCAGCTCATACGACATCCGGGGTGACGCGAATGTCATAGAACTTCGATTCAAAGGTCTGTGTCATTTCGTCAAACATATTGAAACTAAGTCTTTCTTCAACCCTCGAGACTGGCTTCTTGGCGTATGGCCGAATAACTGCAATCTGGCCGTTTGCCGGGTACGCATGTGCCACGCCTCCTTTGACCATTGAGGGGCAGTACGCGCCAGGCTTGTATCCAGTGTCGCTGTCAGTGCGCCCGCGCTTTGCCGCTGCTTTCGCCAGTTTGTCTACTCGATTACCAATTTGTATGGTATTTCCTTCTTGCCAGACGAACTCCACTCTGATTCCAGCTTTAGCACGCGCCTTCAGGAGAGCATTCCACAGATCACTGTTAAGAATCGGTTGCCCGTCACGACCGCGCCATCCGTTGCTTTTCCAATACCGGGGCAAGGCCGATGAACTTGGTGACATAAGTCGCATCTGAAACTACGAGCACACAGGTAACATCTTTCCAAGGCACGTTTCGACGCACCCATTTCAAGCCCTCAATACAAGCCTTAAGCTCCATTCGTTGATTCGTGCTTCTAGGGCAACCGAAATCAACTACGATTTCATCTTCTCGGTCTAAGTGCTCCGGGTATCGCACGATCACCGCGCAACCCGATACATGCCCCGGATTTCTGTAGGCTGAACCATCTGTATGGATTTGGACTGCTCGCGGGTCAGACGTCACGTCAAAGATATACTTTCGCTATTGTACGCTGGTTACTCGCGGGGCTAAAATTCTTCTCCGAACGCCGACTGGTTTGCAGAAACATGGCGCTCACCCCTGAACGGCTTCCGAGGAGTAAGCACGTGACAATTGCGATGGGATTTAGGTTTGATGATGGCGTGCTTCTGTGTGCCGACACGAAAATCACATCAGTTATGAAAGCCGATGAAACAAAGCTCAAACTATGGCAATTCACCGGAGCCGGAAACAGTCTTAAGGCGCAGCTTGTTTTTACGGTTGCTGGAAATCTGGACTACGCAAAAGCCGCTATCGAGGACTGCGCTAGTGCCGTCGGAGATTTGGATTTGCGCACAGCTTTTTCCGTCGGTCACGTCAGGATCGCGCTCGCATCAGCTTTAACGAAGTTCTATGCCAATCACATTTTCCACACCCCGACCGCAATACGGGACAACTCGACATAGGTTTGCTGTTTGGATTATTGCTTCGGGGCGACGCCCCTTATTTTGGCGTCGTCCGAAACGGTAGTGAACGTCATTGAAGATTTTGAATGCAAAGGGACCCGGCGAGCAGTATCTGGCTAGGTATTTCATCCGTCAGTACTGGAATGCCCAAGATAAATACGAACCATTCCCTCCGAGTCTCGACGATGTGGGAGTGATAGCGGCATCGCATTACAGAACGCTATAGAATACGACGAATCCTGCGGCGGCGAGTCTGAGTTCATTGTATTGAAACGAAACGGTGACGTTGGGACTCACGTGAACGCAACCCTATACCCAACAGTTGATTTCCCTTCACAGATTCAGCTGCGATGTGGCGTCTCATTCGTAAACTGACCAAAGCCGGGGACAAGAGCGAAGCGGATTTGTTGATTTCAGATTTTTGGTACGAAATTGGGAAATTTCACGACTCACACATTCTGTTCCGAGATGCTGTCTTGAAGCCACTAAAGGAAAGTGCTAAGCAGTCACCTTCCTAATAGATCCGGGGGCTCGACTCTCCAGGCGCTTGACACTCAATTAAGCCCGTCATAGTATTCCGCGAATGCTAACTCAACCCTTCTTGAAAAAGCTGAAACGCGAACGAACGAAGATCGCCGATCAACAAAAAGCCCTGGTGCGGCGACTCAACGGCATCGACGACACGATCCGGGCTCTGTCTTTGGACGGCGGACCGACGCACAAACGTTCCGCGAGCGCACGGCGAGCCGTTTCGAGAGCGCAAAAGAAGAGGTGGCGCCGTCTCGCCCTACAAAAGAAAGCAGAAAAGAAGCGGAATCGGCGCCTATAATCCTCAAAGATCTTAGTCAAGAGACAAAGCCAATGAGTCCGGCGTTGATGGATTTCATTGACTCCTGTTTGGTCCCTGCCTCATCAGAATTATCTGAACAAGACCTTTGACGGGCATTTACTCGGCGCAGTTTTCCATCATATTCGTATTAATTAACAACTGAGAAATGGCGGACAGGCGTTGACTTTCGAGACATCGCCGCGCTATAATAACTGGAGGTTTGACCCGCACTTCCTGATTCACTTGACACAGGGGTCGCCCGCTGGACCGAACCGATTACAAGAGGCCGAAAGGTCTGATAATCGGAGGGCGGGAAATGTCAGCTCTTGGCTTGTAATCGCTATAAGCGTCTCAGGAGACAGCCAAGAGTGGTGAACGGCCTATGTCCGCAACGCCGAGAGCGGGCGCAGTAGGACCTGAAACACCTTACCACCTGAAATTCATATGGTGGTGTTTTGTGTCCGACAAAGTATCCCCCTCAGAAACTTCTTACTCCCCGAAGTCAAATCATGTATAGTTTCAACCGCGAAGCCCGTTTCGACAGAAGAAGGAAATATATGTCGAAGCGGTCAGGTCAAACAGGCCAGGTGTTTTTGAGAAATGATAGATGGATCGGGCGGTTCTATATTGACGTGCCGGACCAACTCAATCGCGTTCGTAAAGCCGTGGTGCTCGGGATGAAAAACGAGACTCACAAAACCGCAGGCCAAACTGAAACTCAAAACGATGCTTTCAGACGAAGGCGTGAACACACCCGAGCATTTGGAACGTTCGCTACGAACCCGCTACGACATTCGATGACGTCGCCGACTTGTGGGAATCAAAGCGACTTCCACAGTTGAAGGAAAAGCAGCCAATAACTCCTTTCCAAAACTGATTGCGAAGCATCTTCGTCCGTTCTTCGGTCGAATGGCGCTCGAAGACATCAAAACGGGCTACGTCAACGACTGGATCAGCGGATCTCCAAAAAGAAGAGTTGGAGCCGAAGACGGTTCACAATATGTGGAAGATGTTTCGGGCGATTATGAACTGGCACGCTCAACAGAACGATGAACAACCCCGGAAGTGGTATCCCACGCTTCCGATTATTCCCGAAGATGAGCAACGTTGGTTCACGCAAGCCGAAGTCCGGCGAATCGTTGAAGCGCGCAGAGGGTCAATACAAGGTGCTGTTTCATCTTGCCGGGTTCAAGCGGTCTAAGGGCGGGTGAGTTGTTCGGGCTCCACGTCGAAGACTTGGACTTGAATCGTGGTGTGATTCGGGTCCGGCGTTCGGTCTGGCGCGGTCAGGAAGTGACGCCGAAAACCCGCAAGGGATATCGCGGCGTGTTCGTTGATTCGCTGACGGTTCAAATGCTCCGAGACCATCTCGGCAAGCCGAACCGCTGGACGGTCTTTGAAACTCGGAACGGAACGCCGCTTGAGACCCACAATGTTGTCCGGCAGATGTTAAAGCCGTTGTGCAAGACGCTCGGGGATCGTGGTTGGCGGGATGCACGCCTTCCGGCACGGTCGCGTGAGCCATTTGCAGGCAGAACGGTGTTCCAGCCGACTTCACAAAGAGCCAGGTGGGACATTCGAGCCTGCGGACAACAAGCGGCTATACTCACTTTTCTGAGACGTTCACCCGCGAAACAGTTGAAATACTGGCGAATGAATTGCCATCTTGGACTCACTCGGGGAAGTTGGACTCAGTTGCAGTCGCGGCTAATTAGCTGTAGTCTAAGAAAGTTGCAAAGAGCAAGAGTTGAATTTGGAAGGGCGGTTAGCTCAGCGGTTAGAGCATCCGGTTTACACCCGGAAGGTCCAGCGTTCAAATCGCTGACCGCCCACCATCCGGCAGTTCATTACCGCGGGGACGTAGTTCAGTTGGTTAGAACGCTGCCCTGTCACGGCAGAGGTCGCGAGTTCGAGTCTCGTCGTCCCCGCCATTCTCCTTCGGAGTTGCCGAACGTGACACCGGAAACTCCAACCCACAGTTGCTGCCGCTTCAACCGCGTTTGAAAACGGAAACGCTTTCGAAGGAGAAACAAATGCAAAAGCGCAAACTCGGAAAAAGCGATCTTGAAGTCTCAACTCTGGGGCTCGGCTGCATGGGCATGAGCTTTTCCTACGGTCCGCCCAAGGACAAGAAGGAGATGACTGACGTTCTCCATGCGGCCGTGGAACGCGGCATCACGTTCTTCGACACTGCAGAAGTCTACGGCCCGTTTACGAACGAAGAACTCGTGGGCGAGGCGCTGGCTCCCTATCGCGACAAAGTGGTGATCGCCACCAAGTTCGGGTTTGATCTGAGTGGCAGCGATAATCGGCCAGGAGCGGCAGGCCTGAATAGCCGGCCTGAGCACATCAAACAGGCCGTCGAAGGATCGCTCAAGCGGTTGAAGGTGGATGTGATCGATCTGTTGTATCAGCATCGGGTTGACCCAAACGTGCCCATCGAAGACGTTGCGGGCGCGGTGATGGAACTGATCCAGGCCGGTAAGGTTAAGCACTTCGGACTCTCCGAGGCAGGCGTGAAGACGATTCGCCGCGCGCACGCAGTTCAACCGGTCACGGCGCTGCAGAACGAATACTCGCTGTGGTGGAGGAAGCCGGATGCGGAAGTGCTGCCCACTCTTGAGGAACTTGGAATTGGTTTGGTTGCGTACAGTCCTCTGGGAAAAGGATTCCTCACCGGAAAGATGGACAAAAATACGAAGTTCGAGAGCTCCGATTTCCGCAGCACTCTCCCTCGCTTCACGCCGGAGGCTCTGAAGGCGAACCAGGGTGTGGTCGATCTGCTCGGCAGTATCGCCAAGCAGAAAGGGGCGACCCCTGCTCAGATTGCGCTCGCTTGGCTGCTGGCGCAGAAGCCGTGGATTGTTCCAATTCCCGGCACTACGAAGCTAAACCGTCTGGAAGAGAACATCGGAGCGGTGTCGATCAAACTGACGCCCGAAGACCTGCGGAACATCGGTGCCGCCGCGTCGAAGATCCAGGTGGAAGGAGCTCGGTACCCAGAACGCTTGGAGAAGATGACCGGTCTGTGATCAGTCAGAGCGTGGTGAAAGCCCGGTTGGGAGCGTACCCTTCCGATGGAGATATCGCCCGCTTGAGGTGAGAAGAAGCAATGGAAATCAAGAGAATTGGCTCGCAACCTTCGGTCAAGGGTCCGCCAGAGTGGTTCACCGGCGCGGTGCGGATCGATCCATTATTTCAGGCGCCCGATCCGGCATTTGTTCAAGGTGCCAGTGTGACCTTCGAGCCAGGCGCGCGGACTGCGTGGCACACGCACCCGCTCGGTCAGACTCTCATCGTAACGGCTGGTTGTGGCTGGGCACAGCGTTGGGGCGGACCGGTGGAGGAAATCCACCCGGGCGATGTGGTCTGGTTCGCGCCCGCCGAGAAGCACTGGCATGGGGCTACGCCGACCACGACTATGACGCACTTCGCCATTCAAGAAAAGCTCGACGGTAAAGTTGTGGACTGGATGGAACACGTCAGCGACGAGCAATATCGGCGCGTGGCGTAAGAAGCGCCGCCAAAGGCCCGGAGTTTTCCGTTCGGCTGCTATTGAAGCTTGCTGCCGTGCCTGAGGCAGAAGAGCGCAACGGTCTGGTGCTGAATTCTTGAGGAGGAGCAGATGGCCGCTTACGTTGTAGTTACGCGGGAAAAGACCCGCAACGCAGCCCAGCTGGACGAATACAAGAAAATAGCTGCGGTCAGTTTTCAGAGGCACGCAGCCAAAATTCTTGCCATTCATGGCCGTCAAGAAGTCCTGGAAGGGCCTCAAAATGAGGAGCTCATCATCCTCGAGTTCCCCACCTACGAAGACGCGCAGGCTTGGTATCACAGCCCCGAATATCAGGCCGCAAGCGAACATCGCCATCAGGGAGGAGATTATCGTTTCATCCTCACCGAAGGCGCGTCAGTCAAGTGAACGACGATTTGGTTCCGGCCCGTCTCGCTTCTATGCGGTGAGGATATCAAAGATTGACATAGCCACGTGTTCCGCGTAAGTTTTGGCTACAGAGAGTTTGGGAACGGAGAAGCTATCCATGGACCAAATGAACGTCTCGATTACCGACCGCCTCGCGGGCTATGTTCGCAAGAAGGTCAAAAGCGGCCGTTATAACAATGCCAGCGAGGTCGTCCGCGATGCGTTGCGCCGCATGGAAGACGAGGACGAGCGCGCGTTGCGGCTAGCCAGGCCCACCGCCGACGACATCCTCACCGACCTTACAGCGGAGCAGCTAGCGGCCATCCGCCAGCGCGTGCGCGTCGACATCGAAAACATCGAGGGGGGGAAATTCGTCCGATACGAAGGGCGCGAAGGGCTAAGGAAGCTCGCGGACGGGGTGAAGGCGAGGGGGCGTAGGCTCCTTGCTCAGCAGGACTCTGACAAGTAATGCGCTACCGTGTCTCAAACGACGCGGAGCGAGATCTAGATGAGATATTCCTCTATTGGGCGAAGCGGGCCAGCCTGGAAGTAGCGGACCGCGTAATTGACTCGATCACTGAACGTTTCTGGCTGCTTGGAGAGCATCCGGATGCCGGCAAACCCGTAATCGATGTCGCTCCCCGTGTGAAGTGCTTCCCCGCAGGAAAGTACTTAATCTACTACCGCAAAATGCGCCGCGGCACGGACATCCTCCATATATTTCACGGCGCTCGGGATCAAAGACGCGCGTTTAAGACCGCACGCAAGAACGGATAACCTTTCAACTGTCGAACTAGTGGGAACCGGAGACGAGAGGTGAGGCGGGCTTATCCGGATACAACCGCTCGAACTCGGGGTCGCCGTGAAGGAGAGCAATGTCGGGGTCTCGCCGCGCCCACACAGAATCCTGAAAGCCAGCTTCCCACGCTTTGCGCAACGCATCGAGGGCTTCCGTCTTTCTTTTCAGGCCGCAATAGACGCAAGCCGCGTTGTAGAGAATGGAGGCTTCGTTAGCTCGCAAAGTGATGGCCAGATTGAGTTCGCGCAACGCGTCATCCACCTGTCCCCATTCCGCGTAGTAATAGCCCAGCAAGACGCGCGCCCGCGCATCCTCGGGCACATGTTTCAAGTGGTTCTCGAGCGCCGCGGTGAATCTTTGGCTCATGTTGCGCTTGGCTTCGTCTTTGCCCATGGAGCCGAGAGAGTTCAGGATGGGCACGTAAACATTGTAATCCTCGCCGCTTGCTTCGATGGCGGATTCCGCCACGTCCACAACTTCCTGGTAGCGCCCTGCGGCAAATAGCGCGCGGCAGAGCATGTAATAGGCGCCCTCGCAGTCGCGTTTGCGCTCGATCGCCTTTTTGACCATGCGTACAGCTTCGTTGTGCAGCTCCGCAGCGTAGAGTACCCACGCTTGGCTCACCTGCACTTCGGGCAAATCCCAGCGCAAGGCCACGGCCTTGCCGGAAGCTTCGCGCGCGCGTTCCACCCATAATTGATCGCGACTGTAGTTGCAGTAAAACATGGCGCAAGCGTTGGCGCAGGCGGCATACGCCAGGGCGAAGCTCGGGTCCATAGCCACTGCGTTCTCGAACATCTGCAGAGCAAACTCGAGATCCTGCCGTGTCTGACGCCTCGCGTAACGCTTGCCGCGCAAAAAGAGGTCGTAAGCCTGCAGATTTTCCGTGGGCTTGACGGCGAGCGCTTCGAGCTCCTGCGGAGAAAGCGTCACGCGCAGGGCTTCGGCGATCTTCCGGGCCATCTCGTCCTGTATTTCGAAAACGTCCTTCATCTCGCGGTCGAAGCGCTCGGACCACAGCGGGAAATCGGTGCGCGTGTCGACAAGTTGCGCATTGATGCGCAGGCGGGCTCCAGCGCGACGCAAGGTGCCGGTGAGAACATAGGCCGCGCCGAGCTGCTGGCCGATCTGCGCGGGCGTCACCTGCTTATCCCGGAAGGCCAGAACCGTCGGGCGCGAAAAAGTGTTCAGCCCGCGGATCTTCGAGAGCTCCGTAATCACGTCCTCGGTGATTCCGTCGCGCAGGTATTCGTCTTCCTTATTGCCGCTCAGATTCTCGAAATACAGGACGGCCACGGATTTCCCGGCCTGCTTCTGAACAGCGGGATCGGAATCGCTCTTCTCCTTCGCGCGCTTCTTACCTGACTCCACGTCGCGCTTTAGCCGGCTGAGGTCCGTTTTCAGCTCGGTAGCTGTCTGGCAGCGCAGATTCCGATCCTTTTCGAGAGCCTTCTCCAGGATGCGCACAAAATCACCGGGAAGAGCGGAATTCAGGTCGGCAGCCGGTCGGGCGTCGCGGTTCAGGATCGCGTCGAAGACGACCGCAGTTGTTTCGCCGGGAAATGGGAGACTTCCCGTCGCCACCTGATAGAGAACCGTGCCCGTGGAGAAGATATCCGTCCGGGCGTCCACAAGCTGACCCCTTGCCTGTTCCGGCGACATGTAAGAAACCGTTCCGATGGCTGTGCCCGGCGAAGTGAGTTCGTTGCCGGCAATCATCGTCTCCCCTTGACCTGCCGAAGCTCCCTGCGCAGCCCAGACGCCCTGCGCCATCTCGCCGCGGCTCATCTTGGCTAGACCGAAGTCCAGAATCTTTACCTGCCCACGTGCGGTGAGAAAGAGATTCGCCGGCTTGATATCGCGGTGTACGATCCCCTTGGCGTGAGCCGATTCGAGGGCATCGGCGATCTGAATCGCCAGTGGCAGCAGTTTCTCCATTTCCATGGGCTGCTGGGTCATTGTCTGCGCCAAGGTTTGCCCTTCCAGAAGTTCCATAACGATGAAGTGCCTGAGGTCGTGCTGTTCGATGGAGTGGATCGTGCAAATGTTGGGATGGTTCAGCGACGAAGCGGCGCGCGCCTCTCGCTGAAAACGCTCGAGTAACTGGCTATCGTTGGCCATCTCGGGCGGAAGAAACTTCAGCGCCACGCGGCGATCGAGGTGCGAATCCTGGGCTTCATATACCACGCCCATGCCGCCCTCGCCCAGCTTCCGAATAATTTTGTAGTGCAGGAGTGATTGGCCTATCAGCGGATCTTGGCTCATATTGGCCGGGTGATAGTATGCGGCTCAAGCGTCGCCGTCAAGACGGCCCATTCGCGGCTACTTGTCGTTTTCCACTATTCTTTTCTTTCAATTTAGCTAAACCCTTCGGGCCGCGGCGCGAATCTAACCTCTTCGGGAACCGGCAAACTCTCGAGCACGCGAACAAGGAGGCACTTCGATGGCGACGATCACCACCAAGGACGGCACGCACATTTATTACAAAGATTGGGGCAAGGGACAGCCGATCGTTTTCTCGCATGGCTGGCCGCTGAGCGCGGACGATTGGGACGGGCAGATGTTGTACTTCAGTCAGCTAGGCTATCGGGTGATTGCGCACGATCGCCGCGGCCATGGGCGCTCCGACCAGACGTGGGACGGCAACGATATGGACACGTATGCCGACGATCTCGCCACGCTATTCGAAAAGCTCGAACTGAAGGACGCGATCATGGTGGGGCACTCGACCGGTGGTGGTGAAGTCGCGCGCTACCTAGGTCGGCACGGTACGAAGCGTGTCGCGAAGGCTGCACTCATCAGCGCTATCACGCCCCTCATGCTGAAGACGCCCAAGAACCCGCTCGGCTCGCCCGTCGAAGTCTTCGACGGCCTCCGGGCAGCGCTCGCGGCCAATCGGCCGCAGTTCTACATTGACATCACCCTCCCCTTCTACGGATACAACCGGCCGGGCGCCAAGATTTCCGAGGGCATCCGCCAGCACTGGTGGCTGCAGGGCATGCTGGGAAGCGTCAAAGCCCACTATGACTGCATTCGAGTGTTCTCGGAGACGGATACCACCGAGGACCTCAAGAAGATCGACATTCCCGTGCTGGTAATACATAGCAAGGACGATCAGATTGTGCCGATTGCCGCGGCGGGCCCAGCGGCGGCGAAACTGCTCAAGCATGCAACACTCAAAGTCTACGACGATCTTCCTCACGGCATGCCCGCAACCCACCCAGACCTGGTCAACGCCGACCTGCTCGCGTTTTTCAAGGGCGCAGCAACCACAGCCTCGGCATAACGACCGGCTAGCCCGGCCTTTCGCCTTCGGCGCGAAGGCCGGGCAGTTTGATCATAGCGATCGACTCGCGGCAGTCGTGCGACGGCTGCGAAACAGAACCCAGGCAGACCGTTGACGTCGTCATTTCCAGGAATTAGACTGGTGACGTTCTCGGAATAGGGAAGGCTGGCCCATGCGTGGTTGTGTTGTGGTGGCTTTATGTTTTGCCAGTCTGCTTGCGGGCTCAGCTCGCGGACAAAAAACTACCCTGCAGCCGATTCACGTGGCCGCGGGGACGGTTCTAGTATTTCACATCCAGACCCGCCTCCACGCGAGCCGTGCAGGCGAGGTGGATGCCCTACCAAAGGGCACAGTTATCCTCGTGAAGCTGCTCGCTCCGATCGACTCGGGTCTGGACCACGACGGCGCCGAATTTCGCGGCTACGTTGTGTCTCCTATCACTTCAGGAAATGAGGTTGTGGTCCATGCCCAATCGGAAGTTCGCGGCATACTTGCATTGCTCCGAAGCCGAGCCCATCCGGAAGGATTCCGCTACGACCTTCTCATTACGAGCGTGACAGATCAGGGTAAGTCCTACGATCTGAGTGCTTCGCTGAATTCCTCTTTTCTCGACAGTCCCATTCAAACTGCCCCCGTCTCGAGTAAGTGAATACAGGGCCGGGGGGGAAGCGCACCGTCTCCTCTGGCAGAAATCACTAGGAAACAGCAGATCGACAACTTCCTTGCCTTCTCGGAGACACCGCGTATTAACTTATGAAGTGTCTCCGAGAAGGTCGCGCCGCGTTTTCACGCCTCGCATCTGAGAGTCGCGCCGAGCGTCTCTGAGCAACCTCTCGGAGCCGGCCCCAGTCTAGCGATTGCTGTTCCATTACTTCCACGGACTCTGCCCGCCAGACCAAGCCTGGAGTTAGGGAGTCACGTGAACGCTGACCGCCAGATTCGTTCCGTTGTCGTTGCGGTAAGTGACGTCAGCACTAGAACCGACTTGCAGTTTGCCGTCTATGGTCGTGTTCTTGTCCGTCGTAAAGGTCATAGTGGTTGGGGTGGTTTGCTGGAACTGCTGACTGCCACTCGCCTGGACCGTCAACGTGAAAGAGTTCTTGTCGACGGAAGCAATTTTCCCCGAAACGGACTGTGTTTGCGGTGCAGTTTGCTCGCTTTGCGCCGCAACGTTGTGAGCCGCCGGTCGCGCCCAAAAAACTGGTATGAGGACCAAACTTGCCAGGGTGGTAATTCCGATCCGAATTCCCTTTTTCATTTTTGCAAGCCTCCTTAGGTTTGGGCTGGCATCGATGACTGTGCAATATAGGAGCCATTCATAATTCCAAAACCGCGAATTCTGCATCGTCTTTTGAATATTGAACTTGCGAGGACGGCGCGAGTCTATCGAGAAGTTGCGATTTTAGTACTGGAACTAGCGGTTTCTTCACGGCGGATTCAAAATGTTCCTACAGAATTTCCCTTAGAAAATCTCACCCAGCTTTTCTTCGTGGCCTGCTCGATCAATTGAATTTGACGGGTCCGGGTTCATCGACCAAACAGCCGCGCAAGCGCTTCGACTTCCGCAACTTGCTTCCTGTGCAAGGCTCCAACAACTCCGCGAGTTGCGCACGCCGAAAATGATATAGTTCGCCGTCATCCCGAAGGCGGATGATTCCGTCAGTGGTTTCAATCTAAGATCGATTCGTGAGGACAGTCGAATGTCTGAACTTACCCGCCGCGATTTGCTTCGCACTGGAATTGCGCTCTCGGCCTCATCGCTCGTCGCGAACTCGGCTCTGGCCCGTGCCAACGCTCTCCTGGCGCGGTATCCGGACTCACCTCCGCGGAAGCTGACGCTGCAGTGCCTCCGCGCGAGCATCTGCTGTTTGATTTTGGCTGGAAGTTTTTCCAGGGCCACGGCAGCGACCCGAGTCGCGACCTTGGTTTCGGCAAGGATCAGGGAGATTTCGCCAAGTCCGGCGAATTTGAATTTGCCCGTGAAAAATTCGACGACTCGAAGTGGCGCCCGCTGAATTTGCCCCACGACTGGGCCGTCGAACTTCCTTTTGTGAACGACGATTTGCTGCAGGGGCACGGCTACAAACCCCTCGGCCGCCGCTATCCCGAAACGAGCGTGGGCTGGTATCGCCGCGTCTTCGAAATTCCACAAAGCGATCTCGGCCGTCGCGTCGTGCTGGAGTTCGACGGCGCATTCCGTAGCGCCCTGGCGTTTCTGAACGGCTACTCTCTGGGCCGCAACGACAACGGCTACGCGCCCTTCCGCTTCGATCTCACCGACTTTCTCAACTATGGCGCAAAAAACTATCTCGTCGTGCGTATGGATGCGAGTTTTGGTGACGGCTGGTTTTACGAGGGCGCCGGCATCTACCGTCATGTATGGCTCACGAAAACCGACGCGCTTCATATCGGCAAGTGGGACAGCTACGTCCGCGCCGACGTTAAAAGCAACGAAGCCATCCTTAATCTCGGGACGGTTGTGCGCAACGAAGGGAAGCAGGCCGAAAGTTGCCGCGTGCGCTGGCAAATTCTCGATGCAGCCGGAAAAGCTGTTGCGTCCGCCGAATCTGCTCCGCAATCGGTTGCCGCCGACTCTTCCGAAACCTTCACATCAACTGCCAAGTTCCCCAATCCCGCGCTCTGGTCGCCCGAAACGCCGAATCTCTACGCGGCGATCGTGACCGTTGAATCTGGCGGCAAGCCGCGCGACGCGGAGCGCGTGAGCTTTGGCGTCCGAGCCCTGCTCTTCGACGCCGACAAAGGTTTCTTTTTGAACGGCAAGTCCGTGAAGGTCAAAGGCACTTGCAATCATCACGATCACGCCGGGGTTGGCGCCGCCCTGCCAGACCAATTGCAGTTCTATCGGGTGGCCGTTCTCAAGGAAATGGGCTCGAACGCGGTCCGTACTTCGCACAATATGCCCACGCCTGAATGGGTGGAGGCGTGTGACCGTCTCGGCATGATGATGATGTGCGAGACCCGCATGATGAGTTCCACACCTGAAGGCATGGCACAACTCGAATTGATGGTGAAGCGCTACAGGAATTCCCCTTCGATCATTCTCTGGTCGATGGGCAACGAGGAGTGGCAACTGCAGAATTCCGATCAGGGGAAACGGGTCATGGCGGACATGGTCGCGCGGACGCACGAACTCGATCCCACGCGTTTGTGTACGTGCGCGGTCAACGGCTCCTTTGACAAAACCCTCCCTGAGGCGTTGGACGTCATGGGATTTAATTACAACCTCAACGCTCCCGATGCCTATCACAAGGCGCACCCAAAACAGCCCTCAATCGGCTCGGAAACAGCAAGCACCGTCTCCACGCGCGGAATCTACTCCACAGATAAGCTGCGCAACTGGGTGAGCGCGTACGACCTGAACCATCCGCAATGGGCCGAACTAGCCGAGGAGTGGTGGAAATTCTATGCCGCGCGCGACTGGCTCGCGGGCGGATTTGCCTGGACTGGCTTCGACTACCGCGGAGAACCCACGCCGTATGGCTGGCCTTCGATCAACTCCCAGTTTGGCATCGTGGACATGTGCGGCTTTCCCAAGGACAACTTCTACTACTACAAAGCGTGGTGGGGCCAGGAACCGGTCCTGCATCTATTCCCGCACTGGAACTGGGACCAGCGCGAAGGCGAACCCATTTCCGTTTGGGTGCATTCGAACCTCGACGAAGTTGAGCTGTTCCTGAACGGGCAGAGCCAGGGCAGCCAGAAAGTGCAGCCCTTAACTCATCTCGAGTGGAAGGTGAAGTACGCCCCGGGTACGATTGAGGCGCGTGGCAAAAAGGATGGGAAAGTTGTCCTCACCGAGAAACGCGAAACCACAGGCGAGCCAAAAGCTATCAAACTCACCGCAGATCGCAGCGAGATCAAGGCCAACGGTGAGGACATCGCGGTTCTCCGCGTCGAAGTGCTCGACGAGGCCGGCCGTCCCATCCCAACAGCTGGCAATATGATCAGCTTCAAAGTAACCGGTGACGGCGCCTTGATCGGCGTCGGCAATGGCGATCCCAACTGTCAGGAGTCAGACAAGGAACCCAACCGCAGCCTGTTCAACGGACTTGCTCAAGCAATTGTCCAGGCCTCCAAGACTCCCGGTACAATCACGGTCGAGGCTTACACTGAGAACTGGCCTCCGCCCATGCTAACCCCGGCCAAGCTCACTATCACCACGCGAAAAGCCGAGCTGCGCCCCTCAATGCCTTAGGAATTTGCTGGAAAACGAGCATTACGGCAGCGCGTTTGGCTTTGATTCAGGGACGCGCGGTAAGCGCCTTCTCAGGCACGCGTGAAAGTTCGTCGAATTCATCGTCCGTCAGTCGCAGACCCGCCGCCGCAACATTCTCCTCGAGGTGCCGCACCGAAGAAGTCCCCGGAATCGGCAGCATGATTGGCGACCTCTTCAGCAGCCACGCAATCGCCACTTGCCTGGGCGTAGCGTCGTGGCCTTTCGCGATTCTTTCCAGCACGTCGCCCGCGTCCTTCGCCGCCCTCAGCGGAGCCCACGGAATGAATGCGATCCCGTTCTCCTCGCAATAATCCACAACGTAGTCCCATTCCCGGTCGGCAAAGCTGTAGCGGTTCTGGACGGACGCAATCGGCGTGATCTTTCGGGCGCGCTCAATATGTTCCTGCGTGACATTCGATAAGCCGATCAAGCGAATCGCTCCTTGCTCGCGCAATTTCGCCAGCGTTTCCATCGATTGCTCGAACGGCACCGTCGGATCGGGAATGTGCAATTGGTAAAGATCGATCTGTTTCAGCCGCAGCCTTTTCAAGCTGCCGTTCACGGCCTCTCGCAGATGCTCGGGGCTCGCGTCGTGAGTCCACTGCCCCGGCCCGGGGCGTCTCCAACCGCCCTTGGTCGCCACTACCACACCTTTCGGATACGGCGCCAGCGCTTCGGCGACCAATTCTTCGCTCACATCAGGGCCGTATGAGTCTGCGGTGTCGATGAAATTCACGCCCAGTTCCACCGCGCGGCGCAGTACACGAACCGCCTCACTCGGATCCTTCGGAGCACCCCACACGCCGTCACCTGTGATTCGCATCGCGCCGAATCCCAGGCGGTGAACGGTCAATTCCTTGCCCAGAGCAACCGTGCCGCTAAGACTGGCCGACAATTCACGACCTTGCATATCGATGTCCTCCACATTTTTCGATGCCTGTGGCTGCAAAAGGTAGCGCCCAATGAGGCTCCCCAACTTTGGCATCAAAGTCTGAACGAGATGGCACGAACTGACTCGTGCGGCAATGATCCCATAATTTATACAAGCCATTACTCTTAGCGCTTGAGGACCCGCCTCGGTCAGCTTGTCGGCCAGTATCGACTCGGAACTCCCGACGATGACGAGACTAAAGGGAGGGGGGAGTGCCAGACATATGCAAACGCTTTCACACCGGTGTCATGCATCATTCTTCAGAGCGACTCCCTGACACTGACAACAAAAGACTTAAGGAAACTTACAGAAATCGGTAAGTTTGGCGTCAGACATGCAATACTGCGCGTAGCATAACTATGGGAGGATGTTGACATGAGCATGTGCCGGCTATCCACGTGGTTGATTTTGATGGGACTCGCGGTCGGAGTGTCTTCGACCGTAGCGAGGGCGGACGACGTGCCCAATGATCCGACGGTTACCATCCATAGGTGCAACGCCCCTTGCGATCTTGGCTCCTTCTCGAGCACATCGCAGTCGGACCCGCTCGTGGTGACAGACGCGGACACGACAAGTAATTTCGTCTACACAGGCACCAATCCTATCGGCATCATGTACGTCGAAATTGTTCCTCAAGAAGGTGAGTCTGATGCCTTTTTCGAATCCGAAGATTTTAGCTGCGTCCCGGGCCTAGCGGCATCTTGTTTCTCGTCCTCTCCAGCAGGCCCCCTGCCTGCAGTCGAGTTCAAGTTTGAAGGACCCGTGGTCGATGGAGTAATTCAGTCCTTTCTGAACCCTGGTGACATCGTTGGCGTTGTTGTCGCCCCCGAACCCGGAACCATGTTGCTTTTGCTGAGCGGACTCGTTTCGCTGTTTGCCTTTGGCTTGAGGCGGCGCTCAGTTAGCGTCGCCTAGGGCTTCGCTCCGTCAGAGCACCTCGTAATCATTGCCCGCAAAGGCCGGGTCGGCGTGAATGTTCAGGAGGCCCGCCAGCAAGTTAAGCGGGATGGTACTTCTTTAGAACGAACCCCGCGCACCAACACTAGGGCTTCGCTCCACCAGAATACTTCTTAATCATCGCCGCAAAGGCTGGGTCGCCCTGAATGCTCAGGAGATCCGGATCGCCCGCAGCAAATTGAGCGGGATAGTGCTTCTCCAGAGCTTCGCGCACAAGTCCTAGCGCCTCGCTCTTCCGGCCAAGCGCCGCGTCGATTTTCGCTTCATCGTAAATATAGTTCACGTTGTTCTTGTCGATCGCACGCGCCCGACGGATGAAGTTGTCTGCCTGCTGAGCATTGCCGGTCTTCGCGTATGAACCCGCGATTTGGTCCATCACTCCTGCATCTTGAGGATTGGTTTGCAATTCCTTGAACCCTGCGGAAATCGCGCGCTCATATGTGGCCCGAGCCTTGTCCTGTTCTCCCGCCCCACGGTAACTATCCGCCAAATTGACGAGCGTCAGCGTGTCGTTGGGGTTGAGTTCAACAGCCTTCTCATACATCTCAGTTGAATTCTTGTATTGCTTCAAAAAGAAGTAGGCTGTGCCCAAATTCGAGTATGTCGACCAGTAGGGCTCCACTTGCAGGGCCTTCTGAAAATACGGGATTGCGTCCTGATACTTGGCCTCCTGGAGATAGATGTTTCCTACATTTTCGTATCCCACGTTGATGTCGGGCTCGAGAACGGTAACCTGTTGAAACGCCTCCAGGGCTTTTGGATAATTTCCGAGCTGGTAATATGCGTCGCCGAGTTCGTTTTGGCTCACCCAGTAGTATGGGTTGAGCTGGATCGCTTTCTGAAATGCTTCGATCGCCGGTGTGGCTTGACCCATCGCCAGGTAAGCACTGCCCATCCGCCGATAGACTTGGTCCGAGTTGGGCGCCAGGGAAATGGCACGCTTCAATTCAGCAACTGCTTCGGAGTTCTTGCCTAACGCTATGTACACGCCTCCCAGTGTGGAATGAACTTCCGGCAGTTTGTCATTTAGTTGTTCGGCCTGTTGAGCGGCACCGACTGCTTTTTGAATCCAGAAACCCTCCTTGTTGTTTCCGTACATCCGTAGGCTGGCACTCGCGATGCCCGTATAGGCCAGCGCGAACGTATGGTCCGCCTTCAGAGCCTGGTTGAAATAATCAAGGGCCACCTGTATATCCTTACTATCGTACTTGCGCAGAGAACTTTGCCCGCGTAAGTACAGATCGTAAGCAGCGATGTTTTCCGTGGGACGCGCTTCGGCGTTGGCCGTTTCCTCATTCGAGGGGCTCACATTCATAGCCGATACTACCTGGGAATAGATCTGATCCTCCAATGTGAACAGGTCATCGGTCACTCCATCAAATTCTTTGCTCCAGACGCTCTTTCCGTCAGCAACGTCCTCCACTTTCACTACGATTCGGACCTTGTCGCCGGAGCCCTGCAGTGTTCCAAGCACCAGCAGGTTGGCCCCGAGGTTCCGCCCGATCTTCGGCAACGGCAGGCTTTGATCGGCCTTGCTGGCCTCGTCCGTTGAAGTCACGTGAACGTCTTTCAACTCGAACAGCTTCGCTGACAGAGCCTCTTGAATTCCTTGCGCCAAGTACCCAAGACGCGCTTGGTCCCCCAGCACCTGCAGCGGCAGAACGGCCACATATCGGCCCGTCGAGAGCGGTGGTACTCCGGAAACCGCGGAAGTTCCTGTAGCACCGCCTCCGCCGCTGTGGAAAATCAAGTGGCGCACCGGCGGAATCACCAGCAGCAACAACAGCAGAGCAACGCCTCCAGCCACCCACCAAGTCCACCGCCGCTGCGCAAATTCCGGGATCTGGATCACCACTGTCTGCGAGCCAGCCCTCGACACTGCGCTCCCGGACCTCGATCCCCCTTGCAGGTCCGCCAGAATCTCGTAGGCGTTTTGGTAGCGAGCCTCGGGCGCCCGTTCGAGGCAGTGCAGAATCACCCGAACCAGCCAGTTCGGCAGGTCAGGATTCACCAGCTTCGGGCTCTTTGGCTTCTCTTGAACACGCTGGTACATCACTTTCAGCGTGGATTCGCCCGTAAACGGCACGTCTCCCGTCACCAGTTCATAGAGGATCAGCCCATACGCGTAAAGGTCGCTGCGATGATCGGCAGGCTTGCCTTCCACCTGTTCGGGCGACATGTAGCGAGGTGTCCCCAGAAAAGCGCCCGTTTTGGTCATCGCCACGGCGCCTTCCTCGAAGGACTTCGCCAGTCCGAAATCGGAGACGTAGATTTGGTCGTCTTTGCCCACCAGGATGTTTTGCGGTTTCAGGTCGCGATGGATCACGCCTTCCGCGTGGGCTGCGGCCAGCGCTTCGGCAAATTGCCGCGCGAAATTCAGCACTCGATCCAGCGGCATCTTCGGATTGGCTGAAATAATATGGTGGAGGTCCGGGCCCTCCACGTAGGCCATCGATATGAACCTGATGCCTCCGACGTCCCCCATGTCGTGAATTCGGAGGATATTCTTGTGCGAGATCTTGCTGGCGAGCAGCAGCTCTTGTTTAAAGCGCTTCAACGCATCCGATTCGCTCAACGCGCCTTGGCGGACAACCTTGATTGCGACGATGCGGTCCAGGTCCTTGTCGTAGGCCTTGTAAACGCGGCCCATGCCGCCCTGCCCAAGAAGCGATTCGATCCGGTATCGCGGACCAAAGTCTTGGCCCGGAGTGAGCAGCGCCGCATCGGTCATCACCATCGTTTCTGAATCACCCACGGGCATGGGCGTGCCGCAGCGCGAACAGGATTCCGCGTAGTCAGGATTGACCGTGCTGCAGTGCGGGCAGTTCATCGCAGAAGCCGCCAGGTCGGCTCGAGCTTGCGTACGGGGTTCGCGAAATTATCCGGCATCAGCGCAACACCTGCAACTCCTAACTCGCAATTCCTCAACTACTCCAGGCGGACTCCTTCCCGTAATAGTAGTGACATTACAACCAGTATCGTTTCACTCTGGGCGCTGCCAGGGTCAGCCAATATGAGCCGGTATGAGCTTTGCGGGAATGCAGAGCTCCGGGGCTCGCCCGGCGCGCTCGATAATCTCGCGATGGGTATTTCGTGCCCCTTCCTCCGGGAAGGCAGCAATTCCCCCTAAGACCCCTCAAATTATCGGACATGCGGCGAGACGCAAGCAATCCGTAACTCTTTCAGTTGATCGTTTTGCGCAACATTGACCGCGTTGTACACTCGCGCGACATTGGTTGGCGCCCGAATGACATGAAACCTGCCCCGTTGCACGCCTGGATCGTATTCGGAACCCTTATTGCGGCGGCGCTCGCCGTAGACCAATTCGGAATCCACCGTAAGCCGCGCTCGATCACTCTCAAGCGCGCAATTGTCGAGAGCGCCTGCTGGATCGCTCTCGCTCTAGCGTTCGATATGTGGCTTTATTTTTGCCTTGGACCTCGCGCCGGACTCGATTTCCTTACCGCTTACGTGGTGGAGAAATCGCTGAGTCTCGACAACATCTTCGTGTTTCTTATCATCTTTCAAACCTTTCACGTGCCGCCTGAATCGCAATACAAAGTTCTGTTTAGCGGCGTGATTGGCGCGTTGCTGCTCCGCGCCATTTTCGTCGTCGCGGGAATCGAGCTGCTAGGCCTCTTTCACGCCCTCACTTATATTTTCGGCGCTCTTCTGGTAGTTATGGGGCTCCAAATGTTGCTTTCGCGTAAGCGGATAGCCCGCCCCGAGCGAAATTGGCTGGTGCGCGCCGCCCGGAAGATCTTTCCGGTTGTCGACCGTTTCGAAGGAAATAAATTCTGGGTTGGGGCGGGCCACCGATGGAGCGCGACGCCGCTGCTCCTCGCGCTCGTCGCCATCGAAGCGATGGATATAGTTTTTGCGGTCGATTCGGTGCCCGCGGTTCTCGCCATCACGCGCGACACCTTTGTTGCATACACTTCGAACGCCTTCGCGATACTCGGGCTGCGAGCGCTCTATTTCGCGGTGGCCGGCATATTCCCGCGTTTTCGCTTCCTGCATCAAGGTGTTGCGGCAATTCTGATCTTCATAGGCCTGAAAATGGCGTTCAGCGAAAAACTCACTGTCTCGACCCCGGTGACACTCGTCGTGATCGCTGGAATCGTCGGCCTGTCAATCGCTGCCTCTCTCATCGCGTCGCCCGCAACCCGCGCCTGACCTTCCAAAGGCGCAATCATCCCAAATTCAAAACGAGCAGCCGCGGCTCCGTCATCTCCTCAATCGCATAACGAAGCCCTTCACGACCCAGTCCGGAATCCTTCACGCCGCCATAAGGCATGGAATCGATCCTGAACGCCGACATATCGCCAGCGATCACGCCGCCCACCTCCAGCTCCTCGAACGCCTTGAACAATAGCTTGGCGTCGCGCGTGAATACGCCTGTTTGCAAGCCGTACGGAGAATCATTTACGCGGCAAATCGCTTCCTCGAATTCGTCGTACGGCTCCGCCACCACGACCGGCGCGAAAATCTCCTGGCAATTCACCTTCATGTTCGGTCGTGTATCCGTCAGCACGGTCGGTTCGAAGAGCGAGCCAGTGCGCTTGCCTCCGCACAGCAACTTTGCTCCGTTTGCTCTGGCTTCCTCGATCCACGACGCCGCCCGCCGCGCCGCATCTTCGCTAATCATCGGCCCAACGTCCGTCGCCTCATCCAGCGGATCGCCTATCTTGAGTTTCTTCACGCCCGCGACGAGCATCTCCAGAAACTTCGGCTCAACATTGCGCTGCACGAAAATCCGCTGCACCGAAATGCAACTCTGCCCCGCGTAGGAAAATCCGCCCAGAACACACTTTCGAGCAGCATCTTCCACGTCCGCGTCCGAGTGCACGATTACCGCCGCATTTCCGCCGAGTTCGAGCACCACTTTCTTCTTTCCCGATTTTGTCTTCAGTGACCATCCCACCGGACCGCTACCCGTGAACGAAAGCAGCTTCAGCCGATCGTCGGCCACCAGTCGCTCCGCGTCGGCATTCGCCAGAGGCAGAACGTTCAGCGCGCCCCTAGTTAAGGCCGCCTTCTCCGCGACTTCCGCAAGCATCAGCGAGCACAGCGGTGTCTGCGGCGCCGGCTTCAGAAGGACTGTGCATCCCGCAGCGATCGCGGGCGCCACTTTGTGCGCCACAAGATTCAATGGAAAGTTGAAGGGCGTGATCCCCAGAATCGGCCCGAGCGCAAATCTGCGAACGATTCCGGCTCGCCCCGCGGTGGAAGGCTGCAAGTCGAGCGGCAACCATTCGCCGCCAATGCGCGTTGCTTCCTCAGCAGCCACCGAGAACGTCAGCACAGCTCGGTCCACTTCCACGCGAGCGGTTCGGACGGGTTTGCCCGCCTCCAGCGCCATCACTCGCGCGAACTCCTCCCGCCGAGCCTGAATGCCGGCAGAAATTTCACGCAAAATTCGCTGGCGTTCGTATGCAGGTAACTTGCGTGTGGTTTCGAATGCGCGCTGCGCAGCGACTGCAGCAGCTTCCGCGTGAGCGGCCGTCCCGCGATGCACAGTGGCAACCACCGAGCCGTCATACGGTGAGTGAATATCAACCTGTTCGCCTTCCAACACCCACTTGCCGTCGAGAAAGAATCCCCATTGCCGGACGGGCGTCTTCGTCGCTGTTGCCATGATCTCTACCTCTCGCCCAATTCTACGTGCGCCGCAGCACCGCTTCGACGCTCGATCCCGCCACCGTCGCAATGGCCGCTTCCAGGATTTCAAGCCCCTCGTCAAATTGCTCGTCCGTCACCACCAAAGGCACAAGCACACGCACAACGTTAGCGTAGGTTCCGGCCGACAGCACAATCAACCCGTGCTGATAACAATGTCGTATGATCTGTTCAGTTTCTTGTTTGGCAGGCTCGCGGCTCTCGCGCGAACGGACTAATTCGATCGCGCGCATCCCGCCTAATCCTCGCGCATCGCCCACCAACGGAAACCGCGCCTTCCAATCTCGAGCCCGCGCCTCGAATTTGTCGCCCAGCTTCACAGCCCGCGCAGAAAGATTCTCGCGCTCGATCGTTTCGATCGCCGCAAGGGCTGCCGCGCACGCGACTGGATTCCCGCCGAACGTCCCGCCCAGGCCACCAACCCCCGGCGCATCCATGATTTCCGCGCGACCTGTCACGGCCGCCAGCGGAAGCCCGCCCGAGATCGATTTTGCCGAAACGAGCATGTCCGGGATGATTCCGTAGCGCTCGCTCGCAAACATCGCTCCCGTGCGCCCGAATCCCGTTTGTATTTCATCCGCGATAAACAGGATTTCGTGTTTCCGGCAAATATCTTGAACCATGCCGAAAAACTCCGGCGGCGGCACGACGAATCCCCCCTCGCCCAGCACCGGCTCTGCGATCACGGCAGCTACAGCCTCCGCCGCTACCACCCGCTTGAACGTATCCTCCAGATGCCGCGCGCAGAAAACGTCGCACGACGGATACTTCAGCGAATAGGAACACCGATAGCAGTAGGCGTACGGGATGCGATAAATGTCCGCCGCGAACGGTTCAAACCCCGCCTTGTAGGGATGCGTCTTGCTCGTCAGCGACATCGTCAACAGCGTCCGACCATGAAACGCATCTTCAAAACAAACGATCGCAGGCCGCCGCGTGTAGAACCGCGCGAGCTTGATGGCGTTTTCGATGGCTTCCGCGCCGCTGTTCACGAGTATCGTTTTCTTCGCGAACGTGCCCGGCGTAATCGCGTTCATCTTCTCAGCCACCGCGATATATTTTTCGTACGGTGCCACGCTGAAACACGTATGGAGGAATGCGTCCACCTGCTCTCGAATCGCAGCCACTACACGCGGCGCGCGATGTCCGGTGTTCAAGCACCCAATTCCTCCGGCGAAATCGAGAAACCGGTTCCCGTCGACGTCCTCCAGCACGACGCCCTCGGCCCGCGCCGCGAAGATCGGCGTGCCGTGCGAAATGCCTCGCGGGACCGCAGCCGCTCGGCGCTTCATCAACTCCTGTGATTTTGGTCCGGGAATGGAAGTTCGCAGTTGAATCGTCGGCATGTCAGTACCACCCAATGGGCTGCTCATTCAGATTGATGTAAACCTGCTTCGTCTCGAGATACTCTTCGATTCCCCACGGGCCCAGCTCGCGCCCGAATCCCGACTGCTTGTACCCGCCCCAGGGCGCCTCGACGTACGTCGGCTGCATGTGATTCACCCACACGATCCCCGCGCGCAGCGCCTTCACCACACGAAACGCCTTGAAGATGTCGCGAGACCAAACGGCCGCAGCCAGCCCGTATGGCGTTTCGTTCGCGATGCGAATTGCTTCCACTTCGTTCGCAAACGGAATCACGGCCGCCACCGGGCCGAAAATTTCTTCCTGTGCGATACGCGACGAATTGTCCACATCGTAGAAAATCGTCGGCTCCACGTAGTAGCCGTGCGAAAAGGTCGACGACCGTCCGCCTCCCGCCGCAAGTTTTGCTTCCTTCTTCCCCAATTCCTGGTACGACCTCACTCGATCGAATTGCTCCTTGCTCACAAGCGGACCCATCTTCGTCTCGCGCTCCAGCGGGGGCCCCAGACGAATCGTCTTCGCCTTCGCGGACATCGCATCGACAAATTTCGAGTAGATGGGCTTTTCCACCAGGATCCTACTCCCCGCCGAGCACACTTCACCCTGGTTGATGAACACGCCAAAAAGCGCACCGTCGATCGCCGCCTCAAAATCCGCGTCCGCGAAAAATATGTTCGGCGATTTCCCCCCAAGCTCCAGCGTCACCCGCTTGACAGTATCTGCCGCCATCTTCACGATCGCTTTCCCCACCGCCGCGCTTCCCGTAAACGCAATCTTGTTCACATCCTTATGCTTCACCAGCGGTGCTCCCGCCGCCTCACCAAAACCCGTAATAATGTTCACCACGCCCGGTGGCAGCCCCGCGTCCGTCAGAAAGCCAGCGGACTCAAGCGCCGTTAGCGGAGTCTGCTCGGCCGGCTTCAGCACGCAAGTGCAGCCCGCTGCGATTGCCGGCGCAAGCTTCCACGCGGCCATCAGCAGCGGGTAGTTCCACGGAATAATTTGCCCCGCCACGCCAATCGGCTCGCGCAACGAAAGGCTCAGCGCGTTGTCCGGCACAGGATTCACGTGCCCCAGGACCTTCGTCGCCATCCCACCGTAGTATTCGAAGCAGGTTGCGACGTCCGCAATGTCGAATTCCGCTTCGACAATCGGCTTCCCCGAATTCCGGGCCTCGAGTTCCGCCAGCTTCGCAGCCTCTTTTCGCACCCGTTCTGCCAGTCGAAAGAGGATCCGCCCGCGTTCCTGCGCCGTCGTTTGCGGCCACTCGCCCGCGTCAAACGTCGCCTTCGCCGCGGCTACCGCGCGATTCACGTCCTTCTCACCACCCTCGGGAACTTCCGCGATAATTTCTTCCGTCGATGGATCCACCACCGGGAAATACGTCCCGTCGAGGCTTTCGACGAACTCTCCGTTGATGTACATCCGATAACGCTTCATCAGGCGTCCCCTCGTGTCGATGCTGCCGGGCTTGCCATCACCACCGCGAGCCGCCCTTTGCGTCGCGCGTACACATAAAAGAAAAACACCGCGAGTCCGATAAACCCCGCGGTGCCCCCGAACATCCACGTTTCATACTTCCACACCGAAGTAATCTGTTTTGCCGGAAAGAAAGCCAGCGCGATTCCCAGAATCGTTGTCAGCAGCCCGCTGTACCCAGCCCACAAAAGAACGCCGCGGCTGTAGCGCCCCTTCCCTGCAGTCGGATTCATGGCAATCCGAATCAGCGCCGCGAACATGTAGAGGAACGGAACAAGCTGGAGAACCACCGCAAGCGACAGCAAACTCTGGAACGTCTCCTGCACGCCCGAACGCAGAAAGTTAACGGCCACAAGAATCGCAGACACCGTCGCGTGCACGATCAGAGCCGCATAAGGAGTGCCGTAGCGCGGATGAACTTTTCCCAGCCACGAAGGCAGGTACGAATCGAGCCCCGCGACGAACGGAATGCGCGCCGACCCTGCAAGCCACGCGGAGCCAATTCCCGCGATCGAGACACTCAGCATCACGGCAAACGGCGCAACGATCCACGAAGCGCCCGCACGGCCCGACATGTGGCTCACCGCTTGCACGATTCCCTGCAGTACATTGATGTCGTTCTTGCTGATCGCCACCAGCAACGTAAGCGTGGCGGCGATATAAAGAACGCCAGAGAGCACTCCGCCCCACGCAACAGCCCCCGGCAGGTTTCTTTCCGGGTCCTTGATTTCGTCACCCATCACGGAGGCGAGCTCCAAGCCAACTAGCCCGAAGCAAATCACGCCGAACGCATTCATCAAGAAACGCGGATCGGCGGGGATTCGGAAGTCCGCCACCGTCACGCTCGTGCCGAATCGAAAACACACAATCACGCCGAGGCCAACCAGCGTCGCGCCAGCGATTCCCGTGCCGATTCCCCCAATGTTATTGATCCATTTCCCCACACCCAGCCCAACGATGTTCAAAACCACAAGAATCGCGAACAGTCCCAGAGATGCGGCTACGGTAAACAATCGATTGTCGGCCAGCCCCTCGTGACCCGGGCCCAGCGCGAACACCGACACTCCCACGAAATAGAGCATTATGGTCGGGACGTACATCATGTTGTTCGTCCAGTAGCACCAGCCCGAGAGGAATCCATGAAAATCACCGAATTCCCGCTTGGCCCACAGGTACACGCCGCCTTCTCCCGGGTAGCGATGAGCGAGCTCAATCACGGCAATCCCCTGCGGCCAGAAAAAGAGAACGAGTGCAATCAGCCACAACCAGACGGTGACGCCGCCGTTCGCCGCGATGCTCGGCACCACGTTCAGATTGAATACAGCGACAACGAACAGCGCCACCAAATCCCAGCGCCCCAGCGCTCGCTTCAGGTGTGCGGCAGAATCGTGCGAGGTTTGACTCTCAGCCAGACGAAACTCCAAACTACGTTCTGGACTAGTGCGCTACGGTCGACGCCACGCGTGGCTCTTTCTGCGCGGCCGCAAGCGCCGGCGCCACTTCGGCAAACGCCTGAAGATGGCGATCGATGTCCGCGTCCGTATGCGCCACTGAAATCGTCCATTGCTCGTCCCACCAATAAGGTTGGGGAATCACGCCGCGATTCGTCATCGCGAACCAGTAGTGCCGCCAGAGATCGCTATCAATCGTCAACCAGTCGCGATAATTGCGAATCGGCTTCGGGAAAAACATCAGCGCCCCGTTCGCGCCCGCGCTGATCACGTAAGACTCGAGCCCCGTCTTGGCCACTTCCTTGTTGTAACCATCCACCAGCTTTTTGTTCAGGCGGTTGACGTGCTCGTACGCCGCGGGCGTGAGCACTTCGCGAAACGTCGCGAGCCCGGCTGCCATCGCCACCGGGTTCGTGTTGTAGGTGCCACCGTGGAAAACCCGATGATCGGAAATCAGTCCCATCACCGCTCGCGTCGACGCAAAGGCCGCCAATGAAAAGCCGCCGCCAATCGACTTCGCCAGGCACACGATGTCCGGCTTGACACTGAAGTATTCGCAAGCCCCGCCGTAAGCCAGCTTCGCGCCCGTCTTCACTTCGTCGAAAATCAGTAGCGCGCCATTCTTCTTCGTGATTTCCCGAAGAGCGTGGTGATAGCCGGGATCGGGCATCAGGATTCCGACGTTCATCATGATCGGCTCGACGATTACAGCCGCGATTTCGCCCGGATACTTCGCGAACAGCCGCTCCACTCCTTCAGCATCGTTGAACTGCGCCACCAGCGTGTTTTGCAGGGTCGCTTTCGTGACGCCCTCGCCGCCGGGAACTGCCGTCGGGAATTTTGGGTCACCCACTTCGCTGGCTTTCGGCTTCACGGAAACCAGCGCCGAGTCGTGCAGGCCGTGGTATCCGCCCTCCATCTTGATGATACGGTCGCGGCCGGTCGCGGCCCGCGCCAGACGAACGGAGTGCATCGTGCACTCGGTTCCGCTGTTGCTGAACCGAACCATCTCCACCGGAAACCGCTTGCAGATTTCCTCGGCCAGTTCCCACTCGAGATTGTGCGGCATGCCGTACATCGTCCCGGTTCGGAGTTTTTCCTGCACCGCCCGAATCACCGCCGGATGCCGGTGCCCCGCCATCAGCGCGCCGAAGCACAGATTGAAGTCGATGTAGTCGTTGCCGTCGATATCGTGAAGGTGACCACCTTGGCCGTCTCGCGCGAAAATCGGATATGGGTCGTAAGCGCGATAGTTGCTGGCCACTCCCAGCGGGAGCCGCGCCGTGGCGCGCTTGTGAGCCTCGCGCGAACCCGGTGTACGCTTCTCGTAGGTCGCAATTTCCTTCTGAAGTCCTTGGTGCATCACATCCTCCATCTTGTGCGGCGCGGCTTCGGCCGCTGAAGGTCCGATTGTGCGGTTGGCACACTGGCTTTTCCGCACCGCGACATCTCATTCCCGTTTCCCGTTTCCCACGCGCACACAACAAAACGAGGGCCTCGGTTGACGGCCCTCGCAGTCACCCGCTCAACTCTGCCCCCGCCTTTAGAAGAGAACCTTCAACGCGAACTGAATCAGGCGCGGTCCCTCGCGGGTCTTTAAGACCTGGCCGAATGTTGAATCCGCAAAGTTGCCGTCGGGATTGTTGAACTCCGTGTGATTCCACGCATTGTAAAACTCCGCGCGAAATTCCGTGTTCCAACGCTCGTTGATCGGCGTCTTTTTACTGATGACCAGATCCGTATTGCTGATCGCCGGTCCGCAGCAAAGCGCGTGCGGAACGTTGCCGAAGGTTCCCTGAGCGGGGGGCGCGAAACTGCCCGAAAAATAAGTGTTATTCGGATTGGCCGCGCTCGTCTTCGGACTCATGAATTGAATCGGTCCCGTGACCTGCGGCGTATTCGCGCCTTCGAAGAACGCCACGCTGCCCTGCAATTCATCATCGTTGGCATTCTGAATGCGAATTGGGAAGCCGCTTTGATACGTGATAATCGCAGACGTTCCCCAGCCGTCCAATGCCTTCCCCTTGAAACCCTCGTACGTCGGAACAGGAAGTTCCCAAACGGGACTGAACACGAAGCGATTCTTCGCGTCCAGCAGCGAAAGCCCGCGCGTGAAGTTAAAGTTGAGCGGATCGAGCTCGTTTTCGAACGACGCAGCCTGATCGATCGCTTTGCTGAATGTGTAAGAAGCCTGGAACAGCAATCCGTGCGAGTAGCTCTTTTCCACCGACAATTGGAAGGCGTTATAAACGGAATTCGCGATCGTGTTCTCCGCGTAAATGCTGCTGAAAACCGGAACGCCGTCCGCAGGGCAACCCGTCATGAGCGAACCGCTCATGGGCTGGCAGTTCGGCGAGGAATACGAGCGAGTCCCGACAAGAACGATGCCATTCGGCGCTGTGACAGGTCCCGCCGGCACAACAGTCGGATTGCCTCCGGGCGTCCCGTTGTATGGCAAGTGAAGACCTCCCGCGGGAATCACGGCTCCCGTAGGAATGTAGTACTCCACATCTTCGTTTCCGTTTGTGCATTGGATCGGACTTCCCCCGGGCGCGCTCAACACCCAGTTGTTATTTGCATTGAAGAGATTCTGTAGGTCGAGGCACGTTTGCGGGTTGCCGTGGTTCAGGTCGTAGGATGCGAGCAGATGGTGCGCCTCCGTGCCCACGTAACCCACGCGCACGAGCATGTCTTTCGTTACCTGTCGCTCGATCGTCAGGTTGTACTGCTCGGAATATTGCGATTTCATGTTGGGCTGAAACTCGCCGAAGAGCAGCATCGGCCGGAACGCCGACCAATCCACGCAGCCCTTCGGGCCTGATGGGTCGTACGAGCAAGGAGTCTGTGGGGTCTGGTTGATAATGCCTTGGAAAACGTTGGGGTAGTTGCCTCCCGATTGCGCCTCGAACGGCAGGTTGAACATCGTGGTCGCCAGCGAAGCGCTGCCGCCAAAAGGAGGCTCGCCGCTGTACTGCTCCATAACCAGAGCCTCGATCGGGTTGTAGAACATCCCAAACCCAGCGCGGATGCTGGACTTCCCCGGGCCGCCGGTCAGCTTCGCAAGCCAGCCCTCGGTCCAGTTCGGACTCCACGCTACTCCGATGCGCGGCGCCAATTCCTTGTAATAGGTCTGCGTCAAACCTCGCTGAACGCCTTTGTCTCCCGGAAAAACCAGGCCCAGGGGAAAAATCGCGCCCGCTGGCCCGTTCTCACTGCAATCGTTGCTCCCATAGGCAGCCGACAAGAAAGCGGCGCTTGGATTTGCCGCATTGCCCGGATTCAGGTCGCAGGGATACTGGGTGCTGATCTGGCCCGGCCGATAGGTCTGGAGACGATTCCCGAGATCATAGAAAGGCGTGTTCAATTCCCATCGAAGGCCGTAGTTGATCGTCAGATTCGGCTTCAGCTTGTAGCTATCCTGAGCAAACAAATACAACGCTGTGTTCCGCAGATCCTCTCCCTGGGCGGCTCCTTGCGAATAGAGGTAGGGAGTACCCAGGAAGAAATCCGGGTAAGCGGGGAAGGTTGGGTCGCTCGTGATCAAGTCACCGGCGGCTACGCTCGAGATCGTATAAAACCCATTAATGTTGTAGTACGCGAACAAGTTGAAGCGGTCGCGCCGAACGTCGCCGCCGAACTTGATCGTGTGGTTCCCCACGGTTTTTGTGAAGTTGTCAGTCCACTGGAAAGTGTTGCCTACCTGCGGAATCTCCCCGTTGTAGTTATTGCCGATCGTGAAGCCGCCGCTGACGTTGATCAGCGGAACACCCACACGCCCCGGAATATTCGTCGTGATTCCCGCCGTCGGATTGCTCGGGTCCGTGAAACAGGTGGCCGTAAAGCTCGCACCGCAGGCATCGTGGACGCTCTGCAGAGTATTTAGGGGATGGTTTAGATTCCCCTCACCCTCGCGAAAGTAATTGAACCGGAATTCGTTCACGGCCGTCGATCCGATCGTCCACGTGTGGCTCAGGTTCCACTGTTGATTGCGCGTCTTGAATCTCGCTCCAAAACCCGGAAGGTTCGCGCCAGATGACTGGAAGTTGGTGATCGCGTTCGTGGTGTTGTCGTCGTTGAAGTAGTAGTAGCCGGAGAATTGTTGCGCACTATTGATCTTGTGGTCGAACCGAATCGTGAACTGGTCCCCGCGATCCGTGTTGTTCGGGACGCCCTCAAACGCGCCGGTGCCGTTTGGAGCTACCCACTTGTTGTACAAGGCCAGCGCCGTCGGGTCAAAGCACGCCGTCGGAATCTGATTCATCTGGCCGGTGGTGTTGTTCATGAATATCGCGGCGTACGAATTCCCCACCGCGAGTGGCGCCCCACCCATTGCCGCAATGGCGGACTGGCAGTTCGGTCGAGTTGCGTTCACGTAGTCCACGAAATTCTGGTCGAGCACAGTGCCTTGGAACGGTGCAGCGACATTCCCCTCCGAGAAATCACCGCCAATTTCCGCGGTAGTCGGCAACTGGACTCTTCCGGAAGGAACGCCCTGCACGAGCCGGTTCCCTTCATACGATCCAAAAATGAATGTGCGATCTTTCTTGATCGGTCCGCCGATCGTGGCCCCGAATTGATTCTGCTTGTAGTCGGCCAGCGAAGGATCGAAGTAGCCGCGCGTGTTATACGCGTTGTTGCGATTGAATTCGTAGAAATCCCCGTGAACGTTGTTCGTACCCGACTTCGTCACCACGTTGACGATCGAACCCGAATTTCGTCCGTACTCGGCGTCGAACGTATTCGTCAGCACGCGAAACTCTTCAATCGAGTCAGGCGACGGCTGAATCGCCGGCGAGTTCACGAACTGGTCGTTGCCATCGCCTCCGTTCACCATATAATTGTTCGATCGCCCGCGCCCGCCATTAACGGAAACCACGCCCGCATTGCTGCTCCCGTAGAATAGGTCCGCGCCCAGCTGCGATTGCACGCCCGGTTGGAGCTGCAATAACTGATATGTGTTGCGCGTGCTGAGCGGCAGTTCGCGCACCGCGAGATCCGTCATCACCGCGCCGAGCTGCGTGCTCGTCGTCTCCACCTGCACGGCGTTCGCCTCTACCGTCACGGTGTCCGTCGAGCCGCCCACCTGCAACGCAATATCCACCACCGTCACGTGTCCGATGCTCACGAGCACGGTATTCGCCACGAACTTCTTGAAGCCCTGGGCTTCCGCGCTCACCGTGTACGTGCCCACCGGCAGTTCGGGGATGTCGTACGCCCCATCGGCGTCCGTAGAAACGCTCCGCGTCGTTGCCGTTCCCATCAGGATCGCGGTTATGTTCGCGCCGGGAACCACCGCACCGGAAGAGTCCTTCGCGATGCCGCGAATCTGGCCGGTCGTCTGCCCCCACGCCAACCCGGGCCCGAGCAACCCCACGCACACAAATAGAAACACGCGTCCCCATCGCGTCATCTTCATCGCCGCTCCTTTGGAAAACCTGGCGCCACCCCTGACGCCTCCCCCGTGACTTTTCAGTTGCGGGCCTCGAAACAACCTTACTATAATCTAGGAACCTTACGAAGATGCCCCACGGTTGTCAAGGGGAAACTCGTGATGAGAGCCATCCGCAAATCCTCGACGAAGAGTTCGGCCAGGAATTCTCGCGCCCACGGATTTTTGCGCATTAGCGACGTCGCTCGCATCGTCGGAGTTTCTGCTTCCGTCCTCCGCTCGTGGGAGAATCTCGGCTTGATTTCCCCGGCGCGCACGCCAAGCAAGTACCGCCTCTACACCCACGCGGATGTTCGCCTGCTCAAACGCGCGCAGTTCTTACATCGCAATCGTGGCATGAACATTCCCGCCGTCGTGCACTTGCTCAAAACGCAGGGTCTGCTGAAAGGAGTTACCCGGCGCGCCAAAGCAAGCCCCGTCGGCGAACGCTTGCGCAAACTTCGCCTCGCGCGCGGTTACCCGCTGACCCGAGTCGCGAAAGCCGCCGGCGTTTCCGTTGGATTCTTGAGCGCTCTCGAGCGGGGACACATGAGCGCCTCCGTTTCTACGCTGCGCCGCCTCGCCCGCTTCTATCGCATGAACATTCTTTCTCTCTTCGACCCGTCGCTGTCGAATCCGGGGCGAGTGCGTCCCGCCGAACGCAAGGTGCTCGAGGCAGGCCGCGGTGTGCGAATGGAATTGCTCTCTTGGGGAAACACGGTGATGGAGCCGCATCTGTTTCGCGTCGCTCCCTCGGCTGGCAGCGGCGAATCCTACGCTCACGAAGGCGAGGAATTCCTGTTCATCTTGCAAGGCTGTCTCGAAATCGAACTCGACGGCGGCGAACGACACCGCCTCGAAGAAGGCGATAGTTTCTACTTCGAAAGCAGCACGCACCACCGCTGGTCGAATCCCGGCAAGCAGGAGGCTCGTGTAATTTGGGTGAACACTCCCCCCACCTTCTAGCGAAGGCTCAGGAGATGTCGGGTCTTCAGACCCGAGGCTTTTTTCCGAGGTCCTTTCGCGAGGGAGCGCAATCGAAACCATGAAGAAGATTCTTCCACTCGTCGCCGAGCTAACATTTTTCATCCTCGCCCTCACCGGCTGCGGCGAAAAAACGCCCACGCTCAGCCTGCTCGTCTGGGAAGGCTACGCCGATCCTTCCTACTTGCGCGATTTCGAGGAAGCCCACCACTGCAAAGTCAGCGCGTCCTACATGGGTTCGAGCGATGAACTCGTCGCCAAATTGCGCGGAGGCAGCGCCGCGAATTACGACGTTATCTCGCCTTCGAGCGACGTCGCCACGTCGATCGTATCCTCAGGACTCGCGGCGCCGCTCGATCTTGCGAAGATTCCCTCCTACGCGCAACTTTCTGAGAAGCTGCGCTCGATGCCGCTCGTCCGGCTCAACAACAACGTCTACGGCGTCCCGTTCACCTGGGGCCCCAATCCCCTTCTCTACGACACCACTGCTTTTCCGAAACCGCCCGACAGCTGGCAGGCCCTCTGGGATCCGAAACTCAAAAGCAAAATCTCGGCCTGGGACGAACTCTCGACCATGTATATGGCCGCGCAGCTTCTCGGCTACGACAAGCCCGACCCGAGCCATCTCTACAACCTCACTGACGCCGAACTCGAGAAGGTCAAAAAAAAGCTTCTCGAGTTGAAGCCCAACATCCGCAAATTCTGGAGCAGCGGCGGCGAGCTCACCAACCTGTTCGAAAACCACGAAATCGTGGCGGCCATGGGCTGGCCTCTAATGACCAACCAGCTTCGCAAAGCGAACTTCCCCATCGCTGAAACCATTCCCAAGGAGAACACCACGGGATGGATCGACCACCTGATGATCACCGCCGCCAGCGATCACAAAGAGCTCGCTGCCGAATTCCTCGAATACATGATCGAAGCGAAAACCCAAAAAGCAGTCGCCGACGTCACCGGCTACGACCCCGCGAATCCACAGGCCGCGCAGTTCATGACCAACGACCAGAAGAAATCGCTGCACCTCGATAACGTCGACGACTATTTCGCACACATTTATTTCTGGCAGCAGGTGCCGCGCCGCGACAAATACAATGAAATCTGGAACGACGTGAAGGCCGCCCAGTGATTTCCCTTCCCCTCGCCGCGCCCCCAGGACGGGCCGAGTGAACACGCCGCTCGCCCAGGCCGCCGCCAGCGCGTGCCCACCCGCGCAGGAGCCGTTGCTCTCGATTCGCGTCGTCGAGAAACGATTTGGCCGCCGGATGGTTCTGCGGGGAATCTCGCTCGATGTCGCGCCCGGCGAATTCCTGACGATCCTCGGCGAAAGCGGCTCCGGAAAAACGACGCTTCTGCGATTGATTGCCGGCTTCGAACAGCTCGACCGCGGTGAAATCTGGATGGGTGCCGAACGCCTTGACCACTTGCCGGCGTATCGCCGCCAAGTGAATACTGTCTTCCAGAGCTACGCGATTTTTCCGCATTTGACCGTGTTCGAAAACGTCGCCTACGGCCTTCGCGCCAGAGGCGCTGCTCAGGACGAAATCCCGTCGCGCGTGAACCAGGCGCTCGCCATGGTAAAGATGGAGGAATTCGCGCAATCGTCTCCGTCACGATTGAGCGGCGGGCAACAGCAGCGCGTGGCTCTGGCGCGCGCCCTCGTCAACCGCCCTCGCGTCCTGCTCCTCGATGAACCGCTTTCCGCGCTCGACGCCAACCTCCGCAGACAAATGCAGATCGAGTTGAAATCCCTGCAGCGCGAAGTGGGAATCACGTTTCTCTTCGTCACGCACGACCAAGAGGAGGCGATGGCACTCTCCGATCGCATCGCGCTCCTTCGCGAAGGCGTCCTCGAGCAGATTGGCTCGCCGCGCGAGATTTACGGCCATCCCGTCACGGCGTACGCCGCGCAGTTCATCGGTCAAACGAATCTGCTCCGCGCGGAGGTGCGCGACGGAATTGCGCAAGCTGGCGCGATCGTATGGCGTTCCTTTGGGCCTCCGGGCCTGATGATGTTTTCACTCCGGCCCGAATGCATTCGCGTGGTTCCGCCGCACGCGCTGCAATTGACGCCCGACGCCTCCGTCGCCCGGTTCCGCGGAAGCATCCGAAATCAAACGTTCGGCGGCGCTATGGACTTGCTCGAAATCGATTGCGGCAATTCCCAGATTATTCGCGCGCGCATCCCGGATCCGGGCCCCGTCAACGGCGAAGTCGAATTCGAGTTTGAGGCGAAGGATGCCACGCGCGTCCGCGAAACCGGCCCAGAAAACTGACCATGTACTCGCGCGCCTACAAAGCGGCCGTCACGATTCCTCCCCTCGTATGGGTCGTCGCGTTTCTCTTGATTCCCTATACGACGCTCTTCTGCTACAGCTTTTGGTCCGTCTCCGCATCGCAAACCGTCGTCCACAACTGGAACCTTCAGAATTACGTCAAGCTGGTGCACGATCCGATCTACGTTACGGTCCTGCTGCGCTCGATGATGATCGCCGCTTGCGTGATGACGTGCGCCCTTCTGCTCGGCTACCCGCTCGCGTACTATCTGTCCTTTTACGCGACGAAACGGAAAGACCTCCTCTACCAGCTCGTGATCATCCCTTTGTGGGCCAGCTATCTGGTCCGCGGCTACGCCTGGAAAACCATTCTCGGCACCGATGGCGTCCTCAACGGCCTGCTACAGTTTCTCCACATCACGCATCGCCCCGTCGAGTTCTTGCTGTACAGCCCGTTCGCCGTCATCCTCACGCTGACGCACATCTACACGCCGTTCGCATTTCTCCCCATCTACGCGTCGCTCGAACACGTTCCGCGCAACCTGGTCGAAGCGTCCCACGATCTCGGCGCGTCGCCCTGGGCCACCTTTCGCCGCGTCATCCTCCCGCTTTCGCTTCCGGGCGCGATCGCCGGCGCAACCTTTGCGTTTGTTCTCACGTTCGGAGATTTTCTCGCGCCGCTTCTTGTTGGTGGAAACAGCGGCATCATGATCGCGAACATCGTCGCCAGCGATTTCGGGGCTGCGTTTCAGTGGCCGATGGGCGCTGCGATTTCGCTTTGCATGCTCCTGCTGGTTGTGACGATTCTCTTTTCCACCGAGCGACTCGAGAGAAGGCTGAAGCTTTCATGAGCGGCCAATCCCAACCCGAACGTGCTCCGCTTCTCACCGCATATGCCGCGCTGGTCTACGCATTTCTCTATTTTCCGATCGTCGTTCTCGCCGTCTATTCATTCAGCAGTTCTGTCGGAGGTTTCCCTCCTCACGGTTGGACACTCCACTGGTATCGCGACCTCTTCGGCGACTCTGATCTGTGGGCTTCCGTTCTGAATAGCCTCATCGTGGCCATCTTCGCCGTCATCATCGCGCTCGGACTCGGATTGCCCGCCGCTCTTGCCCTCGATCGCGCTCAGTTCCCCGGCAAAGCTCTCTTTCGCCGGCTCGTTCTGCTTCCGTTGATTCTCCCCGGCATCATCACGGGGCTTTCCCTGCTCATGTTGTTCGCTGGCGTCGGCCTTAGGCTGAGCTTGGTCACGATCACTCTCGGCCACGGAACGGCGCTGATTTCCGTCGCCACCACGGAAATATTTGCCGGCCTGCAAAAACTCGACCGCTCTCAGGAGGAAGCCTCACTCGATCTCGGCGCGAATTATTTCCGCACCTTCTGGCGCATCACGCTTCCAAGCCTCCGCGTCTCCTTGATTGCAGCGGGCCTGCTGATCTTCACTCTCTCACTCGACGAAATTGCGGTCAGCTTCTTTCTCATCGGCCGCGAGAACACATTGCCGCTCGAGATTTGGTCGCGCCTCCGCCAGGGCATGACGCCAGAAATCAACGCCATTTCCACGCTCATCCTTCTGTTTTCCATCGCCACGATTCTGATTTGGTACCGGCTCCGAACACGCTCGGCGCCGGAAGAAGCCCCGAAAGAAGAACCTGCCGCCGTGTTTACGTCCACCATCGAGGGAAAAACTGCATGAACGAGACTCGCAGAGACTTCCTGAAGTTTGTGCTGGCCGGATCGGTCGCCGCCGGATGCCCCATCGATCTCTCCGCTCTTGCGCCCGCCACCCCTCAAGTCGAGAGCGAGCGCTTCGATATTTGCCATCAAGTTCGCGATGGATACGTTTTCGAACGTCCGCCCGCCTCAAAGCGCTACGACGTCGTAATCGTCGGGGGCGGCGTCAGCGGACTCAGCGCAGCCTACTTCCTCCAGCAACACAATTTCCTTCTGCTCGAGAAGGAACCTCATTGGGGCGGCAACGCCTATCTCGAAACGTACGACGCCCAGCCATTCGCAACCGGCTCCGCCTTCGACTTCAAGGACTCGGCAAGTGACCAGCTCGCGCGCGAGATCGGCCTGAACCCTCTCCCGATCAATTCGCCTGACCCGACCGTCGTCAACGGCAAGTGGGTCGCCGACACATGGCGCGCCGGCCTCGACGAGCTTCCCTATCCCGGCGCTGTCCGCGAAAGCTTCAAGAAATTCCGCAAGGAAATGGTCGCACTCGATCCCGACAAGGATGTGGAGCACCTCGACAGCTTCCCGCTGTCGCAAATTCTGAAGAACTATCCGCCCGAAATCACCCAGTGGTGGGACTCGTACGGAACTTCGAACTGGGGCTCGAAAACGGTCGACACCTCGGCGCTCATAGCTGTCTCTGATTTGAAAGAGATGGCCGGCGATAAACCGGATCCTCGCGTCACATTACCCGGCGGCAATGGCGCACTTTCGCAACAGCTCGCCGAGATTCTGCAGCAGAGGTTTGCCGAACACATGCTCGCCGGCGCCACCACCGTCGCCGTTGAGCCGCAAAAAGACGAGATTCACGTCACCTACGTTCACGACGGGCAGCTTCGCACCGTCGCCGCGAAGTTCGTTATCATGGCCACGCCGAAGTTCATCACCGCGCGTATCGTCTCAGGCCTGCCCGACGCCCAACTCGAAGCCATGACGTCGCTGCGCTACTCTCCGTATCCGGTCATCAACATGATTTTTGACCGCCCCATTTACAACAAGGCCTACGACACGTGGTGCCCCGGAATTAGCTTCACGGATATCGTGGTCGCCGACTGGGTCTCTCTCGGGCAGCCGCAGTATCGCCAGAAAAATAACATCCTCACGTTCTATACGCCTATCTCGGAAGCCGATCGCAAGAAGCTTCTCACCGACGCAGGCTGCCAGAAAATTGCCGCCAACGTCCTCCACGATTTCAAGAACCTTTTGCCGGAATTCAACGTCGATCCCATCGAAGTGCATTTCTATCGCCGCGGCCATCCCATGTTTCTCCCAACGCCCGGTTCCTTCACGAAAATCATTCCGCTCGCCAGCCGCCAGTTCGACCGCATCTACTTCGCAAACACAGACTCGGGCGGTCCCGGCTCCGATGTCGCTCCCGCCGTGGAAGTCTCCCGCCGCGCCGCGGAGCAAATCGAAAAACGCCTCACCTAGGATTACCTTTGCCCGACAAAATTCCGCTGCCACCGCACAGACTCTTGCCAAATTCGTTGTGTCGAGTACAGGCGAAGCGTACGATGTGCGAGCCGAGGTCCAAATCGGAAATTCCGCCTAAAGACTGATGACGTTTCCCATCCCGAGATTCTTGGCTGGTTCCGCTGGCATTCGCGCGTTTGTCTCCATGCAGCTGCGGTTGGTCATGGTTGCAGCCGCATTGTTTGCGATTCTCTGGGTCGCAAATGTGCGGGGTCCGGGCATGGGCTTTATTCCCATGCTCCTCTACTGCCTCTTTATCGGCAATTTTACGACGCCGATCATAAATCACCTCACGCCATTGTCTTCGCGTCTTCGCTTTCCGTGGAACTGGGTCGCGTACCTGATTTTTTTGTTCCTCACGGCGGCGGTGATCGCGTCGTTGACGGTCGCCATCATAATGGCCGTATACCGAATCCCCGTCGATTCCTATTTCCACCAATTGTGGAGCGCCGGCCGGCTGGTAGTCGTCGTTGTTTTGGTGGTTGGCAGCATCCGCCACTTGCACGAACAATCGCGAGCGCATCTCGAGGACCAGAATCTCGAACTTCAGCGCGCCGTCGAAATTGGAAATACGCGATCGAAACAGCAAGAGCAGGAGCTGGACAAAGCGCGAGAGATTCAGGAAGGACTCTTACCCAAGAAGATTCCTCAGGTCAGAGGGCTGGAAGTGGCGGGAACTTGGCAACCCGCGAGCGTCGTCGGCGGAGATTATTTCGATGTGCTGAAGTTCAGCGAGGGAAAGATTGGTGTGTGCATCGGTGATGTGGTTGGCAAGGGAATCAGCGCAGCATTGTTGATGGCCAACCTGCAAGCCAGTTTTCGAGCTTTCGCCTCGGCAGACGTCTCGCCCGGCACTCTCGTGAGCAAATTGAACGACGTGATTGCCAATAACATTGCTCCCGATAAATTCGTTACGTTCTGCTACTGCACCATCGATACGGCCGACAATAGGCTCGCCTATGCCAGCGCCGGTCATTGGCCGCCCATTCTGTTCCACAAATCGGGTGAGGCAGTTCCCTTGAGAGAAGGAGGGGCGCCGCTTGGAATATTTCCGAACCGGAATTATGCCGATGCCGCACTCCCGTTAGGCTCTGGGGACCGCCTGGTGCTTTACACCGACGGTCTGACCGAAGCGATGAACTCGGACGAACAAGAATTTGGAGAGCGAAGATTGCTCGAGCTCGTCAGCCGCAACACATCATTGGGCGCCTCCGACTTGGTTGCCGAAATTAAGAAAGAGGTGGTCAGTTTCTGCAACGCAAGGTTTCACGATGACTTCACTCTAGTCGTCGTCGCGGTGAAATGAGAACGGTTCGGCTAATTCCATTACTGAGAGCCACACCATGAACCGGCGCGATTTCTTGAAGAGACTCGCTGTCACGGGCAGTGGGCTTGCCTGCGGAGTTGCCCCGCTCAGCACCTTCGCAAAGCAGCAGGAAGAAGCCTCGCCACCGTCCCCCGCCACCCCCATCCGCGGCCTCATCGAGAACGACGGAAAGTTCTTCCAGCCAATCCGGTTGACTCTCAAGCCATCCGACGTGGGCTCAACGGCAATCGTCCGCGTCGACGGCACCGAGCGTTTTCGCCAAGCCGTCGCTCCAGAAATTCACACGCTCGACGTGCTCGCTCCTGCCGTCGACTCGGAACGCATCGTGAACGTGGACGTCGCCATCGGCGGCCACGCGAACTCGTATCGCGTAACGCTGAAGCCCGTGCGTAAGGCGACCATCTACGTCTTGCCGCATTCGCACAACGATATCGGCTACACCGATCTGCAAGCCGCCGTCGAGGAAAAGCAGATTCGCAATCTGCACCAGGGCATCGAACTCGCCCGCAAGACAGCCGAATATCCAGAGGGTGCGCGTTTTGTCTGGAACATGGAGGGCCTGTGGGCTGCGGACATGTTCATGCGTCGCGCGTCCGACGCTGAAAAGGACGAATTCATCGCCTCCGTCGCAAAGGGTTGGGTCGCACTCAATGGCATGTACGCGAACGAGCTTACCGGTCTGTGCCGCCCCGAAGAATTATTGCAGTTGTTCCGTTACGCGACTCAGCTCGCGGACCAATGCAAAGTGCCAATCGATTCCGCGATGATCAGCGACGTTCCAGGTTTTACCTGGGGCACCGCCACGGCCATGTCGCAGGCAGGCATCCGCTATTTTTCCGCTGCGCCGAATTTTTTCGATCGCATCGGCTCCATCATGGAGCAGTGGCAGGACAAGCCTTTCTGGTGGCTCTCGCCTTCCGGCAAGGAAAAGATCCTCGTTTGGGTTCCTTGGACCGGCTACGCCATGTCGCACGTCGTGCGCCAGGCCAGCCACCAATGGGTCACCGACTATCAGGACCGCCTCGACCAGGTCAATTTCCCATACGACATTTCCTACATTCGCTGGTCCGGTCATGGCGACAATGCCGAGCCCGATCCCCAGATTTGCGAATTCTTCAAGGACTGGAATACGAAGTACGCCTGGCCTAAGTTCGCGATCTCATCCACCAGCGTGGCCTTTCGCGCGTTCGAAGAGGCACACGGCGCGCAATTGCCCGAATACAGGGGCGACCTCACACCGTATTGGGAGGATGGCGCCGCCTCCTCCGCGCGTGAGACCGCAATCAGTCGCAACGCCGCCGAACGTCTCGTCCAAGCCGAAACGCTGTTCGCGATGACCGCTGCAAACGGATACGACGCTCCATATCCGCACGCTGCATTCAACGACGCATGGCGCAACGTGCTGCTCTACTCCGAACACACCTGGGGCGCATGGAACAGCGTCTCTGACTCGGAAAATCCGTTCGTGAAAGCGCAATGGGAAACGAAGGCCACATTTGCAATCAGAGCCTCACGGCAATCGTGCGAACTCCTCGATCGCTCTCTTGGCACCGCCTCAAACTCCAGACTTTCGGCGTCCCGCGCCTTCGACGTGTACAACACCACGTCATGGCCGCGTTCAGAGCCTGCTGTGCTGCCGACAACGTCTCCTCTCGACCATGTCACGGACTCCAGCGGCCACCCCGTTCCATCGCAACGCCTTTCCGCGAACGAACTCACGATTTGGGCGACGGACATTCCGCCGTTCAGCTCCGCGAGATTCCGCGTCTCACCGCAGGGCCCGCATCCACCCGATCACACCGTTTCGACCGATGGCATCGTGCTCGATAATGGCATCATCCGCGCTCGCATCGACCCGAAGACCGGTGGTATCGCCGAGCTCTATCGCCACGGCGACGATCACAATTTCGCAGACACGAGCGGCACTGAGCAAATCAACCAGTATCTCTACCTCGCGGGTGCCAATCTCGCCGACCTCCAAACCAACGCGCCGCCGAAAATCGCGATCGAAGCAAATGGTACGCTCGTCGCTATCCTGCGAATCGAATCCGATGCCCCCGGCTGCAACAGCCTCGTCCGCAAAGTTCGTTTGTGCGCCGGTGCCGATTACCTCGAACTAACCAACATCGTCGACAAAAAACGCGCCCCGATGAATCCCACGCCAGGCGAAGGCGACTGGGCTCAGCGTGGCGGAAAAGAAAGCGTCCAGTTCGCGTTTCCGTTCAACGTGCCCAACGGCCAACTCCGGATCGATATCCCGCTCGCGGTCATGCGTCCCGAAATCGATCAGCTCCCCGGCGCGTGCAAGAATTGGCTGCCGGTCGGGCGCTGGGTCGACGTCGCAAACGACCACCTCGGCATCACGTGGGCCACTCTAGACGCGCCGCTACTCGAAATTGGCGAAATCAGCGCGCGGATGCTCGGCTCGCAGACGAAGCCCGACATCTGGCGCAAACACATAGAGCCTACGCAGAAATTCTATTCCTGGGTGATGAACAACCACTGGGGGACAAATTATCGCGCCTACCAGGAAGGCGTCGTTACCTTCCGCTACGCTCTGCGGCCACACACCCTGCACCAACAAACGGGTTACGACTCCGCGGCTGCCGCTCGCTTCTCCACGGCACTCACCCAGCCGCTCGTCGCAGCGCGCGCCGCGACGGATGAGGTCGCCGACGCGCCTCGTCTCCCTCTTGTACGCGTCGAGCCCGCCGACGTCCTCGTCACCACGCTAAAACCGAGCGACGACGCCGAAGCCTGGATTATCCGCCTATTCGGCGCGTCCGGCGAGGACCGTCAGGCGAAACTCATTTGGCCGCACCGCCAACCGGAGGCTGTTTGGCTTAGCGACCTCAGCGAAAAACCGCTCACCCGCATAAACGGCGCCGTACCCGTCCCTGCTTGGAGCCTTGTGACCCTTCGCGCCGCCCGCCTCTGACGTCTTGTTGCAAGAACGCCGCGTGTCATCTCGAACCCAGCCGCGTGGTTTTCGCGGATGCGGGTGAGAGATCTGCTTTTTCTTGCATCCTTGCAACGGGGGCTTCCTCACCCAGCACGAATCGCCTCAAGGTGCTCGTTGCACAAACAATCCCGAGAAATTTTGGCGGAGATAGAAAGCAACGATTCCCCACAGGATCATCACCACGATCGCCAATGGCAGGCCCCTCGGCGCCATCAGCAGGTGATACAGAAAAATGTTCACAATCACGGGACCGAGAATCGCCAGCGCAAGCGGCACGTACCGGTTTACCAGCAAAAGCGCACCGCACAACAATTGAAACCCGGACACCACCTCCGCGTAGTGTGACTGCATCAGCACGACCACGAACTGCCCCGCCAGCCCCGGAGGCATGGGTCCCATCGGAATGAAATGTAAGAAACCGTTCAGACCAAATATCACGAAGATCAGCCCTAGCAGTATCCTTGAAATCAACGCCGCGATTTTCATTCTCTTTTCTCTTTTCTCTCTTCGTTCAACTCTTCTCCTTCGCGTTCGGCTTCGGCTTCAGCGTCTCCACATTTTCGTAGCTCAACTGAAAATACTTCCGCAGTTCCTTCGTTTTCCCCAACAAGGCGTCGGGTACCGTCACATACTCTTTCATAACGGCGCCATACGCCTCGAACAGCGTCGTCCCGTACTTCTTCAGAAATTCTTCTCGCGCATCCTCTGGCAGTCTCAGCGCCAGGCACCGAGCCGGCATCAACAAGGAAAACATGTTTGCTCCCGCAAAGGTATCACGATGCGTTCACCACTGGAATCTGGGACCGCTGAAAAGGGCCGTTCGCAGTCCTTGCGGCCAAGTGCGCGCGCCAATCTCGGACACATCAGGAATACCTATCGGTTCGAGAAAAAATACGCATCGAAGCCGTATTGACACTGCCCGAGATGTCTTGTACGTTGCGAGGGAAATGTTTACGAACTGTCAGAGGAGCGCTCGAACGTGTTGTTGTACTGGTTGTGCGTTCGTCTTTTCTGGCATTGGGCTCGGAACAGCTTGCTAATCGCTGAGCACTAGCAGCGTAGTCTAGCCACCCACCGCCAGGAGACGAACTGGCTGGTGGGTTTTGTGTTTTTGGGGAGAGAACTTCTCTTGAAAACACGCAGGAGAAATGGAGTGGGTGTGTCGATCCAACTTGCAGGCTTGAAAAGCATTGGATGTTGTCAGTGTCGCGCATATGTGTGCTCCGGCGCTGGGAGGCTAGGAAAAGCGATGTAAGTCCAAATCTTAGCCGCGCACCTCTCGAACCCATCGCCGGAAAAAGACCGGACGATGGGTTTTTTGTTTTCACACACGGAGATTTTGAATTCCTGGCTGCTATTAACTGCGAGATGTCCGGATCGGTCCGGAAAAAGGAGAAAGGCAATGCGGTTATCCAAGGGAAGCGTTCTCGTGCTTGCGATTCTGTTCTTGATTCCGAGCCTGCACGCTCAATCAACGATCTCAGGGTATGTCACCGGTGTGGTCACCGACCCGAGTAAATCTCTGGTGAGCACAGCCACCGTAACGTTAAGGAATCCCGACACGTCGTTCGTCCAGACGGCAACCACAGACTCGAAGGGCGTCTATCACTTCGAGTACGTTGCGCCCGGCAACTACCAGCTCAGCGTCACTGCCACTGGCTTCAGCACCGCAAAGCAATCCCTCCTCGTCACCGTTGGCCAGTCAACGACCGCGAACGTGCAACTCGCCGTAGGGTCGTCCGCAAGCACCGTAGTCGTGCACAGCGACGCCGCTCCTATCCAGACCGAGAATGGCGATATCACCACCAACTACAACGAGACACAGATCCAAGTCGTCCCGAATCCGGGAGCGGACATCACATACATCGCGCAGACCGCGCCCGGCGCCGTGATGAACACGCAAAACGGCGGTGGCAATTTCTCCGTTTTCGGCCTGCCGGGCTACTCCAACATGTTCACAATCAACGGCATGGATTACCTGAACAGCTACGGCGACAACAATAAGTCCGGCGCGACCAACAACAGCCTCGGCGCCAATGAGATGCAAAGCGTCACCGTCGTGAACAACGGATATTCCGGAAATTACGGGCGGCTTGTGGGATCCAACGTCAATTTCGTAAGCAAGACCGGCACAAATCAATTTCACGGAAACGTCCTTTACGACTGGAACGGATCGTCCCTCAACGCCAAGAATTACTTCGATGCGAATACTCCGCGCCCTTTGACAACGTCAACCAGTGGGCCGCTTCGTTTGGCGGTCCCATCTGGAAAGACCATGCGTTCTTCTTTGTGGACAACGAAGGGCTGCGCATCGTTCTCCCCACCACCAGCTCAGTGAATATTCCCAGCCCTCAATTCGAAGCCGCTACCCTGACCAACCTGCAGACCGTCAGTCCCGGCTCGGTCGCCTTCTACAATACGATCTTCGGTCTCTACAACAATGCCCCCGGTGCAAACCGCGCCGCCGATGTCCTGCCGCCGGGCACCAACGGAGGCAGTCCCACCGGTGACGGATGCGGAAGTTTTGCTGCGCTCGGTGCGGGCGTTCCCTGCGCTCTGCGTTTTGAGGCTATCCCAGGAAATTTCACGGGAGAGTGGCTGCTTGCCTGGCGGATCGATCAAATTATCAGTCCGCGCGACCAGGTCTTCCTGCACGTCTTCACCGACCATGGGGTGCAAGCGACCAACACGAACGTAATCAATTCCGCGTTTAATGCCTCGAGCCCGCAACCCGAATGGCAAGGGCAGTTAAATGAGACGCACACGTTCAGCACTCGCGCCGTGAATCAGCTGGTGGCCGCGTTCCAATGGTCCGGGATTCTGTTTGGTCCCGCCAATCCCGCCGCCACCCTGCAGGTCTTCCCCGCGCAACTAAATTTTTCCGGCGGCAGCTTGGCGACCCTCGGTCAAAACCAGGCCCACCCTGTCGGGCGTCACATCACGCAGTATCAGGTCATCGACGACTATTCGCATACTTTTGGCAAGCACACGCTGAAGGCCGGCGTGGATTTCCTTCGCGATGACCTTAACGTCTTCTTCTACGGCAGCAACACGGCCGGAACCATCACCACCAACCTCGCGAATTTCTACAACGGTGATGCAACGAACTTCAATCAGTCCTTCCCCAATACCCTTCACTCACCCTTTGCAGCCTACGATCTGGGCTTCTACGTTGAGGACGATTGGGCCGTGATTCCCAATATCAAGTTAACCGGTGCTTTGCGCTTTGACCGGGAATCAAATATCACCAGCCTGCAAAACCGGTTTGCGCGCCTCACCACCCCTTTCGAATTGGCAAGTCACGATCCGTCGATTCCATATAATCAAGCGATTCAGACGGGTGTGCCACAGGCGTTCTACTCCACCACCGGCCTGGCGGTCGAGCCGCGTCTCGGGTTTGCCTGGTCGCCTTTCGGCAGCACGAAAACCGTCGTTCGCGGCGGCATCGGGAACTTCCGCGATTTTCTCCCACAGCAGGAGCTCCAGGGTTTCGCCCTCAACACGCCGAACGTGAACGCCTTCACCGTCGCCGGGGGTCTGCTCTCCCCCGCGGTCGCGAACAACATCTTCGCCACCGCCGCTAGTTACAACACGGCGTTCGAGAACGGCTTTGCGCAGGGCGCCACGCTGGCCGACTTGGAGGCGAGCGTGCCGACCTTCTCACCACCTGCATACTACGGCGCCCAGCGGAAGACCATCAACCCCACATACATTGAGTGGAATCTCGAAGTCCAGCGCTCACTCGACCAAAACACAACCGTCAGCGCGAACTACGTCGGCAACCACGGCATCCACGAGGTTTTCATCAATCAGGGCCTCAACGCGTACGACTCGAACAGCTTCACTGGCCTTCCGGCGGCTGCTCCTGACCCGCGATTCTCCAACGACACCGAGCTGCAGACGGACGGAACCTCGAACTACAATGGGCTGACTCTCTCCGCGCGCCACAACTTCAGCCACAGTCTTCAGGCGACTGCCAGCTACACCTACAGTCATGCGCTTGACGACGTCTCTGACAATGGATTCACCGCCTGGAGTTACAACACGGACGGCAGCATTCAGTACCCACAGAATCCCTACAATCCCCATGCGAACTACGGCAACAACGACGCCGACGTGCGCCACGCATTCAGTGCCAGCTATGTTTGGACTCCTGCGCTCGATTCTTTGATCGAGCACGGACCGGGCAGGCTCTTGGCTGGCTGGTCGCTATCGGGAACATTCTTCTATCGCACCGGATTGCCTTTCACGGTGATCGATAGCGCGGACACTGCAATTCTGGCGGGTTCCGCAAACGCTGCCAACTACGGCGGAGCTACTTTGTTTGCGAACTACCTCGGCGGGGCACAGCCCACTTGCAACAGTCCCACCGGCCTCTGCTTGGTGAGCGGCGATTTTTCTCCAGCCCTCTCGGCATTCGGACACCAAACACGGAATCAATTCCGGGGGCCCGCGTTCTTCAACACCGACGTGAGCATTTTCAAGAGCACGCGAATCAACTTCTGGGGAGAGGGTCAGCAACTCGTGGTTGGAGCCAGCTTTTACAACGTGCTCAATCATCCTAACTTCGATCAGCCCGTCGGTGATATTGCCAACTCGCAATTCGGGCAGATTCTCCAGACGGTTTCGCCGCCGACCAGCATTCTCGGATCAGGATTGGGCGGAGACTCGTCTCCGAGACAAATTCAACTCACGGCGAAGTTCGTCTTCTAGCGATTAAAGCACAGAACCCGTCCATCAGAGTTGAACGAATCGCATTGCCGGGCTTATGTTTGCTGTCGTGTCCTGCCCAGCTGGAAATGGAGAAGCGTTCACCCGTTAAGATAACGGAGCGAACACATGAAAAAAGCAATGAAAGCACTACCCGCCGGAAGAAAAAGTCGCCATTCTGAGGCGGCATTTGGTGGAAGGGATGCCGATCTCGGGTCTGTGTGACGAACTGGGGGCTAGGAGCACATTCGCGGTAGAATCGGAACATCCGGGGTGTCGAACGTTTTTGTAAGTGCTCCACTGGCGACATCTACGACGAAGAGCTTTCCCGATTCGGAGTTGGCAAGGAGCCAACGACCGTCTTTTGTGATCGCAGAAGAGAACGGAATCCTCGGGAGGGAAATCGATCGGACGACCGCCTTGGTTGCAGGACCAGGAAACGCCGCGCATCGTGGTCATCGATGGGTAAAAACGAACTTGCCATCGGGCGAAATCGAGATGCGCTGCACTTTCTTGGAGATTGGAATCGTCGCGAGCAAAGTCCGCGCTCGCACATCGAGAACACTCACGCTGCCCGCCTCGTTATTCGCGGTGTAGATCTTCTGGCCGTCAGGAGAGATCACGAACATATGGGTGTGACTGGCGCCAGTAGGAATCTCGCCTGCGAGAGAGCGAATCTTGGTGTCCACGATGTAGATGGCGTCGGCGAGTTCCGCGGAAACATACAGCAATCGGTCAGGCCCAAAGTGCGCGGAGTGCGGACGGACCTCTTTGCCGAGGTCGATGACGGCGACGGTCCTCCCCTGGCGCAGGTCCACGACGTGAATCGTGCTTCCGTTTGAGCCGGGCATTCCCACCCATGTGTTTCCGTAGATGGGAACGTAGCCGAACCGCCCGTCCTGGGAAACAGCGACCTCGTGTCCGCTGATATCCATTCCCACCGTGGCCAGAACCTGTTTGGACACGGGATCTACGAGCAAAACGCTGTGCTCCATTTGGTTAGCAACGAAAAGAAGAGCGTCTGGGCGCGGGTCTCCAGACACGCTGCAAGAAAGCAAAAGGCATCCGGAAAACAAGACGACTAAGCGGCGGTGTTTCATGATTGCCCTCTTCCCGAGGCGAGCAAAACAACCAATAGGCCGAAAGTATAACACCCCACAGAAGCAGATCCTGGCGACCGCATGACCTCCCTTTCTAGGCGTTCGTGGAAAGCGCGGTTTTGACCCTGCTGTCCCGGACGCGCAAAAAAAAACACCCGGGGAGAGAACCCGGGTGTTTTGGCACCTCCCGCCAGGGAGTACAGCGAACTCGTTCGCTACTGAACCGGATGACCGCCCATGTGCATGTTGTGCACGCCGGAGAAAAGATAGATGCCGGTGCTGGTCGTCTGCGGCAACCACCACAAGCGCCGGATGAAATCGCTCTGGCTGCGTTGCATCTTGCGGCCCACCAGGTCGAGCGCCAACGGGCACAGTTGCGACACCGCGTAAATCGACGCCGAATGCGCGAAAGGCCGCATCAGCGGGTCGTCTTCCACCGCGCCGTGCGAAACCGCGTAGCGCGTCGAATACGCATCGAAACCCGCAGCGCCGTGTTGCAAAATCGAAAGCGCCAGCCACGACCGGCGCGCGGGATAGTTTTCCGCGGACTTGAACTCTTGCGGTTTCCCCGGATTGATCTCGGGCACACGCACCGTCGCAAGCGAACTGTCCGGAGCGTTGTACGCCACTGTGTTCAATTGAGGCGCCGAATTTGATTTGCTCGAAGTGGATTCTCTGGCGAAGCCTGGTTCGTCACCCAATTTGACGTTGTCGAGATTGGGGTGCTTCTGGAGGTTCGTAGTATCGGCAGTCGCGAGGTCGGCTGCTTCCGAGGCACTCGCGTCCGCCGACGCGACATGCATGCTGGGAGGCACGGCAGAAACCTGAAACAGCAGCGCGGTGACAGCAAGTACCATGTAGGGACCTCTCCAAGCTCAACCAGGAATAAGCAAGGCTAGTACCACCCCCTCTCCTTTCGCTAACTCCATGAAAAACAGGACGATAGCGGGTTTCGCCCCTGCGGCGAAAGTGACTTTTCCGAGGCTCCGCAGCGACGCTTGCGGAAATCATTTTCCGCAAAAATGCCTTCCGTTACCTTTCGATACGTAGGCAAAAGCTGTAGAATCCGCCCGGCTCATCAGGCCCGCGGCGGGGTTAAAACCCGCCCTTCCGCTTTCTGTTGTTAAAGAGGTAAGGAGGAACAAATGCCTCGACATGCGCATCACGCCCTGATCGCTCCGACCGTTTTGCTTCTCGCGTTCGCGGTCGCTGCCGCGCTCCGACCTAACGCGCTTGCCGCCGACCCACCGGCCACCTACGTCCGCGCCGGCCAGATCCTCGACGTGCGCACGGGCAAGATGCTGCCGGATCGCGTGATCGTAGTTCGCGGCGAGCGCATCGAGCGCGTCGCGCCCGCCAGCGAAGTGCAAATCCCCGCCGGTGCCAGCGTGGTCGATCTGAGCCACGCTACCGTCCTGCCCGGTCTGATCGACGCCCACGAGCACATCTTTCTCACGGGCGAAGACAATGGCCGCTACGACGAGCAGTTGCTGAAGGAGTCGTGGCAGTACCGCACCATCGAAGCTGTGGTGAACGCGAAACGCGACCTCGATGCCGGGTTCACGTCGATGCGCGACCTCGAGACCGAGGGCGCCATGTACAGCGACGTGGACGTGCGGAATGCCATCAATCGGGGCCTGATTCCCGGCCCGCGCCTCGAGGTCGTCACCCGCGCGATTTCCACCACCGGCGGCTATCCGCTCGAAGGCTACTCGCCCGAGGTGCGCGTCCCATCCGGCGTCCAGATCGTCGACGGCCCCGACGAGGCTCGCAAGGCCGTGCGCGAGCAGATCAAGTACGGCGCCGACTGGATCAAAATCTACGGCACCCACAAGCACCGCTTCACCTCCGACGCCAAAATAATCAGCCAACCAACGTTCACACTCGAGGAGGTTCGCGCGATCACCGATGAAGCCCATCGCGAAGGAGTGAAGGTGGCATGCCACGCCTACAGCGGCATTGGTCTGCACACCTGCATTGACGGCGGAGTGGACTCGATCGAGCACGGTATCGACCTGGACGACGCGGCCGTTCGCGACATGGTGGCAAAGGGAATCTGGTTCGTTCCGACGCTGTACGTCTACGATGGCGACACCCGCAGAGAAGATGAAGCGGCCAGCGGAGGAAAGGCAAGTCGCGCGAGCTTGCACGAGCCCAGCTTCAAGAAAGCGCTCGCCGCTGGCGTGAAGATCGCGTTCGGCACCGACGCGGGACCGTTCCCGCACGGCACGCAGGCAATCGAATTCGAGTACATGACGCGCTACGGGATGTCGCCGCTCGCCGCGATTCAGTCGGCCACGATCCGCGCTGCGGAGCTGATGGATTGGCCGGACCGCGTCGGTGCAATCGAGCCGGGAAAATTCGCGGACATTATCGCCGTCGACGCCAGCCCGCTGGACGACATCAAACAGCTCGAGCGAGTGAAATTCGTGATGAAAGGCGGCGACATTGACCGCAACGACTACGCCAAGTAATTCGCGGAGGAAGCCCTGGCGGGGCTGAGAGTGTTCGCCGTGTTTTCGCCGGTGGGAAACTACCCCCCCACCCCTACCGTATATTAGAACTGGTCGCGGGTGAATGTTTTCAGTCATTTGCGTCGATTTCTAATCCCGGTGCCAATTTTGGAATTGCCGCAGGGGGCGAAAGTAAGGTGGAGTCGCCTTCGCTTGAAGCTTCGGTGCGCCCAGGGGCAAGGGATGAGGAGCGAGGGGCGAGGAGCGACGGCAACGCAGGTCGAGCGAGCGCGAGGAAATTGACTCCCGCCAGGCCAGGCAGGCGACTGAGGAAGCGGCTCGCGCCGTCTTCTACTGTTTTCTGTAATAGCGCCCACGGTGCTAATCGCACCTGCAAAAATACCCCGCCACCCTACGGTTATTAGAACCACCTCCGAGTGAGTGTTTTCAGTCATTTGCGTCGATTTCCAATCCCCTCTCCTGTCAGGGTTTGCAAGTACAAACCCTGAAACCCTGTTCCGGTTATTAGAATTCCTCTTCTGATTTTCATAGACTCGATCCTGACCGCTTATGTGCGCGCCTGCAAGTACAGGCGACCTCCTTCGGCCCGTGCTGTTAATTTGGCAGCTCATAAAAACGGGCCATGGTAGCACGAATTTCGTCGGATGGGTAGTGACAAAGTTACGATAGTAGTTCTATAACTTCTAGAACCGGGAGTTTGGGTCTTGCCGATTGCGGGATTTTCGGATAAATGATAGGGCGGATGAGCGGACTCCAGCCTTTTTACCTAACCGGGAAACTTCCCCCTCAGGTGCCAGGCCTTTCAAAACGTACTCTTGTTTCCGCAGCGGGCTTGGCGGCCATACTCGTCATGCTGCTTGGCCTCGCCGATTGCGGCGGAGGAAGTGGAAACGCGCCGCAAAAAATCACGCCGTCCATCACGTGGGCCGATCCACAGCCCTTAAACTATGGCTCGACGCTATCCAGCACGCAGTTGGATGCGACCGCGTCGGTAGCGGGGAACTTCGTCTACTCACCCGCGGCGGGCACTATGCCTGCCGTCGGGACGGACACGTTGTCCACTACATTCACTCCCACGGACATAATTCATTACACCGGGGCGACATCCTCCGTGCAATTGATCGTGAATCCGCAGCCGCTCCAGCAATCGGGGACCTGGACGCCAGCCCCTTTCAGCGCGGCGAACGGCGGGCCCGCTTTTGGCCTCTGGCTGCTCACCGATGGAACGGTGCTTTCGCATGGCGGCGATCTTCACCAATGGGTGAAATTGACGCCGGACGCCCGGGGAAACTACGCCAACGGCAGTTGGACCCGACTGGCGGATAGCAATTACGGCCGGGGCGCCGCGCAGGAGCACGTCTTGCGCGACGGACGGTTCTACGAGGCCGGCGGCGAGTACATTTATTTCTGGCCGCCGGGATCCTCAAACACCGACTACAACTCGGTGGAACTCTATGATCCCGTGGCGAACACCTGGACCATCGCCGCACCAGGTCTCTATGGCGACATCGGCGATAGTGGCAGCGCGACGCTGACCGACGGCCGCATCTTCGCCAGCTCGCGAACCACCGACGCCACCCAAATCTACGATCCAGCGGCCAACGCGTGGACCCCGGCAACCTCGAAGAGCGACTCGGGCGACGAAGAGAGCTGGATCTCGCTTCCGGACGGATCCGTTCTCGCCGTTTCCAACACCACTCAAAACCGCTACGACCCCGCGGCGAATCAGTGGAATCCCACCGGCCCAATCCCACCGGGTGTGATCTTCGGCGACGTTGGTCCGGCGGCGCTACTCTATGACGGCCGCGTTTTCGTGCTCGGGTCCTTTTCGACGGCGCTTTACACGCCTGGTGCGACGCGCAGCGCGCCGGGCAGCTGGGTGGCCGGTCCGGCGCTGCCCGACGCGAACAATACCGAAGACGTCGCCGCGATTGTGGAACCGAACGGCAAAGTGATGTTTCAATCCTATCCGAATGGAAGCGCGGCGAACGTGCTGAATGAATTCGATCCGCAGACCAACACGATCGCGCCGATCGTTCCGCCAAGCGATCCGACAATACCGCTGGATTTTCTCGTGCTGCCCACGGGACAACTTATCGTCACATGCGGCGCGCTCGACTACATTTACACGCCCACGGGCGCTCCGAACGACGCCTGGCGCCCTACGGTTCAAAGCGTCACGCTGAATCCTGACGGTTCTTACACGCTGACAGGCTCGCAGCTTTCCGGCATGGCGACCACCGGCGAAGACGACATGACGATGGCGGAAAACTATCCGATTGTGTACCTCACGAACTCCGCAGGAAACGTCTACTACTGCCGTTCGTTCAACTTCAGCTCGATGATTCCTGGAACGCCGGGCGAGGTGGAGACGACGCAGTTCACGTTGCCCGCCCTGCTGCCGCACGGAACGTACAGCCTATATGTCTCGGCAGTGGGCGTCTCCTCAAAAACCGCCTACTCATTCACGTTCTGAGCGACGCAACGGGCCCCGGGCCGTCTCAGGGCCGCGTTCGCCGCGTGTGAAGCCATTTGTTTGCGCTTGCGCGAGGCGCGAGGCGGCGGGCCGTAGAGGCGGCGCGGGCCTGGGCACGACGCTATACACGGCTGGCAAGCGCGTCTAGAAAATCTTGCCCGCCGCCAGGCTGCAAGTGGTTGATACGTTATCCGGGCGGCAACGAAAGTGCTAATCCAGATTTGGATGGGCTAGTTCTCTGGTAACGACGCGATGGTGGAGAATGATGCTCCACGCCCTAGAGACGGCCTACGTGGAGGCGGCTTGGACTTTTGTGCCGTAGGCGAGGTTGGCGTACCAGTTGCCGCGGCCCGGCGGAGTGAGGTCCATGAAGTGCCAGATGGGAGCGAGCAGGTCGATGCCGCGCTCGGGGACGTCGGGGGCCATCCGAGGATGCGCCGTGTAGAAGTGGCGCAGAGCGCCGTCGGCGTCACGAGTGAAAACGGAAACGGTGGAGTCCTGATGCCCTTCGCGGTCTTCGCTGCCCAAGTCGTATTTGAAGGTGCTGTTGGCGGCGCTAACGAGGCGCAGCTTGTCCCAGCCGCGCGTGCGAGCGAAGGCGCGCAAAGTGGGAACATCAGCGGCGGCGACGACTGCGAAATCGAGATTTTGAGCGAGGTGATGGGCCACGCCGTTGGCGCCGTCGAGCCAGGCAGTGCACATCGGGCAAGCCTTGGTCTGCTGCTTTCCGTACATGAAGTGATAGATGATGAGGGAGCGATCGGGTTTGGTAAAGAGTTCGCTGAGGCGGACGGCGTGCAGGGGCGCGTCACCGGCATTGAGATCGCGCGGGCCTTCTTCAAACTGATAATCCTGAATGGGAGCGCCCTGCGGAAGATGACGGCGCAGGTCAGCGACGCGTTCGCGCTGGCGCATGAGGTCGATTTCGGCGAGGCGAAGCTGCTCGCGCCTGGCGAGATACTCGGAAGATTCGTTGGTCAAATTTGTTTGCCGAAACGCTCCGTCCACGATTGTGTTTACCATCGGTGGTAACCTCCGCGTGTCATTCTCGCCCTGAGCAGCGAGGAGATGCAAGCGGCGTGCTGGGCAGCGGGTTTGACTCGTGGCTCTCGAATCTTTAGGACGCGGAAGAGAATTTTGCAACGCGGCACACCCTTGCCTTGACGCAATCCCAGGGCTAAAGCGCGTGATCGGAGCGAAGCTCTTCTCGGAGCGCTGAAGCGCTCCTTCCCCCGGATGAATCCGGGGGCTCCCGCCGATTGGCGCGGCGGCAAAGCCCTGCCCCCTCACCTCTGCTTCATGCTTTCCGGTAAGATGTGAGGCGCACAATCGCGAACCCGCGCAACAGGATGGCGGGCAAGCACGGAAATGGAAAAGAAAGACAAAATCGAAACGGCGGCGGTTGATACGAACGGGCCGCACGAGAAATCGGTCCCCGGAGCACCAGTCGCTGATCCGTGGACAGAGGCGGTGGGGCGAATCGTGCGCGCTGAGGATTCGGACCCGTTTCAGATTCTTGGGCCGCACTGGATTGACCGCGACGGCAAGCCCGTGCTCGCGATTCGCGCGTTTCGGCCCGGCGCGACAGGGATGACAATTCTATGGGGCGCGCGCGCCACTGTGCCCTCCTCGCAAATTGATCCCGGCGGCCTTTTCGAAGCGATTGTGCCGAGTGATGTGACGAAGCTGCGCCGCGACGAACCGGTTCCGGCGAACGCTTATCGCATCCAGTTCCATTTCGCTGACGGCAACGCGCTCGAGACGCTGGACCCGTACGCCTTCCCTCCCCTGCTCACTGATTACGATTTGTATCTTTCGGGCGAGGGCACGCACTACCAAAAATACGAAAAACTGGGCGCGCACGTGCGTGAACTGGCGGGCGTTCGCGGCGTGCACTTCGCCGTCTGGGCGCCGAACGCGCAGCGCGTGAGTGTGGTGGGCGACTTCAATCTGTGGGACGGCCGCGCGAATGCGATGCGCACTCGAGGCGCGAGCGGCATCTGGGAAATCTTCATGCCGCACCTGGATGAAGGCGCGCTCTACAAATTCGAGATTCTTTCGCGCGTGAATCACCACCTGGGATTGAAATCGGATCCTTACGGCTTCGCGGCGGAGCTGCGGCCGAAGACGGCGTCGGTGGTATACAACATCGACATCTATAAATGGAACGACGCGGCGTGGCTGGAGGCGCGGGCCGCGCGCGACTGGTTGCATGCGCCAATGTCGATTTATGAAGTTCACGCGGGGGCGTGGCGGCGCAAGCATGACGAGGGAGATCGCTGGCTCACATATCGCGAGCTTGCCGACGAATTGATTCCCTACGTCAAGCGGCTCGGCTACACGCACATCGAGTTCATGCCGCTGATGGAACATCCGTTCGACGCGTCGTGGGGATACCAAACGGTGGGCTACTTCGCGGTGACGAGCCGCTACGGCTCCCCCGAGGATTTCATGTATTTCGTCGACCGAGCCCATCAGGAAGGCGTCGGCGTGCTGCTTGACTGGACGCCCGCGCATTTTCCGCGCGACGCGCACGGCCTGGCGTTCTTCGACGGCACGCACCTCTACGAGCACGACGATCCGCGCAAAGGCGAGCACCCGGACTGGGGCACGCTCGTGTTCAATTACGGCCGCAACGAAGTGCAGAATTTTCTGCTGTCGAACGCGCTCTTCTGGATCGACAAGTACCACCTGGACGGCTTGCGCGTGGACGCGGTGGCGTCGATGCTGTATCTCGACTATTCGCGGCAGGCGGGCGCGTGGATTCCGAATCGCTTTGGCGGGCGCGAGAACCTGGAGGCCATCGCGTTGATTCGGCACCTCAACGAGGTGCTGCACCAGCGACATCCCGGCGCGCTGATGATTGCGGAAGAGTCCACGGCGTGGCCGGCGGTGTCGCGGCCGACGTACATTGGCGGCCTGGGCTTCGACCTGAAGTGGAACATGGGTTGGATGAACGACACGCTCCGCTATTTCGAGCTCGATCCGATTCACCGGCAGTATCACCACAACGAGCTCACGTTTTCGATGATCTATGCGTTCCACGAGAATTTCGTGCTGCCGCTTTCGCACGACGAGGTGGTTCACGGCAAACGCGCGCTGCTGGAAAAAATGCCGGGCGACGATTGGCAGAAATTCGCGAACCTGCGGCTGCTCTTCGGATATATGTACGCGCATCCGGGCAAGAAGCTGCTGTTCATGGGAGGCGAGCTGGCGCAGCGGCACGAATTCCGGGAAGGCGGCTCGGTGGAATGGTCGCTCGAAGATTCGCCGCCGCATCGCGGCGTTCAGCGGCTGATCGCGGATTTGAACCGCCTGCACACGACCGAACGGGCGCTTTACGAGGTGGATTTCGAATGGGCGGGGTTCGACTGGATCGACGCAAGCGACTCCGCGACGAGCGTGCTCTCGTTCCTGCGGCGCGCGCGGAATCCGGAGGACGCGATCGTCGTGGTGTGCAATCTGACGCCGGTGATGCGGCAAAGTTATCGCGTGGGCGTGCCGCGGCCCGGCTTCTATCGCGAAATTCTCAACACCGACTCGAGCCACTACGAAGGCAGCGATGTGGGCAACGCGGGCGGCGTCCGCGCCGACCCAATCCCCTGGAACGACCGACCGTACTCGATCAAGCTCCGCCTGCCGCCGCTAGCGGTGATGTATTTCAAACCTCAGCGCGAGACGTAGGTTGGCGCAAGCGCGGGCGTCGCGGCGAGTTGTTAGTCGGCGGCGTGCGACTGAAGTTCGTGGCTCACGCGCTCGTTCGCTTCCATGACGCGGAGCAGATTGCCGCCGAGGATTTTGCGGATGTCGTCGTCGGAGTAGCCCATGCGCATCAGCGCTTCCGTGATCTTGGGAAGTTTCGAGCAGTCTTCCATGCCTTCGGGCATGCTGGCGCCGTCGAAGTCAGAACCGAGGCCAACATGGTCGGGCCCGACAAGTTTCACCGCATGATCGATGTGGTCGATGATGCGCTCCCAACTGACGTGAGGCAGCTTTCCCTCCGCGGTGAGGCGCTTTCGGAAGGCGTCCTGGGCGCGGTCGAAGCATTCCCTATCGTCTCCACACTGCTTTTTGAGTTGTGAAAACATACTGACGACACCGCCCCCGCTCGTCGCCTTATCAAATGCGTCCTTGTACGCTTGATCTAGAAAGCTTTCCTCGTAATTGATCTGGATAACGCCGCCCTTCGCCGCCAGAGCCTTGATCATGTCGTCGGACATATCGCGCACGTGATTGCAGAGCGCGCGGCAAGACGAGTGCGACGCGATCAGCGGGGATTTGCTCACTTCGAGCGCGTCGTAGAATGTCTTGTCGGAGACATGCGAAATATCGACCATGATTCCCTGGCGATTCATCTCCCGGACGATGTCCTTGCCGAAATCCGTGAGCCCGTTGTGGGCGGGCTTGTCGGTGGACGAATCGGCCCACTCGTCGTTGTAGAAGTGTGAGAGGGTCATGTAACGCACGCCGAGATCGCCGAACACGCGGAGGACGCGGATATCGTTGCCGATCATGTGGCCGCCTTCCACACCCATGAGGACGGCAATCTTTCCCTGATCGTGGGCGCGGCGGATTTCGGACGCGGTGCGGCAGAAGACGAGATCGCTTGAATATCGCTCGACGTTTTGGTGGACGGCGTCGATCTGGTCCAACGCCTCCTGGACGGCGGGCGGGCCCATGATGCGGCCGTCGATCCAGATAGAAAAGAAGATGGCGTTCATGCCGCCTTCGCGCATGCGCGGAATGTCCACGTGGCCGTCGGGATTGCGTTTGCCGAGATCGTAGTTCTTCGAAAAAAAGCGCTGCGTGGTGTCGTCGTGCGTATCGAGCACAATCGAGGAAAAGTGCAGTTTGTGGGCGCGGTCGCCAATGTCGTCGGCCGAAGCCTTTTGCCGGGACACCGGCAGTGCAAAGAGACAAAGGCCGATCGCCGTCAGCATCATCACACGTCGCATGAAACGTACCCCCTGGGAAATTATGAACAGAGCGCAGGCGGAACTTACTCTTTGATTTACAAAATGGCAAGGACTCCGCAAATCGACGTGCGGATTGTGCTTCTGCCCTTTTATGACGCGACGAGCAATGGTAGATTCACCCTCGATTTCACCGCCACCGCCGGGGATGGCTGCAATCAGACGCCATAGGAGAACCGCAGCGTGACTTCACCAATGCTCGGCGAATTCATGGGGACGCTCGTGCTGGTGCTTTTGGGCGACGGCGTGGTGGCGGGCGTGCTGCTGAAAAAATCGAAGGCGGAAAATTCAGGTTGGATCGTGATTACTGCTGGATGGGCTTTTGCGGTGATGTGTGGCGTCTTCGCAGCCACCGCCTGCGGGAGCAAAGACGCTCACCTGAATCCGGCCGTCACGATGGGCTTCGCGGTCAGCACAGGTGACTTCTCCAAGTTCGGGCCATATCTCGTTGCGCAGATGCTCGGCGCGTTCGTCGGCGCTGTCCTGGTTTGGATCCACTATCTCCCGCATTGGATTGAGACGCCGGACGCGGGCTTGAAACTCGCCTGCTTCTGCACCGGACCTGCGATCCGAAATGCCGCGGCCAACCTCGTCAGCGAAATCATCGCCACGTTCGTGCTCGTTTTCGTGGTTGGGGCTATTCTCTCGAAGGCCGTTGTGGGAGCGGGACTGGCTTCCGGGCTGGGACCTTATCTCGTGGCGAGCCTTGTGTGGGGAATCGGTCTTTCCCTTGGCGGCACCACCGGCTACGCGATTAATCCCGCTCGCGACCTGGGTCCGCGCGCCGCGCACAGCATACTGCCGATCGCCGGAAAGGGTGGTTCGGATTGGGGCTACGCCGGGATCCCCGTGGTGGGTCCGTTGATCGGCGGAGCGCTGGCGGGCTTGGTCATGCGCGCCTTCCACTTCTAGAGTATTCGACGCATCAGACCTGTTGCGCGAAAGACTGAAGCGCGGCGTCTTCCGACGGGTGGATGTCGAAAATCGTGTTCAGCCGGGAGAGCGCGAGGATGGCGAACAATCTCTGGCTCACACTGGCCAGCTTCACATCTCCCCCCGCCTGCCGGACGATCGAATAGCACCGCGCCAATTCGCCGATACCGAAGCTGTCGATGAACTCCACCTGCCCGAAATTAAGTATAAATTTCTTCGCGCCATCGCCAATGGAAACGTGCGTCAGGTCACGAAGCTTGGTGCGCCCGTCGGTGAACGTAAGCCTCCCCACCGCGTCCACCACGACGACGCGGTCCATCCGGCGCGCGTGCAGTTGAAATCCCATGGCTTCTTCACCCCCGACGCCAAGTTCGCGAAAGCATACGCTTGTCTGGCGACTCGATTCAATTGCCAGACGCAGATGTGCTATGCGGAGAAGAAGAATTACGTAAGCCGATTCGCCGGTTGTAAAATGGACCCAGTTTTATTCGGAGGTCATCATGTCCGGCGAAGCACTGAAGGCTTCCGCGGCTCTTATTTTGCTCGTAATGACGGCCGTCACGCGCGGCCGCGCAGGCTCCGCAGCACGTTGGTTCGCCTCAAGACCTGCTGTCGGATTCGAACATCACGGTGAACGTCTTCGGGCCCGACCACAAACCGCTGCGACAAATGGCGTTTGTCACGCTGTATCAGAAGGGTTCGACCCTGCCGCTGGGGACGATTATGACGACCGTTGATGCGACTGCCGTGCTCGCCGGCATGCCGGGATATGGCCCGTACACGGTGAGCGTCACTTCCAAAGGCTACGAAACCGAGAGCCGGGACTTCGAATACAACGCCGCTTCCGGGCGGGTTCACGTTGACGTGACGCTGCACTTGATGGCCGGCGCCGACGCTGCATCAACACCCGCAGCCCCGCTTCCTCCCAAAGCGCAGGAACATGCGAAAAAAGGGCTCGAAGCAATGCAGGCGGGGAAATTCGAGGATGCGCAAACTGAGTTCATGGCAGCTTATAAGGAGGCGCCGCAAAGCGCCGATGTTTGCTATTTGCTAGGGGCAGCCTATCAGAAAGGCAAGGACCTTCCGCGCGCGCAAACGTACCTCGAGAAAGCGGTTTCGATTGACGCCGATGATGTGCAAGCGCTTGTTGCGCTGGGGCAATTGCGCGACCAACAAAAGAATTACCAGGGGGCGATACCACCCCTTGAGAAAGCCGCTACGCTCGACAGGAGCCAATGGCTGGGTCGCTGGGTGCTTGCCGACGCCTATCTTCGCGTGGGTGAATATGAAAAGGCGCGGAAGGAAGCGCAGGAAGCCGTCGAACTAGGAAAGGGCGCCGCCAACAAAGCCGAATTGATCGAAGGGCAGGCCCTGGCCCAATTGGGGCGCCGCGATGACGCCGTCAAGGTTCTCGAATCCTTCCTGAACGACCTGCCCACAGACCCAGCAGGCCCGGCTGTTCGAGCTCTCATCGCCAAGCTGCAGAGCAGCACACCAGATTCGCCCCGCTAGCCGTTGCATCTTCCTGCTTCCTTTTCAAAATCCAGGGAACATTTCGTGGGGGTACTCCGTATTAGCTGGCAGGAAGCCCAGGAGCTTCCTCCGATGACAACGATGCGAAAGCGAGCTCAAGTGGGAACGGTTCTGTGTTTGCTGGCGGCGAGCGCGATGGCGGCCGCGGCCCCTGCGATGGCGGCTCCTGCCGCGGAAAAATACCTGCACGTGAAAGTGGAAGATCCCTCGAAAGGCGAGAGCGTGAACGTCAATGTGCCGCTCTCGATGGCCGAAAAGATCCTGCCAGCAATCAACAATCACGATCTGCACGACGGCAAAGTCTCGTTTCACCACGCCGAAATGAATGGCATAGACGTGCGGGCGCTGCTCGACGCGGTCCGGAACGCGGCTGACAACGAATTTGTCACAGTGAAGGAAAAAGACACGGACGTCCGAGTGGCAAAGTCGAACGGCAATATCGTGGTCCACGTGGTCGACAAGGAAAACAAAGAGCAGAAAGTAGACGTCACGGTGCCGCTGAAAATCGTCGACGCGCTGTTTGCAACCGCAAAGGACGACGAACTGGATATAGCCGCCGCGCTGCGCGCGCTGAGCGATGCGGGGGACATCCTGCTGGTTACGGTGCAGGACGCAAGCCAGAAAGTACGCGTTTGGGTGGATTCACGCAACACGCAGGATTAGTTGAGAACGTCGCTGGCGACACATGTTGAGGTGACACATGATACTGCTCGGAAAGATCGTACTGGGAGTGGCTGGCGCGGGACTGGCGGGAGTGGGCGTTCTCTGCAGCGAAGGTATGGTGCAAGTGAGAGTGATCGAGAAGCAGCCGCAGGGCCATCACATCAACGTGATGGCTCCAGCTCTGCTGGCGCCCATCGCGTTGCACTTCGCTCCGAGGCGCGACCTGGCGCATGCCGCACGAGAGATTCAGCCGTACATGCCCGCGATTCGCGCGGCGCTGGATGGCTTGCGTGATTCTGAGAACGTCGTGTTCGTGGAGGTGAAGGAACCGGACGAGCACGTGCTGGTGTCGAAGTCGGGCGGATCGATTGTGGTGGACGTGGACGACGCCGGCGAAACGGTGCACGTCTCGACTCCGATTCGAGCGATCTCGAGCACCATCGAACAGCTCGCCGCTGCCACATCTAACCCACTCTAGTGGCAACGGAGTACCCTGAAGAGGCGGGCGCCACAAAGCCCCTTGTAGGCGCCCGCCGATTCAGGATGCTTTCGGCACCCAGTAGACTTCCTGCTTGATCGATGTCTTCGCGAATCCCGCCCGCGCAAGAATTCCCGTTCCGCGTTCCGCCATGACCGGATGGCCGCAAAGGTAAGCGGTTGTGTCCGCGTCCGTGAGATGCCAGAGGTGGGTGTACTTGCGGATGAGGTCGTCCACGCGGCCTCTTTCTCCGGCCCACGAGGCGTCTTCCCAGAAACGGCTGACCGTCGGGACGTAATTCAGCCAAGGCACTTCAGCGGCGATTGTTTCGAGTTCCTCGCGATAGCCAAGTTCCCATGAACGGCTCGCACCCTGAATCAGGCACAGATGGATATCCGCGGGGAAACGATTTTGCTTCCAGTCCGCGTACAGCGTGCGCACGTACGAGACGTACGGCGCGACGCCGGTGACGGTGCAAACCAGCAGATGGTTTCTGTGACCGCTCGCGAGATCAAGCGTGAATCGGCCCTTGGCGATCTTGCGCAGCGAAAGTTCCGCACCAACCTGCGCGTCGTGAAGCACCTGCGTAAGTTCTCCCTGCGGGACGAGCTCGAGGAAGAATTCCATTTCGCGTTCGTATGGGGTCGACACGATGCTATATGGGCGCTCAATGTGGGTGCCCAGCACAGGCACGCCCAGCGTCGCAAACTGTCCCGCAACGAACTTGAACTCGCCACCGGGATCGATCCGAATGATCCATAAATCGGGCGCGATATCGCGGCGGTGGGTAATGCGCGCTTTGTGGAACTTGTCGGGCGCGAGAACCATGGGGAAATGGCCTTGAGCGGGAGATTCGGGCGAAAACACGCCCGCGTATTCGATGCACGGGAGGGTGTCCCGGAACCTTGCCGGGAAGCATGGGATCCTAGTTCCGATCACACGCAAAGCGGGCGAGCGCAGGCGCTCGATTCCGCGGGTTACTGTTGGGGCTGCTGTTGCGGCATCTGCTGCATCATCTTCATTGGGTCGAACGGGACGGGTGTGCCGACAATCTTGTCCTTGGCGTCGGTGACCAGCTTCGTCAGGACCATCGAGTCCGTTTTTCCCTGGTACTTTACAAGGCCGAAGGGAGTGACTTTGTCGGATACCCAAGCTTCGCCGGAACCGTCTTTCATGCGGTAGTGCTCGCAGGAAAAAGTGCCGGCAGGAGTTGTGACGGACTCACTGCCCAGATCGTCCGTGTTGTTGCGGAGGTCCGTGAACTGCGTGGGCTTGCGGGCCTGGGTCATGCTGTCGGGCAATTCCATGGCTGGGCCCCCGCGCATTTGCATAATCATCTTGGACATCTGCATCTGGGACCCGTCGAACGTCACCAGATACTTCATCACCATGTCGCCGCCCATGCGAGGGTTGCTCATGGTCATTTCCATCCACGCCGCGTCTTTGCCTCCGACGGAATCCTTGCCAACAATGTCGAATTCCATTCCAGACTTCATACCGTTCTGCGTCTGCATCTCATAAGCGGCACCCGAGCCAACTACCGGGTTCCAGACACCGCGCAACTGGGTGGGTCCTCGCATTCCCATCTGCGCCGAGGCCAAGGGCACGGCGAATACGACCAGAACGGCTGCGATTAAAAGGCGGCTACACTTCGTCATGCGCACGCTCCAGATGAAAAGATTTGGCTCACCGACTCACGAAACAAGAGTTCGAACTACAGGTCACGTCCCTGGGAATCATACATCTTGGAGAAGTCAAAGCTCGTCTTGATTACCACTTTTCCCGGCGAACAAGAAAAGTCGGCGCCCTTCTCGTCCGCACCGATGGTGGCTTCACCGGTCGCTGTGCGCCTGGGGAACGAGATTATGATGCCGCGAATCGTCTTGCCATCCGTGTTGCGCTGAAACTCGACCTTCGAGGGCTCGATCCTCTGTTTGGCTTTTTTCGTGATGAGCAGCGTCCTCGCCTTTACGCCAGCTTCTTCGGCGGACTGGAACGCCGACATTTGCGTACCTGACAAAATCACTTGATAGTCTTCCGTCGGCTGGGCCAACTGTTTTTCACCCTCATCCTCTTTCAAGCTGCCCGCCAGAACGGCGCTTCGGAGCAGCGCTTCGCGCACTGTCCTTGAAGAAGACCATCGGACTGCAAATGTGGCCATGGCCCCACCGCCGGCCATCTGGCCAGCCATTCCGCCGCCTCCGGATGGCGACGAACCGCCACCTCCGCCCATACCGCCGCGACCTCCACCACTTCCTGCACCTGCGGCACCGGCGCCCGCAGACGATCCTTGAGGAAGGCCTGTTGGTGTAGCAGTACCTTCGTCGGACCCAGTTTCGACCTGGACGATTTTCGACCAGGGCGAGTTCGACAGTACTTTCTGGACGTCCTTATCATCCCATTGCTGAAATGGCTTGTCCTTCCAGGGGTCACTGGAGGCCCAAGCAAGCACAGCTATCGCGAGAACTGCAAAGCTTCCGATGATTGCTTTTCGCATGCTATCCCTCTCGTGTCGGTGTCAGATTGAGGTGATTCGGACTGGAGATTCCCAAGTGTCTCATCGGGCTGGCGGACTCCATATCCCAACTGCTTACCAAGGTCGTGCCCAGACTACCGAACCGCTTTCCTCGCAGCGATCGGCCTTTCCGCCGAAGCCCCCGGGATCTCGACGGTGGGCAAGGAGCCGATGACGCGTTCGATGCGGTAGACAGGGTCAGCACCCGATTCGAAATGAGTGCGCGTCAGCAACTCGCCGACGAGCCCCACAGCGAGCAATTGTACTCCAAACAGACAAAGCATCATCCCCAGAATCAGCAAAGGGCCATGCTCCACGAAAATGGCCGCGTGCCGGAAAATTTTCTCGAAAAATAGTCCTACAAGAATCGCAGCTCCCGCAAAGATGCCGATCAGGCCCGGTGGCCCGAAGAAGTGCAGGGGCCGGGTCATATAGCGCATCAGGAAACGAATCGTAATGATATCGAAGAGGACGCGCGCCGTCCGCGAAATGCCGTAGTGCGACTTGCCGCCCGGCCGAACGATGTTTCGAATCGGCACCTCGACCACCCGGGCGCCATTCCAGGCGGCCAGCGCCGGAATGAAGCGGTGCATCTCGCCGTACAGACGAACATCCTTGATGGTTTCGCGCCGATAGACCTTGAACGTCGTCCCAAAATCGTGAATATCGACACCCGAGAGCTTCGCCATCATCCAGTTGGCGACGCGTGAAGGCACGCGCCGAAGGAAGAAATTATCGACGCGCTTCTGCCGCCATCCGCTAACGATGTCGTAGTTCCCTGTGGCGTACGTTTCGAGCAACACCGGGATGTCGGCGGGATCGTGCTGCAAATCTCCGTCCATCGAGATGATGGTTTCGCCCGAGGCGTAGTCGAAGCCGGCGGCCAGGGCGGTGGTCTGCCCATAGTTGCGGCGAAGGCGAAGAACCTTCACACGGGAATCTTCCGCGGCGATTTCTGCGAGCAGTACGGGAGTTGCGTCGGTGCTCTGGTCGTCCACGTAGATGAATTCAACCGGGTCGTAGTGCCCGGTCATGATCTGGCTGAGCCGCTGGTGCAACTCGCGGACGTTGTCCTGCTCGTCGTGGAATGGCACCACCACGGAGTACATGGGCGGCACTGGCAATTGGTCCCGCATGTGTTTAGTTTAACTCGCGATAGCTGATAAGCCGAATGCCTTGTTTAGCCAAGATGTGTTTCAGTTCCGGGTCGAGCAAGGTGTCGAGCTCGGTCTCTCGCTGAGCTTGCAGCCGGGAGCCGGTGTTGGCCAATGCGGCGTCGCAAATGCCGGGGTGGAACATGATCTCGGTTCGTCCATCCGGAAGTAGGCCAATCATACGACGCAAGACCGTCCGGGTGATTTGGCCGGTCATTGCCACACCTAGAAAATTGTCAGGCGATCGTAGATTGTATTCACGGGAAATTGTCTGGAATCTTGGCTCGGCAATCCGGGCAGCCGCTGCCGCCATCAACTGTGTTGAGGCGCCAACGCCCGCGATCCTCGTCGTGGTCCAGGCATCTCGCAGCGTTTCGAAGGGGTTCCGAACGCGCAGGATTCCGGTTTCGCGCGCCACCCGAGCGAGCGCCTCCATAACAAAAGGATGCGCATGCGTGTGCTTGTGGGTGTCGAGGTGTGACGGCTCGATGCCCGACGCGCGGACTTTTTCAATTTGAGCGCGAAGCTCTCGTTCAATTTCCTGCGGCCGTATCAATCCGGCACTCACTCGCGCCACGAATTTGGTCAAACTCGGCGGGAAATTTCCACTTTCGTCCACTAAAGTTGTCACTTCGTCGAGCGGAGCCACCGCTCTCCCGCCCACAAGTACGAGGTGGCACCCGACGCCGAGCGTCGGGTTCGCGCGAGCCAGCGCGACCGCATCGCCGAATGCTTCGGCGTTCGCCATGAGAGTGGTGCTGGTGAGTGTTCCATCCCGGTGCGCTCGGATGATTCCTTCGTCGATACCGGGCGTCAGACCAAAATCGTCCGCGTTCAGAATGAGTTCTTTCATCGCACAGGACTTATGCAGCAGAGGGCGATGATACCACGCGCGCAGGAGTGAAGAGGAATTCGGTGACGACGATTACGAATGACTCATCGATTCGATTCAATTGGAGCAATTCGCGAGCCAAGTCGAGCTCGGACTGGAAACAAATATTAATGTTCTGTGACAGATTTCAACAGTTCTGTTGAAAACCGTGTGGAAAAGGCCGCCGCAAGATTCAAAAGTGCTCACGAATACAGGATTTACTCCAGATTGCACAAGGACGGTGCAACTGAAAATCGCTGATTTTTTTTCAGGATATTTTCGGAGTGTGCGATTTATTTTCGCGCGTGAGGCCGTTGCGGGCGGAGATCAGTACCAATGCGGCGGATTCTCGAGCTTGATTTCAATCGTATCTTCGTCTTTATTGATGTCGTACCACTTACCGTATGTGCGCCAGCCTTTCGCAATCACCTGAATTAGAATCTTGCCTTGAGGGACTCCCGGTACCTTCGCGGACCCATCCTCGTTTGTCTTCAAGTTCAGTTCGGCGAGCTTGTCTTTGTGAAATACGCCGCCGGGCTGATTGAAGCGGATGTAAACGCTGGCGTTTCCAACGGGCTTGTCGTTCGGATCGGTGATTTCGATTTTCAGCCGAGTCTTCGGCGTATCGTTCTTGTCCTTCTTGTCCGAACTCGACGACTTGTCCGCGCCGTCCTGAGAGCCGGACTGGCCGGAATCCAACTGAGCGAAGGCCATGCCCGCCAGCAAACAAGCGACCGCTAGGCCAAAACCAAGCCTGCTTGGGAACCCGAACAACGACGGATGTGCCCTGCACTTCATAACAACCGTTTTACTCCCAAAGGGGCTGGCGCCTCAAGCACTTCCGCATTCGCACACCGTCTCTGTGGGTGCTCAATTTGACTGCCGGCATCATCTCCGCTAAGTTCAACGCGGACTTTCAGCACAATGCCCGGTTGACCGAAGGCGCGTTTCCACGATGCGAGTTATGATGGAGCTGCGGTTGCCCGGCGTATCTCAAACGATTTCGATCGATTTCGCAGTTCCAGTGTGCCCGCGACAAATTCAGGAGGCAGTGATGGGGTTTTCCACCGACGCAATTCACGTAGGACAGGAGCCGGATCCCGCCACTGGCGCCGTGGTTCTGCCCATCTATCAGACGTCCACCTACGTCCTTGAGGCGATGGACAAGAGCAAAGGCTACGACTATGCACGAACGAACCACCCCAACCGGAAAGCGCTCGAGCGCACCGTGGCGAAACTCGAAGGCGGCCAGTCGGCCTATGTGTTCACTTCCGGAATGGCGGCAATCGATTCTGTTTTTCGATCTGCTGCGTCCGGGCGACCACACAATTCTTTCGCAAGCCGTCTACGGAGGAGTCTTTCGTCTCACCACGAAGCTGCTGGCCGATTTCGGACTCGAGTTCAGTTACGTAGACACCGGATGCCTCGAGAAAGTCCAGCAAGCCATCAAGCCGAACACGAAAATGCTCTATGTTGAAACGCCCGACGAATCCTACGATGATCGTAACAGACCTCGCGGCCATGAGCCGGCTCGCTCACGACCGCAAGCTGACTCTCGTGGTCGACAATACGTTCCTAAGTCCTTATCTCCAGCGGCCGATCGAATTCGGCGCGGACATCGTCGTCCACTCGATGACGAAGTACCTGAATGGCCACAGCGATTGCACGGGAGGTGCTGTAGTTCTGACACGCTCCGAAGACGCCGAGAAGATTTATTTCATCCAGCGCTCGGCTGGCGCGGGGCTTGCGCCGATGGATTGCTTCCTTACGTCGCGCGGGCTGAAGACGCTGGCGGTGCGGATGGAAAGACACAATTCGAACGGCCAAGCGATCGCCGAGTTCCTCGAATCCCACAGGAAGGTGAAGCGCGTGATCTATCCGGGCTTGGCGTCCCATCCGCAACACGCACTTGCGAAACGCCAACAACGCGGCTTCGGCGCGATGATTACGTTCGATCTCGGCTCGCTCGAAGCAGCGCGTAACCTTTTGAACCATGTCCACCTCTGCTCGCTGGCCGAAAGCCTCGGCGGAGTCGAAACTTTGATTTCGCATCCCGCTTCGATGACTCATGCATCCGTCCCGCCGGACGTTCGCAGGCAAATCGGAATCCTGGATGGCATGGTGCGAATCTCGGTTGGCATTGAAGACGTGGAAGACTTGATCGCCGATCTGGAACAAGCTCTCGCCAAGGTCTGACACTTGCGCACAGGAAACAAATGATCCGACCACTGGTGGCGACGGATTTTGAATTTCGGCACCGCTTTTGGATCATCGGCGCCTTTTTTTGGATTGGATTCTCGCTTTATCGCTTCGACCGCCTCAACATCGCCGAATATGCGATCGACCGAACCCTCGGTTACGACTCGCCGAAGGGAGCCATCATCATGTATGCGGCGTTCGGTGTTTCGGCGCTGCTGGTGCTTTGCGCGGCGATGGTTCGCACGTGGGCGGCAGCTTATTTGCAGTCGGACGTCGTGCACGATCTAAACCTCCACTCCGAGGCCATTGTCGCCGATGGGCCCTACCGCTATCTCCGCAATCCGTTGTATCTCGGCGGCATCCTGATAGCGCTGGGGTTCGGACTTCTCGCCAGCCGGACGGGGTTCATTGTGATAGCCGGTGGCCTGACGATCTATTTCCTGCTGCTGATCGGACTCGAGGAAGCGAACCTTCAGCGCGAGCAGGGAGAATCCTACCGCGAGTTCTGCCGGAGCGTGCCGCGGCTCCGGCCCGCTTTTTCGCCTCGCGTGGCAGCGAGCGGGCTCAAGCCGCGGTGGGGCCAAGCCGTTCGGGGGGAGATATTCGGGTGGGGGTTTTTCGTCGGCGTCGCGGCGTTTGCGATCACTCTGAAGGTCGTCATCATGTGGGTGATTATGGGCTTTGCGGTGCTGACTTACGTGGTGCGGAGTTTGGTCACCTACACTCGGCGAAAGCGGCAGCTCTCCTAGGCGCGCAATTTGCCGTTCCTCTTTGCGTTTGAACATGATATGAAGCGCACTCGTGGGGCGTGCGGTTTGTCGAAGTATCTCCTCATCGCGCAAAACTTGACTCGGAGGACGAACGTGTTCCTGAAACGTCGCGGAGCGTTGCTAAGTTTGTACGCATTCTCAATTCTGGCGCTTTCTCTTCCGGCGTTTGCGCAATCCGACCAACACCCCAGAATCCGCTTCGACAGTTGCACTTCCGGCCGCTCGGCCCGATCGGAAACCGCGCCGCCTCGATTGTGGGCGAGCCGGGCAATCCGCTGGTGATTTACGTCGGCGCCGCGGCTGGCGGCATTTTCAAGACGGAGGACGGCGGCGTCACGTGGCATCCGGTTTTCGACGACCAGGATGTCGCGGCGGTGGGCGCGCTGGCCATTTCACCCGCGCAGCACAACCTAGTTTGGGCCGGCACTGGCGAACCCTGGCTCATCCGGCCGTTTTACCCGCTGGGCGACGGTGTGTATAAGTCCACGGACGCGGGAAAAACGTGGAAGCATGTGGGTCTGGAGGAAACCGGGCACATCGCGCGCATCGTTGCCGACCCTCGCAATGGCGACGTGGCCTACGTGTGTGCCGTCGGCCAGGCGTACCGTCCCCAACACGAGCGCGGCGTCTTCCGCACAACCGATGGCGGCAAGTCCTGGCAGCAAGTCCTCTTCGTGGATGAAAACACCGGATGCTCCGACCTCGCGCAGGATGCCCACGATCCCCAGACTCTGTTCGCAGGCATGTGGCAGTTGGACATCAAGACCTGGAACCTGAATAGCGGCGGAAAAAGCAGCGGCGTCTACGTGACGCACGATGGCGGCGCGACGTGGAAAAAGTTGAGCGGGCACGGATTGCCGGATGCGGATCATCCGCTGGGCAAAGTGGCAGTAGCCGTGGCGCCCTCCGATTCCAGCCGCGTCTACGCGTTGGTGCAGGACACGACGCCAAGCCTCTATCGCTCGAAGGACGGTGGCGCGACCTGGATATTGGTCAACGAATCGCACCTGCCGAGCGAGCGCTCGCCATACTACACGCGCATGGGCGTCTCGCCGGACAATCCCGACCTGCTCTACTTCCCTTCCGTTTCGTGGAGCGTCTCGCGCGATGGCGGCGCAACCCTGGCGGACGATATCGTGCCGGCCGGCGGCGACAATCACGACGTGTGGATTGACCCGCTCAACCCGGACCGGATTCTGGACGCCAACGACGCGGGCGCCAACGTGAGTCTGAATCGCGGTAAGACCTACGAGCACATCACGCTGCCCATCGCGCAGGTGTACCACGTCTACACCGACACGCGGATTCCCTACAACGTCTTCGCCAACCGGCAGGACGGCTCTTCCTACTACGGCCCCAGCAACAATCTCGAATTGGGTTTCTTCGGCGGACAAATCGGCGCAGGCGACTGGAAAGCTTATGGCGGTTGCGAAAGCGGCTTCGGCGTTCCCGACCCGGAGGACCCGGACATCGTTTGGTCCGGCTGCTACAACGGGGGCCTCGATCGCACGAACCTGAAAACGGGACAGTCGCGTAACGTGGAAGTCTGGCCCGACGCGGGTTACGGCTGGACGCCCGCCGACATGAAATATCGCTGGCACTGGACGTTTCCCATCGCGATCTCGCCCTTTGACCACAACAAGGTCTACGTCGGGAGCCAGGTGGTCCACATGACCACCAACGGCGGCCAAACGTGGAGCGTCATCAGCCCCGACCTGACCACCAACGAAAAAAGCCATCAGCAAAACTCAGGCGGCGTCAACTCCGATAACTTGATGACGTTCGATGGCTCCGTTCTCTACGCGCTCGCGGAATCGCCGAAGCAGCAAGGCGTGATCTGGACCGGCAGCAACGACGGCCAGGTGAACATCACAAAGGACGGCGGCGCGAACTGGACCAACGTCACGAAACATATTTCCGGTCTGCCGCCGTGGGGCACGGTGATGAACGTGCAGCCGTCGCATTTCGACGCTGGCACCGCGTACATCGCCGTGGACCTCGAGCAAGTGGGCGACTACGCCACGTACGCCTACAAAACTTCCGATTTTGGCGCGAGCTGGAAACTAATCAGCGGCTCGGTGCCCAAGTCCGTGAACTCGAGCGCCAAATGCATCATGGAAGACCCTGTGCGCAAGGGCATGCTCTACCTGGGCACGAACAACGCGCTGTACGTCTCCTGGGACGACGGCGACCACTGGATGCGTCTGCGCAATAACCTGCCACCCGCGCCGGTGTACTGGATTGAGATCGAACCGCGCTTCCACGATTTGCTTGTGGGAACGCACGGCCGCGGGATCTACGATCTCGACGACATCACGCCACTCCGCGAATGGGACAAGGCGCAGTCCGCCGACGCATACCTCTTCCCGACGCGGCCGACGTATCGTCTGCGTAACATCCAGACCAATCGCTCCAGCGAGGAAGAGCACGTTCAGGGAGAAAACCCGCCCTACGGCGCCGACATTAACTTCTACCTCCAAAAGCCCGCCGAGAAATACACCGTCACCATTTCGGATGGATCGAACAACGCCATTCGCACGCTTACCGGCAAGGGCGAGGCCGGCCTGAATCGAATTTGGTGGAATCTCGCCTACGATGACGCAACCGCAGTCCATTTGCTGACGCCGCCTCCGGATGCGCCGTGGGTGGAACTGGGGGCGCGATCACGCTTTGGGCGCACCAATCCAGAGGGCAAGAAACAGGACTGGCGCCCGCTCGTCATTTGGGGTGTGGGCGAATCGGGAGCCGGTTTGCGCGTGGCGCCGGGGCACTACACAGTGAAACTCACCGTCGGCGAGAAGTCGTTCACGCAGCCGCTCGACCTTCTCCACGATCCCGGCTCGCTCGGCAGCGAAGCCGACCTGCAGGCGCAGGTGAAATTCCTGATGCAAGTTCGAGGCGAACTCAACGATCTCGCCGACATGATCAATCACCTCGAACGCACGCGGCGCCAGGTGGAGGATTTGTCTCACACGCTCGCGGGACCGAAGGCCGCGGATGCCGCTCAGGCAGCGAAGGACTTCGAAGCCAAGGTGGTCGAGGCCGAAGGGCTGCTCTTCGACGTCCATCTCACCGGCCAAATCGAAGACAGCTTCCGCCATCCGATGATGCTCTACGGCAAGTTGGCCAACCTCGAAGGCGAGCTGAGCGGCGATGGTGCCGACCTGCCGCCCACCGACCAGCAAGTCGCCGTGAACAAGGAGCTAGCCGACAAAATCGACCAGGCCCGCGAGAAAGTGAAGGCCATCATCGGCGCCGAAACCGCCGCGTTTAATCAGCGCCTAAAATCCGACGGCTTCACCGCCTCCATCGAACCCTGACGTCCCATGACCGTCTTCGTGACCATCATGCGACATGCCGACCTCTGTCTGAAGGCCACGGCTGATGTCGCAAGCAACTGGCGGCGAAACGATCGAGGGAACGGGGCTTTCGGCACAGGGTCGATCCCTTACCCGGGTGACCGGAGCATCGAAGTCTCGATGAACGTGAGGGTACGGCCGCACGGGAGGCCGCAGTATTTTGCGACATTCCCTGAGGATTTAGAGACCAGCGGTGATCTCGTCTGGGCCGAGCGAGGCGCCTTCGGCGTTTACGCGGTTAAGAATGGCAAGGCCGCCGTCGCCATTCTTGCTGGACACCTACGGGATGAGATGGAAAGCCGGGAAGCCCAGCCGATTTACTTTGATAAGCTGACCCTAGGTAGAACCGGCCCAGTTCAGATCCAAATGAATGTGTCGATCCGCCTTCTGTCTGCTCCGGCAACGCCGCTGGGCGACATTCCCGAATGGGACACTCAGTTCTTCTCCGGGGGTCTGCCCAGCCTGGGGAAGCGCAGACCATGATGTACAACAAGTGGGTGACTAAACTCTAGCGACGATTTTATCGGCCCACGATGCATTCGGAGATCCACTTAAGGTATTCGGGCGAGCCTTTCGCAATCGGCAGCGCGATAATCTCGGGGACGTCGTAGCTGTGCAAGCGCTTGACCTCGTCCTGCAGCGCCGCCAATCGTCCGCGCGACGTCTTGATGAGCAGCAAATACTCCCTAGCCGTCTCAACCTTGCCCTTCCACCGATAAATCGACCGCACCGGCGCCTCCAGAATATTCCCGCAAGCAGCGAGCCGCCTCTCGACGAGCGCGCGGGCAATCCGCCGCGCCTCCTTCGCCGACCCGCACGTCACCAGCACCACAATCTTATCGGTCAATTCTCTGCGCCCTCTGCGCCTCCGCGGTGGATGGTTTCTCTGTGCGCTCACGTTTTTCTCAGTGCCCTCTGTGGTGAGTTTTTCTTGATTCTTTCAATATCTAAGGCACGCGTCCCATCGGGACACTGACTTTACTCTTGCGACGCGTCGCCATGCAATTCTTGCCCTTCGCGCGGCTTGCGCGCCAATATACAATCGTCTTTATGGCGGCTACGGCGATCAAATTCGGAACTTCGGGCTGGCGCGGCATCATGGCCGACGACTTCACGTTTTCGGGCGTGCGGCGCGCTGCCGCTGCGATTGCCGGACACGTCCTCGCGCAAAACAAAAAGCCGGTGCTGATCGTTGGCTACGACACGCGATTCTTCTCCCAGGAATTCGCACTAGCGGCGGCGGCCGTTCTGGAATCGCATAAGTGCCGGATTCTCTTTTGCAAAGAGCCGACGCCCACTCCGACGATCGCGCACGCCATCATTCACGGCAAGCTCGACGGCGGCGTCAACATCACCGCCAGCCACAATCCCGCCGAATACAACGGCCTGAAATTCTCTGGTCCTGAAGGCGGACCCGCGCTGCCTGAAGTCACGCGCGACATCGAAAAGCGCGCCGCCGCGATCAAAGATGAGCCCCCGCACCATGAAATTGAAGACGATTTTGAGCGCATCGATCCGCGCGAGCCTTACTTCGAGCAGCTGGGCCGCATGGTCCGCTTCGACGTGATCAAGAAAGCCAAAGGTTCGTTCGTGTGCGACGCGGTGCACGGTTGCGGCGCGGGCTGGCTCGACCGCGTTCTCGCCGTTCACGGAATCTCGGCCGAGATGATTCGCGCGAACCGCGACGTCCTCTTCGACGGCACGGGCCCCGACCCTTCGGAAGAAAATCTCGCGCCGCTTGAAGAAGCTCGTGCTCGAGAAAAAGGCTCTCTCCGGACTTGCCACCGATGGCGACGCTGACCGGTTCGGGATTCTGGACCATGACGGCTCGTTCGTCTCGCCGAACCATATCCTCGGCTTGCTGTTCGACTATTTGCTCGAAACACGCGGCGACAAGTTGGGCGCTTCGCGCAGCGTCGCAACCACGCATTTGCTCGATGCGGTGGCGCGCCTGCATGGCGTGAAAGTGTACGAAACGCCGGTGGGATTCAAATATGTGGGCCCGCTGCTGCGCGAGGACAAGATCGCGATTGGCGGCGAAGAAAGCGCGGGCCTGACGATCCGCGGCCATCTTCCCGAAAAGGACGGCATCCTCGCGTGCCTGCTCGTCGCCGAAATGATTGCCGCTCGCGGAGCCACAATCGGTGCGCTACTTCGCGATCTCTTCAAACGCGTGGGCCGCGAATACTGGCCTTTCCGCGTGAACTTGGATCTTTCTCCGGATGTGCAAGCGCGCGTCCCGGAGAAGCTGCAGAGTGACGTGAAGACATTTGCCGGCCGCCACATCGCCACAACCGACCGCACCGACGGGCTCAAACTGATTTTCGACGATGGTGCATGGGTCTTGATGCGCGCCTCTGGAACCGAGCCACTGATCCGAATCTATACCGAAGCGGCCACACCGGCCGAATCGCAGAAAATCGCCGAGGAGGCGCGCGCGTGGATTACTCAGTAGGCCGCCGGAGAGCACGCCGGAAGCAGATCGATGTCGAGAAGCCTTCGATCGAGAAGTACTCGCTCGAGAAGATTGACGCGACGCGCGTAACTTTTGTCGGGCAGATGCGCAGCTTCCTTCGCCGCAATTTGACGTGGTTCCTCATCGCCGGGCTGACCTTGCTGGTTTTGCAGGATATTTTCGGCACGCACGGCGTGGTTGCGATGAGGCGCTCGCAGGAACAGGCCGCCGACATTCAGAAGGAAATCGATCATCTCAATGAAGAAAATCAAAAGCTCCAGGACCACGTAAAGTCGTTGAAGAGCGATCCCGCCGCGATCGAGCGCGTGGCGCGGGAAGACATGGGTCTCGCGCGTCCCGGTGAGTACATCTTCAAGATTCAGCCCAAACCCGCCGCACAGCCTGACCAGCCGGCGAAGAAGCCTTAGCTTTCTGTTGCAACCCAAGCCTGTGACGCAGGGCGGCAAGAATCTCCGCGCCTCTTCCCTTGAAGCGCGTCCGCGCAATCGATAGCAGCACCATCGCGGTGAAGATGATCGCAAGGCCCAGCGTCGCCATGGGAATCGTCTGCGACTGCTTCTTCATAATCGAAAAACGCCCGTACACGAATTCGATGTGCACCCAGTAGACGAGCAGAGACGTTTGCCCGAGCTGTACCAACGGGCTGAAGCCCCATTGCCCCGGACCCCATCGGCACCATGCGTAGCTCAAGAACACGATCATCAGCAGCACGCCCACGCGCGCGAGGAAAAAGTTCGGACTCGTGTGCCAGTAATCGTAAACCGCGTAGAGCTGCGGCCGCGCATCGAGCCGCATCGACAAGTAGAACAGTCCGAGTCCGGCGATGCCTGCGAGCGTCGTCGCTTTCGCGAGGTTCTGAACCGCCCATTCGCTCATCAGCAAAAACCCAGCCGCCAATCCCGCGAACGCGAACGCAGCCCACGGAAAAATCGGAAATAGCCAGGGTCGCGGAGAATCGTAGATGTGCACGCCGTTGATGTAGGACTCGAGGAACCACGGAAGCCATCGCGGTCGCCAAGTGGTCCAGAGCGGCGGCGTGGCCATCGCAATACCGGTGGCAATGATCGCCGCCAGGATCGTGTTCGCGGTGCGCGTTCGCGTCAGCCTGCTCGCAACTCCCATCAGCATCATCGAAACGCCGATGGCGTTAAGGACGTCCACGCGAAGCAAATCGGTCCAAGGCGACCACGGCTGGCCGAGTACGAATTCCTGCACGCGAAACAGCAATCCAAAGCCGAAGATTTCCGCGCCGCGCCGGATCGTGGTGAGCGCGATTTCGTTCGCTGAAACTCCCTTTGCCCGCATGCGGTCCGTCACCAGAGCGAACGAAACTCCCGCCAAGAAGAGGAACAGCGGCGCCGGAAGCGTGCCTCCGAGCTGCGACCACCCGATGAATGCCGACTTACGCGCCGAGCCGCCCAGCCAGGAATCGTAGCAATGCGTCTGAAACATCAGCAGGCACGCGAGCCCGCGCATCCAGTCGACGTAGGCGATGCGTTGTTTGGTTGCAGCAGGTGTGGAGTTCAAGTATGAAGCTCCGGCGTTAATCAGGGTTGAGCGAATGCGAACATTAGCGGATGCTCTCTACGTACCCAGGTGGCAACTTCAGCCTGCGGGCAAGCTCGCGTAGTCTCACTGCATACTCTGAATTGGCCGCTTCTGGGGCCGGTGGCACAACGAGGTTGAAGCACAGCGCGGGGAGATAGGAACCATCCGCGAGTTGCGCCAGCACAGCTTCCGGACGATACGCGCTCACGCTGGGGTCGGAGTAGAGTTTCTCAATCTCGCCGTGAGAGAGCTCCATGATGATTCCGTGGGCCGTTGACTCCGCGTTCCGGACCAGCGTTGCTCGTTGCCCTATGCGAAGGGCAAACCCGGGAACGCAAGCGGGCCGGACACTGGTTGGCTGGACACCCTTGGCACGCAACAGATCAACGTCCATGAACAGCCCGTAAAAGAAAACGGCGATTTGACGCGGTTCCATGGAGATTGATGGTACTACTCCCCTGCAGGCAGCCATCGCGAATTATTGCTTGCTCTCGACGACGAGATTCACGATTAGAATCATCCCGTGACGGCGAACGCGAGCTCCAGAACGTGGCAAATGAATCTTCCTACGGCGATCGCTATCTGGGCGGTCATCGTCGCGGCCGCGACCGTCGCCGGGGTATGGCGGCTCGGCTTTGGAGGCCGCCGCTTCGGGGTCGCGCTCGGCGTCGCTGCCGCGCTCTTTGCGTTCGAGTTTGGGCTCGCGACTCCGGCGGTTCTTGCGCGAGCGCGCAACTGGCTCGGCGGACACGGCCGCGCTCTCGCGCCGATTGTTCCGCTCTTCGCGGTGATCCTCTATTCATTCGGAGTCACCGGAAGCTGGAAATGGATGCTGGCAGGTGCCGCGTACGCCGTGATTCCGTCGCTGCTTCTCGCCACCAGCGCCGGCAAAGCGCCAGGGACTTGGGAGGATTACGCGGCCGCGATTTTCATCTGGGCAGCCGTGTGGCCCCCTCCGCCGTACCGCTTGCTGTACCGCATCTTCCCTTACCCGCCGCCGCTGATGCACACGCTCTCAATTTTGATGGCGCTCTCGACCGGCGTCGCGGCTTACGTCCTTCTGCGGCGGCTCGATGGCATCGGATACGCGGTGGAATGGAAACGCGGCTTCGGCTGGAATTTCGCATTTCATTTCGTCGTACTGGCCGCGATTGCGATACCTCTCGGCGTCACAATCGGTTTCCTGACGTTCGACCCCACACTCGCGCGAGTCCGTTCGTTGCCCATTGCGGCAATCGGAATCTTGTTCCTCACCGCGTGGCCTGAGGAGTTCTTATTTCGCGGAATCCTGCAGAACTGCCTGTCGCGGACGTTCAAGAATCAGTGGGCGGGCCTAATCGTGGCGTCTGTGATCTTCGGCTTTTCGCACATCCTGCATGCGCCGGTGCCGAACTGGAAGTACGTCTTGCTGGCGACGATCGCCGGACTCTTTTATGGTCGCGCGTGGATGAAGACGGGCTCGCTGTTGCCGGGAGCGCTCGTCCACGCACTCATCGACCTATCCTGGCACGTTCTCTTCCGATAAAACCCTGTGGAACCACAGATGAACACAGATAAACACAGATGAAAAACCGGACTGCAAGAGACTGAAGGTTTGGCTTAGCGGTTTGGCTTAGCGGTTTGGCTTAGCGGTTTGGCTTAGCGGTTTGGCTTAGCGGTTTGCCTTATCAGTGTTCATGTGTCTTGATCGCTGTTTCCAAGGGTTTTCAACACGTCCAGCCATCAACGCACCACACCCTGCAGCGGACTCGACGCGGTAGCGTACAGCTTTTTCTCGATGCGGCCTGCGAGAAACGCCTTGCGCCCCGCCTCCACCGCGTGGCCCATCGCTTCGGCCATCAACACAGGATCCTGCGCGCCCGCGATTGCCGTGTTCATCAGGACGCCGTCCGCTCCGAGCTCCATTGCAATTGCGGCATCGGACGCCGTCCCGACGCCCGCATCGACGATCATCGGCACTTCCGTAATGCGCTCGCGCAGAATTCGCAGGTTCGTCAGGTTCTGAATTCCCATGCCCGACCCGATTGGCGCTCCCAGCGGCATCACCGCCGACGCGCCCGCATCGATCAGCTTGCGCGCGACAACCAAATCGTCATTCGTATACGGCAGGACAATGAAGCCTTCCTTGACGAGCGTCTTGGTCGCCGCGATGAGCTGCTCCGTATCCGGAAACAGCGTTTGCTCGTCGCCAATCACTTCCAGCTTCACCCATTCCGACAATCCCACTTCGCGCCCCAGCCGCGCCGCGCGAACCGCCTCGTCGGCCGAGTAGCAGCCGGCCGTATTCGGAAGGATGAAGAAATTCTTGCGGTCGATGTAGTCGAGCAGCGATTCCTTCGTACGATCGGTGAGGTTCACGCGCCGCACCGCGACCGTGACCATCTCGGCGCCAGACGCCTCGTGCGCCCGCGCCATTTCCTGGAAGCTGCGATACTTGCCTGTTCCCACAATCAAGCGCGAACCAAACGCGCGCCCCGCGATCACAAGTTGGTCACTCATAAAATGTCTCCGACTTCATTCTACTCCGCTCGTACGAGGCGTTGTAGCGCCAGCCTGTCCTGAACCGAGTCGAGCCGTCTCGCTGGCGTTTCCCCCCACAAAGCCAAGAAGAAAAAACGCCGGCGAGACGCCGGCGCTACGAAAACAACACCTTCGGCGCGCTAGACGAAGCTCTTTCCTCTGCGTCCTTTGCTTCATTTGCTTCTTCTCACGCCTGATGCTGCGGCCGCGGTTCCTCTACGTCCGCGTACAGACGCGCGATCACATCGGCGTAAGTGTGCTCGATGATGCGTCGCTTGAGCTTCAGCGTGTACGTAAGCTGCCCGTTGGCAAACGTGAAATCCTGTTCGAGGAGCGCCAACCGCTTCGGCTTCTCGTATTGAGCGAGCGGGGCGGTCAAGCGCTCAACCTCGTGCGCAATCAGATCCCGCACCCACACGTCCGACAGTATTTGCGCCGGCGTAGAAAACTCGCGGCCGTTCTTGCGCGCCTCAGTCTCGATCGCGCTGAAATTGGGCACAATCAGCACCGACACGAATTTCCGTTTGTCGCCCACCACGATTGCGTTGGAAATGAACGGCGACGTTTTCAGCAGGTTCTCGATGGGCGCGGGCGCCACAAATTTGCCCGCGGCCGTCTTGAGGAGTTCCTTCTTCCGATCGGTGATGATCAGGTAGCCGTCGGCGTCGAGCCGCCCAATATCGCCGGTACAAAGCCATCCATCCGCGGTGAATACCGCGCGGGTCTCTTCCGGCTTCTTGTAGTAGCCCTGCATCACGCACGGCCCTTTGACCAAAATCTCCCCGTCGTTCGCAATCTTTACCTGCACGTTGGGAAGCGGCTTCCCGACAGTTCCCACTTTGTTGGCAACGGGACTGTTCACCGAAATCACCGGCGACGTTTCCGTCAATCCATATCCCTGGTAGACCTCCACTCCCACCGACCAGAAGAATTCCGCCAGTTCGGTGGCGAGGGGAGCACCTCCCGAACTAAACTGCTGCTTCTGCTTTCCGAGGCCCGTGCGAATCTTCGAATAGACGAGCTTGTTCGCGATCGACCAGCGCAGCTTCAAGGTCGTCGACGCAGTCTTTCCGTATGCGCGCCACGGCACAGCTTTTTGTGCGACGCCCAACGCCCAATCGAACACCTTTTGCTTCGACGCAGATTCCCTGTGTCCCTTCTCCAAAATGTTCGCGTAAATCTTTTCGAAGAATCGCGGCACTGCCGCGGCGCGATCCGGATGCACTTCGAGCAGCGCCTGCGGCACATCTTCCATTCTCCCCACGTACGCGACGGAGACGCCGTTGAACAAATATCCGTACGCAGCGATGCGCTCGTAGACGTGCGCAAGCGGAAGAAACGACAAGGCAATCTCGGGCGGGCCCATGCGAAGCCCAACAGCCCCGTCGATCACATTCGAACTCATGTTTGAATGATCCAGCATCACGCCTTTGGGCTCGCCGGTGGTCCCCGACGTGTAGATGATCGTGACGAGCTGATTCGCGTTTACTTCCGCCGCTCGGCGACGATATTCCGCCACGTCCGCATCGCCGGTGTTCGCAACCAGCGTTCGTAAAGCAGCACGTCTCCATGTAAATCGTCGAGTGGCGCGGCTGAAATCACATGCTGCATATCCGTGAGCTTCGCGCGAGACTCGGCGAGTTTGCGGGCTTGCGAATCGCCTACGGTAATGACGATCCGCGCGCCGGAATCATTCAGGATGTAGATCAGGCGGTCGGGCGACTCGTTGAAGTAAACGGGAACATTCACTGCGCCCAGGCCCTGAATCGCGAAGTCCGCGATGTGCCACTCCGGACAGTTCGGCGCGAAGAGGCCGACGCGGTCACCCGATTTCACGCCAAGTTCGCGCAGCGCCTTCGAGAGTCCCGCCACCCGCCGCAACAGCTCCGCCGACGAAATCGCCTCCCATCCTTTCGCCGTGCGATGCATCTGCGCGCGCGGATTCGCGAACTTGTCGATCGCATCAAGAAAACATTTGGTCAGGGCCGGATATTCCGTCGCCATGTACGGCAACTCTAGCGTATCGCGCCAGCCGCGCGCAAATCGCGGCGGCAAGACGGAACCGCTGTTTGCCCTCCGCCCATACACAATTGGAACATCGGCACGCTGTTTCTCGCTCGGGCAGCGACGTTCCCGTCTATCCTGCCGTCATATTCAAATTCCAGCGCGAAGTTCGAGAAACCCGGAATGAGGCAATGAAACAAACGGAGAAGCCACGGGCCGGCGGGGCAAACGGTTCAGCGGCAATCGTTCGGGCGGCTGAGGCCATTGGCTTGGTCATCGGCCTGATTGTCGCCGTCGCCCTATCGTCGTGTTCGACAAGTCCAAACGCTCGCAAGCAGGCTCTGGCGGAGAAATGGCAATTCGCGACACCAGGAGTCATCACCGCGGCTCTTGCGTTGGGCAGTGATGGAACGGTGTATGCCGCGAGCCACGATGGGTTCGTTTATGCCCTGGATGGCTCCGGCCATTTGCTATGGAAGTTTGAAGCCGGGCCGATGACGGCGGCGCCCGCCATCGGAGCGGACGGGACGATCTACGTTGTGAACCAGGAGGAACGCATCTTCGCGATCAGTCCCTCGGGCACCCAGGTATGGGCGCAGGGCGGCGGTCCTTTCGCGGACAAACAAAATGCATGGACGGGCGCGGCCCTCGACCAGAACCATCTCTATGTGCCGTGGCGCGGTTCGATGCGTGCGATTGGATTGAGCAGCAGTGCGTTCGATTTTAGCGCAGGCATTGGCTTTGAGAACGATGGTTCGGCCAGTATTCTTCCGAATGGGCTCCTCGTTTATCCGGGAGTAGGAAGAATCGACGCGGTGGACTCGACGGGACGGACAGAATGGCAGTACCCGGTGATGAATCCTCCGTTGTCGGTAGACATGATCACCAAAGGACGCATTCCGCAAGGCGATTTCTGGCTGGATTCGGGGATTGCCGTGGGCCTCGACGGCACAATCTATGCCTGTGCGACAGGCTCGCGGCTGGTGGCATTGTCCCCGGACGGAACCTATAAATGGGAGTTCAAGACGAAGACGCATTCCTCCAACCGGGCCAGCCCCGTGATCGCTGCAGATGGAACAATTTATTTCGCCAGCGGCGACGGCAGCGTCTACGCCTTGAATCTTGACGGCACGCAGAAATGGGCCGTGGATACCGGCGGGCCCATCGTGGCGACGCCGATGGTGGCGGTGGATGGGACGGTGTACGTTTTGAATGGCACGGCGTTTATGGCGGTCTCGCCGGAAGGGAAAATCCTAACAACCACCGCTTTCAGCGGCGGGGCGGAGTCCTCGCCCACGCTCGGGCCGGACGGAACCATCTACGCTGCCTCGCGTCTAGGCAAGATCGTGGCGCTCGCGGGAACGCACGGGCCATTGATGACGACGAGTTCGTGGCCGAAGTTTCAGGCAGACCTCGCCAACACCGGCCGCGCTCGCTCATTCTGAAAAAACATGCAAGCGAGCGGGCGTGACGCTCCGACGAACGACTTGGAGGGCTCCTGAGGCCAGCCAGGGGCGGAACATCCCGGAGCCTCCGTGGCGGCGCCATAAGCCGCTTCCCTCTTTTCACGCCGTGTGTGCTTTCGCCTCTGATTTCAATAAAATATCTAAATCCTCAGGATGGATCGCGCACACCAACGCGTCTTCGCGCTCGATGTGCCCCTGCGCAACAAGTTTCGCCAGTGACTCCTCCAGCGTGAACGACCCCTTCTTGCGCGTGATCGTAATTTCCTGATTTAAGTGCTGCAAAGTGTTGTGGCGAATGTGCTGACGCGCGCCATAAGCAATCATCAATAGCTCGGCCGCAGGCATGCGGCCCGCGGGTTTCGTCGGCAGCAGAATCTGAGTGAGCACCGCAGCCAGAGCCATTGCGAGTTCCTGCCGAATCGTATTCTGGCGCTCTGGCGGAAACGAATCGCAGATCCTCGCTACCGTCGAGGCGACATCGATCGTGTGCAGCGTCGAGAGAACCAGGTGGCCCGTTTCGGCTGCAGCGACGGCGATTCGCATCGTTTCCGGATCACGCATTTCCCCGACCACCAGAACGTCGGGAGCTTGACGCAAGGCCGCGCGCAAAGCTGTGGGAAAATCCGGAGCGTCCGTGCCGATTTCCACTTGCTCGATCACGCTGCGAATATGAGCATGTTCGTATTCGATCGGATCTTCGATCGTCACGATGTGGCGCGAATCGCGCCGATTGATTTCGTTGATAAGCGCGGCCAGCGTAGTCGACTTTCCCGAGCCGGCCGGACCTCCGATCAGCACCAGCCCGCGCGTGAGTCGCGAAAGCGATTCCACCGATGGCGGGAGGTGCAATTCGCTGAGCGCCGGAACTTTCGTCGGCAACGCGCGGACGGCCGCAGCGGCTCGGCCGCGCTCGCGATGGAGATTGACGCGAAATCTCCCGACGCCCTTGATGCGGTATGAAGAGTCGGCGATCTGTTTTTCGCGATAGAGCTCGAGGGCATGCGCGCTGAGTGCCGGCACGATGGCGGCCTCGATGTCAGGCCCATCGAGGATTCCGGATTCGAGATTCCGCACCGTCCCTTCGAGCAAAATCGACGGCGGCGCGCCGGGAACCAGCAACAAATCGCTACCGCCCCGCGCAACGAGCACGGCAAGCCAGCGGTCGAGCACAAGCGTCGCGGAGGACTCTCCGTCTGTCGCTCCGTGTTGCGCGTTTAGTTCGCGAACAATCCGCTCGAGATCGGGTGTATTTTCCATGGCGGCCCAGCTCCTCATACTTCGTATATGTCGGATCTTGACCCACTTAACGCATTCCGTCCAGCAACACCGCACCTCCTGTGGTCGGGTCGGGACGCGGCTTCGACCGTCCCGTAACTCTTGTGGCCCACCCGTCACTTGCCATTAGCCACTGCTCTGTACACCGTGTGTTACACTCCGCCACCAGAGGATGAATCAGCACAAGTGCCGAGCGAATACGTGGGTGAGCTGAAAAAGCTGGGTCAAGAGATCGCTCGGAAAGGCGCGCCCTGCGAGTCCGGTGATCTTCTGCGTGCCGCCGATTTAATTGGCAAGAATTTTGCCGTGCAGCCTCACGAAGTAGCGATACTGGGACTCGCCACCGACGAGCGATTTCTACGCTTCATCGTTCCCGAAAATCTTCGCACTGTGGGCCAGATTCCTCTTTCGAGCACGAATTCCCTGGCTGCGCGGACCGTCCGCGAAAAACGCGCCGAAATCATCAATCACTTTTCCGTTGTGCCGCACGCTTCGGTGTTCGAGGCGGTGCCGATACCGCCGGAATTGGTTCGCGGCGAAGCGATCCAAAAAATTATGAGCATGCCCGTGATGATCGAGAAAAAAGTGGTGGGAGTGATTCAGGTGTCCCGCAAGGGCGCCACCGCTGCGGAAGCCGGCCCCGATTTCACTCATCCGCAGTTGCGAGAACTCAAGACGGTAGCGGACGCCCTCGCTGCCTGCATCCCCCTCTGCCCACAAGAATTCCCGCAGCAAGAATCCCCGCAGGCATAATCTTCAAAATGAAAACCAGATCGCGGCGCCACATCATTTCGGGCCTTACAGCACTCGCGATCATCTTTGGGCTCGGCGTGCGACTCGCAATTCGCGCTCATGCGGCTGCGCCAAGCCACGTCACCATCACGCTGCTCAGCACCACGGACATTCACGGCCACATTGAGCCGTGGGACTACTACGCCAATAAGCCTGCCGACCTCGGCCTCGCCAAAATCGCGACGCTCATCAAACAGGCTCGGGCCGAAGCGCCTCACGCTCTGCTGCTCGATTGCGGGGACACGATTCAGGGAACGCCGCTCGCCTACTACTTCGCCGAAAAGGACGCTTCGAAACCGAATCCAACGATCGCCGCGTTCAATGCGCTGCACTATGACGCGATGGCCGTGGGCAACCACGAGTTCAATTTCGGCGAAGCGGTGATGTGGAAAGCGAAAGGTGAGTCGCAGTTTCCCTGGCTCGCCGCCAACGTCGAGCAAACGTACACGAAAGGCGTCGAACACATCGGCTCGTACATCATCAAGAACGTAGACGGCGTGCGCGTGGGGATCGTCGGGTTCGTCACGCCGGGAATTCCGCGCTGGGAAATTCCCGAGCACTACAAAGGCTACGAGTTCCAACCAATTGTCGCGGCTGCGCAACGTGTGATTCCGAAAATCCGCAAGCAAGTGGATCTCCTGGTGGTCATCATGCACTCCGGCCTCGATCGCGATCCGCAAAGCGGCGCCGCTGCTCCCGACCAGATCGACAACGAAAACGCGGCGTGGGAACTGGCGAATCAGGTGCCCACTATTGACGTGATTTTCTACGGACACACGCATCGCGAGATGCAGGAGCTCGTGGTGCACGGCGTGTTGTTGTCGCAGCCGAAGAACTGGGGCAGTCGCTCGCCCGCGCCGACGTGGAAATGTCGCGGCGACGATAGCGGCCACTGGGAGGTAGCTTCCAAGCACTCGAAAACGATTCCGGTCACGGCGGAGGTGGCCACCGATCCCGAAATCATGAAGCTCGGGGAGCCATATCAAGAAGCGACGCAGAAATACCTCGACACGCCCATCGCGAATTCGCCGAAGGAACTCACAGGACAGCATTCGCGCTACGAGGACGATCCGCTGGTTGACCTGATTCACAAAGTTCAGCTCGACGCCGGACATGCGGACGTTTCGATGGCCACTATGTTCTTCCCGGGCGCGACAATTCCTGCCGGGCCGGTGACGGTGCGTCAAGCCGCTGCGCTCTACGTTTACGAAAACACTCTCTACGTCGTCCAGATGACTGGCGCGCAGCTCAAGGACGCGCTCGAACATGCTGCGAGTTTCTTTCCCGCTTGGCCGCTAACCGAAGGTCAGCCGGTTCGCCTGCCGGGATACAACGCCGATTCCGCGGAGGGTGTGTCGTACGCGATCGACCTGACGCAACCCGTCGGACAGCGGATTCGCGATTTGACATTCCATGGCAAACCACTGGATCCCGCGCAGCAATTGCGCGTCGCAATCAACAATTACCGCTACACTGGCGGTGGCAGATACTCCGTTTATCAGGGACTGCCCGTGGTCTACCGTTCTCCGGTGGAGATTCGTGAACTGATGATCGACTATCTCACGCGCATGAGGGAAATTCCGTCCATGCCAGACGGTAACTGGAAAATTGTGCCGCCTGAAGCGCTCGCCGCGATCGAAAAAGTCGCCGATGAGGATGCGAATGAACACAGTCGATGAGAAAGCTGATTCGAGACTCGAAGCCGAAGTTCGCCACCGCGAGACAATGTTAAAACACTGTAACGACATGCGAATTGGTGTTGACATCGCTGCGCGTGCTTGTTAATTTTCGGCAGCGAAACTTTTTCCACTCTATCCACGGAGGCACCGCAGCTCGGCACAATCCATGGCGTTCGTCGCGAAGAAAATTTTCCTCACAAAAGGAGTCGGAAAACACCGCGAGCGCCTTTCAAGCTTCGAGCTGGCGTTGCGTAACGCGGGAATTGCCGCCTGCAATATCGTTCGCGTTTCCTCGATTTTTCCTCCCTACTGCAAACTGATCTCGCGCAGCGAAGGCTTGAAACATCTGAAGCCCGGCCAGGTGGCTTTCACAGTGATCAGCGAGAATCAGACGCGCGAGCCGCACCGGCTGATTGCGGCGGGCGTGGGCCTGGCGCTTCCCGGCGACAAGTCGATGTACGGCTACCTTTCCGAGCATCATTCGTTCGGGGAGACCGAAGAAATCGCCGGCGAATACACCGAAGAGCTCGCTGCGGAAATGCTGGCTACGACGCTGAACGTGGAATTCGATCCGGATCTATCCTGGGACGAGAAAAAAGAGGTTTACCGCATCTCGAACAAGATTGTTCGCACGATGAACATCACCCAATCCGCTGTTGGCGATAAGCGCGGGCTGTGGACCACGGTCCTCGCTGCCGCAATTCTGCTTAGCGACGACGACTGAGATCTCCGCCGGGTGAGATTCAGCAGTCATTTCGGCTCCGAAGATTTGCCCTTTTTGTAATAGCCGAGACGCTGAAGAACGGCGCCGACCACGAGCGGTAGCGCCACAGTGGCATCGTCGAGAACTTCGGCGAAGCGTCCGCCCTCCTCGGGCGGTACGAACTTCCCCCACGAAACAGCTTCCGTATACGTGCTGCCCGAGAGTCCACCCCAATTGACCGGCTCGGGGCATATGCGCACTCCGTAGTTGTAGCGCTTGAGCGGCAGCTTTTCGTACCCGCGTCGCGCGAGCAACTCTGCATAGACGCCAAATTGCTGCGCCCAATTCCGCGGAACACCTCCGCCGATGGTAAGCAGGCCCATGCGCTTCGTCGCAAGCATTGTTTTCGCGTAGTGTTCGAAATCTTCATAAGGATCAAAACGTAGGGGAGGCTGTCCCGCTTTTTTTCGCAGGCGCTGGTGTAACGCGAAATCGATGCCTAGTTCGGAATCGGTGAAGGCCGGAACAAACACGGGAACCTTGTACTCCGCGGCGGATTTCAGGATTCCCCGTCCTTTTGCGTGGCGCGCCAGGTACTCGCCGATGCGCTGATTGATTTTGTAGCTGCAGACGACGTCATCCGCGTCCCAGCCCTTCAAAATCTGCTGCATCACGGCCTCGACCGCGTCGAGATTCACTTCAGGCTCAAGCGAATCGTAGACGCGGTTGTACCCCGCCTTGAAGAGTTCGCGATCGTCCATTTTCGGGTTGTAGCGAAAGTGCGAGTGGCCCGTGGCTTCCACCAGACCGTGCGCCATCAGCGCTCCAGTGGAAACAATCGCGCGGACTACGCCGGATTCGACGAGGTCGCAAAAAACGAGACCCATTTTCCCCACGGTCATCGCGCCGGAAAGGGTCATAACGACGAAGCAGTCCTTGTCGCGAGCCATGGCCTCGAGGACGTCGGCAGCGTCGCCGATCTGGCGCCCCGTGAACGCCGTCCGGCCCATGGCACGAACGAGATCGTCGATCGTTTCAATGCGCGAGAGATCAATCGGATAGATGGGGATGAGGCGATCTTCGATCGGGTCGTGCAAAATCCGGCCCGTCGCCCCCTTTTTCTTTGCCATTCAGCTTCCTCACAGGTAAATTATCTCGGCCCGGCTGTTTCTTGCATGCGAAAACGCGCGCGTGCGCCTCATTGATATTACAATTCGGGCGAAACGCGAAACGAAATTTAGAAAATCTGATACACACACGGACCCACAATGACTCGATACACGCCTATGCCGCCGCATAATTTCGGCGGGCTTCCCGAGGAACATTCGAGATTTGAGACGTCGCGCGCGGTGATTTTCCCTGTGCCGCTCGAACGGACTACGACGTACGAGCACGGAACCCGCAATGGTCCCGACGCGATTATCGAAGCGAGCCGCAACATGGAGCTCTACGATGACGAACTCGAGGTGGAGCCCTACAAGGAGATCGGTATTCACACTTTGCCGCCGATCGACACGATGGACGGCACACTCGACGAAGTGATCACCGAACTCTTCACGGCGGAACTCGCTCTGCTCGAAGACGAGAAGTTTCCCGTAGCGCTTGGCGGCGAGCACTCGCTGACACCGCCTCTTGTTTCCGCTGTGGCGAAAAAATACAAAGATCTGAGCGTCTTGCAAATCGACGCCCACGCGGACTTGCGCGATGAATATCAAGGCAACGCGGCAAGCCACGCGTGCGCGATGCGGAGAGTTGTGGAGGTTTGCCCCGCTGTGCAGGTGGGCATCCGGTCACTCTCGGTGGAAGAAGCACAAGCGATCCCTCGCCTGCGCACCAAGGTATATTGGGCCAAGGACATCGTCCGCGCCCCGATGAAGAGCTGGATTGCAAAGGTGCTCGCGGATTTGAGCCCGCGCGTATACCTCACGATCGATCTGGATGGATTCGATCCCTCTCTCGTTCCCGCCACCGGAACTCCGGAGCCCGGCGGCCTTGATTGGCAGCAAGTCACGTCGCTGATCCGCGCTGTGGCGGACCACAAGAAGATTGTTGGAATGGATGTTGTTGAATTGCTGCCGCAACCCGGCGATCATGCGTCGGCCTTCCTCGCCGCCAAACTCGTTTACAAGTGCCTCGGATACATTTTTTGCCAGGCGTAAGATCCTCCCGGACTTACGATTGGTTTGGTCGATTGAAAAGGAGACGAAACTATGATGGCAATGCTAGCAGGCATGGCGCTCGCGCCGGACACCGTTATCGTGGGTGTTCGAATGCAAGGCTGGATCGCATGGATCATCGTCGGTTTGCTGGCAGGATGGATTGCGGGCCACCTGACGCGAGGACGAGGTTTCGGGTGCATCGTCGACGTGATTCTCGGATTGATAGGCGCCGTGATCGGCGGATGGATCTTTACGCGGCTCGGCATCGGCGGGATTGGGTTTTGGTGGAGCCTCGCCGCAGCCACTGTGGGCGCAGTTTTGCTAGTGGCGGTTACGCGCCTTTTCGCCGGTGGCGATCGCTGACCTCCGGTTCTCATGTGGGAGCGCGAACTAGCGGAGTCAGATTCCTTGACAGCCTGCAGTTCGCGACCGCACGGAAGGCTATGATAGGATGAGCTCGAGGAAATTTCGAGACGACGGGCGCTAGCCAGCCTTCAGCCGGCTTTCAACGCGGGAATCCCCGCTGCGCCGAGCTGACCGAGAAAGCCGGAAGAAAAACTTGAGCCAATCTTCGTTGTGGGCAATCCCGCTGGGCGGACTGGGCGAGTTCGGCATGAACATGATGGCGCTTCGCTCCGGGGACGACATTATCGTCATCGACGCGGGCCTGATGTTCCCCGAACAGGAACTGCTCGGGGTCGACATCGTGATCCCTGACATTACATACCTGAAGCAAAACAAACGCATCGTGCGGGCCATCGTGCTGACGCACGCGCATGAAGATCACATCGGCGCGATTCCTTACATCCTCCGCGACCTTAATGTCCCCGTGTACGGGACGCAGTTCACGCTAGCGCTTGTCCGGAAGCGACTCGAGGAACACGGACTTCTCGACGATGCGACGCTGCGCGAAGTTGCGCCGGGACAAATCATCCGCATCGAGCCCTTCCAAATCGAATTCCTTCACGTCACACACAGCACGATCGACTGCGTGGCGCTCGCGATTCGGACCCCCGTCGGCGTCATCATCCACACCGGAGATTTCAAGATCGACCCCACGCCCGTCGACGGAAAGCCCTTCGATTTGCACGCTTTTGCTCGCTACGGACAGGAAGGGGTGCTCGCGCTGTTCAGCGACAGCACGAACGTCGAAAGACCCGGATTCACGCCGTCGGAGCGAGCGGTGGTGGTGCGGCTGGAAGAGCTTTTTCGCGCCGCGCCCGAGAAAGTCGTAGTGTCGTGTTTCTCGAGCTCGGTTCACCGCATTCAGCAAGTGATCGATATCGCGCGCGTGGTCGGGCGGAAAATCGGCATCGTCGGGCGCAGCATGGTGAATAACATTGAGATCGCGCATGGTCTCGGCAAGCTTCGGATTCCGGACGGAAGCGTCGTGCGGCCTCAGGACATCCGGACATTCGATCCGAAGAAGCTCGTGGTGCTGGCCAGCGGAACACAAGCCGAACCGATGTCCGCACTGTCGCGAATCGCGGTTGATAATCACCGGCTGCTCAGCATCGCCGAGAACGATACCGTCATTCTGTCGGCCCGCCTGATTCCGGGGAACGAGAAGGCCATTTTCCGAATGATCGATCACCTCTTCCGGCGCCGCGTCCTTGTGTATTACGAGGGCGGGCGCGCGGCCCCGATTCACGTTTCGGGCCACGCAAGCCAGGAGGAAATGAAGATCCTGCTGCAACTCGTCCGGCCCAAATACTTCGTGCCCGTACACGGCGAATACAGGCAGCTCTTCCGTCACGCAGCGCTCGCCGAGCAAGTTGGCGCGGTCTCGGGCCAGATATTCCTCATGGAAAGCGGCCAGCCAATCGAATTCACTGCCGATGGCGGAGCGTATCGCCGCGAGCCGGTTACAGCCGGGCGAGTCATGGTGGACTCCGGGTCCCTCGAGGAGATTCAGGACGTCGTGATTCGCGACAGGCAGCACCTTGCTGAAGACGGCGTGGTCGTCACGATTATTGCCATCGACAAACACACGGGGCGAATCGAGACCCCGCCAGAAATCGTGACGCGTGGCTTCTTGCCGAACGAAGACGGGCAAGAGATCCTGGCGCGCGCGCGCGAAGTGATCCTCAAAACGATCGAGCAGTCGACGCCGGAAGAAAAAACGGATTGGAGCGTAATCAAGGAGAAGATTCGCGTCGATTTAAAGCGTTTCCTGAACAAGCAGACGGCCAAGCGGCCGTTGATTCTGCCCGTAATCCTTGAAGTGTGAGCATCCGCATCTCAAAACTGAGCTCGAATCAGCCGCCGTGAAAATCACACTCAGAACGTACCGTGCGGCGGACTTCGAGACCCTGTATCAGATTGATCAGGCCTGTTATCCGCCGGACACGGCATATTCACGTGCGGATATGCGCGCATATTTAGGGCTCGTGGGAGCCGAATGCGTTGTCGCCGAAGTCAGTGAGGATGACGCCTCCGTTCAAAAGCGCAAGCGAGCGGAGAGCGGGGGCACGCCGAAGAAAATCGCTGGTTTTTGCATCAGCGCCCGGCGCGACAAAGACGGCTACATCGTCACGATGGACGTTCTCGAGCAATACAGGCGGCACGGAATTGCCACCGCTTTGCTCGCGGAAATCGAAAAGAGGCTCGCGGCGAATGGAGTTCTGCGAGTGGGCCTGGAGACCGCAACGGACAATCAGGCGGGCGTTGCGTTTTGGCAGAAGCATGGATATCGTACTCGCGGTGTTCGCAAGGGCTACTATCCGGGGCGCCGCGATGCCCACGCAATGACGAAGAACATTGCGCCACCGAAGTAGCGCAGCTCCAGCAGACTTACACCCTACAGCGAGGAAGGCACATCGCCGATGCCCCTGTGGCAGGTAATTGTTCTAGCCGTCGTGCAGGGCTTGACCGAATTCTTGCCGATCAGCAGTTCGGCCCACCTAATTCTCATCCCCCAATTTTTCCACTGGAACGATCCGGGGCTCGCTTTTGACGTGGCCCTCCACGCAGGGACTTTACTCGCCGTACTGCTTTATTTCTTGCGCGACTGGATTCAGCTCGTGCTCTGCGGCCTTGGTTTTCACTACCCGCGCCGCGCGAGCGAGCAGATGGTGGCTCAGCATCAAAGAATGTTCTGGTACCTGGTGGTCGGCACGATTCCCGGCGGCTTGGTGGGCTTTCTGTTTGAGAAGCGTATCGAAGAAAGCCTCCGCAGCCCGGTGCCCATCGCCTGCGCGATGATTCTGATCGCTCTAGTGATGTGGTATGCGGAGTCAGTAGCAAGGCTCGAACGACCTATCGAACAGGTGTCGCTCGGGGACTCGCTTGCGATTGGCTCGGCCCAGGCGCTGGCGCTTTTCCCCGGCGTTTCCCGCTCGGGTATCACAATCACAGCGGGTTTGTTTCGAGGGATGACGCGCGAGGCCGCGGCCCGATTTTCCTTCCTGCTGTCGACGCCGTTGATAGCCGGAGCAGCCGCAAAAGAACTGCCCAAGCTCCTGAAAATGCAGAGAAGCGGCGCGCTCGACATGCCCCTATCACACATCGCGATCAGCATCGCTGTGTCCGCGATCGTTGGGTACGCCGTGATTGCTTTCTTGTTGCAGTATTTGCAAACACGCACGCTCAAGATCTTTATTTATTACCGAATCTTGTTTGGTATAGTCGTTCTCGTTCTCGCGTTCCTCCCGTTGGGCTCCGCGCGATAGCGCCAGCGCGTCCCACGCAAAGGGTCTTCCTACAGCTTTGTGCTATGGCGGCTTCGCCGCGCTGTAGTGACCGCGCGATTGAGCCTTCCCCCATTGACCCGGCCTTCGAGTTCCGCTTGGCGAAGTCTGGGAGTAGACTGTTTCCAAGAATTCAGGGGATATACCCTCGTCCTCGCACCAGAGGATTAAGGGCCGGCTCCTGGAAGCCCGCAGCGCAGGCTTTCGGAGCGGAGGAAATTTCGTGCGCATTCTGACGCCGACCGAAAATAAACGCTTCAATGAGCTCGTCGGGTTTGTGGGTTTGAGCCTGGCGATTCTGCTCACCCTGAGCCTGCTTTCCTACTCGCCGCGCGATGCTTCATTCAACGTTTCCGCACCGATGCCCACCTCGGGTCCGGCGCGAAACTGGATCGGTCCGTTCGGCGCGCACACGGCTGACCTCTTCTTCCAATTCTGCGGGTTTGCAGCTTTCCTGTTTCCGGTCGGGATGTTCATTGTGGCGATGCGATGGTTTCGGAGTCAGGTCCTGGAGGCTCCGGTCGCCAAGGCGATCGGGTTCAGCATGTTGCTTGTATCCGTTTCGGCCGAACTCGCATTGGTCCGCCTTTCGGCGCCCTGGCTCGTGCCAGACGTCCGCGGGGCCTTGCCGCCGGGCGGACTTCTGGGGGCGCTGCTGGCCGACTCGATGCGCGCAGTCTTCAATCCCATCGGCGCCAACCTGATCACCATAGCGATGATGCTCACGGCACTGTTCCTCACCACGAGCTTTTCGTTCCGCGCGGCGCTGGCATGGGTGAAAAGGCCGATGGCGGGCGACGGTTTGATCGGGCGGATGATCTTGCGCCTAAAGGCATGGCGCGAGGCGCGCGAATCGGATCGTCTCCGAAAGCGCGTGGAGGAAATCAAGATCGCGGGACGCCCCGCGGTGCAACAACAGCGAGTTTCAACCAAGGAAAGCGAGCAAGAAGACGAAACGGAATTGGAAGCCGAGGCTCGCGCCGCCACTGAGAGAACCCTGGCCGTAATCAAGTTCCATGAGCCGGAAGTGGCGCCCGCAAAGAGGAATGCCGGTGACCCGAAAATCTCGCGCGGCAAGACTCCCTTTCGGTTGCCGTCGCCTTCGCTGCTGCAAACCGCCGAGCGGGGTCAAAAGATGGACGAAGGCGAACTCAAAGAATACGCGCGGGCGATCGAGCAGAAGTGCGCGGAATTCGACGTCGGCGGGCACATCACGCAGATCAATCCGGGTCCCGTCGTCACAACATTTGAGTTCAAACCCGAGGCCGGAATCAAGTACAGCCGAATCACCGGGCTTGGCGAAGACTTATGCCTCGCTCTTCGGGCCGAATCGATTCTTATCGAGCGCATCCCCGGCAAATCCACGGTCGGCATCGAGGTGCCGAACCCGCACCGCGAAACAATCGCCCTGCGCGACGTGGTGGAGTCGCCGGAATTCAACCATTCGGCCTCGAAGCTCACTTTGCCGATGGGCAAGGACCTGATCGGCCGGATTCGCACGTCAGACTTGACGCAAATGCCTCACTTGCTGATTGCGGGCTCAACCGGAACCGGCAAGAGCGTCTTTATCAATTCCCTGCTCATGGGAATGCTGTACAAAGCCACGCCGGACGAGATGAAACTGGTGCTGGTCGATCCGAAACAGCTCGAGCTCGGCCTTTATTCCGATATTCCCCACTTGTTCACGCCGGTGGTGACGGATCCGAAGATTGCCGCGAACGTCTTGCGGAACGCGACACGCGAAATGGAGCGGCGGTTGAAGTTACTTGCGGGACGCTCGGTGCGTAACATCGATCAATACAATCGCACGTTCGGAAAAGGGCAATCTTTGTCTCTGTTCGATGCTGCTGAGGACGAGGAAAATCGGCCTCTTCCCTACATCGTGATCGTTATTGATGAGCTTGCTGACCTGATGATGGTGGACACGAACGGCGTGGAAGAATCCATTACGCGCCTGGCGCAGATGGCGCGCGCCGTGGGAATTCATCTGATTCTCGCCACGCAACGTCCGTCGGTCGATGTCATCACCGGTCTGATCAAAGCAAATTTCCCGGCGCGTATTTCGTTCCGCGTGGCTAGCAAGGTGGACTCGCGAACGATTCTCGATACGAACGGCTCGGAGTCGCTGCTGGGCAAAGGCGACATGTTGTACCTGCCGGCCGGCTCCTCGCGGCTGCATCGCATCCACGGGCCCTACGTGCACGAGTCCGAGGTGGTGGCGGTCTGCGATTTCTGGCGCGAACAGGCCAAGGCGCTCTACAACATGGAACTGCTGAAGCCTCCTAGGGATGAGAACGCAATGTCCGCTGGCGCTGGTGGCGACGGCGAAGTCGCGGATGAGGTTGACGACGAGCTATACCAGGATGCCGTGCGCGTCGTGTGCGAAATGGGACGCGCTTCCACCTCCACTCTGCAGCGACGGCTGCGCGTCGGATACGGCCGCGCTGCCCGGCTAATTGACCTCATGGAGAAGGATGGAATCGTCGGGCCGCCGGATGGCTCCAAGCCGCGCGAAGTCCTGAAGAAGAAGGACTGGATGCGCGATTTTGACGAGAGCATGAAGTAACCTTCGGCTGCCGGCCTTCGTTCTTAGATGGGGCTGGCCCGTGTTCTCATTCGTTCCGCAGATGTCGCCCGCGGATTCCGCTTTGCTGGGCCGCAAGATTTCCGTAAAATTGCTGATCGTCCCGTGCCGAGGTAGCTCACCGGTAGAGCGCGGCCCTGAAAAGGCCGGCGTAGGCAGTTCGATTCTGCCCCTCGGCACCACCAGATTTGCCTAAGAGCTTGCACCTCTACCTCAAGCCGCGCCAAAAAGCGGACATTTCATGTGCTAACTCGACCGGACATATCATGTGCTATCGACATGGGGCCCGGCATCCCTTGACACTTGATTGCGGGTTCAGATAGCGTCGCGATTGGCGTGAATGTAAGCCGTTACATCGCGATGCGCAAACGACGGGTCACAGCCGTAGCCTCGTCGTTTCTGTTAGCCTTGGCCATCGCGGCACCAGTCGTGGCGCAAGAAGACAAGGTGGAATCCACTTTGCGGCTGGGCGCCGAAGCCATGCACAACGGCAAGCCGCAAGAAGCCGAGAAATACTTCCGTGAAGTGACGCAAATCGCCCCGCAGCTCGCGGATGGGTATCTCGACATGGGACTGGCGCAGTTGCGGCAAAACAAACTCGCGGATGCCGCCGAGTCATTACAGAAATCCCTACAATTGGCTCCAAACGCACCGGGGGCGCATATGTTCCTCGGAATTGCCTATTTTCAGATGAACCGCTTAGATCAGGCTCGAACGGCGCTCAAACAGGAAATCGACCTCGCACCCGCCAATTCCGAAGCGCTGATGTGGCTGGGTATCACGGAATTGGCCGCGGGAAATCCAGAAAAGGCGGTAGCGCCACTGGACAAAGCTGCCGAGCTTTCCCCGAAGGACATCAATATTCTCGACTACCGGGGACGCGCTCACCTTCTGGTTTCGAAAGAGAGTTACGCGCAAATGTATGCGCTCGATCCTGGTTCCTGGCGCGTTCACCGGCTGAGTGCGCAAATCTACTCGGAATCCAATCAGCACAGGGAGGCGATCGAGGAGTATGAAGTTGCGGTGAAGCTGGCACCCAAAGAGCCGGATCTCTACGAGGAACTGGGTGATGAGTACCGCAAAGACAGCAATCTGGAGATGGCCCGTGCGACTTACGCGAAAAGATTGGAATTGACGCCGCACGACCCCGTGGCGATGTACAACCTTGGTAGCGTGCTTGTGGAGCAAAGCAAGGCCGCGGAGGGCGTTCCACTGCTGAAAGAGGCCATCAAGGTATTCGCCAATCCGACGGTTGCCGATTACTACTTGGGGCGGGGCCTGGCGGAGATGGGGAAGTATGAAGAAGCTATCGCCAGTTTGGAAAGGGCGACGAAAGTGGAGGCTCAAAACGAAGTTGCGCGGCGCGCTTACTATCAGTTGTCGCAGATCTACCGCAAGATGCAGCGGCTCCCGGAAGCCAGGGATGCGTTAGCTGAATTCCAAAAATTGACGGAACAAGAAGGAAAGCAAGGTGCGCAGCAGGTTGCCGATTGGAAAAAGATGAATTCGGGCGCCAATTCTGAGACTCCAGGTCCTCCCGCGAACCCACCAAAAGAATAGCGAACCGGGCTATGTGCAAGGCAGAAAGAGTGCGGCGCCATGATCTGGCCACAGGCGCGTCAAGTCAGCGCTGAGGATCATCTGGCTTGGCCAGAACGTATCCCCGCTGTTCCTGATTCTGCTTGTCCGTCAGGCTCTTGGCCAGTGCGAGTTCCTTTTCGGCCTCGTCTTTTCTGCCGAGACGCGACAGCGCCATAGCGCGATAGGTGTGCGCCGGAGTGTACTCCGGCGCGTTGAGCACGGCAGATTCGAGATAGCCTTCAGCCTTTGTGTAATCTTTGTTGCGATAAGCAATGATGCCCATTCCCGTCAACGCGCCGCCGTGTTTGGGGTTGCGTTCGAGGACTTTCTGGAACAGGGCTGCTGCCTGTTCGTTGCGCTGCGAGTCCAATTCGATGGTTCCCAGCTCGTAAAACGATTCTGTCTGCCGGACTTGCAATTCTATGGAACGCTCGAGTTCGCCCCTAGCCTCGTCGTTGCGGGTGAGTATGTGCAGCAAGTGGCCAAGACCGTAGTGCGCCGAGGCGTCGTCTGGGCGCAGCTTTAGGTACTCTCGCAAGTGTGCTTCGGCCCGTGACATTTTCTGCTCATCGAGCTCGACGCGGCCGAGTGCGTAGATAGTTTCCGCATCGCCGGGACGCAACTGCAACGACCTGTTTAGCGCTTCCTCGGAATCCTGGTAAAGACGAAGTTCATCGGCCTGGACGCCAAGGTCGAAGAGGAGAGTTGGATCGTCTGGAACGTATTTGCGCGCGCGAACCAGGTAGACCAGCGCTCCATCTTTGTCTCCAGCGCGCTTGGCTTGCAAGGCGGCCGCTACGGCTGCTTTTACTTCCCCTTCGCGTGCTTGCGAGTTGGTCGGATCTGCCTGAAGCACCGCCTCGAAGGAATGCATGGCGTCTTCATTCGAGCCCTGCGCGATCTGCGCAAGGCCTTCGTTGATTTCGGCCGGCGCGTAACCGGGCCGAATCACCAAAGCCTGTTCAAACAGCTTCTTCGCATCGCCCGGGCGATTTTCTCGTGCGCGAATAACTCCCAGCGTCGTCAGGGCCTCCACATCACGAGGATTCCTTTGGAGCAATGGGCTAACGGCGGCTTCGGCCTGGCTGAGTTCACCGGCAGCAATGCGTGAGGCAGCGCGGTTGAGGATCGCCTGCTCCGAGGTCGATTGGGTTGGGTCTTGTCGTCCACCCAGGGCTGGAACATTCGTGAATCCGACCAACAGCAAAGCGAGGGCGATTAACCTGAGATGCATGGAGAACTGAAGCGGCAGAGATGAACTCTGGGTTCTTCTCTGCCGTTCCGTTTTACAACATGCGGCGCAAGCAATCCAGCCCGATCGTATCGTCAGAACAGGAAACGGCCGGTGATCTGGACTTGGCGCGGTCCGTCAATCGTATATGTCGGATGGCCAAAACTGCTGCCGTCATTCGGTTCCGTATCCGGTATGCCAAAGACGTGACGGTTGAAGGCGTTCAGCAATTCAAACTTCAAGGCGAACGACCAGCTTTCGTGGATGGGAATGAACTTCGTAATGCTGAAGTCCTCGTTGTAGTAAGGGAAGTTGCGCACCTCGCCGGTTACACGAGGGATTCCCGTACCTAGCGTGAACGGACCCCCTTTGCGAATACTGTCCACGTTGAGATCGGTGAATGCGGCTCGATTGAAGATGACATCGCCATTAAACGGATTGACGTGGCCGCTCGCGTACGCGGCACTCTTCAGACTCTGACCCGTCACGCGAGTGAACCGAATGCAGTTATCCCACCCGGGAATGCCACTAGCGCAACCGAATGAAATTGGCTCGCCGGATTGATAACGCTGCACGCCTCCTATTTGCCAGCCACCGACAACGTAGCTGGCGAAACCATGGGTGAGCCAGCGCTTGCCCTGACCGAAGGGCAGATCGTAGATCCAACTAACCACCAGAGTCTGGGGAATATCCTGGCTGCTGAGCGCTTTCTCCTGATGCAGGTTGTCGGGATTTTGCTCCTGGTTAACGCCAGCATTGATGCCTGGAAGGATGCTGTCCGCGTCGGTGAAGTCCTTGGACCATGTGTACGACACCTGGAGATTCAAGCCATTCCGGAAACGGCGCTCAAGAGAGACCAGAAGGGCGTTGTAGCTGGACATCCCGACGTTCTGCAAACAGCAGTCGGTTGCGATGAACCCATACTGTGGGAAAGGCCTCAGAGCCTGCTGAACCTGTCCGGGATTCCAGAGTGCAGTAAACCCCGCGAACGGCGGATTGACACCCACGGTGTTGTTGTTAACGGGTGCAGTGAGTTGATCACCGAGTGCCAAGTCTGTGATCGGGATGTTGTTGATGTTTTCCACTCCGGAACGCAGGTTCTGGGCGTGATTGCCAAGGTAGCCGACCGTAAGGATCAAGTCGTGCGCCAGCTCCTGCTGGACCTGCAATGTCCACTCGTCAACCATCGACGGGCGACCCTGGTTTTTGCCGATGTAGGAGCCGCCTACGAAAGTGCCATTGAAGTATCCGGGATTCAGATCCGGAGGAGGTGTAAACGCCGGAAAACCGCTGTCGATTTGGAACGATGGGGAGAAATTATCAAGGCTTGGTTCAGAGGGGTTAGCCTTGTATCCAGTGTTCATTGCTCCACCAAAGTCTGCGTACTGCAGCGGTCCATAAAAGATGGAGAAACCTCCGCGCACGACAGTCCTGCCGTTGAACCTCCCCGGCGCATAGGCAAAGCCAATCCTGGGAGCAACATCCTTCCAATAAGTATCTGCCCAAGCGGTATTGCATCCCGTGCAGCTTGAGCCAAAAACCAACGCCCCCGGGATGTTGTAGGTGGGATCCATGGCCGTCAGGCTGAAATCGGACGTTTGGTTATGTGCTTCGTGACGCGGCTTATCGACATCGTAGCGGAGGCCGAGGTTTAACGTCAGATCCCTGGTCAGCTTGAAGTCATCCTGAACAAATCCACCGACGTAGTTCGATGTCCAACGCGGCTGTCTCGTGACGACGTTCTGGCCGGCATTGCAGGTGTCGCCCAGAAGGAAGCTGGCGAAACCGTTGCCGCCCAGGGCAGTTTGCGTGGGATCAGAAGTTGTCTGAGCCCGGCAGAAGTTGAACGTGGGACTGTTTCCGTTGATGGGTGAGTATTGTTGCCAGCGGTAATCAATTCCGAACTTGATGCTGTGCCGGCCGTGAACCCAGGCAATACTGTCGTACACTCGGACACCATTGTCCACGTTGTCGTCATTCTGGGGCGGATTTCCCAGGTTGTCGATCTGTTCGCCGATCGTGATTTGAGGGAAGTTGAGAGAATCCGCATTGGTGATGCCCACCTTCTGGGACCAATTGACGCCCGCGAAAATCGCCTGGGCAAAGTTCTTGCTGTTACTTCGGTTGGTACCCACGGTGAAATGGTTCAGCAGGTTGGGAGTAAAAGCGAAGTCCCAGCCTACGCGGAAAAAATGAGTGGTGAAATCCTGTTTCCAGGTGTTGGGATCCACCGGATCCGGCAGAATCGGGTTCCCGCCCGAAGTGCGATTGTTTTCACGCGAATTGTACGAACCGAAAACCTTGCTTCGAGTGGAGAAGCTGTGGTCGATGCGGATCGTCATGGCGGTGTTGGTGAGTGGTATCGAACTTGAGAAGGAAAAATTATTGAACTGAGCTGCCTTGTCTGTCGCTGCGGGCCAAAAAGGTAGCAGATTCTTCGCCACCGCGCCGAAGCGAGTGGGATCAATCTTGTTGCCGGGAAACGCCGTGCGGCACAGAGTTCCACCCGCCGAAGGGCGCGTGGTTGCGGGATCAAATATCTCCCCCTGATAGACAGGCGTCCCGTCACAAGGGTTTGTGCCTATGGGCGGCAGGTCAGTCCGATAGATCGCAGGGGATGAGAAGTCCCCGCCACGCATCGCGTCCGTGGGCACAGTAGTTACTTGGGTCGCTCCCAACTTGTAAGCAAGCTGTTCCCAGGAAAAAAAGAAAAAGGTTCGATCGCGGCCGTCGTAGACCTTTGGAATCCGGACTGGCCCCCCAAAAGTCCCGCCGTAATCGTTCTTCTTGTCTACCGGCCGCGGCACACCAAAGCCATTGTTAAACCAGGTGTTGGCGTCCAGGTCTTCATTACGAAAGATGTCGTAGGCCGTGCCGTGAAAGGAGTTGGTTCCCGACTTGGTTACGAAGTTCTCGATGCCGCCGGTTGTGCGGCCATACTCGGCTTGGGGCAGCGCCGTGGTGATCTTAAACTCCTGAAGCGCTTCCACCGAGGGGGCCTCTTCGTCGAAGGAGGATCCATTTTCACTGCGAGTCTGGCTGGCGCCGTCGATCAGAACTTCGTTGGCGAAGTTCTGCCCTCCGGCTATTTTTGAAATGAAAATCCCGTTGTTGCTATTTCCGGTGCCAGGCCCGGTGGTTCCGGGCAATAGGAACTCGAAAGCCTCCGGCGACCGCAAGGCGCCGACGCCCCCCAGTGCGAGAGGAAGGTCAATCACCTGGCGGTCAGACACGACACCGCCCACATCCGATGACTCGGTTTCCACGCGCGGAGCACTGGCGTCCACCGTGACGCTTTCCGCCTTTCCGCCGACCTGCAGAGTGATGTCGAGAGACGTGACGTTTTGAATCTCAACAACCACGCCCGTGAGAACAGAACCCTTGAATCCAGACGCAGAGACGGTGACGTCATACGTGCCGAGAGGAAGCTCCGGGAATCGGTAGGTTCCGACGGATGTGGACACCGCGGTGGAGACTACGCCGGTGTCATGATTCTTAGCTTCGATAGTGGCTCCGCCAATCACCGCTCCCGATGGATCGGAAACCGTTCCGGCCAGCACGCCCCGAACGGACTGAGCGGACGCGGTTGCACAAAGCAATAGCACGACGCTTGCGAACGAGCTAATTCGATGAAGCCCTCGCATCTTGCTCCCCCTTTTAACTTCGCACCCTCATACACCCGGCCCCGTTTTGCGAAAAGCGTTTACATTTTCCGCAGCCCCAAGTAACGCTCCGGAATGTAAACGATTACAATGTGGCGGAATTATACTCCACCAAATGGATTGTCAAGTTTCTTTTTCCTCTTTATCGAGGCTCACCCGCGTTTGGGGCCGTCGGAGTAACGATCAGACACAATCGTTCACTGCGCGCGCCGGGTCGATGTCCCCGCGACGATTTCCCGGATGAAGGCAGTTTCTTCCGGACGGTAGAGCTTTCCGTTCGCGCGAAATGCCTTCGGAAGCAGAGCGAGCACAAGATCGGCGACGCCGGAGCTCTGGACCCATCCCGTCCATGGCGGTAGCGAGCGGTTGTCGCACGCAATTGTGGTATGTTGTAAGCGTTTACATCGGGATCGTGCTGGAACAACGTTGAAACATCCTGCGTTCACGAGAATGCCACCCATGAGACGAATGATCTTCGGCTTGATTCTCGCGGTCCTGATGGCCTTTGGCGTTTTCTCCAATTCGTTGGCCCAAGTCGTAACTGCTACATCCGAGAATGGTGCGAGTGTTGCGACCATCGCAGTCGACGCGACTAAGACCGCGAGTTATAAAATCCCGCGCACGATCTTCGGCAGTTTTCTCGAGCCGATCGGGCATTCCACGTACGGCGGATTGTGGGCGGAGATCCTCGAAAATCCCAGTTTCGAAGGCGGCCTGTGGAGCGCCGAAGCTATTCGCGAAATGCTAATCAAAGAACCGCAGCTGGTTCGCTCATCGCAGCTTGGCCTCCCCCTACCGTGGGAGCCGCTCGTTACCTCCGAAGGGAATCGTTATGAGCCTCGATGGAACGAGGCCGCCAACTCATACCGCTCTGTCTTTCTGATGGGTTTGCCGGGTAAGGAAGTCGGCCTGCGACAGAAAGTCTATTTGCCCGTCCATCGAACGTTGCATTACACAGGCAGCCTCTATGCGAAATGCGCGAGCGGGCCGCGCGACCTGGAGGTTTCGATCCGCCAGCGAAACCACGCGGAAAATGTGCTGGCGCGCGCCGCGATTGAGGTGGAGGGCGATGAATGGAAACGTTACGAATTCCATCTCGACATTCCGCACGGCAAGGTTGCGCCTCTTGAAGCAGCCGATTTCGCCATCGCGATCAGCGACGAGGGCCGAATCCTGATCGATGAAGCGTCATTGCTGCCCGCCGACAGCGTAGATGGTATGGACCCTGACGTGATAGCAATGGCGAAAGAAATGAAATCACCGATCGTTCGCTTCGGTGGAAACTTTACCTCGGCTTATCACTGGCGCGACGGAATTGGTCCGCGCGACAAACGAGTGAGCATGCTGAATATTGCATGGGGCATACCGGAGTACAACACGTTCGGAACGGATGAGTTTCTGCGGTTCTGCAAGTTGATCGGAGCGCGCCCGCAAATTGCGCTCAACCTCGGCAGCGGAACCCCGGATGAGGCAGCCGAGTGGGTGCAATATGTCAACGAGCATTGGACCGAACGCTCGGGCGGATCGCTCTGGGAGCTGGGGAATGAACTGTGGGGCGATTTTCAGGTTGGCTATCCTACTTCGCAGCGCGTAGGGGACCGGACCAAGAAATTCAGCGAAGCGGTCCGTAAGGTTGATCCGAACTCACGCTTGATTGGAACCGGCGGCGATGAGGATTCCTATCGCGACTGGAATGCCGCGCAGCTCACCAACCCCACCGCTTTCAATTACCTCTCCACACACTTCGTCGTGGGAACGGACCGGGTGCTCAAGCCAAATGCGCCACCCGATTTCATTGCACTCGCTGATTTTGCATTGCCGATCGGCTTAGAGCGACGGCTGCATGAAATGTACGAACAGATTCAATCAACTCCCGGGGCGCGCGACAATGTCAAGATCGCTTTCACGGAGTGGCTGTTCATCGGCTCTGAAGACGCCCCGCGCTACGACAATATGGGTGGCGCGATTTGCACAGCAGGATTCCTCAATATGATTATGCGGTCAGCCGACATCGTGCCAGTGTCGGATATGACAGGCATTCTCGAGTTTGGAGGCATCTGGAAAAAGCGCAGCCGAGTCTTTGGCGTGCCGTCCTATTGGGCTTTCCGAATGTACTCCAATGCTGATGTCAGCCGTCCGGTGCAGGCGCGAGTGCAGGCGGAAAGCTACAGCGTGGAACAAGGATCCTCGAGGCTGCCCAATATTCCGGACGTGCCGTATCTTGATGTTGTTGCAGGACTCAACGATGCCGGCGACAAATTGACTCTTTTCTGCGTGAATCGTCACCTGACCCGCGACATTGTCGCGCGGATCTCGTTCGCAGGCTTTGAAGCGGCTCCCGAAGCCTCGGTGCAAACGCTTTATGCCTCGAGCATCTACGAGCAGAATGACGAGGTACGTCCGCAGGCAATCCATCCGCGAGTGAGCAGTGCAGCCGTGGAAGGGACGAGCCTCGAATTCACGTTTCGGCACGAAAGCGTCAGCGTGCTCACACTTTCAAAGAAGCGTTGAGGTCTGGCACGCGGGAATTTTGCGGCGCGGGACATTTCCCGGTCGAGCCGCGCACAACGAGGTGGGTCTCGATTCGGTAGTTACAGCCCTTCTGCGATTTTCCGCGAATGGTGGCCAGGAGCGCGTCAAGAGCCTTTTCCGCGAGTTCGGTGCGTGAGAGCCGGATCGTTGTGAGCGGCGGCATCGTCAACTTGCTGAATTCGATGTCGTCAAATCCCACCACGGATATATCTTCGGGGACTCTCAACTGCGCAGCATAAATGGCGCGAAGCGCGCCGATGGCGGTGAGGTCGTTCGAGGCCAAGATGGCGGTGGGACGATTCGGAAGCGCCAGAAGGAACTTCATGGCGGCCTCACCTCCGTCAATCTTGTGATTCCCGGTTTGGATCAGATTGTCATTGGACAGCATGCCGTAGTGCCGCAGCCACTTCATGAACGCGGTTCGCCGGATCCGCGCCGAACGCAAATTGGGAGGGCCGCTGATGAATCCAATGCGATTATGGCCTAGGGGAAAAAGGTGTTCCAACGCTTCCCGGATGCCCATGCTGTAATCGACGTTGATATTGCTGATTCGGTTGCGCACTCTGCCAGTATCGAGAAACACCATGGGAATCCGGCATCGTTCCATCTGCGAAATCAGGCCCTTTTCCATTTCGGAGGTAAAGACGGCGACGCCGTCCATCTTCCGCTGGATCATTCGCTGAACGCACTGCGACATGCGTTCGGGGTCGTAGTTGGTGTTGGCCACGATTACTTCCAGGCCATTCCGGAGGGCGATTTCTTCGAAGCCTTTCACCAACTCCGGGAAAAAGGGATTCACGATATCGGAGATGACAAGGCCGAGCAGATAGCTCTTTCCGGAAACCAAGGCTCGAGCGTGGGTATTTGGGTGATAACCCATCGAACGAACGACGCGCCAAACCTTCTCGGCGGTTTTCGGAGTGACGGCACTGCTCCGATTGATGGTCCGGGAGACGGTAGCCGTGGAGACACGGGCGCGTTTGGCGACTGCCGCGATATTCATGTCAACTGGTTGGAATTCCGGCGCTGATTATACAGAAAGCAATCAGTCCGGGGGGCAACAAACTTTCCTTGCAATTTGCCGGGGCGGGTCACTGTAACCGCTTACATCGTGAGTGTAATAGCCTGCCCGCGAACCCATCGGATCCAGGAGTCGTGATTCGGGGTCTCCCGAGGAGAGAACAACGGCGAGTGTAAGAGGCGTCCAATTGTGGGAATGCAGCATGCGGGACGTTTTCAAAAGCGGCTCCAAAGCAGTGACTTCACTCTTCGGGGAAATCCGAGCATTGTCTTCGAACGCGATCCTCAGCACACACTGCACACCGGAGTCGGGCACACTCGTAACAGTTGCCAAGCGGCACGTTTGAAAAACCCCTCAAATGGAAATTACAGTTCGAAGCGAAGGCGCGATGGATCAAACTGCGCCCTCGGCACCATTCTCTTTGGCCCTTGGCTGTTCGCCCGCCTGGCCCGCATTTGAAGAGCAATCAACCGGTTTCGACGAGTCAGGTGTATCATCGCGCCGTTTGTGCAGTTACGGAGCCCGAACATGCGCACCCTCATGATCGCTATTTTCGGCGGAAGCATTCTGCTTGGCGGCCCCGGCGACCCTATGCGGGCCCCTGCCAGGCTCGAATCCACTCAGGCGGGTTCGACTCAAGCGATTTCTAAGCGGATCGCGCTCTTCGACGGTGTGACGCTGAAAGGATGGAATGGGGATCCGGCTATTTGGTCCGTGAAAGACGGGGCCATCCACGGCGTTTCGGACAAGGGGAATCAACTCCTGCTGAGCGACGACGAATATGCCGATTTCCGGCTCATCCTGAAGTCCAGGCTACTCAGCGAGAGCAATCACCTTGGCGTGTGCTTCTGGGGTGAGCGCGCGTCCGATTGGGGATACGGGCAGTGCATCCTTGTAATCCCTCCCACCGGACATTTCTGGGACTACCACCCTGGCAAAGGCGCCCCACCGTACGACAAGCTTGCCGAACCGAGCTTCGACCAGCACGCGTGGCATGAGACGGAGATTCTGGCGCATCTCAAGGCGGGATCGGTGCGCGTGGCGGTGAACGGCGTCGAGCTAACGCGTTACGCTGACGAAGACCCGCCACGCCTAAAGAAAGGCCCGATTGGCCTCCAAATTCATTCCGGCGCTTCCGAGGTGGAGTACAAAGATATTGAGATCGAGCTCGACCCAAAAGAAGACCGGCTGATCACGGTTCACACGTCGCAGTAGATTTTCGTGAAAACCGCTGCTAGCTGGCGGAAAGGTTCGCCGTAGTCAGCCAGTGCGGGTTCTTGACCGTACCGTCGAAGGTGGTGGTGTTCTTGTAGCCTTCGTACTGGCCGTTTTGCGCCGCTTCCGCCGTCTTCGCCAGCAAAGCGGCCACTTCCGTTTCGTTCATCGGCTTGAAAGTGCGAGCCGCATCGAGTGCCTGCTGTAAGTTCTCGACGGTCAGGCAGCCAGTGATTACGACGCTCGTCGGCAAATTCATCGCAAAGTGGAGACACTCGGTGGCCGTTACCGTATTGCTTTTCAAAATGTTGCCGGCGGCGAGCGGCTTCATACCCAGCACTCCGATCCCCTTCTTCACAAGAACGGGCAGCACTTTGTTCCCGAAGCTTTGGTAATGGGCGTCCATCACGTTCAGCGGCATTTGCACGCTATCGAAGTGAAACTTATGTGCGTCTGCGGTGGCTAGCATCTTCAAATGAATGTCGGGGCTCTTGTGTCCCGTGAATCCGATGTAGCGAACTTTCCCGGCCTTCTTGGCTTCGAGCACCGCTTCCATTCCGGCGCCCGGGGCGAAAATCTGTTCGGGATCGTCCATGCGAATGACTTCGTGAAACTGCAGCAGGTCGATGTGGTCGGTTTGTAGGCGCTGCAGCGAGTCTTCAATTTGCTGCGTGGCAGCCGCTTTCGTGTGCGCATCGAGCTTGGTCATCAGGAATGCTTTCTGCCGGTAACCGTCCGCGAGACCCTTGCCCATTCGGACTTCGCTGCGGCCGCTGTTGTAGTCCCAGCAGTTGTCCATGAAATTGATTCCGTTGTCGATCGCCATGCGAACGAGGCGGACAGCGTCGTCGTCGCTCAATCCGCTATGGCCGATGTGCCCGCCGCCAAGCCCGATAGCCGACACTTTCTCGCCAGTGCGACCGAGCGTGCGATACGGCATGTCGCCTTTCATTTCCGTCGCGCCAACAAGGGGCGAAAGGCCCGCGATCATCGCGGTTGCCGCGGAAACGCCGAGGAAAGTTCTGCGAGTGAGGGCCGAATCGAGGGGGGCGCACATTTCGGATACTTTATTCAGGTTGTCTTTCGTCTCTTCCATTGCGAGGACCTCCGCGGGGGATTCGCCTACGCTCGGATGGCTCCGGGCGAGTTGCATTATACACCCAACGGGTCTTCCGCCGTACGTGGCCCCTCACAAACCACAGACTCGAATGCCCCGAGGGATCCCGTTGCCACATCAGCTCCTCAGAAGTTTCGCTGGGCCGCTGACGAAGCGGTTGCCGCGCTCGAAAAATCGGAGTTTTCGGTGCGCTTCGCGTGAGAGGCCGATGCGAGTGGTCACGCCAATGGTTCCCACCCGTTGCACCGGGGCCCCCAACCAAAGTGCCCTCTTAGGAGCGCATAGGTCGATTCCATCAAGGCTTTTGTCGATGCGCAAAGCGGCGGCAAGACGGCCCGGGCCGCGAGTGAGGTCGCGCAGAGTGGATATGCCACGATTTTTCTCCATCAGCGCCACGCCTTCGAGCGGATCAATGGCGCGCACGAGGACGCCGCCGCCGATCCCCTGTCGCTCGCTCGAGATGTTGAGCATCCACGCGGAACCGTAGGCGAAGTAGACGTAGGCGTGGCCGCGCTCGAGGAACAACGAGTTATTCGCGCGCGTGTGGCCGTGAAACGCGTGGCCGGAAGCGTCACCGACGGGATATGCCTCGGTTTCGACGATGCGGCCGCTCAGGCGACCCTGCGGAAGATCGCGGACGACCGTCTTGCCGACGAGGTAGCGAGCCAGTTCGGTTGTGTCAACGGGGAGTTCGGAGCGGCGGAGATGTCGAATCCGCCGCGGCTTTTCGTTCGTGAATTCCTCAACCATCGAATCCGCACCCCTTACAAACTGAGGTCCTAGGTTTGAAACTTGAAACGAAATCATCTCATAGACCAACCCGCGCCCGGCACGCGCAGGGGTATACTGCGGTGCGCTATGGCTCACGCCAAAATCTCGGGCACCTTGGTTGCCGCGCTAATTGGTGTGGCAGCTTTGTTCTGTGTGGTTCACTCAAGCGCCCAGCAAACGACCGGCCTCGAAGTCTTTTCGTCGGCGGCGACCGCGCCCGCGACGGAGCAGTCTCCGTCGTTCGGCGTGGCGCTGCTCGGCGGTGGCGGAGACGTCGACGAAGCAGCGACGTTTCTCTGCGAGCATTCGCATGGCGGCGAGATCGTGGTGCTGCGCGCGAGTGGGCGCGACGCATACAATCCGTACTTCCATGAACTGTGCCCCGGCAATTCTGTCACGACACTGCTAATCGCATCGACTGAGGGAGCAAAGGCTCCGACGGCGATTGAGCACATCCGTAACGCACACGCGATTTTCATAGCGGGCGGCGACCAAGCGAATTACGTCAAATTTTGGACAGGCCCTTTGCAGAAAGAGATCAACGGCGCGATCGCTCGCGGCGTTCCGATCGGTGGAACGAGCGCGGGATTAGCCGTCCTGGGCGAGTTCGCGTTTTCCGCTCGCAACGATACCGTGACGAGCGCGGAAGCGCTCGCGAATCCGTTCGACCCCAAGGTAACGCTCGAACGCAATTTCCTTTCGATACCCGTGATGCGGGGAGTTATTACCGATAGTCATTTTTCGGCGCGGCAACGGATGGGGCGGACCGTCGCGTTTCTCGCGCGCATCGAACAGGATGGCTGGGCGAAGCAGGCGCGGGCAATCGGGATCGATGAGGCGACGGCCGTGCTTGTCGAGCCCGACGGCGAAGCGACTGTGGCGGGCAAAGGGTCGGCGTACTTCTTCAACCTGGCGCAGCGCGCTGCGGAATGCGAGCCGGGAAAGCCACTGACGCTGATCGGTCTCCACGCATATCAAGTACCCGCGGGGCCTGAAGCGAAATTTGATTTTGGGACGTGGAGTGGGTCGGGCGGGTCAAACTTTCTTGTCAGCGTCCAGACTGGAATTATGATGGTCACTCGGCAATAGCAGAAAGGATGAGTCCGAATGGCCGCATGTCCCCACGTAAAGGAAATCCGGAAAGTGACGCCGAGCGCGAAGGGCTGCGAAGAGTGCTTGGAGATGGGCGACACGTGGGTACACTTGCGAGAGTGCCTGATCTGCGGCCACGTGGGCTGCTGCGACAGCTCGAAGAACAAGCATGCCACCAAGCACTTTCACGCAACGAAGCATCCGATCATGCAGTCGTTTGAGCCCGGTGAGGACTGGCGCTGGTGCTATGTGGACGAAATCGAAGTTTGAACTGACGGAGTAGCAACGGGATGGCAGTGGGGCAAGCATTGACGCGAGAGCAGGCGTGGCCGGCTTTGCCGCTGGCGGAGTGGAATGACACGCGCGACACTCTCCACATGTGGACGCAGATCGTGGGAAAGGTGCGCCTGGGATTAAGTCCGCACGTTAATCACTGGTGGGAAGTTCCATTGTATGTGAACGCGCGCGGACTCACGACCTCTGCGATACCAAGTGCGCGCGGAAACTTCGAAATGAATTTCGACTTTATCGAGCACAAGCTCGACATCGTCACCGGCTGGAGCCGGCCGATGAACATCCAGATGTACACGCGAAGCGTTGCCGGATTCTATCGCGAGGTTATGCAGGCGCTCGATTCGCTGAGCATCCAAGTAAAGGTCTGGCCGATGCCTCAGGAAGTGCCGAACCCCATCCGGTTCGATCGCGACGTAACGCACATGCGCTACGATCCCAACTATGCGAATCGGTTCTGGCGAATTCTCGTGAGCGTCGATGGCGTATTGAAGGAATTTCGGCCGCGATTTATCGGCAAAGTAAGCCCCGTGCAGTTCTTCTGGGGAAGTTTCGATCTAGCGTTCACGTGCTTCTCGGGACGGCGTGCGCCAGAACGTCCGGGCGCAGACCGCATCACGCGAGACGCGTACTCGCATGAACTGACCAGCGTCGGTTGGTGGCCGGGAGGCGGCGACGTGAAAGAAGCAATGTTCTACGCGTATGCATCTCCAGAACCGGCAGGATTCCGTGAGACGCGCGTGAAGCCCGAGAAAGCCTACTACGACACGAAGCTTGGGGAGTTCCTGCTGAGCTATGAAGAAGTCCGTCGCGCGCCTGACCCAAAGGCCGCGCTGACGGATTTTGCGTGGACCACGCACGAAGCTGGCGCCACCCTGGGCAACTGGGACCGCGCGGCGCTTGAACACTCGGTGTAATTCGAAATTCTCAATTTTCTACGCATCAACCCGCAGGAGCATGAGGCGCGGCGGGCAACTCCGTACACCATCACGCCAAGCTTCCAGCGGAAATCCGGCGCCTTTTACCTGCAGCGAAATCAGCGATTGGCGTTGGCCACCAGGGTCTCGTTCCACTGCGCGCGGACGACCATAGCGCGCGCTGCAAGGACGTCCGCTTCGGCGTTGCGGTTCTGCGTCCGCAGCAGCGCCGCATAAGAATCGAGGGTGGCAGCAACCGTGGGATGAACCGCACCGTATGCGGCTCGTTCGATCTCGAGGGAGCGCCGATACGACGCTTCGGCATCGTTATATTGCTTCCGCGCCGCGTAAAGCCGCGCAAGACCGTCCACGGTTTCTCCCACGCGAGGATGATCGGCGCCGAGGGCGTTCTGCCTGATCTTCAGCGCGCTGAGGAAGAGAGGTTCCGCCTCGTCGTATTCCTTCCTCGCAAGATGGAGCATGCCGAGGTTGTACTGCGTCTGAGCGACGAGCACGTGCTGCGGACCGAACACCTGTTTGCGAATCGCGAGGGCGCGTTCGAGCATGGATTCAGCGTTTTCGTACCGACGCTCGTTCTGCAAGGCGACCGCCCAATCGTTCAGCACTTGTGCGACTGCCGGGTGATCCGGTCCGAACGCTTTTTCGTCGATCGCCATCGCGCGCTCAAAGAGCTTCTCCGCCTGGCGGCACTTCCCCGCCGAACATTCGACGGCGGCAAGATTCGCGACGATTCCGCCGACGCCTGCGTCGTCCCGTCCCAATGCTTTCTCGTCGATCGCCAGAGCGCGTTCGTATAGGTCCCGCGCGGCACGGTAGAGACCCATCTCTGACTTCACCAGACCGAGATCGTTCAAAGCGTTTGCAAGGGCTGGATGACCTGGCGGGAGCATCTTCTCGTCAATCGCGATCGAGCGTTCGAGCGCGGCCTGCGCATCTGGGTACTTACCCTCAACGGACAGGAGCAGCCCCTGGGCGCGCAGCGTTTGGGCGACATCGGGATGGCTTGGCCCGAGGGCCTTCTCTCGGATGCGAAGTGCCAGCGAGAGCGCCTGCTCAGCATCGGCATACTTGCCCGTCGCAAAGCACGCCTGACCCAGACCCTGCGCGACAGAAGCAACCTCGAGGTCGTCGTCACCGAACGCTTTTCGGTCGGTTTCCAAAGCGTGTCGCAACTCTGCTTCGGCCACCGCGTACTTCCCTTCCACAAGGTCCAGCTTCGCGAGATTGTTTTCCAGTTGCGCGATAAGGGGATCGTCGACGCCCACAATCTTTTGCCGCACGCAGAGCGCCCGATCGAAAAGCGGACGCGCCGAACTGTATTTGCCTTGCGCATAATAAACGGCGCCGAGATTGTTGGCGCTATCGGCGACGCGAGGATCATCGGAACCAAATATCTCCGCTTCTCGCAAAGCCGACGCCAAATCTTCTTCTGCCTTCTGGTATCGGCTCTCCCTGTAGGCCGCAGTGCCTTCATCCATCAGGCGCGACCAGAGCGCCGGGTCGGGCTTTCCCTTCGGGTCGGGCAAAGACTGCGCGGATGCGAAACCGGCAATGAGGGTTCCGTTCAGAACAACTGCTACCAGTCCGCGAACCATAAACCACCTCTCCCGCAACGCCCGGCCCAATCTGCTCGCAACCGCAGGATCTATAACGGCGTGGCATTCGACCTGACAGCGATGCGAGCTAGCTTTCGGCTAGTTAAACGCACGAGTGCTTCCAGAGGTTCGCGAGGGACGATACAATTTAGAAAGGATTTAGAATTCGTTGCGAGATTAGATACATGTCTCCGAAAATTCGGACGCCAAGGGCGAGGTGAAGCAGCGGAGTGTGCGCATTTGGAAAATCCACGCGCGTCCGCGGCTTATCAGGTCCCCAGGAACCTGCAGCAAAGTGGTCGGCGCGGCAGATCTGCACCTAAATGTGTCCGCGGTTGGGCGCAAAGTTCCCGAAAACGAACGAAGCCGGGCACAGGGCTCCGCGATTGTCAGCCGCCGTGGACCTACAGAAACGGGTTAGCGGAGGGCGCTTGGAGAAGTGGACGGGAGAAGGAATGGGCCAGGGCTGTTGGGCCGTGTCGGAAGCGCGTGACGGCGTTCGATGAAATGCCGCTGCGCGCGGCGTCCCCAGGATCGCACAAACCAATAATTCAAAGCAGCGGCGGTGCCGGCGCTGAGAATCGGAATCAGGCGCGCAGCCCACTTTTCGGCAACTTCCGCCCCGGCTCTGATCGCAACCTGATCGATGACTCGTGGAACAAGGCGCTCCATTGCCTGCTTCTCGACGAATTCTCTTCCGAGGTCGAGCCCCGCCGCACTCGCGGCAGCAAGCCATAGCGAACCGATCTCGTCACTCGTGGAATAGTCGAAGCCGTACATGAGACTCAGCTTCTGAAGCATCCGAATCGTGATAGCCGCGAGGATGCCGAAGTCAGGGAGAACTGTCGTCAGTCCGCCAAGACCGAGCCCTGCGCCTTCCAGAGCTGCGGCCTTAGCCGACGACTTGATGATGCGGTCAGCGTGGGGCTTCAATTCTTCGTCATTCAGAGCGCGTAGGTCTGCCCAGGAATACACCGGAATACGAAGCTTTTGCCGAACCTGTCGGAAATACTTCTCGGGATCGAGTCCAACCTGCTTGTACGCGCGGCGAAAGCCCGCCCGAGCCGACGCACGAAACAAGTCTGAAATCCAACTAGAAGAAACAGGACGCATCGTTCTCCGTTGCGGTGTCTGAACCCGCCGCTCGATCTATTTTGCCTGAATCTCGCGGCGAGAGAAAGGCCCCTTTTCGCGCTGGCATGCCTCAATCTCGACCTACGATACCCAGGCATCGGAAGTCCTCGCATATCCGGTAGTTACGTACCCACTGGTACCCTCGACCTATAGTCCCCAACAGGTCTTTCCTTCAGACTCGCAGCATCGAGTGGTAGTTCGGAGGACTCTGATGGGCAGTTCGGTGGTGGACTCCGCAATCGCCAGGTTCTTGCCGGCAAGGACCAATCAGAGGGACGCGCGCCGCAGAAAACGGCTAAAGCTTGCTTTGCCCCTACACGTCCGGCCATTTGACGCGCGCTTCATCGACATAGAAGACGTTGGCGAAGTGATTGATTTCACGCAAGATGGCCTATTCTTTGTGACCTGTATGCCACACTACATCGTCGGAATGCGACTCATTGTAACGTTCCCGTTCGGCGATAGAGCTTCAGCGCATCGCAAGTTCTTGGGCGTAGTTGTCCGGCTGGAAGAGCGAAGCAATGGCCGCTCAGGGGTTGCCGTACGATTCCTCCTTTGATTGTTCGCGAGGCCTCAAGGTTCGCTTTTGGGCAATCCGAGCGGGATTCAGCTTGTATCGGTTTGTAAGGGGCGGAGACTAGTAGAGACAGAGGAAGTCGCCGCAAGGACGATCTCAACGCCGTGACAAGAAAACGGGGATAAGGGACAAGCGAGCATGCCAGACAACTGGAATAAGCATACATACCGAGGCGTGAGCGAGCCGACGACAACACTGAAGGAATCCGAACGCCGCACTTCGGGCCGCCATGTGTTCACGGCGTCGGCGGACGTGGTCGAGCTGGGATCGGGGGCGCGCTTCTCGACGCGCACCACCGATCTGGGGCCGGGCGGCTGCTTCGTCGATACCACGAACCCATTCGCCGTGGGATCGCGCGTGCGCATCGCCCTTCATAAGGGCAAGAACGTGTTTGAAACGCCGGGAGTTGTGGTTTATTCACAGCACGGACTGGGAATGGGAATCGCGTTCGATGAAATCGACCCGGCGCAGAGAGCCGCCCTCGACTTGTGGATCGCCGAATTAACCGGGCAGAGCGTACCTCCGCACGAGGTTTTGCGGCCGGGACGAAAATTCGATGCCAACCTTTCTTGGCTGCGGAGTAATTCTGATCACGCCTCGCTCGTGCGGCTGATTCAGTTGATGATTACAAAAGGAATTTTGACGGAAGCGGAAGGCTCTTCGGTTCTCGTTGACCCTGTCCTCTAGGGATGGGCCGTGTTCGTCAGCGTGGGGTTCAGGCTGTTGAGTAGAATCAATTCGACGGAGCGAGTCTGGCGGCAATGAAGAAGAAACGACTTGGGGAAGTTCTGCGTGAGCGGGGTCATATCTCTCACGCCGAACTGACAAAGGTAATCGAGGATCAGCAAGGGAAGCTGATTCACCTCGGCGAGCTCATGCTCGAACGGGGTATCGTTGCCAAAACTGAGCTCGCGGCCGCCCTTACCGAAGTGACGCACATCCCTTATGCGGATTGCGAACAAATCGAAATCGATCCCGAAGTCCTGAAGATCCTCCCACATGCAATTGCGCTGCGGTGTTGCGTTCTGCCGATTCACGCACAGGCCACGAAGCTGGTTGTCGCAATGGCGGAGCCGCAGAACCTTCAAATCATCGACGAGCTGAGATTTTCCACGGGGATGGACATCATCCCAAGGCTTTCTTTCCGCGGCGAAATCGTAGCCGCCGTCGAAAAGTGGTACGGCCAGGTGGAGGAAGCAGAGGCAGCCGTAGCCGACGCCATCGCTCCGGAAAATGAAGACCCCGGGATGGAGTTCATTTCTTCGAGTTCCCTGCAGCGAAATATAGAAGCTATGCAGGAGATGCAGGCAGAACTCCTGCAGAAGAGCACGCCGGCGGTCCGCATGGTGGCGTCGACAATCACCGCCGCAGCCACAAAGGGCGCGAGCGATATTCATATTGAGCCCCAGGCCACTGACACCGTGATCCGGATGCGGGTGGATGGAATGCTGCGCGATTTTCAGCGTATTCCGCGGGCGCTCCAGAATTCAGTAGTGTCGCGTATCAAAATCCTGGCCGACATGGACATCGCCGAGAGGCGCGCGCCGCAGGACGGGCGTTTCATGGTGAAGATAACGGGCCGCAAGGTGGATCTGCGGGTCTCGACTCTTCCTACGCAGTACGGCGAGAAAGTCGTGATGCGGTTGCTCGAAGCCAACGCCCCGCTGCAGACCTTCGCGAATCTGGGCCTCCCCCCGGAAATCGCCGGTACGCTGACTCAAATCCTCGCCCAGCCGCAGGGAATGCTCCTGGTGACCGGGCCGACGGGTTCAGGCAAAAGCACGACCCTCTATTCTTCGTTGAATATCGCGCGTAAGCCCACCGTGAACATCATCACGGTGGAGGATCCCGTTGAATACGCAGTTCCGGGCTTGAACCAAGTGCAGGTAAACACCAAAGCGGGGCTGACGTTCGCCAGTTGCCTCCGGTCGATCCTGCGGCAGGATCCCAACGTCATCATGGTGGGTGAGATTCGCGACAAAGAAACAGCGGAGATCGCGATCAAAGCCTCGCAGACAGGCCACCTCGTGCTTTCCACGTTACACACGAACGACAGCATTTCGGCCGTCACTCGCTTGCTCGATCTGGGCATCCCGGGATTTCAGATCGCCACATCGGTCACCGGCGTCATCGCTCAGCGGCTTGTCCGGCGTCTCTGCTCGTGTCACGACGAGATTCCCGCGACTCCTGAATACGTGTCCCGTCTCCTACAAGCAGGCGTGCAAAACCCACCCGCCATGCAACACGTTCCCACCGGATGCGACATTTGCGACTTGACCGGCTACAAAGGCCGAGTCGGTATCTACGAAATGCTCGTGCTCGACGAGGCGATTCGCTCCGCTGTCCGTTCCGGCGGCCGGAACGAGGAAATTCGTACCCTCGCGCGACACAACGGCATGAAGCTGATGCAGGAGTACGCTCTGGAACGCGTCCAGCAGGGGCAAACGACCCTGGATGAAGTGATGCGCGTGGTTCCTTTCGAAAAAATCCACGCCACTCTATGTCAGGCGTGCCAGCACGAATTGTCACCGGCCTTCCTTTTCTGTCCTTACTGTGGCGAGAAGAGGTCCGATGGCGACTTTCGAAAAAAGGAAAGCCACGCTCTGGTCGGCCAAGGAGCCAGACTCGAATGAGCATTCCCAAGGATGATAAGACCTGGAGTGCGGCCCGGCTCGCACCGCGTATTTCCAGTATGCGCGACTTGTCGGTAACCTACGAAGGACACAGCGAGGATGTCGCGCTGAGGCCTCCGGACATCAGCACGCGGGGAATGTTCATCAACACGAATCGAAATTTTCCCGAGGGTGCCGTTCTCAATGTGCAATTTTGTCTCGGGCACTCGGGCGTTGTGATCAGCACCCGCGCGGAGGTTCGGTATTGTCTGCCGGGCGTAGGGGTAGGGGTTGAGTTCGTGGAAATCTCGGCGGACGCCGTGCAAGCGATCGAAAAAGAGATGGAGAGTGGCGGCGATCACCCGGCCCGGAACCAGTCTGTTTCCCGCTAGTTATAGGACGTTGTAGTACTAAAACCAACCAGTTGGTAACTAGGCAGGTATTTCCTATCGACGGAACTTTTTGCCCATATTGGTCCAATTACCCCGGGTTGCCCTGCGGTTAAGTCCCATATTATCACTGTATCCCCCACTTGGAAGTGGTATTGCAAACAAAAACATGGGGGACGCTATGGGAGAACGCCGAAAAGCTAGGAGATACGAGGTATACCTGCCATTGCAAGTGTGTATGTCTCGGCAGCGACCTGCGGAGTTCCACACGGCGCAGCTTCGCGATATTTCCCGATCCGGTATCTACTTTCACTCGAGCGTCGCCATGGACCCCGGCGCGGGTGTCGAGCTTACGTTCGCCCTCCCCGCCGAGCGGGATAACGGTGCCTCTGTGCTCGTGCGAGCAAGCGCCAAAGCCCTGCGAGTTTCAGCCCTCGGCGGAGAAGTAACACCGCTTTACGGCATTGCTGCCACAATCGACAGGATCGACTTCGTCCGGCCAGTGGTCAGCAACGCAGCGTAGTTCTTCCTAGTGCTCGCCAGGATTGTTCAACCTCCGCTATCCTCACCTACCCTGTTGTGCCCGGCTCGCTAACCGTTAGAATGGCCATGTGCAACGTGATTTGCCGCAGATGCGCGGGCCGGACTCGACTCGCCAGCCCAATCAACAACTGATCGCAATCGAGCGCGAACTCTTGCGCGTTCTCTGCCAAAGCCGAGCTCTGGCCGAACTGTCATTACAGACTCGCTCCGAGCTTCAGAGCTATTCATGGCAAGGTTCGGACCATCAAACCATCTTCGATGCGCTCCTCCACACCGTCCGCGTGGACCGTTGCTCATTGCGCGAGCAGCTTGCAGCTCAAGCAACTCGGATGGGATTTCCCGATATTGATTGGAACGAATATCTCGTGCAGGCGGGTGCAGGCGCGGGTGACTTACAACGATCCGTGATGGAACTGATGCGTGAACTGAAAGCCGTGGCGGCGCGAGAGCGATGAAATCGCGTGCTCAACGATGGTGGTCGCTCGCCGACGTCATTCTACTTCCCGCATTCATCCTATGGTTCATCTGGCGACTCCAATTCACGGCGCGATGGACTTGGATGGTCTTCGTGGTCTGGGTGATCGCGAGCTTCCTGATCCATCGCGACACGCCAAAGACACTGGGCTGGCGCGCCGATAATCTTTGGCCTGCAGCGAAGCAGGCCTTGATCGGTTTTGGCGCCATGTTCGCGGGGCTCGCCGTCGCGGGCCCCGCGCTCGGCGCGTCGCGGCACCTTCCCCCCAATCTCACTTCCTGGCATCGACTGTGGACCTACTCCGCCTTCTGCCTGCTCCAACAAGTGGTCCTCAATTCGCTGGTTCAAAATCGTATGCTGTCGCTGGTGCAAAAAGACTGGGCCGCCGCATTGCTTACCGGCGCGATTTTTGCGGCGTGCCACTGGCCGAATCCCGTGCTAGTGCCTTTGACGTTCGTCGCCGGCACAGCGATGGCGTGGATGTTCGGCCGTGTGCGCAACATCATTCCACTCGCATTCGGACAAGCTTTGCTGGGTTCCCTGGTGTGGTGGGCATTCCCGGTCGCCTGGCACCACCACATGCGCGTGGGTCCGGGCTATTACGACGCTCCGCGCTAGGACTGCCCCCGCAGCGTCCGTTTTAAACCTGGCTTGTCGCAGATATCACCAGCTCACGTGCTGCGCGGAGGCTTGCTACCGGGTCACCTAGGGGCAGAAATTCCATGGCAGCGTAACCCTTGAATCCGAGCACTGCGAGCTTCTTGAAGATATTTGCGTAGTTGATTTCGCCCGTGCCCGGCTCGTGCCGGCCCGGCACGTCAGCGATGTGGACGACGCCGACCTTGTCGATATTCTTCTCGAGCTTTCCGATCAGGTTTCCTTCCGAAATCTGCTCGTGGTAAAAGTCATACAGAAACTTCGCGCGCGGGTGATTCACTTCCCCGATGATTTCAAGACCCTCGGCAACCGACGTCAGGAAGTAGCGCGGATTTTCTTCTGGGTCGATGTTTTCGAGCAGCAGCGTAACGTTCTTCTTCCCGGCGAGCTCGGCCGCGCGCTTCAGGCCGTCGACGCAACTCTGATGCTGCGCATCGTGTGACAACTCTGGGGCGCGGTTGCCCGAGAGAACGATGATCGCCGGGCATTCGAAGTTTTCGGCCATGACCATCATGGATTCCACATCGCGCAGGAAAGCGTCGCGCTCGGCCGGATTTCCCACGCCGTGGCTTACGCCGGCGGTTGCGTCGAACGTGATTCCCAGGTCGCGCTTCTTTCGATTCGCCTTTGCGAAATCGTCAGGCGTCCAGTCTCGGAACTCACCCACTAGCTCGACGTGGCGATAGCCCGCCTCCGCGACCCTTTCCAGACGCTCCTCGAACGGCCGGTCGCCAAAGACGGTCCACAACATTACGGACAACGGAAACGGCGAATCGGAAGCAGGCGTCGATTCCTTCGGCCTTGCGAGCGCAAGCGCAGGTAGCGCAGCCGACATTCCGAGGGTCGCGCCGAGCACGTTCCGAGAAAATTCACGCCGGTTCATCGTGTTCGATTCTCCTTCTCGCAAACGACAACTTTGCGATGCCGCACCGGAGCACGGCGCGATAAGCAATTCCGAAACGCGGCGATTGTACACCGGGGTGTTCTCGAACCCGAACGCAGACACGGCAGCAAGGACGAAAGCCTGGAACACACGGGAACCTAAGGGTCTTGCGTTTGCAATCGTCGTTAGCTCAGTGTGAAGTGGGGCGGTGGGCCTGCATGATCGAGCGGAGGATAGGATAGAACTGCACGAAAACATTGTCGTCGCCGGCGTGCTGGTTGTGGCATGAGTAACACGCCTGTTTTGGATTCGCGGCGGATTTGTCTTTGAGATTCGGCGTCTCCCCGAAGTCGAAATAAGCCCAGCCTTCCGGAAAACGGTCGTGGTCTTTCACAGCCGCCGCTATTCCGTCGAGGTCACCCTCGAAGTAGCCACCCTTGGCGGGAGACACTTTCTCGTTGGGAGGATAAAGCGCGAGGACCAACACCGTCTTCTCTGGAAATTTCCCTGTCCGCACGTAGTCGCGATACGACTCTGGACGAATATAGACATCGTGAAATTCTCCGGGGCCCCTGGCTTGCAGCCCGGGCTCATACGTCAGGCCGGTGGAACTGCCGACGAACACCCACGTCTCAAAATTCTGCGGACGCAGAAGCGCGCCGCTGGAATCGTACTGAGGCGAGGAGGTTTGCCGGTCAGGCCGGGGAATCGCGGTCGAAGCCTTGGAACGCACATTGGCAACAATGAGCCAGGCGAAGAATCCGAGTGCGAGGCCCGTCGCCACCAGAATCAAATTGCGCAATTCAGTCCTCCGTCTCGCGTGTGACATGCTCCTATTCGCAGCGCAGTGCAACGTTCGGGTCGATTGACGCTGCACGGCGCGCCGGAACAAAAGTCGCGACCAGCGCGGCGGACGTCAACAGGAGCGCGACACCGATGAAAGTTGCGGGATCGGTGGGCGTCACTTCGAAGAGCAGGGACTTCATGAGGCGCGTGATCGCCAGTGCCCCCGCGAATCCAATTCCCACACCCAGCACAGCCAACATCAACCCCTGCCCAACAATCATGCGGAGAATGGCGGAAGGCCGCGCGCCGAGAGCCATGCGGATCCCGATTTCCCGCACGCGCTGGCTGACGCTCAAAGCCATGATCCCACCGATTCCGGCGATGGCGATCAGCAGAGCAAGTCCAGCAAATAGGCCGAGCAACGTCGCAGTCAGACGCTGCGCGGTAAGAGATTGGCGGCGAGCCTCTTCGACGCTCATCACGTGAGTGATTGCGATCTGTGGATCGACGTCGTGCACGGCCTGGCGAAGACGAGTGGCTAGAATCAGCGGATCAACAATGGTGCGAACCAGCAGCGTACGGGCATCGGAATTCTGAGCAACGGGCGAGTAAACCTCAATCGCCGGAGTGCGGTTCAGGCCGAGTTCTCGAACGTCGCCAACCACCCCAACAATCGTCAACCAGTCCTTGCCATCGTTGGGCGAAATGCGCTGGCCAATGGGGTTGTCGTTCGGCCAGAAGCGGCGGCGCATGGCATCGTTGATGATCACCACCTGGAGGCCTTTCTGATCGTCGGTGTCCTCAAACGCGCGGCCGCGAAGCAATGGGATTCCGAGGGTCTTGAAATACTCAGGTGAAGCCGATGCAACATTGACGGTGGGCAGAGCTTCTCCAGCTCCGAGAGGATGGCCTTCGATTTGAAAATTAGTGGTGCCTTGCCCGTAAGTCAGCAGTTCCGGTTCGAGCGGATACGTGGAAGAAATAGCCGCTGAGAGAACATCGGGCTCTCCTTTTGCACGCAACAAGAGTTTGTTTGCTTCGGCAATGAGTTGCTCCCCCGTCTTGTTTTTCGACCAATTGAATGTGAGTCGCATCGCAAGGACTCGCTGAGGGACGAATCCCGGATTTACTTGCAACAGGCGGTAAAGACTCTGCAGCATCAGCCCAGCGCCGATCAGCAGAATGAACGAAAACGCAATCTGCGCAACGATAAGAACGTTGCGTACCAAACTCCGCTGACGCCCCGGTCCCGCACCCGCGCTGCCTTCCTTTAGCCCAGACGAGAGATTGCCGCGAGCCGACACCGCAGATAGCGTGCCGAAAATGATGCTCACTCCAACCGCCGCTGCAAGCGTGAACAAAAGGACTTCCGTATCGACGTGAATTTCGCGGGCGCGCGGCGTGAGTCGTGCCGCAAAATCGACCAACAAACCGAGGCTATCGTAGGCGAGGAGCAGGCCCGCCGCGCCGCCGATAAATGCCAGGATGAAGCTTTCTGTCAGAAGCTGGCGCAGGAGACGGCTGCGTCCAGCGCCCAGGGCGGTGCGCACCGCGAGCTCGCGTTCGCGTCGGGCCATGCGAGAAAGCGTAAGATTCGCCACGTTGGCGCAGGCAATCAGCAGCACGAAGCCAGCTGCTGCAAGCAGAACAACCAGAGTTGGGCGCGAACCATGGATCAACTCGTCGCGTAAGGACGACGGCGTCGCGCCATATCCCGCCTCAGGCGGGTAAGACTTCGGATACTCAGCCTGAAGACGTCCTGCGATCGTCGAAAGGTCGGCGCCGGCTTCGGCGAGAGATACCCTCGGTTTGGTGCGCGCGAAAACTTCCATCATGCGATGGTCACGCCCCTCGATCATCCGTTGCGACGACCGGAATGGGCACGCGCTGGTTGGCATGTAGACATCATTTTCGTCGGGATATTGAGGAATGGACGGCAGGACGCCGACCACGGTGTGAACTTTATCGTTCATCTCAAACGTCTTGCCGACAATGTCTGGGTCGCCGTGGAAGTTGTTCTTCCAATACTCGTAGCCGAGAATGAGCACCGCCGGTGCACCGATCTGATCGTCCGCGGGCAAGAAGGTGCGGCCAAAGATCGGCCTGATGCCAAACATATCGAAGTAGTTCCAGGAAACAACGCCTGTGTTAACACGTTCGGGATCGCCGTGCCCAAACAGCGTGAACGCCATGCCGTGATACTCGACAAGATTCGAGAGCGTGTGATTTTGCTCCCGATAATCGTTGATTTCAGAAACCGAAAACCCCATGTCGTCCATTCCCATCTTCTGCGCTTGCTGGCGAATGAAAATCAGTTGCTGGCCCTGTTGGTAAGGAAGCGGACTCAGAAGGACGGCACGCACCACGCTGAAGATGGCGGTATTGGCACCTATGCCCAGAGTCAGCGTCAGGATTGCGATGGCCGTGAAGCCCGGATTCTTGCGCATCATGCGAAACGCGTAGGCGCAGTCTTGTTTCAGAATTTCCCAGTGCTCGCGCGGCGCCGTGCGAAAAACGCCCGCGATCGTTTCTCCCCACAGCTTCACCAGACCGCTGAACCCTCCGCGCTCCTCTGCCTCGCGGTGCTGTTCGCGAAAGACTCCAGCCATTTCACCCGCATAGTTCGTCTGAAAGTCGAACGGGAATACTCGGACCAGCATTTGGAAGAACCGCTCGGAGAGTGATCGTTTCTCGTTCGGCATTCGACTAACCTCCTCAAATCTCTCTCAAAACAGGTCGGTATCTCACGCAAGTCCGGGTTTGCGGAAGAGCTTTTTTGCGTGAGCTTGCTCGAGGGCCTCTTCCATCCGGTGCGCTTCGGCAACAGCCACTTCACGGCCAAACTCCGTGAGCCCGTAATAGCGGCGGCGCTCGTCGTCGAGCCCGACTTCGGGCCGACGGTCCGATTCGAGAATCATCCCAGAACCCTCGAGGCGGGCCAGATTACCGTACAGAGTTCCGGCACTTAGCTGAACCTTGCCGTCCGTGCGCCGAGCCACTTCCTTGAGGATTGCGTAGCCGTGCTTTTCGCCGTCAGCCAGTGCGAGCATGATGTGGAACATCGCGGGCGTCAGCGGCAGATACGGTTCAGCATCTTTTTTCTTCGGCATCGTTTCCCTTTCCGGTTGAGCTCGGCCTATCTATCGCCCGAAGTAATACTATAACGTGAGACGTTATAGTCAGGAGCAGGTGAGTTGCCAGAGCCCGGTTCGGGCAAGCTACGGCAAAAGAGACTGTTACATGTGACGATTCCCGACGGGATCTGCCCCAGATGTTCGACTATGGGACGACTGACTCTCGCGACCGGACACACCGGGGGGGCGAAACCCGAGAATCAGGTTCTATTCGGCGGCGACGTGCTTCCCTGCGGTGATCTTCTTCAGCGCGAAACCGATGGGAACCGTCGCGAAGCAAGCAAGAGCCAGATAGCGAAAGTCATCCACGTACGACCACAGCGCGGCCTGCTGGTCGAGCGCGCCCTCGAACAATTTCAGCGCGCGGTGCGTCGCGTCCACGGCGTCGGTATGAATGGCCATCAGATTGTGCAACCTCGCGAGCCCATTCTGAAACAAGGGACTCTGCAGGGAGAGCGAATGCGCCAGTTCGTTTCGGTGCAACTGTGAGTGGCGCGAGACTATCGTATTCACGATCGAGATCCCGATGCTTCCGCCCAGATTCCGAAACAAATTGTAGATGCCGCTGGCATTTCCGATTTGCTGGTCGGCGAGCGTGCCCATGGCCACCGTCGCCAGCGGCACGAAAACGAAACCGAGAAAAAATCCGCTCACTAGGACGGGCATGAACATCGATCCGGGAGAGATGGCGAGCGTGACGTGGCCCAACCACAGATTGCACGCCGCAACACCGGTGAACCCGAGCATGATCAGATAGCGGCTGTCGAATTTCGACATCAGGAATCCGACCAGCGGCATCGCAAATACGGCTCCGATGCCGCGCGGAGCCACCGCGAGTCCGGCCGAAAGCGCCGTATAGCCAAGCAAAGTCTGGAAAAACAATGGGAGGATCGTGATCATTCCATACACGACGGCGCCGAAGAGAGCGATCTGAATGCAGCCGACGCCGAAATTGCGGTTACGAAATACCCGCAGATCGATGAGCGGCCTTTTGCTCTTGTACTCCCGCCACAAGAACGCGATCAACCCAGTGATCACGATGAACGTGGCCCAGCGGATCCACGTTGCGCCGAACCAATCATCCTCCTGACCTTTGTCGAGGACAATTTGCAGCGTGCCGATCCATACAGCAAGAAGGCCGAAACCAATGCCGTCAAGTTTGGGAGGACGGGCGTTGCGGATGTACGGCGGGTCGGTGATGAGGCGTGAAATCAAAATCACGGCAAGAATGCCGATCGGAATATTGATAAAGAACGCCCATCGCCAAGTGTAAGTCTCGGTGATCCATCCGCCCAGCGTTGGGCCAAGAACGGGAGCCACCACAACACCGAATCCGAACGCCGCCATCGCCATGCCGCGCTTTTCAGGCGGAAAACTTTCGAGAAGAATCGCCTGCGAAACGGGCTGAAGCGCGCCGCCTCCCGCCCCCTGCAACGCTCGCGCAATCAGAATCATCGCCAGACTGGTGGACGCGCCCACCATGAAAGACGCGAGCGTGAAAATCACGATGCAGACGATCAGGAATCGCTTGCGACCGAATCGCAGCGAAAACCAGCCGCTCGCCGGCAGGACGACCGCGTTCGCGACAAGATAACTCGTGAGGACCCACGTGGCTTGTTCGTTCGACGCCGAAAGACTGCCGCCGATGTACGGAACCGCCACTGCGGCTATGGAAGTGTCGAGCACTTCCATGAATGTCGCCAGCATCACCGCAATGGCGATGAACCACGGATTGATTTGGACTTGCTCGAAGGATGGACTCTGAGCTTCGCTGGCCATCAATATGAGCGTGTGCGAACTTGAATTCACCGCAAGCTCGGTGGCCGCGCTCGCGGGCAAGGCAACACTTTCTCACAGAAGGCGGTTTTGCCGTGCCAAGGTTGGATGCTTTCGAATGCGCTGAAGATTCCAAAGTGGGGTGCCGCGTTCTGCCCGACTGCACTGGCCGAAACTATCTCGACATTTCGGGGTGATCGACGATTTGGGGGCAGTCGATGATCGTGCCCTGATAGATGAGTCCAGATTGATCGCTGAAAACCGAAAGGCCGCAGCCGTGCGTTTTCATATCGTGGAGCGAGACGGAATATGCCATGCCTTCATCGGCGACGAGCAGCGTCAAACGGTAGCCTGGAATTACCTCGTCGCTCGGCGCAATGGAAAGGCCCCTGATCTTGGGCCACGTCTGCAAAAGATTCGTGACGTCACCGGCCGCGCAGACCTCATGCCACGAGCCGAAGCGTCCGTGGTCCGTGCGATAGTCATATTCAGCGGCATTGATCACGCGCACCACTTCGACGGCTCTTTCGCGATCGAGCTGCGCCTGGTCGGGCTCCTGCGGTTTTTGCGCGCGAGCCGCAACCAGCAAAATCACGAGCACAACCATCAAGCAAAGCCCTGCGGGCCGGATGAATGAATACCGCATAGTCTTCTCCTCTCTAGAGCTTGATGTCCCGGTATCGTTCGGCCACCAGCGATTCGGCCGCGCGAGTCGCGCTTTCAGCGCGCCCATTTTCAGGTTTGTGTGAGGTTTGGCCTTGCAGGTTCGACCAGCGGCCCGGAATCGCGAGATTGCAATTCGGGCAGCGGCCGTCTTTGAGGCGATTCTGTTGCACGTCGTGCCACGACCGTCTGATGAGTAGCGTCTTGCACGCGGGGCAAGTCGTGTGCGCGCCATCACTGTAGATATTGCCTTCGTAGACGTAGTGCAGGCCCGTTTCGAGCGCGATTGCGCGGGCGGCGTGAAGAGTTGCCGCTGGCGTGCGCGGCTTGTCCTGCAACTTGAAATCGGGATGGAACGCCGTGAAATGCAGCGGCACGTCGGGCCCCAGGTTCTCGAGAACCCATTCAGAAAGCTGGCGTGTTTCGGCTTCCGCGTCGTTCAGCGTGGGGATGATCAGGTTGGTGAGCTCGAACCACACGTTCGTTTCGTTCTTCAACCACTTCAGCACATCAAGGACGGGCTTCAGATGCGTTAGCGTGATCTTGCCGTAGAAATTCTCGGTGAATGCTTTCAGGTCGATGTTGGCGGCGTCGACGTGATCGTAAATGTCGTGGAACGCTTCGTAGGTGATGTAGCCGTTCGACACCATCACCGTATTCAGGCCGTGTTCCTTTGCGGCGTGGCAAATATCAATGACGTACTCGCCCCAAATGGTCGGCTCGTTGTACGTAAATGCGATCGACGGGCAACCGTTGCGAATCGCCAGCAGCACGACGTCTTCGGGCGGAATGAGCGTCGAGTGAACCTGATCGGAGCGCGATTTCGAAATGTCCCAGTTCTGGCAGAAAAAGCAGCCCATGTTGCAGCCGGCCGTGCCCAGCGAGAAGATCCGTGTGCCCGGGAGAAAATGGTTGAGCGGTTTTTTCTCGATGGGATCGATTTGCAATGCGGCAGGATGCGCGTAACCCAGGCTGTAAAGTTTGCCGCCTTCGTTGACCCGAATAAAGCAGAAGCCGGCCTGCCCCGCCCCAATGTGGCAGTGGCGCGGGCAAAGATAGCAATGCGCCTTACCGCCCGGCTCCGGTTCCCACCAGCGAGCCTCGTAAAGCTCAGGAGTTTTCTGGAGAATCTTCAAGTCCTGCATGGTTGGCCAACTGCGTCAATTATACGCCCATCGTGGAAGGGTTTAGGGCGACGCGCAGCAGGTTTCGGAAGAGGCAATCCAGCGAGGGGTTTGCAACCCGGTTGCGGCAAACGAGATCGGCTTATTCGACCCGGCTCAACGCGGGGGCGTGGCGGACTTGGCCTGCCAGGCTTTGCGCAACTCTTCACGTCGCTTCAAAACTTCCGCTTTCGCTTCGTCAAAGCTGCGGTAGATGCGTTTGCCCTTGATCGTGTTACACGCCCAGCAGCAGGCCACAAGATTGTTCGGATCCTTTTTCCCTTTGCGTGCACGCGGCACAACGAAATCCACCGACATCACCAGCCCATTTTCGAAGCTGGCTTTTCCGTCGAGCCCGCAATAGCGGCAACGGTAACCGTCGCGTTCCAAAATCTTAAGACCTTCCTGCAGAGTTACGGGCTTATCGACCAAAGTGAAAGTGGTGATATCCAGCGGCATGGGGACCTCCACGGCCGGAAATCGTATCGTGACGGGGCGGGACTTGCGTTTCCGGCTGTCTGTGCTGGAACCATAGGCCAGCCGTGCAACAGTGTCAAGCGCGAGGGCCCTGGAGCGCGCTGCTCTCCGATGCTCCGCTAACTCGTCTACTGATTCATGAAAGTGACCCATCCCCTTTCCGGGATTGAAAATCCCCGCTTCCAAGCGTAAGACAGGATGGTCACTTCTTCAGGCTCCTGACGGAGGTTTCTCATGGGGAACTTCATGCAGGATTTGCGCTACGGGCTCCGGGTCCTTGCCAAGTCGCCTGGCTTCACGGCGGTGGCGGTGCTTTCACTGACTCTTGGCATCGGCGCGAACACTACGATTTTCACCCTAACGAAGGCGATTTTCCTCCAGTCGATCCCTGTAAAAGACCCATCGCGAGTGGTGATCCTCTATTCCACCGCGCAGAGCCGCGGTGGTCCTCTGCAGGAATACCTACCGACGCCCTATCCCAATGCTCTGGACTACCGCGAGAAGAACGACGTGTTCTCGGGCTCATCGATCGCGGTATTCACCGGGCTGAATCTCAGCATCTCCGGCAAGGAACAGCAAGTATTCGGCGAAGTGGTGAATGCAAATCTCTTCGACGTTCTGGGCGTGCAGCCGATGTTGGGCCGCGGCTTTTCGGCTGAGGAGGACGTGTCGCCGCGACCCGTAGTAGTTTTGAGCTACGCGTTGTGGAGCCGCCAATTCGGCAACGATCCGCAAATCCTGGGACGATCCATTCAGCTTGATCAGCAGGAATACAGCGTCATCGGAGTGATGCCGAGCAGTTTTCACGATGTGGGGAACCTGGGCAGTCCGGACGTGTGGATTCCGATGATGATGCATGATCAGGCTCTCACCGGCCTGGCAAAGGATTGGTTCGACCAGCGCGCGTTTCGTCTGGCCGCCATGGTTGCTCGACTCAAGCCGGGTGTGACGCTCGCCCAAGCTCAGGCTTCCATTCACACACTGGGCATTCAGCTCGAAAAGGAATATCCGAAAGACAACGGCGGCCGGAACGAAATGCTCGTCCCCATCGACCAGACGAACATTCCGCCTCAACTGCGCAGTGTTTTCTTGCGCGCGGGCACGCTGATGATGCTGATCGTCGGCCTGGTGCTGCTGATCGCCTGCGCCAACGTGGCGAATCTCCTCCTGGCGCGCGCGACGCAACGACAGCGCGAAATCGGGGTGCGGCTCGCGTTGGGCGCGTCGAGGATGCGCCTGGTTCGGCAACTCCTCACCGAGAGTTTGCTGATGGGGCTTCTGGCGGGCGGCCTTGGGATTTTGCTGGCCTATTGGGGACGGAAACTGCTTGTGTCGCTCTTGCCGCCTGGTCTCGCGAATCGCCTCGACCTGTCGCTCGATGGCCGTGTTCTCTTTTATACCCTGGGTCTATCGCTGCTGGCGACGCTGTTGTTCGGACTCGTGCCAGCCCTGGAGGCTTCGAAAGCGAGCCAGATCGCGTCGCTGAAGGATCGCACAGGTGCGCCGAGCGGAAGCGTGCGCTGGTACGGTCTCCGTGGCGTGCTGGTAATGATTCAAGTGGCGCTCTCGCTCGTCGCGCTGGTGGGCGCGGGGCTCTTCATTCATAGCCTCGACAACGCTCAAAAAATCGACCCGGGCTTCGAAGTGCAGCACGCGATGGTCATGTTCTTGAACCCCGGGGCCGAGCATTACCCGCAACCACAGGCGGAACAACTCTACAAGGATGCCGTCGAGCGCATCCGCCAACTTCCGATGGTCGACGGCGCCAGCATCGCAGACACACCTCCGTTTTCGGGCGGACTCGCGCGGACGACGTTCACCGACGGCGTCGATTCGACGGACCCTCGAAGCGGCAAGCTAACTCCCATCATCGCGGTAGAGCCGGGCTATTTTTCGACGGCGGGAATCGGCATGCTGCGCGGACGCGATTTCAACGAGCACGACGATGCGCGGGGCGCGATGGTGGGAATCGTGAATCGCGCGATGACTCAACAAATGTGGCCGAGCCAAGACCCGGTCGGCAAGCACATGCACTTTCTGGGCGAGAAATGGGATGTGACTGTCGTGGCCGAGGTCAATACGGTCAAGTATCAGACGGTGGGAGAGCCGCCGCAGGCGATCGTCTACCTTCCGCTGAAGCAGCATTACTCTCCGGCAGTGTCGCTTTACATCCGCACGAAGGGAGAGCCCACCAAGGCGCTCGCAAGCGTCCGCAGCGCGGTGCAGTCGCTTGCGCCATCGGTTCCGCTGCTAAATGTGCAGACAATCACTCAGGTCCTGGTTCAATCGCTGGCGGCGCCGCGCATGGGAGCGGAACTCCTGGGTGGTTTCGGCGCTCTGGCGTTGGTGCTTGCCGCCATTGGCACTTATGGCGTGATGTCGTACTCGGTTAACCAGCGATCCCAGGAGATTGGCATCCGCATGGCCCTTGGGGCCCAGCCAGCCAGCGTGCTACGTCTGATTCTGGCCAACGGATTGGCAATGGTTTCTGCAGGAGTGGTGGTGGGCCTGGGGCTCTCGTCTTTGCTCGCGCGCAGCATGAGCGCGCTCCTCTACGGCATCGGCGCGTTCGACGCGGCCAGCTTCCTGATCACCGCGGCGCTCCTCATCGGTGTGGCGATGGCGGCTTGCTACGTTCCGGCGCGGCGAGCCATGCGTGTGGATCCAATCGTCGCGCTGCGCTACGAGTGAGCTGGCGCGCGCTATCGCGCGGCTGGCCTTCCGCTTCGAGGCACTTCGTTCGGGCAGGGCGGCGCGGCATATTTACCTCAGGTACGTACGAACGATATCCAGGATCTGATCCGCCGTTTCTTCTGGCGGCTTCGGATCGCTTGTAACGCGATTCAGGATGTGGTCCTCCAGCAAGTCCGCCATCAGGGCGTTGGCCCAGTTGCGGGCTGCCGACAGGCGTCGCAAGACTTCGGTGGGGGCCTCGTTCTTTTCGAGGGCGCGTTGAACCAACTCAAATTGACCTACCACTTTTCTACTGCGATTGATCAACTTCAATTGCTGTCGCGATATATTCGCCATTGGATTATGTACCATAACTTTAATACTTCTCTACGAATCTAAATATTAGAGAATACGGACGGCGAAATCAAGGGGGAGTTGCTTTCGTTCGAGGGCGAGAACGGCCCGGTCCGGCGGTGCTCGACGCAAGTACTGTGCCTGCTATACCCTTTCTCGTATGGATGTCGAGTGGGTTCGGCAATACTGCCTTTCCCTGCCGCACGCCACAGAGCAGGTTCAATGGGGAGATGACCTTGTTTTCAAGGTCGGCGGAAAAATGTTCGCGGTCGCGCCCCTGGAGCCTGGGCCGCGGTGGATCGCGTTCAAGTGCACCGAGGGGGAATTCGCCGATCTTGTCGAGCGGCCGGGAATCATTCCTGCGCCCTATCTTGCCCGAGCGCACTGGGTGTCGCTCGAATCGGAAGATGCCCTCGCGCACGCCGAAGTGCAGCGTCTGCTGCGCCAAGCGCACGGACTCGTGTTTGCAAAGCTGCCGAAGAAACTACAGAACCAATTGAGCCAGGAGAAACCGCGCAAAGCTCACCGGCGCGCGAAGCATTAACCCAATTAGGGCAAACAGTCGGAGTGAAGAAGGTAACGGCCGGCGCGGTTGAGGTGGATTTGCACTCGAGCGCCACTCTCGGCTGACTGACCAGTCGTGCGAGCGCCGTCGACGGCGACCCAATTTTGATTCGCGCAGACTGGCATAGAAACGAGCGCATCGACCCCGGCCGGAATCTCGAAGCTCGCGTCGAGTCCTTTCGATGATTTGTAGTCGACGCGGATCAGACCGTTGGGAGTGGGCGCGGCTCCACGTACCCATTCGAGACCGGCCAGGTCAGGACGAATCGTCGCCTCCCGAAAGCCGGCCGCCGTGGGTCGGATGCCCAGAACCTGTTCCGCGAGCCAGGCGGTGGGTCCGCTCGACCAACCGTGCGCCAGGCTGACGAAATATCCCTTGTCGTCATCCGCTTGCAGATTCGCGTGGAAATTTTCCTTCAGCCACGAAGGATCGTAGCCTTCCCAGAAGCTGGTTGCGCCCTCGTCAACCATTCCGCCCCAGTACGTGCGGATCCAGTCGAGAGCTTCGCGCCGATGCCCCGCCTGAGCCATCGCCGAAATCACGTAGGCGCTGTAGTAAGGTGAGATCATGAATTGCGAGGGATGCGAGAGAACGCGATCCCAAATTGCGGTGAACTGTTTTTCGTCCGCGACACCGGAATAGATGGCCATGGCGTTGGTCTGCCAACGATCGCCAAACGTGCCCGTCTTCGCATCGAGCAGCGCGCGTTGGGCGGCCAAGCGCATCGCTCGCGCTCGAGCTTGGTACTTGGCCGCAGCGGTGGAGTCGCCCATTTCGCTGAGCAGCCACGCCCCATCGGAATAGGCCCTGTAAAACTCAAATTGCGTGGCGCGGCGCGCTTCCTGAGTGTCCTTGTTGAACTCAGGCGACCAGTCGACGAAGGGCCATCCCTTTCCAGTGTTTGCGAACAAGTCTTGCGCGTCGAGATCGCCCGCCATGTAATCGAGCAATTGAACCAAGGGATTGTGGATTGACTCCAGATATGTCTTGTCGCCGATGTGACGGTAGTAGTCGGCTTCGCCCATCACCCAGAACGCGGAGTAGCCGGGAATCGTGTTGACGTGGCGCGTCAACGGGCTCCCTGCTTCGTGGACGAGGCGGTCCATCGTCATCTGCATCAGGAAGCGATCCGCGAAAACCGTGTCGATCACGCTGCCTGAAACATCCAGGTCGCCCATCCACGGCATGCGGTCGCGCTTCGGTGCGTCCCAGATTGCATCTTGCATGCAGAGGTGCGCGGTGTATGCGCCTGTGGCCCAGATGCGATTCAGCAGCGCGTCAGAGGATTCAAACGAGCCGCGATATTGAACGGGATAGTAGATCGCATCGAGATGAATCGACTTGAAGCGCAGCGTCGCACTCGCGCCACGGAATTTCAGGATAACGTACCGAAGCGCGCTCTTGGGACCGTAGACGGTCGCTCCCGGTGGAACAATAATCTCGTTGATTCCGAGATACGGCGCGTTTCGTGCTTCCTGCAACGATTCTCCATATTGAGACGTCAGGCGGATCGGCTGCGGCGAATCCGATGTGATTTCGATACGCCCGTCGGATTCACGGCCAAAGTCGAGAACGAGGCTGGGCAACGCAGCGGGACTCGGCGATGTTTCCGGTAAGCGAACTTCGAATTCGCCTGCGCCGTTGGAGCTCGTCAACGCCTCGACATTTTGAAAATGTCCGCCAGCTTGCGACACGTTCGTGACCGCTTCGGGAAGAACCGCAAGGTGCGCGAGAAAAGACGAAATACCGTCGTAGCCCGGCCAGCGATACATCTCAGAGTCTGAATTCCACTCGAGATTGCTCGTCGTCATAATCCACGGTCGATAGCCATCGACGCGGGTGTCGATGCTGCCCAGAAGCTGAGCGGGAGCCCACGCAGAATCGTCAAAACCCGCCTCTTCCCAACCTGCCCCTTGCAGACCAGCTCTCCAGCCGGGCCCGGACACAAGGAGAGCGGAAGAGTCCACGCCCTCGGCACCAGGAACGATTTTCACGGCCAGCGGCGACCCGCCTCGCGCTTCGATGGCGACTACGTTCTTCCCACGCCGCAGGTTTTTGGCGACAGAAGTCACGGTAACGAGCGGATATGTCTTGGACTTCGGATCGTGATCCGCCGCGACGACCACATCCCCGTTAATGAAAGCTCGGATGTGGTCGGGGCCGGAGATGTACAGAGTCGCTTCGGGAACTGACCCGGTGAGGTTGACGCCGGCTCGAAAGTACCGCGGTGTGGCTTGGTCGGTTTTGCCCGGAGTACCAGGGGGCATCGAGAGCCACATCAATTCCTCTGGCAAAGGCTGGTGAACGCTGGATTCCAGAGCGGGATGCTCGATGTCAGCAGTGATGTCGAGTTTGCCGTGGGCGGTGGGAGTCTGCGACGACGCGCAAAACGCCGTCGCCGTGAGCACAAGAGTGAGTGACACTACAATTCGAGGCAAACGCAAGTCGGGCGCCTTCCGTGACGCGGCGGATGACGGCAGGGCTGAACGGGGCCGCGCCAATCCCAAATGGGAGGGGCAATCCGCTCAGCCTTCGCGAGCCGTCACTAGGTTCAACCTCCGGGACCAACAAACTATTCCTTCGAGCGTTGCAGCAATAACGACTAACTTCGAGGGCTTGCTCTGGGCGCTTCGGAACGTCAGGGAGGAAGCGGTTGTGGGTTCAACTCGATGGCACCGCCAGGCCGCCTCACTATTCTCACTGACAAAGACTTCACTCCACCGACTTTCTTTCCTCGCTTGAGAGACTTTTTCCCTCTGGTGCCTTTCTTTGCTGGCATGGTTTCTCCTTTTCCGTGAATCGACGCCCTGGGACGAGCATCCTGTCCTCTGCAAATCGCGCGCCAATCCTAACTAAGACCGCGGAGAAATGCTATCTCCTTGACTTGCTTGGGGCTTGCCGTATGACGCTCTGAGCCCAGCGAGGGTTTGGACCTGAGCCAAATGGTGAGTTTTTCAACGACTTCTGAATTATTCAACCGTGCGGCACGTCGCTAGCCGCCCTGTGCGCGGCGCCGCTCGGCCACCCATTCCAGGAAGCGTTCCATTCGGACTCGCTCACGCCACATCAGAGCGAAGAACTTCCGCGCGTCGAGGCCAGCGGCATCTTTGCCGAAAAACGTTTCCAGCCGCCATTGGATGTACGGAGACCTCCACGGGCGCAAACGGTAGCCTTTCGCGATAATCCAGTAGTAGTGGAACGCGTTCAGCATGTATAGCCGCGAAAGCGTACCACGCTCCGGAAGGGTTTGAGCGAAGGGTCTTCAGAACCGGACCATTTACCTGCGCCCTCTCAACGGCTTGGTCGCTACGAGTTTCTTGGCCTTCTTCAACTTCTTCGCCATCGCTGTTCTCCTTTCCAAAAGTTACCCTGCTACCGTTTCTTAAGAGGCAGGGTCTTTTCGAGTTTCTTGGCCTTCTTCAGGCTTTTCGCCATCACCATTCCCTCCTGTTCAAAGTCATCGGCAGACCCTTACAGTGGCCGGCGACCGCCTACAGCGCCGCGCAGACGGCCTTCGTCTCCGTGTAGGCCTCCAGGACCTCGTGGCCCATCTCGCGACCCCAGCCCGACTGCTTGTAGCCGCCGAACGGAAGCGCCGCGTCAAAGATGTTGTAGCAATTGATCCAGACGGTTCCGGCTTTCAGCTTGGCCGCAAGCGTGTGCGCTTTCTTAATGTCGCGCGACCACACTCCCGCCGCCAGGCCGTAAATCGAATCATTTGCCGTGGGCACGATCTCTTCGGGATCACGGAACGGAATGGCCGTCACGACGGGCCCGAAGATTTCTTCCTGCACCACTTTCATTTTGTCGTGTGTGTTGACGAGAACCGTCGGCTTGACGAAGTAGCCTTTGTCGCCCTGCCTCGTCCCGCCGGTGACCGCTTTCGCACCCTCGGAGAGGCCCGATTCGAGAAAGCCGCACACGCGATTCATCTGCTCCTCGGAAACGAGCGGCCCCATGTCGCTTGAGTTCTCCAGGCCCGGACCCACGCGAATCTTCTCGGCGCGTTGTGCGACGCCTTCAACCACCTTGTCGAACACCTTCTGTTCGATGTACAGCCTCGATCCCGCGCAGCAGCACTGCCCGTGGTTAAAGAAGATGGCGCTGGCGGCGCCGGGAATCGCAGCGTCGAGATCGGCATCGTCAAAAACCACGTTGGGCGACTTGCCGCCGAGTTCCAGCGACACCTTCTTCAGGTTGCCGGCCGCAGCCTGCAGGATGAGCTTGCCCACTTCGGTTGAGCCGGTGAACGCAATTTTGTCGACGTCCGGATGAGCGGCAAGAGCCGCGCCGGCCGTTTCGCCGTAGCCCGGGACGATGTTCACGACGCCGTCAGGAATGCCCGCTTCCTGGATTAGTTCGCCGAGCCGCAAAGCTGTCAGCGGAGTCTGCTCCGCCGGTTTCAGCACAATCGTGCAGCCCGTCGCCAGCGCGGGACCTAGTTTCCAGGCAGCCATCAACAGCGGGAAATTCCAGGGAATGATTTGGCCCACGACGCCGATTGGCTCGCGCACGCGTATACGCGAGATATTTCGCGCCCGGAGTGTAAGGAACCGAGAGCGGAATCGTGTTGCCTTCGATCTTCGTTGCCCAGCCTGCCATATAGCGGAAGAGGTCCACCGCCAGCGGAACGTCCGCGGCACGGGCGATCTTCAGCGGCTTGCCGTTGTCGAGGCTTTCGATTTGCGCAAAGTCTTCGAGGTGCTTTTCGAGCAGGTCCGCCAGGCGCCACACGGCGCGGCCTCGTTCAGACGGCGTCATCTTCGACCACGGCCCTGTCTCGAATGCGGCGCGCGCGGCTTTGACGGCGCGATTGATGTCCTCGCGGTCACCTTCGGCCACTTCCGATAGAACTTCCCCTGTGGCGGGATTGAATGTCGGGAACCTTTTGCCGGAAGCGGACTCGACCCACTTGCCGTTGATCAACATCTTGTGCTTGCGGGAAACGAAACTGGAGACTGCCGGTTCGAGTGCTACTGATGCCGGTGCCGCTGTTGCCATATGTCCTCCTTGCGGTAAAAAGGGCTGCCTGGGGCTTGACCGAAGTTACTCCCGAGAGATGAAGAATTCAAGGTTCTTCGTGACTCGCGACTCGTGATCTGTGATTCGTGATTGGTGGCGAAAGTCTGGCGAACCGGAAAAGGTGTTTTTGTTGCTATTAGAAAATGCCTTCTCGTTAGTTGTGAGAGAGTTGCAGCGATTTTTGAATGCGGGGTTGTAGCGATTAGCCTTTGTTTCGCCTTTTGCTTGTTCTTCTCCCTCAAGTCTGAGGGGATCCCTCGGCTCCCGATGGTCGCTCGGGATGCCGATCCTCTTTGAACGCAGGGTTTGCAAGTACAAACCCTGCGACCCGGACGGATCAGCAAATATACCCCCGCTACCCTACCGTAAATTAGAACTGGTCGCGAGTGAGTGTTTTCAGTCATTTGCATCGATTTCTAATCCCGGCAAGAAAATTCGGATTGGCCACGGAGTCACCGAGGCACAGAGCCAGGCGGCTTTGCATTCCCTGAAAGTGTACCGATTGAAATTTTTTCCGTCGCTTGTTTTCATCGACTTAGCGGGATTTCCGTTTGCAAAGTGTACCGATTGAAAGAAGGGGTGAGGGTCGCCACGGCGACCAGGGATGAGGGGCGCGGGTTGGGGGAGGAAGGAAGGAGCCGCCACGGCGGCCAGTGGCAGGAGACATTCTGGCCCGTTGCATCGGCCCGTTGTGTCGATTTGGCAGCTCATAAAAACGGGCCATGGTAGCACAGAATTCGTCAGATGGGTAGTAACAAAACTACGATAGTAGTTCTATAACTACTGGACCCACGAGGTTCATGGTCGAGAGGCAATCCAGAAGTGCCGACCCTTCGATCCCGTCCCGAAATATCGGGATCCCGGAGTCTCGGGATCGGGACCGCGCGGATTCGACCACGCTCACCGTAAAAAGGGTCGAGCGCCCCGAAGTTCAAAGGCAAAACCTGAGGGCCGAAGGGTGCTGCACACGGCCTCGACTATTGCCGCAAGAAGCGGAGTCTCCTCAGCGTGGGCAACAGCAGCAGGCCCCCGGTCAACAGAAGGAACGAAGAAGGCTCGGGCACGGCACCCGGATCGTAAACGGTCAAATAGAAGTCCACGTTAGTCCCAAAGCTCGTCCCTCCGGCCGCCGGCGTCCACTGAACCCCTAAAGAATCGGAGCTCACGCCGAAATCGTGGTCCGTCGGCCCGGTAACGGGAGTCGTGTAAAAAAACAACTGCACGACGCAGGATGCACCGTTGGGTAGGGGGTTGGGTGAGCAGGCAGACAGGCTGGTCTCGTTGAGGAAAGAGTCCGAAGAATCTCCAGACACGACGTTGCCGTAGCCTGAGTTTCCGCCGTCAAACCCGATGGACTGGGCCGACCCGCTGTTGTTGGTCACCGTGAAGTCTAAGATTAGCGATTGGCAACTCCCGGAACGAGCAAGGTCCAGAGCCCTCAACGGTGGTGAAATCGGGCAAGCCATTGAAGGTTCCTGAGGGGGTACTGGTAAGAGTCAGAGTCACGGCATCGGCCTTTGCCACGGTCGCGCTGAGCATCGCCAAGGCCATAATCCCGCCCGCTACGAATGAGTGTTTTCGCATCTGAGCACACCTCGTTCTTGCCAACCGTGCAGGTCACTTACCATGTGTCCCTACAGTATGTGATTGGTTCGCCGAGGGTTAGGTTGAGAACGAGGGCGGGAGCGTGCAAGACGTTGCAGATTTCGGGAAGTTTCCTGCTGATTATGTCTCAGGTGTACCCGGGAGGTTCACGGTCGGGAGGCAATTCATCCCGAAGTATCGGGAGCGCTGACCCTCCGATCCCGAGTCCCGAAGTCTCATCGGGCACTGAAATTCAGAGGCACAACTCAGACTCGGCAGTGTGTGGCAGCCGGCAGACCCGGTTCCGCCAAGGCTAGACGCGATACGCTCGAAGTTACTCCCTCGGGATGCAGAATTGAAGGACTCCTGTTACGAAGACCGTCACGTAAACCGGCACTTTCTGGAACCAGCGCGGGCTGGTAACATCCGCGATCGACTAGTTGGACGAGGAAATGTGCCATGATTGTCTGCCTGCTGCACACGTTGCTGTTTTTTTGGATCAATCAAAGCACGACTCTCCAAGGAACGCCGCAGAACTCTTCCCCGCGGGTCAGAGTCACCTGGCAAACGGAAAAGGGACTTCGTATCTCTGGAGACGATCCGGTGTACCCAGCGATCGCGATAACGGCGCGTATCGAAGGGGTAGTTAGACTTCGGGCGATCATTTCTACGGACGGTTCGACCAAGGACCTGGCTTACCTTTCTGGCCCTCCGCTCCTGATGCGTTCGGCAATGGTCGCTGTTCGCACGTGGCGTTTCAAACCGGCTGCGGTCAACGGAATTCCAGTCGAAGTAGAAACCAATGTGTTCGTCTACTTCTTCTTGAGCGGTCACAACGAGAATACGCTGTTGTCCCAGTATCGCAAGAACCTTGAGAAGCGACCCAACGATCCGAAGGCGCATGCGGACCTCGCATACAAGCTTCTGGCTGTGGGGCAGGTGGACGAATCGATCAGCGAGTTCCAAAAGGCCCTCGCCCTGCAATCGAACGACGCGGCGTTTCATTTCGGCTTGGGCAGTGCGCTTCAAGGCAACGGCGAGATGGACGCCGCAGTCGCCCAGTATCGCGAAGGACTCTCGATTAGACCCAAAGACGCAAATGCGCGAGCGGAGCTTGCGAGTTTGCTGGAGGATGACGGCGACCTTGACGGCGCTATCACTGAATACAAAACGGCACTCCAGCAAGAACCCCGTGAACCCCGGTTGCACTATGACCTCGCCCGCGCGCTAGCCTTAAAGGGTGATCTCGACGCGGCCATCGAGGAGTTCCGCCACGCGATTCACGACGGGTCCGACTTCGCGGAAGCGCACTACGAGCTGGGACTCGCGCTTGAAAAGAAAGGCGACATGCACGACGCGCTGAAGGAGTACAAGAACGCCGCGTCGCAGTCGCCAAACGAACAAAAATATCGAGAAGCAAGAGACCGCTTGTCCTCGCAGCAGTAACCGCCGGCAGCGGTACCTAGACCAAGGAGGCTCCGTCGTGAAAATGGAGATTCGGAAAACGGTGGTCGGATTCGCAGAAACCGGCGCCAGGCGCTGCGGTCGCGCTCTGCTTGCGCTGTGCGTAGCTGGATTCGCTGTCTCGGCGGCAAGCGCGCAGACCGGCGGGGCGACGTACACGCTGAAGCCGACGCCGAAGACGGTCGCGTGGGGCTACTACGATGCGAGCACGCCGCCGGTGCTGCGAATCAAGTCGGGCGACATCGTCGAGATTCAGACTCTGCTCACGAACGAGCCTGACCCGCTCGAAGCAGCAGGCGTCCCGCCAGATCAAGTGGAGCAGTCGCTGCGAGACATCGTCGCGCAGGTGAAGGACAAAGGCCCGGGCGGCCACATCCTGACTGGCCCAATCTACATCGAGAGCGCGGAGCCGGGCGACGTGCTGGAAGTTCGCATCCTCGCGATCAAACTTGCCATTCCCTACGCATATAACGGATTCGGCCCGCGCAGCGGCATATTCCCGAACGAGTTCCCTTATCCCAAAATCAAGATCATTCCGCTCGATGCAAATCGCATGATGGCGCATTTCGCCGACGGCATTGATATTCCGCTGCATCCGTTTTTCGGCAGCCTGGGCGTTGCTCCTCCGCTGAGGATGGGCCGGATCCACAGCAGCCCGCCGTGGATTCATGCGGGAAATCTTGACAACAAGGATCTGGTGGCGGGCACCACGCTGTACATTCCCGTGCACGCGCGCGGAGCGCTGTTTCAGGTGGGCGACGGCCATGCGGGACAGGGAGACGGAGAAGTGGACGTTACGGCGATGGAGACGTCGCTCGTCGGGACGTTTCAGTTTGTCGTGCGCAAGGACATGCATTTCCACTGGCCGCGCGCAGAAACTCCCACGCATTTCATCACCATGGGCCTCGATCCCGATTTGAACGAAGCCGCTAAAATGGCTGTCCGCGAAATGATCGATTACCTCACCACCGAAAAGCACCTCACGCGCGATGACGCTTACATGCTTTCGAGCGTCGCCGCTGACCTCCGCATCACGCAGCTCGTGGACGGCACGAAGGGCGCGCACATGATGATCCCGAAAAGCATCTTCACGTCGAAGTAAGGCGTGATTGGTGATTGGCCCCGACCCAGCGCTTACGCGCTGGGCTAACTTCTGTCGCGCCTACGGCGCTTGGCTGCAGGCTCAGCGGCCTGCGCTCAGGCACCTCTCCTTCCTCTTTGCTTCCGGGCCTCCTTGCTTCCTTACCTCTCAGTCTCGTAGACTTCTCGCGATGTTCGGCGCTCGCGCTGCGCATTCATTTCGGCACCTCGGCGCCTCGGCCGCCGCAAAGGAACTTTCGATGACCTCGACCCCCAAGCTGACTGAGACTCGAAGCGAAGAAATCGTTCGCAAGCACCGGGAATTCATCTGGCCGGCGGTGACGAACTACTATGAGAAACCGCTCGTCGCGGACCACGCCTCGATGCAATACCTGTGGGACATCGAAGGCAACAAGTACCTCGACTTCTTCGGCGGGATCGTGACGATCGGAGTGGGGCACTGCAATCCGAAGGTGACGTCGAAAATCAAGGCGCAGGTGGATAAGCTGCAGCACACGTCGACGCTCTTCCCCAACGAGCACATGGTGGCGCTGGCGGAAAAACTGGCGCAAATCACGCCGGGCAAATTGCAGAAGAGTTTTTTCACCAGTTCCGGGACGGAAGCGAACGAGGCGGCAATTTTGCTGGCGCGGATGGTGGGGCCGAGTTTCGACGTGGTCTCGTTGCGGCATGCGTATGCGGGCAGTTCGATGCTGGCGAAAAGCGTGACGGCGCAGGCGCCGTGGCGCAAGAGCGGCGTGATCAGCGTGGGGATGTCGCACGCGGTGAACCCGTACTGCTACCGCTGTCCGCTGCATCTGAAATATCCCGAATGCGGCGTGGCGTGCGCTAACGACGTGGAAAGCACGATTCAGACCACGACGAGCGGCTCGATCGCCGCGTTCATCGCCGAACCGATTCAGGGCGTCGGCGGATTCATCACGCCTCCGCCGGAATATTTTAAGATTGTCTACCGCATCGTGAAGAATTACGGCGGCCTCTTCATCTCCGACGAAGTGCAAACCGGATGGGGCCGCACCGGCAAAAAATGGTTTGGCATCGAACAATGGGAGGTGACGCCGGACGTGATCACGTCGGCGAAAAGCATGGGAAATGGCGTGCCGATCGGGTTGACGATTACCACGGCGGAGCTGGCCGACAAGTTCGAAGGGCTTACGATTTCCACTTTTGGCGGTAATCCGGTGACGTCGGTGGCGGCACGCGCGGTGATCGAAGTGATCGAGGAAGAAAACCTGCGCGAGAATACCTACGTGGTGGGCGGCTACCTGCGCAAGAAGCTTGAGGAGCTGCAGGAAAAGTATGGGCTGATCGGCGACGTCCGCGGCATGGGCATGATGCAGGCGCTCGAACTGGTGAAGGATCGCACTACCAAGGAGCCTGCGCCCGCCGAGACGACGCAGGTCCTTGAAGGCGCGCGACGCAACGGGCTGCTCATCGGCAAAGGCGGACTTCTGGGCAACGTCATCCGCCTGGCCCCGCCGATGAATATTAGTAAAGCCGACGTCGACGAGGGTATCCGACTACTCGACAAAACGTTCAGCGAGGTTCGGGCATGACGAGGAGTCCCTTTGTCGAAGGTGACTCTCCTTCGGTAAGCGATCCTCGCGATTATCGGCGAGGCATGCTGCTGGGCTTTTTCCTAATGTTGTTGGGCATTATTTCCGCAATTCCTTTTGTGCTGGGATTGATCGGTGGCCCACCTGGCTTGGGGACGATCGCAGTGGCAATGGCAGGAATACTTTGGGTCGGAGCTTTTGTGGGCGCCGGTTTCCTCCTGATGCACAAGGGCAGACTGGGCCTTTGGATCATATATTTCCTTTCCGCAGTCTTCGTCTACTGGTTCTGTACGAGCACTTTTCATTTGCTGTCGACGAGGAGTCGCAACGATATCTACCTTGTGATCTGGAACGGTTTCTGTCTAATGATATGGCTTTCAATCGCCCAGTATTTCCACAACCGGCGACGTCAGTTCACTCGATGGCTGGACAGCATAGGCAATTCGCAATCGGAGCAGAGATGACGACCGCGACAGAAACTACGACGCTTTGCAGGAACTACGTTAACGGACAGTGGGTGGATTCGAAGTCGGCGAAGATTGTTGAGCGGCGGAATCCTGCCAACACGGATGATGTGGTTGCGCGCATTCCGCTTTCGACGCGGCAGGAGACGAAGGAAGCGATCGTGGCGGCTAAGGCTGCCTTCCCTGCATGGCGCGACACGCCTGCGCCTGCGCGCGGCAATATCCTCTTCAAGGCTGTGCGCATTATGCAGGAGCAGAAAGAGGAGCTGGCGCGGTTGCTGACGCGCGAGGAAGGCAAGGCGCTGAAAGACTCGCTTGGCGAAGTGCAGCGCGCGATCAATATCACTGAATTTATGGCGGGCGAGGCGCGCCGCCTGACGGGCGAAACTCTGCCGAGCGAATTGCCGAAGAATTTTTCGTACACGATTCGGCAGCCGCTGGGAGTGGTCGGCATCATCACGCCGTGGAATTTTCCTGTGGCGATTCCGGTGTGGAAGATCGCGCCCGCGCTCGTCTGCGGAAATACTGTGGTGTTCAAACCGGCGACGCTGACGCCGCTTACGGCGATGCGCGTGGTGGAAATCTTCGAGCAAGCCGGATTGCCGCCGGGCGTGCTGAATCTGGTGATGGGGTCGGGCAAAGACACCGGCGACGAACTGGTGCAGAATCCGCACGTGCATGGCCTCTCGTTCACCGGCTCAAACGAAGTGGGCAGCCAGCTTTATGCCACCGGCGCGCTCGGCATGAAGAAGTGCCAATGCGAAATGGGCGGCAAGAACCCCATCGTGATTCTGGCCGACGCGGATTTGCAGCTGGCGATGGAATCGGCGCTGTTCGGGGCGTTCGCATCCACCGGGCAGCGCTGCACGGCCACGAGCCGCGTGATCATCGAAGACAAGGTCGCGGACCAGTGGGTGGCGATGCTGGTGGAGCGCGCGAAGAAATTCGCGGTTGGCGATGGCCTGGAGCCGGGCATCGAAATGGGGCCTTCGGTGGACGAAAGCCAGATGAACACGGTGCTGCGCTACATTGATATCGGCAAGAAAGAGGCCGAGCTGAAGTGCGGCGGCGGGCGCTTGACGGGGGCGAAATATGACAAGGGCTGGTTCGTCGCGCCGACGGTGTTCGATCACGTACGCGCGGACAGCGTGATTGCGCAGGACGAAATTTTCGGCCCCGTGCTGAGCGTGATTCGCGTGAAGAATTTCGATGAAGCGCTGGAGGCGGCCAATTCCGTCCGGTTCGGCCTGACGAGCGCCATTTACACCACGGACTCGAACAAGATTTTCGAGTTCATCGACAAAATCGAAACGGGAATGACGCATGTGAATTCGCCCACGGTGGGCGGCGAGGCGCACGTGCCGTTTGGCGGCACAAAAGGCACCAGCGTCGGTCCGAAAGAAGTGGGCCGCAGCGCGCTCGATTTCTACACGGAGCTCAAGATCGTCTACATCGACTACACCGGCCGGAAACGCGAGTCGTCAATTTACTGACATGCTCGTCCGTTCCCTGTTCGAGTGGAAGCGCGGAGTTCTTGTGTTGTGGCTCTGTTTTCTGGTGACGCTGCCTGCGATGGGGCGCGGCGGCGATGACGGAACGATTCGCTGGAAGGCGGTGCCGGTGGCGCAGCTAAAGCTCGACGGCAAGACGCCGCTGGCGTTCAACATCTACCAACCAGACAAGAAAAAGGAATCGAACCTGATCCTCATCCTGCTAGGGCATCGCTACTTGCTGCTTGATATTAAAGCGAAGCTCGTCTATTCCGTTTTACTTACCGATTTGCACGCGGCAGGCCAGGATTGGGAAAGTGACGATTTGGCGCAGCCTTCGCGCGTGATTCCCAGCAAGGAGTGGGTCGTGCGGGACGTCGGCCCGGCGGAATCCATCAAGCTCACGCTTGGCGACTACGGCCGGGCCCTGGAAATACAGTTGCCACATATGCCCGATTTGCGGCGCGGCGTGTATTAGGCAGGGGGCGGAGCTTGCTGTTTAACGTCGTTGAGTCCGCGCCACAATAGCCACAGCATCACGCCAATCATTCCGAGCCAGCCGATGAAGCGCACGGTGGCGGCAATCTGAATGTCGTGCTCGAGGACGCCAAGTTTCGTAAAAAGATAATTCCAGTCGTGGATCACGTATTCGGCGTCGCCAACCGTCAGCAAAGGCAAGTCCTGCGCGCGTGCATCAGCCATGTAGGTCGCGATGGGCAGAAACTGCTCGAAGAAGAAAAACATGCAGAACGCGACGCCCTGCGTCTGGCGCTGAAAGAAGAAGTAGGTTGCGAGCGCCAGCGGGACGAAGAGCTGAAGAAACGTCCCGCCCGCGACCATCACGAATTCGCCGAAGAATCGGAAGAGGAGATGCCCGCCTTCGTGAATGGGGACGAACACGCCGTCCATCAGCAGCAGCAAGCCCGAGCCGCGTGCTAGCTGGTACAGGAACAAGCCAAAGAAGACGAGCCACGCCACCAGCGCGATTCTTGGCACGGGCGTCCACGGTTCTTCGAGGGATTCGAGAAACGGCAGCCGCTCAGTCCAGGAATCAGGCAATCGCAATTGAGATCAGCCTTCGGCACGCGCTGCATGAAAATATCAGCGCAGCGACACACCCGCAACCCACGGGATCCCCACGAGGCCGTCTTCCACCTTCACGTTCACAACGTCACCGGAGCTGAAGCGCTCGTAATCAGTGCGATCCACTGGGACGCGTTCGACAAGGTGCCCGTCGCGCCAGGATGTGACCACGAGACGGCGCGAGGGAACGGGACCCGTCATCGCAAATTTGCTGACGATGCGAGCTTCTTCCACGTGCGGCTTCGAACCGTCGAGCGCGCCGTTCGCAAGCAGCAGAATCGCGAGCAGCCATGGAATTGGAATTAAGCCGTAGTAGATGCGTTTGAGCGCTTCCACCTCGGCGTGGCGCAGCGCCAGCCGCTCCACCCAGATCGCGACGCCCAGCGTGAGAAAAAACATCACGCCGATGAAAATGAGAATCCCGTCGAGTTCGAGGGCCGGATAACGCTCGGCCGCGACGACAAACCCAATCGCCCCGAGCAGGAAGAAGGCGGTCCGGTTCAGCAGTTTGCGGCGCAACTCAAATTCCGCGGCCGTAGAATTCAGCCCGCAGGATTCGCAGACGTCTCGGTCGCGGTCGGCGCCGCAATTCAGGCAACGCGTCATCAGGTGATCCACTCCGAACCAAAAGATGCTAAGCAGGGCGAAGCAAAGTGTCAATTCGCGCGCACAGCCGCATTTGCATTTGCAAACTTCTCCTCTTGGTTAGACACCGCTGGGCGGGGAAATGGCTGATCGCTATTTCACTTCGCGGACGCTTGAGGGCTGGGTATCGAGGCAGACGATATTTTCGTCGCGGCCGTTGGCCAGAAGGCCGCAATCGATGTCGTGCGCGCTGTGGATGGCCTCTTCCGGCGTCGCGCCCTTCGCCGTTGAGCAGTGCGTGCCTCCTTTGAAGGTTACGCAGACTTCGTACTCGTGCCGCATCTGCTGGTACGTGGTGTAGATCACCACGGCAAGGAAGAAGATCCCTCCCAGGATAATGATCAGACGCGTTTGAGCGGCTTTCTTTGGCATGGCTTACATGAGCGTATCTCATAAATGCCCGGTTGGATCAAACAGCCTGGCTTCAGGGGCTAAAGCCCTTTCTTATTGCGGCCTGACGGCGGGGCTGAAGCCCCGCCCTTCCGGGCACCATTTGTGAGATGGCTTCGTCTCTGCTGCCGGCGCGGCGTTTCTGCTACTCCTCTTCCCTTCCCAAACGGCGCGCTAACTCGCGCTGAATGTATTTTCGCGAGTGCGGCGCAAGCCCCTCGAGCGTGGCAACATCCTTCAAATCGCGCAAAGTAAGATTCGGCAAGAACGCGAGAACGCAAGGAACGGGCGTAAGCGGATGCCTGAGGAGCGCCACTCGCACATTGTACTGCGTCGACCATTTCGCGTGCTGGGCGATCGCCGCTACCACTCGCGCGGGCACATCAGGCTTTGCGAGTACCTTCAGAATTTGGCTCTCGGTGAGGAATGCGTTAGCCAGCGCGAGCTTGATTGCCTGCGGATGGCCTTCCGCAAGCAGCGCGCCCACAACGCGCGACGGTCCGCGCCGCGCCAGCGTGAGTTTCTCGCCGACCGGAAGATGCGGCACCCGCGTCAGAATCACCTCCTCCGCCACGCGGCGAATGTCCGGGGGCGCGGAGGGAAGCAAGCTGAGGCGCACCAGATCGAACACGTAAAGCTGGCGCACCGCGGCAAGCGCAAAACGCTTCGGCGTGCGCGGATGCCTCGCAAGACGCAGCCTTACGCCTTCGCTCGCCGTCCATTTCCCCTGCTCGGCAATGGCGGCCAGAACATTCGCCGGCAGATCCAGGCGTTCGAGGAGTTGCGTTACGTGAGGCTCGTCGAGGTTCGGGTTTTCAAGCAGCGCGAGCAGCGTTGGCTCGTCGGCGTCGTGCAACAGGGACTTCAATTCCTCTGGCGGGGCGGAACGGGCGCGATCAAGACTCCGGCCGGCCCGCTCATGCGAGCGTTCACCGGCCGCTTCATCAGCCATCATTAGCCATCAGCGCATCGACGCGGCATTTCCGGCCGCGCGAGAGGCGCGAACCGCAATTCCCACCGCCGCTTCCGCGGGACTCATCGAGAGTGCCACTACTTTCGACCGCGGCAAAACCCTTGCCAGCTCTTCGTTCAGGGCAGCATCGAAATATTCGGAGCGGCCGTGCGCCCCGCCGAGTTTGGCAATCGGGAAGTCGCGGTCACGCCCACCCAGTTGGTCGGCGACGCACCGCGCCAGCCTGCCCAGCGATGCCGCGGCAACAAACAGAATCTCGCGGCAAACCGCGTCACCCTGGTCGGCAAGTTCAGCAACGAGCGGAAAAACTTTCGGGAAGACGGTGTCGGGGTCCTTCGCAACCTGATCGAGCACGGAATCCCAGCCGCGTGCCTGAAGGGATGTGAAAAGGCGCTCGGTCAACGCGGTAGCCGGCCCGCGATTCTCTTCTGCCAGCAGCACGGCGCGAACTGCGTTGCGCCCGATATCGAACGCGCTACCTTCGTCGCTGAACCACGGCCCACGTCCGCCCGCGCGGGCGGTTCGTCCGTTGGCGTCACGTCCGAAAGCTGCAGAGCCGGTTCCCGCGACCAGAATCATCCCCTCGCCGGAGCCAAACGCTGCTTCGAGAGCGATTTCGAGGTCGGTTGTGACGTCCACTTCCGCGTTGGGGAAGCTGCGCTCGAAAAATGTCTGCACTCGCCGAACCACCGCCGGGCGTCCCGCGCCACCCAAGCCGGCGCAAATACCGCGAATGTGATTCGCGGTGATTTTTTCGTGGCTCAGCACCAGGTCGGCGGCATCGCTTAGCGAAAACCAAGCCCGCGTATACCCGCCGCGCAGCGGATTGGAAGGTCCCGCAGTAGCTCGCGCCAAAATGCGGCCGTCTGCGCCCGCGAGAACGCAGTCGGTCTTCGTCCCGCCACCGTCAAAACCGAGAAAATATGCCGCTTCCCGGCCGGCGCTACTTTCTGCCATTCGTCTCACCCTGCTTGACAGTTTTCAGACCGCGCGGTTAGCATCACGCCGCCCGCGCAACCGGCGCCATGCAAATCAGCCGAATCGACTTCGTTATTCTCGCCCTGTACCTCGCGGGCATCACGCTTTTCGGCGCATGCTTCCGCCGCGGCCAGAAAGACCTGCGCGATTACTTCCTGGGAGGCCGCAGTGCCCCCTGGTGGGCAATCGCGTGTTCGATTGTCGCTACAGAGACTTCGACCCTCACCATCATCAGTACGCCCGGCATTGCGTACGGCGGAAACCTCGGGTTCTTGCAGATTGTCCTGGGTTACCTGGTCGCCCGCGTCATCCTTTGCGTGGTCCTAATCCCGCAGTATTTCCAGGGCGAATTCTACACGGCTTACCAGCTATTGGAAAGGCGATTTGGCGCGCGCATGAAGTCGGCCGCTGCAGCGGTCTTTCTGGGCACGCGAGCGCTCGCCGAAGGAGTTCGCATTTCGGCGATCGGAAAAGTTGTCAGCGTGGCGTTTGGAACCGGAGAGCGCATTTCAATCTTCATTGTTGCCGTGCTCACGATCTTCTACACGTTCGAAGGCGGAATGCGCGCTGTGATCTGGACGGACGTAATCCAATTCGCGCTGTACCTCACGGGCTCTATCGTGGCGTTTTTTCTGCTACTGCACAAAATTCCCGGCGGATGGCTCACCGTGACGCAGGTGGCGGCCGCCTCGGGCAACAAGCTCTCGATTTTCGATTTCTCGCTGAACCTGACCCAGCAATATACGTTCTGGGCCGGCCTGATTGGAGGCACTTTCTTGACGATGGCGAGCCACGGCACCGATCAAACGATGGTGCAGCGGTTACTCTCCGCGCGCAACGAACGCGACGGCAAAACGGCGTTGCTCGCGAGCGGCGTGATCGTTCTCTTCCAGTTCGCGCTTTTCCTCGTCATCGGCGTGATGCTGTTCGTTTACATTCAGCACATGGCATCTCCGCTGGCCACCAGCGACGCCGACAAGATTTTCCCCGAGTTCATCGTGCACGAAATGCCTCCGGGGCTCTCCGGACTCGTCCTCGCCTCAATCTTTGCAATTGCGATGTCGAACGCGAGCGGCTCATTGAACTCGCTCGCGTCGTCGAGCATCATAGACCTCGGCGGGGCTCGCAAGGGCGAGTCAGGCTTGACGGCGCTCGGGCGCTCGCGGCAACTCACGCTGGTGTGGGGAGTCGTGCTCGGAGCGCTGGGGCTTATCCATTGGGGACCTGTGCTGGTGGCGGGACTCACGATCGCTTCGATCACGTATGGAGCGACGCTCGGCGTCTTTCTTCTGGGAACCTGGAACCGTCGTGCGAATGAACGCGGAGCGCTTATTGGGTTCCTAGCGGGTCTTTGCACGATGATCGGCGTGAAAGTGTTTCGCGTCCCGCTGGCTTGGACTTGGTACGTCGTTGTCGGGACGCTGGTGACCTTCGGGGTGGGCTCGCTTGCAAGCTTTCTTGCGAAGGATCGCGTAGCCGAATCGTAAGGTGAAGGGGGTCGCAATCGCGTCTTCCGTAAAACCGAAGGAAACGATCGGCCTGGTGCGCGGCCTGGGTGGCTGGGCTGCGGGGGCGATCGTCGTCGGGACGATGATCGGCACGGGGATTTTCCTGAAGCCGAGCGAAATGGCGGCGGAGGGCCGCTCGATCGCAATCGTTTTCGCGGCGTGGATCGCGGGCGCGTTGCTCTCGATGTTCGGTGCGCTGAGTTACGCGGAACTCGGCGCCGCAATTCCCGAAGCGGGAGGCGAGTACGCTTACTTGCGACGAGCCTTCGGTCCCGTCTGGGGATTTCTCTTCGGCTGGATGCACTCCATCGTAGGCCGCCCTGCTTCGATGGCTTCGATTGCCGCAGGCTTGCTGCGGTTCTGGGGCTTTTTCATGCCGGCTGTCGCGGCACCGCTCTATACATTCCACTTTCATTTGCCGTTTCTATCCGGGCACGAAGGCCAATTCGTGTTCACCTGGGCGCAGCCGCTTGCCGTCGTCGCGCTGGTGGTCATGACGTTCGTCAACTATCTCGGCGTGCGCCTGGGTGGGCAGGTTCAGGTTGCACTCACGTTCCTGAAGATCGCGGCGGTAGTGGCGATTATTGTGGTGGGCTTCTCGAAAGCGCATGGCAGCACTGCAAATTTTCATCCGCTGTGGCCGAGTACGTTCGGGTGGGGCGCCTTTACGGGCTTTTTCGCGGCGCTGGCGGCGTCGTTGTGGGCTTATGACGGATGGGAGGACCTAAATCTCGTCGGCTCCGAGGTGCAGCGGCCGGAGCGCAACATCCCGCGCGCGCTGGTGGGCGGCGTCGCCTTCGTGGCGGTTATTTTCATGCTGTTCAGCGCCGTTTGCTTTTACGCGCTGCCGTTTGCCGCCGTTGCTACGTCCCAGCACGTTGCGTCCGACGTGTTTGCCAGCTTCGCAGGACATCGCGCTGCGCTATGGATCACGCTCGCGATGGTGATTTCGGCTTTGGGCACGCTTAACTCGTCGACATTGAGCGGCGCGCGCGTGGACTACGCGATGGCGCGTGATGGGATTTTCTTTCGTTTCGCCGCAGCCATTCATCCGAAGTTTCGGACGCCCGGCAACGCGCTAATCTTTCAATGCTGCCTGGCGAGCGTCATGGCGCTAAGCGGCACTTTCGAAGATCTCACTTCCCTATTCGTTTTCGCGACGTGGATTTTCTACGGCTTGGCGGTGGTGGCCATGATGCGGATGCGGACGAGCGAGCCAAATCTGCCGCGTCCGTATCGCACGTGGGGATATCCGGTCGTGCCGGGAATCTTCGTCGCGGGGGCGATCGCGCTGACAATTACGCTGTGGTACGCGCGCCCCATCCGCTCCACGATTGGCCTCGCGCTGATCTTGCTCGGCCTCATTTTCTACCGCTACTGGCGCGACCGAACTCCCGCAGAGACTGCTCCCGCTGCTGATTAGCTAACCTCTCGCACCCGCGCGTCTCCCAAAAACGGAAGTGCGCCCAAAGCCAGCGCGAAACCCGGAACGGCAACCCACAATACGACATACAAACCTATACCAATAAAGCTGATTTCATGACCATTGGTGATCGCGTTCAGCGCAATCTGAACGCAAAAGCCAACGCAAAACGCCGCTGCCATGGCAGCGGCAGGAAGCAAGCCCGCAGTGAGGCGCTCGCGCCAATCGCCACCGTTGCGACGAGAGATGTACGCTCCGATTGCTCCAAATGCTGGCTGTGCAACCAGCCACGGAATGTAAAACAGCAAGGCCAACCCTGAACGCATCCACACAATGTGCGGGCGCACTCCCCAAACCTGGAGCAGCGCCAGCACTCCGCTCGCCACCGTGAGGCTGACGAGTCCCGGAATCCAAACAGCTTTTGTTCTCTGATTCATTTCGTTCTCCTTCCGTCGGGCACGACGAATCTTGCGGCCTAATTCGCGCCAATCCGAAACTTCGTTCAGAGCGCATCGGACCGCGCGCGATTCTGGCTGACCCTGCTCGCGATACTGCTCGTACAGATCTTCGAGATGACTCGCCAGCTCCGAAACGATCTCCTCTCGTTCCGCGGTATCAAGATGGAGCGTGTCCAGCTTTTCGGCAGCCAGTTCGTGCCAATCGCGCACAAGATTATCGAAGGTCATCGTGCTATCGCCACGGACTTGCCGTCCGACAAAAATGGCAACGCGCCCGCCAACATCGCGATACCGGGGATGAGGACGACGACGAAGACAGGCTTGATCAGCAGCGTCATATCAAGAGACGCGAAGGCGAGCCCGGACGCTCGTCCGATCACACATATTGCAATCACAATGAACATGGTCGTCAGCAGAACGCCCGACGTGAACAGTGCTGCCGCGATCCGTGCCGAACGGCTGCCGCCGGCACGCCGCGACAGAAAGGCTCCAACGGCCCCGCAACACAGCTGTGAGACCAACAACAGGGCATACACGAGCTGTTTCGTGTGCGAGTAGAACAGCGACTCTCCGCTAAGAGCTCCGCCACCTAGCGCCAACTCGCAAATCATCGCGGAACAAAAACTCGCAAGTCCCGGCAACCACAATCGCCTTGTGCGGTCGTTCATGATTCCCTCCTGGTGTTTCGCAACGACGATCTGCCGCGTTAGCTTGCGCCAGTCGACGACTTCGGCGAGCGCTGCGTCGATTGCTCCCGACTCCGATAATCCATGGGCGGTGCGCTCCTCGTAGACGTCTTCGAGATGGCTCGCCAGCTCCGCCGCAATTTCCTGCTTTTGCGACTCGGTGAGTTCGCTCGAGACAAGCTTCCCGACGACGAGTTTGCACCAATCAGGCACGCGACACCTCCGCAAGGCGGTCGAGCGCTTGAAAGAACGAGCGCCACTCGCGGCGCAGCGGTGCGAGCTGCTTCTTCCCCGCCGGCGTCAAGCAGTAGTACCGGCGGTCGCGTCCCGCGAGGTTCGGCTCCCATTTCCCCTTGATCCAGGCGCGCTTTTCGAGCTCGTAGAGCATGGGATACAGCGACGCAAGGTTGAACCGCAGCGCGCCACCCGATTCTTCTTCGATCCGCTTCGAAATTTCGAAGCCGTAGAGCGGCTGTTTGGAAAGCAGGGACAGGATCGCCAGCTCGGCGCTGCCCCGCGAAATCTTGGACCGGACTCGCTTCTTCCTCATGAATATAGGATTCCTATATTCATGGATTGCGGTCAATAGTACTTTTTCTGAACGTTCCGCAGCGTAACAGGGAGAGAACCGCGTTGCCTAAACTCGGGCGCTACAGCTTGGCGAACGCCTGGGTGGGGACAGAAGCAAACATTTCGCTCGGGTGAAGGATTTCGGCGAGGAGAGCCACGCCGTCCGCAAGACGCGGCCCCGGCCGCGAGAAATAGCTATTGGCGTCAGCCGCGAAAATGCGCCTGTTGCGCACGGCGGGCAAGCATTGCCAACTCTCGGGGAAGCGTTCTATCGCCGCACTCGGCGACCACGCGTTTGAGGTTATAGCCACATGGCATTACCACGATAACGTCGGCGCGCGATTCCAAAATCTGCTCGGATGTCACGCGAAAAGACGGCTCGCCCGCGCGGCCCAGCACATCTTCGCCGCCGGCCTTCGCCACCATCTCCGGCACCCAGTGTCCGCCTACATAGAACGGGGCAAGCCATTCGAGGCACAGCACTCGCGGCCGCGTGCCAGCCTGCGCGGCTTTCATTTCGATCGCGGCCACTCGCTGCTCGAGCGTTATAGCGAGCGCTTGCGCCTCGCGACGCCGACCGGTGGCTTCTCCCACGCGGCGAATATCGTCCCAGACATCGGCAAGCGAATGCGGCGTGAGCGACAAGCACGCGCGGCTGCTTGGGAAGGCGCGTGAGAGCGGTGGCAAGGTCGTCGGGCGAGGCGGCGCAGACGTGGCACAGATCCTGTGTCACGATCAAGTCCGGCGAAATCGCACGAAGGAGTTCGGCGTCGACCGCATAGATGCTCTCGCCGCGCGCCACGATTTCCGTCACCTGGCGATCAAGCTCGGCCGGCATCGCGTGGGGATCGACGCGCGGACGAATCAGCGGCGGCTTCTTCGCCGCTTCCTCCGGGAAGTCGCACTCGTGCGTGACGCCCGCGACGGAATCGCCAAGGCCCAGCGCAAAAAGAATTTCCGTTGCCGACGGCAATAGCGAGCAGATTCGCACGAGAGTCGCTCCGGCCTATTCTAAGCTCTTCCGACCGCGGCAGCGCGCGGCAAAAGGTCGGCGAAAACGAAACCATCGCGCTCGACAATTTCGCCCACCTCGACCCGGATTTCGCGCTCGAACATCGGCCCCGCATTCGCGAACGTGTGAAACTCGCCATTCTCGCCGCACGGGTCGACATTCGGCGGAAGTTCGCGGAGTAGGTCCGCGTCGAATCGCCGGCCAGCGAATGTGCGATCGAGTTTGCGCGGATCGACGCACGTCAGAAACGCGGAAAGGCCGCCTGCCAACATCTCTTCTGCAAGGCTTCGCGTATCTTTGCCCCAAATTGGAAATAGGGGCGTCATGTCGCACGCTGCGAGATGCTTTTCACGGTAGGCGCGAATGTCTTCGAGGAACAGGTCGCCGAAAACGACGTGCCGCACGCCCTCTTCGCGAGCGCGAGCCATGGCTTCGCTCATCGCTCGTTCGTAGACCTGATTCGAGCAAGGTGACGGAATCGGAACTTTCACGCAGAGGCAAGCCCGCCGCTGCGGCTTGCATCTCGACGAGCGCTTCCCGCACTGCGTGCATCGCCACACGCTGATGCGTACGATTGATCGTCGTCAGCAGCGCGACGACCTCGAACTCGCCCTGCTGGCGAATGGTGTGCAGCGCCCACGCGCTATCCTTGCCGCTGCTCCAGGCTAGCCACGCCTTGGGGCGGTCCGAATTCACCGTAGAGCCTCCATGCGAGAGTTCAAGATTCAGCGCATCAATGGTAAATGAGGTACTTCTGCCGCGTCGCGCGGAACTTGTCGAGATCGCTCGACCAACCGGCGACGATGTCACGTGGATCATCGCCGCGCACGAGCGCGGTCCACTGTAGATTTCGACCCCAGTAACTCGATCGTCTTCGCTGACGTCGAAATTCCGCGGATAGAGTTTGTGCAGGGCCGCGATGATTTCGAGCCCCATCAGCATTGACCGGAACGATACGCGATTGGTCACCGTCAGCGAAACGCCTTCGCACCGTTCGCCTTTGTAGACGCCAGCGTTCGGAGTGAACTGCGTCGGCGCAATCTTGAGACCTTGGATCCCGCCACCTGGAACCGGCCAGCGATTGAGTTCCACAATTAGATCCACCGGGCGAATCCAGGGCGCTCCAAAAAGTTCGAAAGGCGTGTCGGTGCCACGTCCGACAGACACTCCCCCAGCTTGCAGAATCTCGATGCCCGGATAGAGAAACGCGGCGCGCAGCGTCCGCAAATTCGGCGACGGCGCAATCCAGGCGAGCCCCGTCTGGTCGTAAGTCTCACTTCGCCGCCAATTCTGCATGGCGATCACGTGCAGATCCGCGCCGATTTTGTTTTCCGCGTTGAACATCTGCGCCAGCTCGCCCAACGTCATCCCAAAGCGCACGGGCATCGGGAAATATGCGACGAACGAGGTCTTGTCGACGTCGAGCATCGGCCCTTCGATCACTTCCCCACCAAGAATGTCCGGGCGGTCGAGTACGAAGAACGCGACGTGCTGCTTCGCGGCCTGCTCCATGCAATACGCCATTGTCGTCACGTAGGTATAGAAACGAACGCCCGCGTCCTGAATGTCGTAGACGAGCGCGTCGAGGTTCGCGAACATCTCGGCCGTCGGCCGCCGCGACTCGCCATACAAGCTGTAAATCGGGAGGCCCGTGGCCTCGTCCGACGAATTCGCCACGGTCTCATCCATCCGGCCAGCAATTCCGTGCTCCGGGCTGAACAGCGCCACTAGCTTCACTCCCGCCGCGCGCGCCAGAACGTCGATCGTGCGTCGTCCCGCGGAATCGACGCCCGTGTGATTCGTGATCAATCCCACTCGCTTCCCCCGCAACGCTGCAAAATTCTGCGCCTCGAGGACGTCGATTCCCGTCCTCGTATGCTGCGCCGAATCGTGAGGCGCCAGCGGCTCTGGCAGATGCCGGGAAGCGTTCGTCGCGCTCGACATGCCCACGAGAAACACGAGCGGACCAAGAACCAGCAGGAAGCGGAAAGGAAACACGCGCGATGACGTTCGATTGTACGGTATCAAGGCGTGTGCTATATACAGCCGTGGGATGCTGGCGTCAACTCTGAAGCCCGAGAGAAGTTCGATGCGTAATTTCGGGCGATTTGCAGCCGCGCTCATCCTTCTGATGACGGTTCACATAACTTTGACCGCCCGCGCGCAGAAAACTCCCGCCACCAAGTCCCGGCCAGCCGCCGCCAGTTCACCCTGGGTGGAGCAGACCCTGAAGAAAATGACGCTGCGCGAAAAGCTCGGCCAAATGATCATGGTGTACTACTTCAGCGTATTTCATTCCACCGAAAGCGCCGACTACAAGGAGATGCTCCATCAGGTGGACGAAAATCACGTGGGCGGCCTGATTCTCGGCACGATTCGCGGCCCTCTGGGCATCGAGCGCGCCCAGGTGTACCCAACGGCCGTCATCACGAACGAGTTTCAGCGTCGCGCGAAAGTGCCGCTGCTGATCGGCGCCGATTTCGAGTCCGGCGCCGGGCAGCGCATTGACGAAGCAACCAGTCTGCCGGCCGCGATGGCAATAGGAGCCACCGGCGACCCGCGCCTCGCGTATGCTGCCGGGAAACTGACGGCGCACGAGGCTCGCGCCTCCGGCGTTCAGTGGATTTTCGCGCCGGTCGCGGACGTGAACAATAATCCCGACAACCCGATCATCAACATTCGCTCTTTCGGCGAGGATCCGAAAACTGTTGCCGAGTACGTTTCGAACTTTGTCCGCGGCGTGGAAGAAAACGGCGCCCTAGCCACAGCCAAACACTTTCCCGGCCACGGGGACGTCAGCGTGGATTCACATCTGATGCTCGCATCTGTTCCGGGCGACCACGCCGAACTCGAAAGCGTGGAACTGGTTCCCTTTCGCGCAGCAATCGCGGCGGGCGTAAGCTCGATCATGCCAGGGCACTTGGCGGTGCCCGCATTCGAACCAGATTCGAATCTCCCCGCGACGCTTTCGAAAAATATTCTCACTGGCTTGCTGCGCGACGAAATGAAGTTCCGCGGCCTCATCATCACCGACGCAATGGACATGGGCGGAGTTACCTCGCTTTATCCGCCGGGCGAAGCTGCCGCTCGTTCAATCGAGGCAGGGGCGGACGTCCTCCTGATGCCGCCGGTGCCCGATGCGGCGATGAAAGGCCTCGAAGACGCCGTCGCGTCCGGCCGTATTTCCGAGGCGCGAATCGACGAATCGGTGCGCCGCATTCTCGCGGCGAAGGCCCGCCTTGGGCTCGACAAGAATCGGTTCGTCGATGTTCCGCGCATCAACGAAAAATTGGCGCTGCCGAGCTACGATTCCGAGGCGCAATCCATCGCCGACCGCGGAGTCACACTGCTGCGGAATTCGCAAAACGTGGTTCCGCTCGATTCCGCGCGGCCTTTGCGCGTGCTTCTCGTCTCCCTGTCGGCCGATCCCGATCCCTACCCCGGCGAAACTCTCGAGCCGGAAATTCGCTGGCGCGTGGATTCGCTGAAAGCGCTGCGAGCGGACACGCAGTATTTCGGCGTCAACCAATTGAAGCTGCCGTCGCCAGAGTCCTACGACGTCGCAATCGCCGCGCTTTTTGTGCGCGTTGCCGATCGCAAAGGAAACGTCGGGTTGCCGGACGACGAACGCGATCTCGTGAATCAACTGTTCGCCTCTGGAAAACCCACGGCCGTCATCGCTTTCGGCAGCCCCTATCTAATCGAGCGTTTTCCGAATGCTGGCACGTGGATCAGCGAATTCAGCACGAACGACGTCGCGCAGAAAGCGGCAGCGCGCGCGCTATTCGGCCAAGTTCCCTTCGGCGGCAAAATCCCGGTGACGGTTCCCGGCACGGTCAAACGCGGCGACGGCTTGAGCCTGGCGGCGAATCCTATGACGCTGCGGCCGGCGCCGGCGTCGATGACCGACCGGCTGAAGCCCGCCTACGACCTACTCGACCGGGCGGTCGCTGACGGCGCCTTCCCCGGCGGCGTGGTCGCCGTTGGATGGGATGACCAGCTTGTGGTGCATCCCTTCGGCAAGCTCACGCGCGACACGAAGTCCGCTGCCGTGACGGCAAACACGATCTACGACATGGCTTCGGTGACCAAGGTGGTTGTCACCACCACGTCCTTAATGATGCTCGCGCAGCAGAGGCGCCTGGATTTGGATGCGCCCGTCTCCCGATATCTGCCGGAGTTCGCGGTAGCGGCAAAATCCGACCCGAATCCCACGTGGCGCGCGCGCATCACCATTCGAAATCTGATGCTGCACGATTCCGGCTTGCCCGGCATCCGCCAGTTTTTCAAGGACACGAAAGGCCACGACGCCATCATCGCGCGCGTCGTGGCTGAGCCGCTGGTGCATGAGCCCGAAACGCAAGTGGAATATTCCGATCTCGGCTTCATCATGCTCGGCGAAATCGTCGAGCGCCTGACGGGCAAATCGCTGGACGAATTCGCCAAAGAGAGCATTTTCGAGCCCCTGGGCATGAAGGATTCGATGTTCAATCCTCCCAAGAGCCTGCGCGCGCGCATCGCCCCCACGGAATTCGACGCAGACTATCGCAAGCGGCTGATCGTCGGCGAAGTGCATGACGAAAACTCCTGGGCCATGGGCGGCGTCGCCGGCCACGCAGGCCTTTTCTCGACGGCAGGCGACATCGCCAAGTTTGCGCAGATGATGCTCAACGGCGGAATCTACGGCTATCGACGCCTGCTTAGCCGCGCCACGATTCAGGAGTTCACCATGCGGGAGAGTATCGGCAATTCGGCGCGCGCGCTGGGATGGGATGTGGTGACGCAGCCATCTTCCGCGGGACACGATTTCTCGCCCGGCAGTTTCGGCCACACCGGCTTTACGGGCACGTCGATCTGGATCGACCCGGAACGCCACCTTTTCGTGGTATTGCTCACGAATCGCGTGAATCCCACGCGTGCGAACGACAAAATCCGCCAGGTGCGTCCCGCTCTGCATGACGCCGTGTTTCAGGCTCTAGGCCTAGCCGCGGCTCCGACGAATTGACGATCGAGGAAAAACCTTGGGAACCACAGATGAACACAGATAAACACAGATGAAGGCGAAAGGCTCTTACCGCAGAGACCCGCCGACAAAGCGGCGGGCAGGCCAACTGAGAACGGCCTGAGAATACAGGGAGCGACGCGACTGCGACCTGCGAGCGACCCTGAATTTTCTTTATCTGTGTTCATCTGTGTTCATCTGTGGTTCCCAAGGTTTTCGGTCGAACCCTGCCCGATAACTTCCTCAGCACAACCATTGCCGGAAACGGCCGCTCCTGCGAAATCCTCGCGGCTCAACCCGCTATAATTGGGTTTCGTGCCGGGGCAGATTTGAGACACCTCAAAACCGAGCAGCGGAATGGGCATTCGCGAGAGCTCGACCAGAAATCGACGCGTGATATCTTGCGAATCCTGAATCGTGAGGACGCGCACGTGGCCTCCGCTGTGCGCCGCGAGCTGCCGAAAATCGCGCGCGCGGTGGACGCGATCGTGGATGCGTTTCGCAAAGGCGGAAGGCTTTTCTACCTCGGCGCGGGAACCAGTGGCCGGCTCGCCGTTCTCGATGCCGCCGAATGCCCGCCAACGTTTGGAACGCCGCCGAGCATGGTGCAAGCCATCATCGCTGGCGGTAAACGAGCGATGCTTCACGCGGTGGAAGGGGCCGAAGATTCGGCGGCGAATGGCGCGCGCGACCTGGCGAAAGCGAGACTCGCGCGCCGCGATGTGGTTGTCGGGATCGCGGCCAGCGGAACCACGCCCTACGTGCTTGGCGGACTGAAATTCGCGCGCAAGCGTGGCGCCGTGACGATCGGGTTGACGTCGAACCCGGATTCGCCTCTCGCTCGCCAGGCGCAGATCGCGATCGCACCGAGGACAGGCCCGGAAGCGATTGCGGGTTCGACGCGCATGAAGGCGGGCACCGCGCAAAAATTGGTGCTCAACATGCTCTCCACCGCATCGATGGTGCGCCTCGGGAGAGTTTACGAGAATCGAATGATCTACCTAATCGCAACAAACGAAAAGCTGCGCCGCCGCAGCGCATGGATTCTCGAGGAAACGGCGGGAGTAAGCGCGTCTACGGCGGCACACGCCTTGCGGCAAACGGGACACGATTTGCCCCTCGCGCTGGTGATGTTGAAGACGGGATCGACCGTGGCTCAGGCGCGTCAATTGCTGCGGGAATCAGGCGGCAACGTCCGCCAGGCGCTCGAAGCAGCGCGGCCGCGTGGCGTGGATTCCCGGCGTCGCAGAAAAAAATAGCTCGGAGAGGACTAGATGGACCGATTCAAGATTCAAGGCGGCAGGCCGCTCGAAGGCGCGGTACAAATCAGCGGCGCGAAAAACGCGGCGCTGCCCGCGATGGCTGCGGCGCTCCTCACCGCCGACGTTGTGCACCTGCACAACATTCCCCGCGTGCGCGACATCATCACGATGGCCAAGCTCCTGGCGCACATGCGCTGCCACGTGGAAAGCCCGGACCTTCCGCCGAGCCAGTTCATGATTCAAGCCGAAACTGTTACTCCTTCTCACGCGGAAGCTCCCTACGAACTCGTGAAGACGATGCGCGCGTCCGTACTGACTCTGGGGCCGCTGATCGCGCGGTTCGGCTATGCGCGCGTTTCACTGCCGGGAGGCTGCGCGATCGGCACGCGTCCCATCGACTTGCACATCCAGGCGCTCGAAAAACTCGGCGCGCAGGTTTCCGTCGATCATGGTTACGTGGAAGCGCGCGCCAAACGCCTGCGCGGCACAACGTTCCGCTTTCCAAAAATTACGGTCACCGGAACCGAAAACATTCTCACTGCGGCGGTGCTGGCGGAAGGCGAAACGATCCTCGAAAACTCGGCGCTCGAGCCGGAAATAACCGACCTCGCGGAATTGCTTATCAAGATGGGCGCGCAAATCGAGGGAGCGGGCACTCCGACGATTCGCGTCCAGGGCGTCGAGAAACTTCACGGCGCTACTCACGCGGTGATTCCTGACCGCATCGAGGCCGGCACCTTTCTTGTTGCCGGAGCCATCACGGGCGGCGATTTGGTTCTCACCTGCTGCGAGCCAAATCACCTGGGCGCGATCATCGAGAAACTCAGGGAATGCGGCGTCGAAATTCGCAATGAAGGGCCGCGCGCACTGCGCGTTCGCGCACCAAAGAAATTGACCGCCGCCGATGTGACCACCGAGGAATATCCCGGCTTCCCCACGGACATGCAGGCGCAGTTTATGGCGCTTGCCACGCAGGCGACCGGCGTCTCGCGCGTTCGTGAAACCATTTTCGAGAATCGCTACCTTCACGCGGTCGAGATGCTGCGCATGGGCGCGAATATCGCGATCGACGGCAACCTCGCCGTCGTCACCGGGCCGACGCCGCTCAGCGGCGCGCCCGTCACCGCGTCCGATTTGCGCGCCAGCGCGGGCCTAGTGCTCGCGGCCCTCGTCGCCGACAACACCACCTGGATCGACCGCGTCTACCACATCGACCGCGGATACGAACGCATCGAAGAAAAACTCATCAAGGTCGGCGCCCGCATCGAACGCATCACCGGCCGCGACGAATGAAAAGGCAGGTAGCCTTCCTTCTCAGCGCCTTCGCGGTAGGACTCTGTTCATCGCCTCTGCTCGGCCCTGCTTCAGGCCAAACGGCAAACCCGGCAGAGCTAAAGGGCACATTTACTCTGGCGCGTGCGATGAGTTTCCTCTATGGCTCCTATGACGAAGTGAACGAACTATCTGTGTGGCAGCCCAAGCGTCGGAAATCCTACCCTCACGATTGGCCTGACAGAGTCAATGTGAGACTCCTGCTCGACGCTTCATACGTCGAGGCGAACCATCCAACACACCTTTTGGTCACGTGGGCAATCCCGAACGAAAACTTCGAGGGTGAGCACACATGCCACAGCTGTGGAGTCATGGTTGGTCTCACCAAATTTGTAAAACATTCCGACAACTGGCTCCCCGACGCCAGCGATTTGCAGTACGGGGAGTACGGCGAATTTGGCCATCCGCCGACGTGCTCCCTGCAGCCGATCGGTCCTCAACGTTTTGCATTGATGATGGAAACGAGCTTCGGGGCTCAGGGTTGGTATGAAGAGACCAAGACAATCATCATTCCCGAGGCCGGAAAGTTTGTGGAAGGATTCGCGCAACAAACAGTACAAACATGGGACGGAGACTCTTGTTCGGGAGAAGTAAAACCCGAACGAGCGGAACATTGCACCGCCTACGATGGCGGAATTGACTGGATTCGGGAACCCGATTCACGGTTCTACGATCTGATTCTCAGCAAACGTGTCTATCGAACGTCGTCAAACAAGTTTCCGTTGGGCACAAGCACGACACGTTTTCACTTCGATGGTTCTCGATACGTGCCAGTAGTCAACAAGTCTTAGTCACGTCGGAGCAGGTCTAACTGGGAGGTCTCATCCCTTCCCAGTTAGACTCGGCGTATTGGTCAAAAACCTCAATGGGTCTCGGCTACCCCGCGGCCTCGTGCTTCTGCTGCGGCGGCTGAGGTGGCTGTTGCGGCGGCTGCTTGTCGCGCTGGTCGCGCAGGACGGCTTTGCGGCTCAGACGAATCTTGTTGCCCTCGATCGCCAGAACCTTCACGAGTATCTGATCGCCTTCCTTCAGCTCGTCACGCACCGCGCGAATGCGCTGTTCGGCGATTTCGCTGATGTGGAGCAAGCCGTCCGTCCCGGGGAAAATCTCGACGAACGCGCCGAACTCCGCGATGCGCACCACCTTGCCGAGATACGTTTTGCCGATCTCGGCGGTTGCGGTAACGTCGCGAATCATCTTCAACGCATCCTCCGCCGCAGGGCCGTTGTTCGCGAAGACGTGAACCTTGCCGTCGTCCATCACGTCGATCTTCACGCCCGTGGCTTCGATGATCGAGCGGATTTTCTTGCCGCCCGGTCCGATCAGGTCGCGTATCTTGTCGGTGGGGATGCTGAGCATGTAAAGGTGCGGCGCGTAGGTGGAAATCTCGGATCGTCCGGACCCGAGCGTGCGGTCCATGATGTCGAGAATCTCGATGCGCGCTTTGCGTGCCTGCGCGAGAGCCTCGCGCATCATTTTCACGCTGACGCCCTCCACCTTGATGTCCATTTGCAGCGCCGTGATTCCCTGCCGCGTTCCGGCCACTTTGAAGTCCATGTCGCCGTAGTGATCCTCGGCGCCGGCGATGTCGGTGAGGATTGCGTACTTATCGCCCTCCACCACCAGGCCCATCGCAATTCCGCCGCAAGGCGCCTTGAGCGGCACGCCCGCGTCCATCAACGCAAGCGATCCGCCGCACACGCTGGCCATCGACGAAGAACCGTTCGATTCCAGAATGTCGGAAACCACGCGCATGGCATACGGAAAATCCGCTTCGGCCGGAAGCAGGTTCGCGAGCGACCTTTCGGCGAGCGCTCCGTGCCCGATTTCGCGCCGGCCGGGGCCGCGCAGGAATTTCACTTCGCCCACCGAGAACGGCGGGAAGTTGTAGTGCAGCATGAAGCGCTTGAAGGCCTCTTCCTCGAACAGCAGATCGAGGCGCTGCATGTCTTCCTTCGTGCCGAGCGTGGCCGTAGCGAGCGCTTGCGTTTCGCCTCGAGTGAAAAGCGCGGAACCGTGCACTCGCGGCAGCACTCCCACTTCGCACGTAATCTGGCGAATCTCGTCGAACGCGCGCCCATCCGGACGCCGGTGGCGAAGCAGCATGTCGTCGCGGAAAATCCGTTCGCGCAACCGCTCGAACGCGCGGTGCGCCAGCTTTCGCTTCTCTTCGTCTTCTTCCGGAATCGCGGCGAGAATTTCCTTCAGAATGGCGTCCACCAATCCGTAGCTCTCAGTCTTCGGATGCTTTTTCGTGTCGACAGCGTCGCGCAGGCGGTCGCCGTACGTTCTTCGCCATGCCGTTGTACAGAGCCTCGTCGAAAGCCGGCGGGGTTGCGGTGACTTTCTCGGGATGCACGCGAGCGTACAGATCGCGAATCACCGCCACGATCTTCCGGATTTCGGCGTGGCCGAACTCGAGCGCATCCACGACGGTTTCTTCCGAAACCTCGAGAGCGCCGGATTCCACCATCACGATGGCCTCGTCCGACCCAGCCACCATGATATTCAGCAGGCTCGCCTTCTGCTCCGCTACCGTCGGATTCACGGTCAGCTTGCCGTCGATCAGTCCCACGCGGACGCACGCGATCGGCCGCGTGAACGGAATCTTCGAGATATACAGCGCCGTGGAAGCCGCCGTCACACCGATCACGTCGGGGTCATTCTCGCTGTCCGCCGAAAGCACCATGGCGACGATTTGCGTTTCCGTCGCCCAGCCTTCGGGGAACAGCGGCCGCAGCGGGCGGTCGATCAGCCGCGAAGTCAAAATCTCGCGCTCGGAGGGACGCCCTTCGCGCTTGAAAAACCCGCCGGGGATCTTGCCCGCGGAATACGTGTATTCGCGGTAGTCCACCGTCAGCGGAAGAAAATCCTTCTCCGTGGCTTTGTTGTCCATGCAAGCCGTGGCCAGTATCACCGTGTCGCCGTAGCGGGCCACCACCGCCCCATGTGCCTGCCGTGCCATCTTGCCTGTTTCAAACGTCAGCTCGCGGCCGCCTACATTAATACTCACTTTTTCGAACATCAGTTAATTCCTTCTGTCCCGGTTCACCGGGAACACCTTGTCAGATACGAGAGAAAGCTCTCGGGAAATTCGTCGAACGGAGAAAAGAAGAGAGAAAATCGAAGGGGGGAAAAGCGGGAAACGCCGCAGAACGAAATCTCACGCAGCCGGGCCCTGCCGGTCCGCATACCGCCGGAACATCTGTCGTTTGTGCGGAAGGAAAATGCGGCCTGCGAGGCCGCTCAGGAAACCCGCGCTACTTGCGCAAGCTGAGTCGTTCCACAATCTCGCGATACCGATCCGGGTCGCGGCGGTTCAGATAGTCCAGCAATCGGCGGCGCTTGTTGACCATCATGATCAATCCGCGTCGCGAAGCATGATCTTTTGCGTGGGACTTGAGGTGGGTGGTGAGGTAGCTGATGCGTTCGCTCAACAATGCAATCTGCACTTCCGGTGATCCTGTGTCCTTTGCATGTACCCGGAACTGCTCGATCACTTCCAGCTTTGCTTCCATCAACTTGCCCCCTCCCCCTTGAAACGCCGTACCCTTCTCCACTCTCTTTGTCTCTTCTTCTAGACGTAAAAATGCTAGCACAGTGCGGCGACGCCGCAAAGGGAATTCCTGTAGGCCAAGCTGGGGGAATCTCGTAGGTCGGGGCGCGGAGTTTTCAGGTGCGAAGCGATCGGCGCGCAAAAGGACGAACTACGCCTTTCCGCCCCGAATCAGCGACAGAAATTCGTCGCGTGTCTGCTTGTTCTCGCGAAAAGCGCCGAGCATCGCGCTCGTCATCGCGATGGAGTTCTGCTTTTCCACGCCGCGCATCACCATGCACAGGTGCCGCGCCTCGACGATCACGCCCACGCCCTGCGGGCTCAGCTTTTCCTGAATGGCCTTCGCCATCTGGCTGGTGAGCCGCTCCTGGATCTGCAACCGTCGCGCATACATGTTCACGAGCCGCGCGATCTTGCTCAGCCCCACCACTTTTTTATCCGGAATGTACGCCACATGGCACTTGCCGAAAAAAGGCAGCAGGTGATGCTCGCACAGGCTGTATACCTCGATATCCTTCACCACCACCATCTCGTCGTAGCACACGCTGAACATCGCGCCGTTCAGAATCTTATCGTGGATCCTGCCGTAGCCGCTGGTCAGGAACCGCAGCGCCTTCTCGAATCGCTCCGGCGTCCGCCGCAGGCCCTCGCGGTTCGGATCTTCGCCCAGCTGCACCAGCATCTCGCGAACCAGATCCGCGATGCTTTCCGACCCAGCCTTTTCAGCGATAGCAATTTCGGTCGTTTCACTCATAAGTTTCTACTCTCCCCCGCATTCGCGTGTTCTTTTTCGCTTCGGCCATCATCCACAGAATTCGAAACTGTTCTTGCTCGTCTCTTCGATCCGCACGCGTTCGAGACGCGCCGCCGGAAAAGGCTTCGAGCCGCCGGAAAATCTCTCGCGCCACGTTCTCCGTAGTCGGCACGCGGTCCTGAAATTCCGCCACCTCTTCGTTCAAGTATTTATGATCGAACACTTCCACCACTTCGCGCTCGACAAACGGATCAAGTTCGCCAAGATTCGCGATCATTCCCGTCGCCGGATCGACGGGCCCGGTCAGCGTCACTTCCACGACGTAGTTGTGCCCGTGGCCGTACGGGCTGTTGCACTTGCCATAAAGCCGGCGATTTTCCTCAGCCGTGAACTTCGCATTGTGCAATCGGTGCGACGCCGCGAACCGGTACCGCCGCGAAAGCGAAATCTTCACGCGTGACCTCCTGTCGCAGCCTGGCCATTCGCCACGCAATCCGCAAACAGGTCCGGCGACTCGTACAACCGCACGCGATCGAGCTTCCCCTGCTTGATCTTCGGATCGAGAAGCTGCCAAATCACCGCCGCGATGTTCTCGCACGTCGGAATCTTGCCGGCCAGCTCCGGCACCTCGTAATTCAAGTGGCGATGATCCATACGGTCCACCACTTCACGCTGCAAAATCTCCTTCAGTTCCTTCAGGTCGAGCACCATCCCCGTTTCCGGATCGGGCTCGCCCGCCACCGTCACTTCCAGCACGTAATTGTGCCCGTGCCCATGCGGGTTGTTGCACTTGCCGAAGATGCGCCGGTTCTCTTCCGCCGAGAAATTCGGATTGTGGTAAAAGTGCGCCGCCGAAAATTCCACTTTGCGTGTGATTCGAATCATCGGCATTTGAGCCGGATATGCCCTTCCCTTCCAAACTACTTCGCCGCGCGTGTTCTTCCACCACGACGCGATCAGAGCAGCAGTATAGAGACACACTCCCGGCACGTAGTATTGGATCAGCGAAATCGGCAAAAGATTCCGTCGCAGGAAAAGCACGTATTCGCCGAATCGAGTCACAAGGGCCGCCGCACACGCGCCCACAATCATCCAGCCAATGGGATTCACAGTTTTCTGCGACAAGACGAAAATCAGTCCGGCCATCGCGGCCCAGCCGCTGAGTTCTCCCACCAGCGCAACCACGGAGCTCCCAATTAACGGATAGAGGTTCTTCGTCCATCCTTCCCACATCGCACTAAACGAACGATACATGCGCGTGCGGACGATTCCCCTCCCAGTCGCAAAGTACATCCCAAGCCCGCTTGCTTGACGCGGCGCGCCAGCGCGACGTCCTCCAGAATGTCGCCCGCAACGGCCGCGTGTCCACCGATTGTCATATATGCGGCGCGACGAATCAGCAGAAACTGACCATTCGCAGCGGCATCCGCCATCGCAGGATTATTCACATTCGCGAGCGAATAGCGCCGCGACAACATCCAGTACACGAGCGGAATGAGCGCGCGTTCCCAGAACGTCTCCATCTCCTGCTCGGGTGAATAAGAAACCATCGCCGCGTCGTGTTCGACAGCGTCTGCAAGCGCGCGGCGCGTCGAGCCCGGCAAGTGATACGTGTCCGCATCGGTGAATAGCAGCCAATCGCCGATCGCTGCTGCGGCGCCGATCGACACCGCATAATTCTTCCCAGTCCAACCGGCCGGCAACGCGTCCGTCGCAAGAACGCGCAGCTTCGGCGTCCGCGCCGCCAGCTCGCCCAGAATGTCGCCGGTGCGATCGGTCGATTGGTCGTCCACGACGATTACTTCGCCGATTTCGGGCTGCGCCGCAACCGACTCTACGGCGCGGGCAATCGACGCCTCTTCATTGCGTGCGGGAATGATGGCGGAGACCAAATTCAACGTTCCAATCGCGGGCTGCAAACTACTCGCTTTCGATTTGCGTATGCCTTTATTATAGGTGCTTGGACAATGGATTAAAACGTAAACTCAAGACGGGCCTCGTGCTCATCTTCGTGGCGGGCCTTCTGGCGGTATTCGCTCATCCAGACTATCGCCAGGGCGAACCGAGTCTCGCACGGCCGCGCCGCGCAAGATTTTGCTCTTACGCTCGACGGCAAACCGGCGCACCTCTCCGACCTGCGAGGCCACGTCGTCGTGCTGAATTTCTGGGCCACCTGGTGCCCGCCGTGCGTCGACGAAACGCCGTCGCTGAATCAACTGCAGCAGCAGATTGCGCCCCTGGGAGGAACCGTCCTTGGCATCAGCGTTGATGACGATCAGTCGGCGTATGACAATTTCCTGAAGACTTACAGCGTGATCTTCCCCACCTCGCGCGACGCCTCGCGCAAAGTCCCCGCCGACTACGGCACCACCATGTTTCCCGACACATACGTCATCGACCGGTCCGGCCACTTCGACCGCAAAATCGTCGGCCGCCAGGACTGGACCAGCCCCGAAATGACCCAATACTTTGACTCCCTCCTGAGACAGAAGTAAAAGCGCCGTGCGCTCCCTTTGCCTGGCGCCGATCATCCGATAACCTGATACTGACGCCCGAGGGGAATTGATGGAACGAGACCTAGTCTGCGGCATGACGGTGGACCCCGAGCGCGCGAAGGACTACCGCTGAACATGATGGCAAGACACATTATTTCTGCTCGCCTGGCTGCGCCGCAAAATTCCGTGCGAACCCGGAGAAGTATCTCGCCGCCACACCCGCTTCTCGACGCACGCAAACGACTCCTTAGTCAAAATCGGGCAGCGCAGCACATCCGCGCCCAGTCGCGCCCGTCGAGTACACGTGCCCGATGCACCCTCAAATCATCCGCCTCGGACCGGGAGCGTGCCCCATCTGCGGCATGGCGCTTGAGCCGCGCACCGCCCTCGCCGACGAGGAAAACCCCGAGCTGGCGTCTATGACGCAGCGATTTTGGATCAGTCTCGCGCTGACGGTTCCGGTCCTAATTCTCGGCATGTCGGACTTGATTCCCAGCCAGCCACTCCAGCATTGGGTTTCTGCTCGCGCGCGATCGGCTGGATCGAGCTCCTGCTCGCGTCGCCGGTCGTTCTCTGGGGCGGCTGGCCGTTCTTCGAGCGCGGCTGGGCATCGATCAAGAATCGCAGCCCGAACATGTTCACGCTGATCGCGCTGGGCACCGGAACCGCATACATCTACAGCGTCATTGCCGTTGTGTTCCCCGGAATCTTCCCGGCGTCATTCCGCGGCATGAACGGCGAAGTGCCGGTCTACTTCGAAGCTGCGGCCGCGATCACCACTCTTGTCTTGCTCGGCCAGATGCTCGAGCTTCGCGCCCGCAGCCGCACCTCGAGCGCGATTCGTTCCCTGCTCAAGCTCTCTCCACACACCGCGCGCCTGGTTCGCGCCGACGGCACGGAGATTGACGTACCCGCTCGAACATGTCGAAGTCGGCGACACGCTGCGCGTCCGGCCCGGCGAAAAAATCCCCGTCGACGGCATCGTCACCGACGGCACCAGTTCCGTCGACGAATCGCTGGTCACCGGCGAGCCGATCCCCGTCGAAAAATCTGCCGGCAGCCGGGTCGTCGGTGGCACCGTCAACGGCATGGGAACGTTCGTGATGCGCGCGCGAGCGCGTCGGCAGCGAAACGCTGCTCGCGCAAATCGTCCGCATGGTCGGCGAAGCCCAGCGCAGCCGTGCGCCCGTGCAGAAGCTCGCCGACCGCGTATCCGCCTTCTTCGTGCCCGCGGTTGTGCTCGCCGCGATTCTCACATTCATCATCTGGGCGCTCTTCGGGCCGGAACCGAGAATGGCTCATGCGCTGCTGAACGCGGTCGCCGTGCTTATCATCGCCTGCCCATGTGCACTCGGGCTTGCAACGCCGATGGCAATCATGGTCGGCACGGGACGCGGTGCGCAGGCTGGCGTGCTCTTCAAGAATGCGGAGGCCCTCGAAATCCTCGAGAAGGTGGATACGCTGGTTCTCGACAAAACGGGAACACTCACGGAAGGCCGTCCGCGAGTCGCCTCCATAGTCAAATCGCCCGATTTCGACCAAGCCACGATCCTGCGCATCGCAGCGGCGCTTGAACGGTCGAGCGAACATCCGCTCGCGTCCGCAATTCTCGCGGCCGCTGCAGAACGAAGTCTGCCGCCGGGCGACGTCGCCGACTTTCACTACCGCACCGGCAAAGGCATCACGGGCCAGGTCGAAGGCCGCACCGCCGCGCTCGGCAATCGCGCGCTCTTCACCGAACTCGGGATCCAGCTGGGTGAACTCGACCCTCACGCGCGGTCCCTCGAATCGGAGGGCCAGACGGTGGTATTCGTCGCCATGACCGGCAAGGCTGCCGGCCTGATCGGCGTGGCCGATCCCGTAAAATCAACCACGCCCGGAGCGATCGAGCGCTTGCATGGCCAGGGACTGCAAATCGTCATGCTTACAGGAGACAGCCGCGCTACGGCCGAGTTCGTCGCACGCAAGCTCGGCATCGAACGCTTCGAAGCCGAAGTGCTGCCTGACAAAAAGAGCGCAAGCGTCAAGATTCTGCAAGGCGAAGGGCATGTCGTGGCAATGGCGGGTGATGGCGTGAATGACGCGCCCGCGCTGGCGCAAGCCGACGTCGGCATCGCGATGGGAACGGGAACCGATGTCGCGATCGAAAGCGCGGGAATCACCCTGCTGCACGGCGATTTGCGCGGAGTGGGCCGCGCCCGCACCCTCAGCCGCGCAACCATGCGCAACATTCGTCAGAATCTTTTTTTCGCTTTCGTCTACAACGCGCTGGGAGTGCCCGTCGCCGCCGGGGTCTTGTACCCTTTCTTTGGTGTGCTCCTCAGCCCCATCATCGCGGCTGCGGCGATGACGTTCAGCTCCGTCTCCGTAATCACCAACGCCCTCCGGCTTCGCCACTTCAATCTCGATCGAGGGTAGAGACTCTCTGTCTGCGACCTCTTGCCAAAATGGAGTGCGAGACCTTGCCGGACGACGGGATGCCAGCCTCACCGATTCAAATCTGCTGCTATACTTTCGGCCATGACATTCATGACCGCTACATACGAGCTACAGCACGCCCTCAAACCGGAACAATTCCGAGAGCTCGGCAGGCTTGTGAACACGTACGGACTCCAAACCTTTCGCTTCGACGAAAAGACGAATCGACTCCACCTCGACTACGATGCCTCTCGCCTCAATAATTCCGTGGTGGAACATGTTTTGCGCGAAGCGCGAATCCCGGTGCTGCGCCGCATCGTCCCGGAACCCCCACAACCCGAAATCAAGCCAGCCGGTGTTCAGGCATAAGGTTTCCAGGAAATCGAGAACGCGAAAATGAACTCACCGAATGAACGGCTATATGTTCCTCCGCCTTCCGGCCTCGGTCCGCTGCCCTTCAGCAGCGGAGTTCTCGTCGGCAACACGTTCTATCTCTGCGGACACATCGGCATCGATCCTGCAACGAAACGCGTCCCAGAAACTGCGGAGCGGGAAATCGAATTAATGATGGAAGCCCTGCGAGGGACGCTCGCTAAAGTTGAACTCTCGCTCCAGAATCTCGTCTACGTGCAAGTCTTCTGCTCGGAAATCTCGCTCTTCGAACGATTCAATGCTGTCTACCGCAAATATTTTCAGGAAAATGAGCCGTTCCCCGCGCGCGCGTTCATTGGCTCGGGTCCCTTGCTATTCGGCGCGCGATTCGAAATCCAAGGCATCGCTGTGAAGCCCTAGCGCGCGGACGTTCGCGATGAACTAACGGTCGCAGTGCTTGGAATATGAGCAGAAAAAAGGAGGGGGCTCTTGCTTGGGATCAAGAGCCCCCAAAGGTCGCGTTTCGTGGCCCGGCCTAGGCGTGACCGGACCTGGGGTCATCCATCCTAGCTTCCCTCTCAGAGGCAGGTGGGAACGACCCGAATCCCCTCGTGATAGGGCCCCTTCCTCCCCCGTCACTGAAGATGCGGATCGTGATGAAACGCGACCCACGCCGTCCATCATGCAAGCAACGGCCCACTCGCCGTGGTCCCCGTCATGCCCAGTTCCGCCGTCATTTCAACCACTTGCACGTTTGCACCAAGCCGCTCTGGTTTTGAGCAAGTTCAAATCGGGAACCACAGTCCCGGCTTGGCACCGCGCTCCCCTTTTCTCAAATCGTTCCTCCCCCTGTCTTAGCCTATTACGACCTCTTCACCTATTCGAACTGCGCCAATTGTGCGGAACGCGAGTCTGCTTCATAATGAGTGCTCACAGAGGGCTCGTCGAACCGGAATGACCAAGCACTTCATCGCGATTTTGCTGGCGGTTGGAATCGTACTTACAGGCATCGTAATCGGCATCGCCTCCACCCGCTCGCACCGCGTCGTTTCAGCCTCCGCTTCCCTGCCTGGCAAGTCAGCCGTTTCAGCGGGCGCCGAGAAATCAGACAAAGCCGCTCAAGATCGCGTCGTTCTCTTCGCGAGCAACCCGATTCCGGCGCCACCGTTTCTGGTCGCCGATATCGACGGCGCCCCGATTTCCACCGCGGACTGGCACGGAAAGGTAGTGCTCCTGAATTTCTGGGCCACCTGGTGCCCGCCGTGCCGCGAAGAGATTCCCGAGATGATCTCGCTGGCGAATCGCTACAAGGATCGATTGCAAATCATCGGCATATCGATGGACGACGGCCCGCCCGAAGAAGTCAGGGCGTTTGCGAAGCAGATTGGCATCAACTATCCGGTGGTGATGTGGAGCCGCGAGATCATCCGCGAGTATGGCGGCGTGCCCGCGCTACCCACGTCGTTCCTCATCAATCCCGAGGGCCGCGTAGTGCAAAAGCATGTTGGGCTCTATTCAGAAGATGTGTATGAGATCGAGGTGCGTGCGCTCCTGGGTCTTCCGGTGAACGCCACGGTGCAGACGTTTCAAGACACCGGTCAGATTTTCTTGAAGAACGCCTCGCTGGCGACGGAACTCCCCGGCGTCGATTTCAAAGGCCTGAACGACGATCAGAGAAAGATTGCGTTGAGACGCTTGAATTCTGAGAGTTGCGATTGCGGCTGCACGCTCACTCTCGCGCAATGCCGCATCAACGACACCTCCTGCCCCGTGAGCAAGAAGCTGGCCGCGAAAGTCGTGAAGGAAGTTTTGGCAGGCACTCCCCCGCCGCCGGCCCCCGCGGAAAATCAGTAGCTTGATTTCGTTAGCTTTCGCCCGTCTTCGGCGTTTGCTCCCGTAAGATTATACCTCCAAAAACAAAAGCAGCGTCCAGCATAAAGCCCGGACGCTGCCTCGTTGAGCCGCGAACTCTTGCCTGACTACTTGTCGTACTCGAGACAAACCTGAAGCTGATGAATCGCTTCGTCGACTGACTTGATCGCGTCCACTCGATGACCCCCGAAATCGTGCGCCGCGTGGTTCAGGTGCTCTCTCGCGTGTCGCAACGACTCAATCGCCGCGCGAATCTCCGGATGCGGCTCGGGAGTCGCGTTGGCGTTCGCGTGAAGCGCAGGCGCAGCAGCAGGCTGTGCGTTATGCGCGGGCGGAGCCGCAGGAGCCCCCGCCGGGAACGTCAAAGCAAGAACGAGTATCGCCATTGCAGCCAAGCTCAGAAACCAATGCTTCATGAACTTTCCTCCTGGTCCGAGAGTCAGCTCGGACGCATGTGTGTTTCTTCAACCCCGGATGCCCAAGATTCGCTGGCATGCAAAGCGTAGAACGCGGCACGCCAACTGGCTTCAAATGGTATATCTGCGGGGCCACATGCAGTCGCGCGCCTTGGCGGACTGTTCCCAAAGAATCACGCATTTGGAATTGCATCTCATCCGGTTGACTAGGCCCCAAGGCGCGCGTGAGTGGCCAGTGGGCCGCGCGACCAGGTTGGGACAGTGCCACTTTGAGCAAGCCACCCTTTGCTTTTGCCGCGTAATCGGACGAATATAATGCCTCGGCTTTTCCGCAGTGGTCCTGAGCCACGGGAGATCGCCGCTCGCGAGAGTCACACCCAGCCCTGGTAAAGAAGCACGGCGAATGCACCTACGCTACCTGTCCTGCGACAGGGGGAACCGATGACCACGCAAACCCAAAGCTTTCTCCAAGGCGAAATTGTCGACGGGAAGTATCATCTTCGCCAGTACTTGGGCGGCTCCGATCACGGCGCCGTTTTCCTCACCGAACACGGCAACCTGCGCCCGCAAAGAGCCGCGATAAAGCTGGTCCGAGTGCGCCCCGGAAACGCGGAGCTTCAGCTTTCCCGCTGGCGCCTGGCCGCGAACCTCGCGCATCCTCATCTGGTTCGCATCTTCGATATGGGACGCTGCGAGCTGGAGAACTCCGCGATGCTCTACGTCGTGATGGAGCTTGCCGACGAGAACCTCGCGCAGATCATTCCGGAGCGCGCGCTCACGCCGGACGAAGCTCGCGACATGCTCGCGCCCGTTCTTGACGCGCTGGCCTACATGCACGGCCGCGGCTTCGTTCACGGCCACATCAAGCCTTCGAACATCATGGCGGTGGGCGAAGAGCTGAAAGTTTCGAGCGACGGCATCTGCCGGCTTGCCGATGCGATCGAATCTCCGGGCCTGCCCGGCGTTTACGATCCACCGGAAGGGGCGCGCAACGGCGCGGCCCCTGCGGGCGATGTGTGGTCGCTGGGCGCGACGCTCGTCGAAGTGCTCACGCAGCAGCCGCTCGCCTGGAACGCGGCCGAGCGCAAGGAACCGCCTCTGCCCGAAGCGCTGCCGGAAGCTTTCGAGGACATCGTGCGTCACTGCCTTCGCCGGGAGCCGAAAAGCCGTTGGACGGCTCCCGATATCGCCGATCATCTTCCCCGAAAACCGATTCCGCAGACACTAATTCCACGGACAGAGATTGCGACCGCCGTTCGCACACCTCCAATCGACGCTCCTGCCATTCAGACGGCTCAGGCTACTCCGCCGCAAAAGGCTCGAGTGCAGACCGCTCCGGTTCAGCCCGCACCGGTTGAATCCGTAGCCGCCGAGGAGAGACATCCGATCACTCTTCGCTACGTCATCGGCGCCGTCGCGGCTGGAGTTGCGCTGTTCGCTTTCATTGCCGGACCAAAACTCTTCCGCCAGCAACCTGCGGCGCAGCAAATTTCCGCCGCGGAAGCCAAGCAACTGAAGGCGGAGCCGCCGCACGTCGTTGTCACCCCACCTGTCGCGCAACCCCGACCGAAAACCGTCGAGCAACCCAAAGCCGAAGCAAGAATAATTGAACAGCCCAAGCCCGTTGCGGACGCCAAGCCCGCGCCGTCAAAGCAGGCCGCGTCTGCGCCAGTGAGCGAGCCCATCGCGAAGGAAGCTAAGGCAACGACTCCAAGTTCTGCGAATGTTCAACCGCCTGCCCTTCCCGCCGAGCCAATTGCGCGGCCGCCGGCTGGCGGATTGATTCGCGGCGATGTGCTTCAGCAGGTTCTGCCCGACGTGCCGCGGCAAGCAAGCGGCACGATTACCGGTACGGTCAGGGTGAGCGTAAGGGTGAATGTGGATCCCTCGGGCAATGTGACCGCTGCCGAACTCGATGCTCCGGGGCCAAGCAAATACTTCGCGAATCTTTCTTTGCACGCCGCGCGCGACTGGAAATTCACGCCGCCGAAAGTGAATGGCCAGAACGTCGCCAGCGCGTGGCTCCTGCACTTCGGCTACACGAACGCCGGGCCGAAGGTGGCCCCGTCGCAAACTTCCCCGTAGCGCCGGTTTTCAAGATTTTGTCGCCGCTCATCAGCGTCATCGTCCGCGTAGATTTCACGATGACGATTCGGTCGGCGGTAGTTTGCGCGGCTGTGTGGCCCGCGGCGCAGACTGCGAGGATCGCCGCCAGGAACAGGACACGGATCGCGTAGCGTACTCCCATGTCATTTTGGCCAGTGCTTGAAGAAGGCGGCCGAGACTGCCGCAAGAAACAGAAGAACAAATCCAACAAGCTCAAACGCGAATCTCAAACGGTGAAGGCGACCATTCGGATATAGGCGCCTGTATTCGTGCTTAATCTTCCAGGCTTTGTCTGCATGCATGCCCCAGTACGAAATCTGTTCGTTTTCGGGCAGTTTTCGATTCACTTCGCCGATCTCTTGAATAAAAAGAAATCCCGATATCAGCAAGCAGGAAATTCCAGGACACAGAAAAACCAGGGTGGTTACACTGATGTGGATATCCGTCCGAACTGGCATCACTCACCTTATAGCTCCTCGGCGCTGAAAATGACCCAGTGGCCGCTCTCCTTGTGAAGCACGAATTCGAACCGAAGGGTCTTCTTCTCGTACACGAGCTCTTCGTCCACCACAGCCCTCCACATCATTGGATTCCCGCTGCCGTGGATTTCGTAGCCCTGCCGAGTAACACCTTTTAACTTCCCAAACCGCTTTTCGAGGTCTTGATGCAGGCTAACGAACTTGTCGTATGGCAAGGCTGCGCGGAAGGCGTCGCTCGCGTATCGGTAGGCCCGGTCGTATTGTTGGTTAACGAGCCCATTAGAGTAGTCGGAGACGTTGTGTAGCACTTCTCTTCGTTCGGCGTACGTCCTTACCACCATGTGTATCAGGATGACCGCGAGGACCAAACCCCACGCGCCCGCTATCGCCAACAGTGGGTATTTGTAGCGCCGCTTCATCTAGCAGCCCTCATTTGTGCCTGGTTCGGCAGGCCGAACAGAACAAAACTGTGCCGGGATCCGTGTCCTGGGATTCGAACACAAGGATGCACGATCTACGGACGACAGCTCCTTTCGGAATGGCCGATCGATAGTCTTCATCGTAGCGCCGCTTCGCCAAGAGAAGAGTCCAGTTGTCCGCCGTAAACAGCGTGCCGGAAAGGTCGGAGACGAGGATGTGGTCGCCTTCGACATCGACTGCAAACGTCACCTTCTGTGCGTTGACGAATTCAGGGGGAACTTCGAACCGTCCGTCTCGAACAGGTATCTGTACCGAATGCTCGCTGAAACTCAGCGTGACACGATCAGGAGCGGGCTTTTGCTTCCCGTTATGCTTTACCACGAGGTTCACAATGGCGGCCTTCTGCTGGGCAACCGATGGCAAACACAACGCTAGCAATATTCCGATAGCTCCTAGTTTCCTCAGGGTAGTCATGATTCTAGTTCAGGAGCGACGAAGCCGCATGATACCACTGCTCGCGAACCTCTTATCGTCCCAAGTCTTTGCGCTCTCCGTTCAAAAAGGGCATTCTGCTGACGTGCAACGCCAACTGATTATCAGGCGCCCGAGGAGTGACGGAAATGAGAAATGTAATCTTCGCAATCAACATCACCCTGGATGGCTGCTGCGACCACACCAAAACGATTGCCGATGATGAACTACTTGAATATTATGCGCACCTCTTGCGCGATGTTGACCTGCTCGTCTTTGGACGTAAAACCTATCAATTGATGGTTCCGTATTGGCCCGATGTCGCAAAAGACCATTCTTCGCCAAAAGCAGAGAAGCAATTTGCCGACACATTCGACTCCATCAACAAAATTGTGTTTTCACAATCATTAGACAGCGTCGAAGGAAAAAATACCCGAATCGTTCGTACGAACCTTCAAGACGAAATACTTAAACTGAAACAAGAACAAGGCAAGAATATTTTAATCGGTGGCGTAGCCATTCCTTCACAACTCATCCAGCTTGGTCTCGTTGATGAATATCATTTTGTCGTTCAGCCAATAGTTGCAGGAGAAGGGAGACGGTTGTTAGAAGGTGTTAGCCTACAGAAGCAATTAAAACTTGTTGAGTCAAAGATTCTTAAATCAGGATGTGTTGCGCTTCGTTACTTGAAACAGTAACAGAGGGCGACAAGACTCACTTCGCCGAAGCGCTGCCGGGAGCTCTTCACGAATCACAAATCACCAATCACGAGTCACGGATGTGTCATATTTTCGGGGCGGACGATTTCGTCGAATTCTTTGGCGGTGAGGTAGCCGAGCTTGAGGGCAGCTTCGCGGAGGCTCAAATGTTCGTGGTGAGCCAGGTGCGCGATTTCGGCGGCTTTGTCGTAGCCGATTTTTGGGCTTAGCGCGGTGACGAGCATGAGCGAATTCTTCACGTTCTGCTCGATGCGCTGGAAGTTGAGTTCCATGCCCTGCACGCAGTGGTCGGTGAACGAGCGGGACGCGTCGGCGAGCAGGCGCACCGAATTCAGAAAATTGAAAATGATGACGGGCTTGAAGACGTTGAGCTCGAGCTGGCCCTGCGAACCGGCAAAGCCGACCGCGGCGTCGTTGCCCATCACCTGGACGGCGACCATGGTCATCGCCTCGGACTGCGTCGGATTCACTTTGCCAGGCATGATCGACGAGCCCGGCTCGTTTTCCGGAAGGATGAGTTCACCGAAGCCGGCGCGCGGGCCGGAGGCCAGCAAGCGAATATCGTTCGCGATTTTCATCAGCGACGCGGCCAGTGTTTTCAACGCGCCGCTGGCGAACACGATTTCGTCGTGCGCCGAAAGCGCGGCGAACTTGTTGGGATGCGACGTGAACGGCAGGCCCGTCATCTCCGAGATTTTCCGCGCGGCGCGCTCGCCGAAATCGGGAGGCGCGTTCAGGCCCGTGCCGACCGCCGTGCCACCGATGGCGAGATCATACAGTCCGGGCAGCGACGCTTTGAGGCGGTCGATGTCGCGGTCGAGCATGCTCGACCAGCCGGACATTTCCTGGCCGACGGTGAGTGGCGTCGCGTCCATCAAATGCGTGCGGCCGATTTTCACGACATTTGCGAATTCGCGAGCCTTGGCGTTGATCGCGTCGCGCAAACGCTCGACGGCGGGAATCAGCGCTTCCGCCACGCGCGTCGCCGCCGCGATGGACATGGCCGTGGGAAACGTGTCGTTCGACGACTGCGACATGTTCACGTCATCGTTCGGGTGAATCGGCTTCTTGCTGCCCATCACGCCGCCCGCGATTTCGATGGCGCGATTCGAAATCACTTCGTTGGCGTTCATGTTGGTTTGCGTCCCGCTGCCGGTCTGCCAGATGTGGAGCGGAAAATGTTCGTCGAGTTTGCCGCTGATCACTTCGTCGGCGGCCTGCACGATCAGCTTAGCTTTTTCGGGGGAGAGCTTGCCGAGATCTTTATTGACCAGCGCCGCCGCTTTTTTCAGGATGCCGAACGCGCGAATCAGTTCGGGCGGCATCGTGTCGCGGCCGATATTGAAGTGGATCAGCGAACGCGCCGTCTGCGCGCCGTAGTAGCGGTCGGCAGGGACCTCGATCTTGCCCATGCTGTCGGATTCGACGCGCGTGGGCACCGTGCCTGCAACCGACGCCGGAGATGTGCGAGTGTCAGCAGTCATGCGGGCCTCGAACACTCATGATAAGCCTTCTTACCCCATCGGTGAAGCGCAAGGCAAAAAGAGCGGCGGGATGTGAGTAGACGAGTTGACTTTGGGAGAGGTTCGGAGTTTAGTGCGATTTGTGCGCGGCGGGTTTGCGCGTGGAGGGATGATGAATCGGAGAATGCTTTTGGTCATGGTGATAGCTTCGCTGCTGATGGCGGGCGCGGGGAGCGCACTGGCGCAGAATACGCCTACGAATTCCTTGTTGGCGCTGGCGAAGCGCGACAGCACGCTGGCGATTGTCGATCCGGCGACGCTGAAGGTGGTGGCGAAGGTGCCGTGCGGCCCCGATCCGCACGAGGTGATTGTGTCGCCTGATGGGAAGCTGGCGTACGTTTCGAATTATGGCGGTGGCGCGTACAACACGATTTCGGTGATCGATTTGGTGGCGCAGAAGGCGCTGGCGCCGATCGACCTCGGAGTGCTGCACGGGCCGCATGGCCTCGCGTTCGCGGGCGGGAAACTTTATTTCACGGCTGAGGCGAACAAAGTGATCGGGACGTACGATCCGGCGAGCGGAAAAGTGGATTGGGTTCTCGGCACGGGACAAAACCGGACGCACATGATTGCGGTACTGGAATCATCGCAGGGCCAAGACTTCAACCAGATTTTCACAACGAACGTGGAATCGGCCACGGTCAGCGTCGTCTCGAAGATTTTCTGGCAAAGCAGTGCCATCGCGCACGGGTCTGAGTGGATAGAGGCGGTCGTTCCGGTCGGGAGAGGCGCGGAAGGATTCGACGTTACTCTCGATGGCAAGGAATTGTGGGTGGCGAACGCGGGGGACGGCACGATTTCGATTATCGATGTCGCGCACCGGACGGTGACGCAGACGCTCGATGCGAATGTGAAGGGCGCGAACCGACTGAAGTTTACGCTCGACGGCAAATTGGCGTTCGTTTCGTCACTGGGCGGCGCGGATTTGGCGGTGTTCGACGTGAGCTCGCGAAAGGAAGTGAAGCGAATCAAGCTGGGGCGCGGCGCGGCCGGAATTTTGATGCAGCCTGACGGCGCGCGCGTCTACGTGGCGTGCAGCCCGGACAATTATGTCGCGGTGATCGACTTGAAGACGATGGAAGTGGTGGGGCGCGTTGAGCCGGGAACGGAGCCGGACGGGCTGGCGTGGGCGGCGCGACAGTAAACGGGCCGCAAAATCTTCAACCACAGATGAACACTGATTAACACTGATTCGGGGCCTGATGAACGCTTGTTCAGGGCGCAAGATTCGCGACCAAAGTGGCGAGCGAGGCGCCGGTTCGCACAAACTGCGAACGCGGCCGGCGCCGGACGATCGGGCACCACCGCTTATTTGCTGATCACCAACAGGGTGAAGGTGTCGGGGACCATTGACGGGCGTGGCCGCGGATTATCGGCTGTGGCTGCGGGAGCAGGGCCGAATTCCGCGGTGACCGTGTAGATCGTGTGGGTCGACGGATCCACTTCCATGGTCCGCGCGCCGCGTTGCGTGGTGATCGTGTCGACGGGTGAAAACTTGTCCGGCGAATCCTCGTGAGCGACAGTGATTGTGCCGTCGCCGCAAGAAGCGAATGCGTAGCCGGTGCCGGCGTCGAAGCGATTCGCATCGACACCTTGCCCGATCGGAACTGTGCCGATCACTTTGCCGGAGTTGCCGTCGACGAACGCCATCAACTTGTTGTGGCAGCCGACCACGAGCCGTTCGGTGGAAGCGTCAATCGCGAGTCCGGAAGGCGATTCGCACGGGGCGAGCGGCCACGTTTGTTCCACTTTCATCGTCTGCGCGTTGATCTTCACGAGCGAGCTCTTGTCCTCGAGATTAGCGAAGACGTAGCCCTTGCCGTCGGCTGCGGTGAATTCGGGCCCGCCGCCGAGAGGAATCGAGGCGAGTAGCTTGCCGGTGGATGCGTCGAGCACCGAGGAAGAGTTGGCGTCGCCATTCATGGTGAAGACGCGCTTCGAGCCCGGATCGTAGATGATGCCGTCGCAATCCTTGTCCGTTTTCACGGTGTCGAGCGTCTTGAGCGTGGTGTAGTCGAAGACGACGACCGAGCCTCCGCCGTCGCTGGCGAAACCCTTGTTGAATTCAGGAGCGAGGGCGACGCCATGCGACCTGCCGATCCCCGGAATGTCGCCGACCACGCTGCCGTTATCAGTGTCGACTACGACGACGTGCGTGCCCCGCGAAATGAAGAGGCGATGCTTCGACGGGTCCCCGGTGAGGTAGTCCCAACCGCCCGTGCCGCCGAGTTTGTATTTCTTTGTGACGTGATATCCGGAACCGCCCGACTGCGGCGCCGCAATCACGTGGCCGACAAAGGCCGCGCTCGCAGCGACAATCAGAAACGCAACGTACACCACTACAGTTTTCAAATGCATCTTCCGCACAAAGCACCTCCCGTGCTTGAGCTCTAAAAAAAATCGTTTGCAACTATTCTTCATGGTCGAGCGGCTTCCCATCGGGGCCCACCTGCGCCTCCGACTTCTTGCCGCCCGTCAAAATGTGGGCCTCGTACGCAACGAGGGTCCCGTGCTTGGTGATGGATTCGACTTTCGTAATCTTGCCCGAGCCTGATTTCTTCTGCAAACCTTCGCGGACTTCGGGGCTGAGCTTCTCGAGGTCGACCTGCTCTTCGACTTCGAGAACGTTGCCGTCCTTGTCGATGCTGACGTCCTTGCCATGGCCGCCGACCATCATCTCGACTTCGTATTCCAGTTTTCCGTCTTCGGTCTCCTGCGTGTAACCGCGGACCGTGGCTCCCTTGCTTTGCTCATCCGCGGTCTTCTGAACCGCAGCCGGCAAATCCGATTTCTTCACGCGCTTTTCCTGGCCCTGCGCGCTTGCCATACAAACGAGAGCCGCAACAGCGAGGGCCCACGCAATCTTCTTCGTCTGCGTCATTGAGGATCCTCCGATCGATCCAACTGCTTGCACAAGGGGGCTGGAGGCCGACAAGAGCCCGGCAAAGCATTCTTACAGAAGTCACCTGAAGATTATCTGAAAGAGGAGCGCGGTCCAGATACCGGAGCTGCCTGTCGACAACCAGTTGTTAGGAGCCCGATGAAAAGAACGCTGCGGCGCAGCTCAATTCGACGCAGGCAAGGCTAACTTTTTCCGGGCGTAGCCACACAGGCCGAAGAATCCGGCTGCCAGCAATAGCAGCGACGAAGGTTCCGGCGTTGCCGCGGGCGGGGTTCCGACGAAGCCGTCCACGTTTCCGCTCGCGTCCGTGAAAAACCCGACAATCTGGCCCTTGTCGTTGATGCCGTTGATGACGGTCGAGCCAGCGGCATTGGGATCATTGATTTCCTGGTACGTTCCAGTGGCAACGATATAGAGGAAACCGTGGGTGTTTAGGCTCGAGTCAAGGTAAAACCCGACTACGTCGCCTTCGTTGTTGAGACCGAGGGCTTGCGTGGACACCGCCCCAGGGAAGTCTAGCTGGGTGAAGGCGCCGCCGACGTCCAAGAAGCCGTCCGAATTCCCGCTGGCATTGATGTTAAATCCAGTAACATCCCCAGCGTTGTTGACGTCAGTGGCCTGGGCGCTAACCTCGGTCGAAAACGAGATTGCTGTAAACGTTTGGCTGCCAGAGTTGTATGTAAAAGGCTGAAAGTTGCCACTGGCATCCGTGTAATAGCCGGCTGCTTCGCCGGTGTCGTTCACTCCGAGGAGTTGCGTCACGAGGGGAGAACCGTTCCCGGCAGGATTGTCGACGGTAGAGAAACTTCCACCGACATCCTTGAAACCGTGGGTGTTTCCCATGCCATCAACATAGAATCCAACTGTTTCGCCGTTGTTGTTGATTCCGATCACTTGCGTCTGGACAGAGCCCGGAAAGTTTTCGGGAGTGAAGGACGCGCCACCATAAGGCGAAGTCACGGTGAAGCCGTTATTCGGAACCAGGGTTCCATCTCCGAAATACCCGGCAACGGTGCCCGCATTGTTAATCCCAAGCGTCTGGGTGAATGCTGGGTCACCTGCGCTGATGACCGTCTGGAAAGTGTAGGTCGTAGCCAGAGCCGCCGCGGGGATGCAGACCAAAACTCCGAGGGTCAGAATGATTGCGAGATGCCTCATTTAAGTCCTCTCCTTCTGGCGGTCACAGCGTCGCAGAGCTCTGTGCAATTGCCACACCAAGCGGGAGGCTGAGCATCGGCCGTAACTTCAATAGCAGCTATGAGTTGATCGCCAAAGAGACGGCCAATTGTTACGCTAATGAGTACGGTACTCCGGCAGGATTCCGTTAAGCTGCAAATGTTTGCACCCCGGCTAATTTACCTTCGACATGGGATGCGCTTCCGTGTTGAAGACTTGGCGCGACAAGTCGACGGTATTCGCCGAGGCGTATAGCAGGTAGAGATATTTCAACGTTTCCGCGAAGAAGAAACTCTCCATGTCGTCGGCTTGTTTTTTTGTTTGCACGTCGCGCAATGCGGCGTAGGCAACGTCGGTGCGGCAATATTTCACGAGGCTATCGAAGAACGCGCGACCCATTTCGAGGTATCGCGGGTCGTTCGTGAAGTGATGCAGGTAAAATGCCGACTCGATGATTTCCGGCCGCAGCGGATAAGCGCCCGCGACCACCTTCATCGACGAATAGTCGATCACCTCCGGCTCGATTCCGGCGAGGGTCCACATCTTGTAGCTGGATTCCTCAAGGCGCCGCGCACGATCAAGGTCGCCTGACAGCGCGAGCTCACCGGGGAAGAACGCATCGAGCGCGCCGAAATACGTGTGCGTGCGCTTGCCTGTATTCATGTCGACGTGCCCGTACCATAATCCCGTGGGGGCATCGTCGGCAACGTAACGATTCAAAGCCTCGACGCTCGCCTTCCACATTTGCTCGCAATCTTTGTCGCCAAAAAGCAGCCAGCTCTTCAGGAGGTACTCGTAATAGGAATCGATCCCGCCGCTGACGCTGCTGTCCGTGCCGGTCCACTCACCGGTCTTGACGTTGATGGCGTCGCCCACCAGGCCGATCTTGGAGCGTCGCTTGTAAAGCTCCACCGCCGCGCGCTTGGCCTTGTCGAAGTAAACCGGCTTCCCTGTCAGTTTACTCAGGGTGCCGAATTCGAGAAGGAGCGTGCCGACTTCGGCAGGATTGGTCTCTTCGTCGCGCACCGCGCCACTCTTCAAGTTAACGTTGACGTAGGGCATGCCCGTCGGCGAATTGAATACCGGAAGGAGGCGATTCCCAAGATCGTCTGCGAGCGCCAGAAGCCGCTTGTCGCGGGTAAGCTGATAGCTGCTGAGAAGGCCGCCGAGCATGCGAATGGTGATCTCGAAATTCTTGACGTAAATATCCTGATCGAACGAGAGCTTCGTGGCGATGAGCTCGCGATCCTCGTCCGCCTGATTCTTCAGGCCCATCAGGATCATCGTGTCGAGCGCGTCCACCGGCGTCATATACAGCGACACGCCATACCAATCGTGGTAGCCCTTGGTCAGGGGCTTCAGCTCATCGTGTCCCCAGGCGTACTGCTTGTAGCCGTTCCACGCGTGCAAAAACTCCTGACGCACGCGCTCCGCCATGGCGGCCTGATCGGCCTGCGAGTCGTTCTGAGTTGTCTGGGCAGAACGAACCGCCGGACTAAGGAGTGGCAGTGTCGCTACGAGCAGAGTGAGCGCCGACGCAAGGATCATCCGCCGTACGCGCTCGCATCGAGTTGGTTCCTTCGGCATTCGCATTTCACTTCTCCCGAGGCCCTACTGCTGCTGTCGCCTGCGCAATCAACTCAGCCACCTTCGAGTTTGTGCCAACCGGCTCAACGAATAGAATTTGATTCGGAGTCAGGTACATTCGATCGGGTGCGTGCAGTTCCTTGCCCCGCTTTACGAGAATATTGTTGGTCTGCTTTGTGTCCGGATTCGCTTGACTCACGATGTAGTACACGTCCGTGAGTATCGGATGAGCGGTGCCGTAGTCTTGCAAATGACCGAAGTAGACCGACCCGTTGGCGAGCAGGATTGCCTGGTATGGTGTGGTGAACGCAACTCTGGATTCGCGATAGTGATTCACCACGTGATATACGGCAGCCGCCGCTACCAGCAGGCCCGCCAAAATCCAGACGATCTGTACAACCCCAATTGCGCGCTGATTTTCGCTCATTGGCTGCCTTTCGGTGGAAGTCTTCGGCTGGCCGGGAACGCCAAGCCGTGGATGGCTGCGCAGCATAACACTTGGCCCACAAAGCGGCAACTCGGACCAGCGCCCCCTGAAAACAGGTAGAGTTTCGGACAATGAGTGCAAAACTTTGCAGATTCCGACGGCCGGCGCTCGCAGGGACACTCTATTGAAAGCACTTAGCGTGCCCCGAGGCGGGACTTCAAATTGCCTACTACACGTGAAATATGCGGTACTGGTCCGTCGAAGTATGGACCAAAGGGTGTGGCTGTCGATAGGCTTTGACTGGACTGGCATGGGGGCACACATGAACAGGATTCTGCAAAGCATTGTGATGGGCGTTTGCTTGTTGGTCTTCGCGGCAGTGGTGCAAGCCCAGACGGAATCCGTAGGAACCAGCGCCTCTGAAACTGCTGCCTACGGCACTGCAAGCCAGGGTTTCGGCCCATACCCTTGGAGCGCGCTGGGAATCACGGCATCGGCAAGCGTGACACCCGGCACCTTGGACGTGCAGACGGGCGGGTCAACGAGCTTCGATCTGCCTAGCGGCACCGTCACTCCAGGCGAGAGCTTCGTGCCCGGCAGCACAGTCCTAGACCTTGGATACACTCCCGGCTTCAAGGGATCCTCGATCAGCGGTGCTCCGGCCGCGTCGGGCAACTTGAGCAGCGACTTCGTGTACAACCTGGGCCCCTTGGGCAGCGGCACGGTGCCGCTTGTGAACAGGACCGTGGACGTCCTGGGATTGGGCACAGCCAATCTGAACTCCAGTCTCAATAACGGGCTCGGAGTGGCGTCACTTTCGCAATCGACCGCCACTGCCCCGGTCGGCTTGACGCTTTCCGCACAAGCGCAAGTGTGCTTTATCGGTTGCGTGACGGTTGCAAGCGCGTCCATCACTTTTGCCGTTCAGGGTCAAACCTCCCAGAATGTCATCGCGACGCCCACCGTGACGTACGGCGATCTGGTTTGGGAAAGCACGACGCAGACTTACTCGACTTCCGACACCTTTACGTTTGTCGCTGGGGCCGGCGGCAATATCGCGAACAAGTTTCTAGATCCGTCTACCCAAGGGCTGTCACTGTCAAACGGCGAAACGTTCTATTACAACTTCCTGCCGGTGGTGGAAGTGAATATGCCGGTGGTGAACACTGCTGAGGTGGCGGTACCCGCGAGCATCACAGCCAGCTACAATATCCTCGGATTTGGTGGTTCAGAAACTTGGCCACTCGGCAATCTGTATTCGCTGACTACGGGCGGCGGGTTCGATTTCAATCCCACATTCAACGGCAGTCAGTTTTACAGCATTCCTCTTACATACGAGTCCAACCCCAACTGTTTTCCGGGAGAGGTGTGCGCGCCCTTCTACAACGTAGGGCCTGGCGGGTCTACAACCACAAACGGCGGCGGCACCGTGCCTGGAGGTTCGGGCCCGGACGGCTGTGGCGACATTCTGGTTGACTGCGGTTTAACCGTTCCTAACGGCCCCAGTACCCCAGACGGCTACAGCAATACACCGCCTATCCTCCCGAATCCGAAGTTCGACCCGAACGACCCTTGTCAGGGGGCTGTAGTGCCTGCTGGAGGTAGTTGCCAAACCACCTTCAATCAAACGCCCCTGACCCCCACACCTGAACCTGAAGGAATTGCATTACTGGGTATCGGCCTTCTCGGGCTGGCGATCATGTCGCGGCGAAGGGTCTGCTTGTAGTCTGCTCGATCTTTGCGTAACGACCAGCGGGCAAGTGGTTCAGATGTGAACCACCTGCCCGCGCCTCTTTTGGCCCATCCACCCCTCTCTTGGTTGCAAATCTGACTCGTCTCTGCAATCGATGGCTAGCCCTCTGACTTAGCTTCTTGGCAAGACCTGGCTGCGGTTTCAGGGCCCGACAGACGGCAACAATTCGGACAAACAGGACAAACCTTTTCTATTCTCCCGCGCAGTGTGCTGAGAGATTGTTTGTAGTTAAAGAAGTTATCAGCCCGCGACTTGGGCCGGCAATTGCCTACTACACTAGCAGTAGAGGGACGAGGGGTCCCTGTCGTTGTGGTTTGAAACGCGCTTGGCGGGGCGCGGTGGCCAAGTTGGGGGTTCGAAAATGCAGACATTCATACGCTTTGCAGTTGCGGGGCTTTGCTTTTTGGCACTCGCCATAGCTCTGGGTACTCTCACTCCTGCGCAAAACGTCGCGAGCGGTGCCGAGGACTCGCCTGCCAATCCGTGGATCACGGTTCAGGTCACGAACGGACAGATCTCGTACATCTCGCCGTCAGGGATGGGATTCGGCCTCGAGAGCGACGACGACGCGAAACTTCTGATTCCGGCGATCCTCAAAGCTGATTGGAAAGCTCCGTTATCGAACGCCACAACGGACGACGGCGAGACACCGAGCATTTCAAACGAAAACTTTGATTTCGATCCGGTTTGGACTGTCAACCGCTTCAGCGAGATAAGTGCGGACAGTGGCCCCGTCTCCTGCTGGCAATTCCGGGCTGCATGTTTCGGAGGAATGAACGGCGGTTTGTACGGTGGAACAGGACTTAGCGCCACGGGATCAGCTCAAAATACCCTTTCCGGTCTGGTGGCCGATCACAAGGGCTGGAATCACGGTCCGTTTGTGCCGAGCGATCCGGATCGCGGTGGCGTTTGTGCACCGTTCAAGGAAGGATGCTCAAACACGACCGACACTCACCGGACGCCGGAACCCGGCGGGCTCGCTCTGCTGGGGATGGGCGTGATCGCACTCGCTCTCGCGGCGCGCCGAAAGCTCTTCGCCCTGAAGCTCGACTCGCAATCCTGATCTGCCCGGGCACCAAGAGCGCGACTAAGCCGCAGAATCAACTTCGACGCTTGACGGGCATCCGCAGGTCATCCACCAGCAGCGGCTGATTGCGCCCGCACCTCGGGCTTCACAAAAGCCTTGCTGGCTAGTTCGACCACTTGCTTCAAATTCCACCACTCGCGCTCGGTCATCAAGCGGCCGTCCACGCTCGAAAAATAAATCGAGGCGTAACCATCCTCGGAGACCGGCACGCGAATCATTAAAACGCTCTTCTGCTCAAACATCTGATTGTCAGACATGAGGGATCCTCGCAGCAGAAACTATCGTTCCACTCCTTCACTCGCCCCGGGAAGGCCAGCGTCCAAGGAGCCAGCCGCACGTTCCGCCGTTTTCTGCATCACGGTATCACGCTCGTCCGTGATTGTCATCTCGGCTCTTGGATACTGCGCGAGCGCCCTGGAGGACTTTGAGAAAACCGAGAGATCTCGCGCTCTAAAGGCCAGACTGACGCCGCTGAGAGGTAGACCCAAGCGGCAGCCGGACGCACGAGCGAGAACTCGGGCTCGCCTCGATCGATTGCTGAGTTCGGTTAGAACTTGTAGACGATGCCTGCCGAGACTTTGGGGCTGAACTGATAGGTGTTGAAGTAGCGGCTGCCGACTACGTCGGCGCCAATGCGATAAGCCCAACGCGAATTACGTGAGTTGATGTCAACTCCTCCGCCGAGTTCATAAGCCAACGCACTTTGAGATCCGTACGAGGTCTGCGGCACGTAGTGTGAACCGCCTAACAGGCCATGCGCCCAGAACTCGATGTTGCGTGGCAGCGACCATCGAAACCTCGCGCCACCCATTCCGAGGAGGAAGCGCGCTTTCTCGTTGAACTGAGAGCCGAAGGCCGCCACGAACTCGCCGTCGGCAGCGATCCAGCCCTTGAAATAGTCCGGATAGTAGACGATGGAATAGTTGAAGCCGTTCAGGTTGACGTCCGTGCCGGGCACTTCATAAAACCGGAAGAACGTATAGCCCAAGTACGCCTGAAAATCATAGGTGGGCTTGACGCCGTAGACGACCTGCGGAGGTTCAGGCAGCAACGGCACTGCCGCGGGAATTGCGGCGTTCAGCTCGAATTCGGGAACGCGCGGCGAAGAAGTGAGCGCGAGCGGCGGAACGACAGGAGAGTTTGATGCCGGCTGAGAATCGGCTTCGCCAAAAGGCGAAACAAACAGTGGAGAGTTTTGCGAATTCTGTTGCGCGCTTGCGTTGAAAGCGCATAGCAAAACGACTACGGGCAAGAATGCAAAACGTTTCATCGCCTAGTTCCCCCTCAGAGGGCACGTCCTTCGCACTCTAATTTGACCGAGGACGGCTACTGCTGTCCACTGATTTCCGCAATGGGGGTACTAGGAAATCATCACCCTCCCCGGAGCCGCTCTCTCAAAACGACGCCGAGTGCTGAGTGTGTCCACTCATTTGCGAGGGCGATGGGGCATATTCCGCCACCCGACATTTCTTTTCTTGACTTCGGAGGCGACTTTGTTAAGCTTTTCGTGCTGCTGGAAACGGCAGCGCTTATCCAGAGTGGCTGAGGGGACAGGCCCTGAGACGCCACAGCAACCTGGTGCAAGTGCCAAGGTGCTAATTCCTGCCCAGTGGGGAGAGATAAGATCCTCAACTGACCGGAACCCCGGCCATTGAAGATTCAACTCCCAAACTGAAATAAAGACGGCGCGCAGCTGCTTGCGCATTGTGCGTACGTCTATTGCGGCGCGTCGGCGCCAGCGTGAGCTGCCACTCCATTCGCAGCTTGCGCGGTCGACACGGCGTCGCGGCGTATTTGCACACTTTGGGAGGGAGCAGATGTCGGAAGGTATTTCGGAAATTACGCTAGGGAGCGTCGCCGTTATCAAGATCGGCGGCTCGATTTTGACGAACGCTCGGGCTTACCGCCGGGCTGCCGCGTTTGTTTGTAGTCGCCAACTCACGTCGCCGGAAGAGCGTTTGGTTGTAGTGGTATCAGCTCAGGAAGGGACAACCGACGCGCTGGAAGAACTCGCCACGAAGATCGTCCCCTCGCCCAAGCCTGCCGCACTCGATTTGCTGTGGTCCACCGGAGAACTCCGGTCAGTAGCCTTGCTCACTCTGCACTTGCAAGCGCTGGGCGTCCGCGCAACGGGATTGAACGTGCACGAGGCGGGACTCGTCGTGCCGGGCAACAACTCCGGAGCCTCTGCCGGCGGCGTTCGTCTCGATCCCGGGCGACTCAGCGCCGTGCTCGAAAATCACAATGTTGCAGTGGTGCCGGGATTCTTCGCGACCAATGGATCGCACTCGGTGGTATCACTGGGGCGAGGCGGATCTGATTTCACGGCCGTGCTTCTCGCCGCGGGTCTCGGTGCCACGCGATGCGAACTGATTAAAGACGTGCCCGGCTATTTCACGAGCGATCCGCACCGCGATCCGAATGCTCTGCCGATTCCCTTCCTCACATTTGAACACGCGCTGGAGCTAGCGGATGAAGGATGCGATCTCGTTCAGCGGAAAGCGATCGAGGCCGCGGCGCGTTACGACCTGCCGCTGGTGGTGCGAAGCCTGGACGAGAAACAACACTTGAGCAGGATCGCGGGCACGGTTCCCGGGACAACGTGGGCGGACTCGGTTTCGAGTCTGGCCGTCGCGCCTTAGGGGCTATGACGAATCGAGGGTCGAAACACGAGGTAGTACGAGGCCAGGAAGCAGCACGATATGAGCAAGAACGAAAGGAGTACGAAGATGAAGTTCGCTACCAAGACGATTCACGCGGGGCAGCCGTCGGAACCGGAGACCGGATCGCTCGTCGCTCCGATTTTTCAAACATCGACCTACGAGCAGGATTCGCCGGGCCACGACAAGGGCTTTTCCTACTCTCGCACGAATAATCCCACGCGCCAGCGGCTCGAAGGAGTGCTGGCTGAACTCGAAGGCGTGAATAACGCGGCCCTGTTCTCCTCGGGCCTGGCGGCGGAGAACGCGGTGCTGCAAGCCTATTTGCGCCCGGGCGATGAAATCGTGATCCCGCTCGACGTCTACGGGGGCACGTATCGCATCCTCAATAAGGTTTACCAGCCGATTGGCATCGTGGTGCGCCAGATCGACACGAGCAACCAGGCCGCTCTCGAAGCGGCAATTACGTCGCGTACGCGACTCGTGTGGATCGAAAGCCCCACGAACCCCCGCCTGCTGATCACCGACATTGCCGCAGTTGCTCAACTGGCTCACGATCGCGGGGCGCTCGTGGTAGTCGACAACACGTTTGCGACGCCATATTTCCAGCAGCCTTTCGAGCTTGGCGCGGATATCGTGGTGCACAGCGTCACGAAATATCTCGCCGGCCACTCGGACACGATTCAGGGCGCGGCTCTCGCGAAGGATCCGGTGATTTTCGAGCCGATCAAATTCCTGCAGAACGCCACGGGCGCGGTGCCGTCGCCTTTCGATTGCTGGCTCACCTTGCGCGGACTGAAGACGCTCGAACTGAGGATGGAACGTCACGCAGAGAATGCGGCCGCCATCGCGGACGCGCTGAAGGGTCATTCGATCGTGCGGCGCGTTTATTTCCCGGGACTGCCGGATCATCCGGGGCACGACGTCGCGCGGAAGCAAATGACCGGCTTCGGCGGGATGGTTTCGTTCGAGCTGGATGGGACGATCGACGAAGTGGTTTCGTTCGCGTCCTCGCGCCAGTACTTCACGCTGGGCGAGAGCCTGGGAGGAGTGAAGGCGCTGATCTGCCATCCGGCGACGATGACGCACGCGTCGATTCCGCCGGAAGCGCGGGCTGAACTGGGGCTGTCTGACACGCTACTGCGGCTTTCGCCCGGGTGCGAGAACTCGGAAGACCTGGTGCAGGACCTGATCGAGGGCCTCGAGCAAATTGAGAGCGCGCGGTCGGTGCACAAAACGGCGACGGCGGGGGTGCGCTGAGCGCACTCCCATCCGGACTCATCCCTTACTTACGGGCTTTTTCGTTGGCCGATAGAACTTGCCGATTTGGGTTCTGCTCCAATCGACAACCACCGGCGCGTCCGAGAAATCAATGTCCTCGTCTCTTTTTGCGGCGATGGCTCGGATGTCTCGCTTTTGCTCCTTTGTGAGCTTCCTCATAGGCTCCCCCCCGATCGAACTTCTATTGAGCGCGATCCGCTAGCCTAGCCATTGCGGGTTCATATAGGTCCCGTCGAAGTTGTGGGTGGTTTTGTATCCTTCGAACTGGCCGTCCTGCGCAGCGTGCGCGCTTTTCTCGAGCAACGCGGCGACTTCCGTTTGACTCAGCGGCTTGAAGTTCTTCACGACGTCCAGCGCCTGCTGCAAAATCGGGAGTGAATCACAGCCGGTGATGACGACGCTCGTCGGCAAGTTGAGCGCATAGCGCAGGCAGTCCGCCGGCGCGACGGTGTTACTCCTGAAGATCAGCCCGTCGCCGATCGGCTTCATTCCCAGAACGCCGATTTCCTCCTTCACCAAGACAGGCAACACTTTTTGCTGAAAACTGTTGAAGTGCGCGTCCATCACATTCAGAGGCATCTGGACCGTGTCGAAGCGAAAGTGGTGGGCCGCAGCCGTTTCGAGCATCTTCAGGTGAACGTCGGGGCTCTTGTGCCCGGTGAAACCGATGAAGCGCACCTTGCCGGCCTTCTGCGCCTCGACGACGGCTTCCATGCCTCCGCCGGACGCGAAAATCCGCTCGGGATCGTTCATGCGAATGACTTCGTGGAATTGGAGCACGTCGAGATGGTCGGTTTGCAGCCGTTGGAGCGATTCGTCGAGCTGCTGCGCGGCAGTCTTTTTGTCGCGGCCGTCGATCTTCGTCATCAGGAATGCTTTTTGGCGATAGCCATCTTGAAGGGCCTTCCCCATGCGAATTTCGCTCACACCGTTGTTGTAGTCCCAGCAGTTGTCGAGGAAATTGATTCCGCTGTCGAGCGCGGTACGGATGATTCGGATGCTTTCCTGTTCGTCGGACTGCTTCCCGAGGTGATAACCGCCAATACCGATCGCGGAGACTTTTTCGCCGGTCCGGCCGAGCGCCCGATACGGGATTCCGCTCCTTGTCTCTGGCGTAACGAAAGGAGAAAAGCTCGCGAGCAACGTCGTGGCAGCCGCGACTTCGAGAAATTCCCTTCGAGTTGCGTTCGTGCGATCCATAGAGCCTCCTCCGGCCAGGCGCTGACTCCTATAGCAGGCCGCCGGTCTATGCGAGGACCCGATTCAAATAACCTTGCGGACTCGACACGAACAAGTGAATCAAATAGGTTCAGCGCATGTCAAATAGTTCGTCGAGCAAAGGAATGAGAGTGAGTTAAATGCGGTGGACAAGTCCTTGGTCGGTGGCTTTCGTGTTCCGAACGAGGAGTAGCACCAAGATCATGCCCGCAAAGGGCACCAGACCCGCGACGATCATGATGGGATCGAACGAGTGAGTGGCCGCGGCCTGGCGCGCGTCGGAAAAGTGCCCTACCAGTTTGAACGCGACGATGGTACCGATGCCTGCGCCAGTTCCGCCGAAGCCGCTGACGGACGCCACCGATTGAGTAGCGTAAATATCGGAGGGAAGCACGTTGGCGATCGTGGTAAATGAGCCATAGGAAAACGCGGCCAAGCCAAAGAGAAGCGTAATCAAATCAACTCGGGTAGTCAGGATCGTGGGAATCAAGAGCAGCGTACCAACGCCGCCAAAAACAACGACTCCTTTTCGCGCTGCGCCCAACGACCATCCGCGCCGTATCAGATGCCCCGAAAACCATCCGCCGAAGAAATTGCCCAAGTCGGCCGCGACGAAGGGCACCCAGACCGCTACGAGACTGCTCCTAAGCTCAATGCCTTTCGCCACGAGATAGATGGGGAACCAGTCCGTAACGAAAAACCATACGGGGTCAGTAAAGGTTCTGGCTACGATGGTTCCCCAAGTCTGGGGCAATTTCAGAAGATCGAGCCACCGGAGCTTCCGCGCGCCGCTGATTTCGGATTCATTGCGGTCCGCCAGAATCATTTCGCGCTCCGCGCTGCTGATTCGCGGATGAGTTTCGGGCGGATAGTAGAACCAGCGCCACACGAATAACCAGATGAACCCCAGAAGGCCCGGAACAATCACCGCGGGACGCCATCCCCAGCGAAAGTAGATGCCCAGCACGATGAACGGCGCGATGGCGCCTCCCACGGACGAACCGCTGTCGAAGAAGGCGGTGGCGAGCGCCCTTTCGCGCTTCGGAAACCACTCCGAAACTGCTTTGGTTGCACCGGGCCAATTCGCGGATTCGCCCGCTCCAAGCAGGAATCGGAAGGTAGCGAAGCTGTAGAGTCCTCTCGCGAGCGGGGTGAGAATCGAAACGATCGAATACCACAGCACGGTGATGGCGAGTCCGCGCCTGGTTCCGATGCGGTCCATCAGGCGGCCACACAGCGTCTGGCCGATGGAATAGGCCAAGCGGAAGGCAATCACGAGATTGGCGTAGTCGGTGTTGGTCCAGTGATATTCCTGTTTGAGATATGGGGCGAATAGGGAAAAAGTCTGACGGTCGATGTAATTGATCACCGTCGAGGCGAAGAGAAGCCCGGCGATCCACCAGCGGAGGGACGGGATCGCAGGGATGCGACGCGTTCCGCCGACCTGCAGAAAGTCATCATCCGAGGTCATTCACATTCCTTGCGCGCCAGCGTGCGGTTCGCCGAGATCCGGCAGGTGTCGCGCACGGTTATCGCGCCGCGGCGTGCTTCGACAGCGTGGCTGGATTCAACAGCGCGACGGAGTTCTTGTCCAAGTAGACCGTCGCGTTCGGATGCGTCCGAAGGATTGACGCGGGCGCCATGGGAGTGATTTCGCCGTCGAAGCAGGCCTTCACGGCTTGCGCCTTCCGAGAATCCGGCACGACCGCGATGATTTCTTTCGCCTTCATAATCTGACGGACCGACATCGAAATGGCCTGCTTCGGGACTTCGGAAATGTCTTTGTACCATCCCTCACCCACTTGCTGGCGGCGGCAGGCTTCGTCGAGATTCACAACCAGAAATGGTTCCTCTGTCTCGAAATCCGCCGGAGGATCGTTGAACGCGATGTGGCCGTTTTCGCCGATGCCGACGATGGCGATGTCGATGGGCGCGGAGGCGACGGCGTGATTGGCGCTGCGAATCACTTTCGCCGGGTCTTCCGCTCCGTTCAGCAGATGGTGATTGGTGAGGCCGACCTTATCAATCAAATGTTCGTGCAGAAACTTGCAAAAGCTCGCGGGGTGAATCGGAGGAAGGCCAACGTATTCATCCAGATGAAACATTTCCACCTGTTCCCACGGAATGTCGCGAATTTGAGTGAGCGCATCCAGAAACTGGAATTGCGAGGCGGCGCTCGCTGCGACGATTCGGGCGCGCCCGCGTTCGCGAACGGCTGAGCGAATTGTGGCGGCGGCCTGTTCTGCCGCTGCTTTCCCGAGCGAAACCTTGTCCTCACACACTTTCAAGATCATGGACGATCTCCTTGCAAGCGAGGTGTGCGTATTATACAAAGTCAGCTTCGATTGTTTTTTGGAAATTGAAATCGGATTCGCAGGTAGTTGGTGCGAGGCGTCATGGTCGTGCACAACCGACTTGAAATCCTTTTGATCGTCACGGCGTTTGCACTTGCGCCAGCAAGCCTCGCGCAAACAGTGCGAGTTGACTCGACGCCAAGCCACGTCGCCAATACATTCAGCCCGCTGCGCGCGCTGGGATCCACTGTCGATCGCATCCCCAGCAACGCAACCGACACCTTCTTCAGGCCCGATCAGATCAAGCAGGTTCTCGAAGCCGGATGGGGAGCGATCAGCTATCGCCAGAATACCGACTTGTTCGTGCAGGCGTGGCACTGGAATCCCAAGGGCACGTGGAGCGATCCCGCCGGCAAGGGCTATTTCACGGGAGATTCCACGCCGCGAGAAATGATTCGGCACTCTTATGGTTATTCCCTGCCTCATCGAGGATTCACGCGCAACGGAGGGACGGAGTTTGACGGTTTTTCGCGGCTTGACGACGGCGATCTGAACACCTATTGGAAGAGCAATCCCTATTTGACGAAGCAGTTCACGCACGAAGATGACTCGCTCCATCCGCAATGGGTGGTGATCGATCTGGGCACCAAGCAGGACGTGAACGCAATACGCATCGCCTGGGCCGATCCGTATGCGGTGAAATATCAGATTCAGTATTGGACGGGTGAAGACGCGATGGACGATCAAGCGTCCGGCCAATGGAGAAACTTCAGTTTCGGTGAAGTGACGAATGGAAAAGGCGGCTCGGCAACCTTCGGGGACACGTCGGCTAACGTGTCCGCTCGGTTCGTGCGCATCCTGATGACCCAGTCCTCGAACACGTGCGACTCGCACGGCTCCGCGGATCGCCGCAACTGCGTCGGCTACGCGATTCGGGAAGTCTATCTAGGTGTTATGAACAGCAAATGGCAATTCGTCGATCACCTTCACCATTCAGCCGACCAAAAGCAGTCGCTCACCTATTGCTCGTCCGTTGATCCGTGGCACGAGCCGGCCGATCTATACGTCGCGCCCGACCGCATGGAATCGGGAGACCAGCCCGGCTTCGATCTTTTCTACACCAGCGGCATCACTCGCGGACTGCCCGCGATCATACCGATCGCCATGCTCTACAGCGTTCCGGAGGATGCGGCGGCGGAGCTTGCCTACATCGAGAAGCGCGGCTATCCGATCTGGTACGTCGAGATGGGAGAAGAACCAGACGGCCAGTACATGCAGCCCGAGGATGACGCGGCGTTGTATTTGCAGTTTGCCACAGCGCTGCATCGCGTCGACCCGGAACTAAAGCTGGGCGGCCCCGTTTTCGAAGGAGTGGATGAAGATATCAAGACCTGGGCCGACGCGCAGGGCAAGACTTCTTGGTTCGGACGGTTCCTGGACTATTTGAAATCGCAAGAACGGATTTCGGATCTCGCGTTCATGTCGTTCGAGCATTATCCTTTCGACGGCTGCACCACTCCCTGGCAAAACCTCTACAAAGAGCCCGAATTGCTGACCCACATCATGCAAGTATGGCGCGACGACGGCTTGCCGCCAAACGTTCCGCTGCTCGATACCGAAACGAATGCCCATGGCGGCGAAGCTGCGGTGGATATTTTCGGCGCGCTTTGGCTGGGGGACACTTTTGCCGCGTTTCTCACGGCTGGCGGACAGGGGACGTTCTACTACCACGACCTGCCCTATTCTCCGCCGCATCCGGCCTGCGCCAACAGTTGGGGCACCTACCACATGTTCATGGTGGACGAGAAGTATGAGATCCGCTCGCGCACTGCGCAATTTTACGCCGCAAGACTCCTGACGCAGGAATGGGCCGAGCCAAAGGATGCGGAGCACCTCGTGTTCAATGCTTCCAGCGACGTGAAGGATGATGAGGGCCATGTGCTCGTCAGCGCGTACGCGACACTTCGTCCGGACGGGCAATGGTCGCTGCTGCTGATCAATAAGGACTACGACCATCCCCATCAACTGCGCGTCGTGTTCCAGAATGCCGGCGCGAAAACGGATCGAACGTTTCGGGGAACCGCCACGATGCTTTCGTTCGGAAAAGCCCAATATCAGTGGCATCCGGGCAGGAAAAGCGGGCACGCAGATCCGAATCTTCCGCCGGTCACATCCTCAGTTCCCGCCGGACCCGGGGCCTCTTACACGCTGCCCGCCGCGTCGATCAACGTTCTGCGCGGCTGGCTGGCACCCGCGGCGGACTAGCGGCGCATCTTGAGATGACGCTACATCACGCCACCACGCTCTGCGATTAAATCAACCCCCGAGACGAGTCGGCAAGGGCCTAATAATTCGCGCTTGCACGGTCTTACGGTCGTCCTCGACATATTTTCGATGCTAGAATTCGACTGGGAAAAGATGGAGATCAACCGGTCGTTGAATTGCCGAACGTCGCGTGTCACGTTTTCCTATTCGTACGCTGGAATTTGAGATGCCGATGCTGGATACGCCGCGGTTCCAAGACGCAGCCAAATACGAGGCTTATCTGAAGACGCCTTCGGGCAGGCTGCGTTCCGCGCTTGCCTGGGAGAACGCGCGAGGTTTCCTGCCAGTCGACACATCAAAGCGACGTGCCCTGGATGTGGGCGGTGGCACAGGCTCTGCGAGCGTGCAACTCGCGCAGATGGGTTACAGTGTTGCGCTGCTTGACGCTTCGGAAGAGATGCTCCGAATTGCACGCGAGCAGGCAACAACAGGCAACGTGGCGGCGCGAATTTCCTTTTGCCACGGCGACGTAGGCCGATTGCCCGAACTCTTCGATGCAGAGTCCTTTGACGTCGTCGTTTGCCACAACCTGCTCGAATACGTCGAGAGCCCGTCTGCGACTGTTTGCGACGTTGCCAAGGTAATGCGCGAGGACGCGATGCTCTCTCTTATGGTGCGCAATCGTGCTGGCGAGGTGCTAAAGGACGCCATCAAATCACATGACTGGAGACTCGCCACTGCCAACCTAGAAGCGGAGACTGTAGTAGATACTCTCTATGGGGAACCTACGCGCGTGTTTGCCCCTGCCGAGATACGGGGTTTACTCGCCCGAGCCAGGTTAGAAGTCGTTGCCGAACATGGCGTCCGCGTGTTTTTCGATTACCTTGGCCTGGAAAACCTGACAGATGCAGCGTACGCGCAAATATTTGAATTGGAATCGACACTCGGTGCTCGACCAGAGTTTTGCGCGATTGCGCGCTACGTACAAGTGATCGCTCGCCGTTCTCGCGCGTCGTCCAGCGAGGTAGAGGGACTGTGACGCAGCCCACGCCTGATTCCGCTTCATATGCCGCGATGGTCCGGCCTGCTGCGACCGGAGGATTTGCGCTGGGACTCGGACTAACCAACGAGTGCAACCTGGCTTGTTCTTTTTGCTACCGCGATCCCACGCGGGCGGATCGGCTTAGCCTCGACCAGGTGCGATCTGTGATGGAGAGCCTGCCGATCCGCTCTGTGAATCTGGGCACCGGTGAAAACGGCATGCATCCACAGTTCCGCGAGATCTTGGCTTACCTCCGCACCCTGCCGGTGAAACTTACCATCACGTCGAACGGTCACAGCGCGGCGGTGCTCACTGACGACGAGCTCCGCGCATTCCACGACATCGAGTTCTCCCTGGATTATCCCACCGAGGCTGAACAGGACACCCAGCGGGGCAGCGGCAATTGGGCCTTGATCCATAATCAGGCGTCACGCTGTGTCAGATCAGGGATTTCCGTCACCGTCATCGCCGTAATGATGAAGTCGAATTATCTGCGCCTTGCCGAAGTGGCGCGCGTGGCCAAGCGTTACGAGTCGCCGCTGCGGGTCAATGTGTACCAGGCGGTGCGTTCTGACCTGTATGCCTTGAGTTACGATGAGTATTGGCAAGGATTTCGGGCGCTGTTTGCGGAGACCGATGCTATCGCCATCGGCGAGCCCCTTGTTCGCGCCATGGCCGGTCTGCCACCGAGAACTGGTGGGTGCGGAGTGAGCACGGTGCGGGTAACTCCTCGCGGCACCACCCAACCTTGCGTGTACTGGCCGGGCGCAGGAGAACCTCTCTCGGCCTTGATCGGCTTTGGATCGCGTGTCGTAGAAACTTTGCCCTTTCTAGCGGCACGCACTGTGCCCGAAGCTTGCCGCTCCTGCGTTTATCTGGAGTCTTGTTACGGCGGATGCGCCGGACGGCGCCGCCTCCAAAATACGCTCGATCAGCCGGACTTCTATTGCCCCATCGTCCGAGGACAAGAACAAAAACTTGAAATTCGCATGGCTGCCGCTCGCGAGCTTCCCAAAGGCGAAAGCGCATGCACTACGATTGTGATTGCGCGGGATTAGGCCAGGCGGCGGTTCAGCGCGAGCGAAAAATTTGCGACTTCGCTGGCTGATCTGCTATCAAACGTGTGCGGCAACAACGATAGCAGCGAACCTATACCTCAGGAGAGGATTTCCTAAATGCCTGACCAACCTTACGCGCGATTCGGGCTGGCCATCGTTCGGCTGACGATTGGCGCTATGCTCGTGTGGGTCTTCTTTGAGAATCTTGGAAAAGGTCTTTACACGCCAGCCGGCTACGCGGGATTGATCAACTATTACATCCAACATGATCACGCACCAGCCGTGTGGAAGACTGTGATGGCGGTAGCGGCTAGCCACGCCTCAATGGCGGCTCCACTGCAAGGCCTCACGGAAATCTCGCTCGGTGTTCTGCTCGTGCTGGGCATTTTCACGCGCCCTGTGGGTCTCGCCGCGTTCGCGTGGCTCACGAGTCTTTGGGTCTCGGAGTGGGGCACCGCTTGGATCTGGGAACTGCTCGTCCCGATGATGGCAGCGTTTGCGATTGCGGTAGGTGCTGCGGGCCGCACGTGGGGGCTCGACGCGTTCCTGGCGCGCCGGTGGCCGTCCTCGTTGTGGTGGTGAACCAAACGGAGATCGAGTGCGAGTCTCGGTGATCATTCCCACGCGCAACGAGGCGGGGGCTATAGGTCGCGTGCTCGGCGATATTCCCGCCGATCTCGTGACCGAGGTGATCGTCGTAGATAGCAACTCGACCGACGGGACGCCTGAAATTGGTCGGCGCATGGGGGCTCGCGTCGTCTCCGAACAGCGGCGCGGATACGGCCAAGCCTGCCTGACAGGTCTCGCGTGCGCCAACGCGCCCGATGTCGTCGTATTCCTGGATGGTGACTATAGCGATCGCCCCGCTGAACTTCCGCTCCTTCTCGCTCCGATTTCTGACGGGCGCGCCGACATCACCCTAGGCTCCCGCCTCTCGGGAACGAGCACTCGGGGCGCGCTTCCTTGGCACGCGGCATTCGGTAACCGATTGGCGGCCGGCTTGATCTCATCTCTGTTTCAACAACAGATCACCGACCTCGGTCCCTTCCGCGCCGCCCGAGCCGACGTTCTGCGTGCTCTCGCCCTCGAAGAGACGACTTATGGCTGGGCAGTCGAAATCATCCTGAAAGGCGCGGTCGGCGGATTCCGGATCGTCGAGGTGCCGGTGAGCTACTACCCGCGCATCGGAAAATCGAAGATTAGCGGCACCATTAGCGGCACGATCGGTGCGGCGTGGTTCATTTTCACTCGCATTCTGCGCTACTATTTCCGGCACCGACGAGCCGAAACGCCGCAGTCTGCGTGAAGGCTCGCTTGGCTATTTTCCGTCGGAGCCTGACGGCCGCGAGCAAATGACCCGTTCAGCCAATTGCGACTGCGTGCTGGTGATTATGGCCAAGGCACCAAGGGTTGGCAGCGCAAAGACCCGGTTGGCTCAGAGCCTTCCTCCTGCGGCTGTCCTCGAACTATGTCACTGTCTTCTGGACGATACGATCGCTTTAGCGAAGTCACTCGACGATGTCGATCTCGCCATCGTATGTCCGCCATCTGATGTCGAGGATCTTTCGCGTGCCGCAGGTGAGACAGTTCGTGTCGTGGCACAGTCGGGTGACGGTCTCGCGGCGGGCCTTACGTCGGTGTTTGGACATTTCACGACGGCTGGCTACCGGCGCATCATCGCCTTCAACAGCGACAGTCCACACCTTCCGGCATCCGTGCTTAAAAGCGCGTTCCAGACCCTGGCCCAATCAGACGTCGTCGTTGGACCCACGCACGACGGCGGCTACTACCTCGTGGGTGCGAAGGCATCTCATCCGGGATTGTTCGCGGGTGATGGACTCGGAACCACGAATGCATTCGAACTGCTGATGGCGCGGACCCGCGCCCTTGAGCTTTCAGTAGGCTTCACATCTCCCTTCTACGACGTCGACGTAGCCGGCGACCTAATTCAGCTCACCGCGGAACTGCAGCTCGCTCCGGCCAGAGCGCCACGGACCGCGGGCTGGCTCAAAGAGTGGGCACAAACGGTGGCACAGTTGCGGACAAGCCCGGCGGAACTGTGACGGTTACTCCATCCCGTAGAGTGTACGGGCTTGGCGTCGTCTTGCTTGTGACGCTGACAATCTGCTCACGCAAGTTCAGCAGCACGGGTGAGTCGTCCTCGATCATTCTCCTCACCGTCGCTGGCATCGCGTACCTCCTCGCCATTCGAGAGTTCTTCTCCACGCCAGGATTCCCTCAGCGCGTCGTCGTCATCGGGCTCGTGTTGGCTGCCCTGTGGCATCTTCCATTTCTGCTGATGCCTCCCGGTTCGGATGATGACATTCACCGATATGTTTGGGATGGCCGTGTGCAGCGGCTCGGATACAACCCTTACATTGTTGTTCCCAGCGATCCTGCGTTCGCTGCGTTGCACACGCCCGAAACCCGCACGCTCAACAACCCCGAAGTACCAAGCCCATATCCCGCGGGCGCTGAGTTGTTTTTCCGCGCGGTAACAGGAATTCACGAGTCTGTCTTTGCGCTGAAAGTTGCATTTGTACTTTGCGATTTAGCGATTGTTCTCGTTTTATTCGATGTCTTACATCGTAGTGGCCAAGGAGCGCACTGGGTTCTGGCTTATGCCTGGAACCCGCTCCTAGCGACGGAAGTGGCGCACAGCGGTCACATTGATATTGTCGGCGCGCTGCTGTTATTGGTGTCCGTCGCCGCGCTGGGACGGCGCTGGCGTGCGGCTGCAGCCCTGGCATTTGGCTTGGCTGTTGCGGTGAAACTGCTCCCGATTGTGCTCCTGCCACTCTACTGGAAACGGGTTCGGATACGCGACTGCGCGCTGGCAGCACTCGCGGTCGGATTGCTATACATGCCATTCCTCGACCGCGGGCGGATTCCGATGGGCTCGCTCGTCACCTACGTGCAGCGGTTCCGTTTTAATGATCCGGTGTTTGCAGCTCTGGAGCGAGTGGCGGCTCCACAGCTTCTAGTCGGGTTGGCAGCGCTCGTCGGCTTTCTCACCGCAGTCTGGCTCAGAAACAAAGCCTCGGCATCTTCTCCGGCCGCATTTGCATGGCCCATGGCAGCATCGCTTCTATGTGCGCCGGTCGTATATCCCTGGTACCTTCTGTGGGTGTTGCCGTTCGTGTGGTCGGTCTCCACTGTGCCTCTCATCATTTGGACGGTCAGCATCATTCCCACCTATTACGTCTGGCATTTGCGCACGCTTGGTCGTCAGTGGGCGGTTCCTGGCTGGATCATGCTGCTGGAATACGGATCCGTGGCAACGGCTGGCGCAATTATCGTGTTTCACCAGTTCAGACGATCCGCAGTACCCCAACGTTCAACGGACTAAATGCCCTTTGGGGATGAGGTCTGCAAACTTGTGTGACGTAACGAGTGTGGCTCTCAGAGAGCATGCGAGAACACGGTCACCGGAGGTCCGCTGTATAATCTCCGCACCCACTGAAGGCTCGCGCGCATCCAACGCAGCGTCCGTTCAAATTCACCGAGGAGCGAACTCCATGAGAAACGCTAGCCGCATAAAGATGATAGGTCTTCTGGCTTTCGGGGCCCTCGTTCTTGTTGGGACCTCGCGCGCGCAGCAGCGCCCGGCAATTGCCGAACAGATCGCCAAGACCTATGGCCTCGATTCGTGGGACAAGATCGAGGCGATCCGCTACACCTGGAACCTGCAATTAGGCGCACTGAACCTCTCCCGCTCATGGGAATGGGAGCCCAAGACCGGCAAGGTCTCGTACGAGGGGAAGGATAAAGACGGCAAGCCGGTGAAGGTTAGCTACATGCGCTCCGAGCTCAGCAGCCAGCCTGACAACGTGAAGAACGAAATCGAGCCGGCTTTCGTCAACGATAACTACACGCTTCTGTTTCCCTTAAGGGCTTACTGGGACACCACCCCCGCGTTCATCGACGCCGGTATGTATAACCTGCCGGTGGGCAACGGCATGGCCGAGCTGGTGGCAGTAAAGTATCCAGCGGAAGTCGGCGGTTACACGCCCGGCGACACCTGGGAACTCTACGTAGGCAAAGATAAACGCGTTGAGTATCTTGTTTACCATCGCGGCGGGTCGAAGAAGCCGAGCCTTCTCTTCATAACGTGGGGAGACCAAAAAAAGGCTGGCCCTCTTCTCATCTCCACCGATCACCGCGGCAAGGCTGATGGCACGCCGATACGGGTTTGGTATTCGGATGTGGCGGTGAAGGTGACGGGCTCGGATGCCTGGATGAAAGCGCAATAAACAACGCAAGAGTTGGTTCTGGATTGACTACTCGCCCTCGACCATAACTGTTTCCGGCGCACTAATCAGCGGCGTGATCGGAGTCGTTCGTGCCGGGGATACGTGGAGATCAGCGCGGCTTTCCAGCCGATTGAAAACAAAGACAGGTAGGGATGGCGGAGAGGGTGGGATTCGAACCCACGGTTGAGTTTCCCCAACACACGCTTTCCAAGCGTGCTCCTTAAACCGCTCGGACACCTCTCCGCATGTGGAAGCGCTTAGAAGCCTAACAAATTGGTCGCGCAGCAGCAAACCGGCGCATCATGCGGCAGTGCCCTCAATCGGGACTGGAAATTCAGATCACTTCTTTTTGAACGAGGCCTTCATCAGAACGGTAGTGCGCGGATCGAGCGTCACGTCCGCGGGCGCGGAGTCCGTGGAGATTACGAACGATTGCTGCTTCCCGGTCATGTCGACCTTCTCAAATCGCTCCGCGGAATTTCCGTCAGCGGAGATTCCGATCTCGACTGGTAACCGATAAGGGTCACCTGCCTGCGTCTGCGTGAGAACGATTTCGATTTTCTTTGCTGCGGCGTCGTAAGTCCACGTCCCGTCGATGACGGGCGATCCTGCCCGGTTCAGCCATTGATGAAAGAACGCGGAAAGATCGGCTCCCGAGTTCTCTTCCATCACTTTTCTGAAATCGTCCGTCGAGGCATTCCGTTCGTGATAGCGCTGATAGTAGTCGCGAATTCCCGACCAGAATTTGTCGTCGCCAATCTGGCACCGGAGCATGTGCAGGAACCAGCCGCCCTTCTCGTACACGATCCGGTTGAGGACCTGGGTCATGTCGGAGAGATTGTCGTGAATGACGGCGACGCCGGAATTCTTGGCCTCGTTCGCGAACACCGCTTCCCTGCTTCGCTTCAGTCCCTCGACGAACGCGTCGCGGCCATCGTAGTGTTCGATAAACATCAGTGTAAAGTAGGTGGCGAACCCTTCGCTCAGCCAGACGTCGTCCCAATCTTTTTCGGTAACTGAATTTCCGAACCACTGGTGCGCGATCTCGTGCGCTATGCCCGCGCGGATTCGAGTTGTGGTCAGCCAGTCTTCCCCATAGAAAATCTCGCTGGCGTGTTCAGTGCCGCCTTGGATTCCGGCCGCCTCCACATTGGCGAGCTTCTCATACGCAAACGGCGCCACGCGCTGGCTATAAAACTCGATCGCCTGCCGCACGGGCGTTTCGAAGACGCTGATTCCGAGCGTCTCTATCCTGGTGGTAGACCCATGTTTCGAGCGGCGTCCCGTTGAAGATCCCCGAAATAGCGCGTGGCGAACTGCGCCACTCCGATGGCGTTCAGCCACGATGCGATGGGCACTGACTCGCTCCAGTGCGTGAGCCGCGTTCCGTTGCCGAGGTCCGTCTCCTCCACAAGCGAACCATTCGCGATGACCTGGTAATGGTCCGGCGCGATGATGATGAATTCGCTGGTGGCTTTGTCGTACGGGTGATCGATCATCGGCAACCACTGGCGAGCCCGGTTCGGCCAGTTTTCGCTGAAGAAACACCGCTCGCCATACTTGTTCTTGATGATGCGCAGTCCGCCCGCAGGAACGCCGCGATAGTGAATCAGGAATTGCCTCCGCTCGCCGGCCTTCGACGGAGCATCGAGCGTGATCACGAGACGGTCTGAAGTGTGCGCATAAGGCACAGCCTTGTCCGTCTGAGGTCACATCTGCCACCGTCATTCCCTTCCCGTTCGCGGCGGAGGCAAGATCGAGCGCAAACTGGCTGACGCCGTCCTGCACGAATCGGATGTCTGCCGTGGCCTCTCCCACGATTTCATCGGTGGTGTCGCTCAGCGTCAGGCGAAACGAGTAATGCACCGCCTTAACGCCCTGTTGGCGCGGATATGTATCGCCCGAGGCGCGAGGTACGCTGAAGGCGAAAAGCGCCAGACAAATCACCGCCGATATCGGTCTGTTTGACTCCGTGGCCATGCCGCCTCCTCATGGTGTATCGCAATTAGAGGTGTGAACCCATTCTAGCTGGACGAATGCGTGAAGATGGGTTTGCCGAGCACGTCCAAACGCGGCCGAATTCCAAGCCCCGGCTCTTTCGAAGCGCTCATCCGGCCGTGTTTACGTTGTGGCGCGCCCTCCGCGATGCTGACGGTTACGTAACTATTGAAATCCGTGGAAGAGAAAAGCAACTGCGGCGGCGTGCTGTGCGCCAGAGCCGCGATCGCCGCCGTCACGATGTCGCCACCCCACGTGTCTTCGATCGTCAGCGCAACCCCGAGCGAAACGCAGAGGTCGCGAATCTGGCGCGCCTTCGTGAGCCCGCCCACTTTCGAAATTTTCAGGTTGATCACGTCCATAGCCAGGTCCGCGTGCCCGCGAATCACCATCGCGAGGCTGTCGATCACTTCATCGAGAATGAACGGCCGGTTCGTGTGCCGCCGGACGGCCAGGCACTCCTCATAACTGAAGCACGGCTGCTCGATGTACACGTTCACGTCGCCCACCGCATCCACGACGCGAAGCGCGTCATGCTGCGTCCATCCGGTATTCGCATCGGCGATGAGAACGTCGCTCGGTTCGAGCTTCGCGGCAACGGCCTTGATCCGCGCGATGTCCGTTAAGGGATCGCCGCCGACCTTGAGCTGAAATCTCGTGTAACCCTCGGCACGATACTTCGCGACCTTGCCCGCCATTGCATCGGGTGCTTCCTGCGAAATCGCCCGGTAGAGCGCATAGTCGTCGCCGTAACGGCCGCCGAGCAACACCGCCACCGACTGCCCGCTCGCCTGGCCGAGAATATCCCAGCACGCGATGTCGAGCGCGGACTTCACGTACGGATGCCCGCGCAAAGCCTGGTCCATACGCTGGTTCACCACGCTGAGTTGCGTGGGATCGAGTCCCATGAGGTGCGGCGCGAGTTCTGCAATTCCGGCGCGTGCTCCGGCCGCGTAGGCAGGCAAGTACGCGGGGCCGAGCGGACAAATCTCTCCCCACCCCGTTATCCCGGCATCGGTTTCGAGGGCGACGACGGTGGAGTCAAACACGGTGACCGAATTGCCGCCGGACCACCGGTAGGTGGTTTCGTGAAGCGGCAAGTCGACTCGGTAGACGCGAATCCCTGTGATGCGCATAAAAGGTGTTTTTAGGTGCAGAAAAGTCTGCAAGCCGGTAGAAATTGTATATAGTATCCACCGTCCGCCGGCAACTCTTATCTCTAATTTGCTCAAGCCGCGGCATGAATCCTCTGTGCCAACACGACGATCACGAGCGAGCTATGACACAACGCCTGAATCGTAGACAAGTTCTAAAAAGCATGGGCGCGGCCTGCGCCGCGATGGCTGTGCCCTCGTTTCGCCTATCCGCCCAATCCGAAGTGCGCGTGGCAGGACGCAGAGTGGAGATCACACTCGCTTTGGTCAGCCCGCACACTTTCCGTCTGACCGTGGCGCCAGTGGCTAAGGGCGCGCCCGCAGCAGTACCCGCGAATGGGTCGCTCGCGCTAATCTCCTCGGCCAAGCCCGCAGCACATCTCCGAGGCGAGGCGAGCGCCCAATCCGTTCAATTGGGCCACCTTCGCGTTGAAGTCTCCGCGGACGCGTTGACGTTTGGAATAAAGTCTGCCGGCGGCGACGCGATTCAGCAATTGAAGATCGATTCGCCTACTGGAGTCGTCTCATTTGCCACAGGAGACTCGCCGCTGCTGGGCCTCGGCGAAGGCGGTCCGCAGTTCGACCGGCGCGGCTCCACGGACGCAATGCGCAGCGGACAGGGCGGGTACAAGCTCGCGACGCACGGCGGTCGCGTGCCGATTCCGTGGTTAATCGGAACCGCGGGCTGGGCAATGTTCTTCAACCAACCCTTCGGAACGTTTGACTTCACGGGAGCCGACAGTAAATTCCAGCCATCCAGCGCTGACGCTGCGTTGCCCATCGACATTTTCTTCGTGGCTTCGCGCGAACCGGCAATCATCATGGCAGAGTACGCTCGCCTCACCGGCCATGCCGAAATGCCGCCGCTGTGGAGCCTCGGCTACCAGCAATCGCATCGTACGCTGGGCAGTCCCGAGGAAATTCTCGCCGAAGCGAAAACTTTTCGGGAAAAGAAGCTACCCTGCGACGCGATGATCTATCTTGGCACCGGCTTTTGCCCAAATGGCTGGAACGCGGAGAACGGGTCCTTCGTCTGGAATTCGCGGGCGTTTCCGGACCCGAAGCAGATGATCGATGCATTGCACAAGGACCACTTCCGCGTGATTCCCCACGTAGTGATTCTGTCCGACAAGTTGCGCGGCACGGTCCACGACGCTTGCGAGCTGCGCGAATTCGATGAAGCCAGCGCGTCGTGCTACTGGGACACGCATCGCAAAGACTTCGCGTTGGGCGTGGACGGCTGGTGGCCCGATGAGGGTGACCCACTCGATATTCCGTCGCGGCTCGTTCGCAATCGGATGTATTGGGAGGGCCCACAGCTCGACCGCCCGAATGAGCGGCCCTACGCGTTGCATCGCAATGGCTACGCCGGAATGCAGCGATACGCCTCGTTTTTGTGGTCGGGTGATGTGTATTCGACCTGGGAGACGCTGAAAACTCACATTCCCATCGCCATCAATACGGGATTGAGCGGCGTTCCCTACTGGGGAACAGACATCGGCGGATTCGTCCCGACGAAAGAGTTCACGGCGGAACTTTACCTGCGGTGGTTTCAGTTCGGCGCGTTCTGCACGCTGTTTCGATGCCACGGGCGCGTTTGGAAACTGCGCCTGCCGTGGGGATGGAACACGGGCGATCCCGGTCCGATCGAGATTCGCAATTATGATGGCGCCTCGATTCCCGACGCGAGTCAGCTTCACAATGTCCAAGTCGAACCGATCTGCCGGAAATATCTCGAGCTTCGCTACCGCATGCTCCCGTATCTCTACAGCGCGGTCCGCGAGTGCGCAACGACGGGTATGCCGGTCATGCGCGGGCTTTGGCTGCACTATCCCGATGATGGCGTCGCCGCAGCGCGCGCCGACGAATACTTGTGGGGACGCGATGTGCTGGTGGCTCCAGTGGTCGAGCAGGGCGCGACATCACGGCAGGTGTATCTTCCTCGCGGCGGCTGGTACGACTTCTGGACTGGCGAGCACATCGACGGCGGCCGAGAGATTGCGCGCGCCGTAGATCTGGAGACTCTGCCGCTCTACGTTCGCGAGGGCGCAATTCTGGCGCTCGGCCCGGTCAAACAATATGTGAACGAGAAAATGGATGCGCCGCTCTCGCTGACGGTGTACCCGGGCGCCGACGGATCGTTCCGCCTGTACGAAGATGACGGCTCTTCCTTCAACTATCGCAAAGGCGAATGGATGGGGATCGACGTGCGCTGGGACAACGCGGCGCGAAAGCTGTCGCTTCGGCTCGCGGAAGGCTCTCGCATGCTGCCGCCTCTGAAGCGCGAGATCGAAGTCAGGCTGGACCAGACGACCCGAGCGATGGTTTTCGACGGTCGTCCCGCGGAAGTGAAGCTGTAGAGTCGGGTGCGTTTCAGAGTGGCGGTTTTTCGGGAGGAATGGCGATGCCATTTCCGCAACGGACATCCCGTTTTTTGTTTCGTGCTGTTAGATTCTCGGTAACGCTTGTAGCGGCTCTGCTGCTGTCCGCCGAGTGCCCGGCTCAGAAAACCGCTGAAGTGAAGGTGGACCCGCAATTGCTCCAGGGCCTGCACTGGCGCGCCATTGGGCCTGCCGTTTTTGGCGGGCGCGTGACGGATGTGTCGGGAGTTCCCGGCAATCCCAACATCATTTATGTGGCGCACTCCTCGGCCGGGCTCTTCAAGTCGACGAACGGCGGGATTTCATTCGAATCCATCTTCGATCATGCCAGTACCCTTTCGATCGGAGCGATTGCCGTAGCTCCAGGCAATCCCGATCTCGTGTATGTGGGAACGGGCGAAGGAACCAGTCGCAACAGCGCATCGTTTGGCGACGGAATGTACAAGACGATGGACGGCGGCCGAACGTGGAAGCACATAGGCCTCGTCAACACGGAGCACTTTTCTCGCGTCGTTGTGAACCCGCAAAATCCGGACATCGTATTTGCCGCCGCCATGGGCCACGAATGGGCACCGAATTCGGAGCGCGGGCTCTACCGCTCCACAGACGGCGGCGCCACGTGGAAGCAAATTCTCTTCGTGAACGACACGACCGGCGCGGGCGACGTCACGCTCGATCCGACCAACCCCAACGTAGTCTACGCCGGCATGTACGACTATTTACGCAAGCCGTGGTATTTCCGCAGCGGCGGCCCCGGCAGCGGACTCTACCGCTCGACCGACGGCGGCGACACTTGGATGAAGCTCACCGATCCCGCCATTCAGAACGGACTGCCAAGTTCCACTCCTCTTGGACGGATCGACGTTCGCGTGAGCCGCAGCAATCCCAGCGTGGTCTACGCCATGATCGAATCGCGTGAAGGATTGCTCTGGCGCTCCGACGATCGCGGCGACCACTGGCGCATGGTGAACAAGGAAAACCGCATCAATAACCGGCCGTTCTATTTTTCGAATATTCGCATCGACCCAAACGACGAGAATCGGATTTACGCTCTCGCAAGCGATCCCTGGATTTCGGAAGATGGCGGGAAGACTTTTCATAACGTCGACTACTGGACCGTGTTCGGCGATTGTCACGCGATGTGGATCGATCCCACGAATCCGTTGCGCCTGCTCTTCGGCAGTGACGGCGGATTATTCATTTCGAACGACCGTGGACGGAACTGGGATTTCATCAACAACGTGCCGATGGCGCAGGCGTATCACGTGAGCGTCGACATGGACGATCCGTACAACGTCCTTGGCGGGTTTCAGGATCACGAGATGTGGCGCGGGCCAAACGAGCGCTGGAACGACACCGGCGTGCGCGGAGCCGATTGGCGCCGGCTACGCTCCCACGCCGATGGGATGATGGTCCTGGCTGATCCGCGCGATCCCAACATCATCTATTACGTCGGCCAAGGCGACATGACGCGCTTCGACATGCACACCAAGGAAGAGCGTTACATCCAGCCTTATCCGGTAGCAACAGCGGGGGTGGGTGCGGGGCTGATGAAGTATCGTTTCAACTGGAATCCGCCGATTCTGATGTCGCAATTCAATCCCGACGTGATTTTCCACGCCGCGAACGTCATATTCAAAACCACCGACGGCGGCTACTCGTGGAAGACGGTCAGTCCCGACCTCACGACCAACAGTCCCGAGGAACTCAAACTCAGCGGCGGCCCCGTGAGCCCCGACAATTCCACTGCGGAATTTCACTGCACGATTACGGCGCTCGCGGAAGGTCTTGATGCGAACACGCTTTGGGCCGGAACGGACGACGGCAATCTGCAAGTCACTCATGATGGCGGCCAGAATTGGACGAACGTGGCCGGGAACATCAAAGGCCTCACGCAAGAGGCATGGGTCACTTCGATCAGCCCGTCTCGCCGCGATGCGCAAACCGTTTATGCTTCGTTCGACCGGCATCAGCTCGACGATTTCGCGCCGTACATTTATGTGACGCACGATTCCGGGAAAACGTGGAGCAAGATCGTCAACGGACTTCGCGGCTACGTTCACGTGGTCGCGGAAGATCCGAAACAGCCAAACCTGCTCTATGCCGGGACCGAGCTTGGGTTCTTCGTCTCGTTCGACGCGGGACGGAATTGGACCGACTTTCGGCTGGGTTTGCCGCCGCTGCCGGTCTACGACCTCACGGTCCACCCGCGCGACAACGATTTGATCATCGCCTCGCACGCGCGTGGGTTCTACGTCCTTGACGACGCAACGCCGTTGCAAAAACTGGCCGAAGCGATGAATCAAAAGGTCGCGCTCTTCCCGCCCACGCGCGCCACTCGATACAACCGCTGGAGCGATACGAGCACGCTGGGACAACGCGTCTGGACGGCGGAGAACAAACCTTACGGCTCGATCATTTCGTATTACTTATCCGAATCCGCTCCCGGCAGTAAGGTGAAGCTCGCGATCCTGGACTCTGCCGGCAAGACCATCCGCACATTCGACGGTCCTGGAGGTCGCGGTGTGAACCGTACCGCATGGGACCTGCGCGAGGACACGCGCCTCGAGAATAGTCAGAACTCGGAGGGGATGTGGCGGGGCTTGCAGGGCGTGCGGGTGCTGCCTGGAGAATACACCGCTCGTCTGATGGCGCTCGATCAAACGCAGGAACAGAAGATCGAAGTGCGCATGGACCCGCGCATCAACGTCAGCGCTGACGATATGGCCGAGTACTACAAAGCGATGAAACGCCTGACCGGGATGCAACGTTCGATTTCGCAATCGCTCGAGCGCATTCGCCGCATCGATGCGCAACTCAAGGAAACGGAAAAGACGTGGCGCGACGCGGAAGCCGTCAAGCAAGGCCAAGAAATTCAAAAAGAGCTCGCGAGCGTCCGTGACGACTTATTGCCGCCGCGCTACTTTCCCGAGCATTTGAACCTCTTGAATCGCGTCGGGCAGATGACCGAGGAAGTTGGCAACTACTCGGGCAGGCCCACGGTCGCGCAGGAAGAATACATCGGCGTGTATGAGGGCCAGGTCCAGGGAGTGCTGAAGCGCTTGAACGACGTTATTGTGGGCGACTTGAAACAACTGAACGACCGCCTGGCCGCCGCCCACGTCCCCAACATTTCACCCCAATCCGAATTGGCTGACGCCAATTGAGAATTGCAGGAGGAAGAACCATGCGCATTCGAAACTACGCAATCGTTCTGCTCGCTTCGCTGTTTTGCTTCCCCGCCTTCGCCGCCGCGCAACAGATGGCGTCCCGTTCGATGGACGACTTGAACTGGATGGAGTTCAAGCAACTCGTGCCCGCAAAAATCAAGACGGTGATCCTCACTGTGGGTACGCTCGAAGCGCATGGCTTCATCAACAATGGCGCGGATAATACCGTTCCCGTGGGAATCGCGAATGCTATCGCCGCCGACGTGAACGCGCTGATCGCTCCGCACATCCCGTACGGCATTACCGACATCCTCGCGCCGTACCCCGGCAGCCTTTATATTCCGGAGCAGCCGTTTCGCGATTACGTGCGGGCCGTGGTGATTGGACTGGTGAACAACGGGTTCAAGAACATCATCATTCTCAACGGCCACGGGCCGCAAGTGGGAGTGATCCAAAGCGTGGCCCAGGAGATTTCGTTGCAGTACAAGGTGAACACGCTGGTGATCAATTGGTGGATTTTGACCACGGATATCACGAAGCAAGTGTTTGGCGAGGACGGCGGTCACGCGACGAACAACGAAACTGCGATGGTGCAAGCGATCAATCCCAAACTGGTCCATTGGGACCTATTCACCGGCAAGGACATGGCAACAGCTCTGCCGTCCCCCGGAGATGGCTGGGCAGCGGTTCCCTTCCCTTCGACGATCTTGCTGTACACCGAGGGCCAGGGCCTGCCGAAAGATCGCAGTCAGGCAAAGGCGGAGGAGTATTTCCAGAAAGTGGTCGCGCGCGTGAAAGCGCTGATACAGGACACGATGCACAAGTGGGAGATTGCCGGCTTCAATTAGCGCGCTGCGGAGTGAGGCGCGGTGGCCGCGCGAAGCCTGTCGACGGTGCGGATATCATCGTCGAGGCCGAGATATTCCCAGCGCTGCAGCGCGAGCGGGACGTTCCCGTTCTTCCAGAGGTAGTCGTCGAAAGCTCGCAGATTGAACGCGTCTCCCTGTTTCAATTTTGCGTCCGCAAAAAATCGGAGTATCTGAATCTTTCCCGTTTGATACGTGATGGCCTGCCCGGGACCCGTCGCGAAGGACGCAGCTTCATCCTGCGCCGTCCTCTTGTCCATGGGAACGTGGGTGGCGAGATAGTCGGCCGCCTGATCGAGGGTAAATAGGCCGAGTGCGAGTTTCACATCCACCTCGACGCGAAGGGCCCGCAGCCGCATAAAGTTGTAAATAATTTCGCGCGATCGCGGAGTATCGTCAAACAAGCCCGCCTGCAGCATCATCTCCTCTATATAAAAGCCGAGACCCTCGTTAGGCCCCGAATCATAGTAGTGACGGCGAATCGGGTCCTCGTGCAGTCGCGAAAGCGAGAGCTGAAAGTAGTGGCCGGGAGTGCCTTCGTGAACCATGTCGGGCCGCGGGTCTTTCGCGGTGGCCAGCCAAAAATATCCAAGATCCGGTGAAGGCGCATCGACGTAGCGCACGCCGGTGGCGTGCAGAAAATCGTCAATCTCGCCGAAATCGGCAAGCGCATCGAGATATCCCGGCGCGAGCCGGATCGTGTAATGCCCGATTTCCGGCGGAACGGTGAGAATGCCTTTGTCTTCGAGAAACTTGCGAATGGCCAGTTCGTCGCGCTCGCTGTTGCGAATCTGTTCGTCGACGCTGCCGGCAATCTTCAATTCGGGCAAACCCTGATTTCGTTGCTTCTCGAGCTGCTCGAAGGAAACCGAGCGCTCCCATTCCTGATGACTCATGCTCAGGAGCTGTTCCGGCGTGTAAGGCAGCAACGCAACATTCGTGAGAAAGAATTCGTAGTTGGTGCGGCCGACGGCGGCTTTTTCCGGCATCGAACTCAAATGCTGCTCCAGCCACGCACGATAGGACTCCAGAGCTGCGATGGCCTTGTCCGTCGAGGCTTGAAATCGTGCTGCGGTGGCGCCGCCCTGTGCATTGGCGCCTTGAAGCATCGGCGCGACTTCCTTCTCGACCTGCGAGAGTTCCGGGCGAATCTGCTTCAGCGAATCAATCGCTAACTGAGCGAACGGCCGCACAGGATGAAGATTCGCTTTCGCCTCGTCGAGAATCGCGGGCATTTCTTCCATGGCGCTCAAAATCGCCTGGCTGCGTTGCGCATCAAATGGCGGTGGCTGGACGAGCGATTCGAGCAGTGCGGTGAGCGTCTGATTCAGATAGAAGGTTGGGTCGCGCTCCCAGCGGCGGTTAACGTCGAATTCCCAACGAACGCGTGCCAGCGCAGAACCGATCAGGCGGTAGTCAACCTGCTTCGGCACGCTCCGATCCGCCCGACTCATTTGCTTCCAGCGCGCTTCGAAACCGCTCAGATCGGAGCGCTGCTTCGCGATCGTAGCAGCGGACCAATCGCGTTTACCTGCCGAACGCTCGATCCTCGGAATGTCGTCGCTCGAATACGGTTGATACTGATCGCGCCAGGCCCAGAAATCAGCTGCGAGTTTTTGCAGCGGATCGTTCGGGGCCGGTCTTTGTGGCAGAGCGCCCAAGCCACGTGCGTTCGCCAAACAAATGACCAGGAATACGATTCCGGCGAGAAAGCCTGGAAACCGGTCCGCGACAAACGCCGCGATCGTAGGGGCGCTGCTTCGTTTCACGTGATGGGCGGACGCTTCTTGTGCCAGTCCGAGTGGCTCTGATAGAGGCGCGCGGCCGCGATCACCGCGTGATCGTTCTGGGCGCGGCCAATGAACTGAACTCCGAACGGGAGGTTATCCTTGCTGAACCCGCACGGAATCGTAACTGCCGGCAAGCCGCACAGGCTGGAAATGCCGTCGGGCTCCCGGGTGCCGATCGGCCCTTCAGAATCGTCGTCGACGTCTTCGATCAGCGAAGCCGCGCTGGATTCGCCGGCCGTCGCAAGCACGTCGTAGTGGTCGAAAAGTCCGTCGATCTGCTTCTGCAGGAAGGTTCGCACGCGCTGCACTTGCAGGTAGTCCGTGACGGAAAATTCGCTGCCGGCATAGCCGTTGATTTTGCCGAGCGGATCTTCCAGCTCAAAACAGCGTCCCGACTCGATCAAATCCTGAAACGACGAAACGGCTTCCATTTGAATCGTGAGTTCAGCCACCTGCTCGTAGGGACCGTCGGGAATCGCAACGTCGGAGACGCGAGCGCCGTTCTGCTCCAGAATCTTCAGCGCGGCGTTGACGGAATCGTCGAGGCCGGGATCGAGTTTGTTCCAGGCGTTCGTGAGCCGACCGATTCGGAGCGGCTTTTTCGGCTCGAGTTCAGGCGCCGCGTATCGGAAGTCGCCGCGGACCGAATCGATGTCCTTCGGATCGTGGCCGCCGATGACGGAAAGGACCAGGCCGCAATCGTCCGCAGTGCGCGCCATCGGGCAAAGCTTGTCCATCGACCACGCGATCGCCATCGCGCCGTACCGGCTCACGCGACCGAAACTCGGACGCAATCCCGCGATGCCGCACCACGCGCCGGGGCAGATCGTCGAGCCGCGCGTATCGGATCCAAGCGCCCACGACGCGAGCGCAGCCGAAACCACCGCTCCAGATCCACTGGAAGAGCCGCACGTCCAATATTTCATATTCCACGGATTCTTCGACGCGCCCTGCAGCGAGGCATGCGCGGACGAATAGCCGAGGCCGCCCGCAAGTTCGATCATGGCCACTTTGCCGATCAGAACTGCTCCTGCGCGATTGAGCTTTTCAACGATCGTCGCGTTATAGTCGAACTTCTGGTTCGCGAACGGCTTCGCGCCCCACGTTGTGGGGTATCCTTCCACGGCAATCAGATCCTTAAGGCCGTAAGGAACGCCGTGCAGCGGGCCGCGATAGTGCCCCGCGGCAATTTCGGTTTCCGCGGCGTGCGCTTGCTTTAGCGCAAGCTCGCGCGTGATCGTCGCGTACGCGTTGAGCTTCGGGCCAAGGCTCTCGCTTCGCGCGAGATAACTTTCCGTAAGCTCGACGGGCGAAATTTTGCGAGCGCGCATCTGCTCGCCGAGTTCGCGAACGGAGAGATAAAGGACGTCTTCGCCGAGCACGGGTTAGTCGCCGCTCCCTTCCTTGTGTTCGCTCTGCCGGTCGAAGGAAACTCGCAGCACGCTGGCCGGCGGATCGCCATTTTGCACAGCGAACTCGCGAACGGGAGCCATCAGGCGTTGATGTTGTGCCAGAATCCTGCGCAGACGCTTTTTCTGGTCGTCGGAAAAACGGTCGCCATATTTGCGGAGGATGTTCGCGAGCTTCGCGTCAACATCCGCGGTCTGTTGAGGCGTAAGCCCCTTCAGCGGCTCGGCCTTCTGGTCCTGCACGGGCGCGGAAGGCGCGGAAGTGGCTCCGAGCAGCGCGGGCGCGGAAATCGTCGCGGCGGCAGCAAGTGCTGCTTTGCGGCTAAACTGTCGTCGCGAGATAGCAGGCGGCGGTTGGGGGCTGGTCTTGGAGTCAGGCTGATCCCGAGGAGGATCGGAGGAAGTTTTCAGCACGGGCGGTATGGTGCTGTATATAATATGCAACCGTCAAGCGGGATTTTCGTACGCTTCATATCTTTCGCCGGATCACAGAGTTCCGGCACTTTCACAATTTCCAGGGGACGATCGCGCCATGATCAACCGAATGACAAATCCGATGACAAATCCGACGACAAGTCCGATGACAAATCCTGTCGCTCGAGGAACTAATTCACCCGCGTTGCGCCGGCGTCGCCGAGGAACAACGCTGCTGCTATGTCTTCTGGCCATCGCGGCCTTCGCGCGCACAGCGAATTCCCAGCAGCGCATCGAAGACAACGAATTCTTGCGCCGCGTCTTTCAGAAACACGAGTTCTCGGCGCGGCCTTTCGGGCCGGCACGCTGGCTGAAGGGCGGCGAGGCCTACACCACTGTGGAGACTTCACCCTCAGCTCACGACGCACTCGATGTGGTTCGCTACGAGACCGCTACGGGGAAGCGCGAAGTGATGATTTCGGCGTCCGATTTAGTGCCGGCGGGCGCGAAGGAGCCTCTCGAGATTCAGGACTACGATTGGTCGGCGGACATGAACCGCGTCCTGGTTTACACGAATTCGCAGCGGGTGTGGCGGCAGAACAGCCGCGGCGATTACTGGGTGTTCGACCGTCAGGCGAAAACCCTTCGCAAGCTGGGCGGTGACTTCGAACCTGCAACCCTGATGTTCGCAACGTTTTCGCCGGATGGCTCGAAGGTTGCTTACGTTCACAAGAACAACGTGTACGTCGAGGATGTACAGAGCGGTGCGATCACGCAGCTCACGCACGATGGCTCGGAGACGATCATCAACGGCACGTCCGACTGGGTGTACGAGGAGGAACTCGACATTCGCAACGCCTATCGCTGGAGTCCCGACGGAAAGCGCATCGCCTACTGGCAATTCAATACGGGCACGGTGAAGAATTTCGCATCTGATTTACAACGCCGACGCGCCGTACCACGTGTTAACGCACATTCCGTATCCGGAGTTTGGCTTGTATCCGTTCGTGAAAGAAATCCCCTACCCTGAACCGGGTACTCCGAATTCTCTCGTGCGCATCGGCGTCGTGCCGGCAAGCGGAGGCGAGACGAAATGGATGCAGGTGACCGGTGACCCGGAAAAGAGCTACATCGCGCGGATGGAATGGGCAGGAGACTCCAACACGCTCGAGATTCAGCATCTGAACAGGCGACAAGACACGGTCGAGATGATGCTCGCCGACGTGAATTCGGGCGCTACGTCGGTCGTTCACACCGAGCACGATGACGCCTGGGTGGAAGTAGTAAACGACGTCGAGTGGCTGCACGGCGGCAAGGATTTCCTCTGGGTGAGCGAGCGCGACGGATGGCGGCACGTCTACACGATTTCGCGCGACGGGAAACAGATGCATCTCTCCACTCCCGGCGCATTCGACGTCGTTGAAGTGGTGCGAGTGGATCCCCAGGAGCAGTGGCTCTACTACATCGCTTCGCCCGACAATGCCACGCAGCGTTTTCTCTATCGAAGCAAGCTCGACGGCAGCGGTAGGGCGGAGCGCGTAACTCCTGCGAACGAACCCGGAGCGCACAACTACGATATTTCGCCCGATTGTCACTGGGCGTTCCACACTTATTCCACAATCGACACGCCGCCCGCCACCGAACTCGTTCGCTTTCCCGATCAGCATGTCGAGCGGGCCCTCGAAGACAACGCACCTCTCCGCGCAAAGCTGAAGGAGCTAATTACGGCGCCCGCCGAGTATTTGAAGCTCGATATCGGCGGCGGCACCGTGCTCGACGCGTGGATGATCAAGCCGAAAGATTTCGATCCATCGAAGAAGTATCCGGTGCTCGTATTCGTTTACGGTGAGCCCGCGGGACAAACCGTTGAGGATCGCTGGGGCGGCGAGGAGGGATTGTGGCACCGTTTCGTCGCCAACGAAGGGTATATCGTCGCCAGCTTCGATAATCACGGCACGCCTGCGCCACGGGGCCACGAATGGCGCAAGATCGTCTATGGAGCTGTCGGCGTGCTCTCCTCAAAAGAACAAGTCGCCGCCCTTCAAAAATTCGAGCAGACCTATTCGTTCGTGGATAGTTCGCGCGTCGCAGTCTGGGGCTGGAGCGGAGGCGGCTCGAACACGCTCAACCTGATGTTTCGCTCGCCGGATGTGTACAAAGTGGGGATGAGCGTCGCGCCCGTGGCCGATCAGCGGCTCTACGACTCGATCTACCAGGAGCGATACATGGGCCTTCCTCAACAGAATGCAAACGGCTACAAAATGAGCTCTGCGATCAATTTTGCGGAAGGGCTGCGCGGCGATTTGCTGATCGTTCACAGCCCCGACGACGACAACGTGCATTTCCAGGGGACCGAGCTTCTCATCAATCGCCTCGTCGAACTCGGCAAACAATTTGACTTTATGGAGTATCCCGGGCGAACTCATTCGCTCTCCGAGGGCCCGGGGACGCACTACCATCTTTTCTGCCTTTTGACTCGCTATCTGGAAGACCACCTGCCGCCCAACCAAAAATCCCATTGATTGTTTCGAGTCGATGAGATAATTCCAGCCCCGTGACGATGAAGTTGCTCGGAATCGATGTGGGCACCGGTGGCACGCGAGCCGTTCTGCTCGACGAGGCCGGCAGCGTCGTCGGCTCCGCGATAAGCGAGCATGCGCCTATCTCCGCGCCGCAAATCGGCTGGGCGGAGCAGCATCCCCGCGATTGGTGGCGCGCGGCGTGTGCCGCAGTGAGGGAGTGCCTCGAACGCACCGGCACCCGCGCCGACGAAATTGCCAGCATCGGACTCTCCGGCCAGATGCACGGCATGGTGCTGCTCGACGAAACCGGCGAAGTGCTTCGGCCTGCAATCATCTGGTGCGATCAGCGCAGCGAGGAGCAGGGCCGCGCGATTACCGCCAAAGTCGGCGCTCAGCGCCTGATCGAACTCACGGCAAACCCGGCGTTAACCAATTTCACGCTCACGAAAATCTGGTGGGTGCAACAGCACGAACCGCAGATCTGGTCCCGTGTACGGACTGTGCTGCTGCCGAAAGACTACGTTCGCTTCCGGCTTACGGGCGCTCGCGCAATCGATGTGGCAGACGCGTCTGGCACGCTTCTTTTCGATGTGGTCCACCGGCGTTGGTCGGCGGAGATGATGGAAGCGTCCAGCCTGCGGCCGGAGATTTTGCCTGTGGTGCTTGAGTCGCCTGAAATCAGCGGACGCGTGTCGCCAGAAGGAACCCGCGCGACGGGTTTGCGCGAAGGAACTCCCGTCGTAGCCGGCGCCGGAGACCAGGCGGCCGGGGCGGTGGGCATCGGAATTGTGCGCCCTGGAGCGGTGAGCGCCACGATCGGGACTTCGGGAGTCGTGTTCGCGGCTACCAGCACTCCGACGCTCGACCCAAAGGGCCGCATCCACACTTTTTGCCATGCTGTGCCAGGGCGCTGGCACGTGATGGGCGTCACTCAAGCCGCAGGATATTCGCTGCGCTGGTTCCGTGATGAGATTCTTGCGACGGGCGACGCCGCGCATCGCCCATCGTACGATCAGTTGACTGCCGAGGCCGCGAAAACGAATGCCGGCGCCGATGGCCTTCTTTGGCTGCCTTACTTGATGGGCGAACGCACGCCGCACCTCGATCCCGACGCGCGCGGCGCGTTGGTCGGCTTGACGGCGCAGCACACACGGGGGCACGTGGTCCGCGCGATTCTGGAAGGCGTCGCGTTCAGCCTTCGCGACACGCTCACGATATTTGAGGAGCTTCGATTGCCTGTCGAGTCAATGCGAGTGGGCGGTGGCGGTGCGCGGTCGCCGCTTTGGCGCCAGATTCAAGCCGATATCTATGGTATGCCCGTCGAAGTGCTCGCAGCAGAAGAGGGCGCGGCCTACGGGGCAGCCTTGCTCGCGGGCGTGGGCGTGGGGGTGTGGACCTCGGTCGACAAGGCTTGCGAGTCGACCGTCCGAGTTGCTGAACGCATCGCACCCGAGCCAAGTAGGATGGCCGCGATGAATCGCCAATACTCCGAATATCGAAGACTCTACCCGGCGCTGAAAGATTCGTTCCACCGCGCAAAGGCGTAACGGGTAGACGTTTCGCGAACCGGCGCTCGCGGATGTAGGCCTGGGGGATGAGCGCCGGGGAGATGCGCGGGTGGCGCGCGATTGTAGTGTTGACGAGTAAACGTTTTCGCGTTACACAGAGGTGGCATTGATCTGGTCTCGAACTGTGCCGAATTCGCTCCTTCGCAAATTGCTTCAACCGGAGATCCCTTGATGACTACAAAGAACCGCGCGCGCCGAGACTTTCTTAAGAGCACCGCTGCCGCCGCTCTGGGCGCAGCCACATTCCCCCTGGCAGCCCCCGCGCTTGCGTGGGGCGAATCCAAAAGCCACTTGCAGTCTTCGGCTTCCAGCGCGCCCACCGCTCGCATCAAGCTCGACTTCGACCGTCAGATTGGCACGATCGACCGCAACATCTACGGCAATTTCACCGAGCATCTCGGCCGCTGCATCTATGGGGGCATCTACGACGAGGGCTCACCACTCTCCGATAGCGACGGTTTCCGCAAAGACGTCCTTGAAGCGGCGCGCGGATTGCATATTTCCCTGCTCCGCTGGCCGGGTGGAAATTTTTCATCCGGCTACAACTGGAAAGATGGCATCGGTCCGAAAGACTCGCGTCCACGCCGTTGGGATACCGCATGGCAGGCCGAGGAATCGAACCGCTTCGGTACGGACGAATTCCTGGCGTATGCGCGGAAGGTGGGCGCGGAGCCTTACCTCTGCGTGAACATGGGAACCGGCACCATGCAGGACGCCGCCGATTGGGTGGAATACTGCAACGGCACGATGAACACGTACTGGGCAAATTTGAGGCGGAAGAACGGCCATCCTGAGCCTTACAACGTGAAGTACTGGGGCCTCGGTAACGAAGTCTATGGACCCTGGCAGGCCGGGCATAAGACCGCCGCGGAATACGGCGCGCTGGCGCTCGAATTCGCAAAGATGATGCGCTGGGTTGATCCCGACATCAAACTCATCGCGTGCGGCGGAAACAACGCTGATTGGGACCGTCAAGTGCTGCAGCCGGTGCTGGAAGTTGCCGATTACATTTCGCTGCACCACTATGGCGGCAATCTCGACACAGCCAAGGAAATGGACGACGCGCACCACCTCGAACAGCAGGTCCGCACTCTCGAGGCCGTGATCATGGCGACCCCCATGCGGGGTGAAAAGAAGGAGCGCGTGAAGATTGCGGCCGACGAGTGGAACATATGGTTTCGTTCGTGGTTCAAGCGCGGAGACGATCATAAACTCGAAGAGATTTACAACTTGCGCGACGCGCTGTGGGTCGGCACCGCGATCAACATTTTCCACCGGCACTGCAACACGGTGAAGATTGCGAATCTTGCGCAGCTCGTGAACGTGATTGCGCCGATCATGGCGAATTCCAAGGGAATCGTTCTGCAGACCACTTACTTCCCTCTCAAGCTCTACGCGGAGCACTGCCAGAGCATCGCGTTGGACGCGCTGGTCCGCTCCGCGACGTTCCCGGAGATGCCCGAGACTCCGTATCTCGATGTTTCGGCAACGGCGGATGAAAAAGGCGAGAAGCTCACCCTGGCAGTGGTGAATCGCCACCCCACCGATGACATCACGGCGGAAATTTCCATGGAAGGCCTGAAGGTGGGAAGCACGGGCGATCTCTACGAGGTGAACGGCGCAAGCCTTGACGCGACGAACACGTTCGAGTCGCCGAACAACGTCGGCGTAAAGAAACGGTCATTTTCAGGCGTGGCCGCGAATTTTCGTCAGACGTACCCGGCGCATTCGGTGAGCGTGTTAACGGTTTCGGCTTAGTTGCGGGGCAGCTTGCGATTCCAGCAGCCGCAGGCCGAGCGACAACTTCCCGTTTTGTAGGGGAGGAATCGCGAGCGCAATCGCTGCGCAGTTCTCCACCACCCAATCCGCTCCGCTCTCGCGAAGTTCCACGTTATCGGCGATGGTCGAAATCCCTATTACTCTTGACCCCGCGCTCTTGCCTGCGCGAACGCCTGCGGGCGCATCCTCGACAACGACGCAATCCGTCGGGGAAAACCCGAGGACCTCGGCAGCCTTGATGTAGGGATCCGGCGCTGGCTTCCCATTCTTCACATCGCTCGAGGTGATCAATACCACCGGCCGCGGCAGACCCGCTGCGCGCAGACGTACTTCGGCAAGCGCCCTGGTACACGACGTAACAATCGCCCAGCGCTTAGGCGGAAGAGCAGTAAGCAGCTCCATCGCTCCCGGAAGCGCGACGATACCCTCGATGTCCTCGATCTCGCGGCGTTCGACCTCGAGGTTCTCCGCAAGATGATCGGCATTGGGGAGGTATTCCCGAACGGTGGTGAGGCTCGGTCTTCCATGCGCCGCGCGAACCACTGCCTGCGGCTCAAAACCGTGAGCGATCGCCCACCACCTCCACACTCGCTCGACCGCAGGCGTCGAGTCGATCAGCACTCCATCCATATCGAAAAGCAGCGCGCTGCACTCCACTTGAGCGAGAGAACCATTTGGCATAGACATATTGTAATAGATGTTTGGCGGGAACGAAGGATTGCGACGACTACGATACTCTTACGGGACGCCCAACAGCTTCGGATTTTTCTTCCGATGCTGAAATCTGGTCGTGGGAGATTTTTATCAGCAGCGGCAGCACGTCGCCGAACGGCTGCGAGGGCCCGCCGAAATCGAAGTAGAGACGCTTGTAGAGCGGATAAAGTTGATCGTACACGCGCTGCGATTCAGGGTCGGGCTTGTACACCGTGTGAGGAGGGCAAATTTGCCGCTGAGCCTCCTCAATCGAGCGAAAAGTCCCCGCCGCGAGAAAGGCGAAAATCGCGGAACCAAGGCTCGTCACTTTACGGCTCGGAACCAGCACCGGACGGCCTAAGACGTTCGCGTAGATTTGATTCAGCGCCGTGTTTGTCTGCGGAATGCCGCCGGCATTGATGACGCGCTCGATTTTCGTGCCGTGTTCGGCCATGCGATCCAGAATCACGCGCGTGTGAAAAGCGGTGCCCTCGATTGCGGCAAAAAGCTCGTCCTTCGCGGTGTGCTGCAAATTCCACCCGAGCGTCATGCCCCGCAGATTCGCGTTGACCAGCACGGTGCGGTCGCCGTTGTCCCAAGTCATCCGCAGCAAACCGGTTTGCCCCGCGCAATAGCCCTCCAGGCCCCGGCTCAATTCGGAAACCGTCGTGTTCGCGCGTGTCGCGATCGCGTTAAAGATGTCGCCTGTAGCGGAAAGCCCTGCTTCGATGCCCGTGTAGCTCGGATGGACGCTTCCCTTCACCACACCGCAGACGCCCGGCACGAGCTGCGTTTGCCGCGAGATTCCGATAATGCAAGTGGAAGTGCCGATCACATTGGCAATGTCTTTTTCCTGCAGTGCCGGCGCCGATCGCGTCCCAGTGCGCATCAAACGCTCCCACAGGAATCGGAATTCCCGCTTTTAACCCAAGCTTCTCTGCCCAAAAAGGCGAAAGCGTTCCGGCAATCTTGTCGGACGTCTCATATGTGCCCTGCGAGCTTCTCACGCACGCCCGCAAGAAGCGGGTCAAGTTTGACAAGAAACTCCTCGGGAGGAAGGCCGCCCAGATCGGGATGCCACAACCACTTGTGGCCCATCGCGCAGACGCTGCGCTTCACCTTCGCCGGGTCCGTGACGCCGCAGAGAGTTGCGGCCACCATGTCGCAGTGCTCGAATGCGCTGGCGAGCTGCGCGCGTTTCGCCGGATTGTGGCGCAACCAGTGCAGCAGCTTCGCCCATCCCCATTCCGACGAGTAAATTCCGCCGCACCACTCGATGGCTTCGAGTTTTTCGCGGTGCGCAAGTTCGGTGATTTCAGCGGCTTCGGATTTTGCGCGGTGATCGCACCAGAGGTAATACTCGTCCAGCGGAACCATTCCCGCGCCCACGGGAATCACCGACGAGCCGGTGGTATCGAGCGCGATCGCCTCGATTTTGTCGCCGGCGACCCCTGCATCCTTCAGCGCTGCGCGCGTCGCCGTCGCCAGCGCGCGCATGTGGTCGTCGTGTGACTGCGTCGCATATTCGGGATCTTCGCGCTTGCGGTGCAGCGGGTACTCGGAGACCGCCGAGCCGAGCATTCCTTTCGCGCTGTCCACGATCGACACGCGCACGCTGAGGGTTCCGAAATCGACTCCGGCTACGATGGCCATCGGGGATTGCGCTCCGCGTTAGCAGCCGTCGTGATCGTGCCAGTACATTTCCCAGCCGAGATAACGCACCGCGGCTTCGTTCACAGCCGCGGCGACGGTGGAGAAATTTGCCGCCACGTGGTGCTCGAATCCGTTTTCGCAGATGTAGTGCAGCAGCTTCTGCATTCGCGGAATCTCCACCACCCCGGCGCCTCCGAACGTTTCGAGCGGATCATCGGTGAAATGGCCGCTGCCCACGTATCCGCGCATGTGACCGGCCGTGTCGTCGGTGGAGAACCGCACGTACGTCATTGCACCAGCCTTCACCTGCCCAACGCACGTGCCGAACGTATTTTCCTTGCCCACCGTTCCCGCGATGATCGCCTGGTAATCCATTTTTGCGCTCTTGAAAAAATGCTTTGGCAGGTTGCTGCAGTGGAAGCACACGGCCTTATTGGGATTGTCGCCGTAGTTGTTGTTCCAATCGAGCAGCGCGCTCGGAGTTTCCGACGCAAGCCGCAAGGCATGCATCCCGAGGACGCCGCAAATATCCACTTCGCACGCGCTCGACATCAAATCGTCGCTCATCATGCTCATCACCGTACAAGGCACGACGCCGAAGTTCTCTTCGAGCGACGTCCAGCACTGGATGGCGCTGATCGAGACCTCCGTTTGCTTCATCCATTGATCGATCACGGCGCCTAGCTTGGCCATCTTCAGCAGCGCCGTTGCGGGAACGTCGGCGGTCGTCACGTATTTCTGAATCGCCTGGAGCTTCGCCTGCGCGGCGGGATCGTCATCCTTCATGCGGCCGATTCGGCCAAGGACTTCCGAGAGGTCGAGCGTCTCCACGGAAATTCCTTGAGACTCCAGTATCTTCTCGCTGTAGCGGACGGTGTTAAAGGCTGTGGGACGCGCGCCGAGGCTCCCGATCCGGAGATTCTTCAGGCCCTTCACCACGCGGCAGGTGGCCGCGAACGACAAAAGGTCCTGCCTGAATTCCTCCGTGGCCGGCCCCACGGTGTGCAGCGTGGTCAGCGAATACGGGATGCCGTACTGACGCAGGTTGTTGCAGGCAGACATCTTGCCGCAAAAACTGTCGCGGCGGTGGCTGATCGTCATCTTCGAGGGAGTGTCCGGCGTCGCTTGAACCAGCACAGGAACGTGAAGATTCGCCAGTCGAATTGTGTCGGCGATGGCTCGCTCGTCCCCGAAATTCGGAAGCGTTACGATAATTCCGTCGATTGCATCACCATGCTCGCGAAACAACGCGGCGCAGTGCCTTGCCTCCTCATGAGTTTCCACTGCCCCGTACTTGCTTTGATGCGGCTCCAGCGCGACTACGTCCATGCCGCACTGGTGCAGCGTCTGCATGATTTCTTTCCGGCCAGTCTCCGCCAGATGGCCCGGGAAAAAGCCGCGGTTTCCCACGACCAAGCCCATCGTCATCTTCTTCTTGTCGTTAGCCATTCATCGCCCCACTAACAGACCCGAACTGAATCTTCCCCTGCGTCCCGGACGCCCTTACTTCTTCCCCACCGTTTGCCCATAGTAGGCTTTGCTGCCGTGCTTGCGCAGGAAGTGCTTGTCGTGCAAAGAGCGCGGCAGCGCACCCGCGTTCTCATCCAGTCCAATCGTGTAAAACGCCATCCTGGCAACAGACTCCAGGATCACTGCGTTGTGCGCCGCGGCCGCCACATCAGGCCCCCAACAAAATGGTCCGTGTCCACGGACGAGGACCGCCGGAATGCTTTCGGCGTCGATATGCTTGAAAGCCCGGCAGATCGCTTCGCCCGTATTCTTCTCATAGTCGGAGTCGATCTCGCTTGCGCTGAGATGTTCCGTGACGGGCACCGGCCCGTGGAAATAGTCGGCGTGCGTGGTTCCAAAGCAAGGAATCGGCCTGCCGGCCTGCGCCCAGGAGGTCGCATACTCCGAATGGGTGTGGGCAACCCCTCCGATCGCGGGGAACTGCCGGTACAGCAGAACGTGAGTCGCCAAATCCGACGACGGCCGCAGGTCGCCATCGACAATCGCCCCGTCGAGGTCGGTTATGACCATATCGCCCGGCTTTAGCTTCTCGTAAGGGACCCCGCTAGGCTTGATGGCAACCAGGCCCTGGTCCCGGGCGATGCCGCTGGCGTTGCCGAACGTATACAAGACAAGGCCTTTGCGGACCAGTTCCAGGTTGGCTTCCAGGACCTCTTCCCGTAGTCGTGCCAATAGCATGGTAAGCCTGCGGCTCCCCTGAAACCCGCTTCGAGCAAACGTTTTCTCGAACTGAAAACCCTAGCGAAACCACCACTTACTGTCAATCACAATTAAGCCCCGCTGTTGCCGCTCCTCCCCGCCCAACCCTCTCGGAATCACTCCTCAGGCGAAATTTTCAGCTTTCCGCGATTTGGATTCTTGGGAGCAAGGGCCGTCGAGTGCCGCAGAACCAGGGCCGTGCGGAGCGTGTACTCAGTTCCGCTCGGCGACGGCGTTTTTCGCTGAATTTCAGCCAACAGCGCGTTGAAAGCCAGCCGGGCGATGTCCGTCTGAGACATTCGCACCGTCGTAAGTGGTGGCACAACGAATTGAGACAGCCGAATATCGTCGAAGCCGATCACGGACAAATCTCGCGGAATGTGGACGCCCTGATCGTAGCTCTCGCGCATCACCCCCATTGCGGTCATGTCGTTCGAGCAAATCACGGCCGTTGGACGTTTCGCGAGCGCCAGTAGTTTCCGCATCGCCGCGATTCCGCCTTCCATCGTGTGATTGCCCTCGATCAAGTAGCCGGGCTCGATCGGCAATCCGATTTCCTCCATCGAATGAGAGAAGGCTCGCTGCCGGGCGACCGCCGATCTCAAAGTGAGCGGGCCGGAAATGAAAGCAATCCTTTCATGCCGTAGCGCCGCTATGTGCTGAACCGCCTGACGCAATCCGTGGAGATAATCGATGCGGATATTGCTGATCCTCGGAAGCGCCGGTCCCACGTCGATAAACACCAACGGAACGTTTCTCGATTTCAAGTCCTCAAACAGCGCCTCTTCCATTCCGAACGTGACGATCGCCACACCTTCCACGCGGCGCTCGATCATGCGCCTCACCGAAAGCGCCATGCGCTTCGGATCGTGCACCGTCGAGGTCAGCAACACTTCGAAATTATTCTGGACGGCGATGTCCTCGAAGCCTTGCACGATTTCGGGAAAAAACGGATTCGTTATTTCCGATACGATCAATCCAAACGTCCGGCTGCGGCCCGAAACCAGCGCGCGTGCCTGCGTGTTCGGATAATACCCAAGCTCCTCGATGACTTTCCAAACCCTGCGTGAGAGTTGCGGAGTAACGGTGGGAATGCCGTTAATCGTGCGCGAGACTGTGGCTATCGACACCCGCGCTCGCTTCGCCACTTCGTGAATGCTCAAGCTGTTACCTCAATCTTCCTCAGCGTGTCAATCACTCAAGAACCAGATGTAAGGCACACGGCTGCCAGGCAGCACTTCCCAAGCGCTCCGAAGCGAGATTGTGAAGACGCTTGACCGAGTTTGTCAACTGTCCCCTGCGGCAACAACACGGTACCTCAGCCCATCTCGGGCCGATTCGAATCGATCCTCCAATAAACCGCATAGCGCTCCCCGATGATTCGATGCAAGGGGACCAGCGTCGTGGCATTCTTCTGCCCCACGGTTTGAAACGTGAGCGGCTGTCCTTGCACCGGCTCGAGCCATGCTACCGAGCGTATGTCATCCGGCGATTTCAGGGAAATCTCCGCCGATCCCGCCGGTTTCGCTCTTGGCGGGGCGAGCTCCGTATTGCCGTGATCCGCGTCGTACTGCATTTCTTTCGTGAGCCCGTCGGTACCCAGGCGTCCTGCCAGCACGATCGGCCCGTAGAGTACGGCCTGCTGCGTAGGATCACCAAGCAAAGGCTCTGAATGAAGCCGCATCGGGAGCTTCACTTCAAGTTTGTCCCCGTCCACCCAATTTCGATGGATCTGAAGGTAGCTTCCCGCGCTGGCGAAAGCCGGTAGCGGCTTGCCGTTCAAAGATACGGAGCCGCCTTCCGCCGCCCAGATCGGAATGCGAACATTGATTCCGGCCGCGACGGGCTGCTTCACCTTCACGGTGATCGTCGTTCCGTCCTGCTCCGGGAACCGCGTTTCCTGGCGAATCGTGATTCCCTTCTCCGCCCAATGAGCTTCCGAGGAAATGAAAAGATTCACGAATGCTTCGTCGGCATTGTGGAAGTAAATCGAATCGCCGAACTTCGCGAACTCTTCCGCGCCCGTGCCCGTGCAGCACCAGAACGAGTTGTAGTCCGAATTGAAGAACTTCCAATAGCCGGTCTGCAGGGGCAGGTAGTACATCTTCATGCCTCGCGCGTCCTGCGTTCCAAGCCGCGAATTAAAGAGTGTTCGCTCGTAGTAATCGAAGTAGCGGGGATCGGCCGTCCATTGGTACAAGTGCCGCGTCAACTTCAGCATGTTGTACCCGCAGCAGCATTCTTCAGACCACAAGCTCAGTTCAGCCTTCAAGTCTCCTGGATCGGTGTTCCACGATTCGCCATTGCTGGTGCCGCCTGTTACATACGCGCGCTCCGACGTGACCTCATCCCAAAAATACTTGGCCACTTCGTGGTAGTACGGGTCGCCGGTCAGTTCGTAACGCCGCGCCGCTCCAATCACTTTCGGAATGTGCGTGTTGACGTGCAGCCCCTTGAGTTCGTCTCGGTGCCCCGCCAGCGGATCGAAAAACGATGGCTGCTCGAAACGGCGCGCCGTCTCGAAATCACGCCAATTGCCCGTGATTGCGGCAAGATTGTAGAGAGCTTCGTTCGTGCCCCCGTACTCGGTTTTAAGAATCCGCTGCATTTGTGGATCGCTGATTCCGGTCGTCCAGTGGGCCATCCAGCGCGCCATGCCTTGAGCAACTGCGAGGGCCTGCTCGCTGTGGCAGTACGTGTACATGTCTAAGTTGCCGGCCATGATTTTGTGCAGCGTGTAGAAGGGAGCCCATACTCCCCCGCCAGCGCTCAGGCGGTCGAAGAACTCCTCCGGAAACGCGCTCAAATAACCATTTCCCAGAGCTTCCTGGCACTTCGCAAGTTCCGCGACCACCGCATTCCCTTTCTCTTTCAACGATTCATCCCCGGTGCTCGCATATCCCAGCGCGCACGCGGATAGGTAATGACCGGTGAAGTGCCCGCGAAGCTCAACCGGGGGAGACTCCCACCCGCCCAGCGGTTCAGCCGAACTCGGCAGTTTCGCATTCACGCGAAAGTTGTGCACCAGCCGATCGACGGGAAGCGAAGCCAGGTAAGTTTGGTTCGCGCGAGCGGCATGGAGGAAGGGACCATCCAGCAAGCGCACTTGCTCGAGCGGAAATGGAACGGCAAGAAACTCAATGCGTTCGTGAGGACCCTGCCGTCGGTTCTGGGGCAATCCCGACAGCGCCAAAGCTGAAATCGACCTTGGAAGGCACGCAGCCACCGCGGAGGTGGCGATTCCAGACACGAAGCGTCGGCGCGAAAGTTTGTCGCGAGATTTCATGATCTCCTCACTGATCTACCTCATCAGTCCGAGTTTAGCGATTCTATCAGAAAACGTTTACCTACCCGGAAACCAGTCGATGGTTCGCGCTGCTTGGTAGCTAGACCTCGTGAGCGCATTTGTGCCTGAGGCGACCCGGAACGCAGTGAAAACGCCCTTGCAATATACCCGATTGGATATATTATGCAATCGCGCCCCGGCTTCCTTTGGCTCCAGCCTATCCTTAATGGTAGGCTCTGCTTTGGCCGAATCCGCAAACCTTACACATCCATGAACCCTCCAACACAAGCGGATTCACTTCCCCACTCACCCGCTTCCGACGGCCCTTCCTTCGCTCGAGGCCTCGGTCTATTCGATTCCATCATGGTCGTCGTGGGAGTCATGATCGGATCGGGAATCTTCATCGTGTCAGCTGAAATGGCCCGGCAAATTGGCAGCGCGGGATGGTTGCTCGTCGCGTGGGGCTTCGCCGGCGCGCTCACCATCACGGGAGCACTCTCCTACGGCGAACTGGCGGCCATGATGCCTCGCGCTGGCGGAATGTACATTTACTTGCGCGAGGCCTTTTCCCCGCTCTGGGGATTCCTGTACGGCTGGACTCTTTGCACGGTGATTCAGACGGGGACCATCGCGGCGGTTTCGATCGCGTTTGCGCGGTATTCCGGTGTTCTCATTCCCTGGATCTCCGAGGATCACTACCTGATTGGACCGATTCACGTTTCTACCGGCTATGCATTTTCGCTCTCAACCGCTCAACTGGTGGCGATCGTCGTGATAGCGATCTTAACGTGGACGAACAGCCGCGGCTTGGAGTACGGGAAAATCGTTCAGAACGTCTTCACGGTGGCGAAGACCGCGGCGCTGCTCGCCCTCATCGTTCTTGGGCTCACGCTCGGCTGGAACGCGGCGGCCGTTCGCGACAATTTCAGCCATGCCTGGGTTGCGCGCGGCGTCAGCCCTTTGGCCATCGGACTTGACGCCACCACTGCTTTCGGCCTGTTCGTCGCGATTTGCGTCGCCCAGACCGGTTCGCTGTTTTCCGCCGATTCCTGGCACGACATTACGTTCACGGCAGCCGAGGTGAAGGATCCCCGGCGCACTCTTCCGTTGTCCCTCGGGATCGGCACCACCATCGTGATCGTGCTGTACTTGCTCGCAAACGTCGCGTATCTCGTCACGCTTCCTCTTTCGGCAATCCAACACGCGCCCTCCGACCGCGTCGCCACGGCTGTGCTGCAAACCATCTTCCCCACGCTGGGCGCTGGGATGATGGCCGCGGCCATCATGGTCTCGACGGTAGGGTGCGTGAACGCGCTCACTCTCGCGGGCGCGCGCACTTACTACGCAATGTCGCGCGACGGATTATTCTTTCGCGCGGTGGGCCAACTCAACAAAGCGCGCGTTCCGGCCGTGTCGCTCTTGATCCAGGGCTTGTGGGCGGCGTTTCTCGTTTTGCCGCGGACCTACGACACTTCGACGAATACATACGGCAATCTGTACAGCAACCTCCTCGAGTACATCATCTCCGCCGCGCTGATCTTCTACATTCTCACCATCGCGGGAATCTTCCGCTTGCGCATCAAGAAGCCTGACGCGGAGCGGCCCTATCGAGCGATTGGTTATCCCGTGTTGCCTGCCCTTTATATTGTCGGCGCCACTGCCATTCTGGTGATGCTGTTCACTTACCGCCCTGCCACCACCTGGCCAGGACTGGCCATTGTCATCCTCGGCGTTCCGATCTATTTCCTGCTCGCCCGCTCCGCCCGCCCCAGCTAACCCCCCAACCAATCAAAGACTGACGACCAAGCCATCTGGCTCTGTTACCCCCACTCCACGCGCCGTTCCTCGTCACCTTGTCATCCCGCCTGCCCTGCCTGCCCTGAGCGAAGTCGAAGGGAGCGCAGCCGAAGGGAATCCCGGCCTGTCCTGAGCCTGCCGAAGGGCGGTTTTTGCCCGGGTGCGCATCGTTTGCGTCCCGGACGATTCTGCGGAAAGGGATCCGCTTTTCTCTCTGTGTCCTCAGGCCGTTCTCAGTGCCCTCTGTGTTTCGCTTTTTCCGTCTTTAAGCCTTTCTCTGCGTTCTCTGCGTCTCGGCGGTAAAAGCTCTTGCCTTTGACTCAATTTTCAAATCTCAAATATCTTTCCGTCAACACCGTCACCAAACTCCTCCTTGAGCTTGGGGAAGCCTGTGCTGAGTACCGACGACGCTCCGAGCGTAACATTCTGGAGCGATAAACCAGACAGGAACGGGGTGAGGAACATCTTATCAAAAGCACTCGACGTAATTTCAAGCCATCAAAACGGTTAACCCATTTTTTGAAAACTGAGACACTACCGAAACCCGAAGCCTGTCGTCTCTATTACTACTAGAACCTCGCACGCCACGCCCCGCTTTAACGCAAATAACTCTTGCTTTCCTTCATTACCTATGATATAATTGAAACTTCCAATTACCCTTAATAATCGAATTGTGCGCGCCTCCCGGCGCCATCAGCCGGGGTGTGCACGCACCAAATCGAGAAGGAGGCCGTACGACGTAAAAAGGAACAAAAAAAATGGACTATAGAGATTTCATCAAAATCGAACCCGTGCCCGGAGCACCTCATCGCACCCGCCGAGTCAGAAGCTTTCCCATGCACCTCGTGCAAGTCGCTCCCGGCCAGCAGGAAATGATGTACCACGATGAATACGAGGCCATGGTCGCCGCAGAAGAGGCCGCCAAAGATGCCCTACGCGCCTCGCGCCAGGCCGAACTCGCTGCCAGCCGCGCCCCGTCCCCTACCCCCGCCGCACCCGACCAGTCACATGCCAGCCTCGCCCCCGAAGGGTCAAATTCACAGTCGAGGTCGAATCCACCAACGCCGAATCCACCGCCCAGAACGCGGCCAGCCACCCACCGGCTCCCCTCGCCTTGGTCGCACCCTCGGAACCGTCCCCCGAACCGTCCCACGTCCCCGATTTCTCCCGGCACTCGCGCCGCTGTTCCATTTGCTCCCATCCCGATCGCGACGCCATCGAAGGCGAGTTCATCCGCTGGCGCAGCCCCCAGAAAATCGCCAAAGACTACGACCTTCCGGACCGTACCGCCATCTACCGCCACGCCCACGCCACCGGCCTCTTTCAGGCGCGCAGAAGTCATATCGCGCGTGTCCTCGAAAGCTTCCTCGAAACCGTCGACGATTGTCCTCCCTCTGACTTCGATCCTGTCACCCGGGCCGTTCGGGTCTACGCCCACCTGGATCATGAAGGCAACTGGCTCGAAGCTCCCCGAACCCTCCGCATCCTCACCGGCCCCGCGTTCCCAGCCGCAGTTGCAGTAGCTCTTCCCGACGCCGACACCATCGGACCCGCAAATGCCTGAGACCTCCCAAGTCGCTTGTGCCTCCTTGCCTCCAGCACAGGGCGGTTGTAGCCACCTGCTCTTGGCGAGCCAAATCTCAGTAACGGCGGCGAAGAAAAGGCCCTCGCCGCCGCGGTGGCTAATCGCAACAACACCCGATTCAAGAATCGCCGCAAGCTACTCACACGAAAGCACAAAGCAAAATCTAACCGCAACAAAAACGACACGTTCCCTTCACTCTATCTTCGCCACCAGTTGCGAGCCCAAATGTTATGATCGCTCGCGGAATCGAACCAAATCCGAGGAGGTTCATTGCAATTCGCTCGCATGATTTCAGCCGTTGACGCTCACGCTTGCGGCGAGCCCGGCCGCGTGATCATCGGCGGCGTGCTCGACGTGCCTGGCAAGACCATGTTCGAGAAGAAGGTGTATCTCGAAACTCACGCCGACGATCTGCGCAAACTGATGTTGCGCGAACCCCGCGGCTACCCGGCTTCAAACTGCAATCTCATTCTGCCTCCCACCCATCCCGACGCTGACGCCGGATTCGTCATCATGGAACAAGTGGAATACCCTCCCATGTCCGGGACCAATACGATCTGCGTCGTCACCGTTCTCCTCGAGACCGGCATGATCCCGATTCGCGGCCGCCTCATGAAAGTGAAACTCGATACCCCGGCCGGCCTCGTGGAAGCCGAGGCCGAGATCGACAACGGAAAGGTCGTTCGCGTCACATTCCAAAATGTGCCGTCGTTTGCAGCGCACCTCGACGCGCCAATCGAGGTGCCTCAACTTGGCACGGTTAAAGTGGATGTCGCGTACGGCGGAATGTTCTACGTGATTGCGGACGCTGAGCCACTCGGATTGCACCTCACGCCCGACGAAGCACGCGACATTGTGCGCGTGGGCGAGATGATCAAGGCCGCCGCGCAGGAACAGCTGCCCGTTTCTCATCCCGAAAATCCGTCGATATCAGGAGTCACAATCGCGCAGCTTTCCGCTCCCTCCACGAATCGGGGAGTCGACCGCAGAAACACGGTGATCGTATCCACCGGCAAGCTCGATTGGAACCGCCCCTCCTCGTGGACCGGCGCTCTCGACCGCTCGCCCTGCGGCACTGGCACCTCCGCCAAAATGGCGGCGCTCCACGCCAAAGGCGCTCTCCCCTTGCGGCAGGATTTCGTGCACGAGGGAATTCTCGGAACCACTTTCACCGGGCGCCTCATCGCCGAGACCCGCCTGGGCGCCCGCGCGGCCGTAATCCCCACGATCACCGGCCGCGCATGGATCACGGGATTCGGCCAGTACGTCGTGGACGCTGACGACCCCTTTCAAACCGGGTTCACGGTCGGCGACATCTGGGGAAATTCACAGTGACAACTGACTTGGGTCGCTTCGTCCCGAAAACTTAATGATGAACGTTGTCAGATATGTTATTTTCACAGTGGGCAGACAAGAGGGCTGGCCCCGCACCCGTGCCCTCGCTCGACGATCGTGACTTCCGAACACAAATCACTGGCTACGAACCGCGCCTCCAGCGCCAACGGGATTCCTCGTACGTCTCTCACTTCAGCCGTCGCCGACCGGCTCCGCGAGATGATCATTCGCGGCGAGATTCAGGAGGGCGAGCAATTGCGCCAGGACGCGATTGCGGCGGACTTGCAGGTGAGCCGAATTCCGGTCCGCGAAGCGCTCCGCCAGTTGGAAGCTGAGGGCCTAATCAAGATTGTCGCGCATCGCGGCGCCGTGGTTTCTTCCCTTTCCTCCGAAGAGATTGAAGAGCTCTTCGAAATGCGCGCGGTGCTCGAATCCGAGGTGCTGAGGCTTTCGATTCCGCACCTCACGGAATCGGATTTCAAGCAAGCTGAAGCAATCCTGGAAACGTATGAGAAAGCTCTCTGGAAGGAAGGCGACGTCGGCTCGTGGGGGCGCCTGAATTCCCAATTCCACTCCACGCTTTATTCACGCGCGAATCGCCCTCACTTCATGTCGATTATCCGGCAGATCAACAATAACGGCGACCGCTACACCCGCCTTCAGCTCTACCTCACGCGGGCGTTCGAGCGCGCGAAGAAAGAACATCGAATGCTCTTGGAACTTTGCCGCAAGCGAGACTCCGCGGCCGCCTGCGAGCTGCTCAAGCAGCACATTCACACTGCCGGCCGCACGCTCAAAGAATCGCTCGAGCAGCGCCGCGAAGAATCGCAGTCAAACACTCCAAGCCGCCAGAAATAGCGGACCATTCTTCTTTTCATTCTCTAGTTGGTTGTCGAACTTACCGATGACGAAACGCCGGCTGTCTTCAATCCAAAATCTGCTACTCCCACGCGAACCACCGTGTCCCGCCCCGGCGCGTCCTGTGGCTTCTCCGTCCACACTCCATAGACGCGCCCATTCAACGCGGTGATACCCGTGTAGTCGCCCATGAAAACGCCCTTGGCGTCGAACGCGTCGTCCGTCCATGCGTAATTCTGGAACGTACGCCCGCCGTCCGTGGACCGCGCGAGCACGACAATTTGTTTCCGATTCTGGGGATCGCCGCGCCGATCGTAGAAGACCACGTACGCCGAGCCATCCGAAGGATCTACTGCGGACCACTGGAAGAACTGATCGTCGCCGTTGTGAAGCGAATCCGAATTCACTCGCACCGCCGGACTCCACGTCTTTCCGTGATCAGCCGAAGTCGAGCAAAAGACGTCGATGTCACCGTTGCGGTAGTCGCTCCACGTGACATAAAGCCGGCCGCCCTGGCCGCCTCCGCGCGGGTCGATGCTGATCTGCGGGAACCCGTTGGCTCGCGCGACAGCTTGCACCGAAAACGCAATGGGCGCCGTCTTGATGACGTTGCGCTCACGAGAGAACGTGCGGCCGCCGTCGCCGGACGTCGTAAGATAAATGTAATTACCATCCGCCCAGACAGCGTAAAGCGTGCTATCCGGTCCGACAGCGCCGTCGAAACCCTCGAGCGCGCCGTTGTCATCGCGCGGCAGACCAGGCGCGTTGTCGATTTCGATCGGCTTCGACCAGGTTTTGCCGTCGTCCGTCGAGCGAACGAACATCATTTCCGAGTCCGTCAGCGTCCAGCGCGTCCAGCCGATATAGAGATTGCCGTGAAACGGTCCTTTGCTTTGATCGGCAACGATGTAGGGCTTGTCCTCCCACGGAGAAGTAGGGTTCTCCGGCTGAACGATGACGGGAATATGATCGGCCTCCCACGTTTGCCCGCCATCCATCGAACGCCGGATGTGAAGCCCATTCTTCGATGAATCGTGCCCCCAGTAGCTGTATGTCCCCAGCCGGTTGAATGCCATGTAGCAAATAATTGCGTGCCCCTGATCGTCGTACGTTACGGAGACGTCGCCTGAAACGCGATAGTCGGGGGGTTCGATGCCTGTGGCGAGTTTCCACGTTCGGCCTGCATCGATCGAGTACGCGATGTGCGCATTGTCCTGAAACGCGGCCACCACTTGCTGCGGATTGAGCGGATTCACAGCAATTGACGGTTCCGTGAAAAAGCCAGGTTTGGGCGTCACCGTGGTAACCAGTCTCTGTGGCGCCGGCGGTAGATTCTGGTCCTGCGCCTGCGCACTCAACATGACCCCGGCAAGAACGACACCGACCAACGTTGTGAGCAAGAGGCTTCGGCGTCGGCGATCAAGAACGCGCTCCGTGGTTTTCTCAGCGGCCTCTGCGCCTGGCCGCCATCTGGTTGAGCGGGCCTGCCCGCCGCCAGGTTGGCGGGCCTCTGCGGTAGTCTTTCGCTTCATTCTTGGCACCCTTTCTTCCACTTAACGAGGACGAAACGCCGGCAGCGGTTCATCCTTCAACTCAAAGTTAGTGGGCGGCGTCACGCCGAGCAGGTATTGCACGAAATAGTCCCAGCGCCGCCGCGCCAGATATGTCGCGTGGACGCCACTTTCCCCGTGATACATGTTCGGAACGATCAGCATGTCGAAACTCTTATTGGCGCTCATCAGCGCGTCGGCAAGCCGCATCGTCTCGACGGGATGCACGTTGTCGTCCACGTCGCCGTGCTCCAGCAGCAGATGCCCCTGAAGGTGGCTGGCAAGCGTCACGTTCGATTGCTCTTCGTAGTCTGAACCCACGGGATAGCCCTGATAGACTTCATTCCACCACGCCTTGTCGAGCCGCGGGTCGTGGTCGCCGGAAATCGAGATGCACACCTTGTAAAAGTCGGGAAACGTTAGAATCGCGTGAGTCGAGCCGTAGCCCCCGGCCGAAGTTCCATAGATTCCCACGCGCGTGATGTCCATGAACGGATACTTCGCGGCCATCTGTTTGATCACTTCCACGTGATCCGCAAAGGACCCGCCGAGATTGTGGTAGGAGAATTCGTGAAACGCGCGCGAACGGCCCGTGGTGCCCCGCCCATCCACCATCACGACAATGAAACCCACCTCAGCCATGGATTGGAGGCGCATCGCGGCCGCGAACGTTTTTGGCACGAAGAATCCCTGCGGGCCTGTATAAACCTGCTCGATAATTGGATACTTTTTCGATGAATCGAAGTTCGACGGTCGCCAGATCAGACCATATAGATCGGTGGTCCCGTCGCCGGCCTTGCCCTGAAACGGCTCCGGGGATTTCCATCCGGTTTTCATGAGTTCCGTAACGTCGGCCTGCTGAAGGTCGCGCACCTTCGAGGCGTCTTTGGTTCGGCGCAGAACCGACCCGCCCGGCTGATCGACGCGCGAGTAGCTATCGACGAAATACGCGCTATCAGGCGAAACGCTGGCCGTGTGATTCGCGCGGTCGGGAGTGAGAAGCTGAAGCCCACTTCCATCAAGCCCAACGGAATAGAGATGCGTCAAGTAAGGGTCTTCGGCCTTCTCCCGACCGCACGCGAGGAAGTACACGCGGTGATTCTTGTCGTCTACGGAGACGACTTGGCGGACGACCCACTCGCCCTTCGTCAGTTGCTTTTCGAGCGCCCCGGTCTTCGCGCTGTAAAGGTAGAGGTGATTCCAGCCATCTCGCTCCGACGACTGAATGATTTCAGAGTCGTTGTTGAGGAAGCGGAACCAGGTCTCGCCCGGGTCAACATACTTTTCGGACTCTTCCTTGAGCAGAGTCTTCTGTTCGCCAGTTTCGGCGTCCACTTCGCGCAACTCCACTTTCTTCCATCCGCGGTCTTCCGTCTCATAGTGGAAGCGCTTATTGTCCGGGAACCACTCGAAGGATGGACCACCCTGGAACGCGATGTCGAGTGCCGGCGTTTTCACATCGATGCGCTTCAGCGATCGCACGTCGAACACAATCGGCTCCGCCTTCGGCAGCACCTCGCCGGGTAGCGGATAAACGACATCGAATGACTTCGGCCTCAGTTGGTTTGGAGGAACGAATTGCACGCTCATGAAATGGCCTGCGCTACGCGAGTCGATGCGATACGTGATCAGCTTCGATGAATCTGGCGACCAGAAAACAGCGGGCCGCTCCTTCACGTCCGACGTGCCTTGCGTCAGCATCGGCCGCAGCGACGGAATCGGTGTCGCATAGTCCCACCCCGGCTCGCCGTCGCGCGTCAACTGAACGATCGTGCCCGTGGTCGTGTCGCGAAGAAGCAGGTTGTGTTTCTCCACGTATGCCGCCCAGCGGCGATCCGGCGAACGCGATTCATATTGCTCGTTCGCGCCACCCTGCTCGTCTCGTTTGCACTCGTAGCTTTCGAGATTGCAGGTCCACTGCGCAGTGTCGATTTCGAAGCGAATCGCCTTTTCCTTGTCGGTAAAATCGAAAGTGTCGAATGGAAGCTTGCCGGCGTCATACGATTGCTTTGTGGCGTGCGACAGCGCCTCCGCGAGCCGCGCGTGATCGAACGCCGGATTACTCGTGTTCTGCTCGGCATCGACCAGAATGAATTCAGAACCTTTCGGCCCCGTGCTGCGATACCAGAAGCGGTCGGTCTTCTCGATCCAGTGCGGCGTCAAATCGCCGCTGGTGAAAAGGTGACGCGCGTTCCCGGGAAGGAACTTCTGCGCGCGCTGGTAATCCTCAAGCGTGCCTTGCGCTGTTGCTGGCAGAGCCGCGAAAAACAGAAATGCGATTGCGACGCAGCACTTACGAGGAATTCGCGCCATGCTCATTCACCTCTCTCCGTTATCGCACGCTGAGTAACAACGACATCTTGAGAATGCACACCGCGTAGTGCGGCGTTATCCAGAAGAAGAAAAGGGGAGAGCTAGAATGCTCTCCCCTGGGGTTGGGGTGGTGGGTGGTCGTTTGGCTGTCCTCTGTCGCTGTCAGAAGTTCGTTATGCTTCGTCAATTCTAGAACTTCATCTGCAACCGGAACTGAATTTGACGGTTGCCGTTTTGCCCTACGGTTCCCGGGCATACGGACCGCTGTTTACGGGCAAGTACTGCGCCGGGTTGTTTGTTCCGAAAGAATAGCCATCGATGAAATTGAAGTTCGGATGGTTGAACGCGTTCAGGAACTCGGCGTAGATGTTGAACTTCACGCGCTCCCATATCCCGATGCTCTTGATGACCGATATGTCCACGTCAAACAGTTTCGGCCCCCGCAGGAAAATGGAGTTGGCCGAGCACGCCTGGCGTAGATGCCGGCTGGACTGCGCCTCCGGTTCCGAATAGGTTCTGCGGCATATCACGGCAGGCATAGACGGCACCGGCAAGTGACGCGTTGTCCATGTCGTCGGACTGGTAAACCCCAACCTTGCTCTGCAATTGCGATACGCGTGATCCCGTTCAGCATCACCCCTGAGTCGTTTTCATCCGGGACGTAGTTGAGGATCCCGGCAGGAGTGCCGTTGGCATGGCTGGGGTGGGCCCATCCCAGTAATTGTACGTGTTCTGGCCGCCGGACAGTTTGAAATTCCGTCCAACCTGCGCCGAAATAACGCTCCCAATCGTCCATCCTCCGATGACTTTGTTGACGATCGCAGTTTCCCGAACTGAACATCTTCCCAGCTCCGAACGGCAAGTCATAGTAGAAGTAGGTCTTGAACACGTGCCGAAGGTCATAGGGCGAAGGCACCGCATTGAGCTTAGGATTCCGAAGCGTCGTGTAATCCACGAGCGCGCCATCAGCCTGGAAATAGTCGCCCAGGTAACGGTTGGTCATCGAATGGCTGTAGGCGTAGTTCGCCATGAAATTCAACCCGTGGCCGAAAGGATGCTTCACTTGAACCTGCAAGCCGCTGTAATGCTCACTGCCAGGATCCGAGAGGAGTGTAAGGGCCTGGCCGCTGGAATACGGATTGAGCTGGAAGAAATTGATGGGATACGCTGCAAAGGTGGGGCAGGCGCCCTAGCTATTCAAGTAACCCTGTGTCACGCAGGGTGAGAAACGCGTTCCACTACTAGGTTGCAGAAGAAACCCGGATTAGCCGGTATGGCGTTGTTCAGCGCCGTCCCGCCTGTGATGACGCCAGCCAAAGTTCCCGCCTGCCCCGTGGAAACGAGCTAGCGGAAATTCGGATCCGTGAACTGCGGAGCGCCGGGGCCGCCAAAGGCCTGAGTGAGAATTGGCGTCGGATTTGCCCCTGCAAAAGTTGTACCGCCACTGGCAGCGAGATTCAACTGAGCGTTTTGAAAGTCCTGAAGGAAGGAATCGAATCCACTGACGTTTTGGAAAATGTTCACTTCGTTGATGTCGTACGCTTCCCACATGTGGACCGAGTGGTTGCCCACGTAGTTCACATCGAGAGCCCAGTTCCCCGCGAATTTTCCTCTCGAATCCGAATGTCCAGTTCTCGATATAGGGAGTTCGGATCTTGGGGTCAACCGTGCTGAAAAAGCCGTCCCGAGTAAAGGTTAAAGCTGCTTCCGGCATCGGCAATGAGAAGCTCGCTGGAACCGAGTTTAGTGCCGGCAGCGAGGCGCCGGTTGGGTCGAAGGCAATCGACCCCGGGAACCCATTGCCCCGGATTCAACGAGACGGTTTGATTAGAAATTGAGCCGGTGGCGACGTTCTCCCACGGAATCCATCCTTCGTCGTAGTGGTTCACCGCTATGCCGCCGCGGATCACGAGATTGCTTCCTCCTGCTAACTTGCCCAGAAACCCGTCCGAGAAATCCGGATTCCAGGCAAAGCCGAGGTTCGGCGCAGGCTGCTTGAAGTCACCGTTATAGGACTGGGGCCGGAGCTGCAATTGAGGATTGAGGTCTCCGTTCAGAATCGCCCGGCTGAAACAGCGCGGTGGACGGACCGTACAAGTCCTGAATGGTAGGACTGGTAAAGTAGTTGTCGGTGTTCACAAGCGTCCCTGAAAACTGCCACCGGAAGCCGTAGTTCAAAGATAGATGAGGAGTCACCTTCCACGAGTCCTGGAAATAAACGCCACCGACCTGCTGCTTTTCCTTGATGCTGGTGATTCCCGCCGACTTGTACGTTTTACTGGTGGTATCCAGCGGAACGAATCCAAAGATCGAAGATACGCGGCCAGTTAGAGTCGAATACAAGGTTTCGGCGTCAATCACAGCTTCGTTGTTATTCCAGGTAGAGAGGCCCCCGGGGAAACATCCTTGAGTATCCATCGTACATCCGGGCTTTGGAGTGGTATTGAACATGGCCGCAGCGGGGTCGTTACTGGAAATACCGAGGTTTTCTGCAACTGGTGGCTGAGTGTTCACGTCATGCTGATTAGAATAAGCGGTAGTGACCTCCAAAAGTAAACGTGTGATTTCCGTGCGTCCACGTCAAATTGTCCCCGGCGTCCCACACGGGATTGTTTCGAGGTTCGGGAAGAATGCTGGCGTTATCAGGGAAAGGCGGCGTAAAGGTCGAAAGGTTGTTCACGGCGAAGTTGGAAGCTACCGGGAGAAAATTGATGCCCTGAAAGGCATTGAACGAACTGCCCGGCTGCGCCCTCTCCTGCGTGTTCAAAATCCCGAAGTTCGCCTGATTCACCAGGTGGGAATTAATCGTCCAATCTACGCCCGTCGAGAAGGTCGAATACGAAGACTGGAAACCCACCTTCCTGTACGGGATCTCCCGGGGTAGACCGGAGTTCTCGGATATGTGCGCCAGTACAGGTCGTAAGAGGTGTGCCACGAAATCTTCGGCGTAATCAGATAGTCGATACGCGAGGTGGGCCACCTTTGCTTCGTATTTTGTGCCGCCGTAAAGTTCATCGTTTGCTGCAAACTCGCTCAGGTATGCGTCTGTCGTATTCGGCGCGAGCTTTCCTCCCGCGGCAAGGTATTGATCGCACCGAGCAAGGTCTGGACGTTCCGCGTTGGGCATGAACGGACACCCAGCGCCGTGTGTCGCACATTGTAGAGATTCACCGTCTGCGGCAGTCCGTTGTCTGCACGCGTGTATGTGAAGTTCCCGGCCTGCGCCGCGGTCGTGAACACGCCTTCGGTGAAATTCGCGCTTCCGGGCTGATTCTCAAACTCGAAATTGACGAAGAAAAACAGCTTATTCTTGAGAATCGGCCCGCCGATGTTCCCGCCGAAATCGTTCGTATGGTTGGGCTGCTTCCTTCCCGCTGCTAAATCCCCCGTGGCCGCAGCTGAATCGGACAGCGGATCAGTCTGTGCGTTGTTGCAGATTCCATTTGTGAATCCCTTTGGGCAAAGCAGGTGCGCGGTGTAGAGGTACGTATCGTTCTGATAGCTGTTGGCATTGAACGCGCTGTTGTACGCTTCCCAGAACCCGCTGCCATGGAACTGGTTCGTTCCCCGTTTAATCGTAAACTTCAGCGTCACGCCGCCTTCGCCACCAGAGTCAGCAGTCAGGTCACTAGTCGACACTGTGACCTCATCGATCGCGCCCAACCGCAGCGCTGCCGCCTCAAAAAAACCGGTCGTCGACGTCCGGAACCGCTGGAAATTGTTGTTCGTTCCGTCCACGCTGATGTTGATCGCGCCATTTGGCATGGAATTGTAAGTGGTAAAACGCAGGTCGCCGCCCACCTGTGCTCCGGAAACGAGTTGCGCAAACGGCAGCACATCGCGCCCACCGAGGGGAAGGTCCTGAATCGAGTCAGTGCTGACTGTGGTGGCAAGCGTATTTGTGCTCGTCTCCAGAACTTCACTCGCCGCCGACACTTCCACCGTCTGCGCCGACGTGCCCACCTTGACGCCCACGCTCAGGTCAGTCGTCCGCCCCGTATAGACCACCACTTCGTCATACACAGCCGGAGTGAACCCCTTCGCGTTCACGGTTAGCTTGTACGTCCCGGGCGGCACGTTGGGAAACACATACGCGCCCGACGCGTTCGACGTCACCGTCAAGCTGAACCCAGTTGCCGCCTGACTCAGCGTCAGGCTCGCGTCCGGTACCGTCGCGCCGGAGGGTCGGCGACCGTCCCGGAAAGCTGGCCCTCGGTGCGGGCCTGGCCGAGCGCAACGGTTGGAACCAAGAACAAGGAAGCGACCAGCAGGAACGCGAACAACCGACCCAGTCTGTGCGCCATCTGATCCTCCAACGGGTCTCAGCGTCCGCTTGCCCACCCGCCGCGGCGAGCTAAACCCTGCCCGTGAAATGTCCGCCGCAAGCTTCCGTGGCGAACTGCTGACCGTTTAGAGCCTGAACCTAACCTCTCCGCAGTCGGGAGTCACCACCGAAGCCATAACTCCGCCACAGCACTCCCAAGCTTCGAGTTGTCGTTTCTGGTCGCCCTTGTCTCCGTCTGAAGTTGGGTGCCCATCGGCTAGAACTTCAACTCCAGCCGGAATTGAATGTCGCGAGAGCCACCCGCACCATTCGATTCATTGGCAAGCGCCGCCGGAGCAGTCGGTGTGAGCGACGCGTTGGCGTACTGAGCGGGGTTGTTCGTACTGAACGAAAACCCGTCATTAATGTTCCAGTTCGGGTGATTGAAGATGTTCAGGAACTCCGTGTAGAAATTCAGCCGGACACGCTCCCAGATGGGAATGGACTTTATCAACGAAAAGTCGGTATTGATAAACGTTGGGCCGTGGAAATAGACCAAGCTGCCGAGCACGCCCGGTGTAGTTTCGGGAGCAAGCTGCCCGCTGGTAACGACTGACTGAGGCAAAAGTACAACAGGCGTCGAGGTATTGAGCGTTCCGCCGACGATGTTCAGGTGAGCGCCGACCATGCCCTGTAGCTGTCTCGTCGTGACTCCATTCAAAACCACTCCCGAATCGCTCGCATCGGGAAGTGGAGAACTCGCGCTTCCTGGCGGCTGGTCGAAATAGTTGTAGGTGTTCGTCCCACCCAGCAATCGGAAGTTACGCCCGGTCTGCCACACCACGATGCTTGAAGCGGTCCAGCCTCCGATCACCTTGTTGAGAATTGAGTTTCCCGACGAGAACTCCTTCCCCGCCCCGAACGGCAAATCATAAGTAAAGTAAGTTCGGAAGATATGCCGCATATCGTAGGGAGAGGGGGACCTGTTCAATTGCGGATCGCGCAGCGTTGGGAAATTCATCACTGCCTGGTCTGCCGTGAAGTAGTCGCCGATGGTCCGGTTCGTGAAGGAATGGCTGAACGCATAATTAACCATCAGGTTTAATCCGTGCCCGACCGGATGTTTCACGTTGATCTGAAGACCGTTGTACGATTCGCTTCCGGGGTCGGACAGAAACATGAGCGGCTCTCCGGAGGCGTAGGGATTTATTTGGAACATGTTGATGGGGTACACCACCGGCGAGGGAGCGCTTGGGTGCTGCGCCGAACAGGGTGAAAACGTGTTTCCCACTAAGTTACAGAAGAAGCTAGAGTTGGGACTAATTATAAGCTGATTCGCGAGAGCTCCTGCCTGACCGGACTTGACGAAGCTGAGAAAGGTCGTGTTCGTAAATGGTGCGCTGCCCGCGCCGCCAAACGCTTGATCCAAAATCGGAAGCGCAACGAGGCCTGGCTTTCCAGTATTGTCGGCAAACGTCGTGCCGCCGTTGATCGCGTAATCTGTCTGCGCGTTCTTGAATTCGTTCAGAAACCCGTTTTCAAAAATGTTTACTTCGTTCAGATCGTAAGTCGTCCACATGTGCACTGAGTGGTTGCCTACGTAGTTGACCTCGAGAACGGTGTTGCCTGGCAGCTTCCGCTGGATGCCGACGTTCCAGTTCTCGATGTAGGGCGCGCGAATGTTCGGGTCCACTGTTCCAAAACTCTGGTTCGTGAATGTAAAACCTGACTCCGGCTGAGGGAACGTAAAGCTTGCCGGAAAACCCGGCAGATTGGGAGTCGGATCGCCGAGACTCAATGATCCCGCGGTATTCAGGAACACACTCTGCGATGATCCCGGATTCGCGTAGAAGCCAGCCTGTTCGAACGTCGTCCACCCCTCGTCGTAATGGCTGATCGCTGCGCCACCACGAATGACTGTGCTGCTACCCCCAAATAGTTTGCCCAGGAAACCATCTTCTATGTCCGGATTCCAGGCGAAGCCAAAATTCGGAGCCGGTTCGACAAAGTCGTTCCGATACGGGTGGGGCCGCAGGTAGATTTGCGGATTCCCGATGCCGGTCAACTGCCCAGGCTGGAACTCCGCACTGGAAGGCCCCAGAAGATCCGCGTAAGTCGGGCTGGTATAGAGGTTATCCGTATTTGTGATCGCTCCAGTGAACTGCCAACGAAACCCATAATTGAAGGACAAATGTGGCGTCGCCTTCCAGGCATCCTGGAAGTAAAGACCACCTACAGCCTGCGCTTCCGCATTGAGAGCGAGGCCCAAAATCTTGTACTGGTGGGTAGTTGAATCAACGAAGTTCGTACCGGAGATGTTGTTTACTCGGCCGACCAGCGTGGCATACAGATTTTCGGCGTTCACATCCTGTTGAGCGCCCGAGCTAGTGTCGAGGAACGGGAAATTTGTAGTGTTGAACATGGCAATCGCCGGATCGCTGGCGTTGATGCCCAAGTTGAAGAACGGAGGATCGGCTATCGCAGTATCGTGTGAGTTCGAGTAACGGAAATCGCCGCCGAAGGTGAAAGTGTGGTTGCCACGCGTCCAGGTCATATTGTCGGTCCAATCCCACACAGGATTGTTCCTGGGCTCGGGCAGCATGTAGCTCGGGATAGTAGTCGCGAGAACTTGCGCGCCATTAAAGAAGCTCGGCGCGTTGATAATTACGTTCCCTTCAGCAGTGAATGGGTTGAATGAGTTGCCCGCGTTGAACTCTTCTTGAGTGTTGAGAAGTCCAAAATTGAATTGATTCACTAGGTGCGGCGTAATAGTCCAGTCCACTCCCGTCGACGTGACCGCATACGTCGACTGAAAAGCATTGTCAGTGTTTTTATCGCCCGGATACGGAGGAGCCGGCGTGTACGTCCGCCAGTAGACGTCCATTGAACCGTGCCACGCGACCGTTGGCGTGATTTGATAATCGAGTCGTAGCGTTGGGTAGCGATTCAAATTGTCGGTCGATTGGAACCAGGTTAGCTGCTGCTGGAACGGAAGCGTTGTCGGCGCAAGAAGCTTGCCATTGCCGAGAAACCCGTTGATCGCAGTCAATTGACTTGCAATCAGAGGATTCACCATGCTCGGAAAGCCGTTCGCTGCTGCCACATTCAGAACATTCACCGTGTGTACATTCCCGTCAGTTCCCGTATATGTGTAGTTGCCTTGCTGGGCAGCTGCCGTCAGGACGCTTTGCGAAGCAATATAGTCCCCGGGCAGATCTTCCTCCTCATAGTTGAAGAAGAAAAAGACTTTATTCTTCCAGATGGGGCCGCCGATATTCCCGGCGTAGTCGTTAATGTGAAACGGTGGCTTCTTGATGCCGGCTGCGTCATTCGTGAAAGTATTCGCGTTCAAAAAGCTGTTCTGATGCTGCCAAAGCGCGCTCCCATGGAACTGATTGGTGCCGCGCTTCGTCACGAAACGCAGGGTCACAGCTCCTTCGGAGCCAGCGTCCGCCGTCAGATCATCTGTGGAGACAGTCACTTCGTCCACGGCGCCGATCCGGACTGGTGCGGCGGTGAAGAACCCAGTGGTCGAGGTGCGGTAGCGCTGGAAGTTGTTGTTCATTCCATCGACGGAGATATTGATCGCTCCGTTGGGCATCGCGTTGTACGTCGTGAACCGTTCGTCACCGCCGCTCTGCGCTCCCGGAACCAACTCGGCAAACGGTAGCGCGTCGCGTCCACCAAGGGGAAGATCTTGAATAGAGTCTCCGCTTACCGTGGTGGCGAGCGTGTTACTCGTCGTCTCCAAGACTTCGTTGGCCGCGGAGACCTCCACCGTCTGGGTCGCGGAACCCACGCTCAGCTCTACTTTCTGGTCCGTGCTCCGCGCCGCACTAACTACCACGTCGTTATACTGCTTGGGCGCGAACCCTTTCGCACTCGCGCTCAACTCGTACGTCCCAGGCTGCACGTCGGGAAGACGTACACGCCCGACTCGTTGGCAGTCACGGTCTGACTGAAACCTATAGCAGCCCGGCTCAGCGTCAGGGTTGCGCCGGGTACGCTGGCGCCGGACGCATCGACTACGGTCCCGGACAGTTGGCCTGTGGTGCGCGCTTGGCCTTTGGCGAATCCTGGAACTAGGAAACAAGCAACTAGCAGGAAGGAAAATAGCTTACAGAGTCTGTGTGCCATCTCATCCTCCAAAAAACAGTGCCGCGCGCAAGCTTCTCTGGGTGAATTTCGTTGAGGACGAGGAATCGCCTTCCCCAAGGCCAACTGTCACCACGAGAGTGGCGACCCGCCGCTGCAAACCCCTCAGCCCTCAGGCTGTGACGGACCGTATACAACATACGATATACGGTGTCAAGGCCTCTTTCATCCTTTATTCAAATCCATCCGATTTGCCGCAGCCTTGCTCCCACTCGGCGACCCGGCAGGATTTGCCCCGGCAGCCTGGCGCCATTTCGCATCATTATCAGGCTGTTAAGCCGCGCCTAAGGGGAGCTCTTCCTGATTCTGCCGCGGAATTGAGTCAAGGTAAGGCAGTACGCGGAGGTCTTCAGTCTAGCCGGAGACGCCGATGATTCCGCCGCCTCCGGCCCGAAATATTGCGGCTGGATTAGTCAGGAGCTACCTCGCCGGCGTCGCCACCGGCTGGCTGCACAGCAACGGCGGGAGTGATTCCGTGCTCTGCGAGCGAGCGATTGAACGCCGGGAGCTCTTCTCAAACAGGTTGGCGTAATCTGACTTGGCGGATGTGAGGTCCTTCTCAATCATATCGAGCAACGTCAAAGCCGAACCGTTGGAGCAAAATCGGCTCCCCCGGCAACGTCTCCCCCGCCCGTGCCGACCTCGGCATTCAGCCAGATCAGGTTCAGGTATACGCGGTACGGCTCGACGTAATACTTGTCGTCGCTGTTGACTTCCGACGGTGACACGAGCTTGAACTCTACGTCTTGAAGTTTCTTGCCCATATCCTGGACCGACTTCAGAGGTCCGCGTTAGCTTTCTTCTTCTCGTCGGATTGTTTGTCCGCGGATGGATCGGCTTGAGACTTCAGCATCTGTTCGACGTCATTCAGTTGCCTCCGCGTCCATTCGATCCGGTTCACCATGTCGGAGGCCGCGCTGATATCGTCGCGGATTCGAGTTTGAGTCTTCAGCGTCGCCTCGATATCGGCGTCCGATGCAGGCGTGCCCGGATCCTTCACCAGGGTGAGCGGTTGCGTGAAGGTTTGGCCGTCCGCGGTGAGCCGCACCGTGTACTTGCCGGGCGCCGCCACTGGACCCACCTGCGCCCCCTCGATTCCCCAGTGAGTCACCGGGCGCGACTCGGCTCGCGGAACCGCCTCTCCTCCCAAATGTGCGGGTTGTCCGCAGACGCCGTGCGAAGAGCGATCAATCGCGGCGGATCGTAGTGCATGTCCCATTCTGCCCGGTTCCAGCCTTCCTTCGCTGGCCCGCTTAGCTTGCGAATCACCGTGCCCTGCTGGTCGAGGATTTCAATCTGGATTTTCTTGTCCTTCGGTACCGCCTTCAGCGAATACGTAATGGGTGCTCCGCCAAAGCGGGTGAATCGGTAGCTCGCGCGAGGCTCAAACAACCGGACCGCCGCGTCGGAGTTGCTCGTCGCCATCTGCTCCAGCGGTGAGATGTCGTCCAGGATATAGATTCCGCGGCCATAGGTGGAGACAACCAGATCGTGGAACTGCTTTTGCACTACGGCCCAGGAAACCACCGTATGAGGCAGGCCAGCGTCAAACGCCGTCCAGTGGCCGCCGTCGTCGAGCGAGTAGTAGAGACCGTTCCCCGTGCCCGCAAAGAGCAGGCCCTTGCAGTTGGGGTCTTCCGCGATGATGCGCACGTACGCGAGTGGATGCTTGGGCAGCCCGCCGCTGATTTGCTTCCACGATGCGCCGGAGTCCGTGGTCTTGTAGATGTACGGATCGCGGTTGTCCATCAAGTGCAAATCGACGCTCACATACGCTGTCCCGGCGTCGAAATGCGAAGGCTCGATGCTGGTCACCGTGCCCCAGGCGGGCAATCCCGGCATATTCTTCGTCACGTTCGTCCAGTGGTCGCCGCCATCTTTCGTGTTCCACACTTGCCCGTCGTTCGTGCCCGCCCAGATAAGGCCCTTTTGAATCTGCGACGGCGCAATCGCGAAAACCACTTCTCCGTAAAACTGCCCCAGGTTGTCGCCCACCAATCCGCCTGAAGAAATGATGCGAGTTGGATCATTTGTCGAGAGATCGGGACTGATCACGCTCCAGCTCTGCCCTTCGTTCGACGTTTTGAAGATTACCTGGCAGCCGTAGTAGACGGTGTTGTGATCGAACGGATCGATGGCCATCGGCGGCGTCCAGTGGCAGCGATATTTCGTTTTGTCAGGCGGTGAATCGATAGTGTGAAGCCAGGGGCTGATGGAACGCGCGTGCTTGGTTTTCGCGTCCCTTCGCGTCACTTCGTCACCGTAACACGTGGCCCAAACGATATCCGGATTCGTCACGTCGGGCAGCGTGAACCCCGACTCGCAGCCGCCCATCGCGTGGCCCACCCAACTTCCGCGAACCGCCCGAATCCGAATCCGCCGAACGAAGTGCTCGGCCCGCGCATGTTTCCGTCGTCTTGCATGTTCGAGTAAAAGTAGTACGGCACCTGATTGTCCACAGCGACGTGATACATCTGGCCGATCGGCAACGAAACGCGATTGAATCCGCGCCCGTGAACCGTGCTGATGTTCAGTCCGCCATCGTCCGTCACGACAATCCGGTCTGGGTTGAGCGGGTCAACCCAAATATCGTGATTGTCCCCTCCCCACGGCACTGAACGGAACGTCTCACCTGCATCCAGCGATTCATGGAAGTCGCTGTTCGAGATGTACACTTCGTTGTCGTTGCCGGACGAGACCGCGATGCGAATGTAGTAGCCGGCGCGTCCGATCAGGGCACGAGCGTAGTTCACTACCGACCAGTTCTCGCCGCCATCGTCGGAGCGCCATAGCGAGCCTTGATCCTTCGTTTGAATCAGCGCGAACACGCGACTCGGTTCGTCGGCGCGATCGCCACATCAATCTTCCCCACCGGCGGCTTCGGCATGCCGTGCCCTTCGATGCGCGTCCATTTCGTGCCGCCGTCATGTGTGACGTAGACGCCGCTGCCGGGACCGCCGCTCAGCTCGGCATATGTGTGCATTCTGCCTGCCACATGCCCGCAACCAGAGTGCGCGGATCGTGCGCGTCCATCGTGAGGCCCGAGCATCCCGTGTTTTCATCGGCGAACAGGACGCGATCCCAGTGCTGCCCGCCGTCAGTGGTGCGGTAGACTCCGCGCTCCTGCTGCGGCCCGGTCAACCGCCCCAGGGCGCATACGAAAACGATGTCGGGGTTCGTTGGGTTCACGATGATCCGGCCGATCCGCCCCGTTTCGTCCAGGCCAGAGTGAGTCCAAGTTCTCCCTGCGTCGGCAGACTTGTAAATCCCGTTTCCCATCACGTCGCTATCGCGGATCGCCCACGCTTCGCCCGTGCCGGCCCAAACCACGCTCGGATCGGACGCCGCGACGGCTAGCGCTCCAATCGCCTGTACAGGCTCCTTGTCGAAAACAGGGAACCAGCGATTTCCACCATCAGTCGTCTTCCAGACTCCCCCGGAAGCAGCGCCCGCGTAGTACGTCGTCGGATCACCTGGTATACCGGCGATGGCTGCAACCCGGTTCCCTACGCTCGGACCGACAAACCGAAATCGGAAAGTATCCTCATTTTGCGGCTGAAGTCGACGCTGCGCGACCCCCGGCGCAGCAAAAACACAAACCGCCAGCAATAAGGTGAAGAGATTCGAGAACTGCCGAAGCGTGAGACGCATGCTCGCCCCCTGATACCGAAAATTGCGGAACTTGGTAAAACCGCGCGAACTATATTCCAACGTATAAAATATGCAAGCCGTTTTACCGCAGCCTCCTCGTCCTATGGGCCCGGCTAATTATTGACTCTTGATTCGAACCAGAACCACACCGTGACTCGGTACAAATGCGCTGAATTTTTCGTGGAAGCTGCCGAGGTCCTTGTGCAGCCAGAGGTCGCGGACGGTGGCGGGGGCGGTGATGCCGATTTGTGCGGCGGCGACCGAAACTTCTTCCGTGGTCCGCTGGCGATTAAATAAGCCGACCACCTTGCTGCCGTCGGCCATCGGCTTCATCCAGACCTCGAAGGGGCCCTCCTGGGCGACACGGTAGCCCTGCTTGCCGGCGGGGTCCTGGTCGACCGCGAGCACCTCGCGATTGGTCAGCAGCTCGACCGTGTACGGCGTCATGCGGCTGAGGTCGTTCCCTGCCATCAGCGGCGCGGCTAGAATCGACCACAGGCTCATGTGCGTGCGGTATTCGTCCTCGTTCATTCCGCCGTTGCCAACTTCGAGCATGTCCGGATCGTTCCAGTGGCCGGACCGGCAAACTTCTCGAGGCCATTCTGGTCGAAGCCGATTTCGGCCATGGAGTTATAGCGGTCGCTGATGTCGCCCGTCGTGCGCCAGAGATTGCCGCCCACCGACGGTCCCCATTCCCACACTTTGTTCCAGCCATACTCGCAAAGACTCAGGACGATGGGCCGCCCGGTCTTGAGCAGCGCGTCGTGCATTTTCGTGTACGCGGCGATCATTTCGTCGCGAGTTCCCGTCGGCTGGCACCAGTCATACTTCAAGTAATCGATTCCCCACTTCGCATAGCTCTGCGCGTCCTGATCTTCGTGATCGAGGCTGCCTTCGTAGCCGGCGCACGTTTCGCCGCTGGAGAGGAGTAGATGCCGATCTTGAGTCCTTTGCTGTGGACGTAGTCGGCGAGCGCCTTCATGTCTGGGAATTTCTCGTTGGTCTGGATGATGCCTTTGTCGTCGCGCTTCGCTTCCCACGTGTCGTCGATATTGACGTAGACGTAGCCGGCGTCCTTCATGCCGCTCGAGACCATCGCATCGGCCGCGGAGCGGACCGCCTTGTCATCCACGCGGCCAGCAAAGTGATTCCAACTGTTCCAGCCCATTGGAGGCGTCGCCGCCAGGTTGCTGCTTTGCCCGTGCGCCACTGCGGCGAGCGAGAGCAGGACGAATGATGCAGACACGAAAGCTCGGTTGAGTCGATTCATCGCGGTTTCGTCTCCCGTTTCGCGCTGGAAGTTAGCACACTTCATGGCTCGCGGCACGAGCCAGCGCAAAAAATCGCCGGGAGCCATCGGCTGGCTCCCGGCGAAGGGTTAGACGTTCAGTTTCCGGGCGAACCTAGAATTCGAAGTTCGCTCGCAACATCGGGAGTCGCCGCGTGGGTGGTAACAAAGATACCATAGTAGTTCTATAACTCCTAGACCCAGGAGAACCCTGAAATTCAACGCTAAAACTTAGGAGCCGAAAGGTGTCGCGCACGGCCCGAGGCCAGCGAGGTTCGTGATTCACATTTTCACGCGCGCAAAGAAAAACGCCGGGAGCCGTCGGCTGGCTCCCGGCGAGGTTAAACGTTTCAGTTTCCGGGCGAACCTAGAATTCGAAGTTCGCTCGAAGTTCGATCGCTCTGGCCCGTTCGTCGTTCCAGCCTCTCCAAAGCTGTTGCTTGGATGTTCGCATTGGGTGTCAGGCCGAAGTTCGGATGGTTGAACACGTTCAAGAACTCGCCCTGGAATGTAAATCGGAGGTTTTCACGAATCGGAATGGCTTTCGTGATCGCAAGGTCCTCATTGAAGTATCGCGGTCCGTGCAAGTACGCAACCGTCCCGATCGTGCCGGGCGTTATGTTCGGCGTGATGTAGGTCGAGTTGGCGATGCCGCCAATTCCGTTGTTCGCGAGGTACTTGGGGTTGATTAGGTTCACGAACGTCGGATAGCAGTTGTTAGTCGTCGGGCAATTGGCCGTTTGAAACGCCTGGATATTTACGTGGTACGCTCCGACGGCGCTCTGCAATTGGCTCACGCTGACGCCGTTCAGGGTTATGCCATTGTCCGCGAAGTCGTTATAGGTCGAGCTGTAGTTGTTCTGCAAATAATTAGAGCCGGTCAACTGGAAGGGCTCACCGGTTTGCAGTGAGACGATCGTTCCGATCGACCATCCGCCCACGATCTTGTCGACAATACCGCTTTGATTGAGGAACTGCTTGCCGACGCCAAACGGCAGATCGTAGGTGCCATTGGCGTGAAGCGAATGGCGGATGTCGAACGGAAGTGGACCGTAGCTCTGCCTCAGGTTTCGGAGGCTGAACTGGTTGAATACGCCCGTCCAGGATTCTGCGTGTTGATTCCCAGCGTGTGGCTCCAGGTGTAGTTCACGTCGAACTGCATCCCGTGCCACTGCTTCTGCCGGAAGTCAACCTGCAAACCGTTGTAATTCGAATATCCGGCTTGCGTTGTCAGGCCGACGTCCTGTCCCGACTGGTACGGGTTCATCTGGAAGAAGTTGATCGGATAAGTCCCGCCCACTCCGGCGGCTTGAACGTTCGCGCCAGGGTTGGCTCCGGCCGGGAATTGCGATTGGTTAACCATATTGCAGTAATAGGACGGGCTGCCTCCGGGGCCGCCAGCCAGGGCTGTCGCCGCAGCTCCCGCTGATCCGTTGGGCAGCCAGCCAGCGACGGGTCAGTGAACAGGCCACTCCCGTAACCGCCGGAATTGGTTGATCCGGCGAATGACCCTGCGAACGCTGCGTCGAAGATGGGTGTGGCTGCATCACCGGTGAGCCAGGGTCCGCGAACGTTCGTGCATTAGCGGCACCCGGCTTTCCTGTGAAACCGTTCGCAGCGTTGATCGCGAGGTTCTTCTGGGCCGCCTGGAACTGTGTGAGGAAGCGGGCTCATTGCCGTTTGCGCAAAGATGTTGACCTCATCGGTGAACAGGTTCAGCCACTGGTGAACGCTGCGGCTGCCGATGTAGCGAATTTCGATGGCATTATTCCTACCGATGGGCCGCTGGATGCTCAGGTTCCACGATTGAGTGTAAGGCTGCTTGATGTTCGGATTGATCGCACCCAGCGCGATGCCGGGGTTGTAAATCTGCTGGAATGGTTGAATGAACGTCAAGCCCGCCTCAGGGAACGTGGTGGTGTAATTTGGCGTGATGTTGCTGTAAGCCGACCGCGAAGTCCATTGGCTGCTGGAATCCGCCGTTCAGGGTGAAGCTACCGGGGTTGAATCTCCGGCCGGGTTCAGGACTGCCCAGGTTGTCGAGGATTTGGTTGTTCTGATAGAAGAAAGCACCGTAGTCCGTGGCCGAATCCCAGAAGAACTGATAAGGCTCCGTGTAGTTGCGGAATGAGAAGCCTGCGCGCACGACGGTCTGGCCTTGGGCCGTCAACTTGCCCAGGAACCCATCCGTATACGCCGGCGTCCAAGCGACGCCGATCTGTGGCTGCGGGCTCTTATTCCAAGGCATTGTACTGATGACCGCTCGCCGCGAAGAGTGGATTCTGGTTCCCGGTCAGAGTGCCGGGCTTGAACTCGTTACCGGCGCCAGATGGTCCCCATACGCCGTCGAGAGCGGCGCTTTGATAGGCATTCTTCAAATCGTGGTCGTCACCCGTGAAATCCCACCGAAGACCATAATTCAGAGTCAGGTTGGTCTTGATGCGCCATGAGTCCTGGAAGAACAGGCCCCAAGCCTTCTGCAACTCATCCAAGAACAAACGGCGCCGTGCTGTTCTCGTATTGCTTCGTGGCTGGATTCAGCGCGAACGCAATCCGGTCGGCGGCACCATTCGAAGCGCCCACATCGCCGGCGAGGACGGCGTAGAGCTGCTCTCCTTCTCAGCTGGCTTGTGCTTGCAGTTGCTCACGCAGCCGTTAGGGCGTTGGCGACTGGATTGAAAGCTGGGTCGCCGGGGACCAAGCCCAAGTTCAGAAAATTAACACCGGCAGGCGGGTTCCAGTAGTGATCCTGCTCGCGATACCAGGACCCGCCGTAGGTGAATGTGTGGGCACCGTGCTGCCAAGTCATATTATCCGAGAAATTGAAGAGCGGGTAATACGTGGTCACCGTGCCCGCCTGTCGCGCCCTGGTCGCCGTCACCGGACATAAACCCGATACGGAAGGTTCCACTGGACGTCCACGTCGCCAACAACCGGAGGCTTGACGCCGAGAACATACCCGTACCAGTTGTAGAGGAAGCCGCCCCGGAACTGGTTCACAAGCGTGGGCTTGATCGTCCAATCCAAGCCAATCGCCGTGGTGTAGACGTTGGAACCGTTGTTGCCTTCGGTGTTCTTGAAAGTGGACCCGGGGAAAAACGGAGCCACGGCGCCGGGCTGATTGAACTTCGTTTCGTTCCACGCGAAATTCCACCGGAAGTTCTGGGACATGTTGTAGTCCACGCGAACCGCTGGGAAATAATACGTGATTGGGCTTTGGACAAGGAAATTCAGGTTTTCGACGTTCGGGTCGCCCGCAATCGTAGTCGTCGTCCCACCCGAGACCGCGCCGTTGATGGCGCTTATCTCCGCGGCAGTGCGGGCGTTTATGGCATTGATAGCACCAGGTGTCGTCGCGACGACACTGCCCGGCCCAATGAGTTGTACCGGACCAGACATGCCAGGGGCAAAGAAGGACCCGCCCTGAGCAGCCGTTGTGAGGACCTGGTTTGTGGTCGTATAGGAACTCGGCTGCTTCAACTCCGCATAGCTGCCGTAGAAGAAGAGCTTGTTCTTCAGAATCGGACCGCCGACGCTGCCGCCGAAGTCGTTCAGCCGCAGGTGGTTTCTTGGCAAGCCCGCTGCGTTATTTCCCCAGCTATTCGCGTTAAGCTTGTCGTTTTGCAGGTTGTCGAAAGCGCGACCATGGAACGAGTTCGAACCACGGCGAGTGACGAAATTCACCTGCATGTCCGTGGCGCCGAAGCCCGTGCCCAGGTCGAGCTGATCGGTCTGCACCGTCATTTCCTGCATATCCTCGAGCCGAGCTTGAAGCTGAGGCGCCTGGTTGCCGCTGAACTTCATGCGGCTGGTGCTGGAAATAACTCCGTCGATGTTGTTGCCCTGCGCGATTACGGGCAATCCATTCCACGTGCCGGCTCCCTCGACTCCGGTGTACCCAGGCGTCAGAAACGCCAGTTGGCTAACGTCGCGTCCGTTGATTGGGCAGGTCTTCCAGTTGCTTCATGTCGATTGTCGAGGAGATTGCGTTCGAGCTGGTTTCCACAAGCGGCGTTTCGCTCTCGTGTACTTCCACCGTTTGGGTGGCCACTCCAACCTTCAGAGTCGCGCTGAGGTCGGTGACCTGCGTCGCGTGAACCGCGATCGAGTCGAAGGCTTGCGAGTCGAAGCCGGCTTTCGAAACCGTCAGCTTGTAAGTTCCAAGCGACAGGTTGATGAAGCTGTACGTGCCGTTGGCTTGCGTGGTGCCTCGGCGCACGTCGTTCGTCGAGAGGTCCTGGAGCGTCAGTTGAGCATCGGGGACGGTGCGACCATCCGTATCCAAAACCGTGATCGAGATGGTTCCCGTCGAACTGCTCTGCCCCCAAGCCGCCGGGACATGCAGTCCGGCCATAATAAACAAGCAAACCAGCAGGCCCGCCACGGCGGACGGGCTGCACAACAAACCGCGAACGGCACTTCGCGACATGTCTCCTCCTCTTTTCAGACTCATGAACTTGGTAGACGCAAAATCGATTCCGGCGTTGGCAATCCCCCAGATGTTCTTATAGTGGTCGGCACGAAACTCGCTGGGTGTATAGCTGCGCATCCTTTTAACCCCTCCGTGAAATGCGGTCCGGAGTCACGAAGCCCATCGGCTTCCTCCGGGCTGAATCATCGCCCCGTTTGGTGGATGAAACTTTGGTCCGCGCGTAGACTCGGCAGATACTTCCGGGAAACCAACGACTTTTCTCTGTGCGGCTAAATGAGCCTCTGGAGTGGAAGGAGAAAAGACGCTGCGCGAAGAGAGCGCGAAGACAACCGCGCTCGCTCCCGGCTGGCAAGGCCGGAATGCGCTCATCGTTTTCCGAAGTAAACGTTTTCTCATCCCCATCACCCGTAGGGACCAAGCCAAACAGAAAGGATGGGAGATTTTGTATAATGTATGTCGTGCGCGTGTCAAGCCTATTTTTCCCGGTACGTCCGAGCCTAACGGACATAGTCTGGATGGCTGGAAGATGGCCAGAAACCGTTCCTCCCAGTCTGCGACCCGGATCAGGTGTAACATTCGCTGCCGGGTCGGATCGCGGAACGTTATGACAATTCTTGGCTGTTGCGGCGTCGCGGGTCGGCGAGGGATGGGGTCGCTCATACCGTTCGCAGCGGTCTGCACAGCAATCTTGCTCGCCCTCTTCGTCCCCGGGGTTTACGCGGGAAAGCGACCCCAAGTGAGAACCCAGCAAAGTCAGGCGCCAAACGGCGGTGCGGTGAATCCGGAAGCCGAGCTGCGCGCCGGAACGGACTTGACGCGGCAGGGCCGCTTTCTGGAAGCGATTCCGCACCTTGTCACCGCGCAAGGTCACGTCAGCGACGAGTACGCAGCAGGCTTCAATCTGGCGCTGTGCTACGTCGCAAGCCATCAACCCAAGCTCGCGATTCCCCTTCTGACCGATTTGCGAGAACAGGGCGACGCCACCGCGGACGTGTGGAATCTTCTGGCGCAGGCCTATATTGGCGACGCGCAATCGCAGAAGGCATTCGAGGCTTTCGAGAAAGCTGCGACTTTACGACCGGAAAGCGAAAAACTCTACGCGCTTGTGGCGGACGCCTGCCTGGACCAACAAGACTACGACCTCGGATTGAAGGTGGTCGATGCGGGATTGCAGAAACTCCCCGAGTCGGCTCGCCTGCACTACCAGCGCGGAGTCTTCCTGACCGCGCTCGACCGCTTCGACGTGGCGAAGCGCGATTTCGATCTCGCCAGCCAGTCCGCGCCCGGCACCGACATCGGATACTTGGCTGCGGCTCACGAGGATTTGCTCGAGTGGAATACGACGGAGGCGATTCGTGTGGCGCGCGAAGCCATCGCGAACGGCAAAGCCAACTACATCCTGCTGTCGATTTTGGGCGAGGCGCTGATTCGCTCGGGCATCAACCCCGGCGATCCCGGATTCGCCGAGGCGAGGATTTCCCTCGAGAAATCTCTGGCCGAACATCCCGGCTATGCGCGGGCGCGCATATCGCTTGGCAAGCTCTACCTTATGGAGGATCACGCCGACGATGCCATCGTCCAACTCGAGCAGGCGCGCGAACTCGATTCGCGAAACCCCGCGGTGTATTCGTATTTGGCCTCTGCCTACAGAAGCAAAGGCGACATGCAACACGCGAAAGAGATGCTCGCGACGCTGGCTCGCCTTAATCAGCAGCAGGCAGCGGCGATTCGCGATTCAGGAACAACCACCGGGGAACACCGAGGCGCGGTAAACGGCGTTCGCAATCAATAAGCGACCAACGAACACTTTTTCATCTGGTGACGATACGCGGGAAGCTGCGATCAACAATCCCAACCCCTTCTTTCACCGCAATAATCTGATCGCTTTTGAGGTTCGCGAGGCGAGTGATCTCGCCACTCGGCCAGGTAATTTCGATGCTGTCGACGCGGTCTCTTTGTCCCAGCCCGAAATGAAGGCGCGGGTCTTGCGCGGACTGGTAGCTCAGGCCTCCTTTGCGTTGATCGAACAGGACGAGCTCCCCCGTGGATACTCTTACGCGCGCTCCAACGGCGTCGCGATTCGATTTTGTGCCGATTAGCAAAATCTCGAGCCAGTGATTTGCGTTGCCGCCATCGTTGCGCAGGAGTTGCGGCGCTCCGCCATTGTTGTTGACCAGGATGTCGAGGTCGCCGTCATTGTCGTAATCGGCGATGGCAGCGCCGCGGCTGACGCGGGGCAGCTGGAAGTCCACGCCCAGGCTATTGCTGACATTTTCGAAGACGCCGCGCCCAAGGTTGCGAAACATCAATTTCGGCTCCGCGTACTGGACGTCCGCGTGGTAGCGCGAAATATTGTCGAGCACGTGACCATTGGCCATGAAGATGTCGCGGGCGCCGTCGTTGTCGTAGTCCATGAAGCGCGCGCCGAAGCCGCTCATGTGAAATGTGGCGTACGCCATCTTCGATCGCAGTGTGGCGTCGTCGAAATTGCCTTCGCCAAGATTTCGGTAGAATCGCGCGAGCTGCATGTCGAGGTGCGTGACGATCAGATCCATGCGCCCGTTGCCGGTGGCGTCCGCGGCGTCGACGCCCATTCCAGCTTCCGCGACGCCATCCATGCTAACCGCGACGCCGGTTTCGTAGCCGACTTCGCGAAACGTGCCGTCGCGATTATTGTGAAACAGAAAATTCGGCATCGAGTCGTTGGCGATGAAGATGTCCTGCCAGCCGTCGTTGTCGTAGTCGAACGTGAGAACGCCGAGGCCGTTGCCCGGCTTTGCGCCGACCCCGGAAGATTTGCTCACGTCGGTGAAGGTGCCGTCGCCATTATTGTGGTAGAGCGTGGGAGGCTGGCCGTGGTAATCGTCGGGATGGCAGTAGCTGCGCATGCCGGGGCCGTGGTCGCCGCACCAGAAATTGCGGTCGGGCGACCAGTCGATGTAATTCGCGATGACGAGATCGAGGCGGCCGTCGTTGTCGTAGTCGAACCAGGCGGCGCTGGACGCCCAGCGGCCGGAGTTGGCGACGCCGGCGCGCTGCGTTACGTCGGTGAAGGTGCCGTCGCCATTATTGTGGTAGAGGAGGCAGCGGCCGTAGCCGAGGACGAGGAGGTCCGGGAAGCCGTCGTTGTCGTAGTCGCCGACTGCGACGCCCATGCCGAACAGGCCTTCGGCGCCGACGCCAGCCTTTGCGGTGACGTCGGTGAAGGTGCCGTCGCCATTGTTGCGATAGAGAGCGCTGCGGAGGGCGTGAGCGGGCGTGTAGAGGCGCGTGGCGGCGCCGTTGACGAGGTACAGATCGAGGAGGCCGTTCTGGTCGTAGTCGAGCCAGGCGCAGCCCGAGCCCATTGTTTCGATCAGGAATTTTTCGGGCGAGGCGGCGTTGTCGTGCTGGAAGTTAATGCCTGAGGAGCGCGCGACGTCGATGAAGGTAACTGGATTGGCGTTCGCCGCGATCCCGCGCGCGTGGGGTGCCACCACAAGCGAGGCACCCATTAGCTTCAGCAAGTCTCGTCTAGAAATGGGCAAGCGGCATCTCAATTAAGTATGGACCGAGAATTATGGACCGAAAAATGGCTCGCAACTCGCTACGAAAACGTTTACAAAAGCGGTAGCGTACATCAGAGGAGCGAGTGCGCCAAATGCTCGTGCGGCGAGAGGTTCCTGCCAAGTCGAGGCGAGGTCTGCTGAATGAAGTCGCGAGGTAAACGATGGACCACGCTGACTCGCCGCCGTTTTCTCGCAATGTTGGGATTATCGAGCGCCGGCGCTACCTTCGGCATGTCGAATCTTTTCCGTGCCCTCGCTCGCGTCTCTTCTGCCGCGGCATCGCTTCCTGCGTTTGAAGAAGTGCCTCCCGCCGCTAGCGGAATCTCCTGGACCCACGTGGGCGGGCATTCTCCGCAACTCTACTTGCCGGAGACGCTCGGGCCCGGCTGCGCTTTCCTCGATTACGACAATGACGGCTGGATGGACATTTATCTCGTCAACAGCGGGCCGTGCGATTTCTACACGCCCCCGCAACCCTTGCGCAACGCTCTCTACCGCAACAATCGAGACGGCACGTTCACCGACGTCACCGAAAAAGCGGGAGTGCCTGGCAACGCGTACGGAATGGGAGTGGCTGTAGGCGACTACGACTGTGACGGCTTTCCGGATTTGTACGTCACGCAATACGCGCGCAGCATCCTTTATCACAACAATGGCGACGGTACGTTCACCGACGTCACTGCGAAAGCAGGCGTCGCGGCGCCAGGCTGGGCGACGAGCGCGGTGTGGTTCGACTACGACAACGACGGCAAGCTCGACCTGTTCGTCTGCCAGTTCGGCAATTTCAGCAAATCGAACAACCCCTTCTGCGGGAACTCCCTCACCCACAAAGGCGTCTATTGCAAACCCAATGTGTTTGATCCCCTGCCCTGCTGGCTTTTCCACAACAACGGTGACGGTACTTTCAGCGATGTCAGCAAAGAGTCCGGCATCGCGGCATCGTTGGCGAAAGCCTGGGGCGTGGTCGCCGCCGACATCAACAATGACGGGCGTATGGACCTCTTCGTCGGAAACGACACCGTTCCCAATTTTCTTCTCGTGAACCGCGGCAAGGGACGCTTCGAGGAAATCGGGTTGCTGTCCGGCGTCGGCTACAATTCCTTTGGCCGCGCGCGCTCAGGAATGGGAGCGGATGCCGCGGATTACGATCAGGACGGCTGGATCGACCTTTTCGTCGCGAACATCGACCACGAAGTGTACTCGCTATATCACAACAACAAGAATGAGAGCTTCACGGACGTCGCGGTCAAAACCGGCATCGGCCCCGCAACCACGCTGATGAGCGGCTGGGGCCTGAAGTTCCTCGACTACGATAACGATGGCGAAATCGATCTTCTGCTCGCAAACGGCCATCCGGATGCAATGGTGGAAACGTGGCGCGAGGACGTGAAGTATCTGCAGCCGATGCTTCTCTTCCGCAACACGGGTTCCGGATTCGAAAACGTCAGCGCCGGAAGCGGACCGATTTTCTCGAAGCCGATTGCGGGCCGCGGTTTGGCGCTGGGAGATTTTGACAACGACGGCGCGGTGGATGCCCTCGTTGGCATCAATGACGGCGCGCCGATTTTGTTGCGGAACAATGCCGCGCGGCAGAACCACTGGCTTGGCATCCACTTGATCGGACGAAAGGCGAACATCGACGCCATCGGCGCGAAGGTTACGTACCGCTCCGGGGAGTTCGAGCGGCACCGTTTCAAGGTGGGCGGCGGGAGCTATCTTTCCGCGCACGATCCGCGGATGGTTCTCGGCCTCGGCCAGCGCACTAAGATCGATTGGGTCGAAGTGAAATGGCCGCTGCCCAGCGGCCGCGTCGAGCGCATCACGGGCCTTCCCATCGATCGCTACGTCACAATCATCGAAGGCGAGGGCAAGTGGAAATAGGCTCTTTCCGCCGATTCGCGGCTTATGCGGAGTGCTGCGATTGACTCGCGCTTCTCAGGGCTGCGGCTTGCCCTTTTGCGCCTTTTCCGCTTCCTGCTGCAGAGCCATTTGCCGAGCCGCGTCGTCGCGACGCCCGGCTCGGCCATACGCAATCGCCAGCTGATAGTGCCCTGCCGCATCCGACGGTTCCATCTTCACGTAGATTTCGAGTGGAGCAATTGCATCGGAATACTTCTCGGAAGCATTGAACGCGATTCCGAGCCCGAGATAGGCTTCCGAGAATCCGGCGTCAAGCTTCGCCGCTTGGGAGAAATGCCGAATCGCTTCAGGCCACTGCTGCGCCTGACGCGCGATATCCCCCAGCATAAATTCCGACGGCGCATCGTGCGGGTTGAGTTTCAATTCCGCTTCGAATTCTTTTTTGGCGTCTTCGACGGATGAATCCGTTTCCGGCTTCGACAGCAAGATGCGTCCGAGGCGATAGTGAATGCTGGGCGTCTCTGGATTCGTCGCCATGATCCGGTTGTATTCGGCCGCTGCCTCGTCCCATTTTCCCTGCGCCTCATACGCCTCAGCATCGAGTTCCTGTGCCTCAATCGACGCAGGCGCCGCGGCGGCCAGCTCCTGTGCGGCTCGATTGGCAAGTTCCGAATAATAGTGCGTGGTGACGTACAGAACCCGGGGATCACGCGGAAACTCCCGATTCAGAAGGACAAGCGCTTCCACAGCGGCATCCGCCCGCCCCAGACTCATTCCGCACCGCGCGCTCGCCATCGCGACCTGAAATCTGATGTCCTTATCAGTGACCCGTGGCAACGCCTTCTTCAATGCGGGCAAAGCTTCGCGGCATTCGCCCTTAGCGGCGAGATCGAGGGCTTGCGTGGCCGGTGGCGAAGTGTCCGGCGCGGATCCCTTCTGGGACGCCTCTGAAGATTGAGCCGCCGACGATCCCGCAAACGACCCAATCACGAAGACAACGCTGAGGAACAACCGAGCCGGCTTTCGCACGAAAAGAATATACAGCCGACCCGGATGCCGGCCAAGTGCCAGAACGAAACGAGAAAAAAACCAGGAAGCCTTTGCCGAAGATCTAGGGCTACGAAATTCCGGCCCGTTGCTTCGCCGCCGAAATCAGGTCGGCCATCACTTCGCGATATTTCTCGAACGTGTCATCCACGACGGTGATCGTCGGAATGGTCAGTTTTTCGCGCGGCATCGTGGGTTGGAATTTGCGGAATCCATCCTCGTGCACTCCGGTGCTTCCGCGTCCCGGGGCTGGCCGGCTCAAATGCTGGAACGAGCGCGCATACTTCGTCATCGCCTCGGGATAGGCAGGCGACGACGGAACCTGATAGACGGGGATGCACGCCATCAGCGCGTCGTAATGCATTTCGCCCACAGCGAGCACTTTTGGATATTTTGCGCGCAGGTCATTCACCAGACGAACCGTGCCTTCATACATGTCGCCTTTCAGGTTGTTCACCCAGGCTCCCGCGATGTCGAGGAAATATGCGTCGACGCCGAACCGATCGATAATTTCCGAGATGCGCCCAGACAAATATTCGCGCCACGAGTCGACACCCAGATTCATGAATGAGCCCCAGCCATCGTTGAAGCGGTCGTTGTCCATGTCGACCCAATCGAGCTCGAACGCGTCGCCGTCAGGATGCTGCGTGGTCGCGTTCGCGAACTTCGGGAACACCGGGAGATTCTTGTTTGCGGCGTTCGCGCCAAACATCGGCATCATGCGGAATCCAAGGCGCTGGCTGTTTTGGATCAGCGCATGAAATCCGTCGTCGCCTCCGAGCAGCGGCTCCGGCTTGAAAATCGGATAGTTCCAATAGTAGCGGCCGTCCCACGCCGGTAGGAATACCAGCACTCGATTCGCCGGAATCTGCGTCGCCACCCACTCGAGCGTTCGCTGCGTCTTCGCGAAATCGTTGAAGATATAGCCGCTCCAATGCATCCCGTGAACCGTGATCACAAGCTCGACATCGCGGAACCAGGCGGGCACGTCTTCGCGCTTCTCCCAATCCGGAATGTGAAACGCTTTCTCGATGTGCTCGAAATGCGGACGCGCCGCTTCCTCGTAGCTGTGCGCACTCCCGGCACGCCAAGTGGGAGTCTCGATCCTGTTGCTCTTCTTCCAGCCTTCCTGCTCATAGACGAGTTCGACGCGATAGCCGGTGTCGCCCGGCTGCAAGTAGAAGCGCGTGTCTTGCACGCGATCGTTCAGCGCGGAAAGAAAAAAGAAATCCTGCTCGGCTTTTTTGATCACCACCAGCGGGGTCGTCATCCCGCCGAATAGATACGGATGGGAAACCGAAATCTCGTTGTCCTTGGGATCGAAAAACTCGTGGCAAGACGACGAAACCTGCCCTCGCGGAACGCCTCGGACGATCGTCGCGAGAGATTTGATCGGTTGGTCCATTTCCGCGGAAGTCTGGCACTCGATATAGGTCCGGTTCTTGCGCAGCACGATGACCACCGTGCCGGGAACCTTCCGCTGACCTCCGGCCCAAACGAGCTGCGAGCAACGAAGCGTCAGCCCTTCGGCGTTGGACTCCGCCACCATGCTGTCGCGATCGAGACCGTAGGTGTTCTCGAATGTGTAAAGGCGCGCCGAAAAAAGCATGCCGACGAAATGGACCGATGGCTCCGGAAAATCGAAACTGAACTTGAAGAAGCTCTGGCCCCGTGGCGGCACGTAGACGTCACTCGACGAAGTAAGCGGCACGATCGAGCCATCCGTTTCCGCCCCTGCGGAAGCGGACGCCCCGGATATGCCGAGCGTCAATTTATCAATCCCGCCCTTGACCCAGCACGTGGCCCCTGCGCTCAAGCTCGTTTTGAGCAGGTCCCTTCGGGAAATCCCGTCGCTCATATGTCCTCCCTGCGTTGCTTCATATACGACCACAATGCCGGTCTCGTTTGAGGGACTCAGAAATTGTTCTTCCCAAAATCGGGGACACTCTTATATACAGTAAACGTTTTCTGCGGTCGAGGGACAGGTGCGGGAGAGGAAGCAGACTAGGTGACCCGAAACGAACCAGCGAAGAGGGGCGAGAATTTGGCATTTTGCGGAGCAGGTACAATGTGTATAATGTATGCAAAGGTCGGCGTCAATTCGTTCTTTGCCGCCCGATTTGCACAGCGAGGGCGATCGCTAGCGTAGTTCTTCCTTGCGCTGACGCCTTCGCCGCTTGACGGCGCGGTTCTAGCCGGGTTTGCGGTGTCTGAAGAGGAAGGGTTACTAGTTCCATGTCCGGCGATATCGAGCGGATCCGCGTTGTAGATTCTCACACGGGCGGAGAGCCCACGAGGATCATTGTCGGCGGCGGCCCCAAGTTCCCACCCGGGTCGATGGCCGAGCGTCTGGAATGGTTCCGCGGCGAATTCGACTCCCTGCGGAAGGCTCTCGCCACAGAGCCGCGCGGTTCCGACGTGATTGTGGGCGCGATTCTCTGCGACTCCTCGGATGCCTCATGCGCCACGGGCGTAATCTTCTTCAACAATGTCGGCTACCTGGGAATGTGCGTCCACGGGACGATCGGCCTGATGGTGACCCTCGGTTATCTGGGGAAAATCAAACCCGGCCAACATCGCATTGAAACGCCGGTGGGAGTAGTCACCGCTACGCTGCACGACACCTCCGAAGTCACGGTTGTGAATGTTCCCTCGTACCGCACGGCGCACAACGTAACCGTTGAAGTTTCGGGGCATGGGCCTGTTCATGGCGACGTTGCCTGGGCCGGAAACTGGTTTTTCCTTGCGAAGGAAAACCCTCTCGAACTTTCGCTCTCGAATGTTGATGCGCTCACGGAGTTTGCGTGGGCCATCCGCGAGGCGCTCGAGAGGAAAGGAATCACCGGCTCCGACGGCCAGGTGGTGGACCACATCGAATTGTACGGGCCGTCGAAAATTCCCGGAGTGCATAGTAAGAATTTCGTTCTCTGCCCCGGCAAAGCGTACGACCGCTCGCCTTGCGGAACGGGCACAAGCGCAAAGCTGGCGTGTCTTTATGAGGATGGCAAGCTGAAGCCCGGCGAGGTGTGGCGGCAGGAAAGCATCGTCGGCAGCGTTTTTGAAGGGCAAGTACGAGTGGACAATGGCCACGTGCTTCCCATCATGAAAGGGTCCGCTTTCATCACGTCTGACGCGAACGTCGTGCTCGACCCGCGAGATCCCTTCCGATTCGGAATTTCAGGATGAGCATCACGGCGGACGTCGTGGTTGTCGGCGCGGGAATCGTTGGCGCCGCCTGCGCCTTCGAACTTGCCAAAGAGGGCTTGCGAGTTTCCGTCGTCGATAGTGGCTTCATCGGTGGTGGCGCCACCGCGGCCGGAATGGGCCACATCGTCGTGATGGACGATTCGGAAGCTCAGTTCGCGCTGACACGCTACTCGCAGATGCTCTGGGATGATCTCGAGCAGGAAGCTCCGCCGAACGTCGAATTCGACCGGTGCGGCACGATCTGGGTGGCGGCCGACGATGAGGAAATGGCGGAGGTTCGCCGCAAATTCTCTTACTACGGCGAACGCGGCGTGCAAACGGAAATTCTCGACGCCCAGGCGTTGCGAGAAGCTGAACCGAACCTGCGGAAGCCGCTCGCCGGAGGATTGCTGGTTGGCGGCGATTCCGTTCTCTACCCTCCGTGCGCGGCCGCCTTCCTGCTGGAAAAGGCGCGCGGGTTCGGAACAAGACTTCATCTCGATCATCGCGTTGATGCTATCGCGAAAGGAACCGTTTCGGTTTCCGATGGAACGTCCCTCTCGGCGAATTACATCGTCAACGCAACCGGGCAGAATGCGCCGAAGCTGACGCCTGGAATCAACATCAAGCCTCGCAAAGGCCATCTCGTGATCACCGATCGCTATCCCGGCTTGATCAAACACCAACTCGTCGAGCTCGGGTATCTAAAGAGTGCCCATACGGTGACGTCCGATTCCGTGGCCTTCAACGTCCAGCCGCGCAGAACGGGCCAAATCCTTATCGGCTCTTCACGCCAATACGACATCGGGAGCGGCGAGGTGGATTCCAAAATTCTGGCGCGGATGTTGCACCGGGCATTCGAATATGTTCCGCGGCTGGCTTCGACATCCAGCATCCGCACCTGGACAGGATTCCGGGCGGCGACGCCGGACAAGCTTCCGCTGATCGGTCCGTGGCGCGACGACCCGAGCATCATTCTCGCTGCCGGACACGAGGGCCTGGGCATTACAACTTCGCTGGCGACCGGCCGCCTCGTCGCGGATCGAATCCTTGGCCGCAAACCGGCGATACCCGTCGAGCCATATTCGCCGTCGCGGCAAATGTCGGGTGCGCATGTCTGAAAGCGTCACAGTTCGCGTGAACGGAAAGTCCGTCGTAGTGCCCAGAGGAGCGACGGCCGCCGTTGCAATCCTCACGTCCGGCGCTGTATCGCGAACGTCGGTGAGCGGAGAACCGCGAACGCCTTTTTGCGGCATGGGCACGTGTTTCGAGTGCCGTTCGCAAATCAATGGAGAGCCGTACCTGCGCACTTGCCAGATATTGTGTGAACCCGGAATGGAAATACAAACTAATGGATACCTTGACGCCCGGCCATTTTGACGTCGTCGTCATCGGCGCGGGGCCGGCCGGCATGGCCGCAGCCGTCGCGGCGTCGGATTCGGGTGCAAGTGTCGCGCTGATCGACGACAATCCTTCGGCTGGAGGACAAATTTGGCGTGGCGAAGCCGGCCAGACGCACGACTCTGCAGCCGCAACTTGGTTTGAGCGCCTAGGTAAGTCCGCCGTCAAAGTGATTCGCGGCGCGCGGGTCTTTCATATCGATCGCCCGATCGACAGCCGTATGGGTGGCGGAGCGCTCGCGGCCGAAACCGCCCAGGGCATCCTCAGCGTCTCGTACGCCAAATTGATACTTGCCACCGGCGCTCGCGAGCGAGTCTTGCCGTTTCCGGGTTGGACGTTGCCGAACGTGTTCGGCGCAGGCGGCCTTCAGGCTTTGATGAAGACTGGCCTCGAGGTCACGGGAAAGCGCATCGTGATCGCGGGGACGGGGCCGCTGCTCTTCGCGGTCGCCTCATACGCTCGCAAGTGCGGCGCGAACGTGGCGGCCATCTGCGAACAGACGACCCTGAAGAAAATGGCCCGGTTTGCGGCCGCAACGGCGCTTGTACCCGGTAAGATCCCGGAAGCGTTGGGGTTTCTGTGGGATTTGCGCGCGATCCCGCATCTGAAGAATTGCTGGCCGGTGGCGGCGATTGGGAAGGACCGGATCGAGAGAGTTCGCCTCGTGCACAACGGCCGAACTCGCGAGGTCGAATGCGACTATCTGGCGTGCGGATTTCATCTCGTCCCGAATTTGGAGCTCGCGAGTTTCGTTGGCTGCGAAATCGAGAACGGGTTCGTGCAAGTGGATGAATTCCAGCGAACGTCAGCCGACAGCGTGTACTGCGCGGGTGAACCCACAGGGATTGGCGGCCTCGAAATGGCTCTGGTGGAAGGACAGATCGCGGGATACTCCGCGGCGCGCAACGAAACGTCAGCTCGGAAGCTATTGGGGCAACGGGCGCGCTATGCCCGATTTGCGCGGGAGATGGACGCCGCTTTTCATTTGCGACCCGAGCTGAAGTCCCTCGCTGAGCCGGACACATTCGTGTGCCGGTGCGAGGACGTGCCCTTCGGCCGCGTGCGCCAATTCGATTCGTGGCGCGCCGCCAAATTGCACACGCGTTGCGGCATGGGTCCGTGCCAGGGCCGTGTCTGCGGCTCGGCGGCGGAATTTCTTTTCGGCTGGAAGGTCGACTCGGTGCGCCCGCCGGTGTTTCCGGTACCGTGCGCCAGTCTCGCCGCAATTTCGTCGGACAGCGCGCGTCGACGGGCAAGTTGAACGAACGGAGGATCACGATGAAGTGGAAAGGCGTCATTCCGGCTATCACGACCTTCTTCAACGGGAAGGATGAGATCGATCACGGATTCGTGGCCGATCACTGCCGCTGGCTCATCGAGAACGGTTGTGCGGGGGTCGTGGCCCTCGGGTCGCTGGGCGAGGGCGCGACGTTGTCATTCGACGAAAAGCTGGCGATCCTTCGGACGTGCGTGAACGCTCTGCACGGACGGGCTTCCGTCACCGCATCCATATCCTCGCTCACCACTTCGGAGGCCGTTGCCCTGGCCAAGGCCGCGGACAAGATTGGTTGCGACGCGCTGATGATTCTCCCGCCGTACGTTTATAACGGCGACTGGCGCGAGATGAAGACGCATGTCGCCGCCGTGCTGAAGGCCACGGATCTTTCCTGCATGCTCTACAACAACCCGATCTCGTACGGCACGGATTTCCTTCCGGAGCAAATCGCGGAGCTCGCGAGCGAGTACAACAATTTGCAGGCTGTGAAGGAATCGACCGCGGACGCGCGCCGCGTAAGCTCCATTCGCGCGCTGATTGGCGAGCGCCTCGCAATTTTTATGGGAGTCGACGACGCGATTCTGGAAGGAATCGGCGTGGGCGCGACGGGCTGGATCGCTGGACTGGCAAACGCCTTGCCGCGCGAGTCCGTCGATTTGTTCGACTACGGAATCGAGGGAAAATCGGCGCAGGCGTTCGACCTTTACCGCTGGTTCCTTCCCTTGCTGCGCCTCGACACGGTTCCAAAGTTCGTCCAGCTCATCAAATTGGTGCAGGAAGAATTGGGCGTAGGAAGCGGCCGAGTGCGCGCGCCAAAGCTTGAAATCAAAGGCGAAGAGCTCGAGGCGACGCGAAAGCTGATACACCACGCAATGCGTCATCGCCCGAAATCGGCGAGCACCGAGATGAGACAGGCTACAAGGTAGGAGCGTTGAATATGGCAGCGACGGAAAAATCACTGATCGGCTTTCGCGAGGGCGCCAAGGGTACCAGCACCTTTCGTGCGTTCAATCCGGCCACGGGCGAACCGCTCGAACCCGAATTTCAGGCCGCGACTCCGGAAGAAGTAGATCTGGCGGCGAGGCTCGCCGCCGATGCATTCGTTACATACCGCGAATTGCCCGGCGAGAAGCGAGCGGAGTTCCTCAACCGGATCGCGGCGAATATCGAAGCGATTGTGGAACCGCTCGTCGAGCGCGCAAATCTGGAGACGGCGCTTCCGAAGCCGCGCCTCCAATCGGAAACCGTGCGCACCTGCAATCAACTGCGCCTATTCGCGAAAGTGATCGAAGAAGGGTCGTGGGTGCAGGCCCGCATCGATCGTCCCGATCCAAACCGCAAGCCTTTGCCGAAGCCGGGCATTCGTTCACTGCTGAGGCCTCTCGGTCCCGTGGTCGTGTTTTCCGCGAGTAATTTCCCTCTGGCTTTTTCCGTCGCCGGGGGCGACACGGCTTCGGCATTCGCAGCCGGGAATCCCGTGATCGTGAAGGCGCATTCGGCGCACCCCGGAACGAGCCAGCTCGTTGGCGAAGCGGTGCGAAAAAGCGTGCGAGCGTGTGGTTTGCCGGAGGGAGTTTTCTCCCTCATCTTTGGCGCAGGCACTTCGGTGGGCGCAGCACTCGTGCAACATCCGCTTATCAAGGCGGGAGGGTTCACCGGTTCGACCGGCGCCGGACGATCGCTCATGAACCTCGCCACCAGCCGTCCGGAGCCGATTCCCTTCTACGGCGAGCTCGGCAGCACAAATCCAGTGTTCATTCTCCCCGGCGCCATGAAGGCGCGGGCGACGAACATCGCCTCCGATCTTTACAGCTCCTTCACGCTGGGCGCGGGACAGTTCTGCACGAAGCCGGGCCTGATTTTCTTCTCCGAAGGGCAGCCCTCCGACAATTTTGTCGGCGAACTCAAAGGCAAAGTCGCGCAGGCTCCCGGATTTTCTCTGCTGACGAAAGGGATCAGCACCGATTACGACCGCGAAGCGCGCAATCGCAAGGATCTGAGAGACGTCGACGTGGTCGCCGAGGGCGCTCCGCGCTCCGATAATCCCTACTCGGCAGGCGCGGCGCTCTATCAGACCGACATTTCGTCTTTCAACGCGAATCACGCCCTCTCCGACGAACACTTCGGGCCGTCCACTCTCCTGATTCGCTACTCGAGCAAGAAACAGATTCTAGACGCGGCCCGCAATCTCGAAGGACATCTCACGGCCACCATCCACGGCACCGAAGAAGATTTGCGCGAATTTGCGGAGCTGATCTCGATTCTCGAAAACAAGGTCGGACGAATCATCTTCAACGGATTTCCGACGGGCGTCGAGGTGTCCCACGCGATGGTCCACGGCGGGCCTTACCCCGCGAGTACCGATGGCCGCACCACTTCCGTCGGCACGCAGGCAATCTTCAGGTTTGCGCGGCCCGTTTGCTTTCAGGATTTTCCGGACGCTGCTCTTCCCCGCGAGCTTCAGGACAAGAACCCGCTCGGCATCTGGCGGATGGTCGAAGGAGAATTGACACAGAAGGCGTTGTGATAGATTATCCGGTGCCGAGGTCGCCCACTCTGACCCGCGAAATCAGCGCGGCGACGTCGAGTGTCGGAATCGGGCGGGTTGACACCGTTCGTTTCTAACCAAGGTTGCGAACTGAATCGTGAGCGCGGAGTCGCATAAGAGCCACAGCCAGGTCACGCGGTCTATCGGCGTGGCCAAGCCATCCATTTCCAAGAAATCGGCGCCGATTCCTCGCCAATCGCTGGCGGCGGCTGTCGTCGAGAGGATTCGCGAGAAAATTCTCCGCGGCGAATTGCACGAAGGTGAGCAGTTGCGCCAGGACGCGATTGCCGCCGAATTCCAGATCAGCCGCATTCCTGTTCGCGAAGCCCTGAGCCATCTGGCAGCCGAAGGGCTGATCACAATCGTGGCGAATCGCGGCGCCGTGGTTTCGGCGCTCTCGCCCGCGGAAATTGCGGAGCTTTTCGAAACGCGGGCTGTCCTGGAAACCTACATGCTTCGCAAGGCCATTCCCAACTTCACCGAAGAGGATTTCCGTCGCGCGGAAGACGTCTTGCGGCAGTTCGAACACTCGCTCGAAAAAGATTCGGAGACCAAATCTTGGGGTGAATGGAACTGGCAGTTCCACTCAACGCTATATGCGCCCGCCGAGCGCCCCGTGATGCTCGGATTCCTGAAGACCGTCAACCACAACTGCGATCGCTACACGCGCCTGCATCTGGTTTTCACGCGGAACTTGCACCTCGCCGGCGAAGCGCACCGAAAGCTTCTAGCCGCCTGCCGCACGCGCGACCCCGAAATTGCCGCCGACGCGTTGTGGAATCACATCATGGACGCAGGACAATACCTCAAGGAATTCATCCAGCGTCACCGCGAACAACAACCGTAGTAAGGGCGAGTTGAACCGACTACGTGCCCGCAAGACGCCGGCGCTGCCAACTACTTCCCCGGCGTGAACAGTTCCAGCTTCACGTGCCAGGTGGTGGATTCCCCGGGCTTCAGTGACAACATTCCGGTGTCCCGGTTTCCCCAGATTTTCTTGTTGTAAGGATCGGCGAGGTTGTATTGCGGTTCCACTGCGACGAAATTCTTGTCGGGCGGCGCGTAAACTTGAATTGCCTTGATATGCGGCGAAAGCGGCGTGATCCGCAGGCCATAATTCGCGGCCGGGTCCGTCACTTCGATCGGCAATGCGTCGCCATTGGCGCCGCGCTTCAAATCCAGGAAGCAATCATCCATGAATAGGTCGCCCAGCGCTGCGCCTCCAGGCGCTGTGAAATCGTAGGGCGTGCCCTTCACCGGGACGACCTTGCCCGTCGGGAACACGTCGTCATAATTCGTCACGAGCGCTCGCATGTCGCCAGGAAGGTGCAGCCGCGCCTGCTTCCGGTTGCCGCTCGGAAAATCGAAATAGGGATGGTACGTGATCGCCATCGGGTCGTCTTCCTTCCCCACGTTCTTCGCTGTGACGTAGAGGTCCACCGCGTCGTTCTTCAGCACGATGCGAATGTTCACATCCGTGTCCGACATCCAGAAGCCGCCAAAATTCCCGCCGTGCAGGACGCCCGAAACCGTGGACTCCGTGGCGCCGTTCTGCATTTTCACGTCTTCGAACTTCGCGGTGAGGATCAGCCCGTGCATCGCGTGAACTTCCGCGCCCGGATTCTTCCCCTTCCAGTTTGCGGGAAGCTTCCAATCCTTGCCGGCAATTGTTGTCTCGACGGTCTTGCCGTCGGCGGAGAGAGTTCCTCGGATTCGATTCGGGTACGGCAACAGAAATACCGCGCCGATCTTGAAGCTATTGTTCCCGAAGGCGTCGTTGTCGGTTTCGAGAAACTTCTTCGCTTCGGGCAGGGGCATCGTCGTAATCACCTGGATTTCGCCCTTTCCCGGCAGGAAAGCCTTCAGTTGGAGCAAATTCATCCCAATGCCCGGCAGGACGACAGCCTCGAGGAACTGCGGCTTGCTTTGATCCGCGGCACGCGGCCTTGTCAGGGTCACCACAGGCTTTCCTCCAATGTCGATTGTTTGGGAATTTCCAGCTTGTTCGGCAGCCCTGCTGGCCACTCGCGCGCTATCTCCGTCGAGCGCACCCGCGCGGCTGCCGTCAGCGCGGCGCCCCATCGAAGTTCCCACAGCTATCACGCCCAACGCGAGAACACAGAATAGCGATATCGCTGGTTTCTTCATAGTGCTCCTGTTCTTAGCCTAGAAAACGTTTTCTAGCAAGTCGCAATCTCAAGGTTTTGCAGAAATTTATCGTCACCGTCGAAGAGTGCCTAGCGTCTCACAGACTCGCGGCCCGCGTCGTCTACTTTATATTCGAGATGGTGTTCTTCACAGTATCGTGTTTCGTCTTCAGGATGTTGCTGACCGCCGTGAACTGCCGGCTGTCATTTTGCATTTGCTCCTGAAGTTGCAAGTACTGCAAGTTGAAGCTCATTTGAGCTTCCTGCATTTGCTGGGTTGCTTGCATCAGGCCTTGCGAGCCGCTCCCGTTGCTCTGCGCGCCACTCAACCCACTGTTCTTCCCGTTGTTCTGCCCGGCGATCTTCCCTACCGCGCCTGCTTTCTTTGCGAGCTCCGAAGAGAGCGAGGAAAGCTTGTCGAAGAGCTGCACGGTGTTTTCGTGGATTTTTTCGAGTTGAGCGAGATTTTCCTCAGAATCGTTGAGCGCCTTCAGTGCGTTGTCTTTCGCCGAAGAGTTACTTTCGGTCCGCGCGGCCCTGCTGGATATTGCGGCGTCGCTCGGAATCCCCCGCAGAAAGGACGCGCTCCCAGTGAGCAACACCATAGCTGCCACCGCATGGACCTTTCTCATCGAATGTTCCCTCCGACGGCGAGATTGCTCAAGCCGCATACGCGGCATCGTAAGCGTTTCGTTTTGCGGGAGTCAAGTTTTTGCAGGACATGCCAGGAATGCGTAGCGTCCCGAAGAGTAATCGACTAAGATTTTAGGGCCTCAGTCGATCTACTCCGGGGTAGTGCAATTGGTAGCACGCCAGCCTTTGGAGCTGGTTATCCTGGTTCGAGTCCAGGCCCCGGAGCCATTCTTCCCCGACCGAATCGTCGCTCGCGCAAACTCAGTTCGGCGCCGCCCCAAAACGACTCAGCAGCACGGGCCGGATGATGGATGTCCATATCGCGTAGCCTCGCGCGTTCATATGCAGGCCGCCCCAGCGGAATAGTTCCGGACGCGGTTTGCCGTTCGAGTCGAGCATCCCAGCCGAAACGTCGATGAACTGCACGCGGTCTTGCGTGCGGCAGAAGTCCGCTATCATCCGGTTGGTTTCCCGCATTTTCGGCCAGCCGGCCGCTCGCAACAGCGTTGGCTTGATCGAAACGTAGTAGATCCAGGTGTCCGGCAATGCGGAGTGAATGATTTCGACGAAGCGCTTGAAATCGCCGAAAACCGTCTCCGGCGATTTCGACCACGGCCACGAAAGATCGTTATCTCCCGCATAGAGGACCACCGCGCGCGGACGATACGGGAGAACGATTCGCGAAGCGTAGTAATCCACCTGCGCGATTGTAGAACCGCCAAAGCCCCGGTTGATCACGTCGAGAGGCTGCATGTCGTCGGCCAGCGTGTGCCAAAACCGAATGCTCGAGCTGCCGGTGAAAACGATCACGCCCTGCTTCGGCGGATTCGCGCGATCGGCCCGCTCATAGCCGGAAATCTGGAATGCCCAGAACCACGGCTTCCTCACCGACCACAATGCGATCGCGGTCGCCACCAGAGTGACAACCAGGAGCGGCACGAGTCTTTTTGCCAAGCGCACGATCGGCTGCTCCGCGAGAATTCAGTGGGGATTTCGACAATACTGCTACTTGGCCGCGCGAGGATCCGTTGGCGCTAAGCCGCCGTAAATGGTAGTCGTCGCGTGGACTTGATTTTCTTGATGACTTGAGGTCCCTGCAGCTTCTGATATTCGGAAGTTCGACGAAGCAACATCTCAAACTCGCTTTCCGAATCGACTTTCTTCACCAGTGAAAGCTTCGGTTTGGCGGACATCACCCCTCCCAATTCCCCACCCTGGAACGTGCCCCCACAGAGCCCCTATTGACGCGGAGACTAGTCCCACGAAAACACCATGTCAAGTCAATTTCCCGTCATCGCGTTTTCTCTGTTGGCCGGCTCGCGAACGCGGGCGCAATTTTCCGTTTGCTCCCGTCGCTCCATCGGAACTAGTCTAAGCGCCGCTATGGACTCGCAATTCCTGGTTCTCGGCATCATCTGGTACATCGTTTTCCTTTTCTCCACGACGTGCCACGAAGGGGCCCACGCGCTCGTCGCGAAACTCGGTGGCGATCCCACGGCGTTCCACGGCGGACAAGTAAGCCTCAATCCGATTCCGCACATTCGCCGGTCGCCCTTCGGCATGGTAGTCGTTCCCATACTTTCGTACCTCTATGGCCATTGGATGATCGGGTGGGCCAACGCTCCGTACGATCCCGATTGGCAGCGGCGATTTCCCCGGCGGGCCGCATGGATGGCCCTTGCCGGACCCGCTGCGAATTTTTCCCTCGTATTGATCGCGGCCGTTGCGATTCACATCGGAATTGCTTTCCACTATTTCCAGGCGCCCGAGTCGGCAAACTTCACCCACGTCACGGAAGCGGCGGTCCCCGGATTCGCTGGTTTTGCCGCAACGTTCCTCAGCGTTCTGTTCGTCCTCAATCTTGTTCTGGGAACGTTCAACCTTCTGCCCGTGCCTCCGCTCGATGGCAACACAGGCGTCACTCTTTTGATGAGAGAAGGGACGGCCCTCCGCTTTCTCGATTGGACCCACAGCCAGGGTTTCGGAATGATCGGCCTGGTACTCGCCTGGGTGGTCTACGGCAAGCTATTCGATTACATTTTCCGCATTTCGCTGGCTGCTCTGTATCCCGGCTCGAGCTGGGGGTGATTGAGGCCGCGATTTTCGCGAGTTTGCGGCGCCGAAAAGTGGTTCAAAGCCGCACAATGGTCATAGCAAGGAACAACCGCCGGCGACCTCCTCCCGAACTCGGTGTTCCAAGTCCTTACTTTTGAGCCGTACGCAAGCATCGGTATTTGGCATCCGTTCTGCATTCTCCGGCAGACGGAGGCGAGGTAAATGGATTCCAGCGCCGATCAGTTAAACAGCTACCGCGTCGAGGTGTCTGGCTGGGATGCTTCTGAAAGCTTCTTCGTCGAAAAAACCGTGTTGAATTGGGGACGCGACGAAAAAAAAGAAGTTTACCTCCGTTCCGTTCTTCGCGAGGCCTCCGTCGTGTTTGTGCGACTGCTTCAGCCCCTCACGAGCGCAAATAACCTTCCCGTCGCCTACCAGGCGCAGCGCATCGGTCCGCGTGATACAGAAGGCCGCTCAAGAGTTCATTTAGCTCACCTGCGCCCTCGCCCGCCCTACAAGCAAACTCCCGAGAAATGCTTGGAGTCGGTCGAAGTAGCCTGACCTCCCAAGATACCCGTCACACGGAAATCGAGGCCTGTATCGGTTGCGAGCAGAAGACGCGTGCCGTGCGCTTTTTGCGGTGCCAGTTCGAAACCGCGGGTGTCGTCTTGGAACGGGGAACGTCGCCAATTCGAGGTATTTCAGAGCAATCCCGCCTGAAACTGCTCTTTCACACGCTGTCGCCGGTCCCCTGACAACGCAGTGATAAAGATTCCAGAGCACTTATCTCCATCGCGACGCTCGACGCGTCGCCCTCACCGCATCCTGATACCCTCCGCCTATTCTGGCCCCCACCTTGCTTGAGAATGCACCAAGATGGCTACGATGACCCAAAAAGTGATGGTCAGCGCGACGCGCAAGAACCTGTCTATATGCGTCCTCGACGACGACGCTAATCACGTTGACCTCACCGTCGCCCGATTGGAAAAGGGTGGCTTTCTTGCGGTGGGAACCACGAATCCGCAGGAGGCTCTACAAAAAATTCGGTTAGGCACTTGCCGCGTTGTTCTGGCTGATTTCAAGATGGCGGGAATGGACGGGCTCGCATTTCTGGAGAAAACCCTCCAGTTCGATCCGGGAATGTACGTGATTCTGATGACTGGCTACTACTCGGTTGATTCCGCGATCGACGCGATCAAGCGCGGCGCCTACGACTACATTTGCAAACCGATTGACCTCCCCAGGCTCGAGCGCACCCTCGACGAGCTCGCCGAACTCTTCTCGCAGCGCAGCGAAATTCGGGGCCTCGAAGAAAAACTCTTCCAGAACCTGCACTTTCACGGAATTGTCGGCAAGAGTCCCGCGATGCTCGAGGTCTTCGAGCTGGCGAAAAAAGTCGCGCGCCACTATACCAACGTCCTGATTACGGGTCCCACGGGCTGCGGCAAGGAACTCGTCGCACGCGCCCTCCACCAGCTAAGTCCCGTCGTGCAGGAGCGCTTTGCCGTTTGCAACTGCTCGGCTTTGGTCGACACTCTTCTCGAAAGTCAGTTATTCGGCCACGTCCGCGGCTCTTTTACGGGCGCCACCGATACGCGCCCGGGCCTCTTCGAGTACGCGAACAACGGGACCGTCTTCCTCGACGAAATTGGGGATACATCGCTGGCGATGCAGGCAAAGCTCCTGCGCGTGATCCAAAACCGCGAAATCCAGCGCGTCGGCTCGCCCGAGGTAAAGAAAATCGAGGTCCGATTGATCGCTGCAACCAATCGCGACCTGCGCGCCGAAGTTCTCGCCGGCAGGTTCCGGGAGGATCTCTTCTATCGCCTGAGCAGCATCGAAATCCATGTTCCCGGTCTCTCCGAACGCCCTGAGGATATTCCAGTTCTCGTCCAGCATTTCCTGAAAAAATACGGCCAGACGTATGGAAAGTCCTTCCAGGGCCTTTCGCGTCGCGCTCAAATCGTCCTCCTGCAACACGACTGGCCAGGGAACGTTCGCGAGCTCGAGAACGTGATTTCCAGCGCCGCAATCACCGCGAACGCGGACTTCATCGACGTCAGCGACCTGCCCACGCACCTGCAGAAGCCCCATCGCCGTATTACCAACCTCGAGGAAAACTGGCGCCCGCTGCCTCTCGACGAAGTTCGCCGTATCCATATTCAGCGCGTCCTCGAAATGTGCAACGGGAACCGCGTCCGTGCCGCCCAGGTCCTTGGCATCGGCCGCACCAGCCTTTACCGGTTCCTCAAACGCACCAATAAGCCAGCGGCCGCGGCGGCGAAGGGCGCCGCCTAGGCGCTCACTTCGCGGCGCCGTTTCGCCCGCGCACACAGTTTCACGGCGCAACAGTCCCGTCCCATATTTCTCCCGCAAGCCCCTTGTTTCGACTCAGGCCGACGCACGCAACTGGCCCTGTGGATGCTCCTATTCTCCCGATGTCGCCACCGGACTCAGAGGGCCACAAGGCGCCACCTCTTCGGCTTGCCGCCGGCGAAAACCGCCGCTGCGAGCCTCGCTATCCCTATCAGTTGTCAATCGAGGTTTCAGGCTTCGATCTCGCCGGGAGGTTCTTCACCGAGGGGACATCCACGGTTGATGCCAGCTTTTGCGGCTGCAAATTTCATCTCCGCACGCCGGTTGAAAAAGGGGGCGTCGTCGTGATTCGCCTGTTGAACGCGCGGAACCAATCCGAGAGAGATCGCGCCACGGTCCTTTTTCAAGTCGCGCACGTAACTCAGGTAAGTCGAGGCTGGGCGATAGGCGTCTGGAAACTCCAGTCCAGCAACGTTTGGTCTGCAGAGTTTGCAGACGTTGCAAAGTCCTCAAATGTGGGTTCGTGATTCGCTAGCAATAGCCCAACGACGCGTGCCTCCGCCGAGCCGGCCACGCGTTGGTCCTCGCGATAGAAAGCTGGCTACTGAATCAGTGCCCGCCTGACGTGTACGAGGCGTTGTGCACCAGCGATCCAGGCAGCGAAACCGTCGAGTCAAGCCGCACGATCATTCCCGTCTGCGCGGGGAGCTCCACTTCCTTGCCCTTTCTCGCAACCACGTAAGCGCCGCCGCCTACGAGCCCGATCACGGTACCGCGAACCACGTGGCTGAAAATCAGCCCCACCACGGATCCGCCGCTCCCGCCGATTGCAACATCCTCGACATCGCTCTTGATGTCGCGCTTTTCCTCCACCACAACCCCTTCCACCGTCTTCACGTCTTTCCGCCGTTTCCCGGCTTCGGTGGATCCGGTATAAATCCCAAGGATGCTCATCCGCGCGGGAAAAATCCGGCTTTCCACCTCGACGGAACTGAAATTCAAATTCATCGAGGCCCCGCCGCGGAACATGGCGAAGAATTTCGGGCGGTCTACGCTGCGAATTGTGCCGTGAATCTTGGCTCCGGCGGGTAGCACCAGCTGGTTGCCGGCGAAAACGGGCTCGGCCACTACTGCCGTGAACGGATCGCCGTCGTGCGCCACGCTCGTGCTGATCCCGCTCAGAAGTGTGAGCCGGATTTGCGTTCCGGGAATAACGTCCGTGGTTTGCGCGTGAACCACCGGCGCGAGCAAGAGTACCGCTGATGCCAGGCAACGAATTACGAACGAACGCTTCATGAGTTTTCTCCCTGCCCCGAGGCCGCGATGTGCGGCGGAAGGGGCCTGCCCTGAACCATAGGACTGGTCCGAAGGGTTTCTTTGGTGTTTGTTTTTATTGAATGCCGGATTGAAGCTGCGGGAGAGTCCCGCGCGACCTCCGGGCGTCCCCGTTTCGTGGGGCTTGCCGCTGGCGCGCGGTCAGGTGCGGAGGATGCACCCGGACGTTAAGATACTCTTTTCTTCGAGTCCGTTGCAGGCAATTTCAACTCTTCTTTCCTAACAAGAACCCCGCTTCGAGCCTCTGCGTAGATTAGAAGGAATGAAGAAACAGGTCGCTTCCGCCTCGAGGCCGGAGATCGCTGGTATCCAAACGGTCATTACTCACTAAGCATTCGCTCTAGGCGCCCGAGGCCACTACTCTTCGCTTGATGCTACGCTCTGAATATGCAAAGCAGGATGAACCTCTTGCGGGCGGGCGGCCTCACGCTTTTGCCCGTCGCGCTGATTTTTCCAGTTTTGGCGCTGGCTCGGTTTGGTCCTATGGGACCTGCGACGGCCTGGCCCGTGGTCATCTACGCTCCCGTTGCGATGTGGATCGAGACGCGCGCCATCAGGATGCTACTGAACACGTGGAGCGACACCCGCGAGCGTCTGCTCCTCGCAATCCTGCCACTGGGCCTGGTTTCTGTGTTCGTCTACCTCGTCCACGGCGCCGTGTTCATCCTCGGCCTTCCGGGTCTCTTAAAGCATCTCCTCTAGCAACGGAACAAACTCATGAAAGCGGTTTTGCGTCAGCCCCGAAATCAATTCTTGGGAGTGGCTTGCGAGCTGAGAAAATCAGGGGGTTAGCTCCTGCAGCCGCCACTTTCGATCGACGTAGGAGATTTATAGATCGCGGGATGAAGAGCGTCTATTGAACCGCTTTGCCAGTCTGCCCGGTGCCGCTCGCCGTCTGCCTTTGGGTGACGGCGTCGCAAGCAAGCTTCACCGTGGCGTCCTCGGAACGCAGTGCCTGCGAAAGAAGCGTTTCTCCACTTCTCGCTATCACCGTAACTTTGTTGACCTTCACCAGGCCTCCGAAACCCGTGAACCCCTTCTTTCCGGTTCCTTTGTCAAATAGAATGGCGTAATCCGCCTTCGATTTTTCCTGCACTACGACCACGGCTGGGCAATCGGACGTGAAATCTTGGTAGATATCAACCATGTCCGGATTGTAACCAGCGTATCCATTTCCTCCGAAGGCCGTGCTCGGCTGGCCGAAACCTCCTATCTCCGTCCACGATTCGCTGTCACTTATATAGACGCGCGGCTTGGTTGAGCCCTTCTCGTCTGGCGCGGCACTCGGCTCAGCAAGCGGCTTGGCCTGCTGGCCTTGCGCTTGACTTGAATTGGCATTCGCGCCGCCGGAGGCAGACGGCGCGGAAGCCCATTCCTTCACGGGAGAATCGGCGGCAATCTCGTACCGCGTCACGTATCCGATCTTCCCGCTGGCGGTTCGAACCTTCACGGTGTAGCCCTGCAAATCGGAGAGTACCGTCACACTCTCGTTGCAAGCCGCGATCGCCACCAATCGCAGAGGAAGGGCCTGTTCTGCGTCGGACGTTATGGACACATTCGGTTCCTCGTGGCACTTGATCTTCGCGGGCGTGCCGCCGGAGTCCGATGATGGCTGCGCCTTCTGCTGCGCCCGTGCAGGTCCGCTCGCGCACGTCGCGCCAAGGATCAACAAACAAGCTAGCTTTCCCGCCATATTGCCCTCCACAGTCTCTTCATTCAAGTTTAGCCGCTCGCCGTCGCCGCGGCCCCGGCAGACGAAGCACTGTGCCGAACGTGCCAACTGCACGCACATTTCGAATGGGGCAAGCTGGACCGGCATCGCAAAATTCTGACGCTCGCAAATCACCAATCAACACTCACCGCCCGCTGTGCTAGACTCGCGAAGCGGTCGCGCACGACGAAACTTTTTCTCCGCGCGACTGCCGATCGGTGGAACTTCGGGCTCTGTGCAACGATTCCCCGTGAACCCCGCCAGGCCCGGAAGGGAGCAACGGTAACGGGTCAGCTTCGTGTGCCGCGGAGTACCCGAAGTTCCATACCCTCCACGTGAGGCTGCACTGAAGAATGGGCGTGAGCGCTGAGACTTCAAGAGCAACGGCAAACGCAAGTTTTCTTTCGGCCGCCCCGACGTTTCTCGTGAACGACGTCGGCAGCACCGCGGAGTGGTATGAGAAGCACCTCGGGTTCGCGGTCAGCCCATTTCCCAAGAATAAACCGTATGTCTTCGCCAGCCTCCAACGCGATGGGGTCGAACTCATGTTGTTGCGAACGGAGGGTTATCAGAAGCCGGAAATTTCCAGGCCGGGCGGCGCTTGGGACGCGTATATTCGAATGCGAGGCGTCCGCAAGTTCTACGAATCCGTTCGGCAAGATGTGCCGATTCATCTGGAGCTGGTCAAGCAATCCTATGGCGACTGGGAGTTCGAAGTACGCGACCCCAACGGATACATTCTCGTGTTCGGCGAATTGGCGGATGGTGCGGAGTGACGCAAAGTGAGCGGGCAGAGTATGAGTAACGCGAGCGTGGTGTCGCACTACGCGTCACCGATCACAAATCACCACCACTAATCACGGCTTCCAATGACCTATAAAGTCATCGCGCGAAAATACCGCCCGCAAACCTTCAAGGAAATCGTCGGGCAGGAGCACGTCACCAGAACCCTGGCGAACGCCATCCAGTCGAACCGCGTCGCCCACGCGTACATCTTCTCGGGCGTGCGCGGCGTCGGCAAGACAACTACTGCGCGCATCCTCGCCAAAGCCTTGAATTGCGTGAAGGGCCCCACCGCCGAACCGGACGGCACGTGCGATTCCTGCCGCGAAATTTCCGCCGGAACTTCGCTCGACGTTCTTGAAATCGACGCAGCCTCGAACCGCGGCATCGACCAGATTCGCGAGCTTCGCGAAATGGTCCGCTACGCGCCCGCCACAAGCCGCTACAAAATTGTGATCCTCGACGAAGCGCATCAATTGACCGACGAAGCCTCGAACGCCCTGCTCAAGACTCTCGAAGAGCCGCCCGAACGCGTGATTTTCATTCTCGCGACGACCCGCTCCGAGGATCTCGTCGAAACAATCAAGTCGCGCGCGCAACTCTTTCAATTCCGCTCCCTCACCTTCAAGGAAATCGCCAGCGAAATCGAGCGCATTACGAAGGCCGAAAACCTGAAGATTGATTCCGGAGCCGTGGCCGTTCTCGCGCGCGCTGCGGAAGGCAGCTTGCGTGACGGGCTCTCCCTTCTCGAGCAGGCCATCGCCTACTCCGGCGACGACATCACCGATGCGCAAGTCCGCGAACTCCTCGGCGTCGTCGCGGAGAGCGTGCTCGACGAACTCGTCGAAGCGATCGAGGCTCAATCCGCCGAGCGCGCCCTCGGCCTTGTCCATCGCCTGATCGGCGACGGACAGAACCTCCGCCATTTCTGCCGCGAGGCGATTCGGCATTTCCGCAATTTGCTGGTCGCCCGCGTCTGCGGCGCCAATTCCGATCTGGTGGCGGCCCCGCCCGACGAGCGGCCCCGTCTCGCCGAACAAGCCGCAAAATTCGGCGAGGAAGATCTCACGCGGTTTTTCAATATTCTGCTCGTCGCGGAAGACGAACTCCGGCGCAATCCCGATCCGCGCCTGCATCTTGAATTGGCGCTGCTGAAGCTCGTCAACGCGCAACGCCTGGCGCCTCTCGAAGCGGTTCTCTCGGACCTGCATGGCGGCGGACGCGCTTCTGCTCCGCGTCCGGCTCCTGATCCTCCCGGAACTCCACCGCGCATCATGTCAGCGGCTGCCGGTTCCGATGCAAGGTCCAGTCCTGCGCCATACGGAGCCGCGACATCTGCGGCTGGTGCAGCACCGGCGCGATCGAATCCAGTTTCGTCTCCAACGCCGGCTCAGGATTCCGCTCCGCCATCCCGCACCGCGACGCCCGAATCGAATCTCGCGCCCGCGCGAACGGCAACGCCGGCCCCGATTCCCGCATCTCCTCCTCGAATCGTTGCGCGAGCTGCGGAAGATCCGGCCAACGGGCTGGCGTCCGCGCAAGTGGAAGCCATCAAGAGCGCATTGCAGGGGCAGAAATTTTTGTGGTCGATGGTCGAGCACGCCACGCGCTGGGAAATCGAAGGCGGCGAACTCCGCCTGTTTTTCCCCACCGAGAGCCGCGCTCTCGCGGAAATGTTGCAGGCGCGCGATCCGATGGAACGATTGCGCACAGTCTTAAACCAAGTGGTAGGCCAGCCGCTGCGCGTCTGTGTTAAACTTGAGGCAGGTCGAGCGTCATCGAATCTCGGCTCTGAATTGCGCGCTCGATTTGAGGAAGATCCGATCGTTAGGGCGATGCTGGAAAGATTCGGCGGCCAGATTTCGAAAGTCAAACGCCCGGGCGAGGAATAGCTAATGGAAGTAAAAGCGCTCCAGTCAATGCTGTCGCAGTTCCGGTCGGTCCAGGAGAAGCTCGAAAAGCAGATCGACGGAATTGTGGTCGACGCAAGTGCGGGCGGCGGCATGGTCTCCGTCAAGATGAACGGCCAGAAGCAGCTCCTCGAAGTGCGCGTCGAGCCGGACGTCTTCAAGGGCAAAGATCAGGAAATGCTGCAGGAACTCATAATGGCCGCCGTAAACGAAGCCGCGCGCCGCGTCGACGAAGAGCTTTCCAAGCAAGTGAAGGATCTCACCGGCGGTTTGCCCGGCATCATGGGCATGAAGATTCCCGGTCTCTTCTGAGGACTTGCGGCCTTCACCGGCTTTTCCGTCTTAGCTTCTTCATTTTCCCTCTTCGATTTTCCAGCCTTTGATCTTTCCGTCTCTCTTCCTTTTCTCATCTGTCTTTATCAGTGTCTGTCTGTGTTCACCTGTGGTTCCAAGGGTTTCGTTCTGCCCTGTCTGTATTCTAGATTTTCTCGGCGCCCTCTGCATCTCAGCGGTAAATCCGGGGTTCGGTTTCAGGTTTTGCACCTCCATCTGTGTTTATCTGTGTTCATCTGTGGTTTCAAAAGGTCTTCGCCTTTCGGCTTTGCTCCTTTCCTGCTAGGCTCATTACATGCCGGATTTCGCGCCATCCATAACGCGCCTGATCGACGAGCTGAAGCATCTCCCGGGCATCGGGCAGAAGACCGCGCAGCGCCTCGCCTTCCATCTGCTTCGAGCCGACCGCGATCAAGCCCTCGCGCTCTCCGACGCAATTCGCGACGCCAAGGAAAAAATCCGCGAATGCTCCATCTGCAACAACATCACCGACGAAGACCCGTGCCTCTTCTGCAAGAGTTCCACGCGGGACAAGCGCCTGATTTGCGTGGTCGAAGATGCAACCAACATCCAGGCCGTGGAGAAAACCCGGCAGTTCAGCGGCCTCTACCACGTTCTCGGCGGCTCGCTGTCGCCGCTGCAAGGCATTGGTCCGGATCAGTTGAAAATCAAGAGCCTCATCGAGCGCCTGAAGGCAGGAACCACCGAAGAAATCATCATCGCCACCAATCCCAACGCCGAAGGCGAGGCCACCGCCGTGTACCTCTCGAAGCTCATCAAGCCGCTCGGCGTTCGCGTAACGCGCATCGCCATGGGCATTCCCGTCGGCTCCGACCTCGAATACGCCGACGAAGTAACCATGCTAAAAGCAATGGAAGGCCGCCGCGACCTGTAGCGCAATCTCGTACGACCACGATTCTTTCTGTAGGGGCACGGCATGCCGTGCCCGCTGCCAGGCCGAACACAAGGTTGTACCGTGTGCGATCGATCGATGCGGGCCATCCACTGGTTGAGTTGCCGACTCTCTGTTAGTCTTCCGGTCGAAACCCACGCAGCTCGGAGGTGTATATGCGCAGAAGAGAATTCCTGGGCGCCGCAATCGGCGCGACAATCCTGCAGGCAGGCGCCCGCGCCAATTCCCGCTCGCGCGAAGCACTCGCCGTCTCGAAATCGTTTTCCGGCGCAGGCACAGTGCCATCGCATTCGGCTGACGCGCTCAGCAATCTGAAACCCATGGCCGTCGGCCTGATGATTCAGCCGGCGAGCGGCGCCGAGGCCGCAATCTCACGCGTGAAAGACTTGGGACTCTCGAATTGTTTCCTCTCGCTCGACGGCTACATCGGAAAATTCACGCCGTTGCTCGCGCAAGAGTTGAACGGCCTGCTCCAAAAGTACAGCGTCGTCGCCACGAGCGCTGAAGTCGTGGGGCCTGGACGCCTCGTGTGGGATTTTCTCGATGGGCCCTCGACGATCGGCCTCGTGCCTCGCGAGAGTCGTGCCGCCCGCATCGACGCGCTGAAGCAAACTTCCGACTTCGCGAAAATGCTCGGCATCCCTCGCGTGCAAACGCATTGCGGCTTCATCCCCGAAAATCCGCGCGACCCGCTCTACGACGAAGCCGTCCTCGCGATCCGCGAAGTCGCGCAGTACTGCGCCACCAACGGCCAGGATTTCCTGATGGAGACCGGCCAGGAAACTCCCACCACGCTCGCGCGCGCGATCAAAGACGTCAACCAGCCGAACCTCGGCGTCGGTTTCGACACCGCCAATCTGATCTTGTACGGAAAAGCGAATCCCGTCGACGCCGCGGACATCATTGGCCCGCATGTGAAAAGCGTTCACGCAAAGGATGGAAAGTTCCCCACCGATCCGATGCAACTCGGCGAAGAAGTCCTGATCGGCACCGGCCGCGTCGATTTTACCCAAGTGCTCACCAAGCTCCACAATTTCGGCTACACCGGCGCAATCACCATCGAGCGCGAAACCTCCGGCCCGCAGCAAATCGAAGACGTGAAAAACGAGAAAATTTATCTCGAGCGCATCATCGCCCAAATCCAGACTCAGACCCAGGCGAAGCCCGCCTGATTTGTACTCAACGCCGCGGGCTTCTCGGGAAGCGCGCGGCGCGAAATCGGCCGGCACCGGATGGCCTACCGTCCGCCCTTGCAGCTCGGCAGCCGGAACGCGCCGATCTTCGTTCGGTAGCCGGTGTCGCCTTTTTTCAGGTAATCGCCAACATACCAAAACGTGCAGTCGTCGCTCGGATCCATCGCCGTCGTCACGTAGTCTTCCCAACGCAGCGTATTCGTTTGCGGCGCTTCGCCGTTCGCCAGCACCGTTTCGTGCAACGACAGCGTCCCCTTCGCATCGCCCGCCTTTTGCGCTGCGAACCGCTGCCCCGTGAAATTCGGCGTCCCGCCGAACGAATATCCAACGCCTATGTCGCCCTTCTTGTCCATGTCGATGCTCGGCATCCAGCGAAAGAACCCCTCGGGCGCGTACGTTCCCTGCTGATACAGCACCGGATCGCGCTTCTTGTCGAGCCGGAACTCGTACCATCGCACTCCTCCGCCGCCTCCTTGCGTGTAGATCGAGTGTGCCGCGAGGATCGACTCGTGCCCGCCCACTTTGCGGTACACCAATCGCTGCATGATTTTGTCGCCTTGCACGTCGAGCCGTCGCTCCGTATCAGGCTGCGGGACGCAGCTAGTCAACTGCCCGTTGCAAAGGTAGTGATACGGCGCCACGCTGATCTTCACCGGACCGTCCGCCTTCGTGTTCGCAGGCGTGTTCCAATCGACGTGAACCTTCCAGTAGTAGATGCCATCATCCTCGAATATTTTTTTCAGTTGCGTGCCGCCCGCCGCCATCATGATGTTCGGCGCTCCCGCAGGCGGTAATTTCTGGCCGTCGATATCCGCGTTGTTCAGGAAGTTCACGCCGTCGATGATGATGCACTGCTCGGTAGCAGGCTGGCCCGCGAGCATCTTGTTGCGATCCGCGATGCACGAATGCTTCTGAATCACGTCGTCGCCTGTGCTTGTTGGAATGTAGTAGCCGTCCGTCCAAACGGCGGGTCGCGGATAATCCGGAAACAGCGTCCGCTCGAACGCATACCGATAATACGTGCCGAGCGGGTCCGGACCGGTACTCACCGCATAACACATTCCCCACACCCCTTCCTTCTTCTCGGGCGGCCTCTGGCCGCGCTCCGGCGGAGGCGGAGGCTGCGGAGGATTCGGGGGCAGCGCCGCCGCAGCGCCCGGAGAAGACGCCTGGCCCGATTTCGCGGCCTGCCCCGGCGGAACCGGCTCGCCGGGAGCCAAATCAGTTTTCGCCGGAAACTCTTCTGGACTGAATCGCGAGAACATCGGCATCACGATCAACCATCGCCCCGCGAGTTGGTCGTACCGCACGACTGCATCACCGCTGTTCCGCGCTTCGCATACGCCCCCGAAGCCGGCCCACACCGATTTCGTGGCCACCGCCCCGTAGAGCACCGTGCCGGTTTTGTCGAATTTCTTGCCCTTCTTCGAATAAATCGCGAGCCGCGAGTTCACCGTTTGCACGATGTGGTCCGGCCCAACCGCCAGGCTGCTGTCGGACGGGTTACGGAACATCCCCGTCCCTTGCGGACCTTCGAATCCAGCGCCCAGTCCATCGAAGCTATCCACCAACGCCGCCGCCGGACGCGTGCCTTGCGTCGTCTGCTCAACCTTGGTCCCCTCCGGCGTCAAGGTTGGCGCCGGTGTCGGCGGAGGAATCGGCTCCTCCTTGCGCTCTTGCGCATCTGGATCGCTGGCGAACTCGCCGGGGGAGGTCCCGCAGCCGGCACCCACGCAGTCGGCGCTATCGCTTGCACCATCGGATTCGTGAATCGACGCGAGCGGCAGCGACACGTCATATCTAATCGCGCGATGCACCTCCACCGCGCCGGCAGCCACCTGCGTCGCTGTCTTGCCCGATTGGCCCACTCCCAAGTGCGACCCCAGATTGGCCTGATCCCCGAAGACGAAGACTGCAAGCGTTATCCCGAGTGCCGTCAAAAGACTTGCCTTCCATGCGCGATTCATAGTCCCCCCCGCTTCGGCTCGAAGCGCCGAGATTATAAAGTATACAGAGGCGATTTCTACCGAAATCTTCCCCTCCCGCGCGCTACCCGCTTCCACATATCACTCTCAGGCTGACTCAGGGGCGGCAGGACGTCGCCCGCAAAACTAGGAGTGAATCTCCATCCACCGCCCCAGCACCGCCGCAGCATGCTCGCACAACTCGCGATCCTCTGAACCCGCAAACGCCGCCAGGAAATGACTATCGATGTCGAGCTCGCCCACCACTTCCTTGCGCACGAACACCGGCACTACGATCTCAGACTTGGTCTCCGCCGAGCACGCCAGATAGCGCGAATCAGAAGTCACGTCGTCCACCACCACGGTTCGGCCCGTGGACGCAGCCGCGCCGCAAATTCCCTGGTGCAACGGTATGCGCGTATGCGGCGTCATCGAGCCCTTAAACGGCCCAAGAATCAGCACCGTTTCCTTCGCTTCCTTCTTCATCATGTAAAAGCCCACCCAGTTGTACTTCAGCAGGCTTTTGTGGAGCAGCGCCACCATCTCCGTCATCAGCCCTTCGGCGGACGTTGCCGTGGCGGCCAGCGCATCGAGTTGTGGAATCAGGTCCTTCGGCTTGGCGTTCGATTGGAACATGACCGCATTAAATCACGGCATTTCCGATTCATCGAGAAGCGATTCCCTCGCAGAGTTCCATCCTCGCAACTCACACCACGAAAGGATGACACGGCCTCCTGCCTCCTCCTTGCTTCCATCCCTCGGACAGCGTATATAAAGGCCGTTCAACCACCTCGAGAGTGTTGCGTGAGTGAGACAGTCAACCTTGCGTTCCGTTACTCGGAGACCGATTACGTCCGGGCGCTCCGTGCGGATTATGCTTCGCGTTTGCGACTCCGACTCGACATCGTCGCCGCCATCGTGCTTGCAGCTCTTGCAGCTTACTCTTGGCATTCACCGGACTACCATTGGCTTAGCGTAGTTTCCGTGGTGGCCTCGCTGGCTCTCGTTCTCATCCTCTTTGCGGCTTTCGTTGTGATACCGCCCCTGGCTTTCCGTCGCGAGCCAAAGTTCCGCGATGACTACTCACTCACCTTTTCGCAGGAAGGAATCCATTTCCGTACCGCGCATATCGACTCGCAGCTTCAGTGGAATTTATATTCGCGGGCACTGGTCGATGGGCACTCCTATGTGCTCTACTACGGCTCACGTCAGTTCAGCGTGATTCCGAAGCGTGTCTTTCAGAGCGCTGAACAGCAGCAGACCTTCGAGCAATTGCTGACTCAGCACGTTCCCAAGATTGTGCGGCGCGCCACTTAGTGCTGCCTCCTGCCTCCTTGCCTCCTGCCTCCTTGCTTCCATCTTCCGGACAGGGTATATAAAGCCCATTCAGGAGGCACGCAATGTCCTCATTCGATAAATACATGGCGCAATACGATCACGAGCACACGAATCCGTGGAACAAGGTGATGCACGGCGTCGGCATCCCGCTCATCCTCGCCGGAATCGTTCTGCTAATCCTCACGTGGTGGCGAATCGGCCTCGCTCTCTTCGTCGGCGGATGGATTCTTCTCTTCGCCGGCCATCGCATCGAAGGCAACAAACCCGCCTTCTTCCAGGGCGTGATCTATTTCCTCGTAGGCCCCATCTGGATCGCCAAAGAAATTAAAGACGCCTTGTTCGGCCCGTCGCGCCATTCCCCCGCCGAACACTAGCGTGCGGATCGATCGACCAAGCCTCCCTGCAGATTCGTAGTAGGATCGCCGCGCCTGTCCGCTGTAATGTAGCTCAGGTCTTCAGACCTGAGGGTTGCAGCTTTCTTCGGCTCAGAGCCGCGGAGCGGCGATTGTACTTAGCCCGACCGGGTTTCAGGGTTTGATGATTCAAACCCTGACATATTGAAGAGCGAAGCGGAATGCCGGGAGCGCTAAATACAAGGAAAGGGAGTCCCGGAGGGACGATTGAGTGCTTAAGGTTTGAGCCTGTTTCCGGTCGACATGGATAGGATTCAGCGGATAAATGGTAATCCCTTGATGCCGTTTCTCGACGATTTCGCGCGTGACCTTCGTTTCGCCTTCAGGCAACTCGCGCAGAATCGCTTGTTCGCTCTCGTCATCATTCTCTCGCTCGGCGTTGCGATCGGCGCGAACACCGCCATCTTCACGTTGCTCGACGCGATCGCTCTGCGTCAACTCGCCGTGCCGCAGGCGTCGCGCCTCGTGGAAGTCAACGAAAGCACTTCCCAAAACAACCCGCGAGCGTTCACCTACACACAATTGAACGAGCTCCGCGCCGCGCCAATCCGTCTTCTCCAGCATTTCCGGCTGGCTCCTGCCGATGGAAAACATCGAAGTCAAAGGCACGCCTTCGCTTCGCGCCGTCCAATACGTCACCGGCGACTTCTATTCCACGTTCCCCGTCCGCGCGCTGCTCGGCCGCACGCTTTTGCCGTCTGACTCGCATCCATCGTCCGGCGGCCCGTCCGCGGTCGCAGTGATTAGCTTCGAATGTTGGAAAGACCGTTTCGGCGGCGATCCAAACGTCATCGGTCAAATCATCCGCGTCGAAGGTCGTCCGTTCTCCGTCATCGGCGTCACGTCCTCCGCCTTTTCAACTCCGCAATTCGACGTCTCCGCTGACGCCACAATTCCCGTCGAGTCCGCTCCATTCCAATTGTTCGGTTCCGACCTCCCATCCATGGCCCTCCTGGTTTCAGGCCGCCTCCGTGACGGCATCTCTCTGCAACAAGCCGACGCGCAATTGCAGGTCCTGTGGCCCGCAATTCTTCACGATTCGGAACCGGTCGGAGTCTCATCGAAAGACCTCTCTGAGGACCTCTCGCGCCGGGTTCGCCTTGTCGACGGCTCTCGCGGCCGGTCGTTCCTTCGTTCTCGCTTCACGGAACCAATCCTCATCCTGATGGCAGGCGTGGCGTCTCTCTTGGTTTTGGCGTGCTTCAACGTGGCGAGTCTGCTCCTCGCCCGCTCCTCCGTTCGTTCCGGCGAAATTGCCGTCCGTCTCGCCGTCGGAGCAAGTCCGAGCCGTATCATGCGCCAGCTTCTCACCGAAAGCTTATTGCTCGCCGGAGCTTCCGCCGCCGTAGGACTCGCGCTCGCTCAGTGGTCTGGCCGGGCCTTGCTCAGCCTGATGTGGTTTAGTCCTGTGAAACTCACGATTTCACTTCGGCCGGACGCGCACATGCTCGCCTTCATGATTGCGGTCGCGTTTCTCGCCACGATCCTCTTCGGAATCGCGCCCGGATGGACGACGATCCGGGAAGGCGCGTCTCTTCAGGCCGGCTCTCGCACGATTGTTGGTTTTCGCGGCGGATGGCTGCGTCGCGGCCTGGTTGCCGCGCAAGTCAGCGTCGCTGTGGTTTTGCTTGCCGGAGCCGGCCTCTTGATTCGCACCGCACAAACCCTCGCCACTGCTCGCCTCGGTTTCGAACCGCAGCACGTTGCGATCTTCGCGCTCACTCCAAAAGGAGGCGGCTACGGAGACGCGGACATGCATGAATACCGTCGCGACCTGCTCACGCGCGTTTCCTCAATTCCGGGTGTAGCGTCCGCATCTCTTTCGGATTCTTTGCCCGTCCAAATCAATGGCTGGGCCGAGCCAGTCTTCGCGGCGTCGGCCCCGCGGTCGGAGACCTCCGGGCCGAAAGCGAATCTCTATTTCGTTTCGGATGGCTTTTTCAAGACGCTTGGCTCGGCGATTCTTCGCGGTCGCGACTTCTCGCCCTCGGACGGCCCAAATTCCCAGCATGTCGTCATCGTCAGCCAGTCCCTCGCCGATCGGGTCTTTCCCGCGGGCGATGCAGTCGGCCGTGCCATCTCCATCGGCGACGCTGCGTCGCGCCAGAATCTGCGGGTCGTTGGCATCGCCCAAGATGCGCGTTTCGGCAATCTCCACGAGTGCCAGCCGCTGATTGTGTACCTCCCGATCTTTCAAGTTGCTCAGCCGCAGGATGCCTCGATTCTCGAATGGGGATATCTCGAGGTGCGGGCCGACGGAAATCCTCTGGCCGTCATTCCGTCCGTGGACGCACAAATCCGTTCGCTGGGCAGCGAGTTCGACCGCGGAGCCGAAACGCTCTCGCGCGCCATCGACATCAACCTCGCCGAAGAGCGCCTGATGGCTTCCCTCTCCACCTTTTTCGGCGTCGTGGCTGCTTTTCTGGTCCTGATCGGCCTCTACGGCCTTCTCAGTTACGCCGTGAATCGCCGCATTCGTGAGTTTGGCGTCCGCCTGGCCCTCGGAGCCGAGGCTCCGCGGATTTTCCTTTCCGTTCTCAAGGAAGCTCTCACGCTGCTGGCCGCAGGCATTGCCGTTGGCATTCCGGTCGCAATTGCGGCCGCGAGAATTCTGGCGAGCCGGTTGCCCAATCTCTCAGCAAACGACGCGACGCCCTTTGGAGTTGCAGTCGTTCTTGTAGCGGGCGCAAGTCTCGTCGCCGCTTACTCCCCCGCGCGACGTGCCTCTCGCGTCAATCCCATCGACGCACTCCGCTCAGAATAGCGAACCCGGTCAGCTTTTAGCCTCTGGCTTCGGCCGCGACGCACAAAATTCCCTCCTCTTTTATCTGCCATTAACATTTCTGTGCTACCGTCAATTGTTTTCGCTCTCGACAATGAGAGCGCAAGCAGAGCCTCCGCCAAATTGGCGGGGAACCGATGCTAGAGGGCTGAAGGATGAACGAGAGGACCAAGCACGTTCGAACCGACATCCCAGGGGGCGAACAAAAGGCCAATCGGTACACTAAATAATTGAAAATCGGCCCAACTCCATGAAAACACACGAGAAAATATTTTTCAATCGGTACACAAACCACGCTTCCGGATTCTCCTCTACCTCCTCTACTTCCTCAACCTTCTTGCTCCCTGCCCCTTTGCCTCCCTGCCCCCTTGCCTCCTCTCCCCGCGTTACCCTTTCGCACAAGGACTCTTGGTCTATCGACGGGGTCTGAACGCGGTGCTAGGCTTAGAATTTGTTCCCGGAGGAGTGTGTGACCGAGCCTCTCGCATCAAGCGATCTCGGCAATCAGAAGCGCCGCAGTACGCGCATCGTTCAAGCCGTGCCGATCATCGTCACGGGTGTGGACGCGCTCGGCCAGCCCTTCAAGGAACGCACCACCACCGTGATGGTGAATTGCCACGGCTGCAAGTACCAGTCGAAACATTACGTTCCGAAGAATTCGATCGTGAAGCTCGAAATACCGCAATTGGAACAGGGCGCTCCGCCGAAAACCACTCCCGGCCGCGTCGTCTGGGTGCAGCGCCCGCGCACCGTTCGGGAACTGTTTCAAATCGGACTTGAGTTCGAAATCGCTGGCAATGTCTGGGGCATTGCTTTCCCTCCCGACGACTGGTTCCCTCTTCCAAGCGAAGAACCTATTGCCGCCGCGTCTGCCTCACCGGCCGCCAGACCTGCTCCTCCTCCAGTGAACTATTCGGCTGAACCAGTGATTGCGGAGAAACCGCCTGCGACAACTGCCACCGTAAAGCCCGCAACTCCGGCGCAGCCTTCAGCCGCGACGCAGGCTCCGGCCGCAAAAGCGCCCGCAGCGCCCGCGCCGGCAGCAAGCGCACAGCCGCCCGTGAGGCAAGCCGCGCCGCCCGCTGCTCCAGCTGCTCCCGCGCCGCCGTCACAACCGGATCAAAACAAAATTCACGTCGTGCCGAGCCCGGCTCCAATCGAAGAATCGCAAGCGGTGCTGGCGCGACACATGGCCAGGATGGTTGCCGACGCGAAGGAAGTTCTCGATAAATCGCTCCGCAACGAAGCGCAAACCGCGATCAACGACGAGATGACCATCGTTCGTCAGCAGCTCGACGTCCAGCTTCACGACGCCGTCGAGAAAGCCATCAAGGTATCGATGGACCGCGTCTCCGAAGCCACCGTCCGGAAAGTCGTCCAGCAAGCCGCCGATCGCACCGCCTCTATCGTCGACGAAGCGCGCAAGGCCACCGAGTCTGGCGCTGAACAACTCGATGCGAAAGTTCGTCAGGCCGTGCAGGAAGCCGTCAGCGGCGCAGCCGAGCAAGCCGCGCAGCAGGCAGCGCAGCAAACCGCCGCGCTGAACCTGAAAGAGGCCGTCCAGCAGGCGGTTGAACAAGCGATTTCCGAGCGCGAATCGTCCACTCCGTCGCTCCAAATTCTTTCCTCGCCGGAAGCTGCCCAAAGACATCTCGACCAATGGAAGAAAGACCTCGAGGACACTGCGCAGGGCGTCCGCAATCAGGCCGTCGAACAAACGCAGGCCGAGGCAGCGGCGGCGAATCGTCAATGGCAGGAGCAATTCGAAGCCGCGCTCAAGGGTGCGTCGCAGAAAATCGGCGAACAACTCAGCGAAGTCTCGCAAGCCGCACTGAGCCAAGTGGAGCAGGACATCGCGGCGCGAAGTTCCAGTTTGCGCGCATCCCTCGACGAGGCGATCGTGGGAGCGGAATCCACGATTTCGACGCTCGGCGCCAGCCTGGCCGAGGAGCGCGTCCGCACCGAAGGCACCAAAGCGGAACTCCAGGATGCCGCGCGGTCCGCGCTCGAGCAAACTCGGCAGCGGCTCGACGAAGTTCTGGCCCAGCAATACCAGGAAATCGGGCGGAAGGCGGACCAGGTCATCGCTGACCGCGTTCAGCAGATCGAACCCATTCTCGATCAGTCGGCGCAGAAAGTTGTCGAGCGGGTTTCAAGCGACCTCGACCAGAAAATCTCCTCGAAGATCGACGAAGCGCGCACCGCTGCTTCGGATCTCGCGGGCGTGCGCCAGCAAACGGTGGACTTGCAAGCGTCGGTGCAGGCTCAGGTGAAAGAGGCGGCCGACCAGGTCGCGCGCCTCCAGAACACCATTCAGGACCAGGTTCGACAGGCTGCCGAGCAGGCCAGCCAGCTTCAAGGCGCCGTCCAGCAGCAGGTCCAGCAGGCCTCCGAAACCGCGATTCAGGAGTCGCTCGCGCGCCTGAAAGAGGAAACCGCGAAATATCCCGTCGAGTTCGAGCAAACGTGCCGCGAGTCTCTCTCGAAAGTCGCGGAAGACCTCGAAACCAAGAGCACCGAAATGCAGCACGCCACGTACGAGGCTCTGCTGAAGGCCTCCGAGTGGTACCAGAAAAAGGCTCACACGACGATGCAGGGCTCGCTCGAAAAGGCCGTCGAGCAATCCACCGCCAGCCTGCGCGACCGCGCCGCGGAAATTTCCAGCCTCGTCGCTTCCGAGCTCGACCACTACCGCCGGACGTACCTCGAGCACAGCCAGGTGCAGATCGAAGAGACCGCGAAGGAAGTGCTCGAGCGCGAACGCAATAAGCTCGACGAAAGCGCCGAGATCGCGAACGCCACGTTCACCGACCGCGTTCGCCGGACCACCGACGAATCGCTTCGCCGCTTCGACCAGGCTTCGCGTCAGGCTCTTGAAAAGGCGCGTTCAGACATGGAGTTCAACCGCGAAGGTTCGCTGGCTGAATTTCAGACCAAGATCGACGACAAAATTCAGGCGGGTGTCGAGCAAGCAAAAACATACTTGCAGTCCCAATTGGTCCCGCTCGTCGAAACCTGGGAATCCAACCGCCTCGCGCAGCAGCGCGAGTGGATGGAACAGCTCCAGAAATCCACCGATGAATCGATCGAACAGTACAAGACCCGTCTCGAGAACGCGTCGAATTCGTGGCTCCTTGCATCTGCCACCACTTTGGGCCAGCATTCGCAGGCGGTTCTCGATACGATCGCGAAAGCCGCCGAGAAGCGTCTGCGCGAAACGTGCAAAGACGTCCTCGCCGGCATGGGCGACACGCTGAAAGAGCGCCTGATCGGAATTTCCGGCGATTTCGATTCCGACGAAGAAGACGACGAACTCTCCAGGAAGTAATCCCGGCAAATGGCAATTCGCGACTTTCTTTTCGGCGGCTGGCCGCCGGCAGCGTCGCGCCGATTTCCCGCTCTTCCCGCCAACCGTTATAATGTCGGTTATGTCGAACCAGGCCTATCTCAGTATTTGGTGCAAACAATTCGACGAAGAAAATCTGCTGAATCAGTTTGCCGCGTTCCTCGGGACGGTTCCCTTCTCCGCCGCGAAACCTGGATTCTCCTATCTCGTGATTCGTGCCATCGACGCCTCCGAGTCGCCGATTCTCGAGCAGGATCTGCGCTCCGTTCCTCTCGACCCCGCGGGCATCATCGAAATCTCGCGCGACCACTTGAACAGCGACTGCTCCTATGAAGTGGAAACGCACTGGGACCTCGGAACGTTCGACGCGAGCACTGCCAAGTGGAAGGTCGAACCCCAGCCCCTTGAAATCGATTGCCGCGGTGAAGCCTATGACGAGGCCTTCTGGCGCGAGAACGGCCACATCGAGGTGAAGCTGGGTTTCGAGCATTTCTTTACCGGCCACGCCGGTCTGCTTGGCCTCCATCCGGGCGCGAAGGCATTGGCGGAAAGTCCCGAGGAAGCGCGCTTTCTCGAAGCGATGGCCTGGCCCGAAAACTTGCAGAGGTATCAGGAGAAAACCCGCGAAAACGTTCGCAAGCTGTTCGATTGGGTGCGCCGCATCGAGAAGGCGGTTTCGGTGGAACACATCCGGCTGTGGTCGGAAGGCGAGGAGAATTTCGAGGCGCGCCTGGAGGAAATATTGGCGGCCCGGTAGCGCTGCCTTAATATTTTTGCGTAACGAACTCGCCGGTTCGAGAGTTCTTTCTTGTGGCGTGTTTTGGCTATAAAATTCTGGCTGCGCAAGTTGAAATCCGAATCAGACTGACGGAATCAGGCATCCCATAGACCCCATGAGAAAAACTGCGGGCGTTGCCGCTTTGGCGTTGCTTACGATCCTCTGCACGTCGTGTAGTAGCTCAACATCCTCTCCAGAGAAGACGCAATCCGCCCCAGCCCCCGCCGCACCGCAGACTCCTCCTGACATTCAGGCAGCCGCCGAGAGCGATCTCGGTTCCGGCGTCGAGGTTTTGGTCTTTGGCGACTTGGCGAAAAACAGCCGCACGCAGGCGCTGCTGATCAATCGCCTGAACGTGACTCCGCAGGGAATGGTTCCCGGAATCCTCGTCTCGCGAGCCGCCATTATCGAGAACGATGGCGGGCAGTGGAAGGAAATCCTTCGCTGCGATGAGCATCTCAAGAATACGAACGGCTATCTCGGCGGGACGCCCCTGGCTGGCGTGGGCTCGTGGCGTCTGCAATTCGAGCAACACGAGGACAAGGGGTTGCAACTCTACTTCACGCCCCTCGAAAAACCTGTGGGCGGAAACTTGCAGACGCTCGGCATACGTTGGAACCCGCAAGTAAAACGCTACCAATCGCTCGACCGGAATTACGAGCATTTTCTCGGCGAGTTGCCCGCTCTCGAAACTCCCCAATCACAGGTGCGCATGTGAGCGCTATCGCTCAACCAGCCATCGCGCCCGCAGTGCAGGCAAAGCGTAAGCCGAGCGGATGGGAGCAACTGAAGCCCCTGCTGCCGTACGTGCGTCGCTACAAACGCATGACAGCCGTTGGCCTCGTGGCGCTGGCGCTCACCGGAATTATCGGCGCGTTGCCGCAGCTAATCGTCGGAATGATTACGGACTGTCTGCAGGCCTCGCCGCGCCCACTTTCGACATTGACCGGGGCGTCGCGCGCGGTGCTTCACCCGCTGATGGTGATCTATCAGCCGACGAGCCGGCATGCGCTGGGTATCTTCTGCTTATTGCTGGTCGGAGTGATGCTCGTCAAAGGATTCTTCTCCTTTTGGACCCGCTGGATCTTGATCGGCGTTTCTCGTGAGATCGAATTCGATTTACGGAACGACTTGCTGGGCCGGCTGTTGAAGATGGAGCCGGAGTTTTATGTCCGGAATCGCACGGGCGATTTGATGTCACGCGCGACGAACGACTTGAATGCCGTTCGAATGGTGCTCGGCCCCGGCATCATGTATAGCGCCACAACCGTTGCGACGATGATTCTCGCCATCTATTTCATGATCAAGCTTTCGCCCCTGCTTACGCTGTTGGTATTGATACCGGTGCCAGCCGTCGTTTTGGCTGTTCGCTACTTCGGCGAGATGATTCACAGGCTCTCCGAGCAGATCCAGGCCGCACTGGGAGTGCTCTCCACGCGTGCGCAGGAAAACCTTACGGGCGTCCGGGTGATTCGCGCGTACAACCAGGAGCAGCACGAAATCGAGAGCTTTGATCGGGCAAACCGGGATTACGTGAATCGCAACATCAAACTCATTTCCACCTGGAGTCTGTTCTTTCCGGCCTTGTCTGCGCTGATCGGGATGACGGTTGTCATTTTGCTAGGCTACGGCGGCTGGCAAGTTTCCGGCGGACGGATCACACTCGGGACCTTCACTGCGTTCTACACGTTCCTCATTCAGCTGACGTTTCCAATGATCGCGATCGGTTGGGTCACGAATATCTTTCAGCGCGGCGCCGCATCAATGGGCCGGCTGAACTACATCCTAAACGCTGAGCCGGGAATCAGCGACTCTCGTACCGCCAGACAGTCGGCTGCCGATGGCACGGATCCTCCTAACGACGAATCGGAGCCCGCGCAGGGGCGGTTCGGCAGCGTTCCAAACGAGATTCGCGGCGATATTGAGTTTCGCGACCTGACGTTCACTTACCCGACCGCAGGAAACGGGGCTCAAGGCAGACCGGTTCTGCACGACATCAACTTACACGTCCCGGCGGGCACGACGCTGGCCGTCGTCGGCCCAACCGGAAGCGGCAAGTCCACTCTTGCGGCTCTCATCGCGCGACTCTGGGAAGCTCCGCCCGACACCCTTTTCATTGACGCCCATTCGATTCGTGACTATCCGCTGGCTGAACTCCGCAGTTCGATTGGCTATGTGCCGCAGGACACCTTCCTGTTCAGTGAAACGCTTCGCGAGAATATTTCGTTCGGCGTCAGCGACGCCCAGGAAGAACACATATACGAAGCAGCCGAAATTGCCAGCATCTCCGGCGAAATCGAGGCCTTCCCGCAGCGTTTCGACACCATGGTCGGCGAGCGCGGGATTACGCTTTCGGGCGGACAGAAGCAGCGAACCTCGATTGCGCGAGCCGTGCTGCGACAGCCGAAAATTCTTATTCTCGATGACGCGCTGGCAAGCGTGGATACCGACACCGAGGAGCGGATCTTGAACCGGCTTCGCCAGGTGATGCGGCAGCGCACCACCGTGTTAGTGGCGCATCGCGTGTCCACGGTAAAGAGTGCCGACCAAATCATCGTTCTGCGCGACGGTCGCATCATCGAGCGCGGCACGCACGACGAATTGGTCGCGCTAAACGGCTATTACGCAGATCTTTATCAAAAGCAACTTCTTGAAGAAGAGCTGGCACGCGAATGAGCGATTTTCGCGAAGAAGAAAAATTAGGAAAGCTTTACGATTCGCAGCTGACGCGGCGTTTGATGCAGTACCTGCGTCCGTACCGCTGGCGCGTCTTGTTGGCGATCTCACTCACGCTGGGCGTGAACGCGATGGAAATAATCGGCCCTTTTCTTTTCGGCTATGGGATAGACAAATACATCGTTCCCGGCTTCAGGCACTCGATCCCGCGCTCGACGGTGTTGACGGGCCTTGGCTGGGTTGCTGCAGCCTTCACAGGGTCCTTGCTGGTCGGATTCGGATTGCAGTACTTGCAGGTGCAGATCATGCAGTGGGTCGGGCAGGAAACAATGTACGATCTGCGCAAAGAAATCTTCACGCGTTTGCAACGGCTGCCGATGAGTTTCTACGATCGCAGCCCTATCGGGCGATTAGTCACGCGCGTCACCACGGACGTCGACGCCCTGAACGACCTATTTGCTTCCGGCGTTGTCGCGATGCTGAACGATTTCGTCTTGCTGTTCGGTCTCGCAATCATTTTGTTTGCAATGCATAGGCAACTGGCGCTGGTCACGTTTTCCCCGTTGCCATTTATGATTCTTCTGACGTATTTGTTTCGCAACAAAGTGCGTGGCGCGAACCGGCGCATTCGAACAGCGATCGCTCGCATCAATGCGTTTCTTCAAGAGCACATCAGCGGCATGGCCATCGTTCAGCTCTTCAATCGCGAGCGCAAATCGCTAAGGCAATTCGAAGAGCTAAATCGAGTGCACATGCTGGCATACAAAGATGCGATTGACGCTTTCTCGTTCTTCTTCCCTGCTGTGGAATTTCTCAGTTGGGGCGGAATTGCATTTTTGTATTGGTCGGGCGGTCTGCGCGTTATAGCAGGCACGATAACGATCGGCGTTCTGATTTCCTACATGATGTGGGCGCAACGCTTCTTCCGCCCGATTCAGGACCTAAGCGAAAAATTCAACATTCTCCAGACCGCCATGGCCGCATCCGAGCGCATTTTCAAGCTTCTGGACGAACCGCTCGCGGCCGGCGCGTTAGTGGAACAAGTTAAGTCCCTCCCTGCTCCGCAGGGGAACATCGAGTTTCGCAATGTCTGGTTTGCGTATCTCGGCGGCGCCAATCCGCGCGACGAAGATTGGGTGCTGCGCGACGTTTCCTTCCGCGTCGAGCCGGGGCAAACGCTGGCGATCGTGGGCCACACGGGCGCGGGCAAGACCACGATCATTCAGCTTCTCCTGCGCTTTTACGAAATTCAACGCGGCCAGATTCTCCTGGACGGCGTCGACATACGAGAGATGGGCCTTCAGGAATTGCGCAGACTGTTCGGGATCGTCTTGCAAGATCCCTTCCTATTTACCGGCACGCTCGAATCGAACGTAAAGCTGGGCACGGAGAAAATCGACCGACGCGCCGTCGAGCAGGCGTTGCGCGAAGTGGGGCTCGGCCCGTTTCTCGAAGACTTGCCGCACGGAGTTGAGACTCCGGTCACGGAGCGGGGCTCGACGCTTTCGGTGGGCCAGCGCCAACTCGTCAGTTTTGCTCGCGCCCTCGCGCACAATCCCCAGTTCTTGATTCTCGATGAAGCCACGTCCAGCGTGGACACGAAGACCGAGCTGCTGATTCGCGCTGCGCTCGACCGTTTGCTGGAGGGTCGCACGGCCGTTGTCATCGCGCACCGGCTGAGCACCATCCAGCATGCGCACCGCATTCTCGTGTTCCACAAAGGCCGCTTGCGCGAACAGGGATCGCATCAGGAACTTCTGGCGCTCCGCGGAATTTACTATCGCCTCTACCAGCTTCAGTACAAAGAACAGGAATTTGCGCTGCCGATTCCGGGCGCCGCCTCCGGATTCTCGCGTCCCTTGTCTGCCGATGACTGACGCGGCCGTGATCGCGCGTCCGCGGATTTCCAATCTCAGTCCTGATTTCCCATCGACATCTCGACTCATCTCATCGAAGGACTGAGATGAGCCCGCCCACGATTCTCCTCTCTGCCGGAGAAGCATCCAGCGACATGTACGCGGCGCGACTGGCCACCGCCTTGAAGAGTCGAACGGACGCACAGATTTTCGGCATGGGCGGCAAGCGAATGGCCGACGCGGGCGTCGAGCTAGTGGCGGAATATCATGAAGTTGCGGTAGTGGGAATCGCGGAAGTGCTACACAAGATTCCTTCGGTCATCGGTATCCAACGTCGGCTCGCGTCCGAGGCGAAGCGCCGAGGCGCAGCGCTTGCGATCCTCGTCGATTCGCCCGGCACGCATTTGGGAGTGGCGAGGCGGCTCAAGCAGAGCAGCATCCCAGTGGGCTACTTCATTGGCCCCCAGATTTGGGCTTGGCGACCGGGACGAGTGCGCGTGGTCAAACGCCTGGTGAAGCGCATGGTGGTGATCTTCCCTTTCGAGGAGAAAATCTACCGCGAAGCGGGCGTACCTGTCGATTTTGTGGGGCACCCGCTGGTCGACGTCGTGCACCCCACCCAGAACCGTCAGGAATTTGCTGCCCAGAACGGGTTGGACCCGAGCCGCCCGATCGTGACGCTCCTGCCCGGCAGCCGCCGGAACGAAATCGCGCAGAACTTCCCCACGATTCTCGCAGCGTGCGAAAGGCTGGTGCAGCAGGCGCACTGGCCCGGCGCAGTCCAGTTTGTCTTGGCTGCGGCGCCGGGTCTCGACGCCCAATTCTGGTCGGCATACGCGGGGCCCAACCTGCCGCTGAAGCGAGCCGTAGGCGCCACCTATGACGCGTTGGCCGCCGCCGACTGCGCTGTCGTGGCTAGCGGGACGGCCACCGTGGAGGCGGCGCTGCTGGGAACGCCGATGGTAGTCGTCTACAGGGTGGCTCCCACAACAGCGTTCGTCCTCCGCCGCATGCTGCGGACACCCTTCATCGGAATGGTCAACTTAATTGCGGGGAGAGAAGTAGCGCCTGAATTGATACAGGACAATTTCACCGCCGAGTCCGTGGAGCGCGAAGTTAGGCGCCTTCTGGAATCCAGTTCCGCCCGCGAAGAAGCGAAGTCGGGCCTCGCGAAGGTCCGTGCCAAACTCGGTCCAGGGGGAGCCATTGAGCGCGCCGCGGATATCTTCGCGGGCATGTTGTAAGCTATTTCTTCGGGCAACTGCGCGGGCCGATTCGGTATCATATTGGTTCAGGCAAGTGCCATCTGCAGTGGAGAGGTTGCGGTTTGCCAAGTACACGTCGATTGATCGGCTCACTCGTTCTCTTCCTGGTGGGTGGGGGTTCAGCGGCCGCGCAGGCGCCCAGAGCCTTCCCTTTTCGTGCAACGAATTACGACGTCCAGGTGCAGCTCCAGCCCGAAAGTCAAACCCTTACGGCTTTGGTGAAGGTGGATTTCGCCGCGAAGGAAGTGGGCAGGACGCTGCTAGTCGAGCTGCATCCTGACCTGCACATCACTTCCGTCAAGAGTGCGAATGGCCAGCAGCTAAGCTTTCAGCGCGACAACAATGATCCGCTGTATCTGAGCGTCGGGCTTCCCGAGACGGCAACGCCCGGCAAACAGGTTTCTGTCACATTTGAATATAACGGTCCGATCTCGAACGAAGAGGACAGCCCCACCAAGGGCGTGCGATTCGGCTCGATCGACAAAACGTCGGCATATCTCCTGCTTCCGGCGCGCTGGTTTCCGCTGACGGATTTCCCTTCGAACCGCTACACCGGCACCTTCAAAATCATCGTGCCTGAGTCCTTCGTCGTGGTGGGAACGGGCACGGCGCAAGCTCCCAAGACCACGCCGGGGATTGGCAAGGGGCTCCCCAACCAATCCGAATACGTGTTCAAGTCCGACAGGCCCGCGCCCGTGGGAACATTCGTTGCCGGCGCGTTGCAACTTTCTCCGGTGCAGACCGAGGGCTATCAGTTTTCGGTTTACACACCGCCGGCTCAAGCTTCTACGGCAACAGCCTATGCGGATTCTGTCGCTCATATCCTGAGCTACTTCACTGACGGCTTCGCCGCTCTCGAGAGTCAGCCGAATTTGACTATCGCGCAGATGCCCGACGGCTCGCTTGACGGTTTCTCCGCTCCCGGATTGCTGCTGATCAGCGAGCATATGTGGCCGGCGAAGCCGAATGAGGAATTGCTGTCGCGACTCGCGGCTGGCCAATGGTGGGGTGATCGCGTGCTGCCTGCGACGCCTTCCGATGTCTGGCTCACCGACGGACTCTCGCACTACGCGGCAGCCATGTATTCAGAACAAGCCGATGGCGTCTCCGGGCTGCATCGCGCGCTTGAGGACTTCGCTGTTGGCGCGCTGATGTACGAGGCCGAAACCCCGATCGCCCAAGCGCAGCGCATACCTGCCTACTCGGAGCAATATCAGTCGGTCGTCGATGACAAGGGCGCGATGGTGTTTCACATGCTCCGTGCGGAAATTGGCGACGATAATTTCACCGCCCTGCTGAAGGAGTTCTATAAAAACCGCGCGGGAAAACCGTCACGATAGACGAGTTCGAAAAACTCGCGGCGACGAAGGCGCCTCCCACGAAACCGGGCGATCCTCCTTTGAATCTGGTGGCTTTCTTCTCACAATGGCTGAACTCCACCGGCGTTCCGGAATTCAAGATGGAGTACATCACCTACCGGACGGCAAAAGGCTTCCGTGTGGTCGGCAAGATTCATCAGGAACTCGACACGTTCCGCATGCCGGTCGACGTCAAGGTCGACACTGAGGGCAATCCCGAGTTCAAGAAAATTCTTGTGAATGGCACCACATCCGCATTCGAAATCGAAACCTTCGGCCGCCCAAAACCGACTGGAATCACGATTGACCCGAATAACGTCTTGTTGAAATCCAGCCCCAGGCTGCGCGTGCGCGCTGCCGTTGCGCGTGGCGAGGGATTTGCCGGCCAGGGCAAATACTACGAAGCAATTCAGGAATATCAGCGCGCCCTCGATCTCGCTCCAAACAATTCACTGGCGGATTTCCGCATGGGCGAGGCGATGTTCTACCAGAAGAATTATCAGGCCGGTGCCAACTCGTTCCGCGCGGCTTTGGGCGGAGACAACGATCCGCGGTGGATCGCTGTTTGGAGCCACATTTACATCGGCAAGATTTACGATTTGCTGGGTCAGCGCGAACGCGCCGTCAACGAGTACAGTCTCGCGCAACACACAAATGACGACACCGCTGGAGCCCAGGCAGAGGCTGGCCGGTACTTGCAAAAGGCTTACAATGGCGAAAGTCAAAATGCGGCTGCCTCACCGACGCAGAACGCCGCCGCTCAGACTAAAGCGCCCGCGCAACCTCCTGACGATCCAAAATCCGACCGGCCAGTCCTGAAGAAGCGCAATCCCGACCAATAGCCTTTCGTTTGCCCGCAAACTTCAGAGCTCTTCGAAACCCGCCAATCGCGGCGCGTCGATTCCCTTGTGCTGCGCGAACACTTGAAACGTTTCTCCCATTCCTTCCGGATAAATCAGCGTCTTAAAGAGCAGTCGGATGCGTGCTTGTTCTGCGTCGCTGCAGGCCTGCCGGCTCCAAATCGGCGCAGTTCGAGTGGCGCGCGAGGGACAGCAGGAAATTAGTCTGTGAAGTGAGTCCCGTTCGCACCAGTCCGCTTCGCCTGCCCCACAGATCCAGTGCCGTGAAGTTTACGAGCGCCGTCAGGTCCTGCTCGCCGGGAGTATGAAAATAGTTTTCGTTCGCGCGGTGTCTCTGGTAGGCGAGCAGCGTTCCGCGCATGTGTCGCTCATCGTAGAGCTCGGCGGCTGGATGGCCGTAGTCGATCGTCAGAACAAATCCACGCTCCAGCCGCTTCCCTGCGTCCTCGATCCAATCGCAGGCCCTCAGGTTCACTTCCGCTTGCTGATTCTCGCGCAACGCGATTCCCTGCTCTGCGAAGTACTCTGCGATTCGCCGCGAAGAAAGAGGACCGAGCCTTTCATGGAGGCCGCGCTCGTCGTCGAACGCAACGTAGATTTCTCTTAGCTCGCGGCTCTGCACCACGACGCGGTGCACGGGGAATGCGTCCAGAAGCTCATTCGAGTAAATGCAGCCCCCCGGAATCTCCTTCGGCAGATCGGAGCTGGACTCGAAGCGGCCGCGTGCAGAGTGAGACTCCAGTAAACTGGCGTCCGCGGCTCTTCGCGCTTCCGATCGCTCCACCGCGACGTAGGTCAAAGCCGAATAGAATTCGGGGAACGAGTCTGCGGCGAAATCGAGAACTTTCTTCGCGAGGGTGCCGGCCCCGGCGCCTGCTTCGACCAACAAGAAGCGGCTCGGATTTCCCAGCGCGTCCCACATTTCGTGAAACTGCCGCGTCAGAAACCGGCCGAAAAGCGGGCTCACGTCAACACTCGTGATGTAGTCGCGCCGGGGCTGCTGGTCCGATTTCGAGTAGTACCCATACTGAGGGTGGTAGAGGCAAACTTCCATGTAATCCGCGAACGTCATCGGGCCGTTCTGGCGAATCTTTTCGGCGAGCTGCGTGGCAAGCGGAGTAGGCTCGGCGCCGATTCGCATCAATCCTGCCGTTGCGGATTGCTCGTGAACATCTCGATTACGTAGTCGTGCAGGCAGTCGTAGAGCTGCTTTTGAAAGGACCACGGAAATTGCGACTGCTCGATCTCTCGCGGACGAACTGAAGCACATAACGTGGAACTTCAGGCTCGGCAGGCTTGAATCGAATCTGAACTTCGACGTTCTCACCGGCCGGGCGCGCCTCAAACTCAAAAAGCGGATGCTCGTATCGAGCCAATTCCTGGCGTACCTTGTGCGCAAGTTTATCGGCGCCTTCGTCCGTCATGATCGCTCTCAGGTTTCCTTCTTCATCCGCCGCCAGACCTTCGCGAACGTTTTTTGCGCCGCGTCGTCGAAGAGCACGAAGTACACTTTCTCCAGCGGGCTGCCGCGTTTCAAATGATCCACCACTTCGCGCAACATGATTTCCGCGCATTCCTGCATCGGGAAGCCCGCGATGCCGGTGCCCACGGCGGGAAACGCAATGGTTTTCACGTCTTTTCCTGCGGCGATCCGCAGCGAGTGCGCTGTCGAGCTTCGGAGCGCATGCGCCGTCGTTTGCCCGCCGAGTTGCATGCTCGCCGCGTGAATCACGTAACGCGCTTTCAGCTTGCCGCCCGAAGTGATCGCAGCGCCCCCGACGGGAATGCTGCCGATCTCGTTGCTCTCCCGCTGGATGATGTCCCCACCCTTGCGGCGAATCGCTCCGGCAACGCCGCCGCCATGCTGAAGATCGTTGTTGGCCGCGTTGACGATCGCGTCCGTGTCCATTTCGGTCAGATCGCCTTGCATAATGATTACTCGGGAAGCGATGGAGGAGCCACGCGGCGCCTTCTTAACCATTCGCCGACGCTTTCTTGTCGCTGGCCGAGTCGTATTCATATACTCCGCGCCCCGATTTCCGCCCCAATCGGCCAGCCTTTACATATTGCACGAGCAATGGGCATGGCCGATATTTTCTCGCCAGCGTCTTGTGAAGGTACTCGAGAATGCTCAGTCTCACGTCGAGCCCCACCAGGTCTGCGAGCTCGAATGGCCCCATGGGGTGATTCAGGCCGAGCTTCAGGGCCTTATCGATATCCTCCGCGCTCGCGATCCCTTCTTGCAACATGTAAAACGCTTCATTCCCGATCATCGCGTTGATGCGGCTCGTCACGAATCCCGGTGACTCGCACACCACCACAACTTCCTTGCCCATTCGGCGCCCCACCTGCGCGCAGGCATCGACGATTGCTTCCGATGTTTCCAGGGCGCGCACGATTTCGAGCAACTTCATCTTGGGAACGGGATTGAAGAAGTGCATGCCGATGCAATTCTCGGCGCGAAAGGTAATGGCCGCCATCTCCGTAATCGACAGTGACGAAGTGTTGCTGGCAAGGATTGCGTTTGGCTTGGCGAACTTGTCGAAGATCGTGAAAATCTCGAGCTTCAATTCCATTTCTTCGGGGACCGCTTCAATCAGCAAGTCGGCTTCCCGGCACACGGCTTCCACAGAACGAGCAGTTGAAAGATTTGCGACGGCTTTATCGCGTTGTTCGGCTGTCAGTTTCCCCCGACCAACGCCGTCGTCGAGTGCTTGCTTGATGTAGGCAGTGCCCTGTTCGAGCATTTCCGGCGACACGTCCTCGAGAACAGTGCGATAGCCAGCGAACAACGCTGCGTACGCGATCCCACGGCCCATGGTGCCCGCGCCAACCACTCCAATCGTTTTAATCTCCATGAAATCCCTCGTACCTATGCTGCAACCGGAAAAAGCCGAGCGGCATTGTCGTACAGAATCTGCTGCTGAGCTGCCGGTGAAATCGGCAGGGCGCGGAATTTCTCGATGTTGCCGCGGACGCCTGGGACGCCCGGTCCCGGCCAGTCCGTGCCAAACAAAACCTTGCCGGCGATCTCTTCGATCCGCGGGAAATATTCCATGAGCTTTTGCGGAGGAATGCCGGAAATGTCCATGTACATATTCTTGTGGCGCCGCACCAAAAAAAACGCCTCTTCCATCCACAGCGGACGCCCGCCGTGCGCCAGGATCACGACGAGGTCCGGAAAATCCACACCTACATCGTCTGCCAGCATCGGCTGCGCGTACAGGTTGCGCGCTCCGGGGAAAATCGAGGTTCCGGTGTGAATCATCACCGGCAGAGCCAGCGATTGGGCCCGCTCATACATCGCGCGCAACGGCCCGAGCCCGGTCCGATATTCATTCGGCGCAAAAAGTTGATGCGAAGGATGCACCTTTAGCCCTCGTATGCCCATTTTCTTCAAACGATCCACTTCGGCTCCCGCGTCACGAACATACTTGGGGTGTACGGAGCCGAACGCGAGCAGCCTGCGCGGGTCCGCCGAACAATACCGCGCGATCCAGTCGTTCACGTCCGGCATAAACCCGATCACATCCGGACTCACGTAGTTGATCAGGCCGGCGCGTTCGATATCAGCGGCATCGAGAAACTTCAGAAATTCCTTCGGGCTTGCGGAATACTTCACGACATCGTCGTAGTCGCGGCGTCCGCGCTTGATCAGTTCAAGAGCGTCTGGATCGAACTTCTCGAGCGGCTGGATGTGGATGTGGATATCGATGATCGGCATCGGCTCAGGAACCTCGCGGAACGGGAATGCGACTCTGCCCCGTCACTGCGCTGAGCCGTTATGCGCGAACCACATTTCTTCGAGTGCGCGCCGCGTGAAGAGTTTCACCATGTCCCGGCGATAGACCGGCGTTGACGCGGAAGTCGTCAGAGGCTTGCCGGTCTGAATTGCCGCATGCGCCACGCGCTCAATCAAGTCCGCGCTCAGCTTCTGCCCCGTGAGCCATTCGCTCGCCTGATGGACGAGCACCGGCGCCGGGTTGACGGCCGTGAGAGCCACTCGCGCATCGCGGCATATTCCGCCCGCGTCCACATCCATCGTCACGGCCACTCCCGCGAGCGGATAATCAATCGAGCCTCGGACTCGCAGCTTGTGATACACACCCCGCCGTCCCGCCATCCGCGGCGATACGTGAACCGCCGTCAGAATCTCACCCTGGCGGAGACCGATGCGATCCATGCCGTCGTTCTTGTAGAACTCGCGCAACGGGATGCGTCGCGTGCCCGACGCTCCTGCGATTTCGATCTCGGCATCGAGCGTCAGCAGCGCCGGCGCTGAATCGCCTGACCATGCGGCCCAGCAAAATGCGCCACTGGGCGCGACATGGCAGATCGACCCGTCCTTCTTGAGACATCCGCCCAACGCCGTTCGCCACAGATGCGATTGGTTATACCAGCGGCAGCGCGTTTCTAGGCACAGGTTGCCGCCGAGCGTCCCCATATTGCGCTGCAGAGGTCCGGCGATTGTTCCCACGGCGCTGGCCAGCACGGAGAATTTATCCCGCACGACCGGCGCCGAGAGCAGTTGGGTGAGCGTGGTCAGCGCGCCGATCCGCAAACCTTCGCGTTCCGAAAACTCGATGCCACACAGCATTCGCAACGGCTTCAGATCAACCAGCACGCGCGGCGCGAAAAGACGCATCTGCAAGTTCGGCACCACATCGGTTCCACCGGCGATGACCATCGCCTCCCGGCCGTGATCCGCGAGAAGCCGCACCGCGCCCTCGACTGTGCGCGGCCGCTCGACTCGAACTGATTCACCGATCATTCGAGCCCGCCTGAGGAACCGTTGCCACCGGCAGCGTTCCTGTCACCGGGTCGCCCATTGGTTCCCGCCAGCTTTTGCTTCTTCTTGATCGCGTCCAAAACCACTTCCGGCGAAAACGGCACCGTGGCGATGCGCACACCGACGGCATCGAAGATTGCGTTCGCAATCGCCGGAATCGTCGCAGCCAGGGAGCCTTCTCCCGCTTCTTTCGCGCCAAACGGCCCTTCCGGATCCTTGCTTTCCACGATGATGCACTCGATCTCGGGATTTTCGAGCGTGGTCGGAATGCGGTATTCGAGCAGCGACGGATTCATCAGGCGCCCGCCGTGCCAAACCATTTCTTCCTGCATCGCCTGACCAAAGCCCATGTACACGGAGCCAATCACCTGCCCTTCGACAGCCATGGGATTGAGCGCCCTGCCACAATCATGCGCCGCGACGATCTTATCCACGCGAACGTGTCCCGTCTCTGGATCAACTGTGACTTCGGCCACCTGCGCGCTGTAGCTGTACGACGGCGACGGCCCCACGCCGGCCCCTTTGAATTTGCCGCCTCGCGCCTCTTCGGGCGGCGAGTATGTGCCCTGCGCAAAAAGCGAGTCATGAGAGTCGATTGCAAGCGCGACGCCATCGTCGAAGCTAATTCTCTTCTTCGAGCCGCCCTTCTTTCGAATGACCTCATCCACGCATTCGAGTTCGCCTGGTTTGCAGGCGAACTTCTGCGCCACACTCGCAAAAATCTGCTCGCGCATCTTCTTTGCTGCGTCAATGCACGCGTTGCCAGCCATGAACGTGACGCGGCTCGAATAGCTGCCGAGATCAATCGGCGTGAGCTCCGTGTCTGCCGAGACCAACTTGATGCGCGCTGGCCGTAAGCCAAGAACTTCGGCGACAATCTGGACCTGCATCGTGTCCGAACCTTGCCCGATATCCGAGGCTCCGGAAAACACGGTAACCGCGGCATCGCGATCGATCTTGATGTTCACAGTGGTGTGAGGCATGTTCGAGCGGACGATCGGATTCGCGGCGCCGCTCACGTAATGGCTGCACGCGATTCCAATTCCCTTGCCGTACGGCGACTTGCCGCGCTTTTCGTTCCAGCCCGACCTCGCAACCACTTTCTCGATGCACTCAGGCAAGCCGTAGCTCGTCACGCGCAAACCATTCACGGTGATGCACGGCGCCTTCAAGAGGTTCTTGCGGCGTACGTCCGCGGGATCGAGCCCAGCCTTACAAGCAAGCTGGTCCAACATCGATTCGAACGCAAACCGCACGTTCACGGTGCCGTGCCCGCGCATCGCGCCGCACGCAGGTTTGTTTGTAAGCACGCGATATCCGTCGTAGCGAACAGCGGGAACATCGTAAATCGCTCCCAGCAACGCGCCGGAATAAAGCACCGTTACCGGACCAAATCCGCAATAAGCTCCGCCGTCCTGCACAACGCGCGCTTCCACGGCCGCGATCTTCCCCTCGCGCGTGATGCCCATCTTCAAATCAACAATCGTTCGCGGCCGGCCGCGGTGAGCGTAAAACACCTCTTCGCGCGTGTACGTAATCTTCACCGGCTTTTTCGTCTTCTTCGCGAGAACCGAAGCGGCAATCTCAATCGGAATCACTTCGCTCTTGCCGCCGAACCCGCTGCCGATCAAAGGCTTAATCACGCGAATCTGGCTCATCGGCATTTCGCACACTTCGGAGATCGTGCGATGGAGGTAATACGGCACCTGCGTCGACGAATACACCGTCATGCGCTTGTTCGGTTCCCAAATCGCCAGAGTCGCGTGTGGCTCCATCGCCGCATGATTTACCTCGCCGGCGAAGTAGCGTTGCTCGGCGACGAAATCCGCCTCGCGAAAGCCGGCCTCGGGATCGCCGAAAACGTGGTGATATTCTTTCTCGATATTGTTGGGCCGCGATTCGTGAATCCAGTTGGATTCGGCCTTCATGGATTCTTCCGGATCGAAGAACCCAGGCAATGGTTCGTACTCGACGCGAATTAGATCGAGTGCCCGCTCAGCGATTTCAGCGGACGTGGCGGCCACGGCCGCGACGTTGTCGCCGATGTAGCGCACCTTGTCCGTGGCAAATACGCACTCGTCATGCCCGATGGGCAGAATGCCGTAGGGAGTAGGCGCGTCCTTTCCCGTCGCAACCGCTTCCACGCCCGGCAATGCCAGAGCGAGCGACGCATCGATCGAAAGAATCCGCGCATGCGCGTGTGGCGAATGCAGAATTCGCCCGATCAGCATGCCCGGCACACTCAGGTCGTCGGCGTATTTCCCGAGGCCAACAATTTTCGTGTGCGCATCGGTCATCACCATGCGCTTGCCTACTGTGCTCAATTGTGTGTTTGTGCCGCTCATGAATCGCCGCTCACGAAATCAGGGTCTCGCCCCGGCAGGGATGCCGGCTGCACGTTCGGATTCCTGCTGATGCTTCTCGATGGCAAATCTCACCGACTCGTAGATCTGCATGTAGCCCGTGCAGCGGCACAGGTTGCTCGAAAGCGCGTCCCGAATCTCGTCGAGCGATGGGTTGGGATTCCGTTTCAATAACGCGACCGTCGTAATCATGAAGCCCGGCGTGCAAAACCCGCATTGCGCGCCGGCGCACTCGACAAATCCCTCTTGCACCGGATCGAGCGCACTGGCCGCGCCCAGACCTTCGATCGTCGTGATCTCACACCCTTCATAACTCGCCGCCAGCGCCGCGCACGCGAGCATCGGCACCCCGTCGATCAGCACAGCGCAGCAGCCGCAACTCGAATCGTCGCACCCGCGCTTCGTTCCCGTAAGGCCCAGGTCTTCGCGTAGCGCGTCCAGCAGAAGCCGCGCCGGCCCGGCGTCGAGCTCGACATCGTTTCCGTTAACGCGCAGCTGCATGACCTGTTTTTTCATGGCGTCCGTTTCGCAATTCCGTTCTGCGGACTTCCCGTAGCGTGGCGTTTACAGCCTGGCAATCCCATTCTCGTCGAATCCGACCACCACACGCCCGCCCCCGACAATCACAGGGCGCCGAATCAGGTTCGGCTCCTTCGCCATCAACCGAATTGCTTCGGAACGCGATGGCGGATCGTCCTTCATGTGCTTCCGGCGAAACAGTTCGTTTCGCGGGTTCAGGAATTGCGTGTAGTCGCGCGGTCCGATGAGCTTCTCGAGTTCCAGCAGCGCTCAGCTTTTCCTTCGCCAGGTCGCGAAAATAGAGCTGAAACCCGTGCCTCTCCATGAAACTCCGCGCCTTGCGGCAAGTGGTGCAATTCGGCTTATGGAGGAACTTGACCTTCGCACCGGCCCTTTTAGTCCTACCAGCACTTTTGCGCGGCGCCTTGCGTTTTGTCGTCGGCATCGATCGGCCTCCTCAATATCGCGGCACTCGGGCATCAATTTCGGTGGTCCACCGGTCGATTCCACCCGTCATCGAACGCGCGCCTTCCACTCCCTGCGACCGAAGCCACGCGGCCGCGTCCAGGCTGCGCATTCCGTGGTGGCAATAGAGAACCACTTCCTCCGCTCGTTCGAACCGTGCCAAATTCGCCGGGAATTTCCCCCAGTGGAATCAGCGTCGAACCCTCGATGCGCGAAGTTTCATACTCCCACCGCTCACGAACGTCGACAAAGAGAAACTCCGCGCCCTGATCCACCATTTCCTTCACCTCGCGCGGCGCGATTTCCATATTCGCGTAGAGGTCTTCGGCCATCAGTACCCAAAATCCGCCGCGGCGGAAAGCGCGTGCTCCCTAATTCCGAGCGCTTCGACGCGGCTCGCCCCGACCTGACTCACGTATTCCGGGCGCCCGGAAGGCCGCACCACCCAGTGCGTCAGCCAATTCTCGAAGCCTTCGAACGTCCGCGTTTGCTCGTGATACTCGGAAAAGAACTTGTGATCTCGACCGTAGTAGCCCTGTACGGGAGACGGATGCGCGCCCCAAGGCTCATGTACTACCGCCGCAACCAAGAAGCCGGGAATGAGCGTGCGGTTCGGGTCGGAAGAAATGACGTTCGCATCGACGATCTCTTCCGCCACGACCATCACCTTCCGCGCCGCTCGCACTCCATCGACAGCCACACCAAGACTTCCCCAAACGTGCGCGTTTCCCTGCGCGTCAGCCCGCTGCACTTGCACGATCGCCACGTCAGGGCGCAACGCACGCACGGCAACGAGCTTCTCTTCGTTCACGGGTGACGGAAACTCCCGCAAGTTGCCGTTCTTCTTCAGCAGGTCGCTTCCGAACGTGGAGTAAGTGGGCATGAACGGCACGCCCATCGCCCCCGCGTGCAGCGCCAGCGCGAGCGTGAAGTTCGAGTAGTCCACCACTTCGATTCGCCGCGGAATGTTGTGCTCGACGGCGCGACGGAAACAATAGCCCACTCCCGCCGAAACGTTGCCCACCCACGCCGCCATTACCCGCGAAACGCAACCCGCGCCGATCAGTTGATCGAACAGGATGTCCGATATCGGACCCACAAGAGTCAGATCGCGCCGCCCCTGACGCATCAGTTCGTGACCCGCGGCGAATGGAATCATCTGCTCGAGCTGCGCGCCGAGCAGCACCATCGAACCCGACGACACGTGACGCGCAATCGCGTCGCGCATCGTCATCAGCTTGGATTCGGGCCTCATCTCATCGCGTCCAGAAGTGATTCGGGTCAAGCTCGCGCATCACGACCAGCTCTTCATCGCTTGGCGGAATCGTCTCGAGCAAGTCGTCGGCGACGCGCAGCGTCCAGCCAGTGTTTGCGAGAACTTCTTCAACACTGATGCCCGGATGCACGGAGGCGAGATACGCTTCGCCGTCCGGTCCGAATCGAAGAACACCAAGAGTGGTAATGATCGCCGAGGGTCCGGAGTCCGCGGGAAGCCCTTGCGTGCGGCGCCAGCCATTGCCGGAGCCGTAGCCCGGCGAAGTAATGTGGCTTACGCGTTCGCAAAGGCGGCTTCGCTCATGAACGAGAAGAACCACGGTACGGCGCGCCAGGCACGCAATGTCGCACGCCCCTCCCGAGCCGGGAAGTCGCTGCGTTTCCCGATCGCGGTGTCCCCAGGTTGTGTTCAGGTTGCCGAATCGGTCGATTTCCGCCGCGCCGAGGAATCCCACTTGCACGCGCCCCTGCTGCAGGAATCCCATTACGTCGATCATCCGCCCGCACTGCGTGGCCCCGCGAAGATTGGGCGGGTCGCCCATCGTGTACAAAAGCTCAGTCGACGGCGTCTCTCGCACGATCCCATTCTCGAAAAGCCCAATGGCACTGGGAGCGTGTGTGCGCTTCGCGACCAAGAACGCGAGCATCGGAAGCCGCATGCCGACAAACACAAGTTCTCCGTCGCCGATCTCACGGGACGACGCGGCAATCATCAATTCGCTTGCCGTGTAGCCGCGGGACGCCAATTCGGCTTCGGAGCGGTTTTGGTGACGGACCGTCACGTCAGTCCATGTTCCCTTTCGGCGCCACCCATTTCGGTTCCGTGTCCTGAATTTCGCCCACCAGTTTAATGTCCTCGGGCTGCGGCAGCATCTCCTTGCAATGCATCGCAAATGCTTCGGGCGAAAGCAACTCGCCTGTGACGCTGAAAGGTTGGTTCGCAAACTCGCCGATGTGCCGGTTGAATTTCAACGACGGCACGTACAGCTTCATCTGTCCTTCCGGCACGTGCCTGTTGATTTGCTCGATTAGCTTCTCGCATTCGAGGTGGTAAAGATTGCGATTGTGCTCGTTCATATGGCCGAGGTCTGCTGCTTCCTGCGTCTGCGCTTCATCGTAGCGGCCTTTCAACCCCCACACGTAGAACCAGTGAGCGGAGCTGGATGAATCGACGCCGAAAAGGTCGTAGCTCACCGGAATCCACTTGTTCACGTACTTCTGCACGACGTTCATAGGCACCACTCCCGCCTTTACGATCCGTTTCAGGCCGTCGTGCCCCGTTCCCAGATGGAAAGATTCTTCGCGCAACATCGGATTCATGGATTGTGCGAGCGGCTCAAAACCCGAGTAGCTCAGCATCGTGAGCTGGAACTTGCCGTCACGGTCGACGAAATCCGTATACGTGAAGAAGTCCAGCCAATTGTCGACGATCTGATTGAATGCGCCGAGGAGGCGCTTCGATTCGAATGCGCGGCGTTCGAGCATCTTTTGCGCTTCCACCTTGCCGCCATATCCGAAGTGGTTGATCAAAAGATGGCACATCTGCCAGCCGTGACGCATTTCTTCCGTCACGACGCGGCACAGCGATTGACGGTCGTGTTCGCTGGGCGAGTGCTCGAAAAGCCGGCGCTGCTGTTCCACTGAAGCGAACTCCGTGTCGCCCTGATACACGATCAAGTTGAGCAGGCCGTCGCGAATTCGCTGATCGGGAATTTCAAGCACGCGGCGCCATTTCGGGCGCCCTTTGAACGCTCCGAATTCGATTTCGTTCGATCTCGTGGGGCCAAACTTGGCTTCGAAATGGTAATTCTCGATCTCGGGATAGTTCACGCCGATATCATTCCGCCACACTCGAAACAGGTCCACCCAATCGTCAAAAGTGCCGATACGTGCTGCAGGCATTCGATCACTCCTTCTCCAAACACTCAATTTCTGAAATCTGCTATGAATGTTATCGTCGGCTAAATGCCGCGGAAATTCGGCTTCCGCTTTTCAAAAAACGCGTTCAGTCCTTCCAGGCAGTCCTCCGATTCGAAACAATGAACCTGGAGGCGAATCTCCTGGTTGAGCTTGTCTTCCAGAGTCTTTCTGTCGTCGGCAAGAATCGTTCGCTTCGCGTCGCGCAGCGCAATGGGCGGCCCGGTCGCGAGGCTCTCTGCCAGCTTTCGAACTTCTCCCTCGAATTGATCCGCCGGGAAGACGCGGTTGACGATTCCAAGCCGGAGCGCGTCCTCCGCTGTCAGCGTTTCCGCTGTGTAGAACAATTCGGCCGCCAGCGCCAATCCCACGATCCGAGGAAGAAAGTACGTCCCGCCGAAATCCGGATACAGGCCGATGTTCGCGAACGATTCCGCGAATTTCGCCTGGTCCGACGCAATCCGCATATCGCATGCGAGGGCGATGTTCATTCCTCCGCCCGCCGCCGGGCCGTTCACAGCCGCAATCACCGGCTTTGTCATGGTCGCAATCGCCAGGCAGAGTTCTTTGCCGGCAACGAGAAGGCCTTCGAGTTCGCGAGATGCTTTTCGTTTGCGCACGTCGCGCAGAAGCTCGAGGTCGCCGCCGGCGCAAAACGCCCTTCCCGCCCCCGTTACAACCACCGCGCGGACTTCCCTGTCTTCGGAAGCGCGCAGCATGGCGTGGACAAGCGCCTGCGCCATTTCCGGATTCAGCGCGTTCAGTTTTTGTGGGCGATTCAATCGAAGCGTCATGACCGCGCCCGAACGTTCTTCCAGAACCATCGGACTCGTTGCCTGCGGCTGAGTGACTCCCATTTTGGCTCCGTCCTAGTCCTTCAGGCTCTTCAAGAGCTCCGCCAGCTTTTTGAAATACCGCATTTTCACGCCGCGGCTCGTTCCCGCGTTTTGTCCGCTGGTCGACGGCAGAACAAAAACGTACGCGCCGTACAATGTTTCCTTCTGCAGGCCGAATTTGCACGGCCGCCCGGAGAATTTCTCGTACACCGTTTTCCCATTGAACGCCACGACGCGCGGGTGGAACTCTTCCAGCTTCCGCGCCAGCAGGACGCGCCCTTCCGCGAACTCCTGCCGTTCAATCTCTTCGATGCCACGCGTCGGCCGCTTCACGAGATCGGTCATCCCGATTCCAAACTCCAGGATTCGCCGGTCGTCTTCATAGCCAAGCGGTTCCGGAATCACTCCGGAGTCGTACATCATTGGCCAAAACTGGTTCGTCCGGCCCGCGTAGTAGTGGCCCACTCGCGCCGAGCGGTCGCCCGGATTTGCGCCCACCAGAATCATTCTCATTCCTTTGCGGAGGTAGTCGGGTAATGTGCGCATTTAGTCCTTCAGATTTCGCCAGACGCTTTCCATCTGGGTTTGCCCTTCGGGTGCCTCATCAGGTCGCTACTTCCCCTTGAATTCCGGCTGCCGCTTTTCGACGTAGGCTTTCAACCCTTCCTTCGCGTCCTCGCTCTGGAAAAGCAATTGCTGCAATTCACGTTCGATACCCAGCGCCTCGCCGAAACCAACCTCGGAACCAGTCACCACCGCTCGCTTGATGCGCCCCACTGCGCGTGATGCCTTGTTCGGTGGACAGAATTGCCGCGCGTACGCGGTCACTTCGTCCCAGTAACTGTCCCGTTCGTAAATGTAGTGGATAAGGCCCATCTCGAGCGCTTCTTCGAAACTGAACGTGCGACCTGTGGCCATCAGCTCAATGGCGCGCGCGCGGCCTACGACGCGCGACAGCCGCTGCGTCCCGCCGGTCCCGGGGAGAACGCCCAGGTTCACCTCGGGCAAGCCGATTTTCCCCCCTTCCTTCTTGGCGATGCGGATGTCGCAGGCCATCGCGATTTCAAGTCCGCCGCCCACCGTATGGCCGTTGAGCGCCGCGATCACCAGTTTCGGCGTCTGTTCCAGCCGGCACAGCGTCTCATTTGCGTGCAGGCAAAAGTAATATTTGAATTGCGGATCCACCTTTGCAAGCATCGGGATGCTCGCGCCGGCCGAGAAGAACTTTTCGCCTGCGCCTCGCAGCAGGATGACGTGTACATCGTCGTCCATCCGGGCCCGAAGGATCGCCGCGTCGAGCTGCTGCATCATCTCGTAGGTATAGGTATTGGCCGGCGGGTCCGCCATTTCGATTGTCCCCACGCCCGCGTCAACCGCGTAGTTAATTAATTGCTTCTGCGCGACTGCTTCCATTGTTGCCATCATGTCCTCCACATCAAGAAATCGCAGAAATCCCAACCAAAATCAAACGGCTGCCCGCGCGGTTGCCGAAACACTCCCACTTCGAGCCACTCGCGTCGGCTTGGAATGCAAACCCTCTTGACCGTTCATCACGCCATGCAGAAACATTCCAGCGATCGTTTCCGCCATCGCATCGGCCTTTGGGTCCAGGCGCGGCCGGTGCCATGTGTAGATCCAATTCATCATCCCGAATAGCGATAGTACCGCCACCCGCGAATTCAGTCGCCGCGCCAACCCGGCCCCTCGCAGGTCCTCAAATATGCGAAGCGCAATATCATAGTAGCGCCGTTTTAGCTCCAGCACTTCCTTCCGATACTCGCCTTCCAAGGCGTCGTCTTCGTGCGAAAGAACCTTCATCTCCACCGGATGGCGAAGGAAGTAATCAAGGTGATTGCGGATAAGAATCCGCAGGCGCTCGAGCGGATCAGCAGCACTCGAGAGCCGCTTCTCAAGCCGCTCCAGCACGGTCTTGAACGTGCAAAGCTGAATCAGGTACAGCAGCTTCTGCTTGCTTTCCACATAGTAGTACATCCCCGCCAAAGACACGCCACTCGAGCGGCTGATATCGCGAATCGACGCGCCTTCATACCCCTTCTCGGCGAACACCAATGCAGCATGACGAAGGATGACTTGCAGTTTTTGTTGCGATACGCGCGACGATGGCGAGGTTTTCTTCATGCGGAACGTGATTCTCTGAGTCGAACGTTCGTTCGAGAAAATAGCTTACTCCGACGCCTCCCACCATGTCAAGGCGTCATCGAACGTGCCTGTTTGCACAAGCCGACGTTAGCAAGCGGGTTCCCACGTCGCTGCATATATAATCCAGCGGGAGGTGGAGCGGATGGCGGATACCGAATCCTCCCCGACATCGTTGAGGACGGGAGCCAATGGCGCGTATCAGTGGCTGACGACCGAGCACCAGCTCGACGTTCTACTACAACTCTGCCCAGACACCTTGCTGGGCAAGTACTTGGCCGTCACTTCGATCGACAGCGGTTTTCTTGCCATGAATGAAGAGCTGGAGTCGGCTGGCTGGGCCAGTCGAAACCGGATCGCGTACAGCCCTCAGATTCAAAGCGTCGAAAGGTTACCCCACGATGGGTATGACGAATGGTATGTCTTCGACGCCCCGATGGATTTGGGAGAAGTGTCGGACGGAAATCCGTTCAATACTCCTTTGCAGCGGGGACGGATCGTGGTTTTTGTAAATTACGGTGGTTTCGCCCTGCACGATGCACAGTTGCAGCCCCTCATCGACATGTTCTGGAGACAGCTTGAATGGATTAATCCCGAGTCCTATCTGGCCGACGGCAGTGACAATCTAACATTCGTGAGCCGCAATAGGGCCCTCTTCGAGGCGGTTCGCCGAGCCCTTGGGCATTCCGGCGCCTGACCGACTCGGAGCCGGGTGGCCTATTTCTGATTGGCGAGCGACTCGTCCGTTTTAAACCGCCGCCGCCCAGGAGCCGATGACCGTTCCTCGGTTTGGCGGTGCGTAGGTTTTGCTAACGCGGAATGTTCGGGAGCGCGAGCGAGCGACCACTTGTGCTACCCTTTTGTGCGGACAAAACTGACGATGAGTTCTCCCAAGGTAGACCCCATACAGCCGCACGCGCTCCCCTCGCAGGTGGTCAAGGAGGACGAGCCCGCCCTGGTGGCCGCCGCGAAGGCCGGCGACATCTCGGCCTTCGAGGCCCTGGTGGGTCGCTACGAGCGCAAGATCTTCCGCCTCACCCAGAACATCACCCAAAACCGCGAAGATGCTGAAGACGCCATGCAGGAGGCGTTCCTCAAGGCCTTCGAGCACCTTCAGGAGTTTCAGGGCAACTCGCGCTTCTACACTTGGCTGGTTCGCATCGCCGTGAACCAGGCCCTGATGAAGCTCCGCAAGCGGCGCCCGAATCAAGTTTCGCTCGACGAAGACATCGATACGGGCGAGGAGAGCATCCCGCGCGACGTGGAAGATTGGGGCCCTTCGCCCGAAGACCGCTACGAGCAGCGCGAACTCGGCGGCATTCTCGAAGGTGTCATTTCCGAACTCGAACCATCATTCCGAATCGTTTTCCAGTTGCGCGACATCGAAGAATTGTCCACGGAAGAAACGGCGGAGGCGCTTGGCTTGTCGGTGCCGGCCGTGAAATCGCGGCTGCTTCGGGCACGGCTGAAATTGCGCCAGAAACTCAACCGATACTTTCGCCAGGGTGAAAACCAGTGAATTGCAAGACGCTCGTCATCGAGCTGGAACATTACTTGGATAAGGAGCTGGATGCGACGCTCCGTGCATCGATCGAAGAACACCTGCTGAAGTGCAAGAAGTGCCGCGTGATCGTCAACACCACGAAAAAGACGATCGAATTCTACTGCAACTCCGAACCCGCTCCCCTTCCCGAAGATACGCGAACCCGATTGCACGCAGCGCTGGCGAAGCGCCTTCGGCGAGCTCACGGCTAGACGCTCCTCCCCTTCGCCGAACGGCCGTCTCCCTGCCACATAGGGATTTCCGTCCCAATCGCCCTTGTTCGCGCCAGTTCGTAGATGCGTCCCGCCACAACAATATCCTCGATCGCGATCCCATTCGACTTGAACAGCGTGATCTGTTCAGGCTGCGCCCGCCCTGAAATTTGTCCCGCAGTTTTTCCCGCGACGATCTCAGCCAGCTCGCGCACGTTCTTCCAACGCGCGGCGTCGTCCCCGAACGCCTGAATCAGGTCGCCCGATTCTTGCTTCGATTGCTGCAGCGAATCCACCACGATCACTCCAGCGCGCCGCACGGTCTCGTCGTCGAGTTCGCGCTTCTGCGGGAAATTCGCGCCAATCGCGTTGATGTGCGCGCCGGGCTTCAGCCACGCGCCGAACACCACCGGCTCGGTGGCAGTCGTCGACGTCACCACAATATCGGCGCCGCGCACCGCCTCTTCGGCCGACGCCACCGCGCGCACCGTGATGTTCAACCGCGCCGCCATTTCCTCGGCGAACTGCTCGCGCCGTTGCGCATCCCGCCCGAACGCGCGCACGCGCTCAATCTTGCGCACCGCCGCCACCGCCTCCAGTTGTGTGCGCGCCTGAGAACCTGTGCCAATCATCGCCACAGTGCGCGCGTCCGCGTTCGCCAGAAACTTCGTCGCGACGCCGCTCGCCGCTCCCGTCCGCATCTGCCCTAGATAGTCCGCCTCGATCAACGCCACCAGGTCGCCCGACCGCGTGTCGAACAGCGGGAGCAGGAATCGCAGGCCCTGCCGCGAGCTGGTGTAAATCTTCAGTCCCATGTAACCGCCGCCGGAATCGCCCGCCGCCATGTAGTGCAAGTAACTTTGTCCCGGGATGTGCAGGCGCTGCCGCGGATGCACCACCGCCGAATTGTCGGCGAGATGCCGAAACGCTTCTTCCACAGCCTCGATCGCCAGCGGCATCGTGAGAATCATTCTCACGTCCGCTTCTCTCAGCAGCAGTGCCATTGAAGTTTTCCGTTTAACACGCTGACTCTAACGCGCTCCATCGTCCAGTCTGTCATCCCGAATCCCCGCGCCTTCTGGGTTTGTACTTGCAAACCCTGACGTGAAAAAGACGCGGGGTGAGGGATCTGCTTTTTCCTTTTTGTTTTTTTTCTTTTTTCTTTCTGTCATCCCGAACCCAGCCGCGCCGGGTTTCAGGGTTTGTACTTGCGAACCCTGATGTAAAAAGTCGCGCGGATGGGGGTGAGGAATCTGCTTTTTTCCTTTGGTTTTCTGTCTTCTACAAATTGACGCGATACCGCAGCACGCGCGCTTTCGGCTCATCGAGGACGAAAAGCTCGTGGCGCGGGCTCAACGCGATCGGCGGAGCCGCGCGATGTCCCGGCCCGAGTTGCGGCCCGAGGTCCACATCCAGCCGAGGCTTCCCATCGAGGCCCCACACGTGGAGCGTCGAGCCATTCGAATCCATCACGAAAATGTAATCGTGCGAGACGGCGAACTCGTCGGAGATCTTTGTTGCTGCACTCGTCTGGCCGCTCGTGCCCGCATTGGCGCCTGCGCTGGAATTGGTGTTGCCGTTGGGATCCGCATCCGCCGGAGCCGGCGCAACCTCCGCCAGCAATTGCCCCTCGGCGGAAAACCGCAGCAGATGATTCGTCGCGATATCGGCAAAATATAGATTCCGGTCCGCGCCGAGCCCGAGCGCCTCCCAATGCCTCTGCGGCCCCGACGACGCAGCCGGCGCCCACGTCCGCTCCAGCCGCAGCCGCGCCGAGTACACAAAAACCTTGCCCGCCTTCGCGTCCAGCACGTAGATCACTCCGTCGTCGTCCACCGCGATGCTGAGCGAATTTTCCGCGCCGCCTCGCGTCTTCAACCGCAATTCGTGATGACGTTCGCGCTCGTCATCCGGCAGAAAAATGAAGACGCTCGCGCGCGCCGGATCGGTCACATAGATCACGCCCTCCCAGTCCACCGCTATCGATTGCGGATGCTTCAGCGGGTCTTCCTGGAACGAAAGCAGCGGCGTGCCCTTCGCATCAAATTTGTGAATGTAGTCGCTTCCCGCGTCCGTCACGTAGACGTTCCCCAGCGTGTCGGTGGCAATCCCCACGGGATCGTCCAGCTGCCCGGGAGCGTCGCCCTTCGCGCCCCACGCGTCCACAAACTCAATCGACGGCGCCGCACTCGCCCGCACCGGCGACTCAATCTTCGAGCAGCCCCCGAAGACGAGAGAGCGGCGAGCAGCGCACCCGCCGCAGTCGCGACCCGCGCACCGCGACCCGCGCGCTTCGAGAGCCCTCGTAATCTTGCGCATCATCGCCCACCATCGTAACGGTCCGCGCCGCAGCGCGCAATCAACCCCGCCGCCCCTGTGCCGATTGAGTAGCGCCTCGCCACCGACGGGCAACTCCGCGATTTGGCCCGCTCATGATGCTGTAACCTTCTTCGCAATCCGTTCACTTGACATGTTGTCGCAATCGGCATATAAAACCCGATCATCTACTTGGGAGGCACCATGACCCCGTCCCCTCTCGGCTCCGCACCACCTTTCGCACGTTCGTTCTCAGGTTGTTCTGCTTAATCGTGCTGGCATTCGCCATAACATTGTCCGCTCACGGACAGTGGACGACCGACGCGAATCAGAATCTTCCGCCCTACGGCGGCTTCGGGGGCGGTCAGTTCGATACCGTGTCACTGCAAAACGGAAACCTCCATCTGCACATTCCAATCGGTTCATGGCAACAGCGCGGCGGGAAGACGGATTGGATCGCCCTGGAATACGACACTCCCTCGTGGACTCGCACTACGACAATCAATACCGTAAACGGTGTGAGGTACTACTACACGACCTTTGCAGGTAACCCTTATTCCGGGGGTTTAGTGGTCACAAGTAACGTCGGCGCCTGGAGAGTTGAGTCGTACACGACCAGTGCCTATTGCTCTTACCTCAATTCCAACATCAACGAATACTTATCGTGGGTAGTTCTCGACCCCAAGGGAGTTCAACATCCAGTAGATCTGCATACGTACCAAACGATTTGTCCGGGGTTCCCCCAAGCCGTAACCGAGGGACCGACGACCGACGGTTCCGGGATGATCGTCAACGTTGGCAGTAACCCTATGCTTACCCTCAAAGACGGAACCCAGATTCCACTGAGCGGTTCGGACTACGTGTTCAGCGCCGTGTCAATGGAAGACACAAACGGGAACATGTACACAAGTCTAGACACACTCGGAAGAACGATCGCAACGGTCACCAGCGGAAGCGGCTACACGACATATACCGTTCACGATTCCGCCGGGAACCCGCAAGACTATCGCATCGACTACACCACGATAAGCGAGGTCACGAGCTTCTGCGGAACACTTAACAATCCGCCGTACTACACGTGCAATGAGCCAGACAATCCCAGCTTTACCGTGCCCAGTAAAATCACCCTCCCCAACGGCACCACATACCAATTCTCTTGGAACAACAATACGCCCGGAGAACTCAGCAGCATCACCCTGCCAACGGGCGGCTCCATCAGCTATGCGTACGTTTCCAGCCCCAATACTTGCCTTCGCCCCAACCTTGTCCCCGGAGGCAGCCAAAATCCAACGACAACTCCGTACACGTGCCGAGCCGAGGTGACCAGCCGAACCCAGACGGTAAATGGAGTAGGCAGCACCTGGTCCTATTCATCGGTAGGTGGGCACGCCCCGTTTCCAACTGTCACTGACCCACTCGGCAACCAACAAGTCCATGGCTTCTCCCAGGTCAAGGCCGGTAACGCTACGAGCTACGGAGCCGTCGAGACAGAGGTAGATTATTATCAAGGTTCCTCGACTTCCGGAAAACTTCTCAGGAAGGTAGTGACGGCATACACAGGCGAGCCTGATCTGAACAGTCCGGGTGGCGCGTTTCTTGTCAATGTTCGGCCCGTCAGCGTAACCACAACGCTTGACAACGGTTCTATTTCGCAAACGCAAACCGATTACGAGACGTTCACCCTCAGCGGTCAGGTAGCGACTCGTACGAACCCGACCGAAATCCGAGAGTACGACTACGGCAACGGCTCCCCTGGGCCCCTGCTCCGAAAAACGGACTACACATATCTTCACAACTCAAATCAGACCTACGCCAACCTCAACATCGTGGACCGCCCCACCAGCGTAATCGTATACAACGGTGCCGGAACAATCGTCTCCCAAACGCAATATGAGTATGACAACTACACGGCAGGCATTCAGCTCAGCGGTGCTGTGCAACATGACAGCGCTCGTGGCGCTTCCTACCTCACGCGACGAAACGTAACTGCTGTCGAGCGTTGGCGCAACACTGATGGATCGTGGCTCACGACACGAAACCAATACGACGACGCGGGGAATGTTCTCACGCAAACTGATCCCCGGGGTAACGCTACAACGTTCAGTTACGTTGATAAATGGTCCCCGAATTCGCCATCCTGCGTCTCAGGCAGCACCAAGGCTTTCCCCACCACAGTCACCTACCCGACGACCGTAACGAATAAGGCCGTAACGACGTACAACGCCTGCGACGGCTCGGTCTACAGCGTGCAAGACCAAAATGATCTCAACAACAGTCGATCCGGCACCGTCTACACCTACGACAGCATGTGGCGTGTCACGAACGTGTCATACCCCGACGGCGGAAATGAGGCCACAAACTACGGGGGAAGTACACTTCCCGAAGTGATCACCCGAACCGTCACGGCGACTCCCAGCCCTTCGATAGTCTCCACCCAAACTCTGGACGGATTAGGGCGCACAAGCCAAACAGCCCTCACGTCGGATACCGACGGGGTTGACACCACCGTGACAACCTATGACCTTCTAGGGCGCGTGTATACCGTTACCAATCCTTATTTTTCGACGACCGACCCCACCTACGGAATTACAACTTACACGTACGACGCTCTCGGCCGGACCTGTCTCACAGTTCCACCAGGCGGCACGGCGGGGAACGGAACTTGCCCCACGACACCGACAACAGGCGACACGACGACAATCTATACCGGACGAGCGACCTCCACCACGGACGAATCCGCCAAGCAGCGGATCTCGCAGACCGACGGTGTAGGAAGGCTGGTCGCAGCTTGCGAAGTGACCAGCGCAACCCTTACCGTTGGTATTACTGGAAGCACCGTTCCCGCTGCTTGCAATCTCGACATTTCCGCCACCGGGTTCGCAACTACCTACTCGTACGATGCGCTGAACGACTTGACCAGTGTCACCCAGGGTCCCTTGAGCGGACGGTCGTTCACCTACAATTCCCTGGGGCAGCTGACCATTGCCAGCAATCCTGAATCCGGCATCGTCTGCTACGGCACCCTGTCCGGCAGCACCTGCCAGCAGAACGGCTACGACGCGAACGGTAACCTCATTTACAAAACCGACGCGCGCGGCACCAAAGTCACTTACGCCTATGACGCCGATAACCGCCTCACTGGCAAGACGTATTCGGACACCACGCCAGCTGTCACCTATAACTACGACGAAACCTCGTCGCACAGCGTCACGCTGACCAACACCACCGGACGAAAGTCCTCCGAGACCACTGCGGGAACCTATCCCACGCCGGTGGTTTTCAGCTACGATCCCATGGGCCGCGTTCTGAACAATTCTCAGCAGGCCATCAATTCCGTCCTGTCGACCATCGTCTACACGTACGACCTAGCTGGCAACATATTGACGGCCAGTGTCCCCGGCGCTGGAACCATTACGAATACATATAACGGCGCTTCCCGAATCTCGGGTTCCACCACGAACTACACGGTCGGCGGTAGCCCCACAACGCTCATTTCGTCGCCGCACTACAATGCCCTGAGCCAGCTTGTGAGTCAGGCTTTGGGTACCGGCCTGAACGAAAGCTGGACCTATAACAACCGAGCCTGGCAGACCGGGTACGCGCTTAAGAACGGCTCGAACTCCGTTTACTCGTATAGCCTGATGCAAGCCACAAACGGAAATGTACTCACCTCCAATGACACCGTCAACGGCAACTGGGCCTACGGTTACGACGATTTCAACCGCCTCACGTCCTCAAGCGTCACCGGCATGATCTATCGCGGGCCTCAGTCGTACACTTACGTTTACGACCGCTTCGGCAACCGCTGGCAGCAGAACATCACGTCGGGAACAGGAGACACTTCGAGCCTGGCATTTGACGCGAACAATCACATTACGGGCTCGGGTGTAACCTACGACGCCGCCGGTGATGTTACGAACGACGGCACAAACACTTATGTCTACGACGCCGAGGGCCGCATCGCCTCGGTGAACAGCGGCGCAGCCACCTACGTGTACGACGCCGAGGGCCAGCGGGTCGGGGTGGTAGATTCAGCGCGCGGCCAGATTTCCTACTACTACGATTTGAACGGGCGAGTCGTGTTTGAGGGCTCCACGGGCGGTCGTGTCCGCATGGAATACTACGTGGGTGGACGCCATCTGGTCACCTACTCGGCCACCACGGTATTCAACCATCCCAATTGGCTGGGTACCGAGCAGTACCGCACGACCACCACAGGTACGCAATACGAACTCTGTATCAACAACCCGTTTGGCGACAACATGTACTGCGCGGGCAACGAAGGTGACCTCAGCCGCCTCCACTTCACCGGCAAAGAGCGCGACAATTACGACACTTCGAACATGACCAACCTCGACAACTTCGGCGCCCGCTTCTACTCCAGCAACATGGCCCGCTTCATGCGCCCCGACCCAGAGAACGCCGGAGCAGGCCCCGTGACCCCACAAAGCTGGAACATGTACAGCTACGTTCTCAACAACCCGCTTACCTTCACCGACCCAACGGGGGAAGAGTGTGTCTGGGACGATGGCAGCTTCGACGCCGAACAAGATCGCGGTGTCAGCAGTTGCCAAAGTGCCGGTGGAACATGGATTGAACTGGGCCAAAACGGCGCCTCGTCCAGTCAGCCCAATGCTTACCTTCAGGGCACGGTGGCCGACATACAGAGCGGCAAAATTGGTTCGATAACGATAACTACCGGAGACGGTTCGCAGTACACCACTAATTACAATAGCTCTGGACAAACCATCGGAACGATCACTCCAAACGGCACGACCGTGTACGGCTATGATACAAGCCGCTCGACGCCCTCAAACACAGGTCCCGGTCTCGCTGGTCTCGCCGGCACGGCCATCTGCGTTATCGAGGAGCCTTGCGGAGTCGGGGAAGGTTTGCTGGTCCTCGCGATCATTACACAAGGTCGCGCTAAACCAATTGGCGACATCTCCTACGCCAAAGGCGGCGAGAGCCAGAATCCGCTGCCGAGCTGGGTAAAGGACCGGCCAGCAGCCGGTGAAACGGCCGACGCTTTTGCCAACCGTGTTTGTAAGGCGCAGTACCCTCCCGATGGAGCCGGCTGCGGAAGGGGTGCAGGAAGCGAATTCAACAAGATTAGGAAATGGGCGCAAGAATGGGTCGACAAACACAAGCCATGAGAAACACAAAAGGTAACAGTTCGGACAAAAAAGATGTGGTTTACCTGCTCTGGCACACAGACGCACACGGGGACGAAAAGCTGATTGGCGTGTATCGAACCGAAGCCGACGCACTCGCCGCCATCGAACGAATCAAGGTGAAGCCTGGCTTCTCAGATGAGTCCGGACAGTTTGAGTGTGCCAAATACGAATTAAACCAAGATCACTGGACGGAGGGATATGGTCGTCCTGAGAACTGACCGAATCGTTGGTCACCGACAGTGGGCGGGTGGAGCACCCTTTCACGCCTCGCGGACTTGCTTTTGAGTCTCAGGGTGGCCAATCCTTCGATGTATGAAGGGTCGGGCTTTGACCCTCTCATCCTTCCTCGCGTCTCCCTCCCCCTTCACGATCTTCGCGAAATCTTGCAGTACTGGGTCTTGACTATCGCCAGTTACTATGGTATAAATACGGATTCCTTAAAATCAGAATAATGAATTGTGCGCCCGGACTTTTTCGGGCCGCGCCGGACGGGTTTCAGTTTGTACTTGGCCTGCCCGCCATCTTGTTGGGCGGCAAACCCTGAGATGTAGAAGTCTGTCGGCACGAAGGAGGACGAAGACGTGAGCGCGGCTAATCGGTACACCTTGCAAATAGAAATCACCGCAACTCCAACAAAACAAACGGCCGACACCCGCGCTAATCGGTACAATCTGCCTCTGTGCGCTCTGTGTCTCTGTGGCAAAGTGCGCGATTTGGGATTTCCCCCCTCGGCGAAACCAGAGCGAAGACTGGGTTTCAGGGTTTGTTCCGAGGTTTCGGGATGCCCCCCTCGCCCCTCACCCCTCGCCCTCATCCCTTTCTTCTAGCGGTGGGTGGCGTTGGCCTGGGCGGCGGCGTCGGGCTTTTCGCCGGGCTTCGATGCGTGGTAACGGGTGAGGAACGGCATGAACGGCGTGACCTCAAAGGGCATTTTTTCGCGCGCCGAGCTGAGCGCCACGGGCTTGGCCTTCAGAAGTTCCACGCGATCGTCCCAGGGATTCACTTTCACGCGGGCGCCGAGCGGCAACGCGGCCACCTGGTCGAGTTTATTGGCGTCGAGCGCCGGGCCCATGCTGGAGAGAGCGGAGCTGAGAGCCACGCCGTTGCCGAGGCGCGCGTCGATCAGCGCCGGAAGGGCGGCGGACTCCGCCGAGAGCTGCTTCAAAAACAGCGCGGCGTTTCCGAGCTTATCTTTATACGGAGAGTTCTTCAGCAATTCGGCGGCTTTTTTGTTGGCCATGTCGGCTTCGGCGGGCGTGGCCTTGAACGAAAAGCGAGAGAGAGCTTCGCTGGCCGTGACGTTGGTGGTGTCGTTGAATCCCCACTGGTCGGTGGAGGGCTTGGTGATCATGATGGCGGCCAGCTCCTGCGCGAGCGCGGTGGCGAGGCTGGCTTCGTCGGGCAGCACGTCGATCAAGCCGCGGCTCATCACGATCGTGTGGCCGATGGAGAAAGATTCGAGAGTGCTGGTCAACATGACGCGGCAGTGGACGTCGATGTCTAGATTATTTGTGACTTCGAGGTTGTTGACGACGGTTTCGAGAATTTTGTCCACTTCTCCCGAGGGCGCGAGCAGGCCGATGCGTTGCAGGCGATCGACGACGTTCACTTCCGCGCGCTGCTGCCAGTTGCGTTCGGCTTCGACGGGTGAGTGGTCCTGCGCGGCGCCGGCGCTATCGAGCGAGGCCGAGCCGGCGAGCGCGGACTGGTTGAAGTCGGCAGCGCCGTTCAGGCTCGCGAGGTTGTAGCCCCACAGGCGCGTCTGCGCTTTGAAACGAATGGGAGAACCCGTGGTGTTACGGAATTCCGATTCCTGCGAGTAAACGAAAGCGGGCAGCCAGAGATCGGGCTGAAGATTGAGGCGCCAGCTATCGAAGTGGAGGTTGAAACCGCTGCCCTCTTCGCCGGATTCGAACATGCCGTTGAAGCGGACGATGGCGAATCCCTGGTCCTCGGCCCAGATGCGGCCGTTGAAACGGTTCTTGCCCGACTTGGGCAGCGGCCTGACGTCGAAGGCCACGCAGCGGACGTCGCCCAGGAATTCGCGGCCGACGTAGGCGAACTCGTAGTGCTCGCGATCGAAGGAGTTCGGGTCGATATAGACCATCTGGAGAAAGCCCTCGGGAACGTAGGAACCGGAGCCCTCGAGGTGGGCAAACGGGTTGAACGCCGAGGCTTTGCTCTTCTTTTTCTTGTCGAGCATGGAATCGTCGGTGACGCCCTTCGAGAGTTGGGCCTGGCCGAGGAAATAGTGATCTTTCACCGGCACGATGCCCATCTCCGCATCCGGCTTCATATCTTGCACATAGGTCTCGATGAGGGGGTTGTAGCGGCGGATGACGGCTATCTGGTCATGTTCGCGCGCAATGACGCGATCGATCGCCTGGTCCACCGTCGTGACCGCGTTGCCGGTGGCATTGCCGGTTTGAGCGCGGCTCACAGTGGGGTCCTGTGCCGCGGCCGCGCCGGCGAAAATGCCCGCCAAGACCATCGCAACGGAAAGTCGGTTGAACGCGCGCATGAATCCCCCTTGATAAAACCAGGTTCCTTTTATTTGGAATTAGCCTAGTTACCTAGTAATGGTACCAAGGAGCCGGGCGTCGTGGATTGGGACCGAGATACGGTGTGCCTAATGAATCAGTCGGGCATGCGTCGCGCCGACCACGGCGGGCAGGCCTGGGGCGTTATTTCTTTTCTGGCGGCTTCATCGGCGTGAAGTATAAATCCTGATAGTCGAAGCTGAAATCGGCCAGCGGCGAGACTGCGACCATCGTGAAATGGTCGACGGAGCCGTCGGGCTTCAGGGTGAAGGTAACGAAGGCGTCTTCGACGGTGCGGTCGCGCCAGTGAGCCTTGAAGGTGTCGTACTGCCAGTGTTGGAGGTCGGCGAGGCCTTTCGGAGTCCTTTCGAAATTGAGAATCAGGCCGGCGTTCTCCGGGCGGATGGTGACTTTTCCATACCAGGGATCGGAGTAGTCACCGGCGTATTTCTCGAGCGGCAGAGACGGCTTGGAATCCGCTGCGCGAGCCTGAGCGGCCTTGCTCATCGTTTCGCCGGCTTCCTTTTGTTGTTTGTCTTCGAGCGACCTGAAAGCCGCGATGTAATCCTGCGTGGGGCCGCCGAGATAACCGTCGAGAATGTGAAACAACACGGATTCGAACGCCAGGTCCTCTTCGGCATTGGTAAGGATGACCACGCCGAGATTTTCCTCCGGCACGAGCATCACTCGCGTCACAAAACCTGCTACGCCGCCCGAGTGGCTCACCAACTTTCGGCCCCTATAATCCCGCAGGACCCAGCCCATACCGTAACCGGCAAAATGGCTTTGGAGCGACTTCAGCTCCGGCGGCGCGTCCCCGACAGGGACGATCATCTGCTGCGCCCACATCTCATGTGAGGATTTCTCACTGAAGATCCGCTTGTCGGTGCCGGGGATCTTGCCGCGGTTGAGCTGCAGAAGCAGCCACTTCGACATGTCGGCAACCGAAGAATTGATGGCGCCGGCGGGCCCGGCGTTGTCGAGATTTTCGAAGGGGATGGGCTGGAGTTTCCCTTCCACTTTGGAATGGGGCCAAGCCCAATCGTCGCCCTGCCTGAAGGCGGTGGTACTGGTGTTGGTGGCGTTCATGCCGAGGGGAAGAAATATCTTCTCGCGGAGGTAGTCGTCCCAACTCTTGCTGCTCACACTCGCGACCACCTGCCCGGCGGTGACGAACATCAGGTTGTTGTAAGCGTAGGTGGTGCGAAAACTGGTGGTGGGCTTCAAATAACGCAGACGGTAGACGACCTCGTCGCGAGTGAAGGTGGTATGCGGCCAGAACATGAGGTCACCTTCGCCGAGACCCAGGCCGCTGCGATGGCAGAGCAGGTCGCGGATGCGCATTTCTTTCGAGACGTAGGGGTCGTACATTTCGAACCCATTGAGGCGTTCATAAACCGGGTCGTCCCACGAGATTTTGCCGTCGTCGACGAGGGTGGCGAGCGCCGCCGCAGTGAAGGCCTTTGTATTCGAGCCAATGCCGAACAACGTGTTTTCGTCGACCGCGGTAGCCTCACCGAGTTTGCGGATGCCGTAGCCCTTCGACAGTACGACCTTTCCATCCTTCACGATGGCCACGGCCATTCCCGGCACATCGAAAGTTTTCATGGAGCGCGCCACGTATTCATCCAGGTCGGCCGGTGGCGCTTGTTGCGCCAGCAGCGGCAACGCCAAGAACAACAAACTCACAACCAGTGCGAAGCGCCGGATGCGACCAGGAATCATGTTCTGGAACTCCTTGGAAGAACTGCCGCGCGGAATCGTGCGTGTCGCGCCCACTGCGCTTTATATATCACGGACGCAGCGCCGGCGCGGTGGGCTAATTTCCGGCGCGCCTCCGGCGCTGATGAGCGGTGTGTCGCGCCTGGTACTGGGAAATGGCGGGGGTTAATTCGGGCCAGCGGCTCGCTGGCGCTGCAGGGCTTCGATGGCCTTGACGAGCGCCTGGGCGTTGTCGGATTTCGAGACGTATCCGTCCAAGCCGAGCTTTCGCGCCTCGTTCTCGAACGTTGCGGAGTAGTAGACGGAATAGAGCAAAATCGCAGTGTCAGGGGAAGTTTCTTTTATGATCTTTGCCGCAATAAAACCGTTTACGAGCGGCATCGCGAGGTCGAGAACCACGACATCCGGCTTGAGTTCCTGGGTTTTCTCGATGGCTGCTTCTCCGTTGTCGGCCTCGCCACAAATTTTCCAACCAGATCGAGATTCAAAGAGCGCTCGCATACTTTGACGCACGGGAGCGGAATCGTCAGCAATTAGAATCCTCATGATAGCTGAATCGTAAGGGTTCGTGGCCGTATCGGTCGATACGGGAAACGCTGTAGATTTCCAGGTATGGCGCTCTAAGGGTTCCATTCCAGCTAAGGATGTCTATCTACCTTATCTAAGGATTTTGTGCGGTGTTCTCCGTCCCACCACTTACGGACAGGCCGGTGGGCGCGAATTGGAGACTCGCGGTGGCTCCACAAAGTGCAACCGCAGTGGGCGGCTCCTGCGGTAGAATCTAGCCTCGAACGCGCGGCGCATCTGAGGGTCGCGCGGCTCTGTTAGCGCCGTGGGCGCGAGGGTCGGTGGCGAAGGCCCCACGACCGAGACCATCCCAACGAAACTTGTTTGGCTGCACCCATCCCAAAAGGCGGGCATCCAACCCGTAGTCGCAGATCGACCGTAACCGGAGGTAAGCCATGAGCCTGTCCGCCAAGACCACTCCCGCCCCGCAGGAAGACGCTTCGTCGCCGAATCCGTTGAAACGATTGCAGACGTGCGGGCAGTCGGTTTGGCTCGACTACATCCGCAGGAGTTTGATTACGACCGGGGAACTTGCGCGATTGATTCGCGAGGACGGATTGCGCGGCCTCACGTCGAATCCGACGATCTTTGAGAAGGCAATCTCGGGAAGCACCGACTACGGAAGCGCACTCGAAGAGCTCAGGAAACAAAACCTCAGCCCCGCCGCGATATACGAGCGCCTTGCCGTGAAAGACATTCAGGACGCGGCCGATGCCTTCCGGCCGGTCTATGAGGCAACGAAGCGTCGCGATGGGTATGTCAGCCTGGAAGTGTCGCCGTATCTCGCGAACAAAACGCAGGAGACGCTGGACGAAGCGCGCCGGCTGTGGAAGTTGGTGGGGCGCGAGAACTTGATGGTGAAGGTGCCTGGCACGCCTGCGGGAATTCCGGCCTTCCGGCAGCTCATCAGCGAGGGGATCAACATCAACGTGACGCTGCTGTTCGCGCAGGAAGTTTACGAGCAGGTGGCCGAAGCGTATATCGCCGGCCTGGAAGAGCTGGCAAAACGCGGCGGCGACGCGAGTCGCATCGGCAGCGTTGCGAGTTTCTTCATCAGCCGGATTGATACGCTGGCGGACTCGCAAATCGCCGCTCGGATCAAGACCGCGAAAACTCCGGAAGAGCAAGCTACGTTACGGGGCCTGCAGGGCAAGGTGGCCATCGCCAACGGCAAGCTGACGTATCAGCGATACGAGCAAATCTTCAGCGGGCCGCGCTGGCAAGCTCTGGCGAATCGCGGCGCGCAGACGCAACGCGTGCTTTGGGCAAGCACGAGCACGAAAAATCCCGCGTATTCCGACGTGTACTATGTGGAAGAGCTGATCGGACCCGATACCGTGGATACGATCCCGCCGACAACGTACGACGCGTTTCGCAATCACGGCCACGTGCGGCAAAGTCTCCAGGACAAAATCGCCGACGCCAAGGCTACGATGGATAGCCTTGGCGCGCGCCGGAATTTCGATGAAAGCCATAACCGATCAGCTCACCGCAGATGGCGTCAAGTCGTTCGCGGACTCTTTTGACCAGCTCCTCGCGGCGGTGGGCAAGCGATCGTCAAAAAATGTTGCGCCGCCAACCGCCAATCTTACCTACAAGTTGCCGGATGATTTGTCGAAAGCGGTGCCAGCCACAATCGAAGACTGGAAGCAGAACAACAAAGTGCAGCGGCTCTGGGCGGGCGACGCTTCGCTGTGGACGAAGACGGACGAGAGCAAGTGGCTTGGCTGGCTATCGTATCACCGAAGATCAAATTGCGCATCGCGACCAGTTCGCGAAGATCGCCGAAGAGATTCGCGCTAGCTTCACGCACATGGTCCTGCTGGGCATGGGCGGCTCGAGCCTGTGCGTAGAGGTTTTGGAAAAGACTTTCGGCGGCATTCAGGGCTTCCCCAAGGTTTTGGTGCTCGATTCGACGGACCCGGCGCAGATTCGCGCCATCGACGGCCAGATTGACATCGCGAAGACTCTTTTCATCGTATCGAGCAAGTCCGGAAGCACGCTCGAGCCGAACATCTTCAAGCAATATTTCTTCGACCGTGTGACGCAGGCGGTGGGCGCGTCCAACGCCGGAAAACAGTTCATCGCCATCACGGATCCGGGATCGCAAATGCAGAAGGTGGCCGAGGCGGATCATTTTCGGCATATTTTCTTCGGCCTTCCGAGCATCGGAGGACGTTATTCGGCTCTCTCTGATTTCGGGATGGTTCCCGGCGCGATCCAGGGAGTGGACATTCCGAGATTGCTCGATCGGGCGGAGGAAATGGTTCACGCATGCGCGTCCGTGGTGCCGGCCGATGCGAATCCGGGCGCGATTCTTGGAGCGATTCTTGGCGCAGGACAAAAATTGGGGCGCGACAAGGTGACGATCTTTGCATCACCGGGCATCGGAGACCTGGGTGCATGGCTGGAGCAGCTTCTGGCGGAATCGACGGGGAAAGAGGGTAAGGGCCTGATTCCCGTGGATCGCGAGGCAATTGGTGCGCCTGACGTCTACGGTAAAGACCGCGTTTTCGCCTACCTCAGACTCGAAACCGCGCCCGATGCGAAGCAGGATGCCGCAGTGGCGGCGCTGGAACAGGCAGGACATCCGGTGGTGCGAATTGCAGTGCCTGACGTCTACGAACTCGGTCAGGAATTCTTCTGCTGGGAGTTCGCAACAGCCGTAGCGGGATCGGTGATCGGTATCAATGCGTTCAACCAGCCAGACGTGGAAGCGGCCAAAATCGAGACGCACAAGCTGACCGATCAGTACGAGAAGGCAGGTTCGCTCCCGTCACAATCGCCGTTTTTTGAGGACACGGGCGTGAAGCTTTTCTCCGACGAACGCAACGCGGCAGAACTGAAGCAGTCCGCGGGCGGCGACACGACGCTCGCTGGGTACATTCGAGCGCACCTTAACCGCCTGCGCGCCGGAGATTATTTCGCCATGCTCGCTTACATCCAGATGAACGAGCCGCACGAGAAACAGCTTCAGTCGATTCGGCACGCGGTGCGGGACAAGAAACGCGTGGCGACATGCCTTGGCTTCGGGCCTCGGTTCCAGCATTCCACCGGCCAAGCCTATAAAGGCGGCCCAAACACGGGCGTTTTCCTGCAAATCACGTGCGACGACGCAGCGGACCTGCCGGTTCCCGGGCAAAAGTACACGTTTGGCGTTGTGAAAGCGGCGCAGGCACGCGGCGATTTCCAGGTTCTCGCGGACCGCGGGCGGCGCGCCTTGCGGATTCATCTCGGCAAGGATGTCGCCGTGGGGCTCGCGAAACTCGAGCAGGCGGTTCGGCAAGCGCTTTCTTAAGATTTCGTCACTCGGATTTCACACCGGTGCTGCACAATTCAGCGGCGGCTTCTATCCGCATATGCCAGAGGAGCGGGAATGAGTTCCAGCGAAACCGTAAAGCTGACGCAAGAACAGCTCGGACTGCCCGGCGATCCCGGCGCGATGGTGATTTTCGGAGCGAGCGGAGACCTTACGAAGCGCAAACTGATGCCGGCTCTCTACAATCTTTATCAAGGGAAGTTGCTGCCCGACCACTTCGCGGTCATTGGAATTTCGATCGAGTCCTTCTCCGACGACGACTTTCGCCAGCTCATGACGAAGGACATTGCGGAGTACTCGGAGAAAAGCGTCGATCTGTCGTTGTGGGAAGGGTTCGTGAAGCATCTTTATTACATCCGCGGCGACTTTAACGATCCCGAGCTGTACAAACAGCTCGGCGATGCGCTCGCGCGAGTGGAGAAGGACGAAGGGACTGAGGGCAATGTGATCTTTTATCTTGCTACCGCGCCCGCTTTTTTCCCGATTGTGGTGAACCACCTCGGCGCCGCGGGACTGGCAAAGCAAGAGAACGGACGCTGGCGGCGCGTGATAATCGAAAAGCCGTTCGGCCACGATCTCGCTTCGGCCGTCGACCTGAATCACCAGCTCCGCCGGGTGCTGGAAGAAAGGCAGATCTACCGGATCGATCACTATCTTGGCAAGGAGACCGTCCAAAATATTCTGGCTTTCCGGTTCGCCAACGGAATCATTGAACCCGTGTGGAATCGGCGCTACGTGGACCACGTTCAGGTGACCGTCGCGGAAGAGCTCGGCGTGGAGACGGCGGGGATCCTATTATGAGACGGCGGGCGCGTTGCGCGACATGGTGCCCAACCACATCTTCCAGCTAATCACGCTCACCGCAATGGAGCCGCCCATCTCGTTCGATGCGGACTCCGTCCACGACGAGCAAACGAAGGTGCTGCGCGCGATTCAGGTGCTGAGTCCGGAACGCGTGCTGGACCAGGCGGTGCGGGGCCAATACGATGCGGGCACAATCAACGGCAAGCACGTTCCGACGTATCGCGCCGAACCAAACGTTGCGCCCGATTCGAATACACCCACCTACGTGGCGATGGCATTGCATATCGACAACTGGCGGTGGGCGGGCGTGCCGTTTTATCTTCGCACCGGCAAGCGAATGGCAAAGCGCGTGACGCAGGTGGTGATTCGTTATCGGCGGCCGCCCTTCGTCCTGTTCCGGAAAACTTCCGTCGACAAGCTTGCTCCCAACGAGTTCATTCTCAATATTCAGCCAAACGAGGGTATCTGTTTGAGTTTCGAGGCGAAAGTGCCCGGGCCGGTGGTCCGCCTGGGCGCCGTGAACATGGATTTTCAATATGCGGATTATTTCGGCACGAAACCTTCCACGGGCTACGAGACGCTGCTTTACGATTGCATGATGGGCGATCCCACTCTCTTCCAGCGAGCCGACATGGTGGAGGCGGCTTGGACGGTGGTGCAGCCGATTCTGGATGTGTGGAAGGCTCTGCCGCCGCGCGATTTTCCGAACTATGCCGCGGGGAGTTGGGGACCGCCTCACGCGGACGAACTTTTACGGCGCGACGGTCGCGAATGGCGCGACCTTAGCTGTTTTCCGGATCATCCCGCGCGTTCTGGGGGCCCAGCGAAAGGCGAAGTCCCTGCGGGGTCAAGCCCTAATCGCTGACGAACGCTGTACTCGCAGGCCCTGTAGTTTGAGCATCTTCGGTTTCTCGACCGCTGAGTTTCGGCGCCGGCTCCGTCATTTGGTCATCCCACAAATTCTATCGGTTGCATCGAAATTGTGGATTGTACATATGCGCACGGGCTGCGCTACTTATGGAGAATGCGCGAAGCGGTCCGATGCGCCATCGTGGACCATGACGCTTGTGGAGTTGGTTTTGTAGCTCGCCTCGGGGCATCGCCCTCGCGGGAAGTGATCGACAGGTCTCTCACGGCACTGGCCCGGCTTGCGCATCGCGGCGGCGTGGATGCGGACGGGTTGAGCGGCGACGGCGCTGGTCTGTTACTCCCGATTCCAAAACAGTTTTTCACGGCCTCTGCGCGGCAGCGCGGGATCGATCTGCCGGCGGAGTTCGGGCTCGGCATGGCCTTCGTCGCGAATGGCCGCGAGACCGAAGCGCGGGCTGCCGTCGAGAAGTGCGCTCGCGAGGCCGGGCTGCATTGTTTGGGCTGGCGTAGCGTTCCCACCCAGCCCTCCATCCTCGGACCCCGCGCCGCATCTACCCTCCCTCTGATTCGCCAATGCTTCTTCTCTCCGTCTAATCCAACTTCGGATTTCGAGCGCGCGCTCTTCCTGCTGCGCAAGCGGATCGAAGCGGAAAATTCGCGGGACATCTATTTTTGTTCACTGTCATCGCGGACGGTTGTGTACAAGGGACTCCTCGCGCCTCTTCAGCTTCGAGAGTTTTATCCCGACATCGATTGCCCTGACTTCCGCGCGACGTTCGCGGTTTTTCACCAGCGTTATTCCACAAACACGCGGCCCACGTGGATGCTAGCGCAGCCTTTTCGGTTCGTCGCGCACAACGGCGAGATCAACACGATCGGAGCCAATCGCCGGTGGATGCGCGCCCGCGAGCAGCGCATTCGAGATGACTTTGCGATGGAGAATTGGTTCCACGCGCTGGAAGAGGGCGTCAGCGACTCGGCGAGCTTTGACAATGCGCTCGAGGTTCTGTTGCGACGCGGCTACAGCGTTGCCGCCGCGATGCTGCGGCTCGTTCCGCCCGCCTGGGAATCGCAGAAGCATGTGGACCCGGCATTGCGAAGTTTCCTGCAAATCGCAGCGAGCGAGCAAGAACCGTGGGACGGCCCGGCGGCTCTGGTGTTCAGCGACGGCACTTTCGTCGGCGCGAAACTGGACCGCAACGGTTTGCGTCCTTTGCGTTACACGCTGACGAAGAACGGCCTGCTCGTTCTCGGATCGGAAGTTGGGTTAGCTGACTTTGCGGGCGAGCAGGTTGCCGAAAGACAGCGGCTCGGCCCCGGCGAAATGCTTCTGGCGGACGCGTCTACCGGAGCCATTTATCGCGGGGACGAAATCAGCGGGCTGGTGAAGTCGCATTCCGAGGCGTCCGTCGCGCCGAATGTCCCGCGCGCGAAGCCCTCGAAGAGAATTGCACCTGCCGCGAGCCCTACAGCAGACCCCAAGCGCGTGGCCGCGGCGCTGGGCTGGAGCGAAGACCAATTTCGATTGTTGTTCCAACCGCTGGGCATCGAAGGCAAAGAAGCTATTTGGAGCATGGGCGATGATGCTCCGCCGGCGTTCATCTCGGCCGGGCGGAGACCCCTGTGGGATTACTGCAAGCAGCGTTTCGCGCAGGTGACGAATCCACCGATCGATCCGCTCCGCGAGGCACACGTGATGTCTCTCGACGTGTATCTAGGCGGGAACGAAGTGCTGGATTCGCCGGTGCTCGATGCGGGGAGAATGAAGCAACTGGGCACAAAACTTCCCGACGACGCTTGTCGCATCGATTTCACGTTTGAGGCGGCAGGTGGAGTCGACGCTGCGTTTGAGGCACTGGATCGTGTGCGGGCCGAAACCGCGGAAGCGGCAGCGAGGAAGGCCTCTGTTGTGGTGTTGAGCGATCGCGAAGTGGGCGCCAATCGCGCTGCATTGCCCGCTTTGCTGGCTTGCGCGGCGGCTTGGAAGGAACTTGTTCGCGCGGGCGGGTGCGACGTGGCGCTCCTGGTGGAAAGCGGACAGGTGATCGAGACACATCACATCGCGCTGCTGATTGCCGTCGGCGCAAGCGCGGTGTTTCCTTACCTGGCGATGGAGCTGTCAGAGGGCCTGAAACCGGGCGGGGCCGAACGATACAGGCTCGCGGTGGAAACGGGATTCCGGAAGGTGCTCGCGCGGATGGGAATTTCGACGGTGGCGAGCTATCGCAACAGCCATCTCTTCGAGACGATCGGGCTTGACCCTGAATTCCGTTCGCAATTCTTCGAGGACGCTTCCGCTGTGCTGGAAGGAAAAACCCTCGCCGGGATTCTGGCCGACGCGGTGTCCTATCATGCGAGCGCGTTTGCGCCAGGGGCGCGGGAGCTGGAAGACGCGGGACTGTACCGTTTTCGGCAGACAGGCGAGCGCCACTCGAATTCGCCCGAACTGGTTCGGCGAATGCATCGTTACATCAAGGCGCCGACGCCCGAAGGCTACCGCGCGTTTGCTGAGCTTGTGGAAACGCGCGAGCCCGTGGCGATACGCGACTTGCTGGAGACCGTTCCGGGAACGGCGGTGCCGCTGGACGCAGTTGAATCTGAGGCGGAAATCGTGACGCATTTTTCAGCGCAGGCGATGTCGCTGGGGGCATTGAGCCCCGAGGCGCACCGCACGCTCGCGATTGCGATGAACCGCCTGGGCGCGCGCAGCAACACGGGAGAGGGCGGCGAGGATCCGGATATCTATCGTCTCGAGCCCGAGGCCAATAACCGCGTGAAACAAGTTGCGTCTGCGCGGTTCGGCGTCACTGCAGAATATCTCGTCCGGGCCGACGAACTCGAAATCAAGATGGCGCAGGGCTCGAAGCCGGGCGAAGGCGGCCAGCTTCCCGCCGCCAAAGTGAACTCGTATATTGCGCGGCTTCGACATGCGGTCCCCGGCATGTCGTTGATTTCGCCGCCGCCACACCACGACATCTACAGCATTGAGGACCTCGCTCAATTGATCTACGACCTGCGCGCCGTGAATCCCGCGGCGCGGATCGGCGTGAAACTGGTGTCTGGCGCGGGAGTGGGCATCATCGCGGCGGGCGTGGCCAAGGCCGGCGCCGACGTCATTACCATTGCAGGGTTCGATGGCGGCACCGGAGCTTCGCCGCTTACGTCGATCAAGAACACGGGGCTGCCGTGGGAAGTTGGGCTTCGCGAAGCGCACAACGCCTTGTTGCTCACCGGCTTCCGGCGGCGGGTGCGTTTGCGCGTCGACGGCGGATTCAAGTCGGGTCGCGACGTGATTATTGCGGCTTTGCTCGGGGCGGACGAATTCGGTTTCGGCACGGCGGCGCTGCTGGCCATAGGTTGCGTGATGGCGCGCCAATGTCACTTGAACACGTGTCCCGCCGGGATCGCCACGCAGGATGAAACGATGCGGACGCGATTCGTGGGCCGGCCGGAAATGGTGATGGCTTATTTCCGGGGCGTTGCCGGCGAAGTCCGCGAAAGGCTCGCTGCACTCGGCGCGCACTCGTTGAATGAGATCGTGGGTTCGGTGGGCAAGCTCCGCCCCAAAAATGCGGCCGCGGGCCGCGCGTTCGGCTCTTTGCTCGAAGCGGGGCCTGAACCTCATACGAAGACTTCGGAAGCTTCACGGGACGCCGTCGGCGTACACGGGGAGTTGATTCGCAGCGTGGGGCAATTGCAATCCTCTTCCGCGCACCCAACGGTGCTCTCGATTGCCAATTCAGATCGCACCGTGGGCGCTCACCTGAGCGGCCAAATCTTGCGCCGCACAAGCTTCGACGGGTTAGGCGACGAGGTGATCGACTGCGAGTTTCGCGGGGTGGCGGGACAGAGTTTCGGCGCGTTCTTGATTTCGGGTCTGCGCTTTCGCCTTCGCGGAGAAGCCAACGACTACGTCGGCAAGAGCCTGAGCGGCGGGACGATTGCGATCAACGCGGGGGCCGAGGCCTCGCGGCGCGGAGATGTGCTCGCCGGGAACACGGTGCTCTACGGGGCCACCAGCGGCGAACTCTACATCGCGGGCGCGCAGGCGAACGCTTCGCCGTTCGCAATAGCGGCGCGCTGGCGGTGGTCGAGGGCGTCGGCCAGCACGGTTGCGAATATATGACTTCCGGGGTCGTCATCATTCTGGGACCCGCGGGACAGAATCTTGGCTCCGGCATGACCGGGGGCCTCGTCTATACGCTGCGCGGCTCGCTCTCCGGCGCCAACTACAACCGGGAATTCGTCCGGTGCGAAGCGGTTGACGACAAGACCCAGGAATGGCTTGTGGACGAGCAGGAGGAGGTCTGGTTGCGCCGTGTTCTCTCCGAGCACGTTCGACTCACGGGCAGCCCCCGCGCTCAGCGCCTGCTAAAGGCGGACGCGCAGTTGCCGCTGGTTCGGCTCGAGCCGGTGCATTTGCCGTGCTCGATCGCGGAAACGTGGGCCCCCATTCTGAGCCGCCTGGAGCAGCAGGAAATCAGTGACGCGCGCCGGCCCGGCCATTCTTCCGCACCGATTGTTGATCCAATGCGTGATGCCGTTCGGACGCCGGTTCGTCCTCCAGCTCACGATTCGCACTCCATCGCCAAGCCGGCTTGTTGAATTTCCAGTGGGATCTGACCGTGCCGATGCGAGCGCGTTCGGGCCAACACTCGTTCCTTTTGCTATAATTCGGGCGCCAGGGACCGGGCTTCAGAGTTTGTACTTACAAACCCTGACAAGGATAGGGTTTCAAGGTTCGTCCCGGAGCTTCAGGATGCCTGCCCGCTGCGGGGGCCAAACCTTGAGAGGGAAATGGACTTCGATCACCTAATCACTTTCGTCGAAATTGCCAAGCAAGGCAGCTTCTCTCGAGCCGGGCAGAAATTATTTCGCTCGCAACCTGCCGTCAGCGCCCAAATTCGCCAACTCGAGCAGGAATACGGGCAAAAGCTATTCGACCGCGTCGGGAAAATCTGTCCAGTTGACGGCGGCTGGCGACGTGCTTCTCGAATATGCCGGAAAACTCTTGACGCTCCGCAATGAGTCTTTGCGCGCTGTGGCCGACCAGGCCAGCACGCCTCGCGGCACTCTTGCTGTGGGAGCCAACGAGGCTACCTGTCTTTACGTCCTGCCCGACATTTTCGCGAAGTACAACCAGCACTTTCCCCACGTCCAGATCAGCATCTACAGGAATTTCAGCCACAAAGTGATCGAGAAGATTGAAGATGGAACGGTTGACGTGGGCATCGTCACCCTGCCGGTGAAGTCACCCAGCCTTCGCGTGCACTCGATTTTTCGCGATCGAATCATGCTGATGACGAGTCTCACGAACCCTCTCGCGAAGCACAAAACGGTAACGACCGCGGAGATTGCCGAGCAGCCGCAGATTTACCCGAAAACCGGTTTCATGCGGCAGGTGCTGGACAAGCAGTTTCGTCCCTACCGGTCGCGCCTGCACATCTCCATGGAGTTGCCGAGCGTAGGAATGATCAAACGGTTCGTCGTGGCGGGCCTGGGTGTGTCGTTAATCAGCGAAAGTTTCGTGCGCGATGAGGTCCGCGCCGGCAAAGCGAAGTTGATTCCCGTGTCCGACATGGATGTATGGCGCGAACTGGGGCTGGTTTATCGGCGCGACCGCACGCTGCCCCGATCCGCCTCCGCGTTTGTGGCCATGATTCGCCAAGGCGTGGACAGCCTGTCGGATAGCCACGTTCCACACAAAAAATAAATCCGCAACGGCTAGGCAGCCGGCATTTTCAGTATTCACGTTTCGTTCCTCGTTTGTTCACAATGGCCCGGCTCTTCTGCGTGTTCCGGCGGTGGTCATAGTGGTTTCCGGTCTCCCAGCGCATTTCCGACACGATCGAAGCGCTAACTCTGGGATTTCTGCTGGTTCTTCTGGAGCAGCTCGAAAAGGCTGTTCGCGGCTCGAAACTCTCCTTCAAGCTCTTTGCTTGAAAGGTTCGTTCGTAGGTGGTCGATGGCCTGCACCAGCCGGTCGAGTGCGTGTGTGATGTTCTCGCCGTTCGTGAGGAAAATGTCGCGCCATACTTCGTAGGGACTTCCCGCAAGCCGCAGCATGTCCTGCAAACCTTTGCCCGCCAACCTCAGTGGGAGTCCCGTCTCGTCGGTTTCATCCTGCACGACGCGCGCCAGCGCGAGAGCCACCAGTTGGGGCATGTGCGAGACGATGCTCGACCGCCCAATCGTGCGTCTCGGCGTCGCACCAGACGGGCTTTGCGCCAATTCGGCGGAGAAGTTCCGCAAAACTGAGGGCGCGCGGATCCGCGCCGACCTCCGAACCTATCAGGACGTACGGCGCACCGACGAAGATGTCCGGATCGGCGTTCTCGATTCCCGACCTTTCCTTTCCGGCCATCGGATGGCCGCCAAGGAACAGTGCGGGGCTTGAAATGAGAAAACGGGCCATCCGGCATATCAGGGCCTTCGTGCTACTCGCGTCAGTGACGAGAGCTTTGGCATACATTGCGGCAGAGATTGCGGGCAACGCATCGAGTGACGCTCTGATAGGCAGCGCCACGTAAACCAGATCCGCGCCGAGAACTGCATCTCGGATTGTCGCCGCGGCTTCTTGCACGGCGCCGCGCGCGACAGCGCGTGCCGCAATTTCGGTATGGTCGAAGCCTACAACGGAAATTGCAGGAAAGTGTTTCCGGAGCGCAAGTCCAAACGATCCGCCAATCAATCCCGTCCCGATGATTGCAACGCCGGCGAAACGGGATTTCGTTCGACATAGCTTAGAGAATGCCGACGCGCACGAACGCAATCACCAAGAACCGCGCACCGTTCACTTGCTTCCTCGCGCCGCGTTCGATGTTTCCGGCTTCAGCCACGACATCTGCGCCCGCAACTCTTCTCCCACTTTCTCGATGGGGTGATTCTTGTCGCGTTCGAGCAGCCTTGAGTACTCGGGCCGCCCAGCCTGATTTTCGAGTATCCACTCCTTCGCAAATTTCCCCGATTGGATTTCCTCGAGAATCTTTCTGCATGCTCTCGCGAACGTGCTGGTCGATTACGCGGGGCCCGCGCGTGATGTCGCCGTACTTCGCGGTCTCGCTGATGAACTGGTGCATCTTCGCAATGCCGCCTTCGTAGATCAGGTCGACGATGAGCTTCAACTCGTGCAGGCACTCGAAATACGCCGCCTCGGGCTGATAACCCGCCTTCACCAGGGTTTCCCAGCCGGCCTGAATGAGTTCGCGCGCGCCGCCGCACAGCACCGCTTGCTCGCCGAACAAATCGGTTTCGGTTTCTTCCGCGAACGTGGTTTGAATCACGCCCGCTCGTGTGCCGCCGATCGCGCCGGCGTAGGCGAGCGTGCGGTCGAATGCGTGTCCGGATGCGTCCTGATGCACGGCGACCAGACACGGCACGCCGCGTCCGGCTTCGTATTGCCGACGAACCAGATTGCCCGGTCCTTTGGGCGCGACCATGGTCACGTCAACATTTTTCGGCGGCGTGATCTGGCCATAGTGAATATTGAAGCCGTGCGAAAAGAGGATCATCGCGCCATCTTTCAGATTCGGCGCCACGTCGTTTCGATACAGCGGCGGCTGCGCCATATCGGGCGCGAGCATCACGATTACGTCCGCGCCTTTCGCGGCGTCGGACGGGGCAACCGGCGTCCAGCCGTCCTGCTCCGCCTGCTTCCATGAAGGTCCGCCGCGGCGCAAGCCGACGGCTACGTTCAAATGGCTGTCGCGAAGGTTCAGCGCGTGCGCGCGTCCCTGGCTGCCATATCCGAGCACCGCAATGCGTTTGCCTTCCAGCGCTCGCGGGTTTGCATCGTCTTCCCAGAACATTTTTGCCATGTTGTTGTCTCCCTTTTCGAAAATCGTCAGGCCAGAAATTTATCGTGCAGAACTTAACCCGTGGCGCTGGTGATTGCGCCTTCCGAAGCCGACGAAACGAGCCGGGCGTATTTTGCCATTACGCCGGTGGTGTATCTTGGCTTCGGCGGTCTCCACTCCCTGCGGCGCGGTTCCAGATCGGCCTCGACGTCAAGCCGCCGGGTGCGAACATCGAGCCTGATAATGTCGCCGTCTCGCAAGAAAGCGATGGGACCTCCGCGGGCGGCTTCCGGCGACACGTGCCCCACCATGAGGCCGTGCGTTGCGCCGCTGAATCGCCCGTCTGTAATCAGGGCGATCGATTCACCCAAACCCTGGCCCACCAGCGCTCCGGTTACGCCGAGCATCTCCCGCATGCCGGGGCCGCCCTTGGGCCCTTCGTAGCGAATCACAACGACGTCTCCCGGCTGGATCTGGCGCTTCTGTACGGCGTCGAATGCATCTTCCTCCGAGTCGAAAACGCGCGCCGGCCCTTTGTGCTTGAGCCTCTCGTGCCCTGCGAGTTTCACGACGCAGCCTTCCGGAGCGAGCGTCCCGCGCAGGATCGCGAGGCCGCCTTCCTTCTTGATCGGATTCAAGAGCGTGCGAATCACTTCCTGGCCCGGTGTTTCCGTGGCATCCTGAATTTCCTCGAAGAGGCTTTTCCCCGAAACGGTAGGGCCATCCAGGAGCAACTCCGCTTCGTGAAGGCGCTTTCCCAGAAGGCGCATGCCGCCGGCGCGAAACATGTCTGGCGCGGTGAAGCGGCCACCGGGTTTTAGATCGGCGACCAAGGGAGTTTTCGCGGAGATGCTGTCGAATTCGTCCAGCTTCAGCGGCACCTCTGCATCGCGTGCAATCGCGAGAAGATGCAGGACGGCGTTCGTTGACCCACCCGTGGCCGCAACGGACGTGATCGCATTTTGAAGGGATGCAGGAGTGATGATTTGCCTGGGGCGAATGTCGTCCTTGAGGAGCTTCATCACCGTCTTGCCGCAATCGAACGCCGCCTTGCCCTTGCGCGGGTCGGTGGCCGGAATTTCGTTCGCGCCCATGGGAGAAATCCCGAGAAAAGTGATAGCCGTCGCCATCGTGTTCGCCGTGAACTGTCCACCGCACGCGCCTGCGCCCGGGCACGCTCGGTCTTCGAGTTCGCCGAGTTCTTTGACGGTCATCGTGCCGGCCGCGCACGCTCCGACGGCCTCGAAAACGTCTTGAATCGTCACTTCTTTCCCGCGAAAATTCCCAGCGAGAATCGAGCCACCATATAGAGCCAGACCGGGGATATTCAACCGGGCCAGCGCCATCACGACGCCGGGGATGGTCTTGTCGCAGCCGCAGATGGCGACCACGGCGTCGAAGGCATGCGCGCGCACGAACAGTTCGATAGAATCCGCGATTACTTCGCGAGATACCAGCGACGCCTTCATGCCTTCGGTGCCCATCGTGATTCCGTCCGAAATGGTGATGGTGTCGAATTCGATGGGCGTGCCGCCCGCGGCGCGAATGCCCTCCTTCACTCTCTCTGCGAGGCTTCGGAGGTGAAAATTGCAGGGGGTGACTTCGGTCCAGGTATTGGCAACGGCAACGAGCGGACGCGCCAGATCGGCGTCCGTGAGGCCCGTGGCCTTAAGCATGGCGCGCGCGGGCGCTCGTGAGATTCCCTTCTTGATTGCGTCGCTCTGCATGTTCAACCGGTCCCTATGCGCTAACTGCCCTTACGGCCTGAGTGAGTGATTGCAAACTAAAAAGCCCCGCGACCTGGGTTCAGGTGCGGGGCGAATGTCCAGGTTCGGCCTAGACGCGTGGCCCCGGCACAATAAGTTCTACTACAGGGCGTCTAATAAGTCGCGTCTCCAAATCTTGTGCCTTCATTCGTCGAGGTGTTGTCCCTGATCTGCGGCAGAGAAATCCCGACGTCAGTAGGCAAGAATTCCGACAATAAGTCAAATTTCTATTTCTTGCGAAAGCTATAAATCCTGCTTATGTGATTTTCGCCTTGACCCGTCTCAGGGCCTTCCGTATAGTGTCGCTTCGACTTCGGCATTTTTGCGAATCGGAACGGAAAGACGGGCCGCGCCATGCAGCTGTTTAGTTGCAATTTCGCCTTTACGTACCGCTACCCTTTTACGGGGAGCGGGCGGGCGAGACGCGCGCGGTGAAGCAGAAGAGCTAAAGCCGCACAAAGTTTCGAAGAACCGGCCGCGACCTCGAGCGAGGAACGCGGCCTTTTTTTTGCTTTCGGCAATATCAAAGAGGCGGAGGCGCAAATGAAGATCGACGATTGGCGCAGGAAAATTGACGCAATAGATACGGCGATGCTTCACCTGCTGAACCTTCGCACGGAGCTGGCGCTCGAAGTGGGCAGGCTGAAGGGCGAGGCCGGCCTCGTCCTTCGCGTGCCGGAGCGCGAGCGGGAAATCCTCAATCGGATGAAAGGTCTGAATCCCGGCCCCCTCGACGGCAAAGCGATCGGCAAAATCTATCAGGTGATTCTGGACGAGTCGATTCGCACGCAGGTGCGGAACGGTTATGGAATCGCCGGACAAACCAAAGGCGGGCGACGTGGTTCCAAGCGACGGAAGCTGGCAGCCGTATGAACGTTGAGCCCAACGCGCGCGTGGCTTTTCAGGGTGAGCGTGGAGCGTTCAGCGAAGAGGCTATCGTCGAACTCCTCGGCGAACAAATCCGGCTAGTTCCCCGCCCCACTTTCGAGGGGATGTTCGCCGCCATTCGCGAGGGCGTCGCGGACTACGCGCTGGCGCCGATCGAGAACAGCCTCGCCGGCTCCGTGCATCGATCCTTCGATCTGCTGGTGGAGAGCCGCTTGACGATCGTGGCGGAAGTGATTATTCGGATTGCTCACAATTTGATCGGCCTTCCTGGCGCGTCATTCGAACAAATAGCCATTGTGGAATCGCATCCTGTCGCGCTCGCACAATGCGAACGGTTTTTTGTGGCTCATCCGCGCCTGAAGCGAGCGGTGGCGGAAGATACGGCCGGAAGCGTGCGCGAAGTGATTCGTTCGGGAGATCCTACACGCGCTGCGATTGCAAGCAGGCGAGCCGCTGAAATTTATGGCGGCGTCATATTGCGGGAGCACCTGGAAGACAACGAAGAGAACTACACGCGCTTCCTCTTGCTGTCTCCTTCCAGCGCCGCTCCGGAGGATGCCGACAAGCTCTCTCTGGTATTTGAGCTCGATCACCGGCCCGGCGCGCTCTATCACGCGCTGGCGCCATTTGCGAGCCGCGCCATCAACCTGATGAAGATCGAAAGCCGGCCCGTGCACGGCTCGCCCTGGCAATACCGCTTCTATTTAGACCTGCAAGCTTCCACGCACGATGCGGGAACGAAGTCGGCGTTAGCGGAACTCGAAGCGCTGGTAGTCGGGTTACGCATTCTTGGTTCGTATAAGTCGGCGCGAATTTCAAGCGCAAAAAAACCACAGGAAGAGCGAGGGCCGGGAAAATGATCGTCAACATGTTTGGCAACGCAACCGAGGAGCAAGTGAACCACGTGGTGGCGCGAATAAAAGAGTGCGGCTTCCACGCGCACTTGATTCGAGGCGAGGAGCGAATCGTGATCGGAGTCGTCGGCGACAGCAATAAGCACCGCAGCGAACTCGAGGCGCTGCAAGCCGCGCCCGGCGTGGAAGAAATCGTGAAGATTTCGCACCCGTTCAAGCTGGCGGCGCGAAGTTGCCGTCCGGAAGGGTCGGTGATCCAGCTTGGTAACGGCGTCGCCATCGGCGGCACAGAAGTGATTGTCGCGGCCGGGCCCTGCGCGGTGGAGTCGCGCGAACAGATCACTGATATTGCGAAGCGCGTGGCGAGCGCTGGAGCGAAATTGTTGCGCGGCGGAGCGTTCAAGCCACGATCATCGCCGTACAGTTTTCAGGGGCTCGGTGAAGAGGGACTGAAGCTGCTGCGCTCGGCCGCGGACGCGAGCGGGCTGCTGGTGATCAGCGAAGTGATGGATCCATCGCAGGTGGAAGTGATGCTGCCATACGTCGACGTGATGCAGGTGGGCGCGCGCAACATGCAGAACTATCACCTCCTGCGCGCGCTCGGCGAAATCGAAAAACCCGTCCTGCTCAAGCGCGGCATGTCAGCGACGATCGAAGAACTGCTTCTGAGCGCCGAGTACATCATGTCTGGCGGCAACTACAAAGTGATTCTCTGCGAGCGCGGCATTCGGACGTTCGAAACCTATACGCGCAACACGCTGGACATCGCCGCCATTCCCGTCATCAAGCAGCTCTCGCATTTGCCGATTGTGGCCGACCCATCGCATGGCACCGGCCGGCGCGACAAAGTGGCGCCCATGGCGCGGGCCTGCGTCGCCGCGGGCGCCGACGGCCTCTTGATCGAAGTTCATCCCGACCCCGAGCGCGCCCTTTCCGACGGCGCTCAATCCCTCTATCCAGATCAATTCGCGCAACTCATGGCCGAAAGCCGCGTGATCGCGACGGCCGTGGGCCGCACCATCGCCTGACCACAACACGGCGCCCGCCTTTCACGCCGCTTTTCGGCCTTCGGCGAGGACAGTTGCTACTCAACTCTTTTCCCCCGCGTGTGGTAAATTCCCCCGCGGGAGGAACCATCATGGCGCGCGCGATTCGGATTTTGCTTTTCAGTTTGCTCACCAGCTTTCTCTTGATCGCGGTGCCGATCCGCGCGCAACAAAATCCGGCGGCGCTCTCGCCCCAGGAAGGCGATTTCACTCTTCACGATTTCCATTTCAAATCGGGCGAGACGCTGGCCGAGGTTCGCATGCACTACTACACGTTGGGCAAGCCCGCCAAGGACTCGAACGGCCACACAACGAATGCGGTGCTGATCCTCCACGGCACGGGCGGCACTGGACGGCAGTTCCTCTCTCCCGTGTTTGCGGGAGTGCTGTTCGGTCCCGGCCAACTGCTGGATGTGAGTCGCTACTACGTAATTCTTCCCGACAACATCGGCCACGGCAAATCCAGCAAGCCAAGCGACGGCATGCACGCGCATTTTCCGCAATACGATTACGACGATATGGTTGCTGCGCAGCATGACCTTCTCGAGAAGGGCCTGGGCGTCGATCATCTGCGCCTCGTGTTGGGCACGTCGATGGGATGCATGCACTCGTGGGTTTGGGGCGAGACGTTTCCCAATTTCATGGACGCGCTCATGCCGCTCGCGTGCCTTCCCGTTCAGATCGCCGGGCGAAACCGCGTGTGGCGCGACATGGTCATCCAGGGAATTCGGCAGGACCCGGATTGGAAAGGCGGCGACTACGCGACTGAGCCCCGCGCGGCCCTGCAAATCTCCGCGGACTTTCTCATTATCGCGGGCGGCGCGCCGCTGGTGATGCAGAAGAACCTCCCGACGCGCGACGCCGCCGACCAATTTGTCGACAACGCCGTGAAACGCAGCACTGCAGGCCTGGATGCGAACGATTTTCTGTACGCGGTGAGTTCCTCGCGAAATTACGATCCGTCGTCGCAGCTCGACAAGATCACCGCGCCTGTGATGTTCATCAACTCAGCCGATGATTTCATCAATCCGCCCGAGCTGGGCATCGCAGAGCGCGAAATCAAGAAAGTGAAAAACGGCCATTTCATCCTGCTCCCCATTTCCGAGAAGACACACGGCCACGGCACGCACACCGACGCAGCCGTCTGGCAGGAGCACCTGAAGGAATTACTGGACTCCTCGCAGCACTGATCGGGTCTCACACCACCTCTCCCCTCAAATAAAAGGGGCCGCGGAAATCCGCGGCCCCTTCGAGACTGCGCAAATCTGCGACTTACTGCTTGTCGTAGACCGCCGTACTGGTGGTCTTCATGCCCATAGAATCCGTTCCGCTGACAGTGACGGTGCGGGTCTTGCCGTCGGCCGAGACAACGATGCGCCCGGACTCAGTGACTTTGCCGCCCTTCTTTTCGGTCAGCGCCAAAGTGTGATCGTTGATTAACTTGTAAGATCGCATGTCCCCGAGCGGATCACCGGTGAGGGGATAATCCTTGCCGTCGAACTTGCCCGTCCACTCGCTATGGATGGCGGTGCCCTTGCCGTCGACACCGTCCACAGTAACCTTCACGCTGTCGCCCGCGGCCTCGTACACCACGGTGTTATTCTTCGTGCCTCCCGCGCCGATCTTGGATTTCGCCTCGTTCAACTTCCACGTGCCCGTAAACGCGTCCCCCGCGGCGAAGCTCACTGCGACGGCAGCGAACAGCGTCAGCAGAGTCAACAGAATCGTCCTCTTCTTCATATGAATCTCCTTTTTTGGATTTCTTTCCCTGGGTGGGTCCGGAACTGGCGGCATCATACACCCGTTTGGGCGTCTGTGCGCCACCATCGACCGATTTATTCAGCGTCCAGAATCACACGCCGATTCCAGCGTTCCGCTCCCCACTCATCCAAATGTCGATTTGATTTGGTGGGTTACGGAGGCGTTGAACGACCATAGCTTTACAACGCGAGTTGTCAGTGGCAAGCTCACAACTTCCAATGGCCAAGAACGAAAAGCTATTCACCCCTCGCGAAGCCGCCCAAGTGCTGGGAGTGAGCTACCCTGCCCTCAAACAATGGATCTACAAACGAAAGATTCGAACTATCCAAACTGCCGGAGGGCATCATCGCGTGCCCGAGAAGGAAATCGACAGATTCCTGTACCGCGCGTCCGAGGGCAAGCAACCCGTTGAGCGGCGAACGAACTTCCGCCGGGTGAGCGGGCGAAATCAGTTGGTGGGGCGCGTGACGGAAATCAAGGTCAGCGGCTTGATGGCGCAAGTAACGGTCTCGATTGGCGGGCAGCACATCACTTCGATCATTACCGCCGACGCGGTTCGCGAAATGCGTCTTCAGAAGGGCCAAACCGTGGCCGCCCTCATCAAATCCACGGAAGTGATGATCCTCCGCATGTAGTTGGCGTCCCGGACCCGCACCCCGTATTCGTATATAGTCGGTTTGACATATCGTCTTTGGTCACATATATTCGCTTTCCGACTTTGCAGGAGGAGTGAGTGACCATCCGTCGTCTTGCGTCGATTGTTTTGTTCTTGTTCGCATGCGCACCGGCGGCGCGAACTCAGGCAACTCCCGATTCAGCGCTCCCTGCAGACGCCGATGCCGGCCTTTTCCACGACTGGTTTTCCATGGTCTCAGCCACTCAGGCCGAACAGCCACACTGGATCACACCGCTCGCCACCACTACTCCGCGCCTCGAGCAGGAGTTTCGGTACGACATTCAGTTTCAGCCCCATAACAGCGGACTCGTCACGGACAACTACGGTGTGAATAAAGGCCTGGAAATCATCCCGGCCAGGAATTTCGAAATCATCGTAGCCGTGCCTCCCTACGTCAGGAACAATCCGGATAGTCGCGACGGATTCGGCGATTGGCAGTTTCTTGTGAAATACCGACTCGCCGCCGGGAATGAGGAACACGGAAATTACATCCTGACAGCGTTTTTCCAGATGAGCCTTCCCACCGGCCAGCACGAACAGGGCGCGTTAAATCCGGTAATCACGCCGACGATTGCCTACGGAAAGGGCTTCCGAAATTTCGATATCCAAGGAACACTGGGGATCAGCCTGCCCACCGGAAACACGATGGCCATTGGACGCAATCTGACGTGGAACGACGCGTTTCAGTACCGTTTCTTCAAGAAAATCTGGCCGGAGCTGGAAGTGAACTTCACGCACTATTACTACGGTTCGCACGGCGGCAACACGCTGGTATATCTGACGCCGGGCGTCGTGCTCGGGAAGTTTCACATTTGGGGCCGTCTCGGCTTCACTATCGGAGGCGGATACGAGATCGCGGCCACATCGTTCCACCCAACGAATCATGTGGGCATATTCTCGGTGCGTTTTCCGTTCTGACGAAGCGCCGTTTCGGGCGGGCGACTGAGGTGCTTTTCTGCGAAGGAACTGATCGTGAATCGCGCATTCAAACGCATTGCTCTCCATTTTTTGGTTCTCGCGTTCGCGTTTTGCGGCGCGGTGCGCCAAGCAGACCCGCGGCTGCGCGCGGCGGCAGATGAAGTCACCGTTTCGGCGGCGATCAGTCTCAAAGACGTCCTCGAGGAAATCAGCGGTCTGTATCGCACTGAAAATCCGGGAGTCGCGATTCATTTCAACCTGGGCGCGTCGGGAACACTGCAGAGGCAAATCGAAGAAGGCGCGCCCGTCGACCTGTTCATTTCCGCATCGCCTTCACAAATGGATTCACTCGCGTCGCGCGGCTTGATTCTGGCCGACACGCGGAAGGACCTCGTCAAGAACATCGTGGTGTTGATCGCGCCAGTCGGAAGAGGAAGCATTGCGAGTTTTCAAGATTTGGTTCGGCCCGACGTGAAAGTGATCGCGATTGGCGATCCGCAGACGGTTCCCGCTGGGAAATATGCGCAGGAAACGCTTACTCATTTTGGCTTGTACGATAGGCTCAAACCGAAATTCGTTCTTGCGAAAGACGTTCGTCAGGTGCTCACGTACGTTGATACGGGCAATGCCGACGCGGGAATTGTGTACCTCACAGATGTCCGCACTTCGGAGCGAGTCTCCGTGATAGCTGCGGCGCCGGAGGACTCCCATTCGCCCGTCGTTTATCCACTGGCAGTTATCGCGGGCTCGAAAAACGTAGCGGCCGCCAAGACTTTTGAAGAATTTCTGCTCGGCTCCCGGGCGTCGGCTATCTTCAAGAAGTATGGCTTTGTTCCCGCGGCTCGTTGAAGTCAAAATCTCGTTTTTCGCTGAAGGTGATCGGCAAAACAGTCGAGATTACCGGCGCGCAAGAGACGGCCGCTTGAAAAACCGCAGTGGAGCGACGACGAGTTCCACCAGCGGAGCTGTCTGGGCCAGCAAGCGTCCGAGAATCAGGCGGCTGGCCGACTCGAGATCGATATGCCTGCGGCGGCGGTGAATTCGAATGACCTTACCTACAAACTGATCTTCGGAGACTTCGTGTCCGCCCGCCTTCGAAAGACTGCCGTGGGTCACGACGAAGGGCTCCTGGCGGGCCGCCGAGTGATCCGCGAACGGTGTGACGACTATCGTCAGCAGCAACCGCCCTTCGCGTTCGACCAAAATGACGTTTCCCCCAGACAGGTTGCGGAAGTCGAACCGCCGCACGAAAGCAAGATCACCTCGACGAACCCACGGGAACATATTCGAATCGAAGACGTGAAAGCATGCGGAGCCGGACATCCTGACTTTTTCGGAGATAGTTGGCCCAGGTCTCGTTCGGGCAGCCGGCGAGTGGGTGCCTATTGTGGAAACGCTGCTGATCGCGTTCATGAGATCCGGCCCACCCCTGAAGATTCGCCAGCTGCCAAAACTTGATGCTAGCGAGACAGGTGGCAGCTTTCCACGCGCGATTCGGCCGCTGTGCCGTGAACGCCATCAGCTCATCTTCTGAACAAGGGGCAGTCGCAAGAGCTTTGGGGGAGTGCTAAGCCTGCCGCTCGGCCCAGCCATACTTACGCAGCAACCGCAAGGGGCGCAGCACGATGTAGAGTGGCGTCAAAGGGCGCGGCAATCGCAGCGTCAGCCAGTCCTCTTCCGCCGGAGCCAAGGCCAACCGCAAGGAGTAGCGCCACCCGGCAATGAGTCCGGGCACCATACGACGCCGAAAATTGAAGCGTTCACCTGCGCGGAGTGGCTGCGTGTCGCGGCCGAGCACACTCTCTTTCACACGAGCAACGAGTGGCGCAACCGTTGCGTCGGCTTGCACACGCGCCGCAAGCTCGGGAGGCAGGTTCGCATCGAGCAGGTCCCTGGCAAGGGCAAGGCCAAAATAGAGCATCCGCTGGGCGCGGAACTCGGTGGCTCGGAGCGCGACTTGGTCCCAATCGAGCGACGGAAATGACTGAATCAGCGCTGCAATGTCGGCGACCCAGATCAGCTTCTGCCAGAAATCCTTCGCCCCGTGAACGCACAGCACCACCAGCGCATCCTCGGGCGAAAATGTGCGAACCCGGCGCCCTCCCAGGTCGACCTTCACGGTGCGGCGAAGAAAGTCATCGAGGCTGAGCCTCGCGGGAAAGTGGCGCAACGTAAGCTCTGTGTGAAGCTCAAGCATAGTGCGCCGCTCGGCACTGGAATAGTTGTACTCCCCGGGGATTATGCTGGCCTGCACTTCGCGCGCGTGAATCCAGGGGAACCTTGCCTCATAGCCAAGAGCCTGAATGGCGTCATGCGCGCCCTCGAGATCCCGCTGGCGCAGAACAATATCCAAGTCCTCGAATTCCCGCAGAGTGATATCCGCGTAAGCCTGAGCCGCGATCACCGAACCCTTGTACGGAATCGCTGGGATGCCGCGCGAATCGAGCGCGTCCATGATGCGAATCAATTCGGCGGAAAACGCAAGGCAGCGGATGGCGTTCGCCCGCGTTTCAACTTTCAGGCGCTCCGCGAAAGCCGGCGGAACTAGCTCGGGGGCAACGTTTCGCAACTGCCGCTCAAGAAGGGGAAAAATCGAATGTTCGTGAGCCTCTGCGAGAATGAAATTCCAGTCGAGCAATTCGGCAGCGAGGTTGCGAATCTTTGCAGCGACCTCAGGAGTCGCATTCGGTCGTGCGCAGCTGACGAGCAACTGCCATTCCGAAGACACGCCGCCGTGGGAGGAAGGGGGCATTCGACGAGCAACGTTCGCGTCGAGATGAATTCTACGTCATAGAAGCAGTTTACCGGCTAGTTCTTTGAGAGCGTGAACTCGAAAAGTGCCCTCCGGGAACGAGACACTTCGTGCAGCGGTACAGTGGAGAAATCGGAAGCCACCTGCTTGCGGCCCCCAATTGTCCGGCGCTACGCCGCGAGCGGACGCGCCAATGGACCCTGCATCTCGACGCGGCGCCCGATCTTCAATAGCTTCGAGCGCAAATTGCCTGGATCAAGTCCGGCGCATGCGCAAGCGCTATTGAAATCGTTATCGGTTTCGAACAAGAAATGCTGCGCGGCGCGGCGCGCCCGCAGGGAGCCCGCCTTCCACTCTTCGATAGCATTTACGATGACAGCCATCCAAAGACGGCGCTCCGCGATGAATTCTTCCGTCACTGAATCGCTGCTCACTACATGAATTTGCTGCGTGCTTTCCATTTGTCCCCCGTTTGCTTCTTCAGTTCCGAGCGTCATGCCTGCGCTCTGAGACTTGGAAGTGCATTCGACTTGCCAAGCGCTAACCCCTCTGATGCTGTTTCGTGGAACCTTCGTAACTGCCTGGGGCACAGTGATTTGCGCTCGAGTTAGAGACCCTAATGTGGCAAGAGAATAAACGAAGATTAAGGAAGAGATGATTCGCTACGCGCAGGCGTTCGCAAATGGCACAGTCCGCTGATGGCACGGCGATGGAAACCGCTGGGGGAAAGGGAGGTAGAAGATCACTACGCGACTTCCACCGAGAGAATCTCTCGAAGTTTTTCGGCCAGCGTCGCGAGCGTAAACGGCTTTTGCAGGAGTACAGCGTCACTCTCGAGAATCCCGTGATGCACCACGGCCTGGTCGGTGTACCCCGACATGTAGAGGACTTTGATTCCCGGTCTTAGTTTCTCGATGCGCTCGGCAAGCTCGCGCCCACTGACGCTCGGCATCACGACATCCGTCATCAGCAAGTGAATCGGACCCGCGGTCCTCGCGACCAGTTCCAGGGCTGCGTGACCGTCCGCAGCTTCAATCACCGTGTAACCGCTCGCTTCGAGATATTCGCGCGCGAGCTGGCGGACTCCATCTTCATCTTCGACCAGCAGAACCGTCTCGGAACCACGCTGTGTGGCCTTCGATTGCGGCTGGCGCGTCCTTGGCGGGCTGATAGGCCTCTTCCTCTATCCGCGGCAGGTAGATTTTGAAACTGGTACCGCGTCCGGGTTCGCTGTACACCCAAACGTATCCGCCGCTCTGCTTTACGATTCCGTAGACTGTGGCCAGGCCAAGCCCAGTGCCCTTCCCTTTTTCCTTCGTGGTGAAGAAAGGCTCGAAGATGTGCGCCTGCGTTTTGGCGTCCATGCCGCAACCGTTGTCCGTAACGGCGAGCATCACGTATTTCCCCGGCGCGAGCACAATCGAGTGATGAGTGAATGATGAATCCAGCTCCACGTTGCCGGTCTCGATTGTGAGCCTTCCGCCGGTTGGCATGGCATCACGCGCATTCACCGCGAGGTTCATGATCACTTGTTCGATCTGGCTGCGATCGGCCTTCACCAGCCAGAGGTCTGCCGGGGATGCAGTTTCCAATTGAATGTCTTCGCCGATCAATCGCCGCAGAATCTTCTCCATGTCGGAGACGACGCTGTGAACGTTCAAAATTTTCGGCGCGAGCATTTGTTTTCGGCTGAACGCGAGTAGTTGGCGAGTGAGCGAAGTGGCGCGCTGTCCGGCCATTTGGATCTGCTCGGCGTTGCGCCGCAACGCATCGCCTTCGGGCAGCCGGTCGAGCAGCAGGTCGGCATAGCCCTGAATCACCATCAGCAAATTATTAAAGTCATGCGCGATTCCGCCGGCCAGACGCCCCACCGCTTCCATTTTCTGCGCTTGGCGTAGCTGTTCTTCAAGCTGCTTGCGGTCTGTAACGTCGAGCGACATGCAAATTGCGCCGTGCACGCGGCCCCTCGGCATCGCGCAGGGGTTCCGCATGGCAAGCATAGGAACCGCCCTTCCACTCGACGTGGAAAGTAACGGGTTCTCCCGCAACAGCGCGACGGTGAGCCGCAATGGGAAGGAAGGTCTGGTCCGGGGTTTCAAAGTATTCGAAAAGCGACATGCCAACCACTTGATTCGGCTTCAGGCCGAGCCGGGTCAGCCCGGCGCCGACGCAGGAAGTGAAGCGGAGATCTTTGTCCACGGTCCAGAGCACGGCGGGCAGTTGTTCGACGAGGACGCGCAACCGCGCCTCACTCTCGCGCACGCGCGCATCCGCGCGCTTGCGGTCGATGGCCAGCGCGATCTGGCCGCCCACGGACGACAAAAACTCGAGGTCGCGTTCCGTGTAAGCATTCTCGTCCTCGTAGTGCTGAACGACGAGAACACCTATCGTGGCCGCGGGAGTCCTCAAGGGAACTCCGAGCCATGAAGGTGAAGGAGTGCCCACGAGTTCAACTTCGCCCTCCTCGGCCAGCCTGTCGAACATGCTCTGCGGAATCAGCATCGCGCGGCCTGTGTAATAAACGTAGGCAGTGCAACTCCGGCCGACTTTCTGCGGGCGGGGGCGCCACGTCATACCGGTCCACGAAAAACGGGAAGTGAAACATTGCCGTGGATGGCTCATACAGCGCAACGAAGCAATTTTCCGCGTACAAGAACTTTCCTCAGCGCGCCGTGAATCATCTTCAGCAGGTCGTCGAGATTGTCCGTGATGTTGACGCTGTGGATGATCTCGGTGGTGACCTGCCTCTCAAGTTCGGAGCGCTTCCGCTCCGAAATGTCTTCCACCGTTCCCTCGTAGCTGACGATCCTCCGGCCGTCGTCGCGAACGGCGTGCGCGTTCTCTGAAATCCAGATCTTCGCGCCATCCTTTCGCCGAATTTGGTACTCGAAGCCTTCGATGACTCCGCGTTCCTGTATCAAACGTTTGAACTCTTCCCTGCATTGCGGGTCGGCATAGACCGTCCGGCCGACGTCTCGCACCTCGGCCATCATTTCCTCGGGAGACGAGTACCCGCACATTCTCGAAAGAGCCGGGTTGACACTCAGATATCGGCCGTCAACCGTCGTCTGAAAAATCCCTTCTACCGCATTCTCGAAGAGGCTCCGAAACTTCTCCTCTGCCTGACGCCGGGCTTCCTCCGCGCGACGCCTCTCGCTGATATCCTCATACATGGCGAAGCTGCCCAATTGTTTTCCGCCCACCACTAGAGGCACGCCGATGATGTGGACGTCCAAGAGCAGACCGTCCCGGCGGCGGCGCTGCGTCGTCGCGCGAGTGACTTCTCCAGCAGTGCGCGCCGTGAACTCAGCGGCCTCTGCCACCAGGTTGGGCGGAGCCAGCACGGAATCGAGCTTTACTCCCGCGATTTCGGACATTTGATAGCCAAACAGGCGTTCGAAGGCGGGATTGCACATCTGGACCGTGCCGTTCACGTCGAGGACAACGATACCGAGCGGATTGTTCTCCGAAAGCGCCTGCAGGTAAGCGGCGTGGGCCGCTATGCTCCCTGCGCTGGACGCGGCCGGACGAGAGAAATCGTCTGCCTCAGACTGGTGTTTCGAGTCCCCGGAAGACCGACCTGCGGCCTTGCGCTTGGGACGAAGCGTAGAAGTTCGACTCGACATTTTTCGGACTTTTGCCCAGGGTTTGAAGCAGACGACGACGGCCAGAGTTTCGCCTGCACTCAAGTTCATAGTAGGGATGGGGCCAGCTCGTCACAATGGTACGTTCGTACTAAAGGGCGGATTTTGTTGAACTTACGTAACCTTTTGAGAACACCTGGCTCGGATGTCACAACGCCGCGGTGCAAGGATTAGCGCCTCAAAAACAGCTGGGGCCGGGCGGCGCGCTTACTTCAAGGGCGAGGGTTCCGGGATGGCGGCGCCGTCTTTTCGCGGGTCCGAAGCTCCATAGTTCACGCCCTTCGCGAAATCGCGGCGTACGGCTTGGCCGCCGCCCATGTTTGGCGAGTAGTTTCCGCGAACGTCAATCTTGTGTCCGCGTCCCGTGAGCGCGTCGCGCACGGAGGCTGGAATACGGTCTTCCACTTCGACGTCGCAGCCAGCGAAGGTAGGTTTCGTGAAGCGCGCCGATTCCAGCGATTCCTGAATGTTCATCCCGAAATCGACGATGTTGGATACAAACTGCGCGTGCGCCTGGGCTTGATTGAAGCCGCCCATGATACCGAAAGAGATTCGCTCGTCGCCGTGCGTCATGAAGGCGGGGATGATCGTGTGCAACGGCCGCTTGTGTCCGGCGAGCGCGTTCGGCGATGAAGGATCGAGGCTGAAAAGTCCGCCGCGGTTCTGCAGCGCGAAACCGGTCCCGTCGGCAACCAGCCTGGAGCCAAAGCCGGAATAGTTGCTTTGAATCAGCGAGACCATGTTGCCGTCACGGTCGACGACCGTGAGATAGGTGGTGTCGCCCATCGTCGGGAACGCGGGCTCGCCCGGCGAAACGTCGCAGTTCGCTTTCGACATGTCGACCAGCTTCGCTCGTTGCGCTGCGTAATCCTTCGCCAGCATGCCTTCCACCGGCACACGGCTGAACTTCGGATCCGCAACGTAGCGGTGCATGTCGGCATACGCGAGTTTCTTGGCCTCGATCATCGCGTGCAGTGCATCCGCGGAATTGCGCCCGAACTGCGCCAGCGGGAAAGATTCCATGATGTTGAGCATCATCAATGCGGCAATCCCCTGCCCATTGGGCGGAATCTCATAAACGGTCCAGCCGTGATAGGTGGTCGAAATGGGCTCAACCCATTCGCTGGAGTAAGCCGCCAAATCCCCCGCTGACATCGTGCCGCCCAACCTGGAGGAAAATTCGACGATTCGGGAAGCAAGCTCGCCTTTGTAGAACGCATCGCGTCCGCCGGAAGCGATGAGCTCGAGCGAGCGAGCCAGATCGGGATTGTGGAAGACGTCGCCCACATGCGGCGCGTGGCCATCAATCAAATACGTTGCTGAGAGATTCTTGTCTTCCTTCAGGAACGCCTCTTCGGTGGCCCAATAGGCGGCGTCCCATTCGGGAACCGGGAAACCTTCGCGAGCGTAGTGAATCGCCGGCGCGAGGACTTCCGGAAATTGTTTCTTGCCGAAGCGCGAGAGCAGCTTCGACCAGCCATCCACCGCGCCCGGCACGGTGACCGAATGAATTCCAGCTTGCGGCATCTTGTCGATACCCTTGCTCTTGAGGAATTCGACGGAGACCTTTGCGGGCGCCCAGCCGCTCGCGTTCAATCCGTAGAGCTTTCCGGTTTTCGCGTCGTAGACGATGGCGAAGAGGTCGCCGCCGATGCCGTTCATCATCGGCTCGACCACGCCCATGACGGCATTCGTGGCCACCGCCGCATCAATCGCGTTCCCGCCATGAGCGAGGATTGTGGCGCCAGCCTGCGCCGCTAACGGGCTTTCTGCGGCGACAATTCCGCCCTGGCTGACCACCATCGACCTGCCCTGCGAGCGGTCTTGCGCTCCCGCCCCTGCGACGATGAACGTCATCGCAGCGGAGCCTGATAGGAACATGGCAGCGAGTTTAACGAGTCGTGGCACTTAGTTTGCTTGGTCAGTTTCGACACACTTATTTCTTCGGACGCGACTCCGGTGGAACCATGCCGTTGTTGCGGTAATACGCGACGAGCAATCCATAGTGCTCACCCATGTGCTCGTCATACCCGACCCAGTAGTACAGGTTCTTAACCACGCCGGCGTCGCCTTCCTTCTGGATCTCGGCCGCGCCGTCGGTAACCGATTTCTTCAGGAATGCCACGGTTTGCTCTTTGGTTTTGTAATCGGCTACGGGAGGATCATTGCGCGCGTCGCCCGCCTTGGTCCCGGTGGCGTGATTCAGCATGTCGTAGTTCGAGCCTGCGATATGCAGCAGAACTTGCTGGAAGGTTCTGACGTCGGCGTTCGGCCGGTACGTATATTTGTCTTCGGGCCAGTCTTGCGCCATCGCGATCAGCCGGTTGCCGACGTCATTCCAATTGGCAAGCACGGCTTCGCTCGGAGTGCGCTGCTTCTGTGGCGCGCCCTCCTGGGCCTTCATGGAAGATGCGAGCATTGCGCTCGCGAGCAGCACAAGCAAAAACATCGAGCCTCGGGCAGTCTTCATAAACAATCTCCTTCGTGAATTATCCCGCCCCCAGGACCGCGATAGCCTATGCGCGTTGCCTATCATTTGCAACCAGACAGTGACATCCCTGACGAACTCTAGTCGCAAATTCGACGGGCAGGATAGGGCTACGATTCGAAGCGAGGAAAACGGACCGGTGACCTCTAGCCGGAGATCGCCTGGAGGCTTTCGCGTGCAGCGGCGATGGCGTGGTCGATGTCGGAGTCGTTGTGGGCGGCGGACACAAACAGGGCTTCGAATTGCGAGGGTGGTAGAAAAATTCCGCGTTCGAGCATCGCGCGGAAGAACGCGGCAAATCGTGTCGTATCCGATTTTTTCGCGTCGCCGTAATCGCGCACTGGGTCAGCCGTGAAAAACAGGGTGAGCAAGGACCCGGCGACATTCACACGGCCCGGAATCTTGGCCTCGCCCAGCGCCGAGCGCAGGCCCTCGGCCAGCCGCTGCGATTTCTCGTTGAGCGAAACGTAGAAGCCGAGAGCATCGAGTCTCGGCAATGTGGCAAGGCCCGCGCGCATCGCGAGCGGATTCCCCGAAAGCGTTCCCGCCTGATACACCGGTCCCAATGGCGCGATCATCTCCATGATGTCCCGGCGGCCGCCGTAGGCTGCAACCGGCAGTCCCCCGCCAATAATCTTCCCCAGGGTGGTCAGATCGGGCTCAATCTCGTACAGATTCTGCGCTCCGCCGTAAGCCATGCGGAAGCCGGTGATCACTTCGTCGAAAATCAGGAGTGTGCCCTCGCGGCGCGTAATCTCGCGCAACGCTTGATGGAATCCAGCCAGAGGCGGAACGACGCCCATGTTCGCTGCCACCGGCTCGACTATCACCGCGGCGATTTTCCCGGCGTGCTTGCGAAAAATCGTCTCGACCGTCGCGAGATCGTTGTACGGCGCATTCAAAGTGAGCTTTGCGAACGCGTCGGGAACGCCCGCGGACGACGAGATACCAAGCGTCGCGAGCCCTGAACCGGCTTCGACGAGAAAGCTGTCGGAGTGGCCGTGATACCCGCCCTCGAATTTCAAAATAAGATCGCGCTTCGTGAATCCACGCGCGGCGCGAATCGCCGACATCGTCGCTTCCGTACCGGAGCTCACAAACCGAATGCGTTCAATTGACGGTAGCGCGCGAGCGACTTGCTCCGCGAGCTCAATTTCGAGCGGCGACGTCATGCCGTAGCTTGTGCCGCGTGCTGCTTGATCGGCGACTGCCGAGACCACGTCCGGGTGCGCGTGACCCAAAATCAACGCGCCCCACGAGCAAACGAAGTCGAGGTATTCGCGGCCGTCGACATCCCAGAGACGCGCGCCTTGACCCCGATCGATGATGAGCGGCGTGCCACCGACGGACCGGAAAGCGCGAACAGGACTATCCACGCCGCCAACCAGGATCTGTTGCGCCCGCTCAAAGATTTCGGCAGAACGCGAACGCGCTTGTGAGGAGTTCATGTCACCCTGACTTCGCGTTGTGCTTGCGGCCATTCGTTATTCCGGCACAGTCAACACGCCTTCAGCCAGCGAGCGACGTCCTTCGCGTGATAGGTGAGGATCATATCCGCGCCGGCACGCTGGATGCCCGTGAGAATCTCGAGGACGACACGCTTCTCGTCGATCCAGCCATTTTTCGCCGCGGCCTTCACCATCGAAAACTCTCCGCTCACATTGTAAGCGGCGATTGGGACATCGAAACGCTCGCGCACGCGCTGAATTATGTCGAGATAGGGCAACGCGGGCTTCACCATAATCATGTCCGCGCCCTCCTCGAGATCGAGCGCCACTTCTCGCAACGCCTCGCGGGCATTCGCAGGATCCATCTGGTAGCTGCGGCGGTCGCCGAACTGCGGGGCCGATTGGGCGGCTTCGCGGAACGGACCGTAAAAGCCCGAACAATATTTCGCGGCGTAGGAAAGGATCGCCACGTCCTGAAACCCGTGATCATCCAATTTGCCGCGAATCGCTGCCACCCGGCCGTCCATCATGTCAGATGGCGCGACGATGTGGGCGCCAGCCCGCGCATGAGAGAGCGCGGCATTTGCCAGAAGTTCGAGCGTGGGATCGTTCGCTACTTCGCCGTCTTTGATTACGCCGCAATGCCCGTGGCTGGTGTACTCGCACAGGCAAACGTCGGTGATTACGATAAGGTCGAGTTTCGCTTTCCGGATTCCTTCGATCGAGCGCTGCACGGCTCCCTCGGCCGAGGCCGCCTCCGAACCGGTTTCATCCTTGTGGTCAGGCAAGCCGAAAAGAATCACGGCAGGAATTCCGAGACCGGCCACTTCGCGGCACTCCTCGACGATTTGGTCCGCGGACTGCTGAAACACGCCCGGCATGGAACTCACTTCGTTGCGAACCTTGGTTCCCGGGCACGCAAACATCGGGTAAACGAGGCCGCTGGTCGTGAGCCGCGTCTCGCGGACTATTCCCCGCAAAGCCTCGGTGCGGCGCAAGCGACGCGGGCGATGAACCGGAAAGGTCATGCGCGCCTCGCTGCGGGCTGCCGCGATTCAAAATGCTTCGCGATCGCCGCGGCCAGGCCAGATGACGAACTGTCCGTCGCCTCGATTGCGACGCTGACGCCGGAGTTGCGCAAGGCGCTCGCCGTAGTTGGCCCAATTGCGGCGAAATGGACGCGAGAAGAAAGCCGCGCCAGCTCGTCCACTGGAATTACACCCGACAAATTGTGGAATGCCGATGGACTCGCAAAGACGATTGAATCCACATCCCCGCGACGAATGAGCCTGAGGATGGCGGGATCAAATGTTGGCGGCGCGACGGTGCGGTAGGCAACGACGCCCGTCGTGCGCGCGCCGGCAGTCGAGAAGCGCTTTCGACAATCGGTCGTCCCCTCGATCTCCGCGCGGCAACAGTACGTTGCGACCCGCGAGCGATCCGCGCAATTCTTGCGCGAGAGATTCGGCTGTCTGACCCTTCGCTACGTAGTCCACGTGCAATCCTTCTCGAATCGCCGCTTCTTTCGTCGCCTCGCCGACAGTCCCGACGAAGCACCCGCGCGTCGCAGAGAACTCGCACTTGATCCCGAGCTCCCGACAACGTTGGAACAGATATCGTACTGCATTCTGGCTGAGAAACAGAATTGCATCGAAGATGTCGAGCTGACGAAGTTGGTCATCAAGCAACCGCCAGTCCTCGGGAGGCGCGAAAGCCACCGCTGGTAAAAGCAGAACCTCGGCGCCCATCGCCGCGAGAGCGACTCTCAATTCGTTCGACTGTTCGGGAGCACGCGTAATCACGACGCGTTTTCCCTCGAGCGGTCGATCAGCTTTATCCAACGGAGCGTCCCGCCAGGCGCAGAATTCTGTCCGCGCCAGCATCGATTAGGATTTGGCCCAAAACCTTTCCCGCCGTATCGGCGTCTTTTGCCGAGCCGCGAAACTCGCGCCGTACAAAATCCGTGCCATCCGGCGAAAACACGCAGGCTTCGAGCAACAAATCATCGCCTTCAAGGCGCGCCAATGCGCCCAGCGGCACTTGGCAACCGCCTTCGAGTTCGTGCAGAAGAGCGCGTTCGGCGGTGACGCACGCACGCGTTTCGGCATCATCCAACGACGCAACGAGATTCGCCGTTTCGCGATCAGCCGAGCGTGTTTCAATTCCGAGTGCGCCCTGCCCGACGGCGGGCAGCATTATCTCCGTTGTGAGTATCTCGGTGACTTTGTCACTCGCGCCGAGCCGCTTCACCCCGGCCACGGCGAGGACAATCGCATCGAAGTCGCCCGCTGCCACTTTCTTCAGGCGGGTGTCGACGTTGCCGCGCAAATCCAGCAACTGCAAGTCCGGACGATGATGGCGGAGTTGTGCCTGACGCCGAAGGCTGCTCGTGCCCACGCGCGCCCCAACTGGAAGATCGCCCAGTCGCAGGCCAGAATGCGAAACAAGACAGTCGCGCGGGTCTTCGCGTCTCATGATTGCCGGAAAAGCAAGGCCCCCGGGAATTTCGGTGGGCGCGTCCTTCATGCTGTGAACGGCGAGGTCGATCGTTCCAGCTAGGAGCGCGTCCTCCAGCTCTTTGATGAAGACTCCCTTCGTTCCAACCAAGGCGACGGAGCCTGTCAGAAAACGGTCACCGGAAGTGCGGATGCGCACCAACTCCGATTGAACGCCGTGTAATTCGGCCAGACGCCCGCCAACATGATTGGCTTGCCAGAGTGCGAGCGCGCTGCCACGTGTGCCTATCCGCAGGGACTTCAATTCCCTTCTTCCTCTTCGCGGCCGAGCTTTTCTTCGCCTTCAAGGCCGGCCTTTTCCTCATCGAGGCCGAACAGATGGCGCAGAGCTTCGATCGCGCCCAGCCGGCCGCGTATGGCGCCACCGTGGCGGAGGCGCTTCGCAGGCTGGTCGAGAACACGTTCGATCAACTCCTCGGTGATGTGCGCGATGCGCGCTCGTTCTTCGGGCGAAACGTCGGGCATTTCCGCCAGCTTTTCGCGCAGAAGCATTTCGCGATGTTGGTGAAGGTGATCGCGCAAATCGTCAACGATCGAGCCTGCCTCCAGCGTCGCGCGCCACGATTCGAATTTCGCAATGTGCTCGTTGACGATTGCTTCAGCGCGTGGAATTTCCGCTTCGCGCGCCTTCTTATTCTGCTCGACGATTTCACCGAGGTCATCGATGTTGTAGAGATACAAATTGTAGAGGCCCGCCGCCTCCGGCGCGACGTTGCGCGGGACGCCGAGATCGACGACAAATACTGGTTTCCCGCCCCGCGCCGCGAGCGCCGCCTCGAGCGACTCGCGCGCCAAGACAGGCCCCGCGCCGCCCACTGACGTGACCAGAATGTCCGGCGCACTCAGCACGCGATCGAGCGATTCCCAGGACACCGCTTCGCCATCTACGCGCCGAGCCAACTCCTGCGCGCGTTCGTAAGATCGATTTACCACGCGCACCCCGCCGATCCCGCGATTGCGCAAATGTTCTACCACTTGCTCGGCCACCGTGCCCGCGCCGAGAACCAGAGCCGTGCGCCCTTTCAAATTGCCGAACACGCGTTCGGCAAGCTTCACGCCCGCGAACGCCACCGACATGGGCCGCGCCCCAACTTCCGTCTCGGAGCGAACCCGCTTCCCCACTTCGAGGGCGCTCTGAAACACCTTGTTGAGGACGGGGCCGGTGGCGCCGTGGTCGAGCGCCTGCCCGTACGCGGTTTTCAACTGACCGAGGATTTCCGCCTCGCCGAGCAGCATCGAATCGAGTCCCGCGGCGACGCGGAAAAGATGGCGCACCGCGTCGGGACCCATCCAGCGGTAAAGACGACCGTTGAGTTCGCCCCGCGGGATACGATGAAACGAGGTCAAGAAGAGTTCCATCGCGTCCGTTATGTTGGGCTGAACTTCCGACGCAACTCCGTACAATTCGCTCCGGTTACACGTCGAGAGGACAACGGCTTCTTCGAGGATTCCCTGGCGGCGCAGCTCGTCGGCTGCGTGGAGGGCCTGCTCCGGCGTGAACGCTACGCGCTCGCGAAACTCCACGGGCGCTGTGCGATGGTTGCAGCCTATCAGCGCCACCTGAATTCGCGACGGGCGCATGCGTGGCGTGGTGGAAGAAGTCACCATTTTATAGGTAGCGGTGAAACCTCGTCAGATACAGATTCACGAACGTATAACTGAATAGCACGATCAGGAAATTCGAGGCGCACAGGACAGACGCGCGAGCGCCCCGCCACTTCGTGCTGCGCGAGAGCCTGAGATACGCAGCGTAAACAACCAGAATCGCCAGCGTTACCACTACCTTCGGGTCGGCCCAGGAATATGACCCGCTCAGGCGATGCTCCCAAATCAAGCCCATCACGACGCCCATGCTCAAAGCGCCGAGGCCAACGTAGACGCTGCTTCGGGCCATGCCGTCGAGCACGTCGAGCGCTGGGAAGCGCCAAAAGGCAACGCTCATCTTGCGCGAGCGCAGCACCCAGTCTTGGACGAGGTAAATCACACTAAGAACGAAAGATAGCGCAAAGGCGGCGTAGGCCCAGGTATTCAGAGTCACGTGCAGAGCGAATAGAAGTCCCCGGGCGGGCGGAGGTGTCGACGCCGCTTGGGGCACAATTAGTGTGATCAGAGCAGTCCACGCAACAAGTACCAGGGTAACGAAGGCGCCCACGGACCGCTGGCGATGGAATAGCTCGAGTCCCAAGTAGGTAACACCCAGGAGCCAGGCGAACAGTGACATCGAGCCGTAGAGGTCGTCGTACGGCACCGAATGGGTCCAGTGCGAGCGCTCCAGCAGAGCAAAGTACTGGGCCACGATTCCGCCGGCCAGCAAAACCGTGGCGAACCGGCCAATCCAGAGCTGCGGCGCATACAAAATCCACGCGTAGCACACAAAGCTGGCTGCGTAGAGCGCGAGGCTCAGGTAGGCAAGTTCATGGCCCATAGGGCTTTCTCCCGTTAATGCAGAATTATACAGCCTAAATATAGGCGAGAACGCAGCATTCCGCCGCAGCGATGGGAAATGTGCGACTCTCCCTTCCGTCTGCTATGATTACGCGGAAACTTAGCTTTCTATGCCCGTGGGCCACGAAAATCGTAAAGAGCTGTTTCTCCGTGCATGTCGCTGCGAGCCGGTGGACCGCGTTCCGGTTTGGATCATGCGCCAGGCCGGGCGGTATCTGCCCGAATATCAGGCCGTCCGCGCGAAGCATTCGTTTCTCGAAATCTGCAAGACGCCGGACTTGGCTGCCGAGGTGTCTCTACAGCCATTCCACACGCTCAGCGTCGACGCGATCATCGTCTTTTCTGACATCCTGGTAGTGGCTGAGGCGATGGGCCTGACGCTAGACGTACCGGATTCGGGGCCCATCCTGTCGAATCCGATCAGGAATCTGGCAGCCGTCGAAAGACTTCGAGAATTTGACCCTGAGCGCGAAACGCGCTTCGTTGGTGACGCGATTCGGGCCATTTGCCGCGCCGCCAGTCCCGATGTGCCGGTTATCGGATTCGCCGCCGCACCGTGGACGCTAGCCTGCTATATGATTGAGGGGCAAACGCGCGGAGACATCTCGACAGCGAAGCGAATGCTTTCGGAGCAGCCGCAACTCGTACAGATGCTGCTCGACCGGATCGCGAAGGTGACCGGCGCGTACCTGAAGGCGCAAATCGCCGCGGGTGCTTCTGTTGTACAACTGTTTGACACTTGGGCGGGCGAATTAACCCCGGGCGAGTACGAGGAATTCGAGCTTCCCGCGACGCAAATGATCTTCGAATCATTGGCGGAGAGCGGCGTTCCCAGAATTCTCTTCGCCAAAGGTTCGGCGAAGCACCTTACAGCGATGGCTGCCACGGGAGCAGATGTGCTGAGCGTGGATTGGAAGACGGACCTCGCCGACGCGCGGCGCGAATTGGGCCACCGTGTGGCGCTGCAAGGCAACGTTGACCCTTCGATTTTGCTGGGCTCGGCTGAGGATGCTCGCCGCGCAGCCCGCGAAGCCGTCGAGAAGACGGGCGGCGTCGGGCACATCCTGAACCTCGGCCACGGGATTCTTCCGGGCACTCCGGTGGAAAACGCGAAGGCGTTTGTCGAAGCGGGGCAAGCTGTGCCAGTCGCCCACCGGGCCGTAATAAACGCGGCTATGGAAAAGACGAACTAGCGATGGAACGACGCGGCACAAACTCGCTCGAAAAGATCGATATCGGCCAGATCTCAGACGCGTTCCTCGAAAAATACAATCGGCCTGGCCCGCGCTACACGAGTTACCCCACGGCTCCTGTATGGAAGGACGATTTCGGTCCGGACGACCTCGAACAATCCTTCGCGACCGCGGACGAGCGAGGCACGCCCGCCTCGCTCTACATGCATATTCCCTTCTGCGAAAGCCTGTGCCTCTTCTGCGCGTGCAACGTCTCGATTCAGAAAGACAAGAACGTCGCGATTCCCTACCTCGATGCGTTGAAACGCGAAATCAATCACGTCAGCGGGCGGGTATCGAAGCGTCGCCCAGTGATTCAGTTCCACTGGGGCGGGGGCACGCCCACGTATCTGACGCCTGAACAGATGGACGATCTCTTCAGCTATGCGCGAGACCGCTTTTCCTTTGCGCCCGATGCGGAGATCGGAATCGAAATCGATCCTCGCGTAACCAGCCGCGAGCATCTGGAAACACTCCGACGCCTTGGGTTCAACCGCCTCAGCATGGGCATTCAGGATTTCGAGCCGCGCGTTCAGGAAACGATTCATCGCGTCCAGCCCTACGAAATGACGCGCGATCTGATACTCGCGGCGCGCGAGCTAGGCTTCGAGAGCCTCAATGTCGACCTGATTTACGGGCTGCCGCACCAGACTGCGGACACTTTTCGCGCGACAATCGAACGGGTGCTGACTCTGTCCCCCGACCGCGTGGCGATGTTCAGCTACGCGCACGTGCCGTGGCTCAAGAAGCAGCAAGGCTCCTTCGCCGTTCACCTGCCGGAAGGCATGGAGAAATTTCGCATTTTTCGCGCCGGGCTCGAGGGGTTTCTGGACGCGGGATATCTCTATATTGGGATGGACCACTTCGCGCGGCCGGACGACGAGCTTGGCGTCGCCCAGCTGAATCGCACCCTGCACCGCAATTTTCAGGGTTACACCACCAAAGCGGGCGCAGACCTTTACGGAATGGGCGTGAGTGCCATCAGCTCGATTGGCGACGCGTACGCGCAGAACCGGCGCGAGGTTCCAGCGTACGAAAGTAGTGTGGCCGAGCGCGGAATCGCAACCATGCGAGGCTACCGGCTTTCGCCCGACGATCGTCTTCGCCGCGCCGTCATCGGCCGGCTCCTATGCCACACCGTGATTCCCAAGCGCGAAATCGAGCAGGAATTCGGAATCACGTTCGATGAATACTTTGCGCCGGAACTCGAGCGCCTTGAAGAACCGCGTGCCGATGGTCTTGTGATCCTTTCGCCCGGCGAGATTCGCGTCACGCAACTCGGGCGCATCTTCATCCGCAATATCGCCATGCCATTTGACCGCTACCTCCACGACCAGCAAATGGACAAGCGGCCTCTCTTTTCCAAGACACTGTGACGAACTCCGAATGGCGCAACCCCATCAAGCGATCGTAATCGGCGCTGGAATTTCCGGGCTGGCGTGCGCCTACCGACTGAAGCGGCTCGGAATCGGAGTGACCCTTCTCGAAGCGCAGGAGCGCGCCGGCGGCCTCATAGGCACGGTCAAAAAGGACGGGTTCCTCTTCGAATCCGGCCCCCAAAGCTTTCAGGGCACCGACGCGCTGCTCAATTTGATTCGAGAGCTGGGAATCGAAAGCGAGCTGCAGCAGGCCGATCCGCGCGCGCCTCGCTACATTCTCCGAGCTGGCCGCCTGCAGAAAATTCCAATGTCGCCGCAGGGACTGCTCGCATCGTCCCTTCTGAATCCAGGATCGCGCTGGAAGATCGCTTCCGAAGCGTTTCGCCGCACGGCCCCTCCGAACAAGGAAGAGTCCGTGGCCGATTTCGTCCGTCGGAAGTTTGGCCATGAAATTCTGGAATATCTCGTCGCGCCATTTGTTTCGGGCGTCTACGCGGGCGATCCGGAAAAATTGAGCTTGCGAGCGGCGTTTCCCACACTCGAAGAGTGGGAACGGCAATATGGAAGCGTGGTTCGCGGCGCCATGAAATCTCGTCCTGCTAAAGGCGAGCGGAAAGGACCGCCTCCTCTGTGCTCATTCCGAAGCGGGCTAGCCGCCCTGATTCAAGCGCTACGCCAGAATTTGAGTGAGGCGGTACAGGATGGTGCGGCTGTGGATGGCATTAAGGGGACGACGTCACGTGAGAACCAGTACGAAGTTCGGTTCACTCGAAACGGCGCTTCCGAAACGATCTCCGCATCCGCCGTCGTAATTGCGACGCCCGCCTACACGGCATCGCATCTGGTCGGCGCGATGTCTGCCTCGATGTCGCAGGCTTTGTCCGGGATCGCGTACGCGCCTGTGGCTGTGGTGGCGGCCGGATACCATGTTCAACAGATTGGGCTACCGCTCGACGGGTTCGGTTTCCTGGTGCCGCGCAGCGAGAAAATCCGCACCCTGGGCACGGTCTGGAATTCGTCGCTGTTTGCGGGGCGCGCGCCGGAAGGCTTCGCTGTGCTGACCAGTTTCATCGGTGGCGCAACGGATTTGGAAATCGTCGAAAAGTCCGATTCCGAGATCGCCGCGATCGTCTCCGCTGAGAACGCCCGCATCCTGGGAATCGAAGGGCCGTCGGTGGCGCAAGCCGTTTGGAAGTACGCGAAAGCGCTGCCGCAATACAATCTCGGTCACGGGCATCTGATCGAGTCCGCCCGCGACGCCGAACGAGCGCTTCCCGGCCTTTTCCTCGCGGGCAACTACCTCGAAGGCCCCGCAATCGGCAAATGCGTCGAGCAGGGCTTTCGCACCGCCGAATCCGCCGGCGCCTACCTGAAAACTCCCAGCTAGAACCCAGTCAGGAATTGCCCGACCTACTTGTTCCCTGTCGTGCTCAGCACATGGTAAGCGGGCTTGGCCTCTGCGCCCGGTCCGGGCTCAGGCGCAGGCTTTGGCATCTTGTCTGCGGCAAACCGCGGAACCATTTGATCGGCCATCAGCCACCGCATAAACAGCCGACGCAATTTCCACGGCGCCCTCACGCACGTCCTCTTCGTAAATGCGCTCGTACGTGTCGAGATTGGTGTGGTGCGTGAACGAACCATAATCGAATGGGTCCTGCGCCAGGCCGATGCCGGGCAGCCCCGCATTGTTGAACGACGTGCTGTCGGTGCCGCCGGTCCGGCGGCTGTCACTGGCGATGGCGCCCGTGAATCCCCAATCCTGGAATGGCGTGAGCGCCTCGCGAATCATGTCGGCAGCGGCCGCGGGTCCAAACACGCCGGCGCCGCGCGGTTTGCCTGTGCCGGAATCAATGTTGAAGTACGCGTCCAGCTTCGCGAACTCGGGCTTCGGGTTTTCAAAGCTGCCGAAGTGCTGCTGCACGTAAGCAAGCGACCCCAGCAAACCTTCTTCCTCCCCGCTCCACAACGCTACGCGAATCGTTCTCCGCGGCTTCACATGCAGAGTGGCGAGGATGCGGATCGCCTCGAGCATCATCGACGAACCGATGCCGTTGTCGGTAGCGCCCGTGGCGTCGTGCCACGAGTCGTAGTGGCCGCCCAGCATCACGATCTCGTCCTTCTTGTCGCTGCCGGGAATTTCCCCCACCGCGTTGTAGGCGGTCGTGCCCTCGGGATATTCCTTGTTCTGGATATTCACGCGCAGCGTCACAGGAGTTCCGTCGGCAATGAATCGAGAGATGCGGCCGTAGTCCTCATTGCGCATCACGAGCGTGGGGACGGCTCGCGACCAATCGTACGTGTTGTTCTGCTGGGCGATAATGATGCCGTGTTCCCGGCCCGCATCATTGACCCGCACAAGGGCGCCGTTATCTACCAGGAACTGATCCACGATGCGGTTCACGTCGCCGCGCGAAAGCTGCCCCTCGGGTAACGCTGGCGGCTGCGGGAAATTGAACGGACGCGGATTTTTCGCATCGAACCGCGATTTCCATTCGTCATCGGGACGCCGCAGAGGTGCCGGCGTGAAGTTCTCTTTCACTTCCACATGCTTGCCCACCAGAACGATCGCTCCCCGCACTTTGTCCTTGATCGAATTCAAGTAGGCATCTAGCTCCGCCTGGGTGGGTTGTTGCGTCGGAGAAGCAACCGCTGGCGCGGGCATCGGTGGCGGGGTGCCGCTGGGCGCGGCCGGGGCTGCGGCAGGCGCGCCAAAACCGCCAAAACCACCGCCTGCGGGCGGCGTCATTCCGGGCGGCCCAATCATCACCACTTGAGCCGTCACCGCACCTTTCGTGCTGGGCGTCCAGGCGAGCGGCTCAACGATCAACTGCCCATGAAAGGGCGTAACCGCCTCGGCCGTGAGCTCCATGTTCTCCCAACCTGGCACGGGCGTGGCGGCGCTTGGCGGCTGAAAGGTCCAAGGTTCCAGATGAGCGTTCGTCAATCCCCACGACGTCATTGTCTTCACAGCCCAATCGTCGGCGGCCTTCAGATTCGGCGTGCCGGTGACGCGCGGGCCGTACACATCGGCGATCTCATGGATGATCCACATGATTTTCGAGTTGTTGGTTTCTTCCGTGCGGATTTGCGCGTAGACATCCGAAAGACCGGGGGCTTGCGCAGGCAGCGGTAAGGCCGCCAGCAAGAAAAACGACAACGCACTAGCATAGAGTTTGGTCATGTTTCCTCCCCAAAACGAATGACGGATCACTGCGATTCTCCTCACCGCGATGTGAAACTAACCAGCGGCGCGATTACCCTTCCGTGAGCGGCCGCTTGTGGCGCATAGCGAGCCGAACGCGGCGGCGCTCGCCGGCCTCGCGATATCGCCGGCGGTCATCATCCGTCTCCAAAATCAACGGAGGCGCGTTGTGCGGTTCGCCCTTCAAATCGATCGCAACATACGTGACGAACGCGCTACTGGTGTGTTTGCGTTCGCCAGTGAGAATATTCTCCGAAAACACCTTCACTCCCACTTCCATCGAAGTGTGGAAGACTCGGTTGACGCTGGATTTCAGCACAATGAACTCGCCCACGCGAATCGGAAACCGGAAATCCAGGTAGTCCACCGACGCTGTCACGACATGGCTATTCGAATGCCGGTGCGCCGCGAGCGCGCCGGCGATGTCGATCAGGTGCATCACGCGCCCGCCGAGCATGTTGCCGAGGGGATTGGCGTCGTTCGGCAGCACAGCTTCAACCATTTCCGAGCGAGACGCGCTCACCGGCTTGCCCAAGGGGCTCGGCCCGCTCGCTGGCCTGGCATCTGCCGCCGGGTGAGTGGTGCGAGGCTTCGGCGTCTTCGGCATGGTCGGTCAAGCGCTCCGTTCTTCCGGATTTGGATGCGCGGTCTTGGCGCGCGTACCCCGGCCCGCTATAATACGTGTTTCTTAGCCATGGCCCAAACCCAGAAGTCACGCCGTGAAATGCTGGAACAATTCGTCGCCGGAAAGCCCGCCGATCCTTTCGCGCGGTATGGGCTGGCGCTCGAGTGCGCCAAAGAAGGTGACAATCAGGCCGCGACCGGTCATTTCCGCGCGCTGCTCGAAGGCCACCCTGAATACGTGGCGGGCTACTTCCAATTCGCACAACTTCTCACCCGCCTCGGCCAGTTGGACGACGCGCGAAAACTGTTATCGGACGGAATCATCGTCGCGCAAAGGGCGGGCGACATGCATGCCCGCGACGAAATGCAATCGGCGCTCAACTCACTTCGCTGAACCAACCCGACTGCCTGGTTTAAGATCATGAGACCTGCTCGAATTCCGCTCTTCCCGCTCGACGTGGTTCTGTTCCCGAGCATGCCCCTGCCGCTTCACATTTTCGAGCCCCGCTACAAGGCGATGGTCAACCGCTGCCTTCACGAAGGGATTGAATTTGGCATGGTGTTTGCCGAGACTCGTTCGATCGCGACGATCGGCTGCACCGCGGAAATCACCCGCACCATCAAGCAGTACGATGACGGGCGCATGGACATCCTCACCGAAGGGCGGGCCGCCTTCCGAATCGTCGAGATCCTCACCGAAAAGGAATATTACGAAGCTGTCGCCGACTATCTGCCGGAGGATGTAACACCGCAAGACTCCGAGAAAGAAGCGGAGCTGACAGAGAGTTTTCAGCATTGCCACTTATTGCTCTTCGGACATCCCTGGCGCGGATGCGACAAGCGCGATCCCACGCCGCTCGCCTACAGGCTCGGAGCCCGTCTCCCACTCGACCTGAAACAGCGTCAGGGATTGCTTGAAACGCGCAGCGAAAGCGACCGGCGCTCTTTCCTGCTTCAATACTGCAATGCCCTGCTCCCGAAACTCGCGCAACGGCAGATTTCCAGGCAGCGTTCGGGAGGCAACGGGCACGGCGTTCACTAATTTTCCTCACGATTCTCGCGCGGCGCCTCCTTTCCGCGCTCTTGGCCAACGACTTTCGATTTTGCCGCATCTTCTCATTTGTCTTTCAAATTAGCTTCACGTGCGGCGTTCCATTATAATGAGCGTGTTTGACGTCGGAGAAACAGCTCGTCGCATGATTTTTCATAACAAACGGTGATCCTATGAGTGCGTTGCCAAAGAATCTGGGAGAGCTTCGGCGAAGTCAGTGGCCGGAGGAGCGCATCGCGCAGCGAACGGTGCGCCAGGAACTGCGCGAAAACCTGCTCTGCAAGATGGAGAAGGGCGAAGCGATCTTCGCGGGCCTGCACGGCTACGACGATACCGTAATCCCGCAGATCGTGAACGCAGTTCTCTCGCGACATCACTTCATTTTGCTCGGATTGCGCGGACAAGCGAAATCGCGCATCCTTCGCGGGCTCGTCGGATTCATGGACCCGCAGATTCCCGTAATTGCGGGATGCGAGATCCACGACAATCCCTACCAGCCGCTGTGCCGCCCTTGCCGCGAGCGCCTCGCCGCGGAAGGAGATGAAACCCCGATCGGCTGGATCGCGCGCGAACATCGCTACGTGGAAAAACTCGCGACGCCGGACGTCACCATTGCGGACATGATTGGCGACGTCGACCCGATCAAAGCCGCCCGCGGCGGAAAAAATCTTTCCGATGAGTTGACGATTCACTACGGCCTGCTCCCGCGCGCCAACCGCGGCATCTTCGCGATCAACGAATTGCCCGACCTGGCCGGCAAGATTCAAGTGGGCCTCTTCAACATCATGCAGGAAGGCGACATCCAGATTAAGGGCTATCCCGTGCGCATGGCGCTGGACGTGCTCCTGGTGTTCACGGCCAATCCGGAAGATTACACGGCGCGCGGAAAAATCGTCACGCCGCTCAAGGACCGCATCGGTTCCGAGATTCGTACGCATTACCCTGCAACCATCGCCGAGGGAATGTCGATTACGGCGCAGGAATCATGGACGGCCCGCGACAACCGTCGGCGCGTCGTGGTGCCCGATTATATTCGCGAAGTTGTAGAGGAAGTGGCGTTTCAGGCGCGCGACGACAAGAGAATCGACCGTCGGTCGGGAGTAAGCCAGCGGCTGCCGATCAGCACGATCGAAAACGTTTTGAGCAGCGCGGAACAGCGCGCCGTGCGGAGCCGCGATTCCGCCGTCGTCGCACGCGTGGCCGATATCTATTCGGCGATTCCAGCCATGACCGGAAAGTTCGAGTTGGAATATGAAGGCGAAGTGCGCGGCGCCGAAAACATCGCTCGCGAGCTGATTCGCGCGGCGGTGGGCAAGACGTTCAGCCGGTATTTCGTCAACGCGAATTTTCAGCCAATCGTGCAATGGTTCGAGATGGGCGGCGAACTGAAAGTTCCGGCGAATGCGTCGAGCAGCGAACTCCTGGGCCAATTGAAGAAGATCCAGGGGCTGTTCGACCATCTGGAGGCTCTCGGCGTAAGCTCAAAAGATGACTCAGCGGTGCAAACGAGCGCCGCGGAGTTTGTGCTCGAAGGGTTGTGGGCCCAAAAGAGAATCAGCCGGAGCGAGGAGCGTGGCTACTATGCGGAGGTTCGCAAGCCCTCCGAACCGCGCGATCCGCGCGAGCCTTCCAGCAAACTGCCGCGTCGGCAATTCAATTAGAACGCCATGAAATATATTCGCTATTCCAAATACGCTCCGGAGGCCGCGGACGACGTCGATCTGCAGGATTTGATGAGCAAGTTGTCTGATTTTTTCCTGCAGAGTGGATTCGAGTCGCAGTACGGGGTGTACGAACTCGATATGGAGCGTTCGCGCGAGCAATATATGGAGGCTCTGCGCGAGGCGATCCTTCGCGCCCTTCAGGAAGGCGACCTGATTCCGCCCGATATGATGCAGCAGCTCATGCAGAATCCGGATATTTCGCAGAACCAGGAGTTGCGCGACTTGATCGAGCAACTCATCCAGCGAATGGAAGAGGAAGGCTACATCACGCAACAGCAGCAGTCGGCGCGGGTTACTCCTCCGCCTTCGGAAACGCCTGGCGGCCAGGTTGGGCGCGACCAGCCCAAAATGGAGGCGCGATTCGAAATCACCGACAAGGCGCTGGACTTTCTCGGCTTCAAGACTTTGAAGGACCTGCTTGCTTCGCTCGGGAAGAGCAGCTTCGGACGGCACGACACCCGCGACCTCGCGACGGGCGTCGAGTCAGGCGGCGTTTCCAAGCAGTACGAATTCGGCGACACGCTGAACATGGACATCAGCGGGACGCTGTTCAACGCGGTTCAGCGCAACGGCGCGGGAATTCCCATCGAGCTTGATTATCCTGACTTGATGGTCCACCAGTGCGAGTATCAGAGCTCATGCGCGACGGTGCTGATGCTCGATTGCAGCCACAGCATGATTCTGTACGGCGAAGACCGGTTCACGCCCGCGAAGCGCGTCGCGCTCGCTCTCTCACACCTGATTCGCACGCAGTATCCCGGCGATTCGCTGCACTGCGTACTGTTTCACGATAGTGCCGAGGAAATCCCGCTCGGGAAGCTTGCCCGCGTCCAAGTGGGGCCGTACTACACGAACACGCGCGAAGGGCTGCGCCTCGCGCAACGAATTCTTTCGCGGCAGAAAAAAGACATGCGGCAGATCGTGATGATCACAGACGGCAAGCCATCGGCGCTTACCCTGGAGGACGGCAGGATTTACAAGAATGCCTACGGCCTCGATCCGTTGGTGGTCACGCAGACGCTCGAGGAAGTGGCGAAGTGCAAGCGCGCCGGGATTTTGATCAATACCTTCATGCTGTCGAGCGACTACAGTCTGGTCCACTTCGTGCAGAAGATCACCGAGCTTTGCCGCGGCAAAGCCTACTTCACGACGCCTTACACGCTGGGGCAGTACCTGCTGATGGATTACGTCAGCAAGAAGACCCGCAATATCCACTAATTGCTCCGAGTGGCCTGCCGTGAACTGCCTTTCGCGTCCGTCGGGCGCACGTCTATTGCTGTGTTGATGTTGCGTCTTGCGCCGCTCGCATCCCCGTCTGCGCGGGGGGCATCTAACTTTATAGAGTAGACTGAGTTGCGATGAGCCTTAAACGCTCTGTTCAACAACTTTTCGGAGGCAAACGGATGGCTGCATTGACGCCCGGAACGCCAGCTCCGGCGATTTCATTGAAGGATTCCACGGGCAAGAGCACGACGCTGGCTGAGCAGTTGCAGAAGGGCCCGGTACTCGCTGCGTTCTTCAAGGTTGGCTGCCCAACGTGCCAGTTCACGGCACCGTTTCTCGAGCGCTTGCACGAGATGTACGCAGGGTCGGGGTTTACGTTGCTCGGCGTGTCACAGAATGAGGCGAAAAACACGCGCGAGTTCATGAGCGAATTCGGAATCAAATTTCCGGTGCTGATCGACGACCCGGGCTACCCGGCTTCGAACCAGTACGGTCTCACGAATGTGCCCACTGTGTTTTTGATCGCGCCGGACGGCAAGATTCAAGTGAGTGCCGTAGGCTTCTCGAAGCCGGACTTGGAAGCCATAGCCGCCGCTGCTGCGCGCGCCACCGGCAAAGCCGCGACGCCTCTATTCAAACCTGGAGAAGTGATTCCGGACTACAAGCCCGGTTGAGGCTCGAAGAATTAGGCCCCGTGCGGGTCTGCAATCGAGCCTGATGAAGTCGCTCTCAAACTAGATTTCGTCGTCCGCTAACTGCTTCTTGTGCTTGGGCGGCCTTTTCCGTTTGTCGGAGATAATCCGCTCGGCAGGAGGCGGCCCAATTCCCAGCCGCGCGCGCCTGCGCACTTCCCTTTCAATCCGAAACCGTAGATTTCTTCTTTCGAGGCATCGCTGCAACTAAGAACACACTCAGAAAGTGAAACCAAGCTGCAAATAGAAGAGGCGGCTCGCGCCGTTCGACGCGAACGCTCCCCCTGCCAGCGCGGTCGACTCACCAAACACTGGAGAATTCACGTACGGATTGGGCGGCGTCGGCACGATCAGCACGCCGTTTGGCTGAGCCGGGTTCAAGTAGTTCGTGATATTGCGAGCGTTCACGCTGAGTGTAAGGTTGTAGCGGTGGGGCGTTCCTCCTCCCCCGCCCATTCCACCCATGCCGCCGCCAAACGGACCACCCTGGCCCCCTTCCGCCGCCTGGCCCACCTGGCCCGTGATCGTGTCCTCCTCCGCCTCCGCCTGCCGTCCCGGGCCCTTCGGCCACTTTTCCGAAGCCAAACGCCTTGCTCAGCCGCAGGTTCAAACTGAAGTGACCCGGACCCGTGAAATCGTTCACCGGAATGATGGTTTCGCCGGCGCCAAGACTAGCGAGGTTCGTATCGAACGTGCCGAGCGCTGTACTTACCACGTAGGGGCTCGAATTCTGCGAACTTGCGAACGCCGGCCGCTGGTTCGTAATCGTCGAACCAAGGAAATCCTGGGTCAGAACCACGTTATACGGAGCGCCCGAGCTCGCAATCATGAACGGACTCAGGCGAAAACCGTGGGGCAGGCCCACCGTACCGCCGACGAACACTCGGTTGCGCACATCAAACGACGCGCGTCCGTAATCCGCGAGCGGATTGTAAGCGCTGAGAGTGCCTCCCGGTTCGCCCTGCTGCGAGATGAACCCGCTGCCGCCGGACACGTCACTGTTTGCATAGCCCAGCGTGTAGTAGCCGAAGAGAGTAAGTTTGGCGCCCGCACGGACGTTGAGATTCACGATTAATTGGTTTTGCTTGAAAATCCCTTCCGACGAGTATTGAAAAATGCTTTCGGCAATCCCGTTCGGATAGACGGGACTGGTCCGGAAGGTTCCCACCTCAGGCGTGTTGATGTTGTTTGTGAACAACTGGTGGACCCCTCGCGAATTCATGTAGCTGACCGAGAGATTCGTCACCTTGTTGATCTGCCTCTCCAGGCTGATGGCGGTCTGCATCGTCACCGGCGCGTGAAGATTCGGCGCGATCTGATAAATCGTCGGGATCGAGGTTGCTCCGGCGGGCGGGCTGGTCAGCGACTGATTGGGATAGAAAAACGCCGGCGAGTAGAGAACGTAAGACTGCTGAGTGACGCCGTTCAGGCGTTCGGCCTGGAGAATTTGGCCGCTCTGGAACCGGTCGTAGAACATTCCCCACCCTGCGCGAATCACCGTCTTCGCCGGATTCTTTCCGCGCGCCAAACCCCACGCAATCGCCACGCGAGGCGCCCAGTCGGCGCGATCGTAGATATGGTTCTGCGTTTCGAGACGCAACCCGCCGCTGAGAGTGATGTTGGGGCGCACGCGATAATCGTCTTGCACGTACAGGCCCGCGTCGAACACTGAGACGTAGGAAGTAGGAATCCCCGTCGTGAACGAAAATTGGTATGCCTGGCCGCCCATCGCCGTGCCTGTGGCGCCTGACGGGATGGCAGCCAGCGTCGCTTGATACGCCGCTGCAGAGCTGAACAGATAGGTGTTATTGAACCCTGACTGAGAACTGTTCGTATCCGTCAGGTCGCGAAGCCGCGCTCCAAACTTGATCATGTGCTTCCCGTGCACGATCGACGTGTAGTTCTGCAGTTCGTAGTGGCTCTCGGTATCGTTGCTCGTTCCCTGGCTGTTTCCGCCCCCGGTAAAGTATCCCGCCACATTCACGGTCGGAAGCAGGCTCTGCGGAGTCTGGCCGGTTACGTCGCGGTTGAATTGGAATCTCGTTTCATTCACCACGCTCGAACCGATGATTTGCGTATCGCTTGCCTGCACCGTTTGCTCGCTTTCGAGCGAATTGTACGCGAGGGTCGGAAGGGTAAGCGCGCCGATTCCATCGTTCTGGTCGTTGTTACGCCAATACTGATAGCGTACCGTCAGGGTGTTGTTCTTTGACACCTGATAATCGAGGCGCGGCCCGATATTCGTGCGCGTCCTGTCGTTGGGCACGGCTTGCGTCAGACTCCCTTTCGTGAAGTCCGGCGGAACACTGGCATCGATGACAGACAGATCGTTGATATTCCGGCGTTGAGCGCTGAAGAACAACGAAGCCTTCTTGCTCAGCGGCCCCCCGACGTTCCCGTTGTACATCGTCGAATCGTAGCCGGGCTCGTCTGCGGTGCCCAGAAACGGATTCCGCGAATTGAAAGCGGAATCGTTTCCTTGCACTTCCACTTCGCCGTGCCAATTGTCGGTTCCCGGCTTCGTGAAAATCTCGATGCGACCGTAGCCGAGCTTGTCGTACTCCGAGGAAAATGGGTTCTGATTGATCCGGATTTCGCGAATCGAAGACTTGGGCGGAAGCTGCCCGGCGGTGAAGCCGTCGATGTACATCTGGCCGCCATTTGGTCCGGCGGAAGGTCCGGCAAGGGCCGTCAAGTCATTCTGCAATTCATCAGGATCGTCGGAAAGCGCGTCGAGTTCCTTTCCTGAGATCACCACGGCGCCCGCGTTATTTTCGGGCGCGACATCCACCGTCGCCGCCTGGTCTGAGACGACAATCTTCTGCTGCTGAACTTCGATGGCCAGCGAAATGTCCAGGGTTTGAACCTGGCCGTCGGCGATCGCGACATCGTCCTTCTCATACGGCGCAAAGCCTTTCGCGACGGCCTGGACCTTGTATTTGCCTGCGGCCAATCCCTTCACGATGTAGAGGCCCTCGTGGCTTGGCGTGGCCGTTAGCGTTTCGCCGCCCGGCGTGGTGACAAGAATCGTGGCGTCCGCCACAGATGCTCCCGAGGGATCCTTCACCTGCCCTCTAAGGATCGCCGTTCCGGTCTGCGCAAACGAGCCCGATGCGAACACGAGCATGCACAAGAAAATAAGTACAGTACGAGTGAGTTTCCATAAAGCCGGGGATCTCAATTCGATTCTCCTGAAAATGGAATGATAATAACCACCGGATGAACGGTCACTGCGGCGAACCACCGCCCGCGTCATCGCCGCCACCGCCACCACCAAGACTCCAGGGCGAGAGGGTCATCATCTGCCCCCCGGGCGACGCTTGCAGAATCGGTTCAACGCCCGCGAGAAGCGTAATAGCCGTCACCTCGCCGGAGTCGCTTCCTTCGGTGGACACAATCATCACCGCGTCACCCTTCTGCAGGTCCGAAAGACCCGCGGGAGGCATGCGGCTTAGTATCTGCTGAAAATCGGGCGTACCGCCCGTGCGATTTGCTCCCATACCACCGGGGCGTGATTGTCCACCGGGAGCAGCGCCATTCTGCGAGACTGGTTGCTGTCCGGCAGCAGTGCCGTTCGAACCGCCGCTTTTCAACCGCATCGCAATCACTTGCGCCATCTGCTGAGGAAGCTTCCGCACCTGCGAATCAGCCGTAATCTTCACCATGATGCTTTTCTTCGACAGCAGATCGTTGACGGTAACCGTATTCGCCGCGGTATCCAGGGACGTGATGGTGCCCGCAATATTGCGGAACACACCGGAGACAATCTCCTCGGCGGCAAACTCCGTACCGTCGGCATTCTTATTTCCGCGCGCTCGAAGCTGGTCACCGGACTTCACCTGATCGAGGGCGCTCGGCTTCGCATCATCGAATTTCACTGAGTCAGGAGCATACCGCCGGAAAACGGTTGTGGAGGTCGTGTGAATCGCTACCGATTTCTTGGTGCTCCCCGCGCCGGTCGTGATCGTGATCGTGCCGCTCGACGGTTCCACCGCGCTCACCAGTCCACCAATCCCGCGCTTCTGCCAGTCCTGACGCTCTTGTTCCTGCTTCGCCGCAAGATCGGACTGCTTCATCGCAATCACGACTGAGGCTGCGATCGTCTTGCCGTCATCGGACGCCTTGCCGCGAACCAGTATCCGGTCGCCCACTTGCAAATCCTGAACGTGAATTACAGTCGCGCCTTTCAAGTCGGTTTGACCTGGGGCCGTGCGAACCATGCGAGCTCCATCATCGACTTGCACGGTTATGCTCACGCCTGCATCCGTGGTCAGTGTAATCACGCTGCCCGATATGCTTTTGATTGTTCCGAGCTGTTTCGCGCTCGCGGCTTGCGCAGGTGCCGCCTGAGCCTGACTCGATGTGGCAGAAGAGTTGGCAGATAGCGCCGGCATGGCGTCAACCCGGCTCGCGCCTATAGTCAGCCAGCTGGCAGTCAGAAATAGGGCCGCTGCCCCCATCAAGAGAACGGGCCGCCCAAGCCTCTGCCAGCGACTCCCGCAGCCGTGCGCGCACACTGAGGTCTTAGCGTCCATCAGTTTCTTAGACGTAGAGAGGTATAGAAGGCGTTTCCTCGAATTTGTCGAACCTCGGCCGGCGCATCATCAAACCCGCCTCGCAACACGGCTTACAGCGGCCGGACCTCATTCTTTACAGCCATCACCTGATTGCCGATCGCCAACCCATCCCTTACTTTCAACGCAAGGAGCAAAAGCCATGGTCAGCACCAAAGTCTTGGGTTGCATTGCTGGATTTGTTGGCTTGGTTTTGGGCGCAGGCACCACCGTCGCTTTGCTCGGGCCGTCCCAGGGCGAACTACAACAGCCCAGTGGTGCATCCGCAGCTCAGCATTCTTCGGCCGCGCCGATCTCCGATGCCGACTTTGCCAGAGACGCCGCCGAGGGAGGCATGGCGGAGGTAAAGCTGGGTCAACTGGCAAACGACAAAGGTCACAGCATAACCGTCAAAGACTTCGGAAAGCGCATGGTTAACGACCACAATGCAGCGGGCAACGAGCTAAGTAGTATCGCAACTCGGGAAAAGCTCTCGCTTCCCGGCGATCTAAGCAAGCGCGACCAAGCCCTATACAACCAGCTTTCGAAGATGACCGGCGCCGCGTTCGATCGTGCCTACGCCCGTTTGATGGTTCGAGACCACGCAAACAACGTCTCCGAATTCAACACGGAAGCATCCAACGGTAGAGATCGAAATCTGAAGGACTTTGCGCAGAGGACTCTGCCGACCCTCGAAGAACACCTGAAGCTGGCGCGTGAAATGTTGCGCGCGGTCTCCCGCGTTTCAAGCGCCAGTGGGCAATCCGGGTTATCTCGATAGTTTTCCTCGCGTTGTCCTCCGAGCGAGAGACTCTGCCGGTCGGGCTCAGTGGCCCGGCCGGCCGTTCTTTCGTTTCATCGCGGACTGGTTGTACAATCCGGCTTGTAGCCTAGGCGACGCACCGTGCACCCTCTCGAGCTTCGGCCTATCCAGAAGTGGCTGCTTCGAAAGCTGGGCGACCGCGTTGCGCCCGCGCGTATCCGCCTGCAACTTGCCACCGATGGAGAGGCTGGCTATACGGGAGACGCTCCTGTCGCCACTGTTTTAATCCGCGACGCTCGCACTCTCGCACAGTTAATCCTCAATCTGGAAATTGAGTTCGGCGAAGCATACGCCGAGGGGCGGATCGAAGTGGAAGGGGATCTGACGGCGCTCGTTGAAGGCGCCTTTCGAGCGATCCCCAGGAATCGCCTGGACACGCGCTACTCGAATTTAGCTTCGAGATGGCTCCAGTGGACGCAGGAGAACACCCTCCACGGTTCGCGCCAAAACATTCACCGGCATTACGATCTCAACGTCGACTTCTACAGGCTCTGGCTCGATTCTCGCCTGGTCTACACCTGCGCGTATTTCGCCAATGCGTCGATCACGCTCGAAGAAGCGCAACTCGCAAAAATGGACTACGTGTGCCGCAAGATTCAGTTGCGGCCCGGCGAGACGGTGGTCGAAGCGGGCTGCGGCTGGGGTGCGCTCGCTCTGCACATGGCGCGGCACTACGGCGTCAGCGTGAAGGCGTTCAACATTTCAGCGGAGCAGATCGCTTTTGCGCGCCAACAGGCCAAGCTGGCAGGTCTGGGTGACCGCGTAGAATTCATTCAGGACGACTACCGGAACATTTCGGGACAATACGACGCGTTCGTATCCGTGGGGATGCTCGAACATGTTGGCAAAGAGCACCATGATGAGATGACGCGCGTCATCGGGCGCTCGATAAAAAAATCATCGCGCGGACTCCTCCACTTCATAGGCAGAAACCGGCCGCAGCAGCTCAACGCGTGGATTCGCAAGCGGATTTTCCCGGGCGGCTATCCGCCCACCCTTCGCGAGGCGGTGGGTCTCATGGAACCGCTCGATCTTTCCGTCCTCGACGTCGAAAACCTTCGCATGCACTACGCGTGGACGCTGCAACACTGGCTCGCTCGGTTCGAACAATCCACCGATCGCGTCGAGGAAATGTTCGGCCGGGAATTCGTCAGGCAATGGCGGCTGTACCTCGCGGGCTCGATTGCGGGGTTCCGGGCCGGGTCGATGCAGCTTTTTCAACTCGTTTTTGCGGGCTCCGAGTGCCAGTCGATTCCGTCCACAAGACACCATCTCTATGGAAACCAGCGCTCCCGTGACAAGGACGATGAGGAATTGAAATGGATGCATGCGACGCCCTGATCGTCGGCGGCGGTCCCGCCGGTTCCTCTTGCGCGTGGGCCCTTTCTCGCGCGGGCATCGACGTCGCGATTCTCGATAAAAGCACCTTTCCCCGCGACAAAGTCTGCGGTGGCTGGATCACTCCCCAGGTCATCGATGCGCTCGACGTAGATATCCTGGATTATTCCCGCGCCCGCACCCTTCAGCCGATTACCGGCTTCAAAACAGGCTGCATGGGCAGCCGCGAAACCGAAACCGACTACGCTCGCCCGGTCAGCTATGGGATTCGGCGCGTGGAATTTGACGATTATTTGCTCCGGCGTTCGGGCGCGCGTTTATTTGAAGGCGAGCCCATTCGTACGATCGAGAGAAATGGCATCTCGTGGCTGGTCAACGGCCATATTCGAGCCCGCGTGCTCGTCGGGGCGGGAGGGCACTTCTGCCCCATCGCGCGCCATCTCAATCCGGGAATGAGGGACGGCGAGGTCGTAGCCGCGCAGGAAGCTGAATTCGAAATGGCGCCGTCTCAGCAGAAAATGTGCGCGATTCGCGGGGAGATTCCCGAGCTTTATTTTTGTCACGACCTGCGCGGCTATGGGTGGTGCTTCCGCAAGGGAAATTATCTCAATATCGGGCTGGGGCGTCTCGACTCGCACCGGCTAGGCGCTCACGTCGCTGCCTTTGTCGACTTCCTCGCGCGAACGCGAAAGGTCACGTTCGACCTGCCGTCGAAACTCTTGGGGCATGCCTATCTGCTTTACGGCAGGGCGAAACGCAACGTGATCGGTGACGGCGTCATGCTGATCGGGGACGCAGCCGGGATGGCTTACACGCAGAGCGGCGAGGGAATTCGCCCCGCAATTGAGTCGGGATTGCTCGCCGCCCAAGTCCTTGTTGAGACAGACGGAAAATACACCGCCGATCGACTCTCGCTCTATCGCGATCGTTTGGCGGAGCGATTCGGGAATCAGCAGGAGTGGTCCTCTCAAATCGGCAGCAAACTTCCCCCGCGGCTCATGAGTTCGCTTGGCCGCCTTCTCCTCGCGACGCCGTGGTTCTCGCGGCGCGTTGTTGTCGAGAAGTGGTTCCTGCACTCAAACGATCCCGCTCTGGCCGTCCAACCAGAAGCAGTCCCCGCGTCCTAGCCTCTCGGATAGCGCCATCGCTTCGCAATCATCTTGCGTTGAACGCCTCTGACGGTATGATTCCGCCGGAGCTTCTTCTGACGACTTTGAGCGGCAAGTACGATGCGATTGTGATCGGGTCCGGCCCGAACGGTCTGGCGGCTGCGATCACGATGGCTCAGGCGGGCCGCTCGGTGCTGCTCGTCGAGGGCCAGCAAACTATTGGTGGCGCCACTCGTTCGGAAGAGATCACTCTGCCCGGCTTCGTCCATGACGTCTGCTCCGCCGTCCATCCGATGGGCGTCGTATCCCCTTTCTTTCGCGCGCTGCCGCTCTGCAGCACGGCCTCGAATGGGTTCATCCCAGCGCCCCCCTGGCGCATCCGCTGGACGACGGCTCCGCCGTTGTGGTCGAGCGCTCGGTGGAGGACACCGCGCAAAACCTCGGCGTGGATGCCGGCCAATACACGAAGATTTTCGGTGGACTCGTTTCGCAATGGCCGAAGCTCGAGTCATTTCTTCTTGGGCCATTGGGGTTCCCTCGCCATCCCCTGATCGCGGCGCTATTCGGATTGAGAGGAATGCGTTCCGCATCCACCGTCGCGCGGAGCCTCTTCCACGGCGAAAGGGCGCGCGCGCTTTTCGCCGGCCATGCCGCTCACTCGATGCTGCCGCTCGAACGCGTGCCCAGCGCCGCTTTCGGCTTTGTGCTTGGAATCACGGCCCACGTGGTGGGGTGGCCTTTCGCTCGCGGCGGCTCGCAAAACATCGCCAACGCGCTCGCATCCTATTTTCGATCGCTGGGCGGGACAGTTGTCACAGGACAGTCAGTCCAATCGCTCGACGAACTCCCCACCGCACGGACCGTTCTCTGCGACGTCACGCCGAAGCAGCTTCTAGCAGATCGCGGAAACGCGCCTGCCGCAGGGCTTCCAGCACAGCCTCGAACGCTATCGATACGGCCCTGGTGTTTGCAAGCTCGACTGGGCGCTTGATGCACCAATTCCCTGGACGGCGAAAGAGTGCGGCCGCGCGGGCACGGTCCACATTGGCGGCACTCTCGAGGAAATCGCCGAGTCCGAGCGTGCCCCCTGGCAGGGCGAGCACGCGCAGCGCCCGTTCGTTTTGCTCACTCAGCCCACCCTCTTCGACCCAGCCCGCGCGCCTGCCGGCGAGCATATCGCCTGGGCTTACTGCCACGTTCCCAACGGCTCGAACTTCGACATGACCGACCGCATCGAATCGCAAGTAGAAAGGTTTGCGCCCGGTTTTCGGCAACTGATCCGGAAGCGCAGCGTCATGCTTTGCGCCAACCTCGAGTCGCACAATCCCAATCTGGTCGGCGGCGACATCAATGGCGGCGCAGCGTTGCTGAGTCAATTCTTCCTGCGTCCGACGTGGCGGCTCTATCGCACCCCGTCGAAAGGTCTCTATATCTGTTCAGCCTCGACGCCTCCGGGCGGCGGCGTTCACGGTCTGTGCGGCCATTTCGCGGCGCAAGCTGCCCTCCGCGACGGCCTTTAGAGGTTTTTCTGGGGCGGAGCTTCAGCTCCGACATTGAGGCTCTCTTTTTCATCAGGGGTTTTAACCCCTGAGGCAATCACCTCCTGCCCAAAGGAGCTCTGTCAAAACTCGCGAAGGATGAAAAAGAAACTTCAATCCGCCGCAACGTCGCTGACTCTGATTGTCATCGTTGCGCTAGCCGTGCGCCTCGCCTTCTTCTGGAGCTTTCAGCACAACAATCCCAGACAAGCGCTCAGCACCATCCCTTTTCTCTTCGAGTCCGGAAACATCGCGCACTCAATTGCGACTGGCCACGGATTCAGTTCGCCTTTTCACGTGGACACGGGCCCCACCGCGTGGATGACTCCGGTCTACCCGTACCTTCTCGCCGCCATTTTTCGAGTTTTCGGCGAGTACACATTTGACTCGTTTACGGCGGCCGCGCTCGTAAACATTCTTGCCACGGCGTTCGCGTGCCTTCCGATTTTCTACACAGGGAAACGAATGGGAGGCGCTGGAGTGGGCGCTGCGGCAGCCTGGCTGTGGGCCGTCTTCCCCAACGCGTTTCAGCTACCCACGGAGAGCATGTGGGAAGCGTCTATTGCAGCTCTTCTCGTCGCCACTATCGTGCGGGTGACGCTCGAGCTGCCCGAATCTCAACGCACCATCGCATGGACTGGCTATGGGCTCCTGTGGGGCCTCACCCTGATGACCAGCGCGACGCTCGCTTCCCTGCTGCCTTTATTGCTCGGCTGGCTCGCCTATCGGAGGCACAAACAAGGTCGTCCGTGGCTGGCAAAGCCGTTGCTCGCGGGCGTCGTCGCGGCGCTGTGTTGCGTTCCCTGGACCGTGCGCAACTACGAAGTGTTCCACGCCTTCGTGCCGCTCCGCTCGATTCTGGGGCTGCAACTATGGGTGGGAAATAATCCCGATGCTCAGGACCGCTGGCTAGGCACCCACCACCCGATTCACGATGCTGGCGAACGCGCCAAATATGCGGACATGGGCGAAATCGCCTACATGCAAGAGAAAAAAGACGACGCGATGGATTACATCCTCACTCACCCGGGTCGGGAGGCGCACCTCATCGGGCATCGAATCCTCGCTACGTGGTCGGGTGGAACGCCCAATCCCGTGAGCGATTTCCTTCGCACTCGCTCGTCGTGGTTCCGATTCGTGCTTCTCTTCAACATTCTCGTCGCGATCGGGACTCTCGTTGGGTTGGTCGCGCTGATTCTAAGGCGCAGCGAATACTGGTTTCCGCTTGCCGTTTTTCCGGTTGTGTTTCCGTGGGCCTACTATCTGACGATCGTCCAGCCTCGCTACCGCCTGCCTATCGACCCCGTCCTGATGTTGCTGACGGCAATCGCCATCGACGAAATCGCGCGAATCGCGAAACGGCGAAGCACGCGGCGCGAAACTGCGTCGATTGCTCGACCAGCCTAGAATCGCGCGGAGACGGAAGCGCGTCTCGCCGCCAATCTATTGCCCTGTTTCGATGAATGTCGCCACAGGATGCCCGTGCCCGTGCGGCCCTTCGGCTGGTCGTCTTCGCTTGGGTCTGCCCTGGCGGCGGCTTTGTTGTATGCAGGAGCCGGGGGGCGTAGGATGCGCTTGCCGGAGGCCCAAATTGGGAATACCGGCATCAGCACATTAAGGAGGAAGACGTCATGAGCGCTACATCTGTGGGCTCGATCGTGAAAAAGTCCCTGGGGTGGTCCATTGGGCTCAGCGTCCTGTTGATCGTGGCGGGTTTGGTGGCTATCGCGGTACCTCAGGCAGCGGGACTCGCCGTGAGCGTATTCGTGGCTTGGGTGCTCCTTTTCAGCGGCGTGATCCATCTGGTGTTTGCCTGGCATTTGCGCTCCACCGGCGGAGTCTTGTGGGAGCTGCTCGTAGGCATCGTCTATATTTGCATCGGCGTCTACCTGTTGCGTCAACCCGTGGCCGGCTTGGCGACGCTAACCCTCGCAATCGCAATCTATTTGTTTGCCGAAGGAGTCTTGGAGCTTATCTTGGCGTTTGGGATGCGCCCGAGGCCGGGCTGGGGCTGGCTGCTATTCGACGCAATCGTCACCCTGATCCTCGCCGTCATGATCTGGAGAACGTGGCCGTCGAGCACCGAATGGGTCATCGGCACCCTTGTAGGGATCAGCATGCTCTTCAGCGGCATCTCGCGGCTGATGCTCTCGCTGGCCGCGCGCGGCCTGGTCGCCAACGCAGCTTAATGGGGACACGGGTCAACTCCCGTGTCCTTTAGGAACGAATTCGTCGTTCACGAGTGTGGGCTCGCGGACGGCGACCATTCCCCGCAGATCCAGATGTGGAGCGCTGGAAGACTGCGTTCGATTGATTTGTGCGGACTGACGTTTGCTTCTGCTAGGCCTTCTCGGAGTCCTGGACTGCTTCCTTGACAGCTTTCTTCACCGCTTTCTTAATCACTTTCTTCACCGTCGACTTCACGATCTTGTCGTGCAGCACTTCCTCTCCCGCCTGCGCCACCACTTTCTTCACCGCCTTTTTTACCGTACCGGTAAGTGGACGCAGCTCGCGAGTGAGGACGGCGACGGCCTTTTCCGCCACTTTCTGTGACGTAACCGAGGGCGCTTCTTCTTTTGAAGCCTCTTGCGCGCTACCGCCATTCATGGCGTTCCAATCGGATTCGAAGGTCGCGAGGAACTGTTTCACCACTTTCGGTTCGCGAACGATGAGCCCCACTTCTCGCCTCGAATCTAGTTCCGCCGGGCGCAAGCTCTGGCTCCCGATGAACGCCTGGTGGCCGTCGCGAATAATCGTGCGTGTGTGGAGTCGCATTCGGGTCAATTTGCGCACCATTACGTTGGCCCGCCCGCTCACCTTTCCAATCACACGGATTTCCACTCCGGCCTTGGCTCTTCCCTGCAAGGTGGCGATCATTTCCTTGTCCGAAATCTGAGGATCGTAGATCAGCAATTGCTTCTTCGCACGTTCCAGGAACGTCCGCAGCACTTTTCGCGAGTTTGCCGGGCTAACGACAAAGCTATCGGGGCCCGCCGTGTAAGGCCGCCGCGCGCAATCGGCCTCGAAAAGCTTCACGGCCTCTTGCACCAAGGTTGCGTTCTTCGTCAGGATTCCGAATCCACGACTGTGATCGATATCCAGGTGCGTAAAATTGAATGACAGTATGAATAGAATGCGCCGATCGATAACGATCAGCTTGTCGTGATACCGGATCAAATCGTTTGCGCTCCGCGCCACCGTGATCCCTGCCTGCAGAAACCGCATCTCGAGTTGGCGTAAATTCTTTTCGCCGCCCCGGTTCACATCCGCGATCAACGCCGTCACCTTTACGCCCCTGCCTACCGCCGCTTTCAATGTCGTTTCGAAATCGTTTCGGTCGAAACGAAAAATGGCAACTTCCACGCTTTTCTTCGCGTTCTTGAGAGCCGAAAGAAGTACCGTCGGTCCGTCGTCCGGCTGGATGATTAGCTTCACGTTTAGGTGTCCACCTTTCGCAATGCGCCGTCCCCGTTTGCGTCGAAGCGCGGAATTCCCGCCGCCGCGAAACAGAGCAGGCTCACAGTGCGTTCAGCGCCGCAATTCTTGCCTGCACTTCTTTCGAGTATCCTTCTACTTCGTCGGGGGAATAGCCCGCGGCGCGAAAGCAGTCGCGGATTTGTTCATCGGAAAGTTGACCCAGCAAGTGGCCCAGCCATTTGGCGTCCTCGCGCGGAATATGTTTGGTCACATTTTCCATTTCAGTGCGCTTGTGGTAGTTGGGAACGTCGACCGCGGTCAGCAGAAACGGCCGGCTGTGCATCGCGAAATCAACTTCGGCGGGCGTCTCTTTCTCGACGAATTTCGATTCTTCGTAACCCTTCAAGTCGCTCTTCGACCGGCTGATGCTGCTCCCCGTCTTGCCGAACGTCGCGCCCACGTCGCTCACCACGTATCGCCGCTCGCCGTCGACCACGTAAACCGAATTGTTGATGTCTTTTAGATCCCAGTTGTTGAGAAGAGACATCATCACGCGCAGCGCGTTCAACTCCTTCGTGCCGGCAAAAGGGTTCTTGAACCAGTCCCAATTCCCGATCTTCTTGATCTCTTTGTCTTTGCGCTCGAGTCGGACGCGATGGACCACGCCGCCTTCCGAGACAAAGTTTTGCCCGCGGCGAAGCTTAGGCAGGCCCTCAACTTTCACCTCCGCCAAATAATAGTCTTCATCCACGAAATATCCTGCGGCCCACAATAGGCGTGTCGCTGCTGTTTCGGCTTGGGGTTCCTGACCTAACTTCACCCGCCATTTCACCCCCTGTCCGTCCTTCACATCGAATTTCGGGCTCGTCCCGTTCATGTCCTCTTTGTCGAACGTGTATGTGCCGTTGGGATCGGGCGCATGTTCGCTTCCCCCGGCGCCGTAAACTAGATTCAGGGCGGAAATATCGCCTGGGTCGCGCCAAATCACAGCCGGAAGATCAGCTACATCCTTTTTTGCTTTCTGCTTCTCGTGCTTTTGTGCTCCCGCTGGTATCGAGATACCAAGGAAGAACAAGATCAGGATAGGTTTCGAGATCCTTCGCAATCGCTGCATTCGCGCTCCTTTCTATAAGAACAAAATCAGATGGCCGCAGTCTGCTCCGCCAGCTTTCCGTCGTTTTCCGAAGTCTGGATTTTGTACAGCTCCGCGTACAGCCCTCCGGCGGCGAGCAATTCTTCGTGCGTCCCTTGTTCCACCAACTCGGAATCCTTCACCACAAGCACGACGTCGGCATGCCGGATTGCGTTTAGATGGTGAGCGACGACGATACACGTCTTGCCTTCCATGAGGCGGTCCAGCGCTTCGATGACGGTTTGTTCGGAAGCGGAATCAAGACCAGAAGTAGGCTCGTCCAGAATTAGGAGGGGCGTGTCGCGAATGATTGCCCGGGCGATCGCGATGCGCTGGCGCTGCCCGCCGGAAAGTGTCGCTCCGCGCTCGCCCACCATGGTGTTGTAGCCCTCGGGCAATTTCTCGATGAACTCGTGCGCATTCGCTTCTGTCGCGGCGCGCATGATTTGGTCTCGGGTAGCATCGGGCTTGCCATATGCGATGTTGTCCCAGACGGAAGCATGGAAAAGCAGCGTATCTTGCAAGACGAAGCTGATTTGCTCCCGCACGGACTTCAGCTTGTAGCCGCGAATATCCACGCCGTCGATTTTTATCGCCCCTGATTGCGGATCGTAGAATCGGGGAAGCAGGCTGATAATCGTCGTCTTGCCGGTTCCGGATGGCCCGACGATGGCCGCCACCTGGCCCGGCTCGATCGAGAAACTGATATCCTTTAAGACCGGCGATTTTTCGTCGTAGGCAAAGTTCACGCGGTCAAATTCAATCTTTCCTTTGAACCGCGGCGCGCGTCGCGAACGCGGCAAATCGCGGACCCCCGACTCGATTTCCAGCACTTCCTGGATGCGCTCATAGCCCACCATCGCTTTCGAAACTGTGTCGGTCATTTTCGAAAGCTCGCGCATGGGCTTGTACATCTTGCCCAAGTACAGCAGAAAAACGATCAGCACGCCGGCGCTGAGCTGGCCTCTTAGCGCCAGGCGCGCGCCGTATCCCAGCACCAGGCAAGTGCCAACCGCCACCATCACATCCACGATCGGCGAAAGTTTCGCTTTTATGCTGCGAGCCTCCAGCGCCGTCTCCACATTTTCCAGGCTTTGCGATTCGAATCGCGTTACCTCGAAATCTTCGCGCGCGAAAGCCTTCACTACACGCGGTGAACTCAGCACTTCTTGCACCACCGATACCAGTTCGCTTTCTTTTTTCCGGACGGCGCGCGACGCCTTCTTGATGCGCCGTGTGAAGGAGTACACCACCGCAAACAGCGCGGGAGCGATCGAGAGCGCGATCAGGGTGAAACGCCAGTTGATATAGAGCATCACTCCGGTCATGCCGATCAGCGTCAACACATTGACGAGGATGCCCAGCAATGCCGAATTGACGAAATCCTGAACGGCGCCGATATCCGTCGTAACTCGGCTTATAAGGTCGCCGGTTTGCGCCTTGTCGTACTCCGCCAGAGACAGGCGCTGAATGTGGTTGTACAGTGTCCGCCGGAGATCGTGTGTTACCCACTGGCTCACGCTCGTGGTGAGATACTTTTCGATGTAAGAACTCACCGCGCCTACCACGGCGATGCCTGCCACCGCGGCCACCGCGAAGTTCAAAATTGCCAGTTTGTTCTGTCCGAACAATCCAGACACAAACCCTGCCAGCCAGCCTGGCAGCTTTTTTGATTGCAGGATGTTGTCGACGACGACCTTGATGGGCCAAGGCTCGAGAACGTCGCTGAGCGTTTCGCCCAAGACTCCGGCGAATGCTAACGTCAAAGCCTTCCAGTAAGGGCGAATTAGGCCGGTGATGCTCAGCTTTCCGCGCCGATTCGAGGGCACAGTTTTTGTGGAACTTTCGGGCATGGTCTTATGTTTTCCCCAACGGTCGATCCAAGTGTCGCCAGTTAAGACATCGGGGACTCGCCACTCTCCTCCCTCCAGGCTCACCGCATTTTTGACCCCACCAAGGACTGAATCTAATTCTGAATCTAATTATGTTTGTGACGAAGGGTCCCGCGAATATCCGGCCAAAATTCCTCGAAAACGTGCCATCCCACGATCGACAACAGCGCGGTCGAGCCTCGTTCGAGCGCATGACCGTAGCTGTCTTGGCTCGGAGGCTCCCAGGCATTGGCAATAAAAGCAGCGCTATAGACGCCCGTAAAGCGGGAGATTGCAGGCATAGTCCCGCCGCTCGCCGTGCGCGAAACGAAAGTCCCCACCACAGCGTGCCGGGTCCGTTTCCAAATCCCGCTTTCGTGTGACGGCGTAAAGCGAGAGTCCTCGCCGTCGACGCTGGCTACCCCAAAACTGATGGTGCGCGATATCACGCTTCGCCCGAAGCCGGACGCCAGACGCAAGCCGAATCCGTCCGCTCCGCTTCCCCATTCGGGCGGCGTGTCGCGCAGTTGACCTATACCCGCCCCGAGTACGGGTCCGACTAAACTCTCCGGGTTCGTGAACGAGTGTTCGTAAATCTTTAGCCGCTCGCCAAATGTCAAGGGTCCTGCGGAAATAACATCGGCATTGTCCGAAGACACTACGGGAACTGAAATGTTTTGCTCGCCGACGGCAGGGGTCGGCTTCGAAGGTAGATCCGACATTTGTTGAGCGCGCAACTCGCCGCCCGCTGACAAGAGGACGAATCCAAACACGAGAACACGTACAGCGATGACCTTACTTATCCCCGGATTTTTATTTATGCGTTCCACGTCCGTCTCTGTACCTTGCCATTCAACAGTCGGCAAGTCTCGAGAGCAATATGCTGTTCTCGCGGCTTTTCAGGAATGCCATACTGCATTTATATTTGGATTCGGAACGCGGTATTCGATTTAGCTAGGCGTCCTAGAACCTGTAGGCATGAATGAATTTCGCGGTGCCCAACCGTGAACCTCTTGGGTCCAGGGGTTATAGAACTACTATAATATCTTTGTTACTACCCATCCGACGAATTCCGTGCTACCATGGCGCGTTTTTATGAGCTGCGAAATCGACAGTACGAGGTGAAGCGGGGGCCAGAATTCAAACTATGAAATTCAGAAACAAAATCCTAATAACGGGAACGCGATTAGAAATCGCTATAAGCCTATGAAAACATTCAGTCGGAGATGGTTCTAATAACCGTAGAGTGGGGGGTATTTTTGCTCACGCGATTAGCACCACGGCCGCCACGACAAAAAACTGGAGAAGAAGCCGGCTCTGAGGGTTTCTACTCGGAAACCCGGCGTTCAAAGACGGTCAGGGTCCGTACCAGCGACGCCCATCCCCTCCCGAGAGCGAACCGCGCGAGCCGAGGGCTCTCTCTTGCCTCACCCCACGACGCCCCTCGCCCCTCACTTCAACCGCCTTCGCCTCATTTTCGTCCCCCAGCCTGCATTCGAATTCGGCACCGGGATTAGAAATCGACGCAAATGACTGAAAACACTCACCCGCCACCAGTTCTAATATACGGTAGGGGTAGGGGGGTGTTTTTGCCTCAGCGAAGGCAAGGCGAATACGCCTCCTCTGTCCCCGGGTCCCGTGGCCATTCTAAAAGAACGCTGTCTTTTTGGCGGAAGCGTGTGGGAGTCGAAAACAATACCGATCGGAATTTCAAGGACTTAGAAGGAATGTGAGGGAACGCTAAGGCATTGAAAAGGAACAATAGGGAGTGCAAAGGAATCCTTATTGGCCCCTTAAAGGCCCCCCGTTTTTTTCTCGGTCCTGAGATTCCGTCGCTGTGTTTTTTCTTCGCTGCACGGAAAGCAACGTCGGCTTCGGTCCAAAATTCGCGGCGCGGATGGCAAGCCGACAACCGAGCTTTCACAAAAAACAGACTCAAACTGACCTGGCCTGTTGTCAATCTTGGATGACTTGGGGCATTTACCTACGTGTTGCTCTACCTATTTCACGCTTGTTCTTTGGTGGTTTGTTCCCAATGTTCGTTCAGCCGGACGCAGGTGACCTCTGCCACCCAGAGTTAATTGATGCCCGTTACTTCACCAAATCTATTAAAGCCGAAAATGGGCAGCAATTGCTTCGCACGCGCATGCAACCGTCAGGAACTAGCGCCGGGCGCTCTGGGACGCAGACGACTTTGATCCCTGGATGGCCTTCCGTTGGGAAACCGTCCGCGTGTTGTTCTATCGTCAGCACAAACCGGATGGCACGGTGGTGCAAGCCTATTGGTTGACGGATTTTCCGGCTGCGGAAGTGGGCCCCCAGTCCCTATTCCACATGGCTAAGAGCCGTTGGGAGATCGAAAACCAGGGGTTCAACGAAGCCAAAAACCATCATGACCTCGAACACATCCGCCATCATCATGCCAACAGTCTGGTGATCGCCTGGCTCGTGGCTCTCTTGGCGCTGACCATCGAACGACTCTACCGACTTCGCTATCTACACCGTGGCAGACATCGCGTGCCCAGCAGCGCACAACTGCTGCTCACTCTGTGGCTCAATCTTTCCCGACCTTGCGCCGCCGACAGCACCTGAAGCCAGCGAAGGAGCTTGACGTCCCCATTTTGCATAACAGGTCGCTCCCCATCGCCACTCCATCTCCAGGGCTCAAATCCCAACTGAATCGGATCTGTTTGAAAATAGGCCCATCCTGCTACTCCCTGCGTTGAAGGTAAAAATCCTGTCACCATCACTGTCCCTTGGCCCAGCATCCTTAGATAGTTCCGAAATCGCTAGTGATAGTCGTGATAGTCTCGGATAGTTTTTTATTTAGAATTTTCGTGGTATGCTCCCCTCGCCCGCCACCAACATTTATTCCGTACCTCCTTATCCGATGCCAGCGAACGCGGAACAATTCGATCTTATCGTCGTGGGTGGTGGACCTGCAGGCTCGACCGCAGCAGCATTTGTAGCGATGCGCGGTCACAGGGTTCTTCTTCTTGAGGAACAAAAGTTTCCCCGCTATTCGATCGGCGAATCTCTTCTTCCGGCAACTATTCACGGTGTCTGCCGGATGCTCGGCGTTAGGGAGAAGATCGAAAAGGCCAATTTCATGCGGAAGTATGGCGGCACGTGGCGCTGGGGCCGGGAGCAAGCGCTGTGGTCGTTCTTTTTCAGTGAGAACGAGGATCTGCACTTGCAGAACTTCAATTATGCGTACCAAGTCGAACGATCCCGGTTCGACGAAATCCTTCTTCGTCACGCGGCAGAAACCGGCGTTGACGTGCGGGAGCAGCATCGCGTTATTAGTGTTATCAGCGAGAGCGAGCGGATCAGAGGTGTGCGATACGTGGACGCTCAAGGATTTGAGCACGTCGCTACGGCCCGGTTTGTGGTCGATGCATCTGGATGGAAGAGTCGCCTTTTTCACTTTGCCGGTGAGCGCGTATTTTCGAAGTTCTTTCGAAATGTTGCATTATTCGGTTATTACGAAAACGCGAAGCGCCGACCTGCCCCCCGTCAAGGTGACATTCTGTGCGCTGCATTCGACGCTGGCTGGTTCTGGTTCATACCCCTGAATAAGACCCTTACGAGCGTTGGGGCCGTAATCGCTCCCGAGCATTCGGCGATATTGCAAGGCGATCACGAGACGGCGATGAGGGATTTCATCGCCCGCTGTCCGACAATCGCTGACCTGCTCGAATCAGCCACTCGCGTGTCCGAGGGCGTCTATGGAAAGCTTCGTGTGCGCAGCGACTATTCGTACTGCAACACCCGGTTCTTTGCCCGGGGGCTCGTACTAACCGGAGATGCGGCGTGCTTCGTCGACCCTGTGTTCTCCACAGGTGTTCATTTGGCGACGTATTCGGCACTGTTGGCTGCCCGGTCCATCAATGCGTGCCTCGGCGGGGAGATCGAAGAAATGAGTTGCTTCGAAGAGTTTGAGTACCGTTACCGCATAGAGTTCCAAAACATCTATGAGTTTTTGCTCGTGATCTACGACATGAACCACAACAAGGAATCCTATTTCTGGAATGCTCGAAAGATCCTCAACACTGACGAGACTGCAAACGAGGCATTTGTCCGGCTTGTTGCTGGCATGGGAACCACGGGCGACGAATTCTTTGAAAGACGGATAGGCGCTGGCGAATGGATGGATACCGCATTTAAAAAGCATTTCTACACAGAACCACCTAGGCGCCCGCTCGAGTCGACAGCAACGGCTGTAGTGAATGCTCGCTTCAACAAGCTTCAAGAGGATTTTGGCAATAAGAGGAGGGGAGCCTTCGACGAGAGCCAGAGTATGACCTTCGGGGTGCCTTTTCCGAGGGTTCCGGTGCGGCCGAACGGCTTGATCGCTTCAGAGGATGGACTCTCATGGTGTGAGCCAGACCTGAATGACCCGCCGCGATGAAATCGCTACTCGTGGGTAAGGAGCGAGTTCAGTCAGGCCAGAAGGAGCTATAGCTACAGTCTCCTACAGTGCCTAGGAGAGGAACCTTCATGTAGAGGTTTTTATGGTACGAAATGTTCGGCCTGAGATAATCCAAGTTACTGATTTTTCTAAGGTGCCGCGGAGCCGGAGCCGACGCAGTATGTGTCTGAGTCCTGGGACAGAGGACTATGCAAAGTGGAAATTTGAATGCGATGGATTTGTTCATCTACGAGGGTTCTTTGTTCTGGACGAGATTGAAGCACTGGACGAGGCCGACCCTGGTAGGCGAGAACGGTTTCCCAAAGCCGCTCACGGCGCACTCACATCGTTCTCTTTGGATCCCTGGTCTGCGCGATTATGTCTTGCCACTCAGCCGAAAATGGTACATTTGGCAGAGTCACTTCTGGGACGAAACGTATTCCATCTGCATGTGGAGGTCTTTACAAAGGAAGAGCTGGTCGGGAAGCCCACACTTCCTCATCAAGATGGTTTCTATCTCTGTCGAAACTCTGTGGGCTTGACGATCTGGATTGCCCTGGATGATGTAGATATAGAAAACGGAGCTCTAACCTATATCCGCGGTTCCCATAAAACGGGACTTTTACACCACGTTAACCGCCAGATCGCGGAGTTCGATTCGGATTCGTCTAGTTTAGGGGAGGCGGTACTCTGTCCGGCGAAACGTGGCGATTGTTTGGTCCACCATTCGTCACAATCCATTATGCAGGTGAGAACAGATCGATCCACAAGCGCAGGGCGTTGGGTTATGTCTATTGTGCTGCTGTCTAGGACTTGTGAGTTTCCTGCAGAAAGGAAGGTTTGGCACCCATCAAGAGTTGGAAATGGACTTGGACGGCCTCGTTATGAGAACAGCCCAACTGCTCACCAATTGTTTCTAGCTTAATTGCATTAGGGAAGCCAAGTGGGGAGACGGGATCGTTGGAACGATCGCTCGAAGGGCGCGTGTTTGAAGGAGTTGCGTTCACCGTTGAGTTGGCCAGGGGATTCGACGCAGTCAACTTTGACGTTAGTGAATCGACTGGAGATTTTCTGACGAATTTTCTGATTGACAAGTGAAGCCCCACATGCTAGACAGATATCTGCCCACTGCCCTGGAGGTACAAAAAAATGCAAGGTATAGTATTTCCGGTGAAGTTGTAGATGTGGCCCGTGCTTGGAAAGACGAAGAATACAGAGATCGACTTCCACAGGAAACGATCGACCTCATCCCTCCCAACCCAGCAGGGGAACTAGCATCTCGCGCAGATTCTGAACTTCCTGAGGTTTGCACTCAACCGAGTTGCACCTGTTACCCACACTATTGTACTTAGTCTGGGACCGACCGCTAGACAAAATCTAGACACAGCAGAGGGATCCGTTCCGTTGGAGCAGCAGTGAGCGGAGCGTTGCGGGCCTCGACAGGCGCGAGTTTGCGTTGCTGGTGAGTGCCGTCGTGGCTGTGTCAGACCAGCCTATTGAGAAAGAAAAGGTAGAGTCTTGTCGACTTTTTCGGGCTCAGTACGAAGGGCGACGCTCGAACCATCTACCAAATGGTACGGCGGTGTAACTCTACAGGAATATACCGAGATATTGAAGCAGGCGCCCGGGTTGATAATCGATTTCAAGGCTCTCTCCAAAAGACTCAGGCGATGGGAAAAGGCAGAGCCCGCAGTTGATGTTGAATCCATTCTTGGTCTTTCCTCGTTAAATGGGTGGGGGACCGACATCTCGTCTGTTGCGCTCTTGGTGCTACGCCATTTTCTGACCTCTGCGAAAAGCAGCCTGAGTGGGTTGAACTGTGGACTGTCGCCGAGGAGATCAGCCGGAATAGTTGCGGCAGCTGTGACCTCACCGACCAGTCTCGGAATTCCGCCGTCGCCCGCCCTAAGCCTGTTTCACCCACTCATA
>CAVUSU010000003.1:0-72507 GCA_963744235.1 uncultured Acidobacteriota bacterium | reverse complement strand
GAAGCCGTCGTGTCGCTCTACGAGACACTGCTTTCTGCCGACGATATGAAGGCGTTGAATAAGCAGTTCAGCCCATTCCGAGTCTCAAGAGCACCCTGACAGACCGAAGCCAAGAGCAATCGGTCTGTCGAGCACGATAGACCCCTTCTCCGATGCGACAGCTTTGTTGTCTGCAATAGCCGTATCTTCAAATTCTGAAAGTCCTGGATCGATTGTTATCCCGGATAGCGCGATGGCGGTGGCGGTCACTCGGGAATTGACAGGGAACTCGGCTTGCTTGTCGAAGAAACTAAACGTAATTTACCCGCCACTTTTCGGCAATTCCTCTTCAAGCGATTTCTCCTCGGCAGACATTCAATCGGATTTGCAAAAGGTTCATGATGTGCGGGGTTTTGTTACTCACGCCGTAAGTACCGAAAATACGAAATGGATGACGGACAATAAAATTACACAAAGCGGTAATCCAATTCTGACGGCCAGCCTGACGGACGCCAACGGATTGTACGATAGCTTCATGAATTCCTTGCTACAGGTGAATTCCGCGTCGGGAAATGTGGGCAGCGCATCTGTGATCCAGGAATACAGCTCGCTAATGTTTTAGCGGGCCCAGCAGAAAAAAATGGCAGCTTTAGACACCCGGCATTCATTCTGTTGGCGAGCATCGTATCCGCAGGTGGGACAGAGCTTGATCACAAGACATTCTGGACGGCCTTGGGGTCCCGAGGAACGAAAATAACGTACAGCGGCGGCGTTATTGTCAATGTATCGCTCTGGCACTCTGATGACAAATCGCCGATTTACAGCAATCTGCTGCGGTACAGAGCTCCGTTTTCCAAAGTCAGCGATCCGTCGGACTTGAGCAACGTGACGATAGGGGACAACTTGCCAGCTAAGCCGTAGAAATGTCGGCACGGCGTGAAGAAAACCCGATGGTTTACCGGAGGAGATGCCCAGACAGGCGCAGTGGCCGACCGCGTTGCGCACGATGGCATTTTGCGCCGGCTCCCTTTTTGTTTTGCGGCACCGGAGCGCAACGAGCAGGGCAAGGAGAAGGCGGTGGTTGATGACTAAGAAGGTTCGGTCAGCTAAGAAGGCCGGTCGAAGCCGCAAGAACTTCGCCGGATGCTCATCTGAACCTTAACCTGCGATGCAGGCCGTATTTCAAGGTACCAGGGGCCGACGCCGTGAGCGGAAACTTCTGGAACATCCCCGATCTATGCGCCGCCTACAACTGGCCGACCGGACTCGCGGGGGGTGGTGTCATTGGAATTGTCGAATTTGGCGGAGGTTGGGTGCAGGCGAATATGGACCAATTTTTTAATGGAATCGGGCAGCCGTCGCCCACGGTCACGGATTGCTCCGCTGACGGGACACTGAACACTCCGAACCCGTATCCCGTTCCGGATACGACAGTGAGGTCGCACTCGGCATCCAGGTCGCGGGAGCTTCTTACTATGTGGCGACTGGTAAGCCTGCTTCGATTCGGGTCTATTGGTCTCAAGACATCGCGACGGCGGTGCGCGCCGCAACATCGGACGGCTGCGACGTCTGTTCTATTTCGTGGGGCTATGATGAGGCGCACTGGCTCCTCCCGGCGACCGCCCTCGACATGGAGCAGGCAGCGGCGGGTACCGCGACAGCGGCTGGCATGGTGGTGTTCGCTGCTTCCGGCGACAACGATTCGAAGGACGGCGGACCCAACCCTGCCAATGTCGATCTTCCGGCATCATGCCCGCACGTCATTGGGTGCGGGGGCACGACCAAGACAACTACTACCGAAACGGTGTGGAACAATGACCCGGGAAAGACCGACGGCGACGGCACCGGCGGAGGATTTTCGACTGTGTTTACACCCGCTCCCCTCTTGGCAAATCGGTGCACCTAACGGACCGGGCAGGATGGTACCCGATGTGGCGGCCAACGCCGATCCTAATACTGGCTACAACATCGTGCTCCACGGAGAGACGACTACGCGCGGCGGAACCAGTGCGGTTGCTCCGTTGTACGCCGGACCAAACGCCTGCGTTCGGTAGGAAACTCGGGTACGTGACGCCGAAACTATGGCTTAATCCAATGTGCTTTAGCGATATCACTGCAGGTGACGACGGCGCGTTTCGGGCAGATCGGGGGCCGGATCCGTGCACGGGGCTCGGTTCTCCGGTCGGGCAGAAACTTTCTGCTCTATTTTTGTAGAACACACGCAAGTCCTTCGAGCTACTGAATGGATTCCTGGGCCGGCAGGGGTAGCCTCTGAATCTCGGCCGTCCCGATTCGGCTCCTAGACTGGCGCGGACCTGCGTCCAACTGCGTCAACCCAGAACTTTATTGCTCGCCGGTTTTTCAGAATGTCTCGTTGGTAGGGACAGCGCTTAGAGACAGCACTTAGAGCAGTCAAACAGCGGCTTGGAGAAATGCGCGCTGAGGACAATCAGAACCTCTCCGACCGTAGCAACGGCAACGACTCCATACCTCATCCTCCGAATCATGGGAATGATCTTCTTGATCTTTTCTCCGCGCGCGCTCGGAACGCCCATAAGTTTATTTTCTCCTCGGTGGCACAAACGTAGCAGGAAGACATAGCCGGCACCGGCAATAACCAAGCATAATTCGGCAACAGACCACTTTGATCGTACCGCACACGCGACCGTCACGTTTTGTACCAGAAGAAAACAAAAGGTCGCGCCCTGCACGAATGAAAATGCCGTGAAACCGTCCGCATAGGTGCTTAGCTGTTTTGCGAGTTCCTGCTCTTTCTCCTGCTCGTCCATCGGCGACCTCCGAGCGATTCGTTCGCGTAGCCTATCACTTCTTGACGGTGCGTCCTTTTTCGCCGGAGCTGATTGAACCGGTCAAGGCAATCGACGGATGGCGGATGCCGCGATTCCACCGGAAAAAGTAGGTGGCCGATTCTAGTTCAGGTCAAAATCTATTGTTTTCAGCGGCGTCTTAACTGCGACGCTCCATCGTCCCTGATTTTGCGTCAACTGAATACTCTGTACATTTACCCAGACCAGTTTATGACCGGCTAAGCCAACAATATTGTTGAGCGCAGGACTAGCGGCATCGTCGCTCACATCGAAACTGGTGTCTTTGGCAAATTTGATGCGGGTGTTTTTCAACGACAATTCCGTGTCCTCATTGAGCGCAATGCTGACATGGCTTCCTGCCTTCGAAATGTTTTGGATAGCACTCAAGAGAGGCGCTAAAGACGGATCGACAGGAACTCCGGAACTGGTGAGCGCGAGCGCCAGCGTCGGACCCAGCAGCGTTACGTTTTGGCCGAGATTATTGAACATCTGAATGCCCATCAGCAGTGGATTGGGACCGGCGGATTTGGCCTGGGAGATCAGTTGTGTAACCTGGTCCATGGTAAGAGTAGAGATTTCAGACGCGTCGCCCATTGATTTACCACCTTTCGCGAATATGCGGTTTAGTTCTTGGGAGCTTCTTCTTGGCTCTTTTCATGCGGCACGACCTTTGACCGGATGTTTATCTCCGTTACGATCAGAACAACGAAGGTCGAGACGTACCACCCAGTAGAGAGGTGTTGACATTCGCGATCGTGTGAGTACCTTCGCTGCCGCCCCATGAAAACAGGAGATAGACCTGCGGAAACCCTCCAGCGCGTAGCGTAAGGCCTGTCGAAAAACTATGAATCCACGGACTCGAACCCAGACCTCCACGCGTCAGCGCAACCTTGCCTTCGTCAGCCATCAGCGTGAATCCTATCGGCAGATTCCAGATGGAGTGTTCAAAGGTCTCCCGAAGAAACATTACGTCTGGAGCCCGGAAGCGATAATCCTGATAGCTGCTCAACGACGGATTTCCATTAATGTCCGAGCCGCCTAGCGTGGGTTGAAAATAGAACGGAACGACATTTCCTCCCGGCGTCATGGAGAGCGTTGTAAAGAATCGAAATCCGATACTTCCTTCGAAATTTCGGACATAAGGTTTGGGGCACTCCGGATGCGACACGGGATCGATAGCGCATGCATCAGGACCGTTGCTCACTCGTGGTTCGTTTATCCGGGTTTTACTATGGAGGGCGTACTGATGGCCGAGATCAATCGTCAGACGCTGAAAAGTGAAATTGTCTGCCGCAAAATACTGCTGGTAGGCCGCGGTGTAATTTAACCGAACAAGATCTTTATCGAAAACCGGACGAATCCTTATGCCTTCGCCGAGTTGGAACGTTCCTGGCTGCGTGGTTAATCCGGGAGCGGTTGCTTCATCATAGACCTGGCCGATTGACGGGCTCACTTGCCCGTTGCTCTCGCGAATGCTCACAAAGCGGCCATTCATCTCGCCGAAGAGTGACGCATTCAGATGGCCGGAAAATGGCTTAACGACGTTCCCGCCGACAATCGTCTCCGTCATGCCGAAGAAGGTGCGGCCTGCTTCGGTTGTATCCGGCCCTAATCCAAAAAAAGTGAGTTTGTTAAGTGAGGTCGCCTGCGCGTAGAGTCCAAACACGGTATGTTCGGTCAGCCCCATCAGGTTTTCTTTCACCGGCGGAGGCGGCCCAAAGCTGACGCCGACAGGTTCATTAGGCGTGTGAACGAATTTCATGAAGAAACCGGCCCGCCATGAGGCATTGCCGGTCGCTATCGCATCGGCGTTCCAGGTATTTCTCCAGTTCGTGGTTGTGTGGTGTCCGACGTAGGCCACGCCTGCGCCGAATCCATCCTGCGGAGCGATGCTACCAACGGCTATGTGAAAGGGTACACCCGTAAAGAGCTCTTCGGCGCATCCACCGAGCCCTGAGAAAGTGAAACTGAAACAGCTTTCTTTTAGTTTCGCGCCCTCGCCGGGAGGATCGGGAGGCAGCGCGGGCTGCTGCGCCTGCACGGCCTGCGCCGAAAGGAGAATAATTATTAAGAGCGCGCGGCGCAAGTTATTTGACCGCCTTTCCCGCAGGTTTTCGCGTGTGTGTGTGCAGGATCGCGGTCGCTCTGTGAATATAGGTGCTCGCGTCGCGTTCGGTTTTGAGACTCTTCGGATTGATCGCGAGAAGGTCCGCAATATCTTTAAGATGCTTTAGCAATGCCTCCCGCAGGTGCAGAATCTGCGACTGCAGAAGTACGCCGGGAGCCCGTTCAGGGTTAAAAGAACCCTTCTCCGGCTCGGGTACCTTGATGACAATCGAGGCCATTAGTGCCCCCCTGGCGTGAAAAATGGAAGATCATTTTCCTGACGTGCGTCGTCGCCGAGAATATTGAGGAAGGTGCTGGCGGCAGCTTCTCTCTTTGTGCGTTTTGCATCGCCGTTCAAGAAAAAATTCGTGACGGTTGCCGGAATGCTGGCGTGCTCGAAGATACGGGCTCCTGCTCCGGCTTCCGTACCCGGAACGATTGTCCCTTTTGCGATATAGGGCGAAATCAGAATGGCAGGGACTCGCACGCCCAAATAATCGAAATTAAACGGTGCCCCGGTACCGGTTGCCGCTGCATTTGCTTGGTAGTCGTCTGGTGTGCAATCGGGCGGAGCCACATGGTCGTAGATTCCGCCATGCTCGTCATAGACAACCAGCAGTGCTGTGCTGTCCCAAACGGCCGGATTTCCGCGGACGGCGTTATAAATGCTGGCAATGAATTTCTCGCCTTCTTGCACATTGTGATCGGGATGTTGGTCCGAAGCCAGAATCTCTCCGCCTCCGGGGCCTTCGTGGTCGTTGTAGCAGGGCTCGATAAAACTGTATTGGGGAAGGGTGTTCGCAGCGCAATCGGAAATAAACTGGTCATATGTTGCGAATATCTGTGGCTGGTTCTTCAGGAGGTTTACGATCTCCATCGTCGAGCTCTGCTGGTCGAAGTAGTAGATTTTTGCTGTTTTGCCTGCGGCAAGCATTCTTTCGTAGGAACTCATGATCGGGGCAAGGATGTCGAAAATATCCATCCCAACCTGTCCAAAAGATGTTCCGTAGTGGGCGAATGCGCGATTGCAGAACGTGGGGCCGGGAATCGACGAAAACCAGCCATTGAACAGAGCGAATTGCGTGGCGAGCGTCGTCAGCACCGGTAGCTTATCCGGCGTGAAATAGGACATGATGTTGTGTGATTTGTTTACGTTGTTGGTTTGCGTGAAGTAGTCCTTCACGAATCCCTGCATGCTCCGCACTCGACCCGGGCCCTGGGGAGCCTCATTGAAGATCTGCATATCTACACCAGGGAAATGGTGGTCTGGGTCCGGATCCAGCTGGCTCTGGAATTGTGCATTCGGGTTTACCTTGACTGGATTACCGTTCGTGTCGGGATTCGACTCGTTGCCGGTGAGCCCATTGACGCCCGGATATTTCTTTTGCCCGTTCTCCATAACAAGGCTCAATCCGCCTAGCATGTGGTCGAAGGATCGGTTCTCCATCATCAAAACGACAAGGTGTTCGAGATTGCTCAATCCAACTGTCACGCGAGGTTACCTCCGAACCTAGTTAGTGAAGTAACGGCTGTAAGCGTTTCATTAGATAACAAGAAGGAGTCGCAAGCCAATCAAAATTATTAGGAATATGGCAAGTACCGTCAGCGTTAAGAGTCCCTGTCTCGCGGCGCCGTCAGACTAAATGCCTAAATTGAGTGATGCGTCCGCTCATACATGGATTCTGCTGTGCCTGGCCGCCACTTTGCAGGCATAGTTTCGATATCATATGAAGGTTATTATATCTTTCCTTGATGGCCTGTCAGACATTCACAAGGAGTGAGCCTCGATGTTGAAGGCGGAGATCAAACCTGGCACGGAGTACGCATTTCGCGAACAACGCGCGTCGCGGACTCCATTCCATCGCGTTCGTGTCATCCAACATACGCGAGGAACAAAATGGAGGGCCGAATGGATCGAGCCAAGCCCTGGGCTGGTTGATTATGTTGATTCAAGTCAACTCGTTGTTCCGTGGAAGGAGCACAAGGCGTTCCTGAAGGAGGAAGCTAGTCTCGAAGCTCTCCGGCAACACAATCAGCGGGCTGGATACGACGAGAATTCCCCAATCGCCCGAGCTTTGTATCAAGTATTCGAAAGCATAGGTGACGACGTTTCGTTTTATCGCGGAACGCTAAGTGGTTCGGCTGAAGCCGTAGATAGAGTCAAGACCCGCGCAGGGATGGACACGAGCAAGCGGTCTCCACTAGCTTACACAAATCGACAAGGGAAACTCCGCCTGCCGTTTGACGAATCGTTTGAGTTAGCTCGCAAGTTTTGTGGAGCGGAGCCGGCCGCCGTCTTAGTAGGCGTCGAGACGACCGAGCGAGACTGGGCGCAACTGGCCCGACGTCAGGGGGAAGAGTACATAGTTCCTCTGCTCAATGAGTACCGCGCATCGTGGGCTCTGATAAGGCAATGGGCGGGACAGGACGCAGCCATAGCGCAGAGAGAAGCCGAAATTCAGAGACTCGAGCGGCTTGTATGGGATGCGGTGTACGCGTTGCAAAAAGCCGGGCTCGACAAGGAAGCATCCAAGCTGCGACGGGCAATTGAGGCGCACTGATTCGACGTTCAAGGCTAATTATGCCAAACACCAAAGCTGATCTGGCGGGAGCCTCCCGGATAACCATTAACGGCAATGACGGGTGGCTGCTCGGAGCAAATCTGCCCTGGATAAAGTGCGGTAACGATTTCGGAGCGAGCGGATATGGGTCATACGGTATCGGATCCAACGTGTCGCCCGGCAACGGGGAGCTTCCTTCGAATCAGGTATTGAGCGGTGCATTCCAAACCATGCAGACCGCCGGGGTGAACGTGGCTCGATGGTTTCTGTTTTTCGACGGCCGTGGCGGCATCACTTATGACGCGGCCGGAAGTCCCGCCGGACTGGATGGATACATCTTCCGTGATATAGACGCCGCCATCGGGATTGCAAAGACGCATGGCATCAGGATCATCTTTGTGCTCATTTCCTTCGATTGGATGTATGTAGACGCGCCGGACCACAAGAGCGGCGGAAGGTCGTACATCCTACGGAGCAACGCCCTTCAGGACGCGCTGGTGAACAATGTGTTCGTGCCCTTGTTTCAGCGGTACGCGAACGACGATACGGTGATTGCGTATGATGTGGCGAACGAACCGGAGTGGGCGATCACGGAGGTTGGCCTGCCCAATCCAGCGCAAATGAACGGAACTGTCCTGGAACCCGTTTCGCTACAGAACTTCACGCGCTTCGTGACGCAGGTCACTGCCGCGGCCCGGCAATACGCCTTGGGTCAATACGTCACCCTCGGCTCTGCGCGAGCCAAGTGGGTCGGTTATTGGCAAAATGTCGGTTTGGATTTCTATCAATTCCATTGCTACCCACAAACGGAACCGGGCCGACAGCTCGTTGAGGTTTTGGCAGACCTTCCTCAGGACCTCAACCGGCCAGTATGGCTCGGTGAAATCCCGGCTAACGTGTCCGGCCAAGACGGATTTATGACCACGGTTCTTGAGGACGCTTACACGCCCAGATCGGCGGGCGGGGCTGGACTGGCAGGCGCGGCTCCATGGTCGATGCGAGGTGTGGATGATTGTGGCGCCCCAGTTACGGCCGTTTTGTCACAGTTCTCCCTCGGTCATTCTGTGGACATAAACACCGGAGTTCCGCCGGGTAACGCTCCCGACTAAGGATTCGTCCGATGTTTCCTCACCGCGTCCAATTTCCGATCGTGGTCGGCTTGACTCTTCTTGCTATCCGCGTGGAGTGAACGCTTACAGCGAGGCATTCTGATCGTGCACACTTTGCGGACGACCTATGAAGTCGACGAAGTGTGTAAGGAGGAGAGCCACCTGCCTCGTCGGCAGGAGCTTGCGGAGCTGGGGATCGCTTAACAAGTGATTCGCTGCCCGATTTATGATTTATTACGTCAACCGTAATCCTGATCCAGCAGAACGAACCTTATAGCAGTACCCTTGGGCACATCGTCATCCTACCGCCGCGTGGCGGCGGCGTTGGCGGGTTCGACCGCATCTGCAAATCCGGGATTTCTAGAGGCGGCGGCGAGAATGGGCATCTCTAGTTCTTGTATGACGGTCTCGCTGCCCTGCTCCCGGACCGAGCAGATTCGATGACCCTTCGAGCGCTCAGCCATGGCCCATTTCAAGAGCGTCAGCGCATAGTTGACCAGCTCCTTGATGGTTCCAACCTCTCCGACGTCCCGTAATAGATTGATTTCTTTATGTTTATTCTCTGATAGATCGATGGTTAGGCGCGGCATGTTCTTCTCCCTTGCAAACGGTGCTGGGGTAGCCATATTCGTATCCTTCGGACGGGCCTGTAGGTCCTCGTCCATCCTCACTTATACACCGCACTAAACTGTATGTCAACACATATTTACCACATATTTGCCGTGTTTGATGCGGTCCGCTGGCACTCGGATGACACAATAGGCATTCATTTCTTGAAATAGAAGCCCAAGATGGTTGTCGCCATGCCGGCCAGTTCCGCGATGGTGATCCCGCCCAGCCATTTCATGAATTTGTCCGACGCCTTGATGTAACCGAGGCCCGCAAGAAACAGGAAAACGACCGTCACCAGAACGATCGAAAGAAAGACAGTGATAACGGAAAGTCCGATTAATTCGGGAATCGAGGAATTAGGAAGACGGCCAATCAGAAAGGATAGGGCAACGACATCTACAATGAAAGCGGCCGCCATGACCGTAAGGAGTATCCGTCCCGCCCAATTCGTTATTCTGGCGCGCTCGAGAAAATCCTCCGGGGTCGGTATCACTTTCTTGGATTGCACGACTGCCATTTGCGGCCCCCAGATTCAGGTTTCCAGGTCAGCGTCCTTCACGAACTCTTCCGGCTTGTTTATGGATCTCTTTCCTTCCCAACGGATTTTCCTCGAAGGGACTGGCTCTTCTTTCTTCGGAGCTTTCGGGGCATCCGCATCCAAAGGAGTGTCCTTTTGTCCGCCGGGTTTTGTAGTTTCTGGCAAGAGCGTTCAGCCTAAATCTAAGCACAGGTCCGAAACCTGGTCGTATCTCGCTTGATGATCCGGAACAGTCGAAGTTTTAATACCAGCGCGTGGAGGCATCGTAGAGAGATGTCCTTTTCTACCGGGATTGATTAGCTCCGGGGTCCGGCAATCGCCCTGGTGATGCAAGTCATTTTCGGCTGGCGAAAGATGTTACTTTTCAGGATTGGCTGAGGAGTATATTGGACCGTAGCTTAGGAGTCAAGCTGGCTGAAATCTAAACAGCATTGGAGCGCACTCGTTTGGGAAATGGAGTGAACCCTTAGAATAAGACAGTGGAGTGAACCCCTAAAGTGAGACAGTTTCATGATGCACACTTTGCGAAATCACAAGACGGGCCGGAGAAGTACGCTGCGGCGTTTCACAGACGTGCGACGTAGGTCCTATACCGCCGTTTATCCGCATCTCGCAGCCGCGATCCGGCACTCTAATTCGAATTTCCAGGCCTTTGGAGGCTTCAAAACCAGAGTGTGATGCACACATTTGTCTCAACTTGGGGGTCACGTCCCAGAATCTTCGGTTAAGCCAAGTTTGCCCACGTGTGTGCTACTTCTGGTTATCGCCGTTCCGAATGGACGAAGGGAACCCCCTGCCTATTGAGCAGGGGTTCTCTCAGAGCGTGCACATAGCGGGTTGGAAGCTTCGGCCGTCGCTGAATCTCTGCGGACCATCGCACGGTCACTGAAACGATGCACGAAATATGTACCGGCAATCCGGTAGCCGACTTTGCTTAGCGGACGCCGAAGAGAACCGGCGCGACGGCCGCGTTCGCGTCGGGATTGTAGTAGTCGTAGACCAACGAAGGACTGCTCATCGCTTCGATTCGATAACGCATGCGGAAATCGAAACCAAAGCTGGTTCCTCCCGCGACCGGCCACAAATAGAACACCACGCGATCCGGCCGTATTTCGTAGCCCGAAACTCCCAACGACGCTTCCGCTTCTTCCAGCGAAGCACGGTCCACTTCGGCCCCCGGCGGCAAGCCCACTTCCGCCAGCATCATGCCGTAGCCGCGGAATCCGATGCGTTCGGCACGCACGCTGCAATGGACCCGCTCGCCCACGTGCGCATCTGTGTGGTCGTAGCCAACGCTTAATCGCAACGCGCGTTTTTCTCCCGTCTTGAAATTTTCTTGCGCTGTCGCTTCAGACTCGGCCCAAGGCAAATAGTAGCTCGCGATGACGGAGGCGTTCATCGCCGCCGCGCTGCCGCTCCGCGCGATCTCAATTTTGTTCGCACCTTTCGTCAATTCATCCGCCAGCTCCACGTTGATCGGCCCCACTGCATCCTGCGGGCTCGGCAAATGAATCGTGCCAGCCGCACGCCCATTCACCAGCACGGAGGCGTCGGACGCGCCCGTGCCTTCACTCGCCATCGGAATCGCCGCAATCAGCGCCTCCAGCACGTTTTGCGTCGCTTGCGTTGAATACCAGGTGGCGTAACGGTCTTTGTGCGTCAGCAAATATTGCAGCCCGCGGCTCATGCTGTCCGCCGTATCGGCGTCGGGATGCCGCGCCTGCAGCTTCGCTAGCGCTTCCACGGCCAGCGCCGTCGTCTCGATGCGTCCCGGCTCGCCCCAGCCGTAGAACGGCGTGGTGTTCGCTTCCAGGTTCCAGTAAGTGGTGTCGCCTTCGCGATGCGCCAGCGTCGTCAAAAGCGCGCGCGCGTTTTCGATGTGTTCGCCGCGCTCGCTTTCCACCGCGGCGATCGCATAGTTTCCCGCCAGGTACGCATCGCTCCACGCATCGATGCGCGCTTCCAGAAAATCCAGCGCCAGTTTCAGCGCGGCCTCCGCTTTTTTCTGCTTCTCCGCATCCTTCGCGCTCGTATCCGGTTTCGCACCCGCCAGGGCGCGCGCAATGTAAGCGGTCAAATTCGTATCCTCTACCTCAACCTTGGTCTCCGCTCCGTTCCGGAAACCCCATCGCAACGTAGTCCACGCGCCAGTCTTGGTCTGCTGAGCCACCAGATAATCGCGTGCCCGGCTCGCAACGCTCCCGTCCACTTCGATGAATCCCTGCGCAGCATTCAAAAAACGCAGCACGTACGCCGTCAGAGCCACGTTCGAAGGCATCTTCTTCCAATAGCGGAATCCGCCGTCCGGATTTTGCAAGTCCACCAGCTGGTCGTACGCTTCCAGCAGTGTCTGCCGCGCCTGCGCCGCGATCGCGGCGCGCGGATTCGCCGCGTCCGGCTTGTCCTGCGCGGCTTTTTTCAGCAGCTCCAGCGCCATCAGGCTCACGTAAGCGGTCGAAGTGATCTGCTCGCCGCATCCCGCCGGAGTCGCCCCAATTCCGCGCATCGCATCGAGCACGTGCGCCGTCAAATTCGGATAAATCCGCAGTTCCGCATCCACCGACCCGCGAATCGCCGTCTGCGGAATTTGCAGCTCCACGGAATCTTGCGCGGCTGCCAGCACCCGGCTCGTCGTAAAAGAAATCTCCTGCCCATTCGGATGCACCAGAAGTTCCCGCTCCACGGCATCGCCGGCCGCTGTGTTGCGAGCCGTTACCCGCTGCTTCGCGGCTTTCAAGCTTTTGTCCGCGCGGAACGCGAAGACCGCGCTGCCGTCGCCGCTCGCCGCGATCGTCACGCTCTGCTGCGCCGCCGACAAAATGCTCATCCACGGCTCGGGCTGCATTTCTGCTGTCACCGTTTGCGGCTGCTCCGTGTAATTTCGCAAAACCACCGGCAGGCTGACCTGATCCCCTTCGGTCAAAATCTTCGGCGGATCCAGCTCCAGAAAAAACGGCTGAAAACTGCGCAGCTCTTTTTCCGCGATTCCCACTTCGCCGGCTTCGTTCGAAGCCAGCACCGACATTTTCCACGCCGTAATATTGTCCGCCATCGGAAACGTGATGTGCGCACGCCCGTGCTTGTCCGTAATCACTTCCGGCCGCCACACCAGCGTTTCCGGAAAGTATTTTCGCAGCCGCGGCGTAAAAAGCGGCTTCTCCAACGCCTTCGTCCCGGCGCCAGCGATCGGCGACCCCACCGACGCCGACTCCGTCGTAAGCACCGTGTCGGCCGATGCAGTCACCTCCACGGTCTGTGACACTCCGCCCACATTCAGCCTGAAATCAACCTGCGTGGAAATTCCCGCCTGCACCGGAACGCGCTGCACCACGCTGCGCACGAAACCCAGCGACGTGCATTCCACTTGGTAAAATCCCGCCGGCAAACTCGCAAACGAGTAAGTTCCTGAGTAATCCACCAGCGCCCTGTAAACCATGAATGTGTCCGTGGACGTCGCCGCCACGGTGGCGCCACCGACCACTGCGCCGGTGGGATCGGTCACCACCCCATGCAGCCCGCCGTAACCCCCCTCCACCGGATTTTGCGTCTTGTTTGCGATCGCTGCTTTTTGTTTGCTGGTTTGCTCCGCGATCACCCGGCTATATTCCGCCACGGGAAATGCGCGCTGCGCATCATTGTCCGGCCCGTTGCTCACTACATAAAGAAACGCCACCTGCTGCGTCACCGGCGTCACTTCCGTCGCTTTGCGGTTCTGCGCCGCAGGATCAGAATACGAACGCACGTTGCTCACCGTGACGCTGTCTCCATACCGGCTTTGCGTGCTGAATGTAAATCGATACGTGTGCCCCCATGGATCGATCAATCGCTCCGGCCCCAATTTCGCCGCAGCCAGCACCGGTTTCAATTGCTCGTCGTTTTGCGGAAAAGAGCCCTTGGCCGCAAATTGGTCGGCGATTGCCGCGCCCAAGGCGTTATTCTCTTGCGCAAAATAATGCATGTTGGAAGTCCATTCCTGCACGTCGTCCCAGGAAGGATGCGCCTTGCTGTCGAAAACTCCATCCTTGCCCGCGCTCGCCACCTGAATCCGGTAGTAAGCGCCGACAATATCGAACGCAAACGAATACGCCCGGCCCCACGGGTCGCGCAACGCATCCAGATCCACGCCCTGCAATTTCATTTCATCGCGCAGTGTCGGGTAATCGCGGATGTATTTTCCGGTACGCGCTAGATATTCGTTGCACGCGCGATCGATCCGCATCCCGGTCTTGGTGAAATACCGCCAGTGAAACGTCGCCGCGGTAAAATCGTCCGCAGTCCCGGCTTGCTTGTCCACGCCGCTGCTCAGCAACCGCAGCACTCGATCGGCTCGCCGGTACGAAAATTGCACGCGAAACCGTTCGCCCCACGGATCGCGCAGCGCGTCGAAATCAAGTTTTTCCGTCTGCAATGCCGCGCGCACTTCCGCTTCGCTGTTGGGATATTCGCCGTGCGCCGCGTTCCACTCGTCCAGCGCCTTGTGCGCCAGCTTCAATTCCTGCTCCAGCCATTTTGCGAACGTGCCGGCGGCTCCCGCCGCATCCCATCCACCGCCCGCAAACACCTCGTTCGTCATCCACGGCGCGTATCCACCGGGGACCATGCCCTCCGCCACCAGGTCCAGCCCCTCCGGAAACGGCTTGCTCGCGTCCAGATCTCGCAAATCGCGATAGCTCACCCCGCCGATACTTTCCCGGTAGCTTTCGCCAAAATAATCGAAGATCGAATATCCGTACTCGCGCCCGAAATCTTCGTCCGTCCGCACGCGCTCCGCCACCGCGCGATCGAACACCAGCACTCCCAGCGCGCTCTCGGTCGGTTGGCCCGTCGGCGTCAGCACATGTAAATCCGCCGCCACTTCCTCGCCCGGCCGGAAAACCGTTTGCGCCATCTTCAGCTTCAGATCCAGTTCTTCTTTCGCCGGGTACAGCACCTGCGTCCAACCGCTCAGCGAATTCTCTTCACCTCCCGCGGCCGACAGGCTGGACGCCGTCACGTAAATATCTCCGCGAAATCGCGGGTCAAACGGCACGGTCGCGCTGGCCTTCCCGCCGCTCAATCTCATCACCTGCGACGTCAGCAGACCCGCCTCATTCCACACGTTCAGCACCAGGTCTTGCGGTTTCCCGCTTGAGACCACTCTCACCTCGATGGCGTCGCCCGGATGGTAAAGCGTGTGATCGGTTTTCACGCGCAGGTAATCGCGGCTCGCGGCAATCGAAATTTCTTCTTTGGTAGTTCCTGCCAGGCTTTTGCTGTCCGCCGCTTCCAGTTGTAAAAGCGCGGTCCGGTCCGCCGCTGGGCCCGCCGGTTCGGTACTGTCGTCGAAATAATCGGAGTAAAAATAGCCCTGCCCCTGATACCACCGCGGCACGCGCAAATCGCTTTCCGGCAGAGGTGAAATCTCCACTCGCCCAATCCCGTAGCGGTTCGTATGAAAGGTCCCGACCTGCGCGCGCCGCTTCAGATCAAATCCGTCTTCCGATTTGTCGTCGTTGCTCGGCTGCGTCGCGAATATCTTTCCCTCCACGGGCGCCGGCACTCCATCCGCGTATGAGCTCATCACATATATAAGGATAGGCTCCCCGCTCGCCGTGCCCCTTGCGGTTATCAAGTACAAATGAATCGGCTGCGCGGTGAGCCGGATTTTGAATCGTCGCTGCTCGGTGCGCCCCGTTGAGGAATCCGTCAGATAAGCCGCCAGCGTCACGTCGTCGAACCGCTCGACATCGTTTTTCTCGAATGTCTTGAAGTCTTCCGCCAGCATCACCGTGCCCTTGAAGTGGCCGTCGCTTCCCAGCTCACCCTCCACCGGTTGCGATTCGTCAGCCTCCCATTTCTGTTCGGCGTAATTCCACTTCCGATTGTCCTGACGCACAATTTTCACTTTGGCGTGCTGCACCGGCTTGCCAAAAAGGTAGTCGGCATGCACATCGATCACCGCATTCTGATTCGGCAGGTAGTAAGCCTTGTCGGGATCGACGCTCACCGTGAAAGTCGGCAGTTCGTAGCGGCTGATGCGGATTTCGCTGCGGCGATTGGTCCAATAGGTGTCCGGCTCCGATTCGAATCGCACCGTGATGGTGTAATTGCCCAGTCGCATTTTCGCCGGAATCTCCCAATCGGTGGCCGCGACGCCGAATCGCGAAGTAACCACCTTTTCGCGGAATTGCTGGGCGCCATCTTCGTCTTCGATCGCCACATTCATCTTTGCGCCGGCCATCGCCCGATTGTCGGAGTCTTTCGTGAGCAGCCGGATGTGCACCGTCTGCCCCGGCTGGTACAGCGGCTTGTCCGTCGTGATCGTCACGGCCGGCGCCGGCTCACCGGGAAATTGAAATTCCAGCGTCTCTTCTTCACTGAACGCGCCCCCTGCCACGTCCGCCTTTATCGTGCCCTCCTGGTCCGTGGGATGTTCCGGAAGATGAAACAGCACGGTGGCATTTCCCGCCGAATCGGTTCGCGCTCTGCGTTTGATCGCGGTGTCGTCGTCATTGCCGATGACGATCGATAGTTCGACCGGAATATTTGCGTACGCTTGCCGCGTCCTGGGATTTTCCACATGGACTCGCACCGGATACTTGGTGCCGGGAGCCACACTTCGCGCCGCGGCCATGCTGATTGCGAATCCATCCGTGATGATTCGGCCCAGCTGAACGATCCCCGTTACGGGCGCTGCCGTCGCGGTCGCATCCGGTGTGAACGTGTAGCGCAGCCGGTACCATCCGAGTTCGGACGGCGTGTCGCTGGGCAGCTGCTCCACCGGCCAGGCGATCTTTTCGATCGTTTCTCCCGGTTGTTCGGTGAAAGTGCCGGATAGCGTTGCCGCGACCGAATCATCCTCGAGGTTCAGAAGCTCAAGCGCAAACTTTCCGGAGACTTGCTGCGCGGAGGTATTCCTAATAGGGAACTCCAGCCCGGATTGCGGCAATAAGTGGAAGCGCATCTTGTCTTCTTCCACTTTGAGCGACGGTGAGGTGTCTTGCGCAGCAGCAAGTACCCGCGTGCCGCCGCACAAAAGCACCAGCGCCACAGCAATCCAGGATTGGGCCAAACGCATTCGCGCCTCCGGCAACATCACGTAACCGTATGGTACAGGCCAATCCCTCAGGTCGCGTTCGATAAATGACGCCTGGTTGCGAATTGCGTATTGAACCTGAAGCACACTGAAACGGGAGGAAGTCTCCGCTGTGCACCGACTGTGCACGAATCCATCGTTTTCAACACATTGGAGATAGCTTTGAGCGAAAAGCAGGTTCCCCGATTTATTGGAAACGTTAGTAGTTGCTAGTAATGGATGGAGCGGATGGAATCGAGTCCGATGCTTTGCAAGCAGGGGGTCACCGGTTCGATCCCGGTCACGTCCACCAAACCTTTACTTCGCTGCTTTCTGCAGCTTAGGTTTCGATCGCGACCTCCGATCTTGAATAAATTTGCTCGGAGCAGTTTGGAGCAACAACGCTCTTTCCACGCTTAGCGTGTCGCCGAATCCCGATCATCCGTCGAGGAATTGCTTGAGTCCATTTGGGCTCGGCGAATCGATGCTGAAGCCGTTGTTTAGTGGAAGTCATTGGGTTTCAAGAACATCGGCTTGCGAGAATTGCTGTTGTGATTTTCTGCTATCTCTACGGATCAATGTGTGTCAGCGGGACGCGCCTCCTCGAGATGCGCCTACTACCTGCTACTGGAGCAGGGGGTATGGCCTGTAGCGGTCGGCCGAAAAGTGTCCCGGAACCGTTGTCCCGACGGAGAGCACCTGCCCGGTGAGCAGGTGCTCTCCTCCAGATACTCGGTTTTAGGTGGCAGTGGCCCGGGCGATTTGGAAGCTAGAGCTTTCGCCCTTGCTCGGTGAGTGTCTTGGCCTCACGGCGAACGTCTGCCCACTTGATCGAGAGATCCAATATCGTACCCGGTTGTTCACTGGACTCAAGCAAACCCAGTGCGGCGAGCACTACGCGGCGCTGTAGATCGCGACGAAAGGGCACGCCAAAGTGATGACCCATCGGCCAGGGAAGAAACAATGCACGCGGAACTTTGATTGCCTCCGTGACGTCGCGTGCTACAGTGACGGAAACCGTGGGGACACCGCGCGCTTCAACGGCTCTCTGGATCAGTCCGACGGACTGATGACAGATCGGTCAAGCGGGCGCCAATAAAGCACAATCCGCGCGCTCCTCTTGTACGACCGCTTCGGCAATTCCCTCAGCAACGGTTCGCTCAAACTTCTCGGGGTCCATGTTGTAGCCGATAAAACTGAAGAAATTCGGAGTCAACCCGCCCAGGCGCGCTTCTTCCGAGAGTTCCTGAAGCCGTTCGATCGGAAAGATCACGTTAATGTCGAGGTCTGCATCGTCGTGAGGGTATTTCAACTGATGAATGATCAGGTCATCGTGCTTCGCACCGGAAGGCACGCGCAGAAAACGGAAGTCGCCGAAGGGATGGCAGACATCCAGAGGCTGGTCGGTCTTCAGGTGCACGCCGCAGGAGCTGATCAGCGTTAAGCGGGAAGCGCCCAGAGGCTTTCCCAAGCGCGCCTGAGGCACGAAGCTCTCTTTGCGAATCATCGAACCGGGGTAGCGCTCGTTGATGGTGTGCCAGAGGCCCGGGCGGAGCTGCGTCCCAACCTCGCGCGGGTCGGCTGCGGATGAAGTGTGCTTATCGGCTTCCATCATGAATCCACCTCCCGGACCTGCGGATGAAATAAAAATGCAGATGAAAGAAAAGGAGGGCGAGAGTGGATTCGTTCGTCTCGAGAACCCGGTCGATGAATTCGCGATCCACCGGTGCGTCGCGAAGCAGGATTTTTACGGCTTCAGCCCACGACCGGTCGATCTCTTCCTTGCCGACGGCTTCGTTGCCGTCGCCGAGGTGCAAACGAACGAATCGCACCAGCTTTCCGAGATCGTCTTCGGCAGCGGCCTCTCGCAGATACGGAACTGACATGGATTTCTCCCTCTAATTCACGCAAAACATTGAGCAATAGAAACCAATGCAGATACACACGCGAGGGAATCTCCGTTCACAGTTCCGCCTCTCTTCCGCCCGGTCGCGGGAGCAGAAAGCAGCAAGAATCGGTTAAGAAGCTTTCGCGAATCTCATCGCCACGGAATTCATGCAGTAACGCAAGCCCGTCGGGGGAGGGCCATCATCGAACACGTGCCCTAGATGGGCGTCACAGCGCCGGCAAGAAACTGCCGTTCGCACCATACCGAAACTGTTGTCGGTGGTTTCCAAAATATTCTCTTTCGCAATCGGCGCCCAAAAACTCGGCCAGCCTGTACCAGACTCGAACTTGGTGCTGGAATCGAACAAAGCCGTGTCACAGCAAATACAGCGAAACACTCCTTTCGCGTGTTTGTTTGGATTTTCATTCGTGTAGGGGCTCTCGGTAGCCGCACGTCGCGTCACTTCGAACGAATCGGGCGAGAGCTGCTTGCGCCATTCGTCTTCCGTTTTTGTGACGGTAGGAAGGGACATCACTGTTTTACGCTGGCCTGAATCTGAAAACTCGACGATCGAGACCTGCTTCGGAAGATCTGAGGGCGCTTCCGCCGCACGTGCTGGCTCACCTCTTTGAAGGTACCCGTAAGCAAGCGCGGCGGCCGCTGCGCCGGCACCGATCAAGAATGAGCGACGCCCCATCGCCCTTGGAACCTGATCGTCTTTTCGATTCAATGAAAACATATTGACCTCTAGCGATTCGACTTTATCCGGTCGCGACGGCAATCGCTGCAGGCTGCGCACAAAGTCGGGAAGATTCAGCAACACGCTACGATCACTTGCCCATCTTAGAGTCGCGATCTGGGAATTCGTTACACAGTTTGCGAATTCAACCCGAAAGCTCTCATTTCTAGTACGCTCTAAACCCTCTGTTTGGATGAGGGTGATCTGTCCCGCTGCATTGAACGGGACGGGTTGCATCGGAAGTCAGCCCTCGAGTTGCCGCAGAATGAAAAAACTTTGGTCGTCATCTCTCGGAGCGCTCGTTCGAAAATCCTGAAGTGACGAGAGCAAACTGTCTGCCATGGAAGCCGGAGAATCAAGAGGCACATTTCGGACAATGTTCATCAGCCCATCTGTTCCGAGGAAGTTACCGTGAGTATTACTCGCTTCCGTGATCCCGTCCGTGTAGACGATCAAGACATCATTCCGATCGAGTTGCACGGCTACCTGAACGTAATCGGTGCCCGGAATCAGTCCGAGTGGGACCCCCTCGACGGACCGCGCGCATGGAGTCGCGGATTCGAGCCAATCCCAGGTCTCGGTCTTTGCGTGGTACCAGAGTGCTGCCGGGTGCCCGGCGTTGGTGAAAACTAGCTCGCGGGTGGGCCGGCAATACGCAAAGAGGGTCGCCGTCGCATACTGTTCTCCTTTCTTTTTTGTATTTCGCAACGACTCGTTCAACTCGCGCATGAGTTCGGACTGGTCCCACGTATTGATATGCTTGCGGATCAGTTTGCGGAGCAATTGGGCCATAACTCTACTCGATCGGCCGTGGCCTGAAATATCGGCGAGAGCGAACCGCGAGATAATTCCCTTCGAACAGACAGAAATGTAATGAACATCGCCGCCGAGATCCTCTGTTGCGACGGGGTCGGAGTAAATCCAGCCAGCCAACCCGGGGAGCTCAACGGCGTGATTCACCCGCCGATTTCCGCCCCACACCTCCAGGCACGCCAATTGGACGATGTCTTTGAACTCCTGGGGAGCGGTATTGGGCGGCTGTTTGGTCATGACCTTCTTCGTGTTGTGCGCGAAGTCTGATTCACCGAAATGAAAGAAGTTTCCGTAAATGAGGCCGGAAAATATTTTGCGTCCGGTGAAACCTCGGGGGGAATGTCGAATCACACCGCAGGACAAGAGGCGCTCCGGGGGCCAGGGCGTGTGCAGGAGCACGGCGGAGCGTGCACCGCTGAATCGCCGAATCACGGACAAATCAAGCGAACCCCAAGGGAATGGTTTGAGTCGTCAATCGTGAGATCGGGTCGTCGTGTAAATGCGGCGGTCGATAGCGGAGTTTTGCAGGGTCTTGTTAAGCGAATCCAGATCTCCGCCGGCATGTTCGGCTTCTTTATGTGATCTTCATCCGTGAAAAGCCGGTACATCGGGACCTGCAGCGCTTGAGCCATCTTTTCCAGAGTATCCACGGACGGGACTGTGTGCCCGTTCTCTACGCGCGATATGTAACACCGGAGGAGGCCGGTGCGTTGTTCGACGTCGCCCTGCGACATATTCTTCTGCGCTCTCAAAGCCTTCAATTTTTCGCCAATGACCATCATTCCTCCATCAGGGATAATACACTGAGCCTGGGCCCGCGGCTCCCGCGCGTGAGATTTCATTTTATCGTTGGAGAGAAATCGAATCAGTGCTTTCTGAAGGTTCGCTCACAGGATTGGTTGAAGGTGTGAATTTTCTCGACAACCGCTCGGACTACGATGCCGAGGCTCTGGTTAAAATGTCTGGATGACAGGACGACCGGGCCGCACGGATTTGAATCGTCGAGATTTGCGCATGGGCCGCTCTGAAAAGGGAAGGCCGCTTTCTCTTATTGTCCGTCGTCTAACTCTCACTCTTGAGAGCCGGTGAAATGAAGATTCGCCCCGCAACGACCTCTCGGATGGCGGGCTCCAGATCGGTGACCAGCCGACCTTTTACGACGTAACCCAGCGCCCCGGTGGCCATGCACGTGAGAATAAAGTTGGGATCCGAAATAGCCGTCAAGAATACGATCTTCGAGGTACTTCCTGCTTCACGCAATCGCTTGGCAGCCTCGATACCGTTGAGAATCGGCATGCTGATATCTGTAACGATCACGTCAGGCTTTAGCTTGAGGGCGGCCTCCACAAGAGCTTGGCCATTTTGCGTTTCGCCGACAATCTCGAACCCAGGCCCGAGCAGCCCCGACACGCTTTCGAGCAGAGGACGATAATCGTCCGCCAGCAGTACTCGTGTCTTGCTCAATGAGCCCACGCACAGGACGCAAGACCGCTAATTGATCCTTCGAATTGCACTTCGAGCACTTGCTCCTTTTTCATGGCGACTTTTTTGCTTCGTCTCTTCCATACGACTGTCGAATGAGAGGAAAGTTACACACTTTGTCGGGCTGAGCAGTCCCGCGCCAAAAAGTTCTGTGAAATTGTATCTTTTTGATTGTTGGCGTATCTCATGGGCCGAGTGCTTCCCGGGCCGCAATACGGCAATGCGGACTTTGAGGCGCCACGTGTGGAGCGATCAAGCGGGAAAATAAAATAGCATTGTCGTAAATCTCACCGAGAACAGGAGCGCGGAATGGCAGAAGTAAAACTGGTGGTAATGTATCCTCGTCCCAAAGACATTGATGCTTTCGAGAAGGTGTATCAGAACGAACACGTACCCCTGGCTGTAGCATTGGGCGGCAAGACCAAAATAGTTGGGACCAAGGTGCTCGGTTCGCCGGAAGGTACTCCTGCTTTCTATCGCATCGCAGAGATTCATTTCCGGTCAATGGCGGATCTGGAAGCATGCGCAGCGTCAGACGGCGGGAAGCGAGCGCTTGCCCATGCCGTGACGATTTCCTCTGGTGGGCCGCCCATTTTCTTAGTAGCTGAAGAAGAAACCTTTACGTTCGCCGGTGCGCAAGGCGCCTAGGGCTTGCGATGCGCGGGTTCCGATCATTAGCAGATGATCCTCTAGCGAAGGCCGGAGCGGAACGGGTCAAGAGTCCAGCAGTCAGGCTTCCGGTCGGCCCCAATATCATTCGCCGCGCTAACCGTCGCACGCCTCCGTTCGGCAAAGGGACCCTCCCCAGCGGTCTCGGTGCACGAGAAAGGATTCTCTACACACATGAGGATTTATTTCGGGTTCACCGTAGCGGGGGATCGGTCCTCAGTGACGACAGCCGCGAGGATTGTCGAGTTGCTGGAGGAATTGGGTCACGAAGTGCTCACTCGTCATTTGATCGGCGAGGATGCTTGGCAGGCGGACCGGTCCGTTTCACCACAAGAAGTATACCGGCGGGATCTGAATTGGCTTCAGCAGTGCGACCTGTTTGTTGCGGAAGTTTCCGGATCCTCCTTTGGGCTGGGCTTCGAGACCGGTTACGTTCTGGGCGCGACAACCAAGAAAGTGTCTTTATTCTATCGGCGGGACGTGGAAAAGAAGATCTCCCTTCTGATTACGGGTATCACACACCCGAATTGCAAGCTGGTACCGTATTCGGATCTGGAGGAGGTAGAGAACTGGATTCGGTCCAACTTGGCTTAGAAGCATTCTTTCGGTCAAGCGGAACGCAGTTCACCCACGGGGTGAAATCTTCGTCAAGCGGTGTATCGATTGTGCCCAGTCCTAACACCTCCGTGGACGTCTCAAATCGTGCCGATCACTCAGGGCGATTTGGCCGACAGGAGAAATGTGCGCGTTTCGGCTAGATCCGTGGGACGCCCGCACGGGAGATGAGGTGCCGACAGCGATTCAGGGCTCCCTAGTTTCCATCGGCAGATTCACCATCGTGAAAGTCCTTTCCCTCTTCCCGGTTGCACTCTACGGGACTCAGACATGAGGCCGCCGAGGGCTGGGGCCCCGAGAATTCGAAGGCAAAAAGTCGCTGTAACTTTAGTTCGAACACCGAATCATACGAATGGTTGACTGGGTTTCAACCTCGTCAAGGAGGGAGTTGACATGGCTCGCGCCAGGCTTGCGTTGATTGGCATGGTCTCGATTGCTGTTCTCGGGGTATTGCTGCCTCTGTGCTGGGGGGCCGCCCATGGGGCCGCGCACGCTGGCAATGGCGATGAGCAACGTGTTCCTGTGCTTGTGGAACTGTTTACCTCGGAGGGATGTTCGGACTGCCCGCCCGCTGACAGCCTGCTCGAAAGATTAGACCGATCCCAACCTGTGAGCGGCGCCGAGCTGATCGTTCTTAGCGAACACGTGGACTACTGGAACGACATCGGATGGAAGGACCCCTTCTCTAGTCACGAATACAGCGAAAGGCAAGGCAGTTACGCGGGGCAGTTTGGCCTGGGGAGCGTGTATACGCCGCAGATGGTGGTGGACGGGCGCATCCAGCTTGTAGGCAGCGACGAGAGGGGGGCGATCGAGGCGATCCAAAACGCAACCAAGGCGGAAAAGATACCCGTGAGTCTTTCTTCGGTCCATTTCGACGGCCCGAAGATTCTCTTGCACATTGAGACTGGCCCGTCGCCTTCCTCAATCTCAGAGAGGTTCGCGAACGTCTTGCTCGCGATAGCCGACGAGAGCGATCAATCGAGCGTGAGCCGCGGAGAGAACGCCGGGAGGACGCTCCGGCACGTCGCGGTGCTGCGAGACCTTGTCCGAGTTGGGGCGTTGGATCGGTCCGGCAAATTTTCTCAGGATGTCGCCATCAAATCCAATCACGGCAACAAGGGGAATTTGAGGATCGTCGCGATCGTTCAGGAACCGACAACGGGAAGAGTATTAGGAGTGGGCTCGGCCCGGCTTTCGAATTAGCCGTATCTGCGTGTCGTACCGAGCGTCTGGTCCGTCGTGTTGCCGGCTCGGACGGGACCCGAGGGGAGCATGATGAAATACGGAATTGGAATATCGGTCATCCTTTTTGCGCTGGCATATATGCAAGCAAACTCGGCAAGCAATCAAACAGGCTCACCCGTGATTGGATTGCAGGTGGGACAGAAGGCGCCAGCTTTTGCTGCGCGGGACCAATTTGGCCATGACCAATCCATCGAGACATTGAAAGGGGCGAACGGGACGGTTCTGCTTTTCTTCCGTTCGGCCGATTGGTGACCCTTCTGCAAAGCGCAGCTGGTCGAGCTGCAAAACGCGAAACAAAGGTTCGAAACAAGTGGCATCAAGGTCGCAGCCATCAGCTATGACAGTCAGGCGATTCTGAAGGAGTTCGCCGATCGGCACCATATCGAGTTCCCGCTACTCGCCGATCCCGGTTCCAAGATCATTACCAGTTTCGGCGTCCTGAACACGGAGGCAACGGGGAAGAACAAGGGGATGGCGCAGCCCGGATTTTTCTTTATCGACACGGGCGGCGTTGTTCGTGAAAAGTATTTCGAAGCGAAGTACACCGATCGGTTCACGCCGAACAATGTAATGGGAAAGCTTTTCCCCGAATTGACGGAGGAAGTGAGCCAGAGGGTCGAGGCGCCTCATCTCGGGCTTACGCTGGAACAATCGGATCGTGAAGTTGTGCCAGGCAGCCGGGTGAGCCTGATTGCCGATATTCAGCTTCCCCCAGACACCCACGTTTATTCTCCCGGAGTGAAAGGATACAGGCCCATTCAGCTCGCCGTGCGGGAGACTTCGGGAATTGAGCTTGCACCTGTAACTTACCCTGCCTCCGAGGATCTCTATTTGGAGGCGATCCAGGAGCACGTCCCGGTATATGCGGGAAAATTCCGCATCGTTCAGGACGTCACGATAAACTTTTCACCCACCTCCGACATTGTTCGCTCGCTGATCTCCTCGGGGAAAACGGTGTCGATCAGCGGAGAGTTAACCTACCAGGCGTGTGATAAGACGGTTTGCTATCCGCCCAAATCCGTACCGGTGATGTGGACCTTGAAGGTGTTTCCGCTGGATCTCAGACGGTCTCCCGAAGCGATCCGGCACAATTAGATTGGTTCAAGCGATCGCATTGAAATGCGGCTCAACACGAGAGACCAAAACACGATAGCCCTCGCGGCGTTGCGAATCTCCGTCGGAGCGCTCTTTCTGATTTTTGGCGAGTACAAGGTCTTTGATGGGGGATTCACTCGGGGCGGCGGGTTCCAATTTTGGATCGACCGGTTTCTTGCGGGAGGCGCCTATCCGTTTATGGTTCCCGTGCTGGAAAAATTCGTGTTGCCTCACGCCACGTCCATTGCTTTTTTCGTGGCCTATGGCGAACTGGCGACCGGGCTCGCGCTGGTCCTCGGTGTTGTTGTGCGACCCGCGAGCATCTGTGGAGCGGTTTACATGCTCACCTTGCTGTTTTCTTCCAACTACCCTGGAGCCCAGGCTCCGGTATGGGAGTATTTTGGAGCCTCTCTCGACCACTCGGTTCTCGCTCTTTGCTTTGGCGCATTTGTTATCGGAGAAGCAGATCGTGCGCTATCGGTTCGCAACTATTGGCGGTGGATCGCCACGGAGCGGAAAGTTTCAGCCGCCGCTCCTCGCCGGGGAGCGGTTTTTCGGAGCAGAAGGATGTAGCCGGTGCAAGATTTCAAGGAGGAGATCATGAGTGATGTCGTTTACACCTCAAAATCGCGCATTGAACGTAAGCGGGGACCTCTGCGTATCGCGCATCTGCCTGGCGAGGCCCAGCCGGTGATTTATAGCGTCCATGGAGCCATCGCTGAACACTACAAGATGAATCCTGCGATGCTGACGGAGTCGCATTCATCGACGATCGACTATGTCATTTCCGCAACCGCCGGCTGAATGCTGGGCACATTCGGAGGTGCGCTGGAAGCGCGCCAAATCGACGCGAGTGATGGAAGACTGACGGCAGACGTGACCGGAGAGGTAGAAACGGAAGAAGGTGTACTGGTGATCCGCCGGATCCATGTGATGATGCGGCTGGCAGCGCCCGAAGATGTGAAAGAGACAGTGGAGCGCGTGCATGGCGTTTACGCGATGCACTGCCCTCTCTATCGCACGTTGCACAACGCGATCCAACTCACTTCCTCTTTCGAACTTGTCGCGCCGGCGTCAACTTCATGAGGGATGTTGCTGCATGCGATTGAGCAAGTGATTCGCGCCCCCGGGGCCTCGGCGCGATTTGTTGCAGAACATCGCCGTCTAGCCCTAATCTGACAGGCGCTGCCCTGAACTTTGAGTGCCCACCTCCGCTTCGCAGGCCCTAAACCAGCCTCCGTAAGGCCTAGATTGCCGAATAAATATTTCGACTCCCGCGAAACTTTGCAGTGGGCACTGAATCACACAGCACGAGGCCGCAAGTCGGTCCGTGATCTCAAGTACCTTCTAGATTATCCGGGCGACGAATCAGCTTCGGGCTCGGAACGAGAAGGGCCATTTGAATCTTGCAGAACCTTCACGCTTGCATTCCCGTGTGAAGGGCATGTTGTAGATCACAGTCTTTCAAACAGGAGGAAATTTAGCAAAATGACAAAGTCAAAGAAGGCCCTCATTGCTGGCGCAGCGCTTGCTGGTTTGCTCGTCGGCACCACCACAACCATCCAGGCTTCCAACCTTCTCTCCGGGATGCATTCCGCGGCCCAGTCGGACCAGTCAGACAACAAGGTGAAGGAAAAGCATGCTTGCAAGGGTCAGAACTCCTGCAAGGGCAAGGGCGGATGTAAAGCGAGCGACAACGGCTGCAAGGGCAAGAACTCTTGCAAGGGCAAGGGCGGCTGCGCAACCGACGGCTCGAAACCTCCAGCCGACGATCCCAAGCAGTAATTATTTCAAAACAGCGGTGTCTGGTGTTGAGGGCCGGCACGCAATGTTCGGCCCTCAACACTTTTCCGCGTCATCTTTTCGCTTCATCCAACGGAGTGGGGAATGCCTGCCAATCGCTTTAACGGCCACACAGATTACGGAATCGGGATCGGTCTGCGCTCCCCGCATTACCACCACATCCTCACGCGTAAGCCGGTGGTCGACTGGTTTGAGATCATATCCGAAAATTTCATGATTGATGGCGGGCGCCCGCTGCGCATCCTCGATCAAATTCTGGAACAGTACAAGGTGGTGCAGCACGGCGTCTCGATGTACTTTGGTTCCGCGGAACGACCGAATCGCGAGCATCTGCGGCGCCTGAAAACCTTGGTCCAGCGCACCAAGACTCCCTGGCTTTCCGACCACCTCTGCTGGGGCAGCGTCGATGGCCGCTACACGCACGACTTGCTGCCCATGCCCTACACTTTTGAAGCGGCGCGCATCACCGCGCAGAAAATCCGCGAGGTGCGCGACTTCATTGAGATTCCCGTGGCGGTCGAGAACGTCAGCAGCTATGCCGAATTTCACGTCTCCGAAATGACCGAGTGGGAATTTCTGAACGAAGTCGCCGAGCGCGCCGACTGCGGAATTCTTCTCGACGTAAACAATATCTACGTATCGTCGCAGAATCACAGCTTCGACCCGTTCCGCTACGTCAATAGCGTTCCGGCGGAACGCGTGGCGCAAATCCATATCGCCGGGCATTCGAAATATCGCAAGTACATCCTCGATACTCACGATCATCCCGTGATTGATCCGGTGTGGAAACTTTACGCGCGCGCTATCGAACGCGTCGGCCACACCGCCACGCTGCTCGAATGGGACGACAGCATCCCTTCCTTCGACGAGGTGCACGACGAAGCTCGGAAAGCCAATCGCTTCCTCGCCAGCGCTTCGCTCGCGGCCGCCGTATGAAACTTCTGAACCTGCAACGCCGCATGGCTCGCGCCGTCATGACTCCGCTGACGAATTCCGAACGCATGCGTCCGGTCGCACCCGATGGCCGCTCCATGCGCGCCGTCGCGTCGCAAATCATCAAACCCAACGACCGGCTGACTTCCTTCGAACGCCTGGAAATTTATAATCGCCAGTACTGGTTCCGCGTGCTCGCCGCTTTCGCCGAAGATTTTCCGGGTGTGCGCGCCGTGCTCGGAGGCCGCCGCTTCGATGCCATGGCCAAAGCGTATCTGATCGATTGCCCGTCGCAATCTTTCACGCTGCGCAACCTTGGTTCGCGCTTGGTAAACTGGCTCGAGAAACATCCGAGTTGGGCGGGCGAGCGGCAAAATCTCGCCCTGGATATGGCTCGCCTGGAATGGGCCGACATCGAAGCGTTCGATGGCCTCAGGGAGCCATCGCTCAAACCCGAAGATCTCGCGGGCGTGAATCCCGCCAAGCTGCGGCTGCGCCTGCAGCCCTACGTCAGCCTGCTCGCGCTACGCTATCCGGTGGATGAATTGCTGCTCGAGGTTCGCAAGGACTCGGGCGATCTGGACGTCGCCAGCAACACTTTCAACGAGCGCCATAAACGCAAACGCGCGAGCGCCGTCGCGAAGCTCAAGCCGAGCCCCATATTTTTGGCCGTGCACCGCCTGGAGGAGGACGTTTATTTCCGCCGCCTCGACCGTGAAGAATTCGCAATCCTGTCCGCCCCGCACGCTGGAAAATCCTTGAACGCTGCTATGGGCTCCGTTCTGCGCGAGTCGTTGACCGCGTTGGCAGACCGCGCAGCTCACGTTGAAAACTGGTTCCACACCTGGTCCGCGCTCGGCTGGTTCTGCCGGCCACAGAAGTATGTTGTTAAATTCCACGCCCAAACTGAATCATTCAGGAAAGCGAAAATTTATGAATAGCATATTGGCTCCAACGCAAAAGGTGTACGGTCTGCTCGTTCGAGTTGCTTCCGGACTGCAGTCCTCTTTTCTTGCGATCGTCCGCCTCTACTGGGGCTGGCAAATCGCTCAGAACGGCTGGGGGAAACTTCACAATCTCGCGCACGTGACCGAGTTCTTCGCAAGCCTCGGGTTGCCTGCGCCCGGGCCGACGGCCACATTCGTCGCTACCTTCGAATTCGTGGGCGGTGTCCTGCTTGCCTTGGGATTGCTCTCGCGCGTCGCTGCGCTGGGTCTGGTGATCGACATGACGATGGCCTACATCACGGCTGACCGGGAAGCGTTCTTTTCGTTCTTCACAGACCCGGGCAAGTTCTATAACGCCGATCCGTTTATCTTTCTTTTCGTGGGAATGGTGATTCTGATTTTTGGACCGGGAAAGTTGTCTCTCGACGCACTGGTGCAGGGATTCGTCGGTCATCCGAAAGTGAGAGAGGCGACGATGTCCGGGACCTGAATGGCTCATACTTTTTCACGCGGCCTGTCGCAACGATGAAAGGTAACGGCCCAGGCGGGACGGAACTTTGTTGGTGGGCGATCAAATCTCGGGATCCCTTGTGGCTCCTCTATTCGGAGTGCCGCCGATCGAAATCGTTTCGAATATTATCGGAGAAGCACCGCGCAGCCGTATGGGCTTTCCGCGATCAAGTGCAGATTCGCTTGCGACGGAGTAACACAGAGGCATCACCGAACGCTGACGGAAAACCGCGGCATCAGAGGCGCGCGTATATAAATATAGATGCACCCAATATTTAGAAGAAGCTTAATTGGGATGCTGGCGGGCGCAACGGCCAGCTCAGCGTTGGCGCCTGTCCTCGGCCGTCCGCTATTGAGTGTTGTCTTGGGCATCGCTGTGGGCGCGGTCTATTCCGCGAGCTTGCGCCCTACGTCTCACGCCTATGTAGATTATCTTTTGACCGGCGCCGCGTTGGGAATCCCGCTGTGGGGATTGTTGAGTGTACTCGCAGTTCCACTACTTTCCGGACAGATGCCGGAATGGAGCGCCGAACAGATGCGCTCGCATTTTCCAGCGCTCGTTGCGTGGGTGCTGTATGGCGCTGTGCTGGGCCTGATGACCCAGGGATTGAGCGATATTGCCGAGAGAGTGCTCGGTTCCGAGATTGCGAACATATCGCCCGCGCCTCGAGAAAAGAAACGGATCGTGATACTGGGCGGCGGCTTCGCCGGCATGCGGACGGCAGAATGCCTGGAGCAACAGCTCCGGCGTGACCCAGCGGTTTCGATTGCTTTGGTGAGCGACACGAACGCGCTTCTATTTACACCCATGCTCGCCGAAGTCGCTGGTGGCAGCCTGGAACCGAGTCATATCAGCACACCGTTGCGCAGCAGCCTACACCGGACAGAGTTCATCCGTGGACGCGTCGCCACGGTTGATCTGGAAGCCCGCCGCGTGATTTTGGACACCGATCACACTCCTAGCGGGAGCACCTCGCGGCGTGAAATCCCTTACGACCAGTTGGTTCTGGCCCTGGGTTCGGTTTCCAATTACTTGGGCATGGCGAACATTGAGAAGCTAGCGTTTAACTTCAAGAGTCTCCTGGACGCCATCCGAATCCGCAATCACGTCATCGAGATGTTCGAACGGGCCGATCGCGAGCCCGATCCCACTCTCCGACACAATCTTCTTACCTTCGTAATCGCGGGCGGAGGTTTCGCTGGTGTTGAACTTGCGGGGGCCTTGAACGACTTTACGCACGGAATTCTGGCCGATTATCCGAACTTGCATCGAGAGGACTTGGGCGTGGTGCTGGTTCATGCGGGCGGCCGCATCCTGCCGGAACTTAGCGAGTCGTTGGCCCGTTATGCACAGGGCAGGATGGAGGCGCGCGGAGTTACTTTTCGCCTGAATACGCGTCTGATCGATGCGAATCCCGGTGTCGTGTCCCTAAGCGAGGGTGAAATCCGTACTCACACTCTGGTGTGGACGGCGGGAACGGCTCCGAATTCCTTGCTGAAATCGCTTCCCGTCGAAAAAGACAAGCGCGGCGCCCTTGTTGTTGAGAACACGCTCGCGCTGCGCAGTCGTCCAGGGGTATGGGCCTTGGGTGATTGTGCCGCGGTGACTGATGCGAGATCAGGAAAGCCCTGTCCGCCTACCGCTCAATTCGCCGTGCGAGAGGCAGAGGTGCTCGCGAAGAACATTTGCGCGGAACTGCGGGGTGGACCCCGAGAAAGCTTTCATTTCGACTCACTCGGAGCGCTTTGCGTTGTGGGGCACCAGACGGCTTGTGCGGAATTGGCAATTCCGTTTGTGAAGAACAAGTCCGTGCGCTTTTCCGGACTGTTCGCATGGCTGCTGTGGAGAGGAATATACGTTTCGAAGTTGCCAGGTCTGGAAAGAAAGATTCGGGTGCTAGTTGATTGGACGATCGAACTTTTCTTCCCTCGAGATATCGTTCAAACAATCGACTTGCAGTGAGGAGAAACCGATGTCTTCGGTTTCAAAAGCAACGACGCAGGGGGATCAGGGCGCCGGGTCCTTCGATTGGGTTGACCCCCTTTTGGGTCTCGTAGTCGGCAGCGCGGGTGGCGCACTCGGAAGCGCGCTGCTTGCTACATCACCCGCGTCGTGGGATTGCGTTTGGGGCGCTATGCGGGTTGGCGTTTGGCCTTTTCTTTGCGTACCGGGCTACAAGCTCCGGTGCGGGCTTGATCTGGGGACTTGGGGTTGCCTTTCTCCTGTGGTTGATTCTTCCGGCGGGGATCTTGCCTTTATTGGCTGGTTCTGGGCGCTCCATGGCCAAGCTCGCGGATGCCCGCGAACAGTTTCCCGAGCTAGTTGCATATTTGATCTGCCTAGGAATGCCAGTGGGTGTGACGCTAGGAGTTCGTGGTGGCCTGCGCGGGAGGTTGAAGAACCCGCCGTTCCACTTATGGCGCGCGATCACCGTCGGTGGATTTGCAGGAGTGCTCGGCGCGATGATTTTTGGACGCTGGTCGTCTGCAGGTGACTTCTTCCCTTTGGTCGCCGGGCTCGGCGAGCTTCACTCTCGAATCGCGACCGTGGGTCTCCAGTTTGGCGTGGCCACGATCATTGGCTCTAGCTTTGGGCTGCTCTTCCAGCGTGACGTGCGGGGTTACGGATCGTCCATGGGCTGGGGGCTGGGCTTTGGAATTTTCTGGTGGTTCTTGGGGCCGCTCACTCGTTTTCCCGCTCGTCTCCCGAACGCCTCTGGACTGGTCGGCAGATCATGGAGGGAGTTATTCGGTTCACTGGTGGGACATATCCTCTACGGATTGATTCTGGGCATTGCGTACGCCGCGATCGACCGCTCCTGGGTAAAACTGTTCATCGAATCCGATCCGCTGAATCGGGAAGCCGAAGGCCCTGGCCTTCTCGTATTGCGTTCACTCAGTTGGGGAGCGCTCGGCTGGTCTCGCTGGGCGGAATTGTTTCGAGCCCGGTGATGATCGCGACAGGCGTATTGCCCAAGATCGCCGGCCTGGACACACCACTGTCTATTTTTCGCGGGCTGGTTCTTCATCTCTTGGTGAGCGCACTGATCGGCATGACATTCGGTTTATTGTTTCGACGCGAATCCTCGAGCATCGGGCTTGGCGTGATGTGGGGATGGTTGTTCGGAGTGATCTGGTGGTATCTCGGGCCGATGACGTTCCTGCCGCTGCTGCTGAGCGGAGAGATTGACTGGCGGGTGAGCGCAGCTTCTAGGTTGCTTCCCTCTTTGATGGCGCACTTGATTTATGGCGCCACGACGGCGCTTGTATTTCTCCTCCTGGAGCGCCGCTACACTGAAGAACTGCTCCTCGATCCGCGCACCGCCGCGTTCGAACTTCGCCACGTCCGCCCTGTGGGAACTCCCGCGCCTGCGCTGTGGTTTTTCGCGGTGGGGATGAGTGTGTTGCTGCCCATTCTCCTCGGATAGTGGAACAGACTCAGTGCGCGCGACTGCCGCGCGTACCGTGCCCGCATGGTTGAGAAGCTTCCGACGCACTTGAAACAGAAAAAGCGCGATCTGTATTCTTGCAAGCCGGTTCAAAACAATTCCAGAAATTCCTGACCTTCATGGAACCTTGCTCTTCTTTCGTCATCACACCTGCAGCTAGACGGCGGTTTTCGAGTACGCGGAGTGCCGAGCACGCCGTTCAAAAGCGAGCCTTGACTGCCGTACACAGTGATACGGGCCGGGATGGCCACATTCGAGGAGATGGAACTCGGGAATCTAGCCCGGAGGAGGGCACCTATGCGCACGCGGGCAAAAAGCAAGGCAAATAATCAACCTGCTCCGGAGGGAATCGAAAAACAGTCTGGATCTGTCAATTCATCCGCAGGCGACGCGCCGACGCAAGACCAGATTCAGCTGCGCGCTTACTGCATTCATGTGGAACGCGGGGGGCGGCACGGCTGCGACCTTGAGGATTGGCTCCAGGCAGAACGGGAGGTAACCGAAGAGCACCCTGCAGGTCCGAGCGGCAATGATGGAGCTCGATGAGGTTGGATTACCAGTTTGGATGGCGATGATTGGCTGGGAAGAACCACGGTGTTGCCCAGGACGAGCGGCTTCGGCGACAACAAGGATTGCCTGCTAACCCGGTAGGCGACCTGGTTACGGCGAGGTTCAAGAGCTGTATGAATTGTTTTCCGAGGAACTTATGAGAGCGCCACAGTACAGTGTACCGGCCTCCGCCAAATCGCCGGCCGACCTTCCAAGCACATTCGTGACCAGGATTCGATCCGTTTCTTGCGCGGATGTGATCCAGGCTGGACTCATCATCCTTAATCAAACGGTCATTCTCGCGTCTAGTAGCTTCGGTCGCTAGAGTCTCTTCCTGCGTGCCGCCTTTCCGGCATGTACTCGAGTTGAAATGTCCTATAACGGAGGATGCGATGGGCCCGATGGATCCGGTCAAGGTCCTTGTGGTGGATGAAATACTTCAGGAGCCTTGCGCCTATCGTCGAATTCTGGAGCGAAGCGACTGCCAATGCTTTTTCGCGAGTTCTCAAGTGGAAGTCGCGCTAATGCCGGACCTTGGCACCGTCGACATCGTCCTCAGTTCGCTCAAGATCCCCGGCAAGAGCATCCATTGGTTAATCGCTCTGTTATCGGGTTCACGAGCCAGCGCGTTTTACTCATTGCGCCTCGAAGAGAGTTACTTGTGGCTGCCTGTTCTCAAACTCGGAAAGGAGTGCCTTGGAACGGCTGCCTTTCCGCCGAGCAGCTTCGCAGGTGTCTTTGACCAACTGGTGAAGGAGATCCGGAGCAAAACGATGGCGCCGTCGCAAATCAACTGTGAAACCTTTGACTTCCTTCCGAATCCGACAAACGTGAAGTTGCTGTTCGATAGGGAGGGGTTCCATGATTTCAAGCGTAAATCCGTTGATTGTGGCGACGCAGCGATCCGCGAATGTGCAGTGGAGATTGGAGACGCTGGGCGTTTGGATAACAAGGTACGGATTGGTTGTGGTTCTCCTGCTCATCGGGTTCCTAAAGTTCACAACAGCGGAGGCCGCGGGGATACAGCCACTGGTCTCACACAGCCCGCTCCTGTCCTGGACTTATCTGTTCTTGAGCGTGCAAGGCGTGTCGAATCTTATCGGGGCGATTGAGATTGCGGTTGCCGTGATGCTGGCGCTCCGGCCGATTTCTGCGAAAGGGTCCTTCGTGGGCAGCTTGGGGAGCATCGTGACGTTTCTGGTGACAACTAGCTTTGTCTTCTCAACCCCAGGCGCCGTGCATCTGAGTCACGGGTTGCCGGTATTGAGTGGCGTGGGCCAGTTCTTGATTAAGGATGTCGTGCTACCTGGGGGCGTCGTTCTGGACTGCCGCAGAGGCGCTCGGGGCCGTGTAGAAATGAGAGATCTGGCGGTTTCAGCAGCGAAATCATCCCCAGTCGCAATCCGGTACATCGTTTCGCGAATTTCACCCAATTGCCCTTCGCTTTTATAGCTCGTCCCGGCGACCGCCGCACTCTTTGTAACTTTCTCCGCGTGTCGGCATCACACAGCCCGGAACATTATTCGTTTTTTCGTGTCGGGACGAACATGGCGCAGCCGCAATTGGAATCCACCGAGGCAGAGCTAATCAGGCGTGTTTGCGGAGGAGAACCGCAGGCGTTTGAAGAATTGCTTCGCCCTTATGAGCGCTTGGTCTATGCGACTGCGATTTCGATATTGCGAAACCCAGCCGACGCTGAGGAAGTCGCCCAGGAGGCGGTGCTGAAGGCATTCTCGAAACTCTCAAGCTTCCGCGGAGAATCTAGGTTCAGTACTTGGCTGGTGCAAATCACCTATAACGAGGCCAGAATGAAGTTGCGAAAGGAGCGTCAGCATCTTTACGAGTCGATTGACCGCGAGCAGCAAGGCCAAGAAGGCGAATATTGGCCGAGGGACTTTGCGGATTGGCGCCCTATTCCTTCCGAGCTGCTCGAAAGAGAAGAGCTTCGGGAGGCCTTGCAGAATGGAATCAATTCTCTCAGCCCGATGTATCGGGAGATCGTAATCTTGAGGGATGTCCACAGTTTGAGTCTCAAGGACACGGCGGCAGTTCTTGGAATTCCTGAAGGAAGCGTAAAAACGCGGCTTCATCGCGCGAGGTTGCAATTGAGAGACTTTCTGGCGCCTGGCATCGATGGTAGCTGGAGCTCGGGGCAGAACTACCGGAAAGTAAGGGCCTGGTAAAAAGGGAAGGTTGCTATGAGCACCATTGAAATTAGTTGCGTCGAAGTCTGGCGGGAAATTTCCAATTATCTTGACGGGGAAATTTCGGTCGAACTGCGCGAAAGGATGCGGGCGCACTTTGGGGTCTGCGAGCACTGCACGGCGGTGCTCGATGGGACGCGGAACATCGTACAACTGGTCGGAGATGGGAGAATCTTTCGAATGCCGGATGGATTCAGTGAACGCTTGTACAAGAAGATTCACGAGCGCCTATCGCCGTAGGCTGATTCGACGGAACCCGGTCGGGCTGGAACGGATCACGGATATCCTGGTTATCCATGTACATCCATAATTTCCAGTTCCCCTCAGGATTCTTCCGCCAGATATCCACGTAGCGGTCCCGGCGATAAATGGGCGCGCCTCCGTTCTTGGGCGCCAGCGTCAAATCATGCCATCCATAGTCATGGGCGACATCTCCGTTAATGCGGATCTCGACCACAATCACCGCCAGCTTCACCGCAAATTGTTCGAAAAGATTCTGCAAGCGAATTGCGAGATCATCCGATCCGCTTTTGCCAAATCCGCTGGGCTGCTCGCTCGAGAAGTTAACCAAGTCCGGATCCGCAGTCGCCAGGATCCGGGCCACGTCGCCAAGATTGAAACCCTCCCGAAATTCGGTCTTGGCGACATTGATCGCATATAAATTGTCCATGTCAACTCCATCTGAATTGGAAGCCGTATTGCATCTCTCTAGGCCTAGGTATCGTCCGATCAAACCGGCGGCAGGTAGCCTCGGACCAGACTCGATTTCAAGATTAGTCGCCACCAGTGCGGCATTTCAGCTTCGCACTTTTTATCGGATGATTGCGCGCACGATGTGAAAGTCAACATCCGTACGTGTGATGTGATTGAAATAGTTAGTTCCTTTCAGATTTCAGATGAACAGGCCAGCATTCCTGCCGGCGCAGTGTTTCAGATGCCGGCCGCTTTCGATACGGGCTTCGCGAGATGAGACGGTGGGGAAACGAAAAAGATGCGAAAAATCTGCTTGGGCGGCGGGGAGGCGCCCTAAGGTTGCGCGCAGGCAAACCAGAGACGTAAACTTGGCGATCGTGGATTAGCGCCATCTGACGGTGGGCGAATGAGCTTTCTCAGCGAAGTTCGACTCAAAGACAAATTCGGGCCCTTTGTTGCGTTTCAAGCGGGGCTGGGATTCGTCCCGAATCTTGTTCTAGCACAAACCTTGCTGCCTCGGCTCATCGAGGCCCAGGCGATGCTTGAAAGTGCCGTGCGCTTGCGGGAAGGAGCGATTCCCCGAGTCCAGAAGGAACGAATCCTTCTAATTGTTGCAGCGGAGCGACAAGACACGTATTGCGTAGCCTTGGATAGCAAGATCTTGTCTTCGCTTGGCCTTCTGGAAGATCAAATCGATAGTCTCTTGGCCGACTACCGGAACGTGGATCTCTCGGGATCTGAGTTAGCCTGTCTGCAATTTTGTCTCAAACTAAGCCACCATGCCCCCTCCGTGTGTTCGGAAGACATTGATGCGTTGCGGGCGTTCGGATTCGGGGACGAATCAATATTCGAAGCCGTCGTCGTGACGGCCTTAGCCGTTTACCGCTGCACGCTGTCGCTGGGGTTGGGCCCGGAGCCGGATTTCGGAGCGCGAAAGCTCCCGTCGACGAGAATCGTTCAGCAACATGGCCCAGCGTCCCACGGCTTGTTGTCCGGCTCTCATCAGGCGGGACAACGAAACGGGCCCTATGTGCGCGCTCCCTACCTGAGCCCCAAGACATTTTCACCTTTTGCCATCGTTCAGAAGAGTCATGGATTCATACCGAACTTTTTCCGCGCTCAGAGTTTACGACCCGACTTGCTCGAAGCGGAGCTAGAAGCAGTGGGCAGGATCCTGCTTCCCGAGGAAGCTCTGACCCGGGTGCAAAAGGAATCCATTTTGCTCGCGGTGTCGGCAGCGAATCTCAACTCCTATTGTGTTGCCATGCATTGCAACCTGTTACGCGGCTTGGGTAAGCCCTCGGAGGAGGGCGACCAGATCGCGGTGGACTATCATGAGGCGAATCTGTCGGTCGCCGACGAGGCGCTGCTTGACTTCGCTGTCAAATTGGGAACGCGCGGTCCGGAGTTTTCTGGTCGGGACGTTGTCAAGCTCCAAGCGCTTGGTTTCACTGAAGAACAGATTTTGGAATGCGTGGTGGTAACCGCTCTCAATAATTTCGCAAACACACTGCAAATGGGGCTCGGAATCGAACCGGATTTTGCGCCCCCTCCGGCCTTTGAAGAAAATAAAGTGCATCTTGCGGACGCAGTCGCCACTCCTATTGGTCGCGAGGGCGGAGTGTATCGCGGCGACGTAATCCAGGACCTAGACGCTGAACTAGTCGCCCAGGCGCAGGATGGGAAGCTGGAGGCGTTCGAAGAGTTGGTTCGCCGTCATACCCAGTTGATTTATCGCACCCTGATGGCGATGTTGGGAAAGCCTCCCGATGCGCAGGACGCCCTGCAGGATACGCTCTTGAACGCGTTCAAACACATCGGCGGATTTCAGGGGCGGTCGAAGTTTTCCACTTGGCTGGTCAGTATTGCCAGGAATACAGCGCTGCAGCGGTTACGGGCCAGAAAAGACGTAGAGAGCCTGGATGAGCCCGAGCGCGGGGAAGAGGGCGACTTTCGCCCCCGTCAAGTGCGGTCTTGGGCGGACAACCCGGAACAGTTGCATTCTAAATCGGAAATCCAGCAACTCGTTGAGGCGGGGATCTTGGGGCTCCCCGCCAAGTACCGCGTGGTAGTCGTCCTCCGCGATATCGAGCAGCTTTCAACGGACGAAGTTGCCCGGGAGCTGGGCCTAGGCGTGCCTGCTGTGAAGACGCGTCTGCTCAGGGGACGGCTCATGCTGCGAGAGTGGCTCTCACCTCACTTCACAGCCAGTACCAAGGGAGCAGTAAAATGATCACATGTGAGGAATTCTTCGCGGAGTTCGCCGACTACATGGAGAACCAGGTGTCACCGGAGATCCGCAAGGAACTCAATCTGCACTTGTCCCAGTGCCGCGCTTGCCGAGTACTCTACGATACCAGCCTCAAGACCGTTAAAATCGTAACTGAAAGTGGTTCGTTCGAATTACCTCACAGTGTCTCCGACCCAATCATCGACTGTGTCATGGCGAAGCTGCGAAAAGACCGCAGTTAACACGAGAGCTGGAACCGCTCCAGCAGGCTGCGCTTTGCACCACCTGTCGCAGGCTGAATCGATCGTTGACGAGTGCGAATACTTCAGCTTCGCAGGGTTCACTTTGTAGTGTTCGGCGATGGCGCCGTGGACACTGAAAATCACTGGCTGAGACTCACCCGGCAAATGCGCAATGCGGATGGGCCCCTCCTTCCGTTCAATACGCGACTTGGAGATGTACACGACATCGCTTATGCTCTTCTCCTTTATGGCTTGGTTCAGCTGCTTCATCTCTCCATTCCGGGGTCTCTCCGGCCAAGAGACGGGAGTGACGGAACGCGCTTGCAAAGCAGGAGCTCTCGCCAAGTAAGCGCGGAACGCCTGCCGTTTGCAATTTGAGTTTAAAGAGTAAGAGCCGAACTGCTCGTTGTGGTTCGGAGCAACGTTGGAGCAATCTAACTATGCCCGAAGGTGATAAGCGCAACCAAAGCGACGACTTAGATTGAAATTACCCTAGCTTTGCAAGCAGGGGGTCACCGGTTCGATCCCGGTCACGTCCACCAAACCTTTACCTCTCTCGTTTCTTCAACTTAGGTTTCGATCGCGACCTACGATTTTGAATGAATTTGCTCGGAGCAGTTTGGAGCAACAGCGCTCTTTCCACGCTTAGAGTGTCGCCGAGTCCCGCTTATCCGTCGAGGAATTGCTTGAGTCCATTCGGAGTCGGCGAATCGGTGCTGAAGCCGTTGTTAAGTGGAAGTCATTGGGTTTGAAGAACATCGGGTTGCGAGAACTGCTGTTGTGATTTTCTGTACCTCTGCGGATCGATGTGTGTCAGCAGGACGCGCCTCCTCGAAATGCGACTACCACCTGCTACTGGAGCAGGGGTACGCGCTGTAGCGGTCAGACGAAAAGTGTCCCGGAACCGTTGTCCTGACGGAGAGCACCTGCCTGGTGAGCAGGGGCGCCACTGGGCCGCCGACGGTCGTCAGTTCGAATCAAGCCCCCGTAACCAGAGAACGCGAGATTCATTTTTCGACAAGGCTTACTCTCGGAAGGCGCTTCCATCATCATCAATTCTTCTGTCGGTTTCAAAGGCCTGGCAGCCTTCAGCGTCTACAGCGGGACCAAAGCCGCCGCGTATGGACGCGTATTCGATTGGATCGATGCTCTCACTGTGGTTGCACGCCAAAAGACACCGCTTTTCATGTCGTCACGGTCTTTCACCGGTGGGGTTGGCTCGAGCTCGATTGGCAAGGTTCCATTCCGGTCGAATGAAATGACACGAGTACCCGTTCGGATAGTGTTCGAGATAATCCTGATGTTCTGATTCTGCTTGCCAAAAGTCGCCAGCCCGCGAAACTTCGGTGACGACTTTCCCTGGCCACAGCCCTGAGGTCTCGATATCCGCGATAGTATTCTTGGCGATTTGTTTTTGTTCTTCGCTCGTGAGGTTTGGAAAGCCGCAACCGAGTCTCCTCGGAGTCAGCGGTAGATCTCCCAAGGCTTGAGTAGATGCATAAACTTTTTTATCTCGACTCTTTTCCCATCGAACCGCACTCCCTCTAATTTCAGGCGCGCTCGTTGTTCGTGCGCGGCTACTCCGCGCAACTTTATCTCTCCTCCGACACCTACGACTCGATGCCACGGCAGCTGATCTATGGGATCGACCCGTAACAGACGTGCAACCGCGCGGTGGTATTGCGGATAACCGGACGCTGCCGCGACGGCGCTGTAAGTACTCACCTTTCCCGGGGGAATGGAAAGGATCATGCGCCGGAACTCCATATCACGCTGCTCGTCACGCCGGAGCGTGGCTCGCAATAATTCTCTCTTTGATCGTTCGAATGAAAGTTGATCAAGCCCGGGAAGAGAACTTCGTTTTGACTTGGCTCTAGTTCTCATGTGTATTTTTGATGAGGCGGTGAGCGGGAACATTGCAGTGTCCGAGAATCAAGCGATACTGCAATTCGTTTTCGAATGTTGCACCAGACTTCGAACTCTTGCCCCCTGTCCTTATGCCTTCCAAACGCAAGAGCTGAGCTTTCGCTGCGAGCCCTCCAGCAAAACCGGTCAGCTTGCCTGTCGCACCAATGACACGGTGGCACGGAACAATGATAGCAACCGGGTTTCGACCGTTTGCCGCTCCGACTGCCCGACAGGCCGCCCGATTTCCGAGTCGCTCGGCGAGGTCTCCATACGATCTAGTTTCCCCAAATGGGATGCCCAACAACGCTTCCCAAACTTGTTTTTGAAAGGGCGTACCACGCATATCCAGAGGAACGGAGAAGACGTGCCGCGCTCCCTCGAAATATTCGTTCAATTCTTTTTCAGTCCGAACGAGTACAGGATGAAGGGGCCTGTTCATGACATGACTGATGCGAACGCGTCGCGGGTTGTCCTTCTCCCAAAGAATCGCGACTAAGCCCTTTTCGCTAGCGACAAGCTTCAGAACGCCAACAGGGGAATCCACAAGTTTGTAAGACAAGCTTCCGTTCAAATTATCTTTTTGAATCTGAGTAGCCATTCATTCTCCCGATTGACCCACCGTGAAGTATTCCATGCCTCGACCAAGTTCATGTGATGCACGTAGTGATCATCGGTGTGAATACTGGCAGTATTTGACCTCTTTTTGTCAGAGTGCCGATCCCTCCCAGACATCCAACGTACGGTTCGATTGGAGGCTGCAATGGATCGCCGCTTATTTATCTTGGCCCTCGGGATGTTCGCTCTCGGGACGGATAGCTTTGTAGTAGCAGGAATTCTTCCTGAGGTTTCTGGGACGTTTCGGGTAAGCATCGGTGCCGTCGGGCAACTGACGACCGCGTATGCCATCACCTACGCGCTCATGGCGCCAGTTATCGCGGCTGTAGCCGCCCATGTGCCGCGCAAGCGCATGTTGCTCTTTGCTCTCGGCATCTTTGCGATCGCAAACTTCATCACGGCGAGCGCGCCGAACTTCGCCATCGCCATAGCAAGCCGCATCCTTGCCGGCATCGGTGCGGCGATGTTTGCACCGACTGCAACTGGCGCAGCCGCCACATTGGTCGCCCCGGAACGGCGCGGTCAAGCACTTTCCATCGTCATCGCAGGTTTGACAGTATCCACTGCTCTGGGTACGCCGATCGGAGCCGTAATCGCAGCGGTAGGCGATTGGCGCTGGACGATGGCCTTCGTCTCCGCTCTGGCCGTTGCCGCGGCCCTTGGTATTTCGCTTCTCTTAACAAACGTGCCGCTGCCGCCGAAAATCACTCTCGCCCAGCGCATCGCACCGGTGGCAGATCCGCGGATCGCGCTGACACTGCTCTGCACCTGGCTTTATCAGACTGGCCATTTCATCGTCTACACTTACTTTACCGTGGTCTTCGATAGAGCGATCGGACATAACGCTGTGCTTACGGGTGCGCTCTTGGTCATATGGGGCGTGAGCGGTACGGTCAGCAACTTGGTTACTGGACGGCTGGCAGATTCCATTGGTGACCGAAAACTGATTCCCGCCATGCTTACCGTTCTGACTCTGGTCGTTGCGACATTCTCTTGGACTGGCGCAACTCTTTGGACGACGATACCCGCACTCATCATCTACGGCATCGTTTCCTGGGGACTTCTCGCACCCCAGCAACGCCGGCTGGTCCAACTCGCGCCCCAAACCGCGCCTGTCGTGCTCGGGTTGAACACGTCATTCACATATCTTGGCGTCACGGTCGCGGGCATAGTTGGTGCGCTCGGCATTCCAGTATTCGGTGCCCATCATCTTGGCTATCTCGGCGCATCCATCGTTGCAATTGCATTGCTAATTGCACAGATGGCGACCTGGCGCATAAGTGCGGCGAGCATGGTCCAACAAACTGACAAGCTGGCGACGGCCTAGTTCGGTCGTTCTGACATCCGCAACGTCAACTACACGTATAGTCGACGGTTCAAATAAAGTGATTCGACAGAAGTCCTTGCAGAGGTCGGCGGCGAGGATTTCTGCCTCTGGCCTGCCCAATTGAGATTACGACTCTCACCGTGGCCGCGGATCGGGCCGACAACCATGGTGTGAGTCTGCTGGGTCTGTCCGTCTTCTCTGACACCTGAGTTCAGTTCCCGGCCCGATATCTAACCGTGGACCATCGATTGATGAGAGCCCCAGCGCCCGCATTATTACTGGCGTTTTTCGCTATCTACAGCCTCTGGCCCTTCCTGCAAGCGTCAAATCAGACGCCTAGTGATTTCGTCGCGAAGCGGCGATCAGTGCAGCGGATGTGGCTGAGTTTGCCTCTTTTTTGTCACTTCTCCGCTTCTCGGTGGACATCGAATGAAGCGTGAGGAAGTCAGACTCTGAACGAAGGATTCGAAGGAGGTATGAAATGTTGAAATTCACCCATCGCAACCCGGAAATGCAACTTGACAAGAAACACACGGCCTTGGTGTTGGCGGACATGCAGAACGAGTTTCTCGAAGAAAAGCCGGAGGGCACCTATTACGCGCTGATTGCGGACGCGCTCAAGAAGCGTAACGTAATCGCGAATCTAGAACAGCTTCTTAAGACCGCCCAGGAACTTGGCTATTACATCATTCATTCGCCGCACTGGTACTACCCAACCGACCTCCAATGGAACGTGCCTCCTGGCGCGATCGCCGACTATCTCATTGGCATCGGCTTCTGCGGCCGCAAAGATCCGGTCGATCTTGAAGGCTTCCGTGGTTCCCGTGCCGACTACTACGAACCCTTCAAGAAGTTTCTGATGGACGGGCACACGTGCAACACGTCGCCGCACAAGCACTTCGGCTGCGTAGCGAACGATGTGATCAAGCAACTACACATGCGCAGGGTTCAGAAAGTGATTATGGCCGGCCCCGTCGCCAATATCTGTCTCGAATCCCACATGCGCGACATCATCGAGGCAGGCTTCGAGGTGGCGATGGTTCGAGACGCCGTCGCCGGTGGCGTGAACGAAGAAGGGGACGGCTACGAGGCCGCGATGGTCAACTGGCGCTTCATGGCGAACGCGATTTGGACTACCGATGAGGCGGTCCGGCGCATGAGGGCGGCAGCTGCAACTTCCGTCGTCGTTTCTGCATAGCGTCTCCAAATGCGCTGATTGTCGGGCACCTCTCAAGAGCGATCAGAACAAGTCAATTCACGGAAGAAGGAGCTTCAATGAACGCGGATCGTAAAGTATTAGTCGTAACCGGATCGTCGCAGGGTTTGGGAGAAGGATTTGTGCGAGCTTACCGGGAGCGCGGTTGGCGCGTGGTTGGAAACGCGCGTGAGATCGCAACGTCCAGTGATCCCGATTACCTGACAGTCCCCGGTGACATCGGAGAGCCAGCCATTGCGAGGAAGGTAGTGCAGACAGCGCTCGATCGCTTCGGGCGGGTCGACACGCTCATCAATAACGCGGGCATTTGGCGTCCCGGTCCGATCACCTCAATCTCTGAAGAGTTGTACAGACGAGTGATGGCGACCAACATGGACAGCGTTTTCTTTGCGACTCAGGCGGTTGTGCCGGCCATGCAGAAGCAGGGTGGCGGCCATATCGTCCAGATCTCGACGAGCCTCGTGGAGCACGCGTTGCAGACTGTACCGGCCGTGCTAGCGTCGCTTTCAAAGGGCGCTTGCGTAGCCGCCACGCGTGGGTTAGCGATGGAACTTGCATCAAGCAACATCCGCGTCAATGCGATTTCACTTGGCATTGTCCTGACTCCGCTGCACGCGGGCTCGAATCCCGAAGACCTTAAGTCATTCTCGCCGCTCAACCGCAACGGCAAAGTCGAAGATGTCGTCCGTGCGATGAACTATCTCGAAGACGCTGACTACGTTACCGGCGAAATCCATTACGTCGACGGCGGTCGCACTGCTGGCCACTAAACCGATCAAAACTCTTCAGCTGGCACTGCATGGCCTATCCGCCGTGGGCGACCGACGAAGCTCTGATTGGAGAGAACACTGATGTCTACGCACAATCGACTGACAATCACGAAAATTACTCCTGCTTATTGGAATGTCTCCATCAACAACCCGCCGATCAATCTCTACGACCCAGAAATGTTCGCAGAGCTGAATGTGCTTCTGGATACGCTCGACGACGACAAGGACGTAAGTGTCATCGTGCTTGAAAGCGCCAACCCAGACTACTTCGTCGCGCACTTCGACTTTGTTCGAGCTGACATCATCCCCGATCAGCCAGGCGCTGCCGAATTCACGGCTTGGCCTCGTATGATGACGCGTTTCGCGCAGTCTCGAGTGCTAAGCATAGCAAAGCTACGTGGTCGGGCACGGGGCCAGGGTTCGGAACTTGCGTTCGCGTGCGACATCCGCTTCGCTTCGAAGGAGAAGGCCATACTCGGACAACCTGAAGTCGGCGTCGGCGTTGTACCAGGTGGTGGTGGCACTGAATGGGTCGCCCGGTTGGTCGGGCGAGCTCGTGCTCTCGAGATCCTTTGCGGCGCCGACGACTTCGATGCCGACACCGCCGAGAAATATGGTTGGGTAAATCGATCGATCCCCGATGCGGAGCTCGACGCATTTGTCGACAAGTTTGCTCGGAGAGTCGGGAGTTTCTTGAAGCGACCACTCGAACTGGCCAAGAAGCTAGTGAACGCCCATGTGGGATTTCCGTCGGAAGCAGAACTCTGGAATTCCAACCACGCGTTTCTCGGGACGAAATCGTGGCCGGAGAGTCAGGCGCGGGTGCGGAAGTTGGTTGAGATGGGATTCATGCAGCCCGGCGATATGGAAATGAACATGGGCGAGCGTCTCGGCCGCGCGGAAGATTTCAAGGATCTTCCGATCGAATGAAGAAATAAACGGCGCCGGATCGCAGATTCGGATCTTGTATCAAGAGAGGGACTTGTCATGAAAGCACTTGAACTCACCGCTTACGGCAACCCGAAGGACGTGATCAGACTCGTCGACCAACCTGAGTTCGGTCCGTTGGCGGCCGATGAATGGGTCATCGACATGGAGGCAGCACCGGTCTCGCCGACCGATCAATACATCATCGCCGGCATTTATGGTGAACTTCCACCGCTACCGCACGGTCTGGGCTCTGAGGGTGTTGGCCGAGTCTCGGCGGTCGGTAGCGCCGTCAGGCACCTGAAAGTCGGCGATCGAGTAATCGCTCCGTTACTCCAAAACACGACTTGGTCGACGCGCGTCAAGACCAGGGAGACGTGGCAGCGTGCACTGCCCGAAGGCAACCTCAGCCAGATGGCACAGGTCGGTATGAATCCTGTCACCGCACTTCTGTTGTTGACCGAATTCAAGACTTTAAAGGCCGGCAACTGGGTGATCTCGACCTCCGCGAATTCGGCGGTCGGTCGCTCGGTCATCCCGATTGCAAAGGCGCGCGGCATCAAAACCGTCAACATCGTTCGCACACCTGATCTCCTCGATGAAATAAAAGCGGCGGGCGGCGATGTCGTGCTGGCTGACGGACCGAATCTCGCGAAGCGGATCTCTGCGGCCACTGGTGGCGCCGACATTCAGCTTGCTCTGGACGGCGTCGGCGGCCCACTGACGCAGCAATTGATCGAAGCGATCGGTCTCTATGGAAGTATCGTGCTTTGGAGCCGAATGGGTGGCGTAGATCCCACAATCGCAACAATTCCAGTGCTCTTCGCGGGCAAATCTCTGCACGGATTCTGGATTGTCAACTGGCTGAAAATTCCCGGAAATCGCGAGCGACTTACAGCCGTCTTTGAAGAGATTGCCCCCCTCATGGCATCGGGCAAGATCGTGATTCCTGTCGCTGGCGAATTTGAACTTGACCAGTATGTCGATGCGATTGCGCTAGCGTCCAAATACAACGGCAAGGCAATCCTATACCCGAACGGCAAGCGCTGATCTGTCGGCAAATAGGTCTGGATGCATCAGATCGGTGCGCCCTCGAGATGCAAAATCTGCGCCGAATCGTTGAGGCAGTTGAGCTTCCCGTAACGGTGGACCTTGAGAGTGGCTATGGCGACAAAGCGAGCCAGGCTGCGAAGAGCGTTTCACTTGCGATCGAGGCGGGCGCTGTAGGCTGCAATCTGGAGGACAGTGTTCCAGCGACCGGCGCGGTTCGGGACATCGCTACACAAGTGGATCGGGTTCGGGAAGCTCGCAAAGCGGCTGAGGCTTCGAACGAGTCGTTTTTCATTAACGCCAGATGCGATCTACTTTTTCAAACGGGAGATTCTGTGCCTCACGATGAGGAGCTTCTCGCAAAAGCAGTAGAACGCGCCCAAGCGTATGCGAAGCGGGGTCTTACGGTTTCTTCGTCCCGGGCCTGACCAAGAACTCGTTGATTTCGACCCTGGCGAAAAAGTCGCCTGTTCCTATCAACATTCTGGCTGGCTCCACAACTTGTATTCGAGTCTTGGCTGATAACGGTGTCTCCCGAGTGAGCTACGGCGCAACTCCTTATGTCGCGCTGCTTCATGCGCTCAAACGAGATGCACATTCGATAAGCCACTGGCGCTAACGCACGTCAAAGAAAGTTTGATGCTTATGAAGCAGACACAAATCAGATTGATGGTGCAAATTCTGCCAATTCGGAATTTCTGCTACACTCCGGACGTTATGGGACGATCGGCCCCAATCATCGCTTTTCTTGTGGTGTCCCCCTTCGAGCTTCTGGATCTAACGGGGCCAGCATCGGTTTTTCAACACTCCCCCAACTATGAAAAGCCTTATTACTCCGTTCAGATTCTATCGGCGCAGCCCGGTGATTTTGTTAGAGCCAACGGCGGCATTTACCTCGGTGCGAATTATGGGTTTTCTGACTATCAGGGGCCGATCGACACTCTGATTGTAATTGGGGGGGAAGGCGCCATCGGGCCGCAACCACCCGAATTGTTAAACTGGTTGCGCAAGCGATCGCTCCGTGCTCGTCGCGTTGCATCCGTGTGTACCGGAGCCTTTATCCTCGCGGCTGCCGGCTTGCTCGATGGACGGCGGGTTGCTACACATTGGCGATATTGTGACCTTCTCATTAGCCGCTACAAACGGCTCAAAGTAGAGCGCGATCCAATCTTTATAAAAGACGGCAAGTTTTACACCACCGCCGGAGTTACTGCAGGCATCGATCTGGCTCTCGCGCTTGTCGAGGAGGATCTTGGGAGAGCGGTAGCTGCCGCAGTAGCGCGAGAATTGGTTTTATTTCTGAAACGCCCCGGAGGTCAGGCTCAATACAGCACTCTCTTGGCGCAGCAAGCGGACATTACTGACGAGCGCATGCGTGACTTGCCCGTGTGGGTCAGATCGCACCTTACTGGCAATCTCAATGTGCAAACGCTCGCGAACGCCGCGGCAATGAGCCCGCGCACATTCGCACGTCAATTCAAATCTCAGTTCAACTCAACCCCGGCTCGTTGGGTGCAATCACTTCGAGTACAAGCCGCCATGCAATACCTTGAAAGCGGGGGCATGCCACTCAAGAAAGTGGCACACCTGACAGGATTTCACGATGAACAGGCCCTGCGGAGAGCATTCATTCAGCAAACCACACTTACACCAAAGCAATACCGGGTACGCTTCGGTGGAGAAAGATTCAGCGAGAGCTCGCAATCAAAGCAAGTTATTGCCTGACCGAGGCGCGACGAATTTCCGCCTCAAAGAAATTCGTTTCCACTCCCGTGCTCGAAGAAATAGATATCGACTGAACATATCAACTTCGCGAGATTCTTTAGCGATGAATCCATGAAGAGAAAGCGATTACGGGCCGGTTCACGCCGCGAGCCGAATCAGTTCAAAGCTGAACGGCAAGACCAACAAATTCGGATGGTTGCAGGCCACCGCAACGAGCAAGTTTAGATTGGCAGATATCAGCTGTACCAGAACTGTACCAAAACCCCATGTAATTGCTGCCTCGGGGCTTACTTCGAGCGAGAAGCAGATGCCCCTAAATTGTTAAAAACATTGAAAAGGGAAAGCAAAGGAAGGAGTTCTTAGAGCGTCCGAACGCGCTTGCAAAGCAGGAGTTCCGTCGCCAAAAGAGCGCGGTGCGCCTGCCGTTTGTTATTTGAATCTACCGAGTACGAGCGAGAGCGGTGAAGCCTAGGTGAACTGCTTGTTGTGGTTTGGAGCAACGTTGGAGCAATCTAAGTATGCCCGAGGGTGATAAGCGCAACCAAAGCGACGACTTAGATTGAAATTACCCTAGCTTTGCAAGCAGGGGGTCACCGGTTCGATCCCGGTCACGTCCACCAAACTTCCGAGGCCTGGCGGAGAGGCCCTTGTGGTCCCACGCTTGCAATCTACATTGGATCTAGATAATATCTAGAAATGCTCCGGTTCGAGTGGGATGAGCAGAAAAATAGGAGCAATCGGAGCAAGCATGGAGTCTGGTTTGAAGAAGCTCAGAGCGCCTTCCACGACCCGAATTCGCGCCTCTTCGATGATCCAGAACACTCAGACGACGAGGATCGGTTTATCCTCATCGGAATGAGTTCCACGGGAAGACCTCTGGTCGTCGTTCACTGCTATAAGAAATCCGATTCAGTGATTCGGATAATTTCCGCGCGGAAAGCAACCAAGAAGGAGTTTACGTTCTATGAAGAAGGAATATGATTTTTCCAAGATGAAAGAACTCAAGAATCCTTACACGGGTAAGAAGCAAGCCGTGGGAATCAACTTAAGCCCGGAAGTCGTGGACTATTTCAAGGGGCTGGCGGATGAGACAGGACTTCCTTACCAGAAGCTAATTGACCTTTACCTTGTCGACTGCGCGAAAAAACGCAAGAAACTGAGAATGAAATGGGTCGCGTAGACCCTATGCCGCGACTCGGAGCTTAGCGGATTCATCTCAGCCCCAATAACCTACCTTCGTGGAGTGAACCCCCAGAGTGAGACAGTTTCATGATGCACACTTTGCGGAATCGCAAAATGTGGAGGTAAAGTGCGCAGCAGCGTTTCACAGGAGCGCGACGGTGGTAAGCGCAACCAAAGCGACGACTTAGATTGAAATTACCCTAGCTTTGCAAGCAGGGGGTCACCGGTTCGATCCCGGTCACGTCCACCAAACCTTTACTTCTCTCCTTTCTGCAACTTAGGTTTCGATCGCGACCTCCGATTTTGAATGAATTTGCTCGGAGCAATTTGGAGCAACAACGCGCTTTCCACGCTTTGAGTGTCGCCGAATCCCGATCATCCGTCGAGGAATTGCTTGAGTCCATTCGGACTCGGCGAATCGATGCTGAAGCCGCTGTTTAGTGCAAGTCATTGGGTTTCAAGAACATCGGCTTGCGAGAATTGCTGTTGTGATTTTCTGCTATCTCTACGGATCGATGCGTGTCAGCAGGACGCGCCTCCTCCAGATGTGACTGCCACCTGATACTGGAGCAGGGGGTATGCCGTGTAGCGGTCGGCCGAAAAGCGTCCCGGAACCGTTGTCCCGACGAAGAGCACCTGCCTGGTGAGCAGGCGCTTCATCGGCGGCGATTCATGGGCATCAGCCCAATAGTATCGGCAATAAGACTCCGAGCCCAAGCGCAAAGAACCACAAGGCGGGTGCGGGCGTTCCCACGGGGCGGATGCGGCGCGATTCGCGACTGGCGGCGCGGGGATCGAAGAAGAGGGAGCGCACATAGCGTCGTTCGAGCGAGAGAAAGACTAGAGCCGTGGTCGCGCCAAAAAGTAAGTGGCCGGTCAGAGACGGCAGCAGCGCCGATGCTGCGCTGGCTCTCCAATCGCACTCGCCAGTCAGAAGCAGCGGCAGGAGGGTCATCGGTCCGACGTACCACCAGATCAGTCCGAAGAGCCATCCCCACATAACTCCAAGCCCCAAATTGGGAGCTTCGTGTCGAAACAGCAGGCCGTACGTCATTCCGATCAAAGAACTCACGAGCACATTAATCAAGAAGCCGTTAAACCCAGAAAGGTGCGTGTCGAGGCCTACCACTGATGAGAGAACACCGGTCGCGAAGAGGATTGGGCTCGCCACGAGGCCTCCCACTAAGCCTGCGAAAGCCCCCCAGCGCAGAGATCGAAAAAGACGCAGGCCGGGGCCTTCAGGTTCACGATTCAGAGGATCCGATTGGATAAACAAGCGCACCCAAAGCCGATCCACAGTGGCATAGGCCAGTCCCACGATCAGCCCATAGAGAATGTGGCCAACCAGGGAGCCAAAAAGCGCGGTGCCTCGCTCCGAGGACCAATCGAGACCTGTTCCATTGACCAACGGCAGCATCGTGAGCGGGCCAAAAAACCACCAGAAAATTCCGTAGCCCAGGCCCCAACCCATCGACGAGCCGAATCCGCGAACGTCCCGCTGAAAGAGCAGTCCGTACGTTGCGCCGATCAGGATGGCAATCCCGAAATGCAGTGCGACCGTCGTGTCGTGTGAATGAATCACTCCCAATCCGCCGAGCAATGGGAAGAAATCTCCCGAAGACATCCATCGCCCGAATATCATTCCGCCGAGCAGACCTGAGAAGCCGCCAACAACAATGGCTCGCCCCCAACTAAACGCCGACTGATTCGTCTTGCCGCGGATGGCGCCAGAAATGCCTAGAACTAGTCCCACCGGCATTCCAAGACAGACCAGGTAAGCCACCAACTCCGGAAAGTGTTCCTGCGCATCTCCGAACATGCTTTCGACGTGGCGACTACCGGAAAGCAGATGGCCGAGACCTGCGGGAACCGCGAGCCACAGAAAAAATGCAAAACCAAGACTCCAGATGAGACCGGCCCCGGGACTCGTAGCTCTTTTCGAAAAGAAAAGGCCGAAGACCAGCCCGCATAGGGACGCGAGGACAAAATGGCGCGTCGTCCACGACCCGAGCGCGGCTTTGCAGAGCAAGCCACCGACAAAACCGGCGAGCAGGCCCAGCAGGGCGTCCATCCAAAGCGCGGAACGTTTCGCCACTACGGCAATTTCAGGTGCGATTGCCTTCGAATCTTTGCTCATGGTGCAGACTCTATTTCAGATCGATGGTCTGAACGATGTCGCGCGGAAAGAAAAGCTCGACCGTCCAGTCCATCAGGACGCGAATCTTACGTTCCGACCCTGGCAGCTTTGAGAGATAGATTCCCCGCCACATAGCCCACGCCAGCAAGCCCGAAAAGCGCATGGACTTCGTGCGCGCGAAGGGCATCGACAACTCAGCACAAGCAGTCTGGTGGCCGACGACGCAGAGGGCGCCAAGAGAATTGAAATGGAATGCCTGTAAGGGCGCCCCTTCGAGAGACGCGCGGATGTTCTTTGCTAGTACGGGAGCTTCGCGAATTGCAAATTGCGCGGTTGGCGGGCAAGCCTTGCCAGTGACACCGTCCACCACCGCTGCGCAATCGCCCAATGCCCAGACGCCTGGATGATCCTTGATCGCAAGTGTGGTCTCCACGATCACGGCGCCACGCTTGTCCCGTTGAACGGGTAGATTGCGCAGGAGAGGATTCGGAGAAGTGCCGGCTGTCCAGACCAGCGTTTCCGCCGGGATTTCTCCGTCGCTCAACACTACGAGGCCGGGCTGGAAATTCGTGAGGCGTGCGTTGAGGCGGAAGATCACGCCGCGAGCGGCCATTTTCCCCTGCGCATACCGCCCGAGCGATTCGCTAAGCTCCGGAAGAATGTGATCTCTTGAGTGCACCAGTATGACTTTGAAATCCTCGGGGCGCAGGTTCGGATAATCGGCCAGAATCCCACGGCCGAAATCGTTGAGTGCCCCAGCCAGCTCGACGCCAGCGAAGCCTCCTCCGGCGATCACAAATGTCAGCAGTCGACCCCTCACCTCGGAGTTCGCCTCGCTATCTGCCCGCTCGAACATTTCAATCACGCGATTGCGGACTCGGATCGCATCCAACAGGCTCTTGAAGTCGAGCGCGTGTTTCTGGACGTCCGCCATGCCCAGGTAATTCGAGACAGCGCCAAGCGCGAGCACGAGTTGATCGTAAGGAATTTCGCGGGGCGCGCCTTCGCTGGAGCTTGGAGTCGCTGTCAATTTTACTCTCTGCTTTTCCAGGTCCACGCTCTCAACGGTCGCGCGAACGAAGTTCGTGCGCGGGAGACTGGAACGCAGTGGCGTACTGATATGACTCGGCTCCAGGCTGCTGCCGGCAACTTCCGCCAGCATTGGTGTAAACAGAAGGGCGTTCGTTTCGCTGATGAGGGTGATGCTCACAGAGCGGTCGCGCAAGAACTGATGCTCGAGGCTTTCGGCAGTCTTCATACCCGCAAATCCTCCGCCGATGATCACGATGCGCTTCACCTCCTTCGGCGAGCTATTCGCGCGCTCAGGTTCGGGTCCGAAGATCCGGTCGGCGAGATCCTTGAATCCTTGCGTGAGCAAACCGAGGAACGCGCCATAGAGAACCCAGCCCACAAGAGCTGGAAAGTGCGTACGCATTTGCTCCGCACTCCAATCCGGGGCGCTGTGGGCGATCAGCGGTATCGCAACGACGCTGATCAAGGCCCAGAGCGGCACGCCCAGTGCCGCGGCGGTCATCATGTTGTCGACATAGGCGCCGCGAGTGTTCGACACGCTCGCGGAATAGGCCGCACCGACGATGATCGCCAGCAGCGCTCCGGCAAAAGGGGGAGAGATCGTGTAAAGGAGCACAGCGCTGGCGATGCCGCCGGCCAAAATTCCGAGCATGACTCTTCTAGAATTTCGGTTCATGTACTTTGCCCGTACGGGAGCGCAGTAGAACCTTTTTGCCGCCTATCCAATTTCGTTCGTGAGGCTGGAGCATACTACAGCCCAGTCGATAACGAACGGGAGGTTACCGGTCGCGATTTATCAAGCTTCCCGGCCCAGCCCTGTTTCCTATTCTAGCCCCGACACTTGGGCTGGCTTCAGTGCCGCAGCGCCGAAATTCACGCTGAATCGTTTGCACCAAATGGACACCGCGCGATATTTCGCGACGTCCAAATCACTCGGAAGTATGTAGTTTTGGTCGCCGACGTTTCCTTTGATCACGCCCAAGTCGACGAATCCTGCGCGCTCGACGGTCGCCGCATCCTTCGCATCGTCCGCAGCGACCATGTAAACGTGTACATCCGGCCCGTTTGACGTGTCGAAATTCGTGAACCGCAGCATGTGCGTTCCGTCCGCCATCTTGTAGATCGTCGCCGTGCCCGAGGTCGGATGCAGAATCGTGTAGAACGTTCCTGACTCGAGCGGCTGGGCGACTGCCGCGGCGCCTCCTGCCGCAGGCATCGCTTCGTCCACTCGTACATTGCTAAAAAGCCGGTCCGGCCGAAACCAGTACCACAATCCGACGACCAACACCGCGACCACTGCAATCGCAATTTTCGTCCGCGTCTTCATCTCTCTGTCTCCTTGCTTTCGAGCTCCAGGAACACACCCAGCCGAACAATCCCGTTCGCGAGGGCCGCCTATGCAGTGAGAAACTGTTTGATAAGCGCCGCCGTGTCGTTCGGGTTTTCTTCCGGGAAGAAGTGCCCGCCCTTCATTGCTTGACCGTGAGCGCGCGGAGCCCACTCGCGCCAGATTCCCAACGGCCCACCCTCTTTCGCGTAAAACGTATCGAGCGGACCGTCTTGAGCCCACAGGTGCAGCATGGGGCATTCGATTTTTCGCGACGCGTCTTTGTCCACACGGTCGTGCTCCACGTCGATCGTCGCAGCGGCTCGATATTCTTCGCAGATTCCGTGCACGCGCTCCGGATCTCGGTAATTCGAAACGTACTCTTCGAGAATTTCCGCCCCGAACGAGCCTTGCCCGAAAGGGTTGTGATAAACAGCATCGGGCGCGCCGAGCAAATAACTTTCCGGCAACGACTGCTTCTGGCTCAAGAGGATCCACGGCCAGTAGGTTTGAGCGAATCGCGCATCGGTCCGGCTCCACGCTTCGTATATCGGAATCACGTCGAAGACGGCGAGGCGTTCAACGCTCTTTGGGTGATCGAGCGCCATGCGATAAGAAACGCGTCCTCCGCGATCGTGGCCGATGAGCGCAAAAGTCGGGAAGCCGAGCCTCGTCATCACCTCCACCAGTTCTTTCGCCATCACGCGCTTCGAGTACGGAATGTGATCGTCTGTAGACGCCGGCGTTCCGCTGCGGCCGTACGCACGAAGGTCCGCGCAAATCACCGTGTGATTTTCCGCAAGCTGCGGAGCAAGATGCCGCCACATCAAGCTCGTTCGCGGGAAGCCGTGAACCATTAAAATCGCCGGCCCTTTTCCGTATCGCCGGACGTAAATCGTGTTGCCCGCGACCGCAACTTGCGAACCCTCGAACGATCCTGTGTCGCTCGCTTTGCCGCCTGCTGGTGCGGAATCCTGTGCTCGCGCGAAATCCGCGAGCGAGCAGCCCAGCGTCGCCGCGAACGATGCCGATGAAATCGCATTCAAAAACTCACGACGTTCCACAGCGTCCTCCTCTTTTTTCGCAAACTTCGCTGGGAAAAAGGCGCTCAAGTCAACGCCGGGCCGGTCGGCGTTCATTCGTTCCAAATTGCCCGCATCCGTTGGCCCCTCCTCCCCCACACCGGCCCGCTCACACGCCCTTTGTCTCTCCACCGTCCATTCGGACCGCTGCGCCCGTCATCCATTTCGCGGCCGGTGAGACCAGATACGCCATGAGGTCAGCGATTTCTTCCGGCTTTCCGAATCGCGTTATGCCGGCTTGTTGCGGGAATCGCGCCGTGGCCTCTTCCACAGTCATGTTGTGCGCAGGCGCCCATTTTTCGAAGAACGCGCGGCGTCTTCCGGTCATCACCGCATCCGGCGAGACGCTATTTACCTACACTCCGTCCTTGACTCCCTGGTCCGCGAACGACTTCGCGAGCGCATTGATGGCCGCGTTAATCACAGCCACCGCCACGAACGCCGGTTTGGGATCAAATGCCGCGATTCCGGACATGAATACGACCGATCCGTTCGTCTTTTTCAACGCATCCCTGGCCCGCATCGTTAATCGCCGCGCACCGTGCAGCTTCAGCGCCGCGCCGTCGTTCCACTGCGCATCGGTCATCTCGAAAAGATCGATCTGCGGCACGGCGCCGGCGATGTTGAGCAGCGCGTCGATTCTTCCGAAGCGATCGAAGACCTGTCTTCACCGCTGTTTCCGCTGCTTCCGGCTGGCGAAGATCCGCAGCGAGGATTTCCGTTTCCGCCCCGACTGAGCGCACCTGTTTCGCTGCCGCCTCCAGGTTCTCTTGGTCTCGTGCCAGCAGCAGGACGGCAGCGAAGTCGCGCGCCAGCCTCAGCGCCGTGGCCTTCCCGATTCCCTGGCTCGCACCGGTTACGACGGCGACAGACTTTACGTCCATGGAGTCCGTCCCTATTGCGAAAGTGTCTTGCGCGCAGCTTCCAGAATCACCTCAACCACCACGGCCGGTGATGCATACATGGGCGTGTGATCCACAGGATGCGGCCGAACCGTCGCGTGCATCCGGTCCGCCATGAAACGCTGCGTCTTCGGGTTGATCATCAGGTCGGCTTCCGCGACCAGATACCACGAAGGCTTTGATCTCCACAGCGGCGCGGGCGCGGGCTCCTGAATGCACTGAACGGAAATCGGACGCTGCACGGCAGCCGCTATCTTGGCTTGATCCGCCGACGCCTTCTGCGCGAGCGCCTCGCGAAATGCGTCGTCTGGCATCCACACGTAGCCGTGTGCATCGGGAACCATCTTTGGCTGTTGAGGACTCGGCGTATCCCGATAGAACACCTTCGCAACCGTCTCGCCTTCATCCGGCGCGAGTGCCGTCACATAAACGAGCGATTTCACTCGCTCCTCCTTCACCGCGGCGATCACCGCACCGGAGTAAGCATGTCCCACCAGCACAATAGGACCAGCAGTCCGTTCTAAAGCCCAGCTCAATGCCGTTGCGTCGTTGCTGAGTGACGTCAGCGGGATCGGCGCGCACACCACTTTCAGCCCCTGCCCCTCGAGAGGCAGAATCACGTTGCTCCAGCACGATCCGTCGGCCCACGCCGCATGTACCAGCACGATTGTAGAGTTCTCAGGAAACCCACTGCCTTTTACTGCCTGCGCTGTCGGACTCGCGCTGGCTTGCGCGTTTTTCGCTCGCGCGAGCTTGCCTCCCAACGCGACACCTAGCGATGCCGCTGTGAGTGTTCCCAGAAACTTCCGACGTTCCATCGGTTTTTCCTCGTTCGAATGGTTACTCTCTCGACCAACAACTGCTTTTGGCTACGCGCTCGTCATCGCGCGGCACCCGCCCGGTCAGCCTTCAGCGCGTTGTCGAGGAACTCCTTCATCGCGGCGGCGATCTCGATTACGTGCGTTTCCAGTGCGAAATGTCCCGTGTCGAGAAATTGAACCTGCGCTTTCGGAATGTCCTTGCGAAACGCCTCCGCCCCGGCCGGAATGAAAAACGGATCGTTCTTCCCCCAGATCGCAAGCAGCGGCGGGTTCGAGCGTCGAAAATACTCCTGAAATTTCGGATAGAGCTTCACGTTCGACGCGTAATTCAGGAACAGATCCAGCTGAATGTCTTTGTTGCCCGGACGTTCGAGCAGCGCCGCATCCAACGTGTACGACTCAGGCGGCACGCTGTCCGGATTCGCCACGCCGTGCGTGTACTGCCAGCGCGTTCCTTCCAGATTCAGAATCGCCTTTCGGATCGTTTCGCGGTTCTGAGCGGTCGGCTCGGCCCAATATTTGCGGATCGGCCCCCACGCGTCGCCAAGCCCTTCCTCATATGCGTTGCCGTTCTGCGAAACGATCGCTGCGATCCGCTCCGGATGCGCAGTCGCCAAACGAAATCCGGTCGGCGCGCCATAGTCAAACACGTAAATCGCGTACCGCTTGAGCTTCAGAGCGTCGGTGAACGCGTCGATTGTCTTGGCCAGGGCGTCGAACGTGTAGACGTAGTTTCGCTCTGCAGGAACTCTTGTAAATCCAAAGCCCGGCAAATCCGGCGCGACCACGCGGTAGTCGTCCGCGAGTCTGGGGATCAATTCACGGAACATGAACGACGACGCGGGAAACCCGTGTAGCAACAGCACCACGGGCGCGGACGTATCGCCCGCAGCCCGGTAGAAAACATTCACGCCGTCGGCGTCGACGTTGTGTATTGTCGTCGGTGTGCAGCAGCCTTGCCCGTTCGTTGCGTTGGTTTTCGTCATATTCGCTCCTGGGTTTCGAAATCTCTGGCTGCAGTGCATCCAACACACCAAAAGCCACAACTTCCTCGGTGGTGGCGCGGCCTTGTTTAAGTCAATTGAAAAAAAGGAGATGGCGACTAAGCAGGAAGAACGCTTATCTTTGGAAGACTGACGAACCCGCGACGAAAATTCGTCACCGTCGGATTTTCGTCACGACGTATCTCAGATTTACCCGAACTGGTGGGAACGATGCAACGCCGTGAAAAAGTCGAATTACTCTGACGGATTGCGCTGGATGCCCAGCTTCTTAATTCTGTAAACGAGCGACGTCCGTTTCGTCCCCAGCCGCTCCGCGGCACCGTTCCTGCCGCCGATCACCCAGTTGCTTGCTTCGAGTGCGAGAACGATCTGGTCGCGCTCCATCTGCGCAAGGTCCGTTAGCGGCGGCTCAACCGTCCGGTGCGGTGAGTAAGACTCCAGCTCCGAAATCGGCACACGGAGCACCGAGTGCGGCGATAGAATTACCGCGCGCTCGATGAGATTCTGGAGCTCGCGGACGTTCCCGGGCCACCGGTAGCGCACCAGCGCCTCCAGCGTTTCTGCCGGGATTTCCTCGATCGTCTTGTTCATCCGCCGCGCGTAGAGCGCCGCAAAATGCCGCACCAATGTCGGAATGTCAGCCGCTCGCTGCCGTAGCGCAGGCAGATTTACCGGGAATACCTTCAGCCGGTAATAAAGGTCCTCGCGAAACGTTCCCTGCTTCACCATCGACGCCAAATTCCGGTGCGTCGCCGCGATGAGCCGCACATCGACCTTGTGTGTTCGGTTGCTGCCCAGTCGTTCGAATTCGTGCTCCTGCAGAACGCGAAGAAGCTTTGCCTGCAGCTCCAGCGGAATGTCTCCCACTTCGTCGAGAAACAGTGTGCCTTTGTCCGCCAGTTCGAAGCGTCCCGCTTTTTGAGCAATCGCTCCCGTGAACGCTCCCTTTTCGTGCCCAAATAACTCGCTCTCGAGAAGCCCCAGCGGTATCGCGGCGCAATTCAGCTTCACAAACGCGCGGTCCCTCCGTCTGCTCGATTCGTGAATCGCCCTCGCGATCAACTCCTTGCCGGTTCCCGTTTCGCCCTGAATCAGCACGGTCGAATCGGTTGGCGCCACCACCGATGCGAGAGTCAACGTTTCCTTCAGCGCTGCGCTCTCACCGACGATTGATCCAAACTCCGAACGAATCTCCTGCTCGAGATACAGTCTTTGCTTCGCCTCGTTGTCACGGTCCTGCGTGGCTCTCTCGTAATGCAACGCGTTCTCAACCGCGATCGCCACCTGCCGCGCCACTTGTTCGAGAAAAGCAAAATCGTCATCGTCAAACGCCTTCTCGGTCCGGCTCAGCGCCGCGAGCACACCCACGATTCCCGCGCGCCCCACGAGCGCCAAGTCGCAGCCGGACATCAGTCCCTCGGCCTTCATCCGCTCGTAGAACGGGTGTCCGGCGGAGCTGGCGAAGGTCTCGGGATCGTCGCGAAGATCTTCGAACCGGTCGATGCGTTCGTTGCGTCCCGTGCGGAAGGTCCTACCGCACGTTGTTCCTTCCACCGGCACCAGCGTTTCGTCCGTCAAGAATCCACGACTCTGCGGGTTGTAAAGGATCGTTGCGCGAAGTTCATCGTTCGACGCAGGAAGAAGCAGCGCACAGAAATCGCACCGAGTCACGCTCAGCAGATTGGTCGACAGCGCCTGAACCAAGTGCGAAAGGTCCAGCTTGGAACTCATGCTGTTCGTGATTTCCAGCAGCAAGCTCAGCCGGTCGCGCTCGTGGCGCAGCTTTTCTTCGTTCAGGTGCCGCTCGATTGCGATTCCAGTGATGTGGCTTGCGTTCTCGATCAGCTGAACGTCGATCGGCTGCGGGCTCTTAACTTCGCGATAGTGCATTGCAAAAGTGCCGAGCGCCTTGCCGTCGCGCCCAAACAGTGGACGCGACCACACCGCGCGAATCCCGAACGGAATCACCATGTGCCGGTAATCGTCCCAAATGGGATCCGTCAGAATGTCGTCCACGAAGACCGGCTGCTTTCGGTAAATCGCCGTGCCGCACGACGCGCCCTTCGGCCCGATCGCCATCACTCCAACCTGGTCGCGAAAATTCGGAATGCTCGGCGCCGCCGCGCACCGAACGTGCTTGCCGTCCTCGTCAGGCAACCAGATGGTGCACAGAATCCCTTCGACTTGCGATTCGACGAGGCGTGCAATCGACGCCAGCACGTCCTGAAGTGGCGCACCGGAGAAAATCAGTTCCAGAATGTTGAGCAGCGGCTCAGCAGAAAGCGCCGCGCCGGCGCTCTTTGCTAGCTGTCCGTTCATAACAGCCTGCGAGGCAGATGGCGATGATTTGTTCATTAGCGACTCGTTCGAACCGTCTCGACGTCCAAAAGCTTGTCTCCGGCAGGATCAGTTTACTCATGAACGCCCCGCGTTGGGAGAAGCGTCCATCCGGTCTCATGTGTTCCAGCTGCGTTTCGCTAAGCTTACTTCAACCAGGCAATTCCAAGCTACGAAGCAACGATGAAGCTGAAAGCAGAGTTCGCTCCGGCCGCACTCGTCGAGTCACTTTCGAAAACGGTTTCATCCGAGGGGTGAGTCGGACAATTTGAGAACAGAACCGGAACAATAAGCCTCAAACACCCCCAAAAACCGTGCCAGCTGACATAGGTAAAGAAGAATCAACCACATCGTGTCTCTCCGTTTGCTTCGCGAGCAAGGTGTCGCCAACTGGGCAGTCGCGTTACCGGATTTGCGCTGCGTTAATCAGGCACTTAGTCCATTTAGCGTGATGATCGCGGTTGACAGGGCAGCGCGCTTGACGGAGACGACGGAGATTCGCTCCGCGCTGCCGGCGAGCAAATTCATACAATCGCGGGTCGGCGCCGTGTCGTCCGTGCGCTCACTCCTTCGGCCTCACTGCTTCGCGGAACTCGCCGCAGTAGGGTGCGGCTCGCCGAAATAGGGAAAATCGGGGCGCATCATCCGCATATCGGGCGCCACCCCATCACCGAGGGCCGTGTTCGTGACCAGCGTGAGAATCACGTCCATCACGTCGTCACAGAGGCCGCGGCCGTTGAAGGCGGCAAAGCTAAATGAGGCGGGCGTCTCCAGTTCATACGGCAGGACCGATGGGCAGAGGCGCGCGAGGAGTTGCGTAGCGTAGGCGGATGGGTCGGCCGCTGAGTGAGCGAGCGCGGTGACTTTTTCCACGAAGTCGCGCATCGGTTTGGAGAACAACGCCACTTCGTCCGCCGGGACCGCGCGGTTGTAGTTTTCCGATGCGTCGTGCAGCGAAGGATCGGAGAGCAGGATGTGGGTGATCATCGGCAGGCCCCAACGGGACACCTGCACCTCCGGCGCGTGCCCGAAAAGCGATGCGGTGGCCCAGGCGTGCACGACACCTTGGCCGATCAGGTTGCTGGGGACCTCGAGGACGATGGCGCTGACATTGTTGCCGGCGAAGAAGCTCTGGCCATTCTGGAACGACTCCGGCGCGAACCGGTTTTCAGACCACAGAGCTTTTCTGAAGGCACCGAAGCCCACGCCGTTGGTGGCGAACAGATCGGGCGCGAGGCCTGCGTACGCCAGGCAGCCAGAATCCGCTCTCACGACGCGTCCCGTATCCCCGGAAATGATCAGTTCGCCCGCAGCACCATGCAGAGAATCTGGTCCGGTGGCGCGCCGGACCGCGAAGGTCTGAACGTGCCGGTGCTCGCCGCCATCGGCGTGGGCGGGCGCGCCGAACTGCACCTTGAAGGTGACGTCTTCGCGAAGATCGCGATCCGTATCGAAGCGAAAGGCGTAGAGACCTTCGTCGCGGAAGGTGTCTGGCGCGCCGACGCCGGCGTTCGGATTCACAGTCAAAGCCATGACCGTTGTGCCCGGTCGGCCGCGAAATAAGTAGAAGTCGCAGATGTTGATGCGGGGGTCTTCTTTTGCAGTGGGCGTGTCGAAATGATGCGACATGGCGAATCATCTCCTATAGGGTTAGACGCGATGCCAAAAGGTGGATCGGTTGGATGCGGGGCCGATGGAGCGATCATCCTTCCGCGTGAGCCTTTGCCAATCCGGGCGGCGTAAATGCCTCCTGAATCATGGGAGCTCCAAACGGGGCACCCGTGGCTCCGCCATCCACCATCAGCTCGACCGCGTTGACGTACGAGGAATCGTCCGACGCGAGGAAGAGCACGGCTTTGGCAACTTCTTCCGGCTCGCCCCAACGGCCTTGCGGAACCGCGGAAGAGTAGAACTTCTCCAACTTAGCGGAGTCTTCCGCGGTAGCAGAGGCGCGGGGCCCGCGCTTCCAAATGGGAGTCTTGATCGCGCCTGGTGCGACGACGTTCACGCGAATGTTGCGCGGTGCAAGGTCGGCGGCGATGGAACGCGCCATCGAGACGAGACCACCCTTGGTGGCTGCATATGCGGCGACGCCAGGTTGGCCGAGGTAGTTAAGCACCGATCCAGTAAAGATGATGCTGGCGTTGTCGTTCAGCAGAGGTACCGATGAATTCACCGTAAAGAAAGCGGAACTAAGGTTGACGTGGATCACGTTCTCAAAAATGGCCTCGTCGGTCGAGCCCGTAGGAGTCCGGCCGGAGATGCCGGCATTGGCGAAGACAATGTCGAGCTTCCCGAAATCGTTGGCGAGGGCTGCGAAGAGCCGCTTGCGATCGTCCGCAATGGTGACGTCAGCCCGGTAGCCACGCGCGCTCGACCCAAGTTCCCCGATTGCTTCATCGAGCGTCTTCTGGTCGCGGCCGGTAATGGCGACCTGCGCGCCCTCCGCGACGAAAAGTCGGGCTGTGGCTAGTCCGATGCCACTGTTGCCGCCGGTAATGAGAGCCTTCTTCCCTGTGAGCTTCATAATCCCTCCTTTTTGTAAGCCTCGCAAATGCAATAATTATCACAGGTGGAAGGATACAAACAATATGCGCTATCCCGTCGAGGACACCCCGCAAAACATGAACGGATTGTTAAGGAGGCCTCGCCCCGCTTCGCGGCGGTCACTTGGACGTATAGTCGCGCAATCGGCCTAGTGAACGCAGTGAGCTAGAAACGGGGTTCGAGGAGATCAGACTGCGCGGTCAGCGGTGAATGACATCGATCGCCTCGAAGCGGACTGCTGGATCGAAATGGTTTCCGAGTAGCCTGTCGTGCGCTCACTCTCTTATCCTCATTTTCGGTTCGCACTCAATCCAATAGGAGACGGTGCACGGCGTCGTCTCACCGAAGGGGTTGACTGTGCACGTTGTCGCAGAAATCGTCCTGTGTACGAACTGTGCAAGAATGCATCGTTTTCAACAGACTTGAGTTAGCTTTGAGCGAAAAGCAGAGCTCGCGATTTGTTGTAAACGTTAGTAGTTAAAGAAAACGGAACGAGCTCTTGGAGACGATTGTCCGGCTTTGCAAGCAGGGGGTCACCGGTTCGATCCCGGTCAGGTCCACCAACTTTTTCTCTGATTGCAAGACACTTACTGAATTCATTTCTTCTCCAACCTCTCGTTTTGTGTGCACCTTCCTCACACAATCTGAGCACACCTGATTCCCGCTCTTACTTCTTGGCGGTCGGCGGCAACACACCGTTCAGGCGCAGATACATTGCGGTTTCGGCGTAGTGGTCGGCCCAAGCACCGGCCAGGACCAGGCTGATCCAGGCTCGCGTAACTTGTTTTCCGCCGAATCCTTCCGTGGTCTCTGCTAGTTTCGAATCGTCCATATTCGCCAGCGCCTCGGAACAGAAATCGAAGGAGGCCTTGAGCGCGACGATGAGCTTGTCTTTCGAGTCCGTGTCTTTCGCCTCCTCCACCTTGGGAGCGGGGACGGCGGCCGCCTTGCCGCACAGCAGATTATTCGTTTCGGCCATGTGGACAACCAGACGGCCGAAGGTCATCTGGTCGGCGCTGGGCTTGTAACTGAATTTTTCGGCGGGCATCGCTTCGACGGCTGCGACGGTGTTTTTCTGCCGGCCGGGCAGAATGTCTCTCAGGGCGGTACTTACCGGGTTCTTTGATTGCGCGCTCGTTGTTTGTGCAATCGCTGACGCGGCGAGTAACAGCAAGGCAGGGATCACGAAAGTTCTCTTCATTTTGTCCTCACTTTAGTTTGGATTTCAGCCTGCATTTTCAAAGAGAGTGCTTTGCCGTTGTTATGTCGGACTTGGGGTATATCGCCTTCGGCAAGAATCAGATTGCGACGGAGTGCTTCGTCTCGAACCTCGAGGGCCGACGCATACTCGGGCGAGCGGTACCTCGCTTGCGCCCGCAGCCGCGGTCCGTACCGCAAATCCTGCAATAACGTGGTCATCGCCCCCCTTGAGTAGCTAATGTTGAATCGCAATATTCAGAGTCGAAGCCTATGTCCTCAACTCTCGTGCAAGGCGACGATCGGGTTCACTTTCGTCGCGCGGCGTGCTGGGAGATAGCTAGCCAGCGCGGCCACCGCAAGTAAAAGCAGCGGCACGATCAGAAACACAGCCGGATCATGGGGGCGCACCCCATAGAGCAAACTTGCCATCATGGACGCGGTGGATGCAGAAACAACCAATCCGGCAACGATGCCCAGGCCAGCAAGCGCGACCCCCTTGCGTAAGAACATTCTCAGGATGTCGCCTTGCCGCGCGCCCAGGGCCATCCGGATGCCGATCTCGCGCGATCTTTGGCTGACCATGTAGGCCAGCAAGCCATAAATTCCGATGGAGGCCAGAAGCACCGCCAGTCCAGCAAATCCGCCCACCAGATCGGCAGAAAAACGGCGTGAAGCCAGTGATCGATCAAGGATGTCGTTCATCGAAGAAACATTAAATACCGGCAAGCCGGGATCAATGCTCTGGATTTCATGCCGAATCTCTGGTTCGAGCAGGGTCGCGGGTAGAGACGTTCGCAACACCACGCTCAGTTCCTTGCTGGAATCTTGATAGGTCGAAACATAGATGTGGGGAACGCCATTGATGTCGAGACCGTCGCTCTTGATATCCTTAACAATACCCACGACGGTCGTCCACGGCTTGCTAGGGTCTCGTCCGAACCGCACTCGGCGGCCCAGCGGATCGCGGATTGGCCAGTACTTGTGAGCGGTGCTTTCATCAATGATGGCCACCAGCGGTTTGCCGTCTTCATCGCCCTCGGTGAATGAGCGGCCGCGTAGGAGCGTCGTCTGCAACACCTTAAAATAATCGGGGCTTATCCGAATTCTCTCGGCGTGCAGCCCCTGCGAGGACTCTACCGGTCTATCTTCAATCGCGAAGCCTTCATTCGCTAAGCCACCGACCGCGTTGGGGTTGGTATTGGTGGCCGGTAGCGCTGAGGTGATTGCGGCGAGTTCCACTCCCGGAATTGCCTTCATGCGCCGCAGCAACTCACGATCAAAGTTGGCTCTGGGAAGATTATCGAGATACGGATCCGCCTCGGGTTCGTTGGGATTCGGAAGCTGGATGTTTGCTGTGACAACTTGAGTTGGATTAAAGCCTGGATTTTCCTGCAACAGATCCCGCAGCGTACGCAGCAGCAAGCCGGCTCCCACCATCAGTACGACGGCGAACGCCAGTTCCGCGACGATTAGTACATCCCGCAATCGGGCCGTCTTTGTGCTGTAGCCGGACCCTCGACCGCCTTCACGAATGGCCGAGGAGAGAGCGCCTTTTGCCGAATGAAGCGCTGGAGCAAGTCCAAACACCAAGCCGGTGAGAATGGAAATCAGCAGAGCGAACGCCAGCACCACCCAGTCGATTCGTACTTCGCTGAGCCGGGGAACGTTCGATGGCATAAAGCGCAGGATGAAACCCAAAGTACCCACTGCGGTTAGGATTCCCGCGGCACCTCCGATGAGCGACAGCAGCATGGACTCGGTCAGCATCTGCCGCACCATGCGGCCGCGGCTCGCCCCCAGCGCTAAGCGCACCGCCATCTCTTGTTGTCGCCCCGAAGCGCGCGCCAACAGGAGATTGGCAATGTTCAACGATACGATGAAAACAATCAGGATTACCGCACCCAGCAGCACCAGCAGCATGGGCCGAACCTTGCCTACCAAAGTTTCTTGCAATGGTTGAATTTCGATTGTCCATTGCGCCTGCGGCGGGTAATCGACGGGAAAGTCGTGCCGCAACTCTTGGGCCATGGCAGTGAGCCGCGCCTGAGCTTGCGCCAGTGTCAGGCCAGGCTTAAGTCGTCCGATTCCAGATACGAAAACCCGGTTACCTCGTATTGGCGGGGGAAATGGATCTCCGCTGAATCCGCCGGCGCCAAATACTTCCGCGTCGCCGGAAGTCGTCGGTCCAGGATGGCGAAATCCGCGGGGCAGAACCCCAATAATTGTAAGGGGATCATTATCGATCCGGATGCTACGGCCCAGAACATTCGGATCGGCGCCATAGGCACGACGCCACAGGCCATCGCTGATCACGGCCTCTGGAGCGAAACCAGGCACGAAGTCCTGCGGACCATACAACCGTCCAATTTGCGGGGTCACACCCAGCATGGAAAAGTAGCTAAAACTGGTATTGACCCCCTCGACGCGCTCGGGCTGTTTGGTGCCGGTCAAATTCTCGCTACCCTCAAAGATCGGGCTCACATCTTCAAATACACCCGCTCGCGTCTGCAGGTCATCCATTTCGGGCTTGGAAAACCTAACGTCCCGCAATCCTACGCCGGGCTCGTTAAAGTAGATCCGCACCAAACGATCGGGATCGGGGTAGGGCAGAGAACGCAGCAACACGGCATTCACGATGCTGAAAATGGCCGTGTTGGCTCCCACGCCCAGAGCCAGCGTCAGGACAGCCACGATCGTGAATCCGGGCTTGTTGACCAGCATGCGCAAACCATAGCGAACATCCTGAAGTAATGCCCCCATGAAGACGCTCCTCTCGGTCAATATCACAGAATCTTATTTAGTTACCCGTTTGCGATCGGCGGCATCTCCCGCCACCGTCCGTGGCCCAGTTGCTCGTGATCGAAGCAATCTCGTTTCGATCGCCGTGGCCGCCGCTTGCCTGGCCGCAATGATCTAATACGAACCGTTCATTCGTTGCGCAACGCAGTAATCGGGTCGATGCGTCCGGCGCCGCGCGCCGGAATGTAGTTCGCAAGCATTCCGATTACGATGAGCGTGCTTCCCGCACAGGTAAGGACCAGTCCGTCTTCAGAGTTGACGCCGAACAATAAGGCCGCGAGCATGCGCCCGGTGAATACCGCTGCGATGCAACCACATGCCATTCCCGCCAAAACGGGAACCATGCCATCGCGTAGGATCATCAGGACCAACTGCTGGCGGCTGGCTCCCAGAGCCGAGCGTATGCCGATCTCCTTTTCACGCCGCACCACGGAATAGGAGGCAATCCCGTAGAGACCCACACAAGTCAGGAGCAACGCTACCAGCGCGAAGGCTCCAAGCAGCCACGCCGCAAAACGGCGATCGCCCACTCCGTTGCTGATCAAATCGGTCATCGCTGTCATGTCAGAGACCGGCAGATCGGGGTCGACCGTTTGTATTTCACGCCGCACAGTACGCGTCAACGCCGCCTCGTCTCCTATGGCTCGAACCAGTACACCAAAGTCTCTTTTTGAACTCTGGTACATACTCTCGTAGATGTGCGGCACCTCAATTTCATCGAGGCTGGAAAGCTTCGCGTTGCCAACAACGCCCACAACGGTCATCCAGGGTGCAGGCACGGGCTTCAAACGGCTTAAAATAACGTCTCGGGAAGAGCGGACTCTACGCCCAACCGGATCGACGCCACCCCAAAGACGGCGCGCTGCTGCTTCATCGACCAGCGCGACTGGTTGGGACATCGCGTCATCGCTTTCCTGAAACATGCGTCCGCGCAGCAGTGGCGTACCCATGGTCGAAAAGAACTCTGGAGTTACAGATACTTCGACTGCAGTGGGAGCGTCTCCCTTGTCGGACACGCCTTCAACGCGAAATCCGCCCGGAATCACCGGGCCATTGAGTGGGACAACGCTCGACATGGCGGCATTCTCGACCGCGGCTACGCCATGCAGGCGGCGAATTGATTCGCGAACCAAGTGCGTACGTCGATCGATATCGGCGTATTCATCTGCTTTTGGATCGTTCGGGACTGGAAGCCGGAAACTTCCTGCAAGAAGATGGTGCGAATTAAAGCCGGGATTGACTTCCATCAGGTTCCAGAAGGTCTTTAGCAATAATCCAGCGGCGACCAGCAGCACCAGCGAGAGGCTCACTTCAGCGCCAATCAAAGATTTGCCGAGTCTGGCGGCGTTCCGCGATGCGGAGCCGCCCCGTTCCCGCAGCTCCGCCGTGCCGGGATGCGTGCGTGAAGCCTGCCATGCTGGAATGAGTCCAAAGACCAAGGTGGTCAGTAGCGCAATGGCGAGAGAAAATCCAAGCACGCGGGCGTCCAAGCTAATCGGGTTCAGCCGCGGGAGCTGCGACGGCAACACCCCGACCAAGACTCGTACGCCGATGGCCGCGGCACCCACCCCGGCGGCTGCCGAGATCAGGCTCAGCAAAACCGATTCGGTCAGCAGTTGCCGGATGATTCGCCCTCGGGTCGCGCCAAGAGCAAGCCGGACAGCCATCTCACGCTGCCGTGCAGTGGCATTGACCAGGAGAAGATTCGCTACATTGACGCAGGCGATCAGAAGAATCAACCCGACTGCAAGCAGAAGAGATGTCAGCAGAGCTCTCGCGCTGCCCGCGACCACTTCCGTCAACGGCGTGACCGAAAGAGTCCAGCCGGCGGTTGCCGGATAGTCGCTGCCATACTCGCGTCGCAGGGAATCGCTGAAGGCTGCTAGCTGCGCCTGCGCCTGCTGCGGAGTAATTCCTGGTTTCAGTCGGGCGATGATTCCGGGCAGAAAGCGCAGGCTGCGCTTCGGCGCCGGGAAGGGCTCCGCACGAAAGCCCGCGGTGAACCACAGATCGACCGGGTGTAGGCCCGGGATCGAAGGATGGTGAAACTGCGGAGGAAGAACGCCAACGATGGCATAGAGGTCCTTGTCGAGCCTGACACTGCGTCCGAGCACGGACGGATCACCTCCAAACTCCTTGTTCCAGAGGCCGTCACTTATCACCACGGCCTCTGCAAATCCATCGGCGGTGTCTCTGGCATCAAACAGGCGGCCTAACTGTGGCTGCGCTCCCAGAATGCTGAAGTAGTTCGGACTTACCCCCAAGGCATCAAGACGATCCGGGCGATCTCCGCCCGTAAGATTCGCAGTGGTCCGCCAGACGACGGAGACCGCCGTGAAAATACCGGCGCGATCGCGAAGATCTTCGAGCTCGGGAACCGAGAAGCCGACGTTATGCGCTCCAAGCCCTCGCAAGTCCGCATTCAGCTCAACCAGTTCTCCGGGATTGTGAAAGGGCAACGGTTTAAGGAGAGTGGCGTTAACTACGCTGAAGATCGCTGTGTTAGCACCGATTCCCAGAGTGAGGGTTGCCAACACCGTCAAAGCGATTCGTGGCGACTTCCGCATTGACCTAACCGAGAATTGGACATCCTTCCACAAGCTCATTTGCACTCCTCGTCGTACGTAAGAACGAATGCAGGTCTCAACGCGGCGCTTTTTTAACTCCCCAGCGCCAGGCGGCGCGCCTCCGCCGGCCCCCCCAGATTCATGTGTTCTTGGCGATGCTCCGGCTCACGAAGATATGCCGCGAAAAGCCAGTGTTTGCAGGAAAAGTGACATGCGGCGTCCGAAATGAGACAAGCGGTCAGAGTTGGCTGTCAAATACGGTTGCCACGGATCCGTTCACCGGGCAAAACCGGAATGCAAAGTGTGGCAGCGGTATCCAGCACAAACGTTTGGGCGGTTGGCGGCCAGAGACTTTGTACCTTCTGTTTCAAACGCTTCGTTACATTGGGATGGCAGCACGTGGAGTCTTGAGCTCCGTACCTTTCTCCCCAATCAACCTGGACAAAGTCCCTTCTACAGCTGCGATGGACGTGGGGTTGGCGCGTTTGCCAGCAACTGCCCGATTGCCAGCTCGCAAACCTGGACCGGTGGACCGGTGAAATTGCTTTGCCGAGAGAACTTGGCGCTCTCGACGGCCCTGTCCTCAGTGATGTCTCCTTCGAAGGTTCAGCTATAATCCGTGCCGGAGGGCCGACACACCCATTGCTGCAGGCCACACCAGATATGGGACGGACGAGATGGATTTTGATCCTGTGTGCGTGGACGATTGTAGGACTGTTGTTTGCCGTGCGCAGGATCGTGCTGGTGAAGTTAATGGGTACCCACGTCAGCTGGGTGATCGTGGGTGCGCTCGAACTTGTCTATTGGTACGTATGGGCGGCGTACACACCGCTTGTGATTGGCCTGGCCAAACGGTTCCCGTTGACGGGGCCGAGGTTTGTACCTCACATAGCGATCCACACAATCACGTCGCTCATCATGGCTCCCCTGGCAGCTGTCACCGAATATTTACTGAGCAGCGGACTTCTGCGGTTAGTCTTTCGCATAACTGATCCTGGCGCGATGCGCCTACTCTCGCCGTTCGCACTCAGTGTTCTATCTATGAGCTTTACTGGCATGCTTACGTATTGGTTAGTTATGGGATTGTATCAGTCGATCCACTTTTACCAGGCCGCTATGGAGCGCCAGACGATAGCAGCGCAATTGGAGATGCAGCTCTCCCATGCCGAACTTCAGAACCTTAAGAGCCAGTTACATCCGCACTTTTTGTTCAACAGTCTTCACACCATTGGAATCCTGATGCAGGAAGACGTCGATGCTGCCAGCCATCTGCTCGTCTGCCTCGGCGACTTGCTGCGCATGGCCCTCGAACGGCGCGAGAACGAGATCACCTTGCAGAGCGAGCTCGAGTTCGTCGGCAAGTATCTGGAGATCGAACAGACACGCTTTCATGATCGCTTGAAAGTTCACATGGACGTGCCACCGGACCTTCTCGCAGTCTATGTACCCAGCCTGGCGCTTCAGCCACTGGTTGAGAATGCCATCAAGCACGGCTTCAGCGTCGATTCCGCCGCAGGCCGGCTAGAGATCGTTGCCAAACGCCACAACGGCAGAGTTTGGCTCTGCGTCCGCGATGATGGCCCGGGTCCGGCAGCGGGATCGCGCCTGCGATTCGGCGTCGGACTCACCAACGTCCAGTCACGCTTGAAACAGCTCTACGGGGACGAGTCTTCGCTGGAACTTACCGGGGGCAACGGTCGAGGCTGTGAGGCCATCATCACCATTCCACTGAGGAGTTCGCATGAAGACACGAGTCCTCATCGTCGATGACGAACCGATCGCCCGGCGCGGTATCCGTCGCTATCTGGCCGAACACAACGGCATTGAAGTTGTAGGCGAGGCGGCGAACGGAATCAGTGCGGTGCAGCAGATCAATGAACTTCATCCCGACATTGTTTTTCTCGATGTGCTGATGCCTGATCTGGATGGTTTTGGAGTCATCGAAAATGTGGAGCCATCGACCGGCCCCGCTCCCGTATATATCTTCGTCACGGCTCACGATGCGCACGCCATTCGTGCATTCGAAGTGCACGCAGTTGACTATCTGTTGAAACCGTATGATAAGGAGCGATTTGCCAAGGCCCTGATTCACGCACGCCAGGTCCTCGAACACTCCAGGAAAGCAAATCGAGGTCTCGAACCACTGCTGCAATCCCTCCGTAGTCTCCGCCCCTTGGAACGCTTTGTGGTAAAGGACAAGAAGCGGATTTTCTTTGTTCCCGTTTCTCACGTTTTGTGGATCGAAGCCACGGGAAACTATGCCTGCATACACACCGCCAGCGACAGTCACCTGTTGCGGGAAACCCTGGCACACCTGGAAGAGAAGCTGGAGCCACACCACTTCATCCGAGTGCGGAAATCGGCCATCGTGAACAGTGCCCGCATTAGCGAGATTCGTCCGATGTTCGATGGGGTATACGACATCATCCTGGCAGAAGGAACGGTGGTCACTTCGAGTCGCAGATATGCTCACAAGTTACGGGCGCTGCTGGAATCTTAGTCTTGGCACCTGGGATGGCCGTGACATGGGTGCCCTCCAACCTCATTCGCCTAACGGCGTTCCTGCTCGATCGTGCTTTATCGCAAGAGAAGGGCGTGCTCGGAGGTGCGGCGATACTCTGCCTCATAATCGCGGCTGCAATACAAGAGGTCGATGAAGGCAGGGCTCTCTGATCTCTGAACCGCGTGGCTCGTATAAATCGTCATACCGTTCCGAGCGGGGTCCTTTATGCAAGAAAGATGATGTCCAAAAAAAGCTTTCTCAGGGAGCTCTGCTGCTGCGATTCTCCAACTGATTCGCTCCAAGCGATATTTTTTCAATTCATTCAGGCCTTTGCCTTGAATCATGAGGTCAAACTGCTCGGAAAATCTCCTATGGAATTGTCCTGTCAGACTTTCCGCTACGTCTGGTGAGTCCGAGGTCAAAGCAATAGTCTGCGCGTACGTGGCGGTCGTTCCATCCGCAACAATCGTGAGCTTGTACGTTCCTGCCGGCAAAGCAGCAAGAGAAAAGCTCGCATCGGCCGCCGTGGTTGATCCAGCGGTGGAAGTTCCTTGCAGCGGCACTTTGGCTCCCACAATCGGAGTTCCGACGTTGTTTTTCACACGACCACGCCATAGAGCGGAGGTGCTCTGT
>CAVUSU010000002.1:0-44499 GCA_963744235.1 uncultured Acidobacteriota bacterium | reverse complement strand
TGATTAATGAGTGGTGAGTAGTGAAGCTGCGGAGATGAGCATGAGGCTAGTGCAGGACGTGATAATACGGCCTCCGCATGCTGGCGAAAAATCCCGGCTTCGCGGCGGTGGCGATCCTCACGCTGGCTCTGGGAATCGGAGCAAATACCGCCATCTTCAGCGTCGTCAATGCCGTCCTGTTAAGGCCGCTCGCCATGCACGACCCCTCTCGTGTGGTGTACTTCCAGGAACAGTGGAGAGGCATTTTCCCAGGTCTCGGTGGGGAACTTCGCGGATTTACAGCGCCAAAGCACCTCGTTCACCAAGCTCTGCGCCTCAAATGACGCGAGTTTCAACCTGGCGACGCCGAAGCCCCCGAACGCGTGCAGGGCGAAATGACCAAAGCGGACTGCTTTGCGACCCTTGGGGTTCAACCGATAGTCGGGCGCGTCTTCACCGCCGATGAGGACACACCGGGCCGAGGGCAGGTGGTTGTGGTCAGCGAGCGGCTGTGGCGGACGCGGCTCCACGCCGATCCCGCGATCTTGGGCCAGTCGATACAAATGAACGGCGTGCCTTACGCCGTATGGGCGTGATGCCAAAGACTTTCGATCCACTGCTGGAAAACAACGATGTCTGGATTCCGGAGGCCTTCACGCCGCGCGGCTTGCCGATCACGACAATCACTATTTGAATGTCATCGGCCGGCTTAAGCCCGGGGTAACACTGGCGCAGGCGCAGTCGGAACTCAATGTTATCGCGCTCAGGCTGCAACAACAATATCCGATCGATGACAAAGACCGCGGCTTTCGCCTGATGCCTCTTACCACGGCCCTGCTGGGCGATCAGCAGTCGGTACTGCCCATGCTGCTTGCCGCCGTCGGATTCGTGCTGCTGATTGCGTGCGCGAACATCGCAAACCTGCAACTGGCCCGCGCGCGCACGCGGCAGAAGGAAATGGCCGTGCGGGCGGCGTTGGGAGCGTCGCCCCAGCGCATCGTCAGGCAACTCCTTGCGGAGAACGTTGTGCTCGGAATCGCGAGCGGAATCGTCGGCATTTTATTGGCGTTTTGGGGAGTTTCGTGGATTGTCGCGAACGGCCCCGCCAAGGTTCCTCGGCTGGATCAATCGAGCGTGGACGCGAGCGCGCTGGGGTTTGCGTGCGGCATCACGTTGCTCTCCAGCTTCCTGTTTGGCCTTGCGCCGGCGCTGCGCTCTGCTTCGACCCGGTTGAATGACGCACTAAAAGAAGGCGCACGAGTTCGAGTGGCAGTCGTGATCGCATTCGCAGCGTCCTCGTGGTGGGTGAAGTGGCTTTGGCTTTGATGTTGATGGCCGGGGCGGGATTGCTAATCCGCAGCGCTTTGCTCGTATCGCATCTGGATCCGGGCTTTGACGCGTCAAATCTGGTTGTTGGCCGCGTCGGGCTCCCCGACATTGCTTATCGCGATCCGAGTGTAGCGCGGCAAACGTTTGAACGCATGATCGCGGCGTCGGCTGCTTTGCCCGGCGTGGAATCGGCCGGGGTAGTCTCTCGCGCTCCGCTGGCAGGAGGAGGGAGCAGCAACGGCCTGCTTCCGGAAGGCAGGCCGCTTGATCCATCGAACCTCGTTAACTCGGACTTGCAGATCGTTTCCCCAGGCTATCTTTCGACCGCACGCGTGCCACTGAAGGCGGGGCGCGAATTCACCTCACAGGACACGCGGGACAGAACGCTGGTGACGATCGTCAACGAAACGCTTGCTCGCACGGCGTGGCCGGGTGAGAACCCGATCGGCAAACGCTTCGCGTGCTGCGAGGCCGGGCCGAAAGGCCGCATGGATCCCGTGTGGCATGAAGTGGTGGGCGTTGTGGGAGACGTGCGTGCGCGGGGCCTCGATCGGCAGGTGCGGCCGGAGTTCTACCTTCCCATGGCGCAGATGCCACCCGCCTCGTGGGATTGGATTGGCCGGACGATGGACCTGGTGGTTCGCACGCGGGGCGGCGCGTTTCCGGCCAATGACTTGAGGACGATGGTCGCTTCGATCGCTCCGGGTGTGCCTATCTACAGCCTATCGACCATGCAGCAGAAGATCGCCGGAACGCTCGAAGAATCGCACTTTGATACGTTTCTGCTCGCGCTTTTCGCCGGCATCGCGCTGCTGCTGTCGTCGGTGGGGATTTATGGAGTGCTCTCGTACGTAGTGGCGCAGCGGACGCGTGATATTGGCATTCGCATGGCGTTGGGCGCAACGCCGGGGCTCGTGATGCGCGATGTGCTTTGGTATGGCCTGCGTCTGACGGGCATCGGGCTGGCGATAGGGCTTGCGGGTGCGCTGGGGGCCGCACGCTTCCTTTCCTCGTTGTTGTATGGCGTGCGTTCGACTGACGCAATTACGTTTGCCGCGATCTCGTTCATTCTCGCGTTGGTGGCGCTGATTGCCAGTTATATCCCGGCGCGGAGAGCGACGCGGGTGGATCCGATGGTGGCGCTTCGGTACGAGTGACTGGTGAGGAGATAAGCATGATGCAGGACGTTCGATATGCGCTCCGGAACCTGGCTAAGAACCCGGGCTTTGCCGTTGTCGGGATCCTGACGATCGCGCTTGGCATTGGGGCGAACACCGCGATTTTCAGCGTGGTCTATGCCGCGCTTCTGAGGCCGCTGCCTTACTACCAGCCAGAGCGCATTCTGACAGTGGGCGAGACGCGAAGCCAAACTCCCCTCCAGGACGAAGCAACGGCAAACACATCCTACCCGGACTACATCGATTGGACGGAGCAGGCAAAGAGTTTCAAGTTGCTTGGAGGCTATTCAGGCGACCAATTCATTTATTCCGGCGCGGGGGATCCGGAGACTCTAGAAGGCGGACAAGTGACTGCGAACTTCTTCGCAACACTTGGCGTGAAGCCGGCGTTTGGGCGTGATTTTCTTCCGGGTGAAGATCGTCCGAACGGACCCAAAGTGGCCGTGGTAAGCCATGCTTTCTGGCAGCAGCGTCTGGGAGCGAACCGCCAGGCGGCTGGGCAGACGCTGCGGCTCGACGGCAACAGCTACACGATTGTCGGCGTTCTTCCCGAGGAATTCGAATTTGCTCCGCTGAATTCTCCGCCGGTCTGGGTACCGATCAATCCCGTCGATGGCATGACACGGCGAAATCTCCGATGGATGAACATCATCGGCCGCCTGAAGACGGGGATGACTTCGTCCGAAGCGCGTTCCGAAATGGATACGATCAATGCGCGGCTGGCGGCAGCCTATCCACAACAGGACGCTTCCGTGCAGATCGTGATGGGGACTCTACGCGGCCGGATCGTGGGCAAAGTGCAGCCTTTGCTGCTTACTCTGCTCGGTGCCGTGAGTTTCGTCTTGTTGATTGCGTGCGCGAACGTGGCGAGTCTTTCCCTGGCCCGCGGAGCGGATCGCAGGCGGGAAATTGCGGTTCGGATGGCCCTCGGCGCGGGGAAACGCGAACTGATCCGGCAATTCTTGACAGAGAGCCTCTTACTCGCAATCACGGGAGGAGCACTGGGACTGCTATGGTCGCAGTGGGGCGTGTATTTGATGTTGGCGGTTATTCCGAAAGACGAACTCGCCATGATGCCGTACCTGAAGTCGGCGCAAATCGATCCAGCCGTGCTGGCGTTCACGTTCTTTGCGGCGGTGATCACCGGGGTTTTGTTCGGCGTGGCTCCGGCGCTGCAGATGTCTCGCACGGACGTGAATGAAGGGCTGAGGGATGAGGGACGAAGCGCTTCGGCCGGAGTGGAAAAGTCGCGCCTGCGCGAAGGGCTGGTGGTGGCGGAAATCGGGCTGGCGCTGGTGTTGCTGGTGGGGGCCGGGCTGATGGTGAAGAGCGTAGGCGCATTGATGCACCAGGATCCAGGATTTGACGCGAAGAGCCTGCTGACGTTTGCCGTGGGGCTACCCGATAACTCCTACAAGAACGATGCGAGCGCCCTTCAGTTCGCGCACACGTTCACGGAAAAGCTGCGAGCGCTGCCCGGCGTTGAGGGCGTGGGAATCACGAGCAAACTGCCTGTGACGGGCGGCGGCAACACGATTCGGTTCGTTGTGGAAGGGCGGCCGATCGCGCAAGGGCAAGAGGATGAATGCAACATTCGAGACGTCAGCGCGGAATATTTCAGCGCGATGAAGATTCCGTTGATTACGGGACGCTACTTCGGAAGCACCGATATCGCGGGCAGGCCGCCGGTGCTGATCGTGAATCAGGCGTTCGCGAAGGAATTCTTTCGCGGCGAAGACCCTGTGGGGAAACGAATCCGGTTCACCTATTCGCCGAAGGAGCCTTTCCGCGAGATCGTGGGGATCGTGGGGAACGAGAATCAGGGCCAGCTCGACGAGCCCATGGCGCCGACCCTTTACCCCGCGTTTGAGCAGGACGTAGATTCATATATGTACTTCGCAGTGCGAAGCACGTCGAATCCCACAAGCCTGATTTCTCCCGCGCGCGAGATTCTGCGAGGCATCGATCCGCAGCTTCCCCTGATCGAACCAGCCACGATGGAGCAAACCATTGCGGAGTCTCCGGCCGTGTTTCTGAGGAAGTTTCCATCGTTTCTGATCGGAAGTTTTGCGGGACTGGCGCTGGTGCTGGCGATGATCGGGTTATACGGGCTTGTTTCGTATTCGGTGTCACGGCGGACGCGCGAGATCGGCATTCGCATGGCGCTTGGCGCACAACGCGAGGATGTGCTGCGGCTTGTGCTGCGAAGGGGTTTGCGACTTGCGATCTACGGCGTTGGCGCGGGTTTGGTGGCAGCGGTGGCGCTAACACGTCTGGTATCGAGCCTGCTATTTGGCGTCAAGCCTGTGGATGCGGTGACGTATCTCGGCGCCGGATTTGTTCTTGGAGTGGTGGCGGTGGCGGCGTGCTTCGTACCCGGGCGGCGAGCAACGAACGTGGATCCGATGGTGGCGTTGAGGCACGAGTAGTGAGTGGCGATCCCGAGGGTTCTGGAGTGATTCGAGATCGGGGAGGGAGACGAGCATGACCTTGATGCAGGACGCGAAATACGGGATGCGGATGCTGGTGAAGAATCCGGGATTTACGCTGGTTGCCGTGTTGACGCTTGCGCTAGGGATCGGCGCCAACACGGCGATTTTCTCGCTGACGGACCAGGTGTTGCTGCGGCAATTGCCGGTGCGGAATCCGGATCGATTGGTCATCGTGCGCGGGGTAGGGTTCAAGACGGGTCACGTATCGTCGGACATGGATGACTCGACTTCGTTTTCGTATCCGGAATACAAGGACATACGCGACCAGGCGCCGGCGTTTTCCGGCTTGCTTGCGCGATTCGGAACGTCGCTGAACGTCGCGGCGAACGGCGAGACAGAACGGGGCGCCGGAGAACTCGTATCGGGGAATTATTTCGAAGTGCTCGGCGTCAATCCTGCACTGGGCCGCGTGTTGTCACCAGCAGACGACACGGCGCCGGGAGCGAATCCCGTAGCGGTGCTGAGCTACGGATATTGGACGCGACGATTCGGCAAAGATCCGGAGATTCTGAACAAGCCGGTGACGGTGAATGGGACATCGCTGACGATTGTGGGCGTGGTGCAAGCGGGGTTCGGCGGCGTACAGATCGGACGCGACACAGAAATGTTCATTCCGATGTCGATGAAAGCGCTGATGACGCCGGGTTGGGACGGCATGGATGCGCGCAACGACGCCTGGCTGAATATCATCGGGCGGCTGAAGCCTGGATTCACTGTCCAGAGCGCCGAGGCGGCGATTGCGCCTACGTTCCGCTCGATCGAAGAAGCGGAGATTCCGATTCTGAAGATTTCGCCGAGAAGCAAGCAAGAGAAACGGTTCCTGGATCGCAAAATCGTACTGGACGCGGGGGCGCACGGGCGTCCGATTTTTCAGTCAAACGCGGAATCGCCGCTACTCGTGCTGCTGACGATGGTGGGGCTGATTCTGCTGATTGCGTGCGCGAATCTGGCGAGTTTGCTCGTGGCGCGAGGAGAGGCGAGACAGCGGGAGATGGCGGTGCGACTAGCGCTGGGAGCGGGGCGATGGCGGCTGGTGCGGCAACTGCTGACAGAGAGCTTTCTGCTAGCGCTCTTGGGAGGGTTTGCCGGCGTGATTTTTGCGCAATGGACATTGGGAGCGCTGGTGGGCTCACTCAAGCAAGGCATCGGGGTGGCAGGCCTGGAGACGCGGCTCGACCCGCGCGTGCTTTTGTTTGCTCTGGGGATTTCGGCGCTGACCGGAGTTCTTTTCGGGCTCGGTCCTGCGCTGCGGGCCACGAGAACCAGCTTGCAGAGCACGCTGAAGGATCAAGGCGCGAGCGTATCGAACGCAAAATCGAACGTGCAGTTACGAAAGTGGCTGATGATTTCGCAAGTGGCGCTGACGACGATGCTGCTGGCTTCAGCGGGATATTTTGTGAAAAGTCTGATGAACCTGGAGCACCAAAACCTCGGCGTGAAAGTGGATCATGTGGTGCAGTTCTCGGTGGCGCCGTCTCTGAATCGATACACGACGCAACAAACGGTTGCGCTGTTGGATCGAATCCGCGAAGCCGCAGCGGTGCTTCCCGGCGTTCGCGGAGTGGGCGTTGTGAGGGAGGCGTTGTTCCAGGGGAACGATTGGGGCAGCAACCTCACAATTGAGGGATACACCGCTGGGCCCGACGAAGACATGCACGTGTTTCGCAATTCTGTCGGACCTGATTACTTTTCGGCGATGGGCATTCCGCTACTAGCGGGGCGGGAGTTTCGCGACAGTGACGCTGCGGCAAGCCCGAAAGTAGTGATTATCAACGAAAGGATGGCGCGGAAATATTTTGCGGGGCGCAATCCTGTCGGCATGCACATGGTCTGGGGGTCGCATAATCCGCCGGTTCCGCTCGACATCGAAATTGTGGGCGTGGTGCAGAACAACAAACACGATGATGCGCGGGACGAATTGCACCCGTTCGTGTACCAGCCTTACGCGCAGGACAGTGGTCTGACGACCGCGACGTTTTACGTGCGCACGAATCAGGACCCATTGGCTCTGGCGGGAACGATGCGGCAAACCGTGCAGGCATTCGATTCGAATCTGCCGGTTTTCGATGTGCGGACACTGGCGGAGCAAGTGGAGGACTCGGTTTATTCCGACCGGTTGCTCTCGTTCTTCTCGATCTCGTTGGGCGCGCTGGCGTCGCTGCTGGCGGCGATTGGGCTTTACGGCGTGCTGGCATATATGGTGGCGCGGAGGACGCGCGAAATCGGTATTCGCATGGCGATTGGCGCCGAACCGAAGGATGTGTCGTGGCTGGTCTTGCGCGAGGTGATGGGGATGTCCGGGATCGGGCTGGTGATTGGGTTGGTGGCGGCGTTCGGGCTGGGACTGCTGATTCAGTCTCAGTTGTACGGAGTGAAGGCGAGCGATCCGCTCGTGTTCGCGGGCGCGACGGTGCTGCTTGCGGTGGTGGCGTTCCTGGCCGCGTGGCTGCCGGCGCGTCGGGCGGCGAGCGTGGACCCGATGGTGGCGCTGCGGTATGAGTGAGGCAGTTGAGGAGTGACAAGTGACGAGTGACGAGAGAAAGACAGCGTGACTCGTGAGAAGTAACCGTGATTGGTGATCCCGAAGTTTCGGGAGCGACTCATAACTAGGGAGAATCATTCATTGAACTCCCGGGGCACGAATTGCGTATGTGTGATGTGAGGAGGCACTCATGAAAGGCACGACTCTTCTTCCGATTTTGGCTATTGCGGCGATGTCGATTGTTCCGTTTCAGGCCGCTCGAGCGCAGGATAACGCGCCGCAGGGCGAACACGAATGTTCGGCACACAACTACGAGAGAAACCGGCTGGCGACGTACGCGGAAAGCCGCGATCAACGGCTGGCGGCGAGCTCCACAAACCGCGTCGATCCGGGAGAAAACGGATCGGTTCGGATTCATGGCTGGAGTCAAAGCGACGTGCTGGTGCGCGCGTGCATTTTGACGGCGGCACCGTCGGAGTCTGAAGCTCGGACGCTGGCATCGCAGGTGAAAATCGCGGAAGGTCCCGGACGGATTGAGCCTGACGGCCCATCGCAAGACCATCGTCACCATTGGGACGTGTCGTACGAGGTCTGGATGCCAAACGCCTCGAATCTGGAGACGGAAGCCCACAACGGAAGCATCGGGATTGATGATTTACATGGCGAGATTCGGTTCCGCACGGTGAACGGCTCGGTTCACCTGAGCAAAGTCGGCGGCGATGTGGACGGTTCGACGACGAACGGGTCCGTGAAGGTCGAGCTGGCAGGCAGTAGCTGGGACGGAAAAGGTCTCCGCACGGAAACAACGAATGGAGGCGTCCGCATTAGCGTCCCGGCGAATTACTCGGCGAAGGTGGAGGCGTCGACGGTGAACGGCGGCGTTCACGTGGATTTTCCGATCACGGTGAGCGGTGAAATCGGAAAGAGCCTGTCGTTTCAGTTGGGTTCGGGTGGGCCCACGATTGAAGCCCGAACGACAAATGGCGGGATTTACGTCGAACGAAACTGACGCGCGTGGCGCCCTCGCGGTAAGACGCGTGCAGTGCGGTAGAGATACTGGGAGCAGCGATGGGAACATTTTTGCAAGACGTTCGATATGCCGCGCGCATGCTGGTGAAGAATCCGGGATTCACGGCGATTGCGGTGCTCACGCTGGCGCTGGGGATCGGCGCGAATACAGCGCTTTTCTCGGTGGTCAACGGAGTGTTGCTGAATCCACTTCCGTATCCCAAGCCCGATCAAATCGTAGAGATATCCCGGAAGACGCCGGAGTTTGAAGATGCTTCCATTTCGTTTTTGGATTTTCTGGATTGGCAGAAAGACAATCGCTCCTTCGAGGCTATCGGGGCATACCGCGGAGACGATTTCAACCTCACAGGGCAAGGTGACCCGGAGCGCGTAAAAACCGGCATGGTCTCTGCCGAATTCTTCCCGTTGCTTGGAATCAAGCCGGTAATCGGGCGGCTTTTTGCACAGAGTGAAGATCGCGTAGGCGGAGCGCCCATTGCGTTGATCAGCGAGGGCTTCTGGAAGAGGCGCTTCGGCGGATCGCAGGAGATTTTGGGCAAGGTTTTGACTCTGAACTCGACGGAGTATCAGGTGGTCGGCGTGGTTCCGGCCAGCTTTCATTTCGATCGCAGTAACGACGTGTACGTTCCGATCGGCCAATGGAACGATCCGACGTTCCGCGACCGTCGAGTCAGCATGGGAACGCGAGCCGTGGGGCGCCTGAAGACCGGCGTCACGATCGAGCAAGCGCGAGCAGAGATGGGAGGGATTGCGCACAACCTCGAACTCGGATATCCCGAGGCGGACAAGGGCGCTGGAATCAGCGTGGTCTCGCTGAAAACGTACATGGTAGGGAATATCGAACCGTTCCTATTCGTGTTGCTGGGGGCGGTGGGATTCGTCCTGCTGATTGCGTGCGCGAACGTGGCCAATCTGCTGCTGGCGCGCGCGACCGGGCGAGCGCGTGAGCTGGCCATCCGCACGGCGCTTGGCGCAAGTCCGACACGCGTGGTTCGGCAACTGCTCACCGAAAGCGTGCTACTCGCGGTGATAGGCGGAGGGCTGGGGCTGCTTCTGGCGGCGTGGGGCACCGGACTCGTGGTGAATCTGACGCCGGACGCGCTGCCACGGGCGCAGGAGATCGGCGTTGATACGCGCGTGCTGATGTTTACGTTCGCGGTTTCGATCCTGGCCGGGATCCTTTTCGGGCTGGCGCCTGCAATCAAGACGCTGCGGCACGATTTGCAGGAAACACTGCGGGAAGGCGGCCGCGGGCTGAGCGGCGCAAGGCATCGGGCGCAGGGAGTCTTTGTCGTGATTGAAATGGCCATGGCGCTGGTACTGCTGGTGGGCGCTGGACTCATGGTTCGCAGCCTGGCGGCGCTCTGGAGCGTGAACCCCGGGTTCAAACCGGACCATGTCCTGACGCTCAACATCGCGTTGCCGCCCGGGATCGGAACGAACGGCCCGGCGGCTCGCGCGTTGATGCGGCAACTCCACGGGGAGCTCGCCAACATTCCAGGCATGCAGGCGTTGTCGCTCAACGGCGGTTCGCTGCCGATGATGGGAGATTCAGAGCTCCCATTCTGGCTGGAAGGGCAACCCAAGCCGGCAAACGACAACGACATGAGCAGCGCGCTGTTTTATCTGGTGGAACCTGACTACCTGAAAGCGATGGGCATTCCGTTGAAGCGCGGCCGGTTCCTTACCGAGCAGGATAATGAACACGCACCCATGGCGATTGTGATTGACGAATCCTTCGCCAGTAAGTTTTTTCCGAATCAGGACCCGATCGGCAAACGCATCAACCTGGAAATTCTGGGAGGTCAGCCCCAAATCGTCGGCGTGGCTGGACACGTGAAGCATTGGGGCCTGGATTCCGATGCCAAATCGCCGATTCAGGCTCAATTCTATCTGCCCATGCTGCAGGTGCCCGACCAATTCATGCCGCTGTTCAGGAGCGCAGGGGTTGTGGCGCGGTGCCAGGGCGACCCACTCGCGTTGACGAGCGCGATCCGCGCAGCGGTGGGCCGAGTGAGCACCAAGCAGGTGGTCTATGAAGTTCAAACCATGAACGAAGTCATTGCGGATTCGCTGGCGGCGCGGAGATTCTCGATGGTTTTGCTCGGCATTTTCGCCGGTCTGGCGCTGGTGCTTTCGAGCATCGGAATCTACGGAGTGATTTCTTACATCGTCGGGCAGCGAACTCACGAAATCGGGATTCGCATGGCGCTGGGCGCGCAGCAGAGCGATGTGATGAGCATGGTCATCGGCCAGGGCGCGAAGATGGCTCTGACCGGTGTCGCGATCGGACTTGTGGCGGCGTTCGGGCTTACGCGCCAGATGGACAAGATGTTGTACGGCGTGAACGCAACGGATCCGCTGACATTTGCGGGGGTCGCGGTAGTTCTCGTTTCTGTGGCGCTTCTGGCCTGCTACATACCGGCCCGGCGGGCCATGCGAGTGGATCCGCTGGTGGCGCTTCGATACGAATGATTGGCGAGCCGAGGTTTCGGGAATGAACTAGAGACGGGAGCCGTGGTATGGGAACTTTGATTCAGGATCTGAAATACGGCCTCCGGATGCTGGTGAAGAATCCGGGTTTTACCACGGTGGCGGTAATCACGCTCGCGCTGGGCATCGGCGCGAATACCATGATCTTCAGCTTCGCGAACGCATTCCTGGTTCATCCGATTTCTCTCCCGGACATCGAGCATCTTGCGGTGATTGCAGTGGGCGAAAAGGCGCCCGCGACTCCAGCGGATTACCTCGATTGGAAGGCTCAAAGCGCGTCGTTCGAATCGATGGCGGCATACCGGCAAGCGGACATCAACATGACGGGCAGCGGTGTGCCGGAGCGCGTACTGGGTTCACGAGTGACGTCAAACTTCTTCGATACGTTGAATGTGCGAGCGGCGGTGGGACGCACGTTTTTGCAAGATGAGGATCAGCCCGGACGCGATCAGGCGGTGGTGCTGAGCTATGGACTATGGCAGCGCCGCTTCGGAGCCGATCCGAACGTTCTGGGCAAAGTGGTCGATTTCGACTCGAAGGCGTACACAATCGCCGGCGTGATGGGAAAAGACTTCGAGTTTCCCGTGCCGAGCGATATTTGGATTCCGCTCGCGCTGGACGCCAAGGAAAAAGCCGACAGGGCAAATCGCACGATCCATGTGATCGGCCGGCTGAAGCGGGATGTTTCCATGCAGCAAGCGCAGTCGGAAATGGCAACCATCGGAGCGCGGCTCGCCCGGGACTATCCGCAAACGAACAAGGATCGCCGTACACACGTAATGCCTGTGATTGAGTTTGTGGAAGGGTCGATCACGCGCGCCTACACTTTGATGCTTCTGGTTGCGGTGGGATTTGTACTGCTCATCGCGTGTTCGAATATCGCGAACCTGCAACTGGCGCGCGCCACCACGCGGCAGAGAGAAATGGCGGTGCGCACGGCGCTCGGTTCGAACCGTTGGCGGAGAGTGCGGCTTCTGCTGACGGAAAACGTGCTGCTTGCCCTGCTCGGCGGCGCGGCCAGCATCGTTTTGTCGAATTGGGTGCTGGGACTGTGCACGGCGAACATGCCGGCGGAGATCGCGCGACTCATCCCCGGCTGGAATCAAATTCACCTGGATTGGCGTTCGCTGAGTTACACGCTTGCGCTTGCTTTCGTGGCTGGAATCATCGGGGGACTTGCGCCCTCTGTGGAGGGTTCGCGGACTGACCTTGCGGAGGCTCTGAAGGAAGGCGGCCGCGGGTCATCGGGCGGCCGGACCCATCATCGCATTCGAAGCCTGCTCGTCGCGGGACAAATAGCGGTCGCACTGGTGCTGTTGATCGGCGGCGGGCTGATCGTGAAAGGATTCCGCAAGCTGGCCAGAGTGCAGGAATCGTACTCGCCCGCAAACACGCTCACATTTCAAGTGAGTTTACCGGAATCACGGTATGCGGATGGGGCGAAGCGAGAGAGATTCTATCAGCAGGCGCTCGAGAAACTCAGCGCTATGCCGGGCGTGACGTCGGCTGGCGCGTTCACGACGATTCCGATCAGCAACAACGGAACGGCGTGGACTTCGTTCCAAATCGACGGGAGGCCGGTGGCAGATTCGTCCGCGATGCCGTTCGGTGTGCTTCAAACCGTCAGCTCGAATTACATGCAAATGATGCGCATTCCGTTGCTCGATGGACGTGAATTTACGGCGCAGGACCGGGCGAACATGCCGGGCGTCGCAATCGTGAGCCAAAAACTGGCGCGAGTGCATTGGCCCAACGAAAGCGCGCTGGGCAAGCGGATCCGGATCGGCGATCCAACGCCGCGGGGCGAGTGGGTGACAATCGTCGGCATCGCCGGAGACGTCCTGTACGATTGGACGGATCAACGCCCCGAGGCAACAATCTACGTTCCCTACTCGCAAGCGCCGGCGCACGACAGCTTGCTGGCGATTCGAGCTGCGGCGATCCCGCCGGGTCTCGAGAAAGATGTGCAAACGCAAATCGCGGCCATTGATCCTGAATTGCCGATTTTCGAAGTGAAGACGCTTGGCGACGCGATCAACGAATCGATCGTGGGCTTGGGATACACCGCCGACATGATGGCCGGTCTGGGCGTAATAGCGTTTGTGATTGCGTTGGTGGGAGTTTACGGCGTGATGTCGTACGCGGTGGCGGAGCGAACGCACGAGATTGGCGTGAGGCTGTCGCTCGGAGCGCAACGGCGCGACGTGCTCTGGCTCGTTTCGAGTCGCGGGCTATCACTCACGGTTGCAGGGCTCGTGGTGGGGCTGCCGTTGTCGGCGTGGCTGGCGCATTTGCTTGCGGACTTGATTTACGGCACGAGCGCTCTCGATCCAGCGACGTTCATTTCGATTCCGGCGCTGCTTGTTTTGGTGGCGCTGCTGGCGTGCTATGTTCCGGCTCGACGCGCGATGCAAGTGGACCCCATCATCGCGCTGCGACATGAATGAGAAATCGTGAAACGTTCACGGAGGCTGTGATGGAAGCGATTCTGCAGGACATCAAGCATGCGATTCGGATGCTCGCGAAGAATCCGGGCCTCACGATTGTGGGTGCGCTCACGCTGGCGCTCGGAATCGGGGCGAATACGGCGATCTTCAGCATGGTGAATTCGTTCCTGTTCCGGCCCCTGCCCGTGAAAGACGCGCAGCAAATCACGGTGCTTGGCTTCCAGCAGAAACATGGTTCCGAGCAGAGCAATTTTTCAATAGCGGACTACCGTGATATCCGGAATCAAACCTCGGAGGTTTTTTCCGAGGTTTTCGGCTACCAGTTCGGAATGGATGGCTTGAGTGTGAACGGCAAGCCCGATCGAATCATGACGAACTACGTCTCGGGCAATTTTTTCTCAGCATTGGGATTGCAACCCGCGATGGGAAGGTTGATTCTGCCGTCGGAGGGAGAAGTCGTAGGTGCCGATCCCGTTATGGTGCTCGGGTACAACTACTGGAAAACGCATTTCGGCGCCGATGCGGGAATCGTCGGGGGGAAAGTTTCGCTGAACGGCCGTCCGGTGACGATCGTTGGCGTTGCGCCCAAGGGATTCTTTGGCGTTTATCCGCTCCTGGACGTTCAGGGCTACTTGCCAATGGGCATGGCCATCCTGGAAGGCAATCAAAATGATTTCATGAGCAATCGCGGGCTGCGCAATTTTGCGGTGCTGGGCCGCTTGCAGAATGGCGCGACCATATCCAAGGCGCAAGCTTCGCTGTCAGTAGTGGCGCAGAGGCTCGCGAAAAACGACCCGAAGGACGACGAGGACATGAGCTTGCAGGTTTATCCGGAAACGCGCGCGAGGCCCAACCCCGATCCGGATAATACGATGGTCGTGATCTCGGGGCTCTTTCTTGGGCTTGCAGCTATGGTGCTGCTGCTGGCATGCGTGAACGTGGCGAATATTCTTCTGGTACGCGCCACCGTGAGAGAACGCGAGATGGCGATTCGAGCAGCGCTCGGCGCCGCCCGCAGCCGGCTGATTCGGCAATTGCTGACGGAAAGCGTATTGCTGGCGTTCATTGGCGCAGTGGCTGGAGTCATTCTCGGCTACTGGGGAAGTTCCGCGGTGGGATCGATGCCGCTGGGGACCGATCTTCCCATCCATGTGGACTTCGGCTTCGATTGGCGCGTTTTTGGGTATGCGCTCGGCGCGGCAATACTCACCGGGCTGATTGTGGGCATGGTTCCGGCAATTCGAGCTTCTCGCGGAAACCTGGCAAGCATTCTGCACGAAGGCGGGCGCGGCGTGGTGGGAAGCAAGCACCGCCTGCGCAGCACCCTCGTGGTGGTTCAAGTAGCGGGCTCGCTGACGCTGTTGATCATTGCGGGCCTGTTCATGCGAAGCCTGGGGCAGGCACAGCGAACGAATCTTGGATTCGATCCAAGCCACGTGGTGAATTTCGCGATGGACCCGAGTGAGATCGGATATTCGGACGCGCAAGGCAAAGCGTTTTACAAAAGCCTGCTGGAACGAGTTAGAGCGTTACCCGGAGTGGTATCGGCGACCACGGCCGATTCGGTTCCAATGGGTTACTACAACAACGGAGATGCGGTCCAGATCGAGGGCTACCAGGCGCCGCCTGGACAGCCGCAGGCGACGTCAGGCTATAACGTGATTTCCTCCGACTATTTCAAGACGATGGGCATTCCAATGGTAAAAGGGCGTGTGTTCACCGAGGCGGATAGCGACACAGCGGCGTTCGTAGCAATCGTCAACGAACACTTCGCCAAGACATACTGGCCAAACCAAGATCCGCTGGGGCACCACTTCGAGATGATGAGCGATAAGAAGCACTCGCTTGAAGTTGTCGGGGTAGCGAAAGATTCCCGCCATAGCGGTGTAACGGGTCCGATCGGAAACCATTTCTACGTTCCGCTCATGCAGCACGGCGCAAGTTCGCTGGCGAATCTGCAGGTACGCACAGCCGGCGCGCCGGAAGCGATGATCCCGGAGATCGAGCACATGATCGGATCTATCGCTCCCGATTTGCCGGTGTTCGACGTGAAAACCATGACGGAATCGCTCGATACGCTCAACGGGCTTTTGATGTATGAACTGGGAGCGGGTCTCGCCGCGGCGCTCGGAGCTTTGGGTCTGGTGCTGGCGATCGTGGGAGTCTACGGCGTGGTTTCCTACGCCGCGAGCCAGAAGACGCATGAAATCGGAATCCGAATGGCGCTGGGCGCGCAGCGCGCGAGCATTCTCAGGATGATCTTCGGGCAGGGAATGCTGATCGTGGGCATAGGACTGGCCTTGGGTCTGGGCGCCGCGTTCGCGACGGCCCGCGTCGTCGGCAATTTCCTTGCCGTCAGCCCGACTGATCCGCTGACATACGCGAGCGTCACAGGTTTGCTGACGGTTGTGGCGCTGACAGCTTGCTATATCCCCGCGCATCGGGCGATGCGTGTGGACCCCATGGTAGCCCTTCGGTACGAATAAGCGGAGCCCACTCACCGACTTAGGTCGGCGCTGTAGCTAGCCTGAAAACACCGTCCGAATCGCAGTGTCCGAATTCGAGACAACTATTCCCGTAACTGGGCATAAAGTAGCTTCCTGGTCACACATTCCTATCGTAGGTATAAGATACTAAGTTCTTTACGGCGAGCGGTGGCTGGAAGGCCACCTGCCCATATTCGAGAGACCCCCGAGTAGACGCCCACCAACAGATGCCCGGCGGGGTCAATCACATGGCGACGATGACCGTTCAACTCACAAACGAAAATGAAATGGCGCAGCCGCGAGTGCTGATCGCGGACGATCAAGTGGACGTGCTCGAGGCGCTGCGGCTGCTGTTGAAAGGGCACGGTTACGTAACTGAGGCCGTGGCCTCTCCTGTGGCGCTGCTCGAAGCGATTGCACGCCGGGAATTCGACTTGGTCCTGATGGACTTGAACTATGCGCGCGACACCACGTCGGGCCGCGAAGGGCTCGACCTGCTAGCGCAATTGCAGACGGTAGACGGCGCGCCGCCGATCGTCGTGATGACGGGCTGGGCAACGGTGGGCCTCGCGGTGGAGGCCATGCAGCGAGGCGTCGGCGACTTCGTCGAAAAGCCCTGGGTCAACACGCGGCTGCTGGAAATCCTGAAGAAGCAGGTTGAGATCGGCCGCACGCGCCGCGAAGCGCGGCGCCAGGAACTTGAAAAAAGCCGCGCTCAAAACGAAATCGCGTCTCAGCTTCACCAGCAAGAACGGGAAATCGAAGAGGCGCTGAGAATTCAGAAGGGATTCTTACCGCAGCGGATTCCGCAAATCCCGGGATACACGATCGCGGCCGCCTGGCAGCCCGCGCGCATGGTAGGTGGCGATTATTACGACGTGCTCGATTTCGGCGACGGGTCGGCGGGAATCTGCATCGCGGACGTGGCGGGAAAAGGAATGCCGGCAGCGATGCTGATGTCGAATTTGCAGGCGGCGGTGCGCGGGCTGGCGTCGGCGGCGCTCTCGCCGGAACGACTGTGCGACCGGTTGAACGCGCTCGTCTGCCGTAACATCGCGGGTGACCGCTTCATCACGCTCTTCTACGCGCATCTCGACGGCCCTGGACGGCAACTGCGCTACGCGAATGCTGGGCACAATTTGCCGATCGTCCTCCATAGGGACGGGTCGTGTGACCGCCCCGCGGAAGGCGGTGGGGTCCTGGGCGTTTTCGAGCTCCAGACATACGTGATGGGCGTGCAACAGCTTGCTGCGGGCGATCGTATCGTGTTCTTCACGGACGGGGTGACGGAAGCATCCGGCCCGAACGAAGAGGAATTTGGCGAGGCGAGATTGCTGCGATTGCTCGAGGACAACCGCGACGTCCGCGCAGAGGAATTGCAGGGGGTCATTCTCAAGTCCGTGGGCGAATACTGCCGCGGCCTGTGGAATGATGACGCTACGCTGATCGTGGTCGAAGTCCAATAGAGCGAATCGCTGGAGCCGAAATGGGCGCTTTGATGCAGGACGTCAAGTACGGAATCCGGATGCTGACGAAGAATCCCGGGTTCACGGCTGTCGCCGTTTTGACTCTGGCTCTCGGAGTCGGCGCGAACGCGGCCATCTTCTCGGTGGTGAATGCGGTTCTGCTGCGCTCGTTGCCCTACGCGCAGGCACAGCGCATCGAGGTCCTCGGGTCGTACTGGAAGAAAACCGGCAGCATCGGATGGGTTTCGCAGCCGGACTTTCAGGACTGGCACGACCAAAGCACGGCCTTCGATGCGATGGCCTATTACGCCAGCGAAGAGACCTCGGTGTCGGCAGGCCCCAACGCGGACTATGCCGGTGGCGCGGCGGTATCGCCTGAGTTCTTCAGCGTATTTTCGGTGCAGCCTGAGATTGGGCGAATGTTCAGCAAGGAAGAGAACACGCCTGGCGGTGCCCTCGCAACGGTGATCAGCGACGGCTTCTGGGAAAGAAAATACGGGCGGAGTCCTTCTGCGATCGGGCAGATTCTTCGAGCGGAGAACCGGAGCTTCACCATCGTGGGAGTGATGCCAAAAGGCTTTGGCTTTCCCGAAGCGAGCGATTTCTGGCTGCCAATGGCGGTGTTCCAGGAGCCAGGCGAGCGGGAAGATCGCAGCGCACACAATTACGAGGCTGTGGCGCTGTTGAAATCGGGCGTCAGCCTGCAATCCGCGCAAGCGCAAATGCGGGGGATCGCCGCGCGTCTTGAGGAGCAGTATCCAAGCTCGAATAAGAATAAATCCGCCGCAGTTGTTCCGATGCAGGACCTGATGGTCCGCGACTCGCGGACGACGCTCTACCTTCTACTCGGCGCTGTCGGACTGCTGCTGCTCATAGCGTGCGCGAACGTGGCGAACTTGCTGTTGGCGCGCGCGACGGGCCGGGTGCGGGAAATCGTCATCCGGGCGACGCTGGGAGCCAGCCGCGCGAGGCTGGTGCGTCAACTCATGATCGAAAGCGCGATCGTGGCGCTTTGTGCCGGAGCTCTCGGCGTTTTGCTGGCGGTGTGGGGGACATCGGCGCTCATTGCCCTGGCGCCTGCGGGGCTGCCACGCGTGGCGGAAGTGCGTGTGGATGTGGCGGTACTCGGATTTGCGTTCGGAGTTTCTCTGCTTTCCAGCATATTTTTCGGACTCGCTCCTGCTATGCAGGCATCGCGCGTGGATTTGAATGAGGGTTTGAAACAAAGTGGGACGCGATCGGGGCGCTCCGTCGGCGCCGGACGAATTCGAAGCGTGCTCGTGGTGGCGGAGATCGCGCTTTCGGTCGTACTGGTGGCGGCGTCAGGTCTATTGCTGAAGAGTTTGATGGCGATTGGACGCGTCGACCTCGGCTTTCGCCCGGAACACGTGCTGGTTATGCGAACGTCGGTGCCCGCGTCGGACTTGCCGAGCGCGCGGCGTGCCACGAACTTTTACACGCAATTGCTCGCGGGCGTGAGTAAGCTTCCCGGCGTCGAGTCCGTAGCAGCCGCCGAGGGAACTCCGGCCGGCGGATTCATGTCGAATGGCGGATATTGGCTGGAAGGCGGGCCAGGGCCGGATCAAAGCGGCGTTTCCGCTCCGCAGGCGGGCTTCCCGGTTGTAACGCCCGGCTATTTCCGCACGCTGGGGATTCCCATCGAAGCAGGCCGAGACTTTAACGAGGCAGATCGCTATGATGCGCCGTTTGTGGCGATCATCAGTGAAAGCCTGGCGCGCGCGTCGTTTCCAAATGCGAATCCAGTCGGCAAGCGAATTCTGTGCGGGCTGGATTCGATGACCTGGATGACGATTGTCGGCGTCGCGAGAGACATCCGAATGCACGACCCCACCACGCCGCCTGAGCCCCAGCTCTACATGCCGTACTTACAGCATCCGTACAAGGCTTCGGCGATGCGCGTCCTGGTGAAAACGCCGCTCGAGTTGTCTGCGATGTACCCGACGCTACAGAAAATGGCGAATGAACTGAATGCCGATGTCCCGACGCGATTCACGACGCTGGATGCGATGCTCTCGAGTTCGATTTCGACCTCGCGGTTTCGGGCCACATTGATCGGACTGTTCGCGGGGCTCGCGCTTTGCCTCGCGATGGCTGGAGTCTATGGCGTGATGGTGTATGAGGTCAGCCAGAGGTCGAGCGAGATCGGCGTGCGCATGGCCCTCGGCGGACAGCCGAAAGACATCCTGCGTTTGGTGCTCGCGCGAGGACTCGGCCTGTCCCTGATTGGACTGGCCGCCGGCATAGCGGGAGCGCTCTGGGCGACGCAATTGCTTGGCGGATTTCTGTATGGCACGCAAGCGAACGATCCGGCGACATTCGCGACTGTCTGCGGGCTACTAGGCGGCGTCGCGTTGCTGGCGTGCTACGTTCCAGCTCGCAGAGCGATGCGGGTGGATCCGATGGTCGTGCTCAGATACGAATGATTTGGCTGGTTGAAAACTGGAAGGTTCGGGCGTGAACAACTAACATCACGGTCTCCTCGGTGGCCGCGGGAAATCGCGATTGCCGGGGACCAGCGACAAGTCACGCTTCACAGGAGACTAACTTGATTAAGCTGATCGATGTCGAAAAATTCTACGAATCGGGCGCGGGAAAGACGTGGGTGCTGCGCCGGATCAGCGTGGACATCCGCGAAGGTGACTTCATCACGATCATGGGCCCATCGGGCGCCGGGAAATCCACGCTCATGGGCATCGTCGGCATGCTCGACGGCGCATGGAAGGGCGAATACTACCTGCTCGATAACGCAGTGCACAAGCTGGACAATCGCCGGCGCGTCGAGCTGCACAAGAAATACATCGGATTCGTTTTTCAGCAATACCACTTGCTGGACAACCTGACCGTGGCGGAAAACCTCGATCTGCCGCTTTCCTATCGCGACATCAAGAAAGCGGAACGGGAAGGAATGGTCGCGGACGTCCTCGACCGGTTCCAGATCGTCGGGAAAAAGGCTCTCTATCCCAACCAGCTTTCAGGCGGACAGCAGCAGCTGGTGGCCGTGGCACGCGCGGTGATCGGGAAGCCGAAATTGATTCTCGCGGACGAGCCTACCGGGAGCCTGCACTCGAGCCAGGGAAAAATGATCATGGATTTGCTCAAGAAACTGAACGACGACGGCACAACAATCATTCAGGTAACGCACAACGATGCCTGGGCGGCCTACGGCAATCGAATTATTCAGTTGGCAGACGGCTGGATCATCGACGGAGAGAAGAAGGCTGGAGCGGCGTGAGAGTCAGCCGAGCCAGGTAGTCACGTCTCGTATTGGGCAGGCCCGGAGGCACGGTGTCTAATTTTCTTGGGGATATTCGCTATGGCATTCGTGTGCTTGCGAAGAGCCCTGGGTTCACGATCTTCGCCGTCGGCGTTCTAGCCATTGGGATCGCGGCGACCACGGCGATTTTTAGTGTCGCGGACGCGATTCTGGTTCGGCCGCTTCCCTACCACGATGCGGCGCGGCTGGTGATGGTGTGGGAAGACGCCTCCAGCTACGGGTTTCCCAAGGACACCCCCGCTCCGGGAAATTTCGCTGATTGGAAAGCTCGCAATCAGGTTTTCGAAGACATGGCGGCAGTCTCCTCGAACGAGTCGTTCAATCTCACCGGTAGCGGCAATCCCGAAGAACTCCTTGGTCGCGGTGTCACCGCAAATCTTTTTTCCCTTCTTGGCGCGAGCTCTGTCATCGGCCGCGACTTTCGGCCCGAAGATGATGTGCCCGGAGCTTCACGCGTGGCGATTCTGGGTCAAGGGCTGTGGGTACGACGATTCGGCGCAGAACGGCAAATTGTCGGAAAAGAAATCTGGCTGGACGGAGAGAAATTCACCGTCGTCGGCGTGATGCCCCAAGGCTTCCAGTTTCCCGATCGCGAGTCGGAACTCTGGATTCCCATCCGATTTACGAAACAGCAGCTGGCGAATCACGGGAGTCATTTTCTGGAAGTGGTCGCGCGGCTGAAGCCAGGCGTGTCGCTCGAGAAGGCGAATGCAAACCTCGCGACAATCGCGAAGGAGCTGGAGAGGGAACATCCCGACGACAATCAGAAGGTTGGCGCCGTCGCAGTTCCGTTACGCAGGGAATTTGCGGGGAACACGCGCGACGCAGTCCTCGTGCTGCTTGGCGCGGTTTGCTTCGTGCTGCTGATTGCGTGCGCCAATGTGGCGAACCTGTTGCTCGCACGCGCGGCGGGCCGAAGACGCGAACTGGCGATGCGTCTCACGCTTGGCGCCAGCCGAGGACGCATCATCCGCCAGATGTTGACCGAGAGCGTCCTGCTATCCGTGCTTGCGGGAGCGGGTGGTGTGCTGCTCGCGAGTTTCGGCACGCAACTCCTTGCACGGCTGATACCCGCGGGAATCGCACCCCTACAGGGAGCCGGTGTCGACGGCCGCGTGCTGGCGTTCGCATTCGGGCTTTCCGTGATTACGGGAATTCTCTTTGGCATCGTTCCGGCGTTCCGGGTTTCGCAGATTGATCTGGTTACTTCGTTGAAACAAGGCGGCGGGCAAAGCGGCGTGGGCTCGGGCGGGCGAATTCTGCGAGATGCTCTCGTCATTTCGGAAGTGGCGCTCGCGATTGTGCTTCTGGCCGGAGCCGCGCTAATGATCCGAAGCTTCGAGGCGTTGTACCACAACGATCCTGGCTTTCGCGCCGATCACGTGCTTGCGATGCGCACGTCTCTGCCCGTCCCGAAATACGCGGATTTTTCGCGAAGGACATCTTTCTACGATCAAGTGCTCACTCGCGTGGGCGGCTTGCCCGGAGTGGTTTCCGCGGGATACACCACCTGGGTTCCGCTTACGAATGAGGGAGGAGCGTCGTCGGTCAGGCTGGAAGGCCGTCCCGATCCAGCGCCGGGGCACGAGCTGATTCCGAACGTCAGGCTCATTAGCTTCGGCTACATTCGGGCGCTGGGAATGAAGCTTATCGATGGACGATTGCTCGATGAGCGCGATGGAACGGACACACAGCCGGTCGCGCTGATTAACCAGACGATGGCCAGAAACTATTGGCCGAGCGAAAATCCCATCGGCAAGCGGTTTCACAAAGGCGACGACCCGAATCGGCCCTGGATTACCGTCGTCGGAATCGTCGGCGACGTTCATCAGGTTGCGCTTGACCGGCCGGCGCGGCCCGAGATGTACATGTCCTACCTACAGCAGTCTTCGTTCGAGCCGAACCTCTACAATCCCCAGTATTTGACGGTACGGACCGCGGGCGATCCCATGCAAATGGCGGAAACGATCCGCCAGCAAATCTGGGCGGTCGATAAAGAGCAGGCAGTGGCGAACGTGATGCCCCTGGAAGAGCTGGTGGACGATAAACTCGCTCCTCGAAAAATGCAGACTTCGCTTCTCGGTGGCTTTGCCGCGCTGGCTCTGCTGCTCGCGACACTCGGGATTTATGCGGTGCTGTCTTTCGCGGTGACGCAGCGGACCCAAGAAATCGGCGTGCGCGCAGCCCTCGGCGCCGAGCCGGCGGACATTTTGCGAATGGTGTTGTCGCAGGGAATGAAGTTGTTCGTTGTGGGAGCTGCAATCGGGCTTGCTGCGGCCTTCGCTTTGTCTCAAGCGTTGGTTCATTTGCTCTACGGCGTGAGCGCAACCGATCCACTCTCTTTCGCGGGAGTCACGGCCCTTCTGGCCGGGGTGACGATGCTCGCATGCTACATCCCGGCGCGGCGTGCGATGCGCGTAGACCCGCTGGTGGCTCTTCGCTACGAGTGACGCAGACTGAGAAACACTCGATTTTTGACGAACTCGTTTGATGGGACTCTTGATGGATTGGGGCGGCGGAGAAGAGGAATGGGATCATTATTGCAGGATGTTCACTACGGGATCCGCACGCTTCTGAAAAGCCCCGGATTCACGATCGTCGCAGTTCTCACTCTCGCCCTGGGAATTGGCGCGAATACGGCGATCTTCAGCGTCGTGCAAAATGTGCTGCTGCGGCCGCTTCCGTATCCCCAGCCGGACCGCCTGGTGGAAATCTCGAACAACTATTTACCGGCTTTTGCGAATTTGGGGTTGTCGCCTGGCGATTATGCGGACTGGCTGCGGCAGGCGAGAACGGTTTCCGAGATGGGCGCCTACAGCTCAATTCCGCAGGGCTTCAATCTGCTGGGTGACGGGGACCCGGAGCGCATTCAGGGAAGCTATGCCAGCGCGTCTTTTTTCCCGATGCTCGGAATTAAGCCCGTAGCTGGCCGTGCCTTCGTTCCCGAAGAGGACAAGGCGGGGAGCGCACCTGTAGTGATGTTGAGCCATCGGCTCTGGCAGAGCCGTTTCGGCGCCGATCCCGCTGTGGTGGGTCGCGCCATCGCACTCGATAACCAGCGCTACACGGTGGTAGGCGTGCTGCCGCCAGGTTTTCAGCTTCTTCGATGGGCGGATTTGTGGATGCCGATCGGACAATTCGCGGACGACTTAACAAGCCACGTCCATCATGATTTCAATGTGATTGCGCGGCTGAAGGTCGGCGTGACGCCCGCCCAAGCTCAGGCTGAAATGGTTGCGCTGAACCATCAGGAAGAGATTGCGTTTCCGGACACGCATCGGCATTGGGGCGTGGGGGTAGAGCGCCTCGAGGCGCCCGACGCGGCCAGACTGCGAACTACGCTGCTGGTGTTGTTTGGAGCCGTCGGGTTAGTGCTGTTGATCGCCTGCGCCAACATCGTCAACTTGCTTCTCGTGCGGAACGCAGCACGCGAGCGCGAGGTGGCGGTTCGAACGGCTCTTGGGGCGAGCCATGGGCGGTTGATTCGGCAACTCCTCACGGAGAGCGTACTGCTGTCTTTGGGCGGAGGCGTTGTTGGTTTGCTGTGCGCAATCGGTGGATTAAAGGCCTTGATGGCCTTCGTTCCGGCCGATCTTGCGGTTTTGCAGGACGCGGAACTGAACCGCTGGGTGCTGGGATTTACAGTTTGTGTTTGCGTGGCGGCGGGTCTGGCGTGCGGAGCGCTGCCGGCTCTGCAAGCGTTGAAGAGGAATCTGAACGACGTTTTGAAGCAGGGGAGTAAGGGAGCGAGCGCGCGCGGGAGTCACAGGGTTCACAACGCCCTTGTTGTGGCCGAGATCGCAATGGCGCTGGTTCCTCTAATCGGAGCGGGCCTGCTCTTGCGAAGCTTCCAGCATTTATTGAGCGTGGAACCGGGATTCCAGACGGACCACGTGTTGACAATGAATGTTCCGCAGGCGGCTCTCACCCTGGCGCAGGCGAATCAATTGACCACGGCGCAGCAAATCGAGCTCGGACAGAAGCAATCGCTGCAATTCGAGCAAATCGCTCGGCAGATTCGGGCGCTCCCGGGCGTGAAAAGCGTTGGCGCGATTGACGACTTACCACTCGGCTCCCAAATCAGGCAGGCGTCGCGCTTCGTCATTGAAGGGCGACCCATCCCAGCCGCGGAGGCGCGCCCGGTGCTTCAATTCCGGACCGTGAGTCTGGGTTATTTTGCTTCGATGGGTATTCCGCTGCTCAAAGGCCGGTCGTTCACGCCGGACGATTGGAAACTTCAAAACGTCACCGTAATCAACCAGACGATGGCGCGCCGCTTTTGGCCTGACGGCGATTTCCTGGGCAAGCGAATCAATTTGTGCTCGATGTTTCCAACGCCGTGCTGGTCCTCGATCATAGGAGTCGTCGGCAACGTGCATCAGTTCGGTCTCGACGCGGAGCCGACGTTCGATGCTTATTTTTCCGGCGGATGGACGCCCTTCTTCGTGATTCGCACGTCTTCGGACCCTGGGTCTCTGACCCCGGCCGTAGCGGAGATCATCCACAAAGTAGATGCGAGCTTACCGGTCACGCAGGTGATGACGATGGACGACCTGCTGTCCGGCTCCGTTTCGCCACGACGTTTCTCGGCCGTGCTGATCGGAATTTTCGCCGGGCTAGCGCTCTTGCTGGCGGCGGTGGGAATTTATGGTGTGATGAGTTACGTCGTGGGCCAGCGAACGCACGAGATCGGAATCCGCATGGCGCTGGGAGCGCAGCGGGGCGATGTCCGCAGGTTGGTGGTGAATCGCGGCGTGAAGCTGGCTGTGACCGGCGTAGCGATCGGGCTGGCTGGTGCGCTTGCATTGACGCGGCTGCTCTCGAGTTTGCTTTTCGGTGTAAAGCCTGCCGACCCGTTCACATTTGCGGGAGTCGCGCTGCTGCTCACGGGCGTAGCAATGCTGGCTTGCTATGTGCCTGCCCGGCGGGCGATGCGAGTGGATCCGATAGTGGCACTGAGATATGAGTGACCCTCCGTGAAATGCGAATGGTGCGGGTCGGATAAACAACGCATGTCGACTGGACAGAAAGTAATCAAGAAGTAAGATAGACCCCTTTTGCGCTCGAGCTGAAGGGGTTCAACCATGCAGACGCTTTGGCAAGACATTCGATATGGGTGGCGAATACTCCGGCGGAATCCTGGGTTCGCGACCGTAGCCGTGTTGACGCTGGCCATTGGCATCGGAGCGAATGCGGCAATTTTCAGCGTTGTCTATACGGTTCTGCTGCGTCCGTTGCCGTATACGGATTCGAGCCGAATCGTGCTGGTCTGGGATACTGACACGAATCGCAAAGTTCCCCGAGGAACTGTTTCCCCCGCGGAATTCCTCGACTGGGAGGACATGAACCGCTCGTTTGAGGCGCTCTCCGCGATACGCCCGTCCAACGTCACGCTGACGGGAAACGGCGAGCCGGAACAGACCTGGGGAGTGCACACGTCCGGGAATCTTTTTCGCGTGCTGGGTGTCAAGCCGGTCCTAGGTCGCGATTTCGCGCCTGAAGAGGAGCGGCCTGGGCACGAGCAAGTGGCCATGATCGGTTACGGAATTTGGCAGCGCCGGTTCGGAGCTGACTCCGGGATCATCGGAAGGTCTGTTTTGATCGACTATAAGCCCTACACGATCATCGGAGTTCTGCCGAGGAATTTTTCACTTTTCGGAACGAGCGCGGCTCTGGACATTTGGGTTCCCTTCGCTTTCGACCGGACGCAACTCAATCGCGAAGACCACGAGCTTGTTGTATTCGGCAGGCTGAAGAAGGGAGTTCAGCTTCAGCAGGCGCAAGCGGAGATGGAAGCGATTATCGCGACGCTGAAAAAGCAGTACCCGCGAGTCGATCAGAAGAACGGCGTCCGTGTGGAGAGGTTCCAGAGTTTCCTTACGAACACAATGCGTCCCGCGCTGGTTGTGTTTTTTGCCGCCGTCACTTTGGTGCTGCTGATCGCCTGCGCGAACGTGGCGAACCTGATGCTGGCGCGCGCGGCTACACGGGAGCGAGAGATTGCGCTGCGCGCCACTCTGGGCGCAGGCCGCCGCCGAATTCTTGGGCAGCTTCTGACGGAGAGCGTGCTCCTGTCACTTATCGGTGGCGCTCTAGGCGTTCTGGTGGCGTACGCCGGCGTGCATTTCCTTCATGCCGTGCTTCCCGCGGCGGGAAATCACGAGATACCTTTTTCTGGGCAAATTGGGGTGAATGGGACCGTTCTTGCGTTTGTGTTAGGACTATCGTTGTTGACGGGAATCATCTTCGGATTTGCGCCGGCGATTCAGATTTCTCGCGCCGAACTCGGCGAGTCGTTGAAGGAGGGGAGCCGTGGCTCGACGGGCGGCCGGCGAAGCCATTTCATTCGTTCGTCACTCATTGTCACCGAAGTGGCGCTTTCGCTGATGCTGTTGGTGGGCGCGGGTTTGCTCATGCGGAGTTTCGTGCTGCTGATGTCCGAGGATCTCGGTTTCAATCCTTCCAACCTGCTTACCATGCAACTTTGGCTGCCGGAGGCGAACTACTCGGCGCCGGCGCGAGTGACGAATTTCTACCGGCAGGTGCTTACGCAGACAGAAGCTATTCCAGGAGTGAAATCGGCCAGCGCGGTGAATTTTCTGCCTCTTGGCGGCTGGGCCGATTACTGCGATTTCGAGATCGCAGGACGGACGACACCTTCCTCGGGCGAGCAGTTTACGTCCCGCTACAGGGTGATTGACTCGGAGTACCTTCGCACAATGGAGATACCTGTTCGGAAAGGGCGCGATCTTGCTTCGTCCGACGGAACCGATTCGGCGGGAGTGGTTCTGATCAACGAAGCCCTGGTTTCCCGGTATTGGCCGGATGAGAATCCAATCGGGAAACAGATTCGCATTCACCTTCCCGCGGTGAAATCTCCGTGGGAGCCGGCGCCGAGAGATTCCTGGCTGACGATCGTGGGAATCGTGGGAGACATACGTGAATGGGACTGGGGCTTCGACAAAATTCCTGCGCTCTACTTGCCATACACGCAAGTTCCGTCGCGCCTGATGAGCATTGTGATTCGCGCGAATGGCGATCCGGGGCAGCTCACGTCAGCCGTGCGTCACGTCGTGGAAGGCCTGGATGCGAACTTGCCGGTAACGACGGTCCACACGATGGATGATCTTCTTGCGCAGGCGGTGTCTCAGCGGCGTCTGGGCATGCTGTTGCTTGCGGTCTTCGCGGCGGTAGCCATGCTTTTGGCTGCCGTGGGCATCTACGGCGTGATGGCATACACGGTTGCGCAGCGCACTCACGAGATCGGAATCCGGATGGCACTCGGTGCTGAGCGCGGTGACGTCCTGCACATGATCGTGGGCGACGCGATGCGACTCGCGGGACTTGGCCTGATTTTCGGATTGATCGCCTCGGTGATCGTGATGCGCTACCTGCAGAGCCAGCTCTACGGCGTTCGTCCAACGGACCCTGTCACTTTCGTAGGTGTGGCAGCGGTTCTCTCCGTGGTTGCGGCGATGGCGTCTTACTTTCCGGCACGACGCGCTACAAAGGTCGATCCTTTAGTTGCGCTGCGTTACGAGTAGTCGAAGTTTGCGGGGGGCGTGGGAGAAGCAACCGGATGCACACTTTGTGGCAGGATTTGAGATACGGGCTCCGCGTTCTGACGAAGAATGCCGGATTTGCAGCGGTCGCCATCGTGACGCTGGGTCTCGGAATCGGCGCGAACACCGCGATTTTCACCGTCGTGAACGGCGTGCTGTTACGCCCGCTTCCGTTTTCGGACCCGTCGCGCATTGTGCTGGTGCTGGAGCAGAATACCCACTTTCCCGGCATCATTTCGACTTCCTATGAGAATTACAAGGATTGGCGCGACCAGAGCCATTCGTTCGAGTCGATGCAGGCGTCGTGCGCGGCGAACCTCACGCTTACCGGCGCAGGCGAACCGGAGCGCTTGACTGCGCGACGGATGACCGCGGGCATTTTTCCGCTCCTTGGAGTCACTCCTGTTGCAGGCCGCACTTTTCTCGCCGAGGAAGACCGCGCGGGAGGACCGCCGGTCGCGCTGATCAGTTACGCCCTATGGCAGCGGCGTTTTGGAGGCTCGCGTGATTGGATTGGAAAGACCATTGCCCTGGACTCTGAGCCTTACACCTTGGTGGGAGTTCTGCCTCCCGGATTTCTCTTTTTACAGCCTGCAGACGTGTTCGTTCCGTTTGAGCCGTGGGCAAAAACGCTTCCGGACGACCGCGACTGGCATCCAGGAATCATTCCCATTGCTCGCCTGAAACAGGGCGTAGCTCTCGATCAGGCCCGCGCGGAAATGAGAACAATCGCGCAGCGCCTGGAAAAGCAGTATCCGCTTTACGATACGGGCGTCAGCGCCGACGTCTTCCGCCTGCAAGACCGCATGGTGCAGAACGTTCGCCCCGCGCTGATTGTCCTGCTGTGCTCGGTTGGTTTCATTCTGCTGATCGCCTGCGCGAACGTGGCGAATCTTTTGCTCGCGCGGGCGGCTTCACGTTCGAAGGAAATCGCGATTCGCACCGCGCTGGGTGCAGGCCGCGCGCGACTGGTGCGCCAACTGCTTACGGAGAGCGTCCTGATCGGGGTCGCCGGCGGAGGGCTCGGACTTCTTCTGGCGAACGCATCTCTCGGACCCTTGCTCAACCTTGCTGCGAAAAGCGTCCCCAACATTGGCCTGATCCATATCGATTATCAAGTGCTCGCTTTCGCCGCAGCCGCGTCAGTTGTAACCGGTGTTTTTTTCGGGCTAATACCCGCGCTCCGCACTTCAAAACTCGATTTGCGTGAAACACTGAACGAAAGCGCGCGAGGTTCGACGGGTGGCCGCGCAGGCCACCGGCTTCGTTCGATCCTTGTAGTTTCCGAAATCGCCCTCGCAATGGTGCTGTTGGTCGGTGCAGGCCTTCTGCTGCGGAGCTTCGAGCGGATGCAGGCGGTTTCTTCAGGCTTTCCGACGGACCACTTGCTGGCTGCGGATATTCCGCTGTCTCCCGCTGCGTACCAGAAGCCGGAGCAGAAATTCGAGTTCTTCGATCGGCTTCTTGCCCGCGTGCGAGTACTGCCGGGGGTGCGTTCGTCTGGCGCCGGATCTTTTCTGCCGATGAGCGGAAACGGCTCGATCATTCATTTCAATATTTTTGGACGGCCGCCGAAGGATGCCCAGCAATTCATTGCGGCCGGATACCGGACAATCACGCCGAATTACCTCGAAGCGCTGGGCGTTCCTCTCCTGGCGGGACGGATGATCACCGAAGCCGACTCCGAGAAGGCTCCCTTCGTGGCTGTCATCAACACTTCCATGGCGCATCAGTTTTTTGCGAATGAGTCGCCGCTCGGAAAGAAGATCCAGTTGGGAGCGCTACCCGAAAAGGACGTGCCCTGGATGGAGGTTGTAGGCGTAGTCGGCGACGTGCGTCCGGGACTCGGCGTCGAGCCGCAATCTGAAATGTACCTGCCATACCGGCAAGCTGACTCGCTGCTTCCGGTCTTCCAGCTTTCCGTTGTTCTTCGGACATCGCTTGATCCGGCGGCGGAGTCTTCCGCGCTGCGTAGTGCGCTGCACGACATCGATAGCAACCAGCCGCTCGTCAACGTGCGCACGATGGAAGACAACATGGCGGCGTCCGTTTCGGAGCCTAGATTCCGCACTTGGTTGCTGGGTTTGTTTGCGCTGCTTGCGCTGGTGCTTTCGACGATCGGAATTTACGGAGTCATGTCCTATTCCGTACACCAGCGGACGCACGAGATCGGGATTCGTGTCGCCATGGGTGCTCAGCCGGCCCAAGTTTTCGGCCTGGTTACCGGCGAAGGGCTGCGATTGGCTTTAATAGGGGTTGCGCTCGGGCTGGCCGCTTCAATCGCACTGACGCGCGTCTTACGGGGGTTTCTCTACCAGGTGAGCGCGCTCGATCCGATGACGTTCGGCTGCGTGTCCCTGGCTTTGATCGGCGTTGCGATTTTCGCGTCGTATCTTCCGGCGCGACGCGCGACGAAGGTGGATCCTTTGGTCGCGCTGCGTTACGAGTGAGAAGATGAAGCAGATTGCCCAATACGGGACGAGAATGCGGATGAAAAAAAGATGAGCTACATATCAGACGCTGAACCCAGAGCGAACAGCGTCAGAATCCAGGGAGAATTTCTTCGAAACATGAACCCAATACAATCAACTCGAACACGAATCCTGGTCGCCGATGACCAGCCGGACATTCGTGAAGCACTGCGGTTGCTGCTGAAAGGCGAGGGTTTCGAGACGGAGACCGTGGCGTCGCCCGCCGCGGTTCTTTCGTCGCTTGAAGCGCGCGAATTTGATGGATTGCTGATGGATCTGAACTATGCGCGCGACACGACGTCCGGCCAGGAAGGGTTGGACCTGCTGTCGAATATCCGCGCGAAAGACAGCACGCTTCCGATCATCGTGATGACCGCGTGGGGAAGTCTCGAGCTTGCGGTGGAAGCGATGCGCCGTGGCGCGAAGGATTTCGTCCAGAAGCCCTGGGAAAACGCGCGTCTGCTGGCTATCTTGAAAACGCAAATCGAGCTGTCGCAAGCTTTGCGCAAGAGTCAGCGCCTCGAAGCAGAGAATCGTTTGTTGCGCGCCGACGGACGGCCCACCTTAATTGCTGAATCGGCGGCGATGCTGCCGGTGATGGACCTGATTTCGCGTGTGGGGCCTTCGGACGCGAACGTGCTCATCACAGGCGAACACGGCACGGGCAAGGAAGTGATCGCGCGAACGCTGTATGCTCTCTCTTCGCGCGCGGGGCGTCCGTTGGTGACGGTGAATGCGGGCGGCTTGCCGGAAGGGGTTTTCGAGAGCGAGTTGTTTGGCCACGTGAAGGGCGCGTTCACCGACGCGAAATCGGATCGCGTGGGCAGGTTCGAGCTTGCCGACGGCGGCACTCTGTTTCTCGATGAAATCGCGAACGTTCCGATGAACCTGCAGGCAAAGCTTCTGCGCGCGTTGGAAACGGGCGAATTGGAGCGTGTTGGATCGTCCACGACGCGTCGCGTGGATGTACGTATTCTTTCGGCCACCAACGCGGATGTGCAGACGGAGGTTGCCGGCGGGCGATTCCGGGAAGACTTGCTTTTTCGCCTTAACACGATCGAACTGCATCTGCCGCCTTTGCGCGAACGGCGGGAGGATATTCCGCTGCTCGCGCATCATTTCCTGAGGCAGTCTGCGCAGCGATATCGCAAACAGCTGGAGGGCTTCGAGCCCGTAGCGTTGCAAGTGCTGCTCGATCATCCGTGGCCTGGGAACATTCGCGAGCTCGACCATTCCATCGAGCGAGCCGTGTTGCTTGCCCAGGGTTCGCAGGTTCGCGCGAGCGATCTGGGGCTTCGGCCGGCCCGCGAAGCTTCCCTGCGCCTCGACGAGATGAGTATCGAGGAAGTGGAGCGCGTGCTGATCCAGAAAGCGCTCGCACGGTACGGCGGCAACGTGAGCCATGCCAGCAAAGCTCTGGGCTTGAGCCGCAGCGCGCTGTACCGGCGCCTGCAAAAATACAGTCTTTGAAACCTCTCCTGTATGAGCGGCGGATTCTGCTCCTGGCCCTGTCCGCGGGGCTCGGAAGCACGGTGATCGCCATCATCCTTTTGTGGACTGGCGGCTATTCCTCCCGAGTCCAGTGGACTCTCACTGTTCTGATGGTTCTGTCGTGGCTGAGCTTCGCTTTCAGCGCGCAGAGCCGCGTCATGTTCCCGCTTCGCACGCTTTCGAATCTTCTTGCTGCTTTGCGCGAAGGTGACTTTTCGATTCGAGCTCGCGGCGCGAACCGGGACGACGTGCTTGGCGAAGTGCTGCGCGAGGTGAACGCGCTCGGTGAAACTTTGCGGCAGCAACGACTCGGCGCCCTGGAGGCCACGGCCCTGCTGCGCAAGGTGATGGAAGAAATCGACGTGGCTGTTTTCGCGTTCGACGGGATCGGGCTGCTTCGGCTTGTGAATCGAGCGGGCGAGCGCATGCTCAACCAGACCGCGGAGACACTGATTGGGAGCACTGCCGAAGAGCTCGGCCTCGACGAATTCCTGATCGGCGAGACCCCACGCATGGTTCAGAGCGCGTTTCCTGGAAAATCCGGCAGATGGGAAATTCACCGCGGAAGTTTTCGCGAAGCCGGCTTGCCGCATCAGTTGCTGGTGATCACCGACCTGAGCCGCGCGTTGCGCGAAGAAGAGCGCCAGGCATGGCAACGCCTCATACGCGTGCTGGGCCATGAGCTGAACAATTCACTCGCGCCCATCAAGTCCGTGGCGGAAAACCTTGGAAGCATGCTGGGACGCAAGGAGCGCGCGCCGGACTGGCAGGAAGACATGCGCGCAGGTTTGAACGTGATCGCGGCACGGACGGACGGGCTCGCGCGGTTCATGAGCGCGTACGCGAGGCTTGCGAAATTGCCGCCTCCCGCGTTTCAGACGGTTGACGTCGGCGTGTGGATTCGGAGAGTCGTCGGCCTCGAGCCGCGGCTCCACATTCAGCTGAAGGCGGGACCTGAACTCAGGATTGAAGCCGATCCCGACCAGCTCGAACAACTCCTGATTAATTTGTTGCGCAACGCGGTGGACGCCGCGCTCGAAACGGGGGGCGGCGTGCGTGTGGGTTGGGAACGCGAGGACGCGTACCTCGAAGTCTGGGTGCAGGACGACGGACCCGGCATTCCCAATTCCGCAAACCTATTCGTGCCGTTCTTTACGACAAAGCCCAGCGGATCGGGAATCGGTCTCGTGCTCAGCCGGCAGATTGCGGAAGCGCACGGAGGATCGTTGCTGCTCGAAAACCTTCCATCGCATCGCGGCGTGGAAGCTCGCTTGCGGCTTCCGACCCAGCAGCCCACTTAGCGAAAGCTCTTCGCACAGTCGCAGCTCAATCCTTTTCCCGTCATCGATGAGAAGCGGACGCCGCGGGTACCGCGAGCGTGGCGACGCGCCTCTCGAGGTCGCGCGCGATTTCCTCTGGAGGCACGCCTTCGTCGAATTTCACCGGGGCGCCAATTGCCACCCGAACCCAACCGGGCGGCGCCCAGTGTTTGAGGCCGATCTTTCGCTCGAATAGCCCGTCGATTCGCATGGGAACCACGGGTACATGGAAGCGTGTTGCCAGCAAACCGATTCCCGACCGAAATGACTTCATCAACCCGTCTTGCGTACGAGCTCCTTCGGGAAACACGAGGACGCTATAGCCTCGATCCACTAGTTCTCCGGCAAACGCGAAGCTCTTGCGAAATCCCGAGCGTTGCGGCAGGGGGAACACGTTGAACAGCGCGACGACGAGGTAGTACTGCGTTTGAAGGAAGAGGCGCATGAATAGACCGGCTCCTTCGGGCGGTTTTCGCATGGTTTCAAGCAACTCTCCGTCCATGGCGACGGCAAGCCGCCTGCGCAACCGCGAGGGAAGCGCGGCAATAATGTACGCTGGATCGACATATCCAAGGTGATTCGAAACGATCAGCACTGGACCTGCGACCCCTGATAGGTTCTCGCGTCCCCGAATCTTCGGCCAACCGAGGATCAGCATCGCGGGACGCTGCAAAAGATAAAACGCTGCGGTGCGAATCCAGCGGACAGCGCGCGTCTGTGACCATCGTGGATAGTGAAACATGCGAGCGGGTTCCGGGGTGCGTTCCACTAGCTGTTCGAGCTTGGCCACCGTGTCCGCCTTGCTGAAATCGGTTTCGCTGAGATCCACTTGATAACGGTCTTCGAGCGCGCTCAGAAGCTCGACCCGCTCGATCGAACTGAGTTGTAGCTTTGCCGATTCACCCTTGCCCGGCGGAGCGCTCCCCGATATTCGCCGCAGGATTTCGCTCACGGGAGTGGAAACTGTCGCCGAAGGTTCGGTGACATCCGATCGCCTGCTAAGTTCGCGCTCGACGGCGTCTTTGACTTGTCTCAGGATTGGTTTTTGCGTCGGCGTGCGTGGGAAATCCGTTTCGCGCCACACGTGCCACTGGCGCATCTGCTGAAACGGGGCGAGCTTTTCGTTCACGCGCTGGACGATTGCTGCGGCGTCGGCTTGCGGGTCGCGCAACAACAGCACCGCGCACGGCGTGGCGTTTCCGTCGCGCTCAAGCCCGACGACCACGCAATCGCGCACGAGTGGCTCTTTGCGCAGCTCTGCCTCGAGATCCTGGGGATACACGTTCAGGCCTTCAGGAGTGACGATTACATTTTTTCGGCGGCCCTTGAAATAGAGTGTGCCCGTGTCGTCGCGCTCTCCGAGATCGCCAGTATGGAACCACCCATCGGCGTCGAGTACGGGAGCGACGCCGGCGTCCTTCCAATACCCGGATGCGACGTTTTCGCCGCGCACGAGAATTTCGCCTTCGTCTGAAAGCTTCACCTCCATGCCCGGCAACGTTTTCCCGATCGAGCCCTGGCTGAGCTGAAAGGGATGATTCACACTGACAAGAGATGTAGTTTCGGTGAGGCCGTATCCCTGGATCACGGCATAGCCGAGTCGCGTCCAGAATTGTTCGGGTGCGGCGGGGAGCGCGGCGCCGCCGGAAACCATCGCCCAAAATTTCCAGCCGAAACGACTGCGGATTTTCCTGAAGCGCCACCACCGTTTCAGGAAATGTTCCCCTTCAGCAACCTGGTAGTCCCGCAGGAATTTATCGAACTCGCCGCGAGATGAGAGATCGCGCTCGATTTGATCCCGCAAGGATTCAATCAGGCGCGGCACAGTGACGAGTACGGACACACGTTCGTCATGGATCGTCCGAATTACTTCAGCGGGATTCAGGGTGTCGACAAACACCGCGATCCCACCGAGAATCTGCGGCAAAAAGACTCCCAGCAACTGGCCGAATACATGGCTTAGAGGCAGAAGGTCGAGGAAGCGCAGCGGGTGAAAGAGACGCTCGTAACGCCGGTAGCGATCGATTTCCTTCTCGAGAGGTTCGAGGTTCGCAAGAAGATTTCCATGAGTGAGAACAACGCCGCGAGGTTCCGCCGTGGTTCCTGAAGTGAACACGACCTCGATCGCGTCGCTGCGCGCGGTCGGAGTCGCGGAGAAACCATCCGAGGAGGCACTGGTGGCGAGCGAGCTGAGGTCTTCGAGACGAATCACAGGCGTGGTGTCATCGAACGAAGGCAGTCCCCGCCCGACGACCGCGAGCTTGACGCCCGCCTGTTTCCTCACGCGCGCCGCGAAGCCTTTGTCTGCAATCGCGTCCATCGGAACAGCGATGACGCCACGAAACATGCATCCGAGAAACGCCGCCACCCACTCGCCGCAATTTTCGCCCCAAATCAGGACGCGATCGCCTTTTGCAATGCCGCGAAGGTCAAGTTCGAACGCGAATTGCGTCGAATTGTGAAGCAAGTCCGCGTATGTCCAGCGGAGGGTGCGATATCCGCGCCGCCAGACGACCGCAATCTCCTTCGAGGGGCGTGAATCGGCGCGAAAGTATTCGAGAAGGGATTCGCGCGGCATGACCCCCTGAGTTTCCCTCATTCGTTGCTTGAATTGGAATAGGTTCGACGCCGGCCTGAGGTAAGCGCGGGAATCCAAAATTGAGGCGTTTTCGAAAGCCCGCTAGAAACAAGAAAGCCCGGCGACCGTCTTGGCGCCGGGCTCCCACTGCATAGGAAGTAAAATTACTTTTGCGGTTGCGGCTGGGGCTGCTGTTGCTGTTGCGATTGCTGTTTCTTGGCCAAGTCCGCCTTTGCAGGATCGGCCGAAACGGTGCCGCCCGGCTTCTGATATCTGGTGAGGAACGGCATGAAGGGCGTGACTTCGAACGGCATCTTTTCACGGGCGGAGTACAGCGGCACCGGCTTCGCCTTGAGGAGCTCCACGCGGTCGCTCCATGGATCGAGCTTGAGACGCGCCCCGATCGGCAAAGCGGAAATCTGGTCGACCTTGTCCGGTTGAAGCTGTGAACCGCCGCTCGTCAACTGAGCCGCCAGATTAACCCTGTTTCCGAGGCGAGGATTGATGAGCGAGGGCAGCGCCTTCGATTCGGCGTCCAACTGCCTCAGGAACAATTGGGCATTGCCCAGTTTATCTTTGTATGGCGAGTTCTTGAGGAGCTCAATCGCCTTCTCGCTGGCCTTTTGCAGCTGGGCCGGATTGTCTTGGAACGAGAAGTGGCTCAGCGCTTCCACGGTGGAAACGTTGGTCGTATCGTTGAAGCCCCACTGGTCGGTAGTTGGCTTGGTCACAATGATGTTCGCCAGTTCCTGGGCAAGCATGGTCGCGATGCTGGCTTCGTCGGGCAGAACATCCAGGAGGCCGCGGCTGAGAACAATGGTGTGTCCGATCGAGAAGGACTCAAGCGTGCCCGTTACAAGAACGCGGCAGTGAACTTCCGGTTCGATGTCGAGGTTGTTGGTGACTTCAAGGTTGTTGACGACGATCTCGAGAAGCTTGTCAACTTCTCCCGGAGGCGCGAGCAATCCATTGCGCTGCAGGCGGTCGAGCACGTTGATCTCAGCTACATGCTGCCACTCGCGCTCGGCCTCGATCGGCGAGCGATCCGTCTGTTGCGCTTGCGCCTGGTCAATGGCGGTTGGGGACTCGATTGTGAGCTCGCTGAATTCCGTTTCGCGGGTGACGTTCTTCAGATCGTAACCCCACAGGCGGGTCTGCGACTTGAACCGGACGTGGCCCCCGAGAAAGTCTCGCAGGTCAGATTCTTGGCTGAAGATGAATGCCGGAAGCCAAAGGCCGGGCTGCAAGTTCAGGCGCCAGCTGTCAAAGTGGAGATTGTAGCCATTGATCCCTGACACCGGCGTGTACACACCGTTGAAGCGAACGATCGTGTAATCCTGATTCTCCGCCCAGACGCGGCCCTTGAATCGTCCACGGCCGGATTTCGGTAGCGGAGTGATGTCGAAGACGACGCATTTCACGTCGCCGAGGAATTCGGTGCGCGCGTAGTCGAACTGATAGTGCTGACGGTCGAATCCGTTCGTGTCGAGGTAAATCATCTGCAAAAATCCCTCGGGAACGAAATCGGCCTTGAAGAGACCACTCACGTGATAGAGAGGGTTGAATTGGTCCATGCGGCCTTTTTTCTTGGTCAGCATGGAGTTGTCGACGACGCCCTTGATCAAATTCGCCTGTCCCAGGTAATAGTGGTCGTGGACGGGGATGGCCCCCATATCCGCGTCGGCCTTCATGTCTTGAACGTAGGTTTCAATCAGCGGATTGTAGCGGCGGATCGTCGCGATTTCGTCATGCTCGCGGGCAATCATGCGGTCGATCGCCTGATTGACGGTCGTAACCGGACCGGAAGTTGTGGCTCCAGCCTGCGGTTGAGTCTGGTCGGCGGTCTGCGTCTGCGCCGAAGCCACGGCGGCGAGGCTGCCCGCAAGCAATATCGAAAGACAGAAACTCTTCCACGTACGCATTGCACTCCCCCTTCGTCAGTACGCCAATTGGAAAACGATATGGACGATAGCGGTGGAATCCACCGGCTGACCTTCTTGCTGGGCTGGGTGAAAGCGAATCTGACGGGCTGCTGATTGCGCGGACTCGTCCAGACCGTACCCGAGACCCTGCACAACGCGCTCCACCTTCACATCACCCGATGCCGAGAACACCACCTGCAACAAAACTTCGCCCTCAATTTTCTTGTCCCGCGCCTGGTCCGTGTAAACGGGCTTTGGCTTGAAGAGAATCTCGACGGGCTTTGAATTCGAAACCGCAGCCGCCTTCTTCACTTGCGGAGTCGCGGTGGCGTGTTCGTCCACGAACACCCCCTGCTGCACCGTCCCGTGGTTGCCGCCGCCCGCGCTCCCCGTAGCAACACCGTTGCCAAATCCTGTGCTAGCGATCACGCCCTTTGCGCCCTTTGATCCGCCCGTGCCGTTGCCGTAACCAGGTCCCGGCGGCAGATCGTAGCTGCCAAGGACGTTGGCGTTTACGGCGTGCGTGACCTTTCCGTTGGATGGGAGCCCGTTGGGGTCTCCAAATCCGCCGGTCTGAACCTCTTCGCGAGGCTTCTTGATAGTGGGAATTGCCGAGCTTCCCATCGATATTGGCGGCTTCGGATCAGGGAAGGCCTTCGCCACTTCCGTCATGTCCGGCGCCAGCGTGTTCTTTTTCGCGGTCGCGGGTTTCGCCACTGGCGAAGTAAACACGGGGTTGAAGATTTTCGGCTTCGGCGGAACAATTTCCACCGGCTTCGGAATCTCCTTAGCGACGATGGTGTGCTTTATAGGCGCAGGTTTTGCCGGGGGCGGAGGTGGCTGTGGCTTCCAAGCCGTCACTGGGGGAGCCTCGATCGGCGTCACCCAATAGCGCTTCACGGCCTCCAGCTTCTCGGGCATGAGCATTGGCAGGATCACCAGGATGGCGACTATGAGGCACTGCAGCCCAAAACCAGTTCCAACCAGGTCCCAGCGAGTTCGCCCTTCCGGGAGGAGGGAGTCATTGAAGACAGCTCGATTTATAGCCCTTGCCATAGATTCACCCAATACCCTTCCTTATCGTCGGACCCCACCGAGGCACACAATTGTGGCTCGCTACCTTAGTACTAGGCCAACGGGCTGGAGTGAATAGGACTGAAGTACCATTCTACTCTCAGTCGTGCCGAAAGCGATAGCCCCAAGGATCGGGCCTCGGCGGCTCTGGGTCCGCTTCTTGTCTCAGATTGGGAATCCTCCTCCCGCGGCGTTTCCATCTGGAACCAAGCCCAACCTAACCCTGGATGCGCCGTTACGTTGCGCGGGTTTTCCCAGTGTACGCCTTGGTGAGTTGCACTTCCGCTGCCAGATTCATTCAAGCCCAAGCAAGAGAGGCATTTTAGGCCCCCAAGGCACCAGGAGGAATACGCCGAATCACTCAAAAGGAACCAGAGAAACGCGTAGGGGGAGGGGCGCAAGGGGGTACGGACGCTTGGCGTCCGAGCCCCCTCTGCCGCTATTTCAACTAATGCGACTCGACAACGACGTACCGCGTCATCCCATTTGACTGCGGGATCATCACGAGCAAAAGCACCGGACGGTCACCCGCGCCTTCCAGCGCCTGCTTGAATTGCTGAACGTTGCTGACGGTCTTATGGTTGACTTCCTGAATTACGAAGCCCCGATCCAATCCCGCAGCAGCCGCGGCGCTGGCAGGATCCACTGAAGCCACTACCACCCCGTGCGTGCCAGCGGGCACCTGCAACTCCTGCGTCATGTCTGGAGTCAGATCCTGCACCTGCATTCCCAGCATAGCGCCGGAGCCGCCTTCTTCGCCCTGGCCCGACTTGGCAGTCTGATCTGGAGGCAATTCGCCCAGCTGGACCTTCACATCCTGAGTTTTGCTGTCACGCCAGATGGTGAGGTCCACCGAAGTCCCCGGAGACGTCTGGGAAATGCGGAGACGCAGATCATTCGCCGAGGTGACGGGTTGACCATTGACCTTCAAAATGATGTCGCCACGCTTCAAACCGGCCCGCCCGGCCGGTTTATCGGCTTCCACACTGCCGACCAGCGCCCCCGTCGGTTCGCTGAGACCGAATTCCTTGGCGATCTCCGGAGAGACGTCCTGAGGCAGAAGGCCCAGATAACCGCGGATCACCTTCCCGTGCTCGACGAGCTGAGTCATGACGTTGTGGGCCATGTTGATCGGAATGGCGAAGCCGATGCCCTGGTTCCCTCCAGAGCCGCCCGAAAGAATCGCGGTGTTAATGCCAACGAGATTGCCGTGCAGGTCGATCATCGCGCCGCCCGAGTTACCGGGATTAATTGCGGCGTCTGTCTGAATGAAATCTTCAAACCGCTCGATCTGCCCGCCCATTCCTCGACCCGTCGCGCTCACGATTCCCATTGTGGCCGTTTCACCGATTCCGAAGGGATCTCCAATCGCGAGCACCACGTCGCCTACCTGCAATTTCGCGGAATCGCCGATCGGCAGAGTGGGCAAGCCGCTCGCATTGATCTTCAGGACCGCAACATCCGACTGAGGATCGGTTCCCACGAGCTTTGCCGTGAAATCGCGCTTATCTGCCAGCTCGACTTTAATTTCTGTCGCGCCGTCGATCACGTGATTGTTCGTCACGATGGTTCCGTCTGAAGTGACAATCACGCCCGAACCGAGACTCTGCTCTCTTTGTGGTTGAGGCCGCGCGTTCCCGAACTGATCGCCGAAGAATTGCCGAAAGAAGGGATCATTGAAGAAGGGCATCGACTCGCCGGCTTTCGGCTTCACAATCTTCGACGTGTGGATGTTCACTACTGCTGGAAGCGCCGGCTTCAATACCGATGCAAAACCGTTTGCAAATGCGCCCAGAGGCACCGGTGAGCTGTCGCGCGCGACATCCGCCGGAAGACTCGTGGATCCGTAAACGGGGTTACCAGACCAGTTCCTAAGCCCGGTTGCGAGTATCGCGCCACCGGCAAGCGCCGCGAGGACCACCACGGTGGCCACCCAGCGGCGTACACGTAAGGTTCCGCTATTCATAGCTGTCTCTCCTTGGATTTCAACGACAATGCCGCCGCAGGCACGTCGCCGTATATGGTGTTAGACGCAAATTGCACCCGTTTGGTTTACGCGATGATACGGCACCCAGTCCCCAGGCTTTCGCCAGGCGAACTTGGGTCAACACACAATGTTGGAGCCTCTTCGGACCACATCTTCCGCTCGTTAATTATACTGCGATTGCTGACGTGCGGACCGCGCTGAATGCGTGGCTGCTACGCACTCTTCAGTTAGCACTAATGAGGCGAGCGATGAAGAAGGCTGCTGCTGCTGCGAGACCACCCACCAGAATAGTCTGGAATCCTCCCCGAAGGGGCTTCACCCCCGTGTAGTGACCCTTGATCGCGCCGAATACAAACAACGCCAACAGCGTCACGCAGATCGACACCCACAGCGCGGGGATCACTTGCTTCATCAAAATGTAGGGCGCCAGCGGGACGAGACCTCCCGCGATGTAGGACGCGGCAATCGTTCCCGCGCTTCGGGCCGCACGAGCGGGATCGGGCGCTTCGAGTCCAAGCTCGAATCGCATCATGAAATCCACCCAGCGTTTCTGATTGGAAGTGATTGCGGTCACCACCGGCTGCATCTGCTGTTCGGATAGTCCGTACTCGCGGAAGACTTTCGCCACTTCCTCGATTTCGATCTCAGGCAACTCAACAGTCTCTCGATATTCACGATCGAGCTCCGACGCGTAGTGCTCCGAATCCGTCTTCGCTGCCAAATATCCGCCCAGTCCCATGGCAATCGAGCCTGCCGCGATTTCCGCCAGGCCCGCGGTAACAATGATCGCCGGACCTTTCACGGAGTAAGCGAGCGCTCCCGTCAATCCGGCTGCCAGAGCGAAAGGAACCGTGAGGCCATCGGACATTCCGATGACGATGTCCCGCACGGCGGCTGTGGCCGTGAAGTGCTTTTCAACGTGTTCGACGGATGGCATCCCTAATCCCTCCCGAACATCCAATATTTTGCGCGTCGGTTCCGCAGAGTCCCGCGAGGCGCGTATAATTATGGGGCAAGATCGGAATTAAGGATTCAGAATTAAGGAGTAAAAATGACCCAAACTTCTGGACAAGGAGCCGCTCCCCAGATGACTTTCACTGTGCCGCCTTTGCCGTATTCTTTCGACGCACTCGAACCTTACATCGACGCGAAAACGATGGAGATCCATCACGACAAACATCATGGCGCTTACGTTACAAACCTGAACAAAGCGCTCGAAGGGCACGCGGATTTGCAAAGCCTTTCGGTGGAGCAATTGCTCGCGCAAATCAATAAAGTCCCCGAGAACATCCGCACGGCCGTCCGCAACAACGGCGGCGGCCACATGAATCACTCGATGTTCTGGAAAATCATGAAGAAAGGCGGAGGAGGAGAACCGAAAGGCGAACTTGGTGATGCCATCAAGGGCGCGTTTGGGACCTTTGCCGACTTCAAAACGAAACTCGGCCAGGCTGCTACTACGCGGTTCGGTTCAGGCTGGGCCTGGCTGCTGTTCCGCGACGGAAAGCTGGTGGTCGAATCTTCAGCCAACCAGGACAATCCGATTATGGACGGAGGCAAAGCTTTCTTCGGGCTCGACGTTTGGGAGCACGCCTACTACCTCAAGTATCAAAACCGCCGCCCGGAATATATCGAGGCATGGTGGAACGTGATCAACTGGGATCAGGTGGCTGAAAACTTCAGTCACGCAAAAAAGTAGAACCGGTCCGAGTTAAGCATCCTTAAAGACGGGCTGTTTCCAAAAGGGCGTTTCCGAGGGGAACGCCCTTTTGTTTTGTACGCGAGAAGCGATCAGTGAGCCCAAATTCTCGCCGGATCGGTTTCGTAAGGATAGACGTGCACCATCCAGCCGAAGATCTGCGGAATCCAGCGGCCGCCAGCTTGCGTGCAGGCGTCCTCCGTGGCGATTGAACCGCGCAAGCCAAATTCCTTCAGATTGACTTGCTGCAAGCTTGTGCCTTTCGGTGGCATGCACAGATTCACATGTTTGTGCCAGCGCGCCACGCTGAGCGGCACGCGTTGATTCAACTCTTCTTCCGTCGCGTTCTTCCGGGCTGTGAACATAGCGCCTTCGAGCTCGTATTCACCGTTCACCTTCTTGTAGAGGAGCGAAGTAGGGTGTGCCGGATTGAACGCGATCCGCGCTTCGTAGGCATATCGATAGTTCGTGAAGTGGTAGTGCTCCTGCGGCAGATTCGGCAGGAAGATCTCGAAGCCATCCGTGAGGGCCACTCGGTAGTCCTTGTACCGATCGATCGACTTGCGCACGATTTCGACGATTTCGGATGCGCGTTCGTCATCCTTTGGATTCCCCGGCCGCAGGGAAGTCATGAACATGTGGGCGTTCATGTCCATGTGGTCAGACATCGAGTCGGTTGCCGAGCGTGCGGAGTCCGGATCCTTGGTCGAGTCATGGTGCATCTCTTCCATGTTCATTCCCGCCATGTCGCCCTTGCTTTGCAGCTGCGCGCTCTGTGAAGTTTGGGACTGCTGCGCCGCGACGGATGTCGAAATCAGCAGCGCAGCGGCAACGAAAATAGTCGGAGTTAGATTTGTCTTCATGAGTGCCTCGCAATTCCCTCTACTTAGATTAACGCGCGCCGCGGAGAAAAATTTCATGTGTTGCGGAGGTGTGCACCAATCGCCGCCAGGACCGTGAAGAGCGTGGAGGCTCGGTCCTGCCGAGCCTCCACTTGGGGGGTGCAGCGGGTTCAACAACTTTGGTTAACCGGGTAGACGCGTGTCCCATGGCATTTTCCCGGCTGTGAGTGAAACCCGGATGCCTGCGAAAAGTTGCGTTCTTCGGCGCAATAGTCCATGCGGCTGAAAATAAGCCACTTTCCCGAAGCGGTCCCAGGCGGTACCAGAACTGGTGGCGACCAGTTGCACATCATGTTCCCGCTTACCCAGCGCACTCTTGACGCTCGCACGAAAATCTGTAAACTGCACTTTCGCCATGGCGACTTTGCCAAGCCCGCTCGACGACGCCCTGCAGGAATTTCAATTTCCGCAACGTGAAGCTGCGTTCTTTTATGGCCTGTTTCTGCGCGGGCATTCACCGGAGGAGTTGCGGCGCGACATCGAGGTTCCGGCAGCAGTATTGGCGAAGTGGGACCGAGAGAGCGAACGCGAGCCGCAGTTGCGGGCCCTGCTCGAACGGATTGTCAACTACCGCCGTCACGTTCTGGCAATCTTCGAAAACCTCGTTTGCCACGACTCCGCCACGCAGAAGCTTCAGTAGTAGTCCTTTTTGCAAAACTGTTGCCCTGAAAAGGTGGCCTAGCCAGTAATTTTCTCTCTGCCGCGGAGATTCGTCGCCAGCGGAAATGCAAGCCGTTCGCGCGTTGACTCTGCGTTGACGCTCATTTACACTTTGCTCTCGCCTCAACGCCTGTTCCTGTTCCCCGGTAGCTCAACGG
>CAVUSU010000001.1:0-65738 GCA_963744235.1 uncultured Acidobacteriota bacterium | reverse complement strand
GAGAAGGGATTCGCGCGGCATGACCCCCTGAGTTTCCCTCATTCGTTGCTTGAATTGGAATAGGTTCGACGCAGGCCTGAGGTAAGCGCGGGAATCCAAAATTGAGGCGTTTTCGAAAGCCCGCTAGAAACAAGAAAGCCCGGCGACCGTCTTGGCGCCGGGCTCCCACTGCATAGGAAATAATGATGCCTTTTTGCGGTTGCGGCTGGGGCTGCTGTTGCTGTTGCGATTGCTGTTTCTTGGCCAAGTCCGCCTTTGCAGGATCGGCCGAAACGGTGCCGCCCGGCTTCTGATATCTGGTGAGGAACGGCATGAAGGGCGTAGCTTCGAACGGCATCTTTTCACGGGCGGAGTACAGCGGCACCGGCTTCGCCTTCGAGGAGCTCCACGCGGTCGCTCCATCGATCGAGCTTGAGACGCGCCCCGATCGGCAAAGCGGAAATCTGGTCGACCTTGTCCGGTTGAAGCTGTGAACCACCGCTCGTCAACTGAGCCGCCAGATTAACCCTGTTTCCGAGGCGAGGATTGATGAGCGAGGGCAGCGCCTTCGATTCGGCGTCCAACTGCCTGAGGAACAATTGGGCATTGCCCAGTTTATCTTTGTATGGCGAGTTCTTGAGAAGCTCGATCGCCTTCTCGCTCGCCTTTTGCAGCTGGGCCGGATTGTCTTGGAACGAGAAGTGGCTCAGCGCTTCCACGGTGGAAACGTTGGTCGTATCGTTGAAGCCCCACTGGTCGGTAGTTGGCTTGGTCACAATGATGTTCGCCAGTTCCTGGGCGAGCATGGTCGCGATGCTGGCTTCGTCGGGCAGAACATCCAGGAGGCCGCGGCTGAGAACAATGGTGTGTCCGATCGAGAAGGACTCAAGCGTGCCCGTTACAGACGCGGCAGTCAACTTGCGGGTTCGATGTCGAGGTTGTTGGTGACTTCAAGGTTGTTGACGACGATCTCGAGAAGCTTGTCGAAGAACTTCTTCCGGAGGCGCGAGCAATCCATTGCGCTGCAGGCGGTCGAGCGCGTACGATCTCAGCTACATGCTGCCACTCGCGCTCGGCCTGGATCGGCGAGCGATCCGTCTGTTGCGCTTGCGCCTGGTCAATAGCGGTTGGGGACTCGATTGTGAGCTCGCTGAATTCCGTCTTCGCGGGTGACGTTCTTCAGATCGTAACCCCACAGGCGGGTGTCGGACTTGAACCGGACGTGGCCGCCGAGAAAGTCTCGCAGGTCGGATTCCTGGCTGAAGATGAATGCCGGAAGCCAAAGGCCGGGCTGCAAGTTCAGGCGCCAGCTGTCAAAGTGGAGATTGTAGCCATTGATCCCTGACACGGCGTGTACACACCGTTGAAGCGAACGATCGTGTAATCCTGATTCTCCGCCCAGACACGGCCCTTGAATCGTCCACGGCCGGATTTCGGTAGCGGAGTGATGTCGAAGACGACGCATTTCACGTCGCCGAGGAATTCGAGTGCGCGCGTAGTCGAACTGATAGTGCTGACGGTCGAATCCGTTCGTGTCGAGGTAAATCATCTGCAAAAATCCCTCGGGAACGAAATCGGCCTTGAAGAGACCACTCACGTGATAGAGAGGGTTGAATTGGTCCATGCGGCCTTTTTTCTTGGTCAGCATGGAGTTGTCGACGACGCCCTTGATCAAATTCGCCTGTCCCAGGTAATAGTGGTCGTGGACGGGGATGGCCCCCATATCCGCGTCGGCCTTCATGTCTTGAACGTAGGTTTCAATCAGCGGATTGTAGCGGCGGATCGTCGCGATTTCGTCATGCTCGCGGGCAATCATGCGGTCGATCGCCTGATTGACGGTCGTAACCGGACCGGAAGTTGTGGCTCCAGCCTGCGGTTGAGTCTGGTCGGCGGTCTGCGTCTGCGCCGAAGCCACGGCGGCGAGGCTGCCCGCAAGCAATATCGAAAGACCGAAACTCTTCCACGTACGCATTGCACTCCCCCTTCGTCAGTACGCCAATTGGAAAACGATATGGACGATAGCGGTGGATGCCACCGGCTGACCTTCTTGCTGGGCTGGGTGAAAGCGAATCTGACGGGCTGCTGATTGCGCGGACTCGTCCAGACCGTACCCGAGACCCTGCACAACGCGCTCCACCTTCACCTGCACCCGATGCCGAGAACACCACCTGCAACAAAACTTCGCCCTCAATTTTCTTGTCCCGCGCCTGGTCCGTGTAAACGGGCTTTGGCTTGAAGAGAATCTCGACGGGCTTTGAATTCGAAACCGCAGCCGCCTTCTTCACTTGCGGAGTCGCGGTGGCGTGTTCGTCCACAGACACCCCCTGCTGCACCGTCCCGTGGTTGCCGCCGCCCGCGCTCCCCGTAGCAACACCGTTGCCAAATCCTGTGCTAGCGATCACGCCCTTTGCGCCCTTTGATCCGCCCGTGCCGTTGCCGTAACCAGGTCCCGGCGGCAGATCGTAGCTGCCAAGGACGTTGGCGTTTACGGCGTGCGTGACCTTTCCGTTGGATGGGAGCCCGTTGGGGTCTCCAAATCCGCCGGTCTGAACCTCTTCGCGAGGCTTCTTGATAGTGGGAATTGCCGAGCTTCCCATCGATATTGGCGGCTTCGGATCAGGGAAGGCCTTCGCCACTTCCGTCATGTCCGGCGCCAGCGTGTTCTTTTTCGCGGTCGCGGGTTTCGCCACTGGCGAAGTAAACACGGGGTTGAAGATTTTCGGCTTCGGCGGAACAATTTTCCACCGGCTTCGGAATCTCCTTAGCGACGATGGTGTGCTTTATAGGCGCAGGTTTTGCCGGGGGCGGAGGTGGCTGTGGCTTCCAAGCCGTCACTGGGGGAGCCTCGATCGGCGTCACCCAATAGCGCTTCACGGCCTCCAGCTTCTCGGGCATGAGCATTGGCAGGATCACCAGGATGGCGACTATGAGGCACTGGAGCCCAAAACCAGTTCCAACCAGGTCCCAGCGAGTTCACCCCTCCGGGAGGAGGGAGTCATTGAAGAACACAGCTCGATTTATACCCCCTGCCATAGATTCACCCAATACCCTTCCTTATCGTCGGACCCCACCGAGGCACACAATTGTGGCTCGCTACCTTAGTACTAGGCCAACGGGCTGGAGTGAATAGGACTGAAGTACCATTCTACTCTCAGTCGTGCCGAAAGCGATAGCCCCAAGGATCGGGCCTCGGCGGCTCTGGGTCCGCTTCTTGTCTCAGATTGGGAATCCTCCTCCCGCGGCGTTTCCATCTAGAAACCAAGCCCAACCTAACCCTGGATGCGCCGTTACGTTGCGCGGGTTTTCCCAGTGTACGCCTTGGTGAGTTGCACTTCCGCTGCCAGATTCATTCAAGCCCAAGCAAGAGAGGCATTTTAGGCCCCCAAGGCACCAGGAGGAATACGCCGAATCACTCAAAAGGAACCAGAGAAACGCGTAGGGGGAGGGGCGCAAGGGGGTACGGACGCTTGGCGTCCGAGCCCCCTCTGCCGCTATTTCAACTAATGCGACTGGACGACGACGTACCGCGTCATCCCATTTGACTGCGGGATCATCACGAGCAAAAGCACCGGACGGTCACCCGCGCCTTCCAGCGCCTGCTTGAATTGCTGAACGTTGCTGACGGTCTTATCGGTTGACTTCCTGAATTACGAAGCCCCGATCCAATCCCGCAGCAGCCGCGGCGCTGGCAGGATCCACTGAAGCCACTACCACCCATGCGTGCCAGCGGGCACCTGCAACTCCTGCGTCATGTCTGGAGTCAGATCCTGGACCTGCATTCCAGGCGTCAGCACCGGAGCCACCTCTTCGCCCTGGCCTGACTTGGCAGTCTGATCTGGAGGCGATTCGCCCAGCTGGACCTTCACATCCTGAGTTTTGCTGTCACGCCAGATGGTGAGGTCCACCGAAGTCCCCGGAGACGTCTGGGAAATGCGGAGACGCAGATCATTCGCCGAGGTGACGGGTTGACCATTGACCTTCAAAATGATGTCGCCACGCTTCAAACCGGCCCGCCCGGCCGGTTTATCGGCTTCCACACTGCCGACCAGCGCCCCCGTCGGTTCGCTGAGACCGAATTCCTTGGCGATCTCCGGAGAGACGTCCTGAGGCAGAAGGCCCAGATAACCGCGGATCACCTTCCCGTGCTCGACGAGCTGAGTCATGACGTTGTGGGCCATGTTGATCGGAATGGCGAAGCCGATGCCCTGGTTCCCTCCAGAGCCGCCCGAAAGAATCGCGGTGTTAATGCCAACGAGATTGCCGTGCAGGTCGATCATCGCGCCGCCCGAGTTACCGGGATTAATTGCGGCGTCTGTCTGAATGAAATCTTCAAACCGCTCGATCTGCCCGCCCATTCCTCGACCCGTCGCGCTCACGATTCCCATTGTGGCCGTTTCACCGATTCCGAAGGGATCTCCAATCGCGAGCACCACGTCGCCTACCTGCAATTTCGCGGAATCGCCGATCGGCAGAGTGGGCAAGCCGCTCGCATTGATCTTCGAGCACCGCAACATCCGACTGAGGATCGGTTCCCACGAGCTTTGCCGTGAAATCGCGCTTATCTGCCAGCTCGACTTTAATTTCTGTCGCGCCGTCGATCACGTGATTGTTCGTCACGATGGTTCCGTCTGAAGTGACAATCACGCCCGAACCGAGACTCTGCTCTCTTTGTGGTTGAGGCCGCAGCAGTTACCCGAACTGATCGCCGAAGAATTGCCGAAAGAAGGGATCATTGAAGAAGGGCATCGACTCGCCGGCTTTCGGCTTCACAATCTTCGACGTGTGGATGTTCACTACTGCTGGAAGCGCCGGCTTCAATACCGATGCAAAACCGTTTGCAAATGCGCCCAGAGGCACCGGTGAGCTGTCGCGCGCGACATCCGCCGGAAGACTGGTCAAATCAGTAAACGGGGTTACCAGACCAGTTCCTAAGCCCGGTTGCGAGTATCGCGCCACCGGCAAGCGCCGCGAGGACCACCACGGTGGCCACCCGGCGGCGTACGCGTAAAGTTTCCGCTATTCATAGCTGTCTCTCCTTGGATTTCAACGACAATGCCGCCGCAGGCACGTCGCCATCTCTGGTGTTAGACGCAAATTGCACCCGTTTGGTTTACGCGATGATACGGCACCCAGTCCCCAGGCTTTCGCCAGGCGAACTTGGGTCAACACACAATGTTGGAGCCTCTTCGGACCACATTTTCCGCTCGTTAATTATACTGCGATTGCTGACGTGCGGACCGCGCTGAATGCGTGGCTGCTACGCACTCTTCAGTTAGCACTAATGAGGCGAGCGATGAAGAAGGCTGCTGCTGCTGCGAGACCACCCACCAGAATAGTCTGGAATCCTCCCCGAAGGGGCTTCACCCCCGTGTAGTGACCCTTGATCGCGCCGAATACAAACAACGCCAACAGCGTCACGCAGATCGACACCCACAGCGCGGGGATCACTTGCTTCATCAAAATGTAGGGCGCCAGCGAGACGAGACCTCCCGCGATGTAGGACGCGGCAATCGTTCCCGCGCTTCGGGCCGCACGAGCGGGATCGGGCGCTTCGAGTCCAAGCTCGAATCGCATCATGAAATCCACCCAGCGTTTCTGATTGGAAGTGATTGCGGTCACCACCGGCTGCATCTGCTGTTCGGATAGTCCGTACTCGCGGAAGACTTTCGCCACTTCCTCGATTTCGATCTCAGGCAACTCAACAGTCTCTCGATATTCACGATCGAGCTCCGACGCGTAGTGCTCCGAATCCGTCTTCGCTGCCAAATATCCGCCCAGTCCCATGGCAATCGAGCCTGCCGCGATTTCCGCCAGGCCCGCGGTAACAATGATCGCCGGACCTTTCACGGAGTAAGCGAGCGCCCCCGTCAATCCGGCTGCCAGAGCGAAAGGAACCGTGAGGCCATCGGACATTCCGATGACGATGTCCCGCACGGCGGCTGTGGCCGTGAAGTGCTTTTCAACGTGTTCGACGGATGGCATCCCTAATCCCTCCCGAACATCCAATATTTTGCGCGTCGGTTCCGCAGAGTCCCGCGAGGCGCGTATAATTATGGGGCAAGATCGGAATTAAGGATTCAGAATTAAGGAGTAAAAATGACCCAAACTTCTGGACAAGGAGCCGCTCCCCAGATGACTTTCACTGTGCCGCCTTTGCCGTATCTTTCGACGCACTCGAACCTTACATCGACGCGAAAACGATGGAGATCCATCACGACAAACATCATGGCGCTTACGTTACAAACCTGAACAAAGCGCTCGAAGGGCACGCGGATTTGCAAAGCCTTTCGGTGGAGCAATTGCTCGCGCAAATCAATAAAGTCCCCGAGAACATCCGCACGGCCGTCCGCAACAACGGCGGCGGCCACATGAATCACTCGATGTTCTGGAAAATCATGAAGAAAGGCGGAGGAGGAGAACCGAAAGGCGAACTTGGTGATGCCATCAAGGGCGCGTTTGGGACCTTTGCCGACTTCAAAACGAAACTCGGCCAGGCTGCTACTACGCGGTTCGGTTCAGGCTGGGCCTGGCTGCTGTTCCGCGACGGAAAGCTGGTGGTCGAATCTTCAGCCAACCAGGACAATCCGATTATGGACGGAGGCAAAGCTTTCTTCGGGCTCGACGTTTGGGAGCACGCCTACTACCTCAAGTATCAAAACCGCCGCCCGGAATATATCGAGGCATGGTGGAACGTGATCAACTGGGATCAGGTGGCTGAAAACTTCAGTCACGCGAAAAAGTAGAACCGGTCCGAGTTAGGCATCCGTAAAGAAGGGCGTTTCCTAACGGAACGCCCTTTTGTTTTGTATGTAGCGCGTGAGGGTTTGTCCATGGCGTGTTAAACGATCAGTGGGCCCAGATTTTCGCCGGATCGGTTTCGTAAGGATAGACGTGCACCATCCAGCCGAAGATCTGCGGGATCCAGCGGCCGCCAACTTGCGCGCAGGCGTCCTCCGTGGCGATTGAACCGCGCAAGCCAAATTCCTTCAGATTGACTTGCTGCAAGCTTGTGCCTTTCGGTGGCATGCACAGATTCACATGTTTGTGCCAGCGCGCCACGCTGAGCGGCACGCGTTGATTCAACTCTTCTTCCGTCGCGTTCTTCCGGGCTGTGAACATAGCGCCTTCGAGCTCGTATTCACCGTTCACCTTCTTGTAGAGGAGCGAAGTAGGGTGTGCCGGATTGAACGCGATCCGCGCTTCGTAGGCATATCGATAGTTCGTGAAGTGGTAGTGCTCCTGCGGTAGATTCGGCAGGAAGATCTCGAAGCCGTCCGCGAGGGCCACTCGGTAGTCCTTGTACCGATCGATCGACTTGCGCACGATTTCGACGATTTCGGATGCGCGTTCGTCATCCTTTGGATTCCCCGGCCGCAGGGAAGTCATGAACATGTGGGCGTTCATGTCCATGTGGTCAGACATTGAATCGGTTGCCGAGCGTGCGGAGTCGGGATCCTTGGTCGAGTCATGATGCATCTCTTCCATGTTCATCCCCGCCATGTCGTCCTTGCTTTGCTGCTGCGCCGCGACGGATGTCGAAATCAGCAGCGCAGCGGCAACGAAAATAGTAAGAGTTAGATTTGTCTTCATGAGTGCCTCGCAATTCCCTCTACTTAGATTAACGCGCGCCGCGGAGAAAAATTTCATGTGCTGCGGAGGTGTGCACCAATCGCCATCAGGACCGTGAAGAGCGTGGAGGCTCGGTCCTGCCGAGCCTCCACTTGGGGGGTGCAGCGGGTTCAACAACTTTGGTTAACCGGGAGAAGCGTGTCCCATGGCATTTTCCCGGCTATGAGTGAAACCCGGATGTCTGCGAAAAGTTGCGTCCTGCGGCCCAAGGAGTCCATGCGGCTGAAAATAAGCCACTTTCCCGAAGCGGTCCCAAGCGGTACCAGAACTGGTGGCGACCAGTTGCACATCATGTTCCTGCTTACCCAGCGCACTCTTGACGCTCGCACGAAAATCTGTAAACTGCACTTTCGCCATGGCGACTTCGCCAAGCCCGCTCGACGACGCCCTGCAGGAATTTCAATTTCCGCAACGTGAAGCTGCGTTCTTTTACGGCCTGTTTCTACGTGGGCATTCACCGGAGGAGTTGCGCCGCGACATCGAGGTTCCCGCAGCAGTCTTGGCGAAGTGGGACCGAGAGAGCGAACGCGAGCCGCAGTTGCGGGCCCTGCTCGAACGGATTGTCAACTACCGCCGGCACGTTCTGGCCATCTTCGAGAATCTCGTGTGCCACGACTCCGCCACTCAGAAGCTTCAGTAGTAGTCCTTTTTGCAAACTCGCTGCCCTGAAAGGGTGGCCTAGCCAGTAATTTTCTCTCTGCCGCGGAGATTCGTCGCCAGCGGAAATGCAAGCCGTTCGCGCGTTGACTCTGCGTTGACGCTCATTTACACTTTGCTCTCGCCTCAACGCCTGTTCCTGTTCCCCGGTAGCTCAACGGTAGAGCATTCGGCTGTTAACCGAAGGGTTGCTAGTTCGAATCTAGCCCGGGGAGCCAAATTTCTCCTATCTCGTCTGGGACTGGAACTGCGGCGCAATCGCACGGTTGTTCTCGCTTTTCCGTATCGGTGTGCCACCCCGGGGGACGCGCGTGAAATTCGGCGCGGCGTCCAAGAGCTCGCGATGGCGTTGAAACGGGAGATGACTCTGCGACGAGTTCGCCTTTCTGTTTGATCGCTATGGCGCGAGTGGCCATTACGTTGGCGCATTCCGCTAGTGACGTCGCTCGCGTCCCTCGCTAAACTCTTCCTGGTAAGTTCAGCATGGAGGAATGAAATGACCGAAGTGGCGCCAGCCAAAGAACCCCAGAAACCGCAAACTTTTCCTGCGAAAGCGTTCGCGGCGCAAAACGCTTCATCTAGCATGGCACCCTACACCGTGCAACGGCGCTCTCCGCGTCCCCAGGACGTCCAGATCGAGATTCTGTACTGCGGCGTCTGCCACTCAGATCTCCACCAGGTTCGCAACGAGTGGCAGGAGGTTATGCCCACAGTTTATCCGTGCGTCCCTGGTCACGAGATCGTAGGCCGCGTCGTCAAGGTTGGCCGCGACGTCAAGAAATTCAAGGAGGGTGATATCGCCGCGGTGGGTTGTTTGGTGGACTCTTGCCGTACCTGCGCCAACTGCCGCGCGGGAGAGGAGCAGTATTGCGAAACCGGCTTCACCTTGACGTACAACTTTCCGGACCAGTTTCTCGGCGGTGTCACCTATGGTGGATATTCGGACAGCATCGTGGTCGATGAGGCCTACGTCCTGCGTGTCCCCAATACATTAGACCCCGCTGGCGCCGCACCGCTGCTCTGCGCTGGCATTACCACGTACTCGCCGCTCCGCCACTGGAAGGTTGGCAAGGGACCAAAGGTCGGCATCGTAGGCCTGGGCGGCCTTGGGCACATGGGCGTGAAATTTGCTCACGCCTTCGGCGCCCACACGGTCCTCTTCACCACATCCCCCAACAAAACCGCCGATGCTCTCCGCCTCGGCGCCGATGAGGTGGTCATTTCCAAGAACGAAGCCGAGATGTTGAAACATGCCGGCAGCTTCGATTTCATCCTGGACGCCGTCTCCGCGGACCACGATCTCAACGCCTATCTCCAGCTCTTGAAGCTAGACGGCACGATGGTCTTGGTGGGCGCGCCCTCGAAACCGGCTCCCGTCTCGGCTTTCAATCTGATCATGAAGCGCCGGCGTCTCGCAGGCTCCGCCATCGGCGGACTCCGCGAGACTCAGGAAATGCTGGATTTTTGTGACGAACACGGAATCGTCTCGGATATCGAGCGAATTCCCATTCAGCAGATCGACCAAGCGTACGAACGTCTGCTCAAGGGCGACGTGAAGTACCGTTTCGTCATCGACATGGCTTCTCTTAAGTAAGCCACCCAGTGAAGGTGCGCGTTTGTGGCGTGTCTCTGAAAGAACGCTACGTCTTGAATGCCTTTGTGCGATGGCAGTCGATTTGGGTCCGTTCTGCATCCAAACAGAGCCCTTTTGGCGTACTTAGCATGGGGGTAGAGCGATGAATCGTTTCGTGACACTGGCGTTGGTTCTTGTTGCAGTACTGCTGATCTTGTTTGGCGCGATGCGCCACAATGCGGCAAGCGCGGCGACCGCACTTCCCGATCCGGCGGTGGACGAAACTCTAGCCGTGAAGAAGGGCCATGAAACAATTGTCGTCGCGGGCGGGTGCTTCTGGGGAATTCAGGCTGTGTTCGAGCACGTGAAGGGCGTCACCCGAGCAACCTCCGGTTACTCGGGAGGTACAGTCAAGAATCCAGGATACGAAGAGGTAAGCAGCGGCACCACCGGACACGCCGAATCCGTGGAAATTGTCTACGATCCGTCGCAGATTACTTTGGGGACGCTGCTGAAGGTGTTCTTCTCGGTTGCGCATGATCCCACGGAACTGAATCGGCAGGGTCCGGATTCGGGCACTCAGTATCGCTCTGCAATCTTCTTTGCCAATCAGGATCAGCAGCGGATTGCCCAGGCTTATGTAGATCAACTTAGTCAGGCCAAACTTTTTTCAGGGTCGATCGTTACGCAAATTGTCCCTCTGACGGGTTTTTATCGAGCCGAGGATTATCACCAGGACTACGCCGCCCATAATCCCAACAATCCTTACATCGCGACGTTCGATCTGCCGAAGGTGAAACATCTTCAGCAGGAATTTCCTAACCTATATCACTAAGTGTTTGGCCGCTGCGTTGAGACGCCTCCCCTGCACGGAATCAGGCCTCGCGCGAGGCTACTCTTGACGCAGGGCGGTCATTGGATCGACGCGGCTGGCGCGACGCGCCGGCGCAAAACTTGCCAACAGCGCTGCGGCTGCAAGCACAGCAACCACCATCGCGAAGGTCAGCGCGTCCGGCGGCCGCATCGCATCCACAAGGTGTACCAACAGACGTCCCGCTGCGAACGCCACAATCAAGCCCACAACAACGCCGCCCGCAATCATTCCAAAGCTCTGCCTCAGCACCATGCGCATCACGTCCCTAGGAGTGGCTCCGAGCGCCATGCGCACGCCAATCTCGGGCACGCGCTGCCCCGTCAGGTACGCCAGCACGCCGTAGATTCCAACGCAAGCCAGCAATAACGCCAGCCCGGCGAATATCCCGAACAGCAACAACAGAAACCGATGCAATGCGAGCGAATCGCCCGTAAGCTGCTCCATCGTGCGCACTTCGTACAGAACCTGATCTCCGCTCGCGCCCCGGATTGCCCGCCGCAGCGATTCGACCACGCTCAACGGCGCAACGCTGGTCCGCACCGCAATCGACATCAGTTCAGACCACCGCCGCAAAAACGGTTTTGGGACCTGCGCGAACGGATAGTAGAACTGCGCGCGCACTTGCGCCTGATCGTCGCCAGCCAGACCCCAATACCGCACGTGGCCTACCACACCAACGACGGTGTAAGGCTCCGTGCAGTCCATGAAAATCTTAACGCTCGCGTCCTGATTGACGCCAACGCACGGCATATCAGGAATCCATAGACGCTTTCCCAGGGGGTCTTGGCCGTGGAATGCACTCCGCGCCATCACTTCATCAATCACGACGACAGGCTCGCTCCCCAGGCGATCCTCGTCGTTGAAGAATCGACCTTCGCGCAGAGGGATGCCCGTTACCTTCAAATAATCGGGGAACACGCTGGTTGACAACGCCATCGGCTGCTTGTCCTTGGGCGGAATCTCCGGAGTCGTCAGGTAGCCCACTGGATTGTTGCCCTCTCGCAACGGCACCGTATCGACGGCCGTAACGGCCTGTACTCCGGGCACACGGCGTGCACGCTCCAGCACGTCTTGCCATGCCGCGGGGATTCGCGCGGGATCTGCAAGTACCGCCGGCGAAAGCGCCATGCGCGTGACCAATAGATTCTTTATGTTCAGTCCTGGATCCAACGACGATACCCGCAGCAGGGTCCGCCCAAGCATCCCGGCAGCGATCAGCAGTACCACTGCCACTGCAATCTCCGACACGACAAACGCGCCGTGCAGACGCCGCGAACTCCCGGCAACAGTGCGCGCTCCCTGGCGCAGCATTTGTTCCAATTCGCGAGCCGGCGCGTGCATTGCCGGCGCTAACCCGAAAAGGACACCCGTCAACACGGAAACGCCAATTGCAAACGCGAGGACGCGCCAATCGAGTTGCACCTCATCGGCTCGCGGCAACGTGCCCGGCCATAGCGCCACAAACGGCCGCACACCCAGCTGGGCGCATAAGATACCGAGTGCACCTCCGGCAAGCCCCAATACCCCGCTCTCCGTGAGGCATTGCCGCACCAACCGTCCCTTGCTGGCTCCCAGCGCCGCGCGCATCGCGAGTTCACGTTCCCGCGAAATCGTTCGCGCCAGCAGCAGACTCGCAACATTCACGCACGCAATCAACAGCACCAGGCTGACTGCACCGAGAAGCAGCCATAGCGTCGACCGCACGTCTCCCACTTCTGGACGAAGTCGTTCCGCCCCAAGCGTGCGGCCTTTATTCGTATCTGCGTACTCCTCCGCAAGGTGGCTCCCAACGAGCGCCAGCTCGTTCTCCGCCTGAGCCAGCGTCGCACCGGGACGCAAGCGCGCCAAAACATGGACCGGCTGAGCAGCGCGATTCTGGAGATATCCCGCGGTGTCTTGGCCAAGAAGCGTGTACACGTCCGCCTCTTCGCCGTACAACCGAAAGTCGGGCGGCGCGATGCCGACGACCGTGTAGCGCTTTTGATCGAGAACAACCGATGCTCCAATAGCATCGGGCTTTCCGGCAAAGTGTCGCTGCGCGAAGCTGTAGCCAACGATGATCACAGGCCCGGCGCCGAGGTGGTCTTCTTCGGGGAGGAAGGCTCGGCCTTGCACGAGGGGCACTTGCAACACCGAAAACAGGTTCGACGATATTTCACGCACGTCCACATACTCAGGTTCGCCGGGTTCGGTCACCGTTCCGCTGTTGTAAACCGCCGCTGCCATATCCAGAGACGACGCCTCGCGCTGGCAATCGAGAAAATCGAGATAGGCAAGCTTCTGCTTGCCGAAAATTTTTGTGTTCCACCCCTCCGTGTGCGCGTTCACCGTCACAAGCCTGTCTGCCTGCGGATAAGGCAGCGGCTTGAGCAGCACACCGTTTACCACGGTGAACATCACGGTCGTCGCGCCGACGCCCAGCGCAATCGTGAGGAGCGCGACCGTTGTGAATCCCGGATTCTTCCGCAGCATGCGAAGCGCGTAGCGGATGTCCTGCCCCAAATCTTCGAGCCACCTTGTGCCGCGCTCGTCGCGGCACTTTTCCTTCACCTGCTCGGGGCCGCCGAGAGCAAGCCGGGCTTGTCGTCGCGCTTCGTCGGGAGCGTGCCCGCGCGCGACCAGTTCGCCCACGTGTTGCTCGAGATGGAATTGCAGTTCCTTGTCGAGCTGCTCTTCCATTTGGTTTCTCCGCCACAGCCGCCGCCACCAAGTCATTGCGAACCTCCCTCCGCCATTCCCAGAATCAGGCCGACGGCTTCGGTGAGTCGCCTCCAGCCTGCAGCTTCCACTTCGAGATGTTTCCGCCCTTTCGGTGTAAGCCGATAGAACTTGGCCTCTCGCCCCGTCTCGGTTTCCTTCCAGTCCGCAGCGAGAAAGCCGCGGTTTTCCAGACGGTGCAATGCGGGATACAGCGATCCCTGGGGAACCTGCACGACGTCGCGGGACACCTGCTGCAGCCGTTGCGCGATGGCGTATCCGTGGATAGGCCCGAGCGCAACCACTTTGAGAATCAAAAAGTCCAGAGTGCCTTGCGGGAGGTCCGATTTAGCGTTCATTTTGAATGCCTCGACCTCCTACATATATCACTTGGACGTGTAGAAGCACAAGGGGTGAGCCTGTCGAGGGCCACTATTTTGATTCTTCACGTCGAGTCCGTCGTGGGGGTTACGTTGGCTAGCGACGCGAACTCCTGCGGGCGCTAATCCGTAAAATTGAATAGCATCTATTCCAAAATCCACTTTTCAATAGAGCAGGCTACCCACGGCGTTTTGGGCGCGTCAAATCAACTAATTCGGTAGGTTCGGCCCGTGGCGCGCGTTCTTGGTGTGAGAAGTGGTATTTCCCGCGCTGATCCAAAATCGAGAAACACAAAGCCCGGATCGAACCAATCGTCACTCCAATGCTTGGGAGCCGGCAACACCCATGGCGGGAGAATCCCATTTGAACCGTCGCGTTCGGTTCGGCGCATTCGAACTGGACTTGCTCGAGGGTGAGCTTCGCCGGCAAGGCTTGAAAGTAAAGCTCAACGAAAAGCCGTTCCAGGTGCTTTCGCTTCTCGTTGAGCGAGCCGGTCACTTGGTTCGCCGGGAAGAGTTGCGTCAGCACTTGTGGCCGGCGGACACCTACGTGGACTTTGACTCGAATATGAACACTGCTCTCAGCACGCTTCGGCACACGCTCGGCGATTCATCTGAGAACCCAATTTTCATTGAGACAGTGCCACGCCAGGGATATCGGTTCATCGCGTCCGTGATGCCCATCGACGAAATTGCGCCGGTGAAGAACCCCGACGTGGAACACGCCATCGAAGAAGGCGGGATCTCGCCTCACCTGGATCGGAAAGCCCCCACTGTCTCGCGGCGTCTCCTTCCAGTGCTTGCGGCAACCCTGATGTTGGCTATGGTGGCGGCGATTGCCTATTTTCGCTGGCAGGCGCGCGGAACTGGAGGCGCCAGCGCACCTCGGAAGGTGACCATTCTTGTGACGCCGTTCGAGAATCTGAGCGGCGATCCCAGTCAGGAATACCTGAGCGACGGTCTCACCGACGAAATGATCACGCGCCTGGGTCAAAGCGCTCCGGAACGCCTCAGCGTTATCGCGCGCAGTACCGCTATGCAATACAAGGGGATTCACAAGCCGGTCGAGCAAATCGCCCGCGAGCAGCATGTGGACTACATCCTCGAAGGAAGCTTGCGCCGCCAGGACGATCGCCTGCGGATCACAGCCAGACTTTTCAGCGCGCGACAAAATGGGAGTCTCTGGGCGCAAGCTTACGAACGATACACCAGCGATCTGCTGGTAATTCAAAGCGATGTTGCTGACCGGATCGCTCAGTCACTGTCGATCCAGCTCTTGCCGTCGGCGCCCCGTTCCTACACCGCCGTTAAGCAAGTAAATCCCCAAGCCTACGACGATTACCTGAAGGGACTCTTCTACCTCAACAAAAGAACGCAGGAAGACTTGCGGCGAAGCATAGACTACTTCCAGAACGCGTCGGAAAAGGACCCTCAGTTTGCGCCCGCATTCGCGGCGCTCGGCCTTTCGTACAATGTCGCCGCGGGTTGGACGTACCTGAGTCCGAAAGAGGCGTATCCGAAAGCCAAGGCAGCGGGTGAAAAAGCGCTGGCGCTCGATGATGCGCTTGCGGACGCGCACTTTGTGGCGGGAGAGGTCGAGCATGAATACGACTGGGATTGGGCCGCATCGGAGGCGGAGTACAAGCGCGGCCTCCTTCTCAACCCAAGTTCAGCCGGCGGCCACAAATTGTATGCGGAGTATCTCACGCATGCTGGACGCTTCCCCGAAGCCATCGCGGAGATCCGCAGAGCGCAGCAGCTCGATCCCAGTTCTCTCATCACGAGTTCGTTCGTGTGTTTCGTCTACTATCACGCGCGCGAATTCGACAAGGCGATTCAGATGTGCGGTCAGGTTCTGGATCTCGACCCCGATTTCGTGCCGGCGCGCTTCTGGCGCGGAGCCTCCTATATGTTCAGCAGGCGATACCAGGAAGCGCTCTCTGACTTCAAGCGCGATTCCGGCTTGTCGAGTCATGCGCCCTATTTTGAGTCTGCGATTGCGATGGCAGATGCGCTCCAGGGAAATCGGGTCGCGGCTCGAAAGATTTTGCGGGAATTGACGCACCAAGCCGAGCACGGCTACGTCTCTCCGTTTTTGCTGGCGGACATCTATATATGCCTTGGCGACAAAGAACAAGCGCTCGCGATGCTGCAAAACGCGGAGCAAGAACATTCGGCTGACCTGGTCTTCCTGGCGACGGCCCCGGAATTTGAGAGTATTGCGAAGGATCCGCGGTTTCAGGAGATCGTTGCCCGCATCGGTTTTCCGAAGACGGCTCTTGAGTTTGCAGCGTCGCAGGAACTTTCGGTAGTGCGTTGAGCGGTTCTTTCGTGGGAACCCGGATAGCCTGGTGGTCGTATGATAGTTCAGGGATTGTGAGCGCGCCGGGAGGCTTGAACGTTCGATGGAATCGGCTCGAAAATTTTCTGGGCGCGTCCGCTTCGGGCCATACGAAGCGAACCTTCGTGAATCCGAGCTGCGCCGGCAAGGTCTCAAGGTCAAGCTCAACGAAAAGCCGTTTCAGGTTCTCTCCGTCTTGGTCGAGCGCGCGGGATCGCTGGTCCGCCGCGAGGAATTGCGGCAGGCACTCTGGCCGGCCGACACCTATGTTGATTTCGACGCGAACCTGAATACCGCACTCAGCACGTTGCGGCACGCCTTGGGAGACTCATCGGACAATCCCGTCTTCATCGAGACGATTCCGCGGCAAGGTTACCGTTTCATCGCGCCGGTCTCCGAGATAGAGGAAGAAACGCGAGAGGGAGCGCCGGTTGCTCCGGCACGTGCGGAAACTGTCGCGAGCGCCGCGGAGGCCGTCGGTTCCGGAAAACGGACTCAGAGGCAAAATGGAGCGCTGCTGTGGGCGGGAACCCTTGTCGCGCTGGTTCTAGCCGCAGTGGGAGGCTTGTTCTATTTCCGTTGGATGGGACGCGCCGCGGAGGCCAAGAGCGTTGCCGGGAAGATAACGATCCTGGTGACGCCGTTCGAAAACCTGAGCGGTGATCCCGATCAGGAATATTTGAGCGATGGCCTGACCGACGAGATGATTACTCGTTTGGGAGAAAGCTCCCCGAGGCAATTGAGCGTAATTGCCCGCAGCACCGCGATGCAATACAAGCGCACGCAGAAGACCGTCGAGCAAATCGCGCGCGAACAGCATGTGGATTACGTGCTCGAGGGGTGCATGCGCCGCCAGGGTGACCGCGTCCGCATCACGGCGCAGCTCTTCAAGGGTGGCGTTTCGGGGAGTCTTTGGACGGAGGCATATGAGAGAAATGCGAGCGATCTGCTAACGATTCAGCGCGACGTAGCCGACCGCATCGCTGGCTCCCTTTCTTTGACGCTTTTCCCCGCAGCCAGCAGCGCCTCTTCTGAGAGTGCCGGCATCAGCCCCAAGGCTTATGACGTCTACTTGAAGGGTGTCTACCAGTGCAGGCATCTCTACGCAAACGGTCCGAAGGCGGCCCTTCAATTTTTCCAGCAGGCGATTGATGAACAGCCGAATTTCGCGCGGGCGTATGCGGAACTGGCTTCTTGTTATGAGTCGGAGGTTCGTGGCGGATTCCTCCTGCCAGATCAAGGATTTCCTCCAGCCAAGGCCGCGGTGCAAAAAGCGCTCGAGCTCGATAATTCGCTCGCCGATGCCCATCTGGTTCTCGCGGATTTGCTCTACTCCTATGAGTGGGATTGGTCAGGCGCGGAGAACGAATTCCGGCAAGCCATCAACCTGAATCCGAGTTCGGAATGGGCGCACGGGCGTTACGCGACGTATCTCATGCTGCTTTCGCGTTTCGACGAGGCCCTCGCAGAGGCCCAGAAAGCGCAACGCCTCGACCCGCTGTCGCTGCAGATGGATTCCACCGCGTGTCTCGTCTATTCCGGGGCCCGGCAGTACGAGAAGGCTGTCCAGGAATGCCGGAGAATTCTCGATATCGATCCGAAGTTCATCACCGCGCACTATTACATTGGCGTTTCAGAAATATACGAACGCAAATACGCGGACGCCTTGTCGGAATTGAAAGTCGCGCAACCACTCGGGAACCCTGTTCTGCTTGCCGACGCGATCGCGCACGCGACGCAAGGTGACAGGCAGCAGGCTCTCCAGGAACTCGAACAACTGAAACGACGCGCGAAAACGGCCTACGTGTCGCCCTACGGACTCGCCGAAGTTTACAGTCACCTGGGCGACCAGCAAAAAACTTTTGAAATGCTGGACGAATCCTTCCGCCAGCACTGCGGTGATCTCATCTATCTGGGCATCGATCCCGATTTCGACAATCTCCGCGACAATCCCCGGTTCAAACAAATGCTGGGAAGGATTGGATTCGCCAACGTCGAGACAGGATCTTCCGTCATGCCAAGGTCGAGTCCGGCTTCCTAGCTTCACTCCCGGTAATTTCATTCTGCGTAGAAAACTCCCGAATTTCGGACGTTCCAGCACGGTTGCGGCTCTCGAGTTTGCCCCAGACGCCAATTAGCATTCAGTTCGTCCTCAGATGTCATTTTGATGTCGCCCCTTGTTCGGTTACGAACACCTCTGTTTCGCCGGAGTTTCGGGCGGCGGAACTGCTTGAAGATTCAGAAACAATTTAGCACTCCGTCGGCGCGATTTGATTTTGCGAAGGTTTGCCCGGTATCGGAAATGCTCCTGGACGCATGGTTGCGCCGAGCCCAATCAATGACACCTGGCGAACGCAAGCGCTTGCTCGATTCGTACGGGAACGCGCCCGTGATCTTGTCCTCTGTCCTGCGCGGCTTTCCGAAGAAGATGTGGCTCTACAAGGCCGCCCCGGATCGCTGGAGCATTCACGAGTACGTGCTCCATCTGGCTGATAGCGAGGCAATCGAGTACGTCTGCTGCCGCAGGTTCATTGCCGAGCCGGGCTTGTCTCCACTCTCGTTTGACGCTTCCGCTTGGGCCAGCAGGCTCGGATATTTCCATCAGAATACGCGCGAGGCTCTGCAAATCACCGCCGGCTTGCGCCGCTCCACGCACCGCCTGCTCATTAGCTTGCGGGAATCCCTGTGGCATACCGCATTCGACCACTCGCGTCACGGCAAGATCAATATGGAGACTTGGCTTGAGATTCAGGAGCGCCATATCCCCGACCATCTCGACCAGATGAAGGAGCACTATCGCGGTTGGTTGAAGCTGAACCCTCCCAGGAGGTCTCCCTCGAACCAGCGAGAGACGAGACCCATTGCCGCCGTGTCCTGCTGATTCACCTCCACTCCTCCAAAACAACATAGGTCATTTTGGATTTAATTCCATATTTCGGACTTCCGAACCGCGGGACAGCCATCCTTCTCAACGCGATGTGCGATAGCTTCGACGGATGCTTTCATATGTAATTTAGAACGCGGTGCTCCCTCTCTCTTCGCCCTTCATCCCTAATGCCACAACCCTCGCCGCCCACTTCCGGACAATTTAGGACTAATTTAGGCTGCAAACTCCCTCATTTCATTGAGTCAGGCGGCTGGCGGTATCAAGGCTGCAAGGTACTTCCCCGAAAGTAAGGGCTGAAGGTGGCGCACGACTCTCCTCGCGCGCCGCACACGAAAAGTTCGAAGGGGGAAATGATGGCACCTACAGGGAAGCTGGGGAAATTGGTGTGCCTGTTCGTGGCGGCGCTGTCGAAGCGTGGTTTGGTGTTTGCCGCCGTTCTGATGTTTGTCGTCGCTGTGAGTCCTGCAAATCTTTACTCACAGTCAGCAACATCGGGTTTGGTCTCTGGCGTCATCACGGATCCGTCGAATGCCGTTGTTGAAGGCGCGACGGTGACGTTGCAACAGCGGGAGACGAACTTGGAGCAAACGACGGTGACCGATGCTGCCGGACGCTACTCGTTTCCGGCCGTCGACCCCGGCGACTATAACTTGAAGGTCGCCGCGCCTGGATTCTCCACCACCGCTACTGCGCTTCACGTCGAGGTCCTGAAGTCGCTCACGGTCAACGTCGCTCTCAAGGTGGGCCAAGCCACACAGACCGTCGAAGTGACCGCGTCGGAGACGACGGAGCTGCAGACCACCGATTCCAGCATCGGGAACGTGCTCAGCGGCGAGGGTGTCGGCCGACTTCCTGCCTACACGCGGAGCGCCACATCTCTGATGTTTCTTCAGCCCGGAGTAACCCCGTCCCCGCTTCCATCGAACGGCAGCTCTCAAAACGACAACACGAGCGGCCAGGTAACCGGCTCTCGAAGCGAGCAGATCACGTTCAGTCTGGATGGCGGCGACGCGACGAGCGATTTGGAAGGGTCGGACTCCTATGCTTCGCCTCCAGGCGAGCCACAACCCGCGCCCGTGATTCCCACCCCAATGGAAAGCACGGAAGAATTCCGCGTCGCCACGAGTAATCCAAACAGCGCCGTAGGCGCCCACTCATCCGGCGGGCAAGTTGCCTTGCTCACCAAGCATGGCACCAACAGCTTTCATGGCTCAGCATACGAGTACCATTTCGACGACGGGCTCGGCGCCAACACCTGGCAAAACCGCTTTGCCGATATCTCGAAGGCGCACCAGGTGGACAATCGCTTCGGCTTCACCGCGGGTGGTCCTGTTTGGAAGAACCACCTATTTTTCTTCGGTAATTACGAAGGCCGTCGCCTCTACGACTCCTCGCAGTTTACGGCAATCGTTCCAACCGCCACCCTGCAACAGGGCATCTTGGAATTCCCAGACGCCTCCGGAAACATCGTGAAGTACAACTTCAATCCGGCCAATCCTCTGTCGTCTCAATGCGGCCCAGGCGGCACGGCTGCGTGCGATCCGCGCGGCAAGGGTTTCAGTCCCGCGATCCAAGCTCAATTAGCTCTCTACAAGCCCGGCAATTTCGCTGGCCTGGGCGACGGCCTGAACACCACAGGCTACGCGTTCAACCTGGCCACTCCCACCCTGGAAGACTTGGGAGTTGCGCGGCTGGACTATCGAATCAACAACAAATGGAGCCTTTTCGGCACTTACCATCTGTCTGATGTCGCGCGAGTAGGAACCGAACAGGTGAATATCTTGGGGCCCAACTCGGTAAGCGGGGATCCTCTCAACGCGTCCTTCTACACTTTTGAACTGACCGGCCAACTCAGCCCCCAATTGACGATGGTTACCCACGGTTCCTACTTGAGGAACTGGTGGGCTTGGTCTCGGGCTACTCCCACGCCACTCGTCACGGGCGCAAACGCTTCCCTTGAAACCCTCGAATTGGCAGGAGAAGGGGTGGGCGACACTTCCTCCACCGCCAAGCTCCTTGAGGATCCGATTAACGTCAACACGCAGCAAGCTCGATCGCGCTTCTGGGACGGACATGACTGGTACATTGCTCAGGACTATAGCTGGCAGCACGGGCGCCACCTCTTCCAGTTCGGCGCCGCAGGCTATATCTGGAACGACTACCACAATCGCACCGACGACGTCCTCGGCGGTCTAACCAACGCGCCCATCGACTACATCGAAGCAAACGGCAACACCAGCGGTCAGTGGGTCAACGTCAACGGCACCTACGAGCCTCAGCCCTGCACCGCAAGCGTCACCACCAATTGCCTCACCGGCAACAACGCCCTGCGTTGGAACGAACTCTACGCCACCGTTCTCGGCCTGGTTGATCGCTCTGCCCAAATCGAGACGCGCAACGGCAAGTTCCAGCCCAATGCACTCGGCACGCCTCTTTTTGATAAGGTCCACATCCCCGCTTTCACTACCTACGTTCAGGATGTCTGGCAGGTGCGTCCCAGCCTCACGGCAACTCTCGGGCTCGACTGGGGAGTGCAACTAACTCCCACCGAGCAGCAGGACAAACAAGTGGTCTGGACCTATGCCGGCACCAATACTCCCGTCAACTACAAGGAGTTCATCAACTCTCGCGCGCTTCAGCTCGAACAAGGGAATTATTTCAACCCGCAGTTCGGCTTGACGCCAGTCGACTCGCTCCCATCTCCTTTCACTGGAAAATTCCGGCAAACCACTTGGCACGACGTCGGTCCCCGCCTGTCGATGGCCTGGCAAGTCCCATTCCACAACTGGCTCTTTGGCAACAACGAGACCGTGATTCGCGGTGGCTATGCTCTGATGTGGGACCGCTCCAGCGCGGTGGGCGAGGTCCTGAACCCCTTGCTGACCGGTGGCTTGGCTGACGTGGACCAATGCGGTGGCCCGATATTTTCGGGCAGTGGCGCAGTCTGCACCAACGCTCCAACCAACCCAGCGACCGCCTTCCGAATCGGCGTCGACGGGAACACAGTTCCCGTCCCCGCGCCCCAAGCACAGTCAATCCCGTTCGTCCCTGCGAGTTTCCAGGGGCTGACGATCTCATCGGCGCTGGATCCGTTTGCAACGCCCGCCCACGCGCATAGCGTTGACTTCACGATCCAGCGCGCTTTGCCGGGGAAGATGTTCCTCGAGGTTGGCTACATCGGCCGCTTCAGTCGCAACCTTCCCGAAGGCCTCGCTCTCGGATCGCCCGACTACTTGATGAAGGACAAGGCCAGTAGTCAAACCCTCGCCCAGGCATTCGACGGCGTGGCCCAACAGGTTCGCGCAGGCGCGGCTCCCACTGCGATCACGGAGCAGCCCTTCTTCCAGAACCAGTTTGGTGGCACCGCAAACTGCCAGGCACAATCGGCCGCCCTGGTCGGCACCGCGAACCTCAATTGCAGCGGACTGTTGGCCGCAGCGGACCCAACCGATCTCTTCAATGGCGCGCTGAGTTTCACGATGCTCACTTTCGACGCGCTCGCTCCGGCTCTTGGCCAACAGCCCGTCAACAACGATCAGGTCTTTGAGTTTTCCGCCACAACGAGCGGGGGATTCTCCAACTACAACGCGGGCTTCGTTGCCCTCAACAAGTCCTTTGCAAACGGTCTCCAATTCCAGCTCAACTGGACGTGGAGCCACGCGATTGGGAATCAGGGAATCAACCAGCAGTACATAATCTCGGTCAACAGCCCCTTCAATCCACGGCTCGACAAGTCCTCCGAGTCGTTCGACCGGAAGCACACCATCAATACGTGGTGGTATTACACGTTGCCGTTCGGCCAGTCGGCAAGGTACCGCACGGGCAGCAACTTTGTTAACCGCGTTATCGGCGGTTGGTACACGTCGGGGATTTTCACCTTCGCGACGGGACAGCCCGTGTGCATCCTGGGCGACGGCGACTATGGCTCGTTCTTGAACACGGTTGGCACTTGCGCCATTCCGTCGGCCAAGTTGCCCAACGCAGGCCTGCACGGCCTCGGCACCGTTACGGCCGGCCAGCCAAACTTGCCCAACGTCTTTGCGGACCCGACGGCGGTTGAAGCTACGCTGTCGCACCCTTTGCTAAGCGTGAACAACAGCATACCGTACGACCAAATACGGTTCCTCAATCTCTGGAACTTCGATCTGTCGTTGGGCAAGAACATCGTGGCCACCGAACGCTTCAAGATGATCCTCTCGGCGGATTTCCTGAACGCGTTCAATCATCCCGCGCTGTTCACGGGCTACTTGCTGAACGGCAACTACAGCCTGGATATCGGCAGCCCGGGCAGTTTCGGCCAGATTACCAGCCAGGATAACCAACCGCGGCGAATTCTGCTCGGCCTGCGGATGGAATTCTGAGGTCGTGAAGTCCTGGCGGCAGCGGGTCGCTCCGGCGTGATCGAGGATGCGACCCGCTGCTTCGCCTTTCTTGACACTCTTTGCCGCAACCATTATTTTCCCTACATTCCCTGCGACGAGAGGAACTCCCTTGAAGATCGGAAGAGCTGCGTGTCTCGCACTCGCTGCATTAGCTCCGCAGCGCGCGTCCAATACCCGCGCCCAGCAAAGCCGCAGCGGCGTTTCAGAAGCTCCAGACCTTGGCAGGCGACTGGGCCGGCAAAGACCAAGATGGCAGCGAGGTGAAGTCGAGTTTCAAGCCAATCGCTTCGAGTACCGCCATGATGGAGACGCTAGCCATGTCCGGAATGGACGAGATGGTGACGCTCTACAGCATCGACGCCGACTCGATCGTGCTGCTTCACTATTGTCCGACGAACAACCAGCCGCGCATGCGCGCTACGCCCGCGCCAGGCGACGTCAAGAGGCTGGAGTTCACTTTCGAGGGCGCCGGAAATCTGCCCAGCCTCGATGCCGGACACGAGCACAAGCTCGTCATCGACTTCGAGGGCGCCGATCACATCGTCGAACACTGGACGTGGCGCAAGAACGGCAAAGACACTGAAATGACGTTCCGCCTGACGCGAAAAATCAAAAGCTGACCGCGCTTGGCTCTGCGAAAAATCCCCTCGGTGTCCAAAGATTTCAAAGTCGGATTTCAAATTCGGACCTCAAATTCGATTGAACAAAAGCGGCGCGCCGATTTTTGACGTGTAATTCGGCCGACAGCGCTCCACGTTATATAGTTTCGCCACGTCCACATGCCGCGCGCCCGTCGGCAAGCCCTTCAGCGGCACCTGGCTGTAGCATCCGTTCTGCAAGCCCACCAGCCGTCCCGTGACGCCATCGCGAATCAAATCGGCGGCCACATTCGCGAATGTGATCGCCACAAGCTGATCGATCGCGTCAGGCTCGCCGCTCCGCAGGTCGTACGTCAGGTCGCTCTCCATCACTTCCTGTTTCGTGCGCTTCTTCACTTCCTCGCCCAGAGCGTGCCCGATGTCGGCCTTCTTCCGGTGGCCGTACGCGTCGGCTTCGCCCACTTCGGCGATGCTGCCTTCTTTCCACACCGCGCCTTCCGACACCACCACGAACGCGTAATTGCTCGGGTTGTTTCGCTTGTCTTCCATCAACAGCTTGCAAATATGATCCAGATCAAACGGATACTCGGGAATCAAGCACCGCGAAGACGTCACGTAGGCCGTGTAGAGCGCGGTGAAACCGGCATCGCGCCCGAACATGCGAAAAATTCCGATGCGCTCGTGCGACCCCAGCGTCGTGCGCTGCCGCGTGATCAATTCCTTCGCGCGCGTGATCGCCGTCGAAAAACCGATGCAGTACTCCGTGCCCTGCACGTCGTTGTCCATCGTTTTCGGCACCGCAATCACCGGAAAGCCCTTCGCGTCGAGCACCGTTGCGAAACTCAGCGTGTCGTCGCCGCCGATCGCCACCAGGCAGTCGATTCCCAGGTGCTCCAGGTTCTTCAGCACGATCGACGTGAAATCGTAGTACTTGCCGTCGAACGGGAGCTGCTTCAGCTCCTCCTTCGAAATGTGCAGCGGCACCTTCGACTCCACCATTTTTCGCGGATTCGTTCGCGACGTGTGCAGCACCGTGCCGCCCGTGCGGTCGATCGTGCGCGTGTTCTCGCGCGTCAGCGGCCGGATGTAGTTGGGATCGCTTTCGAGCGCCGGGTTCATGTGCGTCAAGCCTTCCCAGCCGCGCCGAATGCCGATCACCTCGCGCCCGATTTCCTTCGAGCGGTACACCACGCTCTTGATGACGGGATTCAACCCCGGCACGTCCCCGCCCCCTGTCAAGATCCCGATTCGGTTCTTCGCACCCATCGATCCTTATCTCCTTAAGTCTGGAAGCTATCTTAAACGGTTTCGGACCTGCAAAGAATAGCGGGCGGGCATCGCCAAGGTTCGGGACAGACCCTGGAAGTTTTTCACACTCAGGGTTTGCCCGCCACGGCGGACAGGCATCTCGAAGCCTCGGGACAAAGCCTGAAGCCCGGGAGAGTGTTCGCCTTGCTTTTGTCAGGGGGAAAATATACCCCCGCACCCTGCCGTAGATTAGAACGGGTCGCTGGTGAATGTTTTCAGTCATTTGCGTCGATTTCTAATCCCGGTTGGCTATTTGTAATCTTGTTGCATCTGGCTTCAGGGCTTGAAGCCCCTGAAGAAGACCCAAGGTTCTTAAACGTGGCACGCCCTTCCCCGTGCTGAAGGCCATGCTCCCCGGAGTGACTCCGGGGCTGACACATGCTGGGTTGCCGCGCAGACCGATTCGATCCCATGGCCCCTTAGTCACAGCGAAGCGGCCGTTCCAATTGGGCCAGTTTGGCGGGGGATTGGGGGCAGCGGCCGCGGCCGGTGCCGAATTAGCCGGGACGTCGAGAACGGCGTGAGAGCTCTTTGGAGGAGAGACTGATTCGAGTTCGGGCGCGGGATTTTGAGCGCGATTGGCGGTGATCGTGTATTCGAGCCGTGTTGGCAGCTCGACCCAGCGATTGTCGTCGGTGAGGCAGCTGTAGGCGCGGATCGCCTGGATCACAGAGTGGGCGGTGGTTTTGCCGGGAAAGTTTTCGAGGATGCGTTCGAGCATGTAGCGGCGGTTTTCGCGGCGTCGTTCGATTAGGCCGAAGACTCGGGCGTGGCGATAATTCGAGCGACAGTCGGAGATCTCCTAGTGTTTGGCGAGGTACCAAACGTCGTGCCAGTGGACGAATTCCTCCTCGATTTGTTCGCGGTCGGGATGGCTGCACACGAGACATTTGCGCTGGTGGCGTTCTTCTGCGGGAAGCATGGTTTAGTCCTCCTGTTGTGGGGTAGCTTGTTCTGCAGGTTCTTCTCAGGGACCGTTTCGGGAAATTCCCGTTTTGGGATGGGTCGTGAATCTGGGTTTAAGTCCCATGTTTTCTTGAGGAGCAGGGCGGCTTTGATGAACTCGGGGTCGTCGGGCTCGTCGTGGGGTACTGGGTCTTGGTTGTCGTCGATATTCATCATCTCATCCTAAAAACTCAGCCGCAGGTTATCATAGATTTATCAATTTGTCAAGACCCAGTACTGATAGAACTGTGTGGATTTTGGGAGGCCGGAAACGCGGAGTGATCAGAATCCAAGGCGCGCACCCCTGAAACGCCGAAGGGATGCGGCTCAAAACCAAGGGCTTAAGGCCGAGCCACCGCCAACCCGCCCTCTCGATCTGCGCGAGCTTGCGTGCGACGAGAATACTGGCCACGATCCACTGCACGCGCTTGCCCCCTTCGTTCACGGAGCGGCCCCACCACGTTCGTTGACGGGGTCGCAGAAAGCCCCGGTTCTAGCTTGCTAGAGTTCATCCCGGCGTTCGTTTCCGCTTGACCGGCGGAAGCTACGGCCCCGCTCGCCCGACGAGAGGATGTCGGGCCCGTCTTAGCTTCTGGTTCCGGGCGGGTGGGGCGATGTTGCCGCTGGTGTTGTTATGTATTACCACATTTGTGGTAGAGTCATACCATATGCTGGATCTGCGATCGAAGGCGAGGCAGCGGTTGCTGGCGTATTACTTCACGAATCCTACTGCGCGGCGGCACTTGCGGGACCTGGCGGCGCGGCTACGAATCGATCCGTCGAACCTGTCTAAGGAGCTGGGGCGCCTGGAGCGCGAGGGGCTGTTTCGGTCGGAAGTGAGCGGCAGACAGAAGTATTTTCAACTGAACCGCGAGTATCCCCTGTTCGCGGAAGTTCGCGGAATCGTCGAGAAGACGGTGGGGGCTGTGCCGTTGATTGCACAAACCCTTAAGAAAATTGAGGGAATTGAAGAGGCGTTTTTATATGGCTCATTCGCAGCGAATAAGCAGGACGCCGCAAGCGACATTGACGCGCTGGTGATCGGCAGGCCGAAGGGCGATGCCTTAGCGGAGGCCATTGAGAAGCTCGAACGGCAACTCGGGCGCGAAATCAATTACACGGTGATGGGCCGGAAGGAGTTCGAAGCGCGAAGGAAGCGCAAAGATGCCTTCCTCGAAAACGTCTGGCAGAATAAGCGCGTCGCGCTTGTGGGTGACGCATAATCAGAATATCTGCCGAAGACCATGACGCTACAGCGCAAAATTCTTTGGGCCGGAATGATCGTCTACACCGTCAGTTTTTTTCTTGTCGCAGTCGGTGGCGGAGGACTTTACGCAGGGGCGCGCGGTTACGATTGCGCGGTTAATGCTGTTCTTATGCCCTTCCACCTGTCGGACTTTGGAATTTCGGCTCTTGAAAGCACGTCTCTTTTTGTCAGCGGATTGACCAACCTTGTTTTTCTGGCGGCGGTCATTTTGATGCTCGTCCCGCCGTCTCGCCGACTCGTGCTCATCGCAAAAGTTGCGCTTCTCTTGATGGCTCCTTTCTGCTGGGTAGTTTTCCATTATGAAAATCTCTATCCGCGGGAAGGATACTTCCTTTGGATTTTGGGGATGCTGCTCGCGCTGTTTTCACCCAATCTGGCGATTCGCCGCAACCAGCGAGGCATACAAGGAATCGCGACGGCCTGAAGGTCGCCGCTACAGAGGCCTCGGGCACGGCATGCCGTGCCCCTACGGGATACCCCGGTGCGGCGGCGTCGACGCGGGGGCGAGCGGGCGCGTAGAATGGCGCTGATGGTGCTGCGCGGGTCATTCCGGATTCTGTTTCTCTACGATGTGGCCGAGGCGATCGACCTTGCGAAGCTGCGCGAAATGCTTGGTCCGCGCGGCGAGACGATCAAAGAACAATTTCCGCGGCGCACGCCCGACTACATCCGTTTCGAGCAGCCGCCGATTGTGGAGCCGGGCGAGCAAATGACGCTGCAGACCGGGGAGCAGGTAGTCTGTTCGATCAAGTACTACGCGTTCGCAGCCGTTGTGGTGCAGATGGAGGTGCCGTTTGAATGCGACTGGAAGGCGCTGCTGTGTCATGCGTCGCGCTGGGTAAGCCCCACGGATATTGAGCCGCAGGCGCGCGACGTGGTGCGGCGTCACCTGGAAAAGGTGATGCCCGCCGTCGTCAAGCCGACGAAGGACTGGCTGGAAGAAGACTACCTGATCATCAACCTTCAGAGCGCGACGCCGCCCACCGCGAACATATTGGGCCAGGGCCGGAAAGCAGATTCCTCACCAACGTTCGCCGACACCGCGACCGGGATTCGGAATGACAAGCCTTCGGGCGAGGTGGAGCGCGCGAGCGCGGAGGACTTGCTTTCGGCACATGGCCAGCAGATCGCGCAACTGGTGCGCGGAGAATCCACGCCGCTCGCGGCCAGGACCACGGAAGAAATCCTGCACGCCAGCGAGTCGTACTACCCGTCGGACCTGACGGTGGTGGGCGCGTCCGCCGCGTTCGTCTACGACCGTCCGGACGATGCGGCGGCGACGAGCCAAATCCTGGAATACGCGAAAATGCAGCTGCTTGAGTTTCGTTACTACGACGGGCTGATGACGCAGGTGCTCTCTGACGTGTACGCGGAGCTGGAGAAAAGCCGGAACATCTTTTTTTCGCGGTGGAGATTTCCGCGGCAGGCAAAGCCATTCAACACGATTCGACTCGACGTGATGGAGCTGGCCGAGCGGATCGACAACGCGATCAAATTCGTGAGCGACGTTCACTACGCGCGCGTTTACAGGCTGGCGGCGACGCGGATGGGCGTGGACGAGTACCGCAATCTGGTCGACGAAAAGCTGCGCACTGCCGGCGAGCTGTACGATTTCATGACGGACCAGTTCAATGAGGCGCGGTCGTTCGTGGTGGAATTGGGAATTGCGATTTTGGCGTTGCTCGACGTGATTCTGCTGCTGAAAGGATTTGGCGGCGGGTTTGGGAAATGAGCGCGCGGGTGACGGCCGAGAAGCGGAAGAGAGGTCCCTCCACTGCGGCCCGCGTCCACGCTGCGCGTGGAAGAGACAAGACCGCGCGGGTCTCCGGTCGGGATGACAGTCGCGTCGATTACGCGGCGCTCGCGCTAGCCGCGGAAGTAGAGGTACGCGCCAAGGATGCAGATGAGAACGAAGGCGGACCCGGCGACTTCGCGCCAGCCCCAGCTCGCTTCGGTGTTCGCTTTGTCCTCGGCGGTTTCCGTGCCGAAGGCGAGGCTCTTGATTTTCGTGTAGTCCGGCGCGGACGTGGCGTAGCTGACGCCGACCATCACGATCGCGGACACAATGGTGATCAAGACGCTGAAATACTGGAAGTAGATATTATTGATGATCCAGAGGAACGAACCTTCGGGATATCCGTTCTGAAAGCCGGACAAGCCGAGCGTGACGGGCGTATCGACCAGCATGCGGAATATTCCGAGGACGAAGCCCACCAATAATGCCCAGAGCGCGCCCTGCGCGTTCATGCGTTTGAAGAAGACGCCGAGGAAAAAGACCACGAAAATCGGCGGCGCCAAATAGCCTTGCACGGCTTGCAAGTAGTCGTAGAGGCCGTGCGCGTTTTTGATCACGGGAATCCACGCGAGAGCGATCAGGACCATGACAGCCGTGGCAAGGCGGCCGATATGCACGAGTTGGTGCTGCGAGGAGCCGGGCTTCCACTTCTCGTAGAGGTCAACGGTGAAGAGCGTGGAGCAGGCGTTGAACACTCCGGCGAGAGAGCCCATCAGCGCGGAGAGCAGGCCGGCAACGACGATGCCGCGCAGTCCAGGCGGCAGCAGATATTGCACCATCAGCGGAAAGGCTCCCTGAGCGGCGGCAGGAATCGCGTGACCGTTGGGCCCGATGATGGATGTCAATTCGGGAACCTTGCCGCTCTTGGCCAGCGCGTAGCAGACCAAGCCGGGAACGATGAATAGGTACACGGGAGTGAGCTTGAGGATGGCGGCGAAGATGCTGCCGCGGCGGGCCACGGCTTCGTTGGGTGCGCCCAGAGCGCGCTGGACGATGTATTGGTCGGTGCACCAGTACCACAGCCCGATAATCGGCGCGCAAAAGAGCATGCCCAGCCAGGGGAAATTGCCGTTGAAATACCAGGCTTGGCGCACGACTTCGCCGGTGGCGCCCTTTTCGATTACGGGCGACCACGTGCCCTGCACGCCGGCGGGGATCAGGGGCTTCCAGAGGTTGAACATGTCGGAGCCGCACCAGTAGCGGAGTTCGTGCCAGCCGCCCAGCTTTGCGAGGCCGTAGAAAGTGAGGCAGGCGGAGCCGACGATCAGGACGACCACCTGGACGGCGTCGTTGTAGGCGACGGCGCGCATGCCACCGAGCGACGTGTACAAGCCCGTGAGACCAATCACCAGCACGGAGCCGATCCAGAAACTGTCGATGTGGAGGCTGCCGATGTTGATCTGCATTTCCGGGAAAAGAGTGCCGAAGACAACGCCTCCGGCAAAGATGCCGACGGCTATCTTGGAAACGATAAACGTGATGATCGAGACGATTGAGAGGACGTAACGCGAGTTGGCGCTGAAGCGGCGCTCGAGGAATTCGGGCATCGTGAAAACCATCGAGCGCATGTAGAACGGCACGAACACCCAGGCCAGAACCAGGAGGGCCCAGGCGTGGAGTTCGTAGTGGGCCAGAGCAACGCCGCTGGTGGCGCCAGCTCCCGCGAGGCCTACGACGTGTTCGGAGCCGATGTTCGAAGCGAAGATTGATGCGCCGATGATCCACCAGCCGAGGTTGCGACCCGCGAGGAAGTAGTCAGCGGCATTGTCTTTGCGGCGGCGAATCACCCACGTGGCGACAGCGATGAGGATGCCGAAGTAGCCGACGATCACGATCCAATCGATCCCCGTAATGCGGGATCCAGCTACGACGGACAACATAGCGAGTTGGGTCACGCGATCATCCTCTCGGCGAATCGTTTGCGATTCGCCTCAAAGCCCGGAGTTGGGGCCGCTCAAGCGCGGTAGGGTATCACGTGTGCAAGCCAACATCAGCACGGAAAACGTTTTCCCGTGTTTCGCGAGGTCGTGACGGGGCGAATCGCTCGGGGCTTTCCGCTGTGGTACTTTAGCGCGTGGGCTTTGGCGCGGCGCGAACCGTCGTTCTTGTGTTCCTATGGCGAAAAAAGCTGCAACGGTAAAATCCGAGGAAGTGGTCAGCATGGAAGGGATTTTTGGTCCCAGCGGCATGCTTGAACGGCGACATCCGGGATACGAGTTCCGGCGGTCGCAGCTCGAGATGGCGCAGATTGTGGACGACGCGTTCCAAAAGCATCAGCAAGTGGTGATCGAGGCCGGAACGGGCACCGGGAAGACGCTGGCGTACCTGATTCCGGCGATTCGCGCGGGGCGCAAGGTGGTGATTTCGACGGCGACGAAGTCGCTTCAGGAGCAGCTTTTCCAGAAGGATGTGCCGTTCCTGCAAAAGAATTTCGCGCCGAATCTGAAGGTAGCCCTGATGAAAGGCCGCGCGAATTTTCTGTGCCGCGCGAAGGTTCATCAGATGGGCGACCAGCCGGTGCTGAAAGGGATCGACGAGCTCGACTGGTTCACGCAGATTCGCGACTGGGAAAAACTGACGGAAACGGGCGACCGGAGCGACCTGACTTTCTTGCCGGACGACTCCGAGCTGTGGAATCGGATCGACGCGCGCAGCGACCTCTGTACCGGACAGAAATGCGCGGAGTTTCAGACGTGCTTCATTACGGCGATGCACCAGCGGGCGCACGAAGCGGACTTGATCATCGTTAACCATCATCTTTTCTTTGCCGATCTGGCGATACGACAGGACGATTTCGGCTCGATTTTGCCGGAGTATTCGGCGGTGGTGTTCGACGAAGCGCATGAGATCGAAGATGTGGCGAGCGACTACTTCGGGCGGCAGATTTCGAGCTACCGCTTCGAGGAATTGGCGCGCGACACCGAAATCATGTTGCGGACACTCCAAATCGAGGGGTCGGTGCTGCGGAAGTACCTGGCTCGCATGCGCGAGCGCTCGCGCAGTTTCTTCGAGAACTTTTCGGAGCGTGAGGGGAAATTCCCGTTCGAGCCTGCCGAGAGGCGAGCGTTTCTGGAGCGCAACCGGGAGGCCTACGAGGAACTGGCGGCGGGAGTGAAGCGCGTCGAGACGGAACTTTCGGCGCTCTCGCCGAAGCCGGAAGAAGTGGTTACTTTGGCGCGGCGGGCGGCGGAGGTTCGGCGCGAATTGGCATTCTTACTCGAAAGCGAGGAGAAGAGCTACGTCTACTGGTACGAGCGGCGCGGCCGAGGGGTGTTTCTGGCGGCGACGCCGATTGATGTGAGCGAAATTCTGCGTGAACAGCTCTTCGAGCGTTTCGACACCGTTGTGCTGACTTCAGCGACACTGGCGGTGGGTGGCCGGTTCGATTACTTGAAGCAGCGGCTCGGCGTGCTGCCATCGGCGGAAGTTGTCCTGCCGCACGAGTTCAATTTTACCGAGCAAGCGCTGCTGTATATTCCGCGGACACTGCCGGACGTCCGCAACGCGGCGTTTTCGGCGAGCGCGGCGGACGAGATCACGAAATTGCTGGAGATCTCGCAGGGCCGGGCGTTCTGTCTGTTCACGAGCTACGCGCAGATGAAGGATGTTTTCGAGCGCGTGTCGGGGCACGTCCGCTTTCCATTGCTGCTGCAAGGAACGGCGCCGCGATCGACGCTGCTCGACAGGTTCCGATCGACTCCGAATGCGGTTTTGTTCGCCACGGCGAGTTTCTGGCAGGGGGTGGACGTGCCCGGCGCGCAGCTTTCGTGCGTGATTATCGACAAGCTGCCCTTTGCGGTGCCGAGCGATCCTATCGTAGCGGCTCGCGTGCGCGCGCTTCAGGAAGACGGGCGCAACCCATTCGCCGAATATCAAGTGCCGGAAGCGGTGCTGGCGCTGAAGCAGGGGTTCGGGAGGCTGATTCGATCGAAGTCGGACCGGGGGATTCTGGCGATTCTCGACAACCGCATTCAACGGATGCAGTATGGTAGAATTTTTCTCGAGTCCTTGCCGGAATATTCCACCACGCAAGACTTAGCCGAAGTAGCACGCTTCATGGAAAACTCCGAATAGGCGCGGCGAGGCAGCCAGGGCCTTCTCGACGGGACTCGAAGGGAATTCATGTACGAAGTTTTCGTTGACGAAACGTTCGCGGCGGCGCATAACCTGCGGAATTACAAGGGCAAGTGCGAGAATCTGCACGGACACAACTACAGAGTGCGCGTGACGCTGTCCGGCGCAGAGCTCGACGCCACGGGGCTGCTATACGATTTCGTCCATTTGAAGCAGGTGATTCACACGGTGATTCATTCGCTCGACCACAAATATTTGAATGAGGTGCCGCCGTTCGACGTGCTGAACCCGTCGGCGGAAAACATCGCGCGGCATATATACGATGAAGCGGTGAAGCAGATGCATCAGGCTCCAAGCGGAGCGTCCATCGCGGGTATTACCGTATGGGAGACAGAGACGTCCGCAGCAACGTACAGACCTTAGCGCCCGTATGAATCGCGCCTACCTAATCGTTGGAATTCCAGCGGTAATAACTTCGTTCTGCTGGCTTGCGTTCGGATGGGGATGGAAGCTTGCGGCGACTGTAACGGGAGTGGAGGTGGTGGCGATCGCTGGGTTCTTGGTCTACATTTTGAGGCGGCAGAACCAGCGAGCGAGTGGAACGGAATCCGGGCGCTGAATTCTTCAGGGAAGCCGATATGGTGATCACGGAAATCTTCAAATCGATTCAGGGCGAGGGCACACGCGCTGGTCTGCCGTGCATCTTCGTGCGGCTTACCGGATGCAATCTCCGCTGCACGTGGTGCGACACGGCGTATGCTTTTTACGGCGGGACGAAATGGTCGATAGAAGACGTGCTGGAAAAGGTTGACGAGTTCGCGGGAGGGGGCGACGGCAGGGTCTCGTTGGTGGAAATTACGGGCGGCGAACCGCTGCTGCAACCCGAAACCCCGGAGCTTGCCGCGAAGCTTCTAGCCAGCGGATACACCGTGATGATCGAGACGAGCGGCGAACGGTTCGTGGGCGTTCTGCCGCGCGAGGTGGTGAAAATCGTCGACGTGAAGTGCCCCGATTCGGGCGAGGCCGAGACGTTCGATATGGCGAATCTCGATGCGGTCGACCGGAAGGATGAAATCAAGTTCGTGATTTCGACGCGTCGCGACTACGAATTTGCGCGCGATTTCACGCGCGAGCACCACTTGGCGGAACACGTCAACGCGGTGCTTTTTTCGCCCGTCTTTGCGGATCCAGCGGGTGTCTGGCCTGGGCTAAACGCTCGAGAACTTGCGGAATGGATCCTCGCGGATCAGTTGCCCGTGCGGCTGGGTTTGCAATTGCATAAATTTATCTGGGATCCCGCGATGAAGGGAGTGTAGGGGCCGCGATGGCGGAAAAGGCGAAGGCGGTGGTGCTGCTTAGCGGAGGGATGGATTCGTGCGTGACGGCTGCAATCGCGAACCAGACGCACAGGCTGGCGCTGCTGCACGCGAGCTACGGGCAGCGTACGGAACGTCGCGAGCGGCGTTCGTTTGAAGAAATCGCGGATTTTTACGGCGTTGGGCAACGGCTTGTCATCCGGCTGGATTCACTTGCACAGATTGGCGGCTCGGCGCTGACCGATCAGAGAATTGCGGTGCCAGAGTCGGGCGATGCGCTGGCGCCTCATGCGGGAATTCCGATCACGTACGTTCCGTTTCGAAATGCGCACTTCGTATCCGCCGCAGTAAGCTGGGCTGAAGTGATCGGCGCGAACGCTATTTTCGTCGGGGCGGTAGCGCAAGACAGTTCGGGCTACCCGGATTGCCGGCCGGAGTATTACCGTGCGTTTGCGGAAGTGATTCGAGAGGGCACGCGGCCCGAAACTCGAATCGACATCGTGACGCCCGTGATTGCGATGCGAAAGAGCGAGATCGTACGCCGGGGCAGGGAGTTAGGCGCGCCACTCGATCGGACGTGGTCGTGCTATCAATTCGATGACGAAGCATGCGGGATATGCGATAGTTGCCGGCTGCGGTTGGAGGCTTTTGCCGGGGCGGGCGCCGTGGATCCGATCGCGTATCGAACCCGGGTGGCGACGTGATAGCGCCATAGCCAGCAACGTCTTTATGGAGGAGGTGGAGTGCAAATGAAACGATGGATTCATTTATGGGGAATCGTTGTGCTTATTTTCGTGTGCGCCGGACTGGCCGCGGCGCAGGGCAACAATAAGATCGAAGGCCAAGTACTGGATTTGCAGGCCAAGCCGCTACCCGATGCGACCGTGACACTGAAGAGCGAGGACACGGGTCAGGTCTATACGTTTAAGACCGACAAGAACGGGAAGTTCCTTCAGCTAGGTTTGAAGAGTGGGATCTACGATGTGAACGTGACGTCCACGGACCCGAAAATCCCGCCGTACGCGCAAAAGCTCCTGGTGAAGGAAGGCGAGTCGGGGATACTCGTCATCAATTACAAGGACATCGTGGCGAAATATGGGAACGCCGACGAAGCGAAGAAAAAGGAAGAAGAAGCCAATGCGTTCAAGAATATGAAAACACATTTCGATGCGGGCTTGGCGGCAATGAATGACGCAGCCGCCCTTCAGACGCAGATTCGCACAGCGACGGCCGATCAGAAGAGCGCGCTGCAGCAGAAGCGCGTGAGCGATTGCCAGACCGGCGCGACTGAATACGAAGAAGCGGCAAAAGGCGTCGGCCCGAAAGACGTCAACAACACGGCAACGGTGTGGGGGAATCTCGGGGCAGCATACGAGTGCCTGGGCCGGTACGATGATGCGGCGAGCGCGTTTCAGAAGTCAGTGGATGCAAAACCGACAACACCAGCTTATCGAGGTCTGAGCACGAACCTGGCGAACGCGGCTGGGTCGTCGACTGATCCGGCGGTAGTCCAAGCTAAAGTTGCCGACGCGGGCGCTGCGTGCGACAAGGCGGTGGCTTTGGACCCGACCGCGGCTGCTGCATGCTGGAGGAACGTCGGAATCGCACTCTACAACAAGCAACATCAGAAGGAAGCAGTTCCGGCGTTCCAGAAGGCAGCCCAGGCTGACCCGAAAGACGCACAGACCTGGTTTCTTCTGGGATCTTCTCTCGCAGCGCAGATCGATTCGAAGCAGGAGGGAGGCAAAGAGATTTACATCATCCCTCCGGGGACGAGCGAGGCATACCAAAAGTGCATTGATGCCGCTCCGACTGGTCCCTATGCCGAGCAGGCGAAACAGGGCCTGGAGGAACTCAAGGTGTTGAGCGGGGGCGTGGAAACATCGTCCGGAAAGAAAAAACACTAGGCGAGTTTTATCGCCAAGATCAGCCGGACGCGCCGGGCATTGTAACGGTAATTTACCCTCTCGACCGGGGCACGCAACAATGCTATGCTCCCGCTCGCAAAATTCAGATCCTGGGTGCCAGCAGTGGATTCGAGTCATCCCACCACTCAACGCCGCCGCAGCGAACGAATCACGGAATCTTTGCCGATCGTGGTTCGCGGTATCGATTTGCTCGGCCAGCCTTTCGAAGAACGCACAGCCACTCTGGCTTTTAACCTCCATGGATGCCGGTACGCGTCAAAGCATCACCTGCCGAAAAACACGTGGCTAACGCTGGAGCTGGCGCGAGGCTCTCACTTTCACAACGTTCGCGCGCGGGTGGCCTGGATACAAAGGCCTCATTCGGTGCGAGAATTCTTTCAAATCGCAGTGGAACTGGAAACACCAGCAAACATATGGGCCGTCGAACGGGTGCCCGGGGATTGGGTCGTCGAGGCGGTGGCGTCTCATTCGCATGCAAGTGCGGCCTCATCGCACGGCGGCATGCGAAGCGGCGAGCGGTTCGAGACAGAAATAGCTTCAACGAAATTCGATACCTCCTCCAGGGAAAAATCAATGGGCGATATGACCGATACGACGGGTGCTTCAGAAATTCCAGTTGCGGGACCGGCGACCTTCGAGAGCCCGCTGCTCCAGGATCTAGGCGCAGAGCTCGAACGGCGCGCGAGGCAGGCTGCGAACGAGGCGGCGGCACAGGCGGGCGAGCAGGTTCGCCGAGCCGCCGAGGAAACCGAGCGGAAGCACGCTTCCACATCGGAGGAGTTCTTCCGGAGATGGAAGGAAGAGTTCGAGCAGGCGCAAAGCGGGGCTCGCGAACTGTTCTCGGCGCAACTGGCGGCCGAACAGGGAGAATTCCTGTCGGGGCTGAAATCGGGATTCGAGGAACAGTTCAACCATGCGCGACGGCTCATGGAAGACGTGGAAAGAAAGACCGAGGCGTTGCGGTCGGAGACCGAGGCTGCTGCCGAAGCGGCGAGTCGCGTGGCGCATGCGCGGCTTGAACTCGAAGCTGTGGAGACCGCGCGCGCGTCGCATCCCGCGAACGATCGTACCAAGCAAGAATCTCCCATATTCGAGGCGGCCTCGGCCGGCTGGCGCGAGCGTCTGGAGTCGGAGACCACAGTGGCGCAGGCGCAGTGGAGCGAACTTCTGCAGTCGTCACTGGATAGCGGCGTGCAACGGCTTGTGGAGCAATTATCCGAGCGCTCGCAGGAAATTGTGCGTGGCACGGAAGTGAAATTGTCCGAACGATTCGGCGAGATTCGCCAACCGCTCGCGCAGATGATGACGGAAGCGCGCGAAACTCTGGCGGAAGTGAAATCATCGCTCGATCGGGAACTGGCGCGGGCAAAAGGCTCGCTGGCCGAAATCGAGCTGTCCGCAAGCCGAATGAATGAATTTTCGGCGCAACTCGAAGCCGCCACGCAGGACTCGCTGAACGATTTGCGCCGGCGGCTGGAAGGGATTCTCGACTCGCACACAGACGAGATGAATCGCCGCGCGGAAACGATCGCAAACAGCGCAACAGGGAAAGCTGCGCCCGCGCTCGATGCGCTCAGGCAAAACCTAGTGGAACAGACGCTGGCCGATGTGGAAAAGAAACTGGCGCCGCATCTCGAGCGCGTGTCGCAACTGCTCCGTGAACTATCGAACCGCGAGATGCAGACGGAAGAGGCGCTGCGCCTGCATCGCGAGAGGCTGCGCCAGGTATCGGAGAACAGCCAGCGGGAGCTTTCGTCGCACCTCGTTTCGACGGTCGCGGAGGTTCACAACGATTTCGAGGCAGCGCGGAAGGAAGCGATTGCGAGATGGAACGAGGAGCTGGACGCGAGCGGGGTGCGAGCGTCGCATGCCACGGCTGAAGCGATTGAGCGGAGTTCGCAATGGTTCCAGCAAGAGGCGCAGGCGCGATTGCAAGTGTTGGTGGAGCAGTCGGTGGCAACGACAAGCACGAGCCTCGACGAGAAGGCGGTTGAAGCGAAGCACAATTTTGCGTCCGGACTCGAAACGGAAGCGGCGCCGCAGGTAGCGCGCATTCGAGAGCAGCTTGACTCTTTTGGCGGAGAGCTTGCGGGACGCGCGCGCACGCAAATCGAGCAGGCTGCGGAGGTCACCGCAGCGGCGTTCGGGCAGGTTCTCCGCGGCATTTCCGATCAGGAAGTGGAACATTTTTCGAGCGCAAGCCAAACGGTGATCCAGGAACGAAATCGCGAGCTGGAAGGCTGCGCGAACAGAGTCCTCCGCAGTTTCGAAGCGGATGCCGAGAGTTCTCTTGGGCGTTTTCGCGACCAAATCGCGTCCGAGGTCGAATCGAGCGTTGCGGGCGGCCGGACGGCGCTCGCAGCGGAGCTGAGTGCGACCCTGGGAGGGTATCGCGCTGAACGCGACGCTCATCAGAAGGAATGGATCGAAAGTCTCGACCGGCTGAGCGACGAAGCAACGGGACGTTACCGAGAACGCTTGGATACGACGTGCGATTCGTGGATGATGTCTTCCGTTCGGCGGCTCAACGAACATGGGCAAAACGTTATCGAGTCGCTGATGCGGTCGGCGGACCAGGCGCTGCGCGACTCTTGCGCGCGATTTTTCGACGGACTCGCCGAGACGCTTCGAGAGCGATCGAGTGCGGCGGTAGTGGCCGGCCGGGCTCCATCGCTGGCAGCGCGCGAAGCGGCCGAAATTCCGCCTCCTTCACCGGAAAACGAATCGGGGCTGAATCAGCCGAACGCCTAAGCCATTTCTGGTGGTTGCGGAAACAAGCGACGGCCAGCGCCACACTCGCTACTTCATTCCTGTCACTTCACGAACCGAGTTCCCAACGTAATTGATTTGCTCCGCGGTCAGAGTGGGATAAATCGGAAGGCTCAGGACGCGCTCGCAGGCGCGCTCCGTGTGTGGGAACGTCGACGGAGGGTAACCGAGCGAGGAATAGGCACATTGCAGGTGCACCGGCTTCGGGTAATGAACCATGGTCTCGATGCCGCGGTCGGCGAGCTGCGCGATCACAGAGCCGCGATTCTGCACGTAGATTACGAACTGATGATAAACGCATTGGTCTCGGGAGTCGTCGATCGGGAGATCGAGGCGGGCTCCGAGCAGGAGGCGCCGATATTCCGCGGCGATTTCGCGCCGTTTCGTGGTCCATTGATGCAGGCGGCGTAATTTGATTCGCAGCACCGCGCCCTGAAAACCTTGCATGCGGTAGTTGTAGCCGACGAACTCGTGTTCGTAACGGGCGGTCTGGCCATGGGAACGGGCCGCTCGCGCGAATTTGGCAACCTGGTCATCGTTGGTTGTGAGCGCGCCGCCTTCGCCGTAAGCGCCGAGATTCTTCGTGGGGTAGAAGCTGAAGGCGGCTGCGTTGCCCAAACTTCCAACGGGCTGGCTGCGATAGCGCGCTCCGTGCGCCTGGGCGGCATCTTCAAGAATCCGGATGCCGCGCCGGGCGGCGATTTCGCGGATGGGGTCCATGTCCGCGGGGCGGCCGTAAAGGTGTACGGGAATGATCGCGCGCGTGCGGGGCGTGATCGCGCGCTCGATCCGTATTGGGTCGAGATTCGCCGTGGCAGGATCGATATCGACGAACACCGGCCTTGCGCCGCAATACGTGACGGCTTCGGCTGTAGCGATGAACGTGTTTGGAGTGGTGATGACTTCGTGTCCGTGCTGCACGCCGAGGGCAAGCAATCCCAGGTGCAGGGCTGCTGTCCCGCTGCTGAGCGCCACACAATGCTTCGTGCTGCAGAATTCGGCGAACTCGCGCTCGAAAGCTTCGATTTCTTCTCCCTGGACGAAGGCTGATTTTTCGCAAACACGGTCGAGCGCGGAAAGGATTTCATCCCGCAGTGGCGTGTACTCTGCTTTGAGGTCGAGGAAAGGGATCTTCACGCATTCGTCCCAGGCACGACGAAACTTTACTGTACGCACGGGCCCTTCACAAGTGCGGCGGAGGTTGCGTCAGATATGCGTGAGGGTGCCAGTGACTCTAGTACGGCGGAGGGACCAGGAAAAAATCACGAACGAGAATGGTATCAGGATCGCAGCGAAGAGAAGCAGGGTGAGAAAGGATGGCAGGAGTTCGCGCCATCCGGCGGCCCCAAGAAGGGCTGCGCGCATGCCCTCGAGCGAATATGTGACTGGAATGAGTCGCGCGAGGATTTGCAGGGGCCGGGGCAAGACCGCCACCGGGTACATCATTCCTCCCACGAGGCCGGAGATGCCGAGCACGAGCCACTTTCCGGGATTGCCGCGCTTGAAAAGGATCTGGTAGCTGGCCGACAGAATTCCGAGTCCGGCAAACGCGAGAACGGATGCGAGCAGAATCGCTGCCGCTCCCACCCAGTTGGCGGAACGGGGCGTAAAGCCAAAAAGCAACACTCCCCAAGCGAGGTAGACACACGTTCGGAGCGCGAGAGCCACGAACGGATATACAGAGGAGCCTGCGAGAATCACCGAGAGCGGGGTCTGAGTAACAAGCAAAGCCTCGAGAGTACGGTTGTGGCGCGCCTCTTCGAGACTCGATTCGAAGGCGGAAATCGAGACGCTAAGATAATCAAAGAAGGCAAACCCGACGAGCGCAAACGCGAAGTAATTGCTGCCGTGAGGAAGCGCGGCGGCGAGTTCCGGGCTGTCGACAAAACGGGAAAGATAATAGAACGTTGCGACGCCGAAAAAAGCTTCGAGAACCTCGAGGACGAGAGCGCCGCGATAACCTCGGGCGATGGCCAAATCGCGCCAGAAGAACGCCAGAATCTTTCGCAGTGTCCGCGTATTGCTCATGGAAGTACCTCGGCGGGAGCGGGATGGCGGGTGAGCTTGGCCATGGCCTTTTCCAGCGTGGGCGTACCCGTGGCCGCGCAAAGGGCCTGCGGTGAATCGGATCCGACGATCGTTCCCTCGTCGAGAAGTATCACGCGGTCCGCGATTTCCTCGATTTCACTGAGTGTGTGCGATGAGAAGAGAAGAGTCGCGCCCTGGTGGCGCACAAGTTCGTCTTTGAGGAGGCGGCGAAAATCCACGGCAGAGAGCGGGTCGAGACTTCGCGTGGGTTCGTCGAGCAGCAGAACGTGGGGGCCGTGAAGCACCGCGCGAGCGAGGCCGAGGCGATGCGTCAATCCGGTTGAGTAGGTTCTGACCTGCCGATCCAGTTCGTCGACGATTCCGAGCCAGCGGGCGACGGCGGCGATGCGCTCTCTGGCGACGAGACCGGTCAAATTGTTCATGGCGGCGAAGAACGAAAGGTTTTGGCGGCCGGTGAGGCGGCCGTAGAAACCTTCGTCACCGCCGGTGTGATATCCGAGCTGCTGTCGGGCGCGCGCGGGCTGGCGTTCGACGTCAAACCCGCCGACGGCTGCGTGACCGCGCGTTGGAACGATGAGGGTAGCAAGAATTCGCAGAAGTGTGGACTTGCCCGCTCCGTTCGAACCTGCCAGGGCAACCGCTTCTCCCCGATCCACCACGAACGAAACACCTGCCAGGGCGCGTTGGGTGGGGCGGGCGACGGGTTGAACGAACGCCCTCCATCCAGAGAGGGCCGGAGGGAAATACTTCTCCAGAGACTCGACCAGGATCGCGGCTTCCGGCATGAGCCGCGTTTATAACCGAAGTTGCGGCAAAGAATCCAGTTCCTCGACTGTAGGTTGGGCAGTGTACTTGGACTATAATCGCGGCCCATCGCGCTTCTCTCCCTTGGAGGTTTCCTTGAGTCGTCGGCCCCGCGTGTTCTATGGCTGGTGGGTCGTTTCGACGGCCGCCCTGGGTCTGCTTCTCGGCTCCGCTCCCATCGTTGTGTTTTCGTTTCCGGTTTTCCTCAGAGCTCTGAGCCAAGAATTTCATTACGGCCGCGGGAGCATCTCGCTCGCTTTCACTTTCCACAATGGCATGAGTGCCCTGAGCCTCCCGTTGGCAGGACGACTCGTTGATCGCTATGGGGCGCGAAAAGTGATTTTGCCGTACACCACGATCTTTGGTTTGGTCCTGCTGTCGAGCAAAGTTCTCTCTGGAAAAATGTGGCAGTTGTATGTGTTCTACATGGCTTTGGGACTTGTCGGTTGCGCGGCCGCTCCGATGCCGTACAGCGACGTGGTTTCGCACTGGTTTGATAGACACAGGGGACTGGCACTCGGCCTGATGATGTTTGGGCTCGGTTTTGGGGCAATGATCATGCCTTCGGTCGCACAACGACTGATCGTGCTGTTCGGTTGGCGCATGGCCTATACGATTTTCGGCTCCCTGGTTCTGATCGTTTCAGTTCCCGTGGTCGCAGCGTTTCTGAAGGAGAAACCCGGGCAAATGAACCTCTTGCCGGACGGAGCGGGGGCCACTACTGCGATGCTCGCCGTCGACGCCAATCAGGGACTGAGTTGGAGGGAAGCCTGGCACACGCGGACGTTTTGGATGATGCTGTGCGCGTTTTTTCTGGTGTCGGCGAGCGTGCAGGGTTGCATGGTTCATATGGCGGCGATTCTTGCCGACCGGGGAAGCACGGCTCAAGCCGCGGCCCTGGCGAGTTCGCTTGTCGGTGGAGCCCTTATGCTTGGCAGGGTGGGCTCCGGTTACTTGCTGGACCATTTTTTCGGCCCCAAGATCGCAGGTTTTTTCTTCGGAGGAGCGGCCTTAGGAATCGGCATGCTTTGGGCAAGCAGCGCGAGAGAAATCGCGTTCGTCGCGGCATTTTTGGTCGGCTTGGGATTGGGAGCGGAAGCAGACATCATGGCGTTTCTGACCAGCCGATATTTTGGCCTCCGCTCTTTCGGGGAGATTTACAGCTACATTTGGGCTGCTTTTGCGCTAGCTGGCGCTATCGGCGCCTATCTAATGGGAGTGGGGTTCGATGTGAAGGGATCCTACACATTGCCGCTTGGCTGGTTCTTCGTTGCAACTGTGATCGCTGTGCTGCTCATGACACGACTAGGGCCATACCAGTACTGCGCAAGTCCGCTAAACGAAAGCGCGCAAGAGTGACCGAATTCGAATCGATTATCGCGAGGTGAAGCATGAGACCGCAAGCAGCTCCGGCTACGACACTTTCGCAGCTGCAGCAGATGAGCAACGGCTTGATACTGCATCAGGCCTTGTACGCCGCGGCGAAACTCGGAGTGGCAGATCTGTTGCAAGAAGGTTCGCGCACCGCGGGCGAACTTGCCGGTGAGCTTGAGGTGAACGAATCGGGACTCTATCGCCTCTTGCGAATGCTGGCCAGCCAGGGCGTCTTTGAGGAAACCGCTCCCGGCACCTTCTCGAACACGGGACTTTCTCAGTTTCTTCGCACCGGCGTGCCCGGGTCGATTCGATCCATCGTGATCTTCAGGGGAAGCGAGTTTTTCTATGGGCCTTTTGGAGAAATCCTCCACAGCATCCGAACGGGCCAGCCCGCCAGAGAGAAACTCTACGGAATGAATCCGTTTGAATACCTGCAACAGCACCCTGAGATGGCTCGCATCTTCGATGACGCAATGACAAACATGTCTGAATTGATGGGCCCGGGGGTTGCGGCTGCTTACGAATTCGGGGCTTGGGGCAGCCTGATGGACGTCGGAGGCGGCAACGGCATGCTGCTCGCGTCAATCATGAGAGCTCATCCGAAACTGCACGGGGTACTGGCGGACTTGCCGCATGTGCTCGAGCGGGCGCGCAAGCGCGGCTTTCTGGGAGGTGAACTAGAGGACCGTAGCGCGATGCAACCCTGCGATTTCTTCCAATCGGTCCCGTCGGGATGCAGAGCCTACGTCATGAAAAACGTGATTCACGATTGGGACGACGAACGGGCGCGCCAAATCCTCGTAAATTGCCGACGCGCCGTTCCATCCGACGGCGTGCTTTTGCTGGTTGAGTGGGCCTTAGCCGAGGGCAATCGCCCATCGACAGGAAAACTAGCAGACATCGCGATGATGGTCCTGACCGGTGGGAAGGAGCGCACGGTCCCCGAATACCGTAACCTGCTTGCTGAGGCGGGTTTCCGCCTCGCGCAGATATTCCCGGCTCAAGGAGAGCTCAGCGTCATCGAGGCTACTCCGGCATAGTCATGACTCTTGCCTGCACGAAATCGATGAGTTCCTCCCGTGGGCTCACCATCGTGGTGATTGCTGTTCGATACAAGTCCCGGTAGAATACTCACTGTTTGTGGTGAATCGCTTCCGGGGTCGGGCGGATTCCCACGTCTAGCGAACGGCCGAGGCTGCGTTCTTCCGGCGGGTCCACCCGACAATAGACTTAGGCTCGAGATGGATGCCGCAATTTCTATTCAATCGATCGTAGTTGCGACGAAGGACCAAGTATCCTGCGCGCTTGGTGAGGAATCGGCCATCCTCAATATGAAAAACAGCGTCTACTACGGAATGAACGCGGTGGGCACGTCCGTCTGGAACCTCTTGCAGCAACCGAAGCGTGTTCGCGAGCTTCGTGATGCCGTGATGGAGGAGTACGACGTCGAGGCAGAACAGTGCGAGCGCGACCTTCTCGATTTGCTCGAGCAAATGAGGAGCGAGGGATTGATCGAGGTGCGAAGCGCCGCCGCAGCCGTGTAATACTCAGCAGACTCCTTTTCAACCGTCCTGCTCTGAGGCCCGCCAGGACGCGCCAACCAGCCTGGGCCTAGGTCGCGAGCGCGACTTTCTCTGAGGTGATGGGTTGAAATCGGTCGTGGATAAGTGGCGTGGGTTCTGGCGACTCACGGGATTTGAGCGCGGCATTGTAGTCGAAGCCGTTGTGGCGCTTACGGTCTCGTGGGCAGGATTGCGCCTGGCCGGCTTTCGCCGCTGGAAGGCGGCGCTCACATGGCTCGCCCCTTCCTCGATTGAGAACTCGCCTTCGGATTCAACACTGGAATCGGCTCGTGTGATCGCCCGAATGGAATCGGCTGCGGCCAGAAATCTCTTTTTTCACGCGAGCTGCCTGGAACAATCGATGGTGCTTTGGTGGCTGCTGCGGAGCCGCGGCATTCCCGTCGAATTGCGCGTAGGAGCGCGAAAACAAGGGGAGAGTTTCGAAGCGCACGCTTGGGTGGAATTCGAAGGCGCGGTATTGAACGATGCCGGCGAGGAGCACGTTCACTTCGTGCCGTTCGACGGCCCGGTGACTTCCATGGAGACACCTTCGCATTGAGCGGCATCGTCGGCATATTCAATCGGGACGGAGCGCCGGTGGATCGCGGTCTTTTGCAGGCGCTTGCGCGTTTCCTCGACTATCGCGGGCCGGACGCTCGTGAAGTGTGGGTGCGGGACGCAGTCGGATTCGGCCACACAATGCTCCGCGCCACGCGGGAATCGCTGAATGAGCGGCAGCCGACGGGCCTCGAAGGCCGATTCTGGATCACGGCGGATGCGCGGATCGATTGTCGCGCGGAGCTGCGCGCGGAACTCGAAGGCGCGGGGCAAAAGACGTCTCGTACGATGGCGGATCCCGATCTGATCCTGCACGCTTACGCTGCCTGGAATGAAGAATGCGTACAGCACTTACGCGGCGATTTTTCGTTTGCCATCTGGGACATTCGCAACCAGAAACTTTTCTGCGCGCGAGATCACTTCGGAATCAAGCCGTTCTACTACGCCGAAATCGGGGACGACGTTCATCTTCAGCAATACCCTGAATTGCGTGCGCTTGCATCCGTCGGTCCCGGACGAGTTGAACGACGCAGCGATTCTGGATTTCCTGCTGGCCGGATTGAACTGCGACAACGCGACGACGACGTTTCGCGACGTCAGGCGCCTGGCTCCGGCTCATTCCCTGGCGATTTCGGCGAAAGGATCTCGCGTCAAACGCTACTGGGAGCCGCCGATCGACGGCCGAATTCGGTATCGCCGCGACGAGGAGTACGTTGAGCACTTTCGAGCGCTGCTGAAGCAAGCGGTCGCGGACCGGATGCGCACGGATCGCGTCGGGATCTTCCTCAGCGGGGGCCTTGACTCGTCGTCGATCGCGGCTACAGCGCGGGAATTGATGGACGCGAGTTCCGAGCAAGCGGATTTGCGCGCATACACAACCTTCTACGAGTCACTGATTCCTGACTCCGAGGATTCGTTTGCAAAAAAAGTCGCGGAACACCTGCGGATTCCGATTCGCTTTCAGGCGCTGGATAATCTGAAACCATTCGAACGCTGGGACGACGCCAAGGTGGCGGGGCCTGAACCCGTCGAAGATCCTTTCTCCGCGGATCTGTTCGACGTGTTTCAGATAATCGGCGGCGATTGCCGCACTGTTTTCAATGGGGAAGGCAACGACGCGTTGATGAGTTTTCAGATGGCCCCTTACGCGCGAGACTTGTTGCGGCGAAGGGAATGGCGGCAATTGGTCAACCGCACGTCGGGATTCTTGCGAGTCCGACGTTTGCCATGGCGCGGCATACTGACGCGCGGGCAGAAGGTTTTCGGGAAAGGGCCGTTGGCGCCAGTTCTACCCACGTGGGTTTCACCTCGACTTGCGAAGCCCCAGCAGATGAGGGAGCGCTGGGCCGAGGCCAAGCGCCTGGCTGACGGGCGCCGACACCCTGTCGTCCCGCGGGCCCACGCCTCGCTGCAATTGCCGCAGTGGACACACCTCTTCGAAACGAACGATCCCGGAGTGACCCGGTTTCCGGTGGAAGTTCGCTATCCGTTTCTCGATCTGCGGATCGTCGATTATCTTCTGGCGATTCCCCCTTTCCCTTGGTTTTACGAGAAAGAGCTATTGCGTCGGGCAATGGCCGGGCGTTTACCGGGGGAAATCTTGGCCAGACCGAAAACACCGCTGGCCGGTGATCCGCTGATGGCGCAGCTCAGGCGTCCTGAGGCGGCCTGGATCGATCAGGCGACTTGGAACCCGGAAATTGATCATTATGTCGAACCTTCCGCGGTGCCGAGATTGGCCGGAGGAGACTCTCCGGCGAAAGCGCGCACTGGCATTCGACCGCTGTGTCTCAACTTTTGGTTGCAGTTCGCGCGGCGAGTTGGGTATAACTTGAGCGCGGAGGTCCGCAATGGCTAAGCCCGTCAAATCGGGTGTGAAAAAGCCTTACTCCTCTCCTCAATTAATGGTTTACGGGACAGTGCACGAGCTGACGCAAGCCAACAATACAAGAGGAAACAGAGATTCGAGCCGCCGCATTACGTTTACGAGCCACTGAGACATGCGGGATTGAAAGTAGCAGCCGCAAATGAGCCCAATCCTCAGTCGTGCCAAACTGAGTACCGGTCGTTTCCAGGTGTGAATCTCAGCTATTCGGTTTTCGGCCTGTCCGTTCAGTGCAATCTGCCTATTCCCGGGCTAGAGACTGGAGAGCCGCAGGCAGCTCCAGACCTACAAGTTCTGCTAGGCATCTCGCCTCGCGAGAAAAACGACATCCCTGTCTCAGCGGGACACCTTACCTACGTCAGCTCCCTTACGACCGAGACTGGCGAACCCATGTTGAGAATGTGGGAGCTCGCGAACGGCGGCTTCCTTCACGGCGTTTATTACGATGGAACGCAGTTCTGGCTGGATCGCTCCGGAACGAGACTATGGGTGACCTGGCCGGAAAACTCTTCTCTCGAGAGCACGGCACTATATCTTCTGGGACCCGTGTTAGGCCTGGTCCTTCGATATCGGGGATTGGTGTGCCTGCACGCAAGCGCGGTAGTGGTGCAGGATCGCGCGATCGTTTTTGCTGGTCCGGAAGAGGCGGGAAAATCAACGACGGCTGCAGCGTTAGCGCAGCGGGGTTTCCCGATACTGTCGGATGACGTCGTTCCGTTGGCTGAGCGTGACGGAGCTTTTTTCGCTTTGCCCGGCTCTCCGCAATTGCGACTTTGGCCGGAGTCGGTGGAGATGCTGTTCGGGGGCCGCGACTCGCTACCTCGTCTTCTGCCCGATTGGGAGAAGAGACGGCTCGCTGTGGGCGATCACCGGTCGAGCTTCTGGTCACGACCCTGCCTTTTGGGAGCCGATCTACCTGTTGGGTGACCGGTGTGCGGAAGCAACAGCGCCGCACCTGGAGGCGCTTAGCCAACAAACAGCCCTGATGGGCCTTGTGGCCAACAGTTACGCTTCCAAACTGATCGATTCCAAAATGCGCGCGGATGAACTGATGGTGCTGGGCCGGCTTGTCTCGAATTTCCCGGTGCGGCGGCTGCGTGCGCATGAAGACGGCAGTCGATTGGCCGAGCTTTGCGACTTGGTCTGCCGCGATCTTCGGTGCGAAGGCCGTCTCGAAGGGCCAGGAGCGGGAACACAGAGTCTGAAAGGAGACGCAATTCGGGGCGCTGAGTGATTCAAGTCGGGACGACGCAGTTTCACTTCTAGACACTTCACCTACCGGCGGGCGTGTACCAAAAAGAAACTGTGCTACCATCCCGCCACAAATGTCATTTTGCATTCGTGCACACGGGGCATCTCGGGACGATCTTCATGATCCTGCACTGCTTCGTTTTCAGACCATGAACAATGATTCAGCGTGGGGACGGATAGCAGTGATCCCCTAAACGGACCGGAACCCGAAAGATCAGGAGGACTACCGCAATGAAGAAGAGGGCTTCGTTGCTGCGATTTGCAGCTTCGCTGACAGGCGTTGTTTCCGTTGCTATTTTGTGTCTTTCGATCGCAGGTCGCAATCAAGCGAAATACGCGCCCCTCGGCGCGAGGCCGAGCCAGACTTCGAAACCTTCGGCTGAAGAGATCGCCGCGCAATACGGCCGGCTGCCGCTGAGTTTCAAGGCCAACCTGGGGCAGACCGCGCCCGAAGTGCAATTCGTATCTCAGGGCGCCGGCTATGAGCTTTTCTTGACGCGGCAAGATGCCGTTTTGGCGTTGCAGAGTTCGCGGCAGGTTCAGGCGCCTCGACTGAATCGCGCTTCTAACCTCAAGGCGTTGCGGGATGCGCAGCGCGCCCAGAAGACGTCCGTGCTGCGACTGCATTTCGACGGGTCGAATTCGACTGCCGAAGTTAGCGGTGTGAACCGCCTCCCAGGCCGAACGGACTACTTCATCGGCCGCGACCCCAAGAACTGGCACACAGAAGTGCCCTCCTACTCTCGAGTGGCCTATCAAGGAATTTATTCTGGTGTGGATGCCGTGTTCTACGGGAACCAGAGGCAACTCGAGTATGACTTCATCGTGGCGCCCGGAGCGGATCCCAAACAGATCGCGCTGGACGTGGAAGGCGCAAAGACGCTGGAACTCGACGCAAGGGGCAACCTGTTGATGGGGGTTTCCGGCCGCGAGGTGAGGCTTCTAAAGCCGGTGATCTATCAGGACGCGAACGGTGAGCACCGAGAAATCGCAGGGAACTACGAAATTACGCGCGAGCATCGCGTGACGTTCTCGATCGGGAATTATGACAGGAATGAGCGGCTGGTGATCGATCCGGTGCTGGACTATTCGACGTACCTAGGTGGAGGTCCGGCGAACCAGTTTCGGGCATCGACACTGACTTTGCTTCGGCATCGCAGTTGATTCGATCAGGGACGCTTACGTCGCTGGTCAAACGTTCTCAGCCTTAGTTTTCCGACGACGGCGAACGGATTTACGCCGGGTCCGCTTGGCGGCAGCAATCCCAAGGGGCGGTTTTTGTGACGGAATTGAACCCGACCGGAACGGCGAGGTTTATTCGACCTATCTGATCGCAACCGACGCGAACGGTGACTATGGTCTTGCTCGCACTAGACTCGTCCGGAAAAATTTATGTCGCCGGACAGACATTTTCGACGAGCTTCCCAACAACGGCCAACGCCGCGGAGATGTACGCCCACGGATTTAACTACCGTTGTCAATGTTGGGACAGCATTTCTATCAAAGATTGATCCGGCGATGAGCGGCGCAGCCTCTCTCGTCTACTCTTCATACTTGGGAGGAAGCGGTGGAGCAACCTTCGGCGACTTTGCCGATGGCATCGCGGCAGATGCAATGGGAATGCCTATCTCGCTGGCCTGACTGCCTCTTCCGACTTCCTGAGTACGGTGACGACCGCTACGGGATACCAAACTTCGAATTCCGATACGACAGACGGAGTCGCATTTCTAGCGAAGGTCAATACGGCGGGGTCTGGACCTACATCCGTGGTCTATTCAACCTATCTTGGAGGCGACGGGAAGAATGCCATCAGCGTCGGCTACGGGGATCGGGCACTTGGGGTCGCTGCCGACTCCGCCGGCAATGCCTACCTTGTTGGCACGACTACTTCCAGCAACTTTCCAACCGTGAACGCGCTTCAAACCGGCCCGAATGCCAGCAACCAAGCGGCTGAGGCGTTTGTATCACGGATTGACACGACCAAAACGGGAGTGGGTTCTCTGATTTATTCAACGTACTTGGGCGGAGATGTTTTCGACGTTGGTGGCGCAGTCGCGCTGCAACCTGGCAACGCCACGCCAGCTAACGCGGTCTATGCGACAGGGTCGACGCAATCGCACAAAACTTCGCCGCCCAAGTTCCCCACGACGACGGGAGCTTATATAGCCCCAGCCGGGACATCCGACGTTGTTTTCGTGACGGTGCTTGACACCACCAAATCGGGCGCTGGCTCGCTCAAGTATTCGGCATTGGTGGGCGGATCGGCGGCGACAACGGCAACGGGATCGCGGCAGATCCTTTGGGAAATGCCTACGTAACAGGAGGAACATCGGTCCACTGACTTCCCGCTTCTCGCCGTAGGGTCTTATCAGACCAGCAATAACAATGCCGGTGGGGCAACGGCATTTTTGTTCGAGCTGAACCCCGGCGGCAACGGCCAAGCCGACCTCGTCTATTCGACTTACTTTGGAGGAAAGGGGCCTGGTTCAGATACGGGTGGGCGATCGCGCTCGACTCCGGAAACAACCCCTACTTACGGGACAAACGGGATCAACATCGAATTTCCCGATTTATGCGACGACTGCACTTTTCAGACGACGATTACACAGTTCGATGCCACCGCCGTCGATGCGGCGTTTGTGGCGAAGCTGACGCTGCAGCCGACGATTGTGTTCTCGGCGACGACGCTGGCGTTCGGGAACGAGCCGGTGGGGACGCCCTTGGTAAACTGCGCACCGCTCGTGCCGTGCGTTGTCACTATGACAAACAATACGGCTGTGGCGATCCCCATCACGCTTCAGACGATCACGGCTGTGGCGCCTTCAGTCGCGACTGATTTTGCCGCTGGGCGGCGCTGCCACTACTTGCGGGGCTCGGTCCCTGCGGGCGCGAACTGCACGGTCGGCGCTGACTTTCACGCCGTCTGTGGCCATAGCAGAGACGGCGACGCTGCCCATCCAATACACCGCCGGTAATAACGCGGCCGCCACACAGAATATAACTCTTACGGGCACGGGTACCGCAGTGGCGAACTTTACGCTTCTGCCAGCGAGTTTGACGTTTGCGGCGACACAACTCGTCACTACGACAAGCCCGTCTCAGCCCGTCACACTTACCAACACATCCGCTTCCATGCAGGTATTCACAATTACGGCGAGCACCAATTTCGGTGAAACCGACAATTGCGGTGGCGCCGGCGGGCTCGCCGCGGGCGCAAATTGCACGATCAACGTCACTTTCACGCCCACGACGACTGGAGCGCTAAACGGCACGCTTACGGCTGCCGCTGGCGGCGCCATGCAAACGACGACGTTGAGTGGAACCGGCGGCGACTTCTCGGTTACATCGCTGCCAGCCTCTGTCACCGTCACGAACAATGCGGGCAGCTTCCAAGGGACCTTGACAACGACACCACAAGGTTTCGCACCCACCGTTACTTTCACTTGCACAACTACCATCCCGAAGGGGTCGTGCACTGCGACTCTCGCGGGTCAGACAGTGACCGTGAATATCTCGGTTGCAGCTTTGGTTCCGCCCTTGAGTCGCCCGCTCGATGGGCAAAGGCTCATGCGCCCGGCGGTTCCTCTGGTGGCGGCGTTGCTTCTGTTCCTGATGCTGCCGCTGTTGCGGCGGCGCCGAACGTGGCTTGGGCTCGCAGGCATTGTGCTCGCCCTGTGCGTATTCTCAAGCTGCTCCGGAAACACCACGACACACACGTACTCTCTCACGCTGACCGCGACCTCTGGGACCGTGAACCATCCGTATCAAATCCCAGTTGTCGTGAAATAGGCACCGGGTTTTGTCGCGTAAAACCGCGCGTCCTTCACGGGGCGCGCGGTTTTTTTTGGGTTCGAGCACTATTGGGGAACCCCCCATCGCCCATCCCGCTCGTTCTGCCGAATCATCGATCGGGAGACAACCCGGCGCGAACCTTCGATGCTCTAAGACCAAGCCGAGAGAAACATGCTCAAGGGATTGGACGAATGTCGGAAATGAGTGCATCGGCTGACCGCGAAGACGGTGAAGGAAATTGAGCAATCAAGGTATGATTGCCGGCTTCTAATGCGACCTCGATCGATGAAAACTGGAGGCTGGTGTAGATGAGGACAGTTTGCGGCTTACTCGCGTTTTTCCTGCTCGGTTCAATTCCGGCATTTGCGCAGACACCGAAGGAGGAGATTTCTGCCGGGGGAACATTCGACCGATACAGCGCGCCTAACGGATATAGTCTCGACATGGGCGGTTGGACGGGGTCGGGGGAATACAACCTCAGAACCTGGCTAGGCGGGGAATTGGAGGCTTCCGGCGACTATAACAACAAGGCGCTCCTCGGACGGACGAGCGTCTACAGGCTTTTTGTCGGCCCGCAATTCTTTCCTTTCCGGCACCACAAACTCACACCGTGGGCGCACATTCTGTTTGGCGAAGGCTATTACAGAAACTCGATCCCGCCGAGTGGAGGGTTTCCGGCGAAGGTGAACTCGGATTTCGCGTTTGCATGGGAAGGCGGCGCCGGCCTTGATTTGAACATCAAACAACACTGGGGAGCTCGCGTGCAGTTTGATTATGACCCAACACGCTTTTTCGGCGACAAGCCGGGGCAACCCAGCTATCGAATCTCTGTCGGACTCATCTATCGAATCGGCAAAAGATAGGCATTCGGCTCCCTCCTGACATATTCCTTCGTTTACCGCTCAGACGAGTTTCGACTGTCCGCTCGCGAAGAACTCCGGGCCCAAGAATTCGCTCTTGCGGAGTGAGCGACGCTCGTAGCAGATTACGAGTGGTGGACTTCCCTCTCGAAACTAGCCGCGCCCGCCGCTCCGTGCTTCTCGGGTCGATCGCGATCGCCGGAATACTGGCCGGTCAAGCGGCTCGAATTTGGCTGGCGAATCACCGCTTTCAGTCTTCGGATCCCAATACCATTCAACGCGGCGTTCAGTTGGTTCCAGGCGACGCCGACGCGTGGGACCGCCTGGGTCGCTTCCGCCAATGGGATCTCATGGACCCAGACATCTCTGCGGCAATTCTCGACTTCAAGAACGCTGTGCGGTACGAACCCTCTTCTCCGTACTACTGGATGGACCTGGCAAGCGCGTATGAGGACACCGGAGACATCGCCGATGCCCGCGACGCTTTCAAGCGTGCGAAAGATATTTATCCAATTTCCGCGGACGTGGCATGGCACTATGGGAATTTTCTACTGCGACAGCAAGAGTCTGCTGAGGGTATGAAGGAGATTCAGAGAGCGGTGCGGACGGATGCATCGCTCATTCCGCAGGCGGTGTCGCGGGTCTGGCGCTCGAATCATGACGTCAACGCGCTGCTCGATCAGGTGCTGCCGGCGAATCTGGAGGCGTATTTCGCGGCGCTCGATTTTTTCGACTCCATCCATGAAGCAGAGCCGGCGCTCATCATCTGGCAGAGACTGCTGACCCTCGAGAAACCCTTCACGCTTAGCCGTTCGTTTCCTTTCATCGAAGAGCTGATCCGCAAGGACCGTTCGGACGATGCTCGACGCGTCTGGCTGGGGGCCCTGGGCGCGGCCGGTCTTCCGCATGAAGCTTCGGCCGATGGTTCCCTCGTGTGGGACGGAGACTTCAGTCAGGCGTTTCCGAACGGTGGACTCGGCTGGCGTTGGGACCCGCCGCCGGGTGTGGCGATCGATTTCGATCGTCCGCGGCAGTCGAACGGCACACGGTCCGTTCGGCTCGACTTTGGCGGAGGCACAAACCTGGAGCTAAGCGGACCTCTTCAGTACGTGCCGGTGGAACCGAACCGCACCTACAGTTTTCGCGGCTACTTGCGGACAGAGCGAATCAACACCGAAAGCGGATTGCGATTTTGGATCGCCGATCCCCACCATGCTGCCGACGGAAGAGTGCTCACGGATAACTTGACAGGCACGAATTCATGGGCCGAAGCGAATGCGCAGATTTCGACCGGACCGCAAACACACTTTCTTCTGGTTCGGGTGTATCGCTATCCGAGCAGGCTGTTTGAAAACAAGCTGAGCGGCACCGCGTGGATCGCCGATGTTTCCCTGATTCCTTCCGATGCGCAGGCGAAGGGACCCACACAGTGAAAGCTATCCGCGCCGGCTTATGTTTTCTCTTCGCGTTCAGCGTGCTGGCTTTCGGCGGAGTTGAGGTTTGGTCTCAATCGGTGGTGGAGATTGGGGCCGCCGTGCTTCTGGTAGTCTGGGGGATAATCACTTATCGCGATCCTGATGCGAAGGTGGATTGGAATCCGCTCAATTGGCCCCTGCTGGGTCTGGTCGGAATCGGCCTATTGCAGCTGCTCTTTCGCACCACTTCCGTATGCGTACTTCACACGGACGGAACTTCTGAAACTCTCGGCTTATGCCATCCTGTTTTTTCTGGCAACTCAGGCGTTCCGTCAGCGTCCTGACTTGACGAAACTTGCGTGGTTCCTGATCCTGCTGGGGTTCGCCGTTTCGCTGTTCGGTATCATTCAGCACTTCACCTCGGAATCCAAGATTTACTGGTATCGCGAATTACCACTCGGGGGCGATCTTTTCGGCCCGTACGTGAATCGCAATCATTTTGCAGGATTTGTCGAATTAGTGTTGCCGGTAGGGCTGGGCTTGATGGCTTTCCGCGGCCTGCGCAGGGATATTTTCCCAATGGCCACGTTGCTGACTATCATCCCAGTGAGCGCGCTCATCCTCTCCGGTTCGCGCGGCGGGATCGTAAGTTTTGCATTTGAGCTCGGAGTCCTGGCGTTGCTCGTCCGCAGCCGTCGATCGCGCGAGGGACCGCACATGGCGGCTGTCGGGATCGTTGCGCTCGCCGCCGTGGCGCTGATCGCGTGGGTTGGAGCGGGAAAGGCAATTGAAAGATTTTCTACGTTACCCAGCGCTGACACGTCCCTGGCAAGACGGGGAACCATGGTCCGAGCGGCAACCCATATTTTTCGCGACCATCCCGTATTGGGGGCAGGTTTGGGAACCCTGGTGACGGTGTATCCGCGATACGAAACGTTCTATGACGGCCGGATCGTCGAGCATGTCCACAACGATTACATGGAAGCATTAGCGGAAACGGGCCTGGCGGGCGGGCTCTGCGGGTTGGCTTTCTTAATCTTGCTGTACCGGCAGGCGCGCAAAAACTTCGAAGCGGAACAAGGGCACTTCTCGCGTGGAGTGCACGCCGCCGCCATTGTGGCTCTTTCCGGGCTCTTGCTACACAGTTTTGTCGACTTCAATCTGCACATTCCGTCCAACGCTCTGCTGTTCCTACTGCAGGTCCATCTAGCAACCTCGGCTCCGTTACCGTCGGAGGCCCCGGCGACAGCGACGAGCAAACACAGGAAACACCGCGCCACGGAGGTTCCGGTTTAAAAAAGATGTGTCCGCAGCCGGAGGTGGAGACCAATTGTCTGGGTCGCAGGGCTCGCGGAGTGTTAGTCGTCGCCTGTGGAATGCATAGGTCCTCACATGGCCATTCGAAGAAAAAGCGATGGATCGTGCTGCCCCGCCCGATCAAATTGTGAGGGATGGCGGAATCTCAGATTGACAGTCTAATTCCGCTGGGCCATAGTGTTTCGGGGTCATTTCTCTCAATGGCAGTGAAGGTCCGTGGAGTTTCGAACGGACTCGTGGCGAAGCTTGTGTCTGCAGCCCTTTGCTTGACGTTGTTTTTGCTGCAGACCGCCAAGGGTCAACAGAAGGACGAAACTCCAAAGCAGACAAACGAGAAAATCCAGCAGCTTGCCAGCCTGGCGCGGACTCAACCGGTGGACACTCCCATCGGCACAGGCGATTTGTTGCGTGTTGACGTGTTTGACGTCCCGGAACTTTCCCGCGAACTTCGGGTTAGCGCCACCGGCGATGTCAGCTTCCCGCTGATACCGGGAAGAATCCATGCTGCAGGCCTAACGCCGTTTCAACTCGAGAGCCATGTGGAAGAACTGCTGGTCGAGAATGGTTTGGTGTCGCATCCTCAAGTATCCGTTTTCGTAAGAGAACAGTACAGCCAGCCAATTTCCCTTGTGGGTGCAGTGGCCAAACCGATGGTCTATCAAGTGATGCGGCCCACCACTTTGCTGGAAGTACTTGCGGACGCTGGCGGCATTACGGATGAGGCCGGAAGCGTCGTGATGGTCACGCGCTCCGCGCACGCGAGCTCGGAGAAGGTCGATGCGCCGGCCGATGCACCCCCGGGCGCTGCAACCGGTCCACCCGCCGATTCGACGGAGGATCAGCAGGTCATCACGGTGCGGCTGCAGGACCTGCTCGATTCGGGCGACTCCAAGTTCAATGTTCCTGTTTATGGCGGCGACGTTATCAGCGTTCCGAAGGCGGGAATCGTTTACGTGATGGGTGCAGGCATCTCGCAGCCTGGGGGTTACGTCCTCCAGGGTCACGGAGATCAAGTCACGGTCCTACAGGCAGTGGCTCTCGCCCATGGACTGACTGGCTACGCAAAGTCAGATGACGCAGTAATCATGCGGACGAATCCTGCGACCGGGCAGCGAGACGAAATCACGGTCCATATCAAGCAAATCGAAAAGCACAAGGCCGACGATGTAGCGCTGAAGTCGAATGATATTTTGTACGTCCCGGACAGCACGGGGAAAAAGATTTTAGCCCGGGGCGGCGAAGCAGCGTTGGGAATCGGCACGTCGGTAGTGGTTTATCGGGCGGCGTATCAATAAGAACACGCGGATCGCGGGCAAATGGAAGAAGCGCCTAAACTCACATTGCGTGATCGCAAGCCAGCGGAGGCTCTCGCGGTGGTCCCCGCGCCGTCGGCGCTGCCTTGGGAGCAGCTTCCTCGCGAAGCGCACCTGCTCGACTACCTGATCATCCTACGAAAGCACCAGTGGTTGGTCCTCACCTTCCTTCTCACCGTCGTCACTGTCGTAACCATCGCCTCCTTCAAAATGAAGCCGGTCTACGAGGCGGCTGCGCGTGTGGAAGTAGACAAAGAGTCCCAGAACGTGCTGCGCTTCCAGGACAATTCCTACGACGAGTATATGGATTCCGAGGACTACATTGAGACCCAGGCGAAAATCCTGCAGAGTGAAACACTCGCATTGCAGACCATAAAGTCCCTGGACCTGGGCCGCTATCCCGAATTTGGAGGCTCGGCGAATTCGCTTACTTTCGCGCAAAGCGGGCCGGCGTCCAAGCGCCCAGCCATCCTGGGAGCTTTCCTGGGAAGCTTGAGCGTAAAGCGGGTTCCCACCAGCCGGCTGATCGAGGTGAGGTTCGAAGCCGAAGACCCGCAGCTTGCCGCCCTTGTGGTGAACACGCACCTGCAGGACTTCATCGAACAAAACTTTCGAAGCAAGTACGACGCGACCACGCAGGCCTCCACTTGGCTCTCCGCAGAACTCGAGGAGCTTCGGCTGAAGGTGGAAAAATCCGAAGATGACCGGATCGCATACGAACGCAAGAATCAAATCTGGCAAATCGATGAGAAGCAGGACATAACCACGCAAAAGCTGGCCGACCTCAGCAAGACCGTAACGGACGCGCAGACAGGGCTGGCCGAAAAAGAAGCCCTTTACCGCATGGCTATCTCGGGCAATGTGGATTCGTTGCCGGCGGCGCGCGATAACTCTGTGATTCAGGATTTGGTCAAACGAAAGTCCGTGCTCGCCCAGGACTATGCGAACGCCGTGAATCAGTATGGCCCGAATTTCCCGAAGGTGCAGCGAATTGCCGCTCAACAGAAAGAACTGGATGAGGATCTGACGAAGCAGCGCAGTTTGATCATCGAAACGATCAAAACCGAGTACGACACGGCGCAAAGCCATGTGGCGATACTTCAAGAAGCCCTCGATAGGCAAAAGGCGGAGGCGAACGACCTCGCCGAGAAGCTGGTGAACTACCACATTCTTCAGCACGATGCCGAAGCGAACAAACAGCTCTATGACGGTTTGCTGCAAAAATTGAAGGAAGCGGGCATCTCCGCAGGGCTGCGTTCGAGCAACATACGGGTAGTGGATCCCGCGCTTACGCCCACAAGCCCGTCACGCCCGCAAAAAGCCCGCAATATCTCTCTGGCTTTCCTCGTTGGACTGGTGGGAGGAGTGGGTTTGGCGATTTTCAGAGAATATCTGGACAACACGGTGAAGTCCCCCGACGACATCGAATCGCTCACTGGACTTCCCTCTTTGGCGGTCGTTCCATCGCTGCCGGGCTTGAACGGTCACCACGGCAAACTCTCGCGGCTTGCTCGCGAAGCCGGGCCGCAGGCTGCGTTGGGCCCACGGGTGGAACTGTTGTCGTACGTGCAGCCGAAGTCGCAGATATCGGAGGCCTTCCGCGCCCTCCGGACGTCGTTGTTGCTGTCTCAGGCGGAGCACCCGCCGCAGGTAATCCTGGTGACTAGCGCGCTTCCGCGCGAAGGGAAGACGACGGCAGCGGTCAATCTGGGGGTCACGCTGGCCCAGCTTGGAGATCGAACGCTGCTGATGGATTCCGATCTGCGAAAACCCGGCATCCGAAGGGCCTTGAATCTGACCGGCGGCAAAGAGGCGGGGCTGAGTTCGTATCTTGCCGGCGTCTCCACTCTCGATGAGGTTCTGGTTCCTCACCCGACGATTAGCAATCTGACAGCCTTGACGACGGGGCCAGTTCCCCCGAGCCCCGCTGATCTGCTCTCGTCTCATAAAATGCGGGAAGCAATCACGGAGCTGCGCCGCCGATTCAAGTTCGTTGTCATTGATTCGCCGCCGGTAATGGCGGCGACTGACGCCGTGATTCTTTCAGCGCTCACTGACGGTGTGCTGCTTGTCGTTCGCAGCGGCGAGACTCCCAAGGAAGCTTTCATGCGCACGCGCGATCTGCTGGCAGCAGTCAAGTGCCGTCTGCTCGGTGTTGTGCTGAACGCAGTGGATTCGAGCGCGCCCGACTACTACTACTCCTATAGATACTATCCCTATGCATACGGCTACGGATACGGGGAGGATGTCGGCAAAGGCGCCCCGTTTCCGTCGGGAAGTGATGATGCGCCGAAACCTTAGTGGAAGGAGCCGATCTTGCGCTGCTTAATAACCGGCGGAGCTGGATTCATCGGATCGCACCTGGCTGAGGCATTGCTCAACAGAGGCGATGAAGTTTTCATTCTCGACGATCTTTCCACTGGAAGCGTCGAGAACGTGCGTCACCTGAAGAGCTTCGATCGTTTCCATTATTTTTTCGATTCCATTACCAACAAACAGCTTCTCGCCGAACTTGTTGACGAATCTGACGTCGTCTTTCATCTTGCTGCCGCCGTTGGCGTTCGCTTGATCGTCGAAAGCCCCGTCCGCACACTCGAGACGAATGTGTTCGGCACGCAATTGGTCCTCGACGTGGCCTCGAAGAAGAAGAAGCTCGTGTTTGCGGCCTCGACCTCGGAAGTCTACGGGAAAAGCGAAAAAGTGCCGTTTCGCGAGGACGCCGACCTAGTTCTGGGACCAACGACGAAGGGGCGCTGGAGTTACGCTGCCTCCAAGGCCCTGGACGAGTTCCTCGCTTTGTCGTACTGGAAGGAAAGAAAGCAGCCAGTCATCGTGGCCAGACTCTTCAACACCGTTGGCCCGCGACAAACTGGCCGATATGGCATGGTGCTGCCCAATTTCGTCCGGCAGGCGCTTGAAGCCTCGCCGATTACGGTCTTTGGAACGGGCCGGCAATCTCGCTGTTTTTGTGATGTTCGGGACACGGTGGAAGCGATGCTTCGTCTGATGTCCACGGATTCAGCGGTGGGAGAGGTGATCAACATCGGAAGCGACGAGGAAGTATCCGTCGAAGGTCTTGCGCGACTCGTCAAGCAACGGACGAACAGCCCGTCGTCAATCGAATACATTCCCTACGATCAGGCTTACGAACCCGGATTCGAGGACATGCTGCGCCGCGTGCCTTGCCTCGAGAAGTTGCAACGGCTTGTCTCGTTTCGGCCGGAGATACGACTCAATGAAATCGTAGACCGTGTGGTCGACCACTTTCGAAAGAGAGTCGATGAAGAATGCGCGCTGCGAACCGAGCCGAGAAGGACCGATCGAACCTTGTCGACGGGAACGGCAGCGTCTTAATAGCGCCGCCTCGAAACGGCCATGCTCGTCTCGCACCGAGCGTGTAATCAAGCGCAGCACCCTACCGAAAGAATTTTCCGGCCGCTGAACGGCATCGAGCAAACATTGAAACGCCAGAGTGCTGTCCCGGAGAGCTATTTCGTGGCATATTGCTTGGTCGTCACTTGTGAGCGTTCAAGTTAATGAGTGTCGTGCCAACCGCAAACCGCCTCCAGAAACCCGGGTCACAACCCATTGCGGGTAGGCCCTTGGCTGCCGAGGGCAACCTTGAACAGGGTGCGAGCACAACGCTCTCCGTGCTCGTGCCAGCTTACAACGAGCAATATCTTGTCGGGACTAGCCTGGCAAGGCTTCGCGTCTTGGGCGAGTCGCCGCTCCTTAAGGCGGTGAAGGTAATCGTGGTTGACGACGGATCCTCCGACGCCACTGCTCAGGCAATTGCGGATTTTCGCGAATCGTTGGAATCGGGGCCAGCCGATCCGAAATTCAGCTGGATTTGGATTCGCCACGAAAAGAATCAAGGGAAAGGCGCGGCGATCAGGACCGGATTGTCACACGTGGATACCGAACTTGTGGTCATTCACGATGCCGACCTCGAATACCATCCCGGCGACTTGCTGCAGATGGTCGAGTTGTTCCTGTACGAAGATGCTGATGCCGTGTTTGGATCGCGTTTTATGCCGGGCGGCTACAAGCGCGCGCTTTTTTTCAGACATGCCCTGGGAAATAAATTCCTCACTTTTCTGTGCGATCTTGTGTGTGATTTGAATCTGACGGACATGGAAACCTGCTACAAGATGGTGCGGGCCGCCCTTCTCAAGAGCATCCCGCTCGAAAGCTCGACTTTCGATGTGGAACCCGAGCTGGCCATAAAGTTGGCCAAGAGAGGAGCCAGGATATTCGAGGTGCCAATCAGTTATTCGGGCAGAACGTATGGCGAAGGGAAAAAGATCGGTTGGAAGGACGGCGCTCGGGCTCTCTGGGCGATTTTTCGATACGCTTTATCCGACCGAATCTATTCGGGCGATGAGAACGGAGCTGAGATACTCGAACGACTGAATCGCGCCCCTCGATTCACGCGGTGGATGGCCGATGTGATTCAACCCTATTTGGGGGAGCGAGTTCTGGAGATAGGGGCGGGCATCGCTAACATGTCCGTTCATCTTATGCCCCGTCCCGTCTATTGGGCTACCGACGTGAACCCGTATTATCTGGAAAAACTCAATTCCCTTCGCGCGACGCGTCCTTATATGCAAGTGGGTTATGTCGACGCCGCGGATTTCGCCACCTACCCGACCGAACAAAGATTTGACACAATCGTTTGCTTCAACGTCGTCGAACACATCCCGGATGATTTGGGAACGTTGAGAAATATCTGGGATGCGCTGGAAGCCGGTGGGCGCGCGATTATCCTTGTGCCGTTCGGGCCAAAGCTGTACGGCAGTCTCGATGAGGTTCTCGGGCACTGCCGGCGATACACGGAGGAGCAACTTATCGAACTGGCCCAACACGCTGGCTTCAGCGTTGAGGCTGTGCTGAAATTCAATCGGCCGGGTACGGTTGCGTGGTGGCTGAATGGGAAGATTCTTCACCGGAGAACCTTTGGGCTTGGGCAGATTCGGATCCTGAATGTGCTGACGCCGATCTTTCGCCTCATGGATTCATGGCTTCCTTTACCACCGTTGTCGATTATCGGCATACTCCGAAAAGAGCAAAACGCCGCATCGCAGAACCAGAATTCGGACTTGGGATCCACGCCCGTTGGAAGTCCGCGAAATCAATTTTGAGGTTCGTGGCCGATAAGTCTTTCGGCCTCGAAGACGAGGGCGATTGGTCCAAATTACGAATTATCAGAAAATCCTTATCCTCGTGTTCGTTCTCACGCTTCCGCTCAGCAACCCCTGGGTGAGGGGCGACGGGGTGGGGTATTACGCCTACGTGCGCTCGCTGCTGATCGAAAAGCACCTCGACTTTGAGAAGGATTGGAAACACGGGAATGAAAGTTTTGTCATGGGCCGATTAGATTCAGGCGGGCGCATACTTCCCGATCAGTACACTTCCACCGGCCACCTCGCCAATCTGTGGTCGATTGGCCCCTCACTGCTATGGGCGCCTTTTTTGATCGTCACGCACGCGGGCGTGTTGATTTCGGATCGGTTCGGCGCTCATATCCCAGCGGACGGTTTCTCGGCGCCGTATCTGATTGCGATGGCAGTCGCGACGTCGATATACGGGTTCTTGGGGATGTGGATTTCGTTTTGCGTCGCCCGCACATACTTTGAGGAAAAGTGGGCGTTCCTCGCGACGATAGGAATCTGGTGGGCGACTTCGCTTCCGGTCTACATGTATTTCAATCCATCATGGTCGCACGCCCATTCTGTGTTTGCTGTCGCTCTTTTCCTCTGGTACTGGCATCGAACTCGAGAGAGTAGGACCGTGAGGCAATGGATTTTGCTGGGTTTGATCTCCGGACTGATGGTAAACGTGTACTATCCAAATGGCATTTTCCTGCTGATTCCACTGCTAGAAGCATTCTCGGCCTACTGGCGGGCCTGGACCTCGCGTCTTACGAGAAACACGGAGATCCCGCGCTTTCTCGTGCAGCACCTTGTCTATGTCGCAGTTTTCGTCGTCAGCCTTCTACCGACGCTGGTGTCGCGGCGGATCATCTTCGGCGCCGCGCTTCGAACCGGCTATATGCCTGCGGCTACGTGGAAGTGGTCCTCGCCGGCATTGTGGAGCGTATTGTGGTCGGCCGATCACGGACTGCTGAGCTGGACGCCGATCCTGGTCGCCGCGCTATTTGGGCTGCTGCTATTTCGAAAGACGGATCGGCCCTTCGCCACGAAGTTGATCGTGACCTCCGTCGCTTTTTACGCCTTAATTGCGTTTTATCCGGATTGGGACGGCCTGTCGTCATTTGGCAATCGCTTTTTTATTTCACTTACTCCCGTGTTTGTGTTGGGCTTGGCGGCGCTGTTTGATTCGGTTTCCCATGGCTGGCAGGGCCACAAGGCGGTTGCTATCGCTGCCGTCTTGACCTCTCTTTTGATTGTTTGGAATCTGGGTTTGATCTATCAGTGGGGTACGCACCTGATTCCCGCGCGGGGGCCAATTTCGTGGCGCACGGCTGCGTACAACCAAGTTGCCGTGGTCCCAGTCGAAGCAACTCGGACGTTGAAGAGCTATCTGACGCGTCGTGGAAAGCTGATGAAGCACCTCGAAGAAGAGGACGTAAAACAGCTTAAGTCCGGGAACGAGTGATGGAGACAACCGTTTCTGCTTCACCGACGACTGCTCTGCCGGGCCGGTCGATCATCAGGATCACTCCGCCGAGCGGCTGGTGGGCGATTCCGTTTCGCGAACTGTGGGAATACCGCGAACTGGTCTATTTCTTCGTATGGCGCGATATCAAGATTCGCTACAAACAAACCGCAATCGGGGCGGCATGGGCGGTCCTGCAGCCGTTTCTGACGATGCTGATCTTCAGTCTATTTTTTGGAGCTCTGGCGCACATCCCGTCCCAGGGTCTGCCTTATCCTGTCTTTTATTACAGTGCTCTTTTACCCTGGATGTACTTCGCGGCTTCGTTGCAAAACGCGACGAGCACTATTGTTGATAACCAACGCATCGTCACGAAGGTTTATTTCCCGCGCCTGGCCTTGCCGATTTCGGCCGTGCTCTCGGGGCTCGTCGATTTCGGTATTTCTTTCGTCATGTTCGTCGCGATGATGGCGTACTATCACATTCATCCAACCCCAGCTATGCTTTGGATGCCGGTATTTCTGTTGATGTCGGTGTTGACTGCTCTTGGAATGGGTCTGTGGCTCTCGGCGCTGAATGCGATCTATCGTGACGTGCGCTACGTTGTGCCTTTCCTCGTGCAGTTTTGGATGTTTGCATCGCCCGTTGTGTATCCGAGCTCTCTCGTGTCGGCAAGGTGGCCTAAGTGGGCATGGCTGTATGGACTGAACCCGATGGTGGGCGTGATCGAAGGGTTTCGCTGGTCGCTCACAGGACATGGCAGTCCGCCGGGCCGGTTTGCGTTGATTTCGGCCGGAGCGGTCTTGGTCGTCTTGCTGAGCGGACTTGCTTACTTCCAGAGAATGGAAACTACGATCGCTGATGTCGTCTAACCGAATGCGATGAGCGGAGAAAACCAAATCGTCATCGAAGTTCAAGGCCTCGGGAAAAGGTACCGAGTGGGTGAACGCGAGCCTTACCTGGCGTTGCGCGACCTGCTCGCGCGCGCGATTAAGGCGCCGTTCCGGTTCGCCAAGCGGCCGCCGCCGGATTATCTCTGGGCTGTGCGCGATGTGGACCTGGAAATCCGGCAGGGCGAAGTGGTAGGCCTGATTGGCCGCAATGGCGCTGGTAAGAGCACTTTGCTCAAGATCCTCGCCCGCATCACGCGGCCCACCAGTGGATGGGCCGAAGTGCGAGGCCGCGTCGGCAGCCTTCTTGAAGTGGGCACCGGCTTTCACTCTGAGCTGACTGGACGCGAGAACGTTTACTTGAGCGGTGCGATTCTGGGCATGCCTAAGGCTGAAATCGAGCGAAAGTTTGATGAAATCGTGGCGTTCGCCGAAGTGGAACGATTTCTCGATACGCCGCTCAAGCACTACAGCAGCGGCATGCAGATGCGGCTGGCGTTTGCGGTCGCAGCACACCTCGAGCCTGAAATCCTGCTCGTGGATGAGGTGCTTGCCGTCGGTGACGCCGCCTTCCAGAAGAAGTGCCTCGGCAAAATGAGCGACGTGGCCCGGCACGGCCGCACGATTATTTTCGTGAGCCACAATAT